>NZ_JAGGJU010000028.1 GCF_017873095.1 Heterorhizobium halophytocola | reverse complement strand
CGGTATTTGGGGCCGGTGGATCGGCTCTGGATGAGGCCGCGAGGTCTGCTGCTGCCTCACGCTGGCGCCGGTTGAGCGGCCTTGGCGAGGGCCATTGCGATCTTCTTGATGTTCTGGGCGCTTGCTGCCAGGAGGCATTGGCATGCGACGCGGGCGAGACTTCGGAAGCGGGCGTATCGATGGCCGTGAAGCTGCTTTGCATCGGCAAAGGATCGCTCGACCGTCTCCTTTCGTCGTTTGTAGACGGCTTTGCCCCAGGGCGTCTTGCGATGGGCGTCGGTGCGTTCGCGGGCATCGGCCCAGACATGGCGTGTGATGGTCCGGATGGCCTTGCCGTTTGAAGTGCAGGACGCCAGAAGCGGGCAGTCGCGGCAGATGGCCGGATCGGATGTGTAATGCCTGTAGCCGTTGCGGTCCGTCGTGGCATAGGCGAGCAACTGGCCTTGCGGGCAGCGGTAGCCATCCATCCCGGGCTCGTATGCATATTGCGACTTGCGCATCATGCCGGGCCTTGGTGGCGTCGGGTTGCGATAGCCGGTGACGCCGAGGATCTCTCGTGCCTCCAGTCCGTTGGCGATGCCCGCCGCGGCGTAACCTGCATCCAGACCCACGGCTTTCACCTCAAGGCCGAAGCGCCTGCGCTGGCGGTCCAGCCGGTCGAGATAGACGATGCTGTCATGCACATTGGCCGGCGTCACATGCGTATCGGTGATGATCGCGTGGCGACCATCGACGGTGCGATGATCGAGGTAGAAGAAGCCCTTCGGCTTGCCGTCGCGCACCATGTAGCCGCTGTCGGGATCGGTGCGCGACACCTTGGTTTCCTTCACCTGCGGCGCGCGCTCCTTCTCCTTCAGCGGCGTCTGGCCATGCAGCGCCCGCTCGGCCTCGATCGCCCGGTCGAGATCGGCCCAGTAGTCCGACCGCGACTTCTCGATCAGCGCAAGATCGTATTTGCCCTTGTTGGCATTGGCCTTCAGATGCGTACTGTCGGTATAGAGCACCGTGCCATCGACCAGCCCGTGGCCGATCGCCTGGCTGACGATCTGGTCGAAGATGTCCTGGGCGACCGACGTGTCGTTGAAGCGACGGCGCCGGTTCTGGGAAAGCGTCGAGGCGTCGAACACGCCATCCGTCAGCTTCATCCGCAAAAACCAGCGATAGGCGACGTTGACCTCGATCTCGCGCACCAGCTGCCGCTCGGACCGGATGCCGAACAAATAGCCGATGAACAGGGTCTTGAACATCCGCGTAGGATCGAGCGGTGGACGGCCATTGTCGGCGCAGTAGAGACCGGCAACGCGCTCATGGATGAAGGAGAAGTCGATCACCGCGTCGATCTTGCGAAGCAGGTGATCCTTCGGCACCAGACTGTTGAGCGTTACCATCTCGAGAGCCGTCTGTTCGGGAGCAGGTTTCTTCAACATGTCCCACTGAATCACAAA
>NZ_JAGGJU010000027.1 GCF_017873095.1 Heterorhizobium halophytocola | reverse complement strand
TTCGCCCACGGCAAGCAGGTGCACGAAGTCTACAAGGTCAACGGCGACCGCACGCTGTCGCTCGTTACCCGCACAGCCAACGACCACTAAGGCCCTGACGGCCGCCCGGGTCGTCTGACCCCGGGCGCCGCCGACATCCCCCACAAGACATGTGCGTCACGGCTGCCCCGCCAACAATCAAGACAGCCGGACATCGAAAAAGAGACAAAGGAAACACCATCATGAAGACCCTCATCGCAACCGCCGCCGTTCTCGCAGCCCTTGGCACGTCCGCTGCCTTTGCCGGCCCGATCTCCGCCTCCGCCACCCTGTCGGAAGCCCCGGTCGGCTCGACCGTGTTCAACGAATATTTCGCCAACGGCAAGCAGGTGCACGAAGTCTACAAGGTCAACGGCGACCGCACCCTCGACCTCGTCAGCCGCGTGGCCAACAACCACTGACACCGGCCGCTAAATCGTCAATGGCCCGCCCGGCTCGATCTTTGAGGGCCGGGCCCGCCCAGATCCCCTGGTCGACCCTAGCGCCGACATATCCCCTGACTGCCACGACCGCCTGAAGACGGTCGGGACACAAGAACAACAAGGAAACGCCATCATGAAAACGCTCATCGCAGCTGCCGCCATCGTCGCCTCGCTCGGTGCCTCCGCCGCCTTCGCCCAGCAGGTCCCGGCAAACCAGGGCCCGCTGTCGGGCACGATCCACGCCCAGGCCCCTGTCGGCTCGACCGTGCTCAACGCCTATCTGGCAAACGGTCAGCAGTACCACGAGGTCTACCGCGTCGGCGTCGACCACAGCCTGAGCCTGGTCTCGCAGTCGGCCAACGACAACTGAGCCTTCGGCCCCTGGCGCGCAGCCTGACCGGATGACCGGTCGGAGGCGCCGGCTGGAGAATGACAGATCCGGGTGCCGCCACCCGGGTTGTGCGGCAGGCTTTTCGCTTCCCTCTCTCCCCTCTTGGCGGAGAGCCTGCCGCCCCCCATCATCCACCGGCCTCTTTCGCGGCGATCGCACCAGGACAGAGCGCAATCCAACCCAATCCCCCGATCCCGGGGCAGACCGATCGCAACGCATGCCCCGCGCATGAGCGACGGCTGCCGGGACCAGACAAGATACGACATCAAGGACAACCCTCATGAAGACCATCATTGCCACCGCCGCCGTTCTCGCAGCCCTCGGCACGTCCGCTGCCTTTGCCGGCCCGATCTCGCAGAGCGCCACCCTGTCGCTCGCCCCGGTCGGCTCGACCGTGTTCAACGAATACTTCGCTGAGGGCAAGCAGGTGCACGAAGTCTACCGCGTCAACGCCGACCGCAGCCTGTCGCTGGTCACCCGCACCGCCAACGACCACTAATCTCCAAAAGGCAGACCTGCCGGCACCCGCCGCCCACCTCCCGCGCGACAGCCGGCACCGCCTCCAGGACACCCCACCGCCCCAGCTTCCTGCCCCCCGGGGCGTCTCGGAGGG
>NZ_JAGGJU010000026.1 GCF_017873095.1 Heterorhizobium halophytocola | reverse complement strand
AGCGCTCCCCCTGAGGCACTGAACGGAAGGTATCCCAATTCATCGAGGATCAGGAGATCGAGGCGAACCAGGGTTTCAGCGATCTGTCCTGCCTTGCCTTTGGCCTTCTCCTGTTCGAGCGCATTGACCAATTCGATGGTCGAGAAGAAGCGGACCTTCCGGCGGTGATGCTCGATCGCCTGGACCCCAAGGGCAGTCGCGACATGTGTTTTTCCTGTGCCCGGCCCACCGACGAGCACGATATTCTGCGCCCCGTCCATGAACTCGCATCGGTGCAGTTGGCGCACCGTCGCTTCGTTGATTTCGCTGGCGGCGAAGTCGAACCCGGAGATGTCCTTATAGGCCGGGAAGCGAGCGGCTTTCATGTGATAGGCAATCGAGCGAACCTCACGTTCGGCCATCTCGGCTTTCAGCAACTGGGACAGGATCGGCACGGCCGCATCAAAAGCTGGAGCCCCTTGCTCGATCAGGTCTGTGACGGCTTGGGCCATGCCATACATCTTCAGGCTCCGCAGCATGATGACGACGGCGGCACTTGCGGGATCATGACGCATGGCGACCTCCCACGATCCGGACACGCAAGCCATCGTAGCGCTCCACGTTGGCCTTGGGTTCGCGTAGCAAGGTCAGCGCCTGTGGCGTATCGATGTCAGGACCGTCGGTCGTCTTGCCGTCAATCAGCCGATGCAGCAAGTTCAACACATGCGTTTTGGTTGCCACGCCTTGGTCCAGAGCCAGTTCCACGGCCCTGACGACAACCTGTTCTTCGTGATGGAGGACAAGAGCAAGGATATCGGCCATCTCGCGATCACCGCCGGCGCGGCGGAGCATCTGGTCCTGCAATCGCCGGAAGGCCAACGGCAATTCCAGGAAGGGCGCACCATTGCGCAAGGCACCGGGCTTGCGCTGAATGACAGCAAGGTAATGCCGCCAGTCGTAAATCGTCCGCGGCGGTTTGTCGTGGCTGCGCTCAATCACCCGCGGATGT
Organism: Heterorhizobium halophytocola; assembly: GCF_017873095.1. Taxonomy (GTDB): domain Bacteria; phylum Pseudomonadota; class Alphaproteobacteria; order Rhizobiales; family Rhizobiaceae; genus Allorhizobium; species Allorhizobium halophytocola. The sequence continues at coordinate 1,058 of NZ_JAGGJU010000026.1, read as the reverse complement.
TCGCATAGAACATTGCCCTCGGCCGCAACGACCAGTCGCTCGGGATAGATTCGCAAGCTGACAGGCCGGTTCGCAAACGATGCAGGCACGCTATAGCGGTTCCGCTCGAAGGTGATCAGGCATGTCGGAGAAACACGTTTGCCCTGCTCGACGAAGCCGTCAAACGCAGCGGGGAGCGCCATCAATGCTGGTTGTTCTGCGGACCAGACGTCCGCGATCGTGCCGGGCAAGGTGCCATGCGCTGTGTCGCGCCACAGGTCCTGGCAATGCTGTTCCAGCCAGGCATTCAATGCCGCCAGATCAGGAAAGTCCGGCATCTGTTGCCACAGTCGCGGCCGGGCATCCTGGACATTCTTCTCGATCTGGCCCTTCTCCCAACCCGCGGCGGGATTGCAGAACTCGGGCGCAAAAACGTAGTGGTTCGTCATCGCCTGGAAGCGAACATTGACCTGTCGCTCCTTGCCGCGGCCAACGCGATCGACCGCGGTCTTCATGTTGTCGTAGATACCGCGACCGGGCACGCCGCCAAACACGCGGAACCCGTGCCAATGAGCGTCGAAGAGCATCTCGTGCGTCTGCAGCAGGTAGGCCCTGACCAGAAACGCCCGGCTGTGTGATAGTTTGATATGGGCGACCTGCAGCTTCGTCCGCTCGCCGCCGATCACGGCATAATCCTCACTCCAATCGAATTGGAATGCTTCGCCTGCACGGAAAGACAGCGGAACGAATATGCCGCGGCCAGTCGTCTGCTGCTCAACCCGCCACTCACGGGCAAAGGCGGCGACCCGACCGTAGGAGCCGGTAAACCCGAGAGCCACCAGATCGGCGTGAAGCTGCTTCAGCGTTCGGCGCTGCTTGCGCGACCTCCCAGCCTCGGTCTTCAGCCAGGCCGCCAGCTTGTCGGCAAAAGGATCAAGCTTGCTCGGCCGCTCCGGTACCGTGAACGTCGGCTCGATCGTACCAGCGTTCAAATACTTCGCAATCGTGTTGCGCGACAAACCGGTATGCCGACTGATCTCGCGGATCGACTGCTTCTCGCGCAGCTTCATCCGACGGAT
>NZ_JAGGJU010000025.1 GCF_017873095.1 Heterorhizobium halophytocola | reverse complement strand
TTCGCTTCGGCTGAGCGCATTCGCAGCTCAAAACGCTCCACTGGAGCCTTTTGCCGGCTTCGCCGTCGCTGCCTTGCCGGCCCTTCGCTTCGGCTCAGGGCGTTCGCAGCTCAAAACGCTCCACTGGAGCCTTTTGCCGGCTTCGCCGTCGCTGCTCACCCATTGCCGATGAGGATGCCGGCGGCGAGCACCAGCGAACCGCCGAGCACCACCTGCAGCACCGCCTTGAAGAACGGCGTCTCCATGTAGCGGTTCTGGATGAAGGCGATCGCCCAGAGTTCGAAGAACACCACCACGGCGGCCAGCGCCGTCGCCGTCCAGAAATGCGGGATCAGGTAGGGCAGCGCGTGGCCGAGGCCGCCGACCGCGGTCATGATGCCGCAGGCAAGACCGCGCTTGATCGGCGATCCGCGCCCGGAAATCTTGCCGTCGTCATGCGCCGCCTCGGTAAAGCCCATGGAAATGCCGGCGCCGACCGAGGCCGAAAGGCCGACCAGGAAGGTCTGCCATGTATTGCCGGTGGCAAAGGCGGCGGCAAAGATCGGCGCCAGCGTCGACACCGACCCGTCCATCAGGCCGGCAAGCCCCGGCTGCACATAGGTCAGCACGAACTGCCGACGCGCGCCCTCGTCTTCCTCGGCCTTCACGTCTGCGGGCGTATGCTCGTCGCCGAGCATGCGGGCGATATCCTCATGTCCCTGTTCGGCCAGCGCCAGTTCGCCGAGCAGTTGCCGCGTGCCGGCATCCGAACACCGCTTGGTCGCCTCGACATAGAAGCGATAGGCCTGCGCTTCCATCCGCTCGGCCTCCTCGCGGATCTGATCCAGGGACAGGTTGGCCCGCAGCCAATCGGGCTTGCGCTCGTAGAAGCCAGTCACATGCTCGCGCCGGATCAGCGGAATGCGCTCGCCGAACCGCTGGCGGTGCATCTCGATCAGGTTGTTGCGATGGGTCTGCTCGACCTCGGCCATGTCCTCGAACACCTTGGCCGACTGCGGATAGGCGGCGCGCAGCTGGTCGGCATAGGCGAGATAGATCCGCGCATCGTCTTCTTCAGACGCGATGCCGAGGGCTAGGATTTCCTGTTCGCTCAGACTGTCGAAGGAGCGTTTGGCGGGACCGAAAAGACGAAGAAACATGAAGGCGGGCCTCGAGTTTTTAGAATAATTCTAACCTAGAACGGTGCCGCACCAAATTCAATGCCGATTTGATCAGGAGGGCAGGTTTCCGACAGCGGCGCTGGGCGCCGGACAGACGCGTGGACCAGGTGGTATTTTCCGCGATGAAACCGGGCACATGAGCGCAATTTATGCCAAGGAATTCAGGGCAGCCCGACATAAATCATATTTTTAGTGTTGAAAGCGGCTTTCGCGCCCGCTAGGAAGCCGCCCGACACCTGCAACAGATCCATTCGAAAACATCCCAAGGTAAAGCTTCATGAACCGCCGTAATTTCTTCAAGAAAGCGGGCGCTGCCGGGCTTGGCGCCGCCGCCTCCACAGCGCTTGCCGCCCCCGCCATCGCCCAGGAAAACCCGAAGATCACCTGGCGCATGACCTCGTCCTTCTCCAAGAGCCTGGACATCCTGTTTGCCGCCAGCGAAGACATCGCCACCAGCGTCTCGGAAGCGACCGATGGCAATTTCACCATCCAGACCTTCGCCGCCGGCGAGATCGTCCCAGGCCTGCAGGCGCTCGACGCCGTTGCCGCCGACACGGTCGAGATGGCGCATACCTGCTCCTACTACTATATCGGCAAGGACAAGGCCTTCGCGCTCGGCACCGCCGTCCCCTTCGGCCTCAATGCCCGCATGATGAATTCCTGGCTCAGCATCGGCGGCGGCACGGACATGCTGAACGCGTTTTATGCCGATCACGGCGTCTTTGCGCTGCCGGCCGGCAATACCGGTGCCCAGATGGGCGGCTGGTATCGCAAGGAAATCAAGACGATCGACGACATGAAGGGCCTGAAAATGCGCATCGCCGGCATTGCCGGGGACGTCATGTCCAAGGTCGGCGTCACCCCGCAGCAGATCGCCGGTCCGGACGTCTATGCCGCGCTGGAAAAGGGCACGATCGACGCCACCGAATTCGTCGGCCCCTATGACGACATGAAGCTCGGCTTCCAGAAGGTCGCCAAATACTACTACTACCCGGCCTGGTGGGAAGGCGGTCCGACCGTGCATGCCTTCTTCAACAAGGAGAAGTTCGAAGGGCTGCCGAAGTCCTACCAGCGCATCCTGACGGACGCCTGTGCTTCGGCCAATGCCAACATGCTCGCCCGCTACGACGCCAAGAACGCCGCCGCCCTGCGCGAACTCGTCGGCCAGGGCGTGCAGCTTCGTCCGTTCAGCTCCGAGATCCTCGATGCCTGCTTCAAGGCAAACCAGGAGGTCATGGCGGATCTGTCGGCAAAGAACGCCAACTTCAAGAAACTTTACGACAGCCAGACCGCCTTCAAAAAGGAAGCCTATCTCTGGGCCCAGGTCGCCGAATACGGCTTCGACACCTACATGATGATCCAGCAGCGTCAGGGCACGCTCTGAATCGAGCCTTTGCCCCCAAGGGTCACGGCAAGCCCGGCGCTCTGCGCCGGGCTCAGACTGCTGACAAACCCCGTCATTTTTTGGCGGGGTTTTGTTTGTGCGGTATTTGGGGCCGGTGGATCGGCTCTGGATGAGGCCGCGAGGTCTGCTGCTGCCTCACGCTGGCGCCGGTTGAGCGGCCTTGGCGAGGGCCAT
>NZ_JAGGJU010000024.1 GCF_017873095.1 Heterorhizobium halophytocola | reverse complement strand
GTCAGGTCGCCGCGAGCCAAAACCGCCTCCTAAAAGGCAGCCTTGAATCACGCTTCAGCTGATTTGGGAATCCACTTTGTCAACAGGACCTAGTGTCCACCGGTATCCACCCGTATTGCCATGGGCTTGCCGCGCCATTCGATGATCTGGTTCAGGCTCCGGATGAAGCGCTCGGCAGGTAACGAGAAATCCACCTCAATGCTCAATCCCTCGCGATTGAAGTCGTCCAGAACATTCAGCAGCCGAAACGGCCTGCCGTCCTCAAGGCGATCCGCCATGAAATCCATCGACCAGACCATGTTTGGCGCTTCCAGCCGAGGTCATTCCTGTGAGCCGATCTTACGTCCGGGGATGACCGTGCCGAAGCCACCTTCGCCATCTGCCGGCGGAATGTAGTCGTAGAGGGTCGGCGGCTCGAGCGAGGCGAGAAACACCAGATGTTCCACCATCCTTACTTTCTGCAGATTGTCGACGCTGTTTTGCCCGCCCATGCTGAGCGCGGGGACGAAGCCATAGATCTCGCCCCATTGCAGTCGGCCCAGCCGCTCCAGCGCCTGTGGCATCATGTTGTTGTAGTTCGGGTCTTCCCAAGGCGCGATTGCAGGCGAAACTCGCCCAGCCACAGAGCTACCAATCATCATCTTGTCGGTCTGGAAGCGCTGGTGTTCCTCGTTGAAATACCTTGGTTCAACGCGCACTTTGTCCATCAGCAGGTTGAGCCGGATGGTGGCGTCGCCATACCAGATGTCGATCTCGCCGAACGCGGTGTAGCCAAAGGCAAACATCTTCTCCGGATCGAGGTCCGGATCGCCCATGAACACATAGTCGATCACCGGCTTGGCGAGCGCTGGGTCGCAAAGCCAGTACTGTCCGTTGCTCCAGCTGCACCAGCCATGATCCATCCAGAATTGCAGGAGGTAATCGGGCAGTTTGCCGCGATAAGCTTCAATTTGCGCCACCGTGGGGTGGAGTACGTCGCTCGTTGTAAACGCACCAAGGAACTCGCTAAACCATTCAATCTCAAATAGGTTGTAGTTTGATTTCTCTGACATCGTACTTTCCTGAAATTTTGCCTAGTGAAGCGGTTTACCAGGCTCTCTCGCATCACTTGGGCAAAGCCGCAGATCCACCATGACACTCGGGCAATTATTCCTGGCCTGCCGTTCAGCATGCCGGGTGAGCCGCGAAACACGGGTGTTGCCGCCGCGGTTCGGGTTGATCCACTGACTGCCCATGGAGCTGTTTTCCACCAAGCCGCCAATTCGATTCTCGATCGGCTGGGTCTTGTCGACAACTGAACTGTAAATGCCCCCCGCGGTCATGTCTGGATTATGCAGAGCAGCCGCGCTCTTGAGATAGTTGTCCAACTGCTCTGACCACTGGGTCGCTCCGTATTTTTGAATATACATATCTCGAATGTATCCTGTATTTTTATATTCGTTACGTGCTTGGTCTTGCAACGGCTTTGACAAAGCTCTCATGCCGACAGGATCAGCGAGATAGGCAGCACGGTTTGCCAACATCTGCTGTGGTGTCATTTTGTTGAGCCCAGCCTCGTGGAGTAGGTGGCAATAAATCTTCTACATTCTCGTTCTGGGAAGAGTTCTTAAGTTCAAGACCCCATTTGATGCATTATAATGCATCATAACTTATTGTTGATGCACCATAAAACATCAATTTGAGAAGACAACGATCTCGTGATATCGTAAAAGACATCAAACTAGAGCAATGATGCAGAAATAAACATCGATGAAATATGAAACGCAAGAGATCGCGGACCGCCTACGCGAAGCCAGAGAAGCCAAACAGCTCAGCCAACGAGAGTTGAGCCGGTTGGCGGGCGTACCGCAAGCGCAGATTTCGCGGATCGAATCCAACAGCGTTGATCTACGCGTGTCGAGCCTCGTCGCGATCGCCAGCGCATTAGATTTGGAGATCGCCCTGGTCCCACGCAAGGCTGTGCCTGCGATCAAGTCGATCACGCGTCAGACAACGGATCGCACTGTGATCCAACCGCCCGCGATCGGCAAGGAAATGCAGCAACTGCAAAAGGCGGTTCGCGCCCTTCAGATTGAAGCGCCGAGCCTGCCCGAGCTGGACGAGCTGCGCAAAGCGACAGCATCACTCCAGCGCCTCCAGATCGATACACGGTTTTTAGACAATCTCCGCTCGCTGCGCCAAACGATTGACCAAGCCAGACTGACGGAGCACTGGAAGGGCATATTGGACGCGACCAACAGCATGAAAGCGCTCCGCAACCAGATCGCCCATTTCGAGCCAAGGAGCGAACAAAGGAATGCGAACCGTCCAGCCTACTCATTAGATGAGGAGGACGACGATGCCTGATGTATCCGTTTTGAGTGTGCGCCTCTATGGCGAAGAAATCGGCACCATCACCTATGTCGGAAACGAAAAGACGCTGTTCGCGTTCAACGATGCCTATATCGAGAACCGAGAAAGACCGACCCTCGGCCTGCAGTTCAAGGATAGCCTCGGCGACCTGATCACGGATTTCCGGCCATATAAAATCAAGCTGATGCCCTACTTCTCGAACCTCCTGCCAGAGGGGCATCTGCGTCGGTACCTGGCTGAGAAGGCAGACATTCATATCGACCGTGAGTTCTTCCTCTTATGGGTGCTCGGGCAGGACCTGCCCGGCGCGATCACCGTCGTCCCAGCGGACGGCGAAGAGTGGCCGGACGAAGCACACAACGTTTTGGAAGGCGAAGCCGCGAAGGAAGCTGCGGAAGATGCCATGCGGTTTTCATTGGCGGGTGTGCAGCTCAAATTCTCGGCGGTTCAAAGCGCCAGCGGCGGCTTGACGATCCCGACAAGCGGCGTCGGCGGCAATCGGATCGTCAAACTCCCCTCACGCGAGTTTGCCAACGTCCCGGAAAACGAGTTCTCGATGATGAGCCTTGCCAGGATGGTCGGGATCAACGTTCCAGCGATCGGGCTGATCGATGTGCGATCGATCGGCAACCTGCCTGACGGGATTGAGAAGATCGGGCGACAGGCCTTCGTCATTGAGCGTTTCGATCGCAATGATGACGGCAGCGTCACCCATGTCGAAGATTTTGCGCAGGTCTTTAACGTCTATCCTGAGGACAAGTACAAGAAGGCCAGTTACCGCAATCTGATATCGGTGATCGCCTCCGAATCCGATCAGGATGATGTGGCCGAATTTTTTCGTCGCCTGGCATTCAATGTCCTGATCGGCAATGGCGACATGCACCTGAAAAACTGGTCGCTGATCTACCCTGATCGCCGCAACGCCCGCCTCGCTCCAGCCTATGATTTCGTGTCCACGATCCCGTATATCGCGAATGACAAGTCCGCGCTGACGTTCAGCCGGACGAAGGAGTTCACCGGCTTCACAGCGGACGAGCTGGCGCACCTATCCGCAAAAGCCAACCTGCCCAAAAAGCTCGTCCTCGACACAGCCCAGGAAACCGTCTCGCTCTTCATGGAGCGGTGGGAGACCGAAAAGGCCAACCTTCCCATGCATAAAGATGTTGTCGAGACCATCGACAAGCATCTTACGACTTTGCCGATTGTCACCGGCAAATAGTGAGAGGATACGGCCTAAAGCGTGTCGCCGCTGACCTGATTCAGGATTGAACTAGGCCCTGTTGACAAAGTATGGCAGCCAAATCTTTGCGGCGGCCAGAGCGAGGAATGCTGAGAAGGATTTCCGTGTTTTGTCGTATCGGGTC
>NZ_JAGGJU010000023.1 GCF_017873095.1 Heterorhizobium halophytocola | reverse complement strand
CCCCGTCGCTCACCGCGTTGGGGGAAGGTTCACATGGCTCAATTCTCAATGGAAATTATGCGCCTAACCGGCTCAGTTCTGCGTGGAAACCAACAGCCCAGGCAATCCGGGCGGCGCAGCACGCGCTGGCCGTGGCCATTGCTCAGGACGAAAAGGAGCGCGGCCAGCATGCGGTGATCCTGTCACGGATTGCCGATCTGGAGGGGCGCACGCTAACCGCGCTCTCCAAGGGGAACGATGGTTTGGCTCGCGAAGCCGCTGAGGCCATCGCCTTTCTCGAAGCGGAACGGACGGCCTCCCAGCAGGCACAAGCCCAGTTCGCCACCGCCATTACAAACCTCAAAGCAACTGTCCGCTCGGCGGAGGGACGCTTGAAGGAGTTGCAGCGTGGCGAACGGCTAGCGCGCGCCACCGATGTCGCCCAGAAGATCGATCACACTGCCGCGGGCATCAGCCTTGCCACGCTTGATGATGCCGAACGAACGCTCGAGCGCCTTCGGGATCGCCAAACACAGACCGACACGGTCTCAGCCGTCCTCAAGCAGATGGAAGGCCCGGCGCGGTCCGCCGGTCTCATCGAACGGCTGGCGGATGCCGGATGCGGCGCACCGCTGCGCTCCTCCGCCGATGACGTACTGGCGCGCTTGCGCAACCGCCTCGGCGCTAAAGCCTAAACCACATCACTGCAATTTTTCGAAGGATTAATACTATGAACGACAGCTTTCAGAAACATTCCTCCAGCTGGGTCAGCTTCTCCTATATCTCCTTTGGCGCTGCGGCCTTCATGTTGGCGCTCGGCCTTTGGATGATGCCGCTCGATCTTTGGGGCAAGGGATATCTCGCCATGGGCATCCTTATGCTGGTGCAGACCACCGTCAACATGACCAAGACCCTGCGTGACAATGCGGAATCGGAAAAGCTGATCCGCAAAATCGAAGACGCGAAAACCGAGAAGCTGCTCGTCAAGTTCAATCACAACAGCGACGATTAAGCCTTGTTAACAATGCCGCGGAGTTATTTCGGCTTTCGATGATTGTCTTAACAACTCCGTGGTCTTTTCGCCGTGATCAAAAGGGAAAGCGCCATGCACGATAGCCTGATGAAAACGAGAAAATTCGCGCCACTATTCTGGACGCAGTTTCTCTCCGCCTTCAACGACAACTTTCTCAAGCAGACGCTGATCTTCCTGATCCTGGCGACGATGGCTGCCGAAGGGGCTGCACTCATCACGCTGGCGGGCGGCATCTTCATTGTGCCCTTTTTGGCTTTGTCGGCGCTTGGCGGCGAACTCGCCGACAAACACGACAAGGCTCACATGGCCGAGCGGCTGAAATTAACCGAGATCGGCATTGCCGCCATATCGGTCATCGGCATCGCCTTTTCGTCCATCTTCGTGATGATGGTCGCCCTGTTCGGCTTCGGCGTCATCTCGGCCCTGTTCGGCCCGATCAAATATGGCATCCTGCCGGACCTCCTGGAGACGAAAGATCTGCCAAAGGCTAATGCCTGGATCGAGGGCGGCACGTTTATCGCCATCCTGACGGGTACGATTGTTGCTGCACTTGCCTTTGCCGAGGGAGACAGCGTCTGGATCTTCGGACCGATGATGATGGTTCTGTCGGTTCTGTGCTGGCTGTTCGCCCGCATCATCCCGCGCACCGGTGCGCAGGCGCCCTCTCTTGTCGTCGACAAGAATGTGCTGCGCTCCAGCATGACGCTGGTGAAGGAGTTGCGCGAGGATACCCGCGTCTGGCGCTCGGCGCTGATGAATTGCTGGTTCTGGTTCGTCGGCGCCTTCGTCATGTCGATGCTGCCGATCATGGTCAGCGAAATTCTCGGTGGTTCGGAGCTTGTCGTTCCCGCCTATCTGGCGATCTTCGCGATCTCGATTGCCATCGGTTCGGCAATAGCCGGCTGGATGTCGGCCGGCCGCGTCGTTCTCCTGCCTGCACCGATCGGCACGGCCATCGTCGCTCTCTTCGGCCTCGATCTCGCCTGGAACCTCTGGGGCCTGCAGTCCGTCACACATGCGCGGACGATCTCTGAATTTTTCGCCGGCCAGAACACTATTCGTGTAGCGATCGATCTCGCCGGTATGGCGGTCGGCGGCGCTTTCCTTGCCGTGCCAACCTTTTCCGCCATGCAGACATGGGCGGACGAAAAGCGCCGCGCCCGCGTCATCGGCGGTGCAAATGTCCTATCGGCCCTGTTCATCACGATAGGTCTGGCGCTGGTCGCCATCTTGCAGGCGGTCGGCGTCTCCGTACCGATGATCATTCTCGGCCTGTCGATCATCAATATCGCCGTCGCCTGGTTGATGTTGAAGACGCTACCGACCAACCCCTTTCGCGATTTCATCTCGATCCTCTTCCGCGCCTTCATGCGGCTGGAGGTCGAAGGGCTGGAAAACATCCGCAAGGCCGGTCGCGCGCCGATCATCGCGCTTAACCACGTAAGCTTCCTCGACGGTGCGCTGGCACTCGCCATTACCGAAGAGGAACCCGTCTTCGCGGTCGATTACAAGATCGCCCAGGCCTGGTGGGTCCGCCCCTTCCTGAAAATGGCGCGCTTCCTGCCGCTTGATCCGACCAAGCCGATGGGGACCCGTTCACTGATTAAGGTGGCGCAGGACGGCAATGCCATCGGAATCTTCCCGGAAGGCCGCCTGACGGTGACCGGCACGCTGATGAAGGTCTACGACGGTGCGGCGATGGTGGCGGACAAGACCGGCTCGATGATCGTGCCCGTGCGTATCGATGGTCTGGAAAAGAGCTATTTTTCGCGGCTCTCCGGGGGGCAGGTGCGTCGCCGCCTGTTCCCCAAGGTCAAAGTGACGATCCTTGAACCGGTCCGCCTCGAAGTGCCGGAAGAGCTAAAGGGCCGCAAGCGCCGCATCGCCGCTGGTGCTGCTCTATACAAGATCATGTCGATGCTCCTGTTCGAGACCACGAACACCAACCTCACCGTGCTCGAGCGCATCATCGAAACGGCGCGGGAAAAGGGGCGCGGCAAGCTTGCCGTCGAGGATCCGATCAGCGGCCCGCTCTCCTACGGCAAGCTGCTCACCGGTGCTGCCGTCCTGGGGGCGAAGTTCAAGGCGATGTTTCCGAAAGACAAGACCCTTGGCGTGATGCTGCCCAATGCCAATGGCACAGCCGCCACTGTTCTTGGTGTCATGTCGGCAGGCAAGGTTCCCGCGATGCTGAACTTTACGGCCGGCGCCGCCAATATCCTGTCGGCCTGCAAGGCGGCTCAGGTGAAGCATGTTCTGTGCTCCCACGCCTTTGTCACGCAGGGCAAGCTCGGTCCGATCGTCGCCGAGATGGAAAAGGAAGTGACGTTTGTCTGGCTCGACGACCTGCGCGAGACGATCACGGCCTTCGACAAGGTTTTGGGTCTGTTCCGTGGCTATAAGCCGCTGGTGAGACAGACGGCGGAAGATACTGCCGTCATCCTCTTTACCTCCGGTTCGGAAGGTTTGCCGAAGGGCGTCGTGCTCACCCATCGCAACATCCTGTCGAACGCCGCCCAGGCGGCATCTCGTATCGACTTCCATTCCGGTGACAAGGTGTTCAACATCCTGCCTGTCTTCCATTCCTTCGGTCTCACCGCGGGCACAGTCCTGCCGCTGGTCTCCGGTGTGCCGGTCTATTTTTACCCGTCGCCATTGCATTACCGTATCGTGCCGGAACTGATCTACACGTCGAACGCCACCATCATCTTCGGTACCGACACGTTCCTCAACGGTTATGCCCGCACGGCGCATCCATACGATTTTCGCTCGATCCGCTACATTTTTTCCGGTGCCGAACCGGTGAAGTCGTCGACGCGCGAGACCTATACGGAAAAATTCGGCCTGCGCATTCTCGAAGGTTACGGTGTCACCGAAACCGCACCTGTCATCTCGCTTAACACGCCGATGTTCAATCGCTCAGGGACTGTCGGCAAGATCATGCCTGGCATGGAATGGAAGTTGGAAGCGGTATCGGGGATCGATGAAGGTGGCCGGCTGTTCATCAAGGGCGCCAATGTCATGGCAGGTTACCTGAGAGCCGAAAATCCCGGTGTGATCGAGCCGCTCGTGGACGGGTGGCACGATACCGGCGATATCGTCACTATAGACGAGGACGGTTTTGTCACCATCCGCGGCCGTGCGAAGCGCTTTGCCAAGATCGGTGGCGAAATGGTGTCGCTGGCAACAGTGGAAGCCGTGGCGGCACAATTGTGGCCGGGCAACCTGTCGGTTGTCTCGTCAGTGCCCGATGCCAAGAAGGGCGAACGCCTGATCTTGCTCACCGATGCCCAGAATGCCAATCGCACCGATTTCGCGAACTTTGCCAAGGCAAAGGGCGCGATGGACATGATGGTGCCGGCCGCAGTGAGCGTCGGCGAGGTCCCGGTTTTGGGATCTGGCAAGGTCGACTTTATTGCCGCTCGAAAACTCGCCTTGGCCATGCACCCATCGCTGGATGCCGCATGAGGAACGTTCGACGCGCAAGCGGCGGCCGAAGCGAGTGGGATGGCAATCTATCCAAGCCTACGAGATGCGGATACCGGAGGAGGGGTGGGGCTCTATGAGATTGTCGTCAAAAGAGATAAAGCGCGCTGTGCCCAAAGTCATGATTACGAAGCATATTATACAGTAGATCGCACTTGCCTCCATGGAATACTCGAACGCAGGCTACTATACATTCGCGAGCTGCTAGCGCATCGCGCTGCTTTTCCTTCTCCGTTGGGACTTGCGATTTTAGCAGTAGCAGTTCTGAGCGGACGTTTAGCACGCTGGCGCTGAAGCGCGGGCCGGACACGGCACCTGCCGAGTACGACTGCCCCTGGCGGTGTCCGGGGCAGTATGAGGATGCCGAGACCGGGCTCTACTACAACCGCCATCGGCATTACGACCCGCTGGCTGGGCAATATGCGAGCCCGGATCCGATCGGGCTCAGGCGGGGATCGACCGCAGGGGTATGTGGGCAATCCGGCGGCTTGGATTGATGTGCTGGGATTAAGGGTCGCGCAGGCCCGCGTTCGTCAGTCGCAGATGTTGCAAGACGATATCGGGTATAATGTCAGTCCATTGTCGACAGACCAATACTCTGCAGTTGGTCGTGCAGGAACTTACATCACCGATCGCAAGGCGCTGACGGACGTACTAGGTAAAAGCATAGATGGAGTCATTTCTGCTGATGCGAAAACAATTGCTGTGCTCGAGCGTAATCTCGGCCTTGAGCCAGGATCCTTACAGCAGGGGTTCAAAATTCGTGAAGCGAAAGGTATTCGCGCAAGAAATCCGAGATCTCCGCTTCCAGGAGGTGCTGGTAATAACCAATATTTTCTTGGGGCAGGCGAGCATCTCCCCGGCGGAGGACCGGAGATGTTGATTGACTCTATACCAACTACGGACGCTGCCGGTGTTAAAACAATAGGGATAGTGACGGCGAAATGAAAGATGATGTGAGGCGCGGCCTTGTTTATGTTGCAATGTGCTCGGATGAGAGCATTAAGGTTGTGTGTAAATCAGAGCCGTTTAAAGATTTTTTGTTGGCAAATGAATTCACATTTGAGCCGTTACCTCAGTTTTATGAGGAGGTTTTTGGCGACGTAAAAGGAATGTATTTTGTCAGGAGAGCCATTAACGAGGACGAAAGAGTAGCTGTGCTCGATCGACTGCGAAACGCCGGAATACCCTTCTCGGGAGGGAAAGCGTGGAGTCCGCAAGACGTTTTTGAAGCGCTCCGAGACTCTGGAAAATTGAATGGGACTTATCTGGCATTAGATTGGATGGGTGATGGTGCATTTGAGCTTGTCGTTAAGTAACTGACAGCATGGCGAGGGGCAGCTCATCCGGCGCCGCGCGTGCTCTTGAATGTATTTGTCGGGCAGGCATGCCTCCGCTTGCTTCCTTCAAATTAATTGGTGTTGTAACACCCCGTGTAGCGCGGTCTATCTCGCCGTTTTATCGGCGTTGTGGCCACGGGGCGAGCCTCGCCGCGAGACATTGCACTGACAAGGGGCAGATTCAAAAAATATATACCGAATCCTGATGATCTGCTGGAGGTGAAATAGTTGGAACGGGAAATTAGAATAATTAACAATGCCATCGCGGCTTTGGAAAGAGATCGGGACAAAGAACCGCCTCCGGTCTCGAGAGGCACTTTAGGTCCTGTTGACAAAGTGGATTCCCAAATCAGCTGAAGCGTGATTCAAGGCTGCCTTTTAGGAGGCGGTTTTGGCTCGCGGCGACCTGACGGA
>NZ_JAGGJU010000022.1:2500-5000 GCF_017873095.1 Heterorhizobium halophytocola | reverse complement strand
TACGCCATTCGTGCAGGTCGGAACTTACCCGACAAGGAATTTCGCTACCTTAGGACCGTTATAGTTACGGCCGCCGTTTACTGGGGCTTCAGTTCAAAGCTTGCACCTCTCCCTTTAACCTTCCAGCACCGGGCAGGCGTCAGACCCTATACGTCGTCTTAAAGACTTCGCAGAGCCCTGTGTTTTTGATAAACAGTCGCTACCCCCTGGTCTGTGCCACCCCACAATACTTGCGTAATATGGGGTCACGCTTCTTCCGAAGTTACGCGTGCAATTTGCCGAGTTCCTTCAACATAGTTCTCTCAAGCGCCTTGGTATACTCTACCTGACCACCTGTGTCGGTTTCGGGTACGGTCTATACGGTGGAGCTATTTCCTGGAACCACTCCACTGCATGCTCAATCCAATAAGAACATACAATTTGTGTGATCCGTCACTACCACCAGGCCCACGAATATTAACGTGGTTCCCATCGACTACGCGTTTCCGCCTCGCCTTAGGGGCCGGCTAACCCTGCTCAGATTAACTTTAAGCAGGAACCCTTGGTCTTTCGGCGAGAGGGTCTCTCACCCTCTTTATCGTTACTCATGTCAACATTCGCACTTCCGATACCTCCAGGACCCCTCACAGGTATCCCTTCATCGGCTTACGGAACGCTCCGCTACCACGTGACCCTTGCGGATCACATCCTCAGCTTCGGTGCATGGCTTTAGCCCCGTTACATTTTCGGCGCAAAGACCCTTATTTAGACCAGTGAGCTGTTACGCTTTCTTTAAATGATGGCTGCTTCTAAGCCAACATCCTGGTTGTTTTGGGATCCTCACATCCTTTCCCACTTAGCCATGACTTGGGGACCTTAGCTGGAGGTCAGGGTTGTTGCCCTCTTCACGACGGACGTTAGCACCCGCCGTGTGTCTGCCGATTAGTACTCCTCGGTATTCGGAGTTTGGTTAGGATCAGTAAGACGGTGAGTCCCCATAGCCCATCCAGTGCTCTACCCCCGAGGGTATTCGATCGACGCACTACCTAAATAGTTTTCGCGGAGAACCAGCTATCTCCGAGTTTGATTGGCCTTTCACCCCTAGCCACAAGTCATCCCGATCTATTGCAACAGATATGGGTTCGGTCCTCCAGTTGGTGTTACCCAACCTTCAACCTGCTCATGGCTAGATCACTCGGTTTCGGGTCTAATGCATCTAACTCAATCGCCCTATTCAGACTCGCTTTCGCTGCGCCTACACCTACCGGCTTAAGCTTGCTAGATACACTAAGTCGTTGACCCATTATACAAAAGGTACGCAGTCAGGGTTGCCCCCTCCTACTGTTTGTAGGCATCCGGTTTCAGGTTCTATTTCACTCCCCTTGTCGGGGTGCTTTTCACCTTTCCCTCACGGTACTTGTTCGCTATCGGTCATGCACGAGTACTTAGGCTTGGAGAGTGGTCTCCCCATGTTCAGACAGGATTTCACGTGTCCCGCCCTACTCAAGGACAATGTATCTCATTACGTGTACGGGACTATCACCCACTACGGTCGAGCTTCCCAGCTCGTTCCACTTTAATCAACATTGCCACTGGCCTGGTCCGCGTTCGCTCGCCACTACTTACGGAGTCTCGGTTGATGTCCTTTCCTGCAGGTACTTAGATGTTTCAGTTCCCTGCGTTCGCTTCTAACCCCTATGTATTCAGAGTTAGATACCTTGTAACAATGCTTAGAAACCCAAGCCGTCATCGCTGACAGTTTGGATTTTCTAAGCATCTAAGGTGGGTTGCCCCATTCGGAGATCCATGGATCAAAGCTTATTCGCAGCTCCCCACGGCTTTTCGCAGCGTATCACGTCCTTCATCGCCTGTGCATGCCAAGGCATCCACCAAATGCCCTTAAGACACTTAATCGTTCTCATTGCCAATGCTCATCTCTATCTGCGATCTGGAAGTCCTATCCTCCTTTCTGACGAAAGAAGGGGTTCCAAATCCGGCCATACGGGCAAGTGTCAACAAAGCCCAAGCCAAAAAGTCCGCATCCCCTAGAGGAAGCAGACCAACCAGAAGTCCGGTTACCTTTTACAACCAGACAGTCAGATGCCATCGACGCGTTCGATAGACCTGCTTTATCGGAGCTACGCCGAGCAGCTCACTTGCAGTCTATCTTTAAGACCAGCTTCTCGAGATTAAATCCGGGATCGCGCGGTCAGGCAACGATCATCAGCAATTCGTCAGAGGCAGCCTAGGCCACCAACAACGAACGACCAGAGTGACAAGCTTCCTACCTACCTCCCGTCCTTCCCCAAACTCCGGTCGGCTAGACCGTCATAAGGATCATAAGGAAAGGGCTCGGACACCATGGGTTACCCCACAGCACCTGGAAGCCTCCAGATCAATCTTCTCTTCACAATGTATCAACAACAGGCACCGGGCCATAAGCCAGGTGCAAAGCTTTTATTTCTTCAAAGACAAGGATATCCGTTCCTCAGCAAGCCACCAAAACGGGCAAGCCCGTCGC
>NZ_JAGGJU010000021.1 GCF_017873095.1 Heterorhizobium halophytocola | reverse complement strand
TGCCGGCACCGCCGATGACGATGTCGTCGCCTGTTCCGGTGGTGATGGTGTCACCGCCGCCGATCTCCGGCGAGGTGGTGGTTAGCGAGACGTCCGCGGCATCCGTCCAGACGATCTCGCCACTGTCGCCGACGACCCAGTTGTCGCCGTCGCCCAGATCGGCCGTGTCAGCGCCGCCGCCGAGGATGACGATGTCGTTGCCGGAGCCGCTGGTGACGATGTCGTCGCCGTCGCTGTCGTGGGTTTCGGAAGCGAGGCGGTTGGTCGACCCGGCCTGGTAGGAGCCGCTGTCGCCGAGGATGATGTTGTCGCCATCGCCGGCGTGGAGGGTGTCGCTGCCGGCACCGCCGATGACAATGTCGTCACCTGTTCCGGTGGTGATGATGTCGCTGCCGCCGATGGCGGGCGAGGTGGTGGTCAGGGACACATCCGAAGCATCCGTCCAGACGATCTCGCCACTGTCGCCGACGACCCAGTTGTCGCCGTCGCCCATATCGGCCGTGTCAGCGCCGCCGCCGAGGATGACGATGTCGTTGCCTGCGCCGGTGGTGACGATGTCGTCGCCGTCGCTGTCGTGGGTTTCGGAAGCGAGGCGGTTTGTCGAGCCGGCCCGGTAGGAGCCGCTGTCGCCGAGGATGATGTTGTCGCCATCGCCGGTGTGGAGGGTGTCGCTTCCGGCACCGCCGATGACGATGTCGTCGCCTGTGCCGGTATTGATGGTGTCGTTGCCGCCGATCTCCGGCGAGGTCGTGGTTAGCGAGACGTCCACGGCATCCGTCCGGACGATCTCGCCGCTATCGCCGATGACCCAGTTGTCGCCGTCGCCGAGATCGGCCTTGTCAGCGCCGCCGCCGAGGATGACGATGTCGTTGCCGGAGCCGCTGGTGACGAGATCGTCGCCATCGCTGTCGTGGGTTTCGGAAGCGAGCCGGTTGGTCGAGCCGGCCTGGTAGGAGCCGCTGTCGCCGAGAATGATGTTGTCCCCATCGCCGGTGTGGAGGGTGTCGCTGCCGGCACCGCCGATGACAATGTCGTCACCTGTTCCGGTGGTGATGGTGTCGTTGCCACCGATCTCCGGCGAGGTGGTGGTCAGTGACACATCCGAAGCATCCGTCCAGACGATCTCGCCACTGTCGCCGATGACCCAGTTGTCGCCGTCGCCCAGATCGGCGGTGTCAGCGCCGCCGCCGAGGATGACGATGTCGTTGCCGGAGCCGCTGGTGACGATGTCGTCGCCGTCGCTGTCGTGGGTTTCGGAAACGAGCCGCTTGGTCGAGCCTGCCTGATATGATCCACTGTCGCCGAGGATGATGTTGTCGCCATCGCCGGCATGGAGGGTGTCGTTTCCGGCACCGCCGATAACGATCTCGTCGCCTGTGCCGGTATTGATGGCGTCTTCGCCGCCGACCTCCGGCGAGGTTGTAGTCAGCGAGACGTCCGCGGCATCCGTCCAAACGATCTCGCCGCTATCGCCGATAACCCAGTTATCGCCATTGCCGAGATCGGCCGCGTCCTTGCCGCCGCCGAGGATGACGATGTCGTTGCCGGAGCCGCTGGTGACGATGTCGTCGCCATCGCTGTCGTGGGTTTCGGAAGCGAGGCGGTTTGTCGACCCGGCCTGATAGGAGCCGCTGTCGCCGAGGACAATGTTGTCGCCATCGCCGGTGTGGAGGGTGTCGCTTCCGGCACCGCCGATAACGATGTCGTCGCCTGTGCCGGTATTGATGGCGTCTTCGCCGCCGACCTCTGGCGAGGTTGTAGTCAGCGAGACATCGGTTGCATCCTTCCAAACGATCTCGCCGCTATCGCCGATAGTCCAGTTATCGCCATTGCCGAGATCGGCCGCGTCCTTGCCGCCGCCGAGGATGACGATGTCGTTGCCGGAGCCGGAGCCGCTGGTGACGATGTCGTCGCCGTCGCTGTCGTGGGTTTCGGAAACGAGCCGGTTGGTCGAGCCGGCCTGGTAGGTGCCGCTGTCGCCGAGGACAATGTTGTCGCCATCGCCGGCGTGGAGGGTGTCGCTGCCGGCACCGCCGATAACGATGTCGTCGCCTGTACCGGTATTGATGGCGTCTTCGCCGCCGACCTCCGGCGAGGTTGTAGTCAGCGAGACATCGGTTGCATCCGTCCAGACGATCTCGCCACTGTCGCCGATGACCCAGTTGTCGCCGTCGCCCAGATCGGCCGTGTCAGCGCCGCCGCCGAGGATGACGACGTCGTTGCCGGAGCCGCTGGTGACGATGTCGTCGCCGTCGTTCTGCAGGCTGTCGGACGCCAATCGACCGTTTCCGTAGGAGCCGCTGTCACCGAGGATGGTATTGTTGCCGTCGCCCGCGTGGATCGTGTCGTTGCCGGCGCCACCGATGACGATGTCGTCGCCGGCGCCTGTGATGATGGTGTCGTTGCCGCCGATCTTGGCGAGAGTGGAGACAACGGTCGCCCCGCCGTCTTCGGACCGGACGATCTTGCCATTGTCCCCAACGACCGAGTTGCCGCCATTGCCAAGCTCGATCCTGTCGTCATCGGCGCCGCCGATGGCGAGAACCCGTCCGTTTCCGCTAGTGATCCGGTCGGCATTTGTTGCCGCCAGGCTGGCGGCACTGTCGAGCGTGATGATGGATTTTTCGTAGGTGCTGTCGGGATCGACGGTGATGCGGCCGTCATCGCCGAGGATCGCCGCGTCGCCGTCGCCGAGATCCGCCTCGTCGTTGCCACCGCCTAGGATGGCCGTGACATTGCCGCCCGCGACGCTCAGATGATCGTTGCCGTCGGTTGTCTGCGCCGTGCTTTCCAGCGTGCGCACGATCGTCTGGATGAGCGCCAAGGTCTTGGCGCCCGCCGCCATTTTTTCATCGCTCGCATCGGCCGACGGAGGTGTGTAGGAGCGCAGCGCCGAAAGGGCCGTAGCGCTGAGCTTCATCGTACCGGTATCGCCGAGGAACACCATGCCGCCCGCCTGACCGCTGACCGTGTCGTTTCCGGTGCCGCCGATCACGAGATCGATGAGGTCGAACGGCGTGGTGCCGGAACCCGAACTTTGCCCCAGGCCGGTGACGATGACATCGTCGCCGTCATTGGCCGTCGCCACGCCGGTCAACGTGCTTGAGGCGATGTCGATGATGCCGTTGTCGCCGAGGATCAAATCGCCTCCGAGGCCGGACGAAATCGTGTCGGCCCCCTCGCCACCGATGATGATGTCGTTGCCGGCGCCCGACGTGATGATGTCGCCTCCTCCGTTGTCGCTGGCAATGGAGGCGATGTAGGTGACCGCGTCCATCAGGCGGGTGCCGCGCAATTCGGCAAAGTCGCCGATCAGCACATTGTCGCCATCGACGTCGACAAGGGTTTCGGTTTCTCCAGCCTTGGCGCCGCCGGCCATGAGGATGTCGTTGCCCTTGCCACCGTCGAGCTTGTCGGTGCCTGCATTGGCCGATGTCGCGAAGGTCGAGATCACGCTCTGGACGATCATGGCAGACGTGGTCTTGATCGTTGCGAAGTCGCCGACGAGCAGATCCGCGCCACCTTCGCCATACATGCTGTCGTCACCGCCGCCGCCGACCAGGATGTCGTCGCCGGCCCCTCCATAGATCGTGTCGTCGCCATCTGCCGCGTCGAGGACGGAGATCGAGAGGGGGGAACTCAAAGGATGGCTGAGGTCGAGATGGGCAACGTCGATAACCCCGCCCGGCGACGTGAACTGGAATGTTCCGCCGGTGATGATATCGTTGCCGGTGCCGCCGGACAGCGTGTCGTCGCCCCCGCCGCCGGCCAGGATGTCGTCGCCGAGCTGGCCGTGCAGCACATCTTCGCCGGAGCCGCCGATCAGGATGTCTGCGCCGTCCGACAGGGCAAGCGCGCCGAGATAGGAGGTATCAGCCGGCAGGCCGCTTTCGCCGGCGGCCGCGCCCCAGCCCCAGACCTCGGTCTTGTCCCCCTCCACCTGGATGATGTCGCTGCCGGCACCGCCTTCGACGTAGATATTGCTGCCGCCCGTCTGAATGAGGTCGTTGCCGGCACCGGAAAACACCTGGACATCGCCGGTCGCATCGAGATCGATATTGATCACGTCATTGCCGGCGCCCGTCAGCACGATCGCACCCTCGACGGCGCCGAGCGTCACGTGATCGGCAGCCCCCGAGGCAAGCGTCTGGGTGGCTGCCGTGTAGTTGGTGAGCAGGTCTGCCAGGTTGTAGGTGCCCGAGCCGACTGCATAATTGGCCGGTGCGTTCTCGTTCGGCGTGCCGTCGGCGTTGAGGCCGACGAGCTGCAGAATTGCCTCGACCGAGACATTGCCGTTGGCGAACTCCGTCTGGAACAGGTCACGCATGCCGTAGTCGTCGTCACCGATATAGATGACCGTCCCGCCCGGTATGTTGACCGTATCCGAACCGCCCTGACCAAAGATGATGTAGACCCCGGAGGCATTTTCGCCGGCGGTGATGGTGTCGTCGCCGCCGCCGGCGAATACGACATGGGTGCCGGTGTCGGGCAGGGTGATCTGATCCTTGCCGGAGCCGGTATAGGTGATCGTCGTGGTGCCGCTCATCTGGCTGAGATCGACCACGTTGTTGCCTTCGCCCGCCGGGATGATGATCGCGCCGGCGTTCGAATTGATCTCCCCTGTCACCGGCGCACCGCCCTGAGACATGTCGATGGCGATCTTCGAGCCGTCCTGCCTGACGACGATATGGTCGTTTCCGTCTTCGGTAATCTTCGAGAAGCTGGCTGCGACATTCGCACCCACATTGAGGATGGCCGTACCGCCACGACCAAAGTCGTTGGACATATGGGGCGGCAGATCCTTGCCACCAAAATGGTAGTTCAGGTCAAAGCTGATGATGTCGGCATGCCATTTCAAGCTGAAGAAGCCGAGGTCGATACCGACCCAGATGCCCAGATGGAAAT
The DNA here is from genome assembly GCF_017873095.1 of Heterorhizobium halophytocola. GTDB lineage: Bacteria > Pseudomonadota > Alphaproteobacteria > Rhizobiales > Rhizobiaceae > Allorhizobium > Allorhizobium halophytocola. The sequence goes on along the minus strand of NZ_JAGGJU010000021.1, from coordinate 21,971 downwards.
CGACCTCGAACGTGCCTTCGAAGATATAGCCGAGTGCATCCCAGAAGTTGTCGGCGTCTCCCACCGCACCAATTATCTCCAGAAGCTCGGGGAAGCTCAGCAGACCATTGCCGTTCGGGTCATTGAAGTTGAGGTCGATCGTCACCCCGCCGGAGACGTCGAGGCCTGCGATCGTGAAGTTGAGGCCCGCTGCTATGTGGATGTTTACATAGAGCAGATCGGTATCGATGTTGATCCCGTCGAGAAGTCTTTCCGCATCGTGCGTCTCGACAAAGTTCACCACGCCTTCCAGCGTGTAGACGACGCTGAACCGCGCCTCCATATCGAAGTCGAGGGTGAACTTGAACGCACTGTTGATGATCTTTGCGGCCCAGCCCGGCATATGCAGGGTTTCGATGATCGTTTCGGCCAGATCGAAATGCATATGCATGTCGAACAGCGTGTAATTGACCGTGACGATCTGCACATTGCTGAGATCGCCAAGCAGCATCTTCAGCACGTTCATGGGATCGGTGATAAGATTGATTTCGACCGAGAAACCCTTGCTGATATCGCCGAAGAAGCCGGTGGGATTTTTGGCAACCGGTGTCGTGCCGGGGGCGGTGCCCGCGCCCGTGGTCAGTAGGGCGTTCGTTTTACCTGGGGTGGCGGTGAATTTGACATCATGCGTGTCGAGCTTGGTCGAACCCTCTTCCTGCGCGTCTTGGGCCGCATGGGTAAAGTCGTAGGTGCCGATCTCCAGCCAGCCACCCGTCTTCTCGATTGCAGTGATGAAATCCGCAATGTCATTGAGCGTTTGGGCGACCGAATCGATGATTCCGAGAATTGGGCAGAATTTGCTCAGGACATCGACGAGCAGATCAAACGGGAAGTCGCCGAGGAAGTCGAACGCTGACGCCAACGGCTCGATGAATTCCATGATGGGATCGAGGATCGGAGCCAGAAACGCATCGTATATGGCCGAGGCGTCCACGCGAACTTTTGAGAACTCCAGCTTGTCGATCGTGACGGCGGCGTCACCGCCGTTATAGCTGCCATGAAACAGGAATTCGGTTGCCAGCGACGGAATGATCTGCACCCCGCCGATCTTGATCGGCTCTGCGGTGTTCGGGTCAAAGATATTCGCCTCGAAGGCGATCTGGATGTCGAACTCGGCGTGGAAGGACAATGCGGCCAGATTGTTGAAGTTGAGTTGCGAGAAATAGATCATGTTCTCGAACGTCAGTTCGTGGCCCTCCGCATCAAGGGACACGATGCCGCTGAAATCGCGATAGGCGGTACCGGGCGTTTCCACACCCGGTACCTGCGCATCCGGGCTGGCGATCGTCAGGCCCTGGGTCCCGAAAAGGTCAGCCTCGAGGCTTGCCGACACATAGGCGGTGCCGTCACCGGCGATGAGGTTTCCGTCCTCGTCGGTTGTGACCGCGGCTGCAGACAGGCCGAGAATATTGAGAATGCTCATGGAGCCGGCAAAGCTGCCGGCGTCGACCAGGAATTCGAGTGCGAGTTCGGGTGCGTCCGTGTCGTTGAGGAGGAAGAAGCCGTTCTTGTCGTAGCCGAAGCCGATGTTGACGGTGTAGGCGATCTGCATCAGGACCTGCGAGCCCTCTTCCATCTCCAGGTTGAAACCTGGAATCCCGAGATCGAAATCGATATCGATCATCTCCGAGAAGAGGACCTGGGAGAAGTTCAAAACCGCATAGATGTAGCTGTCGCTGGTCCCGCCGTCGGTGTTCAGATAGGCCTGCATGTAGGTGACATCGTCGGTCCCGAAGACGGAGTTCAACGTGTCGTTGACGAAGTGGGTGAGAAGATCGACCGTTGTCGGCTTGGAGCCGTCTTCGAGCGGCGTCTGGGCATATTCCAGTGCGGCGTCGATCACGTAATAACGGAACTGTTCGAACATGGTGACGCCGTCGCCGATCGCGTCGCCGATCAGCGGCAGGTCAATGCCGCCCAGATAGTTGTCGAGCAGGGATTGGATCTGGCTGAAGATCGTGTCCAGACCTTCCAGGATGAGCGTCGGATTGTTCAGCAGGTCGAAGATGTTGAGGTTGCTGAAATACTCGTTCAGGTCCGGCAGGCTGAACTCGAAACCCGAGATGTCGATCTTGCCGTCCATGAACAGATCGACAAGCGCGCCTTCGAAGGTTCCGCGAATATTGGAAAGGGAGAAGTCGGCGAAATTCGCGCCGTCGACCATGCCGAGCAATGTGGTCATCCAGTGGAGGCCATTTTCGCTCGGATCGAAGAGTCCGAAATTGTCGCTGAACGGCAGGTCGATTTCGATGCCGATCTGAATGTCGACAATGAACAGGTCGCTGACGGAATGGCCCGACGTTCCGCCAAGTTTCGCCAGGGCAGAAAGGTCGAACTGACCATCATGATCGTCACCGTCGATATCGGCGATGGTCAGAGAAATATGGGCAGCGTCCCCTGAACCGTCACCGGCGTTGATGATCGCCACACCGTCGGAGACCCCGATCGTGATCGGACCGAGCGCGAGTTCGAGGTTGAGATCTTCGGCGCCAGCGGTGAAAGATAGTTCCAGCCCTGTCTTTTCGGTGTCGAGGAATATGCGGGGAGCCCCCGCATCGTGCCCGGTGAACAGGGGCTCGCCCACAACGCTGCCGCCGATCACGGTACCGGTCGTGACGAGGCCGAGGATCGTCGCGATGTTGGAGCCGCCGAGATTGGTGACCGTGAAGGAGACCGTTTCGGACGCATCGGCGCCGCTGACGGAGAAGGCAAAGGCGTCGTAGCCGGCTGCCTGGGCGAAGTTCGTCTCCTGGATGACGATCTGTCCGTTCGCACCGACCGAGACGTTCAGCAGTTGCGAGGCAGCAATAGTCGAGCTGTTGGCAGAATTGCCGCCGAGCGCGCTGCGCGGAACGTCGAGCTCCTTGAGCGCTGCATTGACGGCGGCTGCGAAACCTTCGGCGGTGCGGCCATCCGCCTGCGGAATGTCGATCGCGATGTCCTCGCCACCGATGTTGACGGTGAACGAGGTCGCCTCGTCATAACCGTGGAAACCGGACGACAAGGCGATGGTCTGCACGCCGTTGATCGCGGTCGAGCCCGCGTCGGTCGTGCCGAACAGGGCCAGAACACCGGTGTTGTCGACCTTGGAGGCATCGCTGTCGACGAGCATGACCTGCCCGGTCTCGGCGTCGAAGGTGACGCTGACGCTGTCGCCGAAGCTCTGCTTGACGGCAGTATTCAGCGCATCGACCAGTTCGCCGACGGTGTCATAGCCGTCGGCGTCGAATTTCAGGGTCTGGCTCTCTCCGCTGTCGGCGTTCTCCCAGGTGATCTTGATTTCGGCGCCTTCGTTGGGATTGAGGTTGACGGTCGAAGCGTCGGCCAGTTCGCTGAGCGGCGTATCGCGGCTGGCGACCGTCGTCGGGTTGAGGCCCGAATTGCTGAGATCGATGCCGAAGGAGAAATTGAAGGACAGCAGGGGGTTGAAGACCAGTGTTGCCCCTGCGCCGGCCGCCGTGAGCGAGCTGACGATGTCGGCAAGGTCGTCACCCAGCATCGAGCTGAGTGCATCGCCCAGCAGCGCACCAATATCGAGCTGGAAATTGGAAGACGTGGCGTAGTCCTCCAGGAAATCGAAGCTCAGGTCGAAGAGCACTGTCTGCGTGGCCGCGTCCCAGGTGACTTCGGTCGAGCCTTCGCCGAACACGCTGTTCAGATAGCCTTCCACGACATCCAGGCCGCTCTGGGGATTGTTACGCAAGGCGTTCAACGCATCGACAAAATCGGCCGAGAAGCTGATGACGTCGAGGATCGAGAAGTTCAGAAGCGGGATCGCCTGATCGAGGAAGGGAAGTTCTTCGGACAGAGAGTCGGTTACCAACTCCAGCATGTTGGCAATGGCGACGAGGGACGCGAAAATATCGTCGTCATCCAGCGAGGTGAGGGCGCCAAGCGACGACAGCGACTCTGCGTCGGAGCCCGTGAGTGCAACCGTTGCCGTGTCGGCCAGCTGCAGCAGATCGGCGACGGTAAAGTCTACGCCGTCGATCAGGTCTGAGCCTATGCCCTCCAGGCCGGAGACGGTGACCGTTACATCGCCCAGATGGACGAGCAGTTCCGCCAGCGGGTCTCCCCCGGGATAGGTGTCGGCGTCGACCACCACAACCTTGCCGGTCGCATCGATGATATTGCCGTTGGCATCGATACCGTGTCCATCACCATTGGCGAGGATACCGCCCCTCAGATTGAAACTGCCGATCAGCGAGGAGACACCGAGCGCTTCGGTCACGACAGCCTCGTCACCCACCTGGTCGACACGGGTCAGGATTGCATCGAGGACATTGCTGAAGGACAGACGATCTGAGAAATTGCCATTCTCGTCGGTGCCGACCAGCGTGACGTCGAGCTGGGCGTTGAGGACGAGGAAATTTTCGCTGGCATTCTGGCTGCCGATATCGACGGAGATCATCCCGACATTTGCGGAGCCGGTTATGTTGCTTGCGGTGGCGAGGACATCGACGGCAAGCGCGACATCCTGGAAGTACATATTGTCTTCCATCAGGTCGGCGAGGTCGCCGCCCAGAGACGTGTTGGCACTAAGAACCGTTTCTCCATTGGCCGTCAGGTCATTGACGAAGCCTAGAAGATCGAGACCACCGGACCCGTTGAGCACGGCGTGCATGGAGGTCTGCAGCTGGGCCGACAAGGTGAGATCGCCGAGCATTCCAAGCCCGATATCGGAGGCGTTGAAGTCCGCAGGCGCATCCGGGTCGGAAACCAGCGATGCGGTAAGACCGGAAAAGTCCAGCACGAGCTCGCCATTCGTCGTCAAGACAAGTCCGACGCCATCAATCACGGAGCCCAATGTGTCTGAGACCCAGGTCATGAGCGAGTCGATATCGGACGCGCGCAGCAGTTGGGATACGTCGACATCGATCGTGATGAAGCGGTTTTCATGCGTATCGAGGGCGAAGGCGATACTGTCGCCGTTCGCCGATGCGGTGACGCCGACGCCCAGTTGCTGAAGGGCGCTATTGATGTCGGCGGCAAGATCAGCGGAGCTCGACCAGCCATCTTCGGAGGTCACGTCCAGATAGCGCTGCACTCCATCAATCGTGATGGTATAGCGCAGCATGTGGACGTCTTCGAGATTGCTGAAGTCTATGGCACCGGTGGCCGCGGACTCGCTGGCGTCTCCGAAGCGCAGGATCTGCTCTTGCGCCCAGCTGTCGACGTCGAAGACCCCGTCGATCGAAATGTAACTGGTCTCGCCGAAACCGAGATTGGCCAGGCCGAAGTCGTCGTCCTCGGTTCCGTTCTTGGTCGTTGCCGATGTCAGCGCAAAGGTCGCATAGCCGCTCTTGCCACTGACCGTGGTCTTGGTGCTGGAGAAGCGCAGGGCCGTGCCGTCGACGCCGGCGGTGATGCCGTAGCTCGAAAGGGCACCACTGAACAGGCCCGCAAGCGCCGCCAGGCGGTCCTCGACGCTGGCATTGGCGTTGGTCACGGCGGCATCGAGGTGGACGGCGACGGTGTGGATCACACCGGCGGCATCGATAATGGAGAGCGTGATGCTGGAATAGCCCGACAGCGTGTTCAGCATGGCGGCCGAGATCGCGCCGCTCTCCTGCGATGTCATCTGATGGAAGAGATTGATCGCTGCGTCGTCGGTGCCGAAGCCGATACTGGCCGGATCGATGCGGAATTCGTCCGGCAGATTGGACAGTATGCCGGTGAGCTGGTCTATGACGTCGCTGAGGTTGAGATCCGTCAGCGGCAGATCGATGTCGAAAGCCGAGTCCGAGAGGATGGCATTCAGCGACTGGCCGATATCCGCCAGGAACGCGAGGACTTCATCGACACCCATGACGGAAAACGCCTTGACCATCGTCTCGACGGTCTGGGCCAGCCCGGCTTCCACCGTCGTGTCGGCCAGTTGGAGGTCGAAGTCAACCGAGGCATGATCGACGAAGCTGTCGAGCGGCGTGCTTGCGTCATGGCTCTCGAGTGCGGACGAAAGGATAAGGTCCGAGGTATAGGCATAATCCGTGCCGGACACATTGAGCGATCCGGTGGAGACGATAGAGACGAGGTCATACTGCTTGTCGGCCTGAATTGCCTCGTATGTCGTGCTGCCGATCTGCTTGATCTGCGCTTCGACGCCGATGGCATCTGAGTCGGAGAAGTGCGAGCTTTGCGTGTGATGGGTGACGTCATAGGTCATGCCAAGATCGAGATCGCCTGCCGACACGGCTATTCTCAGCTGGGCGAGGTTGACCTGGATCACGTTCAGATCAAGCATGCCCAGCGATAGATTTGTACCGTCCGGCGCGGAGACGTCACCGCCGAGGTGAAATAGGTCCGGGAAGTCGAAATCGGAAATGCTGACGCCGATGCTTTGAACGTCGCCGTCCTTGAGATCGACCGACGAGCCGATGGAGAAGGTGATCGCCACGCTCTCGTTGTTGGTCTGGCTGAGGTCGCCCGACAACGAGAAGTCACCCATTACCTTCGCCAGCAAGGCGTCTATGTCGATGCTGCCGTCGGGCAGCGCGATCGACACGTCGACGACGGCGTTGTTGCTCGGATCATCGTCCTGCTGGAAACTGATGACCGTCTTGCCGTCAAGCTTCACGTCCGTCAGGAGCACCGACAGGGTGTCGGTGCTGTCACCGCCCGATGCGCCGAGGTCGTGGACTGTGCTGAGGATGCCGTTCCGGAGTTCCTCGATGGCACCGAGAATGCGCGCCACCGCGTCGGTGACGCCGGTCAGTTCGTCCGACGCCGAGTCGGGAGATGACTGCCCGGTCATCGTATCCAGGGTATGGGCGGCGGTCTCGATGTCGTGCAGGAAGGCGTGCAGGAAGTCGGTGATGTCGTCTACCTGATGGGAGAAGGCATCGGCAAAGCTGGTGAGCGCGTCGGAGACATGCAGTCCGCCGCCGAGGTCCCATTCCAGGTTGGCATCGAGCATCACTCTCGGTTCCAGCAGAACGGGTTGGAGCACCTGCACCGCGCCCTTCGGCTCTTCCGAGATCGTCGGCTCGGGGTTATTCGAGCGTCTTGCAGAAATCAGGCTGTCAAACATTGCAAAAGGCCTTCCACCGGCTGCGAGCCGCGCTCATGGTGAATTTCAAGGCATGTCTGCGGGCGGGTTCTCAACCGCTCGCCGGGCTAGACCGGCAGAGGTCTGTGCTGCCGCATCCCCGCCGGGGGGCGAGTTGAAAATCAGGCATTTGCTGCCAGGGAGAACCGAGGCCTGGTTGAGGGTGAAGAAGACGGAAACGGTGTTGGAGGCGAGATCGGCGACGGGCGATACGTAGTCCATCGTCAGCGGGATCGGGGCGCCATCCGCCTCGCCGATCTGTGCCGAGACGGATTTCCGCGCCAGGAAACCATGCAGGGCGGGTGCCGGTACATAAGCTTCGATGCGTAAGGGTTGGTTGACGTAGATCGTGGCGACATGATTGTTGTCCACCGCCTCGCCGGGATCGATGACATCTTCGCCGACGCGACCGGCAACCGGGCTGCGAATGGTCGATTTGTCGATCAGCATCTGCGCTCTGGCCTGTTCCAGTGCCGCGAGATCCCGCTGCTGCGTCTCCCGCAGCACGGCATTGCCTGCCAGGGTCTGTTCGAGCACCGCAGCCTCGTAATCGCCGGTAGAAACGGCATTCTGGGCTGCGGCCTTCGCCATCCTGGCCACTTTCTGTGCCAGACCGTCGCGATTGATGATCGCCGCCTTCAAGGTGGCATCCGCCTGTGCCTTTCCGGTCGCCAGCCGCAGGTCGGCCTCGGCCATCTCGGTGTCGAGCTGGATCAGAGGGTCGCCCTCCTTCACCTGGCTGCCAGGCCGCACGAAGACCTTTGCCGCGATGCCGCGCACCGGCGAACTGACTTCGACGACATGCAGCGGCTTGATCGTGCAGTTGATCGCCGACAGGGCGGCGGTGTCGCTCGTCGCAAGGTCGAATGGAACCCCTGCCCAGGCGATGTTCGGGGCAAGGACGGCGACGGCAAGACATGCCGGGAAGTAAGAACGCATAAACAACTAGAACTTCTCCAGAAATAGGCTTTTGCCCATCAAGAATTGCAACTCCCCCCAGGACCGCAGGTATTCCGCGCGATAATAGGCGCGCTTCTCGATCGTCTTGGCCAGATTGAGCTGTCGCGAAGCAACCGCGAGATCGACCGTTTCGCCATTCTCCAACTTGGCGCGCTCGGCCCTGTATGCGGTTGATGCCTGCTTGACCGAGACCTCCAGCGCGGTCAGCGCCCGTGTCAATTCTCCCATTCGGCCATAGGTCGCCCTGAGCTTGGTTTCGAGTTGTCTTGAGGTCGAGTAGTAATCGGTCGCAGCTGCACCCACGTCCATGTCTGCGGCGACGCCGGCGTAACCGGCACCGCGCGGGTTGAACAACGGCACCGTGAGCTTCACGCCGAATGTCAGATCCTGGGTGTGCGAGGCGCCGCCGAAACGGCTGGCGTCGCGGTCCTCGTCGGCAAAGGTGATGAAGCCGTTGACCTTTGGCGCGTAGTCCTCGGCCCAGGCCTGGCGCCTGCGGGTATTGGCGATGGCGACGTTAAGGCGCGACGAGATCATCACCGGACTGTTCTTCAGACTGGCGGCAATGGATTTCTCCAGGTCGATGTCGCGTTCGCTGCCGAGCAACTTCTGCGGGAATTTGAAGGGGGCGATCTGCGAGACGTTCAGGCCGGTCAGGCGGGCAAGGTTTGTCAGGGCGTCGGTGTAATCTGCCGCTTCCAGCGCTTCCTCCGCTGCCAGGTCCGCATGGCTGCTGCGCAGCGAGGCGGTTCTGGCCACGTCGCCGAGACCGCTTCTCTCCAGGGAATTTTCGCCGGCGACCTGCCGATCGAGGAAGGCCTGCTGCTCATTGATCGACTGCTTGCGCGCCTGGGACTGGACGGCGGTGAGGTAGTTTTCGAACACCTCGTGGCTGACCTCTGCCAGCGCTGCCATGTAATCGGCCTCGGCCTTGCTCTTGGCCGCTTCGGACGACTGAAAGCCGTAGACGCGGGACAGATCGAACAGCGGCTGGTCGAGGGTCAGGTTGGCGGTCATGAACGGATAGTTCGCCTGTCCCTGATCGAAGACGACATTGTCGGAACTGATCACCTTTTCGTTCAGCTTGTTGATCGTGTAGGTGGCGTTGAGGCTTGGGGCGAAGCCGAACAGGGCGTTCAGCCGGTCGACCGTGGCGCGCCCGACCTTGTTGCCCGCACTCGCGATCGTGCCGTTGTGCTGGACGGCCGCGTCCAGCAGCTCCTGCAGCGAGGCAACGTGAGACGGTGCCGCGACGAGTTTTTCATTTTCCGTTTTCAGACCATGCAGAACCTTGTCGGTCCTCATGGCATAGCCAAGCTCATTTTCGGCATCGGCGCGTAAGGCAGGCGTAACCGATCCGGTTCGCAACTGGTCCAGCCGGGCGGCCGCCTGCTTGTTGATCCTGGAGGTTGTGCAGGCCGTCAGCGCCAGACATAGCGCCATGAGAAGCCCGCATTTGAGCGCTCGCCATTGCTGCTTTTCCAAAGTCATGCCTCATCCAGAAACGAATCAATGCAATGTATAATCTCTCAATTTTTGAGTTTAGCCAGAAAAAAATCCGAGGTTATATTAGTTAACAAAGTGTAAAATAAATTAAATGCAGAATGATTGACATGATTTATTTCAAGAAATACATGAAATTTCCATGTAATGCTGCGACATTGAAATCACGGTTTGATTTTATTTAGCATTTTATATGGCATTATATATTTCAGGCTGTACTTAAGGCTTTTGTGTGCTGCGCATAGGGGCAGGCATCCTGCACATTTGCTCTACCCTTCGCTTCGGCCGCCGCAGGATTGCACAAGGCTCTTGCACGGGCGGGATAGGTGAGGTCGCAGCTACGGGAGCATTTTTTTGGATCTCAACGCTTCACGGTGAAAACATCGCAGCGCGAAGGGCCGGCTTGGGTCGAAAATCCGGTCAGGAGACGGCAATTATTGCAAGGGGATGCCGCCGCAATCCGCCTGCGTGCCGCACAGGGCTATCGGGCGCGGATTGGCGCGCGGCGGACGCAGCGGAAACCAAGCAAGCGTCTGGACTACGGTTCAAGATCCTGCTTGCGCAGCCATGCGCCGTAGGAAGGCGCCGCACGGCTGGCTTCTGCCGCACGGCGTATATCTTCACCGGTACAGTCGAACTCCGCGCGGAAAAGTCTGCTGAAATTGGCCGGATTGGTGAAACCGAACGCTTCGGCGATCTGGTGGATCGGCCGCGTTTCGCCTTCTTGTTCCAGCGCTCTGAAACAGGCCTGAAGGCGCCGCTGCCGGATAACCCGGGCGACACCGCCGCTACGCTCGAAGACCGCGTAGAGCTGACTGCGGGAAATGCCAAGCGCCGCCTGCAAACTGTCGATGGTGAGGTGGCGCGAGGCAAGGTTGGCGTCGATAAAGCGTTTGGCCCGCTCGAACTGAGCCGCCAGGATCGGCAGCCGCGCGTCGGCTATGCTGTCTCTCGAGCCGCTGAGCGAGGCGCGCATCATTGCAACGGTCGCGTTCTCGGCGGATATCTTTTCGTCGTCGGTCATCCGTGGAAGCATGCGCGTCAGGGTCTGGATGTACTCGGCAAGCAGCGGATGAAAAGGCGGCGGGCTCTCCGGGTCGAGTGCGAAATGGTCCATCACAAATTCGAGGCCTGGAAACAGCGCGCGAGGCATGAAGAAATAGGCAGTCCTGCTTTGGGTGTAGGTCGCCTCGAAAGGGCGCTCCATGGACACCAGGGCCATCTGTCCCTGACCCACGCGCTTGGTCGATCCGTTCGTCTCGATATGTGAGATGCCTTCGAGATTGTGCCACAGGACCCAGTGATCCATGTCGAGCCTGACGACATCCTGTTTCGTCCGGACAAGGCAAACCTCTTCGGTGCTGCCGATCAGGACGCGCGAGTGCCCGATATCGAAGCCGTGCAGGGAGCCCGAATGCCCCTGCCGGTCATCTTTGCCCCTTGGCCGCCGCAGTTCCGCAATCGGCAACAACTGGTTGGCGAAGCGCTCGAATTGTTCGTCCGGCGGAAAGCAGGACGTGTCGAAATCCGGGCCGACGGGCGCGCTTTGCTTCGGCTGCATCCGCCCTGTCGGGGGATCGAAGCATTGCAAGGGTTGCCACGGATTGTACTCCGCTTCATTCGACATTGTGGTCCCTCGACTTCGCCGCTCAACTCCTAATAGTGAGCCGCGTCGGTAGATCCTGATGGTCTTAAATTTATGGATTCTGGCCCGGACATGTCGATGAGTGTTGCAATCGTTTCGACATATCGGGCGAAACAGTGCCGGCTGTCGAACAACGCGCCTGCGTTGACGCGCATCTGCGCGCAACGTGCTTGGTCTTCATGGAGTTCGATGAGTTGGGCGATGAAGGTTGCCTCGTCGTCGGCGATCAGGGCATCCATCCCTGGTCTCGCATCGATGCCGGAAAAGGCCTGGCTCGTTCCGATGATCGCCGAGCTGTGCGACAGCGCTTCCACCGTTTTGGTCTTCATGGCGTTGCCATAGCGCACGGGACAGATCACCATTTGTGCGGAGCGGTAAAACGCGCCGGCATCCTCATGGTAACCGGCAAGCACGACCTTGTCGCCGAATCGTCTCGCCTGCTGCTGAACGACCCTGTTGCGGCAAACGGAACCGACCAGCGTCAAGGTAGCGTCGATCCGTGGCGGAATTTCGGGAAAGATCCGATCCAAGAACCAGAGCAGACCGTCTACATCCGGCCCCGCAGAGGAACCGGCGATGAGCAACCCGTTTCGTGCAGTCGCCTTGCCGTCGCTGGCTGTCGCCTTGGGCTCGAAGGACACGGGGGCATGGATGACGTCCGTACCGGTGCCGGCATAGTCCCCGAGGACCGCCGCCTCGGCCGGGGAGGCTGCAAGTATCTTGTCGAAGTTTTTCAGCAGCCTCTTTTCCGTGGTGCGGTGGATGGCGCAGAACAGGCGGAGGCGCATCCGATCCTTGCCATGCCGCTCCTGGAGTTGTTGCAGTTCCAGTGCGTGCAGATCATGGCTGTCGCAGAGGCGCAAGCCGGAGAAGATATAACCCTCGACGGGTGTGATCCGGGCGCTGTCGCTGAAATAGACGTCCCAGCTTCCGCCGTCGAGCATCGCCTGGATCTGTTCGCGAAAGCTCCGGGGGCAGTGGTCGATGCGGGAAACCGCGCCTCGCCTCGGATCCATGGCATCGGCAAGCCTGATCGTGTCGGACCCCGGCATTCCTGCGCCCGCTTTCATGCGCTCGGCCCTGCTCAGAAACATCGGGTGGGTCAGCACGGTCACGTCGCAGCCGGGATAGGCCGCGCGCAGACGCACGGCGATGGTTTGCGGCGACGAGCCGGCTTCCGTCATGTTCAACACGACGATATGCACTTTCGCACCGATAGCGAGCAGTGCCCTCAGCGTCTGGTCGGTTCGCTGCGCCCTGTCGCTGCTGACCGGTGCGGGTATCACCGATGTTGCAAACAGGATGCGGGGACGGCTCGCCTGGGTCAGGATGCGTCCTGCGCCGACTGGCCGGTATTCCATCTCTTTGCCGAAGTGCTGCATATCCTGCCTCCACCTTTCTGAAAACGGTAGACCGGCGGTCTGCACAGGGTGACGCACGGTCTTGAAGATCAGCCGCTCTCGGCAGGACACCTGGACCTGGGCAGCGACGGTGCGGGCCTTGCACCTGCCATTCGAACGGAATTGCAGGTCTCACCCTGCATTGCCCCGATACCCGGCGACATCGAAAAGCGCCGTCCGTGCACGCAGAGAGGAGAAAGATGTAACGGGTGCCATATCGGGCTTCGTCAACACGGCTAGGAGAGGGGAGCAAAATGCCATGCCGCGGTGTGGAGAAGATCGGTTTGGCTGGGCTCTCGATCGTCAGCCCCCGCGTCCCGGCATGCGTGGTAATGATCACGCTCCGACAGCGGGAAAGATGCAGGAAAACCGCAAAATCCACGGATTTTGTGTAAAGACGACGGTATAAGTGCTTCTCAACACGCTCGCTACAACGCCCATTACAACGGTAGCATACTTATGGATTTCCTTATACAGCAGGCCCGCGTCGATGGGCGGGGCCTTGTAATGGGGGGATGCAATGATAGCGGCAGGTTCATGTCAGGTCGAAGGCGGGGATGCCGAGATCCGCATCCGAGAAGACCGTTTCAGCACATTGATCAAGCAGGCGCCGGAGCAGTTTCCCCTTTGGCATGATACTCTTGCGCCGATGATGGAGGTCGAGCCGACCTGCGACAGCACGCGTGGCTTTCACGCGACGGCGCGAGCTTATGATCTTGGGCGCATGCACCTTGCCTCGCTGCGTGTAGATCCGATGAAATTTCGCCGCACCAGCGGCCACATTCGCAAGACCAGCATTGATCACTGGCAGATTGTCCTGCGAAAGCGGGGTTCGGAATTCGGCAGCTGGGGCGGTCGAGCGCTGCGCAGCCAGGCAGGCAGCATCGACATAAGGTCGCTTGCCACCCCATGCGTGGCCACCGCCAGCGCCAGCGAACTGATCTGCATCTGGATGAGCCGTGACAGTTTTCCGGACATGGCGGCGGCCATGGATGCGGCCTGCCACAAGCCGATCGGCGGCACCATGAAAATTATCTTGAGCGAGTTCATCCTGGCGATCGAGCGCTACAGATCGACGCTGACGCTGAAGGACGTTCCGGTCGTCGTCAATTCCCTGGCGGCGCTTGTCGCCGCAGCGATCCGGCCGACGGCCGACGGGGTGGCAAAGGCGGCGCCGCCGATCGCCGCCAGCCTCTTCGAACTGGCGCGAAAATATATCGATGCCAACCTATCGTCCCCGACGCTTAACGTGGAGGCGCTTTGCCGCGAGTTGCATGTGTCGCGGCGCAAGCTCCATTATATGTTCGAGCATTGCGGAGGTCTGGCAACCTTCATCCGGACACGCAGGCTTGCGGCCTGCCATCTGGCGCTGGAAAATGCGTGCGACCACCGGTTGGTCAGTACGCTCGCCTATGATTTCGGATTTTCGGATCCCGCCGTGTTCAGCCGCGCCTTTCGAGCGCAATACGGCTACACGCCGCGAGAACTGCGCCACTCCGGGACACTTGCGCCTTTGCACCGGGCGGCGCCGAGCAGTTTTGCGCAATGGCTGCGGGTCCGGGAGCTTTGAGCTTTGCAGCGCCGATCTTAAGACTACGGTTTCGCGCCGCGCTATGTTTGCGACTGCATTCCGTTGTCTTGTGCCGTGGTGCACGGCTATGCGGTGGCGCTCGCTCGACCTTCGACAGCAGCCTAAGGTTTGATGCGGGAATCGTCTGTTCGTGTCTCCCAGGACAGGCGATGGGCCATGCTGCGAATGCCCCTTTCCGGCATGGTCCATTCCCACCTGGCCGCCATGGCCAGGAGTGCGTCTCGCGTCGAAGGCCTGCAGCCGGATGCTTCCGCTTTGCGCCCCTCCCTTTCATGTGATGTTGTTCCGGTAATCCTGCGTCGGTGACGCGGTGGTGCACGGATTGTAAGATGAGCATTGCTGTCCGACCAGTCGTTCGCAATGCCCTATTCGGTTGCCGACGTGGTGGCTACCGACCGCGCTGGAAGCGGCAAGATGCAAGCGTGTCGAAGGTTGGCCCCGGAGAGCCCCAGTCGGTAAAGGCCGGGTCGATTACCTTGCCGAAGCGGAGCTGCAAAGGGCTGATCCTGCCTGATGTCGCCAACCGCGGTCAACCATGCGGCGTTTTGAAAAAGCAGGGCTTTCTGCATATTGCGACCAACGGTCCGGGGCCACGCTGCAGCAGTACCGTCACATGCAGGCGCGTTTTGCTGCCATCAGCCTTCCTCCCGCGTTTTCAATCCAGTGCGCAGAAGCCGGTTCCCCGTGAAGCCGAACGGTAGGCGCTGATTCCCTTTTCCATAAGGGCGTGTGCGGTATGGGGCGCTACAATCAAAGGTAAAACTAATCGCATACTCAATACATGCAGATGTCTTGTCGCTTTGTGCAAAGCCTCACAGATTGAGTTGATAATAAAAAATTCATCCGTAGGTTAAATCGTGGCGGACTAAATAACGAAGTGTCTAAAGTGGCAGTCGTTTCTATATATGTTAACGTATATATTGTAATACTTAATTAATTTGCGGGGAGAATATGAGCAATAACGCTGCGTTACAGATAAGATCGGAACCCGATTTCCGGAATTTCGACTCTATGTTGCTGCCTTCATATCAGTTTACGACGGCAGATTTCTCGCCATGTGACCAGTTCGATGCATTCCAGCAGGAGTTTTCTGCCGCCGGACGGCCGCATTTTCTCCCTGGCAAACAGGCGCGGGACGGCTTTTTTGCAAAGCGCACGGGCTATTACTTGCACGGTCTGCGCTTTGTCATCTCGGAGACCGAATCCTACGCCTTTTCAAATGCGTCGAAGCCGTCTTCCGGCGTCGCTGGCGGTCACTGGGTGCTGGTGTTGCGACTAAACGGACACGCAGAAATCGGCGACGAAGGACAGCGTGTCCGCTATGAAGGGCACAAGCTCGAGTTTCGGCATCACGAGGAGGGGCGAACCGGATATGTGAGCGACAACGAGACGCTGTTTCTCTATCTGCCGCGTGAACAGTTCCAAGGCATGGAATTCCTGCTTGATCGACTGGCCGATGCTGACAGCACACCTCTCGTTCATCCTCTTCTCGGCTGCTACCTCATGGCTCTTGCGCGGGTGCTGCCGACGCTGCGGCGGTCGAACACGGCAACGGTCGCCGATGCGACGATGTCCATGGTGCGGGCGGGCATATCCTATGCGCCCGACATGGCCGATGCCGCGAAACTGCCGATCATGATGACCCGCTTCGAGATGGCGCGGAATTATATCGAGAACAATCTGAAGTCGCCCAACCTGAACGCCAATACCATTGCCTCGCTGCTGTCGGTCTCCCGGCGCCAATTGTACAAGATTTTCGAAAGCCGTGGCGGCGTGCACAACTATATCCGGACCCGACGGTTGGTCGCCTGCTTTAATACGATCTCGTCCTCGCAGGGGAAATGCTCGATCAGCGCGATTGCGGAAGACTTCGGCTTTGCCGATGTCGCGCGGTTCAGCCGGGCTTTTCGAGCGGAGTTCGAGTGCAGTCCCAGCGAGCTGCGGGAACGGGCAGGCGTCGCGCCCGGGCCGACCGCCTTCGACAATTGGCTGGTGACAGTGCCGCCCGAGACCGGCAGCGCCGTGATCAGCCCGGACAGCAATCCGTTCTTTGCGTCGTTTCGCTGACTGCAGCGTGTCGCCACAATCCGCATTGCTATCCTGCAGCCAGATGATCGCGGCTTGCGCAGATCCTGCAGGGACAATTGAAGGCATAAAAAATTGACAGTCGTTGATCAGATTTACGCCGACAGTGTTCGGCACATTCGGGCTGACCGCTTTACCACGATGACCGAGGCGAAGCCCGACCAGTTTGCCGCCTGGCAGCGCCTGGTAGCACCCGTGTTGCGCGTCGAGCCCACCGAAGTTCTGGCGCCCGGCTTTCATGCCACGGCGCGCGCCTATGATCTGGGGAAGATGCACCTCGTCTCCGCCAGTGTCGATCCGATGAAATACAGCCACACCCTCGACCATGTCCGGTTGTCGGGAATCGATCATTGGTGCCTGTCCTTCCTGAAGAGCGGGTTCGAGGTCAATCGTCTCGGCGATCAAGTCGTCAGGCTGCCCGCCGGGAGCCTGCATGCGGCATCCCTGGTCCATCCCTTTCAGGGACGTTCGGGTACCGTCGACAGTATTCGCGTGCTGCTCAGCCGCGATCATTTCTCCGATCTGTCCGACGTGCTGGATGCCGTGAGCCTGCGGCGGATCGATGGACCGCTTTCCTATGTCCTGAAGGAATACATGCTGTCGATGGAGCTGTTTATCCGCAAGCAGCAGGTGACAGATCTGTCGCTGGTGACCGAATCCTTCACCCAATTGCTGTCGGCATCGCTCCGGCCGGTTGCCGAGAATGTGGCGGTGGCCGATCTGGCGATTTCCGCCGGACGCTTCAATCTGGCGCGGAAATATATCCAACTGAACCTGACCTCGCCGAAGCTCAATGCGCGGTCCATCTGCCAGGCACTCGGCATCTCGCGGCGCCAGCTCTATTATCTGTTCGAACGTTACGGCGGTGTCGCCAACTTCATCAAGCAGCGACGGCTCGCAGCCTGCTGCCGCGCCATCTCCGACGCCACAGATCACCGGCTGATCAGTTCCATTGCCTATAGCTACGGCTATGTCGATTCAGCGCTGTTCAGCCGGCAGTTTCACGCAGAATTCGGTTTCAGCCCGACCGAGGCCCGCGAAGCGAAGCTTACGGGACATGTTCCCTTGGATACGCCGCCCGAGACATTTTCCGAGTGGCTTCTGCAGGTCCGGGGCACCCGTTCTCATCCGGTCGAAGGGCAAGGCGCAACAACATTGGTCCGAAAGTCGGATCCGATCGTCGCAAGACAGGACGCGTAGACCTGGAGGGTCAGAGCGTCACCGATTGAGCGGTGCGCTGCGCATAAAGGCAGCGCACCGGTGGTTCTCCCGGCGCCCGCGACATGCATGGCCAGCATTTTCCTGATGAGATGAGCCGGGCAGCCGTTCGGCCGCCGCCTCAGCTGGCCTCGCGCAGTTGCCATTCTCCGGCGTTCGCACAGTTGTCTGCCGGCAAGGGCTTGGCCCTGTCGACTGCAAGGGACGCGACGATTTTGGCAATCTTCTCGCGTTCGACCACGGAATCGATATTGTCGAAATCCGCGGCCAGCTTGGTTGCCGCGAAGCTCATCTGGCCCAGCTCGCTTTCGCTGATCTCGAGACCCTGGAAAACCTGCGCGAGCGTGCAGCCGAGGGCCCTGGTTACGGCCGGAAGCTTGCCCGCTGCAATCCTCGATTCCCCGCTTTCGTATTTATGAATCTGCTGGCAGGTGACGCCCGTCGCCTCGGCCAGCGATTTTTGCGTAACGCCGGCCAATTGCCTGAGATTGCGCAGATTATACGCGACCACAATGTCAATATCTGTCCGCTCTTTAGCCATCGACCCTATCCGATCAGGTTGATTAATTTCGCAAAGACAATCTGTTGAATTAACCACGCTTGTCGACCCGCCAGAGTGCACATGGCGTGGGCGGACGTGCAGTTGAAATCAACAGCTTGCCCTTGGCTCTTCCCGTGCTGCGTCGGGGGCCCGCGGGGAGGACATCGCGCTGCGCAGCGGACCTGACCGGAGGTCATCTCATAGGCTGCGGTCACCGGGACCTGGGCGGCCAAGCCCCCATTGTGCAGTCTCCCACTCCGGCAATCGCAGTGGCGTCATCGGGTACCCGTCATCAGCAAGCGTCCGATTGGTGCCGGACCCACCCAGAGCGGCTTCAGGGCAGGCATTCGGGCGCTCAGCGCCTGCCTTGCCAGCGGAGGGTTGTTTAGCGGGCGCTTTTGCGCAGATCCGCAAGGGTTGTGCACCTACGGCCATTCCACGAATCAATGAAATAAAGAAAAAAATGAAAGTAGAACGTGCAAATTTCCTGGTGAATGTCTGCAATTCGGCAAATTTGATTGGTTAACATTTCATTAACGAAATATTTTTCACTGTTTTTCTGTGACGCCGAATTTTTCTACTGAGATTGTTGCGCGTATCCCGAAATCCTAGGGGACGTTGCTAATGAAGTCCGGCCATTTTGCGGTGAATTTCCGCACGATCATCTTTAATGCACTAAGTAAGGTGGCGCGCACTGTCGTTGTGGCAGCGGCGATGGCTGCTGGTGTGCAGGTCTTCACCCCGGATTTGCAATTGGCGCAAGCCCAGACGGCGGACCAACTGACCTGCCGTCCCGGCATTGTCTGGCTCTCCCAGGATGCGCCGACCAAACTCTTCGAGCTGAACATCACGACGAACCCGGTCACCCAGCCGGCATTGCCGCTCGGGACCAGTACCCTGCAGTATAATGGCACTGCCTACTATGATGGTTATCTCTATGCTTTCGAGAGCCTGAATAACAATGGCAATGCCACCCTCAATCTCGTTCGCATCGACAATTCCGGTGTCGCCACGATTATCGATGCGGATCCGACAAAGTCGGGTGTCCAGGACGTGGATGGGATCGAGGGCGCCGGTCTGGACCAGGTCAATGCAGGGACGATCGACAATAACGGCATCTACTACATCAAGAAATTCGGCACAGGCAATAACCTCTTCACGATTGATCTGAAGAAGATCGGGGTCGAAAAGCTCGTCGCGACCAAGCTGCCTGTCACGAAAGAGGACGGCAGTGACCGGGATTTCGACAGTTCCGACATCGCCTGGGCACCCAACGGCGTCATATACGCGCTCAATCAGAGCCGTCCCGACTACACGCTGCTTGCCATCAACCCCGCGACGGGCGCGTCCGTATCGATCGGCAAGACCGGGATCACAAGCAGCCGCATCGGCGGCCTTTTTTCCGGGCGGGATGAGAGCGGAGAGCCGGTGCTCTTCGGCGCGCAAAATGATGGCAAGTTCTACCAGTTCAATCTTCAGACGGCGCGCGCCACCAAGATCGGCACGACCAACCCTACGGATGTGAACGACGGGGCCAATTGCGTCAGCGAATTGGTGAATTTCAAGATCAATCCGCAGGTGACCAAGACCAATACGCCTGCGCAAGGTCCTGATGATCTAGCCGATGATGCCTATGCGGCCGGAGAAAAGCGAACCTACGAAATCGTCGCTTCCAACCCCGATACGGGCAATGGCGATGTCTTCGGTGCGCCGAATGTCCGCATCGTGGATACCCTTCCGGAGGGCATTGACCCGAATACGGTCACCTGGACCTGCGTGGGCGGCACACTGGGAGGCACCGATGCGGATGATAACGGCATCTGCCCTGTCGATGCCAATGGCAACCAGATCCTCTCGGGTACCGGCGCCATCGACGTTCGGATCGATCTTCCGCTGAAAGCCACTGTGACCTTTGAGGTCAGTTTCACCGTGCCGGAAGATTACCCCGCGGCGCATGGCAACCTCGTGAACCGTGTAGACATTACGCCGGATCCGGCATTCGAGGACATCGACACCGGTGACAATTTCGCCATCGATGACGACGCGCCGCCGATCACCATCGAAAAAACGCTCTCTTCCGAAAGCGGCACACTGACCGGCATCGCCGAGGCGGGGGAGACGCTCGGATACCAGATCAAGATCAACAACAACAGCAGTTCGCCGGTTACGGACTTCAACCTGACTGATGTCCTGGACGAACACCTGGTTTTCTCCAGCGCGACCCCAACTGCGAGCGTCGCTGCTGACACGCCATCGATCGGAAAGACGACGCTTACCTGGCAGGGGCTGACAATTCCCGCAAAGGACTTCGTGATCGTTTCCGTGAAGGCAATCGTCGCGGCGAACCTGACCGGTGTCAACGAGGTGGTCAACTTCACCCACCGCACCGAGGATCCGGCGCCGGACTGCTCGCCCGGCAGCGACGATCGTGATGGACCGCTCTGCGTTGAAACACCGACCCAGCAGGTGGAACTTAAGAAGACCTTTATCGGTGGCAACGGCGCTGATCCGGACCTGGCCGAGCCCGGCGAGACCCTGACTTACGAGTTGACGGTGAAGAATACCGGCGGAAGCACAATCACCAACTACCTGTTGCGCGATGTCTTCTTCCCCGCCCAGGCGATCGCTGCCATTAACAGCATCGCCATTGAGGGCGATGACGGCAACTCGACAACCGATGCCAGCGGACATTTTACCGGCATCACCACCTGGATCATCGATTCCCTGGCGCCCGGTGATACGGCAACGCGGACCATTAAGGTAACACTCGTCGACCCGTTGATCGGGGCCGGCAATCCGCCGGTAGACATTGGTCAGGTCGGTAATCTCGTGGGCAAACTGCCCTGTGTCGAAGGCTCCGACGCGTGCCCGCCGCCTATCGATACCGTACCGAACATCACGGTGAAGAAGGAGTTGGCGCCCCAAAGCTCGACGGTTGCTGAAGCCGGCGGTACGCTGGACTATCAGATCACGATCACCAACCGCGGTGGCAGCGGCGATCCGGCTTACAGTCTGACGGATGTGCTCGATGCCAATCTCGCCTTTGTCGAGGGCAGCCTGAAGCTCGATGGCGTCGCTGTGCCGACCGGTCAGATCTCGGTGAGCGTGGACAATGGACGGACTGTCCTGCGGGTCGACGGCCTCGACATTCCGGCAGCCACCGTCGACGAAAGCGGCATCATCACCGCACCGGCCAGGCGTATCCTGACGCTGCAGGCAAAGGTGGCGGATCCTTTGCCCGAAGGGACTGCCGAAGTGATCAACTCGGTTCGAAGGACGGGAGACCCTGAGCCGGTCTGCACCGTCGGTGGTGCAGACCGGGAGGGTGATCATTGCGTGGTGACGCCCACGGCACCCGACGTGACCTTCATCAAGACCCTGACGCAGGAGACGGGTGGCACCCAGCAAAGCGTGGCCGAACCCGGCGAGACGCTGACCTATCAGATCGAACTCTTCAATCACGGCGGCACGGATGCGACGGACTTCGAACTGTCGGACCGCTTCTATCCGGTCGGGGCCATGGTGGAAGGCAGCGCGGTGGTGTCGGATGGCGGCAGCTACAACGACGAGAATGGCCAGGCCGACTGGATCGTGACGGTACCGGCCAACAAGAAAAAGACGGTGACGCTTTCCGTGACGCTGGTCGATGCCTTCGACGGCGACCTGGCCGGCCTGAAGGAGGTTAAGAACCTGGCATTTACCGGTGTCCCGCCGACAGGTGACCCCCTCTGCCCGCCGACAGGTGACGAGGTCGATCACCTCGTGTGTACGCCGACGGCCGCGCAGGTGACGCCGGCCAAGAGCCTGACGAAGGAGACGGGCGGCACGCTTGCCGATATTGCCGAACCCGGCGAGACGCTGGACTACCGGGTGACGCTGACCAATGACGGCGGTGCGACGGCGCAGAACTACGTGTTCGTCGACCAATACGACGCCAACAC
>NZ_JAGGJU010000020.1 GCF_017873095.1 Heterorhizobium halophytocola | reverse complement strand
CCCGTCGCTCACCGCGTTGGGGGAAGGTTCACATGGCTCAATTCTCAATGGAAATTATGCGCCTAACCGGCTCAGTTCTGCGTGGAAACCAACACCCGTCAAAAGGCAGGCCCCGGTTTTCGGCGCTGCGGGCACCCTTCACGTCGAGACGCTTGTATTCCTCGGAATTCAGCCAGGACAAGTTATCCGACAGCCCCCAGGTCGTGACGCCCTTCACATTGGGGACCTCGAGAACGATATCAAGAAAGCGCTGGACTTCGTCGGACACGCGTTGGTCGCGAACATCGCGCGGGGCCGAGAGGTCCGCCTCCTGAACGTCGAGTTCGGAAATATAGATCTCCATGCCGAGATCCGCGACGGCCTCAAGAAAGGGTCTGAGAATCCGCTTATTGACATGCCCCTTGCCGAGATCAAGGTGTGCCTGCATACCCAGGCCCTCGAAGGCGGTGCCGTTTCGCTTGTGCTGTTCCAGCAGGCTCAACATCGCGCGGCGACGCGCATTGTCGACCGGATTGTCATACTCCAGGCTGT
Organism: Heterorhizobium halophytocola; assembly: GCF_017873095.1. Taxonomy (GTDB): domain Bacteria; phylum Pseudomonadota; class Alphaproteobacteria; order Rhizobiales; family Rhizobiaceae; genus Allorhizobium; species Allorhizobium halophytocola. The sequence goes on along the minus strand of NZ_JAGGJU010000020.1, from coordinate 42,577 downwards.
AGTCGTTCAAGATGAATGTCGCGTCCGGCGCATGTGCGCGCGCTTCCTCCATCGCCCTTTCAATATATTGCGGGCCGAAGGCCTTGTAGAACGGGTTACGGCGAAGATTGTCCTGTTCACTCGTATCGATCGCTTCGTTGACGAGATCCCATTGATGAATACGTCCCCGATAGCGAGACAGCACGGTCGTCATGTAGGTGGCGACAATGGACCAGTCCCCCGGGTGCTGCTCCAGATGCGCCTGTGCCCATGGTGGAATGCTCTGTCCCCAGAGCAAGGTGTGGCCGTGAACGGCAAGGCCGTTTTTGTCGGCAAATGCCAGAAGGTCATCGACCGGCTGGAAATTAAACCGCCCTCGTTCCCATTCGAGAGCCGCCCATTTGAGCTCGATCTCAGGTGTGATCGCTCCGCAATTGCTGACAATCGCCTGACGAAGTGCGGGCAACTCGGCCAATTGATCGTGGCGTACCGCAGTGCCAAAATACCGGCCCTGCCCCGCAAGCTTGGCATTCAAACCGGACATCGCTACCGGACTCCACGCCGTCGCAGCCTCACGCGGGAATGCCGCCGCGACGGACGTGGCGGCAAGTCCTGCTAGAAATGCTCGACGGTTTGCGATCAATGTCCTGCCTCATGGTTGGAAGCAGGATTGCCAGTCGTTTCTTAAAACCTCGCTAATTTCATTTTTACAATCCGTGAGAACGGTGAAAAAGACTGCAATTGGCCGGTTAACCGTGAAGACGGAGGCACCACTTCCGACTTGCCACCTCCTCGGCCCGCTTGGACGCTTGAGCACTGCCACACGGTGCTCGGACCTCTATCGACCCCGTATCCCCGGATCGATATCGACATGAGGGCGCCGGAAGCCTCCGGGTCGATCACCCCACCCAACTTTGCCCTCCCCAGCCATCGCTCGGTCTGCTAAGACCGCGGCATGGAATTTGCCGCGCCCGCCCCCTTCGATGTCATCGCCATCGTTTTGACGATGACCGCAGTCTTCAGCTGGATCAACGAACGGTTTTTGAAATTGCCGAACACCGTCGGCATTCTGCTGATGGCGCTTCTGGTGTCGATCGGGCTGCTCGGGGTCAATGCGCTGTTTCCGGCGATCAGTCTCGACCAGAGCCTGGAAACGGTGGTCCGTGCCGTCGACTTCCAGGAAACGCTGCTGACCGGCATGCTGGCCTTCCTGCTGTTCGCCGGCGCGCTGCATGTCGATTTCTCGACGCTGCATTCGCGCAAGGTGGTCGTCGCGGTGATGGCGACCTTCGGCGTGCTGATCTCCAGCGGCCTGATTGCGACGGCCGTGTGGTTCGTCAGTGCGGCGATCGGCACGCCCATTCCCTTCATGTGGGCGCTGGTCTTCGGCGCGCTGATTTCGCCGACCGATCCGGTCGCGGTGCTCGCTGCGCTGAAGGCGGTGGCGATGCCGGCTTCGCTGCGCGCGGACCTGAGCGGCGAATCGCTGTTCAACGACGGCGTCGGCGTCGTGCTGTTCAGCGTCACACTGGCGATGGCAAGCGGCGGGGAACAGGGCCTGGCTGCGCTCGGCGACGCCAGTTCCATGCTCGTCGTGGAGGCCCTTGGCGGCGGACTGCTGGGCCTTGCCGCCGGCTTCCTGTCGTTCAAGGCGATGGAAAAGGTGGACAATTATTCGGTCGAGGTGATCGTCTCGCTGGCCACCGTCACCGCCACCTATGCGTTTGCGGACCATATCCATGTCAGTGGACCGATTGCGGTGGTGGCGGCCGGCCTGTTCCTCGGCAATCGCGGACCGCAGCGGGCGATGAGCGACCTGACGCAACGCTATCTCTTCGGCTTCTGGACATTGATCGACGAGATCCTCAATGCGGTGCTGTTCCTGCTGATCGGGCTCGAAGTGCTGATCCTGCGCAGCGAAGCACAGCTGTTGACCTTGCTGCCGCTGGCGGCGATCCCGATCGTGCTGCTCGCCCGCTTCATCGCCGTCGGGCTGCCGATACTGGCCATGCGCCCCTGGCAGACCTTCGTCCGCGGCACGGTGGCGACGCTGACCTGGGGCGGGTTGCGCGGCGGCATATCGGTGGCACTGGCCCTGTCCTTGCCGGAAATTCCGGAAAAGGCGACGATCCTTGCGGCCACCTATGTCGTCGTGCTGTTCACCATCATCGTCCAGGGCCTGACATTAACACGCGTCGTGCGCCGTGTGGTCACGCCGGAATAATCAAGAATAAGCCGCAGCCAAGGCCTTCCGCCGCAGCGGCTTGTCAAGGCTTGGGCGTCGGATCGGCCGGCACGTCCTGCGGCTTGATCACCGGCGTTTCGCCCGTATCGGGTGCCGGCTCGACCATCTCGTGATCGCCGACGACCGGCGGCTTCAAGACGCCGTTGCAGTCGTCCAGCGTCTCCGTCAGGGATTGCTCGTCCTCGGCAGAGCCGCTGTCCTTGCCGGTCGCCTGATCGTCGGCCGGCTGATCCGGATCGGTCGGCACGATGCAGTCGGTCTTCGGCGCGGCATCAACAGCGCCGGCGGATGGGGGAAACACCAGCACGGATGCGCTCAGCACCACGAGCGGTGCCAGCATGCGCGCCAGTCGCCGCGCGACGCCCGCATTGGCGTTCGTTTCAAGGCCTGTATCCATGCGGTTCTGCTGCCTGTTGAAACCATGCGTCTTCATTGGAAACCTCCCATCGGCCGATTGTCTCTTGCAACAACAACCGCCGGGCTGCCTGCCTTGTTCCGCATGGGAGCGGCATCGAGATTCAGTTGCATGCCGCCTTTTTGCTGTTGCGCGGCGGCAAGGGCGGCGCCATGGTGTCCCGATATCGCGGCGCATCACGGATTTCCAGTCAGACCATGCCGGCAGAAACAATTGTCCTCGGCGCCGGCATCATCGGCGTGTCCACAGCCATCCACCTTGCCCGGCGCGGCCGCGCCGTCACCCTTGTCGACCGACGCGGCGCGGGCGAAGAGACCTCGTTCGGCAATGCCGGGCTGATCCAGCGCGAAGGCATCGTGCCCTACGGCTTTCCGCAGGAGATCGCCCAGCTGTTCCGCTACGGGCTCAACAACCGCATCGACATGCACTACCACGCGCGCTTCCTGCCGAAGATCGCCCCCTTTCTGGCGCGCTACTGGTGGCATTCGAACACGCCCCGGCACGCGGTGATCGCCAAGGCCTATGCGCCGCTGATCGAAAATTCGGTAACCGAACACAAGGACCTGATCGAGGCGTCCGGCGCCGACGCCCTGATCGGCCGCACCGGCTGGGTCGAAGCCTTCCGCAGCACCGCCAAGCGCGACGCGGTGCTGGCCGAGGCAGAGGGCCTGCGCCGCGATTACGGCATCGGCCACAAGGCGCTTTCGGCAGACGAATTGCGGCGCACCGAGCCGCATCTGTCGCGCGACTTCGTCGGCGCCCTGCAATGGACCGATCCGTGGACGGTCAAGGATCCGCATGCGCTGACGCTTGCCTATCTGCACTATTTCGAGAGCCTCGGCGGCCGCTTCGTCCATGGCGATGCCAAGACGCTGAAACAGACGGGAACGGGCTGGCAGGTGCAGACGGTGGATGGCCCCGTCGAGGCGCCGGAAGTGGTGCTGGCGCTTGGGCCCTGGGCCGACGAAATCACCCGCCCGCTCGGCTACCGCTTCCTGCTCGGCGTGAAGCGCGGCTATCACATGCATTATGCCCCGGCGGGAAACGCGGTGCTCAACAACTGGACCATGGATGTCGAGAAGGGCTTCTTCCTGGCGCCGATGAACAAGGGGATCCGGCTGACGACGGGCGCCGAATTTGCCGATCGCGATGCGCCGAAATCGCCGGTGCAGCTGGAGCGCGCCGAAAAGGTTGCCCGCGACATCTTCCCGCTGGCCGAAAGGCTCGATGCCGAACCGTGGATGGGCGCTCGCCCGGTCACGCCGGACATGCTGCCGGTGATCGGCAAGGCGCCGCGCCATGACGGCCTCTGGTTCGCCTTCGGCCATGCGCATCACGGGCTGACGCTCGGCCCGGTCACCGGCCGGCTGATCGCCGAGGCGATGACCGGCGAAAAGCCCTTCCTCGACATCGCCGCCTGGCGACCGGAGCGCTTCGCCATCTGAAATCCTTAGCAATGATGGGACGAGATCGGGCCCGTGCTATGGCGAAGGCCGGGGGCGCATGGTAAGCCTTGGCCCCTGCTGCCGGGCCACACGCGGACCGGCAGATACCCGCCTTCAGTCACTGCCGGAATCTCGATGGATATTCATAGCCAGGTCAAAGCCTTCTTCGACGCCAACCCGGACATCGAGGTCCTCGAAGCCTTCGTCATCGACGTCAACGGCGTGCCGCGCGGCAAGTGGATCCCGCGCGAACGGGCGCTGGACGTGCTGACCAACGGGATGGCGATGCCGCGCTCGGTCTATGCGCTGGACGTCTGGGGCCGCGACGTCAATGCCGCCGGTCTTGCCGAAGGCACCGGCGATCCGGACGGCATGTGCTTTCCTGTGCCCGGCAGCCTGTCGCGCGTCCCCTGGCTGTCGCGGCCGACGGCCCAGGTGCTGCTGCAGATGGAAGTCGACGGCAAGCCCTTCTATGCCGATCCGCGCCGGGTGCTTGCCAATGTCGTCGAACGGCTGGCCAAGGCGAAGATGACGCCGGTGGTGGCGACCGAACTCGAATTCTACCTGATCGACCCGGTGCGCTCGGCGCTCGATCCGGTCCGCCCGCCCAACACCCGCGACGGACGCTGGCACACCGGCCAGACCCAGGTTCTGTCGATCTCGGAACTGCAGGATTTCCAGGACGTGTTCCACGGCATTGCCCAGGCAGCCCGCGAACAGGGCGTGCCGGCCGACACGACGCTGCGCGAAAACGGTCCCGGCCAGTACGAGATCAATCTCAACCATGTGCCGGACGCGTTGAAGGCCGCCGACTACGCCGTGCTGCTGAAGCGGATCGTCAAGGGCGTTGCCCGCAGCAACGGCCTCGACGCCACCTTCATGGCCAAGCCCTACGGCATGCAGGCGGGCTCGGGCATGCATGTGCATTTTTCCATGCTCGATGAGGCCGGCAACAATATCTATGCGGGGGCCGACGGTCCCTCCGACAAACTGATGCATTCGGTGGGCGGGCTGATCGAGAACATGGGCGAGAGCATGGCGATCTTTGCCCCGCACCAGAACTCCTTCCGCCGTCTTCGCCCGTCCGAGCATGCGCCGACCTATGCCTCCTGGGGGATCGACAACCGCTCGGCCGCCGTGCGCGTCATCACCGCGTCGAAGCCCGCGACCCGCATCGAGCACCGTGTCGCCGGTGCCGATACCAACCCCTATCTGGTTCTGGCGATGATCCTCTCGGCAGCACTCTTCGGCATGCGCGAAAAGCTCGCGCCGGGCGGCGCCATCACCGGCGACGACCACGCGATCAACCACGAGCCGCTGCCGACCAACTGGGATCTGGCGCTGCAGCGCTTTGCCAAGTCGAGCTTTGCCTATGCCGCGCTCGGCCCGAAATACCGCTCGCTCTATTCGGCCTGCAAATACCAGGAAGTCTCCGAATTTGCCCTGCGCGTCACCGATGTCGAGTATGACGCCTATATCAGAACCGTCTGAGGTTGACTGCGATGCCCCATACATCCGCCACCAATCCCGGCCATGCGCCCTCCTATTATGCCTTTTCGGCCAATGACAAGCGGGTCCGCGATCCGCTCGTCGGCGATCACGAGGCGGATGTCTGCGTGATCGGTGCCGGTTTCACCGGCATTTCGGCGGCGCTGCAACTGTCGGAGAACGGCTACAAGGTCATCGTCGTCGAAGGCGAACGGATCGGCTACGGCGCATCGGGGCGCAATGGCGGCCAGATCGTCAATGGCTACAGCCGCGATCTGGAGGTCATCGCCAGGCGCTACGGCCCGGACCGTGCGGCGGCCCTCGGCAAAATGTCGCTGGAAGGCGCCGCGATCATCCGCGAACGCGTGGCGAAATACGGGATCGAATGCGATCTCGTCGACGGCGGCTTCTTCGCCGCCTTCACCGACAAGCAGATCCGCGAAATGGCCGAGGTGAAGGCCAACTGGGAAAAGCACGGCCATTCGGGGCTGGACATGGTCTCGAAGGGCGAGGTCGGTCGCTATGTGAAGACCGACCGCTATGCCGGCGGCATGATCGACCGGCTGGGCGGCCATATCCATCCCTTGAACCTGGTGCTCGGCGAAGCGGCCGCTGCCGAAAGTCTCGGGGCCCGGATCTTCGAGACGTCGCGCGTCACCGATGTCGAGATGGGGGCTGCCCCCGTGGTCAGGACAGCCACCGGGTCGGTCAAGGCGAAATACGTGCTGGTCTGCGGCAATGCCTATATGGGCGCGATGCTGCCGCAGATCACCGACAAGATGATGCCGGTCTCCAGCCAGGTGATGGCGACCGAGCCGCTCGATGCCGGCCTGATCGAAAGCCTCCTGCCGGCCAATTACTGTGTCGAGGATGCCAATTACGTGCTCGACTACTACCGGCGCACGGCCGACAACCGTCTGCTCTACGGCGGCGGCATCGGCTATGGCGGGCAGGACCCGGCCAATCTGACCGGCGTCATCCGCCCGAACATGCTGAAGACCTTTCCGCAACTGGCAGACACGAAGATCGATTTCGCCTGGTCGGGCAATTTCGCCCTCACCCTCACCCGCATCCCGCATATGGGCAAGCTTGCCGACAACGTGTTCTTCTCCCACGGCGACAGCGGTCACGGGGTGACGACGACCCATCTGCTCGGCAAGATCCTCGGCGAAGCCGTCGCCGGCCATGCCGGCCGCTTCGACGTCTGGTCCTCGCTGCAGGCCTACCCCTTCCCCGGCGGCAAGACATTCCGCGTGCCGCTCACCATGCTCGGCGCCTGGTGGTACGGCCTGCGCGACAAGCTCGGGGTTTAGGAGTTCGAACCTTTCGAACTAAGTTCGGGGCGCCCCCTCTGTCCTGCCGGACATCTCCCCCTCAAGGGGGGAGATCGGCTGGGCGCGGCCGCTCGACCGATGCATGCCGGTGACTGGAGGAAATGGTCGGGTCCGTGAAGCGATGATTTGGCCAAAATGAAGCTGACTACCGCCAGAAACGCGGGAGAGGTCCGGCAGGCTCGCCACATTCTGATCTTCCCCGTTGAGGGGGAGATGGCCGGCAGGCCAGTGGGGGGGTAGCGACGGATTGAAAGTCGAGCGAATGGTCGGGGTGAAACACGACGTTTTCCCAATCCGCAAAATCATTCAACCAATCGGTTGACAATCATTTTCCGCTCGTCCATATTCAACCACATGGTTGATTATCTCGCACCCCAACTCGACACCGTGTTTCATGCCCTGGGCGACGCCACCCGCCGCGATATGCTGCGGCGGCTGTCTGCCGGGGAGCGCACCGTGTCGCAACTGGCCGCCCCCTTCGACATGTCGCTGGCGGCCGCCTCGAAACATATCAAGGTTCTGGAAGGCGCCGGGCTGATCCGCCGGGAGGTGCAGGGCCGCACCCATATGTGCCGGCTGGAGCCCGGGCCGCTCGCCAGCGCCCATGAGTGGCTCCGCCACTACGAGCAGTTCTGGAACAGCAGGCTCGACACGCTGGAACGCCTTCTGCGCGACGACGATGCCCGTCGCTCGGACAATTCTGACGACAACAACAAAGGAGAATGACGATGAACGAGATTGCCGAAATCGATGCCTATGGCGTCGTGACAGAACCTGCCACCATCCAGATCCGCCGGCGGCTGCCGGGTCCGATCGACCGCGTCTGGGGCTATCTGACCGACAGCGACCTGCGTCGCCAGTGGCTGGCCTCCGGCGACATGCCGCTTGCGGCGGATGCGGCCTTCACGCTGACATGGCGCAACGACGAGCTCACCGATCCGCCGGGTGACAAGCCGGAAGGCTTCGGCACGGAGCACAGCATGGACTCGACGATCCTCGAGATCGATGCGCCGCATCGGCTGACCTTTGCCTGGCCGCCGCGCGGCGAAGTCACCTTCGAGCTTCGCGAAAAGGCAGGCGAGGTCTTGCTGACCCTCACCCATCGCCGCATCTCCGACCGCACCAACATGCTGATGATCGGCGCCGGCTGGCACATGCATCTCGACATTCTGGTCGCAAGGATCGCCGGCACGCAGCCGGAGCCCTTCTGGGATGGATGGAAGCGGCTGAAGGCGGACTACGACCAGAGGCTCGGCGCCGACCTCTGAAACTTTCGCGCCCCCCGCGCCTCGCCGCCCCGCCTCCGCGGCGGGGCGCTCCATGCCGTGCACGGCGCTGCGTTCAGCCGGCCGCCTCGCCGAGCGCCTTCAGCGCCAGGAGGTCGCGCATCACCCAGTCGCGGTCGGCGGCAAATCTTTCGTCCGTCATGCCGGGATACTGGAACAGCGTCAGCATCACCTCGCTGCCGGTGCCATTGGCGATGATCCTGAGGGGGATGTAGAAGATGGTGTCGCCACCGATATCGACCCAGTGGTCCATCACGCCATGGGGATTGTGGTCGGTAAACCTGACGCGGATCGGTCCTTCCGGCCCCTGCCCCGTCCATGTGCCATCCGCTTGGGCCTGCAGTCTGGCCTGGCTCAGCCCGGAAGCCCACGCGGCGAAACGCTCGGGATGCCAGACCTGCTCATAGAGAGCCTTCGCCTCCCGCGTCACCGTGCAGGTGACCACCGCCGAATTCATCATCATCGACCCTCCGCTCGACATTTCCGCAGTCCCGCAACGCTAGCATGCAACAACGCGCTGCCGCTACCGGGCTGCCGTCCGAACGAAAAAAGCCCTGCGCTGGCAGGGCTTTTCGACATATGGAGCGGTGCTCCGTCGCTCAGGCGGCGGGTGCTGCCGCCTTGCGCGGCGCCAGGTCGTCGAGGCCGAGCAGCATGTTGATCGACGGGCGCGCCTTCACCAGATCGTCGATCGTGTATTCGGCCAGCACCTCGAAAAAGGCGTTCAGCGCCTTGCGCAGGGCGGAGTTCAGGCCGCAGCTGTCGACCAGAGGACAATCGATCTCGCCGTCATCCTCGAAGCATTCCGCCATGGCGAAGCTGTCCTCGGTGACCTTGACGACATCGAACAGGGTGATCTTGTCGGCGGCCCGGCCGAGGCGAACCCCACCATTGCGACCGCGCACGGTTTCCACCAGGCCGGCCTTGTTGAGCGGCTGCAGGATCTTGAACAGGAAGAGTTCGGAGACGCCGTAGGCCTTGGCGATTTCCGGGATGCGGCTCAGCTGGGTATGGTTGGCCGCGCAGTACATCAGCATACGAACGGCATAATTGGTCTGCTTGGTCAAACGCATGCTTCACTCCCGACTCAAAGGCAGTCTTGTTAGGCTTGGGCCCTATATAGCGTCATTCGTACTTTTGAACAATTCCAAATTAGTCAAGTTTTCGACCCGTCCACCCCGGCGGCGGCCGGCCGCGCGTTGACCTGCGGATTATTTATGAATATCACGCTCAAGTAATCCGGCATACAGGGGAGACACGCCATGTCGACGACCATTTTCAACCGCGCCGCCGTCGCTTTCGCCATTGCAGCGGGCGTGGCCGGGCCGGCGCTGGCCGATGGCGAGGTCAACATCTACTCCTACCGCCAGCCGGAACTGATCCAGCCGCTGCTCGACGCCTTCACCAAGGAAACCGGGATCGAGACCAATGTGCTGTTCCTCGACAAGGGCTTGGTCGAGCGCATGGCAGCCGAGGGTCGCAACTCCCCGGCGGACGTGATCCTGACCGTCGACATCTCCCGCCTGGTGGAGGCCAAGGAAGGCGGCGTGACCCAGCCGCTGAAGGATGAGCTGATCGACAAGGACATCCCGGCGAGCTTCCGCGATCCTGAAGGAGAATGGTTCGGCCTCAGCACCCGCGCCCGCGTGGTCTATGCCTCCAAGGACCGGGTGTCGGACACGAAGATCACCTATGAGGAACTCGCCGACCCCAAATGGAAGGGGCGGCTTTGCATGCGCGACGGCCAGCATTCCTACAATATCGGCCTGTTCGCCTCGATGATCGCACACCACGGCGCCGACTATACCGAGACCTGGCTGAAGGGCCTGCGCGACAACCTTGCCCGCAAGCCGGACGGCAACGACCGCAGCCAGGCCAAGTCGATCATGGCCGGCGAATGCGATATCGCGCTCGGCAACACCTATTATGTCGGCCTGATGATGACCAACGATAAGGAACCCCAGGAAAAGGAATGGGCGGCCGCCATCAAGATCCTGTTTCCCAATACCGACGACCGCGGCACCCATGTGAACATTTCCGGCATGGCGCTGGCGAAATACCCACCGAACAAGGACAATGCCGTCAAGCTGATGGAATTCCTGGCCTCCGGCGAGGCGCAGACGATCTATGCCGAGCAGGTGTTCGAATATCCTGTCATGCCGGGCGCCGAGCCGTCCGCGATCGTCAAGTCCTTCGGCGACATCAAGCCGGATGCGCTGCCGCTGGCCGACATCGCCGCCAACCGCAAGACCGCCTCGGAACTGGTCGACAAGGTCGGCCTCAATGACGGTCCGCAGGGCTGAGCTTTCCTCGGCTCACTGATCGTTAAAAAGGCGGCCCGGGAGCCGCCTTCTTCTATTCCATCTCCGCGATCCAGCGATCCACCTGCTCCCGACGCTCGGCGGTGCCGGGATGGGTCGACAGGATCGAACTCTTGCCCTTTACCTTGAGCTTTTCCTCGATCAGCTGGAAGAAACGCGCAATCGACCGGGGATCATGCCCCGCCTTGTGCATCAACTCGACCGAAACGTGGTCGGCGTCGCTCTCGGCGCCGCGCGAATAGGACAGCGACAGCAGGGCGGCGCCGCCGGTCAGCAGATCCTCGCCGGCATCGCCGATATCGCCGGCAATCAGCATGATCAGTGCGGCCGTTCCCGCCGAGCGATAGACCTGCCGCAGCGAATGCTGGCGGTCGACATGACCGATCTCGTGGGCCAGCACGCCGAGGATCGCCTCCTCGTCGTCGCCGGCGAGCTCGACCAGTTCATCGGTCAGAACCAGCGTGCCGCCCGGCAGCGCAAAGGCATTCGGGCCGATGACGCCGCCGCCGCGGAAGTTCAGCGTGTAGCCGTCCCTGCCGCGCGCGGCAAAGCCGGCAAGTTCCCTGAAGTCGCCCGCAATCTCGTCGCGCCGTTCCTGCGGCAGGGTGCTCGGTTTGAACACCGCCTTGTCGAGCGAGGCAAGCGTGCCCGTCGCCATTGCCCTTTCGGCGACCGGCGGTGTCATCCACACCGCCAGTTCGACCAGCGCCGGCACGCCGTAGCGGTAGATCGAGGCCGCGAGCAGCACCACCGCCGCCACCAGCACCAAAAGCCGCGGATGAAACTGCTCCAGCCAGTGGACGGCGCCCATCCGGTTGACCCGGCGCCCCTTCAGCAGATCGTCGATCGCCTCATTGTCGAGGGTCTCGAACAGCGCGCCGGTGTTGAACTCCAGGCGACGCGGAATGCGCCCGACCCGATCGGAAATTGCGACCGAGGCCAGATCGCCGATCGCCACCGGATCGCCCGGCGCGCCGTCGAGGCTGACCGTCAGCGTGCGCCCGCGCAGATCCAGCCGTGCAGGCTCGGCCCGGCTGGAACCGGGCGGGTGCCAGTGACCGACAGCGATCCGCCGCGGCGCAACCCTTTGCTCGCTAGAATCCAAAGTCGAACCCTTCCATGTCGAGGAATTCGGCCGATGCGGCCGGTCCGGTCTTCTCGATCGCCGTCATCACCTCGTCCATGTCGCCGTCGATCAGGATGCCGGTATGGCCGATCTTGTAGCGCTGTTCGCGTACCGCCGCCCAGGGGCGCATGAGACCAAGCGTCAGTACCGATACCACCGTATTCGACACCACGATCCAGAGATAGCGCAACCGGCGCATGTCGCTGAACAGCCGGTGCCTTCCATCGAAAACGGTCGCGTTCAAAACGATGTTGCGCACCGCCACGCGGTAGAACAGGAAGGCGATCAGGTAGAAGATCATCACGATCCAGATCACGGCCGGCGCGATGTTCATCAGTGTCTCGAGCTTGCCTGCGATATCCTCCTTGTCCTCGCCGACCTGCGCGGCCACCGCGAAGATCGCAACAAAGACCGCCAGGTAGAACAGGCCGCCGGCGATGATCAGGATCATCGGGATGATCCAGGCCATGTAGATCGGCGCCAGCCGCGGCCTGCTGGCAAAGGCCCGGTCGCCGTAGCGCAGGTTGTTGAACACCCATGTGTAGAACCAGCGCGAGGCGACCGGAACGGCAAGACCGAAGGACAGCACCGAGACGATACCGCCCAGCAAAACCGCCTTGTAGGCGCCTGCCGTCGTGCCGACAAAGTCGAAGCGGACATTGCGGTAGCTCGTCACCCGCGCGCTGAAACGGATCCCGCGCCGGAACAGCCAGGGCAGCACCAGCATGAAGATCAGCGGCGTGATAAGGGCAAGCAGCGGCAAGAAGGTCGCGGCCAGGTTGAAGCCGCCGAACACGACGAGCACGATGATGCGGCCGATCAGGATCTGCCTGCCGCGCGCATGATAATCGAAGGCGTGCCCGTCGACATAGGTATTGCCATAGAAATAGCGGTTGCGCCGCACCTTCGCCCAGGCGGAATAAATCCCGAGCGTCACGATGGTCAGCAGGATGTTGACGATCCAGATGCCGAAATATTCCCCTGCGGCACCGCGAAATTCACCACGCGACAACGGGCCCTGCGTCGCCGCAGGGGTGTCTGTCAAACTCATAAACCTGTCCCTTCTCTCCTGATCCGCAGCCGGCTGCGGGTCATTCGCCAGTCTATAAGCACACTACCATATTTGACACAACCGCGCGCTCCATCGTCCGGATGTTCGCGGCAGGGCCCGGCGACGAAAAAGGCGCCGTCCGTGGCCGGGCGACGCCTTTGTTCTGCAGTTAGGCGGTCAGAGACCCGGAAATCGTTACTTCATCACCGGCATGACGAATTCGGCGCCGTCCTTGATGCCGGATGGCCAGCGGGAGGTAACGGTCTTGGTCCGCGTCCAGAAGCGGATCGAATCCGTGCCGTGCTGGTTGAGGTCGCCGAAGGACGACGATTTCCAGCCGCCGAAGGAGTGATAGGCCAGCGGCACCGGGATCGGTACATTGATGCCGACCATGCCGATATTGATGCGCGAGGCGAAGTCGCGCGCCGCATCGCCATCGCGGGTGTAGATCGCAACGCCATTGCCGTATTCGTGGCGCATCGGCAGGTCGAGCGCCTCCTCGTAGTTCTTCGCCCTGACGACCGACAGCACCGGTCCGAAGATCTCGGTCTTGTAGATGTCCATGTCGGGCGTCACATCGTCGAACAGGCAGCCGCCGACGAAATAACCGTCCTCATAGCCCTGCAGCTTGAAGTCGCGACCGTCGACGACGAGCTTGGCACCTTCCTCGACACCCTTGTCGATCAGGCCGCGGATGCGGGCTTGCGCCTCCTTGGTGACCACCGGGCCGAGATCGGCCTTGTCGTCGGTATAGGGGCCGATGCGCAGGCTTTCGACCATCGGCGTCAGCTTGTCGATCAGCCGGTTGGCGGTTTCCTCGCCGACCGGAACGGCAACCGAGATCGCCATGCAGCGTTCGCCGGCCGAGCCGTAGCCGGCGCCCATCAGGGCGTTGGCCGCCTGGTCAAGGTCGGCATCGGGCATGATGATCATGTGGTTCTTGGCGCCGCCGAAGCACTGGGCGCGCTTGCCGCTGGCCGTTGCCGTGCCGTAGACATAACGGGCAATCGGCGTCGAGCCGACAAAGGAGATCGCGCCGATATCCGGATCGGCCAGAAGCGCGTCGACCGCAGACTTGCCGCCATTGACGACGTTCAGGATGCCCGCCGGCAGACCGGCCTCGATCATCAGCTCGGCAAGGCGAAGCGGCACCGACGGATCGCGCTCCGACGGCTTCAGGATGAAGGCATTGCCGCAGGCGATTGCCGGCGCAAACATCCACATCGGGATCATCGCCGGGAAATTGAACGGGGTGATGCCGGCGCCGATGCCGACCGGCTGGCGGATCGAATACATGTCGATATTGGGACCCGCACCCTCGGTGAATTCACTCTTCGACAGATGCGGAATGCCGATGACGAACTCGCAGACCTCAAGGCCGCGCACGATGTCGCCCCTGGAATCCTCGACCGTCTTGCCGTGCTCCTTCGACAGCATGACGGCGAGCTCGTCCATGTTCTGGTTCAGCAGGTCGACGAATTTCATGAACACGCGGGCGCGACGCTGCGGATTGGTGGCAGCCCAGGCCGGCTGCGCCGCCTTGGCATTCTCCACCGCCGCGCGGATTTCCGCGTCGCTTGCCAGCGCCACGTCCGCCTGGATCTCGCCGGTCGCCGGGTTGAACACGGGCTGTGTGCGTCCGGACGTACCGTCCACGCGTTTGCCGTCGATGAAATGACCGATCTGATTCATGGGTTTCCTCCGATTGTTTGGCCGAAGTATGCGCTTTTGAATGCACAAGGCAATGCGATGAATTCGCAATCCGTTGTGCGAAAATAAACAAAAGGCGAGAGGATGGCGCCCGGATTGCATCCGACCGGCACCCCATAACCGACGGCTTGCCAGGATTGCCGATGCGGCGTAAAAAGCCGCCGTCGCGAAAAGCGACCGCTTCCCATGATCCGCCAATGGCGGAGTAAGACGGTGGACGAATTGGCGTCCAGGCGGTCAAGTACACGTCGGCCCTGCCCTGGCGCAGGATCGGCCAGCGCTTCCGAAAAAACCTGAACCCTTTCACGCCGCTCGGACGGGCAGCAAAGCCGTGGACGCTTTGCGGTGCCGCGCCGATCGGCCGGAGCACACCGTCATGACCAAGCCCCTGTTTGTCATCTTTACTGCAATCCTGCTCGATGCCGTGGGTATCGGCCTGATCTTCCCGATCCTCCCTTCCCTGCTGCAAGACGTCGCCGATGGCGGCAATGTCGCCACCCTGATCGGCACGTTGACCGCGCTCTACGCGGCCATGCAATTCCTCTGCGCCCCGGTTCTGGGCGCCCTCTCCGACCGCCTCGGCCGCCGCCCGGTCCTGCTGATTTCGCTTGCCGGGGCTGCGGTCAATTATCTGATCCTGGCATTCGCGCCCAGCCTCTGGATGCTGTTCGTCGGCCGCGCCATCGCCGGCCTGACAAGCGCCAACATGTCCGTCTCGATGGCCTATATCACCGACATCTCGCGCGAAGACGAGCGGGCCCGGCGCTTCGGCCTGACCAATGCCATGTTCGGCATGGGCTTCATCATCGGTCCCGTGCTCGGCGGCATGCTTGGCGATATCTGGGTGCGGCTGCCGTTCATCGCCGCTGCGCTGCTGAACGCCGCCAACCTGCTCGTCGCCGTCTTCGTCCTGCCGGAGCCGCGCGCAGCGGGTCGTCGCAAGATCGATCTTGCCGCCCTCAATCCATTGGCACCGCTGCGCTGGGCCTTCGCCATGAAGCACCTGTTGCCGCTCATTCTCGTCTTCCTGCTGTTCAGCGCGACCGGCGAGGCCTACGGCACCTGCTGGGCGCTCTGGGGTGCAGACAGCTTTCATTGGGACGGCCTGCATATCGGCCTGTCGCTCGGCGCCTTTGGCCTCTGCCAGACGCTTGTCCAGGCCTTTCTTCCGGGCCTGGCGGTCAAGCGGCTCGGCGAGCGCGGCGCGGTGCTCGGCGGTGTTGCCGGCGTCTGCCTTGCGCTTGGCGTCATGGCCTTCGCCACCGAAGGCTGGGTGATCTTCGCGGTCATGCCGGTCTTTGCCCTTGGCGGCGTCGGCGTGCCGGCGCTGCAATCGCTCGCCACCCGCCAGGTCGACGCCGATCGACAGGGTCAGTTCCAGGGCGTACTCGCCTCGCTGGTCAGCCTGGCATCGATTGCAGCGCCGCTTATCTTTTCGGGTCTCTATTTCAGCGTCCGGGACCAGTGGCCGGGCGCGATCTGGCTGTCGGTGATCGGCTTCTATGCGCTCGGCGCGCTTGTCGTCATGGGCCTGCGGCCGGCCGTTGCAGTGACGGCGCGATAAGGCCGGAGCCGGCGGGCGCGGTCGCAGGGCCACGCCCGTCACCAGCATCAGCCGCGTCTGGCCGCCTCGATCTTCGCCACGTCGATCTTGCCCATTTCCATCATCGCGGCGAAGGCGCGCCGGGCCTCGTCGCCACCGGCGGCCAGCGCTTCCATCAGCACGCGCGGCGTGATCTGCCAGGAAATGCCCCACCGGTCCTTGCACCAGCCGCAGGCGCTTTCCTGGCCGCCATTTTCGACAATGGCGTTCCAGTAGCGGTCGGTCTCGGCCTGGTCCTCGGTCGAGATCTGGAAGGAAAAGGCCTCGTCAGGGGCGAAGGCCGGGCCGCCATTGAGACCCATGCAAGGCACGCCGGCGACCGTGAATTCGACGGTCAGCACATCGCCCGCCTTGCCGGAGGGAAAGTCGGCCGGCGCGCGGCATACCGTGCCGACCGAACTGTCGGGAAAGACCTTTGCATAAAAGCGGGCAGCTTCCTCCGCGTCCCTGTCATACCAGAGGCAAATCGTGTTCTTTGCCATTGCCATCTTTTTTCGCGCTCCTCTCGCATCCGCAGCGGGTGGCTGCCCGGCCGCGTCCTCCTCCCGGCTGGAGAGGGCAGGATTGCATGCTGCCTCCCCAACGGGAAACTAGCATCGATCCGGCGACGCCGCGACATCGAAGGAGGCAGGACAGGCAGCTTTGGACGCCTGCCGCGCGCCCTCATCATCATCGATGATCGTCAGTCCTCCCAGATCAGCGAGCGATGCGCCATCACGCCTGCCTTGACGCCCGCGGCGCTGGCGAAGGTGGCGTTGTGCATGGGCGTTGCCGCATCGCCGGCGGCAAACAGGCCCGAAACCGTCGTTGCACCCCAGTCGTCGATCCTGATGTGAGGACCCTGCGGCCCCTCGGCCATTTCGGCGCCCAACTCAGCGGCAAGCGGCGCGGCGGGCACGACTTTGGATTGGACGAAAAGTGCCTTGATCGGCACCCGGCGTCCGTCAGCCAATTCGGCCGCCTGCAGCACCTTGCCGTCGGCGACCAGCCGCACGACCTTCTCCCGCTCGATATGCACGCCGCGCCGCGCCATCAGTGCCCTCTCGTCGTCGGCAAAGTCGATGCCCGGCTCCAGAAACACTGTCGTCTCGCCCCAGTCCGGCAGGAGTGCCGCCTGGTGGTGGGCAAGCGGCGAGGAGGCCAGCAGGCCGATCGGTCCGCCGCCGATCTCGTAGCCATGGCAATAGGGGCAATGGAGGACACTGGTGCCCCAGAGCGGCGCAAGCCCCTCGATCTCCGGCAGGTCGTCGCGCACGCCGACCGCCAGGATCAGCCGCCGCGCCAGCACCATCCTGTCGCCAGCCAGGCTGACCGCGAAACCCGCTGTCTCCCGTCGGGCGGCGATGACCTCGCCGTCAAGCTCGGAAAAACTCGGATATCGCCGGAGTTGCTCCATCGCCGTGCTGCGGATTTGCGCCGGGGATACGCCATCCTGGCCGAGAAAGCCGTGGGCGGCTTGGGCAAAACGGTTGCGCGGCTTGCCCGCATCGATGACGAGCACGCGGCGGCGCGCCCGGACGAGTTGCATGGCGGCCGAGAGGCCGGCAAAGCTGCCGCCGATGACGACGACGTCATAAATTCCAGACATGAGAACGTCTTTCCAGTTTCATGTATCTTTTTATGTTACGATTCATCATCTCCGTCAATACACGTAACATCACTTGTTGCATGACGGTCTTTGGCCTAGACTGGGTGAAAGCCATTGAACGGAGCTTTGTCTTTACCGATGCGAGGCGACAGCCGACTTTCCAGGATGCTGCATGTGCTGATCCACCTCGACCGAGGCGGTGGGCCGATGACATCCGACGTCATCAGCGCCATGTTGAGCACCAACCCCGTGGTGGTTCGGCGCACGATGGCCGGGCTGCGCGACCGCGGCTATGTGCTGTCGGGCAAGGGACACGGCGGCGGCTGGTCGCTGGCCAGGGCACTGTCCGACATCACGCTTTTCGATGTCTGGGACGCCATCGGCCGGCCCGAGCTGTTCTGCCTTGTCGCGTCGAACGATCACGCGAACTGCCTGGTCGAGATCGCCGTCAACGAGGCGCTGGAAACGGCCAGGCACCAGGCCGAGGCCCTGCTCCTCGCACGGTTCGCCGCGATCAGGCTTTCCGACATCGCCGACGATTTCGAACGCAAGATGGCGGCATTGGGCCTTGATCCGGCGGCGCCCTTCCCGGCTGCGTGAGATATCACCAATTGCACAACGCATATCTGTTGACCGTGATTTGTTGTGCGCCATTGCACCGTGTGCGATGATCATTCACCGCCCTCCCCCCTCAAGCTGATGGTCGCCGCAATGAACTGGGATGATGTGCGCATCTTTTTGGCCGTTGCCCGGGCCGGTCAATTTCTGTCGGCCGCCAGACGGCTCGGCGTCAACCATGCCACGCTGTCGCGGCGGGTAACCGCGCTCGAGGAACAGTTGCAGACGAAGCTGCTGACCCGCCGCACGAATGGCTGCGAACTCACCCCTGAAGGCGAGATCTTCCTGGCGGCGGCGGAACGGATGGAGACGGAAATGCTGGCCGCCCAGGCCAATATCGGCCGGGTCGACCGGGCGATCTCCGGCACGGTCCGGATCGGCGCGCCGGACGGTTTCGGCGTTGCCTTTCTCTCACCCCGCCTCGGGCGGCTGACCGAGCAATATCCCGAACTGAAGATCCAGCTGGTGCCGGTCCCGCGCGCCTTCTCGCTGTCGAGCCGCGAGGCGGATATCGCCATCACCATCGAGCGGCCGGATCACGGACGGCTGATCTCGTCGAAACTCACCGACTACACGCTGGGTCTCTATGCCGCGCGCAGCTATCTCGATCAGGCCGGCCTGCCCCGCCGGCTGGACGATCTCGCCGGACATCGCCGTGTCGGCTATGTCGAGGATCTGATCTTCGCCCCCTCGCTGAATTTCACCGGCGAGGTGATGAAGAACTGGGATGCCGGCTTCGAGATCTCCAGCGCCACGGGCCAGACCGAGGCCGTGCGGGCCGGCGCCGGCATCGGCATATTGCACAGCTATATCGCCCGCGCCCATCCAGAGCTCGTGCGGCTCCTGCCGGAGATCGCGATACAGCGCTCCTACTGGACGGTGTTTCATGAAAGCGCGCGCGAGCTTGCCCGCGTCCGCGCCGTCATCGCCTTTCTCCAGGAAGAGGTTGCGGCAAACCGCGAGATCTTCCATTGACCTGACGGCAACGCCATATTCCGCGAAACCTTTGCGCAGCCCCCGAGGATAGGAAAGCCATGTCCGCCGCCACGCCGAGAACCCGCCCCGTCGGTGCCACCGCCGTTCTCGGCCGTACCGGCTTTCCTGCAATCACGTCGGCGACCGGCGGGCAGATCTCGATCGTCACCGGCGCCTCGCAGGCGGGCTTCAATCCGCTCGACCTGCTCTATGCCTCGCTGGCCGGATGCCTTGCGATGAGTGCCCGCATCGTCGCAAGCGAGATGGGCCTGCACGACCGGATTTCTGCGATCACGGCGACGGTTACCGGCGACAAGGCAACGGAAGGCCTGTCGCGGGTCGGGCATTTCCACATCCGCTTCAGCATCACCGGCGATATCGACCACGCGACCCGCAAGACCATCGCCGACCGCGCCGAGCACGAAGTCTGCACCGTCTCCAACACGATCCGCGGCAACCCCAGCTTTTCGACCGAGATCCTCGGCTGATCTTACCGCATCAGCGGCAGATCAGCACGGTCGCCCGCGGCACGACCAGGCCACCGAAATAGCGGTCCGCCGGCCTGTCTTCGGTGGAGAAACGGCAGTCGCCATCATCGCCACGCAGCTGCAGCGCGTGACCTTCCGCCGGCCGGAAGGCCATCACATAGCTCGGGTCTGACAGCATGACCGACAGCGGGTGGGCGGCATCCGGGTGGGCAGCACCCGTCAGCGGCAGGGCGAAGGCAAGACTGACGATACCGTTTTCCGCCCGCGCCTCGATCATGATCCGACGGTCCAGCGCGACGGGCTCGCCAGCGCTGGTCACCGCGGTGAAATAGTCTTTTGCCGCGAGGTCCGGCAGGATGCCGTCCAGCAATGCCGCGCCTTCGCCGTCGCTCAGCTGTCCGTCCCGGTCGGCGTCGAATGCGCGCATCAGGGCAGCGCTGCGGTACCGGTCGAAGGTCCAGCTTTCGAGCAGGCGAACGACGGTACCGCCCTGCATGTCGAACAGCAGCCGGGTGGTGACGGCAATATCGGGATGGGCGGACGCCGGGCTTGCAAGCGCGATCAACAGAGACAGGACGAGCAAGGATGTCAGCAGGTGCCGCATGTCAATTGCCCTCCCCGTCGAGGCGCCGCAGCAGGCTGTCGAAGCCTGGATACGCGCCGCTGTCGCTCACCGGCGGATACGGCACGGCGATCGCCGTCTTGCGGACTGCGACCTCGACCCCGCCATAGAGCAGGCTGATGGCGATCATCCAGCTGGCGAGGATGCGTCCGCCGGTGATGGCGGCGCGATGGCGGACCAGCGTTGCGACCAGCGCGAAGACGGCGATGATCCAGAGTTCGGTTGCCAGCGCCCACCGCATATAGTTGGCGGCATGAAGCGTCGGATCGGACAACGCGGTTGCAAGCGCCAGCAGGGCGGCTGCCGGCAGGATGAGCGTCAGCGACAGACGGGCGCGCCAGCCGGCCGGCAAGACCAGTGCCAACCCCGTCAACAGGCCGGCAATCGGGCCGGTCAGGAAGCCGGTTACCTCGGCGCCCGGAATGGGGGCCAGCAGGCGCAGGATCGGCTCGCGCCATGCCAGGCCGAGGCCGAGGCCGACCAGCAGCACCGCGCAGCCGATCCAGCGCAGTCGTGGCGCCGAGACGGATGCCCGCCGCAGCGCCGGCACCTGCCCGTCTGCCGTCATCCCCATCTGACCGATCAGGAGACCGAGACCGGCAAGTGTCAGCAATTGCTGCGGATTGACCACCGACGACAGCGGCCAGTCGGCATAGGTCCCGCCGAATTGCAGGACCGGGAGCGCGGACATGCCGATGCCGGCAAGCCCTGCCGCGATCAGCAGGCAAAGGCCGAGCAGGACCGATCTGGACGGCAGATGCGACGCCAGGCTCATCCGGCAACGAGAAAGTAGAAGCCACCGAGCCCGATCAGGCCACCCAGCGCCCGCGACAGCTCGCCGCCCCGGATGCGCTGGAAGAACAGGCCGACGGCGATGCCCGCCAGATGGATCAGGCCGGTCGCCACGACAAAGCCGATCGCATAGTCGGCCGGATCGGTCGCGGCCGGCAATTCGGCGCCGTGCGCATAACCGTGGCAGATGGCGAAGACGGCGATGACCGCCAGCGACACGATAGCCGGCGGATGCCAGCGAAAGGCGATGGCACCGCCAAGCACGATGATCGACAGCGCGATGCCGGTCTCGATGCCGATGATCGGCACGCCGGCAATGCCGAGCAGGCCACCGACGACCATGATCAGCGGAAAGGTGATCGGCATGGTCCAGACCGAGCGCCCGCCCATCTGCGCGCCCCAAAGGCCGACGCAGAACATCGCCAGCAGGTGATCGAGACCCGACAACGGATGTTCGAAACCATGCAGGAAGCCACCGGTCTCGCCCTGGATGATGTGGGCTTGCGCCAGGCCCGGCGCCGAAAGCAGGCAAAGGATCGCCAAGGGAACGACGGCGCGCGCGGCTTTCACAGGAAGACGCGACCGGGACAACAGGCTTGGTGATGACATCGGGCAACTCCGCAACGGGATCTTGAACGCATGGACCGATCAGGCGCAATTCGGCCCGCACCGGTCTTGCCGCAAACCAAGTCGGTCAATGCGTCCGAACTTTGGCGGATGCCGCAGTTCAGCCGTCGACGCCGGCCGAGCGAGGCTTGAAGGCGCCGCGACTATAACCGAATCACTTGGGATTGTAGACAGGCGACGGCGCCTGTTTGCGATGACCGACAGGACCGCCACGCGTAGCGACGGATGGAGTAGATCGATGGCCCGGACTTCCGCAACAATGGCGCAACTTTTACGCGCCTGCCAGAGCATTCCGCTTGCGATGATGGCTGTGCTTTTGCCGGGGCTTGCTGAGGCCCATGCGCTGGGCGGCCCGATGGGCGGCTTCGGCAGCGGTTTCGAACATCCGCTGGCCGGCTTCGATCACCTGCTGGCCATGCTGGCGGTCGGCCTCTGGGGCGCGCAGATGGGCGGACGCTCGGTCTGGATCCTGCCCGCCACCTTTCCGCTGATCATGTGCGTCGGCGGCATTGCCGGCATGTTCGGCCTGATCCCCGACCCGACGATCCGGCTGGCGATCGCCCTGTCGCAGATCGTGCTCGGCGGCGTGATCGCGCTCAGATGGCGTGCGCCCGAATGGATCGCCGTGGCGCTGGTCGCGATCTTTGCCGTCTTCCACGGTTATCCGCATGGTCAGATGACCTTGCGCGCCTCCGATCCGGCCGCCTTTACCGTCGGCTTCGTCGTCTCCACCGGCGTCATCCACATCGCCGGCATCGGCATCGGCTACGCGCTGGGCCGGGTCATGGACGGCAAGCTCGTCCAGGGATTGGGTGCCGCGATCGTCGCCAGCGGCCTCTACTTCCTCACCCTCGTCTTCATCTGACAGGCGCGGCTTTTGACCATCGAGAACCGGTCGCCGGCTTGAAAAACCCGCCGGGCAACACGCCGGCTATGCCTTGCATCCTACCGCTCCGAGACGTTCCGATCCAATTAGTTCGCATTAGAATTAAGTGCACGCTAAATTCAGGATGTCTTAAATAATTGCCCCTAAGATTAAGGGGACAAAGGAGAGGAATATGCGCAATATTGTAATGTTCTGGGGGATCGCAGCCGCAATAGCAGCCGTCGAACCCGCGGCAGCCGAGCCACCGGCGCCCAAGATTCAAGACATGATCACGCCGGCCGTTCTGAAGGACGCCCAGGCCTGGATCAACACCGACATCGTCCGCGTGTCCATCCAGGCGCAGAACCACCGCCTGACCGACCTCAACCAGGCGAAGATCGATGCGCTGGACAACCAGTGGAAGGCAGAGCGCGAGAGCGACGACAAGCCGCTGATTTCTGCGACCCTTTCCAATCCGCTTTCGGTCTATCTCAGCCGCATGCAGGGCCGCTCGCTCGGCCTGTTCGCCGAGATCTTCGTGATGGACAAGCACGGCCTCAATGTCGGCCAGAGCTCGATCACCAGCGATTTCTGGCAGGGCGACGAAGGCAAGTTCCAGAAGACCTTCGATGTCGGCCCCGAAGCCGTGTTCATCGACGAGCCGGAATGGGACGACGACAACAAGATCTGGCGCGGTCAGGTGAGCTTCACCATCAACGACACCGACGGCAAGACCGAGATCGGTGCGGTGACGCTCGAATACAATCTGACCGAACTGCAGCGCCGTCAGGCCGCCGGCAGCTGATCAACAACGGACAAGTCATCCCACAAGGCAAGACTCGACCCCATGTCGCCCCCCAGCCGACGGAAGTCCAGCCTCAGCAGGATTGCCCTCAAAGGACATCGGAATGTTCAAGAATCTTTCTGTTAGCACCAAGAGTTTCATCTCTTTCGGTATTTTGGCCGTCATCGCCGTAGGATCCAGCGCCCTGACATTCACCAACATGATGTCTGCGACGACGCTGGTCGAGGAAGACCGGCAGGTCTCCAAGGTGCTGGCTCTCACCTCGGACATCTCGAGCGATGTCGGCGAAGCCAGCCTCGCGCTGAAAAGCTTCCTGCTGACGGGCAATCGCGACTTCGTCTCGAACACCCAGGACATGCTGAACCATCTCGAGGAGGACATCGCCTCGCTCGAGAAGATGTATGCTGCAACCGCCCCGGCCGAGCTTCCGGCTTTCAACGATGCCGCCGCCGGTATCCGCAAATGGCGCGCCGAATTCATCGAGAAGCAGATCGACCTGATGCGCAAGCCCGACACCGTGGATCTGGCCCGCGCGATGGAACTGACCGGCGACAGCGCCAGGATGATCGGCGAGTTCACCGCAACGATGAACAGCATCCACGACAACATTACAAAGCAGTCGCTCAACACCTCGCATGAGCAGCAGGCCGCGATGCGCAGCGTCGAAATCATCAGCTTCACCGCTGCCGTGCTCGTCACCATCCTGGCGCTCGGCCTCAGCCTGATGAACTACATGCTGATCTCGCTGCCGCTCGGCCGCCTTTCCAAGGCCACCGCACGGCTGGCCGACGGCGATCTCGACGTCCATATCGAGGACGGCGGCAAGGATGAGATCGGCCAGATGGCAAAATCGATGCAGATCTTCCGCGAAGCGGCGATCAGCAACAAGCGCCTGGAATCCGAAGCGGAAGAAGCCCGCAAGCAGGCCGAAATCGACCGTGTCACGACCCAGCAGCGCGCCGAGGCGGAAGCCGCCGAGCGTCTGCAGATCGCAACCGCCGGCCTGGCAAAGGGCCTGAAGCGACTGGCCGCCGGCGATCTTTCCTTCCAGCTCAACGAAGCCTTCGCACCGGATTTCGAGGCATTGCGGCAGGACTTCAACCAGTCCGTCTCGCAGCTCGGCAGCACGCTTTCGGCCATTTCCGACAGTGTCGCCACGATGCAGACCGGCACCCGCGAGATCTCGACCAGCGCCGACGATCTGGCCAAGCGCACAGAGCAGCAGGCAGCCGCCCTGGAACAGACCGCCGCCGCCGTCGAGGAAATCACCGCCAACGTCTCGAATTCGACCCAGCGGACCGAGGAAGCCCGCTCGGTGGCAGCCCATGCCAACAAGTCGGCCGACCAGTCGTCCGAAGTGGTTGCCCGCGCCGAGGAGGCGATGCGCAAGATCGAGGGATCGTCCCAGCAGATCTCCAACATCATCGGCGTGATCGACGAGATCGCCTTCCAGACCAATCTGCTGGCGCTGAACGCCGGCGTCGAGGCGGCACGTGCCGGTGAGGCCGGCAAGGGCTTTGCCGTCGTCGCCCAGGAAGTGCGCGAACTGGCGCAGCGCTCGGCCAACGCGGCGAAGGAGATCAAGCAGCTGATCCAGAACTCCTCGACCGAAGTGTCGAGCGGCGTCAATCTGGTTCGCGAGGCGAGCGAGGCGCTGCGCACCATCGGTGGCTTCATCACCGAGATGAACACCCATATGGACGCCATCGCGCTCGCCGCCAAGGAACAGTCGACCGGCCTGCTGGAAGTCAACCACGCCGTCAACTCGATGGACCAGACAACACAGCGCAATGCCGCGATGGTGGAGGAATCCAACGCCGCCTCGGCCGCCCTTGCCAGCGAGGCCGGCCAGTTGCGCGACCTGATCGCCAACTTCAAGCTGTCGTCGACCAACAACATGGCCGTGGCGGCCCTCAGCCAGACGGCAAAGGCAATGGCCCGGCCGACCGCGCAGGCCGCAGCCCCCGCGCAGGCAGCGCCCTCGGCGCCGCGTCGCGCCCCCGCCGTGGCCGGCAATACCGCGCTTGCGGCATCGAACTGGGAAGAGTTCTGAGGCTTCGCCGCCACAGCCTTCAACGCAGGCGCACCGGACGGCAAACACCGGAAGCGCAAGCCCACCAAAGCCCAGACCCCGGAGCGCGAGCCCCGGGGTCTTTTCATGCGACGGTGATGGTTCGGTGGGTGGGGGGAAAGGCTGGAAGTCGCTACTTCTCGCTTGCGGGCAAGTCCCGGAGCGCCGCCGCCTATCGGCCGACGGCACCTTCGATGCCGGCCTTCAGCCGCTGGTAGGGAATCTGGAACTGGTTGACCTCGGCCGGTTCCAACCCGCGCTTTTCACGCCTTGCCGGCGACAGGACGTTGAGCGCGGCGCGGGCCATGCTGCCAAGATCGGCAAATCCGACCATCCCCGCCATGCCGCAAAAGGTGTGCAGCTCCTTGTAGCCGCGCTCCACACCATCCGCGGCGGCCTCGCCATCGCCGACAGCCCTTGCGACGGCGGCCTCGGTGTTCTTCATCCGCTCGTCCAGCGACTGGATGAAGCGCTGGCGCACCTCCTCGAACATACGCTCCATTTCTTCGGTCTCGGCATCGAAGCTGTCAGACATTTTAGCTGTTCCTCCATGGGGTGACTGCGCGATGGGGCGACGACATGCGCCCGGTTCAGCCGACGGCCGACAGGGCAACGCTCCCGCTTGCCCGGCTTTCAGACCAGAGGCGCTTCAGCTCGTCGGAAATTCCCATGGGATCGAAGGGTTTGCCGACCACGCCGATCGCGCCCATCTCGATATATTCGCGCACCTCCTCGGGCTGGATCCGCGCGGTCATGAAAACGATCGGGATATGGTCGAAGCGCGGATCGGCACGCATATGGGTCAGTGCGGTCGGGCCGTCGATCTCCGGCATCATGACGTCAAGCAGGATCAGGTCCGGCCTGATCCTGTCGATGAATTCGACGATACCGCGTGCCGAAGATCGCGCACTGACGCGGATCTTGCCGACGGTCTCCAGGCAAAGCGAGGCGATTTCGAGAATATCCGGCTCGTCGTCGATCAGGATGATCCGGTGCAGCGTCTCTTGTTCAGGCATGATCCATGCTCTCCATTTGCATTCAGTGGGCAAGCGCCCGGTTGGTGTTGTGGGCTGGCGGGGGGCCGCAAGCCGCATCCGCCAGCGGCACCTCCACCCAGAAGGTGGCCCCGCCGCCCTGTGTCGGGTGGTAGCCGATCTCTCCGCCCATATGTTCGGTCATCTGCTTTGCGATATAGAGGCCGAGGCCGGATCCGTTCTTCTTGCGGGCCACCGAGCTGTCGGCCTGGGCAAAGCGGGTGAACATCCGCGGCTCGTATTCCGCCGGCACGCCGCAGCCGTGGTCGCAGACCGAGATGCGGATGCGGCCCCCGCGGATCTCGGAGCGGATCTCGACGCAGTCGCCCGGATCGGAAAACTTCGTCGCATTGGAGACGAAATTGGTCAGCACCTGGGTCAGCCGGAGGAAATCGACCTTCAGCTTGAGGCTCCGGTCGAAATTCTCGGCCACGAGCTTGACGCCCAACCTTTGGGCATAGGCGGTGTTGGCCTCGACCATCTGGTCGATCAGCTGGCCCATCGGCTCCGGCTTCACATCGAAATGCATCTGGCCTGACGAGATCCGGTCGATATCGAGGATGTCGTTGACCAGCATCATCAGCCGCTCGCAATTGCGATTGGCAACGATCAGCAATTCCCTGGCAAATACCGGCAGGCTTTCGGCCTGGGTATTGAGCAGCAGGCCGAGCGATCCGTTGATC
This sequence comes from Heterorhizobium halophytocola, assembly GCF_017873095.1. Taxonomy (GTDB): domain Bacteria; phylum Pseudomonadota; class Alphaproteobacteria; order Rhizobiales; family Rhizobiaceae; genus Allorhizobium; species Allorhizobium halophytocola. The sequence goes on along the minus strand of NZ_JAGGJU010000020.1, from coordinate 15,406 downwards.
GAGGTCAGCGGGGTTCTGAGTTCATGGCTGACGATCGAGATGAACTCGCTCTTCAGCCGGTCCATCTGCTTGCGCTCGCTGATATCCATGATCTGCAGGATGAAATGCATCGGCGCGCCGTCCTCGGAGCGGATCAGCGAGAAGCTGAAGATCACCGACACCTCGCCGCCCGATTTGTGCAACAGCCGGAGTTCCTTGCTGACGGTCTCGGAACGGCCTCTCAAGATGGCGCGGAAATCGGTCCTGGTCTTCTCGCGCTCGTCGCTGTGGATGAGGTCCGTCAGCACCGCCTTGTGCAGCTCCCGGGATTCATAGCCGAGCAGATTGCACAGCGCCGGGTTGACCTCCAGCCAGCGCATCTCGAGATCGACGAGCGCGATCCCGCTCGGCGCATTGTGCATCGACAGGCGCAGTTGCCGCTCGCTGCGATGCAAGGCGATCTCGCTCTTCTTTCGCCGGGTCACGTCACTGATCACGGCCAGATAGCCAGGCATGTCGGCGGATTGTTCGTCCAGCGCGGTGATCGTCATCTGAACCGGGCAGAGCGTGCTGTCCCGCCGGCGCAGCTGCCACTCGGCCGGCAAGGACCGGTCGTGCGCGGCCCAGTGCAGGATGGCCTGAAAACCGCTCTCGACGGGACGTCCCTGCTCCTCGCCCAGTATGGAGAGCCGCTCGGCCAACTGGTCGGGATCGCAAAGCGCTGCCAGCGTCGATCGACCGATCATCTCGCTGGCCCTGTAGCCGGTGATCCGCTCTGCCGCCGGATTGAACGTGCGGATCATGCCGTCGGCATCCGTCGCAACAATCATGCAAGGGGCAACGGCCAGAATGGCATCATTCATCCGGCTCGTCTGGCTCAGGTCCTGCTGCTGGTCGCAGATCTTGTCACGCTGCTGGCTGATCACCGTGCGAAGGCCGCTTTGCGCCAGCGCATTGCCGACGGCATTGCGCAGGCTGGCCGGCGAGATCCGGGTCTTGACCAGATAGCCATGGGCGCCCTGTTGCATCGCCGCCATGGCGGTCGCCTCGCCGTCCGGCCCGATCATCATGATCACCGGCGGCTCATCGGTGACGGCCTTCAGCAGATGCAGGAACTCGACACCGGTCCAGCCTGGAAGCGCATAGTCGAGCAGAATGCAGTCTATCTGGCGTTCCGCTATTATCTTCAGGGCCTTGCGCATGGTGCCGCATTCGAGGCAGACCACGTCGAGATCGTCGATCATGGCGAATGTCCGCAGGATCGCCGCGCGGTCGTCAGGGTTGTTGTCAATGAGCAGAATGGTGGGCAAGCCCCGCTCGGGCACGGCGACGCGGTCATATCGCTTGGTGCCGAGCGCATTCAGGATGGTGGCGTGGAGGGACGACGCCCGATCCTTGTGCGCCTTGTCCTTGCCGGGCGCAGGCACCGCGCGGGTCACGGGCGCCACCATGACCACAGGCAGGAGCGGATGGCGCTTGCGGATCAGACGGATCAGGCCCCTGTCGCTCTCCCGGCTCCCCATCTGGCCGAACAGCACGCAGTCGACATCCTTATTGTCGAGCCGGAAGAAAAGCGCCGCCTCGTCCTCCTCGAAGGTCAGCCTGTAGCGGACCTCGTCGACCGCCGTCAGCTGCTCGACACAGGCCTGGAGAAGCGACCGATCCCGGTTCAGTACCAAAGCCGAAATAGATGCCATCCGTCGTCGTCCCCGCTGACTTGCGATCCGTCAGCCTGGATTGAAACGAAATTTAGTAAAATCTAATTTAATGTTTTTCGAGAAACATGGAGAATGGCGACCGGGACGGGCGCCAGCAATTGCCACGAGTGCCAGGCACGCAATATTAGATCTCGTTCATAAATAAAATTTTAATTAAGCCCATCCATTTAATTTTAACGGTTCGGTGAGCATCATCCGACTCATCCAAGAATGGCGGTATTCGGAGCAATGCTCCAAACAGGAGGTTATCCATGACTACGGACCAGCGCGCGCTTACCATCCTGATGGTCGACGACAACCAGGACGAGGTATTTCTGACGCGACGTCTGCTCAGACGTGACGGCATCGTCAACAATTTCGTCTCCGAACGCGATCCGACCCGCATATTCGACACGCTCGACCACCTGATCGAACTGGGTGGCGACCGCAACCGGATCATGATCCTGCTCGATCTCAACATGCCGCAGATCGACGGCTTCAGCGTGCTGCGGAAGATCCGCAAGAGCAAGCGCTACAAGGACGTGACTGTCATCATGCTGTCGGCATCCGACGACGAAGGCGACATGCTGGATTCCTTCGACAAGGGTGCCAATGGCTACATGGTCAAGCCGTTCCGCGCGGACGAGTTCTTCACCGTCCTCAACAATGTCAGCCATGTGCGCTACCAACTGGTGCAATAGCGCGCCCGCCGGAAAACCGCCGTACCGGTGGTGGTCCAGCCCATTCTCCTCACCTGACATCAGCGACTGCCCCCTTTTCGGCTGCTGCCGCCCCGCAGCAGCCGTTTTTTGGGCTTCGTTCCGCGCCAAGCCGCGGGTTGCCGGAGATCTGCCTGGCCACAGGCACTGACAGCCGAGGCTGCGGCAAAGCCACAGTGCTCCGGTCCGCCGGCATCAGCCAAGCCGAACACCGACCCTTGTTCCCCTCGATATCCGGGGGTCTTTGCTTTAATAATAGTGCGACCTAACAAAGACTTAATTACATAAGCCAATCCTTGTGTTTCATTAATGAAAGAATATAGTGACGCTGATCATTTCTGCGGCGCGTCGATCTCGGCGCCCCCATGTATAAGTGCAACATCTGGCGGACGAACACGCGTGTGAACAAGAAACTTCAGGCAGCCGCTTCCCGACGATCCCCTGTTAACGACGGCGCGTCGGACCGACCGGCAAAATCGACGGTCGCGCCGAAAAAGAAGCGAGCCACCAGCAAGCCGTTGAACGATGGGCTCTACTGGGTCGGCATCGGCGCGTCCGCCGGGGGACTGGAAGCGCTGCGCGAGGTCTTGAAGGCGCTGCCGAAAAACGCCCAGAACATCACCTACATCATCGCCCAGCATCTTTCGCCCAAGCACCAGAGCATGCTGGTGCAGCTGCTCGGGCGCGAGACCACGATGACGGTAGAGGAAGTGCGCAACGGCCTGGTGCCGGAAGGCGGCACGATCTACATCACCCCGCCCAATAGCGACGTCTTCGTCCGCGACGGCGAGATGCATCTTTCGCGCCCGCCTTCGGAACTCTCGCCGAAACCCTCGGTCGACTATTTCTTCGCAACCCTGGCGCAGGAGATCGGCGACCACGCCATCGGCGTCATCCTGTCCGGCACCGGCTCGGACGGTTCGCACGGCGTGCGCGCAGTCAAGGCGGAGGGCGGACTGACGATCGCCCAGGACCCGGAAGAGGCCAAATATGACGGCATGCCCGCCAATGCGATCGGCGCCGGCTGCGTCGATCTCGTCCTGCCGGCCGCCAAGATCGGCCCGCAGATCCTGTCGATCATTCGCACTCCGAGCAATCTGAAACTCCTCCAGGAGGAGGAGATCACCCGCTCGACGATGCATGAACTGCTGCATCTGCTCAAGGAGCGGTCCGGCGTCGATTTCCGTGACTACAAGTCCGGCACGCTCTACCGGCGGATCAACCGGCGCATGACCGCCTGTGCCACGACCAGCGTCGACGACTATCTCGATTATGTGAAACGCGCTCCGAACGAACTCGATCTGCTGTTCAAGGACATCATGATCAGCGTCACGTATTTCTTTCGAGATACGGAGGCTTTCACCAGCCTGACAAGCGTGATCAAGAAGTTACTGGCGGACAAGGGGCCCGGCTCGGACATCCGCATCTGGATCCCCGGCTGCGCCACCGGCGAAGAGGCCTATTCCATCGTCATCCTGTTTGCCGAGGCCGCGGGCGGCATCCGGCAATTGCAGCAGAACTACAGCTTCCAGCTGTTTGCCACCGATATCGACACCGATGCGCTGTCGCTCGGGCGCAAGGGCGTCTATTCGGCAACCACGCTGGAAAGCATGGCGCCCGACATCCGCGACCGCTATTTCCGTCACAAGGAAGAAAGCTACGAAATCATCAAGTCGGTGCGCGACATGGTGATGTTCTCGCGGCACAATGTCTTCAGCGACCCGCCCTTTCTCCGCCTCGACTTCATCAGCTGCCGGAATTTGCTGATCTATTTCAATGCCAAGCTGCAGGCGACGGTGATGAACCTGTTTCATTACGCGCTCAATCCCAACGGCATTCTCTATCTCGGCAAGTCGGAGGCGCTCGGCAATGCCGCCTCGCTGTTTCAGCCGATCGACAACCGCGCCAAGATCTACCAGCGCAAGCTGGTGTCTTCCTATGAGGCTATCCGCTCGGCCAAGGCCTCCTACTCGACGGTGTCGAAGAATGTGACGCCGGCAACGCCCGCCGCCCAGACGAAAAGCAATCACGATTTTCCCGATGCCGTGATCGCCGCCCTGTCTCCGGACAGCCTGCTGATCGACGAGAACATGAACCTGTTGCGCGTCTATGGCGACGTGCAGCCCTACACCCAGCTGTCGCCCGGCGAGGCGAGCACCAATCTGGTCTCGATCGCCCGCAAGGAGTTTCGCCAGGAACTGCGCGCGCTGGTCTACAAGGTCGTGCGCGAACGGGACCAGCAGGCGGTGCTGCCGAAAAAGCTGGTGATCGATGGCAAGACCTGCCGGATCAACATTCACATCCGCCCGCTGCCGTTGAAAAATTCCGGCGAGCGGCTGCTGCTGGTCTCCTTCGAGCAGACCAAGGAAATCGTCAGCGAAGTCGAGGATCAGGACGGCCGCACCCGCACCGACCCGATGCTGGCCGAACTCGAGCAGGAACTGGCCGCCACCAAGGAACACCTGCAGACCGTGGTCGAGGAGCTGGAGACCTCCAACGAGGAGCTGCAATCGACCAATGAGGAAATGCAGTCGACGAACGAGGAATTGCAGTCTTCCAACGAGGAGCTGGAGACAGCCAATGAAGAGCTGCAATCGACCAATGAAGAACTGCTGACCGTCAACGAGGAACTGCAGATCAAGTCGGCCGAGCTTTCCAACTCCAATGAAGACCTGGAAAACATCAAGGAAAGCATCAACATCCCAATTATCGTCGTCGACAAGACGCTACGGGTGACGCGCCACAATGCCTGCGCCTCTGAAATCTTCCTGCTGAACGACAATTCGATCGGCGAGACCATCGGCAATATCGGCACGCGGATCGATGTGCCGGATCTGAGGACCAATATCGTCAAGGTGATCGAGAACGGCGTGTTCGAGGAGCGGCGGCTCAAGAGCGGCGAACGCTTCCATATCGAACGCATCCAGCCTTACCGCGACGGCGACGGACGGGTGAATGGTGCCGTACTCACCTATTTCGACGACACCTACCAGCAACAGATGCTCGAGGAACTGCGCGTCAGCCAGGAGCGCTACAGGCTCGCGACCGAAGGCTCGCAGGCCGGCATGTGGGACTGGGACATCACCGCCAATACCATGGTCTGGTCGGACCTGCTTTTGCGCATGCTCGGCATCCGCGATCCGGACTTCACCGCCTCGCTCGACGAGTTGAAGGAACGGATCCACGAGCAAGACCGGCGCGACATCATGGACATCCTCCAGGCGCATCTGGACCGCGGCTTCGAATTCGACGTCGAGTTTCGCATGCGGCGCGAGAACGGCACCTATTTCTGGGCCAATGCCAGCGGCCAGGCCATGTGGGGCGAGCGCAAGGATCCCCAGCGGATGACCGGCTTCATCTACGACGTGACCGAGAGGCGCCAGACGCTGGAGCATCTGAGCCGAACCAACGAATCCCTCGAGCGCTTCGCTTATGTCTGCTCGCACGACCTGAAGGAACCGGCGCGCTCGATCGAAAACTTCGCTTCGCTGGTGCTGCAGGATTTCAGCGAGCAGCTGGATGCCGACGGCAAGACCTACGTGAAATACATCCACGAATGCGCCATGCTGATGCAGCAGATGGTCAAGGGCATCCTCAATTACTCGCAGCTGGAGAGCAAGAATCTCGCCTTCGAGGATATCGATCTGGAACAGGAACTGGCTAAGGTTCTCGACAATCTGAAGCTTTCGATCGAGGAGGCGGATGCGACCATCACCCACGATCCGCTGCCCCTGATACGCGCTGACCGGATGCAGATCTTCCAGCTGTTCCTGAACCTCATCGGCAACGCCCTGAAATTCTGCCGCGGACGCAAGCCGAAGGTGCATATTTCGGTCGAGGACACGTCGCGCGGCGTCAAGTTCGGCGTCCACGACAACGGTATCGGGATCAAGCCGGAGCATCTGCAGAAGATCTTCAACGTGTTTCAGCGGCTGAACCGGCGGGAAGAGTTTCCCGGCACCGGCGTCGGCCTCAGCATATGCCAAAAGGTCGTCAACCGGCACGGCGGGCGCCTGTGGGTCGAATCCGAATTCGGCAAGGGATCGAGCTTCTATTTCGATCTTCCTTATCACCCTTCGAGGAGCATCGCCCGTGCCACAGAAACCATTGCTGGCTAACATACTTCTGGTCGACGACTCCCATTATGACGTCGTCCTGACCAAGATCATGCTGGAGCGCGACAAGGTCATCGCCAATATTATTGCGGTCGGCGATGGTCGCGAAGCGCTCGCTTATCTCGGAAACCTTCCGCCGTTCGAGAATGCGAGCAAGCCGGACTTGATCTTGCTCGATCTCAACATGCCTGACATCAACGGATTCAAGGTTTTGAAAGTGATGGTGGATAAGGATTGGTTGAGGGATATTCCGGTGATCATCTGCAGCGGCTCGGACAGCGAACGGGATCTTGATACCGCCCGTGGTTTTGGTGTGATAGACTATCTTGTCAAACCCATTGAATATGCCAGGCTTGCCCCTATCCTTGCACGAATACCGAAACTGACAGTCAACGTGACGGATGAGCACCATTTCATCTGTCGATGCGCATAAAATCGAGCCAGCCATGACCAATATTCTCATTGTCGATGACAACCCGGATGACCTCAGGCTTTATTCCGAACTGATCGGGGCGGCAGGAGACCACTACACGGTCTTCACCGCCACGAGCGCGGAAGAGGCGCTGTCCCTGTTCGAGCGGTATCCGATCGACTGTGCCTTCATCGACTTCCACATGCCCGACGCCAACGGCCTGCGCACCATCGAGAGGCTGCAGGAAAAAGTGGCCGGGCGAGCCCTGCCGCTGGTGCTCTTTACCGGCGACGGAAGCCAGAAAATTCAGGCGGAGGCCGCCCGGCGCGGCGCCATGGACTACATGGTCAAGGACATGGAAAGCACCACGCCGGAGCAGATCGACCTGACGATCCGCAAGGTGATCGCCTGGGCGGACGACCTGAACAAGAACAGGATCAGGGTCAATTGACGCTGGCGCCGGGGGGGGCAGGGCACGCGCCGTTCGCCGGCGGGCCCGTCATATCCTTGCCGGGCGCAGAGACAGTCGTCCACCCGCATGACAAGGCATGAGAAGGCATGACAAGGGCCGCCCTCGGGGCGGCATGACCGGTCGCATTGGACAGCTCTCACAGAGGGACCAAACCTTTGGTCACCACATTGCCAAATCTCGACAAGAGCGCCATCTACACGGCGCTCGTGGAGTTCAGCGACACAGCGGTCATCTGCAAGTCGACCGACGGCATCATTCTGGCCTGGAATCTGGGCGCTGAAAAACTCTTCGGCTACATGGCCGGCGACGTCGTCGGCAAGCCGATCAGCATCATCGTGCCCGATCACCTGCTGGAGGAAGAGCGCCGGATCCTCGAGCGGATCAAGCGCGACGAACGGATCGAATTCTGGAACACCCAGCGCAGGCGCCGCGACGGCAGCCTCGTCGATGTCTCGCTGTCCGTCTCGCCCGTGCACGACGCCAAGGGCAATGTCGTCGGCGCGGCCAAGATCGCCCGCGACATCTCCGCCCAGCGCCAGGCCGAGCGCCGGTTCGAACAGGTGGTCGAATCCGCACCTTACGGGATCATCGTCGCGGATCGTGACGGGACGATAAACCTGGTCAACCGGCAGGCCGAACTGCTGTTCGGCTACGAGCGCAGCGAACTGATCGGCGAGCCGGTCGAACTGCTGATTTCCGACACCGGCACCGATCTGCAGATGGATCTGCGCAGCGCGCTCACCGCCGATCCGATGACCGCCGTCGCCGGCGCGCCGCGCACGCTGAAGGCCCGCCATTCCACCGGCCGCCTGTTTTCCGTCGAGCTGCGCCTGGCCCCGACGGAGAACGAGAAAGGCACGATGACCAATATCTCGCTCATCGATATCACCCGGCGGCTGGAGGCGGAGGAGCACCTCAAACAGTTCCATCAGATGCTGGAGCAGCAGGTCGCCGACCGCACCGCCAAGCTGAAGGCCGCCAACCGGGAGCTGAAGGAATTCGCCTATGTGGCCTCGCACGACCTGAAGGCGCCGCTGCGGGTGATCGACAACACCTCGCGCTGGCTGATGGAAGACCTGCAGGGGCTGCTGACCGAAGACATGCTCGACAACATGCGGCTGATGCGCAGCCGGGTGGTGCGAATGGAGAAATTCCTCGACGACCTGCTCGACTATTCGCGCATCGGGCGGATGGCGCAGGCGACGATCCAGGACAGGATCAGCGGTCGCGCCCTGATCGACGACGTCATCCTGATGCTCTCGCCGCCCGGCGGGTTCGATATCCAGGTATCGCCTGTATTCGCCGAGCTGGACCTTCCCCGCATGCCGCTCACCCAGATCTTTCTCAATCTGGTCGGAAACGCGATCAAGCACCACGACCTGGGCCGCGGCGTGATCCGGATCGATGCGGCCTGCGAAGCCGACCACTACGTGTTCACCGTCGCCGACGACGGTCCCGGCATCCCCGAAATCTACCGCACCCAGGTCTTCGAGATGTTCCAGACCCTGCGTCCGCGCGACGAGGTCGAAGGCAGCGGCATGGGCTTGTCGATCGCGCGCAAGCACGTCGTCCATGCCGGCGGCACGATAGAGATCGCGCCGGCAGAAGGCCGCGGCGCCACCTTCCGGTTCACCTGGCCGGTCAAGCAGAAACCACAGGACGAGGATGATGGAGACTAATATCAACCCCTTGAGCGCGCTCAGCCTGTTTCTCGTCGAGGATGACGACGGCGATGCGAAAGCGGTGGTGCGGGCGTTCACACGCGCCAAGATCGCCAATCCGATCATCCGCGCGATCGACGGGGTGGAAGCCCTGGAAATCCTGCGCGGTCAGAACGGTCGGGACAAACCGAGCAAGCCGCATCTGCTGCTGATCGACATCAACATGCCCAGAATGAACGGCATCGAGCTGATCAAGAATATCCGGCAAGATCCGAACCTCAAGCGCCTGGTCGTCTTCGTGCTGACGACCTCGAAACGCGATGAGGACCGCGTGGCAGCCTATGACCTCAACGTTGCCGGCTATATTCTGAAGCAACGCGCCGGAGAGGATTTCGTGCAACTGGTGCAGATGATGGACTATTACTGGCGGATCGTGGAAATGCCGTGATGGATGGAGTGCAGACGCGACCGAAGCCGATCCGGATCCTTGTCGTCGACGACGATATCGGGGATCGCAAGCAGGTCCGGCGCGCGCTGCAAAAAGCACCCTTCCCCGCCGAACTGGTCGAGGCTTCGGAACTGAAACAGGCGATCACCGAATGCGACCTCCAGCCATTCGACTGTGCGATCATCGATTACCGGATGCCGAGCGGTGACGGCCTGCACGGGATCAGCATGCTGCGGGAAAAATGGCCCTATATGGCGATCGTCATGCTGACCGGTCAGGGCGACGAGCAGGTCGCGATGGACGCCATCAAGCGCGGTGCGACCGACTACCTGCCCAAGGGCACGGAGGGCTCCCTGCCGCAGGTGGTCGACAGTGCCATCGCCAAGATGCGGCTGCAGCGCAAGGTCGAGCGGCAGCGCGAGGAACTGGAGATGTTTTCCGACGTACTGGTGCATGACCTGATGGCGCCGACCCGTTCGATCCAGGGCTTCGGCCGGTTCATCCAGAACAATTTGCGCGACGGCAATCTGGAAAAGGCCGCGACCAATTGCGAACTGGTCATTTCCGCCGCAAGGCGTATGGACCGGCTGATCAAGACGCTGCACGCCTATACCCAGGCAGACCATCTGCCGATGGTGGAGCCGGTGTGGATGGAAAAGGTGGTGCAGGCCGCGCTGCAGAACCTCGAGGCGGAAATTTCGGAACTGGTGGCCACGATCACCACGGATGCGATGCCCGAGGTCGTCGGGCACGAACCGCAACTGATCCAGCTGCTGCAGAACCTGATCGGCAACAGCCTGAAATACCGGAGCGAGGTGCCGATCAAGGTGCATGTGACGGCCGCTCGCCAAGGCGGATACTGGCGTATCGCGGTGCAGGACAACGGCATGGGGATCTCCGAGGGCGACGCCCAGCGGATGTTCGACCCGCTGGTCAGGCTGCATCAGTCGCGCGGCATAGATGGCACCGGCCTTGGCCTTGCCACCTGCCGGCGGATCATCACCCGCCATGGCGGCGAGATCTCGGCCAGGCCGCGTCCCGAAGGCGGAACGGAGGTCTATTTCACCCTCCCCGACGCGACCGACGCGTCCCCGCCTGCAGACCCCGACCCGGTCCATGATGCCAATCCAAGGGCCTGACTTGCGGCGGTGCCGCTCTGCGCGAAAACAGCCAACGTTCCGCTCGGGCAGCCAGCACCGGGGGTGAGGGAGCGATACGCGCCTGGAAAGTACCAATCTGGAATGGCGATCCCGGAAGGGGAAAATGGTACGGTTGGGGGGAATTGAACCTCCGACCTCAGGTGCCACAAACCTGCGCTCTAACCAACTGAGCTACAACCGCACAAATGCCGCGAACGGCTTGTGAGGGGGTGAATACGAGCAGTCGGCGCATTTTTCAAGCCTTTTTCTGCACGCTGTTGAAAAAGGGCCGGAGCGCCAAGCGCCCGGCCCTTTTTCGCAAAAGCTGGAATGCGGTCGATCAGACCGGCTTGAACGACGACATTGCCTTTTCGGCGGCTGTCTTGCCGGGCTTGGAGACCGTCTCGGCGACCTTGCGGGCGGTCTCCTGCATCGAGCGGGCCTGCTCGACCGTCACTTCGGCCTGCTTGCGCACATAGGCGGTCTGCAGTTCGACCAGTTCGGCCACCGACTTCACGCCCAGCAGCGATTCCATGTGGCTCAGCTGCATGTCGGCATTGGTGCGGAAGGCGTCGATGGCCTTGAGGCCGAGTTCGACGGTACCGGCCTGGGCGGACTGCATCGTCTGCTCGACGGTCTTCGTCGCGTCTTCGGTTGCGATCTTCATCTTGGCGTAGGCGTCTTTCGACTGGGCGGCGCCCTTTTCTGCAAAGTCACGGAAGGTTTCCGACATCTTGCTCGGGTCGAAGCTGGAAAACGAGAATGCGTCTGCTGTCTGGGCCATGGGGATGCTCCTCAAGTTTCTTTGCACAGGTCACCTGTGACTGATTGGATGACCTATATTTAGAATATTCCATTGTGCATTGCAACATTTTTGTGCGTCGCACAATAATAATTGCCGGATTAACCGTGATATTTAAAAGCTTTTGAAGGGGTCTGGAACGAATCCGAGTGCCCAGATATTAAAAATCTGTTAAATTGAAAGCCCTCACGGCTACGGCAGACAGGTCCCCATTAATGCCCGCAGTGCAGTACCCATTCATCGACGTTGCAGTCCATCGTGCCGTCCGCCCGCATTTTGCGCGCGGCGATGCGCTGGTGCTCTTCTCGCATGACATGCAGACCGTGCTGTGGGCCAATGGCGCGGGCGCAGCCCATTTCGGCAATCCGTCGGTCTATGAATTCCTCGAACAGGGCCCCGGCCGCCGCGAACTGTCCTTCCGCCAGCTTGCCGCCACCGCCGGCCAGCTGAAGCGCAGCGGCCAGGTGCATAATCTGGTCATGCGCATCGCCACCGGCTTTCGCAGCCTGGCGCTGCAGGCCCGGGTCGAACTCGTCGAGATCCATCCCGGCGAACCGGTCATTCTGTTCAGCGTGCCGCGCACCGGCGCCGGCCGCGGCTCCGTCGATCTCGCCACCGAGATGCTGGCGGGCTTCGACGAGCCCGACACCCACATGGCAGTGCTCGACGGCCAGGGCGCGGTGATCGCCGCCTCCGCCGAATTCGCCGCGCTGCAGCTCGACCCTATCGCGACCCGCGACTTCATCGCCGGCCTGCCGCGCGCCGGCTCTCCCGTTCTCAAGCGGCGAATGGATACCGCGCGCGGGCATCTGCCGGCCGCACTCGGCAAGGTCTCCGACGATCCCGTCATGTATCTGCTGCTCGCGGTCGATACCGCCCGCAATGCGGCGGATGCGCAGGCCCCGGCTGCCGACACCGATCAGACGTCTGCGCCGGTAGTCGACACCGTGGCCGGGACCGGGCCGGAGGCAGACGCCCCGGATTTGACGCGTTCCGCAGACATCCGGGCTGCAGCCGGACCCGCCGATGGTGGCCTGTCCCAGCAGCAGGCGCCCGCCGATCGGCCTGCAGATCTCGCGAACGAGCCGGCCGATGCTGGACCGGTTTTTGAGGATGACGACCAGGACACGCCGCCGCTCTCCGGGGCGGCCGAGGAGAGCCGCCTCCCCGCAGCCTTGCCGCGGGATGATGCGTCGCGCGCGGAGCCTCTGCCCGTTGCGCCGGACAGGCCCGCATTCGTCTTCGATCGCAAGGGACGCGCCACCCGCTTCGTCTGGAAGATCGACCGCCTCGGACGCTTCACCGAGGTTTCGCCCGAATTCGCAGCCGCCGTCGGCCCCCGTTCGGCGGCCATCGAAGGCACGGCCTTTTCCGATCTCGCCGCGCTTTTCGATCTGGATCCCGAGGGCAAGCTGCGCGAATTGCTCGGCCGTCGCGACACCTGGTCTGGCAAGACCATTCACTGGCCTGTCGAAGGCACCAGCCTGCGCGTGCCGGTCGATCTCGCAGCCCTGCCCACCTATACCCGCAACCGCGAATTCGACGGCTTTCGCGGCTTTGGCGTCGTGCGCGTCGGCGACGCCGCCGAGGACCCCTTTGCCACGGGCCTGATGCTGGCAGACGCCGGCGGCACACCAGCCCTCGACGTCCAGGAAATCGCGACATCCCAAGCCGCAACTAGCCTCATCGACGAGACGGTCGAGACCGATGTGCAGCCGAGCGGCGACACGGCGAATGACAGGCTGGCCGACGAGCTGCATCAGCCGCTGACCGGCGACGACACGGATACGGCGCAAACCTTCACCGCAAACGATGTTGCCGTGGAGGACGATGGGGCCGACCTGCAGGCCGGACAGGCGATCGACGGCGAACCGGCAGTCGCGCCGGAACAAGGCGAGCCGCCGGCGCCGCCCGAGCCGCCACCGCTCTTTACCGCCAGCATGCTCGCGCCGGAGTCCGACAAGGTCATCCAGCTCGACACCCACCGGCAGCGCCGCGACGGCCTCAGCGTCAGCGAAACCGCCGCATTCCTGGAGATCGGCCGTACCCTCGACGCCGTCCGCGAACCGGACGCCCGATCCTCCGCCCGGGCCGAAGGTCCCGCGCAGGACGACGCCATCGATCACGAAGACGACCGGGACGAAAACCTTGTCGAGGCCACGGATCACACCCGCGCACCGCTGGTCGACGATGGCCAGGATGCGCCCGATGATGCGGCCTTCCTCTCCAGCAACGGGGACGGGGACGCGCCATCGCTGGACGATTTGGCCGACAAGGGCGCGTCCTTCGAGCCGCTGCAGATCTATGGCGCCGCCACCGGGCGCGGCGACGTGCCGCTCAGCGCCGATATCGTCGATCTCATGCCGCTGGCGCTGCTCGTCCATCGCGGCGATCATCTGATCCATGCCAATCCCGACTTCCTTCGGCTCACCGGCTATGCCGGGCTCGATGCGCTGGCCGAGGCCGGCGGTCTCGACGCGCTGCTGCAGCGCGAGGATCTGGACGATGCCGAGGGCCGTGTCAGCCGCATGGTCGTGGTCTGCGCCGACGACACGCTGGTGCCGGTCACGGCCCGGCTGCAATCGGTGCGCTGGGACACCACCAATGCGCTGATGATGTCGCTGGTGCCGCTGGAGCCCGCGGCGGCGACCCCCTCGGAGGCGCCGGCGCCCGCGCCTGGCGACGCCGGCGAGCTTGCGCGCCTGAGGGTCGAGGTCGAGGAAATGCGTTCGATCCTGGAGACGGCAACCGACGGCGTGGTGCTGATCAGCACCGAAGGCGAGATCCGCTCGATGAACCGTTCGGCCTCGGCGCTGTTCGACTATGACGGCGAGGAAATCCGCGGCAAGCCCTTCGTCACGCTGTTTGCCCATGAGAGCCAGAAGGCGATCCTCGACTATCTCGCGGGCCTGACCGGCCATGGCGTGGCAAGCGTGCTGAACGACGGCCGCGAAGTGATCGGCCGCGAGGCGTCCGGCGGCTTCCTGCCGCTGTTCATGACCATCGGCAAGCTCACCTCGTCGAACGGCTTCTGCGCGGTGATCCGCGATATCACCCAGTGGAAGCGCACCGAGGACGAGCTGCGCAGCGCCAAGCGTGCGGCGGAGACGGCAAACGCCCACAAGAGCGACTTCCTCGCCCGCGTCAGCCACGAGATCCGCACGCCGCTCAATGCCATCATCGGCTTTGCCGACATCATGTCGAACGAGCATTTCGGCCCGATCGGCCACAGCCGCTACAGCGAATATGCCAGCGACATCGTCCGCTCCGGCCGTCACGTGCTCGACATCGTCAACGACCTGCTCGACATTTCCAAGATCGAGGCCGGCGAGATGGAGCTCGACTTCACCGCCATCGGGCTGAACGAGACCGTGTCGCAAGCCGCCGCCATCGTCCAGCCCCAGGCCAACAGCCAGCGGGTGATCATCCGCACGGCACTGTCGCAGGCCGTACCGAATGTCGTTGCCGACCTGCGCTCGATCAAGCAGATCGTGCTCAACATCCTGGCAAACGCCATCCGCTTCACCCCGTCCGGCGGACAGATCATCGTTTCGACCGCCTATGAGGCAAACGGCAGCGTGGTGCTGCGCATCCGCGACACCGGCGTCGGCATGTCGCGCAGCGAACTGGAACAGGCGATGAAGCCGTTCCAGCAGGTCTCCGGCACGGTGCGCCCGCGCGGCGACGGCACCGGGCTCGGCCTGCCGCTGACCAAGGCCATGGTCGACGCCAACCGCGCCCATTTCGCCATCTCCTCGGTACCCAACGAAGGCACCCTGGTCGAGATCACCTTTCCCTCGCAACGGGTGCTGGCGGATTGATGGGGCAATTTGGGGGGCGTGTGCGGACTGTCAACTGCAAGGAGACCTAGTGGATTGATTCCAACGTTTGGTGCCCGCGTTTGACAGCGGCGATTATCTCGTTGGGGTCTGCCTTCCATATGAACGGCTTTGGCTCGGTAT
>NZ_JAGGJU010000019.1 GCF_017873095.1 Heterorhizobium halophytocola | reverse complement strand
AACTGCCGAACTGCCGAACTGCCGAACTGCCGAACTGCCGAACTGCCGAACTGCCGAACTGCCGAACTGCCGAACTGCCGAACTGCCGAACTGCCCACGGGGTGAGGTCCCGTTCGCCGGCGCAACAGCCCGCGCCGCGGCTCAGGCCGCGGCTGTCTCGAGGACTGCGATATCGAATTTCGTCATTTTCAGCATGGCCTCGGTGACGCGTTTCGCCCTGGCCGGGTCACCGCCCATCAGGGTGCCGAGCCGGGCAGGGGTGATCTGCCAGCAAAGGCCGTAGCGATCGCGCAGCCAGCCGCATTGCTCGGTCGAGCCGCCTTGCGACAGGGTGTGCCAGAGATGGTCGATCTCGGCCTGGGTGTCGCAGGTGACGACGATGGAAAAGCTGTGGTTGAACGGATCGAGCGGACCGGCCTCGATCGCCATATAGCGCTGGTCGCCGAGCGAGAAGCCGGAAAGCCGGACGCTGCCGGCGGGGCCGCTCGGCGTGTCGGCGGGGATCGCCGAGATCCATTCGATCCGCGACCCCGGAATGAGCGAGGTATAGAGGTTCAACGCCTCTTCCATGTCTTTTTCGAACCACAGATGCTGGGTGACCTGCATGGCAGTCTCCTTGCCGAGGGCAGGAAGGGGTGGGCCGGACAGCCTGCCGGCGGGGGCTGGCCCCGCCTTGCGTCAGGCGAGCGCCGGTTGCGGGGTGAAGCGCCGCGTCACCGGCTTGAAGGTGGCCGCTACCAGGAAGGCGCCGATGCCCATGGCGAAGGCGCCGACATAGAGCCAGGTATAGCTGGCGAACTCGTCGTAGATCAGCCCGCCGGCCAGCGGTCCGAGCGCCATGCCGAGGCCGCCGGCAAGCCCGGTGCCGCCGATCACCGTGCCCATCATCCGCTGCGGGAAGTTCTCCCGCGCGATCACGGCGTAGAGCGGCATGACGCCGGCATAGATGAAGCCGAAGGTGGCGGCGACCGCGTAGAAGCCGACCAACTGGTGGACGAAGACATAGGCGAGCGCGCCGAAGGCCTGGGCGAGGAGGCCGAGCACCAGCACCCGCCTGGCGCCGAAACGGTCGCCGAGAAGGCCGAAGGCGATGCGCCCGCCCATGCCGGCCAGACCCTCGATCGAATAGATCGAGACGGCCGCGACCAGCGGGATGCCGCAGGTCAGCGCATAGGAGACGGTGTGGAAGATCGGGCCGGCATGGGTGGCGCAGCAGAAGAAATTGGTCAGCAACAGGATGATGAATTGCGGCGAGCGCAGCGCCTGCGCCGTGGTGATCTCGTCATCGGGCATGTCGGGTGCAGCCGGTTGTCCGCCGCCGGCCGCCGCCGCCCGCTGCGGCGCACGGCGAAAGACCAGGGCGGCCGGGATCATCAGGCAGGCCGCGACCACCGCGATGATCTGCATGGCGGTGCGCCAGTCATGGCCCTCGATCAGGAAGGCGGCGAACGGCGCCATGGTCATCGGCGCCATGCCCATGCCGGCGGAGACCAGCGAGACGGCCAGTGAGCGATGGGTGTCGAACCAGCCGATGACGCAGGCCATCATCGGCGCCATGATGGCGGCGACCGCAAGCCCGCTCAGCAGACCGAAGGAGAGCTGGAAGGCGACGAGCGAGGGCGAAACACTGGCCCCCAGCAGGCTTGCGACCAGAAGCGTGCAGCCGGTCAGGAGCACGGGGCGGGGACCGATCCGGTCGGACAGATTGCCCCAGACCATGCTGGCCAGCGCCATGGCGATGAAGCCGACGGTCATCGCCGACGAGATGCCGGTCGTCGACCAGCCGGTGTCCTTCGACATCGGCAGCAGGAAGACGGGCAGGCAGAACATGGCGCCGATCGCCACGCAGCCGAGAAGGCCGCCGGCGGCGACCAGAAACCAGCGAAACTCTACTGTCGGCATTGACCATGTCCTCCCACGGAACCGTCAAGGTTGGATTATAAACCAATTTTGCGCAGTCGGGCATACGGTGCGCGGGCCGAGACGACGGATCACGCATGCGCGGCGCAGATAAAGTTGATATCAACCTAAATGCCGGTTGTCAAACCGGATTGACCACGCTGTCGGCGGCGGAGTCCCGGACCGGCGCGGCGAGATCGGCCGCGCTAGCTTGCCCGGCGATAGAGCGCCAGCGAGCCGGGCAGAACCAGAAGCGCGCTGCCGCAGAGACGGTCGAGCCAGAGTGCACCGGATTGTCGCAACAGCCGGACGGCTTGCGATCCGAGCAAGGCGTAGCCGAACATGACCAGCCCATCGATGGTGGCGAAGACGAGGGCGAGCGTCGCATATTGTTCGATCGGCGGTGCGGACGGATCGATGAACTGGGGCAGGAAGGCGGAGAAGAAGAGCTAGCCCTTGGGGTTCGTCACCGCCACGAGGAAACTCTTAAGGAAGAGCGCGCTCGCCGATCCGGTCGCCCTGTCTTCTGCCGAGCGGAGCGCCCTGTCGAGCGTGCCCCGGGAGTGCAGCAACAGGACGCCGAGAAAGGCCAGATAGCCGACGCCGACCCATTTGACGATGGTAAACCAGAATTCCGATGCTGAAAGCAGGGCGCCGAGGCCGAGGGCGACGGCGCCGATCAGCACGAAATCGGAAAGGACCGCGCCGATCATGCCGAAACAGGCGCGACGTGGCCCGAACCGCGAACCGTTCGCCAGCGCGAGAAGCACCGTCGGACCGGGCGTCGCGATCCCGATAAAGGCGACCAAGGCGAATGCGAGCACCGTCATGTCCGTCATTTGTCCCCCATCCAATTACAGTGTGGCTGTGCCGGCGCGATGTAGCACCGCCGCCACGGTTGCAATCTTTCCGACTTCCTCCCTTTTGTCGAAATAGAGGTCAAAGCGGCCCGACCGACCTGCATGCCCTGCGCGGCCCCTCTATATCAGGGGTCGAGTGATGCGTGCCCTATGTTAAGCATGGTTGATAGCGGCAGTTCCGGTGCCGTTGTCCTATAGCGTCTCCAGCCTTGCGTCTGCGATCCCAGCGAGCTGACATGTCCCTTGCCGATCTGATCTACCGACCGTTCGAGAACCTTATCCGTCCGCTCGACATTGCCTACCGGCCGATGCCGTCCAGCGGGCCGTTTGCGCTGGTGTGGCATTTCCTGCGGATGTTCTGGCCGCCCCTTGTCGCTTTCACCGTGCTGCTGGTGCTTGGCGAAACCTTCAATCTCGCGCTGATCTGGGGGATTGCCAAGGTGATCGACGGGGTAGGCGCCATGGGCGCCGCAGTCTTTCTGCGCGCGCACTGGGACATGCTGGTGCTGTTCGGCCTGATGCTGTTTCCGGCCTATCCGCTGACGATCTTTCTTGCCGATGCGATCTTCTATCAGTCGCTGGCCATCGGCATGCCGGTCGCCATGCAGTGGCAGGGCCACAAGGCGGTGGAGCGGCAGGATCTCGGGTTTTTCCAGGACCAGTTTGCCGGACAGGTGGCGGCCCGGATCGGCCAGGTGTCGCAGGCCGTGCAGCAGCAGATGATGGTGGCAGCCCAGAAAGTGCCGCGCTTCATCATGCAGTTCGGCGGCGCGCTGGTGCTGCTGACGGCCTTTGCCTGGCCGCTCGTCCTGCCGGTGCTGGTCTGGATGATCGTCGTTGCGGTGATCGTCGTGCGCGCCGTGCCGAGCTTTACCGAACGGTCGAAACGGGTGGCGGCGGCGCGCAGCCGGATCAGCGGCACGCTGACCGACCTCTACACCAATATGGGCATGGTCAAGCAGTTCGCCGCCGAAGAAAGCGAGGCGGGGGCGCTGGGCAAGGTGATGCTCAAAAGCATCGCGACGCGGCAGCAGGAGAACCGTCTCTATGTGACGACGGTCGTGTCGCTGGTGACCTGCAATCTGCTGTTTCTCTGGATCGGCATGTTCGCCGTCGGGCTTTACTGTCTGGTCAACGGCTATGCCTCGCTTGGCGATTTCGTCGCCGGCGTGACGGTGGCGCAGCGTCTGGCCGGCAATGCGGTGGGGTTGATGGAAATCGGGCAGCAGGTGTTCCAGGCGGCCGGCACGATCCGCGACGCACTGCCGGTGATCACCGCCAAACCGACGATCGTCGATGTCGAGGACGCACCGCCGCTGACGGTGACAGCCGGGGAAATCCGGTTCGAAAGGGTGAGTTTCTCCTACCATGCCGACCGCCGGGTCATCCGCCATCTCGACCTGACGATCCGTCCCGGCGAGAAGCTCGGCCTTGTCGGCGTGTCGGGCGCCGGCAAGTCGACGGTGGTCAGCCTGCTGTTGCGGTTCTTCGATGTCAGCGCCGGCCGTATCCTGATCGATGGCCAGGATATCCGGCAGGTGCGGCAGACGAGCCTGCGCGAAAGGGTCGGCGTGATCGCGCAGGATGTGTCCCTGCTGCACCGCTCCGTCGGCGACAATATCCGCTATGGGCGGCCGGGGGCGCGCCGGGCAGAGGTCGAGCGGGCCGCGGAGATGGCGCAGGCGGACGGCTTCATCGCCGAACTCGTCGATGCCGAAGGGCGCAGCGGCTACGACGCCTATGTCGGCGATCGCGGGGTGAAGCTGTCGGGCGGCCAGCGGCAGCGGGTGGCGATTGCCCGGGTGCTGCTGAAGGACGCGCCGATCCTGGTGCTCGACGAGGCGACCTCGGCGCTCGATTCGGAAGCCGAGGCGGCGATCCAGGAAAAGCTCGACGTGCTCATGCAGGGCAAGACGGTGATCGCGATTGCCCATCGCCTCTCGACCATCGCGCAGATGGACCGGATCGTGGTGATCGACAAGGGCGCGATCGTGGAGGAGGGGACGCCGGCCGAGCTTCTGGAACGCGGCGGCCTCTATGCCAGGCTCTGGGCACGGCAGACGGGCGGCTATATCGCCGATGCGGCGGAGGACGATGCGGCGGTGTCGGCGGCAGGGGGCTGAGTGCCGGCCCGCAGGCTTTCAGGGGCGACCGCCTTCTTCCCGCCCACCGACGGGTCTGACGGGAAGAAGGGGCTGCCGCCCGGCCGAGTGATCCCGCGGTTGAGTGTTCGCGTGCAGCCGGGGGCGAGACGACCGGCCCCCGGGAGAGTACGGGGGACGGTCGATGGCGGGTGGGCGCTCAGGTCACGCCCGGATCTCCTGCCGCTGGAAGGCGACATAGCTGATCGTGTAGACGACGATCATCGCGGCGATCAGGCCGGACAGTTCCGGCCAGATCAGCAGCGCGCTCTGGCCGAAGGGCAGCGGGGCTCCCATCAGCGCGCCCTGCAGCTGGTTCATGAAGACGAGCCCGAGGGTGCGGGTCTCCGGGCTCAACAGCGCCTGGATGATGTCCTGATAGAGCATGGCCGGCGAGATGCGCCCGATCGCCTGCGCCCATTCGGCCTGGTGGACAATGGTCATCGGGTCATAGGGATCGGCGGGCGAGATGCCCGAGGCGACCAGCGGCGCCAGCATGCCCCAGAACAGCGTGAACACGAGCCACAGGGTGAGGGCGGCGAGCGCCGAGGTGGCGGGCGCCCGAAACAGGGTCGAAAACAGCATCGACACTGCAAGCCAGACGCCGGCATAGACGAGCGAGGCGATCAGGAAGGCGACGCCGCGCAACACCTCTTCGCCAGACGGCGGCAGGCCGACCATCAGGATGCCCATGCCGGTCACCAGCAGCCAGAGCGTCAGCAGGCAGATGCCGATGACGATCAGGCCGCCGAGGAATTTCCCCGCCAGCAGCGCGTCGCGGAAGATCGGCTGGGAAAGGATGCGGCTCATGGTGCGGCGATTATATTCGCCGTTCACCGCGTCGAAGCCGAGCGCGATGCCGATCAGCGGCAGCAGGAAGCCGAGAAAGGCCACGAAGGACGGCAGCGGCTGTTTCGCCGTGGTGAAGATCCGGAGGAACAGGAAGGGATCCTGGCCCACGCTGTCCTTGATCTGGCCGATCGCGCCATAGATCGAGCCGATGGCGGTCAGAAGCACGAGCAGCATCACGAGATGCATGCGCGAGCTTGCCATGTGGTCGGCGGCTTCCTTCAGCGCCACCGTCGACAGGCCGGTAAATGGGGATCCTTCACGCCGCATGCTGCACCTGTTCGAAATAGCGCGCATAGACTTCGTCGAGGCTGGTCCGGTCCATCGACAGCCGCGTCAGGCTGCCGCCGGCGGCCGTGATCGCACGGGCGAGATCCGCCCGCACGTCGCGGTCGGCATCGACGCGGACCGCATGGGGGCCGGTGGGCGTGGCGCTGAGCACGCCCTCGACGGTTGAGGCAATGGCAAGGCCGTCGCAATCGCCGGCCTCGAATTCGACGACATGGGAGCCGCCGAGCACTTCGCCGGCCAGTTCGTCGACCCGGCCGACCAGAGCCGCCTTGCCGGCATTGAACAGGGCGACGCGCGAGCAGATCGCCTGGACCATGCCGAGCAGATGCGAGGACAGGACGATGGTCATGCCGTCGCGGGCAAGCCTCGTGATTAGCTCGAGCAGCTCCTGCGTCGACTGCGGATCGAGGCCGGAGGTCGGCTCGTCGAGGATGGCGATCTCCGAGCGCTTGACCAGAAGCTCGGCGATGCCGAGCCGCTGGCGCATGCCGCGCGAAAAGGTCTGCACCTTGCGGTCGCGCACATGCGGCAGACGCACCCGTTCCAGCGCTTCGTCGATGCGGGTGGCGGCGTCGGCCTCGCGGATGCCGCCGAGCCTTGCGGTATAGGCAAGGTTCTCGCGGGCCGTCATGGTGTCGTAGAAGCCGACGGCATCGGGCAGATAGCCAACCCGCCGCTTGACGGCGAGCGGTTCGCGCAAGGGGTCGCGGCCGAGCACCTTGACCGTGCCGCCGCTGGGTTCGGTCAGCCCGAGCAGCAGCAGGATGGTGGTGGTCTTGCCGGCACCGTTCGGGCCCAGCAGGCCGAAGACTTCGCCGCGGTGGATGGTGAGGTCGAGCGCATCGACCGCGACCGCCGCGCCGTAGCGCTTGGTCAGGCCGCGGGCCTCGATGACGGGCTCGCCGAGGGTTTTCGTATCGGTGCTCATCTGCGGCCATACCTTGTGACGGAGAAGCCGAGCACGATGACGGCGGCGGCGATGATCGCCAGGCCTGCCGCACCCCACAGGGTGGAGGTGGTAACGGACACGCGGAACTGCTGGCTGTCTGAGAGGCCATCACCCTTGGCGTGCACGTCAACCATATAGTCGCCGGCAATCGCCTTGTCGGAGGGCGTCAGGGTCAGGGCGACCTTGGTGTTTTCGCCCGGCCCGAGTTCGGGGATGCTGTCGGGCTTGGCCGAAACCTTCCAGCCCGATGGCGCATTGGCCGAGACCGAGACGTTTTCGGCCGGTGCCGAGCCGGAATTGGCGATCTCGAAATCGAAGGTGCTGTCCTTGCCGGCTTCGGCGCTGCCCGACAGGCGCTCATTGGCCGAGGCGAGGGTCAGACCGGCCTGGCCGGTGATGTCGAGTACCAGCTGGGTCTTGCCCTGCGCCTTCGGGTCGGAGGCGGCGACCGAGACCGGGTACTGGCCGGCGGACACGTCATGCGGCGGCTTGACGGAGACCTTCACCGTCTTGGTCTCGCCCGCCTTCAGCGGCAGGCTGCTCAGCTCGTTCGACCCGTACTGCTCCTTGAACACGGCGGAGAAGCCGGGCGGTGTCTGGCTGATCAGGTTGACGGTGTTGTCTTCGGTGCTGTCATTGTGGATCGCCACGTCGTAGTCGAAGCTCGATTTCGGCGTGCCGCGCAGTGCCGGCAGCGTCGGCTTCAAGGTCAGCGCGTCGGGCTTTGCGGCCGCCATCGTCATTTCGATCGGCAGGCTCAGCGTCTGGCCGTTGTCGGTGTGGCCGTTGACGGTGAAGCGCAGGTCACCGGGCTTCTCGCCGTCCGGCGGGGTCAGTTTCAGCTGCAGCTGGCGGTTCTGGTCCGGGCCGGCAATGGCCGCCTTGACCGGCTTGCCATCGCCGAGCAGCTGCCATGTCCAGCCGGACGGCAGGCCGGCGACCTCGAAGGACACACGGGCCGGCGGCATGGCGGCATTGGCCAGATCGAGCGACAGCGTCGCCTGCTGGCCGATCTGCTCGGTGAGCACCGGAAAATTCGTCGTGAGCCAGAGCCCGGTCGGCTTGGCCGCCTCCTGGGCATGGGCCGGCAGGGCGCACAGGACGAGGCTGCCGAGAACGAGGGCGGCGGGTGAAAGGTGACGTGGTGAGACCATCGCATCTCTCCCAAAATGCAGGTTGACGATAAAATTCCCGTCGTCGGGACCGAGGCTGAGGGAACAACCACCCCGGCGACGCGGCGAAGACTTGGCCCGAATAATGACCAAACCTTGGCGAGGTGAGTTACAGATCCGTAAGGTTTTCAGGGGGTTATGTAATGTTCGGGAAAATGTGCCATGATTTCGGCACTTTGCCGGTGGATCGGCGTCAGGCATGCTTCAGCCTGCGGAGCGACTGAAAAACCATGCCTTTTCGGGGCTTGATCCTCCGCATCTGCCAGCCTTTTATGGGGGGACGGGCCTTAGTGGTGCCCCTTCAAACGCGATTGCGTTCCCACCACCGGAGAACCGCCGGATTCATTTCCGTTCGGCAGGGAACAATCCGCGTTTGCCACCGTTTCGCCTTAGTTGCGCGACCCCAACTGGCGGGCGTGCGTCTGTTTTTGCCATTCCAGAACCGAACGGGTTTCGTATGCTTCTTGTCCTGACTGCCGTCGTTTTCGGCTTGATCGGCCTCGTGCTGGCGGTGGGGGGAGGCGAACTCGTCTCTCTCTCCGGCAGTCCCTATTATCTCATTGCCGGCCTGTTTTTCCTCGCATCGGCCGTGCTGCTGCTGATGAAGCGGGCCGTGGTGCTGTGGGTGTTCGGCGTCTATATCGTCCTGACGCTCGCCTGGGCGCTGTGGGAAGTCGGTCTGGACTGGTGGCAACTCGGCACCCGCGGCGGCGTGGTCGTGCTGGCAGGGCTCTGGCTGCTGACGCCGTGGGTCCGCCGGCCGCTCGGCTTTACCGGCGTCAACGGCTTTCGCTATTCCGCAAGGCCCTGGCCGCTCGCCGTTCCGGTGCTGCTGGCGATCATCGTCGCCGGGGCGGCGCTGTTTACCGACCCGCAGGACATGGCAGGGGCTCTGCCGACCGAGACGGTGGCGACGGAAATTGCCTATGGCGGCGATGTGCCGGCGGACGACTGGCACCAGTATGGCCGCACGCCCTACGGCCAGCGCTATTCGCCGCTCGACCAGATCACCACCGACAATGTGTCGAAGCTCAAGGTTGCCTGGACCTACCAGACCGGCGACGTCAAGCAGCCCGGCGATGTCGGCGAGACGACCTACCAGGTGACGCCGCTGAAGGTGGGCAACACGCTCTATCTCTGCACGCCGCATAACTGGGCGATCGCCGTCGATGCCGCCACCGGCAAGGAAAAGTGGAAATACGATCCGAATGTCGGCCTGAACCCCGACCGGCAACATCAGACCTGCCGTGGCGTTTCCTATTACGACCAGGGCGTTGCCGCCGCCGACGGGTCCTGCGTCAGCCGTGTCTACCTGCCGACCTCGGATGCGCGCCTGATCGCGCTCGACGCCGAAACGGGCAAGATCTGCGATAGCTTCGCCGACAAGGGCATGCTGCATCTGGAGCAGAACATGCCCTATGATCCGGCCGGCTACTACTATTCGACCTCGCCGCCGGTGATCGTCGACGGCAAGATCATCATCGGCGGGGCGGTCAACGACAATTACTCTACCAAGGAACAGTCCGGCGTGATCCGTGCCTTCGACGTCGAGACGGGCGAACTGCTGTGGAACTGGGACTCGGGCAATCCGACCGAGACCGCGCCATTGCCGGAAGGTCAGACCTATACGGCCAATTCTCCGAACAGCTGGTCGGTGCTCTCGGTCGACGAGACGCTCGGCCTCGTCTATGTGCCGCTCGGCAACCAGGTGCCGGACCAGCTCGGCATGAACCGCTCCGAGAATGTGGAGAAATATTCCTCCTCCATCGTCGCGCTCGACATCGCGACCGGCAAGGATCGCTGGGTGCGCCAGACCGTGCATCACGATCTCTGGGACATGGACGTGCCGGCCCAGCCGGTGCTGATCGATCTGACGGAGAACGGCCAGACGGTCCCGGCCCTGGTCGGCCCGACCAAGCAGGGCGACATCTATGTGCTGAACCGCGAGACCGGCGAGCCGATCATCCCGGTCAAGGAAATCGCGGCACCTGGCGGTACCATTCCCGAGGATCATGCAAGCCTGACCCAGCCGATCTCCGACCTGTCCTTCCGCCCGCCGACGCTGAAGGAAAAGGACATGTGGGGCCTCAGCCTGTTCGACCAGCTGGCCTGCCGCATCGCGTTCCACAAGCTGAAATACGAGGGCCAGTATACGCCGCCCTCGCTGCAGGGTTCGCTGATCTATCCCGGCAATTTCGGCACGTTCAACTGGGGTTCGGTCGCCGTCGACCCCGAGCGCCAGGTGATGTTCGGCATGCCGACCTATCTGGCCTTTACCTCGCAGCTGGTGCCGCGCGCCGACGTGCCGCCGAAGGGCGCCGACGAAAAGGCCTCCGAACAGGGGCTGAACCGCAATGACGGCGCGCCTTATGCGGTGAAGATGGGACCGTTCCTGTCGCCGATCGGCGTGCCCTGCCAGGCGCCGGGCTGGGGCTTCGTCGCCGGTGTCGATCTGCGGACCGGCAAGATCGCCTACAAGCACCGCAATGGCACGGTCTACGACATGACGCCGCTGCCGCTGCCGCTGAAGGTCGGCGTGCCCGGTATCGGCGGTCCGATGATCACCAAGGGGGGCGTCGCCTTCCTCGCCGCTGCCGTCGACGATTATCTGCGCGCCTACGATCTGACGACCGGCAAGCAGCTGTGGAAGGCGCGGTTGCCGGCCGGCGGCCAGGCGACGCCGATGAGCTACGGTATCGACGGCAAGCAATATGTCGTGCAGGTCGCCGGCGGCCATGGCTCGGTCGGCACCAAGCCCGGCGATTATGTGATCGCCTATACGCTGCCCTGAGCCTCAGGCATCTCATCGCCTGCGAATCAAAGGCCCCGCGAACAGTTCGCGGGGCCGTTTTTCTGTCCGCTCCGGCGCTCGATTTTGTCCGGCGGGCCGGCCCGGCGTGCCGTTGCGGGACGGGGCCTGAAAATCGGTGGGACGATTCAACCCTTCGTTAACTCTGTTGCCTTTAACTCGGAGATGAAACGTAAGGGTGCTTTGAATGTCATTTCGAGAAAGTGTGGCCACGGCCACTGTATCGCGTTCCGTCCACTTCTTTCCGCTGCATCTGCGTCGTGATCTCGTGCGGCAGGCTGCCGAGGATCTCGACCGTTACCATGGCAAGGCCGCTGCCGATTACTGGCGTTCGACCTGCCGCGGCCTGGCTGCCGACCTGACGGCCAAAGGATGTTCCGACGACGAAATGCGTGAGCAGATCATGGACTTCCAGGCGGCCGTTCAAGTGGCGCTTCTGGAAATGCACCGCGAACAGCTGGCGCAGGGCTGACGGCGCCGCAGCGCCCGTCATTCGATCAAACCGTCCGGGATCCGGTCTCCGCTTGAGACCGGTCATGCCCCAACCGTCGCGGGACTGTTGCTGTGAGCCTCATCGAGAACGAACGCACGAAGCTTCTGGCCAATGCGCTGGACCGGGCGTCGACCGCCTGCCTGGTGGCCGGGCTGATCGCGCCGCTTGCCGCCTTCGCCAACCCCCTCGACGGCGCCTACCGCTTCGGCTTCGGCAGCGTGCTTGGAACCGTGATTTGGATTTCGGCCGCACTTGCACTACATTTGATGGCAAGACGAATTCTTGGAGAATTGCGGCCATGAATGGCATGGAAATCTTCTACTATATCGTGCTGCCGGTGACCGTCGTCGGCATCGGCTGGACGGCCGTGAAGCTGCATGAACGCCAATTGCGGCTGGAACACGCGCAGGCGAGGGCGCACAAGCGTCGCAAATAGACGACGATGTTCCATCGAGAGCTTGGTTGACTGGCGGGAGGCGCAGGCTTTCCGCTTTTTGCGTCCTGGAGTGGCATGCCCCGCTCGACCGCAGGCCAAGCCACCATGAAACAGGTTCCGCCGAGCGGTCGCCACCGTCAAGAGGCTGCGGCGGCTGACCCGACCTGCGGGCCCGCCGGCAGGGCATCGGATGGAGTGTCGGGACCGACCGCCGGATCAGCATCGGGTCGGCCCGCGCGCCTCAGGCTGACGGTCAGCACGTCCCAGCCCATCTGCTGCACCCGCTCGCGGATCTCGGTTTCATAATTCGGATTCATCACGATCAGCGTACGTACGCCGCGCTCCATGGCCGCTTCGGGGGCCAGGATCGGGATGGCACTCACCGGCATAAAGCCGCCCTGCTTGGCAGCATTGAGATCGACCGCGCAGTCGATCCCCTCCATCAGCAGCGCAAATGTGACACCTTTCGATGCTGCTCCCCAGACGGCAACGGGGCCGTCGGCGGCGCGCCGGCGAATGAAATCCTGCCAGTCGCCGAGGGTGCGGGCTATGCCTTCCTCAAAGGCGCAGGCTGCGGACATGTCGGCTGTGCGGCGGTCCGGCTCCGCTGCCATTCCGGCGGTGCCGGTGCGGGCCTCGATCCACATATACTGATCGCCATAGACGGCGGCGACCTCACAGACGAGGCCGAATTCGGCCAGCAGGTAGCGCATGGATTGGGGCGAAAACAGCGAACAATGCTCGTAGAAGAAATCCTCGAATGCGAGATTTTCGAGGATCCACGATACGTCCGGGGTTTCCAGAAAAAGGCGAAGGTCTCGCGCCCGCACCAGTTCTGCGATGTCGGTGATGAAGGCGCGGGGATCGGGAACGTGTTCGATGGTATGGCGCGAGCAGACGATGTTCATCCCCGCCGGGATTTTGGCCGCGCTGCCCGCGCTGAAATATTCGGGATGGATGGTAATATGCGGACCGAAAGCCCTCTGCCCATGAAAGGCGGGGTCGAAGCCGGTGGCCGACGTCAGGCGCCCGGTGCTGTCCAGATGTTCGATGAACTCGCCTTCGCCGCAGCCGATCTCCAGATAGTGCAGTTCCCCTGGCTGAGACAGAACGCGCCGGGCCATCGCATTCTGATGGGCGAGATAGGTCTCGGAGGCCTGAACGGAATTGTTGTAGTCGTTGCTATAGTCGATCCGAGCGGGATCGAAGGCGGCGTTCCAGACGAAACCGCATGTCCGGCAGGCCCGTATGGAGAGGCGCCCGGTGGGGAAAGCGCGGGCCTGGGATGGGGTGGGTACGAGAACGTTCTGCAGCACGGGAACCCGCGTCCGTTCCAGGAGAAGCATATGATCTGCGCCGAGGCAGACCGGGCATGGGGTCATGGGAGCGTCCTATCCATCCGACGCGCAAGCCGCCAGCATGAGCGGCAGCGCAAGATCGCGACATGGTCGGGCATCCGCATTGCGCGAGGCTTGTCGGAATGCCCTGCGTCCAGGTCGAATGGAACTTGGGATCCTTGCCGAAGGCGCCGGATGGCCCGGGCGCAACTGCATTTCACGGACGCGCAGAGGTCGGTCGTGACGTCTGCGGCAGCGCGTGGCCCTTTTTCACAGCGTGCGGTGCGCAGGTTGGATCAGCCGACCTTCTCGACAAATCCGTCCAGCACCCGTTTCTGCCCGGCGCGGTCGAATTCGATGGTGAGCTTGTTGCCCTCGATCCCGGCCACATTGCCGTTGCCGAATTTCAGGTGGAAGACGCGGTCGCCGATGGAAAATTTCGACGGGGTGCTCGAGGTCGACTTGGCCACCAGCTCGCCCTCGATGGTCTTGCCGCGCGGGCCGCTTTCGCCGTAGCCGATGCGTTCGACGGCGTGGCCGGAGCGATTGCCCCAGTTGTCGCGGGTGGCATCGGTCTTGTTGGCCTGGGCGCGCTTCCAGCCCGGCGTCGAATAGCTGTTCTGGAAGGGCTCGGCCTTGTCGAAGCGGGACTGGCCGTAGCCGCCGCGCCCATAGCCGCCATAGGAGGTGTCGCTTTCGGCGACCTCGACATGGGTATTGGGCAATTCGTCGAGGAAGCGCGAGGGCATGGTCGACTGCCAGAGGCCGTGGATGCGCCGGTTGGAGACGAACCAGATGTGGCAGAGATGCTTGGCGCGGGTAAGGCCGACATAGGCCAGCCGGCGTTCTTCCTCCAGCCCGGAGCGGCCGCCTTCATCCAGCGCGCGCTGGTGCGGAAACAGGCCTTCCTCCCAGCCCGGCAGGAAGACGGTGTCGAATTCCAGCCCCTTGGCCGAATGCAGCGTCATGATCGAGACGGCATCCATGCTCTCGTTCTGCTCGGCATCCATGACCAGCGCGATGCGTTCGAGGAAGGCGCGCATGCTCTCCTCTTCCTCCATCGAGCGGACCAGTTCCTTCAGGTTGTCGAGACGACCGGGGGCTTCCGCCGACTTGTCGTTCTTCCACATGTCGGTGTAGCCGGATTCCTCGAGCACCTGTTCGGCAAGCTCGTTGGGCGGCAGCGTTTCAAGCCGTTGGCTCCAGCGGCTGAAGTTCTGCACGACGTCCCACAGCGACTTGCGCGCCTTCGGCTTCAGTTCGTCGGTCTCGCAGATGTCGGCGGCGGCCGCCAGCATCGGAATGTCGCGGGCGCGGGCATAGTCGTGCAGCGTGCGCACCGTGGTGTCGCCGAGGCCGCGCTTGGGCGTGTTGATGATGCGCTCGAAGGCCAGGTCGTCGGCCGGCTGGCAGACGAGGCGGAAATAGGCCATGGCGTCGCGCACCTCGAGCCGCTCGTAGAAGCGCGGGCCGCCGATGACGCGGTAGTTGAGGCCGAGGGTGACGAAGCGGTCTTCGAATTCGCGCATCTGGAACGAGGCGCGCACGAGGATCGCCATGTCGTTCAGATTGTGGTTCTTGCCGTCGGCATCGCCGCGCTGCAGACGCTCGATCTCCTCGCCGACGGCGCGGGCTTCCTCCTCCGAATCCCAGGCGGCATGGACCATCACCTTCTGGTCGTCGGGATTGGTGCGCTCGGTAAACAGCGTCTTGCCGAGCCGGCCCTCGTTATGGGCGATCAGGTGGCCGGCGGCGCCGAGAATGTGTTCGGTCGAGCGGTAATTGCGCTCGAGCTTGATCACCTTGGCGCCGGGAAAATCCTTCTCGAAGCGCAGGATGTTGTCGACCTCGGCCCCACGCCAGCCATAGATCGACTGGTCGTCGTCGCCGACGCAGCAGATGTTGACGGTGGGGCGCCCCTTGCTTTCGCTCGCGGCCGTATCGCGCCTGTCGGCGCTGGCCTGCGCGGGCGCGGACGAAATGTCGTCCGGCCGGCGGTCGCTGGCTTGGGCGCCTGTCTGGTCGCGTGTCATCCGCGACGGCGCCGAGCGCTGCGCCAGCAGCCTGAGCCACATATATTGGGCGGTGTTGGTATCCTGGTACTCGTCGACGAGGATATAGCGGAAGCGGTCGTGGTAGTCGCGCAGGATGTCCGGATTGGCGCGGAACATGCGGATCGGGTGCAGCAGCAGGTCGCCGAAATCGCAGGCGTTCAGGCTTTTCAGCCGGTTCTGGTAGGCGGTGTAGAGTTCGCGGCCGCGACCATTGCCGAAGGCGCGGGCATCGCCCTCGGGGATCTGCGCCGGGTCCAGCCCCTTGTTCTTCCAGCCGTCGATCATGCCGGCGAACTGGCGGGCCGGCCAGCGCTTGTCGTCGAGGCCCTCGGCCTGGATAAGCTGCTTGATCAGCCGGATGATGTCGTCGGTGTCGAGAATGGAGAAGTCCGAGCGCAGGCCGACGAGCTCGGCATGGCGGCGCAGGATCTTCACGCCGATCGAATGGAAGGTGCCGAGCCAGGGCATGCCCTCGACGGCGCCGCCGACCAGCAGGCCGATGCGCTCCTTCATCTCGCGCGCCGCCTTATTGGTGAAGGTGACGGCCAGAATTTGCGAGGGGTAGGCGCGGCCGGTTTCCAGGATATGGGCGATGCGGGTGGTCAGGACCCGGGTCTTGCCGGTGCCGGCACCGGCGAGCACCAGGACCGGCCCCTCCGTCGTCTCGACGGCTTCGCGCTGTTCGGGATTGAGGCCGGAAAGATAGTCCGGGCTGCGCGACTGGCCACGGGCCGCCATGGCGCGGGCGGCGATGCCGAGGCCGCCTGCCGGCTCCGGACTTTCGGCTGCCGGCTTGCCGGGGGGCTGCTTGCGGGGCGCTGGTTCTTCATCGAAGAACGGAATATCATCAAAACCACTGGTCATGGGCCTCAATGTAGTGATTCGGCAGGGAAAGGCCAGTCGCGGCGTTCTCCTTTTATTCCATGCCGGTGATGGACGGTGCAAAACCTCTGCCGATCACGATGATTTGCACGAAGTTTGATCGCCGCGGTCAAAAATTTGCGGTCTCACTAATCTATTGCACGAGCTCTTGCGTGTGCGGCGCGGTAACTGAATAGTGCGTTCGCACTATCCGGCAGATTGAAGGGACGGGCGAGGCAGGCGAAAGCCCGGCCCGACGAGGGGACTGAATGAAGCTCTGGAAACAGATCCTGACCAGCGTGGTCGTCATTTTTGCCGGGCTGGCGCTCTGTGTCTGGCTGGTGCCCGGCACCGCCGGACTGCTGGCACGCGCCGGCGTGCCGCCCAAGGTCCTGGGGATCGCGCAGTCGGGCGAAAAGACCGCCGCCGACGACGCATCCGGCGGCAACCGCCGGGGCGCCGGCCGTCGCGGCGGATCGTCCGATCCGCTGGTGGTGGTGCAGCCGGTAGCGCTCGGTCTGGTCAACGACCGGCTTTCGGCGCTCGGCACCGGGGAGGCGATCCAGTCGGTCAGCGTGACGCCGCAGGTCAGCGGCCTGCTGTCGGAGGTACTGATCAAGTCCGGCGACCGGGTCGAGAAGGGGGATGTGATCGCCAGGCTCGACAACGAGGAGCAGAAGATCGCCCGCGACCAGGCCCAGGTGGCGCTCAACAGCGCGACGGAAAAATCGCAACTCTACACCAATCTGAAATCCGCCGTCTCCCGCATCGATGCCTTCGATGCCGACATCGCGCTGCAGACGGCCAAGCTGGCGCTGCGCAACGCCGAGATGGAGCTGAAGCGCCGTGACGTGGTGGCACCGATTGCCGGCATTGCCGGCATCGTCACCGTCAATGCGGGCGACTATGTCACGACGACGACCAGCATCGCCACCATCGACGACCGCTCCGAACTGCTGGTCGACTTCTGGGTGCCGGAGCGCTTTACCGCGCTGATCGATGTCGGCCAGCCGCTGAATGCGACAGCCGTGGCGCGGCCTGGCGATCTCTACGAGGGCACGGTGGCGGCGATCGACAACCGCATCGACCAGGCAAGCCGGACGCTGCGGGTCCGGGCCAAGATCCCCAATTCCGACGACGACCTGCGGGCCGGCATGGCCTTTACCGTCGGCATGAATTTTGCCGGCGAGCAGCATCCGGCGGTCGATCCGCTGGCGATCCAGTGGGACAGTTCGGGCGCCTATGTCTGGCGGATCGTCGACGGCAAGGCCGAAAAGGTCGCGGTCCGGGTCATCCAGCGCAATCCCGACAGCGTGATGGTCGAAGCCGAACTGGCCGATGGCGACAAGGTGGTGACCGAAGGCGTGCAGCGCGTGCGCGAAGGCCGCGGTGTGCGGATCGACGGCGAGCAACCGGCGGCCACCAAGGGCGATAGCGAAAAACTGGCGGCCGGCTGATGGACACCAATCCGAACGCCGCTCACCCCGAGACGAAACCCGCCGGCAAGACCGCGTCGAAGGCCGAGCATGGCAGCGGCGGGCAGGGCGGCTTCACCGCGCTGTTCATCCGCCGGCCGATCTTTGCGCTGGTCTGCAATGCACTGATGGTGGTGGCGGGACTTGCCGCCTATTACGGCATCGAGGTGCGCGAACTACCGGATGTCGACCGTCCGGTGATCACGGTGCGCACGACGTTCGACGGCGCCTCGCCGCAGACCATCGACCAGCAGGTGACCAATGTCATCGAGGGCGGTGTGGCGCGCGTTTCCGGCCTGAAATCGATCTCCTCGACCTCGTCCTTCGGCTCCAGCCGGGTGACGCTCGAATTTTCCGATGCCACCGATCTGAATGTCGCGGCAAGCGATGTGCGCGATGCGATCTCGCGGGTGACGCGCGATCTGCCTGATGATGCCGACGAGCCGCGCATCGTCAAGGCGGATTCCAATTCCGATCCGGTGATGCGCCTTGCGGTGACGTCCGACCGCCTGAATCTTGACGATCTGACGCAGCTGGTCGACGACGAGATTTCCGACCGTCTGGCTTCGGTCGACGGGGTCGCCGACGTCGATCTCTATGGCGACCAGGAAAAGATCTTCCGCGTTGATATCGACCAGTCGGCGCTGGCAAGCCGCGGGCTGACGGCGGCGTCGCTGGCAACGGCGCTTGCCAATATCGCCTTCGACGTGCCGGCCGGTTCGATCACCAGTTCGACCCAGGACCTGGTGGTGCGGGCGACCGCCGAACTGCGCACGCCCGCCGACTTCGAAAACCTGCTGATCGCCGACCATGTCAGGCTCGGCGACGTTGCGACCGTCACCTTCGGCCCAGACCTGTTTTCGACATCCTTGCGCTCCAACGGCACGTCCGGCATCGGTCTCGGCATCATCCGCCAGGCGCAGTCGAACACCTTGTCGATCTCGAACGGCATCACGGACATGGTGGCGCAGCTGCAGAAGGAGCTGCCCGAGGGCACGAAGCTGACGATCACCAGCGACGATGCCGTGTTCATCCGCGGCTCGATCGAGGAGGTGGTGCGCGCCCTGATCATCGCAGCGGTCATCGTCATCGGGGTCATCTATCTGTTCCTGCGCGACTTCAAGGCGACGATCATCCCGGCAATCACCATGCCGGTGTCGCTGATCGGCACGCTGGCCGCCGTGTATCTCGTCGGCTTTTCGATCAATATCCTGACCCTGCTCGCCATCGTGCTGGCGACGGGGCTCGTCGTCGACGACGCGATCGTGGTGCTGGAAAATATCGTGCGCCGCCGGGGGCAGGGGCTGGGGCCGCGGGCAGCGGCGATCATCGGCACGCAGGAAGTGTTCTTTGCCGTGGTGGCGACGACCGCGACGCTGGCGGCCGTGTTCATCCCGCTCTCCTTCCTGCCCGGACAGGTAGGCGGCCTGTTTCGCGAATTCGGCTTCGTGCTGGCGATTGCCGTCAGCCTGTCGTCGATCGTGGCGCTGACGCTCTGCCCGATGCTCGCCTCCCGGCTGCTGACGGCGCATGCCGTCGAGGATCATCGCGGGCCGATTGCCGCCTTCGGCCGGGGTTTTTCCGCCGTCTATCGCTTTTGCCTGCGGTCCTGCCTCAATGCGCCGCTGGTGGTGGTTGCGGTGTCTGCGGTGTTCATGCTGGCCGCCGTTCTGGTGTTTTCGCAGATCACCAACGAGTTGACGCCGCGCGAGGACCGCTCCTCGGTCTTCCTGCGCGTCTCGGCGCCGCAGGGCGTCAGCCTCGCCTATCTGCGCGACCAGATGCGCCGGGTGGAGGAGGCGGTACAGCCGCTGCGCGATGACGGAGAGATCCGCAATCTCTATTCGATTTCCGGCTTCGGCGGAAACACCAATCGCGGCTTCATGGTCGTCACGCTGGCCCCCTGGGGGGATCGCGAGCGGACGCAGGACCAGATCGTCCAGGACATCAACAAGCTGGCTTCGAACGTGCCCGGCGTCAATGCCTATGCCGGGCAGGCCAACAGTCTCGGCATTCGCGGCGGCGGCAGCGGGCTGCAATTCGCGCTGGTCGGCACGAGCCACGAGAAGCTGACGGAAGCGGCGGTGAAGCTGATCGGCGCCATGGAGCAGGACAGCACGTTTGACGGTCCGCGGCTGTCCAACGACATCAGCCAGGCGCAGCTCGGCGTCTCGATCGACCGGGAACGGGCCGCCGATCTCGGCATCGACATCAGCGGTCTTGCGCAGGCGCTGCAATCGCTGCTCGACGGGCGCTCGATCGGCGACGTCTTCGTCGACGGCGATTCCTATTCGGTCAAGCTCGCCTCGACAACGCGTCCGATCGACGACCCGACGGATCTGGAGAACCTGTTCTTGCGCACCGCCGACGGCAAGACCGTGCCGATGTCGACGATCGCCACCTTGAAGGAGGAGGCCGTCGCGCCCTCGCTGTCGCGCGAGCAGCAGCTGGCCGCCGTGCAGATCACCGCAGGGCTCGGCGACAATGTGACCCTCGGGGCGGCGCTTGACCGCGCCGAGGCACTGGCCGGACCATTCCTGCCGCCGGGCTCGCGGGTGATGCCGCTGTCGGAGGCCGCCACCCTGAGCGAGAACTCCAACAGCATGGGGCTCACCTTCGGCTTCGCCATCGTCATCATCTTCCTGGTGCTGGCCGCCCAGTTCGAAAGCGTCTGGTCGTCGCTGATCATCATGGCGACGGTGCCGCTCGGCCTCGCCTGCGCCGTCTTCGCGCTGTTGCTGACCGGCACCAGCCTCAATGTCTACAGCCAGATCGGCCTTGTCATGCTGGTCGGCATCATGGCGAAGAACGGCATCCTGATCGTCGAATTCGCCAACCAGCTGCGCGACCGCGGCCAGAGCGTGCGCGAGGCGATCGAGAATGCCGCGACGTTGCGGCTGCGCCCGGTGATGATGACGATGATCGCCACCATTCTGGGCGGCGTGCCGCTGGTTCTGGCCGAAGGGGCGGGCGCCGAAGCGCGCATCGCGCTCGGCTGGGTGATCGTCGGCGGTCTTGGTTTCGCCACCATCGTCACCCTTCTGGTGACACCGGTCGCCTATCTGGCGCTGGCCCGGTTCTCGCAGCCGCATGCCAATGAAGAGGCGCGGCTGACGCGGGAAATGCAGGCCGCAGCCGCTCTGGAGGCCGGCGAATAAGCCAACATCGCGCGGGCATCGGGCCTGCGTGCCATTTCTGCGCGGGCGTTCTGTCCGCGCCTGGATATACCCACAGGAGATTGCGATGAGCGTTCAGGATCTTTCCCTCACGACGGCCGACGGCGTGTGTCCGGCAAAGCTGTTTGCGCCCGACAGCGCCGGTGGCGCGCCGGGCAAGGGCATCATCCTCTACATGGATATCTTCGGGCCGCGTCAGGCCCTGTCGGACATGGCGGAGCGCTTCGTCGGCGAAGGCTATACCGTGCTGGTGCCGGACCTGTTCTATCGGGCCGGCGCCTATGGCCCCTTCGATCCGCGCACGGCCTTCCAGGATCCGGACAGCAAGGCGAAGATGATGGAGATGAAGTCCGGCACGACCCAGGCGATGACGATGGCCGACACGGCAACCTTCATTGCAGCGCTCGACGAGGCCGGTTGCGGCAGCAAGCTCGGCACCGTCGGTTACTGCATGGGCGGGTCGCGGGCGCTGAACGCGGCGGTCGCCTATCCCGACCGGATCGGCGCGGCTGCAAGCTTTCATGGCGGCGATCTGGCCAGCGAGGCGGAGGACAGCCCGCATCGCGGCGCCGAACAGATCAAGGCCAAGGTCTATGTCGGCACCGCCAATGCCGACAAGTCCTTCCCGCCGGAGCAGGCGGCGCGCTTTGCCAGCACCTTCATCGAGGAGGGCTGCGACTTCACCCTCGAATCCTATCCCGGCATGAACCACGGCTGGTGCGTCAAGGATCACTCCGTCTACGACGAGAAGGGTTCGGAACGCCACTGGTCGCGCGTGCTCGGCCTGTTCGGGGAATATCTCTGAAAACGGCGCGGCGCGCGGCGGACGCCCGGTCCGGAGCCCTGTCCGACGACGGGCGCCGTGCCGCGATCATCGCGCGCCTGTCGCTGGAAATCGTGCCCGGTCTTGCACCCTTGCGGCTCTACCGGGCCACGCCGACGAGCCGCCTGTCCCGTCTCGTCGGCGATGCGGCTCCTTACTGGGCCCATGCATGGGGCGGCGGACTGGCGCTGGCACGACATTTCGTCGAGCATCCGGACTGCGTTGCCGGCCGCAGCCTGATCGATCTCGGCACCGGCGGCGGCCTCGTGGCCCTGATCGCCAAACGGCTGGGCGCAAGCGATGTCCGCGGCGTCGATCTCGATCCCTGGGCCATTACGGCGGCCCGGTTGAATGCAAAGGCCAACGAGCTCGATGTCGGGTTTTCCGTGGCGCATGCGGCGCAGATCAACGTCGACGCGGAGGTGGTGACCGCCGGCGACCTGTTCTACGAGCAAGCACTCGCCGATGAAATCCTGCCGGCGCTGAAGGCCCTGGCCGCAGCCGGGGCCACGGTGCTGATCGGCGATCCGGGCCGGCGCACCCTGCCGGTGGACGCGCTGGAGGCGGTCGCCCACTATCCGGTCGGCGATTTCGCCCATGCACCGGGCGCTGCGCCTGCGACAGGCACGGTTTACCGCCTGCGCGACGGAGCTTGACCAAGCCTTTTCGAATTAACCAGAGCCCGCCAAGCGCACTGGACAAAGCGGCTGCGCTATCCCATACCTCGGCTGGCCTGTTTTCCGGATTTTCGCAGAGAAAGCAGTGCCGGTCGTTCCAAATCCCGTGTCGCGGCGGGCTTTCTCGCTGCGCCATGCTGCTGCTTTAAGAGACTGTCGCAATGTCGATCAAGGATGTCATCTCCCTGCCACGCAACGAGGACGGGATTGCCGCCGTCATCGGCATTCTCAAGCAGCAGTTCGGTGAGCGCTTCCAGACGGGCGAGGCGTTTCGCGCCCAGCATAGCCACACCACCACCTATCTGACGCCGCAGCTGCCGGACGGGGTGGCCTTTGTCGAGACGGCCGACGAGGTCAAGGCGATCGTGAAGGTCTGCGCCGAGCACAAGGTGCCGATGATCGGCTTTGGCGCGGGCACCTCGCTGGAGGCGCATGTGAACGCCCCGGCGGGTGGCATTTCGGTCGATTTTACCCGGATGAACCGGGTGCTCGAGGTCAATGCCGAGGATCTCGACTGCACGGTCGAGCCGGGCATAACGCGCGAGGATCTCAATACCTATCTGCGCGACACCGGCCTTTTCTTCCCCATCGATCCGGGCGCCAATGCCACGATCGGCGGGATGACCTCGACCCGCGCCTCGGGCACCAATGCGGTGCGCTATGGCACGATGAAGGACAATGTGCTGTCGCTCAAGGTGGTGACGGCGAACGGCGAGGAAATCCGCACTGCAAGCCGTGCGCGCAAGAGCTCGGCCGGCTACGATCTGACACGGCTGTTCGTCGGGGCGGAGGGCACGCTCGGGCTGATCACCTCGGTGACGCTGAAGCTGCAGGGCATTCCAGCCGCCATCTCCGGCGGGGTCTGCACCTTTCCGAGCCTGAAGGCGGCCTGCGACACCGTGATCATGACCATCCAGATGGGCATTCCGGTGGCGCGCATCGAGCTTTTGAACGGGCTACAGATGCGGGCGATCAATGCCTATTCCAACCTGTCCTATCCGGAAGAGCCGACGCTATTCCTCGAATTCCATGGCACCGACGAGACGGTGAAGCTGCAGGCGGACCAGTTCCGCGAGATCGCCGCCGAATTCGGCGCGGGCGCGTTCCACTATACCGCCAATACGGAGGAGCGGAACCGGCTGTGGAAGGCCCGCCACAACGCCTACTGGGCCGGCCGGGCGCTGCTGCCGGAGGTCAATGGCGGGCTTTCGACCGATGTCTGTGTGCCGATCTCCAGGCTGGCCGATTGCGTCGCCGAGACCGAGGAAGACATTGCCGAGACCGGCTTCCTGGCGCCGATCGTCGGGCATGCGGGCGACGGCAATTTCCACGTGCTGCTGCTGTTCGACGAGAAGAAGGAGGGCGAGCTTGCGCGGGCCGAAGCCTTCATGGCGCGTCTCAACGCCCGGGCGCTCGCCATGGGCGGGACCTGCACCGGCGAGCACGGCGTGGGGCAGGGCAAGATGAGCTTCGTCGAGGCGGAGCTGGGCGGCGCGCTCGACCTGATGCGGCAGATCAAGACCGGGCTCGATCCGGACAATATCTTCAACCCGGGCAAGATCTTCCGTCTGTCAAAGGTCGGGGATTAACGGCTTGTCCCCGACGCGGGAACAGGTAGTCTGACGCGATATTTTCAAGGAGTGTAGGGATTGCTCGGACGGATCCTCTTGTTTGTCGGTGGGCTTGTTGTCGTAGCGTTGTTCGCTG
Organism: Heterorhizobium halophytocola; assembly: GCF_017873095.1. Classification (GTDB taxonomy): domain Bacteria; phylum Pseudomonadota; class Alphaproteobacteria; order Rhizobiales; family Rhizobiaceae; genus Allorhizobium; species Allorhizobium halophytocola. The sequence goes on along the minus strand of NZ_JAGGJU010000019.1, from coordinate 42,249 downwards.
CGCTGCTGGCGCCGCTGTTTCTCGACTGGACGAATTTCCGCAGCAATTTCGAAATGCAGGCGAGCCGCATCCTCGGCAAGAAGGTGACGGTCAACGGCGAGGTCGAGGCCCGCATCCTGCCGTTTCCCTCGGTGACCCTGCATGACGTGGTGGTCGGGCCGGACGAGAACGGCGAGACGCTGGTGCATATCGCCCGGTTCTCTATGGATGCGGAGCTGGCGCCTTTCCTGTCGGGCGAGGCGCGCATCTTCAGCATGCATATCGACCAGCCGAAGATCCATGTGCGGCTGCTGGAAAACGGTCAGGTCAACTGGTTGCGCGGCAGCCGGCCGTCGATCCCGGCCCGGCAGGTGGTGCTGGAGAATGTCGAGATCTCCAATGGCTCGATCGCGTTCATCGACGACCAGACGGGTCGCACCCGCGAGATCACCGGGCTTGATGCCGATCTTTCGGCCAAGAGCCTTGCCGGGCCATGGTCGGCAAGCGGCCATGCGGTGCTCGACGGCGAGGCCTCGAAGTTCGGCCTGTCCACGCTCGCACCGGATCCGGCGACCGGCGACATTCCGCTGCATGTGCGGCTGTTTCCCGACGACCGGCCTTTCGATGTCGATCTCGATGGCGACCTGAAATCCGAAGAGGGCCGGCCGAGCTATGTCGGCAAGTTTGCCGGCGAGTGGCGCAGCGAGCCGGCGACCGACAAGACGGTGAAGCCGGCAACCGGCCCCAAGGTGCGCGGCGAATTCGAGCTGACCAATGACCGGGTGCGCATCCCCACCTATCAGCTGGATCTCGGCGATGCCGACAATCCTTATGCCGTCACCGGCGAGGCGACGCTCGACACCGGAGCCAAGCCGGAATTCCTGCTGACCGCCGACGGCCAGCAGATCGACGTCAACCGGATCGGCAATGGCGGCCAGCAGGGCAAGACCGGCCGAAATGGTGGCTCGTCCGCGCGGGAGCGGCTGATGCAGCTTCTGAGCCGTGCAGCGGAAATTCCGATCCCGACCGTTCCCGGCCATGCGACCCTGCGCCTGCCGGCGATCGTGGCCGGCGATACCGTGGTGCGCAACCTGCAACTGGATGTCCGGCCCGACGGCTCCGGCTGGCAGATCGACAAGGCGGTCGCGGTCCTGCCCGGCCGCACCCAGCTGGAGGCAAGCGGCAAGCTGGCGCTCGGCGCGCGCCCATCCTTCCAGGGCAATCTGCTCGTCGCCTCGCGCCAGCCGTCCGGCCTTTCGACCTGGCTTGCCGGAAACGTCGATCCGGCGATCCGGCAGCTCGCCTCGCTCGGCTTTTCGGCCAGGGTCGACCTGCGGCCGGAACTGCAGCGCCTCGACGATCTGGAGCTTGCGATCGGCGATGCGGACCTGAAGGGCCGGATGGAGCGGCAATCGCCGGCGACGGGCCAGCCCAATTTGTCCTTCGACCTGACCGGCAATGCCCTTGATCTCGATGCCCTGCAGGCGGTCTATTCGCTGGTCGCCGGCGAAAACAATGCCGACAGCTTCTTTGCCCACCAGATCGCGGCGCGGCTGAAGGTCGGCAATTTCAAGGCGCTGGGGATAGAGGCGCATGATGTCGACACCGTCTTCAGTCTGGGCGGCGACGGGCTGAACATCGACCGGCTGCAGGTCGGCGATCTCGCCGGCGCGCGGATTTCCGGCAATGGCCAGGTGACGGGCTCGCTGTTCGATTATCGCGGCCGCGGCGATCTCAGCCTGCATGCGGCGGATCCGTCCGCATTCTTCGCCATGCTGAAGGACCACCTGCCGGCGCATCCGGCGCTGACGCGGCTGGCGGAAAACGCCAGCTGGTTCGTCCATGCCGATCTCGATGCGGGGCTCAATTTCGAGGGCGGCAAGGCGGGCAGCCTGACGGTCAATCTGGGCGGTACGGTCAATGGCAGCCGGGTGACGGGACGCTACCGCGCCGACGATCTGCTGGCGCTGACCTCCGATACGCTTTCCAATCTCGACCTGACGCTGCAGAACCCCGACAGCACGGTGCTGCTGGGGCAGCTGGGGCTGCGGCCTTTGCCGCTGCCCGGCGACGGGTCGGGCCGGCTGACGCTCAAGGCGAATGCGGCGGGCAGCGACATCACCGACGGCTCGCTGGATTTCTATACCGATGGCGGCACGCGCTTCGACGTCAAGGGTGCCGTGTCGCTGGCTTCAGACAGTTTCCTGGCCGGCACCGGGGACGTGACGCTCGAAAGCCCCGATCTCGATCCCTATCTGGTGATGAACGGCATCGCCTTGCCGCCGAGCCTCGACGGCTTGCCGGTCAAGGGTCATGCGAAGCTGGCCTTGAAGGACAATGCGCTCAGCATCGACGACCTGCTGGTGACGGCCGACGGCAATTCCGTGTCGGGCAAGCTCGGTGTGGCGCTGGGCGGATTGCTGCCGACGGTGACCGGCAGCCTGAAGGCGAGCGATGTCGATCTGGAATGGCTGGTGCGCAACGCCTTCGGGACCCTGCGCGATCCGAAGAGCGGCACGTTCTCCAAGGCGGCGTTCGGCCAGCCGAGCTTTGCCGGAACGGCCGTGACGGTGCAGTTTACCTCCGACCGGTTTACCCCCGGCCTGCTGGGCGCCATCGGCAATGCCAGCGGAACGCTGACGGCCAAGGACGGGAGCCTGGCGATCGAGGATCTGTCCGGTGACTGGCTGGGCGGCAAGATGAAGGGCAGGGTGAGCCTCACCAATGTCCAGTCCAACGGCTTCCTGCAGTCGAAGATCGACCTGACGAATGGCGCGCTTGCCGATGCACTGCCCCTGCGCGACGGCCGGCCGCCGGCAAGCGGCCGGTTCGACCTGACCCTGATCGGCGAGAGTTCCGGCACCTCGGTCAACGACCTGATCTATGGCATCAACGGGTCCGGCAAGCTCAGCTTCAAGGATCTGGCGGTCAACCGCTTCAATCTCGGCCTGTTGCCCAAGCTGTTGCAGCAGACCGATGCGCGGGGCGGTACCATCAGTGCCGAGACCGTCGAGCCGGATGTCGAGCGGATGCTGGCCAGCGGCGATACCTGGCTTGGCAACGTCACCGTGCCGTTCAACCTGACCGATGGTGTCTTTCGCATGCAGGACGTGGCGGCCAAGACCAAGGGCGCCGGGATCCGGGCCGACGGGCAGCTTGCGTTGCGCGGCGCAAAGCTCGATGCGGCCGTCGATGTCTCGCTCGACCCCGGCGATGATGCGCTGCAGGGGGCCGATCCGAGCTTCCGGCTGTCGCTTGCCGGGCCGGTGACGGATCCGAAACCGACGCTCGACGTGTCCAGCCTGTCCAACTACCTGTCGCTGCGCGCCTATGAACGCGAGCGTCGGCGGGTGGAAACGCTGCAGTCGAACCTGCTCGAAAAGCAGCGGTTGCGGCGCGAGGTGGCGCTCTACAAGTTCAACGATGCGGCAAGAGCCAAGGCCGCCGAGATGCAGAAGGCGCAGGACGAGGAAGAAAAGCGCCTGCGCGCCATCGCTGAACAGCGCAATCAGCAGATGCGCGATGCGGAAAAGGCGCGTCAGATCGACATAGCGCCGCTGCTAGACCTGGAGCGGCCGAGCGGCATGCGCCGGTTCCAGAACCGGCCGAATGGCAGCGCCACGCCGCCTGCGCTGCAGTTCGACGGCCTGCCGGGACTGAACTGAGGGGTTTCGGCGGTGCCGATCGCATTCCGCATCGGCCCGTCCGCAAGGCCTCAGTGGTGATCGTTGCGGCCGTGATAGATCAGCAGGTCGTAAGCCGCCGCCGCCAGCGTGGCGACGAAGAAGATGCCGAGATCGACCCGCGGCACCCGCCAGAACAGCAGGCCCAGAAAGACCGCCAGGACGAGAAAGGCGAGCAGCGCCAGCACACGGTTCATGCTCATGGCTGACACCGCCCCCTGTCGGTGGATGTCCTTCGAACCTGGCCGCGGCTTCGGGAAAAAGACAGGCGCAGATAAGCGACGTTGGAGCGACGAAGCGGTTCTGCCAGCTCGCGACATGCACCGGCCCACCGGTAGGACGGGCCGGCCCGCTGCTGCAAACGGGGTAACGGTTCAGCGGCCATAGACGAGCTCCGGTATGGTGAAGACGGTCTCGGGGAAGAGATAGATGATCGCCATCGAGACGAAGACCATCAGCACGAAGGGCAGGACGCCGGCGAAGATCTGCGTCAGACGCACCTCCGGCGGGGCGATGCCCTTCAGGTAATAGGCCGACATCGCCATTGGCGGGGTGAGGAACGAGGTCTGCAGGTTCAGCGCGACCAGGACGCCGAAGAACAGCGGATCGATGCCGAACATCTTCAATAGCGGCAGAAAGATCGGCACGAAGATGATGATGATTTCGGACCATTCGAGCGGCCAGCCGAGCAGGAAGATGATCAGCTGGGCGAGCAGCAGGAACTGGATCGGCGAGATGTCGAGGCTCTGGACGAATTCGGCGATTACCTGTTCGCCGCCGAGATAGGAAAACACCGAGGAGAAGGTGTAGGAGCCGACGAACAGCCAGCAGACCATCGCGGTGGTGCGGATCGTCAGGTAGACGCTCTGGCGCAACCGCTCCCAGGTGAGCGCCCGGTAGGCGACGGCGAGGACAAGCCCGCCGAGCGCGCCGATGGAGGCTGCCTCCGACGGGGTGGCGAGGCCGAACAGGATCGAGCCGAGCACGGCGAGAATCAGGAAGGCGAGCGGGAAGAAGGAGGTTGCCAGCATGCGCAGCAGCGTCAGCGCCGGCAGGTCGGGCACTTCTTCCTTGGTCGGACGCGGCGCGATGCTCGGCTGCAGCATCGAGCGGCCGACGACATAGACGATATAGAGGCCGACCAGGATGAAGCCCGGGATCAGGGCCGCCGAATAGAGCCGGACGATGGAGACGCCGGAGGCCGCCGCATAGACGATCAGCATGATCGAGGGCGGGATCAGGATGCCGAGCGTGCCGCCGGCGCAGATGATGCCTGCCGCAAAGGAGTGGTCGTAGCGGGCCTTCAGCATGGCCGGCAAGGCGAGCAGGCCCATCAGCGTGACGACGGCACCGACAATGCCGGTCGCCGTGGCAAACAGTGCGCAGGTGATGAGGGCGGCAACGCCCATGGAGCCGGGGATGCGCTTGGCCGCGATGTTGAGCGTGGAAAACAGCCGCTCGACGATATTGGCGCGCTCGACGATATAGCCCATGAACAGGAACAGCGGGATCGCCGTCAGCACGTCGTTCGACATCACCGCATAGGTCTGGTTGATGAACAGGCTGAAGATGCGGTTGTTGAAGAAGCCGTCGATCCACAGCGTCATGCTGTCCCACCAGGAGGCGGTGTCGTCGAGCCGGCCATAGGCGCGCCACATCCGCGAGGGGTCGTAATAGGCGTAGTAGCCGAAACCGATGCCCATCGCCATCAGGGTGAAGGCGATCGGAAATCCGAGGAAGACGATCAGGATGAAACCGCCGAGCATGAGGAGCGCGATCTGCGGATCGGTCATGGACGGTGCTCCCCGGTGGAGACAGGTGTCTGCCCCTGCACCTGGTGCTGGCGCATCAGCAGCGTCTCGGTCTCCTCGACGTCATCCTCGGCGGTCAGCCAGCTGCCACTGCGCAGGCAGAGGAGGCAGCGACAGACCTGGGCGAGGCCCTGGACGAACAGCAGCAGGCCGGCTGCGACGATCACCGTCTTGAACTGGAAGATCGGAATGCCGGCCGGGCTGTTGGCGCTGACTTCCAGATAGCTCCACGAGCGGATGGCATATTTCCAGCCGGTGAAGACCAGCGCCGTGACGCCGGGGAAGAAGAAGATCAGGTAGAGCACCAGGTCGACGGCGGCCTGCACGCGGGCCGGCCAGAGCCTGTAGAGGAAGTCGCCACGCACATGGCCGTCGCGCGACAGGGTGTAGGCGCCGCCCATCATGAACAGCGTGCCATACATGATGAAGGACAGGTCGAGGGCCCAGGGTGTCGGGCTGCCGAGCACATAACGGACGAAGACTTCGTAGCTGGTGCCGAGCGTCATCAGCAGGATGAGCCAGGCGAAACTCTTGCCGAACCAGGCCGACAGGCTGTCGGCAAAACGGATGAATGCCATCATGGACGCGGGGGTTCCTCGAAGAAGCAGAAGGAAGCGGCGACGGGCAGGGATGCCCGCCGCCGGCCGTCATGTGCTGCTGCCGGTTCGGCTCAGAGCTTCACCTTGCCGGGGAAATAATGCTCGTAGGCGAGCGCGTAGTCCGGGGCCGCCATCAGCTCGTAATAGGTGACGCGTTCGACCCATTGCCGCTGGCTGTCGAGGACGCGCTTCATGAACTCGTCCTTTTCCAGTTCGGGGATCAGGTCGTCCCAGGCCTTGATCTCGGCGTCGAGGATATTCTTCGAGGTGCGGTGAATGTTGACCCCGTGCTCGTCCTTCAGCTTGATCAGGTCGGCCGAATAGTTGTCCATGGCCATCGCCGTGTTGGAGGTCGATGCGGCCTCGACGGCATAGCGCACGATTGCCTGCAGGTCGGGATCGAGATCCTCGTAGAAATCCCTGTTGAACAGGAATTCGAAGCATTCCGACGCCTGATGGTAGGACGACAGGTAATAGTGCTTGGCGACATCCTGGGCGCCGAAGCGCAGGTCCGACGAGGGGTTGTTGAACTCGAAGGCGTCGATGACGCTGCGCTCCATCGCCGGCACGATTTCGCCGCCCGGCAATTGGGCGACCGACATACCCATCTGCTGCATCAGGTCGGCGGCAAGGCCGACGGTGCGGTATTTCATCCCCTTGACGTCGTCGACGGTGGCGACTTCCTTCTTGAACCAGCCGAAAGGCTGGGCAAACATCGGAAAGCCGAGCATGCCGACCACGTTGAGGCCGAGAATATCCTGGGTGAGCTCGCGGTAGAATTCCTGTCCGCCGCCGGCATAGTACCAGGAGAGCATGGTCGTCGCCGATCCGCCGAACACCGGGCCGGTGCCGAACAGCGAGGCGCCCTTGTGCTTGCCGTACCAGTAGGCGCAGACGGAATGGGCGGCATCGATGACGCCGTCATGGCAGCCGTCGAGCACCTGGAAGGCGGCGACCACGGCGCCGGCCGGCAGCAGGTCGACCTTCAGCCGTCCCCCCGACATGACCTCGACCCGCTCGGTATACTGGCGGGCAAAATCCATCCAGATGTCCGAGGCCGGCCACGAGGTCTGCATCTTCATCGTCACGGGTGCCTGGGCGAGCACCGCCGGGGCGGCAAGCGCCCCGGCTGCCACAGCGCCCCCCGACGCTGCGCCCAATTTCAGAAATGAACGGCGGCTCGCCGCCTTCTTGTCAGAAACGGTCATGATTGTCCTCCCGGTTCGGGCGAGCTCTTGCTCTTCTCCCGTGTCCAAGTATTGGAACAATCAAATAGAAAATCAATTGGTTTGTGGTTCAACCATTTAATATTGCAATGCATCAAAGAAAACGGGCTTTTGTGTATCGACAATTCTTAAATCGATTAATGTATACTTTGGTCGCAAAGCGATTTACCCGCCGTTTGAACCCCGAAGACCGGATGCCGGCTGCGGGTTCTGCCGCGATTTCAAACGGATGACGCGGCTTAGCGGCGGCCCTCGGCAAGCCGAGCCGCCTGGGGCCGGCGGCGCAGCGCCAGCATGGAAAAGGCGCCGATCGCGGGACCGGGGACGAGGAATAAAAAGCACCATTGCCAGCTGCCGAGTGCATCTGCGAGCACCGGCATCAGGCTAATCGCGCCGACGGTGAGGGCAAAGCCGATGGCCATCTGCAGCGAAAGCGCGGTCCCGACATAGCGCGCATCGGAGATCTCGGTGACGGCCGCGGAGAACTGCGCCGAATCGCCGATCACCGCGATGCCCCAGAGAAAGACCAGCGGCAGAAGCAGGAACAGGGGGCCGGAAAACAGGAAGCCGACCGCGGCTGCGCAAAAGCCCGAGACGATCATCATCGCTGCCGTCGTCAGGGTGCGCCCGAACCGGTCGGACAAGATGCCGCCGAGAATGCAGCCGACAGCGCCGATGGCGATGGCGGCAAAGGTCAGGGCGGAGGTCGCCGACGGCGACAGGCCGGCCAGCGCCGGGGCGCGGCGGAGATAGACGAGGAGCCAGGCCCACAGCGCATAGAGCTCCCACATATGGCCGAAATAGCCGAGATTGACGAGGAACAGGTCACGGTCCTTCAGCACCTTGCCGATATCGCCGAAATGGAAGACGGCCCGGGAAAACGGGTAGGGGCCTTCGCGCACGAACAGCGCAAACAGCAGGGAAGCCGTCAGCGCGGCGAGGGCGGCGGCAGCCATGACGGCGGTCCAGTCGAGGCTTTCGGCAAGGCTTCTGACCAGATGCGGCATGGAAGAGCCGAGGGTCAGTGCCGCGATCACCGCGCCGAGCGCCAGGCCCCGGCCGCGCTTGAACCAGGTGGCGGTAAGCTTCATCGCCGGCGGGTAGACGCCGGCAAGGGCGAGACCCGTGAGAATGCGGCTGGCAATGCCGATCGCCGGCGAGGGGAAGACGAGCAGCAGCAGGTTGGCAAAGGCGGCGACGAGGGCGGAAATCGCCATCAGGCGGCTGAGGCGGACGATATCCGGAAGGTTGACGAGGCTGGCCGCAAGCGCGCCGGTGACGAAGCCGATCTGCACGCTGTTGGTCAGCCAGGCGGTCATCGCCGGCGACAGCTCCCAGGCGCGCGCCAGTTCCGGCGCCACGGCGGTTGCGGCAAACCACGACGCCATCGACAGGATGACGGCAAGGCAGATGACGGCAAGGGCGGCCGTCGCCCCGCGATTGTCGACGATGTCTGCTGTCATTCTGAGGCTTCCTCCCGCTTGTCCGCCTGTCCGCTTGTCCTCACGGTCCGGCGTCACTGCCACCGGAGTGCCTTTTTCGTGTCAGACTTTGGCCCTTTTCACCGCTTAAACGCCATGTTCGGCGGACGTGATCTAGACTTGGTGTATTTCATACAATGAGTGAACATGTCCCGGTATTTCTCGCCGGCGAAGCCGTGGCCAAGGCCCGCAAGACGGCTGAGCGGCTCTGTCTCGGCAAGTCGCAGCAGCAGATCCTCCAAGCGCTCGAAGACGGTCCCTACAAGGACATCATGGTTCTCGACCCGAATGCGGACGGACCGCGGCTAAGGGCCGTCCGGACTGCGGGGGGCGAGCGGGACTGCGGAGCGGCCCTGCTGCACATCTTCATCACCCACCGCCCGCAACGCCGATGGTCGCTCTGGCCGCCGCGCGTCTCGTTCTTCCTGCGCATGACCAACGGGATCTGCCGCTCGGTGATCTCGGTCAGCGAGGCTTAACCGATCGCTTCGGCCCTGGCGCGGAAGGTGTCGGCGATGTGGCGCGCGGGAAGACGCGGCGTGCCGAACAGTTTCTGCCGCAGCGGACCCTCGTCATAGGCCGTCTTGTAGAGACCGCGCTCCTGCAGCCGCGGAATGACGAGCTCGATGATGTCGTCGAAGCATTCCGGCACCACGGTGCGCGACAGGTTGAAGCCGTCGACCCCGGTCGTCTCGCACCAGTCGACCAGGGTATCGACCACCGTGTCGACGCCGGCCACGAGTGGCGGCTGGCGACTGCCGAGCACCATCTGCTCGATCAGCTTGCGCTTCGTCCATTGCGGGCCGGCGGCGCGATCCATGGCCTTGATGTTGGAGGTAATTGCCTGGCTCTTGCCGGTCTCCACCGGCTCGTCGAGGTCGAACCTGGCAAGATCGATGCCCATGGAGGCGGCGGCATGGACCAGCGCCGCCTCGGTGCTGACATAGCGCCGGTAGTCTTCGAATTTGTCCCGCGCCTCCTGATCGGTGCGGCCGGTGACGATGGTCTGGCCGAGAAACACCTTGATATCGTCCATGTGTCGGCCCTTCGCCATGGCGCGGTCGCGGATGTCGGTGACGATCTCGCGCACGCCGTCCTTCTTCTGGCCGTTGACGAAGACGCATTCGGCGTGGGTGGCGGCAAATGCGCGGCCGCGTGGCGAGGAGCCGGCCTGATAGAGCACCGGCGTGCGCTGCGGCGAGGGGGCGGACAGATGGACCGTGTCGAGATTGTATTGGCGGCCCTGGTGGCGGATGCGGTGGACCTTGGCGGGATCGGCGTAGAGATGGTTGTCGCGGTCGAAGACGACGGCATCGTCCTCCCAGGAGCCTTCCAGCAGCTTGTAGAGCACTTCCATATATTCGTCCGCCAGATCGTAGCGGTCGTCATGGGCCGTCTGGCCCGCAAGCCCGATGGCGCGCGCGGCGCTGTCGAGATAGCCGGTGACGATGTTCCAGCCGATGCGCCCGCCGGTCAGGTGGTCGAGGGTCGCCATCCGCCGGGCAAACAGGAAGGGCTGCTCGTAGGTGAGGTTGGCGGTGACGCCGAAGCCCAGATGCTGCGTCACGGCTGCCATGGCCGGCACGATCATCATCGGATCGTTGACCGGCACCTGCACCGCGCCGCGCACGGCCGGCGCATAGGATCCACCCAGCACGTCGTAGATGCCGATGACGTCCGCGAGGAAGATCCCGTCGAACAGGCCCGCCTCCAGCCGCCTGGCATAGTCCGTCCAGTAGGCGATCTGCTGGAATTCATGGCTCCGGTCGCGCGGGTGTGCCCAGAGGCCCTGCTGGATATGGCCGACGCAATTCATGTCAAAGGCATTGAAGCGGATCTTGCGGGTCACGGGTGGTCCTCCTGGGAATGGCCTGGATGCGTCGGGGCCGGACAAGCCGGGCTTTTCAAAGGCGAGTGTTTCTTATAGTCTGTCGATCGTCCACTATAGAAGACGATGCGTGACGCTTTGGCAAGAGAAGGAATTATCGACCGCATGACCGATCAACTGGAAATGCAGGAGGACCGGACCGGCCGGGCCATCGCCGAGCGGGTGCGGATTGAACGGGAGGCGCGTGGCTGGTCGCTTGCCGATCTGTCCACCCGATCAGGCGTATCGAAGGCGATGATCTCCAAGGTCGAGCGCTGCGAGGCAAGTCCGACGGCAACCGTGCTCGGCCGTCTGTCCGGCGCCTTCGGCCTGCCGCTGTCGGCGCTGCTGGCACTGGCGGAGGGCGGGCAAGGGGGGCGCCTGTCGCGGGCGGCCGACCAGGCGGTCTGGAGCGATCCGGAGACCGGCTATACGCGGCGCGCCGTCTCGCCCGCCAATGACGGGCGGCTGGAGCTGATCGAGGTGACGCTGCCGCCCGGCGTCTGGGTGCCCTATCCGGCGGCGGCCTTTGCGTTTCAGAACCAGCAGATCTGGGTGCGGACTGGGCAGCTGGACTTCTGCGAGGGCAAGACGCGCTGGGAGCTGGAGGCGGGAGACTGCCTGCAGCTCGGACCGCCGGCAGACTGCGTCTTCTTCAATGCCGGCAAGGTCCCGGTGACCTATGTGGTGACGCTCAGCCGGCGGTAATGCCCGGATCCGGCAGCGCTTGCCGGCTGTCTCCCGAGCCGGCGCCGTCATAGGCAATCCAAGATTGACATTGGCCGCGGTGCGGACCCAAGACTGGCCGACATGCGGCAGACACGACGTGATCGGAGCGATGGCATGACAGATTGGAACGTGATTCGCGGCATGATGGCCGCCGCGATCGATGCCTGCGAGCGGGTGGAGGCGACCGGGGTCCAGGAGGGTGATCGAGAGGCGGTCGTCAGGCTGCTCGGCCAGGACGTGAGCGTCTTCGACCTCCTCACCAGCGCATGGACCTATCCGGAAAATATTCGCTACGCCATCATAAGAGAGCGGCATGACCGGGGGGACAACCTCGCCCATGTGCCCGAATTCGCCCGCATCCTTGTTGCCATGGCCCAGGCCGCGGCGGAAACCATAGGGTCCTCAGAGGGGCATGCGCCAGCCGGCGCTCAGATAGACGCGATGATCGCATGGTACGGCGACCATGCCGTGCCCGGAATCGAAAAGGCCATCGACCTCAGGCGCAGCAGATCCTCCTGAAATAGTAATCTCGGTCGTCAGGACGCCTGCCCGGCATCGGCCGCCGCCGCCTTGAGGGTCGTCAGCACATGCAGGCGAAGGGCAGAGGAGAGGTTGGTCTCGGGCGGCCTCAGGTCGTCGATCTCGGCGATCAGCGCGGCAAGCGAGACGTCGCGCCCCTCGGCAATCGCTTTCAGCTCGCTCCAGAAGGCTTCCTCCAGCGACAGGCTGGTGCGGTGGCCATGCAGGGAAACCGAATGCTTGCGGATCATTGCGCTCTCGAAGGACTGGCGAAGGCTGGGATCACCAAGGGCCACTGTACGCGGGCTGGTTGACCGGGGCATCGGCATCCGGCCCGTGCAAGATCACTCGGTGCTATCGGTGCTCTGCGCGTCGTTGCGCTCGATCCGGCCCTGGTCGAGCGACTGCGCCGCCTTGTCGTTCAGGCGGCGGGTCAGGTCCTTCTCGGCCTTGGTGCGGCCATGGGTGATGCGATTCTGTTCGGCATGGCGTTCCTTGTCTGTCCGGGCTTTCGCCTTGCGGAACTGACGCAGATTGACGACATCGCCGCTCATCACCGACTCCGTTACTGTTTCTTGCGGAAGGCGTCGAGGGAGACCACCGAGCCTTCCTTCTTTTCGGCCGGTTCGGCGGGTGCCTCGCCATCGGCTTCGACGGGCTCTGCATGGGGCAGCGGATAGGCGGTCACTTCGCCGCCTTCCTCTTCTTCCTCGGCGAGCGGCACATCGAATTCCAGCTCGAAATTGACCGACGGGTCATAGAAACCGCGGATGGCATTGAACGGAATGACCAGTTTTTCCGGGGTGTCGGAGAAGGAAAGGCCGATCTCGAACAGGTTCTCGGTGACCTTCAGGTCCCAGAACTGGTGCTGGATGACGATCGTCATCTGCTCGGCATATTTCGACTTCAGGTGCTGGGACACGCGCACGCCCGGTGCGCCGGTCAGGAAGGTGATGAAGAAGTGATGATCGCCGGGCAACCGACCGGTGGCCGCAACTTCGGTCAGAACCTTGCGGATGACACCGCGCAGCGCGTCCTGAGCCAGAATGTCGTAGCGAATATGGTCCTGCGCCATGTGTCGTCTTTCCTTCTTGTGCCGCCTTGGCCTTCTCGTGCCGCCCTGGCACCGATCAGCCGAGCCGGCCGTCTTGCCGCTTGAAAGCGGCTATATGGCATGAACCAGTTCAACGGAAAAGCCCGCGGTTCAGTTCGACCATACTATCACGATTTTTTTGAAAGAAAGAGGCGTTAGGTGGAGGCTTCTGTTGCCAGGTGCCTCCGGACCCCGCCTTACGGTGCTACCCGCAAGGACTTAAGTCGGGTTTCTGGAACCGCCATTAGGCAGCTACAGCGTAACCCTGAGCGTTGTTGTCGTTTGCAACTACTCTGTTTGACCCGATAACGGTGGTATCATGCCGAGCAAAAGTTCGATCTTTACGCCCTTGTCGATCCTATTTCGCCCCCATCAAAAGCCGGTCAGGCCGAGCCGGTCGTCGAAGACCGGTTTTTGGTGGAGGCGCCGGGTACCGCCCCCGGGTCCAATAGGTTTATTACATCGGCCGTTTATTGCCATAGCCGGAGCAAGCCCCGGCACGGCTGATATAGGCATTTCGCACGCGAATGAAAAGGGGGGTGTCGCCAAGTCGCGCAACTTCCCGCTTGACGGTGCGCAGTGTGCATTCCATTGTTCTAACGCAGAAACTTCGAATTTTAGCGACCCGAGGGAGGCAGCCATGACGGACTATCTTGAGGATGTGAAGAAGTATGACGCATCCGCCGACGAGGCGGTGGTCAAGAAAATCGTCAGCTATCTCGGCATTGCGCTTCGAAACCGCGATTCCTCCCTCGTCTCGGCCTCGGACAAAACCGAGCTCGACCGGGTGGTCGAAAGATGGTGCGGCAAGAAGCTCGGCGTCACCGGCGCGCCGGCCGAAAAGGCCGTGGCCAATGTCTGCGAGATGATGAAGGGCGACCGTTCGAAGTCCCGGGTGACGTTCTACTATCTCGTCGCCAAGGATCTCGGAAAGCTCGGCGATCTCTGAGGATAATCGACCGGGATATCGGTCGACCGCTTGGTTCCCGCCACAGTCGGCACTAGGGTAGCAGCCCGGACACGACTCAAGCGCAGGGACCCATGCGGCAATATCTCGATCTCCTCCACCATGTGATGGAACACGGCACCGATCGCGGCGACCGGACGGGCACCGGCACGCGCTCGGTGTTCGGTTACCAGATGCGATTCGACCTGTCGGAGGGGTTTCCGGTCACGACGACGAAGAAGCTGCATCTGCGCTCGATCATCCACGAATTGCTGTGGTTTCTGAAGGGCGAGACCAATATCGGCTATCTGCGCGACAACGGCGTATCGATCTGGGACGAATGGGCCGACGAGAACGGCGACCTGGGTCCGGTCTACGGCTCGCAGTGGCGCTCGTGGCCGACGCCGGATGGGGGGCATATCGACCAGATCGCCAATCTGATCGAAAGCATCAGGACCAACCCGAATTCGCGCCGGCATATCGTCTCGGCCTGGAACCCGGCCGAAGTCGACGAGATGGCGCTGCCGCCCTGCCATTGCCTGTTCCAGTTCTATGTCGCCGACGGCCGGCTATCCTGCCAGCTCTACCAGCGATCGGCGGACATCTTTCTCGGCGTGCCGTTCAATATCGCCTCCTATGCGCTGCTGACCATGATGGTGGCGCAGGTGACGGGTCTGAAGCCCGGCGATTTCATCCACACGCTCGGCGATGCGCATCTCTACGCCAACCATTTCGAGCAGGCGCGGCTGCAGCTGTCGCGGACCCCGAAGCGGTTGCCGACCATGCGGCTTAGGCCTGAGGTCAATGACATCTTTTCCTTTACATTCGAAGACTTTACACTGCAAAACTACGACGCCGATTCCAGTATCAAGGCGCCGATCGCCGTCTGAGGACGGGCGGAAACACAGTGTTCACCGTATAACGCCGTCCCTCACGCGGAGTTTATCCTGAGGAACGGTGACAGGATTTTGCCGGCATGGCAGGGAGCGGTATCGCAATCCCTGCAATGAAAGCAATTACATCCATGGACCTTTCCGCCCGCCTGTCTGCCTTCGCTCCTTCGGTGCTCAGCCTCACCCGTGCCGTCAGCGGCTTGCTGTTCCTCGAGCACGGCACCCAGAAGCTGCTGCACTTTCCCGCCTCCGAGATGAACCCGCCGCTGATGTCGATCTTCGGCGCGGCCGGCATCATCGAGCTGGTGTGCGGCGTGCTGCTGACAATCGGCCTGTTCACCCGCCCGGCAGCCTTCCTGGCCTCGGGCATGTGCGCCTTTGCCTATTTCATGGTGCATGCGCCGAAGACCTTCTTCCCGGCGCTGAACGGCGGTGACGCGGCGATCCTGTTCTGCTTCCTGTTCCTCTATCTCGTGTTTGCCGGCGGCGGACGCTACAGCGTCGATGCCATGATGCGCGGCAAGGCCTGATCGATCCGGCACTCGGCCAACGCAGCGTCGTGCCGGGTGCCGCAATCCCAGGTGAAAGCCGGGGAAAAGAAGAACTGACAGAGACGGATGCTGGCGCCTGTTCAACCGATGGCCTATGCCGGGGGAAGGGCATGCCGGCAGCGCTTTCCGTCCGGGGCCCCGATCGCGAGAGGATGCGGGAAGAGGGACATGGCGGAGCAGTCGGGCAAACCAGAGATATCCATGGTGGTGGCCGTGGCCCGCAACGGCGTGATCGGGCGCGACAACGACATGCCCTGGCGGCTGTCGACGGACCTCAAGCGTTTCAAGGCGCTGACGCTCGGCAAGCCGCTGGTGATGGGGCGCAGAACCTTTCAGTCCTTCGGATCGAGGCCCTTGCCCGGTCGCCCGCACATCGTGGTGACCCGCGATGCCGCCTATGCGCCCGAGGGCGTCGAGACGGCGCCCGGCCTCGAGGCGGCGCTGGAGCGTGCAGCCGAGATCGCGGCTGCCACCGGCGTCGATGAAATCTGTGTGATCGGTGGCGGACAGATCTATGCGCAGGCCATGCCGTTCGCCGATGTCCTGCACGTGACCCATGTCGATGCCGAGATCGAGGGCGATACGGTGTTTCCGCCGGTGGACCCCGATATGTTCGAGCCTGTCGAGCAACTTGCCGTGCCGGCCGGCGAGAAGGACAATTACCCGACGAAATACGTGGTATACCGACGAAAATCAGCGCTTTAAGCCTTTTCCAGCACCCGGGGGGCAAGAACTTTGCTCCGTTGCGTTGAAAGCACTCTGAGCTATACCTATAACGGGTTACGGCCCATGGTCCGGGGCAGAGTTCCGGGTCGGGGGAGGCTACTTAACAATGAGGTTTGAATGCCCTGGAGCAATCAGAATGGCGGCGGCGGCCCTTGGGGCGGCGGCGGCGGCGGTGGTAACAACCAAGGACCCTGGGGACAGGGACCGAACCGCCCGCGCGGCGGTGGCGGCGGCAATCAGCCGCCCGATCTGGAGGACATCATCCGCCGTGGCCAGGATCGCCTGAAGAATATCGTGCCCGGCGGCTTCAATGGCGGCGCGGTGCTGCTGGTCTTCGTCATTCTGGTGATCTTCTGGCTGATCAACGCCGTCTATACCGTCCAGCCGGACGAGCGCGGCGTCGAGCTGCGCTTCGGCAAGCCCAAGCAGGAAATCTCCATGCCGGGCCTGCATTTTCACATCTGGCCGTTCGAGACCGTGGAAATCGTCAAGGTCACCGAGCAGCAGCTGAATATCGGCTCGCGCGCCGGTTCGACCTCCGGGTCCGGCCTGATGCTGTCGGGTGACCAGAACATCGTCAATGTCCAGTTCTCGGTGCTCTACACGATCAACCAGCCGGCGGATTATCTGTTCAAGCTGGAGACCCCGCCGCAGACGCTGCAGCAGGTGGCCGAAAGCGCCATGCGCGAAGTCGTCGGACGCCGTCCGGCGCAGGACATCTTCCGCGATGCGCGTCAGGGGATCGCCAACGACGTCAAGGGCATCATCCAGGGGACCATGGACAGCTACGGCGCCGGGATCTCGATCAATGCGGTCGCCATCGAAGACGCGGCACCGCCGCGCGAAGTGGCCGACGCGTTCGACGAAGTCCAGCGTGCCGAGCAGGATGAGGACCGTTTCGTCGAGGAAGCCAACAAATACGCCAACCAGAAGCTCGGTGGCGCACGCGGCCAGGCAGCCCAGATCCGCGAAGAAGCGGCCGCATACAAGGACCGTGTCGTCAAGGAGGCCGATGGTGGTGCCAAGCGCTTCATCTCGATCTACGACCAGTATAAGAACGCGCCCGAGGTCACTCGCGAGCGCATGTATCTCGAAACGATGGAGCGCGTGCTGAAGAACTCCAACAAGGTCATCCTCGACGAGAAGTCGGGCGCGTTGCCCTATCTGCCGCTCAACGAGATCACCAAGCAGCAGGCCGACAAGGCCAAGCCGACGGGAGGCAACTGATCATGAGCAACCGTCTCCCGTTTTTCCTCATCGGTCTCGCCATCCTGTTGATGGTCGCCTATTCCTCGGTCTTCGTGGTCAACGAGCGCCAGCAGGCGATCGTCGTGCGCTTCGGTCAGATCCAGGCGGTGCGCAACGAGCCCGGCCTGTATTTCAAGCTGCCGTTCGCCTTCCTCGACGCGGACCGTGTGCAATATGTGCCGGACCAGTCGCTGCGCTTCGACCTCAACGACATCCGTGTCCAGGTCTCCGGCGGCAAGTTCTATGAGGTCGACGCTTTCGTCGTCTACAAGATCGCCGATGCGCGCCGTTTCCGCCAGACCGTCTCGGGCGACCGTGACGCGGCCGAATCGCGGCTTCGCACCCGTCTCGACGCGTCGCTTCGCCGGGTTTACGGCCTGCGCGGCTTCGAATCCGCCCTGTCGGACGCCCGTGCGTCGATGATGCAGGAAGTGCGCGACGATCTCAGGCCCGATGCCGATACGCTCGGCATCCGGATCGAGGATGTGCGCATCCGCCGGACGGACCTGACGCAGGAGGTCTCGCAGCAGACCTTCGAACGGATGAAGGCCGAACGCCTGGCCGAGGCCGAACTGATCCGCGCCCGGGGTAACGAGGAAGGCCAGCGCCGCCGCGCCATCGCCGACCGTCAGGTCGTCGAGATCCAGGCGGAGGCCCGCCGGGATGCCGACATCCTGCGCGGTGAGGGCGATGCACAGCGCAACAAGATCTTCGCCGACGCCTATAGCCGCGATCCGGGCTTCTTCCAGTTCTACCGCTCGATGTCTGCCTATGACGACGCGCTGGGAACGAGTGGCAGCAGCAGCACCATGGTGCTGTCGCCGAGCACGTCGCAGTTCTTCCGCTATTTCGACGGCGGACCGGACAGCGATCGCCTGATGGACTCGGCCGACAAGGGCGCCGAGGGCAATAGCGGCGGGGCGTCCGACATGACGATCCCGCAGGCGACCCCTTCGACCTCGACACCGGCCACCACCGAACCGTCGGCGACGACGGCTCCGGCGGCATCCGGGGCTCCGGCCACGCCGGCGCCGGCGTCGAACTGACGGCATGGCGATGACCGGCTTTCTGACGGGCATCGCCTTTTTCCTGATTATCGAGGGGCTGGTCTATGCACTGGCCCCTCGACTGCTTCAGGACCTGGCCCGGATTCTGCCCCTGCTGCCCGAGCACCAGCTGCGGCTGGCGGGGCTGATGGCGGTGACCGCCGGCGTCGGGCTGGTCTATCTGTTGCGCGGATGAGTCCGCGACGCTTGCGGCCTGCGTGCTTGAGGCGGGGATGAAACCAACCTACAAAGGTCCAATTCTTCGTCGATAGTTTTGGTGCCCGTTCCGGGACGAACGCGCCGCGAGCTTAAAGACCAATCCGGGGGAAACCTGATGCGCTTGACGACCAGCCGGTTCAACATGCCATTGCCGATGATCACCGCTGTTTCGATCGCGCTTGCACCGATCGGCAGCACCGCGGCCCATGCCCAGGCGCCGGTCGTCAGCCCGCAACCGGGCCATGCCGCGACCGGACCGGCACCGGTGGCCGATCTTGCCGAAAAGCTGCTCGATGCCGTGGTCAACATTTCCACCTCGCAGAACGTCAAGAGCGGCAACGACGAGGGCCCCGGTCCCTTGCCGCAGATCGAGGAGGGTTCGCCCTTCCAGGACCTGTTCGAGGACTTCTTCAAGAACGGCGAGCGCGGCGAGCAGAACCGGCGGGTCAATTCGCTCGGCTCCGGCTTCGTCATCGATCCCAGCGGCTATATCGTCACCAACAATCACGTGATCGAGGACGCCGACGATATCGAGGCGGTCTTCGCCGACGGCACCAAGCTCAAGGCCCGGCTGATCGGCACCGATACCAAGACCGACCTTTCGGTGCTGAAGGTGGAGCCGAAAAATCCGCTGCCCGCCGTCAAGCTCGGCGATTCGCGCAAGATGCGGATCGGCGACTGGGTGATGGCGATCGGCAATCCCTTCGGTCTCGGCGGCACCGTGACGCTCGGGATCATCTCGGCCAGGGGCCGCAATATCAATGCCGGTCCCTATGACAATTTCATCCAGACGGATGCGGCGATCAACAAGGGCAATTCCGGCGGTCCGCTGTTCAACATGGACGGTGACGTGATCGGTATCAATACCGCGATCATCTCGCCGAGCGGCGGCTCGATCGGTATCGGCTTTTCCGTGCCGACCGAACTGGCCTCGACCGTCATCGACCAGCTGATCGAATATGGCGAGACGCGGCGCGGCTGGCTCGGTGTGCGCATCCAGCCGGTGGACGAGGACATCGCCAAGGATGTCGGGCTCGACAAGCCCCGCGGCGCGCTGGTGAGCGGCGTGATCAAGGGCGGTCCGGTGGAGAACGGCCCGATCGTCGTCGGCGACGTGATCCTCACCTTCGACGGCAAAGCGGTGACGGATGCGCATGATCTCGTGCGCGTCGTTGCCGAAAGCCCGATCGAGAGGGCGGTGGACGTCGTCGTGTTGCGCGACAAGAAGGAGCAGACCGTCAAGGTCAAGCTCGGGCGGCTCGAAGAGAGCGCCAAGGCTTCGGAAGCCGTGGACAAGGCGGACGACGAGGACGCAGGCCCCGAGCCGTCAATGCCGGACGAACCGCAGACCGACGAACCGCAGATGGAGGAGCCGCAGACCGACGGGCCCGACGGTACCGCACCGGACGGCGCCGTGCCCGACCAGCCGATGCCGGAGCCGGCTCCCGGCGACAGCGACCAGCAACAGTCGCCCGGCGAGACGGACCCGGGCTCCAATCTCGCCGCAACGCTCGGCCTGTCGATCGCCGCGCTCGACGACTCGCAGCGCGAAATCTATGGCATTTCCGAAAGCGTCGAGGGCGTGGTGATCACCGATGTGGCCCAGGGCTCGACGGCGGCCGAGCGGGGATTGGCGCCCGGCGACGTGATCGTCGAGGTGTCGCAGGACTTCATGCAGTCGCCGGACGCGGTCGACCGCGCACTTGCCAAGCTGAAGGATGACGGCCGGCGCAGCGCCCATATGATGGTGGCAAAGCCCGAGGGCGACCTGCGCTTCGTGGCACTTCCGCTGGAATAGGGGCGGGGCTCGGATCGGGGCAGGGCTCAGCCCCGCCTATCTCCGGCGATCGCGTTTCGGGTGCCGGCCCCGGCGCCGCAGGGCTCCTGGCGCATCTTCCGGCGCTGTGGCGCTCGTCTTCCGTCAGGTTGTGGCGCTGTTGCGCCAGTCTTCGGCCGAGAGCCGGTAGAGCACATGCTCCTGCAGATGTGGATGGGTATCGGGAACCCGCGGATGGTTGAAGGTGACGCCGCCTGCATGGCGCATGCCGATCCGCTCCATCACCGCGCGCGAGCGGGTATTGCCGGTGACGGCGAAGGAGACGATTTCCGGCAGGTTGCGGTCTTCGAAGCCGTGCCGCAGGCATTCGCGTGCGCCCTCCGTCACATAGCCATGGCCCCAGAAGCGGGTCGCCAGCCGCCAGCCGACCTCGATCGCCTGAGGCGGCAGGAAGGGCTCGATATTGGCGATGCTCAGGCCGCAAAAGCCCATGGCCTCACCGGTGTCCTTCAGCTCCAGTGCGTAGAACCCGAAGCCCGTCTCGCGCATCAGTTCGTTGACCTTGTCCATCATCACATCCGCTTCCGCATGCGAGCGACGGAAGGCGAAGAATTCCATGACTTTCGGATCGCGGTTGATCTCGCGAAACAGGTCACGGTCCTCCGCACGCCATTCGCGCAGGATGAGTCGGGGTGTCTCTAGCGTCAGCATGATATCTTCAACCTGAATGCCTTACGCTGCCGCAGGGGTGACGAAGTCCGACTTGCGATAGCCCTGCAGGTAGAGAAGGCCGGTCAGATCCGCATGGTCGAGACGAATCTTCGCCTGGGCGGCGACGGAGGGTTTGGCATGCAGCGCAACCCCCGAGCCGGCAAGCTCGAGCATGCCGAGATCGTTGGCGCCATCACCGACGGCAATCACCTCGGCGGGGCTGATGCCGAGGCGCGCTGTAATCTCCAGCAGGGCATCGACCTTGGCCTGCTTTCCGAGAATCGGTTCGGCCACCTCGCCGGCAAGCAGCCCGCCGTCTTCGATCAGCAGATTGGCCCGGTTCTCGTGGAAGCCCAGCCGCTCCGCAATGCGCGCGGTGAAGACGGTAAAGCCGCCGGAGACGAGGGCCGTGTAATGGCCCTTCGCGCGCATCGTGGCGATCAGTTCCGGGCCGCCGGGTGTCAGGGTGATCCGCCCGGCGATGACGTCGTCGACGACCGTGACCGGCAGGCCCTTCAGCAGGCCGACGCGTTCGCGCAGTGCCGGTTCGAATTCGATCTCGCCGTTCATCGCGCGGGCCGTGATGGCCGCGACCTTGTCCTTCAACCCGACCTCGGCTGCGAGTTCGTCGATGCATTCCTGGCCGATCATGGTCGAATCCATGTCGGCGATGAGGAACTGCTTGCGGCGCGTTTCGGCCTGCTGAACCGCGATATCGATGGGCAGGCCACCGAGGATGGCGCGCAAGGTGGCATCCGCCAGGGCGGCGTCGGTGCCGTCCTTCAGCGCCAGATCGCAGGCAATCCCGTCGGCCAACCAGTAGAGACCGGAGGCACCGAGCGCCTCGGCCGCCTTTTCGCCGACAGCCGGGACGAGGACAGGATTTGACGGATTGGCGATAAGCGTGGCAACGAGGGCCATGGCGACGCACCTTGAGACGAGAACAGATGCCGTTCTGATAACCGGCCCGACCGCGAGCGGCAAGTCCGCGCTGGCGCTTGATATCGCCCGGCGCCATGACGGCGTGGTGATCAATGCCGACAGCATGCAGGTTTACGATGTGCTGCGGGTGCTGAGCGCGCGGCCTTCGGCCGACGAGATGGCGGGCGTGCCGCATCATCTCTACGGTCATGTCGATCCGCGCAGGCCTTATTCGACCGGCGACTGGCTGCGCGAGATCGAGGCATTGCTCCAGGGCCTGCGCGCCGATGGCCGGCTGCCGGTGATCGTCGGCGGCACGGGGCTGTATTTCAGGGCGCTGACCGGTGGACTGTCGGCCATGCCGCCGGTGCCGGCGGAGATCCGGACCCACTGGCGCAACCGGCTGGCGCAGGAGGGGCCGGAGGCGCTGCATGCGGTGCTGGCGGCCGAAGACCCCGCCACGGCGGCGCGTCTCGGGATACAGGACGGCCAGCGGATCGTGCGCGCGCTCGAGATGTTTGCCGCAACCGGCCAGGCGATCGGCGCCTTTCATACGGGCACGGGGCCGATGATCGTCGACCCCGACCGGGCACGGAAATATATCGTGCTGCCGGACCGCGCGGTGCTCGCCGAGCGGATCAACCGCCGATTTGCCGGCATGCTCGACGACGGCGCGGTGGAGGAGGTCGAGCGGCTTCTGTCGTTGGATGTCGCGCCTGAAATGCCGGTGATGAAGGCGATCGGCGTGTCGCAGATCGCAGCCATGCTGAAGGGCGAGATGACGCGGCAACAGGTGATCGAGAAGGCGGCAGCCGCCACACGGCAATATGCCAAGCGGCAGATGACCTGGTTTCGCAACCAGATGGACGACACGTGGCACCGCATGGATCCCACAGGGCCGGAGCGTGCCGCAGCCGTCGATCAGTCCTTGTCGTAAAGGCTCGACAGCGGCCGTTTCAGGATGCTTTCCCGCAGCGATGGCCTCGGCGTTTCGCGCTTGGGGGTGTCGGCCATGGCATCGCGCTCGAACCGGGCCGGCTGGATGTCGCGGGACAGGGGCTGGCCGAAGCCTGCCGGTTCCCGTTCGCGGGCCGGTGCATAGGACGACGGTGCTGGGGCTGCCGGTCGTGCCGCGGGTCTTGGGGATGCCGATGCGCCTGTTCCGGGCAACATGTCGGGGCGGTAGGATTCCAGCGCCGGCTCGCTGTTGTTGGCAGCCAGCGGCGGAGCATCGGCAAATTCGCGCAGATCGGCATCATCGGCCATCGATGACGCGCCCTGGAAGCTCTGCTGGAAAGCCGAAATGTCGGGGCCGGACAGCGAGCGCATGCGGTTGACGACCTTGCCGAGATCGACCACGCCGTCGGACGGATCGGCGATGCCGCTGTCGGGATTGACGCCATTGGCCTTGGGCAGCGTGCGGTCGTCGACGCGGGCAAACCGCATGCGCATCGGCACGGCAATCGCCTCGCCGAAGGCAATCGCCTCGCCATTGCCGATCGAGGAGATGAAACTGGTCGTCGAAATCGACGAATCGGGAATGGCCGAGCGGATGATTTCCTGGTCGCGGTCGTTGGCAAGCCGCATGGCAAACACCGTCGAGCACTGCGACAGGATGGTCTGGTCGAGCTCGCCGGGGCGCTGGGTGATGATGCCGAGCGAGACGCCGTATTTACGGCCTTCCTTGGCGATACGGGCAATGGCCTGCCGGGTCGGGAAGAAGCCGAGCGACTGGTCTGCCGGCACGTAGCGGTGGGCTTCTTCGCAGACGACGAGGATGCGCACCGCACCGTTCGACCAGAGCGCGATCTCGAACGCCATGCGGCAGAGCACCGAGGCAACCGAGTTGACCACTTCGGAGGGAATGCCCGCCAGCTGGAAGGTGGCGATCGGCTTGCCGTCGCCGGGAATGCGGAAGATGTGGCTGATGGTCTCCAGGATCGTGTCGTTGATCGTGTTGTTGGAGAACATGAAATGGTAGCGCTGGTCGTTGATCGCCGAGGTGACGCGCATCTTCAGCGACCGCAGATAGGGCTTTTCCTCGCGTCCCTCCAGCTTGCCGATACGCTCGTCGATCAGCGCCAGCAGGTCGGCGATCCGGTAGGGCACCGGCGTGTCGGCGGTGATCGAGGATCGCTGCTCGGACGAGCGGCGCATATAGGCCGATTCCGAACCGCGGAAGGCGCGCTTGGCCTCGGGCAGCAGGTCGCGCAGGATGTCGAGCTCTTCCGGCACGGCCGGGCGGCCGCGGAACAGGACCTCGGCAAATTCCTCGAGCTTCATCAGCCAGAAGGGCAGGTCCAGCGTGTCGGTGTCGATGCAGACGGCGTGTTCCGGGAAGGCGGCGGCGAATTCGTTGTGCGGATCGAGAATCAGCACGCGCAGCTTCGGGTCGCTCTCGATCGCCTTGCGGATCAGCAGCGATACGGCCGTCGACTTGCCGACGCCGGTCGAGCCGACGACCGCGAAGTGCTTGGACAGCATCGAGGGAATGTGGATCGTCGCATCGATCGACTCGTCCTGCGTCAGCTTGCCGATGATCTGCGTGTCGAGCGTGCCGCTGTCGTAGATGCGCAGAAGGTCGGCCGCGCGGATGCGGTGGGCGATGGCGCCGAGATAGGGATAGGCGGAGATGCCGGTGGAGAATTCCTCGCCGCCATGCGGGCCCTTGTGGACTTCGCCGAGCAGTTCGACTTCGACCAGGAAGCAGTTGTCGACGTTCTCGGCCCAGTTCTTGTCTGCGGTCTGCATGGAGTAGACGAGGGCGACGACGCGGTTTTCGCCGACGCTGATCGAGATCAGACGTCCGACCGACCAGAGTTCGGTCAGGTCCGTGCCGCCGTCTTCGGCATAGGCTGCAATCGTGGCGCGGGCGCCGCTGCACGCGACGATACGGCCCAGGAAACGGTTGCCGGGATGATATTCGTCGCGGCGGTCGAGTTCACCGGCCTGTACGGATGAGTGAAGGTCCTGATTGCGCAATATAAAATGTCTCCCTAATGCGGGAGATCATACGCGTGCGGCCTTAACAAGAGGTGTATTAGAGGGTTGGCGGAGGGGCTTCGAAAGAAAATTGCGTCGGAGGCCGCGTTGACTATCCTAGAATTTCTGTCTATCACAACGGTCATGACAAATTCGATGGTTCTTATTGTGGTGGGACGGCGCATGGGCAGGATGGTGTAACCATCCGGCGATAGCCTCCCATGCGCACACCGACAGGCTCCCTCCAGGGGCCTTTTTTTATGGCTTGAACCGGGGCACACACCCCTTCGGACAAAACTTCAAAATACGAATGAGACGGGAAGAGGCATGACGGGTACAGACAACCAGATGACGGGCGCAGAGATCGTCCTGAGGGCGCTGAAGGACAACGGCGTCGAGCATATCTTCGGCTATCCCGGCGGCGCGGTGCTGCCGATCTTCGACGAGATCTTCCAGCAGGACGACGTGCAGCACATTCTGGTGCGCCACGAACAGGGCGCCGGCCATGCGGCCGAGGGCTATGCGCGCTCGACCGGCAAGGTCGGGGTCATGCTGGTGACCTCGGGGCCGGGGGCGACCAATGCGGTGACGCCGCTGCAGGACGCGCTGATGGACAGCATTCCGCTGGTCTGCATCTCCGGCCAGGTGCCGACTTCGCTGATCGGCTCGGATGCCTTCCAGGAATGCGACACGGTCGGGATTACCCGGCCCTGCACCAAGCACAACTGGCTGGTCAAGGACGTCAACGAACTGGCCCGCGTCATCCACGAGGCCTTCCGCATCGCCCAGTCCGGCCGTCCGGGTCCGGTCGTCGTCGATGTACCCAAGGACATCCAGTTTGCCACCGGCACCTATGTTCCGCCGGAAAACCATGCGATCCAGAAGAGCTACCAGCCGAAGCTGCAGGGCGACGCGCAGGCGATTCATGCTGCCATCGAGCTGATGGCCGGCGCCAAGCGGCCGATCATCTATTCCGGCGGCGGCGTGATCAATTCCGGTCCGGAAGCCTCCAAGCTGCTGCGCGAACTGGTGTCGCTCACCAATTTCCCGATCACCTCGACGCTGATGGGCCTGGGCGCCTATCCGGCATCGGGCGACAACTGGCTCGGCATGCTCGGCATGCACGGTTCGTATGAAGCCAATATGGCGATGCATGACTGCGACGTGATGGTCTGTGTCGGGGCGCGCTTCGATGACCGCATCACCGGCCGTCTCGATGCCTTCTCGCCGCATTCCAAGAAGATCCACATCGACATCGATCCTTCGTCGATCAACAAGAATGTGCGTGTCGATATCCCGATCCGCGGCGATGTCGGCCATGTGCTGGAGGACATGGTGCGCCTGTGGCGGGCCCTGCCGAAGAAGCCCGAGGCGGCGCAGACGCAGGAGTGGTGGCAGAGCGTCCAAAAGTGGCGGGCGCGCAAATCCTTCGCCTATACGCCGTCGAAGGACGTCATCATGCCGCAATACGCCATCGAGCGGCTGGCGGCACTGACCAAGGATCGGGATACCTATATCACCACCGAGGTCGGCCAGCACCAGATGTGGGCCGCCCAGTTCTTCGGTTTCGAGGAGCCGAACCGGTGGATGACGTCGGGCGGTCTCGGCACCATGGGCTACGGTTTCCCGGCGGCGATCGGCGTGCAGATCGCCCATCCGGACAGTCTGGTCATCGATATCGCCGGCGACGCGTCGATCCAGATGTGCATTCAGGAAATGTCCTGCGCGGTCCAGTACAATGCCGCCGTCAAGATCTTCATCCTGAACAACCAGTATATGGGCATGGTGCGTCAGTGGCAGCAGCTGCTGCACGGCAACCGGCTGTCGCATTCCTACACCGAGGCAATGCCCGACTTCGTCAAGCTGGCGGAGGCCTATGGCGGCGTCGGCCTGCGCTGTGAGAAGCCCGGCGATCTGGACGCCATGATCCTGGAGATGATCAACGTCAACAAGCCGGTGATCTTCGATTGCCGCGTGGCCAATCTGGCCAATTGCTTCCCGATGATCCCCTCGGGCAAGGCGCATAACGAAATGCTGTTGCCGGACGAGGCGAGCGACGAGGCGGTGGCGAATGCGATCGACGCCAAGGGCCGTCAGCTGGTCTGATCAGGGAAGGAAGCAAGAGACATGAACGCACATCAACAGCCTACCGGGTCGGCCTATTTCATCGCCAAGGAAATGGCCGCGCCCGAAAACCACACGCTTTCGGTCCTGGTCGACAACGAGCCGGGCGTGCTGGCCCGGGTCATCGGTCTGTTTTCCGGCCGGGGCTACAATATCGAAAGCCTGACCGTGTCGGAGACGGAGCACGAGGCGCATCTGTCGCGGATCACCATCGTGACGCGCGGCACGCCCTCCGTGCTGGAGCAGATCAAGGCGCAGCTCGAGCGCATCGTGCCGGTGCACCGGGTCGTCGACCTGACGGTGCGGGCGCGCGATCTCGGCCAGGAGCGGCCGATCGAGCGGGAAGTGGCCCTGGTCAAGGTGAGCGGCGACGGGGAGGCGAGGGCCGAGGCGCTGAGGCTTGCCGATGCCTTCCAGGCCAAGGTGGTCGACGCCACCACCAGCCACTTCATCTTCGAGATCACCGGAAAGTCATCGAAGATCGACCAGTTCGTCTCGGTGATGAAGCCGCTCGGCCTGAACGAGGTCTGCCGCACCGGCATCGCAGCGATGAACCGCGGCCCGCAGGGCATGTAGGGCAAGGCTCTCGCTGAACCCCGGAAAATCGTCGCCCGGTGCCGCAAGGCACCGGGCGTTTTCGTCAGTAGAACAGGGTTAATGCATGGTGAACACGGTGTTGTGTTCTGGTGCAGCGCAAGTCGAACAGAACAAATCTGGCGGTGGTGCGTTGTAGTCCCAGCAAAAGGATACGACCATGAACAAGCCGATCATTCTTTCCGCACTGACATCGTTCTTTGTAGTTGCTGCCATACTCTTCATGGCGGAAGGTTCGAACGAGGCGCGGGCCAGCCTGCCGCCCGCACCGGACCTGACGGTCGTCAAGGGTGGACGCGTCGCCGTCACCGACGCCTATATGTTCAACGACGACCAGGATGACGAGTCGGCGGAGTGGACACTCGACTGCCTCGACCAGTTCGGTCCGAATGGCGGTGCTCCCAATGCCCGTGACTTCAATTCCTGCATGAACCAGCCGGGCTGATCGCAACGATCGGCCCCGCCTGCCGCGCCAGTTTGGCGCAGCATTATCGCGCTTTCTCGCGACCCTTCTCACACATTTCATGTCCTGCGCCGACCCGTGGCCTGCCCTACAGCATGTCGAGCGGCATCTTCGTAATCGGCGGCGGAAACAGGGCGTCCAGCACCCTCCGGTCCGCTTCCGTCAGTTCCAGCTCGGCCGCCGCACGGTTTTCCGCCACGCGCTCGACATTCGCGGTCTTCGGGATCGGCATAACGCCGTCCTGTTTCAGCAGGAACGCAAGGGCGATCTGCGCCGGCGTTGCCTGGTGGGCCTTGGCCATGTCGATCAGGCCGGGATGCTGGAGCAACCGGCCCTGCTCGATCGGAGAATAGGCCATGACGGCGACGTCGTGGTCGCGGCACCATGGCAGGAGGTCGTATTCGATGCCTCTTCGAGACAGGTTGTAGAGCAGCTGATTGACGAGGCATTTGTCGCCATCCGGAACGGTGTACAGCTCTTCCATATCGTCCGTGTCGAAATTGGAGACACCCCAGCCGCCGATCTTGCCGTCCGTGTTCAGCTGCTCGAAGGCGGCGACCGTGTCTGCCAGCAATTCCGGCCCGCGCCAGTGCAGCAGGTAGAGATCCAGCCTGTCGGTGCCCAGTCGCCGGAGGCTCGCCTCGCAGGCCGCGATGGTCCCGCCGAAGCTCGCATTCCACGGGTAGATCTTGCTGACCAGGAAGACGTCGTCCCGCCGGTCCGCAATGGCCTTTGCCACCATCATTTCCGATCGGCCCTCGCCATACATCTCCGCGGTGTCGATGACGGTCATGCCAAGGTCGATGGCGCGCCGCAGGCTTTCGATTTCCTCTCTTTCAGCCTCCTGCCTTTCGCCCATCTGCCATGTGCCCAGGCCCATGGCCGGTATCCGGCGGCCGTTCTTCAACGGGATGGTCGGGAGAGATATGGTCATGGGCGGTGATCCCCTGGGCTGCGGTCTTCCTGTTTGAACCTAGGGTATCCGGGGGAAATTGACACCACGACAATTGACGGTCTGGCATGGGGCATGACGGCTTGCATAATGGGCGCCCCATCGTCGGAGATATGCCTCGTGACAACTGCCACATTCGCTGCCTTGCTGCTCTTTGCCTTCAGCACCTCGATCACCCCGGGACCCAACAACATGATGGTCTTCGCCTCCGGCGTCAATTTCGGCTTTCGCCGGACGGTGCCGCATATGCTGGGCATCGCCATCGGTTTCATGAGCCTGCTGATCGCGGTCGGATTCGGGCTCGGTGCGATGCTGAAGACGATGCCGACGCTCTACCTGGTGCTGAAGATCTGCGGCGCGCTCTACCTGCTCTACATCGCCTACAAGATCGCGACGTCCCGCAGCCTTTCGGCCGGCGAGGCGGGCAGCCATCCCATGGGTTTTCTCGCCGCCGCCGCCTTCCAGTGGGTCAACCCCAAGGCCTGGGTCATGGCGGTCACGGCCATGGCGACCTATGGCGATCCGGTGCCTGGGCGCTACTGGCTGAGCGTGCTGATCATCGGCCTGACCTTCGGCGCCATGACGATTCCGACGGTCTCGACCTGGGCCGGGTTCGGCACCGTGCTGCGCGAATGGCTGTCGGATCCCCGCCGCCTCAAGGCGTTCAATCTCCTGATGGCGACGCTGCTGGTGATCAGCCTCTGGCCGCTTTTGACCTGAGCGGCGCATAGGTCTTGCAAGAGCCGCATGCCGGCTTTCCTTTGCTGGCAGAAGCTCATAGAAATCAGAGAGCAGGACAAGACGAGAGGCGTTGCGTGAGCGAGCAGGACCATCACCATGATCACGGCCATGCCCATGATCACGAGCACCACCACGATAACCGGTATTCCGACATGCAGGCGCGGGTGCGGGCGCTCGAAACCGTGCTCGTCGAGAAGGGTCTGATCGACCCGGCAGCCATCGATGCCATCGTCGAGACCTATGAGACCAAGGTCGGCCCGCGCAACGGAGCAAAGGTGGTGGCCAAGGCCTGGACCGATCCGCGCTTTGCCGAACGGCTGAAGACCGATGCGACGGCGGCGATCGCAAGCCTCGGCTTTACCGGCCGCCAGGGCGAGCATATGCGCGCCGTGTTCAATACGCCGGAGACCCACAATCTCGTCGTCTGCACCCTTTGCTCCTGCTATCCCTGGGCCGTGCTTGGCCTGCCGCCCGTCTGGTACAAGGCGCCTGCCTATCGCTCGCGCGCCGTGATCGATCCTCGCGGGGTACTGGAGGAATTCGGCGTAAGCCTCGATTCGCAGAGCGAGATCCGGGTCTGGGATTCGACTGCGGAACTGCGCTATCTCGTGGTGCCGATGCGCCCGGAGGGGACCGAGGGCATGGACGAGGACATGCTGGCCGATCTCGTCAGCCGCGATTCGATGATCGGCTGCGGGCTCGCAGGCAAGCCAGGGGCGGCGCCATGAACGGGCCGCACGACCTTGGCGGGCAGATGGGCTTCGGCCCGGTCGCGCCGGAACCGGGCGAGCCCTATTTTCACGCCGAATGGGAAAAGCGGGCGCTCGGACTGACGCTTTCCAGTGGTGCCTTCGGGGCCTGGACCATCGACGAAAGCCGGCATGCGCGCGAATGCATTCCTCCGGCCGCCTATCTTTCCGCGAGCTATTACGAGATCTGGATCCGGGCGCTGGAGACGCTGCTGGAGCGGCACGGCTTTGCGACGAAAGCCGAGATTGACGGGGGGACGGCGACGATGGCGCCTGCCACGCCGAAAAAGGTGCTGAAGGCCGATATGGTGGCGGAGGTTCTGGCCAAGGGCGGCCCTTGCGACCGGCCGGTGCAGACCGAGCCGCTGTTTGTCGCGGGCGATGTCGTGCGCACCCGCAATTTCAATCCGCCGACCCATACCCGGCTGCCGCGCTATGCCCGCGGCAAGGTCGGCGTGGTCGAGGCGGTGCAGGGCAGTTTCGTCTTTCCCGACGACAATGCGCATGGCAAGGGCGAGAACCCGCAATGGGTCTACACCGTGGTGTTTCCGGCAACCGAAATCTGGGGCGAGGATGCCGATCCGACGCTCACCGTCTCGATCGATGCCTGGGAGAGCTATCTTGAACCCCTGTGAGACAAGACCGGAACTGGCCGTGTCTCCCGGACTGCCACAATCGCCGGAGGGCGCTCCGGTCTTTGCCGAGCCCTGGCACGCGCAGGCTTTTGCGCTCACCGTGCATCTCTACGAGCGCGGCCTGTTTGCCTGGAGCGAATGGGCCGAGGCCCTGTCTGCCGAGGTCCACCGGCCGGGCCGCGCAGCCGACGGTTCGGACTATTTCGATGCCTGGGTGGAGGCGCTGAGCACGCTGCTGGCGACCAAGGGTATCGCAGACGCCGATGCAATCCTGGCCTTGCAGAAAAGCTGGCAGCGGGCGGCGGAAGCAACCCCGCACGGTGTCGCGATCATGCTTGACAACGATCCGCTTGGGGCCGGGCGGAACGCTCAGAAACCCTTGGAGTAAATCAAGGCTTGAATAATTGACGAATATTTAATTTAGCCTTTTCGCCTTAAGGTGGTATTAGGACTTCTTGGAAAGGTTGTGCCCAATGAGATGATGTATCTTGAGGGGGCGCAATGAACATCGACAGTCTGGTCGGCGACAGGCTAGCGAAGAACGACAGGACGCATAGTCGTGCCATTCTGAGCGCGGTTCGAAATCCTCTGTTTCTGATATTTCTTTCCTACATTTTTGCAGCCGTGTTCTTCTACAAGGACACATTCGTGAATTTTGCGGCGCTGAATCTCCGCTTCTTTCTGTTCACCTTGCCAGTCGGCGGCGTGGCGCTCGGTGCCATCGGCATCGTCCACAAACCCGCTTCTCCGTTGTCGCATGCGAAGATATTGTTTCGTCAATACGGCCTGCGTGCCGTGGCGGCGCTCGGACTGCTCGTTCTCGGCCTGTCGGCATTTTCGACGTTCAAGGTCCACATTCCGGAAACCGTCACCTTTTACGCCGACGGCTATCTCGCCAGCATAGATCGGGCTGTGTTCGGGATGCAGGCTTGGCGTGCAGCCCATTCAATATTTCCGGACGCCTGGGCCGGCTTCATGGATGTTGTGTATTCGCGGATCTGGTTCGTTGTCGTCATTGGCAGCTTCGCTGCGATGGCGTTTGCATCCGAGGGGACCAGGTTCGTGCGTTACCTGGCCGCAATGGTTTTCGTCTATGCGGGACTCGGCTCCGTGGGCGCGCTTGCAGGATCGAGCGTTGGACCGATCTTCTACGATGCGATCTATGGTGGCGAGCGGTTCGAAGGCTTGACCCGGGCGCTCACCGCCAATCCTGATATCGTATTTGTCAAGGAATACGCCGAACTCCTGCTCGGTGCCTATGAACATGGTGCGCTGCGCTTTGCCACCGGTATCTCGGCCATGCCGAGCATTCACGTGGCCATGGCGGTCTTGATTGCCTGGTTGCTCACCAGTTTCGGACGTCGCTGGGCGGTGCTCGGCTGGGCCTATGCTGCCTTCATCCTCTTCGGGTCGGTGTATACCGGTTGGCACTACGCCTGCGATGGCGTGGTATCTCTGGTGTCCGTCAGCCTGTTCTGGCTCTGGGTCAGTCGCTATCTCGGCCTGCCACTGGCAAGGCCGAGGCGGTCGAGGACGTCGACATGCAGGCGGTTGGGGCCATTTAGATCCGTGGCTTGGGGTCTAGCGGGAAATAGCCGAAATAGGGCTCGGCCTCGCGCAGCGTGCGTGCGACGGAGGGGCGGGCCTTGAGGCGGTCGAGATAGGCCGTCAGCCGCGGATGGCCGTCGCCGAGCGGGACGATCGTGTCCGACCAGAAGAGGGCCGGCACGGCGGCGCAGTCGGCGAGCGTGAAGCCCTGCGACACCATGAAGCCATCCTCCGGCACCCGCGTCTCGATGAAGTCATAGGCAGCCGCGATGTCGGACCGGGCCTGCGCGACCCCGAAAGCGTCCTGCTGCCCGGCCGGCCGGAGAGCGTCGGCGACGATCCGCTGCATGGGCGCCTGCAGCATGTTGTCAAACAGCCGGTCCCACATGCGTGCCTGCCATGCGAGATCCGGATCGGTCGGCGTCATGGGCCGCGGGCCTTTACCGAAGCTGTCGAGATAGTCGATCACCGTCGTCGATTCCGCGATGGTCCGGCCATGCACGTGATCGACGAGCACCGGGAATTTCAGCGGCGGCCAGATCCGGGCGAAGGCATCACGCGACGCGGCATCGCCGAGATTGACCTCGACGCGGTCGAAGGCGAGCTCCGTGTCGTAGAGCGCGATCAGCGGCTTCCAGCAGAAGGAGGCGAGCGGATGGTAATGCAGCGTCAATGTCATCGAACGGCCTCGCGGGGCTGGAGGGGAAGGCTCAGTGATCGCCCAGATAGGCGGTGAGATTGTCGATCAGGGCTTCGGTGCCGCGCCTGCGGCTGCCATCGTCGGCGACACCGTCGAGGAAGACCGCCTGCTCGGTGAAGACGAGCCGTGTGCCGCTGCCCTCCGGCTGGAACTCGACGGTCGCGAGCGACACCGAAATGCGGGTTTCGTTGAGGTGCATGTCATAGGCGTAGATGATCCGCTCGCCGGGCAGGATCTCGCGGTAGACGGCGTCGAAATGGTGCACGATGCCGTCGCCGAAATCGGTCGATAGCTGCTCTCGGCCCCCGACGCGGAAATCGAAGCTGCGTTTCAGCGTCTGGCGCGGTGGCGGGGCGGCAAACCAGGCAGACTTCTTGTCTTCCGTCGCCCAGGCGGCAAAGACGCGCGCCTGAGACTGGCGATAGCTGCGGGTCACGGTGAATGTGGCGTGGCTGGCATTGCGCATGGTCATTCCCGTGGTTCTCCCGTCCGGTCTTCTTCATCGAGCATGGCGGCAAGCCGGTCGAAGCGGTTCACCCAGCCAAGGCGGCGCGCATTGAGCCAGGCTTCCGCCTGCGACAGGGCCTCCGGTCTCAGGCTGCAGGTGCGTATCCGGCCCTGTTTCTGGCTGGCAACCAGACCGGCTTTCTCCAGCACCGACAGATGCTGCATGACGGCCGGCAGCGACATGGCAAGCGGTTCTGCCAGCGCTTTCACCGATGCCGGCCCCTTTGCCAGCCGGTCCACCATGGCCCGTCGGCCGGGGTCGGCGAGCGCATGGAATAGCTGGTCGAGCGGTGTGTTATAGTTAGGCATGTGGTTAACTATCATTCCGGCCAGGCCGAAAGTCAAGTTGTTGCTTAACTGTGTAGTCGATCAAAGGAACCGTGATTTGGCAGGGGATCCGATCCCCTTTCGTTCTTTTTCGGTTGCAGCGGGTGGCAGAATCCTGCCAAGTCGCGGGCATGGAATTCGCACCGCAGCAAGACGAGGCCCTGAAGGCTGTTGCCAAATGGCTGAAGGACGGCAAGCAGCCGGTCTTTCGCCTGTTCGGCTATGCCGGGACGGGCAAGACGACGCTTGCCAAGCATTTCGCCGAGCATGTCGACGGCGAGGTGCTGTTTGCCGCCTTTACCGGCAAGGCGGCGCAGGTGCTGCGCTCGCGCGGCGCCTCGAATGCCAAGACCATCCATTCGCTGATCTATCGCCCGCGCGGCGAGGAGCATGTCGAGGACGAGGAGACGGGCAAGACCTCCGTGTCGCCGATGTTTGCGATCAACCGGCAGAGCCCGCTTGCCAAGGCGGCGCTGATCGTCATCGACGAATGCTCGATGGTCGACGAGGCCCTCGGCCGCGATTTGATGAGTTTCGGCACGCCGATCCTGGTGCTCGGCGATCCCGGCCAGTTGCCGCCGGTGTCGGGCGGCGGTTTCTTTACCGAGCAGGAGCCGGACTATCTGCTGACCGATATCCATCGCCAGGCGCGTGACAATCCGATCATCCATCTCGCCATGCAGGTGCGCGAAGGCAAGGAGATCATGCGCGGCGACTACGGCACCGCCAAGGTGATTTCGAAGAGCGAGGTGACGCAGGATCTGGTGCTCGACGCCGACCAGGTGCTGGTCGGCACCAACCGCACGCGGCGGCGCTACAACAAGCGGCTGCGCGAGTTGAAGGGCTTCGTTCAGGACTACCCGCAGGCCGGCGACAAGCTGGTCTGCCTCAGGAACGACCAGCTGAAGGGGCTGCTCAACGGATCGCTCTGGACGGTGATGAGTTCGTCGCGCGAGACGGTGAAGCCGGGGATCAACCTGTTGATCAAGCCGGAGGACGAAGACGAGTCCGATCGCGGTGCGGCCAAGATCAAGCTGCTGAAGGCCGCCTTCGAGGATATCGAAACCGAGATCCCGTGGAATACCCGCAAGCGCTACGATGAATTCGATTTCGGCTACGCCCTGACGGTACACAAGGCGCAGGGTTCGCAGTGGAACAATGTCGTGCTGTTCGACGAAAGCTATGCGTTTCGCGACAGCCGCGAGCGCTGGCTCTATACGGCCGTGACACGCGCCGCCGAAACCCTGACCATCGTGCGATAGGCCAAGCCAAGGTGCCGTGGTCCGGGGAGGGACCTCCCCGGCGCAAGGTCAGCGCGTCTTGCCCATGCCGGCGATAACGCTCATCAGGTCGTTGGATGGCTTGCCGGAGTCTGCGGCGATCTCTGCCAGCTTCTTGTCCGAGGCGGCTGCGGTGAAGCCGGCTGCCTTCAGGCCGGTGATCACCTCGTCTTCCGTCTTGTCGATGATCGGCGCCAGCTGGGCCGGGGTCGCAGCGGTGACGATGCCGGCCATGGCAAAGGCCGGATTGCCGCCGCGGCCGCCGGTCGTGGTGCCGGTGAGCGACGGCCAGGCAAAGGCGACCGCCGCAACGATCGAGACGGCGAGGGCGGCTGCCATCGGAAGACGCTTGAAATAGTTGCAGAACGGGCGCCAGTTCCGCCAGATATGCAGCACGAAGGGCAGGATCAGCACCATGCTCAGCCATTCATGCATGCCGTGGAAGGCGGCGTTGCCGACATGGAAGAACAGGAATATTCCGGAGATCAGGGAGACGAGAAAAAGGCCGGTGATGAACGGCGTGGCGTAGCGGCTGAACAATTGTGACATGGGTTTCCGTCGGTTGGTTCGGTTCGTGCCTATGCTAGCCTGCACACCGACGACCCGTCTCCTTAAAAATTAGCCATATATGATGTTTGTCAAATCGGCGGGCGGGCTGGCCGTGGCCCGGCCTCAGCTGTTCCAGATCTGCCGCCGGCGGGCCGCATCCTGCGCCCGGCCATCCGTGCCGCCCTCATGGGTGCTGACATAGCCCAGCAACACGGCCTTTGCCACGGCCTGGAACCGGTTATGGGCCTTGAACTTGCGGATCAGCGTGCGCTCGAGCGTTTCGACATCCGGTTTTGTCAATTCCAGCACATGGGCGAGGCGCACCGTCGTATAGCCTTCGGCCATCAGCTCCAGGCAATGGCGTTCCTGCCGCGACAGGTCGATTGCGGGGGGAGGCGCCTGGGGGGCGGGCGGTATGTCAAGGTCGAGAAGCGATTCGATCTGTTCGGCCTGCCGCTGGAGGGTGGTGAGGCTGACGACCAGCCCGTCCAAATGGCGGCGCAAGGCCAGCTGGAAGATCGCATTGGCCTGCGCATAGCTGCCCGCGCTCAGCAATTCGTCGAACAGGTCCTGGATGGCGGCGACCGGCATGCCGACATCGCGGCAAAGGCTGATCAGGGCCATTCGGGCCACATCGCCGTCGCTGTAGACGCGGCGCGCACCGTCTCGCCCGCAGGTCAGCAGACCCTTCTGCTCGTAGAAATGCAATGTCCGATGGGTGACGCCGAAAAGCTCGGCCATTTCGGCGATGGCGATCGGCGCCGCCGGCGTTTGCGACGGCAGGGCGATCTGCGGCAGGTATTGCAGGGCGCAGAAAAGCGGCGCATGCGCGCCATTCATCCCGGTAGGCGTACCCTCTCCAACCATATTCCCGCCTCCTTGACGCAGATCCAGGATGGGCGAACCACGCTACGCCCACGCCGGACTGCCGTCCTTCGCGTGCGGTTCGTCTCTTTGTGTTGCTGTGTGCCGCTTCCCCCCGGCATGCGACGTCTATCGAAAAAATTTTAGGCGTGTCCGACAGAGCTTGTAAACTGCGAATATGGCCGAATGCCCCATGCTGCAAAGGATTTTGCATGAAAAGCGCCATAGTGTCTCACCGCTACCACATGCGTGCGGAGGAGGGCCGGATTCGCGCCCGCAGGGGCGGGCGGCGCTGCCCGGTCCGGCCCGCACCGATCACGCCGGCCGATGGCACCGATGACGCAAAGGCGCTGGTGCGAATTGGCCATTTGTCCTAAAGGGAAGAATGTCCTCTACCTGAAATGGGAATGCCATGCCCGCCAAGCTTTCCGTCAATCTCAACGCCATCGCCATGCTCCGCAACCGGCGCGATCTTCCCTGGCCGGATGTGGCGGGGATCGGGCGGATCGCGCTCGAGGCCGGCGCTTCCGGACTGACGGTCCATCCGCGGCCCGATCAGCGGCATATCCGCTTTTCCGACCTGCCATTGCTGCGGGCCCTGATCGATGACGAATTCCCCAAGGCCGAATTCAATATCGAGGGTTACCCGACGGAGGATTTTCTGGCGCTCTGCGAGAAGACCGAGCCGGAACAGGTGACGCTGGTGCCCGACGATCCGTCGCAGGCCACCTCGGACCATGGCTGGGACTTTGCCCGGCACGAGGCCTTTCTGACGACGGTGGTGGCCCGGCTGAAGAACAGGGGCATGCGCGTCTCGCTGTTTGCCGATGGCGACGGCAAGGCCGAGCCGGTCGCGATCGCCCGGCGGATCGGCGCCGACCGGATCGAGCTTTATACCGGTCCCTATGGCGGCTGCTATGACGACGGCGACCGGGCCGATGCCGAGATCGAACGGCTCGGTGACACGGCGGATGCCGCCGCCGCCGCCGGCCTCGCCGTCAATGCCGGTCATGACCTCACGGTTGCCAACCTGCCGCCGCTGGTGTCGCGTATACCGACGCTTGCCGAAGTCTCGATCGGCCATGGCCTGACCGCCGATGCGCTGGTGCACGGCATGGCCGATAGCGTGAGACGCTTCCGGCGGGCCTGCGGCCAGGACATGTGAACGACCAAACAGTCGCGGGGATAGACATTTGCGACGGTGAGGACCGCGGCCGGACATGCCGGTCGCAGTGTCGTGGCTTTCCGGCGGCAGAGGTCAGGCGAGCGCCGACCGATTGTCGCTGAGGAAGCTTTCGATATCCGTCGGCGGCTTGCCGCTCAACGATTCGACGTCGCCGGTGATAATGTCGAACCCGCCGGCGCGGGTGTTCTGCTCGAACGACATCAGCATGGGGATGATCGCTTCCGGGACACCGGCCTGCTGCATGCCGCCTGCCAGTTGCGTGTCGTCGAGCTGCACGACCTTGACCGGCTTGCCGACGACCTTCGCGGCGGCGGCGGCGACGTCGTCGACGGACAGAGCCCTGGCGCCGGTCAGGGTGTAGATCACGCTTTCGGCTGGCGGATGGGCAAGGCCGCCGGCGATCGCCAAGGCCTGGTCGGCGCGCGAGACATAGCCGTTCCGCCCATCGGCGCTTGCGGTGTACCAGACGCCGTCCTTCAGCACCTGCGGCAGGGTCATCAAAAGGTTTTCCATGTACCAGCCATTGCGGAAGATCGTGTAGGCAAGGCCGCTGTCTTCAATGGCCTGCTCCGTGCCCAGATGGTCGGGCGCAAAGATCACCTGGCTGTCCTTCGGCTTCGGCATGGAGGTGTAGAAGATGCGGCCAATGCCGGCCGTCTTTGCCGCGGCGATGGCCGTGCGGTGCTGGGTCAGGCGGCGGCCGGGTTCGCCGATGCTGTCGGTGGAGATCACCAGCAGACGGTCCACCCCGGCAAATGCCGCCTGAAGCCCGGTCTCGTCGTCGAAATCCACCTTGCGGGTTTCGATCCCTCTGCCGGCAAAATCGCCGAGCCTCGCAGGGTCGCGGCTGCCGGCGATGATGTCGGTGGCCGGTGTACCGTTTGCCAGCAGGGCGTCGATGACGAGGGAGCCGAGTTTACCGGCAGCGCCGGTGACGAGAATCTTGGGCATGAGGCGTTCCTTTGGGGATCTGGAGGTCCCTGTCGCGGGTCAGAGTTAGTGGTCTCAATATGAGACTTGCTCTTATTTAGAGATTGACGCGATGCTGTAAAGGAGGCAGTTTTGCGGGACAAGGTTACGTGAAGGGAACCGGCTGATGACCGCCGCGCAGAATTTCTCCAGCAAGATGCAGTGCTATCTGGCCGACAATCCGTTCGAGCAATGTCCGGTGCGCACTGTGATCGACCAGATCGGCGGAAAGTGGTCGACGCTGCTGCTGCAGGCGCTGCATGACCAGCCCTACCGGTTCAATGAGCTGAAACGGCTGGTGCCGGATATCTCGCAGCGAATGCTGACCCAGACGCTGCGCGACCTGCAGCGCGACGGCTATGTGGCGCGCGCCGTATTTCCGACCAAGCCGCCGAGCGTCGAATACAGCCTGACGGATCTGGGGCGATCCCTGCATGCGGCGCTGGAAAGCCTGCTCACCTGGGCCAATGACAACCACCTGAAGGTCAAGGCGGCACGTCAGCGTTTCGACGCGGCAAGCGGCTGATCCCTTGTCCTAGAGATCGAGCACCCAGGTCTGGCCCATGCATGGCGGGCCGAACAGGGCGTGGGCCTCCTGCTTGACCAGCCGGAACCCTGCCGTCTGGTAGATGCGAAGGGCAGCCGTCAGCACATCATTGGTCCAGAGCGTCAGGGTGCTGTAGCCCGCCTGCCGCGCGAAGCGAATGCACTCCTCGACCAGACGGCGCCCGAGCTTCTGGCCACGGGCGGCCGGTTCGAGATAGAGCAGGCGCAATCTGGCCTCCGCGCCACCGCCGTCCGCGACCATGACGCAGCCAAGTCGCGCACCGTTTTGCTCGGCAATCCAGCAGTGTTCGCGGGCGGGGTTGAAGCTGGCCAGGAATTGTCCGGCGACTTCGGCGATCAACGCCTCGAATTTCGCGTTCCAGCCATATTCGCGGGCATAGGCGGCCGCCTGTGCCTCGACGAGCCAGCCGATATCGCCCACCCGGTGCGGGCGCAAAAGGATCAGCGGGGCAGGCGAGGCCGGTGCAAGCAATGTCTCTATGTCCCGCATGGCCTGCAGCAGATGCAGGCGCGCGTCGCTGCCGAGATGTTCGATCTCGCCCTCGATCTGCCGGCGGGCGCGGCGGGCAAGGTCCGTGTGGACATGCCGGCCGGCCTCGGTCAGCTGCAGGATCTGGCTGCGCTTGTCGGCCGGGTCCGGCCGGGTTTCGACCAGACCGTCATTGCGGAACTTGCGCAGGATGCGGCTGAGATAGGCGGCATCCACACCGAGTTCGCCGATCAGGGTGGAGGCCGAGAGTTGCGGGCGCGCACCGAGTTCGTAGAGCACCCGCGCTTCCGTCAGGCTGTAGGGCGTTTCCAGATAGTCGCGGGCCAGAACGCCGAGCCTGTTGGTGTAGAACCGGTTGAAGGCCCGTACGGCCTCCAGCATGGCGCGCTCGGGCATGACAGATTCGGCCATCGCAGTGACCTCCGTTGGAGGACTCTGTCCTATGGATAGTTGACGGAGTCAATTATTATCCGACGTCTACCGCCTGTTTTTCCGTTACCGCTTCGGCCGCCATGGAAAAGCGGGCCGCCGCGGCGCAGTGCAGGGCCGTGGAATCAAATCCGGGCAGCGGCAGGTCGTTCGGGTCCAGCAGAAGGCAGATCTCGGTACAGCCGAGGATGACGCAGTCGGCGCCGGCGGCCTTGGCCTTTTCGATGATCGCGAGATAGGCGGCGCGCGAGGATCCGTTCACCCTGCCGGCGCAGAGCTCGTCGAAGATCACATCATGGACGCAAATGCGGTCCTGCTCCTCGGGGACGATGGGGTCGAGCCCGAGGGCCTTCATCCGGTCGGTATAAAAGCCGTGCTCCATGGTGTAGCGGGTGGCGAGCAGCAAGGGGCGCTGCAGGCCGGCCGCCTTGATGGCATGGGCGGTCTCGTCGACGATATGCAGCAGCGGCACGCCGGCGCGGCGTTCCACCGCTTCGGCGACCAGATGCATGGTGTTGGTGCAGATCAGGATGCAGTCGGCACCGGCCCGTACCAGGCCCTCGGCGGCACGGGCCAGCCGGTCGGCGGCGAGATCCCAGCGGCCACTTTTCTGCAGTGCGACGATGTCGGCGAAATTGACGGAATGCAGCACGAGTTCGGCCGAGGCGATGCCGCCGAGGCGATCGCGCACCATCTCGTTGACCATGCGGTAATAGACCGCCGTGCTTTCGAAACTCATGCCGCCGATCAGGCCTATGGTCTTCATGTCGATTCCTTTGCTGCTGTCGGGATGCATGATCGCGCAAAGAGGGCGGGAAATGTTTGCAAAATTTTGGCGGATCCTGCATCTGGACGGCGCGCGCCAGGCGTCCGCCGCTATTCCGGCGCAACAGATCGGCGTCGCTTTCTGTCGGGTAAAAGGAGATTGTCATGCTGGATGATCGCGACCGCATCCTGTTGCAGTTGTTGCAGACGGATGCACAAATGCCGGTTCAGGCGCTGGCCGAGCGGGTATCTCTGTCGCCGTCGGCCTGTTCGCGGCGGGTTCAGCGGCTGGAGGAGGCAGGCTATATCGCAAGGCGCGTCGCCGTGCTCGACCGCGACAAGGTCGGCGTGCCGACCACGGTCTTTGCCCTGGTCAAGACCGCCCACCACCAGGACGAATGGATCGAGCGCTTTCGTCGCGCGATCAGCGATCTCGGCGAGATCGTCGAGGCGCATCGGCTGACGGGCAATTATGATTATCTGCTGAAGATCGTGCTGCCGCGGGTCGAGCATTATGACGTCGTCTACCGACGGCTGGTGAAGCGCGTCGAACTGTTCGACGTTTCGGCCTTCATCTCGATGGAGACGCTGAAAAGCGGGGCGGCGGTGCCGGTGGATTATGCCGAATAGGGCAGGGCCAACCGATAATCACACTCATTATATATAGGGGCTGACAAAGAAAGGCCCCGGCGCATTTGCGCGCCGGGACCCTCCGAGACGCCCCGGGGGGCAGGAAGCTGGGGCGGTGGGGTGTCCTGGAGGCGGTGCCGGCTGTCGCGCGGGAGGTGGGCGGCGGGTGCCGG
>NZ_JAGGJU010000018.1 GCF_017873095.1 Heterorhizobium halophytocola | reverse complement strand
TCAAATCCTGCCCCCGCAACCAAATCAACAAACAATTAAAAAACCACACACAAAGCTCCTCAGCACACAGCGAGGAGCTTTTTGCCGTTCCAGGGGCCAGGTTAGGGCGGGACGAGCGCGCCACGCGACCCGAGGCGCCAGAAGGGCGTCCTGGCTGACCTTGTCGCCAGAGCAGGGCCTATTGGTTACCCGATGACGCGGGCCAGCCAGGACGCGTTCGATTATACCGAGATGTTCTGCGACCCTAAATGCAAAAACGTGTGAGACGGAGTGCTGTTGCGCGCCGAGTTCGAGACGCGGCAGAAAGCCTGGCAGAGGGCGTCTACGAGAGTGCGGGGCTATGCGCCGGAAGTGGGCGATGGTTGATCGCCGGTCGCTTGGCTTACCCTATTCTAACTTCGCGACGTGAGGCCGGCGCGGCGTGCCAGTAAGCGTTCGATTGCCGAAAGACCGTCATAGATCAGCACGGCCAAGGCGCCGACGATCACGCCGCCTTGCAGGACGAAGGCGATGTTGTTTGACTGAAGGCCGGCGATGATCACTTCGCCCAGCGTCTTTGCCGCAACGGTCGAGCCGATCGTCGCGGTGGCCAGGCTGATCACCACCGACAACCGGATGCCGGCCAGGATGACGGGCATCGCCAGCGGCAGCTCGACCTTGAGCAGGCGCTGCCGGTCCGTCATTCCGGCGCCGCGCGCGGCCTCCATCACCGATGCGGGCAGGGTGGTCAGCCCCGTCAGCGTGTTTTCGAAGATCGGCAACAGGCCATAGAGAAACAGCGCCACGAGCGTCGGCTTCTCGCCGAAACCGAGGATCGGGACGGCGAGTGCCAGCACGGCTACCGGCGGAAAGGTCTGGCCGATATTCACCAGGCTGCGCGACAGCGGCAGGAACTCGGCGCCGAACGGCCGGGTCACCAGAACGGCCAGGGTAA
Organism: Heterorhizobium halophytocola; assembly: GCF_017873095.1. Classification (GTDB taxonomy): domain Bacteria; phylum Pseudomonadota; class Alphaproteobacteria; order Rhizobiales; family Rhizobiaceae; genus Allorhizobium; species Allorhizobium halophytocola. The sequence continues at coordinate 77,704 of NZ_JAGGJU010000018.1, read as the reverse complement.
CGGCTATGATGATCGCGCCGACGGTCGCGATCGCCACCGTGCGCAGGTGCAGGAGGGTGAGTGTCAGCAAGGAGCCGTGATTGTAGATCGCCGGCGCATTGTCCTGCAACAGCGGCTTCAGCAGCGGAGCGAACCAGTCGGGCGAGACGAGGAAGGCAATAAGCACCGCCAGCAAGACGCCTCGCAGGATATGCGGTATCCACGCCTTCATTGCGGTTTCGCCGCCCGCCGGGTCAACGCTTCCAGTGTCACCTGGCCAAGGATCGTCCCATCGGCATCGGCGACCGGCAAGGCATTGCGCCCGCTCCAGAGCATGTGCGAGAGGGCATCGCGTTGGCTCATTGCCGCGGGCACCGGCTCTCCGCTCGCCACACCCGGCTCGATCGCCTCTCCGGCGGTCCCGATCGACAACAGCCGGAAGGGCCGCTCGCTAGGGCCGATCAGGGTCTGGACGAAGTCGGTCGCCGGGTTTTGCACAAGTTCGGCCGGCGTGGCGTATTGAACCAGCGCGCCCTTGTCCATGACAGCGATGCGGTCGGCGAGCTGGAAGGCCTCGTCCATATCGTGGGTCACCAGCACGATGGTGGTTTTCAGCACCTTCTGGATATCCAGGAGATCGGCCTGCGCCTTCGCCCGGATGATCGGATCGAGGGCGCCGAACGGTTCGTCCATCAGGAGGATGTTCGGTTCGGCTGCCAGCGCCCGCGCCACCCCGACCCGTTGCTGCTGGCCGCCGGAAAGCTCGTGCGGAAAGCGCGCGGCAAACATGGCGGGGTCGAGCTGGAACAGTGTCAGCAGCTCTGTGACCTTGGCATCGATCCGGTGGCGGTCCCAGCCGAGCAAGGCCGGCACCGTTGCGATATTCTGTGCCACCGTGCGGTGGGGGAAAAGGCCATGCCCCTGGATCGCATAGCCGATCCGGCGGCGCAGCATATGACCCGGCATCCCGCGATGGTCTTCCCCATCCAGCCGGATCGTTCCTTCGGAGGGCTCGACGAGGCGATTGATCATGCGCAGGAGCGTCGTCTTGCCGGAGCCCGATGTTCCGACAATGACCGTCACCGTGCGGGGCGCGATCGCCATCGTCACATTGTCGACGACCGCATTGCCGTCATAACGCTTGGTGATGCCGTCGATTTCAATCATGCAATCCTGCCTCGGCTCTGGGACGGCGCGGTCATGTCGATGGCGGCGTCGAGGATAATGGCGGCGGCAAACGCCAGCACCACGGTCGGCACGGCGCCGAGCAGCACCAGATCCATCGCCGTCTGGCCGATGCCTTGGAACACAAAGACGCCGAACCCGCCGCCACCGATCAGGGCAGCGATCGTCGCAAGGCCGATGTTCTGCACGAGAACGATGCGAATGCCGGTGAGGATGACGGGCAGGGCAAGCGGCAATTCGATGCGCAACAATCTCTGCCCGTCGGTCATGCCGATACCGCGCGCCGCTTCGTTGGCCTCGCGCGGCACGCCGGCCAGCCCCACCACGGTATTGGCGACGACCGGCAGCAGCGAATAGAGAAAGAGCGCGACGAATGCCGGTGCGGCGCCGATACCGCGGATGCCGATTGCGGCAGCCCCGGGAACATGGAGCGCGACCCAGCTCAGCGGCGCGATGAGAATGCCGAACAGCGCGATCGACGGGATGGTCTGGACGAGATTGAGTGTGTTCAGCACGCCGTCCCGGAGCGGCGTCACCCGATGGCAAAGGATGCCGACCGGAAGGCCGACGATAACAGACGCCAGCAGCGAGCCCAGCGCCAGTGTCACGTGCCGGGCGGCCTCCGTCCAGAAGACGTCGGCGCGGCCGGCATATTCCTTGAGGATCGACAGCCCGTCCCATAGACCCGACATCAAAATCGCCGCCGCACCAGACAGGGCAAGCGCCAGCAGCACGACACGCAGGATGGGGCGCGGTCGAAGCCGGGTGATCGCGTCCGCAGCCAGAAGCGCATAGGCAAACAGCAATATCCAGAACCCGGACGCCGGCGAGACGCGGGCATAGGTATTTCCGGGCGGGGTGAGGTGCGGCGCTGCCATTCCGATGAAGAGGGTGAGGGCGACAAGTGCCACGACCGCGGTCAGAAGCCTGAGCCATGTCGGTATCTTCACCAGAACGACGATGCCGGCCACCAGCATCAGGGCGAGCAGCGCCATTCCTGCCCCGTTCGGCAGGGCCTCAAGCATCGATTTAGCCTGCCCCGGCACGATGCGATTGGCGCGAAAGGTCGCAAATGGCGCCACCAGGGCGCCATAGGCAATGAGGAGCGCGATAATGACGCCCAGCTTATCCAATCGACGTGTCAAACCCGCATCCCTGCCAGCATTTGACGACGGCCGGTCTCCGACAGGACCCGGCCGTCGTCAGGAGAGCTTATTTCAGAAAGCCGTTCTTCTTCAGAAAATCTTCGGCGACGGCCTTTGCCGGCTCGCCACCGACCTGAACGCGGCCATTCAGATCCTGCAAGGTCACCAGGTCGAGCTTTTCAAAGACAGGCTTCAGCAGCGTCTCGATCTCGGGATGCTCTTTGAGGACAGCCTCGCGGATGATCGGCGCCGGCTGATAGACCGGCTGCACCCCTTTGTCATCCTCCAGGACGACAAGGCCCGACGGCGCGATACCGCCATCCGTGCCGTAGACCATGGCGGCATTGGCGCCGTTCGTCTGGTTGGCAGCAGCGCCGATCGTCGCCGCCGTATCGCCGCCCGAAAGGGTGATCAGCTGATCCGGCTTAAGCTTGAAGCCATAGGTTGTCTGGAAGGCCGGCAAGGCCGCGGCGGAATTGACGAATTCCGACGATGCGGCCAGCACGACATTTCCGCCGCCGGCGACGTATTTGCCGAAATCGCTGAAGGTCTTCAGGCCGTTGGCATCGGCAAGATCCTTGCGTACGGCCACGGCCCAGGTGTTGTTGGCCGGCGACGGCGTCAGCCAGACGATCTTGTTGGCGTCGTAGTCGAGTTTTTTCGCCTCTTCGTAACCCTTCGCCGCATCCTTCCAGACCGGATCATCCGCCTTTTCGAAGAAGAAGGCGGCATTGCCGGTATATTCCGGATAAATGTCGATTTCGCCGGCGGTAATCGCCTTGCGCATCACCGGCGTCGCACCGAGCTGCACGCGATCGGTCGTCTCGATCTTGTTGGCGTTCAGCACCGCCAGAATGATGTTGCCGAGCACGCCACCCTCCGTGTCGATCTTCGACGCGACAACGACCTGGGCATTGGCGGCCGCCGCCGACAGGAACACGGCAAGGGCACTGGCGATGACACTTGTTTTGATACGCACGGTTGGGGTCTCCCTCGAAGCTGTTTGCTATTTCTCTCACGCCGGTCCGGATCCGTCGGGACATAAACTGCCATATGTGGCGCCGTTCAGAGAAAAATAGAGCGGCGTGGGGACAGAATTTCGTCGTCGGTATTTCAACGACAGGCGTGTCGCGAACGCAACCGATAACGGACCCGTCACGGCAACAGCTTTTCCGCATGCATAGCGCAGCGGTGCGAACACGCCGCAGCCGCCCACTGCCATTGCGGTCACGGCGGAAACCGCAAGATCAGCGCATCCCGTCCAGGCTTGGCCATCGACTTGAAATGTCCGGAGATGCTTGGGGCTCAATCAGCCGGTCCCCGGGCCGGGGCATGGCAAGATCTGGTCGCCTCGAAACAATCCTCCAGCACAAGGTCGGTCGCACCGAGGATCAGTCCCATGGCCGTTGGCTCGACATGCCCCGCGCGGATGCCCGGATAAAGTCCGCGCAGATGCTGGCCAGTCATCGTGTCTGACCCACCGTCCCCTGCCGATTGCCTTGCGGTGCGCAGTTTATCCGTCTGTGCCGAGAAAGAAGCGCAGCATTTCATGCGAAGCATCCGGTCCGCTCGGGTCGGTAAAGGATCCGCTCGGGTGGCCGCCGGACCAGGCATGGCCGGCCTGGTCCACGAGCCAGTATTCCAGTGTCGGAATGCCCTGCTCATCGATGTACCGTGTCCTGGTGTAGCGTCGTCCGCCATCGGAGCGGGCCTTGTGGGTCTGGGGCGCCGAATGGGTGTTGGTCGCGCTCGCCGATGCCACGATGCGGTCGGCATTGGAGGGGTGAACCGTGCGGTCGGAACTGCCCTGGAAGACGATGGTGCGAACCTGGGACGCAGCGCTTTTGCCGCGGCATTGCCCGGAAAAGGCAGTTGCATCCCCCCGCATGGCCGCAAGGGCCGACATGACATCGTTTGCCGAACCATAGGCCAGGCCCGAGTGAATGCCGACGGCGGCATAGAGATCGGGATAGGTTTCGCCCATGATGGCCGCCATCGCACCGCCGGCTGACAGGCCAGCCACGAAGACCCGGCGCCTGTCGAGGCCGTATTCCGAGATCAACCTTTCCGTCAGTCCCGCGATGATCGATGGCTCGCCGACACCATGCTTCTGGTCGGTGGGTCTGAACCAGTTCCAGCAGGACGCGCTATTCTCGATCCCCGTCTGTGCGGGATAGGCGACGAGCAGGCCGTGCGCCTCTGCGGCCGTGTTCATTCCCGTTCCGGTCGCAAAGTCGTCCGGATCCTGTTTGCACCCGTGGAGCATGACGACAAGTCCGCGCGGGTTTTCCGGCGCCGAGGCGGGAATGTAGAGCTTGAAGCTTCGCGTGCCTGCGGCGCAGGAAAACGATCGGCTCAGGAATTGCGCGCCTGCCGCGATGGCTGGCGGGCGTCGAGGCTTTGCCATTCCTGCCAGCGGTCCCTCCGCCACGGCACCGAATGCGCTGCCACGCCCCTCCCGCAGCATCCGCACCACCTCATGCAAGGGCCTGCGCTGCCGTTCATGAGGTCCGGCGCGCTGCGCAGCTGCATGCGTTTGCGCATCCTGCCCGGTCTCAACGTCGATAATCTCGGCCTCGGGATGGACTTCGAAGGGTTTCTGACGATGCCCCGGGGACATCTGACGATGCCCCGGGGATGGGGGCAGGATGTCGGGATCCGCCGCCGTGGGTTCCACGGAAGCGGGCCGGCCTGCAAGGGCGGCCTGGATGATCGCCGTTGCCTCGGTGAGGTTCAGCGCGCGGGTCGACGATGTCGCCCGACGCATGGCTGCGAAGAAATCCTCATTCATGGGTCTATCCTTTTGTGCCGGGAGTAAAAGCGCTGTTGCTCAGGCTCTGCATCCCGGTGCTGAACCTTCAAAAGCAGATGTCTAAGTCTCGAAGTCTGCTCGTAAACTGCTGACATGCATCGTATTTCTGAATTGACGGCTGAGTAGAGCGTTCGGCAGGCAGGGCTCCAAGCTCAAATTCGATTTTCGAGAGCAGGTCCGGAAAGCACGACTGCGCCGGACGTTTTCGGGCTTTTTTGTTTTACGCATTTCCGGACGGCAAACCGCGACTACACTTTCCCGGACATACCCTAGAGAATGCGGTCGGCCAGCGCCGATTTCACGTCCCTGCCGGCCTGAAGGGCTCCGAGCACGGTGATGGATGCGATTGTCGCCAGGGCAAGTTCCGGCGTGACATCGGATGCAATGCGCACAAGCCCGACCACCTTGATCTGAAGCTTCTCGCCGGCCGCCTTGACGGCCTCCAGTTCAGCCCTGTCGTAATCGCGCAGCCCCAGTTCGAGCGTCTGGCGGACGACCGACTGCCTGACCGCCTCGCCCTCGGTAGAGAGCTGGTTTCGGATCGCCGTGCGGATGAAATCACTGCGGTTGGAATAAAAGCCTTCCTGAACCAGGAGATCTATGCGCCCGAGATCCACGTAGCCGAGATTGATGGTGAGCTTTTCCGTATCGCTCACTTTGTCACGCCTCTTGCCTGAAGGGTCTGTCACCATCTGTTCTCCATCCGTATGGATGTTATATGGATGGTAAATTGCGGTCTGCAAGAGAAGGCCGGTGTTTTCTTCGGGTAAGAGGATATGTCTCGATGGCCATATGCGAGCAGGGGCTTTGGCGGGCAGCCCCCATCGGTGGCGCGGGGCTGCAGGTCATCTTCTTTGCGGTCCCTTGCAACACAGGAAATGTGGCGCCCTTGTAAAATCAGAAATTGATCTTATATCAATGCTATCGACCATTGCTTGTGACGTCGGTCCAGAGCCCAAAGCTCCTTTCGGATTTCCTCTCAAAAAATCGATCCAACGCCGCGACCCCTCGCGGCAACCACGATTGCTGTGAAAGGACATCGTCATGAACACCGGTACTGTAAAATTCTTCAATAGCGCCAAGGGCTTCGGCTTTATCGAAAACGATGATGGGGGATCGGACGTTTTCGTCCACATCTCCGCGGTCGAGCGCGCCGGCATGCAGCAGCTCGCCGACGGACAGAAAGTGCGCTTCGACATCGTCGCTGACAGCCGCTCCGGCAAGAATGCCGCGGACAATCTCCAGGCGGCTTGAATTTGTCGCTCGTTCCCGCTGACCACGGATGTACTGGCAGTGTGGAACCGGGTGGCGCTGAGAGGTCGGGTTCACGCCCGGCCTTTTTTGTTTGCGTAACGCCGGCTTGCAGGGTGAAATTCCCCACCGGCGCGGCGACCGGGAAGGGCGCCGTTGCGCAATCTTGACGCAATCCGGATCATCCGGGACTGGCGTATTGGCCACGATTTTTGCCCGCCCGCAGCGGGCACGCAGGTCAAACCTGCCGGCGGCAACATTATCGGCATGTCGAAGAAGAAATAGGGTCCGAAAGTTCACGAGCCCCGAACCATCGAGGTCTTCATTGCGGTGTGGGGATCGGCAATCCCATGACCCACAGGAGAGAAATCCATGGCACAGTTCGATTATATGACAGGGGCCGGCCTTTATGCCGGCAAGACGGCAAAAGGCGCTGCCGGAGGCCCGCGCTACAAGCGATTCGATACGGTGGCAGAAGCGCTGCGCTTTGCGATCGAACAAATGGCAAGCAACAAGCTGCGCGGCTCCATTCTGGAAGTGGAGGAGGTCCGTTTCGATGACACCCAGATCCGCAGACTCTACGACGCCCCCGAATATCCGCTTGCCCGAAGCAGCCTTTGACGGCGTCCCGACGATGATCCGCAAAGCGGCATCGGGCGGCAAGCCGGAACGGCCATGACGATCTTTCGGGTTCGGCACCTCAAAGGCTAACGTTAAAAGGCTCCGGTCCTGTTCGCCCAGCACAGGCAGATGTTTCGCCCCCGCGACAGGCTCGATCAGCAACTGCTCGATTGCTCGCCGGTGGCTGCCCCAAGATCAATATCGTCCGCTGGATCCACGATGTCTTCGGCAACTGCATCGCCCTGATCGACGTTGCCGCGCCGTCTCTGTTTTTGCTTGTCGATGAAGGCCGTACGGTCGCCCGGCTTCGCTGCGCGTTTTTGTCATCGGCTAAATCCATGTCCCTGACCGCGACGGGGTGTCCGTTCTCGATGCGCCCGACAGTCCCGGCACCGTGATGGCGCATGGCCGACCGTCGCCGACAGGCGTGCGACCCTGCCCCCGAACTCCTGCCGTCTTAAGCCGCCAACGGAATAGGTCCGGGTCAGGGGATGCCGATCTGTGCCTTCACGGTTGTGCTTCGGCCTCTCGCAGCGAGATCAGGCGCTTTGCCTTCTCGTCCCAAAGAACGAGCTTCACGCATCCAAGGCTTTGGCGAAGGGTGATGCGGCCCATGTCGGCCAAGGCCGGGTGATCGCGCAGCACCTCCGGCAACCGATAGAACGGCACGCGGCTGGAGAGGTGGTGGATGTGGTGCATGCCGATATTGCCGGTGATCCACCGCAGTGGTGCCGGCAGATCGTAATGGGAGGCGCCGTGCATGGCGGCATGGGGAAACTGCCATTCCGGCGGCTTCGACCAATGCGTTTCCTCGAACTGGTGCTGGACGTAAAACAACCAGACGCCGGCGGATGCTGCCAGCAGCACGATCGGCAGGTGCACGGCAAGAAAGGGCACGATGCCAAGCCACCAGATGAGCGCGGCGCCGAGGAGGGCGAGCGCGGCATTGGTTGCCATGGTGGAGATCCAGGGCAGAGCGCCGGATCGCATCATGCCGAACGGAAGCCTCTGCTTGAGCAGGAACAGGAAGGCCGGGCCGAGGCCGAACATGACAAGGGGGTGCCGGTAAAGCCGGTAGCCCAGCCGTCCGCGCGGCGAGCGCGTGCGATATTCGTTCAGCGTCAGCGTGGTGATGTCGCCTACACCGCGCTCGTCCAGGTTCCCAGCCGATGCATGGTGTTCGGCATGGGCGCGTCGCCAGTAGTCGTAGGGAGTGAGCGTGAGGACGCCGATGGCGCGGCCCGTCCAGTCGTCCCACCGCCGCCGGCCGAAAAACGCGCCGTGGCCGCAATCGTGTTGCAGCATGAACAGCCTCAGCAGGAAGCCCGCTGCCGGAACAACGAGGATCAGGCCGAACCAGTAGCCATAATGGGCGGCGGCCCAGCAGGCGATCCAACACAGCACGAAACCCGTAAGGGTGACGGCGAGCTCCCGCACACTGCGTCGACGGTCCGGCGTTCGATAGCCCGACAGGATTTTCAGCCAGGCCTTCTCGCCGACACCGTCTGGTGTACCTGGCGGTATCATGGTTTCCATCGTGGTTTGGTATCTTTCATTTGCGACCGGCATTCTGATGCCGGTTCGGAGCGGGTTGCGGCTTTTCCGGTCCACACCGGAACAGGACAGGGGCGTCGCTCATTGCGTCAGGACACTCAGCGAACCGTCGGTTTCCAGTATCACCGCATCCACTGTCTCTTCCCTTCGATGGCCCGAACTGCGGATTGCTGCCAGGATTTCGCCTTCGGTCAGTCTTTGTTTGCGCATCGCGCTGCGAACATAGGCGCCTTTGCTGAATACGACCGTCGGCTCGCTCTTGACGAGGTCCCCGAACCACCCAACCCGAACGGACATCCACGTGATGATGAATTGCAGAGCAATGAGCAGGGCAAGGGCGGTAATCCCTTCCACAAGGGGCACCGATCGGCTCAAAATCACGGTGGCGAGCACAGACCCGAGTGCAACGGTCACGACGAGATCGAAAGCATTGAGTTTCGACAGTGTCCGTTTGCCGGAAATCCGCAGCATCAGGACGAGGGACAGATATGCCGCCGTTCCGATGATGAGGATGCGCGCGACGCCCAGCCATGTATCAAATATCATGTGCGACCTCCAGCCTTTCCATCGAAAACGTTAGAGCGAACCGGAAAGGTCCAGCGCATCTCAAACTCTTTTGGCAGGCCGTCGCCTTGTCGGGTGCCAAGGGGCGGCTGCGAGGCATGTCAAATCGGCTGCAACGGTCGACTGCCAGATCGACGAGGACCGGTGATGTTGTCGATCTTTGAACTCTCGGCACTGCTGCTGACCCTTTCCGCCGTGCCTGGGGGAGCGCGGCGGTTCCGGAACGGCATCTTTTCGACGCGCTGACCAGTGCCCTCTCAAAGATCGATTTTACCGCGCTGGTGATGGACGGCATGCTGGCCTTCCTGCTTTTTGCGGGTGCGCTGCATGTCGTCGCGCGCAAGCCGCTGTTCGACAAGGCAAAGCCTTCGGATTGACGAATGGCGGCTTTGCATGCGGCGCGGATCTTTCGCGGCGGCAGGAACGAATGCCGCAACCGCCCGTTGTCCGATCAGAAGCAATCATGTTTCCAAAAAGGAGAATTCCCATGGGTAGCACGGCAGACAAAGCTTCCGGTAAAGCCAACGAAATCGCCGGCAAGGCGCGTCAGGGCGTCGGCGAAGCCATGAACGACGATTCGATGAAGGCAAAGGGTGCCGCCCAGGAAGCCAAGGGCGATGCCCAGCAGGCCAAGGGCGACGCCAAAGAGGCCGTCAAGAAGGTCGTCGACAAGGCCTGATTGCATGTCATGCGCCCGCAGCCCAACGGCTGCGGGCGTTTTCGTTCTTCTGTTTTAGACAGGCGGCTGTCTCGCCCGATCATCCTCAGCGCACCATGGCGCAGTCTGATCTACGCCGTTCGGTTCGTCATCCCTTTCTGAGGGACACGCCCCCTCCTGGGCGACGACCTCCAACAGCCCGCGTCTCAAAATCCCTACAGCCTAGTCCGATGCTTTCCAGTTTTTCCCGCCGCTCTGAGGCTGGCCGGCATCGTCCTGATGGTCGCCTTGTTCTGCTGGAAACCGGGAATCGCAGTCGGCTCTTCACCTCTTGCAGCCGGCGACAGGGGCCAGAGTTGCCTGGCGTTTGGTAAAGGACCGCGGAAGTCCGGCTCCTTTTCCAAGTCTGCAGACAATAACACGTAAAAGATCCGGACATTACATAGGGTTCGGAACCAATCCATGCCTGAAAAGGTTAGGTCGTACGGAGTTCACAATGCTCTAGCAGCTCGATTGCGAGCCGCGAAACTTGCCGCTGTAATCATCTCCGTACAGCGACGGCGACAGAGCCCATCTTTTTCCAAGGAGATTCCATGAATAAGTTTCTTACCACCACTGCCTTGACGCTGGTTCTTCTGGGCGGCAACGCCTATGCGGCCAATATGGCCCCGATGACGATGTACGAACAGCAGGCCACCGACATCCAGGCTTCCGATTTTATCGGAATGCGGATCTACGCGACCGAAAGCGAGATCGCCACCGATAAGGTCGTGGCAGCGGATGCCAACAAGGACTGGGACGACATCGGTGAGGTCAATGATGTGATCCTGAGCCGCGATGGTGCCGTCAAGGCCGTCATTCTCGGCGTTGGCGGTTTCCTCGGTATCGGTGAAAAGGACGTCGCCATTCCGATGGAAAGCGTCAAGTTCGTCAAGGACGGCGACGAGGCCGACGATTATTTCCTCGTCGTCAATGCCAACAAGCAGATGCTGACGGACGCCCCGGCCTATGAGGCTCCGGCAGAAAAGGGCGATGCCACGACAACGACGAAGACCGATGCCGGCATGACGGCACCTGCCGCCTCTGCAGACGGTACCGCGATGGTGCGTCCGGACGTCAAGCGCGATGGCTATCGCGATGCGGAGACCACCGAACTGACCTCGGAAAACCTGACCGGTGCCAAGGTCTACGGCGCGAAGGATGAAGACATCGGCGAAGTCGAAAAGCTGATCCTGAATGACGACGGTTCCGTCAAGCAGCTCGTCATGGACATTGGCGGTTTCCTCGGCATGGGCGAACACCGCATTGCCGTCGATCTCAGCGAAGTGGCAATCATGCGCGACGAGAAGGGCGATGACGTTCGCGTTTACATCGACTCGACCGAAGAGACGCTGAAGGCACAGCCGGCCTACGACGAAGGCTGATACCTGACGGCTACCCTTAAGCCGCGATAAGACGTGCCTGCGCAAGCCATCAGCTGCGCAGGCATTTTCGTTTGGGGAACATGGGACCGGCTTTGAGCTGTAACCCGGCGCGCGGCTCCTCCTCCATCGACAGAATGCCCCTTACGCACATGCATCAGAAATCCTCCGGCCAAATGGGGCGCCTACGCTTGCGCTGGATTTGCCGGGGTGATTGGCGGCGGCAGAGGGGCATTCTCGTCTCGATACCCCCGAATATTCAAGGGGTTGGTGCCGCCTGGCGTTGTCATGTTGCAACACCCGCGAGAGAGATTGCATTTGCGGGGCAGAATGCGCGCGCCGGCCTTCATAAAGCTTTGCTCAAACAGCGTTAAATAGGTAGCCATGTACTCAATTTCAGAGATTCTTCGGAGGCGTTGATGCGCAGACTTGCTCCTTTGCTCTTGGTGGCGCTCGCCGCCGCCGGATGTCGACCGGCCGATGGCCCGTCGAACGGGAGCATTCAGTCCGCGCATTTGCCGGGCGGCGGACAGAAGATTCCCGTCATCGAGCTCGCCGACGCGCCGTCGGGTGCTGCGAGCGCCTTTGCGCCGACCCCTTCGGATCTTGGAGCCGGCCTCAGCGCGCTGGGCGGCGGTGCCTATAACAGCGAGCGGCTGCGCCCGGGCGACGTGATCGACGTGACGGTGCTCGACACCGGCGAGGACGGCCTGTTCGCCTCGACCAACAGCAAGACGCTCAATCTCGGCCGCTTTACCGTCGACCAGAAGGGTTTTGTCAGCATGCCCTTCGTCGGTCGCCAGCGGGTGGCCGAATCGACGCCGACCGGGCTGGAACGGCAGATCGTCAGCGGCCTGAAGGGCACATCGGTCAATCCGCAGGCCGTCGTCACCATCGTCGACAAGCCCAGCAGCGCCGTCATCGTCAGCGGCGCGGTGAACGCGCCCGGCAAGATCCCGCTGACGGCCAAGCATGAAAAGGTGATGGACGCGATCGCCCAGGCCGGCGGTGCGTCCGGCAAGCCCGATGCCGTCGACGTCACCATCGTGCGCGGCAAGCGCCGTGCAACCGCCTCGCTGTCGCGCGTGATGAACGAGGACCGGCAGAACATCTATCTGCAGCCGGACGACCAGGTGATGGTCGAAGGCGGCGCCTCGACCTTTACCGCGCTCGGCGCGTTCAAGAGCGCCGGCGAGATCCAGTTCGAGGTCGGAAAGCTGTCGCTCGCCCAGGCCGTCGGCCGGGCCGGGGGCCTGCTCGACGATCGCGCCGATGCCGGCAATGTCTATGTCTTCCGCAACCAATATATCAAGGTGCCGGTACCGGCGGCCGTCAACGACAAGACGCCGACGGCAACCACCCTGCAGATGCGTCCGGTCATCTATCACGTCAACATGCGCAAGGCTTCCAGCATCGCGCTGATGCAGCTGTTCCAGATGCAGAAGGACGACGTGCTCTACGCGACCAATGCGCCGCTGGTCGACTACGCCAAGCTGTTCACGATCTACCAGAAGAGCGCGCCGACGGCCGCGGCACCCGCGCCTTCGCTCTAACGAGGCGGCCCTTCGGGGCTGCCGCTTCGCAGATGCTTCAGAGCCTGGCCCGCCGTCACACGCAGGCCGGGCTCTTTTTGCGTCATCCGGGAGGCCAGATCTACAAGGTCCGGCGCCTCCAAAGACTGGCGTTCGACCAGCCAGGCGATCACCTGTCCGGCGGCATGGATGTCACGGGCAGGGTCGGCGGGCGCCTCTGCCGTCTGTTCCGGCGCGCGGAAACCCGGCGTTCCGGCATCGGTGATACCAAGCGCGGCGTGGCTTTCGCCCTGCGCCAACCACAGCCCGAAATCGGCGATCCGCAACCGGCCGTCCTCGCCGAGCAGCAGGTTGGCGGGCGAGATGTCCGAATGCACGAGACCTGCCGCATGGAGCGTTTTCAGGCCGGAGAGCAGGTTGTCGATCAGCGAGCGGACGATCTGCAGCGGGATCGGCGGATCGGCCGCGAGGCCGGACAAGGCGACGCCGCGCCAGCGGCTGACAAGGGCGGGTCTCCCGTCATCGAGCCGCAATTGAAGCAGCGCGGTCACGAGATCGTCGGACGCCAGCAGACTGGCAATCTGCGCCTCGCGTGCCAGGCGGTCGCGCAGATGCTGCTCACTTGCGCGGTCGGCCCTCGGCGCCTTCAGGACGAAAATTTCGCCGGTATCGCGCTGGCGGACCTTCAGGATTTCATGGTCTGTTCCGAGATGCAGCATCTGTTCAAGACGGAAGGTGCCGGCGATCAATCCCCCCGGCTGTTCGCTCAGCCTTGCCGATGCGCGGTCGAAAGCGTCGCGGACACGCTCAATCATCCGGCGCTGGTCGGAAGGGCTGCCGGCCGATGCACGGATGACAGACCAGAGGTCTGCGAAAGCACCGGCGAGCGCCGCGTCGCGCTCTTTGCCTTCGCCGTTCAAGACCTGCCGTCCCCGCCCGCATCTTGCCGACCTGCGGCATCGTGCAGCGCCTCATGGCCGATCACCACGGCCGTGACATTGTCTCGGACGTCGGCAATCAGCGCCTCCTGGACAAGGCGTGCGGCGGCCTTGTCGAGCGGCGTGTCGATCAGGATCTCGGCGATCGCCCTTTCGCCGAGGCTTTTGACCAGCGGCTGGCTGCAGAGCAGCAGGCGGCCTTCGGGCGTGACCAAGCCCTCGACCGTCTCGGCGCGAAACTGGGCTTCCAGCCCGACCCCGCGTTGCCGGATCGGCCGGATACCGACCCCGACATGGTCGCGGGTGAGCGGCCGCATCGTGCCATGCTCGATCAGGTAGGCGCGGGCATCCCCCGCCCAGAGAAGCTGGAATTCACCGTCTTTCAGGCTCACCACCACAATGCTTGCCGCCGGCTGCCGGTCGTTCTCCTCGGCGCCGGTGCGCGGTAGCAGCAGGCTGTTGGCGGTGCCGAGCTTGCCGCGGATGTCGCGCAGCACCTGGTCCGCATTTTCGGCCGGGGCGACGCCGCCGAGCGTGCCGGCAATCAGATGGGCCGCCTCGACCGCCTTGGCGCCGTCGCCGATGCCGTCGATTACCGCAAACACGCCGCAGGCTTCGCTGGCAAAGACGCAATCGGCATTCGTCGTTTTCTGGGTGCCGGGATGCGAAGCCTGGCTGAAGCGCAGCGCAGCCGGAGGCTTTGGCCGGGCCGGGGCTTGCGGTGGCGCTGAGGTATCAGGGGGATCGCGGAGAGGCCTTGTTGGCCCGCCGGCCCGGGCGTCTCGGGCCGGTTTCGCGGCAGGCCCGTCCCTTGCCGCTGCGCCCAGATCGTCAGCGGCCTGCTTTTCCTTCTCGCCCTCGGCATCCTGAAACAATCGGAGAAAGTCGTTCGCACCGAGCGAGCCCTTGACCCGGATGCCGCGCGGGCGGCCCGTGTCCGGTTCGATGCACCAGATCAGGCTGGTCGGCTCCTGGCCGGTTGCTTCGCCGGCCCGTTCGTCGTCGGCGGGTCTGGGTAGCCGTAGCCGCCGCACCTGCTCGATGAAGTGATCGAGGTCGAAGTCGCGCGCCCGAGAGCTTTCCGCCAGCCCCTCGACGGCGGTGAACCACGGCAGGTCGCCGTAGAGCGTGCGGGGATGATCGTCGAAGCCGTGCAGCTTGGCGATCATCAGCAGCGGATAGTCGCGACCGACCCGGTCGCGGCTTGGAATGATCACGCCGGCATAGGTGCAGGGCCCCCACACACGCTTCTCGACGATGAAGCGCCAAGGCGGCGACCGGGTGAAGACCTGGCTCCAGCGTGGACCGAAATGGCTGGCTGCGGCCTGCATGCCGTCCTGCAGCCAGCCGTCGACCACCTCTATCAGGTCACGCTCCAGCGCGTCGGAGATGAAATCCCCGCGGCTCGGCAACTTGCCGAAAAAGCCGAGCTTGTCGGCCTCCGCGCCGCTGATCTGCTTCGTTGCCTTCATCTGCCCTGCCACTCAGAAATTGGCAGGGCAGGCGAAATTCGCCATGGCCGGCAGCTGGAACGGGTTGAGCACGGTGCCGAACTGCACATCGAACTCCGCCTTCTGTCCGCCGCCGTCGAAGGTGGCGCGGAACAGATCCTGGCCCTTGCGGGTGATCGTGGCATTGTCGAACAGGCGGAAGGGCGACCAGTCGCCACTTTCCGTATCCGCCTTCTGCCATCCGCCCGGCTGGAAGGCGATGCGCGACAGGTTGACCGGCGACTGCGCCGGCCAGTTGATCGACTTCGCCTGGATCGGGCCGTGGAAATAGACCACCCGTTCGCCCTCGATCTCCAGCATGACGGCATTCGAGCGATCGGAGAGCGACACCGGCTTGATGTTGATGCTGACCGAAGGATCGGTGCTGCCATTGGGGAAGAAGGCGCGGGTGATCTTGTCGGCGTTTTCGAACTGCGCCAGCGCCGCACTCTGCTCGCCCTTGGCGCCGAACGCGCCCTTCCATCGCCAGGGCGACTGGGTCTTGTCGACGAAGGGTGCCAGATGGCTGTCGAAGAAGCTGCGGAACACGCCCTCGGGACCGAACAGCCGGACGAAGTCGCTCATCGCCACGTCGCGCGTCGACTGGCGGTCGAAGGGATAGCGGCCGGGCACGATGCTTTCGCAAAGGCTCGCCCCGTCCGCCGTCCACTGGCTGTTGATGCCGGCACGGGCGGACTTTACCGCGAGCGAGCCGATATCGGCCGAAACCCCGGCGATCCAGATGTCGAGCGGTCCGGGCAGGGTGCGGGCCGCCTGCAGCAGGTCCTCGTTCGCTTCCGTAAGCTGGCTGTCGACATCGAAGATCTTGACGATTTCCGCAGCCGATGTCGACGCGCGCGACAGCTGGTCATGCAGCTTTCCGAGCTTCGGCAACAGCGCGTCGACCTGCGAGGCATTCGCGTCCGCCTCTTCGTCGCCGTCGGAGGTGGAAGGCGCAGCCGTTGCACCGGTCGGCGCCTCGAGTGCCGCGCGCAGCTTGCCATAGGGATCGGGCGCGGTGACCGTCGATGCCAGCAGTGTCGTCACCGTATCGCTGGTTGCGGCATCTCCGAGGCTTGCCAGATCCCCGGTGGCCGACAGTCTGAGATCCGTCGCTTCGGCGATCGAGCGTGCGGCGAGCCCGACGACATTCCGGTCGTTCGACAGGATACGGGTCGTCTCGGCCGCATCGGTGATCGAGTTCGACGGCTTCACCCTGATGTCGCTCAACAGGCCTGCCCAGCTCTTCTCGAACCGGTCGAAATAGATGTCGAGGGCAGCGCTTGCCACCTGGTCGACCGTCTGGCCGATCAGGCGATCGTCGGAGCCGCGCACCCATTCCTCCGAAAGCGCGGTGCGCGAGGCCTGCATGATGTCGGGCAGGACGACATCGCGGTAGCCGTTCGCGGTGAATATCCCTGAAAGCCCCTGCTGCAGCGGCGCGCCGGAAATGCGTTCGAACACCTTTTCACCGAGCGGGCCGAAGGCGGCACTGCCGTTCCAGCCGGGAAGATCCGCGGCGCGTCCGGACCCGGCCAGGATATCGAAGGCACGATTGGCGACGCTTTCGTCGGCGATCGTCTTGCGGGCCTTGTCGAGCAGATAGGGGTCGAGATCGACCGCCGGCAGGGTGGACTGGCTTGCCAGCGCCTCGGCATGGGCGGTCAGTTCCGCGCGCGCCACCTCGCGACCGGCGCCCGGATAGAGCCGTTCGAACATCGTGCGGGCCTGGTAGCCGACGAAGTCGCGGTCGACGGGTCCGAGCCCACCCAGCATGCCGTAGAGTTTCAGCGCGTTGAATGTGCGGGTGACGTCATTGGTCGCCTTCATGTCCTTCTGCAGCTGGACGATCATCCGCGGCAGAAGCAGGCTGTCGAGCGCCTTGTGATAGGCGACCATCTGGCGCGAGGCGATCTTGTCCCGCTGGTCGAGCCCGAAGCCGACATTCAGGATGCCCTTCCGGTCGAAATCGGTGTTGACCGCCTGCAGGTTGTCGAGCGCCGGCAGGATGCGCAGGAAATCGGAATCCGAGACGTCGCGCACGCGGATATCCTGGGCCAGGTTCTCATAGGCATCGATATGCTGTTCGGCCGCCGCCAGCGCGCGGTTGTTCTGCACATAGGTGACCACCCAGGACGCAAAGATCAGCGCCAGCACGGTGACGCCGGTGCCGTAGGCGAGACGCCGCAGCAGCATCTGACGCGACGACAGGCGGCGATCCCGCGACACCAGGGCCGCCTCGTTGAAGATCACCTCGCGGAACAGCCTTGTCAGGAAATAGCTCCGTCGCTGGCGCCCGGCGGTCGCCTCGGGCACGAATGCGTCGACCTGGGTGCCGGAGGCGAAGTAGACGCCGCGGATCAGCGGCGCTTCCAGCAGCTGGGAGCCGGCCGACAGTTCCGACAGGCTCTCGGTCAGCATTTCGCGCAGGCGCGACAGCTCGGCCGGGAAGCGGAAGATGCGTCCGCGCAGCTCGGCGTCCTGTTCCTGCTGCAGCCGTTCGAGCAGCATCGAATTGACCCGCTGCTGCAGGAGCGCGAACTCCTCCTCGAAGCGTCCGGGCAGGTCTTCCGCCTTGTAGCTTTCGTCGAGCTTGAAGGTCGTGCCCCAGACCTGTTCGCGGTCTGTCTTGCTGAAACCGTCGAAGAATTCGACGAAGCCGGGCAGCAGGTCTGCCTTGGTCAGGATGACGTAGACGGGGACCCGGGCGCCGAGAAACTCGTCGAGTTCCGACAGGCGCTGGCGGATCGCGCGCAATTCCTCGCGCTGCGCCTCGGGATCGCGGCTCATCAGGTCGCCGACCGACAACGTCACCAGCGCGCCGTTGATCGGCTGCGAACGCCTGTATCGCCGCAGCAGGCCGAGAAAGCCTTCCCAGCCGGCCTTGGCGGCGCCGCCGATATCGTCCTGCGTGGTATAGCGCCCGGCCGTGTCGATCAGGATCGCTTCCTCGGCGAACCACCAGTTGCAGTTTCTGGTGCCGCCGACGCCCTTGACGCCATTGCTGCCAAGGGCTTCGCCGAGTGGAAACTTCAGGCCGGAATTGGCAAGCGCGGTCGTCTTGCCCGACCCGGGCGCACCGAAGATCACATACCAGGGCAGGTCGTAAATATAGCCGAAACGCTTGCGCGTCACGCGCCGCAGCAGCGCCAGCGCTTCCTTCAGGCGCGTGTGGATCTCGCCCACTTCCGCCGCCTGGTTGGCGAGCGCCTCCTGCTCGATGCTCTGGACGAGTTCCTTGTCCTGTTTGCGGGCCCGCAGCGTCGAGACCACCATGTAGATGGCCCAGACCAGAAGGATGACCGCGATGGCGATCAGCCGGGCGGTCACGCTCTGCAGCGGCTTGAAGGTTCCGTAGCCGATCAGATAGCCGTAGAGCCAGATGACGACACACAGGGCCACCGCCCAGATCAGGGTCAGGAAACGGCGGCCGAGGATGCCGGCATAGCTGTCGACATAGGACCGTATAGAATAGAAATAACTGAGCGGGTTCACTGGTTACCGCCCTCCGTTGCCGGTTTTGCATCACCGCCCGTCTGGCTGTTCTGGATGGTGACGGGGTCGATGCCGTATTTGCTGAGGATCTCGTCCGGGTTGGTCAGAACCAGGATTTCGGTACGTCTGTTCATTTCCCGTCCTTCGGGCGTGTCATTGCTGGCGATCGGGTCGCTGTCGGCGCGGCCTTCCGTCAGGATGGCGTCGGTGCCGGTGAACTGCGAGAGGATCTCGCCGACGGCCTTGGCTCTCGCCTCGGAGAGGTGCCAGTTGGAAGGGAATTGCGCCGTCTTGATCGGCACATTGTCCGTGTAACCGGTGACCAGCGCGCGGAACTTGTCGGCCGCCAGCGCGCCGCCGATCCTGTCGAGCAGGTCGTGAAAGTCGTCCTTGACGACCGCACTGCCAGTATCGAACAGGCCGGAATTGTTGATCCGGATCTTCAGCTTGCCATTGGCGTCGGAGAGGCTGACGAGCTTGCGCTGCACTTCCGGCTGCAGGAAGGCGAGCAGATTGTCCAGCCGCGACGGTTTCGCCGGCGCTTCCACCCTCGGCGGCGGTGTTTGCGGCTTCTTCACTATCTCGACGGGGACTTTCGTGTCCTTCGGCGGCGCTTCGATATGCACGCTCGGTGTTTCGTGCGGCGGCAATGCTGCCAGCCGTTCATAGGTCTTGTCCGAGACGCCGTTGAGCGACAGCGTGAAGAAGAGATAGCCGAAGGCGAGGATCAGCGCGAGGATCGACAGGAAGGTCCAGAGGGCCACCACCGTCTTCAGCGGCTTGTGCTTGGCCTTCACCCCTTGCCAATGCGGCGACAGTTCCCGTTCGAACACCCCGTACTGGCCAAGCAGGGTCTTGTAGAGGCTGTCCCGGATCCGTGACAGTTCCAGCGCCCCACGGGGGGAGACCCGCGTGCGCCCCTCGAAGGCGAGCGACAGGGACAGATAGATCAGCAGCAGCAGATCCTTGTTGGCGCCGGGCGACTGATGAAAGTGATCGAGCAGGTCGAACACCCGGTCGCCACCGGTGACATCGTTGTGGAAGGTGGATACCAGGCCGGAACGCGCCCAGCCGGCGCGCACGCCCCAGGCCTTGCTCAGGACGACGTCGTCGACCGTGGCGCAGATGACATAATGCGCGGCGCGCGAGCGCTCCGGGCTGATCTGCGCAGACGCGAGGTCCCGCTCATAGCGCTTGACCGCGGCAAAGGAGACCCGTCGCAGCTCTTCCGGATCGGGTTCGCCGTCATTGTGCCTGAGGATATGCGCCAGATAGAGCAGGGGGGTGGCGGCGCCGACCAGGACCGGCACCTCGCTGTTATCAAGCCCGAAGCCGGCGATCATCGCCTCGATGGAGAAGCCGGAGGCGGTGCGCTCCGGCTCGCGCGCATCCATGACGTCGTCGAGCAGTTCGGCGATCTTGCGATCGGACTGGGCGCGCTTGCGCGTTTCCTCGGTGACTTCCACCACCGTCGGTTCGTCCTGCAAGGATGAAGACCGTTCTTTCGTCATTCTCTGAGGGCCCATAGTTCCATCTCGAGCCCGGGGAACTCGCCTGCAAGGTGCAGGGCGATCGCGCCCGAGGTCTCAAGCTGCTTCCAAAGCGGGGTTTTGGTGTCGAGTTCGAAATAGATCGTGCCGGAGCGGTAGGGCAGCTGGCGCGGCAGCACGGGCAGCGGCCGGACGGGAATGCCCGGCAGCGCCACGTTGACGAGTTCGGCGATGCGCTCAACCGGGCCGACCTTGATCTGCGACGGGAAGCTGCGGCGCACGTCTTCCGCCGACATGTCGGCGCGCACGGCAAGCACGAAGCCGGCATCCTGTAGCAGGCTGCGATCGTTGATCGTGCCGACCCGCACGCCGTGGCGCCGTTCGGCAAGGTCGATCTGGATGGCCGTCTGTTCCAGCACGGCAGACAGCGAGGTGCGCAGGCTGTCGAATACCGCGGCAAACGTCGCCTTCAGGTCGTCATGCTGGTAGGCGGGAAACGGGTCAGGCCGCTTGGTGTCGTCGGTAAAGGTCGCCAGTTCCCCTGCAAGCTGCAGGCAGTGCTCGTAGAACACGATCGGGTGGATGCGGGTCGCATTGGCCGACAGATGGTGCAGCAGCGGATCGGCACGATTGAGGATCTGCAGCAGCAGATAGTCGCCGACCTCGGCGGTGCCGCGGATCGAAGGGTCGCCGATCCGCTGGGCGACCGCATCGGCGCGGTGGCGCACGATGCCGAGCAGCTCGGTCAGCAGTTCGGCAAGCCGGCGGCTTGCCGCGCAATTGAGCGACGGGGCGATGAAGTTCTCGTCGATCACCACGGCGCGGTCGGATCGTACCTCGACGATCCGGGCGACGGCGATCAGCTCGTAGCCGCTCAGATCATCGCCCGAGGTCAGCAGCTTCAGATTGAGCCGGCCGACCGAGATCTGCGCCATGAAGTCGGTATCGACATTGGCGTCGGGCGCTTCGTATTCGGCCGCCAGCATGCGCGCGCCGCGACCGGCATTGGCCGCTTCCATGGCGATGTCGGCCTTGCCCGGCCGCCGCGCGGGAAGGGCGAGGTAGACGGTGGCATTCTTGACGCTTTCCTCCAGATCGATCGCGGCCGGCAGGTCGGCGCCTTCCGGGGCGTCGATCACCGTGCCGTCGGGCAGCAATCCCTGCAGGCTGGTCAGGCCGAACTTGCCGATGGCAAGCGCGCTGCGGTCGATGCCGAATTCGGCGACGCCCCAGGGATAGGGGGTCAGTGCCCGCGCCGTTGCGCCGACCAGGCGCTCGGTCCAACGGTCTGCCTGCTGGAAATGCTGGACCCGGAGGAACATGCCCTCGCTCCAGGCCACACGGTTCTCATGTTTCATCGGAGGATTTTTTCCCTGTCATGTCGGATTGCGCCCGCCGGTCGGCTTCCTCGGGATCGGGAAGCGCGCCATGGGCTGCCTGCTGTAGAAATCGTGTGACGTTCATCGTCTCGCCGGCGCTGTCGAACTGGGCCTTGTAGGAGTCCCAGTGGTTCGGCCTGAACAGGCGCTTCAGCGGATTGCCGGAGGCCTCCAGCCGCGCCTCGATGATGCGCGGTTCCAGCCGTCGTGTAGCCTCGCGCAGCATCGTCTCGAGCAGGCCGGCAAAGGCCTGCTGATCACGCGTGAGGGTCTCGATCCGTGCGGCCAGCCGATCCTCGGCCGACTGCGCGCCGGACTGCCTGTCTTCGGACCGTTCCATCGACAGCAGGGCGAAGACATCCTCGCTTGCGCGCTCCAGGGCCGAAACGGCGACCTTCAGGCGCCCGAGGTCCGGTGCCGCAACTTGGGCGGCAGTTGCCGCGGAGGTGGGGCCCGTGACAGCCGCGGCCGGGGATGCCTGCGGCTCCGGCTCGTCGGGGAACACATCCTCGAAGTCGTCTAGCACGGCCTTCTTCCGCCCGGCGGGGCGGGCTATCGCAACGGAGGCGCGGGTGGCCTCGACATGTTCGGTGCGGCTGCCGGCGTCCTCGTCCTCGAACCAGTTTTCGGGCAGCACGGCATCGCCGGCGCCGGGGACCGGCGGGCTGTCCCAGCCGACCTGGACCTGGCGCGAAATGCCGCCACGCTTGCGGCCGGTGTCCCTGACGCCGCCCGGACTGTCGTCGCCATCCTTGCGGCCGAGAATGCCGCGGGCCATCTGGCCGCCCGGCGCGACGTCCGCCAGGATGGAGGAAATCGTCAGCGTTTCGTCGGAGACACGCAGCGACGGCGCGGGATCCGGCATCTCTTCCGACTGTTCGCCGGAGATCCGCGCCGTCAGGTTGCGTGCACCGAGCGCGATCGTGCAGCCGTCGGTCAGCCGGGCGCCCTGACCCTCCTCAAGTATGCGGCCGTCTATGCGGGTGCCGTTGGCACTCCTGTCGACAAGCTCGTAGCCGTCGCGCACCCGCTGGATCACGCAATGGACCTTGGAAATCCGACGGTCGTCGACATCGACCTGCCAGTCGCAGTCCCGGGAGCGGCCGAGCGTACGCTTGCCGTGTTCCAGCACGAAGGGCGCGGGCCCCCTCGCACCGGTCTCGTCCTGGTAGCGGAGTTCGAGTTTCATGCCGTCCCTCCCGTCATCCAACCACCGCCAGCGCCTGGCTCTCGCGGACCACGGCTTCGCCGCTGTCCTCGGCGGCCGGTGCCACGCGTGCCCAGCTGTTCCAGCCGAGCCGCGTCGATTGCGGCCCGGACATCCGGCTCAGCGGAATCTCTGTCTTGCGCAGCACGACCTGCACATCGAACTGCAGGCCCGACCCGACGAACAGCCGCGCCAGGGCGCAGATCTCGCGCATGCGTTCGGTCCCGGGCGAGAGCGTCAGATAATCGTCGTAGCCGACCGGTCCGACGACGAGGCGAAAGCCGCTGCCAAGATCGCGAACGGCCTGACCGGCGACGCTGTCGACGCCGAGCCTCGGGGCGCCGAGCCCGCCCATGCGGCTGCGTTCACGCTCGGGAATGGTGATCCAGCGGGGCTGGAACATCGAGACCGCGATCGGCAAGCCGGTGAAATCCGAAAGCAGTGCCTCCAGGTTGACGGCATTGCGGGTGCGGTTGGCAAAGTGACCGGCATAGCGAAGCAGCGTCTCTTCCTCGACATTGCTTGTCTCGGTCAGGTTGGCCGTGCCGAAGCCCGTCAGCGACAGGAGGACCCTGGCAAACGTGTTTCCCTGCGCGCGCGGCTGCCAGCGGATGCGTCTGGCAATCCGGTATTTCTCGCCGGCGGCGACGAACAGGTCGGCAAAGCGTTCGGCAAACAGGGCAATGAAGCTCGACAGGCCGTGGGAACGGTTGCGTTCTTCCTTCAGGATCAGATCGTTGTAGCCCGGCGGCAGCGAGCCGAGCGCGCCGACAAGGGCGGAAAAGGTGGAGCGTAGCTCGACCTTGTCGCCACGGCGGCGGAAGCCGCTGACGGGGAGGGCGGCCGGGCGCACGTCGATATGCGGCATTCTCTGCAGCGCGTCGTCGCCTGCCAGCGTCTGGGCGATCCGGTAGGCGGTGGTCGGCTCGAACCGGCCCGGATCCTCCGCCAACAGGCTTGCAAGCGCTGCTTCGCCCGAGAGATCTTCATGTTTCATCGTCTCTCCCCCTTCATACGAGCGGCCGGCGGGCCGCTCTTGCGGGCCGCCGCAGCACGGCGCTGGACTGGCCGCGCATGGTCACGGTCAGCCGGGTGAAGGTGTTGATCGAGGTATAGAGCCCGAGGAAATGATCGAGCACGCTGCCGAACAGATAGGCCGCGGGCCGATCGATCACGGCGGGGTCGAATTCCATCGTGACATCGGTGCCCGGCACCATGGCCTGACCGATCAGGGCATGGGACGCCTTTGCCTCGATCCGGCTGATCGCCTCGGTGAGCCGTCGCGTCTCGGGCGCGTCGCGGAACGCGTAGAGGGCCATCAGGTCCTTGAAGGCATTGCCGCCATTGTCGAACAGCGACAGGTGGTTGAGCAGCAGATGCGATACGAGACGCCATTCGCGGTGGCTGCGCTGGTTGAGCCGGACCGACGGCGTCGGCGGAATGAGAGCCACGAGAGTGTCGACCGCATCGCTTCCAGAGGCCAGTTGCAGGCGCGGATGGCCGCCGCCGAAGGGCAGCTGTTCCGGCAGGTTGCGGTTGAGGCAGAGCGTGTCGACGCTGGCGACCATGTCGAGGGGACCGAGCGGGCCGCGCTCGCGATCGACAAAGGCGATGTTCGTGTCGGAGGTGCCGTCGTCATCGTCGAACCGGCGCTGCCCCTGCCACTGGACCTTGCCGCCGGCAATCGACGGGCGGCCGAAAAACGGCTGCGCCAGTTCCTCGCGGCCGTTTCGGGTCGTCAGGCGGACCGTCTCGATGCGATGCACCTCGCGGGTCTGATGGCGGCGGCCATCGGGGACCAGACGGTATTCGGTGCTGCTGCCGTCGATCGAGATCGGTTCGCAGGTCTGCCGGAACAGGTTGATCACCGGCGTTGCGTTGAGCACGAAGTCACTGGCCGAGACGCTGCGTTCAAGCTTGGCATTGCTCTCGTCTAGGTAGATGTAGAGTTCGCAGTCGCCACCGGGCCAGCGGTCGAGCCCGTCGATATCGAGAAACAGGAATTTCTGCGGCAGCGCGAAGAATTCGGTGAGCAGCCGGTAACCCTCGAAGCTTGTCGGCGGATAGGGCAGCATGGCCTCGTCATTGGCAAAGCCGCTGGCCTTCAGGCAGGCTGCCGGCAGGAAGACCGCGTTGGCATCCTGCGCGTGGCGGGCAAGGGCCAGTCCGACGCAATGATTGGTCAACAGCTCATGCAGCGCGGTCGCCTGCTGCCAGCTGGAACCGATGAAGAATTTCAGGCTTTTCAGCCCGATATCGGAGAAACTCTGCGGGCGTATCGCCGACAGTCGAAGCGACACCCTGAGGCAGCTGGCAACGCCGCCCCCGGGCAGCAGCGGCGCATCGATCGGCTGCGAGGCGAGGGCGGCTGACGCAATCTCGATCGGCGAGACCTCGGTCGCCTGCGTGGTGCGGAACCGGCAGGTCTCGCCGTTGACCGGCTCGGCGAGGATCTCGCTGTGACGCGGCACCGTCTGGACGGCCGCCAGCTGGGCGCTCGGCGTGAAGCGGACGATGCTCATCGACGGCAGTGGCGCCAGAAAATGCGGATAGAGGGTTTCGAGCAGGCTGTCGGTGAGCTCGGGGAATTCGTCGTCCAGCTTCTGGCGGATGCGCGCGGCGGAATAGGCAAAGCTCTGCACCAGCCGCTCGACATGCGGATCGTCGGCCTCGGCGCCGGACATCCGCAGCCGCCCGGCGATCTTGGGGAAGGCCTCTGCAAACCGCGTCGCGCGGCGGCGCAGCGCATGCAGTTCCTCGTTATAGCGCTCGAGAAAACCCTCAGCCATCGGATGCCTCCACCAGGAAGGACTGGGTCGACGGGTCGATGCGCGATTCGAAGCTGACCGGCGGCATGCCCTCATGCAGCCGGAAGCTGCCGCGGATGCGCATCCGCAGCGACCGTTCGCCCTGGCCGTTGTTCTTTAGGATCGACACCTGGACGTCGCGAAGCCGGGTCTCGAACAGGGCGATGCGGCGCTCGATGTTGCGGGCGAGGCGCTGCTTGGATTCGTCCGACACGAGACTGGCCGCGACGAAGCCGTCGACGCCGTAGGAGACCAGCGCATCGCTCAGGTCGGCATAGGCCTTGGGCGGTGCAACCGGCCGCCGCCTCGTGTTCAACAGGGCCTCGATGTCGCGGCGAATGATCTCGCGCATCTCGCGCACCTGCTCAGACAGCGGCAGCTGCGGATCGGCGTCGAGATCGGGCGAATCGTCGAGCAGCCGGTCGAGGACCGAGCGCGAGACGACCCGTTCGCGCGGGCGGAACCGGTCGAGCGGATCAACCATTGGCGGCCTTCCTGCCACCCCCGGCCGCAGCCTTTGCATCGGCGCAGGCAAGGCTGGTCAGTTCGTGGAAGGGCATGGCGTCGTCGCCCGCCAGCAGGCAGCGCTGGCCGTGGCCGATCGTCAGACCGCCGGGAGCCTCGCTGAAGTCGGTCTCGCGACCGAGGCGCAGGCTCGGCGTGTCGTCCTTGCGCGCGGGATAGAGTGCCGGGATCAGAACCGTGGCGGAGGAGCCGTCAAGCAGGCTGAGTTCCGCTTCCCGGAAGGCGAGGTCGCGCGGCCGGCGCATCGGCGCAAGGCTCAGCGCTGCGATCTTGGCATAGTCGATCCACAGATAGGCGCCGCCGTTCGTCAACACTTCAAGCGCATGCGGGATGCGGTCGTCGAGGTCGCGGATATCGCCAACGGGATTGCCGTTCCACACCATCGGCTGTTCGCCGCGCCTCTCGTCCAGCTCCTCGATCAGCGCCCTCGTCTCTGCGCCATCGCCGCTCTGCAGGGCGATGCCTATCCTGATCGCCAGCTGGTCCAGTTCGGAGGGGCCGCCCGGAAAGGCCGGCACGGCGGCCTCTGCAAACCACGCCTCGCGTGCCGCGATGCCGCGCAGTTGCCGGCGCATCATGCCGAAGCCGACGACATCCTCCGGCGAAAAGGTGGAGGCGAGATTGCACTGCGTGTCGGCGCGGGCGAAATCGCCCGACAGGATCAGCAGGTCGATATAGAGATTGCGGGCGTCCCTGTCGCCCGGCTTCAGCTTGACGCGCTCCTGGGCGAGCGCCAGCGCTTCGGGCAGGGCATCGTTTTCCAGCAGTTCGGCGGGGGTGGGGGCGTCGGTCATGCGGATATCCTCTTGCGGTCGGCTCCACCCGCGTCTGCCGCGCCGCCATTGGCGGGCGTCTCGGCGATCAGGTGGAAGCTCGTGGAAACATCGTCCAGCTGGAAATGCGGTTGCAGGCGGACGGTACAATTGTAGGTGCCGGGCTTGCCGGGCGCCTCGAAGACGCTGACGCCGGCAGAGCGCAGCGGATAGCGCGCTCTCAGCGATATCTCGGCGTCCTCGTTGCCGAGGGTGTATTTCGACAGCCAGTCTTCCAGCTTTCGCTGGATCTGCGGGGCGGTCGACAGCTGGCCGATGTCGTCGCGCATGATCACCTTCAGATAATGCGAGAAGCGGGAGGCGCAGAGCACATATTGCAGCATCGCGGCCAGCCGGGCGTTCTGGCGGGCACTTTCGGTCGCGTAGTGGGCCGGCGCGTGCAGCGACTGGTTGGCGTTGAAGATCGCCGAGGAGGACATATAGGTGGAGGAGACCGGGATGACGCCGAGTTCGGAGAACTGCTCTTCCTGCCGCTTCGTCAGCCGGGCTTCGACCGGCGGCTGGCTGGACAGGCCCTCGCTCTCGATGCCGAAATCGAGCGGCGGCAATTCGTCGGTGGACAGCATGCCGCCATCGATCTCGTCCTGGGTGACGCCGCGGATATCGGCAAACCAGCCGCTTTCGAGGAAATTGCGGATGACCACGAGCGCAAAGGCAAAGGCGCCGTTGCCCCAGAGAAGCGTATCGCCCTTTTCGCCGATTTCCTCGCGAAACGGAAAGCCGTCCTGGCGGTGGCGGGAATAGGCCTCGTGCGGCGGCCGCATCAGGACGCGCGGCGCGACAAGGCCGATGAAGCGGGCATCGTCGCGGTTCCTGAGGCTGAGCCAGCGCAGATAGGATTTATCCTGGCGCACGCCGAGCAGATCCTGCACGCGCGCCAGTTCGCCGTAGTCGGCAAGGCCGAGCACCCGCGGCGAGGCGGCGCCGACAAACGGGCAGAAGGCGGCGGCCGCCACCATGGCCACCTGGGTCAGGGTGCCGATCGGATCGACGCCGCTGTCGGCCTTGGTCTCGAATTCGTAGTCGCCGATCATCATGCCGATCGGCTCGCCGCCGGGCATGCCGAACTCCCGGTTGTAGACGAGCTCGAACAGGTGGCTCTGGTCGAAATCGGTGGCCCGCTCCATGCTGCGGGCAAGCTCGTGCCAGCTGACGCTCAGCACCTTGATCTTGACGTCGCTGGCGCTGGAAGAGGCACGCACCAGCATGGCCAGGCCGCGCCAGCGCGCTTCCATCGCCTGGAATTCCGGATGGTGGAGGACAGCATTGACCTGCCGATTGATCTTGCGATCGATCAGCGCAATCAGACGGTCGATATCGCCACGAGCCGATGCATGGGTGCCGGTTGTCATTTGGAATTACCCCCAGAAAGCATTCGCAGACCGCCTGTAACGGCCGTCTGCGAATGCTCATGTTGCGATGATCAGGTCTTCGACGGGATCCGGGCGACCATGCGCAGCGATGTGGTCAATTCCTCCATCTGCAGCCAGGGGCGCATCCAGGCGACCGCATTGTAGGAACCCGGCTTGCCCGGGATTTCCTGCACGGTGACCTTGGCGTCGCGCAAAGGATAGCGGGCGCGGGATTCCTCGCCGGCATCGTCATTGGCGTTGACATAGCTTGCAATCCAGCGGTTCAGCCAGACTTCGCAATCCTTCGCCTCCATGAACGAGCCGATCTTGTCGCGACCCATGACCTTCAGGTAGTGGGCAAAGCGCGACGTGGCCATCATGTAGGGCAGGCGCGCCGAGACGGCCGCGTTGGCGGTCGCTTCTGGCTTGTCGTAAAGCTTCGGCTTGTGCGTCGTCTGGGCGCCGAAGAATACGGCATAGTCGGTATGCTTGTAGTGGCAGAGCGGCAGGAAGCCGAGCTTGCCGAGTTCGGCATCGCGACGGTCGGTGATGCCGACTTCGGTCGGGCATTTGAGGTCAAGGTCGCCATCGTCGGAGCGGAATACGTGCATCGGCAGGTTTTCCACCTTGCCGCCGTTTTCGGCGCCCCGGATCGCCGTGCACCAGCCGCTCTTGGCGAAGGCTTCGGTCAGCCGCGTGCCCATGACATAGGCGGCGTTCATCCAGGTATAGTCGTTGTGAGCGAGTTCGCCGTTCTTGGCATCGACCGTTTCGTCATAGACGAATTCGTCGATCGGATTGGTCTGCGGGCCGTAGGGCATGCGGGCCAGAACGCGCGGCAAGGCAAGCGTGACGAAGCGCGAATCTTCCGATTCGCGGAAGCTGCGCCATTTGGCGTATTCCACCGTCTCGAAGATCTTCTCCAGATCGCGCGGACGCGACAGGCCGCGATAGTCCTCGAAGCCGAACATCTGCGGGCTTGCGGCCGAGATGAACGGGGCAAAGGCAGCAGCCGCGATCGACGAGGTGCCCTGCAGCAGCTGGATGTCGTCGAACGAACTGTCGAATTCATAGTCGCCGATCAGCGCGCCCATCGGCTCGCCGCCCGGCGTGCCGAACTCTTCCTCGTAGATCGACTTGAACAGCCGGGACTGGTCGAATTCCACCGCCTTGGCCAGATCGCGCGACAGTTCGCGCTTGGTGGCGTTCAACACGCGGATCTTCAGATTGGCGCTGGTTTCGCTGTTCTTCACCAGGTAGTGCAGGCCACGCCAGGTGCCCTCCAGCTTGGTGAATTCCGGCGCCTGCATGATTGCGGCCAGTTGCCGGGAGATCGTGCGGTCGAGTTCGTCGATCGCGTTGTTGATGGTAACCGTCAGGTTGCGGTCATACTTGACCGTTCCCTTCAGGGCCTGGTCCGTCAACGTGCGCAGCAGGTTGTGCGCGCGGTCGGGCTCGGTCTGCTTGGTGGCCGCGATGACCTTGGTCAGCAGGTTCTCGTTTTCAGAGACCGCTGCCGATCCTTCGCTTTTCAGCATGCTTTCGGCACTCATGTGCTTTTCCTTCCAAATTGGGGCGGGCCTGCGAGGTCTCCCTCGCTCAGGCCGTCGTCGCGCCTTGCGACGTTACTGACTGCTGGCCTCGCTGGGGCGGTCCTGGAGTTCCGCGATCAGCTTCGAAAGGTCCGTCTTGTTCTGCAGGATCTCTTCCAGCAAACGCTCGAGATCCTCCGACCGGTCCGCCTTGCTCAGCAGGTCGCGCAGTTCGTTGCGGGCGTCGAGCAGGGCCTTGAGAGCCGGAACCTGCTGCACCACGGAACCCGGCAGGAAGTCGTCCATGCTCTCGAATTTCAGGTTCAGGCGGATATCGGAACCGTCATCGGCGAGCGTGTTGGCCACCGACATTTCCAGGCCCGGTGTCATGCGGCGCATTACATCGTCGAAATTGTCGCGATCGACCTGCACGAACTTGCGCTCGCCGAAGGGTCTGAGCGGCTCCGTCGGATTGCCCGAGAAATCGCCGAGAACGCCGACGACGAAGGGCAATTCCTTCACCACCATCGCGCCTTCGGTCTCCACCTCGTACTTGATGTGAACCCGCGGTTTCCGCACGCGCTCCAGCTTTTCGTGAACGCTTGCCATTGGCATCTCTCCTTCGTCTTGTCTTGTTCGGTTGAATGATGTCGGGGGCCATCAGCCCCGCATGAATTGTCAGCTCTGGGTCTTGTCCGGCTTGTCCTGCATCGGTCTTATGCCAGCGGCCGTCAGCACCGACATCCTGGCCTGCTGTTCCGGCAGGAGTTCGGCGAGCAGTTCGGCGAAATCCATCCGCCCCCTGAGGACCAGTGTCTCGATCGCCATCGAGATCGGCGAATGAGGTTCGGTTCTGCGGAAATAGCGGGCCACGGTCTTCAGCAACTCCAAGGCCTCCTCGCGGGAGCGGATGCCTTCGGGCGACACCTGCTGGGCGGGAGAGGGCGCTGCGGTGAGTTGGCCTTCGGTCGGATGGGGGTGGGGTTGACCGTCTGCCTGGACTGGAGACGGTATGCCTTTGTCGGGTTCGATGCCGGTTGCGTCCCGCGCCCCGAGCGCGCGCAAGGCGGCGGCAAATTGGAGCAGGACATTCCGGGTGTTGGAACTGCCGGGGGCCAGTTCGCCGCAATTCTGGGACAGCACATCGTTCAACCTCTCGAACGCCTGCAGACACGTGGTCACATCTGCCAAATGCGCCGTAAGCGCATCTGTTCCCGCTTCGGTTGCGGCTTTTTCCAGGGACTCGCGTCTGGCGGTCTCGCCGGGGCGTTGGGCAAGCTCGTAGTCCCAGAGCGAAAGATGGCCGAAGCGCTCGCCCGGGATCAGGGACGTCAGCCGGATCGGCTGGATGATGGTGCCTTCAGCGCCCATGCCGTTCAGCCCGGCAAGCGGCGCCACTCTCTCCTCTAGGTCGTCCGCTTCGATCGAATGGACGTCCTCCCAAAAATTACTAAGTATACGCGCTGTTGCCTCATAGACCTCGCCTAATCCAGCAATTCCAAATAGTCGAAGATTAGACTCTGCTAGCCAAGCGAATACTTCGATATCGCGTGTTACCGAAGTAAGCAGGTGCAATCCTTGATTGTGGACATTGGACCATTGCTGGGACAACCTGAAAGCTTCACCTGGTTGAGTGGATCTCTCTTCTGCGCGGGCCTGATTTCTTTCATCCTTAAGCTTATAGTATAGCTCACGTGTGGCTTCGTCGTGACGAATATTAATTCCACAATTACCCCCTAAATCTAGTGGTTTTGTGAGCGTGGTCACGAGCACTGCAGCATATCCTTCAAAAAATTGTCACATAGATAGACGCTCCTTAGAGCTAGAGCCGCATATGACTTTCCAAAATGCGGCGAAAGAGAGGCGCGACTCGTTTTTGTTAAGCTTTGGGTAAGATGAACACCTTTTGGACAAAATTGATATTTACTCGACCTAATCAACGAAACCAATTCCCGGTTTCGGCGTTCCGCTTTGAAATACACGCTATGAGAGAGGGTGAGGCATGCCGCAGATCGACGTCCAGCGGTTGATCCACAGGCTGCAACCGGCGCTACGGGTCGCGCTGGAACAGGCAGCTTCGGTCGCCGCCGCACGGCCGCACGATCAGGTCGACATCGCCCACTGGCTGTCCGTGCTCGCCCGCGACGATGCGACGGCAGCCGCCTTTTCAGCCGTTGCCATCGACCCGATCATGCTGCAGCGGGAGGCCGAGCGGGCACTCGACGACGGCCGGATCGGCTCCGGCCAGGATCTGACGCTCTCACCCAACCTGATCGCGCTTTGCCGCGAGGCCTGGCTGACGGCTACCCTGCAGGCGGGCCGTCAGTCCGTCACCCCTTACGATCTGATTGCGGCACTCGACCAGGAGGTCGCGCTGCGCAGCCTGGTGCGCGGGCTGTTTCCCGCACTGAAGAGCCTCAATCGCTCGCTGTTGGACGAAAAGCTTGCCGAAGACGCCGAAGCTGTTGCCGAAGACGGTGCCTCTGCGCCGGCCGCCCTGGCGTCCAGGGGGTCGACCGAGGAATTTCTCGATCTCTACACCCATGACATGACCCGCGACGCTGCAGAGGGGCGCATCGACCCCGTGATCGGGCGCGACGCCGAACTGCGCCAGATGGTCGATATCCTGACGCGCCGCCGCCAGAACAACCCGATTCTCGTCGGCGAAGCCGGGGTCGGCAAGACGGCCGTGGCCGAAGCGCTGGCGCTCGAGATCCATGCGGGCGCCGTGCCGGACAAGCTGAAATCCGTGCGCCTGCTGATGCTCGATCTCACCCTTTTGCAGGCGGGGGCCGGCGTCAAGGGGGAGTTCGAACGCCGCCTGAACGGCGTCATCGACGCCGTCAAGCGCTCGCCGGAGCCAATCATCCTGTTCATCGACGAGGCGCATGGCCTGATCGGTGCGGGCGGCGGCCAGGGGCAGGGGGATGCGGCAAACATTCTCAAGCCGGCGCTTGCGCGGGGCGAGGTCCGCACCATCGCCGCCACCACCTGGAGCGAATACAAGCGCTATTTCGAAAAGGATGCGGCCCTGACACGGCGCTTCCAGCCGATCTATGTGCGGGAGCCGGATGAGGAAACGGCCGTGCGCATGCTGCGCGGTGTCGCCGACACCTTCATGAAGCACCACGAAGTCAAGATTCTCGATGAAGCCATCGTCGCGGCGGTGCAACTGTCCGTCCGGTTCATGCCGGCGCGCCAATTGCCCGACAAGGCCGTCAGCCTGATCGACACGGCGGCCGCATCCGTGTCGCTGGCGCGGCAGACCGCGCCGGAACAGCTGGTCATGCTTGGCAAAGAGCTGGAGATGCTGGCCGTCGAGGCTGAATGGCTCCAGCGCGAACCGGCCTCTGAGGAGAGCGCCGAGCGCAAGCTGGCCCTGGCCGCCGAGCAGGCGCGGCTGCAGCGCGAGGTCGACACGCTGGATGAGCGTTTCCAGCGTGAACTGGCAGCGCTCGAGGCCGAGGACGCAAGCGCGGAAGATGCCGGTCATGCCGTGCCTGACGTGCCCGCGGAGCTTGCGGAAAATGTCCGACCGCTGCGCGGCGAAAACAAGCTCGGCAGGCGGCGCGCGCTGCCGCTGACGGCCAGTGGCGAGGAGCGGCTGATCCCCCGGGTTGTCGATCGCCATGTGATTGCCGCCATCGTCTCGCGCTGGACCGGAATTCCGCTCGGCAAGCTCCTGACCGATCAGATTTCGGCCGCCCGTGCACTCGATGTGCAGCTCCAGGAACGGGTCATCGGCCAGCAGGATGCGATCGGAAGGATCGCCGACGCCATGCGGGCCGCCCGCGCCGGACTGACCGATCCGCGCCGCCCGCCTGCCGTTTTCCTGCTGGTCGGCATGTCCGGTACGGGCAAGACGGAGACGGCGCTGTCGCTGGCCGACCTGCTCTATGGCGACAACGGGCAGCTGACGACGATTAACATGTCCGAGTTCAAGGAAGAGCATAAGGTTTCCATGCTGCTCGGCTCGCCGCCCGGCTATGTCGGTTACGGCGAGGGCGGCGTCCTGACGGAAGCGGTGCGCCGCCGTCCGTTCGGCGTGCTACTGCTCGACGAGATCGACAAGGCCCATCCGGGTGTCCAGGACATCTTCTACCAGGTGTTCGACAAGGGCTCGCTGCGCGACGGCGAAGGCCGTGACGTGGATTTCAAGAACACCACGATCTTCATGACCGCCAATACCGGCTCGGATCTGCTGGCGACGCTGGCGGAAGATCCGGACACCATGCCGACCGGCGAAGCGCTGGAAGCCCTGCTGATGCCGGAGCTGCAAAAGCAGTTCAAGCCGGCCTTTCTCGGCCGCACGGTCATCCTGCCGTTCATGCCGCTCGGCAAGGATGCGCTGGCGAAGATCGTCGACATCCAGCTGGAGCGCATCCGCGAGCGGGTGCTCGCCGCTTATGGCCACGAATTCCATATCGACGAGGCGGTGCGCGACGCGCTGGTGGCTCGCGCCGCCGGCAGCGAGATCGGTGCCCGGGCCATCGAGATCATGATCGGTCGCGATCTGCTGCCGCCGCTTGCAAGCTATTTCCTCGACCGCGTTGCGGCTGGCGAAAAGGTGACCTCGGTGGAGGTCACCCTGAAGGACGACCACTTCGTCATCGCCGCGTTTCGCGACGCGGCGACCAAGAAATTCCCTGCCGTCTCTTAACGGGCGCGCCTGGAATGCAGATGCCGATTTGGCCGGGACGACCGGCGAGGGCGGCTGAATTCGGACCAAATGTAAACCGCCATAAGGCGAACAGAAGCTAGACAGGAGAGCAAAGAATATGCCGATTTATCTTCAGATCGACGGTATTCAGGGCGATGCCACCCACGAGGAACACAAGAAGTGGATGGATATCGAGGCCCTGCACTGGAACGTGGCCCGCAGCATGAACACCTCCGCAGGCTCCACGGCCAACCGCGAAGCCTCCGAGCCGACCGTGTCGGAAGTCATCCTGACCAAGGTCAGCGACAGCTCCTCGACCAAGCTCTTCCAGGAAGCCTGCGCCGGCCGCACCGGCAAGCAGGCCGTCGTGCATCTGGTGACCACCGGCAATCCGGGTAACACCTATATCGAATACCTGCTGACCAACACGCTGATCGCCAGCTACTCGGTCGATTCCTCGGGTGACCGCCCGGTCGAGACGATCCGCCTGAACTTCACCAAGATGGAAGTGAAGTACACGCCTTACGACGAGGACAACTCGCCGAAGTCGCCGATGATCGCATCCTACGATCTGTCGACCACAAAGGCCGCCTGATCGTCAGGTCGCCTTTTGGAGCCGGCGCGCCGCCAAGCGCCGGTTCCTCCCTTGGATATCGGTCCGCTGCCTCAACGGCCACCGGACCGACGGATTATCGCGCAGCAGCGCCGAGCCTTTAGGATTTTTTGGAGGGGACATGCCGGATTTCAACGTGGAGTCGGATCGGCTCAAGATGAGGATCGCCAATCCGGACGATCAGTCGAAGGCGATGACACGCATGGGCCGGGGCCCGAGCCTCGACTATATCACCTATGCGCCCGGACCGCGCGATGTCGGTGCCCGCAATGCGCGCGGAGGGGCGGCGGCTGCCGGCCTGCGGATGGCGGCGGAAGCCTTCAACAGCTATTCCCTGCATCACTGGCTGGAAAAGTGGCTGGAGAACAACCAGGGCAAGATCCTCGAGGCGATGATGGCCAAGGGGCACCGCGCCTTCGTCGTGCAGTTCAACTATTCGGAAAACAATTTCGCCGAGACGCGCAGCTATTTTCCACGCAATGCCTTTCTTGCCGGAACCGTGCCGACGGCGGCCGACAGCGGCGAGGTCCTGACCGCGCAATTCATGTACGGCCCCAAGGCCGATGCCATCCCGCCCAACAGCTCCACAAAGTTCCGCTACGCCTATCTCGTCGGCGAGCTGAAATAGGCAGCCCGCAAAGATCCGGTTGCATCCAAGGATGATCGCTCATGAACGACCAACCCTCCGCCGAAGACTTCGTCCAGGCAAGCCGTGTGCTGCGGGTGTCCTCGCCGCTTGGGCAGGACCAGCTGCTGCCGGAGCGGATGGAGATCGAGGAGGGCGTCAACCGCCTGTTCGAGATGACGGTCGCGGTGCGTGCCAAGAAGGAGGCGGTCAAGCCGGAAGAACTGATCGGCCGGCTGACGGATGTGTCGCTCGAGGTGCGCCAGGGCGAGGATGACGATGCGGTGCGCCGGCCGTTCAACGGGCTGGTGACGGATCTCTTCGAGGGGCCGCCGGCCAGCCGCGGACTGCGGTCCTACCAGCTGACGCTGCGCCCGCAGATGTGGCTGTTGTCGCGCCGCACCGACTGCCGCATCTGGATGGACAAGACCTCGGTCGAGATCGTCGAGACGCTGTTTTCCGAACATGGCATTCCCGCCCCCGACACCTCCGGCGTGGTGTCCATGCCGCCCGCCCAGCACTATTCGGTCCAGTGGAACGAGAGCGATCTCGACTTCCTGCTGCGTCGCTTCGAGGAAGACGGGCTGTTCTGGTGGTTCGAGCACAAGGAGGGCAGCCACAAGCTGGTGGTGGCCGACAGTGCCAACAGCTGGTCGGGTCCCTCCGACAGTGCCGAGGGCGAGGGGCGGGTGCGGCTGGCGCAGGGCTCTTCCGACCGCAACCACATCACCGAATGGATGAAGCGTTTCAGCTACGTGCCGGGCCAGCGCGCAGGCGCCGACTGGAATTTCGAGACGCCGAACATGGTGCCCGGCACGATGACGCCGTCGCTGGTGCAGATGCCGGATGCGACAAAGCGCGAGCTCTACGAATATCCGAGCCGCGCGCTCGACGTGTCCGCCAACGAGCGGATGGAAAAGCTGCGGGTGCAGGCAAGCGAGGCCGACCACGAGCGGATCTTCGGCAAGTCGACGAGCCGGATCCTCGAGGCCGGCCGGCGCTTCACCCCGTACGAGGTCGCCCACCCCGACCACGACTACGAGGAGCACATCATCTCGGTGATCCGCCACCAGGTGGTCGATCGTTCCTATGAGACCAGCGACAACAATCCGGAATATTTAAACAGCTTCGAGGCGATCCCGTCGCGCGTGCCGATGACCCCGCACCGGGCCACGCACCGCCCGCGGATCGAGGGCACGCAGGTGGCGATCGTCGCGGGTCCGCAAGGCGAGGAGATCCATCCCGACCAGTATGGCCGCATCAAGGTCTGGTTTCCCTGGGACCGCAAGGCGAAGAAGGACGGGTCCGACACCTGCTGGATCCGCGTGGCGCAGAACTGGGCGGGCGCCGGCTGGGGCGGC
Source organism: Heterorhizobium halophytocola (assembly GCF_017873095.1). Classification (GTDB taxonomy): domain Bacteria; phylum Pseudomonadota; class Alphaproteobacteria; order Rhizobiales; family Rhizobiaceae; genus Allorhizobium; species Allorhizobium halophytocola. The sequence continues at coordinate 40,675 of NZ_JAGGJU010000018.1, read as the reverse complement.
CAGGTGATCCCGCGCATCGGCATGGAAGTCATGGTCGCCTTCATCGACGGCGACCCGGACCGGCCACTGGTGACGGGGGTAGTGCCAAACCCGAAGCAGAAGGTGCCGTATACGCTTCCCGATAACAAGACGAAGAGCGTGTTCCGGACGGACAGCTACAAGAGCGAGGGCTTTAATGAGCTGACGTTCGAAGATGCTACAGGAGCTGAAGAGATCTACCTTCATGCCCAGCGGGACCATCGCCTTCATGTTGAAAACTCACGCTCCAAGCGCGTGGACAACAATCAGGCCGAGTCGATCGGTCACAACAAGACGATCGAAGTGGGCAACAACCACCACGAGGTGATCGGCGGCAATATGACGCTGATGGTGGGGCCGAATGTTCTGCAGCGTGGCGTTGTTTCGGCGATGGGCATCCTCCGGGATAAGATGGGCAATTTGCTGACCGACAAGCTTGGTAGCTTCACGGACAAGCTCGGCTTCTTGAATGCCCTGAACATGGGGGAGGGCAACATGGTCGTCGGAGTTGGCAAGAATAAAGCCGAGACGGTGATGCTAAGCTCGAGTGAGATAGTCGGTGGCGCCAAGGTTCTGGCGGTTGGTGGAGGCTATCAATTATCCGTTGGAGGCATTGAAAATAAGTCTATTCAAATGGGGGCCTATGAAGAAGTTGGTCAGAACAAGACTGTGGTCGTGGGAAAGACATTCGAAATTGTGTGTGGGAAAACCAAGATCACGATGAGGGAAGAGGGCACGATAACATTCGAAGCCGATGTGGGCATTGTTCTGAAAGCCGGGAAAATCGACTTAAATCCGTGAGGAAATACCTTTGACAAGAAGATATGACGACGGTGAGTTCATCAAGAATGAACCCGAACGCAGAAAGTTGCGAGATCAATATAGAGATAAATTTTTTGCTGGTCTGGGCGCCACTAGGCTGAGCGATCCTTTCGAGTTTGAACCTAATTCGGTGGTACAGTTCGAGGCGGTATCCCGATTGATAGCCAAGTCGTTGCCGTCTCTCGAGGCAAATTCGGATGCGCTTGAACTCGCCCACAAAGAGATTCAAAGCTTGGTCATGGGCGTGAATGTCGATGGGTTTGGGCCTGCTCCGGGGAAGCGTATCAACTTCCAGCGGATGAGTACCCGATCTCTGGACCAGAACTTTTTCTCGACAAAGTTGAGCGGGCTTTGAGGAACTGATCCATGGGTAGCGCTGCCGCATTCACAGATGTTCAAACGGATGACACGCACACAGATGGTTCATCCTGCGTCGTGTATGCGACAGACAAGGCGTATGAATACGCGGCAACGGTAAGGTTTATAGGGCTTCTTGCCGGAGTTGGATCAAGCGATGACGTCACCGCAGCGAGGGCCCTCGTCAAGCGGATGATCGATGAACTCGGCATTCCCACGGATTTGCGCAAAGCCACTGATGAGGAAGAGCGTACCCGTAGCGAGATGGAGAAGGCTCAGCACGAGTTTGAGCTCGCAAGCATTTTACACGGGCAGAATTCAGGCGCTGCACAAGAAGCGTTGCTCGCAAAAAACTCGACGGCCCAAGCCTTTGAGCAGGCTCAAGCTCAACGCACAGCGCTTATGCACCAGAGTTTCAAAGACTTTTGGTCGAACCTTTGGGCCTCGCTAAAGGATACATATAACAGCATTATCGCAGCCTTTCAGAATGGAACCTGGAAAGTTGCACTTTGTAAAGCATCGGTAGACGCAGGCTTCTCTATCATTGAGACTGGGGTGGCGGCGGCTCTTACCGCAATGGGAATGGCTGGCGCGGCGATGTTTCTCAAAATCGTCGCCAGGGTGACCGCAAAAGGATCCAGACTGGTCAAAATAACCGTCAAAGCCTCCAGAAATATTATGAAAAAACGTGTCGTTGAGGCAGGTTTAGGCAAGGCTGACGTCCAAGAAGATTTCTACCGGGCACTTGATGTTGATGCTGAACTAACGGATGCAGAGAAGCGAGTTCTCGGATCCGATAATATGGGCAACACGACTAAGGATCGCGATCACGGGCATGCTGATACCGATCCCAAACGATTGGCCAAACCGATAAGTCGGCTTGATTGGCGCAAAGAGCTTAATAGTAGGGGTGTCAGCGACGCGGACATTGCTTTGGCTGGGGAGTCGGGGAAGACTCCAGCGCATATCGCCGCAAGACGAAAAATGGTCACCGCATATTCCGAAGCTTACCACGGTGACACCGACAACTTGACGGGGGGGACATCTTTCAATCTTAGCCAGCCCATCCGAGTTCGTCCCATATCCGCGAATGAGAAGATGTTTCAGTGGAATGGAGAAGGGCGGCCTCCAGGCAATTGGGTTGATCCAACAAACGCAGGTGACCCGCACGGCTTGGGTATCGCGCCTTATGGTCGAGAGGGCACTAGCGTCAGTTTCACCGAAGACGCTCATGGTTTGCTCGGAACAGGTGCTAGGGCGGCGGACGCAGGCGATGATTGGACAACCAAATCGAGCAGTTTTCAATATAGAGGTGGCGGGCAACAGCTATATGTGCCGGATGACATGAAACCCGCTATTTCGCTGGATAGCACACGTCCGAAAGTCCCATGGCGAGAGGCAATTCGTGGAAATGAGGCCGATATCGGCAGATCAACTACACTTAAAACAGGCTGGGAAGATATCCTGTTGGATGAAAGTTTAAAATATGGGCGTTCTTATAAGAACTTTTCAGATATCGTTGACTTCTACGATCAATGGGTGACGAAGTCCCCGTAGTAACACCTTCATTATGCTGCCTCCAACAAAAAAGGAATGTCTATGTCTAAGGCTGGCTCACCGATTCATATACCTTTTCGCTCCTACGACGATTTTGTCCATGAAGTTTATTCGACCCGTGAGGATGTTGTCAGGTGGGATGAAGAGGCAATCAAGATTGACAGTTTCTATGGTGACGCCACACCCGGATTTTACGCTTCTTTTGAGGCAATTATGAATCAGTACGCCTTTCTAATTCGCTGTATTGAAGGTGAAGAGACTATGGACGAGGCTATCACCGGTTTGATGCGTTCGTCCTGGGAGGCCACCTATGAGAAATCGGTCGAACGAGGCATGGCTCAGCATCCATTCTTCCATTTATTTATCCAAGTGAAGGAGGAGGCTGTTTCCAGCAATATGCTGTTTGGGCCTGATGGACGGAAGAGAGAGAAGGAGATAGCGAATGCAGTCGACAACCTGAAGCAGAGATACTCTGATGTCGACGAGAGGTCTGAGGAGGGATTTGCTATTGACAAGATCCTCATGAATTTGGACCCATTTATTTATGCGTCGTTGATAGATAATGTTAGGTATAAATTTATCGTCGCAAAGCAAATATTCAATTTTCCGTCTCGATACCGTGATGCTTTGTACGAAAATCGTCCTTTATTGGAGCGGATGAATTGTATAAAAAAATATATCTATTCTCCAAATAGTATAGGTACTCCCGTGTCTTTGTTTTATGAGAATATTGACAATTACGGAGCGGAATTTTCATCGTTGGTTTGATCGATCTTTGGTGCGATAAGGATGATTATTTTTGGAATATTTGACCATGTATATGCTGTTTTTTGCAGTTTAGTATATAAAATTCTTGCAGGTGTCCGATATATTGACTTGCGCGAACCTTGTGTAAGTATGGGCGTCAAGTTCTGTTGTGAATGGTTATAATCTCTCGAAGGAAGTCGAGCATGCCCCCAGCCCACCGCAAAGCCGACATCGGCTCAGCCCACGCCTGCCACTTCCCGCCCACGCCTGCGACCGGCGGCAGTCCGGATGTCTATGTGAATGGTCGTCCACTGATGCGGGTGGGCGATGCCTATGCGGCGCATGCCTGCGTGGCTGGCCATGCGGGTCCGCATCCGCGGGCGTTGGCCGCGGGATCGGCGACGGTTTTCATCAACGGCAAGGCTGCCGGCCGGATCGGTGACGCGATCGATTGCGGCGGGTCAGCCGAGACGGGCTCCTCCAATGTCTATATCGGCGATGATGGTGCAGGGGGCGGTGCCGGCGGCGCGGGTGCGTCGACCAGCGGCACGCCGTGCCAGAAGGCGATGGCTGCCAGTTCCACGCCCGGCGTGCGAGGGTGACGCAATGGCCCTGACCCAGCGTGCCGAGCGGCGGCCCGAGGATGTCCGGGATGCCCTGGAACGACAATTTTACGATTTGGTCGAGGGCGGCGCCCACCGCATCTATGTGGTGATGGATGGCGCGCGTTATGCGGCCCTGCCGGCGCGGCTGAACGCGGCCGGCATGTCCTTTCGCCCGCTCTACCGGCAGGTGCCGGGCAACGCGGAGACGGTGCTCGGCGGGCCATGGCTTGTCGATCCCTATCTGGTTTCACGCGCGCCTCAGGAAACCGCAGCCGACGGTGAGGACGAAGATCTTTCCGACGAAGCGCTGGAGGCGAAGGCGGCGGCGATGGCGGCGGAGATGGCCGCCCATGTCGCGGTCGGCGGCGAAACAGGTGGCGGGGTTCTCCCCTCGGATATCATCGATGATCCCGATCGGGTGGCCGAACGGCTGCGGCAGATTTTGGATGTCATCGACGACCGTCCCGGCGCCGTTTTCTGGGTCACGGACAGATCCGTCACCGCCGAGACGCTTTCCCGCCATCTGCGCCGGATCAACCAGATGCTGGTCGCCCGCAAGGACGCGCCGCGAACGGTGAGGCGTCCGGGTGGTGTGGCCATGGCCCATGCCTATGAGCGGGTCATCTTCCGCCACGCCGATCCCAATGTGATGATACAGGTGGTGCCGGCGCTGGAGCCGGAGCAGGTCGCGCGGCTGCTCGGGCCGGCGGCGCTGCTGTTCTTCGCGCCGGAGCCGGAATGGGGCGGCGGCCTGAAGCGGATCCGCCACCCGGGAAGCGCGGTATCCCCGGCACCGGGACCCTTCAGGCTGGACATCCGCCAGGTGGAGGGCATTGAGGAGGCAAGGCGTGCGGCCAACCTGACAAGACGTGTGGACTATCTGCGGCAGACCTGTCCGTCCGAAACGCAAGATGTGAGCGAGGACCAGTTGCGCGAACACATCCGTGTCAGCGAGGTCAGCGGCACGCGGCTCGGACTTGTCTCCGAAGGCGCCCATTGCCGCTGGGCCTTCGTCATGTGCAAGACGGGCGGCAGGGTGCTCCACAATCGCGAGGCGCTGCGTTTCATCGCGCGTGAGGGCAAGTCGCCTGACGATCAGATGAGGGCCTTCATGTCGGGTATTGCCGGGGCCATGGCACGACAGACCGCCAGTGGTGCCGCATGAGTGACGGCGGCTTTTTCGAGAATCTGCTCGGCGGTCTGGGTCTCGTCGGCGGTGGAGCGGTCGGGGCCGTGGAAGGGGCTGCGGCCGGTGCTGCCGTCGAAGGCGCGATCGGGGCCGGCGTCGGGGCGGCAGGCGGCGCACTTGCCGGAGGCGTAGGCGCTGTACCTGGCGCTGCCGGTGGGGCAGTTGTCGGTGGCGGAATTGGTGCGGTCACCGGCGGCGTAGCTGGCGCCGGCGTCGGGGCTGCCGGCGGCTATGCGGCCGGAACCAGCGCCGGGGCCTGGGTCGACGACACGGATGCGGGTCGCTATGTCAATCAGAAGATCGATGACGCGCGGGACTGGTTGTTTGGCAACGAGGCGGCCGACCAGGCGGACGCCAAGGCCGATACCGATACCTGCCAGACCTGTCCGTGCGCACGTAGCGTCGTTATCTCCCGGACAGCCTCTCCGCAGGCCGCACAGCATATCGCCGACGCCCAGGCGTCCGGATATCCCTCGGTGCTGACGCTCGATCGACCGGGCACGACCGCCAGGCGAGCAGCATCGCTGAGAGGCATTCCGACAAAGCCCGGCATGGACCGCGACGAATATCCCCCGGCCACCTTTGCCGAGGGTGGCGCCGGCGCCAGCGTGCGCCATATTCCACGTAGCGACAACCGTAGCGCCGGTGGCCAGATCGCCGCGCAATTGACCGGCGCAACGGAGGGCTGCAAGATCACGATGACCGTAGGACCATGACATGATTGCTGAATTTCCGTTGACCGTTCTCTATACCCAGGTCGTCGTGCATCTGGCAGACCTGCCACGCCCGGGCCTGCTCTGGGATGACGAGCATGTCGCCCAGGGCTTTGCATGGTCTGAGGGTATCGTGAGTTTCGGCGTGCCGGATCATGACGGCGAATGCCTTGTCATGGTGGATAGCGCGCAAGCCGTCGAAGTGGCCTCCTCGGCCTATTGGGCGATACAGGTACCGTTCGTTGTTGACGCCAAGCCGCTGAAGGTCGGCACGATCGGCGCCATGCGCGACATCCGCGTTCCGACCGGGCAATACAATCTGGTTTTTCAGGCTTTGCCGGGGGATGCTGCAAAAGATCAGGCATTCACGCTGGCACTGACATTCGTTGAATCAGATGCGCCGGATTTTGCGATCCTGAGACAGGGTGATGAGCTCGAGACCGATCAGGTCCTTCGGCGGGATGCCGAGCACGCGTGAACTTGCACAAGGTTGCTCGCAAGGCTCTTCCGACCGCAACCCCATCACCGAATGGATGAAGCGCTTCAGCTACGTGCCGGGCCAGCGGGCAGGGGCCGACTGGAACTTCGAGACGCCGAACATGGTGCCCGGCACGATGACGCCGTCGCTGGTGCAGATGCCGGATGCGACAAAGCGCGAGCTCTACGAATATCCGAGCCGGGCGCTCGACGTGTCCGCCAACGAGCGGATGGAAAAGCTGCGGGTGCAGAAAACGGCATCATCGGTGCCCAGTGGTCTCAGGGCCGAGGGGTGAAGGGCGGCGATCGTTTGCAAAGACTTGACGCGCATGCCGCAAGGCTTCAAGCCAATGGATGCCCGGTGATGAATGCGCGACTGAGGGTTTGCCCCGGTCGGGGCTCAGATGCGACAGGAGCGCCTTTATGAGTGACAAGGTCGAATTCACTTACGAACAGCTTCATGACGTTCCGCTCACGGATCGGGAACGACCATTTCACGATATTGCCGATATTCTTGGGCCGATGACCCATGTCACGCCTCTTACTGAAGCTGAGGTTGAGAAATACCGAGGTCGGCTGCCTGACGGTATGATCCAGTTCTGGCTGCAGCATGGGCGCGGTGCGCTGCTTAAGGGCTACCTCTGGATTTGTGATCCCGATCTGCTCAAGCCCGTGCTGGAGGCGGTGTTCGAGGGTGACCCGGAATTCTCTGCCGATGATTTTGATTGTTGTGCGTACTTTTATGACGGTCGGATTATGGCTTGGAGCCCTAAATACCATTTGACATACATAGATTTAGCCGGGTTTGAGAGAACCGTGTCGGCTGAGCCAGAAGGGCCCATTCTCGACGGCTGGGGAAATGAAATGAGCCCAGATTTCGCCCTCGGCCACGCTATCCGCGTCAAAGGATATTCCCTTAGCCGTGACATGCACGACGATTACTCGGATTATGCCCTTTTTTCCTCGGCATCCAACCGGTTTGGCCTGCTGGAACCCGGCGAGATCTTCGGCTTCTTCCCGTCTCGCCAGATGGGTGGGGAAGGCTATCCGGAAGACATGCGCAAGGTGGGTCTCGTCGAGCACCTTCTGTTCCACCTGCAACTTGGGCCCGCCACGCTGAGAGACTGGCAGAAGGATCCCAACAATTCCGACAATCCGCTGCGCAGACCGGTTCCCAAACGCCTTCTCGGGCCGCAATAGCGTCACGCCGGAAAGTGTAGCAACGAACCAACTGACTGGAGAGCAAGGGTCTTGGTGCAAAGCCGCCGCTGAGCGGACGCCAACTGAGCCGTCGGTGGCGCGTAATCCTGCCGAGCTACTCGGGATGCCGCACCGTCCGGAGCAGGTTGCAAGCCTGACCCTTCAACAACATGGCAGAACGATGAAACTGAGTTTTACCTGCTGCCAGGCCGTATCCTGGGACGTGTTTTATGTCTGTGGCTGCCGTGACGACGCCGAGCCCTTCGCACCCTTCTCGGCAGTGCTGCAATATGCCCGAGGTCAGCAACGCGAGGGGCGTGACTGGGCTTTTGACGAGTATCCCTTTGTCGTCAGCGACATGAGCCTGTTTTTCTGGGACAAGGTCGATGCACGGATCCTCTGAGTGCTCGATGAACCGGGCCTGGTGGCATCCGCCGATCCGGATTTTGCCGACGAGCCGTTGGTCGATGCCGGGCGGTCATGGCAGCAGGGGCTGCGGCTCGGCCGGCTGACACGGCTGCGTCAGATCGGTGACGAGCTTTATGCGGCCGGCGAAGGCGGCCAGACCTACCGCCGCGCCAAGGGCGCCTGGGAACCGCTCGACCCGGCTTTCTTCCGGCCGGAAATCGACCCGAACTGGCAATTGGAATTCATTCCGGCTGACTGGATCGCAAAGGGCTATTCTGTAACAGACTATCTGGCAGAACATCCTGACATTACGGATAGATGGGCGGAGCGTCTCACCGAAGTCTATCGCGACGATCTGATCTACGGCATCAACGGGCCGCATCAAAATGAGGTATATGTATGCGGAAAGGACGGACTTCTGGCGGTTCGTACAGACGAGGGCGGCTTTCGGCGCCTGCCGCTCGAGACCGAAGCCCGGCTGCTCGACATCGCCGTGCTGGACGAGGACCGGATCCTGGTTTGCGGTGAGCAGGTCCTGCTGATCGGCAATCATCGCGACGGCTTTCGGCCCGCAGCCCGGCTGCCGTCCGACCTGACCTTCCGCCGCATGGCGGTTCTTGCCGGAAAGGTCTACCTCGCCGCCAGCGGCGGTAGCGGCGGGCTCTTTGTCTGCGACAATGGCCGCCTCGCCCGGGTCGAGACCAGTCTCGACCGCGAGATCGGTGGCCTTTCCTGGCTCAGCGCCACCGAGGATATGCTGCTCGCCGTCGGCCACAAGGAGATCGTTCGTTTCGATGGCAAGAGCTGGGACCGGGTTCGCTATCCAGGCAACGGGTGATCGGCGGTGACGTAATGTCTTTTGGCGATGAACTCTTTGAACGGATCGGGACATGCGGCAATGAAGCATGGATTGATAGGTTGCAGAATTTCCTCAAGCAAGTCCCTCCCGCCGTAGATGACATTCGCAACGGTCGGGGTGCAATCAGATCGCATGGATGGGTTTTGACATTCGAAATCTTGCCGCGGACGGGCGCGGGCATTCCCGAGGATATCGTGCTCCAGCGCGCCACGGGTGACGCCGCGGCATCAATGCCCTTCTCACTCGATCCGCAGGGCGAGACACTTGATAGCGTAGTCACAAAGTTGACTGACAATATTGCACGCGGAAGTCCCTCCGCGATCGCAGCCGGTGACAGAAGAGTATCGTTCTTCCTGGAGAACGCGCGCGTAATCGAACTGACATTCAATGAGGGAATGGAAGGTTTTAGTCGCATTTTGATGGCGAGACTGGGTTCGTCGATCTCGGCCTTATACGAAGAGGCCAAGGGGCGTCCGCCATGAGCCTGCCACCGCCACGCGAAGGCAGCCGGGCAACGCCCGAAGGTATTATCATCTCGAAATACCCTGACGTATGCCGTTCTCCAGTGGCGCCTGTGCCATATACGATCATTGCCTATCAGAACGACGATGCGAATACGGCCTCGTCCGTATTTTTGACCGGGCAACGCGCCCACAAGCAGAATTCGCTTGTGACGAGATCGATGGGCGACGAGCCCGGAACAGGGCTCGGGGTCAAATCGGGAACGGTCTCCTCCATCTGCCAGCGCAAGACGCACTCCCAGACCGTGCGAATCGAGGGAGAGTGGGCGACGCGTCATGACGACGAATGGTGGATGAACAACAAGAACACGGTGGGAAAGCTCAGCTGGCCGAAGCACCATCTGACATTCGAACCGACGCCGCCTCTGAAGGAAAAGCCGACGGAGGCATCTACCTCTTCCAGCCAGCGTCTCGTGATGAGCGATGCCACTCCCTTCGCATTCCAATCCGGCCAGCAATATGCATACCTGGACCAGAACGGCCGCTTTACCGGACCCGGATCCAGCCCGACAACGAAGCCCCCGGCGCCGCTCCCCCCACCCGACGTCAAGCCGCCCCAGGTCAAGCCGCCGACGGAACCCAAGCCTCCCGCGACGGAGCCGGGGAGCGGGTGGCGACGCTGGTGGAAGATCGGACTGATGACCGAAATTGCCCTGATAGAGGAGGCTTTTCATCGGCTAGCCGGAATGCCGAAGCGTTTGGAGGAGGCCCATCACCAAGATCTCGTAAACCAGGGACGCACGCCGGAGGCTATTGCTTCGAACGTCAATTCCAATTTCAAGAATACCGACTTAGGCCGCTGGTATCCGGGCACGATAACAGACTACGCTAATGAGATAGCGGCAGATCCATCTGCTGAGGAACGTCTTCAGTTGCAATATATGGTCGATCAGGCCACCAAGGAGAAACAGACGGAGCTTGACACACTCACACCGCCGCCGGAACCCGCAGGGCGGACGCCGAACAATGTGTCTACCAAGGATAGACGGCGACGCCGCCGAAATTGCAGGCTGAGACCTTATAAGAAGGGATGCGCGGACGCGGCACCCTACTCGACGCCGCATCATGTTGTGGCGGATCGCGCGTTTCGAGCGCCGGGTAAAAATGGGGCCCTCTACAAGGGCGGGGTTCCGCATGCCGATGGATACTGCATCTGCGTCGACGGCGGGACACCCGTCTTTAAAGGGCCAAAACTCAATGAGCATGGTGTCATTCACAGTATCTACAACGACGGTGAGAAAAAGCTCGGTGCCGCGGGCGAGCCACCAGGCACGGCAAAGCTTGAAAATCTTGAAAAAGTAGGCGTCGTATCAGCAGCGGTTGTTACTGGTTGCGATCCAGCCGACCTATTACGTCAGTTGCGGAACTATCACCGCAACGAACGCAAGCTTTCAGGCTCCACCCTCTTTCGCGCCGACCCGAGCGGAACGACTTCCGTCGACCCTAGCGCAGTTGGCAGCGGCTCTGGCAATAATCCGAATGTGGATCCGTTCTGAGGATAGAAAAAATGGTTGTTCCGGTCAGTTTTGTTGCAGCATGCGCTGGTGCCGATGATGTTTTCATCATATCCACAATCCCAGATGGTCTCGAAGAAGAGGCCGATTACACCCGGATATATTTTCTTTCGCCAAATGGTCAGGATCTCTGGTCCTATCGCGACTGGCCAGGCCATCAAGCGGTGTCGATTTGTGTCCGGAAGGCTACTGCGGAGAGACCGCGAGCATCGTGTGCACTATCTGAAAAAGGCTGGGTACGCATTGCCAATTCACTCGGGGACAAATTCGAACAGATTCCAGGTGTCGGCCTCACCGATGGACGCGAACTTGGCAACGTGACCTGTATCCGCGAGATCGGCACGACCCTCTTTGTCTGTGGCGACTATGGCCAGGTCTATCGACGTGATGCGAGTGGCTGGACTGCGATCGATGAAGAGTTGGTGGCGCTTGGACGCAGTGTGCAAGACCTGCCGCTACCGGACGAAGCCACCCTCACCGATGACATCCTTCGGCAATTCACCCAGTCGATGCGCGAGGCGCCGAATTTCATCGAGATCGATGGCACCAGCGAAGACGACGTATACGTGTGCGGGTTGGGCGGCAATCTCTTCCACTTCGACGGTGTATCGTGGAGCAAGATCGAGACCGGCACCGACGGCGTGCTGACAGGCATTCATTGCGTGTCGGAGGATGAAGTCTGGGTCGTCGGACAATACGGAGCCGTCCTTCGCGGCAATGTGCGGTCTGGCTTCCAGAGCCTGGGGGAGTTTTTTCCGGAGAACTACATCTGGTCGGTGCGCGTGTTCCAGGGCAAGGTCTATTTCGGCACGACGCATGGGCTCTATGTGTTCGCGAACGGGCGGCCACAGTTGATCACCAGCGGCAAGCTGAACGAGCGTAGTCCTATCATCTGCCTCGACAGCTTTTCTGATGACGTGCTCTGGATTGCGACCAACCGTCATGCGTTCCGCTACGACGGTTCCAGCTTCGAGTTTTTCGAGCATCAGGACAATACTGCCTTTTAAACTGTGTTTCGGCAAGGGATCTGACCCCACAATAGGCGCGGAGAGTTGACCCTGAGAGCATCCCCCAATTCCGAATAACTATCGTGCCTTGGTGCAACCTCTATGGCGGCCAGATCTGTGGGTGTCTTCGTCCCGGCCGGATTTCAAAAACCAAGCTGGTCAGATGTTGAGCCGCGTGCCGTTTAGAAGCGTGGAGTAATGTATGTCCGAGAAAACAGAATTCGTTGGGACCTTGGTTGCCGCGATAATCACTTCTGACGAGGTTGAGCCGCAGAATTGGGAAGAATTCTCACTTGTGATCGCTTTCGAGGATGACAGAGTGAGCGAGACCTACGGATATTCCTATGATGCCAACGGCGATTGGGAAGCCATCGCTATTCGCCCCCGGCTTGTTCGCGAGGAGGCTGCTGCCTATCGCGATTGGCTGAAGCGGGAAAACGACAAGGCGCTCATCAAAATGCTCGTCCAGTTCAATCGGTCGAGCAATGGATACAACGTCGACTTCGAATACGACAATCCTGCGCGCTGGAACGTTACGCCTTCCAACCTCAGCGAGATTACCGAGAAACTGCGCCGTCATTTGGGAGGCTGACATGCGAGCGATGGTCGATCACACCTGACAACGCACGCGAAGTGCTGGCCGAGTTAAAACTACACTTTGATGCTCTGGGATGATCTTGCCCGTCTGGGACGATGAGAAGAGGAAGTCGAGCATGCCCCAAGCCCACCGCAAAGCCGACATCCGCTCCGCTCACGCCTGCCACTTCCCGCCCACGCCTGCGACCGGCGGCATCACACCCGCGCAGAAACTGAAAATGGCCGCGTGAATTCTACTGCCGAGCCCCGTTAAGAACGGGGGGATTACCAGGCCAATCACCTTTGATATCTGGCGAAGTCGGGCAACTTGCTGATGGTGTGATGGCAGCGCGCGCAAATATCGGAGGTGATCGATTGAACCAGGCGCAACTTTGTGGGGTTTTCGGTCGCTGCGAAGTTGTATTTGACGACGCGCAAGGGATCTTTGCGGATCTGTTGACGGTTCTTTTCAATGCGAACCGTGAGCAAAGAAGAAAAGGCGCATGTACATGGTGCGGTGGCGGAGCCCGAAAAGGTCAGTCGCAGCGCGCGGTCATGCCGCCGTCGACGACGAGTTCGGTGCCGGTGATGAAGCGGGCGTCGTCGGAGGCGAGGAAGAGGGCGGCATTGGCCGTGTCGCGGCCGTCGCCCATGAAGCCGAGCGGAATGCGGGCCAGGCGTTCGGACAGCAGTTTTTCGACATCGCCCCCGGCCCGCTGGCCCGCAAGTCTGGTTTCGACCATCGGCGTGTGGAGCTGTCCGGGAACGACGGTATTCACCCGGATGCCATGCGGCGCATATTCGACCGCCACGACCCGGGAGAACTGGATGACCCCGGCCTTGGTCGCCGCATAGGCCGACTGGGCAGCGCCCGTCCAGCGCATGCCGGAGGTCGAGGATGTGTTGACGATGGCGCCTTTTTTGCGCGCGCGCATATGCGGCAGCACATGCCGGCAGGTATAGTAGACGCTGGTCAGGTTGAAGCGCACCTGGCGCTCCCAGGTCTCCTCGTCCATCGCCTCCGGGCCGCCCTTGGCCGATCCGCCGACATTGTTGACGAGGATGTCGATGCCGCCGAAGGTTTCGACGCAGGCATCGGCCATCGCCTTGACCGAATTGGTGTCGGTGATGTCGCAGATATGGCCGACGATCTCGCCGCCCGCTGCCCGGGTCCGCTCGATCGTCTCCTGCAAGGCGTCCTTGCTGATGTCGACCGCGAAGATCCTGGCGCCCTCTTGCGCAAAGCGCACCGCTGCCGCGCGGCCATTGCCCCAGCCGGGCCCGACACAACCGGCACCGGTGATGATGGCGATACGATCCTGAAGCCGTGCTGACATGGCCGTTCCTCCTTATGCCGTGAATTTGTAGAGCCGCATCGGATTGTCGACCATCAGCGCCTGCAGCAGGGCGGGCGTCGGCGCGATCGCCTGCAAAAGGTCGAACAGCACGCCGTCATCCGGCGGATCGGCGCGGAAATTGGGGTGTGGCCAGTCGGTGCCCCAGAGGACCCGCTCCGAATAGGTTTCGACGAGCTTGCGCGCGTAAGGCAGGGCGTCCGCATAGGGCGCATCCTGACGCGACGATCGCTCGCAGCCGCTGACCTTGACCCAGACATGATCGTTTTCGAGCAGCTGCATCAGCGCCGTGAACGGTGCCTGATCCAGGCCGAGGGAGGCATCGACCCGACCCATATGGTCGATCACTACCGGCACCGGCAGCGATGCCAGCACCGGCGCCATTTCGGCGATCAGCCCGGCTTCCATATGGATCTGCAGATGCCAGCCGAAATCGCCGAGACGAGCGGCCAGCGCGCTGAGCTCGTCGATGGTGGCACCCGGTGCCAGATGGCCCATGTAATTGAAACGGATCGCCCGAAAGCCCTGCGCGTCATGACGGCGGATCTCCGCGTCGGAGACGTCGGGCCGCAGAAGCGCAACACCCAGATAGCGACCCGGCCGCGCCGCGATCGCATCGGCGGTGACGGCATTGTCGAAGCCGTGGCATCCCGACTGCACGACGACGCAGCGCTCGATGCCGGCCATGTCGTGGAGTGCGAACAGTCTTTCCTTCGGCGCCGCGCCGGGCTTGAACTTGCTCTCGGGCGCATAGGGAAAGCGGTCGAGCGGACCGAAGACGTGGCAATGGGTGTCGCAAGCTCCAGCGGGAAGCTTGATGGCCGGTTTCGACGGGGTGTCGACATAGGTCTGCGCGCCTGTCGTCATGAAATCATTCCTCTGATCTGTCTCAGTTCATCTCGCAGGCATCCGGATCGAGCGGGTCGACCTCGAACACGTTGATGGTCATGGAAATCAGGCCGTAATAGCCAAGCAAGCCGGTCAGATCGACCACGGCCTCGGCGCCCAGGATAGCGATCGCCCGCTCGTAGACGATCTGGCTGACCTTGCGGTCGCGCTGGACGGCAAGGGCGAAATCATAGACCACGGCCTGGTCGTCGGCGTCGAATTGCGGTTGCCGGCGATCGCGGATCGCGTCGACGATCTCGGGGGACAGGCCGGCCTTCAGGCCGATCAGTTTGTGCGCCTGCCATTCGAATTCGGAGTTCCACACGCGTGCCGTCACCAGGATCGCAAGCTCGGACAGGATCGGCGGCAGCAGGGTGTCATAGCGACAATACCGGCCGAGCGCCTGGGACCGATCGGCAAGGTCCGGCCGGTGCAGCCAGATCGCCAGGGGGCCGCGCACGCGACCCCGCGGACCCGAGACGATCTGCTCATAGACGGATTGCTGGGCCTCGCTCAGATTGTCGAAGTCGGGCGGGGAAAGGCGGGCCATGTCACGTGTCCTCCGGTCTGGCGGTGGCATTGAAGGCGGGTTCGTGGTCGGCAAAGGCATCGAGCCAGGCGGCGATCTCCGGGTAGGCATCGCGCCAGGCCACGGGCTTGCGCCAGTCGAGATAGCCGAGTGCACAGGCAAGGCTGATCGTGACGAGGTCGGTGCGGGCGGGATCCGGCAGCTCGCGGACGAAGACCTCGAGGGCGCGGAAGATCTTGCTGCGCTGATGCGCGAGCCAGCGCTCGGAGATTTTCTCCGCCTCGCGAAAGCGCCCCTCGTAGACCATCAGCAATCCGGCATCGGCGATGCCGTCGGCCATGGTTGCCGCGGTCAGCGCCAGATAGCGATCGAGCCCGTCCGCCGGTGCCAGACGGTGCGCCGGCGCTAGGCTGTCGAAATAGTCAAGGATCACCCGGCTGTCGAACAGGATCCGTCCATCGGCCAGGATCAGGGTCGGCATCTTGCCTAGCGGGTTTTGCCGGCGCAGGCTGTCATCCTCGTCGAGCGTGTCGGCGGGCAGGATGGTGATCATCCGTTCCAGCCCGAGCAGCCTGGCGGCGATCCGCGTCTTGCGGCCGAAGGGCGAGGTCAGGGTCGTGCGGAGGATCATGCCCGCCGTTTCCGGCGGGAGGTGCCCACGGTGCAATTCGGTCATTCCAGCGTTTCCGTTCAGTTCATCGATTGCGGCAGGAAAAGTGCCAGCTGCGGGAAGAGGCAGAGCAGGACCAGCATGACGAAACCGGCCAGGACGAAGGGAACCAGGCCCTTGAACACGTCCTCCAACTGCAGTCGTCCGTTGGAGGATGCCTGCACCACGAAGCAGTTGATCCCGACGGGTGGCGTCACCGCGCCGATTTCCACCAGCAGCACGACGAAGACGCCGAACCAGATGGGATCAAAGCCGAGCTTCATCATCACCGGATGGGTGATCGGCAGCGTAATTGCCAGAAGGGCCGGAGCGTCCATCATCATGCCGAGCGCCAGATAGATGCCGACGATGATCAGCACGATGATCCAGCGATTGACGTCGAGGCCGGTCAGGAAGCCTCCGGCGGCATTGGCAACGCCACTCAAGGCAAGGAATTTCGAGAAGATCAGCGCGCAGATGATGATGCCGAAGATCATCGCAGAGGTGCGCACCGTATCGAGCAGCACATTCATCAGGTCGATATTGCGGATGCCGCGGCGGCGGATGATTGCCAGGACGAAGGTGAGCATGGCGCCGATGCCGCCGGCTTCGGTCGGGGTGAAGACGCCGATATAGAGGCCGGAAATGATCACCACGATGACCAGCACCAGGGGACCGGCGAGCCGCAGGGAATAGAGCTTTTCCTTCCAGCTGTAATGGGCGATTTCGACCGGCGCCTTTTCCGGGTGGCGCTTGACGGTGATGTAGATGGCGATGCAGAGCAGCAGCGCGAACACCAGGCCGGGAATGATGCCGGCGATCAGCAGTCCGCTGATGCTGGAATTGGTGAGGATGCCGTAGACCACCACCAGCGAGCTTGGCGGGATCATCACGGCCAGCGTGCCGGCGATCGCGATCGAGGCGGATGCCAGTCCCTTGTCATACCCGCGATCGAGCATTTGCGGCAGAGCGAGCTTGGTGAAGACGGTGGCCGTGCCGACGCTGGAACCCGATGCGGCACCGAAGGCTGCCGCCCCGATCGTTGTGGAGATCGCAAGGCCGCCCGGCAGGTTGCCCAGCCACTTGGTGGTCGCCTCGAACAGGTCTTCTCCGAGCCCCGCCTGCATGGCGAAATAGCCCATCAGCAGGAAGAGCGGGATGACGCTGAAATGGAAGCTGTGGGTGGTGTCGTAGAAGACGGTGCTCAGGATCGAGGTGGCCGGCGCCACACCGGCGATCGCGGCAAGACCGGCAACACCGATCAGTCCCAGCGACACCATGACATTGACGCCGAGCAGGATCGCGGCAAACAGCAGGACGGCGCCGATCAGTCCAAATTCAAGTCCGGTCATCAGATTGCTTCCTCCGGCGAAACGCCGTCGATATCGTGGCCCGGCAGGTCGACGCCGGCGGCGGTCAACACGGTGTCGATGGCGAACTGGATGGTGATCAGCAGCACGCCGAACGCGCAGACCATTTTCACGGGGTAGAGCGGGAACTGGATGCTGCCCCATTCGTGCTCGTCGAAGGCGTAGGACTTCATCGCGAACTGGAAGACCGCATAGGTGCACCACGCAAAGAAGATGAAGCCGAGAAGCATCGCGAGCGTCGACGCGACCTGGCGCCAGAGGGGCGAGAAATTCTTGGTCAGCAGGACCACCTGGATGTGACCGCCTTCATATTGGGTCAGCGCGAAGGACAGCGTGATCAGCACAGTCAGCATCGACTCGGTGAGTTCGAGCGTGCCGTCGATCGGGGCGTTGAAGAGATAGCGCCCGGCGACATTGGCGACCACCAGCACCATCATCAGGAAGGTCGTGATGCCGGCAGCCACGCCGCAGGCGAAAAGAAGGCGCCCGTAGAGCGCACGAAAGCGAAGCAGATAGGACATGACATCCTCCCCAGGATCGATGGACAGTCGACGCAGCAGCGGGGTGCCGGCGCAGGGGGCCGGCATCCCTTCTTGAGGTTCGGTGGAGCTTACGGCTGCAGTTGCTTGACGATCTCGTCAGGCTCGACGCCGGCCGCTTCCGCCCGCTTGATCCACTGTTGACGCACGGCCTGCACGGCATCGGACTTGACCACGTCGTCGAGTGCGTTCTTGTCGAAGTCGATGACGGTCACGCCGTCCTTCTTCCAGGCTTCGCGCACCGCGTTGATGTCGTCTTCGAGCATCTTGTTGTAGGTGACGGAGTAGTCGTGGTTCAGCTGGTCGACCACCTTGCGGGTCGCCTCGTCCATGTTGTTGTAGGTGTCGAGATTCATGCCGATCAGGTGGCCGAAGGAGGCACCGAGCGGCAGCTCGATATAGTATTTGGCGACTTCGTCATACTTCCAGCCACGCGCGAGCGCCGGGCCGATGGGCGTGCAGTCGATGATGTTGCGCGAAAGCGCGTCATAGGCTTCGGCCGTGTTGATCGAAACCGGCGATGCACCGAGCGCCTCGAACAGGGCCGGATAGGCAAAGCCGTAGCTGCGGATGCGCAGGCCCTTCAGGTCTTCCACCGTCTTCACCGGCTTGGTGCAGAGCAGACCGTAGCTTTCGAGCGGTCGGTAGCCGACGGCCTTGATATTGGCCTTGGCAAGCTCCTCTTCGAATTGCGGATATTTCTCATGCCATTCCGCCATCAGTTCGGCGATCTTGAGCGGGCCGTTTGGCTGCGGGATGAAGAAGCCGACGGCATTGTTGAGCGGGAAACGGTCAGGAAAATAAGGGGTGATGATGTCGCCGAAATCGCCGAGACCGGCGCCGAGCGCATCCGGGATCTCTCCGGTCTTGGCGACGCTGCCGCCCCAGAAGACCTGGATCTCGTCCTTGCCGCCCGTCCGCTTCTTGAATTCGTCGACATACCACTGCGTCGAGCGCGCCTGGGCGTCGCCTGCGCCCTGCGGCTTGAAGGTGATCCATTTGTAGGTTTCGGCCTGTGTGGCGGTGGCGAACGCGGCCGTTGCGCCGACAACGGCAAATACGGCACCGGCGAGATGCTTTTTCAAAGCCATCAAGGTAATCCTCCCTTGCTAGATAATTCTGGCCCCTCCTCAGGGTGCCAGCAGCTAAACGCAATTACGCCAATGCCGCAAATATCAATTGGGCATGGTCGCGATACCGTTTCGGCATGGCTACTTCCAGATTTCGCGTGCCACCAGATCGTCGACAATCGTCTTGATCGCCCGGATAACCAGTTGCGGTGCGGGCTTGTTTGCCTGGTCCCGGTGGATCGTGGTGCACAGCGTCCAGTTGATCTGCGGATCGGTGATCGGCACGGCATCTACCGTTCCATGCTGCATCTCCGACAGGACCCCACCATAGGTCAGGATGGTGTAGCCGAGCCCGTAGCGCACCAGCGCCTTGGTGATCCAGATGCCGTCGGAACGATGGATCACGTTGAGTTGGAGATTATGCTGCTCGGCATGGCGGTCGATCAGGAAACGCAGAAAATTCGGGCGGCTCGGCATGACCAGCGGCAGTTTGACCGCTTCGGCAAGGGTGTAGCTCGGCCGGTCGATGGTGCCGGCCTTGCCGATCACCCAAAGATGCTCGCGCAGAAGATTAGTGCTGATAAACATGTCCTCCGGCGGCGCATCATGCATGACGGCGACACCGATCTCGTTTTGCTTCAGCATGCGCAACAGGTCGCCGCTGAAGCCCTCGCGGAAACGCAACTCGATATCCGGATAGTTCTTCCTGATGTAGTCGAGCAGCGGCGGCGCGATCAGTTCACCGGGCGTCGGCGGCAGGCCGACCGTCACCACGCCGCGCGGGGAATGCGACTGACTGGTGACGTCGTTGACCGTCTGCTCGATCTGATTGAAGATCGTGTAGGCCCGAGTCAGCAGCACCTCGCCTGCCTCCGTCAGGTCCACGCCGCGCGAGGAGCGCAGGAAAAGCGGTGTCTGCAGCGCCGCTTCCAGCTTGGAAATCTGCCGGCTCAGCGCCGGTTGGGCGATGTGCATCCGCTGGGCCGCGCGGGTGAAATTCTTCTCCTCCGCGACCGACACGAAATAGCGCAGGGCAATGAGGCTGATGTCTTGCAAAGGGGCCATAGGGATCTGCGGTCAGCACGAGGTCGCCACGTTGCGGTAAACGGCATAGTGCCGGGTCCGCCCGCGTGGCCGTCGATGACGTCATAGCGCATGGACGCGTCCGTGGCCAACCGGGATCGCGCTGCCGGGCTGGTCCAAGGCAAGACGACCCGTTGCGCGGATCATCGATCGCCGGCCGATCGACGCGACGCTGCACGCCGTCAATAGGACAAGCGCAAGGCTACGCCGATCCGTCGGCACAACAGATCGACCAAGAATACACCTATGATCGATCAGCAACCTTTGGTAGATTGCCAAGGCACCTGATGAGGCCGGGCATCGCGACGGCTGGTCTTAGAGATGTCGAATGCCAGCTGAAGAGCAAGGCGATCGAGACGGCAGCCTGTGGTTTAACGCGGGGCGCCGGGGTACGGCTCAGGCGGGACTGGTTGGTCTGGTCCTGCCCGCGTCGTCTAGGCCTTGCCCGGTCGGTCAGCAGGTTTCTGTCCGGCTGACGCATTATTGCAGGTTGCGGCATGTGCCGGCTGGGGCAGGCAGTATGCTTCTGTCGCAAGCCATGTGTCGATGTGGGGATCGTTGAAGTCGGCCGAGGGTCATATGGTGCATTTTCTCCCTGAAATACTTCGTGTCCCCCTGGTCAGCCGGGCTTTCTCCCTGCTCGTCGTCGTCGCTCTCGTTGCCGGATGCGCCGGGCGACCCAAAGGCGTCATGGTGCCGGTCGCCGCCGCCCCGCCGCCTGCTGCGTCCAAGGTCGGCATGCTCGTTGCCACCACCCGCACCCCGTCGGGGGATCCGGCGACACTGTTTGCCGGTGAGCGCAGCGCCATGCCCTATTTCACCGCCATCGACATTTCGATCCCGCCCGAGACGGCGCGCCAGAGCGGCACCGTGCAGTGGCCGAAACGGTTGCCGCCCAACCCCGCCACAGATTTTGCCGTGACCAAGGTCGCGCAGATCCATACGCCAACCGAGGGGCGGCAATGGTTTCGCCAGCACATCGCCGGCGGTCACGCGCTCGTCTTCGTCCACGGCTTCAACAATACCTACGAAGACTCGGTCTTCCGCCTTGCGCAGATCGTCCACGATTCCAAGGCCGAGGCGACGCCGATCCTGTTTACCTGGCCGTCGCGGGCCGAACTGTTGGCCTATAATTACGACAAGGAAAGCACGAACTATTCCCGCACGGCGCTGGAGCGGACGCTGCGGGTGCTGGGGGACGACCCCGATGTGAAGGACATCACCATTCTGGCCCATTCCATGGGCACCTGGCTGACGATGGAATCCCTGCGGCAGATGGGCATCCGGGAAGGGCATGTGCATCTGAAGATCCACAATGTCGTGCTTGCCTCGCCCGATATCGATATCGACGTCTTCGCCAAGCAGTATGTCGAGATGGGCTCGCCGAAGCCGAAGTTCACCATCTTCGTATCCCAGGACGACAAGGCGCTCGCGGCATCAAGGCTGATTTCCGGCAATGTGCTCAGGGTCGGCGCGATCAATCCGGCAACCGAGCCCTATCGGTCGCAACTGGAGCAGGCGGGCATCACCGCGATCGACCTGACGCAGGTCCGCACGGAAGACAGCCTCAACCATGGAAAGTTCGCCGAAAGCCCCGAGATCGTGCAGTTGATCGGTAAGCGGTTGGTGACCGGACAAACGCTGACCGATCAGGATATCACGCTCGGCGACGGAATCACTGCCGTCATCGCCGGCACCGCCAACGGCATCGGCACCGTTGCGGCGGCGACCGTCAGTGCGCCGGTCGAGATCATCAGTGCGGCCGGTAGACCCAAGGCGAAACCCGCCGAGATAAAGGATACGCTGTTTGTCGATCCCAATTCCGAGCCGCTGACGAATTGAGCCGGATGTCCAGGTGAATAGCGAAGTGCGGCGCGGTCGGCACGTGCCCGCCGCGGCCGCCGCTTGCTCAGACCGCCGGCTGCACGACCTGCAATTCGGTCATGTCGGTGACGCCTGAGATGCGCTTGAGAAGAATTTCGCCCATCAGGCGCCCCGCGGCTTCCAGGTCCTCGTAGACAACCGGCACGGCCGGGCGGATCTGGTCGAAAATCCCGGATGTCTGCTTGGCGACGAGGTGGATATCCCGGCCGAGCGTCAGTCCCCGATCGTGGACCGCGGCGATCGCCGCCATGGCGGAGGTCTCACCGCCGCAGAGCAGTCCGTCGGGACGGTCATCCTGGCCCAGGCGTTGCAGCAGCCAGGACTGGATCTCGTGCGGGCTGTTGTCCAGCGTGATGCCGCTTGCGATCTCGAAGGCCACGCCCTCCTCGCGCACCGCGGTCATGAAGCCGTGGCGCATGTGATGGCAGAAGGTGAAGCGTTCCGGCGGCAGCAGGGTCCAGAGCCGGTTGCAGCCGGCGGCAATCAGCTTTTTCACCGCCTGATAGGCAAAGCCGAAATTGTCGTAGTCGACGTAAGGATGCGGCGAGGCAAGCTCGGTGCGGCCATGGCAGACGAAGGGAAAGCCGTTTTCGTTCAGCAGCTTGATGCGTTCGTCTTGGGGTTCGGTGCGGCTGAAGACCATGCCGTCGGCCATGCGGTTGCGCAGGATATGGCGCACCGGATCGGCGTCCGGCGTGTCGGAAAAATGCGGTGTTATGACCAGGTGATAGGCCGTGCCGCGCAACGCCGAGGACAGGCCGGATATGACCGAGGTGGCATAGCCGAGGATTTCCTCATGCGGATCGAGAACCAGACTGATCACATTGGTGCGGCCGGTGCGAAGACGCTGTGCGGCACGGTCCGGCAGGTAGCCGATGGCATCGGCAGCGGCCCGCACCTTGCGCCGCGTTTCCAGCGCGATCTGTGGTGCGTCTGCCAGCGCCCGCGACACCGTGGTGACGGCAAAGCCGGTGATTTCGGCGATGGTCTTCAGTGTCGGCTTTGCGCTTGCCGCGCCGCCAGCTTTGCGGGCGGGGGCGTGCTCCGGCGGCAAACCGCGAGGCTGCTCATCGTTCATGTCGGTTCTCCAGCGGACAACTCCTCCTTGTCCGGCAGCGCTTTGCAAGTCGCTGATTTAAAACGTTATAAATTCAATCCGCTAATCTTGCAAGGTCACTGAGAGGCGCGAGCCAAACTCGGCTTTTCCGAAAGGCGCGTTATTTCATTGACTTAAGGCGGTAGCATTTTCTTTGGGTGGCAATCGACGTGCTTGACAGCGCTCCCATGTATAACGTTATAAATGGGCACAGCCGGTAGGAGAGCCGGTTTTTGACAGGGAGGCTACAATGGCATTTCGTATTGCATCGCATTTGGCGACGGCTGTTGCCGTTATCGGTTTGACGGCCGGTTCGGCTGCGGCCGAAGAGCAGGTCGAGGTTCTGCACTGGTGGACGTCCGGCGGCGAAGCCGCGGCGCTCAACGTGCTGAAGGACAACCTCAAGAAGGAAGGCGTCGACTGGAAGGACATGCCGGTTGCCGGCGGTTCCGGCGTCCAGGCGATGACCGCGCTGCGGGCGCGCGTCACCTCCGGCGATCCGCCGACGGCCGTGCAGATGCTCGGCTACGACATCAAGGACTGGGCCGAAATGGGCGTGGTCGGCAATCTCGACGACGTTGCCAAGGAAGGCAACTGGGACAAGGTGATCCCGGCAGCCCTGCAGGAATTTTCCAAGTATGACGGCCACTGGATCGCGGCACCCGTCAACGTCCACTCGACCAACTGGCTGTGGATCAACAAGGCCGCCCTCGACAAGGCCGGCATGGAGCCGCCGAAGAGCATGGACGAGCTGTTCACCATGCTCGACAAGTTCAAGGAGCAGGGCATCACCCCGCTCGCCCATGGCGGTCAGCCCTGGGAAGACACCACCCTCTGGGAAGCCGTGGTGCTTTCGGAAGGTGGCATGGACTTCTACAAGAAGGCGATCATCGATCTCGACACGGACGCCTTGTCGGGCGACACCATGC
This sequence comes from Heterorhizobium halophytocola, assembly GCF_017873095.1. GTDB lineage: Bacteria > Pseudomonadota > Alphaproteobacteria > Rhizobiales > Rhizobiaceae > Allorhizobium > Allorhizobium halophytocola. The sequence continues at coordinate 16,713 of NZ_JAGGJU010000018.1, read as the reverse complement.
GCAAGGTCTTCGACGACATGACCAAGCTGCGTGGCTATTTCGACGACAACTTCTCCGGCCGCGACTGGAACCTGGCATCGGCCATGGTCATCGAAGGCAAGGCCGGCGCCCAGGAAATGGGCGATTGGGCCAAGGGTGAATTCCTGCGCGCCGACAAGGTGCCGGGTAAGGACTTCGTCTGCATCCGCTTCCCCGGCACGCAGGGCTCGGTGCTGTTCAACTCCGACCAGTTCGTCATGTTCGATGTCGGTGACGACCAGCACGATGCCCAGATGAAGATGGCCAAGGCCGTCGAGGATCCGGGCTTCCAGGTCGCCTTCAACACCGTCAAGGGTTCGGTCCCTGCCCGCACCGACGTCTCGGACGAAAAGTTCGACGATTGCGGCAAGAAGGGGATGAAGGATCTGGCGGAAGCGGCCGAAAGCGGCAAGCTGGCCGGTTCGCTCGCCCATGGTCACGCCCAGCCGTCTTCGGTCAAGGAAGCGATCTTCGACGTCGTGACCCAGCACCTGAACGGCCAGTTGACCACCGACGAGGCGCTGAAGCGTCTGCCGGAAGCCGTCGCTGCCGCGCAGTAAGACGGGCCCCGGCCCATCTGCTCCAAGCAAAACCAGGCGACCGGGACATTCCCGGTCGCATCCTTGCCTGACGGTGTGCCGGCCGGAGCATCAGCCTTGATCCGCCGCCACGATCGGAGACTTCCGCCATGACGAATATCGAGCCCGCACCGCTTGTCGAACCGGAGCGACCCGGCCCAGCTTTCGCCGACAGGGTCCGCACGCTGCTGCCCAAGATGGTGCTGGCACCGTCCTTCGCCATCACCCTGATCTTCGTCTACGGTTTCATCCTGTGGACCGTCTATCTGTCGTTCACCACCTCGCGCATCCTGCCGGTCTACAAATGGGGCGGTTTCGATGCCTATTTCCGGCTCTGGTCGCAACCCAACTGGTATGTGGCGATGGAGAACCTGGCGATTTTCGGCATTCTCTATATCGGCTTCTGCATCGCCATCGGGCTTTTCCTGGCGATCCTGATGGATCAGCGCATCCGCGCCGAGGGCGTGCTGCGGCCGATCTTCCTCTATCCGATGGCGCTGTCCTTCGTCGTTACCGGCACGGCGTGGAAGTGGTTCCTCAATCCCGGCCTCGGTCTGGAAAATACCGTGCATCACTGGGGCTTCACCAATTTCAAGTTCGACTGGCTGGTCAATCCCGACATGGCGATCTACACGGTGGTGATCGCCGGCGTCTGGCAGGCCTCCGGCTTCGTCATGGCGATGTTCCTGGCAGGGCTGCGCGGCATCGACGGCGAGATCATCAAGGCCGCCCAGATCGACGGGGCGACGACGGTCGCGACCTACCGGCGGATCATCATTCCCTTGCTGCGCCCGGTCTTTCTGTCGGCCTTCATCGTGCTGGCGCACATGGCGATCAAGTCCTATGACCTGGTGATCGCGCTCACCGGCGGCGGCCCCGGCAATGCGACCGAACTGCCCTCGACCTTCATGTATTCCTATACCTTCACCCGCAGCCAGATGGCCGTCGGTTCGGCCAGTGCCGTGATGATGCTGATGGGGATCACGGCGATCATCGTTCCCTATCTCTATTCCGAACTCAGGGAGAAGCGCTGATGTCGACTGCAAGCGATACCGTGAGCGCCGGCCAGGCCAAGGGCGCACGCTACGTCATCTACGGCGCCCTCATCGTGCTGGCGCTGATCTATCTGCTGCCACTCTATGTGATGCTGACGACCTCCCTGAAGTCGCTCGGCGAGATCCGTGGCGGCGACATGCTGGCGCTGCCGACCGCGCCTTCGATCGATGCCTGGGCGAAGGCCTGGGGCACGGCCTGCATCGGGGTGACCTGCGAGGGGATCAAGGGCTATTTCTGGAACTCGATCAAGATGGTCGTGCCTGCCGTGCTGATTTCCACGGTGCTCGGCGCGCTCAACGGCTACATCCTGACGAAATGGCGCTTTCCCGGCCACAAGCTTATCTTCGGCATGATGCTGTTTGCCTGCTTCATTCCGTTCCAGGCGGTGCTGATCCCGATGGCCCGCATGCTCGGCATCATGGGCATCGCCAATACCACGACGGGTCTCGTCTTTGTCCATGTCTGCTACGGCCTCGGCTTCACCACGCTGTTCTTCCGCAACTACTACGAGGCCTTCCCGGACGAGCTGATCAAGGCGGCGATGATGGATGGCGCAGGCTTCTTCCGCATCTTCTGGCGGATCCTGCTGCCGACCTCCGGGCCGATCATCGTGGTGACGGTGATCTACCAGTTCACCAATATCTGGAACGACTTTCTCTTCGGCGTATCGTTCTCGTCCGGCGAGGCTTCGCCGATGACGGTGGCGCTCAACAATCTCGTTTCCTCCTCTACCGGGGTGAAGGAATACAATGTCGACATGGCAGCCGCCGTGTTCGCCGCCCTTCCGACCCTTTTCGTCTACGTCGTGGCCGGCCGCTACTTCGTGCGCGGCCTGATGGCCGGCGCCGTGAAGGGCTAAGGGCGACAAAGCAGGATCAAAGACCCATGAGCTTTCTGAAGATCGACAAACTCACTAAGAAGATCGGCAATACCGAGGTGCTGAAGGGCATCGATATCGAGCTGGAAAAAGGCGGCTTTCTCGTGCTCGTCGGGCCTTCCGGCTGCGGCAAGTCCACCCTGCTCAACACCATTGCCGGGCTTTTGCCGATCACCTCGGGCGATGTCATCATCGACAACCAGGTGGTCAACGACCTGCATCCGTCGAAGCGCGATATCGCCATGGTGTTCCAGTCCTATGCGCTCTATCCGAACATGACGGTTGAGGAAAACATCGCCTTTGCGCTGGAGATGCGCGGCGTCTCGAAGGAAGAACGCAAGACGGCGGTGGCGCAAGTCGCCAAGACCCTGCAGATCGACCACCTGCTCGACCGCCGGCCGAGCCAGCTTTCGGGCGGCCAGCGCCAGCGCGTCGCCATGGGACGCGCGCTCGTGCGCCAGCCGCGGGTTTTCCTGTTCGATGAGCCGCTGTCCAACCTCGATGCGAAGCTGCGCGTCGAGGTGCGTGCCGAGATCAAGGCGCTGCATCAGAACACCGGCGCCACCATCGTCTACGTCACCCATGACCAGATCGAGGCGATGACGCTGGCAACCAAGATCGTCGTGCTGAAGGCCGGAACGGTTCAGCAGGTCGGCACGCCGTCGGAAATCTACAACCGGCCGGCCAATTTGTTCGTCGCCGACTTCATGGGCTCGCCCGCAATGAACATGCTGGAAGGCAAGGTGGTCGGCGGCAGCGAGAATCCGCATATCGCGCTGTTCAACGACAGCGTGCAGGTGGCGCTACCGGAAGCGGCATCGCTTGCCGAAGGCAAGACGGTGCTGGTCGGACTGCGCCCGGAAGCCGTCACCGATGCCAGCCTGATCGATCCGCATGCCGGCAAGGTCGCCGAGGTCAAGGCGAAGATCACCATGGTCGAGCCGACCGGGTCGGACACCTTCGTTGCGGCCGACCTCGCCGGCCAGGCCTTTACCGGCCGCGTGCGGGCGGAATTGCCGGTCAGGGTCGGCGAGGAATTCGCCTTCAATCTCAACCTCGACAAGGCCGTCGTTTTCGACCCCGAGACGACGCAACGGATCGGCTGAGGCTTCCGCCGGTCCGGGCGCGGCCCTTGCTGCGTCGCGTTGCCTTCGGATGCGGTGTCAGCGCTGGCCGTAGGTCGGGTGGCTCAGCGCCTGCAGGATGCCGCGCAGTTCGGCCAGCCCCTTCAGCCGGCCGATGGCCGGATAGCCCGGCTGGGCGCCGCGGGTGATGTCGTCCAGGATCTCCTGGCCATGGTCGGGCCGCATGGGGATCTCGCAATCAGCGCGACCGGCCGACCGGCGCCGTTTTTCCTCGCGCAGCAGGGCCGCGATCACCGCCACCATGTCCGTGCCGCCGGCCAGGTGCTCGTCCTCGAAGAAGGAGCAGGGCAGGGTGTCGGCCTCGCGGGTGACATTGCGCAAGTGGACAAAATGAATGCGCGAGCCGAGGCGGTCGATCATGCCGGGAAGGTCGTTGTCGGCGCGCGCGCCGAGCGAACCGGTGCACAGCGTCATGCCGCTGGCGGGACTGTCGACCGCGTCCAGCACGGCGCGGTAGTCGCTCTCCGTCGACATGATCCGCGGCAGGCCGAGCAGCGGCCATGGCGGATCGTCGGGATGGCAGCAAAGACGCATGTCGAGCTTTTCGGCAAGTGGTGCGACCTCGCCGAGGAAGTCGATCAGTCGCTGCCGCAGGGTTGCCGCCGGCGTTTCGGCATAGGTGGCGATATGGCGGCGAAGGTCATCGACGGTGTAGCTCTCCGTCGAGCCCGGCAGGCCGGCGCTGACATTGGCCGCGATGGTGGCACGGGCCGCGTCATCCAACGCGTGGTGACGCTTCTCGGCCGCTGCGAGAACTGCCTCGGGATAATTGCTGGCCGCACCCTCGCGCTTCAGGACGAACAGATCGAAGGCGACGAAATCGATGAGATCGAATCGCATGGCGCGGGCACCGAGAGGTGTTTCCCAGCGCAGGTCCGTCCGGGTCCAGTCGAGCACCGGCATGAAATTGTAGCAGACGGTGTGGATGCCGCAGCGCGCGAGGTTTTCGAGGCTCTGCTTCCAGGCAGCAAGATGGGTGCGTGCCTCGCCACCACCGGTCTTGATCGCCTCGGAGATCGGGATGCTTTCGACCAGTTCCCAGTCCAGGCCGCCGGCCCGGGCTTCCCGCTGGCGCTTCTCGATCTCATCGACGCTCCAGGCGGTGCCCGTCGGCACGTGATGAAGCGCGCTGACAAGGCCCTCGGCCCCTGCCTGTGCCGCATCCTTGACGGTCACCCGATCCACTGGCCCGAACCAGCGCCATGTCTGTCTCATAGGGTACTTCCAAATTCCAGATAGTTGTTCTGTGCGACGATGGGATCGTCACTGCCCGAGTGTCAGCTGCACCTTGCAGGCACGGCTGCGATCGCTGGCGATGGCAAAGGCTTCGTCGGCCTTCTCCAGCGGATAGACGCCGGAGATGATCGGCCGCACATCGACCGTCCGCGTCGATATCAGCCTGGCGGCCTCGGCGAATTCCGCGTGGAAGCGCTGCGTGCCGCGATAGGTGATCTCCTTGCCGACGATCGCATTCAGCGGTACCGACGTGTCGCCTGCGACACCGACCTGGATGATCGTGCCGCGTGGACGGACGCAAGCGATTGCGCTGCGGATGGCGGAAGGGGCGGCGGAGCACTCGAAGGCGACGTCGATCATGCCCTTGTCGATCTGCAGGTCGGCCAGTGCATCGCCATTGCTTCCGACATTGACGACCCGGTCGGCGCCCATGGCCATAGCGGTCGCAAGGGCGAAATCCTGCAGGTCGGTGACGATGATTTCACCGGCACCGGCTTGGCGTGCGGCAGCGGCGGTGAGGGCGCCGATCGGCCCGGCGCCGGTGATCAGCACGCGCTTGCCCCTGATGTCTCCGGCCTGGTTGACCGCATGCAGGCAGACCGAAAGCGGTTCGCAGCAGGCTGCTTCACCGGGGGTGACCAGATCGCCCATCGGGTAGCATTGCGCCGCGTTGACGGCCAGCGTCTCGCGGAACATGCCCTGTTCGTGCGGCAGGCGCATGGCGCTGCCCATGAAGCGCATCTCCAGGCAATGGATCGGCAGGCCTTCGTTGCAGAAGCGGCAATGGCCGCAGGGCTGGCTGGGGTTGACCGCGACCAGGGTCCCGAGCGCCAGGGTCGAAACCCCGTCGCCCAGCGCCTCGACGATGCCGGAGGCTTCATGACCCAGGATGATCGGCTCGCGCACGCGCACGGGGCCGAAGCCGCCGTCGAGGAAATAGTGCAGGTCGGAGCCGCAAATGCCGCCGGCCTGCATCCGCAGCAGCACCTGCTGCGGTCCGGGGCGGTCGCCGGCTATCTGTTCGACGCGCAGATCATGGGCGGCATGCAGCCGGCAGACGGCGTTTTGCAGGGGATTGTTCATGGTCGCATCTCTCAATGACCGAAGACCGCATTGGGCAGCCAGGTCGACAGGAAGGGAATGTAGGAGACGAGTGCCAGAACGAAGAGATTGGTCAACAGGAACGGCACGATCGCCACGACGACTTTCGACAGCGGTACGCGGGCGATGTTGGCGCAGAGGAACAGGCAGACGCCGACCGGCGGTGTGGTGAGGCCGATCATCAGGTTCAACACGGCAAAGGTGGCGAAGTGGATCGGGTCGATGCCCGAGGCGGTCGCGACAGCGAGCAGCGGCGGGAACAGAATGATCAGCGCGGCGATCGTCTCCATGAACATGCCGACGATCAGCAGCAGGAGGTTGATCATCAGGATGATCAGGATCTGGTTGTCGGTGATCGCAAGTACGGCCGAGCTGATTGCCTGGGGGATCTGCTCGGCGGCCAGAATCCAGCCGAAGACATTGGCAAAGCCGACCAGGACAAGGATGCCCGCGGCGCTCACCGAGCTGTCGATGATGATGGTGACGATGCTGGAAAGCGTCAGGCCGCGATAGATGAAAAGGCCGACGACAATGGCGTAAAGGCAGGCGACGATAGCCGTTTCGGTCGGGGTGACCAGACCGCTCAGCAGGCCGCCGATGATGAGCGCGGTCATCAGCAATGCCCAGAAGGCATCGAGAAAGGCCGACCACAGCTCTCGCGCGCCACGCCAGGGTTCGCGCGGGAAATTGTTGCGGCGGGCCATGACATAGCAGGTCACCATGAGCCCGATGCCGAGAAGCAGGCCCGGAATGGCTCCGGCCATGAACATGCGCCCGACCGAGACGCCGGTCAACGAACCGACGATGATCATCGGCACGCTCGGCGGAATGATCGGACCAACGGTCGAGGCAGCAGCGGTGAGGGCTGCCGCGAAGGCGCCGCTATAGCCGGCACGCTTCATGCCGGGGATCATGACGCTGCCGATCGAGGCGGCGTCGGCGACTGCCGTGCCGGAAATGCCGGCAAACAGCATGGAGCCGGCGATATTGGTGAGGCCGAGCCCGCCGCGAATCCAGCCGACCAGCGCACTGGCAAAACGGATGATGCGTTCGGTGATGCCGCCGCCGTTCATCAGGTTGCCGGCCAGGATGAAGCCGGGAATGCAGAGCAGGACGAAGACGTCCATGCCGGCATACATCTTCTGCGGGATGGCGACGATCGGAATGCCGCTCAGCACCATGTAGACGAAGGAGGAGAGGCCGAGCGTCACGGCCACGGGCACACCGACGATCAGGCAGGCGATGAAGGTGACGAAGAGGAGAATGGTCGCCATGATCAGTCCTCTGCCTTTCCAAGGGACACTTGCTCGCCGCGGATGATGCGAACAGCCGCCACCAGCGCGAAGATGCAGAGAAGAACCAGCAGCACGAGCATCGTGTAATAGACCCAGCTCATGCTGATGCCCATGGACGGCGATGTCTGCCAGGCGCCGATCGCGGCGAAGTCATAGGCGGGCTTGATCACCAAAGCGGCGAACAGCGCCGTGAGCAGAAGGCTGAGCCCCGTCAGCCAGCGCCGCCAGCGTTCGGAGAGCAGTTCCAGTGCCAGATCGACATTGACCAGATCACCGGTGAGAAGCGCCAGGCCGACGCCGAAGGATACCATGTAGAGCAGCGCATAGCGGGTCAGCTCCTCGGTCCAGATCGGCGATGTCGGCAGGAATGTGCGGGACAGGATCTGGATCGTTACCGATCCCATCAGCACGAGCATCGAGGCCAGCACAAGCAGCCGGCAGACGATGACGAGAACGGAAAGTATGCGCTTCACGGGTGTGCCTCATATGGCGCCGCACCCAACCCTTCGGGAAGGGCCGGATGCGGACTTGCCGGGGGGTGGCGTTATTCGGCGAACAGCTTTTCGACGGTCGGACGAAGGTCTTCAGGCACGCTCTTCAGGACGGCGGGCTTGGCCTTTTCCTTGAAGGCGGCCTGATCGACATCGACGAAGGTCATGCCGGCAGCCTCGAGATCCTTGCGCAGCTGTTCCTCATCCTTGGTAAACAGGTCACGCTCATAGGCCTGGGTCATCTTGCCGGCTTCGAGCACCGCCTTCTGATCTTCCTCGGACAGGCCCTCAAAGGTCTTTTCCGAGATCGTCAGATAGATCCAGGAACGAACGTGCTGGGTCAGGTTCACGTATTTCTGCACTTCGGCGAAGCTGGCGCTCTTGATCAGGGCAAGCGGGTTTTCCTGACCGTCGATGGTGCCGTTCTGCAAGCTGGTAAAGACTTCCGAGAAGGCCATCGGTACCGGATTGGCGCCGAGCGCACGCCAGGTATCCACGAACAGCGGCACGTTGGGCACGCGCATCTTCAGGCCGTTGAGGTCGTCTGGCGTCTTGATCGGCTTGTTGGAGGTCAGGTTGCGCGGGCCACGGGCAAAATAGGCGATCGGGCGGACGCGGGCCTTTTCGATGATCTGCTGTTCGATCTCCTTGCCGACCTCGCCGGAGGCGACCTTGTCCATCTGCTCGAGAGAGGAATAGGCGTAGGGGACCGCAAGCAGGGCCGCCTTCGGTGCCCAGTTCTGAAGGCTTTCGCCGGTGATGGTCATGTCGACGGTGCCGAGCTGCATGCCGTTGATCAGGTCCATTTCCTTGCCGAGTGTCTCGTTCGGATAGACCTTAACCTCGATGCGACCATCGGAAAGCTTCTTCACCTGCTCGCCGAAATAAAGCGAAGCTTTGTTCCAGATATTGTCCTCGTTGGCGAGGTGGCCAAGCTTCAGCGTCACGTCGGCGGCATTGGCCGTTGCGAGGCCGAACATGGCGGTGGCAACGGTTGCCGCCATCAAGGTCTTCATGAGTGATGTCATCGGTATTCCTCCCTGTTTTGCTATCTTTCCCCGATGTGGCCAGGCTCCTCGCGGCCGACCGGGATGTTTGCGCAATGAACGTCGCGACAAGGGCCATTGCGCGTCACCGGACATCCATTTGGTTGCTATCTATTTCACTACCATGGTAGCATGTCAAACGGATTTGATGTTAGCCTCTGGCAAGGGATGCCGGGTGTGATAGGAGCGCAGGCGCATCACGCTTGCGCATGGGGTGATGGCCGGAAACGGGCGGCTCGACCGAAAGGGAGTTGCTCGCAGGATGCAAGGGGACAGGAACGTGGCAAATATGGACACGGCCGACTGGACGTCGGCGATCGATCTGAAACTTCCGATCGCGGTTCAGGCGCATGCCTGGATCAAGCGCGCCATCTTGACCCTGGAGCTGAAGCCGAACGAGGCGCTGAGCGAGAAGGAATTGTCGCTGAAATTCGGCATCAGCCGTACGCCGGTCCGCGAAGCCCTGATCAAGCTTGCCGACGAGGGGCTGGTCGACATCTTTCCCCAGCGCGGCACCTATGTATCGCCGATCCGCATGCCCGAGGTGATCGAGGCGCAGTTCATCCGCGAGGCGCTGGAGACCGCGGTCGTTCGCAAGGCGGCGCAGACGGCGGATTCGGCATTCAAGTCGCGGCTTGTTGCCAATCTTGCGCAGCAGAAGGCCGCGGTGGCAGACGAGCGGCTGGCCGATTTCATGCAGCTCGACGAGCTCTTCCATCATGCCATGTCGGACTTTTGCAACCTGCCGCGCGGCTGGCGGGTCATCCAGAACGTCAAGGGCCAACTGGATCGCGTGCGCTATCTGAGCCTTCCCCACCCCGGTCACGTCAGCCAGCTTTACGTGCAGCACGAGGCGATATGCGAGGCAATCGGGGCCGGCGATGTCGAAGTTGCCGTCGATCATATGAGCCATCATCTGCGCGAGGTGTTCAAGAGCATCAAGGAACTGATGCGCGACAAGCCCTCCCTGTTTGCCTGAGGCGGGGCAGCGGCCTCCCTGCCGCGATATCCGGCGCTGTCCGAAATGGCGAGGACACCGATAAGAGACCGTATGCGTTCGCCCTTCCTTGTCACTCCGTGTCGGATACATGGCCGAGAGTGCAGGGTTCGAGGTGCCGTTCTTGCCATCGGCAGGACCGCGTGCGGAGATGATCGCATACTAAAATTGATTTCAGCCAATGCCTGATGCCAGAATGAGCCTCACTCTCAGCGCCACGTCTTCGATGTTATCTGTCCGGATTCATTTCGACGAACGGTATCGGATTCGTGGCGTTCGGCATGGCCATATGCAGGTGCCGTTATGACGGTGCCGGGTGAATTTCGACCCGTCGTGGCCTTGAACAGGCCTGCCCCGGTCTTTGAACCCGAAGCGACGCCGAAAAGGGGTGCGGGTCTTCTCCTCCCCATCCAGGATCATGGCCCGGTAATGCCGGCTTGCGCGGCGCAGGGGCGGCAGGAGGCGATCGCATGTCGCTAGCCGAAAGTGGACGGGCCCGCCTGGCGCTCAGTCTTCCGCGCCACCGCGCGCAATTGCGCAACGCCGAGGGCCGCGAGATTGCGGCACTTTTCGAACAATATGCGCTGGCTGCGATCACCATCGACAATCTGAGGCGTCATCGGCGGCCACCCGGCGAAATGGTGCATATGTTCCACGGCCTGTGCCTCGACATACAGGCCGAGGTGGTCCGCAAACTTGGCGGGCCGGCCGCAACAGGCTGATGACCGATAGCCCCAGCTGTTGCGAGGGCACCGGATGCGCCGGCCGCTTTGCTCTCGGCGAGGCCTTCGGAACGTCAAAGCGGCTGCCTGAGGCCGTTCACACCCGCTTTCCGACCCTTGCGTGCCGGCCTGTTGTCACCGTGTGCAACCCAGGCGATATCCCTGTCGCCTGTCTGTTTGAAGCCGCGTAGGGATGAGTTCTGGCAACACGCTCCGGCGTATCGTGCCACCCCTGGTGAGCCATGCGGATACTTCACCCCCCCGCGTGTCCGCATGGCTCACTGCCTTCCGCGATATGGCAGATTTGCGGAATAGCCAGACGGGTCGAGACCCGTTCCCATCTCCATGACGTCCGAACTGGAGCCTTTCCAGGAAAAGTGTCGTCGCGGTTTCCGTCCGGACAGGCGTAAAAACAACAAACCAGAGAAGGTCAGGTGAGCTCGTGTTTACCGGACGTGCTCTGGGGCCGGAAGCGACTTCACCGTCGTCAGCGCCCCGATCGCGACCGACACAGGGGGCGTCGGATCTGGGGCGATCTGTCGCTCAGCAACAACGCAACGCTGGGGCTGGCCTATGCCGGCCAGTTCGGCGGCGGGTCCAGCCGGAACGCCATCGTTGCGGCACTTGGCTTGCGGTTCTGAACGCGTGCCGTTGACGCTCGCCACGAAGGTGCCGGGGCCGGCGTCAACCGGACGGCCGGCTGCGCCGTGCCGACCTTCAGTCCTGCAGATATTTATGCTGATCGGACAGCTGCGCCTGTCGGTAATTGGCAATCAGCGCGTCGAAGGCGAAGCGGACATGATCGAAGAGTGTGCCCGAGGCGAAGCTCAGTCTGATATCGCCGGGCGCTCCTGCAATCGCCGCCGGCGCCATCGCAAGCGGGAACTGGATGCGGTAGGAGCGGGTGCCGGAAGCCTGGTCATAGGACATGATCTGTTGCAGATGTACCGTCGCCGGGTCGATGGCATTATGGCGCGTGTCGAGCCGCAGATCCGCGCCGGTCAGACCCTGCTGGAATTTGGCGACATACTGTTCCGGAAAGTCGCCGGCAAAGACCGAGTGTCCCTGTTCGGGCAGCAGCTGGCCGAGGGGTGCGCCGGCTATCAGCTGTTCACCCTTGCTGGCCTTGGTCGTGCGCACGAATATGCCGTCCCGGCTTGCATGGATCGATAGCTGCGAGATCGAGGTCTCGACGATGTCAAGCCGCGCCTTGAGGTCGGAGATCTGACGCAGGGCCGCCTGTGCCTTGCTCTGATCGTCGCCCCGCAGCGATTGGAATGCCAGCAAAGCCTCCCGAACATCAAGCACCAGGCCGGCATGCTCATCCTGCAGCTGCGGGCTCGTCAGGCTGAACAGGCGGTCACCGGCCCTGACGTTGCCGCTGTCGCGAGCATAGTCGAGGAAACCATTGCTCGCCGCGGTAACGGAGTAGTTTTCGGCTGCCGCGATCGACACCGGCACCACGGTGTTGAAGGGGAGGGGGACCAGCAGGGCGAAGGCGATCACGGCGCCCAGGGCAAGGCCGCGCTTGAGCCAGACGCTGCGGGCCTGCGGCAAGGGCTTCTGGATGGCATTTCGCGCTAGCGCGACGACAGGGGTGTGAAACATGGCAATTGCGGCCCAGGCGACGAGGAAAGTGCCGCCGCCCAGATACCGCGGGGCGAGACCCCAGGCGATATTGGTCAGCATGTGGATGCGGTAGACGATCGTGGCGGCGGCATAGCAGGCGAGGAAGGCATTCGTGCCGCTGCCGGGCAGGGTTCCGATGGCGCCGAAGCTTGTGAGGTATTTCAGCAGACCGGAAAAGCGCGCCTGCGCACTTGTATAGAGATTGCGGTTTCCAATCGCGTCGGCGAAGGCAAAATAGCCGTCGAGCTTGACCAGCGGATTGCCGTTGAACAGGATCGAGTTGAGCGTGCAGAAGACGTAGACATTGCCGAGCAGGGTCTGGACATAGCTGCCCTCGGTAAAATGCCAGGCGATAAAGGCAAGCATGCCGATGGTGAGATCGACGCCGATGCCCGCAAGGCTGATGATGACGCGATGCCGCCGCCGCGCACTGAAATCGGCATCCGTGCAATCGACGAAAGGCATCGGGTAGAAGGCAATCAGATTGACGCCGGCGTTCTGCACCTGAACCCCGTATCTGGTGGCGGCCAGTACGTGGCCCAGCTCGTGGATGACCTTCAGGAGCGGTGCGAACAGGCCGAAGGTGAGGATTGCCTCCAGCGAAAAGACGGACTTGAAGCTCTCGAGGGCCTGCCAGCCGTTCTGGGTGCCGACATAGCCGCTGAAGATCGCGAGACAGAGGAAGAACAACAGGAAGCCCGGCGCGACGATCAATTGCGCCAGAGGCATTAGCCGTGCCTGATAGGCGCTGAGGTCCAGGAGAGAGAAGGACATGAAGACGGGATTGAATTTCCGGTGCCCGGCCGTCTCGCTTTTGCGCACACTCTCCAGCATGTGCAGGAAGCCGTAGATGTCGCGGGCCCCCGCGTTCGACAGGTCCGGAGGTGCTCCCGGCTGGCCCATCGCCACCTTGGCCTTGCACAGGCCGGCTGCAAGCGCCCGGGGAATCGTGAAGATCTTGCCGTTCGAACGGTCCCGCGCCAGGAACAGGGCACGCCTGCCCTCCGAGGACGCGTGCAATTCGACCTGCCTTAGAAGTGTAAGCCGAGGTAGATCCATGCCTTGATCCTTAGATATTCGAGGGCATGGCGTGACAGGACGTAGATGCGCGGCGCCCTGCCTGCCTCCACACGGCCAAAGCCCGAAAGGCCGCCGATCAGCTCTCCCTTGCCGGCCTTGACTATCCGCGCGCGCGCCACGAGATGTGTTTCATCACTGTCGCGGGACGCCCGCTCTTCAAAGATCGGGGTCTCCACGACGAAGGCGTAGGGACGGCCATTGAGACCACGGAAATAGACCTCGCCCGGCTGCCCCGGCCTGATCAGGGTTGCATCGACACGGGAGAAGGTCAGGGTCACCGCAAATTCGTCATTCGACTGGATCACCGCGATCTCCTGTCCAGCCGGGACAAAGCGCCCCAGGCCGTCACGGCCGATGGTCCTGATCACCGTACCGGCAACCGGGCTTTTCAGATGCAGTTGCTCGAGCTGTTGATCGTAGCGATCGACCTGGCCCTTGTAGGTTTCGATCCTCTGGGTGGCGAGCTTGTAGTTGCCGTAGTCATTCTTCGCCAGGGCGGCGGTCGCGGTGATCTGCTGCACCGACATCTGCAATTGCGCCTGGGAACGCTTGGCTTCGATATCGGGAGCGGACAGTGTCGCAAGATCTGTATCCGCGGTGACGGTGTCGCCGACATCCGCCGTCATGCTCTGCAGGAAGCTGTCGAATGGCAGGGCGGCGACCACCGACTGTTGCGGTGCGCTGAGCGCGGAGGCGGTGACGATGAGGTCGGCGGGCAGGGCCAGGACAACTGCAGCGGCCACGACCGCCGCAAGGGCCGCACCCTTCCAGAGCGTGTTATTCTTGTCATCCTTGTGGGCCCGGCATTGTGTGGCGATGGACGCCAGGTGGGACAGCATCCCGATCTCATTTGCGATATTCGGCGCGGGATCGATAAGGAAGAGGGCCATGCCGTGTATGCCATTGGCCGGCAGCGCCAGGACGATGCCTGCGGCTCCCAGCGACTCGGCGAGAAGTGCGGATTCCAGTCGATCGTCGTCCATCGATTGAGCGCGCAGATGGATGATGCGGTCCTCGTCGGCACGCTCCAGCTGGCTGACACGGACAAACTCGTCGGCAGATGCTGCAAGCTTGCGGTCGGAGGCGGTGATGAAGCTGCCGCCCCGGGCCCTGCATTCAACGAAGACGGCCGCGCGCGCCAGCTCCTGCTTGAAGATGCTGTTTGCCAGGACCTGCAGCTGGGATTTCTTCTTCAGCGGACCGAGGCCCGCCATGTCCGCCAGCACGCGCGCGATGCGCTCCTGCCCGGCGGCTGTGGCGGTCGGCGGCATGGAAGCCGCGGCCGCCCCCTTGTCGAAGGCCGCAGACAGGCCGGAGAGGATCTCCAGCAAACCCGGCAATTCCGTTACCGGCGGCACGGTGTCGAAAAGCCAGCCGATCCAGCCGGCCTTTCCCCGCGGAACGAGCACGAAGAGGTGCTCGCCCGCGCGCTTCAGAAGCGGCTTGTCGGAAAGGCCTTCGGCCAGTGCCAGGAGGTCGAGACCGGGAGGCAGGGTGCCGAAGACAATATCGGGGGTTGACCCACCCGGCGCGAGACGGGTGAGTGCACTCAAGTGACGAAGCATGGTGCTGTCAGACTTCGATCTTTCCGAACTGATCTTCGTAAGCCTTGATGGACTGGCTCAGAATGACCGCGAGGCGCTTGGCCGCATAGGGGCTCATGACGATGCGGTTGGCGAGCTTGACATTGACCTCGGCCGTGTCCTTGACCGATCCGCGCCAATGCTGGTGGGTCCCGAACAGCAGGAAGAATTCCTCGCGGTTGGCGGTCGCTGTGCCGATATTGGCATAGAGGCTTTCCATGTCGCTGTCGTCCCAGTTGAGCTTGACGCCATTCATCGTCTGCGTCGGTGTCTGGTCCTGCTGCGAGGAGATCGGAGTTGTGTTTGCGTTCGTGCTCATGTTTGGCCTTTTTCCGTTGAGGTTATTGGGCTGCCATCGGCAGTTCGGTGAACAGGTCCGCTGCGGCGCCACCCTCGGGCTTGCTGACGCAGGCGGGGGTTTCGCAAAGAACCCGGTCGACAAGCAGGTCGGTCATGAGAAGGATCAGCTGCTCTGCAGCCAGGGTTTCCATGTTTCCTGATCCAAGTTCCTGCTTGATCGCGTTGATGATGGAGGTACGCAGAATGTCTTCATCAACATGCATGGCCACGAGCTGGGCCACGGTCTGAACGAAGCTGTCGCTGCTGACGATCGACAGCAGCCGGTCGACAAGCGGCACCTCGTGGTTCGGGGCGGCATCGAATTGCGGCTGGTGGTCGACCGGCGGCGACTGCAGATCGAGGCTGGAGAGCTTTTCGTCCTCAAGATGCCACAGGGGGGCACCGATCGCATCGCCCTGCTGGGCCGTGGAGACCAGATCCACGGGATTGGTGCCGGGGAAGTTCGACTGGATGAGATACCAGTGGTCGGTTTTGCTGACCGACCCGTCATCCGTCCATATCCTGCGGAACAGTCCGGCATAGCTGTCGGAGAACAGCACGTCGGAAGCGGTGTCGCCGTAGAAGATGTCGCTGCCCAGCGATCCGATCATGATATCGGCGCCGTCGTCGCCGTAGAGCCGGTCGTAGCCGCCGGTGGTGAAGGCAAAGTTGGTCTCGAGCTTCATCGTGCCCTTGACCTGAGCCGCGGTCGTCAGGGCATAGATGCGCGAGTAGATGATGGTGTCGCCGATCAGGATGTCGGCGCCGTCGCCGCCGCGCAGGGTATCGGCGCCGAAGCCCCCGATCAGGGTGTCGTTGCCGGACCTGCCTTCCATAATGTCGTCGCCATGAATGTCCGGCCTGATGCTGGTCATCCCGGTGACACGATCGACGGCCGAGCGCGCGTTGTACGGATTGCCATAGTCGTAGAGTGACATGGTGACGAGGTCGCCGATCATGATGTCGTCCGACAGGCCGCCGATCAGCAGGTCGTCACCGGCCTGACCGATCAGAAGGTTCTCACCCGTCTCGTCAAGCGCGGTCACCGTATCCTTGCCGCCCAGTTCGAGATTGGTCAGTTCCAGCGTCTTCAGGTCGGTCTGATTGGTGAAGGTCAGGATGCCGTCGTCGCCAAGGGCTACGTCGTCGCCGTTTCCAACATCGATATAGTCGTCGCCGAGAGCACCGATGATCAGATCGTTGCCGCCGCCGCCGAAGAGGCGGTCATTGCCGCCGAAGGTCAGTTGCTCGCTGGCCACCGTGCCACCATCGGCGCTGGCGGAGCGTGTATAGGCACCGGCATCGCCGAGCAGAACGTCCTGACCGTCGCCGGCATGGACGGTGTCGCTGCGGGCACCGCCGATGATGACGTCGTTACCGGTGCCGGTATCGATGACATCGTCGCCTCCGATCTGCGGTGAGGTCGTGGTTAGCGAGACGTCCACGGCATCCGTCCGGACGATCTCGCCACTGTCGCCGATGACCCAGTTGTCGCCGTCGCCCAGGTCGGCCGTGTCAGC
>NZ_JAGGJU010000017.1 GCF_017873095.1 Heterorhizobium halophytocola | reverse complement strand
CGATCTCCCCCCTTGAGGGGGAGATGCCCGGCAGGGCAGAGGGGGGTAGCGGCATGCATTGGCGGTTCCCGCTTCGCGCTCCCTTTGCTTCTGGTTGCCAATCCGAAGCGGCAGTCCTTGTGGCGAGCCACCCCTCTCTGTCCCTTCGGGACATCTCCCCCTCAAGGAGGGAGATCAGTGGAGCGTGCGGCTGCCACTGCGTCTTTCGGCGGCGTGGGTAACCGTTGCTGCTCCAGCGTTCATCGCGCTTTTCAACAGAGGTTATTTCGACGCCTGCACCGTCCGCACCGCCTAGCCGCCTGCCGAGCGGCCGCCCCCAGCCGATCTCCCCCCTTGAGGGGGAGATGCCCGGCAGGGCAGAGGGGGGCAGCCAAGCGCTTCCACGGGCAATCAGAAGGGCATGGCTTTGCAGCCTGTTCATCTTATTTGCGCCCCGGATAATCGAGGCCTACCACCCTCAGGACATGCGTGCAGACATCGTCCAGATGCTTCGTCACGTCGTCATTGCTGAAGCGCAGCACGTGCCAGCCGAGCAAGCGCAAATGCCGATCACGCGCTGCATCCCTTGCAATCGCCACGTCGTCCGTGTGGCTCGGTCCGTCGATCTCGGCGATCAGGTGATGATCGGGGCAGGCGAAGTCGACGATGAAGCCGGCAATCGGCATCTGCCGGCGAAAGCCGAGGCCCATCAGCCGGTGGGCCCGCACGGCGTTCCAGAATGTGAGCTCCGCATCCGTCAGAACCTTGCGCATCCGGCGGGCATTGCGGCGGTTGGGCGGGGCGACCTCGAAATGCGGCATCAGGCTCCTCATCCGCGTCTCGTCACCGCTCAGCCTTCAGCCGCTCGACCGCCATCAGTACCCGTTCCGGCGTCGCCGGTGCGTCGAGCCTGGGGCAGGTCTTGTAGTCGGCGACGCTCGCCACCGCCATCGACAGCGCTTCCAGCACCGAGATCGCCAGCATGAAGGGCGGTTCGCCGACCGCCTTGGAGCGGCCGATGGTCGGCTCGGCGTTTTCGCTCCAGGGCACGAGCCTCGTGTTGAAGATCTTCGGCCGGTCGGAGGCGAGCGGGATCTTGTAAGTCGACGGCGCGTGGGTCCTGAGCCGGCCCTTGTCGTCCCACCAGAGTTCCTCGGTCGTCAGCCAGCCCATGCCCTGGACGAAGCCGCCCTCGATCTGGCCGATATCGATCGCCGGGTTCAGCGAGCGGCCGACATCGTGCAGGATGTCGGTGCGCTCCATCAGGTATTCGCCTGTCAGCGTGTCGATCGACACCTCCGAACAGGCCGCCCCATAGGCGAAATAATAAAACGGCGTGCCGCGGCCGGCGGCCCGGTCCCAGTGGATCTTCGGCGTCTTGTAGAAGCCGGCGGCCGACAGCTGCACCCGGCCGAAATAGGCGTGGTGGACGAATTCGGCAAAGGGCATGTCGTGCTTGGTCCCGATCTTCACCCGGTTCGGCCGGAACTCGATCTCGTCCGGCGCAACGTCGAACCGTTCCGCCGCCCAGGCAATGAGCCGCTCCTTGATCTGCCGGGCCGCGTCATAGGCAGCCATGCCGTTGAGGTCGGAGCCGGACGAGGCGGCGGTCGCAGACGTGTTCGGCACCTTGCCCGTGGTCGTCGCGGTGATCTTGACCGTCTCTACATCGACCTGGAAGCAGTCGGCGATCACCTGGGCCACCTTGATATAGAGGCCCTGGCCCATTTCGGTGCCGCCGTGGTTCAGGTGGATCGAGCCGTCCTGGTAGATATGGACCAGCGCGCCCGCCTGGTTGAAGGCGGTCATGGTGAAGGAGATGCCGAATTTCACCGGCGTCAGCGCGATCCCCTTTTTGATGACGGGGCTGGTCCGGTTGAAATCGAGGATCGCCCGGCGGCGCGCCTGATAGTCGCAGGATGTCTCCAGCTCCTCGACGACGCGGGCGATGATGTTGTCCTCGACCCGCTGGTGATAGGGCGTCACGTCGCGGCCGGAGCCGGTGGGCCCGTAGAAATTGCGCTTGCGGATCTCCAGCGGATCGACGCCCCGGTGATAGGCGATCTCCTCGATGATCCGCTCGCCGCCGACCATGCCCTGCGGCCCACCGAACCCGCGATAGGCGGTGTTGGAGCAGGTATGGGTCTTCAGCGGCTGGCTGGTCAAAAGCACATGCGGAAAGAAATAGCTGGAATCCGCATGAAACAGCGCCCGGTCGGTGACCGGGCCGGAGAGATCGGCCGAATAGCCGCAGCGCGCGGCGAAATTGGCGTTAACCGCGTGGATCACGCCGTTTCCGTCGAAGGCGACGTCGTAGTCGCAGCGGAAATCGTGGCGCTTGCCGGTGACCGCCATGTCCTCGTCGCGGTCGGGGCGGAATTTCACCGCCCGCTTCAGCGTCTTGGCGGCGATCGCGGCAAGCGCGGCAAACTGGTTGCCCTGGGTTTCCTTGCCGCCGAAGCCGCCGCCCATGCGCCGGACATGCACCGTCACCGCATTCGACGGCACGGCAAGCACATGGGAGACGATGTGCTGGATCTCGGAGGGGTGCTGGGTCGAGGACCAGACCGCGACATCGTCGTCCTCGCCGGGGATGGCGAGCGCAATCTGCCCCTCGAGGTAGAAATGCTCCTGGCCGCCGATCCGCATGGTGCCGGCGATCCGGTGGTCTGCCTTGTCGAGTTCGTCTTCCGCCTCGCCGCGCTTCAGCGTCATGCCGGGGGTGACCAGCGGGGCGCCGTTTTGAAGCGCGCCGTCGATATCGGTCCAGAAGGGCAGGTCCTTGTAGTCGATCCTGGCAAGCCTTGCTGCCCGCCGCGCCTGATCGCGCGTCTCGGCGATCACCGCGAAGATCACCTGGCCGTGGAACTGCACCAGCCGGTCGGCGATCAGCGGCTCGTCGTGATGCGAGCCGGAGGCGATGTCGTTGATCCCCGGCACGTCCCTGGAGGTGAGCACGGCCACGACGCCGGGGGCTGCGCGCACCGCGTCGAGATCGATTGCGACGATCTGCGCATGCGCCCGGTCCGCCATGCCGAGCGCCCCGTGCAACAGGCCGGCGGGCTCCGGCATGTCGTCGATATAGTCCGCGCTTCCGGCCACATGCTTGTGCGCGGAATCATGCGCGCGCGCCGCATGCATCGGCCCGGAGATCACCGGCTTCGTCTCGGAACGCGCCTTATCCATGGGGATGGCTCCTCGGAGTTTTTGCGGAGATGTTCGTCGGGGCGGAGTGCCGGCCCGTTGGCGGGTTTCGCCGCTGCCGCGTCTTGCTGTCAGCGGGGATGCCCACCCCCCTCTGTCCTGCCGGACATCTCCCCCTCAAGGGGGGAGATCGATCTGCCGCACCGGCACCAGTCCCTCGTGACCCTCGGAGAACGAGCACCGTCAATTCCCGCAGACCCCTGACGTAATTACCAGCGCCAGTCTCGGCAGCGGATTTTGGCGAGCGGCTACCCCCAGCTGATCTCCCCCCTTGAGGCGGGGTCCGAAGGACGGGTCGAGACACGTGGCTCGACCCAAAAGACCGGCAGGACAGAGGGGGGTAAGGTCGTGTAGACGAGCAAGAGGGAAAAAACGCCATCACGCCTCCTCCACAGCAAACCGCTGCAGTTCCTGACCCTGGCCCGTGGTCTCCAGGAAGAACCGCGTCAGCAGGTTCTTCGCCGTCAGCTGGCGGTACTCTGCACTTGCGCGCCAGTCGGTGAGCGGTTGGAAGTCGCGGTCGAAGGCTTCTCGCGCGGATTCGATGGTCTCGGCCGTCCACGGCTTGCCGGCAAGCGCTACCTCGACCGCGCTTGCCCGCTTCGGAATGCCGGCCATGCCGCCATAGGCGATACGGATGTCGTCGACCGTGCCGTCCGCGCCAAGCTGCAGCCGGTAGGCGCCGAGCGTGGCGGTGATGTCCTCCTCGCGGCGCTTCGACACCTTGTAGACGGCGTAGTGACTGCCGTCCGCAGGGCGCGGCACGAAGATGCGCTCGACGAATTCGCCCTGCTTCCGGTCCTGCCTGCCATAGGCGATGAAGAAGTCTTCCAGCGGCAGCGTGCGGCGTCCCCCGGCCGAGCGCAGCGTCACGGTGGCACCGAGCGCGATCAGCGCCGGCGGCATGTCGCCGATCGGCGAGCCATTGGCGATATTGCCGCCGATCGTGCCCATGTGGCGCACCTGCTGGCCGCCGATGCGGTCGATCAGCCTCGCAAGCGCCGGGATTTCGCGGGCAAGGGCCGCCCAGGCGGCGGAATAGGAAACACCGGCACCAAGGGTGATCCCCGCGGCATCGGCCTCGATCTGCTGCAGCTCGGTGAGATGATTGATGAAGACCACCGGCGACAATTCGCGCATCTGCTTGGTGACCCAGAGCCCGACATCGGTGGCGCCGGCGACGATCACGGCGTCGGGCTGTTCGGCGAGCACCTCGGCCAGCGCTGCTGCCGAGCCCGGCACGACCAGTTCGCGACCGTCGCCCCCGATGCGGATCGTCTCGGCGGTCGAAAATTCCTTCAGCCTTGCCGTCACCCGCTCGCGCTCCTGGCGGATCGGGTCGAACAGCGCGGACGGCCGTGTGGTGCTGGCCTGCTCGGCCGCCCTGACGATCGGCTCGTAGCCGGTGCAGCGACAGAGATTGCCTTGCAGCGCCCGCTCGATCTCGGACCTGGTCGGATCGTCGTTTGACAGCCAGAGGCCATAGAGCGACATGACGATGCCGGGCGTGCAGAAGCCGCATTGCGAGCCGTGGCAGTCGACCATGGCCTGCTGCACCGGATGCAGCCGGCCGTTTTCCTGCGCCAGATGCTCGACGGTGACCACATGGGTGGCATTGAGCGAGCCGGTGAAGCGGATGCAGGCATTGACGCTTTCATAGAGGAGATCGTCGCCGGCAAGCCGGCCGATCAGCACGGTGCAGGCGCCGCAATCGCCCTCGGCGCAGCCCTCCTTGGTGCCGGTCAGACGCCGGCGGAGCCTCAGGAAGTCGAGCAGCGTCCCGGTCGGATCGACCGTCTCCAGCGTCACCATGTCGCCGTTCAGCAGAAAGCGAATGCCTTGCGTCATCAAAAATCCCTGTCCCCTCGCAGCCGGTCCGGCGATGCCGTGTTGTCCCCCCGGTCTGCCGCGCGCCGCAGGCAGCACCCGCGACCCGCATGGTCATCGTCATCGTGTCCGAGTCATCGTCATCGACGGGCGCACGACGCTGTCGATTCGCCCGCCGAAAGCGCTTGCGCCAGGCGGCAAGGGCAACCTTAAGCGCCCCTGCCGCTTTGCCGGACGGTCTTGCAGTCTACTGCGCCGTCCAGCCGCCATCAATCGAGATCGATGTGCCGGTCACCTGGGCGGCCGCGTCGCTTGCCAGATAGAGCGCGAGCGCCGCGATCTGGTCGACATCGACGAACTGCTTCGTCGCCTGCAGATGCAGCATCACGTCGTTCTTTACCTGCTCCTCGGAAATCCCGCGCGCCCTGGCGGTATCGGGGATCTGCTGTTCCACCAGCGGCGTCAGCACATAGCCGGGGCAGATGGCGTTCATGGTGATGCCGTCGCGCGCGGTCTCCAGCGCCACCGTCTTGGTCAGCCCCAGAATGCCGTGCTTGGCCGCCACATAGGCCGACTTGTAGGGCGAGGCGACAAGGCCATGGGCAGAGGCGATCTGGATGATCCGGCCCTTCTTGCGCTCCTTCATCTTCGGGATCGCGCAGCGCACGGTGTGAAACGAACTCGACAGGTTGATCGCGATGATCTGGTTCCACTTGTCGATCGGGAACTCCTCGATCGGCGCGACATGCTGGACGCCGGCATTGTTGACGAGCACGTCGATGCCGGAAAATTCCCGCTCGGCGGTGGCGATCAGGTCGGCGATCTCCTCGGGCTTGGTCATGTCGGCACCATGATAGAGCGCCTTGCCGCCGCCGGCCTCCAGCCCCTTGCGCTCCTTCTCGATGGCATCCTTGTCACCGAAACCATTGATCACGACATTCGCACCCTCCTTGGCAAAGGCCTTGGCGATGCCAAGCCCGATCCCGCTGGTGGAGCCTGTGACGACCACTGTTCTTGTCATGGATTTCACTCCCTTGTCGACGAACGCCTTGTTGAACGGAAAGGCATTCTGTTGCGTCGCGAAAGGAAAGGGTAGCGGCAAAGGAAGTTCCCGCGCAATGGCGATTTGCCGCAGGGGAGGGGATCAGGTCTGAGCGTTGTAGTTCTGTGTGTGCATGCTGCGCTCGAGCTTCTCCAAGGCCGTGACGAATTGTGGCCAAGTGGCCAGCATCCGTTCCACATTCTCGACGACCCGGTCGGGCTTTAGGTCGAAGCCGTATTTGTGGCGCACCAGATGCCGAAAACCTTTCAGCTCGATCAGACTGCTGTAGAGAGACTCCGTTAGCAGGGCCGGGCGTATGCCGGCAATGCCAGCCGCCATCTGGTCCAGAATATCCTGATGCATGGCCGGGCCGGTTGGCACGGCGCCATCGATGTCTCTGGCAATGCCGGTCAGCAGATGTTCGATGCCGTTGTAGACATTGTGGACACCGAGAGCGACGGCGGACACGGCGCCCCAGTCACCCTGCGCAACCTCCCCGGCATGCTTGCGGTAATAGGTTTCCAGTTGCCGCAGTTCATGCTCGGTGCGTTCCATGCGCGGCACCATTCGGGAAAATATCGCCAGATTAACCGCGGTCATTGAGTAGGTCCGCGACGGCTTGCGGCGTGAGATCCGCTTCGTACATCAGGTCGTAAGGAATACCTGTTTCGCGCATATGCTTGGCGACGAGGCGTTCGATGATCACGCGCCGCTCGGTGGGCATGGGCCCGAGCGCCAGGAGATCGATGTCGGAATGGATGCGAAAGTCCCACCGCGCCAGGGAGCCGATGGAAAGGATCTCAATGCCGTTCAGCGCGGCGTCTCTCTGGAGTGCAGCCACGCCGGCAGCGGCGATCGCCCGCCGTCTGTCGAGATCCTGCTCCGGCACGGCATTCGCCTGGCTCATGACGCTCTCCTTGTTTACGGATATCATACAGCAATGTCGGCCTACGATGAAGAAGCAGCATCCGCTGATCGGCAGACCCCGAGGGGGGGAAGACATTGTAGAGCCGTTGGCGTTTGCCGGAAACGCGATTACAGTTCTGCAATTCGTCACGCATATCAGGATCGGTTCTCGACCATGGAAGGCGTCACTCTCGAATTTCTGGCACGGCAGGTGAAGGGCAATCTCGACGAGATGCGCTTGATGCGCAAGGATCTCGGCAAGATGATGCGGCTGATGACGGCGAATTACGAACTGAGCCGTCGGCTTGAACGACGACAGGACGAGATGCGCGACGACATCGAGCTGATGGCGAAGATGGAGCTTGGCGGCAGTTTTGCCCATGTCCGCACGGTCATGGAAGCCTCTCTCGGCAGGATCGAGGACACGTTGGGCAATCTTCAAGGTCGCGTGGAGGGGCGTTGATGGCACTCTTCTATCGAGGCTTCAAATTTTCATCTGATAGGTGACCGGTAGCGCCGAGTTTATGATCTAGGTCTTGTCCCTGCTGCTCGGCTGGACCAACTTACCTGAGCAATTTCCGGAGGAGTAAGTTGCATGCGCTCGGAACCGCACGGAACGTTGCTGACCGTATCGATCTGGTACGAGCCGAAGACCGCATGCATCAAAATCGCATCGCCGGATACGGACTGGCTCATCACGACCGTGAACGACAATCCGGAAAGCGAGCGGGGCCATCCTAATCTCTTCGGCAAGCTTGCCCGCTATCTCAGGGAGAAGGACAAGCCTGCACCTCCTTGCACCGACTATGAGCGACGGCACGGCCTCGACACCGAGTGACTAGGCAACACACCGTTCACCCCATCCCCCTTTGCGTGGCCCGCCGTTTCCGCCTATCTCCGGTTCAACGTGAACCCGCACCCCGGAGCCTTTCCATGCAGCTTGGTATCTATACCTTCGCCGACGTCGATCCGAATGCCGCCGACAAGGGGCGGGAGGGCAAGCGGCGGATGGACGAGCTGCTGGCGGAGATCGAGCTGGCCGACCAGGTGGGGCTCGATGTCTTCGGGCTCGGCGAGCATCACCGGCCCGACTACATGGCGTCCTCGCCTGCGACCATCCTTGCCGCTGCCGCAGCGCGGACGAAGAATATCCGGCTGACGAGCGCCGTCACCGTGCTGTCGTCGGAAGATCCGGTGCGCGTCTTTCAGCAATATGCGACGATCGACCTGATTTCCGGCGGCCGGGCCGAGATCATGGCGGGACGCGGCTCCTTCATCGAGAGCTTCCCGCTGTTCGGCTACGATCTCGACGACTACGACAAGCTGTTCGACGAGAAGCTGCAGCTTCTGATGGCGTTGAGCGACAACGAGGTCGTCAGCTGGAGCGGCGAGACGCGGGCGGCGATCCCCGGACTGCCTGTCTATCCGCGCCCGCTGCAGGATCCGCTGCCGCTCTGGATTGCCGTCGGCGGCACACCGAATTCCGTGGCGCGGGCGGCCTATTTCGGCCTGCCGCTGGCGCTTGCCATCATCGGCGGCGAACCGCGCCGGTTCGCGCCGCTCTTCGATCTCTACCGCAAGACGGCGGAAAAGGTCGGCCATGACGTGGCCAAGCTGCCGACCTCGATCAATGTGCACGGCTTCGTCGCCGAGACGACCGAAAAGGCGGCCGAGATCTATTTCGAGCCGCAGGCCGCCGTGATGAACAGGATCGGCCGCGAGCGCGGCTTTGCCCCGATGACCCGCGCCGCCTATGACGCCCAGCGCGGCGAGCACGGCGCGATCTTCGTCGGCAGCCCGCAGGAGATGGCGGACAAGATTGTCGCGCATCACAGGATCTTCAGGAATGACCGCTTCCTGATCCAGATGGGCGTCGGGCTGGTGCCGCATGCCGAACTGATGAAGGCGATCGAGCTTCTCGGCACGAAAGTCGCGCCGCTGGTCAAAAAGGCGTTGACCTTGGACGATGCCAAGGCCACATCGGGCGCAGTCTGAATTTGAACGAAGGCCGGCGCGGGCTTGAAACTCCGGGCCGGAAGATGAAGCATGATCGTCACCACCGATGAGGAATTGCAGAAGCTGAAGGATATCGGCCGGATCTGCGCCGAGGCCATCAAGACCATGAGCGAGGCGCTGGAGCCGGGCATCACCACCCGCGAGCTCGACGTGATCGGCCGCAAGGTGCTGGAGGATGCCGGCGCCCAGTCGGCGCCGGAATTCTGCTACCAGTTCCCCGGCGCCACCTGCATCTCGGTCAATGAGGAGGTCGCCCACGGCATTCCCGGCGACCGGGTGATCAAGGCCGGCGATCTGGTCAATATCGACGTTTCCGGCGTGAAGGACGGGTTTTTCGGCGATACCGGCCAGTCCTTCATCGTGCCGCCGGGTACGACCAAGACCGAACGGCTGTTGCGCGACGGCAAGCGGGCGCTCTGGGTGGGGCTGAACCAGGTGAAGGCCGGCAACAAGCTGGCCGGCATCGGCAATGCCATCGGCGCCTTTGCCAAGAAGAACCGCTATACGCTGATTGCCAATCTCGCCAGTCACGGCGTCGGCCGCTCGCTGCACGAGGAGCCGAAGGAGCTGTCGACCTGGCCCGATCCGGACGAAACCCGGATCATGGAAGACGGCCTGGTGTTCACCATCGAGCCCTTCCTGTCGCTCGGCGGCCAATGGGCCGAGGATGGCGGCGATCCCTGGACGCTCTATTCCGACCCGAAGGCGCCGACCGTGCAGTTCGAACACACGGTTGTGGCGACGAAAAGCGGACCGCTGATCCTGACCATGGCCGATTGAGGTCGTCGCTACCGTCTTTCGGGTCTCGCCTCAAGGAGCCGTCGGCAGGGGGAAAACCTCCTCTGTCCTGCCGGACATCTCTCCCTCAAGGGGGAGATCGACTCGTGGCGAGCGCTCGCTTTTGTCCGTGAACGTGGCGATCGGGTTCAGACCTTCCTCGGGGGAGGGTGGGGAGGGGTCTTTTCTTGCATGCGATTGCCGACGGAGGCCAAAGCGGTGGTCACCCTGTGGCGCTGCCAACGCTTTCGCCCGATTGATCGCAGCCATCAATTTTGTGCGTTTGCCGATCTCGACGCACTCGATTAGGAGGAGGGCATGTTGCAACGCCCCACAGCCTCTTCACCCGCCTCGCTCGTTCCGGTCGCCATGGCCGGTGCGCTCGCCATGGCCTCCGCCATGGGCTTCGGCCGCTTCGTCTTTACCCCGATCCTGCCCGGCATGGTCGCCGGCGTGCCGCTGAGCTCCAGTGCGGCCGGCTATATCGCCTCGGCCAATTTCGTCGGTTATCTGGCGGGCGCCGTGCTGGCCTCGTTCGGCTGGGGCGCCGGGCGCGAGCGGCAGGTGGCGCTGACGGCGCTGTTGATCTCCACCGTCATGCTGGCGGCGATGGGCTTTACCGACAGCATCGCGGCCTTCATCCTCATTCGCTTCGTCGCCGGCCTTGCCAGCGCCTATGCGATGATCTTCACCTCCTCGATCGTGCTCGGCCATGCCCATGCGCGCGGCAGCGATCACGTGCCCTCGGTGCATTTCTGCGGGGTCGGGCTCGGCATCGCGCTTTCCTCGCTGATGGTCTATCTGGGGTCGCTGGCCGAAGGCGGCGGGGCGGCCGCCTGGCGGATGGACTGGTTCGTCAGCGCCGCCGTGACCCTGCTGCTGCTTCTCGTCGTCTGGCGCCTGCTGCCGGCGGCCTTGCCGCGCGCTGCCGAGGAGCCGGACAGCGAGCCGCCGATCCGCTGGCGCCTGCCGCTGACGCTGCTGACGCTCTCCTACGGCCTGTTCGGCTTCGGCTATGTGATCACCGCGACCTTCATCGTCACCATGGCGCGCACCGGCGATGCCGGCCCGGCGGTCGAATTTCTCACCTGGTTCGTCACCGGCCTGATGGCCGCCGCCTCGATCTTTGCCTGGGGGCCGCTGGTGCGCCGCTTCGGACTTGCCGTCAGCTATCCGCTGGCGCTGATCGTCGAGGCGATCGGTGTGCTCGGCTCGGTGGCGCTGCCGTCGCCCTATGCGCCGCTGGTCGGCGGCGCCCTGCTCGGGGGCACCTTCATGGTGGTGACGGCGCATGGGCTTCGCATCGGCCGGGTGCTTGCGCCTGAAAGTCCGCGCCGCTGCCTGGCGGTGATGACGGCCGCCTTCGGCATCGGCCAGATCATCGGCCCGCTGGTGGCCGGGCGCGCGGCCGAGGCAACCGGCAGCTTCACGCTTGCTAGCCTCCTGGGCGCGCTGGCGCTGCTGCTGGCCTTCGCCGCCGTCATGAGCGTGCGCCGCCGCCTGGCCTGACGCGCGCAAAAAAAAGGCGGCGAAGGTTTTATGACGGCGAAATACTCGGGCCGGTAGCAGCGGGACGCCCGCAATGCTGTCGACCGCCAGACGCTCCCAGGTCTTTCAAGAAGAATGGCTGTTGTTACAGTTGTGTAACAATCTTCGCCGGACATTGCTGGCAGCTCAGTTCTGCCCTAGTTTGCGGGCAAACGAGGCAATCGTGCATGCCCTCCAACGCCTGAGAAAGCTCGCCAGTGTTCCACTCCTTCTTCCCGAAGCCGAAGCTCTTTTTCACATCAGCCGCGGTATGGGCGCTCGTCTGTATTCTCGCCTGGTATTTCCTCATCGACGGCATCGGCGACAGTTTCGGCTTTGGCGGCAAGGGCGGCGAGGAACCCTTCGACCTGACCTATTTCCTGATGCCGAAGAATCTCTGGTTCTACGGCTATTTCTTCGTCTGCCTCGGCCTGTTCGGCGGCACCTGGCAGGTGATTGCCAAGGATCACACCTGGACGCTTTGGTCGATCTGGGGCTCGCTGGCGATCATCGCCGCGACCTATTTCGGCGTGCAGATCTCCGTCGTCATCAACAACTGGCGCCGGCCTTTCGGCGACCTGCTGCAGAACGCGCTCAGCCAAAAGCCGGGCATCACGGTCTGGGATTTCTACGATCTGCAGTTGATCTTCGCCAAGATCGCCTTCCTGTCGATGGCGGTGTCGATCCTCACCGACTTCTTTACCAGCCACTATATCTTCCGCTGGCGCACCGCGCTCAACGACTTCTACATGTCGAAATGGCAGAAGGTTCGCCACATCGAAGGCGCCTCGCAGCGTGTGCAGGAAGACACGATGCGGTTTTCCTCGACGCTCGAAGGGCTCGGCATCTCGCTGATCAATGCGGTGATGACGCTGATCGTCTTCCTGCCGATCCTGTTTTCGCTGTCGGGCTATGTCGGCGAACTGCCGATCATCGGCCATATCCCGCATGTGCTGGTCTGGCTTGCGATCTTCTGGTCGCTGCTCGGCACCTTCCTGCTGGCGGTCGTCGGCATCAAGCTGCCGGGCCTGAACTTCAAGAACCAGCGGGTCGAGGCGGCCTACCGCAAGGAGCTCGTCTATGGCGAGGATCATGCCGAACGGGCCCAGCCGCCGACGGTGAAGGAGCTGTTCTCCAATGTCCGGACGAACTACTTCACCCTCTATTTCCACTATCTCTATTTCAACGTCGCCCGCTATTTCTACATCCAGGCGGACGCCATGTTCCTGCTGGTCGTGCTGGTGCCGACGATCGTCGCCGGCAAGATCACCTATGGTATCTACCAGCAGATCGCCACCGCCTTCGGCCAGGTGTCGAACTCGTTCCAGTATCTGGTCAATTCCTGGACGACGATCATCGAGCTGCTCTCCATCCACAAGCGCCTGAAGGCCTTCGAGGCGGCGATCGACGACGATCCGCTGCCGACCTATGACCAGGAATATCTGATCGACGAGGCCGAGCACGGCGAGATCGAGGCCGACAAGCCGACCTGATCCCGCGGCTTCTTCAAAAAGACTGGCAGCCGTTTCAGCCGCGCCGGACAATCTCCGGCGCGGTTTTTCCCTGTTGGTGGGTGGGGCAGGCGGGTCATGTCATGGGTGGTTGTGGATCAGGCTGTCCGCCTGCCCCGGCCGTGGTTGCCGATGGGCGCTGCCCTTTCCCTGTTGAGAGGGGCAAGGCAGCGCCCGCCACGACCGTCACCGCAAAACCGGGGTTCGTCCACGAACCCGACCGGGGAGGAAATCAGGCTCGCGATCCCGGTTCCCTGCAATGACCCGATCAGGATAGCCGCACCGGCGAGGCACGTGGAAAACCGGGCAGGCTTTCGCCCTCCCGGTTGTTGAAACTGTTCAAAAAATTCGGCTCGACAGGCGAAAATTCTCCCCGTCGCCTGCCGTCAGAGACCGGTTTTCGGCGTCTCGCCGCTCTCCATCGCGGCAATCGCCTGGGAATAGGTGACGCAGGCGACGTCCGGCTCCTTGCACACCGGCAGCAGCCGCTCCAGCGCCCGCCAATAGGCGCCGCCATTCATGGCGACGAAGTGGAAGCCGATCTGCAACACGTTGCGGTCGCCGTTATATTCCTGGTCGAAGGCCTGGCGGAACGCCTGATAGGCGCGCTCCTCGAACCGGCCGTCGGTATCCGGTGTTTCCTTGGCGTCGGAATGACGGGTGAAGAGATTGTAGTCCATCGCCACGATCTTGCGCTGCCGCGGGCCTTCCTTGATCAGCGGCAGGCCGAAACGGTAGAGATCGCCATCCTTTTCCGGCCATTCCGGGCGGTCGGCGACCGGGCTGGCGTCGAAATGATAGCCATGCGCCTTTTCCGCCGCGATCAGGTTCCTGTCGGACGACAGATAGGGCGCGCGAAAGCCGCGGATCTTCGTCTTGACGAAATCGCGCCAGCCCTCGGGCTCCTCGTTCGGAATGCCGGCGGTTTTCCAGGCATCGCCGACAAAGGTGTCGAAACTGTCCATGTCGGTCAGCCAGTCGGCCTTCGACCAGTCCTTGCCGTTGAAATGGCCGCAGGCATGGCTGGCGATCTCGCTGCCTTCTGCTTGCGCCTTCCAGATCTGCCGCAGCCGCAGGCGCACGTCCTCGGCGTCGATGGCAAAGCCGACATTGGAATGGCCGGCCGAATGATGCGGCGCCTTGTAGAGATCGGCATCCGCCTTGGGGATCAGATTGGTACAGGAGAGGAAATAGGTGAAATTGGCATGGTTGGCATTGGCCAGCTCCCGGCTCTTGACCCAGAGCGTGTTGTCGCCGGCGCCGTCGAAGGAGATCACCACATATTGTTTCGGCCGGTCGCCGGCATGGGCCGTCGCGACCGACAGGGCGGGGACCAGAAGCGTGGCAAGCACGCCGGCGGCCTTGTTGGCAAGCGCTGGAAGAAACCGCAAAATTCACCTCTCTGTTCAAGCGGATTGGCAGGTGCCATTCAAATGCGGCAAAGCTTGGGAGACATGCGGGTCTTGTCGGGCGGCCCGGCTGCGAAAGCGCGCTGGTAATTTGCCGCCATGGGCATTATGCATCCCTTGAGTTTCCTTATCATCGAGTAGCGGGGGCGTTCATGGCCATTCTCATTCTCGGCATCATCCTTTTCCTCGGCGTGCATTCGATCCGGCTTGCAGCGCCCGGCTTCCGCCGGTCCATGGTGGAAAAGATGGGCGAAGGGCCCTGGCGCGGCGTCTATTCGGCCGCAAGCCTCGTCTCGCTCGTCATCCTCATCTGGGGCTTTGCCGTCGCGCCGGTGATCAATGTCTGGTTTCCGCCGGAGTTCATGAGCCACATCACCGTGCTGCTGATGCTGTTCGCGATGATCTGTTTCATCGCCAGCCTGATGCCGGCTGGCCATATCCAGACGAAGACCAAGCATCCGATGGTGCTGTCGGTGAAGATCTGGGCCTTCGCGCATCTGCTGGCCAATGGCGATCTGGCCTCGATCCTGCTGTTCGTTGCGTTTCTCGCCTGGGGGGTCGTCATGCGCATCGCGCTGAAGAAGCGCTGGCGGCGTGGCGAGCTGATGCTGCCGTCTTTCGTATCGGCGCGCTATGACGTGATCGCGGTCGTCGTCGGCGTGGTGGTCTGGGCGGCCCTGCTGCTGAAGCTGCACGAACTGCTGATCGGCGTCGCTCCGATCCCGGCAATGAGCCTGTGAGCACGGATTGCAGGGCTTTGGCGCGAATTTGACACGCGCCCCCTTTGATCTCCGGCAAATTGCGGCTAGAAGGCCGTTTCGATACCGCAACCCGAAGGCTGCGGCACCTGGATTTATGGGCATAGAGGCCCCGGCTGCGGGGACAGGACATGGTTGACCACAACGACAGCTTCATCCGCGAGGTGAACGACGAACTCCGTTCCGACCGGGCAAGACATGTCTGGCGACGCTACGGACCGGTGATGCTCGTCGTGGCCGTGCTGGTCGTCCTGGGCACCGCCGCCTCCGTCGGCTACGAATACTGGCAGGACCAGCGCGCCACCGGTTCCGGCGACGCCTTCAGCGCGGCGCTCGATCTGGCCGCCAAGGGCAAGACCGACGAGGCGATGAAGGCATTCGACAAGATCGAGGCCGAGGGCCATGGTTCCTATCCGGTGCTCGCCCGCTTCCGCGCCGCCACGCTGCAGGCCGAATCCGGCGACGAAAAGGGCGCCGCTGCGGCCTTCTCGGATATCGGCAAGGATATGTCGGTCGAAGATGCACTGCGCGATGTCGCCCATATGCGCGCCGGCTTCCTGCTGGTCGACACCGCCGACTATGCGGCCGTTTCGACCGAGGTCGAGGCCATGGCGGTGCCGGGCAATCCGCTGCGCAATTCCGCTCGCGAGGCGCTCGGTCTTGCCGCCTACAAGGCGAACGACCTGAGCAAGGCGCGCGAGTGGTTCGAGCAGATCACCGAGGATACCGACGCGCCGGGCAACCTGTCGCGCCGCGCACAGATCATGCTCGACAACATCACCGCGTCCCTGGGACCGGCCTGAGCGGACAGCCGGTCTCCCCAAGGGCCCGGCGCCGTCTCGACTGACTGATTTGAAGGCAATTCCGCAACGGAAGGCCGCTTGGCACGTTTGCGGGAATTGCGCCAACGCGAGCCTTTTCGGACACGAAAGGCCGCTCGAGAAAGCGGGCTCATGAGCTTCACCGTTGCCATTGTCGGCCGCCCGAATGTCGGCAAATCCACGCTGTTCAACCGGCTCGTGGGCAAGAAACTGGCGCTAGTCGACGACACGCCGGGGGTTACCCGCGATCGTCGTCCGGGCGAGGCCAAGCTGATCGACCTGCGTTTCCACATCATCGACACGCCCGGCCTGGAACAGGCGGGGCCGGATACGCTGGAGGGCCGCATGCGCGCCCAGACGGAGATCGCCATCGATGAGGCGGACCTCGCGCTGTTCGTCGTCGATGCCAAGCTCGGCCTGACGCCGATCGACCAGGAACTCGCCGAACTCGTGCGCCGTCGCGGCAAGCCGGTCGTCCTCGTCGCCAACAAGGCCGAAGCCAAGGGCTCCGACGGCGGCTTCTACGACGCCTATACGCTGGGGCTCGGCGAGCCTTGCCCGATCTCGGCCGAACATGGCCAGGGGATGATCGACCTGCGCGACGCGATCGTCGAGGCGATCGGCGAAGAGCGCGCCTTTCCGCCGAAAGTGGACGAGGCGGTCACCAATGTCTCGATCCCGCTGCCCGCGTCGGAAGACGAGGAGGAGGACGAGGAGCCCGTCTATGACGAGACCAAGCCCCTGCGGGTTGCCATCATCGGCCGTCCGAATGCCGGCAAGTCGACGCTGATCAACCGCTTCCTCGGCGAGGACCGGTTGCTGACCGGCCCGGAAGCCGGCATCACCCGCGATTCCATCTCGGTCGAATGGGACTGGCGCGGCCGTACCATCCGGATGTTCGACACCGCCGGCATGCGACGCAAGGCCCGCGTGCAGGAAAAGCTGGAAAAGCTGTCTGTCGCCGATTCCCTGCGCTCGATCCGTTTCGCCGAGACCGTGGTGATCGTGTTCGACGCGACCATTCCGTTCGAAAAGCAGGACCTGCAGCTTGTCGACCTTGTGCTGCGCGAGGGCCGGGCGGCGGTGATCGCCTTCAACAAATGGGATCTGGTCGAAGACCCGCAGGAACTGCTCGCCGACCTGCGCGAAAAGACCGAGCGGCTGCTGCCGCAGGCGCGCGGCATCCGCGCCGTGCCGATTTCCGGCCAGACCGGCTACTCGCTCGACAAGCTGATGCAATCGGTGATCGACACAGACAAGGTGTGGAACCGTCGCGTCTCGACCGCCAGGCTCAATCGCTGGCTCGACGCGGTGCAGACCCAGCATCCGCCACCGGCCGTCTCCGGACGCCGGCTGAAGCTGAAATACATGACCCAGGTGAAAGCCCGTCCGCCGGCCTTCATGATTTCCTGCACCCGGCCCGAGTCGGTGCCGGAAAGCTATATCCGCTATCTGACCAACGGCATCCGCGCCGATTTCGATATCCCCGGCGTGCCGATCCGCATCCACCTGAAGACCGGCGACAACCCGTTTGCAAACCGGGCGAAGAAGCGGCGGTAGCCTCATGCGTCGCCCGGGCTTCTGTCCGCTTTCCCGACTGGAAGAAGGATTGGGCGGCGATGCAAGCTGCAGACATCCTCATTCGCCCGGCGATCGCCGGTGACGCGGACGGCATCAGCGCCGTGCTGGCGCTGGTCGTCGCCGCCTCCGGGAGCGACCGCAGCAGCGATCCAGAGCATGTCCGCGAGCGCTATCTCGAGGATCGCAATCGCGTCCGCTGCTCGGTCGCGACCGGTGCGGACGGCAGCATTCTCGGTTTCCAGTCCTTGAAGCGGGCAATGCCTGATAATCCTTACGGCGTCACGCCTGGCTGGGGCATCATCGGCACCTATGTGCGGCCGGGTCTGGGGCGGCTTGGAATCGGCCGGCGCCTGTTTGCATCCTCGCTGGAGGCTGCGCGCGAGGCGGCGCTTCCCGCGATCGACGCCACCATCGGCGCCGATAACGCGCTCGGGCTTGCCTATTACGAGGCCATGGGTTTTCGCGCGTACCGGCGCAGGGCCGGTTCGATCTGCAAAAGCTATGTGCTGGGGTGAAGGCCGCCGGCCGGACCAGCCGGTCCCTGATGTCCGCTCATCCGGTGAAAGGGCTGGTCTTGAGGATCGCCGCAATGAGACCGATGCCCTGATCGCGGCCGCCGCTCTGGTCCACGGATTGGCGGTGGTCACCCGCATTGTGTCGGACTTCGCTCGATACCAACGGGGCGATCATCGATCCGGGGCGGGACCAGGCGACTGAAACAGCGCTTTGGATAGGCTCGCCCTGGACGAGGTCGGCCGGCGGCAATCCCGCCGACCGTCCTGTCCGACGGTTCACATGATGTCGTCGATATCGATGTCGAACACCTTTTTCGTCTTCATCAGCTTGATCATGTCGACGAAGGGCGTGGTCTGTGCCTTGCTGTCATTCGGTTCCTTCTTCAGGATCTTTTCGAACAGCGTGATGGCCTTGGTCCGTTCTCCGTTCAGATGCGCCTTGATCATCAGACGCATATTGTCCTGGAACTCCACGCCGGCGACCTTGGTGAAGCCGCAGACGGTGCGCAGTTTCGGCAGATCGAGGTTGATGTGGCTGACATCCGGACCGGTCACGGGCTGCGGTATCGTGATCTGCGGCTCGGTGGCAAAGCCCTCGACGACCAGAAGCTTGTTGAAGACCGTCGGCGTCATGTTCATGCGGGCGTCGCGCAGCAGCTTGACGGCGGCGGCGCGCGTCTTGGCAGCGCCGAGCCTCTCGAAGGCACTGATATAGGCCGAGAGCGCCTTGGTATCCTCGATGCCGAGTTGCCGGGCGGCACGCATCTGCTTCGACATGACCTCCGGCGGGTCTGCCTCTTTTCCATTCTTGCTGTCATTGGCATTGCCGCCGTTCTTCACGTGGAATGCCTTGAAGTGCGGAGAATCCCAGAAGCGGTGGAGGTTGTCGTTCTCGAACATATCGCGGATTTCCAGCTTGGCCTTCCGGATCAGCTGCGGCCATTCGGCATCCGTCCATTGCGCTGCTGCGGCAAGCGCCTGCATGCGTTTCCGAAGGTCGCCCGATATGTTGATTTCTTCCTCTGATCCAGGCTCGATGAAACGCGTATGGAGAATGTAGGGATCGAAGCGTGCGAGCAGGAACTGGAGACTTTCCAGGCTGGCTTCCTTTTTGGAGAAAGACAGAAGGGCATTCAGCATCTCCTTGTTCCTGAAGATATCATTGAGATTGTCGGGATAGGACTTCGTTCCGAATTTCAACATTCTGTTGTGTTTCACCTCTCTAGATGGCAGCACCCACGATCGGGCTGTGATGCTATGTGCCTTGCGGAGGGGAAAAGGTTCGTTGTCGACGCAGTTCCGAGCCATTTTGGGCTCGGCTGCCGACTTTGCAGCGAGCATGCGGGATATCGGGGTCTAGAGCAGGTCCGGTGAACACGCGTTCACCCGACCTGCTCTCGTTTGTTGTTTTACGCATTTCCGGACAGAAAACCGCGACTACACTTTTCCTGGAAATGCTCTAGGGATCAGGCAGGGCGCCTGTCCCTCTGCAACCCTGCACGCGCAAGCGATCCGCCGCTAGGAAAACTGTCTGCCGCGCGCTTCTGCCAGCCGCTGGCGCCGTTTCTTCCGCGCCTTCGCTGCCACCACATTGGCCATGAACTGTTGCGTTGCCGAGGCCCAGGAGAAGGTTTCGGCAAGGGCCCGCGCGGCCTCGCGGCTTTGGGGGAGGGCGGCAAGGCAGGCTGCCCGCAGGTCTTCGTCGAGTGCACCGGCGCCGCTGCCCTGCGGGATGATGTCGACGGGACCGGTTACCGGATAGGCGGCGACGGGAACGCCGGAGGCAAGCGCCTCCAGGATGGTATTGCCGAAAGTGTCGGTCCGAGACGGGAAGACGAAGACGTCGGCCTGCGCATAGGCGCGGGCGAGGTCCTCGCCGAATTTCACCCCGGTGAAGGTGACGCCCGGATAGCGTGCGGCCAGTTCCTCCCGCGCCGGGCCGTCGCCGACCACCACCTTGGAGCCCGGCAGGTCGAGATCGAGAAAGGCGGGCAGGTTCTTTTCCACCGCCACGCGTCCGACCGTCATGAAGATCGGGCGGGCGAGGCCGAACGGGGTCTCCTCGCGCGGCCGGGGATGAAAGAGCGCGGTATCGATGCCGCGGCTCCAGATCTGCAGGTTGCGGAGGCCTTTCTCCGACAGTTCCCGGCGCAGGCTCTCGGTTGCCACCATGCAGGCGCCGCCCCTGTTGTGGAACCAGCGGATAAAGCCATAGAGCCAGCCGATCGGCACCGGCAGGCGTTCGGCCACATATTCGGGAAAGCGGGTGTGATAGCTGGTCGAAAACGCCATGCCGTGCTTCAGCGCCCAGTTGCGGGCAAGGATGCCGAGCGGTCCTTCGGTGGCGATATGCAGATAGTCCGGCCGTTCGGCCGCAATCATCCGGCCGAGCTTGCGCGGGGTCGTCAGCGACAGGCGGATTTCCGGATAGGTGGGCATCGGAACGGAGCGGAAGCGTTGCGGCGTGATCAGCGACACCGTAACGCCCAGTTTCTCAAGCTCCCGATTGGTCGTTTCGATGGAGCGCACGACGCCGTTGACCTGGGGGTGCCAGGCATCGGTGACGATGGTCAGGCGGGCGCCCGAGACATCCGCAAGCGGGCTTTCCATGTCGCCTTCGGCACCGTCCGCGAGATTATTTGCATTGCCTGTCATGGCGAGTGGTTCCACTGGCCTGCCGCCGCCCTAGAATAGGTATCGTGCCGTGAGTCTTTCCGCTTCCGTTTCGCGCTTTATGTGATGGTTGTATTACAGTTTGATGTCACAGCCGGGGGGTAACCCCGTCTGTCGGAAAGACGACGCATGGCAATGCCAGACCTGTTGCTGCGCCCGATATGCCAATAGGTCGACCCGAAATCGACCAGCCGAGGACCGATCATGGACAAGACAGTGACCGACCCCAAGACGAAAAGCTCCGACACCGGCCATGAATGGTGGCGCGGGGCCGTCATCTATCAGGTCTATCCGCGCTCCTTCCAGGACAGCGACGACGACGGGATGGGCGACATCAAGGGGATAACCGCACGCCTCGAGCACATCGCCTCGCTCGGCGTTGACGCGATCTGGCTGTCGCCGTTCATGACCTCGCCGCAGGCCGACATGGGCTATGACGTTTCGGACTACTGCAATGTCGACCCGATGTTCGGCACGCTGGCCGATTTCGACGCCATGCTCGACAAGGCGCATCAGCTGGGGATGAAGATCATCATCGACCAGGTGATCAGCCACACCTCCGACCAGCACCCCTGGTTCAAGGAAAGCC
This sequence comes from Heterorhizobium halophytocola, assembly GCF_017873095.1. Lineage (GTDB taxonomy): Bacteria > Pseudomonadota > Alphaproteobacteria > Rhizobiales > Rhizobiaceae > Allorhizobium > Allorhizobium halophytocola. The sequence continues at coordinate 62,779 of NZ_JAGGJU010000017.1, read as the reverse complement.
GCACGAGCCGCGACAACGACAAGGCCTCCTGGTATGTCTGGGCCAATCCGCAGCCGGACGGCACGGCGCCGACCAACTGGCTTTCGGTGTTCGGCGGCCCGGCCTGGGAATGGGACGGCGTGCGCAAGCAGTATTACATGCACAATTTCCTCGCCTCGCAGCCGGACCTCAACTTCCACAATCCGGAAGTCCAGGACGCGGTGCTGGAGGCGACCCGCTTCTGGCTGGAGCGCGGCGTCGACGGCTTTCGCCTCGACACCGCCAACTACTATTTCCACGACAAGGAGTTGCGCAACAACCCGCCGCACATGCCCGACAGCGAGGATGCCGGCCTCGACGCGCCGGACGTCAATCCCTACGGCATGCAGAACCACCTCTACGACAAGACGCAGCCGGAAAATCTCGGCTTTCTGCGGCGCTTCCGGGCGCTGCTCGACGAATATGACGACCGCACGACGGTCGGCGAAGTCGGTGACGGCGCCCGCTCGCTGAAGACGGTGGCGGCCTATACCTCCGGCGGCGACAAGCTGCACCAGTGCTATACCTTCGACCTGCTCGGCCCGCATTTCGATCCGGCGCATATCCGCCATTGCGTCACCGCCTTCGAGGGCATGGTGGCGCATGGCTGGGTCTGCTGGGCGTTTTCCAACCATGACGTCCACCGCCATGTCAGCCGCTTCATCAAGGTCGAATCCGAAAGGGCGCCGGTCGCCAAGCTGGCGATCTCGCTGCTGGCCTCGATGCGCGGGTCGATCTGCCTCTATCAGGGCGAGGAGCTGGGCCTGCCGGAGGCCGAGCTGACCTTCGAGGATCTGCGCGATCCCTATGGCATCCGCTTCTGGCCGGCCTTCAAGGGGCGCGACGGATGCCGCACGCCGATGCCCTGGGAAGCGGACAAGGACAATGGCGGATTTTCCGCGGCAAAGCCGTGGCTGCCGGTGCCGGCCGAGCATCAGGCGCTGGCCGTCTCCGCCCAGAACGGCAACGACCATTCCGTTCTCGAGCATTACCGCAAGGTGCTGGCCTTTCGCCGGGCCAATCCGGTGCTGAAGACCGGCTCGATGCATTTCCTCGACATGCCGGCCGACATTCTGGGCTTTACCCGGCAGGGCGAGGGCGAGCGCATGCTGTTCCTGTTCAACATGGGACGCAAGCCGCAGGACTTCCGGCTGCCCAAGGGGGTGGTGATCGACGAGGCGGTTGTCATGCCCGGCATGCGCGGCCACCATGACGGCGATCATGTCACCCTTGCGCCGTTCGACGGCTTTTGTGCAAGGCTTTGACGGCGGGTCGGGACGATCGGCCGATAAGGATGTCCGTCTGCCGCCGACGCGCGGCAGATCCAGGGGGAGTAGAGGTGCATGGACGCAGCGACGCAGCGCAAGCTGAGCATCAGCCAGGCCAATGAGACGGACCTCAACGACTGGCTGCCCTTGCGCCAGGCGCTCTGGGGCGAGGAGACCGAGCCGAAACGGCTGAAGGAGACCATGCGCGAACTGGTGCGGCGCGGAGACCGCTACTGCATCTTCCTGGCGCGCGGGCCCGCCGGCAAGGCGCTCGGCTTTGCCGAGGCCAGCCTGCGGCTCGACTATGTCAATGGCTGCGAAACCTCGCCGGTCGCCTTTCTGGAAGGGATCTTCGTCGTTCCCGACGCGCGGCGCGGCGGTTGCGCGCGCCAGCTTGTCGAAGCCGTCACCGCATGGGCCATGGCTCGCGGCGTCAGCGAACTGGCCGCCGACGTCACCATCGACAATCTCGTCTCGCAACAGATGCACGAGGCGCTGGGCTTTCAGGAGACCGAGCGCGTCGTCTATTTCAAGAAGACGCTCTGACGCCTGGCGAAGGCGCAGGCATGGGCTGCGGAGATGCCCCGGTCGATCAGGCCTCGGCGAAGCGCTCCGGCCGGACCTTCAGCCGCGAGATGTCGGAGACCGGCGGCGCGCCGTATTGGCGGCGATATTCGCGGGAGAACTGCGAGGGGCTGTCATAGCCGACCCGGCGGCCGGCCGTCGCCGCATCCATGGCCTCCGTCAGGATCAGCCGACGCGCCTCCTGCAGGCGCAACTGCTTCTGGTATTGCAGCGGGCTCATATTCGTCATCGTGCGGAAATGCTCGTGCAGCGACGAGGCGCTCATCCGGGCCTCGGAGGCGAGCTGCTCCATCGAGAACGGCAGGTGAAAATTCGCCCGGATCCAGCTGATCGCGCGGTTGACGTTCTGCATCCGGTGGTTCGGCGTCAGCATCCGGTGGATGAGGCCGGCATGGTCGCCGCGCAGCAGCAGATAGAGGATTTCGCGCTCGATCAGCGGCGCCAGGAAGGGAATGTCCTTGGGTCGGTCGAGCAGGCCGACAAGCCGTGCCGCCGCATCGGCAAGCGGCTGCGGCGTGTCGCCGACGCCGAGCGCGGTGCAGGCGGGCGACGACAGCGACAGCTCCTCGTCGATCTCCAGCACCAGATGACCGAGCGTCGCCAGATCCAGTTCGAGCCGCAGGCAGAGATAGGGTTCGTCCTCGGTGGCGTCGATCACATGGCCGACCACCGGCAGTTCGAGCGACACGATCAGGTGGCTGCCGGCGCCATATTCCACCACCTTGTCGCAGAGCGAGACGCGCTTCCTGCCCTGTACGAGAATGCAGACCGCCGGCTTGTGCACGGCGTGCAAAGGCTCGGTCGGCTGGCTCATGCGGATCAGCTGCAGGCGCGGAACGGCCGTTGCCTGAACGCCATCATTCGTGGCGTGTCGTGCAATCAGGTTCTTGAGAAGGATGTGGCTGGTCATCGTGTTTTCTCTTGCATGCCATGAATGATAGGGGTTTGCGCACTCAAGGTGGGTATCCGTCTCTATAATGCCAGATGGAGGATCGTGCAATTCGGAGGATCGTGCAATCCTTGCGGGCGACTGTTCTACCACCTGGCGATTTCGCCTCCCCATATGGGAACCACGGCGCCGAGGGACGGCGACGTGGTCCCTATCAGGAGGTCCTGAAATGACAGCCTTTCAATTTTTTCTGGAAAGTCCGGTGCGCTGGACGCGCGAGATGGCCGCGACTATCCGGCGGCAGGTCGCATCTCGGCGGGCACAGCGCGCGGCGATGGTGGCGCGAGGTCTCAATGGTTGAGGCGCAAAAGCGCGAGTGGCTCGGTCGCGGTGCTATCCTTGCGGCCTTCGGCTTCATTTTCGCCATCACCATCGCAACGCCGTGGGGCATGAGCGAGAACAAGCATTTCTGGCAGGTAATTTCCGAGGAAACGACAATGACGACAAGCAATCCCTTTATCGGCCTCTGGGTTACCGGCGACGGCTATATCCGCCACGAGATCCTGCCCAATGGCCGCTATATCGAAGCCCGCGGCCACCGGGAAAAGGCCTATCAGGGCCGCTATGCGCTGCATGGCAGCCATATCGACTATGTCGACGACACCGGCTTCCTGGCCGATGGCGATTTCAGGAACGGCATCCTCTATCACGCGGGCATGGTGCTCTACCGCGACTGAGGACAGCAGATCGAATTTGCGCGCGCGGGGCTTCCCCCGCCATGTCCTGGTCCCGCGTGCCGGCCGGCGTCTCCCCCAGGCGCCGGCCTTTTTCATGGCTGCAAACAAGGGGATTCGGGCGCGTCAGTCCCCCTCGTCGGGAATGTTGAGAATATGGCCGCAGGCCTTGCAGTGGACGGCGTCGGCGTCATGGCGCTGGAGGCCGCATTCCGGGCAGGCGAAGCTCACCTTGTAGGGCCGGAAGATCGCCTGGGCGAGGCGCACGAACAGGGAGATGCCGATGATCATGGTGACGATCGAGGTCAGCTTTCCGGCGGTGCCCGGCAGCGTGATGTCGCCGAAGCCGGTGGTGGTCACGGTCGCCACGGTGAAATAGGCCGCGTCGACGAAGCCCGCCAGGCCGTTCTCGCCGAAGAAGAAGAAGGTGTAGACGAAGCCGGTGACGGTGAACAGGAAGACGACGAAATTGATCAGGGCGGCGATGATGTCGGCCAGATGCGACTGTCCCAGCCGCTTCAGCATGACCCGGAAGATCGGCCTTTGCGCGATCGCCCAGAGGCGGGTGGCGCGCAGGAAGGCGAAGCTGAAGAAGGTCGTCGGAAACAGCAGGGTCAGCAGGATCAGCACGTCGATCCAGGTCATCGGCCGCAACAGCCAGCGCTTCAACCGCGGGGCGGCGAGCAGCTGGGCGGCCAGCTCGGCGGCGATCCAGACCGCGATCAGGTAGTCTATCACCAGATAGCTCGGCCGGTTGCGCAGATAGGGCCCGAACAGGAAAAAGGCGATGATCGCCAGATCGATGACGGCAAGCGTCAGCTGAAAGCGCACGGCCGAACTGGTCTGGCCGAAATAGAGGACGGCGAGGCGCTGGCGAAAACGGGACAGCGGGGTGGGGGTGTTTGGCGTCATGCGGTCGGGATGTCTCTTGCTCGTTGGGCGCTCAGTAGTGGTACCGGCATTGATGGACGATCAGGGTCTGGTTCTTCTCCGTCCGCAGGACCTTGTAGACGAGGCGGTGCTCTTGCGTGATCCGGCGCGACCAGTAACCGCTGAGTGCGCCTTTCAGCCGTTCTGGTTTGCCGATGCCCTCTTGGGGATGGCGAAGCGTATCGCGGATCAGGTCGTTGATTCGTGCTAGAACCTTCCTGTCGGTCTGCTGCCAATGCAGATAGTCCTCCCAGCCATCGTCGGTAAAGGCCAGGAGCGTAATCACCCGAGATCCGCCGGATCGATCCTATGCAGCCTGCCGGACCGGATCTGCTCGTCCCCGCGCAGAAGCCGCTCGGCATTGGCCGGCGAGGAAAGAAGATGAACGGTCTCCATCAGGCCGTCATATTCCTGCCTGCTGATCAGCATTGCGGACGGCTTGTCGCGGCGGACGATTTCGATCGGCGCTGCATCCTCGGTGACCTTGTCCAGCAATCTGGCAAGCTCCGCGCGTGCGCGGGAAAAAAATACGGTCGTCATGGGGACCTCCTAGTTGTCCCAGATATAGTACAACACGGGTGTCCGGTCCATTACCCGATCAGGCAGAACCGGTCGACATCGACCATGCCCTTGTCGGAAATCTTCAGGTGCGGGATCACCGGCAGCGGCAGGAAGGCGACTTGGAGGAAGGGTTCGGCAAGGGTGGTGCCGAGCGCGTAGGCCGCCTTCCTGAGGTCGACCAGCGTGTCGCGCACCGTCTCGAAAGGTTCGAGGCTCATCAGGCCGGCGACGGGTAGCGCGATCTCGCCGGTGACCTTGCCGTCCTCCACCACGACGAAGCCGCCCTTGATGTCGGAGAGCCGGTTGGCGGCGATCGCCATGTCCTCTTCCGAGACGCCGACGACGCAGATATTGTGGCTGTCATGGCCGACGGTGGAGGCGATCGCGCCCTTCCTCAACCCGAAACCCTGAACGAAACCATTGGCATGGTTGCCGTTCTTGCCATGCCGCTCGATGACCGCGACCTTGATGATGTCGCGCTCGAGATCGACCGTCGACTGGTTGCCGGAGGTGGGCAGGCGAAAGCGGCGATGCTCGGTGATGATCTTGCCGGGCATGACGCCGATCACCGGGGTCTCGCCTTCGGCCACCGGCACAGCGAAATCGGCCGCCTTGACGATCCGCGCCCGGACGCTGTCGAGGCCGACGGGGGCCACCGGCTTGCGGGTGGCAAACAGCGCGTCGGTGACCCGGCGTCCGGCGGAAAACACCATCTGCGCCTTGCAGCTCTCGAGACTGTCGATGACGACGAGATCGGCCCGCCAGCCGGGGGCGACGAGGCCGCGATCCCTCAGCCCAAAGGCCTTGGCGGCCGAGATCGAGGCGGCGCGGTAGACGGCGAGCGGCGCGACGCCTTCGGCAATCGCGGTGCGGATCATGTAGTCGAGATGGCCTTCCTCGGCGATATCGAGCGGATTGCGATCATCGGTGCAGAGCGCCAGATAGGGCGACAGCCGCTCGGTGATGATCGGGATCAGCGCGTGCAGGTCCTTCGACACCGAGCCCTCGCGCACCAGGATATGCATGCCTTTGCGGATCTTTTCCAGCGCCTCCCCGGCCGTCGTGCATTCATGCTCGGTGCGGATGCCGACCGACAGATAGCCGTTAAGGTCCTTGCCGCGCAGAAGCGGCGCATGCCCGTCGATATGGGCGCCCTGGAAGGCTTCCAGCTTGGCGATGGCCACCGGATCCTTGTGGATGACGCCGGGAAAATTCATGAATTCGGCAAGGCCGATGACCTTGTCATGGCCGCGAAAGGGCAAAAGCCGCTCGATCGGCAGGTCGGCGCCGGCGGTTTCCAGATGCGTGGCGGGCACGCAAGAGGAGAGCTGGACGCGCACGTCCATGATCGTCTGCTCCGCCGAATCGAGGAAGAACTGTATGCCCTCGGTGCCCAGCACATTGGCAATCTCGTGCGGATCGCAGATCGCCGTCGTCACGCCGTAGGGCAGGACGCAGCGGTCGAACTCGTGCGGGGTGACGAGGGACGATTCGATGTGCAGATGGGTGTCGATGAAGCCCGGCACGACGATCTGCCCGGAAATGTCGATCACCTCGCGCCCCTCGTAGTCGCCGCAGGTGCCGACGACGGTATCGCCGCAAAGGGCGATGTCGGAGGCGACGAGGTCGCCGGTGACCAGATCGAAGAACCGCCCGCCCTTCAGCACGATATCGGCGGGCGCACGGCCGACGCCCTGGTCGATGCGGTTTTCGAGATCGGTCATGGGGAACTCCGGTTCGGCTTGCCTGGGCTTGCAAGTGTAACGGGCGGGGATGGGCGGGGGAAGGGGATGGGCACCAACGTCGCGATCGGCTATGAGGGACGCTGCGCAGCATACCAGCCGAACGGTCGGCGCCGCCGCAGGCGGTCGCCGCCGAGAAACGAGAAGGACGCCCCGTGGTCAGCACCAAAGCGGTCAGCAGCACAGTCAGGGCCGGAACGCCTCTATCCGAGGCCGAGCAGGCCTCGCTGGTCAAGCTGTTGAAGCTCAACCTGCATTGCCCGCCGGCAGTCCTCAGGCATCTGGAAAAATGCCGATTCGACGAGACCGCAGCTACCATGCCGAACCAGCGGGCCGATCGTTACACGGCCTGGAAGGTCAAGCAATGGACCAGCCATGGCGAGGGCGCGACCGTGCACGGGCTCGACGACTTCCTGAAGCGCATCGACGACGAACCCGCCCGCCGTATTTCCCAGCAGGTGTTCAGCGGCGACCGCGGCGAGGTCGTCTACATTTTCCGCAACGAACTCGGCGAAGTGTTTTCCTGTTTCGTGACGCTGTGAGGTGGTCCGGGTTTACCCCACATCCAGCTCCGGGTAGTGCCGGAAGATGCCGTCTTCGTTGAAGGGGAGGCGGCCGGGGGAGGCGCGGTAGGCGGCAATGTTCGGGCGCGTACCGACCATGGCTTGCAGCGCCTCGAGAGCCGGGTATTGGCCCGATACTCGGGCCATGGCCTTCGGGAAGGCATAGGCAAGGCCTTCCAGCACCTGGAACAGCGAGAGATCGACGGTCGTCAGCCGGTCGCCGACGGCATGGCGGTTGCCTTTCGGATTCTGGTTCAGCACGCGCTCGAAATAGCCGAGAAACTTCGGGATGCGCTCTGAAATGAAGGCGGCGGAGCGGGCCTTGGCCTCCGGCTTCTGGTCCTCGTAGTATTTGCCGGTGGCGATCGGGTGATGGGTGTCGTGCACCTCGGCGACGAAATCGGTGATCGTCAGCTGCAGGCCATTGGCGAACCAGCGCTCAGCCTCGTCCCGCGGCGCCAGTCCGAGCTTCGGCCCAAGATAGGCGAGGATATTGGCGACATGGGAGACGAGGATTTCGCCGTCCTTCAGGATCGGCGGGGCGAAGGGCAGATGCGGTTCGCTGTCGCTTTTCAGCAGCGCCAGCATCTCGCTTGTGCCGCGCTCCGGCTGGCGGGTGACGTCGACATAGTCGGCGCCCGCCTCTTCCAGTGCCAGCCGGACGAATTCGCCGCGCCCCTGCAGGCCGTTCCAGTAGTAGAGTTCGTAACCCATGGGCTCTCCTTGTCGGCGCGCGCCGCTCAGTGCTGCCAGCTCTTGTAGACGAATTCCAGGCTGTAGCCGTCGGGATCGAGGACGCCGGCGGCATAATAGCGCGGATCATAATAGAGCCGGGCGCCGGGCTTGCCGTTGTCGCTCGCCCCGACGGCGATCGCCGCGGCATAGGCGGCATCGACCGCCGCATTGCTGTCGGCGACGAAGCCGACATGCGCCGCGCGGCCCTCGACCACGCCCGGCCGCAGCCAGAAGAAGGTGCGGCCATGGGCGCCGAAACCCTTGAGGTCGGGATGGCCGGGCGGGCCGTCGCTGCCGTCGAAATCGTGCTGCTTGGCGATGCCGAGCGGGCCGAGGGCGGCGGTGTAGAAGGCGATCGAGCGGGCGACGTCGCTGACGGAGAGGAAGACGTGGTCGAGCATGGGGTCTCCTTGCATGCGGGCGGCAGTGGTGCACGGGGCGCCACGCCACCGCCTACAAGGTGGCGTTTCGGCGCTGCCGGTCAAGGGCCGGCACCGAGCGGTCCCGGCCGCTGCTGCCGGATCCTGTCAGTGGTCCTTAACCGATCTCTTCGGTCAATACCTCGAAGTGTTTCAGGACGGCCGAGCCGAAGGCGGTGGTGAGCGCCACGTCGGTGGCGTCGCGGCCGGTCGCCATCAGGATGCGGCCGATGCGCGGATGGTTGTGACGCGCGTCGACGGTGCGCCAGTGTCCGCCGAGATAGACCTGGAACCAGGCGCTGAAATCCATCGGGTTCGGATCGGCCGGCACGCCGATATCGCCGAGATAGCCGGTGCAATAGCGCGCCGGGATGTTCATGCAGCGGCAGAGGGTGATCGCCAGATGGGCAAAGTCGCGGCAGACGCCGACGCGGTCCTGGTAACCCTGATAGGCGGTGCGCAGCGGGTCGGCCTTCATGTAGTCGAAACGGATATGGCCATGGACGAAATCGAGGATCGCCTTGACCCGCGGCCAGCCGAGCGGGGTGGAGGAAAAGGTCGCCCAGGCGAATTCGGCGAGCCGGTCGGTGTCGCAGTAGCGGCTGCCGAGCAGGTAGACCAGCACCTCGTCGGGCAGGTCGCGGATCTCGTGCTGCACGGCGTTTTCCGGCAGCGGATCGGGGCGACCGTCGTCGTAGATCTCGAACTGGGTGGTGATCGTCGTCACGCCGGCCGGGGCGACGATGCGGGTGCAGTCGTTGCCGAAGGAATCGAGATAGCCCCAGACATCGGTCCCCGGCGCGAAGCTCAGGGTCTGCGGCGTCAGCAGATCCGGGCGGCGGGACGGGTGGACGTTGAGCACCAGCAGCATGGCGGTCGGCTGCACGCATTCATAGGCCAGGCGAAAACCGGCACGTATCTTCATCGTTCGCAACCCTTAAGGAGGAATGTTCGCCGATCGGCATCCGCGCAGAAACGTTTGTCGGGGAGGAAGGGTTCCGGCCTCACACGGCGGTCGCCAGCCCCCGGGTCGTGGTCGTCACATTGACCTGCACCGACATGCTGTCGAAATCGGCGGCCGCGCCGTCATAGCTGCCGGACAGCGGGATCGCCTGGCGCGGATCGCGGGCGACGCCCACACGGATCAGGTCGCGATTGCCGACGATGCCATTGGTCGGGTCGAATTCGACCCAGCCGGCGCCGGGCAGGTAGATCTGGCACCAGGCATGGGTGGAGCCGCCGCCAAGCGTGGTCGCGCCATCGCGGTCGGGCACGTAGATATAACCGGTGACGAAACGGGCGGCGAAACCGAGCGAGCGGGCGGCCTCCATCATCAGCAGCGCGAAGTCGCGGCAGGTGCCGCGCCTAAGCTTCAGTGTCTCGGCCGGGGTCTGCACCCCATGCTCGTAGCGCCGGGCATATTTGAAGCTTTCATGGATGGCAAAGCACAGTGTCATCAGCAGGTGGCCGGTGGCGGTCGGCTTGCCGGCGCGCAGGAACTGCCGGGCAAAGCGGGCGACCGCGTCGCCATCATCGGGATAATGCCGGGCGATGGTGCGCTCGAGGTCGAAAGCTTCCTCCGGATCATAGGCGAAGGGATAGGTCTGCGCCGCCTCGTCGATCAACAGGTCGATTGCCGCGTGCGGCGTGTGGTCGACATGGATGACGGTCTCGAAGCGCAGTTCACGCGCCGGCTTGTCGAAGCCGACCAGGGCGATGCAATTGCCGAACACATCGTGGATCCAGCGCACATGGCTCGGGCCCGGCTCGACCGTCAGCCGCGCGTCGAGCAGGGTCTGGTCGAAGCTGTCGCGCGGCCGGAACATCAGCCGATGTTCGCCGAATGTTACGGGCTTGTGGTACCGGTACGAGGTGATGTGTCGCACGGAAAATGTCGTCATGGGTCCCTTGGTCCGGATGTCCGCCGGGTGTGGTCCGCTCAGATGGCTCGAAGTCCGCTCTGGATCGCGGAAGTCAGGGATATATCAGGCAGGCGGCCGGCGAGACAGAAAAATCGGCCGATATCCCGGTTTTCCCGCCGCTTCCGCAGGCAGGTGTTGCGCGATTGGTGGCCGGTTGCGGAAAAGGATGCTAGACCTGTGCCAAATCGGTACGACCGTCCGGTCGCCGTCTTCCCCTTGCCCGCCAGCCTTCGAGGTTTTCCCCTGATGTCCGAGATTTTCGATGCCCGTTTCGATGCCTTCCTGTTCGACATGGACGGCACCATCCTCACCTCCATCGTGTCGGCCGAACGGGCCTGGTCGACATGGGCCAGGCGCTTCGATCTCGATCTGGACAGCTTTCTGCCGACCATTCACGGGCGCCGGGCTATCGAGACCATTGCCGCACAGAACCTGCCGGGCATCAATGTCGAAGCCGAGGCGGCGCTGCTGCTGCAGCTGGAGATGGACGATGTCGAGGGCATCGCGCCGATCGGCGGGGCGGCGGATTTCCTGGCGGCGCTGCCGGCCGACAAATGGGCGCTGGTGACCTCGGCGCCGAAGACACTGGCGCTGAAGCGGCTTGAAGCCGCCGGCCTGCCGGTGCCGCCGATGATGGTGACCGCCGACGACGTGACGACCGGCAAGCCGGCGCCCGACTGTTTCCTGATGGGGGCCGAACGGCTGGGGGTCGATCCGAAATCCTGCCTGGTGTTCGAGGACGCCGATGCCGGGATCAAGGCCGGCGAGGCTGCCGGCTCCAGCGTTCTGGTGATCACCGAGACGCATCACAAGGTGGTGGATCACGGCCATCCGAGCATTGTGAATTACGACGGGATCCGGCCGGTGTTCGACGGCGGCAAGCTGTCGCTGTCAAAGGGCTGACGCCCGGCGAAGTGCAGGTGATCGGCAAACAGCGTGGCGGCGCAGATGCGGCGCGGGCGGGGTAAACGGCTCGCCGGCCGGAAGGACGCCACCATCCCTCCACCAGAAGCGCTCGAACGCCTATGCCCGGGATCCGGCGCATCGCGCATGGCAATATTTGCCGGTGAACGCGCAAGAATGTGTGATGTCCGTCAGCCTTGGCGGCGCGAGCACAGGCGTATCCAGAAGAAGAGAAACACTGTCTGACAAAGCGCTTGCCGTCAGGCGGCCGGGACGGTGCAGCACCCACCTGCTCATCGGCTGCGGCGCGGCTATTCCGCCGCCAGCCGCTCGATCGGTTCGGGGCGTCCGAAGCGATCGAGATTGGCGTCGCCCCAGTCCTTCAGGCTCTTCAGGATAGGCGCCATCGAATGCCCGAGTTCGGAGAGGGAATATTCGACCTTCGGCGGCACCTGGGCATAGACCTTGCGGGTGATCAGGCCGTCTTCCTCCAGTTCGCGCAGCTGGTTGGTCAGCATCCGCTGGGTGACGGTGCCGGCGGCCCGGCGCAATTCGTTGAAGCGCATGGTGCCCGACAGCAAGTGGAAGAGGATGACGCATTTCCACTTGCCGTCGATCAGCGAGATCGCGGCTTCCACGGCGCAGCCGGGGCTGCAGTCGAAGCGGGAATGGCGGGCCTTGGCCATCACGGTATCCTTTTTGACACTATAGGTAATGTTTGTGCGTATTGGCTTTTTTCGATTGTAGGCACATCTTTGCTGCCAACGCAAACGGAGTGATCGACAATGCCTGAACAGACGCCAGAACAGATGAAAGCCATCGCCTATCGGAAACCCGGTGCCGTCGAGGTGCTGGAGGATGTCACCCTCGACAGGCCGGTGCCGGCCGGCCGCGACATCCTCGTCGAAGTCGCCGCCGTCTCGGTCAATCCCGTCGACACCAAGGTGCGTCGCGGGGTTGCGGCCGAGGACGGCCAGTGGAAGGTGCTCGGCTGGGATGCGGTCGGCCGTGTGGCCGGGATCGGCGACAAGGTCGAGGGCTTCAAGGTCGGGGACGCCGTCTATTATGCCGGCTCGCTGATCCGGCCCGGCACCAACAGCCAGTTTCACCTGGTCGACGAGCGGATCGTCGGGCGCAAGCCGGAAAGTCTCGGCGATGCCGAGGCGGCCGCCCTGCCGCTGACCTCGATCACGGCCTGGGAAATGCTGTTCGATCGGCTGGACGTGAGGAAACCGGTGCCGGGGGCGGCGAATGCCATCGTCATCGTCGGCGGGGCCGGAGGCGTCGGCTCGATCGCCATCCAGCTGGCCCGGCAGCTGACCGACCTCACGGTGATCGCGACGGCGTCCCGCGAGGAGACCAAGGACTGGGTGCGTGCGCTCGGCGCCCATCACGTGATCGACCATTCCCAGCCGATCGCAGCCCAGGTGGACGCGCTGGGGCTCGGCCAGCCGGGTTTCGTGTTTTCCACCACCCAGACCGACCGGCACATTGCCGAGATCGTCGAGCTGATTGCACCGCAGGGCCGCTTCGGCCTGATCGACGATCCCGAGACGCTGGACATCAAGCCGTTCAAGCGCAAGTCGATCTCGATCCACTGGGAGCTGATGTATACCCGGCCGATCTTCGAGACCGCCGACATGGCCGAGCAGGGCCGGCTTCTCAACGAGGTGGCCGGGCTGATCGATGCGGGCCGGATCCGCACGACGCTGACCGAGGTCATGGGGCCGATCGATGCGGCGACGCTGCAAAAGGCGCATGCGCTGATCGAAAGCGGCAAGGCTCGCGGCAAGGTGGTGCTGGAAGGCTTCTGAGCCGAGGTCGCGCCTGGCGGGTGGGCCTTGTCTCGGCCCTCCCGCGCAGGCGGTCGCCAAGGAGAGGGGGCGCTGCGGGCGTGGCGGCCTGCCGGGCGACAGGTGTCTGCCGATTACGGGTGTCTGCCGATGACGGGTGTTTGCCGAGAATGGGGGCTTGGCGGGAGATGGATGCTTGCCAGAGGCGGCGTTCTGCGCTTTGAACGAGGCTTATCAACCGATTGCCGGAGTGCGCATGCCGTTTCTTGCCTATATTATCCACTTCCTCGCCGCTGCCATTCTCACCAACGGCATTCCGCATTTCGTCAACGGTGTCAGCGGACGCCGGTTCAGGACGCCTTTCGTCCGGTTCGGCGGCGGTGACCTCAGCTCCCCCATTGTCAATGTCGCCTGGGGCTGGCTCAATTTCCTCGTGGCATTCGCGCTGTTTGCCGGCGTCGGACCGCTGTTCATCGGCACGCTCGGCGACACGATTTTCGTGGCCGCCGGCATGCTGCTGGCCGGGCTGGCGCTGGCCCGCATCTTCGCCCGCGATCAGGCCTGTGCGACCGGCGCTTTTCGTTTCAGACAGGAACGGTGACGGAAAAGCCGTAGGCGGCACTGTCACCGGCCGCAAGCGCGACGGTGAACGGCCGCTCGGTCAGTTCGGCCGAGGCGTCGGAGCGCGCCGCCATGCCGTGCCAGGGCTCGACGCAGAGGAAAGGGGCGCCCGGCTTCTGCCAGAGCGCGATATTCGGCAGGTTGTCGAAGGTGAAGGTCAGTCCGGCGCCGTCTTTCGGGCCGAAGCGGAGGCCCTTGCCGGCCCCTTCCGGGAAGATCAGCGCATCGGCCTCGAACAGGTCGGGTGACAGCGCAAGCGTCCCTGCCGTAAAGGGTGAGGGCAGCAGGTCGGGCGCAATCAGCCCGCCCTCCAGCCGCACCATCTGCGGTTCGGCGCCATTGTCGAGTGTTACCAGATGCGGCGTGTTTTCCGCACCCGGGAGCGGCCATCGGAAGGCCGGATGGAAGCCGATGCCGTAGGGCATGGGCTCTGCGCCCGCATTGGTGACCGTTGCGGTGACCGTCAGCGTCGCGCCGTCTAGGCGGTGTTCCAGCACCAGCGAGAATGCGTAGGGATAGGCGGCCAGCGTCGTCTCGCTGGCCGTCAGCGCATGGCGGCAAAAATCGGCGCCGCTGTCCATCAGGGCAAATTCGCTGCGGCGGGCAAAGCCGTGCTGCTTCATCGGATAGGACTTGCCGTTGATCGCGATCGTGTCGTCCGGCGCCTTGCCGACGATCGGAAACAGGATCGGCGAGCGTCCCGACCACCAGCGATCATCGCCGTTCCACAGATAGGCGCGCCCGTCCGCCGTATCGAGGCGCTGCATCTCGGCGCCGAGCGAGGAGACCTCGACGGTCAGCGTATCATTGGCGATGCGGATGCGGTCGGACATGGCGGGCTCCTCGGCTCAATCTCGGGCGACGGCCGAACGGATTCGGCGCCGGCGTTTTTTCGATATAGGGCATTGCCGGCCAAAGCACGATTGCCAGCAGCGAATTTCGCTAAGGCATGGTCCTGGCCTGCGGCACGCTTGAGGCGCCCGGCGGGCCGGGGGACGATCAGGCCCCGGATCTTTCGGCGCATTCCGGCACCGGGGTCAGCGGGCCGTCGCCGGCCATCACGCTGCGGATATTGCGGGCGACGAGGTCGAGGCTGATGGCCTGGACCTCTGGCGAAATGCCGGCCATGTGCGGTGTCATCACAAGATTGGCAAGGCGAAACAGGGCTTCCGGCACCTGCGGCTCGGTCTCGAACACGTCGAGGGCGGCGCCGGCGATGGCGTTGGTTTCCAGGGCGGTGATCAGGGCATCGGTGTCGACGACATTGCCGCGGCCGACATTGACCAGATAGCCTTTCGGCCCCAGCGCCGCGAGCACGGCCGAATCGACCAGATGGTGGGTGGCGGCGCCGCCGGGCAGGACCGTCATCAGCACGTCTGCCCGTTCTGCCAGGGTCTTCAGGTCGGCCACATGGCCCCAGGGGGCGTCCGGCCTCGGGCGCCGGGTGAAATAGAGCACCTCCATGTCGAAGGCCTCCGCCCGCCTGGCGATCCGGCTGCCGATATCGCCAAGCCCGGCAATGCCGATGGTCTTTCCCGTCAGCATGGGACGCGGGGCGAAGCCCTTGCGCCATGTGCCGGCGCGCACGCCGCTGTCCTGACGCGGAATGTCGCGCACCAGCGACAGCAGCAGGCCCATGGCGTGGTCGGCGACCGCCGGCGCATTCGCGCCGGCAGCACTGGTCACCAGGACGCCGTTGTCGCGGGCGGCCTCGACGTCGATCGCCTCGTAGCCGGTGCCGACACAGGCAATCAGCTTCAGCTTGGGCAGGGCCTCGATCACCGTGCGATCGGCACCGATCATGCCATTGGTGACGAGCACCTCGATTTTCGCGCGGGCATCCGGCGACAGCGATTGAATGCCGGCCACCATGTCGTGCACGTCGAACATGGCGCGCAGACCCTCGGCATAGGGAGAAGTTTCGATATTGATGGCGACGTCGATCGGCATGGCGGGTCCTGGATTTGCGGGATCGTGAGGATGGCGGGGATGGGCGATTGGCCGCGGGGAGGGGTATCCGTGCATAATGCACGGGCGACGGGCACCGCGCCAGAGGCCGGGAGCCGCGGTCTGCCCGCTACCGGTGTGCGCCGGGCGTGCCGAGCGCTGCGATGAAGGTGCGGAGCTGACGGTTGAAGGCGGTGAAGGCTTCCGGGGTCATGCCGGAGCGGGCGAGCAGGGTTTCGCCGAGACAGCAGCTGCGGGCAAGCATGGCATGACCTGCCTGGGTCAGCCGGACATGCACCTGTCGCTCGTCCTCCTTGCTGCGTTCGCGCTGGACCAAGCCTGCCTGCTCCAGCCGCTTGACCGGCGGTGTCACCGTGCTCGATTCCAGCGCCAGGCGCTCGGCTATGGTTCCGACCGTCAGCCCGTCTTCGGCCGAAAGCGCGCTCAGGATCAGATATTGCGGATAGGTGATACCCATCTCGTCGAGCATCGGCTTGTAGGTGCGGTTGATCGCAATATTGGCGGAATAGAGTGTGAAACATAGCTGCTCGCCGAGCGGCAGGGGCATTTGGGCGGTCATGTCGGCTTTTCCGGTTCGTCTGTCTGCATATTGTGTAACACGATAATCGATATTGCGATAATTAATTCTGGACTCCTGGTTCTGCCTGTCATACATCATAGTTATCGCGATAAATGATATTGCGATATCGTATTGATCGGCATTGCCGGATGTGCTCGCACGGACGGCAATCGTCGATCGGGCGATCAGCAGAAATGACCATCATCACAGGCATTCCGCAGATTTTTTCCTCAATGGATCACTTGAAAAGGATCTTCGCCATGAGCAGCAATTTCATCACGACAGAAGACGGCACGCAGATTTTCTACAAGGACTGGGGCGCCAAGACCGCCCAGCCGATCGTCTTTCATCACGGCTGGCCGCTGAGCGCCGACGACTGGGATGCGCAGATGCTCTATTTTCTAGGGCAGGGCTACCGGGTGATCGCCCATGACCGGCGCGGCCATGGGCGCTCGTCGCAGACCGATACCGGCAACGAGATGGACACCTATGCGGCCGATGTCGCGGCGCTTGCCAAGGCGCTCGATCTGAAAGACGCGATCCATGTCGGCCATTCGACCGGCGGCGGCGAGGTGGCGCGCTATGTCGGCCGTTACGGCGGCGAGGGGCGGGTGGCCAAGGCGGTGCTGATCGGTGCCGTGCCTCCGATCATGCTCAAAACCGAGGCCAATCCCGAAGGCCTGCCGCTCGACGTGTTCGACGGTTTCCGCAAGGCGCTTGCCGACAACCGGGCACAGTTCTTCCGCGATGTGCCGGCCGGCCCGTTCTACGGCTTCAACCGCGACGGCGCCGAGGTCTCGCAAGGGGTGATCGACAACTGGTGGCGCCAGGGCATGATGGGCGGCGCCAAGGCGCATTACGATTGCATCAAGGCCTTTTCGGAGACCGATTTTACCGAGGACCTGAAGGCGATCGACGTGCCGGTGCTGGTCATGCACGGCGACGACGACCAGATCGTGCCGATCGATGATTCCGCCCACAAGGCGATCATGCTTCTGAAGAACGGCACGCTGAAGGTCTATCCCGGCTATCCGCACGGCATGGCGACCACCCATGCCGAGGTGATCAACGCCGACCTCCTGGCCTTCTTCAAGGGTTGAGATCGGGCTTGCACCACCCAAGTGACGGGAAGGCGGCTTGCGCGCCGCCTTTTCGCTGCGGGGGACAAGGCGGCGCCAGACAGCTCGCCGGCGCGCAAGATCAGAGGATGGCGGAGCGGTGGCCGAAAGGGGTGTCGTCGTCGAAATTGACGCTGCCGATGCGCTCGCTTTCGCCGGAGAGAACCGGCTCTTCCGGTGGCGCCTCGCCGGCCGGGGCGGGTTGCTGGGCTTCGAAGGTCTGGCGGCCCTGGCCGGAGGCATCCTCGTCGACAGCGGCGCCGTCGGCCGGCTCGTCCTTTGACGGTGCGGCGCCACCATTATTGATCGCGGCCAGCGCTGCAAGATCGGCATTGATCCGCGCCTGGCGGGCGGCGACCCAGGCATTGTCCGGTTCAGACCCGATCGACAGGCTGTTGCTCATGTCGGTCGCCCTGGACGGGTCCGAGGCGGAGATGCGGCTGATGGGATCGACCATGCGGTTCTCCTGTGGCGCGGCGGCACCGATGATACCGGCGCGGACAGTCCATTGGCGCCTGCACTGGAAATAGGGGGCGGGGGCCGTCGCGGCAAGAGGCGCGCCTGGCCGGTGCCGCAAGCGTGATGGCGTCGGCGCCCCTTGACGCATTGCACGCGCGGGAGCGCCGGGCTAGCCTGACGCCATGACCCCGACGCCTGCCGCCCACCCGATTATCGTCTTCGATGCCGAATGCGTGCTCTGCTCGGCCAATGCGCAGTTCGTGTTGACCCATGACCGGTCGCGGCATTTCCGGCTGGCCTCGATGCAGGGGGAGGTGGGCACGGCGCTCTATCACCGGTTCGGCATGGACCCCGCCGATCCCGACAGCATGATCGTCGTCGACGGCGACCGGCTGCTGCGCGACAGCGATGCGGTGCTGTCGATCTATGCCGGTCTCGGCTGGCCATGGCGGGCCGTCGCCATACTGAGACGGCTGCCGCGGCCCCTGCGCGATCCCGTCTACCGCCTGATGGCCCGCAACCGCTACCGCATCTTCGGCCGGCGCGAGACCTGCTGGGTGCCGCGGCCGGAACATCGCGGGCAGCTGCTGTAAATGTTCGCCTTGCGGCCGGACCAGCCGCGATGAGCGAAGATGCCGGCGCGGCGCCTCTTGGCGAGCCCGCGTGCGGTTGTGACAGGGCGATGAGCCGGCGCTCAGGGCGGCAGGATGGTGTGCCCGCGTTCGAGTTCGAAGCCGAACAGTTCACCGGTCTCGGCATCGATGAAATAACGCACCGGAGAGGGATGCGGCTGTGACCAGTCGTCCTCGCTTTCCGGCAGCGCATCGCCGGCAATCACGATCCAGACGAGGCGACCGTCCTCGATGCCGCGTTCGACGAAAAGCGTCGCCTCGTCGAAGGGGGGATGATTGCGCGCGGCAAGAAAGCGGCGCGCCGTCTCGATCGCTGCCTCCCTGTCGACCATCGTCGAAGACTCCGTAACAGACATTCCAGGTCGCGCCGCCGACGGTCACCGGACCGAGCAGCACGCCCTTGGCCTCCTGTCCCATCTTCGCGACGGTGAGGCCATGGTTCTACGGGACGCCTGCGAAAGACGTGGGCCGTCGTGACGGGCGAAGTCAAGCACGGAAAAGGCGGCCGAAAAAGGACCGCCCTGAAAGAAAGGATGTGAACTGCCTTTATCCGGGAGGCTGATCACCACAGTGGCATAGATGCGGGAAAGGCGGCCGAGGGGCCGCCTTTCGCATGCGTGGACGCTTCCGAACGACCTCAGATATTGCGCATCAGCACCTTGCGCAGCTTGTCGAACAGTTCATCGATTTCGGCCTTGGAAATGATCAGCGGCGGCGACAGCGCGATGATGTCGCCGGTGGTGCGGATCAGCAGGCCGTCATTGTAAGCCTCCAGGAAGGCGTTGAAGGCGCGCTTGGTCGGCTCACCGTCGATCGGCTTCAGCTCGATTGCGCCGATCAGGCCGAGATTGCGGATGTCGACGACATGCGGGCAGTCCCTCAGCGCATGCAGCTGCTCTTCCCAATAGGGCCCGATCTCGGCCGCACGGGTCAGCAGGCCCTCTTCCTTGTAGGTGTCGAGCGTGGCGAGCGCTGCGGCCGACGCGATCGGGTTGCCGGAATAGGTATAGCCGTGGAAGAATTCGATCATGTGCTCCGGGCCGGTCATGAAGGCATCGTGGATCTCGGAGGAGACGAAGACCGCGCCCATCGGGATGACGCCGTTGGTCAAGCCCTTGGCGGTGACGATGATATCCGGCGTGACGTCGAAATACTGGGCGGCGAAGGGCGCGCCGAGACGGCCGTAGCCGGTGATGACCTCGTCGAAGATCAGCAGGATGCCGTGCTTGGTGCAGATCTCGCGCAGCTTCTGCAGATAGCCCTTCGGCGGGATCAGCACGCCGGTGGAGCCGGCGACCGGCTCGACGATGACGGCGGCGATCGTCGAGGGGTCGTGCAGCGTGACGATCCGTTCCAGCTCGTCTGCGAGATTGGCGCCCTTGTCCGGAATGCCCCTGGTGAAGCTGTTCTCGCCTGGCAGATGGGTATGCGGCAGATGGTCGACGCCGGTAAGCAGCGTGCCGAACATCTTGCGGTTGGAGACGATGCCGCCGACCGAGATGCCGCCGAAATTGACCCCGTGATAGCCGCGCTCGCGACCGATCAGGCGGAAGCGCGAACCATTGCCCTTGGCCCGGTGATAGGCGAGCGCGACCTTCAATGCCGTGTCGACCGATTCCGAGCCGGAATTGGTGTAGAGCACATGGTCGAGGCCATCGGGGGCGATGTCGACCAGCCGGTTGGCAAGCTCGAAGGCCTTGGGATGGCCGAGCTGGAAGGCCGGGGCATAGTCGAGTTCGCCCGCCTGCTCGCGGATCGCTTCGGTGATCTTCGGGCGGCAGTGGCCGGCATTGACGCACCAGAGGCCGGCGGTGCCGTCGAGCACCTGGCGGCCGTCATGGGTGGTGTAGCGCATGTCCTTGGCGCCGACGAACATCCGCGGCTCCTTCTTGAACTGCCGGTTCGCGGTGAACGGCATCCAGAAGGCCGAGAGGTCGTTGGGCGTGGAATTCTGTCGGTTCGACATTCGAAAGGGTCTCCATGGGCCTCGATAAGGCGGCAGCCGGGCGCGCGATTGACCGATCCCGGACGAGTGGGAGGAGGCCCCGCGGCGGCGCGTGTCGGGCACGTTAGCAGCCGGCCTGCAAGCGTCAAGGCGGCATCAGAAAACGTCATCGTTTCAGCTCGCGGACGTTATGCATGGACGGGCCGGCCCGCAGCGTCACAAGGGCCATGGTGCCGAAATGCAACAATACGACCTTTGTCGGAAAAGACGGCCTGGAAAGCGGTTCATGGCAAGGTTAGCGCAAGGCTGGCAGGCGAGTTTGATCTCGGCGGACCACCCCGGGGAAAAGGGCAGTTTTCATCGGGACAGGCTTCTTCATCACGAGGCCGAAACTTGCGGACTCCGGCACCCAAGGCCGGGGTCCGCGATGTTTTTCATCGGACGCCTCTACCCACCAATCCGTACGAGACATCGCCATGGGCAAGGCTTGGCCTGAGGCGGGTGCAAGCGCACCGATGCGCCCAAGCGGAGTGATATCGGCGGCTGCGGACGAAAAAAGGGCCGGTGTCAACGACGACCGGCCGAATACCCCTTCAAAACTCTGGTCATGAACAGTCGAAACCCAAATGCAGGTTCGGGGCCTGCCTCTGCGTCTCAGAGCCGGCAAAATGCCAGCGCTGTCATCAGGCGGCGGTTCTGCTCGCTTCTGGTTGGCAATAAATGTCTTCCAGGACTTCGAGCATCTTGATGACGGACTCGGAGGTGCTGGAATAATAAATCGTCTGCGCATCGCGCCGCGTCTTGACGAGCTTTTGGGCCCGCAGCTTGGCGAGGTGCTGAGAAAGGGCCGACTGGCTCAGACCGACTTGATTGGCAAGCACGCCAACCGGGACTTCGCCTTCGACCAGACTGCACAAAATCATCAAACGCTTCGGATTTGCCATTGCCGAGAGCAGCCCGGCAGCGGCGTTGGATTGTTCTGATAAAGTGTTCGTCTTCATACCATCAATCTTCCCTTAATAGGCAGTCCGCGGCGGCGCCCGCCGTCTACAATCAGCTAAATAAGCTACGAAAAAAAGTATACCTACTTAAGAAAGATTGTATATGCCTAAAATTAGGGTATGCCCCATCTCATTGTAGAAATTGCTAAAATTCTAAGTTATGCATTGCCTGCGTGTTGGGCAATCGTAAAATTGACGCAAAAACGACCGATTCCGGGGGATGTCCTGCACAATCCGGGGCTTGGCCTGCACGTTATGCATGTCGAGAGGCACCGGCACCCTCAGCAGGCGGCTCCAGACATCCGAGGGGGCAGACCCTTAATTCTTGTAGTCGCAACCAATATGCCCCGACGCATCCAATGCTTATTTGGGGGGGATTTTCAGGTCAGTGCACTGCAATATGTATGCGCGACCGAAGCCTCCGTTCAGATTCGCCCCGGTGATTCGAAGCCGCCAGAAGGCGAAATCGGCAAAGTCCGCGTAAAGAGCCGCCTTCGGATGACGGGTGAGAAAAAACGGCCTCAGCCGCTCGTGCTCATCGTCATCGCGGGCGATTTTTTCCGCGACGCACTGGAGCGACATGCGCGGGTGGGCGAGGGGGTCGCCCTTGCCGGGTTCGCCAATCAACACGGCGCAGTTCTGATCAGCGATCAAGGCGCGAGTATGGCCCGCCAGCTGTGACAGCAGCGTGACCGGCATGCCGTCCTCGTCGATGGAGACGAGCACGCGACTGACGGAGGGATGTCCGGTCTCGGGGTCGCGGAAGGCAAGGGCTGCGAAGCGGGCTTCGGCGAGCAGCCGGCGGCCGAGCAGCCGCGCCTCATCGTCGGTCGGCCTGATGCCGCGCGGCGGCGGCTGGTCCTGATTGCCGGGTGGCGGGCCGGCCGTCTCGCCCGGCCCGGAAGTGTCGTTCGACATGTCTGCCTTTCCTTCCCGGGCGGTACCCGGGAAGGGCCGCCGTCAGGCGGGTGTGCGGTTGCGGTGACGGGTGAGCCCCGCCAGGACATCCGTGGTGTTGATCGTGCCGATCACGGCGCCCTTGTCAACGACGCCGATGGTGCCCGGCTGGCGCGCCAGCACGTCCATGATGTCGATCAGCGGCGTGTCGGGGGCGGTGGTGCCGGCAACCGTCGGCTGGCCCTGCGCGTCGCCCGGCCCACCCTTCATCACGTCGCGTGCGGTCAGAAGGGCGATCGGGTTCATGTGCTGGACGAAATCGGCGACATACTGGTCGGCCGGGTTTCTGACGATCTCCTGCGGCGTGCCGCACTGGATGATCCGCCCGCTTTCCATGATGGCGATGCGATTGCCGATGCGGAAGGCCTCGTCGAGGTCGTGGCTGACGAAGAGAATGGTCTTCTTCAGCCGCGTCTGGAGTTCGAGAAGCTCGTCCTGCAGGCGGTTGCGGATCAGCGGGTCGAGGGCCGAGAAGGGCTCGTCCATCAACAGGATCGGCGCACCGGTGGCAAAGGCGCGGGCAAGGCCGACGCGTTGCTGCATGCCGCCGGAGAGCTCGTCGACCTTGCGGTCGGCCCAGCCGGCCAGATTGACCAGCTCGAGCTGTTCCGTCACGGCCTCGCGGCGCTTTTTGTCCGGGACGCCGGCCAGTTCCAGGCCGAAGCCGACATTGTCGGCGACGGTGCGCCAGGGCAGCAGGCCGAACTGCTGGAACACCATGGAGACGGTGTGCATGCGCAGGTCGCGCAGCGCCTTGCCACTGGCGGTATAGGGATTGACCGGGCCGGTCTTGGTGTTGACCGAGACGGTGCCGCGCACGACGGGCGCCAGACCGTTGACGGCGCGCAGCAGGGTCGACTTGCCGGAGCCGGAAAGCCCCATCAGCACGAGGATCTCGCCCTCCTTGACGGTCAGCGAGGCGTCGGCGACGCCGACGACGAGACTGGTCTCGTCGCCGATCTCCTGGCGGGACTTGCCGGCGTCGATCATCGGCAGGGCCTTTTGCGCATTGCGGCCGAAGACGATGTCGATATTTTCGAAGGTAACCGCGTCGGTCATTTGCCGTCTCCTGCTTCCGGGACGCGGAACATCCGGTCAAGGATGATCGCGAGGATGACGATGCAAAGGCCGGATTCGAAGCCCATGGCGACGTTGACGGTGTTCAGCGCCCGGACCACCGGGACGCCGAGGCCGCTGGCGCCGACCAGTGCCGAGATCACCACCATCGACAGCGACAGCATGATCGTCTGGGTCAGACCGGCCATGATCTGCGGCAGGGCATAGGGCAGCTCCACCTTGCGCAGCACCTGCATCGGCGTGGCGCCGAACGCCTGGGCGGCTTCGACCAGCGACGACGGGGTGGAGATGATACCGAGGCGGGTGAGGCGGATCGGTGCGGGAATGGCGAAGATCACGGTGGCGATCAGGCCGGGCACGGTGCCGAGGCCGAACAGGATCAGCGCCGGGATCAGGTAGACGAAGGTCGGGATCGTCTGCATCAGGTCGAGCACCGGCCGCATGAGGGCATAGACCCATTGGCGGCGGGCAGCGGCGATGCCGAGCGGCACCCCGATCAGCATGCAGACGAAGGCGGCGGCCAGCACCAGGGCCAGCGTCTCCGTGGTTTCGTCGTAATAGCCGAGATTGATGATCAGCAGGAAGCCGAGAAAGGTAAGGCCGGCGACCGCGATCGAGCGGCGCAGCGCGTAGGCGATCAGGCTGATGGCGATGACGACGACGATGGCGGGTGGCGATTGCAGCACCCAGAGCAGCGCGTCGATCACATGGCGCAGCACGTTCGACAGCCAGTCGAAGAACCAGTCGCCGTTGTCGGTCAGCCAGTCGACCAGAAGTTTGGCCCATCGGCCGATCGGAATTTTGGATTCAGTGAGCCATTCCACGTTGTCGATGCCCGTTTCAACGTTTCAAGAAAGGATGAAGCCGACGGCACCCTGTTCAGGTGCCGCCGGTTGCTTGACCGGTCTTAGAGACCGAGTTCTTTCTTGACGGCTGCCGTCGCATCGCCACCGTCGACGGTGGTGACGCCTTCAAGCCAGGGCATGGCGGCATCCGGGTTGGCCTTCAGCCACTCGGTTGCCGCCACTTCCGGATCCTCGCTGTCGTCGAGGATCTTGCCCATGATCTGGTTTTCCATGTCGAGCGAGAACTTGAGGTTTGTCAGGAACTTGCCGACATTCGGGCATTCGTCGACATAGCCGCCGCGCACATTGGTGTAGACGGTGGCGCCGCCGAAGTTCGGGCCGAAGGTCGAGTCACCGCCGGTCAGGTAGGTCAGCTCGAAATTGGAGTTCATCGGGTGCGGTGCCCAGCCGAGGAAGACGATCGGCTTGTCGTCCTTCTTGGCGCGCGCGACCTGGGCCAGCATGCCCTGCTCGGACGATTCGACGACCTTCATCTTGCCCATGCCCATCTCGTTCTTGTCGATCAGGGACATGACAAGACGGTTGCCGTCATTGCCCGGCTCGATGCCGTAGATCTTGCCGTCGAGCTCGTCGGCGTGCTTGCCGATATCGGAGAAGTCCTTGATGCCGAGCTCGGCGCCCTTGGCATTGGTGGCGAGCGTGTATTTCGCGCCTTCCAGGTTCTTGCCGAGGCTGTCGACGGAGCCATCGTCGATATAGGGCTTAACGTCCTTTTCCTGGGCCGGCATCCAGTTGCCGAGGAAGACGTCGATGTCCTTGTTCTTCAGCGACTGATAGGTCACCGGAACCGAAAGCACGGTCACCTTCGGCTCGTAGCCGATCGCCTTCAGCAGCACCGAAGCGGTGGCCGTCGTGGAAGTGATATCGGTCCAGCCGACATCCGAGAAGCGCACCGTCTTGCAGCTTTCAGCCTCTGCAGCAAAGCTCGGCGCGGTCGAAAGCGCCAGCACCGATACGGCGGCTGCGAGTGTCAGAGGACGGAGAAGCGGATTGGTCATAAAAGGGCTCCCTTTGTTATTAACTGTTCCCTAGTCCCATCTATAAACCCGTTTTTCAACCCGTACAGGCGTAATTGCGGCGCTTTACCGGCTCGTTTTGCGACGCGAATTGCGGCGCTGCACACACGCAACCGGCCGGTTCAGCCTTTTGGATCGGTTGATTACGATCAAGGCAGGGGAAAGAGTAGAGTCCTACAGACCGTCGCGATGCCAGCCGGCAGACGGCGGCTGCAGACGGGGGCCGTCACCTCCAGACGGCCCCTTGCAATGTCCGGCCCAGACGGTCGGACGAAAAGACACCTGGGAAAGGAAGATCCATGAAATTTCACTGTCTTTTTCTCGTGGCCGCGCTTGCGCTGCCCGCCGGGCTTGCCCATGCCGACGGCGATCCCGTCGCCGGAGCCAAGGTGTTCAAGAAGTGCATGGCCTGCCATACGGCGACCGAGCCGAAGAACAAGGTCGGCCCAACGCTGATGGGCGTTGTCGGTCGCCCGGTGGCAAGCGTCGACGGCTACAGCTATTCCAAGGCCATGGCCGCATTCGGCGAGGGCAAGACCTGGACCGAAGAAGAGCTGGCCGCCTATCTGCCCAAGCCGAAGGAGCTGGTGCCCGGCACCAAGATGGCCTTTGCCGGCCTGAAGAAACCCGACGAGATCGACAACGTGATCGCCTATCTGAAGGACCCGTCCGCGGCCGGCAAATAATCCGTTTTCAGCCGATATTGCGCCAACAAAAGGGGATGCCGGCCTGATAGAGGTCGGGCGGGCGGCATCCGCCTTGCGCGATTTCGCCCGGCCTGCCGCTTGCAGCCACCTGCGCCACGGTGCATATCTTTCTGGATGCGCAAAGCGGTCTGGCCGGCTGTCTTCCGGACTGCCCGGGCCCGCGTGCAGACCTGAAATTATGCAGGCATCGTCGCTCGTTTCGGGGTGACGAGGAGAAAGGCCACGTCATGTCCGCTGCTCCGTCCTTCGATCAGGAGATCGAGGCCTTTTGCGACCGCAAGCGGGCGCTCGTCGCCACTATCGATGCCGTCCTCGTGGTGGTCGAGGGGGTGGCTGCCGGCGATGGCGTGGCGCTGGATCCGGCGGCCATCGAGACCGCCGAGGTGCAGATCGCGGAGATGACGGAGGCCCGGTCCGGACTGGTGGTTTCTGCCGCCGGCCTGATCCAGCGTTTCGAGGCGCAGATGCAGGCAACCGACGTGATGCGGGAAAGGATGCGGTCGCTGACGCTCAGGGAGCGGCTGACGGCGATCTTTGCCCGGCGCCAGGCCCGCCAGCAGCGCGACCTGCGGCAGCATCCGCAGGAATTGTCGGCCCGCCTCGTGCCCGTGGAGGCCGCCGCGGCCAGGCTCGAGCCCGAATTGTCCGACTGGCGCATGGCCTGCCGGACGGCCCTTGATCGCAACGAGGCGGCCCTGGCGGCGCTGGTTGCCATCCGCCGGGGGCGCGAGAGGGCTGTGGCCGGTGCTGCATCGCCGCTGGCGTTGGAGGATGCGCGCGAAGAGGCCGAACGGGCAGCAGCCGAACGCGAGGAGACGGCAGCCGCCGTCGAGGCGCAGCAGGCGGCCTGCGAACTGGGCATGACCGCGCCCGGCAGCGCCGGGCAGGGCATCATGCTGATGGCCGAAAAGGCGCTGGAGCGGCTGCCGGCCGACGATGAGGCGGTCGGCGACCTGTTGCGCCGCGCCGCAGAGGTCAGCGGCGCCTTGGCCGAGATCCTGGCGCAGGCGGTGTCCGACGGCAATGTGCTGATCAACAAGCTGACACTCGACGGGCGGCGGCGCGCACTTTTGCAGCGCGGCCTCTCGGCCCCGGATGACGCGGCCCGCCAGAGGGCGCAGCCGCTGCCCGATATCGACCGGCGCCAGGAGGCGATCGAGGCTGCCTTTGCCGACCTGCTGGCCGACAGCCGGATGCGTCGCAAGCCGCGCGCCTGACTGCGAAGGCTTCGCCCCGAAGGCGGTCGACAAGTCTCGTTCGGGAAACGTTTTTTCAATATATGGCGGGATATGGCGGGATAGGCAGTGGGCTACCTGTACGGTGCCCGGCGCTGTTCGTCCAGAGCGTGGCCCCGGCGCTTGATGCCGTCGACGGTCCGTTGCCGACGGCGCAGGCCGCAAGGCGGTTTGCCGATCAGAATTTCAACCGGTGTCATCGGGCGGGGACGTCCCGGTCACGCCGAAAACCCCAATCCGGAGAGGAATATCATGACCACCATCGAACAGGTGCGCAACAAGGATGCCCGGCCACCCTCGGGCGGGCGCGTCAACCGGTCGTTTGCCGCCGTCGTGCTGATGCTTGCCGCGGGCCTTATCGTGCTGATTGTGCTGACCGCGTCCTTCTACACGGTGGACCAGGGGGAACGCGGCGTCATCCTGCGTACCGGCGCCGTGGTCGGTACCGCCCAGCCCGGCCTCGGCTTCAAGATCCCGCTGCTCGACAAGGTGGTGAAGATCAGCGTGCAGAGCCGCGCGCAGATCTACGATGATGTGCAGTCCTATTCGCGCGACCAGCAGCCGGCAACGATCCGACTGTCGGTGAACTACCGTCTGCCGTCGGACAAGGTGGAACAGATCTATGCCGAATACGGCTCGGAGCAGGGGCTCGTTGACCGCTTGATCGACCGCCGGGTGTTCGAGCAGACGAAGAACGTGTTCGGCCAGTTCAATGCGGTCACGGCCATTCAGGAGCGCAGCAAGCTCAATGCGCAGGTGTCCGACGCGATCCGCAATGCGATCGGCGGGCCGGTGCTGATCGAAAGCGTGCAGATCGAGAATATCGATTTCTCGGATGCCTATGAGCAGTCGATCGAAAACCGCATGCTGGCCGAGGTCGAGGTGCAGAAGCTTCGGCAGAACGCCGAGCGCGAAAAGGTGCAGGCCGAGATCACCGTGACCAAGGCCAACGCCAATGCCGACGCGGTGCGGGCCGAGGCCGAAGCCAATGCGGCGGCGACCCGGCTTGCCGGCGATGCGGAGGCCGACGCGATCCGCGCCAAGGGGGCCGCATTGCGCGACAATCCCTCGCTGATCAACCTGACGGCTGCCGAGCGGTGGGACGGCAAGCTGCCGCAGACCATGGTGCCCGCGGCGACCTTGCCCTTCATCGGCGTGAAGTAGGCCGGTCGTCCAGCAGGGTTCGAGCCCTGCGCGGCGATCGTCGCGTAGGGCTTTTCTTGCGCCTTTTCCGGGCGGCAGGGGCAGGGACCGGCCGGCGGGGCAAGGGCTGTGAGTTGCATTGCCGCGCGGGGCGACCTATGTGCAATGCGGGATGGCCGTCGACCGCCCGTTTGCGAACAGGAGAGGACCTGCAATGCTCGATCCGATCACCGCGTTTTTCCAGCGTGTCTTTGCCGCAATCGGACGGGGCCTCGGGCTGCTGGTCGCGTGGATAGCCTGGCCTTTCATGGCCGCCCATGGCTGGTATCGCGATCGCAGCTGGATCATTCGCGCGCCGATCATCCTGCTCCTGCTGCTGCTGGTCGTCTGCTATGGCTGGTTCTTCTGGCGCACCCAGGTGTGGTACGGTTTCGACACCAATATGGTCGCCAAATATGATTTCGCCGCGCGGCCGGTCGCGGCCGGGGAGGCGGTGCCCGGTGCCGCGAACACCTGCCAGAATTCGGCGATCGTCACCGTTGCCGCCGACCTGACGGACATGACGGTCAACCAGAACGCCTGGATTTCCTCGACGCTGCTCTACAAGCTCGGCTTTTTCGGCGTCGACTGGGACCATACGCCATTCTTCGACAACAAGGCTTCGTTCCAGCGCGGCGTGATGCAGGTCGTGCGGCGGGTCAGCAATGAGGCGGCCGACAATCTGGGACGCGTGCGCGGCACCTCGGGGATCAATTCGGACCTGCAGGACGCGCGCGGCAACATGCAGTTCGATGAGGGTACCTGGTATTTCGGCCTCGACCCGTTCGGCTTCAAGACGCCGACGCCGAGCTATTACCGCGCCTCGATCAACAGCTGGCGCAAGTTCAACTCCGATCTGGAAACCTGCAAGTCGGTGTTCGACGCGCGCGCCGACAACCTGATCCAGCTGCTGGACCGGCTGGGAAGCGATCTCGGCAATACCTCGGACATCCTGCGGCGGCGGTCGGAAGAATTCAATTCCGGCTGGTTCGACACCCGGGCCGACGACCGGTTCTGGTTTTCCTACGGCCAGCTCTACGCTCAATACGCCATCCTGACGGCCGCGCGCGCCGATTTCCGCGACGTCGTCGACCAGCGCAAGCTCGGCACGGTCTGGGACCAGATGGACAACCAGCTGAAGGGCGCGCTTCGGGTGCAGCCGGCGATCATCTCGAACGGTGCGGAGGATGGCTGGCTGATGCCGACCCATCTGGCGACCATGGGCTTTTACGTGCTGCGGGTGCGCTCCAACCTGGTCGACCTCAAAAACGTGCTCGACCGCTGACGGGCGGATGCAGGCGCCCGGCGCCTCGCGGCCGTCGGTTGCCAAGCCCCGTTGTCGGGATGCCTCAGTCGCCTGGCGTCAGAAAGGCGGCCGTGCGCAGGTGCTCGAAGAATTCGTAGGTGGTGCCGACGATCTCTCCCGATCCATCCGCCGTCGGGCGGAACCTGCCGCAGGTGCGGACATAGCCGTAATCCTTGCCGGTATGCCATTTCACCCGGTAGATGCTGTGGAATACCCCGCCGTGTAGGCTGGTGCGCTCGAAACTCTGCAGCACCATCGGCAGGTCGTCGGGATGGATCCGCTCGCCCACCTGCTTGAGATTGATCGTGCCCGTCGGCTCTTCGATGCCGAAGATGTCGAAGAGATCGGGTGTGCCGTAGCAAAGGCCGGTTTCCAGATCGACGCGGAAATAGCCGCAGCGGCGAAAGGCCGACATCAGTTCGATCGCTTCCTGCGGGCTCAGCCCGACCGCCTTCGGGTCATCGAAAGCGCGTTCGGCGATGTGATCGAAGCGCAATGGCACGCGGACAGTCTCCTTGTTCAGCGACATCTAACTAAGCTGAACATAGATAACAGTCAGTTAATAAGCTTCATCCGGATGGCCTTTGCCACCAATTGCGTGCGGTTGACGCTGTCGAGCTTGCGCATGGCATTGGTCATGTAGGCGTTGACGGTATGGTCGGAGAGCGAAAGGATCTGGCCGATCTCGACGGAGGTCTTGCCCTGGGCCGTCCAGCGGACGACTTCGAGTTCACGGGTCGACAGGCTGGTCGGCGCCGAGGCTTCGGTGCGGCGGATCTGGTCGAACCGGTCGAACAGATGGATGGAAGCCAGGATCATCCGGCTGAATTCGGTCGGATCGAGCGGCGGTCGGTCACCGTCATAGCGGATGATGAAACGGGTGCCGTCCACCGAGGTTAGCGGTACCAGCGCGCCGATGATCAGCGAATAGCGCCGCAGCAGATCCTTCATCTCGTCAGCGCAATCATAGACCAGATGCGGTTCGCGGTGATCGAGGTGCCACATATAGGGCATGATCGAATCGTTGACGCGCGGCAGGACCGGGCAGATCCGCACATAATGGTTGCGGTCGAATTCGCGGACGAACTGGACGGGAAGCGTGCTCTCCTGCACCAGCGGCGCCAGAAGCACGTCGTTTTCGTCGGGGCAGACGAAAATGGTCACATGGTCGAGGCCATGATCGGCGAGAACGCCTTTCATCGCTTCCATGAATTCCGGGCGATTGCGAGACGCCTCTATCTCGGGCCGCAGCAGCGCCTGATGGTCGTCAATGTTCATCCGTTTTTTCGAAACTTGACAAAATGAGGTATGTTAACTGGCACAGTTATAGCATCACGTTCCGAATGCCAGCACTTTCTTGACGTTTGGTTCCCCAAAGGTGACCTTTGGTTCATTGGGGTAAGCGAATTTATCGCGCCTGGCGGCTGTCAGGCAAGAGGGCGAATGCGCGCAACCCCCAAGCCCCGGAGTCGATGCTCACCGGTTTTCCAAGGGTAATTTGCCAATTCGAACGCCGCTGCGAGGCAATAGTCTTGTCTGATTGCGGCGTTTTTGCAATCGCTTTGACAGCCGTAGCCCGGCCGGCCCTGCATCCGCAGCCGTCTACCTCCCGTGCCGCTTCGAAAGGACAAGCATGACATCGGATATCGAGATCGCCCGCGCGGCGACCGCCCGGCCCATCTTCGAGATCGGCGCGAGACTTGAGATCCCGGCAGACGCGCTCGTCCCGTTCGGCCACGACAAGGCCAAGGTCAGCGATGCCTTCATCCGCTCGCTGAGGGACAGGCCGGACGGCAAGCTCATTCTGGTGACGGCGATCAACCCGACGCCGGCCGGCGAGGGCAAGACGACGACGACCGTCGGGCTCGGCGACGGGCTGAACCGGATCGGCCGCAAGGCGGCGATCTGCGTGCGCGAACCCTCGCTCGGTCCCTGTTTCGGGGTCAAGGGCGGGGCGGCCGGCGGCGGCTATGCGCAGGTCATCCCGATGGAGGATATCAACCTTCACTTCACCGGCGACTTCCACGCGATCACCAGCGCCCACAATCTGCTGTCGGCGATGATCGACAATCATATCCACTGGGGCAATGCGCTCGGCATCGACAGTCGCCGGGTGACCTGGCGGCGCGTGCTCGACATGAACGACCGGGCGCTGCGCGACATCGTCTCGTCACTGGGCGGCCCGGCCAACGGCTATCCGCGCGAGACCGGCTTCGACATCACGGTGGCGTCGGAGGTGATGGCAATCCTCTGTCTGGCCCAGGATCTCGACGACCTGGAACAGCGGCTGGGCGCGATCATCATCGGCTACCGTACCGACAAGAGCCCCGTCTTTGCCCGCGACCTGAAGGCCGACGGCGCCATGGCGGTGCTGTTGAAGCAGGCGATGCAGCCGAACCTGGTGCAGACTCTGGAAAACAATCCGGCCTTTGTCCATGGCGGCCCGTTTGCCAATATCGCGCATGGCTGCAATTCGGTGATCGCGACGCGCACGGCGCTGAAGCTTGCCGATTACGTGGTGACGGAAGCCGGGTTCGGGGCCGATCTCGGGGCGGAGAAATTCTTCGACATCAAGTGCCGCGAGGCCGGACTGCGCCCGGCAGCGACCGTGATCGTCGCCACCGTGCGGGCGCTGAAGATGAATGGCGGCGTGGCCAAGACCGCGCTCGGGACCGAGAATGTCGGGGCCGTCGAACGGGGCTCGGTCAATCTGCGCCGGCATATCGAAAACGTGAAGAAGTTCGGCGTGCCGGTGATCGTCGCGATCAACCATTTCGTCAGCGATACCGATGCCGAGATTGCCGTGGTCAAGGCGGCGGCCGAGGCCGAGGGCGTCGAGGCTGTCCTTTGCCGGCACTGGGCAAACGGTTCGGCCGGCATCGAGGATCTGGCGCGCAAGGTGGCCGAGCTTGCCGATGGCGGTACGGCCGACTTCAAGCCGCTTTATCCGGAGGAGATGTCGCTGGTCGAGAAGGTGAAGACGGTCGCGCGCGAAATCTACCGGGCCGGCACCGTCACCTTCGACCGGGCGGCCACAGACCAGCTGGCGATGTTCGAAGCGGCCGGCTACGGAAAGCTTCCGGTCTGCATGGCCAAGACCCAGTATTCGTTTTCGACGGATCCGTCGGCGCTCGGCGCGCCGGAGGGGCATGTCGTGCATGTGCGCGAGGTGCGTCTCTCGGCGGGCGCGGGCTTCGTGGTGGCGATCACCGGCGACATCATGACCATGCCGGGCCTGCCGCGCACCCCCGCCGCCGAGCGCATCGCGATCAATGCCGAGGGCATGGTCGAGGGGCTGTTCTAGGCATTACGTGCCGGTTCGCTGTCTGCCCGGCCGGCGGCGCGATAGCGGCTTTTGCTGATCAAGCCGCACGCCTGGCGGAAACGCCCGGCGGATCCGTGAGCCGTCACGCCCGGAGTCCGTCGCGCTCCCTTTTCTAGTGCCTTCTGCTGGAGATGTCCGAAGGCCAAGGGGCGGCTTTCCGCCGGCAGATTGCCGGGCCGCCGGCGACGAGAGGATACACCGTCGGCGGTTGAGGGCATTCCCTCACTGGCAGATGCGGTAGCCGCTCGAGCGGTGGATGACGTCGAGATGCATGTGGTCCTTGTGGTAGACGTCGGCTCCCGGCGCCAGCACGGTGGAGAAGAACAGGCAGGCGATCTTGTCGATGGCGCGCTGGAAGCTCGCCTCGATCGTGCTTTCCTTCGGTTCGATGATCCGCATCGGCACGGTGGTCTTGCCGAAACTCAGGGAGGCGATGTCGATCGCATTGCCCTTGGCGTGTTCGGACATCTTGGCATCGGCAAGGCTGTCGCGGTTGCGGCAGACATAGCTGGAGGCCTGGTTGATCGAGGTGAGTTTCGGCTTGCCGGACAGACCGACCTTGGCGGCCGGAATGACGAAATCGCGGGTCATGCGGGCAAGCTCCAGCGCGGTCTCGCAGCGCACCGTGGCCGCCGGCGACACGGAAATGCCGGGCAGCACCCTGGAGAGCTTGATCGGCTTGTCGATGCCGCAGCCATTGCCGCCGTCGATGCGCGGTTCCTCGGCAAATTCGGCGCCGAGCTTCTTCAGTTCGACGATGCAGGCGCCGTAGGCCGCGAGGTTCTCGTCCTCGATCGGTGGCGGCGGTGGAGGGGGCGCCGGCTTTTCCGTGTCGCTTTTGTCGTCCCCGGTCTTTTCGCCATCCGCTTTTTTGGCGTCGTCGGAACTCGCCTTGCCGTCATTGTCGGTGGCGCTATCGTCCTGCACTGCCTTTGCAGCCGCTTCGTCCGATTTGCGGTCCTCGACCTTGCCAGAGGTGGCCTCCGCAGCATCGTCCTTGGCAGCATCAGGGTTGTCGCTTGTGGAGCTGTCGGGTGTCGGGGGCGGCGGCTCGGGCGCCGGCGAAAGACAGGGGCGGACGCGGCCGCTGAAGGAGCGGTAGCTGTCGGTCTTCTCGTCATAGGATTTGTAGCGGGCCTTGCACCAGGCCTTGTGTTCGGCATCTGCCCGCGCAGCCCTCTGCCGGACGGGTTCCGACGCATTCGTGCTTACCGCATCCTCGACCTCGCTATTCGCTGGCCCGGCGTCATTCGCCAGCGTTTGCGGCTTTGCTACCGGTGGGGGAATGTCGGCCGGCAGCTCCGCAGGCCCGGCGTCCTTCTCGCCCTTCGATCCGCTCTCAGGCGTCTCAGCCCGTTTGTCGGTGTCATCGGCGGGTTCGGGGGCGGATGGCGTCTGATCCTGCGGCCTTGCGGTCTCGGTGATATCCGGCCGCGGGGCGGGCAGAGGACCCTTGCGCGGGAGCTTGACGCCGGTCAGGCCGATCAGGCAGATCACCACCATAGCAAGCTCAAGTCTTTGCCGCATATCGATTCCTCGTCCACACAACTTCCGTGCGAGGGTTGAACGGGGAATGTGGCGAGAAGTTTCCTTTTCATACGTTTACTGCAGAATCTGTGGGCGGCCGCGGCGCAGATGTTGCCAAAATGCCGCCCGCGGAAAGCTTGCCTGTGCTTGCGGTGTCAGGCGGCCGCCCGACCGCGTATGGTGGCCGTCTTTTCCCGATCTTTCTCCGTGTCGCGCACCTTGTGGCGACGGTTGAAGACGAACTGGCTGACGAGCCTGACCAGCGTTGCGACCTCGCCTTCGAGCGCATGGGTGGCGGCGGTGGTTTCCTCGACCATGGCCGCATTCTGCTGGGTGATCGTGTCCATCTGGTTGACCGCCTGATTGATCTCGGAAAGACCGGCGGACTGCTCGTTGGCCGAGCCTGCGATCATTTCGACATCCCGGGCGATGCTGCCGATGTCGTCGGCAATCTCGCCGAGGGCAGCCCCCGTGCGGCGGACGAGATCAACGCCGCCCGCGACTTCCTGCGTCGAGCGGTCGATCAGGTCCTTGATCTCCCGGGCGGCCGCGGCAGACCGCTGGGCCAGTTCGCGAACCTCCTGGGCAACGACGGCGAAACCCTTGCCGGCATCGCCGGCACGCGCGGCTTCGACG
This sequence comes from Heterorhizobium halophytocola, assembly GCF_017873095.1. Classification (GTDB taxonomy): domain Bacteria; phylum Pseudomonadota; class Alphaproteobacteria; order Rhizobiales; family Rhizobiaceae; genus Allorhizobium; species Allorhizobium halophytocola. The sequence continues at coordinate 27,580 of NZ_JAGGJU010000017.1, read as the reverse complement.
CCAGCGTTCAGTGCCAGCAAGTTGGTCTGGAAGGCGATCTCGTCGATCACATTGGTGATCTTGCCGATCTGGCCGGAGGCTTCCTCGATCCTGCCCATGGCGCCAATCGCGTCCTGCACCACGGCCGTCGATTTTTCGACATTGCGGTGCGCGCTGCGGCTCTTCTCGCGGGTTTCTGTCGCGCGCCCGGAAGAGAGCCGGACATTGGTGGTGATCTCCTCCAGCGCAGCTGCCGTCTCCTCCAGCGCCGCGGCCTGCTGTTCGGTGCGCTTGGACAGCTGGTCACTGGAACTGCGCAACGACACCGTGTTGTTCTCGATCTCACGCGCCTTGTTCAGCACCTCGGTCATGCAGTCCTGGAAGACGCCGAGCGATTTGTTGAAGTCGTGGCGCAGCACTTCGAAGCGCTGCTCGAAGGGCTCGTCCAGGGTGAAACGGATGTTGAAGCGCGACAGACGTTCGAGGCCTGCGCCGAGATCGGTCACCACCTTTTGCAGGCATTCGGCCTCGTGGATCTGTGCCGCCAGGCGGTCGGCGCGCTCCGCATCGGCGGCGGCCTCCAGCTTGCGGGTCTCGGCGGAGAGGCGCTCCTTGTCGATGCCGGCCTGGCGAAAGATCGCGACTGCCTCCGCCATGTCGCCGATTTCGTCGGAGCGATCGCGGTACGGCACTTCGGCCTGGTAGTTGCCGGCGGACAGCTCGCCCATATAGGCAGCGATGCCCTGCAACGGCGAGATTGCCCTTTGACGGAAGATGAAGAGGCCGGCAAACAACGCCAGGAAAGCGGCGCCGCTGACCGACAGCGCGATGCGGTTGAGAACCTCCGAGTGATGGACACCGTTTTTCTCCACCTGCGCGGTATAGGCGCGGGCGGCCTTGACGAGGGCCGCGATTTCCACGGCCTGGGCCTCGTACTCCTTTTCAAGACGGTCCATGCTGGCCTTCAGCGCGCGCTCGTCGCCGGCGTGCGCGGCCGGAAGATAGGCGGTCATCACTTCGTCCCAGAAGGCCTTGGCGCGGGGCTCCAGGCGATCGACGATCTCGGTGCGCAATGCCTCGGGAATCGAAGCGGTTTCCCAGTATTTCTCACGCGTCGCGTGACGCTGCTGCAATGTCGCCAGACGCTCGGCATTGGCTACCAGCCGTTCCGGATGGGCCTTGATGTCCTTGACGAGCAGGAAGGGCAGGAGGGCGGATAGGTCCGGCGAAGTGGTGTCGGTCAGCAGTTCGTTGGCTGTGACGATCGCCTGGTATTCATCGCTGCCGATTTTCAGTTTCTCCAGCGCATAGACCGTGATGCCGAGCGCCGTGCCGAAGCCGATGACGAGCAGCGCGGCAAAAAGCATCAGACTTCGCGAAATCGTAATTCTCATCTCGGCATCCCCTCAAGCCTGCCGGAACGCGCCGGCCAAGTTTCGGCAATTGTTTTACGATTTTCTACTTAAGAAATACCTACTTCATGCAATCCAGCATTACCGCCGCGACCCGCCTGCAATCCTGCGCACCCCGCCACACCGCCTGGAACGGGCCCTTCGAATTTGCCTGTTGCGCTTGCCGATCAGCCGCGCTATCTGTTCGGCCATGCAAAACCTGACGCTGAACAATGGCTGGTGGTGGTGGCACGCTTAACGCGGCCTTGACCAGTCATGTCCAACGACAAGTGACCCCAAAGCCGCCCGGAAACCCCGAAGGCGGCTTTTTTGTATTCAGCCGCCAGAAAACCGGGCCTGAGACGACGACAAGAGGAACAGATGGCGACGATCATTCACGACGACGGTTCGGAAACCTATCAGACACGCGGCGGCATTGCCGTTACCCGCAAGCGGCGGCCGACCGATTACGGTGACGCGATCGCCTCCTATGTGGAAAAACTCGACAGCCGCCGGGGCGCCGTCTTCTCCTCCAATTACGAATATCCGGGCCGCTATACCCGCTGGGACACGGCAATCGTCGATCCGCCGCTCGGCATTTCCTGCAATGGCCGCGCGCTGTGGATCGAGGCGTATAACGGTCGGGGCGAAGTCCTGCTCGGCTTTATCGCCAAGCGGCTGGAAAGCGTGGCCGAAGTCCGCTTCGGCGACCGAACGGCGCGGCGCCTCGATCTGACGGTGAGGACGCCCGACCGGGTGTTTACCGAGGAAGAGCGCTCCAAGGCGCCGACCGTGTTTACCGTGCTGCGCGCCGTCGTCGATCTGTTCTATTCTGAAGCCGACAGCGCCATCGGCCTGTTCGGTGCCTTCGGCTACGACCTGGCCTTCCAGTTCGACGCCATCGATCTGAAGCTGACGCGCCCCGACGACCAGCGCGACATGGTGCTTTATCTGCCCGACGAGATCCTCGTCGTCGACCATTATTCGGCCAAGGCCTGGATCGACCGCTATGATTTTGCCCGCGACGGGCTGACGACCGAAGGACAGGACGAGGCGATCGAGGCCGACCCGTTCCAGCCGACCGACGTGATCCCGCCGCGCGGCGACCATCGTCCGGGCGAATATGCCGAACTGGTGGTCAAGGCCAAGGAGAGCTTCCGCAAGGGCGACCTGTTCGAGGTGGTGCCGGGGCAGAAATTCATGGAGCGCTGCGACTCCAAGCCGTCGGCGATCTCCAACCGGCTGAAGGAGATCAATCCTTCGCCCTATTCCTTCTTCATCAATCTTGGCCACCAGGAATATCTGGTCGGCGCCTCGCCGGAAATGTTCGTCCGCGTCTCGGGCCGGCGGATCGAGACCTGCCCGATCTCCGGCACGATCAAGCGCGGCGACGATCCGATCGCCGATAGCGAACAGATCCTGACGCTGCTGAATTCGAAGAAGGACGAGAGCGAGCTTACCATGTGCTCGGACGTCGACCGCAACGACAAGAGCCGCGTCTGCGAGCCCGGTTCGGTCAAGGTCATCGGCCGCCGGCAGATCGAAATGTATGCCCGCCTGATCCATACGGTCGACCATATCGAGGGACGGCTGCGCGACGGCATGGATGCCTTCGACGCCTTCCTGAGCCACGCCTGGGCGGTCACGGTGACCGGTGCGCCGAAGCTCTGGGCAATGCGCTTTGTCGAGAACCATGAAAAGAGCCCGCGCGCCTGGTATGGCGGCGCGATCGGCATGGTCGGCTTCAACGGTGACATGAACACGGGCCTGACGCTCAGGACCGTGCGGATCAAGGACGGCATCGCCGAGGTGCGGGCTGGCGCCACGCTGCTCAACGATTCCGTGCCGGAAGACGAGGAGGCCGAGACCGAGCTGAAGGCATCGGCCATGCTGGAGGCGATCCGCGACGCCAAGTCGGGCAAGAATACCAAGGCGAGCCGCGGCGTCGCCAAGGTCGGCGAGGGGATCAAGATCCTGCTGGTCGACCACGAGGACAGCTTCGTCCACACGCTTGCCAACTATTTCCGCCAGACGGGCGCGACCGTGTCGACCGTGCGCACGCCGGTGCCGGAAGAGGTGTTCGACCGGCTCGATCCGGATCTGGTCGTCCTGTCGCCGGGTCCGGGCACGCCGTCCGACTTCGACTGCAAGGGCACGATCAAGAAGGCCCGCGCCCGCAATCTGCCGATCTTCGGCGTCTGCCTCGGGTTGCAGGCGCTGGCGGAGGCCTATGGCGGCGAGCTGCGGCATCTGGCGGTGCCGATGCACGGCAAGCCGTCGCGCATCCGGGTGCTGGAGCCAGGCCTGGTCTTCTCAGGGCTTTCAAAGGAGGTCACCGTCGGACGCTATCACTCGATCTTCGCCGACCCCTCGACCCTCGACCGCGATTTCATGATCACGGCGGAAAGCGAGGACGGCACGATCATGGGCATCGAGCACGTCAAGGAACCGGTCGCTGCCGTGCAGTTCCACCCGGAATCGATCATGTCGCTCGGCCAGGATGCCGGCATGCGGATGATCGAGAACGTCGTGGCGCATCTGGCCAAGCGGGCGAAGGTGAAGGCGGCGTGAGGGGAGCGATGGCACAAGTTGATTGGCAGGTAGCGGCGGCAATGCTCCACCTGCCAATCAGCCAATCGTTCAGGCAGCGTAGGGTTGGATGCCGATAAGGTCATCCTCGATCTCGCGGCGACGCTGCATAAGGTCGTAGTCGGCTTGCAAGCCAAGAAAGAAGCCGTCGGAGAGACCGAAATAGCGGGCCAGTCGCAGATCGGTATCCGCCGTTATGGCGCGCTTTCCCAGCACGATCTCGTTGATCCGTCGCGGTGGAACGCGAACGGCGCGTGCCAGCGCGTTCTGGCTGAGTGCCATCGGCTTCAGGAAATCCTCCTGCAGAACGTCTCCCGGATGCGGGTTCGGCAGAAGTTCAGTCGTGGTAGTCGACGATTGCGACATCGCAAGGCCCTCCGTCAGTCCATTCGAAACAGATGCGCCACTGATCGTTGATCCGGATGCTGTGCTGGCCGAGGCGATTACCCTTCAGCGCCTCCAGCCGGTTCCCGGGCGGCACTCGGAGATCATGAAGAACGCGCGCATTGTTCAATAAGCGCAGCTTGCGCAATGCGACGCTCTGAATGTCCGACGGCAGCTTGCGGCTCCTTCGGCCCGTCCAGATCCGCTCGGTTTCAAGATCGGCAAAGCTTCGGATCATCTACTTATCGTAACGCAGCACGTTATATAACGCAAGCCGTCATGGTGCGGGGCGTAGTCGTGTTGCTAGCCGCGTAGCATCACCCTCAAGTTATAATTGTCCTGCAGGATGGGCTTCCCCCTCGGCGGTGATCGCCGGAGACGAAGATAGAGAGCAGGCGGCCGAGGCCCCGTCTCTGGAGACCGGAGTGGGTGCAGTGACCGTTCAGTCTCCGCCAAGCCAAGACCCGCAGGCGCTGACCGGTCATGGGTGCGGCCGGCCGAGGTCGCGGACAACCCCTCCTTGAGGGCAGGCGGGCGCATGGCGTATCGAAGCGGTTCTGCATCGCCGCGTGCTTTGGCTTTGACAAGACCGGCCGGCTGAGTCATACCCCGGCGAAAGACAGAAACCGTCCGCGCTTTGCCGCGGGCGGTTTCGTCGTTTTGGAATTGCGGTTTGCAAATCGCTCGCAACAGCATGGAGACTAAGGGCCATGACGGCAGACAGCGACACACGGGTGCAGCGCCTGGCGTTCTGGGGAATACCGCTCGCGCTTGGCGTGATGGGGCTGAAGCTGGTCGCCTGGTGGCTGACCGGCTCGGTGGCACTGCTGTCCGACGGGATGGAATCGACGGTCAACGTGGTGGCCGCGGTCATCGCCTATTTCGTCGTGCGCTATGCGCGCAAGCCCGCCGACCACGATCATCCCTACGGGCACCACAAGGCGGAATATCTCTCGGCCGTCCTGGAGGGCGTGCTGATCGTGATTGCGGCGCTGCTGATCCTGCAGGAGGCGATCGACGCCCTTGCCCATCCGAGCGTGCTGGTGGCGCCGGTGACAGGGCTTGCGATCAACGCGATGGCCGCGGTGATCAATTTCGTCTGGGCGCGGATCCTGATCGGAGTCGGGCGCAGCCATCGCTCGCCGGCGCTTTTGGCCGACGGCCAGCACATCATGTCCGACGTGGTGACGTCGGTCGGCGTGCTGCTCGGCCTGATCCTCGTGGTCTATACCGGCTATGCGATCCTCGATCCGCTGCTTGCCATCGTCGTGGCGCTCAACATCATCTGGCAGGGCTGGAAGGTGATCTCGCATTCGGTCGACGGGCTGATGGACAAGGCCGTCGAGCCCGGTGAGGTCGAGGCAATCAAGGCGGCGATCGCGGCCCATTCGGCCGGCTCTCTGAACGTGCATTATCTGCGCACAAGGCGGGCAGGGGCGGTGACCTTTGTCGGCTTCGATCTGGTCGTGCCGGGAGACATGACGGTTGCGCAGTCGCATGTGATCTGCGACCGGCTGGAGGTGGCGATCAGGCAGGTGCAGCCGGGTGCGCGGATCACCATCCACGTCGAACCGGAAGATGAAGAGGCGCACGGCGATCGTGTGACCGTCGAGGAGACTAGGCAATGAGCAAGACCGATGTCAGCGGGCTGTCGCAGCTCGGCAATACCGTCGAGGCGCCGACCGCGCCGGAAACCGCGATTCTGGAAAAGGTGCCGAACGGCAATGCCGGCACGGATTATGTCGTGCGCTTTACCGCGCCCGAATTCACCTCGCTTTGCCCGATGACCGGCCAGCCGGATTTCGCCCATATCGTCCTCGATTATATTCCCGGCGACTGGCTGGTGGAATCGAAGTCGCTGAAACTCTTCCTGTTTGCCTTTCGCAATCACGGCGCCTTTCACGAGGACTGCTCCGTCTATATCGCCAAGCGCCTGGTCGAGCTTCTGGAGCCGAAATGGCTGCGGATCGGCGCTTATTGGTATCCGCGCGGCGGCATTCCGATCGATGTCTTCTGGCAGACCGACGAGCCGCCGAAGGGCGTCTGGCTGCCGGAGCAGGGGGTCGCCACCTATCGCGGCCGCGGCTGAGTACTGCCGTCCCAAGGCCAGTTGCGCGATTGCTAAAGCGGAAGCGTTTCCAGCGGTTTGAAGATGGTTTGTGCGCTTTCTGATTCCACTGGCTCATGTGGCGGATGAGGCGCGCGGAGGCTCTTCATCAGCAAGCTCATTATTTTGACTTATGAAGTATTTATGCAGTGAGCTACGCTAAAATTTAACGCTTGCCGTGACATGCTGGGCCTCGCAATCTAGCGAGGGGATAATGAAAATTCGCAGCAGCGGGCAGACCGGTCGGGGTTACCCACTTCGCATATTCGTCTTGTCGGGCCTTGGCGCCAGCCTCATCATGATGATCGTGCTGGCCTTCCTCTATGTGTCCATGGACGGCGTCGACAAGACTGCGAGCGCGCGCGAGATCAAGATCGCGACGCGGCTGATCAATACCTTCCGGTCGCGCATCGGCCACGAACAGGAAAGCACCACCGTCTGGGACGATGCCGTCAACCATCTCTCCAGTCCCCCGACCCCCGATCGCGACAAGTGGATCGACGACCATCTCGGCAGCTGGATGCAGCGCTATTTCGGTCATGACGCCGCCTTCGTCGTCGATGGCGAAGACAAGCCGATCTTCGCCTCGATCGAAGGCAAGCAGGTCGACAATCACCGTTTCGACAGCCTGCGGCCGGCCATTCTGGGCATGGCCAAGGGGCTTCGTGCCAGGCTTCGCCAGGGTGGCGGCAGCGTGCGTGCCGGCCAGATCCTGTCGCTGGGGGCCAGTGACTACGGCTATTTCGAAGGCCATCCGGCGATCCTCAGCGTCAAGCCGATCATCGCCAAGACCGGGGTTCTGACGCAGCCCCCAGGCGAGCAGTATCTGCATGTTGCCGTGCGCCGGCTCGATACCGATTTCCTCTCCGACCTGTCGGTCGAATACGGCTTTGCCAGCCTGCATTTCGCCAGGCAGTTGCCCGGGTCGCGCAACGAGACGGCGCTGCCGCTGCTGCGCAGCGATGGCGCGGTCTTCGGCTATTTCGCTTGGCGCCCCGATCGTCCGGGCCTCGCCTACCTGATCTCGATCATGCCCATGCTGGTCGGCATGTTCTTCGCGATCGCCGTCGGCATCTTCATCTTCTCGATGATGCTGGAGGATCGCGAGCGGCGCAACAAGGCGCAGGAAGACCGGATCCGCTATCTCGCCAACCACGATCCGCTGACTGGCCTGCTCAACCGCTCGGCCTATGACCGTGTGCTCGACCGCCGGGCAGCGACGCCGGAGACGAAGCAGTTCGCGCTCGTCTATCTCGACCTCGACCGGTTCAAGCAGATCAACGACACGCTTGGCCATGCCGCCGGCGATGCGGTGATCCGGGCCGCCGCCAGCCGTCTCGGCGCGCTGCTGCCCGAAGGTGCTGTCGCCGGGCGTATCGGCGGCGACGAATTCAACGCGCTGGTGCCGTTCGAGCGAGTGGAAGAGATCGAGGAATTGTGCGCGGCCATCCTGGAGGCAGTCAAGGCGCCGATCCCCTACGAGAAGCACAAGATCTCGGTCGGCGTGTCGATGGGGGCTGCGACCTTCCCGGTGGACAGCACCGACCGCGAGGAACTGGTGCGCAAGGCCGATGTCGCGCTCTATCATTCCAAGGCGCGCGGTCGCGGCCAGTTCGCGATGTTCGGGCCGGAGATGGACGACCATGTGCGCGAGCGGGCGCAGCAGGAGCGCGACCTGCGCAATGCACTTGCCGATCCGTCTCAGTTCAGCGTGCTCTATCAGCCGAAATATGCCAGCCGTGGCGGCGATATCGTCAGCGTCGAGGCGCTGGTGCGCTGGCATCATCCCGAACGCGGCGAGCTTCTGGCCAACGATTTCATACCGCTGGCCGAAAAGACCGGTCTCATCCGCGAGCTCGGCCGCCATGTGCTGGTGGAGACCTGCCGCACCGCTGCCGACTGGTCGGTCGGCAAGGTCTGCGTCAACGTCTCGCCGGTGCAGTGGAACGATCCCTATTTCGCCATCAGCGTGATGGCCATCCTGAAGCGCTCGAATTTCGATCCGAAGCGGCTGGAGCTGGAAATCACCGAAAGCGCGTGGATGGAAAACGGCGCGATCTGCGGCCGCAACATCAATACGCTGCGCGCCATCGGCGTTACCGTCGCGCTCGACGATTTCGGCGTCGGCTTCTCCAGCCTCAACCGCTTGCGCGAGGCCGAGGTCGACCGGGTGACGATCGACAAGTCGTTCATCGAGGGGCTGGGCCAGCGGCGCGGCAATGAGACAATCGTCAAGGCGATCATCGATGTTGCCCGCTCCAAGGGGTTGAAGACCACCGCCGAGGGTGTGCAGACGCCGCAGCAGGTCGATTTCCTGAAAGCGCTCGGCTGCGACAGCTTCCAGGGCTTCCTGCTGTCGAGGCCGCTGCCGGAAAGCGAGATCGAGGCGATGCTCGGCGGGCAGCCGGTCGAGGAAAAGCAGCTGTCGCTGGCAAGCTGAGAATACAAGGTGAACAGAGGGGACCGGGTTCGGCGCGGAATGCGCATATCCGGCAACCGGAATCCAAAACGGCGGGCCAGGCCCGCCGTTCGTGTTTGTTCCGCAAAGTGGCGGAAATCAGCCGAGCATCAGGGCAGCACCGCCGGCAGCGGTCAGCAGGCCGAGGGCACGGGTCACCTTCGGGCCGAGGCGGTTGAGGCCAAGGCCGGTAGCGATGCCGGCCAGATGCAGAAGGGCCGTCGCCGCAAGGAAGCCCGCGCCGAACTGCCAGGCGCCGGCGGTCCCCAGCTCGCTGCCATGGGCATGACCGTGGAAGAGGGCGAAGACGCCGACCAGAGCGGAGGCCGCCACGACATTGACGCGCAGGGCTGTTGCAACCAGCAGGCCGAGACCGACGACCGAGGCGAGGATGGCCGGTTCGACGAAGGGCAGGGAGACGCCGGCAAGCGCCAGGCCGAAGCCGATCGCCATGGCGCCGATGAAAGCGGCCGGAACCGCAAGCAGCGCACGGCCACCGATCTGGCTTGCCCAGAGACCGACGGCGACCATGACCAGGATGTGGTCGGGGCCGGTCAGCGGATGCGAGATGCCGGCCAGAAAGGAGCCGTGCTCGGCCGGGTTCAGGTGGGCAAGGGCCGGTGCGGCGGCGGCCGCAAAAATGGTGGCGGTGATGGAAAGTCTCTTGAACATGATTGTCCCTCGTTATGGTCGACACAGGCGCCCGGATATCGGTCGCGCCCCGTCCGATCTATAAACACCGGATCAGAGTAGCGTAACCCGTTTTCGTCTGTCCATGGCGAATTGCTGCGACGCCAAACGGCCCGCCGACCCGGTCGTGTGATGCCTCAGGCCCACTAGCGGTCGTCTGGCCGGGTTCCGGCGTGCATGTCGAAAACGGCAGTTGCGGAGAATCAGCAAGGCGCCGGATCGCCGAATCCGGTGGCCTTGGCCGACAAGCGGCGGCAGCCAGACCCGTCCAAAACAGGGGGCTCAAGGCGGCCTCCTTGCCCTCACAAGCGACGGCCACAGAAAGAACGTGACTTTCGCTGTTGCCCCGTTATCGTTGTAATCGCAGCAATATCGCCCTTCTCGTCGCCGCTGACCGGGGACATCTATCAGGTTTCAATCATCCGCATGGCCGAGACGTTTCAATGACCACGAGCAATGGCTGGACAGGCCTGGAAGAGGTTCCGCCGGTATCGGACTTTCTCGCCGGCCCCGGCCGGATGGAAACGCGGTTTCGCGCGTTCGACTGGTCGCAGACCGCCCTTGGCGCGCCGGAGACCTGGCCGGGCCCGCTGAAGGCTAATGTGCGGATGATGCTCGGCTCGCGCCAGCCGGTCTGCATCTGCTGGGGGCCGGAACTGATCACTCTCTACAACAACGCCTTCGCGCCGTTTCTGGGGGTCAAGGATCGCAACGCGCTCGGCCAGTCGTTCCAGACGATATGGGCGGAGATCTGGGACGATCTGCTGCCCTTCGTGCGCAAGGCGCTGTCGGGCGTGGGCACCTGGGTCGAGGATCTGCCGCTGTTCATGAACCGCTATGGTTTCCAGGAGGAGACCTACTGGACCTTTTCCTACAGTCCGCTGCACGATGCGGACGGGCGCATTGCCGGCTTCATCAATATCGCGACGGACGCCACGCCGCATGTGCTGATGCAGCGGCGGATGACGGAAAACATGGCAAAGGCGCAGGAATATATCGCCGAGCACCAGGTCGCCGACCGGCAGAACGTGGTCCTGCATCAAGAGATGCAGCACCGGATCAAGAACATGCTGGCGATGGTGTCTGCGGTGGTGTCGCAGTCGCTACGCCATTCGTCGTCGCTGAAAGAGGCCGGCGAGACCATCGGCAGCCGGATCATGGCGCTCGGGCGGGCGCAGGACATCCTCACCCAGAGCGATCTGGTCAGCGCCGATATCGCAGCGATCGTGAAGGCGGCATTGAGCCCGCATATCGACAGTGCGCACCGGGTCACCTCGAACGGGCCGGACATTGCCATACCGGCCAAGCAGGGGCTCGGCCTGTCGCTTGCCATCCACGAGCTTGCGACCAATGCGGTGAAATACGGCGCGCTGTCGGTGCCGGCCGGGACCGTCGACCTGTCCTGGCAGGTGAGCGAGGGCCGGCGGCTGAATTTCGTATGGCAGGAAAGCGGCGGGCCCGCCGTTTCGGCGCCGCTGCGGTCCGGCTTCGGCTCGACCCTGACCGGCCGCGTCGTCGCCGCCTATTTCAACGGCACCGGCCAGACCTTCTACGAGCCGCAGGGTATAAAATTCGTGCTCGACGGGGTCGTCGACCGGGAATAGCAAGAATAAATGGAACCTTTCCCGCGCCACAACCCTTGCATAGGATGACAGACACCTCAAGAAATTCCAGCGTCCTGGTCGTCGAAGACGAACCGCTGATCCTGTTCGATACGATCGACATGATCGAGGCGGCCGGTTTCATCGTGCATTCGGCCTCCAACGCGTCTGATGCGCTTGGATTGATGGCGGCATGTCCCGATATCGGCATCCTTTTTACGGATGTCGACATGCCGGGTCGGATGAACGGCCTCAAGCTCGCCGAGACGGTGCGGGGACGGTGGCCGGCCGTGGCGATCATCATCGTCTCCGGGCTGCACCGGTTGAACGGCCATGATATCCCCACCGACAGCCAGTTTTTCTCCAAACCCTACGGCCAGAAATTCGTGGTCGGCGCTCTGGAGGCAGCCGATAACAGATTCGTCTGAGCGCTATTCTCGGGTCAATCGAAGTCAAAACGGCAATTCGCCTTGTTTTCGCGGTGTTTTACGCTATATTTGAACTGCTGGTATCTTGATCGGTGCCTGGAATTTCATGGCCGACAATAGTCGGGCTCCGCCTTACACACGATTTTGTCTTTCCGATCCGCATCTGTCGCGTCTCCGAGGAGGGCCGGGCGCAACGATCGCAACTCCCTTTGCCGTGTTTCAAGCTTCAAGGATCGTGCCGTTGTCGTCGTCGACCGAGGCGCTGGAATTGCGACCGGTCTCGGCATGGTGATGGTGCTCCCGGTGGATCCGGCGGCGACGGCTGGCATGGTCCGTGCCCCGGACGGGTCCCTCGAGGCAAGCCCTTCCGGATGCCGGTAGACAGGGGGATGCCATGCCGGCTGGCAATTGCTGCAGGGCGGCAGTGCGGCGGAGGCTGGCAGGGACGGCAGCGGGAAGATGCGCGCTTTCCTGTCGCGGAGGATCGGTCGATCCCTGGCTGACTGCCTGCGCGGGATTGCCGCAGGGTTTTTGACGCGCGGTCCGCGGGCAGGAGGCCGGGAGGGCCGCAGACTGGGAATGCCTTGGCCAATGGGAGATGTGGTCAGTAGATCAAAGGCCAGCGGGACGCGCGGACCTCGATGCGAGGCCGGGGCTAAAGCGTGCGGGGTGCCGCTGCCGATCGCCATCAATTTCATATGCGGGAAGAGATCAGGTTTTTCGGACCCGCGATATTCATATCTGTCATACACACGAAAGAGAGGACGCCATGTCCAGTCAAACCTACGTCTCAGGCGATGCCGTCGTGCTGAAGAGCGGAACGTTCCGCCAGCCCGGCCTGGCGCGCACCTGCAGGATTACGGCCGTGCTGCCGGAGCAGCGCGGTGCGGTGCAGTACCGGGTGCGGTTCGGCGACGAGAATTTCGAACGCCGCATCGATGGCGACGACATCGAGGCGCAGGTCTCGGAAGAGGACGCAGCAGCGCTGGAAAGGTCGGCGACGCCGTCTGAAGAGGGTGCCCGCGACCGGGCGGCGCCCTGGGTCACGCCGGTTGCCATCAAGGCAAGACGCTAGCCCCTTGCCAAGGGGGCAGAGAGCCTGTGGGTGCGGGCGATGATATTCCCACACGACAGCGGATCCGCCCGCAGCCGCAACAGGACGGTGATGTGGGCTGCAATCGGGCCGCGTCCAGATTGTCGATGGTCCGACCGCGGCTTTCACCAACCCTTCGTTTCACCCATCGAATTTCATCATCCAAGGAGAAAAACATGACCGCAACCCGAGACCAGTTCTTCAAGCCCGGCAAGATGGCGACCCAGTCCAAGGCCGAGCTGAGCGATTCCGCCGCCAAGCAGATCATGGCCGCCGAAGTCGCCGCCCGCGAGAAGAAGACCGAGAAGCTGCGCGCCCTTCGGCTGGCCCAGCCGGTCGTCGAGGCACCGGCCAAGAAGGGCCGCGCCAAGTAAAACTCAAACGCGCCCGCTGCGGAGATGCCTTCGCGTTGCCTTGAACGCTCGAATGCTTCTGCGGCCTCCTCGAGGCCATCTGCCCGGTGATGGAAACTGTATCGCCGGCTTTCTGCCAGCACGGTGGCGTGCAAGGCAGAAGAGGCGAGCCTTTCATCGTCGAGCCTTCGTCATTGTAGCCGCGACATTGCCGAACCGGACGCCGTCGGGAGGTTTTTGCCTGCTGGTGTGGGCGTCGGCGGGGCATTTGGCATGCGAATCCTCGGCATGCAGATCGTCTGGCGGCTTCCCGTCCGTTTGACGGTCATGAGCTCGCGCTTTTGCTCAGTCGGGCCAGCCTTCAATCTCCCTTCCGTTTCCTTGCACCATTTGCCGCGAATGCCGGACAAGACCGCAAGATCGGTCGAGCGCGTGCCGCGCGCATGCGCTTTATTGGGTGGTGCCACGCAGGAGGGATGATGGAGAGGCAGAGCCAGGTTTTCGACGACCGGATGCAGCGGGTACTGGATCACATCGATCGGCATCTGGATTGCGATCTGGACCTCGACAGGCTGAGCAGCATTGCGGCGTTTTCGAAATTTCATTTCCATCGGCAGTTCTCCGCGACCTTCGGGCTGTCGGTGCATCGCTATGTCCAGCTCGCCCGAATGAAGCGGGCGTCGCATCGGCTGGCCTTTACCAGCGCCGAAAGCGTCACGGCCATCGCCATGGATGCCTGTTATGAGGCACCCGATGCCTTTGCCCGCGCCTTTCGCCAACGGTTCGGGCAATCGCCCTCGTCCTTCCGCAAGTCTCCCGCCTGGGGGCCGTGGCTATTGGCCTTCGGGCCGCTCGACACTGCGAGGAGCAAGCGCATGCCAAGGACCTTTACCCCTGATGATGTCGTGATCCGCGATGTGGCTCCGACGCCGGTGGCGATCCTGCAGCATCGGGGAGACCCCGCTCTGCTGGGCGCCACGCTCCAGCGCTTCATCGCCTGGCGCGAGGCGGCCGGACTGCATCCGGACACCAACCCGACCTTCAATATCTGGCGCTCCGAGCGGCGCCCGGCCTTGCCGTCCGACTACAGCATCGATCTCTGCGTCGGGACCGAGAAGCCGATCGACGGTGCAGGCGGGGAGGTGGTGCCGGGCGTGATCCCCGGCGGGCGCTGCGCCGTGCTGCGTGTCGTCGGCGATACCGGCAATCTGGAACCCGCAGCGCTCTATCTGTACCGCGACTGGCTTCCGGCAAGCGGGGAAGAGTTGCGCGACTTCCCGATCTATTGCCAGAGGCTCAGCCTGTTTCCGCAAGTGCCGGAGCACGCGGCGGTGGCGGAGCTGTTTCTGCCGCTGACATAGCGCTTTTGCGACGGCCGCCGCCTGCCTCCATCAGTTGGTCGTCTGCGCCGCGTAGAAGGCCTCGGCGTCGGCGCTGGCCGAACGTCGCTGGTCGGGATCGGTGTAGAACATGTGGCCGCCGCGATAGAGCTTCAGTTCCGTGCGGCCCTCAGACAGCGTCGGCGGCAGATGATCGAGCACGTAGCGGCTGGCGCCATACGGGGTCAGAATGTCGCTATAACCCTGGAAGATGGCGAGGCGAAAAGCGGGAATGGTCGACAGCAGATCGCGCAGGTCGCCGGAGGCATCGGCATCCTCGCGGCTGCCGTCCCAGTCCCATTTGCGGTTCACATCGGTATTGAGCAGGCTGTAGGTTATCTGGCAGTCGAAGTTCAGCGCGTTGCGCGCATAGGCGGCAAAGGCCGGACCATAGGCCCGGGTATAGCCGTCGAGGATCACGTCGTCATTGTGATTGCCGGAGAATTCCGGATAGGCATCTGCCACCGTGCGACCGCCGTCATAGAGGCTGACGACCTTGCCGGGGCCGGCCGACTGCTTGGTATAGGCATCCCCGATAAAGCCGCGGCCGTCTGCCACCGTCTGTTCCGGCAGGCCGGTGAGGTCGGCGATATGGCCGTAGAGCCGGTCGGCCTCCTCGCCGGAAGGCGCAGGGCCGGCCAGCGAGACCAGATAGTCGCCCATGGCGAACTGTTCGACATCGGCCATCTTTTCGGCCGAGAAGGTGCCCTCGCGTTCCATTTTCGCGGCCGCCAGTGACGGCAGCTGCACGGCGGCCTGGACCGGGTCGAGATCGTGATCGGGCAGGAAGCGGCCGTCGATCAGGGGTGAGATCATGATTGCCCCCGAGGTCAGGATGCCCTGGCTTTCCTTCAGGGCGGCCGCCACCTTGGCTGCGCGGAACCCGCCATAGCTTTCGCCGAGCAGGTATTTGGGAGCCGCCAGCCGGTTGTTCTTCTGGGTATAGAGGGCGATCGCCTTGGCAAGGCTTTCCGCGTCGCTGTCGACGCCGTAAAAGCCCTTGGCCTTGCTCTCGTCGGCCGCGCGGCTCCAGCCGGTGCCGACGGGATCGATGAAGACGAGATCGGTAAAGGCAAGCCAGCTGTCGGGATTGTCGCTGAGCTCGGGCCGGGTTCCGGCATCGGCGTCCTTGTCGAATTGCAGGATGCGCGGGCCGACAAGGCCGAGATGCAGATAGGCCGAGGCTGCCCCGGGGCCACCATTGAAGACGAAGGTCAGCGGCCGGTCCTTCGCCGCGTCGTCGGCGACATAGGCGGTGTAGAAGATCTTGGCGCTGGGTGTGCCTGTCCCGTCGAACAGATCGAGCGTGCCGGCGGTCGCCTTGTAGGCGAGCTTGCCGGTTTGCGTCGTCAGGACATGCTCGGTGGTCGCATCGGGCGGGATCATGCCGAACAGGCCGGCGCGGCCGTCACTGCGCGTCTGTTGCTGGGCTGCGGTGTCTTGCGCCTGATCCTGCGCCATGCCGGCTGCGGGCAGGGCGGTGGCGAGAACCACAGAGACAAAGGCTGCGCGGTGGAAGGGGCGAATGGGCACTTTGAAAATCTCCTGCAACCAATCATGTTCGGGCAGCCCCTATATAGGGCGCGCCTTGGGCGGACCAAGCGCGTTCACCGGAGCGTGAGCCAGCGGCGCAAAACAGCGCCAGGCAGGGCCGTGCGCATCGGGGTGCCGCCGCGCCATGCCTTGTGTCTGGCCTTCGCATCGCCATATCAGGGACACGATAACAACAACAACCAGAAGGACAGGACCGATGCAGATCGCTTTCGACAACTCCTATGCCCGCATGCCGGACCGTCTTTATCGTCAGGCGCGCCCGGCCATGGCGCCCGAGCCGAAGCTGATCCGCGTCAACCGGCAGCTGGCAGACCAGCTGGGGCTGGATCTGACCGGGCTTTCCGACGACGAGCTTGCGGCGATGTTTGCCGGCAATCGCCTGCCGGAAGGTGCCGCCCCGATCGCCATGGCCTATGCCGGGCATCAGTTCGGTCATTTCAATCCGCAGCTTGGCGACGGGCGTGCGATCCTTGTCGGCGAGGTGGTCGACCGGGCCGGCAACCGCCGCGACATCCAGCTGAAGGGTGCCGGCGAAACCGCGTTTTCGCGCAATGGCGACGGCAAGGCGGCGCTCGGCCCGGTGCTGCGCGAATATATCGTCTCCGAAGCGATGGCAGCGCTCGGCATTCCGACGACGCGGGCGCTGGCCGCCGTGCTGACCGGCGAGCCGGTGGTGCGCGAAACCATGCTGCCTGGCGCCGTCTTCACCCGCGTCGCCGCCAGCCATATCCGCATCGGCACCTTCCAGTATTTCGCCGCCCGCGGCGACAATGATGCGGTCAAGGCGCTGGCCGATCACGCCATCGCCCGCCATTATCCGGAGCTTTCGGGGCGGGACGACCGCTATCTCCAATTCGTCCGTCAGGTCGCCACCCGTCAGGCGCAACTGATCGCCCGCTGGATGTCGGTCGGCTTCATCCACGGGGTGATGAACACCGACAACATGACGATCTCGGGCGAGACCATCGATTTCGGCCCCTGCGCCTTTCTCGACGCCTATGATCCGAAAAAGGTCTTCTCCTCGATCGACCAGCGCGGCCGCTATGCCTATTCCAACCAGCCGGCGATCGGTCAGTGGAACCTGGCGCGGCTCGGCGAGGCGCTGCTGCCGTTGATCCACGCCGACCAGGACAAGGCGGTGGAGGCGGCCAATGCGCTGCTGGTCGACTACGGCGAAAGCTTCCAGGAGGCCTGGATGGCAGCCTTCCGCGCCAAGCTCGGGCTCACCGGCGAGGACGAGGGCGATCTGGATCTGGTCACCGATTTCCTGGCGCTGATGCATGGCGGCGAGGCCGATTTCACCCGCAGTTTCCGCGCCCTTGCCAAGCTTGCCGGCGGGGCCGACGACGCGGTGCTCCGGCAGGAGTTCCGACAGGCGGACGAATTGCCCCATTGGCTCGGCCGCTGGCGGGTTCGCCTTGCCGACAATCCGCGCACGCCTGGCGAACGGCAGGCGGCGATGGAAGCCGTCAACCCGGCCGTCATCCCGCGCAATCACCGGATCGAGGAAGCCATATCGGCCGCCACCTATGGCGATTTTTCGTTCTTCGACCGGCTGAACGAAGCGCTGGAAAAGCCCTATGAAGAGCCGGCAGAGCACGAAGCCTACCGCCGCCCGCCGCGGCCGGAAGAGATGGTCACGCGGACGTTTTGCGGAACCTGACGGCTTCCGGCAGGGGCGGCGCGGCCTGAAACAGAGCCGGTCGTCGAAACCTCGACCTCGCAGCTGGTGGCGGATGCCACCGCCTGAGGCGACTGCCGCCCGTTCCTATTATCACAGCAATCCTTCGGGAGATCCTCATGCTCAGCGCAACCTATTCATCCTTCGGCGATCCGGCATCCGTCCTGAAAGCGCAAGACCGGCCCCTGCCGGAGCCGGCGCCGGGACAGATCCGGTTGAAAACGCTTCTTTCGGCAATCCATAACCACGATCTTCTGACCGTCTCCGGGCAATATGGCTACAAGCCGGACCTCCCGGCAGTCGGCGGCAGCGAGGCGGTGGGGACGGTCGATGCCCTCGGCGAAGGGGTTACCGGCATCGCTGTCGGCCAGCGGGTCGCCGCGGGCGGCTTGCACGGGGCCTGGGCCGAATATGTGCTGGCCGACCCCAAGGCGGTCGTGCCGCTGCCGGAGGCGATCTCGAACGAGGACGCGGCACAGCTGATCGGCATGCCGCTGTCGGCGCTGTTCCTGCTCGACTTCGTCGGTGCCAAGCCGGGTGACTGGATCGTCCAGAATGCGGCAACCGGTGCGGTTGCCAAGGTGCTTGCGATGATCGCCAAGCATCGCGGCATCCAAGTCGTCAATCTCGTCCGGCGGGCCTCGGCGGTCCAGGAACTCTCCGGGCTCGGCATCGGCAATGCGGTCTCGACCGCAGACGAGGGCTGGCGCGAACAGGTGGCAAAGATCGTCGGCGACGCGCCGATCTCGGTCGCGATCGACGGTGTCGGTGGCGAAGAGGCGGGCGCCCTGATGTCGCTGCTGGCCGAGGACGGACAGCTCATCTCCTTCGGGCTGATGTCGGGCAAGCCGTTGCAGCTTGCCGCGAGCGACCTGATCTTCAAGCAGGCGCTGGTCAAGGGTTTCTGGCTGTCCAAGCTGATGCAGACGACACCGCGTGAAAAGACCAATGGCATGATCGGCGAACTGGTCGAGCTGGTGGCGAAGGGTATCGTGACGCTGCAGGTCGGCGGCACCTTCGAGCTTGCCGATGTCGACAAGGCGGTGACGGCGGCGGCCCAGTCCGGCCGGGCGGGCAAGATCCTGATCCGTGCCTGACAGGGGGTAGCGGAGGCAAGGCAGGTGCGATCGAAAGGATCAAGCCTGCGGGAGAGGATGCCATATCCCCCTGCGGCAGAAGGGGGCATATCCCGCCTGCGGGAGCGGGGGCATTGCCGATAGACAGGATTTGACCCGTTGCCAGATGCCGGCAATGGGAATCCAATGACCGCGATTCTTCCGCATCGCGATCCCCGACGATCCCGAGCCCCCATCTCCTGCCTGCGCGTCCTTTTTCCGGGGCGCGCCTTCCGGACCGACCGCCATGCTGCGCTATTTCGAAACCCTCATCATCCCGACCGCACGGGAAACCCCCGGCAATCCGCCGAGCGGCATTTTCAGCTTCTACTGGTTCTTCGTGCGTCAGGCGAAGGGGCTGTTCCTGGCGCTGCTGGTGGCGAGCTTCTTCGTCGCGGTGGCCGATGCGGCGATCCCGGTGTTCATGGGCAAGCTGGTCAAGGTGCTGACCGCGACCACGCCGGCGCGGGTGTTTGCCGACGGTGCCGGACTGATCTTCGGGCTGATCGCGCTGGTGCTGGTGATCAAGCCGCTGGTCACCGCGCTGCAGGCGCTGGTGCTCAACCAGGCGATCGCGCCCGGCGTCACCAACATGGTGCGCTGGCAAAGCCACTGGCATGTGGTGCGGCAGAACATCTCCTTCTTCCAGAACGATTTTGCCGGCCGCATCGGTTCGCGGGTGCTGGAGATCGGCCATACGCTGCGCGGCTCGGTCGTCTCGGTGATCTCGGTCGTCTGGTATCTGGCGGCGCTCGGCATCATCACCTCGGCCTTCCTGGCGGCCGCCAGCGTCTGGCTGGTCATTCCGGTGGCCGCCTGGACGGTCGCCTATGTCGCCTTTCTCGCATTGATCGTGCCGCAGATCCGCCGGGGCTCGAAGGCAATCGCCTTTGCCCGCTCCGACATGGTCGGCCGGATCGTCGACAGCTACACGAATATCATGACGGTGAAGCTGTTTGCCCGGCCGGAAGAAGAGGATGCCTTCGTTCGCGATTCCGTCGATATCCACACCGGGCGGATGATCGAGCAGCACCGCTGGCTGTCGCTGTTCGGCATCGGCCTTACCCTGCTGTCCGGCTTTCTGATCGCCGGCACCACCTGGGTGGCGATCCGGCTCTGGGCGGATGGCGCGATCGGCATCGACATCGTCGCCATGGTGCTTCCGATGACGCTGCAGATTTCCGGGACGTCGGCCCGCGTCGCGCAGGAAATCACCACGATCTCCGACCAGGTGGGCACGGTGCACGAGGCGATGGAGACGATCGCCAAGCCGATCGGGCTGACCGATCGCCCCGCGGCCCGGCCGCTGGAAGTCTCCAAGGGCGCGATCACCTTCGACGACGTGTCGTTCCATTATGGCCGCAAGGGCGGGATCATCGAGAACCTGTCGCTCGACATCCAGCCCGGCGAGCGCATCGGTCTCGTCGGCCGGTCGGGCGCCGGCAAGTCGACGCTGGTCAATTTGCTGCTGCGCTTCTACGACATCGAGAAGGGCCGGATCACCATCGACGGGCAGGACATTGCCGATGCCACGCAGGACAGCATCCGCCGCTATATCTCGGTCGTCACCCAGGACACCTCGCTGCTGCACCGCTCGCTGCACGACAACATCGCCTATGGCAGGCGGTCGGCCAGCCGCGAGGAGGTGATCGCCGCCGCCACCCAGGCGCATGCGATGGAATTCATTGGCCATCTTTCCGACTGGCACGGCCGCACCGGTTTCGACGCCCATGTCGGCGAGCGCGGGGTGAAGCTTTCGGGCGGGCAGCGCCAGCGTATCGCGATTGCCCGGGTGATCCTCAAGGACGCACCGATCCTGATCCTCGACGAGGCGACGTCTGCGCTCGACAGCGAAGTCGAATCGGCGATCCAGCAGAGCCTGGAACAGTTGATGGAGGGCCGCACGGTGATCGCGATTGCCCATCGCCTCTCGACCATTGCGGCGATGGACAGGCTGGTGATCCTCGACAAGGGCCAGATCGTCGAGCAGGGCACCCATGCCGAGCTTCTGGCACTGGGCGGCCATTATGCCGGCCTCTGGGCGCGCCAGTCGGGCGGGTTTCTGGAAGAGGCTTAAGGGCGGCAAGGGCCGCCCCCGACGACCGTCCCCGGCTCAGTCGGCCAGCAGTTCCCGCACCTTGCGGGCCAGTTCCTCGCCCAGGAAGGGCTTGGTCATGACATGCATGCCGTGGTCCAGATGGCCATGGTTGAGGACGGCGTTTTCGGCGTAGCCGGTGACGAAGAGGATGCGAAGCTCGGGCCGCTCGACGCGCACGGCATCGGCAAGCTGGCGACCGTTCATGCCGCCCGGAAGGCCGACATCGGTGACCAGCAGGTCGATCCGCTGGCCGGATTTCAGGATCTTCAGCGCGGCTGCCGCGTCTTCCGCCTCCAGCACCGTGTAGCCGAGTTCGTCGAGGATCTCGACGGCGACCATACGCACCAGCGGTTCGTCGTCGACGACCAGGATCGTCTCATGCTCGGCGGCGGGGGCAAGATTTGCGGCCTCTTCCTCCACCTGTTCCTCGGCCTGCGCTTCGCCCAGATGGCGCGGCAGGTAGATGCAGATCATCGTGCCCTTGCCGAGTTCGGAATAAATCCGCGCGGTACCGCCGGACTGGCCGGCAAAGCCGTGGACCATCGACAGGCCGAGACCGGTTCCCTGGCCAGTCGGCTTGGTGGTGAAGAACGGGTCGAAGGCGCGCTCGACCACATCCGGCGTCATGCCGGTGCCTGTATCGCTGACGCAAAGCGAGACATATTGACCGGGCGGCAGGTTGCGCTGGCGCGCGGCCCGGTCGTCGAACCAGCGATTGGCGGTCTCGATGGTGAGCTTTCCACCGTCCGGCATCGCGTCGCGGGCATTGATGCTGAGGTTGAGCAGGGCGTTTTCCAGCTGGCCGATGTCGACATGGCTCGACCACAAGCCGCCCGCCAGGGCGGTCTCCACCGCAATCGTCGGGCCGACGCTGCGGGTGATCAGATCCTGCATGTCGGATACCAGCCGGTTCAGCACCGTCGGCTTCGGATCGAGCGTCTGACGCCGGGAAAAGGCGAGAAGCCGCTGGGTCAGGCCGGCGGCGCGCTTGGCCGCCCCTTGCGCACCGGTCAGATAGCGGTCGAGATCGCCGATACGTCCCTGCGCCAGACGCGTCTGCATCAGTTCGAGCGAGCCCGAAATTCCGGCCAGCAAGTTGTTGAAATCATGCGCGATACCGCCCGTCAGCTGGCCAACGGCCTCCATCTTCTGGGCATGGCGCAGCTGTTCCTCGGCATGCATCAGTTCCGCCGTGCGCTCCGCGACGCGCTGCTCCAGCGTGTCATTGAGCGCCCGCAGGGCGGCGGCCGCGCGGTCGCGTTCGGATTCGATGGTCCGTCTCGCCTCGATGTCGAGCAGCACGCCGGGGAAGCTCAGCGCCTTGCCGTCGGGACCGAGCTCGACGCGGCCATTGGCCTCGAGCCAGTAGTATTTTCCGTCGGCGCGGCGCGCCCTGTATTGCTGCACATAGGGGCCGCCACGCGCAAGCGCCTGGTCCATGGCGGCGCGCAAGCCCGGCAGGTCCTGCGGATGCACGCTGGCGACAATCTCGTCGAAGCCGATCTTGCTGTGGCTGAGCGCCGGGTCGAGATCAAAGGCGCGGGCAAAGCCCTCGTCGAATTCGAAGCGGTCATCCGGCAGGTTCCAGAACCAGGTGCCGATGATTGCGCCTGCGGCCAGTGCCAGTTGCACCCGTTCGATGTTGGCGCGCGCCACGGCCTCGCTGGCCCGCAAGGCTGCCTCCGCCGTCTTGCGCTCGGTGATGTCGCGAAACAGCACCGAGACCTGCCGCAATTCCTTCGGTTCCATCCGGGTGGCGGAAACCTCGATGTAACGGGAGACAGCCTCGAACTGAAGTTCGAAACGGATAGGCACGCCGTCGCGCAGGACGTCACCGTAGATCTTCAGCCACTTGTCTGCCGCGGTCGGCTCGATATCCCGCAGCCGCTTGCCGACGATGTCGTGAATGCCGGTGTGGCGCCCATAGCCGGAATTGGCCTCGATATGGACGTAGTCGCTCAAGGGGCCGTGCGGACCGTCGATGAACTCGATGATGCAGAAGCCGTCGTCGATCGCCTCGAACAAGGCACGGTAGCGCGCGCGGCTGCGCAGCATCGCCTCTTCGAGGCTCCCCCTGTCATCCGCATCGAGAGCGGGTTCGGCTTCTCTCGACGCCAGTGCCCGCGCGACGACGGTCTCGCCTCTCAGGCGCAGCACTTCGTTTTCCAGCTCCTCGCGGGAGAGAGATGTGACGTCCAGACTCAACGAATTCTACTCCTCGCAATGCCAATGCGGATACTCGTACGGTAGCTTTGGAAAAAATCTAGTCCTCTTCGCGTCCGGGACAATGGCAAGCCGCTGCTTTGCCCTGCCGTTCGACGCATGGCAAAGCAGCGCTCGTACGGCCGGCCCGGTATCGGCCGCCGCCCGACGATCCAAGGCGGTTTTTTCCTTGCGGCGCGGACGGCCGATTGCGCATCTAATAAAAATCCGCGTCCAGTCGGGTTGTCTTTATGAACCTTTTCAAATGCAGGACGCACTCAAGGATCAGGGGTCGAGCAGAACAGGCGCTGCGCCGGTCCAGTCGGTGACGGCCAGCCCTGACATCGCGCGTTTTCGACGTGCCGGGCAGGACTTCGAGCGGACTTCCAGGGACGGGGGATTTGAGACATGGTTTCACGACGGGATTTCGTCAGGCTCACGACGTGCTGTGCGCTGGCAGCGGCTGCGCCGAAACTTGCCGCAGCTGCGGCTGCGCCAGCGCAGACCTCCAGGCTGCATATCATCGATATGGCCAATGCCGCGTATTTCGATCGCGATCAGGTGCCGGATGGTCTCGACGGGACCAATGCCTGCCGCCAGGTCAACGACCGGTTTCTCGCCAATCTGCGCGATCGGGGCGTCGACACGATCATTCGCTATTATTCCGACAGGAACAATGCCGGGCTGAATTGCAAGAACATCACCGTGCGCGAACGCGACCTGCTGCATGACTTCGATTTCGCCGTGGGGATTGTCTATCAGTATAACGGGCGCGCGAGGGATCGCTATACGATGCAAACCGCCGATCACGACAGCCGGTTCATCCTGGAGCGGGCGAAACGGATCGGCCAGCCCGAGGGCTCGACGATCTATATCGGCGTCGATTCCGACCGATCCCTGAATACGGACGAGAATATCCTGGCCTATTTCGCCTTGCTGAACGCCCGGCTGACACCGCAATACCGGATCGGCGTCTATGCGGCGGGGTCGCGTTGCCGGCTCTTGAAGGAGAGGGGACTTGCCAGCTTTTTCTGGATTCCCGAAGCGCCGGCCTGGGACGGGACCCAGGCCTTCCTCAATTCCGGCGACTGGACGTTTTTTCAGAACAAGACCGAAGTGGGCCAGTCCGCCCTGACAAGGGATGTGGGGCAGGCGGTGAGGATCGACACCAGCATCGTCAATCCGGCTGCCGGAAATTCGATCGGGGCCTTCAAGAGGGACGGGACGATCAAGACCTATGGTGCGGCGAAGCTGGAAACGATCGCCGCCCATCGCAAATGGGTGAATGTGCCGCGGCTGGAGATTTTGGACCGGCCGCAGGGCCGTCCGGTCGGCCATTCCTGCGTCGCCCGCACGATCCATGTCCTGTCGGAATCCGATGGCTGGGCAGAGGTCGATCGCGACGAGGACGGACTGTCCGACGGCTATTGCCGTTCCGGCGACCTCGCCCCCCTTGCCGAGATGCCCCGCTGGAAGAGAGGCTGTGTGCCGGCGCGGATCTGAGCTGGGACCGCGGCGCAGCACGCAGCGTAAGCCCACCCTGTCCCTGCGGGGCGTGGCCGAGACCGGTTTCCCGGAGCTGCGCCGGCCACCCGCCCCGGTCGCGATCCTTTCGTAAAAGCTTGTCAATAAGGCCGTAATTTGGCCAAGAACGGCACGCTGTCTGGTGCATCATGCAAGTCTGCGGCATCGACCCGACGCCGCCCCACCAGAATGATGACCGGATTGAAGATGTGCACCTCGTGATAAGGGTGCTGCTTGGAGGAGACAGGGATGGCTCAGGCCCGCCATACAGTGGTTTCGGGAGATACGTTGTGGGATATCAGTCGCGCCTATCTCGGCCATGCCGGAGAATGGCCGCGGATCTGGCGCTACAACAACAGGCGCGATGTCGTCGCCGTGACCGGCAAGGCGATCGACAATCCGGATCTCATCTATCCCGGCCAGGTCATTCTCCTGCCCGTCAGCCAGGGAATCGGGGCGCAAAGGCCCCGGCAGAGGCCCGCCGGCCAGCCGGCAGCGACGCTCGCCCCGCCCGCGACCGGACACGGCGGCGCGACGGCGCAGGACCCGGCCATGCGCCAGAACCATGCGCCGAGCCCCCAGCCGGTGCGCCGAACCGACGCGCCGCAGGCCCAGAACGGCCAGGGCCCGCTGACCCGGCAGCTCCCCGAGATAAAGTCGCCGGTTGTGTTCAAGTACAAGCTGGATGACATCAAGTTCCCGCCGGTCGCCCAGCCCGGCGTGATCATCGAGATGAAGATGATGGGCAGCGTGCTGTTGTCGACCAAGGAAAACTATCCGGCGGTCTACGTCACCCAGCGCGAGATCGAGGTCGCGGTCACCCAGGCGGCCAACACGGCGTTCAACCAGCTGGCCTCGAAGACCACCATGATCTACGAGCCGGGCACCAACAAGCTGACCCTGCGCTCGATGCTGGTGAGCCAGAGCAAGACCCCCAATCTGCCGACCTTCGCCATCGGGACGCAGATGGATTCGAACAGTCCGGTGCCGAAGCTTCGTTTCGAGATCAAACTGCCGAAGCTCGAGGGAACGATCGGCAATTTCCTCTATCTGGCCGAGGATGTCACCTATGTCGTCGAGCTGACCCCGCAGCCGGGCGCCCCGCGCGGTCCCTCGGCGCAGCCGGTACGCCAGGAAGGCGTCAACTGGCACAAGGTGATCGGCACCGGCCTCGTCATCGGCGCCGGGGTGATCGTGGTCGCCACGCTGATAGAGGATCTCTCCGGCGTCGGCATTGCCGACGATCCGGCCTCCTTTGCCGCAGCCGGCGCTTCCTATGCGCGCGGCATGTCGATGTTGCGCGGGCTTGCGGCGGTTCGCACCGCCGGGACCGTCATGCCCCGGGCGATGCTGCCGGCCACCATGCGGCTCGAACTGACGATCAAGGCCAGTGCCGCCCTGATGCCGGCCATGGCGCGTTGATGGCTGGTCGGACCCGGTATATCCGACTTCTGCTGGCGCTCGCCATGCTGGTGATCGGCGGCGTGCTTCTCTACGGGCAGTTTACCGGGCGGCCGACGCCGGCCGTCGATTCGTCCATCGATCCGGCCGTGCAGATCGCGGCAATCGAAAAGGCGAGCGGAACGCGCATCCTGACTGGCGATCCGGACACCATGACCGTTGGCGGGTCCGACAGGAGCGTCGCAAGCCAGCTGCCGGGGGTGACGCTGGCGCCGGCAGAGACCGCCGGGCTCGGCCCGACGCTGACGGGCATCGGCCTGTCGCTGTCGGTCTATCCGCCCGGCACCTTTGCCGGGCTCTGCCCGGGCATCGTGCTGGCAAGCCGGATCGGCTTCGGCGATGCCGAGGGTGGGGGAACGGATGGTCCGAACTTCATCGTGATCGCCAGCAATCCGGCTTTCGGCGACGACACCAATCTGCGCACGGCGCGGCTCGGGGTGCATCACGAGTTTTCCTCGCTGATCTGGCAGCGCCAGCCGACGATTGCCATGCGCTGGGGCATGCTGATGCCGCCCGGCTGGCAAGCGGACGCGACCGCGGCAGAGGCGATCGGCAAGGCGGGCGATGACGATCCGGCCCCGGACACCGGCATTCTGAGCGCCTATGGCGCGACCTCCACCGAGAATGACTTCAACACCTATGCCGAGATCGCGCTGGGCGATCCCGAGCGGATGCACGCGCTGGCCGCCGCCACGCCTGTCGTCGCGACCAAGCTTGCGCTGCTGATCGAGGCCTATCTCGCGACCGATCCCGGCTTTCGCCCGATGTTCGAGACGCTCGGCTACACGCCGCAAGATTGAACCACCGGACAGGGCGGCTATTTCGACTGGTGCGGCAACCATCGGTCGCTGCCATGTCGCGACTGGTGCGCGAACGAAGGTCTGGCCGCAAGCGACGCATCAAGCCCGTCGCCCCGCTGACTGTGCATGCGCTTGAAGAGCGGCAGCGCGCGGCGACAATATGTGGCTGATCGTGACGTGAATGAGAACAGCGTGCATATGCGCGTCTGCGGTGAAGGTGAGGGAGTCATTCAGACGATCTATTGAGGGTCTTTTTTAAATAAAATCGAATAGTTTTCAATTTAATCGTGTATTCTATAAATGAAACAATGAGGTTATTCGCTTTTTTTGTACTGTGAGGTATGGATTGCTTGCTTATCTTTTTTAGATTACGCATTTTGTTGGATTTTATATTATGTATCAGTTCTTTCACGGGTTGTGGTGGGGTGATATGCAGGATCCGCTTCGGAGCGCAGATGGAGAGAGCGTTGATCACGAGCCTCGCTGTGACGCCTTAACCGTTGAGGGAATTGATCCGCAGAAAATATTTGACCTAAGGAACGAGCGGGCGCTCAGAGATCATCGTTTTAAAATTGGCACTGTGAAATGGTTTGGCGGTCTTAGGCCCTGTTGACAAAGTATGGCAGCCAAATCTTTGCGGCGGCCAGAGCGAGGAATGCTGAGAAGGATTTCCGTGTTTTGTCGTATCGGGTC
>NZ_JAGGJU010000016.1 GCF_017873095.1 Heterorhizobium halophytocola | reverse complement strand
GCGACCCGATACGACAAAACACGGAAATCCTTCTCAGCATTCCTCGCTCTGGCCGCCGCAAAGATTTGGCTGCCATACTTTGTCAACAGGGCCTAGCGAGGCAGGCGACCGGGCAGGGTTGAGCCGTTTTCTCAACGCGACAGCGGCAATATTGCAAGCCTCTTCCGCCGACAGGTCTGGTGGTTGGCTGCCAAATTTACGGTGATCAAAGGGGGCCGCCTCGAGAGCGTGTTTCGAGCAGGTTCTCGTGTCGAAACTCACCCCCGGCGAAATCGGCAATGGCGCTCGTCAATGGCGCTCGGAAACGGTGCTCGGCAAGGGTGATCGTCAATGGAGCGACGCGCCGTCCGCAGCCAGCCCCGACAAAAGAACAGCAATACATGCAAAGGGCAAACATGATATTCAGCCCGGGGGCTTCGAGGTGCGCGCCAGGGTAAGCGACCGTGTGCAGCGAACCGATTTCCTTCCAATGGCTTGCTTCCACGCACCTTGCTGAATGGCGGAGACTGGCACATGACCCGACATATTTTGCTTGCCGGCAGCACCGGGCTTATCGGCAGGCGCGTTCGTCTTGAACTCGGCGAGCGGGCCGATATCGATCTCATCAGCCTCGTTCGCAACGGCTCGACCGTCCCTGGTCATCCGATCGAGTTCGAACACTTATACGTCGCGCCGGAAGCGACGCTGAAGCCGGTCGCGCCCGATGGTGCCGATGTTGCCATTTCCTGTCTCGGCACCACCATTCGCACAGCCGGGTCGCAAGCTGCCATGTTCCGCGTTGATCATGACTACGTTCTGGCCCTTGCCAAGGGCGCAAAGGCGCTCGGCGCCCGCCATTTTATCCTTGTGAGCTCCGTCGGCGCGGGCGGACCCGGCTTCTATCTCAAGACCAAGGGCGCCATTGAACAGGCGGTCACCCAGCTTGGCTTTGAGCGGATCGACATAATCCGCCCGGGCTTTCTGCTCGGTCAACGCGACGATACGAGGCTTATGGAAGCGGCTGCACAGCGCCTCCTCGGCGCACTCTCGCCGATACTGCCCGACCGCCTGGCCCGCTATGGGACCATATCTGCGCAGAAGGTCTCGGCGGCCATTGCGCAGCTCGCCGGAAAGACGGAGCCGGGCCATCATGTGTATGAGAACGTCGACCTGCGACGGCTCTCTGAATAACGTCACTGTCAGTCCGCAAGAGATGTTTTGAACTTGTGTCTGCCAGGGGCTGAACCGTGAATTCCTCTCCCCGCGCGGCGGAGAGAGGGTTCGAATGACGGCTTCTGCCGCTTACTTGCCGTCGCGGTTGCGATATTCGATCGGATGGAAGCTGAAACTGTCGGGGCCCTCCCGCCGCACATGGCCGACACCGGGGAAGGGCAGATGCGGGGCAGCGATCAGCGCGCGGTCGCCGGCAAATTCGCCGAAGGCCTGCTCGCGGGTCGCAACCGCCTGATCCGGCTTCACGTCATAGAGGATCGCCACCTTCGGGTCGGGAAACTGCACCGCCTCGACATGCACGATATCGCCGACAAAGGTGATCGACA
Organism: Heterorhizobium halophytocola; assembly: GCF_017873095.1. Taxonomy (GTDB): domain Bacteria; phylum Pseudomonadota; class Alphaproteobacteria; order Rhizobiales; family Rhizobiaceae; genus Allorhizobium; species Allorhizobium halophytocola. Next base: position 106,342 of record NZ_JAGGJU010000016.1, on the reverse strand, counting down.
GGCCCTTGCTGACAAGATGGAAAAAGGCGCTGCCCGGCGTATGGCCCGGGTGGATCGAGCCGGTGATCCCCGGCAGTACCGTTTCGCCATCGGCAAAGGTCCTCACCTGGCCGAGCGCCTGGTAGACGCCGACCGTCTTGGCCGCCTCGTCGAAATATTTGGCGTCATAGCCTGTCTTTCCGGCATTCGTCGCATCGAGAAAGAACGAGACGTCCGGGGCGCCGACATGCACGGTGGCATTGGCAAAGACGGGCTTGCCGGCCTGCACCAGTCCGCCGGTGTGATCGGTGTGGATATGGGTGATCAGGATGTCGGTGATGGCATCCGGGGTGACGCCCACGCTTTTCAGGCTGTCCAGCAGCTTGCCGCCATAGCCCGGACCGAAGAGATCGCCCGAGCCGGTATCGACCAGGATCGTGTGGTCGCCGCCGCGGATCAGGAAGGCATTGATCGAGGCTTCGACCGGGTTGGATTGAAACGATGAATGCAGGAGATCGTCGACATGCGCCTGCGCGGTGCCGAGCATCAGCGTGTAGAGGTCCTGCGGCACCGTGCCGTCGGAAAGGGCGGTGATCTGCAGATCGCCGACCGGGAAGGAATAGGCATCGGCGACCCGGACATAACCGGCGGCCGTGATCGGTGCCGCAGTCTGGGCCTGCGCCGGCTGGCCGAGCATGGCCAGAAGCACGGCAGCGGTCGAAAGAAGAAGCGGAAGAGCGGGTTTCATCATTCTGTTTTCCTTTGGGATTTTTCGCGCAGGCGGCCGGGCCCGCAAAGGCTTGCGGGGGGCCGTCCTGGGATACTGTCGAAGAGGTCGGGGGCAGGTCGGCGTCAGGCCGCGGCGCCTGCGGTCTTTCCATGCGCTGCAAACAGCGCCGCGCGCGTTTCGTCGTCCAGCTCGTGCTTGAAACTGTGTTCCTGCTTCAACGCCTGGGCTGCCCGGACCGCAGCTCTTGCGTTCATGCGCGACATGAAATGCGCAACATTCGGATAATCGGCTAAACCTCTGTCGCCGAACACATATCCGGCCGATGCGGCCCAGCCGTAAAGCGCCATGTCGGCGATCGAATAGCGCTCGCCTGCAAGCCATTCGCGACCGGCAAGACGCGTGTCGAGAACCCTGTAGTGCCGCTCCAGCTCCGCCCCATAGCGGGTCTTGGCATAGGGCAGGTCCTCGGGCGCATAATGCAGGAAGTGGATCGCCTGGCCGGACATCGGCGACAGGCCGGTGGCGACGAATTGCAGCCAGGACAGGGTTTCGGCGCGCGGCCCGGGCTCGCTCGGCAGGAAGCGCCCGTGCTTTTCGGCGAGATGCAGAAGGATCGCATGGCTGTCGAACACGGTCACCTCACCGTCGGTCAGCGCCGGCACCTTGCCGTTCGGATTGATCCTGAGAAATTCCGGGCGATGCTGCTCGCCCTTGAAGATGTCGACGGGCACGATCTGGAACGGCAGGTCGAGTTCGTGCAGCAGCACGGCGACCTTCAGCGAGTTGGGGGTGGCATGATAATAAAGGGTCAGCATGGCATTGTCCTCGCAATCGGAACGGGGTGGGGCAGCGCTCTGGCTGCCGGCCCTGGATGCGCCGCAGCGCCGACTTTCACCAATCGCGATTGCCCATCCGACCTATCGCCGCCGCCAATGCCTGTCAGCCGGGGCGGCGCTGGCGGCTGTCCCTTGCGGCTTCCATCACCATGCCGCGCAGCCAGGCATGGGCGGGATCGCCGCTCATCTTCGGATGCCAGAACAGCTTGACCGCGAACAGGCCGAGCGGCACCGGCGTCGGGTAGATTTCCAGCGTGTCGGTGAAGCGTTCGAGGAAGCGCCGGGGCAGGGTGCAGAGGCAATCGGTCGAGGCGATCACCAGCGGCGCCAGCGCATAGCTCTGGATCGACACCGAGACGCGGCGGGCCAGCCCGATCTCGCCCATGGCATCGTCGATCACGCCGGAAAAGCCGCCGCCGCTGGTGGAGATCAGCAGATGATCGAGGCGTGCGAATTCCTCGGCCGTCAACGGCCCCGTGCCGCGCGGATGGCCGATCCGCTGGGCGGTGACGAATTCCTCCTTGAACAGCGTGCGGCCGATCAGGTCCGGCGTGGCGTCCTCGGCAGCGCCGATGAACAGGTCGACATCGCCCTGCGCCAGCGTCTCGCCGATCCTGGCCTTGTCGGGCAGCGTCAAGGCGATGCGCGCCCGCGGCGCCTGCGCATGGATCAGCGGCATCAGGTCGGGGGCGAGGATAGCTGCCGGATTGTCGGTGGCGGCAATGCGGAAGGTGCGGGTACTGGTTGCGGGATCGAAAACCTGCGCCGACTGGACGAAGCGGGTGAGACTTTCGAGCAGCCGTTCGAGCTCCGGCTTCAATGCCAGCGCATGCGGCGTCGCCGTCATGCCGCGCCCGGTCGAGGCCGGCACGAAGAGCGGATCGTTGAACACCTGCCGCAGCCGCGTCAGCCGGCCCGACAGCGCCGACTGGGTAATGTTGAGCCGCTGCGCCGCATGGGTAACATTCTCGTCGCGCAACAGCGCGTCGAGCGCGATCAGCAGGTTGATGTCGAGGTCGCCGATAGCCTGGCTCACTTGCGTCTCCTTGAGGACAGCGCGTCAAGGGCTCCTCTTTAGAGCATTTCCTGGAAAAGTGCAGTCGCGGTTTTCCATCCGGAAATACGTAAAACAACAAACTAGCGGACCTCGGGTGAACGCCTGTTTGCCGGACATGGTCCAGCGCGGGACCGGCCGGGGGAAAGGGGGCTTTGCGACCGCCAGTCTGACGGTGCCGCCGCCGGATGCTGCGCGGGTGCCTCTTGATATTTTCCTGACTTTCCTATCTGTTCCCTTCGCGACACTCTTCTCCAGACGGGCCCACGTTGAATACCGATTTTCAAGACGATATTGCTGCGGTCCAGAGGATCGCCGCCGTTCCCAACATCCTCGATATCGTCTGCCGCTCGACCGGGATGGGCTTTGCCGCCGTCGCCCGGGTCACCGAAGACCGATGGGTCGCCTGCCAGGTGCTCGACAATCTCGATTTTGGCCTGCCGGCGGGCGGGGAGCTGAAGGTCGAGACCACGCTCTGCCACGAGATCCGCCAGCATCGCCAGGTGGTGGCGATCGACAATGTCGCCGAGGATACGCTCTACTGCCAGCATCACACGCCGCGCATCTACGGGCTGCAGAGCTATATCTCGGTGCCGATCATCCTGCCGGACGGCCGCTTCTTCGGCACGCTGTGCGCCATCCACACCGAGACGGCCGCGGTCAACAATCCGCAGGTGATCGGCACCTTCAAGCTGTTTGCCGAGCTGATCGCCCACCATCTGGACGCAAGCGACCAGCTCGACGAGGCGCAGCGCGCGCTGACCGACGAGCGGCAGCTGTCGGAACTGCGCGAGCAGTTCATCGCCGTGCTCGGCCATGACCTGCGCAATCCGATCGCCGGGGTCGATGCCGGCATCAACATGCTGCTGCGCAGCGGCTGGACCGAGCGGTCGCCGCAAATCCTGCGGATGATGAAGGAGAGCGTCACGCGGATGGCGGGCCTTGTCGACAATGTCATGGATCTCGCCCGCGCCCGGCTCGGCGGCGGCATCAAGCTCAAGCTCGACACGCAAAGGCCGGTTTCCGAGACGATCGAACAGGTCGTCGGCGAATTTCGCAGCGCCCAGCCCGAGCGGCAGATCGACGTCACCTGCACGCTGACGCGCGACGTGCCGCTCGATCATGCACGCCTGGCCCAGCTGTTTTCCAATCTGCTCGGCAATGCCCTGACCCATGGAGCGCCGGGCGCGCCGGTGACGGTGGCGGCGGCAACCGGCGAGGGGAGCTTCACGTTGGCCGTCACCAATTCCGGCGAGCCGATCGGGCCGGATGCGCGCGAGCGGCTGTTTCGTCCCTTCCACCGCGGCGGCGAGACCAACAGCGAAGGCCTCGGCCTCGGCCTCTACATCGCCTCCGAGATCGCCCGCGCCCATGGCGGCACCCTCACCGTCGTCTCGGACGCCGACGCCACGGTCTTCACATTCTCGATGCCGGGGTGAGGCACCGTCGGTGCACCGGCTGTGAAGGCTTCGCCTTGAGGCCTTCATCGCACCGGCGCTGTGGGCCTTCGGCCTTCATCCTGTCCGCTCCGCCCGCCGCCCTTCATCCCCCGACCTTGCCCGAAATATACCGCGCGAACTCGTAGTTCGGCCGCTCCAGGTGCGACAGCGCGCCGGGCTCGGACAGCCGGCCGAGCAGCCCCTTGTAGACCTTTTCCGTGCAGCCGCGGTCCTCGTCGTTGACGGCATCCAGCAAGGTCTTCAGCGCCTTGAAATGGTCCTGCGCCTCCGGGTCGTTGACATAGTCGGCATGCAGCCCGCCGCCATAGAGGATCTTCACATGGCCGGCGCCGTCGGGATGCAGCGACAGGTACCAGAAATAGCCCGGCGTCAGCGTGATCATCAGCGCCGGATAGATCGAGATCAGCCAGGTCTTCACCCGTTCCTCGCCCACCAGTGTCGTGTTCAGCGGATGCGCGACGGTGAGCGGGGCGTCGTCCTTCTTCAGGATCCAGTGATAGTTGAAGGCGTCATAGCCTTCCGGACAGGTCATCTTCTCCAGGGACACGAAGCCGCCGATCGTGCCGGAATGGCAGACCGGCAGGTGGTAGCTCTCCATGAAGTTTTCCGCGAGCACCTTCCAGTTGGTCGCCCAGCGATGCTCCTCGCGAAAGGTCTCGCCGTAGGAGCCCATGTCGAGATAGCCGACGAGGTTTTCGACCTCTTTCAGCTGTTCGGCAGGCTCCGGCGCATCCGGGTTCAGCGTCACCAGGATCCAGCCCTGCCAGACGGTGCAGCGGATGGTTGGCAGCTTGATGTTCTCCTTGCAGAAGCCCTCGTTCATGTGCATGGCCGGCGCGCCAAACCCGACAATCCCCTCCCGGCCCCAAATCCGCCGCCTCCCACACACCGGATCCCCACTATCGCCCCCTTGATCCACGGCGCCTCCACCGTCCAGCAGATGATGTCGACGCCGAGATAGTCTTGCGCATAGGCGAGAGATGCGTCGTGGGTGAAGCGCCTGCCGCTTATGACAAACGCGGCCATCCGCCGGACGACGCGTCGTGGTTCGGCCCGGCAGGATCGCGGCGCGTTTGCCCCTCACTCGATCGAAAGCCGCAGCATCTCGCCTTTCACCGTGATTTCGGGCTTGGCGCCGGGGGTGTTGGCGAGCGCCGAGCTGACCAGCGAGGCGGTCGCCTCCACCGTGTAGCTGATCTGCGTCGGCACCAGGAATTTGAGACTGGCATCCATCATCCTGCCGGTCAGCCGGATCACCTCGTCATGACGGACCGCGTCGAAGGCGAGCCGGGCCCGCATCGCCGCGCCGGAGAGCAGCAATGCCGTCGCATGCCCGTCGAAGGTGATGTCGCCGGCATCCGCATCGATTGCGACCGCTGAAAATTGGCCGTCGAGGCTGGCGCGCGAGGCCGACTGGGCGATCCGCACCGCCGCCTCCGGCGCCAGATTGATCGTCAGCTCCGGCCGGCAGTTCGACCAGTCCGACCAGCCGGACCAGTCGGACCAGTGAAACGGGCGGCCGCCGCCTGTGTCGACGATCAGCGCGCTTCCCTCGATCCGCATCGTCGCGCCCGGGGCGCAGCTTCGGTCGGAAGATACCCGATCCGCAGGCGCAGGCCGAATGGCAGGCGATCCTTGCCGAGCTCGACGATCTGATGGCGCGCGCCAGGCTTTATGCCGACACGGACCTCAATCTGGCGCGGCTCGCCCGTCGCCTCGGCCGCCCGGCGCGCAGCCTCTCCAATGCGGTCAATCGCGTCCACGGCCTCAGCGTCTCGCAATATGTCAATGATTTCAGGGTGGCCGAGGCCTGCCGGCTGCTGAGGGACACCGAGGCGCCCGTCACCCGCATCCTCTACGAGGCGGGCTTCCTGACCAAGTCCAATTTCAACCGCGAATTTTTGCGCGTGACCGGCATGACGCCGACCGCTTGGCGCACCGCGCAGGACAGAGGCGAGGCCGGCGCGGGGATGCCCCATGCCGTCCGCTCCGGTTCGGATCTTGAGGACCATCGGCGCGGGCGCGTCGGCGCCGCCCGCTGAAACGCCGTTCCCCGGGGGCCGCGCCTGCGCTAGACTGCCGTCATCCTTCGAGCGGACCATCGCCCCATGAATCTTCGTTTCCTCAAAACCTTCGTCGCGGTTGCCGAAACCGGCAGCATGACCCGCGCCGGCCTGCGCGTGCATCTGTCGCAATCCTCGGTGAGCGAGCAGATCCAGGCGCTGGAACAGGAATTCGGCACCGCCCTGTTCGACCGCGCCCGGCGCCGCCTGTCGCTGACGGCTGCGGGCGAACGGCTGCTGGCCCATGCCCCGGCGATGCTGGGGGCGCTCGACCAGGCCCGGGCCGATATCGCCGCAAGTGCTGGCAACACCGCGGGCGCCCTTGCTGTCGGCGGGCTGGAAACACTCTGCGCCGGGCTCCTGCCGCCGCTGCTGGCCCGCTATCGTGCCGCCTGTCCGCAGGTCGCGCTCACCCTTGCCACCGACACCAGCGTCGGATTGCGGGCAGGGATCGCCAGCGGCGATCTCGACATCGCCTTCCTTTTCGGCCCGCCGGGAAGGCTTGCGGGCGGCCGCAGCGAGACGCTGTCGGAACTGCCCCTGGCCGTGCTCGCGCCCGCCGGCCACCGCCTTGCCACGGGCAACCCGGTGCCGCTGTCGGCGCTGGGCGACGAGACCTTTCTGGTGACCGGGGAGGGCTGCGTCTTCCGGGCCATGTTCGAGCAGGTCTTTGCGGGGGCGGGTGTCCGTCGCCCCGCGATCGGCGGCACCTTTGCCTCGATCGCCGCCGTCCGCCGGCTGGTCGAGGCCGGCATGGGGCTGGCGATCGTGCCGGGAACCGGCCAGGCCGCCGGCGACGACCGGCTTGCGGCGCTGGCGGTCGAAGGGCTCGACAGCAGCGTGGCGCTCACCATGCTCTGGCGAAAGCGGCCGGTGCAGCCGCCGGCGCTGCTGCGCTTCCTGGCCGAAAGCCGCGCCCGGTTTGCCGCCGCCTGATGGCTGCCGGTCGCCGCCGGGCGGTCAGACCAGCCGCTGGCCGCCGTCGACATGCAGCAGCGTGCCGGTGATGAAGCCGTTCTCCATCAGCGCGGCCATCGCGGCGGCGATGTCTTCGGGCCGGCCGACACGTCCGACCGGCAGACGCTCCGCCATGGCGCCCAGCACCTGCGCCTTGCGGTCGCCGGCCACATGGGCCCAGATCCCGGTCTCGACCCAGCCGGGCGAGACGACATTGACCCGCATCGGCGCCAGTTCGAGGGCCAGCGCATAGACCAGCGATTCCAGCGCGCCGTTGACGGCGGCGACCACCGTGCCGCGCGGTGCCGGGCGATAGGCGGCAATGCCGGAGGTCAGGGTGATCGATCCCGTGGGCGTCAGCACATCCCGGCCGTGCCTGGCAATGAGCAGCGGCCCCAGCACCTTGGAATCCATCACCCTGCGCGCCACGTCCACATCCATCTCGGCGAGCGGCACATAGACGCCGGCGATATCGGCTGCCGTGGTGGCGATGTGATCGAGCGGCCCTGTCGCGGCAAACAGCGCCGTCAGCGACGCCGCGCTGGTGGCATCGGCGACATGGGCGGTGAGCCGGCCCGGGGCGCCAAGGGTGCGGCGGGCGGCGTCCAGCCGCTCGGCCGAGCGGCCGGCGATGATCACTTCGGCCCCCTCGTCGAGCAGCCGTGCGGCAAGCGCCAGCCCCATGCCCGAGCCGCCGCCGATCACCAGGATTCGTCTGGATTGAAAACGCATGGACCTGTCTCCTCGTTTGCGTGGAGAGGTCTTATGCGGCCGTCAGCGCCGGAAAGGGAAAGGGGAGAACACGATAGCAACTATCGGAAAAGCCGATGAGCCGGTCGGCGACGATGTCGCGGCCGGCCCGGCGCTGACGCACGGGGTCAGGCGCTGCGGGCCATCAGGCGGCGATGATGGGTCAGACGCGGCAGGCGCCCGATGCTTACGATGCGGTGAATGCCGCTCGCCAGCAGCAGCAGCGGCAGGCTTACCGGCCAGACGAGGCAGGCCAGGAGACCGAGGATACGCGGCAGGTCGAACCGGTTGCCATCCGCCATACCTTCGACGAAAGTCATCGTCAGCATCAGCAGAGTGACCATCAGCAATATCAAAAACAGCAGCATCGACAATTCAGGCCCGCCTATACGTTCGGATGTCCAGTATTGTTGTCGAATTCTTAACCATCGTCACCCCGCGAAATTTAGTAGGGTGGGGCGCTCTGGTGTATCTGCCGGAATATGCGAGGATAGAGGCCGCAATGAACTGCGCGGACGGCGTTTTTGCAACTGGAGAGGTGTTCGGCAAGGTGTGCGGCAGCCAGTAGATGTGCTGTGAAACCTTGTCATTGCGGTCGCCGCCGTGCAGCACATCGAACATGGGGTGCCGGTTCTCGAGGGCCGGCGGAGCAGCATGAAGCGCATACACATTCTCGGCGCGTCCGGATCGGGCACGAGCACCCTGGGGGCAGCGCTCGGCCGGCATCTCGGCATTCCCCATGTGGACTCCGATTCCATCTACTGGCTGCCCACCGATCCGCCCTTTGTCGAGCCGCGTGCGCTGGAGGAGCGGCATGCCATGCTTCGCGAGCTTCTGCCGGCTGACGGGCACTGGATCTTTTCCGGCTCGGCGCTGAAATGGGCCGAACCGATCGAGCCCTACTACGATCTCGTCGTGTTCCTGCAGCTCGACCACGACACCCGCATGTCCCGCATCCTGAAGCGCGAAAAGGCCCGATATGGTGCACGGATCGAGGAGGGCGGCGACATGTATGTCAAAAGCCGCGTCTTCCTTGCCTGGGCGCGGGCCTATGACACGGCCGGTCTCGGCCAGCGCAGCCTGTTGTCGCACGAGAAAATGCTGGAGGCGCGCGGCTGGCCCGTCCTCAGGCTCGACAGCATCCATCCGGTCGAGGACCTCGTCGCCGCGGTGCTGGCGCAACTGGCATAGGGACGCCGCCGCCCCGATGATCCCGGTGGGGCCTGTGATCACGGTCGTCCCGGTGTCGCGATCAGCCTGACCCACCGCGCGTTTTTCCGCTCCGACCCTTGATTTTGACAATTGCTGCCGGCTGCGCAGCCTGCTCTTCTCGTCGCATTGCGGGGTGCTTCGGCACGGCCCAATGGTAACGAGATGAGCGGGCGGCACCGGGCAGGGCCGCTATATCTCAGGCGGCGAGGAACCGGGCGATGGACCAGGGGGCAGCGGGCCGGAAGGCCGACGATCCTGCTTCGACCGGACGGACATCCGCCGGCCAGAGGCTCGGCGCCGACTACTGGAAACTTCTGCTGTCGAGCGGCATGACCAATCTGGCCGATGGCATCGGCCTCGTCGCCTGGCCCTGGCTCGCCTCGCTGATCACCCGCGATCCGCTGGCCATCGCCCTGGTCGGCGTCGCCCAGCGGCTGCCCTGGTTTATATTGTCGCTGCCCGCCGGCGTGATCATCGACCGGCTCGACCGCCGGCAGATTGTCATTGCCATGGATGCCCTGCGCTGTCTCATGCTGGCGGTGCTGACCCTGGCCATCGCGCTGCCGGGCACCATGCCGCCGGTTCCGCTTGCGGGCTTTCCGGTGCTTGCCCTCTACGGGCTGCTGCTGTTCAGCGCGCTGGTGACCGGTTCGGCCGAGGTCCTGCGCGACAGTTCCGCCGGCACGCTGCTGCCGGCCATTGTGCCGCGGGACAGGCTGGAAACCGCCAATGCCCGGATGTTCGGCCTGGAGGTGCTCACCAATATGATGATTGGCCCGTCGCTTGCCGGCTTTCTGCTGGCTCTCGCCCTGCCGCTGGTCTTTGGCCTCACCGGTGTGGCCTTTGCGCTTGCCGGCCTGCTGGTGTTTTCGATCCGCGGGCCGTTCCGCGCGACCCGACGGGTGACGCAAGGGATCGACGCGAACCCTCACGCCGATGGGGGGCGGGGACAACCCACCGTCGGCGCGACAGGCTTCATCGGCGAGGCGAAGGAGGGGCTCGCCTATCTCTTCGCCCGGCCGCTCTTGCGCGATCTGGCGCTCGGTCTCGGCTGCTTCAATGCGCTGGAAAACATGCTGCTGATCGCGCTGGTTCTCTATGCGCAGGAGGTGCTGCATCTGGGTTCCGCCGGCTATGGCCTGCTGCTCACCGGCGGTGCCGTCGGCGGTCTTGCCGCAGCCCTTGTCGGAGAGCGGTTCATCCGCCTGTTCGGTCAGGCCGCCTGCCTGAGGCTGGCGGTCGCGATCCTGCTGCTGCAGGCGGTGGTGCCGCTGGTCCTGCCGTTCCCGGAGCCGATCTGGCTCACGCTGGCACTGTTCTCGGCGATGGGGACGGTCTGGAACATCATCACCGTCAGCCTTCGCCAGCGGCTGATCCCGGCGCATCTGCTTGGCCGGGTTACCAGTGTCTACCGGCTGTTCGGCCTCGGCATGATCCCGCTCGGCTTTGTCCTTTCCGGCCTGACCGTGACCGTCACCGAACCGCTTGTCGGCCGCCATGCCGCCCTTTGCGCCCCTTTTGCGCTCGCGGCCGTCCTCGTCGCCCTGCTGCTCGCCACCCTCTGGCGCCGCCTGTCGCCGGCCGCCATCGCCGCCTTCGTGTCGACAGCAGCAGGCGACGAGCCGGAAGCGGCGCGATGATCGGGGGTGCCGAACGGCTGTCCGGCGGCGGGCAAGCCCCGGCTCAAAGCCTGTCGCGAGAGGGCCGGCATCGGCCCCGGCATGCTTCCGTAGAAAACGGCCGCCGCAGTCTGCGCCGGCCGTTTCGTGCTTGTCTCTATGCCTGTTCTTCGAAATTCAGTGCATGGCCGTTGATGCAGAAGCGCAGGCCCGTCGGCGGCGGGCCGTCGGGGAAGACATGGCCCAGATGGCCGTTGCAGGTGGCGCAGCGGATCTCGGTGCGCACCATGCCGTGCGAGGTGTCCTTCAGCTCGATCACCGCGTCGGGAATCGCCTCGTAATAGCTCGGCCAGCCGCAGCCCGAATCGAACTTCGTGTCGGAATAGAACAGCGGCGCATCGCAGGCCGCGCAGTGGTAGAGGCCCTTCTGCTTGTTGTTGTTGAACGGGCCGGTGAACGGCCGCTCGGTGCCGGCCTGGCGCAGGATGTGATACTGCTCCGGCGTCAGCTGCTCGCGCCACTCGGCATCGGTTTTCTCCATTTTCGGCTTGACGGTCTCGGCCATGGAAGCCCTCCTTTTCGTATGCGCCATAGATAGGGTTTCCGCGCCCGTTCGGCAATGCGCCGGCACCGGGCCGCAAGGCGGCATCAGGCGCTGCGGGCGGCGCGGTGACGGGCGACCACGCCGCGTGCAAACCCGTCCGGGTCCGCCGCCATGGCGCAGACCTGCTCGGCAGGGGCGTCGGTTCCGGTATGCTTTGCCGACCAGAGCACCAGCGCCGTCATCACGGGGGCGAGGTCGAGCCCCTTGTCGGTCAGCCGGTAGCGGCGCCGGCGCTTGTCGGTCTCGTCGGGCAGCGCCTCGATCAGCCCGTCGTCGGCAAGGCGCTTCAGCCGGTCGGCCAGTATGTTGGTGGCGATCCCTTCGCCCGCCTCGAGAAAGCCGGCATAGCTGTCGATACCCTTGAACATCAGGTCGCGCACGATCAGCAGCGACCAGCTGTCGCCAAACAGCTCCAGTGCCAGGCTGATAGGGCAGAGCGAGCGGGGGGCCTGGCGCATGGCGGTCTCCAGAGGGGGCTCGGGATGGATCGGCAATCGCCGATATGGTGACTGTGTGCGGAAATAACTTGCAAAATGCAAGTGTTCGGCGCTAGCTTTCATCCTGCTCTGACGAGAAGGGATCGGGGGGATCGGATGGACAAGGCTTTCTGGCTCGGCTTTGCAGCCTATCTGTTGCCGACATTTCCGCTCGGCTATGTCTGGCACCTGAAACTCTTCCGCGGGAGTTACGAGCGGCTGGACATCTTCCGCGACGAGGTGATCATTCCCTTCGGCATTCTCTCGATGGTCATTCAGGGACTGGTGTTTTCCTGGTGCTATCCGCGGCTCTTCACGACGGCACATGATGACTGGTGGAAGGGTGCGCTCGGTTTCGGTCTCGTCTTCGGCGGGCTCGCCTTTTCCTTCGCCGTGCTTCCGGTCGCCGCCAAATATCGGATGACATCTGTTGACGATTTCGTGAGGATCGAAACCCTGTTTACCGTGTTGCAGTTTGGCATCGTCGCGCCTCTCATCGCGCTGGCGCACCGCCAGCCCCTGTAATCCCTTGGGGATTTGCTGTCGCTCTTCTTGCAGGCCGTCTCTTTTGTGCTTTTTGTCGAATGCGAAGCCCGCCTCTTGAGGCAGGGGGCCGTTTGTCTTAACAACGGTCAGCCTTCGACTGCGGAGGATCATGCGCGACGCCAGGGAGCCGGAATTTGCAGACTATCTCGAGCCTGACCATTCTGGCCATGATGCTGCCCTTTATCGGCGCGCTCGTCGCGCCGCCCCTGATCCGCCGGTTCGGCCACAACACCGCCTGGGTGCTGGCGCTGTTTCCGGCCTATGCCTTCTACCATTTCTGCCAGTTCCTGCCGACGATCGCCGATGGCGGCGCCGTCACCGGCGGTTATGTCTGGGTGCCGAGCTTCAACCTGTCGTTTTCCTGGTTCATCGACGGGCTGTCGCTGACCTTTGCGCTGTTGATCACCGGCATCGGCACGCTGATCGTGCTCTATTCCGGCGGCTACATGAAGGGCCATCCGGAGCAGGGGCGTTTCCTCTGCTATATCCTGCTGTTCATGGGCGCGATGCTCGGGCTCGTGCTTTCCGACAGTTTCCTGATGCTGTTCATCTACTGGGAGCTGACCTCGATCACCTCCTTCCTGCTGATCGGCTTCGACCATGACCGCGAGGCCTCGCGCCGCGCCGCCCTGCAGGCGCTGGTGGTCACCGGCGGCGGCGGGCTCTGCCTGCTGGCCGGCCTGATCTTCCTGTGGAACATGACCGGCGTCACCCAGCTGTCGCTGCTCGTCCATGCCGGCGACGTGGTGCGCGCAAGTCCGTTCTACATGGCGGCGCTGCTGCTGGTGCTCGGCGGCGCCTTCACCAAGTCGGCGCAGTTTCCGTTCCATTTCTGGCTGCCCAATGCCATGGAGGCGCCGACGCCGGTCTCGGCCTTCCTGCATTCGGCCACCATGGTCAAGGCCGGCGTCTACCTGCTGATGCGGCTCAACCCGACGCTCGGCGGCACGGCGGTGTGGGAAATCCTGCTGCCGGTCTTCGGCGGATTGACCCTGCTGGTCGGCGCGGTGCTGGCGCTGCGGCAGACGGATCTGAAGCAGATGCTGGCCTATACCACCGTCGCCTCGCTCGGCCTGCTGGTGATGATGACCGGCTTCGGCTCGGAGCATGCGATTGCCGCGGCCGTGCTCTATCTGATCGCGCATGCGCTGTTCAAGGGCGGGCTTTTCATGGTCGCGGGCCTTGTCGACCACGAGGCCGGCACGCGCGATGTCACCGTGCTGCGCGGCCTGCGCGCCGCCATGCCGATCACCTTTGCCGCCGCCCTTTGCGGTGCGGTCTCGATGGCCGGGTTGCCGCCGTTCTTCGGCTTCCTTGCCAAGGAGGAGATCTACGGGGCGCTTGCCCATGGCGACCTGCGCGCGATCGTCTTCACCGCGGTTGCCGTCATCGGCAATGCGCTGATGTTCGTCATCGGCTTTGCCGTGGCGCTGAAACCCTTTCTCGGTCGGCCGATGGATGAGATCCATGAGGGGCACGAAGTCCATGAGGGGCCGGCGCTGATGTGGCTCGGGCCGCTGGTGCTCGGCCTGACGGCGCTGTTCGGCGCGCTGTTTTCCGGCGTCTCGCATGCGCTGTTCTCGACCCCGATGACCTCGGCCATCGAGGGGCATGTCGAGGAGGTGACGGCCAGCCTGATCCCGCATCTCAACCTGCCGCTGCTGCTCTCGGTCGTCACCGTCATCCTCGGCATCGCGCTCTATCTCGGCCTCACCACGGTGCGGCGCGAAGTCGACCGCTTCTTCGTGGCGCTCGGTCCGGGCCCCGATCGCGGCTTCGACCATTTCGTCGCCGGCACGGTACGCTTTGCCTACAAGGTGACTGCCTTCGTGCAGCCCGGCAAGCTCGACACCTATGTCACCGTCACCTTCATGCTGCTGGCGATCGTGCTGCTGGTGCCGCTCTTCGTCTTCGGCGAATTGCCGGATATGCCGCACTGGCCGGTGGACGCCAAGTTCCATGAACTGACCTTCCTGATGATCGCGGTGATCGGCCTGTTTGCCGTGCTGCTGGCCAAGAACCGGCTGACGGCGATCGTCTCGCTCGGCATCCAGGGCTTTGCGGTCGCCGTGCTCTTCCTGCTGTTCGGCGCGCCGGACCTGTCGTTCACCCAGTTCATGGTCGAGACGCTGTCGGTCGTCATCCTGGCGCTGGTGATGACCAGGCTGCGACTGTCGCCGTCCGACCACCGCACGCGTCGCCAGTTCCTGTTCGACAGCACGGTGGCGATCGCCTGCGGCCTCGGCTTCACCCTGATGCTGCTGAAGACCATGCAGGTGCCGTTCAACAATGCGCTGACGGACTTCTTCAACGCCTATTCCAAGACGATCGCGCACGGTGCCAATGTGGTCAACGTCATCATCGTCGACTTCCGCGGCACGGATACGCTCGGCGAGATCTCGGTGGTGATGATCACCGGCCTTGCGATCCTCGCCCTCATCCGCATCCGCGTCACCGACGTCGCCGCCCCCCAGTCGCGCGACAAGGTGGAGACGATCGCGGAAGCCGAGGCGGAGGGCAAGATATGAGCGTTCGCATGAGCCGGGGCACGTCGGGTGCCGCTCACCCCCCTCTGTCCTGCCGGACATCTCCCCCTCAAGGGGGGAGATCGGTTGTGGCGGCCGCGCGCTCCGCGTCTGCCGCTTCGGCTTGTGCGGGCGGAATGCGGCCGAGGGGACGCCTGAGCGAGCCTGAAGGCGAGGGCATGGGGCCTGGCATGAATGGCGACAATTCGGGCGGGACTCACCCCCCTCTGTCCTGCCGGACATCTCCCACTCAAGGGGGGAGATCGGTTGTTGCGGCCGCGCGGTCTGCCTCTGCCGACAGCGTCTGCGCAAGAACGAGGCGGAACGTCGACCTGGCCTTTTTCCGTTCCTCTCTCTCGGGGCAGGGCGCCCGCATCCGGCGATCTCCCCCCTTGAGGGGGAGATGCCCGGCAGGGCAGAGGGGGGTGGCCGCGTCGCGCACCGTCGCTGAGCCTCTGTCAACATCGACATGCCACCGGAGATCCCACCCATGAACACGCTGATCTTCCGAACGATTGCGCCCTTCCTGACAGCCCTGATGATGCTGTTTTCGCTGTTCGTGCTGCTGCGCGGCCATAACGAGCCGGGTGGCGGCTTCATCGGCGGGCTGATCGCCGCCTCGGCGCTGGCCATCTACGGCATCGCCTATGGCGTGCAGGCGGTGCGCCGCGCCATCTGGTTCCATCCGATGTCGATTGCCGGTGCCGGGCTGATGCTGTCGGCGCTGTCGGGCATGGTGTCGATCTTTGCCGGCGTGCCGTTCATGACGGCGCTGTGGATCTATCCGCGGATCGGCCAGGTGGAGGTTCCCTTCGCCACGGTGACCAGCTTCGACATCGGCGTCTATCTGGTCGTCGTCGGGGCCATCACCTCGATCGCGCTGGCGCTCGAGGAAAGGGACGAGGACTGATGGAAACCCTGTTTGCAGCCCTTGTCGGCATCTTCTTTGCCGCCGCCTTCTACCTGATGATGTCCAAGCATGTGGTGCGCATCCTGCTCGGCATCGTCATCCTCGGCAATGCCGTCAACCTGCTGCTGTTCACCACCGGCCGGCTGACCCGCGAAGTGCCGCCGATCATCGCCGACGGCTCCGACACGCTGCCGGCGGCCGCCGCCAATCCGCTGCCCCAGGCGCTGATCCTGACGGCGATCGTGATTTCCTTTTCCTTCTTCTGCTTCCTGCTGGTGCTCGGCTACCGCGCCTATCAGGACCTGAAGACCGACGACACCGACGAGATGCGCGTGGCCGAGCCCGAGAGCGAGCCGCTGCCGCCGTTGGGATATTGATTGGGATGCGCATGGCATTGATCACCCCCCTCCGGCCTGCCGGCCCTCTCCGCCTCAAGGGGCGAGATCAGCCAGCCCGCATCACGCAGACTATCTTGAACCTTAGCATCTGCCGCAGTGACGAGCTTCGAGGGCGAACGGGACCTGCCCGCGAGTCGATCTCTCCCCTTGCGGGGGAGAGGGCCGGCAGGCCAGAGGGGGGTAGCCCCTTCTGCAACCTCGGAGGAGCGATCTGATGGCCGCATCCTCGCACGCCTCCACCGTCGATCACGCGCTCGCCTGGGTCATGCCGCCGGCGACCACGCAGCAGTGGCTGGTGATCCTGCCGGTGGCGCTCTGCCTGATCGCGGGCGCCGGCCTGATGATGCTGCGCCACCAGATCCGCATCCATCCGCCGATCGCGATCGCCACGCTTGCGCTTCTGACCGTCATCGATGCGCTGCTGCTCTGGCGCGTGTCGGTCGATGGCCCGATCACCATGATGATGGGCCGCTGGCTGCCGCCTTTCGGCATCGCCTTCACCGTCGATCTTACCGGCGCGCTGTTTGCGCTCGCGGCTGCCATCGTCTCGCTGTCGGGCGCCGTCTATGCGCTCGGCGACATCAACGGCTCGGGCCGGCGCTATGGCTTCTATCCCTTCCTGCTGGTGCTGACGGCCGGCGTCACCGGAGCGTTTCTCACCGGCGACATCTTCAACCTCTATGTCTGGTTCGAGGTGCTGCTGATCTCGTCCTTCGGCCTGCTGATCCTCGGCTCCGAGCGCGAACAGATCGACGGGGCGCTGAAATATGCGATCCTCAATCTGATCGGCACCACGCTGTTCCTGATCGCGGTCGGCTATCTCTATGCGATCTTCGGCACGCTCAACATGGCCGACATCGCCCGCAAGGCCGGCGGCCTGCGCGACCATGCGCCGCTGATGACGCTGGCGACCCTGTTCGTGCTCGCCTTCGGCATGAAGGCCGCAGCCTTCCCGGTGAATTTCTGGCTGCCGGCCTCCTACCACACGCCGCGCGTCGTGGTTTCGGCGCTGTTTGCCGGCCTGCTGACCAAGGTCGGCATCTATGCGCTGCTGCGCGTCATGGTCATGTTGCTGCCGGTCGAGCGCGACACGCTGAGCCTGGTAATCGGCCTTGCAGCGGCGCTGTCCATGCTGCTGGGCGCGCTCGGCGCATTGGCGCAGCGCGATGTCAGGCGCTTCATGGGCTTCATCATCATCGTCGGCATCGGCTATATCGCGGCGGGTGCTGCGATCGGCGGGGTGGCCGGCGTGTCGGCGGCGATCTTCTATGCGCTGCATTCGATCGTGCTGATGACCGCGCTCTATCTGGTGGCCGGCGAAATGCGCGCCCGTGCCGGGTCGTTCCGGCTTGACGAGCTCGGCGGCCTGTGGCGCGTCGCCCCGGTCTTTTCGGCGGTCGCGCTGGCGCTGTTCTTTGCCGGCTCCGGCCTGCCGCCGTTTTCCGGCTTCTGGCCGAAGGCCATGCTGGTCAAGGCGTCGATCGATATCGGTGCCTGGTGGCTGGCTGCAGCCATCCTGATCTCCGGCTTCCTCATCACCATGGCCTTCGGCCGGCTGTTCCTGCTGGCCTTCTGGCGGCCGCATCCGCTGGCGCAGGACAATCCGGATGCCGTCGTCGCCAGCCCGCACGGGGCGTCGGAGGATCTGCTGCGGCTGGCCCCGATCATCGTCCTGACGGCGCTGGTGGTCGTCTTCGGCATCTTCCCCGAACAGCTGCTGCAGCTGTGCCAGCGGGCCGCCGAGGGCCTTTCCGACCCGACGGCCTATATCCAGTCTGTCTTTGGCCAGGGAGGCACGCCATGACGCTGTTTGCGATCAATCTGGTGATGGCGGTGATCTGGGTCGCGGTCTCGGGCAGCGCCTCGCTGCTCAACCTCGCCTTCGGCTTCGTGCTGTCGACGCTGGCGCTCGGCCTCATCCGCGAGCAGGTCAACGGCGTCGGCTATCTGACCCGCACGCTGCGCTTCGCCTCGCTGATGCTGCTGTTCCTCGTCGAGCTTGCCAAATCGGTCTGGAAGGTTGCCATCCTGGTGCTGGCACCGAAGCTGAAGCTGGAGCCCGGCATCTTCGCCTATCCGCTGAGGGTCGAGCGTGATTTCGAGATCACCCTTCTGGCCAATCTCATCACCCTGACGCCCGGCACGCTTTCGGTGGATGTCTCCGACGACCGCAAGAAGCTCTATGTCCACGCCATCGACTGCTCCGATGTCGAGGGCACGATTCGCGACATTGCCGAGGGTTTCGAACGCAAGATCATGGAGACCTTCGAATGAGCTCTCCCGCCTATATTGTCCAGCTGGCCTGCTATGGCGCGCTCTTTCTGCTCGCCATCGCCTTCCTGATGACCGTCTACCGTGTGGTCAAGGGGCCGACGCTGCCCGACCGGGTTCTGGCGCTCGACATGCTGGTCGGCATCGTCATCGGCTTCATCGCGGTGATCGCGATCCGCACCGGCTACACGCTCTATATCGACATCGCGATCTCGCTCGGCCTTGTCGGCTTCCTGGCAACCGTTGCCTTTGCCCGCTTCATCCTGGCGCGTGGCGTCGAGGGGGAGCACCCGTCCGAAGACGAGCCGGTGTTCAGCACCGAGCAGGGCCGGCCGCAATCGGTGCATGGCAGCCGCACCTCGAGCCCGGCGCATGCCGGTGACCTGGTCGACGCCGAGACGTCCGGCGTGCCCTCGCATGCGCCGGCCGATGCGGCCGAAGCGAAACCGGCGGCGACCGGTCCGGCGGAAAACGACGGGGTCGCCGAAAACCGGCCCTCCGCGTCGGTGCGCAAGCCGCGGGGGCGCAAGACCTCGGCCGCCGCTCCGGCACCGGCAAAGGCGAAGTCCGAAGACGCCGCCGCTCAAGGCGACAACACAACCAAGAGTGGTGGAGCGTTGCGAAAGGCCGGCCGGGCAGCGTCCGCACAGCCTTCGGCGCCGACGACTGCCGCGCCGCGCAAATCCCGCCGAAAGGATGACAAGTAATGGCTTATGTCTTGGCGATCGTGACGGCAATATTGATCTTGGGCGGTGCGTTTTTCGCCCTGACGGCGGCGATCGGAATCAACCGTCTGCCGGACCTCTATACCCGCATGCATGCGGCCTCCAAGGCCGGAACCGTGGGCTCCGGACTGTTACTGCTGGCGGTCGGATTGCATTCGGGCGATGTGGCGACGTTCAGTCGCGCACTTGCCGGCTTTCTTTTCTTTATACTCACTGCCCCGGTTTCGGCACATTTGCTTGCCAAAGCTGCACATCAGGTCGGATATAGTCTGCATTCGTCCAGTGTTCGCGATGATCTTACAGATGAAATCGTTTCATAGGATTTTAATGGTTTTTCGACGCCGTACCGCATGTAAGTTTTAGTTGTGTTTCTGTGTTTTTACAGTCACTAATTTTCTCCCCCAAGAATTCCCACCTCAAAAATCGGTAAAATATCGATTGGACTTTCCTTCAAAGAATGGTATTCGCTCATATTGAGCAAGGATGCTTCACGTCTTCCAAAATGGGTTGTGTGGTAAGTAAATCCGGCAGTATTTCGAAATCCTTTTGAAATCACGTCGGAATATTCATTTCCAAACGCGCATTCCGGTATACTCTGCATCCACAGGTCGCTCGCCGGCTTCATCACAGGGAATTTAGGGGTAGATTCCTGCGTTGCATTTTGCGCGGATGATGAGACGGCGATCTACTGTTTGCTTTATGCATGACAGCGCCGAAGGGCGTGACGGGCAAGTCTATGAATAGGAGACAACACTATGACAGAAATGGTCCAGGAGTCCGATCAGGGCCTTTTGGTAGAACTGACCGCTGAAATCGTGGCTGCCTATGTCGGCAATCACGTTGTTCCGGTCGGCGACATCGCCGGTCTGATCTCGGATGTCCATACGGCATTGAGCAGCACCAATACCCCGGTCGTACCGCAGCCGGTGGCCGAAAAGCCGAAGCCGGCAGTATCCGTTCGCAAATCCGTCCAGGACGACCAGATCATCTGCCTGGAATGCGGCGGCAACTTCAAGTCGCTCAAGCGTCACTTGATGACCCACCACGGTCTGAACCCGGAAGAATACCGCGACAAGTGGGACCTTCCGCTCGATTACCCGATGGTAGCACCCGCCTATGCCGAAGCACGTTCGCGTCTGGCAAAGGAAATGGGTCTCGGCCAGCGCCGCAAGCGCAGCAAGTAAGCCAGCGATCCGGATCGCCGTTTTCTGCAAGGCCGGACCTCCAAGGGTTCGGCTTTTGCTTTTCCGGTCGACAGCCCCGCGTCCCGCTTCGGGGAAATTTCCGCAGGGTAAGCTGCAGGGTTGAGGAAAATAATCCCATATAAATATGGGGCCGGCGCCAAAATCTGTCCACAGTTTCAAGGGCGGCTCTGGTTGCACCGCCTTTCTTTTTCCACCTGTTTGTCCATAGGGTGTATGAAATAATTCCTATTTTGGGAGTTTGTCATGCACCACGATCCTTTCCAGCAGATCGAGCCCGCATATTTCGCGGTCATTTCCACCCGTCCGTTCCGGGTAAGCTTCACCGCCTCGCAACGGGTGTGCCTCGTGCCCTTCGGGCCGGGCGCGCCGCAAGGCCCGCTCTCGCCCGGTCTTCGCCTGGATGGCGAGGGGCGGGCGGCATCGCCGGATGCGCCCGGCGCATGCCGCATCGATGGCGAGGCTGCGCGCAAGGCCTGCCGCGCCATCCAGCGCATGGC
The DNA here is from genome assembly GCF_017873095.1 of Heterorhizobium halophytocola. Lineage (GTDB taxonomy): Bacteria > Pseudomonadota > Alphaproteobacteria > Rhizobiales > Rhizobiaceae > Allorhizobium > Allorhizobium halophytocola. The sequence continues at coordinate 85,525 of NZ_JAGGJU010000016.1, read as the reverse complement.
CGAAGAGCTGCTGACGCTGGAGATCCACAGCACCTTTGTCGGCAAGGGCCGCAGGGCCAAGACCCGCACCCGTCACATCGCCATCTATGTCGCCCATGTGGCACTCGGCATCGGCCAGCAGCAACTGGCCGATGCCTTCGGCCGCGACCGCTCGACGGTCAGCTATGGCTGCGCGGTGATCGAGGATCGCCGCGACGATCCCGCCTTCGACGGTTTCATCGGGCTGCTGGAGCGCGTGGTGCAGGCCGCCTTCGCACCGGAGGCCGCCGATCATGAATGACGGCAAGCGCCAGGCGGCAGAGGTGACGGCAGAGGCGACGGCAGAGGTGAGGGGGGAGGCGAAGGCGGGCCGCAACGCCGGCATGGCAGCGCTGGGGCGGCTGCTGCGATTCGTGCTGGCGGGCGCGCCCTGCCGGGTGACGCCTGTCGGCGGCGGCTTCGCCGATATCGCGGCCGCCGACGGCAGCCTGCGCCGGGTGCCGGCGAACCTTGTGACGGACGGCCTGCGGCGCGGACTGCTGATCGCGGGTGACGGGGCGATCCGCCCGGCGCCGGAGGCCCGCGCCTTCCTGCGGCGGCTGGCCGCCGATACGGTCGAGGATGCCTGCGCCACCCAGCATCGGCAGATTGAGCGCAGCGTCCTGCCGGCCGGGTCGGGCGAGCTCTCCGGCCCGGTCAGCCGCAACCTGAAGGAATCGCCGCTCGGCCCGCTTTCCCGGCTGAAGGATCGCAGCGGTGTCGCCTATTTTCCCAAGCCGGCGCTTGCCGCCGCCGACAGGCTGGCGTCGGATTTCGACCGGGCCGGCCTGCAGCCGCGGATCACCCAGAGCTGGGCGCCGCGGCTTGCCGAAGCGTCCGGCCGGCGCGGCGTGCCCGACAATGCGATCAGCGACAGCGCGGCGGCCGCAAGACGGCGGCTCGACCGGGCGATGGAAGCCATGGGACCGGATCTGGCCGGCGTGGCCCTCGACGTCTGCTGCTTCGGCAAGGGACTCGAACTGGTCGAGCGCGAGCGGCAATGGCCGGTTCGCGCCGCCAAGCTGATGCTGCGCACCGCGCTGCTGTCGCTGGCCCGCCACTATCAGCCCCCGAAGCCGAAGCCCCGCAGCCGCCATTGGGGCGCCGACGATTTTCGCCCGCAACTGTGACGGCAAGGGCAGGGGGACGGGAGATGGAAGGGGAAGCGGAAAGGCGGAAGGGAAGGGAGACCGGAAGGAAAGAGATAAAGGCCGGCTGGGGAGGGCGGCGCCGCCGAGGAAAAACCGTCGGCGCTGCTGGCCGGCTCAGGCGGCGGCGAGCTTGCGTGCGGCTTCCTCCCGGATCCGCTGGACCATCGAGCGCAGGCCATTGGCACGCTGCGCCGAGAGATGCTCGATCATGCCGAGTTCGGTGAACAGCTCGAGCGCGTCGAACTTGACGATGTCGGAGGCATGCTTGCCGGAATAGGCCGCCAGGATGATCGCCACGAGGCCCCGCACGATATGCGCGTCGGAATCGCCCTCGAACGAGATCACCGGATCGTCGCTCGCGTCTTCGGTATGCGAGACCAGCCATACCTGGCTGGCGCAGCCCCGCACCTTGGTGTCGCTCGTGCGCTTCTCCTCGGCGAGTTCGGGCAGCGCCTTGCCGAGTTCGATCACATAGCGGTAGCGATCCTCCCAGTCGTCGAGAAAGGCGAAGTCGTCGATGATCTCTTTGAGCGCTGTCATGGCGTCTTCCATGCTTTCGGGAGTGTTATCCCGGATATAGGGGATCGACGGCGCGATGAGAACCATGGGACGGCTTAAAAAAAGGGGGTGTCGGCATTTCGTGTCGACCTGGCTTTTCGAGCGGGCGATCTTGCGCTCACCGGAGCTGGCCAGCCGCGTCTTCAATGACGGAAAGGCTCTCCTGGTCGGTGAAAGCTTCCACGCCGCTTCGGGGTAGAAGTGTGTAACCGATCCCCCGGGCCACGGGGGCAGGGATTTGGACCGCTCTGGTTGACCGAACCGCGCACGCTTAGCCGGTCGGCACCTCGGTCCGCGTGCGGCCCCACTTCTGGCGGCGCTCGCTACCGCGGAAAGGGCAGTGGGGTGGTCTGCGCTTCGATGTCGAGAATCGCTTGCGTCTTTCGCTGGAGATCCCGGATCTTCGGTCGGGCGCCTTCGATCCGGGCGGGTTCAGTCGTCGAAGGCCTCTTTAAAACGGCGAAAGTCGTCGTGTGACAAGGGCCTCCACCGTTGGAAAAGCGGCGTGATATCGGCCATTTTCCGACATGCCGACGCGCCAACACGCTTTGTTGTACCCGTCAAAAAAATCCCCGCCCGAGCGGGGCGGGGGGAGCCAGGAATGGCTTCAAGTTGGACCTGCGGGACAGGCATGGCAGGCAACGGGCGGGGCGGAGCGGGTCCGGCCCCCGGCCGTGGAATTTCAGGGACGGACCGGCTTTGCGAGGGGCACCGGGATAGTGGCCATCTGCGGCACGGTGCCGGTCACCAGCGTCGCATTGGCTGCGCCCGGCAGGGCCGGCATCGGCTGGTCGAGTTCGGCAACCTTGGCGCCGGTGTCCTTGTTCAGGTGCGAATCGAGGATCTGGAAGGCGACGAGGGCGCCGTCGCGGGCCCGGGCGCTGACGGCACTGAAGGTCTCGGCACCCTTTTCGCAGACGGCGGGCTGCTCGATGCAGATCTTGGCGAGATACTGATAGGCCCCGGACGCGGCGCTGACGGCATCGGCAACATCAAGCGTGCCGGCATCCGAGGTCTTCGCATCGTTACCGCTGACGCCGAAAAACGACAGTGCAACCAGAACGATGGTGAACCAGAAGGAGCCTTTGATCAGAAACCACATTGTCTTTGCCTATCCCTGCTGTCGGCGTGTTGTTGCCGGGTTGTCCGCAGACCTGTTGGCCGTTCGTTGGGCAGAGACTAGGGGGGGAAACCGAATTTCGTTTTTCAAAAAAGAGCCGCCTTTGTTCAAAGTTTAAGTAAAATGCCGCCCTTCCGGTTTTGTGCCGCCGGTTGGCTCAAAGTTTAGCAAACAGCGTTAATCAGGTTTGCGGCAAGACGGCGGCAAAGCCTTATGGTTGCAGGACTTGTCCCCGTCGAATGGTTAATTCCGACACGAATTGTGCACTTACGGCCTGTTAACCATGAATGGAAGGCTCTGAAATTTATGTGCCAAAATGGGCACTTGGGCTCTGTTAACCGGTCCGGCCGCGGTCCGCCCTTATCTTTTCCTTAAACCGCCCTGCCTAAGGTGACCTGACTGTATTTTGTCACGGAATGTATGCGTGTCTGTATTGAGTAAAATCGCAGGAAAGGGCCTCGGCGCCGTCGATAATGTCGCGCGTCTTGGCCTTCGTCGTGCGCTGGGACGCGAGGCTTCGGCGGTCGATGTGGTGCGCATGCGCTGCGCCCTCCTGGCTTTCGTGCCCAAGCCCTTTGTCCTGCCCTGCCTTCTGCTTCTGGTTGTCGACCCGACGACGGCGCTGCCGCTCGGCTTTGCCCTCGGCCTGGCGCTGCTTCTGTTGGCAGCCGGGCTGGTGCTTGCCGTCTCCGTCGTGCGTGACGAGCCGGAAGACATCGCCGCGCATCCGTCTGCGTCGCGCCAGAGCGTGCCGAGCGCGCTGCTGCCGGGTCTGGTGCTGCGTCTCGACGCGCAGGGCCATGTGGTCAGCGCCGACGGCCGCGACCGGGATGCCCTGTTCCGGCAGATGCGCGAACCCTATGGCCGGCCGCTCGCCGAACAGTTTCACGTGGCCGACCGGATCGGCTTCCTGCAGGCGCTCGACGCGCTGCGCCTCGGGGAAGACGACGCCATTGTCGAGCTTCGCCTGCAGCGCCCGTCGCCCGAGCGCCAGGACGGCCCGTTCATGATGGTCCGGCTGGACATGGTGGCCGAGCGCGGCGCCGACGGCGGGCTGGACGGTGTCTTCGTCCAGCTGCGCGACGCGACGCAGACGCTGATCGATCGCCTTGAAATGCGCGCGCTGCGCCAGGCGGCGGATGCCGCGGAAGAGACCAAGGCGCGCTTTCTCGCAGCCGTCAGCCACGAGCTGCGCACGCCGCTCAACGCTATCCTCGGCTTTTCCGACATTCTGGGCGGCGAATATTTCGGCAAGCTGCAGAACGATCGCCAGCGCGAATATGTGCAGCTGATCCACCAGTCCGGCACGCATCTGCTGTCGGTGGTCAATGCCATGCTCGACATGTCGAAGATCGAGGCGGGCCGTTTCGAGCTGCAGAAGGAAGATTTCCCGATCGCCCAGACGATCCGCGAATGCGAGGCCATGCTGGCGCTGCAGGCGCGCGACAAGAATGTCGTGCTGTCCAGCCGGTTCGGCCCGGATCTCGGCCACATGGTCGCCGATCCGCGGGCACTGCGCCAGATCCTGATCAACCTGGTCGGCAATGCGATCAAGTTCACCGAGACCGGCGGCGCCGTGATGATCGACGCGGCGGTTGCCGACGGCATGCTGACGGTCGCCGTCTCCGACACCGGCATCGGCATTGCCGAGGACAAGCTGCCGCTGGTCGGCCGGCCCTTCGCGCAGATCCATAACGACTATGCCCGCCGCTACGAGGGCTCGGGTCTCGGCCTGTCGCTGGTCAAGGGGCTGATCGGCTTGCATGGCGGCCGGTTCAAGCTGGCCAGCCGCCAGGGCGAGGGCACCGTCGTGACCATTTCGCTGCCGCTCGACGGCCATGGCGAACTGGCCCAGCCGGTGCACGAAGACACGGCCCCGGTGGAATTTCCGCCGCGGCTGAAGGACGGCGACCGGCATGCCCCGGCCGCGGAAGAGGCGCTCTGGGTGGGCCGCGCGGTGGCCGCTGCCCGCGCATCATGACCGGGCGACCGATGACGAGTGACAGGACGAAAAGAGGAAAGTGAATGCGATGACGCGCAAGCGGAAAAGCTCGAAGCGTAAGCCCCGGTCGCGGGTGATGCCGCTGCTTCTGGCCGGCGCTGCGGCGATCAACCGCCAGGTCGCTCGGCATCCGGCGGCACTCGGCGGCACGGTGTGCTTCTTTGTGGTCTTCGGCTTCGTTGCCGCCAATGCGCTGTGGTATCAGCCGGGCCGGCATCCGGCACCTTTCCTGAAGACCCGCGAGCCCGGCCATTTCGCCGCGATTGCCGGCGTGCGCCGCAATCCGCTGCTCGATCAGGCCAATGGCCGCGTCACCACCTTCCGCATCGAGCGCGAAAATGCTGCCAATGCCGCATCGCCGTCCGCCGCCATGGCCAATGCGGCCGGGGCGGGCGAGGCGGATCCGGTGCTGACGACAGCCGCCGTGCCGCTGCCGCGCCCGGTCGGCGACCTGAGTGCCGGCCAGCGCGTCGACGTGCGGACGGATAACGGCGTCGATCCGGTGGCCGCGGCGATCCTGAGCGCCGATGCCAGCCTGCCGGCCGACCCCGCCCTTCCGAGCCCGCGGCCCAAGGCTGTCGCAACCGGCGGCGATGTCGCCAGTGCGGTGCCCGTCCGGGCTGAACCCGTTGCCGCGGTCCCGCAGGATCCGGCCCAGTCGGTGGAAATGGTGCTGGAGATCCAGCGCGGCCTTTCCAACATCGCCTATACCGATGTCACCGTCGACGGCGTCGCCGGCGCGCAGACCCGCGCGGCGATCCGTCATTTCGAGCATCACTACCGGCTGCCGGAAACCGGCGAGCCGAACGAACAGGTGCTCAACAAGCTCCGGTCGATCGGCGCCCTCTGACATCCGGTCGGCGTCGCCAGGGCGGATACGGCCGGGCGTAGAAGGTCAGGGCGCGGGATCGAGCGTCGGGCTGGTGCCGTGGCGCAGGCCCTCGACCAGCAGGGCCACCATTCGCCGGGCGTGATCCGGCCGCTTGTCATGGGTCGGCATCGAAAGCCCGGTGACGGCACCCAGCAATTCCAGCGAATCGACATCCTTGCGCACCTCGCCGGCAGCCGCGGCGCGCAAAAGCAGGCTTTCCAGCGCCGGTTTCAGGTTTCCCTCGAAATAGGCCGGCAGCGCCTCGAAGGCCGGGTCGCCCGAATGCAGCGCCTTGGCCAGCCCGCGCTTGGCCGCCAGAAAGTCCACATAGCGCTGCAGCCATTTCGCCAGTGCGTCGCCGGGACCGTATTCGGCCGCGAGCTGGGAAGCCGCCGCCGCGCAGCGGTCGACCTCCTGGCGAAAGACGGCGGCGACCAGATCGGCGCGTTGGGGAAAATTGCGGTAGACTGTACCGATGCCGACGCCCGCCTTTTCGGCGATCTCGCGCACCGGCGCGTCGACGCCGGATGTCTTGAACACCTCCAGGGCCGCCTTCAGCAGGGCATCGCTCGAGCGCTGCGCGTCGGCGCGGACCCGCCGTTTCGCCGGCGTTTGCGGCGCCTGCGCCTCGATGTCTTGCGTCGTTTTCACCATCGCGTCCACGTCCTGCGCCCGCCGGTGGCGCAGCCTCTTGCAAAACGGAACATTGTTCCGTATATATGCGGAATGCTGTTCCGCTTAATGCAGGCTAGCACGGCGACAAGCTTTTGACCACACCAACGATCGAAGAGGAGCGTGCCATGCCGCACGAGACCAGCCCTGCCGCCGACCGGGCGCGCGAACTGCAAAATGCCGGCGATCACGCGCTGATCGGGCGTGCCGCCGGCCTGCCGGCAGGCGCGCCCGTTTCGGTCTTCTCCTTCGCGCCGGTGGCGCTCGATATTCCCGGCCGCCCGGTCACCCTGACCCTGCGCGTCACCGCGCCGGCCACCGGCACCGGCCTGCCGATCCTGCTGCTGTCGCACGGGCAGGGGCGTTCCAACCACCTGTCCTCGCTGAACGGCTATGGCCCGATGGCGCAGTTCTGGGCGTCGCAGGGCTTCGTCGTGCTGCAGCCGACCCATCTGAGCTCGAAATCGCTCGGTCTCGATCCCGAGGGTCCAGGCGGTCCGCTGTTCTGGCGCGCGCGCGTCGAGGACATGTCGGCGATCCTCGATCGTCTGGACGATGTCGAAGCCGCCGTGCCGGGCCTTGCCGGACGGCTCGACCATGGCCGGATTGCCGTTGCCGGCCATTCCATGGGCGGGCACACGGCGGCCATGCTGCTCGGCGCCACGCTGGTTGATCCGGAGGATGGCCGCCTGGTCGACCTCACCGACCGGCGGATCAGGGCGGGCGTCCTCCTGGCGGCACCCGGCAATGGCGGCGCCGATCTTTCGACCTATGCGGCGCAGCATTACGGCTTCTTCTCGACCGTCAGCTTCGCGACCATGGCGACGCCGGCCCTGGTGGTTGCCAGCGACGACGACGTCTCGCCGCATCTGACCGTGCGCGGCGCCGACTGGCACGCCGATCCCTGGCGCCTGAGCCCCGGGCCGAAATCGCTGTTCACCATGGCCGGCGGTGGTCACTGCCTCGGCGGCATTTCCGGCTATGACACGGCCGAAACCAGCGACGAGAGCCCTGAAAGGGTGGCCGTCGTCCAGCGGATGACGCTCGCCTGGCTGAAGACGCAGCTTGGTCTTGCCGACGACGCCTGGCAGCAGGCGCAGGCAGCGCTAGCCGCCATCGGCGGCCTTGGCACCGTGCAAGAGAAATAGCCGGTCACCGGCAGCCATACTTCGAACCATCCGAGACCGCGGGCCGGCTGCCTTTCGCAGCGGCAACGCACCCCCATGCCAAAACCACAGGAGACAGACATGCACTACCGCACGCTCGGCAAGACCGGCATCAAGGTCAGCCCCTATTGCCTCGGCGCCATGATGTTCGGCGCCCAGGGCAATCCCGATCCCGAAGACGGCATCCGGATGATCCACAAGGCCCTCGACGCCGGGATCAATTTCATCGACACCGCCGACTTCTACAGCCAGGGCCAGTCCGAGGAGATCGTCGGCCGGGCCCTGAAAGGTCGCAGGGACAAGGTGGTGCTGTCCACCAAGGCGCATCTGCCGATGGGCGAAGACCCCAACATGCGCGGCAATTCGCGCCGCTGGCTGACGCAGGCACTCGACGACAGCCTCTCGCGTCTGGGCACCGACCATGTCGATCTCTATTTGATGCACCGGCCGGACCCCGACACCGATATCGAGGAGACCCTGTCGGTACTGAGCGACCTGATGCGCGCCGGCAAGATCCGCGCCATCGGCTCCTCCACCTTTCCCGCCTGCGACATCGTCGAGGGCCAGTGGGTGGCCGAGCGCCGCGGCCTGCAGCGCATGCGCGTCGAGCAGCCGCCCTATTCGATCCTCAATCGCGGCATCGAGCGCGAGGTGCTGCCCACCTGCCTGAAATACGGCATGGGCGCCATGGTCTGGAGCCCGCTTGCCATGGGCATGCTGACCGGCCGCTACCGCAAGGGCCAGCCGATGCCCGACAGCGCCCGGGTCAAATATTTCCCCGAGCAGATGGGCGATGCCCGCCGGCTCGACGCGGTCGAACAGCTGATCCCGGTGGCCGAGGAGGCCGGCCTGTCGCTCGCCCACATGGCCATGGCCTTCGTCATCGCCCATCCGGGCGTCACCTCGGCGATCATCGGTCCGCGGCTGATGGCTCATCTCGACGATGCGCTGGCCGGTGCCGGCGTGGTGCTCGACGATGCAGTGCTGGAGCGGATCGACGCCATCGTGCCGCCGGGCAGCGATGTCGGCCGGCTGGTTCCGGATTACGATCCGCCCGCCGTCACCGATCCGTCGCTGCGCCGCCGTCCTGCGGGCGCCCGCGCCGCGGCCTGACAGGGGGCCGGGAAGGCGAGGGGGCGGCGTTCCGCCCTCTCGGTCGCCATGGTTCGATTTGGCCAAGGGCTCCGAACGGCCTCGTCCACCGTTGCCCAGGGGACTAGGCCGTAAACGCATGTGTTGCAATGCGACAATTTACAACTAATTTACCGTGTCGGTCGCATCATCCCGTTTCCTTTGGAGGAGGGGCTTGATGGGAATGGCACACACTGCGCCGGCAGCCGGCGACGAGGACGCGACACACTCGATCGGGGTGCCCGGCGCGGCACCGGACGCGCGCGATGCGGCAGCCGCGGCCGCAGGTCCCGATGCCGATGAATTGCGCGCCATTTTCGCAGCCCTTGGCGAGGACACCTCGACGCTCGGGCTCGATCTGGTCGACATCGCCGGCACCGTCCAGGACCTGGCGCAGATGTCGAAGCGCCATGCCGGCCAGTTCTCCCGGATTGCCACCAATGCCCAGGCGATCGCCGCGATCAACCGCAAGGTCGCCGGCACGCTCGGCGAAATCGACGCAACCGCCAGCGACGCCCGCGACATGCTGGCGAAGTCCTCCGAGCGCATGGCCGGCGCCGTGACCGCAATCGACAGCCTGGTCGAGGTCTCCTCCCGGATCAGCGGGGAGATCGGCGGCTTCGGCCAGTCGCTGGCAGATGTCGACAAGGTGGCGACCGAGATCGGCACGATTGCCCGCCAGACCAATCTTCTGGCGCTGAACGCCGCGATCGAGGCGGCACGCGCCGGCGAGGCAGGCAAGGGCTTTGCCGTCGTTGCCAGCGAAATCCGCGCCCTGTCGCTGCAGACCACCCATGCCACCGGCGCGATCCAGGCGACGCTGGTCGAATTGCGCGACAAGATCAACCGCCTGTCGGAGGCCGGCACCGGAGCCAGCCGCAATGCCGTCGGCGTGCGCCAGACCTCGCAGGAGATGAGCGATGCCTTCGGCGCCATGGAAGCGGTGATCACCCGGGTGCTCGACAGCGCCGTGATGATGGCCGGCACGACGAAGACCGTCGAGCAGGAATGCGCCGCCTTCATCGACGTGCTCGGCGAACTGACCGGCGATGTGGAACAGTCCGACCGGCAGCTGCAGGGCGCCAGCGGCCGGGTCGACCGCATGGTCGGCCTGTCGGAGCGGCTGATCCAGCGGATCGCCGAGGCCGGCGTCGAGACTGCCGACAGCCGCTGGATCGGCACCGCGCTCGATGTCGCAGCGCAGATCGCGCAGGCCTTCGAGACCGCCGTCGACCGTGGGGCGATCGACCTTGCCCGGCTGTTCGACCGCAGCTATCGGCCGATCCCGGGCTCGGATCCGCCCCAGGTCATGGCCGCCTTTACCGAGCTTGCAGACCGCCTTCTGCCGGCAATCATCGAACCGGTCGCGGCCAGCGACGACCGTGTCGGCTTTTGCGCCGCGGTCGACGACAATGGCTATCTGCCGACCCATAACGCGAAGTTCTCGCAGGCCCAGCGGCCCGGCGACAGTGTCTGGAACACCGCCCATTGCCGCAACCGGCGGATCTTCAACGATCGGGTCGGCCTTGCCGCCGGTCGCTCGACCGCGCCCTTCCTGGTCCAGACCTACCGCCGCGACATGGGTGGGGGAAATTTTGTTCTGATGAAGGATATCTCCGCTCCGATCACCATCAAGGGCCGCCACTGGGGTGGTCTGCGCATTGCCGTAAAGCTCTGAAAACGTTTAATTTCCGTAGTCGGTCGTGCGGACTTTAGCGCTGCGGAAACCCGCCGCAATTAGTTCAGGCTCCTGTCGCATCTGCCCGTTTTTTGGGCGATCGTGAGACAGACAGGGGTTGAACTAGCCCCTATTCTGCCTCAATTAGCCAACCTTCACGCGCGATCGGCGGCGGGGGACGCCCGTCGATCGCTGACTTCCCCAATGTTCTGACGACAAAGGAGAGCGGTTTGGACGACAACAGGGATATTCCCGAAAACACCGAAATCGAGGCCATTCCGGCCCCGGAAGGTGCAACCCAGGTCATCGAGACCGACTACGAGATCGGCCAGGACAATTTCGCCTATCGGCGCAGCTTTCTCGAACTCGACATCCACAACCCGGTTTTCGCCATCTCGGCGCTGGCCATCCTCGCCTTCACCATCCTGACGCTGATGTTCCAGACGACGCTGGAGCCGGTCTTTACCGGGTTGCGCGATTTCCTCACCGGCAATCTCGACTGGTTCTTCCTGCTGTCCGGCAATGTCTTTCTCATCCTGGCGGTCGTGCTGATCTTCGTGCCGCTCGGCAAGGTTCGGCTCGGCGGCCCGGATGCGCGGCCCGACTACAGCTATGTCTCGTGGTTCTCGATGCTGTTTGCCGCCGGCATGGGCATCGGCCTGATGTTCTACGGCGTGTCCGAGCCGCTCGGCAATTATACCGCCGCCTTTGACGGCCCGACCATCGAGAACGGCGTGCGCACCGACTGGGCGCCGCTCGACGGAGCCGCCGGCGATGCCGAGGGCGCCCGTCGCCTCGCCATGGCCGCCACCATCTTCCACTGGGCGCTGCACCCCTGGGCGATCTATGCGATCGTCGCCCTGTCGCTGGCGCTGTTTTCGTACAACAAGGGCCTGCCGCTGACCCTGCGCTCGATCTTCTACCCGATCTTCGGCGAGAAGGTGTGGGGCTGGCGCGGACACGTCATCGACATCCTGGCGATCTTTGCCACGATCTTCGGCCTGTCGACCTCGCTCGGCATCGGCGCGCAACAGGCCTCGGCCGGTCTCGACTTCCTGTTCGGCTTCGGCACCACCACCGGCGGCATGGTGTTCCTGATCATCTTCATCACCGGCATTGCCACGGCCTCGGTCGTTGCCGGCATGGACAGCGGGGTCAAGCGGCTGTCGGAACTCAACATGCTGCTGGCCTTCCTGCTGCTGATGTTCATCATTCTGGCCGGTCCGACTTTGCAGATCTTCAAGGGCTTCTTCCTCAACCTGGCCGCCTATGCGGAATATCTGCCGGCGCTGTCGAACCCGTTCGGCCGCACCGACGACAATTTCCGCCAGGGCTGGACCGCCTTCTACTGGGCATGGTGGATCTCGTGGTCGCCGTTTGTCGGCATGTTCATCGCCCGCGTCAGCCGTGGCCGCACGGTGCGCGAATTCCTCGTCGCCGTCCTGCTGATCCCCTCGATCGTCTCGGTGATCTGGATGACGGCCCTCGGCGGCACCGCGATCAGCCAGGTCATCGACCAGGGCCTGACCTCGGTGCAGGACGCAGCCCTCGAGATCAAGCTGTTCGAGATGCTGGCGCATCTGCCGCTCACCGGCATCACCTCGCTGGTCGGCATCCTGCTGGTGGTGGTCTTCTTCGTCACCTCGTCGGATAGCGGCTCGCTGGTGATCGACACGATCTCGGCCGGCGGCAAGGTCAATGCCCCGGTACCGCAGCGCGTCTTCTGGGCCACCTTCGAGGGCCTGCTCGCCATCTCGCTGCTGCTTGGCGGCGGACTGGTGGCACTGCAGGCCATGGCGGTATCGACCGGCCTGCCGTTCACCCTCGTCCTCCTCGGCGCCTCCTACGCGCTGGTCAAGGGCCTGATGGCCGAGCCGCGATAGCGGCCGGACGCAACAAGAGACATGAAAAAGGGCGGCTCGAAAGGGCGGCCCTTTTTTGCGGCGCATCGGCAGCGCCGACGTGTCATTCTGCTAACCGTCGGTCGACACGGTAAGCGGTGCCCAGAGGTCGATCTCCGACTGCAGCCGCTCGATCCGGCGCGAGACCATATCCAGCGCGTCGCTGCCGAGCAGCAGCTGCGGCGGCGGATTGTCCGAACCGACAAGCGTCAGCACCGCCTCGGCCAGCTTCGCCGGATCCCCCAGCTGCTTGCCGCTCTTTTCCTGCCGCGCGGTGCGGATCGGGTCGAACAGCGCGTCGTAGTCAGCAATCGAGCGCTGCGTGCGCACCATCGAGCGCCCGGCCCAGTCGGTGCGGAACGACCCCGGGCAGAGCGCCGTCACATAGACGCCGAAAGGCGCCATCTCGGCCCGCATCACCTCGGATATGCCCTGCAGGGCGAATTTGCTGCCGCAGTAAGAAGCGATGCCGGGCATGGTGATCATGCCGCCCATCGAGGTGACGTTGACGATGAAGCCGGCGCGCCTCTGCCGGAAGCGTGGCAGGAAGGCCTTGGCCACGGCGACCGCACCGAAGACGTTGACGTCGAACTGGCGCCGCATCTCGTCCAGCGGCGCTTCTTCCAGCACCCCTTCATGGCCGTAGCCGGCATTGTTGATCAGCACGTCGACGGGGCCGTGCGCCTGCTCGACCGCGGCCACCACGTCCGGGATGCGCGCGAATTCGGTGACGTCGCAGAGCACCGTCGCCACCCCCGGCAGGCTGTCGGCCAGGGCGGCGCGCGCGGCCTTTGAACGCACGGTGCCGATCACCGCGTGACCGGCCGCGCTGGCCGCCGTGGCGATCGCCAGGCCGAAGCCGGAATTGGCGCCGGTGATGAAAAAGGTTTTGTTAGACATGATCTGTTCCTCATTGCGTGGAAGATGGATTTGACAGATAGTCTCTGATGGAAAGCCTTTCGATTGCAGAACCTATGAATGTCTTGCCAATTCCTATGAGAGAGCCGGCAGGCTCGTCCGGTCGCGCGGCCCTGGTCGACCGTGCGGCGCGCCTGGCGCCGCAGCCGGGCTACAACGCCACCGGCCTCTCCACCGTGCGGATCCTCCGGTCCGAAACCGTGCTGCGCGACGTGCCGGTGCTCTATCGCCCGGGCGCCGTCTTCGTCCTGCAGGGTTCCAAGCAGGGCATGCTCGAAGGGGCGGTCTACCGCTATGACGAGGAGCATTACCTCGCCGTTTCCGTGCCGGTGCCGTTCCGGATGGAATCGGCGGCAAGCCCCGCGCGGCCGCTGCTCGCCGTCTATGTCGACTTCGATATGGCCATGGCAGCCGAGATCGCCGCGGGGATCGAGGCCTTCGGCGCGCCGGAGGCGCCCTCCGGCCGGGCGCAGAGCCTCGTCTCCAGCCCGACCGGACCCGAGATCGAGGACGTGCTCATGCGCCTGCTGACGGTGCTCTCCAATCCGGCCGAAACCGCGATTCTCGGTCCTGGCATCCTGCGCGAACTGCATTACCGGGTCTTTGTCGGGCCGCAGGGCGCGGCCATGATCGCCACCCTGCAGCAGAAGGGCATGGTCGGCCGGATCGTCCGCAGCCTTGCCCGCATCCGCGAGACCTATGCAGCGTCGATTTCGGTCGCGGCGCTCGCCGGCGAGGCGGGCATGAGCATTCCCTCCTATCATGCGCATTTCCGCGCGCTGACCGGCAGCACGCCGATCCAGTATATCAAGGCCATGCGCCTGCATGAGGCGCGGCTGATGATCGCGCGCAGCGACCGGACGATCGCCGAGGTCGCCGCATACGTCGGCTATGTCAGCCCGGCCCAGTTCAGCCGCGATTTCCGCAGGCTGTTCGGGCGCACCGCCTCGAACGAGGCGCAATGGGTCCGCCGGCATCTGGGCGAGATGGTCTCCGGCGAGTAGCGCCGGGCGCGGCGATGGCCACGCGTCGCGGTGGTCAGGTCCGGGGCGTTTTGCCGATGCACGTGCGAGGCGGGGTGTACCAGGACCTGCCGTCCTGCCTGCACTGTCGGTAACGCTTGATCGCCGGCGCGTCTTGCCCCATCTAAGGCTTCCCGCCGCCGCTCCGATCGAGATCGCATGTTCCACATCATCTTCAGTCTTCCCTGGCTCTATGTCACAGCCCGGTTCATCCAGCCGCTGCCCTGGCCGTTTGCCGCAAAGCTGGCGCTGGCGCTGCTGCTTCTGATCGGGTCGCAATATCATTTCTTTGCCCGCCTCTCGTCGGGTTCGGTCCTGGCGCCGGAGTTTCCGCGGCCGCTGGTGATCGCCTTCAACCTGCTGTTCGGCGCCCTCGTGTTGCTGGCCGTGCTGCAGATCGTGGTCGACCTGGCGAGCCTGGCCACCATGCTGGTCCGGCGCGAGGTGATCTTCGTGCCGCCCTCGATCCGCTATGCGATCGGCGTCCTGGCGCTCGGCCTTGCCGGTTTCGGCGTCTCCCAGGCCATCCGGGTGCCGCCGCTGAAGGATATCGAGGTGAAGATCGCCGGCCTGCCGGAAGCCTTCGACGGCTACCGCCTGCTGCAGCTCACAGACCTGCACCTGACGACGCTCTTTCCGCGGCGCTTTGCCGAGGAGGTGGTCGCGCGGGCCAATGCACTGGAGGCGGACCTGATCGTCGTCACCGGCGATTTTGCCGACGGCACGGTGGCAAACCGAAGGGACGATGTGGCGCCGCTGGCAGGCCTTTCCGCCCCCGACGGGGTCTTCGCCATTCCGGGCAATCATGAATATGTCTTCGATTACCGCGACTGGATGCATCATATAGAAGGCCTCGGCCTCACCATGCTGGAAAACCGGCATGCGGTTCTGACGCGCGGCGATGCGCAGCTGGTGCTGGCCGGCACCACCGATCTTTCCGCCCGCGGCACCGGTGCCCCCCGCCACGATCTGGCGGCCGCCCTGGACGGCGCGCCCGCCGGCGCCCCGGTCATCCTGCTCGATCATCAGCCGCGCGGCGCGCGCGATGCGGCGGCGGCCGGCGTCGCGCTGCAACTGTCCGGCCATACCCATGGCGGCATGGTGCTCGGCCTCGAGCGGCTGGTCGCCCGCGGCAATAACGGCTTCGTCTCCGGATTCTATCAGGTTGGCGGCATGACCCTTTATGTCAACAACGGCACGGCGCTGTGGCCGGGCTTTGCCCTGCGCCTCGGCAAGCCCGCGGAACTGACGCGTATCACCCTGAAGCGGGCGGAAAGCTGACCGGCGCGCCGGTCCGCAATGCCGTGCGACGACCGGCGCGCCGGGACCCTCCGCCTGTCGCCGTTGCCGGGCATGGCCCGTTTCGTCGTCGCCGGCTGCGGGCGCTGCGTGCAAAAGGGTGTATCCACGTCCTTTAAGTGAAATTTTAATCTAGCTGCATAGGATTGCCCCGAGGGTACTGCGTACATATCGGGAGAAGACCACCATGCCGAGCTGGCGGCGAGACCATCGCGGTCCGGAATTTCACCTCAGCCTTGCACTGGCGGCCCTGGTCGGACTGCTCGTTTTCGTCGCCGCCCTCGGCGGCATCACGCTCACCCGCGACACCGGCCAGATCGCCTCCATCTGGCTTGCCAATGCGATCGTTCTGGCCATCCTGCTGAAGACGAGGCGGTCCAGCTGGCCCTATCTGCTGGCGGCGGCCTATCTGGGCAACATGCTGGCGGGCCTCGGCGCCGGTGCCGGGCTGATGACGGCAGTCGGCCTGTCGCTCTGCAACACGCTCGAGGTCCTGATCTGCGCCGCGCTGATCACCACGGCGACGAAGGAACGCGACTTTCGCCGCCCGATGCCGATGCTGCTGCTGTCGGTGATCGCCATCGGGCCGGCCGGCCTGATGTCGGCGGCGCTTGCCGGTTCGGTGCTCTCGCTGATCGGTGGCGCGGACATGCTGAAGATCGCCATCACCTGGTACCCCGCCCACGTGCTGGGCCTGGTCACCCTTGCGCCGCTGCTGCTGGTGTTGGGAGAGCAGGACCTCAAGGATCTGGCCCATCCGCGATTCCTGCTTCGCACCTTGCTCGTGCTTGCGGCCGTCGGCGCGATTCTGGCGCTGATTTTCCTGCAGAAAAGCATGCCGCTGTTGTTCTTCGCCTTTCCGGCAATCATACTGGCCACCTTCTGCCTCGGCTTTCTTGGCGCGGCCATGAGTGTCGTGCTGACGGCCTCCATCGCGGTCTGGGGGACGTTTCATGGCCTCGGGCCGATCAGCCTGATGGCCGATCCGGCGGCCAGCAAGGTTCTGGCGCTGCAGCTGTTCACCGGCACCAGCGCGCTGACCGGCTTTGCCGTCGCCTGCATGCTCGGCGAGCGGGCGATCCTGATGGCGGCGCTCGAGCAGACCCCGGACTTCTATTTCATCAAGAATACCGAAAGCGAATTCGTCTCGGTCAACCGGAACGTCGTGCGCCACAACGGTTTTGCCCACGGCCGCCAGATGCTCGGCAAGACGGATGCCGAGCTGACCACGCCGAAACGCGCCGAGACGCTGCTGCTGGAGGAATGGAGCGTGATGCATGGCGGCCTGCCGGTGAACAACCGGGTCGAATGCATCCCCGACGAGACCGGCGCCGCGCGCTGGTATGAAACCTCCAAGGTGGCGCTGAAAAGCATGACCGGACGGGTGATCGGCCTTGCCGGCGTGACGCGCGAGATCACCCAGCGCAAGCAGATGGAGGCGGAGCTGGAGGAGGGGCGCGACCAGCTGGCGCTGATCATGAACGAAATGTCCGACGGCATCGTCACCATCGATCCGGATGACCGCATCGTCTATTGCAATGCCAAATACCGCAATCTCTATCCGATCACCGGCAAGTACCGGTTGCCCGGCGCCTTCATGCCATCGGTGCTGGCACTCGCCAAGGAGGCCGGTGAACTGCCGGGCCTCAGCCCCAGCGAAGCCATGCGGAAACTCAAGGCCGGTATCGACGACGAGTTCGAGATGTTCGACGGCACCTGGCTGCATGCGCGCTCGCGCATCGGCTCCAGGGGATATGTGACGCTGGTCGTCTCCGACATCACCAAGCTGAAGCGCAGCCTGATCGAATTGCGCGGCATGGCCGAGAAGCTCGAGGTTCTGGCCGACACCGACGGACTGACCGGGCTCCTCAACCGGCGCTCGCTCGACCAGCGGCTCGACCAGGAAATCCTCAGATGTCGCCGCAGCCGTCAGCCGGTCAGCATGATCCTGCTCGATGTCGACCGGTTCAAGGCCTATAACGACCTCTACGGCCACCAGGGTGGCGATGAATGCCTGAAACGGGTGGCGCAGGTGCTGGCCCAGAGCGTCAAGCGGCCGAGCGATTTCGTCGCGCGCTATGGCGGCGAGGAATTCTGCATCGTCCTGCCCGACACCGACCAGGCCGGCGCCTTCGTGCTGGCCGAACAGGTGCGCCAGGCCGTGTCCGGCCGCAAGATGAAGCACGAGGGCAGCGAGAAATCCGTCGTCACCGTCAGCGCCGGCGTCGCCTCGCTGATGCATGACGGCAATGCCTCGACCTCGGTGGCGCTCGTCTCGCGCGCCGATACGGCCCTATACGAGGCCAAGGATGCCGGTCGCGACCGGGTCGCCTGCTGGAACCCGATCTCCGACATCAGCGCGCCGGAGGCGGCGCGGATGCTCAAATAGACGCAGGGTGTCGCCGGGAACCCGGCCCGCGCGGCATCGGCAGCGCCTACGAGATTGCGGTGATCTCCAGCTCCTGCGTGCCCAGCGTCACGGTATCGCCGATAGCCTTGCCGATCAGCAGCCGCGCCACCGGCGCCACATGCGACAGCGTGCCCGTCTTCGGGTCGGCCTCGTCCTCGCCGACGATCCGGTAGGTCTGTACCCGCCCGTCGTCCCGTTCGAAGGTGACCGTGCTGCCGAAGGCGACGATGTCGGTGCCTGCGGGGGCCGGCATCAGCTGCGCCGAGTGGATCCGCTCGTTGAGATAGCGAAGGTCGCGGGCCGGTCCGGCGGCCTGGCGTCGCCGCTCGTTGATGTCCTCCACCGCATTGGCGATGGCAAGGGCGGCCCGCGCCGCTTCGGCCTGGGTCTGCAGCGCCTTCAATCCGGCCTCGGTCACGAGGTTGGGATGTGGCGAGACGGGCCGGTCGGGCAGCTGGGTCTCCGAGGCGGTCTCGGCGCTCTCCTCCTTGACGAATGCAACGCTCAACGGATCATACTCCGGTTCGGGGTGATGGATCGATCCGCCAGATTACGGCCAAAGCCCCGGGCGGTGCAAGCCGGCACGCCGGGCCTGCGCCCCGCGGGCGGCGATAGTGCCGGCCGGTTTCCGGGCCTTGGCCTGTCATTGCGGTTAACGGGAATCCGAAAACTTGTAAGAATTGGAAACACTTTGTGACTAAAGGCCTGCGATCGCAGCGTTTTTCCCACTTGCCGCCCGGGCTCGCTTGACCGATATTGCAAGTGCTAAAGGAACGCCGTCATGATCAGAATGATTGAAGACCCCGCCGAACTCGATGGCGAGGACATCACTGGCAAATACATTCTGCGCAAGCTGAATTACCACTGGTTTGCCTATGGCAAGGCCGGTGTGGTCACCGCTTGCAAGGGATCGACCCTTGAGCTCGACCGCGAGGAAACGGTCTACATGGAGCGCTGGGGCCGTCGCGCCTATTCCGGCCATGGCAAGCGCTATCCCGGCGGCACATGTCCGGTCTCGGCCGTGGCCTGCGTCTGCGACACGCCCGAGGAAGTCAATTCCGTCATCCAGCTCGATGTCGAGGCGCATGACGAATTCCAGCAGCTGATCGCCAAGGCCGATGCCCGCGTGCGCGCCCTGGCGTCTTCCACCCGGGAAAACCTGTTTCTCGCCGCTGCCGAATAACCGGCCGGCGCCCGACCCGACGCATCGGCTGCAGCCTGCGGCCGCCCTGCCGGCCGACAGGACCCCGCGACACGCCTCTCTGCTTCTGATGGCCTGAAGGACGCTTGCCCTGCCTGGCGTCTGCGCCGGACGCGCGAGCGAAAACCGGTTCTGCCCGGTCTGGCCTATTGCGCCGGCGCCACGCGCCTTGCCAGCGGCAGGCACAGCATGGCAAGCGCCGTGACGAAGGCGATCGTCATCCAGGCTTCGTTGAGCGCCTGCACGGTCGCCGCGGTCTGCACCAGCTGATCGAGATCGACGGACAGGTCCGTCTCTGCCCCGCCTTTCAGCGCGGCGAGGGCGCTTGCGGGAACGCCGACAAAGGCGGCGACATCCCTGTCTCCCGCCTGCAGCCCCTGCAGCAGGGCGGTGCCGAGCGGCTCGCTGCGCGTATAGATGATCGTGTCGATCAGCGCGATGCCGATGGCGCCCCCCAGATTGCGCATCAGGTTGAACAGCCCGCTGGCATCCGGCACCCGCGCCGGCGGCAGCGTGCCCAGCGCCAGCCTTGTCGGCGGCAACAGGCAGAACATGATGGCGACGCCACGCACCACCTGCGGCCAGAACATCGCGTCATAGTCGGAGCGCGGATCGTGAAAGGCACTCATGCCGATGCCGACGGCAAAGAGCGCGAAGCCGATGGCAGACAGCAGCCGCGCATCCATCCGCTTTTCCAGCGCCACCGCAATCGGCGCGGTCAGCAGCTGGGCCGCTCCGGTCACCAGCATGGTCATGCCGATCTCCAGCGCGTTGTGGCCGCGCACGAAGGCCAGGAAGACCGGCATCAGATAGACCGAGCCGAACAGCCCGATGCCGAGAATGAAGCTCAGGATCGAGCCTGCGAGAAAGTTGCGGTCGCGGAAATTGTTGAGGTCCACCAGCGGCCTTGTCCGCCGCAACGACCGCCGCACGAAGGTTAGGCCGGCAACCAGCGACAGCGCGAGCAGGCCGATGATCGTCAGCGAGACCCAGCCGCGCGTCGGCGCCTCCTTCAGCGCAATCTCCAGCGCCGCCAGCGACACCGCCATCAGCACCAGCGACAGGCCGTCGAGCCGGCGAAGCTCGGCCATGGCGGTCGGTTCGCGCGGCAGCGCCCTGGCGGCAACAAGGGCCGCTGCGGGCCCCGGCAGGAGATTGATCAGGAACAGCCAGTGCCAGGAATAGGTCTCCGTCAGCCAGCCGCCGACGATCGGCCCGACGGTCGGGGCGAGCACGGCCAGCACGCCGGCGATCGTCGTCGCCAGCGCCTGTCGCCGGTCCGGAAACAGCACGAAGACGGCGGAAAACACCGAGGGAATCAGCGTGCCGCCGGAAAAGCCCTGCAGCACCCGCCAGGAGACCAGCGTCTCGAAACTGCCGCTGGCGGCACAGCCGGCCGAGGCGATGACGAACACCGTCAGCGAGGTGACGAACAGCCAGCGCATGGACAAAAGCCGGGTCAGGAAGCCGGTGAGCGGGATCGCCACGACTTCGGCGATCAGATAGGCCGTCTGGATCCAGCTCATCTGGTCGGGGCCGATATCGAGCGCCGACTGGATCGTCGGCAGGGAGGTGGCGACCACCTGCACGTCGAGGATCGCCATGAACATGCCGACGCACATGGCGAGGAACCCCGTCCACACCCAAAGGGGCGGCGGGGCGGGGGTGGCGTCAGCGCCGGGCGTCATCGGCGGCGCCGGCAAGGGCGGCATTCTCGGCCCGGATGCGGATCGTCAGCACCAGGGCATTGGCGATGGTCAACACCAGGGCATAGACCGGCAGGCCGAAGCAGAGCGGCAGCACGGCGATCTCGCCGACCACCACCACGTAGTTCGGATGGCGGACGAAGCGATAGGGGCCGCTGCGCACGAGGGTCTCGCCGGGCACCACGATGATCCGCGTCGTCCAGCGCCGCCCGAGCGTCGAGAGCGTCCAGAGCCGCAGCCCCTGCAACACGGCAAACACCGCAACCCAGCCCCAGTGCAGCGGCGTGTTCCAGCCCAGCAGCCACAGGCCGGCGAGCCAGACGGCATGCAGCACGACGATCAGCGGATAATGGGCGGCCGAGACCTCGACGGCCCCCTTCGCCAGAAGGGCCGCCGTGTTGCGCCGGGCCAGCCAGAGCTCGCCCAGCCGTTCGACGGTCACGAATACCAGAAGCAGGACAGACCAGATCATGCGGCAGTTTTCAGCGATACGCAGCTCAGTGTAAAGCCCGGCCCCATCGCGGTCAGCAGGGTGCGCCGCGGCAGGCCGGCCCCGATCAGCCGTTCGAGCACGAACAGCGCGGTCGGCGAGGACATGTTGCCGTAGTCGGCAAGCACGTCGCGCTCGTGGTCGAGCGCGCCCTGGCCGAGCGACAGGGCCGTCTCCAGCGCATCGATCACCTTGGCGCCGCCCGGATGGCAGGCGAAGCGGTCTATATCGTCGGCCGTCAGGTCGCCGCGCGCCAGGATCGCGGTCACCGCGGGGGCCACATTCTCGGTGGCAAAGGGCGGGATCGCCCGGTCGAAGATCACTCCGAGCCCCTCGGTCTCGACGCTCCAGCCCATGATCTCGAGCGTGTCGGGCCACATGTGCTGGCCGCTCATTTCCACCTCGGCGATGCCGTTGGCGGTTGCCCGCAGCACGCAGGCCGCCGCCCCGTCGCCGAACAGCGCGGTGGCGACGATATTGGCCTTGGTCAGCTTGTCCATGCGAAATGCCAGCGTGCAGGTCTCGACCGCCACCAGCAGCACGGTCGATCCGGGACGCGAGGCGGCAAGCCGCGAGGCGATCGAGAAACCGGAAACGCCGCCGGCACAGCCAAGTCCGAACACCGGGACCCGTTCGACATCCGGCCGGAATCCCATCCGCGATGCGGCGAAGGCCTCGAGGCTGGGGGTCGCGATGCCGGTCGAGGACACCGTCACGACCGTGTCGACATCGCCGGCGGCAAGGCCCGCCGCCTGCAGCGCCTTGTCGGCGGCGGCAATGAAGAGATCGGTGGCGCCCTCGATAAAGACCTTGTTGCGGTCGGGCCAGTCCGGCGTCGCCAGATACCATTCGATCGGCCGCACGCCGTAGCGGCGGCGGATGCCGGAACTTTCGAACACCTTTGCCAGGCGTTCGAAATCGGCAAAGCGGGAGGAAAAAGCCTGATGCGATGCCCTTGCGGCGTCGCGCTGGTCGATGACATGCGGCGGGACGGCGGTCCCGATGGAAAGGAGTTTCACGGTGTCTTGCATCAAATGTCCTGCCGGGGGCGTCTTTGCCATGGGCCGGCTGCGCCACGGCGGGTCCGGAGACCAAACGGGCCGGCATTTGAAAAGGTTTCAACGGCGGGCGTTCAATTAAATTTGCGCGGCACGCAGCGGTGGTCGGCTCAGCCGTCGGCAAGCTCGATCAGGTCGCCGATCGCGTCGACCTCGATCTCGATCAGCCACAGATCGCCGTCCCATTTGCTTTCGCGCGCGATCGTCTCGGCCACCGTGTCGGCCTCGACCCTGTCAAGCCGGACCTCGAACCGGCGCCCGCCCGGATCGGCGTCCTCGTCCTCGGCGAAATAGCTCTGCGGCGCGGGCCCGTAGAGGGTCTCCAGTCCGTCGCGAAAGCGCTGGCGGATGAAGATCGCCCCGGCCTGCTCGGCGCCCTTGCGCTCGATCGCGGCAAAACCGCCGTCGCTGAAGACGCGGCGTACAAGGGCGGAGGCGAAGATATCGGATCTGAGACGCATGGCCTCAGGTCCTAGAGCAATTCGGCGGGGATGGGAACACGGGATCCGTCGCGCCGTCCGGCGCATAGACGGGATATTTCAGACGGGCGCGGAGCGGGGCGGCGGAAGGCTCAGGCGCTGCGGAAGGCTCAGGCGCTGCGGTGGCGCAGGGCCGGCCGGTCGCGGCCGTCGCCAGGGCTTGCGGATTGGCCGGTGATCGGATGGGCGACAGGCAGCGGGGTATAGGTGTAGCTGTCGGCGCGGTACCAGGCCTCGATGCGCTCCTCGCATTCGGCCGGATCGAGCGTTGCGAGGATCTTTTCGGCCCGCGTGTCGCTGCCCTGGCGCTCGTTCAGCTGCGGATAGAGGGTGCCGAGCACGTCGAGAATGTCGCCGACCTGCATGGCGATCGCCACCAGCGTGGTTGCCAGCTGGCGGCCCGAGATGTCGAGCATGATCCGTTCGGCCAGCCAGCGGCTGGACGACAGCGCGTCGGCAAGGGCGGTGGCAAAGGCGCCGGTCTCGCGATTGCGGGCAAAGCGCACCATCAGCGCTTCCTGCATCGGGGTGATGGTGCGAAGGCCGGTGCGGTCGCGGCGGCCGGGCGCGCCGCCATGGCCGGCCAGGGTCTTGATCGTGCGGCGGACCTTTTCTTCGCGCGCCCGGCGCTCGGTCCGTTCCGCCTCGCGGGCGCGGCGTTCGGCCTCGTCGGCGGCGGTTGCCCGCGTCGATGCTGCGGTCGTCTCAAGGCTTCGCGGCATGCGGATTTCGTGGCGCAGGTCCACCAGCGCATCGATCACCCGTGGCGACAGCCGGTCGCGCTTGACGATGGCGCGGGCATGGTCGAGCCCCTGCGTGCGGGCAACGGTGATCAGCAAATCGTCGGACAGGCAGGGCGAGGCGGCGAGGAAGGGTGCGGCCACCGCGATCGGCTGGCTGGCGATAAACAGGGCGACGGCGGTCGGCACCTGATCGCTTTGCGACAGTGCCGCCACGGCCTGGCGGCGGGCCTCGTCGCTCGATGCGGCAAACAGCGGTGCGAACAATTCGGCGAACTGGCGAAGCTCCGATTTCGACGGCTGGGTCAGGCTCTCGAACCCTGTGACGGTCGCCATCAGCACGATGTCCTTTCTACGAGCGGCCCCTGTCCGCTCCAGTGCACGAAATTCTTCACTCACGACGCAAAACAACCTGATCCAACGCGATACATTCCCCTCACGCTAGCGCAAATCCCTTATGAGATTGTTAACTATGCTATGGTGATCTGTTTTTATCCGGAATCGACGTGCATGCAGCATGTCTTGGTATCTCGAAAGCGGGATCGACCGGATGTTGCGATGCCTTGAATTGCGCAAGCCTCGGGAAAGTAAGTCTTTCTAATATACGAGTGCTGGCGCACCGAGAAAGGCGCAGATGTCTCGCCGTGTCACACCGCCATGACGACATGGGAGGATGCGCCGGCCCCGTAGCGACGGGGCAGGATGAAATTGGTCAGTCTTCGTCCGTCTCGCAACAGCCCTTATGGAGAGACCTATGGCGGAAGTAATCAAGATGACGCCGCGCAGAGCGGCAAGTGCCAGCCGGGCGGCCGCGTCCGGCGCACTCGGCAAGATCCTGCTGTTTACCGGGCCGCGTTACGAGCGTGTCGAGGAGCTGGCGAAATCCGTGACCAAGCCTGGCCCGCGCAAGCCCAAGCCCGGCAAGCCTGTCACCAGCTGATCGACGATCATGGCCCGCAAACGCGGCTGCCCTGGCGGTGGCCGGAACCAGGGGCCGGCGGTTCGTCCCAGGCGATCCTGAAAAACCTGCAAAGGGTGCGGTGGCACGGCCATGGCGACCCTGTGACACGCCCCGGCGCCGGCTTGCACCGACCCGGTTCGCCGGTCAGTTGACCGACAGGGGCAGGCAGCTGGCACTGTCGAGAAAATCGAGCGCTTCGTCTTCGAAGCTTTGCTGCGGCACCATGGCGCGCAGCACCACATAGCCCTGGCCACCTTTCATGTCGACGATGATCGACGATGCCAGTTCGCTGTTGGCCGCCTTGCGGATGCGGGCCACCTGCTCGCTGGAGGCGACCACCAGGTCGAGCATGCCGCCGACCGATGTGCGGTCGTTCATGCTGAACACTTCATTGGCGGCCCGGTCGAACACGGAGACCGACCAGAAGTCGTGATTGCTCGGCGCCAGCAGCCGCACCGCCCGCTCGGCCAGGTCGAAATGGCAGACCGCCGTGCGGATGAACGGATCGACGCTCATCAGCCCCGCCGCATCCCGCTCGCCAGACAGCGTCGAGAACTGGTTGAAATCCCCTTCCGCGGCCGCCCTAGTATAGGCGTCCTGGCCGGTGAAGCTCGGCACCGACAGCACGATGACGATGTGCAGCAGGGCCGCACCGATCAGTCCGCTGAGCAGCGCCAGCAGCAAAGCGCCCATCCTACTCATGGCCGCATCCGATCTTTTCCACCTTGGGCATGTCGTAGCTGATCAGGCCGGAATTGCCGGCCGCCGGCGTGTCGAACAGCGTCAGCACCAGGGTGAAATTGCCGGCATCGGG
Organism: Heterorhizobium halophytocola; assembly: GCF_017873095.1. Classification (GTDB taxonomy): domain Bacteria; phylum Pseudomonadota; class Alphaproteobacteria; order Rhizobiales; family Rhizobiaceae; genus Allorhizobium; species Allorhizobium halophytocola. The sequence goes on along the minus strand of NZ_JAGGJU010000016.1, from coordinate 60,159 downwards.
AAGGGCCAGCCAGTTGAACGGCTTGGCGGTCGGCGACACGGTCACCTCGATCTGTCCGTCGGGGCGCCGTGGCAGGGCGAGCGAGTTATAGGCGCCGGGCAGGGCGCTGTCCGGCTTCAGCCAGGTGCCGTTGCGTCTCGCCGCATAGAGGGTGAAGATCCGCGCCGGCGGCGGTGTGCCGTGGACGCGGTAGCTGCAGGTGGCGATCAGCCGTTCGCCGCTCTCGTCCGTCTCGGCCGTGAAGGTCAGCCCCTCGGCACTGCCATAGAGCAGCTTGCCGGTCCGGGCCCGATGGGCTTTGGCATAAGGGTCGGCCTGCGCCGTCTGCGCCTTGGGAAAGGCATGCCAGACACCAACCTGGATCGCTCCGGCTCCGACCGACGCATTGAGGGCCGAAATTGCCGAAGCGATGCCGCCGCCAAAGGCGATTGCCAGTGCTATGGCAACGAGAAATGGAACCCGAAACACGTTGACGCTCAAACCCTCTCGATCCGCCCGCCGAGGGGTAACACTAAATCTTTATTAGGGAAATGCTTCCCTTTCGGCGTGTGCAGATATTTGCGTCCTGTGCGCAAAACCGCCTGAGGCAGACGGCACGATGAACCAAATTGCCCCTGCGCCGCACTTATTGCCAGACCCTCGCAGCGGAAAAGGAGTGGGCATGGCAGACAATGTGAAGAAGATCGCCTCGAACAAGAAGGAGTGGGCCTATTTCGAGAAATATGTCCGCGCCCAGGGCGATGGGGATCTTCTGGATTTCCTCAGCGCCAAGCTGGCGCGCAACGAGATCTACGACAGATATCTGAGCGAGGTCGCCGAAATCAGGGTCGACGCGCTGAAGCCCTATCGCCTGGCGGGCGAGAAGATCTGGACGGCCACCTATAATGCCTGCGTCGTCAAGGGCGTGCAGTCGGAGCCGGCGCGCAGGGCCGCGGCCAATTCACCGGCTTTTGAGAAGCTGCTGAAAAAGGCCCGCATCGCCGCAGTGGAAAAGTTCCAGACGGACCACTACGACGATTACCGCAAGTCCGACGACTTCAGGGATTTCGCCCTGACGAAAGTCAATGGCAAAAAGATTGCGAAGGCGCTGAAATTCCCGGCAAGCACTGCCGACGACCTGGCCCTGGCCAAGATCTATCTGATCATGGGTGAGGAAACCAAGGCTAAGGCCCCCATTCGACGGGCGAACGAGGAGCAGTTCACGGCCCTGGCCGCGAAGGCGAAGAATCCGCGTGCCGGCATCCGCGGTCCGAGCGAGAGCGATGTGATCGACGGGCTGAAAAACTACAAGCTGACCGTCGGCGCCTGACACCGGTTCGGGGCGTGGCGGGCCTTACCCCCGCCACGCAACGGTTGCGGCACCGAGCGCCCCCTCTCGGTGCCGCAGCTATTTTGACGCCTGTCACGGGCCCGAAGGCTGTCCGGTCTTCGCTCGGCCCGGGGCGAAAGGCGGGGCCGTTTGAGGTGGTTCGCGTCACGCCGCGAGGGCGGCGCTCCTGACCTTGCCGTGCCGCCAGCCGTTGCGGCCATTCGCCTTGACCTCGTAGAGCGCCCGGTCGGCGGCCTCCTTCAGCTGGTCGAAGGCCTTTTGTGTTTCCAGCGAGCCGCAGGCATAGCCGATGCTGACGGTGACATGGCCGCTTGCCGAGGCGATGCCGGCATGTTCGATCTGCAGATCGCGGATCGCCTGGCAGAGACGCGCGGCGACCTGCTCCATCATCGGCAGATTGCAAGAGGGCAGGATGGCAACGAATTCCTCGCCGCCATGGCGGGCCAGATGGATCGGCTCGCCGGCGATCTCGCGGTTCAGGCTTTCCGCCACCCGCGCCAGGCAGCGGTCGCCGGCGGCATGGCCGTGGTGATCGTTGAACGCCTTGAAATGATCGATGTCGATCATCGCCAGTCCGCCTTCGGCAAGGTCGGCCGTCAGCGGGCTGCGGCGCAGGGCGTCGAGCATGCCGTCGGTGCCGCGCCGGTTGGACAACCGGGTCAGCGGATCGGTGATCGACAGCGTGTGCAATTCGTCGGCGCGCTGGGAGAGCTTGATCTTCAGGATCTCGATCTCGTGCATCTGCAGGAAGGTCGTCAGCCGTTCCGCATCGAGCTGATGGCAGGCGATCAGCGTCAGCACCACGGTCGGGCCGTAGATCGCCAGATGCGTCAGCCCATAGCCGGCCGTCACGCCGTTAATGAACCAGATCGCGGTATAATTGACGAGGAGGGTGACGGCGCTCGCCGCCAGCGCCATGCGGAAATCCGGGCGCGAGCCGATGGTGACGACCATCTGGAAGATGGCGGCGGCGTAGAAATAGAGGTGGACGCCGGGCGAGTGGCTGGACACGAGGATCGCGCACCAGGCGATATTGCCGCAGACGGCGACCGAGGTGGCGGCCAGTTCCTTGCGTCCGATCGGCCGGTCGAGCTGCAGATAGATCATCAGCGCGATTGCCAGCGGCAGGATCACCCCGAAGCGCAAGGCAAGGCTGAGTGTGGTGACATCGCCGAGCAGCAGCGCGTCGACCACCGCGTAACTCATGTAGAACAGGCCGATCAGCACCACGTTGAGGATCAGCAGGCGATTTCGCAAGGGCGCGCTGTGGCGAAGATAGGCGGCGGTTTGCGCGGGCGTCAGCGTTGGACGTGTGGTCAGTCCAAGGCGGTTTTTCATGGAGATCATCCCATAGCTTGTCGCAAAGCGCGGGCGTGATCCCGCCCCTGGTTTGTGTTCCCCCAAGGGTTAAGGATTTGCTATTTTCCCGGCTGCTGCCGCCGGCAGGCGCGGACCAATTCTGGGATCAATCCGGTCTTGCTAAACAGGGCGCAACGGGCGACCGCAGGATCCAACCGGCGCGGTCTGCGCGCTATGCGGCGGACATGTCTCCACAGAGCCCGACGATGGGAGCCACATTGGCCCTAACTGCAGTCCTCGCAATAGGAAGGATCTGGGCTTATATGGATGAAACGCGAGAAAAGCTCATTTGGAACGAGAGGCGAAAGCTGCGGGCAACGTGGCTCAACCAACTCTCATCCGCATCGATCGTGGTTGGCGTCGCGACACCGACGGTTGCCTACAGCATCGGAATCATCAAGACGTTTCCCATGATCGGTGCTATTGTCTGGACGCTGGCTTTCAGAGGACTGCATTTCGCGGCGTTGCGCGAAGTCTGCGCCCTCAACGCGTGAGAGATGGATTTTAATTCGATCTACACCATGTCCGGACTGATCGTGTTGGCTGCCGTTGTTGGCTATCTGCCCTAGCAACGTTACCACTCGTAAAGCCCGCGCTCCTCTCTGTGATCGGCATGCTGATCTCTGATGGGGAAATGGCGTGAAGCCGCTTCGCCGATAAATGCCGCCGGCACCGTCATCTCATTTGCCGAGGCTTGCGGTTGTCTGCGGATCGACGGACAGCGGCTTGGCGTCCTGCAGCATCTTCATCAGCGCCCGCAGGGCGGCCGCCGAGTCCGGGTTCAGCGTGCGCGGGCGGACGAAATCGGGCAGTTCCTCGCCTTCGGCCTTGGCCAGCTTGTCGGAGATCTTGCGGCGCGGACCGTCGGGCAACGGATCGGCAATGCCGGGGATCGGCTTCAGCTCGATGCCCTGGTGGGCATAGTCCATCAGCTTCTTGAAGGTCATCGCCGGCAGCGCGCCGCCGGTCAGGTTGTTGGTCGAGGTATAGTCGTCATTGCCGAACCAGACGGCGGCCGTGTAATTGCCGGTATAGCCGCAGAACCAGGCGTCGCGATAGGCCTGCGTCGTGCCGGTCTTGCCGGCGGTCAGCACGCCGTCGACGGCGGCCCGGCGGCCCGTACCGACATAGGGCACGCGGGTCATCATCTGGGTCATCGAGGCCTCGGCCTTGTCCGACAGGACGCGCTTGGCCGGCGGCGCGTCACGGTCGAAATCATAGAGCACATCGCCGTCGTAATCGGTCATCTGCTGGATGCCGTGGCGGCGCGATTCAAAGCCGCCGGCCGGAAACACGGCATAGGCGGTCGCCTGGTCGAGCACCGTCACCTCCGAGGTGCCGATCGGAATGGTGACGTCCTTGCGGATCGGGGTCTCGACGCCGAATTTCTTCGCCTGCGCCATGATCTGCTCGATCGGATGCGGCCCGAGCTTGTCCTTGGCAAGGCGCACGGGGATGGTGTTGATCGAGCGGGCCAGCGCCGTCTTGATGTCGATCCGCCCGGCATAGTGGTTGCCGTAATTGTGCGGGCTCCAATTGCCCCAGGAAATCGGCGCGTCGACGATCGGCGTGTCCGGCGTCATGCCCTTTTCCATGGCCAGCGAATAGGTGTAGATCTTGAACGACGAGCCCGGCTGGCGCAGCGCCCTTGCGGCGCGGTTGAACTGGCTTTCGCCGTAGTCGCGGCCGCCGACCATGGCACGCACGGCGCCGCCCGTCTCGATCATCACCAGCGCCGCCTGCTTGACCCGGTAGGCATCGCCATATTCGCGCAGGCTCGATTCCACCGCCGCATCGGCCGCCTGCTGGAGGCTGGTGTCGATCGTGGTCTTCACCACCAGCGTGTGCTGGCGGATATTGTATTTCTGCGCCAGGCGCTGCACCTCGTCATAGGCCCAGTCGAGGAAATAGTCCGGCGATTCGGCCTCCTCGCCGCGGTCGATGACGGTGGCCGGATTGCGCCTGGCGGCAATCACCTGTCCCTCGGTCATCAGCCCGCCCTGAACGAGATTGGTCAGCACCTCGTTGGCGCGCGCACGCGCGGCCGGCAGGTTGACATGCGGCGCATATTTCGCCGGCGCCTTGAACAGGCCGGCCAGCATCGCGCTTTCGGCCAGCGTCACGTCGGTCAGCGGCTTGCCGAAATAGAATTGCGCCGCCGCCGCCGCGCCAAACGTCCCGCCGCCCATATAGGCGCGGTCGAGATACATCGAGAGGATTTCCTTCTTGGTGAAATTGGCTTCCAGCCATGTCGCCAGGAAGGCTTCCTTGATCTTGCGCTCGATCGAGCGCTCATTGGTGAGAAACAGGTTCTTGGCCAGCTGCTGGGTCAGCGTCGAGCCGCCCTGCACCACGCCGCCGGCCTGCGCATTGGTGATCATCGCCCGCGTCAGGCCGAAGAAATCGATGCCGTAATGGTCGAAGAAGCGCCGGTCCTCGGTCGCCAGCACCGACTTGACGAAATAGTCCGGCAGCTTGTCGATCGGCACCGAGTTCTGGTGGATGATGCCGCGATGGCCGATCACGGTGCCGTGGCGGTCGAGAAAGGTAACGGCGAAATCGCCGCGATTGCGCCAGTCCTTGGCGGTCTCCTTGAAGGCCGGCTGCGCCAGCGCCAGCAACAGCACGAAGCCGGCGGTACCGAGCGTCATGCCTTCGCCGAGGATTTCGAAGAAGATCCGCTTCCAGCCGCGCGCCCGGAAGCGCCGGAAGAAGATGGTGATGTCTTCCCAGATCTGGCCGGCGCGGAAGCCCGCATTCCACAGCGTCGAGTCGATCCAGGCATCCAGCCTGAGGAAATAATGGCGCTTGAGGCGCCGTTTCTTCTCGGGCTTGTCTGCGTCCTGCACGGGGTCGACCGCTCCTGCTTGAATGACGAAAGGCTTGACGCCGCACGGCCAAAGTCCCAGAGCAACGCCAGGATCCCGGTCGGCACCCCTGATGTATTGGGGCATTTGCTGATAAAGGACAAGGAAAAAGCTGGGATTCGGTTAAGACCGAACCGCTTGGCGCAAGCCCGGGCGGCCATCCGGCAACAGGGCCGCGGGCAAGCGGCCGGCCCCCGCACCCGGCCCCCGCACCGGCAAAGGCACATGGATACGAAGATGATCGACGAACAGCCCTTCTGGAAAACCAAGCGCCTGGACGAGATGGACAATGCCCAGTGGGAAGCGCTGTGCGACGGCTGCGGCCTCTGTTGTCTCAACAAGCTCGAGGACTGGGAGACCGGCGAGGTGGCCTTCACCTCGGTCGCCTGCCGGCTGCTGGACGGCGAGACCTGCGGCTGCAAGGATTATGAAAACCGCCAGGCGACCGTGCCCGACTGCATCCAGTTGTCGATCGAGAAGGTCGACGACATCGCCTGGTTGCCGCCCACCTGCGCCTACCGGCTGGTACGTGACGGCGAGGACCTCTACTGGTGGCACTATCTCGTCTCCGGTGACCGCGACACCGTCCACCAGGCCGGCATTTCCGCAAAGGGCCGCACGGTGTCGGAAGACGACGTCGCGGTGGAAGACTTCGAGGACTATATCGTCGACTGGCCGCTGACGGTGGGAGACGACGCCGCCGCGCAAAAGGCCTGAGGCGTCAATCGCGCCGGGCGACGCCTGGATATCCGACGACGTTCGAAAAGCCATGCCGCTTTGGCCATCACGGATGGATTGCGCAAGCGCTCTTGCGTGGCGGCAATGCGGCTGTCGTTGCAGGCGAACCGGCGGCGCGCCCTTCTATGGGAGGGAGGGGGCGCAAGTATTCACCTTCAAAATTGATCCCAATGCGTAATGTGACTGTTCGAAGGATTGCAATTCCATCGAGACGTGCGGTTTCTATTGCGCCTTTGAAAGATCACGCAAAGTTTATCGGAGGATATCGGACGCGGGTTTGACCGCGGGTGTCGGTGCACATAAGCTACCTTTGGTTGTGTAAATTGATTTGCACAACCTAACCCAAGGAGAACCACGATGCTGAAAGCTGTAACAATTGCTCTGCCATTCGTGTTCGTCGCCGGTCTGGCGTCCGCAGACACGGTCGGCTATGCCTTCCGCGGCACCGCGGAGATCACCACCAACCTGAACGGCCTCAGCTGCACGCTGAAAGGGTCCGGCGCCGGCTCCGTGCCGTCAGGCTGCAATTACTCGATCGGCGTCGATCCGGAGGCTGGCAAGTGGAGCCTCAGCCTGACCGCCGGCAATGATGTCTGCACGCAGTCCCAGACCTCCGATGGCGGCACGGCCTGCCAGTTCAACTAGAGCATTTCCAGGAAAAGTGTTGTCGCGGTTTTCCGTCCGGAAAAGCGTAAAGACAACAGACTGGAGAACGTCAGGTGAACTCGGGTTTACCGGACGTGCTTCAGGCGCGTGATGCGCGGTGACGGGGGTCCTCTCGCCGCCGCGCAAACCCTCTCGGCGCCGACGCGGCACCCCGCGCCGGCGCGTCCGGGTCCCGCCAACGGGGGACGGGCGACCGTCCGGGCTTCGGTCCGCGGCCATGGTTCGGCCGGCGCGGCATGGGCTGACGGGGATGCATGCTCCCTTGCGCCCCTCGCCATTTCCCGGCCTGCGCGCTATGTCCCTGCACGAGCCAATGACACATGGGAGTGCAAGGACATGGGCAAACGGATCATCTTTACCGGCGGCAGCGGCAAGGCGGGGCGCCATGTGGTGCCTTATCTGAGGGACAGGGGCCATCACGTCGCCAATCTCGATCTGGTGCCGCTGGAATGCCCGGGCGTCGAGACGCTGATCACCGACCTGACCGACAGCGGCCAGGTGTTCAATGCGCTCAGCATGCATGCGGATTTTTCCGGACTGGAGACCGGCAAAGGTCCGGCGCCGGTCGATGCGGTGGTGCATTTCGCCGCCATTCCGCGCATCCTGATCAAGCCGGACAACCTGACCTTCTCCACCAATACGGTCTCGACCTATAACGTCATCGAGGCCGCGGTGAAGCTCGGCATCCGCAAGGTGATCATCGCGTCGAGCGAAACGACCTATGGCGTCTGCTTTGCCGAGGGCGACAAGGACTATCACGAATTCCCGCTGACCGAGGACTACGACGTCGACCCGATGGACAGCTATGGCCTGTCGAAGGTGGTCAACGAGAAGACCGCGCGCGCCTTTGCCATGCGCACCGGCGCCGATATATACGCGCTCAGGATCGGCAATGTCATCGAGCCGGACGAATACGGCAAGTTCGAGGATTTTCTCAAGGATCCGCCGAGCCGCAAGCGCAATGCCTGGTCCTATATCGATGCGCGCGATCTCGGCCAGATCGTCGATCTGTGCGTCGAAAAGGACGGGCTCGGCTTCCAGGTGTTCAACGCCGTCAACGACACGATCACCGCCAACGAGCCGACCCGGGAATTTCTGGCGAAATATGCCCCGGATACGCCGATCACCGGCGAAATCGACGGCTATGACGCGCCGCTGTCCAATGCCAAGGCGCGCACAGTGCTCGGTTTCCGCGAGGAGCATGACTGGCGCAAATATGTAGGTGCAGGCGCGCGCGACTGACACCGCCTTACGCATCCCAGATGCTTTGCGACGTCAAAGGGTCCGGCGAGATGCGCAGACAACCCGGAGGAACAGGTGGCGCCCCGCAGTGCCACCTGTTCGCCCTTGCATCACCCTTGAAACCGCAACGGGTCCGCTACTGCCGTCTGTGTCTGGCGGCAGCCATTACGGGTTCAAGAATGTCGGATTCGAGAATGTCTTGATCTGCTGGGCGCCGGATCGCGTGCCATGGCTGCGGCGTGCGGAGACCGGTGACAGCGAAAGCTTTGTCCTGCAAGAAGTCCGGCCAATTGCCCTCGTTGTCCAAAGTGTCGTTCCAGGTTTGCAAATGAAGACATCAATATAAGTATTATGTGCTTTATGTTTTTGATTAGAATCTGATTCTCGGTAGTCTACAAGAGTTATTCGAGGCTTCTAGCATTTCTTCCCGACAGTGTTGCTCCGGCGCGATGCCGGCGCCGCGGGCCGAACCTCCCCGAAGCGACGGGCTCGCAGGAAAGGCAGAGGTGCTGCCTCCCCAAAAAAAATCGCCGCGCCGCAGATCTGCCGGAGAGTGGGACATCCCGGCGGAACGATGCGGCGCGGCTGCCCGACGGGATAGGGGTTAACCGTCGGGATCATGGTGCCGGGCGCGCGCCGGCCGTCGGTGGCGACGGGCGGGCCTCTCCCGGCATAGAGGGTCGGTGGCCGCTGTCAGCTTGCGAGCCCGAGTTCGACCGGATCGAAATCGCCGTCTGCCTCCGTCATTCCCGGCTGCTTGGCCATGGTGAAGGAGAAGGTCGCGTTGTTGAAGATCGGCGAGGAGACGCCCTGGCCGTTGCCGTCCGCGTGCCGGCCGGCCCATACGGATTTGTAGCCGCCGGGATTCTGGCCGTTCAGCTCGATGATGAAATTGCCGTTATCGTCCTCGACCCAACGGCCGACCTGGCGCCCCAGCGCCGAGGCCGTCGCGTCCTGGTTGAAGGTCCAGACGACGGTGCCGCTGTTGGGAACATCGAATTTCCAGGTCGTGGATGCAAGTGAAGACATCGCTCCTCCTTCTCGGCTTCATGCCAAGTGATTGTGAATGAACATCAATTTGCGAAGTTGCGGACCGGTGCCGACGAATCAGACTCTAAATTAGAGACTCTGAAAATGCAACGCTGCCGGGCATCGGCCGATGCCGGTTTGTCAGGGGTGACTTTTGGCAGGTCTGCTGCAAGTTGCAGGACGAGGGATGCGGCCTCAGCCGCCCTTGACCAGCGTGAAGGCGATCAGCGTCATCAGCGCGGCGATCGTGCCGTCGAGCACCCGCCAGGCCAGCGGCCGGGCAAACAGCGGCGTCAGCCGGCGCGCGCCAAAGCCGAGGCTGAAGAAGAAGGCGAAGGACGCGGTGATCGCGCCGAGCGCAAAGGCCAGCCGTTCGCCGGGAAACTGGGTCGAGATCGAGCCCAGAAAGACGACCGTGTCGAGATAGACATGCGGGTTGAGAAAGGTGAGCGCCAGCGTCGTCGCCAGCACCGTCTTCAGCGCGGCCGGCGGCTGGCCATGCACGTCGAGGGCCGCTCCGCCCTTCACCGCCGAGATCAGGTTCTTTACCGCATACCAGAGCAGGAAGGCCGCACCGCCATAGCGCATCACCGGTTCCAGCAAGGGAAGGGCCGCCTTGACCGCGGCCAGCCCCGTGACGCCGAGGGCAATCAGCAGGGCATCCGACAGGGCGCAGGTCAGCACCACCGGCAGCACATGCTCGCGGCGCAGCCCCTGGCGCAGAACGAAGGCGTTCTGGGCGCCGATCGCAACGATCAGGCTCAGCCCCATGGAAAATCCGGTCAATGCGGCAGAAAACGCCATGGTCCGTCCCCGAAACGAGTGGTGTCGGGAGGCTGTAGGCGGCTGTTTGAACTTAGGCCAGTTAAATGATCTGCGATCGGATTAGCAAAACTGATGTCGCCAATGCCAAGAGCGACCGTCACGGCGGTGACGATCGCAAGCGTTCTGCCCGTTATGGCCGCAGGCCTGCCTGATCAGAATTCCTGCCAGGTCTCGCCGCCGCCGTCTTCGCCGGCCGTTGCATTGCCGGCGGCGAACAGCTCTTCCAGCTTCAGGAAGCAGATCATCGTGCCCTGGTGGGCCAGGATGCCCTCGGCGTATTTCGCCGACTGGCCGGCGCTTTGCGGCACCGGCTGCAGGCTTTCGGCCGGCACGGTCAGGATGTCGGAGACACCTTCGACCAGCAGGCCGAGCGTCATGTCGTTGACATCGGTGACGATGATGGCGCTGCGTTCGGAGGCTTCCGTGCTCGGCATGCCGAGCTTGACCGAAAGGTCGATGATCGGGATCACCGTGCCCCGCAGATTGATCACGCCCAGAACCTCGCGCGGCGAATGCGGCACCGGGGTCACCGGCGCCCAGCCGCGGATCTCGCGGATGGAGCGGGTCTTGACGCAGAAGGATTGGTCATTGAGCCGGAAAGCGATGATTTCCAGCGACTCTGTTTGAGTTACGTTCATGTTCACGCGACGATCCTTGCCAGCTTGATTAGCGCACTCTGCTTCTAGTCTCGATAGCTGGCGCCAGGCTGGCTTTTCGGAGCGCTCATAGCGGTGCCACCCGCCGGCGCCACCGGCGCCGCGCTCTGGACCGGTACGACCCGTTAGGGTATCTGAAGTCTCGCGATAAAAATTAGGAAGGCTAAGGCGATGCTCGACTATCAGGCGCTGAAGGCCGTGGCGGCGGTGATCCGTACCGGCAGTTTCGACAAGGCCGCGCGCCTGATCCATGTCACGCCGTCGGCCGTCTCGCAGCGGGTGAAGCAGCTGGAGGAGCGCATGGGCGCGGTCCTTGTCGTGCGCGGCAGTCCCTGCACGGCGACCGAGACCGGCGACTGGCTCTGCCGCCATGTGGAGCAGGTCGAGCTGATGGAGGGCCAGCTGTTCGATGCCTGGCCGGCCCTGTCGCCGGCAGCGGATGGACCGGAGCGGGTGACGCTGTCGATCGCGGTCAATGCCGACAGCCTCGGCACCTGGTTTCTCGAGGCCCTGCAGCGGTTTTCGAAGACCGCCGATTGCCTGTTCGATCTGGCGGTCGACGACCAGGAGCACACGGCCGAGCGTCTGCGGCGGGGGCAGGTGGCCGCCGCCGTCACCAGTCTGGAACAGCCGATCCAGGGCTGCCGCCGGATCTATCTCGGCAGGCTGCGCTATCACGCGACGGCGAGCCCGGATTTCATGGCCCGGCATTTTGCCGGCGGCGTCGATGCGCACAGTCTGGGCCTTGCTCCCGCGCTCACCTTCGACCGCAAGGACCGGCTGCAGCAGATGTGGCTTGCCGCGGCGACGGGCGGCGAACCTGCCATCCCGACCCACTGGCTGCCCTCGACACAAGGCTTCGTCGAAGCCGCCCTTCGCGGACTGGGCTGGGGGATGAATCCGGCCGCGCTGGTGGCCGGCCATCTGGCCGACGGCCGCCTTGTCGAGCTGATACCGGGCAAGGTGATCGATGTGCCGCTCTACTGGCAGATCAGCCGGCTCGCCTCCGCTCCGCTCGCCGGCCTGACGGAGGCGGTGCGCGCGGCGGCAGCCGAGGGGCTGGAGACCGAAGACCGCGGCCAGGGCGGCCGGCAAGGCTAGCGCCCCGGCATCCGGCCGGCACGTTCGTGCGTGCAGGTTGCGGCCGCAGATGAACCTTTTGCCGGGCCCGCGGCACCCAGTCCAGGTCCGGCAAGCCTTGTGTCGGACAAGGTGAACAATGGAAAGGTGCCACATGCCCACGATCAATGGAGTGACATACCCGGACACGGCGGCAGCCCTCAAAAGCTCGGGCAACGCCGCGCTCGTCAAGCTCTTCCACCAGCTTTGCGGTGCGACGCTCACCGCCAGGGACAAGAAGTTTCTCACCGCGGCGAAGACCGCCAAGGCGACCTCGAGCCACGCCGCGTTTGAATTGACCGGCCTGCATCTGGGCAAATGCGCGATTTCGCTGCCGTCGCAGGCGCAGACCGCGATCAAGGGCAAGCTCCACAAGCGCGGTCATCTCGCGATGGATGGCAAGGCCATTCTCAAGCTCGTCGAGGACGCGCAGACCCTTCTCGAGGAGAGTGTCGAGGCCGAGGTGATGGCCGACATCTACGAATTTCCGGCCTTCAAGACCCTGCATCGCAAGATTGTCTACGCCGACGTGCAGCCGAACATGGCGATGGCCACCCGCCTCGGCATCTCCGACGCCAAGGGCCTCAAGGACATCGAGTTCCATATGCGGATGGGCGAGCATGCCTCTGCCGGCAAGCTGATCGACAAGCTGACCGAGATCGAGGCGATGAAGAAAAAGGGTCCGGCGATCGCCAGGAAGCTGATGCAGCAGAACCCGAACTACCGGTAGCGTATCGCCGCGATCGGGCCGGCCCCGGCTTGCCGCCCCGATCGCGGGCCTGAATGTTGCCTCGCAGGCCGGCTTGCCGACCGGCACGGTCCGGCTCAGCCGCCGCTTAAGGCTGCCAGCAGCCGGGCTGCGACATAGACCTCGGTACCGGCAAGCCCGGTCGAGCAGAACAGGGTGATGTCCTCCTCGCTCTCGCGGCGCGGGCTCTCGCCGACCAGGATCCGGTCGAGCTCCATCAGCCTGTCGGCATCGGGCGTGCCGTCGAGAAAGAAGGGTTTGTCATAGGCATGGCACTGCGCCACGCTGTCGGTTGCGATGATCCGGGCCCGGCCGGCAAGGTCGGTGCCGATCTCGCTGGCGCCCGCCATTTTCGGCCCGACGCTGGTCACATGGGTGCCGGGCTTCAACCAGGCGGCCTCCAGCACCGGGCTTGTCGCCGTCGTGCCGCAGATGACGATATCGGCATCGGCCACGGCCTCTTCGGCGCTTTCGGCCGGTTCGGCCGGCAATTCGAACTGTGCGGTCACCTGTTCGGCAAAGCTTTCGCGGTTTTCCGCCGAACGGCTATAGACCTTGACGGCGCTGATCGGCCGCAGATGCTTGGCGGCGGCGATCTGCATGAAGGCCTGCCGCCCGCCGCCGATCACGCCGATGGTCGTGGCATCCTCGCGCGCGAGAAGCTTGATCGCGATGCCGCCGATCGCGCCGGTGCGCAATTCGCCGAGCCGGCGACCGAGCACCAGTCCCTGCAGCGCGCCGGTTTCGGTATGCCAGACGGCGACCACCTGGTCGTGCTTGGCCTGGTCGAAACTGGTATAGGCGCGAAAGCCCGCAAGCCCGTTGTCGCCGCCGGTGCCGCCGATGGTGAGAAACAGGCTGCCCGACGGGGCAAATGGCACGACATGGCGCGGCGGCGCGATCAGCAGCCCCTCCGCCTTGACCCGCAGCGAGGCATCTATCGCCTCGAGTGCGACCCCCATGGCGGTATCATTGTCGAGATCTTCGTCGGTCAGGATGGTCGGCATGTTTCGGGCGCTCCTCGGCTGCGGGTCGATCGACTGGGTCGCCGCGCACTGAACGCGCAACGGCCGTCCCGGTCAATGGGAGGAGAAGGCGCGACAGCCGGAAGGGTTCCGGCGGCCACGTCCTTCGATCGCCGGCCGCCGCGGCACGCAGGTCGAAAGGCCCGATCCCCGCATCGCGTCGTCGCTGGCACGGCCCGTGCCAATGGCCGGGCGTCAGGTCGCAGCGGCTTTCGGCAACACGCCGAAACGCTGGAACTGCTTGATCAGCTCCGGCAGCCTCTCGGGGATCAGGCTGTCGTCCGGCTGGATATCAAGGATGAAGTCGAGGTGCCGTTTGGCGGCGTCACCGTCGCCGGCCAGATGACTGTCGATCAGGCGTTTGGTCATCTCGATGGCCTTGCTGTCTTGGCTCCGGTCCTGGCCGAACCGGTAGCCGCACAGGATCAGCCGCTTCTTGTCGACCCGCACATTTACTGTCGCCGCCTGCTTCGTCGTCCTGTCCTTCAGCATGGCGTGGAGCCTGGCGGCCATGCCGCGCTTCAGCACCGCGTGCCGCTTGTGGAAGTGTTCGGAACGGAAGAACTTGTCGATATGATCCTGCTTGATCATGCTCTCGATGGCGACCATGGCGGCTTTGTAGATGCCCGGCCAATCCTTGTTCTCCCAGTCGCTTTTGTCCGCAAGCCCCTTGGCCTTATTGCGCAAGGCGCTGGAGATGTTGATATGGTAGGGGGCCGTCTCATGCAGATACATGGTGTAGAGCATGTTGGGAATCGAAGCGTTCTCGTTCTGCAGGAACTTGTAGCTCTCTGTCGCCTGGACGGAATCCAGATAGTCGCGGAACGCCGGGCCTATGGTCTTGCTCTGCAGCATCGTGATGACCCCGTCGGGATATGTGACGCCGTCGATTTTTTTGGTCATTCGCAGTCTTCCCTTTGCTGGCGGGCGCTCGTTTGAGCAGGCCCTGGCTGCGGGACAGGACCGGCCGGGCGCGGTCGCTGTTCCCCGTAAGACTGAGTGCGCCTCTGCGGCAAAAAGGTTCGCTCCGCGACCCGTTTGCCGGCGCCCCGGCCAGGCGCCGGCCAGGCCGCCCGCCACAATCTTGCCTTTATGGGAACCTCTGCCACGGCCTGCGGTTTACGTTCCGAGCGATAAAAATGTCCCGGAGGGAATGGATGAAGCTGGAATTTGCGCGCGGGCGCGATGCCGAACGGCCGGGGGAGATCCCGGCGCATGGCCTGATCGATGTCGCGTGGCGGGTGTGGAACGAGATTTCAGACGACCGCATCACGCTGATTGCCGCGGGTGTCACCTATTATGCGCTGCTGGCGATCTTTCCGGCGCTGTCCATGTTCGTCTCCGTCTATGGCCTGCTTGCCGATCCGACCTCGATCGTCGAGCATGCCCGTGCGGTGACCTCCTTCCTGCCGGCCGATACCGTCGGCATCTTCATCGACCAGCTGCAGGCGCTGGCAAGCCAGAAGGCCTCGACGCTGAGCTTCGGGGTGGCTGCGAGCCTGATCTTCGCGCTTTGGTCGGCGCATAACGGCATCCTGTCGATCTTCTCGGCGCTGAATGCGGTCTATGGCGAGAAAGAACAGCGCGGCATCCTCAGGCTCAACGGCATGGCCATGCTGTTCACCCTCGGCACGATCCTCGCCGCGATCGTGGTGATCTTTGCGATTGCCGCCGTGCCGATCATCCTGCGCACGATCTGGCTTGGCAGCCTGACCGCCACCCTGACCCTGATCGGCCGCTGGCCATTGCTGGCGATCCTTGCCATTCTCGGCTCGGCCATGCTCTACCGCTTCGGCCCGAGCCGCGAGCCGGCGCAGTTCAAATGGCTCTCCTGGGGCAGCGTCTTTACCGGTCTCGGCTGGTGCGCGGTCTCGGCCGGCTACTCGCTCTATCTCGACCATTTCGCCAATTACCAGGCAACCTATGGCACGCTCGGCGCGCTGATCGGTTTCATGGTCTGGGTCTGGCTGTCGGTGATCGTGCTGCTGGTCGGTGCCGAGATCAATGCCGAGCTCGAGCACCAGACCGAAATCGACACGACCACGGGTGCACCGCTGCCGATGGGCCAGCGCGGCGCCTATGTCGCCGACACGGTCGGCGAGGCAATCATGTAAGCTGGCCGGGCAGGGCGGCTGCCTCCAACGGCGCCGCCGCTCAAAGGCCGAAGGGGTTTTCGAAGCGGTAGTAGAAAAAGGTGCCGGCGGCGAGGGCGATCAGCACCACGGCGACAAAGGCCGCCTCGAAGCCGGCGGTGGCCACGATCAGCAGCCGCAGCAGGGCCGGGATGACGCAGAGCAGGCCGAGGGCTGTGATGCCGGCGCCGACAAGCGACAGCACCGACCACCACGAGCCGGCCCCGAGCCATGTCGCCAGATGCAGCCAGGTGCCGATATCGGCCGACGACCAGGCGGTGACGAGCCCCTGGCCTTCGCCGGCCATCAGCTTGGCCCCGATCGCGATCCCCACGCCGAGCACTGTCTGCAGCCCGAAAATGGCGCAGTCGAGCAGCGCCTGCCGCACGTCGCGGCGCTTCTGCTCGGGGCTGCGCGCCTTCCACAGGCGGGCCTTCAGCCGGCCGAAGGCCGAGGAGGCGGGCGCCGGCGCGCCGGACGGGCCGGCAGCAGCCTTGGCCGCCGCGGTCCGCTTGGCCTTCGGTCGGGTTGCCGGTTTCGCCGCCGCGCTCTTGGCCGCAGCCGGGTTTGGCGCTGCCGATGGTCTTGCAGATTTCGCCACCTTTGCCATCGTTCCTTCCGCTATCGGGATTGGTCTCGTTCGGGAGCGGACCGTAATGGCCATGGGCGGCAAATGGTAGGTCCGTCGGCACCGTCGGGCCGGCCATACCGGCAATGGATCGCCAGGTGTTGCCTTCCGACACCAGCAGCCCGGCGTGGCGACGGGCCGCCGGCCGCAACGCCCGGACCGGCCCGCCTTGCCGGACAAGGCCATCTTGCCGGTCCGCCCGCATGAGGGGGCAAAGCGCGCCCAAGGGGCGGCGGACGCGCCGCGCAATGCGGGGACCTGTTAGTCATTTCCCGGCCGGGCGCGACCGAATTGCCACTACATTCCCGAAGCCGTTCCAGATATATAAGGGTCTATCGGCGGCAAATCAGCATGGACCAGAGGCGTGCGTTTTATTCCATTTTTCGGTTGGTGGCGTGGCGGATCGGTGGGCGTGCGGGCGTTCATGATCGGGCTTGCCCTGATCACCACTCTTCCCCTTGCCCTGTTCTCGGTGCTGATCGTCGGCGAGCTGCGCGAGACCGAAATCGGCACGCTGCACCAGCGCGCCACGCAGCAGGCCGACACCTTTGCCCGCATCGTCGACCGGCAGTTGCATGACATGATCACCACGCTGCTGGTGCTGGAAACCTCGCCGGAGCTGGCCAGCGGCGATTTCGCCAGTTTCCATGCGCGCGCCAATGCCGCCCTTGCCCGCAGCGGCTGGTACATGCTGATCGTCAACCGCGAAGGCCAGCAGCTGCTCAACACCCGTGTCGCCTTCGGCCGGCCGCTCGGCAAGACCTCCAACATGGAGGCGCTGAACGAGACGATCAGGACCGGCCGCCCGGTGATCTCCGACGTGTTTTTCGGCCGCACCAGCGGACAGGTCGTCTATAATGTGATGAAGACGGTGGAACAGCCGGGCGTCAAGCCGGGCGAGGTCAACCTGATCCTCACCCAGAACGTCTCGGATGTCGAACGGCTGATCGGCGACCCGCAGCTGCCGCCCGGCTGGCATTATGCGCTGCTCGATGCGGCCAATGCTGTCGTCGCCTCCAACACCGATGCCGCGGTCGGCGACACCTTCCCGGCCGACCGGCTGGAGCGGGCCAAGCAGATGCAATACGGCCCCGAGACGATGTCGGAGCCGTCCGAGACCATGGGCTATTCGCGCGTCGGCATGACCGACTGGCGGATCGTCGTCTGGGGCCCGACCGACACGGCCGTCGCCTCGATCGGCTCGATCTGGCATAGCCTGATCCTGGCCGGCATCGGCTTTTTCGCGCTGTCGCTGTTCTGCGCGATGATTGTCGGCTGGAAGCTGCAATCGGCGATCCGCGGCATTGCGCAGCGCGCCGGCGGCGTCGGGCGCGGCGAGATCGTGTCGCCGCTCAGCACCGGCATCCACGAGATCGACCAGGTGTCGCGCTCGCTGTCGGAGGCCTCCTTCGACCGCAACCAGGCCGAGGAGCGGCTGCAGGTGGTGCTGCGCGAAATGGCCCACCGGACGAAGAACGTCATTCTCGTGGCGCAGTCACTGGTGCGCCAGACCGCCCGCCATAGCGACGACAAGCAGGCCTTCGTCGCCGCCATCACCGGCCGCATGGGCTCGTTTGCCCGCTCGCTCGAACTGCTGATGTCGGAACAGGAGACGGCGCCGAGCTTTGCCTCGCTGGTCACCGTGCAGCTGGAAAGCTTCATCGAGCCCGGCAACCGGCTGACGGTCGAGGGCCAGGATTTCCTGCTGGCCCGGGAAGCGGTCAAGGAAGTCGGCATGCTGGTGCATGAACTCGGCACCAATGCGATGAAATACGGCGCGCTGTCGGTGCCGGAAGGCCATCTCGACATCCGTTGGCAGGAGATCGACGAGGGCGGCCGCAAGGCGATCGAGATCACCTGGACCGAGCGCGGCGGCCCGATGCCGACCGAACCGACGCAAAAGGGCTTCGGCTCCACCCTGATCCAGGCCACCGCCCAGACCCTGCAGGGCACCGCGCGCTGCGACTACAAGCTCGAAGGCATCACCTGGACCATCCGCATCCCGGTCGCGACCCTGGTGAACGCGGCGTAGGGGGCGGGGGCGCCCGGGTGGCGAGACGGCAGCGCTGGGCCTCAATACCGGTCACCGGGCGTTTTCTGTCCTTGCCCTTAAGTCAGCAGTGAAGCGATCCTGTGCGAACGAATGTCTGCTCCAAAACGGGTTATGCAAGTCCTGTACGGTCCGAAACGTAACGGCCGGGCCGCAGGCCCAGCACCTTCTTGAAAGCAGAGCTGAAGGCACTCTCCGATTCGTATCCGACCTCGTGCGCAATTTCTGCGGATGCCAATTCTCCCTTTTCCAGCAAATTACAGGCGACCTGCATCCGCCAGTACAGCAAGTATTCCTTCGGAGCGGCGCCGACATATTTCTTGAAGTTCTGGGCAAACCCGGCGCGAGACATGCCAGATATGGCGGCCAGCGAAGCGACGGTCCACTTGCGTCCGCAATCGGCATGCATTGCTTCAATCGCCTTGGAAAGCTTTGGGTGAGATAGGGCTATCAGCCAACTTTCCTTTGCTGGCGTGAGGCGCGCATAGACCCGCAATGTCTGGAGCAGAATGATTGGGGCTAGATTGCCCATCATCAATGCTCGCCCTGCCGCAGTCCCGCGAAACTCTGCGCCAAAACGTTCCAGGCTCCATCTCAGAACGGCCGCCTGATCAAGATCGGATGGAAGGTGGATCACCGGAGGCAGCGACTTTAGGATCAGCCTGGAGAAGTGGCCCTGAAATTTGAACACGGAGCCGATCGAAAGGATGTCTCCGCCTCCCTCATGGACGATGACGCCATCTTCGTTGCGGCTATGTATCAAGTTCTCGGCGTAGACCGTTTGGTTGTCCGATTTGCGGGTCGAGAGAACGAAGCTGCGGCCATGGCTCACTAGAAAACAATCGCCAGCTCTGAGCCGGTAGCACGTATCGTCGCCCTCCACCGACAACCAGCACTCACCTTGGAGGATGACCTTGAAGCGCAGGGCTTCCGCTCTTGGGAAAACGATCGCCGACTTGCCGCCCACGTCGAAGGCGCAAGTGAGGAAGGAATCGAGTTTCACGCGCGTGAGCACGAGTGAGAGGACGTCCTCGAGAGCGACCGCGCTAGTCCACATGGTTTGGACGATTCAGCATAAATACAAGACAAAGAGGCATTCAGAGGGTCTCCGTAAGGCTCTACATTGTCGCAATGAAGTGGCTGGGACAAGACATCAGGACCTTTCCATTGTGAAGCTAAATTTGTCGGCCCCGGTCACGTAAGCCTATGGAGAGCACATGAAAGCGGCAGTTTACGATACATTCGGTCCGCCTGAAGTCTTGCGTTATGAGACGGTCGACGATCCGGTCTGTCAGCCGGACGGCGTCGTGATCCGTGTGGAGGCGATCGCAGTCGAAGGTGGCGACCTCTTTGCACGGAACACCATTTCACCTCCGTCCTCAGACCATGTCGGCGGATACGCGGCCGCCGGAGCCATCATCCAACTCGGCTCGAACGTCCATGACTGGTCCGTCGGCGATCGAGTGGCGACGATCGCGGTGGGTGGCTCGC
The DNA here is from genome assembly GCF_017873095.1 of Heterorhizobium halophytocola. Classification (GTDB taxonomy): domain Bacteria; phylum Pseudomonadota; class Alphaproteobacteria; order Rhizobiales; family Rhizobiaceae; genus Allorhizobium; species Allorhizobium halophytocola. The sequence goes on along the minus strand of NZ_JAGGJU010000016.1, from coordinate 40,254 downwards.
ATGCAGAGTTGCGTGCGGTTCCGGCTCGTACCTGCTTCCGCGTGCCAGATGGTCTTGACATGGCACGGGCAGCGGCAGTGCCAGTGCCATTTCTAACAGCGCACCACGCATTGTTTCGCGTCATTCGGTTGCGTCCAGAAGACACGCTTGTCGTGCAGGGCGCTGCGGGAAGTGTCGGCCTTGCTGCAATTCAGCTTGCGGCCGGCAAGGGATCGACGGTGCTCGCGATCCAGTCGGGGACGAAGCGGATGGATTATCTGCGTGCGCTCGGTGCGACTGACGTGATGGATCGACATGCGCAGGATACCGCAGAGTTCGTTCGACAATCCACGGAAGGTCGGATGGCCTCGGTTGTGCTGGAAACGGTCGGGGGCGCGACGCTGGACACATCGATTGCCGTCACACGACCTTTCGGTCAGATACTATTGATCGGCAATGCGAGCCAGGCAGCGATGCGGCCCGATCTCTGGCCGGCCATGACAAACAACATTTCCCTGTTGGGGGTCAGCCTGCGCGCGAGCTTCGCCGCCCCGAGCACCAGGGGAGATATCGAAGACATGCTCAGGCAGGTGGAGCGCGGCAAGCTGGCTGTTGCATTGGACCGGACCTTCTCGCTGCAGGAGGCGGCAGCGGCACACAGGTATATCGAGGAAAACTCGGTGTTGGGTCGGGTGATCCTTCGGCCGTGAAACACGACTTGCGTGCGGCTCTTGCATGAGAGAAATCTATATATCTCAGCGATAGGCTACTTCATCTCCAATGTTAGAGAATAGCCGCTTCCGCCCAACAGCGATCCCTGGTGGCTGTTGGGCGGGTCGTCTTCGTTTGTTGTGTTATTGGCTGACCTTCCGTTTGCGCTGCGGAAATTGCGCCGTATCCGGCGGCATCCTCCAGAGCCCCACGCCTACACCCCTTCCTCCGCCTCCAGCCCCGCCCAGAACCGCGTCAGCGCCTCGGCCACCGGCGCGGGCGTCTCCTCCGGCCACCAGTGGCCGACGCCTTGCAGAGGCGCGATCGTCGCGCCGGATTGGCGGGCGGCCCATTGGTGTTGTTCCACGGTGCCGCTGGCGCGGCCGAAATCGTCAAGGGCGATAAGGGCAAGGCCCGGGCGTCTTGCGGCCCTCTGCAGGGATTGTCCGGCATTCGACATCGCCGGCTGGCGGGAGGCGCGGAGCAGCTTGAGGACGGTCGCGCCCATTTCAGGGTCCATGCCGGCCGCCACCCGTTCCGCCATCCGCCCGGTCATGCCGAGACTTGCGGCCACCGCCAGCCGCTGCTCAAGGTCGCCGCCCCAGATCTCCTGCACCGAGGCTTCGCCGACGCCCTCCTGCTGCCAGGCTTGGGCCCGCGCATGCCAGGCATAGTCGGGCGCAAAGACGCCGAGCGCGTCCGAGGCCCAGCTGCGGATCAGGTCCGGACGGTGCATCGCCAGCAGCGCGACATGGATGCCGCCCCAGTCGTGCCCGACCAGGTCGACCGGCGTGGCGAACAGTTCCAGCTGGCCCGCAAGCCAGTCCAGATAGGCCTGCATCGACGGCGCGAAGCCGGCCGGGGCGGGGACGCCGAAGCCGGGCGGCGACAGGGCAACGGCGTCCGCCCGGCCGAGTGCGCCGATCAGCGGGCCCCAGACGGCCGCTGTTTCGGGATTGCCGTGGACGAGGACAAGGGGCGTGTGCGGCATGGATTCACCTCTAAAATACTTGTTGATTGACACGCAAGTATCACGGCCGGATAAAAATGCAAGTGTCGCCGCGGCTTTCCCCCGTATCTGCGCGGTCCGGAAAGCGTGCCTGCCGGTGCGCCCGTTTCCCCCGTTGGCTTGCACGCCGGTCCGCGCGGCGGCACATCTGCTTGGCCGCCGACCCGTTCTGCCGCGCATCCGGTCGGCCAACGGCCTGCCCGCTTGCTTGCAAGCGTTCCGCAGCCCGTGGTATCGACGGGGCGAGCGCCACCTTCGATGGACGAGGTTCGTCGACCCGATGACTGAATAGCCCCGATGCCTGACCAGCCTCCCGCGCGCCGCACGCAGCAAGAGCGGCGCGAGCAGACCGAACGCAAGGTGATTGCCGCCGCGACGGCGCTGATTGCGGCGCGCGGGTCGCGCGCGCTCACCCTGGCGGAGGTCGGCAAGGCCGCCGGCTACAGCCGCGGCATCGTCACCCATCATTTCGGCAACCGGGAAAATCTGCTGCGCGCGGTGATGCGCGATGCGCAGATCTTCGCGCTCCCGGATCCCGGCGCGCGCGCCGCAGACTGGCTGGCGCAGACCGTGCGCGCCTATCTGGAGAATGTCGGCCGGCAAAGGCCGGCCACCCGCGCCTTCCTGCAGATGTGGGGGGAGGCAATTGCCACCGACCCGGTGCTGATGCCGCTGTTTGCCGAGCAGGATGCCCGCTTCCGGCGGATACTCGCCGACAAGGTCAGCGCCGGCATCCGCGACGGCTCCGTGCGGGCGGATGCCGACCCTCAGGCCATGGGCGTCTTCCTGCTCGGCCTGTTGCGCGGCATCGCCCTGCAGTTGATCTCGACCCCGCCGCCATCTCCGATCGACGCGATCATCGACGAGGCCGAACGCGCCACCCGACAGGCGCTGCGCCCGTAATCGGGCATGCCTTTGCCGCGGACGACCATCCCCACCGCAGGCCCTCGACCGCGACAAAGGGGCCCGCGACACAGGGGGCCGCGCAACGGGCTGCATCATCCGCGCGTTCCATGCCCCGCGCATCCGATCGCTGGCCCGCGATCGAGGCGAGCCGGTTTTGCCGGTGGTTTTAGGGCGACGTGGCTTTCGCGCCGTGCGCGATCCCGGGAGGGCACGAAGCGGGGAGGACGGCACGCTGGCCGCGCCGCGTTCCGGGCAATGCCTTCCGGCCGCAGTCGCCAAAGCCGGGCCGTCCGGGCGAGAAGCACGGGCGCCGAAGCGCCCGCTGCCGGTTGGTTCTGTTATTCGGCCGCGAGTTCGCCGCGGGCATTGCTTGCCTTCAATGCGGCGTCCTCCGGTTCCCCGCCGTCTTCGGCGTCGCGGAGCTTGTCGGCAAAGGACAGGATGGTGGCTTGTGCGTCGGCGGCGGTGTTCGGGTCGGCATCGCCGTCCCCGTCCTCATCCGCATTGGCTTCGCCGGCCGGTTCGCCGGCAATGACGCCGATATCGGCCAGTTCGGCCAGCAGTTCCATTACCTTGTCCAGCTTCAGCGGTCTTGCCAGCAGGAAGCCCTGCACCTCGGTGCACTGGTCCATGGTCAGCACCGCCAGCTGTTCGTTGGTCTCGACGCCCTCGGCGGTGACCGACAGGCCGAGCGCCTTGCCGAGGCCGAGGATCGCCTGGACGATGGCGCGGGCATTCTCCCGCGTGTCGAGATCCATGATGAAGGAGCGGTCGATCTTGATCACGTCGAAGGGGAAATTGCGCAGATAGCTGAGCGACGAATAGCCGGTGCCGAAATCGTCCATGGCAAGCTTGATGCCGAGCGTTTTCAGTTCGGCCAGCACCTGGATCGCCCGTTCGGCATCCTCCAGCAGCACGCCCTCGGTGATCTCCAGTTCGAGCAGGTGGCCCGGCAGGCCGGAGCTTTGCAGCGCCTCGCGCACCTTGTCGACCAGATTGCCGTCGCGGAACTGCACCGGCGAGACATTGACCGAGACACCGATGCCGTCCCAGGCGGTCGCCGCCTGGCAGGCGGTGCGCAGGATCCAGTCGCCGAGCGGCACGATCAGGCCGTTCTGTTCGGCCAGCGGAATGAATTCCGCCGGGCTGACGCGGCCGCTTTCCGGATGCGCCCAGCGCACCAGCGCCTCCAGGCTGCGGATGCGCCGCATCCTCGTGTCGAAGCGCGGCTGGTATTCGAGGTAGAAGTCGCCGGCCGCCAGGCCGTGGCGCAGGTCCTCGGTCATCTTGCGCTGCGCCATGATCCGGTCGTTCATCTCGGTGGCGTAGAAATGATACTGCCCGCGGCCGCTTTCCTTCGACCGGTAGAGGGCGGCGTCGGCAGACCGCAGCAATTCGTCCGGCGTCGTGCCGTCGGCCGGCGAGATGGCAATCCCCATCGACATGCTGACGGTGATGTCGCCGCTCTCGTGGCGGATCGGCAGGCTGATGCTGTCGAACAGCCGCTTGCAGAAGCGGTCGATCGCCTCGGCCGGCATGGCGGGTGCGGCAATGACGAATTCGTCGCCGCCGACGCGGGCGACCATCTGGTCGTCGCGCAGGGTGCGGCGCAGCCGGTCGGCGATCTCGCCCAGCACCCGGTCGCCGACATGATGGCCGAAGGTATCGTTGATCGGCTTGAACCGGTCGAGGTCGACATAAAACACGGTCAGCGAGGCGCCGGGACCCGCCAGGGCGCCGTCCATGAAGCTCGACAGCTTGACCCGGTTCGGCAGCGAGGTGGCGGCGTCGTGATGCGCCTGGCGCTTGGCGTCGTCGAAGGCCTGGGCCAGTTCGACATTGGCGCTGACGTCGCTGGCATATTTGATCACCTGCACCGGGCGACCGTTTAGGTCGAGGATCGGGCTGTAGGAGGCCTGCAGCCAGACCTCGCGTCCGTCCTTGCCGATCCGCTTGTACATGCCGGAATGGTGGCGGCCGTCGCGCAGCGCCTGCCAGAAGTCGTGATAGTCCTGCGACGCCGCGACATCGCGCTCGACCAGCATCGCGTGGTGCTTGCCCTGCAGTTCGGCAAGCTGGTAGCCGACCATGTCGAGAAAATTCTGGTTGGCCTCGGTGATCGTGCCGTCGAGATTGAAGGTGACGACGGCCTGGCTCTTGTGGATGGCGTCGATCTGGCCGCGGTAATGGGCCTGGGCCAGCTTGTCGGCGGTGATGTCGCTGGCATATTTGACGATCTTGAACGGCCGGCCGTTGAGGTCGAAGATCGGGTTATAGGTCGCCTGCAGCCAGATCTCGCTGCCGTCCTTGGCCAGTCGCCGGTATTCGCCCGCCTTGTGCTTGCCGGCTGCCAGATCCGCCCAGAACTGCTGGTATTCGGCGCTCAATCCATAGGCATCGTCGACGAACATCCGGTGATGCCGGCCGCGCACCTCGCCGAAACGGTAGCCGGTGGCGGCGAGGAAATTCTCGTTGGCGTCGATCACCGTGCCGTCGAGGTCAAACGAGATCACGCAATGGGCATTGTGGATCGCCGCGATCTGGCCCTGGTATTCGGCCTGCAGCTGGCGCTCGGTGGTGACGATGGCGGCGAACTTGACCACCTTCACCGGTTTGCCGTTGATGTCGAAGATCGGGTTGTAGGTCGCCCGCAGCCAGATCTCGCGGCCGTCCTTGCCGTAGCGCTTGTAGAGGCCGGAGCGATGCCGGCCGGCGGCCAGATCCTGCCAGAACTGCGCATATTGTGCCCCATGCGCATGGGCCGGATCGACGAACATCTTGTGGTGGCAGCCGCGGATCTCGTCGATGCCGTAGCCGCTGGCCTCGAGAAACTTGTCGTTGGCGTCGATGATCGTGCCATACATGTCGAAGGTGACGACGCAGTTGGACTTGTGGATCGCGCTGATCTGCCATTCGTAATCGGCCTGGCGCAGCTTTTCCGCCGTCACGTCGGTGGCATATTTGACCACCTTGAACGGACGTCCGGCATGGTCGAAGATCGGGCTGTAGACCGCCTGCAGCCAGACATCGGACCCGTCCCGGCGGATGCGGCGATATTCGCCCGACTTGTGCTCGCCATTGGCCAGCGCCTGCCAGAAGGCGGCATAGTCCGGGCTCAGCCGATAGGCTTCGTCGACGAAGATGGCGTGATGCCGGCCGGCGATCTCGTCGAGCGGATAGCCCATGGCGTCGAGAAATTGCTGGTTGGCGTCGAGGATCGTGCCGTCGAGGGCGAAATGGATGACGGCCTGGCTCTTGTTGATCGCGGCGATCTGGCCCTGCTCGTCGGCCTCGCGCAACTGCTCATGCGTCGCGTCCGAGACGATCTGGACGACTTCCGAGATCGTCCCGTCCTCGGTGGTGATCGGCACATAGCGCGACCGCAGCCAGAGTTCGCGGCCGTTCCTGGCAACCCACAGCACCAGGTCGGTCTGCGCCTCGCCGGCCAGCACCGCCGCCCACAGCGCGCCGCGCTGGTTGCGGTGATAGGTGCTGGAAATGAACATCGACGTGTCCTGCCCGATCAGGCTGTCGAGCTCATAGCCGATCAGGCGGGTAAACAGCGGATTGGCGCCGATGATCCGGCCATCCGGATCGTAGCGCAAGATCCCAAAAATCTGATTGAGCGCCCTCAGTTCCGAGGGAAGGGCAGGCGCTTCGACAAAAATTTCCGACATACCGATTTTACCGCAACACTGGAGCGACAAGAGCCCGACACCGGCCTGGCCGGCAAAAACCACTTAAATACAGACTGCAGGGAATGACGCAGATCTGCATAAGTTATGGCGATAAAAAGTTTACTACCTTGTTAAGGAAAAGGTTTGGATTCGGGCAAGTTGGTCGGATTTGCGGCAGAGATGGCCGCAGAGCCTGAAAGATCTGGCCAGGCTGGGGATGCTTTGTGCCGGAAGCAGACATTGAGAACCGGCATTACTGCGATAGTCTGTCTGCAAGGGGACCATGGAGGTGGGATTGCATGACGGTGCTGCAGACGGCAAGGCTCAGGCTTCGATCCTGTACTCCGGCAGACCGGGGCGACTTTCTCGCGTTGGAGCTGGATCCGCAGGTGATGCGCTTTCTCCATGGCGGCGCGGTCGATCACGCGACCACGGACCCGGAAAAGGTGACCTTCCTGATGCCAAGGGGCACCGAGCCCGATGTCTGGACGGCCAGGCGGCGCGACGACGACACATTCGTGGGCTGGTTCTGCCTGTCCGTCGAGAGGGACGAGGTGGCCGAAATCGGATACAGGCTGCGCCGGGATGCCTGGGGCAAAGGCTATGCATCCGAGGCCGCATCGGCACTGGTGGACCTGGGGTTCCACAGCACCGGCATAGAGAAAATCGTGGCCTGCACCATGGAGACCAATCTCGGGTCGCGCCGGGTCATGGAAAAGATCGGGATGACCCCTATACGCACGGTGCCTTTCCAGTCCGCCGATTTTCCCGGCACCGATCACAGGGACGTCTGGTACCAGCTGACACGCTCGGAATGGCAGGCGAGGATCCGCTGAAGGGCCGGACGCGTTCGGCGCGATCCGATGGTCTTCGGGCTTGACGAGAACGCCGCCCGGAGCGGGTGCCCGGGGCTGATCCGGCGCGCCGCCCTGTCGAGACCGGACTTGAGGTTCCGGGGAGGGGATCCCGACCGGGATCGACCGGATGCGCATGGCGGGCACACCGGATGCGGCACGCACCCTTGCCGGTGGGGTGCGCCGCCTCTGCACCGCCGGCATCTCGCCCGGGGACCGGCTGAAGCTGATCGCGCCTGCCGACCCCGCCATCGCACGTCTGGAGAGTGTCGCGGCCGCGCCTCTGCGCACCGCGCGGCGGGTTGCCGCCGCCGCGACCGTCACGCCGACACCGCGCCCGGCGACCGGCAGCTGTTGCGCGGGCGGACGCATCGTCCTGCCCGGGGCCTTCGCACCGCAGCTGCCGCAGGCGATCCTCCGGCTGGTCGGCGCGGTCGGCGCCGGTGCCGCAATCGCTCGGCCGGAAACCTGGTGACGATATCCTCTCACTCGCCCCGCGCGCCGGCAGCACGCGCGCATCTGCTCGAGCCCGCCGATCCCGACGACCGTGCAGACCCGAGAGAGAGATTGCCGATCCGCCCGCCATCCTCGCCAAGGCAGGTCCGGCGGCAGGGGCGCAAGTCAGCCCTCGTCTTCCGCCATCCGGCGGCTGTCGTAGCGCTCGCGGTTTTCCGCGATCCTGTCGCGATGCTGGGTTGCCCATTGCGCCAGCTGGCGGGCGGTGTCCGACAGCGAATGGCCAAGCGGCGTCAGGGTGTATTCGACCTGCGGCGGGGTGGTGTCGCGCACGGCGCGCTCCACCATGCCGTCGCGCTCCAGCGTCTTCAGCGTGCGGGTCAGCATCTGCTGCGAAATGCCGTTGACCTCGCGCTTCAACCCGTTGAAGCGGCGGCTGCCCGAACGCAGCGCCACCACCACCTGGATCGTCCACTTGTCGCCGACCCGGCTGAGGATCTCGCTGACGCCCCTGCAGGCCGCTTCGCTATGCGTGGCGGTCACATCCATCTGACCTGCTCCTGAAAATATGCTTTTGACGCTGCGATTTTGGTCTCATAAATGGCCGTGGTCAACAACAGAGACCTGGTCGCGGCCGTGTACCGTCGCACCGGGATCGCAACAGGAAGACCACGATGAAATTCTTCTATTATCCCGCCGCCTGCAGCCTCGCCGACCACATCGCGCTGATCGAGACCGGACTTGCCTATCAGCGCGTCAGCATCGACCGGGACAAGCGCACCACCGACGGTCGCGACTTCCTGGCGCTCAATCCGAAGGGCTATATCCCGGCGCTCGAACTGGACGACGGTGCGGTCCTTACCGAAAATCCGGTGATCCTGCACTATATCGCCGAGACCAGCGGCAAGCTCCTGCCGGCACACGGCCTTGCGCGCTGGCGGGCACTGGAGGCTTTGGCCTTCATGGCGTCCGAAATCCACGGCGCCTACCAGCCGTTCTTCCGGGATTTCCCGGAGCTGGAAAAGGCGCGGGCGCGGGAAAAGCTTGCGCGCCATTTCGCCATCCTCGCCGAGCAGATGGGCGACAGGCCCTTCCTCGTCGGCGACGAGATGACCATTGCCGACTGCTATCTGTTCTGGGTGCTGATGGTGGCGCCGAAGAGCGGCGTCGACCTTCCGGCCCCGCTGCAGGCCTGCTTCGACCGCCTGAAGGCGCGGCCCTCGGTGATCCGGGCGCTGGCCGAAGAAGGCCTCGGCTGATCGCCCGGCACGCCTGACAGGCGGGCGTGACGGGCTGACCTGAAAAGCGGGCCCGAATATAGGGTCCGAATATCGGGTCCGAACGAGGCCTTTCCCATGCGGCGCGGCCCCCGAGGGATTGACCGTCAGACCCGGTGCGCCAGGGCCGGCGTGGCGCCATGTCAGCGCGGGCCGCGTCTGCCGGTATCGGGTGCGCCAGGGCCGGCGTGGCGCCATGTCAGGGCGGGCCTCGTCCGCCGGTATCGGGTGCGCCAAGGCCGGCGTGGCGCCATGTCAGCGCGGGCCGCGTCCGCCGGTATCGGGTGCGAAGGACAGGAGCGGCGGCGACGCTCTCTGCTGCCGGTCATGCCCGCATGGCGTGCCGCCGACGCCGACCCGGATCAGCGCGAGGCTCGCCATGGCCGAAAACTGCCGGGTGACCGGGATCGACCGCGCCATGGTGATGGCCGCCGTCTCCGGGTTGAACGGCCCGGACGCCGCGTCGTCGCAGATATGGCGCGCTTCCGGGTTTTTCGTGCCCCTGGCGCTTGTCGACCCGGGCGCCCGGCGCTGCCCCTGCGCGGTGTCGAGCACGGCGGCCAGGCTGAGCCGCGCCGCCTTGCCGGGGTTGCCCGGGTTGGCCGTTGGCGGGCGCTGCGGTTCGGTCATCATCCGGCAGGCGATCGCATCGCCACAGGCCCGATGCCCGGATTTCGTCTCCCGGTCGTCGGCCGGCGCCGCGGCGATCGGCGCGGCGCTCACGAGCAGGACTGCAGTCATCGACAAGGCACGCATGGCATCCTCCGGCTGGCTGAACCGCAGCTTGGCATCAGGTTTCTGCTAATTCAAGCGCAGAGTGAATTCGAAGCGGCTTGTTCACTCTATGCTTGCTTTTCCCCGCCGATCCGCCGGCCGACATCGCGGCGGATCCGGCCGGTCGGCCCGGCCGCGTGCGTCGGCGCCATGGAACCCATCGGCCATCCGCCGCTTTTCCCCTTGCCGGCGCCGAGACCGGGGATAGACTGCAGATGAACGAGGGCTGTTTTCGTGGATGCTGGATGGGACATGCAATTGGACGGGATCGGCAAGGTTCTCGAGGTCTGGCGCTATCCGGTAAGCTCGCTTGCCGGCGAGCGCTGCGAGACGATCTCGGTCAGCCCGGCCGGCATTGCCGGCGACCGGCGTTTCGGCCTGTTCGACCAGCGCACGGGCCTTTCGGCGGCGCCCGAGCAGGAGCCGCGCTGGCGCCCGGCGCTCTTTCTGTCCGCCACGCTTGGCGAGGAGACCCTGCCGCAGATCTGGTTTCCCGATGAAGGCCCGTTCTGGCTCGACGATTCCACCCTGCAGCAGCGGCTGACCGGCTATTTCGGCTTTCCCGTCGCCGTCGGCGCCTATGGCGGCATGGAGGACCATGCCGACTACCGCTTTCCGGTGATTTCCAACCGCTACACGCCGGAACACCTGCATCTGGTGACCACCACCTCGCTCGCCCATCTGGCGGCGATCGGCGCCTTTGCCGAACTCGACGCCCGCCGCTTCCGCCCCTCGGTGCTGATCGAAACGCAAGGCGAGGGCGAATTCGTCGAAAACGCCTGGATCGGTAAGGATCTGAGGCTCGGCGCGATGCAGGTGACGGTGACCGAACCGACCAAGCGCTGCGGCATGACGCTGGTTGCCCAGCCGGAGATCGGCGAGGAGCCCAATGTGCTGCGCAATATCCTGCGCCACAACAAGCGCAATTTCGGCGCCTATGCGCGGGTGTCCGAGCCCGGCGAGATTGCGGTCGGCGACCGGGTGACGCAGCTGGCAGCGTCGATGCTGACGGCCTAAGCCACGGGGGCATGGGCTTTCCCCCATGCCGCCCGCGACGCCGCCCGCGCGCCATGAAGCCGCCTCCCGGTCCCTGCCTGCACCGGCCGCGACCGGGCTAAGCCCTCCCCCTTGTGGGTCGGGTTTGGGAGGGGACTTTTTCGACACGCTCGGAAGGCGCATTCGAGACGCAGGCAAACATGCCGCCGGCACCGCGACCGGCGTCCTCAAAGTCCCGGGCGCGTTACCCTTGCAGTTCCGCCAGCATGTCCGCGAGCTGATCCAGCTGTTCGGGCATGGGGGCTGCCGAGCCCTGCAGGGCCTCGTCCCGCGCCTGCGATGTCGGATAGAGCTCGTGGAAGGTGACCAGCGTGCGACCGCCCAGGTCCTCGAAGGTCACGGTCGTGATCGCGCCGTCCTCGCCCTCGTCATTGGTCCAGACGATCCGCGCATTCGCCACGACGTCGAGATATCTGCCGTGGAATGCCATGCTGTCGGAGCCTTCGGTGCCGAATTCCAGCCGGTACTTGCCGCCGGTGCGCACATCCATGGCGCAGGACAAGAGCGCGATGCCGGCGACCGATTTGGGTACCCACCACCGCTGAAAAAGCGCAGGTTCGCTCCACGCCCTGTAGACCAGCGCCGGCGGCGCCTCGAAAATCCGGGTCACGACGAGTTCGCGCTCGCCCTTCGGCTCGACCGATGTCGTGTTTTCCCCCTCCAGTGCACGCCTGATGCTGTCACGCATTGCCATCCTCCTCTTTCAACTCGCGAATAATCTCGTCCAGGGCCGCAAAACGGGCTTCGAACAGCCGGCGGTGTTCATCGATCCAGGCAGCCTCCGCCGCAAGGCCGCGGCGGCCAAGCCTGCAGGTGCGCACCCGTCCGACCTTCTGCGTGACCACCAGTCCCGCCCGCTCCAGCACCTGGACATGCTTCTTCATCCCCGTCAGCGTCATCTCGAACCGGTCGGCCAGACTGCTGATCGACGCCTCGCCGCGCCCGAGCTGATCGATCACCCCCCGCCGCGTCGCATCGGCAAGGGCTGCAAAGGAGAGGTCGAGAGAGGCAGAATACTGAACCATTTGGTTCAGTATAGGATGGGAGCCAGTAAAGCGCAAGCGGGTGGGGCGGCGGGCGGTGGCGTTCCGGCGGTGCGGGGTGAAGGGTAGGGGAGCGGCGAACCAGCTTCAAAAGCCGGGTGGCGGGGGCTGACGCTTGCGAACCGGGAGGCCATAGGCGGCGCTCCTGCGCAGCCGTGTTTCGCAGGGAACGATAGGAAGTGTCTTGCTGTGGTTAGGCCATTATCCCGAGCCTAAGTTAAGTCGAGCCACAGTCCTACTACCGATATACCTTTATCGCGCCGCATCTCTCATGGCGATTTCCTAAGAAGGTAAGATCTTGGTGATCGACGCCATCTCTCCCGCCTATGGGGATATCGCGTATTGGACGCATCTTAAGAGAGGCATCCAGGGTGGCTAAAGAGCCGAGCTTGCGGAGATCTGAGAGCCCACCCGCGACGCCCACACCCCATTCCCCCCTTCACGCGCTCAGCAAGATCCCCGTCTTTGCCGTGTCGCCGACATCGTCCAGGATCGCTTCCGCCACTGTTTCGCCTATCTCGGCAGCGCTGGTGATGCCCTGCACGAAGGGCAGTTTGTGCAGCAGGAAGGAGATTGCCGCGCAGTAGAGGTGGTTGGTGAACTGGCCGTCGGTGAAGACGGGGCGGAAGGTCTCGTCGATGTCGATGCCGCCGGTGCGGCGCTGGAGGGGGGCGTGGTCCTCGTCGATCAGGCCATCCTGCGGGGCGGGCGTCATCGCCTTGCGCACGCCGCCTTGCGCGATCAGCGTCGGGAAGGGCAGGTCGGTCGCCGACATCGAATGCTGGCCGGTGGCGTCGATAAAGGCGTCGTACTGGACAGTGTCCCCGTCGCGCCGGACGGTGACGCCGCGCACACCCTCTTGGGTGGTGATCTCGTAGTCCTCGCCAAGGGCCGTCACCGCAAGCTTGCCGGCCCGGTGCAGCGCCAGAAGCCTGGCAATCGAGGTCGGCGGCACGGCGGCATAGTCGTCGACGAAGACCGTCTTGAAATACCGGTGGAAGCGCTTGAGGTCGCGCTCGTCGAGATGCGGCACCACGCGGGCAATCTCCTCGTGCATCCTGAGGATCGCATAGCGCCAGGGCACGGTGTAGCGGACCGTCTTGTTGTGCTCGGTCTCCGCCAGGTTCTTCGCCGCCCAGACGAAGGGGTCGGAAACCAGCCGCTCGGCGAAATAGGCCTCCGCGATCGTCTCGACGGTGAGATCGGCAAGCCCGATCCGGGCGGAATACTCAGGGTCGGCATCGAACATCTCGGCGCGGAACAGTTCGAAGACGTCATCCAGCAGGTCGTGTCGGCCGGTGGCGATCAGCGCGTCGATCGCGTCGGCCGTGCAGATCCGCGGCGGGATATAGGGCAGGGGACAGTAGAAATCCGCCTCCGGCAACAGCCCCTTGCGCGACATCATCGTCGCGTGGAAGGCGTCGGTGTCCGGCGACGGCTGGTACTGCATCTCGCCGGCGGCGTCGAAATAGAAGGCGCCGTGGGCGGTCGCCACCGTCATCAGCGCGTCGATGCCCGACAGCGAGGTGCCGAGAATGCCGACCTTGCAGTTGCGGATGACACTCAGTGCCGTCGCCGGCCAGGGCGAGATGAAATAGCCGGGCTTGGTTTCGGTATGCTCCGGCCAGTTGTGGCCGGTCGCCATCACCACATGGTCGAACACCCAGTCGGAGGCGTCCGGCTCGCCCTCGGCGCGCACGGCAAGGCGGATATCGTCGTGCTGCAGCGCGATGTCGATGACGCGGTGGCGCTCATGCACTTCGATCCGGTGACCGTTCTGGGCGCCGATCTCCAGCAGCGACAGGAATTGCGTGCGAAAATAGTCGCCCAGCACCAGCCGCGGATAGAAGGCGCGGATGTCGATCGCCGCGCGGGCGATCTGCATCTCGGCCAGCCGCGCATCGCTCTGGCGCTCCAGCCACTCGACCAGCGTCTCGGTGATCGGCGGGATTTCGATCGAGGCGATGTTCGACAGCATGGCCGGATCGTTGATGTCTGGATGATAGGGCGTGCCGCGCCCCGGATCGTCGCCCGCCTCGAACACGCTGATGTCGAGCGGCGTGCGCGCATGAACGAGGCCCTTCAGGGTGTAGATGCCGGTGGGGCCGGAGCCGATGATCGCTATTCTGGGAGACATGAAACTGTTTTTACTCCGCGAGCGCCGGAACCCAGGAAGAAGACGACCGGCGGGGAATGAATTCGCAAAGCCGGCTTTCAGTTCCGGCCGAAGCGGCCCTGCCGGTGAAATAAACGGGATTGCCGGCAGGCATGGTGACGGAAGGGGGCGGCTGGCCCGGTCGATGCTGCCCCGCTTCAGAGCGTATTGATGTCGCTTCAGAGCGTATTGATGTCGGGCAGCAGGGTTTCCACCTCGCGGCGGCGGTTCTGGTCGAGCGTCGCGATATGCGTGTTCCAGAAGTCGCTCGCCGCCGCCGGCTCGCCTTCCCAAGTGCGGGTTGTCACGTGGTTGTCGTCGATCTTGACGCGGCGGGTGCCGCCCAGCTTGCGGTATTCCGCAACAAGTCGCGCGGCCTCGGTTTCGCCCTCATGCATTGTCGTTCTCCGGCTTTTCGGTTGCGGATGTTCTCAGGGTGTCGAACCACAACCGGCGGGCGCGCCAGAGGTTCCGGCGAGGGGGCGGGCGGCGTCTGAGGAAAGCCGGCACGCGGCCGGCATCCGCAGGCAGCAGCGTTATTTTTCACGGAACCCGATCCCGGCCTTTCGAGTTGTGACAGCAACCCCGAACGAAAAACACGGCCACACAATCAAGGAGGAATATCTCATGGTATCCGCTGAACAGATCCGCGAGCATATGGAAGTCCGCGCGCTTGATGGCGCCCATGTCGGCACCGTCGATCACATGGAAGGCTCCAGCCGCATCAAGCTGACCCGCACCGATTCGCCCGACGGCCAGCACCACCTGATCCCGCTCGACTGGGTCGATCACGTCGACCAGCACGTGCACCTGTCGAAGCCCCTGGAAGAAGTCCAGATCCAGTGGACCGTGCCCAACTGAGCGTCATCCACTGGCAGATCATCGATCCGCCGGCATCCGGCGGGTGACAGATGTCCCTTGCGGCGCTCTCCCCGGCGCCCTGGGGCTGACGCGGGCAGGACGATTTTTGCAAGAAACCTTCTGATCCGTGATGTCGGGCCGTGGCAGCAATGCCGCGGCCCCACGCCTTTATGGGCTGCCGGACGTCCGGCCCCGCTCTCGTTACGCCGCGACGACTACGCCGCCGCTTGCATCACCTCGACGCGGTTGCGCCCGTGATCCTTGGCCCGGTAGAGGGCGGTATCGGCCAGCTTGAACATTTCATCGAAACTGATGTCGCGCACCGCGCGGGACACGACGCCGATACTGACGGTGACGCCCTGATGGCTGCCATTGCCGTGGTCGGCCAGCAGGCGGGCATGGGCAATGACGCGGCGCAGCCGCTCGGCGGCGGCCTGCGCCCGGTCCTCGCCGATGCCGGGCATTACCAGCACGATCTCCTCGCCGCCGAAACGGGCAATGATGTCGTCGCCGCGGATCTGTGAGCGGATCAGGTCGGCGATCCGCACCAGCACCGTGTCGCCGGCATCATGGCCGAAGACATCGTTGACCCGCTTGAAATGGTCGATATCGACCACCAGCACCGAGGCGCTCTCCTGCCGCTCGCGCAGCCGATCGAAGGCCACCGTCATGCTGCGCTCGAAGCCGCGGCGGTTGAGCAGTCCGGTCAGCGGGTCCAGCGTCGCTTCCGCCACCAGCTCGTTGCGGCGGCGATACTCCGAAAGCGCGCTGTTGAGGATGCGGGCCAGGAGCACGACCGCGACCAGGCTGCCGACGCTGAGCGGACCGATGGCACGCAGGAAGACCTCGGCATTGTTGTCGATCGGAATGGTGAAGATGAACAGCAGCGGCACATTGCAGAGCAGGCCAAGCGCGATCTGCTGGCGAAAGCTGACGCCACGTCCGCGTCCCAGCCATGGCAGCAGGCACATGCCCAGCACGGCGGTGGAAAAGATGTTGGCGACACCGGCGCTGGCGCCCACACCACCCTGCCAATAGCGCATGGCGGCGGTGATCAGGCCCGCCTCGACGGCGCCGATGACGCCGCCGAACGGCCCGGCCAGCACCACCATGGCGGCGCGCACGTCGATCCTGACACCCGGAATGATCTCGATCGAATTGAGCACCGCAAGGCAGGCGCCGATGCCGAAGATCAGCCCGATCGCCACATCGCGCAGCAGCGCATGCTTCACATATCGCAGGATCGCGCCATAGCCCATCGCCAGAAGGGCGAAGTCGCCGATCGTGTTGATGATGCTCAAAAGCAGTTCGGGCTTCAACATCTGGCGGTCGTTCTCTTGCTCGATAGTCTACGCGTCACGGTCAGGGCCGTCGGCAAGCGGCGGCAGGGCGGTCTCATCCGGCCCGGTCTTGACTGGTCTCGCCGCACCCGGCCTTGCCACGCTGCGGGTCTGTGTGATCGCTGCGCCCCGCCGAGCTGATCAGCATTCTGATGATTTGCTGCGAAATCAGTCAACATCATTCAATAGCCCGCCAATCTAAAGCAAAGGTAAAAAGCATACCTATTGTTTGCCCTCCCGAGGCGGCAAAACGGGGGGGAGAAAGCGGGCATGCGGGGCGAGCGATGCCGGGGGTGGCTGCGAGCCGAAAATCGGTCATGTGCCAGTGGAAAGATCGTTTATCCCTTGAAATTCACGCAGATTTCACGGTGCGCCCGGTAGGCGCGACTATAGTTTGTCGCTAATTTGAGATTAACGACAATATTAGAGATCTTGCGCGTCCGTTAAATTCCATTTTGCGGAAAATATAGTGATGTTTTTTTCGCGACGGGGAGGTTTTCGATGAATCTGATCGTATTTTGCGACGGCACCTGGAATACGCCGGACCAGATGGACGGCGATCTTTCGGCGCCCACCAATGTGGTCAAGCTGCGCAATGCGCTGGCGACCCATGATGCCGACGGCGAGGAGCAGAAGGTCTATTACCATCCGGGCGTCGGCACCGATGGCGGCTGGTGGGACCGGATCGCCGGCGGCGGCATGGGCGAGGGGCTCGATCGCAACATCATGAGCGCCTATAATTGGCTGGCCCGCCAATATACCCCCAAGGCGAAGATCTGGCTGTTCGGCTTTTCCCGCGGCGCCTATACCGCGCGCAGCCTTGGCGGCATGATTTCGCGCTGCGGCCTGTTCGATCCGGCAAGCCCCGGCGTTCCTAAGGAAGCCGATATCTGGCGGGCGATCCAGGGCCTGTTCGACAATTACCGCCTGCCGGCCGATCAGGCCGCCCCGATCATCGCCACCGACACGCTGGCCTTTCATGGCGTCGCGACCGGCCAGACGGCGGCCGCCTCGATCCCGATCCATTTCATCGGCGTCTGGGATACGGTGGGCGCGCTCGGCGTGCCGGACGACATGGCGCTGCTGAACCTGATCGACGACCCGAAGAAGCACAGTTTCCACGACACGACGCTGGGGGCAACGGTCGCCCACGCCCGCCATGCGGTGGCCATCGACGAGATGCGGCAGAGCTTCATGCCGACGCTCTGGGATGCGGCCCCTAGCGACCCGCGCGTCAAGCAGGTCTGGTTTCCGGGCGTCCACGGCGATGTCGGCGGCGGCTACGGGCTGTGCGGCCTGTCGAACGCGGCGCTGCTGTGGATGGCGGACGAGGCGGAGGCCAAGGGGCTCGGCCTGCGGGCGGCGGTGCGCGACCAGATGACCTGCGAATGCCGCGACCAGCTGCACGATTCCCTCACCGGCATCTTCAAGACGCTGAAGACCAGGCCGCGGGCGGTGCCCTGCCTCGGTGTCGACAGCGCCGACCTGCACGCCTCCGCCCGCGACCGC
This sequence comes from Heterorhizobium halophytocola, assembly GCF_017873095.1. Taxonomy (GTDB): domain Bacteria; phylum Pseudomonadota; class Alphaproteobacteria; order Rhizobiales; family Rhizobiaceae; genus Allorhizobium; species Allorhizobium halophytocola. Next base: position 22,647 of record NZ_JAGGJU010000016.1, on the reverse strand, counting down.
CACACCGATCCGCCGCTGCAGCAGGGGGCCTACTGGAAGACGATGCGGCTGGCCGACGGGGAGCAGAAAACCGTCGACATCTATGCCCGAGAGCACTGGAACAGCACCGGTCTCTGGCTCGAGGCGGGCGTGGACTATATCTTTTCCGCCAGCGGCGAATGGCTGGACGGCGGCATGCATTGCGGGCCGGATGGCACGGATGGCGACGGGCAGGTGACGCTTGGCGATGCGGTGCAGATGGCCTCGTCCTTTTTCGGCCGCGGCGAGGCGATCTACAAACGGCTGACCGGCAACCGCAAGGCGGACTTCATCTATACCAAGCGCGAGGAGGATTTCGGCTGGTTCCAGCTCGTCGGCCTGGTGGCCAACGGCGTCGTGCCGGACCATGACGCCCCGGCCGACACCCCGCCGCACGAGGTCTTCGCCATTGGCACGGCTGCCAGCTTCACCCCCGGCAAGAGCGGCTATCTCTACGCCTTCGCCAATGACGCCTGGCAGATGTACGACAACAATGCCGGCAGCGTGCAGTTGACGGTCAGGCGCGGCTGACCGGCGGCCGAGGCGCTCCCGCCGCGAACCTTTACGACCCGCGCGGGTGGTGGCGATCAGGGCCTCGGACCGGTTGGCCGGGCGACTGCGGATCGAAATCCTTGAGCTTTTCACGGTCGCCGTGGCGGACCATTTCGACTGGTCGCGGGCCATGCGAGATCGGCCGTTCGAGACCGGCTTTTCCGATCTTCGTCCGACAAAGGCGCCGGAAAACTCGCCGGCGATCGCGCCCGCTGTTCGCGAATGGTGAGAATACTCTTGAAATCGTCGAAGCCTGCTGGAATGTCTGGCGGCCTATGGTGTTACAAGCATCCGACACGGACTTTCCATAACCGTCACCTTTGCGCTGACCGAAACCGATCTGAAGGACGCGGTCCGGCTTTATATCCGCACGCGTGTGCGTCTGCGGAGGCTCTTGCCGTTGGTGGCGCTTTGCGCCTTCTGGGCCGTTTACGACAAGGTGCAGGATCCGGACCCGGGCACGCTGATCACTCTCATCGCTGCCGCCATTGGCCTCGTGTCGACCCTCATTCTTGTCAAGCGCGTCGTGCTGCCGTTCCGGGGCGCCCGCAACGCCCGCGGTCTCGCAAAAAGCTGCCTCATCGTGGCCGAGCAGCATCTGACGCCCACCGGTGACGGATTTGACATTCGCCTTTCCGACGGTCACCGGCGGTATCTCCGGAGCGATTTTACCGGGCTTGCCGAGGATGAGCGGATGATGCTGCTCTTCCAGGTGGGTAATGTCTATCGACCGCTGCCCAAGCGTGCTTTCAACCCGGAGCAACGCGACAGTTTTCTGGCGGCGGCAAGGGCCCATATCGCCGAGCCGCAGGGCTTTCGCCTGACGCTCTGTCAAAGGGCTTGACGGACGTCCGTGGTCCCCGCAGCCGATAGGCGGGCGCAGGCCCGGCGGGCGGCAAAAGCCACCCGCCGGCGTTTCGTCTCAGACCAGTTCGGCAAGCGACTTCGGATCGAAGTCCTTCAGGCTGTCGGTCTTGTCCGCGCGGATCTTGGCGGCCCATTGCGGGTCGTTGAGGATCGCGCGGCCGACGGCGATCAGGTCGAACTCGTCGCGCGCCATGCGCTCGATCAGGCGGTCGAGGCCGGCCTTTTCCGAGCCCTGTCCGGCAAAGGCGCCGAAGAAGTCGCCGGACAGCCCGACCGAGCCGACGGAGATCGTCGGGACGCCGGTGAGCTTCTTGGCCCAGCCGGCGAAATTGAGGCCGTTCTCGCCGTCTTCGGCGGCAAATTCCGGCTCCCAGAAGCGGCGCTGCGAGCAGTGCAGGATGTCGGCACCCGCATCGACGATCGGCTGCAGCCAGTCGGCCATTTCGGCAGGCGTGTTGGCGAGCCGGGCGGAATAGTCCTGCTGCTTCCACTGGCTGAGGCGGATGATGACCGGGAAATCCGGGCCGACGGCGGCGCGCACGGCCTTGACGACTTCAACGGCGAAACGCGAACGGTCCTTGATCGTCGGGCCGCCCCAGCCGTCGGTGCGGCTATTGGTGCCCTCCCAGAAGAACTGGTCGATCAGGTAGCCATGGGCGCCGTGGATCTCGACGACGTCGAAACCGAGGCGCTTGGCGTCGGCGGCGGCCTTGGCGTAAGCCGCGATGGTCGCGGCGATATCGGCCTCGCTCATCGTCACGCCGCGCGGCGTCTTCGGGTCGAGCAGGCCGGACGGGCTCTCGACCGGGGCCTCCGGTTCCCATTCGCCCGCGCGGGTCGAGCCGGTGTGCCAGATCTGCGGGCCCATGGCGCCGCCGGCGCCGTGCACGGCGTCGATCACGGCCTTCCAGCCGGAGAGCGCCTTGTCGCCATGGAAAAAGGGAATGCCCGGCAAATTGCGCGAGGCCGGGCGATCGATCACCGTACCTTCCGACAGGATCAGGCCGACATCGGCCTCGGCGCGGCGACGGTAATAGGCGGTCTGCGCCTCGCCCGGAATGCCGCCCTCGGCCATGCCGCGGGTCATCGGCGCCATGACGATGCGGTTCTTCAGCGTCAGCGATTTCAGGGTGAAGGGGCGGAACAGAACGTCCTTGCCGGCGGCGGTCGAAGCATCGGACATCGAGGTTTCAGACATTTGGGGTCTCCATTTGCGTGTCGTGGGCATTAGGTATATCTTGGAAACCTAGTGTCAAGAAAGCACTTCGTGTCGCCTAGGTATACTGGAGGAAACTCATGTCCGCTCCGTTCTGCGCCAGCCAGACCTTTTCCGCCGACTGCCCGAGCCGGCTGCTGTTCGACCAGATCGCCGACAAGTGGTCGATGATGGTGCTGAAGGTGCTGGACGACGGGCCGCTCCGGTTCAACACCATCAAGCGCTCGATCGAGGGTATCACCCAGAAGGCGCTGACCCAGTGCCTGCGCCGGCTCGAGCGTAACGGCCTGCTGGAGCGCCGGGTGATCCCGGTCTCGCCGGTGGCCGTCGAATACGAGATCTCGCCGCTGGGCCGCAGCCTGCAGAAGCCGTTTGCCGCGCTCTACGGCTGGACGCTGGAAAACATGGAGGCGGTGGAGACGGCGCGCGAGGCCTTCGATGCCCGGCAGGGCGCGGCGATCGCGGCGGAATGAGCCTCTGACGGTCTTCCGTCGTCTCTTTTGTCCGGGCAAAGGCGCTCTTTGCCGGGCGGTTTGAAAACCTTGAAAAAAATCCGAGATCAGCGGAACCATTCGCAACATTGCACGTTCGATACCGGTAGCTCGTACGGAACAGTCAATGACAGATCATGATGCGGCACGGGATAAAGCCCGCGACGCCGGAGACAGACTTCTCGCATCCCATGTGACGGAGGATCCTTTTGCCGCGGCCTTCAAGGCGACGCGGATGCCGATGATCATCACCGATCCGCGGCAGGACGACAATCCGATCATCTTCTGCAATGCGGCCTTTTGCGAGCTGAGCGGCTATACCCAGGACGAGCTCTACGGCCGCAATTGCCGGCTGATGCAGGGACCGGATACCGATCGCGATGCGGTACGCCAGATCGCGGAGGCGCTCAGAGCCCGTCAGGATATCTCCATCGACATCCTCAACTATCGCAAGGACGGTTCCACCTTCTGGAACGCGCTCTATATCAGCCCGGTGCGCAACGATGCCGGCGAAGTGATCTATTTCTTCGCCTCGCAGGTGGATTTCACCCATGTGAAGCAGCGCGAGCTGGAGCTGTCGCAGGCCCGCCATTCGGCCGAGCAGGAGGCGCACCAGCGCAACCGCGACCTGATCGACGCGCTGGGTGCCAAGACCATGCTGGTGCACGAGGTCGACCATCGGGTGAAGAACAATCTGTCGATGATCGCCTCGATCACCAAGCAGCAGGCCCGCCGCACCGGCGACGAGAGCGCCCGCGGCGCGCTGATGGCGCTGCTCAACCGGGTCGAGGCGCTGTCGACGGTGCACCGCAAGCTGTTTACCGACGATGACGTATCGCGCTTCGATGTCGCCGATTTCGCCCGGGAAATGGTGACCGATCTGGTGGGCGCGCTGAAGCGAGACGATATCCGCCTGACGCTCGACATTTCGCCGGTCTATGTGCCGGCCACCAAGGCCTCGCCGCTGGCGCTGATCGTCAACGAACTGGTCGGCGATGCCGTGCGCCGCGGGCTCGGCACGCTGGGCGGCGACATCCATCTGACGGTCAAGCGGCTGAACGGCCATTTCCTGATCTCGATGCGCGACACGATCGGCCCGGCGTCGACACCGGACGAAACCCCGTGGAACGATGCCGAGGCGGATGCCTTCAGCCGGCTTCTCCTGGATACCTGCGCCCGGCAGGTGTCCGCCCATATCGACCGTCGCACCGAAGACAGGCAGACGGTCGTCGATGTCACTTTGTTGGTCGACGAGACCGCAGGAGCTAAAGCGTGAGAATTGTAATCGTCGAGGACGAGGCCCTGCTGGCGCTGGAGCTTGAATGCGAAGTCGAGGCGGCCGGCCACCAGGTCGTCGGCCAGGCGATGAACAGCAGCGCTGCGATCAGCGTGATCGACACCGAACAGCCGGATTTCGCCTTTGTCGACATCCACCTGCTCGATGGCCCGACCGGCATCGATGTCGGCCGGCACCTGGCAGGCCGGGGCATTCCCTTCGTCTTCGTCACCGGCAATCTGAAGCGGATTCCCAGCGATTTCGTCGGTGCCATCGGGGCCATCGAAAAGCCTTATACTGTCAATGGGCTACAGAACGCTCTTGCATATATTAGCCGTCTGGTCGAAGGTGAGGGCAAAACCGCACCGCCACCAAGCCTGGTGATGGCGTCCGCTTGACTTTAGGGGCGCCGGTGGGAGAAACCATGCGGCACGCCGCCTGCCAGAGATGTTTTACAAGACGGCTTTTTGAGGTGCCACGGCTTGGATTCGCCTGACTTTATCCAACGTTCTCCAGACAGGGGCGCGTTCGCACTGGCCGAGCTCGAGGGAAGACCCGAGTTCGGCGAGATGATCGAACTTGTCTGCCGCACACTGGATTGTCCCGTATCGCTGATCTCCATTCTGCAACGCGATCGCCAGGTCTTCGCCGCCCATGTCGGGCTGCCGGACGAATGGGCCGCGCGCGGGGAAACGCCGCTGACACACTCCTTCTGCCAGCATGTGGTCAGCCAGCGCACCCCGCTGATCGTCGACGATGCCACGGTGCATCAGCTGGTGCAGGACAATCTGGCCATCCGCGACCTCGGTGTCATCGCCTATCTCGGCGTTCCCGTTTCGCTGCCGGACGGCACGGTGATCGGGGCGCTTGCGGCGATCGACGTCAAGAAGCGGCACTGGAGCGAGACGGATATCGAATTGCTCAGCCGCTTCGGCCGGGTCGTCACCACCCAGATCGCCACCTATGTGTCCGAGCACCGCTGGAAAAGCATTGTCGAGGATCTGCAGGAGGGGCTGATTGCCGGTCGCGTGCGCCGCAGCGACGACGGATCGATCGGCAGCATCGCCTATGAGGCGATCAATCCGGCCGGGCGCCGGCTGGCGGCCATGCTGAGCGGCGACGGCGAGGCATGGCGCGCGGATATCGCGACCTGCCTGCAGACCGGCGATCCGGTGCGCTTTACCCGGCAGATCGAGACCGCCTGGTATGCAGGCCATATCCAGTCCGTCGGGCCCGACAGTTTCCTGATCACGCTGATCGACATCAGCGAGCGGATGGCCGCCGAAGAGGCGCTGCGCCACAGCGAGGGACGCCTGCGGCTGCTGTTCGACGGGGCCAAGGATTATGCCATCATCATCATCGCCCCGGACATGTCGATCTCCGGCTGGCTCGGCGGTGCGCCGGAAGTGTTCGGCCGCAGCCACGAGACGATGATCGGCCGGCCATTCGCCGACATCTTCCTGGAGGAGGACCGGCAGGCCGGCGTGCCGGAAAAGGAAATTGCCAATGCAGAACGCTCGGGCGTTGCGCTCGACCGTCGCTGGCACCGGCATTTCGACGGCTCGCCGATCTTTCTCGACGGCACCGTGCGGCCGCTGCCGCGCGAGCCCGGCGCGCCGAGCGCCGGTTACATCAAGATCGCCCGCAACGCGACCTCGGAAAAGCTGGCCGCCGACCGGCAGATGGCCTTCCTCGAGCTCGGTGACCGGATGCGCGATCTGTCCACCGTCGAGGAGGTGACCTTTGCCGCCGCCGAGATCATCGCCCGCACGCTGACCGGCGTCAGCCGCGCCGGCTACGGCGTGGTCGATTCCAAGGCCGAGACGGTGGACGTGGTCTGCGACTGGCGCGCCGAAGGCGTCGCGTCGATGCAGGGGGTTCATAATTTCCGCGATTTCGGGTCCTTCATCGATGACCTGAAGCGCGGCGAAAGCGTCGTCATCCCGGATGTCGTGACCGACAGCCGGACCCGCGATTCCGCCGAGCTGATGCGCGCCAACAGCATTCGCGTGCTGGTCAACATGCCGATCATGGAGCATGGCGCGCTGGTCGGACTGATGTTCGTGCATTACGACAAGCCGCAGCGCTTTACCGGCGAGGAAAGCAATTTCGTCCGCACCATTGCCGACCGTGCCCGCGAGGCGCTGGCCCGCGTGCGGGCCGAGGAGGAGCAGGAGATCCTCAACCGCGAGATCAGTCACCGGTTGAAGAATTCGATGGCCATGGTCCAGGCGATCGCCACCCAGACGCTGCGCAAGATCCCCGACCGCGCCACCGTCGACAGCTTTCACCAGCGGCTGAACGCGTTTTCGCGCGCCCATGAGGTGCTGTTGCAGCGCAACTGGATGCCGGCACCGCTGATCGAGGTGATCAATGCGGTGCTCGGCCAGATTTCGGTGCCGGAGCGCTATGTGATCGACGGACCGCGCGTCCAGCTCGGTGCCCGTACGGCGCTGACCTTTTCATTGATCCTGCACGAACTCGGCACCAACGCGGCGAAATACGGTGCCTGGTCGAATGGCGAGGGCCGGGTGACCGTGCGCTGGCGGATCGAGCGCGAGGCCGACGGTCCTGTCTTGGTGTTCGAATGGTGCGAGGAGGGCGGTCCGCCGGTGACCGCGCCGACGGCCAAGGGCTTCGGTTCGCGCCTGATCCAGACGGGGCTGCTGGGCAATGGCGGCGTCGAGATCGACTACCTGCCCGCGGGCCTGCGCCTCGTCATGCGCGGCAGCCTGGCGCAATTGCGCGAAGCCTAGCCGCGGCGGGCCGGCGGTGGCGGCGCGGATGCCGTCGGAGGCGAAAACCGCATGCCGCCCCTTGACCTTCCCATCATGGGAAGGTCCATCTAGGGTACCGAAAGGTATCCGCCATGCATGAACGTCCTGACCTGAACCTGCCGATTCCACCTGATGCCGACGCTGCCGGCGGCGCTGCCGTTGCCGCGACGCCGGGGCGGGCGGACCGTGTGCGGCTGACCTTGCCGGTCGAGGGGATGAGCTGTGCCTCCTGCGTGCGCCGGGTCGAGACGGCGGCAGCCAGGGTGGCCGGTGTCTCCGATCCCGCCGCCAATTTCGCGACGGGGACGTTGAGCGTATCGGCGGCAAGGGGCCTCGACGCGGACCAGCTGGTCCGGGCGATCGAGGCTGCGGGCTATCAGGTAAAAGCGGATGCGGTGTCGCTTGCGATCACCGAGATGCGCTGTGCCTCCTGTGTCGGGCGTGTCGAAAAGGCGCTGCGATCGGTGCCGGGTGTGCGCCAGGCCTCGGTCAACCTGGCGACCGGGCGGGCCGATCTGCAGGTGCTCGGCGGACGCGCGCGGCTGCCGGCGCTGATCGCGGCGGTGAAGACGGCGGGCTATGGCGCGACGGCGCTTTCCGGCGACGGCGAGGCGGACGCCGGTGGCGCCGGCCACGACGCCGAGGCCGATGCGCTGCGCCGCGACCTGGCCGTGGCGCTGGTTCTGACCCTGCCGGTGGTGCTCGTCGAAATGGGCGGTCATCTGATTCCGCAACTGCATCATGCCGTCAGCCGGATCCTTCAACCCAACCTGTTGAACGGGCTGGAATTCGTCCTTGCAGCCTTCGTGCTGGTCTTTCCCGGACGGCGATTTTTCAGCAAGGGCCTTGCAAGCCTTTTCCGGCTGGCGCCGGAGATGAATTCGCTGGTGGCGCTGGGCGCCGGGGCGGCCTTTGCTTATTCCACCGTCGCCACCTTCCTGCCCGGCCTGCTGCCGGAAGATGCGCGGCATGTCTATTTCGAAGCCGCCATGGTGATCGTCACGCTGATCCTGGCGGGGCGGATGATGGAGGCGCGCGCCAAGGGCCGCACCGGGGCGGCGATCCGGGCGCTTGTCAATCTGCGACCGAAGACGGCCAGGGTCGAGCGCGACGGGGTGACCGCCGAAATTCCGGCCGGCGACGTGATGGTCGGCGATATCGTCATCGTCAGGCCCGGCGAGACCGTGGCCGTCGACGGCCGGGTGATCGGGGGCGAGAGTTTCGTCGACCAGTCGATGATTTCGGGCGAACCGGTGCCGGTGGCCCGCCATGCCGGCGACCCGCTGATCGGCGGCACGGTGAACGGCGCCGGCGTCATGCGCATGCGGGCCGAAAAGGTCGGCGCCGAGACCATGCTGTCGGGCATCATCCGGCTGGTGGGCGAGGCGCAGGGGGCCAAGCTGCCGATCCAGCGGCAGATCGACACCGTCACCGGCTGGTTCGTGCCGGCGGTGATGCTGGCAGCGCTCGTCACCTTCGGCGTCTGGATGCTGGTCGGCCCGGCGCCGGCGATGACCCATGCGCTGGTGGCGGCGGTCGCCGTGCTGATCATCGCCTGCCCCTGCGCCATGGGGCTTGCAACGCCGGTGTCGATCATGGTCGGCACCGGACGGGCGGCAGAACTCGGCCTGTTGATCCGCAAGGGCGAGGCGCTGGAGGCCCTGGCCAAGGTCGATACCGTCGTCCTCGACAAGACCGGCACGATCACTGCCGGCAAGCCGGCGGTCACCGATATCCGGGTGGCCGAGGGCGTCGAGGATCACCGGCTGCTGCAGCTGGCGGCAAGCCTGGAGGCCAATTCCGAACACCCGCTGGCCCGCGCCATCATGGCCGAGGCTGACAGAAGGGGCATCGCCCTGCTGGACGCTGTCGAGGTGACGGCGACCGTCGGCCACGGCGTCAGCGGCCGGGTGGACGGGGTCGCGGTTGCGGTCGGGGCGGCCCGGCAGATGGCCGGGCTCGGGATTGCAACGGATGCTCTTTCGGGCGAGGCGGGGCTGCTGGCGGGCGAGGGCCGGACGCCGGTCTATATTGCCGCCGACGGCCGGCTGCTCGGACTGATTGCGATTGCCGATCCGCTGAAGGACAGCGCGGCGGCTGCCGTCAACGCGCTGAAAGCGCTTGGAATTTCGGTGGTCATGGCAACCGGCGACCTCGAGGCCGCGGCCCGTGCGGTGGCGGACAGGGCCGGCATCGACGCGATTGCCGCGGACCTGCTGCCGGACGGCAAGGTGGCGCTGATCCGCACGCTGCAGGCCAAGGGCCGCAAGGTCGGCTTTGTCGGCGACGGCATCAATGACGGGCCGGCACTGGCGGCGGCCGATATCGGTCTGGCGATCGGCACCGGCACGGATGTCGCGATCGAAAGCGCCGACCTGGTGCTGGTGGCCGGCGACCCGGCGGGGATCGCCACCGCCATCCGGCTGGGCCGCGCGGTGATGCGCAATATCGGCGAAAACCTGGTCTGGGCCTTCGGCTACAACGTGGCGCTGATCCCGGTGGCCGCCGGAGCGCTCTATCCGGCTTTCGGGCTGCAGCTGTCGCCGATGCTGGGGGCCGCGGCGATGGGGCTGTCGAGCGTCTTCGTGCTGGCCAATGCCCTCAGGCTGAAGCGGTTTTCGCCGCCGGCCGGCAACCGACAGGAGGGATGGGGACAATGATGAATATCGGCGAGGCATCGCGTGCCTCCGGCGTGACGGCCAAGATGATCCGCTACTACGAAAGCATCGGGCTGATCCTGCCGGCGGAGCGGACGGAGGCGAACTACCGGCTCTATGACGGCGACGCGGTGCACCGGCTGCGCTTCGTCAAGCGGGCGCGCATGCTGGGCTTTTCGCTGGAGGAGACCGAGCGCTTGCTCAAGCTCTGGGACGACAAGGCGCGGGCGAGCAGCGAGGTGAAACAGCTCGCCAACGCCCATATCGAGACGCTGAACGACAGGATCGCGCAGATGCAGGGCATGGTCGACACGCTGACGACGCTGGTCGACTGCTGCCATGGCGACGCGCGGCCGGACTGTCCGATCCTGAAGGATCTGGCCGGCGAGGAACATGGCTCATGAGCCTGAACACAAACGAAAAAGCGAGAACGGACATGCATGAATTTCTGGTCGAGGACATGAGCTGCGGGCATTGCGAGGCGACGATCCGCAAGGCGCTGACCGCGGCGCTGCCGGACGCTGAGGTCTCGATCGACCTGGCGCAGCACCGGGTGACGGTGACGGGCGACGCGGCCGTGGCGAAGGCGGCGATCGCAGACGCAGGCTATACGCCGGAGCCGGTGCGCTGACGCCGGCTGTGATGCGGCAGGGCCCGGCTGCGGCTTGCATCCGCCAGGCGTTGACCTTTAGACTGAGACTATCCGAACTCTGATGAAAGGAGCTTCGATGAAGGACAGACATGACCCCGATATGTCGTTGTCCGGCCTGCCACCGGAAGACGAGGTCGAAGCCGAAATCCAGGCGATGATCACCTCGGACGCCGACGTACCCGACATGGACGATATCCGCATTGCCGAGGACGATGGCCTGCGCGCGGTCTTTCCGCATCTGGCCGCCCAGCAGGGCGCGCAGGTGCAGGGGCGCCCGCCATCCGATGCGCCTGTGGCCGTACCCGTGGACGCCGATATCGTGGACCGATATCGCGCCGGCGGCGACGGCTGGCAAAGGCGGCTCAACGCCGACCTGCGCAAGATGCTGGGTCCGGACGGCTGACCGGACGCAAGGCCACGAGATCATTTCCCCCTTCATCAATCGGATATAGGAAAAAAGTCCTTGACGGCGTGACGGTGATTTGCTAGGGTTTGGTCATCGTCGAAGAAGTGCGGCTGGAGCGGATGGCTCGCCGGGCAGGCTTTGATGTTTTCAGACAATTTGGTGTGGTGAGAGCGGCAGGGCGGATTGCGTGGTGTCGACGGTCGACGGTCGGCTTTCGATGTTTCGACGTGTGCCGGGGCCTGGTTTGCCCTGTTGCGGTGTTCCAGCCTGGCTCTGATGGAGGATCTCATGCGGGATATTGCGGATTTCGGGGCGGTGCCGGGCGATCCCGGCGCGGTCGATCTTTCGCTGTTCGGCTGCTGGCCGGCGGATGCGCGGTGCGGGCAGCGGGCGTGGAGCGGTGGCACGGTTTCCGCAACCGGCGACCCTTCCGGGACCGGCCGGGCGGCGGCGTTGCAGGCCCGGACCGAACGGGCGGCGCGCCGGGTGGCGCTGGAGCTGAAATCGGCAGACAGCCCGTCGCCGGCCGAGAGCCTGGCGCTGCTGCTGAACCAATTGACGGTGGAGATGCGCGACCAGTTCGCGGTGTTCCGCCGGCTGCGCACCGAGGCGCAGGCGACGCTGGTCAGCGACCGGAGCGACGGGGATGCGGCGGCGGAGGGGCCGGTCGAGAGTGCGGCCGCCAAGCTGGCGCGCGCCGATATCAAGGCGGCCACCGATGCCATGTCGCTGATCGTGCGTACTCTGGAAAAGATCGACGGGCTGCAGCGCCAGGTGGCGCGCGACCGCGCCGAGGCGGCGCATAGGGCCGGCATGGAGGGCGACGATGCCTCCGTCCGCACGCGGCTGGAAGCGCTGATCGAGCGCCGGGTGGCCGAGCGGCTGGCAAAGCGGATCGCGGAGGGTGCGGCGTCCGCCGCAGCGCAGGATCGGGATCGCGCCGGACCGCCCGGGGCGGCACAAGACGGCGCGTCCGAACGGCAGCAGCCGGCGATGACCGGGGCCGGACCGCCGGGGTGACGGTCGGGCAGGTCGGCCGGTGCGTCGGCCGGGGGCATGCGATCCGGCACCGGACCGCGGCGCCCGACGATCCTGGCATGCGGGTTTGGCGGTGACGCCGCGGGTTCCGGCAGGCCTGCCTGCGGATGCCGTGCGGCGCGGATCGTCGATGGTCCTCGCGGCGACGCGGTCTTCGGACTTGCGAAGGATGCGGCGAGGGATCGGCTGACGGCGTGCCGGAGAGTCTGGCCGGCGGGTCGGCAAATCGGCAGGCGTGTCGGCAGGCGTGTCGGCAGGCAGGTCTGCGGGGATGTCGGCGGGCATCGCGGCGGGCAGGGGACCGGGGCAGTTGCCGGTTTCGCGCTTCGCCGGAGGTGATGGGGCTGCCCCCCTGGGTCGGCAGCCCGTCTTGCGGCCGCTTCCCTGACGATTGCCGCATCAAGGGGCCCGGGCCCCCGGGCTGGGGCCGGGCGATGCGATCATCAGGCGGGCGCCTGACATCTGTGCGAAAGGACCGGCATGACAAGGCGGTATGGCGGTCCTACACCTCGTTTCGGCAAGGCTTGGCAGGCCGGGCCGGGATCCGGCAGCCGACAGCGCGCGCGGGCCGGGGTGGCCGCTATCAGACAATTCGAGCGGCAGCTGGCCGGGCATATCGACCGTTTCCAGCGCGGCATCATGCAGTTTTCCAAGACGCGGGACATGGCCCTGCGCGATCTGGGGGGCGGTCGCACCCTGGCCGCGGCCATGGAAACCGGGATGGCCGCAACCGGGGCCGCATCCGGGTTTGAGGACGCGGTGAAGGCGCATGGCGGCGGGCCGGCCGGCGAGGACCCGGCCGGGCGCGCTGCCGCAGACGGTGCCGGTTCACGTGACGGCAACACCGGCGGTGCCGGCGAAGTAACAGCGGGCGTCGACGATCGCGCATCGGCCGACACCGCCGACGCCGCGCCGGGCAATCGAGGCGACGGCGAAGCCCGGGCGCCGGGCGGCGCGGTCGCTGCGCTGACTGCCGGGATGGCCGACGGGGTGGCCAAGGGGATGGCCGACGAGGTGGCCAAGGGTATGGCCGACGGGGTGCCAGGCAGCGCGGCACGGCCGAAAGGCAGGACAATCCATCGCATTCTCGATGAATGGCCGTTTCAGGCCCGCGAGGAGCAGATGCCGCCGAAGGGCGACTGGCGGCATTGGCTGCTGATCGGCGGGCGCGGCTCGGGCAAGACGCGGGCGGGGGCCGAATGGGTGCAGGCGATGGCCTCTAGAGGCGCGCGCTCCGATCTGCGCATCGCGCTGGTAGCGGAAACCCTCGGGGATGCCCGCGAGGTGATGATCGACGGCGTGTCCGGCATCTGCCGGGTGGCCGGGCGGCATGCGCCGGATGTCGAGATCTCGCGCCGGCGGCTGGTCTGGCCGAACGGGGCGATGGCGCAGATGTTTTCCTCCGAAGATCCCGAAAGCCTGCGCGGCCCGCAATTTCACCTGGCCTGGTGCGATGAGATCGCCAAATGGAAATATGCCGAGGACACTTTCGACATGCTGCAGTTCGGGCTGCGGCTCGGCGCGCTGCCCCGCATCGTGGCGACGACCACGCCGCGGCCGGTGCCGCTGCTGAAGCGCCTGCTGGCCGATCCCGCCACGGTGACGACGCGGCTGACGACGCAGTCGAATGCGCAGAACCTGTCGCCCGGCTTCATTGCCGCGATGCAGGCGCGCTACGGCGCGACGCGGCTCGGGCGCCAGGAATTGATGGGCGAACTGATCGAGGACCGCGAGGATGGGCTGTGGCGGCGTGCGCAGCTGGAACATGCGCGGATCAGGGCGCCTGGGCCGATGGGCCGGATCGTCGTCGGCGTCGATCCGCCGGCCGGCGCCGGGGCCGGATCGGTCTGCGGCATCGTGGTGGCGGGGCTGGAGGCGGGCGGGAGGGCCGTGGTGCTCGACGACGCCTCGGTGGCCGGCGCAAGCCCGGCCGAATGGGCGAATGCGGTGATGCGCGCCTACCGGCGGTTCGAGGCCGACCGGGTGGTGGCCGAGGTCAACCAGGGCGGCGAGATGGTGGCAGCGGTGCTGCGCAGCGTCAAGGCCGATCTGCCGCTGACGCTGGTGCGCGCCACGCGGGGCAAATATCTGCGCGCCGAACCGGTGGCCGCCCTCTATGAACAGGGCCGGGTGGCGCATGCCGGCCGGTTTGCAGCGCTCGAGGACCAGATGTGCGATTTCGGCCCCGACGGACTGTCGGGCGGCCGCTCGCCGGATCGGCTGGACGCGCTCTGCTGGGCGCTGACCACGCTGATGCTGGACGCGCGCGGCGAACCGCGGGTGAGGGGTGTGTGAGCGGGCGTGGGAGCGGTAAAGAGACCGGCCGGTCCGCGGGCGTACCCGCGATCGGCCACGAAAAAAGGCGCGCCGCCCTTTCGGGTTTCGGCGCGCCTGCTCCTCCCGGAAAACCGGATGGCGGAAAGCGGAATTACTTGGCGCTGGCCGAGGCCGGGCGGCTGGTGCCCTGGCGGATCTGCCGCCATTCGGATTCCATGCGTTCGATCACATGCGACGGGATCTGCGGGGCCGGGGCCTTGGTCGTGGAGCTGCTCAGCTTCTGCATGGTCGGATCATCCTTCCGTTTAAAACATGGGCTCAAAACGCCGTGTGCAGCGGAAAGTTCCACATCGTTAACCGGCTGTAAATATGGTGTTAATGATATCTAAACGATTAAATTAATTTAAACCGATTTAGCCGACCAGGTATTTTTCAACTTGGTTAAACGCGCGCCATGTCCGCGTCTCAAAACCCCCTCGATATCGGTGGGCATTGCAATCTCGATCCAGGTCAGGAGGCAAGAATGCGCAGGCTGACGTCATCCTTTTTCGATTCCGTGCGGGCCAGCCTGTTTGCCGGACGGCTGTCGCAGCCGCAGGTGGACGGGCTGAACGCGATCGCCGACGGCTATGCCGGACTGTGCGGGGCGGACGATCCCTGCCGGCTCGCCTATGTGCTGGCGACCGCCTTCCACGAGACCGGTGGGCGGATGATGGCGCTGCGCGAAACCGGGGCGTCGAGCGATGCCGAGGCCGTCGCCCGGCTCGACCGTGCCTATGCCGCCGGCCGGCTGCCGCAGGTGTCCTCGCCCTATTGGCGGGCGGACACGAAGGGGCGGTGCTGGTTCGGCCGCGGGCTGGTGCAGATCACGCATGCGGCCAATTATCGAAGGGTCGGGGCGGCGATCGGCGCGGATCTCGCCGGCGATCCGCAACTGGCCCTGCGGACCGACATCGCGGTCCAGGTGCTGGTGATCGGCATGCGCGACGGACTTTTCACCGGCAGGCGGCTGCGGACCTATTTCGATGGGGGCGCGGCCGACTGGGTCGGCGCGCGGCGGATCGTCAACGGCACGGACAGGGCCGAACTGATTGCCGGTTATGGCCGGGCGTTCCGGGCGGCGCTGGACGGGTGACGTCGACCCGGTGATGTCGGACGGGTGACGGGTGACGGGCGCGGCGGCTGCGGGAAGACGACGAGGCGGCGGTCTGTGGACGCGGCCGGCGTTCGTGGCGCGGATCGCCGAAGCGGCCGGGCGGTCGACGGCGGCGCAATGATCAGCAAACAAGGATGAACCGATGCGCAATCCATTCAGGGGACCGGCGGGCGGGCGCAGGACGCGTGCGGCCGTTGACGAGCGGAAGGCCGGCGAGGTGCCGGACGGGCAGGTGCCGGGCGGGCAGAGGCCGGACGGGCGGAAGGGCCTGGGATCGGTCGGGTCGATGGGGCCGATTTCGCTGATTGCCGGCGAAATGCGGGGGCGCCGCACGGCGGCGACCTATCCGGCGCTGGCGCGCGAGGGCTTTCTCGCCAATCCGGTTGCCCATCGCTGCGTGCGGCTGGTGGCCGAGGCGGCGGCCGGGCTGTCCTGGCTCTGCTATCGCGGCAGCGAGGAGCTGCGGATGCATCCGGCGCTCGACCTGGTCAACCGGCCGAACGGACGACAGGGGCAGGGCGATTTCTTCGAGACGCTCTACGGTCACCTGCTGCTGTCGGGCAATGCCTATGTCGAGCCGGTGCGGCTGGGGCGCCGGCTGGCCGAACTGCATCTGCTGCGGCCGGACAGGGTGAGCGTCGTCGAGGGAAAGAACGGCTGGCCGGTCGGCCATGATTACCGGGTCGGCGGCAGCCTCAGGCGGATCGCGGCGGAGGGCGGGACGGCCTTGCTGCATCTGAAGCTCTTCCATCCGCTCGACGACCAGCTGGGCTTTTCGCCGCTCGGCGCGGCGACGGCGGCGCTCGACCTGTCCAACGCGGCGATGCGCTGGAACCGGGCGCTGATCGACAATTCGGCCAGGCCTTCCGGCGCGCTGGTCTACCAGCCGAAAGAGGGCGGCAATCTGTCGGCCGACCAGTATGAGCGGCTGAAGGCGGAACTCGACGAGGGCTATTCCGGCCCGATGCGGGCCGGACGGCCGCTGCTGCTGGAAGGCGGGCTCGACTGGAAGGCGATGGGCATGAGCCCGCGCGACATGGACTTCGAGGCGGCCAAGAACGGCGCTGCGCGCGACATCGCGCTGGCGCTCGGCGTGCCGCCAATGCTGCTCGCCATTCCCGGCGACAATACCTATGCCAATTACCAGGAGGCCAACCGGGCCTTCTTCCGGCTGACCGTGCTGCCGCTGGCTAACCGCATCGCTGGCGGATTTTCCGCTTTCCTGTCAGGTGCTTACGGCGAAACTCTGAAGCTTGTGCCGGATCTCGACCAGGCGGCCGGGCTGACGGCCGAGCGCGATGCGCTGTGGACCCGGGTCGGGCAGGCGGATTTTCTCACCGACGCGGAAAAGCGCGAGGCGGTCGGCTATTGAGGCCGAGCGCCAGGGCCGGCGCGGCGCGGGGATCGGATGCCTCAGGCGTCGGGAAGCTTGCCCGACCGGCGATACCAGGCCACCGTGTCGGCCAGGGTTTCGCGCACCGGACGGAAGGCGACGCCGAGCACGCGTTCGCTTTTGGAATGATCGTAGCCGATGCGGCCAGGCTCGGAGGCCAGAAGCCTGGCGGTGGCGCGCGACAGCAGGACCGGCCGGCCGGTGAACCGGTGCTGCGCCTCGTAGACATAGGAGAGCAGGTTCAGCACCACGAGCGGGATATTGCGGGTGGGCGCCTCGATGCCGGTCACCTCCTGCATCAGCAGCAGCAGGTCGGCCATCGAGACGATGTCGCCGGCGGCCAGATAACGCTCGCCGCTTGCCCCCTTTTCGGCAGCGGCGATCAGATGCAGCGCCACGTCGCGCGCATCGACGACGGAAAATCCGCCGGGGGTGCGGCCGGGGATATTGCGCCGGCAGTAATCGAGGACGAACTGGCCGGACGAGGTCGGGCCGAGATCGCGGGGGCCGAACATCCAGCCGGGCAGGACGAGCGGCACGGTCATGTCAAGATGGGATTCGAGGAAGGCGAGAACCGCGCGGTCGGCGAGGATCTTGCTGCGATAATAATCGTCCGCCTCCGCCTCCGGCCGCAACATG
Source organism: Heterorhizobium halophytocola (assembly GCF_017873095.1). GTDB lineage: Bacteria > Pseudomonadota > Alphaproteobacteria > Rhizobiales > Rhizobiaceae > Allorhizobium > Allorhizobium halophytocola. The sequence continues at coordinate 5,232 of NZ_JAGGJU010000016.1, read as the reverse complement.
GTCTCGTCGATCGGCCGGTCGGCATGGCCGGTGAGGACGGCCACCGAGGAGGTGTGGACGGCGCGGCGAATGCCAGCATCATAGGCGGCCTGCAAAAGCGCCGTGGTGCCCTGGACATTGGTGCGCTCGAGTTCGTCCCAATGGCTGCCGCCCTTGTAGCTGTCGCGGAAGAAGGCGGCGGTATGGTAGAGCACGTCACAGCCGGCGAGCCTGTCGGAAAAGCCCCGGATATCGGCCATGTCGCCCTCGACGATCTCGACATCGAGGCCGTCGAACTGGCGCTTCGCCTTGGCCCGGGAGCGCGCCAGCGCCCTGACCGTGACGCCGCGTTCGACCAGAAGGCGGACGAGATTGTTGCCGAGCAGTCCGGTGGAGCCGGTGACGAAGGCGGTGGTCATGGCGGGCCTCTCTGGTTGAATGGAAAAACGAATTCGGATACCAGTTGGTATCGAATTACAAATACCAAACGGTATCCGAATATCAAGCGGTATCTGAAGCGAATGGACGGAGCAGGCCGCATGGCGAAGATGAGCCGCGAGGAAAGCCGGGGGCGCACGCGCGAGAAACTGATCGACGCGGCGCGGCAGGCCGTGGCGGAAAACGGCTATGACGGCACCAGCATTGCCGATATCGCGGCGCGGGCGGGCTTCACCAAGGGTGCCTTGTTTTCCAATTTCGCCAGCAAGGAGGAGATCTTCCTGGAGGTGCTGCGAAGGCACAAGGCGGAGGAATTCGCAGCCTTCAGGGCTGTTGTCGACGCGGTGAAGGCCGGCCGGGCGGATGCGGGCGCGATCGACGCCTATCTTGCCGGGCTCGACGGCACGGCCGATCTGGCGCGGCTCGACATCGAGCTTCGCCTGCATGCCGGGCGCAGCGAAACCTTTGCGGCGGCCTTTGCAGCCTTCGACGGCGAGACGCGGCAGACGCTGGCCGGCATCATTGCCGATATCCACCTGCTGGGCGGCAAGCCGGTGCCGGCCGACACCGAGGACCTGGCGCTGCTGTTTCTCGGGCTGATCCACGGGCTGGCGCTGCATGGGGATGCCAATCCCTCGGGCAAGCTGAAACGGGTCATGGATGCGATCCTGAAGACGGCCTGAGGATATGGCTTTCCCTTGCAAAGCGGCGGGGGAGGCGGGGCGGCTTTGCGCTAATCCTAAAGTGATCCGTGAAGGCGCGCGTACACGACATCAACGGAAGTCCGCAAGATACTAATAATACTGCGTATTGCGGCCATCGGCACCCGTCGGCAGGCCCGCCGCGGCGCGACGGTGTCTCGCCGGGGCCGCGCTATAGCAAACGGACGGTTAACAATCAGGAACAGGCAATGACCGATTTTTCCGAAAGCGGCGGGCTTTGGGGTGCGCGCGCCATCGGCGCCGTCTCGGGTGCCGCCATCTCGCTTGCCTATCTGCTGCCGAAGGGCCGGCGCGAAGCGGCGATGCGGTTCTGCACCGGCGTTGCGACCGGCATGATCTTCGGCGGCCCGACGGGCCTCTGGCTGGCCGAGCGGCTCGACCTGTCCCTGCGTCTGGCCGACACCGATGTGATGCTGGCCGGCTCTGCGGCCGCCAGTCTCTCGGCCTGGTGGGGGCTGGGCGTGCTGGCCCGCGTTGCCGGCCGCTGGGGCGAGCGGCGATAGGAGCCGGCGACGGGCTGACAGTGGCAAAGAGGGAGATGCGGGCGCAGAAAATCGTGGCGGGCCGATGAACCAAAGCCGGAAAAGACGGCACTTATCGTCGACATGCAACCGCTGCGGGGACGGGCCTCGTGGCGGTCAGGCGGGGACGCCGTCCGATCTGGGCGTCCTGCAACGGCGACATGCCGCATCGGCGGCGGAAGGAGTGATCATGGCTTCGCCAAACGAGATGGAGTATCCGGACACGATCGACGACGTCCTCGACATGCCGCAGCTGCTGAAGATCATGCGCGGCGCGCTGAGCGGCAACGATAGCAAGATGCTGGAATTCCTGGTGCAACCGGCGCTGGAGCGACAGTATCACACCGATTATTCCAAGCTGGCGAAAGACTTCCCGCTGTCGAACGCCGCGAAGAAGATGGTGTCGTCGCTGATCGAGAAGAAGGACACGGTGTCATGGGACGATCTGACGGCGACGATCGTGAAAGACTTCAGGGACGCGTTCAACAAAACGATCCTGAAGAATTTCTATGCGCAGTCCAAGGAATTCAAGCGCTACCACGAGAAGGAGGTGGAAAAGGCCGCCAACAAGCATTTCGCCTCGTCCAAGAAGATCGCCCAAACGCTGGGGATCGAGGCGAACAATGCCAACATGGCCGCGCTCGATGCTATCCGCAGCAATCTCGTCGAGGGCAATGACAAGGAGGCGAAGGATAAGGCCGACACGTTGATGCGGGCCAACACGGGCAGGATCCGTGCCGTGAAGGTGGACGATCTGCTGAAGGCCGTCAAGACCAACAAGGTGAAGGCAAAGCCCGTCGATGTCAGCTCGCAGAAACTCTCCAAATGCGCCGGCTTCGACGGCTCGAAGAACGACGCCAAGCTGACGGCGCTGGCCAAGCAGATGTGCGAGGCCTATCAGGAGAAGGACATGATCCTGCTGCGCGTCGCCTATGGGAAGATCGAGAAGGCCCTGAAGGCAAAGGGTGGCAAGGTGCCGAGCGAAAAGGAGATGATGCGAAGCTTCGTCAAGAACAAGCTGGTCGAATGACCGCATCACGGCGCGCCGCGGCCTGAGCCGCGCTCGGCCGGGCCGCCTTCCGGCGGGTCCTGTTCCGGCTGGCCGGATCTTTTCCGGCCGATCCGGGCTGGCCCCTTTCCGGCTGGCCGCGTTCTGACACGAGGCCCTTCCGGCGGGACTTCGGACACTGCGCCCGACCGCGCCGGCCCTTTTTTTTCGCATCGTTATCGCCTGTTGACCGCCCCGGGCCCGGCCCGGTGGCGGCGATTGCCGTTGCCTGCACGCAGACGGGCGCCGTGCGGCCGGCGGAAATGACATCCGTGCCGGACGGCAGGCACCGGCCGCAGCCCTGGTATGGCAGGGCCTGATCTTGCCCGGTACAGCGTATCGGGACGCCGCCGGCGGCGGCAGACAGTGCTGCGGGCCGATCCGAGCCGGGCGCCGGCAGAGCCGATCCGATCCACTCCACTTCAATCCAGTTCACTCCAGTCAGGAGACCTCTCATGCAGCCTTTTCGCGGGCGGTTGGCGCTCGAAAAGACCTATGCCGGACTGACGCTGAAGGGCGTCACCGGCGCGGGCGCATTTTCCGGCTATGCCAGCGTGTTCGGCCATGTGGATCTCGGCCGCGACGTGATCGAACCGGGGGCCTTCAGCCGCTCGCTGGCCAAGCGCGGGGCGGGCGGGGTGCGGATGCTCTACCAGCACGACCCGGCCGAGCCGATCGGCGCCTGGGGGACGATCCGCGAGGACGCGCACGGCCTGTTCGTCCAGGGGCATCTGTCGCCGGGGGTCGAGCGGGCGGCCGAAGTGCACGCGCTGCTGAAGAGCGGGGCGCTGGACGGGTTGTCGATCGGCTTCCAGACGGTGCGCGCCAAGGCCGACCGGCACGGGGTGCGCCATATCCTGGAGGCGGATCTCTGGGAGATCTCGGTCGTCACCTTTCCGATGCAGCCGGCGGCCCGCGTCTCCAATGTCAAGAATGCCCGCTTCTTCCGCGATCCCGAGACCGAACTGGTGCGCGGCATGCGCCGGGCGGCACGGCGGATCGCCGCCGGCCATTTTGCCGCCGGATCCCGATTTTCCGAGACCATCAACAAAGGACCCAAGCGATGACGATGCACGACATGGAGCACAGCCTGGACAACACGATGCCGGACGGCGTGCGGGGGCCGGCGAGCGCGCCGGAAATCAAGGCCCGCACCGAGATCAAGGCCTTGCCGGAAACGATGAAGGACGCCTTCGACGAATTCATGACCTCGTTCGAGGCCTTTCGCGAGGCCAATGACGAGCGGCTGGACGAGATCGAGACAAAGCTTTCCAGTGACGTGGTGACCCGCGACAAGGTGGACCGGATCAACCGGGCGCTGGACGAGCAGGGCCGGCGGATGGACGAGCTGCAGCTGAAGGGGCTGCGTCCAGCGCTCGGACGGTCCGGGGCGGCAAGCCTCGACAAGGCCGAGCACAAGGCGGCCTTCGAGGCCTATATCCGCCGCGGCGACGACCAGGGCCTGCGGGCGCTGGAGGCCAAGGCGCTGTCGGCCGGCACGCCGGCGGATGGCGGCTATCTGGTGCCGGAGGAGACCGATGGCGAGATCGGCCGCCGGCTTGCCAATGTCTCGCCGATCCGGGCGCTGTCGACGGTGCGCCAGGTGACCGGCGCGGTGCTGAAAAAGCCGTTCTCGCCGGGCGGCATGGCGGCCGGCTGGGTGTCGGAAACCGCGGCCCGGCCGCAGACGGCGACGCCGGAACTGGCCGAGCTGACCTTTCCGACCATGGAACTCTACGCCATGCCGGCGGCAACGCAAGGGCTGCTCGACGATGCGGCGGTCGACGTGGAAGCGTGGATTTCGGCCGAGGTCGACATGGCCTTTGCCGAGCAGGAGGGGGCAGCCTTCGTCTCGGGCGACGGGGTCAACAAGCCGAAGGGGTTCCTGTCCTATCCGCTGGTCGACGAGGCCGGCTGGAGCTGGGGCAAGATCGGCGTGATCGACACCGGGGTCAGCTCCGGCTTTGCCGCCGACGGGCCGTCCGACGTGCTGGTCGATGCCGTCTATGCGCTGAAGGCCGGGCATCGGCAGAATGCCAGCTTCGTGATGAACCGCAAGACGCAAGGGGAGATCCGCAAGTTCAAGGATGCCGACGGCAATTATCTCTGGCAGCCGCCCGCGACCGCCGGCGGCAAGGCGCAGCTGATCGGCTTTCCGCTGACCGAGGCCGAGGACATGCCCGATATCGGGCTGGATTCGCTGTCGATCGCGTTCGGCGATTTTGCCAGCGGCTATCTGGTGGTCGACCGCACCGGTGTGCGGGTGCTGCGCGACCCCTATTCGGCCAAGCCCTATGTGCTGTTCTATACCACCAAGCGGGTCGGCGGCGGGGTGCAGAATTTCGAGGCGATCAAGCTGATCCGCTTTGCAGCGTAGGGGCCCGGCGGCGAGGCTGCCGCTCATCCGCCCTTCGGGCACCTTCTCCCCACGCGCGGGGAGAGGGGGACTGCGGCAGACCGACGGGGCGCGGTCGTCGCTTACCCCCCTCTGCCCTGCCGGGCATCTCCCCCTCAAGGGGGGAGA
>NZ_JAGGJU010000015.1 GCF_017873095.1 Heterorhizobium halophytocola | reverse complement strand
AATGTGATCCCGGTACGCATGAGATACTCTCGCATATCCGGGACACCATAGGAATCCGAAAAATGGACTCTTTCGTTTCGATCAATCCACTAGCGCGAAAGCGGACACTGAGCTCTCACCGTCGGGGAGGCGGCAGGAACAGTATCTCCGGCGAGGCTGTCGTCGTCGATCTGGGAGATGGAAAATATCTCTTCGCGCTGCTGAAAGGCTACTCGCATGAAACCGCGATAAAGGCGTTCGCAGACAGTATTCCCGAGCCGACGAACCGAGCTCAGTCAATCAAAACCTATAATGCTCTGGAGCGTCTTAGGGCGACTAGGCAACCGCAACTTCCGCTCTACCCTACGCTTGTCACTTTCGACGATGTCGATGATCCGGCAAGTGTAGTAAAGGTCGATCCGATTGATCTCGCTGCTGCCTTTGGGGCTGGGTACCAACTGAGCTACATCTCGACAGCACTCACCGAGCACGCCGGAACAGCTGGTAGCATAGGGAGCCTTTTAAATTGGCTTGGGCCATACCCTGAACCGAAACTTAGTCCTGCTACAGGTGCAACATCCGACATTCCCTTCTCTCGTAGGGTTTCGTATGGTGACTTTAGAAAGGAGTGAGAAATCTCGGTCGTCGTACCCATCTCAGTTGCTTGTTAAACTCAGTGCTGAGAGCCGACAAACATGCGATGCTCAGGGAGGAACCTGCTTATGCAGATACAGCAATGCCAAGCTGAAATCTTCAGCGATTTGCAGTTTACCGGCGATATTTTTTTGAAAAGAACCGCAATATCGTAGCCAATTGTCAAGCTTTCCTGCTCTTCAAGAGTGATCTATCCTTAAGGCCGGTAGTAAAGGTATTTCCCCTTAACCTGCCTTGTAGCCTATTCTGCAGTTCGGTACTCCGCGGGGCCCCAGCTGTGTCAGCTTTCCGCCACGCGCAGTGATCACGTAAACATCTAAAATAAAGGCGCAAAGCGGCCCTACGAGCGAAGCGCGGCGAAGGGTGACGCCCAGTCCAATCTGGACATCGACGAGCAACCATGCACACCGTGCACCATGTCCCTGGCGCAAGACCTCGAGAAAATTCTGCAAACTGTTCTGCCGACCGATCCCAGCTTTCGGCGGATCGAACCGGCGATGATAGACGGCTGCATTCGTGACACTCGACGATACGCTTCGGAGGGTTCCAAAGAGGGCTTCCTGTTTTCCGCGATGCGCCTGCTCGCACTTGCCGGCAACGGACACACACGGCTGATCCCGAACGATGCCATCTCCGTTCTCCCGCTGCGGTTCGTGGGCGTCGGCAGAGGGGTGCGGTTGACTGCGACGGCTTTCGAAAAAAGTGCGCCAAGAGGAGAGCTGATAGCAGTTAACGGTACACCTTTGGGCCGAATTGAAGCCGCGGCGGAGAAATTCCTGGCGGGAACGCGCCAGAGGAAACGGGTCATCGGACCGATTCTTCTCGCATGGCCCTATGCATTGGCGCATCTCGGTTTTTCTTCAAAAGAGGATGTCACCGAATACCGCCTGCAGCAGGAGAACGGGCAGATAACCGATTTGAGAGTAGAGAACGGGCATACGGTTCCGGCATCGATGCTCTACCCGAGAAGCGAGCACGGCAAAGCCGATCCGGCGTGGAAACCCGAAAAGTTCGTGGAGATCAAGGACTGGCAGGGGCTCGGGCTTTCAATAGTCCTACCAAGCTTTTTCGACCCAGGCGAAAACGCGCTGCCAAAAGCCATCTCTGCGGCCGCGACGCATGTCCGCACCGGCTCCAGCAGAAAACTCCTGATTGACGTTCGCGGAAACGCCGGTGGCGATTTTCTTCAAACGATGCCCTTGATCGACGCGATTTCTGAAGATGCGAGAAGGGAGGTTGTTGTGCTTGTCGACAAATTCACCTTTTCCGCCGCGGTAGTGTTTGTAGCCATCCTCAAACATCGTTTGAGACATAGGCTCACACTCATCGGCGAAGAAATGGGCGACGGGTTGATATTTTTTGCCGAGGGAGGGGTGCTCGATTTGCCGATCAGCGGAGCGGTCGTTCGATATTCATCAGCCTTTCATGACTGGGAGACCGGAACCGGCGACGAAACCACACCGGCTGAGATTGCGCGGCACATGATCCCGGCAGGAAAACTGAATCTGGATAGGGAATGGGTGGTCGGGTCTACTGATGAGAATGCACAAGGCGCGTTCCATCAACGAGTTCTAGAGAGCCTGACCGATTAGACGAACGGCGGCTCAGTCCGCCTGACTGCCACCGCCAGGCGCTGCGGCCACAGGCGGCTTTCGGGTTGCCCACTTCTGACTGTGAAAGACCAGGCTGGTGAGCAATTGCAGCCATCCCGCCTCCCCCCGTTCCCTTCCTTGCCGCTTTCCGCTAGAGCGGAGACTGGATTGAACCCAGGAAAGGCGGGCGGTTTGCGGGGCGAGCGAGCGATATCATCCGGCGAGGTTGCGACAACCAGGCGTCCGGCCAATCGGCTGGTGCCGGCAGCCTTTGCGATCTCGGTGCTGACCGTGCTGCCGATTGCCGCGATCGTCTGGCTGGCGGCCACCGGCGGCACGGAGAACTGGCGCCACGTGATGGTCAATGTCGTGCCACGGGCGACCGGCCGGACCGTCGAACTGCTGGTCTTCAGCTGCGCGCTGACCGGCATCTTCGGCATTCTCTGCGCCTGGCTGGTCTCCGTCTTCGAGTTTCCCGGCCGCCGGCTGCTGTCGATCGCGCTGGTGCTGCCGCTTGCCATCCCCTCCTATATCGCCGCCTATACCTTCGGCGAGTTCTTCGACTATACCGGCCCGGTGCAAACGGGCTGGCGTGCGCTTTTCGGCTACAGGACCGCGCGCGACTATGCCTTCCCGGACATCCGCTCGCTCGGCGGCGCGGTGCTGGTGATGAGCGCCGTGCTTTACCCGTATGTCTATCTGGCGGCCCGCTCGATGTTCATGATGCAGGGGCGCACGGCAGCCGACGTCGCCCGCACGCTCGGCGCCGGCCCGTTCAAGGTGTTCTGGCGGGTGCAGATCCCCATGGCCCGGCCGGCGATCATGATCGGCCTGACACTGGTGATGATGGAGACGCTGAACGATATCGGCGCGGTCGAATATCTCGGCGTGCAGACGCTGACCTTTTCGATCTACGACACCTGGCTCAACCGCGGCAGCCTTGCCGGTGCCGCCCAGATCGCCTGCATGATGCTGGTGATCGTCGCGGCCATCATGCTCATCGAGCGCGCCGCGCGCCGCCGCCAGCGTTTCGCCAGCCAGAAGACCACGGCCAATGTGGCCGACGCGCTGAGACGCCCCCTGCCCGGCGGCCGCAAATGGCTGGCGACCGCCTTCTGCACGCTCCCCATTCTCGCGGGCTTCATGCTGCCGACCGGCATGCTGATCAAGTTCGCGCTGAGACGGCTCGACCAGTTCGCCGACCACCGGCTGCTGGATGCGCTTGCCAATTCGGTCATCGTGGCGACGGCGGCGGCCCTCACCTGCGTCGTGCTCTCCATCGTGCTGGTCTATGCCGTGCGCACCGACCGCAGCCGCAAAAGCCTGGTTGCCGGCCGCGTCGCCTCGCTCGGCTATGGCGTACCGGGCACGGTGCTGGCAATCGGCGTGCTCTTTCCCTTCGCCGCCTTCGACAATGCGCTGGACGGCTTCCTGCGCGACCATGTCGGCCTCTCCTCCGGCCTGCTTCTCTCCGGCACCGGCTTTGCCATCGTCTACGCGGCCACCGTGCGGTTCCTGACCATGGCGGAGGGCACTGTCGATGCCGGCTTCCAGAAACTGTCGCCGCATCTCGACATGGCGGCCCGAACGCTCGGCCACAGCGCCGCGCGCACGCTGTTCAGCACGCTGATCCCCAATCTGCGGCCGGCGATCTTCACCGCGGCCCTGCTGGTCTTCATCGAGACCTTGAAGGAATTGTCGGCGACGATCCTGCTGCGCCCGTTCAACTTCAACACGCTGGCGACGCTGGTCTATGAAGACGCCTCGCGGGCGCAGGTGGAGGATGCTTCGGTCGCGGCCCTGATCATCGTGTTGGCCGGCCTTGTCCCGGTCCTCTTCGTCTCGCGCACGCTCGACGGCCGGTCGTGATGCCATAAAAAAAGGGCGATCGCGGATCATGTCGAACCGATATCGCCCTTGGGAAAGTCATGCTGTGCAACTGAGAAAACCGACCGTTTCCCGATCGGCGGAGGAGACCTTGCACACGATCATGGTGCGCACTCAAGTTGGGGTAGACACTAGTTTACCTTTCCTAACGGCCAATTAAGATCCTTTACCAAATCCTTGCACTCAGCCCCGTTCCGGGACGCCGTTGTCTTGTCTCACAGTGCCAGTTCGGGCAGATCGCGATAGAGGTTCAGCGCCTCCGGATTGGCCAGCGCCTCCTTGTTCTTGACCGGCCGGCCATGCACCACTTCGCGCACCGCAAGCTCGACGATCTTGCCCGACTTGGTGCGCGGAATGTCGGCGACGGCGATCACCTTGGCCGGCACATGGCGCGGCGAGGCACCGGTGCGGATGCGGGTCCGGATCGCCTTCACCAGCTCGTCGTCGAGCTCAACGCCCTCCGCCAGCCGGACGAACAGCACGACACGCACGTCGTCCTCTACATCCTGGCCGATGCAGAGCGCCTCGGCGACCTCCGGCATCTGCTCCACCTGGTTGTAGATCTCGGCCGTGCCGATCCGGACCCCGCCCGGGTTGAGCGTCGCGTCCGAGCGGCCGTGGATGATCAGGCCGCCATGCTCGGTCCATTCGGCAAAGTCGCCATGGCACCAGATATCGTCGAAGCGCTCGAAATAGGCGGCGTGGTATTTCTCGCCCTTGGGATCGTTCCAGAACTTGACCGGCATGGCCGGGAAGGCCTTGGTGCAGACCAGTTCGCCCTTTTCGCCCCTCACCGGCTGGCCCTCGTCGTTCCAGACGTCGACCGCAAGCCCGAGCCCCGGTCCCTGGATTTCACCGCGCCAGACGGGTTTCAGCGGATTGCCCAGCACGAAGCAGGAGACGATGTCGGTGCCGCCCGAGATCGAGGCGAGCTGCACGTCCGACTTGATGCCGTCGTAGACGAAGGTAAAGCCTTCCGGCGACAGCGGCGATCCGGTCGAGGTAATCAGCCTGAGGGCGGAAAGATCATGGGTTTCGACCGGCTTGATATCGGCCTTGCGCACCGCGTCGATATATTTGGCCGAGGTGCCGAAGACGGCAAACCCCTCCTCGGCCGCATAGTCGAACAGCACCTTGCCGTTCGGCGCAAACGGCGAGCCGTCATAGAGGCAGAGCGTCGCCCCGCAGGCGAGGCCCGAGACCAGCCAGTTCCACATCATCCAGCCACAGGTGGTGAAATAGAACAGCTTCTCCCCCTCCTTCAGGCTGCAATGGAAGCGGTGTTCCTTCAGATGCTGGATCAGCGTGCCCCCGGCCGAGTGGACGATGCATTTCGGCACGCCCGTGGTGCCGGAGGAGAACAGGATATAGAGCGGGTGGTTGAACGGCAGATGGACGAACTCGATCTCCCGCGCCTTGAACGGCGCCACCAGATCGGCCAGCGTGATGCCGGCCGAGATCGACGCCGCCAGCGCCTTCGCCTCGCCGGCATAGGGCACGACGACGGTGGTGACGCCGAGCTTTTCGGACACGGTGCGCACCTTGTCGGCCACGTCCTGGACCTTGCCGTTGTACCAGTAGCCGTCGCAGGCGATAAAGAGCTTCGGTTCGATCTGGCCGAAGCGGTCGAGTACGCCCTGGACGCCGAAATCGGGGGAACAGGAGCACCAGACGGCGCCGAGCGAGGTTACTGCCAGCATCAGCGCAACCGTTTCCGGCATGTTCGGCATCATCGCCGCCACGCGGTCGCCCTGGTTCACGCCGTGGGCGCGCAGCGCCTGCTGCAGCCGCGACACGGTTTCGCGCAGCCGGTCCCAGGACCAGCGATCCGTCACCTTGTCCTCGCCGCGGAAGATCAGCGCCGTCTCGGGCCCGCGCTTCGGCAGCAGGTTTTCAGCGAAATTCAGCCGGGCCTCGGGGAAGAAATGCGCCTGCAGCATGGTGCCCCTGTCGACCAGGTCGACGGCACCCTTCTCCCCCTTCACACCGCAGTAATCCCAGACTGCCGACCAGAAGTCGCCCCGCTCGCCGATCGACCAGGCGTAAAAGGCGTCATAGTCGTCGAAGCCTCGACCGCGACGCTGTCCGCAGAACTGCATGAAATCGTAGAGCGGGGTCGACTTGGCGAACGCCTCGGACGGTTGCCACAGCGGCGTGTCGTTTTGCATGAATTCCTCCACCATCAACTCCTGTCTGTATAGCAGCTTGCATCGCAATATGAAGGCAAGGCAAAGGCCAAAACAACAGCCCGATTTGCAACATCGCACGCTTTCCTATATCCGGCGACAGGCGCATCACGATCCCCGATGCAAGCTCGAAAGCGACGGCTTCGCCCATGGCGCAATGGATCAACAGACTGGGCTCCCGTTTGACCCCGGGCCGGCAGGCGCTGGCACGGCGTATCCTGCGGCTCGTGGCCCTGCTGTTTGCCGCGGCCGGCCTGATTTATCTGCTGCTCCTGGCGGTCGCCCCCCTGCTGGTCTCCACCGGCATGGCCCGCAACACGCTCGAAGACGCCGTCTCCGACTGGACCGGGCAGCAGGCGCGGATCGATGGCCTGCCTTCGCTGCGGCTGTTTCCGCATCCGCGCATCAGCCTTCCAAAGGTAACGATCTTCCACCGCACCTCGGACGGCCGTGTCGTTCTTGCCCGGATCGATCGGCTTTCCGCCTCCTTCGGCCTTATCGACGGCATTCTCGGCAAGCCGCTGTTCGACGATTTCGAGATCGAGAAGGCCGACATCCGCCTGACCCGGGCGAAGGACGGCACCACCGACTGGCAGGAAGACGGCCTGCTGGCCAAGGCGATCAAGGCCGACAAGAACCCCACCGACACCTCCGGCAGCAACCGCGCCCGGATCGGCTCGGTGCGCGTGATCGACGGCCGCATCCGGATCAACGATGCGATGACCGGCCGGCAGATCGATTTCAACGATATCAATGCCCGGCTTTCCTGGCCGAAGCTGTCCAGCGGCCTGTCGCTGACGGTGGATGCCAGCCTGGCCGGCCGGCATTTCGGCGCCGATATCAGCTCCTCTACGCCTTTGAAACTGCTTGGCGGCAGCGACGCGGATCTCGACCTGCACACACGGTTGCCGGGCTTCACCGGTCATTTCGACGGTACGGTCAATCTTGCCGGCAACTACCAGCTTGAAGGGCCCGTCAATGCCGAGATCACCGATGCGCCGGCCTTCGAGCAGTGGTCGGGGATGAAGCTGCGCGGCCTTGGCACCCTGATGCATGCAAGCTTCGCAGCCCAGGTGACGACCGTCGGAGATACCTACCGGCTGGACCGGCTGCAGGCCTCGTTCGACCAGGCCGATGTCACCGGCATCATAGAGATCAGTCCGCGGCCGGGCGCCAAGGCGGTGATGAACGGCACGCTGGCCTTCGACGAGATGGACTTCGACCAGTTTCTCGACAGCGTCATGCTGCTGCCGGTCCACGACCGCTCCGCCGCGCACGAGGTTGCGGTTCCCAACTGGCTCGACGTCGACATCACGCTGTCCGCCCAGACCGCCAGTTTTGCCGGCCTGCCCCTGAGCGACGTCGCGACCAGCCTGACCGTCAGCGGCGATCACCGCCGCGTCGACGTCATCGACAGCACGCTTGCCGGCGGCACATTGACGGCCATGGTCAATGACGCCGTGCAGGGCGGACCGGAGGGACAGATCCGGCTTTCGATCGAAAATGCCGATTTCGGCGCGCTGAACACCATGCTGCATTTGCCGGGCCCGATGCCGGCAAGTGGCAACGGAACGCTGACAGCCACGCTTGCGCTCGGCCGGCCCATCGCCAGAGCCGGCATGGGGGATCTTTCGGGCGAGGTCTCGGTGGAGGCTGGCCCCGGCGTCATCCGGCCGCTCAACCTGGCCGGAATCGCCCGGCTTGCCGGCGAGCGGACCTTCTTCCATCTGGGCGACACCGGCAGCGGCGACCTGGCCTATACCAGTCTGTCTGCGCATGCCTCGCTGTCGAACGGCACTGCCGAACTGACGGAGGCCGATATCGCCACCGATGCCGGCACGATCAGCCTTGGCGGGCTGTTGCCGCTGACGAGCAACGGGCTTGCGCTGTCGGCGACGCTGACAACCCAGCAGCCGGCAGGCCAGACGAGCGACGATACGGCGACGCAACAACCGCTTTCCGTGTTCATCGGCGGTGCCTGGCCGGACCCGGTTCTGTCCTCTCGCTTTCCCTTGGGAGCAAAGTCACTAGAATAGACGTCGAATCATCGGGGGGATAACGGTGCGACGGATCATCATTACTTTGTTGAAGGTCCTGCTGAGCTCGCTTCTGGCCGGACTTGTTCTGTCTCTTGTCGGCGTAAATCTGGAAACTGCCCTCAGCTTTATCGGTCAGACGCCGGAAACACTGGCGGCAGACAGCCGGCGTCTCTTTGAGTGGGCGGCGCCCAAGACGCTGCTCGGTGCGATCTTCGTGATCCCCGGCTGGTTGATCATCTACCTTTTCCTGCCTTACGACGACGACTGAAACTCGACGTCCCAGCTCTCCGTTCAGGTCGCCTGGGCGGCAAAATGCTCGTCGCGCATGCGCTGCACCTCGCGACGCTTCGACAGGATCGAGGCGATGATCACGCCGGTGGTGACGAAGGCGATCAGGATCGTGCAGACCGCATTGATCTCCGGTGTCACCCCGAGCCGCACCTGGCTGTAGATCTTGATCGGCAGCGTCGTGGCGCCCGGCCCGGTGGTGAAGCTTGCAATCACCAGATCGTCGAGCGAGAGCGTGAACGACAGCACCCAGGCCGACAGCACGGCCGGCAGGATCAGCGGCAGCGTGATCTTGAAGAAGGTCCGGACCGGCGGGCAGCCGAGATCCTGCGCCGCCTCTTCGAGGCTGCGGTCGAAGGTCGACAGGCGCGACTGGATGACGATCGCGGCATAGCACATGGTAAAGGTGGTGTGGGCGATGATCACGGTGATGATCGAGCGATCGACATTCATCGCGACGAACAGCAGGAGCAGCGACAGGCCGGTGATCACGTCGGGCATGACCAGCGGCGCATAGATCATGCCGGAAAACAGCAGCCGTCCCGGAAACCGGCCGTAGCGGGTCAGCGCCAGCGCGGCCAGCGTGCCGAACACCGTACCGAGCGTGGCACTCATCAGCCCGACCCGAAGCGTCACCCAGGCGGCGTCCATCAGCCCCTGGTTCTGCCACATCACCTGATACCAGTGCAGCGAGAACCCGCCCCAGACCGTCACCAGCCGCGAGGCGTTGAAGGAGTAGACGACCAGGATCAGGATCGGCAGATAGAGAAAGGCAAAGCCGAGGGTCAGGACGACGGGATCGAATTTCGATGTCTTCATCGCCTGTCCCTCACACCTTCTGCTGCTGGTTCTGGAAGAAGGCGATCGGCACCACCAGCAGCGCCAGCAGCACCACGGCGACGGCAGACGCGAGCGGCCAGTCGCGATTGCCGAAGAACTCTGTCCACAGCGTCTTGCCGATCATCAGCGTATTGGGCCCGCCGAGCAGGTCGGGAATGACGAACTCGCCGGTGATCGGAATGAAACAGATCATCGAGCCGGCCAGCACGCCCGGCATCGACAGCGGGAAGGTGATCCGCCAGAAGGCCTTCCAGGGCGGGCAACCGAGATCGCTTGCCGCCTCCAGCAGCGTGCCATCCAGCTTTTCCAGCGCCGAATAGAGCGGCAGCACCATGAATGGCAGATAGGAATAGACGATGCCGATGAAGATCGAGGTCTGCGTGCGGAAGATATGCAGCTGTTCGTCGGGACCGAGAAAGCCGATCGTCTGCAGCAGCATCGTGCCCAACCCCTCCGGCTTCAGGATGCCGATCCAGGCATAGACGCGGATTAGGAAGGAGGTCCAGAATGGCAGGATCACCATCATCAGCAGCGCCGGCCTGACCGTCGAGGGCGCGCGCGCCATGGCCAGCGCCATCGGATAGCCGATCAGCAGGATCAGCAGGGTCGAGATGAAGGCGATCCGCAGCGACGAGAGATAGGCGCTGACATAGAGGGGATCCTCGCCAAGGAATGTGTAGTTCTCGAAATCCAGATCGCCGAAAAACGCACCGACCTTGGAAAAACCCTCCCAGGTCGGCAGATAGGGCGGCATGGCGATCGCCGTATCCGACAGCGAGATCTTGGCGATGATCAGGAAGGGCGCCAGAAAGAACAGCAGCATCCAGAAATAGGGCACTATCACCACGAGCCAGCGTGCCGGATTGGCTCTGGCCGGAGACATCACATCGCTCATCTTGCCCTCCCTCTCACCGCGTCAGCACCAGTGCGGCCTCGGGCGGCCAGGTGAGCCAGACCATGTCGCCGAAGGTTATCGGGCGATCGACGAGGCGTGCCGCGTTGGCCTGCGCCGCGCGAAATGTCTGGCCGTTGTCCATGCGGACGATGAAGACCGAGAAGTCGCCGAGATAGGCGATGTCCCAGACCTCGCCATAGAGCGCGTTCGCCGTCTTGTCGGCGGGTTCCTCGGTGGAAATGCGGACCTTTTCCGGACGGATGGCGAAGGTCACATCGGCACCGGGGGCTGCCGGACAGGCGGTCGACTGCTCGACCACCGCCTTCATCCCGCCCTCGCAGACGACGGAGCAGAATTCGCTCTCGCCCTTCGTCTCGATTGCCGCGAGCTTGCCTTCCACCAGATTGATGTCGCCGATGAAGTCGGCCACGTAACGGGTATTGGGTGCCTCGTAGATCTCGGCCGGCGTTGCCACCTGGACGATTTCGCCCCTGTCCATCACCGCGATACGGTCGGAGACGGTCATCGCCTCCTCCTGGTCATGGGTGACGATCAGGAAGGTGAGGCCGAGCGTCGTCTGGATGTCCATCAGCTCGAACTGGGTTTCCTCGCGCAGCTTGCGGTCGAGTGCCCCGAGCGGCTCGTCGAGCAGCAATACCTTCGGCCGCTTGGCCAGCGACCGGGCGAGCGCCACGCGCTGGCGCTGGCCGCCCGACAGCTGGGCCGGCTTGCGCTTGGCGAAGGTCTCGAGCTTGACCAGCGCCAGCATCTCGTCGACCCGCGCCTTGATGTCGGCCTTGGGCAGATTGTCCTGCTCGAGGCCGAAGGCGATGTTCTTCTCCACCGTCATGTGCGGGAAGAGCGCATAGGACTGGAACATCATATTGGTCGGCCGCTTGTAGGGCGGCGTGCCGGAAATGTCCTTGCCCTGCAGCAGGATGCTGCCTTCGGTCGGATCCTCGAAGCCGGCCAGCATGCGCATCAGCGTGGTCTTGCCACAGCCGGACGGACCGAGCAGCGAGAAGAATTCCTTCTCGTAGATCTTCAAGGAGAGGTTCTCGACGGCGGTGAAATCGCCGAAACGCTTGGTCACGTTCTGGAATTCGATGAACGGCTTTTCAGCAGGATCGTCCCAGGGAGAGAATTTCCGCTTCACCGGACCGAGTGTCTTGGCCATTCGCGCCTTCCGAACAGTTGGGTATCAAAGGGGAAAAACGGAACCGGGCGGAAAGTCCGCCCGGTCAAAGCCTCTTTGTGTCTCAGCTGCCCGTCTTGATCTGGGTCCAGATGCGGTTGAGGACCCGCTGTTCCTTCGGCCCGTAGGGCGTGATGGTGAACAGCTTCTTGGTCGTCTCCTCGTCCGGATAGACGGAGGGATTGTCGAGCACTTCCTTGTCGATGAACTGCTGCGAGGCCAGATTGCCATTGGCATACTGGACATAGTTCGAGGCCTTGGCGATCACCTCCGGCTTCATCAGGTAGTTGATGAATTCGTGGGCTTCCTCGACATGCTGGCTGTCGGCCGGGATCGCCAGGTTGTCGAACCACATATAGGCGCCCTCTTTCGGGATCACGTATTTGATGTGGACGCCGTTATTGGCCTCGTCGGCGCGGTCGCGGGCCTGCAGCACGTCGCCCGACCAGCCCATCGACAGGCAGATGTCGCCATTGGCAAGATCGTCGATATAGGAGGACGAATTGAAGGTCCGGGTGTCCGGGCGCACCTTCATGTAGACGTCGCCGGCTTCCTGCAGGTCGGCGGTGTCTTTGCTGTCGGGATCCTTGCCGAGATAGTTGAGCGCCGTGGCGAATGTCTCGTCCGAGGCATCGAGAATGTTCATCCCGCAGGATTTCAGCTTTTCGGCATTTTCCGGCTTGAACAGCACGTCCCAGCTGTCGACCTTGAAGTCGTCGCCAAGCGCCGCCTTGACCTTGTCCTCGTTGTAGCCGATGCCGGTCGTGCCCCACATGTAATTGACGGCATATTCATTGCCGGGATCATATTTGGCCAGCCGCTCCATGACCTGCGGCCACATGTTCTTCAGGTTCGGCAGCTTGGACTTGTCGAGCTTCTGGAACACGCCGGCCTGAATCTGGCGGGCGAGGAAGGGTGCCGTCGGCACGACCACGTCATAGCCCGAACCGCCGGCCAGCAGCTTGGTTTCCAGGATGTCGTTGCTGTCGAACACATCGTAGACGACCTTGATCCCGGTCTCCTTGGTGAAGTCGTCGAGGATCGATTCGTCGATATAGTCCGACCAGTTGTAGACGTGCACGACGCGATCTTCGGCGAAGGCCGACCCGGCCGCGACCAGAGCGATGAGCGCTGCGGCGCCAAGCCCGAGGGTTTTCGATGTCACGATTGCTTCTCCTGTTTTTACGGCAGCCGGCGAGAGGTCCCGCCCCTATTCCCTTGTTGTTTTTTTGACAGACTAAGTATGAAAAACCCGCGCGACAAGAGCCAAATTCTGGCACCGCACAACAGCCGGCCAACTACTGGAAGTCGAAGGCGGAAAGACCCGCGACCTGATCGTCGAGGCCGAGCGGACGGGTGACCGGCGGTTCGGCCCGCGCCAGACAGCCCCGTCGCTCGCACAGCCGGCAGGCCGGGCCGGCGGCAATCAGCGGCAGCGGCTTGACCGCGCGGCCATAAACGGTCGACTGCCCGGCCTCCAGCTCGCAGCCGAGCAGAAGCGCGGTGCGCCTGACGCGATCGCCGAAATCGCCCGGCTGCCCTTCCACCGTGCGGCTGACCGTCAGGAAGCGCTGACCGTCCGGCATCTCGATCGGATCGGCAAGCACTTGGCCCGGCTGGGTAAGGGCCGCATGGACGCCAAGCTTGACGCAGCCGCCGCCGAAGCCTGCCTGCGGAAATCCGTCGGCGCCACGTTTGCGCAGCACATTGCCGGCATGGTCGACCTCCAACAGGAAGAAGGCGATGGTAGACGTCCCCGGCCGCGCAAGGCTGGCCAGCCGCGTCGCGGCCTGGGCGAAGGAGACGCAAAACCGGGCCGCAAGCGCTTCGACATCATACCGCAGACGCACGGCCGCCTCGCCAAAGGCTGCAAGCGGCATGATCAGCGCCAGCGCGGCGTAGCGGGCAAGCTCGAAGCGGGCGAGCCGCCGGGCCTCGCTGCCGGACAGTTTCAACGCTTCCAGTTCCCGCAGGATCTCTTCGGCAAAGACCAGAAGGCCGACCTCCGCGGCAAGTTCCTGCAGGCGATCGGGCGGAGCAAGCCGCTCCGACAGGAACAGCCGCATGGAATGGCGGTCGAACCGGCGTCGCAGATCCGGCATCACATGGGCCGGCACCGGGCTGACGACGATGCCATGCTCCGATTTCAGATAGGCCTTCAGCGCCGCCGGCAGCTCATCCGGCGACGACAGCTGCAGCCTGCCGTGAAAGGCCTCGGCCGCGGCATCGAGCCTGGAAAAGACGAAGGCGCGCCGCTCGAAGACCGCCCGCATCTCGTCGATCGGCAGGCGCGTGCCGGCAAGTGCCGTCTCGTGTCCCTCGCGCGCCAGAATGGCCGAGAGATCGCTCAGCCGGCCGGCCTGCTCCTTGTAGGCGCGGTAGAGCTTGGTAATGGCGGCCGACACATTGGGCGCGATCTCGGCCACCTCCACCAGTTCCTGCTCACCCGGCAATTCGGCGGCGATCAGCGGATCGGCAAAAACCTCGCGCAGCTGGCCGACCCCGCCGCCGACGCCCTGCAACTCCTCCGGCTCGATCCGGTAGACGGCCACCAGCTTCAGCAGCAGCTGCACCGTCAGCGGCCGCTGGTTGCGTTCGATCAGATTGAGATAGGAGGGAGAAATGCCGAGCTCGGCCGCCATCGCCGTCTGGGTCAGCTCCAGCCGGTTGCGGATCCGCCGCAGGCGTGGCCCCGCAAAAATCTTCGTCTCTGCCATCCAAGCCCCCTCGCCACCCGCCATCGGTCGCGATCTTTACATCACCGACACAGGCCGCAAATATCTTTTACAATATTTACATATTTACAATGCAACGCGGTCACAGACAAGACAATCTAACCTCTTTTACTGAAAATCTGCGGATTTTGCTCTGGCTGGACCGTGCGGGGCAATGTAAATCCAGTCACACACCAGGGAATATGAAGGAGACCTCATCCGGGACCACCCGCCTGAGGCGAGAGGAAAGTAAGCTATGACTGAATTTGACAACCTGATTCCGAACGCACCGGCAGGCCGCTATGGCGGCATCGAGCGCCCCTACGACGCCGCCGAGGTCAAGCGGTTGCGCGGCTCGATCCAGATCCGCCACACGCTGGCCGAAATGGGCGCCAATCGCCTCTGGCAGCTGCTGCAGAGCGAAGATTACGTGAATGCGCTCGGTGCGCTATCCGGCAACCAGGCGATGCAGATGGTACGCGCCGGGCTGAAGGCGATCTACCTCTCCGGCTGGCAGGTCGCAGCCGACGCCAACACAGCGTCCGCCATGTATCCCGACCAGTCGCTCTACCCGGCCAATGCCGCGCCGGAGCTTTGCAAGCGGATCAACCGCACGCTGCAGCGCGCCGACCAGATCGAGACGCAGGAGGGCAACGGCCTGTCGGTCGAGACATGGTTCGCCCCGATCGTCGCCGATGCCGAGGCCGGCTTCGGCGGTCCGCTGAACGCCTTCGAGATCATGAAGGCCTTCATCGAGGCGGGGGCTGCCGGCGTCCATTTCGAGGACCAGCTGGCGTCGGAGAAGAAGTGCGGCCATCTGGGCGGCAAGGTGCTGATCCCGACGGCGGCCCATATCCGCAACCTGACCGCCGCCCGGCTTGCCGCCGACGTCATGGGCGTGCCGACGCTGATCATCGCCCGGACCGACGCGGAAGCCGCCAAGCTGATCACCTCGGATATCGACGAACGCGACCGCGACTTCGTCGACACCGATGCCGGACGCACGCCGGAGGGTTTCTATCGGGTGCAGAACGGCATCGAGCCGTGCATAGCGCGCGCCATCGCCTATGCGCCGCATTGCGACCTGATCTGGATGGAGACCGGCAAGCCGGATCTCGACCAGGCCCGGCGCTTCGCCGAGGCCGTCCACAAGGCGCATCCGGGCAAGATGCTTGCCTATAACTGCTCGCCCTCGTTCAACTGGAAGAAGAATCTCGACGATGCGACGATCGCCAAGTTCCAGCGCGAACTGGGGGCCATGGGCTACAAGTTCCAGTTCATCACGCTCGCCGGCTTCCACCAGCTGAACCACGGCATGTTCGAGCTTGCCCGCGGCTACAAGGCTCGCCAGATGGCCGCCTATTCGGAGCTGCAGGAGGCGGAATTCGCCGCGGAGGCCAACGGCTATACCGCCACCAAGCACCAGCGAGAGGTCGGCACCGGCTATTTCGATGCCGTCTCCCTGGCGATCTCCGGCGGCAAGTCCTCGACGACCGCGATGGGCGACTCCACCGAGCACGAGCAGTTCGTGCCCGCCGCGGACAAGGCGAGCTTCCGCCCGGCAGCAGAGTGACCCTGTCGCCGGCGCGCCCGGAGACGGCCCTTCCGTTTGCGACCGCCATCCCGCCGTCCCGGCCTTACCCCTGCACCGGGTCGGCGTGCTGCGCCAACGCCTCCCACTCCAACCTCTCCCCGTTTGCGGGGCGAGGCCGGAATAAGGGGCGAAGGGACACGCGAAAACAGAGGCACCGGACAGACCGACGACCATCAACAACCCCTGACAACAAGAGGATGAATGCCATGAATATCGCCCATACCCGCGTCAAGGAACGCGCCGAGGAACAATCGGAAACGATGAGCAACGACCAGCAGGCGGCGATCCGCATGCTCGCCAACGACCTGCACCGGCTGAACCAGGCGGTGATGAAGGCAGTCGAAGCCGGCGTTTCGGTGGAACTCGTCCGCGCCGCCCGCCATCACGGCGGCGACGGCAACTGGGGCGATCTCCTCACCCCGGTCATCGTGACACGCGCCATCCCCTGACAACCATCAAGCGCTCGATGAGCCCGGGCGCCAGAAACCGTCGAGCACCGCAGAAGCACCGGGCCGCCCCAAAACCCTATCGCTGGAAATCCTCGCCCGCATGGCTGCACAGCCAGGCGGGCGATGTTTTGACCGGGCTCGCTCGCTCATCCGCCGCACCGCTGCAAGCAACTTCATGCAGGAGAACGCGCGCGCCGCCACGCCTTCCAAAGAAATATCCAAACATTTTTTAAATATAAAAGACAGCAAGATATGCTTTCAGGCAAGATTACATCAAGACTCGAAACAACACTTAACGCCGACGCAAATATAATTGACTCGTGGAAATTTTCTGTTTACATTTTATTTACCTTAGGGAGAAGAACAATGGGAAAATCATTCCACGGACCGTTCCGCATCACCGGGCTGGACGAGATAAAGCTCAGCCGCACCGGCGAGATATTCGTGCGATTTCGCGACATCAGCGGCAATATTGTCGGCGCCATTCTGGAGCCGCACGCCATGCAGGCGATTGCGCGCGAGATGGAATACGTCTCCGCCGAAGCCATGGCGGGGAACACCGAGACATCGCCGGCCCCGGTCCCGACGCATCAGGAAGCCGTTGGCTGAGCTGCAGATGGCCTGACCGGCAAAGGCGCCGGCCTCGACATCTGCACCGGCCAAGATGTCAGCGAGCAGGATTTCGCGCGCACCCCGCAGGAGATTTCCCGAAGCCCGACTAGTCGCCATGGTGATTATCCTTGCGCTGGTAGACATGGATATAGTCCACCTCGAGGATCGACGGGTCCGGCGTCTCGTCTATCGGCCAGCCGGCCCCAAGGGCCAGATTGACCAGCGGATAGAGCGGCATGTCGAATTCGGCCGGTGTCTTGAAGCTCCAGATCGCCTTGCGGTCCAGATAGAAAGTGGTGGTCTTGGGGCCGACGTCGACACCATAGGTGTGAAAGGCATTGTTCAGCATTCCGTTGTCTTCGACCGTCGTCCAGTGCCCGCCCGAGGTGTCCTCGCCACCGTGGCTCTGCCGCCAGATGTGATAACCGCTGCTGAACTCCCACGGCACCCGGCCATAATATTCGATGACATCGATCTCGGCCGTATATTGCGAGCGGTCGACGCCGATGAGCCAGAAGGCCGGCCACACGCCTTTTCCGGGCGGCAGCTTCATGCGGGCCTCGAAATAGCCGAATCTTTGCGAAAAGCCCTCCCCTTTCGGATTGGTCGAGGCCAGCAGCCCGCTTCTCCAGACACCCTCCTCGTCCTTCTTCGCCTCGATCTGGAGAATTCCGTCCTTGGTGGTGAAGGGAAAGCCCTCCTGCGGATCGGCAAACCGGGCATCGCCGAAATCGCCGTTCCACGGCGTATGCGCGATCCAGCGCGACGGGCGCTCGCCCCAGGCCGACACGTCCAGCTGGTCGAAATCCTCCCGGAATGTCAGATCGTATTCACTGAGATCGAGCTGCTTTTGCGCCATTGTCGGCCGGATCCCCAGAAGAGCGTCCGCCAGGATGCCGAAGACGATGATGATACCCAGAACCGCAGCCACGCGCATGAAGCGGCCCCCCTTGATCAGAATGCGTGCCAGACGGCCGCCGGCGAGCGGCTTCAGCGCCAGTAGCAGGCGACGATAGATGATGGCTTCCAGCCCTTCCGGCCTGCCGGCCAGCTGCCAGAGAAGCAGCGCTGCAATGCCGAAGACCGCGATACCGAGCCCCCCGCACAGGCCGAGCAGGACGGCCAGCTTGAGACCGGCCGGTAGAACATGCAGATAGGGTTGCAGGTAGAGCAACACCGCCACCATCGGCACACCGGCCAGCAGGGGCCTCAGATAGGCCATCAACTGGGACCGGATGGAGGCGCCCAGGACGCGCCGGACGATGAAGAGCGAAGCCGCATAGGCGACGAGCACGGCAATCAGCCGTGCGCCGAGGGCGCCGTTGATGCCGAACAGCACGATGCCGGCCAGCGTCACGGGCACGCGAAAGCAGAACTCGATAAACCGCTGCAAGGCGACATAGCGTGTCTTGTCGAGCACCATCACCAGCGGCGGCATGACCGTTGAGGGTATCCCGACAAGGCTGACGAGCGACAGCATCTGCAGGATGCCGATTGCCGAGAGCCATTTGTCGCCGATCACCACCCTGACGATCGGATCTGCAAGAACGATGATCGACAGCAGCGCAGGGGTCGCCACCAGGGTGGCCGCACTGGTGGCCTTCAGATAGGCGGCGATCCGCTTGCGACCATCGTCGACGCTTGCAAATGCTGCCATCAGCGGGCGCAGCAAGGGGCCGACGAATGTCTGGTGCGGAATGCCCGCCAGCATGTCCGCCACATTGAAGGCGCCGACCACAGCGATGCTGGTGAACCGCGGCAGGAGAAGACGGTCGAGCTGCCAGTTGATGGAATCGAGCACCTGCGCCACGCCGTTCCAGCCGATCATGTCCTGGAACAGCCGCCATTGGGAAAGGGTCAGCTTCGGTCGCAGCGGCGCAAACACATAGGATATCGTCATCGCCGCAAACGCACCCGATACGGTCCCGATGGCCAGCCCCCAGTAGCTGTCGGTGGCAAGCGCGACGCTCACGGCAACGATCAGGGTGCAGGACTTCGCCACGAGGTCGAGACAGAATTCCCGCTTGAAGTCGAACCGCTGCATGTAAAGCACCATGCCGGGGCTGTAGACGCTGCGGAATGCCGGCCCGAGCGCCAGCACAAGCACCAGCGGCGCCAGCCGCGCATCGTCGTAAAACAGCGTGATCGGCCAGGCCGCGACCGCCATCACCAGAAAGACGCCGAGACCGCGCAGCAGGCCAAGCGTAAAGGCGGTCTGCAACATGGCCTTGGACAGCGATTGCTGCCGCAACAGTGCCTGCACCAGCGGCACGTCGAGAACCGCCTCGATGATCGCCAGGAAGGAGGTGGCGATGGCAACCAGGCCGAAATCTTCAGGCAGCAGAAGGCGTGCAAGAATGAGCAGGCTGACAAAATCGAGAAGCCGCGCCGCAAACTTTCCGGCAACGGTCCAGATACTGGCTATGGTTGCACGCTGTGAGATGGTTGCCACTTGTCACCCTAGATCTGTTGCTGTCGGCCCATCGGCTCTAGCCGACGCGCCTCCCCTGCGGCACACGGCGAAGGCGGAGAACCGCTCCAATCGGCGACGGCAGGCAGGCGGCCCACTCGCGTCACCGCATCAGGCACGGGTTCGATACTGCGCATCGGTATGGCCTGCGAGATTGTCATCGACGAGCTTGCCGAACCGCTCGCGGAAGACGGCGGCCGAAAACTTCTGGGCATGCTGGCGGATCAGCGCCGGCTGCATGTCCTTCTCGATCTCTTCGAAGGCGTCGATCGACCCGAGCAGGCCTTCCACGGTCTGGCGTGCAAACCGAAGGCCGACGGCCGGGGCGGATACCGTTTCGCGGGCGCCGCCGGCATCATAGGCAAGCACCGGCCGTCCCGAGGCCATGACCTCGACCGGCAGGATGCCGAAATCCTCGACGCCGGGAAACAGCAGCGCCCTGCAGCGAGAGATGTGATCCCTCAGGCTGTCGAAGGACTGGTGGCCGAGAAACTCGACGGTCGGCCCGGCAATCGATTTCAGATAGGCTTCCTGCTCGCCTTCGCCGATGACCACGAGCCTGCGCCCGCTTTCGGTGCAGGCCTTCACCGCGATGTCGGGGCGCTTGTAGGCCGTCAACTGGCCGGCATAGAGATAGAATTCGCCCTTGCCTTCGCCCAGCTTGAAATCGTCGACGGCGACAGGCGGATGGATGACATCGGCGCCGCGATCGTAAAAGCGCCTGATGCGATGGGCGACATAGGCGGAATTGGCGACGAACTTGTCCACTCTGGCGGCCGTGGTGACATCCCAGGCCCGCAGGATCGGCGCCGAGATATTCATCATCATCCGGCCGATCCAGGGCAGGCCGCGCCGATAGGTGTGGAACTGGTCCCAGACATAGCGCATCGGCGAATGGCAATAGCAGATATGCAGCGCATCGGCGCGCGTGATGATGCCCTTGGCCGGGCCGGATTCACTGGAGATGACCAGGTCGAATTCCTGCAGGTCGAACTGCTCCAGCGCGAAAGGCATCAAGGGCAGCATCTTGGTATAATGCCGCTTGGCGCCCGGAATTTTCTGCAGGAAGGAGGTATGGATCTTGCGGCTTTGCAAGAGCGGGCTCAGACGTTCCGGCCGGCAGACCAGCGTGAAGATCTCCGCCTCGGGGAACATGCGGCACAATTCCTCGACGACCTTTTCGCCGCCGCGCATCGAGACCAGCCAGTAGTGGACGATCGCCACGCGCAAACCCGGCTTGCCGCCGCGGCCGGCAGCCCGTTCGTCGTAGGAATCATAGGCGTTCGAGCCGAGGCTCACTGGTTCGACACTCATTGTAGAAACCCTCCCGATGCGATGGCACGCACCGTCTGTCCTGCATTTTTTTCCGGGAGCAAGCCGGCATATTGCTCGATCAGCGCGTCGCGCCATTGCGCCTGCGTCAGGGCAAGGCTCGGCCAGTCCCGAAAGGCAATCTCGCTCATTGTCCGGATGACCGCCTCGGGCATGTCCAGGACCTCGAGCAGTCTGGCGGCGAGAATGTCGGCGCTGCTGGTGTCGCAGGCGACCGCCATGCCGGCGGACACCATGTCCGATGCGATGAAGGCCTGCTCGGTCATCACCACCGGTACGCCGAAACTTGCCGCCTCGACCGCGACCAGCCCCAAAGGTTCGGGATAGCGCGAGGACATGACGAGTGCGCGGGCGCCGCTGATCGCCGCCGCGATCTCCTCATGCGACAGCCAGCCCAGCCACCGGACATTGTCGCCGGCGGCCAGAACCTTCGGCAGGAGCGGGCCGTCGCCGATGACGCAGAGCTTCACGCCTGCCATCTCGACCGCGGCAAGCGCATCCTCGATGCCTTTTTCCGGATCCAGGCGACCAATGAAGAAGAACTCCCTGTTGGCCTCCACCTCGACCCTTTGCGGGCTTGCCACGCTGACGGGGTTGGCAATGGTTGTCAGGCGCTGCGCGTCGTAGCCGGCGCGCTCGAAAAAGGGACGCATCTTGTCGTGCAGGAGAATGATGCGGCCGAAGACCGCATTGTCGCGCAGCAGGCGTTCGACATTCACGCCGCGCGCCGCGCGCCAGAGCTTCTGGGCATAGTTTCTCTTGTCGCAGGATCTCGACAGACAGCCGAAACTGCCGGGCCGGGCATCGCAGACGGCCTGATCCTGGTAGTCGAAATAGGCACCGTTCGGGCATGCGGCAAAGAAATCATGGGCATGCACGACACAGCGGTCGGCAACCGGTGCAAGCGCCTTGAAGATCGAGGGCGACAGGATCTTCGACCAGCCATGGACATGGTAGACGGTGCCCGGCGTGTCGTTGGCGGCAATCCAGTCGCGCAGCAGTTGCGCTGCTGCGGCATTGTGGATCCCGGTGACCAGCGCCTTGACCCGCGACATATGCAGCAGGTCCGCTCCGCCGAGCGGCACCACCGAAATTCCGGCATCGGCAAGGCGCGGCTGCGCGCCCGCATCGCCGCAGATATAAGTGACGGGAATATCGAGACCGCGCAGCAGTTCGGCGGATTTGAGGGCAAGCGTCGTCGCCCCGCCGCGCGCAACCGAATAATCGTCGATTACCACGACCCGCTCGATCGCCTCCACCGCATCGACCGGCGCTCGCTTCTGCCCGTCAGGCGCAAACCCGCCAGCAGCAGAGCAGACCTCTGACCGGTCGCGCATGACGGAACCTTCGGGCACGGCACGGGTCGCGTTGGGCCACTCTTGCGAATGGAAATCGTCGAATATCGCCACCGGCTACTCCCTTACCACTGATTGGCTTCACGCTCGAAACCGCGCCTTCAATGCGCCAGAGCCCTTTTCTTCACGCAAAGCTTCGCCGCAGCCGCGCGACGCATCGCGCTTGCCCCGATCGATCAACTGACGGTGCTGCACTCCTGGCGATGGCGCTCACGGCGCCCGCCGCGCGCTAGAAGCTCCCTTGCTCCGCGTAGGTCTGCAAAGCCTCCGGATCGAGGATGCAGATACGTCCGCGACTTGGGGCCTGGTCTATCACCTTGTTCTGGCGCAAGCGCCGAAGGCACTGGTTCACCTTTTCCCGCGACGCCGGCAGTGTTGCCGCCAGGTCATGCTGGGAGATCATCACTTCCTTGCCCGCCGGCGTGTCGCGGCCATAGCTGTCGGCGAGCCGCAGCAGCATGATCGCAAGTCGCGCCTGGAGACTGGAGGCGGCATTCTCGATCATCCTCAGCTCGAGATCCGATACCCGCGCCAATGCCTTTGTCAGCAGGCGTTCACGCAATTCCGGATCGCTGGCATGGCGCTCGCGCAGGTTGCGGCCGTCGTAGAAATGCAGTTCGCACTCGCTCGCCGCGCGATATTCCAGCGTCAGACGCTTGCGGCGAAGAACCTGCAGCTCGCCGAAACATTCGCGTTGCGGAATAATCTCGATGATGAATTCACGCCCATCGGCAAGGGTCGTGCTGCCCGTAACAATTCCATGTTGCACTTTTACAAAGGAATCCAGAAGCGTTCCTGCAGAAGCGATGACATCGCCGCGACGGAAGTATCTTATGCTTGGCCTCTCTATGCTAAACATATCGCAAGGCGATTTCTGCTTGCGCTTATCTGCACGCAGGACGGGCGCATTTGCTTCTACAGAACCACTTTCCTGAAAAGTCGATGACATAACCATGTATTGACTCCACTGAGTTAGGCGACCGCGCTTTTCTTCTATGTTGCGGTGCACGGTAATGCAGCCACAGTATTAGTCAACATATTATTTTAAAGCAGCATCTTAACTGAGAAAAACCAAAGGCGACGTGCAGCAAAACAACATCCGATTTATATAAAATGCCTTTCAAATACTGGATCTTTTTCGACGCCTGCCAACGCAAACGATCGATACAAAGTAAAGTTGTATAAATGTCCTATTCCCGCATAGGAAGAGGGCTCGGAACCCTCCCTTATTTAACTACCTAAATTATTTATTAACCTATATGACCTCGGTCACATACACGAAAATCTCCTTGACCCATGCTCAGGCCATCCCTTGATGCATGGAGTGCGATATGAGCGAAATGGATGGCGTCAAGATTGAGGACGGCTGGCAGGGTCCTCACTACCGAAACAGCCCAATGCTTGGTTTCGACCGTCGCAAGACGCTTCGCCACTGGGGCAAGAGAGCGTTCGATATCTCGGCTGCAGCGATGGCGCTGGTCCTGCTCGCACCGGTTTTCGGGCTCCTGGCACTGCTGCTGAAGAGCATGGACAAGGGACCGATCTTCTACAGCCACCAGAGGGTGGGCCTGAACGGCACGCGGTTCGGATGTCTGAAGTTCCGAACCATGCGCATCGACTCCGCCGCCCGGTTGAAGCAGCTGCTGGAAGACGATGTTGCGGCGCGGGAGGAATGGGACGCGACGCGCAAGCTGAAGAACGACCCGCGCATCACCACCCTCGGTCAGGTCTTGCGTTCCACGAGCCTGGACGAATTGCCCCAGCTGCTGAACGTCCTTCGCGGCGACATGAGCCTGGTCGGTCCCAGACCGATCACCGCCGACGAAATGCCGCGTTACGGCGAATATATCGGCTTCTACCTGGCGGCCCGGCCCGGCCTCACCGGAAAATGGCAGATCAGCGGCCGCAACGATGTCAGCTATGACGCACGCGTGAAGCTCGACGTCGAATACTACCAGACCTGGTCGATCCTCAATGATTTCGCAATCATTGCCAAGACAGTCCCGATCCTCTTGTCGAAGCGCGGCTCCTACTGAGCCCCTTCGACGCGGTCAACCTATGGCGTATCCAATGAACAACCTCATGAATTCCGGTTTTTCGCATCATCAGGTCAATTCGTGGTCCCTACCCGCGTCGCATGGCGCCCCGCCAGCGCCGGGACAGGTACCCCCGGGCGAACCCGCCTCGCCGGCCGCCCTCCGGGAGATCCTGTTTTTTCTCCGGATGCGCTGGCAGTGGATTGTCGCCGGCTGCGTCGTGACGCTGTTTCTCGCCGCACTGCAGATAGCCTTCACCGCTCCGACCTTCATCGCCCAGACACAGCTCATGGTCGTGCCCCCGGCCAGCGGCTCGGACGCGCAGCGCGCGTCGGCCGAGGATGCCTTCGTCGAGGCGCAGCTGGAAATTGCCCGATCGAGCGACGTCTTGGGTGGCGCCGCAACCAAGCTCGACCTGGCGCAGGATCCCGATTTCAGCAGCCAGAAGCTATCCCTGAAAGACAAGGTCAAGCTGCAGGCAAAGGCATGGTTGCGCGGCGCGGCGGACGGCAGTGATGCCGACGCGGGCGACGGCGCCAGGTCCAGCCAGGAGCGCAAGAGCCACGCCATCATTGCCCGGCTCGGGGACATGATTTCGCTTCGGCGCATCGGTCGTTCGACGATGATCGAGATCTCCGCAAGCGCCTCCAGCCCGGACAAGGCCGCCAATATCGCCAATGCCGTGGCGCAGGAATATATTTCCAAGAACCTCGCCATGAATGCGCAGTCCGCGCGGCAATACAGCGACTGGCTCGAAACCTTCGTCAAGGAGCAGAAATCAGCTCTCGCGGAGGCCTCCAACGATCTGATCAACTACAAGAGCAATCCGCGCGACCAGTTCCGCCTGGCCGAGCTGCAGAGCGCTGCCGATGCGCGCAAGAGCCTGTTTGAGTCGACGCTCGTCAAGCTGTCGGACGCCAAGCAGAAGATTTCCTATCCCGTGCCGGACGCCACGATCGTATCGCTGGCCACGCCGCCGCTGTCGGAGGCCACGCCGCGTGCCGGCCTGATCCTGACCTTTGCCCTGCTGCTCGGCGCCGGCGCCGGCACCATGGCCGCCATGATCCGCCATGCAGGCGACCGCAGGATCTCGCGTCCGCAGCAGGTCGCCCAGGCAACCGGCCTTTCCTCGATCGTCGCGATCGAGCGCTTTCATGCGCCGGTCGATGCCGAAGGTTCGGAACCGCCGGCGGCCAATGCTGCGCCACGCATCGGTGAGGACGGGATGGGCAAGCTCGCGGCGCTCGCCATTGCCCTGCGTCGCCGGCAGCGCGTGACCGTCGGGGTGGTGTCGCCCAATCCGCATTCCGGCGCCTCTACCGTTGCACGCGAATTGGCGGTCGCCAGCGCCCGATCCGGCGCAACGACGCTGCTGGTCGATATCGCGCATCCCGGTGCGCAGACGCTGACTGCGGAATTCGGTGCGACCGGGGCACTCGGTCTTGCCGATGTGGCGGAAGATGCAAGCCTTTTGCCCGAAGCGGTGTTCGAAATCGCAGCCCGGCTGGACTTCCTGCCGATCGGCCGTGTGGCCGACAGCGCGCCAGCGCTGATGATGAGCTCGCGCCATACGGAATTCGACCTGGAAACCCTGAAGAAGCAGTACGACGCCGTGTTCTTCGATCTGTCCGCCCTGTCGGCCTTCTCGGATGCCATCGCCGTCGCCCCCGAATTCGACGGCGTCCTGATGGTCATCGACTATGCCCGGACGACGATCGACGACGTCGATGCGGGGATCGACAGCCTGCGCAATGCCGGATCCGAGGTTCTGGGCGCGATCATAAATCGGGCCCCGAGAAAGACATTCCTATGAGCAGTCCCCGTGATGCAGCATCCGCTAGCGCGCCGTCCGGCGCCGCCACCGAAAACCGGCAGGCTCAGACGGTGCTGCGGGTGGCCGTCGGCATCGCGTCGGCGGGCCGCCCGGGCGTGCTGGAGCAGACGGTAGGTCACCTGATCGATATTCTACCCAGGGATACGCCGATTTTCGTCTGCGTGCCCGACATGCAGGATGCCGGCCACCTGGCCCAGGCATCGCAGGTCAGCCTTCTGGTCGGACGGCGGGGGCTGACCCATCAGCGCAATGCCATCTTGCAGGCCGCCGTCGGCCGCAGCGACCTGCTGGTGTTCTTTGACGACGACTTCATTCCGGACGCGCTCTACCTCCAGACCATGTCGCAGGCCTTCAACGACCATCCCGACATCGTGATCGCGACCGGAAACGTCCTGGCCGACGGGATTCTCGACCTGCCGCTGACCATGGATGACGCGGCGGCAGCGCTTGCGCAACCGCACCGGGCAAGCGGCGAGATTACGCCCGTCTACAATGCCTATGGCTGCAACATGGCGCTGCGCCTGCAGCCCGTGGAACGCAACGCCCTGCAATTTGACGAGAGCCTGCCGCTCTACGCCTGGCTGGAGGACGTGGATTTCAGCCGGGCCATCGCCAGCCATGGCCGCTCCGTGAAGGTCATGGATGCCGTCGGCGTTCACCTGGGCGTCCGCTCCGGTCGCCAGCCCGGGCTTCGGCTCGGCTATTCGCAGATCGCCAATCCCGTCTATCTGAGCCGCAAGGGCACCATGGCGACGGGACGCGCAACCGCCCAGATCGCCCGCAATATCCTGGCCAATATCCGCGGCGTCGCGCTGTTCGATCGCGCCATCGACCGGCGCGGCCGACTGCAGGGCAATGTTCTCGGCCTGATTGAACTTGTACTGGGCCGTTTGTCGCCCCTGCGCGTGTTGAAGTTTTCTCCGCGCGGCGCAAGCACCCCATCCGAAATGAGTAGGACCACGCCATGAAGATCAATGCGCTCAGACTGGCCATCCCGACCCTCCGGATGCTGCCGATCCTGCTCCTGTCGATGTCGGCCGCCGGGTATTGCCACGCGGCCGAAGAGATGCTCGTGCCGGACGACAAGCTGGCGGTGCGGGTTGTCGAATGGCGGGCTGCAGACGGACAATATGCGCCGTCCGATGCCCTTAGCGGCGACTATCTGATCGATGCCAACGGCAGCATATCCATGCCGATCGCCGGTCGCATCTCCGCCGCGGGACAGACCGCGGACTCGCTTTCCGACATGATCGCCAAGAAGCTGACCGCCACGGCAAATCTGCCCGGCCGCCTGTTCGTCGCGGTCGAAGTTGCGGTCCATGCCCCGGTCTTCGTGACCGGCATGGTCGAAACTCCCGGACAATTCCCCTACCAGACCAATCTGACGGTGATGAAGGCCGTGTCGCTGGCCGGCGGATATCTGCGCTTGCGCGGCAATGACGCCTCGTTCCAGCGCAACAGCATCGAGGCCGCCGGCGCATTTCGAACGGCGGTCGTCAGCAAGCGGGACCTGCTGATGCAACGCGCCAGGCTGCTTGCCGAAATCGCCGGCAACGACGATTTTCAGATTCCGGACGAACTCAGGGACAGTCCCGATATCGAGCAGCTCAAGGATGACGAGACGAACCTGATGCATCTCAGGCGGGTCCAGCTGCAAAGCCGTGTCGATGCGGCCGGTGCCGCCGCACGGCTCTACGGGCAGGAGATCGCCAATCTGGAAGCCAAGATCGTCTCGCAGAAAAAGCAGGTCGATCTGGCCCGCGAGGAGCTGGATACCGTTCAGGCGCTGATCAAGAAAGGCCTGACCAACAACAGCCGCCAGTTTTCGCTCAACCGCGGCCTGGCGGAAGAAAGCAGCAGCCTGCTCGACCTCGAGATTGCGCTGACGAAGGCCAAGCAGAACCTTGCCGAAAGCCAGCGGGAGCAGACCGACATCGTCAACAAGAGCAATGCCGAAAACCAGGAGGCGCTGAACACGGTCAACATGGCGCTGCGCAAGACCGCGATCGACATGCAGGTGGCGCATTTGCTCGGCGAAGAAGCCGATCTGAGCCAGCAGGTCGCCGGCGACCAGGACGACTGGGACGGCAGCAAGGCGGTGCAGCGGCAGTTCCTGATCACCCGACGCCAGCCGGACGGAAGCGATGTGGTGATCGAGGCCGACGAAACGACACCGCTTCTTCCGCATGACCTTCTGCAGATTGCCCACCCGCTTGGCGCAGACACCACGGCGCTGTTGCCGTCGAAGAGCCCGTCGCAGACGGCATTGGCCGGCATCGGCAGCGGCGCCATCGACCTCAAAGAGAGCGGGATCAAGCGATGATCTCGCCACGACCATCACCGGCGCACCGGGATATCTGCGCGACGGCGGGCCCGCTTGGCCAGCTGTCCGCAGCCGGACGCCGCCGTGCCGGAGGTGGTCATGAACATTGAACCGATCGGCTTCATCGTCGCTCAGTTCGGCCTCCTCTCGCTGTTCCTGGGAATGCGCTGGCTGATCGGCGGCATGATAGTTTCGACCCTGCTCGGCGCTGCCGCGGCCATCCAGCTGCCGGCCCTGGGCGGCGCGAGCATCCAGCCAAGCCATCTGCTGCTGGTCTTCGCGACGCTTGCGATCGTGCTGCAGCCGTCGCTGTGGCAGCCGTTTGCCGCCAGCTTTCGCTACCGCAGCCCGGGCTTCTGGTTTGCAGCCTATATCCTGTTCTCGGTGCTCTCGGCCTTTTTCCTGCCGCGCATATTCCAGGGCGCAACCCTGGTCTATTCCTCCGCACGCAGCGCGACGGGCACCATGTCGGCCATCGCATCGCCCCTGGCGCCGGGAACCGCGAACCTCACCCAGTCCGTCTACCTTCTCGGTGACCTCGTCTGCTTCGGGCTCGTGTGCAGCTTTGCCCGTCTGGGCCATACCCGCTTCGTGACGCGGATGTTGATGGCCACGACATGTGCATGCCTGGCCTTTGCCGTCGTCGACGTGTCGACCTTCTTCATGGGCATGCCCGACATGCTCGATTTCCTGCGCAATGCCAACTACACCATGCACACGGCAGAGACGATCAGCGGTTTCAAGCGCATCGTCGGCTCCTATCCCGAGGCGAGCGCCTATGGTACCACCGCCCTGGCGCTGTTTGCCTTCTCGGCGACCTTGTGGCTGGAAGAATATGCAAGCCCCGTCGCCGGCCCGGTGACCCTGCTGATCGGGGTGACGATCGTGCTCTGCACATCGACCACCGCCTATGTCGCCGGTGCCCTGGTTCTGGCCATGCTGCTCTTCATTGCGCTGAAACGGTTGATCGGCCGCCGCTGGAACCGCCGCTATTCGATCTTCTTTGCCACCCTGGCCTTCGTGGTTCCGTGCCTGTGCCTGGGCATCATGCTGCTTCCGCATGTCTGGGGCGCGCTTTACGATCTCGTCAGCATGACCTTGCTCGACAAGGCCGACTCGCAGTCGGGGGAAGAGCGCACCGCCTGGAATGCGCTGGCGCTGATCTCGTTTCTCGAAACCGATACATTCGGCGCCGGGCTCGGCACCGTTCGCGCGTCCAGCTTTCCGGTGGCGCTGCTGTCCAATGTCGGCATCATCGGAACCCTTCTGTTCCTGATCTTCCTGTTTCAGTTGATCAGGGTCGTGCAGAACGCCCGCGCGGGGCACGGCCTTCGCAACAATGAGAGCGCCTTGGCAGCCCTCATGGCATCGCTGTCGCTGATCGCGTCGGCCAGCATATCGGGCAGCAGCACCGATCTGTCGCTGCTGTTCAGTGTGACCGCGGGCCTGGTTGCGGGCGCCACGCAAACGCACAAGGTCGCGGCCGCCAGGCCTGTGGCCGCTGTCCAGATACCAACACCCCTGCCGGCCTTTCTGCGTTCGGCCAGAGGGCTGGCCCCATGAACGCGGCCTCCGTGCCGCGCTTGCGGCCTGCAAGCGGCCTCACAGCCCGGGCCCTGGTCCGGGACCTGGCGTCGCCTGTCGGCCGGAAAGCGCACAGCCGAGCGTCCAAACATCAGATATTCAGGAAAGGATCATCGCGATGAACACTCAATGCGTCGTCTATGTCGCAGATCTTCAATACGTCTTCCCCACCATCCTGTCGGCCCTGCAGGCGAGAGACCATGCATTGCCCTCGACCGATGTCGTCATCCTGATGTCGGAACCGCTCGATGTCTTCGACGAGCTGAAGGCGCTTCTGGCCGACCGCAACGTCTATCTCATCGATGCCGAAGCCGAACTCCTGTCGGCTCTGGGAGAGCTCGACGCCAAACATTTCCAGGGGCGGATCAGCGTCAGCACGATGGCCAAGCTGGTCCTTGATCAGGTCCTGCCGCAACAGTACACGCAGATCATCTATCTGGACGGCGACACGCAGGTCATCGGCAGCCTTGCGGCGCTGGAAAACGCCTATGTGCCCGCCGGCAAATTCTTTGCCGCCCGGGACTACACCTCGATCTCCGAGATGTTGAACAACGGTCGCGAGAGCTTCTATTTCAACGCCGGTTTCCTGAAATTCAATCGGGAGGGCTGGATCGGCCGGGAAGCGCTCGAAGTCTTCCGCACCAATCCGGCGGTTTGCGACGGCAAGCACGACCAGGGCGCCTTGAATTATGTCTGCGGATCGTCGCTGATCCTCGTGTCGAACAAGTGGAATTTCCCCAAGCAGTTCCTGCACCTGGCACCGCGGGAGTCGCTGGCCGTGGTCCATTACATGGCCCACCCGAAGCCCTGGCATGGCACATTCTTTCCCTGGAGTGCCGCCGAGAGCCGCGTCTACCGGCAGCTGCGGGCCGCAGATCCGGTCTTCCGCTCGCTGTACAAGGGTATCAGCCTGGAGCGCTGGCTCGTCTACAAGCTGCGCTCGGTTCGCGAGCGGCTCTCCCACGAGTTCGGCGGCAAGATCTCCAACCCCCGCGTAAGGGGCCTCCTTGTCGGAGACTACGCCGTGTAGAATATCCGCCATCGACGGCAGCTGACCTGCCGCCGTCAGGTCGAGACCAGCATCGGGAATATCCATGAGCCGCGACACATCACCAGCAAGCCTTGCGCATTATCTCAAGGCACGCGCACGTCGATCCTGGAAAAGCAAGGAAGTGAAGCGCGTTTCCCTGCAAAAGGGGTTGGAAAAGGCGCGGCACGTCGTCGTTTTCGTCGTGCGCAACGAGGTGCACCGCCTGAGCTACTTCCTGTCCTATTACCGCAAGCTCGGCATTGAGCACTTCATCTGCATCGACAACGGCTCGAGCGACGGCACGACGGAGTATCTGGCGGCGGAAGCGGATGTTTCGGTCTTCTCCAGCACGGGGTCCTACAAGGGTGCCCGCTTCGGCAATGACTGGGTCAATGAGCTGATCAACCGCTATTGCAGTCAGAAATGGGTGCTCTATGTCGACGCCGACGAGTTCCTCGTCTATCCGCATTGCGAGACCGCACCGATCGGCACGCTGACCGGGTTCCTCGACAAGCTGGGGGAGCAGAGCCTGCGCACCGTGATGGTCGACATGTACAGCTCGCGCAAGATCGCCGACAATATCTGCGAGCCCGGCCAGGACCCGCTGGAGATCTGCGATCTCTTCGACAGATCGGGCTATGCCTCGCATTTCGACCGGCGCAACCAGACGATCTGGATCAAGGGCGGCGTGCGCGGGCGGGTCTATTTCGCCGACCGCATCTGGGACGGGCCGGCCCTGAACAAGACGCCGCTGGTCTATATGGGCGGCGAGCGCATGTTCCTGAAATCCACCCACCAGGTCTGGCCGCTGTCGTTGAACATCGGCGAGGTGCGAAGCGCCGTCAGGATCTCGGGTGCCTTGCTGCACTTCAAGTTCATGTCGACCTTCATCGACCGGGCCGCAGAGCAGGTGCGCCGCGCCGAACATTCCTCCGAATATGTACGCTATCAGGCCAATGCCGAGAACGAGGGTTTCGTCGGCGAGGCGACGACCCGCTACAGCGGCTGGCAGGACCTGTCCGACAATGGCCTGGTGCAGGGTGAAGGCTGGACCCGCTGGACGAACTTCACCGATCAGGAGATCATCGCAGCCGAATTGGCCTGACGGTCGAGAGCCGGCCCGCACCCGGACCGGCCGCTGACGGACGCCAAGGGCGGGATCGACGCAATGCGCCTGCCAAAGACGGCGCCGCGCCCGGCGCACCCGTCCGAGCCCGTCGGGGGGCGATGAACAAGGCTTCCGCTCAACCTCTGCAGGCCTCCCCTCGGATGGCCCGCGCTGCCCGTCAGGCGATGCATACGCCTGAAGTCATCAACATCATCGCTTCAAATATTTCACGCCCTGCACCCCGTCAGCGAGAATTCCGCGACCCGGAATGAACTTCCCGGCGCATCGGCAGCACTCATTGCCAGTACCGATTGAAACGGGAGACGAGACAATGGCACCGTGGCAAAGCTGGAAGACCGAATGCGATCCGACGAAGTCAGCCCCCGCATGCGGGAGCGCAAGGCCGGCGTCGCGGCAGCGGCAGGCGCGCAAAGCCGGCATGGATCGGTCCTTGCTTGCGTAAATCGGCCTAGGCCCTGTCCCGGCACGCTCTGCGCGCCTCCAGCACATCCACCGATGCGGTTCGCCGCATGCCACCCGGCGGGTGGACAATGGTCGCCGCCAGGCCGTCGTCCGTTCCCGGCAAGTCGAAAGGGTGCCTGTCCGGCACCCTTTCGACTTCCTTTTCCTCGCCCGCAGCAAAATCGGCGCCGGTCCGGCGTCCCCTGCCCTTCGCCGCCGCGCCACCGCGGGCGGGTTCGGCTCTCCCTGCCGGGCACGAAAAAGGGCGCCGCCCGGACGCCCTTCCCCCATCTCGCCTGCCGAGCCGTCGCCGGCCCCGCCCTTACGCCGCGCGGCGCTTTGCCGGGACGCTGCCGCCCAGGTTGAAGCGCGACACCAGGGACATCAGCGCCCTGGTCTCGTCGGCCAGCTGGCGGCTGGCGGCACTGGCCTCTTCGGCCATGGCCGCATTCTGCTGGGTCAGCTGATCCATCTGGTTGACCGAGCCGTTGACCTCGTTGAGGCCGACGGACTGGTCGTGGGCAGCTGTTGCCATGTCCTGCATGTGGCCGCTGATCGTGGCGATCTGCTGGCCGATCGCCGTCAGGGCCTTGCCGGTCTCGCTGACCAGGCGGGAGCCGGCATCGACTTCCGTGGTCGATGCGCTGATCAGGCCCTTGATCTCGTTTGCCGCCACGCCGGAGCGCTGGGCAAGCTCGCGCACCTCGTGGGCGACGACGGCAAAGCCGCGCCCCGCCTCGCCGGCACGCGCCGCCTCGATTCCGGCATTCAGCGCCAGAAGATTGGTCTGGAACGCGATGTCCTCGATCACGTCGATGATCTGCTCGATCTTCTTCGATGCCCCTTCGATCCGCCCCATGGCGGCGACGGCACTTTCGACCACCTTGACTGATCCGTCGGCATTGGAGCGGGTGTCGGTGACGATCTTGTTGGCGTCGCGGGCCCGCTCGGCAGACGAGCGCACGGTGACCGTGATCTCGTCGACGGCGGCTGCCGTCTCCTCCAGCGATGCCGCCTGGTTTTCGGTGCGGCGCGACAGCTCCTCGGCCGAATGGGCCACCTGCTGCACGCTGCCTTCCATCCGCTGGATATTGCCGACAATGTCGCCCATCGTCTCGCGAAGCCCGGTCAGCGACGTGTTGAAGTCCTTCCGCAGCTGCTCCAGACGGCCGATGAAGGGCGTGTCGATGGTCGCCGAGATATCGCCGTTCGACAGCCGCTCCAGACCCTTTGCCAGCTCGGACACGGCAAACTGGATCTGCTGGTCGAATTCGCGCTTCTCTTCGTCCGTGCGGGCACGCTCGGTGTCGGCGGCGGCGCGTTCCTTGCCGCTGCGCGCCTCGATCTCGACCTTGGCGCGGGCATTGTCCTTGAACACGCCGAGCGCGCGGGCCATGTCGCCGATCTCGTCGTGACGGCTTTCGCCGCGGATCGCGGTGTCGAGATCGCCGTCGGCAAGCCTGCGCATCGCCGCCGTGATCTGGCCGATCGGCCCCTTGAAGGTCATCACCAGGCCAATGCCGGCAAAGATGGCGATCAGAATGCCGAGCAGCGTCGAGCCGATGGAAATCGTGTCGGCCTTGTTGCGCTCCTCGCCGGCCACCTGTTTCTGCAGCGTGGCGAAGTCGGTCAGCTTGGTCCAGATCCTGTCGATCTCGCCCGACGCCTCCCGGAAGGAGTTGGCGCGGTCCGCGTCCAGCGCTTCGAACTGCTTGGCGCTGGTGCCGATCTTGCCTACCAGCGGCTTCATCGCCTCGGCATGGCTACGCCCCTCGCCTTCCAGCGCGTTGTCCGCTGCCAGCGCATCGAGCTTTTCGGTCAGGGCGTCCAGCCGCTGTGCCAGGATCCCGTCATCCTCCTTGGCGGCGGTCGCCAGGAAGCGGACGGCGGCCAGGTGGACGTCGGAGACGGCATTCAGCACCTGGCGCGTCTTGGCCAGAAGCCGGGCGGCCTCGATCGTCGGCCCATCCAGCTTGCCGAACACTTCGGTTGCCGTGCGCGCCTTCATCGTGGCGATGCCCTGCAGGCGGATCGCCATCGGGCGCATCAGGTTGATATTGCGGTCCAGCCCGCCGACGGTCGCGTCATTGGCGATGCCGATGTCGAGCGCCTTGCGGATCTGCCCGGCCTGGTCGGAAATCGTCTGGCCATAGACCTTCTTGTCGATCGGCACGGCCTCGGTGATCGCCTTTGCCGTGGTGTCGAGTTCGCCGATGCGCTGGCCCAGAAGCTCCAGCTTCGCCTTCGGGTCCCGCAGGTCGTTATAGTCGCTGACGAGCTTGGAAATGAAATTGGCGCCGCTGGTGATCTGTTCGGCTTCGCGCAGCAAAGTCTTTGCCTGCGCCTCGTCGCCGGCCAGCGTCTCCTGCACGCCGGTCGCGTAGGTCAACAGGGCGTCCTGTTCGCTGATCAGCGTCGACACGCTCTTGTCCATCTCGGCATGCAGCGCGGTCTCTTTGCTGAACAGGTCCCAGCTGCGGGCGATCCGCTGGCCGACATCGTCCAGCAAGGCGGTTGCCTCGCCGATTTCCTTGCTGCCTTCGGCGCCGACGGCCTCAGAGCCGAGCGCGCCCAGCATGCTTCTCTGGCGCTCCAGCGTGGCTTCCAGCGCGTCGCGCGCCTCCTCGCTCGGTGTGCGCAGGAAATCGCCCATGCCGACATAGACGGACTTGAAGCCGCTCAGCGCCTGCAGCACGCCGTTGGAAATCTCGATCCGGTTCTGCAAAAGCCCCGACGCATAGATCCCCGTCAGGCCGACAGCCGAAATGCTGATGACGAACGGACAAATGAAAACGAGAACTTTTGTCTGAATTTTGAAGCGCGCAAGCGCCTTGTCGATGAACATACTAACCCCAAATGCATCGTCACACCAAACGGCGAGCGCCATCCCCCCACGGTGCGCGCCAGGGGGCATCATGCAGACAGGTTCTCAACAAAGGCTAAAGAATAGGCTGCGCTAAAAAGCATGCATACGGCCTAATTATCCAAGGAATCCACGACCTTCGAACACCGGCCTCCTTGCCCGCAACAGCGTCTGCAGCCGGTCGGCAACGCGGCGGATGTCGGGACGATGGCGGTCGTCATTGTTCATCACCAGGAACTGGCCATGCCGCAATTCGGCGATCTCGTCGCCGGCGCGCTCCATGCGCGGTTCCAGATCGCCGACAAAGCAGGGCAGCACCGCCATTCCGGCGCCGCCGAGCACCAGATCGTAGAGCGCGTGCGGCCGGTTGACGATCGCCACCAGGGCATCGGCGTGATGCGTGCGCGGCCAGCGCAGATAGGCGGAGATCGCGGCTTCCTCGGAAACGGCAAGCCAGCGGCCCGCGGTCGCCTCGGCCCCATTGCGCACCCGATAGGCGGCATAGGCCACCTCCGACAGACGGACGGAGGCCAGGTTGCGCTCCTCCGGCGCAAAGGCGCGGATGCCGATATCGTGCTCGCGGTGGGCCAGTTGCGCACGCTGCTCGGCGACATGGATGTCCAGCCGGAAATCGTCACGCCGATCGCGCAGGGCCGTGATGTTCAGCGACAGCAGCCGGGCATTCCACGTGCCGCAGGCAAGACGCACCGTGCTTGCGCCTTGACCGCCTTGCACGATGGCGACCTCGCGCGCCGCGTCCTCCATGCCGCCGAGCAGCGCGCGCAACCGCTCGCCCTCGCCGGTCAGCGTATAGCCGGTGCGGCTTCGCACGAACAAGGTTCGCCCCAGCGTCTGCTCGAGATCCAGCATGCGCCGGCTCAAGGTGGCGGGGCTCAGCCCCGTGTCGCCGGCGGCGCCGGAAAGCCCGCCGCCGCGCGCGACCGAGAGGAACAGTTGATAGGCATCCCAGGACACGTTTTTCATGGGTGAAAAACATAGACCATTCCGGACGCTACATAAAGCAAATCCGGAGGATTAAGAAATGCGTGTCCGTCGTCTTCTGCCGCACGGCTCGCCATGGGTTCTACCTTCAGGGGCCAGCTCTTGGCCGGGCACGGATCGATGCGCGCCGCACCCGACGCGGATCATTCAGAAAGGATGTGCCATGTATGAGATGATTGCAGCGCTGGTGGCCGCAAGGCCCGATCCGGTCACGGATCATCTACCGGCCGCCGAGGACGCGTTTTATGAAAGCTTCAGCACGAGGCCGCCGGGGCAAGACGGCTTGCGATCGTCACGCTGGTTTCGACGATCTCTGCAGCGGATGCATGCGGTTTTCGGCACACTTCGTCGCAACGCTGCCAGTCGGGGCATATCCGCCACCGAGGTGCCTCTTGGTCTGTCCTGCCCTCGTGAACCCTGTTCCGCCAAGGGCTCGGGGATCGTTGCCGAATAACCCGGTTCAGCCGGCGATCATGAACGCGAGCGCGGCGATCGCGGCCACGGCGCCGATCGAGATGACGGCGAGAATCTGCATTTGAGCGGTCTGCTGCGCTTCTGCCTTGGCGATGGCGATGGCGCGGGGCTTGCGATTGTGTGAAGTCATCGACGAAATCCTGATGATTACCGTTTCAGATGTCATGCCACCCGGAATCCGCTCCGGTCCGACGTCATGTCCGGTTCCAAACGGGAACACGGCAGTTTCAACTGTGACAAAGGCACGTTAACAGGATCTAAATTATGGCAGACTCGGTGTTTCACGGCAAGACATGGTTAACGATTTCGCCGGATCGCCGGTATTTCGCGGACGTCAGGCATTTTCCCCGGCCGCATGGCCCGAGGCCCAGGCCCACTGGAAATTGTAGCCGCCCAGCCATCCCGTCACGTCGACGCATTCGCCGATGAAATAAAGACCCGGCACGGATTTCGCCGCCATGGTCTTCTGGTCGAGACCTGCGGTATCGACACCGCCGAGCGTCACTTCGGCCGTGCGGTAGCCCTCGGACCCCGCCGGCTTGATCCGCCAGTCGGACATCTGCCGCGCCAAGGCGTCGAGCGCCTTGTCGGCGGTGTCGGCGAGCGGTCGCTCCAGCCGGTGCTTTTCGGCGAAATACTGGGCCAGCCGCTTCGGCAGATGCTGCGCCAGCACCGTCTGCACCGCCTGGCGGCCATTGTCGCGC
Source organism: Heterorhizobium halophytocola (assembly GCF_017873095.1). Classification (GTDB taxonomy): domain Bacteria; phylum Pseudomonadota; class Alphaproteobacteria; order Rhizobiales; family Rhizobiaceae; genus Allorhizobium; species Allorhizobium halophytocola. Next base: position 113,263 of record NZ_JAGGJU010000015.1, on the reverse strand, counting down.
TTGGCGGCCTTCAGGACGTCGGCGAGATCGATCTCGGGCAGGACCCTGACGGCGATCTCGTCGCCCTCGCGCCAATAGCTGGAAATCTGCAGGATCGACGGCCCCGACAGGCCGCGATGCGTCACCAGCACGGCCTCGCGAAAGCCGGTCTTGCCGTGGCGCACCTCGGCATCGACCGCCACGCCCGCCATAGGCGCCAGTTCCTCCAGCATGGCCGGATCGAGCGTCAGCGGCACGAGGCCCGGCCGCGGCTCGACCATCTCTAGGCCGAATTGCGCGGCGATCCTGTAGGCAAATCCGGTGGCCCCCATTTTCGGGATCGACTTGCCGCCGGTCGCCACCACCAAACTTTCGGTCGTCATCCGCCCCTCGGATGTCTCGACGACGAAACCGCCGGCACCGTTCGACACGGCATCGACCGTTACGCCGAGCTTCAGCACCACGCCGGACGCCTTCATCTCCTTCAGGAGCATGGTGATGATGTCCTTGGCGGAGGTGTCGCAGAAAAGCTGCCCCAGCGTCTTTTCATGCCAGGCGATGCCGTGCGCCTCGACGAGTGCGAGGAAATCCTGCGGCGTGTAGCGGGCCAGCGCCGAACGGGCGAAATGCGGATTGGCCGAAAGGTAATTCTTCGGCCCGGCATGGATGTTGGTGAAGTTGCAGCGTCCGCCGCCGGAGATGCGGATCTTTTCGCCTGGCGCGCGCGCATGATCGAGCACGACCACGCGCCGTCCGCGCCGGCCGGCCCGGATTGCGGCCATCATGCCGGCCGCGCCCGCTCCCAGAACGATCACATCGAATGTCTGCACGTCGCACCCGCTTTCTTCGCCGTCGGCTCCTTCGGCCATCGTCGCTCCGCCACCGCCGTCCCGCGTCTTTTTTCATTCGCCGCTCAAAGTCAATTGCCGATACCCCCTCCCAAATCACTGATCTGTCGTTATGATGGCGCCATCAACAATGAACTGGTGAGACATGCCTCCTAAAAAACATATGCTCAGACCCCAAGGCGCGGCATCGAAGAAGGTATCCGTCCCCCCAGCCCTGAAATCCTCCCGCGGCGTCAAGAGCTGGAAGGAAGCCGCTGCGTGGCTGAGAGCCCGCGGCATCGAGGACATCGAATGCATCACGCCGGATCTCGCCGGCGTGGCGCGCGGCAAGATGATGCCGAGTTCGAAATTCACCTCCAATACCTCGCTCGCCTTGCCCTCGGCGCTCTACCGCCACACGATTTCGGGCGACTATCCCGACGAGACGGAAAGCTTCCGCTATGAGGCCCGCGACAGCGACCTGAAGCTCGAGCCCGACCTTTCCACCCTTTCCGTCGTGCCGTGGGAAACCGATCCGACCGCCCAGGTGATCTGCGATGTCGTCGATACCGACGGCGAAAGCGTGCCTTATGCGCCACGCAACGTGTTGAAGAACATCGTGGCACTCTATGCCGAACGCGGCTGGAAGCCGGTGGTCGCCCCGGAGATCGAATTCTACCTGGTGGCGATGAACGATGATCCGGACTATCCGCTGCGCCCGCCCAAGGGCCGTTCCGGCCGCTCCATCCTCGGCGGCCAGAGTTATTCGATCGCCGGCATCAACGAATTCGACGAACTGATCGACGACATCTACCACTTCTCGGAAAAACAGGGGCTGGAGATCGACACCCTGATCCACGAGGAGGGCCCGGCCCAGCTCGAGATCAATCTGCGCCACGGCGATCCCGTGGCGCTTGCCGACCAGGTCTTCCTGTTCAAGCGGACGATCCGCGAGGCGGCCCTCAAGCACGGCATCTACGCCACCTTCATGGCCAAGCCGATGCAGCGCCAGCCGGGCTCGGCCATGCATATCCACCAGTCGGTGATCGACGAGGCGACGGGCAAGAACATCTTCTCCAACGCCGACGGCACCCCGTCGCAGGAATTCTTCCACTTCATCGGCGGCATGCAGAAATACGTGCCGAGCTCGCTGGTCATGCTGGCGCCCTATGTGAATTCCTATCGCCGCCTGACGCCCGACATGGCCTGCCCGGTCAACAATGCCTGGGGCTATGACAACCGCACCACCGCTTTCCGCGTGCCGCTGTCGGATCCGCAGGCCCGGCGTGTCGAAAACCGGCTGCCGAGTTCGGACGCCAATCCCTATCTCGCCCTCGCCTCCTCGCTTGCCGCCGGCTATCTCGGCATCAAAAAGGAGATCGAGCCGACCGAGCCGACGGCCGAGACGGCCAACGAAGGCTCGATCGACCTGCCGCGCGGCCTGCTCGAGGCCGTCGCGCTGCTGGAAGGCGAACCGGATTTTCTCGAAGTCTTCGGCAAGGAGTTCATCGGCATCTATGCGGGCGTCAAGCGCGGCGAGTTCGAGACCTTCATGCAGGTGATCAGCCCCTGGGAACGCGAATTCCTGCTGCTCAACGTCTGACCCCCATCCCAAGGAGTGCCCATGGCCTGGCAAAGCCCGATTGCGCCGGGAATTTCCCTCTATCAGGAGACCGCCGGCGAGCGCCCCGCATATCCCGCCCTCGACGGATCGAAGACCACCTCGGTCGCGATCATCGGCGGCGGCTTCACCGGCCTGCAGGCAGCCGTGACGCTGGCCGCAGCCGGCACGCCGGTGGTGCTGATCGACGGCGCCCGTTTCGGCGATGGCGCCTCGGGGCGCAATGGCGGGCAGATGGGTACCGGCCAGCGCGCCTACCCGGACGAACTGGAGGAAGAGCTCGGCTTCGAACGCTCCAAGGCACTGTTCGATCTCGCCGAGAACGCCAAGCGCCACCTGCTCGACTTCGCCACGGCGAACGCCATCGATATCGACTACATGCCCGGCCAGCTGAATGTCGAGCACAAGCCGGGCAACGAGAAGGACTATCGCGAGACGGTGGAGACCATGGCCACGCGCTACGGCTATCCGCATATCAGCTACATGGACCGCGAGGAGACGGCAATGCGCGTCGGCTCGACCCATTATCATTGCGGCACGCGCGATGTCGGCACCGGCCACATCCACCCGCTGAAACTGCTGATCGGGCTGGCAAAGGCGGCAAAGGCTGCCGGTGCGGACCTTTACGAGATGACCAAGGCGACCGCTCTGCGCCAGGCCTCCGGCAAGACGATCATCGAGACGGCCAACGGCACGATCACCGCCGAGCGGGTGCTGATCGCCACAAACGGCTATATCGGCGATCTGGAGCCGGTGACCGCCGCCCATGTCATGCCGATCCGCTCGTTCATCGGCGCCACCGTGCCGCTCGACGCCTTCCCCTCCGTCATCCCGGGCTCCGAGGCGATCGCCGACTCGCGCTTCGTCGTGCGCTATTGGCGCAAGACCAAGGATGGACGCCTGCTGTTTGGCGGGCGCGAGGCCTATACGTCCGATACCCCGCGCGACATTTCCATCCATATCCGCCGGCAGATCGCCGAGCTCTACCCGGCGCTGGAAAACATCGAGATCAGCCATGGCTGGGGCGGATCGGTGGCGATCACCATGCCGCGCAAGCCGTTTGCCCGCGAGGTCATGCCCGGCGTCACCTCGATCGGCGGCTATTCCGGCCACGGCGTCATGCTGTCGAACTATTGCGGCAAGCTCTGGGCCGATCAGGTGCTCGGCCGCTCCACCGAACTCGACCTGCTGAAGGACCTCAAGGTCGGCGCCTTCCCGGGCGGCGCGGCCCTGCGCAAGCCGCTGCTCTTCCTGGCGCTCACCTGGTATGCAATGAGGGACCGGGTTTGAGCGAGTCATACCGGAGAACAGCCTCTATGAACAACATGTCCCCGAACGAACTGAGCCACTACCTTCATGACATCCGTGAATTTCTAGACCATCACTCTGACGAGGAAATCAGGAATGCCATCGCTTCTGAAGATTTTTCCAATCTGATCCATGTCCCGGAGAATGTCAGGCGGCGCATTTCGAGCCACCCCAACCTCTGGAACGATATCTGGTGGTATGTGGAGATCAGAGCGGATCTGCGGGTCGAAGATTTCCCCTGTGTTCACATCGCTTATGCGACCAGCCCGAAGGCGGGTTGCGTGATCTGTCGATTCCACGACGTCTACCTCGTCAATTTTGCTGGCAAACAAAACGAGGGCATCGTCATCGGCTATTGCCCCTGGTGCGCCGAGCCTCTCAACGTGAACGCAATAAGCAAAGCAACAGGCTGAGTACGAACGCAGGCTCCATCACAATGCTCGCGTCTACCTTAACGCAGGCCGAAAACTGTTTACCTCAGCGCCCGGCGATTGTAAGCCGAACCGGCGTGGATGCGCATCCACAGTCTGAGATCGATCGCGGTCTCGATCCCGTTTGGCCCCCTCAGACAAAGCAGATTTTTATGCGGAATGCTGGCTTTCTCAAGAATCTGAACTGATGATGATTAAGGGGAGTCCTAAAAGACCAGCCAAATCATTGCCGTAGAACCGTTCGATTACTTCGCTTTTAGCGGTACCGGCGACCTCAAGGTCGGCGCCTTCCCGGGCGGCGCGGCCCTGCGCAAGCCGCTGCTCTTCCTGGCGCTCACCTGGTATGCACTCCGGGACCGGGTCTGAGTGACATGGAGGCTGCGGACGTCGTCTGCATCGCCCGTTGCCACAGTCTCTCCGACTGGGCCGTCACGCGCTCCTTTCTCGAGGCGCACGAGGTCTTCGTCGTCGATTGCGGCCTTCATCACGCCACGGTCAACTGGCAATGGATGACGGCGCTGAACGGCATCGGCATTCTCGTGCCCGCGTGGCAGTCGGAGCTCGCCCGGTCGCTGCTTCAGACGGTGGATGCTGCCGGAGCGGATGCGCCTGTTGCACTGCGGCGAAAATGGTGGCAGATCGACGGACGGGATATCGGCCATATCCTCCTGTTTCTTGCCTTCGGGCTCGTTCCTCCGGACAGTGGCCGCGCCGTCCTCAGATCCCCCTCCGTCACGCGTCTCGAAGGGGCCTTCATCGAAAGATGAAACGATTTTCATCGATCGGTTCTGGCTTTCTTAAATCGATTAGATTACAAGAGCCCGAACTGATGCGGATTAAGGGAAGTCCTCCATGACCAGCCAAATCATTCCCGTGGAACCGTTCGATTACGTCGTTTTTGGCGGTACCGGGGATCTCGCCGAGCGCAAGCTTCTGCCTGCGCTCTATCATCGCCAGGTCGAGGGTCAGTTGACCGACCCCACCCGCATCATCGGCGCTTCCCGCACGCCGATGTCCGATGAAGACTATCGCAAATATACCCAGAAGGCCTTGAAAGAGCACCTGAAGGAAGGCGAATACGACAAGGACGAAGTCGCCAAGTTCTGTGCCCGCGTTCACTATGTCTCGGTCGACGCCAAGTCCGACCAGGGCTGGGACGACCTCAAGAAGCTGCTCGACAGCGGCAAGGATGTGGTGCGCGCCTTCTACCTCGCCGTGGCCCCGGGGATCTTCGGCGACATCGCCGACAAGATCAAATCGCACAAGCTGATCACCAGCTCGACCCGCATCGTCGTCGAGAAGCCGATCGGTCGCGATCTGGCATCGGCGCGCACGCTGAACGACAATATCGGCAAGGTGTTCAAGGAAGAGCAGATCTTCCGTATCGACCACTATCTCGGCAAGGAGACGGTGCAGAACCTGATGGCGCTGCGCTTTGCCAATGCGCTCTACGAGCCGCTGTGGAACTCCGCCCATATCGACCATGTGCAGATCACGGTGGCGGAATCGGTCGGGCTGGAAGGCCGCGTCGGCTATTATGACAAGGCCGGCGCGCTGCGCGACATGGTGCAGAACCACATATTGCAGCTCCTCTGCCTGGTGGCCATGGAGCCCCCGGCCTCGATGGACGCCGAGGCCGTGCGCGACGAAAAGCTGAAGGTGCTGCGCTCGCTGAAGCCGATCGTCGACGGCGATGTCGAGAAGTACACGGTGCGCGGCCAGTACCGCGCCGGCGCCTCTGCCGGCGGCCCGGTCGACGGCTACCTGGAAGAACTCGGCGAAGCCTCCGATACCGAAACCTTCGTCGCCATCAAGGCCGAGATCGGCAACTGGCGCTGGGCCGACGTGCCCTTCTACCTGCGCACCGGCAAACGGCTGGCGAGCCGCATGTCGGAAATCGTCATCACCTTCAAGCCGATCCCGCATTCGATCTTCGACGATGCGGCCGGCCGCGTGGCCGCAAACCAGCTGGTCATCCGCCTGCAGCCCGACGAGGGCGTGCGCCAGTGGCTGATGATCAAGGATCCGGGCCCGGGCGGCATGCGCCTGCGCCATGTGTCGCTCGACATGAGCTTTGCCCAGGCCTTCGGCGTGCGCAGCCCGGACGCCTATGAGCGGCTGCTGCTCGACGTGATCCGCAACAACCAGACGCTGTTCATGCGCCGCGACGAGGTCGAGGCCGCCTGGACCTGGGTCGATCCGATCCTCAAGGGCTGGGAACAGACCGGGCAGAAGACCCAGGGCTATACCTCCGGCACCTGGGGTCCGAGCCAGGCCATCGCGCTGATCGAGCGCGACGGGCGCACCTGGCACGAAGTCGACTAGGAAGGGACGGAAGAGCGATATGGCCAGCACCCTGAACAGCTTCGAACATCGCAGCGCACTCGCAGCCGGTCTCGCAGACCGGGTCGCCACCCAGTTGACGGCCGGCATCGAGACCCGCGGATCCGCAACGCTTGCCGTTTCGGGCGGCTCGACGCCGAAGGCGTTTTTCGAGGCGTTATCGACCCGCGACATCGACTGGGCCAAAGTCACCGTGACGCTGGTCGACGAGCGCTATGTGCCGGCCGACAATCCACGCTCCAACCACCTGCTGGTGGCCGAGCACCTGCTGCAAAACAAGGCGGCCGAAGCCGCCTTCATCCCGCTCTACCGGGACGACCAGGATGTCGAGCGCGCCGCCGAAGGCGTCACCGTCGACATGGCCTCGCTTGGCCATCCCTTCGACGTCGTCGTGCTCGGCATGGGCGGGGACGGCCACACCGCCTCCTTCTTCCCCGGCGGCGATCATCTGGGCCAGGCGCTCGACCTCTCCCTGCCGCCGCGCGTTTTCGCCATGCAGGCCGAGGGTGCCGGCGAGCCGCGGCTGACGTTTTCCTTCTCCGCCCTTCACGACGCCCGTCTTCTGGTGCTTCATATCGAAGGCAATGAAAAGAAGGCCGTGCTCGAGACAGCACTGGCCGGCACGGATGAGGCAGACATGCCGATCCGCGCACCGCTCTTGCGGGCGGCTTCGCCCGTCGAGATCTACTGGGCGCCTTGAACGCGTGCCCGACCGCGCCGCGACGGATGAGCGGCAACATCACCGCGCTGTAAGCCGGGCGCCCAACAAGCGACGCCTGCCCGCGACCTAAGGAGGATTGAGCCATGACAGCCGATCGCCGCATCGAAGAGATCACCCGCCGCATCGTCGAACGCTCCAGGCCGAGCCGCGAACCCTATCTCGAACGGGTCCGCGCCGCGGCCATCAAGGGCGTCCACCGCTCGGTGCTGTCCTGCGGCAATCTCGCCCACGGCTTTGCCGTCTGTTCCCCCGCCGAGAAGGACGCGCTGTCGGGCGACGTCGTCCCCAATCTCGGCATCATCACGGCCTATAACGACATGCTCTCGGCCCATCAGCCGTTCGAGACCTTTCCGGAGATGATCCGCGAGGCCGCGCGCCAGGTCGGCGGCGTGGCGCAGGTGGCCGGAGGCGTGCCGGCGATGTGCGACGGTGTGACCCAGGGCCAGCCGGGCATGGAACTGTCGCTGTTTTCCCGCGATGTGATCGCGATGGCGGCCGGCATCGGCCTCTCCCACAACATGTTCGATGCCGCCGTCTTCCTCGGCGTCTGCGACAAGATCGTGCCGGGCCTCGTCATCGCCGCGCTGACCTTCGGTCACCTGCCGACGATCTTCATCCCCGCCGGGCCGATGACATCCGGCCTGCCGAACGACGAGAAGGCCCGCGTGCGCCAGCTCTATGCCGAGGGCAAGGTCGGTCGCGCCGAACTGCTGGAGTCGGAATCGAAGTCCTATCATGGCCCCGGCACCTGCACCTTCTATGGCACCGCCAATTCCAACCAGATGCTGATGGAAATCATGGGCCTGCATATGCCGGGCGCCTCCTTCATCAACCCGAACACGCCGCTGCGCGACGCGCTGACCAAGGAAGCGGCCAAGCGGGCGCTCGCCATCACCGCGCAGGGCAACGAGTTCACCCCCGTCGGCGAAATGATCGACGAGCGCTCGATCGTCAACGGCGTCGTCGGCCTGCATGCGACAGGCGGCTCGACCAATCACACGCTGCACCTCGTCGCCATGGCCCGCGCGGCCGGCATCCAGCTGACCTGGCAGGATATCTCCGATCTCTCCGACATCGTGCCGCTGATGGCCCGCGTCTATCCGAACGGGCTTGCCGACGTGAACCATTTCCATGCCGCCGGCGGCATGGGCTTCCTGATCAAGCAACTGCTGAAGAGCGGCTACCTGCATGACGACGTGCGCACCGTCTATGGCCAGGGGCTTGCCGCCTATGCCATCGATCCGAAGCTTGCCGAAGACGGCACCGTGCAGCGCGATCCGTCGCCGGAGGAATCCGGCAATCCGAAGGTGCTGGCGAAAGCCGGCGAGCCCTTCCAGGCAAACGGCGGACTGAAGATGCTGACCGGCAATCTTGGCCGGGCCGTCATCAAGATCTCCGCCGTCAAGCCGGAGCGCCATGTGATCGAGGCGCCGGCGATCGTCTTCCACGACCAGGAGGAACTGCAGGCTGCCTTCAAGCGCGGCGAACTCGACCGCGACTTTATCGCCGTCGTCCGCTTCCAGGGCCCCAAGGCCAACGGCATGCCGGAACTGCACCGGCTGACCACGCCGCTCGGCGTGCTGCAGGACCGCGGCCACAAGGTGGCGCTGGTCACCGACGGGCGCATGTCGGGCGCCTCCGGCAAGGTGCCGGCGGCGATCCACCTGACGCCGGAGGCCGTCGATGCCGGTCCCGTGTCGAAGATCGAGACCGGCGACATCCTGCGCCTCGATGCCACGACCGGAAAGCTCGAAGTGCTGGTCGAAGAGGCCGAGTTTGCCGCCCGCACGCCTGCGACACCGGACCTTTCCGGCAATGAATACGGCATGGGCCGCGAACTTTTCGCGCCGCTTCGCCGTCTGGCCGGAACCGCGGACATGGGTGCCAGCGTTCTCTACTGAGACCCCCATGACCCGGTCGCGGTTCACCGCAGCCGGGACGCACGCACAGGACCGCTGAATGCTGGATATCGCCCTCGTCGTCATCGTCATCGTCACGGGGGCGATCCTCCTTTGGCCACGGGTGTCGAAAGCCCCGCTCTGGCGCGCCACCATCACGCCGCTGGCCTCGATCATCGGCTCGGGCTTTCTGGTGCTCGGTCCGATCCTCGACAACAGCTATGGCCATCTGGCGCCGCTGGTGATGGCGGCGCTCTGCCTCGTCGCCTATCTCTTCGGCTTTGCCGTGCGCTACAACATCGCCGTCATCGACGAGGGCGAGGACAAGCGCGGACCGATGGAACAGCGGCTCGACACCCTCTCCTCCTGGGTGCTCGCCTTCGCCTATGTCATCTCGGTCAGCTATTATCTCAACCTTTTCGGCGCCTTCGGCGTCAGCCTGACGCCGGTCGACGGCAAGATTGCGGCCCGCATCCTCACGACCGCGGTGTTCGTCGCCATCCTCGGCGTCGGCTGGTTCTACGGTTTCAAGGCGATGGAGCGGATGGAGCAGATCTCGGTCGGCATCAAGCTTGCGATCATCGCGGCCCTGCTGGCAGGCCTTGGCTGGTACTTCTTCGGCCATGTCTCCGCGGGCACGCTGATCTTCAATCCGCCCACCCTGTCGGGCCTGCATGCCATCACCCTCGGCTTCGGGCTGATCGTCACGGTGCAGGGCTTCGAGACATCGCGCTATCTCGGCAATACTTATGACGCCCGGACCCGCATCCGCTCGATGCGGCTGTCGCAATGGCTGTCGACGGCGATCTACATGGTCTACATCGTCTTCCTGTCCTATGTCTTTGCCAAGGGCGATTTCGCGCTCACCGAGACGGCGATCATCGACATGATGCAGGTGGTGGCGCCGATCCTGCCGGCCCTGCTGGTGCTGGCAGCGCTGTCTGCCCAGTTTTCCGCCGCCGTCGCCGACACCAGCGGTTCGGGCGGCCTGATCGCCGAGCAGACCGCCGGCCGCGTGCCGGAACCGGCCGCCTATGCCCTGCTGGTGGTGATCGGCATTCTGCTGACCTGGACGCTCGACGTCTTCGAGATCATCTCCTATGCCTCGCGCGCCTTTGCGCTCTACTACGCCATCCAGGCCGCCGTGGCCGCCACCGCGGCCAATCGCAAGGGCCACCGGAAGCTCTCGATCGCGCTGCTGGCGCTTGCCATCTTCGGCGCGCTGATCTTCCTGTTCGGCGAACCGGCGGAATGACGAGCAGACGTCAGATGCCGTTCGCCGCCCGCGCCTTGCGGGTGGCCGTCAGCTTCATGCCCGGCGCGCTCAGCCGCTCGCTCGGCCCCACCCATGCATAGGCCAGCAGGCAGGGATCCTGATCGCCGGTGGTGATCCGGTGTTCGTCGCCGGGCTTGTTGAGGATCAGCGATCCCGGCGCGTAGACGGCGGCGTCATTCTCCGACCAGGCGCCGGCAACCGAGATATAGCTTTCCTCGATGTCGCGGTGGCTGTGCTGCGGATAGGTGGTGTTGGGTGCAAACAGCACGAAACCGAGGATCAGCTGGTCGGCACGCACCGGTCCCTGCGGCCCCAGCACTTCGCTATAGGCATATTTCTGCGCCAGGGCCTTCGGCAGCTTTTCATAGCCGTATTCCCAGGCCAGGCCGCCACGGACTTCCCGCAGCGCCCGGGCCATGCCCTGCATCGCACCGCGTTCGCCCAGATCCAGCGCCCGGCCGAGATGGGCCGTCACCGGTCGCGTCACCGGTTCACGCCGGGTGATCGGCGGATTGGCGGCGATCACCGCCGAGAGGGTGTCGCGGACGCGTTTGCGGTGGGCCCGGATGGAGGCGCTGCCGCCGGCCGAGCCGTGGCGGTAGAGCGCCTCGAATTCCCGCAGCAGATAAAGCCAGTCCGGCATCTCCTTCAGGCGCGGGAGATTTTCGTTCGTCTCGGCAGCGGCAGGGGGGATCGACGTGTCGCTCATGGGATCATCCGGCAAAAGGAGGACGTAAAAAAACAGCGTCAGGCGATATCGGGTGCGATCGGCACGACGATCCGCCCGCGGATCTCGCCGGAGAGGAATTTTGGTGCCATCTCGATGACGCGATCCAGCGGGATTTCCGTGGTCATCGCCTCCAGATGCGCAAGGTCGAGATCGAGCGCAAGCCGGCGCCAGGCTTCCATCCGCTCCGGCTTCGGGCAGGTGACCGAATTGATGCCGGCAAGGGTCACGCCCCTCAGGATGAACGGCGCCACGGTGGTCGGCAGATCCATCCCGGCCGCCAGTCCGCAACAGGCGACCACGCCGCGGGATTTCGTGGCCGCGAGCACGTTGGCAAGCACCGTGCTGCCGGCGACGTCGATCGCGCCGGCCCAGCGTTCGCGGGCCAGCGGCTTGCCCTTCTGCGACAGCTCGGCGCGGTCGATGACATGCGAGGCCCCGAGCGCCTCGAGATAGGACGCCTCGCTCGTCCGGCCGGTCACGGCGGCAACCTCGTAGCCCTTGCGCGCCAGAAGCGTCACCGCCACGCTGCCGACGCCGCCCGCGGCCCCGGTCACCACCACCTCGCCGGCATCCGGCGTCACGCCATGCGCCTCCAGCGCCAGAAGGCACAGCATGGCGGTATAGCCCGCGGTGCCGATCGCCATTGCCTGCCTTGCGCTCAGCCCGTCCGGCAGCGGCACCAGCCAGTCGCCGTTCACCCGCGCCTGCGCGGCCAGGCCGCCCCAATGGGTCTCGCCGACGCCCCAGCCGTTCAGCACCACGCGGTCGCCGGGCCTGAAATCGGGATGGGCGCTCTCGGTGACGACGCCGGCAAAATCGATGCCCGGCACCATCGGAAAGGCCCGGACCACCGGCGAGGCACCGGTGATCGCCAGCGCATCCTTGTAGTTCAGCGTCGACCAGGCGATGTCGACCAGCACATTGCCGTCGGGCAGGTCCGCGGTCGCGAGGGCGCGGATCGCCACCTGCTGTGCCTCCCCGGTCTTGTCGATGAAGATTGCCTCACCCATCGCGGGCCTCCCTGGTTGCTAGATGTCGGAAGAAAAGATCGGCAAACAGCCGCAGCGGCTCGGCGCGCCGCTCCAGCTTGGCGCGCAGTACGGCGCCCTCCCAGCCGATCCAGAAATAGGTGGCAAGCGCTGCCGGATCGTGATGCGGCGCGATCTCGCCGGCCGCCCTCGCCTCTTCGAGACAGCGGGTGGTGCGCGCCTGCCAGTCCTCGAAAATGGCGATCAGCCGGGCGCGATAGGCTTCGGGCAACGTGCCCATCTCCTGCCCCAGATTGCCGACGAGGCAGCCGCGTCGGAAGTCATGCCGCGCCATCCCCTCTTCCGCTTTCTTCGTGAAATGGCGCAGGCGGTCGAGTGGCCCCAGGGTCGGATCGAGCAGCGACCGGTCCAGACGTTCGACGAAATAGCCGTGATAGGCCTCGATCAGCGCGGCACCGAAGGCCTGCTTGGTGCGGAAATAATGGTAGAAACTGCCCTTCGGCACACCGGCATGGCGCAGGATCTCGTCGATCGCGATGGCCGAATAGCCGGTCTCCGTCAGATGCACGAGACCGCTGCGCATCAGTCGCCGATGCGCCTCGGCATCCGCCGGCGCGCGTCTCGGACGGCCGCGCCTGCGCTCGGTCGACGGTTCGGTCTGGTCAGAAGTGCTACGCATGTCCAATTACTAGACCGGATCGACCAGAAAATAAAGCGGCCCTTTGAAGGACACCGAACACGGAAAAAGGCGGACCGGTTTGGCCCGCCTTTTCTGTTTCCCTGCTTGTCAGCCGGCGTTGCTTACGCTGCTGCCGGCACCGACGGGCGCAGACGCACGCCGACGAGGATCGAGAAGGCCGCGGCGATCAGCACCAGCCCGGCCGTCGTCATCGTGCCGAAGCCGCCGGAGATGTCGAAGATCGCCCCGCCGAGGCCGGCCCCGAGCGCGATGGCAAGGTTGATGGCGGCGACGAACAGGCCGCCGGCGCTTTCGGCCTGGTCGGGCACGGTGCGGGCGATCCAGCTCGACCAGGCCACCGGGACGCCGCCGAAGAACAGGCCCCACAGCACCACCGCAACGATATCCGACAGCGGGTTGGCGCCGGAGCTCGCCAGCGTCAGGGCGAGCGTCCCCATGACCAGCGGGGCGGCGACGAGCGTCAGGCGCAGGCTCTTCTCGACCATCCGGCCGGCCAGCAGGGTGCCGACGAAGTTGGCCACACCGAAGCCGAGCAGGATGGTGGAGATCGAGCCGATCTCAAAGCCGCTGCCGGTTTCCAGATAGGCGCGCAGATAGGTGAAGAAGACGAAATGCCCGCCGAACACCAGCAGCACGGCCAGCATGCCGAGCCCGATACCGGGCCGCATCAGCACCTCCGCCATGGTCCCGAGCTTCGTCGCGCTGGTCGGACGCATCGAGGGCAAGGTTCGCCACTGAACGAAAAAGGTGATGACGCCCAAGGCGGCGGCCATCAGGAAGACAGTGCGCCAGCCGGCAAGTTCGCCGAGATAGCTGCCGATGGGCGCGGCCAGCACGGTTGCGGCCGACACGCCGCTCATCAGGATCGACAGCGCCCGCGGGATCAGCGCCTCCGGCACCAGCCGCATGGTGACGGCGGTCGCCATGGTCCAGAAGCCGCCGAGCGCCATGCCGAGCAGCACGCGGCCAAGCAACAGGGCCGGAAGGCCCGGCGCGAAGGCGACCAGCAGGTTGGAGGCGACCAGAAGCACGGAGAAGAACATCAGCAGCTTGCGGCGGTCGGCGCCGCGCGCGGCGGCCGTGATCAGCAGGCTGGTGACGAAGCCGAGAAGCGCCGTTGTCGTCACCGCCTGGCCCGCGGCGCCCTCGCTGATCGACAGGTCTGCGGCGATCGGAGTCAGAAGGCTTGCCGGCAGGAATTCGGCGGTCACCAGGCCGAAGACACCGAGCGTCATCGCGTAGACGGCGCTCCAGGCGGGCTTTTGCCCTCCGGCCATTCGGCCGGTCTGTTCGCTGGGAGAAGTCATGTTTTCAAGGTCCTTGCGGATGGGAGGAAAGGATGGCCTCAAGCTAGGCTGGACTCACCGGACGATCCATGCCAAAAACTCCGGCATGATTGATCATTCGTCCGGAACTGTACGCATGGCAACCAATTCTCTCGATCCAGACATGGTCAGCGAACTGCTGCTTGGCATGCGGCTCGTCGGCATCGACTATCGGCGCATCGAATTGTCGCCGCCCTTTGCCGTCTCCTTCGGCGAGGGTGACCCGCGCGCCAAATTCGTCTTCGTCGCGCGTGGCAGGATCGCGCTGCGCTCGCCCGGCGGCGAGGAACACGAGATGGCGGCGGGCGATGCCGCGCTGCTGCCGCGCGGCGGCCTCCATCGGATCGCCTCCGATCCGAAGCTGGACCGCGCCTGCCGCGACCTCGGCACCTATGACAAGGCCGAACTTTGCCCGATGGTGAGCGAGATCCGCGACTGCGACGAGGCGACCTGCCCGGCAGAAGCGCGCACCGTGCTGTTTTCCGCCTGCATGGATTTCGAGCTCGGCAGCATGCACCCGCTGATCGCACTGATGCCCGCCGTCATGCGGGTCGGCACGCTGGTCGACCGCTATCCGGAGATCCTGCCGATGCTGGAGGCGATGGAGCGCGAGGCGAAAAGCGCGCGCGCCGGCTATGCCGGCATCCTGTCACGGCTGGCCGACGTGGTCGCCGCCTGCATCGTGCGCGGCTGGGTCGAATGCGGCTGCGGCGATGCGACCGGCTGGATCGCCGCGTTGCGCGATCCCAAGCTCGGCCGGGTGCTGGTGGCGCTCCATCGCGATCCGGGCCGCAACTGGACGGTTGCCGAACTCGCCAGCACCATGGGGGCCTCGCGCTCGGTGTTTGCCGAACGCTTCCTCGAGGTGACCGGGGTCACACCGGTGCGCTACCTGACGGAAATGCGCATGCGGCTGGCGGTCGACTGGATTGCCCGCGACCGGATGCCGATCGAAACGGCGGCGCTGAAGCTCGGCTATGCCAGCCAAGCGGCCTTCAGCCGCGCCTTCAAGCGGGTCACCGGCCATCCGCCGGGACGGGCGACCGGCCAGGCCGCCCGGGTGGCGTGACGACAGCTTGGACAGCGACGGACCGGCCCGGTCAAATTCTCGGCGCGCGGGCAAACCCCTTGCCGAGAACAGGGCCTGTCGGCCGTCCCGTCGGTGATCCGCCTGCCGGTTCGATGGTAATCTCGTAGAGCTGCTCCTCATGCGGCGCGGGCAGGTCACGATCGCCGACCGTCACGCTGCGCCAGCCCTCCAGCACGCCCAGGGACACAGGCCCTGTCGTCTTCGAGGGCAGGGTCCACACCTGCAGAGTCCGATTGTCCGGCACAGCATAGTCGACCAGTGGGGTCAGCCGGGCATCGGCATCGCCGAAATCCTCGACCATCACGATCGGCTGGCCGGCCGCGTTCATCAGCACGGCGATGACCTTGGGCACCGGCGGATGAAGGCTGAGATAGGCAAGTCCGGCGACGAGCACGGCGGATGCCGCGACAGCGGACGCCGTCATGCGCCGCCAGAACACCAGCCGGTTGTCGTTGTCCGGGACAGGACCCGCGGTTGCCGCCCTGCCTTGCCCCTCGCCCCGCGAGCCGCCCCCGTCGATCGTCCTGGCGATACGCTCCCACAGGTCCGGCGAGATCTCGCCTTCCCGCCCGGCCAGATCGAGTTCCACGAAACGGTCTCGGCCAACCCCGACCGCGGCCTGCAGGGACAGGTCCGTTTCCAGGTCGGCCTCGATGCGGGCGATCTCGTCGTCGTCCATCAGCCCCAGAACATAGGCGTCGGCCCGTTCGGCCTCGGTCTCGAACCGGCTCATGCCATGCACTCCCGCAATGTCAGCAAGGAACGGCGGATCCAGGCCTTGGCGGTGCCGAGCGGCAATTTCAGCCGTCCGGCGATCTCGCCATGGCTGTAGCCGGAGACATAGGCCATCAGGATGGTCCTGCGGCGTGCCGCATCCAGCCGGTCGAGACAGGCCCGCAGCCGGCTTGCCTGGTCGAGATCGTTATAGATATCGGAAAACAGGCCGTCCTGCGCCTCGTCCTGCAGGCGCTCCAGGCTGTCGGCGTCGACCGCCTCTTCCCGGCGTCCGTCACGGATGGCGTTCAAGGCGCGGCTGCGCACCACGGCATAGAGCCAGCCGCGCGCCGAGCCGCGGGCCGGATCATACTGTCCCGCCTTGCGCCAGATCTGCAGAAAAGCCTCCTGGACGATTTCCTCCGCCAGATCGTGCCGACGCAGGATCCGTTCGGCGATCGTCACCATGCGCCTGGCTTCGGCTTCGTAAATCGCCTTCAACCCCTGACGGTCCCCCTTGGCGCAGGCACTCAACGCCTGTGCAAGCGCGGTCTGCGCATCTCCCATAAAACCTCCCCCGGATTCCATGGACTGAACGTACCGGGGTGCGGTGCGAATACAAGCCGCCGGTCGTAGCCTCGCCGTCTGTGCGTCGTCCATTTCGATCAAACCCCTGTGAACCCATATCTGCCAAGACACCGGGGACGGCCGTTTGGATGCGCCGGCACGATGCTTCTTCTCGATTTCCGCCTGGTGCCGCCTGCTCCGGTCGGCTGCTCGCCTGCCCCGCTCTGCCTGCGCAAAAATAATTCTGCAGGTTCTGCATCCAGAAGCCCTCCTGGCGTGTCCACCAGTCAGGCGCCATCATTCCGATGCTGCCGTGACCAGAATTCGGGAGAGATACCAATGTACACGTTCAGCCTCGCTTGCCTGACGGCCACCCTCGCCGCCTCCTCGGCGCTCGCAGCCCCGGCCCTTGGCCTTGTCGGCGACAGAACACTGGTAATGTTCGATACAGACAGCCCCGGCACCACCAGCACGGTGGAAATTTCCGGCGTCGAAACCCTTGTCGGCCTCGACTTCAGGCCTGCCACCAAGACCATCGTCGGCGTGACCTCCGACCACAGCATCGTCACCATTGACCCGGAAAGCGGCGCGGCAACCCAGGTGGCGAAAATGGACACGCCGCTCGACATCGGCGATGCCCCCGTGATCGTCAATTTCAACCCCGCGGCCGACCGCATCCGTTACATGAGCGGCGTGACGAACCATCGCGTGCATCCCGATACGGGCGCGGTGACGGTCGATGGCAGCCTCGCCTTCGAGGAAATGGACATGCACAAGGGCGAGACGCCCAATACCGTTGCTGCGGCCTACACCAATTCGACGGGCAAGCCCGAGAAGACGGCGATGTATAATATCGACGCCACCATCGGTGCCCTGATCCAGCAGACCAAGCCCAATGACGGCACGTTGAAAGCAATCGGAAAGCTCGGCATCGAAGGCAAGCCGGCATCCTACGCCTTCGACATCCAGGCAACCGGCGACAGCGGCAATGTCGCATGGCTGGTGGCGGACAACGGTCTCTACACGGTCGATCTCTCGACCGGCAAGGCGACAAGCGCCGGCATGATCGGCGGACTGGATGCGCCGATGAAGTCGATCACGGTGATGCCGGCCCTGTAAAGAGGGCCACGCGCCAATCGCGGCGACAACATGCTGACCGGAAAGGCAGAACATTGTCGCCACGGAGACGCGGCGCCTGACGGAAACGCCCCGCGGACCTTGCGATCCGCGGGGCGAATGCCGTTTCGTCGCGCTTCTGCGGCCCGGCCGCAAGGCTGCGGGGATAGCCGCCCGCTCAGGCGGCGTGGCGATCGGCGCGCTGGAGTGTCGTGCGCGCGCCCGACCCGTCGAGATCGAACCGGGCCAGCAATTGCGAAAGCCGGTTGCTCTCGTCGGCCAGGCCGACGCCTGCGGCATTCATCTCCTCGACCATGGCGGCGTTCTGCTGGGTCGCCTGGTCCATGTGATTGACGGCCGTGTTGATCTCGGCAAGACCACTCGACTGCTCCTTGGCAGCCGTTGCAATCGCCTCCATGTGCTGGTTGATCGACCCCACCAGTTCAGCGATCTCCTTGAGGCCGGCGCCGGTGTCGTTGACCAGCGTCACGCCCTGCGTGACGGCCGCCTCCGAATTGCTGATCAGCGCCTTGATTTCCTTCGCCGCATTGGCCGAGCGCTGGGCCAGTTCGCGCACTTCCTGGGCCACGACCGCGAACCCCTTGCCGGCGTCGCCGGCACGCGCCGCCTCGACGCCGGCATTGAGCGCCAGCAGATTGGTCTGGAAGGCAATGTCGTCGATGACGCCGATAATGCTGGAAATCTGGCTCGATGCCACCTCGATCTGGTTCATTGCCGCAACGGCATTGGTCACCACGGTACTGGAATTGCCGGCGCGCTGGCTGGCATCGCGGACCATTTCGCGTGCTTCGCTGGCGCGCTCCGAGGTCTGCCGGACATTGGTCGTGACCTCCTCCAGGGCGGCCGCAGTCTCCTCCAGCGAGGCGGCCTGCTGTTCGGTGCGCTTGGAAAGCTCTTCCGAGGCACCCGAGATTTCGCCGCTGCCGGTGCGAACGCTGAGCGCGGTCTGGTTCACGCCCTCAAGGGCCGTGCGCAGCTGGCGGACGGAATCGTTGAAGTTGTGGCGCAGCTGCTCGAACTGCTCGCTGAAGGCGTCATGGATCTCGCAGGCCATGTTGCCCGCGGCCAGCGCCTTGAGGCCGGACGCCAGTCCCGAGGTCGCCTGGGTGAGACGCTCCTCCGCCTCGCGCTCCGCCTTCTGCTGGAAGCTGATGCGCTCCTGCTCGGCAGCCTTGCGCTGCGTTTCGGCCTGCGCCTCGAGCTGCAGATTGTGCTCCGCCGCGGTCTTGAAGACCTCGACGGCGCGGGCCATTTCGCCGATCTCGTCCCGTCGGCCGGCGCCGGTGACGATGACGGAAAGATCGCCATCGGCCAGTTTCCGCATGACATCGGTCAGCTGTCCGATCGGGTTGGTGACCCGGAAGATGACCGTGAGAATGCCGGCGACCGAAAGGGCAAGGGTCAGGGCCAGCGCGATGGCACCCAGGAGGATGGCGCCGGCAGACGCCGACAGCTTCCCGGCGGTGATGGCATTCATCTGGGTCAGCGCGGCCATGGCGATGTCGGCAAGCGACTGCTGGGCCGGGCCGGCGGGCTTGCGCCACAGATCGACATCCATGCCCAGCGCCTTGCCATCGGCAAAGGCCTTGAGCGCGGCAGCCTTCTGGTCCGCATAGGCACCGCCAAAGAAGGTCGTCTCGGCGGTCTTGTAGGCGCGGGTCACCTCGTCAGGCGTGGAGGGGCTGAGGACGATCTGGCCGATCTGGGCCCAGGCAAAGGCGACCTTACCATCCTGGACGGCCAGTTCGGTCTGCTTGGCAGCGCTCGGCGGCGCGTTGGCGATCAGCGAACCGACCAGCGTGGAATTCGCGGCACCGCCATTGGCGCGCATCGACCAGCCGAGCGCCCGCAACTGGGTGAACATCATCATCTTCGGATCGCGGTCGATGATCACTGCCTCGACGGCATTGGAGGCCTGCTCGAGATCCACCAGCATCTGGTCGGCAAGACCCAGCACCTGCTTGACGAGGGCCGCATCGCGATCGGCCAGCGGCTGCTTGAGAAGCCCGTCGACCTGCTGGCGCAGGGACATCCACTGGGCATATTCGCCCATGACCTTGCCGACGGCGCTGTTGATCTCGGCCACCCTGACATCCTCCAGCAGGCTCTTCACCTCGGCAAATGCCGGGTCGACCGACTGGCGGCCATCCTGGAGATTGGCAAGGGTGGACTGCATGTCCGCAGGCTCGAGTTTCGCGGCGGAGGACAGGGCGCCGCGCTCGCCGCGCAGACCGAGCAGCGCGTCGAACAGCCGTCCGTCGAGCCGCGACAGCTTGGACAGGGCTGCATTGTTTCGGTAGACCGAAACCTCCTGCAGCAGCGACCGGCCGACAAGGCCGATGACGGCAATACTCAGAATGGCAAAGGCCAGGATCAGGGTCTGCTTGATGGAAATTTTCATGACGTGCTCCGGACGGTCACCGCTGACCGGGGGGAGGAGATCCGGTCGTCAAGCGGCTGACTTTCGCACATCCTTATATGAACATATAAAAATTGACTTAAAAAACGCCGCACACTTATGGTTTGCGCAATTACCCAGCCGCGGGCTGAAAAGCCTGGCTTTGCGGATATCTGGCGGCCGCAATATTTCTGAAGGTGCAAGCCGGGTATCGAGGATGGACATCGCCGGTCAGGCTCGACGTCCCTGCGCCTTTGCTCAGATCAGCGATCGGATATACGCAGCCGTGTGTCTGGCATCCGTGTCGCAGTCGCGCACCAGCTGGTCGAAATGATCGGTCAGTGCGCGGATCTGCTGGCTTTCGCGAAACACCATGTAATAGCGCCCGATATAGACGGCGGCGAGCAGCGGGCCGAAAATCGTCACCGGTGCCGAAAACACCGTCTTCGTGTCGAACAGATAGAGCCGCAGCGACGGATACCGGTCCCTGCAGATCGCCGCCATGTGTTCGAGCTGCTCGACCCTTGCGGCCTTGTCCAGGCCCCGCCAATAGCCCTCCCCGCGGGCCAGCGATTCCAGCAATTCGCGCGAGGCGCACATCTCGTAGTCGGATCCCGGCAGGTTCAGCCAGTCGCTGCGGAGCCTGGCCGTCATCATCGCCTGTTGCGGGGTCTTGTCGCGGAATGCGGCATATTCGAATTGCAGCACTGCGTCGGTCTTCAGGATATCCGGCAGGGTTGCAGGCACGTGGCGGATCTTGTAGCCGGCCGCCTCCCGGTGCCAGTCGTCGATCTGCTGGTCGGCAAAGGTGCGGTCGGCTTCGGTGATCCTGAGCGAGCTTTCCAGCAGGTCTGCCGCCGTCTGCCGGCGCGCCGACAGTCCCAGCAGCCAATCCGCACTGACCCGCAGCGCGTCGGCGCATTCGGCGGCGAGCTGCGCATTCGGCAGGCGCGCCTCGCCCCCCTCCTCCAGCAATTGCGCGATCGTCGAGCGATCGACGCCGGCGGTCCTGGCAAGTGCGCTGCGGCTGACGCCGGCGTCGCGCATGGCCTCATCCAGGCGGGTGCGGAACAGCTCGGCTCGGTCTCTCTTGTCCATGTCGACATTATTCGACCATTGACGATAAAAATCAACACTCGCGCTATATTGTCGTGAATGTTCAGAATTCCCGCGACACGACCGCCGCTGATAGAGAGGCATCTGCGACCGATCAACAAGGAGCAGGCAAACCCCATGGAGTCCACAGGACGCACCATTCTCAAGGCCATCACCTGGCAGACCCTCGGCATCACCATCATGACGGCGCTTGGCTATCTGCAGACGGGTTCGCTGACGGGGGCACTCTGGATTGCCGTCTCGGCCTCGGCCAGCGGCTTCCTTTTGTTTTTCGTCCATGAAAAAATATGGAATGCCGTCCGCTGGGGTCGTTACCGGACGGCTGAATAACCCCTTTCTTTCTGGGGGTTTGCTCAGAAATGGTCGTTTTGGATCAAAACACTAACCATACTCCCCTTTTAATCCTAAATTAGGAAGGTGAAGTTAGATTGCGTGCATCCGAATGGAGATATTTCGATGCCGCTTTCTTCCCTCCTCGCCAGCGATTCCGCTGCAGTCCTGCAGGCGTTCAGCCGTTCGCAAGCCATCATCTCGTTCAAGCCCGACGGCACGATCCTCGACGCCAACGACAATTTCTGCAAGGCCGTCGGCTACCGTCGCGAAGAGATCGTCGGCAAGCATCATCGTATCTTCGTCGATCCCAAGG
The DNA here is from genome assembly GCF_017873095.1 of Heterorhizobium halophytocola. Taxonomy (GTDB): domain Bacteria; phylum Pseudomonadota; class Alphaproteobacteria; order Rhizobiales; family Rhizobiaceae; genus Allorhizobium; species Allorhizobium halophytocola. Next base: position 91,447 of record NZ_JAGGJU010000015.1, on the reverse strand, counting down.
AAGCGGCAGGCCCTGAATACCGGGCCTTCTGGCAGCGCCTCGGCCGCGGCGAATTCGACCAGCGCCAGTACAAGCGCTTCACCAAATCCGGTGAGCAGATCTGGATCGAAGCCTCCTATAATCCCGTCATGCGCGGCAGCAAGGTGGTCAAGATCGTCAAGATCGCCACCGACATCACGGCTGCCAAGCGCGACGACATCGACAGCCGCGGCAAGCTGAGCGCCCTGTCGCGCGCCCAGGCGGTGATCGAATTCCTGCCCGACGGCCGGATCCTCACCGCCAACAAGAATTTCCTCGACACGCTCGGCTATACGCTGGAGGAAATCGTCGGCAAGCATCACGCGATGTTCTGCGACAAGGACTATGCCGCATCCAACGACTATGCGCAGTTCTGGCCGCGGCTTGCCAAGGGCGAGTTCTTCAGCGACGAGTTCAAGCGCATCGGCAAGGAAGGCCAGTCCGTCTTCATCCAGGCGACCTACAACCCGATCCTCGACGAGGACGGCAAGGTGATCAAGGTGGTCAAGTTCGCCAGCGACGTCACCGGCCGGGTCAAGGCGCTGCAGGAAGTCGGTGCCGGCCTCGAACGTCTGGCGGATTGCAATATCCGCTTCACCATCGACGACCCCTTCGTTCCGGAATTCGACCATCTGCGCCACGATTTCAACCAGTCGCTCGCCAAGTTCCAGGAGACGCTGGAACAGGTGCTGGTCGAGACCGTGACGCTGTCCACCAAGAGCGGCGAGATGACCGAAAGCGCCGGCGGCATCGCCCATCGCTCCGAACAGCAAGCTGCGGCGCTGGAACAGACTTCGGCAGCCCTCGAGGAAATCACCGTCACGGTGCGGGAATCGAGCGGCCGCACGGCCGACGCCCGCAAGCTGGTGCTCGATGCCCGCACGGCCGCCTCGCAGTCGGTCAGCGTGGTCAATTCGACCGTCGACGCCATGGGCCGGATCGAATCGGCCTCCAAGGAAATCGCCAACATCATCGGCGTGATCGACGAGATTGCCTTCCAGACCAACCTTCTGGCGCTGAATGCCGGCGTCGAGGCAGCCCGCGCCGGCGACGCCGGCAAGGGCTTTGCGGTCGTCGCCCAGGAAGTGCGCGAACTGGCCCAGCGCTCGGCCAAGGCCGCCAAGGAAATCTCCGGCCTGATCGCCAATTCCTCCAGCGAGGTGAAGGAAGGCGTGCGCCTGGTCGGCGAGACCGGCAACTCGCTGAAGCGCATCGAGGAATTCGTCAAGTCGATCGACATCAATGTCGAGGCGATCGCCACGGCCTCGGCGGAACAGGCGACCAGCCTCAACGAGATCAATTCGGCGGTCAACGCGCTCGATCAGATGACCCAGGAAAATGCCGGCATGGTCTCGGGCATGAGCGCCATTGCCGAAACCCTGGCAGGCGGTGCGGCCGAACTGGAACAGCTGGTCCGGCGCTTCAAGCTCAACCGGCGCAAATGGAAGCGCGAGCCGGGCTCGGAGGCCGCCCTGCGCGGGCCGGAAAACCGCGGCTATGGCAAGAACAGCATCTATCTGCCGCGCACCGGGGTCAATGCACCGCCCGAAGCCGCGGCTACCAGAGCAGTCGCCTAAGGCCCGCCGCGGCCACACCGACAGACAGACAGAACAAAGGCGGGGACCTCAAGCAGGTCCCCGCCTTTTTTGATGATCCGGAAAGGCCATGCTTCAGCCTCAGCCTCAGCCGAAGGTGACGTCCAGCGTCATCGGCACCGCCGACAGTGCCTTCGACACCGGGCAGCCGCTCTTGGTTTCCTCGGCAAGCTTCTTGAAGGTCGCCTCGTCGAGGCCGGGCACGACGCCCTTCAGGCTCAGCGCGATGCCGGTGATCTCGAACCCGCCGCCCTTCTGCTCCAGCGACACGGTCGCCTTGGTCTCGATGCTCTCGGCCTTCTGGCCATTGTCTTCCAGCGCCTTCGACAGCGCCATCGAGAAGCAGGCGGCGTGGGCCGCACCGATCAGCTCTTCCGGATTGGTGCCGACCGCCCCGTCGAACCGGGTGTTGAAGCCATAGGGCTGCGCCTTCAATGCGCCGCTCTCGGTCGAGATCTTGCCCTTGCCGTCCTTCAGACCGCCGTTCCATTCCGCCGAGCCGTATTTCTTGATGGCCATGGTGTTTTCTCCTGTTGCGATTGTGGTTGAAGATCACAGGCAGAACCCGCTCGCCCGCGGGTCGGTTCCCTCCCGATCGCCGTCCCGGGTCGGCACGACAGACTATCGGATCTCGGATCTTTCGCGTTATGCGTTCATTAGTTATTCCGCATTAAAACGAACGGGTCACTCTTTCGGAGGAAATCCATGAGCTTTCTCACTCCCGGCGGATCCGATGCGCTTGCCGTTCTGGATGCCATCAGCCGCTCGCAGGCCGTCATCGAGTTCAATCTCGACGGCACGATCCTTCGGGCCAACGAGAACTTCTGCAAGGCGCTCGGCTACGGACCGGAGGAGATCGTCGGCAAGCATCACCGGATCTTCGTGTCGCCCGAGGAAGCGGCGTCACCCGCTTACCGGGCATTCTGGCAAAAGCTCGGCAAGGGCGAATACGACCAGGGGCAGTACAAGCGCTTCACCAAATCGGGCGACCCGATCTGGGTCGAGGCCACCTACAACCCGGTGTTTCGCCGCGGCAAGCCCTACAAGGTCGTCAAGTTCGCGACCGACATCACCGCAGAGAAGGAAGCCGCGCTCGACAGCAGCGGCAAGCTGGACGCCCTGTCGCGTGCCCAGGCGGTAATCGAGTTCAAGCCGGATGGCACGATCCTGACGGCCAATGCCAATTTCCTCGACACCCTCGGCTACACGCTCGACGAGCTCGCCGGCAAGCATCACCGGATCTTCTGCCAGAGGGACTATGCCGAAAGCCCGGAATACAAGACCTTCTGGCACGACCTGGCCACCGGCGAGTTCAAGAGCGACGAGTTCCTGCGGCTGCGCAAGGACGGCGCGCAGGTCTTTATCCAGGCGACCTATAATCCGATCCTCAACGAGGACGGCAAGGTGGTGAAGGTGGTCAAGTTCGCCACCGATGTCACCGGCCGGGTCAATGCGCTGAAGGAGATCGCCGCCGGCCTCGAACGGCTGGCCGAGAGCAATATCCGCATCACCATCGACGAAAAATTCATCCCGACCTTCGATCACCTGCGCCAGCATTTCAACACCTCGATCGGCCGCTTCCAGGAGACCCTGGTCGAGGTCATGACCGAGACCAGCCTTGTCTCCAAGCGCAGCGACGAGATGCGCGACAGCGCCAACGAGCTCGCCCATCGCTCGGAACAGCAGGCAGCCGCGCTCGAAGAGGCATCCGCCGCGCTCGAACAGATCACCGTCACCGTGCGCGAATCCAGCGGGCGGACCGAGGAGACCCGCACCGTCGCCCGCGAGGCGCGCGCCGCCGCCACCGAATCGGGCAAGGTCGTCGCAGAGGCGGTCAGCGCCATGCAGCGGATCGACGGCGCCTCCAACGAGATCGCCAACATCATCGGCGTGATCGACGAGATCGCCTTCCAGACCAATCTTCTGGCGCTGAACGCCGGTGTCGAGGCTGCCCGCGCCGGGGACGCCGGCAAGGGTTTTGCCGTCGTCGCCCAGGAAGTGCGCGAACTCGCCCAGCGCTCGGCCAATGCCGCCAAGGAGATCAAGCAGCTGATCCAGAACTCCACCAATGAGGTGAAGGACGGTGTGCGGCTGGTCGGCGAGACCGGCACCGCCCTCGGCCGCATCGGCAGTTTCGTCGAAACGATCGACGTCAATATCGAAGCGATCGCCACCGCATCGGCCGAACAGAGCCGCAGCCTCATCGAGATCAATTCGGCGATCAACTCGCTCGACCAGGTCACCCAGAAAAATGCCAGCATGGTCACGACCACCGCCTCCATCAGCGATGCGCTGTCGACGGGCGCTGCCAAGCTCGAGGAACTGGTCAAGCGTTTCCGGCTCAACCGTCGCAAGGTAATCCGCGAACCGGATTCGCCCGCCGCCGACCCCAGCCACGCCGCCAACCGCGGCCGACCGGAGGTCGCCAAAGCACCGGTGCACCCATCCGCCCCGACCCTGCGTCCCGCCGCAGCTCCTCCGGCCCTCCCCGATGCGGCAAGCCACCCCCGCGGCAGATCTATCGCCTCCGTCGGCAATACCGCGCTGAAGCAGGACCAGTGGGAAGAGTTCTGAGCCGGGACGCCGCCGGCGTCCTGCCGTCCTCCCCCATCCGGCATCCACATCCCCGGCCCTGACCGGCGGTCGCCCCGGGAATACGCCGAGCCCCACGCCCATCCCGCCGACGCGCTCCCTCCCTCTTTTGGGGAGGGCTGGGGCGGGGTCTTTGCTGCGGCACGCGCCCGACATCTCCTCGCCCTGCGCCCGCTGAACCCAATACCCCTCCCCGTCGCTGCGCTCCGACCCTCCCCACAAGGGGGAGGGTCACGTCGCACAAGCCGCGGGGCCATGCCACAGGCGCCGACGACGGGGAAAATCAAAACCGAAAAATCTCGGTGACAGCGATTTTTCCTCGCTCTCATCTCGCTGCCCGGATCGTCTCACCGCCAGCAGGAAAAGAGCCACGCCGCGCTGGTTCGCTGTCAGCGCAAGCGATGGCGTTTAACGCTGGTAATCCCGCAAAAACCAAGCGTTAGCCGGTGGGCTGTCTCTGGCGCATTTGCCGGCGGTCTCACCGCCCGCCACACTTTCCTCCTCCCCGCACGCAGCCAAAACCTGCCTCCCGAGCCTCGCATCAACCGCACCCCACCAACCCAGCCCCCACAAAAAACCCGCCCCGTTTTCCCCGCCCCATCGCCCCGTGCCACACTCAACCCGTCCCGCCCTCGGATACACCGGTGAACGTCGCCGGCGAGGCGGGGCCGGTGCCTTGGGGGCGTGGTCGATGACGTGGACCGCGATGCCAGGGGCCGCGTGTTGACGGATCTCCCTCTCGCCTGACTGCAGGCGGGGCGTGCCTGTGGGGCACACATGACATGACCGGTGACTGTCGGGGTTTCCCGGCTTTCGCGGTGCCGGACCTGACACGTCCCAAGGGGGTAGCGCCCCGATGAGCACCGTCCCTGGAAAAGGCACCGGATCCGCGCAGAGGGATCGCACAGCACCGGCACAAGAACACCGAACGGGGCGCCTGCGGGTGTCTTATTTAATTACTTAACGCGGCAGCCGAAGGCGCCCCGTCCGTCTCTCATATCGGAGAGACACCGAAAATGCGCATGCCACGGTGCCGAGCGGCGCGCGTGAACGCAGCCGCCTGGCCAATTGAAAATCCCGGGAGCTGGAAAGGAGATGCCCGCATGACCGAAGACCCCACACCCGACGTGAGCGAGGTCGAGCGCAGGCTTTGCCGCTATCATGAATGGCGGGCCCGGCTGGCCGCCGTTCACGAGGGGGAAGTCTCGACCTGCCGCATCCGCAAATGCCGCCGGGATGGCAGTTGCACCGGCCCGATGGTACCAAGCCCGCATCTGGAGATGGCCGCCAAGGCGCGCGCGCTGGTCGGCATCAAGAGCGACCTGCGCGCGCGCCTGCCGATTTGCGTCGCGGCAGAACGGGGTCAGCCGGACCGCGAATACGCCCTGATCCTCGCCGCAATCGACGAGGCTCTGGGCATGTCGGCCTGCAACGACCACTTCGAGCGCAAACTGAAAGGCCGGCCATGGACGTGATGTCCAGGACCGGCCTTTGGTCTCTTCCTGCGCGCCTGGCGGCCTCAGAGCATCGCCAGATAGCTCGGCAGCTTGTTGATGCTCGGCACGACGATGATCTTCGTCACCTCGCCGCGCTTGAAGGCGTTGAGGAATTTCGGATAGTTCGCGAAGGCGATGCAGCCGGAGGAATCGCCCGGGATCCGGCGCAGATAGGAATGCGTCAGAATGCCGTTGCGGCCGTGCATCGGGCTGGTACCGACCGGCAGCATGCGGATCGCCTCGACGCCGTGGAACAGCGATTCACGCATGCGCAGCTTGTAGACGTTCGGCGGCGTCGGGCCGGTGTTCTTGATATGGCTGTATCGCGGATTGTCCTTCATCCCGGCGCGGCCGGAATGGGCTTCGAGCTTCTCGCCATTGGGCATGTAGACCACTTTCGACGAGATGTCGTAGACGGCGATCCGGCTGCCACGGCCGGGCAAAGTCGTCTTCTTGCCGAACAGCGAACCGAACAGCGACGGCCGCTTCTCGTCTTCCTCGACCACCGGGCTGTCGGGCTTCAGCGGCGCGACATTGGACGGCAGCGCGGTCGACGGGATCAGCGTCTTCGGCGGCATGACCGTGGCAAGCTCGGGCTTGTCCATCGGCAGCGGAATGTCGTCGTCGTCCGGCAGAAGGCCGGCTTCGGCCTCGGCGTCCACGCCGTCGTCGGTGCCCTCGCCCATGATCGAGCCGAAGCGCTCCTGCGCCTCGTCCGTCATCACCTGCTGGGCGCCGGCGGACGGCGCATAGGCAAGCATCTGGGAGGTGGGAACCGTATCGTCACTCTCGGCGTTATCCCTGTCCATGGCGTCTGCCAGCATCTGCTGCGACAGCGTCTTGTTGGATCTGCCAAGTTCCGCCACCAGAGCAAGGCGCGCGGCGCGCTCCTGTGCGGCATCTTTAAGGGCTTCCTGCAGGAGAGCCACATTGGCGTGGTCCGCAAGCACGCTTCGTCGCGCCGGTCGGGTCGACTTGTCCACCGACGACAGCCGCATGTCGCCCGGCAGGACGGCAATGGCCGGATCGTCGGTTGCTATGACGGCGGCCATCATGCGGGCGGCCGCTTCTTCGCGGTCATCGGCACGGATAATGCGGCGCGGGGCCTTGCGATCGTCGCGGGCAAGGGACGGGGCACCGCCCAGGCTCATCGCCAGACTGGCGCCCTGATCACCGGCAAGTGTTCCGGGCTTGGCGCCCAGACTGAACATCGCCGTGACGGTGAGGCCCAGCACCAGGCAGGCCGCGATGCCGCCGCCGACAACCGTCGTGCTCTTGGGCAGGCCGCTTTTTCCGCGCACGGAAACGGACCGGCCGGCAGCACCTGCGCTGCGGCTGACTACTTTCGAGGACGCCATACTAACCTCGTATCCTTACAATCCCATTCCAGCCCTCGCCAGCGGTCGCCCGCCGGGTCGAAAAGCCGATCCGATACTTCATGAAGCCATTGTCCCCATCGACCGGACACGTAAACAATGAAGGAACTTGGTAACCAAGTTCTTTACGAGTCGGGATATATTTTAGGAAGAACAAATGGGCGAGGATGTGGCAGAACAGCGGCAAGGCCGCTATGCACTTGCCGCAAGGCTTTAAAAAGTCTTTACAGACGCGTTCGCCACCGCTGTTTGGCGGCGACGCTACAAAGACAGCAACCTCTTGAAATTCACCTGTAAAACACTTAGCCCAAACTCTGGCGGCGGAAATGCCCGTCCAGGGAAGGCAGGCCGCGCCGCGCCCGCTCAGACGCCGCGCATCAACCCGCCGTCCACCTTCAGGTTCTGTCCGGTGATATAGCCGGCCCCATGCGAACAGAGAAAAGCGATGGTCGCGGCGATCTCCTGCGAGGTTCCGTAGCGGCCCATGGGCACCTGGTCGCGACGTTCGCCCAGCTCCGGCAGGCTGTCGATCCAGCCGGGCAGCACATTGTTCATCCGCACATTGTCGCCGGCATGGGCGTCGGCAAACAGCTTGGTATAGGCGGCAAGCCCGGCCCGGAAGACGGCCGAGGTCGGAAACATCGCTGCCGGCTCGAAAGCCCAGGCCGTCGAGATATTGACGATCGAGCCCTGCTTCTGGCCGATCATGATCGGGGCGATCAGCCGCGTCGGCCTGACGACGTTCAGCAGATAGACGTCCATGCCCTTGTGCCAGTCCTCGTCGGTGATCTCCAGGACCGGCGCGCGGGGGCCATGGCCGGCGCTATTGACGAGCACATCGATCCGGCCGAAGCGATCCATGGTCCGGTCGACCAGCCGTTTCAGGTCGTCGTTCGACTGGTTGGAACCGGTGACGCCGATGCCGCCGAGTTCGCCTGCCAGCACCTCGCCCTTGCCGGAGGAGGACAGGATCGCGACCGTGAAGCCATCGGCGGCGAGGCGTCGGGCAGCGGCCGCCCCCATGCCGCTTCCGCCTGCGGTGATAACGGCAACCTTGGTGTCGGACATCTTGCTCTCCTCACATGCTGGATCGAGATCGGATCATGCGACGGGCGGCCCCGATATTTCAATCGGAAAAGGCGAAGCCGGCGCCACCCCCCGGTGCGCCGGCTTCTATACAGTGCCGCAAGGCCGTTTCCGGCCCCCCATCGGCACTGCAATGCACAAGATCCCAGGGAGCGCCGCTGGTATCCTTCAAGATGCGGGTCCTGGGTCAGGACGGGTTTGACTGTTGACGCTACCAGGTCCGGACGTCGAGAACCCGGTCGCGATGGGCAGGATGGGTCGAGAAGACGAAGATCCGGTCCAGTTCCTTCTGGGTTATCAGCCGCAGAAAGCGGATCTGGACGGTATTGTTGGCGAAGCTCTTGAGCACCACGCTGCCGATCTTGGCGATACGGGCGTCGGGAATGTCGAGATAGAATTGCTGCGGCAGGTTGAACTGCGTCAGGAGCGAGAGCATGGCACCACTGCGGGAAATGCCGATAACGTCGCAACGCCGCGCCGCCATATGGCTCATGCCCTTCTCGGTGAATTCGATACGCCCGGCATTCATCGTCTCTTCCATGCGGAACCGGTTTTCCCGATCATACATGAACGACTCTTCGCGCTTCAGGAAATGCCCCCCGCTCAGCCCCGACATCTGATGCTCAACCCTCCGTTCTATTTAGCACACAGCCTACCGCCTGAAATTTAACAGATGGTTCGATTGCGAGTGCTAAAGATCAGAATACCCCATTTTCACGGGGTAAATTAGGACCTCGCAAATCAGCTATCTCTGGTAGCTCTTCCCGTCCGCGTCGAAAAGGTGCAAACGGTCGATATCGGCGGCAAATTTCACCGTCTCGCCCTTCGTCACCTTGATGATCCCCGGCAGCTTCACCACGATCGGCTCGTCTTCCACCGGTCCCTTGACGTAAAGCATGGTGACTTCACCGAGTTGCTCGACGATCTCGACGACGCCTTCGAACAGCGACGCCTCGCCGGTCGCGATCGTCAGGTCCTCCGGGCGCACGCCGAAACTGGCGGATTTGCCGATCTCCTGCGGGTCGGTGGCAATATCCATCGTCACCGTGCTGCCGTCGGCAAGCTTCACCTGCGTCTTCCCGCCGGCCGCCTCGATCGTCACTGGCAGGATGTTCATCGCCGGCGAGCCGATGAAGCGGGCAACGAACAGGTTGGCGGGCCGCTCATAGAGTTCGAGCGGCGGGCCGACCTGCTCGATCCGGCCGGCCGACAGCACCACGATCCGGTCGGCCAGCGTCATCGCCTCGACCTGGTCATGGGTGACGTAGATCATCGTCGTGTCTGCCATCTGCTCGTTGAGCTTGGCGATCTCGATGCGGGTTGCGACGCGAAGGGCAGCGTCGAGGTTGGAGAGCGGCTCATCGAACAGGAAGACCTTGGGATCCCGGCAGATGGCGCGGCCGATCGCGACGCGCTGGCGCTGGCCGCCCGACAGGGCCTTGGGCAGACGGTCGAGATAGGGTTCGAGCTGCAGGATGGCGGCGGCGGAATTGACCCGGCGATCGATCTCTTCCTTGCTCTCGCCGGCAATACGCATGCCGAAGGCCATGTTGTCGTAGACGGTCATATGCGGGTAGAGCGCATAGGACTGGAAGACCATGGCGATGCCGCGCTTGGAGGGCGGCACGTCATTGACCTTCAGGTCGTCGATCCACATCTCGCCACCGGTGATATCCTCCAGCCCGGCGATCATCCGCAACAGCGTGGACTTGCCGCAGCCGGAGGGACCGACGAAGACGATGAATTCGCCCTGCTGGATCTCCAGGTCGATGCCATGGATGACCTTGACCTGGCCGTAGCTCTTGCGGATGTCTTTCAGTACGAGACCCGTCATCGACTTCCCTCCCTGTTTCAGGCCAGCCGCGCGAAATACGCGCCCCAGGCCGGAAGCTTCAGTTCATTGTTTTCAAAATGGCTGTCGAAACCGTGCCCGTCGAGCGCCTGCCAGTTGCCGTCCGGCAGAGCGATCGCGACATCGGCCTGCGACATGTTGAAGACGCAGAGTACCGTCTCGTTGCCGAGAATGCGCCGATAGAGGAGCGCCGAGCCCTGCACCGGTTCCGTCTCCATCGCGCCCTTGGCGAGCGCCGGATGTTCGCGCCGGAAGGCGAGGAAGCGGCGATACTGCTCGAGCACCGAATGCGCGTCGCCCTCCTGGGTGTCGACGGCCCGGATCACATGCTCGACCGGGATCGGCAGCCAGGTCTTTTCCGAGGTCGAGAAGCCGGCCTGCGCCGTGCGGCTGTCCCAGACCATCGGCGTGCGGCAACCATCGCGGCCCTTGAACTCCGGCCAGAACTCGATGCCATAGGGATCCTGCAGGTCCTCGAAGGCGATGTCGGCTTCCGTCAGGCCGAGTTCCTCGCCCTGGTAGATGCAGACCGAGCCGCGCTGGGTGAGCAGGATGGCGGCCAGCTGCTTGGCATGGGCGTCGCGATCGACGACGTCGAGCCCCCAGCGGCTGAGATGGCGCACCACATCATGGTTGGAAAAGGCCCAGCAGGCCCACCCCTCGGGGGCGGCCTGCGAAAACGCCTTCTGCGTCTCGATCACCCGTTCCGGCGTCAGCGCATCGGGAGCCAGAAACTCGAAGGCGTAGCACATCTGCATCTTGTCGCCGCCGGAGGTATATTCGCCGACGATCTCCAGGCCGCGCTGGCTGTCGCCCACTTCGCCGACCGCGGCAATCGCCGGAAATTCTTCCAGCACGGCACGGAAGCGCTTGAGGAATTCGAGATTTTCCGGCCGGTTCTTGTCGTAGATATGCTCCTGGAAATTATAGGGGTTCACCGCCGGTGCGGTGGCAGCATTGCGCCGCTCGGGCGCAAGCGCCGGATTGTCGCGCAGCTGCTGGTCGTGGAAATAGAAATTGATGGTGTCGAGGCGGAAGCCGTCGACGCCGCGCTTCAGCCAGAAGCGGACGACCTCCAGCAGCCGGTCCTGGACCTCGGGATTGTGCAGATTGAGGTCCGGCTGCGAGGTCAGGAAGTTGTGCAGGTAATACTGCATGCGGGTCGGGTCCCACTGCCAAGCCGAACCGCCGAAGATCGACAGCCAGTTGTTCGGCGGGGCGCCATCCGGCCTGGCGTCGGCCCAGACATACCAGTCGGCCTTGGCATTGTCCCGGCTGGAGCGGCTCTCGACGAACCAGTCATGCTGGCTGGAAGTGTGGGACATCACCAGGTCGATCATCACCTTGACGTTCAGCCGGTGCGCCTCGGCGATCATGCCGTCGAAATCCGACAGCGAACCGAACATCGGATCGACATCGCAGTAGTCGGAGACATCGTAGCCGAAATCCTTCATCGGCGACTTGAAGAACGGCGAGATCCAGATCGCGTCGGCACCGAGCGCCTGAATATGTGGAAGCCGGGCGCTGATGCCCTTCAGGTCGCCGATGCCGTCGCCGTTGGAGTCCTGATAGGACCGGGGGTAGATCTGGTAGATCACCGCACCGCGCCACCAGTCCTTGTCCACGACGCCGACGTTTTCAGACACTGCAGTCATATGATGTCATCCTGTTGATTGCTTTGGCATGCCATGTCAGCCGCCCTTGACCGAGCCGGCCAGCAGGCCGCGGACAAGATAGCGCTGCATGGCGAAGAAGACGGCGAGCGGCACCGCGATCGAAACGAAGGCGGCCGTCGCCAGAATTTCCCAGTTGCCGCCGCGGGTGCCCAGAAGCTCGACGATCTGGTTGGTCATCACCGTCGTGTCGCCGGTCGCGTCGATCAGGAAGACCTTGGCGACCAGAAGATCGTTCCAGGTCCAGAGAAACTGGAAGATGGCAAACGAGGCGAGCGCCGGGAAGGAGAGCGGCAGCACGATGCGGGTGAAGATCTGGAAATCGGTGGCGCCATCGACCTTGGCGCCTTCGATGATGTCGCGCGGCAGGCCGACCATGTAATTGCGCAGCAGATAGATGGCGAGCGGCAGGCCGAAGCCGGTATGGGCAAGCCAGACGCCGAGATAGCCCTTGCCGATGCCGATCGCCAGATGCAGGCGCAGCAACGGGATCAGCGCCAGCTGCAGCGGCACGACCAGCAGCGCCACGACGATGGCAATCAGGATCGCGCGTCCGGGAAAGCGCATCCAGGCCAGCGCATAGGCGGCAAAGGCCGCGACCAGGATCGGAATGATGGTGGCGGGAATGGTGACCGTCAGCGTGTTGAAGAAGGCTTTCGCCATGGAATCGGTGGTCGAGCCGGACAACAGCACGGTGCGGTAATTGGCAAACGTGAACTCCGGCGGCGTTTCCGCCGTGACGAAGACGCGGTCGCCGCGCCGCCCCTTGAACTCTGTCGGGCTCTCGTAGCGATAGGCGCCATCGTCCTCGACCGTCAGGCGCGCACCATCCTTGAGCTCGGCCGTCTGGCCCGGCTCATATTCCGAAATCTTCAGCGAGGATGTGCCCCAGGCGGAAATCGCCGAACTGGCGGTCGATCCATCCTCTTCGAAGACATTGCCCTCAATCACATAGAGGTCACCCTCCTGCTTCTGGGTCGAGGGGTCGCCGGTGCGCAGCACCATGTTCTGTTCCTGCGAGAACAGCGCCTTCCACCAGCCGCTGGCCGAAATCTGGTCGGCGGTGCGGAAGGACGAGATGAACAGACCGAGCGTCGGTGTCAGCCACAGGATGACCAGCACCAGCACCGAAAGGTGGACGGCCCAGACCAGACCGGATTTCTTGCCTGCGACATTGGCCATGGTTCGCCCTCCTCAGCGCATTTCCTTGCGGGCGCTGTAGACGTTCCAGACAAGGATCGGCAGCACCAGCAGCATGATGACGATGGCGGCGGCGGAGCCCACGCCCCAGTCGCCGGCGACGAACAGCTTGGAATACATGTAGTTGGCCAGAACCTGGGTCTGCCACTGGCCGTTGGTCATGGCAAAGACGATGTCGAAGATCTTCAGCACGACCAGCGTGATCGTCGTCCAGACGACCACCACGGTCCCCATGATCTGCGGCACCTTGATCTTGAAGAAGATCTGGAACGGGTTGGCACCGTCGATGACCGCGGCCTCGATGGTCTCTTCCGGGATGCCGCGAATGGCGGCCGACAGGATGACCATGGCAAAGCCGGTCTGGATCCAGATCAGCACCACCATCAAGAGCAGGTTGTTCCAGAACGGAATGGTCAGCCAGTTCTGCGGCTGGCCATAGGGCAGATCGGCCGTCAGCACGCCCAGGCCGGAGCGCAGGGACAGGAACAGCAGCCAGAGCGCGAAGAGCGCACCAAAGACCCGCAGCGCCTTCATCCAGACAGGTCGCTGCAGCGGGCGCGGGCCGCCGGCGACCAGCGGCATCATCAGGCTGTAGATCGCATAGACCATCAGCGCGGCGAAGATCAGCAGCAGAAGCACCGGCACCAGCTTCAGCACCAGGAAGGAGCCTGCCCCGCCATCGAAGGACAGCCACATGGCGTTCAGGATGCCGATCTGTTCCTGGCCCTCGGGCCGGGCATCATAGACCAGCTTGAAAATGACGGAAGCGCCGACGAAGGAGATCGCCATCGGCATGAAGATCAGCGATTTGGCGATGCTGCCCCAGGAAATGCGGTCGGTCAGCTGGGCGGCCAGAAGCCCGCAGGCGGTGGAGGCCGCCGGCACGATGATCAGCCACAACATGTTGTTGCGAAGCGCTTCCCAGAACTTCGCCTCGCCGGCCATGCGACTGTAGTTTTCGAGCCCGATAAAGGCGCCGCTGCGGGTCGTCACCGACAGCCACAGCGTGGCGACGACCGGATAGGCGAGATAAAGCCCGAGCGCGACGATGGCCGGAAACAGGAACAGCCAGGGACGGATCATGTTCGCGCGGTTGATGTTTCGCCCGGCATTCGGTCCGTCGGCCCTGAACAGGACGCGGTCGAGAACGAGGTTCGACAGATAGAAATAGCCGATACAGCCGCCGACACCGATGACGATGGTGATCACAGCCTGAATTGCCGGATTCATGCGCTCCCTCCACCAGGCCCTTGTTCTTGGTCGTTATCGACATGTGGCCTGTCTTTTCGCGACCGCCCGGAGCGTGTCCCCGGGCGATCGAAACCGTTGAATCGAGCTTCGGCCCGGTCCTACTTGATGCCGTCCCAGGCCTTCTGGATCTGGGCACCGACCTGTTCGGCCGACTTGCCGCCGACGTAATCGACCATGCCGGTCCAGAAGGCGCCGGCGCCGATGGCACCGGGCATCAGGTCGGATCCGTCGAAGCGGAAGGTCGTGGCATTGAGCAGGATGTCGTTCATCTTGCGCACGGTCGGGTCGGTGAAGACCTCCGTGTTGGCCCCCTTGTAGGGGGTCAGGAAGCCCTTCTGGGCCATCCAGATCTCATGCGCGATCGGCGTTTCCAGGAACTTGATGAAGGCTTCGGCCGCCTTGCTGTCCTTGGTGATGGTAAACGTCGTGCCGGCCCCCAGAACCGGCTTGCCGAGATCCTTGTCGGCATAGGCCGGCATGTAGAAGAAATCGACGTCTTCGCCGACCAGCACGTCCTTGGGGAAGAAGGAGGGAATGAACGACGCCTGGTGGTGCAGGTAGCACTGCGGCGGCGAGGAGAACAGGCCCTTGGGGCTGTCGCGGAAATCGGTGGAGGCGACAGCCCCCGGACCGCCGGCGACGAACTTGTCGTTCTTGGCGAACCAGCCGAATTCGTTGATGGCGTTGATGACGATCGGGTCATCGAACTTCATCTCGTTCTTGACCCATTTGTCGTAGTCTTCCGGCGATGCGGTGCGCAGCATCATGTCCTCGACCCAGTCGGTCGCGGGCCAGCCGGTGGCGGCACCTGAACCCAGACCGATGCACCAGGGCGTACCGCCGTCGGCGACGATCTTCTCGGTCAGCGCCTTCAGGTCTTCCATGGTTTCCGGCACTTCATAGCCGGCATCCTCGAAGTTTTCCGGCACATACCAGACCAGCGACTTGACGTCCGCCTTGTAGGGGAAGCCGTAGAAGGCCTTGGTGCCGTCCTTGCCCGCATAGGTGCCGAGATCGGCCCAGGACTGGCCGGCCGCGTAGTTCTCCTTCAGCCATGCTGCGGTCTCGTCGCCGAGCGGCGTCAGGAAGCCACGCTTGGCCATGTCGGACGCCAGGCCCGGCTGGGGAAAGATGGAGATGTTCGGGGCCGAGCCGGCTTCGAGATCGACGACCACCTGCTGCTCGAAACTGTCGGAACCGGTGTAGCGGACATCGGCGCCGGTGGCTTCCTGGAAATAGGCAAGCACGCTTTCGACCAGTTCCTGGTCGGGGCCGAGCCAGGGACCGAAAATGGTCAGCTGCTCACCCTTCAGGTCGGTCTTCTTCAGCTCTTCATAGCTGTCCCAATGGAACTTGCTGTCTTCGCCCGGCTTGAATTTCAGGTCGGCGGCATGCGCCGCCCCTGCCAGCAGCGCTGCACCCGCGACGCTCAGGAAAAATGCCTTTTTCATGTGATTTACCTCCCATCACATTTTTCTGCGATCATATCGGCACACCGCGACCTGAAACAGGCCGGCGCGCCCAAAGCGCTTTGACACAGTTGTTTCCCATTGATCGGAAAACAGAGTCAAGAGGATTATACAACCAGCGCTCGGTGGTTTTTTGCTCATTCGAACAGCAATTGCTCGCATGCCGTCAACAGCCGGTCACATTTAAGGCTGTTTCAACGCCACCATATGCAGTATCCATAGCGCTTTGGGAGGCGCTTGGAGGAGCTCTGCCGACAGCGGAGATAGCAGGACCTGTGAATCTTAGACAATTATCGGAATTGCTCGGCCTGTCGCAGACGACGATCAGCCGGGCATTGAACGGCTATCCGGAGGTGAGCGAAGAGACCCGCCGGCGGGTCAGGCTGGCCGCTGACGAGACCGGCTACCGCCCGAACCGCGCGGCACGCCGGCTGGCGACCGGCAAGTCCGGCTCGATCGGCCTGGTGATCCCGACCAAGCCCGGCCAGACCTCCGACGTCCATTTCGGCGAGTTCCAGCTCGGTCTTGCCGAGGAGGCGCTGCGCCACGACTTCCATTTCGTCATCATGCCGGCGCATGGCGAGGACGAGGCGCAGGCGATGCGCTGGATGGCGGCGAGCGGTCATGTCGACGGCTATTATCTTGCTTATATGCGGCGCAACGATCCGCGGATCGCGCTGGCGCTGTCGCTCGACATGCCCTTCGTCGTGCACGGCCGGGCGACCGGCGTGGATGTCGACTATCCCTATCTCGACGTCGACAATCACGGCGCCTTCTACCGGGCGGCCAGGCTGCTGCTCGACCTCGGGCATACGCGCGTGGCGCTGCTGAACGGGCCTTCCGAATACGACTTCGCCATCCGCAGGCGCCAGGGCCTGATCGACGCTCTGGCCGAACGCGGGCTGGCGCTGGATCTGGCCTTCGATATGCACGGCGCGATGACGGACGAAATGGGGGCAAGCGCCATGACTCGGTTGCTGCAGGCGCCGCAGCGGCCGACTGCGGTCCTGTGCTGCTCGACGGTCATCGCGCTCGGCGCGGTGCGGGCGCTCAACCGCGCCGGGCTGACGCTCGGCCGCGACATGTCGCTGATTGCCCATGACGACGTGCTGCCGCTGCTGAAACCGGAAAACTTCCTGGTGCCGCTGACGACGACGCGCTCGTCGCTGAGAGCCGCCGGCACCCGGATCGCCGAGCGCCTGATCGCCCAAATCAACGGCGCGGCGCCCTCGCTGCCGAGCCATGAATTGTGGGAGGCGGACCTGGTGGTGCGGGCCTCGACCGGCCCTGCACCGAAGGCCTGAGGCCCGGCTCCAGAGCATTTCCCAGAAAAGTGTCGTCGCGGCTTTCCGTCCGGAAATGCGCAAAAACAATACGCTAAGGCACGTCTGGTGAACGCGTCCTTACCGGACGTGCTAGAATGCCGGGGCCGGCCGGCCGGCGGCGCGGCATGCGGCAATCACGGTATTGGCCATCAGCATGGCAATGGTCATCGGTCCGACGCCGCCCGGAACGGGCGTGATGGCGCCGGCGACGGCAGCACATTCGTCATAGGCGACATCGCCGACCAGGCGCGTCTTGCCCTCGCCCTTCTCCGGCGCATCGATGCGGTTGATGCCGACATCGATGATCGTTGCACCGGGCTTGACCCAATCGGCCTTGACCATCTGCGGACGACCGACGGCGGCCACCAGAATATCGGCATTGCGGGCAAGGGCGGCGATGTCCCTGGTCCGCGAATGGGCGATGGTCACGGTAGCATTGGCGGCCAGCAGCAGCAACGCCATCGGCTTGCCGAACAGGTTGGAGCGGCCGATCACCAGCGCGTTGAGACCGGAGAGATCCTTGCCATGGATCTCGCGCACCAGCACCATCGAACCGGCAGGCGTGCAGGACAGCAGCCCGCTGTCGAGATCGCCGGTGGCAATCTTGCCGGCATTGACGACATGCAGGCCGTCGACATCCTTTTCGGGCAGGACCGCCTGGGTCACCGCATCGCTGTCGAGATGCCCGGGCAGCGGCAGCTGCACCAGGATGCCGTGGATCGCGGCGTCTTCGTTGAGGGTGGCGACGAGTGCCATCAACTCGGCCTGACCGGTGTCGGCCGGCAGCGTGTGCTGGACGGAGGTGAAGCCGCATTCCTTGGCCATGCGGCCCTTGGCACCCACATAGGCATGGCTTGCCGGATCGTCGCCGACAATGATCACCGCCAGCCCGGGCTTTACTCCGGCTGCCGCCTGCAGGTCTGCCGAAGACGCCTTTACCTTGTCGATGACCGTTGCAGCCACCGCTTTTCCGTCAATCACCCTGGACATGAACTCTCCCGCTTCACGCTTGGTATCGACACGTGTTCTAGAACGTGGTCGACGGCCCGACATTGTCTGAGGCCGTCCTATCCTGTCAAACTTGCGCGATTGCAACAGGGAAAGTTGACGCACGGGCATCGCGCATCGCCGTTCAGCGCGATGCGCCCGGGGCCGGAGCCCTACCGCGGACCGGACCGAATGCCGGCCATGCGGTCCTGGCCGAACAGACGGTAGAGCGCCACGTTCCAGAAGAACAACGGGATGCCGACGATGTAGCGACGCCACAGGCGCGCGGGTTCGCAGGCCATCCGGTAGGCCCATTCGAAGCGAAGGCGGCGCATCCAGGGCGGCGCGCGCGGCACACGGCCCGAGACGAACTCGAACAGGGCGCCGACGCCGAACACCAGGCGGGCATGCTCCGGCCGGATATGGCGGGCCATCCATTTTTCCTGCAAGGGCGTGCCCATGCCGACCATCAGAATGTCGAGATCGAGCGTCGACAGCCGCTCAGCGACCTCGGTTGCGTTCTTCTCGCTGAGGAAGCCGTCGGAGACCGGAATGAAGGTGTGCCACGGCGCATGCTGCCGGAACTGGCCGGCGGTGACCGAGACCACATCCCCCTTGCCGCCGATCAGGCCGATGCGCATCGGCTTTTCCATATAGGTCAGCAGCGCAGGCACGAGATCGGTGCCGTTCAGATTGGCCTTGAACATCGTCCCGTTCAGCGCCCAGGCCGCCAGGTCGATGCCGAAGCCGTCGGGCAGCACGATCTGGCCTGCCAGGATCTCGCGGTAGTCACGGTCGACATGCAGGATATTGGCGTTGTTGGCGTTGAGAAAGGCGACCCGGACCTGGCCGACCGGCAGGGTGACTGCGCTTGCTATGAAGGCGAGCGCCATCTCCCAGTCGAGATCATAGACCGGAAGCCCGAAGATCGGCATCTGCGGAATGGTCGCCACAAGTTGCTGCCGGGCGTTCACGACCACCACCTCGAGGATTGTTCGACCAGACGCAATCCGTCCGGCCAGCGCCGCCCCACAGGCGCATCATGCATCGTCTCTGTCATATTCGACATCGGTTACCACCCCAGTACCTCGTCACTAGGGGCGGTGTAGCATGCATACTTCACGATACGCTTAAGGACGACCATCAACTTGAAACGATCGTCTTAACCTTCCGGCAAGGAATGGGCGAAATTCCTGTGCCAGAACGAGAAAAACCCCGCTTTCGCAGGGATTTCAACCGGTCTGGCCGTGCCGGAATGCCGTGGTCAGTGGCCGGAACTCTGGGCGCCGTCGATCGTCACGCCCTCGGCGATCTTCAACGGCGGCTTGCGTTCCTGACCGGCCTCCGAATTGGCGGCGATATCTTCCTTGGACAGATAGTCCAGCTGCTCGACCAGGACTTCCTGAATGAGAGGCTGCCCCAGCCGCGCATTCAGATCGGTCTTCAGGTGGTCGCGAAACCCCTGCAGATCGAAGGCGCTGGTATTGGACAGGTCGACCATCTTGTTGCCGACGAGCAGGGTGAACAGTTCGTCGGTCATCAGTTCCTTCATCGGAAGGTCCTGGCCGGCCATCTTCGCCTTGTCCATCTGGAACGAGATGCGGCCGAGAAAATAGCCTTTCACGCCGTCGCTGGAAAACACCGGAATGGTCAGCGTTTCGCCCCGCACCAGCTCAAGGGCCGGCCGGTTTGCATCGTCTGCTGGCTTTTCCGGCGCCGTTGCCATGTCCACGGAAAAATAGACCGCGCCCAGCGTGACGACACAAACCCAGATTCCGGCAATCAGCAGCTTAATCATCA
Source organism: Heterorhizobium halophytocola (assembly GCF_017873095.1). Classification (GTDB taxonomy): domain Bacteria; phylum Pseudomonadota; class Alphaproteobacteria; order Rhizobiales; family Rhizobiaceae; genus Allorhizobium; species Allorhizobium halophytocola. Next base: position 71,727 of record NZ_JAGGJU010000015.1, on the reverse strand, counting down.
GTGCTCACAAAAGAGGAACTGTTCCTGGGAATAGGTTCCGTCCGCATCGGCGTCCTTGACCGCATTCTTCAGGAGATCGGCGACGGCGCGCACAGCATTCATATGGGCCTCGACGCGCTGGGCGTTGAGCGCCAGCTTCTTCTTCAGCCCATGCATCTGGTCGATATAGCCTTTGGCCAGTTCCTTCGGATCGGTGTCGCGAAACAGCATGGCCAGTTCATAGAGGCAGCGGCTCTTGTGCGCGTTGGACACCTTCAGGTCGAATTCGGGGTCCCGGCCGATCCGCTGATTCTCGTTGTCGATAATGCGTTCCAAACGACCCAGAACGGACTGGATGCGATAGTCGCTAGAGACGATTTCCATGTGATCTTCTCAACTGTTCTTTGTTTTAGGATTGGTCTTTTGATTCAGTCGCCGATGGGCCGAACGTGCGTCGTTCGATATCGGTAATCATGCTGACGGCGAGGTTGCGTTTGTCCTCGTCGGTCTTGCTGGAGACGACACCTTCATTGCGGTGTGCGGCCAGGGCCTGGGAATACATCTGGTCGGCGATACCGACGCCGCCACGCTCGGACATGACATTGCCGATCTGCTCGGCCATCATGCTCTTCCAGATGCCACCGGCATTGCCCTTGCCGTAGACGGCCTCACTGTCCTTGGGCAGCATTTCCTTGATGAAATTCTGCAGGATGACGGCCTCGAACTGCTTGTAGACCTTGGGCACCTCGCCCGTATCGGCCTGCGAGGCCTGATCGAGCTTGGCCTTGCTGGCAGCACTGTTCAAGACGGAGACGGCATTGTCGAAGCCGTTGCCCTTGTCTGCCAGACTGGTAGCGGCAAAGGCGGCCCGGTTGGCTTTCATTTTTTCCTGCGCGGCAGCCACGTCGGTCGGATCGGCGGCTCGGACCACGTCCAATATAAGGTCACTCGGGGGAGAGATGGCCATAGAACTGTCCTCCAATTGCGGTGGAAGGACTATCGCTCTTGAAGCTTGCTGGAGGCTGGCGTTGCGTATCGCATGTCGACCACGTCGAGTACGGCCTCGTCGTCGCGCTCGCGCTGCTCGTGCGCGCGGGCGTCCTTCATGCTGTCTTCCAACCGGTCCGCCTTGGCGCCCTCGCGCAGCAGCTTCATCTCCTGCATCTTCTGCAGATTAGCCAGCTGCAGGTCGGCATTGGAGAGGCGGTTGAAGCGGTCGGCATAGCCTTGCGCGAACAGCCGGTGGACCGGATCGAGCGAGCCGATCGCCAGCATCACATTGTCCATGGAGACGCTGACCTCGTCGCGCTGGCGGGTGGTGGCCGCCAGGTCGCTTTCGGCCATCCGCTCGACATGCCGCTGGACGGCGACGAGACGTTTCAGCTTGTCGGATTTGGCATTGCCGGCCATGTCGTCACCCGCCCGCGTGGAAGATTGACGGGAAGGCGTCGGCAAACTGCCGGACGAGCGCCGCGATCGACAGATAGAGCAGGAAGAGCCCGCCCATCAGCAGATAGGGCGTGGAGATGAAGTAGATCGGGATCTGCGGCGCCAGCTTGTTGATCAGGCCGATCGAGACATTGAACATCAGCCCGAACAGCAGGAAGGGGCTCGCCAGCCGCAGCATGATCATGAAGGTGTCGCGCAGCGTGTCGGTGAGCGAGATCAGCATCTTTTGCGAATCCGGCATGCCGCCGAGCGGCATGACGGAATAGCTGTCGATGATGGCGCGGAACATGATGTGATGGAAATCCATCATGAACAGCAGCATCAGGCCGCCGAAGCTGATCATGTTGGTCAGCTGGCTTTCGGGCGTGTCTTCCAGGATGTCGCCGGCGCCGGGCGCCGAAAAGCCGATCGACATGGCGATCATCGTTCCGGCAAATTGCAGGCCCAGCGTATAGAAGCGGGCGATCAGGCCGAACATCACGCCGATCGCCAGTTCGCCGAGGATCAGCTGGACATAGATCGCCGGATCGCCGCCGGATACGCGCGGATAGATGGTGCTCCACATGACCGGCAGGATGGCGAGCGAGACCGCCACCGAAACGAAAAGCCGGATCTGCACCGGCACCCTGGCGGAAGCGAGACCCGGCATCGCCATCATGCATCCGCCGATCCGGCAGATGACGACGAACAGGGCCAGAACGCTCCCCTCGGGGTCGTTGATCATGAAATGGAACCCAGGATCTTGATCTCAATGCCCTTTGCCAGTTCGACATGGGACAGCACAGGCAGGGTGGCGAAGAGACGCTCGATAATCATCCGCACATAGGAACGCGTTTCGGGCGACGTGACAAGTACGAAGGGCAGACCGCGGTCCATGAATTCGCGAATGACCTTGCTCGCCTGCTCGGAAAATTCTTCCAGTGCCCGCGGATCGATGTCGAATTCGATGATCTCGCCCTTCGGGTCGCGCTTCAGCGCCTGGTGGAAGATCAGGTCCCATTTGGGACCGAGACGCAGGACGCGCAGCGTGCCGTTGTCGGCAAGGTCGCCGCAGAGCTGCTGGCTCATGCGCACACGCACATGCTCGACGATCTGCTCGGTCTTGCGCACATGCGGCGCCAGTTCGGCGACCGCTTCGAGGATCAGATGCAGGTTGCGGATCGACACGCGCTCGGCCAGCAGCAGCTTCAACACTGCCTGCAGCCCCGAATAGGACATGTGCGACGAGCAGATCTCGTCGGCAAGCTTCTTGTATTCGGGATCGAGCCTGTCGATCAGGATCTTCACGTCCTTGTAGGAGAGAAGCTGCGGCAGATTGTTGCGGATGACTTCCGACAGGTGTGTCAGCACCACCGAGACGTTGTCGATCGGGTGGAAACCCTCACGCTTCAGGTCTTCCTGGAAGGTTTCGAGGATCGACACCGCCGGCATGCCGAAGGCGGGTTCGCGGATCTCGTCGCCCGGCACGCTCGGCTTGCGGCCGGAACCGGTGACGACCAGCACTTCGCCGACGCGCAGCTGGTTGGAGGCGACCGTGGTGCCGTGGATGCGGATCTGGTAGCCCTTTTCCGGGATCGATATGTCGTCGCTGACCTTGATCTCCGGCACTACGAAACCATACTGGGTGGCGAATTTCTTGCGCATCTTGCCGACGCGGAAGGCGAGCTCCTGGTGGGCGCCGAGCAGGCGGGTGGAGACCTGCTTGCCGAGCGCAAGCTCGATCTCGGAGGTCTTCAGCACGTTCTTGACGGAGTCCTTTTCCGCCTCCTTGCTCTGGATGACCTTCTTTTCCTCGGCCTCACGCTTGACCTTGTTTTCGGCCGCGAGCTGGCGGGGAATGAACCAGCTGCCGAAGGCCATGATGCCGCCGAGCACGGTGAACGGCACGACCGGAAGGCCGGGCATCAGGGCCAGCAGGCCCATCAGCACCGAGGCGACCATCAGGGCGCGCGGATAGCCGGAAAGCTGGTTGACGACGGCCTGGTCGGTCGAGCCGATCGTGCCGCCACGCGACACCAGAAGGCCGGCAGCGAGCGAGACGATCAGGGCCGGAACCTGGGTGACGATACCGTCACCGACCGACAGCTTGACGAAGACGTCGGCCGCTTCGCCGACTGCCATGCCATGGCGGAAATAGCCGATGATGATACCGCCGAAGATGTTGATGGCGGTGATGATCAGGCCGGCAATCGCATCGCCGCGGACGAATTTGGACGCACCGTCCATGGCGCCGAAGAACGAGCTTTCCTGCTCGAGCTCGCTGCGGCGGTGCTGGGCTTCCTTCTCGTCGATGATGCCGGCCGAAAGGTCGGCGTCGATCGACATCTGCTTGCCGGGGATGGCGTCGAGGGTGAAGCGGGCGCCGACTTCGGCGATACGCGTGGCGCCCTTGGTGATGACGATGAAGTTGACCGTGATCAGGATCATGAAGACGATCAGACCGATGACGAAATCGCCCGACATGACGAGGCCGGAAAACCCGGCGATGACATTGCCGGCAGCGCCGTGCCCCTCATAGCCATGCGAGAGGATGACGCGCGTCGTCGCGATGTTGAGCGACAGGCGGATCATCGTCGAGATCAGCAGGACGGTCGGGAAGGAGGAGAAATCGAGCGGCCGCTGGATCCACAGCGACACCATCAGGATCAGGACGGAAAAGGCGATCGAAAACGCCAGGCCCATGTCGATCAGGAAGGCCGGGATCGGCAGGAACAGGATGCACAGGATCGAGACGATGCCGAGGGCAAAGCCGATGTCCCGTCCCTGGAAGGTGCCTTTCGGCAGCGAGATTGCAGGAGGTTGCGCCATTTTGGTCCCGTCTCTTCATGAGATGGTGGCGAGCGGACACATTCCGCGCGCTTAATTCGCTCCGGTCTAGACGGCGAAGCTTGCGCGAGGGTGGCAGACGCGCCCTGCCCCGGTCAGAATCCGGACTGGACGCGGGAGAAGACCAGATTGGCAAAGAGGGAGATCTGCCCGCCGATAAAGGGGGCGGAGACGCCGACGGCAACCAGGATCGCCAGGATCTTCGGCACGAAGGTCAGGGTCATTTCCTGAACCTGGGTCAGCGCCTGGATCAGCGCGATGGTGACACCGACGATCATGGCGGCGAGAACCGCCGGGCCGGCTGCGACCAGCACGGTCCAGATCGCCGCCTGCATGATGTCGAGAGCGTCTGCCTCGTTCACTGTCGGATACTCCAGGGAATCGTCGGCGACCGACTCAGTTCGGTCGCCTCAAAAGGCCTAGCATCGCCGACCACCGGGGTCCAGACGCCGGTTCAGCTCGCGGTATCGGAGCTGTCGGTGTCAGAGCTGTCGGACGTATCCGTGCTGTCGCCGGTCGAGGCTGTCCCGGGAGACCCGATCGTGACACCGACATCGATGGTGATCTTGTCGCCGGCCGTCGTCGTCGCCACCATGGCGTCACTGTAGACCTTGACCGCCGCGATCGTGCCGCTGGTATTGCCGTCGGCGCTGGTGATCGTCTTGCCGACATAGTCGGACGCGATGTCGAGCGCGTTGGACGCGATCAGGCTCTCCAGGTAGGAGTTCGTCTGGATCGCCTGCTCGACCTGGGAGAAGGTCGCGAGCTGGGCGACCTGCTCGCTCGCATCCATCGGATCGGTCGGGTCCTGGTTCTTCATCTGCGCGATGAGCAGCTGCAGGAAATCGTCGTAGTCGAGCGATGCGCTCATCGCCGAGGTCTGCGACGACTTGGCGGTCGCCGAGGTTGTCGAGGCTACACTGTCTACCGCCACGGAGCCATCTCCTTGCTGATCTGTTCGACCGTCGCGGGCGCCATTTCCTGGTTGTTCAGGATACGGTCCTCGATCGGATAGAGGGCGCGGATCGCCTTCAGGGCGTCGAACGGCCGGCCGGATGCGACCATGCCGTCGATCCGCTTCAGTTCGGCCAGAACTTCCTCATTGCGGAAGCACGACAGAAGCATGGTGATCGACTTGCGGAACATCAGCATCGACTGTTCCTTGCCGTCGGGATTGATCAGCATCATCTGGGCGATGAAATAGAGCTGACGCAACGGCGTGGTCGCCTGTTCCGGCTGCAGAACATGGTTCTCCAGCAGGAAGGTGACGTCGTTGAGAAATTCCAGCGACACCTTGCGGTCGACACGCAGAACCGCCCCGTTGATGAAAATACGTTCGCCGGATTTCAGCGAGATGCGCAAAGTGCTCTTCATTTCAGTCCATCCCTGATGATGGTGGTCACGTCGATGATCCCCTGGTAGTTCGTCGATTCGCGTCGGCGAATGCGATCGCACTCCTTGAGAATCCATATGGCAATCGAGATCAGATTGGCTCTGAGCTCGGCGTCGAGCTGGTTTTCCGGATGCCGGAGGTCCTCGATGAAGCGGACCCAGACGCGGCGCGTGTAGAACAGGGCCTCAATGGCGTCGCGCGAATACGCGCGCTCGTCCCTTGCGGTCGTCAACAACTCCATCGAGCGAGTGAGTGCCTGACGCTCCCGGTCCTTGGCATCCGCGACCCCATCCTCCATGATCTCGGCATATGAGAACTGGTACATCTAGTCGTCCTTCATTTCGCTGCCTGCCTCTGTTCATCAAAGGTAGTTTACTAGGCTTAACTGCTGGATCTTTGCGGTCAGCGTGTATGATGCCTCGACGAGAGACAAAAGATTGTTAACTTTCGTCGACGCCTCGTAAGCATCGACCTCGACCATCGAGGTAAAGTTGGTTTCGATGATGTCGTGCTGGATCTGCAGCGAGGAATTGGCCGCTTCGACGCGCTCCTGCGACAGACCAAGCTGCGTACGCTCATTGTCGATGCCCGAAATCGCCACGCCGGTTGCTTCGATCGCCTTGTCGGAGACGACGCTGCGCACGTCTTCCTGGATGGTAAGTCCAAGTAATCCCTTGGACAGTACGGCTGCGAACGCGAAGGCACGCATGCCCGTCGCATTGGCGCTGGTCGAGGTCTGGACCGTCTCGCTCTGGCTGATCCGCGACATCATTTCGTCGTCGGTCGCCGTCGACCAGTCGGTGTCCCAGGCGCCGCCCGGGTCCATAAACATCGGCTTAACCGTGTTGGTAATGAAGTCGTCCATCTGCGTCGCGGTGATCGCGCCGGTCTGGGCTTCATCGGTGGACGGGAAGCCGAAATAGCCCTGGAAGGCGGTTTCGAAGTCGCCCATGAAGGTGTCCATGTCGGTGAGCGGCTGGACGTCGCTGTTGATCCCGGCAAACAGATATTCGCCGCTGACCGAGGTATTGGCCATGCTGAGGAAGCTGTCGAAGGCATTGGTCGCCGACTGGGCCGCCACATCGAGGTTGGACTGGTCGTTGCTGCCCTTCAGGGCGACCAGCGAATCCATCATGCTCTGCGCCGAGGTCGACATGCTGGTCATCGCTTCCTGCGAGGATTCCAGCCGCTGGGTGGCGATGGCATTGGTGTCGACGAGCGACTGCAGCCGCATGCCTTCGCGCGTCAGGTCGAGCGACAGCGAGGTACGCGAGCCGAGTTCCGAGCCCACGTCGGCATATTGACCGGTGGACACTTCCGTCTGGCTTTTCAGCAATTCGCTCTGCGCCTGCAGAATGGTCAGGCGCATCGAATTCTGAATGGAAAGATTGGAAACGTTGGATGTCTTCATGACTTACCCCGTAGCCGTCAGCAGAGCCTGCATCATTTCATCGACAGTGCTCAAGAGTTTGCTCGCAGCCTTGTAGGACTGCTCGATGTCGAGCAGCAACGCCAGTTCCTCGTCGAGGCTGACACCCGTCTGGCTGCTATAGGCTTCCTGGGAACGCTGCAGCATTGCAGTCTTCTTTTCGGAAGCCGAACTGGCGTTCGAACGGTATTCCTCGAGCCAGCCGACCGAGTCGGTGGCGTAGTTCAACAGGCTGGTGCTGTCGTCGAGTTCGCTGTCCGGATCGAACGTCATGTCCGATGTCATGCCGTCCATGTAGGTTGTCAACAGGCCGGTATAGCCGGCGCTGTCGTCCGGGTTCATGTCGACCGAATTGCCGTCGCGAAGACGGGTCGGATCGCCACCCTGGGCGCTGACATAGTCCGGATTCACGGTGATCAGGCCGGCAAGGCCGGGATAGACGGTGCCGGCTGGCAGCGGGTCGCCGGGCATGGTCACGCCGTTGGACGGATCGGACCAGGCAAACAGACCGGGCACGCCGGAATCGTCGAAGACGGTGATCAGGCCGCGCGCGACTTCATCGAGCTGGCTCTGGAAGGTCGGCGCGATCTCGTCGCGCAGCTGAAGATTGGCCGCGATGGTGCCCTGGGCCGAGGTATCGCCGCCGACGCCGAACTTGACCGCGGTCCCGTCGATATAGACAGAATTGCCGGTGGTCGCCCCGTCATAGGTGGTCTTGGCCTGGAAGGTGACATTGCGCGGAATGCTTTCGAACAGCGTCGTGCCGTCCGAGGTATAGAGCACCATGTCGTTGTTGTCGCGGGTCTGTACCGTGACGCCGATAATGCTCGAGATCTGGCTGACAATGGTGTCGCGCTGATCGAGATAGTCGTTCGGATCGCCACCGGTCGCCGTCAGCGAAACGATCTTGTCGTTGACCTTCTGCAGGTTGGCCAGCAGGGAATTGAGGTTCGTGACCGCATTGGAAATGTCGAGGTCGGCCTGCTCGCGCACATCCTGAACGGAGCCCGTGACCTTGTTCAGCGAATTGGCGACGTCCTGGGCGGACGAGATCGCGGTCTGGGCCAGCGACAGTTCGCCGGGCTTTGCCGCATAGGCCTGCAGGTCGTTGTAGAACTGCGCCATGTAGGTCGAGGGCGACAGCTCGTAGTCATTGCCGCCGAGCACCGATTTCAGGCGTTCGAGGCCGTCGAGCAGGGCATCCTGGCCAGCGCTGTCGGACGTCGTCGTCAAAAGCTGCTTTTGCAGGATCAGGTCTTCGGAGCGACCGATGGAAACAACGGTCGCTCCGTCCGTGGTCGTTGCGACATTCGTATAACGCTTAACATAGTTCGTGTTTCCGGCGTTGGCGATGTTCTTCGACACGATCTGCGATTGCTCGCCCGTGTTGGAGAATACGCTTTTCGCGGAATTCATGGCAGACGTAAGCGTCATAGGATCATCCTAAGCGTAAGAGATTACTTACCGTTTCAGGTTCACCAGGGTGTCGAGAAGTTCCGACCCCGTCTGGAAGACCTTGGAGTTTGCCGTGTAGTTGCGCTGCGCGGCGATCATGTTGGTCAGTTCGGTCGCGGTATCGACGGTGGAGTCCTCGAGCGCGCCGGAGATGATTTCGCCGAAGCCGCTGGAGCCGGCATAACCGAGGACCACGACGCCCGAGGTGCTGCTCTGGCTGTAGAGGTTGCCCGATTCGACCGTCAGGTTGTTCGGGCTCTGCACGTTGGCCATGGCGATACGATAGGTCGGCACGACGTCGCCGTTCTCGTAGATCACCGAGACGATACCGTCGGAGTCGATGTCGTAACCGCTGACGGCCGAGGCCGCGTTGCCGTCGACTTCGCCGGTGGTGACCGCGAAGTCGGAAGCGAGCTGCGTGGTGTTGCCGAGATCGATCGTCAGCTGCGGCAGTTCCGCGCCGTCGAGAACGGTCGAGTCGATCGAGTCGGTGACCAGTTCGGCCGGATCGGGGCTGATCAGCGTGCCGTCGACATCGAAGGTCAGCGTCGTCGGCGCCAGCACCTGGACCGGCGTGCCTTCGTCGTCATAGCTGGCTTCGACCGACCATTCGTTGTCGGCCGTCTTGGTATAGGTGAAGGTCAGCAGGCGGCTGTTGCCCTGGCTGTCATAGGCAACCAGCGAGGTCGACTGGCTGAAGCCGTCCGGCTCGGTCGACGGCAGGTTGCTGACCAGCGATCCGGTGGTCGAGGCGGTCGCCGAGATGCCCAGACCGGACAGATCGATCGGGCTCAGGCCGTCGTAACCGTTGACGACGATCGTCGGATCTTCGGTCGACGAATATTCGTAGCCCATCAGCGTGTAGCCGGAGGCATTCTGCAGCGTGCCGTCGTCCTGGATGGTGAAGGAACCGGCGCGGGTCAGGTAGTTCGAGCCGTCGCCGTTGTTGACGATGAAGAAACCGTCGCCGTTGATCGCAAGGTCGGTGTCCGACGAGGTGTAGGAAAGCGAACCCTGCTGCGAGATGCCGTAGGCCACCTTGGTCTCGATGCTGCCGGAATTGTAGGTACCCGACGTGCTCGGGAGCACCATGGAGGAGAACTGCACCGAGGCCTTCTTGTAGCCGGTGGTGCTGGAGTTCGCGATGTTGTCAGCGACCGTGCTGAGCATGTTCGCCTGGCCATTCATGCCGGACACGGCAGTACGCATAGATCCGTAGAGGCTCATGATATTTCCTCGTGTGATTTGTTGAAATGAGACTAGGAAGTAAGCCTTGCGTGAAGCTGTCTGAATTAGAGACTTTTAATCGTCAGGGCGCGGATGGCCCTGTCACGCGGGCAAAAAAAAGACCGGGGCCGAAGCCCCAGTCCCTGTTCGCGCAGCTGCTGCCGAAGCTCAGCTCCAGTCGATGCAGTAGCCGAGGAAGCGCTTGGAATCGATCGGATCGAAACCGAGCTTCTTGCGCAGTTTCTTGCGCAGCTTGCTGATATGGCTTTCCACCACGTTTTCCTCGACCTCGTCATCGAACAGGCCGTAGATCGCGTTGAAGATCTGGGTCTTGGAAACGCGCCGCCCGCGGTTCTGGACCAAATATTCCAGGATGCGGCGTTCACGCCGCGGCAAGGGAAATACCTCGTTCTGGATTTCCGGATCGCGACCGTCCGAGAAGATACGGATCGGCCCGATTTCGGTGAAGTTGGAGATTGCCTTCAGGCGACGGCGGATAGCCGCAGCCCGAGCCATGATTTCCCGCGGGTGCACGGGTTTGCGCACGACATCGTCGACGCCGCAATCGAACAGTGCCAGAGTGCTTTCCAGCGAAGGCTGGTCACTCACGGCAATGACTGGCGCCTGGGTCCTGTCGCGGATTGCCCGCGGCAGCTCCAGGGTCTGTTCACCCTGCCCCAGGAGGAAAGCTTCCACCGCAGCGATGTCCGTATCCGCTGCCGTGTTCACCCATTCCCCGAATTCGGCCGGGTCGAACCCGGTCGAGGGAATGCCCTCACGTCCAAAAAGAGAAGTATACCCATCTTTCACGAGCTCTCGCTCATCAACCACTACGATCATTCGTCCGCCTCCGAATCAGTGTGGTGCCTCGATGACCAATGGGTACGAATCGAGCGATTCTGGAACAAGGGGAGAAAGTTAATGGTAGTTATTAATAGTTGATTAACCTTTGTGGCGCGATTTGATCTACATCTAGTGGTCACCGGCGCAAATTGGCACAATTTTTCTGAGGGCAATTTTAACTTATGGTTAACTAATCCTTGCACTGCCTTTTTTGGCGCACAATGACGCCCCAATTCGAAGGGCTATTTTAGCATCTCTGTCTACAATCAGGAGTTGCTATTCACCGCAAAATTTTCTGGCATTCGTTGTCCAGCTCCCATAGCCGGTGGCCACGAGATTTGCGATCACCCGACAGACATAGCGCTTCTGCGCCGGATCATTGTTCGGGCCGGCGTGATATCTGGCAACCGCCATGGTCCAGGTATCGTGCCTCTGATGCAGCCGGACGAGAAACCGGGCGGCATAATCGACATTGCGATGGGGGTCGAACATCGCCTCCAGCGAGGTGAAATTCTCGCCGTGGTAATACTGGTTGATCTGCATGCAGCCGATATCGATCAGCTTGGCGCCGCGCAGCCTTGCTGCGGCCACCGTCGCCAGCGCCTGCCCCTCGTCAGGCGGGAAATAGGCCTTGCCCTCGATGTTGACCGCGTTGGGCTGCAGCGAGCCCTTGCGCCCCGTCTCGGTCAGGCCGACGGAGTAGAGGATGCCTTCGGGAATGCCGTATTTGGCAGCAGCCACCTGGATCTCCCGCTCGCACGAGCCGGTCGAGGCAAGGGCCTCAGAGGTAGACACCGCTCCCGCCGCGAGCGCCACCAGCGCCACCTTCACCGAGAGCCGCCGCCATGCCGTCATCGCCCGTCAATCCTGTCTGCGTGTTGCCGTTGGAAGAGGCGCCGAAGCCCCCCTCGCGTCCGCCACCCGATCCCTGGGGGGTGCCGGCAAAGGATTGCGATCCTGCCTGCTGCTGGCCGGCTTGTTGCTGGCCCTGCTGCTGACCGGACATCTGGTTGCTGCCGGCGCCGGATCTGTCTGTGCTGGAAATCGAGATCTGCACGCTGTCGACAGCATAGCCCTGCGAGCGCAGCGACTTGACGATCTCGCTGTGATCGTCGCTGAGCTTGCGATAGGCCGCGCTGTTCTCGACCGTCAGCTGGACATTCAAGGTGTCGCCGGTGAGCTTCAGCGTCGCGGTAACCGATCCGAGATCGATCGGGTTCAGCTGCAGCTTGAGGCTGTTCATCACCTTGCCGGTGGTGTCGGGCATGGTGGCGCTGTCGATTGCGCCGCTGCGCAGGGCATTGACCCAATCCCTGTCGCCATTCATCGCGGCTGCGAGATTGGCGACATTGGAAGTGGAAACCGGCGCGATATAGCGGCGCGATTCCAGGACGCCGACGGTCGGTGTCGAATTGCCGGGCGCACTGGCGCCGGCGCCATCACGGTCGCGCGGCTGGCCGTCGGGCGAGGTCGCCAGCCGGTCGAGGCGGATCGCCTTGAATTCGGTGCCCTTGGTCTCGGCCGCGGTTTCCGGCGCCTGGGTGTCGCCATCGACGTCCGGATCGCCGGCAAGGAGCTTGGAGAGATCGGACGCCAGGTTGCCGGACTTGCCGGCGGCGTCCGCGTCCGCGACCTTCGTCTTTGCACCCTTGGCATCATCGGTGGCAACCGGCTTCAGCGCCGTGGCCGCCTGGGCGGCCGCGGCATCGTCGGCCTTGCCGATGATCAGCAGCATCAACGCGTCGGTTGCCGTGGCGGTGCCCGACGCCTGACCGGTCTTGCCGGCGGCGCCGGCATCCCCGGCAGTCGCCCGGGTATCGCCGCTGCCATCGTCGATGGCGTCATCACTCTTGTCGGCCTTGTCGGCACTCTTGCCCTTGAGCTTGTCCTTGCCGTCAAGGGCATCAAGCGGATCCTTGGCCCCCTTGACCTGCTTTCCGGCGCCCTCGACCACGGCTCTTGTGGTCTCCTTGCCGTCTTCGGCGGTCGTCTCGGCCAGATCGGCATCACCGTCATTCGGCTTGGCAGCCTTCGCATCGGTCGTCACGCCTGCCGCGCCGGCAGGTTTGTTTGGCTGCTGAGCGTCCTTGAAAATATGCAATGCCTGATCGGCGCGCACGCGACGCTGCGGCGCCGTATCTTCCGCAGTCGACGCGTTATCGGTGTCACCCATGTCCTGCGACGCGCCGTCGTCGGCGTCTGCAGCACTTCGGGACCGGTTGTCCTCATCGGTGGTATCGCCGGCGCGGGTCGTCTGGCGATCGTCGGTCCGCGTGTCATCAGTTTGCGATGACTTACGGTCTGCGCCTTTCAGGGCGTCCGAGAAACCCGGTGTCGCGGCCTGCCTGTCGGATCGGCCCGCGCCATAACCAGACGCGGTGTCGAAGGCGGCCCTTGACTGAACTGTGGGATCCATCATGGGTTCGGTTCCTCGTCGAGCAGGCCGTCGATCGCCTCGAGCCTGCTTCGTCCCTGTTCTACAAATGCTGAAAACGCAGGATCATCCTGTTTGAGCGCCGCAGCGACCGGGGCCTGTGCCTCCTGCACAGGGGACGGCTTGGATGGTTCCGATGGCGCGGACGGATCCTGTTGACCCGGCTGGCCTGCGGAGACATCCGCTTCGCTGACGGAAGCGCCTTGTCCTGAAGTGTCATTGCTAAGTGCGTCGCCTTGCGCGGAGCTTTTCGGCTCGGGGCTGCGCAGAACCTCGCGCGCGATCGCCTCGGCGGCCGAGCGCAGCGCCCGGTCGGACGGCGTCAGCATTTCAGGTGGTATGCTGGCGATGCGCTGCATCACCGCGGCCACGTCTTCCGTCGGGATATTGGCCATGCCGCCATAGAGATCGGCAAGCGCGCCCTCGTTGTCGTCGGCGGTGCCGGCCAGCGCCTTGGCATTGTCGGCCGCAAGCCGCGCCAGCTCGTTCTTGCCGTCGATCGCCGCCTGACGGGCGACCCTGAGATAGACCTCGCGCCGACGCTCGACATCCATGAAGGTCAGCGTGTCGAGAACGCGCTGGTGATCCAGGTCGTCGAAATGCTTGACGATCAGCGTGACGAAGAGATCGGCAAACTGCGAGGCATAGGGAGAGTGCAGGAAACGCCTTACATAAAGCGAGGCGTATTTCAGGGCATCCGCCGAGCGGTCCGCCTCGACGGTGACCGCGAGCGAACGCCGCAGCGCCGCTTCCTCGACAAGCGTGCCGGGCGACAGAAGCCGCGCCCAGTCATAAAATTTGAGCGCCTTGTCGAGATCGCGGCCGATCAGCACATTGGCCGCAACCAGCGAAAGATAAGGCGCGATCTTGGTCTGGCGGTATTCGGTTGCCAGTTCGCCGAGGCTCTTGGCCACCAGCGTCCCCTTGCCGCTCAGATAGCGGCCCAGCAGATCGGCGATGCGGCTGTCGAAATTGCCGTCGACGTCGCGCGACAACAATAGGTCGAGCGTCTTGGGATTGCCGCCGCTCATCGCATAGATGAAGGCGGCATCGACATTGCGGGGATCTTCAAAGACCGAGGCGTCGGCACTGCGCAGACGGTCGTCCAGCGTGCCGAGGATGAAACGTTGCATCTCGCCGGCGGAATGGTCGCCGAGCACCACGGCATCCTGCACGAATTGCAGCGAGCGCAGCATCTTGTAGGGCGCAAGCTCGATATCGTCGACGGGCGCGGCTGCAGGGGCAGCCGCCAGCGGCGGCGCCGTCCCCGAAAGGGCGGCGACAAGGAGCGGCAGATATAGAAGACGCCGGCTTCGCATGGCTTATCCCTGGTCCGCCTGGATCAGAATTTCGATACGCCGGTTTGCAGCCGACAACGGATCGCCCGGAACCTGCAGGCGCCGGTCCGCAAAACCCGAGATCTGCTTGACACGGGACTGGTCGAGACCACCACGCACCAGCATGTAATAGGCGCTGCGGGCGCGATCGGCCGACAGGCCCCAGTTGTCCTGCGTCTTGCCGGCGAAGGGTCGCGCATCGGTGTGGCCGCGGATGACGATGGCGCCCGGACGGTCCTTCAGGATCGTGCCGATCTTTTCCATCGCCAGCACGGTCTCCTTGCTCGGCACGGCCGAGCCGACATTGAACATCGCCTCGTCGCTCTGGTCGGACAGCGTGACCAGCATGCCGCCTTCGGTCGGGGTGACGATCAGGCCCTCGGCGAGCTTGCCGGCGACGCCGCTGATCTGTTTCTCGATCGCAGCCTTCAGCGCATCGGCGTCCTTCTGCTGCTTTTCGGCCTTGGCCGCCTTGTCCTTGTCGCCGTCCGCAGCCTTAGCGGCATCGGCCTTCTCGGTGCCCGGGTCGGTACCCTTGTCGGCAGCCGTATCCGGTGTCTCGGGCTTGGCCTGCGGCACGACCTGCAGGGCCGGTGTCTTGTCGGCCGGCAGCATGGCGACATCCACATCGGTCTGGTCGCCGGGGGCCGACGACGGCTTGTCGGCCGTCAGTGCGCCGGGCGCCTCCTTGGCCGCCTGCGGGCCGGGCTTGCCGCGCACGGACTGGACCTGCTGGGTCCAGAAGTCGGGATCGAACGGATCGCGATAGGCCTCGCCGCCGTCGGCACCGGTGCTCGGGCCGGAATCGGACGCACCGCCCTCGCCCTTGGCGCTGACATTGGCCTGCTGACCGACTTCCTGGGCGATCTCGGCCAGCACCGAATAGGGATTCTCGAAGAAATCGGCTTCGGAGTAATTGGTCTGGTCGCCGGAGGTTGCCGTCGCGTCCTCGCCGGTCGCTGCCGATGCCCCGATCGTTTCCTTGTCTTCCTTGTTTTCGGACTGGTTCTGCTTTTCCTTGCCGTCGGCCTTTTCGACGGGCTTTTTCAAGCCCTTTTCCGAGGGTTTTTCCTCGGACAGGCGGATCGGATTGAAATAGCTGGCGACCGAGGCCTTGGTCTCCTCGTTCGCGGCATTGACCAGCCACATGACGAGGAAGAAGGCCATCATCGCGGTCATGAAGTCGGCATAGGCGATCTTCCACGCGCCGCCATGGTTGCCGTCATGATCGCCGCCGCCATGGCGCTTGATGATCAGGATCTCGTTCTTGCCGTGATGGTGATTTTCTTCGTCGCTCATCCCATCACCTTCCTGAGGCTTGCCGTCCAGGCCGAGATGCGGCTGACAAGGAGTTGTTCGCCGAGTTCGACGGAGAGATCGAGATCATCGGCCTGCACGTGCCGCAGCATCTCGTCGTGGTCGCGCAGCCTGTCGGCCAGCTTCTCGAACAGGCTTGCCGGTCCGGTGACGACGATCTGCCCGGCTTCGCCGCCCGCAATCGCCATCTCGACCTGACTGGCCAGTTCGCTGACCGCGGACGTCATCACTTCTTCGGTCAGGAAGGGCGCCAGGCCCTCGGCAACCTGGCCGCTGACATGCTCGGCCAGCTGTTTCGACAGTCTGGCAAAGCCGTCGGCCATTGCCGCGGCGGACGTCTCCTCCAGCGTGCGGGCGAGATCGGCGAGCGCCTGCTCGTGGGCCGCCACGAGCTCTGCCTTCTCGGCCTCGAAACGGGCCGTCAATTCGTCCGTGGTGATCTTCACCGCCTCGTCATAGGCTGCCTGCCGCTCGGCCTCGATCTCGACCGGGTCCGGCACATGCACGGCCGGAACATCGGCATCCAGGCCGAAATCGCCGTCGCCAAAGCCTGTGTCGAAGGCCATGGCAGGCGCCTGAGGCTTTGAGAAATCCTTGAGATACTGGGCAATGGACGTCGCCATCTCACGCCCTCCGATCGAGGGCGCGGGCGGCCGGCGCAGAATGCTGCGGCCCCATGCGGCGTCTGTGGCAGGAAATCGAGGTTGGGCGTGTCATCATAACATCCAAGGGTAACTGCCACAGCACGGCGATGCGCATTCTCCGTGCCGGCAGCTTTCGGTCATCGTCCTTGACAAAGTTAGGGATGCAAACTTGTGCGAGGGTTGATACGCCGGACCGCGCCAGGGCAGCGGCACGGTCCGGCTGTTCCACCTGCATCCGATGACCACGGAGAGGCAGAATTCTCAAGGCGGCGACGGGCCGCCTTAAAACGTCCTTACTGCTTGAACAGCGTCAGGATGTTTTCGGCATTGGTGTTGGCGATCGACAGCGACTGGATGCCCAGCTGCTGCTGCGTCTGCAGCGCCTTCAGCCTGGTCGATTCCTCGTTCATGTCGGCATCGACCAGTCGCCCGACGCCCTTCTCGATCACGTCCATCAAGGTGGCGACGAATTCGGTCTGCATGTCGATGCGGCTGGTGATCGCACCCAGCGTCGAGGCGGAGTCGGTCAGCTGCTGCAGGATGCCGTCGGTGGCGCTGATCATGCCGTCGAGATCGTCGTCGGTGGTCGTCGTGCTGAGCTCGATCGCAGTGCCGGTGGCAGCCGTCGTGGAGCCGGCGTCGAGCAGATAGTAATTGATCGTCTGGGTCGTGCCGCCGACATCGACATCGGTCGGCCGGTCACCGGTCAGCAGGCCGCGGCTGGCGTCGTAGGTATCGATCAGCACCGATTCGCCGGTGTCGAAGGCAAGTGTCGTCACCGACACCGAGCCATCGGTGGCGCGGTTGAACGATGCGACGATTTCCTTGGTGGCGGGCGCCGCGCTGGAGGTGTTGTAGAGCCAGTTCTCGCCGGAGAACGATGCCGATTCGGAAATCGACTGCAGCTGGTTCTTCAGCTCGGACAGTTCCTTGTTGATCTTGTCCTTGTCGACACCCGGTTCGCGGGCCGCAACCAGCTTGGACTTGATCTCGGTGACGACCTCGACCGCCGATTCAAGCCCCGTATAGGCCGTATCAGTCTTGGCCGCGCCGAGCCCGAGAGCGTCCTGCACGGTCGACAGAGCGGAATTGTCGGACCGCATCGTGGTCGCGATCGACCAGTAGGCCGCGTTGTCGGCGGCGCTGTCGACGCGGTAGCCGGTGGATACCCGGTTCTGCGTCTGCTCCATGTTGGCGTCGATGCTGCGAAGGGTCTGCAAGGCTGACATTGCAGCCGTGTTGGTCATAATGCTGGTCATGGATATGCCCCATCGGGAATTGCGGGACAGGCCGGGCTTGTCATATTTTTACCGGCAACGACGGAAGGCTTCATGCACCCGATCACGATAATTTTGCCCTGTGATCGAGCCGTCGTTATTTAACGAATGCTTAACAAAACTTTGGTTAACAAAACATTAACGCTGGAAGGTTTCGTTAAGCTGTCCAAACAAATCGTAAAGATCGACCGCGCGCGAAGAACAAAAAAGTCAGCAATTTCAGATAGATGAAGATAAACGAAAAAACCGCTCCCGGTTGCCCGGGAGCGGCTGCATAGCCTGCTGGTTGAGAGCGGAGCCGATGGCCCCGCGCGTAACCGAATCAGCTCTGGAAGAGCGAGAGGATGCTCTGCGAATTCGAATTCGCGATCGACAGGGACTGGATGCCGAGCTGCTGCTGCGTCTGCAGGGCCTTCAGGCGGGTCGATTCCTCGTTCATGTCGGCATCGACGAGACGGCCGACACCGGTGTCGATCACGTCCATCAGGTCGGAGACGAATTCGTCCTGGCTGGCGAGGCGGCTGCTGGTCGCACCCAGCGTGGCACCGGCATCGGTCATGTCGGAGAGCATGGCATCGACGGCCGAGATCATGCCTTCGACTTCGTCGTCCGTGGTGGTGGTGGTCAGTTCGACGACGCTACCCGAAGTACCCGTGCCCAGGTCGAGCAGGAAGTAGGTCATCGTCGTGCCGGAAGCCGTGCCGTCGTCGACAGCAACAGCATAGTCCTTCGTCAGAAGGCCGCCATCGGTCGACTGGGTATCGATCAGGACCGACTTGCTGGCGTCGAAGGTCAGGATTTCGACCGAAACATTGCCCGAGGTGTCACGGACGAACGAGCCGACCATTTCCTTGTTGCCGAGAGCGGCGGAGGAGTCGTTGTAGAGCCAGTTTTCACCGGAGAACGAAGCCGACTGCGAGATCGAAGCGATCTGGCTCTTCAGCTCGGTCAGTTCCTTGTTGATCTTGTCCTTGTCAACGCCCGGCTCGCGGGCAGCAACCAGCTTGGCCTTGATTTCGGTGACGACGTCGATGGCCGAGTCCATGCCGGTATAGGCGGTGTCGGTCTTGGCAGCACCGAGGCCGAGGGCGTCCTGAACGGCGCCGAGCGCCTTGTTGTCGGAGCGCATCGTCGTTGCGATCGACCAGTAGGCAGCATTGTCGGCAGCCTTGTCGACCTTGTAGCCGGAGGAAACGCGGCTCTGGGTTTCTTCCATGCTGGTAGAGATCGAGCGCAGGGTATCGAGTGCGCCCATTGCTGCGGTATTCGTCATCAAGCTAGTCATGTTAGCTGCCCCTTATGACAGTAGATATGGGAAAGGGCATGCCGGGCTGTCGTACCGGCAACGATAGTTGGCGTCATGCCTGCCGCCCCTGTTCTTGCCTGTGGGGACCGGCCAACCGTTTTGATGACCTAAAAAGACGCTATTAAGGTTAACAAATATTGAAGCCGGCATGGCTAAGGTTAATTCGTCAAAAAAAATGACGCCGCGGGCGTTTAGGGCCGCGGCGTCACGATGTCGTCGGGTGTTTACCGGCCGCTCACGCGGCCGGTATTGCGTGTGCCTCTTACTGGAACAGCGAGAGGATGCTCTGCGAGTTCGAGTTGGCAATCGACAGCGACTGGATGCCGAGCTGCTGCTGCGTCTGCAGGGCCTTCAGGCGGGTCGATTCCTCGTTCATGTCCGCGTCGACGAGACGGCCGACACCGGTGTCGATCACGTCCATCAGGTCGGAGACGAACTCGTTCTGGCTGCTGAGGCGGCTGCTGGTTGCACCCAGCGTGGCGCCGGCATCGGTCATGTCGGCCAACATGGCATCGACAGCCGAGATCATGCCTTCGACTTCGTCGTCGGTGGTGGTGGTGGTCAGTTCGACGACGCTACCCGAAGTACCCGTGCCCAGGTCGAGCAGGAAGTAGGTCATCGTCGTGCCGGAAGCCGTACCATCGTCAACGGCAACGGCATAGTCCTTCGTCAGAAGGCCGCCGTCGGTCGTCTGGGTGTCGATCAGGACCGAGGTGTTGACGTCGAAGGACAGCGTTTCGACCGAAACATTGCCTGTCGAGTCACGGACGAAGGAACCAACCATTTCCTTCGTGCCGATCTGGGCGCTGGAGTCGTTGTAGAGCCAGTTTTCACCGGAGAACGACGCGGACTGCGAAATCGAGCCGAGCTGGCTCTTCAGTTCCGTCAGTTCCTTGTTGATCTTGTCCTTGTCGACACCCGGTTCGCGGGCGGCAACCAGCTTGGCCTTGATTTCCGTCACCACATCGATGGCGGCTTCCATGCCGGTATAGGCGGTATCGGTCTTGGCTGCACCGAGGCCGAGGGCGTCCTGAACGGCACCGAGAGCCTTGTTGTCGGACCGCATCGTCGTTGCGATCGACCAGTAGGCAGCGTTGTCAGCAGCCTTGTCGACCTTGTAGCCGGAGGACACGCGGCTCTGCGTCTCGTCCATGCTCTTGGAGATCGAGCGCAGGGTATCGAGTGCGCCCATTGCAGCGGTATTGGTAATAATACTAGTCATGTTTGATCTGCCCCTTTAGACAAAACCTATACGAAGGGACATTCCGGATTTTACGCACCGGCAGACGACGAGTGGCCTCATGCAATCAACCAGGGTCTGCTGCTGGTTAATCCGTCGTCTTCACGGCCACATTCAACGCTAGCCAAGTTAACGCCGACTAAATTAGATGCGATTTTTCCCGCTTCTACTGGCGCGCAGAAGCGAAGCCATTGATGCGTCGAGCAAAAAACTTTGGGGGAAAAATTCAGGCAGAAGTATTTTCGGCAGTTCTTCGAATGAAAAGAGCCGCGCCAAGGCGCGGCTCCGATCTATCTCTTCCGTAAAGCGAAGTAAGCTTACTGGAACAGAGACAATACGCTCTGCGAATTCGAGTTCGCAATCGACAGAGCCTGGATGCCCAGCTGCTGCTGCGTCTGCAGGGCCTTCAAGCGGGTCGATTCCTCGTTCATGTCGGCGTCGACGAGACGGCCAACGCCGGTGTCGATCACGTCCATCAGGTCGGAGACGAATTCGTCCTGGCTGCTGAGGCGGCTGCTGGTCGCACCCAGGGTGGCGCCGGCATCGGTCATGTCGGAGAGCATGGCGTCGACAGCCGAGATCATGCCTTCGACTTCATCGTCGGTCGTGGTCGAGGTCAGTTCGACAACGCTGCCCGAGGTACCCGTGCCCGAGTCGAGCAGGAAGTAGGTCGCGGTCGTGCCGGAAGCCGTGCCGTCGTCGACAGCAACAGCATAGTCCTTCGTCAGAAGGCCGCCATCGGTCGTCTGGGTGTCGATCAGGACGGACTTGCTGGCGTCGAAGGTCAGGGTCTCGACCGAGACATTGCCTGTCGAGTCGCGAACGAAGGAGCCGACCATTTCCTTGTCGCCGAGAGCGGCAGACGAGTCGTTGTAGAGCCAGTTTTCACCGGAGAACGAAGCCGACTGCGAGATCGAGGTGATCTGGCTCTTCAGTTCCGTCAGTTCCTTGTTGATCTTGTCCTTGTCGACGCCCGGTTCGCGAGCAGCGACGAGCTTGGACTTGATTTCGGTGACAACGTCGATTGCGGCCTGCATGCCGGTGTAAGCCGTATCGGTCTTGGCAGCGCCGAGGCCGAGAGCGTCCTGAACAGCGCCGAGCGCCTTGTTGTCGGACTTCATCGTGGTCGCGATCGACCAGTAGGCGGCGTTGTCGGAAGCCGTGTTGACCTTGTAGCCCGACGATACGCGGCTCTGGGTTTCGTCCATGCTCTTGGAGATCGAGCGGAGGGTATCAAGCGCGCCCATGGCGGCGGTGTTGGTAATGATGCTGGTCATCGATTCGTCCCTATCGTTACGAAATATTATTGAGGGACATACCGGGCTGAGATCCGGCAGAAGCGATCGACGTCATGTCAATTAATTAATGCTGAAATTAATCCGCCTCTGGGAACGGATAAAACAGCATACTTTTTAAGGTTGGCTGAAAAAGCGTGGTAAATGTCGCCTTAAGAAAGCGTATACAACGCATCGCTCATGTATATTACATGACTGAAAACGTTTCTCGAATTGGAATTTGCAATTTTAGCGAAACGAGGAATTTTTCTACAATTTCGATTTTTTGTTCAGTTGAACGATCGAACAAGAGACCCTACCAACAGGTTCCATCCGTCGATCAGGACGAAGAACAAGACCTTAAACGGCAGCGAAATCGAGGTGGGCGGCAGCATCATCATGCCCATGGCCATGGTGATCGTGGCGACCACCATGTCGATCACGAGAAAGGGCAGGATGATCAGGAAGCCGATCTCGAAGCCGCGGCGGATTTCCGACAGCATGAAGGCCGGGATGAGGACGCGGTAGTCGAGCTTGCCGTCGCTGACGGTCGCTTGTCCGCGCTCCTTGGCGATATCGACGAAGAGCGCCAGATCCTTGTCGCGCGTATTGGCGGTCATGAAGGTGCGGAACGGCTCGGCGATGCGCTGCACCGCCTCTGCTTCACCGATCTGGTTGGCGAGCAGCGGCTGCACGCCGTTGTTCCACGCCTGGTCCATGGTCGGCGCCATGACGTAAAAGGTCATGAACAGCGCCAGGCTGGTCAGGATCATGTTGGAGGGCGTGCTGGACAGGCCCATGCCGGAGCGCAGGATGGAGAAGGCGATGATGAAGCGCGGAAAGCTCGTCACCATGATCAGGATGCCGGGCGCCACCGACAGGATGGTCAACAGACCGAAGGTGCGCACGATCCAGGCAGCAACCGAACCGTTGATCGGCTGGTTGAATACGTCAGGGAGCTGCTGGGCCACAGCCAGCTCCGGAACCGCCATGAAGACGGCAAGCAGGAGAAGCGTCCGAATCATTGAATGACGAAGGTTCTGAACATCACCTTGGTTACCCGCCCTTCGGAGCGCAGGTCAACACGCTCCTGTATGTCGTCCTTCAAATATTGAAGGCCGCGCGGGCCATCCACCTGCTGCAGCGAAACCGTGCGCATATAGGCGATGATGTCCTGGCTGATATCCTCGGCCATGGCCACGTCCGGCTTGCCGTTGAACAGCAGGGCGACTTCCAGACGGACCCAGTTGTCGGAGGGATAGGCCAGATTGGTGGTGATCGGCTCCAGCTGGACGATGCCGTTGGCCTCGGTCGCCACATGCGGCAGTCCGGCCTCTTCGCCCTTCTTCTCGCCCTCGCCCTCGGGCTTGGCCTTGGCTTCCTCCGCCTTGGCCGCCTCTTCCTTGGCCGATTTGACCGCCGGTGCGATCATCCCGCCGACGAGCCAGCCCCCTCCCCCGCCGACGATCGTCAGCACGGCGAGCGAGATGAGCATCACCACAAGCGGTGATTTCTTCTTGGGCTGGTCTTCCGACTGGTCATCCATAGGCTGGTCCCGACAGGCTTTTCTGGCCGAATTTGGTTAGAACGGCGAGTATTGATCGACGACCTGCTGGCCGACCGGCGGCTGCTGCATCTCGATCAGGCGGCCGCGGCCACCGTAGGAGATGCGGGCCTCGGCGATCCGCTCGTACGATATGGTGTTGTCCGCATCGACGTCCTGCGGGCGCACGATACCGGCGACGTTCAAGATGCGCAGTTCGTGGTTGACCCGCACTTCCTGGGAGCCGCTGATCATCAGATTGCCGTTCTCCAGCACGCTGGTGACCACCGCGGCGACGAGAAGCGTCAGCTTCTCCGAGCGCGAGATCGAGCCCTTGCCGTCCGAGCTCGTGTCGGAATCGGTACCGGCGGCACCGCCGGCATCCGGCGGCACGATGCCGAAGATGTTGAGGGCCGAATTGAAGCTCAGCGATGTCGAGTTCTTGCGGCTGCGCGAGGTGTTGTCGGCGAATTGCGCCTTGTCGTTGATCTGGATGTTGACCGTCATGATGTCACCGACATTCAACGCACGGGCATCCTTGAACAGGGCGGCCTGGCTGTCGCTCCACAGCGAATAGCCGCTCGCCACATGGTGCGGCTGCTTCGGATAGAGTGCCATCTGCGGCGTCTGGCTGTAGCGCAGACCGCTGCCGATCGGCGACATGGCAGGCGCCTTGCCGATCTCGTTGATCGTCTGGTTTTGACAACCCGCCAGGACGGCGACGGCCAGCAGGGCTGGAATAGACTTCCTCATGTCGGGTCCTTCGACGTGTTGGGATCACCTGCGCTGGAAATGATGGCCGATACGAGGGCCGCCTTCTGGGGCTTCATCTCCGACAGGATCAGACCGGATTGCTGCGCCGGCAGCTGCATGATGATGGCGGCCGCGATCTCGACATTGAGTTCGGCCAGCGCCGGGGCGGCCGCATCCGGCTTCATCTTCTTGTAGATGCCGACCAGATTGCCCTGTGCCCGCTTGAGGAAGTCGTTGCGCCGCTTCAGCCAGTCCTCATACTCGGTCTTGCGCGTTTCCATGACGGCGATGCGCGCATCGACCTGGGCCTGCAGCTTTTCCAGTTCCTGCTTCTGCAGCAGGTAACGCTGGTCGCGTGCAGGGTCGGCGATCGAGGTGCAGAATTTCTGGATCTCTTCCTGGGTGGCGCTGTCGAGCGGCGTGGCGTCCTGGGCGCGCGCACCGGACGGCCCCAGCAGGCCACCGGCCAGCAATCCGCCGAGCAGGAGCACGGGACCGAGAAGGCGTCGGCGCGAAACGGTTGTCGTCAAAGCGATCATTGCAGGACAAGCTCCGCCTGGAGAGCGCCAGCCGACTTGATCCCCTGGAGGATGGCGATGATGCCGTCGGGCTTGACGCCGATATTGTTGAGGCCGGCCACCAGCGTCTTCAGGTCGGGACCGTCGACGACTGCGACATTGCCGCCGGTCTTCTGGGCCAGGATGTCGGTCTGCGGCTGGACGGCCGTCTCGCCCTTGGAGAAGGGGGCCGGCTGGATGACCTGCGGCGTCTCGTTGACCTGTACCGTCAGGGTGCCGTAGCTGACCGCGACCTTGGAGACCCGCACATCGGCGCCGATGACGATCGTTCCGGTGCGTTCGTTGATGACGACCTTGGCCGGCGTGTCGGTTTCCACCACGAGGTTCTCGATCGCCGCCATCAGGCGGGCAAGATCGGCGGTGCGCGGCTTCTGGATCACCACTTCCTGGCTATCCTGCGCCGAGGCGATCGGGGCGCCGAAGGTGTTGCGCGCATAGGCATTGATGGTGTCGGCCATGCGGATCGAGGTCGAGAAGTCCGGGTTGCGCAGCTGCAGCACCAGATTGACCGAATCCTTGAATTTCGAAGGCAGTTCGCGCTCGATGATCGCGCCGCTCGGAACCCGGCCCGACGTCGTCACGCCCTCGGTGATGTTGGCCGCCTGGCCTTGCGCGGTGAAGCCCGACACGACGGCCGAGCCCTGCGCCACCGCGTAGATCTGGCCGTCGGCGCCCGAAAGCGAGGTCATGATCAGCGTGCCGCCGCGAAGCGAGGTGGCGTCGCCGAGCGAGCTGACATTGGCATCGATGCGGCTGCCGGGGCTTGCAAAGGGCGGCAGCGTGGCGGTGACCATGACGGCTGCCACGTTCTTGGCATTCGACTGGCCGCCCTGGGTGGAAATGCCGAGATTCTGCAGCATGGCGCGCATCGACTGTTCGGTGAACGGCGAGGAGCGCAGGCTGTCGCCGGTCCCCTGCAGGCCGACGATCAGGCCGTAGCCGATTAGCTGGTTGTCGCGGCCCGCCTGCAGCGAGGCGATGTCCTTGATGCGCGAGGTGCCGGCCATGGACGGGCCGGCCGAGGCGAGGACACAAGCGAACGCTGCGAAGACCGCGATGGATTTACCGAGAAATTTCATCGCGTGAGCACCTGCACCGAACCGTTGGGCAAGACCGTCCCACTGACGATCACGCCGGAATCGAGATTGCGGACCTTGATCAGATCACCGATCTGAGCGTCCTGGAGCGGCATGCCGGCGGCCGAGATCACCATATTGCCGATAGTGAAGTTGAGCCGCAGCTGGCTGCCGCGCTTGACGGCATAGGGAGCACGAAGCGCCGCGATCGGAACGGTGCGCCCTGGAAGGAGGGTCTGGTTGGAAATCATGCCGACCACCTGGCCGACCGAGGTGGCGTAGCCGCCCCGCAGGTTCGGATTGGTGATCTCGACCTCGCTCAGTTGCGTGGCCTCGATTTCCTGGCCTGGATAGATGACACCGGTCGGGACGACGGCAAAGCCTTCGGCCCGCGCCCCGAAGGCCGCTGACAGGAGGACGGCCGCGGAAGCGAAAGCTGCCGCTGCTACCCGTCCCCATTCTAACTTCCTGAGGCAAACCATCATGGTCGCCCTCCCTCGTGTTGGCTATTTCAGGTTCTTGCTGACGATCTGAGCCATCTGGTCGGCCGTCTCGATGACCTTGGAATTCATCTCGTAGGCGCGCTGCGCCGAGATCATGTCGGTGATCTCGCGGATCGAGTCGACATTCGACGATTCCAGGTAATTCTGCTTGAGATAGCCGAAGCCCGGATCTTCCGGGGCTGCAACGATCGCTTCGCCGGAGGCTGCCGTCTGGGCCGACAGGTTGTCGCCCAGCTGCTTCAGGCCGGCTTCGTTGACGAAATTGGCAATCGTCAGCTGGCCGAGTTCGGTATAGTCCGCATCATTGCCGATGCGGGCCGACACCACGCCGGTCCGGCTGATCTCGATCTCGCTGGCATCCTGCGGCACGGTGATCCCCGGAACGACGGTGTAACCATCGATGGTGACCAGCTGGCCGTCGGCATTGGTGTTGAACGAACCGGCGCGGGTATAGGCCGTGTTGCCATCCGGAGTCTGGACCTGAAACCAGCCGCGGCCAACAATGGCGACGTCGAGTTCGTTGTCCGTCTGGGCCAGTTCGCCCTGGGTGTGGATGGTGCGCACGGCGGCCGTCTGCACGCCGAGACCGATATTGGCGCCTTCCGGCACGATCGCCTGGTTGGCGCGGTTCGGCACGCCCTGGGCGCGCTCCGTCTGGTAGAGCAGATCGGAAAACTCGGCGCGCATGCGCTTGTAGCCGGTCGTGTTGATGTTGGCGATGTTGTTTGCAATGACCTCGAGATTGGTCTGCTGGGCATCCATACCCGTGGCGGCAATGGCAAGCGCTCTCATAGCTTCGTCCTTAACTCTCTCAGATCTGCATCTTGGTGATTTCGAGGTAGGCGCTGACGATCTTGTCGCGGAAGGCGAGCGCTGTTTGCAGCGTCTGTTCCGCGTTCAGGACCGCATCCACCACTTCGCGGGTGTTTGCCTTGCCGGTAATGCCGTCGAAGGACATGCTTTCGGCCTGCTTGAGGCTGCCCAAGGCATCGGTCGCCATGCTGCCCATGACGTCGGCGAAGCTCTGGCCGGTCTGCGTGCCGGGCGTGGTGCCGTCCATCGTCAGGCCGGGAACGGCCTGGGTCTGGGAGGACTTGTCGGTTTCGACCAGCGAGCCAAGCCCCTTGGTCAGGGAAAGGCTGCTGACATTCGTTACACTGTCGATCATTGTGAAGCCTTCAGGAGGTCGATGGTCTGGCTGATAAGGTCGCGGGTCTGCTTGACGGTCTGAAGATTGGCTTCATAGGACCGGTTGGCTTCGCGCATGTCGGCCATTTCGATCAGCACGTTGACGTTCGGCATCTTGACGACACCCTTCTCATTGGCAGCCGGATTGCCCGGATCGTAGACTTCGGTGAAGTCTGAGCGATCGACGCCAAGTTTCTTGACCGAGACGATGTCGGCGCCGCTGGCCTTGTCCATCTCGGAACCGAAGGTGATGATCTTGCGGCGATAGGGGTCCGCACCGGGCGTATCGCCGGTGGTGCGGGCGTTGGCGATGTTTTCCGACACGATGCGAAGGCGGGTGGACTGGGTTTCCAGGCCGCTGCCTGCGATCTTCAGCGAAGCTGACAAGGGATCCATGATCTTACCTCTTCACCGTCTGGAGCATCATGCGATGGAAGGAGCTGACAAGGTTGGCATTGAGCTGATACTGCCGCTGGATCTCGCCGCCCTTGGTCAGTTCGTCGGTGAGCGAAACGGTATTGCCCGATTCCTGCACACCGATTTCCTGGTCGAGGGCCGCTTCGCGGACCTCGATGTCGTCGGAGCCGGAGAAGCCCTGGATATGACCCGGCTGCGTGCGCGCCATCGCGGTGGACTGGGTGTCGTCGAGCACCGCCGCGAAAGGCGTAATGTCCTTGGCACGGAATTCCGGCGTGTTGACATTGGCAATATTGCTCGCCACCACTTCCTGGCGAATGCTCAGCCATTCGGCTTGCCGGGATGCCAGCGAGAAGAGCTGGATGGGGTTCATAGGCTTCTCCAATCGTTCTTGAGGAAAACCTATTCGACTAATCTTGCGTGGGACTTGCAGGGGTTCGAAAGAATGCCGACAGCCCTTAATGGCTGTCGTAGATGTCGCCCTTGGAGGTGACGATGACCCAGTGGCCGTCGCGCATTTCCAGCATCGCAACCTTGCTTTCGTCCGGCAGGATCGAGCCGACGCGCACGAGATACATGCCCGACGGATCCTCGATCAGGGCACGGCCGTTGGCCACATGCAGCAGGCGGAATCCGGCGCCGCCCGGAAACGGCTGGGTCAGGACCTTGGCCTTCTCGACCGGCTCGACATTGCCCAGATTGGACGCCGTGGCGGTCGTCAGGTCGTCGAGCTTGTCGGGCATCACCGGCGAGGCGTCGTGGTCGTTGTCGACCATGGCCAGCGGCGAGACGGAAAACACGTCGCGGCCCGGCCCTTCCGGCAGGTCGCGGGTCAAGCCCCAGTCGGCCGGTTTCAGGCCGAACTTCTCTTCGTTGAAGAAGACATACCAGGGAAACAGCGCCGCGGCGAAGGCCAGCGTCACGCCGACCCCGATCAGCATGCGGTCGGTCGTCGGCGAGGTCTTGTTGATAACGACGCCCTTGCGTGGCTTTACCGGCTCGTCTGCATCGATGTCGGTCACGGTCACTTCCTTCAAACTACTTGCGCAGCCCGCCGGGTCCGTTGTTGGCGGCAGCCTTCAGGGCGACCGCAAGGTCGGCATAGGCATCCACCACCGGCTTGTCCGAGGGCGTCTGTTTCAAAATTTCGTAGATGATCGGCACCTGCTTGATCGCCATGTCGAGATCGGCATCGCTGCCGGCGCGGTAGCCGCCGATCAGGCGCAGGTCGCGGGTTTCCTCGAAGCGGTGGATCAGCGACTTCAGCCGCGAGACCAGTTTTTCCTGATCCGAGGTCCAGGCCTTGCGGGCCATACGCGAGATCGAGGCCAGCGGGTTGATCGGCGGGTAGCGCCCCTCTTCCGCAAGCGAGCGGTCGAGCACGATATGGCCGTCGAGAATGCCGCGGGTACTGTCGGCGATCGGGTCGTTGTGGTTGTCACCGTCCACGAGGATCGAGATGATTGCGGTGATCGTGCCCTGGCCCTCTTCGCCGGGACCGGCGCGTTCGAGCAGACGGGGCAGTTCGGTAAACACCGATGCCGGATAGCCACGCGCAACCGGCGGCTCGCCGGCGGCCATCGCCACTTCGCGGATCGCATGGGCAAAGCGGGTAATGCTGTCGGCGATGAACAGGACGTTCTCGCCCTGATCGCGAAAATGCTCGGCAATCGTCATGGCCGACAGCGGCGCCATCTTGCGCAGCATCGGGCTTTCGTCGCTGGTGGCGACCACGGCGACCGACTTGGCCATGTTGTCGCCGAGCGTGTCCTCGATGAATTCGCGCACCTCGCGGCCACGTTCGCCGACCAGCGAGATGACGACGCGGTCGAAGGCATCGGCACGGGCGAGCATGGAAAGCAGCGTCGACTTGCCGACGCCGGAGCCGGCGAAGATGCCGAGACGCTGGCCGAGGCACAGCGGCGAAAAGATATCGATCGCACGTACGCCGGTGCGAAAGCCCTCGTCGATCCGCCGGCGCGCCATCGAGGGCGGCGCCTGGTTGGAGATCGAGCGCCGCTTCGGGCCGGGCTGGATCGGGCCCTTGCCGTCGATCGGCTCGCCGAGCGCATTGATCGTGCGGCCACACCAGCCGGCATGCGGCGCGATGCGGAAGGCACCCTTGCGGATGACGACGTCGTGGATGCCGATCGGCTCGCCCGGTTCGATCGGGCAGACATAGGCGATATCGGGTTCGACGCGCACGACTTCGCCCAGATGAATGCCGCCGGGGCTGCGATGGGCGACGAACTCACCGAGCCGGATATGGCGCGACAGGCCGGTGACCGTGTAGTGTCCGGCGGCGATGGTGCGCACCCGGCCGCCCTGCGCGACCGCATATTCCGGCGTCGCATAGCGTTCGGCGAGACCCGCCATCTGGCTGAGCTTTTCGGAGGCGGCAAGTGGCGGCAATACGATCTCGTTCATCGCGGTTCGGTCCCTTCAGGCGGTCAGCGCGTGCCGCCGAGCGTCTTGATCGCGTCCGACATCGACGTTTCGCTGTCGGACACCATAGACGAGACGCTCTCGAACAGACGGTTGATCTCGATCAGCTGGGTCATTTCCGAAATGCCGTTGACGTTGGAATTCTCGACATAGCCCTGCATGACCGAGACGTCGCGATTGTCGACGACCGGCTGCGGCGTGTCGGTGGTGGTGATGCCGCTGTTGTCGTGACGCAGGAAGCCCTTGGTCACGTCGACGGTGAAGACGCCGAGCTGGGCGACCTCGCGGCCATCCTGGATCAGCTTGCCGTCGGCGCCGACCTCCGGAGGACCGCCGGCGCGGTTGAGCTGGATCGGCGCGCCGCCGACGTCGAGCACCGGATAACCGCGGATCGAGACGAGTTCGCCCGTGTCCTTGATGGTGAAACGGCCGTCACGGGTCAGGACCTGGCCCTGCGGCGTGTCGACCGCAAACCAGGCGTCGCCCTTGACCGCGAAGTCGAGCGGGTTGCCGGTCTGCTGGTATTCGCCGGCATGGGTCGACAGATAGTCATTGCCCTGGGAAACGAAGGCCACCTTGGCATTCAGGTCGTTCTGGGTCCGACTGAGGATCTCGTCGAACTTGACCTCCGTGCCACGGAAACCGACCGTGTTCACATTGGCCATGTTGTCGGCGACCGTCGTCAGGCGCTTTTCCAGAGCCATCTGCGCAGACAGCGATACGTATAGTCCAGATTGCAATTACTTGCCTCCCAGCTTCAGGGCGTTGATCGAGATGAGAAGATCCGCCGAGATGCCGAACCCGGTCGAAGAGCCGAACACGGCCAGCGGATCGTAGTTCTCGGACGGATTGGACAGTTCCCACATGGCGGTGAAGCGCTCGAGGAACTTGCCGGTCTTCTCGGTGTCCTGGAAATCGGAAAGATCAAGCACCCGCTCCAGATAGTCGGCCTGCTTGTCGATATCGGACATGGCGATTTCGTCCGGCTGGCCGAGGGCCGTGCGCACCACCTGGGCGACCGCATCGTCGGCCAGGATGTCGTAGCCGGTCTTGATGTTTTTCGCGTTGCGCTCGAAATAGAGTGCCAGGCGCACGCCGGTATTGTCTTCGCCGGCCTCCTCCTCAAGCGACTGGCGCAGATACTTGTCGACCACGCCCTGCTGGGCCTTGTCGAAGCTGGTGGCCGCCGCGCCGAAAGCCTGGAAGTTGAAGGTCGTCGCCAGATCCTTGTAGCGGGTGTCGGACAACTTGTTGGCGAACGCATCGTCGCCGTCGATGCCTTCGGTCAGCACCTTGCGGATGAAAGCCTTGGCATACCCCATGTCCTCCAGGCCGTTGGCCTTGAGTGCATAGTTATAAAGACGAGTATCCGCCATGAAGTCGTCGACCGACTTCACGTCGCCGATCTTCGACATATAGTATTCGGTCTCGCGCGCCACATCGGTCTTCTGCGCAATGCGGTCCAGCGAGGTCGATATATTCGCACTGATCTGCTGATAGCTTACATAAGTCGTCGTCACGATCTGGTGCCTCCTTGAGGATACGGGGCCTCAGTTATCGCTCTTTCTGGCAAAAATGGCTTGTGCGAAACTGTTTGTCGGTTCACGAAACCCTAAAGTGCAACCTACAGCCTCACGCAAGGCAACCGCCCTATCGCTTCTTGTGAAAAGAAACGGACTGATTGCGAGCACGATATGACTATCATCCTGGGATTTGTGATCACGGTCGGGTGTATCCTCGGCGGCTTCATGGCCATGGGCGGCCATGTCGACGTTCTCGTCCAGCCCTTCGAGCTGGTGATCATCGGCGGTGCCGGCGTCGGCGGCTTCATCATGGCCAACCCGATGAAAGTCGTGAAGGATTCCGGCAAGGCGATCGGCGAGGCGTTCAAGCATGCGGTGCCCAAGGAACGCTCCTATCTCGACCTGCTCGGCTGCCTCTATTCGCTGATGCGCGATCTGAGGACCAAGTCGCGCAACGAGATCGAGGCGCATATCGACAATCCCGATGAATCGACGATCTTCCAGAACGCGCCCTCGGTACTGAAGAACCGGGAACTGACTTCCTTCATCTGCGACTATGTCCGCCTGATCATCATCGGCAATGCCCGCAGCCACGAGATCGAGGCGCTGATGGACGAGGAAATCAACACGATCCTCTACGACAAGATGAAGCCCTACAACGCGATCACCGCGATGGGCGACAGCTTTCCGGCGATCGGTATCGTTGCTGCCGTGCTCGGCGTCATCAAGGCGATGGGCAAGATCAACGAATCGCCGGCCGTGCTCGGCGCGCTGATCGGTGCCGCCCTTGTCGGCACCATGCTCGGCATCTTCCTGTCCTATTGCCTCTGCAACCCGCTGATCGCGCAGATCAAGACGGTCCGCAGCAAGCAGCATCGCCTCTACATCATCGTGAAGCAGACACTGCTCGCCTACATGAACGGTTCCGTCCCGCAGGTCGCACTCGAATACGGCCGCAAGACCATCTCCTCCTACGAGCGTCCGTCGATCGACGCCGTCGAGCAGGAAATGATGAACCCGGGCGGCGAAAACAAGGCAGCTTGAGATGAGTGAAACGACCACCGCCGCAGCAAAGGCCACCGTCCCGGCAAAAGCCATGGACCCCGCTCTGCTTGCACGCCTGACAGGCGCGCTCGGCGACAGCGCCAAGATCGAGAAGATCTGCAGCAATTTCGGCCGGCTCTATGCCGAGTTCCTGCCCGATATCTTCCACAGCGAAACCGGCTTCACGCTGGAAGTGCACTATAGCGGCCACGAGACCGGCCTGATGACGGACCTGGTCGCCGGCCTCGGCGAGAACTACGTGCTGGCCGACGCCACGCTGCGCAACTGGTGCCCTGTCTTCGTGATAGCCTGCGGCAACGGCTTCATCATCACGCTGATGGAAAACATGCTGGGCGCCCTGTCGGAGACGATCGAACAGCCGATCGAGCGGCCGCTGTCCAGCATCGAGCTGGACCTGTCGACCATGGTCTTCGAGCGAATCGGCGACGTTCTCCACTCCGGCATCAATGCCGCGGGCGGTTTCGAGCCTGTTATCGAGAAGGCCTGCAATGCCGAGCATCGGCCGCCGCATGATCCGGATGTGCCGGATCAGTACGCTGCCACGATCAAGATGGAGATCACGCTCGGCAACGTCACGTCGGAATTCGCGCTGATCGTGCCGCAGAAGGCCTTGCTGAAGACGGTGGTGACCCTGCCGAAATCCAAGGGCGGATCGGCCCGCAGCAAGGAATGGTCGGACAATATCGCCGAGCAGGTAAGACGCTCGCAGGTGACGCTCGAAGCGCGCATCCGCCTGCAGTCGCTGACCCTCGGCACGATCTCCAGGCTGGCGCCCGGCGACGTCATCGCGTTCGACGAGCGCGGCGACGTGACCGTCGACGTCAGCGCCAACGGCAAGGAACTCTACAAATGCGAGTTCGGCCGCTCGGGTGAGAAATACACCGTCCGCGTAAAGGACAACGTAACCACAGATGACGAAATTCTCCGTCACCTGCTGGGTTGAGTTTAGACTTGCCGCTACGAGGCGCGGCAGGTTGGGGCAAGTTTCGATAGGAATAATGGACCCATGGCACCTAAGAAAAAAAATGCGACAGAAGACGATGCACTGGATTTCGGTGCGAGCGAATCCGATCTGGACCAGGCGGTAGGCGATCTTCGCGGCGTTTTGCAGAACGATGCCGAAGGCACGCTTCCCGACATCGGCTCGGATTTCGGCGCTGAATTCGGCGCGGACCTGGGCGACAGCGATGCCGGATCCAGCTTCGACGCCGATTTTGGCGGCGGAGATTTCGGTGGCGGCGATCTCGGTGGAGATTTCGGCAGCGCTGCAGATCTCGGCGGTTCCGATCTCGGCGGCAGCTTCGGCGGCGGCTCTGACTTCGGCGGGGATGCCCCGGCGACGGCGGCCCCCGGCAGCGCGCTGAATGCCAATCTAGACCTGATCATGGACATCCCGATCGATGTCCAGATCGTCCTCGGCTCCAGCCGCATGCAGGTTTCGGGGCTTATGAATCTGGAAGAAGGGGCGATCATCGCCCTCGACAAGAAGATCGGCGAGCCGGTCGAGATCATGGTCAACGGCCGGCGCATTGCACGGGGCGAGATCGCGGTTCTCGAAAACGACGACACCAGGTTCGGTGTCAAGCTGATCGAGGTATTGAGTACCAAAGTGCACTGACCCGATGTAGGGCCAGAAGGGAAAGACCATGATGGACTTCGACGATTTCGGCGGCTCGGCAATCGGCAAACCCCTGTCCCAGGCGGACAAGGCAGCCGCTGTGTTGCTGGCCATGGGCAAGGGCATCGCCGGCAAGTTGCTGAAGTACTTCACCCAGGCCGAGTTGCAGATGATCATTTCATCTGCCCAGACCCTCAGGGCCATTCCCCCGGATGAACTGAACGAGCTCGTCAACGAGTTCGAGGACCTGTTCACCGAGGGTACCGGCCTGATGGACAATGCCAAGGCCATCGAGGAGATCCTCGAGGAAGGCCTGACCCCGGAAGAGGTCGACGGTCTGCTTGGCCGTCGGGCCGCCTTCCAGGCATTCGAGGCCTCGATCTGGGATCGCCTGCAGGACGCCGACCCCGACTTCATCGCCAACTACCTGCTGCGCGAGCATCCCCAGACGGTTGCCTATATCCTGTCGATGCTGCCGTCGTCCTTCGGCGCCAAGGTTCTGCTGAAGCTGCCCGACAGCCGTCGCGCGGACATCATGAACCGTACTGTCAACCTGAAGAACATCAACCCGAAGGCCTCGCAGATCATCGAGAACCGGATCCAGGAACTGATCGCGGTCATCGATGCGGACAAGAATTCGACCGGTACGGCAAAGGTCGCCGAGCTGATGAACGAACTCGAGAAGCCGCAGGTCGATACCCTGCTGGAATCGCTCGAAACGATCAGCAAGGTGTCCGCAAGCAAGGTTCGCCCGAAGATCTTCCTGTTCGAGGACCTTCTGGCCATGCCGCAGCGCAGCCGCGTCATTCTGCTGAACGACATTTCCGGCGATATCCTGACCATGGCCCTTCGCGGCGCCTCGGGCGAGATCAAGGAATGCGTGCTGGCTTCGATCAGCCCGCGCTCGCGCCGGATGATCGAATCCGATCTTGCCTCCGGCACCGCCGGTGTCAATCCGCGCGAAATCGCGATTGCCCGCCGTGCCGTGGCCCAGGAAGCCATCCGGCTTGCCAATGGCGGCCAGATCCAGCTGAAGGAAGCGCCCGAAAGCGCAGAGAACGGCGAGGAACAGGCGGCCTGACGGCGTCACGCCTGTTGATAGACACATGCGAACGCCCCGACCGATTGCAGGGACACGGTCGGGGCGTTAGTTTTCAGGGCCGACGGTGATGCCGACAGAGCGAAACCGATTCGTTTCGCCGGCATGACCTTCCGATTGATGCGGCCCATGAAGAGGCAGAAGCCTTGTCCGACGATCAGGACAAAGACAGTAAAACAGAAGACCCGACAGACAAGAAGATTCGCGACGCGGTCGAGAAGGGCAATGTGCCCGTATCGCGCGAAGTCGCCATCTTCGCCTCGTCGCTGGCCTTCTATATCTACATCGTCTTCTTCCTGCCGGACGGGATCATCCATCTGGGCGAGACGCTGAAGGATCTCTTCGAGCAGCCCGACGAGTGGCGGCTCGGGACCGCCTCCGACGTGGTGTCGCTGTTCGTCTATCTCGGCTGGGCGGCGGCTGGCCTGCTGATCCCGGTCTTCACCCTCTTCATCTTGGCCGGCCTGGTTGCCTCCTTCGGGCAGAACATGCCGCAATTCGTGCTGGAGCGCATTCGGCCGCAGGCCAACCGGATCTCGCTCTCCAAGGGCTGGAACCGGATCTTCTCCTCGTCCGGCATGGTGGAATTCGGCAAGTCCCTGTTCAAGATCGTCATCGTCGCGGCGATTATCATCGCGGCTCTGCGGCAGGACTATTTCTCGACGCTCGATGCGATGTTCTCCGACCCGGAGACGATCTTCACTCGGATGGCCTCGGTCATCCGCAAGATCATGGTGATCATCCTCTTTGCCACCGGCCTGCTTGCCGCCATCGATCTTTTCTGGACGCGCTATCACTGGTTCGACCAGCTGAAGATGACGAAGCAGGAGATCAAGGACGAGTACAAGCAGTCGCAGGGCGACCCGATCATCAAGTCGCGGCAGCGCTCGATCGCGCGCGACCGCGCCCGCCGCCGGATGATTGCCAATGTGCCGCGCGCCACCCTGGTCATCACCAACCCGACCCACTACGCCGTGGCGCTGCGCTACGAGCGCTCGGAAAACGACGCTCCAGTGGTCGTCGCCAAGGGCCAGGACCTCGTGGCCCTGAAGATTCGCGAAATCGCCCAGGAGCACGACATTCCGATTTTCGAAGATCCACCTTTGGCCCGCTCCATGTTTGCGCAAGTCTCGGTGGATAGTGTGATCCCGTCAGTTTTCTATAAAGCCGTGGCCGAGCTCGTGCATCGCGTCTATGTCCGGCAGAATCAGAAGAGGCGGGTGCCAAAAGCAAGATGAAAAAATGCCCATTCACAGAACAGCGCGAGAAGATCGTCGCGGACGCCATCAGCCCGGTGGCTAGCGAATTGCGATTGCTCGACGCAGCGGATATCATTTCTCTGCTGCGTTTCGAATTTTACTCAAGTATTGCAGACCTGGTGGCATCTGCTGCCGAACTCTACTTTCACCCCGGCACCGTCAATTTCGGCGCAGGCGGTGATTACCGACTGGAATGGAGTGGCGAACCGGAGGTCATCCTCGATCTGGAGATCCGGCCGAAGGGCGTCACGATCTATGCGCGGTTGAGTCTGACCGACCTGAAGGCCGGACTGGAGATCAGCCATATCGCCTTCCAGGAGTCCAGCGGCGACCCGAACCAGAACACCGACTTCCTGGCCCGCACGCTTGCGGCGTCGAAATTCGTCAAGGAACCGATGGACTTCGCGCACAGCTGAGCGCGGCGTTCCTGTCGGAACGATCAAAGGCCCGGCGCATCGCGCCGGGCCTTTCTCTTTGAAACCTTGCCGGGACCGAAATCCGTGCGGATCAGTTGATGAAGCCGAGCCGGATCGCCTTGGCGATCGCCTGGATGCGGTTGACCGAATCGAGCTTGATCGTCGCCGAGCTCAGATAGGCGTTGACGGTGTGGACCGACAGACCGAGCCGCTCGGCGATCTCGTCGGAAATCTTGCCGTCGCCGGCCAGCTGAAGACAGGCAATCTCGCGTTCGCTCAAGGTATCGGCGGGCAATGCGCGACGCTCCTCTGCCATCATCACGTCGGTCATCAGCTTGCAGCAGCGGGTGTGGGCGTCGAGGATGATCTCTGCCGACAGGTCCAGAGACGAGGTGCTGGCAAAGACGACATAGCCGTTCCCCACCGCGCCGGGGCGCACAGGAAAGGCAATGCCGGAAAAGTCGAGCGCGCCGCTTGGCAGCCGTTTGACGAAGCCGGCGAAGTCGCTGACATGGGTGACGCTGCCGTCATGCCCGGCACTCCATATGAGCGGCAGCAGGGAGCAGTCGATATGGGTCAGGAACTCCTTGCCGTAGGCCGAGATGACCGACGTGCTTCCGGCGCCCAGCACCGGGTCCCAGTTTTCCATCTGGACAGTCAGGCTGGCCTTGCCGGGCAGAATGCCGGTGATGGCGCGCAGAACCGAGAAGCTGCGTGCCTTCAGCGTCTTCTGCAGCGACAGGAAATGCGGGAAGACGTCTGAACGACTGATCGGTTTGCGGTGCTGCACGCCCGGGATATCGATGGGCGGCCGCGCCGGGCTATCGTCGCCATAAAGCATTCGATGCGCCTCCTAGACGAGGTTGTTGCGCACCGCATAGGCGATGGCTTCGGAACGGGTCTTGGTCGCGGTCTTGCGCATCACGCTGGTGATGTAATTGTTGATGGTGTTGCGCGAGATGCCGAGGATCATGGCGATCTCGTCGCTGGTCTTGCCTTCGGCGATCCAGTAGAGGCATTCCAGCTCGCGCTCGGTGAGTTCGAACTCGCGGTCGGCGCGCTGGCGGGTGGAAACCGACTGGCTGACGCAGTAGCCGGCCAGCAGACCGGTTTCGCGCAGACGCTCCGGCGACAGCACGACATCGTCCGGGAACAGGAGCAGCAGCGCGAGCCGCGTGCGCCCGACATTGAGCGTCAGCGAACAATATTGCCGGCTCAGATGCTCCGGCAGGTCCGCCTCGTCCGGCAACAGCGCGAAGCGCGGCTGCAGGAAGGCAAGACAGCGCTCGAACTCGCTCGACTTCACATGCGCCAGCGCCAGGTCCTGGCCGATGCGCCGGACCATGTCGAACGGCCAGTTGGACGAGACCGCAAAATCCAGGCCCTGCTCCTGGATCAAATCGTATCGCACCAGGAGATACAGCGAGGCGCCGACATATTCGGTCAGCGCGCTGAGTGCCATCGGGATGGATTCCGCCGCAGAGGCGCGCGCAAGCCGCGTGACGAGCTGTTCGCGGGTCAGGTTCTCCAGCCCTCTTTGATCGTCGTATAGCAACGGACGCCGCGGCGCCGTCGTTTCCTTGACAAAGCTAACATCCATGGTTGTTTCTTCCTCTCCGGGTCGAAACGGCAAGGTATTCGATCTCGATGCCGCGTGCGGGATGCCGCCGTATCCCCGCACCGCCGACTTCAGGTCGAGTCGCGAATCACAATTCATTCTATGCCAGTTTGCACGCCTTGCCATATCCCTGTTTCTCGGGACGGAATGCAGCATTATTGCTTTTATTCTCGTCCTTGTCATGTCTAGGGCGCATGTCTGTGGCGGAATGCAAGACGAAAGCCAGTTCAACCCCATAATATCCGGGGGCATTTTCAGTATCGCGCTTCTGTTCACTGCCAAACGCAAAAACGCGTCGGCAGAGCCGACGCGTTTTGTAAATTGCGACTTTAGTCTTTATTTCAGGCGGCGTTTTCGACGGCCCATTTGCGCAGGATCTTGGCTGCACGCTCCTCGCTGAGCTCGACCATGCGCGACAGCCGCCGTTCGGGACCTTCCTTGACCCGGCGGTTGAAGCCGCCATTCGGGTCGTCGCCGATCGACAGCAGGTCTTCGGTGGAGTCGAAGCCGAAGTCGGCGCCGAACCCGTCCATCATGCCGCCGGCATCGGCACCGGCCATGGCCGGCGAGAAGTCGGGCAGTTCCAGGCCACCGGCTTCTTCGGCAGCAGCCGTGGCAATCGCCGTGCTGCCACCGCCGACGGAGCGGACGATCGGACGGACACCCATCCAGACGATCAAGAACGCGACGGCAACAAAGGCCAGCGAGTTGATGATGCCGCCGAGATTGCGGCTGAGGGTATCCATGACCGTCGGGCCGCCGGCATTGTCGGCCAGCAATTCGTTTTCGAGGAAGTCCATGGCCGTGACATTGATCACATCGCCGCGGGCGGGGTCGAGACCGGCGGCCGAGGTGACGATCTTCTGCATCTCGGCCAGATAGGCATCGATCTTCGCCTGGTCGACCGGTTCACCGACCATGGTGGCGATGCGCCCCTTGTTGACGACGACCGCGACCGAGAGCTTCTGGACGGTGTAGCCGTTCTTCACGGTGGCAACTGTCCTGGAATTGATCTCGTAGTTGGTCTGCTCTTCCTTCTTGTCGCTCTGGTCGCTCGATTCCGGACCGCCACCGCCGCCCTGCGGGCTGGCCTGGGGCACGTTCTGCTCGACGGTCGTTGCCGTATCCGGCGAACGCTGCTGCGACTGCTGCGCTTCCTTGGTCACGCGGACCGATCGCTCGACGCGCGATTCGGGATCATAGGTGGTTTCCTTGATCTGCTGGGCGTCGGTGTTGACGTCGGCGGTGACCGAGGAGCGGAAGTTGTCGAGACCGAGAAACGGTGCGAGCGCCTTGTCGATATTCGACTCGATTTCTTCCTGGACCTGCTGGACGACGCCGATGGAACGCGCCGCACCGCTGCCGGAGCCGGCGTCGTCGCCGGAGGCGAGCAGCTGGCCGGAGGAATCCAGAATGGTGACATCCTCGATATTGAGTCCCGGTACGGCAGAAGCCACCAGGTGCCGGATCGAGGACGATGCCTTGCGCCCCGTGGTCGCGTTGGCGCGAATCATCACGGAGGCCGTCGGCTTCTGTTCGCCACGGCGGAAATTGCCGACATCGGGCATGACGATGTGGACGCGCGCGGCGCTGATGCCGGAGATCTGCTGAACGGTTCTGGCGATTTCGCCTTCCAGCGCCCGCACACGCGTCACTTCCTGCATGAAGGAGGTGAGGCCGAGCGAACCGACATTGTCGAAGAGTTCGTAGCCGGCATTGTCGCTGTTGGGCAGGCCGCGTTCGGCCAGAAGCAGACGCGCCTTGCTCGTCAGGCCGGCCGGCACGCTGATGCTCTTGCCGTCCGTTCCAATCTCGAAATCGATATTGGATTCGGCAAGCGCCATGCTGACCTGATTGAGATCGACGGTTTCGAGACCGACATAGAGGGGTTCGTATGCGGGTTTGTTGATGAAAATCGCGCCGAAAAGAACGAGCGCAATGGTCACAACCCCGACACCGGCCAGTGCCAGAAGCTTGGTCTGGCCCAATCCAGCCAGGTTCTTCGTGACCTGGACAAGTTGATTTAACAGATTCATTCTGTCTCGCACCATCAAAATTGAGGTTCAAGGCGCATTTGCCCTGGCGAGACACTAGGGGGCGAAACTTGTGCGAACGTTTCCTCTAATACAGAATCCGGTCGTCAAGGGCCCGATCAGAAGAA
Source organism: Heterorhizobium halophytocola (assembly GCF_017873095.1). GTDB lineage: Bacteria > Pseudomonadota > Alphaproteobacteria > Rhizobiales > Rhizobiaceae > Allorhizobium > Allorhizobium halophytocola. The sequence continues at coordinate 31,035 of NZ_JAGGJU010000015.1, read as the reverse complement.
GTCGAAGTCTCCGGCGGCCTTGGTCAAAGGCTGGGAATGGCCGTGACGCATGCCGGCACCGAGCGACTTCTGCATCTCGGTCAGCTTGACCAGGCTGAGCGCCGTGGCGACATCGACGACCCATTCACTGGGAATGGTCGCGGTGATGGTATCGATGAATTCGGCAAGCCCGCGGGTTTTCTGCACGGCAAGGTCGATGCCCTGAAGCACCTTCATCGCGTCGGCCGACTGCATGATCTGGTCACCGCCGATATCCAGCAATTGCGGCTCGATGCGCTCGATCAGATAGGCAACGTCATGCAGTTCCGAGACGACCCGCATCAGCACTTCCGGCAAATTTTCTTCCACGTTCGGCTCTCCATACATCGTCTGCGAACTCATGCCGCCGTTAAAAGAATTCAATCGTGTTATCGACCGGCTTGGGTGCAGGTGCCGGCTTCTGTTCCAGGGCAACCGTGCGCTGGGTTTCGGCGCCCGTCAGCGGATACTGCCGTGCGCGACCGCTGATCGGCCAGAACTCAAGCTTACGGCCATGTTCCCCGCCCGTGGAACCGCCGACCACATTGATCCCTTCGTCCCGCAGGAACTGCATGGCGAAGGCGGCATTCTGTTCGCCGACATTCGAGAATGTCGCAATCGTCTTCGCTCCTCCGAAGACTTTCGCTTCCAGCCGGTCGCGTCGTGCGCCGTTCTTCAGGAGGCCGTTGATCAGCAACTCCATCAGGTGAACGCCGTAGCGGGTTGCATCCCCTCCCCCGGCGCCGGGCGTCGCCGAGCCCGGCAGCAGGAAGTGGTTCATGCCGCCGACATTGGCGACCGGATCGCGAATGCACGCGGCCACACAGGATCCAAGTATCGTCGCGAGGACAACATTGGGGTCTGTGACGACCTTGTACTCCCCCTGGATAATATGGATTCGCTTGGCCGCGCCATCGCTGATCATTTCAAGGCTCCAAATACAGCTTCGATAGCTGCCTTCATCTTCTCGATGGTGAAAGGCTTGGCCAGCACGTTGTTCGCGCCAAGCTGAGCCGCCTTCTGCACCAGGGCACGATCGCCCTGCGCGGTGAGAATGATGAACGCCGCCTTCTTGGTGTTCGGGTTCGCCCGCACGTGCTGGAGAAAGACCAGACCGTCCATCTTCGGCATGTTGAAATCGGAGATGACGAGATGGTGCGGCTGCTGGGTCATGATCTTCATGCCCTGCTCGCCATCGCCGGCGGCGGTGATCTGCTTGAAGCCAAGCTGGGTCAGTGCGTCACTCAGGAGCAGACGACTGGTAACCTGGTCATCAACGATCAAGACTTTGATTTTCTCAGCTATCGACATTATTCAATACCTTCTTTTCGGGCAGCAGTAAGTTTAAGAATTTCGTCACCGATCGAGGTCAGTGGCAGCTGGTTCTCGACGGCTCCCAATTCGTGGGCGACACGGGGCATGCCGTAGACCACACAGGTCCTCTCGTTCTGGCCGATGGTACGTGCACCGGCCTGACGCATTTTCAAGAGGCCCGATGCGCCATCGCGTCCCATCCCGGTCAGGATGACGCCGACGGCCTTGCGGCCCGCCAGTTCCGCGACGGAATCGAACAGCACGTCCACGGACGGGCGGTGACCATTGACGGGCTCACGATCGACCAGGCGGCAGCAGGGTGCGGCAGGGTTGACGACTTCGAGATGACGCTCGCCGCCCGGGGCGAGATAGATCTTGCCGATCTCCAGCCGCGCCCCGTCCGTCGCCTCCTCGACCATGGGGGCGCAGATCCGGTCGAGCCGCTCGGCAAAGCTCTTGGTAAAGGTCGGCGGCATGTGCTGGGTGATGACCGTCGGCGGACAGTTGCGCGGGAATTTCTGCAGCACGCTGATCAGCGCCTCGACACCGCCCGTGGACGAGCCGATGGCAACGATCTTGCGCCCGACCCGGAAGTCGTTTGCGGCAGCCGACAGCACATGCTGCACGGCCGGACCGGAAGGCGCGCGACGGTGCAGCGAACGGGCCGCCGCCTTGACCTTTTCGGCCAGATCCCAGAAGGGCCGGCGCTCGCCCGGAGCCGGCTTGCCGACGCAATCGAAGGCACCGATCTCGAGGGCCGCCAGCGAGGCATCCGCCCCCTGGTGGGTCATGCTCGACACCATGATCACCGGCATCGGACGCAGCCGCATGATCTTGTCGAGGAATTCCAGGCCGTTCATGTTGGGCATCTCGATGTCGAGGGTGACGACATCCGGATTGAGCTGCTTGATCGCGGCACGGGCTTCCAGCGCATCGCTGGCCTGGCCGATCACGTTGACCTCGGGATCCTGGTTGAGGACCGCCGTGATCAGACCGCGCATGGTCGGAGAATCGTCTACAACGAGTACGCGTGCGGGTACCATCAGGAACGCCCTCCCGATTTGCCGATATATTTGTAGGTGGTGATCCCGGTATTGTCGAACAGCGGCTTCGCGTCGCCGGTCACCCGTTCGGAATGGCCGATATAGAGATGGCCGCCCTCGGGGAGCAAGCCGGCAAAGCGCTGCCAGATGCGCATCTGCGTCGGCTCGTCGAAATAAATCACGACATTGCGGCAGAAGATCACGTCGAACGGCCCCTTGAGCGGCCACTGGGCCATCAGGTTCAGTTCGTTATAGGTGATCAGCCGCTTGACCTTGTCGTCGATCTGGAACTTGCGGCGACCGTTGATTTCGACCTCGCGGAACCACTGCTTGCGCATGGCGGGATTGACCGTTTCCAGCGCCTGCTCGTCATAGGCTCCCTGGCGGGCAACCTCGAGGATCTTCGGGTCGATGTCGGTCGCCAGAATCTTGAAATCGTAGTCGGCCGCATTCGGCAGCATCGCAAGCACCGTCAGCGCGATCGAATAGGGCTCCTGGCCGTCCGAGCTTGCCGCCGACCAGATCCGCACGCGTCCACCCGAGCGGGCACGGGTGATCAGGCCCGGCAGAACCACGTCGCGCAGATGCTCGAAGTGATGGTTCTCGCGGAAGAAGCGAGTGAAGTTGGTCGTCAGATGCGACAGCATTTCGCGCCGGGGCGCGGCGCCTGCCTGCGACGAGACGAGCTGGCAATATTCGGCAAAGCCGCTCAGGCCCAGGGCACGGATGTGCTTGGACAGGCGCGAATAGACAAGCGAGGCCTTGCTGTCGTTCAGCGCGATGCCGGCATCGGAATAGATCATGGCGGCGATTTCGTTGAGGTCCTTGCGCCGCAGCGGGTATTCGCCGTTTGCGAGGATCTCGTCATCATTCAGCCGTGGTGTCGCCTGCAGCAACGATGTCATGCGGCCTCGCTCTCAGTTTCGGGGAAAAGGACATCCAGTTCCACCATGCAAATCATCCTTTTATCTATGGCCAGAATTCCGCGGGAATACTGGCGCTCGAGGTCGGATGACACCTCGGGCGTAGGCTGTATGTTTTCGTCGCTGACCGTCAGGATGTCCGACACGGCATCGACCAGAAGGCCGAAGACCCGTCTCTTCACCTGCGCCACGATGATGACGTGACGCGCGGTCGGTTCGGCACTGTTCATGCCCAGTCGACGGGAAAGGTCGACGATGGGCAGCACCGCACCGCGCAGATTGATGACGCCAAGCACGTATGACGGTGCATGAGGAAGCGGGGTGGCCGGTGTCCAACCCCGGATTTCCCGGACCGACATGATGTTGACGCAGAACTCCTGCTCGCCAATCCGAAAGGCGATCAGTTCGCGACTGCCCTCATTCAGATTTTTGGCGGCATGAGACATCAACTTATCCTGCGACCGCCAGCGACATTTCCTGCCTCAGCGACTGACCGCGCGAGGCGGCAACAACCGCATCGACGTCCAGGATGAGGGCGACGCGGCCATCTCCCAGAATGGTCGCCGCGGCAATGCCGGGCACGTGGGTATAGTTGGCCTCGAGGCTCTTGATGACGACCTGGCGCTGGCCCTGGATCGCATCGACCATGAGGGCGCGCTGGCCGCCGCCTTCGGATTCGACCAGCAGGGCAACGCCCTCGATCGGATCCGCCTGGTTGGCGCGGAAATTGAGGATGCGGCCGACGTCCACCAGCGGGCAGAACGAATTGCGGATCGAGATGAGCCGCTGGTTCGCACCGAAGGAATGGATGCTTTCGGCTTCCGGCTGCAGGGTCTCGACGATCGCGGTCAGCGGCACGACCAGGGTCTGGCCGGCAACCGTGACCACCATGCCGTCGAGAACGGCGAGCGTCAGCGGAAGGCTCATGGTGAAGGTCGAGCCGAATCCCGGCTTCGAGTTGATCGAAATGCGTCCGCCGAGCGCCTGGATCGAGCGCTTGACGACGTCCATGCCGACGCCGCGACCGGAGATGTCGGAGATCTGGTCGGCCGTGGAGAAGCCCGGCATGAAGATCAGGTTGTCGACTTCCTCGTCCGTCAGGTTCGCGTCGGCGGCGATCAGCTCGTTGTCGATCGCCTTCTGCTTGACCCGCTCGCGGTTGATGCCGGCGCCGTCGTCGGCCAGCTCGATGACGATACGGCCCGAACGGTGCTTGGCCGAAAGCTTGACGGTGCCTTCCGGGTTCTTGCCGGCGGCAATACGCTTTTCCGGTGTCTCGACGCCGTGGTCGACGGCGTTGCGGATCATGTGGGTCAGCGGCTCGGCGAGCTTGTCGATGACCGTCTTGTCCACTTCGGTGTTCTCACCCTCGGTGACCAGGCGGATCGACTTGCCGACCATGTCGGCGACTTCGCGGACGATACGCGACATGCGCTGGAAGACCGGCTTCACGGGCTGGGCGCGGATGGCCATGACCGAGTCCTGGATCTCGCGGGTGAGCTGCTGCAGCTCTTCCAGACCCATGTTGACGGTCGACGATCCGTTATTGTCGTTGTCGGTGACGCTCTGCGACAGCATCGCCTGGTTGATCACCAGCTCGCCGACAAGGTTGATCAGGCGGTCGACGCGGTCGAGATCGACGCGGATGGTCTGGCCGGCGGAGGATGCGGCAGCGGCCGGCGGTGCGGCAGCGGCGGCTTCCTTCGGCTGTGGCTTGGCAGCCGCGGTCGAAACGGCCTTGGCGACGCCGGTTGCGGTGACGGCAGCGGCGACCGCGGCCTGCGCATCGCTGGCAACCGCCGGGGCGCTGTCTTCATCGTCGAGGGCCGACAGATCGAAGGGAACCGGGACCATCGGCTGTTCTTCGCTGGTGGCGGCAGCGCCGGCGTCCTTGGCATTCACCTCGAGATCGCAGTCCCATTCGGCAAATTCGAAGACCTGGCGGATGGCTTCCTCGCCCTTTTCAGGCGCGATGCCGATCTTCCAGGAGAGATAGGCCTCTTCCGGATCGATCGCATCGAGATCCGGCAGCTCGTCGAGCGAGCAGTGCACGCTCATCTCGCCGAGACGCGACAGGTCGCGCAGCAGGAGAACGGCTTCATTGCCCTTGGCATAGAGGTCGCGGCGCGGCTTGAAGCTCACCTCGAACGACGAGGCGCCCAGATCGTCATCGCCGTCGAGCGCGTCGAAGCTGAACGGGATCGGCTGGAAGCCGCTGTCATCCGTCGGCGCCGGCATGGCGGGCGCTTCCGGCGCCGGCTCGGGAGCGGCGACGGCTGCGGCCGGGCTTGCAGCCTGCGGCACGTCGCCGTTTGCCAGCGCTTCCAGTTCCTTCACCAGCCCGCTGGAGCGGGCCGGGTCGATGCTGCCGCCGTCGCGGGCGGCATTGGTCAGATCCGCCAGCACGTCGGCCGACTTCAGCATGACCTTCATCACCGCTTCGCCGGGTTCCAGCTTGTTGGAGCGAACGCAATCAAGTGTCGTCTCGAAGACATGCGCGAAGGCGACCAGGTCGTCGAGACCGAAGGCGCCCGCACCACCCTTGATGGAGTGGACCGCACGGAACACAGCGTTGACTGTTTCCGGATCGCGATCGCCGTCGTTCATTTTCAGCAGACCGGATTCCAGTTCGGCGAGCTGTTCCTCGCACTCCTGGAAAAAGATCTCTTTGATTTCGTTCATATCCATGGCTGGACTTCCTCGGCTTAGGCGGTTACGCGCTCGATCGCATCAATCAGCTTGGTAGGGTCGAAAGGCTTGACGATCCAACCAGTCGCACCGGCCTGGCGGGCACGGTTCTTCTTTTCCGCATCGCTTTCCGTGGTCAGCACCAGGATCGGAATGGCACGATACTTGTCGTTCTTGCGCACGCCCTCGATGAAGCCGAAGCCGTCGAGCCGTGGCATGTTGATGTCGGTGACGATCACGTCCGGGTTGCAGCCTTCCAGGACTTCCAGTCCCTCGACGCCATCTTCGGCCTGAATGGTCTCGAAGCCGGCGTTGTTCAGGGTCACCAGAAGCATGTTTCGGATGGTCCTGGAATCATCCACCGTCAAAACCTTCTTCTTCATTCTATTTACTCCTTAGCGAGCAGATGCTCGACGTTCACGCCAATTAATTGCATCGTCATTTTAAAGGCTTCCGAGGCCTTGGAGATGAGGAACGGCTTGCCGTCCTTCTCCCAGGTCTGGGCTGCGGACATCAGCACCTGTACGCACTGCGCACCGACCCGCTCGACGGCCGACGCATCGATCGACAGCGGCTTGCCGCGCAGTGAAAGCAGATTGGCCTTCAGATTGGAGGCTTCGTTCAAGTCCAGCACGGCGGCCAGCGTGAACGTCCCCTGTTCGCTTTTCTTGGTTGCCATCAGTAGTTACCTCGTCTGTCAAAGCGCCCGAAAACGACCCTTGGAGCGATGACCGGCGACAGGCTTTTCGCGCCTTTCGCACTCCGGTTATCCACCCTCGTCGTTCCTGTGTATCCGAATACGGTAAACAATCCCCTCATGCGGAGGCCTCTCTTAGCGGATCGGCAAAGGAAAATTCGTTTTCGCTGATATTCTCGGAAAATCCGACCCTTGCGTGCTTTTCGACGGGCTCGCGGGGGCTGATTTCGATGGCCGGGGCAGCGGGCTTGGCAAAGATCGTGCGCATCTGGCGGCGACGCTGGACGCGGAAGCGGCGGACCGTCGCGCCAAGCTCCAGGATCACGGTGTGAAGCTGGTCGGCCTCACCGGCATCGGCTGCGATCTCGGCGGCGAGCGTTTCCGCACCCGAGCCGATGGCACGGCAGGCGGTGGAAACATGCTCGATCTCGATGACGCTGTCGGCCGTGCCTTTGGCGATCTCGCCCATGCCGTCATTGATCATCGTCACCTGAAGCGCGATCTGGCCGATCGCCTGCTGGGTCTCGGCGACGATCTCGACGCCGGCCTCGACCTGCGACTTGGTGGTGGCGACAAGCGTCTTGATTTCACGCGCGGCGTCGGCCGAACGCTGGGCAAGAGCACGAACTTCCTGGGCTACGACGGCAAAGCCGCGCCCGGATTCGCCGGCGCGGGCCGCCTCGATGCCGGCATTGAGCGCCAGAAGATTGGTCTGGAAGGCGATCTCGTCGATCGCGCCGATGATCCGGCCGATCTGTTCGGCAGAGGTCTCGATATCGGCCATGGCAGTCATGGCGCGACCGGCAACCTGGCCGCTGCGCTCGACAGCCTCGCGGGTGACGGCGGCATTCTTCAGCGTCTCGGCGCTCTTCTGGGCGCTGTCGCGCATCCGGGTCCAGACGCGTTCCAGCGCTTCGGTCGCATCGCCTACCTGGCGCTGCTGCTGACGGGCGGCATCGTGGCGGACAGTGGCCCGTGCGGAGAAGGTGGCGGTCTTTTCCTCGACAGCTGCGACCTTCTCGTCGAAACCCTCCATCATCGCCTGAAGATCGGCCATGCCGGCATTCAGGGCATCTGCCAGCTCGCGGTAATCCTCCGGCAGATCGTCCTGTTCGATGCGGGCCGTCAGGTCGCGTTCGGCAAAGGCCTTCAGCGTGGAGGCGAAAGCGGCATTGGTCTGGGTGCGCTCACTGTCGCGCAGACCGTTCATGTCCTGATGATGCTTCAGGCGCAGCTGGTTGAAGCGCAGCGACGTGGCGATTTCGACATCGACCATCACCAGGCGCACGATGGCGGCACCCAGCGCCGACATCTCGCTCTGCCTTTGCCTGGCACCCCGGGAAAAGACGCCGGGCTGGCCGGCTTCGGCAAAGACGCCGGCGAGCAGATGCTCAAGCAGGACGGCATGGCCGGCGATCAGCCAGCGCGGGTCGAGACCCAGCTTGCTCTGGCTGTCTGAAAGAACCTTGACGCGTTCGGCATAGAGCGCGTCGAAGCGCGCATCCGTCAGAACGTCGAAATGGGACGAGAGAAGATCGTGCAGCCGGTCGATCTGACGTGCGCTTTCGAAACAGCGGGCGGCTTCCGGAGAGGTGGCAAAGCGCTGGAAAAGATCGCGAAGGCCGCGTTCGATCAGCGGCTGCAGCAGCGGGCGGTGGCGGCGCAGCAGATCGCCGGTCTCGCCGTCGAGGGCACAAAAGCGCAAACGATCGCGCAGGCTGCCGCTCTGCGCTGTCTTCGCACCATCATTTCCCACGTCCTGACGCACTTCTGTCCCCGACCCCTGCGGTATTTTTCTGTCGAAAAATAGCCAAACGCACCTTTTCCAAGGGTAGCTCGTCGGGAAATGAAGCCTGTTGCGATGCTGTCACGCGGCAACGAAACGCCGTCCCATCGAAGCCGCCACATGGCATTTCTTCAATGAAAACATACCGGATTGACCGGTACGCCGGTGCGGCTTCATGCCTGAAAGGGTTCGGGTCTCCACGAATCCCAGTCCGTCGTATCTAGCATTCCTATGGTTAATTCCTTGCCTGAAGGTTAAGAAGCCTTAACAAACAACTTTACTATCAGTACATTCGAATTCGCAGAAATTCTTACGCATGCTGCGTTAATTTTTCGTTTCCACCGTGCCGGAACCGGCCTTTCGCGGAAACCAGTAGCGGGCGGTGACGTCTCCCCTGCGGATGACCACATGCTGATTGGCGAAAATCCGGTAGGGCGGGCTCCACTCGCCGTCCGGCCACTGCACCCGCACGACCGCCCGCTCGTTGACGCCGAGCCCGAAATGCGTGAACCCCACATGCCCCGAAGCATGGCCACCGCCGATCTCGACGGTACGGACCTGGGTCAGGGTTCCGGCGCGCAGGTTGATCTTGGCGCCGATCCCCATCGGGTTGACCTTGCCATTGTCGAGTTCGATCTTGGTCCAGTTGCCGAGCGGTCGGTGACCCCATGGGGTCCTTGCACCCAGATTGCGAAACAGGCTTGCCGGCTGGCTGCGATTGACAACGACCAGGTCGAGCATGCCGTCGGCGTTGAAATCCTCGACGACCGCGCCGCGCCCCTTGGTCGGCAGACCGATCCCCGCCGTGTCGCCCATTTCGTGGAATTTTCCGGCAAAGTCCTGCAGCAGCAGATTGTCCGGATCGTCATTGGCAAATTCCGGCATCTGCTCGACATTGCCCTTGGCGATGAACAGATCGATGTTGGTGTCGTTGTTGACGTCGGCAAACTGGCTGTGCCAGCCGGTGGACGGGCGATGGTCGTCGCCGGAATAAGGGCGATGCGCCGTCGTGCCGCGCTCGAAGGCGATGTCGCGGTAGGTCGGACGGTCCTCCTCCGCCTCGTCGTCCAGCGTCTGCAGCATGGTGTCGCCCATCGAGGTCAGGGCATATTCGGGCAGTCCGTCGGCATTCAGATCGGTCTCGGCGATGCCCATGCCCCAGATCTTCAGATGCGACCAGCCCTGGCTTGCCAGATACTGCTTCGGCGGACGGGTGGGATCGATCTGCCAGAGCTGTTCCTGACCGCCCCGGTAATACTGCCGGTCGTTGGTGACCCTGAGCGACGGCTGGCCCGAGCGGTTCCAGTCGGTAAACAGCATCGACAGCGTGCAATAGGACGGATCGAGCCGGAGGGCGTCGGAATAATCGGGCGTGCCAGCGCCGCCGCCGGCGCCGGGTTCAACGGTCTGGCCGGGGGCCGGGGCGCTCTCGGCATTACCCAGCCGCGGGCGAAGGAAAACATTGGGGCTGCAGGTGCCGAACGGCGTCCCGGGAGCCCAGCGATCGACATAATTGCCGAAGGCCAGCGTCGGATAGGTCTGGCCCGTTTCCCAGGTGGCGGCAAAGGCCGTGGTCCAGTCGCGTCCGCCATCGAGCGAGAACAGGCGGTCGGCCTTTTCGAAGCGGCAGTTGCCTTTGCCCTTGAGCACGATGTTCTCGCCGAGACGCAGCAATACGAGGTCGGTCTGGCGGTCATTGTCGATATCGACGGGATAGGCGCCGATCACCGATGTCAGGTCGCGCTCGGCAAGGTCGAGCCCGAGCTTTTCGAAAGACAGCGGTCCGCCGGCGGCGCTGTGATTGACATAGAGCGCCGCCTCGCTGGTGCCGCCGGCCAGCAACAGGTCCGGCATGCGGTCTCCATTGCAGTCGAAGCTCGCAACCCCGCCTCCGACGAAGAATTCCCAGCCGCCGGTATAGCGGTGGTCGATGCCGGCCGCGATCGCCTCTTCATGATAGGCGGGCACGTCCATCGGGAAATCCGTTTCATCCGCTCCGGCCGGAGAGACGATGACGGAGGCGGATCCGGAGAGTGACAGGAGAAGCAGGAGAAATCGGGTCATTGCGGGATCACCAGGGTCTTCAGAAAGGCAATGAGATCGGCGCGATCATCCTTCGACGCGTCCGCATAGGCATCGCGCGCCGCTCGGGCCTCGCCGCCATGGGCGAGAATCACCTCGTCGAGCGTGGTGATGTCGTTGCGATGGCCATAAGGGGCCGTCGACGATATGCCCCAGAGTTCGGTCGTCATGAAGATGTTGCGATCGACGAAGCGCTGGGCGAGCAGCTCATTGCCGAACCGGTCGATCCGGTTGTCGGTCATCACGTGACGCTTCAGATCGCCGAACAGCGGCACGAGCACCTCGCCCTTCTCGTTGTGTTTGAGGGTCTTCGCCCAGGGCAGGCTTGCAAGGTCGTAAGTCGCGACCTGCTTGACCTGTCCGTCGTTCAAGGTGCCTGCGGCATCGACCGGACCGGGATCGGCGAAATCGAGGCTGGAAAGCGGCAATTCCTGGCGGTGACAGCTGTCGCAGCCATAGCTCTCGAAGAGATGCGCTCCGCTTGCGGCCCGCGCAGCGAACGCCTGCTCGACGACAGCCGTGGTCGGCGGCTCCAGTCCGGCCTGCCATGCAACGAGGGCGGAGATATCGCCGTCGGCCAGTTCATCCTGCCTGCCGTCCTCGTCGAAATCCGCCGTCCCGGTCCAGCGGCCGCCGAAGCGTTCGACCGCCTCCATGCCGTGATGCTGGTTCATGGCGTTGACGGTGAACTGCCTGAGCGATGTCATCACACCCTTCTGACTGAAGGGACGGATGACCAGATCCATGTCGACGCCGTCAAGCTTGTCGAGATCGACGATGCCGTCCGGATGCACCGTCAGCCTGCCGAAATCGACGCCCTTCGTGACGAGCCGGACCGCCTGGACTTCGCCTGTCCGGGCAGCATCGTCCAGCCCCTTGTCGCGCGCGCCCTGCAGGTCTGCCGTCATCTCGCGCGCCAGCAGCTCGATCAGGCCCGCACCGAACAGATGATTGGTGCCGCGCTCATTGGAAAATTGCGGATCGGTGGTGTCGAAATCGGCGCTTTCGAAGCCCTCGGAGACGAAGACATTGGTAACGAAATCGCCGGCACCTCCGACGATCGGCTTGTTGTGACAGCCAGAGCACGCATTGGCGTCAAGGCCGGCGGTGCGGTTGAACTCGGTGGCCGCCGGATGACGCCTCTTTGTCGGCACGATCGCCTGGGTGGCACCCGGCCGGCCAACGCCGTCATTGACGGTGAACTCTCCCTTGAACAGCTCCAGGCCGATGGCGCGCAGACGCTCCAGCGCATCGCCGGATATCCGGCCGGCGACCGTCTGCCCTGCCGCGCCGATCGCCGCCGAGCGCTCCTCCCACGGCGCGCCGGCCTGCACGGCCATGCTGCCTGCCAGCCATGACCCGGCCGCCAGCAGCCACCAGCTTGTCCTCATCGTCATTCTCCCCTCCCCGCCGGCCATTTACACGCCGGCTGACACAATCGCCTCGTCTATCGCCGCCAGCGCCCGATCGAGATGCCCGTCGAAGATCAGCATCGGCTCGTCCGGCATGATCGAGATCTCCGGCAGTCCCCCCATCCGCACGACCTGCGACCGACCGAGCCCCTCCTCAAGGCCCGCCTTCAGCAGGTCGTAATAGCGTGCGCCGACGCCTGTCACGGCGACCGGCAAATGTCCGTAGAGGCTGAGGACGCGCGACAGGCCGAAGCCGAGCGCCAGTCCCGCCTCGCGGAAGGCATAGGCCGGCATGCGCTCGCCGGCACGGGCGCGGCCCGCCAGCTTGTCGACCTCTCCGACCGGCACGAAAGGCGCCGGAATGGTGTTCTTCGGCACCTTGAAGGCGGTGCGCAGAATGGCATAGAAGCCGGCATGGGCCTCGATGCAACCCTGCGCCCCGCAGCGACAGAGTGCGCCGTCGGGCACATGCAGCATATGGCCGAAATTGGGAGCGCGGACCTCCAGTTCGCCGTCGCCGCGACGCAGCGCGACCCCAAGGCCGATGCTGTGGCCGAGCGACAAGGTGACCATGCCGCGGGCAAGCGCGCCGTTCTGCCGTTCCGCCTTCTGCGACAGCGCCCGGGCGACCAGCAGCGTCTCGTTGCTGAGCAGAACCCTGGCCTGCCAGTCCTGCGCCAGCGCCGCGCCGAAATCGCAAGGGTCGGACCCCAGTACCGGCGACCACAAAAGCACCGGACGCTCCGGATCGACCAGCCCCTTGCTGCTGATCGAGATCGCCTTGATCGCCGAATGCGGCAGCCGGCTGCGTTCGGCAAGCCGGCCCAGCGCGCCGGTCATTGCGCTCAGGAACACTTTGGCGCCGCCCAGACTGCGCGGTTCGGCAAACCGGTCGATCAGGCGGCCGCTATAATCGGCCAGCGAATATTGCGCGGCATCGGAGGAAATACTGACGGCAATCAGATAGGCGGCGCTGCGGTTCTGGGTGAAAAGCACGCGCGGGCGGCCGCGGCCGGTGGCCGCCTGCTGTTCGGAGCGTTCAATGATGCCTGCCCGTTCCAGATCGCCGGTGATGGCCGAAATGGTCGCCGAGGCGAGCCCGGTAACGACCGCGATCTCCGTGTGGGCCAGCCGCTCGTGGCGGCGCAACGCCCGCAGGACCAAAGCACTGTTCTGCTGGCGCACCATTTCGGTGCTTGATTTCGCCAGCATGCCATCAACCTCCCTGCTCCCGTCATTCGAGAGCCATTATTTCCGGCTTTCCGCCTTCAGGTGCACCGCCCCGCGACCGCAACATCCGCGCGAAGCCGAGGTGTGTTGACAGCCAGGAAAATCTCTGACATTTAATTTCTCGACTGTCGAGAAAAAACTGTTTTTCCAGTGTTCTCGGCTTTCTTGCAGCGATCTTGCCGGAGAGGACGGAAGATCGATCTTGGCACCTGGGAGGATAATATGAAGTCTATTTTGAAGCTGATGGCCGGCGCGGCCATCGTCGTTTCCATGCATGGCGTCGCACTGGCGCAGGATCTGATCGTCGGCGTGTCCTGGTCGAATTTCCAGGAAGAGCGCTGGAAGACGGATGAAGCCGCGATCAAGGCGGCGCTCGAAGCGAAAGGCGCGAAATACATTTCCGCCGACGCCCAATCGTCCGCGTCCAAGCAGCTGAACGATGTCGACACCCTGATCTCGCAGGGCGCGAACGCGCTGATCATCCTGGCGCAGGATTCCGACGCGATCGGCCCGGCCGTCGAAAAGGCGCATGACGAAGGCATCCCGGTGGTCGGCTATGACCGCCTGATCGAAAACCCGAACGCCTTCTACATCACCTTCGACAACAAGGAAGTCGGCCGCATGCAGGCCCGCGCCATTCTCGAAGCCAAGCCGGAAGGCAATTACGTCTTCATCAAGGGCTCGTCGTCCGACCCGAATGCAGACTTCCTGTTCTCCGGCCAGATGGAAGTGCTCAAGCCTTCGATCGATGCCGGCAAGATCAAGAATGTCGGCGAAGCCTATACCGACGGCTGGCTGCCGCAGAACGCCCAGCGCAACATGGAGCAGTTCCTGACAGCCAACAACAACAAGGTCGACGCGGTCGTCGCCTCCAATGACGGTACCGCCGGCGGCGCTGTCGCAGCCCTCGACGCCCAGGGCATGGCCGGCACCGTGCCGGTTTCCGGCCAGGACGCCGACAAGGCCGCGCTCAACCGCATCGCGCTCGGCACCCAGACGGTTTCGGTCTGGAAGGACAGCCGCGAACTCGGCAAGAACGCCGCTGAAATCGCCGTCGAGCTTGCCAGTGGCACCGATATGGACAAGGTCGCCAATGTCGAGAAGTTCTCCGGCGGTCCGAAGGGCGTCGAGATGAACTCGATCTTCCTGAAGCCGCTGCCGATCACCAAGGACAACCTGAACGTCGTCATCGACGCCGGCTGGATCTCCAAGGCAGAAGCCTGCCAGGGCGTGAAGGCAGGCTCGGTCAAGGCCTGCGACTGATCAGGACCGCCTGAACCCGAATGCCGGCGCCGCAGCAGACGATCGCTGCGACGCCGCAGGCGGCTGATGTACCTGGCGGGCTTCTCCGGTATTGCGTCACGTAGCCAACACTCGATCCCCGCCAGAACAGCGCGCACCGCCCTTTCTTCCGGCACCGCGCGCGGTCCGTCCACAACCGGATGGCATTGACCGGCTTTTCCATCGGATCGGCAGTTCAAAGCCCCAATTGAAATATGGGAATACAGACCCCCATGACAGACACCTCCCACTCCACTATCGCAAGTCCGGGCAAGGTCGAGCAAAATCCGCTGACGCGCTTTTTGCGGGCGACGGAAATCGATACCCGCATGCTCGGCATGGTCGCGGCCCTGCTGATCATCTGGGTCGGTTTCCACATCTATACCGACGGCCTGTTCCTGACGCCGCGCAACCTTTGGAACCTCTCGGTCCAGACCTGCGAGATCGCGGTTCTGGCGACCGGCATGGTACTGGTCATCGTCACCCGCAATATCGACCTGTCGATCGGCTCCATGCTCGGCTTCGTCGCCATGATCATGGGCGTGATCCAGGTGAAGTTCCTGCCGCAATATCTCGGCTTCGACAATTCCTTTACCTGGGTGATCACCCTTGCCTGCGGCCTGATCGTCGGCACGCTGATCGGCACGCTGCAGGGCGTCATCATCGCCTTCATGGGGGTCCCCTCCTTCATCGTCACGCTGGGCGGCTTTCTCGCCTGGCGCGGACTTGCCTGGTATGTGACGAGCGGCCAGACCGTGGCACCGCTCGACACGACCTTCCGCATCATGGGGGGTGGTGCGGAAGGCTCCATCGGCTCGGTCTGGAGCTGGGTCATCGGCGTCATCGCCTGCCTGATGATCATTGCCGGCCTCGCCAGTTCG
This sequence comes from Heterorhizobium halophytocola, assembly GCF_017873095.1. Lineage (GTDB taxonomy): Bacteria > Pseudomonadota > Alphaproteobacteria > Rhizobiales > Rhizobiaceae > Allorhizobium > Allorhizobium halophytocola. Next base: position 15,680 of record NZ_JAGGJU010000015.1, on the reverse strand, counting down.
CGTCATCAGCGCAAGCGCTTCAACTTCCCGCAGCGGCCGCTCTGGGCAGAGATCTTCCTGGCCGTCGTCGGCTGCGTGCTGGTGCTGGGCGCGATCTGGGTCTCCACCGTCTATTACTGGCCGCTCGGTATCGCCAAGCGCTATGCCCAGGCGCACAACATCGCCTGGCCGGACGGCGGCATCGATATTCCCTACGGTATCGCCGTGCCGGTGCTGATCGCCATCCTGGTCGGCATCGTGATGACCTTCATCGCAACCCGCCTGCGCTTCGGCCGCTATGTCTTCGCCATCGGCGGCAATCCCGAGGCGGCTGAACTCGCCGGCATCAAGACCCGCTGGGTCACCGTCAGGGTGTTCGCCATCATGGGCCTGCTGGCCGCGGTGGCTGCCGCGATCTCCACCGCCCGCCTGAATGCGGCGGCGAACTCGCAGGGCACCACCTACGAACTCTACACCATCGCTGCAGCGGTCATCGGGGGCACTTCGCTGGCAGGCGGCACCGGCACGATCGCCGGAGCCATGCTGGGCGCGCTGGTCATGCAATCCCTGCAATCCGGCATGGGGCTCGCAAACGTCGATACGCCGATCCAGAACGTCGTCGTCGGCGTCGTGCTGGTCGTCGCCGTCTGGCTCGATACCGTCTATCGCGCCCGCGCCAAGTAATTCGAGGAGCTACCCCATGACGGAGCAACGCACTCCCCTGGTGGAAATGAAGGACATTTCCATCGCCTTCGGCGGGATCCATGCCGTCGACCAGGCTTCGATCGATCTCTATCCCGGAGAAGTGGTGGCCCTGCTTGGCCATAATGGCGCCGGCAAGTCGACCCTGATCAAGATTCTGGCCGGCGCCTACAAGCGCGACAGCGGCGAGATCCTGATCAATGGCGAGACGGTCGAGATCCGCAATCCGCGCGATGCCAAGCAATACGGGATCGAGACGATCTACCAAACGCTCGCCGTCGCCGACAATGTCGACGCCGCCGCCAACCTCTATCTCGGCCGTGAACTGAGAACCGCCTGGGGCACGCTCGACGATGTCGCCATGGAAGCCAAGGCGCGCGAGGTGATGGGCCGGTTGAACCCGAACTTCCGCCGCTTCAAGGAGCCGGTCAAGGCACTGTCCGGTGGCCAGCGGCAGTCGGTGGCCATCGCCCGCGCCATCCTGTTCGACGCCCGCATCCTGATCATGGACGAGCCGACGGCAGCCCTTGGGCCGCAGGAGACCGCCCAGGTCGGCGAACTGATCAAGCAGCTGAAGGCCGAGGGCATCGGCATCTTCCTGATCAGCCACGACATCCACGACGTCTTCGACCTCGCCGACCGGGTCTTCGTGATGAAGAACGGTCAGGTGGTCGGCCAGGCCAGGACGACCGACGTTACCAAGGACGAGGTGCTCGGGATGATCATCATGGGCAAGTGCCCACCCGGCGCCACGCCGGGCCCAGGCGCGATCGCAGGCTGACGGCAGGCAACCGCCGGACGCGAACAAGACAAGGCCACCGGGTTGGAACGCCCGGTGGCCTTCTTCCATCTCAGGCCGGCTTGAGCACGTGGCGGAAGGTCAGGGACACCCGCCGTTTGCGCAAGACCCGCCCGCCATCGATCGGATCCGACTTGCGCGGCGCTATGGCATGGGTCCAGCGGTAGCGCGCCTCCCCCTTCAGCACCAGGGCCGATCGCGGCCGCAGGATCAGGGCTGTCCTTGCCGGTCCCTGCAGGTCACGAAACACCATCTCGCAGGCCGACAGCAGGCTGATCGAGACGATCGTATCGTCAAAACAGGGGATGCAATCGACATGGGCACCGATACCCTGGCCCGGCCGGTATTCATTGGCGATTACCTGATCGGGCAGCGTTTCGAACAGGCCATCCGCAACCAGCCGTGCGGCGAGCGATTGCAGCCAGTCCGGCAACAGTCCGAGATGGGCAGCCTCCGCGATCGAGCGCGCCCTGTAGTCGTAGCGGTAGCCGAAATGCTGGACCCGGCGCTTCAGATCCCTGCTCCACGGCATCTGGTCGAGTTGTTCGACGAGATGTCGCTCGTCGTCCACAGACAGCATTTCCGGGAGGTAGGAGGCGCCTGGCGGCAATGCCGGCGCCACGACGCTACTCAGGACCTCGTCCATACATACCCCCGGCCGGGCCCATCGATCTGCATATATGCCCGCCTGTCCCTATCTTGCAAAAAGCCCTTCGAAATCGGCAAAGCCCTTGATCTCGATCGGATTGCCCGAGGGATCGAAGAAGAACATCGTGCGCTGTTCGCCGGGCTCGCCCTCGAAGCGGACGACGGGGGGAATGTCGAAGGTGACGCCCTTTTCCTTCAGCCGGTCGGCCAGCGCCAGCCAGTCGGCCAGGGCCAGCACGGCCCCCATATGCGGCATCATCACCATGTGGTCGCCGACCTTGCCTGTGCGGGTGGTCGCGAAAGGCGTGCCGAGATGCAGGGAGAGCTGGTGGCCAAAGAAGTCGAAATCGACCCAGGTTTCGGTCGAACGCCCCTCTTCGCACCCGAGAACATCCCGGTAGAAAATGCGCGTCTCTTCCAGGTCCGTGACGTGGATGGCGAGGTGGAACAACGATTTCATAGGCGTCTCCCTTTCTGATGACCGCAGGCTTAAAGCATTACGGCCAAAAACGAAATCGCCTGTTTTCGACCCCATGCGCGCCGCACGGAGCCGCGGTTCCGGCCGACGGTTCAGGCGGAGACGAGCTTGTCGATCTCCGACGCCAGCTGGTTCTGCGTATAGGGCTTGCCCAATCTCGCGACATCCAGGTCGACACCGGGCGGCAGATCGGCATATCCCGAGGCGATGAGGATCGGCAGGTCGGGCAGCATCTGGCGCACCGCCTTGGCCAGGTCTCCGCCGGTCATGCCCGGCATCGAATAGTCGGTGATCATCAGATCGAAGGCGGCTCCCTCGGCAAGCCGCGCAAGGGCCTCCTTGCCGGAATGGACCTCGACGACGTCATGGCCAAGATCGGTCAGCATGTCGGCCGAACTCATGGCGATGAGGACATCGTCATCGACCAGCAGGATGCGCTTGGGCCCGGAGACCCTTGCCGCCTGGCCTGTGGGCGCTGCTTCGAGCTGAATGGCAGACATCGCCGATTGCGAGACCGGTATCCAGAGCTCTGCCGTCGTCCCGTGGCCAAGCGTGCTTTTCAGTTTCAGCTCACCTTTCAACTGCGAGGCGAGGCCATGGATCATCGACAATCCAAGTCCCGTTCCCTTGCCCAGTTCCTTGGTCGAGAAGAACGGCTCGACCGCCTTGCGCAGCGTCTCCTCATCCATGCCATGGCCCTGGTCGGCAACCGAAAGCACCACATAGCGCCCCACGGCAAGCTCGCCCGTCTCGCGAGTCTGCTCCGCCTCGGACAACACGATCCGGATCGTGCCGCCGTTCGGCATGGCGTCGCGGGCATTGACGGCCAGGTTGAGCAGTGCGAGCTCCACCTGGTTGGCATCGGCCGACACCGGCGACAGGCCATCGGGGGTGACCGCTTCGATCGAGATGGTGGAGCCGACAGACCGTTTCAGCAGGTCTTCCATGCCGCGGACCAGGCCCTGCAGGTCGACAGGCGCGATGCGCAGGTCCTGCCGGCGGGAAAACGCAAGCAGTCTCTGCGTCAGAGACGCACCCCGGCGGGCGCCTTCCAGCGCGCCGTCGATCAGGCGGATGCCCTTGGGATCGTCGCCGACATGCTTGCGCAGCAGTTCCAGATTGCCGAGCACCGCCATCAGCAGATTGTTGAAATCGTGCGCAACACCGCCCGTCAGCTGGCCGATGGCTTCCATCTTCTGCGCCTGGCGCAGCTGGTCTTCCGCCCGCTCGCGCTGGCTGATCTCCGTCATCACGATCGCATGGGCTTCTTCCAGCTCGCGGGTGCGCTCGGCCACGCGCTCTTCGAGAGTCTCGTTGAGTTGCCGCTGTTGCTCTTCTGCCATCATCCGCACGGTGATATCGGCCGATACCCCGACGAGCTTTATCGCCGTCCCTCGCCGGTCGCGATAAAGCTGGGCGCGAATTTCGGCCCAGTGCACGGAGCCGTCCTGCCATATGATGCGGTACTCGATCGAATAATCGGCGCCGGTCTCAAGCGTTGCCTTGACGGCGGCCTGCATGCGCGGCAGGTCGTCCGGATGAATGGCATCCAGCAGGTCCTGGTAGGAAAACGTGTCGTCCCGCCCGCGCCCGAACACCTGCCTGCATGTGGCCGACGTGGTCAGGACACCGGTGGCGACATCGAGTTCCCAGGCGCCCAGCCGCCCGGCCTGCAAGGCCGTCTGAAGGCGGCGCTCGCCATCGTCGAGCGCCTCTATGCGCGACCGCGCCTCATATTGTCGCCGCCGGCCACGCATGGCCGTGCGCACCACACTGATGAATGTGGTGGCGTGGAAAGGGCGCTCGACGAAGCTGACATTGCCGAGCACCCCCGACAACCTCGCCGCCGCCGGATTGCGCTCCGGCCCGCCACCGCGATTGGTGAGGATGATGAAGGACAGGTCCGACCAGCTCGGCTGCCCTTCGATCCAGGCGGAAACACCCCTGAGATCCACCGATCTGAGGGCTTCTTCGGTGAGAATGGCAAAGGCGGTGTCGTCACTGAGGCCGGCGATCAGGTCGGCCAGACAGTCAGCCGCTCTCGACGCGATGCCGGCCTCGCTCAACAGCGAGGTGGCAATCTGCGCGTCGCGTCCCAGCGGTGCGAAGACCAGAGCGATGGCGTCGTTGCTAGGAATAGTCGGCATCCTTGTCCGCAAGCGGAAGCAAGGGTCCCCGGTCGCCGATAAAGTTCGGGACACCGCGCAGGACCCCCTGGAAACCGGAGAGCGGCTCGCCCAACGTGAGCCCCTCGCCGGTGATCTTGAATTCGCGGATCGTATCCTCATGTCGGCCGGTTCGCTTCTTGATCACCGAGACGGCGCGGCGAACCTTGCCCATGGCTTCGAAATAGCGAAGCAGGATCACGGTATCGGCGAGATAGGTCACATCGACCGGGGACTTCATGTCGCCGACAAGACCGTGCTGCGCCACAGTCAGGAAAGTATTGGCCCCCTGCCGGTTCAGATACTGCAGGAGCTCATGCATATGCAAAACGAGGGCGTTTTCGCCCGGCATCGACGCCTGATAGCCGTTGATGCTGTCGATCACGACCGTCTTGGCATCGAAGGTCGCGACCTTGTCGCGGACGCGCTGGGCGAATTCTCCGGGAGACAGCTCGGCTGCATCCAGCTGCTCGATATGGATCATACCGTCGTCGCGCATCTTCTCCAGATCGAGGCCCATCGGCTTCGTGCGGGTAAAGAGCAGGCCAAGTTCCTCGTCGAAGACGAAGATCGCCGCCTTTTCGCCCCGCTTCACGGCAGCATTGATGAAGTTGAGCGCAAACAGGCTCTTGCCGGTGCCGGCAGGCCCGATCAGCAGCGTGCTGGAACCGCGCTCGACCCCCCCGCCCAGCAGGTCGTCGAATTCCCGTATGCCGCTTTTCAGCGTGGTGCGCTCGAAACCGGTCTTGTGTTCCACCGCGCGCAGACGCGGGAAGACGGCAACACCGCCGGTCCTGATGATGAAATCGTGATAGCCGCCGCGAAAGGAGAGGCCGCGATATTTGATCACCCGCAGACGGCGGCGTTCCGAGCCGTAATCGGGTGCCAGCTGTTCGAGATGAATGACACCGTGAACGACACTGTGCACGGTCTTGTCCAGCGCGTCGGAGGTCATGTCGTCCAGTAGCAGGACCGTGGCGTCGGAGCGGGAAAAATAATGCTTCAACGCCAGTATCTGCCGGCGATATCGCAGGGAACTCTGCGCCAGGAGCCGGATCTCGGAAAGGCTGTCGATGACGACCCTTTGCGGCTTCAGGCGCTCGAAAGCTTCGAAGATCAGCTTGGTGGTTTCCCCAAGCTCCAGATCCGACGAATAAAGAAGGCTCTGCTGCTGCTCGGCATCGAGCAGGCTCTCGGGCGGCACGAGCTCGAATATCTCGACGGCATCGTCGACCTGCATGCCGTGGGACCGCGCGCAGTCGCGCAATTCCTGCTCGGTTTCGGAGAGACTGATATAGAGACAGCGCTCGCCCAGGGCTGCGCCTTCGAGCAGGAACTGCATGGCGATCGTGGTCTTGCCGGTGCCGGGCGACCCTTCCAGCAGAAATACATGGCCCCGCGTGAATCCGCCTGACAAGACATCATCAAGGCCCTGAACGCCGGTGCGTGCCATTTCACTCATATATCTGCCCATGCTCTTTCCTGAATACCTAGCAAGATAGATTGCTTAAGGGCATAGGCAAGTTCTGTCTGCCGGGTGGAGAGAAAATAAGTGGCGGTGGACGGCATGGCTTCGGGCGGAACAGGCCGAGGACCGAGAGGCGCCGCAACGGATCGGAAATCGCCGATCGGAGACACGATACGGGGGCGATGAGCCCGGACATCCTCGGAAACGGGAATGATGTCCACCACGGGCGAACCGATCTGGGAGAACTATATTTTCCGAGGAAAATGGTGCCCGGAGGCGGATTTGAACCACCGACACGCGGATTTTCAATCCGCTGCTCTACCAACTGAGCTATCCGGGCATCCGGCTTTCCCGAGGGAAAGCGGCGAGCCTTGGTTAAAGGCCGTCCGAGGCTTGGTCTCCCCCGGAACGAGCGCGGTTATAACATCTTGCTCGGCCATGTCCAGCCGCAAATATCACTTTTTTGACAGGCCTGCGAATGGGGCAAAAGATAGAGTGCAGCCAGATATTTAAGGGTGTTTCAGGGACGGCTTCCGGCTCAGCTGCGATTGCTGATCCAGCGGCATTGATAGGGCGCGAAGACGATCTCGCTGCCGGCGGGGCGCACCACGTCACCGCTCAGCAGATCCTTCCAGCCGACCCCACCGATCAGGTTGAGCGCCATGGCCGGCAGCACCACGTCCTCGTCGGTCATGTTGTGAATGGCAAAGATGCTCTGGCTGCGGTCATCGCTCTGACGCCAGTAGCCGAACAGCTTGTCACCGAGCTGCAGGGTGAACTGGGTGGCATTCGGATGAAAGGCGGGCTGCCGGATGCGGATCTGGATCAGCCGCTTCATCTGCGCGAAAACCTGCGCCTGCAAGCTTTCCGGGTCTTCCATCCGGGCCAGGAGTTCGGGATAGTTCCAGCGGCGGCGGTTGATCGCGCGGTTGTGGCCGGCCTTCTCGACGCCTTCCAGATCGTTGGGCGTGCCGAGCAGGGAATGGATGTAGAAGGCCGGAATGCCCTCCAGCGACATGGCGATCGCCTGACTGCACAGGAAGCGCTCGACCTGCCATTCGTCCTCGCCCTTGACCGTGCCCTTCAGCGCGTCGAACAGCGCGACATTGAGCTCATAGGCATGAAAGCCGTTGTCGGGCAGCCGGCGCATGGACACCAGCCCACCGAATTTCTGCACCGTCTCGATCATGTCGGCGATGTCGTCGTCAGCCAGCAGGCTTTCGGCCGGGCGAAGGCCGATGCCGTCATGCGAGGCGGTGAAATTCAGATAGGCGCAGCCGAGATGGGCGGGCGGCATGGCCATCTGCCAGGCGACCAGATGCTTCGACGTGCCGTTCAGCAATGCATGCAGCATCAGCGGTGGCAGCGAGAAATTATAGATCGCATGGGCTTCGTTGAGATTGCCGAAATAGGAGAGGTTCTCGACATTCGGCACATTGGTCTCGGTGATCAGCACCAGCGGCTCTTCCGCCCAGTCGGCAAGCACGCGGAACAGCCGGACGATCTCATGCGTCTGCGGCAGGTGGATGCTCGTCGTGCCGACCTCCTTCCAGACGAAGGCGACGGCGTCGAGACGCACCGTGCGCACGCCGCAATCGACATGGAAGCGCAGGATGCGGATGAATTCGAGCAGGACTTCGGGATTGGAAAAGTCGAAATCGACCTGGTCATGGCTGAAGGTTGCCCAGACATGGCGCGTGCCCCGGGACGTCTCGACTTCGCGCAGCAGCGGGTGGGCGCGCGGGCGTACCACCTGGGACAGATCGTCGGTCGGCTGCGCCTCGAAATAGAAGCGATCATAGGGCGCGTGGCCCTGCAGATATTCGGCAAACCACTGGCTCTGGCTGGAGCCATGGTTGAGCACCAGATCCGACATCAGGCGAAACTCGCCGGCGATGCGGGAAATGTCCTCCCAGTCGCCGAGAATGCCGTTGACCGCCCGGTAGTCGGTCACCGCAAAGCCGTCGTCGGAGGTGTAGGGGAAATAGGGCAGCACGTGGACGCCGGTGATCGTCCCCTTCAGATAGGTAGTCAGGAAATTGTAGAGCAGATCGAGCGGTTTGTGCTCGCCGTCGACGAGGCTGTTGCCATAGGTGATGACATAGGTATCGCGCTCGCTCCAGATCGGATGCATCGGCGTGCGTGCGCGCCGTCGCGGCGCCTGCGCCTTGTCCCAGAAGGCCGCGATCACCGCATCGGCCAATTGACCGATATCGGCATCGGGATAGATGTTCCGGAGATGCATTTCGAGGCTGTGACGCAGGCGGCGCGGAATCTTCCGCTCCGACTGATCGATTGCCTGCTCGACTTCAGGGGCCGCCGCGGCGTCTTTTTCGCTCATGCAGCAAGCTTAGCAGCTGCAATAGCTTTGTCAAAAGCCTGCGCGGTCGCGCCCGTAAGCATCGGACTGCTCATCGTCCGCCTTGCTCTCGTCGTCGGCCACCGGAATGGCATAGGCGCCTGTCAGCCAGCGTGACAGGTCGAGCTCCCGGCAGCGTTCCGAACAGAACGGATAGTTCTCGCGGGTCGATGCCTTCTTGCATTCCGGGCACGGATGCGCCCGGCGCAGGGGTTCGATCTTGGTCTGCTCAGTCATCGTCCTCTCACCCTTCCGCCCAGCCGGAATGGACATCGAAGCCTTCCCCCGACAAGAGCTGCATGGTCTCGAAGAGCGGAAGGCCGACGACATTCGTGTAGGAACCGACAAGCTTCTGCGCGAAGCTGCCGGCAATGCCCTGAATGCCGTAGGCCCCTGCCTTGCCGCGCCACTCGCCCGACTGCAGGTAGAAATCGATGTCGCGCGTCGACAGGCGCTTGAACCGCACCTTGGTCTCGCCAACCTTCAACCGCAGCGTCCTGTCCGGAGTCACCAGGCAAACACCGGTGAAGACCCAGTGATTGCGGCCGGACAGGAGATGGAGCGCCGAGGAGGCCTCTTCAAGATATTCGGCCTTGGGCAGGATACGCCGCCCGACCGCGACGACCGTATCGGCCGCCAGGATATAGGCACCGCTCCAGGCGGGATCGCGGCTCGTCTCGGCCAGCGCCGCCTTGGCCTTTTCCAGTGCCAGACGACGGGCGAGCGAGCGCGGATGCTCGGACTTCTTCGGTGTTTCGTCGAGGTCCATCGGCATCAGTCGCGCAGGCTCGATGCCGACCTGCTTCAACAGATCCAGCCGCCGCGGCGAGCCGGAGGCCAATATCAGTGACTGTCTCGGTTCCATGACGCCTTCGGCAGTGTCAGAGGCAAGGGCATTCGGCCTACTTGAAACGATAGGTGATGCGACCCTTGGTCAGGTCGTAGGGTGTCATTTCGACAAGCACCTTGTCGCCGGCCAGAACGCGGATACGGTTCTTGCGCATGCGGCCGGCCGTATGGGCGATGATCTCATGTTCGTTTTCGAGCTTCACACGAAATGTCGCGTTCGGCAGCAATTCGGTCACAACACCCGGGAATTCGAGTACTTCTTCTTTCGGCATTGAAGGGTTTTCTTTCTGTCTCTGGGAATGCGGAACGTCTGGTCCGCTAAAATGTGGGCGGAAACTACACAATCACGGTGGCTTTGTGAACCTTGTTGACGGGGGATTTCACTTTTGCCCGAAAAGCCTCATATGGCGGGCGGTCTGGCATGGGCAAGCCGCTCGCCAATCAGGCTCTTCAGCCGGTCGCGCACCTCCCGGTAGCTTGCCAGGATCTGCTCGCGCCGGCCCGTCGCACCCGTCGGATCGGGCATCGGCCAGTAGAGCACCTCCACGGCGGACGAACGGGTCAGCTCCAGCGCGGCGTGATGCGCCTCCGGCGAAAGCGTGATCACCAGATCGAAGAAATCGTCCTCCAGCTCCTCCAGCGTCTGCGGCTGGCGGCGCCCGAGGCTCAGCCCGATCTCGTCGAGCACCACATCGACGAAGGGGTCGCGGTCCCCCTCGCGCACGCCGGCGGACGCGACATAGGTGCCGGACGGCAGCTGCTGCCTTGCGATCACCTCGGCCATCGGCGAGCGGATCGCATTCATGCCGCAGACGAACAGGATCGATCCTGGCTGACGCGGCATCTCGGGCGCGATCGGATCGCCGGTCATCGGCCTATCCACGCCAGTACAGCACGCAGACAAGGGTGAAGAGCCGCCGCGCCGTGTCGAAATCGATGGTGATCTTGCCCGACAGGCGATCCATCAGCGTCTGCGATCCCTCGTTGTGGATGCCGCGCCGGCCCATGTCGATCGCCTCGATGCGGCTCGGCGTCGAGGCGCGGATCGCTTCATAATAGCTTTCGCAGATCATGAAGTAGTCCTTGATGATCCGGCGAAGCGGGGTCAGCGACAGCACATGGGTAACGACCTCCTCGTCCCCCTCCGTCCTGACCGACAGCACCAGCTTGGCATCGACCAGCGACAGATAGAGCTTGTAGGGGCCTCCGGCATGGCCAACGGGCTCGAACTCGTTTTCCTCGATCAGGTCGAAGATCGCGACAGCCCGCTCATGTTCGACATCGGGTGCTGCGCGACCGATGGTCTCGTCGAGCACGACGTCGCTCAGCCGGAAGTCGCCCTTGGCCATGATCCTATCCCTCGAGATTGAGGCGGATTGCGACGGATTTCGCGTGCGCGTCGAGCCCTTCGCTGCGGGCAAGCGTGATCGCCGCGGGCGCGAGCTGGCGAAGCTGCTCAGGCCCGAGCCTGAGGATCGAGGTGCGCTTGACGAAGTCGAGCACCGACAGGCCGGACGAGAAGCGCGCCGAGCGGGCGGTCGGCAGCACGTGGTTGGAGCCGCCGACATAATCGCCGATCACTTCCGGCGTGTGGCGACCGACGAAGATGGCGCCGGCATTGCGCACACCGGACAGCAGCGCATCCGGGTCATCCACGGCGAGCTCCAGATGCTCGGCCGCGATGCGGTTTGCCAGGGGCAGGCTGTCGAGCAGATCCCGGACCACGATCACCGCGCCGAAATCGCGCCAGCTGGCTGTCGCCGTCTCCGATCGACCGAGCGTCTTCAGCTGCCGTTCGACCGCGGCCTCGACCGCGCGGCCGAGATCGGCATCATCGGTGATCAGGATCGACTGGGCGCCGGTGTCGTGCTCGGCCTGGGCCAAGAGGTCGGCTGCCAGCCAGTCAGGGTCATTGTTCCGGTCGGCGATCACCAGCACTTCGGAGGGACCGGCAATCATGTCGATGCCGACCGTGCCGAAGACCTGACGCTTGGCGGCCGCCACATAGGCATTGCCGGGGCCGACGATCTTGGCGACCGGCTCGATCGTCTCGGTGCCATAGGCGAGCGCCGCAATCGCCTGGGCGCCGCCGATGCGGTAGATTTCCTCGACACCGGCAATGCTGGCGGCGGCCAGCACCGTCGGATTGATCGCACCGGCAAGCGCCGGCACGACCATGACGATACGCGGCACTCCGGCAACCCTGGCCGGCACCGCATTCATCAGCACCGAGCTCGGATAGCTGGCGGTGCCGCCGGGCACGTACAGGCCGACAGCATCGATCGCCGTCCAGCGCGAGCCGAGACCGACGCCGATCGCGTCTTCATAGATGTCATCCGCAGGCATCTGCCGTGCATGATGCTTCTCGATGCGGGCAGCGGCAAATTTCAGGGCATCGACGATCTGCGGATCGACGGAGCGGAGCGCCTCGGCGATCTCCTCGGGCGTGACGCGCATCGGGGTCTCGGCGAAATCGAGCTGGTCGAAGCGCTTGGAATATTCGGCAAGAGCGGCATCGCCGCGCTGGCGCACATCGGCGATGATGTCCGCCACGGTGGCGTTGACGTCGGCGGAGACTTCCCGCTTGGTGGTCAGGAATGTCTTGAACCGCTCGTCGAAATCGGCTTGCGCCTGTTCCAGCCAGATTGCCACGCTCTTTCAAACCTTCTTCGCTTCAAAAGGCCTGTGACACCCGTCTCAGTCGTCGGGGTGGCTGGGCCTGGACTTCGTTTCCCACGCGCCGCCGGTATCGGCAAGCTGCGCTTCGATGCATTCGACTTCGAGCGCGATCAGCGCGCCGCCGGACAGCACCAGCTCGACCACGCCTTCCGGCCCCTCCCCCTGCGGCTGGAAGCGGATTGCCAGCAGCGAGAGAACCTCGTCACGCCTGGCCCGGTCAAACCCGGTGGAGCGGACCGACCGCACCCGCTTGAACCCGAGCCCTGCACGGCGGCGCTCGAAACTTTTCGCGGCTCTTGCGGCTTTTTCCCAGACGAAGCGATTGGCGACAAGGGTGAAATGACCGCTTTTGTTGGAAAACGAGATGTCGCCGACCTTCAGCACCGCATCCTGCATATGGGCAGAAACGATTGCCAGATCTTCCGTATCGAGCGCCAGAAGCCTCAGATTGTCCATTCGCCAGATCCCGCCTACGGGCCACAGGAGTGCAGCCTTCCTGCCTTCGCACATAGGTCACCGGACGCGACAACGCAACGGCCAGCGCGACCGGGAGATCAGCACGCTGCGGATTGCCGGCCGGGACGGTGCCCCGACGAGCCGCCGACAAGCCACCGTCCCGCCCGGTATCAGTCGCTGATGCGCTCGACGATGGCGCCGCAACGGCTCAGCTTTTCTTCCAGCCGTTCGAAACCGCGATCGAGATGATAGACGCGGTTGACCAGGGTCTCGCCCTCGGCGGCAAGGCCGGCGATCACCAGCGAGACGGAGGCGCGCAGGTCGGTCGCCATGACCGGCGCACCGCGCAGATTGCGCACGCCCTCGATCCGCGCGGTCTGGCCGTTGAGGCTGATCCTGGCGCCGAGGCGGGCGAGTTCCTGCACATGCATGAACCTGTTTTCGAAGATCGTCTCGGTGACATGGGCAATGCCGGTCGAGCGCGTCATCAGGCCCATGAACTGCGCCTGCAGGTCGGTCGGAAAGCCCGGGAAGGGATCGGTGACGATATCGACCGGACGGATGGCATCGCCATGGCCGATCACCCGGATGCCGTTTTCGACGACGGTGATCTCGGCGCCGGCGCGGCGCAGCGATTCCAGCGCGGTGTCGAGCAGCGTCGCATCGGTGCCGGACAGGGTGACGTCCCCGCCGGCCATGGCGACCGCCATGGCATAGGTGCCGGTCTCGATCCGGTCCGGCAGGACACGGTGGCGGGCACCCGACAGGCTGGTGACGCCCTCGATGGTGATATCGGCGGTGCCGGCGCCGGTGATCTTCGCGCCCATGGCATTGAGGCAATTGGCGAGATCGACGACTTCCGGCTCGCGCGCGGCGTTGTGCAGCACCGTGGTGCCATTGGCCAGCGAGGCGGCCATCAGCATGACATGGGTGGCACCGACGGAGACCTTGGGGAAGGTGTAGCTGGCCCCGACCAGGCCGCCCTTCGGCGCGGTCGCATTGATATAGCCGGCGTCGATTTCCATGTCCGCACCGAGCGCCCGCAGACCGTCGATGAACAGATCGACCGGACGTGTGCCGATGGCGCAACCGCCCGGCAGCGAAACACGGGCCTTGCCCTCGCGCGCCAGCAGCGGACCGATGACCCAGAAGCTTGCCCGCATCTTGGAGACAAGCTCGTAGGGCGCCGTGGTGTCGGCGATCGTGCGACAGGTGAAATGGATGGTGCGGGCATAGGACCCGTCCTGATGCTCGCGCCGGCCATTGACCGCGACATCGACGCCGTGATTGCCGAGAATCCGCAGCAACAGTTCGACATCGGCCAGATGCGGCACGTTTTCGAGCGTCAGCGTGTCGCTCGTCATCAGCGAGGCGATCATCAGCGGCAGAGCTGCGTTCTTGGCGCCGGAAATCGGAATCACGCCATTCAGCTGATTGCCACCAACAATGCGAATTCGATCCATCTATCAACCTTCGGGCGCAGCCCGCCTCTCTCATTCAGCCAGTTCTTCCGGGGGAAGGGACATGCGTCTTAGTGGAAAACAGCGCAGGCATCAATTCCGCGCCGATGGAGAAAGGGCTAATCATCGGCCTGCGTCGATTTTGCGGCAGGCAGACCGTCCGTCTCGTCGGCCTCGCCGCTGCGGCGGGCCCGGTTCTGATGCTTGCGGCGGGCAAGATTTTCCCGCAGTTTCTGCGCCACGCGCGCCCGGCGGATATCGGCCTCGGTCGGCTGGCGCTTCTGGATGCCCGTCATGGCCCCCGTTTCCGGGCTATCGTCGCTGGCTTTTGACATGGCCCCGTCTCTAGCGGAAAAGCCGCAGTGACGGAAGCACCAAGCAGCAGACCGCGATTTGTGCACAGCATTGTCGATTTGCGGCTTGCACTCTCCGTCCAGCTATGGCAATAGGCCACTCGCTTCCGGCGGGCACCGCTTCGCCGAACACGGATGCTGCTATAGCTCAGGGGTAGAGCACTCCCTTGGTAAGGGAGAGGCCGAGAGTTCAAATCTCTCTAGCAGCACCATTTATCCCCCTGGAAATGCTGAACTTTCCGCGTCAACCGCTCCCCAATCCCCGGCACGTCAGAGCGGAACAAAACGTGTTTCCCCGCAAGAATACGGGGAAATTACGGGGAGTCCGTTCTCGCCCCGTTCTTCTCGATTGCGCCGTCCCCAACGCGGAGGCGCGATCCGATGAGTTCGTTTACGCCCTCCGCTGCGTTGCTTCGCACGCGGATTGTTGGCCGCAGCGACCAAGCCGACGATGGATTTTATGGAAGCGGGGCCGGCACCAAGCCGGCATCCAAGTCGTACGAGAAGCAATCGCTTGCCGGAGCCGCGCAGAAGGTGGCCCGGCGCATCCGCCGGCCCCTACCGGCCCCGGAACGCGAAAAAGAGATCAAGCGCCGCAGAGAATGGAGTGGCGGTGGCAATATGCCGCCCGAGCTCCGGAGCCATTACTCGGAGTCCGAGCGCGCCGTCATGTGCGTTATCGCTCAGCGGTGCAAAGAAAAGGGCTTCTGTGATCTCTGCATCGACGAGATTGCCCGTATCGCCGGCGTCGGCCGCACGTCCGCGCAGAACGCGATCCGCAAGGCGCGGTCGAACGAACGACGCGATATTTCGGTGCGCGAGCGGCCGCAGCGCGCCGGCAAGAACCTGACGAACATTATCCGAATTGTTTCAGAGACTTGGCGTTCTTGGATCAAGAGGGCCATAGGGTTCAAAAATTTGAGCACCTCAGTGACTCAAGTTTATAAAACAAGCGTTGAGAAAGCCGAGAGGGTGCTTTCGGCTTTTGAGAGGGAGTGCAAGGCTGACCGCCGAGCGCCTTCGGAAGCTCAAGGTTCCTCGGCTGGCGACAGCAAGGGCAAGGAGAAGGGCTACGGTAAGGGCACCGGCAAGGCCACAGAGCCTCGCTGGTGGCAAAAGGCGAAGGCCAAGTCCCATGAGCCCGGATTGGGGGGCGAGGGCGCGCCATGAGCCAGCTACCCGTTCCTACATGTTGATTTCCACGCGGAACTGAGCCGGTTTTTCCACCGAGAAGTGAGCCACCTCTGAGTATGGTTTTTTGATCAGGCTTTGGTCAAGGGATTGG
>NZ_JAGGJU010000014.1 GCF_017873095.1 Heterorhizobium halophytocola | reverse complement strand
AGGTGATCCTTCGGCACCAGACTGTTGAGCGTTACCATCTCGAGAGCCGTCTGTTCGGGAGCAGGTTTCTTCAACATGTCCCACTGAATCACAAAACCCCCGGACCAGCCAGGGGTTTGTCAGCAGTCTGAAGCGTCCGCTTTCGCGGACGCTTTTTTTCATTGCCGGTTCGGAACTGGCTGCCTTCAGGCAGCCTCTTCCTGACTGTCTTCTTCGTCGACCGTCTTGCCGCGCTTAGGACCCTTGTTGAGGTTTGCCTCTACAAGGCGCACAGCCTCGGTGTCCGACATCTTGTTGACCGCAGCGATTTCGCGCGCGAAACGATCCAGAGCCGCCTCATAGAGCTGACGCTCCGAATAGGACTGCTCCGGCTGATTTTCTGCGCGGTAAAGATCGCGCACGACCTCTGCAATCGAAATCAGGTCTCCGGAGTTGATCTTGGCATCGTATTCCTGCGCACGACGCGACCACATGGTCCGCTTGACGCGAGCCTTGCCCTGAACGACCTTCAGGGCGCGTTCGACGAAGTCTGTCTCGGAAAGCTTGCGCATCCCGATGCTGACAGCCTTGGCGACCGGCACCTTCAGACGCATTTTATCCTTTTCGAAATCGATCACGAAAAGCTCAAGCTTCATGCCTGCAACTTCTTGCTCCTCGATAGCCGTGATGGTACCCACGCCGTGTGCGGGATACACGATCGATTCGCCGGCCTTGAAGCCCTGACGGCTCGGAGATTTTTTCTGCTGGTTCGTCATTCGATTCACAAACTCCCTGTTATGCTCCCGACAGAAGGTCGGGCCGGGCCAACTCAGACCCGGATGAGACGGGGGAAACCGTCGGGTCACTAGATTCTGATCCAGCTGGTAAAAGTCAAACACGCATATCCGCAACGGTAATGGCACAAAGCCAAAGCATAGCGAATGCCATACAACCGCTGAGATTCACCTGTCTACTTTCGTGAAATTTAGGGCATGCCAATGCCTAAAATGGAACAGTCTTGGAGTACTAGCACAAAAACGGGTGGAAATCAATATTTTGCTGCAAGGCGCCGCAAATGTGGCAAAGCCCGCCAGCGAGACGCCAGCGGGCTTCCAAACGGAATGCAACTTGTTTTAGTCACCCTGACCGGGATTGACCGAAAAGAACTGTTCGAATTTACCTTCAACCCCATCCATTTCCTTGGCATCCGGCAGGGGATCCCGTTTTACAGTGATGTTGGGCCAGACCTTGGCGTAATCCGTATTGACCTTGAGCCACTTGTCGAGACCCGGCTCCGTATCCGGCTTGATCGCCTCGGCGGGGCATTCAGGCTCGCACACACCGCAATCGATGCACTCGTCCGGGTGAATGACGAGGAAGTTTTCCCCTTCGTAGAAACAGTCCACGGGACATACTTCCACACAGTCGGTGTATTTGCAGCGAATGCAGTTGTCAGTGACGACATACGTCATGCGAGACTCCAGAAATCTTCCATATCGACCCTTGGCGGACACAGGATAGCGCCGGTCACATGCCGATGGGCCCTACAATCGAAACGACCGAAGCCGTCCCTTTCAGCTATTGCGTCAGCCTGCCTATGGCAAGGACAAACAATCCGGCAAATGGACCGTTCAGGGCAGGTTTTTTCTAAAAGTCCCCGTCGGCGTCCGGCACCAGGCCATCTATCGCCCGCCGCTCCTTTTTCGTCGGCCTGCCGCTACCCGGTTCGCGCATGGCCTGGTCGAGGGTCGTGATCTGCGGCTTGGACGGGCGTTCCGGCGTCAGATCCTCGTAGAGCAGACGCGCCTCGGAAAACGGCCCCCGCCGGCTGCCACTTCCCCGCACGACCAGCACCAGATCTCGCTCTCGAAGCGCAATCTCCAGCCGGTCTCCGATAGAGACCTGCCGACTCACCTGGCGTATGGTTTGACCATTGACCTTAACATGGCCCGACCCGATATGGGCCTGCGCAATCGATCGCGATTTGAGGATGCGGGCAAAGAACAACCATTTGTCGATGCGTTGCCGGTCCTCGGCAACGCCCGGTTCCGCGCTCATTGCTACCTCTTCAACTGCTCCTTCAGAGCCGCGAGTTTGGCAAACGGCGAATCCGGATCGAGCGGCTTCTCCTTGCGCGGCGGTTTGGCTTCAAAGCGCTGCTGCGGTTTTCCGGGCCGGTCTGGGCGCGGCCCCTTTTGGCCACCGCGCTCGGAGCGTTCGTCGTTTGCCCGCTTGCCGCCGCCGCGTCGCTCGTCGCCTTGAGACTTGCCCGGATTGCCGTTGCCGCGGCCAGCACCTTCCGGACGACGTCCCTTGCCGCGCCGTTCGCCCTGCTCGGCGCGCTGATTGTCGTTGCGACCACCGGGCCGCCACAGGAGAACAGGTTTAGGCTCGGCCGGCACCTCGGCTGCATCGTCAACAGCCGCCTCGGTCGCCGCCGGCCCGGCATCGACGGCCTCCGGCGCTTCACTTGCCGCAGCGGCAGGCGCTTCGCCCTCGTCACCTGTCGTCGTTTCAGCGGCAGGCTCGGCATCGGATGCCGCAGCCTCGGCAGCGACAGTCGGGCTCTCAGCCGGAGCAGCCTCGTCTCCAGCCACCGGCTTGTCCTCGCCATCGGCAGACGGCTCGGTTGCCACAGCCGGCGCATCCTTGTCTGCAGGCTTGATCCCGAGATGCGCTTCGACTTCGGCCGGAGGCACGCTGTCGGCCCGGTAGCCGAGACCCTTCAGGATCTCTTCCATGTCATCAGGCGTCGCACCGAGGATCGACAGCATGGCGGTCGTGGTCATGAACCGACGGCCGTCATAAGCGCCCTCCGGCCGCTCGGCCTGCCCCTGCTTCCACTGCAGAAGCGGGCGGATGAGGTCGGCAAGACGCTCCAGGATATCGACGCGCACCGCGCGTTTACCGAGAAAGCGGAAGCCCGCAAGCTTATAGAAGGTGCGCTCGTAGCTCGGGTCGGTGACAACCGAGGTCCGGCCGGCAGCCAGGACCGAGATCAGATCGCCGTAACCGGGCTTGTCCAGGCCGTCATTGTTCAGGGCCCAAAGCAGCGTGATCAATTCGGCAGGTGCCGGCTTCAGCAGGGCCGGCATGAAAATGTGGTAAGCGCCGAACCGCACGCCGTAACGGCGCATGGAAGCGCGTGCATCCTGGTCGAGCGACTTGACGTCTTCCGACACATCGCGGCGGAACAGCACGCCGAGATTTTCGACCAGCTGGAAGGCAAGCCCCTTGGCCAGTCCCTGCAGGTCTTCGGCGCGCGACAGATCGTCGAGCGGCTTCAGTACCGTCGAGATGTGATGATTGACGAAGCGCTCGATGCGGGCAACGACATGATCACGGGCATTGCCGCTCAACTGCTCGTCCGCCAGAAGCAGAACGCGCGGATGCAGCATATGGTCGCTACCGGTCAGCCGGGCAACGGGATCGCCGAGCCAGCGCACCAGGCCGTCCGAACTGATCGCGAGATCATTGTTGCCGGAGGCATGCAGGCGGGCCGCCCGCGCTTCGAATTCGAGCACCAACGCCTTTTGCGCCGCCGCCAGCACTGCCTTGGCATCGGGACCTTCCGATGTGGCAATACTCGTGAAGCGGAATCCCGCAAGTTGACCGACGTGATGTCCCTCGACGAAGACATCTCCATTCACACTGATTTCAGCTTCCAGCATCGCATTCTCTCTCAAGCGCTTCATGAGCACAGATGTCCTGCGGTCAACGAAGCGTTTCGTCAACCTTTCATGTAACGCGTCTGACAATCGGTCTTCAATTTCCCGCGTCTTTTCCTGCCAGTGTGTCGGATCGGCAAGCCATCCTGCCCGATTCGACACATAGGTCCACGTCCTGATCTGCGCAATGCGAGCAGAAAGCGTATCAATTTCTCCCTCCGTGCGGTCCGCACGTCGGACTTGTTCTGCAAGGAAGTCCTCGTTCACCGTGCCATAACGCACGAGATCCGAAAAGAGCGTAGATATCAGATCGGCATGTTGCGCCGGTGCAATCCGCCGGTAATCCGGCAGGGCACAGGTCTCCCACAGGCGCTCCACCCGCTCGGGCGTTGTCGCCAGATCGCGCAATTCGGGATAGCGCGACAGATGTTCGAGGGCCTGCTGGTCGACGGCCGGCAGCGCTCTCGTCAGGCCGGGTACGCGCGGCGGGGCTTCCAGACTGCGTTTCAGCGCATCGACGGAGGAGAAATCGAACTGCACTGTCCGCCACTGGAGCACCTTCACCGGATCGAAATGATGGGTCTCAAGCCGTTCCACCAGTTCCGCGTCGAAAGGCTCTACCCGTGCCGTCACGCCGAATGTGCCATCGCGCAAATGGCGACCGGCACGCCCGGCGATCTGTCCGAGTTCGCCGGCATTCAGATTGCGGAATTGATAGCCGTCGAACTTGCGGTCCTGCGCGAACGCGACATGATCGACATCGAGATTGAGGCCCATGCCGATCGCATCGGTGGCAACCAGATATTCCACATCGCCGGACTGATAGAGCCCGACCTGCGCGTTGCGGGTGCGCGGGCTGAGGGCCCCCAGCACCACGGCTGCACCACCGCGCTGTCGCCGGATGAGTTCGGCGATTGCATAGACCTCGTCGGCCGAAAAGGCGACGATGACCGTTCGTTGCGGCAATCGGGTGATCTTCTTTTGCCCGGAATAGAAAAGCTGCGAAAGACGCGGTCGTTCGACGATCGTGATCCCGGGCAGCAATTGCAGAAGGATCGGCTTCATCGTGGCCGAGCCGAGCAGCAGCGTCTCTTCCCTGCCCCGCAGATGCAGAAGGCGGTCGGTAAAGATGTGCCCGCGCTCGAGATCGCCGGCAATCTGCACCTCGTCGATCGCGACGAATCCGACATTGGTCTCGCGCGGCATCGCCTCGACGGTACAGACGGAAAATCGAGCACCCTTTGGAACGATACGTTCCTCGCCGGTGATCAACGCGACCTGGGCTGCTCCCACGCGCTCGACCACACGCGTATACACCTCACGTGCCAGCAGCCGCAGCGGCAGGCCGATCATGCCGCTGCCATGGGCCACCATCCGCTCGATCGCGAAATGCGTCTTGCCGGTATTCGTCGGCCCCAGCACAGCTGTCACGCCGCGGCCGCTCAGGATCAGGGGTTGAGACGTCAATGTGCGCTCCACTCGCAGGCCTGCACATTACGCGCAAAACCAGTCCATCACATGGAGAGGTTAGACGACAAACGCAAGCATGGTGAAATGTAGGGCGCGCTTTCCCCAGGAATGTCTCTCGGCAAAGAGTCGCGCTGCCGAGGCGTCGGAACGGGCCGCGAACGAATCAGCGACGAATCGCTGACCTGTCTCTTTTCCTGATTTGTTCCGGAGACGAAGACTGCCGGGCAGCGGATGGAAGCGGCTTTCCGTCATCGCGCTACGTCCATCGTGCAAGCACCAAAAATGAGCGTGCAGCAGCGGAACCTGCCGTTCCCCGGCGGCGTTCTGACTGCCGAGGTTACGAGTATGACGCTATCCGTTCCGCCCGCCGAATGGCTTTCCCAACATCCCGGTCGCAACTTTGTCCTGTTGCACGGCCTCGTCATGGCGCCGACTTTCTGGCGGCTCTATGCGCCGCGCTATGTCGTCGAGCACAACACGGTTGCCTACCCGCTGCCCGGCCACGACCGGTGGCACCTGCCGGTGACCGGTCAGGTCATCACCACCGAAGACATCATAGAAGCCTATGCGGCCGCGATAGAAAGAGACTTCGACGGCCACCCCGTCACGCTTGTGGGGCATTCGACCGGTGCGTTTATTTCGCTCCTTCTGGCGGAACGACGCCCGGATCTCGTGCGCTCGGTTGTATTGATGGGCGGTTTTGCCTGCGGCCGCTTCGAAGGCCAGGAACGGTTTGCCGCTCGCCTGCTGCGCATCCCGGGCATCGGCATGAGCGTCTTCTGCACGCTTCTGAAACGGTGGATTTCGACACCGGAAGGCTTTCGCCAAGGGTCGAGCGATTGCGTCTTCGACAAATCCTGCCCTTGGGAGACCGCGGAGACCGTCGCCATGATCGAAGCGGTGCGGCAGCGGCTGCTGACCTGCAAGCCGCAGGATATCGCAGCGGTCGTCAGCTGGTTCCAGCGAACCAGCCTTCTCGACCGCATCGCCAATGTCGAGGTGCCCGTCCTCAATCTGATCGGCATCAATGACGAGGTCGTGCCGCCGCTGCATCAATTGCGATTGTCTCGGCTGCTGCCGAATGTGCAGACAGTGCTTTTCGGCAAGTCAGGACATCTGCTGATGGTGGAAAGACAAGGCGAGCTCGACCGCGTCTTTGCCCGCTTCTGCGCCGACCCGTGGCTGCTGCAGCCGTCACGCCGTCCCCTGCCCGCCGGCCCCAAAAACGAGATGGTTCTGCCGCGGCAGAACTCGTTCTTGTCACAGGTTCTGCCGTCCTTCGTTTCGCGTGGAACAAATGCGCCGCGAGCTCATTAAGTGTCTGAAGTTTTTGAGTTGATCAAAGAGAGGTTCATATGCTCGGTACAATCCTGCTTGTCGTTCTTATTCTGCTGCTCATCGGTGCACTGCCGACCTGGGGGCACAGCCGCTCGTGGGGCTACGGCCCGTCCGGCGGTCTCGGCCTCGTTGTCGTCATTGTTATCGTCCTTCTGTTGATGGGCCGAATCTAACGCGCAGGTACCAAGCTGCTCGCTAAATCGACCCCGAAAAATTCTACCCCGACCCCAAGGAGCAAAACATGAAAAAGGTCCTGCTGTCCCTCGCCCTCGTCGGCGCCCTGGCATCCTGCACCACCACTGAAAAGACCACGACGGCCGGCGCCGTTGGTGGTGCCATTATCGGTGGCGCGGCTTCCAACTCAGTTGGCGGCGCAGCAATCGGCGCTGCAGTCGGTGGAGCTGCCGGTTACCTCGTCGGCAAGTCCAGCGAACGTCCGGGCTACTGCGTCTATCGCGACCGCCACAACCGCCGTTACACAGCACGCTGCTGATCACGAACGGACTTGATGAAAAGGCCACCGGTCGCATGACCGGTGGCCTTTTTTTATGCGGCGCACTGCTTCAAAATGCTGCAGCACCTGGCAAACGCAGGAAGCCTCAGACGAAAAACTGGCCGCCATTGGCAGACAGGGTCGAGCCGGTGATGAAGCCGGCATCATCCGATGCCAGGAAGACCACGCAACGGGCAATCTCTTCCGGCTCACCGAGGCGACCGACCGGGATCTGCGGAAGGATCCGTTCGTTCAGAACCTTTTCCGGGATCGCACGCACCATTTCCGTGGCGATATAGCCCGGGCAGATCGCGTTGACCGTAATTCCCTTGGCCGCCCCTTCCTGTGCCAGCGCCTTGGTAAACCCGAGGTCGCCGGCCTTGGACGCCGAATAGTTGACCTGCCCCATCTGCCCCTTCTGGCCGTTGATCGAGGAGATGTTGATGACCCGGCCGAAACCGCGGTCCCGCATGCCGCTCCACACCGGGTGGGTCATGTTGTAGAGACCGGTTAGATTGGTGCCAATGACCTCGTTCCAGTGCGCCGGCGTCATCTTGTGGAACATCGCGTCGCGGGTGATGCCGGCATTGTTGACGAGAATGTCCACGGGGCCGAGCGCCTGCTCGATGCCGGCGATGCCGTCAACACAGGCCTGGTAATCCGAAACGTCCCATTTGAAGACGGCAATGCCGGTCTCGGCCTCGAAGGCCTTGGCCTTCTCGTCGTTGCCGGCGTAGACGGCTGCGACCTTGCAGCCGCTCTCCTTCAGTGCAATCGAGATTGCCGCCCCGATCCCGCGTGTACCGCCCGTAACAACCGCTACTCTAGTCATTGTCCTGCTCCCTCATCGTCAAAGTGTTCCACCGTCTGAACCGCCCTTCTTGTCGAGGCGATAGAAAATCCGGCCCGAATAACAAAACGGCCGGCTCGCTTGGTGCGGCCGGCCGGCTTGCAGATCAGAATGCCTCCAGGCACATGGCGACGCCCATGCCGCCGCCGATGCAAAGGGTCGCCAGCCCCTTCTTGACGCCGCGCCGCTTCATCTCGAACAACAGCGTATTGAGCACGCGCGCACCCGACGCACCGATCGGATGACCGATCGCGATCGCGCCGCCGTTGACATTGACGATCGACGTGTCCCAGCCGAGATCCTTGTTGACGGCGCAAGCCTGGGCAGCGAATGCCTCGTTGGCTTCCACCAGTTCGAGATCGCTCGTCTTCCAGCCGGCCTTCTCCAGCGCCTTGCGCGAAGCCGGGATGGGACCGGTGCCCATGATCTGCGGATCGACACCCGCGGTCGCCCAGGAAACGATACGGGCGAGCGGCGAGATTCCGCGACGCGAAGCTTCCTCTTCGCTCATCAGAAGCGCTGCCGCCGCCCCGTCATTGATCCCCGACGCATTGCCGGCCGTCACTGTGCCTTCCTTGTCGAAGGCCGGACGCAGCTTGGTCATGCTTTCGAGCGTCGCGCCATGGCGGATGTATTCGTCGGCATCGACGGTAACGTCTCCCTTACGCGAAGGGACGATCACCGGCACGATTTCATCCTTGAAACGGCCGGCTGTCTGCGCCGCTTCAGCCTTGTTTTGCGATGCGAGAGCGAATTGATCCTGCTCCTCTCGCGACAGCTGCCACTGACGTGCGACATTTTCCGCCGTCTGACCCATATGGTAGCCGTAAAAGGCATCGGTCAGGCCGTCCTTGATCATCGTGTCGATCATTTTCAGGTCGCCCATCTTCTGACCGCTGCGCAGATGCGCGCAATGCGGTGCCATGGACATCGATTCCTGCCCGCCCGCAATGATGATCTTCGCATCCCCCGTCAGGATTTGCTGCATGCCGAGTGCCACCGCCCGCAGGCCGGAGCCGCAGAGCTGGTTCATGCCCCAGGCCGTCGCTTCCTGAGGAATACCGGCCTTCATCGCCGCCTGGCGCGCGGCATTCTGCCCTTCGCCCGCCGTCAGGACCTGGCCGAGAATGACCTCATCGACCTCCCTGGCCTCGACGCCGGAACGCTCCAGAACGCCGGAAATGGCGACGGCGCCGAGATGATGGGCCGGCACGGTGGCAAACGCACCATTGAAAGACCCGACCGGGGTCCGCGCGGCGCTGGCGATAACAACGGAAGTGCTCATTTTGGCGTCTCCTCCTACTTCGAAATTATGTCTGAGGGAAAGGTGTCAAAGCTCTGGCCCCCTGTCAAACGACAACGCGCAATGCAGCCCTTCGCAGCGGCGGAAACCTGCAGCAATGCACGCCGGACGCCGGCCTTCCCGCATCGCACAAAGAGATTGTCATGACAGTTCGTTTCCGATTAGACTAAGATCGGGAGAAGCAATAACAAATATCAAAATCAAGGGTTGGAGACGAACATGGCCAAAGCCAGTGGCGAGATCATCATCAAGAAATACGCAAATCGTCGGCTCTACAACACCGGCACGAGCACCTATGTAACGCTCGACGATCTCGCCAAGATGGTGAAAAAGGGGGAAGAGTTCACCGTCCAAGATGCCAAGTCCGGCGATGACATTACCCACTCGGTCCTGACCCAGATCATTTTCGAACAGGAGTCGAAAACCGGCAATACGCTGCTGCCGATTTCCTTCCTGCGGCAATTGATCAGCTATTACGGCGACCAGATGCAGATGGTGGTGCCGAGCTTCCTGGAACATTCGATGAAAGCCTTCACCGAACAACAGAGCCAGATGCGAGAGCAGATGACGACGGCCTTCGGCGAGATGCCCATGCCGAAGAACCTGCAGATGCCGATGCAGCTGGTGGAAGAACAGGTCAAGCGCAACACAGAGATGTTTCATCAGGCGATGAAGATGTTCTCACCCTTCCTGACGCCGCAGACACCGCAGGAAACCAAGCGGCCGGAAAGCAAGGACATCGACGACCTGAAGGAGCAGCTGCGCACGCTGCAGAACAAGCTCGACAATCTCTAGGACGGCTCTTTTCCGGCCGACAAATATCGTCCCTTGAACGCGCGCCGCGAACGGCACGCGCCGGGGGCTGCGCCTGAACGTCAGAGGCCGATCGACACGTCGCGGCCGGCCGTGCGGATCGAGATGGTGAAACCGCCGATGACGTCGATCAGCGTGATGATCATCAACAGGAAGAAGATCTGCGTCGCGGCCTGCACGACCAGCAGGAACTCGACGAGATAGGCGACGAACACCAGCATCGACAGCATGTGGTTGATCAGCGATGCGGAGCCCGGGCGCGTCGATTTCAGGATTTCTGCAAACAGCAGCACAAGGCCGATCAGGATCAGGCCGTCGCCGAAGGACATGGCCCAGCGCGCACCCGAAAGCATGTTGACGGCAAACATCTCGCCTGAAAGTCCAGCGCCTGCGTCCAGTCCGGAGAAGACAGCCAGATTGTACAGCAGGAAGGGAATGATCGTCAGGGGCAAGGCAGTCAGCATGAACGGCTATCCTTCGTTTCGGCACCTGCAGCATCGGCCCGAAGATCGAACCGCGTCTCGAAAAGCATGATGCCTGGATTCAAACGGTCAAGGGGCGAGGGCTTCGGGCAAGACCTTGGTCACCCGCAGGAGTGCCGATAGACGACAAGTTGAACAAAAAAAAGGCCGGCAAAGCCGACCTTCATCCGCAAGAGCGGTTGGAATGCGCGATTATGCGCTTTCCTTCGGCGTCAGGACCTGACGGCCGCGATACATACCGGTCTTCAGATCGATATGGTGCGGACGACGCAGTTCGCCGGAGTTCTTGTCTTCGACGTAAGTCGCAGCCTTCAGTGCGTCAGCCGAGCGGCGCATACCGCGCTTCGACGGGGTCGTTTTTCTTTTCGGTACAGCCATTTCAATTACTCCACATGACGGGAAAAACGTGTCCGCCGGCTAGAATTCCTAGCCAGATCGGTACGTTTAGATCTCGGAATTGCGCGGGCTTATACATGCTCGATGCCCGCTTGACCAGTCCCCCGGTCGTTTTTTTCAACAGAACGCGCAAGGGGTATGGCCGCTTGCAGCGATAGGCCTGGCCGCCGCCTCGGGGCGATGCAGTCAGACCTCGTCTTCCGCCACATACCACGGTTCCGCCAAGGCGGCATCCCGCCATTTGACCCAGGACGGATGCTCCTTCATCCGTGCCATGTAGTCGAGTACCTGGCTGTCTTTCGTCAGACCGTAAACCTCCAGTCGATTGACCACCGGGGCATACATCGCATCTGCCGCCGAGAACGCGCCGAACAGGAAGGGACCACCACTTACCGCCAATTGTTCCTTCCAGAGGCTCGAAATGCGATCGACATCCCGGTGAACGGCGTCCGACAGATTATCGAGCGGTGCCGGCTTGCGCTTGATGTTCATCGGGCAGGCCGACCGAAGACCGGTAAAGCCCGACAACATCTCCATGCAGATCGAGCGCGCCACGGCACGCCGTGAGGCGTCGGCCGGCCATACACCCACCTCCGGGTAGAGCTCTGCCACATATTCGAGGATCGAGAGCGATTCCCAGATCTTCAGCGTGCCATGCTGCAACAGAGGGATACGCCCCGTCGGCGAAATCGCCTTGATCTCGGGATTGCCAGCCGCGAAATCAAAAGGCACTAGCCGCTCTTCGAACGGGATCCCCAGCGCGTCCATCGCGATCCATGGCCGGAAGGACCATGAGGAGTAATTCTTATTTGCGATATAGAGGATGAGTTCGTGCATCTGGGATCGCCTCGCACCGCCGGTTGAAGTCCTGAGGCACCTTGAGGGCACATTGCCGCTGCGACCAGCCAATAATTGGAATGTCACTCATAAAGACAGGTGATATAGGCACCGGAATTGCGAGCCCGGCGATGGACGACCTGCGCCACGCGCCGCATTCCCTTCGACGGCTTGTTGGCATGTCTGTCGATCGGGTTCGGCAGGGAGACGGCGAGCAGGGCAGCCTGGTCGGCCGACAGTTTCGAGGCCGGAACATTGAAATAGTGATGTGCCGCCGCCTCGATGCCGTAGAGCCGCGGTCCCCACTGGGCGACATTCAGGTAGATTTCCATCGTCCGCTTCTTGGGCCAGAGGAAATCTGCCGTCAACGCCAGCGGCAGTTCCAGTCCCTTGCGCACGAAGGATCGGCTGTTCCACAGGAAGAGGTTCTTCACCGTCTGCATCGGAATGGTGCTGGCACCGCGCGTTTCGTCGCCGGCAAGCGCATCCTCGACCACGCCTTTCATCTCGCCCCAGTCGACGCCGTGATGGGAACAGAACTGACCGTCCTCCGACATCATCACGGCCTGCACGAGATCGGGGGAGATGTTGTCGAAAGAGACCCAGCGGCGATCATAGCCTTGCAAGGTAAGAAGGTCGGCGATCATCGGCGTCGAAAGCGGCCGGATGAAGGGCAGGGCATAGACGGGGATGAGAATATACGGCAGTACAAGCACCACGAGCAGGATGACAATCACCCTGCGGATCCAGCCCGCGACACTGCGCCGTTTTCCCCTCATTCTACCCCGAAACGGCCCGGCATGCCGACCACCCTCTTCCGATCATCCGTTCGTCTTAACGTTCTTTACCGAGCATGGTTCTTGATGACCAGAGTGGGCCGGCCGATCGCATGGGTTTTGCCTTGGATAGTTTCTCCATTGCCAGCAATGCCGGCTCATGCCAAACACCCGATATGACCGAGATTTCTGCGACCTTCGAGACATGTCTGCGCAACTTCGCCAGCGAAATTCTTCCCGTCATGACCGGCCTGCTGAGCCTGACTGCCGAAACCGGCGAGATCGCGCGTCCGGCGCACCTCATCGAGGCGATGCGGCACGGACTGTTGAACGGCGGCAAGCGCCTGCGCCCTTTCCTGGTGGTCGAGACCGCCAGCCTGCTGGGCGGCAATCGTCCTGCAGCGCTCAGGGTCGGCGCAGCGCTCGAATGCCTGCACAGCTATTCGCTGGTGCATGACGACCTGCCGGCAATGGACGATGACGACATGCGGCGCGGCAAACCGACGGTCCATATTGCCTTCGACGAGGCGACCGCGATCCTGGCAGGCGACGGCCTCCTGACCCTGGCCTTCGACACGATCGCGGCCCCGGAAACGGCGTTGCCCGACAAGGCCCGGATCGATCTCGTGCTGGCCCTGTCGCGCGCAGCCGGCATCGGCGGCATGGTCGGCGGCCAGGCCCTGGATCTGGCAGCGGAAAAAAACGCTCCTGGAGAAGAGGGCGTCGTCACCCTCCAGGCGATGAAGACAGGCGCATTGTTGCGATTTGCCTGCGAGGCCGGCGCGATCATTGCCGGCGCTCCGGCGGGCGACCTCGCACGGCTGCGCCGCTATGGCGAACTGCTCGGCCGCGCCTTTCAGATTGCCGACGACCTCCTCGACATCACTTCGGACGCCGCAACGCTCGGCAAGGCGACAGGCAAGGATGCCGATCGCGGCAAGGGCACGCTGGTCGGCCTCAAGGGCCAGGACTGGGCGGTCGCCGAACTTGCGCGCCTGGTCGACGAAGCCACGAGCCTGCTCTCCCCCTATGGCGGGAAAGCCAGGATCCTGATCGAGGCTGCGAAATTCGTCGCCGCTCGCCAGAACTGATCCCTTTCATGAAAAACGCCGCGACGAGCGCGGCGTTGTCGATATCCTGCCTTGCAAAGGAAGCGATCAGCCTTCCTTGAGCGGCGAGATCTGCACCTCGACGCGGCGGTTCTGCGCGCGGCCTTCGGCCGTTGCATTGGTCGCGACCGGCTGGCTCGGACCAAACCCCATCGAAGAGACACGGCGTGAATCCACGCCCTGGCTGAACAGGTAGCTCGCAACGGCCTGAGCCCGGTTCTGCGACAGTTCCTGATTGTGCTGCAGGCTGCCGGTGGAATCGGTATGCCCGTTGACGTCGATCAGCGTCTTGTTGAACTTGTTGAGCACGATCGCCACCGAGTTCAGCGTCGCATAGAATTGCGGCATGACGGCATATTGATCGGTGTCGAAGGTCACATTCGACGGCATGTTCAGGATGATCCGGTCGCCGACACGCGTCACCGAAATGCCGGTGCCCTGAAGCTGGGCCCGGAGTTCGGATTCCTGGCGGTCCATGTAATTGCCGATCGCACCACCGGCAAGCGCGCCGATGCCGGCGCCGATCAGCGCATTGCGGCCGGCATGGTGGCCACCGCCGATCAGGGCGCCGCCGATCGCGCCCGCCGCCGCACCGAGCGCGGCGCCGCCTGCGGTGTTCGACACCTTCTCCTGGCCGGTATAGGGATCCACTGTCGTACAGCCGCTGACATAGACGGCGATAAGGGCGACAGGCAAAACTTTCTTCATCATCGGCATGATTCTCCAATGCACGTTGAGTGCAGGAACATAACCATTGCGGCGAAATGAAGAAAAGACCGGAACGCCCTATTCCGCAGCTGTTTTTTGTCCGTAGCGTGTTTCAATATACTCTATTACAAGCGCTTCGAATTCAGCAGCAATGTTGTCGCCGCGCAGGGTTTTTGCCTTCTTGCCGTCGATGAACACAGGCGCGGCCGGCGTTTCGCCGGTGCCAGGCAGGGAAATGCCGATATTGGCATGCTTGCTTTCGCCCGGGCCGTTGACGATGCAGCCCATCACCGCAACGTTCAGTCCCTCGACGCCCGGATATTTTTCGCGCCACACCGGCATGTTCTTGCGAAGGTCGTTCTGAATGGTCTGCGCCAGTTCCTGAAAGACCGTCGAGGTCGTGCGCCCGCAACCGGGACAGGCCGCAACCACTGGAACGAACTGGCGAAAGCCCATGACCTGCAGGATTTCCTGCGCCACCTGGACCTCGCGGGTCCGGTCGCCGTTCGGTTCCGGTGTGAGCGACACGCGGATGGTGTCGCCGATGCCGTGTTGCAGGACATAGGCCATGGCCGCCGACGAGGCGACAATGCCCTTGGAGCCCATGCCGGCCTCGGTCAGACCGAGATGCAGCGCATGGTTGGAGCGGCCGGCCAGCATGGAATAGACGGCGATCAGATCCTGGACCTGGCTAACCTTGGCCGACAGGATGATCTTGTCGCGCGACAGGCCGATATCCTCCGCAAGCTCGGCCGATAACAGCGCCGACTGGACGATCGCCTCATGCATCACCTGGCGGGCCGAGAGCGGCGAACCGCTTGCCTGGTTCTCGTCCATCAACCGGGTCAGGAGATCCTGGTCCAGCGAGCCCCAGTTGACCCCGATGCGTACCGGCTTGTCATGGCGGATCGCCATTTCGACGATCTCGGCGAACTGCTTGTCCTTCTTGTCCTTGAAGCCGACATTGCCCGGATTGATGCGGTATTTCGCCAGCGCCTCGGCGCAGGCCGGATGATCGGCAAGCAGCTTGTGCCCGATATAATGGAAGTCGCCGACCAGCGGCACATCCATGCCGAGCCGCAAGAGGCGCTCGCGGATCTTCGGAACGGCCGCCGCACTCTCGTCGCGATCGACGGTGATGCGGACAATTTCGGAACCCGCCCGGTAAAGGGCTGCAACCTGGGCCACCGTCGCATCGATATCGGCAGTGTCCGTATTGGTCATAGACTGGACGACGACGGGCGCGCCGCCGCCGACCGTCACGCCGCCGACATTGACGGCAACGGTGTCGTGGCGCGGTTTCGGATCGTAATCAACAGGTGAAAGCATGGCTGGCCTCATGGGCAATAGGCTATTTTCGCCTTTCAGGTGGCCCATGGCATGCCCCTTGTCAACTGCGACCACCGGGCGCGCGCTCCACGACCCTTTCCATATTCGTCACGTTTCCCGATCGGCATATCGTGCGAGATGGGAGAATGCGAAGATTACGATGATGCAGGCGGCAAGGCCGGTGTAGACGGCGGAAAGCGAGCTGTGCTCGGCAATAAATCCGATCAGCGACGGGGCAAACAGGATGCCCGCATAGCCGAAGGTCGTCACCACCGAAAGTCCGACGCCGCGTGCAAGGCCGGGAAGGTTGCCGCCGGCCGAAAAGGCGATCGGAACGACATTGGAAAGCCCGATACCCGTCAGGGCAAAGCCGATCAGCGCCACGACGGTATTCGGCGCCAGGCCGGCCATCAGCAGGCCAACCAGGGAAAATGCAGCGCAGATCCGCAGCGTCCGCACGGCACCCAGCCGGTCGCGAACCCAGTCTCCGGCAAACCGCATGATCGCCATCGTCAGGGCAAAAGCCGCAAAGGCCAACCCGGAATGGCTGAGGGGGGCGGCGAGCTCATCACGCAGATAGATGGCACCCCAGTCGAGCACGGCCCCTTCCGGCACCATGCCGAACAGCGCCACAATCCCGATGAGCCAGGGCAACAGGGTGCGAGGAAGCCGTGCCTTCGGCGCATCGTCTTCCGCATGCGGCTGATCCGTCATGATCTTCGGCCATGCCAGCAAGACGGCCATCGCGGCAAGGGCGGTGGCGATGAGGGCATGCAGCACGACACCCAGGGTGGCTATGAGATAGCCTCCGAGCCCCGCCCCGATCAGGCCGCCCAGACTCCAGAAGGCATGGCATGAGGACATGATCGACTTGGCCATGGACCGCTCGACTTCGACGGCGTTGGCATTCATCGCGACATCCATGGCACCGGTCAGCCCGCCGAACAGGAACAGCGCCACGACGGCCGATGTCAAGGAATTCGCATAGGTCACCGCCAGAAGCGCGGGCAGGAAAAGCAGCGTCGTCACCTGGCAGACCCTGCGGGTGCCGAACCGCGCAAGCTGCCCGCCGGCAATCGGCATCATGACGAGCGAGCCGACGCCGAAAACGAAGAGCATCATGCCGAGCCGACTTTCGGTCAGATCAAGCCGTTCGGCGAATTCCGGAATTTTCGGCGCCCAGGATCCGATCAGAAAGCCGTTCATCAAAAACAGCAATGATACCGCCACCCGCGCGGGTGGAAACGGCATGCGGGTCGACGTTTTAAAGCCTGGACGTGGTTCATTCATGGTCTGGATACTCCTCGACCGCACCCTTATTTAAATCGATTGAAATGACAAGATGAAGACGCTGAAATCGACCCTCACAAATTGTGACGCCGTGACATTCAGCACTCGGCCGCAGGACGCGGTGCCACGCGGATGCAATGTTTTACGAAAAAGGGCATAATGTTGCGCTATTTCGAAATTAGCTATCGAAGGGACTTCATACGCAGCCGTTTGGAATAATCTCGACTCGACCGGATTTGCAGAATAAATGCAAAGCTTGAACAGCGAAATTCTTCTGGCGGAACAACCCTCCGCCCGGGGCGTTCCCGACTTATCTATAAATCTTATCTCAGGTACCGACCCGCCATATGCCCCACGATGTGATGCAGCCTGCACCCGCGCGCGACATTGAAAGTAAGCAGATCGACCATAACGACTCGATCCGATCTACTTACCTGACGAACGAGGAACTGGAACAGAAGGCGGCCGAACTGGCCCGAAACGGTACCGCGGAATTCCCCGGCCTGTTTGCCTTCGACTTTTTCAAGCGTCACAAGGAAAATGAGGAAGAGATCCTCAGGGTCTACCGGACCACGGCTGCCGACGTCGAGACCGGCGCCACGATCACGCCGGCCGCCGAATGGCTGCTCGATAACCATTATATCATCGAAGAGGCCATTCAGGAGGTTCGGCGCGACTTCCCGAAGAAATTCTATCGCCAGCTGCCGACGATGAATATTGCCGGCAACGAGATGCCGCGCACGCTGGCGCTTGCATGGCTCTTCGTCGCCTACACCCACAGCACCGTCTCGCAGGAGAGCATGACGGCACTGGTGGAGGGCTACCAGTCCGAGCAGATTCTGGAGATCGGCGAACTCTGGGCCCTGCCGTCCATGGTCCGCTATGTTCTGGTCGAGAATCTCCGGCGCATTTCCACCCGGGTCGAACGCTCCCGGCAGATGCGGCGTCGCGCCAACGAGACCGCCGACGAGATCATTCGCATCGGCAATGAAGACGGCTCGCGCGAGCTGATGCAGAAGATCGAGCCGCTGCTCGACGACAATACCTTCGCGACCCAGTTCCTCTACCGCCTGCGCAACGGCTCGCAGGACACCAGCTTTGCGATCAACCGGCTTGAGGCGCATCTCGAACATCGCGGTCGCACGGCCGAGGAAGCCCTGACTGGCGAGCAGAACCGGCTTTCGTCCGGCAATGTGACGATGGGCAATATCGTCACCAGCCTGCGTGAAGTCGACGACACCGAATGGTCGGTCTGGGTCGAACAGGTCTGCGCTGTCGATCGGATCCTGGGCACGCATACGGATTACCGCGAACTCGATTTCGGTTCGCGCAACGCCTATCGCAGCACGATCGAAAAGCTCGCCCGCCGCTCCGACCATACGGAAGTCGAGATCGCCCAGAAGGCGATCGACATGACGACCGCGAACATCGGTGGCGATTCGAACGCGGCCGCCGTGGATGTGGGCGCCTTCCTCGTCGGTGAACAGCGCCGGCGTCTGGAGCAGGAGATCGGCTACAGTGCCCCGCCGCAGCAGGTGATCACCCGCATCATGCTCCGCCTGCGGTGGATGAGCGTGGCGGTACCGGTGCTTGTGCTGACATTTCTGGCATTGGCGGCAGCCGGCTGGTTCCTCTCTTATGGCGGCATATCCTGGCCGATCATCCTGCTGCTTCTGCTGATGCTCGCTTTACCCGCATCCGAAGGCGCGACCGGACTTTTCAACACGCTGGTCACCTTTGTCGTCAAACCGGCACGCCTGCCCGGCTTCGAGTTCAAGGAGGGCATTCCGCCGAACGCCCGCACCCTGGTCGCCGTCCCCTGCATGATCCATAACCGCGACGAGGTCGACGAACTCGTACGCAACCTCGAAGTCCACTACCTGACCAATCCGCGCGGCGAGATCTATTTTGCCTTGCTCAGCGACTGGCGTGACGGAAAGGTCGAGGAAAGCCCTGCCGATCTCGAGATCCTCGACTATGCCAAGAAGCAGGTGGCAGACCTGAACATGCGTTACCGCGACAGCGGCCGCACCCTGTTCTACATGCTGCATCGCCGTCGCCAGTTCAATGCGGCCGAAAATTGCTGGATGGGCTGGGAGCGCAAGCGCGGCAAGCTGCACGAACTCAACATGCTGCTGCGCGGAGACCGGGACACGTCCTATGTCACCGGCGCCAACACCGTGCCGGACAACATAAAATATGTGATGACGCTCGATGCCGACACGCGACTGATGCGCGAGGCGGTGACCAAGCTCGTCGGCAAGCTGCATCATCCGATCAACCGGCCGGTCGCCGACCCGAAGACCGGACGCGTGGTCAGCGGCTACAGCATTCTCCAGCCGCGCGTCACCCCGTCGCTGACGACCGGCAAGGACGCCTCGGTCTTCCAGCGCGTGTTCTCGATCAATCGCGGCCTTGACCCTTACGTCTTTACTGTCTCCGACGTCTATCAGGACCTGACCGGCGAAGGCACCTTCACCGGCAAGGGGCTCTATGACGTCGACGCGTTTGAAACCGCAATCAAGGGCCGTATCGACGAGAACAGCGTGCTCAGCCACGACCTTCTCGAAGGTTCGTTTGCGCGCTGTGCGCTCGTTACCGACGTCGAACTCGTCGAGGACTTTCCGACCCGCTACGAGGTGGAAGTCTCGCGCCAGCACCGCTGGGCCCGCGGCGACTGGCAGCTGCTTCCCTATATCCTCGATCCGCTTCGCGGCATCACCGCGCTCGGCCGCTGGAAGATGCTCGACAATCTCCGGAGGTCGCTGACCCCGATCGCATGGTTCGGCGCATCCGTTGTCGGCTGGGCCATGCTGCCGCCTGTCGGCGCCGTGTTCTGGCAGCTTCTGCTGATCTTCTGCCTCTTCGTCGCACCCACCTTGTCGCTGATCTCGGGCCTGATCCCGCGCTCCAGCGATATCGTGCCGCGGGCCCATTTTCAGTCGCTGCTGAACGAAGCCTGGTCTGCGAATGCGCAGGTCGCGTTGCGTATCGTCTTCATCGCCGACAATGCCTGGATGATGGCCGATGCCATCCTGCGATCCGTCTACCGGCTGTTCTACAGCCGCAAGATGCTGCTCGAATGGAAGACGGCCGCAAGCGTCCAGTCGGTCGCCCAGGGCGATATCGGTTCGTATTACCACTCGATGCGCCACGCGCCTGCGCTGGCGCTGGTGGCCCTGGCTTTCTCCAGCATCAATGGCACCTTCGGCGTGCTGGTCGGCCTGCCCTTCATCATCCTCTGGGTCATGTCGCCTCTTGTTGCCTGGTATGTCAGCCAGTCGGCGGAAACCGAGGATCTGCTGGAGGTCCCCGAGCAGACGCTGCTGGAGCTTCGCAAGATCGCGCGGCGGACCTGGCGCTATTACGAGACTTTCGTCACCGCCGGCGACAACTATCTGCCCCCGGACAACGTCCAGGAAAAACCCGAGCAGATCGTCGCCCACCGCACGTCGCCGACCAATATCGGCGTCTATCTTCTCTCGACGATTTCCGCCCGCCATTTCGGCTGGGTCAGCTTCGAACAGACGATCGAGCGGCTTGAACAGACCATCGCGACCGTCGAGCGGATGGAAAAATACCGCGGGCACCTGTTCAACTGGTATCATACCGACAGTCTGAAGACGCTCGGGCCGCGCTATGTCTCCGCCGTCGACAGCGGCAATCTCGCCGGCCACCTGATCGCCATCTCCTCGGCGTGCCGCGAATGGGCGGAAGCGCCCTCGGCGCATCTGCAGGGCAATCTCGATGGCGTCGGCGATGTCTGCGGCATTCTCGGCGAAACGCTGAAGCAGTTGCCCGACGACCGCAAGATCGTCCGTCCGCTGCGCCGCCGGCTGGAAGAGCGCATCAACGGCTTCAACACGGCACTGGCGGCCGTCAAGCGCGAGCACGAATTCGCCTCGATCCGCATCGCCAACCTCGCCGTCATGGCCCGCGACATCCAGAAGCTCGCGGCCAATCTGGATCACGAGGTCGGCTCGGAGCGATCGGCCGAAGTCACCCGCTGGGCGGAATCGCTGGTGTCCACCTGCGAAGCCCATGTCGCCGACTTCTCCTTCGACCTTTCCAACATCGAGCCGTTCCGCCAGCGTCTGGCGAGCCTGCGCGACCGCAGCCGCGGCATCGCATTCTCGATGAACTTCACCTTTCTGTTTCGTCCGGAGCGACGCCTGCTGTCGATCGGGTACCGCGAGGACAGCCACGAACTCGACGAAGCCTGCTACGACCTTCTGGCGTCGGAATGCCGCCTGACGAGCATGTTTGCCATTGCCAAGGGCGATTTGCCGACGGAGCACTGGTACCGGCTCGGCCGGCAGGTGATCCCGGTCGGCGCCCAGGCAGCGCTGGTCTCATGGTCGGGCTCGATGTTCGAATATCTGATGCCGCCCCTGGTGATGCAGGAACGTCATGGCGGCATCCTCAGCCAGACCAACAATCTGGTCGTTCAGGAGCAGATGAACCATGCCAAGCGGCTCGGCGGGATTCCCTGGGGAATTTCGGAAGCCGCCTTCAATGCCCGCGACCACGAGCTCACCTACCAGTACACCAATTTCGGCGTACCGACGCTCGGCCTGAAGCGCGGTCTCGGCCAGAACGCCGTCATCGCTCCCTATGCCTCGATCCTGGCCAGCCAGTATTTCCCCAAGGACGCCCTTGCCAACCTGGAGCGCCTGCGGGATCTCGGCGCACTCGGGATTTACGGCTTCTTCGATTCGGTGGATTTCACCCCGACCCGCGTCCCCGAAGGCCAGACCTGCGCGGTGGTGTTCAATTATTATGCCCACCACCACGGCATGTCGATTGCAGCCATCGCCAACGTTGCGTTCAACGGTCTGCTGCGCGAACTCTTCCATTCCGACCCCGTGATCGAGGCCGCCGAACTGCTTTTGCAGGAAAAGGCACCACGCGAAATCCCGGTGATGAGCGCCAAGCACGAGCCGAAGGTGCCCGGAAAGGGCAAGGCGGACCTGCTGCGGCCGGAAGTGCGCACCATCCTCGATCCCCTCAAGAAGGACCGCGCCCTCGCCTTCCTGTCGAATGGTCACTATTCGGTCGTGCTCTCGGCAACCGGTTCCGGCTTTTCCCGCTGGAACGGCCAGGCCGTCACCCGCTGGAAGGCCGACCCGACCGAAGACCGCTCGGGCACTTTCGTCTTCCTGCGCGACACCACGAGTGGCGACTGGTGGTCGGCAACGGCCACGCCGCGCCGTGCGGAGGGCGAAGAGACCAAGGTCATCTTCAACGACGAGAAGGCCGAGTTCTACAAGACGGTGGCCGGCATCACGAGCAATGTCGAATGCATCGTCGCGACCGAACACGATGCCGAAGGGCGTCGGGTCACGCTGATCAACACGGGTGCCGAGGATCGCTATATCGAGGTGACGTCCTATCTCGAACCGGTGCTGACCTATGATGACAACGACAACGCCCATCCGGCGTTTTCGAAGATGTTCATCCGCACCGAATTCGGCAAGCGCAAGGATGTCATCCGGGTGGAGCGCAACAAGCGCAGTGCCTCGGATCCGGACATCTGCCTGGCGCATCTTGTCGCCGACAATGCCGGCCCGGGCCGCCCGACCGAGTTCGAGACCGACCGGATGGCCTTTATCGGACGCGGGCGCACGCTCGCAGACGCGGCCGCTTTCGATCCGGGCGCCACGCTGGGCGGGAGCGAAGGCTTCACCCTGGATCCGATCCTCAGCCTGCGCCGTGTGGTGCGCGTCCCCTCGGGCAAGAAAGTCCAGGTGATCTTCTGGACGATCGCTGCCCCGAACCGCGAGGAGGTCGATCAGGCGATCGATCGCTATCGCCATCCGGACGCCTTCAACCACGAACTGATCCACGCCTGGACCCGCGCCCAGGTCGAGATGCGCCATGTCGGCATCACCTCGCAGCAGGCTGCCGCCTTCCAGCATCTCGGCCGCTATCTGGTCTACCCGGAAACCCATCTGCGCGTTGACCCGGAAACCGTGCGCAACGGTTTGTCTTCCCAGCGCGCGTTGTGGCCGATGGCGATATCCGGCGACCATCCGATCTTTGCCGTCCGCATCAACGACGACATGGATATCGAGATTGTCCGTGAAGCCCTCAGCGCGCAGGAATATCTGCGCCGCCGCGGCATCATCGCCGATCTCGCGATCATGAACGAACGGCCCGCCTCCTACGCGCAGGACATGCAGCACGCCGTCGATGCGCTGAGCGAGACATTGCGCAGCCGCCAGGCCGACAGTTCCAGCGGTCAGGTCTATGCCGTGCGCCGCGACCTGTCGGACGAGACAAGCTGGAACGCATTGCTCGCCGCCGCCCGCGTGGTGTTCCATGCCCGCAACGGCAAGCTTGTCGATCAGATCAACCGTGCGGCATCGCTCTATTCGTCACCGCGCGGCACGGAAGTGCGGGAGCCAGACTGGCAGGGTCGCATTCCGGCGCCGCTATTGCTCGACGCCGCCGCTGTCAGCGAAACCGCTGACGATCTCGACTTCTGGAACGGCTATGGCGGCTTTTCCAAGGATGGGCGCGAATATATCGTCCGACTGGCACCGGGTCAGGCCACGCCCCAGCCATGGATCAACGTTATTGCCAATGACCGGTTCGGCTTCCACGTCTCCGCGGAAGGTGCAGGCTTTACCTGGAGCACCAACTCGCGGGACTATCAGCTGACGCATTGGTCGAACGATCCGGTCATCGACCGGCCGAGCGAGGCCTTCTATGTCACGGATCTGGACAGCGGTGAGGTCTTCGCACCGTTCGCTGCGCTCAATGTGCGCGACGACAGCAGGTTTGAAGCCCGCCATGGCTTGGGATATTCGAGTTTCCATGCCGCCCATGGCGATCTGGAAACGCGGATCACCCAGACGGTTGCCAGAGACGAGCCGGTCAAGCTTACCCACCTGACCATCACCAATAACGGCACGTCTGCGCGCAGGCTTCGCACCTATGGCTATCTGGAATGGGTGCTTGGCAATGACGGGCAGAAGACGGCCCCCTTCGTCATGGTGTCGCAGGATGCCGACAATGGTGCGCTGTTTGCCACAAACCCCTACAGCATCGACTATTCCGGCCGTTATGCCGTCTTCACCGCCAATCTGAAGGCGGATGCGGCGACTGCGAACCGCCGGGAATTCATCGGCCGCAACGGCTGCATCAAGCTGCCGCAGGCGGTAGCCCGCCAGCAGGTGCTGACCAACACGATGGAAACGGAGGGCGATCCGTGCGCGGCCCTGTCCTTCGACATGCAGATCGGACCCGGCGAAAGCCGCGAGATCACCTTCCTTCTCGGGGATTGCGACAGCGAGGCAGAGGCCAGGGCTCTCGTCGAAAAGATGGCGTTGCGGCCCTTTGGCGAAGTGCTCGCCGACAATAGCGGATTCTGGGAGGCGTTCACCGGGCGCATTCAGGTCGACACCCCTGATGCCGGCTTCAACCATATGGTCAATGCCTGGCTGCCCTATCAGACGCTCGGTTGCCGCATGCTGGCACGGGCCGGCTTCTATCAGGCAAGCGGCGCCTTCGGTTTCCGCGACCAGTTGCAGGACTCGCTCGGTCTGCTGATCCAGGATCCGGCGCTTGCGCGCGGGCAGATCCTCAAGGCTGCCGGGCGCCAGTTCGTCGAAGGGGATGTTCAGCACTGGTGGTTGCCGCAGGGTGGTGCCGGTGTCAGGACCACGATCTCCGACGACGTCGTCTGGCTTGCCTATGCGGTCGACCGCTATGTCGAGGCCACCGGCGACGACAAGATCCTGATCGAACAACTCGCCTTCCTGAAGGGCCCCGCGCTCGAACCGGGCCAGCACGACACCTTCTTCCAGCCGGAAATGGCGGAAGAGGTCGCCGATCTCTACGAGCATGCAGCGCGTGCGCTGGACCTCGCAATCGAGCGGACCGGCCAGCACGGTCTGCCGCTGATGCTGGGTGGTGACTGGAACGACGGCATGAATCGCGTGGGCGAGGCCGGCAAGGGCGAGAGCGTCTGGCTCGGCTGGTTCCTGGCCGGTGCCCTGCAGCGCTTCCTGCCGCGCGCGGATGCCAGAGGCGACGAACAGCGCGTAAAGCGCTGGAACGACCACCTCAAGTCCCTGCTGGAAGCCCTCGACGGCAGCGGATGGGACGGCGCATACTATCGCCGTGGCTATTTCGACGACGGCGAGCCGCTCGGCTCGTCACAGTCGCTCGAATGCCGGATCGATTCGATCGCCCAGTCGTGGAGCGTGCTTGCCGGCGGCGGACCGGAAGACAAGGCACGTCAGGCCGTCGAGGCCGCCTACCGCGAACTTGTCGACGCGGACACCGGCATCATCCGGCTCTTCACGCCGGCATTTGAAAAGTCGAGGCAGGAGCCGGGCTATATCAAGGCCTACCCGCCGGGCGTCCGCGAAAACGGCGGGCAATATACCCATGCCGCCATCTGGCTCGCGATCGCCTTTGCCCGGCTTGGCGACCGTGACAAGGCCTGGCGCTGCTTCTCGCTGCTCAACCCGGTCAACCATGCGCTGAGCCCTGCGGCCGCAGAGACCTATCGTGTCGAGCCTTACGTCGTAGCAGCCGATGTCTATGGCACCGAGAGCCATGCGGGACGCGGCGGCTGGACCTGGTACACCGGCTCGGGCGGCTGGCTCTATCAGTTGGCCGTCAGCGAATTGCTCGGCATTCGCCGCCGCGGCGACAGGCTGTTCATCAGCCCGCTTCTGCCAAGCGACTGGCCGGGCTTCCGCGCCGAACTGAAGATCGACGGCAAGCCCGTCAGCATCAGCGTCGAAGGCGAAAAGGTCCGCGTCAACGACAAGGCACTGCCAAAAGGCAGAGGCTTCAAGCTCTGATCATCTTCAAGCTCTGGTCATAAAGAGGGGGCGGTATCGATCGATACCGCCCCCTCTTTGCATTCCGGTCCTACGGTCCAGTGCGGCCGCTTGCGCCCGCGACCTCAGGCCTCGAAGACGATCAGCAGATCCTTGGCGTCGATCTGGTCCCCGGCCTTCACCAGCACCTCGGCAACCTTGCCTTCGCGGTCGGCATGCAGCGCCGTCTCCATCTTCATCGCCTCGATCGACAACAGAACATCACCGGTCTTGACCTCCTGCCCGACGCTTACGCCGACGGTGGAAATGACACCCGGCATCGGCGAGCCCAGATGGGCCGCGTTGACCGGGTCGGCCTTTCGGCGCACCGCAGCCGCAGATGCACCATGCGCACGATCCGGCACCTTGATGCGGCGGGCCTGGCCGTTGAGTTCGAAGAAGACCGAGATCATCCCCTTGTCATCGGGCTGGCTGGTGGCCTGGTTGACCACCACCAGCGTCTTGCCCTGCTCGATCTCGGCATACATCTCCTCGCCGTTGCGCAGACCGTAGAAATAGGCGTGAGTCGGCAGGACCGATACAGGGCCATAGGTTTCCAGGACTGTCGCGAAATCGGTGAAGACCTTCGGATACATCAGGTAGGAGGCGAACTCGAAGTCGCTGACCGGGCGCTCGAGCTTGGTCTCGATCGTCGATCGCTCGGCATCGAGATCGGCATCCGGCAGCAGCGAACCCGGACGAACCGTATAGGCCTCATCGCCCTTCAGCGCCTTCTTCTGCAGCCCTTCAGGCCAGCCGCCCGGAGGCTGGCCGAGATCGCCCTTCAGCATCGAAACGACGGAGTCCGGAAAGGCAATGTCCCGCTTGGGGTCCACGACATCGGCGACGGAAAGGTCCTGGGAAACCATCATCAGGGCCATGTCGCCGACGACCTTGGAAGACGGCGTCACCTTGACGATATCGCCGAACATCCGGTTGGCATCGGCATAGGCCTGCGCCACCTGATGCCAGCGGGTCTCCAGACCGAGCGAGCGGGCCTGTTCCTTGAGGTTGGTGAACTGGCCACCCGGCATTTCGTGCAGGTAGACTTCGGAAGCCGGGCCCTTGAGATCGCTTTCGAAGGCCGCATACTGACCGCGCACCGCCTCCCAGTAGAAGGAGATCTTGCGGATCCAGGCCGGGTCGAGCCCGGGATCCCGCTCGGTGCCGGACAGCGCCTCGACGATCGAACCCAGGCAGGGCTGCGAGGTATTGCCCGACAGCGCATCCATCGCGGCGTCCACGGCATCGACGCCGGACTCCACCGCCGCCAGGACGGTTGCGGCGGCAATGCCCGAGGTGTCGTGGGTATGGAAGTGGATCGGCAGGCTCGTTGCCTCCCGCAGAGCCTTAAACAGCACACGCGCGGCCTGCGGCTTCAAAAGCCCGGCCATATCCTTCAGCGCGATGATGTGGGCACCGGCCTTCTCCAGTTCGACCGCCAGATCGGTATAGTATTTGAGGTCGTATTTCGGACGGGCACTGTTGAGCAAATCCCCGGTGTAGCAGATCGCCGCTTCGCAGAGCTTGTTCTCTTCTTGCACGGCGTCCATCGACACGCGCATGTTGTCGACCCAGTTCAGGCAGTCGAAGACGCGGAACAGATCGATCCCGCCCTGGGCCGCCTGGCGGACGAAATACTTGACCACGTTATCGGGGTAGTTGGTGTAGCCGACGCCGTTGGCGCCGCGCAGCAGCATCTGCAGCAACAGGTTCGGCGCGGCTTCGCGGATCAGCCCCAGGCGTTCCCACGGGTCCTCGGTGAGGAAGCGCATGGACACGTCGAAGGTCGCGCCGCCCCAGCATTCGAGCGACAGCAGTTCCGGCAGGGCGCGGGCATAGGTGCCGGCGACCCGGGCGATGTCGAACGTACGCATGCGGGTCGCCAGCAGCGACTGATGCCCGTCGCGCATGGTCGTGTCGGTCATCAGAACGCGCTTTTCGTTGCGCATCCATTCGGCAAACCCCTTCGGGCCGAGTTCGTCCAGTTTCTGCTTTGTCCCGTCGCGGATCTCGCCGTTGATATAGGGCACGATCGGCTTCGCCGCCTTGTCGGACGGCTCGGGCCGCCCCTTGACTTCCGGGTGCCCGTTGACGGTGACATCCGCCAGATAGGTCAAGAGCTTGGTCGCGCGGTCCTGCCGCTTGACCTGCTGGAACAGCTCCGGCGTCGTGTCGATGAAGCGCGTCGTATAGGTGTTGTCGCGGAACATCGGGTGGCTGATGATCGCCTCGAGGAAGGTCAGGTTGGTGGCCACCCCGCGCACACGGAATTCGCGAAGGCCGCGGTCCATGCGGCTGATCGCCTCCTGCGGCGTGCTGCCGGACGCCGTGACCTTTACCAGCAGCGGATCGTAATAGCGCGTGATGATCGCGCCGGTATAGGCCGTGCCGCCATCGAGGCGGATGCCGAAGCCGGCAGCCGAGCGGTAGGCGGTAATACGACCATAGTCGGGAATGAAGTTCTGCTCGGGATCCTCCGTCGTGATCCGGCACTGCAATGCATGCCCGTTGAGGCGGATATCGGCCTGTTTCGGCACGCCGGATTCCGGCGTACCGATCTCGAAGCCGTCGAGAATATGGATTTGCGCCTTGACGATATCGATGCCGGTCACGACCTCCGTCACCGTGTGCTCGACCTGGATGCGCGGATTGACCTCGATGAAGTAGAATTTGCCGGTGTCGGCATCCATCAGATACTCGACCGTGCCGGCACCGACATAGTTGGTGGCCTTTGCGATCTTCAGCGAATAGGCGGCCAGTTCCTGTCGCTGCGCCTCGTTCAGATAGGGCGCCGGCGCGCGCTCGACGACCTTCTGGTTGCGGCGCTGGATGGAGCAGTCCCGTTCGAACAGATGCACCACATTGCCATGGGTGTCCCCGAGCACCTGGCTTTCGACATGACGGGCGCGCTCGACCAGCTTTTCGAGATAG
The DNA here is from genome assembly GCF_017873095.1 of Heterorhizobium halophytocola. Taxonomy (GTDB): domain Bacteria; phylum Pseudomonadota; class Alphaproteobacteria; order Rhizobiales; family Rhizobiaceae; genus Allorhizobium; species Allorhizobium halophytocola. The sequence goes on along the minus strand of NZ_JAGGJU010000014.1, from coordinate 152,581 downwards.
ACCTCGTCCTTGCCGAAAGCGGCCTTGGCCTCGCGCTTGCCTTCGATCACCTCGCGCATCAGGTCCTTGGGGTCGCGAATGGCGCGCATGCCGCGCCCACCGCCACCCCAGGAGGCCTTCAGCATCACGGGATAGCCGATCTCGGCTGCCAGCCGCTCAATCTCGGCCGGATCATCCGGCAGCGGCTCGGTGGCCGGTACCACAGGGACGCCGACGGAAATGGCGAGATTACGCGCTGCGACCTTGTTGCCGAGCTGGCGCATGGTGTCGGCCCTGGGGCCGATAAAAATAATGCCCGCTTCATCACAGGCATCGACAAATTCAGGACTTTCGGAGAGCAGGCCATAGCCTGGGTGGATCGCGTCCGCTCCGGACTCGCGGGCGACGCGGATTACCTCCTCGATCGACAGATAGCTTTCGATCGGGCCCATGTCCTTGGCAAGATGCGGTCCGCGTCCGACCTGATAACTTTCATCGGCCTTGAAGCGGTGGAGGGAAAGCTTGTCCTCTTCGGCCCAGATCGCGACGGTCTTCAGGCCGAGTTCATTGGCGGCTCGAAAAACGCGAATGGCAATTTCCGAGCGATTGGCGACGAGAATCTTCGAAATGGACAAATTGAACTCCTCCTGACCGGCAGTTTCATGCTGCACTTGCGAGATGAGTATTAGCCTTTCACGCGGCGAAGTTCAAATTCTTGTCACAACAAATTAACTCTATCGTATGCGCCGTTCGATCCCGGGAAATTCCTGACAGCCTTCAGTATACTCGGCCCTTCTCAGGTCACCAGGCCGTGCCTGAAGGCGAGTGCCACGGCATGCTGGCGGTTCTTGGCACTCAACTTGTCCTGGATGCCGTTCATGTACCAGTCGACGGTATGGTTGGAGATCTTCAGAACCTTGCTGATGTCGTTCGACGTCATGCCGTCGGCAAGGTAATTGAGCACTTCCATTTCCCGGCGGGTCATCTTGACGTCGATATTGGCGGCATCGAGTTCGGCACTACGCCCGCTCAGATCCATAAGCCGCCAGAAAAGACGCTTGGCAAGCGCATCGAACAGGCTCATCTCGACGACCGTGAGATCGACGATGCGGCCCCCGAGCGTCATATTGCCGAGCAGACCGTTGCGTCCATGCACCGGAAACATATAGCCGTCTTCCAGACCGTTTCGCAAAGCCTCGACCATCATCCGCTCCATGCGGGAGCGATGCGGATCTCCGCGGAAGCCCGCAAGCGCCTCGCGCCATCGGAAACCGCGCTGCGCATGCCCGAGATAGCGTATGGTCGGATCGATCAGCACATATTTCTTGGCGATATAGGTTTCCGGCCAGCGTTGCGGCCAGCGGCCGGCAAGCACCAGGCCCATGGGATTTTCGTTCGGCTTGGGTTGCCGAACGACCCCGTAGAAATCGAACCCGAAAGTGGCGATCAGGGCCTCGAAGGAGGCAACGAGTTCGGGCGCTGTCCGCGCTTCTGCGGCGACGCCTAAAAAGTCAACGATCCTGTCTATCCGTGCCGTCGTCCCCATCACCGCCTCATTCTTAAAGTTAGTTAAAATCCTGAATTAGCGTAGAAAACGAGCATACGAAGTTAAAGATGTCTTAACCCGTTCCGCTAAATCTTGCATTTGCAGGCCAACTTCGTTAGCGAGCATGATGAGTGACTTCCGCTGTTTCTATGCCCGCAACCGAACCGGACAGGCTTTCGATCGGCCAGCCAAGTGAAACACGGGCTTGCCATCGCGCGCAACCGCCTAGGTATAGCCGAATGCGATTGACCATGACCAGAGGGACCAAGTTGGATATCCACGAGGCTAGAATTCCGTGACCCTGCTGCAAGTCTACCTGAGGGCCCTGCGCTATCTGTCAGCCTATCGCACCCGCACCGGCATTGTCGTCGTTGCCAATATCATCCTCGCAGTGATCACGATTGCCGAACCGGTGCTGTTCGGGCGAATCATCGATGCGATCTCCGACAAGCAGCCGGTCGGAAATATCCTGCTGCTGTGGGCGGGGTTCGGCGTATTCAACACGATCGCCTTCGTGCTGGTTTCGCGAGAGGCCGATCGGCTCGCGCATGGACGGCGGGCGACGCTGCTGACCGAATCCTTCTCGCGCATCATCTCCATGCCGCTCTCCTGGCACCATATGCGCGGCACGTCGAATGCGCTGCATACGCTGCTGAGGGCCAGCGAGACGCTGTTCGGCCTCTGGCTCGAATTCATGCGCACGCATCTGGCAACCTTCGTCGCGCTCGGACTGCTGATCCCGACAGCGATTTCGATGGACCTGCGCCTCAGCGCCGTGCTGCTGGTGCTGGGTCTGTTCTATCTGGTCATCGGCCAGGTGGTGATGTCGAAGACCAAGGAGGGCCAGGCGTCGGTCGAAGGGCACTATCATACGGTGTTCTCGCATGTGAGCGACTCGATCAGCAATGTGTCGGTGCTGCACAGCTACAACCGCGTCGAGGCGGAAACCCGGGCCCTCAAGCGCTTTACCGAGCAGCTTCTCGCCGCACAGTATCCGGTGCTCGACTGGTGGGCCATCGCCAGCGGGCTCAACCGCATCGCCTCGACCCTGTCGATGCTGATCATCCTGGTCGTCGGCACCATGCTGGTCCAGGAGGGCGCGTTGAAGGTCGGTGACATCATCGCCTTTACAGGCTTTGCAGGCGTCCTGATCGCCCGTCTCGACCAGATGCGCAATTTCGCCAACCAGATCTTCGAAGCCCGGGCAAAACTCGAGGATTTCTATCAGCTGGAAGAAGCCGTCGAAGAGCGGGAAGAGCCGGCCGGTGCGCGCGACCTCGAAAATGTCCACGGAAACGTCGAGTTCAGCCATGTTTCGTTCGACTTTTCCAGCACCAACCAGGGTGTGCACGACGTCAGCTTCTCGGTAAAGGCCGGCCAGACCATCGCCATTGTCGGCCCGACGGGCGCCGGCAAGACCACCTTGATCAATCTTCTGCAGCGCGTTTACGAACCGCATGAGGGCAAGATCCTGATCGACGGCACGGACATTGCAGGCGTCACGCGCAAGTCGCTGCGCCACTCGATCGCGACCGTCTTCCAGGATGCCGGTCTGCTGGACCGCTCGATCAGCGAGAATATTCGCCTCGGCCGAGAGGATGCCTCGGACGAAGAAGTGATCGCCGCCGCGCGGGCCGCCGCAGCTGCCGAATTCATCGAAAGCCGCCTGAACGGCTACGGCACATCGGTCGGCGAACGCGGCAACCGCCTGTCGGGCGGCGAGCGTCAGCGCATCGCGATCGCGCGCGCCATCTTGAAGAATGCACCGATCCTCGTGCTCGACGAAGCAACAAGCGCGCTCGACGTGGAGACCGAAGAGCGCGTCAAGCATGCGATCGACCGGTTGCGCCAGGACCGCACCACCTTCATCATCGCCCACCGGCTGTCCACGATTCGCGAGGCCGACGTCGTGCTTTTCCTCGACGAGGGACGCGTGGTCGAGATGGGCGGCTACGAGGAGCTGGCAGCAATGGGCGGCAGGTTTGCCAGCCTTTTGAGAACAAGCGGCCTGCTGGACGACAGCGATGGCCCTGAACAGGATTAAAGAGGGGCGTAACATCGCTTCCGGAGGAGACTGCACATGCTGAAGGGTATCGACCGCCTGCTGACGCCGACCGTCCTGAAAGTACTTGCGGAAATGGGACATGGCGACGAGATCCTGATTGCCGACGCCAATTTCCCGTCCGCCTCGAACGCCCGCAGAACCGCCCTCGGCGAACCGATCTACCTGAATTGCGATGCCCTGCGTGCGGTGGAAGCCGTGCTTTCCCTGATGCCGCTCGACACCTTCGGCGACAGCCCCGTCGTGACGATGGCAGTGGTCAGCAAGCCGGACATGGTTCCACCGATCGTCCAGGAAGCCGCACCGATGTTCGCCGAGCAGGGCTTTACCTCGATCGCCATCGAACGCTTCGCGTTCTACGATCGCGCACGCACCGCCTATGCCATCGTCCAGACCGACGAAACCCGGCTCTACGGCAATTTCATCCTGCGCAAGGGCGTGATCTCCCCCGACGGCTGATCAGCGGAGTGACAGGCTTTCTGCCATCTCTCTCAACTGTCGCAACACATCCTGCGGATCGCTGAGTTCCGGAAGGTCGAGCCGCTCGGTGAACGGACAGGTGATCACCGCGAGGGCCTCGCCGTTCTGATCGATGATCGGTGTGGAGATATCCTTCAAGCCCCGCAACTGCTGGCTTTCGCCGATGCGATAGCCCTGGGCCCGGATGGTTTCGAGTTCCGCTTCGACCGCCTGCAGGCGCGCCGCCATCTCGCCACCGCGCCAGACTGCCAGTGTCTGCTGCCGGCGTTCCGGCTCCTGGAAGGCCAAGAGGGTCAGGCCTGAACTGGTGGTCAACGGGTCGAGCTCGGCACCGACGCGCACCTTGAACTCCCAGAGATCCGGCGGACTTGCCTGGGCCACCACGGTCGCCGTGCCATGTTCGGAAATCACCAGCTGACAGGACTGGTGGGTCCGGCGGGCGAAAGCGTCCATCAGGGGTGTCGCCTGCGAGACGATGCGGCGCACGGGCGTATGGCGATGGGCAAGCACGAACAGCTTCATCGTCAGTTCGTAACGGTCCCCTTCGGGCGAGCGGGCCACATAGCTGCGTGCCACAAGTCGCTCCAGCATGCGGTAGATTTCCGAGGGACTCCGGCCCATGGCCTTAACCAGCTCCGACCGGGTTAGGCCCTTCGGCGCATCGGCCAGAAGCTCCAGGATATCCAGCCCCTTGTCGAGCGCCGGCGCACGGTAGCGGTCGAGACCCTTGTCAGCCTGATCGTTCACTTTCCCTCCTTCCGACTTTCCGGCCCCCTCAACTGATCGCCAGATCGCCCTCCTGTCTATCAGGCATGTCGATCGGGCAGGCCCGTTCGGAATTTCTGCAATTAGCCCAGATTGTCGCTTGTCACGTCAATTCATTTTTGAATATGCTGTTCACATGTAAACAGATCGCATTTCGGTGCGGGATGCATGGGAGGAGTAACTATGCGTCTGGGAGGAAAGAGGGTCGTCGTCACGGCGGCCGGACAAGGCATCGGTCGTGCAAGCGCGCTTGCCTGCGCGCGCGAAGGCGCAACCGTGATCGCGACCGATATCAATGCCGAAGCCTTGGCATCGCTGCCGCAAGAATCGGGCGACAGGATCGAAACACGGATCCTGGATGTCACCGACGCCGATGCGATCACCGCGTTCGCCGGCGAGATCGGTGCCATCGACGGCCTGTTCAATTGCGCCGGCTTCGTTCATGGCGGCACCATACTTGATTGCTCCGACAAGGACTGGGATTTCAGTTTCGACCTGAACGTCAAGGCGATGTTCCGGATGAACAAGGCCTTCCTTCCCGCCATGCTGGAGAGGGCCGCCGACAAGGGTTCGGTCTCGATCCTCAACATGGCCAGCATGGCATCCTCGATCAAGGGCTTCCCCAACCGCATGGCCTATGGCGCGACCAAGGCGGCGGTGATCGGCCTGACAAAGTCTATCGCAGCCGATTTCGTCAAACAGGGCGTGCGCTGCAATGCACTTTGTCCCGGAACCGTCGACACGCCCTCGCTCCGGGGCCGGATCGATTCCTCCCCCGATCCCGTGCAGGCGGAGAAGGATTTCATCGCCCGCCAGCCGATGGGACGGCTGGCAACCGTCGACGACATCACACCTCTCGTCGTCTATCTCCTTTCCGATGAATCGCGCTTCGTCAGCGGCCAGGCCGTCCTGGTCGATGGCGGCGTCACCATCTGAGGCGATGCGGATGAGCCAGATCGACGCCCACTGTCATTTCTGGTCTCTGCAACGCGGGGATTACGGATGGCTGCGCGCCGACGATCCGGGGCTCGCGCCCATCTGTCGCGATTTCGGCCCCGAAGATATCGCAACGTCCCTGGCCGATGCCGGCCGTGAGCGGCTTGTCGTCGTCCAGGCAGCCCCAACCGATGCGGAAACCGCCTTTCTCCTGTCATTGGCAGACGGCCACCCCGAGATCGCCGGCGTTGTCGGCTGGACCGATCTCTCCGCGCCGGACGCTGCAACACGGATCACCACGCTCGCTCGCGCGCGCAAGCTCAAGGGGCTGCGCCCGATGCTGCAGGATCTCGGGCAGGACGACTGGATCCTCACCGCGCCGCAGCCGAACGCCATCTCCGCGATGGTCGAACATGGCCTTCGCCTCGACGCGCTTGTGCTGCCGCGGCATCTCGATCCGCTCGCCCGTTTCGTCGAGCGTCATCCGGATCTCCAAGTGATCATAGACCATGCCGCCAAGCCGCCACTGTCGGCCGGTGGGAACGATCATCGGCATGATCTCTGGCGCTCCGGGATGCAGCGGCTGGCCGCCTTCCCGCACGTTCACTGCAAACTCTCCGGCCTATTGACCGAAATGGACCCGGCCCAATGTCGTGAGATCAACACCGCGCTTGCCGTCCTGCAGCCTCTGTTTGACGATCTCCTCCGCTGGTTCGGTCCGACCCGGCTGGTCTGGGGTTCCGACTGGCCGGTCCTGAGGCTCGCTGCCTCTTATGACTTCTGGGCGGACCTGACCGACCGGCTGCTCGGCGATCTGGACGCTACCGATCGCCGCGCTATTCTCGGCGGCAATGCCGAGCGCTTCTACGACCTGAAGGGAGCCGCGACATGACCGAACTTGTGCGCATGACCGGCATCGAGAAACGCTTTCCCGGCGTCCACGCCCTGAAGCAGGCGCAGTTCGACCTGAAGCGCGGCGAAGTGCACGCGCTGATGGGCGAGAACGGCGCCGGCAAATCCACCCTGATGAAGATCCTCTCCGGCATCTACCGCCCGGATGACGGCACGGTCGAGATCGACGGCCAGCCGATCGAGCTGTCCGGCCCGAAGGCCGCGCAGGCACACGGCATCGGCATCATTCACCAGGAGCTCTCCCTGATGAATGACCTGACCGTGGGGCAGAACATCCTGATCGGCAAAGAGCCACGCCGATCCTTCGGCAGGCTGGACGAGCGTGAGCTGAACCGTCAGGCCGGCGAACTGCTGGGCTCGATGCACATGAAGCTCGATCCGAAGACGATCGTGGCCGAGCTGACGATCGCCCGCCAGCAGATGATCGAGATCGCCAAGGCGCTCTCCAACCGCTCGCGCATCCTGATCATGGACGAGCCGACGGCGGCCCTGACCGATGCCGAGGTCTCGGAACTCTTCGCCATTATCGGCCGGCTGAAGTCGGAAGGCGTCGGCATCATCTACATCTCCCACAAGATGGACGAGTTGAAGCGGATTGCCGACCGCGTCACCGTCATGCGTGACGGAGAATATGTCGTGACCGTCGAAGCGGCCGATACGCCCGTGTCGACGATCATCTCGATGATGGTCGGCCGGGCGCTGAAGGAGGAGACAGTCACGATCCCGGATCTCGACACGGCCGAGACTGCTCTGTCCGTGCGCGGCCTCAATCGCGGCCGCGTCATCCGCGATGTATCGTTCGAGGTCCGCCACGGCGAAATCCTGGGCTTTGCCGGCCTGATGGGCGCCGGCCGGACCGAGGTCGCGCGCGCGATTTTCGGCGCCGATCCGAAGGACAGCGGCGAGGTCTTCGTCCATGGCAAGCCGGTATCCATCGGTACGCCGAAGGATGCGGTACGCGCCGGCATCGGTTATCTCTCGGAAGACCGCAAGCATTTCGGCCTGGCACTCGGCATGGATGTGCGCGCCAATATCGCGATGGCGAGTCTCGGGCAATTTACCGACATGGCCGGTCGTCTCGATGAGAAGGCCATGCAGGCGACGGCGAACGACTATATCGAGCGCCTCGCCATCCGCACACCTGATGATCGCCAGGAGGTCCAGCTGTTGTCGGGCGGCAACCAGCAAAAGGTGGTCATCGCCAAATGGCTGCTGCGGGACTGCGACATCCTGATCTTCGACGAACCGACCCGCGGCATCGACGTCGGCGCCAAGGGCGAGATCTACCGGCTGCTTGCAGCCCTTGCCGCAGACGGCAAGGCGATCATCGTGATCAGTTCGGAACTGCCGGAAATCCTGCGCGTGTCGCACCGCATTGCGGTGATGTGCGAGGGCCGGCTGACAGGCATTCTGCCGGGGGGAGCCGGCACCACCCAGGAGGAGATCATGCATCTCGCCACCTTGCGGGACGCCATGACGGAGGAACACGCATGACCGCCACCCCCGCAAACGGCACGTCCTCTGCCGCCGCATGGCTGAAGGCGAGCCAGGCCCATCAAAAGCTGCTCGCCTTCGCCAGCCTCGTCGTGCTGATAATCGTCTTCAGCCTCGCCTCGCCCAATTTCATGCAGATGTCGAACATGATCGCCATCCTGCAGGCGACCAGCGTCAATGGCGTGCTGGCGATCGCAGCGACACTCGTCATCATCACCGGCGGCATCGATCTGTCCGTCGGCACACTGATGACCTTCTGTGCGGTCATGGCCGGTGTGGTCCTCACCTATCTGGGCATGCCCCTGCCACTCGGCATTGCCGCCGCCCTTCTGACCGGTGCGCTGTCCGGCACGATCTCCGGCACGCTGATCGCCAAGATGAAGATCCCGCCCTTCATCGCCACGCTCGGCATGATGCTGATCCTGAAAGGCCTGTCGCTGGTCATATCCGGCACCAAGCCGATCTATTTCAACGACACGCCGTCTTTCCCGGTGATTTCGACCGGCTCGCTGATCGGCTCCGTCTTCCCCTCGCTGCCGATCCCGAACGGCGTGCTCATCCTGTTTCTGGTCGCAGCCGCCGCCGCCTATATCCTGGGACGCACCGTGCTTGGCCGCTACTGCTTCGCGCTCGGCTCCAACGAGGAGGCGGTGCGCCTGTCTGGCGTCAACACCGACGCCTGGAAGATCGGCATCTACGCATTGGCCGGGGCGATCTGCGGCATTGCCGGCCTGCTGATCGCCTCCAGGCTCAACTCGGCGCAACCGGCACTTGGCCAGGGCTATGAACTCGACGCTATCGCAGCCGTCGTCATTGGTGGCACCTCGCTGTCGGGCGGACGCGGCACGGTTCTCGGCACCATCATCGGGGCGCTGATCATGTCGGTGCTGCTGAACGGACTGCGCATCCTGTCGGTCGCGCAGGAATGGCAGACGGTGCTGACCGGCTCGATCATCATCATCGCCGTCTATGCCGACATGATGCGGCGACGCAGGGCCTGAGGAGGCTGCAAGGCTTGGCCGGACGCTGCCAAAAGAGGCGCCCGGCCCGGGAGGAACAGTCAACGTGAACACCAAGGAGGAGACCATGTTCACCAGACGGACACTGATCGGCGCGGCGAGTGCACTTGCACTTCTGTCGGCCACGGGCATCGCACAGGCCCAGGACAAGATGTATATTCCGCTGATCTCGAAGGGCTTCCAGCACCAGTTCTGGCAGGCCGTCAAGGCGGGCGCCGACAAGGCCGCCAAGGAATTCGATGTCGAGGTGACTTTCGAGGGTCCCGACAACGAGACCATGGTCGACAAGCAGATCGACATGCTGTCGGCAGCTCTTGCCAAGAAGCCGGCCGCGATCGGCTTTGCCGCTCTCGACAGCCAGGCGGCAATCCCGCTGCTGCGCAAGGCGCAGGAACAGAATATTCCGATCATCGCCTTCGACTCCGGCGTTGACAGCGACATTCCGATGGCGACTGCCGCGACCGACAACATCGCTGCCGCAGCCCTTGCCGCCGACAAGATGGCTGATCTGATCGGCGACGAGGGCAAGGTAGCCCTCGTCGTGCACGACCAGACCTCCCGCACCGGCATTGATCGCCGCGACGGTTTCGTCAACCGGATCAAGGAAGCCCATCCCAAGATCGAGATCGTCTCGATCCAGTATGGTGCCGGCGACCAGTTGCAGTCGACGGAAATCACCAAGTCGATCCTGCAGGCCAACCCCGACCTGAAAGGCATTTTCGGGTCCAATGAGGGCTCTGCCATCGGCGTCGTCAATGGCGTCAAGGAAAGCGGCCGCAAGGACGTCGTGATCATCGGATACGATTCCGGCGCTGCCCAGAAGCAGGCGATCAAGGATGGCCTGATGGCGGGCGCCATCACCCAGAACCCGGTCGGCATCGGCTACGAGACGGTCAAGGCCGCCATCGCCGCGGCCAAGGGCGAGACGGTGGAAAAGAACATCGACACGGGCTTCTACTACTACGACAAGTCCAATATCGATGATCCCAAGATCGCAGCCGTCCTGTACGACTGAGACCTGATCAACCTGTCCCGGGGCGCCGAACGTCCCGGGACGCAAGACAGAGAGAGACCCGATGAAACTGCTTCGCTATGGCCCGAAGGGCCAGGAAAAACCCGGTCTGCTCGACAGTGACGGAAATGTCCGCGATCTGTCGACGGTGGTTGCCGACATCGCCGGCGACGTGCTGGAACCCGAGGGCATTGCGCGCCTGCAGGAGATCGACCTGTCCTCCCTGCCGGCCGTGCACGGCACACCGCAGGCCGACCTGCGCCTCGGTCCCTGTGTGGGGCGCGTCGGCAAGTTCATCTGCATCGGCCTCAACTATGCCGACCATGCCGCCGAGAGCAACCTGCCGGTGCCGTCGGAACCCGTGATCTTCAACAAGTGGACGTCCGCCATTGTCGGCCCCGACGATGACGTGGAGATCCCGCGCGGCTCGACCAAGACCGACTGGGAAGTCGAACTCGGCGTCGTCATCGGCAAGGGCGGCAAATATATCGAGGAAGCCGAGGCGCTCTCGCACGTGGCCGGCTACTGCGTCATCAACGACGTGTCCGAGCGCGAATACCAGATCGAGCGCGGCGGCACCTGGGACAAGGGCAAGGGCTGCGATACCTTCGGCCCGATCGGCCCCTGGCTGGTCACGCCCGACGAGATCGCCGACGTCGGCAATCTGAAGATGTGGCTCGACGTCGATGGCGAGAAGCGCCAGAACGGCTCGACCGCCACCATGGTCTTCAACGTCGCGCACATTATCTCCTATGTCAGCCGCTTCATGTCACTGCAGCCGGGCGACGTGATCTCGACCGGCACGCCGCCCGGCGTCGGCATGGGCTTCAAGCCGCCGATCTACCTGAAGGGCGGCGAGACGATGACACTCGGGATCGAAGGCCTCGGCAGCCAGACCCAGAAGGTCGTGAAGACCTGACGCGGTGCGCGGCAGATGGCGGCAAACGCCGTCTGCCGGCCCTCTCGACTCAAGGAGCGGACATGGATCTCGGACTGACGGACAAGGTGATCATCGTGACGGGCGGCGGGGCAGGCATTGGCGCTGCGATCTCGCAGACGCTGGCCGACGAAGGCGCCGTCCCTGTGATCCTTGCCCGTCACCAACCGGATGCCGCCTTTCTCGACCGGTTGACGGCGGCCAGCCCCAAGGCCTGCTGGCTTGAGGTCGAACTGTCCGACGACGACGCTTGCGCCGCAGCCGTCGCCAAGACGCTTGAGCGCTTCGGCCGGATCGACGGCCTCGTCAACAATGCCGGCATCAATGACAGCATCGGGCTCGAAGCGGGACCGAAGGAGTTTCGTGCCTCGCTGGAACGCAACCTGATCCATTATTACACGCTCGCGCATCTGAGCCTGCCGCATCTGAAGAAGAGCCGGGGCGCGATCGTCAATATCTCGTCGAAGACGGCTCTTACCGGGCAAGGCAACACATCTGCCTATGTCGCCGCCAAGGGCGCGCAACTGGCGCTGACCCGGGAATGGGCCGCAGCACTTGCCGCGGACGGCATCCGGGTCAACGCGGTCATTCCGGCCGAGGTGCTGACTCCGCTCTATGAGAACTGGCTGAAGACGTTCGACGATCCCAGCGCCAAGATCGACGAGATTGTCCGGCGCATCCCGCTCGGACGCCGCATGACGCAGGCAGACGAGATTGCCGCCACCGTCGTCTTCGCGCTGTCCGACAGGGCCGGCCATACGACGGGCCAGTGGCTCTTCGTCGATGGCGGCTACACCCATCTCGACCGCGCCCTTTGATCGATAATTCAACCGCGCCGGCAACGGCGCCGACCGAGATCCAGACCATGACCCAGAACAGCATCCGCCTTCATCCGACCGACAATATCGAGATTGCGCTTCGCGACCTGAACGCCGGCGATCAGCTGACCGACAGCGGCGTGGTCCTGAGCGAAGCCGTCCCGCGCGGCCACAAGATCACCACGACGCAGATCGCCAGCGGCGAAAACGTCATGCGCTATGGCCAGATCATCGGCCAGGCGAAGACCGACATCCCGCCGGGCGCCCATGTCCATGTACAGAATCTCGGCATGGGCGAGCACACCCAGGACTATGCGTTTGCCAGCCGCAATGCGCCGCTGCCCGAGGTCACGGAGAAGCGCACCTTCATGGGCTATCACCGTGCCGACGGAAAGGTCGGAACGCGCAACTATATCGGCATCCTGACCTCGGTGAACTGTTCCGGCTCGGTCGCCCGCTTCATCGCGGAAGCCGCCGAAAAGTCGGGCATGCTGGACGCCTTCCCGAACGTAGACGGCATCGTGCCGATCGTGCATTCGACCGGCTGCGGCATGTCCGGCAAGGACGAGGGCTATGCGACTTTGTTCCGCACGCTGTCAGGCTACGCCCAGAACCCGAATTTCGGCGGCATCCTGCTGGTCGGCCTCGGCTGCGAGGTCATGCAGATACCCGATCTGGTCGGTGGTCGGCGGATCCGCAAGGACGGCGTGTTGCGCTACATGACGATCCAGCACGAGGGCGGCACGCGCAAGACCATCGAGAAGGGCCTGGAGGAACTGCGTGGCGTCGCCGAGATCGCCAATCGCGTGACGCGCATGCCCGCGCCGGTTTCCGAGATCACCATCGGCATGCAGTGCGGCGGCTCCGACGGCTATTCCGGCATCACCGCCAATCCGGCGCTCGGCTATGCCTCGGACCTTCTGGTTCGCCACGGCGGCACGACCATCCTGTCGGAAACCTCGGAGATCTACGGCGCCGAACATCTGCTGACCAGCCGTGCCGAAACCGTCGAGATCGGCGAAAAGCTGATCGAGCGCATCCATTGGTGGGAAGAGTATACCGCCCGCAATGGCGGCGAGATGGACAACAACCCCTCGCCCGGCAACAAGCGCGGCGGCCTGACGACGATTCTGGAGAAATCACTGGGCGCCGTCGCCAAGGGCGGCACCGCGCCGCTGCGCGGCGTTTACAAGTTCGGCGAGAAAATCGACCGCCACGGCTTCGTCTTCATGGACAGCCCCGGCTTCGATCCCTGTTCGGTGACCGGCCAGGTTGCGTCGGGCGCCAATCTGATCGTCTTCACCACCGGTCGTGGCTCGGTGTCCGGCTACAAGCCGACACCCTGCATCAAGCTTGCGACGAACTCGGAAATGTATGCCCGCATGCGCGACGACATGGATCTCAACTGCGGCGACATCGTCACTGAGGGTGTCAGCATCGAGGAAAAGGGCCGCGAGCTCTTCGAACTGATCATCTGTACCGCCTCGGGCGAGCAGACCAAGAGCGAGGAACTTGGCTTCGGCGGTGCGGAATTCGTACCCTGGCAGATCGGCGCCGTCATGTAATGGGCAGCTCTCCCGCCGCGCCCAAGCTGCGGCGCTCGTATTCCTCGAGTAGCAGGTGTTTCATCCGGTTGGAGAGCGGCGACAGGCGCTTTCCCTTGATCTCGATCAGGTGATAGGGCTCCACCCGGATCGGCAGGGCGATCTTCAGCGTCGTCAGGCCCGCCACCCGGGCATCCTGGCAAAGCAGCTCCGACACTTCGCGCGACATCGGCGCCACGGCATTGGATGAGGCCAGCATGGCGATCATCACCAGCAGCGACGTGGTGTTGACGATATTGGGCGGGATTGGCGCCGATTGCGATATGAACGCCGCTTCCACCGCGCGCCGCACCGGTGCCCCTGCCGCCTGCATCACCCAGGGAAAATGCACGAGATCGGTGATCGGCAACAGCTCGGCATTCGCCAGCGGATGGGAGCGGTGGACAAGCAGGTCGACATCCTCGGCAAAGGCACCTGTCAGGGCGAACTGCCGCGCGTCCGTGCCCCAGGGCACGCGTCCCAGCACGAAATCGTGGTGGCCGGAAAGCAGGTCGGCAATCAGCGCGTCGCTCGGCGCAACGTCCACATGGAAATCGGCATCTTCGGCTTCTTCCTTGAGGACCCGCATGGCCGGCACGACATAGCCGACGGCGCCACCGGTCACGGCCCCGAGCCGGATGACGCCGGTATGTCCCTTCTTGATCGCCTCGACCTCACGGGCGGTCTCGCGGATCTCCTCGAGCACGGTGTGGGCCCGGCGGGCGAGCACGCTGCCGACGGGCGTGGGCTCCATGCCTTTCGGGGTCCGGATGAAGACCGGAGAACCGACCATGCGCTCGATCTCCGCCAGCATGCGAGATGCGGCCGGTTGCGTGATGGCCAGCGCATTGGCCGCCAGACTGATCTGCCCCTTGTCGGCGATGCTGCGTATGAGACCCAGATGGCGGGGCAAAAGGCGGTGAATTAGGGAATCGGACATCCGTTACATATCAATGATGGTATGCCGATTGTCAAAATAATCATTTGATCGGTATACACGCGTCGCTAAGAGTTTTCGCGGAGCTGGGAGACTGCCGTATATCAGTTTACCGTTCTTTTTCACCGTAGCCAGGAGGAGCTTGGCTTCGGTCGGTTTGACCAGGGAGGTTACCATGAAAAAATTTGGCGCCCTGATTGCGTCCGTCGCAATCAGCCTTGCATCCTTTACGCCTTTTGCCCACGCACAGGACAAGGGCATGGTCGGCATCTCCATGCCGACAAAGACGTCGACACGCTGGATCTCGGACGGCGAGACCATGGAAAAGCTGTTCAAGGACGCCGGCTACACGCCGGACCTGCAGTTTGCCGACGACGATATTCCGAACCAGCTGTCGCAGATCGAGAACATGGTGACCAAGGGCGCCAAGGTTCTCGTCATCGGCGCCATCGACGGCACCACCCTGTCCGACATTCTGCAGCGTGCAGCCGATCAGGGCGTCAAGGTTATCGCCTATGACCGCCTGATCCGTGAATCGAAGAACGTCGACTACTACGCCACCTTCGACAACTTCCAGGTCGGCGTCCTTCAGGGCACCAGCCTGGTCAACGGCCTGAAGGAACGCTTCCCCGACACCAAGCCGTGGAACGTCGAACTCTTCGGCGGCTCGCCGGACGACAACAACGCCTTCTTCTTCTATGACGGCGCCATGTCGGTTCTCCAGCCCCTGATCGACAGCGGCGACATCGTCATCAAGTCCGGTCAGATGGGCATGGAACAGGTCGGCACCCTTCGTTGGGATGGCACGGTGGCTCAGGCCCGCATGGAAAACCTGCTGTCGTCGAACTACACCGACGCCCAGGTCAACGGCGTTCTTTCGCCCTATGACGGCCTGTCCATCGGCATCCTGTCGGCGCTTCGCGGCATCGGCTACGGTTCGGAAGACCTGAAGATGCCGATCGTCACCGGCCAGGACGCCGAGCTGCCGTCGGTCAAGTCGATCCTCGCCGACGAACAGTATTCGACCGTGTTCAAGGACACGCGCGAACTGGCAAAGGTTGCCGTCAGCATGGTTCAGGCGATCATGGAAGGCAAGGAGCCGGAAGTGAACGACACCAAGACCTACGACAACGGCGTCAAGGTCGTCCCGTCCTACCTGCTGAAGCCGGTGGCTCTCAACAAGGAAAACGTCAAGGACGTTCTGACCAAGTCGGAATACTACACCGCAGACCAGATCGGCGACTGATCGCCATTTGATGCTGGGTCCGCGTCTTTGATGCGGACCCTTTTCTTCTCAGTTTGAAGGAGCTAGCACCCGGCCGCCTTTTCCAAAGGCCGACCACGCCCGGTGCCCGAATTCTGCACATGGACAACGTTATTCTCGAGATGCGCGGCATCACCAAGACGTTTCCGGGCGTAAAGGCCCTGGACGACGTCAATCTGCAGGTGCGCGAAGGCGAAATTCATGCCCTCGTTGGCGAGAATGGTGCCGGAAAATCGACCCTGATGAAAGTGCTGAGCGGCGTCTATCCCGCCGGCAGCTACGACGGCGAAATCATCTATGACGGCGAGACCCGCCGTTTCAGCACGATCGCCGACAGCGAAGAGCTCGGCATCATCATCATTCACCAGGAACTGGCGCTGGTGCCGCTGCTGTCGATCGCCGAGAACATCTTTCTCGGCAACGAGATCGCCGAGCGCGGCGTCATCCACTGGCAGCAGACCTTTGCCAGGACGCAGGGCCTGCTGAAGCAGGTCGGCCTTTCCGATCCGCCGACGACCCGCATCACCGATATCGGCGTCGGCAAGCAGCAGCTGGTCGAGATCGCCAAGGCGCTGTCGAAGAAGGTCCGGCTGCTGATCCTCGACGAGCCCACCGCATCGCTGAACGAGAAGGACTCCGATGCGCTGCTGACCCTGCTGATGGAGTTCCGCAAGCAGGGCATGACCTCGGTCATCATCTCCCACAAGCTCAACGAAATCCGCAAGGTGGCCGACAAGATCACCATTCTGCGCGATGGCGGGACGGTGGAGACGCTCGACTGTCACACCCAGGAGATCGGCGAGGACCGGATCATCAAGGGCATGGTCGGTCGCGACATGGAAGACCGCTTCCCGTCGCGCACGCCGCAGATCGGCGATGTCCTGCTCGAGGTGAAGAACTGGAACGTCTACCACCAGAACCACCGCGACCGTAAATTCCTGCAGGACATTTCCTTCAATGTGAGGGCCGGCGAGATCGTCGGCATTGCCGGCCTGATGGGCGCCGGGCGGACGGAAACGGCGATGAGCCTGTTCGGCCGCTCCTGGGGCCACCGGATCACCGGCGACGTCACCATGCACGGCAAGCCGGTCGACGTCAGCACGATCCCGCGCGCGATCGAGGCCGGTCTTGCCTATGTGACCGAGGACCGCAAGCAGCTCGGCTTGATCCTTCAGAACGACATCAAGGACAACACCACGCTTGCCAACCTTCCCGCCGTGTCCAAGGGCGGGGTGATCGACGAGCACAAGGAGTCCCGGGTCGCGACCGACTATCGCACGCGCCTGCGTATCCGCTCGCATTCGATCTATCAGGAAACGGTCAACCTGTCGGGCGGCAACCAGCAGAAGGTGGTGCTGTCGAAATGGCTGTTCACCAATCCTGAAGTGCTGATCCTCGACGAACCCACCCGCGGCATCGACGTCGGCGCCAAGTTCGAAATTTACACCATCATCAACCAGCTCGCTGCAGAGGGCAAAGGCATTCTGATGATCTCTTCGGAAATGCCCGAACTGCTCGGAACCTGCGACCGTGTTTACGTCATGAACGAAGGACGCATCGTGGCTGAGCTCTCAAAAGAAGAAGCAAGCCAGGAGTCCATCATGCGTGCCATCATGCGCTCTGGGGAGAAAAACTAATGGCCATCGAAACCAGAAACGAGACCTCCACCATCTCTGTTGGTGATTACCTGCGCAAGAATGTTCGCGAATACGGCCTGCTTCTGGCCCTCGTCGTGATCATGCTGCTGTTTCAGTTCCTGACCAACGGCGTTCTGTTCAAGCCGGTCAACATCACGAACCTGATCCTGCAGAACTCCTTCATCGTGATCATGGCGCTCGGCATGCTGCTGATCATCGTTGCCGGGCATATCGACCTTTCGGTCGGCTCGATCGTCGCCTTTATCGGCGGCATATCGGCGACGATGATGGTCAAATGGGGCTGGCATTTTTCGCTCGTCGTACCGCTCTGCCTCGTCATCGGCGCCGTCGTCGGCGCGGCCCAGGGATACTGGATCGCCTACCAGAAGATCCCGTCCTTCATCGTGACGCTTGCCGGCATGCTGGTCTTCCGCGGTCTGACCTATCTGACGCTCAGCGGCCGGCCGGTCGGCCCCTTCCCGCGCGAGTTTCAGCTGCTGTCGACCGGCTTCGTCCCTGATCTCGTGCCGCTTGCCGATATCGGGCCAATCAAGAACTGGTTTTCTCTGATCGTCGTCGTCCTGATCGTTGCGCTGGCGATCTACCAGGGCATGAAGCATCGCCGCCTCAACGAACAGCACGGCTCGGAAAACGAACCCTTCGCCTTCTTCGTCGTGCAGATGGCGATCACCAGCATCGTCGCCATCTTCCTCGGCTTCCAGCTGTCGACCTATCGCGGCTTCCCGAACGTGCTGGTGATCATGGGCGTGCTGATCGCGCTCTATTCGTTCGTTACCACGCGTACGACGCTCGGCCGGCGGATTTACGCGCTTGGCGGCAACGAGAAGGCGGCCAAGCTCTCGGGTATCAATACCGAACGCCTGACCTTCTACACCTTCGTCAACATGGGCGTGCTGGCGGCTCTCGCCGGGATGATCATCACCGCCCGCCTGAACTCGGCAACGCCGAAGGCCGGCGTCGGTTTCGAGCTCGACGTCATCGCGGCCGTGTTCATCGGCGGCGCCTCGGCCTCCGGCGGCGTCGGCAAGATCACCGGCGCGGTGATCGGCGCCTTCATCATGGGCGTGATGAACAACGGCATGTCGATCATGGGTATCGGTATCGATTATCAGCAGCTCATCAAGGGCCTGGTACTCCTCGCCGCCGTCTATTTCGACGTCTATAACAAGAACAAGGCCGTCTAAAGGGAGGGTCGATCCATGTTTGTTTCCCAATTGAAGTCAGGCGGCGTCATCTGCCGCCAGGACGACCGCGCGCATCTGGTGACCGGCTTTGACAGCACCTACGCGCTTGCCAAGGCTGCCATTGCCAGCGGCCTGTCGCTCGCCGACATGATTGCCAAGGCCGGTACCGGCGAAAGCGTCGATGTCGCAGCGCTTGCCGCGGACGGCAAGCTCGACTGCCCGGTGCGCCACCCCGATGCCGCCCACATGTACCTGACCGGTACGGGCCTCACCCATACCGGATCCGCCTCGGCGCGCGACAGCATGCACACCGAAACGGCCGGCATGAGCGACTCGATGAAGATGTTCCGCATGGGCATCGAAGGCGGCAAGCCGGCGGACGGCGCCAAGGGTGTTCAGCCCGAGTGGTTCTACAAGGGAAACGGCGTCAATGCGGTCGCCCATGGTGACGATCTCGTCTCTCCGTCCTTTGCACTCGATGGCGGCGAAGAGCCGGAACTCGCCGGCTTCTACCTGATCGGCGAGGACGGCACGCCCTTCCGCATCGGCTTCACCGTCGCCAACGAATTTTCCGACCATGTGACGGAGAAGATCAACTATCTCTATCTGGCGCATTCCAAGCTGCGTCCGGCTGCCTTCGGCGCAGAGCTGCTCGTTGGCGCCCTGCCCGCCCATGTGGAAGGCGCATCGCGCATCCTGCGGGACGGCAAGGTCGTCTGGGAAAAGCCGTTCCTGTCGGGTGAGGACAATATGTCTCACACGATTGCCAATCTTGAATACCATCATTTCAAGTATGGTCTGTTCTGCCAGCCGGGCGACCTACATGTCCACATGTATGGCACCGCGACGCTATCCTTTGCCGATGGCTTCAAGACCGTGGAGGGCGACGTCTTCGAAGTCGACGCCCCGCAATTCGGCCACCCCTTGCGCAACCGCCTGTCGCGTGAAGCAGAACAGGCCGTCGCCGTAAAAATGCTCTGAGGCCGCCCGAACGGGCGCGCCCTACGAAATTGACCGAGAAACGCCATGACCAAGTTCACGCCGGCTGAATGGCCCCGCAAGTTGAGATCCCAGCATTGGTATGGCGGCAATAGCCGCGACACCATCTACCACCGCGGCTGGTTGAAGAACCAGGGCTATCCGCATGACCTGTTCGATGGCCGGCCGGTCATCGGCATCATGAACACCTGGTCCGACCTGACACCCTGCAATGGCCATCTGCGGGAACTCGCCGAAAAGGTGAAGGCCGGCATCTGGGAAGCCGGCGGCTTTCCGGTCGAGGTTCCGGTGTTCTCCGCATCGGAAAACACCTTCCGCCCGACGGCAATGATGTACCGCAACCTTGCAGCGCTTGCCGTCGAGGAGGCCATGCGCGGCCAGCCTATCGACGGTGCCGTCCTTCTCGTCGGTTGCGACAAGACCACGCCCTCGCTGATCATGGGTGCTGCCTCGACCGACATCCCGTCGATTGTCGTCACCGGTGGTCCGATGCTCAACGGCTATTTCCGCGGCGAGCGCGTCGGCTCCGGCACCCATCTGTGGAAATTCTCCGAGGCCGTTAAGGCCGGCGAGATGACGCAGGAGGAATTCCTCGAGGCGGAAGCCTCGATGTCCCGCTCCACCGGCACCTGCAATACCATGGGCACGGCCTCGACCATGGCCTCCATGGTGGAAGCGCTCGGCATGGCGCTGTCCGGCAATGCCGCCATCCCGGCCGTCGACAGCCGCCGCCGCGTGATGGCACAGCTTTCCGGCCGCCGTATCGTGCAGATGGTCAAGGATGATCTGAAGCCTTCCGACATCATGACCAAGGACGCCTTCGAGAACGCCATCCGGATCAATGGCGCTATCGGCGGCTCGACCAATGCGGTCGTGCACCTGATGGCCATGGCCGGCCGCGTCGGCATCGATCTGACACTCGAAGACTGGGATCGCCTCGGCCGCGACATCCCGACCATCGTCAACCTGATGCCGTCGGGCGAATACCTGATGGAAGAATTCTTCTACGCCGGCGGCCTGCCGGTGGTCATCAAGATGCTGGCCGATGCCGGCAAGCTGCATTCTCACGCCCTGACGGTGTCAGGCGAGACGATCGGCGACGAGGTGAAGGATGTCCGCAACTGGAACGAGGACGTCATCCGCCCGTTCGACAACGCACTGACCCAGCATGGCGGCATTGCGGTTCTACGCGGCAATCTTGCGCCGAAGGGCTGCGTCCTGAAGCCGTCGGCGGCCTCCGAACATCTGATGAAGCACCGCGGCCGCGCCGTCGTCTTCGAAGACATTGACGACTACAAGGCCAAGATCAACGACGAGGCGCTCGATATCGACGAGACCTGCGTCATGGTCCTGAAGAATTGCGGCCCCCGCGGCTATCCGGGGATGGCCGAAGTCGGCAATATGGGCCTGCCGCCCAAGGTGCTGCGCAAGGGCATTACCGACATGGTGCGCATTTCCGATGCCCGCATGTCCGGCACCGCCTATGGCACTGTCCTGCTGCACACCTCGCCGGAAGCCGCCCGTGGCGGACCGCTGGCGATCGTCAGGAACGGCGACTTCATCGAGGTCGATGTGGAGGCTCGGCGCGTGCATCTCGACATCTCGGAAGAAGAGATGCAGCGGCGCCTGGCGAACTGGCGCCCGCCCGTAGAACCGCCGGTCAGCGGCTATGCCAGGCTCTACCACGATCACGTCGAAGGGGCCGACACCGGCGCCGATTTCGACTTCCTGAAGGGTTGCCGCGGCTCGGCCGTCGGCAAGGATTCGCACTGAGGCAGGGCATATGACCGACCCAATCTCCCTTGCTCTCGTCGGCGTCGGCAAGATCGCCCGTGATCAGCATATCCCCTCGATTGCCGGCAATGACGCCTTCAGGCTGGAAGCCGCCGTGTCGCGTCACGGCCGGGTCGACGATGTCGAGAACTTCACCGATTTCGACGAGTTCCTGAAGGCTCGCCCGGACGTCAAGGCGGTCTCGCTGTGCACGCCGCCGGAAGTCCGCTTCGACATGGCCGTCAAGGCGATCGAGGCGGGCCGGCACGTTCTGCTGGAGAAGCCCCCGGCGGCCACGATCGGCGAGGCAGAGGCTCTGTCCGCGCTTGCCAGGACCCGCGGCGTCACCCTTTTTGCCACATGGCATTCACGGTTTGCCGTCTGCGTCGCACCGGCCACGACCTGGCTTGCGGGCAAGGCCCTGCAGTCCATTGAGATCATCTGGAAGGAAGATGTGCGCCGCTGGCATCCCGGTCAGGACTGGATCTGGGAAGCAGGCGGCTTCGGCGTTTTCGATCCGGGCATCAATGCGCTGTCGATCCTCACGGCCCTGCTGTCCGAGCCCGTCATCGTGCGCAGCGCCAAGCTCGAGATCCCGGAAAACCGCCGTCAACCGATTGCCGCGTCGCTTGCCATGCGCACACCTTCGGGTCTGCCGATGACTGCCGACTTCGACTGGCGCCAGGAAGGTCCCCAAACCTGGGACATCACGGTCAAGACCGATGGCGGCACGCTGACCCTCAGCAAGGGTGGCAGTGAGATGTATATCGACGGCCAGCCGCAGCAGACCGACACCGACCGGGAATATGCCGGCATCTACGCCCGCTTTGCCGAACTGGTCCACGCCGGTCAGTCGGATGCCGACTTCCAGCCGCTCAGGGTCGTTGCCGATGCCTTCCTCTGCGGCGAGACGATCAAGACCGACGCCTTCCACGAGTGAGATGCCTGTGACCCAGCCCTGCTATGCCCTCGTCGACTGGGGCACCACCAATCTCCGGCTCTGGCTGGTCGATGCGGACGGTGCCGTGCTGGCCGAGCGGCAATCCGCCGAGGGCATGGGCAATCTGTCAACGGACCAGTTTGCCGGCGTGCTCGAAACCCATCTGGCGGCGCTCGGTGCGCCGGCAGATCTCCCCGTGATGATGGCCGGCATGGTCGGTGCCCGCACGGGCTGGGTCGAGGTGCCGTATGCGGTCGCCCCCGCAGATCTGACGACGCTTGCAGACAGCGCCTTCGACGTGCCGCAGACCGCACGCCCCGTGGCGATCCTGCCCGGCGTCTGCCAGACCACGCCTTTGCCCCATGATGTGATGCGCGGCGAGGAAACCCAGCTTGCAGGCGCGGTTGCCGACGGCCTCGTCTCGGCAGTCTTCTGCCTGCCCGGCACCCATTCCAAATGGGCAATAGTGGAAGACGGCAGATTGAGCCGCTTTGCCACCGTGATGACCGGCGAATTGTTCAGCCTGCTGTCGCGCCAGTCGATCCTGCGTCTGACCATAGATGCCGATGCGACCACCGAGCCCGGCATGCCGGAGTTTGCAGAGGGTGTGCGCCAGGGTCTTCGGCCCGGCTTCGCACTGTCGGCCGAGCTTTTCTCGTTTCGCGCCGCAGCCCTGCTTGCCGGTCTGACGCCGACATCTGCCGCGGCGCGCCTGTCGGGCATGCTGATCGGCGCGGAAATCGCCGCCATGGCATCCCAGATCGACAATAACGCCACCATCTATATCGTCGGCTCGGACAGGCTGACGGCCCTCTACCGGGCCGGGCTGTCGCATGCGGGGCTTGCCTGCGAGGCCCTGGATGGCGCAAGCCTCGTGCGCAAGGGCCTGTTTGCCGCTGCCCGTCTGAAATACGGAAGGAAGAACTGATATGTCCCGCATCGTCTGGCCGAAGCTTCAGCGCAATCTGGTCGCCATCCTGCGCGGCATCAAGCCCGAGGAAGTCGAGGGTATCGTCGAGAACCTGCTGGCCGCCGGTTTCGAGGCAATTGAAATTCCGCTGAATTCTCCCGATCCCTTCACCTCGATCGCCAAGGCGCGTGCGCTCGCGCCGGCCGACAGGCTGATCGGCGCCGGCACCGTATTGACGGTCGAAAATGTCGATAGACTGCATGACTGCGGCGGCGATCTGGTTGTCACCCCGAACACCAACCCCGCGGTCATCCGCGCAGCCGCCGAACGCGGCATGGTCACCATGCCCGGCGCCTTCACCGCCAGCGAGGCTTTTGCAGCCATCGATGCCGGCGCATCGGCGCTCAAGTTTTTCCCGGCAAACGTCCTGGGAGCTGCCGGCATCGGTGCGATCCGGGCCGTCATGCCGCCGGAGATTCCGCTCGGCGCCGTCGGCGGCGTATCCGACGCCGATTTCGCCGACTACATGAAGGTCGGCGTGCGCTGCTTCGGCCTCGGGTCGAGTCTTTACAAGCCGGGGGATACGGCAGAGGTCGTGGCCGCAAAAGCCAAGACCGCTGTCGCCGCTTATGATGCAGCCGTCGCGGCCCGTTGAGCAGGACCCGCGGCTCAGCTTAAACTTGACTCTTTGCTGAAAGTTTATAGGGTGTGCCGCAGTAATGGACTTGCTGCACCCCTTCGCCTCTCCGACGAACCGCTGCAGCGCAGTGAAATGCGGTCATGCAACAAGCGGCTCTCAGATCCTCTCCGGGCAGATCTACCCTTGCAACCTCGACCGGCCACGCGCCGGTTGCCCCGGTTCAGGGTGAGCTTTCGTCTTCACCGGACGATCTGTTGAAATCCGCGACCGGGATCAAATATCCGTACGCCCTTGGCAAACTGACTTTGGCACCTTTGGCGGAGGCCGATGTGGTGGCCGGGAGAGCGCTGCTCGATGGTCCGGATCTGGCGACTGTCCTCGACCGCTATCTGCGTGCATTCCCAGGTGTCGATCCGCGCGCCGCCGTCTCCATGTGGTCCATGTATTATTTCAGCGCACTTGGCATTCCGAGTATGCTGCACTGGCTGGAACTGCGCCGCACGCTGCCCTCTGCGCTGGCCGATATCCAGGTCAGCTTGGCACCTGCCACCGGCCTGCCGCAGGGCTTCGTTTTACCGCATATCGGAAAGGTCACGCCGGACATTGCGATCGACCGCGCGCTTTCCTCGCTGATCGAAGATCACGCCGCCCCGCTGATTGAACGGATCGTCGCGGATCATGGCCTTGGAGCCCGGCTGCTATGGTCCAATCTTGCCAGCTACCTGACATGGATCGTCCATGAGGTCGGCCGTCTGACCGATCCGCGGCTGGCCGAGGAAGGTGGCGAATTCCTGCAATGCGCCGTCTGGCCGAGCGGCATGAAAAATCCGATGGCCGGGCTCAACCGTCGCGAAGACGACGGCCATGGCGGGTTCTGCACGCGCCGCCGGGTCTGCTGCCTGCGCTATATGCTGCCGGGCATTCCCGGATGCGGCACGTCCTGCCCCCTGCCCGCCGGCCGCCCCTGAGGCCGGAACGACCTGTCTTGACCTTCCAGCCCCAGATGACCAATCGCATCGACGGATTTTCCGTCACCGAGTGCTTTCATCGGCGCTACTGGAACGGCATGGTCGCCGACCTCTGGCATGTCGACTGCGCGCCGCTTGCCGGCGGCGTCTACAAGGGCATGCATCCGCGCCTGTTCATCGCGCTTGAAGCCGAGACAGGCGGGCCAGGCGGCGGTTTTCGCATGTGGTGCCGCGGGTCGACACAGGTGCTGCACGACTGCCACCGACCGGCGGTCTCCTTCATTCCGGCCGGCATGGAGATGACGAGCGAACTGCGTGATATCCACCGTCTTCGCCATCTCGACATTCACTTTGATGCCGGCGTGCTGGCGCGGCGCCTCGGTGGACAGGTCGACGCCATAAGCTTCAGCGAGCCACGCTTCCTGCTCGCCGAGGAGCGGCTGACGAACCTGGCGCGGCTGATCGCGGCCGAATGCGCGGCGCCGGACCCGCTGCACAATCTCTACGGTGAGGGGCTCGTGCAGTCCCTGATCCTGGCCGTGCTTGGGGTCCGCTCTGTTCCTGCCAGGCGCCGCAGCCCGCTGGCCGGCTGGCAATTGCGCCGCGCGGTCGAATTCATCGAGGCCAATTGCCTGCGCGCCGTGCGGCTGGAGGAACTTTCCGCGCTGACCGGCCTTTCGGAGACGCATTTCAGCCACGCCTTCAAGGCCGCAACGGGGATACCGCCGCAGCAATGGCAGATGAATGCCAGGGTGGAACGGGTCAAAGTGCGACTGACCGGTTCGGACGTTCCGCTGACCACGCTTGCCGCCGAGGCAGGCTATGCCGATGCCGCCCATTTTTCACGGAGCTTCCGCCGCCATGTTGGCATGACGCCGAGCGCCTGGCGGCGCCTGCATCGCCGCTGAAGAGATACCGGCAATGGCAGAGGGCGGTACGGGCAAACATGTCCAAGTTTTGCCCAAAGTCGTTCAATTCTGTCCTATGGCTTCAAGCATCGCCGATTAACTTGACTTATTAACTCATATTATTGCAAGGGTGCGGGACATCATCCACCCGCCACATATGGGGAAATAAGGCGCATGCGTAACAAGCGCAAAACACTGAGGCTCGCCCTGATGGCGAGCGCGGCCGCAACGATGACGGGCCTGACGCCGGCGCTCGCGCAGGACAATTCGACCGAGCTTGGAACCATCCAGGTCAATGCCGACCAGGAGAGTGCGACCGGCCCGGTCAAAGGCTATGTCGCCGGCAAGTCCTCCACCGGTTCGAAGACCGGCACACCGGTCAAGGAAATTCCCCAGACGGTAAACGTGATCGGCCGCGAAGAGCTCGATGACCGCGGCGTCACCGACAAGGTGGACGAGGCCTTGCGCTATACGCCCGGTGTCATGGCGCAACCCTTCGGCCGCGACGGCGATACGGACTGGATCTATATCCGCGGTTTTGACGCCACCCAGACCGGCGTCTTCCTCGACGGCCTGAACCTCTGGAGCTACGGTTTCGGCGGGTTCCAGGTCGACCCCTTCTTCCTCGACCGCGTGGACGTGCTCAAGGGACCGGCCTCCGTGCTGTATGGCGGCGCCAATCCGGGCGGCATCGTCAACGAAATCAGCAAGCGACCGCTCGATGAAGACCGCATCTACACCGAAGCCGGCATCAACAACTACGGGACCGCATTCTTCAACTTCGACGTCAACAAGGTGCTCGCGGACGACAGTGTCAGCGCCCGGCTGATCGGCAAGATCGAGGGCGGCGATACCGATAATGGTGACGAATTCAGGGGCGTTGTCGCGCCGCAAGTCACCTGGTCACCCGACGAGGCGACCAAGCTGACCCTCTATGGTTACTATTCCTATCTCGACCAGCAGGTCGGCTCGAACGGCTTCCTGCCCTATGTCGGAACCGTTGTGCCTGCATCCTTCGGCTATATCGATCCGAACGCCGATTTCGGCGAACCCGACAGCGACTTCAGCTATATCCGCCAGACGATGGTAGGCTACGAGTTCGAGCATGAATTCGACGACGGCTGGAAGGTCTCGCAGAATTTCCGCTACGGACACGTCAACCGCCACGAGAATTCGCCCTATCCTTATGGCTATTACGATCCGGACATAGATGTCGGCTACCTTGAAGAACCAGGCACCACACCCCTGCTGCAGCGCATCGGCTTTGAAGGCCTGACGACGGTAGACAGCTTTTCTCTCGACAACCAACTGACCGGAAAATTCGATACCGGCGCGCTGGTGCATGATGTCCTGTTCGGGATCGACTACAGGAACTATACGCTCGACACCCTGCAAAAGTGGCCGGCATGGCCGGACTCGGCAACCCCCATCAGCCCGACCGACCCCGTCTATGGCGCACCGCAGCCTACCAATGCGGTGCAACTCGACCAGACATTGAAGTTGCAACAGATCGGCCTCTATGCGCAGGATCAGATCCACTTCGGTGGCGGCTGGCTGGCAACCCTGAACGGACGTTATGACTTCGTCAAAACCGAACTCGACGATCGCGTCGGCGCGACCGGATATGATTCGACCGATGGCGCGCTCAGTGGTCGTGCCGGTCTTGCCTACGAATTCGCCAACGGCTTCACGCCCTATGTCAGCGCGGGCACGTTCTTCAACCCGGTTATCGGCATCACCAGCGGCTCGTCCGCTCTGAAGCCGGAAGAAGGCTATCAAGTTGAGGGCGGGTTCAAATACGAACCTGTCGCCTTGCCTGCGCTGTTTACCGCGTCGGTCTTCCATATCGACAAGCAGAACTGGTCCGTGACAGGCCCTAATTCGGTCGGCCAGAGCGTCACTTCCCAGATCGGCGAGGTCACCTCGACCGGCTTCGAAGTCGAAGCAAAGGCCGAGATTGCAGAAGATTGGAAGGCGACGGCAAGCTTCAGCTACACAAAGCTGGAGATCAAGGAGCATCAGGATACGTCGTTGATCGGCAACCAGCCCTATTTGGTCCCCGATATCCAGGCCTCGCTGTGGCTCGATTACACAGTCCCGACCGGCGCATTCGAAGGTCTCAGTATCGGTGGCGGGGTGCGCTATCAGGGTGAATCCTGGGCTGACATGGCCAATACGAAGAAGGTTCCGGACGTCGTGCTGGCGGATGCCGCCATCCGCTACAAGAAGGACGATTGGTCCGCCTCGCTCAATGTCAACAACCTGTTCGACAAGGAATATGTAGCCGGCTGCCAGGGCACTCTGGTCTGCGGCTACGGCGAAGGTCGCACCATCACGTTCAAGTTGACCAAGACCTGGTAGGCTTTCTATCGCCAACAAGCATGCCAAGCCCCTCGTCCCGACGGACGGGGGTTTTTTCTAGATTATCAGGATCGCCCTGAAATCATTGACATTTGTGCCTGTCGGTCCCGGTACGAACAGCGCGCCGGCTAGGTCAAACGCACTCCAGGCATTGTGCGCGGCAAGATATGCCCGCGCATCGCCGCCACTTTGGCGGATCAGACGGCAGGTCTCGCCATCGCAGAAGGCTCCGGCATTGTCTTCGGAACCGTCGATCCCGTCGGTATCCGCTGCCAGCGCATGGATGCCCTGGATACCCTCTATGGCAAGAGCGAAAGACAGCAGGAACTCGCTGTTGCGTCCGCCTTTGCCGGCGGGACCGCCGCCGATCGATACGGTCGTCTCGCCGCCGGACAGGATGACCACCGGTCTGGAAAAGAGCCGGTTTCGTGCCGCCACCTCCCGGGCGATCGCGGCATGCATCAGCCCGATGTCGCGGGCCTCGCCCTCGATCGCATCGGAGAGGATCACAGCCTCGATGCCCGCAGCCCTCGCCGCCGCCGCCGCAGCGTCGAGCGATACGCCGGCTGACGCGACCACATGATGGATATTGTGCGCAAAGGCCGGGTCCGCAGGCTTCGGCGCCTTTGCCTGCGATATCGCCTCGACGATGCGCGGATCGAGCGCGATACGGTAGTCCCGAATGATCCGCAGGGCGGCGTCCCGGTCCGATCCTTCCGGCACGGTCGGCCCGGAGGCCACCATGGCGGGATCATCGCCCGGCACGTCCGAGACAATCAGGCTGATGACGCGCGCGGGCGCACAGGCCTCGGCCAGTCGTCCACCCTTGATACGGGAAAAATGCTTGCGCACCACATTCATCGCAGAGATCGGCACGCCGCTGCGCAACAGCGCCTGGTTGACCGCGATCTCGTCTTCCAGCGCAAAGCCGGAAGGCGGCGCCGGCAGAAGGGCTGATCCGCCACCCGAAATCAGCGCGACGACAAGATCGTCTTCCGTGAGACCCGACACCGCTTCAAGCACAGCATTGGCGCCGGCAAGCCCCGCCTCGTCCGGCACAGGATGGGCCGCCGTCATCACCCGAATGCTCCGGCATGCCTCCACCGGGCCGTGTCGGGCAACGACGACACCCTGAAGCGGCCCCTCATAAGCACGTTCAAAGGCGGCCGCCATCTGGCTTGCCGCCTTGCCCGCGCCGATTACCACCAGGCGGCCTTTGGGAGGTGACGGGATATGCGCCAGCATGGATCGGTAGGGGTCGGCGGCCTCGACGGCCTTGTCGAACAAGTGGCTCAGAAAGCGGCGCGGATCGGAAAGGATGGTCATTCTCCCGGCTCTGTCACGGGAACAATCTGCACCTTCAGGGGCTCGCTCCCGACTTGCGATGGACGGTATACAGCCATCTATGCATGCGATAACCCTGAACACAAAGGATAATCGAAGCCGGAGACATTCATGGCAAACGCAATTCCGGATTCCGGTGTCGCCCCGCCTGGCCCACGCACCCGCGGCGCGGGAACGCAGACCGTCTATTCCATTCTGCGCCAGGAAATCCTCGCCATGACCCTGCCACCCGGCAGCCCCCTCGACGAAGTCGGCCTGTCGGCGCGCTTCGAGATGTCGCGCACGCCGGTGCGCGAGGCGCTGCTGCGGCTGGCAACCGAGGGCCTTGTCACCACCCTGCCGAACCGCTCGACGATCGTCACCCCGATCGATTTTGCCGCCTTGCCAACCTATTTCGAAGCCTTGACGCTGATGTACCGCGTGACGGCAAGAGCCGCGGCAAGCCGCAAGGATGGCGAACAGCTGGCACGGGTAAGAGCGGAGCAGGACGCTTTCGAGCAGGCGGTCGCAGCGCGCGATGCCCTGGGCATGATCGAGGCCAACCGGAACTTTCACGTGGCCATCGCCGACCTCGGCGGCAACGGCTATTACACCGGCTTTTTTACCCGGCTGCTCGACGAAGGCAGACGGCTTTTGCGTCTTTATTATGCGACCTTCGACGACGCGCTGCCGCAGCCCTATGTGCGCGAGCATGAGGAGCTGATCGCAGCGATCGCGTCGGGAGATGCAGAGACCGCCGACGCGATTGCGGCCCGTCACGCAGAGCAGATCGTTCGCCAGATTCAGGACTATGTCGCACGCGATGTGGCGCGGGCGCGGAGCCTTCGGCTCTGAGTCCGAGCGGGCTGTGCCGTAACCCTTTACCTTTGTCGACAAACTGCATACAATGCGGCAAACCCATTCAAGGAGCCCCATCATGACCACCGGCTGGCACGGCGTCTTTCCTGCAGTGACGACGCAATTCAACACGGATCTCTCGGTTGACGCGGAAGGCACGCGTCGCGTGCAGGATGCACTCGTCAACGACGGCGTCCATGGCCTGATCGTCATGGGCACGTGCGGCGAGAACAATTCGCTCGACCCGGAAGAAAAGCGCGCGATTCTGAAGGGCGCCGTCGAGGTGGTGAACGGCCGGGTTCCGGTGATCACCGGCGTATCCGAATTCGACACCCGCCGCGCCGTCGCCTATGCGCGCGACGCCGAAAAGCTCGGTGCCGACGGCCTGATGGTGCTGCCGGCCATGGTCTATGTGCCCAAGCCCGAAGAACTGGTTGCCCATTTCAAGGCCGTCGCCGAGGCCACCAGCCTGCCGATCATGCTTTACAACAATCCGCCGGCCTACCGGGTGAACATCGGCATAGAGGTGCTGAAGCAGCTGGAGGGTGTCGCCAATATCCAGGCGGTCAAGGAGAGCGCGCCGGACACGCGCCGCTTTACCGATCTTCTGAACGTCTTCGGCGACCGCTTCGACATTTTTGCCGGCCTCGACGATGTGGCACTCGAAGGCATGATGCTCGGTGCCAAGGGCTGGGTATCCGGCCTTACCAGCGCCTTCCCGGAGGAATCGGTCGCGCTGGTGGCCGCCGTCGACAGGGGCGACTGGGAAGAGGCGCGCCGGATCTATCGCTGGTTCATGCCGCTGCTGCACCTGGATGCCGAGCATGATCTGGTTCAGACCATCAAGCTGGCCGAAGAGATCATGGGCCGCGGCTCCGAGCGCGTCCGCATGCCGCGCATGGTGCTCACCGGCGAACGCCGCGCCGAAATTACCGCCATGGTCGAAACGGCAGCGGCGACCCGCCCGTCAAAGGCGGCAAGGGCCGCCTGATTTTGAAGACAGTCGCGGGGTGATCGAACACGCCCGCGCGACGCCACATTTCACAGGTTCGCCGCATGACCGCCACACCCCGCCTACGTCTACGTGATCTTGGCATCACCATCGGCACCTATCCGCCCGGCCCCCTGAACGCGATCACCGATGTCGACGGTGTCGAGGTGGGCCACGTCACCCTCCACGAGGGCGATCGCACGAGGACCGGCGCAACGGCAATCCTTCCCCATGGCGGCAATCTGTTTCAGCACAAGGTTCCGGCCGGCATTGCGGTGCTGAACGGTTTCGGCAAATTTGCCGGGATTTCGCAGATTGAGGAACTCGGCGAGATCGAAACGCCGATCCTGCTGACCAATACGCTGGCCATCGGTCGGGCAATCGAGGCGATCAGCCGCTTTACGCTGGACCAGGCGGGCAATGAAAGGGTGACATCGTTGAACGCCGTCGTCGGCGAGACCAATGATTCTCGTCTCAACGACATTCGCGCCGCACGCCCGACGGTCGACGAAATGCTGATGGCGATAACCTGCGCCAGAGGGAGCGCAGTGGAAGAAGGCGGGGTCGGGGCGGGAACCGGAACCGTTGCATTCGGCCTGAAAGGCGGCATCGGCACAGCCTCGCGCATCGTCCCGTCAGGCAACGAACGCTACACGCTCGGCGTCCTGGTTCAATCCAATTACGGCGGACATCTGCGGATAGACGGCAGGCCCCATGCCAACGAGCCCCGCCACGATAAGGACGGATCGATCGTCATGATCCTTGCAACCGACGCGCCGCTGGCATCACGCAACCTGGCGCGTCTTGCGACCCGCTGCCATGGCGGCCTTGCCCGCACGGGTGCGGCCCTGTCGAATGGCTCCGGCGATTATGCGCTCGCCTTTTCCACCCATGAGGGCGTGCGCCGCACGCCGGATCGCCGCCGCGGGGTCCACGCCTATCCCGATCTGTCCAATGATGCCGTCTCGCCGCTGTTCGAAGCGGCTATCGAGGTGACGGAGGAAGCCATCCTCAACTCCCTTGCCATGGCCGAGCCGACGACGGGTTACGACACGGCAAAAGACCGGCCTTCCTTTTTTGACGCGCTGGATCTTAAGCGACAGCGGCGCTGACAGCGTCAGGCCCGGCGATATTCGATCATCCGTGCGCGGCTGAGCACCAGTTCGAATCTGTCGTCCGCAAGGCGATCGAGACAGACGGTCTTGGTCCAGGGCCCGTCGACCAGGGTGAAGAGATAGCGTCCCCGGCCGATCGACCGGAGCGGCATCCGATGGCGCACCGGGCCGACACCCATGACGACCTTGCCGTCCTCGATCTCGATCATCGCTCCCTCGCTCGACAGCCAGCGCCCCGCAAGCGAGGCGGGCACGCCGTCATCGACAGCCGGCAGGAAGCGGCGCGGCGCATGGCCGATCTCGCCGACAATCTCCGCCCCATCGCTGCGCAGGCGCATGGGCGACGAGCCCGACCGCGACGACACCCATCCGTCGCCATCATCATACAGCGTATCGGTCGCATCGAGATAGGTGAGCGATGTCCCCTTGGCCTCGATCCACCAGGGACCGGCTTGCGTGACATAGAGGCCATCGGGCAGGCCGGCCTTGCTCTCCGGCAGCGCCTCGCCCAGCAGGCCGGCCATGGTCTCGAAGGCGATCTTGTAGGTATTGGCATCCTCGCGATTGGCAACAGCGACAATCCCCGTGCGCGTTTCCGGATCGATCAGGAACTGCGACTTGTAGCCCGGATGCGACCCGCCATGACCGAGAAGCACACGACTGCCCAGCAGATTGCGGCGGATGCCGAGCCCGTATCCGGTGACCCGGCCATCGGCAAGCCTGCGCGGTGCCGACAGCGCATCGAGCACGCCCGCAAGCGCGCCCTTGCCGAGCATCAACGCCTGCGCCCAGGCTGCCAGTGCCGTGGCGCTGCCCGTCATGCTGCCGGACGCCGAGATGTGCAGGCCCGCAGCCGACATCTGCCAGCCGGCACCGTCATGCCAGTAGCCCGGCACCAGACCCGCCACCGGTGCGTTCCAGACATCCGGCGCATCGAGGACGACGCCGAGCGCCGCGCCCTGCCGCCGGATATGGTCGCGGAAGAAGATGCCCTTGTTTTCGAGTATCCGCTCGACGAGGCGATAGCCCGTGTTCGAATAGGAGACTTCGCAGCCGGCCTCGTAGTTGAGGCGGGTCATGCGGGCGATGGTCTCGTACAGCGGTTCAGCGCTGGTCTCGGTAAAGACCGAAAGACCGAGCAGCGTCAGGCATTCGCGGATATCCGGCAGGCCGCCGGTCATGTCTAGCGCCTGCCCGACGGTGACCTCGGCCAGCGGCGACCTCAGTTCCTGCAGATGCTCGCCAAGCCGGTCGTCGAGACCGATCTTGTCGGGGTGGGCAAGCACCAGCGAGGCGAAGGCATGCTTGGTCACCGAGGCGTAGCGCACGACGCTGCCCGCAGAAAAGGGTGCACCGGTGGAGAGGCTTTCAATGCCCGCGACCTCGGCAAATCGCACCCCATCGACGTCGAAGGCAAGGACGGCACCACCAGGTTCGTCGGGCTTCCATCCGGCGACGAATTGCTCAGCCAGTTTCTGGGCAGCACCCCAGTTCAGGTCGCTCGACATTGGATACTCCTTGGATACGGCATCGGCGCCCGCCGGACAGATGATCGGCATACGATCGAGGCTTCCTATCAAATTCTCGGTCGCCAGGCGGTTTGCATTTGCACCAGCGCGCGATACTTCCTACCGATAACAATCCTATCTTATCAAGGCCGCCCGTACTCCCGACCGGTGGCCGGCTTCGAGGTTCTCCATGTCTCCCCAGGTTTCCCATCCGGTCTTCGACGGCCATAACGATGTGTTGCTGCGCCTCAGGCGCTCCGGCCAGCCCGATCCTGCCAAGGCGTTTCTGGAAGGGGAAAAGACCGGACATATCGACCTGCCGCGCGCCCGTGAAGGTGGGCTTGCCGGAGGGCTTTGCGCGATCTACATCCCCTCGCCGACGATGGCGAAGGACGCAAACGGCGATTTTGTGCCGCCTGCGGAAGCCGATGCGCTTGCCGAAACCCTGGCCATGGCAAGGCTGCTGTTCGACATCGAGCGTCGCTCGGACGGTGGCTTAAAGATCTGCCGCAGTGCAGCCGATATCCGCCGAGCGATCGAGACGGGCGCCTTTGCCTCGGTTTTTCACATTGAGGGCGCCGAAGCGATCGGCACCGATCTCGACGCTCTCCACGTGTTGCATGCGGCAGGGCTTCGCACGCTTGGCCCCGTATGGAGCCGGCCGAACATTTTTGCCTATGGCGTGCCGTTTCGCTTTCCCTCGACGCCGGACATCGGGCCGGGCCTCAGCGATGCCGGCAAGGAACTCGTTCGCGCCTGCAACGAATTGAAGATCATGGTCGACCAGTCCCACATGAACGAGGCCGGCTTCTGGGATATCGCGGCGATTTCGAACGCACCGCTGGTCGCATCGCATTCCAACGCCCATGCGCTTTGCCCGCATTCCCGCAATGTTACCGACCGCCAGCTCGACGCGATCAAGGACACCGGTGGTCTGATCGGCATCAATTTCGGGGTTCTCTTCCTGCGCAATGACGGCATCAAGGATCCCGGCACCGGCATTGATCCGCTGCTCGACCACATTGCTTATGTGGCAGACCGGATCGGTATCGATCACGTCGCCCTCGGCTCGGACTTCGACGGCACGACGATCCCGGCGGCCATGGGCGACTGCCGGGGGCTGAAGTTGATAGTCGACGGGCTCGTCGAGCGCGGCTTCGACGCGGCAGCCCTCGACAAGGTCACGCACCAGAACTGGATCCGCGTGCTGGAACAGACCTGGGGCGGCTGACCGCCCGGGGTCTCTCTCAGCGAAAGGTCAGGGCGTCGCCTCTCCAAGCGACCGCAGCCCCAGCAGGGCCGCCCCGATCAACCCGGGTTCGACGCGGCAGAGGGCCGGTACGACGAGCGGTCGGTCAAAACGGCGCAGGATGCGCGGGCGCACCGCCTCGTCGATCCTGGCAATCAGCGCCGGCACGTTGGAGAGACCGCCACCAACCGGTACGATGGTGGCACCGGTCACATTGACGACAAGCGCGAGCGGCGATGCAAGCACATCGACCATCACGTGGACGGTGCGCGCTGCGGCTTCATCGCCGACTTGCCACCGGGCAAGGATGTCTTCCGCCTTCAGCGTCTGACCATGCAGGTGTGCGTGGATCTTTTCGATCCCCCGCGCACTGCAGGTCGCGTCGATGCAGCCGTGAAGACCGCAGCCGCAGGCAAAGCGTGGCAATTCGACGGGCGGATTGCCCGCACGGGTCGCAGCCACGGGCCCATGGCCCCATTCACCGCCAAACCCGCCATCGCTGTTGATCGGCTGGCCGTCGACGACGAGACCGCCACCGACACCGGTGCCGAGGATCGTGCCGAACACGATGCGGTGCCCCTTGCCGGCTCCGGCCAGGGCCTCGGCTGTGGCAAAGCAATCGGCGTCATTGGCAACGATCACCGGAAGTCCCAACGCCGCCTGCAGGTCGCCGGCAAGCGTGCGCCCATGCACGCTCGGGATATTGGCGACGATCGCCCGCTTCGTATCGGGATCCACAACGCCGGCAATCGACAGCGCCACGCAGCGCGGAGTTTCGCCGCTTTCCGCAATCACGCTCTTCAGCGTTTCGACGAAGGCGTTGAAGTCCTGCAGCGGCGTCGGTCGACGCTCGAAGGTCCGGATGTCGTCGGCCGAGCGGGCGAAGGCCCCCTTGATGGCGGTGCCGCCGATGTCGAAGCAACTGATCACGACGCACGCTCCTTTTGCGGGCTGGTGCCAAACACGCGCTTGCCGGCAATATAGGTGGAATGCAGCGTCAGGTCGGGACCCAGCATGACGAAATCGGCATCGCAGCCGACGGCAATCCGCCCCTTGTGCCGCGCGCCGATGGCGTCGGCCGGATAAAGCGATGCCATCCGCAGCGCCTCGCCCAGATCGAGACCCAGCATGTGGTGCGCATTGCGAACGCAAGACAGCATGTCGATATCCGCCCCGGCAAGCGTGCCATCGGCAAGCGTCAGGCGCCCACCGCCGCGATAGACCTGCCGGCCGTTCAGCACCAGCCCGTCGTCATCGCTGCCGATGGTCGACATGGAATCGGTCACGAGAAAGATCCGGCCCGGCCCCTGCTTTGCCTTCAGGGCGACCGACATCGAGATCGGATCGACATGGAAACCATCGGCAATCAGCCCGCAGGACAGCGCGCCCGAAGACAAGGCGGCGCCGACGACCCCGGGTTCGCGATTGCCGAGCTGGCTCATTGCATTGAACAGATGGGTAACGAGGCTTGCGCCCGCTTCCACATAGGCGAGCACCGTCTGGGCCGTCGAGTCCGTGTGCCCGAGGCTGACCTTGTAACCGGCCGCGACAAGCGCACGCACCTGTCCGGGCGTGACGCTTTCCGGCGCCACCGTGATCAAAGCCTCGCCGAAACGGCCCCCGGCAGCCCGCAGCCGCTCCAGATCCTCCGGCGCCATCGGGCGGATCAACGCCGGATCATGCGTGCCCTTGCGGGCCAGAGACAGATGCGGTCCTTCGATATGAAGACCGAGATAGCCCGGCACATGCACCGATTGCGATTCGACACCGGCTGCAATCGCGGTCGCCGTAAGCTCCGGCGTGTCGGTAATCAGCGTCACCAACAGCGAGGTGGTGCCGTATTGCGCATGGGCCGCACAGATGCGGGCAATGCCGCCCACCGTCGGGTCGTTGTTGAAGAGGACCCCGCCGCCGCCATTGACCTGCAGGTCGATAAAGCCCGGCGCGATCGTCAGCCCGTCTGCCTTGACGACCTCAGCATCCGATGGGATCTCGCCCGCCCGGCAGAGACCGGCAATGCGATCGCCCTCCAGCAGCAGGGCGTGATCTTGATGAAAGGTCTCCCCGTCGAAAATCCGGGCGCCGTCTATTGCCGTCCTGCTCATCGGGTCTGGGTCACCTTGCTGAGGGCCGCCGGCTTGTCGGGGTTGAAACCCCGGCGGCGGGACAAGGCCTCGACCATGCCGTAATAAGGCACGATCAGTGCCAGAGCATCGGTCAGCGGATGACCTGTCTCGACAAAAGGCAGGATCTTGCCGCCGCTCGCCCGTGCCGATGTGGTAAAGATCCTGGCATTCTTGGCCGCCATGCGACTGGCGATCTCGGCCGTCGAGGCTTCCGCCTTGTCGCGTGCGGCAAAGGCGATGATCGGGAAATCCTTCGCCACCAGAGACACCGGACCATGCAGCACCTCGGCGGAGGAATAGGCCTCGGCATGCAGTTCGCAGGTTTCCTTGCATTTCAGCGCGGCTTCGGCGGCAATCGCCAGCACCGGTCCGCGACCGAGCACATAGAGCGATGTCGCATCGGCAAGCGTCTCGACCACCTCGCTCCAGTCGAGGGCCAGAGCCCGGTTCAGGTCTTCCGGCAGGGCCTTGACCGCGCGCTGGAGCGCTTTATCTCCACTCCAGGCGGCAAGCATGGCAAGGCCTGCCACGATCGAGTTGACATAGGACTTGGTGGCGGCAACGGCGATCTCCGGCCCCGCGGCAATATCGATCGCCGCACTCGCGGCCTCCGCAAGTTTCGACGGCAAGGTGTTGACGAGCGCCACGGCATAGGCGCCGCCGGCCTTGGCCGCCTGCGTCATCGCAACGATATCCGGGCTGGCGCCGGACTGCGAGATGCTGATGCTGGCGGCGCGGTCGAGTTTCAGCGGCGCGTCGTAGATCGACGCAAGCGAGGGTCCGAGCGATGCCACCGGGATGCCCATCTGCAGTTCCACGGCATATTTGAGGAAATAGGCGGCATGATCCGACGAACCGCGCGCGACGGTCACCAGGACGGCGGGATCGACAGCCTTCATCCGCGCACCGGCGGCATCCAGGCTCCTGGCTGAAACATCAAGCAGCCGTGCCGCAGCCTCGGGGATTTCGTCGATTTCCTGGCGCATGGCCGTTGTGATCGTCATGGTGTTCTCGTCTCGATAAGCTTGGAATGAAAGATCAGGTCTGGAGGCTGAGTTCGGCTGTCAGGTCATAGGCATCGCTACGGTAGAGCGCGCGCGACACTTCCATCACCCGGCCGGTCTCGAGATAGGCGACACGCTGGACGGACAGCGCCGCCGATCCGGGCGGAACGCCGAGCAGCGCGCTCTCGTCATCGGCAAGCGTGACCGCGGAGATGCGCTGGTTGGCGCGAACAGGGCGTATGCCCCGTGCCTCCAACGTTTCGTAGAGCGATTCAACGATGGCTTCGGGTTCGTCGAGAATATCCTGCGGCAGGCTGGTCCGCTCAAGCGCGATAGGCATGCCGTCGGCCAGTCGAAGACGCACCAGCCGGGCAACGCGCGCGCCGCCCGAAAGGCCCAGCATCATGGTTTCCTCGGCGGTTGGAAAATACAGCTTGCGATCGATCCAGCGCGATCCGGCGACCATGCCGCGCCGGCGCATGTCTTCCGAAAACGAGGTCAGCCGGCTCAGCGGCTGCTGCAGACGCGGCACCGGCTTGCTGACGAAGGTGCCGGAACCGCGGCGACGCACCAGGAGCCCGTCCTGGACGAGGTCGTCGATCGCCTTGCGCACCGTCACGCGGCTGATGCCGGCCGACTGGGCGATGTCGCGTTCGGCCGGCAGCGCATCGCCATTCTTCAGGATCTCGGTCTTGATCGCGTCTTCGATCGCCTGCTTGAGCTTGACATAGAGGGGTCCGCCCGCCGCAACCTGAAGCTGGTCCAAACGCAATTCCGTCACAGCCTCTCCCCTCGCGCCCCTTTGAACGGCGCCGATCGGATCGTCAGGGCTGTGCGCAGCCGGATTGTCACGAGACAGCCTCCCTCGGTGGTGGAAGTGGACAATACCAACAAAATACCAGTTGGGCAATTTCTTTCGCAAAGAGGAAGCGAAGTTTGGCAGCAATGCCGCTTTCGCGTTTAATTCTAGAGATTTAGCATTTTTCGAACAGGATTTGCCGAAGTCGCTAGACGATTGGCATTTATTTGGTATCATACCAACGCTGACTGCTGCACGGGTCGACAAACCTGGGCTTCAAGACCAGCCGAAGCTGACCCAATAACCGATCGCCCGCGAACCGACATGTCGCGAAGGCGCCAAGTCGTTCTTTCCGCTATGAAAATGAATTTCACATATTTGATGTGCCAAGCGTTTTCTTATTGACGGAACCGGCCGGTTTGCGCAGTTTACGAAAAATAATTTCGAGAAGACAGGGGACGTCAGGATGAAAGTTGGGATAGTAGGGCTCGGATTCCGACTCGGTTATCTCGCCACCGTCTTGAACGAGGCGGACAAGGATTTCGAGATCGTCGGCTATGTCGATCCGGCGCCCGCGGGCATGCCGGGACTGGAAGAGGCCGGCATCTTAGCCGGGACATCCTATGCCACGCCGCAGGACCTGATCGCCGCCGGCGGCTTCGATCTCCTGATGATCGGCTCGCCCAACCATATGCATCTCGACCACATCCGCCTCGGTCTCGAGGCCGGGCTGACCGTATTCACCGAGAAGCCGATCGTGGTGACGATGGAAGAGACCTATGCGCTCGCCTCGCTTCTCCACACCTATGGTCACGACCGGCTGCTGGTCGGTTTGGTGCTGCGCTACTCGCCGCTTTACCGTGATCTGCGCAAGGCGCAGGCCGAGGGCAAGCTCGGCGACGTCGTCTCGATCGAGGCCTCGGAACACATCCAGCCCTACCACGGCGCCTTCTTCATGCGCGACTGGCGCCGCTACGGGCAATATGCCGGCGGCTTCATGCTGGAAAAATGCTGCCACGACCTCGACCTTTATAACGGTCTTGTCGGCACCCGGCCGCGCTATGTCGCAAGCTTCGGCGGTCGCAAGAGCTTCACGCCGGCCAATGCCCCGCAAAACGAGGGCATCAACGACCTGGAAGTCTATCACCGCAAGCCGAGCGGCTGGATGGGTTCCGACAAGGTCTTCGACAGCGATGGCGACATCGTCGACTACCAGACCGCCATCGTCGAATACGAGAACGGCGTGTCGATGACCTTCCATACCAATCTGAACGTACCCGACGAGTTCCGCCGCTTTTGCGTCATCGGATCCAAGGGCATGGCGGAAGGCGACTTCGTCCGCGGCTTCTTCAACGTCCACAGCGCCCGCACCAACGAGAAGACGGTTGCCAATACCTATCAGGCACCCTCGGCGAGCTCTCATCATTATGGCGCCGACGAGCAGATGATCGACGACGTGATCGCCTTCATGCGCGACAGCACCGCACAGCCGGTGTCGGCGATCAACGCGCTGGAAGCCGGCATATTGGCCCTGGCCATGGACGAGGCCCGCTTCGGCCGCAAGGTAATCGATCTTGCGCCTGTATGGGAGAAGTTCGACGCCTGCCTCAACGGCACGGAATCCGCAACGCTTGCACGATCTGCCTGAGGGAGACGATCATGGACGCAAAACGCAGCGCCGTCGTCTTTGCCTGGCTGCTTCTGGCCCCGGCCCTCCTCTACGTCATCGTCATCGTTGCCTACCCGCTTCTCGATACGTTCATCCTGTCGTTTACCGACGCCTCCTTGCGCAAGACCAGCAACTGGGTCGGTTGGGACAACTACCAGCGGATCTTCAACCAGACCTTTGCCGATGTCATCATCCGCACCTTCGTCTGGACGTTCTTCTCCGTCTCGATCAAGATGATCATCGGCGTCTTCGGTGCGGCCATGCTGAATGCAGCCGTGCCGGGTCGCTCGGTCTTCCGCCTCCTCACCATGCCGCCCTGGATCGTACCCATGGCCGTCGGCATCTTCATGTGGGGCTGGATGTATAACGGCCAGTTTGGCATGATCTCCGGCCTGTTGCAGCGCTTCGGTCTCTCGGACGGCCCGGTCGCCTTTCTCGCTTACGGCTCGAC
Source organism: Heterorhizobium halophytocola (assembly GCF_017873095.1). Taxonomy (GTDB): domain Bacteria; phylum Pseudomonadota; class Alphaproteobacteria; order Rhizobiales; family Rhizobiaceae; genus Allorhizobium; species Allorhizobium halophytocola. The sequence goes on along the minus strand of NZ_JAGGJU010000014.1, from coordinate 111,403 downwards.
GGCCTTCTGGGCGACGATCATCACCGATGTGTGGATCGGCGTGCCGATGGTGACGCTCTATATGCTCGCCGCCATGCAGTCCGTGCCGCAGGACCTCTACGAGGCCGCCTGGACCGATGGTGCCGGCCGTTTCTATCGCTTCCGCCGCATCACTTTGCCGCTGCTGGTTCCGTCGATGATCACCATGTCGATGATCTCGCTGATCTCGACCTTCAATTCCTTCGACATCATCTGGATCCTGACGCAAGGTGGGCCGAACGGCGAGACCACGACGATGATCATCGACACCTATCGCACCGCGATCGGTTCGCACAAATATGGCCAGGGCGCCGCGCGGGCCGTGATGATCTGCATCTTCCTGTCGATCTTCTCGGTCGCCTATTTCCGCGTGACAAGCCGACTTTCAGCCGGAGCCAATCGATGAGCCAGAAGAACCCCTCCCTCATCCACCGCTATGCCTGGTACGAGATCATCGGCATCTATGCCGGCATCCTGCTCTTTCTGACATTCGTGCTGGCACCCTTCGTCGAGGGCTTTCTGGTGTCGCTGAAGCCGCTCAGCCAGCTGTTCTCGTCGCCCTACCGCTTCTGGCCGGAAAACGGCTCGTTTGAGGCCTACCGGACGATGTGGACGAGCGTTCCGGGCTTCGCCCGCTACATCTTCAACTCCTTCTTCATCGCCGGCACCATCACCATTCTGGTGCTGATGATGGTGGTACCCGCCGCCTATGCCTTCGCACGTTTCGATTTTCGCGGCCGCGGTCCTCTGCTCGGCGCCTTCCTCGCCGTCAACATGTTCTCCGGCGCGGTGCTGCTGATTCCGCTGTTCCGGCTGATGCGCTCCTTCGGCGTGCTGAACACCTATCTGGCGATGATCGTGCCGGGCGCCGCCTTCCTGATCCCGACCGGCATCTGGCTGTTGCGTACCTATATCATGCGCATTCCGCGCGAGCTGGACGAGGCGGCCTATGTGGATGGTGCCAGCTACTTCTACACGCTGCGCCGCGTCATCCTGCCGATCGCCATGCCCGGCATCATCGTGGTTGCGATCACCACCTTCATCGGCGCCTACGCCCAGCAGTTCATCTTTGCCCTCACCTTCAATTCCAAGACCGAATACATGCCGCTGCCGATCGGCCTCTTTGCCTATTTCGGCCGGCAGGAAGTGATCTGGAACGAGCTGATGGCGGCAAGCTTCGTCGGCATCGCGCCGGCGATGATCGTGATCTTCTTCCTCCAACGCTACCTCGTCAGCGGCCTGACGGCGGGTGCTGTAAAAGAATAACCAGGCCACACCAACCACCAGAGAACGGGAGACTGACAGTGACGAAGAATTTTATGAAACTCGGGCTTTGCGCCGCGGCCATGATGGGCTCAACCATGCTCGGCACGCTGAGCGTCCACGCCGCCGACAAGGAAATCACCTGGATCTATTGCGGCGACAAGATCGACCCGATCCATGAGAAATACATCAAGGAATGGGAATCCAAGAACGAAGGCTGGAAGGTCTCGCCGGAAGTTGTCGGCTGGGCCCAGTGCCAGGACAAGGCAACCACGCTGGCCGCCGCCGGCACGCCTGCCTCGATGGCCTATGTCGGCTCGCGTACGCTGAAGGAATTCGCCCAGAACGACATGATCGTTCCGATCCCGATGACGGACGAAGAGAAGAAATCCTATTATCCGAACATCGTCGACACGGTCACCTTCGACGGCACCCAGTGGGGTACGCCGGTGGCCTTCTCGACCAAGGCGCTTTACTGGAACAAGGACCTGTTCAAGCAGGCTGGCCTTGATCCCGAAAGCCCGCCGAAGACCTGGGCCGAGGAAATTGCCGATGCCAAGGCTATCAAGGAGAAGACCGGCATTGCCGGCTATGGCCTCCCGGCCAAGACCTTCGACAACACCATGCACCAGTTCATGCACTGGGTTTACACCAACAATGGCCAAGTCATCGACGCCGATGGCAAGATTGTCATGGACAGCCCGCAGGTGCTCGCAGCCCTTCAGGCCTACAAGGACATTACGCCCTATTCCGAAGAGGGCCCGACTGCTTACGAGCAGAACGAAGTGCGCGCCATCTTCCTGGACGGCAAGATCGGCATGATGCAGTCCAGCTCCGGCGCTGCAAAGCTGCTGCAGGACACCAAGATCAACTGGGGCGTGACGACGCTTCCGCTCGGTCCGGATGCCAAGGGTCCCGGCACGCTGCTGATCACCGACAGCCTGGCCGTGTTCAAGGGTTCGGGCGTCGAGGACAAGGCGGTCGAATTTGCCAAATACATCACCTCGCCGGGCCCGCAGGGCGAATACGAATTGCAGGGCGGCGCCGGCCTCACCCCGCTTCGTCCGTCGGAAAAGGTCGATGAATTCGTCAAGAAGGACCCCTACTGGCAGCCCTTCATCGACGGCATCACCTCGGGTGGCCCGGAACCGCTGTTTACCGATTACCGCGGCTTCCAGAACGTCATGATCCAGATGGTCCAGTCGGTCGTCACCGGCCAGGCCGAACCGAAGGCAGCGCTTGAAAAGGCTTCTGCCGCGCTCGAGGAATACAAGTAACAGCAGCCGCATGGGAGGCCGGCCTGCCGGCCTCCCACTTCCCGAATTCCAGACATATCGGTGGCCACACCACTGCCCGCAGGAGACAGCGTTTTGGGCCAGCTCTATCTCAACAAGGTGCGTAAGCACTTCGGACATTTCGAGGTCATCAAAGGCGTGACCCTCGACATCAAGGACGGCGAATTCGTCGTCTTCGTCGGACCGTCCGGATGTGGCAAGTCGACGCTTCTGCGGATGATCGCCGGCCTTGACGACACAACCGATGGCGACATCGTCATCGATGGCGAAAAGGTCAACGCCCTGCCGCCGGTCAAGCGCGGCATCGCCATGGTCTTTCAGTCTTACGCGCTCTATCCGCATATGAGCGTTTTCGAGAACATCGCCTTTCCGCTGCGCGTCGAGAAGCTCGACGAGGCGCGGATCAAGGAAAAGGTCGAGGGCGTGGCCAAGATCCTGCAACTCGATCAGCGCCTGCAGCAGCGGCCCGGCCTCCTCTCGGGCGGCCAGCGCCAGCGCGTGGCGATCGGCCGTGCCATCGTGCGCGAACCGAAAATCTTCCTGTTTGATGAGCCGCTGTCCAATCTCGACGCGGCGCTTCGCGCCGACATGCGCATCGAACTGACCAAGCTGCACCGCGATCTCAAGGCGACGATGATCTACGTCACCCATGATCAGATCGAGGCGATGACGATGGCCGACCGTATCGTCGTCCTGTCCGGCGGCGATATTTCGCAGGTCGGTGCCCCGCTCGAGCTCTATCACAAGCCCGAAAACGTCTTCGTCGCCGGCTTCATCGGCAATCCGAAGATGAATTTCGTGCCCGTCACCGCGACGGCAGTCAGTGATGAGGGCGTCACCATACGGTACGAAGACAAGACCATGACCGTTCCGGTCGAGGGCCGCGCGGACGTCGTCGGCAAGCCTCTGACACTCGGGATCCGGCCGGAGCATGTCGAGCTCAGCGGCGGCGACTTCAACCTTACGGTAGTCCCGAGCGTCATCGAGCGCCTCGGCGTCACTACCATCGCCTATGCAAGCCTCGGCCCGGACCAGCCGTTCTGCGCGGTATTGCCCGGCTCCGTCGGCCTGCAGGCCGAGCAGCCGATGGCCGCCTGCTTCAAGGCGTCCGACTGCCACCTGTTCGACGAGGCGGGCCTGGCGCTGGAGCGCAAGGTGGATCTGGCATCGCTCGAACTGCCGGCGATGACCGCCCTGCCCGCGGCAGGCTGATGCCGGAAGGCCAGGCCGGCCTTTTGCGCGTTGACTTCGAGAGTCATTGTTTTAAGCTTAAAGCATTGTCTCTCGGGAGTTGATGATGCGCGATCCTCATTGCCATTCCAGCAGCATTCAGGTGAACAGGCCGGCGGCCGAAGCCTTTAAAATCATGTCTGAAGGCCTGAAACAGGGGCAATGGACCTGGGGCAGCCTCAACCGCGAGGAGGTATCACCGGGTCTGTTCAAAGGCACTTCGATTTTTACAGGCAAGGCAGCCTTTGTCCGCCTGCATGTCGACACTGCCAGGCTCAGCGTCGACTACGAGGTCGGCGCCGCGCCAGAGACCATGCAGTTTCGCAACATGTCACGGGTGATCCCCGGCGATACCCTGCGCATGGACGCCGGGACTTCGGTGATCAGCCTTCTGACATGGCGGCTCGCCACCCAGTCCGATGCAGAATGGGAGCAGTTCGGCTGCATCCACGAGGCCGAGATGTTTCTGATCAAGGGTCTGCTGGAGCGGCAATAAGCGGCAATAAACAGCCGTTCAGTCCGGAAATTCCTGATATTGCGGAAGGTCGTCGGTGATCTCGTGCCAGGGCGCCTTCGATCCGACGAAGATATGCGCCGAGGGCCGGATCGACGGCGCGTCGACCAGGGTGCCGAGCGTTACGTGGACATAGCGCCCCGCACGCACGACGGAATAGAGAAGGCTGCCGCAGTCCGGGCAGTGCACATCATGGTCGCGCGCCGCATCGCCGTAGACGAGAATGCGGGGTTCACCCCGCGTCAGGCTGAGCCTTTCCCGCGCGATGCCGGCAAACGGCTTGAACGCCGACCCGGTGGCCCGGCGACACTGAGAGCAATGGCAGTTCATCGCATAGGAGAAGGCGTCGTCGACCGCATATCCGGTCGCGCCACACAGGCATGATCCTCTCAGCATGACATGGCCTCCCTCTGGCGCCCGATAGCAGGAGGGCTACCAGACGAGGCCGCGCGCCGCCACCTTTTCGACGCGAGTCACCTTGCCGTCGCGATGAAAGGCAAGGGCGTCGAAGAGGTTGGTGACCACGCAGGTATGGTTCGGGATGATCCGGATCCGCTCACCGATCTCCGGCCTTCCACCGGTGCAGGCGCTGAGGTCGATCGTGCCGTGCTCTTCCGACAGGCCGATAATCGAAGCCTGCGGATATTCGACCACATGGCCGAAATCGGCAAAGCCCAGAAGGTCAGACGTCAGGGTCTTCGAGCCGGCGTCGATCACCGCGCGGTCGCCCGTCGGACGCGAGACGACTGTCGCCAGAATCTGCATGGCGCAGTCTTCGAGACCGACATGGCCGGCCCGCACGATCGAGCGATCGTTATAGATATAGGTGCCGGCCCGATGCTCGGTCGCCGATGGCACGAGATGGGCGGAAAACAGGCTGGGCGTGCCGCCGTTCGAGCGGATGGGGCAGTCGATGCCTTCCGCGTCGAGCAGCGCCATTGCCGCGCGGAAGAAAGCCTCCGTCTCCGTCTCGCCCTTCGCCTTGGGATAGGTGAGCAGGCCGACGAAACTCAAGCCGTCGCTGCCGGCGATCAGGCGAGCCAGTTCGAGGGCGCGCTCCGGCGTCTGGACGCCGCACCGGCCGCCACCGGTGTCGCATTCGACCAGCACCTTAAGCGGCTTTGCGCCGGCGAACTGCGCCGACAGGCCTGCAATGGTCACCGCGCTGTCGGCCACCACTTTCAAGTCACCGATCCGGTCGTTCAGGGCCTGCAGCCGGTCGAGACGCTCATGTCCCATCAGGTTGAAGGTGATCAGGATATCATCGAAGCCGGCATCAGCGAAAACCTCGGCCTCGGTCACCTTCTGGCAATTGATCCCCCTGGCGCCGGCCTTGACCTGCTGGGCAGCCAGCGCCGGGATCTTGTGGGTCTTGATATGCGGCCGGAATGCCAGCTCATGTTCATCCATATAGGACTGAACCCGGGCGATATTGGCGGCCAGCCGATCCTCGTCGATCACCGGCATCGGGGTCATCAGACTGTCGAGGGGCTCGCCGATATGCCGTTTCAGGAGTTCGATCATGCTGCCACCTCATCATGGGGATTTTCGACGCGTGGCCAGATACCCTTTCCGGCCTTGAGATAGGGATTGGTCGCCGGATCGTTCGGATAGGGCGTGCCGGCCGAACAATAAAGGATCTCGGCCGCGATCTTCGAGAACGAGGCATAGAAATGGTTGGTCGACTTGATCACCAGGATCTTCTTTGCCGTCGGATCAATGCCCATGACGGAAAACAGCGACGGGTCGAAGCTCTGTGCCCTCACGGTATTGAGGATGATGTCGATGCCCTGGAAGCGGATATGGGCACTGTCGCCGAAGGGTGCAAAGCTTGCGCCGAACCGCATCTCGGCATTCCTGACCAGCTTGACCACCTCGACCCGTCCATCCACCGGATTGCCGGTGCCCGGCGCCGATTTCGCGCCGAAGCGCAGCGGGATGGCCGCGCCCTCCCCGGCCGCCATGCAGATCTGCACGGCAATCGGATCCCAGATCGTACCGACGGCAGCATCCGTCACGCCGCGCGCCAGCAGTTCCTCGAGCAGAACCGTTGCATCGCCGGCGGTTCCGCCGCCCGGATTGTCCCAGACGTCGGCGATCACCACCGGCCCCGCGGGCGCCGCCATCGCCTGCGTCACGGCCTGATGTTCGTCGATCTGCGGCACCATGAACCGGCCGCGGTTGGCGTAGAGTTCCATGCCGATCTCGCGGGCCAGGGCCTCACCCTTGTTGCGATTGCCATTGGTGATCGCGATCGTCTTCGTGCCCATCTCCGGCACATCGCCAGCCATGAAGCCATGGATGATCGACAGCGACAGCACGTCGGCGTCTTCGGCCTCGATCGCTGTCAGCCGGTCCACGATACCGCGCATCGGCTGGCGCGATGTGGGGAAGACGTCGATCATCTTGGGATCGTAGACCGACATCACCGGACGGACCCTGCCCTCCAGCGTATCGACCGTTATGCGCCAGAGATCCTCGGCCCGGTCGACGAAATCGGTGTGGGGAAATTCCTTGAAGGCGACCAGGAAGTCGCAGGCAGCCACCCGCTTTGCCGTCAGGTGGCTATGCGGATCGAGTTCGGCACAGACGGTGACGTCCGGACCGACAACCTCGCGAATGCGTGTCATCAGGTCGCCCTCGCAATCGTCGTAGCCATCGGCAACCATGGCGCCATGCAGGCCCATCACGACGGCATTGACCGGCAGGGCTGCCTTCAACTGATCGAGGATCTCGTCGCGCAACCCCTCATAAGTGGACCGGCTGACAAGCCCGGCCGGATCGGCCCAGGTCGCCGTGCCCTCGATCAGGGTCCAGCCCTTCTGCGCACAGACCTTGCGCCCGACGGTAATCGGCGCCGTGCAGAGCGTCGGCGTTTCCGGATGCTGCCCGGGCGGCGCATAGAGCGAGGCCTCGAAGGCGCGGCGGTCGATGCAGATCGGCGAGAAGGTATTGGTCTCAGTGGCAAGGGCGGCAGTGAAAATGCGCAACGCGGGAGGCTCCGGTCAGACTGTGGGCGGGCAGAGGCAGATCAGGCGGTACCCATGGGATTGGGCAGATAGCCGGTGAATCCGGAGATCTTCCAACGGCCCTCATGCAGGCGGCAATAATAGAGTGTCTGCCATTCCATCTTGTCGAAACCGCCGTCGGCCGTCTTGATGCCACCCATGAACTTCTTGCGCACCAGCGCCGTCTCGCCCTCGACCTCGATCACCTCGAGCGTCGTGGTGCGGAAAATCGCGGCGCGCGGATCTTCGCCATGGGTCATCGCCTGGAAGTCGCGGGCCTGCTGCAGCCACTCGTCGCGGTAAGCGGCAAGTGTCGGAAACGCGAGGCGCCAATTGTCCGGATTAGGGTCGCGATTGCCGCTGATCCCGAGAAATCCGTCCTCGACAAAGTCGTCCTCGACCATCGACCAGTCCGCCGCCAGAAACGCATCGATGTCGCGCGGCACCAGCATTTCCCAGATGGCATGGCGTGCAGTATCTCCGGCAGGGAACGGATTGAGAAAGGGATCGCGGGTCATCGAGCTGCTCATCTAAATTCTTTTCATGAGGGCGGAAAAACGCTGGCAGAATTCGCTCTGTTATGGTCTTCTGTCAATCAATTAAGAAAATAATTTGCGTAAACGCGCAGCCGAGAGGGGTCTTGGACAATGACGGCAGCTTTGCTTCGAGGCGAGCGACATGTGGCCGCAGCAGCTGACGCGATATCCGCGATCCGGTTGCCGGACATCAGCCTGCATTGAGCCCTTCATGGATATCATCACCAAGATTCAGGACCAAAAGCCGAAATTCTCCCAGTCGGAACGGCGGATTGCCGATATCCTGCTCAACGAGTTCGATTTCGCCGTAAACGCCTCGATCATCGAGCTTGCCGAACGCGCAGAGGTGTCTCCGCCGACGGTAACGCGCTTCTGTCGCCGACTGGGCTGCCAGAATTTTGCCGACTTCAAGGTCAGCCTGGCCAAGACCGTCTATGTCGGCCTGCGCTATCTGAAGCCCGAGCCGACCAGCACCGCACCGGCCGATGTGGCCACCGACGTGATCACGACGGCGCAGAACGCTCTTTTGCAGATCCATCATTCGCTCGGCATCGAACGGATCGAGGCTGCCGCAACCGCGCTTGCCGCCGCAGACATGATCTATGCCTTCGGCTCCGGCGGCAATTCCTCGATGATTGCCGACGAGTTGCAGAACCGCCTGTTCCGGTTGGGATCGCGCATCACCTCCTGCAACGACCATGCCATGCAACTGATGTTGACGGCATCGGCCCGCGGCAGCGACGTGCTGATCGGCTCATCCTTTTCCGGCCGCAACCAGGAACTGGTACGGTGCTTCCAGCTGGCGTCCGAAAGCGGCATCACCACGATCGCCTTGACCCAGAGCGACAGCCCCGTCGCCCAGGCGGCCGACATCCTGGTAGCGGTCAACATTCCGGAAGGCGGCAACATCTTTCGCCCGACCTCCAGCCGTTATGCCTATCTCGCGGTGGTCGACACCATTTCAAGCCTGATTGCCTATCGCAACCGCGATCGCGCGCAGGTGACGCTTCGCCATATCAAGCAACAACTCGTGGAAAACCGGGACGGCGACGACCGACAACTGCTCGGCGACTGATCCTATTCCCACGCCGCATTCGACGGACAAATCAATTCAAGGAGCTTCCCCCCGTGCCTTCTTCTGTTGCAGTCGTCACAGGCGCTGCCGGCGACATCGGCAAGGCCATCGCGGCCAGGCTTGGCGACAGCCATGACCATGTCGTGCTGATCGATCTCGATCTGCCGGCCGCCGAAAAAGCCGCCGCCTCGCTTGGCGGCACCGCCACCTTTCAGGCTCTGCGCTGCGATGTGACCAATGCGGATGACCTGGCAGCGGCAGCGACATCCGTGGCGGATTTCGGTCTTGTCCGCACGCTGGTCAACAATGCCGGGGCTGCACGCGCGACCAGCCTGCACGAGACCACGCCCGCCATCTGGCGCCAGGACAGCAGCCTCAATCTTGAAGCCCCGTTCCTGTGTTTCCGCGCCTTCGAGGATGCGTTGAAGGAGACCAGGGGGTCGGTCGTCAACATCGCCTCGGTCAACGGCCTCGCCGTCTTCGGCCATCCGGCCTATAGCGCCGCGAAGGCAGGTCTGATCCACCTGACGCGGCTGATCGCAGTGGAATACGGCAAATACGGGATCCGGGCGAACGCCGTGGCGCCGGGCACGGTCCGCACCCAGGCCTGGGAAGCGCGCGCGGCCGCCAACCCGCAAGTCTTCGAAGAGGCCAAGCGCTGGTACGCGCTGCGCAGGATTGCAACGGCCGAAGACGTGGCCAATGCCGTCTTTTTCCTTTCCGGCGCTGAGGCATCGGCCATCACCGGTGTCTGCCTGCCCGTCGACTGCGGACTGACGGCCGGCCAGGCGGAACTCGCCCACACCTTTTCGCAATCCGACGATTATTAAAAAACCAAGAGCACGGGAGCATATGCGGCATGGCTATTGCTGAATTTCGACTGGAAAACGCCTGGCATCCGATCGAGGGAGAGACGGGCGGCGGCTTTTCATTCACCCTCCTCAATCTCTCAGCGGAGGCGATCAGCGATTTCCGCCTCGTCTATACCTCGCTGACCCGCACGATCGACGCACCGCGCTGCCAGAACGCCCGCTATTTGAGGCGCAATGCCAATTTCCACGAATTTGCGCCACCTGCCGGTTTCACCCTGAAGCCCGGCGAGAGCTGGACATTCGTCGTCGACGGCCTGCTGCGTCCGGCAAAGCACCGCACCGATGGTGCCAAATCCGCCTATGTCAGCCTCTCGAATGGTCGCCATGTCGATGCGATCGTCGGCGACCTGATGCTGGAAGGACGCCATAGCGAACCAGCGCCGAAGCTGCTGCCGGAAGGCAAGCTCGACCAGCCTTTCGCCTTGCTGCCCTGGCCGGCAGAGGCATCGCTGACGGCAGGCGACACCTATCCGGTGGCGCTCTATCCGGCACCAGGCGCCAATGCCGATGACATCGCGGCAATGCATGGCGTCGCCTCGCTGCACGCGCGGCTGTTCAGTGTCGGTCATCAGCCGCTCAGCCTTGCCCCCGTCCATGAAGGCCGCGCACTCACATTTTCCGCCGACGCCGCGCTCGGGGCGTCCGCCTACCGGCTCGATTTCGCAGGAGATGCCGTCGGCCTCACCTATGGTGACGCAGCCGGTCGCCAATATGGCCTGACCGCCCTTTGCCAGCTGCTGCATGGTGCGCGCATCGATGCCGACAGGTTCCGCTTCCCGGCCGCCGGACACATTGCAGACAGCCCGCGCTATGGCTGGCGCGGCACGCATCTCGATGTCTCCCGGCAATTCTATCCGACCACCGACGTCAAGCGCCTGATCGACATCCTCGCCTGGTTCCGGATGAACATCTTCCACTGGCACCTGACCGACGACGAAGCCTGGCGTTTGGAGATCAGGGCCTATCCGCAATTGACCACCGTCGGCGCCACCCGCGGGCCGGATGCCCCGCTGCTGCCGCAGCTCGGCAATGGCGCCGAGCCCGTCGTCGGCTTCTACAGTCAGGACGAGGTCAAGGCGATCGTCGCCCATGCCGGCACGCTGAACATCGAGGTGATCCCGGAAATCGACATCCCCGGGCACAGCACCGCGACGCTTGCCGCCCTGCCCGAACTCACCGACGGCCAGGAAGCGCCAGACAGCTATCGCTCGGTACAGGGCTTCCCCAACAACGCGCTCAATCCGGCAATCGAGCTCACCTATGACTTTCTCGGCAAGGTGTTCGACGAGATGATCGAGCTCTTCCCGTCCCGCTACATCCATATCGGCGGCGACGAGGTGGCCAACAACACCTGGCTCGCCTCGCCGCTTGCCAGGAAGCTGATGCAGGACGAGGGACTGGAGGGCACGTTCGCGCTGCAGTCCCACTTCATGAAGCGGATCCAGGCGATGCTGGCCGAACGCGGCCGCATCGTGGCCGGCTGGGACGAGGTCTCCCATGGCGGCGGCGTCGATCCGGAGGGCACGCTGCTGGTTGCCTGGCAGAAGCCGGAGGTCGGCATGGAACTCGCCCGCCAGGGCTATGACGTCGTCATGGCGCCGGGCCAGGCCTATTATCTCGACATGGTGCAGGCGGAGGAATGGCAGGAGCCGGGTGCGAGCTGGGCCGGAACGGTGCCGCCACATCACACCTATACCTATGAGGCTGCCGGCGAATTTCCGCCTGAAATCGCAAGCAAGCTTCGCGGGGTTCAGGCCTGCATCTGGTCGGAACACTTCCTCAACCGCGACTATTTCAACCATCTCGTCTTTCCGCGCCTGCCCGCCATCGCCGAGGCCGCATGGACGCCGAAAGCTGCAAAGAGCTGGGACCGCTTCGCCGCAATCGTTCCTCTGAGCCCGCGTTTCTGAGCCCGTAACCGAGGTTGTCATGACTTTGAAAATCGCCGTCGGTGGCATTCATACCGAATGCAGCACCTCCTCCCCGGTCCTGATGAAGGTGGAGGACTTCCGGGTCTTCCGCGGTCCGGACCTGCTCGGGGCCGACTATTTCTCGTTTCTGAATGCGGACGGTATCGACCATCTGCCGCTGTTGCATGCGCGCGCCGTCCCGGGCGGCCCGGTGTCGCGCGCTGCCTATGATGCGTTCAAATCCGAGTTCCTCGAGCGCCTGAAGGCCAGCCTGCCGATGGACGGGCTTTATCTCGCCATGCATGGCGCGATGAATGTCGAGGGCATGGACGACGCCGAAGGCGACTGGATCTCGGCTGCCCGCGCGGTAGTCGGCGACCATGTCGTCATTGCCGCAAGTTACGATCTGCATGGCAATGTCAGCCAGAAGATCATCGACCAGCTCGACATCTTCGCCGCCTACCGTACCGCACCCCACATCGATGTGCGCGAAACCATGGTTCGGGCCTGGTCGATGCTGGTCGCCGCACTGAAATCGGGCACGCGACCCGGCATTGCCTGGGTACCGGTGCCGGTGCTCCTTCCGGGCGAGCGCACCTCGACGGAAGACGAGCCGGCCAGGAGCCTCTATGCGACCCTGCCGGAACACGACAAGACCGACGGGGTTCTCGATGCCAACCTGATGATCGGCTATGTCTGGGCCGATGAGCCCCGCGCGACCGCCTGCGCCGTCGTCACCGCCACCGACAGGCAGGCGGCCAGAACGGCAGTCAAGGCGATCGCCCAGTCTCACTGGGACGCCCGGGAGGCCTTCAGATTCGGGCCGGTCACCGGCCCGCTGGACGAGATGCTGGAGATCGCCGCAAAGACCGAGACACGCCCGATCATCCTTGCCGATTCCGGCGACAACCCGACCGGCGGCGGCGTCGGAGACCGCGGCGATGTGTTGCAGGCACTGATCGAACGCGGCTGGCAGGACGCCGTGGTCGGCGGGATCTGCGATCCCGAGGGCGTCGCCGCCTGCTTTGCAGCCGGCGAAGGAGCCGAACTGACCCTCACCATCGGCGGCAGGCTTGATCCGGCCAGCCCCTCTGTCGAAACAACGGTCACCGTCAAACAGCTTGACGATCCCGGCCCGCCCGAGGAGCGGCAGGCGGTGGTCGTCACGGGCGGGATCACCGTGATCCTGGCTGCGCGCCGGCGCCCCTACCACAACATCGCCGACTTCACCCGCTTCGGCATCGAGCCTGAGGCCGTGCGGCTGCTGGTGGTCAAATCCGGCTATCTGTCACCCGAACTGGCGCCGATTTCCAATCCGAACCTGATGGCGCTGACCGACGGCGTGATCAACCAGGACATCGAGGCCCTGCCGTCCAGCCGCCGCGTCCAGCCGATCTATCCCTTCGTGAAAGGGTTCGATTTTACCCCCGAAGTGCGATATTCGTCCCGCTGGCAAGACAGCTAGCGCTTGCAGGCCGGGCGACATTCCCGTCCGGCCTTCCTCATACATGTCCGGCTTCCATGTTTCAGCCACTCTCGATTGTCCTGCGATCGGCGCCGATCCGCGCCAGCGCACTCACCATCTTCTTCTTCGGCTTTGCCGGCGCAGCGACCTCGCCCTACATGTCGCTTATCGGCATTCGTGAACTCGGATTCAGCGACGCGCATTACTCCCTGCTGATTTTTCTCGCAGCCGTCGTCAACGTGTCGGCCAGCATCCTTGCCGGCATCCTTTCCGACCGCATGGGGGACTATCGCCGGTCCATGCTGATTGCCTGCCTGTTCGGGATCTCCGGGTATGGCCTGATCTTCTTCATACCCAATGCCAGCATTTTCGTCTTCGCCATGCTCTGCATGGTGCCGATCTTCGGGACACTGAATTCCCTGATCTTCGCCCAGGTCCGTGCCAGTTCGAAGGACGTCTCGGCGCGTGAACTGGTCACGATCAACTCTGCCATCCGCTCGATGATCTCGCTCTCCTGGGTGCTCGTTCCGGGCCTTGTCGGATTCTATCTGGCCGGCCAGAAGAGCATGCTGCCGGCCTTCCTGATCGCGGCACTTGCCTGTGCCGCCTGCCTCCTGCTGATCCTGACGCTTCTCCCACGCGATGTGACGCCATCTGCGACGAACGGTGGCCTTGCGATCTTTGCGGCATTGAAGATCGTAGGCTCGCCGCAGGTGCTGCTGCGCGTGATTGCCGTGTCGCTGGTGTCGGCGATGATGCATGTCAACGCAGCCGTCCTTCCCCTGGTCGTGACCGGCAGGGCGCACGGCACCTCGGCCGATGTCGGCAATATTGTCGGGATCGTCGCGTTCCTCGAGGTCGTCTTCATCATTTTCTGGGGCATGCTGGAACGCCGCGTGACGTCACTCGGTGCGCTCGCGGCGGGAACGGTCTTTTACGGCGCCTATCTGATCCTGCTGAGCTTCGTCACCGACACGTCGCAGGTCTACGCCCTGACGCTGCTGAGTGGCCTCGGCGCCGCCGCGATCATCAGCATACCGATCACCTATGTGCAGAACCTGATTGCCGATCGTGCCGGCCTTGGAAGCTCGCTGATCGCGGTCAATGTCTTTATCAGCGGCGGTTTGGGGTCGCTGATCTTCGCAATCGGAACCGCCGTCAGCGATTATGCCGGCACCGCTCTGCTTGCGGCTCTTGTCGGCCTTGCCGGGATCGCGCTTCTGGTGTTTTTCGATGTCAGAGAACGCGCTCACAGCCGATAGGATCCAGACATGCCGAACCCGAAAGCAAGCGAGAGGCGCCTGGAAGTCTGCGTCGAGACCGAAGCCGGGCTGAGGGCCGCGATCAATAGCGGCGCCGACCGGATCGAGTTATGCTCTGCCCTCTCCGTCGGCGGCCTGACCCCGTCGGCGGGCTTCATGAGGCTTGCGGCGGAGGCCTCAGTCCCCGTCCACGCGCTGATCCGCCCGCGGGCCGGCAGTTTCGTGCATGACGCGGCCGAACGCGACATCATCACGGCGGACATACGGGAAGCGAAAGCGGCGGGACTGGCAGGCGTCGTCATCGGCGCGTTGACCTGCGACAACCGTCTCGACCTCCCCGCCCTCCGTCAACTCGTCGATGCGGCAGACGGTCTGTCGCTCACCCTGAGCCGCGCCTTCGATCTGGTGGAGGATCCGCTGGTTGCCCTGGAAGAGGCGATATCCCTCGGCTTCTCGCGCATCCTGACCTCCGGCTGCGCCCCGTCGGCGCCACACGGACTGGAGACGCTGCGACGGCTGGCGGCGAGGGCCGACGGGCGTATCGGCCTGTTGCCGGGCGGAGGCGTGCGGGCCGAGAACGCGCCAGCGCTGCTTGCGATCAATGGAATTTGCGAACTCCATGCCTCCTGCGGCAACAGCAGACCTGCCGATGACCGGCTGTCCGCACTCGGCTTTTCGGATGCTCGGGACGTTTTTACCGACACGGAAAAGGTGCGCGCTCTGAAGCGTGCGATGCAGATCGCCGGTCCCTGACGGCCGGGACTGCGCAAGACAGCCGCAGATTGTCTCCGATTGCAAAACCGGCCCGCTCAGGTTGACCCTGTCGCGACAAGGGTGTCATATTGACGCCATCGCAGCCTGAAGCAGCAAAGGCGGCATGCCCGAACAGGTGCTTCGCAACTGAGGAGGTCAGGACGCGATGCCTGTCGGCAAGTCGGCGCATATGCTGCGGTCAGGGAAAAGCCTGGACATATCTGACGGGACGAGACGCGCAGTCTGCTGACTGCTGCGCAAGACGCGCACGTCCATGTCTGCTTACCCTTTCGGACGGGGATTTAGAGGAGAGACCAGGAGACAGTCGACATCAATCGCCGCGACAGCGGTTCTCAGGGAGGAGAAAGACATGAAAAAGCTGGCAAGCTTTGCAGGCGCCATGATCGCCGGCACCTTGTTCTGCGGCGCAGCACAGGCCGCGACGGAACTGAGCCTCTGGTATCACGGGGCCGGAAACGACACCGAAAGGCAGATCCTGACGGGCATCATCAAGGACTTCAACGGATCGCAGCAGGACTGGGAGGTCAAGCTCGAGGAATTTCCGCAGAACGCCTATAACGATTCCGTCACGGCAGCGGCCCTTGCCGGCAAGCTGCCCGACATCCTCGACATGGACGGGCCGAACATGCCCAACTGGGCGTGGTCGGGCTATCTCCAGCCCCTGGATCTGCCGGAAGACAAGATCGCCAATTTCCTGCCCGGCGCGGTCGGCAAATGGAAAGGCAAGCTCTATTCCGTCGGTCTTTGGGATGCAGCCGTCGCGATCTTTGCCCGCAAGTCGGTGCTGGAGGAAAACGGCATCCGCATACCAACGCTCAAGAAACCCTGGGTCGGTGAAGAACTGAATGCGGCCCTGCACAAGCTGAAGGACAGCGGCCAGTTCGACTATCCGATCGATCTGGGTATGGCCGACAAGTCGGAATGGTATCCCTACGCCTTCAGCCCCTTCCTGCAAAGCTTCGGCGGCGACCTGATCGATCGCGAAAGCTACACCACCGCCGAGGGCGTGCTGAACGGTGACGAGGCGCTGCAATTCGGCGAATGGTGGCAAGCGCTGTTTAACGACAAGCTTGCCCTGGGCACCTCGCAGTCGCCCTCCGATCACGAAACCGGTTTCCTCGACGGCAAATATGCGATGCAGTGGATGGGCAACTGGGTGGCGGTAAAGGCGCTGGAGAAATACGGCGACGACCTGCTGTTCCTGCCGGCTCCGGATTTCGGCCACGGCCCGAAGATCGGTGCCGGCTCCTGGCAGTTCGGCGTCTCTGCCAAGAGCGAGCATCCCGACGGCGCCGCCGCCTTCATCGCCTTTGCCATCCAGGACAAGTATCTGGCCCAGTTTTCCGATGCGATCGGACTGATTCCGGCCACATCGACGGCGGCCGAACTGACGAAGAACTACAAGAAGGGCGGGCCGCTCGCCGTGTTCTTCGATCTCTCGGCCAAACAGGCGACGCTGCGGCCCGTTACGCCCGCCTATGCCTTCATCTCGCCGACCTTCCAGAAGGCGGCCGCCGACATTGCCGACGGCGCTGATGTGGCCGACACGCTCGATGCCGCGACCGATGCAATCGACGCAAATATCGAGAAGAACAACGGCTACGGCTTCGAGGATAACTGATCCCGGAAGATCCATCCCTGTCGCGGCCGCAGATCCGGCCGCGATAGAACTCCTTTTGCACCATTCCGAGGAGAGCGTTCGTGGCAGGCCGATCGAAAACGTCCGCACTGCATCGTCAGAACCTGACCGGCTGGCTGATGGCCGCGCCGGCAGCCTTGCTGATCCTCACCTTCCTGGCGGCCCCGTTCTTTCTCGGTGTCGGCCTCTCCTTCACCAACCAGCGGCTGGTCTCGCCCAATCCGACCGAATTCGTCGGCCTTGCCAATTTCGAAAGCCTGCTCGGCGTCGGCATCCTGGTGCTGGAGCCGAAACGGGATGCATCCGGCGCCGTGACCCGGGATGATGCCGGACAGATCGAATATCCAAGGGTCCGGTCGTTCACCCGCAACAATCCCGACTACCCGCAATATAAGGGCATGCGGGACTACAAGAGCTTTGCCTGGGGCGACGACCAGATCGTCATTCTCGCCCGCGACGTGGTCTTCCTCAAGGCGCTGGTCAACACCCTGGCCTTCGTCCTGGTGGTCGCGCCGGTGCAGGGCGGGCTGGCGCTGGCGCTTGCTCTGCTGGTCAATCAGAAACTGCCCGGCATCAACATCTTCCGCGCTATCTATTTCATGCCGGTGGTGCTGTCGATTGTCGTCGTATCGCTTCTATGGCGCTTCATATATGCCGGCGACAACGGGCTTTTGAACGCCCTTTTGTCCTTCCTCACCTTCGGCCTGTTCAAGCCCGTCGACTGGCTCGGCAATCCGGATACGGCGCTCTGGGCGATCCTTGCCATGTCGGTCTGGCAGGGCGTCGGCTTTCACATGGTGATCTGGCTGTCGGGTCTGCAGACAATTCCCGTCTCGCTCTATGAGGCCGCAGACATCGAGGGGGCGAACAGCTTGCAGAAGTTTCGCTTCATCACCTGGCCGCTGCTGCGCAATACGGCGGTGCTGGTCCTGCTGGTGATCACCATGACCGGCTTTGCGCTATTTGCCCAGATCGACGTGATGACCGGCGGCGGGCCGCTCGATTCCACCCAGTCCCTCGTCTACCAGGCGGTCCAGCACGGCTATGTGAAGCAGGACATCGCCAGCGGGTCGGCGATCTCCGTCATCCTCTTCATGCTGGTCCTGACCATTTCCCTCATCCAGCGCTATCTGACACGGGAGCGACAATAATGGCCTATGCTGGCGCAAGGACCACCTGGACGGATTACGCGCTTCGCTATCTGCTGCTGAGCGCGGTTGCCGCCGTCTTCATCTTTCCGCTGATCTTCATGGTCATGTCGTCGCTGAAGCCGGATGCGCAACTGCTGCGAGACACCGCCTCGATCCGCGCCTTTCTACCGGTCGGCGACATCTCGCTCGACAATTATGTCGCCGCCTTCAGGCGGGCGCCGATCGGGCTCTTCGTGATGAATTCGGTCATCGTCACCCTGGTGACGGTTGGCGCGGCGCTCTTCTTCGGCTCGCTTGCCGGCTTTTCCTTCGTCTTCCTCAACTGGTTCGGCCGCGATCTGGTTCTCTCGGTCATCCTTGCGACCCTGATCATTCCGTTCGAGACGATCGCCATTCCCCTGCTGCTCGAGGTTAACAACCTGCCTTGGCTGTGGACCTCCGGCGTTACCATCGGGTGGCTCAATTCCTACCATGTGCAGATCATTCCCTGGATCGGCGACGGGCTGACGATCTTCCTGTTCGTCCAGTATTTCAAGGATCTGCCGAAGGAACTGATCGAGGCCGCCACGATCGACGGGGCGAGCTGGTTCCAGATCTACTGGCGCGTGGTCATGCCGATTTCCGGCCCGGTGATCGCGACGGCGGCGATCCTCAAATTTTTGATCATGTATAGCCAGCAATATCTCTGGCCGCTGCTGGTCACCCAGTCGGAGGGCTATCGTCCCGTGATGGTCGGGCTGCAGTATTTCTTCCAGCTCAACGTCGCCTGGGGAGAGGTCATGGCCTATCTTACGATCATCACGCTGCCGGTGCTGATCTTCTATCTCTTCCTGCAGAAGGCCTTCATCTCGAGCATCGCATCGACGGGCCTGAAAGGATAAGCCTCATTCCCGGAAGTCTCCCGATCCGCGGGCAAAAACCGTGATACGCCTTAAAGATTGAGCGCCTGCCTGAGGCTGAGGGCCTCGCCGCCGCGCAGGTCGAGATCGGCCTCGATATGGCCGATGTGATGCAGCATCAGCGAGGTCGCCTTGTCTACATCGCCTTTTTCCAGCGCGTCGAGAATGTCGGCATGCTCGTTGTGGCCGCAGCTCGACACGCCGCTTCGACCATAAAGCGCGATCACCAGCGAGGAGCGCGCGACCAGCTCGTCCATGAATTTTTCGAGGATCGCATTGCCGGCGACCTTGGCCAGCATCAGGTGGAAATCACCCGAGGCCTTGATCTCGGCCCGTCTGGCGACGGCCCCGCGGTCGGCCTTGTGGCGCTCTTCCTCGTCCAGATGCCGGCGAAAATCGGCGAGGTCCTGCGCCGTGATGCGCTCGGCTGCCGCAGAGACGATGCCGGTCTCGATGAGCCGGCGGGACGCAAAGACCTGGCGCGCCTCCTCCGGCGTCGGATTGGAAACGAAGGCGCCGCGATTGCGCTCCGTCGTCACCAGGCCTTCAAAGGCAAGCATCTGCAGCGCATAGCGCACCACCGTCCGGCTGACGTCGAACAGCGTGCCGACCTCGGCTTCGGACAGCTTTGTGCCGGGCGACAGGCGTCGATCGACGATCGCGTCGCGCAGAGAATCCCGGATGCCACGCGCGCGATCTTCCTGATTGGCGTCCATCACCGGGCGAATTTTCTGCGGCAGGTCCATGTCTCTCTTTCCGTTTCCTGCCCCTCTTT
Organism: Heterorhizobium halophytocola; assembly: GCF_017873095.1. Classification (GTDB taxonomy): domain Bacteria; phylum Pseudomonadota; class Alphaproteobacteria; order Rhizobiales; family Rhizobiaceae; genus Allorhizobium; species Allorhizobium halophytocola. The sequence goes on along the minus strand of NZ_JAGGJU010000014.1, from coordinate 91,717 downwards.
TAACGCCAAGCAAGACAGAAGAGAAGCGGACAGCCGACCAATTCAGTCTTTTGATTGCATACAATATCTATGATCGATTGAACACATTCGCATAGAATTTGTGCATACACCGCCCATAGTTTTTGCAAAGTGACATATATCGCCGGGAAGAGCGACCGCGAGGACCATCGCCCACGCGGCATTATCGAACTGGCACGGCTCCTGCATATCCAGAGGCGCAGGAATGAGGGGCCAGTCATGACGAAAGCAGCAGACATCGACATCGCGGCAGTTTCCAAGGTCTATGGAAACACCACCGCCGTCCATGCGATCAGCCTGAAAATACCGGCCGCCACCTATTGCTGCCTGCTCGGTCCCTCCGGCTGTGGCAAGACCACCACACTGCGCATGATTGCCGGCCACGAGAATATTACGACCGGCGACATCCTGCTCGGCAACACGATTGTCAACGATCTGCCGCCGGCCAGCCGCGGCACGGCGATGATGTTCCAGTCCTACGCGCTGTTTCCGCATCTCGACCTTGTCGACAATGTCGCCTTCAGTCTGAAGATGAAGGGCATGGCCAAGGACGAGCGCCGCCGCGAAGCGCTGGAAATGCTGAAGCTGATGCAGCTGGAGCCTTACGCGACCCGAAGACCGGCGCAATTGTCCGGCGGTCAGCAGCAGCGCGTTGCTCTGGCACGCGCCCTGATCACCAAGCCGGAGGCCCTGCTGCTCGACGAGCCGCTGTCGGCGCTCGATCCGTTCTTGAAGATCCGCATGCGGGCAGAGCTGAAGAAACTGCAGACCTCGCTCGGCATCACCTTCGTGCATGTGACGCACAGCCAGGAAGAGGCGATGGCGCTGGCAGACATCATCGTCGTGATGAATGACGGCCGGATCGAACAGGCGGCACCGCCGCGCAAGATCTTCGAGAAGCCGGCGACGGCTTTCGTCGCCCGCTTCATGGGCAATCACAACATCATTACCGGTCGGCTTGTCGGCAAGTCGGACGACGAGGTGACGATCGAACTGCCGGGCGGCATGCGATTCTTCGCCCCGGGGCTCGTGCCGCACGCCGAAATGACCGCCGATATCGCCGTCCGCATCGACCATGTCCGCGTCGGCGAAAGCCCGATGGCCGGCTTCGGCTTTACCGGCATCGTGTCGAATATCGAGGATCTCGGTGCAACCGTGAAGATCACGGTCAGCGCGCCGGGTCTGGAGGACTTCACCGTGGTGATGGGCGACGCGGCATTCTTCGCCGAACCCTTCAAGATCGGCGATGCCGTACCGCTTTCGTGGTCACCGTCCGATGCCATCGTGCTCGGCCGGGTCAAACAATAACAACCCAGAAAAATCGCAAGAGGAGAACAGCGCATGACTGAGAAGACAGAAAAGACCGCGGCGATCACCCGCCGCTCGCTCCTGAAGACCGGCGCCGCAGCAGCCGGTCTCGCCGCAGGCTCCGGTGCCATCACCGGCTTCCCGACCATCTGGGCCCAGTCCAACATCACGCTGCGCCAGTTCGGCACCGGCGTGTCGAACATCAACGCGATCGCCGACCAGTGCAAGAAGGACCTCGGCATCACGCTGGAAATGACGGCAACGGATTCCGACGCCGCAGCCCAGCGCGCCGTCACCCAGCCGAATTCCTACGACATCGCCGATATCGAATACTGGATCCTGAAAAAGGTCTATCCGACCGGCGTCATCCAGCCGATGGATGTCAAGAAGCTGACCAATTACGACAAGGTCGTTCCGCTGTTCAAGAACGGCAAGCTGAAGTCCGACAGCGTGATCGCCCAGGGCACGGCGCCGCACACTGTCGGCTTCGTGGATGACCAGGCGTCCAAGACCTTCGCCGATCATGAGACCGAATGGTTCACCATGATGCCGACGATCTACAACGCCGACACGCTGGGCATCCGTCCGGATCTCGTCGGCCGCGAGATCAACAGCTGGGCCGACATCCTCGATCCGAAGTTCAAGGGCAAAACGGCCATCCTCAACATTCCCTCGATCGGCATCATGGATGCCGCGATGATCATGGAAGCCGCCGGCAACATCAAATATGCCGACAAGGGCAACATGACCAAGGACGAGATCGACAAGACGATCGATTTCCTCATCAAGACCAAGCAGGATGGCCAGTTCCGCGCCTTCTGGAAGTCCTTCGACGAGTCGGTCAACCTGATGGCATCCGGCGAAGTGGTGATCCAGTCGATGTGGTCGCCGGCCGTTGCCGCCGTCCGCTCCAAGGGCATTGCCTGCAAGTTCCAGCCGCTGAAGGAAGGCTACCGCTCCTGGGGCGGTGGCCTTGGCCTCGCCTCGCATCTGAAGGGCGCCGAACTCGACGCAGCCTATGAATATATCAACTGGTACACCTCCGGCTGGGTCGGCGCCTACCTCAATCGCCAGGGCTACTACTCCGCCTGCATGGACACGGCCAAGAAGTTCATGTCCGACGACGAATGGGGCTACTGGATCGAAGGCAAGCCGGCCAAGGGCGACATCCTGTCTCCCGAAGGCAAGGTGATGGAAAAGGCCGGCGCGGTGCGCGATGGCGGCTCCTTCGAAGAACGCATGGGCCATGTGGCCTGCTGGAACTCGGTCATGGACGAGGACCGCTACATGGTCCGTCGCTGGAACGAGTTCATCGCCGCATAAGGTGCCAATCTTGATCCCCTCCCCGAAAGGGGGAGGGGCTTTGCCGCACCTCGCCGAGCGCGACATTGGGGCGGTCGATCAAGGCCCGGTTTCCCCCATGGGGGAAATCGTCGGCGGGCCAGAGGAGGCTCGCTTGCCGTAGCCTCAACAGAGAGCAAGGACAGATCATGACGACAGTGCGCTTCATCGGTGTCGACCCGCATAAGCCGAAGCGGCAGATCCGGGTACCCGGCTGGCTCGCCTCCTATCTGCAGGCAACGCCGCTCGCGCTGATCCTCGGCGCCTTCCTGTTGCTGCCGATCCTGATGATCGTCACCGTCAGCTTCTGGGACTATGATTTTGCCCAGATGTATCCGGGCTTCGTCACCTTCAACTACACCGAGACGCTCGGCTCCTGGATTACCTGGAAGACCTATCTCAACACCTTGAAATATGCCGCCATCGTCTGGGCGATCACCCTCTTCATCGGCTTCTGGGTCGCCTATTTCCTCGCGTTCCACGTCCGTACCGCCGCAATGCAGAGCATCCTGTTCCTGGTCTGCACCGTACCGTTCCTGACGTCGAACATCATCCGGATGATCTCCTGGATTCCGGTACTCGGCCGCAACGGCCTGATCAACAGCGCGCTTGTCGGCACAGGCATCATCAGCCAGCCGGTCGAATGGCTGCTCTATTCCGATTTCGCCGTGGTGCTGGCCATGGTCCATCTCTACACGCTGTTCATGGTGACGCCGATCTTCAACACGATGATGCGCATCGATCGGTCGCTGGTGGAAGCGGCGCGAGACGGCGGCGCCACCGGCTGGCAGATCCTCACCAATGTCATCATTCCCCTGTCGAAGCCCGGCATGGCGATCGGCACGATCTTCGTCGTCACGCTGGTCATGGCCGATTTTTCCACCGTGCAGGTAATGTCCGGCGGGCAGAGCGCCTCGGTGGCACTGATGATGAAGAACCAGATGTCGCTGCTGCAATATCCGGCTGCCGCCGCCAATGCGGTCGTGCTCCTGATCCTGGTGCTGCTGATGGTTGCCGCCATCCTGCGCGTCGTCGACATTCGCAAGGAGCTCTGACATGCACCGTGAAAAACGCCCCCGCGAATTCTACGTACTGGCAGCCTTCTTCGTGCTCTTCGTGCTGTTCCTCTATGGCCCACTGTCGGCAATCGTCATCCTGTCCTTCCAGGGCGAGAACGGCGGCCTGACCTTCCCGCTGAACGGGGTGTCGCTGCACTGGTTCGCCAATCTCTTCGAACGCCAGGCGGTCGGCGATTTCGGCGGCTCCTTCCGGCGATCCTTCGCCCTCGGGCTGATGGTGATGGTGACGACGGTAATCGTTTCCCTGCTTGCCGGCCTCGCATTCCGCCGCAAGTTCAGGGGCGCCACCTCGCTGTTCTACCTGGCGGTCGCCAGCCTCGTCGTGCCCTCGATCATCATTTCGCTCGGCATCGGCGTGCTGTTCAGCCAGCTCGGCTTGCAACCCGCATGGTATTCCTCCGCCTTCGGCGCGCATCTCACCTGGACGCTGCCCTTCGGCGTGCTGATCATGTTTGCCATCTTCAACCGCTTCTCGCCGTCCTACGAGGAAGCCGCCCGGGATCTCGGCGCCTCGTCCTGGCAAAGCTTCTTCCACGTCGTGCTGCCGATCATCCTGCCGTCGCTGATCGGCGTCGGTCTGTTCGGCTTCACCCTGTCCTATGACGAATTCGCCCGCACGCTCCTAACCTCCGGCGCCTACAACACCCTGCCGCTCGAGATCTACGGCATGACGACCAACGTCACGACGCCGGTACTCTATGCACTCGGCACTGTCACCACGCTGTTCTCCTTCCTGGTGATCGGCGGAACTCTGGCGGCGATCATCCTGATCAGCCGGCGCCGCATCAGCTCTTGAGACACGACATGAAGATTGCCGTCATCAACCCCAACACCACCGCATCGATGACGGCGACGATTGCCGATGCGGCACGTCGCGTGGCCAATAGCGGGACCGAGATCCTCGCCGTCACCTCCTCCATGGGACCCGTGTCGATCGAGGGCTATTACGACGAGGCGCTTGCCCTGCCCGGCCTGTTGCTGGAGATCGCCAGGGCCGAGCGTAGCGGAGCCGAGGCGGCGGTAATCGCCTGTTTCGACGATACCGGCCTCGATGCGGCGCGCGCACTGGCCACCATACCGGTGCTCGGCATCTGCGAAGCGGCCCTTGCGACCGTTTCCTTCATCGCGCAGCGCATCACCATCGTGACGACCATGGAGCGCTCCCGGCTGCCGATCGAGCACCTTGTGCATCGCTACGGCATGGTGGGCCGGGTGAAGGTGCGCGCTGCCGACATCCCGGTACTCTCGCTGGAAGATCCGCACTCCGATGCCCGCGATCGGCTGCGCGGCGAAATCGCGGCTGCCCTTCGCGACGATCGCGCCGAGGCGATCGTGCTCGGTTGCGCCGGCATGGCCGATCTTTCCCATGCCCTGTCGACGGAATTCGGCGTGCCGGTGATCGACGGCGTTGCCGCTGCGGTCAAGCAGGCCGAAGGCCTTGTTACCCTTGGACTTTCAACCGCAAAACGCGGCGCCTATGCCACTCCGGTAAATAAGCCCTATATGGGAGAGCTTCAGGGGTTTGCCCCGGCACAAATCTGAGGGGAACAGGCATGGGTCAAAACGAGGTTCGCGTCCTCGATCTGGCAGAGATCGAGACGCTGGTCGGCTGGGCCGTCGAAGAAGGCTGGAATCCGGGATACGAGGATCCGGCCGCATTTCAGGCAGCCGATCCGCGAGGATTTCTTGGCTGTTTCGTCGATGGCCGGCTGGTCGCCGGCATTGCAGCCATCGCCTATGACGATCACTACGGCTTCATCGGGCTCTATATCTGTCGGACCGACATGCGCGGCAAGGGCCACGGACGTCGTGTCTGGGATGCCGGCATGGAGCGGCTCGGCGACCGAGTGATCGGCCTCGACGGCGTCGCCCCTCAGCAGGCCAACTACCAGACAATGGGTTTCGAGACACTTTATGAGACGGTTCGCTGGTCGGGACTGTCCACCGGGCCGGATCATGAGCTGGTCCAGTCGGTCCGCCATCCGACCACAGACGATCTGCCGGCCATAGAGGCACTGGATCGCCTTTATTTTCCGGCACACCGCTCAGCCTTTCTGCAGACCTGGATCGGCGAGCACCGCATCGCCTATCTCGCCGAAAGCCGCAGCGGCATCGACGGCTACATCGTCATTCGCCGCTGTCGCGACGGTTACAAGATCGGACCGTTGTTTGCCGCCAGCGAAGAGGTCGCCTCAGGGCTTCTGCAGGCGGCACTTTCCGTGCACCCCGGCGAAGTCATGCATATCGACGTACCGCGCCATCAGGAAAGCCTGACCCGGGAACTGGACGCGCTCGGCTTTGCACCCGGCTTCACAACCGCCCGCATGTATCGCGGTGAGGCACCGGATACCGACCTTTCCGGCGTCTATGGCGTCACCACCCTCGAGCTTGGCTGACGGCGACGGACAATTTTCCGACAGTGGTTGCGCTTCCCGCGTTGCCACCTCGCCCTAGGTCAGTATCAATGCGGTCCAAGCAAAACCGAACGACCGGTTGAACCGAGCGGCGCTGCCGGACGTTACGCATCATCACACACTTCAATAAGCGCGTGCCCTCTGTGGTCTGCAGCTTGAAAACTCAAAGACAATCCGACGGACGGAGCTCGAAATGGACAACCTTGGCAAGGTCGAACAGGAACACTCGCGAACGCCCTTGGCGGGCGAAGGACAAACAGACGGGCGGGTCCACACCGCTCCGGTCTCCTTCAAGGTCAACGGCAAACAGCAGGACCTCGATCTGGACACGCGCACCTCATTGCTCGACGCCCTGCGCGAACATCTGAAACTGACCGGCACGAAAAAGGGCTGCGATCACGGGCAGTGCGGCGCCTGCACGGTGATGGTCAACGGCCGGCGGATCAATTCCTGTCTGTCGCTTGCCGTGATGCATGACGGCGACGAGATCACCACGATCGAAGGGTTGGGCACACCGGACGAGCTGAGCCCGATGCAGCAGGCCTTCATCAAGCACGACGGCTATCAGTGCGGCTACTGCACGCCAGGCCAGATCTGTTCCGCCGTCGCCGTCCTCGAGGAGATCAAGGCCGGCATCCCCAGTCATGTCACAGGCGACCTGCTGGCCAGGATGCAGATCAGCGACGACGAGATCCGAGAACGGATGAGCGGCAATATCTGTCGCTGCGGCGCCTATGCCAACATCCTCGACGCCATCAACGAAGTAGCGGGAGAAGACGCATGAGGGCTTTCACCTACGAAAAGGCCGCATCCGTCGAAGCGGCAGCCAAAGCGGCAGCCGGCAATGCCGACGCAAAATTCATCGCCGGCGGCACCAATCTGCTGGACCTGATGAAGCTGGAGATCGAGGCGCCCACGCATCTGATCGACGTCAACGGCCTGCGGCTCGATACCATCGAGCCGACGCAAGACGGCGGCCTCCGGATCGGGGCGCTGGTGCGCAATACCGATCTGGCGGCCGACGAGCGGGTGCGCCGCGACTACGGCCTTCTGTCGCGCGCCCTGCTGGCAGGAGCCTCCGGCCAGCTTCGCAACAAGGCAACGACGGCTGGCAATCTGCTCCAGAGAACCCGCTGTCCCTATTTCTACGATACCAACCAGCCCTGCAACAAGCGCAATCCCGGCAGCGGCTGTGCCGCACTGGCGGGCTTCTCCCGTCAGCATGCGGTCATCGGCGTCAGTGATGCCTGCATCGCCACGCATCCCAGCGACATGGCGATCGCCATGCGGGCACTGGATGCGATCGTCGAAACCGTCAGCGCAGATGGTTCGACCCGCCGCATTCCGATGGCAGACTTCCACTGTCTGCCCGGCGACACGCCGCATGTGGAGACCGTCTTGCGGCCGGGTGAACTGATCACGGCCGTCACCCTGCCGGCCCCGGTCGGCGGCAAGCAGATCTATCGCAAGGTCCGCGACCGGGCCTCCTATGCCTTCGCGCTGATTTCCGTCGGCGCAATCGTGCAGCCGGATGGCAGTGGCCGTGTGGCCGTCGGCGGCATCGCCCATAAACCCTGGCGCGTGGAGGAGGCCGAATCCGAACTGGCGCACGGCGCAAAAGCAACAACCGCGATCCTGCTGAAGGGCGCACGCCCCACGGAACAGAACGCCTACAAGGTCACGCTGGTCGAGCGCACGCTCGCCGCGGTCCTTTCAGAAGCGCGAGGCTGAGAGATGAAGTTCGAAAAACCCGCAAGCTCCAATCCCATCGACAAGATGTCGATCGTCGGCAAGCCCGTGAACCGCATCGACGGCGCGCTGAAGACGAGCGGTCTTGCACCCTATGCCTTCGAGCAGCACGACGTGGTGGGCAACCAGGCCTATGGCTACATCGTCGCGGCACCGATCGCCAAGGGTACGATCACCGCCTACCATCTCGAAACGGCCAAGGCGGCACCCGGTGTTCTCGCGATCGTCACGGCGGAAAATGCCGGCACGATCGAGGTCGGTGATTTCAACACAGCCAAACTGCTGGGTGGACCGAAGATCGAGCATTACCACCAGGCGGTCGCCGTTGTCGTTGCCGACACATTTGAACAGGCCCGCCACGCCGCTGGCCTGGTACGGATCGACTACAACCAGGACCAGGGCAAGTTCGACCTTGCCAGCGAGAAGGGTGCAGCAAAGGTTTCGGATGAGGATGAGGGCACGGCGGTCGGCGATTTCGACGGCGCGTTCGCGCAAGCCGCAGTAACGCTCGACGCTACCTACACGACGCCGGATCAGTCACATGCGATGATGGAGCCTCATGCTTCGCTTGCCGCATGGGAAGGCGATAAACTGACCGTCTGGACCTCCAACCAGATGATCGCCTGGGCGCACGGCGACATCGCCAAGACGCTCGGGCTGGACAAGGAGAACGTGCGCGTCGTCTCGCCCTATATCGGTGGCGGTTTCGGCGGAAAGCTGTTCGTGCGCTCCGATGCCATCCTGGCGGCGATCGGTGCGCGGGCGGCCGGACGACCGGTCAAGCTGGCCCTGCCGCGGCCTGTCATCTTCAACAACGGCACCCACCGGCCGGCGACGATCCAGCGGATCCGCATCGGCACCGAAAAGAGCGGCAAGATTACCGCAATCGCCCATGAGAGCTGGAACGGCAATCTGGAGGACGGCTCGCTCGAGACCGCTGTCCAGCAGACCCGGCTGCTTTACGCCGGCGAGAACCGGATGACGATGATGAAGCTCGCGCATCTCGATCTGCCGGAGGGCAATGCCATGCGGGCGCCCGGTGAAGCGCCGGGATTGATGGCGCTCGAAATCGCCATCGACGAGATCGCCGAAAAGGCCGGCATCGATCCTGTCGAGTTCAGGATCCTCAACGACACCCAGGTCGATCCGGAAAATCCCGACCGTCCGTTTTCACAGCGCCCCTTCGTCGAATGCATGCGCAAGGGCGCCGAGCGGTTTGGCTGGAACGACCGTCCTCGAACGCCGGCCAGCCGCCGCGAGGGGCGCCACCTGATTGGCATGGGCGTCGCAGCCGCCTTTCGTAACAATCTGCTGTTGAAATCCGGCGCGAGAGTCAAGCTCGACAGCAAGGGCGTGGTCACCGTCGAGACCGACATGACGGATATCGGCACTGGCAGCTATACCATCATCGCCCAGACGGCGGCAGAGATGCTGGGTGTCCCCCTCGACCAGGTCGACGTCAGGCTTGGCGATTCCCGCTTCCCGGTATCGGCCGGCTCCGGCGGCCAGTTTGGTGCAAACTGCTCGACCTCGGGGGTCTATGCCGCCTGCATGAAGCTGCGGGAGGCCGTCATCCGCAAGGTCGGCTTCAACTCCGATGACGTCGTCTTCGAAAACGGCGTGGTCCGCTCCGGAAGCCGCTCCATCCCGCTCGGGGAAGCCGCCGGCGAGGGCCTCAGCGAAGAGGACGCCATCGAGTGGGGCGATCTGGACGAGACCTACCAGCAATCGACCTTCGGTTCGCATTTCGTCGAGGTTGCCGTCGACGCCTTTACCGGTGAGACCCGCATCCGGCGCATGCTGGCGGTCTGCTCGGCCGGGCGCATCCTGAACCCGAAGACGGCCCGCAGCCAAGTCATCGGTGCCATGACCATGGGTGTCGGCGGTGCGCTGACGGAAGAACTGGCCGTCGATACGAACCGGGGCTTCTTCGTCAACCATGACTTAGCCGGCTATGAAGTTCCCGTGCATGCCGACATCCCCCGCCAAGAGGTCATCTTCCTCGATGACGTCGATCCGGTTTCTTCGCCGATGAAGGCAAAGGGCATCGGCGAACTCGGCCTTTGCGGTGTCGCAGCCGCCGTGGCCAACGCGATCTACAACGCAACCGGCGTTCGGGTGCGCGACTATCCCGTCACCCTGGACAAGCTGATCGAAGGCCTGCCGGAAGTGGCCTGAACACCGTGCCGTCTCCTTACCTCGTAAAGGAGGCGGCACTGCTTCTCCCCACACCGGATATCGTGCAGGTGCGGCACGCCATGCGCCCGGCCCCAAAGGGACCTTGCACCTGCAATGCGGTGCGGGGATGCTTGCCCGTACGGCGGAACTGCTTATGCTGCCACGCATCAAGATCCCATCCGACCGTGATGCCACGCTTTTCTGGAGTTCTCCATGCCGTTCGATCCTGTCCTCACAGCGCTTGCCGAAGATGCGAAATCCTGGCGCCGCACCATTCACCAGTTTCCGGAATTGCTGTTCGACCTGCCGAAGACGGCCGCACTGGTGGCGGAAAAGCTGAAGGAATTCGGTGTCGACGAACTGGTGGAGGGCATCGCGACTTCGGGCGTTGTGGCCGTCATCAACGGTTCGAAGGGAGCAGGCAAGACGATCGCGCTCCGCTGCGACATGGATGCGCTCCCGATGTCGGAACAGACCAATCTGGCACATGCCTCGAAAGTGCCCGGCATGATGCATGCCTGCGGCCATGATGGGCACACGGCCATGCTTCTGGCGACGGCAAAGCGCCTTGCCGACACCCGGGATTTCACCGGCAAGGTCGTGCTCGTGTTCCAGCCGGCGGAAGAAGGCGGTGGCGGCGGCCGGGTGATGATCGAGGAAGGCGTGCTGGAGCGCTTCGGCATCGACGAAGTCTACGGCATGCACAACGAGCCCGGCCTTGCCATCGGTTCGTTTGCCATCCGCAGCGGCCCGATGATGGCCGGCGGCGACCGCTTCATCGTCACCATCAACGGCAAGGGCGGACATGCCGCCCAGCCGCATATGAGCCACGACCCGGTCATCGTCATGGCGCACATGATCACGGCCCTGCAGACGATCCCGTCGCGTTTCACCAACCCGTTCGACCCGGTCGTCGTATCGCTCACCTTCGTCGAGGGCGGCAGTGACAAGGCGCTCAACGTCATTCCGGCCGCGATCCGCGTCGGCGGCACGATCCGCACCATGCTGCCGGAAACCCGAAAGGCGGTGGAAGAGCGGTTCCGCGACATCGTCACGACAACGGCCAGGCTGTTCCAGTCTGAAGCCGAGATCGACTGGCGACCGGGCTATCCGGTCACGGTCAACGATCCGGACAAGACCAGGGTCGCGGTCGCGGCCGCCAGCCGCGTTGCCGGCGCCGGGCAGGTCGATGCCGATTGCCCCCCGACCATGGGGTCGGAAGACTTCTCCTACATGCTGGAAAAGCGCCCGGGCGCAATGATCTGGATCGGCAATGGCGACAGTGCCGACCTTCACAACCCGGCTTACGACTTCAACGACGATGCCATCGTGCACGGCGTCAGCTACTGGCTGTCGCTTGTCGATCAGCAGCTCGGACAGTCCGCATGACCGAGCAATCAGATGTAAAGCTCACCTATGCGGAGCTCGTTGGACTGCTGGAAGCGATCTTTCTGCGCCACGGCGTGTCGGGAGATGCGGCCAGGGTCCTGGCCGCCAATTGCGCGGCCTGCGAGCGCGACGGCTCCTTCAGCCATGGCATCTTTCGCATGCCGGGCTACGTCTCGACCCTGAACAGCGGTTGGGTCGATGGACAAGCCCTGCCACTGGTCGAGGATTGCGCCCCCTCCTTCGTCCGCGTCGATGCAAAGGGTGGATTTGCCCAGCCGGCGCTGGAAGCAGCCCGCCCTCTGGTCCTGGACAAGGTGAAGCAAAACGGCATCGCCGTTCTTGCCATCCGTCGCTCGCATCATTTCAGCGCCCTGTGGCCGGATGTCGAGCCTTTTGCCGAACAGGGACTCGTCGCGCTGAGTTTCGTCAACAGCATGGCCTGCGTCGTGCCGCAGGGCGGCAAGAAGGCGCTGTTCGGCACCAACCCGGTAGCCTTTGCAACGCCACGAAAGGGCCGTCCGCCCTTCGTCTTCGATCAGGCGTCGAGCGCCATTGCCCATGGTGACGTGCAGATCGCAGCCCGCGAGGGCCATGCCCTGAAGCCCGGTCAGGGCGTTGATCGCGACGGCCAGCCGACGACCGATCCGAAAGCGGTTCTCGACGGCGGCGCGCTTCTTCCATTCGGTGGCCACAAGGGCAGCTCGATCGCCTTGATGGTGGAAATCCTGGCAGCCGCGCTGACAGGCGGGCACTTCTCCTGGGAGTTCGACTGGAGCGCGCATGAGGGGGCACAGACGCCGTTTACCGGGCAACTGTTCATCATCATCGACCCGGAGCGCGGCGGCAACGCTTCCTTCGAGGCGCGCGTCTCGCAGCTCTGCGACATGGTGTTGGAAGCGGGACAGGATCGCCTGCCGGGCGACCGGCGCCATGCGATCCGCGCCGTGGCCGAGAAAGACGGCATCCCGCTCAAGGGCGAGACATATGCGAGGCTCAAGCAATTCGCCGAGGGCTGAGGCGGGGCAAAGGAACGCCAGATGCGCACGACCAAGGTCATCCATGTCGTCAGCTGTCACGCCGAGGGCGAAGTCGGCGACGTGATTGTCGGCGGCGTGCTGCCGCCGCCGGGCGATACGCTCTGGGATCAGTCCCGGTTCATCGCCCGCGATGAGACATTGCGCAATTTCGTGCTGAACGAGCCCCGCGGCGGGGTCTTCCGCCACGTCAACCTGCTGGTCCCGCCAAAAGATCCGCGCGCCCAGATGGGCTGGATCATCATGGAGCCGGCCGACACCCCGCCGATGTCCGGCTCCAACTCGATCTGTGTCTCGACCGTCCTGCTCGACAGCGGAATCATTCCGATGCAAGAGCCGGTAACGAAGATGGTGCTGGAGGCGCCGGGAGGACTGGTGGAGGTCACGGCCGACTGCGCAAACGGCAAGGCGGAACGGATCACCGTGCGCAATGTGCCGTCCTTTGCCGACAGGCTCTCGGTGCCGCTGGAGGTCGAGGGCCTGGGCACGCTGACGGTCGATACGGCCTATGGCGGCGACAGCTTCGTCATCGTCGATGCGGCAAGCCTCGGCTTTGCCGTCACGCCGGACGAAGCTCGCGAGATCGCGGAGACCGGCATCCGGATCACCAATGCGGCGAATGAGCAGATCGGGTTCACCCATCCGGAAAATTCGGACTGGAATCATATCTCGTTCTGCCAGATTGCCGGCCCCCTCACCCGCAAGGATGGTCATCTGACCGGTGCCAATGCCGTCGTCATCCAGCCAGGCAAGATCGATCGCTCGCCCACCGGCACAGGATGTTCGGCGCGGATGGCGGTTCTGCATGCCAAGGGGGAGATGAAGGTCGGTGACACCTATCTGGCCCGCTCGATCATCGGCTCGGAATTTCGTTGCAGCATCGACGCTTTGGCAAGGGTTGGCGAACGCGACGCGATCTATCCGCTGATCTCCGGCCGCGGCTGGATCACCGGCACCCACCAGTTGATGCTCGACCCGGCAGATCCCTGGCCGGGCGGCTACCGGCTGTCCGACACATGGCCCCGGATCGGCCGGTAGGCGGATGCGTCAGGTGCGATGAAAACGCCGGCCCTCTGCGGGCCGGCGGATCCCGGCCGAAGGTTACGCCTCGGCGAACAGCGTCTTGGTATAATACTGCTCGGCCGGCATGGGATCCTTCACCGTGCCGAAGGTCTTGAACATGTCGTTGAATTGGGTCAGCCACTTTTCGACCGTGCCGTCTTCGTTGAACGTGTTCAGATCCGCGCTCGACAGCATCTTGCGGCTGCGCGCCACCTTCTCGGTCGCCTCCTTCGGTGCCTTGAGGAAAGCGGTCGTCAGCTCGATCGAACGATCGAGATTCTCGATGCGGTAGTCCATCGCCTTCTTCATCACCTTGAGGAAGCTGACGACAAGCTTCGGGTTCTTCTCGACGATGTCGTTGCCGGCCACATAGGTGTTGATGAAGGAGGTATCGGGGAAGAAGTCCTTGTTGCCGACCAGTTCGTTGAGATCCGGCACGCGCGCCTTGATCGCGTCGATCAGCGGATACCAGATGCCGGCGGCATCGATCTGCTTGGCGGCAAAGGCGGCCACCACCGTGCTCGGGTCCATCGGCACCATCTCGATGTCCTCGACGGTCATGCCGGCTTTCGCGAGGCCCATGCGCAGGATCATGTCGCCCGACGTGCCCTGGGGCACCCCAACCTTCTTGCCCTTCAGCTCCTCGACCGACTTGATGCCCGACTGGGCGATGATGCGGTCGGAAAAGCCGATATCGTTGACGCCGATCACCTTGGCGCGGCCGCTGGCCGGCAGCCACAGCGCGCCGGGACCGATGGTGCCGAAATTCAGGCTTCCGGCCCCCATGGCCTGGATCTGGATCGGCCCGTTGGTGAAGACCTTCAGGCTCGGCGACAGGCCTTCGGCATCCCAGAGCTTCTGGTCCTCGGCAATGGCAAAGACGCTGGCATTGGGAAAATCGGCTATATAGCCGATGCTGAGGTCGTCGGTGGATGCCTGCGCCGGGCGCATGGCCGGCAAGGTGCCGGCCGCGGCAAGCGCTGCGGTCGTCATCATCAGGTTACGTCTCGTGATCATGGTGTTCCTCCTCCTAGAGTTTATGTCACTGCGATGCCGGGTGATACACAGAGCGCCAGACCTCGTTTCTGAGCGCCGCGAACTCCGGTGAAAGCCGCATCTCCTCCGTCCTCGGATAGGGCAGTTCGACCGGGATGATCTTGTGCAGGCGGCCGGGCCGGGCCGCCATGACGATGACGCGGCTCGCCAGGAACACGGCTTCATCCACGTCATGGGTGATGAAGACGACCGTGCGGCGCTCTTTGCTCCACATCGCCAGCAACTGGTCCTGCAATTGCACGCGGGTCAGCGCGTCGAGCGCGCCGAAAGGTTCGTCCATCAACAGGATCTTCGGATTGACCGCATAGGCGCGCGCGATCGCGCAGCGCTGCTTCATGCCCCCCGACAGGGTCTTGGGCAGCGATTCGGCGAAATGCGTCAGCCCGACGAGTTCGATGAAGTGATCGGAAATGCGCCGACGCTCGGTTTTCGGGTGGCCGGCGATCTTCAGGCCGAACTCGACATTTTCCCGTACCGTCAGCCAGGGAAACAGGGCATATTGCTGAAAGATCACGCCACGCTCGGGGCTCGGGCCGCGCACCTCGACGCCATCGACCGTCACCTTGCCGGAGGTGGGCCCGGTCAGGCCGCCGGCGATGTTCATCGCCGTCGATTTGCCGCAGCCGGACGGGCCGACGACCGTGATGAATTCCCCGTCCTCGATATCGAGCGACAGGCTTTCGAGCGCGGTAAAGCGCGTGGCGCCGAGGTCAAAGACCTTCGAGACATTCTGAAAGGAAATCTTGGGGGTCATAGGCGCTCCTGCCAGGACGTCAGGACATTGTCGGTGGCCATCACGATCCGATCCATGATCAGGCCGAGCACGCCGATGGCAATGAGGCTGACGAAGATGGTGGGCAGGTCGTAGTAGAGCTGGGCCTGCTGCATGCGAAAGCCGAGACCGGACTGGGCGGCGATCAGTTCGGCGGCCACCACGGTTGCCCAGGACGAGCCGAGCCCGACGCGCACACCGACCATGATGTAGGGCACCGAAGCGGGGATCACCACACGCCGGAAAATGGTGAAATCGCCGGCCCCGAGCACCCGGGCGGCATTGATCATGGTTCGATCGACGCTGATCACGCCCTGATAGGTCGCGATGACGCTGGACAGGAAGGCGGCGAGGAAGATGACGAAGATCTTCGGCGTTTCCTCGATGCCCATGGTGACGATCGCAAGCGGGATGATCGCAAGCGGCGGAATGGTGCGGAAGAACTGGACATAGGGTTCGATGATGCCCCGGGCAACACGGTACCAGCCCATCAGGAAGCCGACCGGGATAGCCACCAGAATGCCGAGAATGAAACCGGCAAGGACCCGGCCAAGGCTGGCAAGCGCATCGTCAAGCAGCGTGCCGTTTGCGGCCAGTTCGAATGCCTTGCCGGCAACCGCCATGGGTGTCGGCAGCCCGACGACCCCGGTCGCCGTGACGGCCGCCCACAGGGCAATGCCTGCCGCCACCGAAACGATGTTGAGGCCCAGCATGCCGAAGGTACCGACGGAAAGACCGGATCGGCCGGCGCTTGGCGTGATAGGACTGTCCGACATCAGCGGTCTCCCCCGGTCGGCATGACCGGCCAATGCATCCGCCGTCTCGAAGGCGCGCTCATCGTGCACCTGCCATGACGTCGCGCGTGCGGTAATTGGACTCGATCAGCCAGTCGCGCATCACGTCGAGAAGCTCGCGCTTGCGATCGAGATAGGCCGGATCGCTCCAGAGATTGCGGACTTCCTTGGGGTCGTTTTCGAGATCGAACAGCTGGCCATCCTCGGACCCCTTGAAGTGCACGAGCTTCCAGGTGTCGCTGCGCACACCGGTCATGAATTCCGTACCGCCGGCCATCGCCACATCGCCCATCTGCTCGCAGAACACGTGGGTGCGCGGGGTCCAGTCCCCGGTCTCCAGCGCCGATTTGAGGCTGCGCGCCTCGAAGCTCTCGGGTGGCGTGATCCCGGCATATTCGAGGATGGTCGGTCCGAGATCGAAGAGCTGGCAGAGACCGTTCAGTTCCCGTCCGCCTTCGAAGCGGCCCGATGTGGACCAGATGATGGTCGGCACGCGCGTGACGATGTCATACATCGACCATTTCTGAATCAGGCCATGTTCACCCAGGCATTCCCCGTGGTCGGAGGTGAAGATGACAATGGCATCGTCCAGATAGCCCCGTTCTTTCAGGCTGGCCAGCAGTTCGCCGACCTTCTCGTCGATCAGGGTGACATTGCCCAGATAATGCGCCCAGAGCCGGTGCATCTGGTCGGGCGTCGGGTCCAGGCTCCAGACGACGGAATCATGATCGACCTCGACATCGTGCTGACGCTTGTCCTTCAGCTCCTGATGGAGGCTGTCGAGCTCTTCCCGGGTCGGCTGCGGCAGCGGCAGGTCATTGCACTCGAGATAAGGTTTGGTATAGCGCGCCGGCGGATCGAAGGGCGGATGCGGACCTGGAAAACCGACCTGCAGGAACAGGGGCTCGGTCGGCGGATAGTTCTCGACCCACCACTTGGCCATGTTGCCGACAAAGGCATCGGAATGCAGGGCTTCGGGCAACTCCCAGTCGAAGGTGCCGAGCCGATCCCGATAGTCCGGCAATTGGCGATAGGTCTCGCGCTGCTGCTTCACCAGGCCATTGGCGGCCAGCGCCTTGTCCCATTCGTCGAAATAATAGCGCCCCTCCATATAGCGGTCCTTGTTTTCCACCACATAGCGCTCGTGGAAACCACTGTCGGAATTGTAGGGAATGGTGTGCATCTTGCCGACATTGACGCAACGATAGCCGGCGTCCCGCAGCTTCTCGACCCAGGTGTGCTGCCATTTCTGGCCATTGGCGAGCACACCGGTTGTGTGCGGATAATAGCCTGAAAACAGACTGGCGCGGGACGGTACACAGCTCGGTGCGGTGATGTGACAATCGGTCAGCGTCACGCCGTTTTCAGCCAAACTGTCGAGATTGGGCGTGACAGCATAGGGATAGCCGAGTGCCGCGATCGAATCGTAGCGCTGCTGGTCGGTCATGATGAGAATGATATTGGGACGCTCCGCCATGCACTCCTCGCTCCCCATAGTCTGCAACACGTTTTCTGCGCCCGGCACTCATTGAGAGCGGTCAACGCAAAAAGAATGCCTTCACCAAAAAAACTCTGGAAATCAGCGCCGCCAGTCTCTCCGATGCGGCCACCAACTTGTCCTCCGGGCGAATTGATGGCATAAAGTTAGCGCTAACGCAACGCTAACTTATCAAAAATCAAAAAGGGGAAAGCGCCACGATGGAGGACCGCAGGAATGACGGGCAACGACCGCCGGCGACACTCGCCTCGATTGCCGCCCGGGTCGGGGTTTCCGCCAACACGGTGTCGCGGGCCCTGCGTGCGCCCGACACAGTTCGGCCCGAACTGCGGCGCAAGATCGCCACGGCGATGGAAGACCTGAACTACGTGCCCAACCGCCTGGCGGGCGGCCTGGCTGGCACACGCTCGGACCTTGTCGGCGTGGTCGTCACGTCGCTCTATTATTCCGAATTCGCCACCATCGTGGACCGTCTGCAATCGACCCTGCTGGCCAGCAATCTGCACGTGATGCTCGCCAATACACGCTATGACGCGGACGAAGAGCTGAAGCTGGTGCGCTCCATGCTGAGCTGGCGTCCGGCCGCCATTGCGATTATCGGCGTCGATCACCATCCCAAGGTCAACGACCTGCTGCGCCATTCCGGCGTGCCGATCGTCGAGATGTGGGATCTGGACGGAGACGTGATCGATTCGGCAGCCGGGCTCGACCACGGCGAAATCGGCGCGGCCCAGGCCAGGCACCTGATAGAGCGTGGCTACCGCAATCTCGCCTTTCTCGGCAGCATGCGGGAGATTGATGCGCGTGCCGCCAAGCGTGCCGCTGGAATGCGTCGCCTTGCCGAAAGGCAGGGCCTGCCGCCGGTGGTGATGAAGACGCGGGCGGAACCCGGCCATCCCGACCTCGGCGAAGCGTTGTGCCTCGAACTGCTGGCCGACAATCCGGCGATCGATGGTATCGTCTGCAACAGCGACACCGTTGCCTATGGTGTGCTGCGTGGCCTGCGAAAACTCGCCAAGAACGTGCCCGAGGACGTCGGTGTCATCGGTTTCGGCGATGCCGAGGCCAGCGCCTGCCTCACCCCAACCTTGTCGTCGGTCCGGCCCGACCGCGACAACATCGGCCGACTGTCCGCCGAAATCATCCTGGAGCGCCTGCGCGACAAGCCATCACGAATCGCACCAATCGACTGGGACATCGTGGCGCGTGACAGCAGCCGGCGCGGCATGCCGACCATCGGCAACGACATGTGAGGTAGACCCATGAGCGGATGTTGCGAAGCCCAGCGCAGAGCCGGGCCGTCCGGACCGACGAAAACCACACCGATCATCGCCGGACGCGGAGCCCCGGGCGATGTGGTGTTCGTCAAGGGTGGCCAAAGTTTCGTCGGCACCCATGACCCGATCCTGGTCACCGATGGCGAGGGCCCCGAACGGCCCGTCACCTTGGCCGACTTCTATCTCGAAGCAGAAACCGTCTCGAACCGCCGCTTTGCCGATTTTGTCGCCGCGACGGGCTTTGTCACCGAATCCGAGCGCTTCGGCTTTGCCGCCGTCTTTGCCGGCCTGATGGACAGGCCAGAGATCGCCGCGCTGAATGTCACGGGAACCCCGTGGTGGGCACGCGTTGACGGGGCGAACTGGCGAGAGCCGGAAGGTCCGGGCAGCTCGATCGAGGACCGTCTGGATCATCCCGTCACGCAAGTCACCTGGAACGATGCCGATGCCTTCGCCGCCTGGGTCGGCGGAAGGCTTCCGTCGGAGGCGGAATGGGAACATGCCGCCCGCGGTGGAAACCGGTCCCGCCGCTTCCCCTGGGGGGACGCGGAACCGACCGACGAGCAGATATTCTGCAATATCTGGCAGGGCCGGTTTCCGCAGACGAATACGCAAAGGGATGGCTATTACGGCACCGCGCCGGTGCGTTCCTTCGAACCCAGCGAAACCGGGCTCTACAACATGGCCGGCAATGTCTGGGAATGGAGCGCCGATCCGTTCAAGGTCCGGTCGCTCACAAAGGCAGCAAAGGCGCGCAACGAACAGGCCCGCAAGGCAGGCGACAGGGTACTGAAAGGCGGATCCTTCCTCTGCCACAAGAGCTATTGCTATCGCTACCGTATTGCCGCCCGCATGGGGTTGTCGCCCGACAGCGCATCGAGCAATACCGGCTTTCGCATCGCCTACGGTGCCCCAATGTTCGGAACGGGCTGAGCAATGGCGTTCGACATAGCGCTGGACATCCGGGCTGAGCTCGGCGAATCGCCCGTCTGGTCCACCGCCGAGCAAACGCTCTACTTCGTCGACATCAAGGGACAGTCCATTCATGCGTTTCGGCCCGGAACCGGTGTGCACCAAAGGATTGTCGTTCCGGAAGATATCGGCTGCATCGGCCTGCGGCACGGCGGCGGCTTCATCGCCGGGCTTCGGAGTGGCATCTGGCTGATCGGGGCCGAAGGGACACTGGAACGCAAGCTCGCCGACAATCCCGAAGACACGACAAACAGCCGTTTCAATGACGGCAAGGTCGCACCCGGCAACCGTTTCATGCTCGGCACGATCGACGAACAGCGTCGCGGCCAGACGGCCAGTATCTACCGCTATCACGACGGACGGCTCGAAGCCGTTGCCAGCGGCCTCACCACATCGAACGGCCTCGCCTTTTCCCCCGATGGGCGAACGCTCTACCATTCCGACACGCCCAGACGGACGGTCTGGCGCCGCGATTATCAGCCGGACACGGGCGCACTCGGCGACCCCTCGGTCTTCATCCAGACAAGGGAGGAGGATGGGCGCCCGGACGGCGCAGCCGTCGATGCCGAAGGTTGCTACTGGGTCGCACTCTATGTCGGCGGCCGGGTCCGACGCTACAGCCCGGACGGTCGGCTACTGGAGGAACACCTGCTGCCGGTTCGTTGCCCGACCATGGTGGCGTTCGGCGGAGCGGATTTGCGGACGCTCTACGTTACCTCGGCGCGGGCCGGCCGGAGTGACGACGAACTGCAGGCCCATCCCCATTCCGGCAGTCTGTTTTCCATGGCGGTTACCGTCCCCGGACTTCCGGCCGTCGCATTCGATGCATCCCGGGAGATGCAGTAGCGCAGAGCAAGGGGGACCGGATCAGATCTGGTCCGCGCGAAGCCCGGCTTCGGCCTCCGCCACGATGGCCGAAACCTCCTGGTCTATGCTGACGGTCACGACGCCGGCCTCGCCGGTCGGCGGCTCCAGGGTCGCCAGCTGACTTTCCAGCAGCGCAGTCGGCATGAAATGTCCCTGCCGCTCGCCCATCCGCTGGCTCAGCAGCGCGTGGCTGCCATTCAAGAAGACGAAACGCAGGCGCGCTCCGGCCCCCGTGCGCAACCGCTCGCGGTAGACGTGACGCAGCGCGGAACAGGAGGCGACGACAGAGCGGCCCTGCTGGAGTTGCTCGGCCATCCGCATGCCGATCACGTCGAGCCACGGCCAGCGATCGTCGTCGTTGAGGGGAATGCCCACCGCCATCTTGTCGATATTGGCCTGCGGGTGGAGGCTGTCGCCTTCGATGAAGACAGCCCCGAGCCGTTTTGCCAGCATGTCGCCAACGGAAGTCTTGCCACATCCGCTGACCCCCATGACGATGACCGCGATCGGCGTCTGCGCGGCGTCTGGCATTTGCTTGTCGGCGTCGGTATTCGGCATGAGCGGTTCACCATTGTCGATGAAAGAAAGAGAGGCGCTGCATCTGATGCGTAGATACGGCGTGCCTGTCGCATATGCCGGACCCTTCCGCCCAGCGTCAATCCGTCAATCCCTGCGACCTTCGTCGATGACTGAGACACAAGCGGACAACGCTAGAGCGTTTCGCCCACCACTTCGCGCCGCCGGCGATCCAGCTCCTCGGTGTAGCGGCGCAGCGTATGGCTCTCGCTCAGCTGCCCGATCACCCGCCGCTCGATCAGGTTGTTGACGACGGCCAGGACTTCGGCGCGTGCCCGATCGAAGGTGCCGGCCGCCTGCCGTGCATTCATCTTGGGCTGCAGGAAATCGTTGCGCAGGTCGATATATTTGTCGAGGGAAGGCTCTTCCCCTTCGGCCAGAACATCGGAATACACCTCCGGCACCGGCACCATTCCGACATAGCGGTCATCATCATCGACGATGACCACCTTCTGGGTCGAGCCAAGCGGAAAGGCCTCGCGAAACTCGGCCAGCGTCATGCCGGCATTTGCCTTGCGCATGTCGGTTCGCATCAGCTTGTCCACCGTCAGATTGCGGATCCAGCCGACGTCATGGGCGCTACGAATGCTTTCGCCGCGCAGATGAAAACGCCAGGTGGCGAACGAATAGCCGAAGGTGGTGCGCACCACCAGCGACGAACTGATCACCGCCGCCATCACCAGCGCGGTGATGGCAAAGTCACCGGTGATCTCGAGCGCCAGGAAGGTCATCGTCAACGGCCCGCCGATCATGGCGGTCGCCAGGCAGCTCATCCCGACGACGGCAAAGACCGTCGGCGCCAACGGACTGAAGAAGAGGACGCTTGCCGGAAACGAGAAGATCTTGCCGACCAGCGCGCCCATGAACAACGAGGCGAAGAACAGGCCGCCGCGAAAGCCCGAGCCGATGGAGATGGCAGAGGCGAAGGACTTGAGCAGCAACAGCAGCGCCAGCCCCGGCAAGGCGACGCTGGTCTCGAGATTGAGATGCAGGGCGCCGTGACCGGCCGACAGCACCTGCGGCGAGATCGTCGCCAGCAATCCGACGGCGATCCCGCCGATTGCCGGCTTCACGGCCGGCGGAATGGCGCTGCGCCGCGCCAGCTGCTCGGTGGCGGCCACACCCATCATGATCAGGATCCCGACACCGGCGCAGACCGCGCCAAGCAGGATCGCCGGCAGATAGTCCGAGGGTACGATCTCGCCCACGGGGCCGACTTCGATCAGGAAGACGTCGCCGGAGAGACCGCGCGCAACCAGATTGCCGAGCAGGGCGGCAATCACCACCGGTGCCAGCGCCACGGTACTGTAGGTGCCGATGATCAGCTCGAAAGCGTAGAAGGCGCCGGTAAACGGGGCGTTGAAGGCCGCAGCGATGGCCCCGGCGGCACCGCAACCCACCAGGATGCGCATGTCCTCGCGCCTCAGGCCAACCTTGGAACCGATCTTGGAGGCAATACCGGACGAGATCTGCGTATAACCGGCCTCCAGACCGACAGATGCGCCAAAACCGTTGGACAGCAGGTTCTGAACGACGACGATAACGCTGTCGGTCAGTGACAGGCGGCCGCCATAAAGCGCATTGGCCTCGATCGGGTCGACGATAGGGCGGTTACGCCGCTTGCGCAGCAACAGATAGAAGAGCCCCAGCAGCACGCCGCCGATGACCGGCCCGATCAGCACCAGCAGCACATTCTCGATACGCGCCGAACTCAGCATCTCGTCGCCGGAAATCTGGAAAACCTTGCTGTGCAGCGTCTTGGAAATCCAGCTCATCGCACTGACGGCACAGCCGGCGGCGATCCCGGCGAGGATCGAACATCCCAGCAGTGCGAATTCACTGCCGCGCGCAAAGAACTTCTTCTTGATGAGCTTTACCCAGGCGCGACCGGTATGAACGATCTGATGGAGGGATTGCATGGTTTTCACGGAGATCAGGGTTGGAGGGAGACGTCAGGCGCACTGCGGTGGGGCAGTCCGGCCTGGGTGATTTCGGGTGACTGCCGCGCCATATACACCGAAAATGGCTGCCGCATGTCCGGTCTCCGCCTTTCCCGAGCGCAAAGGCGCAAGCCGGCATTGGGCCCTGCGTTCTGGTTTGCGCGCCCGAAGCCGCCCGGCAGCCGTCGTTGTCAGCCCTTCCATATGGTCCAGACGGCAAGGCCGGCAACCTTTCGCGGCAACCATCGCCATTTTTCCGCATCGAATCCGTGTGTGACCTGCCCATGGGCAAATTGGCATTTCCGACGATAAGAGGGTAAGTAGACAGGAGTTGCAGACGGCAGCGGCCAACTCCTTGTCCGCCGCTCGAAATGTCCCGGGTTCAGCTTGATCGACTTGCGCAATATCGAGACCTTTTTCTGGGCGTCCGCCCTCGGCAGCCTCAGGGCCGCGTCCGAAAAGCTCGGCACCACGCAACCGGCCATCTCTCAACGCATCGCCTCGCTTGAAGCGGCGCTCGGCGTGAAGCTGTTCGAGCGCGCGGCACGGGGCGTCAAGCTGACGGCCAAGGGCCACGAATTGCTGGTGCATGCTGAGCGGATGATGCAGGCCCGCAACGACATCATCCAGGCGGCGAGAAGCACCGATTCGATGAGCGGACGCTTTCATCTCGGCGTTGCCGAAACCATCGTCCAGACCTGGCTGCCGCGCCTGATCACCGAGGTCTATGCCGCCTATCCTTCTCTGACGATCGATATCGAGGTGGAAACCAGCGACAACCTGCAGGCGCTGCTGATGAGCCGGCGGATCGGCCTTGCCTTCCTGATGGGCCCGGTGCTCGAAGCCCGGGTCGAGAACCGGCCGCTCTGCTCCTATCCGCTGGCCTGGGTCGCCCGCGCCGACATGGATCTCGGGCCGCAGCCCGTCAGTCTCGAGCAGATCGCCGCCCAGCCGATCGTCACCTACGGTTCCGGCAGCGCGCCCTATCGCCAGGTGCGCGACATGTTGCGCCGGGCCGGAATTTCCTCGCCACGCATGGTGGGGAGCGCGTCCCTGTCGATGATCGTGCGGATGGTGCTCGACGGGATCGGCACCGCCGTCATCACGCCGAGCTTCCTCACCGACGAACTCGCCCGCGGCTCACTGCGGGTCATCGAGGTGCGCGCCGACCCGTTGCAGGATCTGAACTTCACCGCCTCCTGGGTCGACGGGCCGGACGCCCATGCCGCCCGGGTCATCGCCAGAATAGCCGAACAGGTGGCCGACGAGGATCGCGAAGCGCGGCAAAGCGACGGCCAGATCAAAGCCAAGGCATAAGCAGATTTTATATCTGACTTGCAAACTTGCGATTGGACAAGCGCAGCCGCGCGCTTTCTACTCCCTGACACAAGCAGCAACATAAGCTGCAAAAGGGGACAGGTCAGAAGACGCAAGATCAGCATGGCGATACGCTCTGGACGGAGCGATGATCGGCATAGCAGGTCGAGACATCTTCCCGCACGGCGCGGCACGTCCCCCGATGGTCTCAACCACCTGCTCGAAGGGGAATTCGACAATGAAACTCAAGACGCTCCTGACAACCATCGCCGCCGGCGTGCTTCTCGCCAACACGGCGGGCGCTGAAGACCTACCGGAAACCAAGCTGACCATTGTCGGCGGCTTGAGCAACCTGACCGCCTACCAGGACTTCGAGGTGCCTTTCTGGACCAAGACGATCCCGGAAAAGTCCAATGGCAAGGTCACCGCGACGATCAAGGGCTTCAACGACATGGGCCTCAAGGGTCCGGAACTGATGCGGCTGATGTCGCAGGGCGTCGTACCCTTCGGCACCGCGACGCTCTCCTATTTCGCCAGCGACAACCCGATCAACGAGGCGATCGACCTGCCGGGCCTGGCGCCCGATGCGGCAACGGCGCGCAAGGTCACCGAAGACTTCAAGCCGGTCTATGAGAAGTTCTACGGCGAGGGCTCCAAGGTCAAGGTTCTCGGCATCTCCACCTATCCGGCGCAGGTGATCTTCTGCAATGCCGACATCAAGGGTCTCGCGGACCTCAAGGGCAAGAAGGTCCGCACCTCCAGCCGCACCCAAGCCGAATTCGTCGAGGCCTTCGGCGGCAGCAGCGTCACCATGGCCTTCGGCGAGGTCGTACCGGCCCTGCAGAACAAGGTCGTGGATTGCGCGATCACCGGCTCGCTGTCCGGCTATTCGGCCAAGTGGTATGAAGTCTCCACCCACCTGCTCGCCCTGCCGATCAATTGGAACCAGCAGGTGCATGCGGTGAACCAGAAGGTCTGGGACGCTCTCGACCCGAAGGTCCAGGACTTCCTGCAGACCAATATCAACGACCTGGTCGACCAGATCTGGGACGCTGCGGCCAAGCAGACGCAGGAAGGCTATGACTGCAATACGGGTGCCGACGCCTGCCCGCTGGACGTGAAAGGCAAGATGACCCTGGTCGTGCCGACAGACGAAGACAAGGCACTGCTGAAGGCCACGCTCAAGGACAAGATCCTGCCGCGGTGGGCTGCCCGTTGCTCGGCCGATTGCGTGACCAGCTTCAACGAGACCATCGGCAAGGACATGGGCCTGACGGCCTCCAAATAAGCCGAACATGCCTGGCGGAGGCGATCTCGTCGCCTCCGCCGTCTCTCTGTCCAAGGAGGCCGCCGTGACGGCGTCGACACCGGTTCTATTTCTCTCGAAGCTCGTGGCGCATGCCGAAACGGTCGCCCGCTACGCGGTCTATGCCAGCGGCGCCCTGACGATCGGTAGCGTCCTGTTGATCTCCTATGATGTCATCACCCGCAAGCTGTTCGGCTGGTCGATCGGCGGCTCCGACGAGATCTCCAGCTATGTCTTTGCCATCAGCACCTCCTGGTCGCTGGCCTTCGCCACCCTGCAGCGTGCCCATGTGCGCGTCGATCTGCTCTACCAGCGTCTACCGGTCCGCCTCTCGGCCGTGCTCGACTGGCTGGCCCTTGTCATGCTCGGCGTCTTCATGGCCTATCTGACCTTCTATGCCTATGACGTGGTGGCCAGTTCGGTCAGCCAGAATTCGCATGCCAACACGCCGCTCGGCACACCGCTCGCCATCCCGCAGGGGCTCTGGTTTGCCGGTCTCGTCTTCATGTGCATCGTGCTTGCCCTGATGCTTCTGCGCGCTTCGGTGGCGCTGGTCACCGGCGACATAGACGTGGTCAAGGCAATGACCGGGATTCGCTCGGCAAAGGAAGAAGCCGATGAGGAGGCTGCCGCCGGTGAACGCCTGATCGCAGGAGAGCGCAAATGATCGCGACCACCCTCATTCTGCTCCTGGTGCTGATCGGCATCTCGATCCCCGTCGGTGCGGCGCTTGGCGTGCTCGGCCTGATCCTCGATCCGCTCTATTCCATGCTGCCGCTAACCCGCGGCCTCGGCGAAATCGCCTGGAGTACCAATAACGACTTCCTGACGGTCGCCATTCCCCTCTTCATCCTGCTTGGCGAGATCCTGCTGCGCGCCGGCTTTGCTGAACGCATGTATTCGGCCATGAGCCTCTGGCTCGCCTGGCTGCCGGGCGGGCTGATGCACGCCAATATCGGCGCATCGGCGCTGTTTGCCGCAACGTCGGGATCCAGCGTCGCGACGGCTGCGACCGTCGGCACGGTCGCCGTGCCGCAGATCAGGCGCCATGCCTATAACGAGCCGCTGTTCCTCGGATCGCTGGCGGCCGGCGGCACGCTTGGGATCCTCATTCCGCCGTCGATCAACATGGTGCTCTACGGCGTGCTGACCAACACCTCCGTGCCGAAACTCTATCTCGCGGGCATCCTGCCGGGCCTGCTGCTGACCGGGCTTTTCATGCTGATCATTGTCGGTGCCTGCATGGCGGTGCCGGCCTGGGGCGGGCGACGCATCAGCGCAAGATGGGCCGAACGCGTCTCGAGCCTCAAGCATCTCGGACCGCCGCTCGGGATTTTCCTGCTCGTCGTCGGCTCCATCTATGCCGGTGTTGCGACGCCGACGGAAGCGGCAGCCCTCGGCGTGCTCGGCGCCCTGATCCTGGCCGCCTGCTTCGGCCGACTGTCCTTCCGCATGCTCGGCGAGGCGATCGAAGGCACGATGAAATCGACGGCGATGATCATGCTGATCATCCTGGCGGCCGCCTTCCTGAACTTCATCATGTCGGCCGCCGGCATCACCGATGCGATCACCGGCTCGATCACCGGCCTCGGCCTCTCGCCGCTGCAGATGCTGTTCGTCATCGTGATCTTCTATCTCGTGCTCGGCTGCTTCATGGAGTCGCTGTCGATGATGATCACCACGATCCCGATCGTCTCGCCGATCATGTTCCAGCTAGGCTTCGATCCGATCTGGGTCGGCGTGCTGATCATCATCCTGGTGGAAGCAGCCCTGATCACGCCACCCGTAGGGCTCAACCTCTTCGTCGTCCACAGCCTGCGCAAGAGCGGCGACATGTCGCCGGTGATCACCGGCAGCCTGCCTTTCGTCGCTGCCATGGGAATGTTGATCCTGTTGCTGACCGTGTTCCCGTCCATTGTCCTTTACCTCCCGAGCCTTGCCAACTGACGGCAAGCCTCCTGTCTGCCCTGAGAGAACCGCATGAAACTGCATTTCAAGATCGAGGCCGAGAAGGCCACTTCCGATATCGATGTCACGATCGACAATCTCGTCGTCGCCGGCTGGGCCGGTCGCGACCATGCCGCGATCGAGCATCATATCGAGGAACTGGCAGCCCTCGGCGTGCCACGTCCAAGCGCCGTGCCGCTGTTTTACCGCGTCTCCGAAAGCCTCGCGCTGCAAGGCCAGCGCATCCAGGTCGTCGGTGCCGAGACCTCCGGCGAAGTCGAGACCTTCGTATTTTCCGCCGGCGGCATCCTGTATGTCTCGCTGGCCTCCGACCACACAGATCGCAAGCTTGAGACCACCGGCGTTGCGCTCTCCAAGCAGATCTGCGCCAAGCCGATCGCCGCAACAGCCTGGCCGTTTGCCGAGGTCGCCGATCACTGGGACAGCCTGATCATTCGTGCCTATATCGTCGAAGGCGGCAGCAAGGTGCTTTATCAGGAAGGCCCGCTCTCGTCGCTGCGCACGCCGCAGGAGCTGATTTCGGGCTATACCGACGGTGCCGCAAAACTTCCCGACGGCACCGGCATGATCTGCGGTACCGTGGGCGCGATCGGCGGCATACGCCCCTCGTCGAACTTCACGCTGGAACTGCACGACCCGATCCTCAACCGCTCGATCCACCACAGCTACGCCATAGAGGTCCTACCGGAAGTCGCCTGATGACCATCGAACAGACCCTCACCAAAGCCGCCGCAGCCCTCGCCTCGGGCGAGACTACGGCTAAGACCCTGACGCAGATTGCCATCGAACGCATGGACGATCCGGCTGGTGAGGGCGCGCGCACCTTCATCCGTCGCAACGACGCGCGGGCCCTCAGGCTCGCCGAGGCCTCGGATGCCATAAGGGCGGCCGGCCATCCCCGGTCGCCGATCGAGGGCATGCCGATTTCGGTGAAGGACCTGTTCGACCTGAAGGGCGAGACGACGCTTGCCGGCAGTGTCGCACTGAAGAGCGCCGCACCGGCCATCGCCGACGCCCCGATCGTTAGCCGGCTCATTGCCGCCGGCGCGGTGATCACCGGCACGACCAATATGAGCGAGTTTGCCTTTTCCGGCCTTGGCCTCAACCCGCATTATGACACGCCCCGCAATCCCTTCGACCGTCAAAACGGCCGCATTCCGGGCGGCTCGTCCTCAGGAGCCGCCATTTCCGTCACCGACGGCATGGCCATGGCCGCGATCGGCACCGATACCGGCGGATCGATCCGTATTCCGCCGGCGCTCTGTGGCCTGACCGGCTTCAAGCCGACGGCGCCGCGTGTATCGCGTGACGGCGCCGTGCCACTGTCGACCACGCTCGATTCCATCGGCCCGATCGCCCGCAGCGTGACATGCTGCGGCATACTCGATGCCATTCTGTCGGGCGGCAATCCGCATGATCTGCCTGACGCCCTGCCGATCCGGGGATTGCGACTGGCGATCCCCCAGGCCGTGGTGCTTTCCGACATGGACGCCGACGTGGCCGCTGCCTTCGAGGCCACGGTCAGCCGCCTGTCTGCGGCAGGCGCCGTCATCACCGACCTGGCGCTCGACGAATTTGCCGAAGTCGCCGGCATCTATGCGCGCGGCACCATTGTCGCCGCAGAAGCCTATCACTGGCACCAGTCACTGATCGAAAGCGCCGGCGACAGCTATGACCAGCGCGTGCGGATGCGTATCCTGACCGGCAAGGAACAATCTGCGACTGGCTATATGCGTCTGATCGCGGCACGCGCCGACTGGATCCGTCGCGTCAATGGGAAGATCGCCGGCTTCGATGCGCTGATCATACCGACCGTGCCGCTGGTCGCCCCTGAAATTGCGCCACTCGTGGCCGACGACGCGCAGTTCTTTGCCGCCAACGGCCTGATGCTGCGCAATCCCAGCCTGATCAACTTCCTCGACGGCTGCGCGCTGTCGATCCCCTGCCATGCGCCCGGCACGGCGCCGGTCGGACTGATGGTCGCCGGAAGCGCCTTTGCCGACCGACACATTCTTTCAGCCGGCCTGGCGATCGAGCAGGTTCTGGTACAAGCCTGACGGAGACGGATGATGATGAAGACTAAAACCGCCGCGCACGCGGTGCGTCTCGACGCGCGCGAAGGTCGGTTGAGCGGGCCTACGGCGAACCTCGCTCCGGGCTTCGTGCAGGCGAACCTCGCCATCCTGCCGCGCGCAATCGCCTATGACTTTCTGCTGTTTTGCCAGCGCAATCCGAAGCCCTGCCCGCTGATCGCAGTCTCCGAGATCGGCGATCCGCTGCTGGCGTCGCTCGGCGCCGATGTCGATATCCGTACCGACATTCCCCGCTACCGGGTCTGGGAGCGCGGCGAATTGAAGGACGAACCGAGCGATGTGGCGGCCATCTGGCGCGACGATCTGGTCTCCTTCCTGATCGGCTGCTCGTTTTCCTTCGAGGAAGCGCTGCTGGCGGCCAGACTGCCGGTTCGCCACATCGAGGAGGGACGCAATGTGCCCATGTACCGGACCACGATCGAAACGACCCCGGCCGGCCGGTTCGCCGGACCACTGGTGGTGTCGATGCGACCGATGAAGCCGGCCGATGCCATCCGCGCCGTGGAAATCACCTCGCGGCTGAGCGCAGTCCATGGTGCGCCGGTACATGTGGGCGATCCCGCGGCGATCGGCATTTCCGATCTCGGCAAGCCGGATTACGGGGATGCCGTCACCGTCCATCCCGGAGAGATCCCGGTTTTCTGGGCCTGCGGCGTCACCCCCCAAGCAGCCGTCGCCCGCATCCGGCCCGATTTCTGCATCACCCATGCGCCGGGACACATGCTGGTGACGGATATTCTCAACGCTTCGCTCGGATAGGTGCTTCCCTCAGGCCTTGAGGTAGCTGATCACCGCGTCTGAAATCATCTGCTTGTGCCGATCGTAGAATTCCGGTGCCGACAGGTCGCGCTGGAAGATCGTGCCGAAGGTGTAGCGGTTGGAGACGCGGAAGAAGCAGAAGGCGCTGATCATCATGTGCAGGTCGATCGGGTCGACATCCCGGCGGAAGACCTCTTCTGCCTGACCGCGCTGCAGGATGTCCGACAAAGTCTCGATGATCGAGATGTTGAGTTCGCTGATCTCGGTCGAGCGCTGCATATGGGCAGCCTGATGGACATTTTCGACCGACACGAGGCGGACGAAGTCCGGATGGGATTCGTCATGGTCGAAAGTGGTCGAGATCAGCGTGCGGAGTGCCGCCTCCGGCGCCATGCCGGAGAGTTCGAGATCGGCCTCCAGCGAGCGGATTTCCCGATAGGCCTTTTCCAGCACCGCCAGATAGAGCCCCTCTTTCGAGCCGAAATAATAATAGATCATCCGCTTTGAAGTGCGGGTCCGCTCCGCGATCGCATCGACGCGTCCGCCCGACAGTCCATGAGACGCGAATTCCTCCGTCGCGACGGTCAGAATGTCTTCTCTGGTCTTTTCAGGATTGTTCTTGCGCGCAGCTCGCGGTTGGTTCGGCATCGTCGGCTTGGATCTCCCTTGGGCTGCGCTCCAGTCGCGCCGTACCGTACATCAACGGTACTTAGATCAGAAAGGATCGTTCTATCAACCAATTGGTGCTCCAAATATTGACACGAACTAGTTCGTACATTATTCTGATGCCAACCGAATATGCGACGGAGGAATGGCAAAGGCCATGGAGGAACGCGGGTTTTCGGCGTCTTCAGGCTATCAGCCTCATGCTATGGATACCACAGACAAGACCTTTCGTGCCGGCCTGATCGGGCAGGGAATCCAGGCTTCGCTGACCCCCGCCATGCATATGGCGGAAGGTGCGGCCCAGGGCCTGTCCTATGATTACGAGCTGATTGATCTCGCCCTGATCGATGGCGGCGCCGACCGCCTGGCGGCTCTCCTGGAACAGGCCGAACAGCGCGGACTGGGCGGGCTCAACATAACCTATCCCTGCAAGCAGCAGATCATGCCGCTCCTCGACAGCCTGTCCGACGAGGCGCTGAAGCTCGGGGCTGTCAATACCGTCGTGCTTCAGGACGGCAAGCGGCACGGCCACAATACCGACTGGTGGGGCTTTGCCGAAGGTTTCAGGCGCGCCCTGCCCGACGCGGACCTCACCTCCGTGGTCCAGCTCGGGGCCGGCGGCGCCGGGTCGGCGACGGCATTCGCCATGCTCAAGCTCGGTGCCGGTAGATTGACGATCGTCGACCAGGACCCGGTCCGCGCCCGGACCCTTGCCGACAGCATGGCACCGCTGTTTCCGGAAGCGGCCGTGACGGCTGGAGCAGACACGGCCGGCGCAATTGCCGCCGCGACCGGCCTCGTGCACGCGACACCGACGGGCATGGCCAAACACCCGGGCCTCCCCCTGGACGCCGCCTTGCTGCGACCCGATCTGTGGATTGCCGAGATCGTCTACTTTCCGCTCGAGACCGAATTGCTGCGGGTCGCCCGCAAGCTCGGCTGTCGTACCGTCAATGGCGGCGGCATGGCGGTGTTCCAGGCCGTCCGCGCCTTCCAGCTGTTTACCGGCCTCACGCCTGACGCCGACCGGATGCGGGCACATTTCAGCCGTATGACCGCGGGCGAAGTCGGCGAGACCGGCGAAAAGGGAGCTGCGTGATGAAGACCTCGATCGCCACGGTGTCGATCAGCGGCGAACTGCCCGAGAAACTCGAAGCGATCGCCAAAGCCGGCTATGACGGCGTCGAGATTTTCGAGAATGACTTCCTCGCCTTCGACGGCAGTCCCCGTGATGTCGGCCGCATGGTCCGGGATCTCGGCCTGGAAATCACGCTGTTCCAGCCGTTTCGCGATTTCGAAGGCATGCCCGAGCCGCATCGCAGCCGTACCTTCGATCGGGCCGAGCGCAAGTTCGACGTCATGCAGGAACTGGGCGCCGATCTGCTGCTGGTCTGCTCCAATGTGTCCGGCGTGGCGCTCGGCGGCATCGACCGGCTCGCCGACGACTTTCGCGAACTCGGTGAACGGGCTGCAAAACGCGGCCTGAAAGTCGGCTATGAAGCCCTTGCCTGGGGGCGACACATCTTCGACCATCGCGATGCCTGGGAGGTGGTGCGCCGCGCCGACCATCCCAATATCGGATTGATCCTCGACAGCTTCCACACGCTGTCGCGCAAGATCGACATCAACTCGATCCGTTCTATCCCGAAGGACAAGATCTTCATCGTCCAGCTCGCCGACGCACCGTTGATCGACATGGACCTGCTCTACTGGTCCCGCCATTTCCGCAACATGCCAGGCGAAGGCGACCTGCCGGTGGCAGATTTCACCGCCGCCATCGCCGACACAGGCTATGACGGCTACCTGTCGCTGGAGATCTTCAACGATCAGTTCCGCGGCGGCTCCACCCGGGAGATCGCCGCCGACGGGCATCGCTCGTTGATCTATCTCGGCGACCAGATACGCCGCCGTTCGCCCACCACCCGCCTGACCCTGCCGACCATGCCGCCACGGGCGAAAATCCGCGATGTCGGTTTCGTCGAATTTGCCACCGACGACGGCGACGCCGCCGGCCTGATCGGCATCCTGCGCTCGCTCGGATTCGTCAAGACGGCCGTCCATCGCAGCAAGGCGGTCAGCGTCTATAGCCAAGGCGATATCCGGCTGCTGGTCAACACGGACGAAGGCGGTTTCGCCAGCGGCTCCTATGCCGTCCACGGAACCTCGGCCTATGCCGTGGCGCTGATCGTCGACGACGCAAAACAGGCGCTTGCCCGCGCCGAGGCGCTCAATGCCGTGCCCTTCACCCAGCCGGTGCAGGAAGGCGAGCTCGAACTTCCAGCCATTCGCGGCGTCGGCGGCGGAATCGTCTATCTGATCGACGACAAGACCGATCTCGGACGCTTCTCGGAAATCGATTTCCTGCCCGTCGAGCCGGACGCGCAAATCGAGGCTGCCGGGCTGACCCGGATCGACCATATCGCCCAGACCGTCAGCTATGACGAGATGCTGACATGGCTGCTGTTCTACACGTCGATCTTCGAAACCCAGAAGACCCCGATGGTCGACATCATCGATCCCGGCGGTGTCGTGCGCAGCCAGGTGATCGAAAACGGCCAGGGCAGCCTTCGCATCACCCTGAACGGCGCCGAGAACCGGCGCACGCTGGCCGGCCATTTCATTGCGGAAAAGCTTGGCTCCAGCGTGCAGCACCTCGCCTTCGAGACCGACGACATCTTCGCGACCTCGCAGGCGCTGGCAAGGAACGGCTTTCGCAAGCTGCAGATCTCGCCCAATTACTATGGAGACGTGGAGGCCCGCTTCGGGCTCGATCCCGAGCTGACGGACCGGCTGAAGCAGGAAAACATTCTCTATGACCGCGACGAGCATGGCGAATATTTCCAGCTCTACAGCGAGACCTATGGTGAAGGCTTCTTCTTCGAGATCGTCGAACGGCGGGCCTACAAGGGCTATGGCGCGCCAAACGCCATCTTCCGCATCGCCGCGCTGAAAAAGCTCATGCGCCCCGATGGCATGCCGAAAATCTGACGACAGGGATGCGGCGGGGTGCCATCCGCCTCAACTGAAGAGACCACTCTGGATCACCTGGTCGGCCCCGCGCATCACGTGGTTGCGGATCAGGTCGACGGTTGCCGGCGCGTCGCGCTTCATCGCAAACTCGAACAGCGTCTGGTGCTCACCGACCACCGCCTCGCCACGGAAGCTTTCGGCGAGAAGATGATAGCGAAGGAACCGGTCGAA
The DNA here is from genome assembly GCF_017873095.1 of Heterorhizobium halophytocola. Lineage (GTDB taxonomy): Bacteria > Pseudomonadota > Alphaproteobacteria > Rhizobiales > Rhizobiaceae > Allorhizobium > Allorhizobium halophytocola. The sequence goes on along the minus strand of NZ_JAGGJU010000014.1, from coordinate 57,083 downwards.
GATCGAATTCAGCATGGTCATCAGGCTGGTCGACCGACAGGCCCCGACAAGGGCGTGATGAAACTCCCAGTCGAAACGCACCCAGTCGAGCGAGCGCTTTTCCCGACCCTCCAGCAAGGCCCGTTCGGCGGACGACAACTTGTAGTGCGCCGCCACCACCTGCGCCTCCCAGTCGAGATCACCGGCGGCGAAGGACTGGGGGATGGCGTGGCATTCGAGCAGGATCCTCAGTTCGGCCAGTTCCAGCAGCTCCGCCTTTGTGGCCGGACTTACGGTGAAGCCGCGCTGCCCCTCGGCGACGATCAGGCGCTCCGCGGCAAGTCCGCTCAGGATCTCGCGCAGCGTCGAAACGCTGACATCGTAGCGCCTGCGGGCTTCGTCCAGCTTCAGCTTCGATCCCGGCCGCAGCGTACCGGAGATGATGTCGGCGCGTATGCGTCGCGACGCTTGATCTCCGGCGGTTTCAGCTGTGTTGCCGTCCCTGACTGCCATTGCGCCCTTCCAACTTGCCTCTTGATTTATACGAGATAACACAGTTCACATGACAAAAGCGAAAACGTCCACTATTATCGACAGAAAGATTCGAGGGGCGATTGACTTAAACGAACCATTTCGTACAATATTGATGATCGGCAATGAGAGGATTGCCGAATTGACGGGAGGGCCGGCTCACTGAGTGACGGCCGGCACTAGAGGAGGAATACAATATGACATTCGATCTGACCCGGCGTCACTTCATGGGGGCGACGCTGGCGGCAACCGCCCTGAGCGCGGCACCTGTCTTTGCCGCAGACAAGCCCGTACTGAAATTCTCGGCCGTGTTCTCCGAGCAGGACATTCGCGCCAAGATGCTCCAGATGTTCCAGGCCGATATTGCCGACAATTTCACCCTGCAGCCCTATTACGGCGGCACGCTGTTCAAGCAGGGAACCGAACTTGTCGCGCTCCAGCGCGGCAATCTGCAGATGGGCAACATCGCTCCGCAGGACGTCTCCAAGCAGATCCCGGAATGGTCGGTCCTGACATCGGCCTACCTGTTCCGCGACGCTGACCACCTGACCAAGTTCTTCGCCAGCGATGTCGGCCAGGAATTCAAGCAGATGGCCGAAGACAAGCTCGGCATCCACATTCTCGGGCCGACCTATTTCGGCGCCCGCCAGGTGGGTCTGAAGCCCAACAAGAAGATCAACACCCCTGCAGACATGGCCGGTATCAAGCTGCGCATGCCGGGTGGTGATGCCTGGCAGTTCCTCGGTGAATCGCTTGGCGCCAACCCCGTGCCGATGGCCTATGCCGAGGTCTATACCGGCCTGCAGACGGGTGCGATCGACGGCCAGGACAATCCGCTGCCGAACGTCAAGAACATGAAGTTCTACGAAGTGATGTCGCAGATCGTCATGACCTCGCATCTCGTCGGCTATGACCTGCTCACCATTTCGAGCAAGGTCTGGAAGGACATGGACGAAGATCAGCAGAAGGCTTTCCAGGCCTCTGCCGACAAGGCCATGACCTGGAGCCAGGAACAGCACCTGGCCGGCGAAAAGGCGCTCATCGAGGAGTTCAAGAAGGACGGCCTCGAGATCTACGAGCCGGATATCGCCGCCTTCCGCAAATATGCGCAGGACAAGTATCTGAACTCCGATCTTGCCAAGTCCTGGCCGGAAGGCGTTCTGGAAAAGGTCGCGGCAATCTGAGGCGAAAGGGTCCCGGCACAAGGGACCCGCAGCGAATACGGGCGGGCCGGCGCAAGCACGGCCCTGCCCCACGCTTCATGCCAAGTGGAGGAATCTTGAAATGGGAAAGTGGCATGCCGCTGCCGACTGGCTGAGACGGCGGGCGGAGAACATCCTGGCATTCATGCTGCTTGCCATGTTCATTGCCTTCATACTGCAGATCGTCTTCCGCTACGCGCTCAATCTCGCCGTCGGCTGGACCAATGAGCTGAGCGTCGTGCTGTGGATCTGGATCGTGCTGTTTGGCTCCGCCTTCGTGATCCGCGAAGTCGACGAAATCCGCTTCGACCTGTTCTGGGCATCGGCCGGCAGCCGTACGCGGCGCGTCATGCAGATCCTGACCTCGATCGCGCTTGTCGTCTTCTTCGGCATCTCCTTTCCCGCCGTGGTCGAATATGTGTCCTTCATGAAGGTCGAAAGCACCGCCTACATGAAGATCCGCTTCGACTATCTCTATTCAATCTACGTGGTTTTCGCCGCGGCCATGATCGTGCGCTATCTCTGGCTGGGCATCCAGGCGATCCGCGGCGGCGAGGCTGAAGAGCCGGACCGCGCATCGACAGAGCCGCTGGAATGAACCTTGCAAGCCCCTTCTCCCTCGCCGTCACGCTGATCACGGCGCTCGCCCTTCTCGGCATGCCTATCGGGCTGTCGATGATGGTCGGCTCCATCCTCTATCTCTGGATGATGGGTCTCGACCTCGGCACCGTCGCCGAACAGTTCCTGAACGGCATGTATTCCAATTACGTGATCCTCGCCGTGCCGCTCTTCGTGCTGGCCGCCGAGTTCATGAATATCGGCTCGATGACCGAGAGACTGCTGAGCTTCTGCAACCTGCTTGTCGGCCGCTTCCGCGGCGGGCTTGCAATGGTCAACGTCGTGCAGTCGATCATCTTTGCCGGCATGTCCGGCTCCGCCATCGCCGATGCCGCCGGCACCGGCGGCCTGATGCAGTCGATGATGACCCGCAATGGCCGCTATACCCCGAGCTTCGCCGCCGCCCTGACCGCGGTGACCTCGGTCATCGGCCCGATCATTCCGCCATCCATCCCGATGGTCGTCTATGCGCTCGTCTCCGATGCATCGATCGGCTATCTCTTCCTCGCCGGGATGATCCCAGGCCTCTTAATGGCAGCCCTTCTGACCGTCCAGGTCATGGTCACCGCACGCAGGCGCAATTTTCCCGTAGAGCCTGCCGTTCCGCTGCGCGAAGTGCCGAAGATCACCTGGCGGGCCCTTCCGGCCCTGATGATGCCGGTCATCCTGCTCGGCTGTATCTATAGCGGCATCACCACGCCAACCGAGGCCGCCGCCATTGCCGCGGGCTATGCGCTGCTGGTGTCCACCTTCATCTATCGCAGCATTTCCGCGCAGGCCTTCTATGACGGTCTGGCGAAAAGCGCCAAGACCACCACCTCGATCGGCATGCTGATCGCCGGCTCGCTGGTGTTCAACTATGTGGTGACGCTGGAAAACATTCCCGATTCGCTGCGCCAGGTGATGATGGGCTGGGATCTGTCGCCGACCGGCTTCCTGATCTTCGTCAACCTCATCCTGCTGCTTCTCGGCTGCGTGCTTGAAGGCACCGCGATCCTGCTGATCATCGTGCCGGTCTTCATTCCGACGGCGCAGGCGCTCGGCATCGACATGGTGCATTTCGGCGTGGTCGTCGTGGTCAATATCATGCTCGGCCTGGTAACCCCGCCTTATGGCCTTCTGCTGTTCATCGTTGCCAAGATATCCGGCGCTCCGATGCGGGCGATCGTCAAGGACGCGACACCCTTCATCCTCTGGCTGATCGTTTCGCTGATCATCATCACCTTCTTGCCGGATCTCGTCCTGTGGCTACCGCGCATGTTCGGATATCAGGGCTGAGGCATTTCCATCATGACCGACAAAAAACCGCTCTACATCCTCAACGGGCCGAACCTCAACCGGCTCGGCAAGCGCGAGCCGGAGATCTACGGCACGACGACACTGGCCGAGGTCGAGGCGATGTGCCGGACGGCCGCCGGCGACCGGCCGGTCGTCTTTCACCAGACCAACAGCGAGGAAAGACTGATCGACCTGGTGCATGAGGCGATCGACGAAGGTGCCGGCATCATCGTCAATCCCGCAGCCTTCACCTTCACCTCGATGGCATTGCTGGACGCGCTGAAGATGTTTGCCGGGCCGATCATCGAGTATCACATCTCCAACATCCATCGCCGCGAACCGATCTATCATCGCTCCTATGTCTCGATGACCGCAACGACGGTGATGGCGGGCCTTGGAGCACTCGGCTATCCGGTCGCCGTGCAGGCGATCGAACGGCTGATTGCGGAGGGGCGTCGCTAGGACGTCACCCCTCCGGCCCTTTCGATCAGGCCTTGGCGGAAGGTGGGGTCTCATCCGCCGCAGCCTCGTGCTTTTCCAGCAAAAGCCCCGGCCCATGGGCATAGGCCGGATCGTAATAGGCCTTGTATTTCTCGCGGAACCGCTCGGGCGCATCGGGATCGGAATAGCGATTGAGCTGGTCCATATCCGTCTTGTTCAGGATCGCGCCGATCGCCTTGTCGGCGATCTGCGGCTCGCCTGTCAGCACGTTCTCCACCACCTTGATCGGGGTCACGCCCCATTCGGTGACGAAGACGAAACCGTCGATCTGCGGCTCCAGTGCCTTGGCATCGGACACCGGAACCAGCGGCGGCAGATCGATCACGATCACCTCGAACATGTCGCGCAACTTTTCGACCAGCTGCGCCATGGCCGGCGACGAGAAGATGTCGCTGGCCTGCATCAGGGAACTGTCCGCGGAGGCGATCGGCATGATCGCAAGCTTGGAGCGGCGATCGGCCCAGACGACCTTGGTCCAGTCGATGCCTTCCCGCAGGACCTCCACCAGCCCGGCCTGCGGCTTGCGCGCCAAAAGCTTGCTGAGCGAAGGCTCGTGCAGATTGCCGTCGAGCACCAGCGTGCGCTGGCCGCTCATCGCGAACTGGCCGGCGAGATTGGCCGCAACCATCGTGCTGCCTTCTCCCGGCAGGCACGACACCACGCCGATCACGCGGCATTTGCGCCCCTTCAGCGCGATATCCGATGCAATCCGGGCATTTCGCAACACTTCCGTATAGGGTGAGCGTGGCGCATCGATCGCCAGCCGCATCAGCTGGCGGAAGAACATCGGGTCCTTCTCGTCACTCGCCCCTTCGGTCGCCTTGTCGCCAGCGGCTTCCCCCTTCGGCGAGAGACTGCCCTTTCCGATCAAGGGCAGATAACCGAGGAAGCGCAGGCCGAGCTTGTTGCGCACGTCGTGGCCGGTTCGGAAAGACCTGTCGTTGAATTCGAGAAACGCCGCCGCACCGCATCCGACGATACCGCCCAGAATGATCGACAGCGCCAGCGTCAATGTCTTGCGCGGGCTGGACGGCGAAGACGGCGTGCCCGCTTCCGAGATGATCCGCGCCTTCGGAATGGCGAAGGATTCCTGCTGGGCCGACTGCTCGAACCGCGACAGGAAGCTCTGATAGAGGGTCTTCAGCGCGTCGGCCTTCTGCTCCAGTTCTGAGAGTTCGACCATGGACACATTGGCATCCGAATTCCGTCCGGCGACCTGATCGATACTCTTCTTCAGCGAGGTCTCGCGCGACGTCGCGACTTCGTAATCGTTGCGGAAGCTTTCGGTCAGTTGCTGCAACTCGTTATAGATCTGCCGCGCGATGTCGTGCTTCTGCGCCTTCAAGGCGACGGCCTGGGGATGGTCCGCCCCGAACTGCTCGATGATCCCCTGCTCCCGGTCATGAATGCCGATATAGCGCTTTCTCAGATCCTGCAGGATCGAGTTGTCGGTGTCGCGCGAGGAGACGACAGCATTGTTGACCGCCGCGTCCGCGCCCTTGTCGATGATCGCCTTGTACTGCTGGTAACGCGCTGCCGCCTGCGCGGTGTCGGCCTGGGCCACGATCAGCTGGCTGTTGAGATCCGCCAGCTGCTGAGAGGACAGCAATTCGCCGCGCGAGGAAACCAGTCCATGGCTCTTCTTGTATTCCTCAACGGCAAGGGCTGCCTTTTGCGAGCGCGTGTTCAGGTCGGTCAGACGTCCCTGCAGCCAGTCCGAGGCCCGTTCGGTAGCCTTGAAATCGGCGCTGACCTGTTCGTCCAGATAGGAGTTCGCATAGGTTCTGGCGATCGTCGCCGCCAGCTGCCGATCAGGCGAGCGAATCGACACGGCAATCACCGAACTGCGTCCGACACGATCGACCGAGAGCGATTGCTGCAGGATCGCGGCGGCCTTTTCGCGGCGCCCCGCCTTGATGGCCGATTCCGACGGCGGCTCGGGGGCCGGCGTCAGTACGGCGATGAGGCTCTTGATGCCATCCTTGATCAGGCCGGTCGTCGACTTCGGCGGATTGACGAACATCTCGTTCTGATCGAGCTTCGCATCCTCGACGACACGCAGAGCCAGCGATTTCGACTTCAGGATCTCGACGGCGCTGGATATGCGGTTGTCCGTCTGCTGGGCCGATTCCGAACTGTTCTTGTCATCGACGAAACGCGAGACATTCTCGTCGAGCAGGAGTTGCGTCATCGCCGTGTAGACCGGCTGGGCGGTAAACAGATAAAGCCCGGCCAGCACGATCGCGACGATGACGAAGGACACGATAACGGAGATGCGCCGGATGAAGGCGCTCCACAATTTGTCCAGATCGATAAAGCTGTCGTTGTCTTGGCGATCCATCCGCAGTATCGGCCTCGATCGGAATGTTACCTGGTCCATTATCAATCCGCCTCCGGGATTTCAGCATGCAGGCGCCGGATGGCGCCTGCAGATCGTAGATTCGAACACGTTCTCAAGCAGCCCGCACCGCTTGCTGATGGCCCGCGACCAGGTCCTGAATCGACTGGGCGAGGTCCTCGCCCAGTTCGGCCCGCAGCATGGCAAAGGCGACATTGGCCTCGATGAACCCGCGCTTGCTGCCGCAATCGAAGGTGCGTCCACCATAGGGATGAGCGTGAAATGCCTGCTGCTCGGCAAGACGCTGCATGCTGTCGGTGAGCTGGATCTCGTTGCCGGCACCACGCTCCTGCGACGCCAGAAGGCCGAAGATCTCGGGCTGCAGGATATAGCGGCCATTCAGGTAATAGTTCGACGGTGCGACGGCCGGATCCGGCTTTTCGACCATATCGGAGACTTCGAATCCGTGCTCCACCTTGTTGCCGATGCCGACAATGCCGTAGCTCGAGGTTTCGTGGGGCGCGCACTCCTCCACTGCGATCACATTGCCGCCGACCTCGTCATAAAGGTCCATCAGGCCGGCCATGCAGCCCTGCGGGCCGAACGACACCATGTCCGGCAGCAGCAGCGCGAAGGGCTCGTTGCCCACCAGCTCACGCGCGCACCAGACGGCATGACCGAGGCCCAGCGGCGACTGCTGGCGCGTATAGCTGACGGTGCCGGCGATCGGCAGCATCTTCTCCAGCAGGTCGACCTGGGCGGTCTTGCCGGCCCGCGTCAGCGACGAGGTGAGGTCCGGCGTCGTATCGAAATAGTCCTCGATCGCCGTCTTGTTACGGCTGGTGACGAAGATGATGTGCTCGATGCCGGCGGCCATGGCCTCATCGACCGCATACTGGACGACAGGACGATCGACGATCGTCAGCATTTCCTTGGGCATCGACTTGGTGGCGGGCAGGAACCGTGTCCCGTTACCGGCAACCGGAATGACCGCTTTGCGCACTGGCTGAAACTTCGTCATGAACTCCGTCCTTTCTGAAGGGCCTTGCCCCGTTCGACTGGATTGTCACCGGTTCTGTTCATGAACCGGCGCATGCGTGCGGCGATCGGCATTTGCAGATGCCTGAGGGCTCTGGGATTTTGAGCCGCAGTCTTCAACACCCCGCCGATCGACCTCTTCTTGATTTCCTCAACGAGCGTGAGGAAGGAACGGGCCTCGAAAAGGCTCCGCGTCCGCTGGCGCTGGGCGATCAGGGCTTGACCGCCCAGCGCGAACCTTTGGAGAAACAGGCTGTCCGACGACAGCATGGCATCCACATGATGCCGCTCCAGAACCCGCGAAATCGAGCCTTCCCGGATATGGTAGATATAGCCGGAATGCGGTTCGACGGCGCAGGTTCCCCCGCTGGCCAGCGCGCTGGCCAGCAGCATGTAGTCCTCGCCGATCTTCAGGCTCTCGTCGAAGCGCAGATCTTCCCGCACCAGAAACCGGCGCGAAAAGACCGGCTTCATGTAGCCGTAGTTGAAGGTCGAGCGAAAAATGATGTTCGACTGGATGAAATCCGCAAGCGTCAGGATTGCGAGCTTATGCAGATCGTCTTCGCGGAACATGCGTTGCGGCAGGCCGCCATGCATCGGCACGACATCGAGATTGTCGACCACGATCTGCGCCTCAGTGGCTTTCGCGCAGGCCAGCATCCGGCGCATGCGTTCGGGGCGCACCGCGTCGTCCGCATCGAGCACGGCGATCCAGTCTCCGCAGGCCGCAGCGATCCCGGCATTGCGCGCCGCGCCCGGTCCCCCGTTCTGCCCCTGACGGATCAGCGTTACGGGCTGGCCTGCATAGCTCTCGGCGATCTCGACCGTGGTATCGGTCGAACAATCATCGATCACCAGCACTTCGACGGTGACGCCGGTCTGCGCAAGCGCGCTGTCGATCGCGCGCGCAAGCGTGTCCTGCGCATTGTAGGCGGCAATGACGAAACTGACATCCGGACGGTGAAGACTTTCGCTCATGAAGCCTCCGCAACGCCGTATTGGCGGATTTCACGAAATCCTAGCAGGCCCGTCACGGCGCCGGCATGCAGGGCGGCGCGCAGGGCGTAACGGTTGCGCACGATCGGCGAAAAGGCGGTAGCGACGGTCATCAGCGCGCAGACGCCAAGCTTGGTGACCGCCAGTGCCGACTGCGACAGGCGCGCTGCGCCGCTGTGCTTGAGGGCCAGGATGCGGCCATGGGTCTGCCCGGAGCGGAACCGCCGCTTAGCCAGCCAGTCGAAACTCGAGCGCCTGGCCGGCACCGGCTCCTCGATCAGGGCGCGCGGGGCAAAGGCGATTTCGCCGCCCGCTTCCGTCAGCGCACTGAAGAATTGCGTGTCCTCGCCACCGCTCTGGCCGAGCGCCAGGTCGAAGCGCCGTCCGATGATGCGCCGGGAGCGCATGTCGAGCAGCACATTGCAGGTATAGCCGGTGCGGATCACCCCGTTGACCCAGACCGGCAGGGTGGAATGGAAGTCCCCCTTGCGCATCCACGGCGGCGAGGCCTCTCCGTAGACGGCCTGGACCGGACCGAGCACGGCGTCCGCATCGGTCTGAAGGGCGACGCCGTAAAGCTCGACCAGCCAGCCGGGCGATGCCATTTCGTCGTCATCGATGAAGGCGAGGAAATCACCGGTCGCTTCCGTGAGGCAGGCATTGCGGGCAATCGAGATATTGGCCTTCGGGCAATGGACATAGCTGATCGGGAAAGGCGACTGATGATGCAGTTCTTCGACCAGATCCCGGGCGCTCGGTTGCGCATCATTGTCGGCGACGATCAGCCGGACGGCGACGTCCGGCGGCACGGTCAGGGCAAAGAGCGACATCAGCGTGTCGCGCAGGGCCGGCCGCTGGAAGGTGCAGATCCCGATATCGATCCGGGTGGTTCCAAGAACAGGTGCCGTCATGCAGCGGACCTCCGTCGCTTGAGGCTGAGGAATTCGGCCCAGAAGCCCGCAGACCAGGCAAAATGCATGATCATCGCCGCAACACCTGCCAACAGACCGTAGGAATTGCGCTCGCTGATCGCGATCCAGACGCCATAGGCAAGACAAAGTCCCGCCCAGAGCAGGAAGGGCACGGCGAAGATCCAGTGGACGAAGGAAAGCAGCACGGCGATGCAGACCGGCACGACGGCAAGCGGGATCGCCTGGCGCACCTTGGGCAGCACCCTGTGCTTGAGCAGATTGCGGGCCCGGCCGCGACCATAGCCCAGATATTGCCGGAACAGCGCCGGCGCCGTCCTTCGTGGATAGTAAATCATGTAGGTGCGGCCGGTCATCCAGAGCCGGAAACCGGCAAACCGCAGGCGGTGGTCGAGTTCGGCATCCTCGTTGTGACTGAATGTCTCGTCATAGCCGCCAACCGCACGGAAGGCGTCGATCCGCATCAGCGCGTGATGGGCATGATCGACCCAGTGGCCGCCACCGCCATCGCGGTGCTTGGAGCCGCCATTGCCGAGCTTGGAATTCTGCGCGACCGCGGCCGCCCGCTGAAACAGTGCCGAGCCCACCGTCTTCATTCCCACCACGACCGACTCGGCACCCGTCTCGATCGCCTCCTCGAGCAGCACCCGGCAATAATCCTCCGGATAATCGCCATGCGCATCGATGCGGATGAGAAAATGCCTGTCGGCACCGTAGGTCTCCACGGCAAGATTGATGGCCGGCGCCTGCAGCCGCTTCGGATTGGAAAGAAGCTCGAGACCGGTGATCTCGCCCTTCAGCCGCTCGACGATCTCGACCGTGCCGTCGCTGCTGCCGCCGTCGGCAACCACGATCAGCATGTCGAGCGTGCCGCGATTTGCCGCCAGTTGGCGGACCAGCGCCTCAATATGCGCAGCCTCGTTCAGGCAGGGAATGACGATCAGTGTCTTCATGATCTTGAACCCGCTGTCGCGCATGGTTTATCTCCCCGTCCCGATTGCCGGCGAACTGACGGGCGCCCGCGCCCCGGAAAGCCGCGTTTGCAGATTGGCCAGCCTTGCAACGAGCGCCCGGCAATCCTCCGGACCGGCGACCCAGGTGGAGCGATCGACGGCGGCGAGGTCTGCCTGCAGTCGGCCATGGCGCTCGTCGGTCATCGTCTCGAACTGCCGAACCAGTGCTGCCGGGCTCCCGTCGTCCAAAGTCAATCCGATCCTGCGACTGTCCAGAAAGCGGCCCGTTTCCGTCGATTTCAGCGCGATGGGCACCGCACCGTGCAGCGACCCTTCGTAAAGCCGGTTCGGCAACAGCCAGTTGGAGTTCAGGCCTTCCTCGAAGTAGTCGATCGCCCAGACGAACTGGACCTGCGAATAGATGGAGGAGAGATCCTCGGGATATCTGTAGGCGCCGTGGAATTCGACAAAGGGTGCGTCCGCCACCTGGCGTTCGAAAGCGTCGAATTCGCTGGTCGCCGGTCTGCCGCGCAGAACGATTTCGACGCTGCCGTTCATCTCCCGGGCAAACTCGCTCAGGATGGCCAGCGACTTGCGGCAGCGGATAGCCCCGAACCAGCCGATCCGCCAGGGTTCGCCGGGCTTGGGGGAAGCCGGCCGCACGGGCGCTACCGCGCCGTCGAGATCGAGCACCTTGTTTTCCAGCAACAGTGTCGGCAGATCGAGCTGGGAACGCCTGGCAAAGTAGCTTTCGACAAAGGCCGGCGAACTGGTGACCAGCAGCCGGGCATTGCGGCCGAAATAGCCTTCGACGGACCGGAACATCCGCCCTGTCATGCCCTCGTCGAGCAGCAGCCGGTGAATGTCGAGCGATTCGTAGACAATCGGAATATCACCCCCGAACAGGCGCGCCGCGCGGCCGGCAAGCGCCAGCATCTCCAGATTGCGGGCGATAATGACGTCCGGCTTGGCGACACCCTGCAACTTCGCCTTGAGCGAGAACGCCGTGGAGGCGACGGCGCCCATGCGCTGGAGAAAGCGCGCATCGGCCGTCCGCCCGAGCGTGATCGAGCAGACCGCGGGGTCGCCGGCCAGCAGGTTTTCAGCCCGCTGGAAACCGGCGACGGTGACCTTGGCGCCACCCGTGGTCAGCATCAGCACGCGCCGCCGGATGGCGGCGTCGGCCAGATCATGTGCCAAATAAAGAATGTGCATCGTCAACTGTCGAAATCCTTGTGCACCCGGCAGCCGCATCGGCCGACCGGACATCTATCAATCGAGTGTGCAAAGCACTGAATCGGGAAATTGGCAGTCTTCGCCGGGGGCCGTGAACGCCACGCGGTCGATCTTCATGGAGATCGGAGCTTCATAGGCAAAAGGGCCCATCCAGCTGGAAAGGGTATCCGTACCCCAGAGGCTCATGAAAATTTTCTGCGCGTTGGAGGGGATCTTGGATGTGTCTGTCACCTCGTGGACGAGCTTGCCGTCGATGAAATAGCGGATCCGGTCGGCCGCCCAGATGAAGGCATAGTCGTGGTAGCTCTTGTCGGCGCCGCCGGCGACCGCGACCAGCTTTTCATTGCCGCCCGTTCCGGAAACATACTGGTTCAGCTGCACTTCGTCCGTATTCTTGCCAAGCACTTCGAAGTCGATCTCGTCATGCGGCTTGTTGTCCGTCTCGCCGATATAGCTGAAGAAGGCCGAGTTCAGGCCCGATCCGGTCGCCGCCTGCATGCGGATCTCGTAGGTGCCGTAGCCAAAGCGGGCCTTTGTCTGGATTTCTCCGCAGGCATAGTCCCGCGCCCCCAGCTTCTTCTTTTCGAAGCCGAGTTCGAGAGAGCCGTCTGCCTGATGCACCTCGCCCTTCGACCAGGTGCAGTTCTGGTGATCGCCGTTGTTCCAGCCGTCGGAAATGTACCAGAAGGACTTGTCCAGCGTGTCGAAGTTGTCGACGAAGGACTTGCCCGTCGCGCCCTGCTGGGCGAAGGCCGGGCTGCCGCCGATTGAAACCGCGAACATGATCCCAGCAGCGACGTGGACATGGAGACGGCGATAGCGTGCAATTTCCGTCATCGGTTCACCTTTACTGCTGATTTATGGGTGTGCCACTGCGTGCCCGGATGCGTATGGGACCGCATCGACTGGCCTTCGGAGGAACTGCGGGACTTGCGGCCGCGGCTCCCCGTCATCACCTGGTAGAGCGAGGGCAGATAGCGCGAGATCAGCGTGTTCGACACCACGAGGATGAAAAAAGTGAGGACGATCGCACCGAAGTAGAAGACCGGGTAGGCGTCGTTATCCATGAACCGGCGCCATGTCATCCAGAGCATCAGCAGCAGCGGATAATGGCCGCAGAAGATCCAGAAGCTGAGGCTTCCGGTATTGGCGAGGCGCTGCCCCAGCGCCGTCGGCGTTGCCAGAGCCGACAGCAGCCAGAAGCCGAGGGCACCAACGATGGACAGCGTGTTGCGAGCAAGGTCAAGCAGATAGGGATAGTCCGGCCCGGTCAGATAAAGCCCGACGGACAGCAATGTCGCCGCCAGCACCGTCAGCGCGGCCCCCAGAACGGCATGCCGGTCCAGCGCCTTTACGTCGACCTTGTAGAGCGCCAGCGCGATACCGAAAGTGAAGCTGAAAAGGATCGACTTTTTCAGCACCAGACCGATCGTGACGCCCGGCAGAATGGCGAGCCCGAACAGCAGCACACATGTCACCACCGGTGCCCGACGCACGAGAAATGCCAGGATCGGCGACAGCAGGATGCAGACGAACAGATCGCGCAGGAAATAAAGCGGCAGATCGATCGGAAATTCCTCGAGCGAGAACAGATAGCTGGTCAGTTGGCGAAACGAGGCATGCCAGAGATCCGGAAAGAACCCGATCCCGGCGCCCTGCGACTGAATGAGCGCGACGAAGACGAAGAGCCCGATATTCCAGATGAGAAAAGGTGCCAGCAGCGTCTCGACCTTGGTGCGCACCGTCTTGGGATAATCGAACGCCTCGGAGCCGCGCCGGAACAGCAGATAGCCGGAGATCGCGCTCAGACAAGGCACGCCGATGCGAAAGAAGCTGTCGCCCAGAAGCACGCGAAACCAGTCGAACGCCCCCTGGCCGCCGGCATAGGCGCTTGTCGCCGGATCGAACGGCACATGGACGAAGACGATGCCCGAGATCAGGAAAATGCGCATCAGGTTGATGCGAGTGGAGATGTTCTGATCGACACTCAACGGAGTCACCCCTGTTTGTCGGCGCCCCGCAGCGCCGCGATTTCAATCAGAGCAGACGTGTGCCCGCGCACTGCTTAGAGTCCGTGCTAGTTTCGGGCAAAATGTGGCGGCGCAGCAAAAAAGCAGCCGCAAGTTACAGACGGCGCGTCGCGTTCAACCGCCAGGTACACCTAATAAGATCATTCAAATCAATCGATTAGATCAACCAATCGGGCGTTTTGCTGCGATGCAAAATAGTCGGTATCCAAGCTCTGCAATCCAGAAAGCCGGCCCGATGCGCCGAACTTGATCCTTAAAGTCTTAGGGGAATTACGGCGACCACGCGGATAGCCGTGTCGAGAATGCGGCGAAAGAACGGCAGCATGCGCATCGCCTCTGCTTTGCTGCTTCACTTGCCGCAACTCTTGCATCGAGGACTGCGAGACAGTCGCGCGCGCGCAGGGTAGAGATCAGAGCCGCAGCCGATGACCGCGAGGTGACCGTACAATCGCAAGTCACAGCTACGGCATTGAACCCGCTTTGAGCGAAAAGTCGGGCAAGAATCCGCGCCGTGACAAATTTCAGCCTGAATGTGACTGTCTTTGATAGAGCGCTCCGCCCCATGGCTCGGAGCCGCGTCACGATTCTGTTGCTGGAGAAATCCGAAAAGATAAGCAGGACTGCCTGGCAAGCGGTGGCCACGGCTCCATGTGGCCAGTGATCCTTTAGATGAAAGCAGGGGCAATAATGGCAACATTTACAGTTGTAATTCCATTTTATCAGAAAGAGCCCGGCATCCTCGACCGCGCGCTCAACTCCGTTTTCGACCAGACCTATCAGGATTTCGACATCGTCATCGTCGACGATCAGTCACCTCTCCCGGCCAAAGAAGCGCTTTCGACACTCGATGACGAGAGGCGAGCGCGAATCACCGTGATCGGGCAGCCCAATGCCGGACCGGGTGGAGCGCGCAATACCGGCCTCGACAATGTGCCGAGCTCGACCCGGTATGTCGCCTTTCTGGATTCGGACGATCTCTGGATACCGCATCACCTGCAGAACGCCCATGACAGCATGAGCCGCTTCGGCGGCGACTGCTATTGGGCATCGATGCAGGCCAGCGAAGAGTTCTACTACCATTTCGGCGTTGCCAAGCTGAAGGAAACGGAAACCTTCACCCAGCTGAGCGATGCACCGCTGGTGATCGAGGTGCCGGAACTGGCAGGCGTGATGCTGAAGAACTGGAGCTTCCTGCATCTCTCCTGCATGGTGATCGGACGCAGCATTTTCGAAAAGGTGCGCTTCGACGCGGCCTTGCGACTGGCCGCCGAAGACGTGCTATTCTTCTGCGACTGCATCATGGCCGCCAAGCGGACGCTGCTCTGCGACGCGCCGGGTGCGATGCGCGGCAAGGGCATCAACATCTTCCACAGCATCGACAACCGCTCTCCGCAATTCCTGCGCCAGCAGTTCAACACCTGGGTTGCGCTGGACACGCTCGAAGGCCGGTTCGCCCGGCGACCGAACGACATCGCCTCCATCACGTCCTACAAGAACACGGCGCGGCGCCAGGCCTTGTGGAGCCAGGTCGGGCGCGTGCGGCAGCGCCAGGCCCCCGATCTCGGCCTGCTGGCACGGTGGGCGTGGCGCGATCCGGCGATCCTGCGCACTGTCCTGCAGCTGGGAACCGACAAGCTGTCACGCCGCCAATCCTAGAGCCCCGGCACGCTCACATCAATTTTTGAAAACCCCAAGGAGGGTGGAATGAAGCCATATCACTGGGCGTCTCATCACGGCAATTTCGGCGACGACCTCAACCTCTGGCTCTGGGACTTTCTGTTGCCCGGCTTTCGCGAGGTCCACGAAGAGACCATGCTGGTCGGCGTGGGGACGGTTCTCAATCCCGTGCTTCTGCCGACGGGCATGCGCAAGCTGGTGATCGGCAGCGGATATGGCTACGGCGCGCCGCCCGAGATCGGCAATGCCGCCGAATGGGATGTACGTTGCGTCCGCGGGCCTATGACGGCGGAACGTCTGGGCCTGCCGTCGACCATGGGCATCGTCGATCCGGCGGTGATGATCAGCGAGATGCCGGAATTCCAGAACCTGCCGAAACGGCATCAGAAGACCTTCATTCCCCATTGGGAATCGGCCGAATTCGGCATGTGGAAATCGGTCTGCGAACCCGCTGGCCTCACCTATCTGGACCCGCGTGGCGAAGCGAGATCGGTGATCGCGCACATCGCCCAGTCTGAACTGGTGATTGCCGAATCCATGCATGGCGCAATTCTGGCGGATGCCTTCCGGGTGCCCTGGATCGCGGTCTCCACGTCCCGCTCGATCAATGATTTCAAGTGGAATGACTGGGCCTCCAGCGTCAAGGCGCGCTACAGGCCGCATCAGATTCCGGTCTCCACCCGCGCCGAGGCGATCGCCAAGGGCTCCCGGTTCTGGGGTGTGAAATTCGACAGCGACAAGGCCGCCGATCCCGCGATGCCGGGCGATGCCGGCGAGGTCATGACGCGGCCGCAACCGGCGCAGACCGGCGTTCGCGGCCTGGCAAAGCAGTTCCTCGCGACGCCCTCGGTGCTGGCCCTCTGGCAGGCGAGCCGTGCGACCCCGCAACTTAGCCCCGACGGCGTGCTGGAAGACTTGCGCGGCCGCTTTCACGGGGTTCTCGAGGGGATCCGCAAGGATTATTTCTGAGAGACCGGTACGCCCGGCAAGAGATAGCGCAGGCCCGTAAGGGGCGCCGGCTCGACCGCGCGGGCGCGGCGCATCGCCTGCGTCTTGTCGCGGAAGATGCCGCCCGCAACCGCCGAAAAGGCGCCGGGCCGCTGCAGCAGATGCACGATCGCCGCACCCGCCCCCTGCTGTTTCTTCGTATCGAGGAAAGCCCGCAGGGCATAGCGGTCGCGGATATGCCGCTCGTGGCGGCGCAGCAGGGCGGCGATATCAGGGGGCAGATCGGTGCCCTGAAGGATTGCGCGATCTGCCTCGCAGAGACGATACAGGTCTTCGGTCCGGTGCTGCCCGCTCAGGGAATCCGCACGCACCACGGCGCCATAGCCGCAATGCTCGATGACCTTGTACCGGGCGCCCTTGATCAGGGCCCTCAGATACAGGTCGTAATCCTCGCCCAGCCGTAGGCTTTCATTGTAACGGATACCGTGCTCGTCGAGAAAATCGCGCCGCATCACCGGCTTCAGAAAGCCGATCTCGCCTCGCCGCACGCCGGGCTTGGAAATATTGCCTTCGAGAAATTCCACGGTTGAAATCGCCCGCGCCCGCGGCTGGAAATGCACCGGCTCGTCAACGTCCGTCGCCTTGCCGGTGAAGGCGATATTGTCGGCGATGAAGTCCCAGCCGGACTCTGCCAGCATGGGGGTGAAGCGTCCCGGAAAGAAGAAGTCGTCGGCATCCAGGATCGCGATCAGCGGTGACCTGGAGGCCTCGATCGCTCGGTTGCGTGCCGCCGCCGGGCCACGATTTTCGGCAAGAGAGATGATCTGGAGCCTGCCGGATCCGTCGTCTGCCCTCCGCGCCACGCCCGCCGTGTCGTCGCTCGAACCGTCGTCGATCACGACAACCTCGCCGACCACCGGTTCCTTGAGGGCCGAGCGGATCGCGACATCGATCGTGCTTGCGGCATTCTTCGCGGCGATGATTACGCAGACGCGCGCGGCATCGTTCATGTCACCCATCCTGTGCTGGACTAAACCTGAAGTAGTTGAGCCCAGAAACTTGACGGAGATATGATGACGACGAAAAACGGAGCTTAAAGTTCGGTGGCCTTCAGGTTCGACGGCGCCTCGGCAAGACGATCGTCCGTCCGCCTGGCCTCCCCGACCCGGTGTGCGGCAACCATGCCGTGGTCTTCGCTCTGGCGCTTCTGATGTTCGCGGCGCACGAGATAAAGGATGCCGATGAAATAACCGACCTGCAGGATGACCGCGCAAAGGACGGTCTGCCACAGGGCCGTGACGAACGAACCCGTTACCCAGGAGAGCGCTACCCAAATCGCTAAAAGGGCACCTGCCATGCTCACGAAAACGCGAGGTGCATACATCAATCGGTCCTCCCTGCCTGCTTTGGCAATACGACGGCTCCGCTCCTTCGATCCCGGAAAGACCATATAAAAACAGGGGCTGTCGTACAAGTTTCTTGAGACCTTCCTTGCACGTAAAGCATGAAACTTTCGTAAGCTCGACTCATTTTTCGACATTCACGCCGCTATTCGGTCCATTAATGAGCACACTTCCGCCACAATCACCTTCCGTGCGGTTGCATCGCAATTTTTTTCGCCTCCCTCCGGACGTTTTTAATCAACTTTTGTTAACAAATACGCGGTCGAAACCGTCTCCGTAGCTGCATTGCAGCAATGTATTGCAGCGCACAATTTCCGCCTACTCGGAACCACCTTCAAGATATGCCCGTTGTGCGAACTTGCAAACTGTCAAAGACAGCTCGCATGGCAGGAAAGGACGACAGGGCCCCATGACTTCATACTACTGCAATCTGTTAATAAGAGACAGCGAAATTAAACGAAAACGTTCAACCTATATTCCATTCGCGTCAGGATTGTTCTTATTTTAACGATTTGCTAATGAACCAGACCGCGACATGATCGGCAGCGCAGGCACGATAACCTCAAAAACCCGCTGATTTACCCAATTCCCGACACAGACTTATTATCTCATTCTGTCTCACGACGCGCCTTATGGGTACCGACCCCATCGCAGCATAAATGGAGTTTCCTCTATGAAGTCAGCGACACGCTCGGCTGGATCGCCGTTCCTCAATACCGGCGAGGCTTACATCATCAATCCTACGGGAGGCCTCGCAAAACGCACCTTCGACATCACCGCCGCACTTGTGGCGCTGATTGTGTTCAGCCCGCTGCTGCTGTTGATCATGGTCTTGGTGAAGTTCTCGGACGGAGGATCGACCTTTTATGGCCATCGTCGCATCGGCCACAACGGGCGCTATTTCCACTGCCTGAAGTTCCGCACCATGACGCCGAATGGCGATGAGGTCCTGCGCCGGCACATCGAGTCGGATCCGCAGGCCGCGGAAGAATGGCGCACGACACGCAAGCTGCGCAACGATCCCCGCGTCACCGTTGTCGGTAGCGTTCTGCGCAAGCTGAGCCTTGATGAACTGCCGCAGCTCATCAACATCCTCAAAGGCGACATGAGCGTCGTCGGCCCCCGTCCGGTAGTCGATGAAGAACTCGGTCTCTACGACCATCAGGCCGTGTTCTACCTGCAGACCCGTCCCGGCCTCACCGGCCTGTGGCAGATCAGCGGGCGCAACGACGTGTCCTACGAGAACCGCATCGCCTTCGATACGCATTACGTGCAGAACTGGTCCTTCGTTCAAGACATCCTGATTATCGCGAAGACGGTCCCCGCCGTCTGCCTTTCCCGCGGCAGCTACTGAGCAATCGATATTCGGATTCACCGCGGCCACGCATCTATGCGGGCGGAAGCTTTTCAGCGCTTTCCGCCCGCGAACCGTTTTGTGAGAGAGCGAGAAACCCAATGGACAAGAACCACGCGCGCCGCTGGCGACGGAAAGCCGCTTTCGGCCTGATTGCCGGGAGCCTGACCGTGTTGACCGCCGCGACAGCCTTGGCGCAGGATGCCGGCTATCGGCTGGATGTCATGGACAAGCTCAAGATCCGGGTTGCCGAATGGCAGCCGGCAGACGGGACCATCCACAGCATGGACGGCATTGCCGGCGACTACACGATCGGACCGGAGGGCACGATCTTTCTGCCCTTCATCGGTGACATCAAGGCCGCCGGGCGGTCACCCTCCGACATTTCGAAGGAGATCGGCGAGCGACTGCAGAGCCAGTTTGCGCTGCGCACGACCCCGTCTGCATCCGTCGAAGTCGCCGAATTCGGGCCGATCTATCTGGCAGGCGACATACAGACGCCGGGACAATACCCCTTTGCGCCCAATCTCACGGTGCTGAAAGCCGTCAGCCTCGCAGGCGGCCTGCGACGCGCCGACGCCGGCCAGCGCTTTGCCCGCGACTTCATCAATGCCAGCGGCGACACCGCCGTCAACCAGGCCGAATATGCAAGGCTTCTTGCCCGCCGTGCCCGTCTACTGGCCGAAATCAACGACAAGACCGAGATCAAGATACCGCCCGGCCTTGAAAAGGTCGCCAATGCCAAGACGCTGCTCGCCAGCGAGCAGGCCTTGATGCAGTCGCGGCGCGAAAGCTACGAACTGCGGCTGAAGGCGCTCGGTGATCTGAAGGAACTGCTGAACAGCGAAGTTCAGTCGCTCAATCAGAAGGAAGCCACCCAGCAGTCGCAGCTGAAGCTCGTCAAGGAAGATCGCGCGCGTATCGACCGCCTGACGGAAAAGGGGCTGATGACCAGCAGCCGGCAGCTGACCAGCGCGGAGCGCTCCGCCAATGTCGAGTCGACGCTGCTCGACATCGACACCGCGACGCTGAGGGCCAAACAGGACATCAGCCAGGCGGATCAGGACGAGATCACCCTGCGCAACAACTGGAAGGCCGACAGAACCAAGGAGCTTCAGGATACCGAGGCGCAGATCGAGAAGATCGAGCTTGAGCTCTCGACCAATCATCAGCTGATGTCGGAGGCGCTGGCACAGTCGGCCGAAGCGGCCAAGTTCGACCCGAGCGGCAAGCCGACCTCGGTGAAGTACACCATCGTGCGCGACGACGGCGATGGCGCCAAGGAGATCCCCGTCGATGAAACCGTCAAGCTCGAGCCGGGCGACGTGGTCAAGGTGATGTCGCAGTTGCTGATGGAGTGAGTGCGGCATGAGGATTGCAAAGAGCCTGCTGGTAGAGCCAGAGACCAACGATCTCTACGGCATCATGGCCATGGTGCTGTCGCTTTTCGTGTTCGCCTACTCGACCCGGTTCGGGCAGATTTCGATTCTGGCCTTTTACGGCGTCTGGCTGCCGCTGGTGGTGGTCGACTATCGTCGGGTGCTCGGAAACTATTTCCACTTCACCTGGATCTTTGCCTTCGCCATTCTCTGCTTCCTCTCCGCATTCTGGTCGCAGGCACCCTCCACCTCGCTTCGCGCCGCCACCCAGTATCTGACCCATGTGGTCTGCGCGCTGATTGCCATGCGCGTCATCGCACCGGTGACCCTGGTGCGCGGCAGCGTGGTCGGCTGCGCCGTCGTGCTGCTCTATTCGCTGGCCTTCGGCAGCTACAGCTACGATGTGCTCGATAGCAGCTACAGCTTTGTCGGCGCCTTCGATTCGAAGAACCAGCTCGGCTTCTATGCCTCGCTCGGTGTCCTCTTCTGCTATGCCCTCATCACCGTATTCCGCGCCCGGGGCTTCTGGTTCCTGGCAAGTCTGGGCTCGGCGCTGATATCCGGCTACGCTCTGTTTGCATCGAAATCGGCAACCTCGGTGATTACGACCCTTGCGGTCATCTGTGTGTGCG
Organism: Heterorhizobium halophytocola; assembly: GCF_017873095.1. Classification (GTDB taxonomy): domain Bacteria; phylum Pseudomonadota; class Alphaproteobacteria; order Rhizobiales; family Rhizobiaceae; genus Allorhizobium; species Allorhizobium halophytocola. Next base: position 36,061 of record NZ_JAGGJU010000014.1, on the reverse strand, counting down.
CCGTTTTGCAGCTCAGCCTCTGGGTCTCACCGCGTCAGCGCCGGGCGATCTTCGCGATCGGCATCATCCTGGCCATCGGCACCGCCATAGCGGCCCTGCAGTCCGGGGCCGTCGATGCCGTTCTCGGTGCCTTCGGCAAGGACACCACGCTCACCGGCCGCACCTATCTATGGCAGCAGGGCATCATCGCCGCGCACGCGGCCCCCTGGTTCGGGGTCGGCTATCAGGGCTATTGGGTGCACGGCTTTGCCGATGCGGAACGGCTATGGCAGGAATTCTACATTGCCTCGCGGACCGGCTTCCACTTCCACAACACCTATATCGAGACCACCGTCGAAACCGGCCTCGTCGGCACCACCCTGCTGACCATGGTCCTGCTGGTATCGCTTTTCGGCCATCTCCACCGTTTCCTGATGCTGGACAGAAGCGAAAGCGCCTTGCTGCTTGTCAGCATCAGCATGCTGCTTCTGGTGCGCTCCTTCGTCGAGATCGACATCCTGTTCGCCTATCAGGTCGGGTCCTTCCTGCTCTATTACGCAGCAGGACGGCTGACGCTTGCAGAGCCGCGGGCCGCCCATCGAGAGGCCATCGAGGAGTTCGCCGAAGTCGGCGAACGCTACAGGCTTCCCCAGCCGAAATAGGAAAAGGCGCTTCGTGACCTAACCGACGACGATGATATGCAGCGCCTTGGGGCCATGGGCGCCCAAGAGCAGTTTCTGCTCGATATCGGCCGAGCGCGAGGGCCCGGTAATGAAGTTCAGCGTCCGCGGCATGGTCGCCTTGCCGTTCGCGGCCCGCAGCCTCGCGAAGACCGTTTCCAGATCGCCACCGATCGCGTCAGCCGCCACGACCACGATATGCTGCTCGGGCAGGAAGCTGATCGTCACCGGATTGTCCGCCCCGGACAGCAGCGCCAGCGTGCCGGTCTCGGCAATGCCACCGAAGGCATGGCTGATGCCGACGAGATCAAGGCCGTCGGACGCGCCGTGGCGGATCTCAAGCGTGTTTTCGGACGACCATGGGGCCTCGGCCAGGCGAGGATCCGCCCCCATGCGCAAGACCGCCGGCAGGTTATGGGCGCGCAGGAATTCGCCGACTGCAGCCGGCAGGCGATCGAGGGTATCGATCCTGTCGGTCGTGGCATTGTATTTCTCCGCCATGGCGCGGAACAATGCGATCCTGTCTTCCAACGGCAGCTGTCCACGGGCCGGAATGATGCCGACCGGCGGGGAGGCAATACGCTCGGCAACGGTCCGGCGGCGCGTCTCGTCATCGCGGTCGGCACCGAGCGAACCGCGAATCTTGCCGAGAATGGCTGTCTTGCCGCTCATCGTCATGCCACCTTCCTCCGCCCGGCTTTGGCAGCTTCCCACTGGGCCAGGAATGTCTGTCCCTCCGGTGCCGGCAGATCGCGATATTTGGTCCAGCCGCCGGCAAGCGGCAAATGCCGGAGCCTATGGCTTCTACCGCCGATCAGTGAAAGCGCGCGCATCGCGAGACGCGTGGCAGCCTGGTAGAGCGCAGGCCGCTTCGCAAAGAACGCCCAGACGCCGAGACCGTAGCGCACGGTGGCCGGCGACAGATGCCGCTCGAATTCCTTCTCGCGCCAGTGCCGCATCATCTTCGGCAAGGGAATGCGCATCGGACAGACCGCTTCGCAGCGGCCGCAAAAGGTCGAGGCATTGGGCAGTTCGGCCGAATTCTCGATGCCGAACAGGGCCGGCGTTAGGACGGCCCCCATGGGCCCCGGATAAACCGAGCCATAGGCATGGCCACCGACGGCGTGATAGACGGGACAATGGTTGATGCAAGCGCCGCAACGGATGCAGCGGAGCATTTCCTGGAACTCGGTGCCGAGCATCGATGAGCGGCCGTTGTCGAGCAGCACGACATGGTATTCGTCGGGTCCATCCGGATCGTCGGCCCGTTTCGGCCCGGTGGAAAATGTGGTGTAGACCGACATATCCTGCCCGGTCGCCGAACGCGCCAGAAGCCTGAGGATCTGGGCGCAGTCTTCCAGCGTCGGGACGATCTTTTCCAGCGAGGCGACGACGACATGCACCTTGCCGAGCGACTGGGTCAGATCGCCATTGCCTTCATTGGTAACAATGACCGAGGAGCCGGTCTCGGCAATCAGGAAATTCGCCCCGGTGATCCCGACATCCGCCTCGAAATAGCGCTGGCGCAGCACGCCGCGGGCTTCCGACAGCAGCGTTTCGGGCTCCGTCAGGTCACGCGCGACGTCGAGATGGGTGTGGACGCGGCGGAAATCCGCCTCGACCTGATCCCGGTTGAGGTGAACGGCCGGCGCGATGATATGGCTGGGATGCTCACCGCGCAGCTGGATGATGTATTCGCCGAGATCCGTCTCGATCGGCTGAACGCCCTCGCCTTCGAGGAATTCGTTGAGATTGATCTCCTCTGTGATCATCGACTTGCCCTTGGTGACGGTCCTGGCGCCAACCCGCTTGCAGATGTCGAGGATGATGTTGCGCGCGTCTTCGGCGGTCTCGGCCCAGTGGACATGGCCGCCCGCGGCCGTCACCTTCTCCTCATAGGCTTCCAGATAGAGGTCGAGATTGTCGAGCGTATGATCCTTGATCGCCTTACCGCGATCGCGGATGTCCTCGAATTCGGGAAGGGCGGCGGCGGCGATCGCCCGCTTGGCGATGAAGCCGGTTTCGACATTCTTCAGCGCCCGCTGCAACTGCGCATCGCCAAGCGCGCCGAAGGCATTGTCCTTGAACCGGTCGGTCGTCAGTTCCATCTCCGCCTCCTCACTTGCCCGAGCCTGCGATCGGTGCCTTGGCGGTCATCCCGGCCAGCACCTCGGCCACATGGCGCACTTCGATTGCCGATCCCTCGCGCTTCAGCTTGCCGGCCATGTTCATCAGACAGCCCATGTCACCCGCAAGCATCATGTCGGCACCGGTCTCGACGATCGCCTTGGTCTTCTTCGACACGATGGCGTTGGAGATATCGGCATATTTGACGCAGAAGGTGCCGCCGAAGCCGCAGCAGACATCACTGCCGTCCATCTCCCTGACCTCCAGTCCCTCGACCGAGGCCAACAGCTTGCGCGGCTGGGTCTGAACCCCGAGTTCGCGCAGGCCCGAGCAGCTGTCGTGATAGGTGACGGTCCCGGCCAGCTTGGCCGACACGCCCGGCACGAACATCACATCGGTCAGGAACGAGACGAGTTCGTGAACCTTGTCGGAAAAGCGCCGACAGCGCTCCTCCCATTGGGCGTCCCCCTTGAAAAGCTCCGGATAATGCTTCTTCAGCATGGCCGCACAGGAGCCGGACGGCGCCACGACATAATCGAATGCCTCGAACAGCTCAATCACCTGGACGGCGAGATCGCGGCTGTCCTTGCGGTCGCCGGAATTATAGGCCGGCTGGCCGCAACAGGTCTGCGCCATCGGCACATGCACCTCGCACCCGGCATCCTCGATCAGCTGCGCGGCGGCAAAGCCGACCGTCGGGCGAAAGAGATCGACCAGACAGGTGGCGAACAGCCCGACCTTCGGCTTCGTCATGGTTTGCGCTGTCGTCATGCCTTCACTGCCCCTTGGGTTCAAGTTCGCGTTTGCCGGTGCGGCCGACGGCCGCCGCCTGGGCGTCGCGCTGTAGCAGCCTGAGGCGGGCGACCCGCCCGCGTTCTCCCGCCTGCTCGGCCTCGTCGACGGCGCGGCGGACAAAATCGATATGGTCCTGCGCTGCCTGCTTGGCGGCAGCCGCATCCCCGGCGACGATGGCATCGAAGATTGCCTCGTGCTGGGCAAGCAGTGCGGCGCCCGACAACCCGTTGTCGAATACCGCCTGCCGGTTCAGCACGATCCCCTCGCTGAGCAGCCGGTAACAGGCGCGCAGCGTGTGGAGCAGGATGATGTTGTGCGCCGCTTCGCCGATCGCATTGTGAAACTCGACATCGGCGCGCATCTCGTCCTCGGCGCGGCTTTCCGCGTGGGCCTGGCGCATGTCCGTGATGATCCTGGCAAGAAGCGCCTTGTCGGCCTCCGTCGCCCGCAGTGCTGCCAGTTCCGCCGTCATGCCCTCCAGCTCGCGGCGATAGTCGAGATAGTCGCGGGTCGCTCTGGGATGCCTTGATATCAGTGCCGTCAGCGGCTCTGAAAACACCTGGCCGACAATATCGGCAACGAAGGTGCCGCCACCATGCTGGCTGCGCACCAGGCCGCGTGCTTCCAGAAGTTTCAGCGCCTCCCGCAGGATCGGCCGGGACACGTCGAAGGACTCTGCCAGATCGCGTTCACCGGGCAACCGATCCCCGTCGCGCAGCACGCCGTCGAGGATCATGCCTTCGATCTGCCGCACCACCTCGTCGGCGGTGCGTCCATGGCTGATGCCGGAAAACAGGCTTGCCTCGTCCACGATCGATCTCCTCCTCCAAGATCTATCGACAGGTGAAGAATTGGTCAAATAATTTATCCAGTCGACCGTCATGCATTGGCGGCATGCTCCCTACCCCCATGCGGGGACCGGCACCGCGGTCGAAAACCGCGACATTCGCCTTGCTGTCCACCCGCATTGTCCTCTGCTAAAGTCGACCGGCGAAAAGAGAGGGAGACGGTGTCGAACAGCCAGTTTGCTTATCCCGTGGCGCCAGAGCGGGCCGCAGCCCTCGGCGAAATCCATGCAAGACCCTATGCCCTGCTGGGGCCAGATCGCCTGATCTTCCAGCTTGCCTTCATGATGGAGGGTGGCTCGATCGTCCATCATGCCGTGATCTCGGATCTGTCGCGCGCCCGCGGCATCGCGCCGCCGGAACAGAATGCGCGGTATCATGCTCTCGCCTGGGGACAGGGTACCTTGCGCTGGGAGCGGCACACGGAATTCTCCACCTTCTTCTGGGACGGCCCGCTGCCCCCGGCCTTTGGCGGAGACGTGTCTCCGCACCCGTTCGGCGACGGCTTCTCGCCTCCCGGTACGCTGATCTCGGCGATCCGCCTCGAAATTCGCGGCGACGGAGACGACGCACGAAATGCCTTGTCTGCCTTCGACCCCGCGAGCCTCTGCCACAGCGAGGTGGAAAAGGGGCAGGCGACCGTTCTCACCGACTTCCGCCAGGACGGCAACGGATTGACGCAGATGCTGCTGGTCGACCACGGCCTGAGTGCTGCGCGACGGGGTGCACTCGCGCAGCGCCTGCTCGACATCGAAACCTATCGGACGCTCGCCATGCTGGGCCTGCCGCTTGCCCAGCAGCTCTCCTCCGATATCCGCCGCATCGAGGACGGGCTGGCGGACATAACGCGGCGAATGAAGGACAATGCCCGCGACGAAGCCGATGCCATTCTCTATGAGATTACCGGGCTTGCCGCGGAACTGGAGGCCAATGCCGCCTTCAGCCTCTATCGCTTCGGCGCGTCGCGCGCCTATGACGGTATCGTGTCGGAGCGCATACAGGCGCTGGAAGAAATGCCGGTGTCGGGCGCCGAAACGCTCGGGTCCTTCCTCGGGCGGCGTCTGGCACCCGCCATGCGCACCTGCCAGGCGGTGGAGGAACGTCAGGCCAACCTGTCCCGCAAGCTGTCGCGCGCCACCGGCCTCGTTCGATCCTGGATCGACGTCGAACTGGAACGGCAGAATTCCGACCTTCTGGCGGCAATGAACCGGCGCGCGGAAATGCAGTTGCGCCTGCAGCAGACAGTCGAGGGCCTGTCGGTCGCCGCCATCTCCTATTACGTCATCGGCCTCGTCGGCTATGTGCTGAAAGCCCTCAGCCACGATCTCCTGCCGGTCGATCCGGCCGTCGCGACCGGCGCCGCAGTGCCGGTGGTGGTGATTACCGTGTGGTGGATCGTAAGACGGATCCGGCGCCGTCATATCGCCTGACGATCATCATCTTCCGCCTGTCCATTGTCGATCACCGGCGATGACAGTTGCCCCACCGCGACGGAGCCACCGGCTGGATCCCGCTCCTCGAACTGGGCAGCGCGGGCAAACAGCATGGCCGTGTCGACCATGGTTGCAAGATCCGTGTCGAGGCCTGCCGCCGTGACGCAGATCCCGTCGATGCCCAGCCTGCGGTTTGCCTGACGCGACCAGCGATAGATGCGCGTATAGTGCGGCGCGAGCACCTCCTCCATCTCCGGCCGCAGCGTCAGGATCATCATCTGCTGGCGCCCGAACGACCAGGGATAGGCTCTCTGGATCGCCTGCCAGGGAAATGTCGTGGTCGAAACCCGCAGGTCCCGGATCCCCTGCGGCCCGATCGTCACCAGCACGCCGCGCTCGCTCAACAGCCTCCAGCCGATCAGGATTGCACACAGGCCGAAGAACAGCACCCCGACAGAGCCGACACTGATCTGCACGAAGCCGGCGGACCGGCCAAAGCCCTGGACGACCAGAACGGTGCCGATCGCCGTGAAGGCCAGCGATCCGGCCAGTGCAAGCGTCAGCTTGCCGGGCGAACCCCGCGCCTGCAGGGGCGCCGCCAGCTGCGGCATGCGATGCGCAAGCGATGTCATCGGCGAGCCCTCGTCCTCATTAGCACCTTAAGCGCGACAGGCTCGCCCGAGCGGCCCGCGCCGTCAAGTCCGGGCGAGGTGGCGACGGCCCTTGCCGATATCCGGCAAGAACACCGTCATGAGACCGATCAGCGGCAAATAGGAGCAGAGGCGGTAGACGAATTCGATGCCGTAATGATCGGCCACCACGCCGAGAATCGCAGCGGCAATGCCGCCAATGCCGAAGGCGAAGCCGAAGAACAGGCCGGCAATCATGCCGACGCGGCCGGGCACGAGTTCCTGGGCGAAGACGACGATCGCCGAGAAGGCCGAGGCGAGGATCACGCCGATAATGAAGGTCAGCACGACGGTTGGATAGAACCCGACATAGGGAAGCGCGAGCGTGAACGGCAGGGTGCCGAGGATCGAGAACCAGATGACAAATTTCGTGCCGAACCAGTCGACGATCGGTCCGCCGGCGACGGTTCCGACCGCCACTGCGCCGAGGAAGACGAACAGCAGGATCTGCGCCTGCTGCACGGAAACCGCAAACCGCTCGATCATGTAGAAGGTGTAGTAGCTGGAGATGCTGGCCATGTAGACATATTTGGAAAACACCAGCAGAGCCAGCACGCAGATCGCCTTGATGACGACCGCGCGCGGCAATGCGACGAGCGGGCTCGCCGGCGGGCGCTTGGCATTGGCGCGCCTGTTCTCTGCATACCAGTTGCCGACCCGCCAGAGCACGGCGATGCCGACAAGCGCGATGACGCAGAACCAGGCCACGCTTGTCTGGCCGTTCGGCAACACGATGAAGGCGGCCAGCAGCGGGCCGATCGCCGAGCCGAAATTGCCGCCAACCTGGAACAGCGACTGTGCAAGGCCATGGCGCCCGCCGGACGCCAGACGTGCGACGCGCGAGGATTCCGGATGAAAGATCGCCGACCCCAGACCGACGACACCGGCGCCGACCAGCAGCATCCAATAACTGTGGGCATAGGCCAGCAGCAGCAGTCCGATGAGTGTCGAGCTCATGCCGGCCGCCAGCGAATAGGGCAGTGGCCGCTTGTCGGTATAGATGCCGATGAGCGGCTGCAGCAGCGATGCCGTCACCTGAAACACCAGTCCGAGCAGACCGATCTCGGCGAAGTCGAGCGCGTAGCTCTGCTTGATCATCGGATAAAGCGCCGGGATCAGCGACTGCATCGTGTCGTTGAGCAGATGGCAGAAACTGATCGCCATGATGATGTTGAACACCGTTGCTTCGGTCTTGATCGGCATGCCGGGTGCTGTGTCGGCCATCGTGAAGGGCTCCATTATCGGGACGACCTTGATAGACCGATTGCGCGGGACCTGCTTTCGTGTTTCGGTCCAGTTTTTTCGCAAGTGGGCCATTTGATCGATGCCAATTCTTCATCCCGCGGACTCGCATGAGCTGCATCTGAGCAGCCTCAACACGATCGAGGCGGCGGCAGGGCCGATAAAGTCGTTGCCACGCTTCTATCCGGCTGGCCACAGGGTGGAGCGTCATACCCATAGCCGCGCGCAGCTGCTCTATGCCGCCAAGGGTGTCGTGGTGGTCGCAACGGAGGAAGGTCGCTGGATGCTTCCGCCCGGTCACGCCCTGTGGATCGCGCCGGGGATAGCGCATTCGGTGGAGATGCTGGTCGATGTCACCATGCTGTCGCTCTATCTGGCACCCGGGGTGGTCGCGGGTCTGCCGGAGCGGGTGAAGACGGTCGGGGTGACCGACCTGGCGCGAGCGCTGATCGTGGCCGCCGTCAATCCCGAACCGGAAGACAACACCCCCGCTCGTGCAGCCCTGATCATGCCGCTTTTGCTCGACGTCATCTCGACCTTGCCGGAGCGCGGGCTGGCGCTGCCCTTTCCGTCGGATCCAAGGCTTGCCGCGCTTTGCCGCAGCTTCGTCGCGCAACCGACGGCCGAGCTGCCGATCGATCGCTGGGCGGATCAGATGTCGATGAGCCGGAGAACCTTCACCCGGATTTTCCGGCGCGAGACAGGGCTCAGCCTGTCGACCTGGCGCCAGCAGGCCTGCCTGTTTGCCGCCCTGCCGCGCTTGGCCGATGGCGAACCGGTCACAACCGTGGCCCTCGATCTCGGCTATGACAGCGTCGCGGCCTTCACCACCATGTTCAAGCGTATGCTGGGCAGTCCGCCGCGGATCTATCTTGCCCGCGACCGGTCTCAGCCGGCGGCGTCGGCAAGCTTGCTGTAGGCGACCATCGCCGCGTCGCTCTCCACCACAGTTTGCGTGTTCCAAGCCAAGGGTGCGTCGACCGGGACCTCCAGCAGGCCCTTGATCGAAAGCCCTGCCGTCTCGCGTCGCAACTGCGGATGCACCACCGGCTCCTTGGGCCTCAGCGCATGCGCCTTCAGGATGTCCAGGTAGCTCGAATAGACATAGCCGCCGTTCATCGCCTGCCATTCCGCGCGCCGCTCGCGGTAGAGCCCCGGCAGCCGGTACCAGGCAGCCGTCGGCAGCTTGTGATGGACGATGTGGAGATTGTTGTTGAGGAAAAGCGGCGCCAGGATCGATGTCTCGACGATGATCGTGCGCCCGTCGACGTTTTCGCTCCACTGGTGTTCGCAATAGGTCCGGATCGACAGCAGCGCCACACCGAGATAGGCCGCGGTCAGCGCATAGAGCCAGACGGGAATGCCGAAGCCGAACTGAATCAGTGCGAGTGTCGGCACGAGGCTTGCGGCATGCAGAGCCCATGCCTTCGCCGTCTTGCGGTCGCCGCGGATGATTTTTCGCCATTCGCCAAGCGTGAAGCCGAGGATCATCATCAGCGGACCGATCGTCACCCGGCCGACCAGCGTGTTGTTGATGGCGAGCAGCATCTTGATGAGACGCGGCATCCGCGCCCAGTCGGCGAGCGCCTTGTAGTAGCTTTCCGGGTCGTCATAGGGGTCGGTCAGCCGCTCATCCGCATGATGCTGCAGATGGGTGTGCTTGTAGCTGCGATAGGGATAGAAAAGGCCGATCGAGAGGAAGACGAGCGCTTCGTTGACCAGCGCATTGCGGGTCGGATGACCGTGCAGCACCTCGTGCTGAAGCGACCCGTGCAGCGCGACCGCCACGCCCATGATCAGCAGCGCCGCCACCGGCCACGACGGATAGAGATAATAGCCGGAGCCCAGCCAGACGCCGTAGCAGCCGACAAGCAGCAGCAGCGTCGGCCACTCGACCCTGTACCGGCTTCGCCGGGCATGCTGCGTGATTACCGGAACACCATGCCCTGCCGCCAATTCACCCATGTCATCCTCGTCAAGCCATGCGACCGCGATGCCGACACCGCCGCCGATGCCTGCTCCGAAGTCTTCGATTTCAAGATTACGTTGCGAATCCAGTGCCTTCGAGCATGGCAGCAATTGACAGCTGTCAGCAATGTGACAGTGGTTACAAAACGTTGATTTTGAGAAGCATCGGCCTAGTATGGTGATGATTGTCACGAAATGGTGCTTAAAGTGGACAAACGACTGCTTTCCAATTTGTTTCGCGAACGCCTGCAGATCCTGCTGGACCGCAGTGGCGAGAGCCAGGCGGTGTTCGCCCGCCAGATCGGCATAGACCGCTCGGCCCTGTCGCAGCTGCTGGCAGAGGGCGCCGCCCGCCTTCCGCGCGTCGAAACCCTGCTCAACATTGCCGAGGGGCATGCGGTGTCGCTGGACTGGCTTCTGGGCCTTTCCCATGACCAGGGCCTGATGGGCGAACTGCACCAGAGCTTCGAGATCGAGGACCGCAATGATGGCGCCGACAACGCCAATCTGCTGATGCGCTGGCATGCGGAGGCTGCCGGCTCCAAGATCCGCTATGTTCCGATGAGCATCCCCGATCTTCTGCGCACGCCGGAGACGATCGCCTATGAGGCCATCGCCCGCCATCAGAGTGTCGCCGGGCAGACCAACGACACCTATTTCCGCCTCGACTATAACCGCCAGCCCGGCACGGATATGGAAGTCTGCATGCCGACCCAGGCCGTCCAGGCGGTGGCGCGGGGTGAAGGCATCTGGAGCGGCCTCGACAAGGAGGTGCGCGCGCAGCAGCTCGACTACATGGCCGCGCTGATCCGCGAGCTCTACCCCTCCTTCCGCATCTTCCTGTTCGACGAGCGCGAGCGGTTTTCGGTGCCCTACACGGTCTTCGGCTCGCTCCGTGCTGCCCTCTTCGTCGGCGGCATGTATCTCGTGCTCAACAATGCCGACGCCATCCGCAAGATGCAGCAGCATTTCGAACGCCTGATCCGCGCGGCCCGCATCCACCCGCACGAGGCCGCGGATTATATCGGCGGGCTGGCGGTCAGCGGCTGATACCCAAAAGCGGAATGAAAGCGGCTCAACGGCTCTGCTTTCTCTTGCACAGGCTATGCTGGCAAGCCGCTGATTTGCCCCGCAGATTGCGCTCTGCCCTGCATGCCGCCCTGCCTCGGGATAAGAGCGCTCCAAAGCTCTCCGAACGCATCAACCTGCTGTCCCCATAAAAAAGCGTATTGACTTGTTGATACGTATCAATAGCATGTTGATACGTATCAACTGAGGTATTCGTGACTGTGGTCGGACGCCGGGTAACGCAGCGGGAGGTCGCCGAACGGGCAGGCGTAGCACAGGCTACCGTCTCGCTGGTGCTGAACGGCGGACGCGACAAGGTCGCGGTCGAAACGGCCGAGCGCATCGAAGCTGCGATTGCCGAACTCGGCTATCATCCCAACCGTTTCGCTCAGGCCCTCAGGACCCGCCGCACGCGGGTCATCGCCTGCGTCGTGCCCGATCTTGCAAACCCCTTTTATCCGTCTCTGGTCGTCGCGCTGCAGAAAGTCGCCCGCTCGGCCGGCTACGAGGTGATGACGATCGACACCGAGGGCAAGCTTGCCAACGAACAGCATGTGGTCGCCTCCGCACAGCAGGGTCGTTTCGACGGCATCGTCGGCGTCTTCTTCAATCTCGGCGCCCGCGAGCTCGCCCCATTGGGCAAATCCGGCATACCGGTCGTGCGCATCGAAGTGAGCCGCAAGCAGGGCGGGCCGCTGCCGATCGACAACCTGTTCATCGACAACGAGGCAGCCGCCCGTGCGCTGACGAACCACCTGCTCGACCTCGGTCATCGCGACATTGCGATGATCGCGGCACCGGGTGGCCCCCAGCGTTTTCGGTTGCAGGGTTATCTGGATGCCATGGCAAGCCTCGGCGCGGAGCCGATCGTCCGGGAAGCTGCGCATTTCACGCTCGATGCCGGACGCGATGCGACCGACCGGTTGCTCGACGAAGGGCCGCCGGTCACGGCCGTGATTGCCGCAAACGACCTGATGGCGATCGGCGTCATGCAGAGCGTGGTCGCCCACGGCCTGTCGATCCCGGACGACATATCGGTTGCCGGCTTCGACGACATCCTGCCGTCTGCCCTTGTCACCCCCGGGCTTACGACCGTCGCACAATTCCAGGATCAGCTCGGAGCGCGAGCGGCAAATCTGCTGCTCACCCGCCTCGCCCAGGACGACGTCATGGCCGGCCGCGCGGAGGAAATGAAGTTCGAACTGATCGTCCGGCCGTCCGTCGCCCCACCGGCGCGGCGACCGGCAACCGAATAGTCAACACAGGGAGGAAATCCGAATGTCCAGAAAAAGCAAATTGCTCGCCTTGGCGCTGCTCGCCGGATCGGCGCAGATGGCGCTTGCCCAGGATCGCGTGACCTGGTGGTACGAACAGGCAACGCCCGACCAGCAGAAGCTGATCCAGCAGAACATCGTCGATCCGTTCAACAAGGCAAACAGCGACTACAATCTGGTCGTCGACTACCGCGGCAACGAACTCGACAAGCAGTTGCGCGTCGCGCTTCTGTCCGGCAACGGCCCCGACGTCGTCTATACGCCCGGCCCGAGCTATGTCGCGCCGATGGCCCAGAACGGCCAGTTGCTGGCGCTCGACGACTATGCCGCGAAATACGGCTGGATGGACAAGGTTCTGCCGGTGTTCCTGAAGATGGGCGAGTATGACGGCAAGCTTTACGCCCTGCCGAAGACCTATGAAACCGTCGGCCTGTTCTACAACAAGACGCTGTTCGACAAGAACGGCTGGAAGGCACCGACGACGCTCGACGAGCTGGAAACCCTGGCCGACGCCATGCTGAAGGAGGGAGTGACACCGTTTGCCGCTGGCAATGCCGATTGGCGTGGCGCCAATGAATGGTTTGTCACCCTGGCGCTCAATGCCGTCGCCGGCCCCGACGCCATGAACAAGGCGCTGCGCGGCGAGATGCCGTGGACCGCAGAACCCTTCGTCAAGGCGATCGACCGCCTGAATTCCTGGTGGCAGAAGGGCTATTTCGGTCAGAACTACTTCTCGCTGACAAGCTCCGAACAGGCCGCCGACATGATGGCATCGGGCCGGGCCGGCATGATGCCGAGCGGCACCTGGCAGTTCCAGAATGTCGCGACCTATGGCGAAAAGGATGGTTCTGAGGCCGGTTTCGTCGGCTTCCCGAGCGCCGAAGGCGAACCCGTCTTCCCACTCGGCGTCGGCTCCACCTTCTCGATTGCCGCCAAGGCGAATGACCCCGACGGCGCGGCAGCGGCGATCAACTACATCTTCTCGCCCGAAGTCTACGGCTCGATGAATTCGGCCTGGCAGGGCGAGTGGAACATCCCGCTGAAGGACATCTCCAGCGTCAAGATGGGCGACAATGTCACGCCACTCTTCACCGACACGATGAAGACACTTTCCGGCTCGGTGAATGACGGCAATTACGGGTACACGACCTGGACCTTCCTGCCGCCGGCAACCGACAATTACCTGATCAACGGCATCGAGCAGGTCTGGCTGAAGAAGGTAACGACCGCCGACTTCCTCGCCAAGCTCGACGAGTCCTTCCAGAAGGAAATGAAGGCAGGGAAGGTCCCGGCCGTGCCGGCGCGCTGATCCCTGCCAACTGACGGGGCGTGCGCATCCTCCTGGCGTGCGCCCCACTTTCTCTTTCCGCCACAAACCTGCGGAAAGTCGGGTCCCTATGCCCGGAAAGGCTATCCCATGCATCGACTTTACGTCCTGCCGACACTCATCATCAATGTCGTCATGATTGCCATTCCAGCCTTGTTGACGGTCGCCCTGGCCTTCTACGACTGGGATGGGATCAGCACCCCGGAATTTGTCGGGCTCGACAATTTCCGCGCTCTTTGGGGTGACGGCGTGTTCTGGACCGCGCTGACCAACAACGTCATCTGGACCTTGATCTTTCTGACCATCCCGATCGCCATGGGCCTGCTGGCGGCGACCATGATGCTGGTTGCGCGTCGCGGCTCCAGCTTCTTCCAGGTGATCTATTTCCTGCCGGTGATCATCGCCACCGCGATTACCGGACGCGTCTGGCAGGGCATGATCTATTCCCCGGTCACCGGCATTGCCGGGCTGCTGCAACGCATGGGGCTGGATGTCGGCAATCCGCTGACCCAGACCTCTACTGCCCTTTATGGGATCGCCACCGTCGATCTCTGGCACTGGTGGGGCTTTCTCTGCGTCATCTTCTTTGCCGCCCTTCGTCAGGTGCCCTCCGAGCAGATCGAGGCGGCCCGCGTCGAGGGTGCAACCTTCTTCCAGACCATTCGCTACGTCCTGCTGCCGGGGATCAAGCCGACGATCACGCTGATGATGATCATGACGGTGATCTGGTCCTTCCTGGTCTTTGACTTCGTCTACATCCTGACCCAGGGCGGTCCCGCCTATTCGTCGGAGGTGCTGTCGACCTTCGCCTATCGCTCGGCCTTCTACGATCTGGCCGTCGGCAAGGCGGCGGCCATCTCGGTGGTCATCAGCCTGTTCGGACTTGTCGCAACGGTCTTCTACATCCGCTCCCAGGCCAAGGAGTTCGACCAATGAGAATGTCGGAAAGCCGTCTTACCAACACGCTCGTCTACATCACCCTCAGTGTGCTGCTGATCATCACATTGTTTCCGATCGCACTGATGGTGCTGAATTCGCTGAAGGCCTCCGCCGAGATCGTCCAGAACCCGCTGGCCCTGCCGACCGAACTGCGCTGGGACAATTTCACCCGTGCATGGTCGGACGCCAATTTTGGCCGCACCTTGCTGAATTCCGCGGTGCTGACCGGCATGACCATCGTGCTCGTCTGCACCACGGGATCGCTGACGGCCTACGTGCTCGCGCGGCGCAAGATCAAGACCTGGAAGATCCTCACCTTCTATCTGCTCGCCTCGACCACGGCGCCGATCCAGCTGTTTCTCTTTCCGCTCTATTTCGGCTTTGCCCGCTTCGGCCTGATCAACAATCCGATCGCCGTCTCGTTCATCTACACGGCGGTCTATTCCCCCTTCGCCATCATGCTGCTTCGAACCTATTTCCTGGCGGTGCCGAAGGAACTGGAGGAAGCGGCCCTGATCGACGGCGCCACCCATTGGCAGGTGTTTGCCCGCGTCTTCCTGCCGATCGTGTCACCCGGCATCCTGACGGTGGCACTGATCATCGGCCTCTATTCCTGGAACGAGTTCCTGATCGCCACGACCTTCCTGCAGGGACAGGACCGGCTGACGGCGGTCGTCTCCTTCTTCCTGCTGTCCGGCCAGTACTCGTCCGACTGGGGTGAGATCATGGCCGCCGCCCTCATCATCATCCTGCCCATCGTGATCCTCTTCGTCCTGCTGCAGCGCCGCTTCATTGAAGGCATGGCCGGCGGCTCGGTGAAGGGCTGACAAGGAGTTTTCCATGACCATCCCCGCAGACTACAACAACCGCGTCTATGCCGGCGTTCTCGGCAAGCTGATCGGCGTCTATCTTGGCCGCCCCTTCGAGAACTGGCGCTACAAGGAGATCC
The DNA here is from genome assembly GCF_017873095.1 of Heterorhizobium halophytocola. Lineage (GTDB taxonomy): Bacteria > Pseudomonadota > Alphaproteobacteria > Rhizobiales > Rhizobiaceae > Allorhizobium > Allorhizobium halophytocola. Next base: position 20,746 of record NZ_JAGGJU010000014.1, on the reverse strand, counting down.
TCGAGAAACTCGGGCCGATCACCTACTATGTACATGATCGTCTGGGCGATCCGCTCGTCGTCACCGACGACGATGTGGCCGGCACCTTCACCTTCCCCCGCGCCCTCGACGACTATGGAATCTCGCCGGACCTCTCGGCCGAGGACATCGGCAAGGCCTGGCTCAACTACATCATCGAGGAGCGTTCGATCCTGTGGTGGGGCGGTGCCGGCAATTCGACCGAACACACGGCCTGGCTCAACCTGCAACGCGGCATTCCGGCGCCCGCGTCCGGCTCGATCGAGACGAACGGCGCCACCGTCGCCGAACAGATCGGCGCGCAGATCTTCATCGACGGCTGGGCGCTGGTGTCGCCGGGCAATCCGGCCCAGGCCGCAAAGCTCGCGCGTGCCGCCGGCTCCGTCAGCCATGACGGCGAAGCCGTCCACGCCGCGGTGCTCTGGGCCGCGATGGAGGCGGAAGCCTTTGTCAGCCAGGACGTGAACCACCTGCTCGACACCGGCCTCTCATTCATTCCTAAGGATAGCCTGATCGCCGGTCTGATTGCCGACATACGCCAGTGGACCTCGGGCAATGAGGACTGGGAGGCGACCCGCCAGAAGATCGAGGACAATTACGGCTACGACAAATATCCGGGCAATTGCCACGTCGTGCCGAACCACGCGCTGATGATCATGGCGCTGCTGCATGCGCCGCACGACTTCCAGCGCGGCCAGATGATCGTCAACACCTCCGGCTGGGACACCGACTGCAATGCCGGCAATCTCGGCTGCCTGCACGGCATCATGCTCGGTCTCGAGGGTCTGGAGGCCGGTCCCGACTGGCGCGGCCCGGTGGCCGACCGCCTCTATATCTCGACCGCCGATGGGGGGCGCTCGATCACCGACGCGGTCGACGTGTCCCTCTGGCTTGCCAATCTCGGCCGCAAGCTTGCCGGCGAACCGGCCGAACCCGCGCCGAAAAATGGCGCAGAATTTCACTTTTCGCTTCCCGGTTCCGTCCAGGGCTTCCGACCGCAAGGCGGTGACATCGCGGTGGCCGACCTGAAGGTTCACGGCACCGGCAAGGCGCTCGCAATCGATTTCGAGGCGCTCGCGCCGGGACGGGAGGCTGCCGCCACGACACCGGTCTTCACACCGCTCGAAGTCACGGGCATGCGCACCTATGACCTGATGGCAAGCCCGCGCCTCCATGCCGGGCAGACCCTGCGCGCCAGCGTCACGGCCGCATCGGATCTGACGGGGACGGTCGAAGCCAGGCTGCGCATCCGCCACTACGATGGAAGCGACAAGCTCGTCGACATAGACATGCAGGACGGCGTGCTTCTGGCGCCCGGCAAGACGGTCGACCTGCAATGGACCGTGCCGGAAACTGGCTATCAGCCGATCGCCGACGTCGGCATCGTGCTTGCGACCGGCAACGGCCGGGCCAATGGCCGCGTGCTGCTGGACAGCCTCACCTGGGAGGGTTGCCCTGACGTTACCTTCCGCCGGCCGGACGGTTCAAGCGACTTCTGGCGCCGGGCCTGGGTCAGCAATGTGCATTTCTTCTCGAAGAACTTCCCGCAGGACTTCCGCATCAGCCAGAACCGCGGTGAGGGCCTGCTGCTGCAGGGCACCCGCAACTGGACCGACTACGCAATCGAGGCCGACCTGATGCTGCATCTGGGCGATCATGGCGGCCTGGTCATCCGGGCGGAAGGACAGCGCCGCTATTATGCCGCGCGCCTTACCCGCAAGGGCGAGTTGCAGATCGTCAGGCGCAGGGACGAGCAGGAGGACGTGCTGGCCTCCGTGCCGCTTGAGATCCCCTTCGAGACAGCCTTCACCATGACGGTTTCGGCAAGCGGCGAGAGGCTCTCCGCTGCGGTCGGCGACACCGTCGCTGAAGCCACCGACCCCGCCTACAAGGGCGGTGCGGCCGGTCTCATCATCCACGCGGGTGCCTTGTCGGCGACGCGCATCCGTATTCGTGCCGCGTAAGGGAGGACGATCATGGCCAATGTGACAATCGACAAGGTCGTCAAGAAATATGGAAGCGTCGAGGTCATCCACGGCATCGACGCCGTCATCGGCGACGGCGAATTCGTCGTGCTGGTCGGTCCGTCCGGCTGCGGCAAGTCGACACTGCTGCGGATGATCGCCGGGCTGGAAGACATTTCCGGCGGCACGATCTCGATCGGCGACAAGGTCGTCAACGACCTGCCGCCGAAGAGCCGCGACATTTCCATGGTGTTCCAGAACTATGCGCTCTACCCGCATATGACGGTCAAGGAGAACATGGCGTTTTCCATGACCCTCGCCGGAGCGCCGAAAGAGGAGAAGGAAAGGAAGGTTCGCGAAGCCGCCGAGATCCTCGGTCTCCTACCGCTGCTCGAACGCAAGCCCAAGGCGCTCTCCGGCGGCCAGCGCCAGCGCGTCGCCATGGGCCGCTCGATCGTGCGCAATCCGCAGGTCTTCCTGTTCGACGAGCCGCTGTCCAACCTCGATGCCAAGCTGCGCGTCCAGATGCGCGGCGAGATCAAGGGGCTGCACCGCCGCCTCGGCACCACCATGGTCTATGTTACCCACGACCAGATCGAGGCCATGACCATGGCCGACCGCATCGTCGTCATGCAGGCCGGGCGCATCGAACAGATCGGCACGCCGCTCGAGCTCTACGACAATCCGGTCAATACCTTCGTGGCACAATTCATCGGCTCACCGGCAATGAACCTGTTTGCCGGCGTCAACAAGGGCGGCCAGATCGAGCTTGAAGGCGGCCAGCCGACAGGGCTGAGCGCTCCGCCATCGCTTGCGGAAGGGCAGCGCATCGTCATCGGCAAGCGTCCCGAAGAACTGCATCTGACAACGGACGGACCGATCTCGACCCGGATCGAAAACATCGAGCCGACCGGATCGGAGACCTTCGTCGAAGCCCGCCTCGGCGACACCCCTGTCGCCGTCGTCCTGCGCCAGCGCCCCGCATTCACGATCGGAGCAGAGCAATCCCTGACCCTCAACAAAGGCGCCACCCACTATTTCGACGCAGCCACGGGAATGCGGCTGGGATGAATGAGGACGCGAGGCTCCTGTCCGCAACAACGCCGACCAGCCCGCAGCCGCAAGGCGAAATCTCCGAGAACCATCGCTCCTCGGCTGTTTCGACTGGGGGCATGAGTGGCCCTGCTCGGAGGCGAGTCGCGCCGGACAAACCTACGATCAGATTCCAGGCGCCGGCCTCACCGAAGGACGCAAACTTGGCAACGTGACCTGCATCCGCGAGATCGGCTCGACCCTCTTTGTCTGCGGCGACTATGGCCAGGTCTATCGACGGGATGCGAGTGGCTGGACGCCGATCGATGATGATCTGGTCGCTCTCGGGCGGAGTATCAAAGACTTGCCGCTATCTGACAGTGCCATCATGACCGATGACATCCTTAAACAATACGTCCAGTCAATGCGGCGGAAGGCGCTTGAATGGGCCGCTACGCTGACGTCTGTCGGGCTGCGACCAGGGCTTTGGTGGTTTTGTGCTCCGGGGCCGAAAGCTGGCAAACGCTGTGTGCACTGCCCCTTCGATCCCGAGCCAGATCCGGACCAGATCCACAGCCGGCGACCTTTTTGTTGCGGTGCGAAGTCCGGCCGCTTATGGCGGTTTGCGGATGAATCGACGTATACGTCATCCAAAAGCCGCTAAGGGTGATCTAAAAGCGATACCGGATTGCCTTTGCCCTTCCGACACGCGTTAAGATGCCGTCAGGTTTTGCGGTAACGGTCATGTCGACGAAATCGGGTGCCGGCGGTTTGATGTGTGTGCTGGAAGTTGAGTGTTGTGCGCCGGGGGCGCCGTGCGGGCGGATGCCATCCGTCCGAAGAAAGGTCAGTGTATGGAATATCTGAATACTATCATTCTCGGTATCATTGAAGGGATTACGGAATTCCTGCCGATTTCCTCCACCGGGCATCTGATCATCGCCGAGCAATGGCTCGGCCATCGCTCCGACACCTATAATATCGTCATCCAGGCCGGCGCCATCCTTGCGGTCACCGTCATCTACTGGAAGCGGATATGGTCGCTTGCCACGGGGCTGGGCGATGCGGAAAACCGGGAATATGCCGCCAAGCTTGCGGTTGCCTTTCTCATCACCGCCGTGCTCGGTTTCATCATCACGAAGCTGGGCTTCAAGCTGCCCGAAAGCGTCATTCCGGTAGCCTGGGCACTGGTCATCGGCGGCTTCTGGATCCTTTTTGCCGAAGGCGTTGCCGCTCGCGCCGTGCCGCGCATGGAGATCACCTGGAAGGTGGCCATCATCGTCGGGCTGGCGCAGATCGTCGCGGCGATCTTTCCCGGCACGTCGCGTTCGGCGGCCACCATTTTTGCAGCCCTTCTGTTCGGCACCGGCAGCCGGGTCGCCGCCACCGAGTTCTCCTTCCTCGTCGGCATCCCGACCATGTATGCGGCCAGCGGCTACGAGTTGCTCAAGTCCTTCAAGGCCGGCGCCCTTGGCGAAGAGAACCTGACATCGCTTGCCATCGCCTTCGTGGTCTCCACCATCACCGCCTTCATCGCGGTCAAATGGCTGCTCGGCTATATCCAGGTGCACCGCTTCACCGTCTTTGCGATCTACCGCATCGTCTTCGGGGTAGCGCTGTTTGGCATGTTCTATGCCGGCTGGGTGACCTGACGCTCCGGTCCTCCGTCAGGGTGTGGCCCGGGCGGGGGCGGATACCGGTGTCCAAAGCGATGAAAGCGAATGTCTTATTCGCCACGCCGGTGCTCTATTGCCGCCCATGATAAAGCACCGACCAGTCGAGGCCTTCCGGGAAGTCATGCGCAGCGGCAGCATATCGGCTGCCGCCGAAAATCTCGAGATATCCCAGCCTGCCGTCAGCCGGCTGATCAAGGATCTGGAAGCGGAGATCGGCTTTGCGCTGTCTACCCGCCACGGATCGCGCATCGCCCCGACCACCGCCGCACACGAGTTCTTCGAGGTGGTAGAGCGCAGTTCACCGGGCTCAATTACAGTCAGCAGAGCGCCCAACGCACCCGCTCGGGTCGATGGACCTGCACAGCGACCTCATAGCCCCAGACCGACCGCGTTGGTTCGATGCACACCCTTGGGAACAAAGCTGAAGTCTTCGGAAAGCCCGAGGGTGTCGGCAGCCAGATGAAGCGTCGAGAGCCACATTTCGGTTCCCTGCAGGCTTGGAGCCTGACCATCGGCGAAGGCAAAGCCCTGGCGCGGCCGCCAACGGTCCGGCGCGCGCAGGATGATATCTTCCGCAATGGTCTCGGCCTGGGCGCGCCCCATGTCGGTCTGCTTCAGGCAAAGCCAAAGAGGATGGATCGTGTCGAGCAGATTGCAGGCATTGTAGGCAGCATCGGCAAATCCGGCATTGCTGCGGTAATGGGTGAGGACCGAGTTGATCGCGGCTTCGGGCAGCGGGACCGGGAGGCCGAATTGTGCGTAGGAACCCCGGGTCAGGCGATAGAAACAATTGACCGGCTGCAGCATGCCCTGCCCGGCGGTTGGCTTGCCCCATAGCCCTGTCGCGCGGTCCACATGGGTGGCAAGCCAGCCGAACAGGATTTCCTTGCCGCGCCCGCTCTGGAAATAGCGCGCGTTGAAATAGATGGCTGTCGCAATCGCGTCGACACGGTCGCCGGAACGCCAAGCGCGCGTGCCCCACGGCAACCCATCCAGCCAGGCAAAGAGCGCATCCGCGTCCAGTTCGACACCGGCAATCGGATGGAGCGGTCGGTACCCCAGGACCTCCAGCGCATATCCGGCTGCAAGCACATTGTAGAGAGCAAGCGTATCCTCGCGGATATCCACGGCAGGATCGGGCAAACGGTACGTGTCGGGGAAAAAGCCGTTTGCCGGGTCCTGCACGGCCTGCAGCCGCGCGGCCATCAAGCGCGCTTCGTCGCCGTCCGGCGGATGGCCGAAGCCCGCAGCGATCTCGATGGCGTCACACTGATGTCGAAGTGCCATGCGGGCGACGCCGTCGGCTTCTGCGGACAGATAGCCCTCCGCCGTTTCATATTGCGCCAGCACGTCACGCCATTCGGCTTGCGCGGTTGAACTCATTTTCTGAAGCGCTTTTTCGGCCTGGCCTCGACGGGATTTGGCCGCTTCGCCGCGCCGGCGTATCACCTTGGCCGGTACCCCGGCGACGATGGACGCCTTGGGCACATCGCCAGTAACGACGGCACCCGCCGCGACGACGGCGCCATCGGAAATCGTCACCCCATCCAGTATCACCGCATTGGCACCGATCCAGACATCATTTCCGATGGTGATGCCCAGCATCTGAAGCGCTTGGTCTTTGATGGGCACGTTCGGATCGTCAAAGCCGTGGTTGAAGCCTACGATCGAAACCAGCGAAGCAATGCGAACACCATCGCCGCACCGTACCTTGCCGGAAATACAGGCATAGGGATTGACGGAACAATTGGCGCCGAATTCAACATCACCCCGCACAAGGGCATGTCCGGCAATCCAGGACCGCTCGCCAACCACAATAGAAGAGGTAAAGATCCGGGCATCCGATGCGATATAGGCACTGTCGGCGATCCGGGCACCTGCCGACAAGGCAAGCGCCTGCTTCAACGCCCTCTGATCGGCGCTGTCGATATCCTCAGGCGCGCGCTCCCAGGTGAGGAACTGCAGCCTGGCCTGCCGCGCGGCTTGGCCAGCATCGTCCGCGTCGACAGCATTCCCGGTCATCCGTATCGCCTCACGCATTTGAATTACCGTTTCGTGGATGGAGTTTTCCGATTGGGTCTATTTGCAACGCACCGCCTGAGGATCACTCACGCCGGAGCCGATGCCTGCTACTGGCCGATGCTGCGGCCAAGATGCTCTTCGCGCAGAAGGCTCCGGTGACGGATCTGGCTTCCCTTCAGGTGATCCCGCATGGCATTTCTTGCGGCCTCCTCGTCGCCGTTGGAAATCGCCAGAACGATCTTTTCATGCTCCTGGTGAATGAGCCGCCGATAGGCTGTTTCCGCCTCTGCCTTGTTGCCGTTGACGATCTTGGATTGCGGGATCGCGGCATTGCCGTGAGTTTCCAGATACTGCCGAAACAGCGGATTGTTGGTGGCATCGGCGATCGCAAGGTGCAGCGCCAGATCCGCCTCGCGAATCGAATTGCCCGCTTCGATGCAGGCGAACAACATCGCATGATGATCGTATATTTGCTCTTCTTGCGCTGGAGAGCGGCGCTGTGCCGCAAGCCCGGCCGCCTCGATTTCGATCGGTGTGCGGATTTCCAGCACCTCGAGGTCCGACGAAAGCCGCGCTCGGTTGGTGTTGCGCGGGGAGAAGGAAAGCCGGGAAGGCTCCATCACGAAGACACCCGCCCCCTGCCTGGCCTCGACCAGCCCCTCATAGCGCAGGAATGCGATCGCCTCACGCACCACAGTGCGGCTGACGCCGTGCGCCTCAGTCAGCTGTGCCTCGCTTGGCAGCTTGTCCCCGGGCGCGTATTCACCGTTAAGAATGGCCTGACGAAGAACATCACTGACATGCGACACCAGTGTGCCGGCACCTTTCACCTTGTCCTTGACCTGCGTGACCACTACCCCACCCTTTGCCGAAACAACCCCGCCCTGATTTACCATCAATCGCGGGCGCTACATGTATTACAAATAGCCACTTGTATCAACTGTTGCCGGCAAAATGCCGAGGCCTGCTCTACCGCACCGTCAACCGTCATGCCTCGTTTCCCCAGAATTCTATCTGCGTCAGCGCAGGAAAGGGCGACGGATCCTGCGCTTTGACAAGCTTGTGGAGGGTCGCCCGCACCGCGACCCGCGGTTCGATGGGAAACCGTTGCGCACCCGCCAACTTCGCCGTCGCCAGTGCCACACTTTCGCCGTCGGGAAAGGTGACCGTCACGCTCTCCCACCAGGCATCGTGAGGAAAATCGGCACGAAGATAGAGCACGATCTCGTCGATGCGGACGAGGCGGCCGAATTCTACCGTAAGCGATGCCTCCGGGTCGCAGTTGATGCCCCAGCTGGTGTAAGGCCAGGCACCGTGGCCGTCGCTGGCAATTTCCCCATCAATGGCGTTGCGGGCCGCGAAGGCTGCTTCCTGGCGGGTTTCGACATTGGCATGGCCCCGTGGAAACAGCGAGGAATTCTCGCCATCGTCAAATGGATTGAAGGCGAGATTTCGCCGCGCGGAGATCTCTTCGCGAGATGCAAGTCGAGCCTTCAGTCGATGGACGGCGCCACTGAATGCCTTGGCGCTGAAGCCGGACCTTTTGTCGCCGAAGGGAACTGTGAACTGGCCCTTCTTGTCCGTAAGATATAGGAGCGCTGTCGGCATGGCATCGTCGAAGGCGATTGCCAGCTGACACCCGGCTTCGCCCGCCTCGATCTCGAGCCTGTCTCCCTCTGCGTATCGGGCCTGATACACCAGCACCACTTCGTCATGCGCCGTCTTGTGGGCGATCACATCGCCCGAGGCGTTCAGGATCCTGAGGGTCAGTTGCATGGCATCTATCCTATACGATGGTGAGAAGAAGGCGCCCTGCCGCATAGGGCAGCCGAAGCCGGTATAGCGGTTCGGGCCAGGCCAATTGCAAGCGCGGATCGGAAACCGGTATTTCCTCCACCTCGGCCTTGCCGCCGCCGCTTACGCTGATCCTTGCAAGATCGCCGACATCTATGCAGCTGTCGTCGACGCTTGGTTTCACGGCCAACATCAGCGAGAGAACTGCCGGCAGATCGCCATCGACCTGGTCCTCGAGCTCGATCCTGCTCCCCTTGAAGAACCGGACCGTCCGACGGAATCGGCGCAGCCGCGCATCGGGCGGATAGGCGCCGGCAAGCTCCATCGCGATCAATGCCTGCTCCGCTTCGAGCGAAACGGAGACATCCCGCGCGGCAAAGGCGTCGCCATCCTGCTGCATGACACCACCGAAATCGGGCAGGTTGTGATAGCCCGACTGCATGGTCCAGATGCCATAGCGGTCAGGCGAAAAGGTCCTGGCGGTGTAGCTTTCAACGCCGACATCGATCAGCAACGGCGTGCCGTCCTTGTAAAGGGTGACGCTGCCGACATCGTTGTGATTGTGGCTTTCGCCATTGTTGCCGGCCTTTACCGCCAGGGCGAAACGGTCGTCACGGGCAATGACAAGACCGATGCTCGGGTAAAAGATATCCGGCTTCCTGACCCGCACCTTGCCGTGTTCGCGCATGGCATTGGCGGCAAAGGCCGCCTGCACGCGATAGAACAGGTTGATCTCGTCCGGCAGGTCCGGTGCTGGCTCCTCAGCCCAGTCGGCTGCGGCGAAATCGGCAAGCGGCTCGGAGCCGACAGCGCAGCCAAACAGGAACTCCCGGGCACCGCAGCGATCATTGACCGCGGAACAGTCGGCGAAGTTGAAATACCGCTGGCCCTCGACATGCGCATTGACGATGTAATCCGCCATGTTGCGGATCTTGGGCGCATTCCATAACGGCCCGAAGGCTTGCGGCGCGACACCTGCCAGCAGGTTGAGGGCGTTGAACAGGCAAAGCCCGGCATGACGGTAGTAGAGCGCTCCCTCTTCACAGGCACCGTCCTCGCCATAGTCCTTCAAGAAGGCGTCGAGGCTGCCGGCAGCCTTGCGGACGATAGCGTGGAGATCGATATCCGGAACCCTCGAGGCAAAGGCCGTCAACAGGACGTTCTGCGTACACCATGCCGTCCAGTTGTTCATTCGCTCGTCGCCGTTGCCCATCCACCAGAAATGCGCTGAAAGATAGGGATCCAGGATGCGGCGGCGCAGTTCGTGCTCGATGCGGCCAGGCATTCCGGGTGCGGCGGCTTCAATCGCATCGCCCAGGAGATAGTGGGCCATGGCCAACTGCGCGCCGGTTTCGGCGGCAAAGAGGTCGATCACCGGGCGGTCCGGCTGCGGCAATGCCGTGCGCGCGCCACCCCGGATGTAAGCGTTGTGTGCCGGCAATTGCCAGCCGCTTTCTTCGCAGATCAGCATCAGGCCGTTGATGATCGGATCGAGAAAGCGCCCATTGGCCTCCACGCATTCGGCCATGACGAGCCCGTTCAGTCGGCGCCGACGGGTGAAATAGAGCGCTTCGAAACGTGTCCGGTTGCCGTTCCGGCTGTAGTCGAGCCATGCGGTGACCGGCAGCGACGGCCATTCACCGTCCGTCATCCGTTCTCCGGCCGCAACAAGCCGGGCACGGATATCGCCCGGCAGTTCCTGCCATTCGGTCCGGTCCGATGCGGAGGGGACAAGACTGAAATCCGCCAGCCGCGGCGGCAGGTAATCCAGCCTTTCAGAAAACATCTTTTGGCACTGTGTCATCATACCCATTCCGGCGAATATGCCCCGAATGAAATAACTCATTTGTCACTTGTGTTACCTGTAAATGAAATGTATTACAAGTGACGGGAGTGAAGGCGGAACGCGCGCATCCGGACCGCAGGGCCCTGGATTGCGCGCTCCGCAGCGACCGGCGATTGCGGCCAGTCGCAGGAGTGAGGAGGCGATGGTGGATACCACCCAGACAGGCGGCTTGCCGACGTCCGCCCGGCGGCGCCCGGCGATATCGAAGCGCCAGCGCAAGCTGCGCTCGACGCTGGTTGCCTATTCCTTCATCGCGCCGAATTTCATCGGCTTTGCCGTATTCACGCTCGGGCCCATCATCTTTGCCTTCGCACTCGCCTTCATGCACTGGGACGGCTCAAACCACATCAGCTTCGCCGGACTCGACAATTTCTGGCATCTGTTCCGCGACCGCGCATTCGCCGCCGCCTTCTGGAACACGATTATCTACACGGTCTTTTCGGTGCCGCTTACCATGGCATGTGCGCTCGGTCTGGCGATCCTGCTGAACCAAAAGATCGCCGGACGCGGCTTTTTCCGCACCGCCGCCTTCTTCCCCTATGTCGCCTCGCTGGTGGCGGTGGCGGTCGTCTGGAACATGCTGTTCAACCCGGACATGGGTCCGGTGAACATGATCCTCTATTCGATCGGCATCGACCCCAAGAACCTTCCCGGCTGGGCGGCCGACAAGAACTGGGCGATGGTCACCATCATCCTGTTCGGCATCTGGAAGAACATGGGCTACTTCATGGTCATCTATCTCGCCGGGCTGCAGGGCATCAATGCCGAGCTCTACGAGGCGGCGGACCTGGATGGCGCCACGGCCTGGCAGAAATTCTGGCACGTCACGCTGCCGCAACTGACGCCCACAACCTTCTTCGTCTCCGTCATGCTCACCATCCAGTCCTTCAAGGTGTTCGACCAGGTCTTCATGATCACCCAGGGCGGTCCCGGCACATCGACGCTCGTTCTCGTCTACCACATCTACAACGAGGCCTTCATCTCCTGGGATCTCGGCTATTCCAGCATGGTGGCACTGGTCCTCTTCATGCTCGTGCTGATCGTCACCGTGGTGCAGTTCCGTCTGACGCGGGAGGACACGGCATGAGGAAGACGCGGAGCAGGATCAGGTTCAGCCGTATCGCCGTCTATGTCCTGATCATCGCCATCACGATCATCATGCTGCTGCCCTTCGCCTGGATGCTCTCAGCCTCGCTGAAGCTCAACCGGGAGGTCTTCCAGTTTCCGATCCAGTGGATCCCCCCGCATCCCCACTGGCAAAACTACGTCGACATCTGGACGAAGATCCCGCTGACGACCTTCGTCTACAATACCGCCAAGATCACCATCATCGTCACGCTTCTGCAGCTGCTGACCTCGAGCTTTGCCGCCTATGCCTTTGCCAAACTGCGCTTCGCCTATCGGGACTGGCTGTTTCTCGGCTATATCGCGACCATTGCCATGCCCTGGCAGGTTTATATGGTGCCGCAATTCCTGATGATGCGGGAGATGGGGCTTTACAACACCCACTTGGCGATCATCTGCCTGCAGGCCTTTACCGCCTTCGGCGTCTTCCTGATGCGGCAGTTCTACATGTCGATACCGGATGAACTCTGCGAGGCCGCGCGCGTCGACGGGATGAGCGAATACCAGATCTGGTGGTCAATCATGCTGCCGCTGTCGAAGCCGGCATTGTCGACGCTGACGATCTTTACCTTCGTCTTTGCCTGGAACGATTTCCTCGGGCCGATGATCTACCTCACCAAGACCGAGCTGAAGACCATCCAGATCGGCCTTCGCATGTTCATCTCGCAATATTCCGCCGAATACGGGCTGATCATGGCCGCCTCCGTCGTGGCGCTGATCCCCGTGCTCGCCGTCTTCCTCGTCCTGCAGCGGTTCTTCGTCGAGGGCATCGCTTCGTCCGGCCTGAAAGGCTAGCCATGACCGTCATCGATACCCATAGCGCAATCCGCCCCATCAGCGACGACGAGGTGCGCTCCGCCCTCGATACCGCGGTGGCGCAGGTGCGGCGCAACCTGCCGCAATTTACCTACAGCGCCCAGAACCATTCCAGCGTCGACAATTTTTATCCGGCCGTTGCCAACGACCAATGGACGGCCGGGTTCTGGCCGGGCGAAATCTGGCTCGCCTTCGAGCACAGCGGCGATCAAACGTTCCGTCATGCGGGACAGATACAGGTGCAGAGTTTTCTCGACCGTATCGAGCGGCGCATCGAGACCGATCACCACGACATGGGCTTTCTCTACTCCCCGACCTGCGTGGCGGCGTGGAAGCTGGTCGGTGACGAGGACGGTCGAAAGGCTGCCATCCTCGCTGCCGATCAGCTGATCGAGCGCTACCATCCGGTCGGCCAGTTCATCCAGGCCTGGGGCCGCATGGGAGAGCCCGGCAATTACCGCTACATTATCGACTGCCTGTTGAACCTGCCGCTGCTCTACTGGGCAAGTCGCGAGACCGGCGACCCGAAATACCGCGACATCGCGCTGATCCATGCCCGCACGACGCTGGCGCATTCGGTACGACCCGATGATTCCACCTACCACACCTTCTACATGGACCCGGAAACCGGCGATCCCGTGCGCGGCGTGACGGCACAGGGTTACCGCGACGATTCCAGCTGGGCGCGCGGCCAGGCGTGGGCGATCTACGGCATGGCGCTGTCTTATCGCTATGAGCCGCTGCAGCAATACCGCGAGACCTTCGACCGGCTGCTGGCCTACTATCTCAAGCGACTGCCGTCTGACCTCATTCCCTATTGGGATCTGATCTTCATGGATGGCGAAGAGCCACGCGATTCCTCCTCGGCCTCGATCGTCGCCTGCGGCCTGCTGGAAATGGCCGATATCGTCGGCGGCGTGGAGGCCGATGGGTGGCGAGAGCTGGCACGGCGGATGATGAAGAGCCTCGTCGACAGTTACGCGGTGCGAGATCCCGCCATATCCAACGGGCAGGTCCTGCACGGCACCTATTCCAAGAAGACCCCCTACAACACCTGCAAGGGCGAAGGCGTCGACGAGTGCGTCGCCTGGGGCGACTACTATTACATGGAGGCGCTGACCCGCCTGTCCGGCAATTGGTCCTCCTACTGGTGACGGGGACGCAAGAAAGGGTTTGGCGGCTGACATCATGGCTGGAATTTCACTCAAGAAACTGAACAAGACCTTTGGTGCGCTGACGGTGGTGCACGACATCGATCTGGAAATAGCCGACAAGGAATTCATCATCCTCGTCGGCCCCTCCGGCTGCGGCAAGTCGACGACCTTGCGGATGATCGCCGGACTGGAGGAAATCTCGGGCGGAGAGCTCCTGATCGGCGACGATCTGGTCAACGACGTGCCGTCGAAGGACCGCGACATCGCCATGGTCTTCCAGAATTACGCGCTCTATCCGCATATGACGGTCTACAAGAACATGGCCTTCGGCCTTCATCTGCGCCGTGCGCCGAAAGAAGAGATCGACCGGAAGGTCCGCGAGACCGCCCGGCTTCTCGACATCGAGCACCTGCTCAACCGCAAGCCCAAGGCGCTATCCGGCGGCCAGCGCCAGCGGGTGGCGCTCGGCCGCGCCATGGTGCGCAATCCGGAAGTGTTTCTGCTGGACGAGCCGCTGTCGAACCTCGACGCCAAGCTGCGCGGCACCATGCGCACCGAGATCAGCAAGCTCCACCGCCGCCTGAATTCAACCTTCATCTACGTCACCCACGACCAGGTGGAGGCCATGACCATGGCCGACCGGATTGTGGTCATGAAAAGCGGCCGCATCCTGCAGGTCGATACCCCGCAGAACCTCTACGACCGACCGATCGACATGTTCGTCGCCGGCTTTATCGGCGCACCGCAGATGAACATGATCGACGTGACCATCGAGCGGCGAGGCGACGACTGGGTCGGCGTCTTCGAGGGGCGCGACATGCCCTTGCTGCTGGGCGACAAGGCCGAAAGACTTGCGCCTTATGAAGGCCGCACCGTTGTTCTCGGGATCAGGCCGGAGAATCTCCACGAGCGGCAACCAACCGATATCGCGCCCGAAGCCACGGCGATGATCGACGCGGTGGTGGAACTCGCCGAGCCAATGGGCTCGGAAATCCACCTGAACCTCGTGGCCGGCGGCAAGGACATGATTGCCAGGGTCTCGCCACGCTGCAAGGCCCAGGATGGCGATCCGATCACGCTGATTGTCGATCTGGTCAATCCGCATCTGTTCGACAAGGAAACCGAACTTTCGATCCTCTACTGAGGCCAAGAGCCGGGAGACAAGGCCGTGCAATGGCTGACCGCGAACTTTGAGAGGGAAGGCCCGGGCATCCCCAAGGATGCACCGAAGAAGACCGGCCTGGCGCTGTTTGGTCAGATCGTGCTGCGGGAATGGTGGGAGCTTTTCAAGCTGAATATCGCGATCATCGTGTTCTCGCTGCCGCTGGTGACGATGCCGGCAGCCTTCGCCGCGTCCATCCGCGTCTGCAACCTGATGGTGGAGGACGAGAATGTCTATCTGATGCGCGAATTTCGCGCCGCTTTCCTCGGATCCTTTCTGAAGGCGACGACCTGGGGCTTCGGCCTGCTGATCGTCCTCGGTCTTTTCGGCTACGCCTGCTATGTTTACGGGCAGCTCGCGCTGCACGCTCCGATCTACGTGCTGCCGTTCGCCCTCGCACTCGCCACCAGCCTGTTTGCCTGGATCGTGGCTGTACACCTCTTCGTCCTGATGGTCCGCGCCCCCTCGCTGTCACCGGCCGCGCTCTTGCACCGCGCGGTTGTTGCCGGTCTCTCACGGCCACTGCCGGCGCTCGGGGCCCTCGCGTTCACCTCGAGCCTCTGGTTGCTGCACGTGATTCTCTATCCCGCCTCCGTCTTCATGCCGGCTGCCTTCAATTTCTCGCTCGCCGCGCTGGCAATCGTCTTCAGCGTGCACCGTTCAACAGATTTCGCACTCGCCCTTCGTCTCGGGAGGACCAGGGATGGTGAGAAAGTTTCGCAAAAAGCGCCCGGGCGCACATAATCGGAGGAAATGACATGCGAAATATTCTATCCAGCGCATTGCTTGCAACTGTAAGCCTCACGGCTTTCTCGGCCCATGCCGACGACAAGGTGACGTTGAACTGGGCCCTGTGGGACTGGGCCGCGACCGCCTATTACCAGCCATTGATCGATGCTTTTGAAGCCAAGCATCCGAACGTGAAGATCACCTATACCGATCTCGGCTCGGCCGACTATTCGACGATGGCGATGACGCAACTGGCAGGTGGCTCCGGCGATCTCGACATCGTCACGATCAAGGATGCGCCGGGCTACGCCAACATGGTGAACGCCAAGACCCTGTTGCCGCTAAACGACGACATTGAGGATACCGGCATCGACAAGGCGGCCTATGGTGGCCTGATCGATGAACTCACGGTCGAGGACAAGGTCTATGCCCTGCCCTTCCGTTCCGACATCTGGATCACCTACTACAACAAGGACCTGTTTGATGCCGCGGGCGTCGAATATCCGACCAATGACATGACACTCGCCCAATTCGACGAGAAGGCGCGCAAGCTTGCAAGCGGCTTCGGGGCGAACAAGGTCTATGGCGCGCTGTTCCACACCTGGCGCTCTGCGGTGGAAATGCCCTGCATCGTCGATGGCAAGCATACGCTGATCGACGGCAGCTACGAGTTCCTGAAGCCCTGCTATGACCGGGTCCTGGCCCTGCAAGAGGAGGGCGTGGTCCCCTCCTATGCATCACTGAAGACCAGCAACACCCATTACTCCGGTCCCTTCTACAACGGCACCGTCGCCATGATGCCGATGGGCAGCTGGTTCGTCGCAACCCAGATCAAGAAGGTGCAGTCCGGAGAATCACTTTCGAAGAATTGGGGCATCGCTGCCTTTGCCCATCCCGAAGGCGTTGCGGCCGGATCCACGGCGGCCGTCGTGACGGCCCTGTCGGTCAACGCGAATTCGGCCCACAAAAAGGAGGCGCTGGACTTCGTCAACTTCGTCTCGGGTCCTGAAGGCGCGGCAGTCGTTGCCGGCACCGGCACCCTGCCGGCCCTGAAGACAGATGCGGTCCTGTCCACCATCACCTCGACCGAGGGCTTTCCGCAGGACGAGACCAGCCTCAATGCCCTGAAGTCCACCAAAGCCTATCTGGAACTTCCCGTCAGCCCGAAGTCGGCCGATATCGAAGTGGTGCTGAACCGCGCCCACGACGCCATCATGACCAACAACATCTCGGTCGAGGATGGCTTGAAGCAGATGGATCAGGATGTGCAGGCGATCCTGAAGAAATAGCCGCAAGGACAAAAGGGGGCATGCAGTCCTGTCGTGCCCCCTCTCCCATTTCTCCCGGATTCAAGGATACCCAACCCCATGCTCACCGTCGAAACCCGTCACGCCGTGCATCAGGATCATGCGAAGACCATGGGCACGGACGAGTTGCGCCGTCATTTCCTGGCAGACGACATGTTTCGTCCGGGCGAGATCCGTCTGATCTACACCCACTACGACCGCTTCGTCATGGGCGCGGCCGTGCCTGCGGGCCAGCCCCTGACACTCGACAAGGTGGAAGAGACCCGCACGGCGACATTCCTCGAACGCCGGGAAATGGGCGTGGTCAATATTGGTGAAACCGGTAGCGTCAGCACCGGCGACAATCGCTACGAGATGCAGCGCGGTGACGTTCTCTATCTCGGCATGGGTTCCGGACCGGTCACCTTCGACGGAGCCGGCAGGTTCTATATCGTGTCCTGCCCCGCCCACCGCGCCTGCCCTTCCCGGCTTGTCAGACTTTCCGACAGCAAGCAGGTGAAACTCGGCGCGATCGAAACGTCGAACAAGCGCACGATCAACCAGTTCATCCATCCACTGGTCATGGAAAGCTGCCAGTTGGTGCTGGGCTACACGACGCTGGAGGACGGATCGGTGTGGAACACCATGCCCGCCCATGTGCATGACCGGCGCATGGAGGCATACCTCTATTTCAACCTTCCGGAAAACGGGCGCATCGTCCATCTGATGGGCGAACCGCAGGAAACGCGGCATCTCTTCATCGGCAATGAGGAAGGCGCGCTCTCGCCACCCTGGTCGATCCATTCCGGTGCCGGCACCTGCGGCTACACCTTCATATGGGCAATGGCCGGCGACAACATCGACTATACGGACATGGACTTCGTTCAGCCAAACGAGCTGCGCTAGCCCAGACGTGAAGCCTTTGCCGGTGCAGTCGAACGCCTGACAATCAGCGGACCGGCAAATTCCGTATAAGTCACGGTCGCCTGAGGGGATCGCATTCGCTCAAGCAGCCTGCGCAGTCCGTAGCCACCGATCTCTTGCCGCGGCACCTGGACCGTCGTCAAAGGCGGATGTGTCATGGCCGCCATCCGGATATCATCGAAGCCGACGATCGAAATATCCCCGGGGATGCTGAGGCCCGCGTCTTCAACCGCGGTCATCGCACCGAAGGCGCTCGCGTCGTTGCAACACTGGATCGCGGTGAAATCCGGCTTTCCGCCTTGAGCCGCAAGCCGATCTCGCACAGCCGCATAGGCGGCGTCGCTGCGCATGACGGCAAGATCGATGACGAGATCGCCGTCGAACGCCAATCCCGCCGCCTCGATCGCGTCCCTTGCCCCATGCAGACGGTCTCGCACCGGCCGGCGCGCACCGTGGGTCAGGTGCAGGATACGGTGATGCCCAAGATCGATCAGGTGACGCGCAGCGGCAAAGCCGCCCGACCGGTTGCCGGCGGATACGGCATCGAGCCGCATCCCCGGATCGATGCCGTTGACGATAACAGCAGGCACACCCTCACCGACCAGGCGACCGATCAGCGTCTCGTCGTGAAAGGAGAGGAGAATAATGCCCCTTCGATCGCCGTCCGTTGTTGACGCCGCAATCTGAGGCAGTTGCCCCTCGCCCATCATCACATAGGCGAGCGGTAGATCGAGGTCGCGGCACTCCCGTTCGATACCGGCGAAGAGTTCCACCTGGAAATCGGGCGGCCCGGACAGTCCCATGTCGATGTTCGACAGCACCGTGACCGAAATGCCCGGTCCGCCGGATCCGATATAGTTCAGTCTGTCGGCAGCGCTCTGAACACGGCTTCGGACCGTCTCAGACAAACCAGGCGACCCGCTCAATGCACGCGACACCGTGCTGATCGAAACCCCGGAAAGTTCCGCAATCTCGCGCAGCGTCACTTTGCTGCGCGCCGTGCCCGCACTTGCGCCGGGAGAATCGCTTTCGTCTTTCAAATCGGTCCTTCCTGCGTGGCGTCACTCTCGCAATAGAGCAATTCCATGCCGGCGGCAAAGCGCCTTCACCGTCTCCGGTACCGCAATCGCCGTGATCGCCGCCTCGGGCGATGGCACCGCGAAGGCCGCTGTCGCCAGCCATGTGGTGCCCGCGTCGACGCGGGCCGCCAGCCGCGGAAAGAATGTACGGGGAAACCGCAGATTGGTATTGGGCGCGGCCCGGATGATCGTCGCCTCCCGGTCACCGGTCAGATCGACGATGGCGGAAATGGCGGACAAGGTTCGCACGCTGCCTTGGCCCGGCTTGAGATCGAACCACTGTTCAGGTGACTGATGGCCGTCGCCGGTGCGGTCGATGGCGAAACCACCTTCCGCGACATGCAGGGGTGCTGCGGTGACAATGCGGTGCAGCCGCACATGCCAGCCATTGCCGCCGAAATCGAGCCAGGTATCGACCGTGAGTTCGCCATCCGGCGTCCAGCGGCCCCAGGCCATGTCGCTGTCGATCCCCGCCTCGGTGATGCCGGATCGCGTCATCCAGGCGATGCCGTCGCGGGATACCATGAGCCCGCTATCGACCGCGCTTCGCTCGGGACGATCGGGCGCGGTGGCATCGCTGGCCACCGAAAAGGCAAATGCCGAGGAATAGGCGAAACGACTGTATTTGGCGTCGTAGTACCGGTGCTCACGTCCATCCTGTCCGCCGGTCAGCATCACGGCATCATTGGATGTGCGCCGGGTGATGAAGCCACCGGTTTGGGCAAGCACCCGCCCACCCGGGAGTTCCTCCGCTGCCTCCTCCTGCGCCTGCCAGAAGGGGTGGTTGTCGGCAAGGGCGATCACCAGCAGCGTCTTCAGCGCCCAATAGGGAGAACCGGGCGCATTATAGGCCTCGGAAACCAGCAGGTTCGGATAGCTGTAGCCGATCGAAAGAACACCGTCGCGATCCGTGATCGGCTGCGTGGACCACCAGCGCAGATGGCGAAGAAGCAGCCCCTTGATGCGCCCCCAGGGCAGCACCTCCTCACCGGCAAAGGCGCAGGCTGCCCAAAACGCAGCCTGCGCGAAGCGATAGGTCATCGATCGACCATAAGGGATCGCCGCACCGGTGTCGTCGAACCAGTGCTGGAAATTGTCAGCGAATGCGCGCGCCCGCTGCCGGAACCGCCGGGCGTGATCGGGGAAGATATCGTCGGCCATCTGAGCGACGAGCAGACCGTAGAAATGCATCCCCATCGGCGTGTAATAATCAAGCTGATACCATTTTCCGTCCCGGTAGAAGCCGTCGCCGAGATGAAACTCGTCGATGCGGTTCAGCGCTGCGCGTACCGCCTGCTCGGACCAGTTGCGGCCGACCTTGCGCATTGCAAGATTGGCAAGGATGCGGAAAAACAGCCAGTTGTTGTCGGCGGTCGGATGATCGTTGATCGTCAGCATCCACCGTTCGATCCTGTCCTTCGCCGCCGGCGCCAAGGGCTGCCAGAAGGTGTCCGGCGCCAGAAGGAAGGCAAGCGATATGCCGGCCATTTCCACCATCCGCTGGTCATGAGAGCCGACAGGTCCCCAGAATTCCGGATGGTCCGGGTCGGTTCCATTGGAGAGCCCTTCCACATAGCGGGCCGCATCCTCGAAGCCGAAGCCACCGGCCACGAGCGGAGCTATGCCCCACAACGGGCGCACGAAGCTTTCCATCTCCGCTGCCGCGCTACCGTAGTGAGCCCCGGACACGCCAAGCCGCAGCCGTGCATTGCCTTCGGAAAACCAGGGTCTCAGCGGCGCGTAGAAACCGTTCATGGCCTCCGCGAGATCCGAGCGTGTCTTGAGAAGATTTCCGTTGAGAGGATTGGAAGTGAGAAGACGCAGAACCACAGGCTCCCGCTCCCAAGCGGACGGATGATTGACGGACATGGGACTCCTCCACGATAACGCAACTTTTCTTATCACACAAAGTTTGCGAAACTGGAAGAAATTGCTTCGGGCGGGGATGAAAGAGCAAGGCAGCGGCGAGCCACGGTTCCGAACGCCCTTCTGGCGCCTCAGGCGCTCGTCCCGTCCCGCCCTGCCCTGGAACGGCAAAAAGCTCCTCGCTGTGTGCTGAGGAGCTTTGTGTGTGGTTTTTTAATTGTTTGTTGATTTGGTTGCGGGGGCAGGATTTGAA
>NZ_JAGGJU010000013.1 GCF_017873095.1 Heterorhizobium halophytocola | reverse complement strand
ACTTCAGCAGTCTGCCTTTCACCAAACGCGAAGAGATCCTCGATTGGGTGCGCCGGGTGATCATTTCCGGATCAACGGAGTATCGTCGCTATCAGCCGGCCGCCAGCAAGCAACGATATGCGATCCGCTTTCCCGGAGTCACCTATGGAGGAAGCTCTTTGTCGCCGAGATCCCTGGTATCTGCAGTCGGCGCCAATCAGAATGTAGAGGCCGAGTTTGATGATCCTGACCTGCTCTCCGAAGCAGACCGGATCATACGAGCAGGCGAGCTACGCCATTCAGGACACGCCCAATGTCGTCCAGCAGCACTATGGTCGATTCCCTCCGCAAGACAAGGCCGCGTTAGCTGCCGCGATTCTCAACCAAGTCTGGAAGCCGCGTAAGGCTGGATGAAATGTTCGGCTCGGATGTTAGCCACGACCTACTTCCGAGCTGACCTCGTTGTCTCGCTCTTGAGCGGAATTGAACCTGCGGCCCGTCATTTTCAACCTTCGTCAAACCGATACCGTAGTGACCTTGCAGCTGGACCACTGCAGCAATCGGGGCTGAGCAGCGATGTTGCCCCTCTGCGCTTTTGGTGGTAAAAATTGCTACCAGTTATCTTTGGAGGTCACCTATGCCAAATGTTGAAAAGGTCAGTGTATCGATGACACCTCAACACGCTGAGTTATTGCGTGATGCTGTGAACAGTGGGGCATATGCTAGCGGAAGCGAAGTTGTTCGCGAAGCCATGCGGGACTGGTCGGCCAAATGGATGCAGAAGCGCGAAGATATCGCCAAGCTACGTGCGATGTGGGAAGAAGGCAAAGCTAGTGGCCCTGCGGCCGAGGTGGATTTTGAGGCGGTGCTGGATGAAGCACGCCAAGAAATAGCGTCTGCCGCTCCCCATGCCCGTTAAGCTTCTTTGGACACCTAAGGCGCGCGCCGACGTCAAGAGCATCTACACCGAAATGGGTAAAGAGCAGCCGCGGAGCGATACTTCGCCAATTTTCGCCGCAAGGCAGAATTGCTGATCGAGCATCCGCGTATAGGCGAGCGTCACCCTGAAGTATTCCGAACCGCTCGGATGTTGGTCGAAGCACCCTATGTCATCCTTTATGAGACAAGGCCCGATGCAGATGACGGCCCTATTCATACCGTTCAGATCGTCCGAGTGGTAGACGGACGGCGTGACCTCTCCGCGCTGTTTAAGATCTGATGGGTTGAAGGCAAAGTATCAAACGCGCTTGAGCAGAATCGGACTCTCGGCACCCTATTTGTCTGAGCCACTTCCAACGAAATCATTAGCTTGGCATTCAATTCAAGTACGTCTAGTCGCCAAACGGAGGTTCAATTTCTTCGCGGTTTTTCTTTGCGCCGTCGATTAAGACCGTTTTGAACCGGTCTGCATCTGATGCCGGCAGCATCCCCGCCCCAATTCGGATAGCGTCTTGCCACGCAGGGCCGCGCTCCCATGCTTCGTTGTAGACGAGGGCCAAGTCGGCGGATCGTCTCGTCTGCTGCAGCGCCTCGAAAAGCAGCGCAGCTTGACGGATGTCCTTCTGTCGCTTCGCTAGCCCCTGCCCGTTAATGTGTCGGCGGCTGGCGACGATAAGCTTGTGGACCGCATACCGAGACGGATCAGGAACGACAACCGGAACACCGCTTCGGTGGAGCAGCATCGTCCTGACCGGTTCCCTGATGAGGAAGTCAAGAGAGCGCAGTGGATCCGCGCTGGCACCGCCGAGGGCGGGCATATTCGCCAGCTGGTCAACGTAGTCGTCCGAACCGCGGTTCGACGTCAAGAATTCAACCCGGTAGCCATCGGCATTCTGAAACGCCGACGAGGCGGCGGATCCTGATCGATGGGGAACTGGCCGGAAGCTGGCATCGACGCCCTGCAGCAGTTCAATGATCGGAGGCAGGCTGTCTTCAACCTCCCGGCTGATGGCATAATCTTGGGCGATGTCAGCATCGCCGGTCAGGATCGCAGCCATGGGAAGGCGCACCCCCAGCAGTCCTGAATAGCACTGGAAAGCCACCGTGCCTATAAGAACGCCCCGGAGTCGAAAGAGACCGCCATCGGCAAGGGCTTGGACGATGTCACCCGACATGGCGTCGGGAGCGATCATCCCGCCTTCGCGGGTCAGGGTATTTACCAAGCGCCTGCGAGCGCGTAAATCGTCCTTGTCCCGCTTATGATCCGCTACACGCTGCGATATATCGGGATCGTTATCAGGACCGACGTAGCGACGTTTCGTGCCACCATGCCCATCCGGGATGTCGAAGTACCAGTACTTGCGCCCCTTGATGTTTGCGGGGGTGAACCGGCCTTCCGAAGGAAAATCGGCCGTCCAAGCGGCGTCGAGCGAACGCTGACCTAGCTCGGCAAGCATCGTCTGATACATGAGGTCGACGGATTTCATAAGCTCGACTCCGACGTTATACTGTTTTTCAAAAACAGTATAACGCTCGAAAGGATAGGTCGCAATACGGGACGCGAGTTCTCCGCCTTCAGCGGAATCGAACCGGCGACCTCGTTATCAAGATACTCGTCCGCATAGGTTCTCATGCTCGAACATAAGTCTAGACTCGGCGGTATGACTGGAACGGGGCCGTGAGCGGACTGTCTGAAGTTGGGGTGCCGCAAGCCGGAATGGTTGCATTCCCCGTATTCGTGATCGCCAATATGGCGATTGGCATTCCGTCCATCCTTCCAAACTGGAAGCTTAGCCGTCCTGAGCGAGCGTCAGCCCATGGTATCGTCGACCTCATCGCCCGCGAGAAGATCACGCGTGCACTTATTCCTCCGCTGATTTGCGAGACCTTGGCAAAAGGCGCCCGCGACCCCAGGCTCACATCGATCTTTACGGGCGGCGGACCGATCTTTCCCGACCTGATGACCGCAATGCGCAATACCATGCCTGCGACTTCGGTATTGACGGTCTATGGCTCGACCGAGGCTGAGCCGATTGCCCACCAGCATGTCGAAGACATCGCGGACGAAGACTGGCTGGCCATGGAGACAGGGGCTGGACTTCTTGCCGGCTCTCCCACCAGCGAAACCCGCGTCCGCATCATCAACGACGAGATCGTGGTGACCGGCGATCACGTCAACAAGTCCTATCTGGACGGCCAAGGCGATGCGGAAAACAAGCTTCGGATAGACGGTGAGGTCTGGCATCGGACGGGCGATGCAGGACGCCTCGACCAGCACAACCGTCTGTGGCTACGTGGCCGCCTTTCGGCCAAGGCCTGCGCGTATTACCCCTTCGAGGTCGAGGTCGCCGCACGCAGTTGGCCGGGCGTCGTCCGAGCCGCACTTGTGCCGCAGAGCGCCCCACCATTGCTGGCGGTCGAGGGTAAGGAACCCTCCCCTGGCCTGTGGCAATTGAAAGCCTCCGCCATCGGTGTTGCCCAGGTTCATAAAGTTGCGCGTATCCCGCTCGACCGGCGGCACCATTCAAAAGTCGATTATCCGGCCCTGTGCAAGCTCGTGCAATAACTTGCGGGGGCATATGAGAGCTGATCTGATCGAGATCATACGCTAGACCTGAACGAATGATGAGCTTCAGGATACCTGTCAAATTGATGTGTTCCGAACTCAACGGCGAAACATGCTTGAGTATATCATCGGGAATGGACCGGCGTCTCTGACGCAGGTGCTGCAAGCCTCGGCTGAGTTGAACAAAGGGTCAAAGGGCCGGCTCTACACGCCGGCGCCTGCTGTGCAAAGTCATCGCTACTTTTACCTCGGATCCTGCGTTTCAGCGCCTTGAACGGAATCGAACCGGCGATCTCGTCGTCATGATACTTGTCAGCACAGGTTCTCATGCCCGAACATGATCTTAGACCCGGCGGTATGACTAGAATGGGGCCGGTAGCCGTCAGGAAGGTGTCGGGCGTAACTGCCGGTAAGTTGAGGCTCACGCCGAATTGAGTTCACCAAATATCCAGCCGATCCGACCATTCACCTCTGCGAGATTGGCTCGTCAGAGATATACGGGCCGACCTGATTTGGACCATGCGGATATTCGGTGCTGTAAATGTGAGTTTCTTTCTCTATGGGCTGGGTCATGGAGGGTTGATCGCGGCCATAAATCGCCAGGTGCAGCCCCCAGTAAGCCGAACCGTACAGCGTAAAGGCCAGCAGTAAGCTGAACGGTATATTGGAGATATGCGATTTGAAGTCTGGAAGGAATTGGGTTGTCCGGTTTTGATCTGCGGCCACCGCGAGCAAAATGGCCATGATCAGCCCGTGACCGATGAGGTCTGTTCGTCCGAAGGGCCAGACGGCCGCGGTAAAGATCACCAAGAGCGCGATTGCTGCAAGCCGGCGGATGAGCGGCGTCCAGATCAAGCCAAAACCAAGCGTGAATTCGGCGACGCCCGCCATTGGAAAAAAGACGTCGCGTGGCAAACCGAAGGTGAGGAACGGCTTCTCGACGACCAGGGGGTAAAACCAGCTCGCATAGGCAAATTTTTCAAGGCTCGACCACATTAGAGCGACGGCAAGGCCCCAGCGCAGCGCCTCGATCCGCCGCTTTCGCCAATTCTCATGCCTCGATGGTTCCAGCAGAAGATAACCGGCTACGCCCAGACCCAGCGAAAAATAGTCCAGCAGATGGAAAAGGTCGTAGTCGCGCAATGCCAAAAGCCATAGAACGACGATCCCCAGGCCGGCAATTGGCATGGTCCGACGGGAAAAAATCAGGGCCGCAATGACGAGTTGGGCCCAAGAGACCCATTCCGCCGGCGTCTTCAGGTCGGGCGTCAGATAGACCCCTCCCACGGCGAATATCGCGATGAAGAAGCTGGCAATGATCGCCCGTAGATAGTCATCAATGCGGAGCCAAATTGCCTTGGTACCGTAGTCGAGCACGTCTAGTACCGATGCGCCATATCTGCCTTGCTCGATAATGCGCGCCGAAACGAAAAAAACGACAGCGAGCGCTATCCCGGCCCAGAACCATCGATCGGTGAGGGTGTTGAGGATGGCTGCCGGCGGCGAGGCGACGATATAGGGCGCAAACCATTTGACATGGGCCATCCCTGCCGACGGGACCGCCAGGACGAAAGCGATGGCAAGCAGGAGGCGCGGCATTTCAACGCCGATGGATCCAGCCTGGCAAATTGACGATTGATCGGCTTTCACCATTGCGCTCTCTCGATCTTGCTGTGATCTTTGTCCTGTTCGCCCCTTGGGGCTTACGGGCGCGACCGCCAATCAGTCGTTGAGAGGCAAGGGCGCTGCGGGATTGACGAGATTGGCCTTGACGAGGTCGCGCCAGAATTCAGGCGGTGTGCTCTCCACGAAAGCAGCCCTATCTTCCGCTATACGCTCTGGCCGGCTTGCACCCGGGATCACGCCGACGACAGCAGGGTTGGCCAGCGCGAAGTGCAGACCAGCTGCCTTCATCGATATACCGTAACGATCTGCGATGTTCTTCAGCCGGGCGACGCGCGCAAGGATTTCCGCGCTGGCCGGCGCATATTCGAAATTCGGGCCGCCGACGAGGACCCCGGAGCTGTAGGGGCCGCCGACGACAACGCCCAGGCCCCGGTCGGCAACGGCAGGCATGACGCGCTGGAGCGCCCGGTCGTGATCCAGAAGCGTGTAGCGCCCCGCCAGCAGGAAGCCGTCCGGACGCGGCTCCTTCAGATCCAGAAGAAGCTCGATCGGTTCCACCCGGTTCACCCCGAGGCCCCAGGCCCTGATCACCCCTTCGTCGCGCATACGGTCCAGCACTCGAAATGCGCCAAGACGCGCGCTTTCAAACACGGACAGCCAGGCGTCTCCATAGAAATCCTGGGCAACGTCATGGACCCACACAATATCGATGCGGTCCGTCTTCAATCTTTCCAGACTGCCTTCGATGGACTTCAAGGTCGCGTCAGCGGAATAGTCGTCGACAACCTTTTTGGGACGGCCATACTTGAAAACACCATTGTCTCCGAAGCCACTGTCGCCGCGGTCTTCAAGTTCGTCGAGGACCAGGCGGCCGACCTTGGTGCTGATGACATAGTCGGCACGCGGTTTTTCCGACAATGCGCTGCCCATGCGAATTTCCGCCAGGCCTGCCCCATAGAACGGAGCGTTGTCGAAATAGCGAATGCCATCCGTCCAAGCGGCCTCCACCGTGGCAAGGGCCTCGGCCTCGGGAATGGCGCGGAACATGTTGCCGAGCGGCGCGGCTCCAAATCCCAGCGGACTCCGAAGAATATCCTTCAATGGCATGTTTCTTGTCCTTCGCGGTTCTGGCGATTGTCATTCGATAAGCGGTAAGCGGGGTAACGGCTCGCGGCGAAAGTCCGGTTTCTCGCCATCTGGCTTCTCAATGATGGTGATGCCCGATTGGAGGCCAGAGGTGCCGGACGTGGTCAGCCGTGCCTGATTTGTCCTCGCAGTCACGAACGCGGCGAACAGGATGAGCCCCATGGTTGTTAGAACGAACCCCGCCCAGGCGGTCGAAAGAAGGCCAAGACCGGCCCCGATCGTGAGCCCGCCCGCCAAAGCGCCGAGGGCATTGGCAACGTTCAGAGAGGCAAGATTCATGGCACCCATGAGGGTGGCCGATTCCGGTCCAAGTCCGGTCATTTTGACCTGAATAGCAGGAATTGCCGCCATCATCGTTGCGCCAACGCCGAAGAACACCGGGAAAAGAATCCAGGCGTTCGCGCCCCAAAGGCCGAGAACCACGAGGATGGCCAGGGTGCATCCATAACCCAGGATGATCCCGCGATCCGCGTGACGGTCAGCCAGTCGCCCTCCAAAGAGATTGCCAACCGTCATGCCAATGCCAAACAGCGCAAGTGCTATGGGTACGACCCTCGGCGGCAGATGAACCAGATCGGTCACCATCGGCGCTATGAACGTATAAACGGCAAAGATGCTGTTGATGCCAAGTGCTGCCACCACCATCATGAGCCAGACCCTGCCTTTGCGCAGCCCACTCAGCTCGTGCAAGATCGGAGCACCGGCCAGTTCTGCAGTCCGGGGGACAAACGTCCAGAGAGAGACCAGCGATACCAGGCCCAAAGCGGCAATGCCCAGATAGGTTTGGCGCCAGCCAATCGTCTGGCCGAGAAACGTGGCCAGCGGTGAGCCGAAGATGGTCGCTATAGTCAAGCCCGTCATAACGATCGCAAAAGCCTGACCGGAGCGGCCAGCACCGAGGACGTGGGATGCAACGACCGCTCCGGCGCCGAAATAGGCCCCTTGCGGGAGCCCGCTGACAAAGCGGGCAAAGACGAACAACGCGAAATTCGGGGCAAAAGCAGACAGCACATTGCCGAGGACGAAGATGCCGATCAGATACAGCAGTAAGGTTCGTCGGTTCAATCGCGCCGCGACGAGAGTGAGAACGGGAGCGCCGACCACTACTCCCATGGCGTAAGCGGTCACCGCATGGGTTGCCATCGGCAGGTCGACTTCGAGGGTCAGAGAGAAGAGCTGGATGATCCCCATGCTGGCGAATTCGGTGGTGCCGATGCAGAATGTTCCGAGCGCGAGGGCCAGCAGTGTCATTCGACTCTTGGCTGAACAAGACGAAGCGGCTGAGTCATGATCGAAAAGCGCTTCATCCGAAATGGTTCTGGCTGCTGCCTCGACCACGTCTCCTTCGCGGGAGATCGACATGATTTGTCTCCTTCTTCAAAATCTGGGGCCTTCGAGCGATGGGGTGGCCGGAAGATGTATCCAGTCTTCGGGTGCCATTTGCGATAGGAGATGCGAACGATCGAGGAAGCCTGCCCGAGCGTGTTCGCTTCAGCTCGGATCGCCCCGTTGGCTCACGTGGTAGCGGACAGACAACCAGTGTGCGATCAGGCCCACGCCCCAGCCCAGCAGCACCCATCCGAACCAATAGGGCGGACCGATCAGGAAGTTGACAATGATCAGGAGAATGATGGTCGGCACGAATACCGTGGCGTGGATACGAAGACCCAACTTCATCTGAGCTTGGCTAGCGTTTTTCATCGGCTTTCCTAAAGGCTTGGTTGATGATGGCGACCACTGCTCTGCGCGTCTCTGATTCCGTGGCGGAGGTTCGTCTGTTTCTGAAACTAGCTGCTACGGAGCGCGCAATTCTTTGCGTTTTTTGCTGTCGTTGTGCTTGAAATTGCTCGATTGCCTCCTGCCCGCGAACATTCTCGACATCCAGCGCGCCCGACCATGAAGGCTTGCCGATCGACAGATTTGGGGGAGACGGTTCACCTCCGCCGATCGGCAAGCCATTGCGCGAGCGGGCCTTTCGCGCGGGAGGGGTTAGTCAGTGAACGCTATCCACCGCGGCGAGGATCGCATCGGCCACGGCCTGAGGCTGCGAAAGCATGGCGACGTGGCTCGAGGGTACATGGATTGCCGTGGCCTTCATCGCGTCGACGAAAACCTGCTGCAGCGCTGGCGGAATGATCTGGTCGTTGTCGGACATGACGAACCAGCTCGGCTTTTCGTTGAATGCGGCTTTGATCACCTTGCCGTCGAATGCCACGGCGGCCAGCGGTGCCTGCGTGGCGGCCAAGAGTGCTGCCTCGTCGGGCGGAATGTCAGGCGCAAAATAGTGTGCCACGCCCTCCGCTGACCAAGTCAGGACGCCGCTGGCGTCGGCGTGGACTTCTTTCAGCCATTCGGGGGGCTGCGGTGCCGCGCCAACGATTGAATTGATCGATTGCCCCGCAGATGGCGCGAATGCCGCGACATAAACCAGCGCGCCAACCTTGTCGCTGTTGCCCGCCTCGGTGATGACGGCTCCGCCGTAGGAATGGCCGACCAGCACGACGTTGCCCGGCTGGTCCTCGATCACGCGGCGGGTGGCCGCGACGTCGGCGTCGAACGAGGACAGCGGATTGTGGACCGCGACGACGGTCAACCCGTGCGCCTGCAGCAGCGGAATGACCTTCGACCAGCTCGATCCATTCGCCCATGCCCCATGCACCAGTACGACAGAGGGCTTCTCAGCCCCGAGCGCCATGGACCCGGTAGCGACAGTGGCGACCACCGCGGCGGCGATAACCTTTTTGATGGACATGACTTCTTCCTTTGCTTGGTTTGCCGCGGCAACTGCCGCGTTGGTGCGTAGCGCAGATTCCCGTTCCCGGGCTGCATGGGGCTTTGCGAGAGCTGATCAATAGGGCACCCAGCCGATCGCATGCGCATGAAGGCTGTGAACGTAGAGGCGGTCGGTGGTTTCGGTCGCACCGGTGGTTTCGGGATAGAGCCCTGCACTGTCCTGCAGGTCGTCCAGCACGTCTCCGTCCTCGTTGATCGCGAAGACATGTCCATAAGGCTTGCCCGTCGGCAGCCACGAGCGCGGCAGACGCAGCAATATCCTTCGCAGAAATGTCTTGTTCGCCAGCGAGTCCGCCGCAGGATTGCGAGGCCTGAAAAGGCCAACCCAAATCCGGCCGTCTCGTCCGCGAACCAGATTGTCGGGATAGCCGGGCAGATTATCAAGCAGGATGCGTACTTGGGCGCTATTGCCTTTCATGTCCACATCGTGAGCGTTCGCGTCGACTCGCCAGATGCGATAGCGACCCGTTTCATTGACGAAAAGGCTTAACTCGTCGGTCGCAAGCGCCAGCCCGTTCGCGAAGGAGAGGCCCTTGGCGACGACCCGCGTGGTGTTCGTGGCCGGATCATAAGCCAGGACGCGGCCGGTTGCGGATTGTTCGATGATATCGAGAACGCTGGCTTCCAGTGTGCCGCCCCATTCTCGCGGGCTGAAGCGCATGGATGATTGCGTGAAGTAGATAGTGCCATCTGATCCGGCAACGACCGCGTTGGCGTATCCGATCGGATCATTGGCGCTGACACTGTCCGTCAGCAAACTGACAACGCCGTGAGCATCGATGGCCAGCAGGCCCCTCATGGCATCCGCCGCGATCATTCGTCCATCGGCATCGAAATCAAAGCCGAGAACGCGCCCGCCGGTGTTGGCAAAAACCTTCCGGTCGGAGCCGTCGAGCTCCATGCTCAAAATATTGCCACTCGTCATGGCGGCGTACAGCCTGCCGTCCTTGCCGACGGCGATATGTTCAGGCCCGTAGTCGTCTCCGATATCGATCAGATTGATATTGGCTAGGCGCGTGTTGGCGGCGTACGGTCCGGTGTACCCGGCAGGTGCTGAAGCGTGCCAGGATACTGGCTCGACCGGAACGGGCCAAAAGCACAGATAGGCGACCCCGAGCAGCACCAGCAGGCCGGCACAAGCAGCGATGTTTAGGATTGCTTGCCGGATCATGCCCTGTCTCCCAGATCAAAAATGGCTTATGTTAGAAGTCGTTCTAATTCGATGTTTCGGCTGGTTATTTCAGGTTCTTGCGGAAAAATGATCAGAAATTGCTGTCTCGCTGCCCAGGCCACGATATCGGCCACGAAACTGCCCCGGCGTGGTGCCGGTGAGCTTGCGGAAGGTGCGGGTGAAATTGGCTTGCGATCCAAATCCCGTGTCGAACGCGATCTCGGCAATCGAAAGCTGTCCTGTTTGCAGCATGCGCTGTGCGGCGCGGATGCGCCTGTCGATCACGAAGCGATGCGGTGGCAGCCCGGTTGTCTGATGAAACAAACGTGAAAAATGAAACGGACTGAGGCATGCCTCTCGCGCCAGTTCCTCCAGCGTGATCTCTTCGCCGAGCCTCGCCTCAATCAAATCGAGAACACGCTGAAGCCGCTTGCCGTCGAGAGAAGGCGCACGCGTCGGCTTTAGGCTTTCCACTGAGTAATTGCGGAGCAGATGGGCTGCAAGGGTTGTCCTCAAGCCGTCGGCGAAAAGGCGCTCCAGGGATTGGGAGCGGCCGGTGAGGCCGTTAAGCGCCTTACCGATCTGGGAGAGAATGGGATCGGCGAGAGCGCCGACATAGGCGAGACCTGTTTGGTCGGGGTTGATCCCGTAATCGGCAAGCGCGCTCTGCTCCAGCAGTTTGGGGGGGAGGTATATGAGGAGACATTCGACTGATCCGTCGAGCTCAAGCTGGGTTTCGTGCGTCCCAGCCGGCACCAGCCGACTTGTTCCCTCCCACGCTATTCCTTCTTGGGATTTTCCGTCTCCTGTGCGCCGAACCCTGGCGCGACCCGCGAGGATGTAGACTAACTCGGTGCACTCGGGTCGCACGCAATTCTGTGCGCCGGACCCAATATTCCTGCGTTCGACACGCAATGCCTCCCCTTCCGCGGGCGTGCCGATCAGTGTGCTGGAATGATATTTTTCGTTCCCATGCTTTGCCAATGCCATTTGATGTCCCTCTTCGACGGTAGCACTTGTTCCGGCAGGCTGAGGTGGACCACGACCCAGCTACTTTGGACCGTGGTCCGGATTTATGTCCTCTTGTGGGGAGATGGTGGCGCATACGCCGCCGTCGAGCGAGTTATACGCGGTTAAAAGTGGTTAAGCCGGCAGTCGGCAATCGCCAATGACCGTGAAGGTTGTCCTGTTTTCGATTTTTACTTTCATGCTATTATTTACCGATTGGTGAGATCGGCATTGGCGGCGAAGACGAGCTCAAGGGCAGTGCATGACGAACGGCAAGGGCTCATCGGCCCCACGGTCATTCCAGTTCGGGCGCTTCAAACTGATACCCGAGCAACAACTCCTGCTTCGGGACGATGAACCGGTCCGGATCGGTGGACGCGCGCTCGATATCCTGACTGCCCTGATCGAGCGGCCGGGAGACCTGATCGCCAAACGCGAATTGCTGGAACGTGTCTGGCCGAATACGCTAGTTGAGGAAAGCAACCTTAAGGTCAATATGGTCGCCTTGCGGCGTGTTCTGGAGGATGAACCGGGGGCGCCACAGAGCATTGCGACGGTCGTGGGCCGCGGCTATCGTTTTATAGCGCCAGTCCGATATGAAGAGGTGCTAGATCCTTGCGCCGACCCACGCATACGTGCGGTCCGCAACCACAATTTACCTACGACGGCGCTCGCACGAATACTTGGCCGAGAGGAGGATATCAGAGCGATCATCAACGACTTGCGAGATTGCCGGTTGCTGTCGATTGTCGGGACTGGTGGCATCGGCAAGACGACGGTGGCTCTTGCTATCGCCGAACGACTGGTGGGTTCCTTTTCCGACGGGGTCTGGCTGATCGACCTTTCCACGCTGAAAGATCCGAACCTCGTGCCCAGCGCGATAACCACGGGCATCGGGCTTGCGGCGCACTCCGCAAACACGCTTGCTGCATTGGGTGAGTTCCTGAGCATGCGTGAGATGCTGCTCGTTCTCGACAACTGCGAGCATGTTATCTCGGGCGTTGCATCTACTGTCGAACGCCTGTTGCCTGAAGCGGCAGGCATCACGATATTGGCAACTAGCCGGGAGCCCCTGCAAACCCGAGGAGAAAGGGTCCGCAGATTGCGCGGCCTTGCCGTGCCTGAGGCAACATCTCTTCTGAGCGCGCAGGAAGTTCTCGCGTTTCCGGCAATTCAACTGTTCGTGGACCGTGCCACGGACAGATACGATGCATTCGAACTCAAGGACCCCGAGGTTGGTCTGGTGGCAGAAATTTGCCGCAGGCTTGACGGAATTGCCTTGGCGATCGAACTTGCCGCGACGCAGGTCGAAGCCTTTTCTATTCAAGCACTGCTGAACCAACTCGATGGCCATTTCCGACTGCTTGAGGGGCATCGCGGTGTGATTGAGCGCCATCGCACCCTCACCGCGACGATCGACTGGAGTTACGCGCTTCTTTCAGAAACAGAACGCGCGGTGATGCGGCGACTGGCCACGTTCGCGGGTGTCTTTTCTCTCGAATCCGCCTGCGCCGTCGCCGCTGACACCTATCTGGATCATTCACGCGTAGTGATGGATCTTGCCCGCCTTGTGGCAAAGTCGATTGTCTCTGCCGAGGCTCACGGCAATGAACTCCGCTATCGCATGCTGGATACGACGCGCGCTTACGCATTGAAGAAGCTTGCTGCCAGTGACGAGTTTGACACTGCGAGACATCGCCACGCCGAGCACTGCATCGACCTGTTGTCGCAAGCGGGCAGCGATATCGAACGGCTGCCAAGAAGCGAATGGCTACACCGACATGCCCCCAAGACGGACGACATCCGCAATGCAATGCGGTGGGCTTTTACCTCGACGTTCGATCCTGCTCTGGGTGTCCGACTGACCATTGCGGCGCTCCCCTTCGGCCAGCAGGTATCTCTGATCGACGAATGCCGCATGGCCGCCGAGCGCGCGCTTGACGATCGGTTTCGCCCCTATCGGACAGCGCGGGACGATCTGTTGCTGAACCTGACCTTCGGAGCAACACTGCTGCATACGCGTGGTCCGCTCCTCGAAGTCAAGGCCGCCCTCACCAAGGCACTCGAACTGGCCGAACAGATTGCCGATGCGGATTTGCAGCTGTCCTGCCTGCGGGGGCTCTCGGAGTATGAATTGTGGACCGGGGACTCCCAGACCGCGCTCGCGCTCGCAGACAGGATTCGCGAACTTGAATCACACGGCGACTTGCACAGCGCCGGCGGAGGAGACGCTCAGGCAGGCTCCGCGCTTTCCTGGCTTGGCGCGCTGGCGGCGTCCAGAGAGAAACTGGAGAGAATTGTTCAAAGGCCGCCCACCTTTGATCTCCGTCCGGACATCGCCCGATATGAATTCGACCAGAGGCTGACGGCGGAAGGCTCTCTTGCCATCGTGCTCTGGCTGCAAGGCTTTCCGGACCAGGCGATCGAAGTCTCAGAAAGGCAACTTCGGGAAGCCGAAGGGTCGAACTATGCTGTTTCGCTATGCTATGCGCTTCTGCACGGCGCACTCATCACTGCGATGTATATCCGAGACTATGATGCCGCTTGGCGCCATCTGGAACGAGGTCTCGAACACGCCACGAAACATGGTCTCGATATCTGGAAAAACATGGGTGTCGGCGCGGGTGGTCGATTGCACCTCTATACCGGAAGACCTCTGGATTTGCTCGGCTATCGGGACATGCTGACAAAGGTGCGCGACGGCGGGTTTCGCATGCGATATCCGAACTACCTGACCAACTACGGCGAAGCCTTGGCACGCCAGGGAAATGTTGCGGCCGGACTTGCGGCTATTGACGAGGCGATGGAGATCTCAAAGAGCCGTGGACAAGTGGTTGGCATCCCAGAAATCTTGCGGATCAAAGGCAATGTCATCCGGTTTCAGGAGCCAAAGAAGTTCGACCGGGCAGAAGACTGCTATCGCCAGGCTATAGGGATCGCGCGCTCGGATGGCGCGATTTCATGGGAACTGCGTTCAACAATGAGCCTGGTGAAGCTGATGCGCCAACGCGGCGGAGACCCGAATGCCGAGGATGAACTGGCCGCGGTATATGCGCGGTTCCGCGAAGGATTTTCCACCGGCGATCTTCGTAATGCCCTTCAATTGATTGAGAGCCGCTCAATCTCTCCGGCCAACCGACGGCGCCAGGAGCTTTCGAAAGACCACGATGCCTGATCGCTCCTTCCCGTCGAGACCTTGCTCGGGATGGTATGCGGTCGTCGTGCTTTGCCTGGCGTTGCTTCTATCCTACACCGACCGGCTCATCATCAATCTGGTTGTCGACCCGATAAAGGCAGAGCTGGCGCTGACCGATCTCGAAGTCAGCTTTCTGCAAGGTGCCGGATTTGCGCTTATTTTCGCTCTCGCCGGTCTTCCGTGTGGTCGCCTGGCTGATGCGGTCAGCCGAAGAAACCTCATCGCCGCAGGCCTTCTGCTCTGGTCGATCGCGACGATCTGTTGCGGGCTCGCCCTGGATTTCTCCAGTTTCTTCGCGGCCCGTATTGCCGTGGGGCTGGGTGAGGCTGCACTCGTGCCTGCGGCGTCTTCGCTAATTATCGATCTTTTCTCTCCGCGTCGCCGTGGCATCGCGCTTGGCGTATTTTCGCTTGGAGCGACGTTTGGTGCAGGAGGAGCCATCCTCATCGGCGGCATCCTGTTGGGCTGGATCGACGATGGTCAGTTCGCTGCCGTGCCCTTCGCCGGCGCACTCGCGGCCTGGCGGCAACTGTTCATCGTGGTCGGCCTCCCAGGACTTGTTCTGCTTCCTCTTTTGTTGCTCATCGGAGAACCAGCGCGCAGGAACAGCTCCGGGCTTCTGCCTATATCCAAGGTTTTCCGCATACTCATAGCCGACAACGGCACTGTCTTGCGGGTCTGCCTTGTCAAGGGCGTTCTCGCGATCGGGGATAACGGCATCTTTGCGTGGATGCCAACGCTGTTGCAACGCGTCTACGACTTGAGTGCGCTGGAAGTAGGCGGTCTGGTCGCTCTCGCAGTTTCCGGAAGCGGCGCGATCGCCTCCCTCATCGGAGGTGCTCTGTCGGATCGGTTTGCGCGCCGTTGGGGCACGCAGGCGCGTATCGTGTTGCTGATGGGTTGTTATTCGCTGGCGGTGGTAGGCGCCATCGTTCTCTATTTTGCGGAAAGCGGCGCACAGGCGGCAATGGCACTCGGCATCTGGGCTTTCGGCTCGATTGCCGGATACGTCATCGGCCATGTTGTGATGCAGGAGCACGTCCCAAGCGAGATGCGCGCAACGACAATCGCACTGTCGCTGACAGCAATCGGGCTGGTGGGCATCAGTCTTGGACCGACATTGGTTCCCGTGGTGGCCAGTGCTTTGAGTGGTGCAGAAACTGCACTCCAGTCGGCCATGGCACTGGTCGGGCTTTTTTCTGCTCTGCTGTGCTTCGTTGTCATCTGGCCGCCTGTCCGTAACGGCCTTCTGGCCCTGACGAATGGGCCCAAAGCCCGCTAAAATCAGAGGGCTTCACGCGGCCAGGAAAGACCATGGCCTTCGATCTGCCTCAGCGTTGCAAATGAAATCTCTAGGGTTACCAGAGCAAATCCGGCCAACAAAAAAGCAAAACCCGCAAAGAACGCCTCGCTTGAACGTCTTAGGCTCACATCTGGCCTTCAACCGAAGTCGCCGGTCGGTCCGGGGAGTTCGCGTCACCGGATGTTTTGTTTCCTAGCTCCCGCACAAGGTGGCTCCGATGTATGGTTTCTCTGCCGCTCAAGACTACGTCCGCTTTTTCGGCGCTTGGGTTGCAAACCCCATAAGGGTTGCGGCAATCGCCCCGTCGAGCGCTTCTCTCAGCAGGCTCATGACCCGGGAAATATCCACTACGGACGGGCCGCTCCTCGAACTTGGCGCGGGAACGGGTGTATTCACCAAGGCCATGATCGCCCGCGGCGTGAATGAACGCGACCTGACCTTGATCGAATATGGCGAAGAATTCGCAGCTTTGCTCCGCCGGCGGTTTCCACAGTCGTGTGTCCTGCAGATGGATGCGGTCCATATTGCGGAAAACCGCGTGCTACAGAATAGACGCTTCAGTGCCGTCATCAGTGGCCTGCCCCTTCTTTCCATGGCGCCTGGGAAGGTGGAAGCCATACTCGCGAATGCCTTTGATCTTTGTCGAAACGACGCCGCCTTTTATCAGTTTACCTACGGACCGAGATGCCCGGTGAGCCCCCGGATCTTGCAAGGTCTAAAGCTGGAAGCCACACTGGTTGGCGCAACCATCCGCAATTTGCCGCCCTCTGCCGTCTATCGTATCGCTCGCCGCCGACACGCCGATCCTCAGGACATCGCCGTGCTCCTCATGTGCCTTGGTTGAATGAAATTCTCTATGCAGGCGCTCACGCACAGTGGCTTGAATTTTGGAACAAGAAACCACCATTGTTATCGGGATCGTGTCCCATCGAGTGGGTACGCGAACAAGCTGAGTGCATATCGTGCTAAAATTCTCGGACTGCATCAGCCATTTTCAGGCTTTGCCTTAGCGGCCACATGACGGAAAGTAGCCCGTAATTGCTCTTGAATGGCAGCATGTGCGGTCACCCGGCTGGTCGAAGGCCACGGATCAAATGGTCGATCAGTGCCTTGACCTTTCGCGATGGTTTTGGGCCGGAGGTGTAGACCGCGTACACCGCTGCAGGCTCCAGCGTATATCCTTCCAGCACCCGGACGAGTCTGTTGTCGGCTCGTTCGTCTGCCGACATGACGTCTGAAACAATGGCCAACCCCAACCCCTGAAGGCTTGCCGCCAGGATACCTGGGGCTGAGTTGATCGTGAGCCTGCTGCGAATATCGACCGAAATCAGAGTGTTGCCCCGCTTGAAACGCCAGGCTCCCCGACCGAATGCACCATAGCCGAGAATGCAGTCATGAGCGGAGAGCGCACCAGGGGTGACAGGTGTGCCCTTCTTAGCGAAGTAGGCGGGAGATGCTACGACCATTCGCTCGAGAGAGGCAATTCGTCTGGCGCCGAATGTCGAATCCGGTAGTGCGCCGGTGCGGATCGCAATATCGTCGCCGTCTACGACCAGGTTTTGCCGTTCATCCGCCATCAGGATCTCGACCTGAAGGTTTGGGTAGGCCTCCATGAAACTCGGCAGTAACGGCATTATGGCCCGTGAGCCGTAAGCAGTGGGCAATGCGAGCCGAACAACGCCATCGAGCGAGTCGGTTTTGCGCGCTGCATATTCGGCTTCCTCTATCGTCGTAATGACGTCACGCGCCTTGGCGAGAAACGTCGCGCCTGCCTCCGTCAAGGTTAGGTGGCGTGTCGTTCGGATCAGAAGTTTGACACCAACGCGCTCCTCAAGCTCCGTGACGATCCGCGAAACCGAGGGCTGAGATAAACGCAAGTCCCTTGCAGTCTGCGAAAAGCTGCCGCTCTCCGCTACCCTGACGAAGACAGTGAGTTGCTGCCAGCGATCACTCATTTGCTGCCCGAATAACAGTTGTCCAAAGTCTCGCAATACCCGGCCTGGTGTTGTCGACGTAGCCTTCCTGCCGTTGCGGAGGTTCCGCTTTGAAAGGAAGAGCCATGAAATTGCAGGACAAACTCGACAAGCTGCGCGACGACTTTGAGAACGGTCGTCTTCCTCTTGTCCCGACAGCCGAGCAAATTGAAACTATGCATCGAGCCACCAAGATGCTTACAGATAGTGGACAGGCAAGCCGTGCATTGAAAGCCGGCGACAAGGCGCCGGACTTCAGCCTTCCGGATCCTGAGGGTAACGTATACATCTTGCGCGACCTCCTGGTTCGTGGCCCGCTGGTAGTGACCTTCTACCGCGGAGTCTGGTGCCCATTTTGCAATCTGGACCTTGCAGCCCTTGAGGCCGAGCGCAGCGAGATCGAAGCCCGGGGAGCCCAATTGCTGGCCATCTCTCCGCAGACCCTCGCCAATAGCCGCAGGTCCCAGCGCGACAACAAACTCAACTTTCCGATCCTCAGCGATCACGACAGTGAGGTCGCGGCGACTTTCGGCATTCGGTTCTCGCTGCCGGACGACCTTATCGAAGTCTACAAAAGCTTCGGCAGCAACCTTTCACAATTCAACGCCGGTCAGGACTGGCGTCTACCGATGCCAGCCAGATACGTGATCGGCCGCGATGGTGTTATCGTCTATGCGGAGATCACTCCCGACTACACCCGCCGCCCAGATCCCTCTGAACTGTTGCCAGTCCTGGACAAGCTTAGGTCAAATTGAGTTAGGCTCCCCTCGCGAGATTTTCCCTCTCGCGAGGACGCCCGTGGAGTTGCTGGCTCAAACCATCCAACCAGCAACGTCCCTGCTGCCTTCGTTAAGAATGCCGCTCATCTGGAACTTGACTCTAAGACCATCAGAGCTGTGTCATGCCGCCGTCGACAACGAGATCCGTGCCTGTCGAAAAGCTGCTTTCGTCCGATGCCAGGAAGAGCGCGGCAGCCGCGAGTTCCTCTGGACGTCCGATGCGGCCGAGAGGGACGTGACTGGCAGCCTGTTGGCGAAACTTCGCCGCCTCCTCTGGCGAACCAACTTGCCCTTCAATGATGGGCGTGTCGACCGGTCCGGGGCTTAGCGTGTTCACTCGAATTCCCGATCTAAGCAATTCAGCAGCGGCTGTCCGGACAATCGATCGGACAGCCGCTTTTGATGCGTTATAGACGCTGTGACCCGGCAAGCCCTTGGCCGCGAGGCAGGAGGAGAGCAGAATGATGGATCCGCCGTCGCCCATAAGGGGCAACGCTTTCTGGAGTGTAAAGTATGCGCCTTTGACGTTGATGTCGAACATGCTGTCAAAATGCTCTTCCGACGCGTCCCGTACCGGACTGGACGTGATCACGCCGGCATTGGCGACCAGAACGTCGAGCCGCCCTTCCGCTTCCCGTACCCTCGCGAAGAGGCGCTCGAGGCTTGCAAGGTCGGCGACATCGCTTTGGACCGCTATTGCCTTTGCGCCCAGCCTTGTGGCTGCAGCTTCTAGCTCCGGCCAACGGCGGCCCGTAATAAAAACTGTCGCCCCTTCATGGATGAAACGTTCGGCGATCGAGAACCCTATGCCACTGGAGCCGCCCGTCACCACAGCTATTTTTGCTTCAAGTTTTCCCATCGGTCTGTCTATCCATGTTCGGTGATAACGGTGCAAAATTGCACCGTGAGTGTCGTCTAGTTACTCTTTCAAACTTCAAACTGCTTCGTGGTATGCACTCTGTGTGAGAAAACGCACCAAGACGTCCGTCTCAGTCCGTTTCTCCGAATGTCCACTTGCAGTTAGACGTCGCATGTTACCTCGTAGGCATATCCGCGCTGCCGTGTTCCTCTGGTGATACCGATCCGTGCTTATGAGGGCGCCAGGGAGCCAGAACTCATGTCGACAGGATATTGCTTCTGACGCATGGAGAACAGAAGCGCGAAGCGCGTCCGGCTGCCATGCGCCAGGATCCGAAAGCGTTCCTTGAGAATGAGGACCATTTGGCCGAGAGGTTCCCGAGTTACTTGCAGCCGCAAGTACACAAGATTCGAACGCCTCGCGCAGTCGACGGCAACATCAGGATCTACGTCGCGTCTCTATCGCTCGACATGCTTGTCAACCCACTCGATGAGAAGATCCGCGACCTTTATGTTCTCTTTGCCCTGCATGAACATATGCGTGCTGCCCTTGACGCCCACGGCGGGGAGCGAAATGAAAGTGATGTCACCACCAGCGGCTTTGATCTGCTCCATTTCTTTGTCACAGGCTGCAGATGGATCACTGCCAAGATAATCGCCCACCATCACCAAAATCGGAACCTCGGCAAGCGCGGTGACCTGCTCGTCCGTTAAGTTGGAGAAGCAGCCGGTCTCCAGTTGGATCAGTCCCTTGATCCCGCCTTTGCCCTTCAGGACGGCTTGGGTCGGGAATCCCGCCGACTGAGAGTGGCCGACGAGGATTGCTCCTCCAAGGTCTGCGGCCAGATCGGCAACGTTGGCGACGGTCGGGTTCTTTGTTTCAGGCTGGATCAACTCGCCCAACAGGCTCGGCACCTGGGTCTCGATCATGTCAGGAATGACCTGCTTGGCGAATTCATCAGTTGCCTCGATTGGGAACTGGACGTCCGGCCAGGCCTTGCCAAGCTCAGGACCGAACCTGAAAACCTTCCAGGCCATTCTCGAAGTGCCAAGAAAGACCTTCGGCTGCGCCTCAGGCGGCAGACTTTTGTTTTTCACCTGGTTGAAGATCGTACCATTGAAGCCCGAGCGCGCCCGCCCTGTCTGTTCGGCAAGATAAGTGGGAAATCCCTGCCGCGTGAAATATTCGAACCAGCCCATGCGGCCGTCCGGCGTGGTCTCCCATTGCTTTGAAGAGAGTAGCCCACCATGCATGAATACGATCGGCAGATGCGTCGGCTTCAGCGGGGTTTGGAACTGGACATACATCTGATCGACGACGACATCACCGGATTCGAAACTCTCACCGAATATATCCTTGAGGTCGTCCCAGCCGGCACTCTCGGTCTTGACGGTTCTGCCACCGACGAAAAAGCTGCCTTGACTCTGAAGTACAAGAGGCTCCGAGGAAGGCTTGATGTCAGAAAGCGATTGCGCCGAGACACCTGCCGTACTGAGAAAAAGCGCAAGCACGGTTGCCTGCATTTGGGAGAACATCTGCATCGTAGACCCTTGTGTTGAGCAAAGTTCGATGACGTGGGATACCTGCGACCGGTGCGAATTCACATGTCATCTGTGCTCACAGGCTGTACAACGGTTGGCATCGGCGAATAAACTCTGAGATCAGACACAAGGGTTGTGAAGAAACGCACCATGGATCATTGGGATGAGTTACGCATGTTCCAAGCTGTGGCCAAAGGGGGAACGGTGCGTGCGGCGGCTGACGCGCTGGACCTTAACCACGCAACGGTCCTTCGCGGCATTGCGCGTCTGGAGCAGAGGCTCAAGACAAAACTTTTCGAAAAGCTTCCTTCCGGATACAGGCTGACGTCAGCGGGTGCCGACATCGTGGATCTTGCGGCGCAGATGTCGGAAGCATCCACCAAGATCGAGGGACGTATCTTCGCTCGCGACCAGAGCATATCTGGCCCGCTGCGCCTCACCCTCCCCATCTCTTTTGCGACCGATATCCTGATGGAGACGCTTACCGGCTTCAGATCCTCCTACCCCGACATCGCGCTCGAAATCATCGGGACCGGAACGGTTGCGAATCTAAGCAACCGCGAGGCGGATGTGGCTTTGCGCGTGGTGCTGGGAAACGGGTCACCGCCCGACAACCTTTATGGAAGCAGGCTTTGCGCGTTCAACACAGCGTTTTATGTACGTCGTGCTGGGGCGGGCGGCGTTTTGCCCGCCTTGGCATGGTTGCTCGGGCCGGGCGAGGACATTCCAAGGGACTGGACACCTGGAGAAGGTATCGAATTAGCCGCCATCCCTGTCCGCTTTTCAGAGATGCGGTCAAGATTGCACGCCACGCGCGCAGGTATGGGCATCACGTTACTGCCCTGCTTTGTCGGCGACGCAGACCCTCTGCTTTCTCGTGTCCCAGGTAGTCCGGTCATCCATACCGGCGATGTGTGGCTTCTAACCCACGTCGACACCCGGCAAACTCTACGCGTCAGACTTCTGTGCGAACGTATACGCGACACTATGCGAACCGTCTCCGCCAGGGTCGAGGGGCGAACGGACACTTACATCTGACCATCTGCAAGCTCTCCGAAGTGCCGCATATCCTTATACGCCCATAGGGTCATTGACATTTGACGTGGACCCCCACAATCCACTCGCGGTCTTCGAAGAGATCGACGATCTGGGTTGCAGCTTCAAATGCCTGATTGGCAATGTCGGCGACGCCGGCCAGGAATACCCCAGCCAAGCTTCCCAGTTTCGATCTTCGCGACAATAGCGACTGAGCTATGGAGGCGGCTTTCGCGAAACGCCGTTCATGCAAAAATGTAGGGCTTCCAGCAGGCTGGCCGATACGACCGTTCCCATCTGGCAATGGATGGATCGTTGCGAACTGCATATGCGGCAGGCCAGCCTTGATCAGTGCCGGCAACCGCGACTGGTCGTCATGTACGATGCGCTCGAACGCATCCAGACAGGCAATAATCCCAGTGTTGGAAGAGTGGGTCGAAGCCCTCCTCTCCTAAACCCTGCATTTCCCTGCGGCTGCAGCAAATGATGGAACGATCTATTCTCCGAGAGGTTGGACTACAACAGAGCAGAAGGAGATGCACATGAGATTGGCGCTTACAACAACAGTCTGGCCAGCCCTCGGTTTTATTATGCTCGGCGTTATCCCCGCCACAGCAACACAACAGGGTTGCAAAGCAGTAGAGCGTTTAAATGGGGGGGAGAATATAGAGCAGCTTGCTGATCGGTGCGGCATATCTGTGGATGCTCTGCTGCGGGCTAATGATGCCTCCTCCCCCGATCGGCTAGAAGAACGTGAGGTGATCGCCGTACCACAAGACAGGCTTGGGAAAGACTGGCTCGAAAGAGCGCGGGGCGCCGTCGTGGATGCAGGACGGCAGGTAACTGAGGCTGCAACTGCCGCAGGTCGATCGGTGTCGGATTATCTTAAGGATCAACCCGATCTCAACCAGGAGGTGCTATCATTCGGCGAGAGGCTTGGCTTACCAGGCGTCGCATCAGGCCCAACGACCGGCCCCAGACTCGAGGTCGTTGTTCAGGATGAGGAAAAGCTTGAGGTGTCAGCATCGGGATTGCCAGGCAATACGGACGTCATTTTCGGCTGGC
This sequence comes from Heterorhizobium halophytocola, assembly GCF_017873095.1. Taxonomy (GTDB): domain Bacteria; phylum Pseudomonadota; class Alphaproteobacteria; order Rhizobiales; family Rhizobiaceae; genus Allorhizobium; species Allorhizobium halophytocola. The sequence continues at coordinate 173,808 of NZ_JAGGJU010000013.1, read as the reverse complement.
TCTCCGATGGCGTTGTAGAGCCGCTTGAGAAACTGGCAACGGATAGCCAAGGCCACCTTGACGCAACTGCTCAACGACCCACTGCGCTTGCCCACGACAATCGGGTGATGTTCGTCGTCGAAACAGCGGACAAGAGGCTTCGTCTTGCGGCCGATCCCGTAAGCGGACGATAGTTTCTGCATCAGAAACGCGGAATTCGACACATGCGATGAGAGCAAATTAGACTTGAGGTCCAAATGTTAGAGCTAACCAGCGAGCCCGTTCGTCGGCGTGTATCAGTCGCTGCTGTGCTGGTTACCTTCGCGCTTTTTCTCCTTTTCCTGCCTGGTACGACGCTGATAATCTTCGGCGGGATACTGATCGCCATTCTGGTGCGTTCCTGTGGGACAGCACTAGGTCGCTTCATCAAAATCAAGCCGATATGGGGCGTGTCCCTGGTTCTCATTTTCGGCAGTGCCATTCTCGCGCTATTTTGTCTGGCGCTCGCACCGTCAATCTCCGGCCAAATCGACGAGTTCTCGCGCCAAATTCCAGGTTCTTTGGAGACCCTTCGGTCACGCATGCAAAATTACAGTTGGGCGAAGGGTATATTGGCCCATATCGACAAGATCGATTTCTGGTCCGCGGCCTGGCGCGGGAAAGCCACCACCGCCGTCACCTCTGCCTTCGGCTACATCGGCAACACGATTATTCTCCTATTTATCGCCATTTACGGTGCCTTGGACCCCGGCACCTACCGCCGCGGCTTGCTAGCGCTTTTCGCCCCTAGCCTCCGTTCGAGGGCCGATGTGGTGCTCGACCGTTCGGTTGCTACATTGCACCAGTGGCTGATGGCCAAACTGATTGCGATGTGTGTCGTTGGGGTTCTCACCTTTATCGGGCTCTGGTTTGTTGGCATCCCTCTAGCGCTGGTGCTAGGGTTGCTCGCCGGCCTGCTGGCTTTCATTCCAAATTTAGGTCCAGTGATCGCCGCCGCACCGGGGCTTCTGCTTGCACTGCCGCAAGGCACCCACACTGTGCTGCTTGTGCTGGGGGTTTACCTCGCTGTCCAGACCCTGGAAAGCTATGTCATAACCCCGATCATCCAACAACAGAAGGTAGCACTGCCGCCACTGCTGGTCATCTCATCACAATTAATCTTCGGCTCGCTATTTGGTCTTGGCGGGCTTGCCCTAGCGACGCCACTCACGGCACTTGGCCTTCAGCTGGTATCCGACCTTTATGTCACGATCTACCTGGAGCAGTCTGAACCGTCACGTTGAATGACTGGCGCGTTGTCACCAAGCAAATACTAACCTCATGTTTTGTTGTACATTCCCCAAAGAGTTCAGTGAACATAGACCCGACGCACATGATTGAGCCGCCCGTTTTGAAGACCCAGGATTCACCCGGCCAGCAATGCGTCGTCCTGATCTGAACTAGGCTGCTACCAAGGCTGTTTGAGGCTGGCATACTGAACTCAATAAATCAGTGCCTTCATTTCACGGGGGCGACGTCACCTGGAAGCATTGAAGCTGTGTGGCAAGCTACACCTATCAGGTTGTTGTCGATCCCGGCTCAGTCGAGCCCATACCGAGGATGTTCCAATGGCGCGTACATTGCGTGGCACGCCAAAAACAGAACCAAAGCGAAATTGATGTGGAACAGTTCTGTGGAGCAAGCACCTGCGCATGTGAGCGCATTAAGAGCAGGTCTCCGGGACAGGGGTGTGACACACTGAAATGATGGGGGATACGAAGGGTGACGCATCTTCCGCACCGTCATCCGTAGGTGGTACGCGGCGCCGGAGCGGCCCCGTTCAGAACCTTCCTTCAATCCAGGCGCCAGTCCTGGCGTCAGGGCAGCGTCAGTTGCTTACGCCGCTATGGTAAGAGCCTTATTCCCCGCCACGGGCACGGCAAGCGATTCAAAACTCGGTTTGGCCAGAATGTAACCTTGGATAAGAGAGACGCCCAAATCTTTCAGAACTATCAGCTCGCCAGCGGTCTCCACTCCCTCGCAAATCGGTAGGATCGCCAGGTCTTCGAGCATATGGAGCGTATGCTTGACGATTTTTCGTCTCACAGGATCTTCATCGATGCCTCGAATGATATCCATGTCCAGTTTGACGATATCCGGCTGAAAATGTGTCAGCAAGCCTAAGCCCGAGTGGCCAGCGCCGAAATCGTCAATCGCCGTTTTGAACCCCATATCTCGGTAGGTGCGCAGAATATTGAGGATGTGCTCCGTGTCGAGCTTTTCGTTTTCGGTGAACTCAAAAATGATCCGGTCGAGCGGGAAACCAGTCTTCATGGCGGTTGCCAGGGTGAGCCGAATGCATGCCCGCGGCTCGTATACGGCGTTCGGCATGAAATTGATCGACAGCTTCACATTGTCAGCCGGATCGAAAAGTGTGGAGGCCAATTCGATCGCGGTCACCCGACACTGTTGATCGAAGGCGTATCGGTTGTGCTCCTCGACTTGGCCAAGGACAGATCCGGCCCCTTCCCCTTTCGGTCCACGGACCAAAGCTTCGTGCGCGAAGACCGCACCAGTTGTGATGTCGACAATTGGCTGGAAGGCCATAGAGAAGGGTCGCTGGAACCCAGCTCCATCAAGGCAGCCTTTGCATTGTGTCGACATCAAGAGCACTCCGTTACGTCCCAAACGTATAGGAGCAGCCTTAAACTTTCGTTGCTTTGACGTTACAAGAATGCAGTCAAGCGCGACCGTAAAGGCGCTCAGCTCTGGCAGGAAGGCCCGAGCGCTTTAGTGGATTTTTCGTCAGGGATTGGCGAGCTCGCCGACGGCAACCTTCCGGCGGAAATACGTCATGGGATCACACCCTGCCGCGGTTCGGTACAGTCGGGGGCGCCAAGGGAACCAAAGACGGCGCGGGTGGGTTGCAGATGTCGTAGCCTTGTCAAAAGAGCTGTCGTGGCAACGCAAATGACAACAGCGTTTGCCGTGACGGGTCTCCCGGCGCAACGCATGCGTGCCCGACATCTTTCAAACTGCTGCCCAGAGGAGAGCACAATGTCGCAATATCCCGTCCCTCCCTTTGATACACCCACCCAAGAACTGCCCGGCCGTACGGAGCAAATGAACCCGCGGCCAGACCACGGAGAGCTGTCCTACAAGGGCTCTGGCAGACTTGCAGAAAAACGTGCCGTCATAACTGGCGGGGACAGCGGCATAGGCCGCGCCGTCGCAATTGCCTACGCACGCGAAGGGGCCGATGTTCTGATATCCTATCTTGGGGAGGATGACGATGCCGAAGTGACGCGCGACCTGGTGGAAAAGGCCGGCCGTAAGGCGATCTTAATCAAGGGCGATATCCAGGACCCCGGCCATTGCCGCCGGATCATAGACACCGCTGTCGAGCGCTTTGGTGGTATCGATATTCTAGTCAACAACGCGGCGCACCAGATGAGTTTCAAAGAACTGGAAGACATTACCGACGAAGAATGGGAGCTCACATTCAAGGTGAATATCCATGCGATGTTCTATCTCACCAAGGCCGCGGTCTCCCACATGAAGCCCGGCGGTTGCATCATCAATACCGCCTCGATCAATTCCGACAATCCCAATCCCACGCTCCTAGCCTATGCCACGACGAAGGGCGCTATCCAAAATTTCACGGCAGGACTTGCACAGCTTCTGGCAGAAAAGCAGATCCGCGCAAATGCTGTCGCGCCCGGTCCAATCTGGACGCCGCTGATCCCAGCCACCCTCCCCGCCGAGGCGGTCGAGACGTTTGGCCTGCAGGTACCAATGAAGAGGCCGGGCCAGCCGGCGGAACTGGCAACTGCCTATGTCATGTTGGCCGATCCCCTCTCAAGCTATGTCTCCGGCGCAACGATCGCCGTAACCGGCGGCAAACCAATGATCTAGGGGAATTAGATTAGCTTGTTGCGTCGTTCCTCATGGCATTCTTCCGCGGACTTGCTTCAAAGCTCTCTGGATATATCAACGCATAGGCCTGGCCGTGATCCCCGCCCGGGGCTCTTGGCAGCGCATTGAAATTCCCGCGCATCGGCTGTAGCCACACCGCGATGTGCGCAGTGGGACGTTTGGTGCAGAGATTCTGGACACCCTCCCACTGCGGTCCCCAAAAACCGCTGGAGGAACGCCGTAACATTGCCGTCATCGAGCGGCTGTGGCAGGAGAAGCCATGGCATCGCCTTTCGGTACCTGCATCATTGCGGGTTCATCCAGTCAAGGTGAGTGTGAAGGGGCAAGAAGATGCGATGGCTATCCTGAAGAGACAGGGCAGAGCGAATGACGCAAGGGGACTGTCGGCACTGCCGATCTGGCTAAGCCTTGCCTTTATAGGCTTGATGCTGGTCTTCGGCGGCATGTTGCTGATGCAGAGCTATCGAACGGCGCTGAGAAACGGGGAAGTCCGCGCGGCCGCATCGGCCCAGACAGTGGCTGCCAATGCCCAGTGGATGATGGAGGCCAGCAATCAGGCGCTGCAGCGGATCGATGCCGCCTTGAGCCTTAACGGCATCCGCACGGCCGGCAAAATCCTCGACCTCGAAAAAGCGGTCGGCGACCTTCCTATCGGTTTCAACTACGCCGTTTTCGACGCCGCCGGGCATCTGCGTTTTTCCAGCGTGGGCGACGCCCGCTCCATCAACATCGAGACACGCGGTTATTTCGCCAAACTGGCGGGCGGTCAGGATCTGGCGATCGGTCGGCTGACCAGGGACAATCAGATAAACGCCTCGGCGTTCACCATTGCACGGCGCGTCATGCGTGACGGACAATTCCAGGGCGTGGCGGCGATCACCATCTCAAATGCCTTCGTCGATCGATTTTGGCGGACCATGGGGCTCGGGGCCAACTCGACCGTGTCCATCATCCGAGACGACGGATGGCTGATAGCACGGCATCCGGAGCCCGACGCGGAAGTGGATCTTGGCCAGACCGCATGGTTTGCAATGCTGAAGGATCATCAAAGCGGGATCTATCATAGCCCGGTGTCGCCGATCGACGGCATATCGCGCATCGTCGCGTTTCAGAAAATCGATGGCTGGCCGGTGGTCGCCCTGGCCGCGATAGATCGTGCCGAGGTGCTCGACCAGTTCTGGCAGAACCTGAAGTCGCAACTGCTTATCGTCATCCCATTTGCCTGCGTGCTCAGTCTGGCGACCGCTTGGATCGTCCGCCTTTTGCACGGGTTTGCGATCCGCAACAATGAACTTGAACGGGCGTTGGAACGGAACACGTTCCTGTTCCGAGAAATCCATCATCGGGTCAAAAACAACCTGCAGACGGTTCAGGCGCTAGTTCGCCTGCAGCCGCTATCGCCGGAGGCGAAATCGGATGTAAGTCGCCGGATTGCCGCGATGGTGTCGATCCACGAGCAGATCTATCAGACCGATCAGTTCGAGACCATCGAGATTGCGCCCTACGTCAACAAGCTCGTCACGGATATCGCATCGTCATTCGATAAGAATGTCGCACTGGATCTTGAGCTGGACGCCGTCGCCGTCGCCAGGGACCATGCCCTTCCCCTCGGCATGCTGATCAATGAAGTTGTGTCCAACGCCTTCAAATATGCATTCAACGGAGCCGACAATGGCAAGCTCAAGGTGCGTCTGTCGCAAGAGGGCCTGAAAGGCAATCTGTTGATCCGAGATAATGGGCCGGGCTATGATCCGCTGCAGGCGCCGCAGGGCATGGGAAGCAAGCTGATTGCGGGCTTCATCGCCCAGCTTGGTGGCGAACTGCATCTCGAGCGCGACAACGGAATGGTATTTCGGGCGAGCTGGCCGATCGCCTGAGAGGCCTGCACGGGAAAGAGCAAGCCATGGTCAGGCCGCGTCCGAGTCCCTTGACATGAGGGTAGCGTAAGACTGCAATAATTTGAGAAGAGCTCATCACGATCGCGAGCCTTCAGCAATGCTTCGATTGTTTCGACAGGTAAGAGACAGCGAATATCACGCGGAGAGGAAATCAGGATCGCAATCGCCAAAGGCAATCGCATGGATGATTTTCACACCGGTCACGGCGGTGATATCGAAAGCCACATGGGGCTGCAGGCTCGTATACGTGAAAGCTTTTCGCAATTCGAGAGAGGCTAATAGTCTTCACCGCAACCCTTATTTGGCCTTCTTTTTAAAGCTTCTTAATGCTTCGCACTCGGAGAGCTGTATGGCGTTTGCCGCATCGCATCGTTTGCAAGACGGCGTCCTCGCCGCTGCCTACCATCCTACCGATCTATCCAAGCATCTCGATCAGCTGGACTTCGGATCTTATGCCGGCTCTGTAAATCTCGATTAGAATACGGGCCTCACGTTTTGCTACAAAGCCATTTTTCGAAATTCCGCGCCGTTGGCAAATCTTATCGAATACAGCTTGCAGGATCTTCAGATCCTCCGGTGTAAGATGGGCAATCTCAGCAACATGCTTTTCGATCAATAAACTACCCCCAAGCGCACGGTAAGTGACCGAAATGGCCGCGCGCACCTCTCACTTTAGTATTGCGCCGGAGCCTACCATCGGCAATGCGCAACGAAAAGCCCGCTGGAAACGTGGCGCGGAGAAGCCGTTCGCTTTTCTCCAGAGACCCTAAGGTCTGCTAGGTTACACGCGCATAAGACGGTGTTATTTTGCTGTTTGACGTTGACATATCGACGCCAAGTTAGTGGTCTGCGCAGCCATCCCCCCGTGGCTGCGCGGCCATTTCCATTTTTGAAGCTGCAGTTGTCCTTTGAGATGCCACTGAGGGCAGCTACCCCGCTCGTCAATTTTTTCGCGGTAAATGTCTCATCACGACTTCCCATGGCTTCTGCAGAGTGAGCCGAGGTTCGCCAGCCTTAGGATAACCGCACCGTTACGCTGCCGAGACTTATGAACACGCATGCAGTTGCGGGACCGACCGGTGCTGTCGCCTCGGGTGGCCATCTCCTTTCTCGGCTATGAAAATGCCGCCGATGGATTCACCGCCCGGATCTCGCAATGGCCCGTGATCATCGTCCAGGCAAAGACCGCCGTCAGCTTACCACCCTGCGTAACGCTGCGGATAAGAAACTGATCGCGCATAACGTCTTCACCTCGTCAATGATCAGCCAATCCGCGGATGAGTAGATGGCCCGCACGAAGGCGGCGTCCGGTGCCAACCTTGAATACTGGGTGTCGCACTGTCGCACACTTCTGCGGACTGGTAGGGGACAGAAGCCATTGCGGCAACCTGGTTCTCACAGGTCACTGGTGGGCTTGAAGAAGGGATCGTTCAGGTCCGCGGCGTCCAATTGCTCTGTGCGCTCGTTTTGTCCTGCGCAACGGGCCGGGCGAGCTTTGACTGAGCATGCCGCCTTCCTATACGACTGCGTAGAACAGACCGTGGATCATGATCTGCCGCAGGAAGTCTGGTTCCTCCAAGCCTTTGATCTTTTCGCGGCTGGTGTTCAGGAGGTCGTCGACATGCCTATGGCCCAAGCCGAATTGCTGCACAGGTTTCTCGAGCAAAATAGGGGTCGACTGTCGCAGCGCGCGCGCACGGGAGTTTGCTGCACTCAACGATACGGAGGTTGAACAGATCGAGGCGCTCTACGCCCGCGTATTCGATCAACCTGCCCAATGATACCAACATTTCGATGGCTCAGGAGCATTGCGACCGGATCCAGCCAATCTGGTCTATTTCGACAGACTCATCGCTCGCCGCGCCACCCGTTTGGCATTTCGTGGGAACACGCTGCTCCTTGAAATGTAACGGTTGGGGGGCGGACGAAGACTTGTATCGCCAAGAAGGAGTTCCTGTGCTCCCATGCAGACCGAATTTGCGCGGTGGAGCTGTATATCAAGCTCAGCAAGCGGGTTAAGGCGACGACGCGCTAACACCGAAGACTGACATGTGTTTAAAACGAGGTGCTGGCGTAGTAGGAGGTCCACCGAGCCCCGATATCGTGAAGGACTAACATGGATCGGCTTTCCGAGCTTGAGGTGTTTCTTGCTGTCGTTGAAACGGGCGGTTTTACGGCCGCCGCCCGGAGAACCGGCACATCACAGCCGGCGGTGAGCAAGGCGATCGGTACGCTTGAAGAGCGGCTCGGCGTCGCGCTTTTCAATCGCAGCACCCGAAACGTCACCATGACGGACCAGGGCCGCAGATATTATGATCGCATGAGACCTCTGATCGAGGAGATTGACGACGCCAATCGAGAAGCGATGGGCAGCCGCGCAGACATGTCGGGATCGATCCGCATCGCGGTACCTACAACGTTCGGTCGTCTTCATATCCTGCCCGTCATTCCTAATATGCTAGCCGAATATCCGAAGCTCCGAGTGGATCTGATTTTATCAGATCTCCGTCGGGACATGGTCGAGGATCGGGTCGATCTGGTAATAAGAGTGGGAGCTGTCGGGGAGCCTGATGCCATCGTCAAGCGCGTGGCAAGAAGCTCCCTCGTATGTGTCGGCGCACGTCAATACTTCGAAAAGCATGGGGTCCCCTCAGAGCCCGCCGAGCTCACACGTCACAATTGCCTCGTTTACGGCGGCTTCGAGGAGGTGGCGAATTGGCCATTCGTCGGCCCACAAGGTCATTTCAGCGTTGCTGTGCGCGGTAACCTCTCCTCCAACAGCATGGAGACGATCCGTGCGGGTGTGCTTGCCGGCGTCGGAATTGGCATGTTCACAAAAGCGTCGCTTGTCCAAGAGCTTTCGCATCCTGACGTGGTGACAATCCTGGACGACTATGTCCAGGCCACAAGAGACATCAGCTTCGTCTGGCCCAAACGTCGGTTGGTTTCCGCCCGGGTCCGCCGCGTGACGGACTTTTTGGCCATGGCGCTAGAAGGGCAGTTCTAACTGATCGAATCCTGGTTGACCCCGATGAATGCTTTCACGGGGTGGTAGTCATTTATTCCGCCTGGGTATGAATACCATGCTGATATCATTTATTATCGCTCTTTCCGTCATGCGCTATGGAAAATGATCGTCGCAATCAGAAAGACCGATCATGAACATTTCACTTGCGGGCCGCAAAGCGGTTGTTACCGGATCGACCGCCGGCATTGGTCGGGCAATCGTAGAGGGTTTGGCACGCGCGGGTGCCTCAGTCGTTATCAACGGCCGTAGCGAAAGCCGGGTCACCACAGCGGTGGCTGAGGTCCAGGCACTCTTCCCGAACGTCGAGATCAACGGCATTGTTGCGGATGTGGCAACGAAGGAAGGCAGCGCAGTTCTTGCGTCCCGAGCCCCTAGGGCGGATATCCTGGTCAACAATGCTGGCACAGCCAACCCCAAGCCGTTTTACGATCTCGCCGACGAAGACTGGCTGAATCTGTTTCAGCTTAACGTCATGAGCGGTGTCCGTTCAGCGCGTTATTATCTGCCTGAGATGACGGAGCGCGGCTGGGGGCGGGTCGTATTCATTAGCAGCGAACCCGCACTCGCAATCCCGAAAGACATGATCGACTACGGTATGACAAAGACAGCGCAGCTGGCGATTTCGCGAGGGCTAGCCGAAACAGTTGCCGGGACCGGCGTAACGGTCAACTCGGTGCTTCCTGGCCCTACGAGTTCAGAAATCATGTCGACCTGGATGAAAGCAACAGCCGCCGCCGAAGGCATTACGCAAGAGCAGGCAGAGCTGAACTTCGTAAAGACCATGCGGCCAACCTCGCTGCTGCAACGGTTCACAACGCCGGAAGAAGTGGCCAACATGGTGATTTACCTGTGCTCGCAGCAGGCCTCCGGCACGACCGGGGCCGCGATGCGCGTTGACGGCGGCGTGCTCAGGCAGATCGCCTGATCCGTTCACGACCACGCTGTTAGGAAATTGACCATGACAAAATCACAGAACGAAGAACTGAAGCGTCCACATTCACCTTCCTATGATCTCACCGGACAACGCGTAGTCGTTGTCGGCGGAAAGACAGGGATAGGGCTAGGCATGGCCTTGGCTGCTCACGCGGCAGGAGCGAGGGTAACGGTCGCCAGCCGGCGCTCGGCCCCTGCAACAGAGCATCCGGAGCTAGCACCTTTCGGGCAGATGGTGCTCGATATCAGTAATGAGGAAGCCGTTCGCGCCGCCTTCAACGAGATCGGCAGTCTGGATCATTTGCTTGTCGCCGCGGGTCCGACCGATGGCAGCTGGGGTGCATTCATGGACGAAGACATGCGAGGTGTACGCAGCTATGCAAATAGCAAGTTTCTTGGCTCCTGGGCATGCGCGCGCTATGCAGCCCCAAACCTTTCCTCCGGTGGGTCTATCACCTTTCTGACCGGAGGGATCGCCGCGCGTTCCAAGATCGGCATGACAGCTGTCACCTCGACTTTTGCGGCCGTGGAGGCACTGGCACGCTCGCTGGCACTCGAACTCGGACCCATAAGGGTGAATGCAATTCGACCCGGATTCATCGACACCGACCTGTGGAACTTTTTATCTCCCACAGATGCGGCAGATGTCCGTGAGAAGGTACGCGCCAATTTTCCTGCACGTAGGATCGGATATCCGTCCGACGTAGGTCACGCGGCCGTGTTTTTGATGACCAATCCCTTCGTCACCGGTACCGTGCTTGAGGTCTCCGGCGGCGAAACGCTGATTAACTGGCAGTTCTGAGCCGTGGCAGGGCAGTTGCTGTACCCGGCCGACTTGAGATCAGGTACAGTTTTGCCTGCACAGTAGGTCGCATGAGCCGAATAGCCTGTGCTTCCGGCAATGGACCTAACGAGGACAACCGAGCCGCCCTCTGTCATTGCGGGGAGCGCTGCTTGGAGACCAAACACCATCCCTCGGACGTTGACGTCAAAGTGGCGGTCGAAGTACTCAGCTGTCATATCCGCGATCTCTGAAGACTCGGAAATACCCGCATTGAGCACAAGCGCGACAATACCGACGGCGCCATTGCCGATACCCTTGGACGCCTTTTCAGCATCTTCACCTCCACGACTGGTGAGGAAGACATGCGCCCCTCCGGCTGAAAGGCGCTTTGCAATCGCCAGACCAATACCCTTCGCGCCGCCGACCGGCAAAGCCACTTTGCTATTCATTCGAGCAATGACATCCTCAACGACTGGCAGGAAGTCGCAAGGCTGCGGTGCTCGCTCTGCGCCGCGCCGCAGACTTTAGGCTCGCAACTGGAAATCAATGCCGCTTACCTCGCCTGATTGACCGATGCCCAGAGGCGGCCCATGCAGGCGAGATCTGCCGTCGCTTGCGACGGGAAAAGACTCTCCGATGCTTGATGGACATTGTGTGCTGAGCCAATTCCGCATGGATGCAATTGCAGGAATTTCTGAAGGGGTCTGCTTTCGTTGCTGCACCTTTGGCAACCTGATGCTCGACCACAATCCGATTGCTCGCCGGCATTGTGATCAATGCCTATCTTGACACAAAGCGCTTTCACCAAGAAGGGTATCGACCATAAAATCCTTCAATGCCCGGACACGGCGCGGTAAGCGGCGGCGGGAGGGATAGACGAGCTGGACCGGGTTGCCGGGCGCATCCTGGCCGGTCAAAACTTGGATCAGCGCGCCGCTGCGCACGGCCTGCCTAGCGTATATCTCCGGCGCTTGCGTAATACCGATCCCAGCAATCGCGGCGTCGACCATGGCCTCACCATTGGTAAAGGTCGCGACAGCGCCGCGGGTATCGATCGCAATGTCGTTTCCTTCTATACAATAGACCATGGGTCTGTGACGGCCCGACGGCGGCACGAGGCTGATCAATCGATGCGACAGCAGATCGTTAGGTACCCCTGGTCGGCCAAATGTTGAAAGACAGTTTGGGCATGCATAGGTGCCTTGTCGAAGAACTCCGAGCGGCTTAGCGACAAGATCGTCGTTTGAAAGTTGCCCGACCCGCAAGGCGAGGTCCACCCCTTCCGCAACAAGGTTCACATGATGGTCATTCATACGGACCTCAATCTTAAGCTTTGGGTGGGCCGACAGGAATCGGCCTAGAACCGGCAAGACCAGAGCACGCCCCAGGGATGCTGGCATTTCAAGACGGATCACGCCGCCCAGTTCTTCCGGATCCTGCAGAAACACGCTCTGCATCTCCTCCAGCTCCTCGGCCCATCGGCTGGCTCGCGCATAAAGCAGTGCCCCCTCCTCCGTCAATTTCACGCTGCGCGTGGTGCGATGAAAGAGCCTTACCCCAAGCCGGGCTTCCAGCTTGGCAACGGATTTGGAGGTGGCAGACGAAGCCTGTCCGAGCGATTCCGCGGCCCGACTGAAGCTCAAGGCTTCGGCGACACGCAGGAATTCCTCGATCCCCGCAGTCTTGTGCTGCAAACGCCGATTACGTCCCGCCAAGAATAGGTCTCCTGCTTTTCCTTCGCATTGTTATTCTATGATAGATGAATATCATGGGGTCACCGACAAGAAAAAGGGTAAAACTCATGAAAGCTGTGGTCGCAACCGAGCAAGGAAGCGCAGACGTATTTCGCCTCGTCGATTTGCCGAAACCCATCCCGGGTGCCGGACAGGTTCTTGTGCGCATCCGTGCAACGAGCGTCAATCCGATCGACACAAAAGTGCGCAAGGCAAGGCTGCCGATGACACCGACATCCTTTCCCGCCGTGCTCGGATCGGATTTTGCGGGAACAGTCGACGCCGTTGGACCGGGTGTCACACGTTTTGCGCCGATGGACGACGTGTTTGGTTTTGCAGGTGGGTTCCGTAGCGCTGAAGGCGATGTCCCTGGCGCGCTCGCAGAGTTTGCAGTGTTTGATGCAGACCTCATGGCCAAAATGCCTTCGAATATCGATTTCCGATCGGCGGCCGCATTGCCGCTCACGGCAACGACGGCTTGGAAGGCCTTATTCGAGAAGGTGACGATCACGCCAGGTAGCCGCGTGCTGATCAGCGGGGGCGCCGGTGGCGTTGGATATTTGGCAGTGCAACTCGCAAACGCCGCTGGCGCTGACGTCGTTGCTGTCACGCGGTCAGAGGAGAGCAGTGAAGCTGCGATTTCTGCTGGCGCCCGCGTATGTGTCGATCTGGCCGGAACCACTCCGCAGGAAATTGTCGAGAACCATGCTGCCGGTCGTGGCTTCGACGTGATTCTGGACACAGTCGGCGGGGCTACGCTCGATGCGGCTTTCCAGATGATCAAGCCGGCGGGCGACATCGTGACCGTGGTTGGCGCGGCAAGTCACAATCTCGCGCCGCTCTATCTCAAAGGTGCCAACCTTCACATGGTTCTGGTCCTTGTTCCGATCATGTTTGGGATGGCGCGCCCGCTGCAGGGGCAGATCCTCGAACGGATCGCACAACTGGTTGACGCTGGAAAACTCACGCCACGCCTGGACCCCCAGCGCTTCGGCCTCGACCAGACTGCAGACGCCCATCGCAAACTGGAGGCGGGAGAAGCCAGGGGTAAGCTGATTATCGATCTGTAGACTGACTTCTATCAGCCGAAGCGATTCTCTGCGCCCCAATTGCGGACCGAGCATTGTCGCCATACTCAGGCGAGTCAATGCCGGTTCGCGTGTCGCACGGCTATGGGCCGCATATTATCTATCGTCTGAGACGCCAGACAAGCGCAGACCGCGAGGTTCTTTCTAGATCCTGCCCATCAGCCTCTGTGAACCGATCATCCTCTTTTGACCAAGGGTGGGGGAGCCCTGTCCGCGCGGATACTGTGGACCCGAGCACCACAGACAGGGTGATGGAGTTTGACGTTACTCTTGCTCAGCCATCCGATAACCCACGCCAGGTTCCGTGCGCACGATCCGGGGCTGGGTCGGATCGCGCTCAATCTTCTGGCGCAACTGTCCAATGAAGACACGCAGATAATGCAAGTCGTCGATGTGGGCGGGTCCCCAGACGGATGTCAGCAATGTGCGGTGCGTAACGACTCGGCCCGCATGGCGCGCAAGCAGCAGCAGCAGGTCGTATTCCTTAGGCGTAAGGTGCACAGTCTCGGCATCGCGCGATACGCGGCGCTTGACCGGATCAATCGTCAAGCCATCGATCTCCATGACGGTGGGTATAGCATCGCGGCGTCCGCGATGGCGCAGCGCGGTTCGGATGCGAGCGGTCAGTTCCCCAATGCCGAATGGCTTTTCGACATAGTCGTCAGCGCCGAGATCAAGGGCCGCTATCTTTTCGCTTTCGCGGTCACGGGCAGACAAGATGACGATTGGGATGTCCGACCAGCCTCTCAAGCTGGCGATGACGTCCTTACCGTCCATGTCCGGAAGGCCGAGATCAAGGATGACGAGATCGGGCGCTTGGGTGGCCACGGCCTCTAGCGCCTTGGCCCCTGTTGCCGCCTCGACCACTTCGTAACCAGCAGCCGTCAGCGAGGGTTTTAAGAAGCGCTGGATTTGCGGCTCGTCATCCACCACGAGGATGCGGGACTGGTTCATCGTACATCGCCTCTCGCTTCAATGCTTCCAGGGAACCGCATGACGATACGTGTACCTTTCTTCTTCAGCGCGGGGCTCTCGGCATGAATCCTTCCGCCCATGGCCTCCACGAAGCCCCGAGCGATGGATAGACCAAGGCCCGTCCCTGGTGCGCGCCCATCCGGTTTTCCCCTGCGATAAAATTTTTCGAAGATGCGGTCCAGATCGTCGGCTGGAATGCCCTTGCCCAGATCCGTCACGGAGATCAGTACGTCCTTGCCGTCGCGCCGGGCATAAACGTTGATCGACTCGTCACCGCCGTATTTGACCGCGTTGTCCAGCAGGTTGAACAGGACCTGGCCAAGCAGCACACTATCGCCATGGATGAGCGGCAGATCAGTTGCAATTCCGGTTTCGATCACTCGTCCCGGCGCATGGTTTCGTGTGCGCTCGACAGCGGACTGGATGACGTCTGCGACATCCACCCAGTCGCGCTTGGGCTTCAATGTGCCCGCCTCAATCCGTGTCATGTCGAGCAGGTTGGCGACAAAGCGGCTCATACGGCCGCTTTCTTCCTCGATCGACTGAAGCAGGTCGTCGCGGTTTTCCGAGGTCATGCGGGCCCCGAACTGACGCAAACCCGTGACGGCACCGGTGATCGTCGCAAGCGGCGTGCGCAGGTCATGGGAAATGGAGGACAATAGCGCCTCCCGATATCGCTCCCCCTCCAGCCTTGCCGCCTGTTCTACCGTCTCCTCTGCAAGCCGAGCCCTGTCGAGCGCGATGGCAGTCTGGTCGAGTATTGCGGTCAGTGCACGTTCCGCATTCAGGTCGAGGCTTTCCCCCGAATGCTCGATACCGCACACCCCGACGATGCCATGGGGTCCAAGCAATGGTCTGAACTCGAAGCGGCTGTTTGGCAGCGTACCCGTGCCGTAGCCCGCCGGCTCGCGCTTGTCGTGTGTCCAACGTGCCGCGGTCATATCACTGACATTAAGTTCGGCGTCTGGCGGCCATGCTGCAGCCACGGCGAGATCGCCTCCGCCGGGCACCAACAGCACCACCTTGCGCCTCACGCTCGCCTGCAATTGCGAAACAGCAAGCCACATGGCGTCATCGCCTTTTGCAGTACTCGCCAGCTTGCGAGAAAAGTCGTAAAGCGACTGCAGCGCTGTTGCGCGCACACGGGCGACCTCCGCCTGCTCTCGGATGCGGGAGGCGAATCCGCCGGCTATCATCGCCACGGCAAAGAACACCAATAGCGCAAAGACTTCGTGCGGGGCCGCGATGGTGAAAGTGTGGACGGGGTTGATGAAAAAGAAATTGTATGAAAGCGCCGACAGGGCCGCTGCAAGAAAGGCGCCGGCATAACCTCCGCTCACCGAGGCGCCGAGAACGGCGAGGAGAAAGAGCAGCGAGATATTGGGCAAGTTGACCAGCATGTCGATGCTCTTGCCGACGAGTGTCGCCACTGCGACGAAGCCGAGTGCAGCGAGTGCTGCTTGGCGAAGCGGACCGGTCTTCGGCCGATGCTTGCCTGGGCGCGTGCCTGTGTCCGTCTGGTCCGCAGTGACAATATGGAGACCGAGACCGGTTGCCTGCGATGAAAGGGCATCTGGCAACGAGCGGGTCGTCAGCATTTGCCATCGGCTGCGCTTGCGGCGCCCAAGCACGATCTGCGTGGCGTGTTCCCTTCGCGCGAGCTTGAGGATTTCTTCTACGAAGTCGTTGCCGATGATGCGACGCGTGTCCGCCCCCAACTGTTCAGCGAGCCGGAAGAGGGCCTCTATTCGTTCAAGGTACTCCGGTGTCTGAGTCTCGCGGTCCGCCCGTTCGATCGAAACGACGAGCCAGGGCGCATTGAGACCCGATGCAAGGCGACTGGCAACGCGCACGACCCTTTCCGATAACGCATCGGAGCCGACACAGACGAGGAGTCGCTCGCCGGTCGCCCAAGGACCGCTTATGGCGTTCTGCTTTAGGAAATCGACCATCTGGTCGTCGACACGATCGGCGGTGCGGCGCAACGCCAGCTCACGCAGGGCCGTCAGATTGCCAAGGCGGAAAAAGCGGTCGACAGCGCGGCTGGCGCTTTCAGGGAGATAGACCTTTCCATCCTTCAGACGTTCAATCAGCTCCGACGGGGATAGGTCGACCAGCAGGACTTCGTCAGCGCGTTTCAACACTAGGTCCGGCACGCGTTCGCGCACCGTCACGCCAGTAATCTGCGCAATCAGATCGGCAAGGCTTTCAAGATGCTGGATATTGAGTGCCGTCCAGACATCAATGCCGGCAACCGTCAGTTCTTCGATGTCCTGGTGCCGTTTCGGGTGACGGCTGCCATCCGGATTGGAATGGGCAAGCTCATCGACGATCACGATGCGCGGGCGTCGTTCGAGAGCCGCATCGAGATCGAATTCCTCAAGCATCCGGCCGCGATGGGCGACCTTGCGCCGAGGCAGGATTTCGAGGCCGTCCAGCAGGGCCGCCGTCTCGCTGCGACCATGCGTTTCCACAAGCCCTATGACAATCTCCACACCGTCCGCCTGGAGCCGTTTTGCCCGAGATAGCATCATATAGGTTTTGCCAACGCCCGGCGCAGCTCCCAAAAAAACGGTAAGCTTGCCCCGGCGTTCCTTATCCGCCAGGGCAAGCAGGGCATCGGGATCGGGACGTCGGTCGTCCCTACGGTCGTCGTCCGCCATTCACGAACTCACATCTTGAGGGCATCGAGCGCCAAGTTCAGCTCTAGCACATTGACCCTTGCTTCGCCGATAATGCCGAAGGTTGGATTTTCGGTTTGCTGCGCAACGAGCGCTGCGACGGCTGCGGGTTGCAGCCCCCTCGCTCTTGCGACACGCGCAACCTGCGATTCTGCGAAGGCTGGCGAGACATGGGGGTCAAGGCCGGAGCCGGAGGTTGTGACTGCATCAGCTGAGACCGGCTGCGCAATTCCGGTTTGTATCAGGTGCGCGACATCCGCCCTTACCCGGTCCTTCAGTTTGACCGAAGTCGTGCCGAGGTTTGAGCCGGACGACGCTGCTGCGTTATAGGGCTGCGGAATGGTGGCAGAGGGCCTTGACCAGAAGTAACGATGGTCCATGAAGTTCTGGCCAATAAGGACGGATCCGACAACGATACCGTTACGTTCGATCAGGCTGCCATTTGCCCTGCCAGGCATCACTGCCTGGGCAATGCCGTAGACCGCCAGCGGGTAAATGAGACCAGTGAACGCGGTCATCGCGACAACGAGGGTGAGTGCGGGTCTGAGAAGGTTGAGCATGATTACACCAAATGAAGAGCACTGACGGCGATATCGATGACCTTAATGCCGGCAAAGGGAAGGATCAGGCCGCCGACGCCAAACACGAGAAGGTTGCGGCGCAAGAGAGCCGCCGCACCGGACGGACGGTAGCCCACCCCCCTCAAGGCCAACGGGATCAGAGCCACGATGATGAGCGCGTTGAATATGACCGCCGAGAGGATCGCCGACCGGGGCGAGGCGAGACCCATGACGTTGAGCGCTGCGAGCGCCGGATAGGTCGCGACGAACATCGCCGGGATGATGGCGAAGTATTTGGCCACGTCGTTGGCGATCGAAAAGGTCGTCAGCGAACCGCGCGTCATCAGGAGCTGTTTTCCGATCTCGACGATTTCGATGAGCTTGGTCGGGCTGGAATCCAGATCCACCATGTTGGCGGCTTCGCGAGCGGCCTGGGTGCCGGTCTGCATCGCGACGCCGACATCGGCCTGAGCGAGAGCAGGCGCATCATTGGTGCCGTCGCCGCACATGGCGATCAGGCGACCGCCCTGCTGCTCCCGGCGGATATAGGCGAGCTTGTCCTCGGGCGTGGCCTGGGCGAGGAAGTCGTCGACACCTGCCTCCGAGGCTATCGCCGCGGCGGTCACCGGGTTGTCGCCGGTTACCATGACCGTGCGGATGCCCATGGCGCGCAGTGCCGCAAAGCGTTCCTTGATGCCTGGCTTGACGACATCCTTGAGGTGGATGACACCGAGCAGGCGGTCACCATCGGCAACGCCGAGCGGCGTGCCGCCAGTGCGGGCGACCTGTTCAACGGCCCGGAGGAATTCGTCCGGTGCTTCCTGATCGGCGAGGCCGGCAAACTTCAGCACCGCATCGACGGCACCCTTGCGCAGACGGCGCTGACCGATGTCGACGCCCGAGAGCCGGGTTTCGGCGGTGAAGCCTATGACCGCGTCGAACTCCGCCTTCGGCCTGACCACGCCGAATTCACCGGTCGCCAGCGCGACGATCGAGCGCCCTTCCGGCGTTTCGTCCGACAGCGAGGCGATCAGGGCGGCTTCCGCGAGCTCGGTCGGCGTCACGCCCGGAGCGACCAGGAAGTCGCTGGCCATGCGGTTGCCGAATGTAATCGTGCCTGTCTTGTCGAGCAGCAGCGTATCGACATCACCGGCGGCCTCGACCGCGCGGCCTGACGTGGCGATGACATTGAACCGCACCAGGCGGTCCATTCCGGCGATGCCGATGGCCGAGAGCAGGCCGCCGATGGTCGTCGGGATCAGCGTGACCAGCAGGGCTGCCAGCACCGTGACCGAGAGCACCGTGCCGGAATAGCCGGCCAGGCCCCAGATCGCCACACAGACAAACAGGAAGATCAGCGTCAGGCCCGAGAGCAGGATCGACAGGGCGATCTCGTTCGGCGTCTTCTGGCGCTGTGCGCCCTCAATCAGGGCGATCATACGGTCGACGAAAGAGGAACCGGACTGCACAGTGATCCTGATCCTGATCTCGTCGGAGAGCACCTGCGTGCCGCCGGTGACGGCCGACCGGTCGCCGCCGGATTCGCGGATCACGGGGGCGGATTCACCGGTGATGGCGCTTTCGTTGACCGAGGCGACACCCTCGATCACGTCGCCGTCGCCGGGAATCAGTTCACCGGCGGCAACCAGCACGATATCGCCGACCTTGAGACTAGAGGCCGGGATCGTTTCCGTCTTGCCGTTGGCGGCAAGACGACGTGCGACGAGTTCGGACTTGGTCTTCTTCAGGCTGTCGGCCTGGGCGCGCCCCCTCCCCTCGGCTATCGCCTCGGCGAAGGTGGCGAAAAGCACGGTAAACCAGAGCCAGGCGGCGATCTGGCAGGAGAAGCCGGCCCCGCCGGAATTTTGGGCGAGGTCGCGGATGAAGAGGATCGTCACGACGGCGGCGACGATCTCGGTCACAAAGATGACCGGGTTGCGCAGAAGCTTGCGTGGATCGAGCTTGACGAACGCATCGCCGATCGCTGGAAACAGGATCGACGGGTCGAGAAGACCGGGAGCCTTATAGTCTGTTGACATGATGGTTCCTTAGAAGGTCTGGCCGGCGAGCATGGCAAAGTGTTCGACGATGGGGCCGAGCACCAGCGCGGGCAGAAACTGCAGGCCGCCGAGAATGAGGATGATGCCAATTAGCAGGCCGACGAAGAGCGTGCCGTCGGTCAGAAAGGTGCCGGCAGACGCAGGCGACTTCACCTTGGCGGCGAGCGACCCAGCCATTGCCATGACCGGCACGACATAGGCGAAGCGGCCAAGCAGCATCGAGATTCCGAGGGTGGTGTTGTACCACGGCGTGTTGCCTGACAGCCCCCCGAAGGCCGAGCCGTTGTTGCCGGCAGCGGAGGTGTAGGCATAGAGGATTTCCGACAGACCGTGGGGGCCAGCCGTCCCGACGCTTACCACCGCGAAGGGCAGCATGGCGGAGACCGCGGTGAAGCCGAGGATGACCAGCGGCAGGATCAGCACGGCCAGCATGGCGAACTTCATCTCGCGGCCTTCGATCTTCTTGCCGAGGAATTCCGGCGTGCGCCCGACCATCAGGCCGGCGATGAAGACCGACAGCAGCGCAAAGACCAGTATGCCATAGAGACCAGAGCCGACGCCGCCCGGCAGCACTTCGCCGAGATGGATGAGGAACATCGGCACGAGGCCGCCCAGCCCGGTGAAGGAACCGTGCATGCCGTTGACGCCGCCATCCGAGAGGCCAGTGGTGACCGCTGCATAGAGCGCGGTCATGGCCTGACCGAAGCGGACTTCCTTGCCCTCCATATTGCCAAGCGCCGGATCGACGCCGATCGCCGTCAGAATGGTGTTGCCCTGGGCCTCGGCCCAATAGGTGACGGCGACGCCTGCAATCAGCAGGATGGCCATGGCCGAGATCAGCGCCCAGCCCTGTCTGCGGTTCCCGACCATCTGGCCGAAGCTGTAGACGAGGGCAGCCGAGATCGACAGCATGGCGAAGATGTTGAGATAGTTCGACCAGACAGTCGGGTTTTCGAAGGGGTGTGCGGCATTGACGTTGAAGAAGCCGCCGCCATTGGTGCCGAGCTGCTTGATCGCTTCCTGGGATGCGACGGGCCCGAGCGCAATAACCTGGTTGGTGCCTTCGAGCGTCGTGGCCGTCACCGAGGCATCGAGCGTCTGCGGCAGGCCCATGGCGACAAAGGCGAGTGCGACGACGACGGCGAGCGGCAGAAGTACGTAAAGCGTGGCCCTCGTCATATCCACCCAGAAATTACCGAGTGTTGCGACCTTGGAACGGGCCAGCGCGCGGGTGACCGCAACGGCGAGTGCCATCCCGGTTGCGGCCGACAGGAAGTTCTGCACGGTCAGGCCGGCCATCTGGGAAAAATCGCTGAGCGTCGTTTCGCCGCCGTAGTTCTGCCAGTTGGTATTGGTGACGAAGGAGACGGCCGTGTTGAAGGCTAGGTCCGGGGGCATGCCGGCAAAGCCCTGCGGATTGAGCGGCAGATGGCCCTGAAGCCGCAGCATCGCATAGAGCGTCAGGAAGCCCGAAAGAGAGAAGGCAAGCATGGCAAGCGTGTAGCCGAGCCAGCTTTGTTCTTTCTCAGGATTGATGCCGCTCACGCGATAGAGACCGTGCTCCATGCGGCCCAGCACGGGTGAAAGCAATGTCCGATCGCCGGAAAACACCCGCGCCATGTAGAGGCCGAGCGGCTTGATGACGAAGAGGACGGCGAGGAAGAGGAGGCTGATCTGCAGCCATCCGACGATTGTCATGAGTCTCTCCCGATCAGAAACGCTCGGGACGCAAGAGCGTCACGACGAGATAGACGCCCAGCGCAATGGCGACGGCGAGGCCGAAAAGAGGTTCAAGCATCGGAACCTCTCACAGCCGGTCGAGCGCACGGGCATAGAGCGCAAGCGCGTAAAGCGTGCCGCCGCCGAGTGCGATGAAGATGAGGTCGGACATGTCCGTTTCTCCTGTTTATGTCGACACAGGATTAACGGCACTTCGGGTCAAGCTTCGATGGGCAAGAGCTGTGACGGGAATAAAGAAAAGATAAAGGGCCGCCACCGCCCTCACGGGAGCCGATCTATGTTCTTGATCCCTAAAACCTGAATGGAAGTGTGTCTCAGGTCGGCATCGTGTGCCTCCGGAAGCGGCACCGCTTCGAGCGCTTGCCTCAAGTCGGCGAGACTCGCGGAAGTCCTTGCCATGACCGACGGTGTCGAGTTTAGGTCAACCACGCCGCCTGCTCGGTCGAGGCCTCGCCCGGCTGGCAGCATCATTGATGTCGGTCACCCCGAGGCGCGGTCGCACCGTCGTTTTTTAGGCCAGGTCGAGATGCGGTATCCCTCTGCCGATAGATCGTCCTGTGGCGACATACATGGAGCGCGCCCCTGCGCCGTTTCGGTATCAGCGCCGTGATTGAAAGCAGAGCGTCAGACCGGACCACGGACCCGCACGTTCCAAAATCTAAAAACGAAGGAGACCTGCGCGCTCTTGCTATTTTCTCCAGTGACGCAAGCTTTGCCGAACTTATCCTATTCTTGACCCAACTTTACATTGGAGCGCTCTAAAACCCCACGGCGAGGGCATCCAGGCTTGCTGATAACGTCATGGGACCCCATCCGTATCCTCACGCAGACCTGGAGGTCCGCAGATCCGACGAGGCCCTGGTATGGAAGGGCCCCCCTTGGCCTAACGGCTCCGACTCATCCCGAAGGCTGATTGATGACTGTTTGTTCGCCCGCTAAAAAGCTGATCACCTGTTCATTGGCTTGTCTGTTGCTTTCCGGTTCGCTTTTTGCCGAAGATGCCAAACAGGAAGCTGCAGATTCCGGCCAGAGTTCGCCGGCGGCGCTGACGATAACGGTGGCAAAGCCGCAGACGGCGCAGTGGCCGGTCGAGGTCACGGCCAGTGGGTGGATTACAGCGTGGCAGGAGGCCGTGATCTCCGCCGAAATCGGTCAGCAGAAGGTCATTGCCGTCAACGCCGATGTCGGTGAGAAGGTCAAGGAAGGTGACGTGCTCGTCGAACTCTCGCGAGAGAGCCTTGAAAACGACCTAGCCGAGCAGCAGGCGTCGGTCGACTCCAGTGAAGCCGCACTCGAGCAGGCAAAGGCCGATGCCGACCGGGCCCGTCAGCTACAGGGTTCCGGTTCGGTGTCCCAGCAACAGATCGTGGAATATCTGGTCAGCGAGCGGAAGGCGAAGGCCGATGTCGAATCGGCGCAGGCAAAACTCGCGTCAGCAAAGCTTGATCTGAAGCGGACACGAATCCTGGCGGTGAGCAACGGCACAATTTCTTCGCGCAGCGCAGCCCTCGGCGACGTCGTGGCGCAGGGCGCCGAGATGTTCAAGATGATCCGCGACAACCGCGTCGAGTGGCAGGCGGAAGTTCCACTCATTCAACTGAGGGACATCAAGATAGGAACGCCCGTCGAGATTCCGACGCCGGTCGATCCCGTAAGAGGAAGGGTGCGCCAGATCGCGCCCAGCGCTTCCGATACCAATGGCCGCGTCAAGGTCTATGTCGCGCTCGATAAGCGCGACGACGCTTTCGAGCCCAAGACCGGTGTGATGGTCACCGGCACATTCGAGATCGGCGAGCGCAAGGCGATCAGCGTGCCGACCTCCGCGATCGTCCAGTCGGACGGCTTTACCTATGTGTTCGTCCTGGACAGCAAAGACCGCTCCAAAGTCAGCCGCGTCAAGGTCACGACCGACCGGCGCGAGGATGACCGGGTCGAGCTTGTCGACGACTTCGATGAAAACAGCGAGGTGGTACAGTCCGGCGGCGCCTTCTTGGCGGATGGCTCGACCGTGGAGGTCGTCGAACAGGACGGCAGCAAGACCACCGAGCAGTCGAAGCAGGGGACCGGCGAATGAACTTCTCAGCTTGGGCGATCCGCAATCCGGTTCCGCCGATTCTCGCCTTCATTCTGCTGACGATCACCGGCTTGATGGCGTTCGACCGTCTCGACGTGCAGAACTTCCCCGATATGGACCTGCCGACGATCAATATTTCAGCGACGCTCGATGGTGCAGCCGCATCGCAGCTGGAGACCGAGGTCGCAAGGAAGATCGAGAACCAACTGACCGGCCTTTCAATGCTGGACTCCGTGACGACTACCATCACGGACGGCTCGGTTTCGATTTCCGTCGCCTTCCAGGTAGGCAAGGACACGCAGGTTGCGCTGGACGAGGTCCAGAATGGCGTCGACCAGGCTCAGAGCGAACTGCCGCCCAACATGGATGCGCCGACCGTATCGAAGAGCAATCTCGGCTCTTCCCCACTCGTCACCTATGTCGTCAGCTCGGACAAACTCAGCGATGCGGAACTGAGCTGGTTCATCGACAATGATATCGAAAAGGCCATGATGAGGGTTGAAGGCGTCGGCGAGGTCGGTCGCTTGGGCGGCGTCGATCGCGAAGTGCGCGTCGAACTCAATCCGAATCTGCTGAACGGGCTCGGCCTGACCGCCGAAGACGTGAATACGCAGCTGAAGGCCGTCCAGCGTGACCTCTCCGGCGGCGAGGCCGACATAGGCGGCGCGAAGCAGAACCTGCGTGTGGCGGCGGCTGCCGACAGTGTCGAGGCGTTGCGGGCTCTGCCCATTCCGCTTTCCAACGGCAGCTGGGTTCGCCTGGACGAGCTCGGAACCATTACCGACAGCAACGCGGACTTGACCTCGCTCGCCTATCTGAACGGCAAGCCTGTCATCGCCGCACAGATCAAGCGCCTCAAGGGTTATTCCGACCTCGCCGTTGCAGACGATGTCGCCGAGGCGATGAAGGAATTCGCAGTCGCCCATCCCGAAGTCAAGATCGAGGAAGGCTACAATACGGTCCTGCCGATCGAGCAGAACTACAGCGCCTCTATGGACATGCTCTACGAAGGGGCTGTGATTGCTGTCATCGTCGTCTTCCTGTTCCTGTGGGACTGGCGGGCCACGATGCTTTCCGCGATCGCCCTGCCGCTGTCCATCATACCGACCTTTCTGATCATGGATCTGGTGGGCTACAGTCTCAACACCGTGACGCTGCTGGCTCTCTCTCTTGTGGTCGGCATTCTCGTCGACGATGCGATTGTGGAAGTCGAAAACATCGAGCGGCACATGCATATGGGAAAATCCGCATATGACGCCTCGATGGAAGCGGCCGATGAAATCGGTCTGGCGGTTGTCGCCACGAGCTTCGCACTGATTGCGGTCTTCCTACCGACGGCTTTCATGAGCGGGGTCATCGGGATAATCTTCAAGCAATTCGGCATCACGGCGTCGGTCGCCGTCTTTTGCTCGCTGCTCGTGGCGCGTTTCGTGACGCCGATGATGGCGGCCTACATGATGAAGACGAAGGCGCAGGCCAACAGAGAAGACGGCTGGCTGATGCGCAACTATATCGGTGTGGTGAAGGGAGCATTGCGACGGAGATGGATTCCAGTCATTGGCGTACTTGTCTTTTTCGGTGCGACGCTGCTCCTGCTGAGCAGCCTCTCCACAGGCTTCTTTCCGGCCTCTGACGACAGCCAGACGCAGATATCTATCACCACCGCGCCCGGAACGACGATCGAACAGACGGACGCTATCGCCGGCCAAGTCGCAAGCGCAGCTGAAACGGTTGAACACGTCACCGGCGTGTTCCAGGCGACCGGCAGCGCATCGACCGGAGGAATGGGCAGCAGCGGCAGCAGTTCGAGTTCCGTCACATCTGCAACGCTCGTCGTCAACCTGACCAATATAGACGACCGCGATGTCACGCAGACGGAAATCGAGAGCGAGATCCGCGCCGCGGTAGACGCGATACCGGGTGCGCGCATCAAGGTAGGCACCGGCGGAAACGGAACGGAACTCAAATTGACCCTGTCCGGCGACAATTCCCACGCCCTTGAGGAAGCGGCTTCCAAGCTTGAGGCTGACGTTCGCGCAAATATCTTCGGTATCGGCAATGTCACGTCGTCGGCAGCCCTGCAGTCGCCGGAAGTGGTCATCACTCCTGATATGGCGAGGGCGGCATCTTACGGGGTGACCTCGGAAGCCATCTCGGATGCCATCCGGGTGGCGACATCCGGCGCCTATGATTCGGCATTGGCCCATATCAACCTGCCGGAGCGGCAGATCGACATTCGCGTCATGCTGGACAAGAGCGCACGGCAAACCCTGGATCAGATTAAGCTGCTGCCGGTCGCCGGAACCGACGGAAACGTGACGCTGGCGGCCATTGCCGATATCAAGGTCGGATCCTCGCCCAGCGAGATCGATCGGCTGGACCGTTCCCGAAACGTTACCATCACCATCGAACTGAATGGCCGCAACCTCTCCGATGTCAATGCCGAGGCGCAGAAGCTCGATAGCTACAAGAACCTGCCGACGGGCGTGACATTCACGCAGCAGGGCGACCTGAAGCGGCAGACTGAACTGTTTTCCAGCTTTGCCACGGCGATGCTGATCGGCGTCTTCTGCCTCTATGGCGTGCTGGTTCTTCTGTTCCACGACTTCCTCCAGCCTGTCACCATTCTCATGGCACTGCCGCTCGCACTGGGCGGGGCACTTTTCCCGCTGGTGGTCACGGGAACCAGCTTTTCGATGCCCGCCGTCATCGGCCTTCTGCTTCTCATGGGCATCGTCTCGAAGAACTCCATCCTTCTGGTGGAATATGCGATCGAGGCTCGGCGAGGAGGAATGAGCAGATTCGAGGCCATGGTAGATGCCTGCCACAAGCGGGCGCGGCCGATCATCATGACCACGGTCGCCATGGCTGCCGGCATGGCTCCGGCCGCGTTCAGCCTGGTTGAGGGCGATCCGAGCTTCCGCCAGCCGATGGGGACGGTGGTCATCGGCGGTCTTATCACGTCGACATTCCTCAGCCTGCTCGTCATCCCGGTGGTCTACACGCTGATCGACGACATCGAGCGGGGGATTATCTGGCTTTTCCATCGACGACGCTCGTCGCCACGGGCCTATACCAAGGGGTCGCGACCCTGAAAATTCCTGCAAGTTGATTGAAGCGAACGAGCGAATACGCACCGCCGCTGCCTCCATCGACAGAGTAAAGCAGCTGAAGATCGGATGGCGAAGACTGCGCGTTGATCCGTCCAGACGACACAGAGCCCCGCACCCCAAAACGTTAACGATCCTCTTTGTCGATGTGGACTGGGTGAGCCCAGATCTCTGGAAGCGAATTTCATGCTCGGTATTTTTCACCCTTTCTCTATATTCCGATGGGTCTTGGCCGTGAGTGTGGTGGGTTTCGGACTTTCGACGTGCGCCATGGCGCCGCGGATCGCCTATACGGAGCAGCAGGCAAGGTCTGCTCAGCTCAGCGGGTTCGATCGCATTCGCGTCTATGCGGATGCCGATCCCGAAAAGTTTAAGCCGGCCTCAGAATGGAAACCTCAAGCCCTCCAACGGGAATTGAACATACTCTGTATCTCCGGAGGGGGCGCAGGCGGGGCGTTTACAGCCGGCATACTCAACGCTTGGACCGCGCGCGGCGATCGACCGAACTTCGATGTGGTGACCGGCGTCAGCACGGGGGCCTTGATTGCCCCCTTTGCTTTCCTCGGCCCTCAATATGACCATTCTCTTGAAGTGCTCTATACGGGTGGAGGGGCCGAGCAACTGGTTGATGTCAACTGGCGCGCCGGTGCAATATTCGGCAGTAGTCTGCTGACAGGGCACGCGCTGCGTTCTCTGGTCGATTCCTATGTCACGACGGACCTGCTGGAGGCCGTGGCAGCCGAGCATCGCAAGGGACGCCGCCTGTTCGTGATGACTACAAATCTCGATTCCCAACGGGCGGTCATCTGGAACATGGGCGCAATCGCCGCCAGTGAGCGACCCGATGCCGCCACACTGTTCAAAAACGTGCTTCTGGCATCCGCAAGCATTCCAGGTATTTTCCCCGCGGTCATGATAAAGGCAACAAGCAAGGGCGGCACGATCGAGGAAATGCATTCTGACGGAGGCACATCCGATCAGTTTTTCAGTCTACCCGACAAAGCTATGCTCGCAAGCGGTTCGTTGCCGAGTGGCGTCAAGAAACTGCATTTCTATATTATCGTCAACAACGCGCTCATCCCGGAGTTCGCCGTCGTCAAGAATGGCATACTTCCGGTGACGACACGCGCTTATGCCATCTTGGTCAAATCGCAGACGAAGGAGGCGCTGCTGGCGCTCTATAACTATTCGATCCGCAGTGGCTTCGACTTCAACGTCGCGTCGATCGATGAGCAGGTGCCCTATTCGCCTCTGAACCCCTTCGACACCGTCTATATGTCCAAGATCTTCGATCTGGGAATGCGCAGAACGGAAGACGAAGAGTTATGGCACGATCGGCCGGACTTCTCGCCATAGACCTCGCCTGCATAGGGATCGAAGAAGAGGCAGCGTCAGCAGCTCGTAGCTCATCACCGCGCGCCTAAGAGTCGGACTCGAAAAGCCTTCAATGATATCGATACCTTGCAAGCCGCCTGGTGATCAGGCGAATGTGGGCGATCATGATCCATGCCTCTGAGGAGGCGATGGACTTTTCGACGTCCTTTGCCAGTCTTCGGCATCTGCCAAGCCACGCGAAGGTTCGCTCGACAACCCAGCGCCGTGGCAGGACTTCAAAGCCTTTCGCTTTGTCCGAGCGCTTGATGATCTCGACCGTCCAGCGCCCGAGCTTCTTCAGTCGCCGCTTCAACTTGTCGCCCGCATAGCCACCATCGGCGAAGACATGCAGCAACCATGGCCACCGGTGGCGGATGGATTTCAGGAGATCGGGAACACCATCGCGATCCTGGATGTCGGCGCTGTGCACCATGAGACCGACCATCAGGCCAAGCGTATCGACGATGATATGGCGCTTGCGACCTTTCGTCTTCTTGCCCGCATCATAGCCTCGTATGCCGCCACTTTCCGTGGTTTTCACGCTCTGGCTATCGATCACGCCAGCCGTCGGACTTGCCTCTCTGGCCTCTAACTCGCGAGCCTCCATCACCAGATGATGGTTGATGCGTGTCCAAAGTCCCAGTGCCCGCCATTCATAGAAATAGCGCTGGACGGTTGAACAGGGCGGAAAGTCCTTCGGCAGCATGCGCCACTGGCAACCGGTCGTGGCGATGTAAAGCAGAGCGTTGACGACCTCGCGCAAATCAGTGGTGCGGGGACGGCCCAAGCGGCGGGGTATCGGCAGAAAAGGCTCAACCAACACCCATTCCCGATCCGTCATGTCACTTGCGTAGCGTGCTATTCGCCGGGCATATTGCCGACGGGTGATTTCAGTCCACGCCATCGTGAACTCCATCGAATCTTTGCAAATCCGAAGGAATCATAACCTGTTGAAATCACCCACCTCTTTTTGAGGCAGCCTCTAAGGTGTGCCATGTGATTATGTGGCTTTGACGTGAGGAGTAGCACATCGGATCAGGGTGTCGGAGGCATCGCATGTTGACGATGCCTCCGCTGCCGGTGGGTCAGGACCACGGCCGACAGTGCCAAGCCGGGTGCGGGGGAGCACACCTGGCCCGGCAAGTCATGTTCAATTCAATCGGGACAGATGCGGGCCATCATTTTCGTCCACGACGAGCGGTGCGCTAACATTGGCGGCTCCGTCCCAGCCGCCGCCTAACGCCTTCATGAGCGAAATGTAATAGGTTGCGATGTCGCTCTTTGCTTCAATGAGCTTCTCCTCGGCAGAATAGAGTGAGCGATCCGCATCCAGTGAATCGAAGAGGTCGTTCTCGCCAGACTTAAAGAGCTCGCGGGAGAGTTTGGCGGCATCCCGGTAGCCACGGGTTGATTTCTCAATCGCCGATAAGCGCGTTCCCGATCTGTTGTAGGCAATGATCGCATTGTCGATCTCTTCCATCGCTGTCAGGACCGTCGCTTGATAGTCCATGAGTTTTTGGTCGCGTTGGGCCTTTGCGATATCGACGGCCGCCTTCAACTGACCACCCTGGAATATCGGGACGCTGATCTGCGGACCCCAGGACCAGCCGATCGTCGATTTCTTCCCGAGGTCGCTCAAACTGCTGGAGGAACTGTCAATTGATCCCGTCAGGCTGAAAGACGGATAGCGGTCAGCCTCGGCCTTGCCGATCTTCGCGGTCGATTGGGCCAGTTCGCGCTCTGCGGCGCGAACATCCGGCCGGCTTGCAAGCACGGTTGCCGGAATGCCGACAGACGTCCTGCCCGGCGGCGGTGGGATGCGGCCCCGCTTCGAAAGCATGGCCTCAATGTCGGATGACGGGGTGGCCGTCAAAACGGAAAGCCGGTTGACGGCTTTGGCGTAGGAAATCTGATGGGAGGGGATATCTGCTTCGGTGGAGGCCGCCTGTGCCTCGGCCTTTCGGACATCGACGCGTGAGACGAAGCCGACCTCGATCTGGTCGCGCGTCAGTTTGGCCGTTCTGCCCTGCGAGATCGCCGAGCGCTGGGCGAGCGACGTCAGTTCCTGATACTCGCGCGCCTGAATGTAATTAGAGGCGACATCGCCGATCACCGTCACCAGGGTATCGCGCAAATCTTCTTCGGAAGATTGTTCAGAATAACGCGCCGCCTCGATGGTACGGCGATTGCCGCCGAACAGGTCGATCTCCCAACTCGTATCGAAACCGGTCTGATATTGCGTGTAGTCCTGTATGCCGGCTCCCGTCGATTGGGAACGGTTGCGTGTGATCGAACCTGAGCCCGATGCCGACGGCAGAAGGCTGCCGCCCTCCTTGGCGGTCGTCGCTCTCGCCTCGCGCACAGCCGCCTTCGCCCTGGCGACATCCTTGTTGGACTGGACAGCCATGGCAATCAGCTGATCGAGTGCCGGGTCCTTGAACCGCACCCACCATGCGCTCAGCGTCGGCGCCGAACGCTCCTTCGTCGCCTTGCCGGCGAAGGACCAGCTGGTCGGCAGCGGCAAGGCGGGCTTCTCGTAGTCGGGACCAACAACGCAACCGCTGACCGTAAGGCTGACCCCGAGCAGCGCCGATAAGCGCGCAAGCATGTTGTCGCGTGCCTTCATCGCCGTTCAATCCTTTTCATCGGGAAAAGGGGTTGTTGCCGCGTCGGGCATGCGCCCGCGCCGCTGGGGGCCTTTATCATTGGAAAAAACGGGATTGACTGCACACCAAGGGTCCAACTTTTCACTGTAGGACCTTGATAAACGAGCGAGCGTTAACCGCTGTTAAGAATAGGTTAAACTGCGTAAAACCGCTGTGGCAGACCGGTCATCGGTGTAATGCTGCCTGCAATTCAAACGAGAACTCAAATGCCAAAAGTCCTGCTCATCGACGACGATGTCGAACTGACTTCCTTGCTCAGCGAATATCTGGTGGAAGAGGGGTTCGAGGTCGAGAGTTCGGACGATGCGCGCGCCGGAATTGTCCAGATAGCGGATGCCGGGGTTGATATCATCATACTCGACGTCATGATGCCAAGAATGAACGGCATCGACGCCCTTCAGCGTATTCGCAGACGCAGCGAAGTCCCCATCATCATGCTGACCGCCAAGGGTGATGACGTGGATCGCATTTCGGGTCTCAATCTTGGAGCGGACGACTATATCGCCAAACCGTGTTCGCCAGGAGAACTCGTCGCGAGGATCAGGGCAGTCCTGCGTCGCGCGGGCAAACCAGGTGCAGGCGAGGTGGACAATCTGAGGGCGGGCGAACTGGCGCTCCATTCTGGGACGCGCACCGCCAAGCTTTACGATACACCGGTGGAACTGACCGGGACGGAATACAGCATCCTGGAAATTCTGGTTCGTAATGCTGGACAGTTGGTGTCGAAGCAGGAGATTTCCCGACACGTTTTCGGCCGGGGTCTTGCCCCTTACGATCGTCGCATCGACGTTCATATCAGCAGCGTTCGGCAGAAGCTGGGAAGTCGGACCGACGGCACGACATGGATCAAGTCTGTGCGCGGCCAAGGCTACCAGCTACTCCAGGAAACCTGATGCACAAGCTCTTCCTTAAGGCCTTCTTTGTCACCTGGCTCGCCATGTCGGTCTCTATAGGTTTTGTTCTCGGAGTCGCCACGCTCACCAGCCGATTACCGTCTCTAACCGATCTGAATGAACGCGAGGCGAAGCTCGTGCTTTCATCGGCGAGCGAACTCCTGCGCAAGCATGGTCTCTCAGCAGCGCAAACCTTCACAAACTCTCTCGACAGGACGTCTTCTAGCGCAGAGCTGAACATCGCACGCGTCCCGGTCACCGTTGACTGCGTTGAGGACCTGAACGATCGCTGGAGCCGGATCGTCGTTAGCAGGGGGGACTGCTACAGGCTCTCCGCGAAACCAGCAGACAGCAGTATGGCCAACTGGTTCTTCCCTCGAACGCTGCCATGGCTCTCCGCCCTTTTGGCAGCAGTGGGGGCCGCGCTCTGGCTGGCGCGATATCTGACCGAACCGGTGCAGCTGCTGAAGGACGGCCTTCGCGCACTGGCCCAGGGTCAATTCTCCGTGCGCATCGGCCAGCGAATTGGACAGAAGAGTGACGAGGTTGCGGCTCTTGCCCACGATTTCGACCGCACTGCCGCGCGTCTGGAGGAGTTCCACGATGTGCAGCGGCGTCTTTTTCATGATGTCTCCCATGAATTGCGCTCTCCACTCTCGCGCATGCAGGCTGCGATCGGCCTGTTGAGAATGAACCCGGCCCGGATGGGGGCCATGGTAGAGCGATTGGAACGGGAAATCGCGCGAATCGATGATCTCGTCGATGAAATCCTGACACTGGCTCGGCTGAACGCCGGTGTTCCAGGCGTCCTTCAGTTTCAGACGGTCGACCTTGTCGATCTGATCATGGAGATTATCGAAAACAGCGAATTCGAAAGCGCCTCAAAAAACATCTCCATCGAATATGCCGGACTTTCTTCTTATGTGATGACGGTCAACGGAGAACTGATTTATCGCGCGGTCGAAAACGTTGTCCGCAATGCGCTGAAATATTGCCCCGAGCGGGCGTCCGTTAGAGTCTCGACCTCCAGCCAGGAAGAACGTTTCGCTATTACCATCGAAGACGATGGCCCCGGCGTTCCGGAAGACATGTTGGAGCACATCTTCAGACCCTTTGAGCGCGCTGGTGCCAAAACAGATGTACCCACAGGTTTCGGCCTCGGCCTTTCCATCACCAAACGGGCGATCCATGTTCACGGCGGCGACGTCGAGGCGCGAGTGAACGCAGCTGGGGGCTTGGCCGTGCGATTGTTGATCCCGGTTGTTCAGAAAAGGACCTAAGGGCTTTCACAGGAAAGGATGTCAGGCGCAAAGGAACCAAGGCCCTTCGGGTAAAGAATATCGCATCTCTTGCGTCCTGACATGTGACTGTGGACAAGTTTGCACTTTGTGCCCGAAGCGGGACGGCGATGTCACGCGAGGCGTGATCCTGAACACATATACCGTCCGTATACCTCTCGTGGTGCCGATGTCTGAAACGGATACGGCATGGGCGATAAGCAGGCTCAAGAAGCTACAGTAAAGACTTCCCGATCGAAGCGCCTCCATCAACGTGCAGGGTTTGCCCGGTGATGAAGGCGGCATCGTCCGAGAGCAGGAATTGGATCGCGGCGGCAAGCTCATCGGGTTGGCCGAAGCGCTGCATAGGAACGCCGGACAGGTAGCGCGCCTCGCCCTGGCTGCCGATTGGATTGTTCGCCCGGAATAGGTCCGTTTCGGTGGGACCCGGAGCGACGGCGTTGACCGTTATCCCGGTCGGCGCGAGTTCCAGGGCCCAGCTTCGGGTAAAGCTGACGAGCGCGGCCTTGGCGGCGGCATAGCTTGTCCGCTCAACGCTGCCGAGAACGGTGAGACTGGAGATGTTGACGATACGTCCCCAGCGGCGTGCGCGCATGCCGGGCAATGCCGCCTGAACGGCCATCAGGGCGGGATTCAGATTAACGCGCATTACCTCCTCGAGCGTTTCGATGGCGATGTTACCGAGCGAGGCTGCCCTGACCAGTCCGACATTGTTGACCACGCCATCGACATTGCTGTCCTTGACGATCGCTGCCAGTTGTTCATTGCCGGCGCGCTCGGAAAGATCGAGTGTGTGGAGCGGGCCCGGAAAGGCGTCTGTCGGGTTGCGGGCAATGCCGATGACGGTGTGTTCGCGGGCGGCAAGGCGCTGCGCCAGGGCAAGACCGATACCCTTGCTGGCGCCGGTGATCAGGAATGTTCTCTTCATCGGAAAAAACCTCCGGCCCCGCCTCTTAACGAAGCAGGGCCCTTAGGGGTTGAGTGGCTCACACGGCGTCGCGGCGGCTTGCGGCGAGCTTGAGCGCCGGCAGCATGTCTTCCGGTTCCGGACGATGGGTATAATCCGGGTTTACTTCGGCGTAGAGGATCACACCATCCTGTCCGACGACGTAGCGGGCTGGCATCGGCAGGGTCCAGCTCCGATCGCCGTTGAAGGCCGGAAGGTCGTTCTTGAGCGATTTATAAAGGTCGACCAAATAATCCTGCATCTCAAAGCGCAGGCCGAAGGTGGCTGCGACATTGTTCATAGGATCCGACAGGATCGGGAAGGACAGGTTGTTCTGCCGGATAGACTTGCGGCTATTGACCGGGTTCTGCGGCGAGATCGCCACCAAGGTCGCACCAAGTTCCCGGAATTTCGGCAGCGCTTCCTCAAGGGCCTGAAGTTCCATGTTGCAATAGGGACACCAGACGCCGCGGTAGAAGCTGATTACCAGCGGGCCGTGTGCCAGAAGATCGGCGGACGAAACCGTCTTGCCGTCAGGATCAAACAGCGTGAATTCCGGCAGGCGGTCACCGGCCTTCAGCGCCTTATGGGCGGCACCCGAGGCAATCAGCTCGGCAGTGGCGCGGCGCATGGTTCCGATGACGGAATAGGGCACGTTGTAGGGCGGCTTGCCGGCTTCGAAATCAGCCTTGAAGGCATCGAGTTTGGATTGGAGTGTCATGGTTTTGCTCTTCTAATCTGAATGGGGGACGTACCGGGCTTCACGCTGAAGCCCGGTGATGTATGGGGGAGCGATCAGCCATTGGCATCCATTGAGCGGGCCACTTCGGCGGCGCTGATGCCTTCGAGCGCCAGGCCGTAACCGGCGCCTTCGTCGACGATACGACGCAGCTTCTGTGTGAGCGCAATGCGGGTATAGCGGCTGGTGAGCGGCGGAAGCGCTGCGATACCCTCGGCGATCTCGTGGGCGCGAGCGAGCAGCTTGTCGGACGCGACGATCTCGTTGACGACGCCCCAGTCCTGGGCGGTCTTGGCATCCAGCACCTGGCGGGTCAGGATGAAGTAGCGGCCGCGCACGCTACCGATCACTTCCGGCCAGAGCAGGTTGACGCCATCGCCCGGCACGATGCCGAAGTCGAAATGCGGCTTGTCCTGGAAGATCGTCTCCGGGGTTGCAAGGATGATGTCGGTCAGCAGCGCATATTCAGAGTGCAGGAGAATCGGGCCGTTGAGCGCCGTGATCATCGGCACTTCGACATCGAGAATGTTCATGAGGACTTTCTTGCCCTCGCGCAGAATCTTGTCGTAGCCGAACGGCGAGAAGAAATCGAAGCCTTCCGGACTGATCGCATCCATGAAGGCGTCGCCCGAGCCGGTCAGGATGACGACGCGGTTGTCAGCGTCGGAGCCGACCTGATGGAAAAGGTCGACGAATTGCTCATGGGTATGGCCGTTGAAGACGAGCTTGCCGCCTTCAGTGTGGAAGGCGATTTCGAGTACGCCGCTTGGCGAACGGGTCAGGCGGGCATTCGGGAAGCTGTTCTTGTAGGTATCAAAACGAGACATGGGGGTATTCCTTTTTTCTTGGTGTTGTGCGGTGGGGCTGAAGAGAAGGCGATTGGGTCAGGCCGCGGAGGTCGGGGCTTCGAGCAACGCCTCGACGCGGGTGATGGCGCGCTGGACGGCAAGGCGCCCTGCCACGGTGTCATACCAGCGGGAGAGGTTCGGGCGGTTCTCCAGCGTCAGGCCGGGGAATTGCCGGCGCCACAGCCAGCCGAAATGAGCAATGTCGGCGATGGTAAAGGCATCGCCCGCGATGAACGGATGACCGGCAAGCTTGCCATCGAGGAGGCTGAGGATGCGTTCGGCTTCTGTGGTGAAGCGTGCTTCGGCAATCGGCTGCGGTTCCGGTGAGGACCGCTTGAAGAAGCCGGCATTGCCGAAGGCGGGGCTTAAGCCAGAAGCGTGGAAGAAGAGTTGCTCGAAGACGCGGGCACGGGCCTCGCCGTCCCTCGGCAGCAGCTTGCCGGTCTTCTCCGCCAGATAGATGAGGATCGCGGCGCTCTCGGTCAGAACCAAGCCGTCGTCCACCAGGACGGGCACCTTGCCATTCGGATTGAGCGCGAGATAGGCAGCATCTTTCTGTTCGCCCTTGCGGATATCGACCGGCTTCAACGTGTAGGCAAGACCGAGTTCCTCAAGTGCGATCGTTACCTTCACGCTGTTGGGGGTGGCAAAGGCGTAAATGTCAATCATCTTCATCTCCGTCGGTTCGTGGTCGTTGGAGAGAGTTTTGTCTATTCCTCGCGGCTTGCGGCAGGCAGCTTGTGGCGATAAAACTTATTCCAGATGGGAATAGCTAAATGGACAGACTGCAAGCAATGACCGCCTTCGTGCGGGTAGTGGATACGGGATCCTTTTCGGCGGCGGCGCGACGGATCGGCGTCGGTCAGCCGGCAATTTCGAAGACGATCGCGCAGCTGGAAGACCGGTTGCAAGTCCGTTTGCTGATCCGGTCGACCCACGGCCTGACGCCGACCGATGCCGGGATACGCTTCTACGAGCGCGCGAAGCTGGCAATCCATGAGGCGGATGAGGCGGAGTTGCAAGCAAAGGGCGCGGGCGCTGGTCTAGCGGGCTGTCTGCGGGTCTGTGCAGCGACCACATTTGCGCGGATCATGGTCCTTCCTCACCTGCCGCAATTCATGGCAAGGCATCCGGACCTCGAGGTCGATGTTATTCTGGACGACCGTGTTATTGATTTGGTGTCCGAGGGCATCGACGTCGCCTTGCGCATGGGCGAGCTTGCAGACTCCTCCGCCATCGCGCGCAAGATTGCCACCGGACGTCGTTCTGTGATCGCGACACCAGCCTATCTGGAAGAACATGGCGTCCCGCAGGTGCCTGCGGACCTCGCAGCGCATCAGGCGCTGGTCTATACCCAGCTCGGCAACAGCTGGACCTTCCACAGACAGGGCACAGAAGCTTCGGTCGCCGTTGCAGGACGAGTTCGCTTTACTGCCGCCGAGGGCATCCGCGCAGCAGTAAAAGCCGACATGGGACTGGCAGTGACATCGGACTGGATGTTCTGGCCCGAACTTCAAAGTGGTGAAGTGCTACGTGTACTCGAAGACTGGAAACTTCCGGAACTTGAGCTGTGGGCGGTCTTTCCGACAGGTCGTCTGGCTAGCGCCAAAGCCCGGGCATTTGCCGATTTCGTGCAGCGGATTGTCGGATGAGATGGCGACGCAAAGCCGAAACTTCGTCCCTCATTGGCCGATTGTTGTCGTTGCGTGTGTCGATCGACTTCACTGCCTCGTTAACGCGTAAGAGTCGAGGTAGCCGCATTCAATGCAGCGAAAGGTCTTTATGGTGTAAATTGCCTTGCCACTGAGGCGCAGGCCGGAAAGGAATGCTTTTTCAGGCGCACCTGCTACCCAAGTCGTTGATGACAGCAGGCCGCCATCCCCCCTTTCAAGCAGGAAACCTTCGTCCATGTCTGCGTTGCACTTGCTGCAATTATAGCCCATATCCTTGACCTTCTGAAGGTGTGTTGCGCTCCTGCATGGGCAACGTCACTTTTCCATTCTTATCGCAAAGGTCCTGTCACGAGAATGTAAGCGGGAAATCATTCGTCGCGTCAGTGCTGATCATTTGAAGCGGTCTTCAAAATTTATAGCTGTCGCTGCCTCGCCGTTATCATCATCATCGACATGACCCGCCGCTGTCGGAAAAGTGACGCCCGTCATTTGCTCCGAGATCTGCCAAAGCTTGGCTGCAGCTGCCTCACAAGGGGCATTCAGCAATGCCTTCAAGCGGGCGACCGGTCTTTCGCTCTCCCTGTGGCGCGAGCGACGGGTGCGAGACGACGCCGCCTGAAATCAGCTTTCCACCGCGCATGTTCGATCGCCGAGGACGTCGGCGTTTCAAAGGCTAAATCCGGGCTCAAGCCGCATATTCGGAGACGGCGGCCCTGGCATCCCGCAGGGACATACCGAAGAGGTCCTTGAAGGACTTGCAAGACGTGCGCGAGCGCCAGCCGCATTCCTCAGCGATGATGTTGATCGGACGATCCGTCTGCATGACCTCTGCACGGATCCGAAACAGGCGCCAGCGTGTCACATACTCCATTGGCGTCAGCCCCGTCCGCTGGCGAAACCTGTCGGCAAAAGATGAGCGCGACATACGCAGAACTAGCGGCGTTTGCGCTCTTCGTCCCCCTCGGTCCGTCTCAACTAATACGGCCGACCGCCTTGAGCCCGTGCATCCCGGGGGGCGCGCCAGGTTTAGGTATGGACATTTGTCTCCTTTTCGCCAATATGTGGACAAAGGAGTTCGCTATGCTCAATGTTGTGAAAACTCAGGATTGGGAGATGCCGGTCGATCCGGGCACCAATTACAGCGAAGACGAAATACGCGCGATGCAGCGCACAGTGATGAACATTTTCGCCAAATGGGGCGTCTCCGACGTGGACGCTGCGACAATTCTTGGAGGAATTTCGGCGAAGACCTATCGCCGCTGGAAAGCCGAAGATTATGGCCGCGTGACGCGTGATTTGGCTGATCGAATGTCCAATATTCTTGGAATCCACAAAGCCCTTCGAATTATTTTTTCTGAGCCGACCACCGGCTACTCCTGGATCGGCGCTGAGAACACCAGTTTCGGAGGGCGTTCAGCACTGGATGTCATGAAAAGAGGCGGAATGGACGACATACTGCGGATCCGGCGCTATCTCGATTCAGTTCGTCGCGGTTGGTGAGTATCGTAGTCAGTCGGGTCACTTGGCCGCAAACTCATCGGCTGGTTATGTCGCACTTTCCGCCGATCGATCTATTCGACGATGTGGCGGATCCTCGCGACTGGGAGGCACTAGCGCTTGCCCAAGCGAGAACAAATCCGCGTACTTATGAACAGATCGGCGACCTCTCGCCAGTTCCGCGCGAGCGAAGACTGTCTGGCGACGGCGCGTCTTGGGTGATGGCGGCCTTCACCCACATATCAGTCGATCGAGCTTCTCGTTTCAGTGACGGGACCTACGGAGTGTACTACGC
Source organism: Heterorhizobium halophytocola (assembly GCF_017873095.1). Lineage (GTDB taxonomy): Bacteria > Pseudomonadota > Alphaproteobacteria > Rhizobiales > Rhizobiaceae > Allorhizobium > Allorhizobium halophytocola. Next base: position 135,021 of record NZ_JAGGJU010000013.1, on the reverse strand, counting down.
CGGACGAGTGTTGGAGAGCGCATTTCGGGAGCACACGTTCCATATGGCGCGTTTCTACGCCGCCAGCCGCACGGCGCCAGGCTGGGTATCTCAAGTCCGCCAGTTGATCGGTTCGGTCAACAGCGATCTGGTCGACGTTCGCGAGGGTGACCACGTCGAAATTCTTGATGCGGACTTGGCCAGTTATCCGGCAGCACAGGCGTTTGCAAGACGGATGAAGGACGAGGGTATGAACGGCCTCGTATATCCAAGCCAACGGCACAACGGCGAAGAGTGCATTGCGGCTTTCTATCCGGATGTCGTGACGCCACCCCGACAAGGAGACCACTTCCGGTATCATTGGAATGGTCGCCAAGTTGACTTCGTCCAGAAGATCACAGGAGAACGGACCGTCTTTGACCTCAACTGATACTAAGAGGCGAGCCTCCGATCATTTCATCGCTGACGGGGCACTTCAATGTCGGCCTTGCTGCGGTGATGACGGTGCAGGGCATCGGCGCGTCCACTAGCAATGTGGTTGCTGGCTGGCTAACAGACGTTGGCGGTTACAGCCTGGCTTACTGGGTGCATGGCTTTGTTGCAATCTTGGCGATTGCAGCGTTTCTACCCGGTCGCCAAAGCATCGCGCCCGTATCGGCAGGAGAAGGGAAGCAGGCATCGAGCCTTGAATGTGCGGCCCGATAGCGTACTGGGCGTAAGGAGATGCGGCTACATGAGTACGATAACAGTCACCTGGGCAATTTCGGCGTTGGCGGTACTAGGCGTCGTGACGCGGCCTTGTGGTTGGCCGGAAGCAATTTGGGCAGTTGTGGGCGCAATCTTGCTGATCGCGATCGGCGCTATCGGCTTCGCCGATGCTTTGGCCGGCGTTGCAAAAGGGTTCGATGTCTATCTTTTTCTGCTCGGCATGATGATGCTGTCGGAGCTCGCGAGGCAAGAGGGCTTGTTCGATTGGCTTGCATCGATTGCGACGCACCATGCGGGCGGATCGCCGCGGCGACTGTTTTCCCTGATCTATATGACCGGCGTTGCTACCACGGTGTTTCTCTCAAATGACGCGACAGCGGTCGTCTTAACGCCGGCTGTCTATGCCGCCTGTCGTGCCGCGCAAGTCAAGGATCCCCTGCCCTATTTGCTGATATGCGTCTTCATAGCCAACGCGGCTAGCTTCGCTTTGCCGATTTCAAACCCGGCAAACCTCGTCATCTTCGGTGATCGCCACATGCCCACGCTGGTACCTTGGCTCAAGGCTTTCACCCTTCCGTCACTGGCAGCTGTTGGCGTTACGTTTCTTACTCTCTTATGGACGCAACGCTCTGCCCTTGCCGCCGACCAAGTTGTCGTGACCCAGCCGACCAGTCTCCCTGCAAGTGCGCGCTTGACCGGAAGCGCATTGATCATCACAGCCATTATCATGTTGGGATCGTCTGCGCTTGGCTTCGATCTCGGGATACCGACTTTCGCAGCCGCCGTGATATCGACGTCGATTATTCTATTTCTTCAGAGAAAGCCTCCGTTTGCTCTGTTGAAGAACATTTCCTGGAGTGTTTTGCCACTGGTCGCCGGCTTGTTCGTCCTGGTCCAGGCATTGGAAGCAACGGGGCTCATCAACGTACTGTCATCGCAATTGAAAGAGCTCACCTCATGGTCCACTACGCTCGGTCCGACAATGGCTGGAGCAAGCATTGCGCTGGCGTCCAACCTCGTCAACAATCTGCCAGCCGGATTAATCGCAGGCGGAGCGGTACATACCGCTCAAGCGAGTGAGAAGATGGCCCGCGCCATCCTCATCGGGGTGGATCTCGGCCCCAACCTTTCCGTTACCGGATCGCTGGCAACCATACTATGGCTCAATGCGCTTCGCCGGGAGGGCCTAGACATGACAGCCTTGGCATTTCTCAAACTGGGCGTTATCGTCATGACGCCAGCACTTCTGGTTGCCTTGTCAGTCATGTAGTGAGACCACTTGCGATCCCCGCATAATTGCTGCCACGTCAAAGGGTCATCGTCCTACTTAGGAGCCGGCACATGTCCAGTACATCACGTGTGCTATCCGCGTATACGTGTACCGCCTGCAATGGAGCGCACTGGTAAAAATCGCAGGCGCGGCCCTGTTGAATCGAGAAGGCGCAGCCGGTCCAGTACGGGCGAAGAATGTAGCGACAGGTCTGTTGCAGACACGCCGCGGCCGACCCGCCTCCCCTGCCTGCAAGGGGATCCCTGAGCATTGGATATCTCGAAATCTCAAGAGGCTACGACCAGGAGCTTTGTCAAGACGTGGCGCTATCAACGGCTCGCTTGGCGCAGTGTCATGATTTCTAATCCTTCTGTGGTAACGGCTATCACAACACCGGTGTCTGAGCGGCTGCCGCCCCTTCGTTCTACATTGCAAACATGATGACGCCACAGCCCGAACAACGCCATAACCCTCCAGACCCCGACGACGATAGCCGTCCTCCTCGCACCTGGTTGCTCTGGCTTCTTTCGCTTCTGCTGCTTGCTGCGGTATTGACCTGCATCATCTACCCGTTCCAATCTCCGTAGCGACCCACCCGTGATTGCCATAGCGTGCGAAGCTCAAAGTCAGCAATATCCCATCCGTTCACGCTCGTCGCCGAGCGCTTAAGCAGCAGAGGAAGGTCTATGCTTATTCGAGAAGGCTCTGAACGAACGCTTCAGGTCGACCTGTCCCTGGCCACGGTGCTGGCATTTCTGGCAGGCGGTGTGAACAGTGCAGGCTTCGTCGCTTATGGATACTTTTCTGCTAACATGACGGGGAATGTATCGACATCAGCAGAAATGGCCTCGGTGATGATGTTGACGGCCGCCGGTGCATTTTTGATCATCGTCGTCATGTTCATGCTCGGAGCGTTTCTGGCATCTCTCTTCATCGAAGCCGGTAAGCGGCTAGAGCTTAAAAAGATATATGCGGTCGCCCTTTCTATCGAGGCAGTGTTGTTGATCGCAACGGGGATGGCGGTGGCACTTTCGGCGAATGCCGCTCACGGTGTCCTCGTAGTCGGAACGCTCTCATTTGCAATGGGCATTCAAAACGCTGCGTCAACGAGGCTATCGGGCAGCAGAGTGCGGACCACCCACGTTTCCGGCGTTGCTACAGATCTCGGGATTGGCCTGGGTCAGTTATTATCATCGAACGATCAAAAACAGAGATCGATATCGCTAAGTCGTCTGCGTCTTAACCTCGCAACGCTCCTGTCCTTCGCACTCGGAGGTGTCGCAGGCGTTCTGTCCTATCAGACTTTCCAAAGTTATGCCTTTAGCCTGTTTGGATTGCTTTTGCTTTTCTTGAGTGCACGCTATGTGTTTACGCCTTCCAGGATGGAAGGATGAGGCAAAATTGCCGGCTGACCGATCAGACATCAGCGGCACTCATGCCGCGGTGGACGATCCCTTTCTATCGGATACCATCTCAAACTGGCGGAGGCTCGACAGGTTCCACTACAGCATTCGAATAAGGAGCCGCAGGCCTTTTGCAGAAACGCAAGGGACATGCTGACGACGTCGAAAACGCGAACAAGACGATGGATGCGCGCGCCCGCAGCGCCAGTTCGCCACAGCGAGAATGCAGGTAAACTCGGAGAACAGTGGGCTGAAGACCCATGCCTTCTCATCTCGCTGCAGCGTTATTTCGGTGCGAATGCGCCGGATCGAGGCGTTCCAGCAGCGGGATAACAGCGCAGCACCAGCAGATGGCAGTGCCCGATGAAAGTCTAACGCTGCGCCTTGGGAGTGCGGGGAGATCTGACTATAAAAATTCACGATACGTGTAGTGTGCTATGTCGCGCGGCCATCTGCGGAATTACAACCTTAGCATTCTCCTGCTGCATCAACGCAAGGATAGATATTCTGAAATTGTTAGATAATTATCTCCGTCGCAGACATTTTTAGCCATTTGTTTCCATTCGCAAGAGATAGTGAAATGCGAATGGACTACGCAAAAGGCAATGATCGCCGGCGCCCATCGACCTCCGGCTCGCGTCCCATGACAGGCCCGCAGCTTTCCCCGATACATTCACGTTCTGCTCAAAGGCCCGTCGATGAAAAACTTGAAAATCTCACGCCAGCTGTTTCTGCTGGTGATGGCCCTGGTCGTCGGTACGGCCGGGCTGGTCTATTATCAGATCCAGATGGCAACCACCGCCATCTATGCAGAGCGCTACGGCATGCTGCGCACCCAGGTCGAATCCGCGCTTTCGATCATGCAATCCTATTACGATCGTCAACTGTCCGGCGAACTGACAGAAGAACAAGCCAAAGCCCAAGCATTCCGCGAGATCACGACGATCAAATACAATCCGGATGGATATATCTTTGCCTACGACTATGACATCGTCATGCGCATCCACCCGGTCGCCAGTAAAATCGGCGAAAACGGCAAGGGCAAGGGTGACCAGACGGGGCATCTGTACCGCGACGAAATGGTCGCAACCGGTAAGGCCGGCGGCGGCATTATCGATTACTACAGCACGGTTAAGCCGGGCGAACCGGCCGGAAATTACTTGAAAAGCTCTTATGCCAAGGCATTTGATCCTTGGGGACTGGTTCTTGCAACCGGTGTCTACGTCGATGACTTGCAGGCTCAGATTCGCAGCATGGTATTGAAGGCTGTCGGGATCGGCGCCAGCGTCCTGCTTTTGGTGCTCGCTGCCGCATGGTACATCATCCGCGGCATTACCAAGCCGCTGGCGGCCATTCATCAGTCCCTCGAAGCTGTCGCCGACGAGGATGTTTCATTGAAGATCCCCCATACCGACATGGGCAATGAAGTCGGCATGATGGCCAAAGCCACTGAGGCCCTGCAGGAAAAGGTACGCGAGCGCCATGCGATGGTGGCCCGGCAGGAAGAGCAACAGCATCAGCTTGATGCAGAGCGACAGACGAATGCCGATATGCAGCGTAATGAGGCCGAAGAACAGGCTCGCGTCGTCAGCACAATCGGCACAACACTGGAATACCTCGCCAAGGGTGATTTGACTATCCGTTGCGACGATCTCGGCGCCAAATATGCCGCGCTTCGAAGCAATTTCAACGACGCCATCGACCATCTCGAAGCGGCGATGGCCAAAGTAAATTCCAAGGGCATCGACATCGGTGGCTCGAAGGACGAAATTCGCCGCGCCTCCAACGAACTCTCCCAGCGCACCGAACGGCAAGCTGCCAGTCTTGAGGAAACCTCCGCGGCGCTCGACGAGCTTACCGTCGCTGTCCGCCAGACCGCAGACGGCGCTCAGGAAGCCGCCAAGCGCGTGACGTCGGTTGCCAGCGAAGCCAGCAAGTCCGACGGCATCGTCAGCCAAGCGATCGATGCCATGAGCGGTATCGAGCAATCGTCCACGCAGATCGCTAATATTATCGGCGTGATCGAGGACATCGCCTTCCAGACTAATCTTCTCGCACTAAACGCCGGTGTGGAGGCCGCCCGCGCAGGTGAAAGCGGCAAGGGCTTCGCCGTCGTTGCGCAGGAAGTACGTGAACTCGCCCAGCGATCTGCGTCTGCAGCAAAAGAGATCAAGGAGCAGATCGCCACTTCCTCCGGTCAGGTGGACAATGGGGTTCAGTTGGTCGGCCAGGCCGGCGAGGCACTGAAGCGGATATCCGATCAGATCAAGGCGGCGAGCGACATCGTCACAAAGATCGCCCATTCGGCTACCGAACAGGACACGACATTGCGATCCATCGCTTCGTCGATGAATCAGCTGGACACTGCCACCCAGCAGAACGCCGCAATGGCTGAGGAGACGACAGCCTCGGCCGAAGTCTTGGCAACCGACACGGAAGAGCTGCTTATGCTGATCCGTGGCTTCAAGGTGTCAAACGCCAGTTCCAACAACGCTTTGCATGGCATGGCCCAGCAGATGCGCATGGCGAGTTGAGCTAGCTTGTCAAAGACTGCAGTATGACAAGAACATGCAATTTGGCGCGGCCGATGGCCGCGCCTGCGTGAGTCGACATGGAGACGGTGTTTATCAGGATAATTTAATACTTCTCAAATGAGGCGTAACTGCTGCTGCAACACCCCTCTTGCCACGTAAACGCAATTACAGCGATAGCAACGCTGCAGAAGAGCGCCGCATTGATCGGCAATTGCGCGCGTGGCATCGCCCACCGCTCCGGACACTGGCATCATTAAACTCCTTCAGACCGCGCACGACTCCGCTGATAAGAACGTTTTGTTTGAGATGTCAGCCGCGTTCATTTTCCGCCTGTTCGACTGCCCAGGCGCTTGCAGCTTCGATTGCAACCGGCGTCGATGTCGGAATAACACCGAGGTAACTCTCCGTTTGGCTAGCGGGAAGACCGGGCCGCTGCGTCATACGATACAGCGCATAGAGAGCGATCGCGCCAAACGTAGTGCTGAGAACCAGCCAAAAGGCGAAGGGGCCCGCCCATTCCATTGCCCAACCGGTGACAAGCGGACCTATGATGGCGCCGAGCCCAAAAGTGAAGACGAGACCGCCCGATGCGGCCGGCATGTCTTCCGACGAGAGGAAATCATTCGTGTAGGCTAAAAAGAGCGCATAGAGAGGGGTTGTCATTCCGCCGGCGACAAAGGCCGATGCCATCAGCGGCCACAGTCCTTCCCCGGATATCCAGCCGCAAAGGCATGACGCAGCTCCGATAAGCGACGCTGCGAAGATCAATTTACGGCGATCCACGCGATCCGAGATCCAGCCTATTGGATATTGAAGAACGAGGGCGCCGGCGAACAGCATCGCCACAAACAGAGAAATCTGATCGGCCGTCATCCCTATTAGCGTGCCGAAGACGGCTCCCATTCCTGATTGCGTCGCATAGACGCTTCCCAGAAGGAATATCCCTATAGTGCCGAGAGGCGATTGGCGAAACAGATCGATCAAAGGCATTGGTCGTGTGACCTCTGTCTGCGGGGTCGGCGCAACGGTCAGCAGAATGGGCGCGAAAGAAATAGAGACCAGGATCGACGCTCCGATAAAAAGCACCGAAGTCTGCGCATCGCCAAGTGTCAGCAGCCCTTGCGCCCCGATGATGCCGAGTGTCTGGGCGATCATATAGGCAGACAGCACTTTTCCGCGTGTCTCGTTTGTCGCTGCATCGTTGAGCCAGCTTTCTGCCGTGACGTAGACGCCCGACATGCAGAACCCAACGAGAATTCGCAGCAGTGTCCATGCCCACGGCTCGGCGAGGAGGGGAAAGGTGATCAGTGCAGCTGACATAAAGCTGCCGAGGGCCGCGAAAACGCGCACATGGCCGACATTGCGTATCAAAGACGGAGTGAAACGCGCACCGGAAAGAAAACCGACAAAATAGCCGGATGTGACAACGGCAAGTGCCGTCGCAGAAAACCCCTCCAACCCGCCGCGCAAGCCGATGAGGGTAAAATGCATGCCGTTACCCAACATGATAAGAACGATGCCGACCAGAAGAGCCCAGATACTTGATAAGACTTTCAACATGGCCCACAACCTCGACCGTCTCCGATCGCCCATGTTGCACATCCACTTGAGTGCAAAGTATCTCATTTGCGTAAGAAACATGGCGGATACGCGATCTTTTCCGCGTTTCAGATGCAATTGAAGACGTCTGGTCCCGCCATACACCCTAGCGCCGTTCCGCCGCCGACAGATCATGAAAGCCAATGACCCTCTGTCGACCTGCTGTAGCTTCTCCGCGGAGCCAAGATATCCTTTTCGCGCTTGCCTCCAAGCAGAGCATCGCTGGCTTGAACTAGGCATAGGGGCCTCTCCCGCTAGCTATTTTATCCGCCGACCGAAGGCATAGGCGCAGCTAGTCTTAATCTTTGCCGCGTAACCGAGGGCTCACCTCCCGGGACAATGTGGAGAAACGCTCAAGCGGAACCTCTATAGCCCTTCCCTGTAGACCGTCATTCAGAGCGCCCTTCAGCTATTCGTTAGACCGCCAGAATCGTAGGCGCTCCCTACTGCATGGATCGCGAAATTTCCCATGATGCGGTGCTCGAGGTCGATCAAAAGCTCTATAACAATTCCCATCGAGCAGGTCTTGTCAGCAAAAGCCTGACAGCTGTCAGGTCCTCTCAACGAGACGTGCTCTCGATTTGTGGTTGCCGCTGACCCGTCTCATTACAAGCCGAGTTCCGGCCCTGTCGCGAATAATTATGCCGCGATGACGTTACCTTGCCACTCCGACCCACCCCGACTTGCCACATATGAATACCCCTGCCCGCTTCACGCTGAGATCAGGGCATGGTCGTTTGGCGGCTGACGCCCCCACCCACTAAGGCTCACTGGCCCTCGCGCCACTTTGGAAACGACCAAGCTATCGAGACCCTACCTTCGCCCGGATCGTTCCCAATATACATTTCGCGAACAATAAAGCCGGTCTATGCCGGCCGATCTCCAATTCACCACCTCGGATCGCCCTTGCCATAGCGGGTGCGGCCGGCTTCGCCGGTCGGCCTGGAGCGCTGAAGCAGTATCACCTTAATCTCAGAAAATCTGACAGCTGTCAGGTTTTCTACAGAAGGCAGAAGCCTCCCCTGCCCTACCAAGCTTGAATGGTCGGGTCTCACCTTACTCCTGGATGATTGCAATAGCCCCGACTAAACCCTGACAGCTGTCAGGCTTTGGCTCTTCAGTTTTAGAAAGTTAGTTCAACGAACCGCGAGGCTCCATGGCGAAGTTGAAACTCGTTCAGTCGCCCGTTGATGGATTTCGGATCAAGGGGCTCCTGAGAAACACTTGCCCAACGATCGACTTTCCGAACAATGCTGCGCCCTCAATTTCCCCCGCCTCTAGCCAGGCACCCATCGGGTGGCCGGTGAAATACGCGACTGCGTCACGATCAGGACTGGAGGTCATGTGGGTCCGAGAAGGAATGGGAAGGCCGCCATCAACGGGTACAGGTGCCTCAACCGACAGCTGCTCGCGGCTCAAACCGACAATCTCGCTGGGATAGCGATCGCCCGATAGTCGCGGTAGGTGATCCGGACCTGCTCAGACCTTACGGAACACAATTGCCCGTAATTAAGCAGATCGAGTTATAGAAGTTTTCATGAAAAGCCGCGGAGCGAGACCACCCAATACCGACCGGCTTACTCAGCAACGACGACTTGACATGCTGCTGCTCTATACGGTGAATAACAGCCAAGAGGTTCGCTCGAACACCCTATAGCAAGCGCGCTGCACGTCCGCTTCGCCGTGTTGCGCTGTTATAGTATTCCGAGGCTTGTTGCACGGATCGATGGCGCGATTGCTCCATGGCCTCTGGGAGCGGGATCCCGAGATTTGCTGCCTCAGTCAGATACCCCGATCGCAGCCCGTGCGCCGAATACTCCCGCGCATCGAGCCCCGCCATCGCCGCCCGCTGCTTGACGATATCATTGATCGCTTTTGGATCCAGGGCTCGACTGGAGATGTTGCCCCAGCGATCGATCTTGCGAAACAGCGACCCTTGGGTGATCCGGGCTGCCTCGATCCAGGCATTCAGCGCATCCACCGGCCGCCCCGTGAGATACACGACCTCGTCGTGATCGGCGGCGGAGGTCTTCGTCCGGCCGAGATGAATTGCGAGAGAGGGGAGGTGGGAGCCGCCTTCGACTGCAATCGGCGGCTCGACTGTCAGTTGCTCCCAACGCAAACCGGCGATCTCGCTGCGGCGGCGACCGCCGGACGCGAAAGCGACCATCAGGATCGCCCTGTCACGGACGTCGCGCAGGCTATCGGCCCTGCAGGTCGCCAGCAACTTGGCCAGCACCTCACCCGTGACCGCCTTTGCGCTCTTGCGTTTGCGCGGCCGCGGTATGGCACGGACAGCAAGGCGGATTGCAGACTTCAGGGCAGGGGAGGGGAAGGCACCAGCCAGACCCCGCCATTTCGTCAACGTCGACCAGGTGGCGAGACGCCGGCGGACGGTATCAGGCGCATGCGGACCGCTGGATTTCAGAAAACCTTGGCTGCGAAGGCTTTGTTCGACCTCTGCCGGCATGCCGTGGTCCGGATCGGTCAGACGCCTTTCTGAATCCCACAGGTGGTGCGCCACAAATTTCAGGAGCAGGGCTTCGGGGGCGGGCCAGAGAAGGGAGCGCCCGGTTGCCGCCACCGACCAGGCCTGCAGATAGGCGAGATCCGAGGTAAGGGCGCGAAGTGTGTTGGGACCCATGCCCTCGTTGACGAGATGCCGCAGTGTCTCGATGTCCTGGTCGGATAAAAGCTCGGCAAGCTCGTCACGCCGCTCCATCGGCAGGACGGCGGCGATCGTGTCGAGTTCGTGGGCACGACGATCGACCCGGTCGCCGGCGGGCCGCTTAGTCCCCATGAGCGAATGGTCCGAGAACGGTAACACCTTCCTTGCGAGCGGCAGCGGTCAGTTTGCGGTCGAGTGTGGCGAGTGGAGCCTCGCGATTGAGGGAGAGTGCCAGGTAGGTGGCGTCATAGGCACTGAGGCCGTGATTGGCGGCGAGCAGCAGGACATAACCGTCGCCGCCAATGCCGGCATCATCGAGCGGCAGCCGGCGCAGCCGCTCCATATTGACCAGCGCGCTGCCAGCAGAGATGCGCCCGCGACGCTCGGCCATGGCGAGGATGTTTCTAATCTCAAAGAAAAACAACGATGGAATGGGGCAGGGAGCGTCGATCGTCGCAATCACCGCGTCGGCTGCATCGGAAAACTCTTCTGGCAGCAGCCAGGCGGCCGCCATCGAGGCGTCAATGACAAAGGTCATCAGCGGCGACCTTCGTCTCGCCACGAGAGGATTTCATTATGCCTGGAAGCGGCCGCCTTCTGACGCGCAACGCGGACTTCCGCGAGCAGCAATTGCAAGTCGGTTTCCTTGCGCATGCGGGTCACATGGGCGATGGGATCATTTCCGCGGGCGATAACAAAATCCTCGCCGGCCTCGACGCGGGCGAGCAAGTCGGACAGATGCGTTTTTGCTTCGGAAATCTTCACTGTGGTCGTCATCGCGCACCTCATTGCTTGGGCTTCGCGCACCAAAATATGCTGTCCGACAGAGTTGATCAAGTGGTTGGTCTGATCACATACGATAAGGGTTACTTATCGATGGTTAGAGACCCAACCCGCAGTCATACCATGTGACGAACCGTAATATTCAGATAGAGTTCCTTTATGAAATCATTTACCATGATTTCAATGGCTTACGATCTCGCAAAAATCAGCATGAAAGCCCTGATGGAACCGGCTTTTCGCGCCGGTATCGAATTGGCACGTCTCGACGAACGTATCGCCCGTTCGCCGGTCGGTTCGGGCTTCCTCGAACGGTCGCACTTCGCCGACGCCTGCGCCTCACTGTGGATCGACGGCGAACTCGTCCATCTCGAAGACCTGGTACTCCATGACGCCACCCGAGACATTCGGACACCGACCCACGAACTCACCATCGCCCGCGACGTGCTGCGCACCCGACGGCGGATTTCTGGCCAGTCAGTCGACTGGGCTCTGTCCGCGGAGGGTATCCGGGTTTTGCGACAAACCTCGGACGCCGGTGCGATCGGCGCCGAGGCGGCAGAGCCGGCGAGGATCATGCGACCTGCGCCTGCCGTCGATCGAGAAGGGGAGCGGGACGATATTGACGAGGCCGAAAATCTGCCTGGCGTCGACTATGCCGCCATTGATGCGGTCCTCGCGCGATCCGAGGCGGCGATCGAGAATGCCAGACGGCCCGGCCGCGCCGGCGGCCAGGAAAAAGATCCGATGGTCTACGACCTCGACTGGGATGAGGACGCCCGGCTCGACGAATGGCGCGGCGTGTTGCGACAGGCACAGGAACTGCCGACGGTGCTGCAGGCGATCGTCGCCCTCGATGCCTGGAACGAGGTTTCGGTGCTTCAGCACGCGCCCTGGCTCGGCCGTCTGTTTGCTGGGTCGATCCTACGGCAGGCCGGCATCACCACCGGCGCGCATCTCGCTGCCATCAATCTTGGCCTGAAAACCATTCCCGTCGATCGGCGCCGCGATCGCAACCGGGAAACCCGGCTGGTCGCCATCGCGCATGGGATGTTGGCGTCCGCCGAGATCGGCATGAAAGAGCATGACCGGCTGGCGCTGGCCCGCACCCTATTGGAGCGGAAGCTGGACGGCCGCCGGACGTCTTCAAAACTGCCTGAACTGATCGAGCTGGTGATGGCAAAACCGTTGGTGTCGGCGAAGATGGTGGCCAAGACGCTCGAGGTGACGCCGCAGGCCGCGCGGCGGATTGTTTTGGAGCTGGGCTTGCGCGAGATGACGGGGAGGGGGAGGTTTCGTGCGTGGGGAGTTGTATAGCGAGCCAAAGGTTTGGACCCCTACGCATTGCTTGTTCCCGTATCTAAGCGTGCAACAATTCGCTTATCCGTCGTCGGCATCGCTTACGATTTGTCATGATAACGCCGATCGAGATCATCGAAGATGTGGGGTCGTCATAATGGGCACGATTCAGTTCGTTCAGTTTCCGATTGCCGGCGCGCGCCCAGAGACTTCGCTTCGGCCAGGTCGCGAGGATTGTAAGGGAGAGTGGAAGTAAACATTTCGCGCTCAGGACCGGATCTTGCCCGCTGCCCGCGAGCAAGACGTTTTGGATATCGGTAAGTAATAAGGAGGGCGGGGATGCCAAAATTGCAGCAAAGCGACGTCAAGGCCTACATAGCGGATGGGACGATCTCATCGATCTCGATAGATACCGCCATCTTCGACAAATATGGATGCAATCTCACCCACGCGGTGCTCGCGCGCCTTGATCAGTTCAAGAAAGGCGGGGTGAATGTCATGCTGTCCGAGATTGTCGTCAAAGAGGTCATCAACCACATTGCTCGCGCCGCGGCCGAGACCCAACGCGAACTGAACGCTGCTCTGAAGCGGCACGATCGCAGGTGGGGCCTGAGTAAGGATCTCGCGACCCTAAAGGCCGAATTCCAGCTCAACGTTGATCCTGATGTCGCCGCTACTGAACAAGTGACCGAATATCTCGACTCCGTTGGCGCAGAAGTTATTCCGGGAGAGGGCGACGGAAACCTCGCGGCAGAAGTGTTGCGCCGTTACTTTGAGGTCTTAACTCCCTTTGAGGCGAGGGAAGCCAAGAAGCACGAATTTCCGGATGCGTTCGCTCTGCTCGCTCTCGAACAGGTGGCTTCCGCGCGCAAGACACTGATCGTATGCGTGAGCCCCGACAAGGGCTGGGCCGCGTTTGCCGCACAGTCGGACCATTTGGTCGTTGTTCCAGAGCTCGACCTGCTTTTGTCGTGGTTCAACGATCCTGGCAGGCACTTTGCGGAAAAGATCGTTGCGATCTGGACAAAGGGCGAGGCGAAAGACATTGAAGTCGAAATCGACCGGGGTTTCGAATATTACCTCGATGGCATCGACTTCGGCATCAACGCTGATGCGCCGCTCGACTATGATGTCGAGCCAATCAGCGCGGTGCTTCAGCACATCTACAAGGATAAGATTGGGTCGCCCGCAGTTATCGCCGAGGACGACGACCAGGTGACTTTTTCCGTCAAGGTGGTCGCTAAGGTGGGGTTCGAGGCCGAATTTAGCTTCTACGCGCACGACTCGATCGATGGGGATAACGTCTCTCTGGGATCACGAACGCCATATACCGAAGACGACCTCACGTTCGATGTGACCCTGACAGTATCGAGGGAAATCGACGGCGGCGTGATCGAGGTTCTGGAGACAACGGTCACGTCGACAAAAGTTTCGGCGGACTTCGGCTATGTCGACCCGTTTCCGGACGATGATCCTACTCACGAGAAGTACTGAACGCGTTTTCAGCTCACAAAGATCGGGCTTCGCGCCCCGGAAGACGTTGCAGGCGTTCTGTCGGTTCCCGGATCGAGATCGGCTCGGTAGTTAGCGGAATATCTTCCGCGCGATTGAAAGCGGTCCGGAGCGTGGCGATTTCGGCATCGATTGTCATCTGGCGGTTCGTTCTCCAGCAGGTACGCTGCCGGTAGAAACGCGCCGGCAAAAATTCGGAAAGTCACGAGTCTGGCGCTCTTCGATCATTCGCCGCTGAAGACCTCGCGCGCGTCCGGCAAGTGAGCAGATGCGTCCGGTCGTTTTCAGGACGATAATCTGCCGTGGAAATTCGCACACGATGTTCATGGAGCGGAAGATCGATATCAAGGTGTCGCCCTTGTACGCCTCCATGGCGGCATAATCGTTCAGTACCGCGTAGTTGCTGGTAGAGGCGCTCAGAAAAGACCGAAGCGCCTCCGATTGCATTGCGTTGCTGTCGACGACTTTCCGGCTCATCTTCTCGCCCATTGCGCGCGGGCAGTATTGTCGGCCATCGGCGAACTCGTGTTTCCATCGGCAGCGCTGGATCATTCGCCGGCAACACGCGCTTAATATCGAACGGGTCGCCGGCATTGCCTTAGTTTGCAAGGTTCCAGAACCGCTCCATGTCGCGATATCGTCTAAGCTCGGTGATTTTGGTTGGTGATGTATTGCCAGACAAGACGAAATATCTCGGCCTGGTACCGAGCATCCTGCAAAGCATCGTGCGTGCCAGATTCTTGAGGTCTGAGATGCGCTGCGATTTTGCTCGATCGAGTGTCGCGCCAAGTGCACGCAGTCGAACCCATGTAGAGTGCTTTGATGTCGAGTGCGGTGAATCCGAACGGATTTTCGCCCAAGAACCGATGGAAGTAATAGTTTATAAACGACCAGTCGAAAGGAGCATTGAAGCCGACGAACACAATTGTCTCATCATCCTTCGCGATCTTCTGAAGCCATTCAGAGAATTGATTCATGGCCAGTTTGGGTTCCAAACCGTTTTCTGTCAGGTCCTGCAGTGACAAACCCGTGACCTCGAGTGCCTTCGGGTCGAACGCGTCGGTAATCGGCCTCAATGTGCAGGTGAAGACTTTCTCAGGTTCAAAAACTGAGCAAGCTCCGATCGACAACAAGCTATATTCGCCCGGTATCGGTCCTGAGGTCTCCACATCTACAGAAATGAATATCTCGGCTTTTTCGCTCATGAGATCAAAGGCTCCGCTGGAACAAGGGAGGGGCGATTGCGAATCGCGGTCCAGTGTTCTCTGAAAGTGCGTCTACGGTCTTCGGCGGTTCCGGAAGTCGCCCAATGCAGGCCGGAGAAGGTCGCAATATCAAAAGGTAGGCTTGCGCCTTTTCGCACTGTCACCATGGTGGGTAAGCTGCGGCCGAGGGCGTAACCCAATTCCAAGAAGCAATTGGGACGTCCACCAGTGATGTCAGCTATGACCATGCTGCTGCGATGAAGCTTGGCGAAGATTTCCTGGTCGATACGGGAGTGATCGTAAGCCTGCTGGCCATCGATGACAATCAGTCGGTAACCGAGTTCGTCCTCGACAACAGGTTTGACGACGATGTCAAAGAAGTTCTGGACGTCGGCGTAATCTTCATGGTCAGGGTTCAGCAGGCGAACAGCGAACGCTTTGGGACGGTCTAACGCTTCTAGCAGATCAATCAGCGCCGACACACGATCGGCGATTGGTTGACGCTTTGGAAAGCCAATCCGATTGATCCAGCTGTGCGCATCCCCATCATCGGCAATCTGGAAAAGGCGCCGGGTCTGACTGCTGGCAAGGCCGAAGCTGTAGAGACGGCGTGAGCCGGCATTTTCTGGACACAGTGGAAGGTTCAAGGGAACAATCGGCTTGCCGGCATCGTGATACAGGTTTGCCAGATAGAGGACGCCTTCCGTTCCGCCAAGTGTGATCAGAACGTCCCCGAAGCGCGCTTGGGCTTCCATGCGCTTGCTGTTCATATTCCACTGTGCCGCGCTTTCGATCTTGACCAGCTGGGAAGCCCGGAGTTCATCCCACAAATCGATGTACTGTTCCGGGATCTGTTCTTCGGTTTTATGGTGCTGGACGGCGACGACAAACGGGCCGGGCACGTTCTGCGGGCGCAAGGTGAGATTGCTCCTGACGCTCCTCCAGACTAGCCAGTCGAAACAGATGGGCAACTTATCCGTTTTTCGCGTAGGTTCGGCATCAACGGGAATAACGAAGTTGGCGCCGCGTTTGACCAACTCCTTTACCAAGGCCGCAACGAGGTCGCGTGCGGCCTCGACGTCGGAGGTGGAGGCGGTGGTGAGATCATCGACGACGCTACCAGAGATATGAATCCGTCTACCGAACAGCGGGGAACGCACCATTACTTATCCTCCATGACGGGCGATGCATGCAGGCTGTTTGCGACAGCGGCGAGGTCGTCGAAAATCAATGCCCGATCTGGATAGGCTCGAGCGAGCGCAGCCGGGTACAGGCGTGTACGGATGTCGGAATAGGTCCAGCAAGGGCGCCCATCCCGGCTTGCCGTTAGCCGCACCAAATCGGCGAGATTTGCTTGTGTCAGCCCCAACTCTGCAAGGTCCATTTGAAAAAGCTGCTGGCGCTCCGCGTCCGAGGGCCGATTGAATGCCTCCACGATTGCCGCCCGGCGTCGCAGAGCAGGATCAAGGGCCGACAATCGGTTGGTACAAAGGATGACGACAATTCGGCCTCCATATTGCCGGAGGTCATCAATGCCCTGGATGAGCGTGTTTACCGCCACCTTGTCTTCATGGTGGCTATGATCCTGCGTACGCGATGCTGCCAGGCTGTCACCCTCGTCAATGATCAGGATAGCTCGTCGCGATTTGCCAGCCGCCTGGGTGACCTTTCGGAAGGCCTCCGCGATCAAAGTGCCCATCTCGCCGACCATGCCACTGCCGCGAACCCGATTGGACAGCTTGAACAGGATGGAGTCTGAGCTCCGAGCCTCGGCGACCAGACGATTTGCGATGCATTCCGCTGTGGCGGTTTTGCCGGTGCCCACGTCGCCATGAAAAATGACCAAGGGATATTGCTCAGCCACCAGATCACAAAGACCCAGCTTGCCGCCGTGATGCTTGCGGTTCCAGTCCCCAAGAGCGCCAACGTTTAACAAGAGGCGAAGCTGGTCATGAACGCGGGTGTAGCGATTGGCAAAACCAAGCAACGTTTTTTCGCGCTTGACGAGACCTTCGTCCGGCAGTGCAAGTTCGCTGTCGAAAATGTTCTGTTGGGTCATGCGGCCCAATCCTTTCTCTGCATCCCGTAGGTGCTGCTGACATAGTTGCGGCCGCCTGAGGATGACAGGCTTGCATGGCTGGTGTCGTCATGGGACGTGGTCCAACCAATCTTCAGCTTTTTTCTGGTCGCTTCACGCGCCGTATCCGTATAGGCGCTGGTATAGCTGATCACGATGCGGAGTTTGGCATTGTCCACTCGCGGCCATAAAACACCACCAGGGCGGCTAGTCGTCAGAGTTCCGGCTGCCGTATCAACATCAAAGCGTGTGGCCTGGAGCTCTACGCCGTATTGCAAGAGCGTGACGTCAACCCAGGCGAGGTAACCTTCCTTGGCAAGGATCTCGATGTCGTGCGCGTATTCAGCAGCTTTTTCACTGGTCCAGGCACCAGTGCTGTTGGCGATCATGATGAGATCAGCCTTCACCCTCCGAACGACGTTTTCGATATCGGTCGTGGTATAGGTGGCTGAAGCGGTCGTTGTCTGGCTCATTTATTCCTCCACCTTGAAGCCCGGCCCGAAGATTTCCTTCCAAACCGAATTGTCGTTCTCCACCGATGCGAAATTGGCGGTTTCCCATGCCACATGGGCGGCGGCGACTATTTCCTTTCGCTCAGCCTCCGAGATTCGGCTTGTCACGTTGTTTAGGCTGTAAACAGGATCGATAATCACGACAGGATCAGAAAATGAGCCGAGAGGAAGTGTGTTCTCTGGAAAGCTGATCTTGTCCTTCAGGCCGGACTGCGCAATGTAGAGCAGGAAATTGCGGAAGCGCTGTTCAATGCTGCCTTCTTTTCCCTGCGCAGCCAGCACATGCGCCATGATCAACTCGATGGCGAACGACTTGAGCGGCTTAATCTCGGCGTAGTTGCGCCACTTCTTGGCCATTCGCACCAGCGTGCGGAAGTCGCTGTCCTGGTTCTTGCGGTTCCGAACAAATTGGATCTGACAAGGCGCGCAGGTCTGCATTTTCGACCCGTCATGAATATCGAATTGCCATCCATAGCCCGGCCGGCCTTCATCCTCGATCACTGGCACGATATCGACGCTGAGCCCTGTGCCGACGAAAGTCACCGTAGCGGCCTTCCGCTGGATCTCGAAATCCTCGACCGACTTGGTTGGATAGATCTTGATCAGGAGCTCGTAGATAGTCTGACTGAGGCTATCGAGTGTTTCCTTCGTCACGTCCTTTCCGGAAATATAGAAGACCACATCGACATCGACCGGGTCATAAGCCGTTTTACGCAGAATAGTAAACTTGGCAAAAGAACCTGCCTTCACAACCTTAGTGATTTTGATCTCGGTCTTGTCGCGAACGCTTTTGCGGAGTTGTTCGATCAGGCGATCGACCTGACCGTGATATTCCGTGCGTTTGTCGGTCGGCAGGCGAAGGATATTGCTATCGTAGTATCGGAATTCCGTGTTGCTTAGAGCCATTCGCCCCGTCCTTCCCGGTTGGTATTGCGTACGAACCGGAAGCGGGCCGGCATCCCTACATGTCGCTCGATCGGGCCGACAGAGCGACGCTTAAAGCGGTGACCTTAATTAGGTCAGATCACGACTCGACTATTTCAAGAGGTCGCGGTTTACAGAATGCAAAAAAAATTCTATTTTGTAAACCATCAACACAGGAGGCGGACATGATTGGAAATAAACTGAAAGTCGCTCGGACGGCTTCGGGGCTGTCCTTGCGCGCACTTGCCGCCGCAATAGGCGGCATTGTGTCAGCACAGGCGATCGGGAAATACGAGAGGAACGAGGATATGCCGAGTTCTCGCGTACTCATGGCGCTCGCGAAAGCACTGAAGGTTTCGGAAGAGTCTCTCCTCAGTGAAGACGAGCTTTCGCTTGAAGGTGTGGATTTCCGAAAAAAGGCCGGCACGTCCTCAAAGGAGGAGTCCGCACTAGAGGCGCGTGCCATCCACATGCTGGAGCGATATCTTGCTGTTGAGGACCTCCTGCATATGCGTAGTGTCGAGTGGGAGCAGCCGAGAAGTGCGCCTCATCCTGTGGCGGAAGTGCGCGATGCCGAAGATGCCGCACGTTCCGTCCGGGAGGATTGGGGGCTTGGGAATGATCCCATTCCGCAACTGGCTGAATTGCTAGAAGAAAGGGGGATAAAGATTCTATCGCTCGACCTTGACAACGTCGATGGCCTCGCAGCGAAAGTGCGCCGAAAAGACCGTGACGCAGCGCGCGTGATTGTCATCAAAAGAAGCACATGGTCGGAGCGCAAGCGTTTCAACCTAGCGCATGAACTCGGACATATGATCATCGCCCCAAGTGGTGGTGTCGATGAGGAAAAGGCTGCTCATCGTTTTGCCGGCGCGTTTTTAATGCCGGCTGATGTCTTACGCGCAGAGGTTGGTGCGCATCGATCATCGATCAGCATCGGTGAACTCGTGGAACTGAAGAAGCGCTTCGGCGTCAGCATTCAGGCGCTGGCTTATCGATGCAAAGATCTTGGCATCATTAGCCAATCTTCCTGCGCGCGTCTGTTCAAGGTGTTCGCCGAAAGAGGTTGGAGGGATGCTCCTTATGAAGAGCCCGAAAGCATGAAGCCGGAATTGGAGGAGCCAAGGCGGTTCGAGCGCCTTTGCTATCGTGCTTTGTCAGAAGGAGCGATTGGTGAATCCCGTGCTGCTGAATTGCTTGGCATTTCAGTTCGTGAGCTCGACAAGCGCCTGGATCAAGTCGCGGTGTGATCTGTGGCTGTTCTTGTATCAGACACTTCGGTCCTGATTGACCTCGAAAGAGCCGCGCTTCTCGACGAGATGTTTCTCCTACCATTCGAATTCGCGGTCCCCGATCTGCTCTATGATCGGGAGCTCGCGGGCGAGCTTGGAGACAGGTTGGTGGGACTAGGGCTTCGTATCGAAGAATTGACATCAATCGAGCTTCGCCGCGCGACCGTGATCAACCGACAGTATTCTCGCCTGTCTGCGCCGGATACTTTCGCCTTCGCCATTGCGGAAAGCCGAAAATGGGGGCTGCTAACGGGTGACGGTGTGCTCCGGGAACTTGCTGTAACCGAGCGGTTGGAAATGCACGGTGTCTTGTGGCTGTTTGACCAGTTTGCGGACGGAGACCACGTACCAATTGAGCATCTTCATGGCGGACTGAGCAAACTTGCGGGTCACCCGAGGTGTCGACTTCCGGTTAGTGAAGTGCGAAAACGGCTGGCGCGTTTTTCCCCGGGAAAAATGTGAACAACGAGGAGAATTCAGTTCTCCAGTTTTGATATAGGTGTTGCAGTGGTGTTGGACGATTGGCTTGTATGGCTACGCGATTTCAGATCTGACGCTACCGAATTCGTCCAAAACGTGGTCGCCGCGCCCGAGGACCCTAAAGATGCCGAGCTGCAGTCCATTAGGTTCGCCGTCTATGCGCGCCTTCTGACCCTGCTCGACACGGCAATTCGTCACGCTGAAGCAGACAAACAACTCGAGCTGCGAATTACAGCACGTGAAATCATCGAATGTGCCATTCACCTTGAAGCTGCCGCTCGTATTCCCGAATACGTTCAGACGATAAAGGACGATGACAGGGCCAGCAAGCGTTCTCTAGTCAAGGCAGTGAACGACGATCAGCCTCCCAGCGATCCGGCAACGCGTCGCCTCGTCCAAGAGTTCATGAACAATAAAACCGCGAAACGTGTACAGCCCACTGACCTTGGGAAAGGCAGCGATTTCAAACGGCTAATTCTGATCTATCGCGAGATTTCAGCTGATTCAGCACATGTCACGTTGACCTCGCTAGATCGGCACGTTCGTGCGGATGAGGACGGCGTCAATCGGATGATTATCGATCCTCCATTGGACGACGGTGAACTTTTTCAGTCAATGAGCGGCATCGCGTTGAGTGCGCTCTTATGCACCTGGCTTCTGGTCAAAGCCGTGCCCTCATCGGAAGGAAGCGCAGAACTGATCCAACTTGGTCAGCGCTACCAGTCCATTTATCGCCGCGACAAACACCTCGAACATCAGGGATCATAGCTTGAGCGCAAGCTTCTGCTCTATTTCGTGATTGCAACCGTGTATAGCCGCAAGTTAACCGTTGATCGGTGGAGATTAAGCGACGTAAAGTATTCTAACTGTTTGTTTTCAGGGTGGGGGAGCGGGGCCATGGTCGGAGGCAAAACAAAGAAGCGGGCGAGCCGCGCACTACCTCCGCTTGAAAAGCGTTTTACGTTTCTTGGCGACGCCGTCGCAGCCGGTGATAAAAAAGTCCTTCGTTCTGCACAATTTGAAGTTTTGGACCAGACGACCGGTTTTGAGCGAAACCTGAAGCTTTGGCAGAAAACCGGTAAGCCGGTCGATGCGGATCTACGCCAACTCTGGCTGCATGAAATGCGGCAGGTTCAGCGTGTAATGTCCTACGCTGGCGCTCGCGAAGTGATCGTTGATATACTCGAGTTCGTGGAAGATGCTGAAAACTTCGGTGTCCTCCTTGAGCACGCCGGCCAACCGCTTTCTGCCAAGTTGCTCAGGGTTTCTCGTCAGCATTGGCTGAAAAATTTGGGAGCGCCCCGTCCTCGTACGCTTTTTTGGCGGAACATTAAGCGCCTTGTTACTGCATTGGGTATCGTCCATGCGCAAGGTTTGGTTCACGGAAGCATCTCGTCGGACAGCGTAATGACCGAAGGCTCCGAGGAACCTGATTTTCAACTTACGGGTTTCGAATGGAGCCTCTGGCTTTCCGCCGACAAATCAGAGAAGGCCCATGCCAAACTAGGTGCTCACGCCGATGCTATTCGGGCGGATCGCTACTCTTTCGCTGAAGATTGGCGTGCGTTGGGCAAGTTGGCTGCACATTGCCTCGACGCCGTCGTTCGAGCATCAGGTGATGTTCAGGCTTTAGGACGTTCGGAAACGCAGATTGTCCTTAGCACTTCCGAAAGGGTATTCCTGAAGCGCCTCGTAAGCCCAACGAGAATGGACAGCTTAGAGGCAATTTCGATAGCGCGATCCGTGGATGACATTATCGCGGATGTGGGTCGTTCCGTAGCGTCCCGGGCCGGCACCTTTATCATGATGTTTTCGCAGACTTCTGGGCTTGGTGAAGCAGTTTATGCAGTCAGCGATGGCGCAGTACCTGTCGATGAGTATCGGGACCAATTGGAATGGGTGAGGGCCGACCTAGATGGTGGCGCCACATTGATGGTGCAGCGCAACTTCGACCCTCTCCAAGACAAGATGCATCTCGTGACTTCAACCATGAATTATGCGCTTGTACCAATGAGACAAGATGGCTCTGCAGCCTGGGACGTAGCGGTGTGCTCACGTGCGGAGCCACGTCCAGAAGCTCTCCGGATCGGCGATCAAGATGAGCATGATCTAGTACAGCCGATTGAGGTGGTGACTTCCGTCCGTCATGCGGTGGATACCCGTGCCCGCCTTGGGCCGGATGCGCTCGATTGGAGCGCGTTTGCAGCGCCACGTGGCGGCGAGGGCGCTCCCAATCGTTCCGACCTGATCAGACGGTCGCTCCTGCTCGTGCAGGTGATCGAAGCGGTCGTAAAATCACTGGAGGTATATCCGGTAGAGGTGCTTGAAAGTGAGCAGGTCAGTGGCAGACGTTACGCAGTGGTACGTGCACAGCCTCAAAACGAGAGGGACCGGATCGCAAAGCGCATCGGTTTGACCGAGGCGTCGGCCGCGCTTAAACGACTGTTTGAAGACGACCATCGCGATGCGGATGCCCAATGGCGTTTCTCGCAGGCGGCAAGTCTTGGCGCCAGCCGCCGCAACGACGTGACTGCCACATTTGCGGATGTCCAAGAGCATCGAGGCCGCACGGCCTACCGTTTTGAGATCGATGAAGATCTCCCTTCCGACGGGGGACAGCTGTTTCTCAGGCCGGAACGCGATGCCGGTACGGAGGGAGTTATAGCGCGACGCCTGCGCAACATCAAAGCACTGACAACGCGGGTAGATCTTACCGAAATGCTTGATGACCCTTGGCGAGTTCGCCGATCGAGTCGTGAGACCCTCGATGACGATGACAAAGCAGACGAACATTTCGAAGACCTAGATGTGCCCAAGCAGGAGGCCCTTCTCGGTCTGTGGTCGACGTTGCCATCCTACTTCGTTGTCGGTCCTCCCGGTGTTGGAAAGACGCGCTTGGCAACCGAAACCGTAAGGCGACGATTTTCGAACGACCGATCCACTCGCCTATTGCTGACGGCGCAAGGTCATGATGCGCTTGATCACTTGCAGGAGAAGATAAAAGACACCCTCAAGGAGAACAAGCTCGATGACGTCATTATCGTCAGGTCGACTGCATCTGAACGGCGGCCGACAAGTGACGAGGACGTTCATCAGGCTGGACTGGACTACCTGAAAATTCTTTCGGAGAGCCCGTTGACGCGGGATGCCCCAGGTCCACTTCGCGACCGCGTCCACAGCCTGACAGCGTCCGCCGGGCGGCTGACGAAATCCAAAGACGCTGTTGAGAAGGATGATCGCGTCGCTCTGAATGCGGTGTCAAGCCTAGTCCTGGATGCCGCGAATATCGTCATTTCGACAGCGAACTCTCCCGACATAGAGCGGCTGGTCGAGGCTCGCGAACAATTTGACTGGGTCATTGTTGAAGAGGCGGCCAAGGCAACTGGACCCGAACTGATTGGTCCACTCATGCTCTCAGGGCGGCGATTGTTGATCGGAGATCATCATCAGCTACCACCTTTCGAGGCAGACCGCCTCGTCAAGGTTCTTCGCGACCACAGCTTGGTCGCCGAAGCGCTAAAGCTAGCCGAGCAGTACGTTGGCCCCCTGATGCGAGATGGAGAGATCGCAGAGCTGGACCACATTGCACGCGACCCCGCATCGTTGCGAGAAGTCGCTGACATGGCGCTGCGACTATTCGAGCCGTTCCGGACGTTCGTAGTTGAAGACGAGCGTCGGCTACTCGGTAACACCAATCATCGGCCGATATCTTCTACCCTGACAGAACAGCGGCGCATGGATCCGGCGATCGCTCGTATCGTGTCGGCCGCATTTTATGAGCACAAGCTCAACACACAAGCTGCCCGTGCAAGAGCCGCCGAGGAAGTGCCGCCGCCGTTCGAAGTTCGGAGCCCATTACCAAAATCTCCTGTCGTCGTGGTGAACTTCAAACACATTAGTGCAACAGGATCTGGTGCGCGCGCCGAGAAGATGAGCCCGCGTTGGCACAATCCCAGTGAAGTATCAGCCACATACGACGTGCTTCGACACATCCGTGCGTCGAAAGCGAGCGAAAAGCCTCCAACCTTGGTCATCCTTTCGTTCTACAAAGCGCAGGTCGAAAAACTCAGCGAGCGAATAGATGCCGGGATCCGCAGTGGCGAACTTGCGCATCTGTCGGAATTCCAGCCCGTGCTCGGAAGCAACAAATGGGTTAGTACAGTTGACGGCTTCCAAGGAAATGAAGCGGATCTGGTGGTCCTGTCTCTCGTCAGAAACAACTCGGGGACGGGCGCGGGTGCGTTGGGTTTCTTGCGGGACCGGAGACGCATGAACGTTGCTTTGAGCCGAGCAAAGTCAAAACTCGTTATTGTCGGGAGTCTTGCATTTCTGCGCGAAGCCGTGCGCGGAGTGAACCCTGACGCTGGCAAGCATGACCTCGCATTTCTGACCGTGGTCGCTGACACGATTGATGAGCTATCACGGGAGGTGCGTGGGAAGGATATTAAGTTGGCAAGCGTCATTGACCCAGCCATCTTGCGCGGGGGGGACCATTCATGCTGATTGCCATTCCCGCCTTTCGGCTTTCTTGCAATGTCGGCATTGATAAGGGCCGAGCTTGGAGCGTAATCGACGAGATGATCCTTTGGGCGACGGCCCAACAGAAACGGACGATCGCGCAGCTTTCGACAGACTCGGGTTTGCCTCGCCAAATTATTGTTGCCTCCATCGCAAGGCTTATGCGCTTTCGGCTCATTGAGCTCACTGTTCAGAGCAATGGGGCAGCCTTTCAAGCTAGTGAATATGGCAAAGAGGTGGTTGCAAGCGGTCGGCCGCTGCCGTTCTTTCCTAAACGTGAAGTCAAACGTGTCAGCTTTGTTATCGAACGAGCCACAGGAGGGTTCTTTCCGACTGGACAGGTCCGAGTGATCTCGGAGACCGCCCTGGCCAACGAAACAGACCCCGATCTCAGACTCGTTGTTGTTGAAGGCGGCGGTCCGTCGATGTCACACGAAGCAAATCTTGGCCGGCTGTCGCAGATTGCCGCCCGAGGATGGGAAGAGCAGGTTGCGCTAGTTGATGGACGAACTTCGTCGCTTCGCGCCGAGTTCATGATGATCCGTGTGGTCGATGGGGTGCCTCGGAACGTCCCGGAGAGCGCCTCGACGGGACTGCGAGCAGTTATCGACAAAGCGGCTTCACTGCCGGAAGGAACGACCCAAGTTTCTGTCGGCTATGGCGGCTCGGCTCAAGAGGCTGAGCCCGAGCCGACGGCTCACAACTGTGAATTCGACCCGGCTGATATTGTTATCGGCGGATCGGCCCAACTTGAATTCTTGCGTAAGTTGCTCGCGAGTGCTGATAGCCGCGTGATTGTTCACTCGACCTTTCTCGACCATCGTCGCTTCAAGGACCTGTTTCCAGACATCCGAGCCGCCTGCCTTCGTGGTGTGACATTTGACATGCTTTGGGGCGCAGAGTCATTGGACGAAGAAGAAACACGCAATAGTGCCTCCGCTGTGGAAATCGCTAAGATGGTTCGCGACGACCGCGATGTCGCGCGGCGTTTTCGCGTGCACATGCGCAGCACTGGGTCCCATGCCAAAATTCTTCTTGCGGACACGGCGGAAGGCGACTGGATTGCCGCCATCGGCTCATGCAACTGGCTCTCCACGCCGTTCAGGGCAGTCGAACTGACAGCTGTCCTTCGTGATCCAGCTGTCGTCGCTGATGTTGCCGTGGCCCTACAACGAATGGTTGGGCGGCGCGGCCTTTCGGATGACATTGCAACGGAGATGGCTATCGTTGCACGCGATTTGCGGCGGCATTCCTCGAAGGGCGGTCCAGCGAAGATATCTCTCGTGTTTGGTGATAATCATGACGTTATCATGAGGACGGCGAGTGGGTCGGCGAACAGCCGCGTCGTCGTGGGGAGCCACAGGTTGGGGTCAACGGCGAGACCAGGCGTCGTAATACAAGCGGAGACTGCAGTCGAAAGAGCGAATATCGGTACCACGCTCCTCTACACGATGCCGTCGGGTCCCCTGAAGAACCGCCACGCCCGCAAATTGGCAGAAGAAGCGGAGACCAATGGCGTTCGCTTAATTAAAGCTGGCGACATCCCATTGCATGGGAAGTTTGTTGCTTGGGATGACGATAATATCGTGATTACAAGCCTTAATTGGGCGTCCGCGTCGAGTGATCTGGATTTTCCGCAAGCTGATATCGGTGTCCACATCGCCTTAGACGGTATCGCTGAACACGCTATGAACATCTTGGAGCGCATTTTCCCGGAGGTGGGTGAGAACCGGGAGATCGGCATTTCGAACAGGTGACAGACATGAAAAAGAGAGCGATAGCAGACGTCTGCCGGCAAACCTGCCATGGGTAGCGTTGACGATCTGCCCGGCCGCGGACCCAATCATGCGATTGAGGAAAAAGCTGAGAGCGCCTTTCAGGCTTTGCTCGCGCGAAGCGAACATTTCATCCTGCAGCGGGCCGACCGAAAGGATTATGGGACCGATTGCCAAATCGAGGTACTCGACCAGGGAAAGCCGACGAATGTCAGGCTTCACGTCCAGTTGAAGGGGACCGAGCGCCCGCTCAAAGCCGACGGTTCGCTGAGTATCTCGGTCCAGCGCACAAACCTCAATTATCTCCTCGCGCAGCCTTACAGCGTCTTTGTGGCGTATCATCTGCCCACGTTCTCGCTACGGATAGCAACTGTCGAAAGCGTTCTGCGCCATTATGAGCATGAGGGCTTAAATTGGACCGAGCAGGACACGCTGACAGTCACCTTCGTGTTGGTTTCCACGCAGAACTGAGCCGGTTAGGCGCATAATTTCCATTGAGAATTGAGCCATGTGAACATTCCCCCAACGCGGTGAGCGACGGGGGCAACGGAGTGATCCACATGGGACTTTTAAATATCATCCGTCGGATGGCGCTGCGTGAGAAGCAGTCGATCCGGGAGATCAGCCGGCGCACCGGGCTGTCGCGCAACACGATCGCGAAGTATCTGAACGCCGGTACGATCGAGCCGACGTTCACGATGCCGGAACGACCGAGCAAGCTTGATCCTTTTGCCGATAAGCTGGCGGCCTGGCTGAAGACCGAGGCCGGGAGGTCACGCAAACAGCGTCGAACTCTAAAGCAGCTTCATGCCGATCTGGTGGTTCTCGGCTTTACCGGCTCCTATGGTCGGGTTGCCGCCTTCGCCCGTGATTGGCGGGCTGACCGGCAACGTGAGCAGCAGACGACGGGCCGCGGCATATTCGTTCCGCTGTCTTTCCGCCCAGGCGAAGCATTCCAATTCGATTGGAGTGAGGACTATGCCATGATCGGCGGCGAGCGGACGAAGCTGCAGGTCGCGCATATCAAGCTATCGCACAGTCGTGCGTTTTTGGTCAGGGCCTACCTGCTGCAGACGCACGAGATGCTTTTTGACGCCCATTGGCATGGCTTCCGTGTGTTCGGCGGCGTGCCTGCTCGCGGCATCTACGATAACATGAAGACGGCGGTCGATCGCGTTGGCCGCGGCAAGGAGCGACAGGTCAACATCCGGTTCCTTGCGATGACGAACCACTACGTATTTGCGCCTGAGTTCTGCAATCCCGCCGCTGGCTGGGAGAAGGGACAGGTCGAGAAAAACGTCCAGGATGCTAGACCACGGCTGTGGCAACAGATGCCGGACTTCCCTGATTTGCGGTCTTTAAACGTCTGGCTGGAACAGCATTGCCAAGACCTATGGCGGGACACTGCGCATGGGAGCCTGCCCGGCACGATCGGGGAGGTTTGGGCTGATGAGCGGGCAGCATTGATGGCGTTGCCGACTGCATTTGACGGCTTCGTCGAGCAGAGCAAGCGGGTCTCGCCGACATGCCTGATCACCTTCGAGCGTAATCGTTACAGTGTGCCAGCATCATTTGCGAACCGGCCCGTCAGCCTGCGGATCTATCCCGAGAGACTGGTTGTTGCAGCCGAGGGCATTATCCTCTGCGAGCATCCGCGGATCATAGAACGCAGTCACGACAAACCACCGCGAACGATTTATGATTGGCGGCATTACCTTGCCGTTATCCAACGCAAGCCTGGTGCCCTGCGCAATGGTGCTCCCTTCCTGGAATTGCCGCTAGCCTTTCGACAACTGCAGGACCAGATGCTTCGCCGTCCCGGTGGTGATCGGGAGATGGCCGACATCCTGGCTCTGGTGCTTCATCACGACGAACAGGTTGTCGTCAGGGCTGTGGAGCTGGCTCTGGATCAAGGCGTCGCGACCAAGACGCATGTGCTGAACCTGCTGCATCGTCTGATCGATGGGAAGAC
Organism: Heterorhizobium halophytocola; assembly: GCF_017873095.1. Lineage (GTDB taxonomy): Bacteria > Pseudomonadota > Alphaproteobacteria > Rhizobiales > Rhizobiaceae > Allorhizobium > Allorhizobium halophytocola. The sequence goes on along the minus strand of NZ_JAGGJU010000013.1, from coordinate 106,514 downwards.
AACCGACGGTCCTGATATCGACACGCCACAGGCGCTGACCTTGGCTCGCGAACCCAAAGCAAACGTGGAGCGCTATGATGGCCTACGTGTCCGGATCGTGGGAGGTCGCGATGCGTCATGATCCCGCCAGCGCCGCCGTCGTCATCATGCTGCGTAGCCTGAAGATGTATGGCATGTCTCAAGCGGTTGCGGACCTGATCGAGCAAGGAGCACCAGCCTTCGATGCGGCCGTACCTATCCTGTCCCAATTGCTGAAAGCCGAGATGGCCGAGCGCGAGGTCCGCTCGATTGCCTATCATATGAAGGCTGCGCGCTTCCCTGCCTATAAGGACATCTCCGGCTACGACTTCGCCGCCAGCGAGATCAATGAAGCGACGGTGCGCCAACTGCATCGATGCGAGTTCATGGACGGAGCGCAGAACATTGTCCTCGTCGGCGGGCCGGGCACAGGAAAGACCCATATCGCGACTGCCCTCGGTGTTCAGGCTATCGAGCATCACCGCCGAAAAGTCCGCTTCTTCTCGACCATCGAATTGGTCAACGCACTCGAACAGGAGAAGGCAAAGGGGAAGGCAGGCCAGATTGCCGAAACGCTGGTTCGGCTCGATCTGCTGATCCTCGATGAGCTCGGATACCTTCCGTTCAGTGCCTCAGGCGGAGCGCTGCTCTTCCACCTGCTGAGCAAGCTCTATGAGCGCACCAGCGTCATCATAACCACCAACCTCAGCTTCAGCGAATGGGCCACGGTCTTCGGCGATGCCAAGATGACCACGGCTCTGCTGGACCGTCTCACACACCGTTGCCACATCTTGGAAACCGGTAACGACAGCTTCCGCTTCAAGGCCAGTTCGGCAGCAGCAGCACAGAAGAGAGGAGAAAAGGCCAATCCCTTGACCAAAGCCTGATCAGAAAACCATACTCACAGGTGGCTCACTTCTCGGTGGAAAAACCGGCTCAGTTCCGCGTGGAAACCAACACTCTTCGTCTCACCCCGCTCCGCATTGCAAAACCGCGTTCACCGCACCCAGGCGGCCGCAGAGTGGAATGCTGCGGCCGGAACTACGGCCTGCAATCAATCCCCAAGGCCGAACGTCTCCCCGGCATCCGATGTCAATTTAAAGTTACATCGCCCGCAAAACCGCTGTCGGACGAGAACATCCTTCATGACCGCAAAGGGCCGAAAGGCGTCTGCTGCTCAGTGCGAACGGCGGCCATCCGGCAGTTGCCTCATCAGTCTGCCAGCTTGAACAGCAAGGTTGTTATCAGCTTGCTTGGATCAGGTTCGATGGAGGGATTGTTGTCGTGTATCTCGAGACGACACGCGAACAGCTCTCCGGCCTCCGAGCTCGATGAGTCCCATATCAAGCCTTTCTCCTTTGCCCATCCGACGAGCATGGCGGTGGCATCGTAAAGCCCCTCGTATGGGCCAGTGTAGGTCATTCGCACATATCGCCCTCCGGGCAGCATCCCTTCAAGCAGACGGCCCGAAAGAGGAATGGACGCATCTGTGGTCATACCCGTTTCGATCTCGAGGCGCGGCATGTCGACGAGGTTGAACTTGATGAACTCGACACCGTCCGGCGCAACCCCAGCTTGCGCGAAAGCATCGAACAGTTCGTCGAAAGCAGGATCGACCTCCTCGTCGAAAGGGATCACAACTGGCAGACGAACAGCGACATAACGCTGTGGTTCGCGTTCGACCATTTCCGGCATCGTTAGCATCGGCCTCTCCCGTTCTCCTTGTCCTGCTCTCTTTACCGGACATGATGCCGGAGCCCAGAACTGGGCAACCATCGCCTCGCGCCTCGAAACGTGCAAGCCAACGCTGTCAATCCATAAACCTATCTGAGCGTCCAGCTGGCCGCCATCGTTAATGGCCACAGTCAGAGCCGGATCGAGGCTCTGATGCCGTGGCATTTTTCTTGACGGTCAAACGGCTAAAGCCCCCTACCGGCCCGGAGCGGACGTGGTTGACTTGGCGTATAACACACCAATATCATCTTCCATGACTGATCTTTCGACCCAACCGCTGGACGAACTGAGTGTCGATGAGGCTGCGCGACCCCAAGCCCCGCCCGTGCCTGAGGCAACAGCCATGCACCGTCGCCAAGGTCGACAACTAGCTGCAATCCACAGTCATCATCTCAGAGAAATGGGTCAAATCGGCGCGATCCTCGCCATGATCGAAGCGCGGGACGCTCCGCCTGAGCACCTGAAGCAGCTGGTGCTTTCCCTCGATATGGCTGAGAATTTTCTAGCGTTCGGATCGCTTTGCGGCCGTGAATGCCAAGTGCTCAAGTTTCACCACGACATTGAAAGCGCCGACATGTTTCCCCGGATCGAAGCAGCGGGTGGCGGCAGGTTTCGCCAGATCGTGGCGAAGCTGAAGGCGGAGCACGAGGTCGTTCATGAGTTGATCATCCGCCTAAGTCGTGCGGCAGATGCATTGGCGGAAGCCCCCTCGGAGGCCAATTTCATTCAGGCCGGCAACACATTCCGAAAACTGGAAGAGGTGGTACGCTCACATTTCGGCTATGAGGAAACCGAATTGGAGGAGGTTATCGGATACTACCTCGGATCGATCTGACTTCGCCTTCAGTGCGACTCCTGCCGTGCTTTAAAGAGAAGAACTCTTAGCTCCTTCAGTTCACCAGCCAAGCCGTCTGCTGGCAAAAATTTCAGTAATTTCTTCCCACTTTCGCTGGGCGGCAGACGCCCGTTCGTGGCCGCTTAGCGATGGCTCACATCATTACCTCACCTTGCATGCGTATCTGGATCGCACCAATTAGGTGACCCGGCAATCCCGCTCATTTCCGGCGCAAGCAAATCATGTTTGTCGGCGAAAGCAACAAACAGACCGCGCGCCGTCTCGGCCTCGATTTGACCGCACAACGCGGCTTTGCATGCTTTGAGCGCCACCGAGTGCGCGGCATCTCTTAGCGAGACCGGCCATTCGGTGAGATGCCGGTAGGCGTCCATCACGCTGCGCACGTCGGCCGGGAAGCCAAGCCCGACAACAATGGAAACAGGTTGCTTGAACATATCGGGTTTCATCGCTCTCTCCTTTCAAACCCGGAATGCCGACGGGCGCCGTCGCCACGGCGCCCTCGCCCTGCGGAAATATAGCTTAAGCCGCCTTTTGCGCTTCGATCTGCGCCGGCGCAACCGACGTCAAAGCGGGATCGCTCTGGATGGAGATCTTGCGCGGTTTCAGTGCCTCGGGGATCTCGCGAACAAGATTGATCGACAGGAGACCATTGCTTAGATCTGCTCCGTTCACCCGGACATGATCTGCAAGCTCGAACCGATGTTCGAACGGCCCGCCAGCAATACCGCGGTGCAGATAGCCATCGGCGGATGTCTCCGGCTTCTTGCCGATGACAGTCAGAAGGTTGGACTGGAAAGTGATCTCAAGCTCGTCCTGGGCAAAGCCCGCGACCGCAATCGAGATGCAGTAGTTGTCGTCACCGGTCTTGACAATGTCATAGGGCGGCCAATCGCTGATCGAACGGGCACGTTGCGCATTCTCGAGAAGATTGAAGACGCGGTCGAAGCCAACGCTCGAACGGTATAACGGTGCGTAGTCATAAGATGTTGCCATAGCCATATCCTCCTTGAAGCAACATGGGTACGGAAGCGCCGAAAGCGGCGCCTCCAGCAAGACCAGTCCTCTGCAGCGACTGGCAAAAATCGATTTGGTTTTTGACAATTTCAGGTTCAAGAGCCACGCCAGAAAAAATTTCGCCTGTTCCCGTCAGCACTGTCGCGCGATCATACTAAGATCGAAGGGGTTCCCGTCTCCCATGCCTGTTTCGGGAGGCTTTGCTCTCGCCGTAGGAGGCGTCTCGCCGATCTCATTGCGTATATCGCGGCCGCGGCGTGAGCTCGGGATCCCCCTCGACCTTCGCGGCACGAACCCGCTCCGCCTGCTTTGCCTCCAGCTCTGTCAGCCGCAGAGCGTCAATCCTCTGCACCATCCGCATCGTGTCCCAAGAGGACGCGATCTCCGCCTTTTGCGCCTGGTTCAAACCGCGCGTGACGGCCTGGAAGGCTTCACCCGTCACATCACTTGCTTCGGAAGTCAGGAACGCGCGCGCGCCAAACCGGGCCGACACGGCGGCCGCATAGGCCTCCAACTCCGCTGCCAGCTGTCGGTCGCCCAGTCGCGGATCGCGAGCCGCCGATAGCGGGTCGCGTTCCATAGCCTCCGCCACCTCTGCCAACATCTTCAAAGACTTCGGCGACAGGGCGGGAATGTCGATCGCTGCCCGTGTTCGCAGGTCCTCCTCCTGTTTTGTGTAGCGTGCGCCAGTCTCTGCGCGCAGGGCCAGATAGCGCTCGAGATTGCGCGCAAGTGCCGGCACGTTCAGGCTGGCCGTCTTGCGCGCCTCACGATCCTCTCTGCTCGACAGCAGACCGGTTCGCCCCTTCAGCGCGCCAAAGCGCTCCGGATCCTCGACCAATCGCTTGAGGGTCGCAGCGGCGATGCCGGCATCCCCCAGCATGGCATCGACATCCACCGCCCTGAAGGCTGTCTCAGGATCGGCAAAGACAAGCCGGAAGCGCAAGGAAACATCCTCCCATCGCCGCGTCAGGCCCGGATCTTGCGCAAGCTTCTCTTCCACGTCCGTCTCGATCGTCCGGGGGAAGGTCTCGATGCCGGCAATCATCGGGGCCGGTGTCCTGATTGCACGGGCGGATGCGGAGACTTGCCCGTCGGCTGGCGGCTGCAATCCATGCCCAAGCCGCGGGCCGATCTCCTGGCCGAGCCTTTGTCCGACCGCCGCCAGTCTCTGTCCCAGTTCGGCCAGTCTCTGTCCCTGTCTCACCGTCCATTCCAGCTGGTCGCGCAGGACGGTTCTGGCAACGCGCATCAGATGCAGGCCGCGGGCCTCGGCAAAGCGCAGCGCCTGCGCATAGAGCGGACGATCCGCATAATCGAGTGTCGTCTCCTTGGCATTGCTGCGGGATAGCATGGCTATCAGACCACCGGCCCTGTCGAACGAGCGGCGACCATAATAGACCCGCAGATCCTGGCGATGCCGGGTCATGGCCACATAGGTCAGATGCCGGTCGAGCGACAGCGAAGCCAGGAGCTTCACCCAGTCGACCGTCGCACCCTGCGCCTTGTGGATCGTGGTGGCATAGCCATGATCGACGGCATTGTAGAAGCGCTGCTCTATTGTCACCTGTCGGTGCGTGCCATCAACGAGCTCAGCCAGGATCCGGCCCGGTGACGCCTCGACCACGCTTGCCAGCATGCCGTTCTTCACCCCGACCGATGCCTCGTTCTTCAGGAACACGATCTGGTCACCGGCGGCAAAGGCACGCTCGCCGTCGGCTGTCTTGAACGGGGCACCCGTCTCGATCACACCACGCGCGACCAGCCTCTCCCGGGCAAGCCGGTTCAACAGGCGCACATCGCGACGCAGATGCGCCAGGATAAGAGACGGGATGGCCGGATCATAATCCCGGTCCCAGTCTTCGATCAGGCGCTCAACGGCATCCGCCTTCAGCGCCGATCCAACCAGCCTGTCCTGCTCCCGGTAGGCGTCTAGCGCCTTGCTGACGGCGCCATGGGCCAGATCGAGCGAGGCCTTTCGCATCCAGTCCTGCTTTTGGCGGTAGATTGTCTCCAGCTCCCGGTAGCCGATCCGATCGGCGATCGCCCGAAACGCCGCGCCCGCCTCGATCGGCTGCAACTGATCGGGGTCACCGATCAGCACCAGCTTGGCCCCCGAGTTGACCACCGTCTCGACGAAGAATGCCATTTGCCTGGAGGACACCATGCCGGCCTCGTCGAGGACAAAGACGGTCTTTTCGTCCAGGAGGTCACGCCCCTTCGCCCAGCCATGCTCGAAGGACGATAGTGTGCGCGACGGAATGCCGGCCTCCCGTTCAAGTCCCTCTGCTGCCTTGCCGGCAAGGGCACCGCCGACCACCCGGTGGCCTGCAAGCTGCCATGCCTCCTTTGCCGCCTTCATCATCGTCGTCTTGCCCGCACCCGCACGGCCGATGACGGCCGCGATGCGCTCGGGTCCCGTCACATGACCGATAGCCGCACGCTGCTCGTCCGAAAGCTGGACGTGGCGGGCAAGTATCTCATCGCGCACCGCCGTTCGCACGCCATGAGAGCTTCTCCGACTGAGCCAGTTGGCCTGGGCGCCCATCCTGGCTTCCAGCCGGATCAGCGAGCGGGTCGTGTATCTGGCAGGCGCGCGGGCGCCGCTTACAAGTTCCAATCTCTCCGGCTCGAGGCGAAGCACATCGGGGTGTTGCAGGATCCTTGCCATCAGCGACTGGAACAGCATGGGATCATCGACGGAGCGATGCAGCACGCTGGCGACATCGTGGGTGTCGAAGACACTCTTCTCACGGGTGATCAGGTCAAGCACGATCCCGGGCTTTGCTTCGATGCGCCTGGCATTTGCGGCACGCAGGGCCGCCTGTTCCCGCAGCCGATCGAGTGACTGCGCCTGTCCCTCGACGTTAGCCTTGCGCTCGATCGCCTTCGTACCGACACCCAGATGCAGCGTCGGTAGAAGATCGATCCCCTGGCTTTCATAGGAGCGGCCATCGACGCGAAGGTCGAGACCGGCAAGCGCCAGATGGCGGTTCTGGCAGTCAAACCAGCCATCGCGCAGGGCATTGAAGTCATCGCCGCCCCCGGCCCAGAGCGCATAGACGATCCGGCCGGCATCGTTGCGAACCGGCATGCCGTCCGCTCCGGTGAGCGCGATCTTCTTTGGGCCGAAGCCATCGTCGGTCAGCGGACGCAAAGTCGTCATCAGATGCACATGCGGATTGCCGGCAATGTCATGGATCACCCAGTCCGCCACCATGCCCTTTGCGGTGATGTGGGTCGCCACGAAGTCGCGCATCAGGGCGATATTCTCCTGCAGGTTCAGCTCGCGCGGCACGGCGATCGTCATCTCCTTGGCCAATTGTGCATCGACGCGCTTCTCGAACGCTTCGACCCTGTTCCAGAAGGCTTCCGAGGTACCAGCAACCGAACGCTCGCCCATCAGCAGGCGCAGCCAGGCCGGCGCGTCATCGGGGACAGCAAATTCCTCATGGCCGAGCCCTGCCTTGCGGGAATAATCGACGGTTCTTGCCTCCCGCTCGAACGCCATCTTGGCGCAGTGGCGATAGGCGGCCGACATCACGGCGCTCCTGCCGGAGCCGCGCGCCACCAGGGTGACGGAGAAATGCGCGATAGCCATGGCGTTCCCTCGATCCTGTCGAAACCGGGTTTCTCCGTTCGACGGACCGCCCACCCTCCAGGCTCGCTCGGAAGCAACACGTCGCCATTGCGACGTATAATTGCGCCCTTGGATGCCGTCCTTCGAACGGCCGGGATCCTGCGCCAAGGCGCACATTCACTCTACTGACAAAAGTGAGGGGGAGGCGGAAAACAACCATGGCGCGCCCGACCGTTCACCCACATGAGGAACCAAGCGGCGATTGGTGCATGGATGACCTAATTGCTCCTGACACTCCCTAGATTGGCCAAGATTCGACGCACAACAAAGCTATCGCGCCCTCTGGCGGCAGTCCCACGTGACGACGCCGGGACGTTCGGTTGACCGGCAAACGTTGCATCCGCGCGTTTGAAACAAAACGCCAGGCCACACGTTTCGGCTTCACACTTTGCCGAAACCTGTAGGCTAAGCACACCGCCATCCCCACCTGCCGCCTGCGATCTGCTGTCCGCACCTCCGCGGGGACGGACCTGTCAAGGAAGCCAGTCCATGGTAGCACTCCTGCGCCGCATCATCATTCCGCTTGTCGCCGCAATCCTTTTGATCGTCAGCCTCGTCGAATTGAAACACAGTTCCTGGTGGATCGTGCTCGCGGGGGTCTGTAGCGTCATCGTCATCCTCGGGCTTTACGACTTCTTTCAGCAGACATGGACGATCACACGCAATTATCCCGTGGCCGGTCGCATCCGTTGGCTGTTCTACGACCTGCGGCCCTATCTCAGGGCCTATATCGTGGAAGACGATTTGAACGGCACCCCATTCTCCTTCGAGGCACGAAACCTGGTCCATGCACGCGCCCGCGGCGAAAGCGACACGCACCCCTTCGGGACGGAGCGCGACACCGACCAGAACAACTACCATTGGCTCTCCCATTCCATCGCACCCGCAGAACATCCGGAAAAGTCGCCGCGCGTCACCGTCGGCAACGAGCAAACGACGAAGCACTACAGTGCCTCCATCCTCAACATTTCGGCCATGAGCTTTGGCGCCCTGTCCGCCAATGCTGTGAAGGCGCTCAATCTCGGCGCCAAGCAGGGTGGCTTCTATCACGACACTGGCGAGGGTGGCCTGAGCGATCACCACCTGGCCGGCGGTGGCGACATCGTCTGGGAGCTGGGTTCGGCCTATTTCGGTGCACGCGACAAAAGCGGACATTTCGACCCGGAAAAGTTTCGCGACGGTGCGGCACACGAGGCAGTCAAGATGACCGAGATCAAGCTCAGCCAAGGTGCCAAGCCCGGCCATGGCGGTCTGCTGCCAGCGGCCAAGGTGACGGAAGAGATCGCGCGCGTCCGACAGGTTCCAGTTCATCAGGACGCCCTGTCGCCGCGTGGTCATACGGCCTTTTCCACCCCGATCGAGATGCTGGAATTCGCCGCCCGCATGCGCGACCTGTCCGGCGGCAAGCCGGTAGGGTTGAAGCTGTGCGTCGGTCAGCCGCACGAAGTCTTTGCCATCATCAAGGCGATCCTCAAGACCGGGATTATCCCGGAATTCATCGTGGTCGATGGCGGCGAGGGAGGCACCGGCGCAGCACCGCTCGAACTGTCGGATTGGGTGGGCATGCCGTTGAAGGAGGGGTTGATCCTGATGCGCAATGCACTGGTAGGATCAGGATTAAAGCCCAAGATACGCCTGGCGGCCTCAGGCAAGGTCTATTCCGGCATGGGCATCGCATACAACATGGCCATGGGCGCAGACTGGTGTAACGCGGCGCGCGCCTTCATGATGTCTGTCGGTTGTATCCAGGCGCAGCGCTGTCACACAGGCACCTGTCCAACGGGCGTCACAACGCAGGATCCCGCCCGCATGCGCGCGCTGGTGCCACAGGTGCAGGCCGAACGCGCCGCCCGGTTTCATGCCAAGACGCTGGAATCCCTGGCGGACATGGTCGCTGCGGCCGGTCTTACCCATCCAGCCGAGCTTTCGCCGCACAATGTCATGCACCGGCAAGGGCCCGAAAAGGCCAATACGATGGACAATATCTATGCCTTCCTGCCGGAGCGGATCCTGATCGATGCTCCGCAAGACACGATCTATGCCGACTGGTGGGAAGCAGCGACAGCGGAAAGCTTCAAGCCCCGCACAGACCTTGAACGCGTGCGAGCCAAGACATCTCAGCCCGCCGCAGCCGAATGACCCTCAAGGAGTAGCCCATGTCCACCAGCGTTTCCGAAGCCATCGTCGATACTTTGCTCAAGGCGGGCGCCAAGCGCTGCTATGGCATTGTCGGTGACACCATCAATCATCTGGTCGATTCCGTCCGCAAATCCGAGCTTGAATGGATCCATGTTCGTCACGAAGAGACCGGGGCACTGGCGGCCGGGGGCGAGGCCTATATGACCGGCGAACTCGCCGTGTGCGCCGGCACGACCGGGCCCGGCAGCCTGCACTTCGTCAACGGCATCTTCGAGAGCCACCGCAATGGCGCGCCGGTGGTGTTGATCGCGTCAAATGTCGATCGCGCCGAGGTGGGCTTCGACTTTCCCCAGGAGGTCGACCAGCAGCGCATCTATGAACAGACCTCGGTGTTCTGCAAGCAGATGACCCACCCAAGCCAAGCACGGCGGCTCACCGCCATGGCGGCGCAGGCTGCTCTTGCCCATCGCGGGGTGGCGGTGATCATCGTCAATGGCGACATGTTCTCTGAACAGGTGCCGGACGATCTGGACTGGAACGTCAATCTGTCGAGCCCCATGGTCCGTCCGCGCGAGGCGGATCTGCGCAAGCTCGCCGACATGATCAACGCGGCGAAGAACATTGCGATCTATGCGGGGATCGGCGCGCGGGGCGCCCACCGCCAAGTCGTGTCGCTTGCCGAAAAGGTCAAGGCGCCGGTGGTTCACACCACCCGCGCAAAAGAATTCATCGAGCCGAACAATCCCTACAATGTCGGGATGAACGGTATTCTCGGCAATCACGCAGGCATGGCATCGATCGACAGGTGCGATCTCCTGCTTACGCTGGGCACGGATTTCGCCTACTCGCAATTCTATCCCAAGAAGGCGAAGATCGCGCAGATCGATATCAACCCCGACAATCTCGGCAAGCGCAGCCCGATCGACCTCGGCCTTATCGGCGACGTTGCCGACACGCTCGATGCTCTTCTGCCGATGCTGGAGGACAAGACCGGTCTTTCCTATCTCGAGTCAGCGCTGAAACAGTGGGAACTGGATCGCGAAGCCTATACCCAGTCGGCCGAGGAGAAAGACGACACTCTGATCCACCCTCAGTTTCTGACTCAGATGCTGGACACGCTGGCGGATGAGGATGCGCTTTTCACCGCCGACGGCGGTAGCCCCATGCTCTGGGGCCTGCGCCACCTCACGGCTAACGGCACGCGGCGTTTTCTGGTGAGCCTGCTGCACGGGACCATGGCAAACGCCTATCCGCAGGCCATGGGAATTGCCGCCAGTCACCCGGACCGTCAGGTGATCGCACTTTGCGGCGATGGCGGCATGACCATGCTGATGGGTGACCTGTTGACGCTCGTTCAGGAAAAGCTGCCGGTCAAGCTTTTGATCTTCAACAACGCCTCGCTCGGCTTTGTCGAGATGGAGCAGCGCGTCGAAGGCATGCTGGACGCTTATACGGAGTTGAAGAACCCCGATTTCTCCAAGCTCGCCGAAGTCTGCGGCTTTTGGGGTGGACGGGTCGAGCGCGCGTCCGAGCTCGAGGGAAAGATGCGCGAATGGCTGGCAACGGACGGGCCGGCACTGCTCGACGTGAAGGTCAACCGCATGGAGCTTATTATGCCGCCCAAGGTGGAGATGTCCCAGGTCGCCTCGACAGCGCTCTTCGGTGCCAAAGCCGTGCTGAACGGACGGGCAAGCGAAGTGGTCGCGCTGCTGCGCGACAACTTTCTGCGCTGACCGGCTAGACCGGGGCCCTCTGCGCCTCGTTTCGCACCTCCACGACCTGGAGCGACAGGCTCGAATGCTCAGAAGCTCAAGCGCCGGCGCTGCCGGCGCTTGAGCTTCGGTAGGCGGGGAACTGACCGTCATTCGCAATGGCATTGTCGACGGTAGGGCATCCGCGCTCAGACAGATTTCAATCTCTGCATGGCCTCGGCCAAGGTCCAGAGCGCCCGGTTCAGCCCGATATTCTGATCGATGCCATTGATGGGACGGGAACGGCTACGCCTGACACGACCATCCGGCGTCGTACGCCGTCCCGGTAGTCCGCCGCGGACCAGGTTCTCCTGGATGACGTTGAAGGACGTCCAAAGCGTCCGATCTTTATCTTCGCAGCGTCTTGGCGTGATGATCTGGTCTGCTCCAAGCGGCGCGTCCGCCTCGCCATAGCGTACAAGGAGGCTCGCCTCGGCAAAGGCAATTTGCTCGTCTCTCGACAGGACCGTTTCCTTCATTGTCTCGGCCGTCTCCATCAGCCGCGGGAAATCGCGGGCAACCGTGTCGACCCCTTCGACGATCAGATCCTGAATATCGCCCTTGTGGGGCACCCGCACTTCCTCGAACCGCTCGCCCGCGATCATGCTGTTGGTGCACACGAAGCGCAGCATGCCAGCAAACATCTGGTAGGCGCTGGTGCCATCATGACTGTTGACCAGGATGACCTCGGCCGCTTCTGCCTTGCCGATACCGTCCTCGCGGCGGAGCCTGAGCATATGTTTCGCATGCCCATGACGATTGCCGTCGCGCGGCACCGCCTGCACCGCAAAGAACGGAAACCAGCCCTCGCGCCGCAGCTGCTCGACGATCTCGATCGTTGGGACATAGACATAGCGTTGTGATCGGCTGTCATGCCGCTCCGCGGCGAAGATCGATGGCACGTGCCTGTAGAGCGTTTCGTTGTCGAGCGCGTCCCGGCCGCTGATCTGGTGAGCGTTGCGCGAGAAGCGGGTTGCAAGAGTATAGGTCATGTCCGTGATCCTTTGTTGGTCTGGGTTGGAGCGCTATCGCTGCGCTGCAACCCTGGCCGTCGCCGAGACCGGGGGGTGCAAGGTGCAAGGGCAAAGCAGGTCGGAGGGGGATCACCCATCCTGCACGAGCCGCATGGAGAGGAAGGTTGGGGAAGCCGGCCTGCGTGAGCGATAGCGCCCCTTGCATCCGCGCCAGGGGGAGACCCCCAAGCTGCCGGCCGCCTGGGCAAACAGGCGGCTTTGACGCGCAGTGAACAGAATTTCCTAAAACAGGAATGGGCATACCAGCTGGAGCGGCTGCAAGGCGCGCAAGCCGTTCGCCACCCGCAAGACCGGTTAAACGGGTAGCCGCAGGAGGATTAGCATAGCGACGGCCGCAGGCCGGAATCCGGGATCGACTGCCCCCGGCGCGCGGGACCGCTTGGCAAGCCTGAGGTCAGCGGTGCCTTTGGCCACGCCGGACAGAGACAGCCAGATTCATGACCTCTCACTTGTGTCAGTAGACCGGCTGGCCGACCGCGTACAAGCTCACGGCGAAGACATTGAGATGGCGCAGGAGAAAGAGCAGGACCATGAGGAAGTCGCCCCACCAATTGCGAGAGGATATCGGCAGGCTGAGAGAACAATTGCGACAAGCGGAATTGCGCGAGGCCGAGCGGATCGGGCGGATCGCGCTCAAGGCCGGACTGGGAGAGATCGAAATCGATGAGATTGCCCTTCAAGGCGCCCTGGAACAGGTTGCCATACGCTTTCGCACCAAGGACAGAAGCCGGAAGCCAGGTTCCGATCCGGAAAACCCAGCTCTCGCGTCTCCGATCGGCACGGTGGAGGCTTGAACGGATGGCAAGAATACAGAGTGCAAACGCGCGCAAAAAGGATACGCGGGAAAAGATCGCCCTTGGCGGCCTGGTCGTCAAAGCAGGATTGCGCGACGAGAAGCCCGCGCTCCTGCTTGGGGCCTTGCTCGAGCTGAAGCAACAGCTGGAGGCCAAGCAGTCGGAGCGTCAGCGCCTGATGGCGATCGGGGCGCGGGCGTTTGACAAAGATCGTGACTAGGATCCTGCCCGTCATCTTACCCATGGCCGTTATGCTGGGTACGCTCTGCGCAGCTACCAGGTTTGAACCCGGCATTGCAGGCTGGGGACATACGGATGCCGTTCGCACGTTGTTTGCTCAGATAGACACCGCCGCGCCCTATGCCCTGGCCGCGGGAGCGGGTGTCGGTTGCCTGTTTGCCACGGCGACGTCGCACCATTCCAAAAGGGCAAGCGCTGGCGTGCTGATGGGTGGACTGGTCATCTGCCTGATCGCCGCATTTGGCAACGGCCTGCATGGTTTCGATCTTGTGCCGGACGTCACCTCCCACAGGCCCCCCCACGATTTTATCGATGTTGCGACTGTGTTCGGCATGACGATGAACCTGATGGCAATGGCGTTTGCCGGTCGGGTCCTGCATCTTGGCAAGGCGGCCTTTCCACGCCGGGAGCCAAGGCGCATGCGCGGCAAGCGCGCCATCCATGGAGAGGCTTGCTGGATGCGATCGCAAGAGGCCCGCACCTTGTTTGGTCGAGCCGGCGGGATCATCATCGGCGAAAATTACCGGGTGGATCAAGACGCATTGGCGCAGAGCGCCTTTAGACCGGAGCGGTCCATGACCTGGGGCCAGGGGGGCCGCGCCCCACTTTTATGTTTCGACGGTTCCTTCGGTTCCTCCCACGGGCTGGTCTTTGCCGGTTCGGGCGGCTTCAAGACGAGTTCGGTGACGATCCCGACAGCGCTTCGCTGGGGTGGGGCGCTGATCGTGCTGGATCCGTCCAGCGAAGTGGCGCCGATGACAATAGACCATCGTCGCAAGTGTGGGCGAGACGTCTACGTTCTAGACCCGCAGCAGCCGGCGACGGGCCTCAATGTGCTCGATTGGATCGGGCGCCACGGCAGCACAAGAGAACAAGATATCGCCGCCGTGGCATCCTGGATCATGAGCGGGGAGCAGCGATCAGGCGGTGGTCGAGACGACTTCTTCCGAACCTCCGCTCAGCAGTTGCTGACCGCGATGATTGCCGATGTCTGCCTGTCGGGTGAGGTACCCGAGGGTGATAGAACGCTCAGACAGGTCCGAACGCATCTCGCTGAGCCCGAACAGAAGCTGCAGCAACGTCTCTCGCGGATATTGGAATCCTCGGCGTCGGATTTCGTCAAGGAAAACGTCGCGACCTTCGTCAACATGACGCCGGAGACGTTTTCCGGTGTCTATGCCAATATGACCAGGGCAACGCATTGGCTGTCTTATCCGAACTACGCGGCCCTGGTGTCGGGCTCGACCTTTTCGACCGAGGCGATTGCGCGCGGCAAGACCGACATCTTCATCACCATCGATCTGAAAACCCTGGAAACCCATGCGGGGTTGGCGCGCGTGATCATCGGCGGACTGCTGACCGCAATCTACAATCGCAATGGCAGGCAGGAGGGCAGGGCGCTCTTCCTGCTCGATGAAGCCGCCCGGCTTGGATATATGCCGATCCTGGAAACCGCGCGGGATGCAGGCCGCAAATATGGCATCACCCTGTTGATGCTTTACCAGTCGATCGGCCAGTTGCGCGAAGCCTATGGCAGCCAGGATGCAATGAGCACGTGGTTCGAAAGCGCGAGCTGGGCGTCATTTTCCGCTATCAACGACCCGGAAACGGCCCACTACATTTCCAGGCGATGTGGCATGACAACCGTCGAGGTCGAACAGGTGAGCCATGCCATCCAGTCGCGCGGGTCGTCGCGCACACGCTCGCGGCAACTTTCGGCAAGACCGTTGATCCAACCCCATGAAGTGCTGCGCATGCGCGCTGATGAGCAGATCGTCTTCACATCCGGCAACCCGCCGCTGAGATGCGGTCGTGCCATCTGGTTCCGCAGGGCCGACATGATTCCGCTTGTCGGGAAAAGCCGTTTTCAAACGAGGCGGTGAACGGGGATAAATAGAGAGTTCAATACGACTGGCCGCGTTTCGAGCAGGCCCTTCCATCATTTTCGTGAATCGATGACACGCCAGCGATTCAAAACTCGCGTTGGACGCGGTCGCGCAAAATCACGATTCTGCGCTCATGATCACCCAACCCTATCATCTCTATGTCGAGCGCACTGAAACGGGTCGCAACATGGCGCGCTTTTACGCCCTGGCGATCGATTGCAATCTGTTTGGCGAGCCTTGTCTTACAAGGCGATGGGGCCGGATTGGCACCCGCGGGCAGACGATGGTCCATCACTTCTCGCAGGAACAAGAGGCGGTGGCTTTGTTTCTGGATCTGCTGCGCCAAAAGCGAAGCCGCGGTTACAGACCGTTGTCGCCATCGGCGACCGAAGAACGGACTTCGCGGTAACGCCCCCGGGGTCGAGGGCGTCACGCTGCAATCTGTCAATCGCTGGCGCGATGGCTCGGCCGGGACCAGATGAGGCTGAAGCTGCGGGTCTGGTCGTCCTCGACCAGATTG
Organism: Heterorhizobium halophytocola; assembly: GCF_017873095.1. Taxonomy (GTDB): domain Bacteria; phylum Pseudomonadota; class Alphaproteobacteria; order Rhizobiales; family Rhizobiaceae; genus Allorhizobium; species Allorhizobium halophytocola. Next base: position 90,888 of record NZ_JAGGJU010000013.1, on the reverse strand, counting down.
GCGTAAATCGGCGCCATGAAGCTTGGATCATCGAGCTTGACCGCGAGATAGTTTCGTCCTTCCGCAGATGTCTTGGTCCAGGCTGCCCCGATCTCGACCCGGCCGACGAGCACGCGGTGGCTGGGGGCGTTTTCCCTGTTGGGGCGCAAGTCCGCGACGATGCGAACCTTTCTGGCCTGGAGCGATAGGGTGACGATTTCGCCGGTGAATTCGCCGCCGGATTGCTGGAAAGTGCCGATGGTAGCCATTGTCGTTCTCCTGATTGGGTTTCGAAGCTGCCCTATGCGGCCTCGATGGCGGTCGAACGATGCCGAATGAGCCGGCTTGCATCCCCTGGACCGAAGCAAATGCGAAGGACAGCGCAGCCAGTCTTGTTGGTTCGCGAGGAATGCTGCGAAGCGGCAGGGGAAGAAGACTGGTAAAGCTGTTGCAGGTAAAGGCTTGTTCGGTGTCAGACCAGCCTGCAAAGAGGCCCTGTCGGGCAGTTGGCCTGACCAACGGGGGAAATGGCCTGCCGCGCTTGCTCAACCGTCAATCAACAAGGGCTTGAATGCTCCGCGCAACACACATGCTGCAACAGATCGGCCGTCCCGGTATGTTATCACCATCCTCCAATCCTCGCCACCGCCGAGTGTTTCAGATCGCACCTTGCCGGGCGGCAATTCGGGGTTAACCTGCCAGACATCCGGGTTCACAGACAGAAATTACCGAAGACGTCGGCATGGATGATGCACACAGAGTGACATGCATTTCCCCGTCCGATAATTGCCAGACGTGAGACCTGGCTGGCCGCATTGGCCGTCCCTCCCCCTCGGCCTCTTCTCCATCGATCCCGTGGATTGCGCCAAGCCAAGCGTGGGAGAGGCCGGCCATGGCTTTTCCCCATCCCAAGTTCATCCCGCCGACCGTCTTGTTGTTGCTCTTGCATTCAGCAGTGCCATCACCATCGGCCCGAGCGAAAACTCGCCGCGGCTTGCCCGCCGGGTTAGATCGCGCAAATATCCGCCCGGTGAATTGATCAGGTGCGTTCGCTCCAGCATGCAAGCCACCGCGATGGCCGCATTCTCCGGCCCGAGGATCGCACAGGCCTCCTCGTAAGCCGACGGGCTGACACCCAGCATGGACCTGATGACCACCGCGGCGCTCATCAGGTCACGCCAACTGCCAACACCGCCGCCCGGTCCATAATCATGTATCGTGGGGCAGGCTTGTAAAACCACAGCCAGCGGAAACGCCTTTGTTGTGCCGGCCTCAACGCTTCTGATTTTCACAGGTTCGGCCTTTTGCTCTTTTCCAGAGCAAAGTTCAGATTCATGTAAGGTGTTGGTATTTGAATTCTGTATGTGCCGCTCATTTTGATCGGCGTTGCCGCTGGATTTTGAAGATTTCTGCCGATTTTCCATCATGTTGACCACCTCTTCCAGGAGCATCTCCATCTCCTCGACGAGCGCTGCAAGCTGCTCGAGCGATGGTGCCCGAGGAATTCGCGCAACAATTGCCAGATACATGTCTTCGACAGCGAGCCACTTGCCTTCGGTGTCGTCTTCCAGGGCAGCGCTAATCAATTTGCGGGCGTCTCGTCGGCATATCGTCAGGTCTTCCTTCATCCTGCGATAGCGATTGCGGTCGCTGACCACTTGCTGGGCCAGCAGCGCGAGTTCTTCCGAGCGTGCCAGAAGCGGAGAGAGATCGAAGCCAAACGCGCTTTCAATCACGCCACCCTCGTCTTTCCGCGCGTACCGTTTGCCGTTTGCGCTGTCCCGGCGCACGATCAGTCCTGCATCGACCAGCAAAGCGAGATGGCGGCGAAGGGTAGCCTCCGCGATGCCATGGGCGCGAAGTGCCAATTGCGCATTGGAGGGAAAGACAACCAACTGGCTTCCCTCTCGAAGTTCCCTGTCAGGGTAAAAGGACAGCAGGGCATCGAGAATGGCGAGGCTTCGGTCCTGCAGACCGAGAACCTGGCGCGCCTCGGCGGCATCGCGAAATACCGCCCATTTATCGACGAATTTGTCAGCCTTGATGTTATCGGCGGCCAATTGACGTTGCACCAGGGCAAGCGTCATCGGCCGCCGCCCAAAGGGCGTCGTTACCTGTCTCATCAGTGTCTTCCACCTTTCGATCAGGCAAAAGAAATCCACTCACCAAAACGGCGCTAAAGACTCTTGACGATGTCTCATGGAAATGCGATTCTCTGGGTGCTTAGTTCAGAGGAAGGCTTCCACGGCGGTGACGTTGCGGAGGTCTTTTTCTTTTGCGGGTTATCCTTTCAAGTCGTTTCTCTTGCAGAGCCTGACAGCTGTCAGGCCCCTCAATCTTGGTCGCGGACGAGAAAACTCTCGGCCAAAGCGGGCAGGCGCTCTTCCAGAAAGCGCAGAAAATCAGGGCCCTGCGGGCCTTTGGCGGTAATCCGCATTTCCTTTCCGGAGTTCGACACCACGCCAAGTCTGTTTCCGTCGCGGCTCTTGACGTCAACGCCAGCGGCCGCTTTCTCGCCAGGTTGCAAAGCGCTGAGCACGCGCTGAAACCGTTCGTCCGAGGACGAACCGGCAGAACTCGCCTTCGACAACAGCGCTTCTACAAAGGCCGCGCCGTCTTCGCGCTCCTGAAGCGCCCGGGCGAGATTGAGCCACCGGGGCCGGCCAATCTTCGGCGCCCGCCCGATTTTTTCGATCACGGCAATCGGCACGGCGCGGGTGACGGCACGCATGCGCGCCAGTTCTTCATCCTTGATGTTGAGGGCTGCATAGATGTCCCGTGTCTTGATGCCTGCGGCATCCATCTCGGCAGCAAACAGAGCCCGTTCGATCCAGCTAAGATCCTGGCGTGCTGCGTTCTCGATCCCCTGGGCAACGACGAGCTCTTCGTCGGTCATCTCGACTTCGAGAGCGCGCACCATCTTTCCGAGTTCGCGTGCTGCCCGACTGCGTCGATGACCGTAGATCACCTGATAGCGACCAGCCTGCTTGGGATGCCGGCGTACCTGTATCGGCACCTTCTGTCCCTCTTGGTCAAAGGAGGTCTTGAACATCTCAAAAGCGCCCGGATCTTCATCCGGCAAACGGTCGCGGTAGGGGGAGGGATCGATGATCTTTGGATCAAGTTCCAGTATCTGTCCGCCCCCGGCGTCGACGATGGCCTGCAGCCGATCGCGCTCTGCCCTGATGTCGTCAATCGCCCTATGGGTCGCGCCGATGACCCCTGCACTGACCCGACCTGGCGCCTGTTGGGCGGCTACAGGTTGGCTCCCCTCGACCTCAGCAGAAATCAGACCAAATTGCGCGACTATGGATTTCTTCGGACTCTTGGTCATTCGCGTCCCCAGACCTGGTTGAGCAACCGTGTAATCTCTGCATTGACGGCATCGACCGCTTCACGCGCCCGCTTATGGGTGTCCCGGCTGATCTGGCCGGCCTCAAGCTCATAGAGGGATCGCTTGGCAAGCCCTGCCGCTTCGATGGCGGTGCTTTCGATGAGCGTCGGCACCAGCACATCGTCGTTGAAGAGATGGCGCAGCATGGCAATGACCTGCGATTGCGGACCGTCATTCGGATTGTAGCGGGTCACAAGGTAGCGGATGAAATCCTGCTTCAGATCTGCACCGTTCTCGTTGAGCACGTTGATAAGGTCCCCCATCATCAGGAGGAACTGGCTCATCGAGGCGACGTCCAGCATCGCCGGATGCACGGTGATGATCATGCTGGTCGAGGCATAGATTGCCCCCAGCGTCAAAAAGCCAAGCGATGGCGGCGTGTCGAGAATGACGACGTCGTAATCCTGCTCGACTTCATCCAGTGCCAGCTTCAGGCGCTCGAAGAAAAGCGCCCCGGTGCCCGAACGCCCCGCCAGCATCCGCGGCGTATCGTGTTCATATTCCATCACCTCGAGATTACCGGGAATCAGATCGATCCCGGTAAAATAGGTCCGCCGGATGACGTCCCGGATCGGGCGGCGTTCGCTATCGTAGCGAAGGGCCGCATAAATGGTCTCGTTTGCACCGACATCCACTTCCGGCTGGAAACCGAACATGGCCGACAGCGAGGCCTGCGGATCCAGATCGAGCGTCAGCACACGGTAGCCCTCAAGCGCCAGGTAATGTGCGAGATGGACGGACGTCGTTGTCTTGGCGCTGCCGCCCTTGAAGTTGGCAACCGCCAGAATCTGAAGCTTTTCGCCTTCACGCCGACGCGGCAAAAAGCGCAGGGCCTCGGATGGCTTTTGCTGTGCAAACAGCTCCCGCAATTCGTTGATCTGCGGTAGGGTATAGGCGCGGTGATTGTTTTCTAGTCGCCCCGGCACCGGACCGCGCCCCTCGCGCGACAGCAGCTTCAGGGTCGAATCGGGAATGGTGGTCAGCTTAGACACTTCATTGGTCAAAAACGGGCGCAGCGTCTTTTCCGCCCGCGGCGGGTACATCAGCGATCGCAACTGCTGGAGTTGGCGAGATAGAAGGCTTGCGTGGCGCATGATCTTGCTGCCCGCATCCTCCGGAGTTTTGTTGACCACGCTGGCCTGTTGAACTGTCGACATCCGTTCCTCTTAGCGGCCTATCCCCGATTTATCGGGCTTTACCCGCCAAAAAGCTAGACCATGATTCCCAGGCTTCCGCAAGGAAAAGAGGGTTAACGAAACCTTAACCGCCCCACATGCCTGTCTTGCTATGGCGGGACCGACACGAAAAACGCCGGTCCGTGTCATATCAGCTGCATTTTCATCGCCACAGAAATCGCCTGTGTGAGAGTGACGACATGGAGCTTTTGCCGCACGCGCTTCATGTGGAATCGCACCGTGGAGTACTCGACCCCCAACAAAAGGCCAATATCGACCATCGACTTGCCCTCGGCCAACCAGTTCAGACACAGCTGCTCGCGCGGGGTCAGTTCGACCTTAGCCTGTTGCTCGGCCGCCGACATGGAAAGGCTGGCATGCACCCGGGCGACGGCAGCGCTCGCCCAGACGGCGTCGAGTTCCGTATCTCCGAGCACGCCGTCCGGCAAAGCACTGGCCAGCGTCAGCAGACCGAACTGACCGAAGGGGAGCGGGATTGGCAATGACACGCCCGAATAAATACCGAAGTCACGCGCTTCGCGAAAAAAGCCTCGACACGAATCGATCCGCCCGCGTCTACTTTCCCCAGACCAGCGGAACGGCTGCATTTTGCGCCGCGCCATGGCAATCACTGGGTCTATCTGGAGATAGCCCTCCTCGAGATAACGCTGCTTCCATGCATCCGGGTAGCTGGAGGATCCATGCAGACGCCCTCCTGCGAGCTCGATATAGGCATGGTAGTCAAAGCCATAGGTACGACCAAGACGTTTTAGCGTCATGTCAAGACGAGACGTGTCCTGCAAGGTCGTACAGGCGTCCATCAGATCTTCATAGAACAGCTTGTTTGCCATGAACGGATGTCCTCAGGGCATAAGCACGCCGATTGAATATCAAAAGGTGATGCAAAGACTTCAAAATCATTAGATCGCTATCGATTATGTCCAACCCTGTTCTTGCAAGATCGGCTTTGCAACCTCTTGTTGCTATTTGTAACACTATTTAACATTGTGAGTCGGTGGGCGGCACGCCCACTACCAATGGCGTAAAGCGGTACCCGCCCGAACGAATTGTCAAAATCAGCCGAGGGGAGGCGCCCCTGTCCTGAATCTTATGGCGCAGCCGACTGATATGGACATCGATGCTGCGTTCGACCGACTGAGAAATACCGGCATGGGTAAATTCCATCAGTTGCCGGCGCGAGAGGGTCATTCCGGAATGGCGGCAAAATGCCTCCAGAAGGTCGAACTCCACACCGGTCAATCTGATCGGGCTGTGGGCCGGATCCCATAGCTGACGCGTGTTCGGATCAAGACACCACTGGTCGAACATCAACATGTCCTGACGGTGCCCGGCAACGTCGTCGGACTTTCTGAGGATCACGTTGATACGGGCTGCAATTTCGCGGCCATCCGCCGATGGCGAGATGCAATCATCAGCTCCCGCATCGAAAGTCTCCACGCGTCGCTCGGTATTTTTTACATCGATAAGCGCGATGATCGGCACACGACTGTATCGGCGCACCTCGCGGCAAAGATCCGCAACGTCGATTGTCGTCCGCGAGGCATCGACGATCAGAAGACTGCTGTGGTGGGCATGCAAGGCAGCCCTCAGACTGGCATGCGTATCGAGGTGTATGAAGCGCCGGCACGCCGGAAGCGTTGCCGTTATACGATCCGCAAGCGCGGCATCATCGGAAACCAGAATGATCGACAAGTCGCAGTCCCCCTGTCTTTATCCTGTTCTTTCTTCGGCGCACCCTTAGCGCCGGGCGCGAAGCTGTGCTCCTCCACACATTGCGCCCTAACTGTCACGCAACTTCAACTGGCACTTTTGAGAGGGCGAGGTCCCTTCAGGGCTTCATGATTCTTAACGCTTGCGCGTCGCAAACCATTTGATTTTGCAGCCATATGGGCCGAGCATCCAAGGATGCCTCGGGCAAACGCAAAGACGGGCTCAGCAGATGAGCGAGGAGACAACACAACAAAATGCAGGCCGGGTGATCCTCATTGGATCGGACGAACCGGAGCGTGGTTTGATGCTGCGATACATGCTGGCGAGCCAAGGATTCTCAGGTGTTCCCGTGGGCCTGGCTGACATTGCAGATCTGGCAAAGCAGACAGCGCCCGACGCCATCCTGCTGGACCTCGGTGGCGTCGACGCGGTAGACTTTATCAGCGCGTTACGCAGAGACGCAGGCCTCACCCGGACAAGCATCGTCGCTCTCGTCGGGCCTGGTGCGGCAAAGACCGAGCCAGGACTGCTTGATACGGTAGTCGACGTCTGGTTCACGCGTCCGATTGAGCCGCACACCTATCTGTTGGCGCTGAGCCGATTGCTAGACGCCAAACGGCACGCTCGGATCCAGCCAGCTCCGACCGTGTTGCACTACGGTTCGTTGCGCCTGGACCGCGGCACGCGACGCATAGACTATGCCGGAAAGCGCCTGACGTTCACCGAACGCGAATTCAACCTGTTACAACGCCTTATGGCAACACCCCAGTTGGTCCTGTCTCGGCGGGAACTGGCAGAGAGCGCGTGGCCCGCCCGTGTTTTCGTCGATCCGCGTACGGTCAACGTTCATGTCGGCCGTCTCAGGCGCAAGCTGAGCGCGGCAACCGGACTGACACTGGTGCGAACAATTCGCGGCGCCGGCTATGCCTTCGGCCTGGAGGACGTCTCCCAACCAGAGAACGGTCAGAATAATGGAGAAGCTACTTCTCAAGAACGCCCGGATCATCACCGGGGAACAGGCCGGTGAGAACGACATGTCCTGCGGCTTTCTGCTGATCAAGGGGCATCGTATCGAACGCGTCGGAACAGGCAGCGCGCCGTCAATCCGCGACGCTACGGTGATCGATCTGGAGGGCGCCGCGATGCTGCCCGGCATCATCAATGCCCATAGCCATGGGCTGACGGGAGGGCCGTCCATGCCAAGCGGCTCGCGCGCTTTTCCAGCTGCCGCCGTCCACTACCAGCGCAATCGACATCTGCTTTCAGGCACGACAACGGCCTTGAATGTCTGCGGCCTTGTCCTGCCCGAGGACATCGACGCCGGCTGCTTGCCTCACCCGCTCGATGTTCATGTCGCCACCGCCCATAGCCCTTCCTCGATCGCCGCTGCCAAGGCCGTGGATGGGGCGGGCCTTCTTGACAAGCATATGCAGGCCAATGCCAGATTTATCATGGCCGCTGGAGCAAAGGCGCTCGGAGAAGCAGGGGGAGGGCAGACGCTCGGGGGAAGCGCCCAAGACTATCGTTTCATCCCGGAGGCAATCCGACAGGCCACTGGTGTCCAGGTCCACCCTCTCCAGGCCAGACGCTTGAAGGATGCCATTTTGGGGGCGAAGCTCGATGGCAAAGGAAGACACAGCGACACGCAACTAGCAGTTATCATGGAGGAGGCGGATCTGTCGGACAGGATTGCCGTTTCTGCCCTGCGCGCACTGGTGACAGACACCGTCATGCCGCCCGTCAAGCTTGCGATGGACGGGCTTGAAGAGCTGGCCCGGCTTTCGGCCGAGATCGGTGTACCGGCCATCTTCCATACGGCGGCGCCGACGATCGACACCCTTCTACGCTTGGCGGCCACCTATCGTGACGCTCGCATGATTGCCGGTCATGCCAATCATCCCTCTTTTTCGACAGCAGAAGCGGTGGATGCAGCGCGCAGGCTGCGCGCGCTCAACGTCGCAATCGATGTCTCGACCCTGGACGGTATCGAGACCCGTTGGCGCAATACACCCGACACCTTCGATGCCCTGATTGAAGCGCGCCTGGTCGACACCATCTCGACCGATTTCGCCGGCGGCGACTGGGACAGTATCCTGGGGGCAGTCCAGCGCATCGTACGAAAAGGCCAGATGCGGCCGGCAGACGCAATCGCGCTTGCGACAGGCAATGTAGCGCGTCTATTTACGGCGCTGGCCGGCGACCGGGGTATTCTTCGGGCGGGCAAGCGCGCCGATATCGTCATCGCGGAAGCACACAATTTCTCCCGTGTGCGGCATGTGATCTCGAATGGGCGCTTTGTCGTTATTGATGGCCAAGTGTGCTCAGAGCTGCCAGAAGGGGCTGTGCATCCCCCTGACCCAACCGATTGATGCCTTGCAGGAACAGGAATTGCGTCTCCTGATCCAGGACACCATCGGTGACACGACGGAATTTCGACGCAATATCGTCCTGCTGCAACGGCCGGATCGGATCACCAAGCGGGTCGGTCCAGGCCGACATGTAGGCACCGGTCGTTGTCTTTACGTGAAGCCGCGCAAGCGTGCGGGCTGGAAAGGCAGCATCGGCAACCGGGTCTTGATACAGGGTGATCTTCTGGGCCATCTCTCTGAAGTGTTTCCTGTTGAGCAGCGTCGGCCTGGCGGGCAGAAGGGCATCTGCCGCCCAAGATCGCGGCGACTGCAAGACAATAGGGCAGACTGAATTGCAGGCCAATCAGATCCGCCGGATCGGTCTGATTGCTCAATTTTAGCGCCCAGCCGAACGTGTGGACGCCGATGGTCATGACGGTTTGGGCGACAAGACCGTGCGCGCGTTTCAAGTCATTCCAAGCATCCAGGGCCGGGTGGATGTAGCGACAACAGGAATACCGCTTGAAATAGGTGTCAAGGATCATCCAGTCCTGTCCCAGGGCCTGGGTGAGCAGAGCGGGATCGAAGATTGCGGGGTGATCGAAAATATCTAGCGGCCCGGTCAATCCCGCCCGCGCCAGCAGGACTGCCTGCCACCCCGTCACCGCGGCAAAAGGAATACCTTCTTTTATCAGATTCCCCGAAAGCGCTGAATAACCAGAACTGCCATTGGCGCGCATGTTCGGCGAGAGAACACCCGCGATCGCCAAGGCTTGCGACGGTGGCTCAGGCGGCAGCTTCAGGAGCCGGCCGATCGCCGCGGCCACGGCCATGGCGGCCCAACGCCCCGTTTGCCGAGACAGGATCGCATCGCTGCGTTGCGCGGCAGCAACCCGCACCCCGACTTCATAGCCTGCAACGATCGCAGACATGATGTCCATGGCATCGGTCGAACTTCGGTCTGCAAGCGTCAGAACGGAAGGAATAACGGCCGCGCCGGGATGGCCGCGCGCCGCGCGATTGCCGTCATCCAGGTCCAACGCGCTGGCCGCTGCCGCATTGGCGAGCAAGGCAGCAAGCGCGGGGACGTGGTCGCTGCCAAGCCAAATTGCATGCCCGCCGCGCCCGTCGATCTCACGGAAAGCCCTCCGGACGGCGACAGGTCCAGGCAGATTATATCCTGCCACCGCGCAACCGATCAGGTCGAGAATGCAGCGCATGGTGACATCTCGAACCTCTTGAGTGAGTTCGGCGACGTCGACGCTGGCCGCCAATTGCGCCAGCGTGAGCGACAAATGTTGCCGCGTCATCGCTTGCCGCCCGCCTTGGCGTCGAGCTGCCGGCGATATTTGCTGAAGGTAGCCTCTGCAGCAAAGAGGTCGAGCATCGGCAGGCCAACGCAGGTAACGCAAACAGGCTCATCTGGCGCAAGATCGGGCGGCTCCGGTGAAACAAGCTCACGCACACCGATGAGAGGGCCAATCTCCTCAAGCGAGCGCCCCATCCTGGAAAAATAGAGCGCCAGGCTCTGGGAATTCCGCTTGGATACCAGGTGGAGACTGTCGCAGACCACACGGCCCTCCCGCAGCATCCGCCGAAGATAGGTCTCGGGAACCTCGTCACCGCCAAGATGCAAGGTCAAGGCACCTGGATGAAGCTGGCCCTCGGCAAACACCGGTGCTGCGGCATTGGTGGCAGTGACGACCATCTCGCATCGGGCCAGCATCGCATTGTCTTCGACCGCCTCGATGGGGAGCCCAAGTTTGCCGGAAAGATCGTGTGAGACAAGCTTTGCGGTTTCTAAGCTGCGGCTCCTGACAAAGACGGCGGTCAAGCTGTCGTGCATGACATGATCCAGGCTCTGGATTGTTGCTTGAGCAACGGGACCGGCGCCGAAGATGAATACGCTAAGGCGCCTCTCTGAGCGACGGAATCGTCTCAGGACTTCGCTGGCATAGGTCCCGGTACGCGCAGCAGACAATTGGCTTGCCTCCAGGATGGCGACGGGACGCAGACTGAACTTGTCCAACAGCAGATAGGTCGAACAGGACCTTGCAACGCCGTGCGCCCGGTTGACCGCATTGGCGCCGACAACCTTCACACCGCCATGGCGCTCGTTGACACTATAAAGACAAGACAGTTTCCATCCGAGCCGTTCACCGTCGAGGGGGTGCAGCCCGATTTGATCGCTTGCGCCCCAGCTATCCACGCCGTCAAGAGAGAGAACGGCCTTGCCGCCGATCGACTGCCCGCTCCGGATCGCAATCCAGGCCTCCTTCATCACCTGATGTAGTTCTCGCAGATCGAGATGAGCCTGCAGATCCGTCAATTGCTGTGCGCTGATCAGCGCATAATCCGTGTCGAATTGCTGTCTGGGCATGGCCGCTCCTCCGTCCGTCGGCCCCATATTTTAAACCTGGAGCCAGGGGATGGTGGCGAAGTGTTGGAGACGGATCGGTGAAGTTTTGAGTAAGACGGAACGAGCGGCGGCAAGCCGTGCCTCGTCAAGGCTTGCCCGCGATCACCGAGCAAGGCGGTTCCGGGGCTGGGATGGCCCGAGGCGGGGCCGGGGTGTCATGGCTCCAATGCACGATGATCGCCAACACAGCACGCCGAACGTGCGCATCGGCAATCCGCTGATAGGCCGCGTTCAATTCCTGAACATCTGCGGCCAGGGCGTGGTCCTTATCTGGCGCTGCGGCTCGGCGAACAAAGAAATAGGATAGCGGTACGTCCAGCAGCTTGGCCAGCAAGGCCAGCCGCGCAGCAGGAATGCGGCCCGTGCCACGCTCGTATCGCGCTAATTGCATGCTGGCGATTCCGCATTGGCAGGCAAGTTGGCGCTGACTGATGTGCAAGCTGCGCCGACGAATGGCAAGTTGGCTGCCAATCAAGACATCCGCGGATGTCGGTTGGCGGGCAGAACCTTTCATGATCATCACTCGTCTTGCTGTCGCCCAATGGGTGGATAGTGGCAGGCTCGGATGACAAACGTTCGTCAGTCAGCCTCCGGAAAGACAGCGGCCGCATCGATACATACTATAGTTGATAAACTAACAGGCCGCAGCCTGCCGTCACTCTCGCATGGACATGCGCAGATTGGTTGGTCGCAATTTTGCCCGCCTGCGTGAGGAAAGGCGCCTCACGCAGGAGGAGATTGCCGCGCGGTCCGGATTCAGCCAACAATATTTGAGCGGGCTGGAACGCGGTCGACGAAACCCGACTGTCGTGACCCTTTTCAAACTCTCACAGGCCCTGGGTGTCAGTCACATCGAACTTGTCCGCACGGACAAAGAGCAGGATTAACACAGCCGAAGCTTCGGCCGACGTCGACGGGTAGGTCGTCCAGCGAACGACGCTGGCTTTTCATGGGAAGGCGCCGCCGCACGTCTGCCAATCGATCCGTGTCCACATCGACCGTCAGAACGCCCGGCATATCCCCGAGTGAGTTCAATATTTTCCCCCAGGGATCGCATACCAGCGAATGGCCGAACAGAAGGCGCTCAGATCCATCCGGTGACGGATAGCTGCCGCATTGACCACATGCGACCAGATAGGATTGGAATTCGATCGCTCTGGCGCGACACAGGACCTCCCAGTGATCGCGGCCCGTCTGTCGCGTAAACGCTGCCGGCAGAATGAATATGTCGACGCCGCAATCGGCCAGGCGATCGAACAGTCTGGAAAAGCGCAGGTCGTAGCAGATTGCGCACCCGATACGCACATTCCCGATGTCATAGACCAACAGCCGATCGCCGGCCGCCACAGAAGCGGACTCCTGGTACACCTTACCGTCGGGCGTGGTGATGTCGAACAGATGGATTTTGCGATACCGACCGACCATGCGGCCATGGTCATCGAAGACAATGCTACTGTTGTAGGTGGTCGAGGTTTCCGCCACGTGTTCCAGCAAACTGCCTGCATGGATCCAGACGGCATGGTCACGGCTGAACCGCCGCAGCATTTCAAACGCCGCACCACCTGGAACCCGATCGGCCGCCTCAATTTTGTCCTGGGCCGTTCCGCCGATCCAGTCGAAATGCTCTGGCAAGACAATGAGGTCTGGTTTGCCCGCCGCTAAAGCTTGATACATCAGATCTTCGGCTTGCCTCAAATTCGCCGCCCGGTCGGGAACCGCATTCATCTGAATGAGAGCAATCTTCATGTCAGGTCTCCGGCTTGTAATCGAAAATGGAACGGCCTGCGGCGAGATGTGGCCTCAGCTGGGCAGACCGCGACTGGCGTTCGACAGCTATCTTTCCCAGCCGCTGCATCAGATGTCGGTCGCAGACGAATACGCCGCTCGCATCGGCCAGTACGGCGTCGCCAGCCAGGATAGGAACGCCGCCGCAGGCAATCGGCACGTTGATGGCGCCGCCGATATGGATCTTCCGATTGGTCGTCTTTGCCGAGACGCCGCGGCTCCAGACCGGCAGGCCGATCTCAATGATTTCGACCGGATCCGTGCAGGGACCATCCAGAATAATGCCGACGGCCCCCTTGGCCTTGGCCGCCGTTGCGACACCTCCGCCCACGCATGCCACGTCATCACGATCAAGGCGCGAGATGCACAGGACATCCCCAGGCTGCAGAAGATCGATTGCCTGATAGATGATGGATCCGTCGCGGCCAGGCGCCGCGACGGTAAAGGCTGACCCCACGATCCGACAGGCCTGTAGGGGCCGGATGGAGGGATCCAGAAAGCCGAGATACTCGACATGACCAATCGTGGCTGTCTCGACCGAGCTTAGAAGCGAGACCAGTTCCGCGGACAAGGCAGGATGGCGGCCAGCCATCCTGTAGAATTCTTGCGCAGAAGCCGGCTCGCAGGCATGCGAGGGGTTCATCTGCGTCACACCGGCCGCTCCCCTGACGTCGTCGTGCGATACATGACACGGATGAATGTGGGGTCGAAGGCGTCGCGCCGATGCATGGTGCAACGGTTGTCCCACATCATGATGTCACCCACCTGCCAGGTCTGGACGAAGACCTCGCTCTTCTCGGTCACATGGGCCCAGAGCTCGGAGAGCAGGTCGCCGCTTTCGTCGAGGGGCATGCCGACGATCCAGGCGCCTTCAATGGTCCCGCCGAGATAGAGGGCCTTACGACCGGTCTCGCCGTGCGTGCGCACTAGCGGATGCACAATCCCGCTCCATTCCCGAAAATCCGCACTTTTCGGCTCGGAATGCCCCAAACGCAGCTTTCCGGTCTTGTCGAAGACGTTCTGGAAAAAGATCTGGCGACCATCGACGACGGTTTTCAGCGCTGCCGGCAAGCTCTCATAGGCCTTGTATGTCGACAGGAAATAGGTGTCGCCCCCCGTCGGCGGGACCTTGATCGCCCGCAGAATCGCACCGGCAGGCGGGCGCTCATAGAACCAGGTATCGGTGTGCCATGTCGCTTCACTGTTGCCGAGAGCGCCGCTCGGCTTGCCATCCTTCATCTCATTGCTGATCACCAGGATTTCCGGATGGGTCGGATGCCCGCCTTCCTGCAACTGTTTCGGATGGATGACGAAATCTCCGAAATGGCGCGAAAACCGAACCTGCTCCTGGTCGCTGATATGGGTGGCGCGAAAGCGCAAGACACCAAATTCCAGCCATAGCCGCCGGATTTCAGCGATGTCGCGCTCAGTATAGGACTTGAAGTCAAACCCCTCGATGTCGGCACATACATTGGTCGAATCCTGAGAGGCACGAATACGGTTCAGCAACATGATGTTCTTCCTTGAAATGTCTTGATGACGCTTTGACGGTAAGGTCGGAAGGATCGTCGCTTCCAATAGCAATGCGGCCAGATTGATAGCCGCAGACGATGGATTCGTTTCAGTGCGTGAGCAGCTGCACCTCGGCGGCCGGAATCGAGAGCGTCAAAGGCCCGTCGATCGCCGGTAGCGCGCCGGCACGCGTAGAGCGCATCAAGGATGTGAGCACGACCCCAGGGGCCACCTCGACCAGAACTTCAACGTAGGCGCCAAGGGTCACGACCCGCACCAGCCGGCCCTGCAACCGATTATCGCCAGGCATCGCGGCGGCTTGCGGATCGATGATTTTGATGTTTTCGGGCCGCATGCAGCAAAATCGGGTTGCCTTCGGATCAGCCGGCATGTCTGCCAAAAGCCTGGGCCCACTCTCGGCCAGGACGATCTCGACATGAGGAGAACGCGTGGCACTGACAGCGACCGGGAAGATGTTGGATTTGCCGATGAAGCTGGCGACAAATCGGGACTGCGGCCGCGCGTAGATGTCACTTGGGGGCCCCACCTGCGCGACGGCCCCCTGCCACATCACGACAATCTGGTCGGACATGGCCATCGCCTCTTCCTGGTCATGGGTGACATAGATGAATGTCATGCCCAAGCGTTCCTGGATTTCCTTCAACTCAATGCGCATGGCTTCGCGCAGCTTCAAGTCCAGATTGGAGAGCGGTTCGTCCAGGAGCAGCAGGGACGGGCCGGGAGCGATCGCTCGCGCCAGTGCAACGCGCTGTTGCTGTCCACCCGACAACTCCCGCGGATAGCGGTGGGAATAGCCTTCCAGATGGACACGGGAAAGCGCAGCAGCGACCGCATCTTCGATCTCCGATCGCGCGCAATGGCGCATTCTCAAACCGAAACCGATGTTTTCGGCGACAGTCATATGGGGAAAGAGCGCGTAGTTCTGAAAAACCAGGCCCAGATTGCGCCGTTCGGGTGGCACACCCGCCTGGTTTCGCCCGCGAATGCGGATCTCGCCCGCAGACGGAGCGCTAAAACCCGCGATCATGTTCAGGGTCGTGGTTTTACCGCAACCGGACGGTCCAAGCACGCTGACAAATTCCCCTTGCGGAATCTGAAGGTCGAGATTCTTAACGACCGCGGTGCCACCAAAATCCTTGCTTACCGAGCACAGTTCAATATCCGTAAGGTTCATTTGCTCCCACCATGGAGTTGTGCGGAAAAGCCACCGATCCGTTCAAACAGGAAAATCACGGCAAGGATGAACATCATCGATGCGATGTTGACCGCCGCCATGACCGGATTGAGGCTGTATTCCAGATAGTTGATCACCGTTATCGGCAGCGTCGTATGGCCGGGCGTCGCCAGAAAAACGGACAAGGGAATGTTGTTGAAGGACAGAACAAAGGCGAAGGTCACACCAGACAGGATTCCGGGTCTGACCATTGGAAGCAGCACATGCCAGAGGCGCTGGAGCCTGGAGGCGCCAAGGATCTGCGCGGCACGATCCAGGCGACGGTCAAATCCGTAAAGCGACGTCGCGATCATTCGGGTAACGAAGGGCAGGGCCAAAACCAGATGGCCGGCGACAAGCGCGGGCATGCCCAACTGCGCCTGCCATCCAAGCCGCGACAGAAACAGAACGATTGCAACGCCCTTGACGATCTGTGGCACGGCAAGAGGGGACATCAGCCAGGACATGATGGCAGCGCTGCCGGGCAGCCGTTCGTCTACCACCGCAATCGCTGCCAGAAAGCCGATCACGGCACTGAGGGCGGCGACGATGAACGCGATCCGGACACTGAGGAGAAACGGAGAGATCCATCGTGCCGACGCCAGTTGACCATACCAGGCGAGCGACCACTTTGTGGCATCGAACGTCACCTCGGAGGTCGGGCTAAGAGAGGCGACCAGGACCACGATGAGCGGCAGGGTTATGAACCCGAGTATCAAGACCAGTGCCAGCCGGTAGAGACAGAGATGCCAACGGATCATGACGCGCGCTCCAGTCTGACGTGCTGATCCAAGCGCCGGGATTGCTCAAATCGCAGGCCGAGAAAGGAGATCATACTCATCATGACCAGCAGGACTGTCGCCATCACAGCAGCGAATGGCCAATCGAGGTAAAACAGGACCTGGTCCGCCACCATCGTTGCCAGAACCTTGAAACCGGCTCCGCCGAGGAGGGCAGGGGTTGCATAGGCGCTGGCTGCCATCGTGAAGGAAAGCAGCAAGGAACTGACAATGCCAGGCACAGACAGGGGCAGGAGCACATGCCGCAGGATCGAAATCGGGGAGGCGCCCAGCATTTGAGCCGCGCGCTGCAGATTCACATCGATACTCTGGATGCTCGCCATCAACGCCAGAACGCCGAAGGGCAGGATGACGTGCGTCAAGCCGACAACAACGGCGAACAGGTTCTTTGAAAGAGGCAATGGCTGTGCAATCAGCCCTAATGTCATCAGGCTTCGATTGATGACACCATGATCTTCCAGGATGATCAGCCAGCCGTAGGTTCGCAGCACGACCCCTGCCAATTCGGGCGCCAGCGCAAGGGCAAAGACGATGGCGCGGACACGTCCCGATGAACGGGCGAGGTAATAGGCGAGGGGATATCCAAGACACGTTACGCAGACGGCAACCATTGCCGACATGCCGGCCGTGCGCCCAAGTCCGTAGAGGGACAGCCCATCGGTCAAAAAACGCTCATAGTGCCGTAACGTCAGGCTCCCCGTCGACAGATCGACAAAGCTTGTGCCGAGCATCAGCCCCATGGGAAGCCCAAAGGCCAAAATGAGAAACAGCACGGAGGGAGACAACAGCAAGACAGGCCCACGGCGCCTCGGCGCGCGCACGGGAACTGCGAAGGTTTCGGAACGATACGTCATCACTCGCCCCCTCACTGAAGAGCCGAAACGACGTCGCGCTCCCAACGCTCACCCCATTCCGGCAGATGACGCGAGACAGCCTCGAGATCCGGCAGGAGAAGCGCGCGCATGTCCGCTTCGCTACTAATTTGCCGATCTCGCAGGTCCTCCGGCAACTCGACATCCAAGCGAGCGCTGCCAACTTTATAGGCCGTCGCCCATGCCTCCTGACGGCCTTTCTCGAGAAAGAAATCGATAAATTTGCGCGCAGCATCCTTGTGCTCGGCGCCCGAGGGAATGCTCATCGTGGCAATCAACGGCACGGTGCCCTCACGGGGCCGCACATAGTCGATGGGGAGACCTTCATCGACCAGCAGTTGTGCACGTCCATTCCAGAAGGGCATGGCCCAGACCGTCCCGTTTCGGATATAGCGTTCCAGCACAGCGGAAGACTGCTCGAACCCGATCGACTGGCCGGCCAACTGCCGCATGGCTGCAAATCCGGGACTTGTGTTCTCGACAAGATCACCGCCACGCATCACCGACAGAACCTGCAACAGGTCCACCGCCATACTGTTCTGGAAGGTCGGCAGGACGACATGGCCCTTGAGTTCAGGGGCAAACAAGACGTCCCAGGAGGCCGGTGGCTTGGGAAAATGATCGGTCCGGTACAGCAGGGCCATATACTGCAGCTCATGCACCGCACCGCACGGACCTGCCGCCTTAGCAATCGCCGGGTTGATCGCCCGAAGATTGGGGATAGCGGAACTCTCAAGCGGAAGAAGCAGTCCTTCTCTGCAGCCTTGAAGCGCCTGCGAGGCCGTCATGACAACGACGTCGAAGCCTGGACGCCCGTTGCTCGCCTTGATCTTGGCATAGTCTTGGGAAGCGGAACCAACCGCATCATAGACGACGGTTATTCCCGTCTGCTTTTCAAACGGCTCAAGAATGGTCGATCGAATGATCTGCTCATAGGGACCGCCGTAGCTGTTGACAATAAGGTCTTCGGCCAGCAGCGGATGCGTCGATCCACTGATACCCAGCGCAAGAAGTCCGACACTAAAGGATTGTCTCAAATTCATCGCAAGTTCTCGTTTTTGGTGTGGTTCCCAATCCCGAGACTGATGAGCAGACCCTGCAACGTCCAATAGCAATCACCGCAGATTTATGCGGACATTCTATCAATCATCTGTAGATTGTCGCGAAGTAGCCGAGCCAGTTGGTGTGGGCAAGGCCGATGTTAGGCGCCATGCTCCATGACCCTTCGAACGGCATGCCCGGTTTCAAGATGCGGCGGGTTAACGGTCTCCGCCGCATCAGATCGGACAGCGTGATCCGGCGATGGATGCACAGGCTACGGCGCCGTTAGCGTGGCGGTGCCAAGCTTGCGCGAAAACAGCTGTTGCATGAGCGGATTAGCTGTTCGTTCAGCAGAACCCTCATCCGAGACAACGGCGCTGCGTCAGGATCCTGACTCAGTTCTGCAGGCCCCGATGAATCGATGCATTCAGGGAAACCGGTCACGCTTAGGCCTTTGGCAGATACCACCATTGGAGGTATCTGCAAGGGGAACACGCCATTTCGTCAAGATGTCAGGTCTCGCCAATCCTTTATAGTCCTGCAGATGCGCGGCAGAGCCGCAGTCGATGGAATGGAGATGGGTGCTTGGGTGACAGGATTGCATTGATCGTCGGCGTGACGGGTCAGGACGGGGCTTATCTCAGCAATCTCCTGCTGCAGAAGGGCTATGTCGTTCATGGGCTGAAGCGGCGCTCCTCGTCATTCAACACGGCGCGCATCGATCATCTATATGAGGATCCGCAGCACAGCCATACACGGTTCCGCCTGCATTTCGGCGATCTGACCGATGCGACGAACCTTTGCCGGGTTATTCAGCTCGTAGACCTTGTGACGTGGACCGATGGCGGAAAGTGTACGCGGCACGGGTGTTGCGAGCGCGTAGGCATCGATCAACGCAGCATAGCCCGTTGGTGTGGCCTCCTCAGGAAGCCAGCGCTCCTGAAAAACAGTTACGGGCCCTGAAAACGGCTTACTCTGCGCGCGCTCCATGACTTTTAGCTCCCCGCCCCGATCATTGATTTCAAATCAGCCTATCTCATGAATATTGATTACAATCAACGCGCCTTACGAAAGCTGATGTTGGAGTCGCTTTCGCCCTCGCGTAGGAGGGATGGGGGCCCATGGGGAAGAGTCAAAGAGGGGCCGGACCCGGACGGGTCAGTCTGCGTGGTCGAGAGAGAGAGCCCCGTCCGGACTTGTCCTTCCCGCGCTCCAAGCGCCCGGACATGAATATCTCGTCTCCAGTGACCGATCCGGTCACGCCGCCGGAGCCCACGATCCTGGCCCCATCAATCTGATTCTTCTCCGTCTCGAACGCGCTCACCGCCTCGATGCTTCGGCTCTGCGCAGCGCTATGCAGATCGCTTTTTGGCGCCTCAGATTGCAGTTCCATAAGATAGATTATGCGCTCAGCGGATGTAAGGGCTATTTAGTAATGCGACAGTTGGGCCAGTTAGAGATGCGACAGTCTCGCCTCTCGACGCACTGGTCAAAGCCAACGTTGGGAGCAAGGATGACGATCTTCAGCCTGGTCGAGACCATGAGCGGTCGGAGTCGTCATGTCCTGTTTGATCACCATATCGCAGAAAGAATTGCATCGCCTCGAGCTTATCCAGAAGATCCGTGACGAACGCCTGACCGTCGTCGAGGTGGCCAAACGGCTCGACCTCAGTCGAAGTCAGGTCCATCGGCTGCTGCAGGCCTATGACCGGGATGGTCCGGCCGGGCTCGTTTCGAAGAAGCGATCACGGCCGAGCAATCGGCGCCACAGCGAGGAGTTTCGCAATGCGGCGCTGGATCTGATCCGAGAACGCTATCTGGATTTCGGTCCGACGCTGGCGCGTGAGAAGCTGATCGAGTTGCACCGGATCTCTGTCGCCAAGGAAACGCTGCGGCAATGGATGACCGAGGCCGGTATCTGGGTCTCGCGTCGGGAACGCAAGAAACGGGTTTTCCAGCCACGCGGCCGACGTGATTGCTTTGGCGAACTGGTGCAGATCGATGGCTCGCATCACTGGTGGTTGGAGAACCGTGGGCCCAAATGCGCCCTGCTCGTCTATATCGATGACGCGACCGGCAAGCTGCTGCATCTGCGCTTTGCCGGATCGGAGAACACATTCGACTATCTGCACGCGACCAAGGCTTATCTGCAGCAATGGGGCAAACCGCTGGCCTTCTACAGTGACAAGCATGGTGTTTTTCGCTCCACGCATGCCTCGGAGAAGGACCGCACGAGCGGCCTGACGCAGTTCGGCCGGGCGCTTTATGAACTGAACATCGACATCATCTGCGCCAACACCCCGCAGGCCAAGGGCCGGGTGGAACGTGCCAACCAGACATTGCAGGATCGGTTGGTCAAGGAGATGCGGCTTCGCGGTATTGACACTATCGAGGAAGCCAACGCCTATGCACCTGAGTTCATTGCGGATTTCAACGCGCGTTTCGGCAAACAACCGCGTAATCCGAAGGACATGCACCGGCCGTTGGCCGATCACGAGAACCTTGATGGCGCCATGTGCCGTAAGGAAGTTCGCACGCTGTCGCAGGCTTTGACGCTGCGCTACGACAAGGTGCTGTTCATTCTCGATCCGACCGACGTCTCCAGACCCTTGGCCGGTCAGAAGGTGATCGTTTGTGATTATCCGGACGGACGGCTTGAGATCATGCACGAGAGCTATGCCCTGCCCTATAGAACTTTCGATACGCTGCGCTCGGTGCATCGCGCCGAAGTCGTCGACAACAAGCGACTGGATGACATGTTATCTGTTGTCGCCGAGATGCAGGCTGGTCGCGAACAGCAACGCAGCAAGGGCGGCCCCCGACGGACCGGGCAGAAAGATCATATGTTCGGCATTCGGGACGGCAGTACGGCGAACGGCTATCAAAAGCGTAGCCGCAAGCCGAGGACAGATTATATGAACGATCCGGCAGTGATTGCACGGCGAGAGAAAGCGTTATTGAGGCGGCCAGCGGCGGAATAAGGATCGTCAATGCACGCCGATGTCGCTTTGCGTATCTGATTCCAGCTGCAGACAGGCGGCCCAGAGCGGCGTTTTGTGGAAGGAGCCGTCCTGGAAAAGCGTGAGCCCTTCTCTTGCTTCATAGAGCAGGCCCAACCAGCACAGGCGCCGCAGGACGCCATATAGGATATCGGATTTAAGCTCCCAGGCTTCCAGGGTCATTTCGGTCTCAGACAGGGGGGCGAAGTCTGGCTTGAGGATTTTGACAATCTGCAATGGCGTGCACCCTTCTCTGGCCTTGATGTTGAGAAGGTTGAGGAACATGCGCCACCAGCGCAATCGCGCCTGAACGTCCTCTTGCCGATCGGTCACGTGAACATAGGAATAGAGATAATCCGTGGCGATCAGATCGAAGAAGGCTTGCGGGTTCACCAGAAACTCGCGACCTCGTTTGGTTGGCAGCAGCACATCCTTTTTCCGGCGAAGCAGCTTCAGATGACGGGTCATGTCGCGCACGACCCAGAGCGGCGGCATGTCGCGTTCATTGAGCACCTTGTTCATGCTGTAGAGGTCTTCGGCCGTGAAGTCGGGCCAGAGGAAGTTCACAGCGGCCCAATGCACGAATTTGCGCTTCATGGCGCCGGTCGCGGTCAATCCTATGCCGCCCTCACCGTCAGCATAAGCAACGGACAGAAGCATGCCGCGAAGAAGAGGTGACAGCGCGGCGACATCGACGTCACCCTGCAGCTTGATTTCCGGAAGCATCGTGCGACTTTGATCCCTACCCCGCTCCATGCAGGTGCCCACGAGTATCAGCCGGCGACGGAACAATTACCACTGAGAAAGCTAAAGCCGAAGGGGAGCGTCATCACCCGCCCCCGCTCCTCCCTTGCAACCCGGCCCAGCCGGTCGGATCGGGAGCTGATCGTCAGAGCCAGTGTCGCATTTCTAACTGGCCGACAGCGTCGCAGCCCTATCCAGCTTTGACAGCGGATGTAAGGGGGGTACATTCTATTTCCAAGTGCGACATGCCAGTATTTTCAATGGCTTCACTTTGGAGATTTTGGCATGTCCAAATGCTACACGCAAATCACCCTCGCCGATCGCCGACGCCTTCAACAGCTGATGACAGCGAAAGTGTCCATCAACGAGATTGCGCGTCTACTTGGCCGTCATCGCTCGACGATCTATCGCGAGATCAGGCGCAATACGTTCCATGATCGTGAACTGCCGGACTATGATGGCTACTACAGCACGCTTGCCAATGATCTGGCTCGGGAACGGCGATGCAGGCTGAGGAAGCTCAGACGCCATCCCGATTTGCGCGAGGAAATTATCAGCCAATTGAAGGCTCGCTGGTCACCGGAACAGATTGCCGGACGCCTGATTGCGGACGGCGTATGCCTGGTTCGTGTCTGCAAGGAAACGATCTATCGCTTCATCTACAACAAGGAGGACTACGGCCTAGCGCTCTATGAATACCTGCCGGAAGCGCGTCGCAAACGTCGCCCATTGCGCTCGAGGAAACCACGCGACGGTGCGTTTCCATCGACGCATCGGATCTCAAAAAGACCTGATATCGTTGGGCAACGCCTGCAATTCGGTCATTGGGAGGGTGACCTGCTGATCTTTGAGCGTCCATTCGGCCAAGCAAACATCACCTCGCTTGTCGAGCGCAAGAGCCGCTACCTCGTGCTGATCAAGAACCCAAGCCGGCACTCCGGTCCGATCATGGACAAGATCATCAGATCATTCTCACCCTTACCGGCATTCGCACGCCAAAGCTTTACCTTTGACCGTGGTACCGAGTTCGCCGGTTTCAGGGCTTTGGAAGATGGAATTGGCGTAACCGGTGTTCTGCCCCCACATTGCCTGCTGTCGCCTGATCTGTGATCGACGTTCCATGGACGAGCGACAAGGAGTTTCTCCATGGACACTACATTGGAGGTTCTCACGATGCGGGAGGGCCGACGTGAGGCTCATCGCCGATGGTCGGACGAGGTCAAGGCGCGGATCGTTTCGGAGAGCCTGCGTCCGGGCGTGACGGTGAACGAAGTGGCGGAACGCCACGGTCTGAAGGCCAACCACCTGTCATCCTGGCGAACCCTTGCACGGCAGGGCAAGCTGGTTTTGCCTGAGCCGGAAGATGCAGTCGAATTCGCGGCCATGGTTGTCGAGACGCCCGCGCAGGAGCCGCCGACTGTCAAAGCAGTTTCCCGCGCCGAGATCGTCGTCGGTGCGGTCACCATCCGTCTTGAGGAAGGAGCATCTGCGGCCCGGATCGCGGCCATCGCGCGTGCCTTGGCGGCGGCGACATGATCTTTCCATCGAATCGCGTGCGGATCATGGTGGCGACCAAACCAGTAGACTTCCGCAAGGGGCATGACGGATTGGCGGCGCTGGTGAAGAACGAGCTGCGCAGGGACCCGTTCACCGGAACGGTCTTCGTGTTCCGGTCCCGCAAGGCAGACCGGCTGAAGCTGATCTACTGGGATGGTTCCGGTATCGTCCTGGCCTACAAGAGGCTGGAAGAGCACACCTTTACCTGGCCCGGTATCAAGGATGGCCTTATGACACTGAGCCACGCTCAGTTCGAAGCTCTGTTTGCGGGCCTCGATTGGAGACGGGTTCGTGCTGTCGAGACGAGAGCGCCGGAGACCATCGAGTAGCTGCGGCACGATGACTCAGCACATCAGATTCCGGAGGCAAAAGCGGCTGGGTATTGGTAGGCTCCGGTCATGTTGGATGCCGCCGATCTTCCCGATGATGTTGCCGCCCTGAAGGCAATGCTGATTGCGGCGCAGGCACGCGAGGCAGGGAAAGACGCCCAGATTGCTCGCAAGGACGAGCGGATCGAACGGCTTGAGAAGCTGGTTGCGGCCTTCAAACAGGCAGCCTTCGGGCGCAAATCCGAGAAGACCGATCCCGACCAGTTCGATCTGGCACTGGAAGACCTGGAAACGGCCATGGCAGCGATCCATGCCGAGGATGAGGCAGACGCTCCTGCCGGGACCAAGGTCTCAAAACCACGAGCGAGCAATCGCGGCTCCCTTCCTCAGCATCTTCCCCGTGTGGAAGAGGTGATCGAGCCGGAAAGCCTGATCTGCGCCTGCGGCGGTTGCTTGCATCGCATCGGCGAGGATGTCTCCGAGCGGCTTGATGTGGTCCCGGCGCAGTTCCGCGTCATCGTCACGCACCGTCCCAAATATGCATGTCGTGCATGCACCGACGGCGTCGCTCAGGCTCCGGCTCCGGCACGGCTGATCCAGGCAGGCCTGCCGACGGAAGCGACCGTCGCCCATGTGCTGGTTTCCAAATATGCCGATCACCTTCCGCTTTATCGGCAGGCCCAGATCATGAGCCGCCAAGGCATCGATCTCGACCGCTCCACGGTGGCCGACTGGGTCGGTCGGGCCGCGTTCGAATTACGTCCCGTCTTCGATGCGCTGATTGCTGACCTGAAGCGCTCGACCAAGCTCTTCATGGACGAGACCCATGCTCCGGTTCTCGATCCCGGCTCGCGCAAGACCAAGACTGGTTACTTTTGGGCACTCGCGCGTGATGATCGTCCTTGGGGCGGCGGCGCACCGTCGGGCGTGGCCTTCACCTATGCTCCCGGTCGCGGGGGCCTTCATGCCGAACGAATATTGCAGGGCTTCTCCGGTATCCTGCAGGTCGATGGCTATGCCGGATACAACAGGCTGATCGCACCGGACAGGGTCGGTCCCGACATTCGGCTTGCCTATTGCTGGGCACACGCTCGCCGCAAGCTGGTGGAGATCACCCGCAACGCAACAGCACCAATTGCCGAGGACGGCGTCAAACGGATCGGTGAACTGTATCGGATCGAGGCAGAACTTCGTGGCCTTGATCCGGAGGCTCGACTTGCCGGACGGCTGGAACGATCAGCGCCGCTGATCGCAGACATGCATGCCTGGCTCGTCCATCACCGTGCCTGTGTCGCGACCAAGTCCCCACTCGGCGAGGCTTTGGCCTACATCGCCAAATACTGGGATGGCCTGACGCTGTTCCTGACCGACGGCCGCATCGAGATCGACAACAACAGCGTCGAGCGCACCATTCGGCCGATTGCTCTGAACCGAAAGAACGCACTCTTTGCGGGGCACGATGCCGGAGCCGAGAACTGGGCCACCATCGCCTCGCTCATCGAGACCTGCAAGCTCAATGCGGTTGATCCGCTGGCCTATCTGACCAACACGCTCACCGCCATCGTCAATGGCCACAAGCAAAACCGGATCGATGAGTTGATGCCGTGGAATCATCTGGCCGTATAACGCCCGAAGGGGACAGCAGTCGGCCCGAAGTGGCCATATCAAGCCTGATGAGACCTGCGGCGGATCAAAGCCAGAGGTCGCCCCTCTCGTTGAGATTTCGCGCAGTCAGCCGAGCTGCGGCGTCATCGTTCCATTTGTTTTTGCCGGAGAAAAGCCTGACGGATCGCGTAGCTGAAGGCCACTCCCGATCACGCAGGCCGTCAAGATCGAGTGCTACGCGGGACGCTGAGAATTCCCGAAGTTGATCCTGCGTCTCCAGACCAGGCAACTCCACCAGGTTTTTGCAATTGATCAGTGCAAGTCGCTTCAGGCTCGCTCCGTTCAGGTCCACCTGCTTTAGTTGAATCTGGTCCTCAATGCGAAGCGCTGATAGTGCGGGCAACCGAGACAGATCACCCATCGTTGCCAAGCCCTGCACGCGGATAATTTGCAAAATTTCAAGAGACTTGCTCGACAGGTCGTCAAGGTCGGCACGGCCTCCCAAGATCAACTTCAGCTCCTTCAGCGTCGATATGCCGTTCACAAAATTCAGTGCATGTTTCTTGGCATAACCACTTAACGTCAACGTCCGCAACCGAGGCACGCCTTCCAACCCGTCGATACCCTTTGAGTGGCCTTGGATAAAAAGGCTGTCCAGTAACTCGCAGTCGGCCAAAGGTGAAAGATCAAAGTTCCGCTTGCGGTTTTCACCGAGCGAAAGCCGCGCCAAATGGCGAAGTTCTATCGTTCTCAGAAAGTCGGGGCGGTCCAGCTCGAAGACCCCGAAGTCTAGCAACCTCAGATTTGGGAGCCGTCCAATCTCCTCCTCATTGTCGATTGCAGTCAGGCAATCGACTGCGAGGTTACGTGTTTCAGGCAGATGACGGAGAGTCATTGCATCGAAACGCCCGCCGTAGTGCCCATAGAATCGCACTTGAAGGCGATCTTTGACAAGCCCGCAGGCTTCGTTCAGCGACGCCAAAATCGCGGGCGTATAGGCTTCTGGCCTGCTGAACTGAACAATCAATCGTCCACGCGTCTCGCATTCCTTGGCAATCTCAATCGGTGAAAGGATTTTCGGGTCTTGTAATCGCCCGCTATCTATTTTCAGCATGCTTCAACCAGTTCATTGACGATGGCTTGGAATACTACCGATTTCAAGAATGACGGCAAAGGACGAATAGCTGCCGCGCCAATCACCGCTGCTATCCCGGATATCGACTATCGAACCTCAATCAATGTGCTAGCAAGACACCGCTTACGAATTGGCGCATCCAGTTGGTTCTGCGATCCCAGTGCACCTTGGCAGAAAGGCACGGTCGAGAACACCAATAAACGCCTTCGCCGCTTTCTGCCCGGCAACACCGATCTGGCGTCGGTTTCACAACGCGACCTCAGCACGCTTGCAAGACATCTCAACGATCAGCCCCGCAAATGCCTGGGCTACAAGACGCCGGCAGAGGTCTTACTGGCACATTTGCACGCAAACTCGTGATCCCCTACCCTGCAACGCAGGCATGATGCACTTGGGTTAGCTTCTCCAAAAACTCACAACTCAGACGATTCAGAAAAACGGGGAAACGCTCTAAATTAGCAACACACAGCGGTTTGCGCTTAACCGGGGTGTCCTGCTCTTGTTGTCCCAAATAGGGGCATCGGACAAGAAAATGGTGTATTCTATCTGGCCCCCTGCTGGAATTCTTGAGCTCGACCTGCTATATGACTATCTAGATGGTCAGGAGCATTACATGCATACAATAAATCTGGCGGATGCCAAAGCTCATCTGAGTGAACTGGTCGACCGGGTGGAAGCGGGCGACTCGATCAACATCACCCGCCGCGGTAAGCCAGTCGCTCGGCTCATCGCGGTGGAAAGGCCCCGCAAGCCGATTGATGCGGCGCTGCTTCACTTGCTTACCGCGGCAATGCCGCCCCAATCCCAGAGTGCTGCCGATCTCGTGCGGTCGATGCGGGATGGCGATCGCTACTGATGCTTTATCTCGATACGTCGCTGATCGTTGCTGCGCTCTCCAACGAAGCAACGACGTCGCGCGTTCAGGTCTGGCTGGCTGATCAGGAGCCGGCTCGGCTCTCGATTAGCGACTGGACCGTTACCGAGATGTCGTCGGCCCTGGCGATCAAGTTGCGGACCGGACAGATCACCCTCGAGCAGCGCGCTGCGGCGCTCGCCATGTTCAACAAGCTCGTCGTCGAGAGTTTCACCATGCTGCCGGTGACGGGCGGTCAGTTCCGGGCAGCGGCGAGGTTCGCCGATCAACATGCGCTTGGGCTGCGTGCGGGAGACGCACTGCATCTCGCCATCGCGTCGGAGCATGCCGCCACAGTGTATACGCTTGACCAGCGGCTGGCTGAAGCCGGGCCAGTGCTTGGTGTCCCTGCGCAGTTGCTGGCATGATCCGGGCCTTTTCCAGCTTGGCCAGCTCGCTCGACAGCCACCATGACCGGTGACTGGCCGGCGAGCAGAACGACGCGATCGTGGCGGATTATTTCGCGATGCTTGCTGATGACATTGACTACGACGCGTTGAAAGCGTCCTTCCGTCGGAAAATCGGCGGTCCAAGCCACATCCATTGAACGTTGTCCCAGCTCCGCCAGCATTGTCTGATAGACGAGATCGATCCTTTTCATTGTGGCGCCAGCAAGAGCCATACCTTTTTTAGAAAGGCGGCATATTAGGATCAATCCAGCTACGACAGTTCAAGCCCGCCCGGAGCAGTGAGCGTCCAGGCGGGTGCGGCAGCTTCAGGCCAGACTGCCCATGATCCCGACCATGACTGTCTGTTGCAGGTTTACGCGATCGAGAATGCCGTTTCCCGAACGGAAACATAGCCGTAAAGCGCCGAGAACAATTCCACACCGCTTTCATGCAGCGGCATCGCAATGCCGGCATGGCCCCCAGTTCAACGAGCGGCAGAAGACCGAAAGGCAAATCCATGACATTCGGTTGGATTATTCGTTTTGGTTATTCGACAACCTGCTCGTCAGCTTAGCTCCAGACGCGCAAAGGCCTCCGCCGGCGCACTGTTGGCTGTCATCAACGCCTTCATGTAACCGATCATGCGCGCCTCGGCCTCGGCATCGTCGAGCGAGTGCTCCTGCCCCGGATCGGTCTTCAGATCGTAAAGCCGCGTGTCGTTTTCGAGCATGGCCCCCGGCCAGTAATTGTCGAACATCGGGGAACGCTCGATCACAGGCACCTTCAAAAGCGGCACGTTCCTCGTCCAGTCGAACGGCCCGGCCAGCGTCGCGGCAGACAGTTCCAGCGGGGTGAACGGCTTGTTGATGTGGCTCGGCATCACCGTGTACTGATAGATTTCCTGGGTTCTCAGGTCCTGCGGGTATCGATGATAGGTGAAGCGGCCATCCGTGACATTTACCGCCCCACCGAAATACCCGAAGATCAGCGCCTCCCGCGCATTTTCGCGCAGCAGGGATGTCCCCTCCATTTCCGCAGCCGGCGAAAGTCCGTGAAGGTCGAGGAAGGTCGGCGCCATGTCAACCGATTGCGTCAGCCGGTCGATACGGCCGTGGCCGGGATTGCGGGGGTCATGGATGAACAACGGGATGTGGACGATCTCCTGATACATGTTCATCCGGTTCTTGGCCCAGAAGTCATGTTCGCCTAGCAGAAAGCCGTGGTCGGTGGTAACCACGAAAGCCGTATCCTTCCAGAGATCGTGCTGGTCGAAATAGTCGAGCAACTGACCGAGCAGGAAGTCGCAGAGCGACACGATCGCATAGTAGTTCGCCCGAAGCTCCGCAGCTTCTTCCGGCAATTCCTCCACTCGTCCGTAGCGTGGCCAGTCACGGATTGGACCGTTCCAGCCCGTGGCGAACGACGCCTTGAAGCGGTCGGGGGCGAAGAACGGTTCGTGCGGATCGAAGGTCTCGATCTGCAACAACCAGTCATCCGCCTCACGGAACCTGCTCATGTGGAAGCCTCATTGCACCATGTAGTTGGGAACTCGAACCACCGACCCGCTTGACTCTAAACTAAGGTTTGAAATTTCGCTCTTTTGCGTCGTAGGCTTTCCCGATAACGAGTTGCAAAGTTCCAGCGCAATGTCTCCCCACGTTGGGACGGCGTGCCGAGCGGCCGTTCAACGTAGATCGGCTTAGATCGACTGGAATCCTATCCGCCTGGCAACAAGCCTGCCTCTTGATAGCTTTGGATCATCGTGTCGAACAGCGAGATGTCGGCCCGGCTTCGGGCAAGAAGCTGCGCTCCCGCGACGGCGGCGAAGATCGCGCGCGCCCGCGCCGCGCTCGCCTTCTGATCTGCCAGGCCAGCATCGACAAGCCGTTCCGCTAGCCAGGCGATATTGACGTCAGCGAAGGTCTGCACCTCTGTCCTGACCTGTTCAGGAAGATCGTCGTACTCCGCGCCGAGGAAGCTACCGAGGCACAGGCGATTGCCGTTCTCCAGCGACATCCGGAACGTCTCCGGATACTTTCGGAGAGCAGCCTTCGGATCGCTTTTTATGTCGGCGACGTCTTCGAGCCACGCCTTCGTGTCCTGCCAGTAGCGCTTTGCGATTGCGGCTGCGAGATCGGCCTTGCTTGGAAAGTGGTGATAGATGCTGGCCGCCTTGATGCCGACTTCGGCCGCT
Source organism: Heterorhizobium halophytocola (assembly GCF_017873095.1). Lineage (GTDB taxonomy): Bacteria > Pseudomonadota > Alphaproteobacteria > Rhizobiales > Rhizobiaceae > Allorhizobium > Allorhizobium halophytocola. The sequence goes on along the minus strand of NZ_JAGGJU010000013.1, from coordinate 60,733 downwards.
AGCTCGCGCATGTTTAGCCCCCCATAGCCGTGCGCTTGAGCGCTTAAACGCCCTGCGGCCACTATGGCTTCCCTCGCATTCCCGGACATAATTCCCAAACTCCGCTTCATCCTAACGAATGTTAGATAGGGGTTGACGGACAATTTGTAAAGCGCTAGCTCTGCACTGCCTACCAACTGTTAGTTAGAGAGACCGCGCCATGAGCAATGAACTGATCTTCTCCGATGCCACCAAGCTGGCAGAACTCATCCGCAATAAAGACGTATCGCCTGTCGAAGTCGTTCGGGCACATCTCGACCGCATCCAGGCAGTCGACCCCCAGGTCAATGCAATCGTGACTGTCGCCGACGGAGCGCTTGAAGCCGCCCGCCGAGCAGAAGCCGCCGTCCTTGCTGGGGAGGAGTTGGGCCCACTGCACGGCGTGCCGTTTTCCGCCAAGGATTCGATCGACACAGCCGGCGTTCTGACGCAGCGTGGTTCGCCGATCTTCAAAGGTCGTACGCCAGACCGTGACGCCACAAGTGTCGCCCGCATGAAGGCGGCAGGTGGCATCCTTCTTGCCAAGACCAACCTGCCAGAATTCTCCTACTGGATTGAAAGCGACAACCTGCTGTCCGGGCGCTCCAACAATCCATGGGACCTGGAGCGCACGCCAGGTGGTTCGAGTGGCGGTGAATCCGCGGCCATTGCTGCTGGCATGTCGCCGATCGGCCTGGGAACTGACCTTGCAATCTCCGTCCGTGGTCCCGCTGCACAAACTGGCATCACCTCGATGAAAGCGACCCATGGGCGGGTACCGATGACCGGCATCTGGCCACGTGCACCGCGTCGCTTCTGGCATGTCGGTCCAATGGCTCGTTCGGTGCGTGACGTCGCACTGGCCTTCTCGCAGCTTGCAGGAGCCGATGGACAGGACGCGTTCGCCTCAAGCGCCGTTGCCTTCGATGCTGGTATCGGTCGACTGCCATATCGGCAGCTTCGCGTGGGTTGGATGGTTGGACCGGGCTTCGGCCCCGTCGATACAGAAGTTGCCGCCACCGTTCGGGCTGCTGCCGGTGCGTTGAAAGACCTGGGTGTCTCGGTCGACCATGTCGGCATCCCGGCTCTGGAGAAGGACTTCGCCCTCGACGTCTTCAACCGTCTGCATGTCATGGAGATGAAGCCCGCCTTCCGCGAGGCGACCGCAGGTCGTCGAGAAGACGAACTCTACAAGATGGCAAAGACAATGCTGTCCCTGCCCGACACCTCCATGGATGACTACATCGACGCCGAACAGGCCGCCGAGCGCTTAGGTGATGGCTATGCCGATTACTTCTCCCGCTACGACGCTCTCATCACTCACGTCTTGCCAATTCCCGCCCACAGGCACGGGGTCGAAGAGTTCGTAATCGACGGTCAGAAGGTCGATGCGACCTATCTCCAGGGCGCCACTGTGCCTTTGAATGTTACGGGCCTTCCCGGCGTCTCAATGCGATTCGGCACCAGCAAAGAAGGTCTACCAATCAACGTCCAGATCGTCGGCGCATGGCAGGCGGAGTCGACCATCCTTCATGTTGCCTCGCTTCTGGAGAGCGTCAGCCCGACGCGAGGACTACGTCCTCAGCTCTGAATGCTACTGACGATCCTGCACGGCCTTCTCAAATGGGAAGGCCGCGCTCCTTCGCCACATCAGCGATCAGAGACCGCAGCCATCGGTGCGCCGGATCGCTGCGATAACGCACATGCCAGGCAAGCTCCACCGGAAACGTGCCGAGATCGACCGGCGCCGGCAACACCTTGAGCCTTTCGTCTCGAGCGAGGCGCTGGCAGATCAGGCGTGGCAGCGTCGCGCAGTAGTCGCTGACGGCGATCATTTCCGGGACCGCCAGGAAGTGCGTGACTGACACCGCAACTTCGCGCTTGACACCCCGCTGCTGCAGAGCCTGGAAAAGGCCGGCGCGCATCCGGCCGGGCGGCAGCACGTTGACGTGCTTCATTGCTTCGTACTGCTCCTGGGTCAGGTGGTCCTTCACATCCAGATGATCCTTCCTCACCACACAGGCCAGGCCGTCGTCCATCAGGTGCTGCACCACCATGTTGTCGGGGGGATCGACGATCCTCCCGAGCACGATTTCGGTTGCACCCGAGACAGCGCCAGTCTCCACCAACTCGTTGCCAAAGGGCGTTAGGCGCAGCCGGATCCCCGGCGCGATCTCCCGCAGCCTGCTCAGTCAAAAAAGGATCAATTTAAATGAAAGCTATCCAAGCCGCCCAGTTCGGCAGCCCCAGTGTTCTCAAAGTGGTCAACCTCCCTGATCCCACGCCGGGGCCGGGCCAGATTGCGATCGACGTCAGCCACGCGGCAGTCGGTCTCATCGACATTCTTTTCCGCCAGGGGCAGTTCAAGGATGTCCCCGGCATGGCGCAACCGCCGTTCGTTCCCGGCCTGGAAGCGGCCGGGACGGTGCGAGCGCTCGGCGATGGGGTAACCGGGTTTGCGATCGGCGAGAAGGTCGTGCCGATGTCGGCTGGCGCCGGCACCGGGGGGTATGCCTCCGTGTACATCGCGCCCGTGCAGGGCGTTGTGTCAATCGAGGGCTCTCATGTCGATCCTGCTCTCGCTGTCGCGATGATTCCCAACGCCGCGATGGCCCACGTCGCGCTGGCTCTGATTGCCAAGCTCGCCGAGGGAGAAAGCGTGCTGATACACGGCGCCCTTGGCGGCTTCGCCTCCGCATTCCCCGGCATCGCGAGGCAGCTTGGCGCTTCACGCGTCGTTGGCACGGTCCGTTCGGGCAAGCTGGAAGCTGCGGCAAACACGAAACTGCCCTATGATCGGATCATCGATTCCGCCGAGTTGCCCGGCGTGCTCGCAGGCGAAAGGTTCGATGTCATCATCGATCCCGTCGGCGGAGCCGTCCGAGATCAAAGCTTCGCACTGATGAAGCCGGGCAGCCGTCTCATCGTGGCAGGCAATGCTGGCGGTGACTGGACCCATGCCGTCAAGACGAACGACCTCTGGCTGGGCAGCATGACGGTGGCCGGCTTCAATGCAGGAGCCTTTCTGCCGTCGCATCCAGAGGCAATTCGACCAGGCCTTGAGGCAGCCTTGAAAGCGGTTGCCTCAGGACTGTGCGACACTCCCGTCGATGTGCTCCCCTTCAGTGAGGCCGCGACCGCTCACGAACGGATGGAGAGCCGCGACCTGAACGGCCGCATCGTGCTGACACCGCAATAGCCGAATGTTAGTTTTGGACCCCTTGGTCCAGGAACCGGTTGGGCCGAGGGATGCGCAGTCTCTCTGTCGTGAGCACGCCTCCGGGATAGACGAGTACAAAAGGCCCTCGGATCAGGAGACCGATAGGCGAAAGGCCATAGCCGCGCCGTTCATGCAGTAGCGCAAACCGGTTGGCTTAGGGCCGTCATCGAATAGATGGCCAAGATGCCCGCGACAGCGGCTGCAATGAACCTCGGTTCGGATCATACCGAGCGATATGTCGCGGGTCGTTCCCACCACACCAGCATTCAACGGGGCCCAGAAGCTCGGCCAGCCGGTGCCACTTTCAAACTTGGTTTGGGAGGAGAAGACATCCTGGCCGCAACCGGCGCAGTTGAACACCCCTTTGCGGTGCTCATTGAGCAGCGGGCTTGTGAACGGGTATTCGGTCCCTTCTTTCCGCAGGATCGAATATTGGTCGCCGGTGAGGAGCATCCGCCACTCCTCATCTGTGTGGCTTACGGGAAAAGTCTCGGCGGCCCTCGCGGTACCGGAGATTGCCGCCAAACCGACACGAAGTCCGACAGCGCCGACGCCGGCTGCCAGGATAAGAAGTCGTCTGTTGAGTCTCATGTCCATCACCAATGCCGCCAGGTGGCCCGGTTGGGGCCGTCTGCATGAGTAGACACCGCAGGCTTCGAATTATTCCAGCCGGCTCGATTTTTTTTACTCCTGCGACATCACGCCGGCAATTTTCGTAAGCCGGTGGAATAAACGCGCTTCCCGGATGTCCACATCGCTGGAAATCACTCCATGCATCGAAGGACATCTCGAATGAAACATGCTTCTGTTCTCCTCGCCTTCGCCGGCCTCGGTGGCCTTTTTGCCGCCGGCCCAGCATTCGCGCATGCCCATCTCAAGAGCGCGAACCCCGCCGACGAGACGGTCGTATCGACCGCGCCGACGGTGTTGACCCTCGATTTCACAGAGGGTCTTAACCTTGCCTTTTCCGGGGCCGATCTGCTGGACGCTTCAGGTTCGCCGGTTCAGCAGGGCAAGGCGCAGCTATCGAACGGAGACGACACCCTAACCATTCCTCTGCAGTCAAGGCTGAAGCCCGGCGATTACACCGTGAAATGGCATGTTCTTTCCACCGACGGTCACAAGACTGACGGTAGCTATGGCTTCACGGTCAAGCCTTGATTGATCCGCAAGGGCTTTGGATCTTGGGCCGTGTGGCTATCGACACGGCCCTCATGTTGCTCTGGGGATGTACAGGATTCTTGTCCACTGTCACACCACCAGCGCTACGCCCCGTACTTGCGCGGCGCGTAGCGGGCATCTCCGCACTCTGCACGATGATGTTGGCCGCAGGCGTCGTGGCGATCGTCCCTGCGCAGATCGCGGTCGTGACCGCCGATTGGCACGCGACCGTCGATCCGCAAACGCTCTGGTCATTTCTCATGCTTACGAGCGGTGGGCGGGTTTGGGATGTGCTTGCCGGTGGTTCGCTACTGCTTGGGCTGGTCCGTTGGCTTCAGCCGCGCCGCCATGCTCTTGTCACGGTTCTGGCCGGCTGCTGCTTGGCGAGCCTTTCCCTCACAGGGCATGCGGCGATGACGACCGGCCTTGTCGGCGCTCTACATGCAGGCGTCGACATCGTCCATGTTCTTTCCGCCGGAGCATGGCTCGGCGGTCTTGTCGCTTTTGTATTTGTGATGGCGGCGACGCATGATGTTGCGCAGCGCCCTCACGCATTAGTCGCCTTGTCCCGGTTCTCGACACTGGGCCACGTTGCCGTCGCACTGGCGATCTTCAGCGGCGTGGCCAACATCTTGCTCGTCCTCGGTCACCTGCCGACAAACCTGCAGTCGCCTTATCAAACAAAGCTCCTCGTCAAGATCGGGCTTGTCGTGATCATGACACTCGCGGCTATCGTCAATCGCTATGTTTTCGTTCCCCTATTGCGGAGGAGGCGACGGTTTGCAGAAACAGCATTGCTGGCAGGCGCAGCCTTCGAGCTCTTGCTTGGCGGGCTTGTTATCGCGCTCGTTGCCGCGTTCGGAACAATGGATCCTTCTTGATGCAGCAGGACGCCGCCACCCGGTTCGGCGTCCTCAAGAAAAATTTCAGCACGTCCGGAATAATCCGGGATGCGCGGTGTCTACCCTTCTGAACTCTTCGAGAGACACCAGGAGATAAGAATGACCGCCTTCTTTCGCAGTACCCGCATTCTGGTAACCACATCGCTGCTCGCCGTCGTCTCAGTGTCGGCCTTTGCCCAAGATGCCCCAACTCACCATCATGAAGCCGTTTCCGGCACGACGGACGAAGCACCGTTCCTGCAGGAAAACGACGCAGCCATGGTGAAAATGATGAACGACATGGCGGTCAAGCCGACAGGCGATATCAATCGCGATTTCGTCGAGATGATGCTCCCGCATCACCAGGGGGCGATCGACATGGCCGTTGCCTATCTGCGCTACGGCAACAACGAGCAGCTCAAGCGGATAGCCCAGGAGATCATCGTCGATCAGCAGCAGGAAATCGCTGCCATGCGCTTGGCGCTTGGTGATCCGCTTCCCGCCTCCGACGCGGTGCCGACGCAGGTCGACCCGAACGATGCGAAGACAGCACAGAACTCTGACCAAGAGCCGTCATCGAAGGCCCCGGCTATGCAGATGATGATGATGAAACCGGCCAACTGAAAAGGACCGAGACATGCGAACCAACCTGAAGATCCTTGCGCTACTGGCAAGCACCATTCTTGCCCCCGTGGCAGCCTTTGCCGGCCAGGCGCCCGGCCTCGCCTCCGATCCGGACATTCCGATCAGCCACAAGGACCGCGTCTATGCGGCGGAGCAGTTCTCCAATACGGTGTCGGTCTCCGATCCGGTCGACAACAAACTGCTTGGTGTCATCAAGCTCGGCGATCCACAGCCCGGCAATCTGAGCCCCCTTTATAAGGGCCAGGTCCTCGTCCACGGCTTGGGGTTTTCCCCGGATCACAAAACGCTCGCCGTCGTCTCGATCGGCTCTAATTCGGTGACCTTTATCGATACAGCCACCAATGCCGTGAAGCACACGACTTATGTCGGCCGCTCCCCGCATGAGGCTTTCTTTACGCCTGATGGGAAGGAAGTCTGGGTGACTGTGCGGGGCGAAGACTATATCTCCGTCATCGACGCGAGCACTTTCGAAGAGAAGACCCGCATCAAGGTTGCTCCCGGCCCCGGCATGCAGATCTTCTCGCCGGATGGCAAGTACGGCTATATCTGCTCATCGTTTAATCCGGATGTCGCCGTCGTCACCGTCGCAGACCATCAGATTGTCGGCCATGTGGAGCAGGCAAGCCCTTTCTGCCCCAATATCGCCGCCTCCGCCGATGGCAAGCAGGTCTGGTTCACGTTGAAGGATGTCGGCAAGACGCAGGTCTTCAATGCCGAGGCACCCTTTGACCTCATCAAGACGCTCGACACCGGCCCGATCACCAACCACGTCAACCTCGTCGTCAACAAGAACGGCAGCTTTGCTTATGTGACGGTCGGTGGCCTGAACGAAGTGAAGGTGTTCCGCACCGACAACTTCGAACAGGTCGCGACCATCCCGGTCGGTAACCTGCCGCACGGTATCTGGCCGTCGGGCGATGGCACGCGGGTCTATGTTGGGCTCGAAAATGCCGACCAGTTTGCTGTCATCGATACTTTGACCAATAAGGTTATCGTCAACATCCCGATCGGCCAGGCGCCCCAGGCCGTCGCCTATGTTCCGAACGCCGTGCCGGAAGGCGATGGCATGCAGAATCTCGTGCAGCTCGGTGCTGCGGGTCATGCTGCCCATCTGAAGCTTGCAACCAAGGGAGACAAGAACAAGAAGCAGGCGACGAGCGTGACCTTGTTCAATCAAGGGCTGACGCAGGTCGTCCAGGCGGCAGTTGCCGGTTTGGATCCCAAGAAGCCCTACATCCTGGCTCTTGCCGACAAGCCAGACGGTAGCGGCGAGCTTCAGAGTCTCTCTGCTTTCATGACCAATCCGGCCGGTTCGGCTATTGTCAATGCTGTCGGTCCGATCCGGCAGATTGTCGAAGCCAAGCACAAGGACGAGAAGCGCTATCTCGTCGTCGCCACCTCGGCCGACGGCAAGCCCGGCGAGATTGTTCAGGTTCAGGCAGATTAAGTGAAACTGGCCCGCCCCGACAGGGGCGGGCCAACCCACGGGAAGCGGATGTGCGATGGATGATCTTCTCTCTCAGGTCGAACCGATGATCCCGGCATTGCGGCGCTATGCCCGGGGTCTTGTTCACGACGCGGTTGCCGCCGACGATCTCGTGCAGGATTGCCTTGAACGCGTGATCTCTCATTGGTACCGGCGCAAAAACGATGACGCCCGTACCTGGGTGTTCGCAATCCTGCATAATCTCGCGGTCAACCGACTGCGGCAAGCCGCCCGACGCGGTCGACAGGTCACCATGGAGGAGATAGGGGAAGGTCTGATGTCCCATCCTCCGACACAGGAGGACGAGCTTGCAAGAGCGGATGTCGTCTCGGCAATCGAACAGTTGCCGGAAGAGCAGCGTAGCGTGCTGCTACTGGTATCGGTCGAAGACCTCAGTTACGCCCAGGTCGCCGACGTACTGGCGATCCCGATCGGAACCGTGATGTCGCGACTGTCGCGTGCGCGTGAGCGGCTCCGGCACATCTTGGAAAATCCTGCCAGGGGCGCTAGACCGGGCTCGCATCTGCGGAGAGTGAAATGACAGCCAGGCCAATCACCGAAGACGACCTCCACGCCTATACCGACGGCCGGCTCGAAGCTGCACGCAGGGACGAAATTTCCGCTTATCTCGAAAAGCACCCGGACGTTGCCAACCGTTTCTCCTCCTACAGCGCCCAGCGCACAATTTTGCACCGCGCCTTCGATCCCATCGCCGACGAGCCGATCCCCACCAGGCTCAATCTCAATCATATGATCGCCACAAGGCGGCAAAGCAGGGTTTCTAACTGGCGGCTTGCCGCAGCAGCCGTCGTGCTTCTGGTCGCCGGAGGATCCGGCGGCTGGTACATGCACGATATGACGCTCCCCCCAACCGAAGGTGTGGTCGCCCTCGCCCGGGAAGCCTCTGACAGTTTCGTCACCTATGCAGCAGATCGGACAAGGCCGGTCGAGCTTCGGGCCGATAATATGGTCGAGCTGGTAGATTGGGCGACGGAAAGAATGGGGCAGAAACCTGTCATGCCAGACCTGTCGAAGTCCGGTTACCGGCTGATGGGCGGGCGCGTTGTTTCTACGCCTCACGGCGCCGGTTTGATGCTGATGTATGACAATGATCAGGGCACGCGCCTTGTCATGTTGACGAGACCGATGGCTGTGGACCAGACGCGGACCATGACGCCCCATTCCCAGGGCAAGGTTGACGGCTGGGCCTGGGCATCGAACGGAATGGGCTACAGTCTTGTCGGCTCGTTACCGTCCGAAGCGCTGCACCCGCTCGCTGACGATATTCGCAGGCAGGTACAGAACCAGGCCTGATCGTCAGCTGGCGTTTTTTTAATAAAAACCAACTCGGCGAGATTGTTTCGCCGATTCGATAGCTCCAAAGGCAATGTCGTCGCAGGTTGGAGGGGAAAGAGCCTATACTCCTTCAGCAACGGCAAGGAGGATTCCTCCAAACTCCGCTTGCAAGACCATGTTTGAAGACCAGTCGATTGCTGATGACGTGCCCAATCAAATTCCTATCAGTCCCCTTGGCACCATGGCGGAGGTCGCCTCTGCCGTTGTTTTCCATGCATTGGATGGAGCGGATTTGGTGACCGGACATCATTTCCTGATGGATGGGGGATGGACTGTCTGGTGATCCTGATGGTTCGTCAGTCGTTCGCCTTGAACAGAATCGAACCGGCGATCTCGTCGTCATGATACTCGTCCGCATAGGTTCTCATGCTCGAACATAAGTCTAGACTCGGCGGTATGACTGGAACGGGGCCATGAGCGGACTGTCTGAAGTTGGGGTGCCGCAAGCCGGAACCGACATTCAAAAGTCTGGCGGCTTGGTCCGAGCTCGGCCCAATGCTGGCAAAAGGGTTCTTCGTCGTTATGGTTGAGCTCGCCCCTCCAGACTTTGGAGGTCGGACCACACCACCTACTGTTCAGCAATTTCTGCGTTTCAGGTGTAGCAGGTTCACCGTAAATCCCCGGCTGAAGCCGCAATGGTCGTCCAAAGGTGATACAGAGAACTGGCCGGGATCGTGCTGCTCAAGGGCGTGCCGTTCAGGTCCAGACGATCGTGCCAGCAGCCATGCGGCACGCCCGTCATGTAAGCAGCAAGGATTGCGGAGGCCACGTCGTCCGCCCCTGTCCGATATCCCGGAAAGCCAAATCGCTCATGGAGCGCCATGAAAGCCTTGAGCATCTCCACTTGCGGCCACAGGCGCCGTGACGGGCTAATCGCCTTGTCTACTACGGATACGGTATCGACCAGGAAAAGCGAGCCGGGCATGCGCCCGACGGCCAGCGCGGTCGAGAACAGATCCAGGCATGTCTTGGTGTTGTCGCTGCGAGCGAGGTTATCGTGACGAGTGGTCAACCAGACCCACTCGCACATGTGACCTGGCTCCAGCCGATCGGATCCGTATCGGTCGGCAAGCTCCCATTGGGGGCCAAAAAATTCGTGGAGCGTCCCATTCGGTCCTACGAGAAAATGCGATCGCAACAGTGCGAAGGCCTTGCCTTCCGACCTCATATGCTTGGGGGTCCGGTTGTTCTCGCACAAGGCCAGTGAGGCTTCGAGGTAGTGCATGTGCGGGTTCTGGCGGCGAGGAAGCGTGCCGTCGCTGTCTTCCGCCCAGCCGCCAAAGGGGTCTGTCAGGGTCCGGTCGACCGCCAGGATCGTCTGGTCGATGTCGTGTCGGTAGACGTCCTTGCCGGTCGCCGTCAGCAGCCAGGAGAGAGCAAGCAGCACACAGGCATTGTCGTAGAGATCGCGAACAGGATCGGTAATGAGCTCGGTATGGCGGTTGAAGCCTCTCACATAGCCGGAGCGCTTCCCGCTGACCCAGGCGACGCGGTGCAGGTTGGCGAAGGCCCGTTCTGCCATGGCGAGCGATTCTGAGGGGGCAAGGCCGAGATGGGCCGCATGGGCGTGAACATAGATCTGACGGGCCACGGTTCGGGTCCGCACCTCACCTGATTTCTGAGACGATCCATCCAGCTCCAGGTATTCGACGAATTGGCCGCAGGTCTCATCAAAGCCCGATTTGCTCCAGGTGGGCAGAATGTCGTCGAGAAAGACGCGTTTCAATTGCTGGACGCTCATGACCGATCGCGTGGTGGGGCCGCCCACCCACTCTCCGCATTCACAGGGCAGTCCCGATGGGATGCATTGTGTCCAGAAGCCTGCCGATCTTGATCGTGGTGAAGTTGGAATAGGTATCCGAGACGGCATATGGCAGCGCGATCAGATCGCCATGCCGCATGGCACCGCAGGAATAGACGACGTTCGGCACATAGCCTTCCCGCTCCGTTGGTTCGGGTTGCAGCAGCGGCTCGACCGTCCGCGACAGGATGATGCTCGGGTCGTGCTTGTCGAGCAGCGTCACCCCGATCGCATAGCGCCGCATCGGCCCGACCCCGTGGGTGAACAACAACCATCCCTCGTCGATCTCGATAGGCGAGCCGCAATTGCCGATCTGGACGAATTGCCAGGCAAATTCCGGCTTCATCAGCAGCCGGCCTTCGTCCCAGTGATGCAGGTCGTCGGAATAAAGCAGATAGAGGTTTTCGCTATCCTGCCGGGCGACCATCGCGTAGCGGCCATTGATGCGCCGAGGAAAGAGCGCCATGCCCTTGTTGCGGGCAGCAGCCCCACGCAGCGGCGTCATGGTGAAGTTCAGGAAGTCGGTCGTCTCGAGCAGTTCCGAGCGGATCGAAGAGCCGCTATAGGCGGTATAGGTTGCAAAATAGGTCGTCTTGCCTTCGTCCTCGAAAGCAACAAAGCGGGCATCCTCGATACCGTTCGACTGCGCCTCGGTCACCGGAAAGATGACCCGCTCGCTGAGATCGCTTTCCTCCTTGAAACTGAGCCCGATGCGGCCCGCGACCGCCGGCCCGTCGCCGGCACGTGCGCTCGGCAGGCTTGCCAGTCGCGCCGGCGCATCTATGGCCACCGCTCCGTCTGCATCGATCACCCCTGACCGGAAGGTGAGCGACGAGATGTGTCCCTCTCCGACGGCCCGCAGACTGAGGATCAGACGGCGGCTTCCAGCCGTAACGCCGGACTGATCCGGATGCGGGACGACGCTCGGATTGAAAAGGGCGGCAGACTCGAACGAATATTCATTCAGGAAGTAGGCGCCGACCAATTGTCTCTGCTGCTGGCTGAACTTTTTATGGTGGGCAAAAGCATCCTCCATCGCATCCGCCCGCAACTCGAACTGTCGCAACAGGTTACGGTGCCTGCCATCGAATTTGGCCAGGATGTCGCGCAACTGGTTTGCCGTCGAGGGCGGGTCAAGAGACAGTACGCGATCGACAATTTTGCTGGCCCTGCTCTTGTTCTGTGGGTTGAGATGCTGAGGTTCGGACGATGGCTTGAAGGGGCGGACGATAACCCGTGTCGGATCAGGCTTCAGATAGAGCGCCTGCCGATTGACAAGACTGGACTGGGACAAGATTGATCCTCCCGGGGTTTTCGCATGGGTGGGGCCGGTCATGACAATTGCCTGACGCCTGCTCTTGGAACCTCGGGGCTCAGCATCTGGTTGGCATGACCGATCTCGACGCAGGAGATCAGGTAGCAAAGTACGGACTCGGCACCCCGGTTCTCGTTGGGGCGGTCCACATGCAGGCCGTCGCGGCAACTGCCCGTCTCCGGGTCCACGAGGGAGATGCCATGATCATTGCTGCCCGTGAACCAATCGAAGGCCGTGTTCGCAGCCTCGATCCAGCTCCCGTCCGATGTCGCATCGTAAGCCGCGAGGCAGGCGGCCACGGTGGCCGTAGCCTCGACCGGTTGCTGATCGAACGGCTTCGGCGGCTGCCCGATGTCGAAGAAACCCTCCGTGCCGATGGCGCGGAAATGACCCGCCTCCCCCGTCTGCTGGGTCATCAGCCATCGGAGCGTTTCCACACCGGTCTGGACAAAGGCCGGAATCTTCGTCGCAACCCCCGTCGCGATCAAGGCCTGGCTCAGGCGGGCATTTTCATAGGACAGCCCCGCCTCGAACCAGCGGCGCCCGCCCTTCGAGACACGACGTTCCAGACCCATGAGATTTTCAGCATGCCGAATGCGCAGCATACGGGCATGGGGATCCTCAGGATTGACGGCGCAGTAATCGTTGAGACCGAGAAGCGTGAAGGCCCAGGCGCGCGGCGAGCGAAACTTGAGTGTAGCGGACATCCCTTTGGCAAAAAGTGTTTTCGCCCAGCGACGGCGCGATGCGTCGGTGTCCGACAGGGCGCAGGCCCCGAGCGCCCACAGGGTCCGCCCATGGCTGTCTTCCGAGCCTTCGTCCTCGAGCCAGCGGCGGTCGTAGCTCATGAAGTTGCGAAAGCGGCCGCTGTCCGGATTCCATGCGTGTTCGACAAAGGCTGCGAAGGAGGCCGTCATCCGGTCTGCTATACCCATCTCGCCGGCAGCCGAGAGGAGCGAGGACAGAAGCAGGGCTCGCGCATTGTCGTCGACGCAATAGCCATGCGACCTGTCCGGCACGGAGTACACCGCATGCTGGACTATGCCCGTGTCATCACACATCGTGTGCAAATGGCCGAGCTTCAGGGCCGTTTGATGCGGGGGCCGCTTGATCCGCGAAGAGATCAGGTCCCGGACGAGCTTCGGCCGATAGGCCGTCTTCGCCTGTGTCATGCTGTCGAGATACAGTGAGGCGACATGGGACCAGATCATCGCGCGACCGGCATCGTAGGCGCGTCTTCGCATCGCCGTCCTGGCTTCGTCATCGCCGAGCAAGTCTGCGATCGCCTTGCCTGTCGCCGGCGCATCGCCGAACGGCACCAACACCCCGCGGCCGTCCGCCAGCAGGCCACGGGCGTGCCAATACGGCGTGGACACGACCGCGCTACCCATACCGAAACTGTAGGAAAGTGTACCCGAGGTCATCTGCGCCTCGTCCAGATAGGGCGTCACATAGACGTCGCACATTGCAATGAAGTCGAGCAGCGTCGGCAGGTCCACGAAGCGATTGAGAAACTGGATGGCATGGTCGACGCCCAGACGCTCGGTGCGCAGACGCAGGCTGTCGCGGTAAGCTTCGCCTTGCTGACGCAGCAGCGTCGGGTGCGTAGCGCCGAGTACGATATACAGCGCCTCGGGGCTTCGTTCGAGGATCGCGGGCATCGCGTCGATGACCACCTCGATACCCTTGTTGGGAGACAGCAGGCCAAAGGTCAGGATGAGTGGCCGACCGGAATAGCCATGCTCGGTCTTGGCCAGGTCAGGGTCGTGAAACGGACGGTCGGGTATGCCATGGGCGATGACATCAATCTTGCGCGGCGCGACGCCATATACTTCCGTTAGAAGCGTGCGTCCCTTCTCCGCCATAACGACGACGCGACTGGAATGCGCCGCGACCTTCTGCAGCACACGGTATTGAGACGGTGTCGGTTCAGCGAGGATGGTGTGGCAGGTCGTGACCACCGGAACTTTAAGGTTTTCCAGAAGCTTCAGAATGAATTCGCCGTCGCTGCCGCCGAAAATGCCGAATTCGTGCTGCAGCGAAACCACATCGAACCGGCCTTCGTTCAGGATCCGAGCGGCCGTGACATAGTCTTCGACACTCTCCTCCCGGATCTCGAAGATCACGTCGCTTGGATAGGCGTAGCTCTGCCCCGCATCCGTTACGGCGACGATGCTCGTCTGCACGGGCTCGACGGCATCGCGCAGCGCCTGGGACAGATCCCCGGTAAAGGTCGCAATCCCGCATTGGCGGGGAAGAGAATTGCCGATGAAGGCGATACGGGTCGGTCTGCTCATTTGCGTTCCCTCCAGAACATGGTGGCGAGTTCTCGCCGGGTAAGCCTGGGACGCAAAGCGCGGCCGCATGGTGGATGCAAGCGCCTCGGGATCGGGTTCAGACCGTTCCGACAGCCTCCAGATCCCGCTCCAGGGCGACGCGCCCCTGATGAAGCTCGGCATTCCAGAGCTTGTATTGCGGGCTGTCCTGATAGACCGGCATGGGAGCGGCGATGGTGTAGGTAACCGCGGCAGCCGGCGACAGCCCCTGCGTGCTCACGAGACGAACCATTTGGCCAATGGTAAAACGGTGAGAAGCCATGATGTTTCTCCAATTTTCAGTGCGTTGTATCGGCGGTTCCGGCCTCGGCGAAAAGGGCCCTATCCTTTTCCAGAGCGGCATCGAGCTCTGAGGGATTTATCGTGACCAAGCTCGTCTTCGCCCCGACTGCGACTTCGATCACAGTGGCCACGCGCCGATAGGCGAGCCAGGAAATTCCGGTAATCTGTTCCTCGTCGTCCTGCACCTGGTAATCGCCGGGCGGATAGGGGCGCTCCAGACCTTCAAGCATGAAGGGGGCATCAAAATGCACTGTTCGTGTCTTCGTTCGCGTAAACATGGAAAGCTCCATTGACTGGGGTGAATGTCGGGTTGTGGCGGCATCGGTTTCAAAACGGCACGTGATCGCAGCGCTTATCGGGCTTGTTCCGGCGGAAGCGCGGATCTGGTCGTCAAGCGATGAATACTGCACTCCGGTTGCCTTCTGGCGCCCGGCCTGATCTCGAAGACGTTCGACCGGGAGGTCGCTGACGTCATCCGCTTGTTCCGGATGTCAGCCAGTATGATCACCTTGTTCGAGGTCTCCATCAGGCACCGCGCTTCCAGGTCGCTGCGACCGTGCCGCTGGGCCGTGGACTTCCGCCTTCATCTTCCCAGCGCAACAAGGCTGCGGCTTCGCCGGACGGGACATTGGCCGGCTGACCGGGTTTGGCGGTTTGCAAGACCCCGCCCTTGCGCAGGCGACGGGTGGCTCGGAGCGCCTGGTCACGGTCCAGAACGCCCGGCTTGCCGTTCCTCAGCATGATGGCAGGACAGTTGTCTGCCCAAGACCATAGTCGTAGAGAAACGCTGCGCTGGATTGAGCACGGTCGGCCATGGCTTATCCTCTTGCGAATTCCCTGCGCCGAGATTGGCGAAGGTCAGGTCAACGACTGGAGGGAGGACCCAAACGCCGCGAAATCCAGTTCGATCGTGTGCCGCCGTCGGGACTGATAGGCCGCCCGAGCCTTGGTCAGGATGTGCTCACGCAGGCGATCGAACGCCAGCAGATAATCCCGTTCCTTGCCGCGGCCCGTTGCCCCTTCACGATCGAATACGGCGACCGGCAAGAGAAAGAGAACCTGGTTCAGACCGTCATGCCCGATGAAACGGATGAGCCCCCGCGTTTCGTCATAGGCGCGGGTAGGGTTGAGAAACAAAAGAGTCACGGCTTATCTCCGGCAGACCCGAGGCTCGGTCGGGCTGCCACGGCTTCATCAGCCCAAAGGTTGACGGCAGAGATCAAACTTTCGGAATTGCGCACACCGCTCTGGTATAATCCAAGAGCGTGGCGGGCCGCATCGCGATCCAGCGGACGCATGGGCTCTTCATATCGGAAGCCGGCATGTTGCAACACATCCCGGATGAGACTTATGTCGAAGGTGTCGATCGGCGTGGGTAGGTCGGAAGACATTTCGTCCTCCTCGATTGGGGCCAGGGTGCGTGCCGCCCAGAAAGTGGGCAGTGCCCGGTCAATGGCTGCCACTTCTATGAATATGGGCCCGCTTATCAGAACTTGCAAGGCCAGTCGAAAACATCCATAGGGCGTGACCGGGGACGCCTTCGTCATGTGGTCAGCGCCGCGCGTCGCTCTCCGGCGCGCATAAAGTCTCCTCACCGGCTGCCCTCAAAGACGGGATGGCTTGCTGTGGCATGTGTTTAACCTGAGCAGCGCGGCTACAGTGATCCAGACACCTTGCCTGGAATGGATGCGGAATAACTGCCGCTCGAGCGCCAGGTTAAAGCAAGGGCACAACGTTTCATCCTCGCTCACTCGCGGCGCTTCGCTGACAGGGCGAGCGGACCGACTGCTTCCGGGTATCCAACCGAACACCTTCAATGGCCGAATTGAAGGCGCACAGCAGAAATCATTTCCGCAAATGGGGCCGGGAGGCGACTGTCGGCTTTATGACGCCCAGCGGGTAAAGTCGACATCGAGGTTCTTTCGGTCGAGGTCTGAGCCGGGCCCAACGCGGACTTCAACTCGGTGTCGATTCAATTTTCTTGGCATTAGGTCGTTGCAGGTTGAACAGATTTCCAACCACGATCAAACCCGCGCCGACTGCAGTGAAGCCAGTTATGGCCTCGGCATACAAGAGATATCCGATTAAGGCCGATAATGGCACCCGAAGATAGTCCATCGGCATCACGACTGTAGCGTCTGCAAGGGCCAACGCCTTTGCCATGCAAAAGTGAGCAAATGAACCGGCGAACGCGAACAGAAATATCCATGGCCATGTTGAAGCCGACGGCCAAAGCCACACATTCAGTGCCGGAGCGAGTCCGATGATCGACTGGATCACGAGCATCCAGAAAATGATCTTTGTGGCACTGTCGGACCGCGTCAGCGCCTTTGTGGAGATGAACGAGATTGCGAATGCGGCAGCCGCTCCAAGCGCTATCAAATGGCCCGGATTGAGAGGGGCTACGCCCGGACGCACAATTAGCGCGACGCCCGCCAGACCAAAAAGGATTACGACTCCCTTCCGCCATGTCAGTTGCTCCTTCAGGAATATCGCAGCCAGAAAAGCAGCCCATATGGGCGCTGTGAATTCTATCGAAATGAGCTGGGCCAATGGAATTAGCGTCAGTCCCATCAACCAGGCATATTGGCCCACGTAGTGGGCAACGTTGCGGCCGATGTGCCTGGGCAGAATCCTGGTTCGCATTGCCCGGATTCCGCCCTCTCGATAAACTAACGGCAACAGCAGAAAAAAGGCGATGACGGAACGCATTTCCATTGCCTGGAAAACGTCAAGCTCGCGGGTAATAATTCGACCCGAAACGGACATGAGCAGTATCAACAACACAGATGCCACCATCCACGCCGCCGCCTTGGCGGTCGATCGACTGTTATCCATGTGGTGAGCTTTCAGGTTTCGAGTGATGGATTGGGAACGATTTCCAGCGTTGGATCACAAGGAACTTTGTTCGGGAACGCCGCCGTCTCTTAAGCTGCTGCAGGCGAAAAGTCATGCCCTCTTATCCACGTTCTCCTTGAGAGTTGCGGCTTCTTTACTCCAGGCCGTGTCCGCTTTTAGGCGTGGGAGATGACGCGCACTACGACCGAAACGCGGGCGCAAAGCTGCAATAGCCTGCGCCTTAAACCAGTTCGAACTGCTGACCCGTTGTTTTCAGGCATCAAGCTCAAAGTCTAGCTAGTTGGCAAAGTGTCGGGCCATTCCTGCGCACCATGGAGGACACGAAGTGTACGAACAGATGCCTCCGTTGCCGCGTATGCCACGACATACGGCGTGCCGCTGATTACCAGTTCGCGCGTGCCAACAATTCTGCCAACACGACCGCTCGCGGGAAAATCAGTCAGACGACGAGCGGCCGCGACGATCCGTTCATCGACAAGGATGGCGGCTGAAGGATTATCTGACTCGATATATGTGAAGATGGCGTCGCGATCCGATAACGCGAACGCAGACCAGGTAGCTTCACGATTTGCGCGCATTCACTTTAAGGCGGGCTGCCGCGCGACGTTTCGCGAAATGGTCCTCGACTTCATCATCTGAGACGTCTGGTCGAGTATCGTTCAATGCTTCAAGTACCTTGGAGCGAAACCAAGCGTCATGGGCCTCACTGCCTGAAAGAAGTTCGAGTGGCAGCATACCCTCGTTGGCCGTCCGAGTGAGCAAGATACGAACCACATCCGATACCGTTAGGCCCACGTTTTCAAGCACGGCGGAGGCGCGATCCCGAACTTCGGCATCGATACGGGTTTGGACGAGTGCGTTTGCAGCCATAGCTATCTCCATTCCAGCCAGAAAGTAATGCAAATGAATGACAAGCGCAATACGAGGTTTCGGTCGTCTTCGCTCACTCGCGTCGTTTTTAAGCTCTTGATGGGATCCCAACCAACCACCCTGTTGTAAACAGACGCCCTTTGTCTCAATGCTTCAGTGGCTGACGTCACCCCCGCCGAGGAGGAATGGCGGACGCTTTGAGCCGGGTGATATCAGCATCGATCTGATCAACGAGCGCATCGAAAAGCTCGCCCGGCGTCACTTGGCAAGGCGGGCTTCGCAAAGAGTCAGAACCAACAGCACTGACCGGAAACTAACTGCACCGCGTTCTAGACCCGATGCTTGCTCTACGCGCGGCATCATTGGTGGTGTTCTGGTTGTCGCTTCTGTTATTTTGCCCACGGGATTTGTGGGGGCTTCCGGAGACGGATTTAAGAATTTTAGAAAGTTCCGGCAACACCTCATCGTTGCACATTTCACGATCCTAATTTACGCTCTGCGCGAGATGGCCGAGCAGCCCCATTGAAATTGTCAATAGTACAGATGAGTTAATTTACGACAATTCGAAATTACAATATCAGACTATTGTCAAATCCTGATTCAGCTAATTTATGATGGGTGCTAATATGAAAAAATATCTCGGAATTGCTGCCGTAATGGCGGCTCTTGTTGCCTCTTCTTCTTCCCCTGCATCTGCCTTTCAGCTTAACGCATATGGCCGTCACATCTGCAACGATGTGCCGTTCATTTTCCAGACGGGGATTCAATCACTGGTATGCTTTTTCGCTGAAAACTGATGGGGTAGAAAATTATGCTCTCCCTCGCGTATTAGGGTCATAACATTTGGACCAGGTACCGAAATGAGAACGCCAGCCAATCGGCTTGCGCAGGCCCCGGTTAATAGCTAGCAACCGGGGCTTTTCTTTAGGTTCGCGTGGCGCGATATGCACAAGTGGGTGAATAGCCCCGAGTTTCCTAGACACCCTCGGGTTAGATTTTCTGCTGCTTCTCGAACTCGACGGGCAATAGCATTCCGCATCTTACATGCTTGCGTTTCCGGGTTGTAGAACATCTCGATGTAGTCGAACACCTCCGGGAATGCTTCATCCCGTGAACAATAGAACATCGCCCTTGGGTTCATTGGTGAGCGTCAGTGCCTGAGGGGCATCAAGGGTCGGCGGCGTGAAGGATTTGCCGTCAACGAGCCGATGCAGCAGGTTTAGCACATGCGTCTTGGTCGGAACGCCAGACTTCAGTGCCATGTCGACGGCAGACAGCACTGCCTCCTCGTCGTTCAGTTCGCCGCGATCGAACTGCGTCAGCCATAGCTGTATGAGGTTGGCCGAATCGCCGTATGTTCGCTGAGCGTCGCGCCGTCCGATTACGCCGTTCCGAATATCCTGGCAAAGCTGCAATTTGAACGGCGTCGAATGCCCTCGATATGGACCTCGGGACTTCATCAGCCTTCTCCGATTGAGGCCCGCAGAGTGTAACAGTTTTTACCTGTCTCGTGGTCCAGCCCGAGGGGTTCACTCCAGCGTCGGGTCAGCTCTCATGGAAATCAACAAGCCGTTCATCAGCGATATCGGCACCTTGTTGCCAATCGCGTTGTGTGCGCTGGAACTCGTTCTAGTCTCTGTGCCAATCCTCTAATTTCTCGCAGGCATCCGCAAGGCTTAAAAACCAGTGAGCATTCCGGATCGATACGGCAGGCGCTGTGACTACTCTCGCCCGCTATCTTGTGACCGTCCAGCGGGGGGCTTTCCGTCCAGGCTCAAGACGGTGCATCGCGCGACTAATAAGAGCAAGCCGTCGATCAAAGCCATAGCAGGGACCCGCGCGACGTCGCCACACACACCGGCTGTTCAACGCGCTGTTGGCCGCCGGCAAGGCGTTGCACAAAAGACGTTTTGCTCTGGTCGATCGGAATGATTCGGGATCGTTGAACAGCCCGCGATGCCATTGATGGGTATCGCCCCTCGCAATCTCATGGACAACGTGGGAATGAGCTCGATCGTTCGCTTCGGCATTCTACCAGGGCTCACGCCACGTAAATCAAATTGTTATCGCCTTGAATGGATTTGAACCACCGTTCCCCTGGTCGTAAAGTCCCTCAAGAAACTCTCGCGGTGTAAAAACAATGGCGCCCCTCGAAGCCGCGCATCCGGAACATCTCTTCCAGGTCGCGATAGCTGATCGGGTACCGCAGATACCATGTCACCGCCTGCACAATGAGCCAGGCATTCAAAATGCCGCCTTGAAATCATTTTTAGAATGGCGCTTCAGCGCGCCGCAATGGCATTCAGAATCATGGCTGCGGTCCTCTACATCGGGAGCGAAATTTCACCGTCGTTGTCAGCTTGCAGTTGCCTGAGAAAATTTGCGACATGCTCCTTTATGCGGTTCTAGAGGCTTGGGGCGCGCGCCAGTCCATGCTCACCAGATAGGGTCGCAAGAGTATCATGCAGACGCGCAATGATCTCCGCGCGAGGCGAAACAGTTCGTTCCACTATTCCGATCTGCCGGGTAAGCTGAGGGTCACCAAAAGCCAGTTTCACGAGTTGTAGGTCTTCAGGCTCTTGAAGAGCGACCTGGGGTACGATCGAAACGCCAAGTCCTTGTCTAACGCAGGTAACGATAGAACCAATTGTATCGATCTCGGCAATATCCTGGGTCACGATACCGAGCCGGGAGATCTCGGCATCGATGACATTTGCCAATGGTACGGGGCTTCTAAAGCGGACATAGGGGGTTTCCCTCAGAAGCTTGAGTGCATTCGTTTCACTTGTTTCCTTCGGGGCAATCAACCAAAGCGGCTCCCGAAGAAAGGGGATCCATCGCAATGACGGGGGAATGCCCATGTGGTCGGCAACAATAGCAGCGTCCAGTCGACCCCCGGCAACATCGGCAATCAGGGGCGAGGACAGTGAGATGCGCAGGTTCGTCTTGAGCTGCGGATATTGCGCACGCATCTGCACCATGGCCCTTGGGAGCAGATTGAGGGCGCTGGTGCGGACGGCTCCGATCATCAGCGTTCCGGCAATTTTCTCGCCTTTCAGGCTGGCCTTCGCATCCGCTTCCTCACGCAGGATATTTTTCGCCATCTCCAGCACCTGCATACCTTCAGGTGTCAGTTTCGGGGGCCTAGCCGTCCGATCGAAGAGCGTCGCGCCGAGTTCTGTTTCGAGCGCATGTACCTGTTGACTGACCGCTGACGGAGTCAATCCTACGGCGTCGCCGGCTTTGGCAAATGTGCCCTGCGCGACGATCGCGACAATGGTTTTTAGTTGGCGTGTGTCCATAGGAATATCCAGATTTTCTTCATCTAATAACCAGAAATATTCGCTTTTGTGAAGCCACACTTTCCCTTACGCGTTGATGCAGGGAGGATTGTTGGTGAGCGTCGGGAGCCGCTCGCCGAACCAATCCAGACAATATCAGGATCGACACGGGCCTTGCCGGGCGTGTGTTTGGAGACGTGTGCAATGAGCAAGACAATTCTCGTGACCGGACCGGACCTTGATCCGAGCGCGAAGAAACTTTTGATGGAGCATGGCTATGAGGCCGTGCACACACCACCCTATGCAGACAGCGCCGTCATCTCGGAATATCTGCAATCCACGGGAGCCGTCGGCATTGTGTCGCGCATGGGCCGCATCGATGAAAGTGTGATGGCAGGTGCGCCGCAGTTGCGCGTCATTTCCAAGCACGGCGTCGGTGTCGACAACATCGACCTGGATGCTGCCTCGCGTCGCGGCATTCCCGTGCTGGTCGCTGCCGGAGCAAATGCGGTGTCAGTGGCCGAACATGCGATCGCACTGCTCCTGACCGTCATGAAGCGCATCCTGCCGCTGGATGCAGGCCTTCGTGCCGGCCGATGGGAAAAGCCCGGCTTTTCCGGCCGCGAGATTGCCGGCGCGACGCTCGGCCTGATGGCCATGGGCGCGATTGCGCAGGCTACCGGCCGCATGGCGAAGGGGCTCGGCATGAACGTGATCGGCTACGACCCCTATTCCGACGACAGCGCATTCGAGGCACTTGGCATCCAACGTTGCATCAGCTTCGAGGATATGCTGGCGCGCTCCGATATCCTCAGCCTCCATAGCCCACTCACCGAACAGACACGCGACATCCTGAATGCGGAAGCGATCGCGCGTATGCCGGTGGGAGCCTATGTCATCAATACAGCGCGTGGTGGCTTGATAGACGAGACAGCGCTCCTCAGCGCCATCCAGAGCGGCCACCTTGCCGGTGCCGGCCTCGATACCTTTGCCGTAGAGCCTCCCAGGGCGAACCACCCCTTCTTCGCGGAGCCGCGGATTGTGATGACCCCCCATATCGGCGGCGTTACTCGCGAAGCAGGCGCGCGCGTGGGCATCGATGCTGTCAATGGCATTCTCCAGGTACTAGCCGGTGAGCCCTTGCCACCCTCGCGGATCGCCAACCGGATGCTGCTCGACGCGGCCAATCCCTCACTCGCCAATTGAAGGAATAGAAATGTCCATCGGTTTTCGTATCAACGCTCGCGGAAAAGTCGCATCAAAAGAACTGGTTGAAGCCTTTGCTGCGCTTCCGGTCGCCAATGTTTCCGATTCGATGTCGCGCATGACGGCAGCCGGGCCGACGCTTCGTCCCATGCATGCTTCAGGCGGGATGGCGGGTGTTGCGCTTACGGTAAAGTCCCGTCCAGGCGACAATTTGATGCTCCACAAGGCCATAGACATGGCCGTCCCCGGTGACGTGATCGTTGTCGATGCCGGTGGCGATTTGAGCAACGCGCTGATGGGCGAACTGATGCTCGCCTACGCCGTGAAGAAGGGGGTCTCCGGCTTTGTGTTGAACGCCGCAATTCGCGATGTTGATGCATTCGTTGCCACCAACTTGCCGACATATGCAGCGGGCGTCACCCATCGCGGTCCATACAAGGATGGCCCTGGGGAAATCAATGTGCCGATCAGCATCGGTGGCATGGTGATCGAGCCAGGGGATATCATAATCGGTGATTCCGACGGTGTGCTGTCCGTACCGCTGGCCGATGCCGAGGAAATTCTTGCCAAGACTCAAGCCAAACAGGACGCGGAAACTCAACAAATGCAGGCAATTGCCGCCGGCACGAACGATCGAAGCTGGGTCGATGCCGCCCTGAAAAAACTGGGCTGCGCATTCCCGGATACCTGAAAACGACATGTGGAGGAGGAAACTATCATGTTGAAATTGATCAAGAAGACGACGGCCATTGCGACGGCCGCCCTGATGGCCACGGGAACGGCCATTGCGGCGGATTATCCGAATAAGCCGATTGAGGTGATCGTGGGATTTGACGCTGGCGGAGGCACCGATGTCATGGCCCGTACGGTCGCCCCCTTCATCGAGAAATATCTCGGAAATGGCGCAAGCGTTGTCATCAAAAACGTGCCCGGAGCAAGCGGCCAGATCGGCGTCACGCAAACCGCCCACTCTGCGCCCGACGGCTACACACTCGGCACGTTCAACCTGCCCGGCATGATGGCCAGAACGATCGACCGGAAGTCCGACTATGACGTCGACAGCTTCACCTATCTCGCCAATGTCGTGAACGATCCCAACGTCATCGTGACGTCGAAGGCAAGCGGCCTCGATACGCTCGACAAGCTGATTGAGGAGGCCAAAGCCAATCCCGGCGCCGTTACCGTCGGCATGTCGAGCCTCGGCGGCGACGACCACTTTGCGTTGATCAAACTGCAAAATCTGATCGGCGCCGAGTTCACCATCGTTCCCTTCAAGGGGTCCGCGCCGGCACGCACCGCCCTGATGGGGGGCCACGTAGCCATGGGCATCCTCAATATTTCCGAGGTCGCGGAATTCCAGGACCAGCTTAACATACTGGGCGTCGCACTCGACAAGCGCTCGGAGTTCGCGCCGGATCTTCCCACCTTCAAGGAACAAGGACTTGATCTGGTCAACGGTTCCCTTCGTGGCTTCGTCGCTCCCGCCGGGCTTCCCGACGATGCAAGAGCCAAACTTGAAGCGGCTTTCGGCAAATTGAAGGACGATCCGGATTTCCTGAAGGCCATGAAGGATACCGCCAATCCGGTCGAAGTGGTCACTGGCGACGACTTCAAGAAGATGACGAAAGATCTCTACGATCTGGCGAAGGGCGTATGGGAAACCACACCCTGGAACTGATGACCGTCCCGACGTGCGGCCGATACGCCGCACGTCATCTTTAGTCTCTTAAACGGAGCCGGTTCCATGTCTGAACCCCGTATGTCCCGTGTCCTGCGGCCGGAAACCCTGACGGCCGTTGGAATCATTGCTGTCGCAGCCGCATTCATGATCCCAGCACTTGAGTTGAAAGCGATCTCGGCCCTCTTGCCGGTCGCCATGCTCACGGGCCTGATAGTCCTCTCCGTCATTCTGCTGATCACCGATCAGCGCAAGGCGGCAGCAGGCGATGTCGCCGAGCCCATGACCAAGGCACCCATGCGGGTCGCCGGCGCATTCCTGCTTATAGTCGCCTATGTGGGGGCGACCTCGCTCATCGGCTTCTATGCGGCCACCACCATCGCCGTGCCGCTGGTCGCCTATATTTTTGGATACCGGAACCTGCTTGGCCTTGCCGCTGCCACGGTCATCGTCGTCGGGACGATATACCTGGTCTTCGATTTCGCGATGGCGCAGCAATTCCCGACAGGTCTTCTCTGGGGAAAGTGATTAAGCCATGTATGCCGAACTTCTCCACGCGCTTCCCGAGGTTCTCACCCTCAGCAATCTTGCCGCCGTCATCATCGGCGTCATCGCCGGCATCATCGTCGGCGCCATGCCAGGCCTCAGCGCCACGATGGCAATTTCGGTCCTGGTGCCGTTCACCTTCGGACTGTCGCCGCTTGTCGCACTCGGCCTGATGGCCGGCATCTACAATGGCGCCATGTATGGCGGGGCAATTCCTGCTGTGCTCCTGCGCATTCCCGGAACGCCCGCCGCCGTTGCCACCACCTTTGACGGTTATCCGATGGCGCAAAAGGGCGAAGGCGGTTTTGCGCTGCAGGTTGCCGTGGTGTCCTCCTCGATTGGTGGCATTGCCAGCGCCATCGCGCTCATGGTGCTCGCACCGCCTCTGTCGAAGGTCACGCTGCTGTTTGGACCCTCGGAAGTGTTCTGGGTGGCTGTCTTCGGCCTTGCCAGCATTATCTTTCTGCTGGGCGGCAGCGCGGTGAAGGGCTTGATCAGCGCCTGTTTCGGCGTCTTCGTCTCGGTCATCGGCTCCGATCCGATCTTTGGCACGGACAGGTTCACATTCGGCCAGCTTGAAATGCTCGACGGCATCAACATCGTCATCCTACTCGTTGGCCTCTACGCCCTGCCACCGGTGATCGACCTTCTGGAAGTGCCGCTGAAGACCGACGGGGTCAGCGGCAGCAAGCTTGGTACCGAACCGATCTGGCGCGCGTTGCCTAAAATGAAGCGCTTCTGGAAGACATGGATCCGCTCGTCCATCATCGGCATCTGGATCGGCATTCTGCCCGGCGCGGGCGGCTCCATGGCGGCATTCATGTCCTATAACGAGGCGCGCCGTGCCAGCAAGACGCCAGAAACCTGGGGTAACGGCGAAGCGGAAGGCGTCGCGGCAGCCGAAACGGCAAACAATGCCGACACCGCATCCGCCCTCATTCCGGCACTGACGCTCGGCATTCCGGGTACGGCGGTGGCGGCCGTGATGCTCGGGGGTCTCCTGATCCACGGTCTCCAACCCGGACCCATGCTCTTCCGCGACAACCCGGACATCGTCTTTGGTTTCATGTGGCAGTTCCTGTTCGGCGCAATTCTCCTGGTACTTCTTGGCGGCTCGCTGGCGACCAACAGCTTTGCGCGGCTCCTGAATCTGCCCCGCCCGCTCCTCGGATCGGTGATCATCGTGTTGATGCTGATCGGCGTCTACTCCATCCATGGGCGCATGTTCGATGTCTATCTGATGCTCCTGTTCGGCGCGATCGGCTACGTGATGGACAAGTTGAAGTTCCCACTGCCTCCGGTCGTTCTCGGCCTGATCCTTGGCGGCTTCGCGGAAGAAAATTTAAGGCTCGCGCTGCGTATCGGGCGCGGTGATTGGTCGATCCTTTTCGCCAACGTCACAAGCCTGGTGATCGTGGCGCTGACGATCGCAGTCATCGTCGGACCGATGATCAAGCGTCGCCTTTCCAAAAGCGCCAAGACGGCGGGCGGTTGATCGATGGCGACGAGTACCCCCCATTTTCCTGTGCGTGAAGACTGGCTTGCCCTGACCAGCGAGGAGGTCCTGGCCCCTGAACAGGTCATCCTCGATCCACATCATCATCTGTGGGACCGGCCTGAAGGCCGTTACCGTGCCGAAGAGTTGTACGACGACGTCTTGTCGGGCCATGACGTGAGAGCCAGCATCTTCGTGCAGTGCCGAACCGGATACAGAGAAGACCTTGCGCCGGCGCTGCAGCCGGTGGGCGAAGTGGAAACTATCCGGTCGTGGTGCAGGCATCAGACAAACTACCCCGCGGCCATCGTTGCTTTCGCCGATCTGCAGCTTGGCGACCGCGTACGCGCGGTTCTCGACGCCCTAGCGGAGGCCGGTGAAGGTCTGGTGCGCGGCATACGCAACACCACCGCCTACCATCCTCATCCGGCCGTGCGGTCCAATCCGCAGCCGCCCCCCGATGGCTTGCTGCGCAGCTCCGCGTTTCTCGACGGCGCGCGGATTGTCGCGGAATACGGCCTCAGCCTCGACGTCTGGGCCTACCAGACCCAGCTCGACGAGGTATTTCATTTGGCCAAGGCTGTTCCCGAGCTTACGATTATCGTCGATCATTGCGGGGGGCCACTCGGGGTCGGCCCTTATCATCGCGGCGACCCTAACGCCTTCGCCGAATGGCGTGAAGCACTTTCCCGCCTTGCCGACCTTCACAATACACGTATCAAGATCGGCGGCTTTGGGTTGTCGGTCATGGGTTACCGATATGCGGAGAGGCAAACGCCACCCCTGTCGTCCGAACTCGCTGCCGACTGGTCGCCCTTTTATGCGGAATGTCTTGAATGCTTCGGAGCCCGGCGCGCAATGTTCGAGAGCAATTTCCCGGTCGACAAGGGTCAGTTTGGCTACCGTACGCTCTGGAACGCGTTCAAGCGGCTCGCGGGCGATCTCAGCGCGGAGGAGCGCGA
Source organism: Heterorhizobium halophytocola (assembly GCF_017873095.1). Lineage (GTDB taxonomy): Bacteria > Pseudomonadota > Alphaproteobacteria > Rhizobiales > Rhizobiaceae > Allorhizobium > Allorhizobium halophytocola. Next base: position 33,335 of record NZ_JAGGJU010000013.1, on the reverse strand, counting down.
GGATCTTTTTTGGCGGAGCGCAGCGGGATGCTACCGCATTGATGATCAGATTTTTGCCAATGACAGAGGGAGGACTATGTCATGAAGACCATACTTGCAGCACTTGCCTTTACTGCACTCTCGACCTTACCGGCGATTGCCGAGTATCCTGAAAAGCCGATCGAAATCGTGGTCGGATATTCTGCCGGCGGAGGCACGGATGTCATGGCGCGCACCGTCGCAAAGTTCATGGAAAAGGAACTGGGCAACGGCGCTTCAGTTATCGTCAAGAACATGCCGGGGGCCGGGGGCCAGATCGGCTTTACGGAAGTCGCGCATGCCGCGCCCGACGGCTACACGCTCGGGACCTTCAATTTGCCTGCCGCCCTGGCCCTAACCAAGGACCGCGAGGCGGACTATAAAGCGGACAGCTTCACCTATCTGGCGAATTTCGTGGACGATCCCAACACGATTGTTGTCAGCGCATCCTCGGAGTTCAAGACCCTGGATGATCTGCTGGCATCGGCCAAGGAAGATCCTGGTTCGATCACTTTCGGTCTTTCCTCCCTTGGCGGAAACGACCATTTTGCGGCCAACATGATGGCAGACGCGTCCAGCGTCGAATTCACGTTGGTTCCCTTCAAGGGCGCCGCGATGGCCCGCACCGCGCTACTTGGCGGCCATGTGGCAGCCGGCACGATGGCACTCAGCCAGACAACGGAATTCAAGGATGACCTGAGAGTTCTTGCCGTTCTATCCAAGGAGCGGTCCCCGTTCCGTGCCGATGTTCCGACGGCCAAAGAGCTTGGTTACGACGTCAACATGTCGTCGCTTCGCGGCATCGTAGGGCCGGCCGGCATTCCCCCCGAGGTTGCTAAGAAGCTGCAGGCTGTATTGACCGCGGTGAATAACGACGCCGATTTTCAGAAGACGATGGCCGACCAGGGCAATCCTATGGCTTTCGCCGTCGGCGATGCATTCAGGGATATCGCCGAGACGCAGGACAACGTGGTGGGTGCGCTCTGGGAAAAGACCCCTTGGAAATAAGAGCCGGTCGCAAAATCGGTAAGCCGTGAATTACTCGACAAACTCCGAAGGAAGAAAAGATCATGAAACTCGTGACGCTCAGCGCGATCGCAGCATTGTTCGTATCTGTTACAGTCGCCCACGGCGACGATTGGACAGGTTACACCTACTCGTCCGTTTCGACCACGTCCGCGGTCAAGGGCATGAACCGGATTGTAGATCGGGTCGGAAAGGAAACCGACGGCGAGCTCAAGATCGAACTGCATCTCGGCAAGACGCTGCAGATTGCCTCGTCCGACATCACCCAGGCGGTGGGCGATGGCGTTGTCGATTTCGCAGCAGACTTCTTCTTCTCCGGCAGCGTGCCGATCGCCCGGGTGCTGAACCTGCCCATGCTGATTGAGAACGACGACGAATGGGCCAAGGCCTCGTCGGCCATGGAACCCATCCTGCAGAAGGCCTTCGCAGAACAGGACGTCACCCTGCTTGGTGGCTACCGTTATCCCGAACAGACCATTTTCACGACCTTCGAGATGAAAAGTCTTGGTGATCTCAACGGACACAAGATCCGGGTCACATCGCCAGAGCAAGGCAAGTTTGTCGAGGCATTCGGCGGCGCTCCGATCACACTTGCAGGCACCGATGTGCCCACCGCGCTGGAGCGCGGTGTGATTGAAGGTGTCCTCACCGCCAGTGCGGGCGGCGCGAAGAACTGGCATGAATTTCTGCCCTACGATTATCGATTCCCGGTCAACTACGGCAACTCGATGATCATTGCCAACACGGATGCCTTTGAGGCTCTAAGCGACAAGGACCAGGATATCCTGCGCAAGATCGTCTCCGAGGAAGGCCCGGAAACGACTGCCGAATTCATCGAGGATGAAAAGGTCCAGCAGCAGTCCCAGGCGGATGCCGGCATGAAGATAACCCCCCTCAAGGATGGAGATCTTGCCATGGCCCGAGAAAAGCTCACCCCCTTCTGGGAAACCTGGGCGAAGGAAAATGGCCCCCAGTACGAGGAAGCCTTGAAGGCCGTGCGAGCAGCGATCGGTAAGTGAGATGAATCACGATTCTGCCGGCGAATATGCCAGCGCGGGTTCTCTGTTCGACGTGATCGCAGCGGTGACGAAAATCGCCACCGCTGTGGTGCTGATATCTCTTGTGCTGCTTGTTGCCGCAGAAGTGATTTCTCGCAGCCTCTTCAATTATTCTCTGGGTTTCGTTGAAGAGGTCAGCGGCTATTGCGTCGTGATGCTGACCTTCTTCGGAGCTGCCATTGCCCTGCGCGCTGGCAGCTTATTCCAGGTTCGCTTCATCATCGACGTCCTGCCGGAAGGCCTGCAGGCCTGGATGGCGCGGATCTTCGCCCTCCTCGCACTCGTAATCTGCGCCGTGATGATGATGAAGACCAATGACTTGATGATGAGCTCTTTTACCCGCGGCAAGTTCGCGCCCACGGTCTTGAATACGCCACTCTGGATTCCGCAACTTTTGATGCCATCCGGATTTGCCGTGATTGGGGTTTTTCTGATCGAACAATTCCTACTGACCTTTAACAGGTTCAAGAGTAACTCCTGATGGAATCAATTCTAGCATTCGGACTCCTGATCGGCCTCATCGTCGGCGGCATGTGGGTGCAGTTCGCAGTGGCCGGTGCGGGCCTGTTCTACGTCTGGCTGATGAAGGGCTTCGCCGGCTGGAAAGCGCTCGGCATCGTCAGTTGGGGCTCGGCCAACAGCTTTACCCTGGCTGCCATTCCGCTCTTCGTGCTGATGGCCGAAGTTCTTCTCGGTTCAGGTCTCTCGAAACGGCTCTACAATGGTGTCGCACCGTTTGTGCGCCGTCTGCCGGGCGGGCTCATGCACACGAACATCGCGGGAAGTGCAATCTTTTCCGCCATCGCGGGTGGCAGTGCCCCGACCGCGGCGGCCATGTCCACCGTAGCCTTGCCGGAACTGTCGGCTCGTGGCTATGACAAGCGTCTCGTCGCGGGATCTTTGGCCGCCGGCGGCACCCTTGGCATCCTGATCCCGCCGTCGATCACCATGATCATCTATGCGACCTTTACCGAGACCTCGATTGCGCGGTTGTTCGCGGCGGGCATGCTGCCCGGCATCTTGCTTGCCGTTTTATACATGGGCTTCATCGCCGTCCGAGCCCTCATCAATCCCAATCTGGCGCCCAGAGACATCACGCGCAGTACGTGGCCCGAACTCGGTGCCGCACTGCTGGACATTGTGCCTTTCCTGCTTTTGATCCTGATCGTACTCGGCAGCATCTATGGTGGATTTGCCACGCCAACTGAGGCCGGGGCCGTCGGTGTGATAGGCGCAGTTCTGATCGCCGCCCTCTATCGCAAGCTCAGTGTAACGTTATTATCTGAGGCGCTGCGACGCACAACGATCATGAGCGGGAACATCCTCTTCGTCGTGTTCACGTCGATGATTTTTGCCTATGCGACCGCGCTCTCGGGCGTCGGAGAAAGCTTGGTTGCGATGCTTGACGACGCAAACGTGTCGCGCCTCGCCTTCCTGCTGATCATCATGGTCACCTTTGCCATCCTCGGCTGCTTCATGGAGGGGTTGGGCATGATCGCAATCATCGTACCAGTAATCTTTCCGGCTCTGGTGGCGCTTGGTGTCGATCCGGTGTGGTTCGGTGTCTTCGTCGTGATCCTGGTCGAGCTCGGGCAATTGACCCCCCCGCTCGGGGTGATCCTGTTCGTGGTCGCCAGTTCCTCCAAGGATGTGAAGGTCGAAGACGTCGTCATGGGCACGGCGCCGTTCTTCGCCATCATCCTGCTGTTCATGTTGCTGATGATCGCCTTCCCGCAAATCGCGCTCTTCCTGCCATCGTTTACACTCGGATAAGACCATGCCCCACACCTATCCCTTTCCCGAACCGGTGATCATCGACGCGCAGATCTTTACCGAACTGCCGGCGGATCTTCGACGAACCGGCGTTTCATCCTATTGGGCGGAGCGCAATCGCCGTGGGCAGACAGTTGACAGCTTTCTCGAGGGGCCTTCCTTCGATCTGGAAGGCAATCTGTGGTTCGTCGATATCCCCTTCGGTAGGATTTTATGCAGCGATCCTTCCGGCAAAGTCCGGCAGGTCGCAGAATATGAGGGCCAGCCGAATGGTCTGAAGATCCACCGTGATGGGCGCATCTTCATCGCAGATTTCCAGAACGGGATTATGCAGCTTGATCCGAAAACCGGGGTGATTTCCCATGCACTCCGCGATTGCGACACGGAAGGGTTCAAGGGCTGTAACGATCTGCATTTTGGTAGGGATGGAGCTCTCTATTTTACGGATCAGGGCCAGACCGGTCTGCAGGACCCCACAGGAAGGGTTTATCGTTGGCAGCCAGACAGCGGTGCGCTGGCCTGCTTGATCGACAAAGTGCCCAGTCCGAACGGGCTGGTGCTCGATGTCAACGAGCATGTGCTTTATCTGGCCGTGACACGAGCGAACGCGATTTGGCGCCTACCGTTGTCGACGAGTGGGCGTGTCAACAAGGCTGGCCTTTTCATTCAATTCTCCGGTGGACGGGCGGGGCCGGACGGCCTCGCACTGACCGCACAGAACGGGGTGGTCGTCTGCCAGACGGGCATGGGTCTGGTCTGGGTACACGACGCGCTCGGCCGCCCGATTGCGGTTGTCCGCTCGCCGCGAGGCCTCGGCACAACGAATTGTGCCTTTGGTGGTCCTGACGGTCGCTCGCTCTTTATCACGGAGTCGGACAGCGGCAGCATTCTCAGGGCGGAATTTCCGGAAGAGCTCGGTATCTTTGGCGCCCCTATGTATTCGGGTGCTTGACGCTCCCGTTGTCTGCTGCTCTTTCCAGAACAAATTCGCTGATTTCCTCGATCGATCGGAGCCCTAGGAGACCGAGGTCGCGCCGCACCTCGGCCCTCAAAATGTCGATGGCTTTCGTAACGCCAGATTCGCCCTTGACGACCGCCGCGAACAACATGGGCCTGCCGACGAACACAAAATCGGCACCCAAGGCCAGCGCCTTCATAACATCCGTGCCGCGCCGAATTCCCCCGTCCACCATCAGGGCCATGCTTCCAGCCTCGGATCGCGCTGCCGACAGCGCTCTTACGCCACTAATGGCAAAATCAAGTTGGCGTCCTCCATGGTTTGACAGGATTACGCCACTGCACCCGAGGGTGCGGGCGCGCGCCACATCGCCACGTGCCAGTACCCCCTTGATCACAAGATCACCTTTCCATTGGTCACGGATGTTCGCTACGTGGTCCCAGTTTAAATGATCCTTCCGACCGAAGTCGCGCACGGCCCTCTGGGACATGATCGGAGCACCGCGTTCGGCGTCAGAATTCTCGAAATGCGGCATTCCCTTGGAAACGAGAGTGCGAAGAAATGTGCCGAGCAGCCATCGAGGTTTGATCCCAAAATCAGCGATCAGGCGGGGAGATATCCGAAGCGGCGTTGAAAAGCCGGCACGCAGATTGTTCTCGCGATTCGCAAGTACCGCGGTGTCGGCGGTCAAGACAAGTGTCTTGAAGCCAGCACGGGCGACGCGATCCACGAGCGCGCGGATGCGGTCATCTTCGCCTGGAAGATAGGCCTGAAACCAAGCGTCGGGAAAGGCCTCCACCACGCGTTCCATAGGTGTGAGCGAAGAGCCACTGAGTATAAACGGGACGTTCGCCGTTGCTGCCGCCCGTGCCAGCACAAGGTCGCCGTCATATGCCATGAGCGCGGAAATGCCCATGGGTGCTATGCCAAAAGGTGCGTCCCACATGCGGCCCATCAGCGGTGCGCCTATTGAACGCCCTTCCACACCTCGAAGAACATGTGGGACGAGCCGCATTTCAGAGAAAATGGTGCGATTATCTGCAAATGCGGAATTTGTCTCGGCAGCACCCGCGATATAACCAAACAATGGACGTGGCAGCTTCTTACGCGCGGCAATTTCGAAATCGTCTACATTAAGGATCATCTACCAAGTACTCTAAGGGCTTGAGGGTTCGGTCGGAGGATCAAACAAGGCACCGCCGCCGACATCGGGCCTCTGATGGGCTTTCTCGATAAGTCGTCTACCAATGGTGCTGATCCAAAGAGGCCCTCTTCCGACATCACTATAAAGGGAACTGGCCTGAGGGAAAGCGCGGATCTCTTATCATAAAAGCAAGTGAATCTGCATATTGGCACATGTCGGCCCGTTGCTTAAGCCTTTCTGCTTATGCCGACTGTCGGGTCGAAATGGGGGGCGGTTTAAGCTAGAAGGTTCATCAAGACGAGCGCTTGAAGAACACGGCATACCCTCGTATCCACGTTCTCCTTGAGAGTTGCGGCTTCTTTACTCCAGGCCGTGTCCGCTTTCAGGCGTGGGAGATGACGCGCACTACGACCGAAACGCGGGCGCAAAGCTGCAATAGCCTCCGCCTTAAACGGATCTGAACCCACGACCGGGTATCCAACATCCCGCAGCTGAGCGTATACGAACCGATGGCCTACTTGCGACGCAAGATCATGCCGCCATGGTGCAGTGTGTTGGCATCGACGAAATCGCCGTCGGCAGCGAAGCCTGTGTCATCCCAGTACTCGATATGCGTCCCTTTGACTTTGTAGCGACCCTCATAGGCTCGCTCCCGATGACCGCGGGCCTCGACATAGCGTCCGTTCGGTAAAAGTTCATGGCGCACACGCTTGTCGTCTGTGACCCACATTCCAACGTAGGGGTGGTTCGGCTGCACATTGGTCTCCTCTGCTTGTGCGGGTTGGATCGACAGGGTGGCAGCTGTGATGAGTGCGGCAAATGGCTGTCGCATGGTCAGGCTCCGTTGCGCGTTACTGTTCTCGGTGAAAGCGATCGCGCCTGGACGCGCGATGTTGCTTCGGCACACGCTTAGTTCTGCCGAGGTCGCAGTCTCGGTCATTGGGAACGCGATGCGTTTTTGTCGACCACCTGTTGGTAGGCAACGAGGTCCCGGAAGGATTCTGCATGAGCGATAAGGCCGTCCTTCATCTCGAAAATCCGGACAAACTGATTGCGATAAGGTGGGCCAGACGTCGTGGCCCCCGTTGCGCCGAAACGGATGCTAATCGTGTCGCCATCGGCAAAGATGTCGTGTTCCCTCCGCCACGACCGGCGTCGCAAGACGGGTGGTTTGGGCCGTTCGGCCCGTGCTGCCGGCCTGCTCGCGTGCCGGAAGAGTGCGCATGTTGTCAGTCCTGTCCTGTTACTAAGGGCTTGATGGGACCTGTCGACCGGCCCTGACACCAAGTGCACGTCGAGAGGCCTTACGTCGTTTCCGCGGTCAGTCGCGGCGTTCGACCGCATTACCGCCAAAGATCAGTTGCTGGACGAGGGGGCGTTGCGTGAAGCGAGTCGGAAAGATGGGGCTCGATGCACTGATGCGGTTCAGGCGATCCAGCTGGTCCGGCGTCAGCTTTAGTTCTAGCGCCCCCAGGTTGTCTTCTGCCTGGGTAAGCGTGCGGGCGCCAATGATGGGAGAGACGATGCTCGGATTGGTCAGCGTCCAGGCAAGCGCCACCTGTGATGGTGTCGAGTCGGCCTCTTCGGCGACGGCTCGCACCTCCTCCGCAATTTCGATCGCACGTTTGTTCAGATGACCGGACGAAGCTATGACGCCCTTCCGGCTGGCAGACACGGCCGCCTCTTGCGAGTCTTCGACATCGGCAAGGGAATATTTGCCCGTGAGCACGCCGCCGCCGAGCGGCGACCACGGCAGAACTCCGAGGCCCATCGCCTCCGCCATCGGCAGAAGCTCGTGTTCTACGGTCCGTTCGACCAGGCTGTATTCGATCTGCAACGCCACGAAAGGCGACCAACCTCTGATTTCGGCAAGCGTCTGCAACTGTGCAACCCGCCATGCGGGCGTGTTGCAGATGCCGAGGTAAAGCACTTTTCCGGATCGGACGAGGTCATCGAGCCCGCGCATGACCTCGTCCGGCTGAGTCGTCATGTCCCATGCATGGAGATAGAGGAGATCGATACGATCCGTGCCAAGTTGATCGAGGCTCTGCTCGACAGAACGCACCATGTTGAGACGGTGGTTACCGCCAGAGTTCGGATTGCCCGGTTCGCGTGCCATCGTAAATTTCGTTGCCAGAACGATCCGCTCGCGCTTGTGGCCGATGAAACTCCCCAGCAGCCGTTCGGCCCCGCCATCGGTGTAGTTGACCGCCGTGTCGATGAAGTTGCCACCACGATCGACATAAAGATCGAAGATGCGGCGTGCCTCGTCGCCATCAGCACCCCATCCCCATTCGGAACCGAAGGTCATTGTGCCGAGACTCATCGGCGATACCCGCAAGCCTGAGCGTCCAAGAAGTTTGTAGCGATCAAGTGTCATGTCAGTTGTCCCCTAGCTGTCAGGTCCAAGGTAGACGCGTGGATGAGAGCGAACAACTTGCCCAATGATGACGACCGTGGTAACTATTTCTAACCAATGGCGATTGATCTGAATGGCATTTCCGTATTCCTGGCAGTCGCTGAAGCGCGCAGCTTTCGCGTCGCCGCGGAGAATTTGGGCGTCACAAGGCCTGCGATCAGCCAGACGATTCGGCGTCTTGAAGATCGGCTGGGAGTGGCACTCTTGCAGCGCACCACGCGCAGTGTCAGTCTCACAGAAGCAGGTGAGCAACTGTATCAGCGGGTGGCGCCGGCGATTTCCGAAGTCGGACTGGCGCTCGACGCGACGGCTGATCGCGACAGCGCACCGAGCGGTTTGCTGAGGCTGGCGGTGTCGTCCATCGCCGAGCGGTTCATCTCAGGGCCTCTTCTTGCGCGTTTCGCGGACGCATTTCCTGCCGTTCAGGTCGACGTGACCGTCACGGACGAGGAATTCGACATTGTCGCAGAAGGTTATGACGCGGGGGTCCGCCTGGGCGAAGTCATCGACCAGGACATGATTGCCGTTCCAGTGTCGGGCGAGCAGCGCCAAGGGGCTTTCGTTGCGCCATCCTACATCGAACGTTTCGGAATGCCCGAGCATCCTTCGGAACTCTCTGCCCATCGCTGCATCGGCTGGCGACCCGCGCCAAACCGCGCACCCTATCGTTGGGAGTTCGGGCAGCATGGACACGAGTTTGATGTGGCGGTCGACCCGCACATCTCGACCAACGACATGTGGCTTATGATCAGAATAGCCTGTGCCGGCGGCGGCATCACCTTTGGAATGGAGGACACCTTCAGGCCCTATGTCGAGTCTGGTCAGTTAGTCCCTCTCCTTCAGGAGTATTGTCCTCCGTTTGCCGGCTTTTTTCTTTACTACCCCAGCCGGCGCAACCTCGCTCCGAAACTTCGGGCACTCGTCGACCATGTGAAGCGATGGCGATAGCACCAGCCCTTGAAATTACTGTCGTGAGAGACACTACCGCGCGCGGCCAGTTGGATGTGAACCGGCCCGAGGACCACGGTTAGCTTAAGGCTATTGCCGCATCGCGGATAGTTTCCTGAACTGCCCGCTCCACCGCATCGCTTTCGTGAAGACGGTCCGTTTCAAAGCAAAGATCGGAAATGTCGGACGTTCCGTTCGAGCATGCCCGGTTGAAGACCAACGCAAGTTTAAGCCCATTGTGAACAATATCGTTGTCAGCAAGCTCTCCAAGCCTCGTACAGTCGCCCTCGGTGAGGCAGGGGACATAGTCGCTGTAGATGGGGGTCAGCCTGGCTTGGTCCATCGGGCTGTGCTTACATTATTCCCTCCTGCGCGGCTTGATAAACTGTCCTCACAGTCGGTCGTAAACCAAGTTTCCGCATGAGCCAAGCATCGACGTGGGGGTGGCAGGCATTTTCCATTGCCTCGGCCGAAGGTTCCATTTGCGGACCTACGAGTCCCACCAGTTCATAGATCTTCGTCGGCGCTTCATCGGATATGCTGACGATCCGGCCATCGCAGCTGCCGGCCAGCGTCAATCTCATCGCCGTTGCAATGATATATCGTGCTCCTGCGATTGGCTGGATGAAAGCCGGCGACGACCAGATGCTTTGGCAGTACCTCGGGTGACCGTCGCCCCCGCCAAGGGAGTGCGGTCGTTCGAGCAACACGGGGGTCCCTTGGCCGCAAGCGAATATCACTGGGCGACTGCCCCCTCCAATTTCCTTTAGTCTTCAATAGGGTAGCTGAACTCCTGTCAATCGGTGGCAGATCTCAAGAAACTGATCCTGTAGCACAGCATCTTTTGCAAGCGGATTGGGATCAAGCGGTGCCATATGATAGAAATACTGGCCGCTTACCTGTGCGGCCGGATCGTCGCTCGCCGCAAGCCATGCTTGGGTGCGATGGGCCTCATCTAGATCATCCGGGGCACCGGCCCCACCCATGCGGGTTGCGACCCAGCCAGGTTCAAGCGCATTCGACAGCACATCCGAATATTTGCGGGCGACGGCAAAGGCGAGAAGGACGTCGTGGAGCTTGCTTTCCGAATAGGCCTCCATGCCGCTCCAACGGCGCCTTCTCCAGAGCACGTCGTCGAGATGGGGCTCGACATGGTGATGCAGGCCGGAGCTTAGATAGACTAGGCGTTTCGGGCGCTTGATTAAAGCGGTCAAGATGTAGGGGGCGATGACATTGATCGCGAACACATGCGGCAGGCCGTCTTCGGTCTCGACGCACCGCGGCTCGCGATAGCCAACTCCTACATTGTGGATCACGGCATCGAAGGTACCAAGTGCATTGGCCTGCTCGGCGACGCTTCGTGCACCAGCGATGGTCGAGACATCGCCCTCGATAACGTCCTCGGCGCCCGAAAGTCCCTTGCGTGCCGTCTTGGCACGTTCAGCGTTGCGGGCGTGTAGTGCGACAGTGTGGCCTTCTTCAGCGAGAAGCTGCCCGGCCATCAGGCCAAGGCCTTCGGAGGATCCGGTGATGAGGATGCGGGACATGGCTTTATCCTTTTGAGATGCTGGAGCCGGCGGCTTACCGCCGGCCATCGATTTCAGGCGGGGCGGCTGGAGCGCGCGACGAGGATACCGAGGACGGCGGCTATAGCGCCGAGCAGGTAGACGCTGCCGTAGCCGAAATGAGCTGCGACGAGGCCTGCGAGCGGGCCGGAGATGGCGTAAGCGATATCAAGAAAGGCGACGAATGCGCCCATAGCGCTGCCACGGTTGGGAGGCGAAACCCGCTCCAGGGCCTCGACGCCAAAGCCTGGAAACACTAGCGCACAGCCAAGACCAGTGACGAAGGCACCGAAGAATGCGACATAGGGGTTCGGCGCGAGCCAAAGCATGGCCTGGCCGGCGGCCTCGACGGCAAGCGACCAGATAGCGACGCGGTAGCCGCCGATCCTGTCGGGCAGACTGCCAAAGGTGAGGCGGACGAAGATGAAGCCGACGCCGAAGGCGGTCATTACCCAGCCGGCATTGGCCGAACGCTCCGCCGCAAAATAGAGCGAGGCAAATGCCGTCAATCCGGCAAGACCGACGCCCTGCAGCATCAGGCCCAGGCCTTCGCGCCAGATCTGGCCAATGACACGATAGAAGGGCTCACGCACGCCACCCGGCGAAAACCAGGGGCGCTCGCGAAAGGTGATTGCTGCGGCGACAAGGGGAGCGGCGACGCAGGCGATCATCGCCACTTCGAGGCCATAGACCTGATATAGCGCCATGCCGACCGGGGCGCCGATTGCAAGGGCTGCGAACATGGCTATCCCAGTCCAGGACATCGATATGCTGGAGCGTTCAGGCCCCACTGAGGCGATCGACCACGAGACGCAGCCGGTGACGAACTGGCTTTCGCCGAAACCCGCTGCAAGCCGGCCAGTGACGACAATGGCGATGCTGACGACCGGGGAGGAGTCGAGCAAAGCGGCAATCAGATATAGCAGGCCGGCAATCCCCAACACGGCGCTGCCGATCAGCGCCGAGCGCTTTCCGCCTTGTTCATCGGTTATCCGTCCCGCATAGCCGCGGGTCAACACGGTAGCGACAAACTGGACGCCGATGACGAGACCGACCGTAAGACTGTCGAAACCGAGATGGTCGTGAAGAAAAAGTGGAATAACCGGAAGAGGCATTCCGACACTGAGGTAGCCTATGAATAGCGCGGCTATCACCCCGGGCGCTGGTCTCGAGAGTGTGTCCTGCGCTGGTTCACACATGGTGCTGGCTGCTAACATGACAGCCTCCTTTTTTTACGGTGAGGTAGGGAGAGCGCCGCCCTTGGACAGCGCCTGGGCATCAAGAAAAGAATGGCGGGTTGTAATTGCCGGCTTCGAAGAGGTGATCGCGCGAGGCGGTGACATCGGCCTTCAGCTTTTCAACATCGACGCCGAGAAGCTTGCCACCCCGCTTGCGCACCTGACCCGCGACCATGACGGTATCGACATCGGCGCGCTCTACGGCTTGAACGACCGTGCCGATCGCGTTGGTGACCGGGAACACGGCAATGCCATCGGTCCGGAGCATGATCAGGTCCGCCTGCTTGCCGGGAGTCAGTGTGCCGATTTGGCTATCTAGGCCGGCGGCGCGGGCGCCGTTGATGGTGGCAGCCTCCAATACCGCCTTTGCCGTAATTGCTGCCGGCACATCCGCCTCACCACGGAAGCGACGATTACGCATTGCGAAGCGCTGGCCGGAAAACAGCGCGTGCATTTCGCCAAACATGTCACTGCCGAAGGCGGTGTCGAGGTCAATGCCGATCGCCGGTGTCAGACCGTGATCGACCGCCTGCTGATAGGCAAAGCTGTCGTCGTCGAATCCGAACAGGGCGTCGGAGCGCGGATTGACGGTGACATTCACGCCGGCGTCGGCAAGTCGTTTCCAGGTTTCTTCGGGCAAGCGAGTGCAATGATTGAATATGTTATCCGCGCCGAGCAGGCCATCGAATTCCGGTCCGAGTTTGGAGAGATCGCCGATGAACTCGGTGAGGATGCGCATGTCGAGCCCTCGGGCGGCCTGCCACCAATCGCGCTGCAGCTGGCCGAACAGGCCGACGCGCACCAGCCCTCCATCATGATTCCAACGCGCGGCTAGCCGTTCGAGATCGTCAGGCAGGTGGGCGCTCGACGCTTGCTTGTCCATTGCCGTTCCGACCATATGCAGCGCGCGGACGCCGCTGTTGTCGAGTGCGTCGAGAGCGGCGTCTGTGTGTTCGGGGTTGCGAGAGGAATGGCAGGCGTCGATGATCGTCGTTATGCCGGCATCAAGAGAGGCAATAGCTGTGAGCTTGGTGCTGATGTGCATATCCTCGGGACGATAGTGTTTACCTATCGTCTCCGCGACGACGTCGATGTAGGCGAACAGGTCATCGACGTCCGGCATCATCCTACGCATTGCGCCAAGCCACATATGATGATGGGCATCGACTAGACCAGGCACGATGATCTTGCCTGAGGCATCGATCACCTCGGCGTCTTCTACAGAGAGCGAAGAGGCGATATCGGCGATCCGCGTCCCGTCGACCAGCACGTCGCCGCATTCGAAGTTCGGCACAGCCGAATCCATGGTGATGACGGTCGCGCCTTTGAAAAGCGTGCGTATGTTTCCCTGGCTCATGTTCAAACTCCTCTTTCAGCCGGCTGATCCGCTGAAGGGAATATGATCCGACGCGGGACTTGAATTAAGTGCGCTATTGTCAGATGATTACTGACTAAAAATCAGGAATAGCTTTATGGCATTCGACAGCCGAATGCTCTCCGGCATCAGCGTGTTGGCGGCGGTGGTGGAGGGGGGCAGCTTCGTCAAGGCAGCGGCACTGAGCGGGATCACCGATTCCGGTGTTTCGCGCGCAGTGAGCCGGCTGGAGGCCCGGCTCGGCATCAGGCTCCTTGACCGCACTACCCGTTCCGTGTCGCTGACGGATGAGGGCCGGCGGTTCTACGAGACGGTCAAACCGCATGTTGAGGCCATTGAAGATGCCGCTCTCATGGCGGGCGGCGCGTCATCTGCGGTGCGGGGCCGGCTACGGGTCGATATTGATCCATTTTTCTTGCCGCTGGTCCTGGCGGGCAGGCTCGGGACGTTTTGCGAACTCTATCCGGAACTCTCGATCGAATTCATCACCACTGAGCACATAGGGAATCTGGTGTCGGACAGGATTGATCTCGCGATCCGCTTCGGCCGCCCCCGGTTTTCCTCGCTGATCGCTCGCAAGCTCATCGAGGCACCGATCCTGACGGTTGCTGCACCCGCCTATATCGAGCGTTATGGCTGCCCAAGCCATCCTTCCGATCTCGTCAACCATCGTTGCCTACAGTTCTTGGATCCGCACACCAGCAGACCATTCGATTGGGAATTTGTGCGCGACGGACAGGTGATCGGGGTTGATACCAGCGGGCCACTCACCTTCACCGATCCGAAGACCATGTTGGCCGAATGTGTGGCTGGCAGCGGCGTCGGCCAGATCATCGGCTGGGGCGTCGGCGATCTCCTGGCATCCGGCCAGTTGATCGACCTCTTTCCTGACTGGCACGGAGAGCGCTTTCCGCTATTTGCCTATCGTCCATCACGCAAGCATGCTCCAGCCAAAGTTCGCGCCTTCATCGATTTCTGTGTTGATGTGGCGGCGCGTCTCTAGCCTCGTGGCACGCCCGAAAAGCTGACAGCCGAAGTCGTTAAAGCTGTAACTGACCCATGTTCGAGCACTCTCGTGCACAAATGGTGCGCTCGCTAGTGGTGAGACGCAAAAAGACAGACATGGGCTAAACGGTCACAACGCCAGAGTTCCGGGCGACAATGCAGAGCTTTTGCTCGCCTCTCCGCTCCAAGGGATACAAACCGGTGGCGCGCTATTCCTCTATTGGCAGCTCTTGAACAGGAATTGAACAGCCGTTCACTTAAATAATGGCGTTGATAGAGCTCATCAGATAGGCATCGATTTATCTCTGCAACGAAAGCGAGTAACGGGTATGCCGACGTTCACCGGTACGCGTCATCGCACCGATTTCCACGAGATGCTAAAGGTCGCGTGTCCCTGTCGCGCGCCAGGTGATAAGCGGCGCTTTTCGCAGCCACGTGTCGGTGGCAAGCTGCAGCACGACGAACTCGGCGACATCGGCCCGGGCGATGGTGCCACCATGGATGCCTGACAGATCGGTCAGGGCCTTGATGTGACCTTGCGCCGGCTTGTCGTTGAGCACCGTCGGCCGGACGATGGTCCAGTCGAGCGTGCTGGCGCGGATCGCATCTTCCTGGCGATCCTTGTCCTGATAGACCTTGCGCAGCATCAGAGGCAGGAACAGGTAGTCGAAGAAGAAGCCGCCATGGCCGCGGCTGTCACCGGCACCGAGGCCTGTGATGCAGATCAGACGACGGACATTTTGCTGCTCCATCACGCCGACCAGAGCGTGCGTTGCTGTCGAGAGTAGGGTCACCTCCTTGAACGGGCTCATGGCGGTGCCTAGCGAACTGATGACGGCATCGCAGCCGGCGATGGCGCGGGCTAGAGCTGCGGGATCGCGGGCGTCGCCTTCGACAAGTTCGGCGCCGGTAAGGTCCCCGGATTTTGCCTTGGAGCGAACGAGGGCAACGACCTCGTATCCCTTCGCGATGGCTTGGCCGACGATCAGACTGCCGGTGGCGCCGGTCGCGCCCAATACCAGAATTTTCATGTGAAATCTCCGTAGTTGTGTTGGCATTCCCGAGGGTATAGCTGAGTGAAATCAACGCTGGTGTTCGCCGGTCCACCGCGCCGCGGCTTCTGCCGTATCTTCGGGACGGGTGTTGAAGGCGATCGCCGCCTTCGGTGCGCCCCGGTGGATCGCGTTGACGACTTTCTCGAAGAACACCAAACCCTTGGGCGGAATGCGCAGGCCGCCGCCGATCACGACGGCATCATAGTCCACGCTAGCGAGCTGCGCGGCGAGGACTGCGATGCCACTGTCGTCGGGAGCGATCATGCAAATGTCGTTGTCCCAGCCGCGTTCGGTCATGGTGGCCTCCGCGAGGTCGATGCCGGCGTGGATTTGGTTAGCATCGAAGCCTGGCGGCAGGGCGGGATCGGAAAAATCGACGGTTTCGGGTTTCTGTCCTACAAACAAGACGCGGGTCATGATCAAGCTCCTTTGATGGGGTTGGAAGGGATCGCGTCAACGGCCGGAGTATCCAGCCGCTGACGGAGAAATTCGCCGATGGCAACGACGGATTGTTCGGCCGCAAGGAACTGGCCGAGGGAAGACTGGAAGACATGCGCCATGCCCTCCCAGATCGACAGCGTGATCTCCACGCCGGATGCCTGCGCCCGTTCGGCGTAACGGATCGAATCGGAGAGCAGAACTTCGTTGTCGCCGACATCGATGCGAACGGGCGGCAGACCGTTGAGTGGGGCATAGAGCGGCGATGCCTTGGGGTTCGTGGCATCCTGGCCCTGAAGGTACATGTTGGCGAAGGCCTGAAGGACATCGCGGGTGAAAATCGGGTCCGCCTCGGCCCTCGTCTGATAGCTTTCGCCGGTGAACGCGAGGTCGGTCCAGGGCGACATAACCGCCACGCCAACAGGCTGCACCAACCCCTTCGTCTCGTCGGCGGCGAGGATTGAAAGCAGCGCCAGTGTCAGACCACCGCCCGCCGAATCGCCCGCGACCACGATCTTCTCCGTGCCATCGGCAACGAGGCCGCGATAGGCGGCGACCACATCGTCGATCGCGGCCGGGAACGGGTGTTCGGGGGCCAGCCGATAATCCGGGGCAAATGTATCGACGCCGGCACGGGAGGCGATCTGCCCGACAAAATTTGAAAGCCCCTGTGCCGAGCCGAGAACGTAGCCCCCGCCATGAATATAGAGCATTCGGGCATCCGACCGAGCGTTTGCAGGGAGAAGCCAGAAGCCGGCGATGCCGCCGACTGTTCCGGCCTCGACCCGTACAGCTGCTGCGGCGGGGGTTGAGGCGAACATGGCATCGAACATCGGGCGCGCCTGAGGCCCGAGTATCTCGCCTTTGTGGGCCGAAGTGACGTGTCGCAAAGCGGCCACGGCGGACGCATCTTCGGGAGAGATGGGGTGGATCGTTGTCATCCTCGGTCTCCTTGTTAGTGAATTCGTGCGTGAGATGAGTGCAGGTTCAGCCCTTCGCCCACTGGGCAGCGGCATCCTTGGCAAAAGCGGCATAGGAGCGCGGGGCGCGACCGAGCAGACTGGTCAACCGGGCGAGGTCTTCTTCGCTCGCCACGGCGCCTGCGGTCTGGTAGCGGCCAAACATCAGGCGGAGATCCAGTGCATGCCAGGCGGGCAGCATGGTTTTCGTGCGCTGCTCCGTGACGACGAGATCATCACCGCCATAACGGACCGCACGACCGAGAGCGGCGCTCCAGATGGCGGCGATGCTTTCGCCCGTCTGGCTGTCAGGACCGACCAGGGAATAGATCTCGCGGCCGAGCGGTGCCGGGGCCTGTTCACGGCGAGTGAGTTCGATCGCTGAGGCTTCGCCAATATCGCGGATATCGACCATCGACACGCCCTTCCCGCCGATAGGCGAGGCATAAACCCCAGCTTCCAGGAGCCCGTCCTTCTGGCGAAGATCGTTCTGGATGAAATAGGCGGGACGCAAAATCGTGGCGGGAAGATCGAGCGCCTCTATCATGCGCTCGACAGTGTACTTGCCGGCAAAATGCGGCACGTCGGCATAGGCGTCACCGCCGAAAACCGAGAGATAGACGATGCCCTTGATGCCGGCCTCATGGGCCACCGTCAGCGTGAGCATGGCCTGGGTCAGTTCATCGGCGACATTCGGGGCGAGCACGAACAGCGTGCTGACGCCTTCAAGTGCTGCGCGCACCGAGTCCGGATCGGCGAGATCACCGCGGACCGCCGTGACGCCTGCGGGAAGCTGTGCCGTCTCCGGTGAGCGCGTTAAGGCGCGGACGTCAGCATTATGGGCTTGAAGATGAGCCAGGACCTGCGCCCCGATGGTTCCTGTGCCGCCTGTTACGAGAATACTCATGTTGAAATCTCCTTGCGATGATGTGCGTTGATCATGTGAGGACGAAGATATCTGTTTCATTTTCGTTGACGAGATAGCAAGATCGAGATTGCATGTCTCATATACGGAACACTACGATGGATCTTCAGGCTTTGTCCGACTTCGACCTTGTTGCCGCCCATGGCGGGTTTGGCCGCGCAGCTCGGGCTTCCGGGCGCTCGAAGGCGACCCTGTCGCGGCGGGTCGCAGAACTCGAGGAAAGCCTCGGGGTGCGGCTGATCGAGCGCGGCTCCCAGACCCTGCGATTGACGGAGGAAGGACGCTCGCTGCATGAGCGCACGCACGGGCTGCTCGGTGAAATCGCCGAGGCCGGCGAGGCGGTCGTGCTCGGCGCATCCACGCCAAGAGGCAGATTGCGGGTGAGTGCGCCCGTTGTCTTCGCGCATGTCGCGCTGCCACGGATCGCCACACGGTTTGCCCTGGCCTATCCCGAAGTCCAGCTCGAAATCGTCGCCGAGGACCGCAAGGTCGATCCCATCGATGACGGCTACGATCTGATCATTCGCATCGACCCGTCGCCCGACGAGCGCCTTGTCGGGCGACGTTTTCTCTACGATGAACGCCTGATCGTGGGCCCCCCGGGCATGCCACAGCCCTTTCCGGGAGTGGATGGCGAGGACGCCACGACAAAGGCTGTCCTGCTCTCCGTAACACCACCGGGGACCCTCTGGCGGATCAATTCCGGAACGGAAGCCGAGATCGTGCTGCGGCCAGAGCCGGTTCTGCGCCTCTCGTCGCTGCTGATGGTCCGCGATGCCGTGCTGGCGGGCGCCGGTGCCGCCCTGTTGCCCAAACTGCTCGTGGCTGATGACATAAAGTCCGGCAGGCTCACCTATTGGGGCACACTTGCCGGTCCCTCTGTGGAGATCTGGGCGCTGCAGAGTTCGCGCCGCCTGATCGGTGCCAAGGTCCGCGCATTCCTGGAAGTGATTGGAAGGGCGTTCCCGCAGAAGACCTTCGTCGCGCCGCCGGTTTGAGCGAAAGAAAGGGGGCAACGCGCTTCTGAATCCGTCGACTGGAGGATGAACGCTTCAGGCGAACGGCCGGGATAGCGGTCTTGATAGGAATCGAACCACAGTTTCCGCGCGAGTAAGTCGGTTATCTTGGCGGCATATGTTTTGGTCATTCCTGTGCGCCATGAAGCACCCGAAGAATTCGAACTGCCGTTTCAGTAATAGTATTGGCCGCGATGTAAGGCGTACCATTGACGACGAGTTTGCGTGTCCCGGCAATTCTGCCTACGCGCCCACTGGCGGGGAAATCGAGTAGACAACGGGTAGCCGCGACAAACCGCTCATCGATCACAACGGCGCCGCAGGATGATCTGCCCCGATATACGTGAAGATTGCGTCGCGATCCGATAACACAAATGCGGACCAAGTAAGTTTCACGATTTGGGCACACCAGCTTTAAGACGTGCAGATGCTCGACGTTCGGGAAAATGCGCCTAACTTGTCTTGGGCTTTAGCTTTGAGAGCGGTTCTCGAAGCGCCAAGACTCGTTTCCTGTTCCCCTTTGCTAAGCCAGCGGCGACCATCTCTCGGATAGCATTGATGACGCAGGCACGGTCGAAAGGTTTGCTGAAGAAGCGGCCTTGAATGGGCAGCATGTCATCACTCAACTGCCAATGTCCCGACGTCACGATGATCTGCACCGGTGGCCATCTATCACGCACGGCCGCTGCAAGCTTCAATCCATCCATAGTACCTGGCATGTCTATCTCAGTGAACATGACTTGGATGTCGGGGTTTTTCATAGAGAATAGCGATCGCCTCATCGGCGTCAGCCGCCGCGTGAACGGAAAACCCCTCATCTTCCAGGAAAGTTGCGACATCCATGCGGATGAGAATTTCGTCCTCGACGCCGAGCACCGCGATTCCATTATGCGCCATCCCTCACAATCCTCTGCCCTTTTTGCCGTCGTAATGCCTTTTCTGAATATGTCGGGCCAAGGCAGGTAACGCTCGAAGCGATGTAATGATCCTGAGGAAAAAAGATCTTTCATACCCCGCACGAACTGGCCGATAGCGCGGGTCTGATCCTGGCTCACTATTCGACCACTGAGGCGTCTGAATCTGTGAATAACGTTACTTCCGCAACCAGCATTCCAGTCATTCACGACAACGCTTCAAGTGGTGGAAGTGTAGGCCTGGCAAATACAGCCATAGATAGAATTATGCCATACCGAAAACTAAAAGTTGACAGGAGATGGTCAAAGCCTTATTTAGATGAGCGTCGATATTTTTTTGCTGAGCTTTGGTTACCGCGCGATTGGCACCGCGCTTTGAACGAACCCTCCCTTTAAAACAATCGCTATCATCATCCGCAACGCTCTCGCGTGGCGGTCGTCTATATTGCTATGAAAGGGTTCATCATGACCACTGGCACAGTTAAATGGTTCAATTCCACCAAGGGCTTCGGCTTCATTCAGCCTGACAACGGCGGCGCTGACGCCTTCGTTCACATCTCTGCCGTAGAGCGCGCCGGAATGCGCGAAATCGTCGAAGGCCAGAAGATTGGTTTCGACCTTGAGCGCGACAACAAGTCGGGCAAGATGTCTGCCTGCAACCTGCAGGCCGCATAATCGGTAACTGCTTTCCCTTGACCACGGATGTACTGGCACTGTCGAAAGCAAATTACCAACCGGGGTCAGGCAGATTGCCTGGCCTTTTTTGTGCCTGATAGCCACGCAGACCAGACTTGGTCGGCGATCGATCTCAATAGAAAAATCATTGCATGATGGCTCAAGCCAACGTGCCTCAGGCAGGTAACACGGCCTGGCAGATCGTCATCCAGGAATCCTCAGGATGGTGGTCCGCGATGTCTATAAATCTTGAGACGAAGCCTCTTTCCACGCGCATATCAACCGCATTGACGAAGTAGCGGTGGACAGCATCTATACCGGTCTGACTCTGCGGGCAACAGCTGAGTGGACACAAGTTTTCTTCAAAGAAAAAGCCAGCAACTTCGTCGCTACGCTTTTGACGAGGGAAAATCGACGTTCTTCAAGCCCGCGTCATTGGCGTCGGATAGGCCTCTGACCACCAAATTTAGGTCAGAGCCAACATTCCGCGCCGATTGACATCCCGGTAATAGATTTGGGACGAAGTCGCGGACATTCCGCCTAATATGATCGTCTCCAAATTCTCAGTCCATCTTCACGTGTTTCAGTTTTGGCCACCAGACCCTCTCGTCAGGAGAATCCAACGACAGAGCGAGGAATGTAACTGATTTCAAGATCTCTGATTTCAGCAGCGGTGAGCCCGATGGTCAGCCCAGCGACAGCGTCGTCCAGGTGATGCAATTTGGTCGCGCCGATGATAGGAGCCGACACTCCGGATTTCGCAAGAACCCAAGCGAGTGCGATCTGCGCTTTGGGAACCGCTCTCTCCGTCGCGATCTTTGCCACTGCCTCTACTACGCGCCTGTCGGCTTCCGCAGTCATCGACGTATAAAGGCCTTTTCCGATCTCGTCGGTATCAGAGCGCTCACTTTGCGCATTCCAGTCGCGGGTTAGACGGCCACGTGCGAGGGGGCTCCACGGTATGACGCCGATACCCTCGGCTTTGCAGAGTGGAAGCATTTCCCTCTCCTCCTCTCGATACAGAAGGTTCAGGTGGTTCTGCATAGATACGAACCGTGACCATCCGTTCGCCTGTGAGACAGCGAGCATTTTGGAGAACTGCCACGCGTACATGGAAGACGCGCCGATGTAACGGGCTTTGCCCGCCTTTACGACATCATGCAAAGCTTCCAACGTCTCCTCAATCGGCGTCTGATAATCAAACCGGTGGATCTGGTAGAGATCAACATAGTCGGCGCCCAACCGCTTCAGGCTTGCATCGATCTCCGAAAAAATGGCTTTTCGGGAGAGGCCGGCACCATTCGGTCCGGGCTTCATCCGGCCGTTGACCTTCGTGGCAATGACGACGTCGTCTCTCGTCGAGTAGTCCCTTATAGCGCGGCCAAGGATTTCTTCGCTCGTTCCATCCGAGTAGACATTTGCGGTATCGAAGAAGTTGATCCCCAATTCGATCGCTTTGCGGATAAAGGGGCGGCTTTGTTCTTCCGTTAGCGTCCACGGGTGGCTTCCGCGATCGGGCTCGCCATAGCTCATGCACCCAAGGCAAAGCCGGGAAACCTCGAGGCCGGTGTTTCCAAGGCGCGTATATTCCATGTCTATCTCCAATTTCGCGGCGAGAACCTGATTTTCCAATCGGCAGGTTCCGCTTACTTAATGTTCAAGCGCTTATGCCGCCGTCGACGAGAATGCCCGAGCCAGTGATGTAGCCAGCGCCTGGCCCCGCAAGGAATGCAACGGCCTCTGCAACCTCTCGGGTCCGACCGTATCTGGGAATCGACAAGCTCGGCAAGATCGCAGGTGCGAGAGCGCCATCGGCAGGGTTCATGTCGGTATCGATCGGGCCAGGCCGGACGAGATTGACGGTAATTTCCCGCGGACCCAGTTCGCGCGCTAGACCACGTGTAAAACTTTCCAAAGCGGACTTGGTCGCTGCATAGACCGCAATTCCTGCGAAAGGGACAGCCAGGCCTGCATTGCTTCCGGTACTGATGATGCGACCGCCATCCGGGATGTGCTTGAGCGCTGCCTGAGTAATCAGAAAGACGCCGCGCACATTCACGTTCAGTTGAAGATCAATCTCGTCCAGTGGCTGTGAGGAGAAGTCACCTGCGAACAGGACGCCGGCATTGTTGACCAGGATGTCGAGGCCGCCAAGGTCAGCGACCGTCCGCTCAACTGCAGCTTTAGCAGCGTCTGGGCTCGCGGCGTCAGCTTGAATGGCAATGGCTTTGCGGCCCATCCTTCGGATCTCGGCCACGAGGGCTTCGGCCTTGTCCGCCGACCTCTCATAGGTGATCGCGACGTCGGCACCATCTTCAGCCAGCTTCAACGCGATGGCCGCACCGATACCGCGTGCTGCACCAGTCACGAGCGCTCGCCTTCCCGCAAGCGGAGGAGTGGGATTGTTTTTCATGGGTTTACCTCAAAATGTTGCAATTCGATCGGCGGAGAAATGGATTGTCCGAGGGTGGCCGATTGAGAGAGGGAATGGTCAGATGGCCAACGGACGAGCCGATGGCTAGGCTTCTCAACATTCGCACTTATCGGTGGACTTCTTCGTCCGATGGAAGGTCGGCAGAAAGCCAACCTGCAATGAGAAGACAAAGACCAATCGCGACGGCTGCGACGCTGTAGGCATGGCCGATGGATCTCTCATCGGATGCTGAACCCAGGATTGAGAAAAATAAGCCGCCGATAAGCGTTGTTGCCAAAGCGCCACCTATCTGGAGCATCGAATTGACCAGGCCGGAGGCCAAACCCGACCGCGTCGGGTCAACCCGCTGAACGACAGTCTTCACGAGATTTGGGAGCGCAATTCCCTGGCCGACGCCAATAAGGAACAGGGCAACGAATAGGAGCTCTGGTGCTCCGAATGAGATCAGGGCAGCGGTCCCGAACAATCCAGCCGCTTCCAAGGTCATGCCTGCGGCGGCGGAATACCTGCCGAAGACGCGCAGGATGCTCCCGCTCGCGAATGGCCCCAAAACAAATCCAAGGGCCGCGGGAAGGATTGCGACGCCGGCCTCGAAAGGCGTGCGGCCAAGACCGCCCTGTTGGTAGACCGAGAATGTCAGCCAGAAAGCCGCAAAGGCGTAGAAGAACAGGGCTGAGAGCAGCCCGCGCTTCAATCCAGGGACATGAAGCAGTCGAGGTTCTACAATCGGATCTCCCCCCACCGCCCCTACCTTTAGCTCGTAGCGCCAAAACAGCAGAAGAAGTGGCAGGGAAGCCGATAGCATCAAAATCGACCAGATCGGCCACCCTTGTTCACGGCCCTCGATGAGCGGCGAGATCAGCGCAAACAACGCAACTGCGATCAGCGTCGCTCCACCCAGATCAAGCTTCCTCGCGTGCTCCGATCTGGTCTCGCACAACATCACCAGCGCGGCCGGCGCGGTTATTGCGATTACGGGAAGGTTGATGAGGAAAATGGTTCTCCATCCGAGGTCAAAGACATTCAGGGCGATTAGCGCCCCACCGAGAAACAGGCCAGCCATTGATGCCACCCCAAATGTCAGGGCGTAAAAGCTAAGTGCCTTCGACTTTTCGTGGTCGGGAAAAATTGCATTAATTGACGCCAAAGCTTGCGGCGCCATGATTGCTGCCGCAAACCCCTGGAGGATACGACCGGTGATCAGGACCGAGGGGGACCAGGCGAAGCCGCACAAGGCAGAGGCGGCAGCGAATGCGACCATTCCAGCCAGAAAGACGTTTCGTCGACCATAAAGGTCGCCAAGCCTGCCACCGGTGATCAGCATGACTGCGTAGGCGGTGGCATAGCCTGAAATAATCAGCTGCATCGTCGAGGCGGAGGCCTGAAAGTCCTGCCGGATCGAGGGCAGCGCCACGTTGACGATGAAGAAATCCAGCGGTGGCAGAAAAGCCCCGGTCAACAAGATGGCCAGCGCAGTCCACCTGCGCGGATCGAGAGTGTCCTTGGCATCATGGGATTGTATCAACTTTCTCTCCATATCGAGAAGCGGAACCGCTCAAGAGGGTTGCAAATATGCGCGCGTTCGGAACTAAACGGTTCCTAATTGAAGTCAGTCGAGCGGCTTTAGCGCGAAGTCAACCATGGCCCTGGTGTCGTCGCGATCCGCTCCTGTTTTCCCTAGAACTCTCATTCCCTGGATCTGACACACGAGGAATCTCGCCAGAGTTCGCTCGTCCAGCCCAGGATCAATCTCACCAAGGGCTTGGGCTCTTATGATGGCAGCCGCATAAACATCCTGCAGTCGCCGAAACAATCGTGCAATTCGAGCGGAAACCTCTTCGTCCACGGGAAGCATTTCAACGGCGGACAACACGACAAAGCATCCGCGCAGTCCCTCTTTTCCTGAGGACTCCTCAACCTGGCGCGAAAAGGCTTCTCGAATTGCGGCTTTTGGCGACGGGTTGGCATGCAGGATTTCGCCAAGCTTGCGAATGGCATCTTCGATGTAGACATCAAGCGCGCGGAGGTAGACGCCACGTTTGTCTACGAATGCCTTGTAAAAACTACCTCTCGATATCTCCATGCCCTCGAGAAGGTCGGGCAAAGACGCATCGTGATATCCACGGTCCCAAAACACGCCCATCGCCTTGCGAACTGCCTCGTCGAGTACGAATTCGCGAGGGCGTCCAACGGACGGGGATGTATGACTGCGTATAATCATGCAATCAATATGGAACCGTTCGGTTTCTATTGCAAGTCATATTTTCTGGCATTAGGTAGTCGCTCGTGATTTCGTGGCGCCGCCCTTCTCTACCTAGGCCGCCTATTTTAACAGGAAAGTGCAGGCCAATGGATCGAGAAGTCATTATTCCGGAGGAAATGCGCGAAATCGTCGCCCGCGCAGGATATGCCCCGGCGGTTAAGGTTGGAGATACGATCTACGTGGTCGGGCAAGTCGGCCGCACGAGAAACTTGCAGGTGATTGAGGACCCGCGAGAACAGTTCGGGGCCATGTGGGAGAACCTCCGCATTGTCCTTGAGGCTGCAAACTGCACCTTCGACGACGTGGTTGAGATGACCAGCTATCATGTGGAGATGGCGAAGCACATGGATATTTTCCGGACGGCAAAGAACGAAGTCTTTCCGAAAGGAACTTACGCATGGACGCGCATTGGCGTATCCGAACTCGCGCATCCTAGCTTACTTGCCGAGGTGAAATGCGTCGCGGTGAAGCGATAGCGATTAAGTTCACACCGATTGGGGAGCGGGCAATGCGCCCTCAATCGGAGAGCGATGCCGGTATGGAACGAGGGTACCATTGCTCTTGAGAGGAATCGAACAGCTGTTCTCCTAGATAATGGCTTTGATGAAGTTCACTAACAGGCATCAATTTACCTCAGCAATGACAGCGCGTAGCGTGTATGCCGACGTTCACCGATACGCGTGAGCACACCGATCTCCACGAGTTGCTGGAGGTCGCGTGTCGCTGTCGCGCGGGATGTGTTTGTGATCGAGATGTAGTTTTCTGCACTTAAGCCGCCCTTGAAGCCCGCTGTGCCTTGCTTGAGGATGCGCGCGACCACCTTTTCTTGCCGCTCGTTCAGTTTGGCTCTAAACCGGTCGTAGAATTTTGCTTTCTGAATGAAGAAATCTATGCGCTCAAGCGTTGCCCGTTGAGCATCCAAGATCGTCTCTGAAAAGAAAAAGATCCAATCGGTGATATCAAGCGTGCGCTGGTGGCGCTCAAGCTCTGAATAATAGGTCTTCCGGTTCTTCTCAATCATGAAGGCGAGTGAAATGAGGCTTGGTTGCCCAATGTTCTGAGCCAGGGATTTCTCAGCAAGCGCGCGCCCAATTCGACCATTCCCATCCTCAAATGGATGAATGCTTTCAAAATAAAGATGACCCACTGCTGCGCGCGTTAGAGCTTGAAGCGGTGTTTGGCCATCCGGCCCGGATCGATTAAACCATGTGATGAAGGTCTCCATCTCAGTTTTAACCTGGCGAGATGGGGGAGCCTCGAAATGGATCGTAGGCTTATCCAAGCGACCTGATACGATCTGCATCGCGTCTTCATGCTTGCGGTAATCACCAATCGTCTCAATGTAACGATTTCCGGCCATAAGCATCGAATGCCAATGGAACAATTCTTCACGGTCCAGCGGCTCATGCCAGTTTCGATAGACATCCGCCATCATCTCCGCGATCCCGCGTTCTTGGGGGCGGACCTGCCTATCGTCAGTGTTGAGGCCGAACTGCCGGCGGAGCGAGGATTGAACACTTGCGCGATCCAGAAACTCCCCCTCGATCTCTGAGGTCTTGACCGCTTCGTCGCTCAGCAATTCAATGCGAAGTTGGTTGCTGTCATCCTCATTGAAATGCCGGACGGCACCAATGACCTCGCCGGCGGACTGCAGGAACTTCTGTTCCAACAGTATCACGCTTGCTGCGTCATACCTGAAATTTGGCCATTCGGCATTCTGCCAGTTCCATTTCATGAGCTATAGCCAGCCTTTCTATAGCTCATGATTATTGCCATATATGAGCTATTGCAAGTCCATCTATCGCTCGGCACCGCATCTGTACCCCCCGATCCAAGCAGCAGCGATCGAAAGGCCGCCAACCTAGCCTGAACATATTTTGTTAAAGCTCGCCTCCTATTCCCGCTCGCCCTCGGCACTGGTGTTGAGAGAAACGGAATGAGCATGACCAAAAATGACCTTTCATCACATCATTTTCAGCGAAAGATATCCGAATTCTGCGAGCTGCGTATCGCGCCAATCGCATCCAGGCGGGCGCTGGAAAATATCCGGCCTTACCTGGCCAGTTTGATTATCTACCGGAAATCGCCACCGCTCCTGAATGGCCATATCGACTGGACAACAATCGGTCAGGCCTGTGGGATCGAGACCGAGTTGACGGCAGAACTGCAAAAGCGGTTCCGGCCAGGCCTGGATGCAATCATCCGTTGGCTCGGCGCACCACCGGCAGTCGAGGGGCGACGATGATCGTGTCCCAGGACGTGGTGTAGCTTAGACGGCCACGGCTCATCCCAGAGGGCCGGATGAGTGTCAGCTTGCGGCTGGCAGGCTGATGAGCGGATCATCGCTCATCGTAGCGATTGTCTCAAGTGTCATGTAGCGGGACCGCTGGACGGCCCATTCATCGTTCTGTTCGAGGAGGAGCGCGCCGATGAGCCTGACGATGGCGTCGTCGTTGGGGAAGATGCCGACGACCTCGGTGCGTCGCTTGATTTCGCCGTTGAGACGCTCGATCGGATTTGTCGAATGAAGCTTTGCCCAGTGCTGCTTGGGAAAGGTCATGTAGGCGAGCACATCCTGTTCAGCACTATCCATGAGCGTGGCGAGTTTGGGCACCTTCGGCCTGATCTGGTCGTTCGGCAGGCGAATGATTCACTGGATCATTCGCACACCCGCCTCACCATTGCGCCACTGAGTGCTTGCCGCCTCCGGCGTGTCCAGAGCGAAGGCCGTGGCAATGAAGGCGGAGACGACGCGGCGTCCGCTCTTTCCGGCATGGGCAAGCGCATTGCGCATGAAGTGGACCCTGCAGCGCTGCCAGGTGGCACAGAGCACCTTCGATACGGCGGCCTTGATGCCCTCATGCGCATCTGAGACGGAGAGCTTGACGCCACGCAGACCCCGCCTGGTCAGCTTTCGAAGAAACTCGGTCCAGATCGCCTCGGCCTCGGACGTGCCGATCTCCATGCCGAGCACTTCACGTCGGCCGTCGGTGTTGACGCCGACGGCGATGATGACAGCGACCGAGACGATGCGACCGCCGCGCCGGACCTTCAGATAGGTCGCGTCAATCCAGAGATACGGCCATTCGCCTTCGATGGGCCGGTCGAGAAAGGCCTTCACCTTGTCGTCGATCTCCTCGCAGAGCCGCGACACCTGGCCCTTGGAAATGCCCGACATGCCCATGGCCTTAACGAGATCGTCAACCGAGCGGGTCGAAACGCCCTGGATGTAGGCTTCTTGAATGACCGCCGTCAGGGCCTTCTCTGCCATGCGGCGTGGCTCCAGGAAACTGGGGAAATAGCTGCCAGTGCGAAGCTTGGGAATGCGCAGCTCGACGGTGCCCGCCCGTATCTCCCAATCCCGGTCGCGATACCCATTACGCTGGGCAAGTCGGAAGCCATTCTTCTCGCCATAGCCCGCGCCGGTCTTCGTCCCGATCTCCAGCGCCATCAGTTTCTCGGCAGCAAAGCCGATCATCTCGCGCAGCAAATCGGCGTCGGCGCTCTTCTCAACGAGTGAGCGCAGGTTCATCATGTCGTAGGTCATCGGTGGTGTCCCTCAGGTTGGTCATAAGCAACCCGACCCTACCGGAAATCACCGATGGCTATGAAATCCAGCTACACCACTCCATGGGACACGATCGCGACGATCGCCAAAGCCAAAGACCCGCCCGAATAAAATTGTGCACGCCAAAAAGGCAGCTTCCGCATCCTCGACCAGAAAGCCGCAACGCGCGGCGGCCGACGGTGCCCTTGTCCGGTCTGCATCGACGCGGCCTGGACCTGCACCGAAGCCGATCAGCCCATTCCTGGAACCACTATTCGAAGGGACAGAAGATCCGGCAAGCTTTCA
The DNA here is from genome assembly GCF_017873095.1 of Heterorhizobium halophytocola. Taxonomy (GTDB): domain Bacteria; phylum Pseudomonadota; class Alphaproteobacteria; order Rhizobiales; family Rhizobiaceae; genus Allorhizobium; species Allorhizobium halophytocola. The sequence goes on along the minus strand of NZ_JAGGJU010000013.1, from coordinate 4,276 downwards.
GGACGCATTAGTTTATCACATGCGGCGGTTCGGCGACACATATTGGCAGCTCTACCGCGCCGTTGTTCATCTCAATGAAACCTTCGACAACAAGACACTGTTATCCTGGATCCAGGGCGAGCGCGTGCCCCGATCCGTTGCCAGTTTCGATATCCTCCGCAGTATCGAGCGGCGCTACCGACTTTCACAAGGATATTTCAAAGAGAAGCTACCGCATCAGGCCCGCTCCCTTTATGGTCACGAACTCGGTGATATCAGCCCGGCTGAGCGGCGCAGGATCTCATTGCACCTTCCGGATGACTTCAGCAGTCTGCCCTTCACCAAGCGCGAAGAGATCCTTGTTTGGGTGCGCCGCGTGATCATCTCCGGATCGACAGAATATCGTCGATACCAGGCGGCGGCCAGCAAGCAGCGATACGCGATCCGCTTTCCCGGCGTCACCTATGGCGGAAGCTCGTTATCACCGAGGTCCTTGGCACCTGCGGTCGGCGCCAATCATAATGACGCGACGGAATTTAATGATCCAGATTTGCTATCAGGCGTTGTGGACGCGCCACCGCGGCTTGCCATGGAAATGGCAGATCTCGTACGTTTCAAGACCTCGACGCTGACCGCGATTGGGTTTCAGCGGAATGGCGTCTGGGGAGAAGAAACGGCGTCGCAGAAGATCGAGCATCTAGGCCTCATGTTTGGCGCGCTGGTCGCTTCACCAAACGGTGCAATAAAGGGCTTTGGCGTTCCGCTCAGTCATTTGAGTTTTGGCCTTCTCATCTTTCCTGGCGTGTGGGACTGGTATCTGCAGTGGCGGGAACAACGCCGTGGCTTCTATACCAAATGTGAAGAAGACATGCTGATGGTTGCCCAGGCTCTTTCGCGCGCCGAGGTTGGCTGGATACGACAGCACCCGGAGCTGCCTAAAAACGTCAGGCCGATATCCGGCCTGATTGAGCAGGAAGAAATCGACTTCGCAGCTCGCGATTGGCACGGCGCCTGCGACGCCTTTCACCGACATGCCGCCAATCGCTCTAAGGAAATCCAACGCGTCATGCGTGTTCACCGCGACCCATTCGAGCCGATCATGTGTGTCCTCGAAGCCGAGAGCCCGTTGGCGGAATATCGAAAGATCACAGACGAGATCCTAAAGCGGATGCCCGATGAGAACAGATACCCACGGCCGGTGGCCGAAGCCGTCAGATCATTCCTACTGCTTCGGCTCGGTCTGCACCTCGGGCTGCGGCAAAAGAACCTTCGCCAGCTGCGTGTCTGTCCGCGTGGACATTATCCGACGTCAGAACGCCGTCTGGAGGATATGGAATGCGGTGAGCTGCGCTGGAGCGATCGCGACCATGGTGGGAGGTCCTAATCCCGTCGGTCGCGTTCAAAAACTCCGGCTCCTCTTTCTTCGGACAAAAGCCGTTCCGGCTCATCATGCCGGACTTGCTCGATCTCTACGAATACCTCGACGCATACATCGACCGCCATCGTGGTGTTTTGCTTGGCGGCGCCAAAGACCCTGGAACGCTGTTCGTCAAGACGGTGAAGACCACCAGTATCGACGCGGCCTACAACTCCACCACGTTCTACGAGGCGTGGCGCACGGTTATTCAGCGCTACGGGATCTACAATCCTTATACCGGGCGGGGTGCGATCAAGGGCTTGCTGCCGCACGGACCCCATAACCTGCGGGACATTCTTGCGACACATATTCTGAAGCAGACCGGATCCTACGAGCAGGCGAGCTACGCCATTCAGGACACGCCCGATGTTGTGCAACAGCACTACGGTCGCTTCCTGCCGCAAGACAAGGCAGCACTGGCCGCCAAGATCCTCAATCAGGTATGGGAGGCTGCGTAAGCTCGAATGAGATGCGCGGCTCGGATGTAAACCACGGCCTACTTCCGAGCCGCAGTCGTTGTTTCGCCTTGATGAAGATCGAACCTTTGGCCCACCTATTCGTCATGAACTGAGAGGTAGAGGATCGGTGCCTTCGCTCAGGATTGCAAGATATCGTCGATAACTGAACACACGGCCACGCTTGCGGCCAGTGACCTCATCAACGATACCCAATCGCTCCAGATCTGCGAGTGCGGCGTTGACCGTTGGTGCGGACAGACCTGTTATCTGAACAATCTGGTTCGCCGTGTGAAAGGGGTTTTTCTGGAATAGCTCGTGAATGCGAAGGGCCGACCCTGCTCTGTCACTTTCCACCGTGATCTTCTCCCGATCTTCCTTGAAAAGATCGACGATCTGAGTGGCAGCCTCAAATGCCTGATTGGCAGTGTCGGCGACGCCGGCGAGAAAGAAGTCCAACCATGCTTCCCAGTTTCCGTTTTCGCGAACCTCCTGCAGCAACCGATAATATTCTCTCCGATGGGACTTCAGATAGAGGCTGAGGTAGAGCAGCGGCTTTTGCAGCACGCCGTTCATGCAAAGATACAGGGTTATAAGCAGGCGGCCGATACGACCATTACCATCGAGAAACGGATGGATCGTTTCGAATTGCACGTGCAGCAGACCAGCCTTTATGAGTGCCGGCAACCGCGATTGATCGTCATGCATGAAGCGCTCGAACGCATCCAGACAGCCTGCCATTTCAGTGACGGGTGGTGGTACGAAAAGTGCGTTACCGGGCCGCGTGCCACCAATCCAATTTTGCGAGCGGCGGAACTCTCCGGGATCCTTGGTGCCTCCTCGCCCACTGTGCAGGAGCCTGGCGTGCATCTCGCGGATCAGACGCAACGACATGGGCAGCGTTTCCAGCCGCTCCAAACCATACATCATGGCGTCGACATAGTTGGAGACTTCACGAATATCATCAACCGGCTGCCCAGCCTGAGCTTCGGTTTCGAACCGCAAAAGATCGGAAAGCGTCGACTGCGTACCTTCAATCTGAGAGGAAAGAACAGCTTCCTTTCTTACATACATGTAGAGAAACAGCTCCTGTCGCGGCAGCAGCATTGTGATCCCATCCAAGCGTCCTAGCGCTCGCTCTGCTAGGCTGAGGCGCTCAAGCAAGGAAAGCACATCAATCGCCGGCTCGGGTGGCAATGGTGGAGGGACGAACGCGCGCACTGTTTCATTGGCAGCGACCGTTTCGACGAAGCGACCCAGGCGGTTTTTAGGTTTAGAATCAGACATAACCCAATATCAGGCGCGCGCCTTATTTAAACAAGAGGCATTTCATTTAATTAAGCGGCAGACTTAGATAAGCGCACTTAATTAACGCGCTCACATTGAATTCCTGAGATTTGATCCAGGCGGCATGGCGCCTAATACGATGATTAGGCGCCATTAAAAGTGACACGCCCGATACATCCTTTGTTAAACCTCGCACCCTATTCCCGCTCGCCCTCGGCATTGGCGCCGAGAGAAACGGAATAAGCATGACCAAAAATGTTATTTCATCACATCATTTTCAGCGAAAGATATCTGAATTCTGCGAGCTGCGTATCGCGCTAATCGCATGCCGGCGGGTGTTGGAAGAATATCCGGCCCTACCTGGTCAGTTTGATCATCTACCGAAAATCACCACCGCTCCTGAATGGCCATATCGACTGGACGACGATTGAGCAGGCCTGTGGGCTCGCGGCCGAGTTGACGGCAGAATTGAAAAAGCAGCTTCGGCCAGGCCTCGATGTAACATCCAGTGGCTCGGCGCTCCACCGGCAGCCGAAGGACGACGCTCACCAAAGCTGACAGCTAGCCCGCGCAAAACTGTGCTCGCCAAAAAGGCTGTCTCCACATCCTCGACCAGAAAGCCGCAATGCGCGGCGGCCGACGATCCCTTTGTCCGTGCTGCGTCGATACAGCCTGGACCCGCACCGAAGCCGATTAGCCCATACCCTGAACCATTATTCGATGCGACAGAGGATCTGGCAAGCTTTCAAGACGCGCTGGCCTATCATATGCGGCGGTTCGGCGACACATATTGGCAGCTCTATCGCGCCGTTGTTCATCTGAACGAGACCTTCGACCACAAGACGCTGCTCTCTTGCATCCAGGGCGATCGCGTACCCCGATCTGTTGCGAGTTTCGACATCCTCCGCCGCATCGAGCGGCGCTATCGACTTTCGGAGGGATATTTCAAAGAGAAGCTGCCTCATCAGGCGCGTTCGCTTTACGGTCATAATCTCGGCGATGTTAGCCCGGCTGAGCGGCGCAGGATCTCATTGCACCTTCCGGATGACTTCAGCAGTCTGCCTTTCACCAAACGCGAAGAGATCCTCGATTGGGTGCGCCGGGTGATCATTTCCGGATCAACGGAGTATCGTCGCTA
>NZ_JAGGJU010000012.1 GCF_017873095.1 Heterorhizobium halophytocola | reverse complement strand
CCAATCCCTTGACCAAAGCCTGATCAAAAAACCATACTCAGAGGTGGCTCACTTCTCGGTGGAAAAACCGGCTCAGTTCCGCGTGGAAATCAACAACCCGGCTCCCGGCGACGAGGGGTAATCCAAATGCAGTTCGTCAATCCGGCGCATCAGAACCAGATCGGCAGCCAAGGCCGGTTGCGGCAGATAGTAGACGCTGCCACGGCTGATTCCATGTATCCGGGCCTGGCGGCAGACGGACAGTTTGTGGTGACGGTCGGTTATTGCTTTCCGCTCAACAGTCCGGCCTTGCACGCACGCCTGCTTTCGCAGCAGAGACGCGCGGCTCTGTGGAGCAGAGTTCTCCGGTGTCATTTCACCAATCTTGGTATGCAGGCTTTTGATATCGACAACAGGCTCTGCTGTTGCCTTGCAACCCTCATCAAAGACATCCGCCACTCCGTCGAGCAACTGATCTTTCCACTGCTTGATCTGGTTTGGATGAATGTCGAACTGTTGGGCAAGCTCGACCATCGTTTTCTCGCCCTTGATCGTGACTAGCGCGACTTTCGCCTTGAAGGCGTGGCTGTGGTTACGGTGGGATCGTTTCGTCATCATGGCCCCTGTTCCCGGCATAGTGCCGATCTCAAAAGCCGAAAGCCAGTTATCTCACTTGTTCAGATTCTCCGAGCCACCTGCACCGCTTAAAGGGAGAAAACCCAAAAAACTCCCCCGCAACGATTTGGCCAGCCCACTTGCTCGCCTTCGCTGCCGCCAACACGAATTACCTCTGTTCACCATCTAGTCCTTCCATTGCAATCAACAATAAAACAAAAAACCAAATACCCAATTACAAAGCAAAAGGATTCATTATGGAAATAATTGTAACTCCAAAATTGTCAACAATATTGACGATAAATCATATTTACTTTATTTAAACTTTTATAATGTGATTTTTACAGTTGGCGCAAAATGTAAGCAGCGCTAATATTGTGATAATCAATGGAGAAGTGAAGATGCCCATAGACAAGAAGCGGCTCTACACGCCGCGAGAAGTGTTCAAAAATACCACGCTCTCTAGAAGCACCATCAACAGGATGGTGAAGAAGGAGAAATTTCCGGCTCCGATTCGCATATCATACCGCCGCATAGCGTGGGATGCCGATGAGGTTGACCACTACATCGTCAATTGCCCAGTGACACACTGAGCAGCTTGTCCGAAACAGCCGGCCTGCTTTGTGCGGGCCGGTATCTCACGCGTTGGCGTTGCCAAAAATGTTGCCAACTTTGGAAATGCCGACAGCGAATGTTGTATCGCTGACAGATTTTAAATCCGGGAAGGTTTGGGAACAAGCGGTAAAAAACGCGAAGAATTCGAATATTCATAGGCTTGGTAAATTTGGATGAAGTAAGCGACCGGTGCCACTTCCGTATCCGCAGCCAGCCATTTTTTCAGGCAAGGCCGTGTTGCATCTTACGGGAGGAAATCTGTGAGCTCCTCTTCAAAAAGGGAACACGGCCTTCAAAGCGCCTTCAAACCTGCGAAAATCCAAGTTTAACGTACGACAGCCGTATCCGCAAATTGTCGCTCCGAAGGTGCGTCTCGCGTGAATTTCCAATTTCGAATTTTGCAGTTATCAATACTACCACCGATCAGCCGACTGATTGGCGAAAAATCCCGCAAACGTGGACTTTTCGACCCTTTGACCAAAAATAAATTGTAGAAATGACTATTTCAGGAGGGACGTTTGCTCCGTGTTGTTATCCTGGATGTGCATAAGCAGAGAGCGTCGGTTGCGAGAACGACTTTACTCGTCTAGACGGTTATATATAGAAAATGATTTCGGCGGCTAAGCTGATTAAAATCTAAATATTGGAAGCAAAGGCCGCCAGTGACCGCTTCAATTACTCTCGGCCAAGGTCTCCCTCCTCTCCCTACGGATTTAATGACGGCGAGAGATCTCGGCCAAGTATTATTCATTGTCGGCGCAGGCGCATCCTACCCTGCTCCTTCATCGCTTCCTGATTTCGGTGGCTTGGTCGCTGACATCTATAAAGAAGTCGATCCCCCCATGGTGGGTCCGCTGGCAGCAGTGCAAACTAAGGGTGGCCCCTCCTGGGAGGCTGTGCCGGACCTTATGAATCATCAGCAACGAACTGAGCTAAAATTCTTTGCGCAACACGAATATGACGTCGTTCTGGGGATGCTGGAACGCCGGATAGATGGTGACCCGAGAAAAGCGAGCACGCTCCGCAGGGCGGCCCAGACGGTGCTTGAAAGAACAGTAGAGCCGAACTCTCTTCACTTTGCGCTCGTCCGCCTTGGCCAGCGTTTTGGCCAGACGTTGCTGGTAACTACTAACTTTGACCGCCTCCTAAGCATCGCTGCCAAACGTGAAAAATATTCCTCCACATCGTTCGCCCTCGGTGAAATACCAAATCCGAGCAGGAGCGCGGAATTTGCAGGTATTTTGCACATACATGGCATGCTGCCGCAAAAATCTGAAAGAGGTTCCTCTCTAATCCTGACGGACCAGGATTTCGGCGACGCATACCTCAGGCGCCACATCATCCCCTCTTTTCTTTACGACGCTGCTCGTATTTTTCACCTTGTGCTCGTGGGTTACAGCGCGAACGACTCGCCGGTGCGTTACCTTTTGAACGCGATCGCTGCTGACGAAAGGCACTTCAACGATCTAAAGCCCCGATACGCGTTCGTCGGCTGCGATCCGGATGATGAGCGTACGCCAGTAGAATGGCAGTCGCGCGGCATCACACCTATCGCTTATGATCGGGCCAATAACCACAAAGCGCTGGGCGACCTTCTGTCTCGGTGGTCGGAGATCATTCCCGATAAACGGAACACGTCACGTGTCCAGATTTATCTGAAGTCTCTAGCGAAGATGGATCCCGATAGTCCAGATGGTGTCGAAGGCAGGTCTTTCCTTCGCTATTATGTCAGTCGTAGCAATCCGAGCGAACTGGCGGAGTTGGCCAGACTGCTTGCTTCGAAAGCGGCTTCGCCGATATGGCTCTCGCTGCTAAACCAAGCGGTTCGCGATACGCAAAGGAGAGGCTGAGTTGAGAGCATCGCGGCCGTCCGATACTGATGTCGTTATCGCCCAAAACACACACGCCTTTGCTCTATCGCGGCTCAACGACCGAGAGTTTCTCGAATGGGCACTTAAGCTGGGTTCAGATCAGATTGCTGAGCGCACCGCCCTAAGGAGGCTTCTCGAGCTCCAGAACTCTGATTTGCGAGAGCCTTATCGACACGCTTGGACCTACTTGCTCGAATATTGGAACGAGCCGGCGTACGACAATGGCTACAATCGGCTTTTGCTTAAGCGGGAGTTAAATTCAGGCGCCTCGTCTTCTGAGGTTATCAAACTTATTACGGAGGCAGTTCGCCCCAGGATCAAGGTCGAAAGCGGCATAAAATACGAGGCTTTTGGCAACACACGCGCGAAGCACCCCAAAACAGTTCGAGACATATTCTGGATTTCGATGACTGGCGGAGAGAGGGTCACACCGGAAGAAATCGGCCTATCAGAAATAAATGATCGAGATTGTCTTTTTGAACTTGCGGCTGCGCTGAACAAAGCGTTGCTTACCGGGCTTAATCAGGCGAAGCGCATCGGGATGATCGCAAATGAGGCAGACTCAACGGCCTGGCTAGTCCATCGCGTTTATTTCGTACCGGCAGCAGAATTCGTTGAAGGCGGCGGAGAACCAGATCGCTACGCGAGGGGATTCGCGCCGACAATAAAACTGCTTCACGCAGTCTTTCAACGCCTTAGTGAGATAGACGGATCTGCTGCACTCCGCGTGATGGCAGCTTGGGACATCGATCGTTGGAAATTGTACAAGCGGTTATGGGCAGCAGCGGCCCGAGATGAAACCTTGGTGAATAGCGAAGATGTCGGTCGCTTTCTGATCAGCTTGAACGACACAGAGTTCTGGTTGTCGCATACATTTCCAGAGATTGCGGAGCTGCGAGCTGTACGGTGGTCTTCGCTTCAACAGGACCTAATCGCCCCGATCGAGCAACGGCTGATCGCAGGCGAACCGATCGCGCGATTGTCCAAGCGGCTTGGCAGGGACGACGCCAAGCTGGCGGTAAAGCGACGCAGTGTCACCGAACTCCAGCGGATCAAGGCCGGCGGCGGTCAGCTATCGAGAAGTACGGAAGAGTGGCTGAAACAAGCGCTCATCCAACAACCGAGAGAGAGTGAAGTTGTTTCGGTGACGGAAGGCTTCAATCCCGGAGTGAGAACGCTACACGACGACCGCAGCGGCGATCCTGCCTTTGCGGACGTTCCGTCGGCGAAACTCATCGATGAACTCGCCCGCCATCTGAGCGATGACGGATGGGAAAGCAAGAGTCGCGCGGCGTCGGATTTTATTGGTCGGAACCCAGATCTCGTTCTCGATCTTCTAACCGTGGGCTCCGGCTCATCAGCGCGGTTAAAAGTTTGGGAGGCCTTCGGGTATAGTTTCAGGCCCTCCGATCTGAACGCAACCATCGACCGCGCGGGTCCAAGCGATAAGACGCTGATCCTAACAGCGCTCAAAGCCTGTTTGGCAATCGCACACCTTGATGAATCGACTATTAAGCACGCACTCCGAGGCCTCACGTCTTGGATGTCGAGTTGGGATATGCTGTTACGTGGAGAGGACGACTACCTACGTGCGTGGCTAACACTGTGGCCTGCAGCGGTCGCCAAGACCAACCATGAGGCAGAGCATAATTTGCCTCTGCGGGATCGCAGCTATTCAAGTCCGGTCGGCAACCTTATTTCCGCGTTCATGCGAGCGTGCCCGAGCTCTACAAACCGTGCAAAACCTCTGGCTGAAACACCATGGAGCGACGCCTTAGTCGCTATCGAACGTGCAACAAGTGAGGCAAAGCTACAGGCGCAGTATCAGCTACTTAGTAACTTCAATTACTTTTGGGCTGCAAACAAGGCTTGGTCGCGAGAAAATCTACTTGAGCCGCTGGTCCTAGCAGCAGGTCCGAGTATCGAACTATGGCATGGGTTCTCTCTGACAAACCAGCTACCTCCGAAAGCCGTTCTGGAAGAGCTCAGCACGAGTATGATCGCGGCGGCGGCTGGAAAAGATTTGCCGGACGAGACCCGTGGATCCTTAAGCCAGCGAGTGGTCTTCTCGATGATTATCGATATGCGCAACGGCGAGAAGCTGGCAATTCCCGCGCAACTAACGCAGCAGATGCTGCGGATCGGGGGAGATCCGGTGCGAGCCCGCGCACTCGACACCATGAAAAAGTACCTTAGGGACACCGAAGCCGAGCCAAAGGATCCAGCTAAAAGGTTTGGGCTGGTCAAGAAGCTCTTCCAAGACATTTGGCCGAAGGAACTGACGCTCTCGTCACCGAGATTGTCGGATTCGTTTGCCGACTTCCCAGCCGCAGCTGACAATCACTATGCCGCGGCCGCCGAACTAATTCTTCCTTACCTGACGCCCTTTGACTGCTGGTCACTTTGGGACTACGGAGTTTTCAATCGCAACGCAGAAGAGAAAACAATTGACGGCATAAATTTGCCTGAAGACGCGGAAGCTTTTCTTTCAGTGCTCGACAAAACTGTCGGAGCGGAGGACGGAGCAATCATCCCAAACGGACTAGATAAGGCGTTAAAGCATATTAAGGACAAGAATCGAAAACTTGAAGCCGACGTGCGGTATCAAAGACTCCTGACATTATCTCGCCACTAGCGTGTGCGGTTGGACAAATTCCTGCGTCAGGTTTCACTGTCGTTTAGTCGTCGTTGCTCACGCTCTGTATATCGACTACCTACCTTTGAGCACGCATCGCGCGTTGATCTATCAACGGCATCTAGGGCTTAAATTCAAATTGAATGAACCCGTCGCAATATTGCTTGGCGCCCCGAACAATGCGTTAATCCGGTATCTTACGGTTTAAAAATTGCGATTGCCAAGCTGAGGAAACTGATTCCAATCGCGAGCCAAGAAAGCCATGGCTTCCACCACATCTCCCACTCCATGTACAGCTCCCTGCGAATCTGGCTCAGGGCTTTCTCTGAGAAATAGTATTTGCCATGCTTATCGTGCCATTCCCAGAAATCGGTCGCATAAGCCTCTTCGCGTGGGCGTGGGGGAAGCGGAATTCTCCAGCGCTCAGCACGTCTCCTCATCTGCGCAGTCTCGATTTGGGCTACAGCAGCTTCTAGGGTGCCAACATTGTGGATATACGCGCCCAAGCGCGATTGATATAAATCGTCCCGCGGCTTCAGTCCCTCCAGCTGCCTTTGCAGTTCCTTATCACAGTCATCAATGTCGCGGCGAAGTTGAATAAGTTCTTGCCGCTCACGTTGAGAACGCTTTAGGTCGCCCAGCCAGCTCATTTAAATACCTCTTGCTACCAGTTGCACCTGTCAAACTGAACCGTTCCGAGCTTGCCGAAATCCGTTTTATTAAGCTGCTCCATGGCGTTGCTCCTTAACGGTTCGTTGGTCGTAAGTCACGTCGCAACGCTCAGCGTCAGGTACCCATCCCTTGTGAATCCCCTGCTCATCAGAGCTTATGCAAGCCACAGCTGCGCATTGAGATGATGGCAGTCGCCGAGGACACTACGCAAGGCGGCGAGCACGTCACCGTCGAATGCCGCGAATAAAAGTTCAATTTCCGTCGACGCGGAAGGTTCCTCGGCGCTCAATGGGACTTCTGCACCTGATGCTGAGGCTTCACGGTTGCCCCCAAGACGTAAATGGAAGTCTTCTACGGCAGCCGGCTGAAGGATTGCTGGCGGAGTTCGATGGTTCTTTCCCGAAATGCCTTGGCTTTTGCGACTTCGGCGAGGGCTCTGGCGACGACATCATCATGCTGCGTGCTGCTCATTGTCATTCCTGTGCGACTGGACTTTGTTCTCTATATGTTCACATATTAGAGACTTTCAAGTCAAGCGTCGGAAGGAGACAGCATGGGGCGGCGTAAGGGTGAAATCACGATGGCTCGCGTCCACCGCGAGTGGCCGTTTAAGATAATACTGCATTGGGGTGAAGAGCGGCATAGGAGGGAACGCTTTGCCATCCTTACAGACGCGGCGGCACGCGGTTGCGGCCCGAGAAGTAGCTACGTCATGCTGCATGAGAACAGCTACCTCATGTTCTCATTCGCCAGTCTGGACGCTGCTCTCGACTTTCGCGCATGTTATCACGGCGAACTCGTCGAGCTTTCAGAGTTCGACAAAATCGGGAACTGGACCCCAGCGGAGGACGGCATGTGCAACCTGTATAACGTTACGACCACACAGGAGGCCATGCGGGCTTTCACGAAGGCGATCGACAGGCTCGGCAATCTCGAGCCGTCGCTGGACATCTATCCCGACAAGGTGGCGCCGGTCATTCGCAATCACGCCGGCGAGCGCGAGATGAGCATGCTGACGTGGGGCATGCCCTCCCCATCCTTCGTTACCAACGGGAAACCGGATACAGGGGTCACCAATATCCGAAATATCACTTCCGGCCATTGGCGCCGCTGGCTCAAGCCGGAGAGCCGCTGCCTGGTACCGTGGACGACCTTCTGCGAATGGGAGGACACCAAGCCGCGGAAGACCAAACGGTGGTTCGCGATCGACGAGAGCAAGCCGCTCGCCTTCTTTGCCGGGATCTGGACAGAGTGGAACGGGGAGCGTGGAAGCCTCAAGAGTCCGCGACCAGGCAGGCACGAGCTTTTCGGCTTCCTGACCTGTCCTCCGAACGAGGTCGTTGCGCCCATTCATCCGAAAGCGATGCCGGTCATCCTGCGAACCGAAGAAGAAATCGAGCTATGGATGTCCGCTCCCTGGGACCAGGCGAAGGATCTGCAGAGACCGCTGAAGGATGATGAGTTGATCCTGCTTCCGCTTTGACGCTCTGGAGCACCGGCGGTGTTATCTCCATGGTATCCGTGATGATGATGCCAAGCCCCTAAGCTAAGCGCTTTCGGAGTATCGCAGCAGATAGCTGAACAGCGGAGCCTTGAACTGATAACGAGAAGTATTCCACACTAAAGATGCGCTTGCTACCCACACCACTGCGATGTACGCTATGGTTGCAATGGACGGGGGTATGCGTATGTATATTAGAAATCCTGTTTTATTCAAAACTCATTACATTGTTGCAAGTGCTGGACGGCCGACGATGCACGATGCGTCGATCGAACACGAACCCGTGCTTGATAACGCGCGGGCGTCTTCGCCCTAACAGCCATCAGCCTTTGCTTCCCTGCAGGTCAGCCGGGTGACGACGGCTTCCGGGCCGACGTGACCACTTCTCAGAAAACAAGCATCCCTGCCCTGCTCTCGCATCGGCCGTGCCGCTCCGCTTCAACCGCGCAGATCCTGTCTGCGGCGGCCCCTACTCTATTGTCTCGGGCTTGGGTTCACCAGCATCAGCCCGAGCGTTTGCCGGTGCCTGGTTGGGCTGCAGTCAGACGGTCCTTGAACTCTCGCCGAAGCACTTCGATCGCGGCCGTAACCATGCCCGTATCTCGTAAGTCCTTTACCCGATTGAGAAGGTCATTGTAGAGTTGGCCTGCCTCGAAAGTGATCGCCCTTTGCGGCGGGGTCTGCTTGCACTCGACAAAAACCGCCTGGACAGTATCACCTAGGCGCTGGAGCAAGACCGGATCAACCTGCGCGAAAGCGTTGTCTTCACCGGCAGCAGAGGCAGACCTTGGGCCGGAGCCGGTCAGCACCCAGCCGGGATTAACTCCAACTTTTTTGAACTGCAGAAGCGTTTCACCACTCGGGACGCCCTCATTGCGCTCGATCTTCTGCCATGCCCGTAGGGAGAGGCCAATCGCATCGGCCATCTCTTGCTGTGAGAGCCGCGCTTCCTGCCGGATTTCCTTGGCGCGGGCTCCTATCGTCGTTTCATCGCTCACGCAAACAACATGATAAGCACTTTTGTGCTTGCAAATGAGCACAAAAGTGCTTATCCCTTCCATAAATACGGACCGACCGGTCCGAGAAAAGGGAGGCGCAGAGAGCCTCCCCGGTTTCAAAACGAGGAATGACTATGCACCGTGACCGCACTGCGGACAAGGCGGCGAAGCTGCGCCTTGAAGAGATGACGCGTGTGAAGTCCCAGCTCACGCTGGCCGGCTTCACCCTCCTCGACATTGATCGCCAGTACAATCTGCCTCGCGGCACTGCCGGCACGACCTTGCGGGAACCCAATGCCGCAGGCGAACGAGCCATTGCAGCCGCGCTCAAGACCCGTCCTCATCTCCTCTGGCGTTCCCGCTACCACGGCAATGGCAATCGCCTCACTCCTCAGCCCACCGACAACTACCAGCGCTCGACGATGCGCGACCGCCGCCCAAGCGACGCCGACAAGCAGGAGGCCGCGTGATGGTCGTGGAGCGGGACAACAGACGCTGCTCTGGCCTTTGCCATCCGCATTTCGCGGCAAGCGATACAGCCGATTTTCGCCTCGGCCGTCAGACGTCTTCAAAGACCCGCTCCACACCCCGAGCCTCGCGCCTTTTCCGGTTTCCCACAACGCCGAAACAACGGCCCGGAATAGACAGAAATCCGTTCATCCCGGCTCAGTCCAGGGTCTGCAGAGTCGCCGAGATGACAATGATCTTCTCGGCACTCGTCAGCGGCCTCACGGCCGTCGCACTAGCCGTCATTCACCAGATCCCGGGACTCATCCCATGATCGTCCGCCCTTCCCACGCGCCCCGTCTGGCCCTGTTTCTCGTATCGGTCGATCAAACCGGGCGCACGTGCCTGCCGGTATCCCTTCCCACCGGCAGGCACAACCATCTACCGGAGATCCGCTCATGCTGAACCGGCACGACGAACACGCCATGTATGACGCCACGATCCACGCCTGCATCCTTGCGGTGCGCGAGGGTTTCCCGCATCTCAGCGCCCGTGACATCATCGATCCGCCGCGCCAATGGTTCGATGCGGCCCTCGCCCGCCAGATCGCCCTCCACCTGATGGTTGTCGAGTTCGACTGGCCGAAACGCCGGATCGTTATCCATGAGGAGCGGTCCCGAGAAGCGATCAATCGAGCCTTGCGCACGATCGACGCGCGCCTGGAGGGCTCGCGCTTCGAAGCGCACTACCGCCGCATGGCGGAAGCCGCACGTGGATTTCTCGCCGAGCAGCTCGAAGAGCAGGAGGATGCAGCCTGATGGCCTCCTTCAAGACAATTCGGCTTTCAGACATTGCCGTGCCGCCGCGCCTTCGAGATGTCGAGGAAGAGCATGCAATCGCGATCGCTCAGTCGATCGTCGAGCATGGCCTGATCAATCCAATTACGGTTCGGGCCACGCCCGCCGCAAAGAGCGGGAAATACACGCTCGTTGCGGGCGCTCATCGTCTACGCGCTTTCCAGCTGAACGACGAGGATGAGATCGACGCCATTGTGGTCGAAGCGGACAAGCTCGAGGCCCAGTTGGTCGAGATAACCGAGAACCTCTTCCGCAATGAGTTGTCCGTCATCGACCGGGCTACATTTGTCAGCGCCTATCGGGAGATCTGGGAACAAAGGCACGGAAAGGTGGCGCCCGGCCGTCCTGGTAATAGTGCCAACTTGTCACAATTATTCCAGACCGAAACAGCCGGCTTCGCCTCGCACGTGGCAGAGCGCATGGGACTGTCCCGCCGCGCCATTTTTCGCCTCGGCAAGATCGCAAAGCTTCACGCGGATGTTCGCTCCGCTCTACGCGGAACCCCCACGGCAGACAATCAGTCACAACTGTTGAAAATCGCAAAACTCGAGCCCCAGAGACAGCGCGAGTTGGCCACCGCGATCGGTCTGATGGATCACGACGTCGAACGCGCATGGTCGGAACTAGCGGCTGTCCGCCCCAAGTCTCAACCGGACGAGGACACCAGGCAGAAAGCCGTTCTTCTCAAGCTGCAGGCCGCCTGGGACGAGGCGAGCGAAGAAACCCGGGAAGAGTTCCTAAGCCTGATAGGTCAGGTGCCGGACACCCTGCTGGCCGACCTTCGGCGGGAGGTTGTGCAATGAAACATCCCGACCAGTTCGATCTCTTCCAGGCTCCTCTCTTTCCGACACGATCGCCATCAGCGCAGATCGATATCAGGCGCTTCCGCGCGAAACTGAAGCGGGCCATGGCCCAGGCTATCCGCGAATGCCCACACGACCGGCCGACCATCGCAGCCAGGATGGCACAGTATCTCGGGCTGGAAACCCTCTCCAAGACAACGCTGGATGCCTACACCGCCGAGAGCAAGGAGACGCACGACATCAGCCTGATACGCTTCAAGGCCTTCGTGCGCGCTACCAACGCGAACTGGCTATGGGACCTGGTCGTCTCGGAAGACGGGCTGATCATGCTGGAAGGCGACGAGGCCCGCCTCGCAGAAATCGCGAGGCTTCAGCAGGAACAGCGTGAACTGGCAAACGAGCTGAGAACCCTGCGCGCCATTCCCGTCAACATCAAACGGCGGGGTAGCTCGCTATGACCATCATCACCGCAATGCTCATACTCGCCGCATTTGCCGCCGCCCTGCTCGGTACCCTGTTCACGGCCCGGAGATCCGCCACACTGAGCGTCATCCTGGGCTCGACGATGCTCGGGATCTTCCTGCTGTCGAGTATCGTCATCGGGATGCTGCGATGAAAGAGTGGTTCACCGTGGCCGAACTGCTTGCAGCCGATCTGCCAGACATGCCTGCCGATGCGTCCGGATATAGCCGATACATCGGCCTTCATGGTTGGCGTCTGCAGCCTGAGAAAGCCCGCAAGCGGGCAGGTCAAAAAGGCGGCGGCTACGAATACCACCTGACGCTCCTTCCCGTCCCGGCACGACAACGACTGTCTCTCATACTCGCCCTCGCAGCGGACGAAGAACGGTCCGAAAAGGACCGGCGCCGCAAGTCTCGCTGGAATGCCTTTGAAGCCCTGACGGCGGATCAGAAAATGGTCTGTGAAGACCGTTTAAAGGCTCTTCGAAACGCCTATGAGCTGACCTCGGCGGGGCTGGGTCGCACCAATGCCATGAAGGCGGCCGCCCATCTCGCCGGCGTCAGCATGCCGACCCTCTACGCCTGGGACAAGCTGATACAGGGCATTGATCGGGAAGACTGGCTTGCGGCACTCGCTCCTTCCGTGCGGTCCAAGACGGGCGCGGGTCAAAAGATCGACGAGGACGCCTGGGATTTCCTGAAATCCGATTACCTACGTCCGGAAAAGCCAACCTTCTCAGCCTGCTACAGGCGAATGCTCAAAGTCGCCAAGCGGCAGAAATGGTTGTCGATCCCCTCCGAAGACACCTGCAGACGACGGTTCGATCGTGAAGTCCCGCGCGCGGTCCAGGTGCTGGCGCGTTCGGGCAAGGACAAGGCGAAGACGCTCTTTCCCGCTCAGCGCCGTGTCCGCACCCATTTCCACGCCATGCAGGCCGTTAACATGGACGGGCACAAGATCGACGTCTTTATCTCCGTGCCCTGGTCCGAGAAGCCGATCCGCATGTTCCTGGTCTGCATCCAGGACCTCTATTCCGGAAAGATCGTTTCCTGGCGTCTTTCCGATGCCGAGACGTGGGAAGCCGTGCGGCTTGTCATCGGCGACATGGTCGAGGTCTTCGGCATTCCGGACGATATCTATCTCGATAACGGACGTGCCTTTGCCTCAAAGTGGATCTCCGGCCAGAGCAGGACACGCTTCCGCTTCAAGGTGAAGGAAGAGGATCCGCAAGGGTTGCTCGTCACCCTTGGTATCCAGCCGCACTGGACAACGCCCTATTCTGGTCAATCCAAGCCAATCGAGCGCGCCTTCCGCGACCTCGCAGACAATATCGCCAAGCACCCCTATTGCGCCGGCGCCTACACCGGCAATCGCCCGGACGCCAAGCCGGAAAACTATATGACCAGAGCCATTCCGCTCGAAGGCTTCCGGATGCATGTCGCGGCACAGATTACCGACCACAATGCGCAGGAAGACCGACGCGCCGCAGCCTGCGCCGGCCGCAGCTTCGATGAGACATTCACGGAGAGCCTTGCAAATCCGTCGACGATAGTCCGGTGGCCAACAGCGGCGCAGAAGAGCCTCTGGTTGCTGGCATCTGAAACCCTGCGCACGAAAAAGGGATCCGGAGAGATTCACTTCCAGGGAAATCGCTACTGGTCCCGCGATTTGAACGCGATATCCGGCGCGAAGGTCACTATCCGTTTCGATCCAGACAAACTGCACGAGAGCGTTCGTGTCTACGATCTGGATAACCGTCTGATCTGCGAAGCGGCCTGTATCGCCGATACGGGCTTCGACAATGTCGATGCGGCCCGTCAGCATGCCCGCACCAGGCGCGACTATGCCAAGGCGCTCCAGGCGCAGCGCGAGGCGCACACCAAACTGACCGCCGCTCAACTTGCCGACATCATCTACCGCGGCGAACCAACGGCGCCCGGGAAGTCCAAACCTTCTCGTCCGGCGGTGACGCGACTGGCGACGCGTGGAAGCACGGCGCCCCGCGTCGAAACGGACGCCATCAGCGACGACGAATTTCTTGCCAGCTTTTCGAATGCGGTGGCCCGCGCAGCGGACAGCGCATCGATCCTCGAATTCCCCAGGTCCGGGAATGGGCCGGCGCCCGCATCCGCCGGTCGATCGCATGAGCCGAAACGTAGGTCGTACGGTTCCAGACAAAAGAAGGGCGGGAGTGATCCTGCCCGCTAAAAGCCCCCAAGGGGGTTGCAAAGGGAACCTTCTAGATGAGCCGATACACGCCCACCAATATAGGCAGTTGGGACCGCCCCCAGCCGACACCCGACTTCCTCTCCAAGCATGACAGTGCCGATGTAACCGAATGGCAAATCCTGACCGCCCGCGTCATGGAGGTCGCATCCCTCAATCGCTGGACTAAGGCCGAAGTGACCCGTCGCGCGGGCATGCGAGACGGCACCTTTTCCCAATGGTTTTCCGGCAGCTATCTCGGTCGCCTCGATACCAACAACCAGACCGTCCGGCATTGGCTCGATGCCCTGGAGGACGCCGCCTCGCTGGCCGGAGCCATCCGCCAGTCTCCACGCTTCATCAAGATGCGCGGCAGCGAGGAAGTGGCAAGCACCCTCCGCTGGGCACAGATGACCGGCGACATGGTGATGATTACCTTCGGCGCAGGAATGGGGAAGACAGCCACCTGCCGCAACTACGTCGCCACCAATCCGCATGTCTATCATGCGACGGTCAGCCCCCACACCAAGACGGTGCACGGTATGCTGACAGAACTGGCAACCGAACTGGACGTCCAGCAGCATAACCCGGCCAAGCTTACCCGTGCGATCGGCCAGAAGCTGGCACGCATCGGCGGCGGTTCGTTGCTGATCATCGACGAGGCGCAGAACCTGGTAGATGAAGCCATCAACCAGCTGCGCCACTTCGTCGACATCTACCAGTGCGGCGTCGCTCTGGTCGGCAACGAGGAAGTATATAGCCGCTTTGGCCGCACGAATGGCGGCCCGTCCTACGCCCAGCTGAAAAGCCGCGTCGGCACCCGCCTGAAGCGGATCAAGCCATATCTCGAGGATCTAGAGACCTTCATCGCCGCATGGGACGTCACCGATCCCGATGCAATCAAATTCTTGATCGGTGTCGGCATGAAAGGCGGCGCTCTTAGACAGGTCGATAAGACGGTCAAGCTCGCCTATTCGATCGCCGACGAGCGCGCAGAACCACTTGGTCTGAAGCACGTCCAGGCGGCCTGGAAGAACCGGGACGTGGAGGGACTGGCATGATCCGCCTGTCCGTCGAACTCAAAGCCACGGCCGATGAACTGCCCAAGGCAAAGCCGGCGGATCTCCCCGAGATCGCGAGCGAATTGCAGGTTCTCGCGCGTCTCGCCGCCAGCATGGAACGGGAACTCGATGTGCTCCGCCTCGGAGAAGCGTCGAGACAGGGCGGCAAGGCGCTCGAACAACTGGCCACCGAACAGCTGACGCACCTGGTCCGCGATCCGGAGGGCAAGGTGATCCACCACGACTTCGGGAGGAAGCCATGATCCTCAATGCATCGGAAGAGGTGCAGGCCCTGCGTGAAGCGCTGAAGCCCTTCAGCCAAAGCGGCTGCCTGCTCGACGGCGAGCAGGTGACCAACATACTCGCCTGGCTCGGAACGATCCGCGCCCTGGCAAGGGAAGCCGAGGAAGAGGTTCTGATCCTGAACGGCGCCCTGAAAGCGCAGGATGACCGTAACCGTGGCCGGATACGGACCCTGCGTCCTCTTGGCCGCGACGACGCCAGCGCCAAGATCGTCCCCCTGGTGGCCCGTCCGCGGTTCCTGCGCGCATCGCCACCGGATGACGGAGACGCAGCATGACGAGGCTGATGATCCCCGTTGAGATCCCGGTCGAGGTCATCGCCGATGCCCTCGCACCGGATATTGCGAGAGCCCTTCAGCAGAGGGAGGGCGACAAAACCACGAAGAAACACCGAGCACCGTCCCAGAGCCTGGTGGAAGCCGCTAGGATCCTGGCGGACGCCCTGACCCGCTTCGAAGACAGCGAGGGCACGCGAGACGAGCAGCGTGCACGGGCGAACCTCAAGGCCGCCGCAAGCGGCGTTCGCAAGGCATACCGCAACTTCACCAAACCGATCAGAGGACCGCAGTCATGAACAGCGTCATCATCGAAGAGCAGCCAGACAACGGCATTACCATCGTCAACGGGCGGGAATGGATGGAGGACGCTAAGGGCCATCTGGTGCCACTCGCCAACGTCAAACCCGAAGACAAGCTGCAGGACGAGACAGTCCGGAAGATCATTGGTTTCGCCAAGTCGCTGTCCGCCCAGATCGCCCGCTTCAAGAAGCACACCATTGCCGACATCAGCGCATTCGATGCGCTGCTCGAGCAGGAATACGGCCAAAAGATCGGCGGCAAGAAGGGCAACTCGACCTATTCAACGATCGATGGGCGGATGCGCGTCGTCGTCCAGTTCGCCGATCAGGTCAGCTTCGGCCCGCAGATCCATATCGCCAAGGCACTGATTGACGAGTGCCTGACCGAATGGTCGGCAGACGCCCGCCCGGAGATCCAGTCGATCGTGACCCGCGCCTTCAACACCGACAAGGAGGGACAGATCAACAAGGCGGAGATCTTCATGTTGCTTCGGCTCGATATCGACGACGAGCGCTGGCAGCGCGCCATGGATGCCATCCGCGACAGCATCCGGGTTACGGGATCAAAGGGCTATATCCGGTTCTACGAGCGAGAGAACGGTGACGACGAGCTGCACGCGATCACCATCGATTTGGCCAAGGCGTGAGTATAAGCAATGTCCTACCAAGAAATGATGCCTACCCACTTCAAGCCTCAGCAATACCCCATTTTTTCTTCGAATTATTTAGCATACATCTGTAGCAAAAAAATTTTTCTCCCGAGACCTCTACATGATATCGGGATAAAGAATTCGAAGCTTCTCTATCCGCCTTTTAAGCTCCTCCATCCCTCTGTTGAGAGCCGGATAATTCTGATCAAGTTTGGTGAGGCAATATACAATTTGCTCCACCCCGCTGCCGTATGCGTCGTCGACGAACCAGAAAGCGAAGTCCTCTTCTCTTTCCTGACCGTACCTTTTCTGGTTCGCAATTCGACTGGCTGCAGTAGTGCCCTGCGCACTGATCGCTTTGACCTCCCCGACCGCACGCGTCAGGGAACCATCGAGATATTCGAACGCCTGTTCAAACTCCCTCGAGTTCAGAATTTTTTCAGTGCCGCAAATCGCTTTCTCGACTTCATATGCCCGAGCCATGACAAGTTTTGCTTCATGCGGGGCAAGGGAGAATGCCAGAGCCAAATCCGTTACAAGAAACGTGGTAGCCCTGATCTCTTCGAAGTAAGCTGTGACCAGCCTTTCCATGGCCGCGTACTCATTTCGCAAATTCAGCGCAACCGTATGATTGTGCCGCCGCTCTTGCGCTCTATCAGACCCCTCCATAGCGCGGACAGTCCAAGCAGCCGCAAAAACCGCAATAAGACCAGCGATCAACGTCTGGAAATCATACACCCGCTGAGCCAACCCTTGAGTTCGATCACCGAACATCGCAGGCGGCAAAATAAGCATTCCGGCAGCAACCAATCCTGCCCCGAAGAAAGCGCTGGCGGTGCTAACTCGCATCGAAACTTTCCTATTCAGTCTGTTGAGATCACAGAACCGTTCCACGTCCGTTGCTCGGCCGCAAGCCATGTCCGGAATACTCCTCAGGACAGTTTCAACAACAACATTGCAATTCGAAGGGATTTAGCATGACCTCTTCAATCGCTGCCCTCCACGTAGCCAAGAAACAACTCGGCCTCGACGACGACACCTATCGCGCCAAGCTTGCCAGGATCACCGGCAAATCCTCCGCCAAAGATATGAGCGAGCCCGAGCGACAGGCCGTCCTTTCGGTTCTGCGCAATGAAGGCTTTTCGTTATCGACCGCTTCAGGGCGCCATGGCAGCCGGCGCAAGCTGACCGGCAAATATGCGCCCAAACTGCAGGCGCTCTGGATTGCCGGCTTTAATCTCGGGGTCATCGATGATCGTGAAGACAGCGCCATGATCGCCTTTATCAGGCGACAGACTGGCGTTGATGACACCCGGTTCCTGCATCACGCCGACGATGCCCGAAGGGCCATAGAAGGGCTGAAGGCGTGGCTGCACCGCGAAGCCGGCGTGGACTGGTCCGACAAGAAGAGCCTGCCGCCCTATGCTGCCGCCCATGGCTACAGGATCGCCCAGGCACAGTGGCGGATGTTCGGTGGCGCTGCCGCCGACTTCTGGTCGGTGGTGAAGGACATTCTTGACGAGGACAGGGCAACCCGCGATCTCAGTGCTCACCAGTGGATCACCGTGATGAACTATTTCGGGGAGCGCATCCGGTCTTCAAGGGAGGCCACGCCATGAGCCGGAAGCCGATTGCCATTCCCATGCCGGTGGCAAGCAGCGCCTGGCCCGATGTTACCGATCACGCCGTGCTGCGCTACCTGGAGCGCCGCCATGGCCTCGACGTGGCCTCCATTCGCGAACAGATCGCCAGGGCCTGCATCGACGGTGTGCGCTACGGCGCCACCGGCGTGACCCATGATGGCGTGAAGTTCGTCCTGCAGCAGGAGCGCGTCGTCAGTTGCCTGCCGACCAACTGGCACTCCCGGGATCTGCGCACTCCGAAACCCGAGGGAGACGGCTAGATGGGCCGTCACCTTCCCCTGTTCCGCCAGGCTGAGTTGAAGAGGCTTCAGGAGCGCCGCGAAGCGCTTTTGAAACGTCTTCAACATCTGCGGCCGATGAGCCACCGGCGGGTCGGCGTCCAGGCAAAGCTCTGCGACATCACCACCGAGCTGCTGCGCCTCGAACGGGAGGAAAGGCCGCGATGATATCCAACGCGATCAAGGTGCCAGCCCACATCCAGCCCTATACCGATGTGCTCGGCATCGCCTTGGGCGTGGACTTCCTGTTGGCCTTCGGCGGCACGCCGGTCTACCTCTCCGAACATCCGCAGGAGCGTTCGCCGGTCCTGCAACTGGTGGGCAAGGAGAAGACGATCGAACTGGCGAAGCGCATCCATGTCGGTGGTGTCACTGTGCCGACCGGAAAACCCTTCATCGCCGAATATTTGCGCTATAAGGGCCTGACGAACATTGCCATAGCCCGGCGTCTTCATGTGACCGAGACGACGGTTCGCAATTGGCTCGGCCGACAAGTGGACGCCCAACTGGACCTGTTTGGCTAAGTTGCCGCAAAGCTGGCGAGTGTTATCCACCGCCTCATTCAGGGACACTGCAAACCAATCGGACTTGCTCTCAGATTGGTACTTCCCTTGCTGGACCTTCACAAAATCAACCCGCAATTCCTGCTGTCGATCGTGCCGCGAGCCTCGGGCAAAAACTATTCCGCAGCACAGGTATCGATTGCCGGACATATCGCGCCGCTGGTGCCGGATCTGTTTGCCTATGCGGCACTCACCAGTTCGCTGAGGATCGCACATTTTCTGGCGCAGCTTGCCCATGAGAGCGACAGCTTCAAGACCGCGGTCGAATATGCGTCCGGTCGCGCCTATGAGGGCCGCGCCGATCTCGGCAATACGAGAGCCGGTGACGGCGTGCGCTATAAGGGTCATGGCCTGATCCAGCTGACCGGCCACGGCAATCACCGCGCCTTCACACTCTGGATGCGAAAGATCATCCCCGGCTGCCCCGACTTCGAGGCCCATCCCGAGCTTGTGGCCGAATTCCCGTGGGCGCTGTGGGCCGCCATCTATTTCTGGATGGAGCACGGTCTCAATCGATTTGCCGATCGCGATGACCTGATCGGCGCCACCCGTGTCATCAACGGCGGCACCAATGGCCTCGAAGACCGTCGCCAGTGCCTCGGCCGCGCCAAGACGGGCATGGCTCGCCTGTCGGCCGGAGAGATCTCGATCGCCCAGGAGGGCTTCGAGGTCCTGCATCGCGGCAGCGAGGGGCGTGGCGTGGCGCAACTCCAGCGCGGTCTGTTTGCCGCTGGCTACTCGGTCGCCATTGACGGCGACTTTGGACCCGGCACGGAAACGGCCGTGCGGATGCTTCAGAAAGATGCCGGCCTGACCGTTGATGGCATTGTCGGTGCGAACACCTTCGCTGCCCTCAAAGCCTATATGCCGCCGGAGGTCTAGCCGATGGAAAAGCCTTCCTACAGATCCTCCCGCCGTTTCATCTGGGTCAATGTCGCGCTCGCCTGGATGGTCATTCTGATCCTCTGCTCAAGTGCTGCCTTCGGCCAGACAACGGCCGTCGACATCGCCACGATCGCCCTGCCGTCGATGGTGGCGATCGTCGTCGGCAGCTTCAGTGTGCATCGCGGCTTTGGCTCGCTCGACATGCGCACCATGGGGCTTGCCAGCAGTCGCGGCGATCCGCCTGCATCAGCCGATGCCCAGGGATTTCCGTCAGAACCTCAAGTTGGCGTCCCGTGATCAAGCTCGCGCCGTATCTGATTGGCGGGTTTGCCATCGCCGCGCTGCTGCTGGGAGCTGCAGCGCTCGTCAATTCCGGCCTCGGCAAGATCCGGGCGATGGAAGCGGCAGCCGCCAAGACGGCCGGCGATGCAAGGGATGCATACTGGCGTGCCGAGATCGAGAAGGCCAATGCCGAAGTCGCGCGGGTGCGCCAAAACCTGGCCGAACAGGCGCTCAAGCAGCAGGACCTGGCCGCACGCGACATCGCAGGCTTTGAAGGCGACCGCACCGACCTGGAGAAACAGAATGAGGCCCTTGCCGAGGATGATGACCGCTGCGGTCTTAGCCGTGACCGCGTCCAGCTGCTCGTCCGTTGAGAGCGAGACGCCGAAGCCGCAGATCAAGACCGTCTATCTTGATCCGGTCATCCCGCCGGCAGCAGAGATCGAGTGTCAGTTGACGACAGTTCCGCGGGACCAAGCGCTCACCGACAAGCAGACGCAGGATCTCTGGAACAAGGATCGCACCGAGATAAAGGTCTGCAATGTCAGGCGCCGTCTTGCCGTCTCGGCTGCAAAGGCGCCGGCGTCGGGGAGCCCAGAATGATGCTCGATGTCCAGCAGGTTCTACCCTATCTCAGCGTGCTTCTCGCGGCGATCGCCCTTCTCGGCCATGCCAAGAATTTCTTCTCCTCCGGAGAGAAGGTCATCATGGCCAAGCTCAACGAGCTGGAGACGGCGCTGGCCGCCAAGGTCGAGCAACACGAACGGACGCTCGTCGACCACGACCGACGCATCCAGACCAGCGAGAACGAACTCAAGCACATGCCGAACAAGGACCAGGTGACGGACCTGAAGCTCGCGCTGTCGGATCTGCGCGGCAATGTCGGGACGCTGACCGAGACGCTGGGGAGCGTATCGAGGACCGTTCACCGCATCGACGACTGGCTTCGCGAAAAGGGGCAGTGATGAACCATCTGAGTTTTGAAGAACATGCAGCCCAGGACGCCCGGCTGATTATCCTCAAGGGGCTGAACGACCAGACCGACGGCCGGCTGAACGAAAGCATGCTGACCACGGTGCTGAACACCTTCGGGCATAACCGCTCGCGCGAATGGACGCGCACCCAGATGCTGAAGCTGAAAGAACTGGGCGCCGTCGTCATCGTCCAGGCCGGCACCGTGATGATCGCCTCGATCACTCGCGCCGGCGTCGATCACCTCGAACGTCGCTCTGTGATCGACGGCATCGCCAAGCCCTCGCCTGAGGTGTGAGATGGCACGCAAAGGGCGCGGCCGGCTGAGCGGCATCGAGCTATTGCCTGAGGAATGCGCACCGGTCGTCGCCTGGGCGGCCGGCGCACTGCAAAAGCGCGATGTCCCGCAGACCGAGATCTATTCCGAGTTTGTCTCCCGGCTGGAGGGGATAGAGCGGGAACATCGCGGCGAGCTGGAGTTCAGGATCCCTTCCTTCTCTGCCTTCAACCGCTATTCGGTGAAGCTGGCCCTGATGACCAGCCGGATTAATCAGGCCTCCGAGATCGCCGGCACGCTGGCGGAAAAGTTCGATGCCGGCGATAGCGACGACCTGACCCTGATCGCGGCCGAGACGATCAAGACCCTGATCTTCGAGATCCTGACCAATGCCGGGGAAGCCGGCATCGAACCGAAGGATGCTATGGCGCTCGCCAACGCGCTGCGCGCCGCGACCCAGGCGCAGAGCGTCTCGACGCAGCGCCGCGAGAAGATCGAGAAGGACTTTGCCACCAAGGCAAAGGCCGCCGTTCAGACGGCAACCAAAGCCAAGGGGCTTAGCCAGGAGACGGCCACTTCGATCCTGAGCGAAATCCTCGGGGTGAAGACGCCATGACGGCACCGATTACCAAGGAGGAATGGGCAGAGGCGCGGCGCAGCGCGACTGAAGTGCTGCCTGATATCGTCGACAAGCTCGGGCTGCCGAAAGCCTTGCTGCCCTACCAGGGCAATCTGCTGGAGACGCTTGAGAGTTCCACCTGTCACGTCCTCTTCGTCGAGAAGTCGCGCCGCATCGGTCTGACCTTCGGCTTTGCCGCCTATGCGGCGTTGCGCGCGGCCCGTGCCAAAGCTGCCGGCGGCATGGACGTGATGTATATCTCCTATAGCCAAGAGATGACGCGCGAGTTCATCGACGCCTGCGCCATGTGGTCTCGCGCCTTCAATCAGGCGGCCATGGCGGTTGACGAGTTTCTGTTCGACGACAGCGACAAGGACGGTGAGCGGGCGATCCAGGCTTTCCGCATTCGTTTTGCCTCGGGCTTCGAAGTGCTGGCGTTGTCGTCGGCGCCGCGATCGCTGCGTGGCAAGCAGGGTGTGGTGATGATCGACGAAGCAGCCTTCGTCGATAATCTGAAAGAGCTTTTGAAGGCGGCGCTCGCCTTCCTGATGTGGGGCGGCCAGGTTGTCGTCTGCTCGACCCATGACGGAACCGAAAACGAGTTCAATCTGCAGATCCGGGACATCCTCGGCGGCCGCAAACCATACCATCATATGCGCATCGATTTCGACGAGGCGCTGCGCCAGGGCCTTTATGAGCGTATCTGCCTGGTCAACGGAGCGACATGGACGCCCGAGGCCGAAGCGATCTGGCGCCAGGACATCATCGACTTCTACGGCGATGGCGCCGACGAGGAGCTGTTCTGTATCCCGACCATGGGCACCGGCTCCTGGCTGTCGGCGCCGCTGATCGAGGCGCGCATGACATCCGATGCGCCTGTGCTGTCGCTCGATTTGCCGACCAACTTCCTGCAGCGGCCCGAGCTGGAGCGCCGGGTCCTGTTGTCGCCCTTCATGGAAGAGCTGGAGGCGGCACTGGAGGTGCTCGACCAGAATCTTCTCTATGCCTTCGGTTTCGACTTTGCCCGCGTCGCCGATCTCTCGGTCGGCACACTGCTCAGCCTAGACAAGATGCTGAAGCGCAGAAGCGCGCTCACTGTCGAATTGCGCAATGTGCCGGGTGACGAGCAGAAGATGATCGTGCGCACCATCCTTTCGGCGGTCACGCGGATGGTCGGTGCTGCGTTCGATGCGACCGGCATGGGCTGGACGGTCGCTGAGGATATGGGGCGCCTCTTCGGTCTCAGAGAAAACGAGGACAGCAGCGGCCTCGTCTGGGCAATCAAGTTCACCCAGGACTGGTACCGGATCAACATGCCGCCGCTGAAGGTGGCCTTTGAAGACGATGCCATCTCGATTTCGAAGAACGACAATCACCTGACCGATCTGCGGTCGGTGAAGGTGATTGCCGGCATTCCGCGAGTGCCGGATGTGCGCAGCGGCGAAGGTCCGAAAAAGCGCCACGGCGACTATGCGATCGCGCTGGCGCTGGCGCACTTTGCCAGCCGCATGCAGTGGCACGACTATGGCTATCGAAGGGCGCCGATCCCGTTGGATCGCTTTTCCGAGCCGGCCGAGCGTCAAGGCGATGACGGCCGCTTCCGCATGTCCACCCTGAAACGAGCAAGAGGACTTTTCTGATGGCCGTCTCCTCCATTCTGGGGCCGGATGGCCGGCCTCTTCGAAAAGCCGAACTGGTGCGTGAGCAAGGCGCGCCGACCGTCAGGGGCATTCGCGATCCGTTCGGCCGCCATCGCGTTCCGGGCCTGACGCCTGGGCGCCTTGCCGGCATGCTCCGAACCTCGATCGATGGCGATTCGCAGGCCTATCTGGAACTGGCCGAGGACATGGAGGAGCGCGACCTGCATTACGCCGGCCTGTTGTCGATCCGGAAGCGCCAGGTCTCCGGGCTGGAGATCACCGTCGAGGCCGCGAGCGACGCGAAGATCGACGTTGAGGCCGCCGATCTCGTGCGAGAGGTTCTGGACCGGGACGAATTCGAAGACGAAGTCGTCGATATTCTCGATGCAATCGGCAAAGGCTTTTCCTGCACCGAGATCCTCTGGGACACGTCGGAGGGCCAATGGCGACCCTCGGCCCTGAAATGGCGCGACCCCCGCTGGTTTACCTTCGACCGGGTGAGTGGCGAAACACCGCTGATCCGCTCTGAGGATGGCGAAGCGCCATTGCAGCCCTGGTGCTGGATTGTCCATCGCGCCAAGGTCAAATCGGGCCTCACGATCCGGGGCGGTATCGCACGGGCCGTCGCCTGGACCTTCCTGTTCAAGCATTTCTCGCTGAAGGACTGGGCGATCTTCGTCGAAGCCTATGGCCAGCCGCTGCGCGTTGGGAAATATGGACAGGGCGCGACAGAAGAACAGAAGGCCAAGCTGATCGAGGCCGTGACGTCGATCGGCTCGGATTTCGCGGCGATCATCCCCGAGAGCATGGCGGTCGAGATCATCCAGTCGAACGTGTCTGGCAATCACGAGATTTACGAGAAGCGCGCCGACTGGCTCGATCGGCAGGTCTCCAAGGTCGTCCTCGGCCAGACGCAAACGACGGATGCGCAGGCCGGCGGCTATGCGGTCGGCAAGGTGCATGACGGTGTGCGCGACGACATCGAGCGAGCCGATGCCAAGCAGCTGGCAGCCACACTCACCCGTGACCTCGCCATGCCGCTGGTCGCCTTCAACCTTGGACCGCAACGCCGCTATCCGAAAGTCAGGATCGGCCGCCCTGATGAGGTGGACATCGACGGCCTTGTGAAGAATGTCGTCAGCCTGGTACCGCTTGGGCTGAAGGTCGGCATGTCGACCCTGCGCGACAAGATCGGCCTTCCTGATCCCGATCCCGACGAGGAGCTGCTGCAGCCCTCCCGGCAAAGTCAGCCGGACGGCGAAACCGAGAAGCCCGAAGACACGAAGGAGGCAGTCGCCCGCACGCTGCCGGCAACCGTTGTGCCCGATGCGATCGACAGCGCGATTGACCAGATGCTGGCCGACGACGGCTGGGAGCTGCTGGTGGAGCCGGTGATCGCCGGTCTGCAGTCGGAACTGGCCGGTGCCAGGGATCTCGGTGAGGCCCGCGCTATTCTTGCCAAGCGCATTGCCGATCTCGATGTCACCGCGCTTGCCGACCTTCTGGCACGAGCCGGCTTCAATGCCAGGCTTGCGGGTGAAACAGGAGAGGACCTGACGTGACGGCGCGGCTCGCGCCGCTTGCGCCGGCCGAGGCGATCGCGGCGTACCGTGCCAGATCCAGCCAGCTCGAAACCTTCTCCTGGCAGGACGCCTGGCAGGAAGAGCACGCGGCCATGTTCACGGTCGCCAAGTCCGCCGGCTTCGACATTCTGAACGACATTTACAGCGCCCTCGAACGGGCTTTGAACGATGGCCAGACGATCGAGCAGTTCTCCCGTCAGCTGAAGCCTGCGCTCCAGGCCAAGGGCTGGTGGGGCCGACAAAGGGTGACCGACCCGCTGACCGGCGAGGAGACGTTCTCGCAACTCGGCTCCACGCGACGGCTGCAGACCATTTTCGACGTCAATATGCGCGTCTCCTATGCGGCCGGCCATTGGGCGAACTTCGAGCGCAATCGCACCACGCGTCCCTATCTGCGTTATGTGACCATGCGGGACGATCACGTGCGCCCGGCCCATGCCCGCCGGCACAATCTCGTTCTCCCGGTTGATCATCCCTATTGGAACGAATGGGCGCCGCCATGCGGCTTTGGCTGTCGCTGTACGCTGCAAAGCCTGTCGGAGCGTGACATCCGCCGGCTGCAGGCGGAAGGCGAGCAGCTGTTCTTCGACCCGCCGCCGGACACCTATCGCAGCTTCACCAACAGGCGCACCGGCGAGATCGTCAGGGTGCCCGATGGGATCGATCCTGGCTGGGCCTATAATCCCGGCAAGGCGAGCATCGAGGCGAAGGCCAAACAGAATTATACCGAGAAGATCGCCGGTGCTCCGCGAGAGTTCGGTGAGGCGGCGCTGCGCGATATTTCCGACCCGCGTTGAGTCCGCAGCAGCGCGCCCAGGAGCGTTGCTCGTCCCCTGTTTCGGGACGGTTGCCCCGAACGTCCCCCAAATCGCGCCCAAGGCCTTCAAAACGGCTTCAAATTCGAAGTGGGATTGAAGCCCTCCCCGTGATATGCAGGATCTGCCGGCAGCAAGCCAGAGCCGGCACTCTCACCATAGCCCTACCGGATGTTTTGCCGATCTGCTTGTCGGCAATCTCGCGGCATGTTGAAAGCCGCCCACTCCTCCCTCTTCGCGGATACCGCGACCCACGCAACCTATCTCGGCGTCAATGATGCCGGCGAGGACAGTGCGTCCCATTGGATCATGCTTCTGCCGGCCGGCCAGTTCTCCGGACGTGATGGTCGCGGTCCCTACACGCTTGCCGACCTGCAGGCGATGCGCACCGTCATCGAGGCAAGCAGCCGTCGTGCCGGCTCTACGGAACTGGTCGTCGACTACGATCACCAGAGCGTTTTTTCTTCTGTGCCGGGCGTCGGCGGACTGGCGCCCGCCGCCGGCTGGATCAAGGAGCTCGATGCGCGTCCCGATGGTCTCTATGGCCGTGTCGAGTGGACGGAAAAGGCAGCCCAGGCGATCCGCGCCAAGGAGTATCGCTACATCTCGCCGGTCTACCGGCACAGTAAGGACGGCAAGGTGTTGCACCTTGTTTCGGCGGGGCTGACCAATACCCCGAACCTCGATCTCGCAGCCGTCGCTGCCAGATCCCATCCCAACTCTCAGGAAACCGACATGGATAAGCTTATCGAAGCCCTGGGCCTGGCTCAGGGCGCGGCGGAGGCTGACGTCCTCACGGCCGTCAATTCCCTTCTGTCGTCTGTTGCTGCGATCGCGGTTGCCGCCGGCGTCGCCAAGGATGCGGATACGGAGACCATCGTCACCGCCATCCAGTCCGCTTCCACCACCAATGTGGATCCGGCGCGGTTCGTGCCGGTCGATCAATTCGTCGCCGTTCAGCGCAACCTGAAGACGCTGACCGAAAAGCTGGCTGACGACGAAGCCGAGATGGCTGTCAGCAGAGCGATCGAGAGTGGCCAGCTGACACCGGCCGCACGCGCCTGGGGCCTGTCGCTGCACAAGTCCAATCCGGCAGCCTTTGCCGACTACCTGAAGACGGCGCCGCAGCTGACGGCCGCGCAGCGCACCGCAAGTGCCGTGCCGCCCGCGAATGGCGAGCCGTCGCTCTCCGAAACCGACCTCGCCGTCATGCGCCAGATGGGGCTGACGAAGGAGGCGATGATCAAGGCCAAGAAAGGCGGTGACGCATGACGGCGCTGACGAAGGACCGCAACACGCCCCGCCGCTCCGGTGACAACAGGCAGTTCCCGGTCGCCGCCGGCGCCAAGCTGTTTGCCGGCGCCATGGGGGCCGTCAATGCGGCGGGTCTTGCAGTGCGGATGACGACGGCAACGACGATCAAAGGTGCCGGCCGGATCAAGCGGCCGGTGGACAACACTGCAGGCGCTGCCGGCGACCTCGTCGTCGATATCGAGGTCGGCATTTTCCGCTACGAGAATTCTGCGGGCGCCGACCTCATCACCAAGGCCGCGATCGGAGCCGTCTGCTACGGCGTCGACGATCAGACGGTCGCTCTCACCAGCGGGACGAATACGCGTTCCGTCGCCGGCACAATCTTCGACGTGGACGACCAGGGCGTCTGGGTCGAGTTCGCCTGAAAGGCCTGATCATGGAAATCACCACGCATACGCTGCAGTCGGCCTTTATCGGCTTCAACGCGTCCTTCCAGGCGGGCCTTGCCGAGGCGACGTCGATGTATGGAAGGATCGCCACCACAGTGTCGTCGACGACGCGGTCCAATGAATATGGCTGGCTCGGTAAGTTTCCGGGTTTCCGCAAATGGGTGGGCGACCGCGTCGTCAACAATCTCGCCAAGCACGGCTATACGCTCACCAACGAGTCCTATGAGAACACTATCGCCGTCGATCGCGATGATTTCGACGACGACAATCTCGGCATCTATGGCCCGATGTTCCGGGATCTGGGAGCCACCGCAACCGTCTTTCCCGACACGCTGATCTGGCCGCTGCTGAAGAACGGTTTCTCCGAACTTTGCTATGACGGCCAGCCGTTCTTCGATCTTGAGCACCCAGTGCTCGACGAGAAGGGCAAGGAAATCCTGGTCGCCAATACCGATGGCGGCGCTGGCACTCCATGGTTCCTGCTCGACACGTCCCGGCCGCTGAAACCGCTGATCTACCAGGAGCGACGCAGCTTTCAGAACCTCGTGCGGATGGACAAGGAAGACGATCCGAACGTCTTCAACCGCAAGGAATACCAGTACGGCCTCGACGGCCGTTGCCAGGTCGGCTTCGGCTTCTGGCAGATGGGCTGGGGATCGAGGCAGACACTGGATGTGGCGCATTACGAGGCCGCGCGCCTCGGGCTGATGAGCCTGAAGTCGGATTACGGTCGGCCGCTCGCGATCATGCCGAAGCTGCTCGTCGTGCCGCCTTCGCTGGAAAGTGCCGCGCTGAAAATCATCAACACGCAGTTTATCGACGGGGGCAACAGCAACCCCTGGTATCACACGGCCGAAATCCTCGTCGTTCCCTGGCTGGCGTAGCGGCGCGCCAACCAGATCAAGAGCCGCCGGTCTTAAGCGACCGGCGGTTTCTGGAAAAACGGATCCGCCGATCCGCTTTGTCAGAAACCGAATGGAGCTTTCCATGGCGCCTAAGAAAACTACCACGCCGGCAACAGCGGCCGACACTGTGCCACAGGCAGAAACGCCTTTGACTGATACCGCCGCGAAAGCGCCATATTCGCCACCGATTAGCGGCACCAATTCCCCCCATACCCCCCGGGAAACCCTCGGTGAGGAAGGCCTTGGTGCCTTCTCTGCCGAGGGCGAACCGGACATGCGATATCCGCTTCTGGTCGCCAGATTGAAGGCCTGCCGCGAGACAGGTCTAACCATGGTCAGCGCTGTCCGGATCTCGGCCAGACGCGATGGCTTTCGCCGTGCCGGCATGTCGCATCCCAAGGCCGCCACCGATCACCCGCCGACGACCTTCACCGAGGATCAGCTTGAGCTGCTCCTGGGCGAGCCGAACCTCGTCGTCGAGTTCATCTGAAGGCGCCGATGTCATGAGCTACTGCCAGAGACAGGACATGATCGACCGGTTCGGAGTTGAGCGGCTGACGCAGCTCACCGACCGCGTCAACAAGCCGGTCTCGACCATCGACGAGACGGTGCTGGCAACCGCAATCGACGACGCGGCCGGCCTGATCGACGGCTATCTGAAGAAGGTGGCCGAACTGCCTTTGACCGTCGTGCCGCCGGTGCTTCAGAAGTTCAACGCCGACATCGCGCTCTATTACCTCTATGGCGACAATGCCGACAAGGACAGCCCGGTCACCCGCACCTACAACGACGCCGTCTCCTTCCTGAAGGATGTCGCCAAGGGTCTGGTCGAACTGTCCGACGGCGCCGAGGTGCCGGCCGTCAGTGGCGACGGTGCTATCCGAACCGCAGCACCGGTCCGCGTCTTCACGCGTGACAGCCTGAAGGGCTTTTGAGATGCCCGGCGCGCTGATCAGCCTCGACGACAAGACCTCGCCCTTCATCGTCAACCTGATCCGCCAGGCGCGCCATCCAGGCGAGCTGATGGCGTCGATCGCTGGCTATCTCCTGACATCGACCCAGCGTCGGTTCGAGCGGGAGACGGGACCGGGCGGCGCCAAGTGGCCGGCGCTGTCCCGGCGAACCGCCAACCGCCGGATCGGGCGCCGGCGCCGCGGCACGAACAATATGCTGCGGGTCACAAACCGCCTCTATTCCAGCCTGACGACCCATGCGACCGAGACCACGGCCGAGGTCGGCACCAATCTCATCTATGCCGGCCCGCATCAGTTCGGCGCCGATATCGAGCAGTTCGCGCGCAGCCAGAAAAGCCACTTTAAACGGATCCGCGGTCGCAACCGGTTTGTGAAAGCCGGAACCAAAGGCGCAGTCACCAGGCCGGTGACCATTGGCAAGCACGTCGTGCGCATACCGGCGCGACCCTATCTCGGATTTTCCGAAGCCGACATCACCGAGATCCAGGAGATCGGCAAGGATTGGCTGGAGGCTGGCCGATGATCCAGGCGATGATCGACAAGCTGCTGGAAAGCGGCACGCCGTTTCGGATGGTCGGTGGCGCGGGGGATCTGGCCAACGTCAAGGATCGGCCAACAACGTCGCCGGCCGCCTTCGTCTATGTCGCCGCCGATCAGTCGCTGCCGAACGAACGGGCGACCGGCCGTGTTCTCCAGCGATCGGAAATCGAGATCGGCGTGGTCATTGTCGCCAGCAACCTTTCGGCCACCAACAATGCGGCAGCTGCCGCCGACATCGAGGCGTTGAAAGCCTATGTCCGCGCCCAGCTGATCGGCTTCCAGCCCGGTGGCGATACCGAGCCGCTCGAACATCATGCCGGCGAATTGCAGCAGGCGATCGGCGGCACGGTCTGGTTCGAGGACATCTACCGCACCGCCACCTACCTGCAGGAGAGCTGAACCATGAGACCGATCGCCGGTGGACGCTACACACGCCAGAAGAACGGAGAGCTGACGCAGGTCGAAGGGACCGGCTTCAAGCCCACCAAGACGACGAAGTCGAGCGCGCCGGCAAAGACCGCCGCTTCCGACAAGGTTGCCGCAAAGGCCTCCCCTCAGACAGAAGGTGACAAGGCATGACCACTCGCTTTTTGCGCAACCGCGCGATCCTTGCCAAGATCGAAGCCACCTATGGCACCGACGCTGCCCCGACGGGGGCCGCCAATGCCATGCAGATGACCAATGTGACGTTCACGCCGCTTGCCGGCGAGGAAGTCAGCCGCGACCTGGTCGTGCCGTATATGGGCCATCAGGGCGTCTTCCTGGTGGGATCCTACGCGACGCTCTCCGGCGAAGTCGAGATCGCCGGCGCGGGTGCCGCCGGCGACGTGCCCGCCTGGGGCGTACTGCACCGGATGTGCGGCATGGCCGAAGTCATCACCGAAGACGTCGACGTGCGCTACACGCCGGTGAGCGCGGGCTTCGAGAGCGGGTCGATCTATTTCAACATGGACCGCGTCAACCACGTTCTGCTGGGCGTACGCGGTACCTACACCATCAACCTGACGCCGAAACAGATCCCGCGCTTTGCCTACACCTTCACCGGGCTGCTCGGCACGATCACCGACACGGCGCTGCCGGCGGTCAGTCTGTCCAAATTCGTCAAGCCGGTTCCCGTCTCCAAGGCGAACACGACATTTGCCCTGCATGGCTATGCCGGTGCCTGCGAAGGTCTCACCATGGATCTCGCAAACCAGATCGAGCCCCGCTTCCTCATTGGTGCGGAAAACATCCAGCAGGTCGATCGGATGATGACCGGCCAGGCGGTCATGGAGGCAACGGCGCTCTCCGAGATCGACTGGTTCACCAAGGCCGAGGCACATGAGGTCGGCGCGCTTGCCGCCCAGCATGGGAAGGTGGCCGGCAACAGGGTCGCCTTCAGCGCCGACGCGGTCCAGGTCGGACGCGTCACCTATGGCGATAGCCAGAAGATCATCAACAACACGCTGCCGCTCATGTTCACCACCGAAGGCAGCGACGAGTTCACCACCATCGTCAGCTGATCGCTGACCGCACGGTCAAAGGACAAGTCCGCATGTTCAAAGTCGTCGATCAACTCATCTGCTGGTGGCCGGTCACGGTCGAGGAACCGTCGCCGGCAAAGGTCGGCCAGATGGTCGAATACGAGTTCGAGATCAGGCTCGAGCTGATGAGCCGCGACGAGACCAAGGCCCAGGACGAAGCGCGGCAGGCCATTCTGGACAGAGCCATTGCCAACTCTAGTGAGGCCAATCTGAGGGCGGTGAAGAAAGAGCTCGATGCCTTCGACGACGCTTCGTTTGCCCGCGTCATCCTCGGCTGGCGCGGCATCGTTGATGCCGACGATCAGGAGTTGCCGTTCTCGAAGACGGCGCTTGGCCTGGTTCTTCGACGCGATCATATCCGCAAGGGTATTGCCCGGGCGTACCGCGAGGCAATCGGCGAGGACAAGGCCCGCCTGGGAAACTGAAGGCGGCCGCCGGCGCCTGGGCAGCGGCGCGGCGCGGCCGATCGGACAGAACACGGGCCGCTGGTGCCGATCCGGACGTCGCCGCACAGTTCGCAAAGCTTGGCGTCCGTTACATTGCCCCTGCTGGTGAAGACGAGGATGCATTCGAGATCATGTCGATCAACTGGCCGAGCTTTTCCGCTTTCCTTGCCTGTCAGACGCAGTGGCGCGTCACCTCGACGATGGCCGGACTTCTCTGGATCGGGCTCGACTATGCGGCTCTGCCCATTGCCTTGACCGGCACCGATATCACGCCGGCCCTGATGGTGGACCTGCAGGCCATGGAAGGTGCGGCGCTCGAAATCCTGAACGAGGTCGACTGATGGCACCGTTGAAAATCTCCGCGAAGGTCGAGGTCGATGCCTCCCAGGCGGTCACCGGCAGTCAGCAGGCAGCAAGCGCGATCGGCGGTATTGGCGACAGCTCGACTGTGGCGACGACCAAGCTGCAGCGCCTGATCGAAACGTCGACCGGCCTGCATTCGGGTGCCGCCAATCAGAACCTTCGGGAATGGCGGGGGGCGCTGGCCGACGAAGGCCTGGCGCTCGATCGCCTGCGAGCCAAATACAATCCGGTCTTTGCCGTCATCCAGCAATACAAGTCGGCCTTGACCGAGATCCGCACGGCCAATGCGCAAGGCGCGCTTGGCATCGATGAGATGACGGCGGCGATCAGCCGGCAGCGGCAGGCAGCCCTTGCCAATATTGCGGTGCTGAAGGGACTTCACCAGCCACCGGGTAGACCGAGTGGAACTTTCGGCAACCAGAGCAACCCGGCCAATGTCGGTTATCAGCTGTTCGACATCTTTCAGACGGCGCCGTTTCTGAGCGCGCCGATGGTCGGCCTCCAGCAAGGGCCGCAACTCGCCCAGGCTCTTGGCGGCCAGAGCATCAAAGGCGCCTTCGCGACGCTCGCTGCAGGCTTTGCCACGATCGCAAATCCGCTGTCGCTGACAACGATCGGACTGACGGCGGTGACGGCTGCCGCAATCCATTTCGGCGCGGGCCTGCTGTTGGCGGAAAAGGATGTCCGCAAGCTGGAGGACGTTCTCAAGGACCACGAAGATCTCCTGAAAAAACTGGAGGAGCGCTACGGCTCTCTGGTCAAGGCGGCGAAGGGATATGGCGCGGAGAGCACTGGCATCCTGGCCTTTAATACCAGCTCCGACTTGAGAAGCCTGACCACCGCAACGAACGCCGCCCAATACGATCTCTTCGGCTCTGTCGGTACTGTCCTGCGTCGAGCACGCGGGGGAACCGCCGGCGGTGCGGATCTCAAGGTCGATGGTGATTTTGCACCCTTTGAAGAAGCACTGAAGCGCCTGCGCGCCGAGGCCAAGCTCGGCAAGCCCGACTTCGAAGCCTTCTACGACAGCATTTACCGCATCGCGCAGCTCGATCCGGAATATGCCAAACAAGCGGACGAACTGGCCAAACTGGTTGCCGAGTATCGCCAAGCTACAAAAGCCCTGGAAGACCTGGAGAGGATCCGGCGGGCACTGTTCAATGACCGCGGCGCGAACGGCATGCTGTTGTCGCAAGGGACCACTAACCGCAGTGACATGGGCGAGTACGCCCTTTTCCTTTCAAGGCAGGCGGTTGCTGCGCGCCGGGCGCAGGAAGCGCTCGACGCGCAGCTGGCGGGACTGGCCGCTCGCTCGCCGGCCGAGAAAGCGGATGCCGCGCGCCGGTCGGAAGCCGCCCGCTATGATGACAGCGAAACACCGCAACAGCGCCGGCAGCGCATCGAGGCCGCCGGCACCTTGGCGCAGACACAGGCCGAAAAGGCGCTGAAGGATGCCCAGGACGAGCGCAAGCGTTCTCTCGACCAGACACTGGCCGGTCAGCAGCTGGAGATCTCGCTGATCGGAAAAACGACATCCGAGCAGGAACGCCTGCGCATGGAGTTCAGGCTCATCAATGAGCTGAAGGAAGAAGCTCGCAAGAACAATATTCCGGTCGACCAGGCCGAGCTCGCGCTGATCAAACAGAAGGCGGCCGAATACGGGAAGCTGGCGGAGTTGCAGAAGGCCCAGACGATCCTTCGCTCACAGGACGACACCCTGACCGGCCTTCGCCAGGAGATTGGATTGCTCGGCCAGAGCGAAGCTGCGCAGAGCCGGATCCGAGCCGTTTTCGAGGCGCAAAAGACTTTGCGCGACCAGGGTATCGACCAGGAGAGCGCTATCGGGCGCCAGATCCAGCGCAATGCGGCGCTTGCTGCCGACGTGACGACCGAGCTGAAGCGCCAGCAGGCCGCATGGTCCGACGTCCAGGAGGTCGGGAAAAACGCGATCGACAGCATCTTCGGCGCGATCAGCGATGGCGATCTGGAAAGCGCCTTTGACGGCATTTTGAAAGATCTTCAAAAAAACCTTCTGTCACTCGGCGGTGCCAATCCATTGAAGAACGCGCTTTATGGCTCGAACCTGCCGACGCTGTCGGATGCCGGCGGTGTCTCCGGCTTCTTCTCGAAGCTTTTGGGCGGTGGTCTCGATACCAGCTCGATGGCGGTGACAGCCGGCACGGTGATGATCAACGGCGGCGTCAGCGCGGCCGGAGGGCTGCTGTCATCGGGCCTCGGCGCCGCCAATCAGAACGGCACGACCAGCCTTGGTGGATCGGCGGACATCCAGAGCCAGGTATGGAATTTCTTCGCGGGCAAAACGGTCAATGGCCAGAAGCTGAAGGACTTCCAGATTGCCGCCATCCTCGGGCATGCCAATGCCGAGAGCGCCTTCAATCCAACGGCTGCCGGCGATGGCGGCAAGGCGCTCGGTCTGTTCCAGTGGAATGACCGGGCACCGGCGCTGCTGGACGCGCTTGGCGGCCGCCAGAACCTCGGCGATGTGAACGGCCAGCTGAACTTTGCCTGGAAGGAATTGCTGGGCTCCGAAAACGGCGCGCTCAAAGCCCTCTTGAATTCGACGGACCTGAAAAGCGCCGTCGGAGCCTTTGGTGGTTTCGAGCGGCCGCGCGGATGGTCGGCCGCAAACCCCTTCGGCATGGACAATGCGTCCGGCCGCTATGCCTCAGCGGCGGCAGCCCTCGAACAGTTCACCAGCAAGACGGGTACTGCAACGCAAGGGCTGGGCACCCTGGGTTCGGGCCTCGGCAGCTTCGGCAATGCGCTCACCAATATCGGGTCGAACACCACGTCGGGCGGCGGGATCGGCGGTTTGCTGTCCAGCCTCTTCGGGTTCGGCACAAGCCAATGGACGCAAGCTGCCTCCGGGGCAATCACCGGCCTGTTTGATACTGGCGGCTACACGGGCCCCGGCGGCGTTCATCAGATCGCCGGGCTCGCCCACAAAGGCGAAGTAATCTGGAGCCAGCAGGACGTGGCACGCGCTGGCGGTCCGGCTGTCGTCGAGGCCATGCGTCTCGGCAAGGGTGGTTATGCCAAGGGCGGCGTCGGCGGCATGACTGTCGCGCCGATCTATTCCGGGCGCGCGGCTAAGGGCAATGCGGTCGGGCGTGGTGAAACCGGCATTTCTATCGCCATCAACAATTACGCCCAGGCGGACGTGCAGGCCGAGGAAACGACCGACGAGCGCGGCGGCCGTCAGATCAGCTTCGTGATCTCCGACCAGGTCGGCAGCGCGCTCTCCAAGAAGGGCGGAGGCGCGCGGAACGTCCTTGAGAAGAGCTACGGTGTGAAGCCGCGAGGAACCGTGCGGTGACCCTCACATGGCCATCCGAACTTCCGCGCCCAGAGCGTGACACCTGGAAGGCGGGACGCAATGACGGTCGGCTCTCCACGCAACAAGGTTCAGGGCCGATGCGCACGCGCCGGCGGTTTTCCTCGGTCAGCAAGCCCGTTTCCCTGTCGATCTTCGTCGATCGCAACGGCAAGGCTATCTTCGACAATTTCTATGATGACACGACGGCAGGGGGATCGAGGCCATTCCTGATGCCAGACCCGACCACGGACGGATGGGCACTGCTGGCAAGCGATGGCGGACCGCTGCTTGCCGGCGACGGAACGCCCTTGCTGATTGCCGGTGAATGGCTCTGCCTGTTCGGTCAGGCGATGCCCTCGGAGAGCATCAAGGGGGTATATTTCCGGATCGCCTTTAGCGTCGAGGTGATGCCGTGAGGACTGGTGAGACGCAGCGAGGGAGTGTATGAAGAAGGTCTCCCACAGAGGATTTCCAAACTTAGCCCGATAACCCTTTCGGGTTTTTCTTTGCCCTGGCGCGGGTGAGGATCGGCCAATCAGTCGGCATTCCGACGCTTCTGTTGATTGGCCGCATGTCTATCAAACCTCACTACTCCGCTTCCGGCTTTTGCCATCGCGAGGTTCTCCCATGAGGCGGATCTCGCTCAATGCGCGCACGGCCAATGATCAGCAGATCACCGACGAAACCTATGTTGTCCTAATCCTGATCGAGCACGAGGACCTCGAAAAGCCACTGCGGCTTTCCACCGATCCGACGGAACGCCTGTCGACTGACCCACTCAGCTACTGCACCAGGTCGCACTGGCTGACCGCCAATCCGGACGCCGATCCTTTTCTCTTTGTTCTTGCCTCGGCCAACCGGCCGTCCGATCTCGAAGACGCGCCGGCCGAGGGACAGATCGTGCTGGAGATCGTCGATAACGGAATGGCCGAGGTAGCCCGCTCGATTACCGATCGGCCATCGATCTCGATCGCCGTCGTGCTTGCCAGTTCCCCCGATCTGATCGAGGCCGAATGGACCGGCATGGTCATCACCACCCACAACATAAAGGGCGGCGAGATGACCCTGAGTTTCTCCCGCGAGGATGTCGAAGACGAATATTGCCCGTCCAGGCGGATGACCAAGGACGCCTTTCCAGGTCTGCACCGATGAGCCACTGGAGCGAGCGCTATATCGGGATTGCCTTTGCAGAACACGGCCGTGACTTCTCCGGCCTGGACTGCTGGGGCCTTGTGCATCTGGCCCTGGCTGAAGAACGGGCGATCGCCGTGCCATCCTATGCCGGCATCGTCGATTTTGCAGAGCAGGCCGACATCGCCTCGCTTGTCCAGGGCGAGCAGGCAAAGCCCGTCTGGCATGAAATCGGCGGTGGCCTCGTGCGCGCCTTCGATGTCGCCCTGTTTCGTCGCGGGCGGCTGGCTTCGCATGTCGGCCTGGTCGTCCAGCCCGGTCTGATGCTGCATGTGCCCTTCGATCATGTGAAGATCGAAAGTTACCGAACCGGCGTTTGGCAGAACCGCCTCGTCGGCGTCTACCGTCATCGCGAGCTGTCGGAGGCGGCACCATGAATGCCATCGCGACCAATCCGGTCATTGCCGCGCCCTTGCTCGATCCGTCGCAACATCGCGTCGACATGGAGGTGCCTGCAGGACTGACGCTTCTTGAGATTGTCGGGATCGCACTGCCGCATGTGCCCGTCGAGCAGCATGGCCGTTTCCGGGTCACGATGGTCAGCGATCGCGGCGTGTTGCCGGTCGATCAATGCCACTGGCACCGGGTCAGACCGCATCCCGGCGTCCGCATCGTCATACGGCTTGTGCCCGGCCAGAACGTTCTCAAAACAATCCTGAGCGTCGTCATTGCCGTCGCCGCCACGGCGCTCGGCGGCTTTTTTGCCGCGCCGCTCGCCGGTGCCCTGGGGATATCGACGGGGGCTGCTGCCGGCCTCATCACGGCCGGCGTTTCGATCATCGGAAATCTGCTGGTCAATGCGCTGATACCGCCGCCCTCGACCAAGGACACCAAGCGCTCGAACAATTATCGGATCGACGGCTGGCAGAACGATCTGAGGCCTGATGCCTTCGTTCCGCTGGCGCTTGGCAAGGTGCGCTATGCCCCGCCGTTTGGCGCCCGCAGCTATACCGAGATCCGCAACGACATCCAGTATATCCGGGCGATCTTCACGTTTGGCTATGGGCCGGTGAAGATCACCGACCTGCAGATCGGCGACACCGATATCGACGAGTACGATGATATCCAGATCGAGATCCGCGAGGGCTATGCGAGCGACGGGCCGCTGACCCTCTACAACAACCAGGTCATCGAGGAGAGCGTCGGCGCAGAGCTGGCCCGGCCGAAGCCGCGCGATGATGCCGGCAACATCATCAGCGGTGACTCGATCGAAAAGCCGGTGGTGCGAACGACCGCGCGCAATGTCACCCACGCCTCCGTCATCATCTCTTTCCCAAGCGGCCTGGTGAAGCTGAAAAGCGACGGCGGCAAATCCTCGCGAACGGTGGACGTGAAGATCGAGCAGCGGCCGGTCAATACCTCGAACTGGCAGACCGTCACGACACTGTCGCTCAGCGCCAAGAAAGTGGAAGGGTTCTTCCGGCAGTACAAATGGAAACTGCCCGCACGCGGCACCTATGAAATCCGCTGCACCCGGATGACCGACGAGGACACGTCGACCAGCGTCCAGAGCCGTTCGATCTGGGTCGTGCTGCAGAGCTTCCGACCGGAATATCCGCTCAACTTCGACCAACCGC
The DNA here is from genome assembly GCF_017873095.1 of Heterorhizobium halophytocola. Classification (GTDB taxonomy): domain Bacteria; phylum Pseudomonadota; class Alphaproteobacteria; order Rhizobiales; family Rhizobiaceae; genus Allorhizobium; species Allorhizobium halophytocola. Next base: position 168,217 of record NZ_JAGGJU010000012.1, on the reverse strand, counting down.
TTGGCCTCGTCGCCATCAGGATCAAGGCGACCTATCAGCTGAACGGCACGCTGGACGCCTTCAATGCGCTGGTGTCGCGCGTCTGCCGTGACTACGACACCGCGAGCGGCGCCTGGATCACCAGGGAGACTTCCAATCCGGCGTCCTCAATGCGCTACGTCTTGCAGTCGGCTGCCAATGCCAAGCCGACCGACAACGCCGGCATCGATCTCGACAGCCTCGCGGAGTTTCACGACTTCTGCCGGATCAAGGACCTCAAATACGACCGCGTGGTCGATACGGAGACCAGACTTCGCGAACTGCTGAATGAGCTCGCCGGCGCCGGTCGCGGCTTTCCCCGCCATGACGGCAAGCAATGGGGCGTCGTGATCGACCGACCTGCCGATCTCGTGATCGTTGACGAGTTCAGCGATCGCAACGTCGCCGACTTCGAGGCAACCCGGAACTACATCGATCCGCCGCATGCGTTCCGCGTCACTTTCTCTGACGCGACCAACGACTACAAGACGGCCGAACGGATCGTTCGCTGGCCAGGCTATCTCGGGCCGATCACGCTGACAGAGCAGCTGGAGCTACCCGGCAAAACCGATCCGGACGAGATCTATATCGAGAGCCGGCGCCGCATGTATGAGGCCATCTATCGGCCAGACGTCTACAGCTGCATGCAGGACACGCCGATCGCTGTCGCCACGCGCGGCTCCAAGGTCGCAGCCTCCTTCAAGACGCTGCAGTCGGTGAGTTCTTCCGGCCGCGTCGTGTCGGTGAACGGAAGCGTGATCGAGCTCGACGAGGTGATCGAGCAGCGATCCGGTCAGGCCTACGCCATTCGCTTCAGGCTCCTTGACGGGGATGACACCATTGGCACCGGTATCACGCGTTCGATCGTAACCCTTTCCGGGGCTTCGCGCCTGCTTTTGCTTTCGGGCGCTGGCCCGCTGCCGGCAGTTGGCTCGATCATTCTCTTCGGACCGGTATCGGCAGGCATCTCCGAATTGATCGTGACCCGCGTGGAGGCTGGCGACAACATGGCGAGCATCTTCAAGCTCGCCGATGCTTCGCCGATCATCGATCAACTGACGGATGCCGAGGTGGCGCCCACCTGGTCCGGTGTTGTCGGCTCCGAGGTCGAGACAGACAACTCCGAACCACCAGTTCCCTTGTTCAGTGGCATTACTTCCGGCTTTGCCGATACCGGTGTCAACGGCCGGATCACGGTTCTGATCGAGGCAGGTGTCGGGCCAGTCGAAAGCGATAGCTTCGAGATCTACCATCGCATCTCCGGCGCTTTTGCAGTCGTGGCGATCGACGCTTCCGCATTCGAAGTGAACATCGATGACTACTCGACTGGCGACGTGGTCGAGATCAAGGCGCGGGCACTTTCCCCCACCGGCCTGCCTGGCCCATTCACCGACATCGTGACGATCGTGGTCGGCATGCATGACGAAGCCGTGCCGGGAGGTATTGACGCTGATACGGTCAGCCTCGAACCGCTTCTGGGCGGCGTTCAAATTGCCTTTGAAACGTCCGATAGCACCTCGACGAGCGAGGTCTGGATCTACCGGTCGGACAGCACTCTGTTTGACCCGGACAGCGACCCGGTCGGCACAGCTTCGGTCGTGCCGAGCCATCCCTATATCGTCACGGATGGTGATGCGACCCGCAAGACGCTTCTCACCTCGGGCGGCATGCCAAGCAGCGCCGGCTGGACGCTGGGCGCCGGCTGGAGCATCGCCGACGGTGTAGCGACCCACTCCGGCGGAGAAGCCGGCGACCTTTCGCAGACACTCTCGCTTACATCCGGCGTCGCCTACCGGATCGGATTCGATGTCACCGAGATCATATCGGGCAGCATAGCCGTCCTCCTGTCCGGCGGCAGTTCGGTGGCCGGACAAGATCGAAGCGATGTCGGCAGGTTCGCCGATCGGATCACCGCTACCGGTGGCGACCACGGCGTGTCCTTCTCGGCTTCGTCCACGTTCGAGGGGTCGATCGACAACGCAGTCATCTATCCTGAAACAGCGACCTGTCTTGCCCAAGGCACCCACTACTACTTCCTGCGACAAGCCAATGATGACGGGATCGCGGGCCCGGTCGTCGGGCCTTTCGCGGTCAACATCGTGTGAGGGAATAATGGCAAACATACCAGGGATGAAGACGACGGGTGCCGCGGTGGTCAGTTCGGTCGATTATGTTCTCGGCAACAAGGGCGGATCGACGGCGCAGACGTCCATCAAGGATCTCTCGATACAGGTGGCCGGTAGTGAAGCCGTGCAGTCGCAGAATATCAGTCTGCGAGCGGAAACCTGGGCATCCCTGAATTCTATCATCGGCACGCGCACCGGCCAGCCGGCAGAGGTGCCAAGCCAGTCAGGCACCCATACGGATCCCGTTGCTGGCGGAACGGTGAGCAATCAAGGCCTTTATAGGTGGAACGGCTCGCCGGCTGGATGGCGGTGGGTCGGGCCATCCACCTACACGGCCTTCAGTGATCGCGTGGCGACGATTGAGGACAAGAGCGTACCGCTCTGGGGGCACATGACAAACATTACGGCCGCCGCAACTACCGACCTCGCTACAATCGCCACCGACGCTCTGTCGGTAGTAGGGGGCACGACCATCAGCTCCTTCGGCGTTTCGCCTGATGGCGCTGAAAAGGTCGTGCGGTTCAACCAGACACTGACACTGACCTACAACGCGACATCGATGATCCTGCCGGGAGGCGCGAACATTGTAGTGGCCGCCGGCGACATCGGCATTTTCCGATCGATCGGATCTGGCAACTGGCGTTGCATCTCCTTCCTGCGCAACAGCGGCAAGGCGCTCGCCGCGCCGGCCCGCTCGGAGATCACCGAGCTTGCGACCGTCTGGACCTATGGCAGCAACATCGCCTCCGCTGCGACCATGGATCTTGCCGCCGCCGAGTTCTTCAACGTCACGGGAACGGCGGTGATCGTGTCGCTGGGACCGGCACCACTGGGGACGCGCCGGACGCTCTACTTTGCAAGTCTTGGCCTGACGCTGACCCACAACGTAACCTCGCTGGTGCTGCCGGGTGGTGCTGACATCATCACGTCGACCGGGGACATCGCCGAGTTCGTGTGCGTCAACGCGGCCGGCAACTGGCGCTGCGTCTCCTACCAGAGATCCTCCGGCAAACCGGTCGTGTTGCCCAATTCGGCCGACGTCGGCCTCGGCAATGTCAGCAATACCGCCGATGCGGACAAGCCGGTCTCGACCCCACAGGCGGCCGCGATCGCAACCGCCAGCGCTGGTGTGGCTGCAGAGATCAGCATCGCAAGTGGCCAGGCGCTCGTGCCGATCGAGGCCATCATCGGTATTCTCACACGTGCCGGGATCACCATATCCGACACCGACAAGGCGGCGCTGCTGAGCCCTCCGCCAGCCCTTGCCCTCGACTTTGCAAACGGCGCCTCACTGTCGATCGTTCGTCCGGACGCGGGCCTGCTGATGGGACGCAACCGCCGACTGAAGTCTGGCGTCATTGGCATCGGCCGAAGCACTTATGATCCGCTGTCGGGCGAGCTGATTGGCCTCCTGCTCGAAAACAACCGCGGCAATATCTGGAGCTTCTCCGACGATGTCAGCGCCGGGCAATGGTCGAAAGGCAACTGCTCGGTCGAGCAAGGGACAGTTGAGGTCATCGACCCCGCTGGTGGGCAGGAGGCGGCCAAGTGGATTGAGAACACGGTGACCGGCAATCACCAGATCTTTCGTGCTGCACCAGCTTTCCCGGCATTGTCGGCCGATATGACAGCGGTGGAGTGGCGGATCTACAAAGCCGGCACGCGCTCCAAGGTGTTGATGACCGCATCCGGCAAACAAGCACAGTTCGATCTGATCACCGGCGAGGTTCAGGGTATCTACACGACAACGCCCGCCTATACCCGGCATCTCCGCGACGGATGGGTTCTGTGCGCCATGGCCTTTCCGGTCGCCGCCGGTGCCACCTCCTACACGATCTATGAGCGGATAGTGACGACGGGCCAGATCACGAACTATGCCGGCGACGGTGTGAGCCACCTCTACCGCTATCATGCAAACGGTGGACTGCGCAGCTATGTCCAGCAGCCAGTCAAAACGAATGCTGCGGCTGCCGTACTCAGTGACGATCAGGCCGTCATCGATGTCGGGGGATGGTTTCGACGAAACGCGGCGAGCCTGGTTGTGTCATCGCGTGCGCCGCTCGGAGAAGACTGCACGGTCGTCCAACTGGATGACGGCACAGAGGCCAACCGTATTCGCCTCTATCGCGCGGCCGACAAGACCTGCCATCTCGAGGTGACGGCCGCAGGTGTTCAGATCGTCAATGTGAGCCTGGGCACTTGGGCCGATGATACGGATCGCAGCGTGGCCCTGTCGATGAGGGATGGCAATGTCGCCTATTCGGTCAATGGCAAGGCCGTTGCCGCCTCGGCTCTCTCAGCCTTCCCGCCCGGTATCGGGACGCTACGCCTCGGCCGCAGTAGCGCCAGCGGTCTCGGTGCCGTCGTGATCCGGAACATCGAAGGACACGCGCGCGGACTGTCTGACGGGGAACTGGCCGCGCGCGCCACCCGCCGGCCGGATGCGCGCATTGCGGCCTATGGTGACAGCATCACGGCCGGCAATGCGACGGGGGTAACGGACGGCTATGACTATCCGGCCATTCTCCAGCGGCTGCTGCAGCGGACAGTGTTCAATGGTGGCATTGGGGGCGAGACATCCGCCCAGATCAAGACACGGCTGCTGGCGGATGTCGATCGCAAGAACTGGCTGTTCGTTATCGGTGCGGGCCGTAACGACGGCAATGCCCAGACGACGATCCTCGCCAACATCGCCACCATGGTGGCAGACCTGCCTTATGGTGGCCGCTACCTGATCCTGTCGGTTCCCTATGCAGCCGATACCAGCCAGGCGGAGATCGATTATGTCGGGGCGATCAATGGCGCCCTGGCATCCGCCTATGCTGACAGGTTCATCCCGATCGATTGGTCGATGATTAGCCGGGTCAGCGACAATCTGCATCCGGACGATGGCGGCAACGCCGCGATCGCGGCGGCAGTGGCATCAAAAATCAACAGCAAGGGCTGGTAAGAAATAGCCGCCCAGCCGGGTGGCCGAGGGCACGGGAGTGCCCCAAGCGACGGGCCCAAGTTTCGAGACATAAACCCGTCCGACGATAAGGAAAGATAACCGCCGCACCCATACCCTGCAGGGCATCTAAAGGTGTGGCCGAGTCGCGAGTGCTTGGACATGGCTAGTTTTCGGGTGGTCGAGCCCACCAATCCCGCTGCCCCCTATATCGGCGGCAAGCGAATTCTTGCAAAGAAGATCATCGAGAGGATCAATCAGATCCCGCATGAGGGATATGCGGAGCCCTTTGTCGGGATGGGCGGTGTCTTCCTCCGTCGCAACCTGGCACCGAAGTTCGAGGTCATCAACGACATCAATGGAGAGGTCGCAAACCTCTTCCGCATCCTGCAAAGGCACTATCCGCAGTTCATGGACACGCTGCGTTTCCAGATCACCTCCAGGCGGGAATTTGAGAGGTTGTCGCGGACGGACCCCGCGACGCTGACCGACCTGGAGCGGGCGGCACGCTTTCTGTACCTGCAGCGGCTGGCTTTCGGGGGAAAGGTCGCGGGCCAAACCTTCGGCGTGTCTCTGAGGGATGCCCGCTTCAACCTGATGAAGCTGGCGCCGCAGCTTGAGGAGATCCACGAGCGGATGGCGGGCGTCGTCATCGAGAACCTGCACTGGCGGAAATTCATCGAACGCTACGACCGACCCGGCACCCTCTTCTATCTCGATCCACCCTATTGGGGGAGCGAGGACGACTACGGGAAAGAGGTGTTCGGCAGGCAGGACTTTGCCGAGATGGCAGACCTTTTGAAGGGTCTTCAGGGACGCTTCATACTGTCTTTGAACGCCCTTCAAGACGTCTTCAAAACATTCGAAGGGTTTCAAATCGAAGAGGTGGATTGCACCTATTCGGTCTCGGCAAAAGGCCAAAATCAGGCGGTCAAGGAGGTCATTATCACGCCAGCAAAATCTGTTCGACCGGCGGCCCAATGAAGGGATTGGCAGCAAAACTGATTCGCCGGCGGCGCTGGAAAGCATTGGCATTGCTCGTCTTCCGGGGCACCCGGAGCGATGGTCGGTCATCAACAAGGGAGACGGCCATGACCAACAAACGCGAAACGATAAAACAGCTGATCAAGACCATGCAGGCGAGCGCTGAGGAGATCACCGCGATCCTCGACCTAGCCTCAAACGACATCGAGGAGCACGGCCAGAACTGCGCCATCGGCGGGCTTTGCGGCCTAGACCAACATTTGGAGGAAGTGGCCGCCATGCTTTCGGCGGCGCGGTCGATCCATCGGATGAAGATTTAGGAAGAAACCTGGGCCCGGTTGGATGTGCCGGGCCCTAGAACCGATGTAGAAGGTCCGGGATCTACGGACCTGAAATGTCTGCTACGACGGTCGGGCCAGACACGAGATGGGTTTTTGAAGATACTTGCCGAGTGGCCTTTGATCGACCTTTAGCCGGTGACGCGGCGGCCAGGACAAAAACTACACTCAACACCGGAACCGAGAACGTGTCGCAAAGATATCCCTCAAATACTGCGCCGGCACACAGTCCGCACAATAGCCCGAGGAGCAGGCTCAAGTTCATCCTGTGCACCGGATGTGACTGACGGCGGGCGGTGAGCCTCCAAGCGCCGGATAGGATCGCGGAGACCATCAAGACGAAATACAGGACTCCGAACGTTGACCACCCTCGCAGCCAGGAGTCCTCAGAAAACCCCTCGAAATACCCTCTTCCCCACATCGGGTTTTCAACGATTGCATCAACCAGATAGCTCCAAGCCGCGTCGCGCGTATTGCCGCGATCATAAACGGACATCTCGTCGTCGCCGAGCTGAAATCCTCCGCTCAACACGGCAACGATGATGCCTAAGAGCACCACTGCCGTCAGTCCGACCTTCGCACGCGCAGAAAGCTTAGCCCAACTCGCAACATAGATGCCGGTTACAGCTATAACGATCGCTGTCCTCGATCCCGTGCAGTATATCAGCCAGAGCGAAGCAACTGCCAATAGGCAGATGGCGATCGCCTTTCCAAAGCTGGCTCGGATCGAAAAATGAGTGAGGCTTATGGCAGCTATGGCGAGTTGAGCTCCTATGAAATTCGGATGCGCGGTGGTTCCAAAAAAGCGGGCGTTGATTCCGACATAGCCATACCCTGACAGGTAGGTGAAGAGATTTAGCGCGACGATGATGATCGAGAACCAGAAGAAGACCAGCGCGATGGTATGCGACACCGTGGCGTCGCCACGATTGACCCTCCGCAGTCCAGTGAAGACAGCCACCAAAGTCATGATCAGGAGCCCTTGGAATACCTTGGAGCCTAGGTCCGAACCGCCAATTGCAGCGCGTATGGTAGCGTATAAAAGGAGGGCGCAGAATAGAAGCGACGGCATGGCCGGCTTGACCGTCAACCTCGACTTGAAGAAAACCATGGCCGCGATCGAAAGCGCGAAAACTGGCGCGAAAATGTATATACTCTTCGACTTCAGAAGCGCCACGAACGGATGCGAAACCATTTGAGTGACGAGGTCTCCCACCTCGCCCAACGAGCTGTCATTCTTGAGGGCTGCGAGAAGCAGCAGAGACAGCAGAGCGGCAAAAAGGGACAGATCCTCGTCAACATACGCCGTCGCGGTACCCGCGCTCTTGAATATTCGTCGCATTAGGCACACTCAAAATTTAGTTTGAAATATAGATTTCGAGGATATCTAAAATCCGACCGCGCGCAATAGAGTAACTTTTCAGCCTTTGACCTGACGATTAGGTACTTCTTGCATCGATATCGGACAGTCCCTGACGGCTCCAAAACAGCCCCACGAGACAGCGCCTTCAATGCGGGCGTGGGCATCAACGCGTCGGGTGTCGAAAAGCGGACGTTCCTCCATCGTGGGGCTATGTCGGCTTTGCGCCGTTTGAAGACATCCGGCTAGTGCAGACGATCGAACGTCGTTGAATTGTCAGAAGCCCGGTTACTTATACTTCGCTTCGATCCTCTTCGCCGCGCGATCAATCTCGGGAAACAGTGTGCTGTCCGTGATGCCGAGCAGTGCGAGCGCCCGTCTAAGGTCGGCCTTCGAGGCTTCGGGAACAATGAACCGGGTCTCTTTGAATTCCTCGACGAACTTGATGGAGCGGGGTGGCTTTAGACCGTAGACTATGAAACCACCGGCTTGCGCTAGAATACGGCGGTTGCTCATCTTCGGGTGAACATAGAAAGGCTTAAAAAGGTCGATCGGATGGATCAGCGGCAGAAAATAAGATTTCTCCGCCCTGATAAATTGATGAAGCTTTTTATAGACGTCCTCAGCGTTGGATCGGATGATCTCTGCCTCCGATTTGGCACCCTTCTTCCTCTCTCGCCTGATCTCAACGATCTCGTCCTTCTCATCCTTGTCGAGATTGGCAAGGTTAGAGATGCAACTGACGGCATCACTATCGAAGTATTTCTCCCTACTTTCTGGCACTTCGAAGGCGGTTACAACTCCGTCGGATGCTTTTCCATCGGGGCCGGGGTCAGTTGCAAAATAGAGCGCTACGAGGGGGTTGAGGGAGACATCCATCAGTCTTGTCGGAAGGCCGAAATGCTGCATCCTCACTAGCCGATCGAACATCGTCTGGTCAGCCGCAAACTCAAGCGGATGAACTGCCATCAGATCACGTATAGCACGCCTTTCGTTCGCCTCGAGGCGACTGAGGTCATGGCGAAAGAGTCCAGGCAGGTTCTCCCATGACGTGTCGCGCTGCCCCCGGTAACATTTGAGGGTGTGACCTTTAGCGGCATAGCGGGTCACCTTCCCGATAAACGCTGTGAGCGTCTTAATCACCGTTCCAGGAACTGGATTAGCCATTGTTTAAAAACTCCCTGCCACGATGCGAATATAGGTTGAGGTGCGCCGTCGCGACAAGCCTATAGGGATCTTCGGGAGCGGATAGAAAAGAGAACGTTTAAGGGCTGTGCGTGCTGACCAAGATGACGACTTGAGACCGAACTCGTGCGCTCGCGCCAGAAGCCCGGATGTCCGCTTCACCATACGGCGATACAACATCGGACTGTCAGCCATCGGCCCCATGATGACAAACCAGCGCAAAATTCCAAAAGTGATTTTTCTAGTTTCGGCTGCGAAAAATTCAGTTTTGGCTGCGGCGCTACAGCGAATGACATTAAATATTTGATTTGATGGTGGGCCCGGAGGGACTCGAACCCCCAACCAAGCGGTTATGAGCCGCCGGCTCTAACCATTGAGCTACGGGCCCGTCCGGCACGAGATATCGAGCGGCGCAAGGGCAATGGCACCCTTGGCAGACCCTCTAGCGGAATTTGCCACAACCCACAAGCCGCCGCCGTATTCGCTTCACAATCAATCGCCATGACTGGAAACCAACCTTGAAATCTTGGAGACCTGCATGTCACGACTGCTTGCCTTTGCCCTTCTGACCGGCCTTTCCGGGCTGGCCTTCGCTGCCCCGAGCCTTGCCCAGGAGCCTGCAGCCGCCGCCCGGCGCGAGGCAACGGTGGTTGTCTCCGGCGAGGGACAGGCGAGCCTCGCACCCGACATGGCGATCGTCACGCTGTCGGTGATGCGCCAGGCAGATACGGCCGCGGCAGCCCTTGCCGACAATAGCGGCGCGATGAAGAAGGTCATCGACGCCCTGAAAACGGCAGGGATCGCAGCGAAAGACCTGCAGACCAGCGGGCTTTCGATCTCACCGCTCTACAAGCAGGACGACCAGCGCAACGGCAACGGGGCGGCGCCAACGATCATCGGCTATCAGGTGTCGAACCAGTTGACCGTCAAGGTGCGCGATCTCTCGGCTCTGGGCGGCCTGATCGACAGCTCGGTCAAACTCGGGGTCAACGAAGGCGGCAGCATTTCCTTCCTCAACGACGATCCCGATCCGGCCATCGAAGATGCGCGCAAGAAGGCGGTGGCCGATGCCATGGCCAAGGCCCGGACGCTGACCGCGGCCGCGGGCGTTTCCCTCGGCCGGATAATCGAAATCAGCGAGAATTCGGCCCGACCGATGCCGCAACCGCTCTACCGCACCGCCATGCGCAAGGAAATGAGCGACATGGCCGTCCCCGTGGAAAGCGGCGAGAACAGCTATAACGTGACCGTCAACATCACCTACGCGATCTCGCAGGAATAGCCGAAGAAAGAAAAAGGCGCGATGGTGACCGGTCGTGCCGGAGCCGGCCGGGCTGTCGCGCAGACAGACCACGAGAAACGCCGCCACGTCGGGCTGACGGGCGGCGTTTCTCGTTTGCGAACAATGTCGCGCGCAAGCAGTGTGTGCTGTTTCGCCCCGGCTCTTCGCGCCGCCCCGGCAATGCGGCGCCGAAGGCGACGTTCCTAGTAATGCACGACCGGGCAACCGCGGCGATTGGCAAAGGTCATGCGGTCATAGCCGCGATGGTGGCGATAGCCGGAGACCACGACGCGCCGTGGCGAGACATGCTCCAGCCGGGCGTGACGCATGCCGCTCCAGCGGGCCTTCTCGACGGCGCGGAACGGTGCGCAACCCATCCGCATCGGGGCCCATCCCGGCCGATGGCCATGCCCACCCTGGGCCTGATGGCCGCCATGGCCGCGATGCCGGTGATGGCCGTCCGCGGCATAGGCCGACGGGGCCGCGGCGCCGAGGGTGGCGACGATGGCGGCTGCGATGGCGATGGTTTTGGCAAGCTTTGCAAACATGTCCGTTCTCCTCAAATGATCGGGGTGCCTCAAGGCGATGAGAGGAGATTAGACGGCTGTGGCTGAACGCTGTTCGAACCGGTCGTTCAGCCGACATTCAGCGAAATTCGGCGCGGGCGCGATCATGCCATGCTACGGCTCAGCCGGAAAGATGCAGAACGATCTGACGGCGATGCGGCCGATCGCGGTGTTCGAACAGATAGAGGCCCTGCCAGGTGCCGAGCATCAGGCGGCCCGCCTGGACCGGGATACCGACCGACACCTGGGTCAGCGCCGATTTGATATGGGCCGGCATGTCGTCCGGCCCTTCGGCGCGGTGGACGAGATAGCGCATGGACGGATCCGTCGCCGGCGGAACCAGCCTTGCGAAGAAGGCTTTCAGATCCCGCTGCACGTCCGGATCGGCGTTTTCCTGAATGATCAGCGAACAGGATGTGTGCCGCACGAAAACCGTCAGCAGCCCTTCGCCGCCGCCTGCCCTGGCGACGAAGTCCGCGGCCGCATCGGTGAATTCGTAGAGCCCCTGCCCGCGTGTGTCGATGGTGATGCCGGTCTGTGCCATGCCTGCTCCTCTTGCCTGCGCGTGCCGTCCGTCCGCCATGCTGTCACGCGATGGCGGACGCGTCACCCGCAGGCATCAGGTTTGGGCGGCCCATCCGCAGGTTTTCAGAAGCGGCGAGGCCCGCAAGTCCGTAATCGGCATCGGCCGGCTGTAGAAAAAGCCCTGTTGGCGGCCGCAGCCGGCCTGCGCCAGCCAATCTGCCTGGCGCCGGGTCTCGACGCCCTCGGCGATCACCTCGACGCTGAGCGCGCGGGCCATGTTGAGCACCGCCCGGACGATTTCCTGGTCGGCGCCGCGCTGCCCGATATTGGCAATCAGGCTGCGATCGATCTTCAACCAGTCAACCGGCAGCCGTTTCAGCGCCGCGATGTTCGAATACCCGGTACCGAAATCGTCGAGCGCCACCCGCACGCCCTGCTTCGACAGGCGCAGCAGTTCGCGAAGAGATACTCTCAGATCGCGCAGGATCAGTTCCTCGGTGATTTCCAGCACCAGCGCCTCGGTGCTGAGCCCGCTCTCCTGCGCGATCGCCAGAACCCGCTTGCCAAGGCCGCTCCAGCGGAACTGGCTGGGCGAGACATTGACCGAGATATAGCTGAGCCGCCCCTCGGCCACCAAGGGGCCGACATCGGCGGCGGCGCAGCAGAGCACCCGGTCGAACAGCACGTCCATCAGTCTTGCCTCTTCCGCAAGCTCAATGAACTGGCCGGGCGCCAGAAGGCCGCGGGTCGGATGCTGCCAGCGCGCCAGCGCCTCCACCCCGACCATGCAGCCGCTCGCCGCATCCATGATCGGCTGATACCAGGCAACGATTTCGCCGGCACTGAGCGCGCCGCCCAGTTCCGCCTGCAGCGACCGCCTGGCATCCGCCGCCTCGTTCAGGGCCGGGGTAAATTCGACGATCTCGCCGGCGCCGTTCTTCTGCGCGGCCTGCAGCGCCAGATCGGCAAATCGCAGCAACTGGTCGGCCGACTGCGCCTGGCGCGGGAAGCTCGCGACCCCCATCGTGCAGGAGACCTGGACCTGGCGGTCGCAAAGCGTCACCGGCTGGCGCAGGCGATGGCTGAGATTTTCGCCTTCCATCATCACGGTCAGGTCGTCCTCGGCGCCCGGGCAAATGAGCGCGAATTCATCCGGGCCGATGCGCGCGGCAATCGCCCGTTCGCCGACCGTCTCGCAGAGCCGTCGGCCGAGTGTTTTCAGCACCTGGTCGCCGGCTTCCTCGCCGAAGGTGCCGTTGATCGTTCTGAAACTGTCGACATCGACGAGAAACAGCTGCACGGCACCGGCATCCGGGTCGCCGCAGGCGGCCTCGAGGCGCTCCAGGAAATGGCGGCGGTTGACCAGTCCGGTCAACTGGTCGGTGTTGGCGAGCTTGAGCGCCCGCTCGCGCTCGCTGACGAGTTCGGCGGTGCGCTCGTCGACCCGCGCTTCCAGCCGGTTGGCGAGCGCTGCCAGCGCCTCGTTCGCTGCATAGAGCGCGCGGGATTTGTCCTCGAGCAGTTGCTCGGCCTGTTTGCGCGCGGACCGCTCCCGGTCGACGCGCCGTCGCCAGCGGTCTTCACGAGGATCCGTCGTCAGATCCTCCCGGACCTCGTTTTGCAGGACCTGCTTGCTCATGCGCACCGCTCCACGCTGAAGACCACCGGCTCTCCGGCCATGGCGCCGGCCTGCCAAGCCACCGTGATCGTCTCGCCGAACATGTCGCCCGTGCCCAAAATCAGGCCCTCGGCCAGCGACTGGAGATGGCGGCTGGAGCGATATTCCAGCACCATGCGTCTGCCGTCCATCGTGACCGTCCGGAAGCTCGGCAGTTCGGCATCCGGATAGAGCTTCTTCACCTCGCCATGAATATTGTGTTCTACGCCGTCGAGGAAGGCGAAGAAGTCGTCCTGCTGATCGAAGAAGACGGGATAGAGCGCTGCAAACCGGTGGCCGAGATGGCGCCCGAAGCCGCACATGATCTCGGCGACGGACATGTCACGACGACGCGACAGCGACCGTCCGAGCTTCACCAGTTCCTCATGGGCATAGCTGCCGACCGCCGTATAGGCCCCCTTGTGGGCGAAATCGCAATCCTCGATCATGTCGTCGACCAGGTCCTCGTTGAAGGTCTCGGCGACGAATTCGAGAAATTCCGTAAACACGATCCCCTTCATTACGCCTCCGCTGCGCGCACGACTCCGATTGGATTGCCTGGTCGCGACGGCATCATGATATTAGAAAATAGTTTATTAGATACTTTCCGCGCCGATTTTTCTGCAACCGGAGGAAACATCGTCGACAGCGGGCAGCCGGTCGACCAGCCGTTCGAAAGGTCAAAATGCCGGAAAGCCGCGCTTGTGCCAATCGTTACGGGGCACGGGATCGCCGACCTCGTAGCCGAAGGACTGGACGCGCGTTCCCCCCTCATCCACCTCGCAGCGGAAATCGAGATCATACCAGCGCCCACCGGCGCGGAATGCGGCGCCGCGGATGATGAACTCCGTCCCCTCGTCGAGCTTGTCAGCCGGATAGGATGGCAGCAATTCCGGTTCGAACCGGGGCGCGCCATGGCGCAGCTGTTCGCGCAGTTCGGTGAGGCAAAGGCGGTTGACGCGGGCGCCGCGCGGCATGTCGGCCATGTCGGTGGTCGCTTCGTCTGCGCCATCGGCACTGGTGGAAAACAGCTTGCGCACGGATTTCAGCTTGGCGCCTGCCGATTTCGCCGCGTTCGACGCATCCGCCGTCTCGCTCGGCGTGTCACCTGGCTTTTTCGCTTCCACCGTCTCCGTCGAGGGTGGCGGCTCGCCAGCGGTGGCCGCCCCATCCGCTTCGGCAGCGGCCGGCGCCGTTCCGTCGAGCTTTACCCCGGGCAGGTTGATGTCGGCCGGCAGGCTGGGGCCGCCGGCATCGTCAGCCTTGTCGCCCTGGTCTTCCGAAGGCGCGGTCGCATTTTCCGGCGACGTCTCATCCATGGCCGGATCGTCGGGCTGGCCGTCCTTGGTGTCGCTGCCGCCATCGAGCGATTTTTCCGGGCCCGCATCCTTGTCGGCAAACTGCACGGCCGGACGCAGCACCGGCAGGGGCACACGGTCCGGAGAAGGCTGCTCGTCGCCGGCAGCCTCATCGGGCTGCGGCTGCTCTTGCGAGTTGTCGGCGCTCTGCTGTTGCGGGCTCTCGGGCTGTTCGGGTGGCGGCTCTGCCGGCTCCGGCGCCGGCGGCGGTGGTTCCGGTGGCTTTTCCGCGGGGGGAGTCTCCGGCGGCGGAGGTGGCGCGGCATTGCCGGCGCTCTCCTCGGAGGGGGCCTGCTCCGGCGCCTGCGACGCGGCCTTCAGCTGTTCTGCCTGTGCCTGCTCCGGCTTCTTCTCGTCCGCAGGCTTCTCGTCGGGCGGCGGCACGAGCTCGACCGACACGGCCTGCTCCTGTTCCGGCTCGGCCATGTCGGCGTCGGTAACCACCAGAAATGTCGTCAGCAAGAGGGCGTGCGCAATCAGCGAGACCACGACGCCTGCGCTCAACTTCCCCCAAAGCTTTGGAGATCGATATTTCATCAAACCGACAGTTTCCCCGACGCCCCTGCATGTGGCGCGGAAACATGGCCGGATCAAGCCCTGACAGACGTGAATCAAATACCGTGCCGGGTCCGCAGTTGAGGGCTGGAAACCTCAAGCCTGCTACGTACATTCCACCTCCTGTCCACTCGTCGGTGGCATCAACTGACGAAGCCACTCAATCTGTTCAGAGCCGATGTCTGCCTTCGGCCAGCCCTCTGTTTCGTCTTCAAAACACAGAAGCCTCAACACATCCTCGCGTTTTTGCAGCGCTTTGAGCAGGTCCTTTTCGCGTTGATAATCCAATTCTCCCGTAGCGCGGCCGATCAGATGGTCTGCAATTACCGGATGCGTGCTGAGCGTGTACCATGCGCGCGGCCAATCGAGTGCAAGTATCCCCCAGCGGGCAACGATCTGCCACTCGGTGGAACCCGGCGCGGTTCCTCGCGAAAGGCGAGCTATTTCCTCAATGAAAGTGATCGTGTTGATGATCCGCTTGATCTGACGCGGATTGGCGGGCAGCAATGGTACCAGCGGTTCCAGCATATGGCTTGTCGCTCGGGCTACCGTCTCATCAAAGGCAGCCCGTAGCGAAAGCGTCTCCCGAAGCGCTTTCGTCTGCGCGGCAATGGTCTCCTGCGCGGCATCGCTGTCTTCCATCTTCGCTAGGAGATCAGCGCCAGCCTGTTCTCGCGCTTCGAATTCTGGGATCGCCGAAATTCGATCCAGCGCGGCCTGCGTCATACCGGCTTCGTTATCTTTGGCCAGGACTGGCGGACCGGAGACCGTCTTGGCCGGATCTTCCAGATCGAGAACCTGTCGCACATAGGCTGTCTTCTCGGGATCCTGAACTTCGGGCAGCACGAAGGACATCTGGATGCTCTTTTCGACAAAGCGGCCGCCAAAGGTGTGTTCATCCTCTTTTTCCGATGCCCGCATCGACTTGTAGGTTTCGCTGAAGGATCGCTCTATCCAGTCGCGGTCGCCCAGCAGCAGATAGATGACGCGCTGGCTGGTCAGGATCGTCTGCATGCCGCTCAGCAAACCCGCGACATAGGCGGGCTCGCAGCGGTCGAGATCATCGATGACAACCAGCACCGGCCGGCGGAAGCTTGCAATCATCCAAGCAAAATGCGTACGAAAGCGATCCAGTGGATCACCTGCACCAAGGGCATAGGACTTCGCCGCGGCAGGTGATCCAAGAAAAAGGCTGGTAGCGAAAGCCTGTATCAGTGACTTGAGCGCTGCCACTCCGCCTAGAGTCACTATGGCCGTTAGAAAAACAGGCCCGCCGTTCAGTTGCAAGCCCCCATCTCCTATGGCGAGCAAACCCCAATGATAAAACAGCAAGGTCATCGCAAGTACCGCAATAGTGGCGATCCCACCAAGCTTGATCTCCGGTGTCACCGTGCCCCAAACCCATTGCCTGAGCCAGCGCGCAACGGCCTCGCTGTGGCGCGCGCACCAGTCGAAATAGCCATTCAGTGGCGCAGGCGGCGGCAACTGATCGTCTCTCTGATTGGTTTCCGCCCGCGCGGCGGTCGAGCATTGGACACGTATCGCATCAAAAAATACCCACCAGGGCGGGCTCACATGCTGATGGCGCCAGGCATTGAAGTTCACGATATGCCAAGGGCGCCTGTGGCGTTCCGGCCAGTTGTTCTCTGTCAACAGCGGCCTCAACCACTCCGGCAAAGGACCCGCATTGCGATACGGATTCAGGATCTGCTCCAGATATCGGGCAAAGCTGGTCTTGCCACCGCCCCACGGCGCATCGACATGCACGACGAAACCGGGAAGCAGATCGTCATGCCATCGTCTCGGCCGGAGACCGGTCCACAATATGCTGTCAAAAACATCAGCTGACTTTTTCCCAACGGCTGACGGGAGATTGAGTTCGTCCCAGATCAGGTTCAATCGCCCCGCGAGAGCGAAGGCAATATGCGCCCGATTGAGATGGTCTTCGTCACGCGCCGGACCATCACCGCGAAAATTCGATAGAGTTGAAGTTAGGTCGAATTTTCTCGATCTATTTTTTGTATCGATATTTGTTTTAGGTTCAGTCCCAGCACCGCCATCATTACTATCATTAGGCAAAATATCACGAAAGCTATTTCCCAGCCTCTCGCTAATATCCCTCATAACGACCCGTGGTTCGCGCTCCCAAAATGATACTGTAGATGCAATATGCTTTATGGTCAGACTTTCACCGGAAATGAGGTGTGCAAAAGGCAGCTCTCCCGCTTCGATAGCTCTGTACCAATCGCCAATTACCATCCAATCACTTCCAATCTGCGAAAGACTTTTTTGGAAATCTCTTGATTGCTTTGCTAGCGAAACGGGTGCCGAGTCGCCTACCCAAAGTGGTTGTCGGATCAAAACCGCCCCTTCATCATTTCGGTATAACGCCAAATCGTTTTCAACAGCCGCCCACAGCGAATAACTAGGCTCCTGAAAGGTTGCAACGAGCGATACAGCGCGCTCCAGTGCTGTCTCTCGGTCTGCAAACGCCTCCGCAGCGTAGGCGGCAGAAGCACGAGCAGAAAAGGCACCGTCAGCAGATTGCGCAGCAACTGCCGCTCTAGCGGCCGCGA
The DNA here is from genome assembly GCF_017873095.1 of Heterorhizobium halophytocola. Lineage (GTDB taxonomy): Bacteria > Pseudomonadota > Alphaproteobacteria > Rhizobiales > Rhizobiaceae > Allorhizobium > Allorhizobium halophytocola. Next base: position 150,740 of record NZ_JAGGJU010000012.1, on the reverse strand, counting down.
GCTTAAGATTAAAATCTGGATACGCGGCAGCAACCCATGATATAAAATTAGCACGAAAAACTTGCAGTATTAAGCTAGATTTCTGCGCTATCGACCATTTGGAACTTTTAATTGCAAATTCGAGACTACACATAAGGCGCAATGAACATCGCAGTATGATCAATTGAGTAACTTCAATTGGCTGGGCTACAAGATAGCTTGCAAGCAATTGACCATCTTGAAATCTATTGGTTTCCATCACTCTGCCATTCGAAAATTCAAATTAAGACGAAATTAACAGAATAAGAACGAAAATACATTAGAAGAAAACTCCCAAATCAATGATACATTGCACTCGTGTGACACATTCCGGTATCGCATGTTTCCAAAAGAGCGCCATCAGATCGCGCACCAAAAAACCCGGCGGATCGCTCCGCCGGGTTTTTCAAATTCTACTATCCGCATCCAGCGCTTAGCTGTCGAGGAAGGACCTGAGCTTGCGGCTCCGGCTCGGGTGCTTGAGCTTCCTGAGCGCCTTGGCCTCGATCTGGCGGATACGTTCGCGGGTGACCGAAAACTGCTGGCCGACTTCTTCGAGCGTGTGGTCGGTGTTCATGCCGATGCCGAAGCGCATGCGCAGCACGCGTTCCTCGCGCGGCGTCAGCGAGGCCAGAACGCGGGTCGTCGTCTCACGCAGGTTCGCCTGGATGGCCGCGTCGATCGGCAACAGCGCGTTCTTGTCCTCGATGAAGTCGCCGAGATGCGAATCTTCCTCGTCGCCCACAGGCGTTTCGAGCGAGATCGGCTCCTTGGCGATCTTCAGCACCTTGCGGACCTTTTCGAGCGGCATGGCGAGCTTTTCGGCCAGTTCTTCCGGCGTCGGCTCGCGACCGATCTCGTGCAGCATCTGGCGCGAGGTGCGGACGATCTTGTTGATCGTCTCGATCATGTGCACGGGAATACGGATCGTGCGGGCCTGGTCGGCGATCGAACGGGTGATCGCCTGCCGGATCCACCAGGTGGCATAGGTCGAGAACTTGTAGCCGCGGCGATACTCGAACTTGTCCACGGCCTTCATTAGGCCGATATTGCCTTCCTGAATGAGATCAAGGAATTGCAGGCCGCGGTTCGTGTATTTCTTGGCGATCGAGATGACAAGACGCAGGTTGGCCTCGACCATCTCCTTCTTGGCGATCCGCGCCTCGCGTTCGCCCTTCTGCACCATGGAGACGATGCGGCGGAATTCGGTGATCGAAATCCCGGTTTCGGTCGCAAGGCTCTGGATCTCGGAGCGGATGTCGCGGATCGTCTGGTTTTCTTCCTTGGCGAAATCCTTCCAGCCACGGCCCGACAGATTGCCGATCGACTTCATCCAGTTCGGATCGAGCTCGGCGCCCTGGTACTGGGTGAGGAATTCGTCGCGCTTGACGCCATAGCTTTCGGCGAGGCGCAGCAGGCGGCCCTCGTTCTGCATCAGGCGCTTGGAGATGTCGTAGAGCTGCTCGACCAGAGCATCGATACGATTCTGGTTCAGCGACAGCGACTTCACTGCCGTGATCAGCTGGTCCTTCAGTTCCTTGTAGCGGCGCTCCTGGCCGGACGACAGCGTACCGGCGCAGGCCAGACGTGCCTCCACCTGCTGGTCCTGCAGCTTGCGCAGCTTCTTGTAGGTGTCGGCGATCAGGTCGAGGGTTTCCATGACCTGCGGGCGCAGTTCCGCTTCCATGGCGGCGAGCGACAGATTGCTCTCGTCCTCGTCCTCTTCCTCTTCTTCCGGCTGGCCGCCTTCGCCGCCGACATTGGTGATGTCGTCGTCGCTGGAGCGGGCGCGCCGGGTCTTTTCCTTCTCCTCGGCCAGCTTGCGGTCGGCCTCGATCTTCTCGGGGCTCTGGAACTGCGGGGCGGCCTTGGCTTCCGGACCGGAATAGGTGGTTTCCAGATCGATGATCTCGCGCAGCAGCGTCGTGCCTTCGTTCAGCTCGTCACGCCAGATGATCAGGGCCTGGAAGGTCAGCGGGCTCTCGCAAAGGCCCGCGATCATCGTCTCGCGGCCGGCCTCGATGCGCTTGGCGATCGCGATTTCGCCTTCGCGGGAGAGAAGTTCTACCGACCCCATTTCGCGCAGATACATGCGCACCGGATCGTCGGTCCGGTCGGTCGGTTCCTTCTTCTTCGTCGCGGCCACGGCCGTGCCCGCGCTGGGGGCGAGTTCGCCGCCTTCGCTTTCATTGTCGTCGCTGTCGCTATCGTTGTCCTCGGTCGCCTCTTCGGCTTCCTCGTCCTCGATGACGTTAATGCCCATGTCAGAAAACATTGCCATGGTGTCTTCGATCTGCTCGGAGGTCACCTCTTCCGAGGGCAGCACCGAGTTCAGTTCGTCCATGGTCACGTAGCCGCGCTTCTTCGCAGCCTTGATCAGTTTCTTGACCGCGTCATCCGAAAGGTCGAGAAGCGGACCGTCGCTCGTGCCCTCGCGTTCGTTCTCGGCTTCTTCGTTTTCTTTGACTTTGGTTGCCATGTATCCGTCACTTTCCCTGACGCGTCCTGTCATGCGTCGTTATAGGCTCCATGTCGCTGGCAACAAATGCCTCGCCATGTGAGCCGACGATGACCTAACGAAACGGTGTTAATTCCTGCCTAACCACATTGGTTCCTGACGGCCCGTGGTGATCTTGCGTGTTCACAAAACCGATCATACGAGGTTGGAGATGCGAGAGCCGTCTAATCCTATTCCCGATTATAACGGTGATTCCCACAATTTTCGCCAACGTCAAGCGTTTCCCACGGAAATCTCCGGTTTTTTTTGGAAATACCGGGTCTGAGGGTAAACCTGCAGCCCGACAATACGCATTGCCTGACAGCTATTTAGTATCTCGGGGCCAAAGAACAAGGCCCCGAAGGCGGCGTTGGCGCCCTCTCGGCTGGTGCTCGGCAGAGAATCGCCGCGATTCCGGATCCGATCGTCGTTCCAGGCGCGATACCGGGATTTCACGAGCCCGTCACCCATGTCCGCGCGCCGGGCCCTTCTTGCGGCCGGACATCACCCCAAAGCCGTCGACGATGGCCTCCTGATTCTCCATCCGGATGATTTCGAACTGGACCTCCTGCAGCGCGCCGAGAACCAGGCTCATCCGCTCGGCGTCGTCACTTTCGGTCGCCGCCTGCACTTCCCGCTCCAGCTCCTGTTTCTGCCGGCGCAGTCCACGCGAGCGTTTGCAAAAGGCGAGCGCCTGGCGATAGGCCTCGCGGGCATCCTCGAGCGCCGCCTGCTCGGTGGCCGGCCAGTGGCGTGCGTTGCGGATCTGCTGGTCGAGCAATGCCAGAAGCTCCTCGAAGCCACTGAGAGTGAGTTCCTCGATCAGGTCGTCGCGTTTCAGTTTCGCGCCGCGGGTCACCGCGACGTTCAGCACAGCGGACCAGAGCCTTTGCAGATCGCGATGCTCGAAATCGATGCTGGCGATCTCGTCATATTCCTCCTGCAGGAGGTCGGGATGATTGACGATGGTGAGCGCCAGCACGCTTTCGCGCAGGGCCGGGCTGATGTGATAGCCCTTGACCAGTCCGGAGGCTGCCAGCCGGTCGGAGATCGCCCCGCCGATGCCGCCGGCCCTCGGTCCCGCCGTCCCGCCGGTCGGGCCCCGCCCCTGCCCTTGTCCCTGTCCGCGCTTTGCGCCGGCACCGCCACCGAAGCGCCCGCGCCCGTCGCCGCCATAGCCGTTCTTGGCACGGAAATGGGCCTGCAGGCGGTCGCGCATGTCCAGCGAATAATGGTAGCGCACGCCTTCGTCGGTAATCGTCGCGACGATCTGCTTCAGCCGCGCGTCGAGTTCGGCGCGACGCTCCGGCGTGTCGAAACCGCCCTGCGCCGTTTCCTTGGCCCAGATCATTTCGGCCAGCGGCTTGGCATCGGCCACCACCCGGTCGAAGGGATCGCGACCGTCCTCGCGCACCAGATCGTCCGGGTCCTTGCCCTCGGGCAGCAGCGCAAACCGGACGGAGCGGCCGGGCTTGATATGGGGCAGCGCCAGGTCGGCGGCGCGATAAGCGGCGCGCACCCCTGCCCCGTCGCCGTCGAAACACAGGATCGGCAGCGGCGACACCCGCCATAAAATATCGAGCTGGTTTTCGGTAAGCGCCGTGCCGAGCGGTGCCACGGCATTTTCGATGCCGGCCTGATGCAGCGCGATCACGTCCATATAGCCTTCGACGGCGATCAGTGTCGCATCGCCCCGGCCGACTTGCCCGGCGGCGCGCCGGGCGCGGGCAAAGTTGTAAAGCACGCTGCCCTTGTGGAAGAGCTCGGTCTCCGGCGAATTCATGTATTTCGCCATCGCGTCTGCCGCCATGGCGCGACCACCGAAGGCGATCACCTTTTCGCGCGACGACAGGATCGGAAACATGATCCGGTCGCGGAAATAGTCGTATGAGACCGGAATGTCGGGCCCGTGCCGCACCAGTCCGCAGGCTTCGATCTGCTCCTTGGGCACATCATTCGCCGACAGATATTCCTTCAGCGCGTTGCGGCTTTCCGGCGCATAGCCCAGCCGAAACGTGTCGATCGTGCGGCCGGAGAGCCCGCGTTCGCGCAGATAGGCCCGGGCCTTGGCGCCGGCTGCCGACTGCAGCTGGTCCTGGAAGAACTGGGTCGCCATCTCCATGACGTCCTGCAGCGTTACCCGTTCGCGTTCGCGGCGCTCGGCCTGGGGATCGGCCTTGGGCATCGCGACACCCGCCATGTCGGCCACCCGCTCGACGGCTTCCGGAAAGCTCAGTCCTTCGAGATCGGTGAAGAACCGGAAGTGATCGCCTGAAACGCCGCAACCGAAACAGTGATAGCGGCCCTTGCGGTCCTCGCAGTGGAAGCTTGGCGACTTTTCGCCGTGGAAGGGGCAGCACGCCCAATGGTCGCCGCGCGCGACATTGGTCTTGCGCCGGTCCCAGGTCACGCGCGAGCCCACCACGGCCGAAATCGGCACGCGGTCGCGGATCTCATCGAGAAAGGCGTTCGAAAAGCGCATGGAGGTCCCTGGATTACCCCGTCTGATATAGGACGGCTTTCCGGCCGGCGCCATGGATTTCGCGAATCATGCCCGCTATTCACAGGCCCGGCCGCCCGAACGGAAACGATCGCCGCGACGACATGTCGGGCGATCGCTTATCGGTTGTCAGTCCCGGCAGATACCGGTTACTTCAGCATATCCTTGACCACGCCGGAGGCCTTGGCGAAGTCCATCTGGCCCGGGTATTTTTCCTTCAGCGCATTCATGCAGCGCCCCATGTCGCGCAGGCCCTGCGCGCCGGTTTCGGAAATCACCGACTGGCAGAGTTCGCGCACCTTTTCGGCGGGAAGCTGCTCGGGCATGAAGCCGCGGATGATCTCGATTTCCTCGCGTTCCTGGGCCGCAAGCTCGGGACGCGCGTTGTCGGCATAGATCTTGGCCGATTCCTCGCGCTGCTTGGTCATCTTGGTGAGGATCTGCATGATCTCCTCGTCGCTGACCGGATCCTTGCCGTTGCCGCGATTGGCGATATCGCGGTCCTTGATCGCGGTCTGGATCAGCCGGACGGTGGAAGTGCGACGGGTATTCTTGGCCTTGATGGCCTCGATCAGTGAACTGGCGAGCTTATCGCGCAACATGGTAATGTCTCCCGGAAACAGCCGTGTCACATCGTGACATAAATACGACTTTTCCTGTAAAATTTGGTGGAGTCATAGCGGCGAGTGTTGTGCAGTGCAAATCAATTGACGATCGTCGTCTTTCGAGTTCCGGAAAAAGTTCAGCTTTCCACAGCGTCCGATTGACCTTTCGTCAAGGTCACTCTATTTTCCCGCACCTGCACGCATTGTAGCTAGGACCAAGGCAGCGCGATTGAAATCGTGGCTGCCTTTCTCTGCGATCATAAATGGCCCTGCTCGCCCCCGCCTTCAAGGCCCGGGCGCGGATGGCCCGAACACGGAATATAACGATGGCCGCGACAGCACCCTGGACCACCCGCAAACCGACCGCCCTCCTCGTTCTTGCCGACGGCACGGTGATCGAAGGCAAAGGCATTGGCGCGACCGGCAAGGTGCAGGCGGAAGTCTGCTTCAACACCGCGCTGACCGGGTACGAAGAGATCCTGACCGACCCCTCCTATCTCGGCCAGATCGTCACCTTCACCTTTCCCCATATCGGCAATGTCGGTGCCAATGACCAGGACATCGAGGATCTGACGCCGGCAGCCCGCCACGGCGCGGTCGGGGTGATCTTCAAGGCCGACATCACCGAGCCGTCGAACTACCGCTCGGCAAAGCATCTCAACGAATGGCTGAAAGCCCGCGGCGTGATCGGCCTTTCCGGCATAGATACGCGCGCCCTGACGGCCTGGATCCGCGAAAACGGCATGCCCAATGCGGTGATCGCCCACGATCCGAACGGCGTTTTCGATATTGAGGCGCTGAAGGCCGAGGCCCGCGCCTGGTCGGGCCTTGAAAATCTCGACCTTGCAAGGGTCGCGACCTCCGGCCAGTCCTCGCAGTGGGTCGAGCGCGACTGGAGCTGGCAGGACGGCTATACGACGCTTGGCCTTGATGATGCCAAATACCATGTCGTCTGCGTGGATTTCGGGGTGAAGCGCAACATCCTGCGGCTGTTTGCCGGCCTCGACTGCCGCGTCACCATCGTGCCGGCGACGACCAGCGCCGAAGACATCATCGCGCTCAATCCCGATGGCGTGTTCCTGTCCAACGGCCCGGGCGACCCGGCAGCCACCGGAGCCTATGCCGTGCCGGTGATCCGCCAGCTGATCGACACCAACATGCCGACCTTCGGCATCTGCCTAGGCCATCAGATGCTCGGCCTGGCGCTCGGCGGCACGACGGCCAAGATGCACCAGGGCCATCATGGCGCCAATCACCCGGTCAAGGACTTCACCACCGGCAAGGTGGAAATCGTTTCGATGAACCATGGCTTCGCCGTCGATGCCGACTCGCTGCCGGAAGGCGTCGAGCAGACCCATGTCTCGCTGTTCGACGGCACGAATTGCGGTCTGCGCCTGATCGGCAAGCCGGTATTTTCGGTGCAGCACCATCCGGAAGCCTCTCCCGGTCCGCAGGACAGCCACTATCTGTTCCGTCGCTTCGTCAACCTGCTGCGCGAAAAGAAGGGCGAAGAGGCTCTGCCGGAACGCGCCTGAGCGCGAATTAGGCGACCTGAAATCTACTCCAGGTAGATGGAATTATGTATAGTGACCTCCATCACGCGATGGAGGTTGCCATGGCATTGTATCAGAAATTCCTGTGGGGCCTGCTGGCCGGGCTTGCACTGATCTGCGTCAAGATCATCGGGCCGGACGGGGATTACGTCAAATCCCTGATCTCGGCCAACGCCGCCGAATGGGTCTTCTATTCGATCCTGTCGTTGATTACGATCTTCCTCGGCGGCCTTTCCGGGCTGTTCTGCAAGGAGAGCGAACCGGCCCGCATCCTGGTCTTTTGCGCATCCTTTCCGGCTCTTCTGTCTGCCGCGACATCGCAGACCCGCCAAGAGATTCCAGCTCCGTCTGCGCGCCCGGCCGAGGCCCGCCTCGCCCCCACGCTCGATATCGGACTTGTCACGCCGGCCTTCGCCCAGAACCCGGCCAATGACGGTGTCTGCCTGGAGGGCAGCTTCGTCAGCCAGATCGGCAAGGCGGCCCAGGACTATTTTTCCGCCGCTTCGGCGACGAAGAGCTACAGCGTCGTCATCGCCTCGAGCGCAAAATTCGAGGACGCCAAGAGCAAGGCCGACCACTTTGCGCAACTGGCCGGATCGATCACGGTCTATGTAGGCTGCCGCAAGCCCGGAAATGCCTATTACCCGATCGTCGCCGGCCCCAACACCAGCCAGCAGGAAGCGGCGACCCTGATGGGCCGCATCATCGGCGAAGGCTGGGCGCCGGCCGACAGCTATATTTCCAGCTACGAATATCGAACGCCGATCTACACGCCGCAATAGGCAGGCGGGGCTGGCGGAGTTGCGCGCGCACCCAGATCAGGCAGGAAGCAGACGCCGCTCGTGCGCGACCTTCAGCACGAAACGGATCGACAGCATCACGGCAGCACTGAACAGTCCGAGCAGGAAGCCAAGCCAGACCCCGACACCTCCAAAGCCCAGCGGAAAGGCCAGTACCCAGGCAAGCATGAAGCCGATCGGCCAGTAGGAGATCAACGCGATCACCATCGGCATGCGCGCATCCTTGAGGCCCCGCAGGAGACCGGCAACCACCGCCTGCACTCCATCGACCCACTGAAAGATGCCCGCAACCAGGATGAGCGGGACGGCAAGCCTGAGCACCTCCGGCGCATTCGGCGCGCCATTGTCGATGAACAGGCTGCCGAGCTGATAGGGATAGAGGAGAAACAGGATGGTGCCGAGCACCGAACACACGCTGGAGATCACCACCACGGTGATCGCGGCCCGCACGAGATTTCCATGGTCGCCCTGTCCGTGGGCGATGCCCACCCTGACGGTGGCCGCCTGCGACAGGCCGAGCGGAATCATGAAGACGAGGGAGGCGAGCTGGATCGCAATGCCATGGGCGGCCAGCTGCAGCGTACTGATCCGGCCCATCAGCAGCGAGCCCGCGGCAAACAGGCTGACCTCGGCCAGCATGGTGATGCCGACAGGCAGGCCGAGGCGCACGACCTCGCCAAAGGCCGGCCAGTCGGGCCGCCAGAAGCGGACGAAAAGCTCGTAGGCCCGCGTGCCCGGCCGGCTCTGGATATAGCCGACCAGGAAGAAGAAGCTGCACCACTGCACCATGACGGCAACCATCGAGGCACCGAACATGCCGAGCGCCGGCAGGCCGTAGTGGCCGAGCACCAGGCCGTAGGCGAGCACCGCGTTCAGCACCAGGGTGGCTACGGTCACATAGAGGATCACCCCTGCCCGCCCGATGCCGCCGACAAAGGCGCGCAGCACGGCAAACAGAAGGGCGGGCAGAAGCCCGAACTGCGAGACGTGAACATATTGCGCGGCGAGCGCTGCGACTTCGGCTTTCTGCCCCATGGCAAGCCAGATCGACTCGGCATTGAGAAACAGCGGCGTCGCAAAAACGGCATAGCAGATTGCCGCCCACATCCCCATCCGCACCGACCGGCGCGTCGAGACGGTATCGCCGCGCCCATAGGCCTGGGCCACCATCGGCACCACCGCCACGGCAAGACCGGCACCGAAGATGAAGATGTTGAAGAAGAACTGGGCCGCCAGCACGATGGCCGCCAGCGGCACCGCGCCGAGCTGGCCGATGATGATGACATCCGTCGTGTTGATGCCGAGCTGGGCAATCTGCGCGCCCACCATGGGAATACCAAGCACAAGCGTGGCGCGCAGATGCGCGCCCCAGCTTTGCGCCATCGGTGTGGCAGTCCGCAGATCCAAATCGGTATCGTAGATGGTCATGCTACCATTCTGAAAAAATAGAAAAACCTTGCCGATAGAAGGTTTTCCGGAGGAATTACCTGATTTCGCATAGAAGAATGCCGTCCGCTTTTCAACCCGTCCCACAGATCACCGGAAAAATATGGGCGAAGGCTCAACTGAACCAAGGGTTGTCCTGCCGTTAAAACACCTCATGGATTCGAAAAGCCTGCCGTTGCCGCCCGCCGCGTGGAAACTCCTGAGCGTCCTGGCCGTTGCAGGGGTATTCGATTTGCTAATTCACGCTTTGGAAGGATCCCGCCGATGAAAACCGTCAAGCTTGGCAAGACCGGCCCCACAACCGCGCGCATCGGCCTTGGCTGCATGGGCATGTCGGGCATGTATGGCCCCTCGGATCGCGAAGAGGCGATCGCCACCATTCACGCAGCGCTCGATGCCGGCATGGACCTTCTCGACACCGGCGACTTCTATGGCATGGGCCATAACGAAATGCTGATCGGCGAGGCGTTGAAGACGGTCAACCGCGAGACGCTGGTGATCAGCGTCAAGTTCGGCGCCCAGCGCGATCCGGCCGGCGCCTGGCTCGGCTACGACGCGCGGCCACAGGCGGTAAAGACCTTCGTCGCCTACACGCTGCAGCGCCTCGGCGTCGACTATATCGATATCTACCGCCCTGCCCGTCTGGATCCGAATGTACCGATCGAAGAAACCATCGGCGCCATCGCCGATCTGATCGAGGCCGGCTATGTCCGCCATGTCGGCCTTTCGGAAGTGGGAGTCGAAACCATCCGCAAGGCGGCGGCCGTGCATCCGATCGCCGACCTGCAGATCGAGTATTCACTCGTCTCACGCGGCATCGAGGACAGGATCCTGCCAGCCTGCCGCGAGCTCGGCATCGGTATCACCGCCTACGGGGTTCTGTCGCGCGGCCTGATTTCCGGCCACTGGAAACCCGAAGCGACAGCGTCCAGCGACTTTCGCAGGCACAGCCCGCGCTTTCAGGGAGAGAATGTCGAGAAGAACCTCGCCCTTGTCGAGGCGCTGTCGGCGGTGGCGGAGAAGAAGGGCATGACGACCGCGCAGGCTGCCATCGCCTGGGTGATCGCCAAGGGCGACGACATCGTGCCGATCATCGGCGCCCGCCGACGCGAGCGGCTGGAAGAAGCGTTCGGTGCCGTCGGACAGGTCCTCAGCGAAGCGGATGTCGCCGAGATCGAGAAGGCCGTACCGAAGAACGCGGCGGCTGGCGACCGCTATGCCGCCGCGCAGATGGCGATGCTCGACAGCGAGAAATAGGCGACATCGAAAAAGGGCGCTCCGATCGGAACGCCCTTTGTTGTTGCGGCAGCCTAGAGCCTTTCCAGGAAAAAGTGTCGTCGCGGTTTTCCGTCCGGAAATGCGTAATAACAACAAACTAGAGCGCATCGGATGAACTCGCGTTTACCGGACGTGCACTAAAATCGGCGGGTGGGTCTCGCCTCAGATGGCGCCCGAGAAGGTGTCGCAGGCACTCATCTTGCCGCTGTCGAAACCGCGCTTGAACCATGCCATCCGCTGCTCCGACGTGCCATGGGTGAAGCTGTCGGGCACCACGTAACCCTGGCCCTGCTTCTGCAGCGTGTCGTCGCCGATCTGGTGGGCCGCATTCAGTGCCTCTTCCAGGTCACCGGCTTCCAGAATGCCCTTCTGGTCGGTAAACTTGCCCCAGATACCGGCAAAGCAGTCGGCCTGCAGCTCGACCCGGACAGACATCTGGTTGGCCTGCGTTTCACTCATCTGCTGGCGCGCCTGGTTGAACTTCGGCAATACGCCGATCTGGTTCTGCACATGATGACCGACCTCATGGGCGATCACATAGGCCTCGGCAAAATCCCCCGACGCGCCGAACTGCTGCTGCAGCTGGCGGAAAAAGTCGGTGTCGAGATAGACCTTGCGATCGGTGGGACAGTAGAACGGACCGGTTGCCGATGACGCGGTGCCGCATCCCGAACTGGTGCGCCCGGAGAAGAGCACCAGCGTCGGCTTTTCATAGGTTTCGCCCGATGCCTTGAAGATGCCGGTCCAGGTGTCTTCCGTTTCGGCCAGTACCGTGCGCACGAAGGCGGTCATCTCGTCGTTCGACGTGCCGCTCGGCCGGGTACCCTGCGACTGTTCGTAACCGGAGCTGGTGGAGCCGCCATCCATCATCTGCAGCATGTCAATGCCCATCAGCTTCAGCACGAAATAGATGACCACGAGAAAGATGATCGTCCCGATCGACAGACCGCCACCGCGGCCTCCGGTCGGAATGCGTACACCTCGACCGAATGGGCTGTTGCCGAAGCCGCCACGCCCCATCGAGGTACCTCGACGATCCTCGATATTGTCCGACTGACGTCGACCCTTCCATTCCATGATACTTCCCTCTGTTCGCTGATCACGCTTTCAACCCGCAAGGCTGCAATGCGTTCCGAAGCCAAGAGAAAAGGCAAGGCCGAATATCAGCTGGTGGCGTAAATATAGCGCCCGCCCTGCTCCAGCGCCCGCTTGTAGGCGGGCCTTTCCCGGATCGCCGCGAGATAGGCGCGGATCGCCGCGGTCTCTGTCCCGGGCGCAGCCCTGACCATGGCCGTCTCGACAGGAAAGCTCATCATGATGTCGGCCGCGGAAAACTGCTCCCCGGCAAACCAGCCGGTCCGGGAGAGCTCGTCGTTCCAATAGGTCATGTGGGTCTTCATCTGGGGATCGACGAGCTTGGCTGCGAACCCCTTGCTGATCAGGCCGGCTGGCAATTTCAGGAACCAGGGGACCTGCGAGGGCAGCTTGGCGAAGATCAGCTTCAGGAGCAGCAGCGGCATGGCCGAACCCTCGGCATAATGCAGCCAGTAGCGATAGGCGAGAAAGGCATCCGTATCGGGTGCCGGGCGCAGCCCCGATGTCGGTCCGTAGGTGTCGATCAGGTAGTCGCAGATCGCCCCGCTTTCGGCCAGTACCCGGCCATTGTCCACGATCACCGGCGATTTGCCGAGCGGATGAACGGCTTTCAGGCTGTCCGGCGCCAGCATGTCGCTGCCGCGATGATAGATCCGCACGTCATAGGAAAGGCCGAGTTCCTCCAGGAGCCAGAGGATGCGGTGCGCTCGGGAATTGTCGAGGTAGTGGAGAGTGATCATCGAGAACGGCTGCTTTCTGCGGCGACGCGACGGTTTTGCCGCATCCGGTGGCAAGGAGCCCTCATCTGAGGAGGGAAAGCAGCGATCGTCGTGACCGGTTCTAAGCCAGGTTCTGAAAAAGCCGACCGCGTGCCTCTACCGCATATCTACGCAGCGTTAGCGCAAGTGGATTGGACCGAGCGGTCGGACGTAAAGACATTCGCAGGCGACACCGGTCTTGTTCGACCGGCGTCCTCCGCCCGCGGTCTTCAAGCCCGGAAAAGCTGCAGATCCATCGGCAGGCAGGCCTCAACGGCCGAAAGGCAGAACCAGCAATTCCTCGAAATGGTTCATGTCCTCGAACCGGCAGAATGCCGGTGCCTTGAGGTCAAGTACCGGCGCACGGCGGGCGATGTCTTCCACAACCTCGGCCAGCATGGTCTGCCAGACCGGCAGGGATGCATCCACGAAATAGGCGACCGGATAGGCAAAGGTGATGTGGAAGACGTAAGTGTCATGGTCCGGATGCCGGTAGCCGAACCGATCGGCAAGCCGGTCACGCCAGAGCGTCAACGCCTGGCGGTCCGACGGCGTTGCCCCCTCGACCGTCAACCCGGTCGGCAGCGCATCGACGACACGGACCTTGAATTCAGGGCCGCCCTCGAAATCGGCAAGTCTTGCCAGCAGGTGCGCGGTCGTCGCCGGGATGGTCGTGTCCAGGGCGAGCTCCGGCGGCCAGTAATCGGGCTGGCGGCGGTATTCGATTACGCCCTGGAACAACGTCATGTGCAGGCTGGATATCGGCGTGAAGGCGAGCTTTTCCGTCTCTGGCGCCGACAGGTAGCGCGCCCGCGCGTCGACGAGCGCTGCCTGCGTCTCCGAACCCTCGACCAGATGGCAGACCACCGTATTGCCGGGCTCCGGCAGGAAAGTGCCCGAGCGGTCGTAGCGGGTGCCCAGATGTCGCGGGGGCTCTACCATACGGCTCTTCGAGAACGGATAAAGCTTCGGCGTGACGATGGTGGCGTCCATTGGTGATCCTTCTCACGGCTGCCCGACCGGATTTAGGCACAAAGTGCTACCGTCTTGTGACACATTCGTGCCCCCACCTCCGAAAGGACTGCGACCCATGGACAATCGAAACCGCACAAAAGCTGCTGGACCTTTTGACCGAGAGTGGACGCTGAGACATTCCGTCCGTGCCGGCGACGTCCCCGCCCAGACGGGAACGTCGTGTGCGACCCGCGCAATTTCCTTTGCAAAGGGATATTTTCGGGGTTCCGTTCACCCGATCCTTTCCCTATAAGGCCCACCTAGCCTACAGACAGACACGCCCGCAGCCGGCCCGGTTCCCAACCGACGCCGGTTTTTCACGCGGGCTGCGAACGAGACGGATCAAGCCCATGCCGAAGCGCCAAGATATCAAGTCCATTCTTATCATCGGCGCCGGACCTATCGTCATCGGCCAGGCCTGCGAATTCGACTATTCCGGCACCCAGGCTTGCAAGGCGCTGAAGGAAGAAGGGTACCGGGTGATCCTGGTCAACTCCAACCCGGCGACGATCATGACCGATCCGGGCCTTGCCGACGCCACCTATGTCGAGCCGATCACGCCTGAGGTCGTCGCCAAGATCATCGCCAAGGAACGCCCGGACGCGCTGCTGCCGACCATGGGCGGTCAGACGGCGCTCAACACCGCGCTCTCGCTGAAGCGCATGGGCGTGCTCGACCGCTACAATGTCGAGATGATCGGTGCCAAGCCGGCCGCCATCGACATGGCCGAGGATCGCGCCCTGTTCCGCGAAGCCATGGCCCGCATCGGGCTGGAGACGCCGCGCTCGGTTCTGGCCAATGCCACCGACATCAAGGACGCCGACCGCAAGGCGCACGAAGCCGAACGCACCAAGCTGCGCGATACGCTGTCGGGTGGCGATCTGGACACCGCCCTCGATGCGCTGGAAAACCGGTGGAACCTCGGCGAGACCGACCGCAAGCAGCGCTATATGAGCCATGCCATGGCGATTGCCGCCCAGGCACTGGACGAAGTCGGCCTGCCGGCGATCATCCGCCCCTCTTTCACGCTGGGCGGCACCGGCGGCGGCATCGCCTATAACCGCTCGGAATTCTACGACATCGTCAATGGCGGCCTCGACGCCTCGCCCACCACCGAAGTCCTGATCGAAGAATCCGTGCTCGGCTGGAAGGAATACGAGATGGAGGTGGTCCGCGACAAGGCGGACAACTGCATCATCATCTGCTCGATCGAGAACATCGATCCGATGGGCGTCCACACGGGCGATTCGATCACCGTGGCACCGGCACTGACGCTGACCGACAAGGAATACCAGGTGATGCGCAACGCCTCGATCGCGGTGCTGCGCGAGATCGGCGTGGAAACCGGCGGCTCGAACGTGCAGTTCGCCGTCAATCCGGCAGATGGCCGCCTTGTCGTCATCGAAATGAACCCGCGCGTGTCGCGCTCCTCGGCGCTGGCCTCCAAGGCCACCGGCTTCCCGATCGCCAAGATCGCCGCCAAGCTTGCCATCGGCTACACGCTGGACGAATTGGAAAACGACATCACCGGCGGCGCCACGCCCGCCTCGTTCGAGCCGTCGATCGACTATGTCGTCACCAAGATCCCGCGCTTTGCCTTTGAAAAATTCCCCGGCTCCGAGCCGATCCTGACCACCGCGATGAAGTCCGTCGGCGAAGTCATGGCAATCGGCCGCACCTTCGCTGAATCACTGCAGAAGGCGATGCGCGGCCTGGAGACCGGCCTCACCGGCCTCGACGAAATCGAGATCCCCGGCCTCGGCGCCAATGGCGATACGACCGACGATCACAATGCCATCCGCGCCGCCATCGGCACGCCGACCCCCGACCGCCTGCGCATGGTCGTCCAGGCGCTGCGTCTCGGCCTATCCGAGGCGGAAGTGCACGAAGCCTGCAAGATCGATCCATGGTTCGTCGCCCAGTTCAAGGCGATCGTCGACATGGAGGCCCGTGTCCGCGAGCACGGCCTGCCGGACGACGCCGAAAACCTGCGCATGCTCAAGGCCATGGGCTTTTCCGACGCGCGGCTTGCAAGCCTGACCGGCAAGCGGCCGAAGGAAGTGGCCGAGATCCGCAATACGCTGAACGTGCGTCCGGTGTTCAAGCGGATCGACACCTGTGCGGCCGAATTCGCCTCGCCGACTGCCTACATGTACTCGACCTACGAGACGCCCTTTGTCGGCTCTGCCCGCTCGGAAGCCGAGGTTTCCGAGCGCCGCAAGGTCGTCATTCTCGGTGGTGGTCCGAACCGTATCGGCCAGGGCATCGAGTTCGACTATTGCTGCTGCCACGCCGCCTTTGCGCTGAAGGATGCCGGCTTCGAAGCGATCATGATCAACTGCAACCCGGAAACCGTGTCGACCGACTACGACACGTCCGACCGGCTTTATTTCGAACCGCTGACGGCCGAAGACGTGATCGAGATCATGCGCGCCGAGCAGGAAAAGGGCGAACTGGTCGGCGTCATCGTCCAGTTCGGCGGCCAGACGCCGCTGAAGCTCGCCGAAGCGTTGGAAAAGAACGGCATCCCGATCCTCGGCACCGCGCCCGACATGATCGACCTTGCCGAAGACCGCGACCGCTTCCAGAAGCTGTTGATGAAGCTTGACCTGGCCCAGCCGAACAACGGCATCGCCTATTCGGTCGAGCAGGCGCGCCTCGTCGCTTCCGAGATCGGCTTCCCGCTGGTCGTGCGCCCCTCCTATGTGCTCGGCGGCCGCGCCATGCAGATCCTGCATTCGGAAGGCCAGTTGCAGAGCTATCTGCTCGACACCGTGCCGGAACTGGTGCCGGAAGACATCAAGCAGCGCTATCCCAACGACAAGACCGGCCAGATCAACACCCTGCTCGGCAAGAACCCGCTGCTCTTCGACAGCTATCTGTCGAACGCGATCGAAGTTGATGTCGATGCGCTCTGCGACGGCGAGAACGTCTTCGTCTCCGGCATCATGGAGCATATCGAGGAAGCCGGCATTCACTCCGGTGACAGCGCCTGCTCGCTGCCGGCCCGCTCGCTGTCGAGCGAGATGCTCGACGAGCTGGAGCGTCAGACGACGGCGCTTGCCAAGGCGCTGCATGTCGGCGGCCTGATGAACGTCCAGTATGCGATCAAGGACGGCGTGATCTACGTGCTCGAAGTCAATCCGCGCGCCTCGCGCACCGTGCCCTTCGTCGCCAAGACCATCGGTGCGCCGATCGCCAAGATCGCCGCCCGCATCATGGCCGGCGAAAAGCTCGATCCGGCGATTGCCGCCTATGGCGCCAAGCCCGACCCGCGCAACCTGAATCATATCGCCGTCAAGGAAGCCGTCTTCCCGTTTGCCCGCTTCCCCGGCGTCGATACGCTGCTCGGCCCGGAAATGCGCTCGACCGGTGAGGTGATCGGCCTCGACACCGATTTCGCGCTGGCCTTTGCCAAGAGCCAGCTCGGTGCCGGCGTCGAGCTGCCGCGCGACGGCACGGTGTTCGTTTCCGTCCGCGACGAGGACAAGACGCGCGTGCTCGAGGCCGTGAAGGTGCTGACAGGCTGCGGCTTCAAGGTCATGGCGACCGGCGGCACCCAGCGCTTCCTCGCCGAACAGGGCATCGAGGCATCCAAGATCAACAAGGTGCTGGAAGGTCGCCCGCATATCGAGGACGCGATCCGCAACCGGCAGGTCCAGCTGGTGATCAACACCACGGACGGCAACAAGGCGATCTCCGACTCCAAGTCGCTGCGCCGCGCCGCCCTGATGCAGAAGGTGCCCTACTACACCACCATGGCCGGTGCGCTGGCAGCCGCCGAAGCGATCCAGGCGCTGAAGAAGGGCCAGCTCGAAGTGCGCCCGCTGCAGAGCTACTTCTGAGCCTCAATGCGCATCGAACCGGAAGGACGGATGACATGACCGATCTTATCGTTGACGGCGGCCATCCGGTCTCCGGAACGGTCCGCCCCTCGGGTAACAAGAATGCCGTGCTGCCGATGCTGTGCGCCACGCTCTTGACCGACGAGCCGGTTACCCTAGAAAACGTGCCGGAAATCAGCGACATCGACAAGCTGCTTGCCTATTTCGAGGCGATGGGCTCGGTGATCGACCGCGATCTCGGCGCCGGCCGGCTGACGATCCGCCATGATGCCGATGCCTTCCGCGCGGGCAAGGGTGAACTTCCGGTCGGCATCCGTGCGGCGGTGCTCCTGCTCGCCCCCGTCCTGCAGCGCAACGGCCAGTTGACCTTCGACACCACGGCCAAGGGCTGCGCGCTCGGCGTTCGCGAAATCGATCCGCATCTGGACATCATCGAGAGCTTTGGCGGGCGCATCCTCTCCACCCTGCCTTACGAGATCGAGCTTGGAAGCCGCGCCGTTGCGGCTGATTTATGGCCGGACTACGCGTCCGTCACCGCGACCGAAACCTTCGCCATGATGGCGGCTCTGGCAAAGGGCACATCGACGCTCACCAACGCCGCCTCCGAGCCGCATGTGCAGGCGCTTTGCCAGATGCTGCAGGCCATGGGTGCCAAGATCGACGGGATCGGCACCTCGAGGCTGACCATTGAAGGGATCGAGCGTCTCGGCGGCACGATCGCACGCGTGCCCGACGATCACCACGAGGTCGCCACCTATCTGGCGATCGGTGCCGTCACCGGCGGCCGGCTGACGGTGGAGACCGACATGGGCGGCCATATGCCGCTTATTCTCCGGCAGTTTGAAAAGCTCGGGCTGCGCTTCGAGATCGGCGAAGGCACGATCACCGCGACCGGCTGGACGCGCGAAATCACCGAGCCTTACACGCGCGAAATGCTGCCGAAGATCGAGGCCGCACCCTGGCCCTATTTTCCGGCAGACCTATTGCCCCAGGCGATCGGGGTCTCGGTCGGCTGCAAGGGCGACATACTGTTCTGGAACAAGGTCTACGAAGGTGCGCTCGGCTGGAGTGCGGAACTGCTCAAATTCGGCGCCCGCGTGCACCTGTCGGATCCGCACCGCCTGATCGTCTGCGGCGGCAACAGCCTGCGCCCCGCAACCGTTGAAGCGCCCTACATCATCCGCGTGGTTCTTGCACTGTTCATTGCCGCGATCCAGATCGATGGCCGCTCGACCATCCACCAGGCAGATCCGATCCGCCGCGCCTATCCGCACTTCGTCGAGAAGCTGACGGCGCTCGGCGCCAAGGTCCGCTGGCAGTAGGACTGCATGGACGGAGTGCATGCGATGACCGGCAAGATCGAGATCCTGAATGCCCGCGTCTTTCCCGTCGATCGCCGGGAGTTGTTCAACGCCTTTGCCGATCCGGTCCGTCTGGCAGAATGGTGGGGACCGGACGGTTTTGCCAACACGATTACCGCCTTCGATCTGCGCCCCGGCGGCCAATGGCTGATCACCATGACAGCCTCCAACGGCACCGACTTTAACAATCGCTGGACCTTCGCCGATGTCGTCGAGGACGCGTTCATCAGCGCCCGCCACCATGAGCCGATCCACGACTTCACACTGGACATGACGTTTCGCGACGCGGGACAGGCCGCCCGCCTCGAATGGCGCATGCTGATCGACCGGACGGACGAGAACGAGGAGCTTGACCGCTTCCTCGAAGCGGCCAACGAACAGAATTTCGACCGACTGGCTGCCCATCTCGGCTGCGATCAGGAATAGCGGCGACTGCCGGTCGCGCTCTTCATAGCAAAGCCGCCGAGTCGCCCCAGGCGAAGAAGCGCACGTCTCCCCTCGCCCGGATACCGCTACCACTGATTGCAGTTCATCCCAAGCGATGCTACCCTCATCCGACATGTCGGAGGGGGTTTCGCATGTCGAAGAACATCGTGCTTCTGCTGGATGGATCGTCAAACGAAATAGCGGCCGACCGGACAAATGTACTGCGCCTGTTCGGTACGCTGGAGCATTCCGAACGGCAGGTTGTCTGGTATGATCCCGGCGTCGGGACTTTTGGTGCGGACGAAAGCTGGTCTTCGATCGGCCACAAGACACTGGAAGTATGGGGCCTGCTGACAGGCTGGGGCCTCGATCACAACGTCAAGGAGGCCTATCGCTTCCTTGTCGAGCATTACGACCAAGGCCCGGCGCAAGACGGCCGGCATCCCGACCGCGACCGCATCTATCTGTTCGGCTTCAGTCGCGGAGCCTATACCGCGCGGGTCCTGGCCGGCTTCATCCACGCCTTCGGCCTGATGTCGCCGATCCATCTCAACCTGCTCGACTACGCCTACCGCACCTACAAGGACATCTCGCTGTCGCCGAAGAATGGCGCCGACATGGGCCGGCGCGGCGCCGAACCGCTCGATCCCTTCGCCACCATGCGGCTCTACGAGCGGACGCTGCAGAACGATCGCCCGCCGATCAAGCTGCTCGGCCTGTTCGACACGGTGGCCTCGGTGATCGAAAAGGGCAATGGCCGGATCCAGTTCCGGACCCATCCCTTCACCGACAGCAATCCGAGCGTCGAATGGGTTCGCCATGCGGTGTCGATCGACGAACGCCGCACCGTCTTCCGCCCCGAGCTCTGGACGCCCGGCCAGGACTATCGCGGCAATCCCTTTGCGCCACCGCAGGGTCCGCAAAACGTCAAGGAAGTCTGGTTTGCCGGCGCCCATGGCGATGTCGGCGGGGGGTATCCCGAGGCCGAGAGCGGCCAGATCAAGATCGCGCTTGACTGGATGATCCGCGAAACCGAGCCCGCCGGGCTGCATTACAGGAACGCCACGATCAGGCGGATCGTGCTGGGCCAGTCCGGCGACGGCTATGTTGCCCTCGACCCGCTGGCCAAGATCCACGACACGATGACACGGCCCTGGCGCCTGCTGGAAGCCATCCCCCGCCGGGTGCCCAAATCGTCGTTCCGCAAGAATGGCAAGGAAGGCGGCGTCTATATCCCCTGCGTCGATCCACGGCTGATCCCGGAAGGCGCGCTCCTGCACGACACGGTCAAGACGCGGCTCGAGGCCGGCAGCTACAAGCCACCCAACCTGCCGGTAGAATACCAGTATGTGCCCTGAGATCCGGGGTCATGCCACCGCCGAAAGCCGCGCCAGGCTGCCGATATCCGCATGAAACCGCTCCAGTTCCTCTGCTCGCCTTTGTGGCTCGGGAATGCGCAGCAGATAGGCCGGATGCACGGTGACGAAAAGCATGCGCCCGGCCTCGATCGGGATCGGCATGCCCCGCACTTCCCCCATGGCCTTCTTTTCCCCGGTCAGCGCAAAGAAAGCCGTCGCTCCCATCGCCACGATGATCTTCGGCTTCACCAGCGCAATCTCCCGGTCGAGCCACCAGCGGCAATGCTGGATTTCGCCCATGTTGGGCTTCTGATGGATGCGTCGCTTGCCGCGCGGTTCGTATTTGAAATGCTTCACCGCATTGGTCACGTAGACACCTTTGCGCGCGATGCCGGCCATCAGCAGAGCCTCGTCGAAAACCTTCCCGGCCGGGCCGATAAAGGGACGTCCGGCCAGATCTTCCTGATCGCCCGGCTGCTCGCCGACGAACATCATCTCGGCCTCGACCGGCCCCTCCCCGCACACCGTCTGGGTTGCCGGCAGATGCAGGGGGCAGCGGCGGCAAGCGCCGAGTTCTGTCTGAAGCGCCTGCATGGGGTCATCCGGCACGCTGTTGCTCCGTTTCCGCGCAGCATCCCAATCCGCCTGCAGGCGGTCGTGAAAGGCCGGCGCGACCGTCGGGGCGGCCTGCGCCATCGATCGCGACCGCGCCTCGGCATTGGCGATCAGATCGGGAATCAATCGTGCCTCGGGGAGATTTTTCCAGTATTTCTTCGGCATTTCGGCCTGCATGGCCTTCACCTTCAACCGCGCCGGATTGAAGATATTGGCAAAATAGATGCGCCAGAGTTCATCGGCTTCATCTTCGACGGCCTCGCGCGTGCCCGGTGCGCTATCGACCTTCAGCGTCTCGCCATTCCACGCCGCAGACCCCTTGGGCGTCGAAATCAGCCAGTCCATGTCGGCAAAGCGCCTGGCAAAGAAAGGCGCGGTGCGCGCGACGATGAAGTGATCCGGCTCGAACCAGGCGACGAAGCGGCGGCGCCCGCCCTCCTTTTGGTCGATTTCCTTGAACCGGACGAAAGCCTTCATCTTGTGGCAGTCGCGGCGCACCGACTTGACCAGCCGGTCGAGCAGGACGACGTCCGGATCGGCGGCGTCGCCGACCAGCGCGCGGTGCATCTGCAGGCGAAAGAGCAGTCTGTAAAGCAGGTCGAAGCGCGCGGGATCGCTGTGGCAGATCGCAGCCGTCGCCTTGTCGATATAGAGGCGCGACACGCTGATCTGCGTTTCGCTTGTCGGAGCTGCCGCCTCCGCCCCGGGCTCCACGGCCTCTTTTCCGTCGAACAGGCCGGGTGCCGCGCCATCCCGCACCCGCCAGACGATGTCGGCAGGAGAAACACCGGACAGCAGCAATTGCCGGGCCGCATTGCGCCAGGCATCGAAATCGCTGCCACCGCAAAGCTCGATGGTGCGCATCAAAACAGCGCCAGTTGTTCGGGCTCGGGCGCAAACAGGCTGCGCAGGTCGCTGCGATCGATCAGCCGCAGCGGGCTCCAGCCCTCGGCAACGACGAAGGGGCGGATCTTGCGCAGCGAGACACCGAGCCGCTTCAAATCGTCGAGCCCGAGCCGCCGCGACCGCCTGGCCGACAGCACCGCCCTCACCGTCTTCTGACCGAGGCCGGGCACCCTCAGCAGCACCTCCCTGTCGGCACGGTTGATATCGACCGGAAACCGGTCGCGATTGCCCAGCGCCCAGGCGAGCTTCGGATCGAGGTCGAGATCGAGCATGCCACCCTCGCGCCCGCCGGCAATCTCCTCCACCGAGAAGCCATAGAAGCGGTAAAGCCAGTCGGCCTGATAAAGCCGGTGTTCACGGATCAGCGGCGGCTTGATCAATGGCAGAGCCCTGGACGAATCCGGGATCGGGCTGAAGGCCGAATAATAGACCCGCTTCAGACTGTAGCTGCTGTAAAGCCTGGCGCTCGAGCCGAGAATCGTTGCGTCATTGGCGCCATCCGCCCCGACGATCATCTGCGTGCTCTGGCCGGCCGGCACGAATTTGCGGGTCCGCTTCGTCTGCAGTGTCGGCTCCGATGCCTCCTCGATCTTCAGCCGCAGATCGCCCATCGCGCGGCGGATGCCGAGCGGCTTCTTTTCCGGAGCGAAGGTCGAAAGCCCCTGGTCGGTCGGCAATTCGATATTGATCGACAGACGGTCGGCATAAAGCCCGGCTTCCTCGACCAGGTGGGCGGAGGCTTCCGGAATGGTCTTCAGATGGATATAGCCGCGAAAATCATGCTTGATCCTCAATTCGCGGGCGATCTTGACCATTTCGCCCATGGTGTCGTCCGAGGAGCGGATAATGCCGGAGGAGAGGAACAGGCCCTCGATATAATTGCGCCGGTAGAACTCCATGGTAAGCCAGACCACCTCGTCGGGCGTGAAGCGCGCCCGCTCCACATTGCTGGAGGAGCGGTTGATGCAATAGGCGCAGTCGTAGATGCAGAAATTGGTAAGCAGGATCTTCAACAGCGAGATGCAGCGCCCATCCGGCGCATAGGCATGGCAGATGCCGCTGCCCTCGGTCGAACCGAGCCCGCCGCCCGGCCCGGACTGTCGCCTTGTCGTGCCGCTGGACGCACAGGAGGCATCGTATTTGGCCGCATCGGACAGGATGGCCAACCGTTCTGCAAGACTTTTCTTCATTAAATGTTCACTATATGTTCCTGGCGCTATTGTCAATGTCCCGCAACGGGGCGGACGGCAGCGGTCCGCGGTCCGCCATCCGAATTCTCTGGAAATCGCGTGGGTTAATCTGTTATGTTATGACAAAGCTGATTTGATACGTGGTTCCGTGGCTTCGCTTCGGGACCTGTTTTCTTTTGTGTCTGCTGTTTGCAGAAAGACGATCCGAAGGACAGAGAATTATGGTTGAAAAGGTACCGATGACGCAGCCCGGCTTTTCAAAGCTGCAGGAAGAACTGCGCTGGCGCCAGCAGGAAGAGCGGCCGCGGATCATCGAAGCGATCGCCGAAGCCCGCGCCCATGGGGATCTGTCCGAAAACGCCGAATACCACGCGGCCAAGGAAGCTCAGAGCCATAACGAAGGCCGCATCAGCGAGGTCGAGGATCTGGTGGCGCGCGCCGAGATCATCGACCTGTCGAAAATGTCGGGCTCGAAGATCAAGTTCGGCGCGACCGTCAAGCTGGTCGATGAGGACACCGACGAGGAAAAGACCTACCAGATTGTCGGCGAACAGGAAGCCGACGTGAAATCCGGCCGCATCTCGATCTCCTCTCCGATCGCGCGCGCGATGATCGGCAAGGAAGTTGGCGATTCGATCGAGGTCGTCGCCCCCGGTGGCTCCCGCGCCTACGAAATCCTGGCCATCAACTGGGGTTGATCCTCCACAAATAAAATGCACAAAATGAAGCCTATTGCACTATATTGGTCTGGCGGCGGGACTACTGCCTCGAACTATGGTGACAGCTTATCGCCCTATATTGTTGAAAGACTGTCAGGAAAACACGTAGTATTCGCACGTCCGCATCGTGCCGATTTGATTGCAATCGGCAGCATCTTAGAAAAAGCTGCCCGATCCCCTTGGAAGCACTACCTTAGCCTCCGGCGTACAGCCTTGGGCGTCTGGGGCACGGGCGCTATCCGTGACATAAAAGGCAAATTGCCAAATTTTATCTCGATCGCATCAATAAGAGGACCGCTCACTCGCGACATGCTCGATTTAGATGCAAAGATGCCTCTAGGTGATCCAGCACTCTTGTTGCGCGACATTCTGCCTGTTCATGGCAAACAATTTCGGTTGGGCATTGTACCGCATGTTTCAGACTGGGATGCCCCGGCAGTCCATCACCTCCAGGCGTCTGTCCCAAGATCCATTGTAATAGATCTTAGAAATCCGGACCTTGACCGGATCACGCGTGATATCGCCTCATCAGACGTTATAGTGTCGTCAAGCTTGCATGGATTAATCGTTGCCGACAGCTATTCTGTTCCGAACGTCAGAATCACTTTCCGCAATCGATTGAACGGCGGCAGCCGTAAGTTCATCGATTACGGCGCGAGCGTCGGTCGCTTTATTGAAGAAGCCGAGGTTTCAGATGGCTTTGACGTATTAGAGAGCAAAGCCGCGTGCGCATCCCGACAGATCATTGACATGCGAATTGCCGATTGCCTTGCGGCTGCCAAGACACTGGCCATCTGACGAAGCGCTAACTATGAGCTTAGAGATCTTGTCCGCTACGGAGCACGTCTCCCGCCCATTTACGTTTCCGAACCTTCGACCCGCAATTCACCGAACGAAAGTGCCTGCTAAAAAAGCGCTGATTGATTAGCATATTGCAAAAGTGATCGGCGGATTGCAGCTTGAAAATTACCCAGCTTATGGATCCGACATGACACCTACCCCACTGCGCATATTGTATGTAGCTGATTTTCACAGAACGAAATATCAGATAAAATTCTTCAGTGTTCAACGCAAACTTAGCAACGGCTTTATTCGATTAGGCCATAACGTAGTTCAGTTTTCAGATCGAGATGTAGCGCGAGAATCTTCCATGCTCGGCTCCAGCAAGCTGGGTTCACGAAAAATGAACGCGACCTTGATCCGATCTGCCCGGACGTATCAGCCACATATAATTTTCTTCGGACATGCAGACCTTATTGAAGAAGACACATATTTTGCACTCAGGGAAACATGCAAGGATGTGCGGCTTGCTCAAATTAATGTTGACGCCACATTCCGACAAAAAACGATGAAAGCATTCAGCCAACGATCCGCCGTCGTTGATGCTTCATTCCTCACAACCGCGGACAAACGGGAAATTGGCGCGATTGAGCCAAAACCGCAAAATGTTTTCTATATTCCAAATCCCGTTGACGACAGCATAGAGACGGGAAAGGCTTTCAACTTCTCAAGAGAAAATCTGAACCTAGACTTGTTATTTCTCGGGACCGGCATCGAGACAAGAGAACAACAAATAAATTTCCTCGAAGATAAGCTCCCACAAGATGTAAGAAGAAGTTTCTCTGGAGGACTAAGATCGTCGCCACGCTTCTCGGGTCTTGAATTTCTGAAGATGATTGAGAGCTCTGCGCAAAACCTCAACATCCCCTTGAATCACACACGACCAGAAGCGTTTCTATACAGTTCGGATCGCGTCGCACTCTTATTGGGACAAGGAACACTTACTCATACCTCCTGTCACTCCCGTCTTGAACAACTTTATGACGACGGTATTGTCGTCTATGAAACACTTGACAACCTTGTCGAAAATATTATTCGCCTGACCGCGGACGACAAACAGCGCCAAGCTACCGCCGAAAAAGGTTGGCGTATCGCCCATTCTCGCACCAACAGCACGCGTGTCGCCAAGTACATGATTGAGCGCGTTTTGGCGGAGCAGCCTTCAGAGCAATACGAATGGCCTATAGAAGCCTTGGTCTAAGCTTCCTTCTCGATTGAGACACCATAAGAGGATAGCTTGATATAGCAGGCTACCGCGAAATTGGATGCTGTGATAGGTGATTTTTCTGTTGGGCGTTAGTCGGATGGCGCGTGTCGAGCCGTATTCTCCGTTCTCGACTGGGGTGCCACGCGTTTATGGCCGGCGGGTTTTTAGCGGGATCGCCTACGTCCTCCGCAACGCTCTGCAGTCGAAGGATGCGTCCAAAGACTACGGCCCGCACAACACGCTCTACAATCGTCTCGCCCTCCGGAGCCGTCTTGGCGTCTTTGATGGCGTCTGACTGGCGAAGGTCGAAACCGGAGCGGATCATGATCAACGCCACGCATTTGAAGGCCCACCGCACGGCGTCCAGTCTGCTCAACAAGGGGCCGTTCCCCGCCGTAGCGGCGCTTAAAAGGCGGTTTGAACTTCAAGCTCCACACTGTCTGCGACGGAGAGAGGCGTCCGATCGCACGCTGCTTTCAGTAGGATAGATGAGCGACCAGAAGGTGCACGTCTCGTGCTCGACCTCCTACAGTCAGCTCAAAAACCTTATCGCTGATCGCGGCGAGGACAGCGCGGCATCTCGCCAGGCGCTCACATCCCGTCCAGCAGAAGTCGGAAAATTCCCAACGAGTAAGATAAGCCCTTCTATCGCCAACGCCCGGAGGTCGAGAACCTCTTTGCCAAGCTCACGGAGTGGAAAGGCATCGTCACGCGCTGCGACCTGTGCGGCCGCACCGTCGTCCGCACCGTCGGTATCGCTGCCGCCTTATCTTCTGGCTCTGATCAATCGGTGCTGAGCTTAGCGCCTCACACACGCAATCTACTGATCACCGCCAGTTCTCGGTGATCCAGGGCGTTGGTCTAACGTGCTTGTAGAGCCGTTTGTACCAGGCATTCACCGGCCAGGCGCCGATCTCGGCCTCGTCCGGGTCGGGCTTGCCGGTAAACGCAACCACGCGGGTTTCTGACGGAAGAGGCGCGATCTTAAAGAAATTCATAGGCCATTTCGGCAGAAGAGTGTGCTTGAAGCTGACGCACCAGTCGGCCGGCCAATAGGTCATGTTGTCGACAGAGCCCGAGACATAGCGCTGCGAGATGCCGTACTGCTTCAGGGGGATCTCCGGATCCTTAATGAATTCGTTGTAGATATGGGTGTTGGTACCGACGCGCCAGCGATAGACGGACGTGTTGCCGATACCTTGCCCCGGCTGCGTCCAGTTTTCCGCGATGCAGAACTTGCCCGGTTCATAGTCGAAGAAATCGTCCAGCGGCCCGGTGATGACGACGTCGAGGTCCATGAACAGCACGTCGCCCTCCAGATCGGCTAGCGGCGCCTGCCACAGCGAGATCTTGCGCCAGGGCTTCCATGCAACGCGCTCCGGAATTGTGATCGGCGGCAACGGGAATGTCGCGACGCCCGGGTCTATGCCGCTGAAATCATCCGTCAGGCAGACCAGTCGTGTCGGTCGATTGGTATGGCGCTGGATCATCGACCATAGACGGTTGACATAGTCCCCCGGATAACGCGTGCCCCATTTCATACATACGATGGTCTGCACCAATTTACTCCCGGCAAGGCAATTGCGCACATCAAAGCCTTATGGCCAAATGCGCGTAAGATAAGGCTCGATACGACCTTGTCGGCGGCTGCCGGTTTCGATCGCTGGAATCCGGCGACCTCTTAAACCATTTCATGACCAGATGATAGCAGGTCGAGCGCCATACGATCGATGGCGGGCGCTTGCTAACGGCGCGGTCACTTGATACCGCAATCGCCATACTTTCCGACGATCCGAGTATCTCACCATGAACCATCTCCGCATCCTGCAACTCTTGCCTGCGCTCGGCGACGGTGGTGTCGAGCGCAGCGCGGTCGAGATGGCGACCTATCTCTCCGACAGGAGGATGGAGACATGGGTTGCCAGCCGCGGCGGACCGCTGGTGGCCGATATTGAGGCGTGCGGCGCGCATCATGCGACCCTCGCGGTCGGATCCAAATCGCCCTTCGCCCTGGTCAAGGCCGCCTTCGCGGTGGCACGCCTCATCGACGAACAGCGGATCGACATCGTCCATGCCCGCAGCCGCGCCCCCGCCTGGGCAGCGCTGATGGGCATAGGGATTTCAAGGCGCAAACCGCGTTTCCTCACCACTTTCCATGGCACCTATGGCCACAGGAGCGCGTTGAAGCGCCTCTATAACAGTGCCATGCTGCGAACGCCGGTGGTGATCGCCAACTCGCAGTTCATCCGCGATCACATAACCACAGTCTATGGCTATCCGCGGGACCAGATTGTCGTCGCACCGCGCGGCATCGATCCGGCCCGTTTTGATCCCGCCAATGTGTCGCCGGAAACGCGCCGCTCCCTCCGACAGCAACTCGGCGCCGGCGACGATGAACAGTTGGTCGTCATGATCGGCCGTATCACCGGCTGGAAGGGACATGCGGTGCTGATCGAGGCTTTCGCCAGGTTGCGGCGGGTGAACGCGCGACTCGCCTTTGTCGGGAGCGGCGTCGAGACGACCATTGCAGAGGCAAAGGCGAAGGTGACCGCACTTGGCATTGCCGATCGCGTGCTCTTTGCCGGCAGCCGACGCGACGTGCCAGCCGTGCTTGCCGCAGCCGATTTGGCTGTGTCGGCTTCCACCCGTCCCGAGGCCTTCGGCAGGGCCGCGATCGAGGCGCAGGCCATGCGCACGCCAATCATTGCGACCGACCATGGCGGCAGCCGAGAGACCGTGCTGCACGACAAAACCGGATGGCTGGTCACCCCGGGTGACGTCGACCATATGGCGGACACTATCCGCAAGGCCCTGTCCGACCCGACACGTCTGCATGCCATGGGCGAAGCCGGCCGGGAGCATATCCTTGCCAACTTCACCACGCAGTCCATGCTGGACAAGGAATTTTCCGCTTACGAGCGGGTGATGCATGGGGGCGCTAGGCTTCGATGACGGTTGCGCCGGAGAAACCTGACATATGGGTGCTGACCGACGGCAAGGCCGGCGACGAGCAGCCGCTGATCGGCATAGCCGAGGCCATGGGCGGAAAAATCAGCATCCGGCGTGTCCATCCGCGAAAGGCATTCGCCCTACTGATGCCATTCGGGCCGATCGATCCGCGCGAGGCGGCGGATCGCGCGGGCTCCCCGATCGCCCCGCCGTTTCCGGACATTTGCCTCGCCACGGGCCGCCGTGCGGTTGCCTATCTTCGTGCGCTCAAACGGGCTTCGCCGCAAACAACGACGGTGTTCTTGAAGGATCCGCGCACGACGCGCCACGGCGCCGATCTCGTCGTTGTCCAGAGCCATGACGCCGGACGGGTAGAAAATGCCCTTGTCGTAGCCACCGCCCCGAACCGCATGGGGCCGTCGATACTGGACGAATTGCGTCTCTCGCCGCCGCGGCACCTGGCTGAACTTCCCTCCCCCCGCATTGCCGTGCTCGTCGGCGGCAACAGTCGCCACCACCGGTTCTCGGGAAGTGACATCGATAGCTTCGTTCAAGGGCTGGCAAGCATTCATCGCGACGGCGGCTCGCTGATGATCACGACGTCGCGCCGCACCCCACCCGAGCTTGCCGATCGCCTCGCGCGGCTTGCGCAACAGGAACGCGTCCTTATGTGGTCCGGAGAGGGCGAAAATCCGCTTGCCGCCTACCTGGCGCTTGCCGATCAAGTGGTGGTGACCGCAGATTCGACCAATATGGTGGGCGATGGCGCCGGCGCCGGCCGGCCGGTACAGGTCTTTCATCCGACCGGCGGGCACGCCAAGATCAACCGGTTTCTGGACGCCCTCTCGCAACAAGCGGCGATCGGCCGCTTTCCCGAAGACCTCGCAACGGAAAGCTATGCCCCAGTCAATTCGACAAGGCAGATTGCCGAGGCGGTTCTCGATCTCTGGCGTAAAAATCGATCAGATTGACGCGTTTCGCGTCAGCCATGCCCCCTCACCTCATATCTCCACCATCCCGCTCTTCTTCACCTGCCGGATGGTCAGCATCGTCTTGACCGTGTCGACATTCTCGTGCGCGGTGAGCACCTCGATGACGAAGTCCTGGAACTGGGTCAGGTTTTCGGCGGCGCAATGCAGCAGGAAATCGCTTTCGCCGGACATGATCCAGGCCTGGCGCACCACCGTCCAGTCGCTGGTCGCCTGGGCGAAGGCCTTCAACTGGACTTCCGACTGGTGCTTCAGACCGACCATGCAGAAGGCGACGAGATCATAGCCGAGTTTGCGGGCGTTCAGCATGGCGTGATAGCCTTCGATCACGCCGCCCTCTTCAAGCTTGCGCACCCGCCTGAGGCAGGGTGGCGCGGAAATTCCGACCCGCTCGGCAAGCTCCACATTGGTCATCCGTCCTTCGCGCTGCAGTTCGCGGAGTATTTTCAGGTCGATTGCATCAAGCTCTGCACGCAATGTGCGGCTCCTTCGAAGGGTTGGAAATGACTGATCTTGTAACCTATCCGGCACATGGCGCAAGAATATGTCGTGGATTTGAACAAATATTACGGCAAGGGCAAATGCCCTGTTGCTATCCACAAGCCGAACTTGAATATGCGATGCCAAGGCCCCTAAATGGGGCAAACGTTGTGAGACGGCGCCTCCGACCTTATCTGTGCAGTGCCCTCCAAAGACGAAGTCTGAGACTGAAAGGACGTATACGATGACCGCCCGCCATACCAAGGTGCTTATCATAGGCTCCGGACCCGCCGGCTACACCGCCGCGATCTATGCGGCGCGCGGCATGCTGGAACCCGTGCTGATCGCCGGCATGGAACAGGGGGGCCAGCTGATGATCACGACCGATGTGGAAAACTATCCGGGCTATGCCGATCCGATCCAGGGGCCGTTCCTGATGGAGCAGATGCTGAACCAGGCAAAGCATGTCGGCGCGGAAATCGTCAACGACCTGGTGACCGAAGTCGACACCAAGCGGCGCCCGTTCACGGTCAAGACCGATTCCGGTGCCGAATGGACGGCCGACACGCTGATCATCGCCACCGGCGCCAAGGCCAAGTGGCTCGGCCTGCAGAGC
The DNA here is from genome assembly GCF_017873095.1 of Heterorhizobium halophytocola. GTDB lineage: Bacteria > Pseudomonadota > Alphaproteobacteria > Rhizobiales > Rhizobiaceae > Allorhizobium > Allorhizobium halophytocola. The sequence continues at coordinate 119,675 of NZ_JAGGJU010000012.1, read as the reverse complement.
GAGCAGCATTTCCAGGGTTTTGGCGTTTCGGCCTGCGCCACCTGCGACGGCTTCTTCTACCGCAACCGCGATGTCATCGTCGTCGGCGGCGGCAATTCGGCGGTCGAGGAAGCGCTCTATCTCTCCAACATCGCCAAGAGCGTCACGGTCGTGCACCGGCGCGAGAATTTCCGCTCCGAACGCATCCTGCAGGAGCGCCTGTTTGCCCGCGACAACATCCGCGTGATGTGGAACACGGAAGTCGCCGAAATCACCGGTGACGCGGCCAAGCCGCCGATGCCGCCTTCGGTCACCGGGGTCAAGCTGCGCGACACCAAGACAGGCAATGTGACGGAGATGCCGATCCATGGCGTCTTCGTGGCCATCGGCCATGCGCCGGCCGTCGAGCTTTTTGCCGGTCAGCTGAAATTGAAGCCATCCGGCTATCTGTGGACAGCGCCGGATTCGACGGCGACCGACGTCGAGGGCGTATTTGCCGCCGGCGACGTCACCGACGACACGTTCCGGCAGGCCGTGACCGCCGCCGGCATGGGCTGCATGGCAGCGCTTGAAGCAGAACGGTACATCACAGCGCTCGAAACGCGCAGAGAAGCGGCGGAATAAACCTCATGAGATCATCGGGCCTGCCTCTGGACTGGGACAAGCTTCGCATCTTCCATGCGGCGGCGGAAGCCGGATCCTTTACCCATGCCGCCGACAAGCTGCACCTGTCCCAGTCGGCGATCAGCCGGCAGGTCTCGGCGCTCGAGGCCGATATCGGCGTCAAGCTGTTCCATCGCCACGCCCGCGGCCTGATCCTCTCCGAACAGGGGGAACTGCTCTACCGCACCGCCCACGAGGTTCTGCTGAAGCTCGAAACGGTCAAGATGCAGCTGACCGAGGCAACGGAAAAACCGTCCGGCAAGCTACGCGTCACCACCACCGTCGGCCTCGGTCAGGGCTGGCTGACCGACAAGGTGCAGGAATTCCTCACTCTTTATCCGGACATGTCGGTCCAGCTGCTGCTCGACAACGAGGAGCTGGACGTCAACATGCGCCATGCCGACTGCGCCATCCGGCTGCGCCAGCCGCAGCAGTCCGACCTGATCCAGCGCAAGCTGTTTACCGTGCACATGCATGTCTATGCATCGCCGTCCTACATCAATCGCCACGGCGAGCCGCAATCGATCGAGGATCTCGACAATCACCGAATCATCTCGTTCGGCGAGCCCGCTCCGAACTATCTGCTGGACGTGAACTGGCTGGAAATCGCCGGCCGTTCGACCGATAATCCGCGTGTGCCGCATCTGCAGATCAACAGCCAGATGTCGATCAAGCATGCGGCCCTGCTCGGTATCGGCATCGCCATGCTGCCGGACTACATCGTCGGGCGCGATCCGGGCCTCATCCAGCTTGCCATTCCCGCGGACATTCCCTCGTTCGATACCTATTTCTGCTATCCCGACGAGATGAAAAATGCGGCCAAACTCAAGGCCTTCCGCGATTTCATCGTGGCGAAATCGCGCAACTGGAATTTCTGAAACGGGTGTGCGACCGGGCACAATTTTCAATGCCAGATTGTGCGACGTCATGTCGCGAACCGGAAGATGTGCGTTACACGCATGCCTGACATGCACAAAAATGCATTGAATGCTGCTCAATAAAGCACCATATCGCACTCAGCTGATGCACATGGTGGCTTTCCTCCCAGTTCCACCGCAGCAGCTGTTCCCCTCTGGAGGTTATTTGACCTTCACACTTATAAAGGGCCCTGGAGCAATCCGGCGGCCCTCTTTTTTTGTCCCGACGACGGCCGCCGTCCAGGGATCCGCCGTCGCGCAAGCATGTCAGGGCCCTCGGGTCCGGCAGCGTCGCGGCGTCTGGCAAAGCCACCGCCGCATCTCGACCCAGCGCTCCATCTTGCATCGCCGCCACCGCGCCCCCACATCGCGGTCGGGCCGCTGTTCCCCTCGTGGAGATCGAACGGCACCGCCACCCCCGCCTCTTTACCGGCGGTGCCCCGGCCCTACCTCATCTCGCATAGCAGTCTTCGAAAGGATCCCCCATGCCCAGCCTGTTTGACCCGATCTCGGTCGGCGGCATGTCGCTTGCCAACCGCATCGCCATGGCGCCGCTCACCCGCAACCGCTCGCCGGGTGCGGTGCCCAACGATCTGAACATGACCTATTACGAGCAGCGCGCGACCGCCGGCCTGATCATCACGGAGGGCACGGCCATCACCCATCAGGCGCAGGGCTATGCCGATGTGCCGGGCCTCTACACGCCGCAATCGATCGAGGGCTGGAGCCGCGTGACGGAGGCCGTACACAGGGCTGGCGGCAAGATCGTCACGCAGATCTGGCATGTCGGGCGTATCTCGCACACCTCCTTGCAGCCGGATGGCGGCGCGCCGGTGGCCCCGTCCGCCAAGGCCGCGAAGTCGAAGACCTATATCATCAATCCCGACGGCAGCGGCGCCTTTGTCGAGACTTCGACGCCGCGTGCACTGGAACTGTCGGAATTGCCCGGCATTCTCGACGACTATCGCAAGGCGGCAAGGGCTGCGGTCGATGCCGGTTTCGACGGGGTCGAGATTCATGCGGCCAACGGCTACCTGGTCGACCAGTTTCTGCGCTCCGGCTCGAACCAGCGGACCGACGCCTATGGCGGCTCGGTCGAAAACCGGGTGCGGTTCGCAATCGAGGTGGTCGCGGCGGTGACGGAGGCGATCGGCGCAGAGCGTACCGGCATCCGCATCTCGCCGGTGACGCCGGCCAATGACGCCGCCGATCCCGAGCCGCAGCCGCTGTTCGATCATCTCGTGACCAAGCTCGCCGCCTTCGACCTCTCCTTCATCCATGTGATCCAGGGCGCGACCGGCGGAGAGCGGGACTTTCAGCAGGGCGACACGCCGTTTGACTGGGAGGGCCTGCGCCAGACCTACCGCAAGGCCGGCGGCAAGGCGGCATGGATGCTGAACAACGGCTACACCCGTGACGAGGCGATGCAGGCGATCGAGAGCGGCAAGGCCGATATGGTGGCTTTCGGCCGCCCGTTCATCTCCAATCCCGACCTCGTGCGCCGGTTCAAGGAGGAACTGCCGCTGACGGAGGCTAACAGCGCCACCTTCTATGGCGGCGGCGCAACCGGCTACACCGATTATCCGGCAGCTGATTAGCTGACGGGCCTCCCGCAGGACGCGCGGGAGGCCTTTCAAACGCTCCGGAACGATCAGGCGACCAGCTTCAGCCCGGTCGGCTGCACCTTTCCCGATCCCGCCGGCAGGCAGCCATTGGCCTGGAGCGTGGTGCGCAGCGCCTCCTCGAGCGGGGTATGCGGCTCCTCGCCCAGAAAAGCGACAAGGTGGCGATTGTCCATCCGCAGCTGCCGCTGCCAGAGATACCGCATTTCCAGGAGCTCCCGGAACAGGCCGACAAAAGGCGCGCCGAGGCGGATCAGAAACCACGGAAAGCGCCGCACCGTCACCTTGCCCCCGCCGGCGATCCGGGTGATCACGCCGGCGATTTCCGTGCCGTCCCTGTCGAATACCCCGTCCATGTGAAAGCGGGCAAAGACCGGAAGGTCGGCCCGGCGCGCGATCAGCCGGGCCATGGTCTCGGCAACATCCGGCAGATAGGCCCATTGATGGCCGACCCCGCGCGCACCGGGCAGCGTCACGGATCGCACCGGACGGCCGGGCTTTACCATTTGCTGGAACCAGCTATTGCCGGCCCCCGGTCCGAAATAGTCACCGGCCCGCACGATCAGCACCCCTACCCCCGCGCCTGCGACCTGCTCCAGCCGGCGCTCGAGCGCGACGCGGATGGCACCCTTGCGGGAAATCGGTTTCTGCGGCGCCGCCTCGCCGATCAAGGGGGCGACGTCGGGATCGAAATTATAGACCGTGCCCGGCATCACGATCAAAGCACCGGTCGCGCGGGCGGCAGCGATCGTGTTGTCGATCATCGGCAGCACGAGCTTGTCCCAGTCCTTGTAGAGCGGCGGATTGACGGCGTGGACGATCACGGTGGCCCCATCGGCGGCCCGCAGCACGTCCTGGCGCAGCATGGCATCGCCGCCGACCCATTCGAAATGCGGGCCGGCATTCGGCTGGGCGCCCGGCCGACGATGCATGGCGCGGATCCTGTACCCGCGGCCCAGCAGCTTGGCGGCAAGCGCGCCGCCGATCCCGCCCGTGGCGCCCAGCACCAAAGCCAGCGGCCGATCGTCCTTCGCTTGGCTGTCGTCATGCGTGTTCCGTTCGCTGGTCATATCCGTCTCCTTGGTTACGGGCTTCTGACCCAGAAGATGGCATCTACGACCGCAAACCGGAATTGCATGACTTTGTATCCATGATATACAGATTCGTATGGTAGAACGATTGGACTGGTCGCATTATCGAAGCCTGCTTGCCGTGCTGCGCTCGGGATCGCTCTCGGCGGCGGCGCGCGACCTCGGATTGACCCAGCCGACGCTTGGCCGGCACATCGATGCACTGGAATCGACAGTCGGCACGCCGCTTTTCCTGCGCTCACAGCACGGCCTGCTGCCGACACCGGCCGCCATCCAGATGAGACCCCATGCCGAAGCGATGGAAGCCTCGGCAGCAGCCCTGCGACGGGCCGCCAGCAGCGCGCCGGACGCCGTGTCCGGCACCGTGCGCATCAGTGCCAGCGAAGTCATCGGCATAGAGGTCTTGCCTGGCATCATCGCCAGTCTGCAGGAAGAGCATCCGGACCTGATCATCGAACTGTCGGCGACCGACGAGACCGAGGACCTGCTGCTGCAGCGCGCCGACATTGCGGTGCGCATGGTGGCCCCGCAGCAGGAGGCGCTGGTGAGCCGACGGGTAGGCTCGATCCCGATCGGCGCCTATGCAAGGCGCGACTATCTCGAACGGCACGGTACGCCGGAGGCACTCGGCGACCTCGAACGGCACCGGCTGATCGGCTTCGATCGCGAACTCGCTTTCGTCCGGGCCTTCATTCGCCGCTCGCCGCTTCTCGGCCAGATGCATTTTGCCGTGCGCGCAGACAGTACGCTGGCACAGATCGCGATGATTCGTGCCGGCGGCGGCATCGGCTTCTGCCAGTGCCCTCTGGCCGACCCGGACCCGGCTCTGATGCGCGTGCTTGCAGGCGAGCTTTCGACCGGCCTGGAAACCTTCGTCGTCATGCATGAAGCCCTGCGGAATGCGCCGCGCTGCCGCACGGTCTTTGATGCCCTGTTCGAAGGACTGCGCCGGCACGCAGGCGCCGGTCGGGCTGAACGGCCCGAGCCAACCGCCTCGGACGTCCTCTCTGCGGGCTGAGATCCTCTGCCCCGCCTAACGAGCGACCGGACTCACCCTCTCAAGGCACGCGGCTAGAGACTTGAAAAAGACTGCAATTTCAAGACCGGCGCCAATCCATGGCCACCGGACCTTATCGCTCACACGCTTGCCGACCGAACGCAATGTCGGGAAGATCGACGATTTCGACTTCCGGTCGATCTCCGCCATCGGAATATTCCTCACGCCAGGTGCCGCGCTCGTCCTGGTAGCTGATCTCGACCGGTTCGTCGCCGACCTGCTGCTCCAGCATAACGATGCGGGCGGCTTCGAGAGCCTCCGCGTGACTGCCAAATGATTCCGAATAAACGCCGTTAGACCGATACGCCCACCCACCGTCGTGCTTGACGATTTCATAGGTCACTTTGACCATGGAGCACCTCCTTGGTTGCTGACGCTCTCAGCATGAGGAGTATTGCACCAAGGCATCATAACTGCAATCCGTGCCGGCAGCCCCTCGCCGCCGGGATTAGCTGGGCACAAGCATGACCCGGTGGTGCTGAAATCGACTGCGGCCGCTTCTCTTCGCCGCGGTTCGGAACTAAACAGGGCTGACGGCGATTTCCCCTGTCTCGTCTCCCTTTGAAGCCGTTGGGCTAAAGGGCTCTTCCAATCAGAACCGCCCGGGACCCGATGCAAGGCTTCTCACTGACCACGCTGAAGAACGAAAAGCTGACGATGGTGGCGATCATCGCTGCGATTGTCGGCTTCTATTTCGAGCACCAGATTCTGGAGATGGGCAAGGCGGCGGCGTTGATAGCAGCCATCGCGCTGATCGTCGCCATCGTCTTTGCCTCGATGCGGGTGGCGCATCATGCGGAAGTGATCGCCGCCAAGGTCGGCGACCCCTACGGCACGATGATCCTGACGCTGTCGGCGGTCGCGGTCGAAGTGCTGATCCTGGCGATCATGATGAATGCCGAACCGTCGCCGACGCTGGTGCGCGACACGATCTATTCGGCGGTGATGCTCGACATCAACGGCATCCTCGGCCTCGCCGCCCTGATCGGCGGACTGAAGCACGGTGAACAGCCCTATAACGACGATTCGGGCCGCACCTATTCGGTGATGATCCTGACCGCCATGGGGCTGTCCATGGTGGTGCCGGAATTCGTGCCCGAAGCCAAATGGCAGTATTACTCCGGCTTCACCATCGTTGCGATGATCGCGCTTTACGGCCTGTTCCTGCGCATGCAGGTGGGCACCCACAGCTATTTCTTTAGCTATTCCTATCCGCGCAAGGGCCGCAAGGATGCAGCCCAGGAAGATGCCGCCGCCGCGGAAGCGGCCGAGGAGCCGGCGCTGCCGTCGATCCTCATCATTCTTTTCGGCGTCGCGCTGATCGGCGTTCTGGCCGAGATCATGTCGACCTTCCTCAATACCGGATTGAAGGGTTCCGGCGCACCGCCGGCGCTTGCCGCCATCATGGTCGCCGGCATCTCGGCAGCACCCGAGATCCTGACCGCGATCCGCGCCGCTCTTGCAAACCGCATGCAGGCCGTGGTCAACATCGCGCTCGGTGCCTCGCTGTCGACCGTCATCCTGACGGTTCCGGTCATGGAAGCGCTGGCGCTCTGGAGCGGTCATCCCTTCACCATGGCGATGACCTCGGTGCAGACCGTGATGGTTACGATCACCATCCTCGCGGCCGCCATCAACCTCAATGACGGAGAGACCAATGCCATTGAAGGCATGACTCATTTCGTCATTTTCTCGGCCTTCCTGATGCTCTCCATCCTGGGGCTGTAACCCCCTAAAACACACCATATGGGAACCGATCGCCGCGTCGGTCCGTTACCTGTTGGCGCACTGATTTGTGATTATGCTGCGCCGCAATTTAGACGATATGCAAAGCAACATTCCCCCGCCAGGCCGTGGGGCCAATCTTGGGAGTCGCGACTTTGAAGCGCTTGGACGTCATCGATGGCATGCGGGGTTATTTCCTCGTCTTCATGCTCATCAACCATCTGGTATTTGCCGGCGGCCTCTGGCTTGTCGAGCTCAATCACCGCAATCTTGGCTTCGTCGAGGATGCCCAAGGGTTCGTGTTCCTGTCCGGCCTGTTGACCGGCATGGTCTATTCGCGCCGCATGATGCGCGACGGCTTCATCGCCGGACGCGACAAGATCTGGCACCGCGTCTTCGAACTCTACAAATACGCCATGGGGATCATCCTGGTGGTTCTGGCGCTTGAAATGCTGTTGCCCGGCGCCTCGAAGATCTGGCAAAACTGGCTTGGTGACGCGAGCCTTACCGACCCCTTCCGTCTGGCAACGATCGGCACCTTCCTCTACCAGCCGACCTTCATGGACATTCTGCCGCAATACATCATCTACATGTTCTTCGCGCCGCTGGTGATCTGGCTTTGCCTGACCGGCCGCTGGACCATGGTGATCGCCGGTTCGCTGCTGCTGTGGATGGCAGCCCAGCTCGGCCTGCAGCGCCTGTTCACGGTGCCGCTGGACCAGTGGCTGCAGCCCGCACCGAAGGAACTCGGCATTCGCGCGAGCTTCAACCTGTTCGGCTGGCAGATCGTCTTCTTCTCCGGCGTCGTTGCCGGCACGCTGACCTCGATGAAGACCATCCAGTGGCGCGAAGTGTTCAACCCGGAACGCACCCGTATCGTGCAGATTGCCGCGATGGTCCTGCTGTTCTTCCTGCCGCTGCGCATCCTGACCGCGCATGGCTGGATGCCCGGCTTCGTGCTGGAAAAGTTCGGCCTGATGGAAGTGCGCGCCGATTTCGGTCCGGTCTATCTGGTGAACTTCGCCGCGGCCGGTTACGCGATCGCCTGGCTGCTGATCGCCGGTCCGCTGCATCACAACCAGTGGGTCAGCAAGTCTGCCAACGTGCTGACCAGCCTGTTCTCGCTGAAGTTCCTGCAGCTGCTCGGTCGCCACTCGCTGCAGATCTACACCTGGCACGTGCTGATCGTCTATGCCGTCGGCTATATCGACGCCCAGACCGGCCAGCTCGGCCAGGTCTCGAAGACGATCATCGCGATCGGTTCGCTGGCCCTGCTGTTCATTCCAGCCCTGTGGCGCGAACGGGAAAAGATCTTCCCGCCAAACGTTCCGGGTGCTGCCGCCGACCAGAAGGCCACCCCGCGCACGGCCTGAGGTCGTGAACCACCAGAGACAGAAAAAGGGCGGGAGCTTTCGGCTCCCGCCCTTTTCGTTTGTCCGAAATCCGGTGGACGGCTTAGCGGCAGGCGGCGCAGAAGCGCTGGATGCGCTTGCAGGCTTCCTCGAGCAGGTCTTCCGAGGTCGCATAGGAAATCCGGAAGTTCGGGCCGAGCCCGAACGCCGAACCATGCACCACCGCCACACCTTCGGCTTCGAGCAGTTCGGTGACGAAGTCCTCATCCGTCTCGATGACCTTGCCCGACGGCGCGGTCTTGCCGATCAGGCCGGCGCAGGACGGATAGACGTAGAAGGCGCCTTCCGGCTTCGGGCAGACCAGCCCCGTCGCCTGGTTGAGCATGGATACGACCAGATCGCGGCGACCTTCGAAGATGGCCTTGTTCTTGGCGACGAAATCCTGCGGACCGTTCAGCGCCTCGAGGGCGGCCCACTGGGCAATCGACGACGCGCCGGAGGTCTGCTGCCCCTGGATCATGTCCATGGCCTTGATCAGCGCCAGCGGACCTGCCGCATAGCCGATACGCCAGCCGGTCATTGCATAGGCCTTCGACACGCCGTTCATCGTCAGCGTGCGGTCATAGAGCTTCGGCTCGACCTCGACCGGCGTGGCGAATTTGAAGTCGCCAAAGGTCAGGTGCTCATACATGTCGTCGGTCAGCGTCCAGACGTGATCATGCTTCAACAGCACGTCGGTCAGCACTTTCAGTTCGTCATGGGTATAGGCAGCACCCGTCGGGTTGGAGGGTGAGTTGAAGATGAACCACTTGGTCTTCGGCGTGATGACGCTTTCCAGCTCGTCCGCCGTCAGCTTGAAATTGTTCTCCTGCTTGGTCTCGACGAACACCGGGGTACCGCCGCAGATCGACACCATTTCCGGGTAGGACACCCAGTAAGGTGCCGGAATGATCACTTCATCGCCCGGATTGAGCGTTGCCATGAAGGCATTGAAAAGAATCTGCTTTCCGCCGGTGCCGACGATCGTCTGCTCGGGCTTGTAGTCGAGGCCGTTCTCGCGCTTGAACTTCTCGGCGATCGCCTTGCGCAGTTCCGGGATGCCGGAGACAGGCGTGTACTTCGTCTCGCCGCGATCGATCGCGGCCTTGGCCGCATCCTTGACGTTGTCGGGTGTGTCGAAATCGGGTTCGCCGGCACCGAGACCGATCACGTCGCGGCCTTTTGCCTTCAGATCGCGGGCTTTCTGGGCGACCGCAATGGTCGCGGATGGCTTTACGCGGGAAAGGGCGTCGGCAAGAAAGGCCATGATCTGTGAGTCCTGAAGCTGATTGAACGCGGGGAAACCTCTTATAGGCTTCAGGTCCAAGTTCTATGTCGAAACTGGCGTCCGGTTTCAAGGAAAAAGCCTGTCACCATGCCAATTCATTGACATGGCAGGGGCATCGGCCGGACCGGCGAGACATCGGTCAGCACCCCTGCCCCGATATCGCCACATTAAAACACCGGGGATGCCGCGATTTCGTCCGTCTGCTGACCAGATAGCAGCGCCTTCTGGCACACTGAAAAGACAGTATGCGGGAACTGAGAAATGCTTCTGGACGACGACGGCGTCAAACTTCGAAAGGCGGGCAATCCGTTTCCGGTGATCCGGATCGCCACCGGTGCGGCCCTGGGCTGCGTGCTGATGTTCCTGCTGCTGATGCACCAGGAGCAGCCCGATGAAAGCGCGCCACGCGTGGCACGGCAGATCGAGCGGCCGGTGCCGCCGCAGACCAATGTGGCGCAGCTTCCACTCGTGTAGGCAATATCGCTTTAAAGACTGTCGCAGCACGATTGCGCAGTCTACGGGGCGCGACGCGTTCGGAGCAGACCCTTTCGAACTTGCCGCTTGTCGCACGGAATAAGGGCTGATAGCAGAAGCTGATCCTCAGCCCCTGCCCCGTGATCACCATTCCATGACCCGCATCCAGGCCAATCTCGTCCTTCTCCTGACCGCTGCCATCTGGGGCGGGGGCTTCGTCGCCCAGTCTTCGGCGATGGAGCATATGGGGCCACACTGGTTCAACGCCTTCCGTTTCGCCATCGCCTTCATCGCGGTCGTTCCCTTCGCCTGGCGGGAGGCGCGCAGGGAACGGGCGCGCCTGAGCGGGCAAGACCTCCGCGCCTTCATCCTGATCGGACTGTCGCTGTTTGCCGGGCAGAGCTTCCAGCAGGTCGGCATCCAGACCACGACGGTGACCAATGCCAGCTTCCTGACGGGGCTCTATGTCGTGCTCGTGCCGTTCCTGTCGCTGATCGTCTGGCGCCGCCCGCCCCACTGGGTGGTCTGGCCCTGCGCCGCCATGGCGCTGATCGGCATCCTGCTGCTGCAGGGCGGCACCCTCTCGGCGCTCAACCGCGGAGACCTGCTGGTGATCTGCTGTGCCGCATCCTACGCGGTGCAGATCGCGCTGACGGCAATTGCGGTTCAGCGCAGCGGTCGCCCGCTTGCCCTCACCGCCATCCAGTTCGCCATCTGCACCTTTGGCGCGCTCGGCTTTGCCACGGCATTCGAATCGATCGATCTGCCGTCGATCAGCGCGGTCTGGCTGGAGATTCTCTATGCCGGCCTGTTCTCCTCCGGACTTGCCTTTGCGCTGCAGATCATCGGGCAGCGCTATACAACGGCGCCCCAGGCGGCGATTTTCCTGTCGTCGGAATCGCTTTTCGGCGCCTTGTTCGGCGCGATCCTGCTCGGCGAGACACTGCCCGTCGTCGGCTATGTAGGGTGCCTGTTGATGTTTCTGGCCATGCTTCTGGTTGAAATCGTGCCCATGCTCGCGCCCCGGCGCATGGCCGAAAGCTGAAAAATGCGGATGGCCGACAAAATTGCATTTGCCGCTATACTCGCCAAAAGCGAACTACACTGTCTAAATTCCGCTCAAAATGGAAAAAATGACCCTAAATTTTGACCGTTTTTTCGCCTCCTTTGCCTCATTTTATGTAATTTAATTTCTTCTCATATAAAAAAAGGTAACGATTTCAAAAAACTTTTGCTTGCTATTCACGAACAAACCCAGCACAGTTATTGGGTTCGGGCAGTTAGCGAACACGGGAAGACCTTATAATATTGCGTTCCGGAGGCGCAAAAAAAACTTCCGGGCAGAGGGGACAAAGAATGACCGACACGGTCAGTAGTATTTCTTTTTTCTGCGGTAAATTGGGACCCTTTCCTCACATTTCGAGAAATGCCTGCGAAATACCCGTAATGGGATTGTTGCAATGCTGTTCGTTGTTCACGGACAGAGAGAAAAGGACCTGACGCATGGCCGAGACTGGTACTGTAAAATTCTTCAACACCGACAAGGGCTTCGGTTTTATCAAGCCTGACAATGGCGGAGCGGACATTTTCGTTCACATTTCTGCAGTTCAGGCCTCCGGGCTGACCGGCCTCGCAGAAAATCAGAAGGTCAGCTTCGACACCGAGCCGGATCGTCGTGGCAAGGGCCCGAAGGCCGTCAACCTGCAGGTTGCAGACTGAACCTTCGCCGCACCCTGGCTATCGAATATCGGCCCGGCAGCAATGCCGGGTTTTTTTGTTCAGCTTCCATTCAGCCGCAGCGGCCTACATCTTGCCTCAGATCACCGGTAGGATTTCTCGGCGATCAGGAACGTGGACAAGGAATACCATGTCATGAGGAATTTTGCACGATACGCTCTGCTTGCGGCGGCCGCCGCAACGGCCACGGTCGGGATCTCCGCCCCCGCTTTTGCCGATGGCTACTACAGACACCACCGTCACCATGACGGCGATGCTGCGGCGCTTGGCCTGTTCGGGCTGGCAACCGGCGTGGTCGTCGGTTCGGCTATTGCCAACAGCCAACCGCGCTATATCGATCCGCCACCCCCGCCGCCTGCCTATTATCCGCCACCGGCCCGCACCTATTATCCGGCGCAGCCCGGCTATGTGGTCGAATACCGGCCGGCCGCCGAGTCGCTTCGTCCCTGGTCGCAGAGCTGGTACCGCTATTGCAGCCAGCGCTACCGCAGCTTCTCTCCCCAGGACGGCACCTATATCGGCTATGACGGCCAGGCGCATTTCTGCGCCGCCAACTGAGCGCCCCAGCCCCACAGATGACAGAAGCCGGCAGCTCGCCGGCTTTTTTGATGACGCAAGCTGAAAGCCGTCAGAGCTGGATCAGAGATCCTGCAGAAAAGGATTGCTGCGGCGCTCGTCGCCGATCCGCCCGCCGGGTCCATGACCGCACAGAAAGCCGACCTCGTCCCCCAGCGGCAGGATCTTGTCGCGGATCGAGGCCATCAGCTGGGCATGATCGCCGCCGGGCAGATCGGTCCGACCGACCGAGCCGGAAAACAGGACGTCCCCCACATGCGCGAAACCCTGCTGGCGATTGTAAAAGACGACATGCCCCGGCGCGTGCCCCGGGCAATGCAGCACTTCGAAGACATGACCGTCGAAGGAGACTTCGTCGCCCTCCTCCAGCCAGCGGTCCGGCACGACATTGCGCACCTTCATCGGCACGCCGAACATCGCCGCCTGGTCCTCGACCCTGTCGAGCAGGCTTTCGTCGTCGCGGTGCGGCCCGATGATCGGCACTCCCAGCGCTTCCTTCAACTCCTCGGCTCCGCCCACATGGTCGATATGCCCGTGGGTGATCCAGATCTCGCCGACGGTGACGCCCGTCTCCGCAATCGCCTCGAGAATGCGCTCGACGTCGCCGCCGGGATCGACCACGACCCCCTGCTTGCTGTCGCTGTCGAACAGCAGCGTGCAGTTTTGCTGAAATGGCGTCACCGGAATGACCGCCGCCTGGAGCTGCCCCATGATAACCTCTTGGTCGTCCAACATCATGCGCCCGCGGGGACCGGACGGCCCTACCGCGCGTGCGCCGCATGAAGATAGGCAAATCGGCGTGCGATGGAAGCCCGGCACCGCGCTTCTCCCGGCCTGATCGCGGCAGGGCCTGCGGGATCGGAAGAGACAGCGCCGACGGATTTGCTGGAAATCGAGGCGCAGATCCATCTTTCCGGTGGTTTTTTAGCCGATCTGCCCTTAGTTCTGACGCAGGAAAAACGTTTAAGCAGCGGCAGATAGCACGACAACGAAGACTGCGCGCAACGAGGGGGATGAACACGGTGCCAAGACAGGGAACGCAGAAGACGGCGGCAAAGAGCCTGCCGGAACTGCCGGTGGTCGATGACAAGGCCATAGATTTCGACACGATCGAATTGCTGTTTTTTGCCTACCGGGACTTCATCTCCGATCCCGACGCCATCCTGTCGAAGATCGGTTTCGGCCGCGCCCATCACCGGGTTGTCTATTTCGTCAGCCGCCAGCCGGGCATGACGGTTGCCGATCTGCTCGCCATCCTGCAGATCACCAAGCAGAGCCTGGCCCGCGTCCTGAAGGAGCTGATCGACAGCGGCTATATCCGGCAGATGGCCGGCCCGGCCGACCGGCGCCAGCGCCGGCTCTATCCGACCCTGGCCGGCCGCGAATTGTCGCTGGCACTCAGCGATCCGCAGTCGCGCCGGATTTCGCAGGCCATGGAAGGCTTCACCCCGCAGATGCGCGCCACCGTGCATGACTTCCTCGAGCGGATGGCAAGCACGCGCGACACGGTGCGACCGACGCGCGAGGAGACCTGAGGATGGCAGCGAAAGAATCTCTGGCCGATGACGCCCCCCATCTTCTGGTCGTCGACGACGACACCCGCATCCGCGACCTGCTGAAGCGCTTTCTCTCCGACAAGGGCTTCCGCGTCACCGTGGCGGCGGATGCTGCCGAAGCCCGGCGGCGGCTGGCTGGTCTCGATTTCGATCTGATCGTTCTCGATGTGATGATGCCGGGCGAAAGCGGCCTGTCGCTGACCCAGAGCCTGGTTGCGGAAAAGACCGTGCCGGTCATTCTGCTGACGGCGCGGGCGGAATCGGAATCGCGCATCGCCGGCCTGGAGGCCGGGGCCGACGACTACCTCTCCAAACCCTTCGATCCGCGCGAACTGGTGCTGCGCATCAGCAATATCCTGAAACGCAATGTCAGCACCGCCGCACCGAAGATCGAGCAGGTCATGTTCGGGCCCTATACCTTTCAGCTGATGCGCAAGGAGTTGAAAAAGGGCACCGAGACGATCAAGCTGACCGACCGCGAGCAGGAAATCATGCTGCTGTTTGCCCAGCGGCCGGGCGAGACGATCCCGCGCCACGAACTGATCGGCAATGACGTCGAGGTCGGCGAGCGCACGATCGATGTGCAGATCAACAGGCTGCGGCGCAAGATCGAGGATGACCCGGCAAACCCTGTCTGGCTGCAGACGGTACGCGGCATCGGCTACCGGCTCAGCCTGGACTAGCCGTTTGCCCATCCGCTTGGGGGTAGCGCGCGGTGCAACCTTTCGGGGCCTGGCTGGCGGTCTTGCAGCCGTAAAACCATATTACGCTTGTCGCTGATTTGCTCTATGGCATGTCGCGCAGGCCGGTTGCTGAAACGGCACGTCAAGGCTTGAAAGAAAGGACCGGCAGCAGAGCAGATGGCCATATTCGAGACGATCAGGCGCGCCTCCGAGCGCGCACCGGGCACCGGCGTCAAGCGCACCAGCCGCTGGCTGCGTCGCCGCATGCCGACCGGCCTGTTCGCCCGCTCGCTGCTGATCATCATCCTGCCGATCCTGATCCTGCAGACCGTGCTGGCGTTCGTCTTCATGCAGCGGCACTGGCAACTCGTCACCGAGCGGCTGTCGGCCGCCGTGACCCAGGAGATCGCAGCGATCGTCGAGCTGATCGAGGCCAGCCCGGACGATGCCGGCTATGCGACGCTGACGCGGATCGTCAAGGACGACCTGGGCATGACGATTTCCGTCGAGCCGGGCGCGAAATTGCCGCCGCCACGACCGAAGCCGTTCTTCTCGCTGCTTGACCAGACGCTGACCGAGGAAATCTCGCACCGCATCCAGCGGCCCTTCTGGATCGACACCGTCGGCAATTCCGGCCTGCTGGAAATCCGGATCCTTCTCGAGGACCGGGTGCTGCGTGTCTTCGTCAGCCGCAACCGCGCCTATGCCTCCAATTCGCACATTTTCATCGTCTGGATGGTCGGCACATCGCTGGTGCTGATCATCATTTCGACCCTGTTCCTGCGCGGCCAGATACGCCCGATCCTGACGCTGGCGCGCGCGGCGGAGAATTTCGGCAAGGGCCAGAAGATCGAGGAATTCAGCCCGCGCGGCGCCGACGAGGTTCGCCGGGCCGGCCTCGCCTTCATCCTGATGCGCGAACGGATCGAGCGGCAGATGGAACAGCGCACGGCGATGCTGAACGGGGTCAGCCATGACCTGCGCACCATCCTCACCCGGTTCAAGCTGCAGCTGGCGCTTGCCGGCGACAATCCCGATCTGGAGAACCTCAATCAGGACGTCGACGACATGCAGTCGATGCTCGAAGGCTATATGGCGTTCGCCCGTGGCGAGGCGGAAGAGGAAGTCGGCCAGCTGCGGCTGAGCGATCTGTTCGGCAAGATCGAGGAGGATTTTCGCCTGCACGGCAAGAGCGCCACATGGCGGCTGGAAGGCGATGACGCCGTGCGCGTGCGCCCCAACGCCTTTGCCCGGCTGGTCGGCAATCTCGCCTCCAACGCGCGCCGCTATGCCGAACGCCTGGAGATCGAGGCGCGTCATGGCGACAAGTGGCTGATCATCACCTTCGACGACGACGGTCCGGGCATACCGGCGGAAGCCCGCGACGAGGTATTCAAGCCATTCTTCCGGCTCGACGCCGCCCGCAATCTCGATGCATCCGGCACCGGCCTTGGTCTTGCGATCGCGCGCGACGTCGCGCGGAGCCATGGCGGCAATGTGGTGCTGAGCGACAGCCCGCTCGGCGGTCTGCGCGCCACCATCCGCGTCCCCGCCTGAGGGCCTTCGGTCCTCGGGCTATCGCCATCATCAGCCGGGCATCTGTTCTGGAAGATCGTCAATTCAGGTCGTTGTGACCAGGGCCTGGTAGCGATGCTACATCAGTTTCTGGCCGTTCGGCACCGCCCGCTCTGGCGCGGCAAGCACGATCGCGCCGTCCGCGTCGGCAAAGCCGAGCGTCAGCACTTCGGAGCGCACTGGACCGATCTGGCGCGGCGGAAAGTTGACGACCGCCATCACCTGCCGTCCCACAAGGGTTTCGGGCGTATAATGCACGGTGATCTGCGCCGACGACCGCTTGATGCCGATCTCGGGGCCGAAATCGATCTTCAGCTTGTAGGCCGGCTTGCGCGCTTCCGGAAAGGCTTCGGCTTCGACAATGGTGCCGCTGCGGATATCGACCTTCTCGAAGTCTGCAAAACTGATCCCGTCCCCTGTCTCGCCATCACTCATCGCGACAATTCCTCGGCACGCTCGCGCGCAGCCGCGATCGCCCGGTCGAACAGAGGCTGCATGCCGTCATGCGGTTCCGTCAGCACGGCCAGAGCCGCAGCCGTCGTGCCGCCCGGAGACGTGACATTGCGCCTGAGATCGGCAGCCGCGTCCGACGACTGATGAAGCAGTTCGCCGGCGCCGGCGACAGTTTCCCGTGCCAGACGCATGGCAAGGTCCGCTGGCAGACCGAGCTTGCGGCCTGCCTCGGCCATGCACTCCACCAGATAGAAGACGTAGGCCGGACCGCTGCCCGATACCGCGGTTACGAGATCGATATCGGTTTCGCTTTCGACCCATTCGACCGGTCCGGAAACCTTCAGCAGCCGATGGACGAGGTCCCGCTGTTCTGCTGTGACCTTGTCATTGGCAAAGGCACCGGTAATACCGCGTCCGACCATGGCCGGCGTATTGGGCATGGCGCGTACCGTGGCGCCGTTACCCAGGGCCTCGGACAGGCTGGCAATCGTCGTTCCGGCCGCCACCGAGACCACGACCGTCTGCGGACCGACCAGTTTTGCAAGTGCCGGCAGCGCACTGCCCATCATCTGCGGCTTCAGCGCCAGAAACAGCACATCGGGCGAGAGATCCTGCGGGACATGCGTGACAAGCGTCGACCCGGCATCGGCGATCGCCGACTGGATGCGTGGTGCGGCACTCGGATCGAGAACCGTCACGCTGGCGCCGGGAATACCGCTCCTGAACCATCCGGTCAGCAGCGCGCCGCCCATATTTCCCGCACCGACGAGAAGCACCGTATCAGACGCCGCCACGATCAGGCCTCGCCGACCGTCTCGAAGAGCACGGCATCGATCGCGCTCTTGGCATCCATGCTCGACCAGACGACGAACTGGAACGCCTGAAAATAGGCTTCGCAGGCCTCGATGGCGCTGGACAGCAGAACCTCCACCTGACGGTTGGTCGGCTCCGCACCGCCGGCCAGAAGGAGAGACTGACGGAAGATGATCACGTCTTCCTGACGCCAGAGGTCGAAATGGCCCATCAGCGTCTGTCCGTTGACATGGGACAGCAGCGTAATCACCTCGTTGACGCGCAGGTCGGGAATGCGCAGGTCGAAGGCGCAGGCCAGATGCAGCGCCTCGAACTCCTCCATCCAGGAGAAGGAGACATGGTAGTCGGCCCACCGCCCCTCCACGGTCATGGCGATTTCGTCTTCGCCGGACCGCTCGAACGACCAGTCATTGTTCGATGCGACGAACTCGATCATGTCGACCGGGTTGGATTGTCGTTCGAATTCCAGTTCCACAAGGCGCATGGTATTACCTTCAACATCGAAAAACGAGGATGCACGACAGCCTTAGCCGGCCGCCATTGCTACTCCGCACTCCGAAAAAACAAACATGAATGATTGCCGTTGGGACGTCAGGCTAAGATACGCACCCTGCCTGAAACTTACGCCGTCCGTTTAGAATCATCTTTTAAAATCAGTCTATAACGGAGGGCCGCCGGTGCCAGCCTTTCTTTTGCCGAAAACCGTTCGTGCTTGTGGAAACACTCTCTTCTTCCACAGCACCTGGCAGCCGTAACTGACTCTGCCGCCTCGTTTTTTGGAGTCTGGCGGGCTTGTGGAAAAAATCTTTTCAAAAGACCTTTTTAACGCTCCGTTTACACCTTGCCGGAACACGCAAACGCGTCCGGCAATGAAAAAGGCCGACGCTGTTTCCAGCATCGGCCCTGTCGAATCTCTTGCAAAGAAGCGTAAGCGTCGGGCGCTTCCGCCTGTCTCAGTCCTTGGCGGCGAGCTTTTCCTCGAGCGCTGCGATACGCAGCTGAAGCGCATCGTTTTCCTCGCGCGCCTTCAGCGCCATTTCGCGCACCACGTCAAATTCCTGGCGGCGCACCACATCCATGTTGTTGAGCCAGCGTTCGGCCTGGGCCTGGAACGCGGTTTCCACCTCCTGGCGCACGCCTTGTGCGGCGCCGGCGGCATCGGTCATCAACTTGGCGAATTCATCCATCATACGATTGGTACCGGTGGACATGGCTGGGCTCCTTGCTCCCGTCAATCCTCGTTCTGTGCGGCCGTGCCGCGCATGCCATTCAGGTAGGGCCTCGCCTGCTGGCTTGCAAGCACAAAGCGACCTGATAACTCCCGCGCGGGCCGGCGTCCGCGTCGAATCCATCTTGACCGCATGCGCAGCCACGGTCATTTTCCGCCCAAGCCCAGGAAAGGCATGCCTTGCAGTCTTCAGTCGCATTCACCACTGTCCTCACCTATCCCCAGATAGATCCGATCGCCTTCTCGCTCGGTCCCCTCGCCGTCCACTGGTATGGCCTGGCCTATGTCGCCGGAATCCTGATCGGCTGGTGGCTGGCCCGTGGCATGATCGCCAGCCCGGGGCTGTGGCCGGGCGGTGTATCGCCGCTGACGGCCAAGCAGGTCGACGACTTCATTCTCTGGGCGGCTGTCGGCGTCGTGCTCGGCGGACGCATCGGCTACATCCTGTTCTATGACCTCGGTCCAATTCTCGAGGAACCGATCCGCGCCATCCAGGTCTGGAACGGCGGCATGTCCTTCCACGGCGGATTTATCGGCGCCACGATCGCGATGATCATCTTCGCCAGACGCAATGGCATTCCGACCTGGAGCCTGTTCGACCTGGTCGCGAGCGTCGTGCCGATCGGGCTGTTCTTCGGCCGCATCGCCAATTTCGTCAACGGCGAACTCTGGGGTCGGGTCACCGATATTTCCTGGGCCATGGTCTTTCCGACCGGCGGTCCGCTGCCGCGCCACCCGAGCCAGCTTTATGAAGCCGCCCTCGAGGGCCTGCTTCTACTTGCAATATTGCAAGTCGTCGCAAGGCTCGGTGGCCTCAAGCGACCCGGCCTGATTACCGGTTTGTTCGCCACATTGTACCCTCTGGCAAGAATACTTGTGGAATTCTTCCGTGAACCCGATCCACAGCTTGGATATTTGGCCGGAGGCTGGCTCACTATGGGTATGGTGTTGTCGTTGCCGATGCTTGCTGCGGGCCTGTGCACTCTCGCACTCTCCTGGCGTGGCAGCGTATCGCGCTGAACAAGGGGCATGACCTTTACGTGACGACTGCACTGGGTGACAAAATCAAATCGTTGATCCGGGCCAACGGTCCGATGAGCGTAACCGACTATTTCTCGCTGTGCCTCGCCGATCCCGAGCATGGCTATTATCAGACGCGCAATCCGTTCGGCTCCAGCGGCGATTTCGTCACGGCGCCGGAAGTCAGCCAGCTGTTCGGCGAAATGGTCGGGCTGTTTCTCGTCCATGCCTGGCAGGCTCATGGCCAGCCGCTGCCGGTGCGCCTCGTCGAGGTCGGCCCCGGCCGCGGCACGATGATGTCCGATATTCTGCGGGTGACCGCCCGTGTCGCACCGGACTTCTATGCCGGCGCCACCGTCCATCTGGTCGAGACCAGCGACCGCCTGCAGGCCGTTCAGAAAAAGACACTGTCACGGCACGGCGACAAGATCTCCTGGCAGCACGGTTTCGACGAACTGCCGGACGGCTTCACCCTGCTCGTCGCCAACGAATTGTTCGACGCCATTCCGCTGCGCCAATTCGTCAAGTCCGGCACGAGCTTTCGCGAGCGCATGGTCAGCCTCGATGCCGACGACAACCTGGCCTTCACGGTTGGCGTCGCCACGCTCGACCCTGCCTATCTGCAGGACTTTACCCGCCTGCCGGACGACGGCACCATCTTCGAGATCGCGCCGGCCCGCCTCTCTGTGCTGCAGGTCATGTGCGAAAGGCTGAAGGCCTTCGGCGGCACGACGCTGCTGATCGACTATGGCCATCTGACCACCGGCTTCGGCGACACGCTGCAGGCGGTGATGGCCCATGAATTCGACGATCCGCTGGCCCATCCGGGACTTGCGGACCTTACCAGCCATGTCGACTTCGAACAGTTGGTCCGGCTGGCGCAGGCCTTGGAAATGCAGGTCAATGGCTGCATGCACCAAGGCGATTTCCTGCGCGGGCTCGGTCTCGAGCAACGGGCGCAGGCGCTTGCCAACGGCAAATCCCCCGGCATCCAGCATGATATCGCGATTGCCGTCGACAGGCTTGCCGGTGCCGGTCCCGGCAAGATGGGCGAGCTGTTCAAGGTGCTCTGCCTGTCGAGTCCCACCATCAAGGTTGCGCCCTTCCGTCGGATGGATTGACAGCGCCCGCGGCCTTGGGCCACGATCCCGCCGCCCGGCGAACCGCGTCGGGAGGCTGGACGAGGAGTGCCCGCCATCCTCTCGTTGACACCCGCAAGTGATATTGAAAATGCCTGACAAGACGCTTCTCCGCCCGCTGCAAAGTCCGCTTTTGTCGGCGGCACAAGCACAGATCCGCCATGGCTTCTTCACCCGGCAGGGCGGCGTGTCCGAGGGCATCTACGAAGGACTGAATGTCGGGCTTGGCTCCGAGGACGCGCGTGAAAACGTCGAGGAAAACCGTGCCCGTGTCGCCGCCTGGTTCGATCGCGATGTCGAAAGCCTCGCGACCGTCCATCAGGTGCATTCGCCGGATGTGAGGATCATCGAAGGCGCCTATGACGGACAGCGCCCGAAGGCCGATGCCATGGTGACGGCAACGCCCGGCACGGTGCTCGGCGTCCTGACCGCCGATTGCGGTCCGATCCTGTTTGCCGATGCTGAAAACGGCGTCATCGGGGCTGCCCATGCCGGCTGGCGCGGCGCGCTGACGGGTGTACTGGAAAACACCATCGATGCGATGGTCGCCCTCGGCGCGCGGCATGACACGATACGCGCCTGCCTCGGCCCGTCGATCAGCCTTGCCAATTACGAGGTCGGCGAGGACTTTCTCGCCCGCTTCCTCGAGACAGATCAGGGCTATGCGCGCTTCTTCCACCCGGCAAAGCGTGCAGGCCACAGGATGTTCGACCTGCCGGCCCTGACCCTGTCGCGCCTGAAGGCTGCCGGCATAGAGGCGGAGAATCTCGCGATCTGCACCTATGCGGAACCCGAGCGCTTCTATTCCTATCGCCGCACCACCCATGCGAACGAACCCGATTACGGTCGCCAGATTTCGGCGATCGCCCTGATGGAGGACTGATATGGCCCTACACTTCGACACCCGGGAATATGCAAGCCGGCTGGAGCGGCTGACCGAGGCGATGCAGGCCGAAAAGCTGGATGCCATCCTGCTCTTCGCGCAGGAGAGCATGTACTGGCTGACCGGCTACGACACCTTCGGCTACTGCTTCTTCCAGACGCTCGTCGTCAAGGCCGACGGCACGATGACGCTGCTGACGCGCTCGGCCGACCTGCGCCAGGCGCGCCACACGTCGACGATAGAAAACGTGGTCGTGTGGATGGACCGCGCCAAGGCCGATCCGACGACCGACCTGAAGAACCTCTTGAACGACATGGATCTGCTCGGCAGCCGCATCGGTGTCGAATACGACACCCATGGCATGACCGGCCGCGTCGCCCGACTGCTCGACGAGCAGCTCGTGTCCTTCGCCAAGCTCAGCGATGCCTCCGGGCTCGTCGGCCAGCTGCGGCTGATCAAGAGCCCGACGGAGGTCGCCTATGTCCGCCGTGCGGCCGAACTGGCCGACGACGCGCTCGACGCCGCCCTGCCGCTCATCCGTGAAGGCGGCGATGAGGCCGATATCCTGGCGGCCATGCAGGGCGCGGTTTTCGCGGGCGGGGGCGACTATCCGGCCAACGAGTTTATCATCGGCTCCGGCCCCGACGCGCTGCTGTGCCGCTACAAGGCGGGGCGCCGCAAGCTCGATGCCCGCGACCAGCTGACGCTCGAATGGGCCGGTGTCAGCGCGCATTACCATGTCGCGATGATGCGCACGGTGCTGATCGGCGAGCCGATGGCCCGCCACCGCGAGCTCTATGCCGCCTGCCGGCAAGCGATCGAGGAAATCGAGAAGATCCTGAAGCCCGGCAACACCTTCGGCGACGTGTTCGACGCCCATGCCCGCGTGATGGAAGAGCGCGGCCTGACCCGCCACCGGCTGAACGCCTGCGGCTATTCGCTCGGCGCCCGCTTCTCACCGTCCTGGATGGAGGCGCAGATGTTTCATGTCGGCAATCCGCAGGTAATCGAGCCGAACATGTCGCTCTTCGTCCACATGATCGTCACCGACAGCGAGCGCCAGACGGCCATGACGCTCGGACAGACCTATCTGACGACCGAGGCCGAACCGGAAGTCCTGTCGCGCCACAGCCTGGATCTGATCGTCCGGCCCTGAGACCGGGGCGGCCGACCATCACCAGTCGACCCGGCTACCATCATAGGCAAGAAAGGCACCGCTGTCGCTGGCGGGCCTCTGGTCGATGACATCCAGCAGTTTGCCGGCGCTTTCCGGCGCGCTGAAGCGGTCGTGCCCTGCCCCGTAGTCGGCCGACAATCCGGTCGCCACCGTTCCAGGATGCAAGGCGATCACCAGAGCCTTTGGCCGGCTGCGGCCGATCTCGATCGCGGCCGTGCGGACGATCTGGTTGAGGGCCGCTTTCGAGGCGCGATAGGATATCCACCCGCCCAGCCGGTTGTCGCCGATCGAGCCGACCCGGGCGGAGAGAAAGGCGATCGCCGCGCGGCGATCCCGGGGCAGAAGCCCGGCGAAATGCTTCAGCACCAGCGCCGGGCCGATCGCATTGAGGTCGAACTGGGCGCGCATCGCCTCCTGATCGATGGCGCGGATCGTCTTTTCCGGCCCGACGCCGTCGATTGTCAGCGCTCCGGTGGCGCAGATCAGAAGATCGACATGCTCGACCGCACCGCGGATCCGGCCGGCGGCCCGCGCAACGCTCTCCTCGTCGCAAAGATCGAAGCCATCCATAGAGCGCGAAAGGGTCAGCAGGCGCCCGCAGGCATCATCGCCTTCGATCCGTTCGCAGAAGGCAGCACCTATGCCGCCCGATGCACCGATGACGAGCGCCGTATAGGGCGATGCGAGCGAAGACATCCTCGTGACCATCAATGGCTCCTTCCATGCGACCGGATTGCCGGCATCGTGAAGATACGACATCCGGAGCTCCTTAATTAGGCCGGCATCCGCCCACGTCACCCCTGCCCGTTATCCGCAGCCGCTCTCCCAAAGGACGTTTCCAGCGTGGACATTCTACCCTGATCTGCGGACCCGCGGGATTTTCGCGCTGTCGTTGACGAACGGTTAAGCCCCCGGCGCTAAATTCGGGCGGCATGCGTCAAAAAGGGATCGAGCAGGGATGCGAAAGACACATCTCTTGAGCGGCCTGTATCTCACAGGCCTGTTGTCCGGCTGCAATTCCGCCGAGGGGCTGATTCCGCCCGCCGATATCGGCGACACCTCGATGCCCGCCTACGAACAGACATCCTCCGACAGGATCCGCTCGGCGCCCGTTCAACCCGTCTACGCGCAACAACAGAGCTATGACGGCGCTGCGCAGGGCTATGCGGAGAGCAGTCCGGACTATTCCCACAGCGCCCAGAATTCGCTGGAGGCGCAGGCAGCAGCCCTCAATTCCGGCGCGGCGCGTTCACCGGCCGCCTCCGCGCCGCTCGATGGCGATGGCTGGTCCGGCGACCAGCCGCAGCCGGAACCGCAATATACCGAACGCCGGCAGACACCGCCGGCCGCCCCCGCCTCCGACGATCAGGATTTCGACCAGCCCCTGCCGCCTGCCACCCGGCAGGCAAACTCCCAGCCCGCGCCCTCCGCGCAGCCACAGCAGGTCGCAAGCCTGACGCCCGCCAGCCCATCCGGCCAATCGATCCGTTTCCTGCCGATCATCGGCGCGCCTGTGGAAAAGGTGACACCGCTCTCGCATCAGCTCGGCGCCGATGCACGGGCGCGCGGCATCACCATCCGGGGTTCGGAGGACAATGCAAGCGACTATATCCTGAAGGGATACCTCTCGGCCTTTGCCGACGGCGGCAAGATCAACGTGGTCTATGTCTGGGACGTCCTGGACGCCAGTGGCGCGCGTCTCCACCGTATACAGGGCCAGGAGAGGGTCGCCGGCGAGAGCGCCGACCCCTGGGCCGCCGTGCCATCCTCGGTGATGCAGCGCATCGCCACCGAGACGATCGACCAGTATATCGACTGGCGACAGGCGCGCGCCGGGTGAAGTGTAAATTCAACACCTCTCATAAAGATGCCACGAAAATGCTTGAGCAACAGCCAAATCGCTTGCAATCGAGGGCCACGTCGCTAAAAAGCGCCCCATCACGAAGGCAACAGGCGGGCCACAATGAAGGTTTTCGCGGGTAATTCCAGTCGGCAATTGGCAGATGCCATTTGCAGCTATTTGAACGTCCCTCTTGGAAAAGCCAGCGTCAGAAGATTTGCCGATCAGGAAATCTTCGTCGAAATTCAGGAAAATGTTCGCGGCGAAGACGTGTTTGTGGTGCAGTCCACATCCTTCCCGACGAATGACCACCTGATGGAACTGCTGATCATGATCGACGCCTTCCGTCGTTCGTCGGCCCGTCGCATCACCGCTGTCCTCCCCTATTTCGGCTATGCCCGCCAGGATCGTCGCGCCTCGGGCCGCACACCGATCTCGGCCAAGCTGGTCGCCAACCTGATCACCGAAGCTGGCGCCGACCGCGTTCTGACGCTCGACCTGCATGCCGGCCAGATCCAGGGCTTCTTCGACATACCGACCGACAACCTGTTTGCCGTGCCGGTTCTCACCCGCGACATCAAGGAGCATTACGACCTGAAGAACGTCATGGTCGTCTCCCCCGATGTCGGCGGCGTGGTCCGCGCCCGCGCGCTGGCCAAGCGTCTCGACAGCCAGCTTGCGATCGTCGACAAGCGGCGCGATCGCCCCGGCGAGTCGGAAGTGATGAACATCATCGGCGATGTGTCCGGCAAGGACTGTCTGCTGATCGACGACATCGTCGATTCCGGCGGAACGCTTTGCAATGCTGCCGAAGCGCTGCTGGCCAACGGCGCCTCCAGCGTGACCGCCTATATCACGCATGGCGTTTTGTCGGGCGGCGCCGCTGCCCGCGTCACCGCGTCCAAGTTGCGCGAACTGGTCATCACCGACACCATCCAGCCGACCACCGCGATCCAGTCGGCACACAATATCCGGGTGATTTCCGTTGCAAACCTGCTCGGCGAGGCGATCAACCGGACGAATACCGAAAAGTCCGTTTCCAGTCTCTTCGACTAGTCTTTCGACCCCATGACGATCAGGCACCGCTGAAAACCGGGCTCCTCCCCGCATGCCGACCCGCGATTAAACATCCACTTTGCTGAATATCTGCAAGGCCATGCACCGGCGCGGCATACTTCCTCGCGTGATGATATGTATGCGTAATGTCGGATTTACTGTGAAGTAATGTTTTTCACGGACAACGGATGTACCACCCTGGGAGGTATAACGATGTCCGGTGAAATGGTGTCAAAATCGAACGTTAAGACGTTCTCGTCTGTCAAAGCTAAATTTGCTGGTCTCGTGATCGGTGCAACCCTTATTTCGTGTGCCGCGGTCGGCGTGCTCAGCTACGAGATCGGCAAGGAAGGCCTGATCGAGGCAAGCGAGCTGCGTCTCGACGCGATCGCCACCAATCAGGTGAAGGCCCTGAACGCCTATCAGGCCCGTGTCGGCCAGGCGCTTGACGAACTGGCGCAGAATGCGGCGATCGGCGACGCTGTCGAAAACATGGGAACGGTGATCTGGGCGGAAGACGCCGATGTTCGCAAGACCTTCATGGACGACAGCAAGACGGCCGACGAACGCACCGAAATCGACGGCTCGGCCACGAAACTGCTCTACGGCGTCCGCCACGCGACCATCCACGGTACGCTGAAGGCAGCCCGCAAGAATGCCAATGTTAGCGATATCTATATCGCAACGCTCACCGGCCAGTTCATCTATACCGTCACCAAGGACGGCGAGTTCCTGACATCGGTCACCGATCCGGAAAATGCAGCGCTTGCGCCGCTTTACGACGCGACAGAAGCCGGCGCACTCGACGAGAGCCATGACCTTGGCTTTACCAGCTTCAAGGCCGAAGGCAGCGACATGTCCGCCTTCGTCGCCAAGCCGCTGGCGATCTCGGTCTGGGGCCAGGTCGAAAAGCGCGGCACGCTGTTCATGCGCATCGGCGCCGACAAGCTCGCCGCCGTCGTCGCGCCCGACGGCCTCGGCCAGTCGATCGACGATGCCTTCCTGCTGAGCTCCGACGGCACGATCCGCAGCGGCGCAAGCAGCGGCAACGGCACGGTCGCTCCCGAACTCGTCGCGGCCGCCAAGGCCAACAGCGCCGGCACGGTCATCGCCAAGGCCGGCGACAAGTCGATCTTCTATTCCTATGTGCCCGTCGACCTGTTCGGCGAACAGCACCTTCTGGTGATCGGTCAGGACGAAGCCAAGGTTCTGGCCTCCGCCAATGATCTGGCGAAGTGGGCGCTGCTCACGACGCTTGCCGTGCTCGTCATCATGGGCGGCATCGGCCTTCTCGTGTCGTCCTACCTGACCCGTCCGCTGAGCGATCTTGCAGCCCTGATGAACCGCCTGAACCAGGGCGACAAGGCGATCGAAATCGCCGCCGTCTCGCGCAAGGACGAAATGGGCATCATGGCCCGGGCGCTTGAAAACTTCCGCCAGAGTGCGCTCGACAAGGAGCAGATGGAAGACGAAGCCGTACGCCGCGGTCACCAGCTCGACGAGGAGCGCGAACAGCGCGAAGCCGAAAAGGCCCGCAGCGCCGCCGAACTGGAAGAGGCGGTCTCCGCCCTTGCTTCCGGCCTGCAGCAGCTGTCTGACGGCCAGTTGAACGTGCGCATCCAGAAGGCCTTCGTGCCGTCCCTCGACCACCTGCGCCTCGACTTCAACGATTCCGTCGAGAAGCTTGAGATGACCATCCGCTCGATCAGCAATAGCGCTGATGCGATCCGCAGTGGCTCGAGTGGCCTCAGTGAAGCCTCCCGGAACCTGTCGCAGCGCACGGAGCGCCAGGCCTCCTCGCTCGAGGAAGCCGCAGCCGCTCTCGGCGAAATGACCGGTTCGGTCAACGACACGCTGAAGCGTTGCGAGACGGCCGTCGATGTTGCCGCCGGCGCGCTGTCGGGTGCAAAGACGTCGTCGACCGTGGTCAACGAGGCGATCGTCGCCATGGAGCGGATCGAAAGCTCCTCGTCGAAGATCCGCCAGATCATCGACGTGATCGACCAGATCGCGTTCCAGACCAACCTCCTGGCTCTGAACGCCGGCGTCGAGGCCGCCCGTGCAGGGGATGCCGGCAAGGGCTTTGCCGTCGTCGCCCAGGAAGTGCGCGAACTGGCCCAGCGTTCGTCGGCTGCGGCCCGCGACATTTCCGAGCTGATCAACACCTCGACGCAGGACGTCGAAGGCGGCGTCGGCCTGGTTGCCAAGACCGGCCAGAGCCTGCACCAGATCGAGGAAAGCATTGCAGCGATCAACGACCATATCGGCGCGATCGCCGGCGCCTCGCGCGACCAGTCGGGCCGTCTGGCGGAGATCAACGCCTCGGTCAACGAACTCGACCAGGTAACGCAGCAGAACGCGGCCATGGTCGAAGAGACCACGGCCTCGGCCTTCGCGCTTGCCAATGAGGCGGACGGCCTCAACGAACAGGTCAGCCGGTTCGCGGTCGGTGCGGAAGCCCAGGACGCCGACTACGACGATCAGGCCGGGGGCCGCCAGGCCGCCTGACCGGCAATACGCCGAAACACGCAGATACCCCGGCACCGAATGCGGCGCCGGGGTATTTTTTTGCCTGCCACCCGGCGCGCCACGCTGGCCATCGAAGCCGCGACGATGGAGCCAGGTGTTCCCCGCAAGGCGCTCGCAATCGGAAGGCCTTGCAGTGCCCTGCCCGGCCCCTGCCCACCTTGCGCCATACGGCAATCCGGCCTGAGCCGTGGCACCTGCGGCTCGCGCATCCCGGACAGAAACTCGGTCGGACATGGTCCCGCATCAGCCAGCGAACGCATCGCTTGCTGCTCCACCTGTCGGCGGCGGGCTCGGGCACAGCTGTGTATCTACGCGCATTGCGGATAACCGCCGTCAGCGGCACCGCGCGTTTCGGCCTGCGCCGTCGCCATAGCACCCCCGGCCACCACGGCCTGTGTCTGCGCGCGCTGATGCGAAAACGGTGGGATAGACCGCCCTTGTCGCCCCGGATCGCTGTGGTGTCGGCGAGAATGCGCAGAACCGGGATGACCACTCACGCCACAGACATGCGGATGATAGAGACGCAGGAAAGGTTGCGCGAAGATCCCGGCAAGACGGGCTGAGGTCCGCTCCCGTCACCTTCGCAATGAAGGCCGGAGATATATCCTGGACCGCAGTAGCGGTCAGGCAGACGTCCCGCGTAAAGTTCTTGAGGTTCGCCATCGTGACGGCCGATGGCGTCGGCGAAAACCGTCAGCCGGGCAGGACGGACGCTGAGACTACGGCATCAGACGGTTGGGACCCTCACCGCCAGCCCCTCGCCGCCGCCTCAGGCAGCGGCGGACCTGATCGATTTGTCCTCTGCCGCGACAAGCGCCGCCTTGTCCTTTACGGCCTTGTCCTGCGCGGCCCTGTCGTAGGCGGCCGACGCGGCGGCGCCATTGACCTTGTCCTCGATCGCGGCGCGCGGCATCGGTCGGCCGTAGTAATAGCCCTGCACCTGGGCGCAGCCGGCAAGGCGCAGGAAATCGAGTTCGGCCTCGACTTCTACGCCTTCCGCCAGAACCGGGATGTCGAGGCTGGAGGCAAGGATCAGCGTGGAGCGCACGATGGCGGCCGAATGCCGGTTGGTCGAGACCCCCGAGACGAAGCCGCGGTCGATCTTGATCTTGTCGAACGGGAAGAGCTGCAGCATCGACAGCGAGGAATAGCCCGTGCCGTAGTCATCCATGGCAATCCGCAGACCATAGGATTTCAGCTCGCGGATAACCTTGAGCGCACCCTGCTGGTCGGCGATGATCCCGGTTTCGGTAATTTCCAGTTCGAGCCGCGAGGCCGGAAGGCCGGTCTCGACCAGCACGGCAAGCACGCGCTTGGGAAAATCCTGGTCGCCAAGCTGCAGCGGCGCCACATTGACGGCGACCGGCAGGGGCACGCGCCAGGTGGCGGCCTCCCGGCAGGATTCCCGCAAGACCCAGTCCCCGAGTTCGCGAATGAGGCCTGTCTTCTCCGCAATGGGAATGAATTCGGCCGGCGAAACCAGGCCGCGGGTCGGATGGTTCCAGCGCAACAACACCTCGAAGCCGGTGGTCCGGCCGGTCTGCGTGTCGTTCTGCTGCTGGAAATAGAGTTCGAATTCGCCCGCACCGATCCCGTGGCGCATGTCCATCGCCAGCGCGCTGCGTTCACGCGCCGCAAGATCCATCGACGGATCGTACACGCAGATGCGGTCGAGCGTGGTCGCCTTGGCGCGGTACATGGCGACATCGGCCTGCGCTAGCAGGTCGTCAACCGACTGTCCGGCGTCGCGGTGGACGCTGATGCCAAGGCTGCAGCCGATCGTCAGGTTCTGCCCTTCCCAGAGGATAATCTCGCAGGCGGCCTCGATCAGCCGGTTGGCAAAGGCGATCATGTCCTGGCGCCGGTGAACGACGCTCTTGACCGCGACGAACTCATCGCCGCCAACGCGGCCGAGAAATTCGTCGGCGCGCAACACCGCACTCAGCCGCTCGCCGACCACGCGCAGCACATGGTCGCCGGCCGCATGTCCGTGCACGTCGTTGATTTCCTTGAACCGGTCGAGGTCGAAGGTGACGACCGCGAACTGGGTCGAGCGCGCGGCGGGTGTCGCGATCAGGTGTTCGATACGCTCCAGCACCGCGGTGCGGTTCGGCAGGCCGGTCAGCGCATCATGCAGCGACATGTAGCGGTAGCGCTCCACGCTGGCGCGGGTCATCTGCATGTCGAGGATATAGGTGCTGGCGCCCAGCGCCATGATGAGGAACATCACGGCGATGACCGACACGACCACCACCGCCTGCGGCAGCATGTCGGCCGGCGCGGCGATGCCGGGCATCGGCACGACGGTCAGGGCGGTCATGCCGGTAAAATGCGTCAGCGCGATTGTCAGAATGAAGCAGGTGCCGCCGCCATAGCGGCAGAAGCGGGTCACCGGCCGTGCGACCCGATTGGTCGCAAACGCACCGAAGAAGGCCGCCATCACCAGCGAGGCAATGATGTAGGACCGGTCCCAGACCATCGCGCCCTGCACCTGATAGGCAGCCATCCCGACATAATGCATGGCGGCGACGCCCAGGCCGACCAGGATGCCGCCCGCTTCGACGAGAGCCGTACGGCGGCCGAGGCTCGCGACGCCGAACCCGAGGAAGCAGGTCAAGACGGCGATCGCCAGCGACGCAAAGGTGAGTTCCGGATCGAAGCCGACGACCACACCGGAGCGAAACCCGATCATGGCGATGAAATGCGTCGCCCAGCAGGTGGCGCCGCCGACGATCGCGCTGAGCGAAAGCCAGCTCAGCCAGGTGACGCCCGTCGTCGCCCTTGCCCGCGAGAAGATCCGCATCGTCAGCACGCCACCGAGAACGCAGATGCAGACCGCTGCCGCCAGGAGGCGTGGATCGTGCTGCACGGTGATGCAGGTCAGGATATTGAGCATTCAGGATCTCGCAGAACAAACTCTCGACTCGTCTATGTGACATCCGGCAATTTAGAATTCGTTGGGAAAGAAGGTTAGCAAGACCTGAAGCGGCGATTTGGACATCGCGCATCGCCCGCGATCCCTTGCCTTTTCGACTTTCGTGGTCTATAGCGCCCCCGTCCGCGTAGACACCCTTGGAGGCAACGCGGATGAGGCCGTCCCCGAACAGAGACACCTCAGCTGTCATCGGCCGGCTTTTGCCGACCGATCGAAGCTCTCCATAACCTTGAAAGGAAATGCCATGAGCCACGACACTTATGAGCTCAAGGCCGAGGCGCGCGAACGGGTCGGTAAGGGGTCCTCCCGTGAACTTCGTCGCAACGGTTCTATTCCCTCTGTCATCTATGGTGACAAGCAGGCCCCGATTTCTATCGCGCTCAACACCAATGAGGTGACCAAGCGCATCCATGCCGGCGGTTTCATGACCACCGTCGCAACGGTCGAAGTCAACGGCGAGAAGATCAGCGTCCTGCCGAAGGACTACCAGCTCGATCCGGTGCGTGATTTCGTACTGCATGTCGACTTCCTGCGCGTGTCGGCCGACAGCCAGGTCACCGTTGCTGTTCCGGTTCACTTCATCAACGAAGAGAAGTCCGGCATCAAGATCGGTGGCGTTCTCAACATCGTGCGTCACGATGTCGAACTGCACTGCCCGGCCAACGCCATTCCGGAAGCGATCACGGTTGACCTGTCCGGCCACAAGATCGGTTCCTCGATCCACATCTCGCATGTCGATCTGCCGAAGGGCGTGACCCCGGTCATCACCGACCGCGACTTCACCATCGCAACCATCGTTGCACCTGCAGGCGGCCTGTCCGAGGACGAGGATGCCGGCGACGCCGCAGAAGGCGACAGCGAAGAATAAAGCTCTGCCCTCAGGGCATTGCCACCGAAATGGATCCCGCCTCATCGAGGCGGGATTTTTTGTTACCGGCGCAGGTGTGTCGAGAGCACACTGTTCTATTTAGTATCGATAGATTCAGCCCGACTTAACACATTCATGCAAACGTCCCCTTCATAATGGCACGTGGGGGAAATGTGTTGGCTTCAGATGCGGCGGTCCCGGCCAAGTTGCGGGATACGCTCCGATGACCCATTCCGTTGAAAGCAGGTTCCTGGCAATCGTCGGTGGCGCCGTGCTGGCGCTCGTCGTGCCATTGTTTGCCCTCTTCCTCTTCCTGTCCACCGAGCGCGCCACCCGCGAACTCGAAGATCATGTCGGCGTGCTCCTCAACGCCAATGCCCAGGCCCTGGCAAAACCGCTCTGGGATTTCGACGAGGAAAGCGTGCTTCGCATCACGGCCGCCATCCTGTCGGACCAGGCGGTCAACCATGTGCGCGTCAGCGATGCCTCGGGCGCACTGTCCGTGTCGATGCCGGAAAACGCCACGCCACCGGCCAGCTTCATCTCGCGCAAGGTGCCGATCGTCTACAAGGCGCTGGAAGGTCCCAAGACCGTCGGCGAGCTGACGATCTACTATGAGGGGCTGGACGTCCTTGCGAGCCTCAACGAGGCAGAAGGCAGCTTCATCGCAATCTTCATCATCGCCGTCGTGCTGGTCATCGGCGCCGCCATCGCTGGCAACCGGCTGATGATCATCAAGCCGCTGCTGAAACTGACCGCCGCGATCGAGGCCACCCGCAAGCTGGGCGCGCGTCATCACGTCGACTGGCAGTCGAGGGACGAAATGGGACGGCTCGCCAAGAGCTTCAACGCCATGCAGTTCAAGCTCGACCAGGAGGAGCAAGAGCTGAAGCTCGCTCACCGCCGCGCCACCGACATCTACAACATGACCCCTGCCCTGCTGTTCTCGATCGACGAGGACGACAGGATCACCGGTGTCTCGGACTACTGGCTGCTGGCGACCGGCTACAAGCGCACGGACATCCTCGGCACGCGTTTTAGCAACCGCGTGCCGGAGAGCGATCGCCAGGGTTATCTCGAGCGCAAGCGCGAGCGCGACCTGGAAGGCGGCCGCTCGGCCTGGGAATGCACGACGAAATTCACCTGCGCCGATGGCCGCACGATCGATGTGCTGATCGTCGAAAGCGTCAAGAAGGCCGTCGACGACGCCCAGGGTCTGTCGCTGAGCGTGATGACCGATGTGACGGCGCTGAAGCAGTCGGAGGCGCGCAACCACCATCAGGCAATCACCGACCATCTGACCGGGCTGTTGAACCGGCAGGGTTTCGAGCATGCCCTGGACCAGAAGATAAGCGAGGCGGATGCGCTCGGCACCGAGCTTGGCTGCCTGTTCATCGACCTCGACCGGTTCAAGTGGATCAACGACAATCTCGGCCACCAGGCGGGCGACAGCGTACTGCGCCGGATCGCCGACGAGGTCCGCCCTCTCCTGCCGCTCGGCTCGGTCGCCGCCCGGCTCGGCGGCGACGAATTCGCCATCCTCTTCCTCGACGGCGAGGCGGAAGCCCGGGCCCTGCAGCTGAGTGCCGAAATCTGCGCCATCTTCGACGAGGCCTTCGTGCTCGACGGCAGCTCGGCGCGGCTCTCGGCCTCGATCGGCATTGCGCTCTATCCGACCCATGCGGAGAACGCCACCGAACTGCTGCAGCACGCCGATCTCGCCATGTACAGCAAGAAGCACGGCGGCAAGAACGGCGCCAAGGTCTACCACCCGCTGCTGCAGGACAGCACCCGCCAGCGGGCCGAGATCGAGCGCTCGATCGAGCTTGCCCTTGCCAATGACTGGTTCCACGCCTTCCTGCAGCCGATCGTCGACCTGACCGACGGCACGGTGATCGGCTACGAGTCGCTGATGCGGCTTGCCCATCCGGAAAAGGGCCTGCTGCCGCCGTTCCAGATCATCACCGTGGCCGAGGAGACCGGCGACATCGTCCAGATCGGCGACAAGATCCTGGAAAAGGCGCTCGCCAATCTGCGCCGTCTGACCGACGAGACCGGCGACGAAACCACCTATCTGGCGGTCAATTATTCGCCGCTGCAGTTCGAGCCGGGCCTGCCGCCGCGGCTGGCCTCGCTCTTCGACATCTACGGCATCCGTCCGCAGCGCATGGTGATCGAGATCACCGAGGCCATGCTGTTGCACGACAATCCGCAGGTTCACGCCGTGCTCGAGCAGCTCAAGGATCTCGGCTGCCGCATCGCGCTCGACGATTTCGGCACCGGCTATTCGTCGCTCAGCTATCTCAACCGCTTCCCGGTCGACATCATCAAGATCGACCAGAGCTTCATCCGCTCGCTGACCGAGGGCGAGACGGGCAAGCGCAAGCGCAGCCGGCTGCTCGCCGAAGGCATCACCGAGATCGCCCACAAGATGGGCTGCTCGGTCGTGGCCGAGGGCATCGAGACCGGCGCGCAATGGGAGATCGTGCGCGATTTCGGCTGCGACTACGGCCAGGGCTATCTGTTTGCCCGGCCGCAGCGCGTCGACGACCTCATCGAACAACATCTCTGGCTGCAGGAGAAGACCACCACGGTTGCCTGAGAAAGACCTTTCAGCTGACGCTTTTGGAGAATGGCCATGAAGAAACTGCTTGCTATGCTTGTTCTGCTTGCCGCCCCTTTATCCCATGCGCAGGCCCAGACGGTTCATTTCACCACCGAAGACTACCCGCCCTATAATTTCCGCGCCGACGGCGGCATCAGCGGGGCATCCTACGACCAGATCATCAAGGTCATGCCGAAGATCGGCATCGACTACACGATCGAGCTGATGCCCTGGGCACGGGCGATCGCGCTGGCGGAAGCGGAGAAAGACACCTGCGTCTTCACCACCGCCCACATTCCCGAACGCAACGACCGGTTCAAGTGGATCGAACCGCTGGCGCTGGACCGCAATTTCATGGTCGCGCGCAAGGGTTCGGGCGTGGTTGCCAACGATCTCGAGACCGCCCGGCAATTTGTCGTCGGCACCCAGCGCAACGACTACACCCAGGCGATCCTGGAGCGGAACCGTTTTCCCAAGGTCGATCTGGCGACCAATCTTGACCTGACCCTGAAGAAGCTGCTCGCCGGCCGCATTGATCTGATGCCGATGTCGGAGCTCTATTTCCGCCAGCTGGAAGCGAAGGGCGAACCGCTGGAGGCCAAGTTCATCTTCTCCCAGCAGACCTTCTCGATTGCCTGCAACATCGATTTTCCGGCCGATATCCAGAAGAAGATGCAGGTGGCGCTGGACGAGATGATCGCCGACGGCACCCAGGAGGCCATTCTGGCGCGTTACGGCCTGGGGCCGGTCACCGGGCAAACTGCCGCGGCCGAATAACAAAACGGGTTGACAAGTCCGCCGTTTGGCTGTGGTCAATCGCCCAAGGCCAAACGACGAACGGACATCGACATGATCATCATTGCGGGCCTCGGCAATCCCGGGTCGAAATACGATGGCAACCGCCACAATATCGGCTTCATGGCCGTGGACGCCATCTATCGCCGCCATGCCTTCGGTCCCTGGACGAAGAAGTTCAAGGCCGAGATTGCCGATGGCGAGATCGCCGGCGAAAAGGTCCTGTTGATGAAGCCCTTGACCTTCATGAACCTCTCGGGCGAAGCCGTCGGCGAGGCCATGCGGTTCTACAAGCTCACCCCGGCCGACCTGATCGTCGTGCATGACGAACTCGATCTTCTCCCCGGCAAGGTGCGGATGAAGACCGGCGGCGGCAATGGCGGCCACAACGGGCTGAAGTCGATCGACGCCCATTGCGGCAAGGACTATCGCCGACTGCGCCTCGGCATCGGCCATCCCGGCGACAAGGACCGGGTGTCCGGCTATGTCCTTGGCGACTTTGCCAAGGTCGACCGTGACTGGCTTGATCCGCTGATCGATGCGATTGCCGACAATGCCGACCTGCTGCCGCTGAAGGACGAATCCAAGCTGATGAACAAGCTGACGCTTGCGACCGGCGGCAAGGCGGAACCGGAAAAGCCGGCGAAACCGCCGAAAAAACCCGGAGGCGGCCAGTCGCATATCCGCCAGGCGCGCGGTGGCCAGCCGACGAAGCTGCCGGGAAAACTGCCCACCAAGGGGCCGATGGCCGACATGCTGAAGAAGATGTTCGGCAACAAGGACGAATGAGGCATGCAACAGGTCGCGGTCCGCAGGCTTGAGCGCGAGGACTTGCAGGACCTGCTGGCGCTCTACCGCGACCTGCATCCGCACGATCCTGCCCTCCCCCCCGATCTTGCCCGACAGCGGTTTGCCGAAATGACCGCCATGCCCGCTCTGTCGATCCTCGGCGGTTTTGTCGGCGACAATCTGGCCGGCAGCTGTGTTCTCGTCGTCATGCCGAACCTGACACGTGGCGGGCGCCCACACGCGCTGATCGAAAACGTCGTCACCGCAAGGGTTTTCCGCCGGATGGGCGTGGGCCGCGCGGTGCTTGCGCACGCGGTCGATCTCGCGTTGCAGGAGAACTGCTATGCCGTGCGGCTGATGACGGGCAGCAGCAGCCCTGCGACCCACAGCTTCTACGCGGGCTGCGGCTTCCGACCGACCAAGCAGGGTTATGAGATCCGCGACATCCCCGCCCGCTGAGACGGTCCGGCGCAGTCCGCAACGCAACCGGCACCCGGCCAACGCATCGCAACCTGAACAATCGCTGAATGAAAGCGTCGGCCGCCTCTTTGAAGACGTGATCTCCTGCTTATTAGGAACCTGCGGATAACTTTCCGCATTATGAAGGCCGGAGGTTCATCGTCATGTTGCTTGCGTTCTCGCCCCTTCCCATGCCTGAGGTTTTGAGCCGGCACCTCGATGCCTATGCCCGCCGCCTGTCTCAGCCGAAAGGCGTCGAATTCGACTTTTCCAGTCCGCCCGGAGAGCCGGCGCTTCTGCCGCCCGATTCGGTGTCCTGGCAGGTTTTCAAGAATCCGGTGACGCTGTTCATCGGCGGCATCAGTGCCGTCATTCTGGAATTGGCAGAACCGCAGGTGCGCGACGGGGTGTGGCAGCACACCAGTTTCCGCACCGATGCCGTACCGCGGCTGCAACGCACCGCGCTGGCGGCAATGGCGACCGTCTACGGCGCCGAGAGCCGGGTATCGCGGATGATCGACGGCATCAACCGGCGCCATGCCGCAGTGAGTGGCGTGACGCGCGAAGGGCACCCTTACCGGGCCGATGATCCGCTGCTGCTCGACTGGGTGCATGCCACGGCCTGCTATGGCTTCATGGAGGCGTTCAGCACCTATGCCCGCCCGCTCACGGAGGTCGAGCGCAACCACATGCTGGCCGAAGGCGAGGCTGCCGCCCATCTCTATGGTGCCGGCGGCGTGCCGACGTCACTGTCCGACATGAACGTACTGTTCGAGGTGATGCGGCACCGGCTTGTCAAGTCGGACGTGGTGTTCGAGTTCCTCGACATCATGCGCACCGTCCCCCTGCTTCCGGCACCACTGCGCTTCATGCAGGGCCTGTTTGTCAAGGCGGCGATCGAGATCCTGCCGCCCTGGGTGCGCGACCGGCTGGATCTGTGGACCCATTGGTCGCTGAGCCCGACGCAGCGCCGGCTCGTCGATCTGGCAGCCTACGGCACCGACAGGCTCATGCTGCCCTCTTCCGCGCCGGTGCAGGCCTGCAAGCGGCTCGGGCTGCCGGCAAACTATCTCTACCGCAAGCCGCCGGCCGCCGTCTGAACTTCATAGCAGTCGATATGGAACGGGCTATTCTTCGGGTTCGGTGGTGAACATCAGCGGATAGCCGGCCTCCTTGGCGAGGTCGGTGGCTTCCTTGGCCTTGGTTTCGGCGATGTCGCGCGTGCACACGACGACCACGGCCGATCCCATCTTGTGCGCCGTCATCATCACCCGGCGCCCCGCTTCTTCGCTCATGCGAAACACGGCCTTCAGCACCACGGTCACGAATTCCCGCGGCGTGTAGTCGTCGTTGAGCAATATGACCTTGTAGAGCTTCGGCTTTTCCAGCTTCGGCTTGGTCACGGTCTTCGGTTTCAGGACTGTTTCATTTCCGGCCAACGGCGTTCCTCCGTTGCTAAGGGCGATCCGCTTTTGCAGTGCATTATAGCATAAAAGCCGCCGCGTCTGCCAAGGTTCCTGTAGCGCACTATTTTTCTTGGCGCCTGTCCCGCGCCATGCCACGTGTGCTAATCAACTTCAACATCCGGCCTCAGCCGACTGACAATCCAGCGACAATTCTGCCAATGCACGGCATGGCATCCATGCCGGGACACGAAAGTGCAGGTGACAATGCGGTACAGGCTTACGGAAGACGACATCCTGGCGGGACAGGATCTCTGGCGCCGGCAGAGGACCACGCCGGTCGCGGTCGCCATGGCCTTTGTTTTCTGCGCCGGCCTCTGTGCCGTCTATCTCCTGCTACTGTTCGAACTCTCGTTCGTCTCAACGGCGATTGCCTCGCCCCTGTTCGCAGCGCTGGTGCTCTTTGCCGTGGCGAGGGCGGGCAGGCGGCTCGGACGGCGCAAATCCGTTCAGTATTTCCGCGAGACGCCTGCCAGTCACGAGGAGACCGAACTGACCTTCGACGCAGCGGAGATCAGCCTGACGCGCGACCGCGGCCATGGCCGTCACGCATGGACGGATTTCAAGTCATGGAGCGAAGACGCCACGGTGTTCGTCCTGTTTCCCGCCGGGCCGCAATTCTTTGCCTTTCCCAAGCGTGCCTTCAGCCCGGCGGACGAGCGCGCATTCCGCCGGTGCCTCAACCAATCGGGCCTTGTGAGCGCCAGGCTTTTTCCCATCTGAGACCGCCGGCCAGCGGTCAGAGGCCGGCCCCGCCGGCAAAACCCGGCTGTTCCGGCCCTCGACCCTTGACCCCATGGCCGGTTTATCCCATAGCCACAGCCACACGAAATCAAGCTTCAAAGCAGGTTATAGACGCCATGGGCTTCAAATGCGGGATCGTCGGACTGCCGAATGTCGGCAAGTCCACTCTCTTCAACGCGCTGACCAAGACGGCCGCCGCCCAGGCTGCCAATTATCCGTTCTGCACGATCGAACCGAACACCGGCGAAGTCGCCGTGCCGGATCCGCGCATGCAGAAGCTGGCAGCTGTTGCCGGCTCCAAGGAAATCATTCCGACGCGCATCTCCTTCGTCGACATCGCCGGCCTCGTGCGTGGCGCGTCCAAGGGCGAAGGCCTCGGCAACAAGTTCCTCGCCAATATCCGCGAAGTCGACGCCGTCGTCCATGTGCTGCGCTGCTTCGAGGATGACGACATCACCCATGTCGAGGGGCGCATCGACCCGGTCGGCGATGCCGACACGATCGATACCGAGCTGATGCTGGCCGACCTCGAAAGCCTGGAGCGCCGCGTCGAACAGACCCGCAAGCGCGCCACCGGCAAGGACAAGGAGTCCATGGCTCAGCTTCCGGTGATGGAAGCCGTGATCAAGCTGCTCAACGAGGGCAAGCCGGCCCGCCTGCTGCTGCAGACCCTGGCGCCCGAGGATCTGGTGATCCTGCGCGAACTCAACCTGCTGACCTCGCACCCGGTTCTCTACGTCTGCAATGTCGCCGAAGCCGATGCCTCGACCGGCAACGCCCATACCGAGGCCGTCGCCGCGATGGCCAAGGGACAGGGCGCCGAATGCGTGATCATCTCGGCTGCGATCGAATCGGAAGTCGCCCAGTTGCCGGAAGACGAGGCGGCGGAATTCCTCTCCGCTCTCGGCCTGGAAGAAGCCGGCCTCGACCGCCTGATCCGTGCCGGCTATCAGCTGCTGGACCTGATCACCTATTTCACCGTCGGCCCGAAGGAGACCCGGGCATGGACCATTCCGCGCGGCACCAAGGCCCCGGCCGCAGCCGGCGTCATCCATACCGATTTCGAACGTGGCTTCATCCGCGCCTTCACCATCGCCTATGACGACTACATCGCCTACAAGGGCGAAGTTGGCGCCAAGGAGGCCGGCAAGGGGCGCGACGAAGGAAAGGAATATGTCGTCCACGACGGCGACGTGATCCATTTCCGCTTCAACACCTGATCCCGATCCCGGACTTTCAGCCGGATCTTCAAACTGCCTGGCCCTGCCGCCCCTTCCCCGAAGCGGCGGCAGTTTGCATTGGGGCCCACCCATGCCCTCGCGTCGTCCAGCCCGGCCAGCGTAAGCGCAAGGGACCGGGGCCGCGGCGTTGAACCGCATCGCCGCAAAACCGTTGTTAATTGCATCCTCATTATTTCAGCTGTAGACGATGGCATGGCAAACGCATCCACACTTCAGCGCCAGTTCAGCGCCACTCTCCTGTCCACCGGCCGCCAGTGGCGCAAGCTGGTCGATCAGCATCTCAGCTCGCACGGCGTGTCCGAGGCCTCGGCCGCCCCCCTGATCTTCATCAGCCGCCTCGGCAATGGCGTGCGCCAGGTCAAGCTCGCCAGCACGGTCGGCATCGAGGGGCCTTCGCTTGTGCGCCTGCTCGACCAGCTGGAAAAGCAGGGCCTCGTCATCCGCAAGGACGACCCGGAAGACCGGCGCGCCAAGGGCATCTGGCTGACGGAAGAAGGCGAGCGGGTTGCAAACGAGGTCGAGAAGCTGGTGGACGAGCTGCGCGAGCACATTCTGCGCAGGGTCGACCGCGCCGATGTCGAAGCTGCCCTGCGGGTGATGAAGGCCTTTGAAGACGCGGACATCAGCGAACTGACGGCCGAGAACCCCAAGGGGTGATCGTGGCCGCCAGGCGGATCTTGCGGCCCCTGGAGCATCGCGTCCAAGCCGAGTTGCGGTTTCGCGAACAGGACATGCGCGACCCAAGCCGCTAAGGCGAACGCGCGAGGCAGGGAGATCGCTACATGTTTTTTCAACGCGCCATCCTTCGTGCGGCATGTTTTCAGCGGAAGACAAGCCCTGGCGCGGCCCATCGACGCCTTGAATTTGCGCGGCATGCCCGCCATTGTCTGCGCCCGTTCGAACGTGCAGGAGGAGGTGCGAATGGCGACACTCTATTTCGAGGATTTCGAACTCGGCCGGGTCTTCGAATTCAAGCCGAAGACCGTGACGGCAGAAGAAATCGTCGCGTTTGCCAGTGAATTCGACCCGCAGCCCATGCACATTTCTGAAAGCGCCGGACAGGCCAGCATTCTGGGCGGGCTCT
The DNA here is from genome assembly GCF_017873095.1 of Heterorhizobium halophytocola. Lineage (GTDB taxonomy): Bacteria > Pseudomonadota > Alphaproteobacteria > Rhizobiales > Rhizobiaceae > Allorhizobium > Allorhizobium halophytocola. The sequence goes on along the minus strand of NZ_JAGGJU010000012.1, from coordinate 78,220 downwards.
CGGCCTCGGGCTGGCACACAAGCTGCCTGCTGATGCAGATGATGATCGAGGCCTATGTGCTGCAGGCCGCCTCGGAAGGGGCGCCCGGCATCGAGGACATGGCCTGGAAACGGCCGGTGCTTGCCGGCGACACGCTGAGTGGCCGCTCCAAGGTGCTGGCGGCCCGAGCCTTGCGCTCGCGGCCCGGCATCGGCATCGTCAACTTCACCCACCAGCTGGAAAACCAGAATGGCCAGATCGTGCTGCAGTCGGAAAACCCGATCATGATGCGGCTGAGACCGGGGACGGAGGCCGGCTGATGAAACTGCTCGAACTCTATCCGCCCGGCCACCGGGTCGAAACCGGCGCGCACAGCTTTACCGCCGACGCCATCATCGCCTTTGCCCGCAAGCACGATCCGCAACCCTTCCACACCGATGCGGAGGCTGCCCGCGACTTCGTCTTCGGGGCGCTCTGCGCCTCGGGCTGGCACACCTGCGCGGCCTGGATGCGGCTTTTCGTCGATTACTGGTCGACGGAAACCGTCAGACTGACGGCCGAGGGTCTGACCCCGCCGCAGCTCGGCCCCTCCCCCGGTTTTTCCCGGCTGCAATGGCTGAAACCCGTGTTTGCCGGCGACACAATCCGCTACGGGATCGAGATGGTCGACAGCCGGCCGCTTGCCTCGCGCCCCGGCTGGATCCTCAACATGGGGGTTGCCGACGGCATCAACCAGAAGGGCGAGACCGTGCTGCGTTTCGACAGCAAGATACTCGAATTCGAGGAAGGCGTGACGCCATGACCGTCTACGAATTTTCGGCGACCGACATAACCGGCAGGGAGCGCAGCCTTGCCGAATTTGCCGGCAAGGTGCTGCTGATCGTCAACACCGCCAGCGCCTGTGGCTTCACCCCGCAATATGCCGGCTTGCAGGCGCTGCAGGACAGGTTTGCCGGCGATCTGGTGGTGCTTGGCTTTCCCTGCAACCAGTTCGGTGCCCAGGAGAAGGGATCGGATGACGAGATCGCAAGCTTCTGCGATCTCACCTTCAGGATCGGCTTCCCGATGTTTTCCAAGATCGACGTCCGCGGGGCCGATGCGCACCCGCTCTACCGATATCTGACCCGCACCGCGCCCGGCATCCTCGGCACCCGGGCAATCAAGTGGAATTTCACCAAGTTCCTGATCGACCGCAACGGTCTGCCCATCGCCCGCTATGCGCCGAACACCCGGCCCGATAGCATGGAGAGCGATATCGCAAAGGCGATCGCGGCATGACCCGTCGGGCGGCAGAATTCGTCGCTCATCAACCGGGCCTGCCCGGCCTCAGGACCGTTGCCGCTCATTCGGCGCACAGTTTTCCCCGCCACAGTCATGACGAGTTCGGTATCGGCGTCATGCTTGCCGGTGGCCAGATCTCCGCCTCCGGCCGGGGCCAGGTCGAGGCAATTGCCGGTGACGTGATTACCGTCAACCCCGGCGAGGTGCATGACGGCATGCCGCTGCGCGGTGAACGCCGCAGCTGGCGCATGCTCTATCTGTCGCCGCAGCGCTTCGCCTCGCTGCTTGATGGTGTGGATCCGGAGGGTACGCAGAATTTCGAGTTCGAACATCCGGTGTTTGCGCGCCATGCCGTCCTGCGGTCCAGGCTGTTGGCATGCCTCGATCGTCTCTGCGGTCCGGACCGCGGCGACGGCTTTCCGGCAGAAGAGGCTCTGCTGCCGCTCTTCGCGCCCCTGCTCCTGCCGGCATCTCGGGCCGAAGCCGGGAACCGGCTGCGACTTCAGCGCGCCCGCGACATGATCGAGGCCGGGGACGGCGCTGCGCCTTCCCTTGGCGAGCTCGCCCGCGAAACCGGCATGAGCCGTTTCCAGCTGCTGCGCGCCTTCGCGGCATGGACCGGCCTGACGCCGCACGCCTATGCGATGCAGAAGCGCGCCGACCGGGCCCGCCGGCTGATTGCAGGCGGAAGCACGCTTGTGGAAGCCGCGACCGTGGCCGGCTACGCCGACCAGAGCCACATGACCCGCGATTTTCGCCGTCGCTGGGGTCTGACGCCGGCATCGTTTTCGGCGCGCCGCTGAGGGACCGTAGCGCGTTGCTGCTGCAATTGCGTTCAAGACCGCAGGATTGCAGGTCTCTATCGTCTGGCGAACTCTGACGAAGGACCAGCCGGCCATGCCGATCGAATTCATTCTGACAGCCTTGATCGTGATCGTGACACCCGGAACCGGAGCGATCTACACCATCGCCATGGGACTGTCGCACGGGCGACGATGGGCGCTCGTCGCCGCCCTCGGCTGCACGCTCGGCATCGTTCCGCATATGCTGGCGGCGATAGCAGGGCTTGCCGCCGTGCTCGCGACCAATGCCACCGCCTTCAATCTGCTGAAACTCGCCGGCGGGCTCTATCTGCTCTGGATGGCCATCAGCATCTGGCGCGATGGGAGCCTTCTCGCACCGCGACCCGACCATGGCGCGCGACGAGCCCCGGTCATCATCCGGCATGCGATTGCCATCAACCTGTTGAATCCCAAGCTGTCGCTGTTCTTCCTGGCTTTGCTGCCGCAATTCGTCCGCCCGGACGATCCCCACGCCCTCTGCGCCATGACAGGCTACAGCCTTGCCTTCATGGGGCTGACCTTCATCGTCTTTGCGCTCTATGGCTGGTTCGCTTCGCTTGCCCGCCGCAGGCTGCTGGCAAGCCCCCAGGCCGTCACCTGGCTGCGCCGCAGCTTTGCCGCCTGCTTCCTGCTGCTTGGCGTCAGGCTAGCTCTGGCCCGCCAGTAACCGTGCCGGCCGTTGCGCGGGCTAATGCAGCACCTCAGATCGCCTTGGCGGCCTTGGCGGCGGCCTGCAGGACCGTTTCGCGGACAGTCTCGTCGGTGACGGCCCGCGCCAGACTGGCGGCGCCCGAAAGCTGGGCAAGCAAGGCATAGGCTCGCTCCCGTGCGTCGTCGCCGCCCAATCCGCCGGCAATGCGGTCGGCCAAGGCCGACAGCGCGTCCGCATAGGCCTTGCGTGTCTTGTGCGGCGCGCGCGCCACGTCGGCAGACAGCCCCGGCAGGACACAGGCCTGATCAAGTCCCAGCATCATCCGGTCGCCGAGATAGAAGTCGACGAAATGCGCCAGCCAGTGCGGGCCCCATTCGGCCTGATGCACGGCCACGCCCTGATCCAGAACGGCCAGCCCGTCCATTACCGTCTGATGAAAGGCTTCCGCCTTGGAGCCGAAATGCGCGTAGAAGGCGCCGGAGGTCAGGCCCGCCTCCTTTGCCAACGCGTCGACGCCGATGCCGCCATAGCCACCGGTCCTGAAACCGCGGCCGGCCGCTTCCAGCAGTCTCGCGGCGGCATCGCCACCGCCCCCTTTGGGTCGTCCCATAATGTACCTACAAAAATAGTGATCGTTATTTTTCTCATTGACAAAATAACGATCGTTACATTTATTCACATAGCGATCGTTATATAGCGATTGCGCACCCAATGCCATCCTACGCGAGACATTCCGCGCCTTCCACTAAGGAGAAAAACCATGCCCATCCAAGTCATCGTCTCGCAGGCGCTGCTGTCCGTCGATGCCGAAGCCACCGTGCTGAAGCAATTGACCGATCTGCTGCTCGACCTGCACGGCCTTGCCGATAACGGCTTCATGCCGCCGAACGTGCTGGCCGAGCTGATCGTGGTGCCTCGGGGCCGCACGGTCTCGGCCGGCCAGCCGGCTGACATTGCCGTCTTCGAGCTGACGGTGCCGTCCTTCGTGCTTCCGACCCCGGAGCTGAAACGCCGCTGGATCAGCGAGGGGACGGAGATCATCGAAAGGGCAGCCGCCGGGCGACTGCCCCGCGCACGCATCTTCGCCAACATCAAATACGCCGTCGATGGCGGCTGGGGGATTGCCGGCATTGCCTATGACAATGAAGGTCTGGGCGCCGCGATAGCCGCGGCCGCCTGAGACGCGAGGGCGGACACCATCCCGGTTCCCGCCCTCGCCTCTGAAACGATCGGCCCTGCGGCTCAGTGACCGGAAAACTCGACCAGCGTCCGCACCTCGACGCCCAGCGCCTCGAGCTGCTTGCGGCCGCCGAGATCCGGCAGATCGATGACGAAGCAGGCCGAGACCACGTCGGCGCCGATCTGGCGCAGCAGCTTGACGGCGCCGACAGCCGTGCCGCCGGTGGCGATCAGGTCGTCGACCAGGATCACCTTTTCGCCGGGCTTGACCGCGTCGACATGCATTTCCATTTCGTCGACGCCGTATTCAAGGCTGTAGGCGATGCGCACGGTATCATGCGGCAGCTTGCCCTTCTTGCGGATCGGCACGAAACCGGCCGACAGCTGGTGCGCCACGGCACCGCCGAGGATGAAGCCGCGCGCCTCCATGCCGGCGATCTTGTCGACCTTCAGCCCGACATAGGGCTGCACCAGTTCGTCGACCGCGCGGCGAAAGGCGCGCGCATCGCCGAGCAGCGTGGTGATGTCGCGGAAAATGATGCCGGGCTTCGGATAGTCGGGAATCGACCGGATCGAACGAACGAGTTCGGTACCGTATGAAGACATGAACGACGGGCCTTGCTGCTGGTCAATGGAAAGACCCACCAATAGGTCGCTCAACGTGCGTCGTCCAGTTGAAACATCTGCGGCTCGCCCGGCACCGGCTTCCGATCTGGTAAAACCGTGAAAAGGCAACTGGAACTTGCCGAAACCCGACCACCACCCTCGAAGATATACGTCCAGGCCTTGGCAGCAACTCACTGTATTTTCTTACACAGACAATAATGTTTATAGTTAAAAAATATATAATATCCTGTCCTCGCAATATAATTCGTGCAGTGAAGATACCTATGCTACTAAATTAACAGATGATTAGCATATTACTGCGAAGTTTATTAGCGGCGAGAGCAAAATCAAGCCAAGCGAAAAGATCAGTTCTACAACTCGAGGTTATCATGACAAAGTATATGATTGCGGCGGCTACCGTTGCCGTAGCGCTCCCCCTTTCCCTGACCACAGCTTTCGCTGCGACCAAGACAGCCAACATGGGCGTGTCGATGACGATCGCGGACGAGTGCACCATTTCGACCGACACACTCGCCTTCGGCACTGTCAGCGTGCTTGACGCCGCCGCGGACGCGACCGGCAATATCACGGTGAAATGCACCGCGGGCGCGACTTACCAGATTGGTCTCAGTGCCGGCAGCGGAGATCTAGCCTCGGTCGCCACGCGCTACATGACGAACACCAGCGATACCAGCGTGAAGGCTGCCTATTCGATCTACCAGGACAGCGGCCACACCACCGTGTGGGGCAATACGCCCGGGACCGACACCGTCGGCAATACCGCCACGGGCGATGACGAAACCATCCCGTTCTACGGTCAGGTCAACGCCGGCCAGAGCATAGCGGCAGGCGACTACGCCGATACGATCGTTGCGACGATCACCTACTGACAGCAAGCGTTAGAATACGGGGAATAACATTTATGTCTTTGTTGCGCTTTTCTACCGCGTGCGTGATTGCGTGTATGCTCGGCAGCTCCGCCGACGCCACATCGCTGCGGGTTTCACCGGTCAGGCTTGATCTGAACGGCGGCACTGCGACGTCCACGATCCGGCTTTGGGACAGTGGATCGACCCCCACCAATGTCCAGGTGCGCGTCTACCGCTGGACCAAGGTCAACGGCCGCGACCGGCTCGATCCGACCACCGACGTGGTGGCCAGCCCTCCGGTCACGAAACTGGCTCCCGGCCGGGAAAACCTGATCCGGGTGGTGCGTGTCGCCAAGAAGCCGATCAGCGGGACAGAGACCTATCGCCTGCTGATCGACGAGCTGCCGGATCCCAAAAAGCGCGTTGCCGGCCAGGTCAATGTCGTGATCCGTCACTCGATCCCAGTGCGCTTCTCCGAATAGACCTGGTGATGCGATATCATTCCGGCCTGGCATTGTTCGTCGCCGGCTGCGTCGCGTTTGCTGCGTCTGCCAATGGGGAGACCGGATCCGGGGAAAACACCTCGGATCCGGCCGACCCGGCGGCGTCGACGCCTGTGCCGGATGATGGTCTCGATCTTTATCTTTCGGTATCGGTAAACGGCCAGCCGACCGATCTCGTCGCATCCTTTCATCAGTCTGCGAACGGCAAACTCTCGATCGAGGTCGACGAGTTGCGCAGTGTCGGCATCACCCCGGCAAAATCGGCGCGGGCGGCGGATGGCCGCATCTTGATCGATCGCTTGCCGCATGTGCGCTATGTCTTCGACGAGGCGCAGCAGACGATCGATTTCGTCGCCGCGGATGCCCAGAGGGCACCCAAGGTGATCGACGCCCGGCCGTCGCAGGGGGCTGCAGAAAAGAAGCCACGCCTGCAGGCGCAATCGGTGACCGGTGCGCTTCTCAATTATCGGTTGACCGCCGCAACCGACAATTCGGCGGAAGACGGCGATTTCAGCTTTACCGGGCTGAGCGGGTCGTTCGAGGCCCGGCTATTCGGGCCACTCGGCGTGCTCGACAACACCTTTATCGCCAGCACGTCCGGCAGCGACTATTACGGCACGAAGCGGCTCGATACCACCTGGCGCTACTCCAGCGAGTCGTCGATGACCACCTTCAGCGTCGGCGACGTCATCACCGGCGGCCTCAGCTGGACCCGTCCGACCCGTCTCGGTGGCGTGCAGATCCAGCGCAATTTTGCCCTTCGCTCCGATCTGGTCACCTTCCCCGTGCCCGAGCTTTCGGGCAGCGCGGCGGTGCCCTCCACCGTCGATGTCTATCTGAACAGCATCCGGCGCTACTCCGGAAGGGTCGACGCCGGCCCGTTCCAGATCGACAACCTGCCGATCGTTGATGGCACCGGCAATGCCCAGGTGGTGGTCACCGACGCCCAAGGGCAGCAGGTAACCACCAACAGCAGCTTCATCACTTCCAACCGGCTGCTGGCACCGGGTCTGAAGGATTTCTCCGCCGAGATCGGCTTCGCACGCCAGGGCTATGGCAGCGAATCCGACCGTTACGATCCACGGCCCTACGGCTCGGCCACCTTGCGCTGGGGACTGACGGACTGGCTGACCGCGGAAGCTCATGTGGAAGGCGGCGCCGATCTCGTTAATGGCGGGCTTGGCTTCGTGTTCGCCACCGAGCCCACCGGGGTGATATCGCTTTCGGCGTCCGGCAGCTATCACGATGGTGAAGGCGGTCAGCAGATTGCCGTTTCGCTCGAACGGCAATTCGGAGAGCTGCACCTTTCCGGCCGCATCCAGCGCGTCTTCGGCACCTATGATGACATCGCGTCCGTCACCGCGACGAGCAGCGGGGACGACACCGAGTACTACAGCCGGTCGATCCGCCCGCCACGCGCGCTGGAGCAGGTCTCGGCCTCCATCCCGCTGCCCTTCAGCGAATCCAGGCTGAATCTCAGCTTTGCCCATGAACAGACCGATGCCGGCAGCGACGACAAGTTCCTGAGCCTTTCAACCAGCCGTCGGGTGTTTAACGACAGCACGCTGAGCCTCTCCTTTTTCAAGGATCTCGGCGGCAGGGACACCGGTGTATTTGCCAGCCTGCTCGTACCCCTCGGCGAGAGGACGACCTCGTCGACCTCGGTCTCCTCCCAGTCCGATGATTTTACCGCCATCGAAACGGTTTCGCGCACGCAGGGTCAGCAGGTCGGTGACTACGGATGGAGCATCTCCCGGCAGCAATCGGACGATGCGGTCAACAGCGCTTCGGCAAGCTATCGCTCCGCGGTCGGTCAGGTCAGCGGTCGCGTCGACCAGCGCGGCAGCAGCGCGCGCGCATCCGTGAGCGTCGACGGTGCGGTGGTGGCCGCCGGCGGCGGCCTTTTTGCCGCAAACCGGATCGAAGACGCCTTTGCCGTGGTTGACGCAGGTGCGCCCGGCGTCGATGTCCAGTACGAGAATCGCCCGGCCGGCAAGACCAACCGCAACGGCAAGCTGCTCCTGCCGAAACTGAGGGCCTATCAGGCAAACAACGTGTCCATCGATCCGGCGAACCTGCCGCTGGATGCCGTGGTCAACGACACCCGCCAGAAGGTCGTGCCGGCCGACCGCTCCGGCGTCGTCGTCAAGTTCGATGTCGACACCCACGCCAATGCGGCATTGGTCACATTCCGATCTGCGAACGGCCAGGTGATCGAGATGGGCGCCAGCGGCACCACCAGCGCTGACGCCGACCCCTTCGTCGTTGGCTATGACGGCCAGGCTCTGGTGGAGCAGTTGAAGGCCGACAATCGCATCACCATCACCCGTCAAGACGGCAGCACCTGCGTCGCGACTTTCTCCTACAAGCCCGATCAGGGCCAACAGGTGGCCATCCCCGATGCCGTATGCAAACCTTGAGCGAGCCTTCGCTGTCCTCTTCTGGATATTCCTCGTTGCCATCATGGCTGCGGGCCCTATCAGCCGGGCCGAGGCGGCCACGTGCAGCGTCGCCGTCGACGCACTGAATTTCGGCAATGTCGACACCTTGTCCGGTCTTGAGACCAGCACCACGGCGAATGTGGCAATCAGTTGCAGCAGTGTCAGCCCCAATGCACGCGCCGTCACCATCTGCGGCAATTTCGGCGCTGGCAGCGGCGGCGCGTCGAGCAGCGCCCGCAAGCTGCGGTCCGGCAGCCATTCGCTCGACTTTCAACTCTCTAGTTCGAGTGCCGGCGGCGAACCGTGGGGGTCTTACAGCAACACCTCGCTGGGCGCCCCGCAGAGGATAGTCTTGTCACCGTCCCATAAAGCGGCGAGCGGCACGATCACGCTCTATGGCACCGTGCTCGGCGGACAGCCGACGGCAGCGGCCGGGAGCTATGCCTCGACCTTCGGCGCTGCCGATACCGCCTTCTACTACGCCGAGGGCACCGCTCTGAACTGCTCGGCGCCAACCTCCGGCAGTCTGGCGCAGACGAGCTTCACGGCTTCGGCAAGCGTGGCGGGCAATTGCCTGATCGACGTTACTGACCTCAATTTCGGCATGCATGGCGTCATCGACGAGGATGTGACAGCCGAAGGCAGCGTCGACGTCACCTGCACACCGGGCACCGCCTACATGATCTCCATGGATGGCGGCCTTTCGGGCGCAAACGATCCACAGCGACGGCTGATGCGGTCCGGCACGCACACGATCGCCTATGGCCTCTACGCCGATTCGACCTACAGGGTGCCCTGGGGCAACACCGACAGCGACAGGGTGTCGGGAACCGGAACGGGCGACGCGCAGGTCATTCCCATCTACGGCCTTGTCGAGCCCCAGCCGGCGGCGGCCGGCTCCTACAACGACACGGTGGTCGTCACCATCACCTATCCATGACAACGCCGGGACGGCAGCAGCCGTCCCGGCGCAGATGCTAGCAAGCGGCAAGCGCTCAGTGCGCTTCCTTGGCCGAATAGACCGACTTCTTCGTCAGATAGAGCAGCGCCGAGAAGATCAGCAGGAACACCATGACCATGAAGCCGGTACGCTTGCGCTCTTCCAGATGCGGCTCGGCTGCCCACATCAGGAATGCCGAGACGTCATGGGCATACTGGTCCACCGTCTCGGGCGAACCATCGTCATAGGTCACGACCCCGTCGGACAGCGGCGGCGCCATGGCCAGCGACGGAGCGGCGGCGAAATACGGATTGAAATGCGTCCCCTCCGGCACGGTAACGCCCTCCGGCGGCTCCTGATACCCCGTCAGCAGCGAGTAGATATAATCCGGCCCGCCTTCCTGATACTGGGTAAAGATGTCGAAGATGAAGGTCGGGAAGCCGCGTTCCACGCCGCGTGCCTTGGCCAGCAGCGACATGTCGGGCGGTGCCGCGCCATTGTTGGAGGCCGCAGCCGCCTCCGGATTGGCGAAGGGCGACGGGAAATAGTCCGAGCCGACGGCCTTGCGGTTGAACATGTCACCGTCGCCGTTCGGGCCGTCCTGCACTTCGTATTCGCCGGCAAAGGCCTTGACCTGCTCCTCGGAGTAGCCGAGCTCCCCGAGCGTGCGGAAGGCCACCAGCTGCATCGAATGACAGGCCGAGCAGACTTCCTTGTAGATCTTCAGGCCGCGCTGCAGCTGGCCCTTGTCGTATTTGCCGAACGGTCCGGCAAAGCTCCAGCTCTGGTTGCGAGGCTTGAGGATCGGGTAGTGCCCCGCCTCCATCGCATGGTGGACTTCGGCTGCCAGCCCCTCATGCTCCTCGCCTTCCTGGGCCGCGGCGGGTGCCGCTGCCTGGAAGACCGACATGAGCGACATCAGCGCGATGCTTGTCACAAGCTTTTTCATTGTGTGCGTTCCTTTCGCGCTGTTCTTCAGGCCTTGGCGTTCTTTGCGAGAACCGCCTCGGTGATCGAATTCGGCAGTCTGCGCGGTGTTTCGAAGATGCCGAGCAGTGGCATGATCACCAGGAAGAAGCCGAAATAGTACAAGGTGCCGAACTGGGCCATCAGCGTGTAGAGATCGCTGGGCGTGCGCGAACCGAGCCAGCCGAGCAGGACGCAGTCGACGACGAAGAGCCAGAAGAACAGCTTGTACCAGGGACGATAGACTGCCGAGCGGACACGCGAGGTGTCGAGCCAGGGCAGGAAGAACAGAACGATGATCGCGCCGAACATGACGAGCACGCCACCGAGCTTGGAGTCGATGAACAGGATGTTGAAGGTGATCGCCCGGAGCATTGCGTAGAACGGCAGGAAATACCATTCCGGAACGATATGGGCCGGGGTCTTCAGCGGGTTCGCCATGATGTAGTTGTCGGCGTGTCCGAGGAAGTTCGGCATGTAGAAGATGAACCAGGCATAGGCGATCAGGAAGATCGACACGCCGAACGCATCCTTGAGCGTCGCATAAGGCGTGAACGGCACCGTATCGGTCTTCGACTTCACCTCGACGCCGGTCGGGTTGGTCTGGCCGGTCACATGCAGGGCCCAGACATGCAGCACGACGACGCCGGCAATCATGAAGGGCAGCAGGTAGTGCAGCGAGAAGAAGCGGTTGAGCGTCGGCTGATCGACGGCAAAACCGCCGAGCAGGAACTGCTGGATCCACTCGCCGACCCATGGGAAGGCCGAGAAGAAGCCGGTGATGACGGTGGCGCCCCAGAAGGACATCTGTCCCCAGGGCAGGACATAGCCCATGAAGCCGGTTGCCATCATCAGCAGGAAGATCACGACGCCGAGGATCCAGAGGATCTCGCGCGGCGCCTTGTAGGAGCCGTAATAGAGGCCACGGCCGATATGCAGGTAGACGGCGAGGAAGAAGAAGGATGCGCCATTGGCATGCATGTAGCGCAGCAGCCAGCCGTGGTTGACGTCGCGCATGATCTTTTCGACGGAATCGAAGGCCAGCCCCGCGTCGGCGGTATAATGCATGGCCAGCACGACGCCGCTGAGGATCTGCACGATCAGCATGACCGACAGCATCGCGCCGAAGGTATAGGCGTAGTTCAGATTGCGGGGGACGGGATAGGCGACGAAGCTGTCATAGACCATGCGCGGCAGCGGCAAGCGCGCATCGATCCATTTCTCAACCCCGGTCGACGGTTGATAGCTAGAATGACCACTCATTATTCAATTCCCCCCTCAGCCGATCCTGATCACGGTATCGGACGTAAACGCATAAGTCGGAATATGCAGGTTCTCCGGTGCCGGACCCTTTCGGATACGACCGGCCGTGTCATAGACAGAGCCGTGGCAGGGACAGAACCATCCGCCATACTCCCCCGACTGACCGAGCGGCACGCAACCCAGATGGGTGCACGAGCCGATCATCACGATCCAGTTTTCCTTGCCCTCGCCCGCCGACCGGTCCAGATCGCTGGCCGTGGCGTCCGCCGCCAGGTTGGCGTTGCGCGAAACCGGGTCCTTCAACTCGGCCATCGGCACGCTCTTGGCGTCCTCCACTTCCTTTTCGGTCCGGTTGCGGATGAAGACCGGCTTGCCGCGCCACTTGACGGTCAGCGACATGCCCGGCTCGAGCGCCGAGACATCGACATCGATGGAGGCCAGCGCAAGCGTGGAGGCATCCGGGCGCATCTGGTCGATAAACGGCCAGGCAACCGAGACGGCACCCACCACGCCGGCCATGCCGGTCGTCAGGTACAGAAAATCGCGGCGAGTGGGCTCGCCCTGAAGATCGCTATGTGTTTCGTGTTCACTCACGGCTTGCTCGTCCCTTTCGCAGTGGTTGCGATACCCGCTTCCGCCTCGTCGGCCCGTTGTCCCTCTGGCGTTTCAAAGCTGCCACAGATTCTCCTACAACGTGCCGGTTTCTAAGCTTGATAACCGAATATGTCCAGTCTGGACAGGGGGATGACGGCAGTTTGTCGCGGGCGAAATACTTGACGGATGTTAGTTTTAGCCGCAAACAACAAGCAAAACCGCAGGCGCAGCATTGCATTGCCGCAAATTGTTGCATCGCACTCTCAGATGGCGCATTCTCCGCCGACCCCTGCGCGAAAATCAACACGAGCCTTCATGAAAAACAATCTGGCGGCAGCGTGCTGTACCCTGGTCTCGGTAGCACTCTTCCTTCTTGTCCTGCGTTTTGTCGCCGATTTCTGGCTTCTGGGCATTGTCTACAGCCTGCAACTGCACATCGCCGTGCTGGCGGCCCTCGGCGCCCTGCTGGCCGTTATCCTCGGTGCCAGGCGCTTCGGCTCGCTGCTTCTCGTCGCGGCTCTCGCCGTCGCACTGTTCACGCTGCATCTTGAAAACCGGATCCAGCCCAAGCAGCACGCGCTGGCGGCGGGCACGCAGACGCTGAAGCTGGTCTCCTTCAATATTCTGGGGAATAACCGCGCCAATGGCGGCCGGATCGCCGACATGATCGTCTCGTCGGGTGCCGACCTCGTCTACATCTTCGAGTCGGCGCCGCTCAGACCCTATGTCGACACGCTCGCAAAAGCCTATCCCTACAGGGTCGGCTGCGGCGCGGTGGTTGCCTTCTGCGACGTCATGATCTTGTCGAAACGTCCCTTGAGCGATCCGCGCATGCTGGCGCTCAGCGATCTGCGCCAGGAGCGGCTGGCAACCGCCGATATCGATGTCGGCGGCGTCACCGTGCATCTGGGCGCCGCCCATGTCAGCAAGCCCTATTTCGACGCCTATCATACCCAGGAACTGGAAGCGCTCTCCGCCTTCATGCATCCGCGGCCCGGCCCATGGATCATAGCCGGCGACTTCAATGCCGCGGCCATCGCCCCCGACATGCAGGCTTTCGTGCGCCGGGATGCCATGACCACGACCGGCTGGGAGCCGGCGACCTGGCCGACCTGGGCCGGCCCCTTCGGCGTGCCGATCGACCATGTCTTCGTTTCGAAGTCGCTGTCCGCCCGATCGATCGCCCGCATACCCGAGGCCTATGGCTCGAACCATTATGGGCTGACGGCCGAGATTGCCGTTCCACCTGCCGGACCCCAGAGCATTTCCAGGTAAAGTGTCGTCGCGGCTTTCCGTCCGGAAATGCGTGAAAACAAAAAACTTGAGCACCTCAGGTGAACGCGTGTTTACCGGGCATGCTCCGGCAGCAAGGCTCAGCGCGAGGCGACACTCGGTGGCGCGGTGTCGGGTTCGCCGGCGAGAAAGCCGCCCGACTGACGCGCCCAGAGATCGGCATAGAGGCCCCCGCGTTCCAGCAGTTCGGCATGGGTGCCCATCTCGATGATCCGCCCCTGGTCCATGATCACCAGCCGGTCGAGCGCTGCGATCGTCGACAGACGGTGGGCGATGGCCAGCACCGTCTTGCCCTGCATCAGCCGGTCGAGATTGGCCTGGATCACCGCCTCGACTTCCGAATCGAGCGCCGAGGTCGCCTCGTCCAGCACCAGGATCGGCGCGTCCTTCAGCATCACCCTGGCGATCGCGATGCGCTGGCGCTGGCCGCCGGAAAGCTTGACGCCGCGTTCCCCGACCTGCGCGTCGAAGCCCTTGCGGCCGCGGTGGTCTTCGAGCCCCTCGATGAAATCGAGCGCCTCGGCACGCTCGGCGGCACGGCGCAAGGCGTCGTCGCCCGCATCCTGCCGGCCGAACAGGATATTGTCGCGAATGGAGCGATGCAGCAGTGCCGTATCCTGGGTCACCATGCCGATCGACGAGCGCAGGCTTTCCTGCGTCACCTGGGCGATATCCTGCCCGTCGACCAGAATGCGGCCCTTCTCCACGTCGTAGAAGCGCAGCAGCAGATTGACCAGCGTCGACTTGCCGGCACCGGAGCGCCCGACAATGCCGACCTTTTCGCCGGGCCGGATCTCCAGCGTCAGATCGTCGATCACCGGCCCCTTGTGGCCGTAACCGAAGCTGACGCCCTCGAAGCGGATATTCGGCTGCCGGACGTTCAGCGTCTGCGCATCCTTTGCATCGACAAGACCGATCGGCCGCGAGATCAGTTCGGCGGAATTCTGGATGGTGCCGATATTGCGCATGATGCCGTTCAGCTGGGTCATCATCCGTCCGAGCAGCATGTTGAGCCGCAGCACGAGGCCGAGCGTGAAGGCAACCCCGCCGACGGTCATCGAACCCGCCATCCAGAGTTCGACGCAAAGCCATGCAACCGTGGTGATCATGATGCCGGAGAGGATGGCAAGCGACGAGCGCACGGCCGTCAGCAGCCGGGCAAAAGGCTGCAGCGTCGACTGGAAGCGGTCGAAGCCCTCGCGGATATAGTAGTCGTTCTCGTCCTCGCGGCCGAACAGCTTCAGCGTCTGGATATTGCCGAAGCTGTCGACGATCCGGCCGTTCAGCATCGATGACGCCTCGGCCGTCTCCCGGGCATGAAAACGGATGCGCGGTACGAAATAGCGGGCGAGCAGCGAAAAGATCAGCACCCAGACGGCGATCACCGCCGCCAGCCGCCAGTCGAGCTGGCCGACCAGCGCCATGGTCGAGACGGTATAGATGATCATGAACCAGCAGACCTGCAGCAGCGAGGTCAGCAGATCGCCCGTCGCCTGGCCGGCCGACCAGACCTTGGTGACGATCCGGCCGGCGAAATCGTTCTGAAAGAAATTGATCGATTGCCGCGCGACATGGGCATAGGCCTGCCAGCGCACCAGGTTGAAGAAGTTGAGCACGATGACCTGCTCTTCGACCAGCGCACCGACTGCCGTCACCAGGAAACGGCCGAGCAGTACCACGCCGCCCATCACCATCAGTTCGGTGCCGTGGTCGGCGATCAGTCCGCTCCAGCCGGCCTCGCGCGGCGCAGCCCCCAGCATGTCGACCAGCCGACCGACGAACCAGAACAATGCCGCCTCGAGAACGGCGACCGCTCCGCCGAACAGGGCCATGGCGGCGAAGGGCCCCTTGGCCTGGCGGACATAGAACCAGACGAAGGACCAGACGTTCTCAGGCGGCCGCAGCGCGCGGCGGGCGGAAAACGGATCGATCCAGTGTTCGAAGAGGCGGGCGATGGAGCGGAAAATCATGAGAGCTCATATAGGCGCCTTTTGACCGACGGCAAAGCGGCGGACGACGCCGCCGCACATGCCGTCCCCGCCGCCCAAGCCCGGCCCGAAAAACCGGACGGGCCGAGGCACGCACTGTGCCACAGCGGCAACACATGCGTATTTATATGAAATAACAATTTGGCAGCGAAACATTTCCCCGGTTTTGGCATTAAGAAGATGTCACCCCGCATGGCGTTTTTCGTCGGCGGTCCCTCCTCCACCGTTCGGGATCCTCCCTCCCGAATATTCCCATTTCGTATTTTCCATCGAGGTATTTCCCTTGGTCGCAATTTCCTCCTCCGCCCCCGCCGGCGCGACGCCGACGCATGGCACTGCGCCGAATTACCGGTTCGCACTCATCGCCTTGACATCGCTTTTCTTCATGTGGGGCTTTATCACCTGCCTCAACGATATTCTCGTTCCGCATCTGAAAAGCGTGTTTTCGCTCAACTACACCCAGTCGATGCTGATCCAGCTCTGCTTCTTCGGCGCCTACTTCCTGATGTCGCTGCCGGCCGGCGCCGTGGTCAAGCGGATCGGCTACAAGGGCGGTATCGTGGTCGGCCTGGTGATCGCCGCCATCGGCTGCGCACTGTTCGTGCCCGCCGCCACGTCCAGGCTCTACCCGGTCTTCCTCGGCGCGCTGTTCGTGCTGGCAACCGGCATCACGCTGCTGCAGGTGGCTGCCAATCCCTATGTCACCGTTCTCGGCCCGCCGGACACGGCAGCCAGCCGGCTGAACCTCACCCAGGCCTTCAACTCGCTCGGCACGACGATCGCGCCGATGTTCGGCGCCTTCATGATCCTGGGCACTGCGGCTGCCGCAACCGCCAACATGACGCCGGAACAGCTGGACGTCCTGCACGCCACCGAGGCCAGCGCCGTCAAGCTGCCCTATATGGGTCTGGCAGCCCTGCTGCTGATCCTCGCGGCGGTCTTTGCCGCGCTGAAACTGCCGGTCGTCGAAGGCAATGACGAAATCACCCCGATCGGCAGCGCCCACGGCTCGGCCTGGTCCTACCGCCATCTGGTCCTCGGTGCCGTCGGCATTTTCGTCTATGTCGGCGCCGAAGTCAGCATCGGCAGCTTCCTGGTCAACTTCTTTGCCGAGCCGTCGATTGCCGGCCTGTCGGAAGCCGACGCCGCCCATTACGTCTCCTATTTCTGGGGTGGCGCGATGATCGGCCGCTTCATCGGCGCATTTGCCATGCGCTATGTCGACGACGGCAAGGCGCTCGCCTTCAACGCCCTGATCGCCGGCATCCTGCTGCTGGTGACGGTCTTCACCACCGGTACCACCGCCATGTGGGCCGTTCTGGCGATCGGCCTGTTCAACTCGATCATGTTCCCGACGATCTTCTCGCTCGCCCTCCACGGCCTCGGCCGGCTGACGAGCCAGGGCTCGGGCATCCTGTGCCTGGCGATCGTCGGCGGCGCCGTGCTGCCGGTTGCTCAAGGGGCGCTGGCCGACACCATCGGTGTCCAGCTGGCCTTCCTGATGCCGGTGATCTGCTATGTCTACATCGCCTATTACGGCCTTGTCGGCCACAAGCCGCGTACGACCACCGCCTGATCAGCGGTCGGATCCAACAACGACAACGGCGCGCCTCCGATCGGGAGGCGCGCCGTTTCTCGTTCCGATCCGCAAAGGACCGTCGGGCTCAGCCCTGCTGTTCGCGGCCGTAAAGGACCTTGTATCGCGCAGCACCGGCAGCCTCGCTGACATCGGCGCCATCGGAGAAAACCGGATGCTCGGTTGCGCCGGCCTCGGCCTGCTGGAGGGCGCGATTGGCACTCATGAAGAAATGCGCCGCCGTATCCGATCCGTGGGCGCTGGCGCTGCCGAAGCGGCACGAGACGTCCGGCGCCGAAGCGATCGACCGGCGCACATCCGCCAGCGAATGGCCGACGACCGAGCCGATTTCGCTGCCGACCTGGCTGATCGCCCGCTCATCGTCGGTCTTCAACAGCAGACCGAGGCGATCGGACGTCAGCCAATAGGCGCTTTCGTCCTTCTCCATCATGCCCTTGACCCGGCGGCTGAGGTTCGCCGCCATATGCGCGCCGGCCTTGGCGAGCGCCGGCACCCGGTATTTTTCAAGACCGTTCAGATGGCACAACAGAAGGCTGATATTACTGGGCCGGTTCTGCGCCAGATAGAGCTGCTCCAGCTGCGTCTTCATGGCCTGCCCGTCGCCGAAGCCGTGAACGAGGCCTGCATCCTTCGGGCCGATGACGGCCTGCGACATGGGCTGTTCCTTCAGCCTGTCGAGCACCTCCTTCAGCGCCACGACCGGATCCTGTCCGGCATTGACCGCGGATGTCAGGCGCTGCAGGGTCTCGGCATGGGCTGCCAATGCCGTCTCCAGGTCGATGACGACATCCTGCGCCGTCATCGATTTCAGCTCCTGCGCGTTCGGCAGTCGCGCCTTCAGGATCGTCAGATGCTTCAGCTGGAAGGCGAGCGCCTGCTGCGAGGTGGCGAACTCCCCCTCCAGCGTGTCGATCGCCGTGGTCGCTGCAGCGCCCGCGCTGGCAAGCGCTGCCGGCAGGCCGTGATGCGGCAGGTATTCGTCCACCAGCTGGTTCAGATGCGCCTGTGTCACCGGACGCGGCAGGGCCTTGAAGCGTGCGCGCAGATCGGGCTTGCGGCCGATCAGGACCTCGCACATCAGCTCGTAATTGGCAGGCGTCATGTGCACGCCCAGATGGCCGAGAAGTGTCCAGGCCTGTCGAAACAGTCGATCACCTTGTGAGTATTGCGTCCCGTCGGACATGGATGTGGTCTCCAGCAATCGCGCCCTGCCCCGAGCCTGATTAACAGCCAGAATAGACCGCAAAAAGCGCAAGCCGGTTTAAGGAAACAATTCAAATACCAGCCATCGCGTGCAGCGGGTCGGATTTTCCGCAATCCGTGCCGCCGGCGGCAATCGCGGCACCGGCTGAAGGCGGCAGACCCTTGAGAAATTGCGGGATATCAGAGACATGGAGGGCCGCCTTCATAGCCGACATTGGCCGACCATCTCTCAGCGCTAGCGGGAAAACCGCGTCAGCCAGATGCCGAACAGGATCAGCCCGACGCCGACCGGCTGGCCGGCATGAAAGCTCGCCGTGCCGCGCAGGTAGTCGATGGCAAGCCCGGTGATCATCTGCCCGCCGATGATCAGCAGCGCCGACCGGTTGGCGCCGATCCGGGGAAAGACATAGGAACTGATCGCCACGAACACGGCGCCTATGATCCCGCCGCAGAGTGCCCAGCCGGGCGTGCCGCCCAGCAGCGCGACATTGGCCCGCTCGGCGATCAGGATGAAGACGCTGAGCAGCACGAAACCGCTCAGATGGTTCCAGAACGAGGCCTCGAAGGCGCCCCGGTCCATCGTCAGGCGCCCGTTGACCGAGCGCGACATGCCGACGGCTGCTCCCCCGGCAAGCGCGATGGCGACGGCAAACAGCATCAGGCGCTCCCGGAATAGATGAGCACGGCGCTACCGGCGACGACAAAGCCGGCGGCCAGGATGTCGAAGCGGTTGATCTCTCGCTTCGGCGTGCCGAACAGGCCCCAGAGATCCGACAGCAGCCCGAACAGGATCTGCCCGACCAGCAGCAGCGACAGGCCGCCGGCAAGCGCCAGTTCCGAATTGACCGCGATCGACGACAGCGCAACGGCAAAGGCCCCCGGCGCGCCGCCGAAATAGGACCATAGCGGCGGGCGTCGCTCCCCGCCGGCAAAGGCCGGGCGCCGCCGCAGAAGCCGGGCATTGGCCATCAGCAGCACGAAGGCCGCGGCGGCCCCCACACCATGCACGACCCACGACGCGATGAACGGTGTCGTGTAGGCGGCAAGCGTGCTGTTGATCGTGATCATCGACGCAAGCAGCGCGCCGGCCAGCAAGGCCCAGAGCCAGTCGATATAGTGCCGCATGAAATCGTCCCCGCCAATCCGGACCAGAAGCCCAAGCGCTAGGCGACCGGAGGCCCCGCGGCAATGCATTTTTGCGCAGGCGCCCTATAGCGAAACTATAGGCAGTGGATAATGGCCGAGGCCCGCGCCCGGTGCCGGCCGGCCCCTTTTCGAACGGCAGCGGCCAATCTCCGTGGCCGCCGCGTCGCAATCCCGGCTATTCGGCCGCCTGCTCTGTCTCGTCATTATCGGCCAGGAAGCCGCCGGACTGGCGGTTCCACAGGTCGGCATAGACGCCGCCCTGCCCGACCAGTTCGCCATGGGTGCCGGTCTCGATGATCCGGCCCTTGTCGAGTACGACCAGCCTGTCCATCTGCGTCAGCGTCGACAGGCGGTGGGCGATCGCGATCACCGTCTTGCCCTCCATCAGCGAGAACAGGCTTTCCTGGATGGCGGCCTCGACCTCCGAATCGAGTGCCGAAGTGGCTTCGTCGAGGATCAGGATCGGGGCGTTCTTCAGGAACACGCGGGCAATGGCGATGCGCTGGCGCTGGCCGCCCGACAGCTTCACGCCGCGCTCGCCGACCTGCGCGTCGAGGCCCTTGCGGCCCTGCATGTCGACAAGCCCGTCGATGAAGTCCCAGGCATTGGCCTGCTTCGCCGCCTCGATGATCTCGGCATCCGACGCCTCGGGCCGGCCATAGGCGATGTTGTCGCGGATCGAGCGGTGCAGCAGCGAGGTATCCTGCGTCACCACGCCGATGGCGGACCGCAGGCTCTCCTGCGTCACCGCCGAAATATCCTGCCCGTCGATGGTCACCCGGCCGGATTCCAGGTCGTAGAAGCGCAGCAGCAGGTTCATCAGCGTCGTCTTGCCGGCACCGGACCGGCCGACCAGGCCGACCTTTTCGCCGGCGGCCAGGATCAGCGAGAAATTCTCGATGACGCCCTTGTCCTTGCCGTAGTGGAAGCGGACGCGGTCGTAGACGATCTGGCCTTCCTTCACGTCGAGGTCCCGCGCTTCGCGGGTATCGACGATGTCGTGCGGCTTGGTCATCATCCCCATGCCGTCATAAACCGTGCCGATCTGCTCGAACAGGCCGGCGACCTCCCACATGATCCACTGCGACATGCCGGAAATACGCATGGCAAGGCCGGTCGCAACCGCAATCGCGCCAATTGAGATCGAGCCGTTCAGCCAGAAGATCAGGCTGAGGGCGGCGACCGAGAACAGCGCCACCGCATTGTTGATGTCGACGACGATGTTGAGCGCCGAGATCTTGCGCATCTGCCGGTGAACGGTGTCGAGGAACGAGGCCATTCCCGCCTTCGCATAGGTCTCCTCGCGGCCCGCATGGGAGAACAGCTTGACGGTTGCGATATTGGTATAGCTGTCGACCACCCGGCCGGTCATCAGCGAGCGGGCATCGGCCTGCTGGCTGGAGATCTTGCGCAGCCGCGGGATGAAATAGAGCAGGATGAGGATGTAGAACACGATCCACAGCGCCAGCGGGATCACCAGCCGCATGTCGGCGCTCATCACCAGCACCAGCATGGAGATGAAGAAACTCGCCGCATAGACGAAGACGTCGATGATCTTCATCACCGTCTCGCGCACCGCAAGCGAGGTCTGCATCACCTTCGTCGCCACCCGGCCGGCGAACTCGTTGGCAAAGAAGGTCATCGAATGGCGCATCAGGAAGCGATGCATCTGCCAGCGCGCGATCATCGGGAAACTGCCGGCCAGCACCTGGTGCATGGTCACGGTATGAAGGGCGCCGACGAGCGGCATGCCGATCAGCACCAGCGCGCCCATCCACAGCAGATGGCCGCTTTCGGTCTGCAGGAAGGTTGCCTTGTCGGCACCGGACAGCCAGTCGACGATATTGCCGAGGAACTGATACAGCAGCACCTCGAAGATGGCGATCACCATCGAGCACAGTCCGAGCAGCAACAGCCAGGGCGCGGCAGGCCTTGTATAATGCCAGCAGAAGCGGAAAAGCCCCTTGGGCGGCAGATCCGGCTCGGCGCTCGGGAACGGGTTCAGGCGGTTCTCGAACCAGGAGAACATGGGTCGACTCCAGACAACGGGCCCCCGGAGCGCGAAAGAAACGCTGTCTGTGCGCTGCAAAGCGGGGGCAACATGAATTTTCGAAGAGGCCGCTGACGGCCGCCAGGCGATTTGGAAGGGTGTGAAACGCCGCGATTTGACCGGCGCTAATCCATCCGTGCGCGTGGAGGCACGGGGAAGCGCTGCAAAGCGGATGATGTCATCATGGCCTCCCCTGTTCTTGAGCGTTGAAGACGACGTCTTTTACCGGGTCTCGGCAAAATTGAAAACCCGCAAAGATCCTGCCCGCAACGCGAAAGCGCGAAAATGTTGCGGCAAGACCACAGCCGAACCGGGGCAGCGGCTTGAGCAAATCCGCACGCACCGCTAAACGATGGCCATGAGCCAGCTGCGCATCGCCCTTTACCAGCCCGACATCCCCGGCAATACCGGCACGATCCTGCGTCTGGCGGCCTGCCTTGGCCTTGGCGTCGACATCATCGAACCAGCCGGCTTCGTGCTCTCCGACAAGAACCTGAAACGCGCCGGCATGGATTATCTGGCAAGCGTCACGATGACCCGCCACGTCAATTTCGCGCAATTCGAAGCCTGGCGGGCGACGACCGGCCGACGGCTGGTGCTTGCCTCGACCAAGGCTGCCGTCCCCTATGTCGATCTCGCCTACCGGCCCGACGACATCCTGCTGTTCGGCCGCGAAAGCGCCGGCGTACCCGATGCCGTGCACGAGGGCGCCGACGCGCGCGTGATCATTCCGATGATCGCCGGGCAGCGCTCGATCAATGTCGCCATGTCGGCGGCCATGATTGCCGGCGAAGCCTTGCGCCAGACCGGTTTCGCCTGACGCCCTTGTCGGCCCCATGGCGCGCTCCTTTCCTGTTGTGTCCGCCTGACGGGTGGTAGCGCCTCAAGCATGGTTGAGGTCAAGAGCGGAGCTTTCGCAAAACCCGGCCGGGCGAAGCACCGCGATGATGAAAGAATGTCCGCGCATCCCTTGGCCGTGGCGCGAAACTGTGGCACGCTTGCGCTTGCAGGTTGTCTTTCAAAGACCCTTCGAAACCATGAGGTGGCCAGATGTTTGAAACGGCGTACACCCTGAGTTTGAGCCAGTTCGCGCGCACTTTGAGTTTCCCCGAACGCATCCAGAAACGCCCCGGCCGCAACAGCGTGCTGGAGGTGTGGCGCGCCCGCAATACCGGTATCGACAGCCTCTTCTACGATGTGGGGACGCTCACCACCGAAGAGGTCTACTACATCTCCGACGCGATTGCCGCCGAGGGGCTGATCATGATCGTCCCGCCGCGCGGCGGGCCGATGCTGACGATCTGCGAGACGATCGACGAATTCGTCGCCCGCGGGGGCAGGAAAGTTTCCGTGCTGGCGGTCGCCGGCATGGGCGGCTCCGCCGTCGGTGCAGCCGCCTTCGCCCGCAATGTGGCCGACGCGGTCGGCAGCCCGGTCGCCGCCGTCGTCTCCGGCTATGGTCTTGGCGATATCGTCTCCGAGAGCATGGGCGCCTCCTTCCTGTTCGGCTGGCTCGGCCGGATCCGCAGCCAGTGCGAGATGATCGACGACGTCATCGGCCGTCCGCATTTCGGCGCCTATGGCGATCGGGCCACGGCCAGCGACACGGCGGGCCTGCATGCCTGCCTCGATGTCGAGACGGTGGAAGGGCTGCTTGCCGACAAGCGGCTGGACCTGGGCCTGCTGGTCAGCCATTCCCGTGGGAGCCTGGTGCTGTCGGAAGCCCTTTCCGAACTGGAGGAAAGCGACGCCGCAAGGCTCTCGGCAATCGCGGCGACGACCCGGATCATAACCTTCGGCGCCCACATGCCGCTGCCGGCGGAATTTCACCATGTGACCAATGTCATGGGCGGCTATGACTGGTATGGCGAGATGAATTCGCATCCGGGTCAGGGCACCGAGATGCGGGTGCCGATGGCCGGTCATTCGACCAATGCCAGTTTCCCCGGCGCCTTGCGCGTCACGACGCTGTTGCAGACGATCCTGGCGGACGCGCCGGCGAAGGCGCCGGCGGCCGAACCGGTCAAGGCTCCACCGGCCAAGGCCGCGCTGGCCGAGACGATGCCGTCCGAGACGGGACCGGAGGAGACGAAGCCGAAAGAGACGAAGGGGCTGCCCTTCGCACCGCAAGCCGATGCGGCACCGGCAATCGAAGCGGACACCATGGCATCCGACCAGCCGGCCATCGACACCGGGGTCCCGGCCATGGCGGTCGAGACGGCCGTGCCCCCGACCGAGCCCGACCGGCCCGAGAGTGTCGCAGAGGCTGCTAGCGACACCGTTGCCGAGGTCGCCGAAGATACCATGGACGATGCGGCAGCTTTCTTGAGCGGAAAGCCCGGTCAGGCTACCGCCCCCTCGTCGGAGGATACTCCGTTAGCGGAGGCCGCCAAGGCCGACGCCGCCGCGCAGGTGGAGGAGAGCCCGCCCTCTCCGGAACCGCCCTCCCCGGAACCGCCAGCCCCTTCGGCGCGGCCGACCGCTGCAAATTCCGACACGCGGCCCGCCGCTGCGACGGCGAGCAAGCCTGCATTGGCCCGGACCGCAAGCATCACGGAAAAGCGCGCACGCACCGATCAGAAGAGAGAGGCCGGAAAAACACCGGCAGCCAACGGGCGCGACAGCGAGAGATCCGCAAGGCCGAAGCCTGCCGTGCCCGTGGCCCCGCGTCCGAAGGCAGCCACGCCAGGCCCGGACGCCTCGAATGGCGCCGCACCCGAAGCGGCCTTGAAGCCGCAGGCGGCCCAACCCGGCCCCGCCACGTCCACAACTGGCAAGCCTGCCAGTGCAAAATCATCGTCCAAGGCGCGCCGCGCGCCATCAGGTAGCGCCGGGCGTCGTTCGCGCCGCACCGACCGGCACTGAGCAGCCGAGACGGCGCCATAAAAAGGCGCCATAAAAAAACGGCCGCGATTGCCTCGCGACCGTTTTTCTTCGTCTTGATGCGCCCGAACCGCTTGGCAGGGCAGACCGTGCCCTACATGAACAGGCTGAGCGAGGATCTCGTGCCACTATTGGCAATATTGAGCATCTGCGTCTGCAGCTGCTGCTGCACCTTGGCGGCGGAAAGCCGGGTTGCCTCCTCCTCCATATTGCTGTCGACCAGCCGGCCGACGCCTTTGGCGGTGACGTCCTGAAGGTCGGCGAGGAATTCGGTGTTCTGCGAAATGCGGCTGGCGGTGGCGCCGATCTGCGCGCCGGCATCCGTCAGGCTCGACATCATCGCATTGGTGGCGGCGATCATGCCGTCGATATCGTCATTCGTCGTCGATGCGGACAAAGAGATCGGCTTGGCCGAGGCCGAGGTCGGCGTCGTCGCACCGGGATCGAGCAGATAATATTCATAGGCGCTGCCCGTGGCAGTGGTGCCCGAATAGGAACGCGTCAGCATGCCGTCATCGGCATTTTCCGCGCTCACCAGAGTCGAGCCGGCCGTGTCGAAATCGATGACATTGACCGAAAGCTGGCCCTCGCTCGACTTGGACACCGAGGCGACCATGGATTCGACCTGCGGGCTCTGCCCCTTGTCGAGGTTCAGCCAGTTCTGGCCGTTGAACGAGGCGGATTTGGCAACCGTCTTCAGTTGGTCCTTGAGCACGTCGATTTCCGAGTTGATCGCGGTCTTGTCGCCGCCGACGGCTTTGGCCAGGATCAGCTTGGACTGGATATCGGAAACGATGCTGGTGGCCTGTTCCATGCCGAGCGCTGCCGTATCGGTCACCGCCGCGGCAAGTCCGGTCGCATCCTCGGCGCTCGACAGCGACAGGTTGTCGGCGCGCATGCTGGTCGCGATCGACCAGTAGGCGGCATTGTCGGCGGCCTGATTGACCCTGAGACCCGAAGAGATCCTGTCCTGGCTCTCCTGCAGAGCCTTGTTGGATCCCGTCAGCAGCGACAGGGCCGACGCGGCCGTGGAGTTGAAAGAGATACTCGTCATAAGAACCAGCCCAACTTGTCGGGACCCCACCTCGCACCATGCAAAGTTGGCTTCCCGGTCATGCCAAACTAAGCAATGAGCTCTTGCGCCGACGTTTATCAAACCCGTAAGATTTTAGGGATAACGAAATTAGCAGAACGGAACAGACGAAAGCGAGGCTATCGAGCCTCAGTCGGCCGTGGGCAAACGCCGCATGGTGAATTCGATACAGTCACCCTCGAGCTGACGCCAGCTCTCGACTTCGGTCCAGTAGGCGGCTTTCGGATAGGCATCGAACCACTCGCGGGCGATGACGCGCGCTTCCGCCCGGGTCAGGCAATAGGTCTGGCGTACGAACTGCCCCGATTGCCCCGGCACGCCCGATTGCTCCTGCCGGTGGCGGGCAATGCGGCGTTTCAGGCCGTCAAAAGGCGGAGGTCCCGGTATCTTTCCCATACGCGCTCCTGGTTCAGGGTAATATTAGGTACCGTCTCGTCCAATTGCGAGTCGAATCTGAGGGAAACGGGCAGCCGGGCTTTCGGAGCGGATTGCGACTTGCTACACCCGAAATCCAACCTTTTGAATCATTTACCAGCGATCGACTAACGGGGCGTCATGCCATGGAACGACCGGAACTGCCCAAGGGGCTGCCCGAGGATATCGAGGACAAGAAGGCGGCGGCCCGCAGCTGGTTCGAAAGCCTGCGCGACACGATCTGCGCCTCGTTCGAAGCGCTGGAAGACGAGCTTGCCGGCCCGCTGTCCAATCTCGAGCCCGGCCGTTTCGTGGGCAAGGACTGGCAACGCGACGGTGGCGAGGGCGGCGGCGGCCGCATGTCGATGATGGAGGGCCGCGTGTTCGAGAAGGTCGGCGTGCACACATCGACCGTCCACGGCGAATTCTCTCCCGACTTCCGCGCGCAGATCCCCGGCGCCGACGAGGATCCGCGCTTCTGGGCTTCCGGCATTTCGCTGATCGCCCATCCGATCAATCCCAATGTACCGGCCGTGCACATGAACACGCGCATGGTGGTGACCACCAGCCGCTGGTTCGGCGGCGGCGCGGACCTGACGCCGGTCCTCGACCGCCGGCGCACCCAGGAAGACGCCGATACGCGCCTGTTCCACCGGGCGATGGAAATCGTCTGCACCCGTCATGCCGGCATTGCCGACTATCAGCGCTACAAGGCCTGGTGCGACGAATATTTCTTCCTCAAGCACCGCAACGAACCACGTGGCGTCGGCGGCATCTTTTTCGACTGGCTGCATTCGAGCCCCCAGGCCGGCGGCTTCGACGCCGATTTCCAGTTTGTCCAGGATGTCGGGCGCACTTTCAATCTCGTCTATCCGCGGCTGGTCAGAGCCAATTTCAACAATGGCTGGACGGAAGCCGATCGCGACGAACAGCTGGTGCGCCGCGGCCGCTATGTCGAATTCAACCTGCTCTACGACCGTGGCACGATTTTCGGCCTGAAGACGGGCGGCAATGTCGATTCCATCCTCTCCTCCATGCCGCCGGTCGTCCGCTGGCCCTGAGGGCGGGCTCGGATAGGCGGAATAACGGCGTAATCCCACGAAATATTGTCAGTATTCATCTGCTAATATTTCCATGGGCAGAGGCAACCCGGCATGCTACTTTCGCGTTAGGAACACGGGAGGAGACCCATCATGCCACAGTCTAACGACACTCCGGTAACCCGCGTATATTACGAGCCCGAAAACGTCCATCTGATGGAAACGCCGGAGAGCATAGACCGGCTTGCCAGAGAGATGCGCGCGACCAGCGGAACCGACCTGCCGCACGCCTATTTCATCGAGCAGGTAAAACTGAAGCTGGCCGCCGGACAAGCCGGCGACACCGACGCAGGCGAGGCCTTCAAGCGCCGCCGCGATCGCAACCTTGCGGCTCCGACATCATCCTCGCTGTTCCAGTCCTGGGCGATGCCGGATAACGGATAAAAGCACGACGATCGCACTGTCGACCGGGCTGAGGAGACCGGTCGAGCCGGTACGTTCGCTATACCGACAAGCCATTCGGGCGCTGCGACCGGGCCCGAATGATGCATACTCATCTACGAATTGCCCTGAAATATCAGGACAATAGGCGCCCCAGTTGTATCGATCTGAAAACCTGGCGCCATCGAGAAGAGGAGGAAATCCAATGAGACTGTTCGAATGTGGTACCTTGGTGCCGGGCTGCAAATGGCATGCCCGTGCAGAGGATGACGCGGAGGTTGTCCGCCGCGCTGTCGAGCATCTGCGCGAAACCCACGGCGAGACCGTGGTGCGCGAAAACATGGTCGACAACATCAAGCAACGCATCCGGGACGACGCAAAGGCGGCCTGACAATCAGGCAGCGGCACATCTCGGCTCTCAAGGGGCGGCGGTTCAGCCGCCCTTCAACCGTTCCAGCAGCTTGTCGCGATCAAGGGCGAAATTGCTGTTTACCCACTCTTCCTCGAGTGTCTTCAGCTTCTGTCCGAGTTCCGGCCCGGCCGGAATGCCGGCAGCCAGCAAATCACCGCCCGCGACCGGCATCTGCGGCGCCTCGAAGGCCTCGGCACGGCTGAGCAGCGTGGCATAGCGCGCCACCGTCTCCATCGCCCCCTGCCCCCGGGTCAGCGCCTCCCGGGCCGATGCGAGCTCCAGCTTCAGCCGGTAGACGATACCCTGCTTGTGATTGCGATAGATCATCCGGTCCAGGGCCGCCTGCTTGGTGTCGGCGTCGACGCTTGGCGCCTTGGCAAATCGGTCCAGGCAGGTGGCCTCCACCTTCGACAAGCGCAGGCGTTCGGCCATCGCCGCCAGCCGCTCGGCATCGCGCGGCACGATTGCCGCCAGCCGCAGCAGCGGATCGGGCGTCCAGTGAAGCGCCTGCTCGGCCCTGACCAGCCCCGGGATCGCATCGATCCCCCATTTTTCCGTTTCCGGCAGCACGGCGCTCAGCACGCCCGACTGGCGCATCCAGAGCAGCGCCCGGCCCGGATCGGGCGCAGACAGCAGCTTCTTCGTCTCGGCCCAGACCCGCTCGGCCGACAGCGTCGACAGCTTGGCCTTGGCCCGCGCGCTTGCCCGCAGGCCGTCGGCATCGGGGCGGCCCTTGCCGTACCAGGCAAAGAAGCGGAAGAAGCGCAGCACCCGCAGATAGTCCTCGTCGATCCGCCGGGCGGCATCGCCGATGAAGCGCACGGTGCCCGTCTCGATATCGGAAAGCCCGTCGACCAGGTCGATGACCTCCCCGTCGGCACCGGCATAGAGGGCATTGATCGTCAGGTCGCGGCGGGCGGCATCTTCCGCCCAGTCGACGCCGAAGGCGACCTCGGCATGGCGCCCGTCGGTCTCGACATCGCGGCGCAGCGTCGTCACCTCGAAGGGCTGCCCCTCGATCACCAGCGTGACGGTGCCGTGATCGATCCCCGTCGGCACCGCCTTGATGCCATCGGCCCCTGCCCTGCGGGTCACGTCCTGCGGCGACAGCGTCGTTGCCAGATCGATATCCTCGACGTCGAGCCCCATCAGGCTGTTGCGCACGGCACCGCCCACGACCCGCACCTCGCCGCCGTCCCGGTTCAGCAGATCGAACACGCGGGCGAGCCTTGGCGACTGAAACCACGCCTCGGCGGAGAGATTGGTCATGCATAAAGCCTTTCATAAAGGGTGCGCAGGATGCCGGCGGTAATGCCCCAGATATAGCGCTCACCATAGGGCATGGCGTAGATGTGGCGCACGCGCCCCTGCCACATCCGGCTTTCCTGCCGATGATTGTCCGGGTCCATCAGGAACGACAGCGGCACGTCGAAGACTTCCGCCACCTCGTCGGGATTGGGCTTCAGCGAGAAGCCGGGCTTGATCAGCGACAGCACGGGCACGATGCGAAAACCGCTGCCGGCAAGATAGACCGGCAGCCGTGCCAGCGGCTCGACCAGCGCCGGATCGAGACCGATCTCTTCCTCGGCCTCGCGCAAGGCCGCCTCTTCCGGCGAGGCATCGGTATCGTCGATGCCGCCACCCGGCAGCGAGATCTGCCCGGAATGCTTGCGCAGCGTTGCCGTGCGCTGGGTCAGGATCACCCGCGGCGCATCCTGGTCGTCGATGACGCCGATCAGCACGGCCGCATCCTTCAGCTTCAGGTCGGCCACTTCCAGGATGGTTTCGGGATTGAGCAGGTGATCGCCGTGATCGCGCCAGGCCTCATCGATCGGCGCACCCGACTGGTTGAGCGCGCGGCGGCGAAAGTCGTCCGCCGTAAATCTCTGCCCGGCGAGCGTCATCGCGACAATCTCTCCAGTTCGGCCGCCGGCATGATGGGAAACACCGAGCCGCCTGAGCGCACGGCAAACATCAGAACGCCGTCGATCTCGATGTCCTCGCCGAGGTCGACGAGATCATACATCACGGCGCGGGACACCAGCGCTTCCAGCCGGCCGCGCACATGCAGATAGGGCTTCAGCTCGGCCCCTTCGCCGTCGATGGAAAACCGCAGGCCATGCTCTGCCCCGGCCTCCACGACATCGCCGACATTGGTGCGAAATGTCAGGCGCTGCTCAGCGCCCTCTCCGCTGCAGGACATCTCGACGGCCAGAAACGGGGCATCGACGACGCGGATGCCGACCTTTTCCACAGGTGTGACGAGATAGGTCTTTCCGTCCTCGTCGCGGCGCAGAACAGTGGAGAACAACCGCACCAGCGGCGCGCGGCCGATCGGCGTGCCCATGTAGAACCAGGTGCCGTCGGCCCCGATTTCCATGTCGATATCGCCGCAATCGGGCGGATTCCAGCGTTCCACAGGCGGCAGCGCGCCGTTTTTGCCGTTCGACTGGTCCGACGCACGCTGGATGAGGGCAGCCAGTCCGGCCGCATCCTGGCCCGCATTGAGAGCTCCGTCTGCCATTATTGCGTCCCGGTTTTTTCTCATAAGGTATTTCTCACGAGATAGTCATTCACGGCGTGCTTGTCAGCCGGGTCACGCGCAATAAGTTAATTCTGCAGCTGAAAAAACGGATAGCCGGATGATTCGCCGCCGTGCTACGCGAAACAGAGCCGGGCAAACCAAACGGAGAGTCGCATGGGGATGAACACGACGTCTGACGGCGTTCTGGATGAAAAATCCGCCGTCGATGCCGCCGAACGGGCGCTGGCAGACATCGCAACAGTGCGGGCGGAAGTCTCCAAGGCGATCTTCGGCCAGGAAAGCGTCGTCGAAAACACGCTGCTGGCCATCCTTTCGGGCGGCCATGCGCTGCTGGTCGGCGTGCCGGGACTGGCCAAGACCAAGCTTGTGACCACGCTCGGCACCGTCCTCGGCCTCAACGCCAACCGGATCCAGTTCACCCCCGACCTGATGCCGTCCGACATTCTCGGCACCGAGGTAATGGATCAGGACGAGACCGGCCGCCGGTCTTTCCGCTTCGTCCGCGGCCCGGTTTTCGCCCAGCTGCTGATGGCCGACGAGATCAACCGCGCCAGCCCGCGCACCCAGTCGGCACTGCTGCAGTCGATGCAGGAATATCACGTGACGGTCGCCGGCCAGACCATGGATCTGCCATCCCCCTTCCACGTGCTCGCCACCCAGAACCCGCTGGAGCAGGAAGGTACCTATCCGCTGCCCGAAGCGCAGCTCGACCGCTTCCTGATGCAGGTCGACGTCGATTATCCCGCGCTGGAAGCCGAGCGTCGCATCCTGCTGGAAACCACCGGCATGCACGAGGCCGACCCGCAGCCGGTGATCACCGCCGAGCGGCTGTCGGAAATTCAGAAACTGATCCGGCAGATGCCGGTCTCCGACACCGTGGTCGATGCCATCCTGCAACTGGTCCGCTCGGCCCGCCCGAACCAGGGCGACAGCCAGACCGACAAGCAGGTCGCCTGGGGCCCGGGCCCACGCGCCGGCCAGGCGCTGATGCTCTGCGCCCGCGCCCGCGCGCTCTACGAAGGACGGCTGGCCCCATCGATCGACGACGTGAAGGCGCTCGCCGAACCCGTGCTGCAGCATCGCATGGCACTGACCTTTGTCGCACGCGCCGAGGGAACCTCGATCCGCGACCTGATTGCCGGCCTCGCCGACCGGCTTGGCTGAGAAAGTTGAATAGCTGATGGCATCGATCGGCCAGATCGTCGAGCAGACCCCGGCAGCGGATGCGCTCGGCCGCGCCCGTCAGCGCGCGACTCTGGTGCCCGACTGCATGGTCGAGGCCAAGCGGATCGCCAATACGGTGATTGCCGGCTGGCATGGCCGCCGCAAGCGCGGCATCGGCGAGAATTTCTGGCAGTTTCGCCCCTATTCCGACGGCGAGAGCCTGTCGCGCATCGACTGGCGGCGCTCGGCCCGCGATGATCATCTCTACATCCGCGACCGCGAATGGGAGGCCGCCCATACCGTCTGGCTCTGGGCCGACCTGTCGCCCTCGATGATGTTCAAGTCGACGCTCGGCCATGTGTCGAAGGAAGGTCGCGCGCTGGTCATCATGCTGGCGCTGGCCGAAATCCTTGCCCGGTCCGGGGAGCGGATCGGCTGCCCCGGCGTGATGGAGCCGGTTGCGGCGCGCAATGCCGCCGAACGGCTGGCCGCAGCGCTCATTCATGCGCCGGCGATCACCGGCATGCCCGATACAGCCATGGTGCGCGGCGCAAGCGACCTCGTGCTGATCGGCGATTTTCTCGACGATGCCGACGCCATTCTGAGCCAGATCGCGCCTCTGGCAAAACGCGGCCAGCGCGGCCATGTCATCGAGATCGCCGACCCTGCCGAGGAAGACTTCCCCTATGCCGGGCGGACCGAATTTTCCGACCCGGAAACCGGCGAAAAGCTGACATCCGGGCGGGCAGAGACCCTGCGCGACGACTACCGCCTGGCCTATACCGCCCGCCGGGACCGGCTCGGGGAAGGCATGCGCCGGCTCGGCTGGAGCTTCGTCACCCATCGCACCGACCAGCTCGCCTCGCAGGCGCTGGTCGCCATCCACATGTATCTCTCCGGCACGCCCCCGCTCAGCGACAGGAGTGCCCGCTCGTGAGTTTCCTGTCGCTTGCCTTCACGACACCCTTCGTTCTGGTCGCCCTTGCCGCCCTGCCGCTAATCTGGTGGCTGCTGAAACTGACCCCGCCGCGGCCGCGCCAGGAGGTGTTTCCGCCGCTGAAGATCCTCGCCACCATCCTGAAGCGCGAGGAGACACCGGCCAAGAGCCCGTGGTGGCTGACGCTGCTGCGCATCCTGATGGCCGCGCTGGTAATCGTCGCCCTCGCCGATCCGGTGCTGGACCCGCGCAGCAATTCGGTGTCCGGCGACGGCCCGCTGGTGCTGGTGATCGACAACAGCTGGGCCTCGGCCGGCGACTGGGAGCGCCGCCGCCAGACGGCAGAGGCGTTGATTGCCGAAGCCGACGGCGCCGATGTGCCCGTCTCGATCGTCTTTACCGCCGAAGACCGGCAGGACGCCACGCCAAGTGTTGCCGCAGCGGCCGAAAAGAAGCTGGTCGCCACCGGCCCCCGGCCGCTCGGCGCCAACCGGCCGGACGCCATCCAGGCGCTGAAGGAGGCGCTCGACGGCACCCGCCCCGGAACGCTCGCCTTCCTCACCGACGGCATGGCCCGCCAAGGGGATGATCCAGACGAGACGATTTCCGCGCTACAAGCGCTGTCGCCGCGCCAGTTCCGGATAATCGAAGGCGATGGCAATGCCGCCATTGCGCTGACCAGTGCCAGCAATGGTGCCGATGCCCTCGCTGTCACCGCCAGTCGCCTGACGACCGCAGACGCACGGACCATCACCGTCAATGCACAGGATGCCCAGGGCCGCGCCATCGCCTCCGGGACGATCACATTCCCGGCGGGTGCGGCCACCGCGCGCGGCGAGATCGCAGCCCCCTTCGAGCTCCGCAACGATTTTGCCCGCGTCTCGGTGGCCGGGCTTGCGACGGCCGGCTCCGTGCATCTGCTCGACGACGGCTTCCGCCGCCGCCGCGTGGCACTGCTCGCAGGCGACAGCAACGACGAATTCCAGCCGCTGCTGTCGCCGCTCTACTACATCGACCGCGCACTCGATCCCTATGCCGATCTGATCAAGCCGAAGGAATCGGACCTCGCCGTCTCGATCCCGGAACTGCTGACGCAGAACCCGTCCGCCATCGTCATGGCCGATATCGGCCGACTGCCGCCCGATGTCTATGATCCGCTGCAGCGCTGGATCGGCCGCGGCGGCACGCTGATCCGCTTTGCCGGACCGCGGCTGGCAGCGACGCCGACCGGCGATCCGCTGGTGCCGGTGACCCTGCGCCAGGGCGAGCGCGCGCTCGGCGGCGCGCTATCCTGGGCCGAGCCGCAACCGCTTGCCGATTTTCCCGCCAACGGACCCTTTGCCGGCATGCCGCGCCCGACCGATGTCAGCGTCAAGCGCCAGGTTCTGGCCGAACCGACGCCGGATCTTGCCGAGCGCACCTGGGCGAGCCTTGCCGACGGCACGCCGCTGGTGACCGCCCGCGCCATCGGCCGGGGTCGTATCGTGCTCTTTCACGTGACCGCCGAGGCCACATGGTCCAACCTGCCGATCTCCGGCGACTTCGTCGAAATGCTGCGCCGCCTCGTACAGCTCTCGCCGGCAACGGCAGCGGCCGGCGACAGCGCCGATCCGCAGGCGGCAACGAGCGTCGCACCCTGGCGACTGCTGACAGCCGACGGTGCCCTCACCGCCGACGCCGGGAGCGCTCGCCCGCTCGACCTCGGCCCGGCCAAGCCGCTGGCAGCGAGCTTCGACAATCCGCCGGGCCTCTATGGCAGCGAGGACGGCTTTACCGCGCTCAACCTGTTGCCCGATCGGGCCGAGTTGAAGCCGCTCGATCTTGCCGGTGTCTCCGGCATCAGCCGCGAGCCGCTGATCGGTGCGCAGGCAACCCCACTGAAGCCGACGCTGCTGGCGCTCGCGCTCGCCCTGCTCTTCCTCGATGCACTGATCGTACTGTTCATGAACGGCGCCTTTGCGCGCATTCCGCGTCGCGCCGCCGCGACGGCCGGTGGTATGGCCATCGCCGCGATCTTCGCCCTGTCACCGGCGCCGCCTGCCCGCGCCGACGATAGCAAGCCCGGCGACGCCCAGGTGCTCGAGCGGCTCGACAATACCCATCTTGCCTATGTCATCACCGGCGAGGACGACGTCGACACGCTGTCGCGCGAAGGGCTTGAAGGGCTGACCGAGTTTCTCACCTATCGCACCACGCTGGAACCCGGAGAGCCGGTCGGCGTCGACATCTCCAAGGATGAGCTGTCCTTCTATCCGATCCTGTTCTGGCCGGTTTCGGCCAGTGCGCCGATGCCGTCAGCGGCAACCGTCAGCCGCATCGACGCCTATATGCGCGCCGGCGGCACCGTGCTGTTCGACACACGCGACCAGCTGTCCAGCCTTGGCAATGACGGCGGACCGACGCCGAACGGCCAGCGCCTGCAGGCGATCCTTGCCAGCATCGACATTCCCCCGCTGGAGCCGGTGCCCTCCGATCACGTTCTGACCCGCGCCTTCTATCTGCTGTCGAGCTTTCCCGGTCGCTATTCCGGCAGCCCGCTCTGGGTCGAGGCGCGGCAGGAGGCGAAGTCCGCCAGCGGCGGCGTGACATCGTCGGCCGACGGCGTGTCTCCGATCATGATCACCGGCAACGACCTGCTGGGCGCCTGGGCGATCGACGCCAACGGCCAGCCGCTGATGCCGACCGTGCCGCCGGATGAGCGCCAGCGAGAACTCTCCTACCGTGCCGGCGTCAATATCATGATGTATATGCTGACGGGCAACTACAAGGCGGACCAGGTGCATGTCCCGGCCCTGCTGGAAAGGCTCGGCCAATGACCAGCATCGCTTTCGATCCCTTCCTGCCGCTCTGGGTTCTCGGCGTACTGGCTGTCGGCGCCGTGCTGCTCGGCATGCTCGGCATCGTGCGTGCGGTGCGCGGCAGCTGGCTGAGGCTGACCGCCTTCGCCGCCCTGCTGCTGGCACTGGCCAACCCGCAGCTGATGCAGGAAAACCGCGATCCGCTGTCGACCGTCGTGCCTGTCATTGTCGACCGCAGCGCCAGCCAGGATACGCCCGAGCGAAAGGCGATGACCGACGAGGCGCTGGCCGAACTGAAGACCCGCTTTGCCCGCTTTCCCGATATCGAGCCGCGCTATGTCGAGGTGAAGACGCCGGAGAGCTCCGACAGCCCGTCCACGCGCCTGTTCGAGGCGTTGAAGGCGGCGATCGCCGACGTGCCGCCCGCCCGCATCGGCGCCGCGGTGATGGTGACCGACGGACAGATCCACGATCTGCCGGCCAATGCCCAGGCGCTCGGCTTCGATGCGCCACTGCACGGCCTGATCACCGGCCGCGCCGACGAGACCGATCGCCGGATCGAGATCGTCCGTGCCCCGCGCTTCGGCATTGTCGGCGAGGATCAGGAACTGACCTTCCGGGTCTTCGACGACGGGGTTGCCGCGCCCTCGCCCGCCGATGTGACGATCAGCATGAATGGCGAGGTGCTCGGCGACGTCACGGCGGTACCGGGCCAGCCGACCCCCTTTACCTTCAAGGTGCCGCGCGCCGGCTCCAACGTCCTCGAATTCTCCGTCGCCGGCCTGCCGGGCGAAGTGACCGATGCCAACAACCGCGCCATCCAGCTGATCGACGGCATCCGTCAAAACCTGCGCGTGCTGCTGGTCTCCGGCGAACCGCATGCCGGTGAGCGCGCCTGGCGCAACCTGCTGAAATCCGACGCCTCGGTCGATCTGGTGCATTTCACCATTCTGCGGCCGCCGGAAAAGCAGGACGGCACGCCGATCAACGAACTGTCGCTGATCGCCTTTCCGACGCGCGAGCTGTTCATCGACAAGATCCACGACTTCGACCTGATCATCTTCGACCGCTACCAGCATCGCGGCGTGCTGCCGATCCTCTATTACGACTACATCGCCGATTACGTGAAGAATGGCGGAGCGCTGCTGATCGCCGCCGGGCCAGAATTTTCCGGTCCGGACTCGATTGCCGCGACGCCGTTGAATTCTGTCCTGCCGGCCTCCCCGACCGGCGACATCGACCAGGCCGGGTTCTATCCGCGGCTCTCGGATATCGGCAAGCGCCACCCGGTGACCCGCGGTCTTGACGGCTCTGCCGCCGAGCCGCCGAAATGGGGGCGCTGGTTCCGCACCATCGATGTCGGCCAGACCGACGGCGAGACGGTGATGACCGGGGCCGACAATCGCCCGTTGCTGGTGCTGAACCGCGCCGAAAAGGGCCGCGTCGCCATGCTGCTCTCCGACCAGGGCTGGCTCTGGGCCCGCGGCTACGAAGGCGGCGGCCCGCATGTCTCGCTCTATCGCCGCATCGCCCACTGGCTGATGAAGGAACCCGAGCTGGAGGAAGAGGCACTGACGGCGCGCGCCACCGGCCGCAACCTGATCGTCACCCGTCAGACGATCGGCGACGATCCCGGCCCGGCCACCGTGCATTATCCCTCCGGCCGCGAAGAGCAGCTGGCGCTGACCAGGGCCGCCCCCGGCCTGTGGCGCGCGGAAAAGCAGATGGAAGAGACCGGTCTCTTCACCGTCACCAATGGCGACTTCTCCGCCCTCGTCCATGTCGGTGCCGTCGATGCGCCGGAGTTCAAGGCGATGATCTCGACCACCGATACGCTGTCGCCGCTGAGCGAGGCCACACATGGCATCACCACGCGGCTCGACGGCGGCAAGGGCAGTGCCCGCATGCCGGCCATCCTGCCGGTCAACGGTCCGGTCCGCGTCGCCGATAACAATCGCCTGACGGTGCGGATGACCGACGAGACGATCCTCAAGGGCGTCGACACCATGCCGCTGTTTGCCGGTTTTGCCGGTCTGGCGCTGATCCTGCTGGCGATGTCGAGCATGTGGTGGCGCGAGGGACGATGACCGCGATGAGCGAGGATCTCGCCTTCACCGATCACGTCCCGGAGGCGGCCCGTGCAGACATTCTCGATCGGCTGAAAGCCTACAACAATGCATTGCTTGGCCCGACCGACCGCCGCGAGCTGTTCATTCCGCTGCGCAATGATGCCGGCGAAATCGATGGAGGTCTGATCGGCTATACCGGTCGCGGCTGGCTGTCGATCGAGATGGTCTATGTGCCAGAGCGCCTGCGCGGCCAGGGCATGGCAGGCAGACTGCTGCAAACGGCCGAAGACGAGGCGAGGCGTCGCGGATGCCGCGGCGCAGTCATCGACACGATCAATCCGGTCGCAAGGCGGGCCTACGAGGCCCAGGGCTTTTCGGTGTTCGGCCGGATAGACGGCTTTACCGGAGACTTCGACCTCACCTGGCTGATCAAGCGGTATGCGCAACCCTGACGAATGATCGAGCGGGAGCCGAGACGCCGGTCCGATCCCCCGTGCTATCCGTCACTCCGCAGCCTCGGCCAGAGCGGCCCCGCGCTCGCCCTGCCGCGCAACCTCGTCCGACCGCCAAACGATCGACCCCTTCAGGCGCGCATGGACATTGTCGCCATTCGGCACGATCAGCACCCGGCCCGGATCGACAGGTCCCGGAAACACCAGCGCGTTCCAGGCCACCTTCTCGAACCCGAGCGGCATGTAATAGGGCGGATCGCCGACCAGGATCACGCCTTCGGAGCCCCGCCGCACCGCAGCCGCGATCGCGATGCGGACGAGTTCACGGCCGATGCCCAAGTTCTTGTGGGTCGGGCGGACGGCGAGCGGACCGAGAAGATGGCCCTTGACCTCCCCCGCCATGACCGGCGTCATCCGCACCGAGGCGATCGTCTCGCCGCGGTCGGCACAGACGAAGGAGAGCGACCGGTCATGCGGACCCTGCTCGCGGATGCGCGCAGCCGCTCTGGCAAAGCGACCGGGACCGAACGCTTCTTCGTTGATGATATCGATGATGGCGTCGTGGGAAGCATCCTCGGTGAGGTAGACGAACTCGTGAGCGTGCATGAAAGGGACCTGGACTAACGGAACGGAAGACATGGGGCTGGGACGGTCGCGGCCGAGGGGCCGTGCCGGAGAAGCTTCAACGTCGTCGCGGGGTCCTGAAGTCGGTCATTGCAGCGGTGGTTCCTTACCGAAAGTGACATCGTGGATAACAGCATTTCAAAAGCCCGTCCAACGGAAAACGCACTGTTCAGGTTTTACCGGCTCGCATTCCCGGTCAAAGACCATATTTTCTGGATGGAGAAACGATCAAACAGGGAGATGGCCGATGGGCATGCTCGAAAACGGCGTCTGGCACGATGTCTGGTACGACACCGGGGCCAACAAGGGGCACTTCAAGCGCGACGCCTCGGCCTTCCGCAACTGGGTGACGGCAGATGGTGCCCCCGGCCCCTCGGGCCAGGGCGGCTTCAAGGCCGAAAGCGGCCGCTATCACCTCTATGTGTCGCTCGCCTGCCCTTGGGCGCATCGCACGCTGATCTTCCGCAAGCTGAAGAAACTGGAGCCGCATGTCACCGTTTCGGTGGTGCATCCGCTGATGCTGGAAAACGGCTGGGAATTCAAGGAAGCCGACGGCGCCACCGCCGATCCGCTGTTCGGCGCCGATGCCCTCTGGCAGATCTACGTGAAGGCCAAGCCCGACTATAGCGGCCGCGTCACGGTGCCGGTCCTCTGGGACAAGCGGGAAAACACCATCGTCTCCAACGAATCCGCCGAGATCATCCGCATGTTCAATTCGGCCTTCGATGAGCTGACGGGTTCGAGGGACGATTACTATCCGGCCGATCTGCACGGCGAGATCGACGCATTGAACGCGCGGATCTACGACACCGTCAACAACGGCGTCTACAAGGCCGGGTTCGCCACGACCCAGTCGGCCTATGAGAGCGCGATCTCACCGCTGTTTGACAGTCTCGACTGGCTGGAGCAACGCCTCACCGCCCACCGCTTCCTGGCCGGCGACCGGCTGACCGAGGCCGACTGGCGGCTGTTCACCACGCTGGTGCGCTTCGACGCCGTCTATGTCGGACATTTCAAGTGCAATATCCGCCGGATCGCCGACTACCCCAATCTCTCGGCCTATCTGCGCGATCTCTACCAGTGGTCCGGCGTGGCCGACACGGTGAATATGGAGCACATCAAGCACCACTATTACCGCAGCCACAAGACGATCAATCCATCCGGCATCGTGCCCGTCGGACCGATGCTCGACTTCGACCGCCCACATGGTCGCGACCGCCTGCACGAGGCGGTGGAAGTCACCAGAAATCGTCGTGCGGAAGCAATCCGCTGAGCTCTTCCAGCCGGCGGCGCGTCGATGCGGATGTGCCGTCCGGCAGGTTTTCGGGATCGAAGAAGCCGCACTCGACGATCTCCCAGTCGCGCGGGCGCGGCGCGGTCTGCTTGACCTTCGCCTTGTAGAACACCACGTGGTCCCGGGGACTGGCCTTCGTGTTCAGATAGACATGGACGAGTTCGGCAGGTGCCGTCAGCACCAGATTGCCTTCCTCGCGGATTTCCTTTTCCAGCGCATTGGGAAGCGTTTCCCCGCGTTCCACCCCGCCGCCCGGCATGTACCAGCCCGGCAGATAGGAGTGACGGACGAGAAAGATCTCGCCCTTGTCGTTGTAGCAGGCGGCCCTGACACCCAGCGTCATGCCCCGGCTGAAGGCGAAATAGCGGTGCATCAACCACATCAATAGCCGGCGATATGAACCTTCCATCGGCGCATTGCGTTGCGTCATCATTGTTCCTTCACGCCAGTGCCGCTATGGATGTCTTCATGTATAAACTCGCACATATCTCGGACGTCCATCTCGGTCCCCTTCCCGCAATAACGTGGCGCGAACTCTTCTCAAAGCGAATTATCGGCTATATCAACTGGCAGCGGAACCGCCGCAAGCATATGTTTGCAAACGCTCTTGACCTTGTTATGGCAGAAACCGGACGATGGTCACCCGATCACCTGGCGATCACCGGCGACATGGTCAATCTGGCCACCGGCATCGAGATCCGCATGGTCGCGGACTGGTTGCGGCAGGCGGGCGATGCCCAGCATCTCTCGGTCGTGCCAGGCAATCACGATGCCTATGTGCCGGGTGCGCACGACAAGGCGATCCACGCCTGGTATCCTTATGTGCGCGGCGATGACGACCCGGACGCGTGGGAAAAGGACCACAAGCTCTTTCCCTATATCCGCCGGCGCGGGCCGATCGCGATCATCGGCTGTTCCACCTCGATCGCCACGCCGCCGTTTTCCGCCATGGGCTATTTCGGCAGCCGGCAGGCGCGCGAAACGGCGCAATTGCTGGCCCAGGCCGGCTCCGAGGGCCTCTTTCGCGTCGTCATGATCCACCATCCGCCGATCCGGGGGGCTGCCCCTGCCTACAAGCGGATGGTCGGGCTTCGCCGCTTTCGCGCGGCGATTTCCGTCGGTGGCGCCGAGCTCGTGCTGCACGGCCATACCCATCTCAACAGCCGTTACACGCTGCCCAGCAAGGGTCGCGAAGTGCCGGTGATCGGCATCGCCTCGGCAAGCCAGGGCCCCGGCGGCGAAAAACCGGCGACCAGCGTCAACCTTTTCGAGATCGAAGGCGGCC
Organism: Heterorhizobium halophytocola; assembly: GCF_017873095.1. Classification (GTDB taxonomy): domain Bacteria; phylum Pseudomonadota; class Alphaproteobacteria; order Rhizobiales; family Rhizobiaceae; genus Allorhizobium; species Allorhizobium halophytocola. Next base: position 37,377 of record NZ_JAGGJU010000012.1, on the reverse strand, counting down.
CCGGCAACTGGACGCTCGACTGGGAACGCCGCCGGCTCGATGACGAGGCGGATGCATTTCAGACCGTCCACAAGGAGCGGCTTCGCGTCTAGCCGCGCCCTGGAGGCGATGGCGAAGACTTCCGGCCAAGGCTCTGTTCATCAACAAGAAAAGCCCCGGACGCCAAGGCTGCCGGGGCTTTATTCATTGGGGTCCGACCCGGCTTGCCGTCAGGCCTTGGCGCGCTCCTCGAGCACGCGGTTGGCAGCCGACACCACCGCCTCCAGCGAGGCGGCCACGATATTGGTGTTGACGCCGGCGCCGAACAGCTTGCCGCCCGGATATTCCATCTCGACATAGGCGATGGCCGAGGCATTGGAGCCGTGCTGCAACGAATGCTCGGAATAGTCGGCGACCGAGATCTCGATGCCGAGATAGCTCGACAGCGCGTTGATGAAGCCGTCGATCGGGCCGGTACCCTGCCCCTCGATCCGCTTCGTCTCGCCCTTGTCGGTGATCTCGGCGGCGACCACCCTTACCCCCTTGCGGTCGGTGCCGACCGGATAGGTGTGGTGGTCGATGAACTTCAGCCGCCCTTCCGGCTGCTCGACATAACGCTCCATGAAGCGCTCATAGATCCGCCTGGAGGCAAGCTCCTTGCCTTCCTCGTCGGTGATCTTCTGGATGTCCTCGCGGAACTCGACCTGCATGCCGCGCGGCAGGTTCAGCCCGTAGTCCTGGTTGAGGATATAGGCGATGCCGCCCTTGCCGGACTGCGAGTTGATCCGGATGATCGCCTCGTAGGTGCGCCCGACATCCTGCGGATCGATCGGCAGATAGGGCACTTCCCAGACCGGGTGGTTGGCAACCTTGATCGCCTTCATCCCCTTGTTGATCGCATCCTGGTGCGACCCGGAAAAGGCGGTGTAGACCAGCTCGCCGACATAGGGGTGGCGTTCCGGGATGACCATCTCGTTGGAATATTCGTAGACGTCCTTGATCCGCTCGATGTCGGAGCAGTCGAGCTGCGGATCGACCCCTTGGGTGAACATGTTGAGCGCCAGCGTCACCACATCGACATTGCCGGTGCGCTCGCCATTGCCGAACAGCGTGCCCTCCACCCGGTCGGCGCCGGCCAGCAGGCCGAGTTCCGTCGCCGCGATGCCGGTACCCCGGTCGTTGTGCGGATGCAGGGAGACGATGACGTTCTCCCGGTTGTCGATATTGCGGCACATCCACTCGATCTGGTCGGCATAGACATTCGGCGTCGCCATTTCGACCGTGGAGGGCAAATTGAGGATCAGCTTGTTGTCGGCGGTCGGCTTGACCTCGGCGACGACGGCATTGCAGATCTCCAGGGCCACTTCGAGTTCCGTGCCGGTAAAGCTTTCCGGGGAATATTCGAAGCGATAGTCGCCGCCGGCCTTGGCGGCCATGTCCATGATCATCTTGGCTGCATCGACCGCGATCTGCTTGATGCCGGCAACATCCTTGCCGAACACCACGCGACGCTGCAGCTCGCTGGTGGAATTGTAGAAGTGGATGATCGGCTGCTTGGCCCCTTCCAGCGCCTCGAAGGTGCGGGTGATCAGCTCCGGCCGGCACTGGACCAGCACCTGCAGCGACACGTCGTCGGACACCTTGCTGTCCTCGACGCACCAGCGGGCAAAGTCGAAATCCGTCTGCGAGGCCGAGGGGAAACCGATCTCGATTTCCTTGAAGCCCATGTCGAGCAGCAGATTGAACATCCGCGCCTTGCGATCATGGCCCATCGGGTTGACCAGCGACTGGTTGCCGTCGCGCAGATCCACCGAACACCAGATCGGCGCCTTGTCGATCGTCTTGGTCGGCCAGGTGCGGTCGGGAATGTTCACCTGCGGATAGGGCCGGTACTTCACCGCCGCTTCCGGCATGCCGTCCTTGACGGCGTGGGTCTTCAAAATCATCGTCTTCTTCCTCTTCCGCATTCCCGTCGCGGATCTAGCGCAACGCGCCTGTTAAGGCGACGGAAAATGCTTACCCCTTCGGGTAAAATCAGGTCTTGAATGTTCGTGATGGACGAGGAGCTGAGCCGGCATGGCCATTCGGCCGCCGGGCGCTCCTCAAAGGACCCGGCAACCGCGGATAAGGCCGAGAAGGAGAAGCGAGTTTAGGGCAGAGCTCGACGCGCCGGCCGTGAAGCGGCCCGCGTCGAATGAGATCGCAATGTTCTTGCCCGAGATCGTCATGGGAAAACTGATACCCGCAGTCGCCGCATCAGGCAAGCCAAATATGAACAGCGCAGAACGGCGGGCAGTCTCCGCCTCTTACTGCAGACCGCAGTCGGACGGTCAGCGCACGACCGGCTCGCCGTGGAAGCGGCGTTTGGAGGGTGGCGATACCCCGAAGCCGACCTCCATCATCAGGCGCGGGCGCTGGGTCGGCACCGTGCCCATGTGAAAGCCGAAGGGGTCCTCTACGAAGCCGGTGCCGGCCGGGCCGGTGATCTTGATCTCGCTGTCCTGGCCGTAGACGCCGAGCACCTCGTCTGCCGGATGACCGACCATCAGCGTCAACTGGTGGCGCAGCGCCCGGCGCTTGTGGCTGCCGCGCACGAAGACATGCGGGCCGGTGCCCTCGTCGGCCGGCAGGATGTAGAAGAAGAATTTCAGCATCCGCCAGTCATCCAGGTCGAAGTGATACTTGAACGACGCCTGGCTCATGTCCTTCTCGCTGGCGGCTGCGGTCGGAAAGCTCCACCAGACCCGGGTGGTGATCAGCCTCGCCTGGGCGCCGAGGTAATGCGCGGCGATCTCGCCGAGCCGCGGGTCCCGCTGAACGCTCAGCACCTGCGGGCATTCGATGCTGCGATCGAAATAGTGTCCGCTGAGGATCGCCCGGTCGAACCGCTTTTCGGCGGCGTCATGCTCGCCCGGCAGAAATTCCAGCCGGCGGTCGAAATTGCCGAAACACGGCGTGCAGGCGGCAAAGGCCGAAATGCCCTCATGGATCCCGGCCGGCAAGTCGAGACCGGTGAAGATCCCGTCCTTTCGCAGGCTGTCGGCCGCAGCGCGGGCGTCGACATCGCCGAACATCGAGGGAGCGCCGTCGCCCTGCCCCGCATATCGCTTCGAGGCCAGCCAGTGGAGCCGCCGGCCCGGCATGGTCCTGGCCAGCACGAACATCGGCAACCATGCCGGATTTTCACGCAGATCCTTCAGATAGGTCGGGATACGCGCCCGGATACGTTGGATTTGGCTGCCGTTGCGGGCGGCGGCTTCGAGATCCTTGTGCGTGCCGGCCAATGCATTTCTCCTAGATCGCGGGGGACAATGATAGATTGCTAAAATAAAACATATGCCCGCATAAATAGTAAGCACTCGCGTCAAATTTGTGGCGATGCAGCATTTCGCGGCAGCGCAACAACGGCCGTATTATGTGAGCGAGCGCTGCTAGAGCCCGTCAATGCTGGCCTTGGAAGGTCTCACACGACCTTTTCCGCCTCCGATTTTTTTGTTGCGGCTGGGACCGTTTTCGCTTTTCGCGCTTTTTTCACGCCCGCCAGCCCCGGGATAACGATCCGGCGGCGCCCGCCCGATTGACCGATATCAGGCCCGATGAGACAATCTATGCGGGTCACAAAGGGGGCTGCCTTGGAACAGTTGCACCCGGTCATCGGCACGGCACTGGTCGTGGTGCTGGTCGCATTCCTGCTGGTCGTCGTCGTCAGGTTGCTCGACGGAACCATCGCGACAGCCGGCATGCTGATCACGCAGCAGCATGAAGGGGAAACGGCGGGGCTCGAGCGGCAGACGCTGCTTTTCGCCTCGGTCGCTGCGGCTGCCGGCTATTTCATCTACGGCATGAAGATCGGGCTGGAGACCGGCCGGATGCCGGACTTCCCGGAAGAACTGCTGCCCTTTCTCGGCGGAACCAATCTCGCTTATCTCTCTGGCAAGTTCATGAAACTGAAAGGGATTATCTCATGAAGGAGATCGCCGCATTGCTCCAGCCGCAGGTCATCGCTCTGCTGGTCGCGGTCGTCGTCGCCACGCTCATCCTGGCAGCCGGCCTGACCGTTGTCAGGGCCATGTGGAACGGCACGATCGAGATCAGCCATCTTCTGAGCGAATCGACCGCGCTGCCCGGCACGGCACCCAAGGCCAGCCTCAGCCGGTTCCAGTTCCTGCTGTTCACCTTCGTCGTCGCCGGCCTCTATCTCGTCTTGTCGCTGGAGACAGGCACGCTGATCGACGTGCCGAACGGCACGCTCGTGCTTCTCGGCATCAGCGGCGGCACCTATGTAGCCGGCAAGGCGATGAACGGCCAAGGCCCGTCGAAGGACAAGGGCCCGCTCGGGTCTCCAGGTCCCGCGCCGGGCGGCGGCGATGCAGCGGCCGTCGCCACCCAGGCCTCTTCCACCGCCCGGGAGGCATCGCAGAGCGCCGCCACGTCCGCCGTCAGCGCCGCTCATTCCGCCGGTGAAGCGCAAGGGGTCGCCGAAACGGTGAGACCCACCCCACCCGCCGGAGCCTGAGACGCGGCCCGCACGGCGCGACACATTCGCAACGTCAAAGGAGCCAGAGATGGGACCCGCAACAGCAGCCATGGCCTTGCGTCTCCTGCTGCGCCCGACATTCGGCATGGCCGCGGCGCTGTCGGTCGCCGCCATGCCGTCACGGGCCGAGGAACCGCCGACCCTGCCGTCCGAACTGGAAGCATGCCGGGCGATCTTCGAGCCGATAGGGGCGCCCGACGGGACAGACGGCGCCGACACCCATACCTATGTCTTTGCCAATGGCAGCAATCCGACACCGCCGGTGCCGACCGCCATCCACCGCTGCCACGCCGCGGCCTTTGCCCTTAGACTGAACGGCATTACCCGCGATCCGGACTGGGTGGCGGAAGACATCACCCCGGACGAGGTGCAATCGGGGGCCGAACGCAGCAACAGCTTCTTCGTCGCCCCGGACGAGGCGCTCTATTCGGCGACGCTTGCCGATTATCGCAGCAGCGGCTTCGATCGCGGGCACCAGGCGCCGGCCGGGGATTTCTCCGGCGACCAGACCAAGCAGGATGCGAGCTTCGTGCTATCCAATATCGGCCCGCAGGTCGGCCGCTGCTTCAACCAGGGCATATGGCGCGAACTGGAGACTGCAGTGCGCGATCTCGTCACCACGCGAAAACGGCTGATCGTCTTTACCGGCCCGATCTTCGAGGGACCGCTGCGCACCCTGGAGGACGTCAAGCGGGCCCGCAATCCCGTCCAGCCCCTCGTGCCCGCGCGCGAAACGACCAGCAGCGACGACAATCAGCCGCCCGGTTCTGCAGCCATTCCCGATGCCTTCTTCAAGATCGTCTTCGACCCGCAGCGGGGCCGCGCCATGGCCTTCCGCTTCCCCAACGCGGCGCTGTGCAAGCGTGCGCATGAGGACGCCGAATTCCGCACCACCATAGATGCGATCGAGGAGGTCACAGGCTTCAACTTTTTACCGGGCCTGTCCCATCGCGAGCAGAGCCTGCTGGAAGACGCCACGTCGCCCTTCTGGACCTGGTAGCGCGCACGCCCATGTGGCTGCGCCGGCGTCAGGCCTCCTTGCGGGCCAGCCGCAGAAGCATCAGCATGGCCGCCCCGGCGACCAGCCCCCAGAAGGCACCCGATATGCCGCCGATCGAGATGCCGGACGCGGTGATCAGGAAGGTGACGGCAGCAGCCTCACGGGTCTCCGGCGCCTTGAAGGCGGCGACCGCCGAGCCGGAAAAGGCACCGATCAGCGCCAGGCCCGCGACGGCCTCGATCAGGATCGGTGGCGCCAGCGAGACGAAAGCGGTCACTGCACCCGCCAGAAGGCCGAAGACGATATAGCCCGCGCCCGCCACGACCGCCGCCCAGTAGCGCCGAGCGGGATCCGGATGCGCGTCGGCACCGGCGCACATCGCCGCCGTGATCGCCGCAAGATTGACCGCATGGCCGCCGAAAAACGCCGACAGGAACGAAAAACCGCCCGTCACCGCAAACAGCGGTCCCGGCTTCGGCTCGTAGCCGTTGACCTTCAGCACCGCGATGCCTGGAATGTTTTGCGATGCCATGGTGACGACGAACAGCGGCAATGCGATCGAGATCGTGGCGGCCAGCGAAAACTGCGGCAGGACGAAGGCGACCGGCGGCGCCAGCGCCGAGATCACGCCACCTGCCGGATCGCCGGAGAGATCGACCCCGAGCACCATGACCAGCACGAAGGCAGCCAGCGCCGCCGGCACGGCATAGAGACGCTTGAAGGCGGCGACGATCGCCCAGGCGACAAAAATCGGCAGGCCCAGCAGCGGATCGCTGGCAATCGCGGTGAACGGCGCGAAGCAGAGGCCGAGGATCACGCCGGCCAGCATGGCATTGGCAAGCGGCGCCGGGATCGCCGCAACCGCCCGGCCGAGCGGCTTGAAGAGGCCGGCAATGACGATCAGCACGGCGCAGACGGCAAAGGCCCCGACCGCATAGGCAAAGCCGCCTTGCGGCATCCCGGCCGTCACCAGCAGTGCGGCCCCCGGCGTCGACCAGGCGATCGACACGGGCTGGCGTGTCCAGAGGCTGAGCAGGATGGCGCAAACGCCCATGGCGACAGACAGCGCCATCACCCCGGACGCCGCCTCGAGCTCGGTGGCCCCCACGCCCCGCAATCCCTGCAGCACGACGGCAAACGAACTGGCAAAACCGACAAAAGCCGTCAGCAGTCCCATGAACAGGCTCTGGGCGGAAAAATCCTTGAGCATCGAGGCAAAAACCGAATATCTGAACTGCGCGATCCAGCACCAGTCGCCAACTTGGCCCCCGAAAGCAAGAGCGCATGACGCGGAAACGGTACGCGCGGATCGCGCCTATCGGCCCGAGACCCCCAGAAAGATAGTGGGTGCAATTTTCATCATCGATGAAATTCAAATTTAAGAAGATACTGCTTTAGTGGACTTCAACTTTGTGGAGTTCCCATGTCCCTTGCCGCGCGGTTCTGCGTTCTTGCGCTTCTGTTTGTCTGTCCGGCCACCGCCTTCGCATCCCAGCTGGACTGGCACGTGGCGCGAAGCAGCCGGGAAGTCGCCTATACGATCGACAAGTCCAACTGGCTGCCGGTGCGCAGCGGCGACGTGATCCCGAACACGGCCTGGGTCTCCACGGGTCCGCGCGGGCGTGTCCAGCTCACGCGTGGCGTGGAGATGATCGCCTTCCAGCCGAACACGCTGGCCGGCCTGTTTTCCACCACGGCCGAGGACCGCAAGACCACGGTCGTGCAACAGAAGGGCAGCATCGAGCTCGAAATCGAACACCGCGACCATCCGCACACAACGGTGCAGACACCGTTTCTCGCCGCCGTCGTCAAGGGCACGCATTTCCACGTCTCCATCAAGGGCCGGACAACCGCCGTATCCGTCGACCGCGGCATCGTCGAGGTCACATCCTTTGCCAGTGGCCAGCGCTCCGACCTGCGCGCCGGCCAGCGCGCCAGGGTGGATGCCGTCAAGGGCATGACGGTTGCCGGCGCGACCACACCGAGCATCACATCCGTGGCGCCAAGCACCGCCCAGGTTCGGGCCGTGGGTGCCAAGTCCCTCAACGGCGCCTCATCGTCCTCGTCCTCTTCCTCGTCGTCATCCTCTACATCCGCATCCTCGCATGGCAATTCCGGCGGTCTCAGTGCCGGCCGCGGGGACGGCAATGGAAATGCCAACAACCGCGGCAATGGGAACGGCAACGGTTATGGGAACGGAAACGGTAATGGGAACGGAAACGGGAACGGCAACGGAAACGGAAACGGAAACGGGAACGGGAACGGGAACGGAAACGGAAACGGAAACGGGAACGGGAACGGAAACGGGAACGGGAACGGCAACGGAAACGGGAACGGGAACGGAAACGGAAACGGAAACGGAAACGGGAACGGAAACGGAAACGGAAACGGAAACGGAAACGGGAACGGAAACGGAAACGGAAACGGAAACGGGAACGGAAACGGAAACGGAAACGGAAACGGGAATAGCGATGACGACTAGGCCGGCAAGGGCTTGAGCGGACCGCTAACGCGCGCCGCCTCGACATATTTGATGACGAATGACTTGGCGTCCGCACGGCGCCGCAAACCGATTTGCAGAGGTGGTCCTTGGACCAGGTGATTGCTATTCTCAGAGGCCGTTGGCTGGCCGGCCTGTTCAGGCTCTGCATGGTGGCGGCTATGCTGGTGCTCGCCGTCGGCGGCAGCGATTTCGGCTTTGTCCGGCAGATCGACAATGACCTGAGGGCCCTGCGCTTCAAGGCGGCCCCCCGTCCCGCCACCGGGGATACGGTTTACCTTGCCATCGACAAGCAGAGCCTCGACCGGGTCGGCACCTGGCCGTGGCCCCGGGGCATCTATGCCGAGGCGATCGACAAGCTGCTGGCAAGCGGAGCGGGCGACATCTTCCTCGATGTCGATTTCAGCAACCCCTCGACGCCCGGCGAGGACACCAAGCTCGAAAAGGCACTCGACGATGCCGGCGGCGTCATCCTGCCGGTGTTTCATCAGTATCGCACGGCCGGATCGCAAAACGACGTCACCATCACCCGCCCGATCCCGCAACTGGCAGACAAGGCCTGGCTGGCCTTTGCCAATGTCTTCCCCGACCGCGACGGCCGCGTGCGGCAGATGGTGATGGGAGACGTGCTCGACGGCGCGCCCGTGCAGTCGGCAGCCGCCCTCCTCGCCGGCGCGCATCAGACGATCGGACCGCTGCCGATCGACTACTCCATCCAGCCATCCACCGTTCCGACCTATTCCTTCGGCGATCTGCTCGACGGAAAGGTGGGCAGCAAGGAGCTGAACGGTCGCAACATCGTCATCGGCGCCTATGCGACCGAGCTGCAGGACATCTTCGCGGTGCCGGTCTATCGCACCCTGCCCGGCCCTGTCCTGCACATCCTGGCAACCGAGACCCTGCTGCAGAAGCGCGCCCTGCACGGCTTCAATCAAAAACCGCTTCAGCTGCTGCTCGTCCTGCTGATCCTCGTGTCCATCTTCGCCCTTCGCCGGCGATCGGTGCTGATCGTCGTGACCGGCGCGCTGGCGCTGTTTGCCACGGGCGAGGTCGCCGCCTTCGCCCTGCAGCGCCAGCTCGCCTTTACGCTCGACACCGCAAGCTTCTGGGTGCTTCTGGCCGCCGGGCTGTTCATGTTCATGACCGAGAAGATCGATCTGTCGAACCTGCTCGTCGCGATCGCCAATGCGGAGCATTACAATACGCGACGGGTCCTGCACCGGATCGTCGCCGACAGTGCCGATGGCGTCATCGCCTTTGACGAAAGCCTTGATGTGATCGAGGAAAGCGGCTCGGTCAGAACCCTGCTTTCGCGGCCGCGCCGGATCCGTCGGGGTGCCTCCCTGCCGCAACTGCTGCCCGATGATCTGATGCAGAATGTGCGCAAGACGATCGCCGACTACACCGCCTCTCCGGATAGGGCGCGTTCCCGCACGGTCGCAGCGCGGATCGCGCATGACGGCGGTACACGCCACCTGGAAGCCACGATCACCATCTCGCCGGCGATTGCCCGCCCGGACAAGGTACGCGTGCATGGCCCTGCCTTCCTCGGTTCGCTGATCATGCGCGACGATACCGCCCGGCGGCTCTACGAGGACAAGCTGGAGGAGCTGGCCCATTCCGACGCGCTGACCGCCCTGCTCAACCGCCATGCCTTCACCGAAGCGCTCGACAGGATGGAGGGCTGGGTGCATATCGCGGTTCTCGATCTGCACCGCTTCTCGGTGCTGAACGCAACGCTCGGCCGGGATGCCGGCGACGAATTGCTAAAGGCGGTGGCAGACAAATTGCGCGCGGCAGAACCTTCCGCGCTTGTCGGCCGGCTCGGCAGCGACGTCTTCTGCTTGGCCGTCCCGACGGCACGATATCAACCGGAATCGGCCCTTGCCGAACGGTTGCTGGCACTGTTCGACAAGCCGCTGAGCTTCGGCGGCCGGCAGGTACAATCGAGCGTCCATGTCGGCCTGCGCACCCGCCCGGGCCCCGATGGCGACGCGACCCGCTGGCTGGAAGAGACCGAACGGGCGCTCGAAGACGCCAAGCTGGTCGCCGGCAGCGGCTGGCGAAGCTATGACCCGGCGACCGCCCTGCATGTCAGCCGCGCCCGCGAGGTCGAGCGTCACCTGCACACCGGCCTTGAGCGCCGCGAATTCTTCCTGGTCTACCAGCCGCAAATCGACCTGGTCAGCGGCGATCTGATCGGCGCGGAAGCGCTGATCCGCTGGGTGCAGCCGGATCTCGGCATGATCCCGCCGGTGGAATTCATCCCGATCGCGGAAGCCAATGGCTTTATCGCCGAGCTTGGCGAATGGATCCTGAACGAGGCCTGCCGCGAGGCGGCCGGCTGGCCGGACGATCTGACCGTCGCGGTCAACGTCTCGGCCCATCAGTTCCTCAGCGCCGACATGCTGGGTTCGGTGCGCCGGGCGCTTGCCGCAAGCGGCCTGCCGGCGCGGCGGCTGCATATCGAGGTCACGGAATCGGTCTTCATCCACAACACCGACAAGCTCGCCGATATCCTGAAGGCCCTTCGTGCCGACGGGATCACCGTGGCGCTCGACGATTTCGGCACCGGTTATTCGTCGCTCAGCTATCTCGCTGCCTTCCCCTTCGACAAGCTGAAGATCGACCAGAGCTTCGTGCGCAAGATGGCAAGCGATGCGGGTGCGGAAGCGATCGTGCGCACCATTCTGTCGCTCGCCCACAGCCTCGGACTGAAGGTCGTCGCCGAGGGGATCGAGAGCGAGATCGAATGGCGCATGCTGCAGCAGATGGGATGCCAGCAGGGCCAGGGCTATCATTTCGGCAAGCCGCAGGGGCCAGCCCAGCTGCTGTCACTGCATGGTCGCGAAACCTGGTCGCTGGCCGCCGTCTCCTGACCGTCGCGGATTGTCCCGCTACTGCTTGACCAGTTCGACGCGGCGGTTGCGGGCCCGGCCGTCGTCCGTGTCATTGCTGGCAACCGGCGCATAGGGGCCGATCCCCTTTGCCGCCAGGCGCGCAGCTGAAATGCCGGCCTTCTCGAGGACGTCGACCACCGCATCGGCCCGCTGCTGCGACAGGCTCATATTGTGGTCGATGACGCCGGTATTGTCGGTGTGCCCGACGATATAGACCTTGAGATCGGGCTGCTGCTGCAACAGCGCCGTCATCTGCTGCAGCGTCTCGTCGGAACTCCGGTCCAGCTCGGCGCTGTCATTGGCAAACCGGATACCGTAGAGCGCCACATGGCCGGCCGTGGCCAGACCCTCGCTCATAGCTTTGGCATCGACGGCCACCTGGCCACCCTGCATGGCCTTGCCTTCGGCAATCTGCAGCAGAACGCCCGCCTGGCGGTTCCCGTCCTGGCTGACCAGCACCGTCAGATCGACGGCGCCCTGCGGCCGGTCGAGATGGGCCGTCAGCGCACTGACATTGCCATTGGTCGCCATCAGCGTGTCGATCATCACATTGCGCTCGCCCGACATCTCGTCGAGCAGCGGGTCAACGACCTGCGAGGCGAAGTCGAACCCGCCGCAGCTGTTGCGGTCGCATTGATAGGCGACGGCAAAGCCGGCCGCCTGCAGCGCCTGTTCGTAGTTGCGAAACACTTCGAGTGCGGACTTGCCTGCGGGCACGGCATAGGCAATGCGGCTGAGCCGCCCCTCGACCTTGCGCGACTTCTGGAACCCGCCCTCGTCATAGGGGCCGAGCGGCAGCGTCAATTCGGCATAGTCCTGGTTCTGGTAGCCGATGATCACCGACCCCTTGAAGCGGGACACGATCGGACTGTCATGGCCGCCGTCGACATCGGCGGTCGGAACCGGTGTGGCAAGGGCCGGCGCGATGGTCAGGGTGGCAAGGACGAGGCCGACAAGGCCGACAGTCAGGCAAGAGCGCATCTGATATCCTTCAAACATTCGGTCGGCATCGTATTCGCCGCAGCGCCCGCCGTTTTTCCGATCCGAATGCGGCTACAGGGTGGCAAGCCTGCCGTCGCCATCGCTCGTAAATAGGACCGGGTGACAGCCAGACGTCCATAGATGCCCGCCGCCTGGCCGCGTATAGCACCCCGTGCCACACCGGTGCTTTGGGCGCCGACATCGTTCGAAATCCCGTTTCGCAGACGACAAAATTGTGAATTCTGCCAATGCGGCCCCCCGGCCCTTGCCATAGCCCCCCCTTTTTTCTAAGGACCCAGCCGACGCATTCGAGGCGTCCCGTCTTATTTCCGCTGCAACAGCGCGGCGAGGTACACGAAGGATAAAGCCTTGATCCAGACTCCCTATTACCTGATCGACAAGTCGAAGCTGCTCCAGAACATGGAGAAGATCGCCATGCTGCGCGAGCAGTCGGGCGCAAAAGCCCTCCTGGCGCTGAAATGCTTCGCCACCTGGTCGGTCTTCGACCTGATGCGCGACTACATGGATGGCACCACCTCTTCGTCTCTGAACGAGGTGCGCCTCGGCCGCGAGCGCTTCGGCAAGGAGACCCATGCCTATTCCGTGGCCTATGCCGATCACGAGATCGATGAAGTCGTGTCGCATGCCGACAAGATCATCTTCAACACCGCAGGCCAGCTGACCCGTTTCGCCGACCAGTCCGCCGGCATTACCCGCGGCCTCAGGCTGAACCCCGGCGTGTCGTCGTCCAGTTTCGATCTCGCCGATCCCGCCCGCCCCTTCTCGCGGCTCGGCGAATGGGATGTCGCCAAGGTCGAGCCGGTGATGGACATGATCTCCGGCTTCATGATCCACAACAACTGCGAGAATGGCGACTTCGCGCTTTTCGACCGGATGCTGGGCGAGATCGAGGAAAAGTTCGGCACGCTGCTGAAGAAGGCCGAATGGGTGAGCCTCGGGGGCGGCATCCATTTCACCGGTCCCGACTATCCGCTCGAAAGGCTCGCCGAACGGCTGAAGCGTTTCTCCGGTGAATTCGGCGTCCAGGTCTATCTGGAGCCCGGCGAGGCCTCGATCACCAAATCGACCACGCTCGAAGTCAGCGTTCTCGACACGCTCTACAACGGCAAGAACCTCGCGATCGTCGATAGTTCGATCGAGGCGCATATGCTCGACCTGCTGATCTACCGCGAAAACGCCCGCATGGCGCCGAATGACGGAGAACACCGCTACATGATCTGCGGCAAGTCATGCCTGGCGGGCGACATCTTCGGCGAGTTCAACTTCGACCACGAATTGAAGGTCGGAGACCGGATATCTATTCAGGATGCCGCCGGTTATACCATGGTCAAGAAGAACTGGTTTAACGGTGTGAAAATGCCGGCAATCGCCATCCGCGAACTGGATGGCAGCCTCAGGACGGTCCGTGAATTTTCCTACACGGACTACGAACAAAGCCTTTCGTGAAAAAGGCGTCTGACGATTGGACATAAGGAGTTAGTCCCCCTCATGAAGAAGAACGTTCTCATTATCGGTGCTGGCGGCGTCGCCCAGGTGGTCGCGCATAAATGCGCGCAGAACAACGACGTTCTGGGCGACATCAATATCGCCTCGCGCACCAAGGCGAAATGCGACGCGATCATCGCCTCGATCCGCGAGAAGGCGGCGATGAAGCAGGAGGGCGCGCTGGAAGGTCATGCGCTGGATGCGCTGGACATCGAGGCCACCAAGGCGCTGATCACCGCGACGAAGTCTGAGATCGTCATCAATGTCGGCACCGCCTTCCTCAACATGTCGGTGCTGCGCGCCTGCATGGACACCGGCGTTGCCTATATCGACACGGCGATCCATGAAGAGCCGAACAAGATCTGCGAAACCCCGCCCTGGTACGGCAATTACGAGTGGAAGCGCGCCGCCGAATGCGAAGAGAAGGGCATCACCGCCATTCTCGGCGCCGGCTTCGATCCGGGTGTGGTCAACGCCTATGCCAAGCTTGCCAAGGACGAATATCTCGACAAGGTGACCGACGTCGACATCGTCGACATCAACGCCGGCAGCCATGGCAAGTATTTCGCCACGAACTTCGACCCGGAGATCAATTTCCGCGAATTCACCGGTGTCGTCTATTCCTGGCAGAACGGCGAATGGCAGACCAACAAGATGTTCGAGATCGGCAAGGACTACGACCTGCCCGTCGTCGGCACCCGCCGCGCCTATCTGTGCGGCCATGACGAGGTCCATTCGCTGGCGAAAAACATGGACGGCGCCGACGTCCGCTTCTGGATGGGTTTCGGCGACCACTATATCAACGTCTTCACCGTGTTGAAGTCGATCGGCCTCTTGTCCGAGCAGCCGGTCAAGCTTGCCAATGGCGACGAGGTCGTGCCGCTGAAGGTGGTCAAGGCCTGCCTGCCCGACCCGTCCTCGCTGGCACCCGAGTATGAAGGCAAGACCTGCATCGGCGACTATGTGAAGGGCATCAAGGACGGCAAGGAAAAGACCGTCTTCATCTACAATGTCGCCGATCACAAGGACGCCTACAACGAGGTCGGCAGCCAGGGCATTTCCTACACCGCCGGCGTTCCGCCGGTCGCCGCCGCCATGCTGGTCGCCTCGGGCGAATGGGATGTGAAGAAGATGGCAAACGTCGAGGAACTGCCGCCCAAGCCCTTCCTCCACATCCTCAACCATATCGGCCTGCCGACGCGGATCAAGGACGAGGACGGCGACCGGGCGATCGACTTTTCGTAAAGCCGATCCGGGCCCGACACCGCGCAATTCAAAAACCCCGCCGGAGCGATCCGGCGGGGTTTTTTTGCCGGAGAGGTCAACGGGAAAGGTCTCGTAACGTGCACTTCGCCGGTATATCACCCGGTCGAAACGGGCTTCAGACCATCCCCGTGCATTTCCAGAAAAAGGGTAGTCGCGGTTTTCCGTCCGGAAATGCGTAAGCACAAAAAAGCTGGAGCAGGTCCGGTGAACGCGTGTTTACCGGACCTGCTTCAGCGCTAGAACCCGAATTTCTGGGCGACCTTCGCGCGCATCATCTTTAGGATGCTGCTTGCGCTCGTGCCCTTGCGGCCGGCAGCCACTTCCGCCTTGGCGATCTGCACGGAAATGCGGTTGGCGGCGCCGGTATCGCCCGTTTCGAGCGCGAAGGCCAGGCCGATGACATCGTCGACATCCGCCTCCAGCTTCAGGTCTTTGCGCAGCGCGCTTCCCTGGCTCTTGATCGTCTTCTTCACATAGCTCTGGTATTCCTTCGACTTCAGGAATGTATCCGTGGCAAGTTCCTCGAGCTTCTTGCCGATGGTTTCCATCGCCTTGATGTAGATATTGCCCCAGGAGTCCGCCTTGATCCGGTCTTCGATCTTGGTCTTTTCTGCCGTGGAGAGGGTGCCGCCATTCTTGGCCTCGGCCGCCGCGATGGCTTTCATGGTCATGATGGCAGGGAGTGCATGGACGTTGCCGACAAGCTTTTTTTCCTGCTGCGTCATTGTCGAGAACCAATCCCAGGCCTCCTTTGCGTCCATTTCGTAGTAATTCTGATAAAGCCGGCTGAGTTTCTGGGCGGCAAGAAACTTGACGAAAACGGTTCCGATGTCCGAGTTCTTGCGGATTCTGTCGAGATTCGGAGTGGCCATGGTATTTTCCCCTTCCAGGCGGTGAGCCCATCGTTGCTTCACTGCCTACGTGACCCGATCCGACGCGAAGGTTCATAAGAGGCGTTTTTTTTTAAGATGGGAGCCCTCTGAAAAGTGCTCGAAGATCGGTCGGCGGGGGTATCGAGCCTGTTTCGAGATCCCCGGACGGCAGGGAGACGCGCCGATCTCACGCCGCAGATCCCCGAGGCCGCCCTGTATCCATGCGGCCGCCGTCATGCTACGAGCCGCCTTCCTGCGTTCTGCCGCCACGCCAGCCTCCTCCGAGCCCGACCATGCCCCCTGCCCTCTATGCCGACCTCATCGCCGACCTCCGCCTCCTTTTCACCGAACTCGACCAGACGCCGGACCGCTTCCAGACCTATGACGTGCATCTGGAACTGGCCGCTGCCGGCAATGTGATGGTCTATGAGACGAAGCGACGAAAGGGGCTGACGGACAGCCTTTATTACGGCCGTTCGGTCAAGACCGGCACCAATCAGCAGATCAGCCAGGCGACCGCCTTCGCCGCGATCGAGCGTTTCCTTGCGCTTGGCGCGTTCGTGGCGCTTGCCGACAGTCCGCAGGCGGGCACTGTCCCGGACGCCGACTACCCGCACTGCGCGGTGCGATTCGCCTATCGCAAGAAAGGCGCCCCGAAGACCCGCTCGCTCGACATGGTCTTCGTGGGGTTCAATGACAAAGCCGACGCGCTCGCCTATGTCGAGACATCCGGCAGATCGCATGCCTTCAAAGCGGCGCATCCGGACGGACAAGACGCGCACGACTGGCGCTAGCGCCGTGCAGGGGCGCACGACCCTCGCTATCGGGGACGGTGACCCGGCATTCGATCCCGCTGCCGCCTGACACCGAGCCTCAACTCGCCCCCTTCACCTGCTGCCGCCGCAGCGCCCCGGCGGCCTTTTGTGTGCGCTGCCTGTGCGTTTCTGGCACTGCGACAAAAACCCCTGTGAATTCAAGATAGACCGGTTTCCGGCCATCTGCTCTCTTGGAGGCAACAACGTAGTGACCGGGGGCCTCCCCCCCGGATGGAGGCACGAATGTCCACCCAGAGCCTGTTCAACGCGCTCTTCGCCCAGAAGGCGAGCATCGAAGACGAACTGCTGTACGCCATCGAGGCGATCGCCGAACTCTCCTCGCCGGGCCTGCTCAACCCCGTGCTCGAGCGACTCGGCCATATCAACACGGTCGACCGGATTTTCCAGGCCCACCTCTCGGGTACCCAGCAGACACCGAAGAGCAAC
Source organism: Heterorhizobium halophytocola (assembly GCF_017873095.1). Lineage (GTDB taxonomy): Bacteria > Pseudomonadota > Alphaproteobacteria > Rhizobiales > Rhizobiaceae > Allorhizobium > Allorhizobium halophytocola. Next base: position 20,574 of record NZ_JAGGJU010000012.1, on the reverse strand, counting down.
TGGCCGGAGAAGACCCTACCGCTGCCGGATATCGCCCGGCACATCCGCAAGACCGACCAGTGGTATATCGATCACGTCGCAGCCCTGGCGCCCGAGACCTTCGAGGAAGAGATCGCCTTCACCTTCGCAGACGGCAAGAAGGGCCGCATGACACGCGAGGAAATGCTCGCCCATGTCGTCACCCATAGCGGCTATCACCGCGGCGAGGTCGGGGTGCTGCTGCCGCATGTCGGCGCGGTCGGCAGACGCGACATCCTGTCCGGATTTCTGCACCGCGTCGAGCCGGAACGGCGCGCGTGACACCTGCCACCGTCAGTCGGGATCGCCAGCACTGCCCGGCGGCAACGGACTGGTGAGCGGACTGAAGGCATCGCGCAACATGCTTGCCAGTTCCTCGACCGCCGGGCTTGAACGTTCGCGGTTGCGCCGCAGCACCACGCGCGAGGCGTCGATCGGCGGAAACCCCTCCGCCGCCGTCAGCTCCCGACAGTCGGCCGGAATGGTGGAGCGGGCGAGCGGCACCACCGCAAGTCCGGCCGCCGCCGCCCCCTTCAGCCCGCCCGTCGTGTCGCAGGTATAGCTGATCCGGTAATTCACCCCGTGATTCTGCAGCGAGCGGATGGCGAAGTCCCGGCACCAGCTCGAATTCCAGTAGATGCCAATGGGCACGGGATCGCGCAGATGACAGTCATGGGCGACCGAACTGACCCAGACCGTCGGGTCGATCGCCAGCACTTCGCCGCTGCTGCCATTGACGTCGAACACCACTGCAAGGTCGATCTGGCCCGCCGTCAGCGCCCGCGTCTGCTGCTCGCTGTAGCCGCACATGACGGTCACCTCGGTCGCCGGATGCCGTTCGGCAAAGGCCGCCAGCGCCCGGGGCAGCACCAGTTGATTGTATTCCTCGGGAATGCCGATCCTGACCGGTCCGTCGAGCGGCTGAACCCGAAGCGAGGCCGTGGTCTCGTCCACCAGCCTGACGATGCGCCGCGCATAGGGCAGCAGCCGCTGGCCGGTTTCCGTGAGCGTCATTCCGCGCGGCCCCCGGGTAAACAGCGGCGTGCCCGCCACCTCCTCCAGCCGCTTGACCTGCATGCTGACGGCCGATTGCGTCCGTCCCAGCACGTCGGCTGCCCGCGTCACATTCTCATATTCGGCGACCGCAAGGAAAATCCGCAGCAGATCACTTTCGAGCGGCAGCGCCATGACCGCACTCCATCTGATTATTTGATTCCAGGCATCATGACTATTCGTTAGCCAAATGTCGAGCATGCCGGCCACACTCTTGCCATCGCAATACCACGGGAGAGCCATATGGGGCGGCAACAGCCACGGGCACACCTGCTGCAACGTCTAGCGCAGTGTTGGCATGCCCGGCGCCAGGTCGCCGCAGAGCGGCGTGCCTTTGTCATGATAATGCTGCGGAAAAACGGGCACTTACGGGACGATATCGGCATGACGCGCGATCCGGCCGAGACGGCGAAGGGCGGATTCAAGCATTGCCGATCCATGCCGCAAGAGTGAAAATGGCGCCGGGAAGACCGACTTTTCGCCGCACCTCCTCGACCGTTAGCCGCATGAATGATGTCCGAAAATAGCCATTCGGTTTCCAGATACCAGCTATAAAGACTATTCGTTTGCGATATGGCAGCTGGGACATCATCTTCGGATCAGCAACACGAAGGAGTTAAGACCATGATGCAAATGCTCACCCCGTCCCCCACCCTCTTCCAGTCCGTCCGCCAGGCGCTGCAACGCCGCCGCAAGGTGGAAGCCGAACGGCTGGCCTTCACCAATCTGATGCGCCGCAAGGATAGCCATCTGCTCGAAGACGTGGGCCTCACCCGCAGCAGCGCCGAGCGGATGATCCAATATGGTTTCAACGGCCACAGGACCAACCGGTGAGGCAGGCACACGATCCGAGACCTTGACGTCCCTGCGGAAAAAGCCGCGGGGACGTTTTTCGTTCGGCCCTGGTCTACCGCGCGAACCGCCGCGCACCGGCCACACAGAGCACGACGGCCATCGTGACCCCCACCATCGACCAGCTGACAGTTTCTCCGAGCAGGAGCGCTGCGAGCGCCAGGCCGAAAAACGGCTGCAGCAACTGCAATTGCCCGACCGCCGCGATGCCGCCCATCGCAAGGCCGCGATACCAGAACACGAAGCCGATCAGCATGGAGAACAGCGAGACATAGCCAAGCCCGATCCAGGCCGCATCGCTGACGCCCCCGAACGACATGGGTTTGAGCAGGATTGCGATCACCAGCATCATCGGCAGCGCCAGGATCAGCGCCCAGGCAATGACCGCAAAGCCACCCAGCCGCCGGGTCAACCGACCGCCTTCGGCATAGCCGAGCCCGCAGGCGATGATCGCCGCGACCATCAGCAGGTCGCCGCTGAGCGAAGCCTCGCCATTGCCCATCAGCGCAAAGCCGGCGACAATGCCGCTGCCGGCCAGCGAAAACGCCCAGAAGGCCGGCTTCGGCCGCTCGCCGCCGCGCAACACCCCGAAGGTCGCGGTCGACAGCGGCAGCAGCCCGATGAACACCAGCGAATGCGCCGAGGTGATGTGCTGCAGCGCCAGCGCCGTCAGCAGCGGAAAGCCGACCACGACACCGAGCGCAATCACCACAAGCGAGACGAGGTCGCCACGCTCCGGCCGTTTCGAGCCGAGTGCCACGGTCAGGGCCAGCGCCAGCGTGCCCGCGATCGCGCCGCGCGCCGCCGTCAGGAAGATCGGGTCGAAACCGGACACCGCCAGCCGCGTTGCCGGCAGGGAGGCCGAAAAGATCAGCATGCCGAGCGCGCCGTTGAGCCAGCCGATTGTCGTCCTGTCCATCATCCCGTTCATCGCTACACAATGCTCCTTCTGCATCCTTCCTTCCTAGCCGGGAAAGGCTGGACCGTGGAGAGACGGAGGAGTACGGTTTCGGCAAACTGTATGGAAACTGAAAGCAGTACGGATGGCGCTGACAGCCGATATTCGGGAAGCGGACGGCACCCGTGTCGAACAGGTGATGGAGGCGATCCGCCGCCGCATCGCCGCCCGCACCCTGCAGGCCGGCGCGAGGCTGCCCTCGATCCGCAAGGGTGCCCAGAGCTTTGCCGTCTCGCCCTCCACCGTGGTCGAGGCCTATGAGCGGCTGGCCGCCGAGGGGTTGATCCGCTCGCGGCCGGGCTCCGGCTTTTACGTCTCGGCACCGCAGGCACCGCTGGTGCTGGCGGATCTCGCGCCCCGCCTCGACCGTGCTGTCGATCCCTTCTGGGTGTCGCGCCAGTCTCTGGAAGCCGGAGCCGACGTGCTCAAGCCCGGCTGCGGCTGGCTGCCGCCGGACTGGATGCCGCAGGAGGACCTGCGCCGGGCGATGCGCAGCCTGTCGCGCGCAACCCCGTCCGGCTTTACCGACTATGGCACACCGCTCGGCGTCGGCCCGCTGCGCCAGCTTTTAGCCCGCCGCATGGCGGAAAACGGCGTGGAGATCGGGCCCGACGGCATTCTGCTCACCGATTCCGGCTCGCAAGCACTCGACCTGATCTGCCGCTTCTTCCTCGAGCCCGGCGACGCCGTGCTGGTCGACGACCCCTGCTATTTCAACTTTCTGGCGCTGCTGCGTGCCCACCGGGTCAAGGCTGTCGGCGTGCCCTACACTGCGACCGGTCCCGATCTCGAACGCTTCGCCGAAGCGCTGGCAGACCATCGCCCGCGCCTTTACATCACCAATTCGGGCATTCACAACCCGACTGGCGCGACGCTGTCGCCGGTCACCGCCCACCGGCTGCTGAAACTTGCCGAGCAGGCGCGACTGACCATCGTCGAGGACGACATCTTCGGCGATTTCGAGCACGAGCCTGCCCCCCGGCTCGCGGCCTTCGACGGTTTCGAGCGGGTCATCCAGATTTCCAGCTTTTCCAAGACGCTGTCGGCAGCCGCCCGCATCGGCTATATCGCCGCGCGCCCGGACTGGATCGAGGGCCTGATCGACCTGAAGATCGCCAGTTCGTTTGCCGGCTCGGCGCTGCCGCAGCATCTGGCCTACAGCGTGTTGAAGGACGGCAGCTATCGCCGCCATCTCCACGGGCTGCGCACCCGGCTGGCGCGGGCCATGGGCGAGACCATCCGGCGCGTCGGCGCGATCGGGCTGACCCCGTGGATCGAACCGCGCGGCGGCATGCTGCTCTGGTGCCGCCTGCCCGACGGCCTCGACGCCGCCGCGATCGCGCGCCGCGCCATCAAGGACAATGTCGTACTGGCGCCCGGCAATGTCTTTTCGGTCTCGCAGACTTCAGGCGATTTCATGCGCTTCAACGTGGCGCAGTCGGTCGATCCGCGAGTCTTCCATGTGCTGGAAAGGGCGCTTGATCGGTCACCGAAGGCGGGTGGCTAACAGTGGGGCGTGCCCCACACCCGCCTATGAATGAAAGTGGCGGGACTGCTCCCGCCAAAATTGTCGATACGTCATGGAGACTGTGTCTCGGCCGCGTCAAGGCGAGCGATGGACATTTGCCGTCACCGCTCACCTGTGTCAGCGAGCATCAGCCCCATTGGCCGCTATAGAGGCAGGTCAGGGCTTCGATGCCGCTATATTCCCACCAGGAATAGTTCGGATCGTGGCAGCCCAAAGCGAACGAGGCGGTCTGGGTCAACTCCGGCGCGCTCGTCTGAGCGGCAGCCGACAGATCAGTGACCGTGGATGGGATCGCCGCCATGGACGAAGAGGCGCCCAGCAGCATGGCGGAGGCTACACACAGCGCAATACGGGTCTTTTTCAAAAGTCTTATCCTTCTCTCAAAACCAGCCCGACCCCGTCGAATCCAAAAGTAAGCACACTGTCAAGTATGCATGTGATGGCTTGCGACCCGACATTCACGCCTATCCTGAGCTGCCGGGGGATCAGCGTCCCGACAATCCTTTTCCGCGTCTTCCCTGACGAACTGGCGTTTGTCAGCAGAGACGAAAGAAACGCCGAATCGCTTCGGCGGATCCGTCAGTCAATCGAAGGATCGAAGCTCAATGCGCTGCAGCCAGCGCCTCGGCATCGTCCTTGTCGTGCACGGCGAAGCGGTCGAGCATATGGCTCGACGCCTCATTGGCACCGATCACCTCGACCTCGACATCGTGGCGGCGATATTTCAGCACCACCTTGTCGAGCGCACCGACCGCGGTGATGTCCCAGAAATGCGCCTCATGCACATCGATCACCACCTTCTTCAGCGGCTCCGTGAAATCAAAGGCCATGATGAAGGTCTCCGACGAAACGAAGAACACGGCACCGTCGACATGATAGGTGCGCGTGCTGCCGTCGTCCGAAAGCTTCGAGCGGACATGGAACAGACGCGCCACCTTGGAGGCGAAGAACACGCCGGACAGCAGCACGCCGACCAGCACGCCCTTCGACAGGTCATGCGTGCCGACGGTGACGACGACCGTTGCCAGCATGACGAAGGACGAGGTGCGCGGATTGGTCTTCAGTTCCAGGATCGAGCGCCAGGAGAAGGTGCCGATCGACACCATCACCATGACGGCGACCAGCGCTGCCATCGGGATCACCCGGACGATGTCGTCGAGCACGACGATCAGCACAAGCAGGAAGGCGCCGGCGACGAAGGTCGACAGGCGGCCGCGGCCGCCGGAGGTCACGTTGATCACCGACTGGCCGATCATCGCGCAGCCGCCCATGCCGCCAAGAAAGCCGGAGACGATGTTGGACGTGCCCTGGCCTACGCATTCCTGGCTCTTGGAGCTCGCCGTATCGGTCATGTCGTCGACGATCTGCGCCGTCATCAGCGATTCCAGCAGGCCGACGGCCGCAAGACCGACGGAATACGGGAAGATGATCTGCAGCGTCTCGAAGCTGAACGGGACATTCGGGATGGCAAAGATCGGGAAGCTGCCCGGCAGGTCGCCGAGATCGCCGACGGTGCGGATGTCCATGCCGGTAAACCAGGCGATCAGCGTCAGGACGACAATGGCGACCAGCGGCGACGGGATGGACTTGTTGAGATAGGGGAAGAGATAGATGATCGCGAGACCGCCGGCCAGCATGGCATAGGTGGCATAGGGAACATTGGTCAGTTCCGGCAGCTGCGCCATGAAGATCAGGATCGCCAGCGCATTGACGAAGCCGGTGATCACCGAGCGCGAGACGAAGCGCATGACGCGGCCGAGTTTCAGCATGCCGGCGATGATCTGGATGACGCCCATCAACAGGGTTGCGGCAAACAGGTATTCGACGCCGTGCTCACGCACCAGCGAGCCCATCAGCACGGCGGTGGCGGCGGTCGCCGCCGAGATCATCGCGGGCCGTCCGCCGACAAAGGCCGAGGTGCAGGCAATCGCGAACGAGGCGAACAGCGCCACCTTCGGATCGACGCCGGCGATGATGGAAAAGCCGATGGCCTCAGGGATGAGCGCCATGGCGACGACGATGCCGGACAGCACGTCGCCGCGGATGTTCTGAAACCATTCGCGTTTGTAAGTTGCTAGATTCATTGGGTCTTCTTCGCAAAAGTAGTGCACCGGGCCACACGAGACTGCGGCCGTTCAAAGGTTTGATGCTGATGCGTTGTCTGGCGGATCGGCGGCCAGAGGAGCCACCCGGGATTGCACCGGGTCCGTGGTGAGTGACTGTGCTTATATGTCAGGAGACGCCTGCCTGACAACGGTCAAATGCTGCAACGCGGCGAAAGGCGGCAAAAAAGTGACGGGGCGCCCGGCGCTGCAGACCCTGCCGTGCCGCGGTCAGGCCGGCTGGTAGCGGCTGATTTCAAGGCCCTGCCCGACCGGCAGCATCACGCTCGTCATGCCCGGAATGGCGCGAACGGCGCGCTGATAGGCGAGCACATCACCGTCGCCGGGCCGGATCATGTTGTCGGCCACCACGATGGCACCGGCTGCCAGCTTGGGCAGAAAGGCTTTCAGGCAGGGAACATAGAGGTCCTTCCACAGATCGAGCAGGACGAAGTCGGCCTTGCCGGCCATGGCCCCGATCAGCTGTTCGGCATCGTCCACCAGAAATTCGACATGTTCGGAAAGCCCTGCCTTGTCGAGCATGTCGCGGGCGAAATCGCTCTTGTAGGCATGCAGTTCCATGGTGATCAGCCGCCCGCCGGTGGCACGCGCGGCTTCCGCCAGCCAGACGCCGGAATAGCCGAAGGAGGTGCCGATCTCCAGAATGACGGGTTTGGAAAGGCTTTTGGCCAGGATGTTGATCAGCTGGCCGGTCTGCGGTCCGACGGCGCGCATGCGCATGTCGTGGCCCCCGTCCCGGCCGCCCGGCGCCTCGACCCGGCCTGTCTGCCGCTCGGCCTCCATGCGCTGGTGATATTCGTCGAGCACCGCCCTGATCCTTGCGTCCATGATCTGTCTCCTGTCACATCACCGGCCATCTAAGCGGGCGAAAAGACGGATCACCAGTTACAAACCGGTAAGGCTGGCATGGCTTGCAGCCAAAGGTGGAATGGCCCTGAAAGACAGGAAGCCCCGCCTTCGGCAAAAGGCGGGGCTTCCTTGAAAAACGAAACGGATCGTCGGATCAGCCGACTTCGGCTTCGGACTCGATGATCTTGCCGACCAGACCGTATTCCTTGGCTTCCTGGGCAGACAGCCAGTAGTCACGGTCGATGTCCTTGGCGATCTTGTCTTCCGTCTGGCCGGTGGCCTTGGCGTAGATCGCGATCAGGCGCTTGTTCATCTTGATGATTTCCTTGGCCTGGATCTCGATGTCGGAGACCATGCCGCGGGTGCCGCCGGAGGGCTGGTGCATCAGGAAGCGGGTATTCGGCAGGCAAAGCCGGCGTTCCTTCGGCACCGAGACATAGATCAGCGAACCGGCGGACGCTGCCCAGCCGCTGGCGATCACGAAGACCTTCGGCTTGATGAACTTGATCATGTCGTGGATGGCGTCGCCCGCTTCCACATGGCCGCCCGGCGAGCAGACATAGACGCGGATGTCGTCGTCGGAGGCTGCCGCCAGCGCCACGAGCTGGGTGCAGACCTTCTGCGCCAGTTCCATGGTGATGCCGCCATAGATGAAGATCGATCGCGACTTGAAAAGATTGGCTTCCGTCTCCTTGCCGATCGGCAGTTCCTTGCTCTTGTCGTCTTCGTCTTCATTCATCTGGACTTGTCTCCACTTGGGGTATCGTTCTCCCGCACATAGTGCCAAATCAGTCCTAAAACAATGGCCGCGAAAGGGAAAGCGGCGAAGGCCGGAATACCGCTCTTGGCCACGGGAAAGGTAAATGGCGCGAGAAGAACGCGCATCAATTCGATGTCCCTGCAGGACCGCCCGCTGCGGTCGCATCACCCCTGCGATCACCAGATCAGCGGCACCGCAAGGCCGAGGCCTGCGACGAAAAGCACGAAGACCGACAGCAGCATCAGCCCGTCGCCGGTCATCAATGCCAGGCCGAAGACGGTGATCACCAGGCCCGCGACCGAGCTGGAGAACGGGATCACCTCCATCACCGGCATGGCAAGCGCGATGAGGACGCAGACGAGGCTCGCCAGCCGGACGGCGATCCGGCTCGTCATCCAGGCCCAGCGCCGCGTGGCGAAGCGATCGATCCGACCCGCCACCGGCCGCAGATAGGCAATCGCCTTGTCGACCTTCCTTGCCGAAAGCCCTGCATCGCGGATCTTCTGCGGCAGCCAGATATGACGGCGCCCGAGCACGATCTGAACACTGACCAGCAGCACGATCACGCCGATGATCGTCGGAACGCTTGGAATACCCGACAGCGGCGAGACCGCCAGCAGACCCGGCACCAGCAGCAGCGGCCCGCTGCCGCGATCGCCGGCGATATGCTGCACGTCGGCAACCGTCACCGATCCGTCGTCATGGCCCGCCGCCTGCACACGGTCGAGAACGGTGCAAAGTTCGGCTGTCGTCTGACTGTTCGTCGATGTCATCTTTCGTCCCGGTTCTGGAAACCGCACCACCACCGATTGCGGCACTGCCTGCTGATGGCCAACGCCCTGTTGCAGGCATGGTTCCTGAAGGCGGGCGATCCCCGGCCCCGTTACCGCGAGATCCGCGTCGACAGGATGATCGACGACAGGGTCCGCTCGACGCCGGAGAGCTCGCCGATCAGATCGATCAGCCGGTCGAGCTCGGCAATCGACGGCGCCGCGATGACGGCGATCAGGTCGAAACTGCCGCTTACCGAATGCAGCGTCGTCACCTCGCGGATGGCGGCAAGCTCGGCGGTGACGGCGGCGAGCGACTTCGGCGCAATGGTGATCAGCAGATGTGCCCGCACCAGCCCCGACAGATAGGCCTCCGACAGCTTCACCGCATAGCCTGATATCACGCCTTCCCGCTCCAGCTTTTCCAGTCTCGCCTGCACGGTCGTGCGAGACAGATGGAGCCGGCGCGCCAGTTCCGCCACCGGCATGCGGGCATTCTCACCCAGAAGCGCGATAAGCTTGCGGTCGCCGTCGGTCATGGACATTCTGCACATTTCTCTCGTCGATATGCTGAAAGACATACGGCAAACCGCGCAGAGCGTCACTAGGAATCGACCTTGGCTAAGCGCAGACTGGTCACAACGATAACCCCACCAGAGGAACCGACCATGCGCAGCGACCAGCAGAAAGACATCGTCGTCATCGGCGCCGGCAAGATCGGCGGCGCCATCGCCCTGATGCTGGCAGACAGCGGCGACTACCGCGTCATGGTGGCCGACAGCAGCGCCACACAGCTTGGCAAGCTCGACCGCCACCCGGCGATCAAGGGCGCCGAGATCGACATTACGGATCAGAAGGCGCTGACCGCACTGCTCGCCGGCCGCTTCGCCGTCCTCTCGGCTGCCCCCTTCCATCTGACCGGTGCCGTCGCGGCCGCGGCCGCCGAGACGGCCACGCATTATCTCGACCTCACCGAGGATGTCGCCACCACCAGGACCGTCGAGGCTCTGGCCGAAGGCGCGGATTGCGCGCTGATCCCGCAATGCGGACTGGCACCCGGCTTCATCTCGATCGTCGCCCATGATCTTGCGAAGAATTTCGACGCGCTCGACAGCCTGCGCATGCGGGTCGGCGCGCTGCCGCAATATCCGTCCAATGCGCTGAACTACAATCTGACCTGGTCGACCGACGGTCTGATCAACGAGTATATCGAGCCCTGCGAGGCGATCGTCGAAGGCCGTCTGACCACCGTGCCGGCGATGGAGGAGCGCGAGGAATTCTCCCTCGACGGCGTCACCTACGAGGCGTTCAATACCTCGGGTGGTCTCGGCACCCTGGCCCGCACTTTGGACGGCAAGGTGCGCATGATGAACTACCGCACCATCCGCTATCCCGGCCACCAGCAGATCATGAAGGCGCTTCTGAACGACCTCAACCTGAAGAACCGTCGCGACGTGCTGAAGGACCTGTTCGAAAACGCGCTTCCCGCCACGCTGCAGGACGTGGTGGTGATCTTCGTCACCGCCTGCGGCTGGAAGGACGGCCGCTATCTGCAGGAGACCTATGCCAACAAGGTCTATGCCGGCACGATCGCGGAAAAGAAGATGAGCGCCATCCAGATCACCACGGCCAGCGGCATCTGCGCCACGCTGGACCTGCTCGCCGCGGGCGCACTGCCGCAGAAGGGTTTCGTCCGCCAGGAAGAGATCGCGCTTGACGCCTTCCTCGCCAACCGCTTCGGCCGTTTCTACGATCCGCAGCCGGCGCGCTCGCGCGAATTCGCCTGACGCCTATTTCCAGCGCCCGGCCATCTTCGCCTTCAGGTCGACCACCGGGCGTGCGCCGCCTGGGCGGGCAGACGGCCCGCCTGCGTCGGCCAACGGAAAGCTGGTGCGGTCGAACTTGTCCAGCATGTGCGGCGAGATGAACCGGGTGCGGTTGGCATAGACATGCCGGTCGCCGCGCCGGTGCTGGCCGTGCACGTAGAAGCGTTGCGGCACCATCAGGTGCAGCCCGTCCTTGGCCCGCGTCATCGCCACATAGAGGAGCCGTCGCTCCTCCTCGATCTCGTCCGTCTCGCCGGCTGCCAGATCCGACGGGATGCAGCCATCGACGCAGTTGAGCAGGAAGACATGGGTCCATTCCTGTCCCTTGGCCGAATGAATGGTGGACAGGATCAGATAATCCTCGTCCTTCAACGCCGGGCCGGCCTGGTCGCTGGTCACCTCCGGCGGGTCGAGCGCCAGTTCGGTCAGGAATTCCGACATGCCGCGAAAGCCACCGGCAATCGATTCCAGCTGCAGGATGTCGGCGGCCCGCGTCTCGTAGTCCTCGTGAATCCGCTCCAGATGCGGCTGATACCATGTGCGCACCCGCTCGATCGGCACCGGCCAGCCGGCGTCGCCGCGCTTCAGTTCGCCCATCATCGCCACGAAGCCCGCCCAATCCTGCTGTGCCCTTGGGGGTACGGGAAAACCTTCCAGCTCTCCGACAGGATCCTCCGAGAGCGCCAGCGCATCGAGCACGGCGGCTGCCGCCTTCGGCCCGATACCGGGCAGAAGCTGCAGGGCGCGAAACCCGGCGATCCGGTCACGCGGATTGATCGCCAGCCGCAGCACGGCGAGCACATCCTTCACATGCGCGGCATCGAGGAATTTCAGACCGCCGAACTTGACGAAGGGAATGCCGCGGCGGGTGAGTTCGATCTCCAGCGCCCCGGAATGGTGCGAGGCGCGGAAGAGCACCGCCTGATCCTTCAGCCGGGCGCCGGCCTCGCGCGCTTCCAGCACGGACGTCGCGACATAGTCGGCCTGGCCGTTGTCGTCGAGCACGGTGACGAGCTTCGGCTTTGCCCCGCCCTCGCGTTCGGTGAACAGTTCCTTGGCATGGCGTTCGCGGGCAGCGCCGATGACGCGGTTTGCCGCATCGAGCACAGGCGCCGTGGAGCGGTAATTGCGCGCAAGCGTCACCACCCTTGCCGGCGGATCGAAGAGCTTCGGGAAATCGAGGATATTGCGCACCTCGGCCGCGCGAAAACTGTAGATCGACTGGGCGTCGTCGCCGACGACGGCCACCCCCTCGCCCGTCGGCTTCATCCCCATCAGGATCGCCGATTGCAGCCGGTTGGTATCCTGGTATTCGTCGATCAGCACATGGTCGAAACGCGCGCCGATCTCCGCGCCGAGCCCGCCATCCTCCACCATGGCCTGCCAGTAGAGCAGCAGGTCGTCGTAATCGAGGATATTGGCCGCCTGCTTGGCCTCGACATAAGCCGCAAACAGCGCCTTCAGCTCGACCTCCCATTCCAGGCACCAGGGAAAGTGTTTCGCCAGCACAACATCGAGCTCTTCCTGCGCATTGACCGCGCGCGAATAGATCGCAAGGCAGGTGCCCTTGGTCGGAAAGCGCTTGTCGAGCCGGGAGAGGTCGAGATCGTTGCGGGCAAGGTTCAGCAGGTCGGCGCTGTCCTCCCGGTCATGGATGACGAATTCCGGGGCAAGACCGATCTGTTCGGCATAGTCGCGCAACAGCCGGGCGCCGATCGAATGGAAGGTGCCGGTCCACGAAAGCCCCTCGGTCAGGATCGCCGCCTTGTCGCCCATCACCCGGCGCGCGACACGCTCTACCCGGCCGACCAGTTCGCGCGCGGCACGCCTGGAAAAGGTGGCAAGCAGGATCCGCCTGGGATCGGCACCGGAGATCAGCAGATGCGCCACCCTGTGGGCCAGCGTGTTGGTCTTGCCGGATCCGGCGCCCGCGATGATCAGCAGCGGCCGCCCCGGCCTGCCGCCCCCGTGCAGCACCGCCTGCGCCTGCGCGTCATTGAGGTGATTGAGATATTCCGGCTGCAGCGAATCGAGCGACATCTGGTCCATGCGCCCTTGATGCCAAGTTTACGGTTTGTTCGCAAGGGTGCGCATGGGCGCGCGAACAACAGGCTCGCAAGCCTGCCGTTCCGCCGGATGAAGCCGAACAACCAGTGGGTCTCAGCTTACTTCTTTAAAAGCGACGTCGTCCTAAGCGTCGGCTGATAGGTAAAAGTATCACTGCCCTTCTGGATTGTTGGAACACTCGGGCTTTGATAGGCTAGGTTCCAGTCAGTCACGATCTGGAGGGAATTGCTGTTCATCTTGGCAAATCCAGTCCAACCAGTCACGGAGTTGCAATTCTCAGCACCATTGCTCCACGCAACGGAAAAGGAAATGAAGTTGCCATTGACCCGACCTGAGATCTGGTAAGGCGAATTCATGCAGCCTGTGTTGGCGGCACGATTGATATACTGTCCGGTGACATTGCCTGCCCCGTCCACCGTAATCGTCATCGTCGAACCGGACTGGTTTTGCCAGTTTGTCGCTGTGGAGACCAGGCTGTCAAATCCCTTGAATGATCCCGGTTCAAAATCACTGAAAGCGAGTGCGGAAGCCGTTACCAACAACCAGCTGCCAAGCGTAAGCGTTATTTGCCTAACCATTGCCACCTCCCCTTGATGATTGAAAACACCTAGCACAGGTAAAGGCAAATATCTACTTATGATTGTATTTCAGGAACAAGCAATCATAGGAACGAAGGGATCCTTCGGCCGCCTACAGCATGTCCTTCACCACGGCACCGTCTTTCCCTGATAGTCCAGATATTCCAGACCCGGCCGCGCCTGCTTGGCGAGCAGCACGTCGACCAGCCGGGGAATGCTTTCCTCGATCGTCAGCCGGGCGCCCGGTCCGCCGAGATCGGTCTTGACCCAGCCCGGCGCCATCACCGCCATGGCACGCGGCGTGTCGCCCTGCCGGGCCACGAAGCTGCGCATGAACTGGTTCAGTGCCGCCTTGCTGCCGCGGTAGACCTCGCGCAACCCCGTCTCGTTGTTGGCGATGCTGCCCTGGCCGGACGACATCGCGCCGATCAGACCGTCCGGCGGCACCAGGTCCTCGAGCCGCTCGATGACCCGCATCGGGCTCAGCGCATTGGTGATCATCACCCGCATGAACTCGTCCGTCGTCACGGTCCCGATCGCCACATGCTCGTCCTTCGTGGTCGTCCCGGCATTGACGAACAGTATGTCGAACCTGCGGCCGGACAGGCGCTCGTGCAGGCCGGCGACCTCTTGCGGTTCGTTGATGTCGACCGTCTCGATCTCGACGCGTTCCGGATGGGCCGCTGCCAGATCATGCAACGGCGTGCGCGCCGCTGCGCGCACCGTGCCGACGACATTCCAGTCGCGGCGGACGAATTCGGCCGCCATCGCATGGCCAAGGCCCCGCGAGGCGCCGACGATCAGGATGGTGGGACGATCTTGTCGTGTCATTGGATTGGGCATGGGTCTGTTCCTTCTGAAAATGTCGTGACAAGGCATATGGCCCATCGCAATTCATGCACCAGACGCACGATATACAAACAACATGTGCACAAGACGCTATGCCTCGGCATCCATTCCGGCTATCCTCTGGGGATGCAGACCATCGACCTCAACCTCCTGATCGCGCTCGACGCCCTGTTGCAAGCGCGCAGCGTGACGGGTGCGGCCAAGCGCCTTGGCCTCAGCCCCTCGGCCATGAGCCGCAGCCTGGCGCGGCTGCGGCGGGTGACGGGCGATCCCCTTCTGGTCCAGGCCGGGCGCGGCCTCGTGCCCACACCGCATGCCGAAGCCCTGGGCGAACGGGTACATGCCCTCACCCGCGAAGCGCTGGCGGTTCTGCAGCCCCCGGTGAACCCTCTTGATCTGACCGCCCTTGAGCACACCTTCACACTTCGCGCCAGCACCGGCTTTATCGAACGGCTTGCAGCCCCGCTGATGCAGGCGATATCAAAGGCGGCGCCCGGCGTCCGGCTCCGCTTCGTGCCCAAACCCGACAAGGACGCACGGCCGCTTCGCGAAGGCGAGATCGATCTGGAAATCGGCGTCCTCGGCACGGCAGCGCCTGAGCTGCGCACACAATTGCTGTTTCGCGACCGGCTGGTCGGGATTGCCCGGATCGGTCATCCGCTTCTGGCCGGCGGGCCTGTCACGACCGAGCGCTACGCCGCCTGCGCCCATGTCTCGGCCTCCCGCCGCGGCCATTTCGCCCAGCCGGTCGATGCGGCGCTGGAAGACCGGGGGCTGACGCGCCGGGCGGTGCTGGTCGTGCCGGATTATCCCGATGCGATGCGGGTGGTGCGCGCCTCGGATCTTGTCGGCCTCGTGCCACAAAGCTGCCTTGGCGATGCGCTGGCGGGCGAGCACGCAGCCGGGCTCGGCATTGCCGCCTTTGACCTGCCCGTCGGGACGCCGGACTTCGTCATCTCCTCGATCTGGCATCCCCGCCTCGACGCCGATCCCGCCCATCGCTGGCTGCGCCACACCGTGATGACCGTCTGCAAGGCGGCCTATCCCTGAGGGCGAAGCCCCGCATGGCAGGGGCGGCCCTGCCATCAAGGCGCGGGCCGTCAAGCCCCCGCAACCGTGGACCGTCGCTTAGGCGCCCGCCTATCCCAGCCGCCGCCGGCTGCGGCGCGTGCCATCGTAATAACCGGGCGGCTTCTTTCTGACCCAGGCGACGAATTTGCGGATCGCCGGATCCGTCAGCAGCTGTTTGGTGGTGGAGTAGGATTGCTCCAGCTCGGCCTCGGAAAACAGTGCATGGATCTGGCGATGACAAATGCGGTGCAGCGGCACGGTCTCGCGGCCACCTCGGCTTTTCGGAATGAAATGGTGCAGGTCGCGCTGATCGGGCGGAATCGCCCGCCCGCAGAGTGGACAGACCTCGGGCGGCGGCACCGCGTGCCAGGACTTGATCTCGATATCGCGTTTGCGGGGCATGCGCCCAATCTAGGAAGATCGCGCGTCCGGCTCAAGCTGCGGTCGCCGCGATTGCTCAGGCCGGAGCGATATTCGTCTGCTCGATTGTCGGCCGCGGATGGATGCAGACCATTTTCAGCGGTCCATCGCCGATATTTTCGAACCGATGCGGTGTTTCGGCCGGGCCAACCACGATATCGCCTGCTGCAGCCAGCACCGTTTCATCCCCGACTGTGAAGGCCACCTGCCCCGACCGCACGATCCAGGTTTCCGCATAGGGATGCTTGTGCAGCAGGGAGCCGCGGCCGGGATCGGTATCGACGAGAAAGAACGAGGCCTCACTGCCAATCTCGGCTCCTTCCACCCTGATCGTCCGGCTTTCACCGCCGACGGGCGGCCTGGTTTCGTGGCTCGCCATCATCGTCATTCCCCCTCGAAGCCAATTTCAAAGAAGCGAAGGGAACGCCATAATTATCTTTGCGTCAAGGTAATTATCTTCACACAAAGATATCTTGAACCAATGCCTGCCGGTCGCTATTGTCGAACCCTTTCCATCGAAGAGCAGATATCTCATGACGGCAGGCCCGAAGATCAACAATGACCGCTCTCGCTCCGACGCCCTCGCGCCGGCGGATCATGTCGATCGTTTGCGTCGGCAATGGCGCGCAGAATTGTCCGACCTCGATACCACGCCGATGGCGATCCTCGGGCGGGCCAAGCGGTTATCGGATCTCCTCGCCCCCGGCATCGAGAGGCTCTTTGCCGAGCATGGGCTCGATCGCGGCGAGTTCGACGTCATCGCCAGCCTCCGGCGCGCCGGACCACCCTATGAGCTGACCCCGACCGACCTCTATACCCAGCTGATGCTGTCTTCGGGCGGACTGACGCACAGGCTGGGGCGGCTGGAAAAGGCGGGCCTCGTCTGCCGGCGGAAGTCGGAACAGGATGGCCGCAGCCTGCTTGTGGCCCTCACCGAAACCGGCCAAGCACGCGCCGAAACCGCCTTTCGCGCCGATATGGCGGAGGCGATGAAGGCGCTCGCGCCGCTTACCGACGCCGAGCGAGAGATGCTGGCCGGCCTGCTGCGCAAACTCCTCCTGCCGCTCGAAAGCCGCTGAGCACGCCTCAGACGCCGCACCGGTAGCGAGGCCGCTCTTGCGCCATATCGCAAAACCCGGCGGCCTTTCGACCGCCGGGTTCTGATGGACCTGGGCACTGCCGGGCTTTTGCCTCAGCTGCGCGGCTTCAGATTCTCCGGGTCGTACAGCGGCTTGTAGCCGACGGCCGCCACTTCGACCGGGTAGGCCTCCGAGAAATACTCGACATTCAGTGTCCGCCCCACCTGGCAATAATCATGCGGCAGGTAGGCCAGCATGATGTTCTTGCCGATCGTCGGGCCATAGGCGACCGAGGTCGTGTAGGAGATGCGGCCGAGGTCGTCGACCAGCGTCTTGCCCGTATCAGGATCCATCACAGGCATCGATCCGACCGGAAAGCGCTTGACGCCGTGGCTGTCGGTATTCTCGGTCATCACCAGCGTGCAGAGCATCGCCGGCTGATGGTCACGGGCCTTGTATTCGAGATGCTTGGCCTTGCCGCGGAAATCGGCTTCCTTGACCTTCGGGCGCGCCAGATCGGCTTCGATCAGGTTGTACTGGGTCAAGAGATCGCCGTTCTGCAGGCGCAGCGACTTTTCCATGCGGCGCGAGTTCGCATAGGTCTCGACGCCGAAGGCCATCACGCCGGTCGCCCGCAGCGCATCCCACACGGCGAGCCCGTCCTCGTATTTCATATGCAGTTCCCAGCCCTGCTCGCCGACATAGGAGAGCCGGAAGGCGGACACGGTCTTGCCGGCAATCTCGATCGGCTTGATCGCGGCAAAGGGGAAGTTCTCGATGTCGAGACCGGCCGGATCGGCCACCACCTTTTTCAGCGTCTCGCGGGCATTCGGGCCCCAGATGCCGATGGTGATGAATTTCTCCGTCACATCGGTGATGGTGACGTCATAGCCCCGGTCCTCGGCCACGCGGCGCATATAGTGGAAATCGCGCGGGCCGGCGTCGGCACCGTTGATCAGCCGGCAGCGGTCGGCCATGCGGATCACCGTGAAGTCGGCGCGCACCATGCCCTCGTCGTCGAGGAAGTGGGTGTAGATGCCCTTGCCGATATTGGCGTCGCCGCCGATCTTGGCCGCGCACAGCCATTCCAGCATGTCGACATGGTCGGGCCCCTCGATGTCGACCATATGGAAGTGGGAGAGGTTGACGATGCCGCAATCCTCGCTCATCGCCAGATGCTCGGCATTGGAGACGCGCCAGAAATGTCGGCTGTCCCACTCGTTTTCGCGCACCGGAACCCAGTCACCATACTTTTCCAGCAGGTGCTCATTGGCCGCATAGCCATGCGCACGCTCCCAGCCGCCGAGTTCCATGAAGTGGCCGCCGAGTTCCTTCTCGCGCTCGTGGAAGGGCGAACGCTTGACGCCGCGCGACGACGCATAGGGCTCGCGCGGATGCACGGCCGGGAAATAGATCTTCTGCGCCGCCTCATAGCAGCGATTGGCGATGAATTCTTCCGTCATCTGGTGCGGATAGAAACGGGCATAGTCGATCGAGTTGTGGTCGATTTCGGTGCGACCATCCGTCATCCAGTCGGCGATCAGCTTGCCGTAGCCGGGGCCGTCCTTGACCCAGATGGCGACGCAGTACCACAAGCCCCGCACCTTCTGGCTTTCGCCGCAGGAGGCGCCACCGCCGGCCGACACCTGCAGCAGCCCGTTGAACGAATGACCCTCGTTGTAGCCGAGCTCGCCGAGGATCGGCGTCAGTTCCATCGCGCGTTCCAGCGGCTCGAGGATCTGCTCCATGTCGAGATCGCGCTGCGAGGGCGACAGGCGTGCCTCGTGCTTTTCGAGCAGCTCCCGCGGATGGCACATGCGCGGATTGGTGGTCTCGTAATAGCCCCACTCGATCTGGCCACCCTCAGTGGTCTTCGGGTCGCCGGTATCGCGCATATAGGCCGAATTGCCCTGGTCGCGCAAAAGCGGGAAGCCGATTTCCTTGCCGGTGCCTTCGAATTCGGTATAGGGGCCGAAAAAGGTCAGCGGATGGTCAACCGGCATGACCGGCAGATCCTCGCCGACCATTTCGGCGATCAGCCGGCCCCAGAGGCCGGCACAGACGATGACGTGATCGGCCATGATCGTGCCGCGATGGGTAACGACGCCCTTGATTTTGCCGCCCTCGACGATCAGCGACTGGGCCGGCGTATTGCCGAACATCTGAAGCTTGCCGGACTTTTCCGCCGCGTCGACCAGCTTGCCGGCAACCGTCTGGCTGCGCGGAATGACAAGGCCGGCGTCGGGGTCGAACATGCCGCCCTGCACCTGGTCCTCCTCGATCAGCGGGAACATCGCCTTGATCTCGGCCGGATCGACGAGGCGCACATTGGTGCCGAAGGCCTTGCCGGAGGTCACCTTGCGACGGATCTCCTCCATCCAGGCGTCGTCGCCGGTGCGCGCCACTTCCAGCCCGCCGATCCGGGCGTAATGGCCCATCTTCTCGTAGAAATCGATCGAGTACTGCGTCGTCCAGACCGAGAGATAGTCATGGCTGGTCGTGTAGCAGAAGTCGGAGGCGTGCGCCGTCGAGCCGATATCGGTCGGGATGCCCGACTTGTCGATGCCGACGATATCGTCCCAGCCGCGCTCGATCAGATGATGCGCGATCGACGCGCCGACGATCCCGCCGAGACCGATGATGACGACTTTTGCCTTGGTCGGAAACTCTGCCATGCTGTTTGAAACCCTGAAGGACGGAGTGGAAATCAGGTCAGGATATTAGGGGCGCGCGAAAATGCAAAACAGCCTGTCTGCGACATGGACGGTCAGCGGGGCGACGGGGTCAAATTCTAAATTATTGCGAAGCGCCCTGATTGGAAATAATGCCGCTGCCTTCCATATACGGCTTCCCCAGCTTCTCAAGGAACCCTTCATAAGACCTATTGGGCATAACGGCCCACGCCCCGCCCGGGGGCACCGGAATGAACGTTGTCCCAGGAACGAGTGGTGCATTTGGCACATCAGTTCCAAGGTGAACTGTCGCGGCCGATCTGCCGAATACTGTGCTAGCAGCGAGCCCGTCGGCATAGCCGCGATCATAAGCCTCCTGAAGAGCATCAGCGCTTGCAATTATCGGAAAAAACAACATACCGGTGCAAGAAAACAGCTCGAATATAATTTTACTCATAGCCCCCCCGCAAATCTTTAAGTCTCTCTTCACGGCGCCCTTTATAGAACTCAGATTCGGCGACGGTCTCTTGGGCCTCGGGGGAAGGGTTACTTCGCGTCACGAACAATGCGGCGTCATTGACCACAATCGGTTGACTGGACGTCATCCAAACAACCATACCAATCAATCCGATCCCTACCAAAGCTAAAACTATTCCAGGAGAGCTGGAGTTGAAGACCCACTTAACGTCGTTCCACTCACCGCTCGCAGCAGTCGGCACCGCATCCACCCTCGCCAGAACAAATATGGCGCCCAGAATGGACAGGATCGTTCCGCCGATAATTGCAAGAAATTGAGAATATGCCCTCATATAGAGAGCCGCCAAACCTCTTTTGTTTCGCAATCCAAGCGCATCTTGCTCCAACCCTAAAGTAACAATCTGAGAATCCAACTGCCGCCCTACAAGAAGCTCGGAGAACTGGAGACTTTCATCGGGCGGAGCGGACGCAGAGATCAATTCATTGAGAAATAAAAACCCCAATAAAATCATTGAAATTAGAGCAAATGCACTAGGTCCTGTTGACAAAGTGGATTCCCAAATCAGCTGAAGCGTGATTCAAGGCTGCCTTTTAGGAGGCGGTTTTGGCTCGCGGCGACCTGAC
>NZ_JAGGJU010000011.1 GCF_017873095.1 Heterorhizobium halophytocola | reverse complement strand
GCGACCCGATACGACAAAACACGGAAATCCTTCTCAGCATTCCTCGCTCTGGCCGCCGCAAAGATTTGGCTGCCATACTTTGTCAACAGGGCCTAAGGCTGGCTCACCGGTTCATATACCTTTTCGATCCTACGACGATTTCGTCCATGAAGTTTATGCGACCCGTGAGGATGTTGTCAGGTGGGATGAAGAGGCAACCAAGATCGACAGTTTCTATGGTGACGCCACACCCGGATTTTACGCTTCTTTTGAGGCAATCATGAATCAGTACGCCTTTCTTATTCGTTGTATTGAAGGTGAAGAGACTATGGACGAGGCTATCACAGGTCTGATGCGGTTATCCTGGGAGGCAACCTATGAGAAATCTCTTGAACGTGGCATGGCGCTGCATCCCATGTTCCAGTTCTTTGTTGAAGTGAAGGAGGAGGCCGTCTCCAGCAATATGCTGTTTGGGCCGGGTGGACGTATAAGAGAAAAAGAAATAGCCATCGCCCTCGACAGCCTGAAGCAGAGATACTCCGACGTCGACGAGAAATCTGAGGAGGGGTTTGCTATTGGCAAGATTCTTTTGGAATTGAACCCGTTCATATATGCTTCTCTGATAAATGGATTCAGGTATAAATTTACAAGTGCAAAGCAAATATATGATTTTCCATCGCGATATCGTGATAGTTTGTATAAAAATCGC
This sequence comes from Heterorhizobium halophytocola, assembly GCF_017873095.1. Taxonomy (GTDB): domain Bacteria; phylum Pseudomonadota; class Alphaproteobacteria; order Rhizobiales; family Rhizobiaceae; genus Allorhizobium; species Allorhizobium halophytocola. The sequence continues at coordinate 245,728 of NZ_JAGGJU010000011.1, read as the reverse complement.
CCTCTTTTGGATAGAATGAATCGCATAACGGATTATATATATTCATCCAATAGTATTGGTACTGGTGTGTCGTTGTTTTATGAGCACATTGATGATTACGGATCTGATTTAAGTGTTGTAAGTTAATGTTTTGTAGGTCTTCAAAGTTTGTTTTGTTTTGTTTTGTTTTGATGTGTTGGTCGTTGGGATGCTTTTGTTTTTTTGGGGGGGTGTCGTCCGGTTCAATTTTGTTTTGACGATATCGTGATTGGTCGGAATTTTTAAACGGAGGTCCAATGCCCCCAGCCCACCGCAAAGCCGACATCGGCTCAGCCCACGCCTGCCACTTCCCGCCCACGCCTGCGACCGGCGGCAGTCCGGATGTCTATGTCAACGGTCGCCCGCTGATGCGGGTGGGCGATGCCTATGCGGCGCATGCCGCGTGGCTGGCCATGCGGGTCCGCATCCGCGGGCGTTGGCCGCGGGATCGGCGACCGTCTTCATCAACGGCAAGGCGGCCGGCCGGATCGGTGACGCGGTCGATTGCGGAGGGTCGGCCGAGACCGGGTCATCCAATGTCTATATCGGCGACGATGGCGGCGGTGCCGGCGGCGCTGGCGCGTCGACCAGCGGCACGCCGTGCCAGAAGTCCATGGCGGCCAGTTCCACGCCCGGCGTGCGAGGATGACGGGATGGCCGTGACCCAGCGTACCGAGCCGCGGCCCGATGATGTCCGGGCTGCCCTGGAACGACAATTGTACGATCTGGTCGAGGGGGGCGCCCACCGCATCTATGTGGCGATGGATGGCGCGCGCTTTACGGCCCTGCCGGCGCGGTTGAACGCGGTCGGCATGTCCTTTCGCCCGCTCTACCGGCAGGTGCCGGGCAACGAGGAGACGGTGCTCGGCGGGCCATGGCTTGTCGATCCCTATCTGGTTTCACGCGCGCCCGTGGAAACGGCACCCGATGGCGAGGACGAGGACTTTTCCGACGAAGCGCTGGAGGCAAAGGCGGCGGAGATGGCGGCGGAGATGGCCGCCCATGTCGCGGCCGGCGATGAAACCGGCGGTGGGGTTCTCCCCTCGGATATCATCGATGATCCCGATCGGGTGGCCGAACGGCTGCGGCAGATTTTGGATGTCATCGACGACCGTCCCGGCGCTGTCTTCTGGGTCACGGACAGATCCGTCACCGCCGAGACGCTTTCCCGCCATCTGCGCCGGATCAACCAGATGCTGGTCGCCCGCAAGGACACGCCGCGAACGGTGAGGCGTCCGGGTGGTGTGGCCAAGGCCCATGCCTATGAGCGGGTCATCTTCCGCCACGCCGATCCCAATGTGATGATGCAGGTGGTGCCTTCGAATGGAGGACCGATGCGCTGGAAGCGAAATATGGCCGGCCCGGCGAAAATCAAATTGCTGGAATCCTGGAGGATAGAAACAGGACGATTCCCGATCGGCCTGCGGAAGATTTGGAACTTAGAAAGAAGAAAGAAGAAAAGTTTGATGAACGTGAGGACGGCAGCTTCCGCGATCCTTCCGATCCACCAGGCGTCAGGCGAAATCAGGACGGGAAAGCTGTTCTGCAAGATCCGAAAACAGGGGACTGGCTACCGGCTTCACAATCGACAAATAGCGAAAAAGGAAAGTTCGGGGAGGCAATGGCGGATCGCTATATGACCTCTCAAGGATATGAAAAGATAAACGGGCCTATCTCTGAGGTGACCGATGTGGGCCATAACGGTATTGACGGTGTGTATAGAAAAGACGGGAACCCACCGAGCTATGTGGTCGCTGACGCAAAATATGGTAGCGCTGGATTGGGTACGCTCTCGGATGGTACAAAACAAATGTCTCCAGCATGGGGCCGAGGTCGGCTTGAAGATGCGGTGGGCGAAGAGGAGGCGTTTTTGATAAACATGCAGGGATTTGATCCGCAAATATTGCAGGTAGATAAGTACGGAAATGTGATAAAAAAGAGTCTTAAGAATAGAAAGTGAAGACAAGAGGGCCAATGAGAGATTCAATTAAAGATTTAGCGTATTTTAATGATTTAATTCGGTATAAAAAAAATTTTTTACATAATTACTATAAGGCAATGAACGATAATAGTATTGATTTTAAAAAAAGAATAGGATTTTAATATGATTATTTTTGAAATTCCAGTCATTTGGCGATTGCTTCCTACTCCTCGGGTTCGTCAGTTAATGAGTTTGTCGAGTATGTGGATGGCGCGATTGAAGCGCTAAAGTATTTTGTGGAGTTTGGTCAGCAAGATCCTGACTATTTCCTCTATGGCGATGGAGGCGGATATTCGGGCGGGTTCGATATGTGGTATCGACTTTTGGCTTGGTGTGTCCTTTTTGAACTTCCCCGAGAGAAGACGGATATCGTGCTGGACTATCTCGTCCTTCAAATGCGCAATCCCCATCATGCCACCGATGCGCTGGCGAATAAGATGATCAAGGCTTTAGGTTACCCGGGGCAAGATGACACGGATCATCTGCTCTGGCCCGACGCCTATGAGCCACTCTACAGGTGCTTCAAGGTCGAGGCCTATAGAGATCGCCAACTCGAGGCCTTCATGAAGACTTGGTATCGCAAGATGGGAGATACGTATTGGTTCAATAACCACAAAAGTCGGCACAATACGTATTTTGGATACTGGTGCTTTGAAGCTGCGGCAGTAGCGAAAATCTTGAACATCGATGACTCCAATTTAAGAGAGCATCCAAATTACGCATATGATGCCAGTGCTCTGATCCCCTGAAACTGGACCGTTTATAATTGGAGTTTTCCGCGATAGCCTCCCGGCTGGGAGAAGGAGCGGAAGCATGAAGGCATCGAAGTTCTCGGACGCCCAGAAGGCGTTCATTTTGAAGCAGGGCGATGATGGTGTGCCGGTGGCAGAGATCTGCCGGAAGGCTGGGATCAGCCAGGCGACGTATTTCAATTGGCGCAAGAAGTATGCGGGTCTGTTGCCGGATGAGATGCGTCGATTGAAGGCTCTGGAAGATGAGAATTCCAGGCTGAAGAAGATTGTCGCCGAACGGTCCAGTTTCAGGGGATCAGAGCAATCGGAAACCTCTAAAAACCTCCCCTTCGTCCGGTTTTCGTGATTCAATCCGGCATGCGCGATTTGCGGGGAACAGATGATGCGTGGGCAGCCTGGGTTTTGGGATTTGGACGAACGCTAAGAGCGGCTGAGCGCCGTTGGCGATCCGCTTGAGAAGCTGAAGAGCATCATCCCCTGGCCGGTGTTCGAGAAGCCGTTGGCTAAGGCGCTGAAGCGATCCGACGGATCTAAGGGCGGGCGCCCGCCGTTTCCGGCGGTGCTGATGTTCAAGATCCTGGTGCTGCAGGCGCTCTATAATCTTTCCGACGACCAGGCCGAGTTCGTCATTCAGGACCGGTTGTCGTTCATGCGGTTTCTCGGGCTCGGCCTTTCCGACAAGGTTCCGGATGCCAAGACGATCTGGCTGTTTCGTGAAAGCCTGGTGCGGGCCGGTGCCATCGACAATCTGTTCTCCCGTTTCGACAAACATCTCTCCCGGTCGGGCTATCTGGCCAAAGGTGGTCAGATCGTTGATGCAACGATCATCCAGGCACCCAAGCAGCATAACAGTCAGGACGAGAAAGATGCGATCAAGGCTGGTGATATCCCGGACGAGTGGAAGGACACACCCGCCAGGCTTGCCCAGAAGGATCGGGATGCGCGTTGGACGGTGAAGTATTCCAAGGCGAAGCAACCGACACAAACGCCGACATCAGCCGCGACCCGGCAGCATGACATCGCCATTCCGATGTTCGGTTACAAGAACCATGCCGGCATCGACCGGGCGCATGGGTTCATCCGGGGATGGATGGTGACGAGTGCGGCCGCCCATGACGGCGCTCAACTCAGGAACGTCGTGACCAAGGACAATACCGCTTCGACCGTCTGGGCCGATAGTGCCTATCGTTCGAAGACCAACGAGGAATGGCTGAAGGACAATGGCCTGAAGTCGGACATCCACCAACGAAAACCGAAGGGCAAGCCAATGCCGGAAACGATGTCGCGGGCAAACGGGCGACGATCAAAGATCAGGTCCGCCGTCGAGCATGTCTTCGCCAGGCAAAAGGACAAAATGAAGCTCTTCATCCGCACGATTGGCATCAGCAGGGCGAAAGTGAAGATCGGCATGGCCAATATCGCCTAAAACATGCTTCGCTACGTCTTCCACGAAGGACGCCGTGCCGCCGCATGACGCTGACCGCTCCGAAGGGGCGATGACATCACGAAGCCCGGCCCGAAATCGGAAGAAAACGCCGCCAACCGCCATCAGGCCGCGCCGCCGATCACGAATTCAGCGGTATTTCGAGGTCTCCAATCTCGTGAAGGGACCCGGTTGGCAGGTAGAGGCATTGGATAAGCGTTATATCTTGGGCTATCAGTATCTCCTGGATGAGTATGTCTTTCGCAAAATTAGCTAAACCTAAGATGAGCTGCCCTCTGCGGCTCGATCAATTGGATTTTTGGCCGTGGGACGCCGGTGATGCTGAGGGAGCTCTGACGGTCTGGACTGAGGCACTCGCGCTTCTGCCCGAGCCTCGCCGCCGCTGGGAGGCATTGCTCTGGCTCAACGCCTCGATAGGCGACGCGGAACGCGAGCGCGGGAACATCGAGGCAGCCCTTGCAGCCTTCGAGGAGGCCGCCGCATCTGCCGGAATGGAAGGGGTGACCAATCCCTTCGTTCTCTGGGGGATCGGAGCCTGTCTCTACGATCTCGGCCGTGTCGAGGAGGCGACGGATCCCTTGCCGCGCGCCTACATGCTGGAAGGCGAAGAGATATTCGAAGACAGCGATCCCCGGTATCTCGAACATCTGCGCCAGCGCGGGCTGATTGACCGCTGAGGCCAATCGCCTTTGATATCTGGCGAAGTCGGACAAGTTCTCAAATCGGCAAATTTGAAACCGATAAGGGTACGTCATACGGCGCCAAGGCGGATGCATCTTTGAGTGGTAACCTGCTGAATTGGGAGAATAAGCTTGTCGGCAACGGTGCAATACCTGCTGAAGGAAAAGTCACGGTCGCTGCCGCGACAGCGGAAGCCAAGGCAGCTGGAGAGGCGACGGTCAATTTCGCGGAAGGTGAAGCCACGCTAAATGGCGAGCTGGGGCTGGGCGTAGAGGTCGGATCCATCGCGGCGGATGGATCGGTCAAATTAATACCAGCCCGATGGGCTGACTATCTATGCGATCATACATGGCTTGGAGGCTGGGAATGGTCGGAACAACTCTGCCGCTATGTTGAAACTAACGAATATGATTACGGGCTTGTTCTTGGCGGCAGCGTACAGGGGGCGGTAGGCGTTTCCGGGAAGGTTAAGGGGCGGGCGGAATATAAGGACGGCGTCTGGAGGGCCGGCGGCAAGGTAGGTATCGTGCCATTAGTAGGTGGTAGTGTTGGCGGCAGTATGGAAGCTGGGAAATTTGGAAGATGACAGATTTAGCTAAAACGGCACTCATCTTAAGTGTTCTAAGCTTTTCAACACTTTGCGTGGGTGGAGCATCTGGTATGTCAAGATATATTGATGGAAAAATGGCCTATGAGCCCATAAAAATTTGTAATAACTCCAGTATTCAAATAGTAACAGCTCCATTTTCAACCGAAAATGAAATGGGAGATGATTACTCATGCGGGAAATTTTACATATTTGTTGATTCGGACTCCAATAAGAGAATCGCATTCACAGGTGCAGTTTTATACAATGACCTAATTGATAAGGAAAAGTACTCGGATTTTCGTCGGTGGCTTGCAGAATTTTTATTGAATGCTGGCAGCAATGAGAGAGCGTCTTTCCAGTTCAGCTCCCTGGGAAAGTCAGAAAGACAAGGATTTCAATATGAAAAAGTGAAATCACAGTTCGGAGACGCTGGCGCGCCGTCATCGTGGCTGTATTGGGATATTGGTATTCAGGTCTATGGCAAAAAGACAGTTGCTCTGGACAAGGCTGTGCCAGCGCTGGCTGTCGAACCCAAATATCAAGGTGTTTTCAATCCTGAGGAGAAAGAGTCTATGCATAAGTTGGTGTTGGAGCTCGATCGTTGGGAAGATAAAAGTCTAAATCGTTTAATTGCGACGATGCCACCCAACTGAATATTCTGATTATCTAAATTGAAAAATTATCTTTTCGCCTGAGGTTCCAAAGATGCCCCCAGCCCACCGACGCGCCGACATCGGCTCCGCTCATGGCTGCCGCTTCCCGCCGAGCCCTGCGACCGGCGGCAGTCCGGATGTCTATGTGAACGGTCGCTCGCTGATGCGGGTGGGGGATTCCTATGCGGCGCATGCCTGCCTGGCCGGTCATACGGGTTCGCATCCGCGCGCGCTCGCGGCCGGATCTGCCACCGTCTTCATCAACGGCAAGGCGGCCGGCCGGATCGGCGACGCGATCGATTGCGGCGGATCGGCCGAGACCGGGTCTTCCAATGTCTATATCGGCAACGATGGTGCAGGTGGCGGTGCGGTAATGCGGGCGCGTCGACCAGCGGCACGCCGTGCCAGAAGTCCATGGCGGCCAGTTCCACGCCCGGCGTGAGAGGGTGTTCGCGTGCGGCAGTGCGTTGCGTGGCCGGAAGATGGTAAGCCGGATAAGAACCTTTAACGACCGCTTCGGTAGCTGGCAGTTCTGACCTTAATTATTCAACCCACTTTGATGGGTTGAATAACTTGGAAAAATGCATTATTTGAACCATTGAAAGGGTCAATTAATGCGCCTAACGCTCCAAACCCATTTTGACGGTGAGTGGCATCACGCCGCGACATTGGAACTCAAAGACGACGCGGCCGGCTTCCAGGGCGCGTCCATCGTCGATTATGATCTCGACTATTTCGTCACTGTCGCATCGGCGGAGTTTGCGGCTGGAAAAACGGTCCGTGATCATCGCGCCTTATCCGTCCGCTATCCCGTCGATCTCGAAAATCGATATAGCCGCAGCTGGCCGCCCTTCCTCTTGGATCTTATGCCTCAGGGGCATGCACGGCGAAAGCTAGCCGAGCACCTCGGTCTTACGGAAGGCTCGCGCGCTTCTGATCTGCCACTGCTTCTCCGATCGGCGACAGGCGGCGTCGGCAATATCCGCATCAAAGAAGCGGCGGACGCCGAAGCTGAACGGCTGTGCGGTGTCGAGCGCCAAGGTGTGACAGAGGCGGAAATCCTTGAGCGGTCGGATCGCTTTATGGAAGTCGCCGACCGCTTCGGAATGCTGGCCTCCGGCTCAAGCGGCCTGCAAGGCGAATGGCCGAAGGTCTCTATGACTCAGGCGAATGACGGGCTCTATTACCCCGACAGCTTCGTGACCGATGATGAGGCCGTGCGCCACGTCATTGTCAAGCTGGTACGCAGCAACGAGCCTGTGGATCGCCTGATCCTCGAAGGCGAAGCCCTCTATTCGCGGATCGCTCAAGAATTAGGTCTGAATGTTAGCGAACCTTCGACCTATGCCGAAGGTGTCCTGATCATTCCCCGGTTCGACCGAAAGAACAAAGAAGGCGGCGGAACCGTCCGACTGGGGCAAGAAAGCCTCGTGTCCGCGATCGGTGTTGCCGATTTTGGCCATGTCGGCACGCATGAGGCCTATATCGACGTTCTGCGTCAATATTCGGCCGATCCCTTCGCGGACATTACCGAATACCTGAAGCGCGATATTGCCAACCTCGCGCTTGGCAACCCCGACAATCATGGCCGGAACTCAGCTCTCAGCAAGCACCAGGATGGCACAATCCGCCTGTCCCCGCTCTTTGATTTCGCACCCATGCGGCTCGCCAAGGAGGGGATTGTTCGCTCCACCCGATGGGCGATGATGCGTGACGGTGGTCGCGATCATCTTCCCGATTGGAAGCGTATTTGCGCTGAACTGATGCCTGATCCTGCTGAGCAGAGAGCGCTCGCAGCTACGCTTTCCGGTTTTGCCGAACACCTGCGCCAGGCTCCGGCCATGGCGAAAGTTATGAGCGCGCCTCCGGACATTCTGGATCGCGCGATGGGGCGCTGTATCGCGATAGCGGACAGCGTTTTGGGGGCGTGTCAATGATGGTGAAGGACCGCTAGATGGCTCGATGGAAGAAGCCGACGAAAGAGGAGATCCTTGAAAACCGAAGAACACTGGCGGAGCGTGCTAGAAACGGTGATTTACGGTTGCCTGAAGCGGTTGTCGAAATCCGCAAAGGGTTCGGCATGACGCAGGAGGAGTTCGCCAAGACGCTGTCTCTCACCAGGCGACAGGTTGCGGAGATCGAAGCCGGCACGGCGAACCCAACGCTGGAAACATTGGGAAAAATAGGCCGCTTGTTTGGGTTTAGCGTCGGTTTTATATCAAAAAGCTGAGTTCCACGAATTCTAGCGCTCAGATGTAGAGGGATATTGACGGATCGCCACCGCAGGTAAACTGGACAGAAGAGTCCTCGATTTGGCAGGTAATCCTCCCGCAAATTAACGGGCTTCAAAAGTAGAATTTTCTCGGGCTTTACCGCATCTATCGTGAGCTGGAGTTGAACCTCAGGATCAAGCCACGCAAGCGTTTGAAGCGGGACAAGCCCGACGCTCTGACTGTGCCGGATGCGCCGAACCTGGTCTGGTCCATGGATTTCATGGCGGATCGTTTGGAGGATGGTAGGCAATTCCGACTGTTGAATGTCTTGGACGACTTCAACCGCGAGGGGTTGGGCATCGAGGTGGACTTTTCGCTGCCTGCTGAACGCGTGATCCGCAGCCTGAACCAGATCATCGAATGGCGCGGCAAACCGTTCGCCATTCGTGTGGATAACGGACCCGAGTATGTCAGTGGCAAACTGATGGAGTGGGCAGCAACGCAAGGAATTGCCTTGAGCCACATCCAGCCCGGAAAGCCGCAGCAGAATGCCTATGTCGAGCGCTACAACCGCACCGTCCGGCATGAATGGCTCGACCAATACATCATCGAAAGCATCGAGGAGGCGCAGGAATTCGCCACGCAGTGGCTATGGACCTACAACAATGAACGGCCCAATATGGGGATCGGCGGCATCACACCCGCCCAGAAACTGAAAATGGCCGCGTGAATTCTACTGCCGCGCCCCGTTAAGAACGGGGGGATTACCGAGGATATTAACGATGTATCTGGAACTTCACGCTGACGCCGCAAACCGAGCCAGTTTTCCAGATTGTCAGATCAGCTCTTTCGTTGCGAGCGAGAGACAAATCAGCTTCCGTAGCGACGGTATTTTTGTAGAAGGAATCGGCTTCATTGGCCCCGACGTAGATGTGCGGTGTTCAATCTCCGGCCCCGTTCAGTTGCGAGAGTATGCTGACGGAGCGTGGGGCGATATTGAGCTAGATACTTTGGTGGGGTTGCGTGAGATATGCGAATGGAATGTCAATAACGGAAACCTTACATTCGCAGGTTTCGAGGCCGTTTCAGGTCTCTGGGCGGAATATAGAGTTTCCAGTTTTTCTATGGATGTGAGTGTGTCATACGAATAGCAAGCGCCAAAAAGAGTGTGGAGTAAGCCGGCCAGTGTGTCCATCGCTGCCTTCAGCCATTGGGAAACTCCGCGAGAGTCAGGTTCACGGACGCTTGGTATAAACTGTTGATGCATAAGCTTTTTTCTCATATGGACAGCGCCGCGAGTTTTGCCCTCTCAACCACTAAATCGGTGAGCCGGTTGAGTGTTGTAATATTGTTAGATGCCGCAGAAGCACTCGTGGCAAGGCGCTCGGAAAATTCTCTGACGCCGTCGCAAAGCTCCTTCACACGGCGGCGTATCAGAGGCACACCAACACCAGCATCCTTAGAAAATGCCTGCCATCCATCAACATCCATCTCAGCGAGGGTGGCGCGTTTGCCGATCCGCATAGCCATTTTCGGTGAAAGATCTGGATAGGTCACCGTGGAAAGTAGGTCGTACAACGGAGCCATTCTCGGCCCCTGGTCGTCATATAGAATTGAGAAGTTCTTTCCGTGGGCGTCTGCGTTTCCGACAATGAGGTTGAAAATCACAGCATCCAGGAGCTTAGCGATGTCCGTGCTCGGCCGCTGTGAGACCCGACGCAACAGCTCGAAGCAGTCCTTGAAGGTAGGCCCGCCCTCGCTGGCATACTTCGTTTCGGGTGGCACACCAAGTGCCTGGCAGAAATCCTCCTGGTGGATGCGACGAACCAGACCTTCGGCATCGCGATAGCGATCATAACGCTCGACCAAAAGAAATGGGCGCCCATTCGCCGATCTGGGTTCGACAGGCGCAACATCAAGGCCGATCGCTGCTGCGAGGCTCATCACGAAGGCTTCATTCGCAGTTGTCCCTGGAAAGCGCGCGATTGGCGGTTTCAAAATATGCGTTGTTGCCTGCCCCGACACTGGAAGCGCTAGCTGGTCGTCTATCAGAATAAGTGGCACCTTGGATTGCGCGCCAGCTAGCGAAAGTCTGAGGCCTTGACCGGCCAATAACGGCCGTGTCGGAAGTGCGTCCAGTATCCGAACAATCCCGGCATCTTCCAGAAATGCCGGTTGGTGGCCCGTGATCGGCCCTGCTGCTGTTGGCTCCTCATCTTCCGGCAAAAGCTGGAGCGCGCCAGCGACGTCCCCGCCCAAGCGGTCGAGAAGTGCGAAGTCGTTCGCGGGTGAAACCCCCAATGCTTGTGCTGCAATGAGGCGCTGACTTTCTTCGGGCAATAGGCCGCCAAAGAATGGTCGGCATTCACGGCGGAAGAAACGCTCCCGGCGCTTTGGAAGAGAGTTTGAAAGCGGGAGCGCCTTTTCATCCTCAAGCCAAGCTTGGGTGTAGGCAAAGCCGATGTCGCCATGGCTATCTTGGGTGAATTGCCCGACGAAGCGACCATCCCACCACACATTCAGAGCTCTTACCGTCATTTTCGACGTTCCCCAGGGGCCAAGATGTCAATCGAACACCCGAGCGTTTGCAGAACCTGCAAAACCTTTCCGATCTGTGCTGTCGGTTTGCCAGCTTCGAGATTGACTATGAACCGGAGGCCGACGCCCGAAACGCCGGCAAGCTCGTCCTGCCGCAAGTTTTGCTCCTTGCGTGTGCTGCGGACCAAGGCGCCGATGTCGGCTGGACTTCTGACGTGTTTTGCCATTTTTATTTCCCGATCGGGAAAATAGCAGCATATCAGTCGGTTTGTCGAGAAAAATTTCCCGATCGGGATAATTAACGAAGCAAGGTGCCACTCGGAGGAAATATTTCCCGATCGGGAAAATAAGATTGCGCCGATGCGATGCTGGAAACTTCGGCAGTTTGGGAGTGCCGTTTACGCTAATTGGAAGCGGCAATGATCCCAATAAGGCGCCTTGTATACCAACTACAACGTAGAATTCCGGTCCAGCTCCCCCAGTGAGCCAGATGCCGGTGCGGGCTGGCGCTCGGGCGATTTTAGGACAGCCGTGGATCTGCTGTCATGCTCTTCCGGAAAGTCCAATAAAGTCGCCCTACGAAGACGAACCCCGGACAACCGATCTGAAGGGCGCTTTACAGTCTATGGCTGGGGCGATGACGGCGAGCTGATGCTCGTCATCGACGGTGCCCCGTCTGCCGATAGCGGAGATCATGTAATCGATGGCATCATGGTTCACGAAGTTCTGGCGTCGGATTTGGCCATGGGCGGAAAGGCAGCTGGGATAGTTGGCGGAGGTGCGGCGACGGCGTGGGTGCGTGGCGGCACCTACTTATTACAAGACATCGCAGGCACTGTGGTTAGGTCTGGGAGAACTATTGATTTTGTACGTCGTCAGGGGAGCGCCTACGCGATCCGCGCTTGGCAGAATTTCAATTCACGCCAATACATCATACTAATATATATTCTGAGCAGCGAGGTCTGGAGCAAATGCTTCGTGGCCTCCATAATCCGGCCCTGAATAAAATCAGTCCCATTAGTTCGCGAAATCCAAAGCTTCAGGCCTGCATGGACGCGGCCCAAAACTAGCTTCTTAAACACGGTGGACAATGATGCCCTCATACCCGGAAAGCTCCATATTCTTGGTTCCATTAAAAAAATGGAGGCTTCGCTAGAGGGCTGGTTGCGCGAACTGACCCCAGCGGCAAACTTTTGCTCGGATATTTCTTTGGCCCGCGCATCCCTGCGCAAACCGAGGCGGGCGTTGAAGGTCTTGAGCCGGGCAACGCCATTTTGTCGTTGCGATTTGGCGATCTCGGCTTGCACAAGGGACTGTGGCCTGTCGTAGGAAAACTACCTGATTGGAATCCCGCAGAGTGGCCAATGTTTGAGGCGGTCAGGCGTGATCCGTTGAAAAAAGCCAAGCCCAGATTGATACGCTATGATGACAATGATCCAAGTAAGATATTGAGCGAGCAGGTGATGGAGAGCGATAACGACCTTCCTTCTGACAGCGTAGCGGGCTATCGGTTTGTGGAAGCGAAGCGAAGCTAAGCGAAGTCTTGGTGGGAGATTGAATGGAACATGCCCTAATCGTTCATCTCCCGTTGATTGACGCTCCGTTCGGCTCAGGACGGGAGCGTGAGATCATTGCCGGTTTGGCTGATGAACTTCAGAACGCTATCGGCGAGAGTAGCTTGGGCGAATTTGATGGCGAAGAGTTCGGTGGCGGGCGGTGCGTCATATACATGTACGGTCCGGATGCGGACCTGCTGTTCGCTGTCGTTGAGCCGATCTGGAGGGCCGCACCTTTAGCGCGAGGTGGCCTAGCAATCAAGCGATATGGCAAAGCCGAGGAAGGCAGCGCGCTTGAGGTCAGAGCGTATCTTTGATTTTCGGCCTCATCTAGGAGCGTCTGATATATACGTTCTATCGGTTGATGCACTGCAGAGGGGCGATACAAGCTTCGGCTATTGCCGGATGACGATCCGTTACGAAACCAGGCGCAGCGATGACCATGAGCTTCGCGCGCGGATGAAGGCGCTGGCGCATGAATGCCGCCGCTTTGGTATCGCCATGCAAACCGGGACGTAGGCTGCCTGCGAGGCTGCCAACATGGTAAAACTCAATTCCTGTCGGACGTCTTGCCGTATGACAGGGGTCGCCTTGCTCCCTTCAGGTCGCCAGCCGTCATGACGCCCTCCGAAGGTCGGTTTGCCGGACGGCTTTTTCGGCGATGTGGTCCCGGCGATGGCAGAAGAATGCGATACAATCCAGCGCAATCGGGCTTGCCTCGTCTGGTGGCCAATAACCTGGCAAGGCATAACCCAGCTTGCCGGCTTTTACTGTTCGAAGCCCTAAGGCCTCGATTGAGAGACGACCGTGATGACGTAGCCAGATGCGCCATTGCTCGAGCTGATCCGCCTTCGTCTCGGCCACGAAAACGAGGGGGACGGCTCGCCGCGTCTCGACGCGCGGCGGCGCGTGCTCGCGCGGGTTAGGTTTATATATTTTTTCTTTCTCTGGGTTTGGTGGACATATCTGTCCCCCTTCGCCGGACAGATCTGACCGCCTTTCCGGACGATTTTGACCGCCTTTGTCAGGGTAAAGGGTGACAATTTTGTCCGTCTTTTCGCGGGCGTGCGATGCGCGTAAAATCGTAGCCGCAGAGGGACGATATTCTGTGTTGTGCCCGATGCCATTTCCGCGCCGGATCCCGAACCAGCCACTGGTCTCAAGCTCACGGATGGCGCGCTGAATGGTCTTGACGCTCTTGCCGGTCGCGTCGGCAATCGTTTGATAGGACGGCCACGCCTTCTCGGTGTGGCCGTTCAAATGTGTGGTAATGATGTAGAGCGCCACGGATCGCGCGCTGTCGCTCAAATCCTTGTCGCAGCTCAACTGCTGAAGCCATTGCAGCTTCACGTCCCGGAATGGCCGCGCCCCGCTCATGCGCGCCTCCCTGGTCGCAATACGACCGGCAAAGAAGCAGCGAAAAGGGACCGGATAGGTGGGACGGCGGCTTCGCTAAGCCATTGATTTTTATGAAGCGGTGTTTTTGTCCCACAGGGGGCTATGCGGCTGCTTTTCTCGGAATTCTGCAGGCCCTCCGGGCCCACCATTTTCATCAGCAGTGCATGAGGCTGGTGCGCTGCCTTAGGTGAAGCGCAGCGGGGCTCTGCTGCGGTCGTTGACCGCGTCGGTTGCCTTTTGCAGCATTTGCACGAACATGGTCCGTTCGCTCGCGTCCAGGCCTTGCAGGAGGAGATCCTGCAGCTCGTGCATGATCGGACGTACCTTCTCGATAATCGCCAGGCCTTCGGCCGTCAGAAACAGTTCGCGTGCCCGGCGGTCGGTGGGGCTCACCTCGCGCCGGACAAAGTTCTTCAGAACCAGCCGATCGATCACACCGCCGATGGTAACGCGATCATGGGCCAGATTGCTGGCGAGCGTGGCCTGGTCGAGGCCGGGCCGGTCGCCGATGGCGATCAGCGCGCCATATTGCACCGGCGTCAGATCATAGCCCCGGCTGGTGGTGTTTTCCATGAACAGGGAAACCGACGCCTGGTTCAGCCGCCTGATAAGATGGGCCGGCATCTCGTAAATATCCAGCATGCCGTTTTCTCCTTCTGACCGCACCGTGTTTGAACGGTGTGTCGATATACCCCTAAATATTAACTGGAAATGATCAGGGGGAGGCTGCTTTTTGCACTGCATGGGTTGTGAAGCAAGCATTTTCAGCCTCGCGCGACCTTGACCTCGCCGTCTAAGGGCGGCCGTTGGGCGGCGCCGGATGCGGTGCAAAACACAGCGTGGAAGGGGATGGGCCTGTGCCTCTCCGGGCTGCTGGCGTTCCCGTTTGCGCATCGCGGTGAAGAGGGGCGCGTCCCTCACCCTGCCGCGAGTATCCCGGATGGCACGCTCGGGGCGGCATTTGTCACATAACCTAGGTCCCTGAAATCCTGAAAGAATTGCCGAGATCACGATACGCCCCGGCGGCCGCCAAAAAAAACCTGGTGTCGGTCGCCGGCCGATGAACCTTATTTCTGCTTTCCCGCACTTACCGTCATGCAGAGGCGATCCCCTGCGGTCGCGGTCCTCGGACCGGCGGCCTGCAGCCGGGCAGGCCTCATCCGAAGCGGGGACCCAAATTCATGCGATTTCTCTCAGGGCTGCTGATCGCCATCTCGATCGCCGCGGCTCCCATCATCTGGCACTATTCCGAGCGGCATTTTGCACCCCCGGAGCCGCTGCCGGTCTTCGACCCGAGCCCGTTGGAGGCCGATATCGCGGCCCTGCGCGACGAAGTCGAGCAGCTGCGGGTGCGGATCGACGGCGTCGATGCCCGCACCTCGCTCGGCCTTGCCGGGGCTGCCCGCGAGGCCCTGCCGGACGAGGCTGCAGCGCCCGAGTCCGACTCGCTGAAGGGTTCCTTTGCCCAGGTGGTGCTGATTGCCGACCGGCGATCGGCCAATGAGGGGCTGACCGTGTCCACGCCGTCCTTCCTGAGGGAGCTGATCGGTCTGCCGCGCGACGACCTCAGCGACGATTGCCAGTCGGCCACCAACCCGAAGCTGCAGGCGCTGCTGAAGACCGAAAATGTCGGCCCGATCGATGCCCGCATGCTGAGCCCCGCGCTGATCTCGCTACGGCAGATCTTTGCCAATGTGCAGGTCTTCGAGCCGGAACTCTATGCCCGCATCAAGAGCGCCGGTTCGCTCTGCGTCAGGCGCATCCGCGGCTCCGACAGTTCCGCTTCCGCCCATGCCTATGGCCTGGCGGTCGACATCAACATCGACGGTGTTCTCGATACGTTGGGCGACAACAAGACCCAGCTCGGACTGATCCTGCTCGCGGACTTCTTCAAGAAGGAGGGCTGGATCTGGGGTGCCGGCTTCAGCCGCGAGGATTCCATGCATTTCGAGGTCAGCCGCGAAAAGCTCGAGCAATGGCGACGTCTCGGTGAGATCTGAGCGCAGCTTCCCCTGATGTCATCGCCGACGCCGGCAACGGGGGGCGCGCCGGCAGGGCCCGGTCTCGCGCCGCTGATCTTGCTGATGTTTCTCCGTCAATTTTATGGACCGGCCCGCCTCGGCGATCCGGTCCATCTTCATGTCGGCTGACGGCTTCTTCCCGTCAATTGCAGTTGCAGATGCTGCACACGTCGAAAGGCTCCATGTCGACCGCTATCTGCATCGAGCCATAAAGCGCCATCACGACATTGAGGAAAGGGGCGATGGCCAGTTTTGGCGGCGAGAAGGTGCTGGCCGCGAAGGCGCTGCTCATCGTGCCGGCAACGCTCTCACCCAACTTGATATCCTCCAGCGGCGGCAGAAGGTCGAGCTTGGCCTTCAGCGCCAGGGCCTGAAGCGGGATCGGGATCGGAAATGTGGACCAGACGCGCATCATCATGCGGATGCGGTCGAGGGTGGTCGGCGACACGCCGTCGGCAAAGGTCTGATGAATGGTCGCGAGCGATTCCAGAACGAGGGCCAGCTTCATCAGCACCGGTATCGGAATGAACAGGCTGGGTGGCGTCAGTTGGGCAAGCCCGTCCAGCCGGTTTTTCAGCGCCGCCACCGAGGTGGGGTCGCCGAGCGGCGGAATGTCCAGGATCGTGTTCAACGCCAGAAGATTCGGCAGCTTTGCGAGCAGCTGGGCCATTTTGAGTTTCGGCAGGGGCAGCTTGAGGTCGAAGCTGTTGATCGTCGGGGCAGGGGGACTGGCGGTAACCAGGAACGGGTCGATGCCGAGTGCCTCCAGATCCAGCAGCAGCCGTGCTATGACGGCGAAATTGATCAGTGGCTGGATCTTCAAATCCAGCAGATCCCTGAATCTCGGCCAGAGAATGGTCTGGATACTTGCGGCCGCCTGCTGCATTTCGAACTCGAGCTGCGGCAGATTGTCGAGGGCGAAGCTGCCCGCCGCCAGATTGAGGGTCATCCCGATTTGCGCCAGCGCGCCGCCGGCGAAATCGAGGTTGGGCAATACGGTCGGGTTGAAACCGGCATCGATCCGCATGTCGAGCCGGCTGTCGGGATCAAGCGCCGGGATGGCCGCTGCAAGCAACAGTTGTGGCGGAGGAGGCGGCGCCACCATGAAGGCGCGGCTGAAGCGGGCATTCGCGACATCGGCGGGAACGGTACAGAAGCAGGGCATGGATCACACGTCCACGACAATGACGGAAATATTGTCCGAGGCTTCACCCGCAAGGGCTACCTGCAACAGGTCATCGGCCACGGTCTCGATCGGGCGCTCGCTCAGCAGCCGATGGAGCACGTCGGCGCCGGCATATCGCGACAGGCCGTCGGAGCAGAGCAGGAAGCGGTCACCCGGCTGGATCGTGCCACGGCGCTTGTCGATCTCGAGGTCGTCGCCGACGCCGACGGCACGGGTGATCTCGTTGGCGCGCGGATGGGTCTCTGCCTCTTCCCAGCTGATATAGCCCTGCTCGACGAGTTCGCCGACCACCGAATGGTCGGTGCTGATCATCTCGATTGCCCCGTCCCGCAAGCGGTAGAGACGGCTGTCGCCCGCCCACAGGCACATGAAATGTTCGTCCGCGAGGACCAGCAGCACGACGGTGGCGCCGATCATGCCGGCGCCCCGCCGGGCGGTTTCGGTGGCGATCTGCAGATGCGCCGCCTGCAGGGCGTTGCGGGCTTCGTGCATCACTTCCGCGGGCTGGAGGTCGGGCGACAGCCTGGCCAGGGCATCGACCACCGCCTGGCTGGCGTAGTCCCCGCCGGCATGTCCGCCCATGCCGTCGGATACGGCCCAGAGGTCGAGTTCGGGACGCACAAGGATCGAATCCTCGTTCATCTTGCGGACCAGGCCGACATGGGTGCAGGCGCTGTGGCGCTTGCGGGCAGTGATGGACGATGGGGTCATCTCTTTACTCTCGATTTTCCTGGGCGTCGGGGCTCCAGAGAGCGGCGTTTGCGTCGAAAAGGGTGCGCGCACCCTCGGATCCACTGGGCATTTGCGGGGTCAGCAGCACGCGGTTGACGCCGTCGAGGGCGGCGACCCAGAGGGTTGCCGGCGCCGCGGCGGCCAGTCCTGCCAGCGCCTGTGCCGGTGTGCCCTCGCCGACCAGGGCCGTCGCCGTGCCCATCCGGGTCATATGCGGCTGGGTGGGGAGGAGCGGCGGCGCGATCTTTGCCAGCGCCCCTTCCAGAAGTGAAAGCGGCGCATCGTCCTCCAGCATTGCCAGCGCCGCTTCCTCGAGTGCGGCAAAGGATGGCTCGACGGCCTGGTAGGCGATCCAGGCAGGCGCATCGACCTCGATCGCGATGCAGAGCGGAAACTGACGGCCGACACGGTCGACGCTCGGCATCATGATGCCGACGGCGGTCCGCGGGCCGCATGTGCCGGCCGAGAGCGCGAAGCGCCAGATCGGCGCTGTCAGGTAACAGTCCCGCCAGCGCTCGCCCTCCGCCTTGCGCCCTGCGACCAGCAGCTCCTGCAGCCACGTGTCCCACGCCCCGATGAAGTGGGGCGAGAGACCCTGGCGGACGAAGTCGCCGACACAGGGCACCTTGCCGTACCAGCCATAGGCGAGGCCGGGTGCCATCATAGCGAACTCGGGCACGAGAAGCTGCCGAGCGCCGAAGCGGTGAACGGGTTCAACGCGGAGCCGGCACGCAGCTGGAAGATGGCGATCCGTCCGCCGAGGTTGAAGATCACCCGGTTGCGGTCCGAGACATTGGTGCGGCGCAGTTCGGCCGTGTCGAGCAGCCGGAACCAGCCCCATGGACCGTCCTTCTGGATGCTGTTCTCGACATCGCCGCGCGGCGGAGAGAAGGCAACCCGCGTGCGCCCGCCCGCCTGGCCAGGCCAGGTCAGCGGCGTGACCTCGGGTGGTCCATGGGCGTAGGTGACGGGCTGGCCCTCGATATCAACGGTCACCTGTTCGACCGAGGGATCGAGTGCCACCGGTGTCACGTCGAAGGTGACCGAGGGCAGGCCGGGCCCGAGAAAGAAGCTGTCGCGGATCTGCGAGGCTTTCTGGAACTGACCGATGACGGCGTCGGATATGCCGATATCGACCCCGTTCACCCGCTTCAGCCGCCATGGATTGGAGGTGGTATCGACGAAGGGGGCGAGGTTCTCGTTGAAGAACTTGTCGATCAGCCCGCTCGGCGCGAAGAGCTTGCCGAAATCCTGCAGCGCGACATCGGACTTGGCCTGACGGCTGAACGGATAGCGACCGTCGATCGCCTGCTTGCAGAAGGGCAGGACCTGCGCCTGCCACTTCGCGTTGAGATCGGCCCGGGCGCCGCCGACGGCAGCCCCCGACGAGCCGGCGACGACCTGCGTCGTCCAGCGCTGCAGCGGGTTGGGCAGCCGCGCGATGCGGGCTTCCAGTTCGCCGACGGCATTGGCCTTCTGTCCGACAATGCCGGCACCGGAGTTCTGGCCGAGCGAGAGGCGGTTGAGTTCGTCGAAGACGTCACCCATGCGCTGGATGAGCTCGTCGAGCCCCGACTGCGCGCCATCGGCCGCATCGGCGAGCTGTTGCAAGGCGGCGAAGCGGTCCTCGACGAACTGGCCGGGGGCGGTCTTGGGCGCACCACCGGCGACATTGGCACCGGAGAAGGCGGAACCCAGCGCCTCGGCGATGGCCCGGCCGTCGGCGTCCAATCGGTCAGTCACCTCATCCTTGGCGAAGTCGGTGGCGGCCGAGGCGGCGCTTCCGGCGACGGCCTTTGCCTGCGGCAATACGGTCAGCTTGGTCTCCGTGGAGACCGCCTTCACGATGTTGCGGATCGGCGAGGTCGGGCCGGATAGGATGTTGATGACCTGGCTTGCCTGGCCCAGGCTCTCCATCGGGATGATGTCGATATCGGCCAGAAGCTGGTCATAGTGGTTGACATAGTCGTTCTCGTAGAGCGCCAGCACGTCCCGGCCGAGCCGGTCGAGTGTTGCCGGCGTCACCTCTTCGGCCCGCGGACCGAGCACCAGGTTTTCCTCCTTGACGCGGTCGGCGACCGTGGCGAGCTGCGGCAGGAAGTAGCTGTGGAAGCCCTTGTAGGTGTAGACGCCTTCGACGCCGGCGCTGAGCGGCTTGCCCGAGGGACGCAGCAGCACGCGCGAGGCGGCGGGACCGCCGGCTTCGGTCACCCGGAATTCGGGCAGGGCGCGGGCCGCCGGCGCCTTGACGATGCTTTGGTAGACCCGTTCGGCAAGCGGCGTTTCGGCCAGCAGCGCCTGGATCTGATCGACCAGCGGGCCGTTCAGCGTGACCCGCCGCATCGGCTGGTTCAGCATTTCGTCGAGATGGCCGAGAAGGTCACTCTGCAACTGGTCCTGACCGGGGAAGGTGAGGGCCCAGTCGACCTGCGCCCATTGCTTGACAGCGGTGGCATCCATCGGTGCCTCCAGGCCGAGCATCAGATAGACCTTGAGAGCCTCGAACAGGAAATCGGGGTTGTTGATATTGGCCTGCATCTGCTCTTCGATGCGAAACAGCATGCGCGGCAGCAGCATGGTGTTGAGCGCGCCGCGATAGGCCTGTGCGGACTCGGTTCCCACGGCATCGCCCTGGTAGAGGCCGAAGGTCAGCTCGACCGGCGGCTCTGGGTCGCTGGCGGCCGGGTTGCCGGGCAGGTCGCGCAGGAGGTTGAGAGCCGGCACGATCGGCGGGAGATTGGCGTCGGCGATCGGGCTGCGCGGGATGTCGTTGGAGACTGTCTTGAACGAGCCGACCTGCGCGCTCGCATTGGAGATGAGGTCGACATTGCCGAGGAAACTGGTCGTCCAGATCGTTGTTGCCGCAGCAAGGCTCAGCACGCCGCAGGCGACCGCACCCCATTTGATCCAGCGATAGCGTTGCTCGACGGCATCGTCGGCCGAGACAAGGCCGGCTTCCGGGAAAATCACGCCGTTCAGCAGGCGGGTCAGGAAGTAGCTGCGTCCCTGGCCGCGGCCGGTGCCGATCGCCTGACGGCCGATGCCGAAGGTGCGGGCCATACCCATCATCAGACGGTCGATCGGGGTGCCTTCCTGAGTGCCGGAGGTGAGGTAGACGCCGCGCAGGAACTGGCTGTCCTCGTAGCGGTTGTCATGGAAGATGTCGCCAAGGAAGCTTTCGGCGACGCCGCGCAGCGAGGCGATCTGCGCGGGGAAACCGGCAATCAGGCTGCGGCGCTGGTAGTCGATCTCGGCCTGCATCCGTTCCAGGCTGCGGTTGGAGAGCTGGGCCAGCAGGGCGTCGAATTCCGCGTTGAAGGCGGCGAGCGGGTTGGCGTCGCGGGAACCCTTCTCGTAAGGCAGGGTGAAGCCCCAGACCTGCTCGCGCTCCTCGGCGCCCAGATTGTCGTAGAATTCCTGGAAGCCGGCGATCAGGTCGGCCTTGGTGAAGAGCACATAGACCGGAAACCGGACACCGAGCCGCTCGCGCAGTTCCTGCAGACGGGTGCGGATGGAGCGGGCATGCGCACGGCGGGTCTGCTCGTCCAGCAGCGACAGGTCCGACAGGCTGATGGCCACCATGGCCCCGTTGACCGGCTGCCGGCGGCGATGCTTCTTCAGCATGTCGAGGAAGCCGGTCCAGGCCTTGGCATCCGCCGTACTGTTGCTGTCCTGGGTCGTGTAGCGGCCGGCGGTATCCAGCAGCACGGCCTCGTTGGTAAACCACCAGTCGCAGTTGCGCGTGCCGCCGACGCCGCCGACGGCGGTCTTGCCCATGTGCTCTGCCAGCGGAAACTGCAGGCCGGAATTGACGATCGCCGTCGTCTTGCCGGATCCCGGCGGTCCGATGATGATGTACCAGGGCAGCTGGTAGAGATAGCGGGAGCCGAAACGGCCGCCGAGCTTGGACTTGCGCAGGAAGGCCAGCGCCTCGGTCATCCGCTTGCGGATTTCGCCGAGTTCGGCTTCCACCGCCTCATCGCCGGTATTGGTGCTGGCGGTGTTCGCCGCCGTGATCGCCTCGGTCATCTGCTTGTCGCGCGAACGGCGGCGCAGCAGCATGACCAGAATGGCGATAGTCGTCAGCGCGGCGATCGCGGCGATGGCGATCAGCCGGTGGCTTTCGCGGTCGAAGGGACGCACATTGCCGATCGCCAGCAGCGGACCGAGAAGCCAGAGCGCTACCGCCAGCATCAGGCTGAACAGGATCAGCACCCCTATGGGGTTCAAGATACGGTTTCGAATGGTGCGGATCATGGCTCAGCCTGCCTTCACTAGAATGACTTCGATGCGGCGGTTCTTGGCGCGCCCCTCGGGCGTGTCGTTGGAGGCGATCGGTTCCTTGTCGGCCCGGCCCTCTGCGGTGATGCGGCTCTTGTCGCTGAGCGAGGCGGAGATGCGGTCCATCACGGATTTCGCCCGGGCCAGCGACAGTGCCAGGTTGGACGGGAAGCGCGCTGTCTGGATCGGGATATTGTCCGAGTGACCGGCAACGATGATGCGCCCGTCCTCGTTGTCGAGCGCCTTGGCAACCCGATCCATGATGTCCTCGAAGCGCGGCTCGAGCTGGTCCGAGGCAGACGGGAACATGCTGTTTCCGGCGATCCGGATGGTCAGCGTGTTGCCAAGGCTGTCGACCGTCACAAGGCCCTCGTCGATCTCCGGCTGGAGGAAGGCGGAGACCGTCTCGACGGTAGACACCTGTTTTGGCGCCGGCGGTGCGGGCGGCGGCGGCGGCGCGGGCCGTGCCAGCTCGATCGGGCCGTTGACGTCGAGCGCCGCGATCTGGCCGCTCAGGCGTTTGGTATCGCCACTGAGGGCAAAGGAGAAGCCGAAGAACAGCAGGCAGATGCCGGCCAGCGCCACGCCGGCAATGATCCATACCGGCGTCCAGACCGACAGCAGCTTGTAGGCGATGCCCGAACCCTTCCAGTGCGGCGAAAGACTGGGATCGACATTGCCGCGATGGGTACGGATCAGGCGGGCCAGGCCGTCCCGGATTTCCAAATGTTTCTCGGATCCGCGCGGCGCCACGCGCAGGCGTCCCTCGAAGCCGAGGCTGAGGCAGACATAGAGGAATTCCAGCAAGTCGAGATTTTGCGACGGCGCCTTTTCAAGCCCGGAAAGCAGATCGAAGAAGCGGTCGCCGCCAAGGGTCTCCTTGTGGAGGGTGCCGACCATGCTGCGCTGCGTCCAGATGCTCTGGCCGCCCCAGGGCGTGTTGAGCACCACATCGTCGATGGTGGCGCAGATCGCATAGCGGGCAGCCCGCACGGTTTGTACCGGAATGCCGGCCTGCTGGGCCGCGTCGCCGAAGGCACGGATCTCGGCGACCACGCTTTCGCGCAGGGCCGCCGGGTCGGAATGCTGTGCCCGGTTGCGAATGCGCGCCACCAGGGAAAACAGCGTCGAAGCGCAGGCATTGAGCGGGTTCATGCCGGTCGCCGCCGAGCCGACCGCCACCACCGGTGCGGCGGCAGCCTGCGCAGCTGCCGATGACGGCGGGGAGGCGGCGGCCTGCGGCTGCATACCAGCTTGCGGCGGTGTCGGCGTTGGGGCCGTGGGACGGCGGCCCGCCGGATTCGGCCGTATGACCGTCTTGTCCGTATCGAACGGTTCGGCAAAGGGATCGTCGCGGTTCATCTGTCGCTCCTAAGCGGGGCCGGGCTCAGCGAATGGCCCAGAGTTCCAGTTCGAGATCAGGGAAATCGCCAGAGACATGCACGGCGAGGCCCCCGGAGGTCGTCATCTGCTTCCAGTACGGACTGGCGCGGTCCAGTTCGAAATAGACGACGCCGGAATGGTAGGGGATCTGCCGCGGCGCCACGGGAAGCGGGCGAAGGGCAATGCCTGGCAGGGCCGAATTGACGAGCTGGCGGATTTCCTCCACCGGGCCGAGCTTGGCCTGGGTCGGAAAGTGACGGCGCACGCTTTCCGGCGGCACGCTGGCCTTGGCGGCCAGCACGAAGGTCGCCGATGTCAGCAGCCGTTTGTCGGTGACCATCGCAACCGACACGCCGTATTTGCGCTGCTCGATCGGGATCGAGACGGCATTCTGCTCCAGCACGGCACTCAGATGCTGGCGCAGGGCGCGAAACACCGGCTGGAAGACATTTGTCAGGTCGTCATGCCGATAGGCCGGGAATTGCGGCGACAATTTTTCCGGCGTCATGAAGGTTGCAAGCTCGCCGGCGAGGCTGACGAGCAGCTGGTAGATGATATGCGGGTGGGCATTCTCGACGGCCAGCAGATGGCGCACCGTCGGCAGCGCCCGGTTGACCGAAATCAGCAGCAGGAAGTCGGAGATTTCCGCCACGCCCTTGGCCGCGCCATTCTGGTTGAGCCGGCCGGCAAGCGCTTCGGCGCGGTGGCTCAGGAGGCCTTCGAGTTCGCGCAGGAAACCGTGTAGCGGCGGTGCAGCGCGGGCATCGGTGCAGGCCGGAATGAAGGCACGGTCGAGCACGATCTCGCGGTCCTGGCGCACTTCGATGATGCGGGCGATTGGAATGACGAGCTGATCGGAGAGGTCGTCGAGATCGAGCGCGAATTGCAGCCGGAGCTTGCCGATCGCCATGCGCACGGCGCGGCCGTCGCGACCCATGGTATCGGTCACTTCGATCTCGGCAGGCCGGAACCGCGCGGCAGACTGCGGTGCGCCGGACATGTCGATCTCGGCCGCGCCCTGGCGACGGATCGGGATCGCCAGGTAGACGACGGTGTTCTTGACGCTTGCAGGCGCGTCCAGCGCGGCAGGGTGATCCTCGGTAAGGGGAATGCGGAAGGTCGCGCCGTCCGGGGTGATCCCGGTGCAGGACTTCACCGCGATCTTGCCGAGTTTGAGGAGTTCGTCGTCGAGCGTCAGCTCGCGAACGCCCCAGGCATAGGGCGCGACACTGGAGGCCACGCCGGCCACCAGCGCCTCGACATAACGATCATGTTGCTGGAGGTGGTGGGGTTGAAGAAACAACCCCTCCTGCCAGACGACCTTGTTTTCCCAGGACACGCTCACATCACTCCTTTTGCCGCACTGCAGTTCATCGGATCGAGACCGACTTGCCCGACACGACCACGCGCACGGTGTTGGCGGTATTGGGCGCCAGCTGGCGGACATCGAGGAACTTGGCGCTGTCGATATCGCGGAAGGCGGCGACGACGCCGATCGCACCCGGTGCTGTCGGGAAGTTGCGGCTGTCGGTCACGGTGCGGCCGGGCGAAAGCTGGAATTCGTCGACGGCGATCAGGTCCGGACCGAGCGTCGCTTCCGGCGTGTTGAAGACCTGGAAGAAGTCCGAGGAGCGGAAGGTGCCGGTGGAGGCAAGGTAGTAGACCTTGATCTTGGCCGGCGCGCCGCCGTTCATGTTGGCGGTACCGGCGATGTCCAGCTTGACGGAGGTCGGGGCAGGGCCCGAAGCCGCGCAACCGGTCAGTGTCAGGGCGCCCAGGGCGGCGAGCATTGCAAGTTTGAAACGCATGGTGTTGTCCTTTCAGAGCTTTTGCAGTTGTTCTTCGTAGGCCCGGGCGAATTCGCGGCCGAAATTCGACTGGAAGTCGTCTTCGGTCTCCTTCGCGATCTGGGCGTACATCTTCTCGTAGGCTTCCCAGTAGCGGGCCTTCTTGCCGCCCAGCAGGCCGCCGAGCGTCGAGCCGGATTCGATCCGGGCCGACAGCTGGTCCGGACCGAGCCGCTTGAGCAGGTTCTTCAGCGCCGCTTCCATGCCGGTCATCATCGCGACCTCGTGCGCGCGGATGTCGGTGAGCGCCTGGGCGGCTGCAGTTTCCGCGTCGAGATAGCCGCGCACGGAGGGCCGGATCATTGCCTCGATCGCCTGTTCCGGGCTGATCGAGAACTTCAGCGGATTGTTGCCGCCGCTGGTGATCATCGTGCGGTTCATCCGCATCTCGCTCTTGATCGAGGCACGGGTCATCAGGATCTCGCGCATGCCGGTGATCATGGCGGCGAAGACACGCCCCATGCGTGCCATGGTCTCCTCCAACTCGGCGGCCGGGACGTCCAGATGGCCGACACCGGCCGCAGCGAAGAAGGCGCGGGCGGCAGCGTCCAGCTGACCGCCCGGCGCAGCGGCAGAGGGCACAGGTGCCACCGGCTGGACCGGAGCAGGGGGCTGTGGGGCAGCTATGATCGGCGCCGGCGCGGGCCGCGCGGGCGCCAAATCCTCGGCCGGTTCCAGCGGATCCAGAGGTTCCAGCGGCTCGAACGGTGCGGGCTGCGCCGGCTGAGGCTGCGGGGCGGCGGCGACAGGCGGAGCCGGGGTGGCGGCAACGGGCTCGGTCGGCATCGGCACGGGATCCGGCGTGGTCGGCTTGAACAGGTCGTCCCAGTCGTCCGGGATTGCCGAGGACTGCACCGAGGGTGCCGAGAAATGATCCTGTGCCGTCGGCGTATGGTCGGAGACGCTGGCGCCGCCGGACGACGCAAGCGGCATGTCGTCGAAGTCGAGGCCGGGTGCCAGCGGCTCTCCTGCAAAGGGATCGGGGGCAAAGGGATCGGCGGCAAAGGCATCGGCGGCGAAGGGATCACCTGCCGAAGGGGCCGCGGCCAGCGGGTCGCCTGCCAGCGGATCTGCGGGAATGCCGGGATTGTTCCAGAGCGCCTGTTCGGTCTGCTGCGTCGAGGCGCCGGGCAGTTCACCGAGGAAATCATCCCAGGGTTCGCCCGGGCCGCTGAGCGGATCGCTGAGCTCCGCCGGGTCGAGCCCGGTCAGCGGACGATCCGGCGAGGCCAGGGTATCTGCAGCCGGCGGCAGCGGTTGGGCGACGCGTGGGTCTGGCGCGCCGGTGTCGATCTCGACGACCAGTTCGAAGGAACCGAGCTGGATCACGTCACCATGATTGAGCGGCGTCGGAATGTTGCCGAGGCGCTCGGCGCCGTAGTTGAGAAACGTGCCGTTGGTGGAAACGTCGACGATGACATAGTCGCCATTGCGTTCCTCGAACACGCAATGGCGCTTGGAAAGCTGGCGGTCCGGGTCGGGCAAAGCGAGATCGTTTTCTTCGCCACGCCCGACCGTCAGGGCACCGTTGACCATCGGAATGACCGTGCGCCCGCCGGGGAGGGTGCCGGAATTCACCATGCGCAAGACAAGGGACATCGCGTTTATCCTCCTACCAGAACCGTGACGCAGCCCATCACGATGGCGCCGCCATGCGAGCAGGTGTCGCCAAGGCGTGCCTGGGGTTTCTTGCCGGTCAGTACTTTGGTCGATCCCTTGGCGATCATGTCCGGGGGCCCGATGCAGGCCGTCATGGCGGTGGCCGCCGCCGCCGGCATCTTGCCGATCAGCACGGTCGGGCAGGGCATCACGATGGGACCGCCGATATGCGGGATGACGCCGGTGATCATCGGGCAGACATGGTTGTCGGCAACACGTGCAGCGGGCAGGGTCATGATCTCGCCTCTTGATCGGAAACAGGAATGGACTGTGAAACAGGGGGGGCGACGTTTCCGCTGCCGCCGCGGGCGATATCGAGCGCCCGGGCCAGAAGCAGAGGGCCACGCGCCGCCACCAGGTCGGAGTCGTGATAGAGCGAGATCAGCGCCATGCCGAACACGGCTCCGCCGACGGCACCGGGAGGCGCATCGTAATCTTCCAGCAAGCCGGGGCCGAGCGTGCCGGCGGCGCAGGAGGCCGCCATGGCGCAGAGCACCGTCTCGTCTTCGTTCTTTGCCTTGTCCAACGCCTCGCGGGCCAGCGTGCGGGTCTCGTTGCCGGGCCTGTGCACCCAGGCCTCTGCAGCCCGCAGCGGCGGCGGCACCGGTGCCCCGTCCGCCAGGATGTCGCGGGCCGAGAGGCAGGCCCACCAAGTCGCTTCGCGCGCCGGCAGCGCATGGGCAAGAAGCTGCAGCATGTCGAGCAGGGCGCCCTTGGCGTCCAGTTCGGTCAGTACTTCGGCCACCGAGGCGCTGGCCGGCGCATCCAGCGGTGTCTGCAGCACGGCATTGCCGGCAGCCAGAAGCCGGACCGTCGGGATGGCCGACAGTTTCCGGAGGTCCGAATATCGGTTGCTCAGGGTCATCGCGGCGCTCCTCAGTTGATCATCGTGAGGGCGCCCTTGGCGATCAGCATGCCCGAGGACGTCAACTGGGTCATACCGCCGCCTTCGAGCTTCAGCATGCCGGCGCCCTTCAGCGAGGCCTGGCCCATGGCTTCCATCTTCAACTGGCCGCCGGCGGTCAGGTTGGCGCCGGCGGAAGCCGCGATGTCGATCTGGGCGGAGGAAATGGTGATCTTGGCCGGCGTCATTTCGATCTTCGAGCCTCCGCAGGTGAGGACGATCCTGGTTCCGGCGGAAATCTCCAGCGCGGCGCCGACATCGATCTTGTAGTCCTTGGCGATGTCGTCGGATTTTCCGGCCTTGACCGACACCTTCTGATCGGCGTCGACGACCAGCAGATCCGAGGCGCCGATGCTCGTGTCACGCGACTTGGCGATCGACAGCTTCTCTTCGCCCTTGGCGACGGTAAAGCTGTGATTGCCCTCCCGGATCGTCTCTGTCTTGTCGCCGTGGATGGTCTGGGTGAAGGTGCCGCCCGACTTGTGCTCGAGGCCGATCGTTACCTCGGCATTGTTCTTGATGATCTGGGTGAAGTCGCGCTCGGACTGCAGGCGGACGAATTCGCCGCCCTTCTTGTCCTCGAACACCAACTCGTTGAAGCCGCCGCCACCCTTGGAACTGTGGGTCTTCAAGCCGCTTTGGGTCTGGTTGCCGGGAAGCCCATAGGGGACCTGTGTCTCGCCGTTATAGACCATGCCGGTGATGATCGGCCGATCCGGGTCGCCGTCCTCGAACTGGACCACGACTTCCTGGCCGATGCGCGGCACGCCCATCATGCCCCAGCCCTTGCCGCTCCAGGGCACGGAAGTGCGGATCCAGCACGAGGAGGTATCGTCGCGGCGGCCGACGCGGTCCCAGTGAAACTGCACCTTCACGCGGCCATACTGGTCGGTCCAAATCTCCTCGCCCGCCTTGCCGACGACCACGGCTGTCTGGACGCCCGGCATCGCCGGACGCGGGGTTATCTGTGGCGCGCGAAAGGCAGCGTCGATCGGCTGGGTCTCGAAAATGCAGCGATAGGTGTCGACGCTGTTGCTGCGGTCGAAAGAAAGCGTCGGGCCAAGTATGGCCTCGACGATTTCGCGCTCGTCGATATCGGCATCGATATGCAGCTGGTGGCGGGCCGAGATGATCAGATATTCCGCGTTCTCGGTCTTTCGCGGATGCTTCTTCATCTTGAACTTGGAGCCGACCGCCATCTGCCGCACATTGGCAACGCCCTGGGAGCGCTGGGCCTGGGCGGCAAATCCCTCGACTTTCACGCGGGCATGGTGTTCGCCCTCGCGGGTGTCTGCGTGACGGCCTGGATATTCGTAGACCTCGTAGGACTTGTAGGCATGCTTGCCCTTGGGCAGCGTCTTGACCGATTTGAGGTCGGATTTCGGCTTCTTGAAATCATAGTCCTGCAGGGTGACCTTGCCGGTCTGGATGCTTTCGCTGCCGCGCCATTCGAAGATGTGGTCTTCGGCTCGGCGAAAATCGGGTTCGCGAAAGAAGAAGTCGATCTCCTTGGCATCCTCGATGTCCTTGTGGGCGCTGGCATCGTCGGCGAGGATCAGCGTTTCCTTGGTCTTCTCGTCGCTGTGGTAATAATAGATGCCTTCCTCTTCCATCAGGCGGGAGATGAAGGCGAAATCGCTTTCGTGGAATTGAACGCAGTAGGTGCGTTTGGGATAGCTGCGCTTGGTGGCGTCCCTGAAGTCGGAGAAGCCGTGCTGGCTGAAGATCTCCTTCATCACGTCGATCACCGACTTGTCCTGGAAGATGCGGCAATTGGTCGTGCGGGTCAGGAACCAGAGCCAGGGCCTGACGCTGGCACGGAAATAGCCACGGCCGGCATGGCAGCCCAGATATTCGGCGGCGACGCAATGGCCCTGAAAATAGCGGATCTTGTCCTTCGGCGCGTCGATTTCCAGGCGAAGGCGTTCGCCCACGATCTTCTCGAGGTCCAGGTCGATGTCAGGCGACATGAATTCGATGGTGGTTTCGGTGATCCGGCTGAGACCCTCTTCGATCTGGGCACGCATCAGGAAGCCCTTCAGCTTGTTGGGCAGTTCCAGCCGGACCTGGCGGCCCTCGAGTACGCTATCGTTTGCCATAGGCAATCCTTTCCATCCGAACGCGCTCAGTCGTCATCGGCGAATTCGACCAGGACCAGTTCGTCATGGCGCTTCAGTCGATCGATGATGGCCGGGTGGACGCCCCATAATGCGCCTTGGGTCTGGCCCTCGGGCAGAACGGCGTTGAGTTCGGCAACGGTCGCGAACTCCAGGCACCGAACCGGCTTCGGGTAGGGCGCCTGGGCAGACAGCATCGCTGTCAGGTAAGGTTCGCCGTCGAGCAGCCAGTAGGACGAGTCCACCCGTGCCAGCAGGATTGCATCTTCCTGGGTCTCATCTTCCATGCTCATCCGGGGCTCCATCTGTTCGTCTTTCATCACAGGCCCTCCAGCAGAGCGGCCAGTTCGGGATCAAGCTCCTCGTCGTCGCCCGATCCATCGCCGGCGTCGTCGTCGAACTGCGAAAGCAGATCGTCGAGGGAGCCGTCGTCGTCGGAGGAGGAGGTGTCGTCGTCGAGGCCGAGAGCGCTCAGATCCAAATCGTCGTCGTCGCCAGCAGAGGCATCGCTGGCTGCGGCGCTGTCCGCCTTCCTGCCGGCAGGGGCCGGCGCGCCGCCGATTGCAACCTCGGTGTTGCCGCCGGCCGCGCCCTGACCGGATGCCTGCGGCCAGGGGCCGGCCAGAAGCCCGGCACCGAGCGCCTGGAACGAACCCTGGCGGACTTCGCTGCGTCCCTTGATCGACAGCACGGGCATGAAGCCGCGGGCAACGACCTCGGCCATGGTGCGGGTGTTCAACAGCCGCTCGGTGCAGGGAAGAGCCACCTGATCGCCATGCGGGTCGATCATGGTGTGCACCGGGATGTCGTCGAGCGTCATGACTTCGCCGAGGCGCATCTTCTTGCCCATGCGGGTGACGGTCGCGGCCATCAGCGTGGCCGACAGGATGACCGGGTTTGCCCAGACCATGCCCTTCAGACCGCTGCGCAGGCTGAACTCCTCGAAGTCGAAGGCATCGGCCGGCTCGGTCTTTTCGCCGTAAGGCAGACGCAGCAGGAAGCGCGGCGCGGCAAGCCCGACATAGGCGGCTTCCGGCAGGGCCCGCAGCGCATCCCAGGCCTTGACCACCAGCGGGTGGCGATCCTGCTTCTTCGTCTCCAGGAACTGGGGTGAGATCGCCGCCAGGAAGGGGGCATTCATCCAGGCGGAGATCTTCGCCATGCGGGCGAGAAGCTCCGCATGGGGTGGTGTTTCCTCGAGCGTATAGAGGGCGAAGACGGCCGAGAGCGGACCTTGTGCGGCATCGAGCCGCGGCTCTTCGGCCAGCATGCGGAAGAGGCCGCTTTCCGACAATTCGTCTTGGGCCGACAGATCAGTGGCCCATTCCTCTGCCGAGACGTCGTAGAGCACGATCTCGAGGCCTGCGCCGGTCTCGATGCGGCGCGCCAGGAATTCCAGGCTGCGCCAGGTGGATTCGACCGCCTGGAAGTCCGGATGATGCAGGATGGTGCGCATGGCGCCCGACAGCGCCTCGTCGATGGCGGCCAGCATGGTGGCCTGGGCCGGATCGGGGGCGGCCTGAACATAGGGGCCGACCAGCCGACCGATCAGTGCGGCGGCCGGGCTTGGCCGTGCCAGCCGTCCCTGCATGTCGCCAATCAGCGTGTGGAACTCGCTGAGCTTGCGATCTGCCGGAACGGTGTTGCCCTTGGAGCGCTTCTGCGAGGCCACGGCGACGTGGGTATGTTCGCCGGCCCAGGCCTGCATCTTGGCGATTGCCGCGGCGTCACCACGCGCGACGCGCTGACGCAGGACCGACAACTCGTCGAAAATCGCGACGTTTTCGTAAAGCGCGTCGGGATGCAGGTCGTCGAGTTCGTCCAGTTTTACTTCGACGCCGGCCCCATCCTCGCCGATCGGCAGGACGAGGGTGGTGGCAAAACGGGCGATGATGGCGTCGATGGTATCGACGTCGAATTTCATCGCCTTGCGGTTGGCAAGCCCATCTCCGATCTCCAGCAAGCCGCGGCTGGCGCGGCCGGAGAAATCGCCGAGCAGCGCGATGCGGAATTTTGCCCGCGGCTGGTCGCGGTCGTCGGGGCGAGGGGTGGCGAGCGTGCCGAAAGGTGTCGTGATCGGCTGTTCGGGCTCTGCGGCCGGTTCATCGGCATCGGAGAGGCCGCTTTCGTCACCATCGAGCCGGACGGAGGCATCATCGTCGGCCAGCAGGCCGTCGAGATCGACACTGTCGCTATCATCGCCAGGCTGTTCCGCGCTGTCGTCTTCGAGCGGGGCATCGTCTTCGGCAGAGAGACTGTCGAGATCGACGGTTGCCGCGTCATCCGTGTCGGCATCGTCAGCCATATCGGCTTCGAGGTCGTCGCCGCCGATCTCGTCGAGCAGAGCATCGAGATCGTCGCCGGAGCCGGCGAGCAATGCATCGAGGTCGGTGTCGTCGGCTTCGGGGGTGCTGTCGTCTTCCTCCGAAGAGGGAGGTGCGTCTTCGTCGGCTGTGTCCCCGTCGGCAAGTTCGACGTCGCCGGCATCGCTGTCGTCGAGGTCGTCACCGCCGATCTCGTCGAGCAGGGCATCGAGATCCTCGTCGGCCTCGCCCAGCAGTGCTTCGAGGTCGGTGTCGTCCTCTTCGGAGGTGCTGTCACCTTCCTCCGAAGAGGGGCGCGCGTCTTCGTCTGCTTCGTCCCCGTCGGAAAATTCAACGTCGCCGGCATCGCTGTCCTCGAGGTCGTCGCCGCCGATCTCGTCGAGCAGGGCATCGAGATCGTCGTCGGACTCCCCCAGCAATGCGTCCAGGTCGGTGTCGTCGGAGGTGCTGTCGTCTTCCTCCGAAGAGGGGCGCGCGTCTTCGTCGGCTGCGTCCCCGTCGGCAAGTTCGGCATCGTCAGCCATATCGGCTTCGAGGTCGTCACCGCCGATATCGTCGAGCAGGGCATCGAGATCGTCGTCGGCCCCGCCCAGCAATGCGTCGAGGTCGGTGTCGTCGTCGGAGGTGCTTCCATCCTCGGTTTGCGCGTCCTCCGCGGCCGGGAGATCGTCTTCGTCATCCGGCGCGCGCGGCTGCGAGTCGGCCATGTTTTGCGAGGCATCCTGGGCCAGAAGAGCGGCAGCGGCGGCAGCTTCAGCTGCGGCCAGACGCTCTGCTGCCAGCCCTTCGGCCGCC
The DNA here is from genome assembly GCF_017873095.1 of Heterorhizobium halophytocola. Lineage (GTDB taxonomy): Bacteria > Pseudomonadota > Alphaproteobacteria > Rhizobiales > Rhizobiaceae > Allorhizobium > Allorhizobium halophytocola. Next base: position 212,656 of record NZ_JAGGJU010000011.1, on the reverse strand, counting down.
TCGGCGGCGGCTATCGCCTGCTCTGCGGCCAGCTGCTCGGCGGCAGCCGTTGCCTTGCGCATCCGGGCCAGCACGTTTTCGCGACCGTCGACCTTTCCGTCCGTCGGCGCCGCCGGGCGGTCGCGTAGCGCACCGAGGATGGCCTGAACGTCGTCGTTGTCCGTGTGGGCGGCATTCGTCTCGACCGGCTGTTCTGCGGAGGCTGCAGCCTCATCCGCCGCTTGGCGCATTGCGGCCAGCGCCGCTGCGGCTTCCTCGGCTTCTGCTGCCTGCTCTGCGGCCAGCTGCTCGGCGGCAGCCGTAGCCTCGCGCATCCGGGCCAGCACGTTTTCGCGATCTTCGTTCGTTTCGTTCGACGCCACCGCCGGGCGATCGCGCAGCGAGCCGAGGATCGCCTGGACATCATCGTCTTCGGCCAGCGGGGCGGCCTGCGGGGCCGCATTGCGCAGGCTTTCCAGCGCCTCGGCACGGTTGTCGCGGGCTGCGTCAGGGTTGGACGGCCGGGCAATGGCTGCCAGAGCGACCGGGTCGGAGATCAGCCTGGAGATCAGATCTTCGGCGCCGGTCTTACCGTCCATATACGTGGTCAGATGGGCAAGCTGGGTGCGGGCCTCCAGCAGCTTGCGCAGCGGCTCGACCTTCCTGGCGATTGCCGCCGGCCCGAAATCCTCCATGCTCTCGAAAGTCAGGTCGACTGACAGGTTGCCGTCGCCGGTCAGCAGGTTGGGGATGCTGAAGGCGGCGCGGGGGCGCATCGCCTTCAGCCGGTCGTCGAAATTGTCGACATCGATCTCCAGGAATTTCCGGTCGGCCACCGAGGGCAAAGGCTCGGCCGAGGCCCCGGAAAGATCGGACATGACCCCCATGACGAACGGCAGCTGGACCGTTTTCTGGGCCCCGTAGACCTCCACATCATATTCGATCTGTACCCGCGGCGCGCGGTTGCGCGCGACGAATTTCTGACCGCTCTTCGACATTCGGAGGCTCCCCAAGCTGGCTACCGGTTAGGCCAGGGCGCGCCCGCCCAAAGCCGTGTTCCTTGGTTAGTGCTTAGAAAGGCGCTGGAGGTTCGCTCCTCTTGCAAAAATATTTGCGAGCGCTTACGCGAAATGAAAAAGCCTTTAAAAACAAAGCGGTCGCTCGCAGGAAGCCGGATATTCTGTTCCGGCACCCGCCCAAAAACATGCTGCAGAGACCTGCGGCGTGATCGCAGGCTCCTGCCGGTCCGCCGCATGCCATGTCAATCTTGCATGTGCTTCATCATGCTGCCCGCAAACTCTCGGGCCATGCCCTGCATGGCGAGGCCCAGGTCCTTGTAGTCGGAGTCGGCCAGGGTGATGCCGGTTTTGTCCTGCACCATTTCCTGCATTTTCTCCCAGGCGTCCGGTTTTTCGGTCGCCATCCGTTCCAGCACGGCGGCATTCGTCTGGTAGACCCGCATCCCCGCATTCTGCTTCACTTGGAGATCGACGATTTTGCCGATCAGTGCATTGGCGGTCCCTTCGAGCTTCGCAAGGCTTTTCGAGACTGCAGGCGACGCCTTTACGTCGCTCTGGCTGGCGAGCTTTTCGATCGACTTCATCACGGCAGCGAGTTCACTCGCCATCCTATGGGCGCTGACGTCCAGTCCCTTGAGCTTTCCGGCATACATCTCGTTGTCGGCGATGATGCTTTCTACCATCCGGCGCAGATTGCTGCCGGCGACATAGCTGACCAGCGTCTGTACCCGCGTACGTTTCTTCGTGTCGTTCTGGTAGCTGCTCCGAAGCTTGGCAATCGATCGGTCGATCCGTGCCTGCAGGGCATCTGCCTGCAGGCTGAGCTTGTGGATCATGGAGCCCATCTTTGCGATGCGCTGGGCGATCGGGAGGAGGGCCTTGGCCAGCGCAAAGCCGTTGATACCGATCGCGCCCACGATCTCTTTGGCCACTTGCAGCCCGTCTTTACCCAGTTCGACCGCAGCCTTGACCTTGTAGCCGCGGTATTCCCGCCGGTTTCTGACGACGTCGTCCCAGGCGCGCTTGGCCGCATCGGCACCATCCGCCGAGAAGTTTGAAAGCATTGTAGCGGCCTGTTTCTCGAAGCGGGCGACGACCCGCTGGCCCTGGCCCTTCTTGCGAAGTACAAGATAGGCCCTGTCGCAATCGCCGAATGCATGCGAGAGAGCCGCGACCAGTTCGTGATATTTGTCCGACGCCGCCTCGGTGACCTTGGCCAGCAAGAGCGGATCGGCATCCAGCGCCTTATACGCATCGGACGAGAGGTCGAGGCAGACGGCGCAGGGCAATCTGCCATGCAGTCTCAACGCCTTTGGATCGGCTTTCCGCTGCACGAGATCTATCAGGTCATGTTCGATCAGTATCGCTTTCGGCATGTCGGCCTACTCCTTACAATCAAGCTTAGTTGAACGCGTATGTGAACTGTCCCTGGTCCACGTCGATGGCGACCCTTACGACCTCGCCGCCTTCCATCATCCGGCGCAGGAATTCGGCCGAGATTTCGGGCAGCATGGTGTTGGTCACGATCGCGTCGATCATCCGGCCGCCGCTTTCGAGCTCCTGGCAGCGTTCGACAATGGTGTCGACGACAGCCTCGGAATAGTCGAACGGCACGCCGTGGGCAGTCGCGACGCGTTTCTTGATCCGGTCCAGCTGCAGCCTGGTGATGGCGGCGATCATCGGCGGGCTGAGCGGATAATAGGGAATGGTTACCAGGCGGCCGAGCAGGGCGGCCGGGAAGACCTTCAGCAGCGGCTCGCGCAGCGCCTTGGCAATACCGTCCGGCTCCGGCATCAGCTCGGGGTCGGCGCAGAGATCCATGATCATTTCCGAGCCGACATTCGAGGTCAGCAGGATCAGCGTGTTCTTGAAGTCGATGACGCGGCCTTCGCCGTCTTCCATCACGCCCTTGTCGAAGACCTGGAAGAAGATTTCGTGCACGTCGGGATGCGCCTTCTCGACCTCGTCGAGCAGCACCACCGAATAGGGCTTCCTGCGCACGGCCTCGGTCAGAACCCCGCCTTCGCCATAGCCGACATAGCCGGGAGGCGCCCCCTTCAGCGAGGAAACTGTATGCGCCTCCTGGTATTCCGACATGTTGATGGTGATCAGGTTCTGCTCGCCGCCATAAAGTGTCTCCGCCAGCGCCAGCGCCGTCTCGGTCTTGCCGACGCCGGAAGTGCCGGCCAGCAGGAAGACCCCTATCGGCTTCGATGGGTTGTCGAGCCCTGCGCGCGAGGTCTGGATGCGCTTGGTGATCATCTCCATCGCGTGATCCTGGCCGATGACCCGCTTCGACAGGTGGTCGGAGAGACCAAGCACGGTGCGGATCTCGTTCTTGACCATCCGCCCAACGGGAATGCCGGTCCAGTCGGCCACCACGGTGGAGATCGCCTGGGCATCGACGATCGGCAGCACCAGCGGGACCTCGCCCTGCAGGTCGCCGAGCTCCGCCTGCTTGCGTCGCAGATCGAGGAGCCTGGCCTGGCGGGCGGCGTCTGCGTCCATGCCTGCCTCGGCCAGCGCAGCGGTCGTGGCGTCGCCGGTGCCGTCTACCGGCTGGCCGTCCTTGCGCAGCTGTTCGCGCAAGTCGAGGATCTGGCCGACCAGTGATTTTTCCAACTCCCAGCGGTCACTCAGGTCGTTCTTGCGTTCGGTCGCTTCCGCCAGTTCCGCGGTGACCCGGGCCCGGCGTTCGGCGACCTCGGTGCCGGCGCTCTCGTCGCGGGCGATGATCTCGAGTTCGGTGTTCAGCGTCTCGATATGGCGCTGGCAATCATCGACGGGGGCAGGGACCGCATGCAGGCTGATCGCCACGCGAGCGCAGGCTGTATCAAGCACGCTGACCGATTTGTCGGGCAATTGCCGGGCTGGAATGTAACGCGCCGAAAGCTTGACCGCCGCCTCCAATGCCTCGTCGAGGATCTGCACCTTGTGATGGCGTTCCAGCATGCCGGCGACGCCGCGCATCATCTGGATCGCGCGGGCTTCGTCGGGTTCGGCGACCTGGACGACCTGGAAGCGGCGCGTCAGGGCCGGGTCTTTCTCGATATGCTTCTTGTACTCGGCCCAGGTGGTGGCGCCGATCGTGCGCAGCGTGCCGCGGGCAAGGGCGGGTTTCAGAAGATTGGCGGCGTCGCCGGTGCCCGCCGCACCGCCGGCGCCGACCAGGGTATGGGTCTCGTCGACAAACATCACGATCGGCACCGGGCTTGCCTGCACCTCCTCGATCACGGTTTTCAGCCGGTTTTCGAACTCGCCCTTCATCGAGGCGCCCGCCTGCAGCAGGCCGACATCGAGCGACAGCAGCCGCGCCTGGCGCAGCGCCGGCGGCACGTCGCCGCGGGCGATCCTGAGGGCAAAGCCCTCGACGACCGCCGTCTTGCCGACGCCGGCCTCGCCGGTCAGGATGGGGTTGTTCTGGCGCCGCCGCATCAGTACGTCGATGACCTGGCGGATTTCCTCGTCGCGTCCGACGATCGGATCGATCTCCCCGAGCCGCGCCTTTTCGGTGAGGTCGGTGCAGAACTGGGCGAGCGCGGCGCCGCCGCCCATCTGCGGCGCCATGGCAGACGAGGCCTCGCCCGGCTGGCCACGGCCGCTGCCGTCCTGCGCCGACAGACCTTCTTCCGGCGAACCGTCGACGATTTCGGCAAAATGCTCCGACAGATCGTCTGCGCCTATCTTGCGGAACTCGGACGAAATTCCGTCCAGCAGATTGCGCAGGCGCGGCGTCTTGACGATTCCGAGGATCAGATGTCCCGTGCGCACCTGATGGGCGGCGAATTGCAACGAGGCATATACCCAGGCGCGCTCGACGGTTTCCTCCAGATGCGGCGACAGATCGGAGATCGCCGTTGCGCCGCGCGGCAGGGCGTCGAGACTGCGCACCATTTCGGCGGCGACCCGCGAAGGTTCCAGTTCGAAGTGGCTGATAATGCGATGCAGGTCGCTGTCCTGACCCTGCAGGATCTGGTGGATCCAGTGCACGAGTTCGACATAGGGATTGCCGCGCATCTTGCAGAAGACGGTGGCACTCTCGATCGACTGGAAGCCCACACGGTTCAGTTTTCCGAACAGGGCAACGCGGCTGATGTCTGACATGGTGTTCTTTCCTGTCCGGTCTGGCTCAGAGCGCGTGTTGCGCGGGAGCCGTGAGATGCAAATTGTCGGCGTCGGTGTCGGATCGCTTGCCGATCCAGGTGGTCAGCCCCAGGGCGCCGGAGGCGCCCAGGACGGTCGGCGGAACCTCGTCCTGTCGCAGGATCAGGTTCGCCTCCCAGTCCAGCGTGTCGCCGACATAGCTGCGGATGATCGCGGCCAGCCGCTTCAGGCTTTCGCCGCCCGGCAGCAGTCGCTTGTATTCTTCGAGCCCGAGCGGGCCGATGCGGATGCGGAACCGCGCCTCGCGGGACCAGACCTTTTCGCCGAGGCTGGCGCTGCCGCCGAGTGTCGCATTGCCCAGCCGCCCACGATCATGCGGTTCGAGATGCAGCCAGCTGCCGATGAAGCTTTCGATCGAAATCTTCGCGCCGAAGAACCGCGTCAGGATGGCCTGCAGGCCCGCCTCGCTGTGCGGCGCAGCGGCCAGAAGGCCGGCGAAATGGCGTCGGGCCAGATCCGGCATGGCGTCGCGGCAGGCGAAGTTCTCGCCCGACACGCCGGCGATCGCATCGAGCTTGGCGCCAAACGGATCATCGTCCGGCCGGTCGAAGGAGGGGGCCGGTTCGCCGGTCGTCCAGGCCCGGTAGAACAGCGACATCATCCGGTGGTGGAACATGTTGGCGAAAGCGACGAGCGTCGGGTCGTGGTGGTTTCGCTGCCGGTCGCGGGCGTATTCGGTGATGTGCAGCGGCAGCGCGCCATGCGGGCCGAACAGGCCGAAGACGCTCTGCGTCAACTGCTGCCGGCCCGTGGTCGGGTGGGGGCCGAAGGCCGAGATCGTCGATGCCGGGAAGGCGAGTTCGGGGTCCTGCGTCAGGCGCACGGCATCCTGCGACGGCCGCCGCGAGCGGCCGAGGCGGGGATGGTCGGCATAGGTGGCCTCGATCAGCCGCAAAGCATGAAATATATGGTGGGAATGCGGGTTCTCCCGGAGCGCCTCGAGGCGGCTCAGATCAGGACCCGTCTCCCGCTCCTGGCCGGCCATCTTGCGATGTCTCCTCGTTGCTGGGAATGGATGACGGTCTCGGTAAAGCTGTTGAGCGTCACATATTTTGCGAAAAAGGCCTCGAGCACGGCGCCCAGCAGGTAGCAGCCGGTGCCCTCGAAATAGCTCTCGTCGAAGCCGATGCGGACCTCCAGCCCGCGCACGGCGGTCGAAAGCACGTCTTCGACCATGCGGCGCACGATCGGACGGGACGAGACCGAGGCGAGGCCCTCCATCTGCTTGGCGAGCGTCAGTTCGCCGGCGGGCGTGTAAAGCCCGATCAGTTCGCGCAGGGCAGCCGCACCCGTGCCCCGGTCGCCGTCCGCGATCGACAGGTAATTGAGGCTCAGATGGCTGACCAGCTGCCAGGCGCGTTCGCCCTCGGCCAGGCTCTGGCGTGGCCGGGTCGGCGCGATGATGGCACGGACTTCCGATATCGGACCACCGTCGGGGAGGGTGAAATCCGTATCCCCGCTGCCGACCGCCGTCAGCATTGGCAGGTCGCGATTTGTGCAGAGCGCGGTGACAGCCAGCTGTTTCAGATTGCCGGGATAGGGGGCCTGGCTGCGGTCGCTGAGCGACAGATAGAGTTCGGAGCCCAGATAGGAGGTTCGCCCGCCCCTCAGCCGCTGGCGCTCGGAGCGCTGCCGCATCCGTCGCTTGACATTGTAGTAGGCGGCGTGCGTCTCCCCGAGCGGTGTGAAGTCCTCGGCGCTGTAGAAGGGGCGGAAGGGAATGTCGTCCGCGCCATCACCGGCGATGCCCACCACGTTTTCCAGCCTGTAGATCTCGTAGTCGAGCGGGGCCATGCGGTCGACGGTCACGTGATGGTCGATCTCGGTACCGGATACAGCCAGCCGGTCGCAACGCTTGTTGAACAGATTGACCGCCGGGACGGCATGCAGGTCGAAGCTGGCCGGCTCGATCGACTTCAGCGCCGGATTGCCCTCCGAGAGCAGGATATAGAGATCGAGATCATTGCCGACCGCGCGGCGGAAGGCCGGCTGCAGGCCACAGAGGTCGATGAAGAAGAAGCGCTGCGGCATGGCGAAATATTCCTGCAGCAGGCGATAGCCGTCGAAGGACTGGCCGGGCACCGGCAGCAGGGCCTCGTCGGCATCGAAGCCGCGGGGCCTGATATCCTTGCCGAGAAACTCGGCCCAGTCTTCGCGCCGGTTCGTCGAGCGACCGGCCAGCCCGACGCCGCGGCTGAGGATCGCCTCATAGAGGCGCCAGGGTTCGGCGCCGGCGCCCGAGAGGAAGAGCGTCAGGCGGTCGAGCGGCAAGTCGCTGATCGCGGTGCCGCCGCTGTGCCTGAGACGCAGGCGCAAGGCTGCCTTGGCGTTGTTGTCCCTGGCAAGCCCTGCCGCGACCAGGTCGCTGCGGCCGTCCACATATTCGACCTCGGAGATTTCGAGCGGCCATAGCGTCGCATCCTGCGAGGTGGTGAACTGGCAGGCGGTCTGCTCGCCTTCAATGACGCGACCGCGCAAGGTCGTGCCGCGCGGCACGACGAAGCCTTCTGCAAGTCCGCCTTGAGCGGTGTCGGGCGCCAGGCGGGCGATCATCATCGATGGAGTCGGCGCGAGGAAGTGCGGGTAGACGATTTCAAGCAGGTTCTGGGTGAAGACCGGATATTGAAGCTCGAGTTCCAGCTGGACGCGGGCGGACAGGAAGGCGAAACCTTCAAGCAGCCGCTCGACATAGGGATCGAGCACTTCGATCTGCTTCATGCCCAGGCGGCCGGCGATTTTCGGATAGGCCTCGGCGAACTCGGCCCCCATCTCGCGGATGTAGCCGAGTTCCTCCTCGTAGTGTTTGAGCAACCGGGTGTCCATGTCTGCTATCCCTGCCTGGTGATGGTGACCTGACCGGACGTCACGTCGAGCGCTGTGCGCAGATAGAGATCGACGGGAACCGGCTCGGCCCAGAGTTCGCCCCGGATTTCCAGCGAGATGATTGCGCGGCTGCCGCTGTCCTGCCGACGCAGGCTGACATCGAGCGTTTCCGGCAGAATGCGCGGTTCGAAGGTCTCGATCGCCAGGCGGATGGCCTGCTGGATCTCAAAGGCCTGGTTGCTTGTATGGGTCAGACCGGAAAGACCGGGAATGCCGTAATTGAGCACGGAGCGCGCGACGTTGGGGCGAAGTTCCAGATCGTGGTCGACCGCGATATTGGCGGTGTTGAGCAGCCAGGCGAGATCGCGCTGGATGATCTCGCGCAGCCGGCCGATATCGATGGCATAGTTCGAGGCCGCTTCCGTCTCATTGCCGGGCGCGTGATCGGTCAGCCGGTCGAGAAGCGAGGGCTGCAGCCGCTCGGCGAGCATCCGGTCAGCCATGATCTGATACCGCAGCTGAGGTGGGCCGGTCGGCGGCGGGCAGGCCGTCGATAGACAGCACACGAAGATCCATCAAGGCGCAGTCGGTCTCGTCGGTTGCCAGCAGACGCTGTCCGAGGCCGGCCGAGACGCGGTCCTCTTCACCGATCCAGTCGGTCTTTCGCGCAAGCTTCAAATCGTTGTCAGGCGCATCTGACGTTCCGGCGTAACGCGTCGGGATCAGCACGACGGCATCGCCGCCATTCGACCAGGTGACCGTAGCCGGCATCCAGACTCGGTCGCGCAGATCTCTTGGCGGCTCGACGACAACGCGGCTGATGGCGCTGAACGGGGCCCAGAAATAGCGGCCGTTGACGATCACTTCGAGCATCGGGCCGAGGCGGGGATCCGCATCGGCAACCCAGGCGAAGGGGGTACCGTTCAGGGTGCCGGATATAGCGGGCGCGGCGTCGAAGGCCTGGGCACGCAGCGCTTCGGCGGCATTTTGCGCGCCGGTCGCCTGCAGCTTCAGGGCTTCGATCATCCAGGCGACCCAGTTCTCGGGTTCGCCGAAGATCAGCGGCTGCTTCTCGCCATGAAACACCTTGTCCCGGTAGATTTCGCAGATGATCGCGGTACGGTACATCTGGGCCATGGCATTGGCCTCAGGATCGAGCGTGACGCAGGTCTTCAGCTGGCCAATCGCGCGCTGCCATTGTCCGAGCACGCACAGCAGCTGGAACAGGAAAACGCGAAGTCGAGGATCTTCCGGCGTCTTGCGGACGCTGTCCTGGACGGCGGAAAGCGTGCCATCGAGATCGCCCTGTCTGAGAAGTTCCTCGGCTGTCATGTGCTGGAGCTTTCGCTGGATCTATAGGGGAGGATGTTCCGGGGCGTCGCCTGACACCCCGGACACAGCGACGGGGATCAGACGTCGTAGATCGCCTTGTTCTTGACGCGGCTCCACTTGACCTCGCCCTGGCCGCCTGAGGCCTTTGTCATCTTGCCGGTCGAATCCTGCTTGTTGTACTCGACCTTGATGGCGCCGTAGACGAGGATGACCTTTTCCTCGCAGACGTCATCGCCGTCGGAGCCGGACCAGGACAGGTCCTTCACCATCACCTGCTTGAAGTAGAACTTCATGAAGGTTCGACCGGATACGCCGATCTGACCGCCCGAGCGACGCAGTTCGATGATGGCTTCGTCGAAATGGGTGCCGCTGCACAGGGTCAAGAACAGGCCGCAGGATGCGGTATCGGTCCTCTTGGTGATTTCGAAATCCTTGAAGATCGCCTTGCCGGCGCCGCCGCCGCCGGAGTCCGAACCGATATTGATCGTATTTTCGGCGCCGAAGCTGAAGTCCTTCAGCTCGAATGCCTTCAGCTTGGACATTTCTTCGTCTTGGGTTTCGCCTGCGACGAGGGATGAACCGGGGAAATAGAGAAACGCGTCAAAGGCCATGATGGTCTCCTTTCATAGAAACGCTTTGTCGATGTGTCGGGGTGTGCGCGCGGGAAGAGATCCCGCGCGTCGTCGGTCTTATGCGCTCTTCTGCGATGGCAACTTGGAGACCAGGCGGAGCGACACGGACAGGCCCTCCAGCTGGTAGTGCGGCCGCAGGAAGAATTTCGAACTGTAGTAGCCGGGGCTGCCTTCGACTTCCTCGACCACGACTTCGGCGGCGGCCAGCGGATGCTGGGCCTTCACCTCCTCGGGCGAGGTCTCGGCATTGAAGTCGACATATTTGTTGATCCAGTTCTGCAGCCAGTCCTGCATGGCGTCGCGCTCGCTGAAGGAGCCGACCTTGTCGCGGACGATGCATTTCAGGTAGTGGGCAAAGCGGCAGGTGGCGAAGAGATAGGGCAGACGCGCAGCCAGCGACGCATTCGCCGTGGCATCCGGATCGTCATATTCGGCAGGCTTCTGCAGGGACTGGGCGCCAATGAACGCGGCCATGTCGGTGTTCTTGCGGTGGATCAGCGGCATCATGCCGTTCTTGGCCAGTTCCGCCTCGCGCCGGTCGGAGATGGCAATCTCGGTCGGGCATTTCATGTCGATGCCGCCGTCGTCGGTCGGGAAGCTGTGGGTCGGCAGATTGTCGACGGTGCCGCCGGATTCCACGCCGCGGATGCGGGTGCACCAGCCATATTGCTTGAACGAACGGGTGATGTTGCGCGCCATGCCGTAGGCGGCGTTCACCCAGCAATACTTGTCGGAGGTCGCTCCGGTCGTGTCTTCCTCGAAGGCGAATTCCTCGACCGGGTCGGTCTTTGCGCCATAGGGATGGCGACCGAGAAAGCGCGGCATGGCAAGGCCCAGATAGCGGCTGTCCTCGCTTTCCCGAAGGGAGCGCCAGGCGGCATATTCCGGCGTCTGGAAGATCTTCGTCAGATCCCGCGGGTTGGCAAGTTCCGACCAGCTGTCCATCTGGAAAAGCGAGGGGTCGGCCCCGGTGATGAACGGCGAGTGGGCGGCAGCTGCCACCTTCGACATCTCGCGCAGAAGCTCGACATCCTGGGCGCTATGGTCGAAATGATAGTCGCCGAGCAGGCAGCCATAGGGCTCGCCGCCGAACTGGCCGTATTCCTCTTCATAGAGCTTCTTGAAGATCGGCGACTGGTCCCAGGCCGTACCCTTGAACTTGCGCAGGGTCTTGGAGAGATCCTTCTTCGAAATGTTGAAGACGCGGATCTTCAGCATTTCGTCCGACTCGGTATTGCTGACCAGGAAGTGCAGCCCGCGCCAGGCGCTTTCGAGTTTCTGGAAATCGCCGTGATGCAGGATCAGGTTCACCTGTTCGGTGAGCTTGCGGTCGATTTCGGCAATGATGCTGTCGATCGAGCGCAGCGCGTCGTCCGATACCAGAGCCTCGTTCTGCAGCACCTGTTCTGCCAGCGTGCGCACGGCCTCTTCGACCGCGACCTTTGCCTGATCGGATTTCGGCCGGAATTCCTTCTGCAGCAGGGAGGCGAACTCGTTGGAGCCGAAACTGGTCTCGGTCGCGAGAGCGGCACCTGCGGACTGGTTGGTCGTCTCTGTCATGGCTTATTCCTCGCTCTCGGAGGTTTGGGACGTGGCGGCTGGTGCCGAGGCCAGGGCCTTCAGCAGGGCCGGATCCTGAATGATCTGCGCCATCAGGTTTTCTGCGCCGGTCTTGCCGTCCATGTAGGTGGTCAGGTTGGCGAGTTGGGTGCGCGCCTCAAGCAGCTTGCGCAACGGCTCGACCTTCTTGGCGATCGCCGCCGGCGAGAAGTCGTTGAGGCTTTCGAAGGTCATCTCAACGGAGAGATTGCCCTCGCCGGTCAGCGTGTTGGGAACGGTGAAGGCGGCGCGCGGCTTCATCGATTTCATCCGGTCGTCGAAATTGTCGACGTCGATCTCCAGGAACTTGCGGTCCGCCACGGCGGGCAGCTGTTCTTCGGACTTGCCGGAGAGGTCCGACATGATGCCCATGACGAAGGGCAGCTGGACGGATTTCTGGGCACCGTAGACTTCCACGTCGTATTCGATCTGGACTCGTGGCGCGCGATTGCGTGCCAAAAATTTCTGACTGCTGTTGGCCATGTTCAGGTTTCCGTGTTTGTCTGGAGGTTAAGTGCCGGGTTCGGGCGCAAAGGTTCATGCGTTCCGCAAAATTCATGAGTCATCGTTTTCAAAGCCCCCGATGAGCGCGACGTTCTCGACCCCCTGGGGGGCCATATCCTTCATGATTTCAAGGAAGTCGGCCGACACGAGCCGGCGGGCGCGCTTCAGCAGGATCGGAACCGGAGAGGACGGTTCCTGCCGTGCGTAATATTCGACGATGCGGTCGATTGCCTTTTTCACGTCGTCCGGGGAGGTGATCGTACCGACGCCCGCCGGCCGCGCCGCAGCGGTTGCGGCTGCGGCGGGGGATGCATCGGAGGCGGCCGGGCGGTCGTCGTCCGACAGCGCACCGGCAACTTCGCCCGTCTCTGCACCCACATGCTGGTCTAGCCGCCGACTGATGTCGTAAAGCATCTTGCGCAGCGGGGTGAAATCGGGTCCGAGCGAGCCGATCCGCTCGTCGAAGGCTGCCGAGAGCGCTTTCACATGCTCGCTGCTTGCGGCCACCGACCTGGCCAGCGCTTCAAGATGGGCAGGATCGGTATCCTGGAAGGCGGCGGAGACCACCTGGTCTGTCGGCGCATTCTGCATTTCGCCAGCCGGGAGCTCCCCTTCCGCTACCAGGAGGTCGCGCAGGCCGAAGCGGCCGAAGGTTCGGCTTTCGGTCAAGGGCGCGGTGCGCAGCGCGCCCAGCACGAGCGCCCGGTCGGTCAGGCCGAGCATGGCGTTGACGCGCATGGTCGGATCGTCATCGTCGTCGGCATCGAGCTGCGGGTGGACGCTGTCCCAGTATTCCTCCAGGCAGCGGCGGATATAGAGCAGCACTTCCTCGAAGGCGAGCAGGCCTTCGCTCTTGAGAGCGGCATTGGCGAGGATCACCGCAATCCTGAGGTCCCGGGTGCGGCCAAGAAGGGCGGTCGCGGCCTTGATCACCGCCGGATAGTCCGGTTCCTCGGCCAGAATGACGGAATCGCCGACCACGCGTTCCTCGCCGGGCGTGCTGGCGATGGTCAGGTCGACGAATTCGGCATCGTATTCGAGGTCGGCACCGCTCGGCGCATCCTCGTCGAAGCTGTTCAGCAGATCATCCAGATTGATCATCGCATATCCTTTCAATTGAGCTATCGCGAGAGGCGGCCGCTAGCGGCTGAGAGCGCTCATGGCGGCCTTGAGGAACCGCTCGCGCTCGGGTCCTTCGGTGACGTTTTCGGCAACCTGTCGGACAAGGTCGTCGAGGGAGGAGGCCTTGCGCGCGACCTGGCGGACAAGCACGCGTGCAATCGGTCCGAGTTGCGGCTTCAGGAGGTCGGTGATGGCGGCCAGACTGTCTTCGGGAAACGCGGTCGGGGTCGAGGATGCCGAGGTCGAGACATCGGACAGCGCCCGCTCGATCATCTTGCGCATGTTCTCGCGCTCGCCTTCATTGGTGAACTCGCGCAGCACGGCCTCCACCATTTCCTCGGTGCTTGTCGCGCTGGCTGCCGCACGGCGGGCGATGATCTTGCCCATCGGCCCGATATTCGAGGTGAGGTGCTGCTCGATCTTGTAGAGGGTCTGGGCGCTCATCCGGCTGAGCATGGTTGCCGTCATCGGGCCACCCTGTGCGACTGCCGAGCGCGGCGCCGGGGCGACGTCGATGAGGCCCGTGTGGTCCGCCCTCGGCAACACCGCCGCCAGCGCCTCGCGCATCTCCCGGGCATCGGCAAAGCGCTTTTCCCGGTCGACATTCATCGCCTTCAGCACGATGTCGTCCAGCGCCGGCGGCAGGGTGGGGACAAGCTCGCTCGGGCAGGTCATCCGGCCATTGCGCACCGCTTCGAACAGCGCCTCGACGCCGCCGCCCTTGTAGGGCTTCTGCCCGGTCAGCAGTTCGTAGAGCACCACGCCGGTGGCGTAGATGTCGGCGCGGGCATCGACTTCGGTGCCCATCAGCTGTTCGGGCGCCATGTAGGAAGGGGTGCCGGCCATGCCGGCGCCGGTCGCTTCCATGGCGGTCAGTCGGGCAATTCCGAAGTCGGTCAGCTTGACCGTGCCGTCATCGGTCAGCATCACGTTGGCGGGCTTGATGTCGCGGTGCACGATGCCGGCGGCATGAATGCATCCGAGGCCGGCGAGGATCTGCGACATGATCGCATGCACCTCCTCCAGCGGCAGCGGTTCGGGCGATGCCCGGCGGTCTTCGAGCGTGATCGAGCGGATGCGCTCCATCACCAGATAGGGAACGCCATCTTCCTGCAGGAAGTCGAAGATGGTCACGAGGTTCTGGTGCAGCACACGGCCGGCGGCGCGGGCTTCGCGGCCGAACCGGTCCAGCCATTCCTGACTGCCGGCTGCGTCTATCAGGTGCTGGTGGATCGTCTTGATCGCGACGGGTCGATCGATGTCGGGGTCCTGGCCCGCATAGACGCGGCCCATGGCCCCTTCGCCGAGAATCCCGTCGATCCGGTATTTGCCGACAAACCTGCGAGGGCCGCCGGGCGCGATGACGGTTGCGTCAGACATCGATCATGCTCATCGCCCGTTCGAGGCTGCGCCGGACCCGGTTGAACGAGGCCGAGAGCGAGCTGATCTCGTCCTTGCCGGGCTTGCTGTATTCGGGGGTGGAGAAATCACCCATGCTGACCTTCTCGGCCATATCAGACATGCGTCGAACCGGGCGCAGCACGATGCGGCCGAGCATCAGGTTCGTCATGATGAAGACGAAGACGAAGACCAGGGCCAGGCCGGCGATCAGGATGATGACGGTCTCCTTGGCGCGCTCGTCGACGATGGACATGGGCGCCGAGATGACCTGCGCGCCGACCGTTTCGCCCAGCTGCCAGTTGAAGCCGTTCTTCGTGCCGTAGAGATCGACCATCGCGGGCGGGGCGGCCTCAGGGGTCGAATGGCAGTGGAGGCAGCCCTCCTGCGTAATGGTGATCGGGAAGGCGACGGTCAGAAACCGCGCACCGTCCTTCTCGACCACGGAGGCCACTTCCTTCAGCGAGGCGTCGCCGCGCAACTGCTCGATCAGCGAGGCCTCCAGCTTGTCGGGGCGGTCCGCCGGATTGGTCGGGTCGAGAACAGCTTCCTTGTAGCCGAATTCCGGAAACTGCTCGTGGAAATTGGCAAACACCGTATGGGTGGCGAATGCGGTCACGGTTTCCGGCAGGAAGAGGATGTCGCTGTCGTCATTCAGAAGCGGACCGACGCTGTTGAGCGTGTAGGAGCGAATGGCATTGGCATTCGCCCGGATCAGGCTGATCGATTGCCGGATGTCGTTGACGGCCGATTTCTGCACGATGAAATAGGAGATCGCCGATGCGGCAGCGATGCCCAGCACGCAGGTCAGGAGAAGAACGATGTTGTATTTGAGGCGAAGGCCCATCGGGTTTGATCCTGGGTTTCGCGCTTCCTTGCGCGGTTGAAATGGGAGCGGGGGACGTCCGTCCGGCGATCAGGCGCTCAGCTCGAGCAACTGCCTGCGGTTCAGCAGGCCTGTCGGTTCAGCCGATCGACCCTTCTGGAACGCCTTGATGGCGTCATGCGTCTGCGGTCCGAACACGCCATCGACCAGGCCCTGGTAGAAGCCGAGATCGCGCAGCTTGCGCTGGATAGCCCGCTTGGCGGCGCGCGACAGCTGCTGCTCGAGAAGGGTCAGTTCTTCCGGCGTTTCGGCGGGTGCGGCGGCCGCCTCCGGCGCTTCGGAGGCTGTCTCCGGCTGCGGCTCAGCCTGCGGGATGGCGACAGGGGCCGGGGCCGCTTCAGCCTGCTGCGGCGGTTCGCGCAGATTGATCGGGTTGGCCGGAAAGCTGGAGATCGACACATTGTCGACCACCGACAGGCGGCGCAGCAGCGCCCCGAGTTCGACCTGCGGCTGGGTTGCGGCGGCCGAGAGGTTGGCGATGACCGGGCCAAAGGCGCTGACATCGGCGACCAGGACCGAGCCGGAGCCCGGCGTGCCTTCGGGCGCGCTTTTCATCACGCTCAGTCCGCTCGCCAGTTCGCTGCGGATATCCACCGCTGTCATCACCACGGCGCCGCCCTGTTCCGCCTGGGCGCTCGAGCGGGAGAAGGCGTTGATCGGGATGCCCTGGGTGAAGATGTCGGTCGAACGGTCGAGCTTGGCGCCGGCCGGGAGGACGAAAGAGCGGCCTTCGAAATTCACGGCCGGTGCGTCGATATAAACGACGGTGGCGCGCGAATTGGCAGCCTCACGGGCGAAGCGGGTGAGGATCGAACGCAGTTCGGAATTGTTGGGATCGACCGATCGGAGCGTCTCGACGCCCATCAACTGGAGCTGCGTCTGGACGGCGTCGGCGCGTGCGGCACCGGTACCAACCGACACCACCAGTGCGACCACCCGGTCAAACTGCTGCGCTGCGGCGGGCAGTGCTCCGAGGATCAGTCCCAAGATCATGAAAACGAGGCGCGCAGTCATCTAGGATCCTTTTGTCTTTCCGCCATTTGCCAAGGCGTGGGCCCGCCCGGACGGGGCGAACGGATATGCGTTCTGCCCCGTAGGTTCCCAAAGGAGCCGATCAGGTTCATGGCCGCGAAAAAAATCCGCGGCAGATGCAAAGGATGTGTCGGTGAGGTGGGGCATCCGGCGCGCAAGAGCGCCTCTCTTGATGGCTAAAAACGCTTACAAGACAGGTGGATACGTCATATTGTGGATTTAAGACGAGAACGTTGTCTCAAGTGGCCACTTGAGGGTCACTGCGTGCAGCTGAAGGGCTTGTCGACCACCGCGTCGAGTGCCTGGCAGGCATCGAGCATCGGCTTGCCGTGACGGGCCTCGACGGCGGCATGGAGGGTCTTCGCAACATCGTTCGCATGCAGGCCAGGATGGGCCGCCAGCAGCAGGGCAACAACGCCCGATACATGAGCGGCTGCGACCGATGAGCCCGAAACATAGTTGTAGTGGTTGTGCGGAGCCGTGCTCAGCACGTCGACCGATGGAGCGGGGATTGCCGTGTCTGCCGAGCGGCCGGCGGCGATGACGCCCGGCACAGAGGCGGGAAAGGCAGCCTTGTCGCCTTCGCCCCAGGCCGCAACGACAACGGCACCGCTGTCGATCGCGGCATGAATGAGTTCGCCCAGCAGCAGGTCCGGTGGGCCGCCAAGGCTCATATTGATCACGTCGAAATGGTTGAGGATGGCGAAGTTCAGCGCGCGTGCGAGCGAAAAACTGTTGCAATGCCCGGCCTTGCCCTTGGCCTGCCAGCAGGCCCTGAGGCCGACCAGTTCGGCATCCGGCGCCACGCCGACCATACCGGTCGCGTTCGTGGCATCGGCACCGATGATCCCGGCAATGGCCGTGCCATGCGCCTCGCCCTTGCCCTGGCGGTCGTCATCGACGAAATCGCGCAGCGCTTCCACGCGACCGGAGAGATCGGGGTGGGTGCCGTCAATGGCGGAATCGACAATGGCGACCTTGACGTTGGCTCCTTTGGAGATGCGCTGGGCCGCGACCGCGTTCAGCTGGACCAGGGCCTGCTGGACCGGAAAATGCCGGGCCGACTTGCTGCTGGCGAAGGTGTTGAAGTCCTGCATCCGCTGAACGGTGCGGATCCGGGCATCGGCCCGCATCCGCTGCACCAGAGCGTCGATGTCCGTCTGCCGGCCGACCTCCACCACGAAGCAGTGGACCGAGATCGACTGGAGCGGCCATTCGGCGGACAGCGTCACGCCGAAGTCGTTGGTGATCGCCGCTGCGGTGGCCGCAAGCGTCTGCGCGTTCGCGAGCGGCACCGTCAGGATCAGGTGCGTTCGGGCCGGCAGCGTATTGGCCGGCACCGGGCGCGGCGGTGGCGTCTGCGCCTTGGCCCCGGTGGACAGGGCAGAGGCGAGCGCCAGACAGAGGAGGAAAGCGACCGCGCGGATCACTGCTGCTCGTCCGGTGCCGCGAAGAGGATTTCCGGGGTTTCCATGAGCGCCTGCGATACGGTCTGAAGATTTGCCGCGTCAGCCTCGGAGATGGATTTTGCGGTGTAGACGCCGGTTTCCGACGGGCCGGAGACGAGAGACAGGCCGTGCCTGGTCAGAATAGCCTTGATCTCATCGACACCAATACCGGGCTTGGTCTGGAATTTGACGGTGTGGAGGTCTTCCGGGATACTGCTGGTCAGCGTGCGGAAATTGTGGTCTGCCGGGCCGAACATGACGACGGCGACGAGACATGCCGCAAGGCTGGCGGCGGCCAGCGTGAAAGAGCCCCGATATCCACCGAACCGGCGCCGAGCGCGGAATTGCGGTCTGGCGATGCGATCATCCGATTCGATCTGCGCGCGTAGTTTTTCCCAACTGCGCGACAGGGGCTGTTCAAAAGGGTCAGCGGTGGCGACGTGCTTGGCAACCTTGTGCTGGCGCGCCACTTCGGCAGCACATTCCGCGCAGGTCACGATATGACGCCGCACGAGTTCTTTCTCTGCAGGGGGCAAAGAGCCATTCACGAACCACGGGATGAGTTCCCAGACGGCATCATGACTGTCTCTTGATCTTGAACTCCGAGTGTCCATGCAACTGCGTTCTCCGAAAATAGTTGCGGATCGTCGGACAGCATAGCCCGCAGGCGTCGCCGTGCCGTCATCATCCGCGTCTTCACAGTGCCCACAGGGCACCCAAGGATTTCGGCTATCTCCGTATAGAGGTAGCCGTTGTAGTACGTCAATTCAACGACCGCCCGTAATTCGGGGGTCAATTGCTGCAGAGCGCCGTCGAGGTCTTTCTGCCTCATGACCGCATCGGCCGTGTCGCTGTTGTCGTCGACGAGGTTTTCGTCGAGCACAACCTCGCCCTTGCGGCGGCCGAGGCTCTGTCGCTGCTTGAGCGACAGCCGGTATGCGATGCCGAAGATCCAGGACGAGGGTTTCGAGCGACCCTCGAAGCGGTCTGCCGTGCGCCAGACGACCATGAGCGTGTCGTTGGCGATTTCCTCGGCGGCTTCGCTGCTTCCCGCGATGCGACGCGCAAAATGCATCAGCTTGGGAAAATACCGGTGGTAGATCTTTTCAAAGGCAACCATGTCCCCCTCGGCGACTGCGGCCAGCAATGCTTCTTCGGTTTGTGGCTTCAACCCCCTGAGGGATGGTCGGATCGATTTAAGTATTCGCATCCTGTTTCACTTTGCTATCTGCAGTGATTGGTGCCGTGCTGCTGACGAAAGGTTCATGTCTCACCTGTCGTTTTTTTTAAGCGGCCTTCACTGGTGACGGTTTTGGTGCTCAAATTTCGTGGCTGGCGCCGGCCGCATCGGGATACGTCCCAGGTCTTCTGCTAGAGGCGCCATGATGTTTATCGCGGCGGCGACCGGTCGGGGATATGGCCCTCGAGCCCGATGAGCACGAGATGCCGGCGCGTGCGTTGCCGGCGCAGGAAGACGCCGGACAAGGCCGACGTCTTGGCAGCATGGGTGGTTGGGCGGTGTCGACCGGGGGTGGGCCGAAAGGGTTCAACCCGGGCATTGCCGGGCGGCCTGACGCCGCGCTGCTGCTCATTGTTTCCATGTGCATTCGAGGCCATGCGCGTATCCCCCTTCTGGTGCCACCCATCGCCGGCGCGTCCCACTCCTATGTTAGGATAAGGGTAAGCGTTGTGCTGAGCGTTGTGCTGAGCGTCAAAACCGTTGGCTTTTCTTGCTCTCATGGCCCTTATTCCGCCGAAAATGCCGGGCAATGCTGCATTTGCCGCCTTGGCGTGGATACGGATGCAGCGGGCCGAAACCGTGTTTTCGGCCCGCTCGGCTCTGTCCCGATAGCTGTCAGTTTCACGTTTCATTTCCCTGCATTCCCGTGCGGCATCTGCCGGCCCACGATATCATGCCGGGAATATCGGAAGTTCAAACGCCGGATGTCACCGGGTGCATTTCTATATCCTCTGGGTGCAAAACGGGGGCTGGCGTTGAGCATTTGCCAAGTGCCGCGGGGCGGTGCCGACCGGTTCGGCCTCCGGATGCCGCGGGCGATGATGGCGGATGCTCGTGCTGTCGAGATCGTCTCTTGCTGCCGCGTCAAATGATAGTTTTTTCGCCACGGCAAAATGCGCCACGCGCTTTGAAATCCTCGTCGAGCGGCCTAATTTGTTAAACAGGGCCGTACCGCGCTCGCGCTGTCTCAACCGGCGGCCAATCGTGCTGGACGCCTGTCTTCGCACCAGATAATGTATTCGGTGAAATTGCTATGCGGAATACCTATCTCGTTTCAGCACGCTTCGCGGCACCGCTTCGGGCAGACTGAAACCAGTCCGCCCGCCGCTCGCCAGCCGCCATATTCAAACTTGGGGAAGAGCCATGAAACTTCAGATCAACGACCAGAGCTATGATGTCTCGTCGGACGGCGACACGCCGCTCCTGTGGGTCATTCGCGATGAACTCGGGATGACCGGAACCAAATACGGCTGCGGCCTTGCCCAGTGCGGGGCCTGTTCGGTGCTCGTCAACGGGGAGATCGTACGTTCCTGCGTCACCCCGCTCGATAGTGTCGAGGGCGCCAAGATCACCACAATCGAGGCGATCGAGGACGACGAGGTCGGCAAGGCCGTTGTCGCCAAGTGGATCGACCATCAGGTGCCGCAATGCGGTTACTGTCAGTCCGGCCAGGTCATGGCCGCCACCGCGCTTCTGAAGCAGACGCCGAACCCGACCGAAGACGACATCGCGGCTGCAATGATCAATCTCTGTCGTTGCGGCACCTATAATGCAATCAAGGCGGCGGTCCAGGACCTCGCCGGGCAGAAGAAGGAGGCAACGCTGTGAACGACATGAAACAGTCTCTCGATATCGCGTCCGAGCTTCCGACCGGCGCGCCGGTCAACCTGTCCCGCCGCGGCTTCCTGCTATCGTCGGCCGGTGTTACGGCCGGCGCGCTGGTGCTCGGCTTCGGCATTCCGGTCAGCCCCGCCCGCGCCCAGCAGGCGGCGGAAAAAGTGGCGCCCGGCACCCGCGTCCCCGCCTTCCTCGAAATTCGCCCCGACAACACGGTTCGACTGCTCAGCCCCTTCGTCGAAGGCGGGCAGGGCGTGTTCACCGCCATGGCGCAAATCGTCGGCGAGGAACTCGACATGGACCCGCAGTCCTTCATCGTCGAGAATGCGCCCGCCGGCCCCGATTATCTGGTGGTCTTCGGCAAGATGCGGATCACCGGCGGCAGCATGTCGGTACGCACAAGCTATGACACGATGCGCAAGCTCGGTGCCTCCGCCCGCCAGATGATCCTGCAGGCGGCTGCCGCCCGTCTCGACGTTCCGGTTGGTGAGCTCGACACCAAGCCGGGCCAGGTGATCCACGCCGCCTCTAACCGGACGATGAATTACGGCGACGTCGCCGGCGACGCGATGGACCTGCCGGTCCCGGCCGCCGACAGCGTCAAGCTGCGCGATCCGAGCCAGTTCCGCTGGATCCGCCAGCCGGTCAAGCGTCTCGACATCGCCGACAAGTCGACCGGCCGGGCGATCTTCGGCATCGACTGCAAGGTCGACGGCATGCTGCATGCCGCCGTCCAGCACGCGCCGCGTCTCGGCATGACGGTTGGCAAGATCCGCAACGCGGATCAGGTCAAGGGCATGACCGGCGTGGAATCCGTCCACACGCTGCCGGGCGCGGTTGCCGTTGTCGCCGAACGCTGGTGGAATGCCAAGCGCGGTGCCGAAGCGCTGCAGGTCGACTGGGTCGAACCCGGCGACGAGCAACTGATGAAGGGCGCCCGCAACATGCCGGCCGACTTCTCGACGGCTGCCTTCAGCGACCGCCTGGCCAATGAGACGGGCCAGGGCAAGGAAGCCGAGAACGAAGGCGACGCCACCGGCGTGCTGAAGGATTCAAAGAGCGTGGTGTCGGCCACCTATCGCAGCCAGTACCTGCACCATGCGCAGCTGGAGCCGCCGTCCACGCTCGCCCGCTTCAACGATGACGGCACGCTCGACGTCTGGATGCCGAACCAGGCGCCGGAGCAGTATCAGGCGGATATCGCCAAGCAGACCGGACTGGATGCCGCCAAAATCAATATCCACAGCCCGCTTCTCGGCGGGTTCTTCGGTCGCCACTTCCTCTATGCGGCGGCCAATCCCTATCCGCAGGCAATCCAGCTCGCCCAGGAGACCAAGCGGCCGATCAAGCTGATCTGGTCCCGTGAGGAAGAGTTCCTGCGCGATCCGCTGCGGCCGATGGCGGCGGTGCGCTTCCGTGGTGCGCTCGATGATGACGGCATGCCGGTTGCGATCGAGGCGATCAGCGCCTGCGAGGGCCCGTCCGAGGCGCTGTCGGGTCATGACGACAACAAGCTAGACCCGATGGCGGTCGAGGGCCTGACCGAGAAGCCCTATGCGATCCCCAATCGACGCATCGCCCAGGTCTTCGTCGAGAACCCGACCCAGCTTGCCTATTGGCGCTCGGTCGGCAATTCGATGAACGACTTTCTCTATGAAAGCTTCCTCGACGAGATGGCCGACAAGGGCGGCAAGGATCCGTACGAGCTGCGGATGAAGCTGCTGGAGGGCAATGACCGGCTGTCGAAGCTGCTGAAGACCGTCGGCGATCTGTCCGGCGGCTGGAAGCGGGGACCGTTCACCGCGCAAGACGGTACGCGCCGTGCCCGCGGCGTGGCCATGGCGTCGCCCTTCGGCAGCCATACGGCCGCGATCGCCGAGGTTTCCATCCGGAACGGGGAAGTGGTGGTGCACGATGTCTGGGAGGTCATCGACCCCGGCAGCATCGTCAATCCGGCGATCATCAAGGCGCAGATCAATTCGGCGACCGCGCTCGGCCTGTCGCAGGTGCTGCTGGAGGAAACCGTCTACGAGAACGGCGAACCGCTCGCCCGCAACTACGATCTCTACCCGATCCTGCCGCCGGACCGCATGCCGCGCGTCCATGTGCAGATCATCGAAAGCGGGGAGAAGATGGGCGGCATCGGGGAACCCGGCCTGCCGGCCATTCCGCCGGCCGTCGCCAATGCGGTCTCGACCCTCACCGGTCAGCGGATCCGCAGCATGCCGCTGAAGAACTATCAATTCGATAGCTGAGGCGCGACACGCTGCGCCCCGGCAGACATCATCCTACACCTCCCGCAACCGGTTTCCGGTCGCGGGAGGTGAAGCGGCTGGAAAACGGTCGATCGTCCGATGTCTGCTCTTCCACCCCTGAATGTGAAAGCATCCCCAAAGAGGCGGGCTTCCCTTGAAAAAGATCCTACTGATCCTCCTGCTGGTCATCATCGTCATCGGCGGTGGCATGACCTGGTTCGTCAACCGCATGCCATCGTCGCCCTTCGACGACACCGCCGCCGCCGCATCGCCGTCCGACGATATCCTGCAGAAGGGCGAATATGTCGCCCGGCTCGCAGACTGCGTGGCCTGCCACAGCACGCCGAAATCGAAGCCTTTCGCCGGCGGCCTTGAAATGGGCACGCCGCTCGGCTCGATCTTCGCCACCAATATCACGCCCGACAAGGATACCGGCATCGGCGCCTATACGCTGGCCGACTTCGATCGCGCGGTGCGCAAGGGCGTCGCGCGCGACGGCCATCGGATTTATCCGGCCATGCCCTATCCGTCCTATGTGAAGATGAGCGACGACGAGATCGAGGCGCTCTACGCCTATTTCATGCATCAGGTCGAACCGGTCCGGCAGGAAGACAAGCCGTCGGACATTCCCGCACCGATGAACATGCGCTGGCCGCTTGCGATGTGGAACGTGGTCTTCACCGATAGCGGTCGCTACCAGCCGAAATCCGACCAGGACGACCTCTGGAACCGCGGCGCCTATCTGGTGCAGGGGCCTGGCCATTGCGGCAGCTGTCATACGCCGCGCGGCATGGCGATGAACGAGAAGGCATTGGATGAAAGCGATCCGCAATATCTCTCGGGCGGCCTGCTCGATGGCTGGTACGCGCCGAGCCTGCGCCAGGACCACAATACCGGTCTCGGCCGCTGGAGCGAGGACGATATCGTCGCCTTCCTGCAGAAGGGCCGCAATGAGCATGCCGTCGTCTTCGGTTCGATGACCGAGGCCTATAACAACTCCACCCAGTTCATGACCGATGACGACCTGAAGGCGATCGGCCACTATCTGAAGTCGCTGCCGGGCGATCCCGACCGTGACGGCAAAAAGTGGGAATATGTCGAGACGGCATCGGCCGGGGAGGTCACGTCGACGCCCGGTGCCCAGACATTCGCCGCCAAGTGCAGCTTCTGTCACGGGCCGGACGGCAGGGGTAAGAACCAGTGGATCCCGCCGCTTGCCGGCGCCACGTCCTCGCTCACCAGCGAGAACGCCTCGCAGATCAATGCGACGCTCAACGGTTCGGGCCGCGTTGTGACGGCCGGCGTGCCGGATGCCTACCGCATGCCCCCCTATCGCGGCCAGCTGGACGACCGGCAGATCGCCGACGTGCTCTCCTATGTCCGTTCGAACTGGGGCAATACCGGTGGGCCGGTCACGGCAGACGAGGTAAAGACGCTGCGCGAAAGCACCGATCCGGCGAGCAGCAACCCGATCGTGCTGCAGATGCGGTAACGCAGCGTTCTGCCGAAAACGCCAATGGCCCGCCGTGACACAGACGCATGGCGGGCCATTTTTCGTTCTGCCGTGTCGAACGGCGGCGCCCGGGCTCAGCGTTTGCCGCTCGCCAGTATGGCGTCGATGAAGGTGTGAGCCCGCAGGGCGTCGTTGCCGGAGACCATCGGCGGGCGCTGCCCGCGCACGGCGGCGAGGAAGTCGGCAATCAGCGCGCGGTGCAGCTCATGACCGAAGGCCATAGGGTCGGCCTTGAAGCCGGCAGAGCCCGTGGCGCTTTCGACGATCGCGCGTCCATCCCGCAGATGCGCCTCCAGACTGTCACCGGTCAGCACGGCCGTGCCCCTGGTGCAGATCAGTTCAATCCGCTCGGGATAGCCCGGATAGGCGCAGGTGGTCGCCATCAGGGTGCCGCTGGCGCCGTTTTCGAACGCGAAGGCCCCGCTGACAAGATCCTCCGTCTCCATCGTGTGGACCGGTGTGGTGCGGGCAAAGGCTGCGATATCCTGCGGTTGTCCCGCCAGATTGAGGAGCAGGTCGATCGTGTGAATGCCCTGCGTCAACAGCACCCCGCCGCCGTCGCGGGCAAGCGTGCCGCGACCCGGCTCGTCGTAATAGCTCTGAGGCCGCCAGTTGCGGATGCTGGCGGAGGCCTCGAGGATGGTGCCGAGCTCGCCCGATCGCAGCAATGCCTCCAGCGTCCTGTAGGACGAGCGGAAGCGGTTCTGGAAGACGATGGACAACAACACGCCGGCTTCGTCGGCCGCCGAGACGATCGCCTTAGCCCGCTCGAGCGACACATCCAGCGGTTTCTCCAGCAGGATATGCTGGCCAACCGCCGCGGCGCGCTCGACCAGTTCGAGATGGGTGTTCGGCGGTGTCAGGATCAGCACGGCATCGACCGTATCGGCGTCGAAGATGTCGTCCACATTGCCGGTGACCGGCAGGCCGTATTGTTCGCAGAAGCGGCTGCGTCGCGCCTCGGTCGGGCTGAAGGCGGCCACGACCTCCACCTCGTCTTTCAGATCGATCAGGCTACGGGCATGATGGCCGGCGGCCATGCCGAGCCCGATGATCCCCACGCGTGTTCTTGCCATCCTCGCTCCCTCCAAAGCTTCGGCTGCGCTGGACGCGACAGCCGTTCCCAAGAGAGCCTTAGCCGGATTCGCCCCCGCGCCGATAGCATCCGGAAGGAGGAGGGCCGTCCGCGCTGTGGCTGACAGCCCTCGAAAACCTCAGGGTGTTCGCCTGCGCTCAGCCCTTGGTCTTTTCACCGGCCCGGCTGCCCTTGCGCAAGGCCTGCCGCGTCGGCTCGGGCATGGAGAGCGGAAACAACAGATCGATGAAGCGTTCGACGGTCGGTTGCGGTTCGTGGTTGGCAAGCCCCGGGCGTTCGTTTGCCTCGATGAAGGCATAGTCCGGCTCGCGCGGCGACTTCGTCATGAAGTCTATGCCGACGACCGGAATGTCGATTGCCCGGGCGGCCTTGGTAGCCGCTTCGACCAGCGCCGGATGCACCTCGCCGGTGACATCGTGAATGGTGCCCCCGGTGTGCAGGTTGGCGGCCTTGCGCACCGTCAGTTCCTCGTTGAGCGCGAGCACGCTGTCGAGGCTCTTGCCGGCCGCGGCGATGGTGCGCTGGGTCTCGCCGTCGATCGGGATCTTCGATTCCCCGCCGGTGGCGGCTTCCCGGCGCCGGCTCTGGGCGGCAATTAGTTCGGCAACCGTGCTCTGGCCGTCGCCGATGATGAAGGGTGGACGGCGGATCGCGGCCGCGACCAGCTTGTAGTTGATGACCACGAGACGCAGGTCATGCCCTTCGACCATGGCCTCGATCAGCACGTCGTTCGAGGTCTGCTTGGCGACCTCGATCGCGTCGGCGATTTCTTCCATGCTGGTCAGGCCGATCGATATGCCGCGGCCCTGTTCGCCCCGTGCAGGCTTGACCACGAGCCGGCCGTGTTCCTCGAGGAACGCGGCGATCCTGTCCTCGTCCGCATCGGCGCTGATCTGCGGCGGGACCTTGACGCCGGCCTGTTCGACCACCCGTCGCGTGGTCGCCTTGTCGTCGCAGATCGACATGGCGACGGCGGAGGTATGCTCGGAGAGGCTTTCGCGGCAGCGTACGGACACGCCGCCCTGGGTCAGCCGGAAAAAGCCGCCGGGTGCATCCAGGATCTCCACCTGAATGCCGCGGCGGCGCGCCTCGCGCACGATGATCGTGGCATAGGGGTTCAGCCCGTCGTCGGTCTCCGGTCCGGTATAGAGCCGCTCGTTGATCGAGTTGCGCCGCTTGACGGAGAAGAACTGCACCCGCTGGAAACCGAGCTTCTCGTAAAGCGCTGTCGCCTGCACATTGTCGTGCAGTACTGAAAGATCGAGAAAGGCAGAGCCCCGTGCCTCGGCATATTCGGCCAGGCGCCGCACCAGGGCTTCGCCGATGCCGGGATGGCGCGCCTGCGGATCGACGGCCAGGCACCAGAGCGAGTAGCCGCGCTCGGGATCGCCGAACGCCTGGGCATGGTCGACCCCGGTCGCCGTGCCCAGGATCTCGCCGGTGCGCTCGTCTTCGGCGACGAAATAGATCATCGAGCGGGCATCACGCTGCGACCAGAAGAAGTCCGGCGGTACCTGCACCATGCCGCGCGAGGCATAGATGCGGTTGATCGCCACCGCGTCCGCGCGGGAGGTCAGCCGGCGGATGAAATAGCCTTTCGGCGTCTTCTTCGACGGTCGGTAGCTCGACAGGTTCAGCCGATAGGTGTGCGAGGGGTCGAGAAAGACTTCCAGCGGGGCGCTGGCCAGCAGCACATGCGGATCGCGCACATAAACCGCGATGTCGCGCCGGTCGGCCTTTTCCTCGCGCAGCGCGCCGGCCACGTCGGAAAGCTGATCGAAGGTCTGGGCGAACACCAGCCGTCCCCAACCGCAATCGAGCGTGAAGTCCGGCTTCCATCCCTCGGACTTCTGGTTGGGCTGGCTGATCGGCGGTTTCGCACCGGTCTCGCGCATGCGCTTCAGGCGCTGGCCATCGACGTCACGACCGCGTGAGGCGGCCGGAGGCTGTTTCTTCGAATCCGACATGGGCAGGCCTCAGATCTGATGCTCTTGCAACCACATTTCGAGAAGCGCGGCCTGCCAGAGTTCGGAGCCACGCAGCGGGGTGATATGGGCAGCCGGATCGGCAAACAGCTGATCGAGCCACTTGGTCTGGAACAGGCCGCGTTCGCGCGCCTTCTGCGAGGTCAGCGCATCGCGGACCATGTCGAGAAAGGGGCCTTGGATATATTTGAGCTGCGGCACCGGGAAATAGCCCTTCTTGCGGTCGATCACCTCGCTCGGCACGACCAGCCGTGCTGCATCCTTCAATACACCCTTGCCGTTGTCGGCAAGCTTGAATTCCGGCGGGATGGTGGCCGCCAGTTCGACCAGTTCGTGGTCGAGGAAGGGCACGCGCGCCTCCAGGCCCCAGGCCATGGTCATGTTGTCGACCCGCTTGACCGGGTCGTCGACCAGCATCACTTCGGAATCGAGCCGCAGCGCGCGGTCGACCGGCGTCTCGGCATTCGGTCCCATCAGGTGGGCCCGCACCAGCTCCAGGCTCTCGTCTTCTTCCGCCATCCATTCCGGCGAAATCTGGGTGGCAAGCGTCGCGTGGCTGCGGTCGAAGAACACCTTGGCATAGTCGCTGACGACGTCGGTCGAGCTCAGCAGCGGCGGATACCAGTGATAGCCGGCAAACACCTCGTCGGCGCCTTGGCCGGACTGCACCACCTTGATGTGCTTGGAGACCTCGCGCGACAGCAGGTAGAAGCCGATATTGTCGTAGGAGACCATCGGCTCGGACTGCGCGCGGATCGTGTCGGGCAGGTGGCTCATCAGGTCGCTCGCCGGCACGAAGATCTTGCGGTGATCGGTCTCGAAGCGCTTGGCGATCAGGTCGGAATAGACGAATTCGTCGCCCTTTTCGCCGTTTGCTTCTTCAAAGCCGATCGAGAAGGTCATCAGGCCCTTCTGGCCTTCTTCGGCGAGCAGGCCGACGATCAGGCTGGAATCGACGCCGCCCGACAGCAGCACGCCGACCGGCACGTCGGCGACCATGCGGCGCCGTACGGCGGTGCGCAGGCTTTCCAGTACCCGGTCGCGCCAGTCGTTGCGGGTGAGACCGGCATCTTCGGC
Organism: Heterorhizobium halophytocola; assembly: GCF_017873095.1. Taxonomy (GTDB): domain Bacteria; phylum Pseudomonadota; class Alphaproteobacteria; order Rhizobiales; family Rhizobiaceae; genus Allorhizobium; species Allorhizobium halophytocola. The sequence goes on along the minus strand of NZ_JAGGJU010000011.1, from coordinate 183,935 downwards.
ACGCCGCAGATAGGAGGGGTTCCAGTATCGGCGCTCGCGGCTGGTGCCGTCACTCTCGATCCGGCGAATGGTGGCTGGGGGAAGCTTGCGCACGCCCTTCAGGATGGTGCGCGGCGGCGGCACGACGGCGTGGAAGCTCATGTAGTTGTGCAGGGCCGCCTTGTCGACGTCGGTGTCGATGTCGCCGGCGGCGAGCAGGGCCGGCAGGCTGGAGGCGAAGCGCAGGCGCTTGCCGTTTTCGGCGAGATAGAAGGGCTTGATGCCGAACCGGTCGCGGGCGAGCGTCACCGCGCCCGTGTCGCGCTCATGGATGGCAAAGGCGAACATGCCGTGAAAGCGGTTGACGCAATCCTCGCCCCAGGCGTGAAAGGCTTTCAGGATCACCTCGGTGTCGCCATCGGAGAAGAAGGTATAGCCTTTGGCCTGCAGTTCCTGTCGAAGCTCCGGATAGTTGTAGATGCAGCCGTTGAACACGATCGTCAGGCCGAGCGCCGGATCGGCCATCGGCTGGGCAGCGTTTTCGGAGAGGTCGATGATCTTCAGGCGCCGGTGTCCGAAGGCGACCGGCCCGCGTGCCAGAACGCCGCTACCGTCGGGGCCGCGCGGTGCAAGAACACAAGCCATCTTGTCGACAGCAGAGGTATCGGCAAACGAACCATCAAAACGGATCTCTCCGGCAATTCCACACATATCGGTGAGTATATCCTTCTTCTGACCCGGCAATGTTCGACGTACCGGTGAATGCAAATGGAAAAAGGCGTGGAGATGTCCACGCCTCGCTTCAAATTCTATGTAGCCCAGCCAACCGTAGATTTCAAATTCAGGCGGATATTGGATGAGGCTGGCCGGATGTTCATGAGGTCGGCTCCGATATCTGACGAATACAGGATGGCGTTGCGTGGACGCGATATCTTGGGTCCGGGACATTGATTGCACTGCACAATCGCTCCATGATGCGGTTTGTTCCCTCCGCCTCGAAAAAATTGCGAGATCATGTCCGACAGCCAGCCCCCATCCCACCCGTCGGACGACGGGCGCTTCACCCGCTTCGATTTTCGCACGCTCAGCCCTCGCGACTGCTACAAGCTGCTGATCGGCACCGTGGTGCCGCGGCCGATCGCCTGGATCACCACCGTCGACCGCGATGGCCGGGTCAATGCGGCACCTTTCAGCTTCTTCGGCGTGCTGTCGGCCGATCCGCCGCTGCTGGCGGTCGGCGTCGAGAACCATGCCGACCTGACCTTCAAGGACACCGGCCACAACATCCGGGCCACCGGTGAGTTCACGGTCAACATCGTCGGCGCCGACAATCTGGCCGCGATGAACACCACGGCGGTGGCTTTCCCGAGCGATGTCGACGAGCTGGCGGCGGCAGGTCTGACGGCGATCCCGGGTACCCATGTGAAGTCTCCCTATATCGCCGAGGCGCCGGCCGCCTTCGAATGCCGCCGGCATGTGACGCTGGAGGTCGGGGCGTCGCGCGAAATCGTGCTGGGCGAGGTTCTGGCCCTGCATATCCGCTCCGACATCGTCAACGAGCGGCTGCATGTCGACCCCAAGGGACTGAGTGCGCTCGGGCGCATGGGCGGGCAGGGCTATTGTCGCAGCGACGAGACCTTCGACCTTGCGACGCCGTCCGTCGCCGACTGGCAGGCGCTGGCCTCGACGCTGAAAGCCGGGGAGCCGGCCGAATGATGGCCGCAACTGCCGTGCTGCTCGTCCGCTGCCCTAGCGGCAAGGGACGCTAGAGCGATGCGCGCCGATCTGGTGCTCCGCAGTCTGCGTCTGTGCGAAGGCGGGCCCTTGCAGGATATCGCCGTTGCCGATGGCCTGATCGCGGCGATCGGCCCAAGGCTTGTCTGCGAAGCCGTCGAGGAAGTGAACGGGCAGGGCGCCTTTGCCTGCGCCGGTTTCGTCGATACCCATGTGCATCTCGACAAGGCCTGCATTCTCGGCCGCTGCCGGATCTGCGAGGGCACGCTTGCCGAAGCGGTAAAGGAGACGGCTGCGGCAAAGGCCGGTTTCACCGCGGAGGACGTCTATCTGCGCGCCGCCAAGGTGGTGGAAAAGGCAATCGGTCACGGCACCACGCGGATGCGGACATTCGTCGAGATCGATCCGCGGGCCGGCTTCCGGTCATTCGAGGCGATCAAGCGCCTGCGGGCCGACTATGCGTTTGCCATCGACATCGAGATCTGCGCCTTCGCCCAGGAAGGCCTGACGGGGGAGATGGAGACGTTCGCCATGCTCGACCGGGCGCTGGCCGAGGGCGCCGATCTTGTCGGTGGTTGCCCCTATACCGATGCCGACCCGACACGGCATGTCGACCTGATCTTCGAACTTGCGGTTCGGCACGATGTTCCGGTCGACTTCCATCTGGATTTCGACCTCGATCCCGCCCACACCGACCTGCCGGCGGTGATCGCCGCGACCCGCAGGCACGGCTATGCCGGTCGGGTTTCCATCGGCCATGTCACCAATCTCTCTGCGATGACGCCGCAGGCGCTGAACGAGGCCGCCGTGGCGCTTGCCGCGGCAGGCATCGCGCTCACCGTGCTGCCGGCCACCGATCTGTTTCTCAATGGACGCGGCCATGATCGTCTGGTGCCGCGCGGGGTGGCGCCCGCCCATCTTCTGGCGGCTGCCGGCGTTACCGCGACGATCGCCACCAACAACGTCCTCAACCCGTTCACGCCCTTCGGCGATGCGTCGCTGGTGCGCATGGCGAACCTCTATGCGAATGTGGCGCAGCTTTCGCGCGACGCGGATATCGCAGCGGTGTTCGACATGGTGACGGCCGCCGCCGCGCGGCTTGTCGGCGCTCCCCACGGTCTGTCGGTCGGGGCAGCGGCGGATATCGTGCTGCTGGATTGCGAGGGGCCGCTGTCGGCGGTGCGCGAGGTGGCGCCGGTGCTCTGCGGCTTCAAGCGGGGGCGCAAGTCCTTCGACAACGGCCGGCGCACGCTCCTTCACCCTTCGTGAGTCTTACCCGGACGGTCGCTCGCCTCAGGCGACGAGGGCGGTCTTCCTGCGGCGTCTGGCAGGCGGCGCGCGCTTCGCGGCGAGTGTCAAGGCGCGACGGCTTGCCTGCATGTTCAAGGTGAATTCGTCGCGTCGCGCGATTGCTATGCGGTAGACCGCAAGCGCCATGGCGGCGGCCAGCGTCAACAGCGCCACAAGCACCACAAAGGCGCAGATCCATATCCAGGTTTCTATCGTCGTCATGGCTTCCTCCACCACCACCAAGTCTATCCAGTGTCTCCCGGTACAAGATATATCATGAACACCTTAATTAATGTTGATTGCGCAAGGCTGTCTCACGCATCTTTGCGCGGGAAAGCCCCTTCAATCCCTCCGGATTAGAGTTTGAAACCCGCATTGCTTCGGCAATACGCCTGGCACACGCCATTGGAACTGAACGGAAGGCCCGGCTGTTTGGTCTCGGACAATGCAAGTTTCGAGAAGGACAGATGGGATGAAGACTGTTTTGGTAACCGGGGCCGGGTCCGGTATCGGCGAGGCAACGGCGCGGCTTCTGGCCGAGCAAGGCTATGCCGTCGGCGCGCTCGGGCATACGAAATCCGAACTGGACTCCGTGGTCGAGGCGATAGAAAAGGCCGGCGGGCAGGCGCTGGCGCTGGATGCGGACGTTACCGACGAGACGGCGATGCGCGCGGCCTGCGAGACGCTGGCCCGGCAGTTCGGCGGTATCGATGCCGTCGTTGCCAATGCCGGGATCAACGGTGTCTGGGCGCCGATCGACGACCTGAAGCCCGAGAAGTTCGACAAGACTATCGCCGTCAACCTGCGCGGGACCTACCTGACGCTGCATCTCACCGTCCCCTATCTGAAACGCGCCGGCGGCGGGGCGATCGCGGTCGTCGCCTCGATCAACGGCACGCGCACCTTTTCCAATCCGGGGGCGACCGCCTATAGCGCCAGCAAGGCGGCGCAATATGCGTTGGTCCAGCAGCTGGCGGTGGAGCTTGGGCCGTACCATATCCGCATCAATGCGGTCTGCCCCGGTGCCATCGACACCGAAATCGACGACAATACCGACATCCGCAATCGCGAGCAGGCGGAAATTCCGGTGACCTATCCAAAGGGCTCCATTCCCCTGACCGGAAAGCAGCCGGGACGGTCGGTCGACGTGGCAGACGCCATCGCCTTTCTCTTATCCGATCAGGCCCGCCATATCAGCGGCACACCGATCTGGGTCGATGGTGCGCAGGGGCTGATCCGCTAGCAAATCGAGGGCCGGTGAAAAAGGCCCGCGGCGATCATCCGCCGTGGGCCTTTCCGCTTAGATCCGGGCCTGCGCCGCATAGAGTGCGGCATAGGGACCGCCCGCCTGCAGCAGGTCGTCGTGGCGTCCCTCTTCGGCGATGCCGTCGGCCGTCAGCACCACGATCCGATCGGCCCGGCGCACGGTCGACAGGCGGTGGGCGATGACCAGGGTCGTGCGTCCGCTTGCCAGATCGAGCACGGCCGTCTGCACCGCCTCCTCGCTTTCGTTGTCGAGGGCGCTGGTTGCCTCGTCGAAGATCAGGATCGGCGGGTCCTTGAGGAAGGCGCGGGCAATCGTCAGTCGCTGCTTTTGCCCGCCCGAAAGCTTGACGCCGCGTTGTCCGATATCGGTCTCGTAACGATCGGGCAGTCTCATGATGAAGTCGTGGGCGTTGGCAGCCCGGGCCGCTGCGACGACTTCAGCATCCGTGGCCCCCGGACGTCCATAGCGCAGGTTTTCCGCAACCGTGCCGGCAAACAGGTAGACATCCTGCTGAACGATGCCGACCGCCCGGCGCAGCGAGGGCAAGGTCACGTCACGGATATCCCGCCCGTCGATCTCGATTGCCCCTGCGGTGACATCATAGAAGCGCGGCAGAAGGGCCGCGAGCGTGCTTTTGCCGACGCCGGACGCGCCGACAAGTGCCACGAATTCGCCAGGCGCGATGGTCAGGTTCAGCCGGTTAAAGACAGGTGCATGTCCTGCCCCATAGACAAAGCCGACATCGCGAAAGGCGATCGCCCCGCGCTGTACGTCAAGGGCGGTCGCATCCGGTCGCTCGACAATCTCCGGCCTGACGGCCAGAATCTCCTGCGCCCGCACGAAACCGGTCCAGCCCTCCTGGATCACCCGGGTGACATTCGCCATGCGCTTGATCGGGTCGACCAGCACGCCGACGCAGAGCAGGAAGGTCAGCATGTCTGAAAGGGTCAGGGCACCGATGGCGATGCGCCAGGCACCGAGCGAGACGACGGCGATGGTGACGAACTGGGCAAAACCTTCGCTACCGGTGTAGAACAGCATGTCCGCCCAGTAGCCGTCGCGCCGGCTTTGCAGGAACCGGTCGTTCTCGCGCGCGAAGCTGTCCCGCTCCATCGCCTCGGCGGTATAGGACTGGACCACCCGGATGCCGCCCAGCGTGTCCTCCAGCCGTTCGTTCAGTTCGCCTGCCTGCCGCTTGCTCTTCGACAGCGCGCGATGGATCAGGCCGTTGCAATAAAGGGTGTAGGCGATGGCGAAGGGCAGGGTGGCGGTCACCAGAAGGCCGAGCGGCCAGTCGAGATAGATCAGGATGGCGCTTGCCCCGACAAGCTTGAGCGCGATGATCAGCAGGTCTTCCGGTCCGTGGTGGAACAGTTCGCCCAGCCAGAACGTGTCGGTGGTGATGCGGCTCATCAACTGGCCGGTGCGGTTGCGATCGTAGAAACCGAAGGACAGCGACTGGCAATGGTCGAACAGTTCCTGACGCACGCGCGTTTCGAGGCGCGCGCCGAGCCAGTGTCCCTGATAGTCTACCACCATGCCGGCACCGGACTGGACGACGACAAGCCCGAGCATGACGAGCCCGGCGGTGACGATATGGCGGACAAGTTCGGACGACGCCTGCCATTCGCCGAGATGGCTGGTGACGTGATTGACCGTCAACGGCAGGCCGAGCGCCGTCAGTGCGATCAGGATCGCAGCCCCGATATCGGCTGCGACCATCGGCAGGTGAAAGCGGTAATAGCCGAGAAAGGCCCTAAGGTTTGAAAGACGCCGTGCCGGCGCCACGCGTTCGGCGTAGCCGAGCGTCTGCATCTGAATGGACGACATGATGCTTCATATCCATGATTTCAAAGGAGAGGTTTTGCGCGGATATGAAGCTTTTCATCGGTACTCTCCCGTTTTTCGAAATGCTGTCGGGCCAGATTAGCGCATCGGTTGTCCTTGGCAAGAGGCACGGTATTCCGCGCCTCAGGCTATCGAGTATGATGATCTCGGCGGATCGGTCAGGCGTGTCCGTCCGGATCGCGGTGAATGGCGGCCGCCGCTGTCGTGGTGGTGACCGCCATCCTGCAACGCATGTCAGACCTTCGCGGCGATCTTGCTGGCCTGCACCACGAGTTTCTTCAGGTCCGCAAGGGCATTGATGACATTGTCTCCACCGGCGTCGGCGGGCAGCCGCTTGCCGAGATTGGCCCATGGCAGGAGCGGTTCGAGCGCGATGCGTACCGCCTTCCACTGCGGGGACCTGTCAGGAAAGCATTTCTGCAGGTTGGCCAGGTTTTGCGTGATGTCGCGTGCGGCGGTCTCGATGCCCTTGTTGAATTCCGTCACATCGGGTTTGCGCTCCTGGATGGCGACCCACATCAGGGCCTTCTTTGCCGCACCCGGCATATAAGCCTTGTATTGCTTGGGGTCGCTGATCTGCTTCATTCCCTTGGCCATGGTGACGATCCCGTCGTCTCCCGCCAGATCCTTGTTTGCTTCCAGTTGACCCTCGGCGGTCGTGATACAGGCCTCGATGTCCTTCGCCAGGATGTCGAGAAGCGATACCAGTTCCTTCTTGGTGGTTTCTTTTGCCGCCTCGGCCTTGAGCAGCTTGACGTAGTCTGCACCGCTTTTGGTTGCGGCATTGATGGCCGCTTCGAACTCCTTGATGGCCTGGAGCCGCTTGGCGCCCTGTGCGGAGCTTATCTTTGCATAGGCCTTGTCCATCTTGTCGAAGGCGGTGGACACGCCGCTGCCCTTGCGGAAGACGCCATAATATTTTTCAGAGGGCTTCTTCTTGCCGCTCTGCTGTTCGAAATACGTCTTCTTCGATTCCCATTCCGCTTTCCATTGGCCGATCATTGCCATTTGCCATGCTCCTGTCTTGCGTGAATCTGATCGCTTCTGGGGGCCTGCAGCGGACAAAAAGGTTCATCGGCCGCTCGGGAACCCTGCCGTGCCGGCAGGGCGGGCGCGGGACCCGGAGCCCGGATAGCGACTTCGCTGCAAGTCGCATTGACGTGAACGTAAACGGAAAATATTCTCTGCCGGAATAGGTGGCCTTGGAAATTTCAAGACAGCGGGTGTCGCCGTGTGGCTCGACAAGTGGCCCGGGTTTTGCCAAGGAGGGAGCCGACGATTAGGGGTTCGGCCGAGCGGAGAGCGGAAATGACTGAAGACATGGAATTGCCCGAGCGCGAAAGCATGGAATTCGACGTGGTGATCGTCGGTGCGGGACCTGCCGGCCTGTCGGCGGCCATCCGGCTGAAGCAGATCAATCCGGACTTCTCCGTGGTCGTGCTGGAAAAGGGCGCAGAGGTCGGTGCGCACATTCTCTCCGGCGCGGTGGTCGATCCGATCGGGATCGACAAGCTCTTGCCCGACTGGCGTGATGACACCGATCATCCGTTCAAGACGGCGGTCACGGCCGATCATTTCCTGTTCCTCGGCCCGGCCGGGTCGATCCGCCTTCCCAACGCCTTCATGCCGCCCCTGATGAACAATCACGGCAATTACATCGTGTCGCTCGGCAATGTCTGTCGCTGGCTGGCGATCAAGGCGGAGGAACTCGGCGTCGAGATTTATCCGGGCTTTGCCGCAACGGAGCTGCTCTACAACGAGGCCGGTGCCGTCATGGGTGTCGCCACCGGCGACATGGGCATCGAGAAGGACGGCACGCCCGGCCCGAACTTTACCCGCGGCATGGAACTGCACGGCAAGTACACGTTGATCGGCGAGGGCGTGCGCGGCTCGCTGGCCAAGCAGCTGATCGCCCGCTTCGACCTCTCCAAGGACCGCGAGCCGCAGAAATACGGCATCGGCCTGAAGGAACTCTGGGAAGTGAAGCCCGAGCACCACAAGCCGGGCCTGGTACAGCATTCCTTCGGCTGGCCGCTCGACATGAAGACCGGTGGCGGCTCCTTCCTCTATCACCTCGAGGACAATCTCGTCGCCGTCGGCTTCGTCATGCATCTCAACTACAAGAATCCCTATCTCTTCCCGTTCGAGGAGTTCCAGCGGTTCAAGACCCATCCGGCGATTGCGAAGACTTTCGAGGGCGGCAAGCGCATCTCCTATGGCGCCCGCGCGATCACCGAAGGCGGCTACCAGTCGGTGCCGAAGCTGTCCTTCCCGGGCGGCGCGCTGATCGGCTGTTCCGCCGGTTTCGTCAACGTGCCGCGGATCAAGGGCAGCCACAACGCCGTGCTCTCGGGCATGCTGGCGGCCGACAAGCTGGCGGACGCCATCGCCGCCGGCCGCGCCAATGATGAGCCGGTTGCAATCGAGGCCGAATGGCGCGCAACCGCAATCGGCAAGGACCTGAAGCGGGTCCGGAACGTCAAGCCGCTCTGGTCGAAATTCGGCACGGCGATCGGTATCGCTCTCGGCGGCATCGACATGTGGACCAACCAGCTGTTCGGTCTGTCGCTGTTCGGCACGCTCGGCCACGGCAAGACCGATGCGGCGAGCCTGGAACCGGCCGCCAACCACAAGAAGATCGACTATCCCAAGCCCGACGGCGTGCTGACCTTCGACCGCCTGTCCTCGGTGTTCCTGTCGAACACCAATCACGAGGAAAACGAGCCGGTGCACCTGCACGTCAAGGACATGGCGCTGCAGAAGCAGTCGGAACTCGGCGTCTATGCCGGTCCGTCGACGCGCTACTGTCCGGCCGGTGTCTATGAATGGATGGAGAAGGATGGCGAGGAGGTCTACGTGATCAACGCGCAGAACTGCGTCCACTGCAAGACCTGCGACATCAAGGACCCGAACCAGAACATCAACTGGGTGCCGCCGCAGGGCGGCGAGGGGCCGGTCTATCCGAACATGTAACGGCGAATGACCGTCCCGACTGCCGGACCTGTATCGCCGGCGAAGGGCCGTTCTTCCCGAAAAAGCGTTCGAAGGCGGCCCCTGGGGCCGCCTTCCTCGTTATGGTCCGCCATTGGGGGCTGTTACTCGACGCCCTTCATCGAGGCCGCCGGGGTCGTGAGATACTGGTCGTAGCGGGCGATCTCGGCCATCGGGACCGGCTTGTTGATCGTGCGCTGCATGGTGTTGATGCTCACATGCGGCCACTGGATCAGGCCCGGCATCCCATCGCGGCGACGGAAGAAGTCGAGCATCACGACCTGGGCATACTGGATGACCAGCACGGTCTCGCCGTTCTCGTCCTTTTCGTCCAGTTCGTGGATCCAGAAGATCGAGCGCAACTGCGAGGCATTGGCCGTCCTCGTGATGAACGGGATGTTCAACACCCCGCCGCTTTCCAGCGTCGAGTCGAAATCCAGCACCGTCGTCCTCAGGATCGGCAGGGCCGCTGCCGCATCGCGCAGCAGCTTGGTCGGATCGACCGGATCGAACAGCCCTTCGAACAGGTTGTGGTGGAAATGCTTGTAGGGGTCGAGATAGGCGGGGTTGGCCGGATCGACCGGGGTCATGACCTCGTCCTGCGGCCCGAGCCCGATCGGCAGCCCGCCGAAGACCGGAATGTCCGGCGGCCCCTCGATTTTCGAAGTGCGACCGAGTGCCAGCACGGAATCGCCATGCGGAATGGTGCCGAGACGGGCGACCGTCAGGTCGTTGGTCACCATGTTCAGCATGTTGAGAAACAGCCCGGGCTCATGGTGGATCGGTTTCGGCACGGTGCGCGTCAGCCCGGAATTCGGAAAGTCGTCGATGGCGATCTGCGAGATCGCCTGCTCGTAATCGAGCGCCACCAGCGTCTGGTCGCCGTTGACCGGGTCCGGCCTGATGCCGAGACCGCGATTGGGCACGCCCTTGTCGGCAAGGCTGACGGTCAGCGTCTCGTTGTACTGGTTGACCAGCAGGCGATAGGGCGCCGTGCCGGGCGGGCCACCGCTAAAGGGCAGGGCGATCATGTTCCAGCCCCTGCCGGGAAAGCGGCCTTCATTGCTCCACACCCCCGGCAGGTTCATCAGCGGACCGAGCAGTTCGTCCCCGCTCTGGGCCGGTTCGATGCGCCGGGTCATGGTCTGGACTGCAGAAATTCTGTCTTGTCTGAGCATGGTCATTCCCCTTGGTTTATTGATCGCCCATGATAAGACGGCGGGGGATGAGCGGTTAGCGCGCGCCCGTGAAAAAGCCGCAACTTAATAGTGATTTCCGACCGGACGGAGCGCGAGTAATCGTGAATGCAGACCTTAGGCAGTGCTCGCGCCGCGTGACGCTACGGAAAGCAATGTGATCAGAAATCTCCGCCGCTGTACCAAAAACTGCGCGAAAGGCACTTGCCACGCAAGATTTGGAGGTCTAAGCGGTTTCTCTCTATAAAAGGTCAGTAAGGCTGACCGACCGAAACGAGCCGAAAGACGACATTCCCATGCGCACCGAACAGCAGACGCTCACCTTCGATATCACCAGCAATGCCCAGCCCATGGCCGAGGCCGATCGCCTCGAGGCGTTCAAGGCTCTCGGCTTCGGCACGCTGTTTTCGGATCACATGACGGTGGTGCGCTGGAGTGCGGATCGCGGCTGGCATTCTGCGGAAGTGACCGCGCGCGCGCCCTTCCCGATGGATCCGGCCTCGGCGGTGCTGCACTACGCCCAGGAGATCTTCGAGGGGATGAAGGCCTACCGCACGGCGGATGGCCAGGCCGTGCTCTTCCGCCCCGACCAGAATGCCGAGCGCTTCAACCAGTCGGCCAAGCGCATGGGCATGCCTGAAATTCCCGAAGCCCTGTTCGTCGAAGCGGTCCAGAAGCTGGTGGCGACCGATGCGAAGTGGATCCCGGAAGGCGAGGGCAGCCTCTACCTGCGGCCCTTCATGTTCGCCAACGAGCCGTTTCTGGGCGTGCGCCCGTCGCGCGAATTCATCTTCTGCGTCATCGCCTCCTCGGTCGGTCCCTATTTCAAGGGCGGCGCCAAGCCGGTGACGATCTGGACCTCGCAGAATTTCACCCGCGCTGCCAATGGCGGCACCGGTGCGGTCAAATGCGGCGGTAATTATGCCGCAAGCCTGATCGCCCAGGCGGAAGCGGCCGAGCAGGGCTGCGACCAGGTGGTCTTCCTCGATGCTGCCGAACATAAATGGGTCGAGGAACTCGGCGGCATGAACGTCTTCTTCGTCATGCAGGATGGTACGCTCATCACCCCGCCGCTGAACGGCAACATTCTGCCGGGCATCACCCGCAAGTCGCTGATCCAGCTGGCGCGCGACGAGGGCATGACGGTCGAGGAGCGCGCCTATTCCTTCAGCGAGTGGCAGGCCGACGCGGCGAGCGGCAAGCTTAAGGAAGCCTTTGCCTGCGGCACGGCGGCGGTCGTCGCCGCCATCGGCAAGGTCAAGTTCCCGGGCGGCGAGTTCACGATCGCCGATGGCCAGACCGGCCAGACCACGACGCGGCTTCGCGATCTCCTCGTCAATATCCAGCGCGGCCGGTCGAACGATCGCTATGGCTGGGTCCAGCCCGTCCCAGGCCTCTGAAACAGACATTTTTGCGCGCGAACCGACACGCCGTCGGATCGCGCGCAGCATGCTGTCTTTTTTGCCGATACGTCCATCGTATTTGCGTCATTTAACTCCTGGTTAACCATAAAAACATTAGGTTTCCCTTGGGTTTGAATCAATCAAGGGACTTTGGGAAATGACAATTACGCGCCGCGGCTTGCTGATCGGCTTGCCGCTTTTTGTCGCCGGCTGCCAGACGAGCAACGACTTTGCAAACTACGGACCGGTCAAGGATGGCCCGTATGAGCTGAAGCGCATCCCGCTCGACAAGTTCAAGCCGGACCTTCGGCGCCAGGAAGTCGCTTACGAAACGACCGAGAAGCCGGGCACCGTCGTTGTCGATACCCCCGCCAAACGTCTCTACTATGTCCTCGGCAATGGTCGGGCGATCCGCTACGGCGTCGGCGTCGGCAAGGAAGGCCGTCAGCTGCGCGGCAATGCCTATGTCGGTCGCAAGGCCGAATGGCCGACCTGGACCCCGACCCAGAACATGATCAACCGCGACGCCCGCAACCGTCAATATGCCGGTGGCCTGCCGGGTGGCCCGAGCAATCCGCTCGGCGCACGCGCCATGTATCTCTACCGCGACGGTCACGACATCATGTTCCGCATCCACGGCACAAACCAGCCCTGGTCGATCGGGCAGGCCATGTCGTCCGGCTGCATCCGCATGATGAACCACGACGTCATCGACCTCTACAACCGCGTCGATGTCGGCGCCAAGGTGGTCGTCCACCAGGCCTGACAGAGCCTAAGGTCGCCCGTTTTCAAAGCCCCTTTGTCCTGTGGCAGAGGGGCTTTTTGCCGTCCCGCGTGCTGGTCAGGAAGCCGGCAATCGTGACCGGCGCGACAGCAGGCCGGTGGACAGCAGCACCCCAAGCCCGGTCAGGATCGCTGCCGCATAGCTAGTCCAACCGACGGGTTCGCCCAGCAGCATGGCGCCGCCAAGGGCGGCCGCCACCGGCGTGATCGCCGTATAGGCCGCCGCCTGCGTGCCCCCCAGCGTGCGCACCGCAGCCCCGTAAAGCACGGTGGCCAGGAGGCCCGACATCAGCCCCTGGGTGACGACCTGCAGGCCGATTTCCGACAGCGGCGCCTCGGTCATGTGAAAGCCGAGAAAGGGCAGCAGCGCCAGATTGAGCATGGTCGACCAGAAGCACAAAAGCGCGCCGCCCTCGAAGGCGGAAAGCCCGGAATGGCGGAAGGCATGGGTATAGACCGCCCAGAGCGTCGCGCCGATCGGCAGGATGACATAGGACCGCCAGGTAAGGCCCGCATCGCCCAGATTGCCGGCAAGCAGCAGAAGTCCGCCGCCCAGAATGGCGACCATGCCCAGCCGGCGCATGCGGTCCGGCCGCTCGCCCAGCACCGCGATCCCCAAGAGCGCCGTCATCAGCGGCATCGTGCCGGGCAGCAGCACGCCGGCGGCCGAGGCCGGCGTCGAATGCATACCGAAGGCCACGACCTGGAAGAAGGGCGCACCCGATCCGCAGATCATCAGAATCAGCGGCAATTTCTTCACGCCTTTCGGCCAGATGCCGATCTTCAGCAGGACAGGGGAGAGCGCAAGGGCCGGAATGCCGTAGCGCAGAAGGCTGAGGTCGAGCGGATGCAGCGCCGTGCCGACGCTGTGGCGGGTCGAGATCAGCCAGGCAGCCCAGATCAGCACGACGGATAGCGCGGCGGCGGCACCGAGGCCGGGACTGAGGGTCGGGCGGGATGGATTGATGTCGGCAACGGTCATTTCGGCTCTCTTTTGGATTGCCAGGAATTTATCCGAGCCGCCCTGGCATGTCCTTGCTATTTCTGTTGTCTGCGTATCTGTTTTTGGCAGAATGACGCTTTCGATGGGGCATTGAGGAGATAATATGCCAAAACTGGACGAATACGATATCGCCATCCTCGATCTGCTGCAGGCCAATGCACGGGCGACCAATGTCGAGATCGCCGAGAAGGTGAACCTGTCGCAGTCGCCCTGTCTGCGGCGCATCAGGCTGTTGGAAGAGGCTGGCCTGATCCGCGGTTACCGGGCCGAGCTGGACCGTCAGGCGGTCGGGCTGGAACTGACCGTCTTCGTGTCGTTCAGGGTCATCCGCCACAGTCGCGACACGGCGCAGGAATTCCAGGACGCGCTGGCCCGTATTCCCGAGGTCGTCGCCATTCACATGATTTCCGGCGAGGCCGATTTCCTGGCCGAACTGGTGGTCGAGAACCTGGCTGCCTACGAGCACCTTCTGACCGAAAAGCTTCTTGTCCTGCAGCAGGTTACCGACATCCGTTCGAGCTTTGCGATACGCTCGGTGAAGACCGGCGGGGCGCTGAAACTGCCCCGGCCGGCGGCCGGTTGAGCGGCTCAGGCCGCCGCCGTCTCGCGCCGCTCGACCAGGACCGAAATCAGGAAGACGGCCAGGCCGAGGGCCGAGCAGGCGGCACCGACGAACCCGGTTGCGCCATAGCCGTAGCCCCAGGTGATCACCACGCCGCCGAGCCAGGCGCCGAGCGCATTGGCAATGTTGAAGGCCGAATGGTTGGAAGCGGCGGCAAGCGTCTGCGCATCGGCTGCCACATCCATCAGCCGGGTCTGCACGGCCGGGCAGGCGGCAAAGCCGCAGCCGGTCAGAAAGACGCAGATGAACAGCATGACCGGATTGGACGCCGTCAGCGAGAAAATCGTCATCATCACCACGTTAAAGGCGAGCATGGTGCCGATGGTGCCCTTCAGCGAATAATCCGCCATGCGGCTGCCGAGCACATTGCCGACATTCATGCCGACGCCGAACAGCGCCAGCACGATGGCAACGGTGCTTTCCGGCAGACCGGCCGTGTCGGTGGTGGTCTTGGCGATATAGCTGAAGATCGAGAACATGCCGCCAAAGCCGATCGAGGCGACGGCCAGCGTCAGCCAGACTTGCGGACGGCCGAAGGCACCGAGTTCACGACGCACCGATGCGCCTTCTGCCACCCGGTCCCGGGGCAGATACAGTGCGATCAGCAGCACGGTGAGTGCCGCAATCGCACCGACCAGGGTGAAGGCTGCGCGCCAGCTCATCCACTGGCCGAGCAGGGTGGCGAGCGGCGTGCCGACGAGGGTTGCGATGGTGAGACCGAGCATCATGCGGCCGACCGCACGGGCGCGCCGGTTCGGCGGTACCATGGAGGCGACCACCAGGGCTGCCACGCCGAAATAGGCGCCATGCGGCAGGCCGGTGATGAAGCGCAGCGCGGTGAAGGTGGCGAAATCCGGCGCCATGGCGGAGAGAAGATTGCCGCCGGCAAAGGTTCCCATCAGCATCAGCAGCAGCGTCTTGCGGCTGAGCTTGGCGGCCAGCACCGCAATCACCGGCGCGCCGACCACGACACCGATCGCATAGGCCGTGATGACCCAGCCGGCATCCGGCACGCTGACGCGGTAGGTATCGGCGACGTTCGGCAGGAGGCCCATGATTGCAAATTCGCCGGTGCCGATACCGAAACCGCCGGCGGCCAGCGCCAAGGATACCAGAAGCGCGAGCGTTGGGGTGATTTGCGCGCGCGTGTCAGTCTGGGCGATCTCGTTCGCCGGGTCGAATGCGGTGTCGGTCATGAACCTGTCCTGGAAGGTGGGCGGATTACCCTTAGGGATGCCGGAGACGTATCTGATCCGGTGCGTCTGGCGCGGACTTTAGCATGTTATGCTGCGCTGCGTCATCGGCAAACAATTCCCCTTGCGTAATTTCCATGCTCTGATGCAGGCAGGCCGCAACCAACCGGGCGATGAGGCGTTTCATCGAGGGCGTCACCGCCGGTCCGGCGGATCGGTGTGCCCGGGGACACATATCTTAACCGGAGGTCGCAGACAGCCGCCATGAAATTCAAAGCCGTATTCAACCGCGATGGCGGAACCTTCCGGACCACCGACATGGAGGCCTATTGCCAGCGCGTGCATGCGGTCTTCGAGGGCGCCGGGCATCGGCTTGATTGCCATATCGTCGAGGGCAAGGATATCATTTCCGCTCTGGAACAGGCCTTTGCCGACAACAGCATCGAGGGCGTGATTGCCGGCGGCGGAGATGGCACGATTTCGGCCGCTGCCGGTCTTGCCTGGAAGAGCGGCATTCCGCTCGGCGTCGTGCCGGCCGGTACGATGAACCTGTTTGCCCGCGCGCTCGCCCTGCCGCTCGACATCGAGGCGGTGCTGGAGACGCTGGCCGGCAGCCCGGTGCGCAATGTCGATATCGCCACCGCCAATGGCCGCCCCTTCGTCCACCAGTTTTCCGCCGGCATGCATGCCCGCATGGTGCAGACCCGCGACAAGATGGAATTTGCCTCGCGCCTCGGCAAGATGCGCGCCAGCCTGCAGGCCATTCTCGGCGTAATCGCCAATCCGCCGCGGCTGGAAGTGCGTTTCGACGCGCAGATCGCCGGCGATCTAAGTCGCGATGCGCACAAGGTCTCCGCGGTCTCGATCTCCAACAATCCGTTCGGTGAAAACGCGCTGATGTTCACCGACGATCCGGCTGGCGGCCAACTCGGCATCTATATCACCGAGCCCCTGGATACCGCCGGCGCCCTGCATCTGGCCTTTGACCTGATGCGCGGCAAGCTGAAGGAAAACGAGGCGGTGCATCACGGCACGGCAAGCCGGGTGGAGCTTGAATTTCCAAAGCACCGCAAGTCGGTCACCTGCGTTATCGACGGTGAATTGCTCGACATGCCGCCGGAACTCGAAATCCTCCAGCATCCCGGCGAGCTGAAGGTGTTCTCGCCGCAGGTCGCGGTCGGCCAGACCGACGAATTTCCGCGCGCCGCCGGCCTTTGACCTTGGCGACAGTAGCCGCCTGACGGACCTGACCCAAAACGCCCGGGATTGCTCCCGGGCGTTTTGGGTTGGCGCCGTGATCGCGGTCTCAGTTGGTGAACGCGGCGGCGATCAGGTCTCGCGTATAGGCTTCCTGCGGATCGGCGAAGATCTGCTCGGTCGAACCCTGCTCGACGATCTTGCCGTTCTTCATCACGATCACATGGTCGGAAATCGCACGGATCACCGACAGGTCGTGACTGATGAACACATAGGACAGTCCATGTGCGTTCTGCAGGTCGCGCAACAGCTCGATCACCTGGCGCTGCACCGACCGGTCGAGCGCCGAGGTCGGCTCGTCGAGGATCACCACTTCCGGCTTCAGGATCATCGAGCGGGCGATCGCGATGCGCTGCCGCTGGCCGCCGGAGAACTCGTGCGGATAGCGGTTGCGGGCATCGGGATCGAGCCCGACTTCCTTCAGTGCTGCGATGGCGCGGATGTCGCGCTCCCCCTTCGACAGGTCGGGCTCGTGCACATAGAGGCCCTCGGTGATGATCTCGCCGACCGTCTGGCGCGGCGACAGCGAGCCATAGGGATCCTGGAAGACGAGCTGCATCTTGCGGCGGAAGGGGCGCATGGCCGAGCGGTCGAGATTGGTGATCTCGCTGCGGTCGAAGCGGATGTGCCCGTCCGCATCGAGCAGCTTCAGCAGCGCCCGGCCAAGCGTCGACTTGCCCGAGCCGGATTCGCCGACGATGCCGATCGTCTGGCCGCGCCGGAGCGTGACATTGACATGATCGACGGCGCGGAAGGCGCGGGTCGACTTGAAGAAGATGCCGGTGGAGATGTCGAAATCGACCGTCATCTCCCGGCCCTCGAGCACCACCGGTGCGTCGGGCAGGGGCGGGGCCTTGGTGCCGGTCGGCTCGGCCGCCAGCAGCATCTTGGTATAGTCGGCGGTCGGCCGCTCGAAGATGTCGTCGCGGCTGCCCTGTTCGACGATCTCGCCCTTGCGCATCACCACGACGCGGTCGGCCACGTGCTTGACGACGCCGAGGTCGTGGGTGATCAGCACGATCGCCATGCCGAACCGCTTCTGCAGGTCGGCCAGTAGCTCGAGGATCTGCGCCTGGATGGTGACGTCGAGCGCGGTGGTCGGTTCGTCGGCGATCAACAGGTCCGGCTCGTTGGCGAGCGACATGGCGATCATCACGCGCTGGCGCTGGCCGCCGGACATCTCGTGCGGATAGCTGTCGATGCGCCGTTCGGGATCGGGGATGCCGACGAGGTTCAGCAGTTCCAGCACCCGCTCGCGCGCCTTCGCCTTCGACAGGCCACGGTGGTAGATCAGCGGTTCGGAGATCTGCTTGCCGATCGTGTAGAGCGGATCGAGCGAGGTCATCGGCTCCTGGAAGATCATCGTGATGCGCGAGCCGCGCACCCCGTTCAGCGTCGAGAGGCTCGCGCCGACCATTTCCGTCTCGCCGTAGCGCGCCGAGCCGGTGGTCGCGCCGTTCTTGGCCAGCAGGCCCATGATCGCCATCATGGTCTGGCTCTTGCCGGAACCGCTCTCGCCGACGATCGCCAGCGTTTCGCCCTTCTTGACGTCGAAGGAGACGCCCTTGACGGCGTTGACCTCGCCATCCGGGGTTTCGAAATTGACCTTCAGGTCCTGGACCGAAAGCACGGTGTTGTTGTCGTGATTATCCATGGCTTACCGGTCCTTCGGGTCGAGCGCGTCGCGCAGGCCGTCGCCGACGAAGTTCAAGGAGAACAGCGTCAGCACGAAGAAGATCGACGGGAAGATCAACAGCCAGGGCGCGCCCTGGATATTGGCGGCGCCTTCCGAGATCAGCGAACCCCAGCTGGCGAGCGGCGCCTGGACGCCGAGACCGAGGAAGGAGAGAAAGCTCTCCGTCAGGATCACGTGCGGCACCACGACGGTGACGAAGACGATCACCGGGCCGATGGTGTTCGGAATGATGTGCCGGCGGATGATCTGCCAGTCGGTCAGTCCGAGCGCCTGGGCGGCGCCGACGAATTCGCGGCGTTTCAGCGACAGGGTCTGGCCGCGCACGATGCGGGCCATTTCCAGCCATTGCACCGCGCCGATGACAATGAAGATCAGCACGATCGATCGGCCGAAGAAGACCACCATCACCACGACGAGGAAGACGAAGGGCAGCGAATAGAGGATCTCGACGATGCGCATCATGATGTTGTCGACGCGCCCGCCGAGATAGCCCGAGGTCGCGCCGTAGATGACGCCGATGCCGAGCGAGACGAGCGAGGCGGCGATCCCGACGGCGATCGAGATCTGCCCGCCGAGCATGACGCGGACCAGGAGGTCGCGGCCATTGGTGTCGGTGCCGAAGGGGAAATATTCCTGATCGACATGGCCGGTCAGCACCATCGACAGCTGGTCGGGTGCGGTCTCCTTGATCTCGGTATTGCGGAACTCGTTGACCCGGTTGAAATAGCGGATCGTCCGCTCGTCGATCGGCCGCTTCGAGGTGATGGTGGCGGTGAACGCCCCCTTTTCGACCTTGAAGCTTTCGAGATCGACGCGGGCCCGCTTTGCGGCGCTGGTCGCCACGTCTTCCAGGCTTGCCGGATCGGGCCGCGGCGACAGGCTCGGCGGCTCTGTCACGTAGGACGAGAACACCTGGTCGTAATTGTGCGGCACGAAGAACGGGCCGAGATAGGAAAACAGGGCAATCAGCGCCAACATGATGGTGCCGGCCATGGCCGGCCTGTTGCGGCGGAAGCGCAGCCAGGCCAGTTGTCCGAGGCTGCGGCCCTGAACGTCTTTGACGAGGACGGTGGGATTAGTCATGACGGACCCTCGGGTCGAGCAGGCCGTAGGCGATATCGACCAGTAGGTTGAAGACGATCACGAACACGGCAACGAGCACCACCGTCGCCATGACGAGCGGGTAGTCGCGGTTCAATGCGCCGATTACGAAAAACCGGCCGATGCCGGGAATGGTGAAGATGGTCTCGACCACGGCCGAGCCGGTCAGGAGCGCCGCAGCCGCCGGCCCGAGATAGGAGATCACCGGCAGCATGGCGCCGCGCAGCGCATGGGTCAGCACCACGACGCGCGGCGGCAGGCCATAGGCCCTGACCGTGCGGATATGGTCGGTGTTGAGCGATTCGATCATCGAGCCGCGGGTCAGCCGGGCGAACACCGCCAGCTGCGGCAGCGCCAGCACGGTGATCGGCAGAGCCAGATAATAGGGCGAGCCCGTGCCCCAGCCACCGGCCGGCAGCCAGGACAGCATCAGCGCGAAGAGCAGGGTCAGCACCGGACCCATGACGAAATTGGGGATGGTCACGCCGATGGTGGCAAAGCTCATCAGGCCGAAATCGATGGCGCCGTTCTGGCGAAGGGCTGCGATCGTGCCGAGAATGATGCCGCCGATCAGTGCCAGCAGGATGGCGATCGAGCCGACTTCCAGCGAATAGGGCAGGGCCTTGCCGATCAGTTCGGCGACCGTATTGTCCTTGTAGACGAAGCTCGGGCCGAAATCGCCGCGCAGCGCGTTGCCGATATAGCTGACATATTGGCGCCAGAGCGGCTCGTTCAGATGATAGGTCTTGTTGAGAAGTTCCATCGTCTGGGGCGGAAGCGGCCGTTCGAGGTCGAAGGGCCCGCCGGGCGCGACCCGGATCAGGAAGAAGGAGATCGTGATGACGACGAACAATGTCGGAATTGCACTCATCAACCGTCTAAGGACGAAGCTCAGCATGGTCTAACAATGGACGCGCGACCAGCACCGCCACCGCGCGTCCATCTCCCGTTTCTTGGTGTGGTTATTCGGACAGGCTCAGGAACTTCGAGCGGTGGTCGTTCACCGCATTGTCCTGCCAGCCCTTCACACGAGACGAGATCATCCAGAGCTCTGCCTGGTTCATCAGCGGCGCGATCGGCTGATCGTTGACCACCAGCTGTTCGGCTTCGTTCATGGTCTTCATGCGCTCGGCCTGATCCTGCTGCGTGTAGGACTTCTTCATCAGCTCGTCGAACTTCGGGTTGACGTAGTGCGAGTAGTTGAAGGTCTTGTTGAAGGAGAGCAGCAGATAGAGGAAGTTCTCCGGATCGGCGTAGTCCGCCGCCCAGCCGGCACGGGCCACATCATACTTGCCGCCCTGCTTCAGGTAGGCGTAGTGCGAGGCCACGTCGAGGTTCTGCAGCTGCACGTTGACGCCGAGCGTGGTCTTCCACATGTCGGCAACGGCGGTCGCAACACGCTCGTGGTTGGTGTTGGTGTTGTAGCGGATCGTCAGGTTGAGCGGCTTGCCGCCTTCGCCGTAGCCGGCTTCCTTCAGCAGTTCGACGGCCTTGTCCTCGCGGTCGATCTGCGACATGTCGGCCCAGTCCGGCTTGGCCAGCGTGTAGCCTTCCATGCCCGGAGGCACCATCGAATAGGTCGGCAGATAGGCGCCGTTGAAGATTTCGTCGGTCAGGAAGTCGCGGTCGACGGCCATCGACAGGGCGGTGCGCACCTTGACGTCGTCATAGGGCGGGTTCGTCATGTCGAAGGTGTAGTAGTAGGTCGACAGCGACGGGCTGACATGGACCTGGTCCTTGTACTTCTCGCGCAGGCGCTTCAGCTGTTCGGCGGAGAAGTTGTAGACGGTGTCGAGTTCGCCGGCTTCGAAGCGGCGGATCGCAGCCGCGTCATCCTCGATCGGGTAGAAGATCACCTTGTCGAGCTTGACGTTGGCAGCGTCCCAGTAGTTGTCGTTCTTGACGGTCGTCAGGCTGTCGTTCGGCACGTGGGCCTGCAGCGTGAACGCGCCGTTGGACAGCATGTTGCCAGGCTTGACGAAGTCGTTGCCGTATTTCTCGTAGTTGGCCTTGCTGATCGGCAGCGCGGTGTAGTGCGCCATCAGCTGCAGGAAGAAGGGGGTCGACTGCTTGAGGGTGATCTCGAGCGTCTTGTCGTCGATCGCCTTGACGCCGAGCTGGTCGACCGGAGCCTTGCCGGTGTTGACCTCTTCTGCGTTCTTGATCGGGTAGAGCAGGGTCGCGTATTCCGCGGCCGTCTTGGGGTCTTCCTCGCGCTGCATGGCGAAGACGAAGTCTCCTGCCGTCAGCGGCGAGCCGTCGGACCACTTGGCGTTCTCGCGAATGTGGAAGGTGTAGACCGTACCATCTTCCGAAACGTCCCATTTTTCGGCTGCACCCGGCTTGATCGTGCCGTCGGGGCCGAAGATCGTCAGGCCTTCGAGCAGGTCATAGATGATGAAGCCCTCGATGTTGATCGAGATATGGGCCGGATCGAGCGAGGTCGGTTCGCCGGAATTGCCGCGGTGGAGAACGGCTTCTGCAAGGGCCGGGCTGGCGGCGGCCATGAGCGAACCCATGAGCAGGGCGATGCGTGCTATTTTCGTTGATTTGTACATTAGTATCCCCATTATGGCTGGATGACGCGCCGGTAGAGATTGGAAATCCGCGCCAAACTCAAGAGGCGTCCTGTTCTCTTCTTTATATCTTTTTCCGCTTGGATAAGGTGGCCCGGCGCATGGCAGGATGCAATCTATCGCGTTTTCCCGCGCCGTCTTCCCCAAAAAAACAAAACTGGTGGCTTCTGGTGATGTTTTTTGTCGCAGACGGGCTTTTGACGAGCGAATTTGCGGCACTGCACAGGCTGTCGCTCGTCCACAACTTCTTGTGCCGCCTGTGGATAAAATTTGGTCAGCCGGCAAAAATGCTGCGCAATTGAGCAAGACCAGCGCGCCTCGTCAGTGGCTCATACCCGGCGATCCTCGTCGGCGTTGATGTCCTTGAACACCACCGTCTGGTCCGTGTGATAGCGGGCGAAGATCGGCAGGTTGGCGCCGCCGATGGCGCGGGCCTGCGGGCCGACCTTGCCCTCGACGATATAGGGCATGACGATGCCCTGCAGGTCGAGCCGTCCCAGTTCGTTGATCGTGGCGGCCACCAGCCGGCGGCGCACCCATTCGGGAAAGCCGCCATCGATCACGGCTGCGGAAAAGTCGATGATCGCGCAGGCGGCGACAATCGCCTGGGCAAGCGCTGCCGCGCAGTCGGCAATCCAGATGTCGAGCGGTTTGCCGAAATCGATCCATTCGTCTGCCGCATACCACAGCGGCTGAGGATCGATGCCGCGCTCGCGCAGCAGCTTTTCCAGCACGAAGATCGAGGCGATCTCCAGCAGCTGCTTCGTCTCACCATGCTTGTTGCGCACCGGCAGCGGCGCGATCGCGCCGGCCGTCCCGGTGCGGCCGAAAAAGATCGACGAGTTGAGCACGATGCCGCCGCCGATGAACGAGCCGATATAGAAATAGACGAAATCGGAATAGCGGGGCCCGAGCCCGAAAACCAGTTCGGCGCCGCAGGCACTGGTCGCGTCGTTCTGCAGGAAAACCGGGTAGGAGAGCCGGGCCGAGACCTCCGCCTGCAGGTCGAAACTGCGCCACGCATCCATGACGCCATCCGGCGCCCCGACTTCGCCGGCCCAGTTCCACAATTCGAATGGGGCGGCGATCCCGAGGCCGGCAATGGCCGCCTGCTGGCCCGCGTTCAGCTCGGCTTCCAGCGCTGCAATCCCGCCGGTTGCGATCGACAGGATGCGGCGGGGTTCCGGATAGGCATAGGTATAATGCTTGGCGTAGCGGATCTTGCCGATGAAATCCATCAGCACGAGGTCGGCGCTGCGCCGGCCGATCTTCAGGCCAAAGGAAAAGACGGCGTCCGGGTTTAGATACATCGGCACCGACGGCTGGCCGACCCGGCCGCGTAGCGGCTCGCCGCGCAACAGGATGCCGTCCTGCTCCAGAGAGCGCATGATCACCGACACGGTTTGCGCCGATAGCCCGGTGGCGCGCGCGATCTCGGCCTTGGAAATGCCCGGCTGCCGGCGGACCACGGACAATACCAGCCGCTCGTTATAGGCCCGCACACGCACCTGGTTGGCACCGCCGCCGGCACTGACGACGGTTTCCTGATCGTCCGCGGACGACCCGTTCCCGGACTGCGGCATGGCACCCTCCCTCGGGGACGCAAGCGCGGCCCCACACCGGGAGAATGCCACCGGGTAATTAATAATTCAATCGGATTTATTTATTGACTTGGGATTTGACCGGTGTTCAAACTGCAAGCCGGAGGAGGGGCGAATTGAGGAGAAGTTCGCCTGCAGCGGTCGTCGGGCCTGAACAGGGGCCCGTGCGGTCGCGATCCACCAAAGGATCATTGTCTCTCGGGAGGAAATCATGAAGACAACCCTGCTTACCGCATCTCTGGGCGCGCTCGCGCTCGGCTGCGTATTCGCCGCACCCGCCAGTGCCGCCGACACCTCGGCCTGCCTGATCACCAAGACCGACACCAATCCCTTCTTCGTCAAGATGAAGGAAGGTGCGACGGAAAAAGCCAAGGAACTCGGCATTAATCTGAAGACCTATGCGGGCAAGGTCGACGGCGATTCGGAAAGCCAGGTGGCGGCGATCGAATCCTGCATCGCCGACGGCGCCAAGGGGATCCTGATCACCGCCTCCGACACCAAGGCGATCGTGCCGCTGGTGAAGAAGGCACAGGCCGCAGGCATGCTGGTGATCGCGCTCGACACGCCGCTCGATCCGATCGATGCCGCCGACGCCACTTTTGCCACGGACAATCTTCTCGCCGGCAAGCTGATCGGCGAATGGGCGCAGAAGACGCTGGGTGACAAGGCGAAGGACGCCAAGGTCGGCTTCCTCGATCTCACCCCGTCGCAGCCGACCGTCGACGTGTTGCGCGACCAGGGCTTCATGATCGGCTTCGGCATCGACCCGAAGGATCCGGCCAAGATCGGCGACGAGGACGATCCGCGCATCGTCGGCCATGACGTGACCAACGGCAACGAGGAAGGCGGCCGCACGGCGATGGAAAACCTTCTGCAGAAGGATCCCGATATCAACGTCATCCACACCATCAACGAACCGGCAGCCGTCGGTGCCTATCAGGCGCTGAAGGCGGTCGGCAAGGAAGGCGACGTGCTGATCGTCTCGGTCGACGGCGGTTGCCCGGGCGTCAAGGCCGTGGAGGACGGTCAGATCGGCGCGACCTCGCAGCAATATCCGCTGCTGATGGCGTCGAAGGGCATCGAGGCGATTGCCGCCTTTGCCAAGGACGGCACCAAGCCGACGCCGACGGAAGGCAAGAACTTCTTCGACACCGGCGTCAGCCTGGTGACCGACAAGCCGGTCGACGGTCTGGATTCGATCAGCGTCAAGGACGGCCTGGACAAGTGCTGGGGCTGATCGACTTTTGTCGGTGACCTGAACAGGCATCGGGAGGGGCGGCCTGCGCTGCCCCTCCCGATCCGTGGCCAATCCGCAATGCTCGGGAGGAGTTCAATTTCATGGCCAGCATGCAGGAGTTCGAAAAGGATCTCGACAAGAGCGACAGAAATGTCGTGGCTTTCGTGCATCATACCCCGCTGCAGAAACTTCAGCATTTCCTCCACTCCACCCCGGCTGCCGTGCCGGCGATCGTGCTGGTGGCGGCGATCATCATTTTCGGCGTGCTGAAGGGCGACCGCTTCTTCTCCGCCTATACGCTCACCCTCATCCTGCAGCAGATCGCCATTGTCGGCATCCTGGCGACCGGCCAGACGCTGGTCATCCTGGTGGCCGGCATCGACCTGTCGATCGGCGTCGTCATGGTGATCTCGACCGTAGTGATGGGCAATTGCGCCGTGGTCTATGGACTGCCGAGCCCGATCGCCATCCTGATCGGCCTTGGTGTCGGCGCAGTGTGCGGCCTGCTTAACGGATTTCTGGTGGCGATCATGCGATTGCCGCCCTTCATCGTCACGCTCGGGACCTGGTATATCGTGATGGCGACCAATTTCATCTACTCGGACAATGCCACCATCCGCGATGCCGACATCACGGCCAATGCCGAATTCCTGCATTTCTTCGGCATCAGCTTCAAGCTCGGCGGCGCCGTGCTGACCCTTGGAGTCGTGCTGATGGTCGCGCTGGTCTTCGCCCTCTGGTACGCGCTGAACCACACGGCTTGGGGACGGCATCTCTATGCGGTCGGCGATGATCCGGAGGCGGCGCAGCTGTCGGGTATCCGCGTCAACCGCGTGCTCTTGACCACCTATGTGCTGGCCGGCGTCATCGCCGCACTGGCCGCCTGGGTGGCGATCGGCCGCAACGGCTCGATCTCGCCGTCCGCTGCCGTCACCGAATATAATCTGCAGTCGATCACGGCTGCGGTGATCGGCGGCATCTCGCTGTTCGGCGGGCGGGGATCGATCGTCGGCACGCTGATCGGCGCCATGATCGTCGGTGTCGTGTCCATGGGGCTCAACATGCTCGGCGCCGATCCGCAATGGAAGGTCTTCCTGACCGGCGTTCTCATCATCGCGGCGGTCACCGTCGACCAGTGGATCAGAAAGGTATCGGCATGACAGCTCCAGCACCCCTGCTCACCGCGCGCAATCTGGTCAAGCGCTATGGCCGCGTGACCGCTCTGGACCAGGCCGATTTCGACCTCTATCCCGGCGAGATCCTCGCCGTGATCGGCGACAACGGCGCCGGCAAGTCGTCCCTGATCAAGGCGATTTCCGGTGCGGTGGTACCGGATGCCGGCGAGATCCTGCTGGACGGCAAGCCGGTGCGTTTCCATTCGCCGCAGGAGGCGCGGGAAGCCGGCATCGAGACCGTCTACCAGAACCTGGCGCTGTCGCCGGCGCTGTCGATCGCCGACAACATGTTTCTCGGCCGCGAGATCCGCAAGCCCGGGCCACTCGGCTCGATCCTGCGCATGCTCGACCATAAGAAGATGCAACAGATCTCCCGCGACAAGCTCTCCGAGCTCGGCCTGATGACCATCCAGAACATCAATCAGGCGGTGGAAACGCTGTCCGGCGGCCAGCGTCAGGGCGTTGCGGTCGCAAGGGCGGCCGCCTTCGGCTCGAAGATGATCATCCTCGATGAACCGACAGCGGCGCTGGGCGTCAAGGAATCCCGCAAGGTGCTGGAACTGATCCTCGACGTGCGTTCGCGCGGCATGCCGATCGTGCTGATCAGCCACAATATGCCGCATGTCTTCGAAGTCGCCGACCGGATCCACATCCACCGCCTCGGCAAGCGGCTCTGCGTCATCAATCCGAAGGACTACTCGATGTCGGATGCGGTCGCCTTCATGACCGGCGCCCGGCCGGCCCCCGATGCCGCGGAGGCCGCATGACGTCATTCGACGCGATCATCGACGAGATTGCCGGCCGGGCGGCCGGCAATCCGGGCCGCACAATCGTGGCGCTCGCCGGTCCGCCGGGGGCGGGCAAGTCGACCCTGTCCGAGCGGTTGGTCACCGGGATGGCGGGCCGGGGCGAGAAGGCGGCCATTCTGCCGATGGACGGCTACCACCTCGACAACGGCATCCTCGAAGCGCGTGGCCTGCTGCCGCGCAAGGGTGCGCCGGAAACCTTCGACGTTCGTGGGTTCATCGACATTGTGAAAGCGGTGAAGGCGGGCGGCGAGGTGCTGGTGCCGGTCTTCGACCGCGACCGCGAAATTGCCATCAATGCCGCGCGGGTAATTGCGCCCGTGGACCGGATCATCATTGCAGAGGGCAATTATCTTCTGCTCGACCAGGCACCCTGGAACGGGCTTGCGCCGCTGTTCGACTATACGATCCTGATCAATCCCGGCATCGAGGAACTGACCCGCCGGCTCACCGAGCGCTGGACCGGCTACAAGCTCGACGCCGCCGGCATCGACTGGAAGCTCAACGGCAACGACCTGCCGAACGGCCGGCTGGTGATCGAGAACAGCAGAGCCGCAGACATCGTTATCGACACCGTGTGAATTGCCGGCATGGGCAATCGCCCAGGCAAAGTCCCCTCCCAGCCCTCCCCAAAAAAGGGGGAGAGCTTAACCTTGCCTTACCCGTTGATTGAAAACTGCGGCCATGCGCACAATCGCCTGCGTTTCGGACAATTCTATTTATCGTAAAGATCGGTGAGCGGTCGCAACAGGTATTCTCCCCCTTGTGGGGGGAGATGGCCGGCAGGCCAGAGGGGGACTGTTCTGATGGGATACCCCGGCTACCAACTCCACCCATTAGATCCGCGGCAGATACGTCTGGTAGTCGAAGCTCGACACCGTGCGCAGATAGGCGATCGCCTCCTTGCGCTTGGTGTCACCGTAGATCCGGCGATACTCCTCCCCGAACACGTCGGCGATGAAATCCGAGGCGCGGAAGCGGTCGACGGCTGTCAGGAAGTCATGGGTCAACAGCGCCGTGTCGTCCGGTGCGCTTGTCGGCGTCGTCTCCGGGCCGGGGTCGAGCGTCTCGTCGAGGCCGCGCAGCATGCCGCCCAGAATGGCGGCCAGCAGCAGATGCGGATTGGCGTCGGCGCCGGCGACGCGGTGTTCGATCCGGGCGGCCGGACCGTCCTTTTCGGGAATGCGGATCGCGGTGCCGCGATGGCCGCATCCCCAGTCGATCTTGTCGGGGGCAAAGGATCCCGGCTGGAAGCGGCGATAGGAATTGGCAAAGGGGGCGAAGATCAGTTGCGCCTCCTGCATGGTGGAGAGCATGCCGGCAACGACGGATTTCAGTTTTGTTGGCTCGCAGCCGCCGGCATCGAGGATATTGACCCCCTTGGCGTCGAGAATGCTCGCATGCACATGCATGCCGGAGCCGGCATGGTCGCTATAGGGCTTGGCCATGCAGGTGGATTTCAACCCGTGGGTCCTGGCGGCGTGATCGACGACCCGCTTCAGGTAGATGCTGTCGTCGGCGGCAGACAGCGCGTCCGGCTTGTGCAGCAGGTTGACCTCGAACTGTCCCGGCCCGAACTCGGCGGTAACCGCATCGGCCGGCAGGCCCATCGCGTCACAGTAGCGGCGGACGGTCGACAGAAAGGCTGCCAGCGCATCGGTGGCGCGCATGTCGTAGAGCTGGAATCCCTCGACCTCGCCGTCCATCACCAGCCCCTTCGGCGGCATTGGCTTTCCAGTGTCGCGGAAATCCGGCTCGATGACATAGAATTCAAGCTCGGTCGCCACCACCGGGGTCAGTCCACGGTCGGCGTAGCGCTGCAGCACGCTGGCCAGGATCGCGCGCGGACAGATGAAATGCGGTTCGCCCTCCAGCGTATGCATGGTGGCGAGCACCTGCATCGAGCCCTTCGGCCCCCAGGGCATCGGCATCAGGGACTTGCGGTCGGCCATGCAGAGTCCGTCCGGATCGCCAAGCGTCAGCGAAATCCCCGTCAGGTCGTCATTGTCGTCGCCCCAGATGTCGAGCGACTGGGTGGAGGCGGGCAGGCGCACCTGGTTCTTCCACACCTTTTCCTCGGCCTTCAGTGGGATCATCTTGCCGCGCAGGTCGCCGTTCATGCCGACCAGCAGCACCTCGATGCGGGCGGACGGATCGTGTGTCTGCGCGTCTGCAGACTTCTCTGTCTCATTCATGTGAACTGCAGCTCCGGCCTTGAAATTCCTCGGTAATTTGTCGCAACCTGACCCATGCGCGGTCCCTTGCCAAACGCCGATCGGACGGCCATGTTCGTAGCCGATTAAAACCCGCCTTACAATCGGGCGGGGCCTGAGGCTGAAGGAAACGAGATGACCGAATTTGCGCCCTCCAATCTCGCTGCGATCGATGCGGCGCATCACATCCATCCGTTCTCCGACATGCACAAGCTGAACGCGTCGGGCACGCGGTTCATCAGCCGCGGCGAGGGCGTCCATATCTGGGACAGCACGGGCAAGAAATATCTCGACGCCTTTGCCGGTCTCTGGTGCGTCAATGTCGGCTATGGCCGCACCTCGATCGCCGAGGCCGCCTTCCGGCAGATGCAGGAACTGCCCTATTACAACAGCTTTTTCGGCACGACGACGCCGCCGGCGACGCTGCTTGCCCAGAAGATCGCCAGCCATACCGGAGGCAGGCTCAGCCATGTGTTCTTCACCAATTCCGGCTCCGAGGCGACCGACACCTGGTTTCGCATGGCCCGGGTCTACTGGAAGGCGGTCGGCCATCCGCTGAAGACCATGGTGATTGCCCGCACCAATGGCTATCACGGCTCGACGGTCGCCGGCGCCTCGCTTGGCGGCATGAAATGGATGCACGAACAGGGCAACCTGCCGATCGCCGGTGTCCAGCATATCGGCCAGCCCTACTGGTATGCCGAGGGCGGCGACCTCACGCCGGAGGCGTTCGGCCTCAAGGTGGCGCAGGAACTGGAGGCGAAGATCCTCGATCTCGGCGCGGAGAATGTCGCAGCCTTCGTCGCCGAACCGATCCAGGGCGCCGGCGGCGTGATCGTGCCGCCGTCGACCTACTGGCCGGAGATCCGGCGGATCACGGAGAAATACAACATCCTGCTCGTCGCCGACGAGGTGATCACCGGCTTCGGCCGGCTCGGCAGCTGGTTCGGTCATCAGCATTTCGGTTTCGAGCCCGATCTGGCGCCGATCGCCAAGGGCCTGTCGTCAGGCTATCTGCCGATCGGCGGGGTGATGATCTCCGAGCGCGTGGCGAAGGTGCTGATCGAGGAGGTCGGCGACTTCCACCACGGCTTTACCTATTCCGGCCATCCGGCGGCCGCGGTAGCGGCACTCGAAAACCTGCGGATCATCGAGGAGGAGGGACTGGTCGAGCGGGTGCGCGACGATGTCGGTCCTTATCTGGTGCAAGCGCTTGCCTCGCTCCGTGACCACGAACTCGTCGGCGAGACGCCGAGCGTCGGCCTGATGGGCGCCGTGCAGATCACCGCCGACAAGGCGACGCGCCGCCGCTTCGACAAGCCCGACGACATCGGCACGCAGGTGCGCAACCACTGCCTCGACAACGGTCTCATCCTGCGCGCCACCGGCGACCGCATGCTGTTTTCGCCGCCGCTTATCATTTCCCGCAGCGAGATCGACCAGACCGTCGAGACGCTGAGACATGCACTCGACGCCCTGCGCGACAGCCGGACCGTTTGAGCGCTGCCGCGCCTCAGGGCATCAGTTGCCCGCCATTGACGTCGATCGTCTGGCCGGTGATGTAGCCGGACATCGCTTGTGAGGCGAGAAACAGATAGGCGCCGAGGCAGTCCGCCGGCGTGCCGGTGCGCTTCAGCGGCACCGATGCGGCGATCTGGTCGAGCTGGCCGGGCAGCGCATATTTTTCCTGGAACGGCGTTTCGATGACGCCGGGGGCCACCGCGTTGACGCGGATGCCGTATTGGGCGAATTCCAGCGCCATGCCCTTGGTGACGGCGCCGACGAAAGCCTTCGAGGAGCCGTAGAGGCCGGAGCCGGCCGTGCCACCGCTACGGGCCGCGACCGAGGTGGTGTTGATGACGAAGCCGCCCTGCTTCTTCAGATGCGGCAACGCCGCCTGGGTGGTCGAGACCACCGAACGCGCATTGACGTCCATCACCCGGTCATAGTGATCGTCGGTCATCTCCCCGTAAAGCACGCGGGCGATCATGCTGCCGGCATTGTTGATCAGGCCGTCGAGACGGCCGAAAGTCTTTGCGATCTTGTCGACCGCCTGCCGCATCGCGTCCGATTCAGCGGCGTCCGCCTGGACCAGCATCACGCTGCCGCCGGTCTCCTCGATGTCGCGGGCGATCGCATGGGCGGCTTCCGCATTGGCATTATAGTGCAGCCCGACCAGCGCGCCCTGCGCGGCAAAGCCATAGGCGAGCGCCGCGCCGATGCCGCTCGATGCGCCGGTGATCAGCACGGCCTTGCCGGCGAGATCGGGAAATGTGGGATGGTCGGACATTCGAAACTCCTCCTGGGTGTCGCTCTCCAATAGAGGTCGGACCGGCAGGGGTTTCAAGGGGTGGCCGGCAGCTGGCCGGGATTGCCGCAAGGCGGGCGAGGGGGCAGGGTGCCCGCCCGCCTTGCCGGCCGGCCGTCAGGCGACAGCCTTCCAGTCGAAGGGCAGCGGCGCCTCGCGAAAGGCGAAGCGGTCGAGATGGCTCGAAACCACTCCTTTCATCCGCTCCAGAACTTCCTCGGAATTCGCATCCAGCTCCACCGTGAGAGCGTCGGATGTCGAGGTCATCACGGCGGTCGCCTCGGCGAATATCACCACGCCCTTCTGCGCGCTCTCGGTCACGTCGACGTCGAGCTTGTGTGCCCAGTGCTTGCAGAGCTGCTGCACATATTTCCAGCCATTTTCGGTTGGAACCGTTGCGGTTGCCTTCGTCATGCTCAAAGCCTTTCGATCTTGCTGGCGGCTTCGTCGAGCAGGCGGGCGACTTCCAGCTGCACGTCGCGGTCGGCGTTCTTCTGCGACAGCCGGTCCTTCAGCGCCGCCTTCAGATTGCCCATGGCGCGGCGGATCGGGGCGGAATCGGTGCGCTCGCTGACCTCCGCCAAGGCTGCCAGCCGTGCCATGGCGCGGTCGGCCTCTTCGGCGTTCTCGGCCAGATGTTCCTGGCCGGCCTCGGTGATGGCCAGCACCTTGCGGGCACCTTCGCTCTGCTGATCCTCGACCAGGCCCATGTCGCCGAGCAGCGTCAGCGTCGGATAGACGACGCCGGGGCTCGGGGCATAGGCGCCGCCCGACAGATCCTCGATCTCGCGGATCAGGTCATAGCCATGGCGCGGCTTGTCGGCGAGCAGCTTCAGGAGGACGAGCTTGAGCTCGCCGCCCTCGAACATCCGCCGCCGTCCGCCGCGCGGTCCGCGCCCTTCGAAGGCTTCCTCGAGGGGGCCGCCACGAAAGCCGCGGCGCATGGCATGGCGCATCATGTGGCGGGCCCAGCGGCCGCGGTCGTGATGATGGTCTCCATCGTGTTCGTTGCAATGTCTCATCGTTCGCTCCTGTGTGTTTCGAATTGCATCTAAGATATATCTTAGTGCGAACTTCGCAAGAGGGGACTTGCAAAAATTTTGTACCCGCCTTGCTTGGAGGCGGACGGCGCTTCGCCTATGGTCGAAACCCTGCAGTATGCGAAAACCGGGGGATGTCGATGAGCAAGCACCGCCATCAGTATCAGGTGACAGTCCGCTGGACGGGCGATCTGGGGGAGGGCACGTCGAGCTATCGTGCCTATGGGCGCCAATATGTCATGGAGGCCGACGGCAAGCCGGATATACCGGGATCGTCCGATCCGGCCTTTCGCGGCGATGCGGCGCGCTGGAACCCCGAGGACCTGCTGGTCGCGTCGCTATCGGCCTGTCACAAGCTCTGGTACCTGCATTTCTGCTCGGTGTCGGGCGTCATCGTCACGGCTTACGAGGATGCAGCCGAGGGCGTGATGGACATGGACGAGGACGGGATAGGCCGCTTCACCAGCGTCGTGCTGCGCCCGCGCGTCACGATAAAGGCCGGCACCTTTCCCGACGTCGCCCGCGATCTCCACAACGACGCCCACGAAAAATGCTTCATCGCCAATTCGGTCAACTTCCCCGTGACCTGCGAGCCGGAGATCATCGAGGGGTGAGGGCCCCCGGTCGGCGTGGCCCCTGAGCCCTAGCGGCTGCTTTTCGGTGCGATGACGGCATAGGAGAAGCTGTAGAGATCGCCGGATTTGCCGAGGGTGTAAGGCCGCGACACGGTGTCTTCTTCGGCGATGACGAGATCGTCCCGTCCCTTCAGCCACGCCACCATGCTTCCCGGCATGGGCGTTGACGCACCGGCACGGCTCGGCCAGACGGCCAGCAGCGGATGTTCAGCGGTCACTGCGAAGGGCAGCGTGAAGTTCGGCTGGGCAGCACTCAGCACCGGTTTTGCGGGCCTCTGCAGCTTCAGATTTCCGGCATAGTGCCAGTTGGGTGCCAGGATCGCGCTCGGCTGAAGACCGCGCGCCCTGACCTCATCGGCAAAGGCGGCAAACGGGATATTCACCTTGGTGTAGTCGCCGATCACCGGCGCTGCCACCACCCGCGCGATCAGGATCGCGATTGCCACCGGCAGCAGGATCAGCCCCGTCAGGGTGAAGGCGCGATAGGCCCGGACGTTCCCGGCTTCCCCGATCGAGGCTACACGCAGCTTGGCGACGAGGTAGAGCGGGAGCACCAGATAGAAAGGGTCAAGCCAGCGCTCGTGGATATTGGTCGCCTTGGTCCCGAGTATGACGACAACCAGTGCCAGGGTCACGACTATCAGGATGCGGCCGAGAAAGCCGGTCATCCGATCATGCGATCGTGCGATGTCGCGGAGACGGCTGCGGAAGCAGAGTGCGAAGACGATCAGCAGAAGGGCAGCAAAGGCCGCCATGGCGCCGACCAGCGAGCCAAGGCCGCTCGCTGCCTTGGCAAGGGCCGAGCGATTATCGGACAGCGCGCCCATCTTGCTCAGCGTGCCTTCGGTGGCGGCGTCCAGATGGGTGGCGAGCCAGGCCAGATGCGGTGCCACCAGCAACGCCCCGATGACGATGGTGACGATGATGCGCTTGTCGAGGACGCGTTGGCGAAGACTGGCGTCCGGTAGCGCAGCGATGACGGCGGCGACCGGCAGCAGCGCAAAATTGTATTTCGCCAGAAACCCGATGGCGCAGGCAAGCCCGAGCAGCGCATAGCGTGCCAGGCTCGGACGCTCCAGCACCCGCAGAAGGGCATAGTAGAAGAGAGCGGTGGCCGCCAGCAGCAGCACGGTATGGGTCAGATCCTGCAGCGGCATGTAGACGACCTGCGGCAGCAGCATGAGGCCGATCAGCAGGGCGGACTGGTGTATCTGCTGTGCACTGACCTGGCGTGCCGCACCCAGCATGAAGGCGAAGCAGCCAAACAGCAGAATGGCCTTCAACACGACGATACCGGCAAGGGAAGGGCCGCCTGTCAGCAGGAAGATGCCCTGCTGAAGCCAGTTGAACAGCGGCGGCTGCGGCCCATAGCCGAGCCGCAGCCATTGAGAGAAGAAGATCTGCTCTGCCTCGTCCAGCTCCATTGCATGCGGCAGGGCCAGGCGGGCGACGACATAGGCCGCCACCCAGAGGGCCACCACCGCCAGGCCTGTGCTGGAGCGGGTCCGGACAGCCTCGAGCATGTCAGGCATCCCGGGCGTAGGTCTTGCGCACCACGTAGTTCTTGCGCGTATCATCGGCACGGGTCAGCATTTCGGCCAGAATGCCGGTGGTGATCAGCTGGATCGAGGCCAGAAACAGCATGACGCCGACCTGCAGCAGCGGCCGTGTGCCGATATCTTCGCCGCCGATGAATTTCACGCAGAACAGATAGAGCAGGATGAGCGCGCTCAACGCCCCGACGCCGAGGCCGAGCGTGCCGAAGAAATGGCCGGGCCGCTGGCGAAACCGCATGAAGAAGATCATCGACAACAGGTCGAGAAAGACGCGGATGGTGCGGGAAATTCCGTATTTCGATTCCCCGAACTGGCGTGCGTGATGGGTCACCACGCATTCGCCGATCCGCGCGCTGGGCACAACGGAGGCGACCCAGGCGGGGATGAAGCGGTGCATGCCGCCCAGAATGCGCACCTGGCGGATGACGACCGAGCGGTAAAGCTTCAGGCCGCAGCCATTGTCGTGGATATGCACGCCGGTCGCCTTGCCGATCAGCCAGTTGGCGCACCAGGACGGGATCTTGCGCAGCACCAGCGCGTCCTGTCTTGCCTTGCGCCAGCCGCACAAGAGGTCGAGATCGCGGGCGTCCAGTTCCTCGACCATTTTCGGAATGTCGTAGGGGTCGTTCTGAAGGTCGCCGTCGAGCGTCGCGATCAGTCGGCCGCGGGCGGCATCGAAGCCGGCCTGCAGGCCCGACGCCTTGCCGAAATTGCGCTGGAATTCGATGATCCGGAGATCGAGGCCTTCGCGGTCGAGATAGTTGCGGGCATAGGCAAGGGTGCGGTCGGTCGAACCGTCGTCGATCAGGATCAGCTCCCAGCGCTTCGGAAAGGCGGCCATGGCGTCGCAGATGCGGTCCATAAGCGGCCCGAGGCTCTCTTCCTCGTTCATGATCGGGATGACGAGCGACAGATCGATTTCGTAAGTCCGATCCGTCTCGATGGGGGAAGAAAGGTGCTCGAACGACAAGCTGGTGTACTCCGAAATCTCTGGCCTTGAATGGCGCGGTTGTTATAGGAACCAGACATCAAGCGCAATTCGGAACTCTTGCACACGATGTCGCTCGCTCAGAATAACCAGAGGGCTGCGGCTTTCCGGCGTCACCGCCTGTCGCTGATCGCCGCCCTCGTCATCATCGCCTATGCCGTCTTCGTCCAATATGTCTGGGGATGGGGCAGCATCGTCTCCGAATGGGAGGCGATCGGCCTGCCGACCGTGCTGGCCGCGCTGGCCCTGCTTGTGGCCACCTATTTCGTTCGCACATGGCGGCTTTATCACTATTTTCCAAGGGAAACGCGCGGGCGCTTCATCGCGCTGTTTCATCTGGCGCAGGTCCATAATGTGCTGAACATCATGCTGCCGTTTCGAAGCGGCGAGACCAGTTTTCCGCTGTTGATGCGCTCGGAATTCGGCGTGCCGTTGCTGCACGGGACGTCGGCGCTGCTGGTCATGCGGTTGCTCGACCTGCATGCGCTGCTGGCCGCCGGCGGCCTCGGCCTCGTCGCGCAGGCCGATCTGGCACCTTGGGCCGTCGCCCTCTGGCTGCTGTTTCTCGTCGCTCCGATCCCGGCCTTTCTGGCCAAGGAGCCCGTTCTGGGGCTTCTGCGGCCCCGATTGTCCGGCAAGCTCGGGCGCATCCTGGCGGGCATCGAGGATGGTCTGCCGAAAAGCCTTGGCGGCCTGGTGGCGGCCTGGCTGGTGACGGTGGTCAACTGGGGCACCAAGATGCTCGTCTTTGCCTGGGTGCTCGGGCTGATGGGTGTGGCGCCACTGTCGGCAACCTTCGGCGGCGCGATCGGCGGCGAACTTGCCTCCGTCCTGCCGTTCCACGCGCCGGGCGGGGTCGGCACCTATCCGGCCGGCATCGTTGCCGGTGCCGTGGCACTCGGCGCCGAGCGCGGACAGGCGGCAATGGCAAGCCTTGCCAGGGCCAGCATCAACCTGCATCTGCTGATCGTGCTTTCGGCGCTGCTGGGGGCGGGGCTGTCGCTGGGACTGAACGAAATCCGCAGGCTGGCCAAGGGCTGAGCGCTCGCCGGAGCGCTCTTCTGGCCGAGCCTAGACGCGCAATGCTGCGATCAAGGCGCGCAGGGCCGGTGGCGACTGGCGGCGGCTCGAATGGTAGAGATGACATCCGGGAAACGGCAGGCACCAGTCGTCGAGCACCTGAATCAGTCGTCCCGCAGCGAGATCGTCCGCCACATCCTGCTCCATGATGAAGCCGAGCCCGGCGCCGGCCCGGACCGCGGCGGCCATCAAGTTCCCGTCATTGGCGATGAACTGCCCGCCGGTGCGGACGGCGAATTCCCGCTCATCGTGATCGAATTCCCAGGCCATCACCGCGCCGCTCTTCATCCGGTAGTTGATGCAGAGGTGGTTCTTCAGATCGTCCGGCGTTTCGGGACGCGGATACCGCGCGAAATAGGCCGGCGTTCCAACCACGACGGTGCGCAAGGGCGGCCCGACCGGTATCGCGATCATGTCCTTTTCGACCGAGACATGAAAGCGGATGCCGGCATCGAAGCCCTCGGCGACGATGTCCGTCAGGCGGTCCTCGACATTGACCTCGACCCGCACATGCGGATGGTCGAGCAGGAAGGCCGGCAGCTTTTCCGACAGCACCGTCTGCGCGGCATAGGAGGAGGCGGTGATCCTCACCGTGCCGGACAGGCTGTCGCGCCATTGCGCCAGGGCGTCCAGTCCCTGCTCGATCTGCGCGAGCGCCGGCGTGAGGGACAATAAGAGCTGCTCGCCCGCCACAGTTGGGGCGACGCTGCGGGTCGTGCGGGCCAGCAGGCGCACGTCGAGGCGCGCCTCCAGACCGCGCATCGCGTGGCTGAGTGCAGACGGCGAAATGCCGAGCCGGGCGGCGGCGCGGGTAAAGCTCCGCTCCGCCGCCGCCGTCGCGAATGCCATGAGATCGTTGAGTTCGCTGCGTTCCATTCCTGCAAAATACTCACAAGCTCTTGCGGGCGACAAGCGCTAATCCGGGGGCGCCGGACCGCCTATCCTGCTTCGACATGTTCGGACAAAGGATCGATGGAGCCAAGATATCATGACCCTGAACGATTATCGCACACTCGGAAACTCGGGGCTGATCGTCAGCCCGCTGGCGCTGGGGACGATGACCTTCGGCGCGGCCGGCTGGGGCGCCGATGAACAGACATCGCGCGCGCTGTTTGATGCCTATACCGATGCAGGCGGCAATTTCCTCGATACGGCGGACCTCTATTCCGCGGGGCGCAGCGAGGGGATGCTCGGCACGTTCCTTGCCGAAAGCGGGCTGCGGGACCGGCTGGTGGTGGCGACCAAATCAGGGTTCGCCCGCGGCCAGGGCACGCCGCATCTGGGTGGCAATGGCGCCAAGAATATCCGCGTTTCGATGGAGCAGTCGCTGAAGCGGCTGCGCACCGATTACATCGACATGTACTGGATGCATGTCTGGGACAGGACGACACCGGCGGAAGAGGTGTTGCAGACGCTTGCCGATGCCGTGCGGTCGGGCAAGATCCTGCATTACGGCTTTTCCAACACGCCGGCCTGGTATGTGGCGAAGATCGCGACGCTGGCAAAGGCCCATGGACTGCCAAGGCCGATCGGGCTGCAATACGCCTATTCACTGATCGATCGCGGCGTCGAACTCGAACTGCTGCCGGCCGGCGATGCGCTGGGCCTTGGCCTGGTTCCGTGGAGCCCGCTCGCAGCTGGATTGCTGACCGGTAAATACGCCCGGGACAAGATCGCCGATGCCGGCCGGCCCTCCGGCCTACCCGGCACGGCGGCGGATGAGGGCGAAAAGCGGCAGGAGGGCCGGTTGAACGGCGACAATCCGTTTGGCGGCATGCTGTTTACCGAGCAGAATTTCGACATCGTCGACGTGGTCCGCACCGTCGCGGCGGAGGCCGGGCGGTCGATGGCGGAGGTCGCGCTGGCATGGGTCGCCTCGAGACCGGGCATCTCCTCCGTCCTGATCGGCGCCAGCCGGCCGGAGCAACTGGCGCAGAACCTGGCGTCACTCGATCTGGTCCTGTCGGATGACCAGCAGGCGCGGCTGGAGGCTGCCAGCCGGCCGCCGGTGATCAATCCCTATTTCATCTTCACGCTGCCGGCGCAGATCCGGTTCGGCAGCCCCAGCGTCACGGCCTGGCACGACCGCTGACCGCGCGGCGGTGACGGTTCGTCGCCAGCGCCGAACGGGAAGGGGCCGGCGAGCGCCGGCTTCTTCGATGCTGCCGCCTCCTTACTGGAATGCCGTCTCGTAGAAGCTTCTGAGCTTGCGGGAATGCAAGGTTTCCTTCGGCATGGCGCCGAGCTTTTGCAGGGCGCGGATGCCGATCTGCAGGTGCTGGTTGACCTGGGTGCGATAAAAGGCGGTCGCCATGCCCGGCAGTTTCAGCTCGCCATGCAGCGGCTTGTCGGAGACGCAGAGCAGGGTGCCGTAGGGCACCCGGAAGCGGAAGCCGTTGGCGGCAATCGTGGCCGATTCCATGTCGAGCGCGATGGCGCGCGCCTGGGAGAGACGCTTGACCGGGCCGCGCATGTCGCGCAGTTCCCAGTTGCGGTTGTCGATCGTGGCAACGGTGCCGGTGCGCATGATCCGCTTCAGCTCGAAACCTTCGTAACCGGTGATCTCCTCGACAGCGTCTTCGAGCGCCAGCTGCACTTCG
The DNA here is from genome assembly GCF_017873095.1 of Heterorhizobium halophytocola. Lineage (GTDB taxonomy): Bacteria > Pseudomonadota > Alphaproteobacteria > Rhizobiales > Rhizobiaceae > Allorhizobium > Allorhizobium halophytocola. The sequence continues at coordinate 144,757 of NZ_JAGGJU010000011.1, read as the reverse complement.
GCGAGCGCCGGGATCGGCACCCAGACCGGCAGGTCGTCGTCGAGCACATGGTCCTCGCGCATATAGGCATGGGCCAGCACATAGTCGCCGAGGCGCTGGCTGTTGCGAAGCCCGGCGCAGTGGCCGAGCATCAGCCAGGCATGCGGGCGCAGCACCGCGATATGGTCGGTGATGGTCTTGGCATTGGACGGGCCGACGCCGATATTGACCATGGTGATCCCGGCATTGCCGGGCATCTTCAGGTGATAGGCCGGCATCTGCGGCAGGCGGGGCGGATCGCCGCGCTCGGGGGCTGCAGCGCCGGCAGGCGTGACGATATTGCCGGGCTCGACGAATTCCTCGTAGCCGCCGCCGCCATCGGCCATCAGCTTGCGGGCATATTGGCAGAATTCGTCGACGTAGAACTGGTAGTTGGTGAACAGCACGAAGTTCTGGAAATGCTCGGCCCCGGTCGCGGTGTAATGCGACAGGCGGGCCAGCGAATAGTCGATGCGCTGGGCGGTGAACGGTGCGAGCGGCAGCGGCTGGCCCGGATCCGGCTCGAACTCGCCATTGGCGATCTGGTCGTCGGTATTGGTCAGATCCGGCGTGTCGAAGATATCGCGCAGCTGCAGGTCGGACAGGGTTGCGGCGGACGCCTCCACATGGGCGCCTTCGCCGAAGGCGAAATGCAACGGGATCGGCGTCTCCGACTGGGAGACGGTGACCGGCACCTGGTGATGGCGCATCAGAAGCTGCAGTTGCTCGATGAGATAGTCGCGGAAGAGGGCGGGCCGGGTGATCGTCGTGGTATAGACGCCGGGCGCCGTCACATGGCCGTAGGAGAGGCGGCTGTCGATATGGCCGAAGCTCGTCGTCTCGAGGCTCACCTGCGGGTAGAAGGCGCGGCAGCGACCGGTGACCGGCCCGCCGGCGGCCAGCGCCTCGAAGGTGTCGACGATGAAGCCGCTATTGCGATCGTAGAGCGCCGTCAGCGCATCGACGGCCTCCACCGCATCGTTGAAAACGCGTGGCGCATAGGGCTCGGGCGAGAGGAAGGCGAGCGGCGAAAGCGGAGAGATTCGTGTGTTCATGCGCCATTATATCGAAAGCTGTCTGACGGGCAAATGACACAGGGATAAAGCATGCCGGCAGTGCGGCGCTTTTCCCCATGCGCGCCTGTCGCAGACCCCGTAGCCAAGGGCGCAACCGCATGGCGCGCGGCGGGGGCGGCGGGCCGCCTACCGGTCAGCTCATCGACGCGCGCTGCAGGCTGACGAAGAGCACGAAGCCCGCGCCCTGCTTTCCGACGGCCGGGTGCTCGGCCTTGGCGACGCCCAAGGCTGCCAGCGGGCCGATCAGCAGCGTCGCCAGGATGGCGAGGCGCAGGGTGAGGCGGGCGCTTGTGGAAATCGTCCGGGTCATGTCTCGTTCTCCTTTCCGGTGTTTCAGATCGGGTTGCGGGGCTACAGTATGCGGGTGCAGGGCCAGGTGGCCGTCGTCGGGCAGGTCAGGCTCGCGCCCATCAAGCCCGGCCGGCGCGGATGGTTGACGAGCCCGACGACGGCCAGGGCGAAGATGACGATCATCAGCGTCAGAATGACAAAGCGACGCGCCAGCTTGCCCATATTGTTTATCCCCCAAAACCCGTGCTGCGGTTATGGGACCTGTTCTAGCCGTGCCTGCCTGAATGTCCTCTGAGCCCCCGGTTCATCTGCCGTTCATGTGGCCCCGGCGTGTCATGCCTGTGTCGCGAGCCGGGCCGGACCATGACGGGGGCGGCCGACAATGGGGGACGGACAGCGGGCGGCGTTCGCACGGCCGGTTTTTCTGCCGGTCCGCGGCGTCTGGTCTTTCCGGCAATGTCCGCCCGGCTGACCGGACGGGAAGTGGAGGACCACGCGAAAGCGCAACCTCACAATGATAATAAAGACATGGCTCCGCCTTCGCGTGGCCTTCGGCGATTTCTGCCGGGCGTTCCAGACCCGACGGACGCAATGCCTCGCCCCACTGCGCAAGAGGTATTTGCCGGACCCGCCGCGAAAACCGGTTCATGTTTTCGAGGGAAAATCCGGCACCCCCTGCCTGCACGGCTCAACCGAACCGGGCCTGGCGGCCCGGGGAGGGCTTTTGCCGTCGCGCGCCCGGGAAGTCCGGGCCCACGGCGTCAGAGCATGCATCCCCCGACACCTTGCCCGCACGTTACGGACCAGGCGCCGGGCGCCGGTCTCCCTCTGCCCGCGACCGTCTCGCGAAACACTCCGGCGAGGGAGACGCCGACAAGGATAAGGGCAGGGGAAATGGGGGTGGAAAATTTTTCGGAGAATTTTTTCGGGGGAGGGCGGCGACGGGATATTGGCGCGGGGTCGGCTGATGAGGATCATCAGCGTGAGGGGGCCATTACCAGACCTCGATCGACTATGTCGAACAAGTGCTGAAGGAGCTGAAATCGCGCGGCGTAAATCTGGACAACGTGATCAAGCACTGGATCGGCGATACGGCCTCGCAGACGGCAAACGGCCTCAATGCCGTCGGCGACAACCGCCAGCGGATCGGCGAGCGCGGGTTCGAGGATGTGAAGTTTTAGAAAGAAGAACGACATCAAGCTGGCTGGCTTACTCGATGATATTAATCGCAACTTCCTTGCGAATCTTTGTGCCGAAACATAGAATTATCGTTGCGGATATAGCGTATAACAATAAATTTGTTGTAAAATATTCTTATATTTATTTAATTATCGTATAAAATATATTTTTTTATTTTAATATATATCATTCTGTGTCTTTTGGCGGATTTATCCCGCGATATTCAGCAAGCTTTCGAAGCAATTTCTTTTTTGCCGGTGGCTTTATAACGAAATTAGGTGTGTCGCCAAGATTTTTTTGGCAATCCCTTCGCCTTGAAATAAATCTAAGAATTTTTTCTTCTGCTTTTTCTTGGATTTCGCCTAGATTATCGGAATAAATCTTATCATATATAGATAGTAGAATTAAATTAATTCCGGGAATTCTCGATATTTGTGTTATGGGTGAATTTGAGGTTATTAGCCTTCTTATAATATAAGGTGCTCTTATCCACTTGTTACCCTCTGCGTATATGCCGCTGTAACTAGAGGATCTCACAGCATTTACTAGCAGTGGTATAAATTTTAGCGCTATATCATCGGAATTTATCGTGGAGATGCTCGTGTAGAATAATATTCTATCTAGGAGCCTTTGTTGTCCTTCCCATTCGGCACAGTGCTCTCCGTTTTCTGAAACCTCAAAAATAGAAAAGTTAAAGTCAATAAAGGCAACGGGAACAAATTTACCTCCCTGTTTCTGCATATAGAAGTTTAATATTGTATTAGATGGCTTTTCTTCACTAGATTTTCCAAATTCTTCTATAGTGCAGCCAATGCCTCTGAGTCTCGCCTCCGCTCTGTATGCTTTCGACGATTGATCTGAGAAATTTATCGACAAAAATGCGGGCGCTGCTAGGTCGATTGGGCCGCCCTGGGGCTCAAGTATCGGGCCAATTTTTCCGGGCATATAGGAGCACTTAAAAAAAACTCCTTTGTCGAATAAAAAATTTCTGACTCTTCTGTAGTAAGGATAAAATTCATCTTTATCTATATTTTCGTAAAATGCGCCGTCACTTGCCGCTATGCATGTTCCATTTTTATAATATTCGAAATTATCATGAAGTGAGCTGTGAAAATAATCCATATGTTCGCGCAATTCATCTATTGCATGGTCTGCTAGCGCCTTGGTTCCGAGTATATCTATGTACCCACAATAACTCATGACGACCTCGTTTATCTTGTGCGGAAATTTTAATCCGCTAGGACGTTATCTGAATCTCTTGCGCAAAAATATGACCACTGCTGATTAAATCACGTATTACATGCCTTTCTGCAGAATATGCGTCAATGGGACGTATTATGAATTTGTTTCTTTTGGCATTTTTTCCGAAAATAAATTCTATTTTATTTCTGATTTTTGGGTTTGTTCTTATAGCGCCCGCTCTAACCAATAACAAAAATACATATTTACCTTCGGGTAGCCCCTTTGTGGCATTTTTTATTTTATTTATAGATAGTTGACCACCAATGCCGGGGATGGACTTAAGCATCTCAATGTTACTTAAGTAAGTTTGGCCATTTTCATATCTGAGTATATCGGAATATGTTAGTGATTCTTGAAATTCAGACCAGATCTTAATTGCGGAATCAGCCCGTCCTTCCTTGTCCTCGTGGGGGTATTTGTTTAGTGCGGAAATTGGCGCATAGCCGGCATCTTTCGCGACGTTGGAGATGTAGCTTCTATTGGCGTTTTTGAGAAAAAATCCCTTCTCCTCGCCGAATAAGTTGGCTAGTCCTTGCCTTTCTGTCATCAGTGCCGATATTGCGTCAGAATTCTGTATGGATAGATATAATAGGTAAATATCAATAAATATATCTTCAATTATTCTTTTCGAATCCTCTTTTTGAACAAATATTTTACATCCTGTTGCGTTTTCAACCGGCGTTATTGTCGTGTATGTGTCGACTTCTTGTATAATTGTTATCAATGTGTTATTTGAAAAATATAGAGATATGGAATTGTTGTCTATTTCTTTATCGCTATAGATAAGCTTTATCGATTCGTTCGTGTCTCCTTCGAGTAAGGATTGCAATACGCGGCTATTTGGTCTATTTTTATTCGAGTGTGAACTCAGTTTTATTGTAAATTGCTTGTCGGGCTTTCTTGTTTTTCGCTCAATTTCGCTTATTATTTCCTTTATGTTGCTCTCTATCGCTGTTAACTTCATCTCGGCGATTAGTTCGTGTCCCAAAGGTACAAAAGCCAATCCTTTTTTTGCAGCCATGTTTTTTCTCCAGCGATCTTTTAACTAGTCCAGCGGCTTGGGATACGGTCTCTCTTATGTTCGACACTGTGTTCTTCAATGTCACATTATTGAGCTTTATGTGTAAGGCAATTAAAATAAATCATCCAGTGAATTAAATAAGTAAATGTACGTAATTTTAGCATGCTGTCGGGGGTTGTAATTATATAATCATCGTTCGTCTTCGCGATATCTTCAACGGATGGGTGTCAAAGGCATTTGATTGAAGGGCTAAGATGTTGCTAGCCTTGCCGCACCCACCACGAGGAGACATCACATGACCACGGATCCACACAACGGCGCGTGTCATTGCGGGGCTATCCGGTTTCGGGTGCGGCTGGCGGACGGGTTCAATACCATTCGCCGCTGCACCTGTTCCTATTGCCGCATGCGCGGCGCGATCGCGGTGTCGGCGCGGCTTGAGGATTTCGAGATCGTCGAGGGTAAGGAGCACCTGACGCTCTACCAGTTCAATACCGGCACGGCGAAGCACTATTTCTGCTCGGTCTGCGGCATCTATACCCACCACCAGCGGCGCTCCGATCCGAGCCAGTTCGGCATCAACGTGGCCTGCCTTGCAGGCGTCAGCCCCTTCGACTTTCAAGCCGTCGAGGTGACCGACGGGGTGGCGCATCCGAACGACACCGGACGCTCGCGGATCGCCGGCATTCTGCGGTTCGAACCGGCCGACTGAGGCGGCGGTTTTTCGCGGGGGCGCACGGGGGGCGGGCCTCGCGGGACCGGGCCGAAAGCTTGCCCGGGCTTCAGATCGCGGCGTTGGCAAAAATGCCGGCGGCCCAGTCGAGGAAGACGCGCACGCGGGCGGCGGTGTGGCGGTTCTGCGGGTAGAGCGCCGAGAGCGGGGTGGGCGAGGGCGGATGCCGGGGCAGCACCTCGACGAGGCGGCCCGCCTTCAGGTGTTCGTCCAGCCGGTAGCGCGGCGCCTGGAAAAGGCCGAAGCCGAGCAGCGCCAGATCCGTCATCGTGTCGGAATTGTTGACGCTGACCCGGCTTGGCAAGCGCACATCACGGATTTTTCCCGCATAGGCCGGGGCGGGCGACGGTGTCCGGGCGTTCTGCGGCATTTCCAGGAATTCGAGCGGCAGGATCTCGCCGGTGCGCGAGGACTGGAAGCCGACGCAGAGATGGCCCTCCAGGTCCTTCAGGCTCTCGGGCGTGCCGTGGCGGGCGAGATAATCGGGGCTGGCGCAGGTGACCTCGGTGATCGTTGCAAGACGCCTTGCGATCAGGCCGCTGTCGGTGAGTTCGCCGGCGCGCAGCACGCAGTCGACGCCTTCGCGCACCAGATCGACCAGCCGGTCACCCTGGCCGATATGCAGGTCGAGGTCGGGATAGCGGGCGAGGAAGCTGCCGAGCTCCGGCAACAGGAAGGTGCGGGTCAGGAGCGGATGGGCGTCGATGCGCAGCAGGCCGCGGGGCTTTGCATCGCGAAAGGCGCTGTCGGCATCCTCGATGTCGGCCAGGATCTGCAGGCAGCGGCGGTAATAGGCCTCGCCGTCGAGCGTCGGCGTGACATGGCGGGTGGTGCGCTCCAGCAGGCGCACGCCGATATCGGCCTCCAGCTGCTTGATCGCCTCGGTGGCGGTGGAGCGGGCAAGCGAAAGGTCTGCGGCCGCGGCGGAAAAGCTGCGGCGTTCGACGACGCGGGTGAAGAGCTGCATGCGGTCGAGACGGTCCATCCCGATATTGTTCGCCACAGACGAATTCATATGTCAATTGCCGGGTGATTGTTTTTGATCTCCGGTGGAATATCTCTGTTGCCAGACACCAAGCACAGGAGATTTTTCCATGACCGAGACAGTTCACCCCACCACCGCCATCGTCACCGGTTCGTCCAAGGGGATCGGTGCTGCGATCGCCAGGCGTCTCGCCAGGGACGGCCATGCGGTTGTCGTCAACTATGCCCGCGGTGCGGAAGAAGCGGCGGGCGTCGTGGCCGAGATCGAGGCTGCCGGCGGCCGGGCGGTTGCGGTTCAAGCCGATATCGGCGTTGCCGACGGGATCACGCGCCTGTTCGACGCGGCCGAAAAGGCTTTCGGCCCGGTCGGCATCCTCGTCAACAATGCCGGCATCATGAAGCTTTCGCCGCTCGCAAACGTCAGCGACGCCGATTTCGAGCAGCACATGGCAATCAATGTCGGCGGCGTGTTCCGCGGCATGCGCGAGGCGGCGAACCGGCTTGCCGACGGCGGCCGGATCATCAGTTTTTCGACCTCGGTCGTCGGCATGAAGCTGCCGGGCTACGGCGTCTATGCCGCGACCAAGGCGGCGGTCGAGACGATGACGCATATCCTCGCCAAGGAACTCGGCGGGCGGAAGATCACGGTGAATGCCGTGGCGCCGGGGCCGGTCGAGACCGAGCTCTTCCTCAACGGCAAGTCGGAGGAACTGCTGGCGCAGCTGCGCGGCCAGAACCCGCAGAAGCGCTTCGGCCAGCCGGACGACATCGCCCGCGTGGTCTCGTTCCTCGCCGGTCCCGACGGCCAGTGGGTGAGCGGCCAGGTGATCCGCGCCAATGGCGGCGTGGTCTGAGGGGGGCGTCATGACGGACAGCAAGACCATCCTCGTGACCGGCGCGTCGAGCGGCTTCGGCGCGATGATCGCCCGGGCGCTGGCCAGGGCCGGCCATACCGTGTTCGCCTCGATGCGCGATCTCGATGCGCATGAGGGCCGGCCGGTCGCCGAGATCGACGCGCTGAACGCGGCCGAGGGGCTTTCGATCGTGCCGGTGGCGCTCGACATCACCTCCGAGACGTCGGTCTCGGCCGCCGTCGAGTTCATCGCCAACCGCACGCCGCGGCTGGACGTGGTGATCCACAATGCCGGCCATATGGGTTTCGGCCCGGCCGAGGCGTTCTCGCCCGAGCAGCTGCTGCAGCTCTATGACGTCAATGTCGTGGGTGCCCACCGGCTGAACCGCGCGCTGCTGCCCTGGATGCGCGAGACCGGCGAGGGGCTGATGGTGTGGATCGGCTCGTCGAGCACAAGGGGCGGCACGCCGCCCTTCCTCGCGCCCTATTTCGCCGCCAAGGCGGGCATGGACGCGCTGGCGCAGTCCTCTGCGCTCGAGCTTGCCCGCTTCGACATCGAAACGGTGATCGTGGTGCCCGGTGCCTTCACGCAAGGCACGCAGCATTTCGCCCATGCCATGCAGCCGGCAGACGCGGCTGTGGCTGCGGCCTACTTCGATGGTCCCTATGCCGGCACCGACACGGTGGCGCTGGAGGGGCTGGCGAAGCTCGAGCCCGCGGATGCCGACCCGCAAGAGGTGGCCCGGGCGGTGGCCGCCGTCGTCGCCCTGCCGCATGGGAAAAGGCCGTTTCGCGTCCATGTCGATCCGTCCGAAGACGGGGCGGACGTGGTCAATGCGGTCGCCGACCGCATGCGTGCGCAATTGCAGGAACGGATCGGCCTTGCCGACCTCCTCCATCCCTCGAAACCCTGAAAGAACAGACAAAGGAGACATCACATGCCATTCGTCAATATCAAGACGCCGGAAGGCGCGCTGAGCCAAGGCCAGAAGGCCGAGATCGCCCATCGCACGACCGAGATGCTGGTCGAGTATTTCACCGAGGCTGCCCGGCCGCACACCATGGTGCTGATCGAGGAGGTGAAGGACGGCGGCTACACCCGCGCCGACGAAGTGTTCACCATCCCGCAAGAGTATCGGGCGAAGGACTGAACCGCAGTCTGCGGCAATGACGGCATCCCCGTGCGACGGCGTCGTGCGGGGATGTCTGTGTTTAGGAGACGGGGGCAGCGGCGTGCTGCCGCTTGCCTAACCGACCGTGATGCCGTGGGAGGCCAAGGTGGCGGCGAGTTCGATGGCGTTGCGCACGCCCATCTTGGCGAGGATCCGCGCGCGGTGGACCTCGACGGTGCGCATCGAGATCGCCAGTTCGTCGGCGATCTGCTTGTTCAGCCGGCCGGCCAGTAGCAGGCGCAAAACGTCGAGTTCGCGGGCAGACAGTTCGCGGTACTGCTTCTCGATCGCGGCCTTGTCGCGGGAGACGTCGAGTTCGCTGTCACGCAGTTCGAGGCATTTCAGAACGGTATTGACCAACTGGTTGTCGTTGAACGGTTTTTCGATGAAGTCGGTGGCGCCGGATTTCAATGCCTCGACGGCGATCGGCACGTCGCCATGGCCCGTCAGGAAGATTACCGGCACCTCGGTTTCCGTCGATTTCAGCCGGTAGAAGGTCTCCAGCCCCGAAAGCCCCTCCATGCGCATGTCGAGAATGACGCAGGCGAGCGGATCGAGCGGCACGGCGTCGAGCAGGGCCTCGCCGCTGTCGAGCGCCGTCACCTTCAGGCCGCGCGACATGAACAGGAAGCTCAAGGCGTCGCGGATCACCGGTTCGTCGTCGACGAGATAGACGGTGGCCTTCTTCAGGAAGTCGGGTCTTTCGCTCATTCGGCTGCCGGCCTTTCCGCCTCGGGTTCGGGAAGGATGACCGAGAAGATCGTGCCGCCGCCCGGATTGGGCCGGTGCTCCAGCCGCCCGCGATGCAGTTCGACGATGGTGCGGCAGATGGAGAGACCCATGCCCATGCCCTCGGCCTTGCTGGTGACGAAGGGCTGGAACAGCCGCTCGGCCACGGTGTCGGAAATGCCGGTGCCGCGATCCCGGATTTCGATCACCTGAACGCCGGGCAGGCTGCGCAGTTCCACCTCCAGCTGCGGCTGGCCGGTACCGGTACCCGTCATCGCCTCGATGCCGTTGCGCATCAGATTGAGCATCAACTGCTCCAGCAGGATGCGGTCGGCGCGCACCGGGGCCATCTCGCCGCCGGCATCGACCGTGACCAGCGCCTTGGCCGCGCTGGTGTCGGTGGCCAGAAAGGCGGCCGTTTCGGCGATCACGCTTGCCAGATCGACCTCCTCGAATTTCGGATCGCGCTTGCGGACGAAATCCTGGATGCGGCGGATGATCTGGCCGGCGCGTTCGGTCTGCGCCGACAGCTTCTCGATCGCCGGGATCACGGTTGCCGGGTTGCCGTCATTGCGCAGGATGTTGAGCGACCCGGCGGCATAGCTGGCAATGGCGGCAAGCGGCTGGTTCAGCTCGTGGGCGAGCGATGAGGCCATTTCGCCGAGCGTGATCAGGCGTCCGGTGCGCTGCATGTGCTGGGCCTGCAGGCGCGACAGCTCGGCCGCCTTCTTCTGGTCGGAGATGTCGATCACCGAGCCCATCCAGCCGCGATGGCGGCCATGGGCATCGATCAGCGGCGCCTCGAACACCTGCACGTCGAGTTCGCTGCCGTCGCTGCGACGAAAGCTGGTCTCGAAGCTCTGGACGGTCAGCCCGCTCCTGTTCAGGGCATCGTGGCGGGCGAGCGTCTCGGCGATCCGGTCCTCGCGCCAATAGGGCATGGGCGGCATGTGGCCGGTCAGGTGGTCGGCTTTAAAGCCGGTCATCTGGCAGAAGGCATTGTTGACGTAGAGGATGCGGCCCTCGTGGTCGCGGGCGCGCAGGCCCACCGTCAGGCTTTCCTCCATCGCCCGGCGAAAGGCCATCTCGCCCCGCAGGCGCGTTTCCGCCGTCTGGCGCTTCAGCCCGTTGCGGTAGAGAACCAGTAGCGAGAAGACGGCAAAGAGCGCCAGCCCAAAGACGCCGCCCATCAGGAGGTTGTTGGAGAAATCGCTGCTCAGGCGGTAGCGCGAGATCAGCAGCCAGGCACCGCTCAGCGGCGGATCGAAGCTGATCTTGTGGGTGAGCTCGGCATCCGGCGGTTCGACGCGCGCCTTTTCCGCCATCACGTGATTGTCGAGATCGACCAGCTGGACGGCGTATTTCTCGGTGATCCACCAGGGGATCTGGCGGGCGATCAGCGTGCGGATCGACACGGTGGCAAGCAATACGCCGCCATTGGTGGTGCTGATCGCAAGGTCGGTCAACAGGTCGCCGCTGGGCGACGTATAGAGCGGCGAATAGACCGGGCGCACGGTGGCCGCGGCAGCGGCAAGGCTGCGACTGCGGCTGGCATATTCGCTTTGCAGTTCCAGGCTGTGCGGCACGGAGAACACCGGCTCGCCACGGGCGTCGAACAGGATGATGCGCAGCACTTCCGGGTTGTTCTGCAGATGCAGGCGGGCCCGGTCGCCGAGCGCGCTGCGGTCGATCCCGTGCTGGCCGTCATCGAGGGCGAGCCGGACGATCGCGTCCTCGTCGATCGACAGCTGGAAGCGCAGCGTCTGCTCGACCCAGAGCGCGTCGGAGATCAGCGTGGTGCGCAGGCGTTCCTTCTCGTTGCGGTCGAGCAGCCACAGCAGCAGCGACACCATGATGGTGAGCACCAGGATGGCGACCAGCGGCACGATGGCAAGCAGGTCGCGGCCGCGCTCGACCTCGCCGCCCGGCGCGGTCCCCGATGGTTGCTGTCGACGCCACGTTCGCACGGCTGTCCGCTCTCCTCCCTGCTCCTCGATTGCCCGCTATCCTTGATCAGGGCGCAGACATTTCTCCTCGGCACCACTCTTAACGGGCGAATGCGCCGCGCGCCACGCAAGGCGGCGAAAATGTGGAAATCCACAATAGCGCCATATTTTTCGAGGGCCTATCACCGTAGCCATCCGGCTGTCAGGGGAGGGATTCCGGCAGCCATCAACAGGAGGAGACAATCCATGTTCGACCGCCGTCATTTTCTCGGCAGCGTTGCCGCGTGCGCGCTTGCCTTTTCGGCTCTTGCCGGATCGCCGGCCGCTGCCGCCGACCCGATCCTGATCCGCTTCAGCCATGTGGTCGCGCCCGACACGCCGAAGGGCAAGGGTGCCGACAAGTTCAAGGAACTTGCCGAAAAATACACCAATGGCGCGGTCAAGGTCGACGTCTACCCGAACTCGCAGCTCTACAAGGACAAGGAAGAGCTGGAAGCGCTGCAGCTCGGCGCGGTGCAGATGCTGGCCCCGTCGCTCGCCAAGTTCGGCCCGCTCGGCATCAAGGATTTCGAGGTCTTCGACCTGCCCTTCATGTTCCCGAGCTATGATGCCCTGCACAAGGTGACCTACGGCCCGATCGGCAAGGAACTGCTCGACAAGCTCGGCTCCAAGGGCATCCAGGGCCTGGCTTTCTGGGACAACGGCTTCAAGATCATGAGCGCCAACAGCAAGCTCTACACGCCGGACGATTTCCTCGGCCTGAAGATGCGCATCCAGTCGTCCAAGGTGCTGGAAGCCGAAATGAACGCGCTTGGCGCGGTGCCGCAGGTCATGGCCTTCTCGGAAGTCTACCAGGGCCTGCAGACCGGCGTCGTCGACGGCACCGAGAACCCGCCGTCCAACATGTATACCCAGAAGATGCACGAGGTGCAGAAGTTCGCCACGCTCTCCAACCACGGCTATCTCGGCTATGCGGTGATCGTGAACAAGAAGTTCTGGGACGAACTGCCCGACGACGTGCGCGGCAATCTCGACAAGGCGATGAAGGAATCGACCGAATACGCCAACTCGATCGCCAAGGAAGAGAACGAGAAGGCGCTGCAGGCGATGAAGGATGCCGGCACCACCGAGTTCCACGAGCTGACCGACGACGAGCGGGCCCAGTGGAAGAAGGTTCTGCTGCCGGTGCACGAAGAGATGGCAAGCCGCATCGGCGAAGACCTGATCAAGCAGGTGCAGGCAGAAACCGGCGCGGCCTCCAACTGAGCCGTCCCGCCTTTCGCTGACACCCATACCGCCGCATCGTCCTTCCCGGCGATGCGGCGCCTCTGCCGGCATGCCCCTGATCGCGACACCACCCCCCGCATGCCCGCGCGACCCGTGACCCCGACTGACTGAACGTGACCAGGGGAGGTCCCATTTCATGCTCCGCATTCTCGACCGCCTGGAAGAGATCCTGATCGCCACGCTGATAGCGGCGGCCACCGTGATCATCTTCGTGGCCGTCATCCAGCGCTACAGTCTCGGACTGTTCGCCGGGATGATCGGCTTTTCGCGGGCCCATGACTTGCCCTGGCTGATGCCGATCGCGCGCAGCGCCTATTTCGGCCTCCGATCGGTCAATCTCGTCTGGGCGCAGGAACTCTGCATCATCCTGTTCGTCTGGATGGCCAAGTTCGGTGCCGCCTATGGCGTGCGCACCGGCATCCATGTCGGCATCGACGTGCTGATCAACCGGCTGCAGCCGAAGAACCGCAAGCTGATGGTGCTGTTCGGGCTCGGCTGCGGCGCGCTGTTTACCGGCATCATCGCCGTGCTCGGCGCCAATTTCGTCCTCCACATGTACCGCACGAGCTCGATTTCGCCGGATCTCGAACTTCCGATGTGGATCGTCTACCTGGCGGTGCCGCTCGGCTCCGGCCTGATGTGCTTCCGCTTCCTGCAGGTCGCCTTCAGCTTCTCCAGGACCGGCGAGCTTCCGCATATCGACCACGGCCATGTCGAGGGCATGGACGAAGAGGCCGAGGCGATCGCCGACAGCCCGCTGACGCCGAAGGAGCGCTGATACCATGAATGCAACGCTTATCTTCGGCGGGCTGATCGCCCTGATGCTGACCGGCATGCCGATCTCGATCGCGCTGGGTCTTACCGTTCTCGTCTTCCTGTTCACCATGACCTCGGTGCCGATCGACACGGTGGCGCTGAAACTGTTCACCGGCATCGAGAAGTTCGAGATCATGGCGATCCCGTTCTTCATCCTGGCCGGCAATTTCCTTACCCATGGCGGGGTCGCCAAGCGGATGATCAAGTTCGCGACCTCGATGGTCGGGCACCTGCATGGCGGGCTTGGTCTTGCCGGCGTGGTTGCCTGCGCGCTCTTTGCCGCCGTGTCCGGCTCGTCGCCGGCGACCGTCGTCGCGATCGGCTCGGTCATCCTGCCGGCCATGGTGGCGCAGGGCTTTCCCAAGCAGTTCGGGGCGGGCGTCATCACCACCTCCGGCGCGCTCGGCATCCTGATCCCGCCGTCGATCGTCATGGTGATGTATTCGGTCGCGACATCCGGCATGCAGGCGGTCGGTCCGGACGGCAATATCGTCGATGCGGCCTCGGTCGGCGAACTGTTCATCGCCGGCGTGATCCCGGGCATCATCCTGGCGACGCTGCTCGGCGTCACCACCTGGTACCGCGCCTGGAAGAACAACTATCCGCGGCTGCCAAAGGCAGGCTGGGGCGAGCGCTGGCGCTCGTTCCGCGAGGCGATCTGGGGCCTGCTGCTGATCATCATCGTCATCGGCGGTATCTACACCGGCACCTTCACGCCGACGGAGGCTGCAGCGATGAGCGCGGTCTATGCCTTCATCATCGCCACCTTCGTCTACAAGGATCTGCGGCTGAAGGACCTGCCGCGGGTGCTGCTGGCCTCTGCCAACATGTCGGCGATGCTGCTCTACATCATCACCAATGCGGTGCTGTTCTCCTTCCTGATGACGCACGAGAACATTCCGCAGGCGCTCGGTCAGTGGATGGTCGATTCGGGGCTGAACTGGTGGATGTTCCTGGTCGCCGTCAACATCATGCTGCTGGCTGCCGGCAACTTCATGGAACCGTCGTCGATCGTGCTGATCATGGCGCCGATCCTGTTCCCGGTCGCTGTCCGGCTCGGCATCGATCCGGTGCATTTCGGCATCATGATCGTCGTCAACATGGAGGTCGGCATGTGCCATCCCCCGGTCGGCCTCAATCTCTATGTGGCCTCGGGAATCACCAAGATGGGGATCACCGAACTGACGGTGGCGGTGCTGCCATGGCTTTTGACCATGCTCGCCTTCCTGGTGGCGATCACCTATATCCCGGAAATTTCGCTGTTCCTGCCGCATTTCCTCGGCATGAACTGAGGCGAACGGGCCGCAATCACGGCACATAAGAGGAGGGCGGCGCTGCGGCGCTGCCCTCTTTTGCGTTGCGGGGTTTGGCCGCCCCCGTCAATGCAGCGACAGCAGTTCCTTCCAGTCGGAGATGAAGGTCTGGCGCTGCATGGTGTCCTGGGCCGCCAGCAGCGCCGGGCCGATGCGGATCGGGCGGCCGATGCCCGACACCATCAGGTCGGGCGGGCCTTCGACACCCTCGGGCAGGGGGCCGTTTTCGGAGAAGAAGAAGGATTTCTGCCGCGCCACCTCGCGCCCGCGCGGCGACAGCAGATAGTCGATGAACCGCTTGGCGAGCGCCGGATGTTGGGCGGTGGACGGCACCATGGCGCCGCGCGACAGCACCAGGGTGTAATCGTTCGGCAGCACGATGCCGAGATTGGGATTGGTGCGGGCGGCGGCATAGGCGTAGGAGCCCAGCACATTATAGGCGAGCCGCACATTGCCCCTGGCGATCTCGCCCAGCACCTCGTTGTTGCAGCAGCGGATCACGGTCCTGGTGCGGCTCAAGCTTTCGACGATCCGGCCATAGGTGGTCGGTGCCTGGCGGGAATCGTTATAGGCGAGCAGGTAGCCGACGCCCGAGGCCTCGATGTCATAGGTACCGATGCGGCCGGAATAGACGTCGGCCTTGCGCCGCAACAGGTCGGCCAGCGCGTCATGGCTGCGCGGCACGTCTTCGGGCGGCACCTTGCTCTTGTCGTAGACGAAGACCACCGGCTCGAAGGTGAAGCCGAAGATCTCTTCGCGCCAGTTGGCCCAGGCAGGGATAGCTTCGGTCATCCGTGAACTGTAGGACTGGGCGCAGCCGTCATTGGCAAGCCGCACCAGCTGGTCGACCGACGACGACAGCAGCAGGTCGCCGCCGTTGCCAATGTCCTTGCCGCTGCAGGCGTCCACCGCCTCGCGAAAGAGATCGTTGGTCACGTAGTCGACGAATTCGACCGCGGTATTCGGTGCCTGCTTCTGGAAGTCGAGGATCAGCGGCCGCATGGCGGCAAGGTCGGTCGCGCCGTGGATCGACAGCCGCTCGGTCTCCTGGCTGACGGCCGGAAACAGCGCCCGTTCGCCCTCGACGGCGAAAGCAAGGTGCGGCATCAGGCCAAGAGCGAGGGCGAGAAGGGCAAGGCGGGCTTTCATACGGGTCTCTCCCGGCAGAGAGGAAGCTCGATATAGACCGAGAAGGGGGAGGTCTGCGTCTTGCGGCGGAACTGCAGCCGGCCGCGCAGCGCGCTTGCGACCTCCGAGGCGATGGCAAAGCCGAGGCCGGACGCCTCGCCGTCGGTGCGGCTGGAATAGAAGCGGCGGATGACGTTGTCCCACTCGGCCGGCGGGATGCCCGGGCCGTCGTCGGAGACCTCGACCAGGCCGAGATCGCCCTGGCGGTTGACCTTGACCTCGAGCCTGGAGACGGCGCCGTGGCGCAGCGCATTGTCGATCAGGTTGATGATGGCCTCGCGCAGGCTGAGCGCATCGCCGAGCACGAAGAGCTCTTCCTCCGCCGCCTCGAAGGAGACGACCATGTCGGGGTCGATGGTGATCGGGATCGCGGCGCGGAAGGCCTTGCGGGCGACCTCGTTCAGGCCGACGGGCTGCAACTGCGTGGAATCGAAGCGGTGGATCACCATGGCATGATTGAGCAGCTGGTTGGTCAGCCGGGCGAGTTCGCCGGTGCGGTTGCGCACGCGTTCCAGATGGCGGCGGTCTTCCGGCCGCATGGCGTCGTCGTTGATCAGGCTGACCTGGGCGGTCAGCGCGGTCAGCGGCGTACGGATCTGGTGGGCGCTATCGGCGATATAGCGCTGCAACAGCACCACGCGTTCGTCGAGCCTGGTGATGAATGAATTGATCGAGGTGACGAAGGGATAGAGCTCGCGCGGCACGGCCACGGTCATCGGCGTCAGGTCCTTGGGATCGCGCTGCAACAGCGCATCGCCGAGATCGGCGACCGGACGCAGGGAATAGCGCACGGCCAGTGCGATGCCGAGGATGGCGAGCAGGCTCATCATAGCCACGAGCAAGGTAGCGCGGGTGGTCAGTTCCGAGGCCAGCGACCGGCGCGCCTCGGTCGTCTGGGCAATGACGACATAGGCAAAGCCCGGCGTGCCGGCGAGACTGAGCGCATGGCTGACGGTGACCGTGCGCACCGGCGTCTTGCGGTAGACGGCATTGGCAAAGACGGGGCCCTTGCGGCTGGCGCGCAGATTGCCGGGCGGCTCGAGATCGCCGTAGCCGGTGACCGTCTGGCCGTCGGTATCGACGATGCGGTAGAAGATCCGGTCGCGTTGCGCCAGTCCCAGAAGCTCGAAGGCCGACGGGGGGAGGGTGAAGTGCAAGGCGCCGTCGGTGATCACAAGGCTTTCCGACATCTGGATCGCCGCGCCGAGCAGCAGCCGGTCATAGGCGACATCGGCCGCCGCCCGGGCGTAGAACCAGGCGCCGGTAATCATGATGCCGGCGCCGAGGCACAGCACGAAGGCCATGCGCCGCATCAGCCGGGCAAAGAGCGAGCTTCTATGCGTCGTCATCGGACACCAGCTGATAACCGACGCCGCGCAGCGTGACGATCCGGGCCTTGGCGCCCTCCAGTTTCTTGCGCAGGCGCCCGACATACAGTTCGATCGCATTCGGGCCCGCCGCCTCGTCGAAGCCGAACAGCTGGTCGAGCAGCTCTTCCTTGCTGAACACCTTGCCGGGGCGTGTGGCGAGGATTTCGAGCAGTGTCATCTCGCGGCGCTTCAGCTGCACCTCGCGCTTGCCGACGGTGACGCTGCGATTGGTCCGGTCGAGGCTGACATCGCCGCAGACGATGACATTGGTGGATTCGCCGCCGCTGCGCCGGCGCAGCAGCACGCGGGCGCGGGCCTCGAGTTCGCGAAAGTCGAAGGGCTTGACGAGATAGTCGTCGGCACCGAGATCGAGCGCGCTCACGCGGTCGTCGACTTCCGAGCGCGCCGTCAGCACCAGCACCGGAACACCGTTCTTCGATTGCCGCAGACGGCGCAGGATCGAGAAGCCGTCGAGGCCGGGCAGCATGACGTCGAGGATGACCAGATCATATTCGGTGAAGGACATGATGTCGGACGCGACGGCGCCATCCGTCTCCCAGTCGACCATATGGCCGGTTTGCTGGAAGCGCCGGCAGATTGCCTCGCCCACATCGAGAGTGTCTTCAACCAAGAGAATACGCACGGCACTTCTTGGCATGGCTCCCGAAAGGGTTCAAGCTGTTCGCGCGGCACGGGTTAAGGATGCGTTAGGGCCTGTGGTCGTGGTTTGACAGGATGGTGACAGGATTGCGCCCTAGAGTTCGCCGACCGTCCCCGTGGGAGAACGAGAGGACGGACCGGGAGGTAGCCTGCCATGGACGCCCGTCCAGAGGATCGCGGTCGCTGATATCAGCGTCTGTCGCTTCGGCACCTGTCATCCGGATTTCAACAGGTTTGATGGGAGACATCATGTTTAACAATTTCAGCAAGACTCTGGCCGGTGCCGCATTCGCGGTATTCGCCGTCGCAGCAGCCGCACAGGCCGAGCCGACGAAGCCGGAATGCATTGCCGGCGCCAAGCCTGGCGGCGGCTTCGACCTGACCTGCCGACTGGCCGCCAATGGCCTGCTTGCGGCTAAGCAGATCAAGGAGCCGATGGCTGTCACCTACATGGAAGGTGGCGTCGGTGCGGTTGC
Organism: Heterorhizobium halophytocola; assembly: GCF_017873095.1. Lineage (GTDB taxonomy): Bacteria > Pseudomonadota > Alphaproteobacteria > Rhizobiales > Rhizobiaceae > Allorhizobium > Allorhizobium halophytocola. The sequence goes on along the minus strand of NZ_JAGGJU010000011.1, from coordinate 126,403 downwards.
CTATAACCACGTTATCGCCAAGCGCGCCAAGGACGGCAACGTCATCACGGCCGCTTCGTCCGGTTCGGCGCTCCTGCTGGCCCAGGGCAAGTTCGGCAAATACGACGAAACCGCCGTTCACTGGCTCGGCGCCATCGGTGCCGACTACGGCGTTCTCGTCGTTTCCGCCGATTCCCCCTACAAGACCCTCAAGGATCTGGTCGCGGCCTACAAGGAAGACCCGACCAAGTTCCCGATCGGTGGCGGTGGTGCCGTCGGTTCGCAGGATTGGATGAAGGGTTCGCTGCTGGCCAAGGCTGCCGACCAGGATCCGAAGAAGATGCGCTACGTCGCGCTTGAAGGCGGCGGTGCCGTTCTGACCGCTCTCGAAGGCGGCCACATCCAGGTCGGCGCCGGTGACGCTGCCGAAATGGTCAAGCATTACGAAGCCGGCAAGGTCCGCATTCTCGCCGTCATGTCGCCCGAGCGTCTGCCCGGCGCCCTGAAGGACGTACCGACGGCCCGTGAACAGGGCTTCGACATCGACTGGCCGATCTGGCGCGGTTTCTACGTTGGCAAGGACGTTTCCGAGGAAGACTACAACTGGTGGGTCAACGCCTTCAAGACGGCCATGGCGACACCGGAATTCCAGAAGGAACGCGAAGAGCGCGGCCTGTTCGAATTCTCGCTGTTCGGCAAGGATTTCCAGGATCGCGTCGACTCCGACGTGGCTCGCTTCAAGGTTCTCGCCAAAGAAGCCGGCATGTAATCTCCGAGGCCCCTCGCGCAAAAAAGTCCTCCCAAGACTCGAGGTGGACCACCTTTCGCCGCTGGTCATGCTGGCGGCGAAAGGCCGGGGGCTTTCATGAAACCCGGCCGGCAGGCACCCTGCCGGCTCCAGTCAGAAATAAGAACAGGCGTCGCTCGCACGGCGCTCCCATTTGGGTTGGGGAGGCATCATGTCCGAACAACACGCACCTTCGGCAAGGACGCAGGCTCTTATCGGCCGCGTCTTTGCCGCCATTCTTTTCGTCTTCGCCGTCATCTACGGCATCGGCGGCACGCAGATCGAATATTCGTTCTCGTCCGACCCGCTCGGCCCGACGGTGTTTCCGATCGCGCTGGCGATCGCGCTCTGCCTGTTCTGCGCCTGGTATTTCTTCTCGCCGGGTTCGGCCGAAGGTTTCCCGACCGGCCGACTGCTGCTGCGCGTGCTGTCCATCCCGGTGATCATGATCGTCGCCGTCCTGCTGCTGGAACCGGCCGGCTTCGCCGCCTCGATCTTCGTGCTGACGCTGGGTTGCGGCATCGTCTTCGGTGCATCGCCCATCAAGGCTGCTATCGGCGCCGTCTGCCATGCCGCCCTCTGGTGGTTCATCTTCTCCTATCTTCTGGAAGTTTATCTGCCCGTCGGCGACATGTTCGGCTGAAGGCTTTAGGCACCGGAAAGGCTTAATCCATGGATTTCCATTATCTCTGGCAGGGTTTTGAGGTCGCGCTGACCTGGCAGAACCTGCTTATCGGCTTCATCGGCTGTTTCATCGGCACACTTGTCGGTGCACTGCCCGCCATCGGCCCGATCAACGGCATCGCCCTGCTGCTGCCCATCGCCTATACGATGGGCCTTCCGGCCGAGAGCACGATGATCCTGCTGGCCGCGATCTATTGCGGCGCCGAATATGGCGGCCGTATCTCCTCGATCCTGCTCAACGTTCCCGGCGATGCCGGTGCGGTGATGACGGCGATGGACGGTTATCCCATGGCCCAGCAGGGCCGGGCGGGTGAGGCGCTGGCACTTTCGGGTCTTTCGTCCTTCCTTGGCGGTATTCTCGGGTCGATAGGGCTTGCCCTGTTCGCGCCGATCCTGTCGTCGCTGACCACCGGTTTCGGTCCGGCCGAATATTTCGTGCTGATGGTGTTTGCCTTTGCAACGCTCGGCTCGATGGTCGGCAGCCAGCCGGTCAAGACGCTGATGGGCTGTACGCTTGGCCTGATGCTGGCAACCGTCGGTCTGGACGCCACCTCGGGCGCCTATCGCTTCACCTTCGATCAGCCGGAACTTGGCGACGGCATCGAGTTCGTCACCCTGGTCATCGGCCTGTTCTCGATCTCGGAAGCGCTGATCATCCTCGAAAACCAGGGCCGCGGCATGACCATCATCCGCGAACTCGGCCGGATGACCGCACGCTGGAGCGATATCGTGAAGTGCTGGGGCACGGCGCTGCGCAGTGCCGTGATCGGCTTCGTCGTCGGCGTTCTGCCGGGCACCGGCGCATCGGTCTCGAGCGCCATCGCCTACACCACCGCCAAGCGCATCTCCGATACCGACGACACGTTCGGCAAGGGCGATGTACGCGGTCTGGCAGCCCCCGAGGCGGCCAACAATGCGACCGCATGCGGCGCCTTCGTGCCGATGCTGACGCTCGGCGTTCCGGGTTCGGGCACCACCGCCGTCATGCTCGGCGCGCTGATGCTCTACAACATCCAGCCCGGCCCGATGCTTCTGACGGAACGTCCGGAGATCGTCGGCGGTCTCGTGGCCTCGCTGTTCGTCGGCAATGTGATCCTGCTGCTGCTCAACCTGCCGCTGGTGCACATCTTTGCCCGCGTGCTGACCGTGCCGAACTGGCTGCTGGTTCCCGGCATCCTGGTGCTGTCGATCATCGGCGTCTATTCCACGCATGCTTCGGTCTTCGCCGTCTTCCTGATGCTCGGCATCGGCATGATCGGCTGGCTGCTCAGAAAGGCCGGCTTCGACATGGCGCCGATCATTCTCGGCTTCGTGCTTGGACGGGTGATGGAAGTGAACCTGCGCAATGCGCTGGCGATCAGTGGCGGCGACCCGCAGATCCTGTTCTCCAGCACGATCTGCAACGTGCTCTGGGTCATGGCGATCCTGGTGGCGATCCTGCCGGTCTGGCTGATGCGCCGGTCGCGCAAGCGGGCAGCCCTGGCGGCCCACGCGGCATCGCAATAACCGCGAAGTCTCAAGCTTCGCACCAAGCACAGCGCTTAAACAGGCGGCCGGGCATTCAGCCCGGCCGTTTGCGTTCCGGCCATGGCTGCCTGCTTTCCCGGGACCGGCTGATCGGCCCGCGATTCGACCAAAAGCATGAGGGTAAAGCCATGATCGCCAAGACCTTTCTCCTTCTGACGGCCGGGGCCTGCCTTGCCGCCGGCGCGGCCCATGCCGCAGCGGCCACGAAGAGCGCGGAGGTTCCGGACATCGAATTGCTCGCGGGGAAATGCCTGTCGGTCCAGGTCTCCGGCGAGGACATGACCTCGGCCTGCACCGGGGTGCTTGGCATCACCGAATATGTGGATGGCCGGCAGGGCTTCTATTTCATGATGGCGTCGAAGCATGTGCTGACGCTGAGCGGCCTGCCGAAGAACAAGAACCAGAAGCGGGCCAAGGGCTTTGCCATCGACCGGATGATCTTCAACACCGGCTCCGAGACCGCAGCGCCCAAGGTGATCAGCGCCACCGGCCATTGCGCGTATCGCGCCTTCGGCAAGAAATCCGTCACCGTGCGCTGCAGCGGCAAGCTGCCCGACAGTTCCGATTTCGTCGCGGCCTTTCTGACCGATAGCAGCGAGGAGAAGGACAAGGCCGCCGACGATAGCGCCGATTGAGCGGAAAGCCGCCCCCTCAGGGACGGTCGCCGTTTGTCCTGATCATCTCCAGAACACTGCCATCGGCCGGAAAGAGCGGAATCAGGCAGGCCTGCAGCGCATGGTAGATGTCGTCACGGGTCGGGAAGAGTTCGGCTTCGGGCTGCATGGTCTGCGAAAGCTGCTGATGCCAGCCGCCGTTCTTGCGGTCGAGGAAATGGCGCGAGATGGTGCCCCAGATGCGCCGATAGCTGTCCTCGTGAAAGTCGCTCGGCTGGTGCTGGTTGAGGAAATGCGCTGCACCGGCGCCTTCGGCCATCGGCCACCAGAGCTTGAAGGGGCGGCTGACGATATTGTCCCAGCCGATGGTATAGACGAAGCCGCCATTGTCGCGGTCCCAGCCGAGCGCCATGGCCTGGAAGAACAGGCCCTTGGCCGCCTCCGGCATCCAGTCGTGCGTCTTTCCGCCGAGTGTCCAGAGCTGCAGCACCAGACGGGCCCATTCCAGCCAGTGGCCGGGCGTGGAACCGGAGGGACGGAACATCTGGTCGCCGTCATAGGCCTGGTCGACGGTCCAGCCGGTGTCGAAATGTTCGGGCACGCGCCAGTTCAGCTCGGCCGATTTGCGGCGGATGAGAAGGTCGGCGATCCGCTCGGCCTTGGAGAGATAGGCCTGGTCGCCGGTCGCCTCGAAGGCTGCCATCAGCGCTTCGGTCAGGTGCATGTTGCAGTTCTGTCCGCGATAGTTGCCGCCGTCCTTGGCCGACCAGTCGCGTTCGAATTCCTCGGCGATGGCGCCATGCGCCTCGTCCCAGAAGCGGGTGTTGATCACATCCGTGATGTCGGCCAGCATGGCATCTGCCAGCGGATGGCCGACGGCCCTTGCCGAGGAGGCGGCGAGCAGCACGAAGGCATGGCCGTATCCCTGCTTGGAGGCATCGACCGGACCGTTGTCGTCGACCTGCCAGAAATAGCCGCCATGCTCGGTGTCGCGGTGGCGATTCCACAGGAAGTCCATACCATGCTCGACAATCGCCATGGCACCGGGGCGGCCGAGCAAATGGGCGATGGCAAAGCAGTGGATCATGCGGCATGTCACGTGGATGCCGCGCACCGGATTGGTTTTGCCCGGCACCGTGCCGTCGAGGTTGAGCTCGAAGAAGCCGCCCTTCGGGTTGATGATGTCGGCCTCGAAGAAATCGAAGAGGTCGTCGGCGCGCTGCAGCAGCCAGTGCCGGTGATAGGGACGGTCGCTCCAGTGCTCGGCCAGCGTCTCGGTCTCAAGGGCAGGGTTGGCGTTCACGGGCATCCTCCTCTAAAAGGCTGTGGTCATCTGCGCCGTCTATATCGTCCCATTGGGGCGATGTCACGAAGGGTGCGGGGGCGCCAAACATTTGATCGCATATTGACATAAACATATCTTTATGTGATCTCCTGCGCATGTCGCACCAAGGACAAAGGAGTTTTCCCATGCTTGACGATCTGTTCGGACCGGAAGGTGAAACGCGGGATGGCGCCGAAATCGCAGCCGCCTTGGCGAAGGCCGCGCGCGAACGCATCCTGGTGCTTGACGGCGCCATGGGCACCCAGATCCAGGGGCTCGGCCTCGACGAGGACGCCTTTCGTGGCGACCGCTTCCTGGGCTGCGCCTGCCATCAGAAGGGCAATAACGACCTGCTGATCCTCAGCCAGCCGCAGGCGATCGAGGACATCCATTTCAAGTATGCGATGGCCGGTGCCGATATTCTGGAGACCAATACCTTCTCCGCCACCCGCATCGCCCAGGCCGACTATCAGATGGAAGAGGCGGTCTACGATCTCAACCGCGATGGTGCGCGGCTGGTGCGGCGCGCCGCGATCCGCGCCGAGCGCGAGGACGGCCGCCGCCGTTTCGTTGCCGGCGCCATCGGGCCGACCAACCGCACGGCCTCGATCTCGCCTGATGTCAACAATCCCGGTTACCGCGCGGTCTCCTTCGACGATCTCAGGAAGGCCTATGCCGAGCAGATCGACGGGCTGGTCGATGGCGGCTCCGACCTGATCCTGATCGAAACGATCTTCGACACGCTGAACGCCAAGGCGGCGATCTTCGCCTGCGAGGAAGAGTTCGCCCGCAAGGGCATCCGCCTGCCGGTGATGATCTCCGGCACGATCACCGATCTGTCGGGCCGCACCCTGTCGGGCCAGACGCCCTCGGCCTTCTGGAATTCGGTGCGCCATTCCAACCCGTTCACCATCGGCCTCAACTGCGCGCTCGGCGCCGACGCCATGCGCCCGCATCTGCAGGAGCTGTCGGGTGTCGCCGACACCTTCGTCTGCGCCTATCCGAATGCCGGCCTGCCGAACGAGTTCGGCCAGTATGACGAGACGCCCGAGATGATGGCCAAGCAGATCGCCGGCTTTGCCCGGGAAGGGCTCGTCAACATCGTCGGCGGCTGCTGCGGCTCGACGCCGGAGCATATCAAGGCGATTGCCGAGGCGGTGGCCGAATTCCAGCCGCGCGAGGTGCCGGAGCACAGACCGTTCATGTCGCTGTCGGGGCTGGAGCCCTTCGTGCTGACCAAGGACATTCCCTTCGTCAATGTTGGCGAGCGCACCAATGTCACGGGCTCTGCCAAGTTCCGCAAGCTGATCACCGCCGGCGACTATGCCGCAGCCCTGGTCGTTGCCCGCGACCAGGTTGAGAACGGTGCCCAGATCATCGACATCAACATGGACGAGGGCCTGATCGATTCGGAAAAGGCGATGGTCGAGTTCCTCAACCTGATCGCCGCCGAGCCGGACATCGCCCGCGTGCCGGTGATGATCGACAGCTCGAAATTCTCGATCATCGAAGCCGGCCTGAAATGCGTGCAGGGCAAGGCGGTGGTGAATTCCATCTCGATGAAGGAAGGCGAGGAGGCCTTTATCGAGCATGCCAAGCTGATCCGCAATTACGGCGCCGCCGTCGTCGTCATGGCCTTCGACGAGCAGGGCCAGGCCGACACCTATGCGCGCAAGGTGGAGATCTGCCGGCGCGCCTACAAGATCCTGACCGAAGTCGCCGGCTTCCCGCCGGAGGATATCATCTTCGACCCGAACGTCTTCGCCATCGCGACCGGGATCGAGGAGCACGACAATTACGGCGTCGACTTCATCGAGGCGACGCGCACGATCCGCACGGAAATGCCGCTGGTGCACATCTCCGGCGGTGTGTCCAACCTGTCCTTCTCGTTCCGCGGCAACGAGCCGGTGCGCGAGGCGATGCATGCCGTCTTCCTCTACCACGCCATCCAGGCGGGCATGGACATGGGCATCGTCAATGCCGGCCAGCTGGCGGTCTACGAGAGCATCGAGCCGGATCTGCGCGAGGCCTGCGAGGACGTGGTGCTGAACCGCCGCGACGACGGCACCGAGCGCCTGCTCGAAATCGCCGAGCGTTTTCGCGGCACGGCCGGCAAGGAGGCGCGCAAGCAGGATCTCACCTGGCGCGAATGGTCGGTGGAAAAGCGGCTCGAACACGCGCTGGTCAACGGCATCACCGAATATATCGACGCCGACACCGAGGAAGCGCGGCAGAACGCCGAGCGGCCGCTGCATGTCATCGAGGGCCCGCTGATGGCCGGGATGAACGTCGTCGGCGACCTGTTCGGCTCCGGCAAGATGTTCCTGCCGCAGGTGGTGAAATCCGCCCGCGTGATGAAGCAGGCGGTCGCCGTGCTGCTGCCCTACATGGAAGCCGAGAAGCTCGCCAACGGCGGCAATGGCGAGCGCGAGAGCGCCGGCAAGGTGCTGATGGCGACCGTCAAGGGCGACGTCCACGACATCGGCAAGAACATTGTCGGCGTCGTGCTCGCCTGCAACAATTACGACATCATCGATCTCGGCGTCATGGTGCCGGCCACCAAGATCTTCGAGACGGCGATCAAGGAGAAGGTCGACATCATCGGTCTCTCCGGCCTGATCACCCCCTCGCTCGACGAGATGGTGCATGTGGCAGCCGAGATGGAGCGCCAGGGCTTCGACATCCCGCTGCTGATCGGCGGGGCGACGACGAGCCGGGTGCATACGGCGGTGAAGATCTCGCCGCAATATGCCCGTTCCCAGGCGATCTACGTTACCGATGCCAGCCGCGCCGTCGGCGTCGTCTCGGCGCTGCTGTCGAAGGAGCAGAAGCCGGCCTATGTTTCCAATATCCGCGCCGAATACGAAAAGGTCGCCGAAGCCCATGCCAAGGCCGAGCGCGCCAAGCAGCGGCTGCCGCTGGCGGCTGCCCGCGACAATGCCTTCAAGATCGACTGGTCGGGCTACACGCCGGCCAAGCCGAGCTTCCTCGGGACCAAGACCTTCGAGGATTTCGACCTCGCCGAGCTTGCCGGCTTTATCGACTGGACGCCGTTCTTCCAGACCTGGGAGCTGAAGGGACGCTATCCGGCGATCCTAGAAGACGAGAAACAGGGGGAGGCGGCGCGCCAGCTGTTTGCCGATGCGCAGGCGATGCTGAAGCAGATCATCGACGAAAAGTGGTTCCGCCCGCGCGCCGTGATCGGCTTCTGGCCGGCCAATGCCGTCGGCGACGACATTCAGCTCTATGCCGATGACGACAGGGCCAAGGAAGGCGAAACTTTCCATACCCTGCGCCAGCAGCTGACCAAGCGCGAGGGCCGGCCGAATGTCGCCCTGTCGGACTTCGTCGCGCCGCAGGAGAGCGGCATCGCGGATTATGTCGGCGGCTTCGTGGTGACGGCCGGTTTCGAGGAAATCGCCATTGCCGAGCGCTTCGAGCGGGCGAACGACGACTATTCGTCGATCCTGGTCAAGGCGCTGGCCGACCGCTTTGCCGAGGCCTTTGCCGAGCGCATGCACCAGCTGGTGCGGCAGGAATACTGGGGCTATGCCAGGGACGAGGCGCTGTCGCCCGACGATCTGATCGGCGAGAGCTATGCCGGCATCCGTCCGGCCCCCGGCTATCCGGCCCAGCCCGACCACACGGAGAAGCTGACGCTGTTCAAGCTGCTCGACGCGGAAAAGCAGACCGGCGTGACGCTGACCGAAAGCATGGCCATGTGGCCCGGCTCTTCGGTCTCCGGCCTCTATATCGGTCATCCCGAGAGCTATTATTTCGGTGTTGCCAAGATCGAGCGCGATCAGGTGGACGACTATGCCCGGCGCAAGGGCATGGCGGTCGAGGATGTCGAGCGCTGGCTGGGTCCGGTGCTGAACTATATCGCGACACCGGCAGCCGAGAAGGTCGACGACGCGGCGTGAGCGGGCCGCTTTGCCCGACCGTTTCGCTGCCTTCTGCGCCGCACCGCTCGGCTCCGGTCAAACAGCATGACGCACGTACGTGGCCGGTTTCGGGACATAGACATGTAGATCGCGACGTGCCTCAGCGCCTCTTGCGCTGCAGCCGGCAATCCCGCTCGAGCCTGTCGATCAGCTCGGCATCGGCGTGGTAGCGCATCAAGGGACGCCATGCGGCAATATCGCCGGCCGTCACCAGGCCGGGCAGGACATACCGCACCGCCGGGTTGTCGACAAGATGCTCGATGAAGCCGCATACAGCGGCGGTGCGCACGTCACCGCTCGATGCCGTCAGGCAGTCGCGGCAATAGGCCAGAATCCGCCTGGCCTCTTCGATCCGACAGGCAGCTGCTGCGTCTGAAAAGGCGTGTCGTAGCGCGATCCACAGCGCCATGGGAGACCATGCATCCGCGATCATGCGCCCATGCTCCGGCAGGATCTCCAGGGCCCTCCTGCGCCATTCGCTCATTGCTCGTCCATCCGTGTCGGCCTATCGCGCGTCTCAGTCCTGTCTGTCCGGCAGGGCATCTCCCGCTTTCGGAAATCCTAGGAGGTGACCGGTGCTAGAATATGGCGCAGCGCCGGTCCCGCGGTGTTCTTGCGATGGACCCGACGATATTGCCCGGACACCGTCACATCGGGGTCGCGTGGCGGGCAGGACAGTCCCGTGCTAGGCTCCGCGCGTCAGTCGGAGGAATAGCATGGGGGGTGGCAAAGACATCGGAAACGGAACCCGCGTGCAGGCATGCATCCTCTTCGTGCAGGGTGCCGGGGAGGGCACATATGCCGATTGGGACGACAAGCTCGTTGCCAGCCTGAGGCGAGAGCTCGGCCCGAGCCTGGAGGTGCGCTATCCGCCCATGCCCGGCGAGGACGATCCGGACTTTGCCGCCTGGAGCGCGGCGCTGGCGGCCGAAATCCGTCGTCTCGGCAGACCGTGCGTCGTGGTCGGCCATTCGATCGGCGGGACGGTTGCCGTGCACGCGCTTGCGGCCAGACCGGAGCTGCTGGAAGGCATCGGCGCACTGTTCCTGATTGCCGCGCCCTATGTCGGCGACGGCGGCTGGCCGAGCGACGATATCACGGTCGAGATAGGCTGGGCGGAGCCGCTCCGGCATTTGCCGGTCTTTCTCTACCACGGGGATGCCGACGACACCGTGCCGGCGGAGCATCTCGACCTCTACTTGGCCGACATTCCTCATGCCGCAATCCGCCGTCTGCCGGGGCGTGATCACCAGCTGTCGAACGATCTGGCGGAGGTGGCTTCGGAAATCCTTGGTCTCGAGGCGTAAGCGGCCGTGCCTACCACATCGTCTGCTGACGCAAATCGGCCTCAAGGGCATTACTGTTGAACGGCTGCCCTCAGTCAGGATATGCGACTGCTGCCGAATGGCGGCCCGCACAGTCCTGGGCCAAGGGCTGCATAACCGGGCCCCTTTTTCGCAGGAGTTGCAATCGTGATTGCCGAATATCTGCCAAAACTCCTGCTTGCCTGGTCGATCCAGCTGGGCGGCATCCTGTCGCCGGGACCGAGCGTGATGCTGATCCTCGGTATTGCCACCACGCGTGGCCGGTTGCCGGCGGTGACCACGTCCCTCGGGGTGGCCTGCGGGTCGATCGTCCTTTCCACGGCAACCGTGGTCGGCCTTGCCGTGGTGCTGGCGGATCTTGCCCATGCGATGACGGTGGTGCGGATCGTCGGCGCCCTTTATCTCGTCTGGCTCTCGTACAAGGCCTTCAAACGTGCAGTCCAGCCTTTCCCGCAGATGGCGGCAGGGCAGAGCGAGGGGGCGCTGTGGCGCACGGCGCTCGGTGGCTTCTTCCTGCAGGTCACCAACCCGAAGGCGATCTTCTTCTGGCTGGCCATTGCCGGTGTCGGCGGGATCGGTGACGCGCCGCTCCTCGTGACGCTCCTGTTCATCGCCGGCGCCTTCCTCAATTCGCTGATGGGCCATGCGGCCTATGCGTTGCTGCTGTCGGCCGTGCCGGTGCGGGCACTGTTCATCCGGTTCCACAAATGGGTGGATGGCGCGCTCGGCTGCTTCTTCGCCTTTGCCGGCTATACCCTGCTGATGTCGCGCAGCTGAGCGCGATCAGGAACGTTCGATCCTGACAAGCAGGGCCGTCGTGTCGTCGCTCTGCTTGTAGCGTGGGTATTGCAGGCCGTCCGGATCGATCTTGCGCTCGAAATGGCGCAGTTCATCAACCAGGGACGCCAGCCCTTTGTCGCCTGCTGCGCGCACCAGCCCGGCCGGATCATAGGCGCGGTAGAGGGCAACCAGATCCGCAAGGCCGTCGGAGCAGACGATGGCGGTGGCCGGGCCAGTGATCTCGACCGGCTCGATCAGCAGATGGTCGGCGGCCTCCGGCACCATGCCGAAGGTCCAGATCGGACCGCCCGGGGTATTCTGCCGGGCACGCGCCTGGCGCAGGCCCTCCATGGTCACCGGATCGCCGGTGGCGATGCCCGCTGCGCCGATGCCGCCATTGCGTTCGACATGGCGGCGGGCAGCGGCCTGTTCGTTGTCGTAGGCGCCGAGGATCGGGATCAGGACGTGCCCCTCCGTCGCGTCGTCCTCCAGCAGGTAGACTGCGCTGTCGCCGTAGCCAAGAAACTGCAGGCCCTCCGGCGTGGCGCGCAGCATGGACAGTGCGCAGAGCGGCCAGGCATGGCGCGGCTGGTCGCCGGCGACGGCCCGGAAGGCGTCACGTGCCTCGGTGATGATGCCGCGAATCACGGTGCGGACATCGCAGTCCGCTGCCATCAGGGTCTGCAGCCGCGCGGCGGCGAAATCCGCCATCCAGGCGGCGTCCGATCCAAAGCCTTCCATGAACTGCCGGTCGCCGAGCCCGGTGGCGCCGTCCAGCACGAAGGCAAAGCCGTTGCCATGGCCGAACCGGTCCTCGTTGGCGCGCCCCGCCTTGCCGGCAACCGAAATGCTGTCGAGGACGGAAAGCGAAAAAGTCATGGGGGATGATCCGGAAAAAGCGTGATGGACGAGGCGGGAACAGGAAATATGCAATAAGAAAGGTCCGAGGCGGCAACTTACCGCGCAGAACCCGGCAAGACCATGGCCGGAACGCAACAACCCGACGATCAGGACAGGTCCATCGCCGATGACCAAACCCATGCCCAGTGAAACCGGCATTTTGGCCTTTCTCGAAAAATGCGATGCCTTCTATCCTGATAATGCGGTGGAGGCGTCGATCGCCCAGCAACGCGTCTGGTATGACGCGCTCTGCGCCGAATTCTCGCCCCCGCATCCCAAGGGCCTGACCGTGCGCGACGCGGTGGTGGCGGGCCGGGTGCCGGTGCGCCACTACCATCCGGCGGAACGCCGCACCGACGTGCACCTTCTCTACATCCATGGCGGCGGTTTTGTCGTCGGCGGCCTGGAAAGCCATGATTCGATCTGCGCCGAGATCGCCCACGCCGTCGGCGCGGAACTGACCGCCGTCGACTACCGGCTGGCGCCTGAGCATGTCTGGCCGGCGCAGCACGAGGACTGCCGGGCAGTGTTCGACGCGCTGGTGGAGGAGGGCCGGCGGCTGGTGCTGATCGGCGACAGCGCCGGCGGCAATCTGGCGGCGGGGCTTGCGGTCTCGGCCAGGGATGCGGGCAAGGGGGCAGCAGTCGTCGGACAGGCGCTGATCTATCCGGGCCTCGGCGGCGACCTGACGGCGGGCTCCTATGTCGAGATGGCCGAGGCGCCCGGGCTTACCACCGCGGATGTCGCCTATTACCGCGCGGTGCTACAGGCGCCGGCGGACGACGTGACGGCCTTTCCGCTCGGCCTCCAGAGCCTTGCCGGCCTGCCGCCGACCTTCATCACTGCAGCGCATTTCGACCCGCTGCGCGACGACGGCCGCCGCTATGCCGCACGGTTGGCGGACGCGGGCGTCGAGGTCTGGTTCCGGGAGGAGCCGCAGATGGTGCATGCCTGGCTGAGGGCGAGGCACATGAGCGAGGGGGCGCGGACGGGCTTTGCCGCGCTCTGCCGCGCGGTCGCGCATCTGGCGGGGGCGTGAGGCTCAGGCGAACCGGTCGATGATGGTGATGCCCTGTTCGGCGAAACGGTCCATCTGGGTGAGTGCAGGGACGGCCTCGGCCAGCGAGATATGGCGGCCGATCAGCTTTTGCGGTTCGAGCGTGCCGGCCGCGATCATCGACAGCATGGCATCATAGCGCCAGGACTGCATGCCGTGGCTGCCATAGATCTCCAGTTCGTGGGCGATGACGCGGGCCATGGGGATCGGTGGCGTGGCATGGTCGGCGAGCAGCAGGCCGACCTGGACGTGCCGGCCGCGACGGCGCAGGTTGAGGATCGAGTGGCTGCAGGTCGACGGGTGGCCGAGCGCGTCGACGGAGACATGCGCGCCGCCGCCGGTCGCGTCCTTCACCGCGGATGGCAGGTCGTCGATCTCGGTCGAATTCAGCGTGACGCTGGCGCCGAGTTCGCGCGCGAGCGCCAGCTTGTCGCCGGTGATGTCTATGGCGACGACATTGGCACCGAGCGCCTTGCCAATCATGATCGCCGACAGGCCGACGCCGCCGCAGCCGTGCACGGCCAGCCATTCTCCGCCCTTCAGCCGGCCCTGATCGACCACGGCGCGAAAAGCGGTGGCGAACCGGCAGCCGAGGCTTGCGGCGGTGGCATCCGAGACGGTCTCGGGTAGCTTCACCAGATTGTGGTCGGCATAGTCGAGCGCGACATATTCGGTGAACGAGCCCCAATGGGTGAAGCCCGGCTGGAACTGCGCCTCGCAGACCTGGGCATTGCCCGAGCGGCATTCGAAGCAATGGCCGCAGCCGGAGACGAAGGGCACGGTGACCCGCTCGCCGACGGCAAAGCCGCGAATGCCGCGGCCGACGGCGACGATCTCGCCGGCGAATTCATGGCCCGGCACATGCGGCAGGCGGATGTCGCTGTCATGCCCCATCCAGCCATGCCAGTCCGAGCGGCAGAGGCCGGTTGCCGTGACCTTGACGACAACGCCGTCCTCGGGCGGTGCCGGATCGGGGACCTCAACGATCTCAGGCATTGCGCCGAAGCGTTCGTAAAGCATGGCCTTCATCGTCGATCCTCCCTCACTGTTCTCGCCATGGCCGAGCGCGGACCTCAGCCATGGCGTCTTCGAGACTACATGAAATCGCGCGGGATGACGGTTTCCTCGTGGCGTTCGAAGATCAGTTCGTCGCCGTCATAGGCCTCGACCTGAATGGCGATCAGCCAGTCGGTCTCGGTGCAGGACATGGACGTGGTGGCGACCGAGCGGACCTCGAAGCCGGGACGCGCCATGTCGCACGTCCAGGTGGCCGTGCCGGTCATCGACAGCGGGTCATCGGGTGCGATCGACCAGAACTCCTCGCGCACCTGGCGGGTGGAAAGGCCCGTGTCGGGATGCTCGGTGAGGCCGGTATCGTCGAGGATGTGGAAGGTCGTCAGATGGCCGGTCAGGTCGCGGATAACCTCGCGCAGCGTGTCACCCTCGGCATGGGTGACATAGGTCGGCAGCGGATTCGGATCGGTGGGCTCGTCGACGGTGATCTCGCGGTGTTCGCCGAGCAGCGGCAAAGCGAGCGCGAGGCTTGCCGTGTCGATGGTGACACCGGGATCGGTCGGCGGCGGCAGGATCATCGGCCAGTAGCTGGTCGACAGCGCCAGGCGCAGCTTGTGGCCGGCCCGCAGGCGATAGCCGCAGGCATCGAGCGTCAGCGTGACCCGGACCTTCTCGCCGTGCGGCATGGCTTTCGGCTCGGCATTGCCGTCGCGGTGGGCAAGGTTCAGCACGCCGAAGGAGACGCGGGTGCTCACCCCGTCCGGATGGACGTCGACGATGCGGGCGCAGAGATTGGCAATGTCGGCGTCGCAGGCAACCTCAAGCGTCAGTTGCGGCCGACCGAGAAGGTCGATGTCGGCGGTGAGCGGCACCGTCTCGAAGCAGAGCGAGCCGCCGTCGTCGCTGCGCTGGTCGCCCGGCAGTTCAGCGTCCGGCTTCAGGGTGAACCATTCGCCGGAGGCCGTGCCGAGATCGAGCGGCGAGCGGACATAGACGTCGTGCGGCGCGGATGCCGCCGACAGGCCCTGTACCAGCTTGCCGGTATCGTCGACACTGAGGTCGAGATGCTCGGGCGTCGTCCAGGCGTCCTTTGCCACCCAGCGGCCCGCGTCATGGTCGCGGCGCGGGGCGGGGCGGATGGCATCGAGGATATAGGCGCGGACCTGCGGGGTGGCGTCGGTGGCGTTCGCCTCGCCGCGCAGATGCCGGTTCCAGAAGGCGATGGCCTCGCCGATGAAGTCGGCGCGCGGCTTCGGCCAGGCGAAATGCGGGTATTTGTGCACCCAGGGGCCGATCAGCGCCTTGGCATGGGCACCGATGCCCTCGACGGCCTTCAGCGGCGTGTTGCGATAGCCGTCGGCCCAGCCGGCCAGTACCAGGGCCGGCACCTTGAAGGCGGAAAAGTCCTCGGCAATCGAGCCGTGCTGCCAGAAGGCGTCGCGGCGCTGGTGGGAGAGCCAGTCCTCCAGGAAGAAGGGCTCGCTTTCCAGCCGCTCCAGCCACATGTCCCTCCAGCGGTCGCCGACGATTTCAGGATCGGGTGCGCGCGACTGGTAGCCCTGCATGGTGCCGGCCCAGGAGAGCTGGGCATAGAGCTGGCAGCCGTCCTTGTAGTGGATGTCGTCATTGTAGCGGTCGGTGGTGGACGCGATCGAGATGACGGCCTTGAGCGCTGGCGGGTTCATGGCGGCGACCTGCAGGCAGTTGAAGCCGCCCCAGGAGATGCCCATCATGCCGACCGCGCCGTTCGACCAGGGCTGGGCGGCGATCCAGGCGATCAGCTCGCAGGCGTTCGCCAGCTCCAGCGCGGTATATTCGCCGTCGATAACGCCGTCGGATTCGCCCGAGCCGCGGATGTCGACGCGCACGCCGGCAATGCCGGCGGCGGCAAAATGCGGATAGGTGCTCTCGTCGCGCGGGCTGGTGCCATCGCGCTTGCGATAGGGCAGGAATTCGAACACGGCCGGCACCGGATCGGCCTCGGCATTGTCCGGCATCCAGATGCGGGCGGCCAGACGGGTGCCGTCTTTCAGCGTGATCCACTGGTTTTCGATGGTGGTGAAGAGGCGGGTGGTCATGGGCAGGCTTTCAGGTCCGGGATTTGAAAATGCGTGGATGTGGGTTCAGGACGGTAGCTGCTGATAGGGGTCAATGGCAGCCACATCGAAGATTGCAAAATGGCGAAGGTTGCGGGTGACGACTGTCAGATCGTTCAGCCTGGCGGAGGCCGCGATCGCGGCATCTTCGAAGCCGGGTTGCCAGCCGCGACCTTCCGCAAGGGCTAGAAGGCGTCCCGTCTCGATCGCTGCCGGTTGATCGAGCGCGATGAAACGATCGGCATATCGCTCAGCAAGCTCCGAGAACCATTCCGTGAGACTGTCGGCCTTGTTCGCCGATCCCAGCCTTCGTGCACGCTCGATGCCGTATTGGATTTCGGCGCTGGAGACGACGGACAAGAAGGTCCTGTCCGTTTGGGCAAGCAGCCATGTCACGATCGCTTTCGCATTCGTTTCGTGCCGTTCCGGCCGGTTCAACAAGGACAGGATGTTGGTATCGAGAAGAAACATCAGTCCAGGTCTTCACCGAAGACACGGGCCGGCTTTCGCTCCGGCAGATCACCCGCCTCAAGCGGCGAATGGGTTACCAACCAGCCGAAGCTCGGGGCGGCTTTCGACAGGCGCTGGAACGTCTCATAGGAAATCACAACGGCCTGCGGCTTGCCGTCCCGGGTGATGACCGAGCCCTCTCCGTCGAGGGCGCTGTCGATCACCGAAGACAGCCGGGCTGCGGCGTCCTTCAACTGGATTTCCTTCATCGGAGCCACCTCATGACCACATCGGTCACAAGGTGCTCCCGGAGCCTGTCTTCGTCAATGGCCGGCGCTTTCCATCTTGCGGCTTGCAAGCGCCCGTTCCAGCCAGCCGAGTTCCATCTCGGGGACGGATTTCAGCAGGAGGTCGGTGTAGTCGTCGAAGGGCGGTGCCAGCACTTTCGACTTCGGACCGAAGCGCACCAGCTTGCCGCGATGCATGACGGCGACGCTGTCGGCAATGGCGCGGACGATGGCGATGTCGTGGGTGATGAACAGATAGGAAAGCTGGCTTTCCTTCTGCAGCCGCATCAGCAGGTCGAGAATGCCTTCGGCGACCAGTGGATCGAGTGCCGAGGTCGGCTCGTCGCAGAGGATCAGTTCGGGCTTGGCGGCGAGTGCTCTTGCAATCGCCACGCGCTGCTTCTGGCCGCCGGAAAGCTCGGCCGGATAGCGGTCGATGAAGCCTTCGCCCATCTCGATCTGGTCGAGCAGTTCCTTGATCCGTGCCGTCTTTGCAGCCCCGCGCAGGCCGTCGTAGAAGGTGAGCGGCCGGCCGATGATCTGGCGCACCGTCTGGCGCGGGTTCATGGCGGTATCGGCCATCTGGTAGATCAGCTGGATGCGGCGCAGGTCGTCGCGCGAGCGGCTGCTCTGGCCCGATGACAGCGGCTTATCGTCGAACACGACGCGGCCCTCGCGCGGCGGCAGGAGGCCGGTGATGACGCGCGCCAGCGTCGACTTGCCCGAGCCGCTTTCGCCGACGACGGCAAGCGTCTGGCCCTTGGGCAGGTGCAGAGAGACGTCGTGCAGCACGGTGAGGCCGTTAGAATAGCCGGCGGTCACGTGCTCGATCTTCAACAGCGTGTCCGACTGGTCCTCGGCCTCGCTGCTGGCGGCCCGGCGGACATTGACCAAGGCCCGCGTATACTCTTCCTGCGGCGCCTCAATGATCTGCGCGACCGGACCGTATTCGACCATGTGGCCGTGGCGCAGAACCATGATGTCGTCGGAGATCTGGGCGACGACCGCCAGATCATGGGTGATGTAGAGCGCGGCCGTGCCGGTTTCCTCGATCGCATGCTTGATCGCGGCGAGCACGTCGATCTGGGTGGTCACGTCGAGCGCCGTCGTCGGCTCGTCGAAGACGATGAGTTCCGGGTTGGGGCAGAGCGCCATGGCGGTCATGGCGCGCTGCAGCTGGCCGCCGGAGACCTGATGCGGAAAGCGGTCGCCGAAGCTCTGCGGGTCGGGAAGACCCAGCACGCCGAACAGATAGACGGCGCGCTTCTTGGCTTCCTCGCGGCTCATCAGTCTGTGCTGCAGGGAGGCCTCGATCACCTGGTCCATCAGCTTGTGGGCCGGGTTGAAGGCGGCCGCCGCCGACTGGGCGACATAGCAGACCCGGGCGCCGCGGATCTTGCGGATTCCACCCTTGCCGAGCGTCAGGATGTCGGTGCCGTCGAGTTTGACCTCGCCGCCGGTGATCCTCACCCCGCCGCGGCCATAGGCCAGCGCCGAGAGGCCGATGGTCGACTTGCCGGCGCCGGATTCACCGATCAGGCCGAGCACCTTGCCCTTGGCCAGATCGAAGGAGATGCCCTCGACAATGGTGATGTCCTTCGGCGGCTCGCCCGGCGGATAGGCGGTGGCTTCGATCTTCAGATCGCGAACGCTGAGCAGTTCAGGCATCGCCGCGGCCTCCTTTCAGGCTTGAGGTGCGCCGCAGCAGCCAGTCGACCACCAGGTTGACGCAGATGGCGAGGATGGCAATGGCAGAGCCGGGCACGAGGGCCGCGGAAATGCCGAAGATGATGCCGTCCTTGTTGTCCTTGACCATGCCGCCCCAGTCGGCGGCCGGCGGCTGGATGCCGAGGCCGAGGAAGGATAGGGTGGAGAGGAAGAGGATGGAGAAGGCAAACCGCAGGCCGAATTCGGCAAGCAGCGGCGTCAGCGTATTGGGCAGGATCTCGCGGAAGATGATCCAGACCTTGCCTTCGCCGCGCAGCTTCGCCGCCTCGACGAATTCCATCACCGCCACGTCCAGCGCCACGGCGCGACCGAGGCGATAGACGCGGGTCGAGTCGAGCACCGCCATGACGGTGATCAGCACGAAGAGGTTCTGCGGCAGCACGGCGAGCACGACGAGCGCGAAGATCAGCGTCGGGATCGACATCATCAAGTCGTTGATGCGTGACAGGCCGAGATCGATGAAGCCGCGCGACACGGCCGCGGTGAAGCTCAAGAGAATGCCGATCGAGAAGGACAGAATGCTGGCTGCGAGCGCCACCGCAAGGGTGGTGCGGGCGCCGAAGATCATCCGCGAGAGAATGTCGCGGCCGAGATTGTCGAGGCCGAAGATGAACTCGCTGTCGGGCATGCGCCAGACCTCGCCGACGACCTCGGTTTCACCATGCGGGGCGATCCACGGGGCGAACAGTGCACAGAAGCAGGCAAGTACGATGCCGAAGATCCCGACCCAGGCGGTAATGGGAATGTCTCTCAATCTCATCGCGGGTGCCTCAGTCTCGGATTGGCGATGATCGCGAGGATATCGGCCACCATGTTCAGGAAGATGTAGACGGCGGCGAAGATCAGGCCGCAGGCCTGCACCACCGGCATGTCGCGGACCGTGACGGCATCGACCATGTACTGGCCCATGCCCGGATAGACGAAGACCACTTCGACGACGACGACGCCGACCACGAGATAGGCAAGGTTCAGCGCGACGACATTGATGATCGGCGCCAGCGCATTGGGGGCGGCATGCTTGATGATCGCGCGCCAGGAGGAGACGCCCTTCAGCTCCGCCGTCTCCATATAGGCGGACGACATGACCGAGAGGATAGCGGCGCGGGTCATGCGCATCATGTGGGCGAGCACGACCAGCACCAGCGTCGCCGTCGGCAGGGCGATCGCCTTCAGCCGCTCGAGGAAGCCCATGCTGTCATAGACGGTGGAGGGGAAGGTGGCGACGCCGAACTTGACGGCGAAGAACAGGATCAGCAGGTAGCCGATGAAGAATTCCGGCAGCGAGATCGCCGCCAGCGAGACGACATTGATGATCTTGTCGGGCAGTCGGTCGCGGAAGAGCACGGAGACCATGCCGAGGCCGACGGCGAGCGGCACGGCGATCAGCGCCGCAAATCCGCCGAGGAAGAGCGAATTGCCGAGGCGCTTGCCGATCTGCTCGCTGACGGAATTGCGGCTGGCCCAGGAGGTGCCGAAATCCCCCTGCACCGCATTGCCGAGCCATTCGACATAGCGGGTGGTGATCGGTCGGTCGAGGCCGAGATCCTTGCGGATATTGGCGACCGCCTGGGGCGTAGCCGACTGGCCGAGATAGGTGGTGGCGAAATCGCCGGGCAAGGCCTCGAGCCCGCCGAAGATCATCACCGAGACGGCAAACAGCAGGACGAGGCTCAGCAGAAAGCGCTGGCCGATGAGAGTGAGCATGGGGAAGCGCTGCCTGAGGTTCAGGTCTGGCAACGGCCCTGCGGTGGATGGTTCGGACATGGAAATGGCCCCGCGCTGAAATGCCGATCAAGCCGCGGGACGACAATCCCGCGGCCACGATGGTTCCGAGGTCGGAGGCGGATGGCCGCCCCTGACGCGCGATCAGGCCTCGAGCCAGACGCGGGTTGCGACATAGCCGTTCGACATGTCGTTGCCGATGTCGTGAACATAGCCCTTCACCTGCTTTGAGGCGGCGTTCACGAAGTCATTGAACATCGGCAGGATCAGGCCGCCTTCGTCGCGAACCATCATCGCCATCTGGCGATACATGTCCTTGCGCTTGGCTTCGTCCAGCTCGGAGCGGGCCTCGAGCAGGATCTTGTCGAAGTCCGGACGCAGGAAGCGGGTGTCGTTCCAGTCGGCGGTCGAAAGATATGCCGTGGAGTACATCTGGTCCTGGGTCGGACGGCCGCCCCAGTAGGAGGTCGAGAAGGGTTGGACGTTCCAGACATTCGACCAGTAGCCGTCGCCCGGCTCGCGCTTGACCTCGATGTTGATGCCGGCCTTCTTGGCGCTTTCCTGGTAGAGCACGGCCGCATCGACGGCGCCGGGGAAGGCGACTTCGGAGGTGCGCAGCAGCACCGAGCCGTCATGGCCGGACTTCTTGTAGTGGAACTTGGCCTTGTCCGGATCGTAGGCGCGCTGCTCGATGCCTTCCGGGAACAGCGCATAGGTCTCGTTGATCGGGAAGTCGTTGCCGACCTTGCCGTAGCCGCCGAGGATCTTCTCGACCATGGTTTCGCGGTCCATCGCGTATTTCAGCGCCATGCGCAGGTCGTTGTTGTCGAACGGCGCGGTGTTGCAATGCATGATGAAGACATAGTGGCCGCGACCCGAGGTGTTGAGGATCTCGACGGTCGGCGCGCGCTTCAGAAGCGACACGGTCTTCGGATCGACGCGGTTGATGAAGTGGACCTGGCCGGAGGACAGCGCCGCGATACGCGCCGTCGCATCGTTCATGCCGATGACTTCGATCGTGTCGACAAAGCCGCGGTCGTCGCGCCAGTCTTCCTTGTTCTTCTCGAAGGTCGCGCGCACACCCGGCTCGAAGCTTGTCATCTTGTAGGGGCCGGTGCCGATCGAGGCGAGCGGATCGTCGATGCCGCCGTTCGGCTGGATCACCAGGTGGTAGTCGGTGAGAAGCAGCGGCATGTCCGCATTGCCCTCGGTCAGGATGAGAACCAGGTTGTCGCCGTCCTTCTTGATTTCCTTGATCGACTTCAGCACGCCGAGCGCGCCCGACTCCGACTTCTCGTCGGTGTGGCGCTTCAGGGTGGCGACGACGTCGTCGATCGTCAGGTCCTTGCCGTCGTGGAACTTGACGCCCTTGCGGATCTTGAAAGTCCAGGTGGCGGCGTCGGCCGACGGCTCCCAGCTCTCGGCAAGCGCCGGAACGGCGGCACCCGTGTGCGGATCGCTCTCGACCAGCATGTCGCCCCAGCAGCGGCCGACAAGGAACATGAACTGCGACAGGAACTTCGCCGGATCCTTGCTGTCGGTGGCGGCGCCGCCTTCAAGGCCGAGCTTCAGGTGGCCGCCGCGCTTGGGTTCTTCGGCCGATGCGCTCTCGGCATAGAGGGTGGAGGCAGCGGCGATGGTGACGCCGGCAGCGACGGCGCGTCCCATGAATTCGCGACGGCTCATGCCGCCGGTCGAGACGCTGCCTTTGAGGTGCTTGATGAAATCGTTCATTCCAGTGGTTCCTTCTCTGGTTTTTGTTTTGCGTCCGCCGCATTCGGCGTGACGTTATCCTCCGGTGGAAACCGCGCGGGCGCCTGATGGCGCGCCGGCCGGGGCCAGTTCGGTGCTCTGGCTCAATCCTCCCCTGTTCCGGTTGTCGTATAGGCGCTGGTGCCTGCGCGACCAGCCGGGCGAAACGCCCTTGCTATTGCGGCAGGGCGGGACGCCAGGGCGGCGACGGGCAGCGCGTTGCGCCGGGCGGCGCGGTGAAACGACACGGAAACGGGCGGGGCCTGCAAGGGCTTTCCTTCCACTTTTGACCTGTCGGAATTAAGGGGTGTTTCCGTGAGGGCAGGTATCGCCGAGGCGACATTTCTATGTCTTGGCGCGACGTATACCGACCAATGTCGAAAAGGTCCAGCTTTGCCGGAGAGACTTGCCGCATGCGACCTTGCGGCAGACGCATCCGGGGCCGGCGGAGAGCGCCGCCGGCCGGATGATTTCAGGTTGTGATCGGGTATCGACACCCTCACATGCGCTACCTCTTCTGCCCGACATGCCGCCCGGCGGCCTCGGGCCTGGCCAGGGCGGAATGGGCGTCGGCGATCGCCTGCAGGCGGGCGAGCACCGCCGGATCGGCCGGTGCCGCCCGGCCGGCGGCGGCATCGACATGCAGCAGCATCTGCTCGGCGGTTGCCAGCACTTCGTCGCCGTCCGCCCTGTGGATGGCGTGGAAGACATGCAGGCGCTTGTCGTCGGTCGACAGCACCTGGCAGGTGGCATAGAGCGCTTCCCCGACCTTCGCTTCTCCCAGATGCCGGATATGGGTCTCGACCGTGTAATAGCTGTGCCCGGCCTTCACATAGGCATCGTCGACGCCGATCAGCCGCAGCAGCGCGTCGGAGGTGTCGCCGAAGACCTGGAGATAGCGGAACTCGGTCATGTGGCCGTTGTAGTCGGCCCAGGACGGGTTGACCTTGGTCTCGACCAGCCTGAGCGGGGCAGGGGCGGTCGGATCGACATCGGCCTTGCCGGCACCCGCCCAGAGCCGTGCCTCGAAATCGGCGAGCAGCTTGCCGGCGCCCCAGCCCTTGCCGCCATTGGCACCCTTCAGCACCTGCATGATGCCGACGAGGTTCTCGTCGCGGATGCGCTCCAGCTCGCGAATGCCATGCATGCCGGACTGGGCGTCCGACTGGGCGCCGATCTTTTCCACCAGCGCTTCGTCGAGATCGACGACATCGGTAAGCTTGGTCCAGGGCCATTGCAGGCAGGGGCCGAACTGACCGAGGAAATGGCGCATGCCGGCCTCGCCGCCAGCGATGCGATAGGTCTCGAACAGGCCCATCTGCGCCCAGCGCATGCCGAAGGAATAGCGGATGACATTGTCCAGCGTCTCGGTGTCGCAGATGTCGTCATGAACGAGCCACAGCGCCTCGCGCCAGAGCGCCTCCAGCAGGCGGTCGCCGACAAAGGCCTCGATCTCCTTGTTGATGACGACGCCTTCCATGCCGATTTCGGCATAGGCGGCCTTGGCCCGTTCGATCGTCTCCTTGGAGGTCTGATTGCCGCCGACCAGCTCGACCAGCGGCAGCAGGTAGACCGGGTTATAGGGATGGGCGACGAACAGACGATCGGGGTGGGCCATGTCGCGCTGCAGGTCGCTTGGCAGCAGGCCGGAGGTGGACGAGCCGATCAGCGCATCGGGTTTGGCATGGGCGTCGATCTCGTTCAGCACGCCGCGCTTCAGGTCGAGGCGCTCGGGCACGCTTTCCTGAATCCAGTCAACGTCTTGCACGGCATCTTCAACGCTTGGCGCGAAGCGTAACGTGCCGCGCGGCGGCAGCGGCGCCATGGTCAGCATGGCGTAGGCGCGCTCGGCATTGGCCAGCACTTCGCCGACGATGCGCTGCGCTTCCGGGTGCGGGTCGTACATCGCGACATCGATGCCGGCGAGCACGAAACGTGCCGCCCAGGCCCCGCCGATGACGCCGCCGCCGATGCAGGCGGCCTTTGTGATTGTGGTCATAGTCCTTCGCCTTATCCTCGTGGTCTGTGCGGGGGCACCCCCCTCTGTCCCGCCGGACATCTCCCCCTCAACGGGGAGATCGACTCGCTGCACCCTCTCGCTCCATGTTCGGGCCTCTGCGGTCAAAGGGCTGTCTGCATGAACAGAGTGATTGCACCCGGCTGGTCTCCCTTCACGGGAGGAAGTCTACTCGCTGCACCCTCTCGCTCCGTATTCACATCCCGAGCCTACCGGGACGTTCGCATGGGTCGAATGGTCGCTTCCGGCTGATCTCCCCCCTTGAGGGGGAGATGCCCGGCAGGGCAGAGGGGGGTAGATCTCTGCCGCGCCGCCAAGATTCCTATCGTTTCGTCAGCTTCAGCTTTTCCCGCACCTCGGCCGGGCCGATGATGCGGGCGCCCATGCCTTCGACGACCTGCACGGCCTTTTCGACGAGGTCGGCATTGGTGGCAAGCTTGCCCTTGCCGACATAGAGATTGTCTTCCAGACCGACGCGGACATTGCCGCCGGCAAGCACGGCGGCGGCCGGATAGGCCATGGCGTTGCGACCGATCGAAAAGGCCGAGAAGGTCCAGCTGGCCGGCACGTTGTTGACCATGGCCATGAAGGTGTTGAGGTCGTCGGGCGCGCCCCACGGGATCCCCATGCAGAGCTGGATCAGCACCGGATCCTCGATCAGGCCTTCCTCCACCAGCTGCTTGGCGAACCACAGATGGCCGGTGTCGAAGGCCTCGATTTCCGGGCGCACGCCGAGATCGGTCATCCGCTTTGCCATCGCCCGCAGCATGGCCGGTGTGTTGGTCATCACATAGTCGCCGAGCGAGAAATTCATCGTGCCGCAGTCGAGCGTGCAGATCTCCGGCAGGCATTCGGCCACATGGCTCACCCGCTCCTCGGCGCCGGCCATGTCGGTACCGGCGTCGTTCAGCGGCAGGGGCTTGTCGACGCCGCCGAAGACGATGTCGCCGCCCATGCCGGCGGTGAGGTTCAGCACCACGTCGATCTCCGCAGACCGGATGCGGTCGGTGACCTCGCGGTAGAGTTCGTTGCGACGGCTGGCGGCCCCCGTTTCCGGGTCGCGCACATGGCAATGGACGATCGCCGCCCCGGCCTTGGCCGCATCGATCGCCGACTCCGCGATCTGCTGCGGCGTCACGGGCACATGGCTCGATTTCGCGGTCGTGTCGCCGGCGCCGGTGACAGCGCAGGTGATGAAGACGTCGCGGTTCATGGCTAGTGGCACGGGCAACTCCTTGGTTCTTCGATTTCCGCCAATACCAACGCAATTGCCGTTGCCATGCTTTGCATTTTCGGATGAATTCGATACAAATCAGGATCCACTCGGGAGAGACATCATAGAGACCGCATCGCCGATCGAGGTCGATCTGCTGATCGTGCCGGACACCAATCTCATCCTTGTCGCCTCGATGATCGAGCCTCTGCGGGTCGCCAACCGGGTGAGCGGGTTCGAACTCTATCGCTGGCGGATCTTCAGCCTCGACGGCGGGCCGATCGAGACGATGAGCGGCATTGCCGTTCCGGCGCGCGGTGCCTTTCGGGCCGGTGACGAGACCGCGCCGCTGTTCGTGCTCGCCAGCCACAACTGGAAGACCTACGCCACCGCGCAGCTGAAGACGCAGCTGGTGCGGGCCGCCCGCCACCGTCGCTATCTGGCGGGGCTCGAATCCGGCGCATGGCTGCTGGCGGATGCGGCCCTGCTCGACGGTCATGCGGCGACGATCCACTGGGAGGATTTCGACGAATTCGCGCTCGCCTTCTCGCAGGTGCGGGCGCTGCGCGAACGCTTCGTCATCGACAACAGGCGGATCACCACGAGCGGCTCGCTGCCGACGCTCGACCTGGTGCTGGAACTGATCCGCCGGCAGCACGGCTATTCCCTGGCGCTGGAGGTGTCGCGGCAGTTCATCCATGAGCAGGGCGGGGTGGATGCGGCTGTGGCCGCCATGCCGTCGACCGGCAGCATCCGCACCGCCGATGCGCGCGTCGCGCATGCCATGCGGTTGATGGAGGAGCATATCGAGCAGCCACTCACCCTGCCGCGGATCGCCCGGCGCGTCGGCGTCAGCGCCCGGCATCTGACGGCGCTGTTCGCCACGGCAATCGGGGCGCCGCCGCATGTGCACTATCTGGCGCTCAGGCTGAACGCTGCCCGGCGCAAGGTGATCGAAACGCGGCAGACCTTTGCCGACATCTGTGCCGCCACCGGCTTTTCCTCTGCCTCCGCCTTCGCCCGCAGCTACCGCGCCCATTTCCGGGAAAGCCCGTCGGAAACCCGACGACGGCTGCGGTCGGCGGCAGCGGTCGATCCGGGACGGGGATGAGGGCTGTGCCTGCGAGAATGATTCAGCAGACGTGGGGAAGGGGCTGAAAGCGGATTCTTATTAGGGGGCGTGCAAGTGAGGGGCTGAGTTGGTTGGCGGTTGGTGACATTTGAGTGTCCAATACGCTTGCTTTGGGCCCGGAACACCCCCCTCTGTCCTGCCGGACATCTCCCCCTCAAGGGGGGAGATCAGCCGGGCTCAAGCGCTCGGCCAATCCCGCCCTTAAATTTTAGCAATGGCGTCACCTCAATGCCATTGCCGGCTTTGAGAACCGTGCATGCGGCGGAGGCGTATCGAAAGGCCGGCCGAAAGTTTGAGCGGTGGCCACCAGCTGATCTCCCCCCTTGAGGGGGAGATGCCCGGCAGGGCAGAGGGGGGTGTGCCACGATCCGAACACTCAAATTGTCTGACTTGTTTATGACCCGGTGGCGAGCAACGCCGGCGCGCGCACCGATCGCCCGGCGTCTCAGTCGGCCAGCACCAGAGCATGCGATTTGGCGATGCGGATCCTGACCGTTTCACCGACCATGGGCGGCTTGCGGCCGGGCTGGTTGAACATGTCGAAGGAGATCATGTGGCCGGAGACGTTGACGCGGGTGCGGATGACCGAGCCGAGGAACTGGCTGAGCGCCACCTGCCCGTCGAGGCCGACCTCGTCCGGTCCGGGCTCGCCGAGCGCAATCGCCTCGGGCCGGAGCGCTAGGTTGATCGGCTCGTTGGCGGTGCGTCCCGGCAGGGGGCGGTCCAGCGAGACCGTCTCCCGGCCGATGCGGATCGTGCCCGCGGCCGGATCGAGGACGGTCGCCTCCATGGTCGACAGCGTGCCGACGAAGGAGGCGACGAAGCGGGTGGTCGGCTGGTTGTAGATCTCGAACGGGGTGCCGATCTGGTCGGCGCGTCCGGCATTCATCACCACCACACGGTCGGAGATCGACAGCGCCTCCTCCTGGTCATGGGTGACGAAGATTGTGGTGATGCCGAGCTGCTGCTGGATCTGGCGGATTTCCTCGCGCAGCGACACGCGGATCTTGGCGTCGAGGGCAGACAGCGGCTCGTCGAGCAGCAGCACCTGCGGCTTCGGCGCCAAAGCCCGGGCCAGCGCCACGCGTTGCTGCTGGCCGCCGGAGAGCTGATAGGGATAGCGGTCGGCCAGATGCTCCAGATGGATCAGCGCCAGCATGCCCTTCACCCGCTCGGCGATCTCGGCCCGGGGCAGGCGGTCGATCTTCAGCCCGAAGGCGACATTGTCGAACACCGTCATGTTGGGAAACAGCGCATAGGCCTGGAACACCATGCCGATATTGCGCTGGTTGGGGCGCAGGCTCGACTGGTCCTGCCCGTTGATGACGATGCGCCCGCCGGTCGGCGTCTCGAAGCCCGCGACCATCCTGAGGACCGTGGTCTTGCCGCAGCCGGACGGGCCGAGAAAGGAGACGAATTCCCCCTGTTCGATCGCCATGTTGAAGTCATGCACGACCTGCACGGGCCCGAAGGATTTCTGGATATTGGTGAGGGTCAGGAAGGACATATCTTGCAAATCCTCAGGCCGGGCGCTGGGTGGTTTTCTGGAAGCGGGAGACGAGCTGGATCAGCCCGAGACAGGCCCAGGTGATGGCAAAGGCGATGACGGCGAGCGCCGCCGGCTCATAGGCGCGATTGGCACCGAGCAGCTGCATGTAGGGACCGAAGGCCGGGCGGTTCAAAAGGGCGGCCATGGTGAACTCGCCAAGCACGATGGCAAAGGTGATGAAGGCGCCCGACAGCACGGCCACCAGCACATTGGGCAGGATCACCCGAAACAGGATGCGGGTCCAGCCGGCGCCGAGGCTCTGGGCGGCTTCGGTCAGGGTCGCCACATCGATCGCGGCAAGGCCGGTGTCGACGGCGCGGTACATGTAGGGCAGGGACAGCATGGTATAGCCGAACATCAGCAGGATATTGGTGCCGAGCGCCGTTCCGGTGAGCGGCAGGATGCTCGAGGTGTTATAGAGGCGGATATAGCCGAAGACGACGACGATCGCCGGAATGACCAGCGGCAGCAGGGTGAAGAATTCGACATAGGCCCTGAGACGCGGCAGCTTCAGCCGCACCCAATAGGCGGTCGGCACCACGAGCAGCGCGCCGAACACGATGGTGAGCAGTGCCATCATCACCGAAAAGCTGAAGGTCTGCTGGAACTGCGGATCGGAGAGCACCTTGGCATAGGCGTCGAAGGAATAGACGCCGCGGCGCATCTTCAGCGAGAAATTGGTCATGCCCATCAAGGGCAGGATGAAATAGACGAGACCGATGGTCAGTGCGCCCCAGGCCCAGAACTTTCTCACTTGAGCCACCTTTCGCTGCGTGCCCGAAGCACGATGTAGACGGCATTGGCAATGCCGGTGATGACGATCATGCCGAAGGCCAGCGCATAGCCCAGATGCGGATCGCCGAGCACGTCGCCGCGGATCTGGGCAAACAAGAGAATTGGCGCGATCGACAGCGAGGAGCCGGTGAGCGCGATGGCGGTCGCGACCGCACCGAAGGCATTGGCAAACAGCAGCGCGAAGGTGCCGAGGATGGAGGGTGTGAGGATCGGCAGCGCCACCATGCGCCAGTACTGTCCGGTCGTGGCGCCGAGGATCGAGGCGGCTTCGCGCCATTCGCGCTTCAGCCCGTCGATCGCCGGCGTGATGATCAGGATCATCAGCGGGATCTGGAAGAACAGATAGGTGATCGTCAGGCCCCAGAAGGACAGAAGATTGAAGCCGAGCAGGCGCAGGTTGATGCCGAACTCGGTCTTCAGGAACATGGTGACCAGGCCGACGGGGCCGAGCGTCGCCAGGAAGGCGAAGGCGAGCGGCACGCCGGCGAAATTCGAGGCAACGCCGGAAAAGGTCATCAGCGGCCCGCGGATCCATTTCGGCAGGCCGCCGAGGATCACGGCGGTCGCCACGCCAAAGCCGATCAGGCAGCCGAGCAGGGAGGAGGCGACGCTGATCTTGATCGATATCCAGTAGGCGTTGAGGATCGAGGGGGTAAAGAGATTGGCGATGTTGTCGAGGGTGAAGGCGCCGTCCGGACGCTGGAAGGCGCCGATGACGATCTTCATCGTCGGCAGGATCAGGAACAGCAGGATGAACAGGACGAAGGGCAGGATGCCGAGCCAGTGGAGCGGCAATCGTGTGCGCAAGGGCGCCCGGTAGAGGCGCGCGCCGTCGTCGGCCTTCGTCATGTGGTTCCCCGGCCGCTTGATGTCTGCGGCTTTGTCGATTGGCGATCTGAGCATGAAGACCGCCCCGGCGGCAATGGCCGGGGCGGTCTGGCCTGGTCAACTGTTACTGGACGTTGGCGCCGACGACCTGGTCCCAGCCGCCGGTGACGGCAGCCTTGTTGGCGTCGACTTCCTCGAGCGTCGGGAAGTAGGCCTTTTCATAGGAGGCTGCCGGCGGCAGCTTGTCGAGCAGCTCCTGCGGGATCTTGCCGGCCTTGGACATGGCGTTGAAGCGGGCCGGGTGGCAATAGCCGGCAAGCCATGCGGTCTGGCCTTCGTCGGAATAGAGATATTCCATCCACAGCTTGGCGGCGTTCGGGTGCGGCGCATAGGCCGAGATGCCCTGAACATAGACGCCGGCCAGAACGCCGGAGGCGGGGACCACGACCTCGACCGGCGGGTTGCCGGCCAGCGTGTCCTTCCATGACAACGCATTGTAGTCCCAGGCAACGACGATCGGGGTCGAGCCCTGGGCCAGTGTCCCCGACTTGCCGATCACCGGCACGAAGTTGCCGGCCTTGTTGAGGTCGCCGAAATATTTGAGCCCGGCTTCACCGGCATCCTTGCCGGCCTTGGCGCCACCGGCCATGCCGGCGGCGAGCACGCCGAGGATCGCCTGGTTGGACGCGCGCGGATCACCGGCAAGCGCCACCTGGCCGGCATATTCCGGCTTCAGCAGATCCGACCAGTCGGCCGGCGTGTTGTCGACGAGATCCTTGTTCACGATCAGCGACATGACGCCGTAATAGTCGCCGTACCATGCCCCGTCGGCATCCTTGACGCTGTCCGGAATTTCGTCCCAGGTCGAGACCTTGTAGGGCATCAGCAGGCCTTCGGCCTTCATCTGCGGACCGAAGGCGAGACCGACGTCGACGACGTCAGGCGCCTGCGGGCCCTTGTTGTCCTTGTTGGCCTTGACGGCTTCGACCTCGTCGGCCGAGCCGGCATCGGGGTTCAGCTCGTTGACCTTGATCTCCGGATATTTCGCCTTGAAGCCGTCGATCACCTTGCCGTAGCCGCACCAGTCGTGCGGCAGGGCGATGGTGGTCAGCGCGCCTTCCTTCTTGGCCGCGTCGACCAGCTCGGCTGCCGGTTCCGCGGCGGCGATGGAGGTCGATGCAATGAGTGCTGCTGTGGATGCCGACAGCAGGCGGGTAAATGTATGGTACACGATCCTTCTCCTCAGTTTTCAAGGTCGCCTTGGCGAGCGACTGATAGTCGTCTTCGATGAACGTGATGTGACGGTCTCATAGGGCGCGCAGCCTGCGCATTCCCTTGCTTTATCTCCCTGTATTTTCTGACCTTATCCCCTCCCTGCCGATAGGCTTATGGCGACCGCAGGCGGCGGAACAGCCGCGCCTGTTCGAACAGTCCCTCCAGCGTTGCCATGCGCTCGCGCGTCTCGTCCCAGGCTGCACTCTGCACCGCCTCGATCAGCGTTTCCACGACGAACAGCGCCACCACCGACGAATCCCAGGCCGACGGCGCCTCGATATGCAGCTTGAAGCAGTGACGCGCATGCTTGGCGACCGGCGAGGTCCAGGTATCGGTAAACAGCACGATCTCGATGCCATTGGCGCCGGCGACGCGGGCGAGCGTCTCCATGTCCGCCTCGTAGCGGCGGATGTCGAAGATGATCAGTACGTCGCCGGCCGCCATGTTCAGCACATGCTGCGGCCAGGAGCCGGAATTCGACGACATCAGCGTCGTCTTCGGACGGATGACCTGCATGTGGGTGAAGAAATATTCGGCAATCGCTCCGGTGATGCGGCCGCCGACGAAATAGACCGCGCGCTTCTTGTCGCAGAGCAGGCGCACGACGCCGTCGAAGGTGCCGGTGTCGATCTCCGACAGGCTCTGGCGCATATTGTTCATCACCGCGTCGGCGAAACGGTTGATGATATGCGTGCCGGGCGCATTGAGCGCCCAGCGGTCGTGCTTGGCGATCGGGTTGGATAGGCTCGCCTCCAGTTCCTGGTGCAGCCGGCCCTGGAATTCGCCATAGCCCTTGAAGCCCAGCTTCTGCACCATGCGCGCGACCGTCGGCGTCGAGACGCCGGCGTTTTCCGCAACCGTGGTGATGCTGCCGAGACCGGAAACCGGGTAATTGTCGAGCAGGCTTTCGGCCAATTGTCGCTCGGCGCGCGTCAGTTCGTCGAAGCGCGCATGTATGACATCCGAAACGGTTCTGACTGACGTATTCACCCTGATGCGGCCCGATGTTTCCCCTTGAGCGGTATTGCCGCTTTCGGTGCTGACTATTGCGCGCCGCGCGGCAGGCCGTCAATTCAAAACGTGAAGAGATTTTTTCAGTTCGGCGATTGACATGCCCGGCTCATTGAAGAATTCTTTTCGGCAATTCCCGCCCACCGCAATCTCGAGGATCCCGCCTGCATGCTGCTTCGCTCGGACATATTGACGTCAGCTGACGGCGCGCCTGTCGCGGTCGAGCGCGTCGATGCGTCCGGTCCGGTGCTGATCGTCTGCGAGCATGCGTCGCGCCGCCTGCCTGACAAGGCCGGCACGCTCGGCCTGTCCTCGGAAGCGCTCGAAAGCCATATCGCCTGGGATCCCGGCGCGCTTGCGGTTGCCCGGCACATGTCCGGGCGTCTCGACGCCAGCCTGATCCACCAGCGTTTCTCGCGGTTGATCTACGACTGCAACCGGCCGCCCGACAGCGCTTCCGCCATGCCCGAGATGAGCGAGATCTACGACATCCCCGGCAATCGTGACCTCAGCGTTGCCGAGCGCTATGCCCGGACATCCGCTCTCTATGTGCCGTTCCATGACCGGATCGCCGCCGAGATCGAGGCCCGGGCCGGGCGCGGCCAGGCAACGGTGCTGGTGACCGTCCACAGTTTCACCCCGGTCTATATGGGCAAGTCGCGGGCGGTCGAGATCGGTATCCTGCACGACGATGACAGCCGGCTGGCCGATGCCATGCTGACCGCAGGCGAGGGGAATTCGGACTATCGTCTCGGCCGCAACGATCCTTACGGTCCCCGCGACGGCGTCACCCATACGCTGCGGCTGCACGCCCTGCCACGCGGACTGATGAACGTGATGATCGAGGTGCGCAACGACCTGATCGCGAACGAGGCCGACCAGCAAAAGGCGGCGAGCTATCTGAGCGCGCTGTTGCAGTCGGCCCTGTCGGAGGCCGCGCCTTAAGGACAGCAGAGACACCACCAACGCCACCAGTTTGCATACGACAAAAAGAAAGTGGGAACGCATGCGGGCAGGAATGAACAATGAGAGGGCCGGGCCGCCGGTCGCGGTGCCGGACGCCGGGAGGCGGACGGATGCCTGAGGCGGTGAAGCGTTACATCTGGTTTGTCGACGGGTTCAACCGTCGGCTCGGCCGCATCGTCATGTATGGCATCTTCGTGTTGATGGGCATCCTGCTCTATTCGTCGCTGTCGAAGGCCTTCCTGCTGCCGGCCAACTGGACGCTGGAAATGGCCCAGTTCGTCATGGCCGGCTACTATATCCTGGGCGGCGCCTATTCGCTGCAGCTCGACAGCCATGTGCGGATGGATCTGGTCTATGGCCAGTTCTCGCCGCGCACCAAGGCAATCTTCGACGTCTTCACCATCTTCATGCTGTTCGTTTATCTGTTCTTCCTGCTCTATGGCGGCGTCTCCAGCACCACCTATGCGCTGGAATTCAACGAGACCAGCTATTCCTCCTGGTCGCCCTATATGGCGCCGATCAAGATCATCATGGTGGTCGGCATCCTGCTCACCTTCCTGCAGGCGACCTCGATCTTCCTCAAGGATCTGGCCGTCGCCATCGGGAGGCCGATCGCATGAGCTACGAGATGATCGCCCTGCTCATGTTCTCCTCGATGATGCTGTCGATGCTGACGGGACAGCGGGTGTTTGCCGCGATCGGCTTCGTCGCCGTCGTGGCCGCTGCCGTGCTCTGGGGCAATGGCGGCTTCGAGCTCGGCTTTTCCGCCGGCATGAAGCTGATGAAGTGGTATCCGTTGCTGACCCTGCCGCTGTTCATCTTCATGGGCTACATGCTGTCGGAATCGGGTATCGCGGAAGACCTCTACAAGGCCTTCCATGTCTGGTTCGGCGGCCTGCCCGGCGGTCTTGCCGTCGGCACGATCGGTCTGATGGTGGTCATCTCCGCGATGAACGGGCTCTCGGTCGCCGGCATGGCGATCGGGGCGACCATCGCGCTGCCGGAACTGCTCAGGCGCGGCTATGACAAGATCATGGTGTCGGGTGTCATACAGGCCGGCTCGTCGCTCGGCATCCTGGTGCCGCCGAGCGTGGTGCTGGTGCTTTACGGCATGATCGCCCGCCAGCCGGTCGGCAAGCTGTGGATGGCTGGCGTTTTTCCGGGCCTGCTGCTGGCGGCGATGTTCATCATCTACATCCTGATCCGCTGCAAGCTGAACCCGGAGCTCGGCCGCGCTTTGCCGCCGGAAGAGCGCGCCATGCCGCTGATCGACAAGCTGAAGCTGCTGCGCGCCGGCATCCTGCCCTTCGTCATCTTCTTCCTGATGATGGGCCTGTTCGTCATGGGCATCACCAGCCTGGTGGAAAGCTCGGCCGTCGGTGCACTGTCGGCCATGGTGGCGGCTGCCATCAAGGGCAGGCTCAACTGGGCGGTCTGGAACAAGGTGCTCGAACAGACGCTCGGCATTTCCTGCATGTTCATGTGGATCATCCTGGCGGCGCTCTGCTTCGGGGCCGTGTTCGACGGTCTCGGTGCTGTCCGGGCGATCGAGCACCTGCTGGTCGGCGAACTGGGACTAGGCCCCTGGGAGATCCTGATCCTGATGCAGATCTCCTATCTGATCATGGGCACCTTCCTCGACGACACGGCCATGTTGGTGATCGTCGCGCCGCTCTACATTCCTCTGGTCGGCAAGCTCGGTTTTGATCTCGTCTGGTACGGCGTGCTCTACACGATCACCTGCCAGGTGGCCTACATGACGCCGCCCTTCGGCTACAATCTGTTCCTGATGCGGGCCATGGCGCCGCCGGAGATTCGGCTGATCGACATCTACAAATCCGTCGTGCCCTTCGTCGCGATCATGATTCTCGGGCTGGCGATCGTCACCGCCTTCCCGTCGATCGCGACCTGGCTGCCGAACCATGTCTATGTGCGGGGGTGAGGGGGCAAACTTCAGACGTCCGACACGACGACAGTCAACAAGAGGCCGGCCAACGGCCCCATTCGCCAACCTTCCGCCGACCGATCGACGGGGGCAACCGAGTAAGAACAGATTGAAGAGGGAAACAGACAATGACCAACAGACGTAATTTTCTGAGGAAAGCCGGCCTTGCCGCCGCCGCCACACCGGTGGCCCTGGCAGCGCCCTATGTGAAGGCGCAGGACAAGAAGATCACCTGGCGCCTGCAGACCTATGCCGGTGCGGCGCTCGCCGAAGAGGTCGTGCGCCCCTGCGTCGACGCCTTCAACAAGGCGGCCAACGGCCAGATGGAGATCCAGCTCTACACCGCCGACCAGCTGGTGCCGACCGGCGAACTGTTCCGCGCCATGCAGGCCGGCACCATCGATGCCGTCCAGTCGGACGACGATTCGATGAACTCGCCCGTCGACATCAAGGTGTTCGGCGGCTACTTCCCGTTCGCCTCGCGCTACAGCCTCGACGTGCCGACGCTGTTCTACAAATACGGTCTCGCCGATATCTGGGACGAGGCCTATTCCGAGGTCGGCGTGAAGTGGCTCTCGGCGGGCGCCTGGGATCCGTGCAACTTCTCCACCAACAAGCCGATCAAGTCGCTGGCCGACCTGAAGGGCCTCCGGGTCTTCACCTTCCCGACCGCCGGCAAGTTCCTCGAGCAGTTCGGCGTCATCCCGGTGACGATCCCCTACGAGGATACGCCGGTCGCCATGCAGACGGGCGAAATCGATGCTGTCGCCTGGTCGGGCATCACCGAAGTGCATACGGTGGGCTGGGAAAGCGTGGTGAAATACTTCCTCACCAACAACATCTCCGGCGGCTGGTGCGGCTCGTTCTTCGCCAATGCCGATCGCTGGAAGGAAGTGCCCGAACACCTGCAGGCGCTGTGGAAGGTCTGCATGGACAGCTCCCACTATCACCGCCTGCACTGGTATTGGGGCGGCGAGGCGGCCCTGCGCGCCGGCGAAAGCCCGCTGGAGCTCACCACCATTCCGGATGCCGAATGGAAGACCGTCGAAGACAAGGCGCACGAGTTCTGGGACGAGATTGCAGGCCAGACCGAGCGCACCGCCAAGGTCGTCAAGATCCTCAAGGACTACCAGACCGTGATGGAAAAGGCAGGACCGCCCTACCGCTACGGCTGAGCCGTGGGGCTTGCCCGATATCGACACCGTCCGGGGCTCGCAGGGCCCCGGATATCCGTTTGAACACGAGAGGCTTTTTGCCGGGGTTTGCCCGGAGAATTCAGGATTGGACCGATGACTGCGCCCTATAGCTTTGACGCACTGAAACAGGATGTCGCCGAAGGCCATATCGACACCGTGCTCGCCGTGATGGTCGATATGCAGGGACGGCTGATGGGCAAGCGGTTCCAGGCCGAGTTCTTCGTTGAAAGCGCCTATGAGGAAACCCATAGCTGCAACTATCTGCTGGCGACCGACATGGAGATGGAAACCATCTCCGGCTACAAGGCGACGAGCTGGGAAAAGGGCTATGGCGACTACACGATGAAGCCCGATCTTTCGACGCTGAGGAAAACGCCCTGGCTGGACGGCACCGCACTGGTGCTCTGCGACGTGCTCGACCATCACACCCATGCCGAAGTGCCGCATTCGCCGCGCGCCATCCTGAAAAAGCAGGTGGCGAGGCTTGAAGCCATGGGGATGAAGGCCTTCATGGCCTCGGAACTGGAATTCTTCCTGTTCGACCAGACCTTCGAACAGGCGCAGGCTGCGGGTTACCGCGACCTGAAGCTCGCCAGCGCCTATAACGAGGACTACCACATCTTCCAGACGACCAAGGAAGAGGATGTGATGCGCGCGATCCGCAAGGGTCTGCAGGGCGCCGGCATTCCGGTGGAGAACTCCAAGGGCGAGGCCTCCGCCGGCCAGGCGGAGATCAATGTCCGCTACGGCGAGGCGCTCGTCATGGCCGACCGGCACGTGATCATCAAGAATGCCTGCAAGGAGATCGCCTGGTCGAAAGGCAAGTCGATCACATTCCTCGCCAAATGGCATTATGACGCGGCGGGTTCTTCCTCGCACATCCACCAGTCGCTCTGGTCGCTCGACGGCAAGCCGCTGTTCTTCGACAAGGACAGCGAGTCCGGGATCTCGGATCTGATGCGCAACTACATGGCGGGGCTCCTCGCCCATGCCGGCGACATCACCTATTTCCTGGCACCCTATATCAATTCCTACAAGCGCTTCGTTGCCGGCACGTTCGCGCCGACCAAGGCGATCTGGTCGAAGGACAACCGCACGGCCGGCTACCGCCTCTGCGGCGAGGGCACCAAGGCGATCCGCGTCGAGTGCCGCGTCGGCGGCTCCGATCTCAACCCCTATCTCGCCATGGCGGCGCTGCTTGCGGCCGGCATCGACGGGATCGAGAAGAAGATGACGCTCGAACCGGAATTCTCCGGCGATGCCTATGCCGCCCAGGATGCCCGCGAGATCCCACGCACGCTGCGCGATGCGACCACAGCGCTGAAGGGCTCCGACATGCTGCGCGCGGCCTTCGGCGACGACGTGATTGACCATTATGTCCGGGCAGCCGAATGGGAACAGGAGGAATATGATCGCCGGGTGACGGATTGGGAGGTCGCACGCGGATTCGAGAGGGCTTGAGGTTATCGCAATGCGTGCTGCCTTCATTGTCGAAACCGCAACGAAATGCTAGTTTAGCGTGTGTTTCGCTCTGGAGATCGTGGGATGGCAATCGACAGCGAATGGTTCTATCGCATGCTGGAGGAAAAGGGGACATCGGCCCGGGCGCTTGCGGACTTTCTCAACCTCGACCCGAGTTCCGTCTCGCGCATGCTGAAGGGCGAGCGCAAGATGAGCGCGGAGGAGCAGGACGGCATAGCCGCATTTCTAGGCCTGTCGCTGGACACGGTGGCGATGCACCGGCGTGGGGAGTGGGGCGGGTTTGGCGAGCAGGGGCAGGAGGCACTCGATATGGGAGGAGCGCCCGAACAGGAGGATGTGGTGGCAAAGCGAGAAAGTTTTCTTGAACGCATTCGCCATCGCATGGCGGGTACCGTCACCGTTGCGCCTGGGGTGGATCTGACGGCCCCCGCAGATCCGGAATGGGGACGGGTCTATGATGACGAACACCCGATATCTTTTTGACACCTGCCTGATCTTGTATCTGGCGAGGTCGGAACGGTTAGGCGTGGCGGCGGAGACCGCATTGGAGGAGAGTAGCGACAGGAGTGACGTCCTATATCTGAGTGCCTTTTCGGCTTGGGAGATTGGATTGCTGGTGGCAAAGGGTCGGCTGACCCTGACGCAGCCGCCGCTGTCGTGGTTCGAACGGTTTGCGATGGAGCATGAAGTGTCGGTGCTGGATGTTTCGGTGGATCTGCTGGTGGGATCTTCTTTCCTGCCGCAACCGCTGCATGGTGATCCCGCCGACCGCATCCTCATCGCCACCGCGCGCGAACATGATTTGACGATCATCACCCGCGACCGCGCCATTCTGGACTATGGCGCGGCGGGTCATGTGAAAGTACTGGCCTGCTGAGGCCGAAGGAGAAGACTGATGACGATGTTGCAATGTATCTCGCCTGTGGACGGTTCGGTCTATGCCGAGCGCGAGGCGATGAGCCTTTCGGCGGCGATCGAAGCCGTGGCGCGTGCGCGCAAGGCGCAGAAGGCCTGGGCCCGCCGGCCGCTCGAAGATCGAGTCCAGCTGGTGCTGAAGGGCGTGGCGCGGCTGAACGAGATGGTCGATGACGTGGTGCCGGAACTCGCCCATATGATGGGCCGCCCGGTGCGCTACGGTGGCGAGTTCAAGGGCTTCAACGAGCGCTCCAACTATGTCGCCGACATTGCAGCCGACGCGCTGAAGCCGCTGGTGATCGAGGAGAGCGCCGCCTTCGAGCGCCGTATTGAGCGCGAACCGCATGGCGTGGTCTTCGTCATCGCGCCGTGGAACTATCCCTATATGACCGCGATCAACACGATCGCGCCGGCGCTGATGGCCGGCAATACGGTGGTGATCAAGCATGCCACCCAGACGCTGCTGGTCGGTGAGCGCATGGTGCGCGCCTTCGTCGAAGCCGGCGTGCCCGACGACGTCTTCGTCAATCTCTTCCTCGATCACCCGACGACCAATGCCCTGATTGCCGCCGGCAATTTCAACTTCATCAACTTCACCGGTTCCGTCGAAGGCGGCCGCTCGATCGAGCGGGCGGCAGCCAGCACCTTTGCCGGCCTCGGCCTGGAGCTCGGCGGCAAGGACCCCGGCTATGTGATGGAGGATGCAGACCTGGATGCCGCCGTCGACACGTTGATGGATGGCGCCACCTTCAATTCGGGGCAGTGCTGCTGCGGCATCGAACGCATCTATGTGCATGAGAGCCTCTACGATCAGTTCGTCGAGAAGTCCGTTGCCTGGGTGTCGAACTACAAGCTTGGCGATCCGCTCGACCCGGAGACGACGCTGGGGCCGATGGCGCATCGCCGTTTTGCCGCCCATGTGCGCCACCAGATCGATGACGCGGTGTCCAAGGGGGCCAAGGCGCTGGTCGATCCCAAGCTTTTCCCTCAGGATGACGGTCATGCCTATCTGATGCCGCAGATCCTGGTGAATGTGGATCATTCCATGTCCTTCATGCGCGAGGAGACCTTCGGCCCGGCCGTCGGCATCATGAAGGTGAAGACCGACGACGAAGCCCTGACGCTGATGAACGACAGCCCCTATGGCCTCACCGTCTCGCTGTGGACCAAGGACGCGGAGCGGGCAGGGCGGCTCGGCCGCGAGATCGACACCGGCACCGTGTTCATGAACCGGGCCGACTATCTTGATCCGGCACTCTGCTGGACCGGCTGCAAGGATACCGGGCGCGGCGGATCGCTGTCCGTCCTCGGTTTCCAGAACCTCACACGACCGAAATCCTACCATCTGAAGAAAGTCACCCAATGAATATCGTCGCCAACTGGAGCTACCCCACCAATGTCCGGATCGGCCGTGGCCGCATTTCCGAGCTGGCGGATGCCTGCAAGTCGCTCGGCATGCAGAAGCCGCTGCTGGTGACCGATCGTGGCCTTGCGACGATGGCGATCACGGCGGCCGCACTCGAGGTACTGGAAGAGGGCGGGCTGGGCTCGGCGCTGTTTGCCGACGTCGATCCGAACCCCAACGAGATCAATCTCGAAGCAGGCGTGAAAGCCTACAAGGCCGGCGGCCATGACGGCGTCGTCGCCTTCGGCGGCGGCTCGGGGCTGGATCTCGGCAAGGCGATTGCCTTCATGGTCGGCCAGACGCGGCCGATCTGGGACTTCGAGGACATCGGCGACTGGTGGACCCGGGCGGATGCTTCGAAGATCGCGCCGATCGTCGCCGTACCGACCACGGCCGGCACCGGTTCGGAAGTCGGCCGCGCCTCGGTGATCACCAATTCGGTAACCCATGTGAAGAAGATCATCTTTCATCCGAAGATCCTGCCGGGTGTCGTCATCTGCGATCCGGAGCTGACCTTCGGCATGCCGAAATCGATCACCGCCGGCACCGGCATGGACGCCTTTGCCCATTGCCTGGAGGCCTATTGCTCGCCGTTCTATCATCCGATGAGCCAGGGCATCGCGCTGGAGGGCATGCGGCTGGTCAAGGAGTTCCTGCCGCGGGCCTATCATGACCAGGTGGACGCGGAAGCGCGCACCAACATGATGTCGGCTGCCGCCATGGGCGCGGTCGCCTTCCAGAAGGGGCTCGGCGCCATCCATGCCCTGTCGCATCCGATCGGTGCCGTCTATAACACCCATCATGGCACGACGAATGCCGTGGTGATGCCGATGGTGCTGGCGTTCAACCGGCCGGCGATCGAGAAGAAGATCGACAAGCTGGCCGCCTATCTGGACATCGCCGGCGGCTTCGACGGTTTCTGCGACTACGTGACGGCGCTGCGCGCCGAACTCAATATTCCGGCCACCCTCACGGCACTCGGCGTGGGCAACGACCGGATCGACGAACTGGCGGCCATGGCGATCGAGGATCCGAGTGCAGGCGGGAATCCGGTGCCGCTGACGCTGGAAAACACCAGGGCGCTGTTCGAAAGCTGCTATTAATCTATCAAATATCGCTAATATTAAATATTCTTCCGGAGCGATCCGGAAGAATTTTTCATTATTTGCAAGGGCTTGGAAAAATCACTGAAAACTAAACCACAACTCTCATGGGGAGTGTTTTAGCGCTTTGTTAACCATAAAGTTTAATCCTTGAGACATGAGCAGCCATGAGGGGCTCGACGAGAGCGATGACCAGGCTCAGGCACTTTGATCTTGAGGAAATAGCATGCCAGTGATTTCGTTTGCCAATGCCAAGGGTGGCGCCGGGAAAACCACCGCAGCCCTGCTTCTTGCCACCGAACTCGCACATCAGGGTTACCGGGTCGCGATTCTCGATGCGGACCCGCAGCGCTGGATTACCCAGTGGTTCGAGCTTTCCGGGGTGCAGCGCAATCTCGAAGTGATTTCGGAGGTCTCGCTGGCTTCGCTGCAAGGACATCTGCGCGAGCTGAAATCGACCACCGACTACATCATCGTCGATCTGGCAGGCGCCCGTGACGCGCTGGTAACGGCGGCGATCGGCCTGTCCGATCACGTGATGATCCCCGTCCAGGGC
This sequence comes from Heterorhizobium halophytocola, assembly GCF_017873095.1. GTDB lineage: Bacteria > Pseudomonadota > Alphaproteobacteria > Rhizobiales > Rhizobiaceae > Allorhizobium > Allorhizobium halophytocola. The sequence continues at coordinate 85,045 of NZ_JAGGJU010000011.1, read as the reverse complement.
TGTGCGATGGATGCCAAGGGTGCGGCCCAGATCCTCGACCTGATCAAGCTGATGGAAAGCACCGGCCGGATGGTCATTCCGCATTCGGTGGCGCTGACGCGGGTCACATCGATGGTCACCACCCGTGCGCTGTTGGCCGTCAAGGGACTGCTGGCCGCCCGCGGCGTCAATGTCATCAATACACCGATCGTCGAGCGTTCCGCCTACCGCGATCTCTTCGACCATGGGGGCACGCTCTATTCCATGGATCCCACCCGGACCAGCAATATCGACAAGGCGCAGGAAAATGCCCGCAGCTTTGCCGACGAGGTCCTTCAGCTTCTGCCGGTGCGCGTCATGCGCAGTCAGGAACCCCGCCGATTCCTGCGTCTCGTACGCAGCGCCGCTTGAGCCTCGTATAAAGGTAGTGCGTATCAGGCCATGAGAAAGCCGCCCCGCCAGGGCGGCTTTCTTCATGTCTCGCCCGGGGTGCGGTCCTTTATCGGCTTTCAGGAGGCGTATTGCCGCCAGGCGGTCAGACTGCGGATGCCAAAAGCCCGGTCCGGGGGCTGGGGCAGAACGTGCAGAGCCTCCAGCGAATGGCCATCGGGGTCCTTGAAATAAAGCATCATCGCCGGCACCCATCCGATCACGACGGGCTCTTCGACGGCCTCGCCGTGAAAGCCGAGGGGTGAGATGCCGGCGTCGCGCAGCCGGCTGCAGCCGTCCAGCAGCCATTCCTCGCTGGCGTGGAAGGCAAAATGCAGCCGCATGCCGAGAGGTGCAGTACCGGTTTCCCACAGGCCGAGCATGCCGCTCTGCTTGCCGCCCACCCAGAAGAAGGCGACACGACGCTCGTCGTTCGTATAGGCGCGCTCCAGGCCCAGCCGGTTTTCATAGAAGTCGATTGCCCGTTCCAGGCGGGCGACGGGAAGGTGGGTTTCATAGAGGCCGGTGACGCCATCCTTGCCGAATGCAGACATGCCATGCTCCTGATCATCCTGTTGAACGATCCGGAAAGGCTACGGCCTCAACCATGGTTCAGGTCAAGGCCGTCGGTTGGCATGGCAAGCGGCAGGGGCAGGCTGTCCGGCTTATTCCGTGAACTCGACCGTGACGCCCGGCTTGACCATCTTGGCCAGTTCGGTCGCATCCCAGTTGGTCAGGCGCACGCAGCCATGGCTCTGGGTGCGGCCGATCAGCGACGGCTCCGGTGTCCCGTGAATGCCGTAGGTCGGCTTCGACAGCGCCATCCAGACGGTGCCGACAGGCCCGTTCGGGCCCGGCGGAATGGCCAGAACCTTGTCATTGCCGCCCTGCTTGAAGTTGACCTTCGGGTTGTAGGTGTAGCCCGGATTGAAGGCCACGCGGTCGACCGTCACGGTGCCGGACGGCGAGGGGGTGTCGGAAGAGCCGATACTGGCCGGATAGGCCGCGACGAGATTGCCGCTCTCGTCATAGGCACGAACCTGCTTGAGGCCCTTGTCGGCGATGATCTTGGCAACCTGGCCGGATTTGGCCGGACCGGGATCGACCACCTTGATATTGGTGCCGGGCACGGTGAAGTCGACGCCCGGATTGAGCTCCTTCAGATAGCCTTCGTCCATATGGAATTTTTCGGCCAGCATTTCGGTCTGCGAGGTGTAGGCGAGGGAGGGGAGCTGGGCCTTTTCGGCGTAGTCTTCCGGGATCGAGGCCACATAAGGGCCGGCCGCATCGCCGGCGCTGATGGTGTAGGTGGTAAACGCCATGCCGCCGGACAGCCGCAGCCGCTGGATGATGTCGTCGGAATTGTTCGGGTCCAGCGTCTCGCCGCTGATCTTCTCCCAGGAGACGATCGCCTTGTTGACGTTCTGGCCCATCTTGCCATCGATCACGCCGGGGGAGACGCCTTCACGGTCGAGAAACACCTGGAGGGCGGTGATCTCGTTGCGCGACAGCTTGCCGACCGGAATTTCCGGCTGGGCCGTCTTGGTCATCGGCTGCATTTCCTGCCCCTGATCCGAATACTGCGAATCGGGTTCCGGCAGCATTGACGGTTCGTCGAGCGGCTGCCGGTCGATCTGCGGATCGGCAGGCACCGTGCCGGTGACGACGCCGTCGCCGAAATCGGCATTGGTCGAGGCATAGCCGCTGTCCTGGCCATAGCCCGGATCGACACCGGGCGGCACGCGCTGCGGCTGGTCCATGGAATAGTCGTTTTGCGGCTGGGCCCGCGGGAAATAGCTGCGGGCCGGAACTTCGGTCGCCACGACATTGCCGTACTGATCGATGAGGACGTTGCGGCCCTCCGTGTCGACGCGCACCGTGACGCTGCCGCGTTCGGGCACATAGTCGAGAATCTCACCCTGCGGCGTCACCAGCAGAGTACGCTGCTGTTGCTGCGGCTGGGCTTGACGCCGGAAGATCATCTGTGCCGATGCGTCTGTGAGGGGTGCGATCGTCGCGCCGATCGCAACAGCGACCATCGGGTACGAGAGCCATCCAAGTGTCACATTCTTCTTCATATTATCCAAATCCAAGCCCGGCTGATTGCCCGTTTGACAGTTAACGCCAAAAGATGAATTGATGCTGAACCGTTTGTTAACGGGCTCCCGTTGATGCGGGATAACTGTGGCATTGCAATGCCTTCACGACAGTAAAAACGTGGGGGCGGCAAAAAAGTTCGCACGGGGCGAATATCATGGAATTCAAGGCTGCCCGGGGACCGCGTCTGTCCCTCGATCCCACCTCTGTGCTCGACATCCGCGCCTGCGTGGTTGAAGGCACGGATCTGGCGCCGGGCCGGGCGATCCCGGACGATGGCGATCCCCGTATCGACCACTCGCTGGAAGGTTTTCTGTTTACCTGCGGACCCGATCATATCCGCCATCCCGAACGGATGGAGGCGAGAAGCGAGCGCCGCTATCCGCTGCATGGCTCGTTTTCCGGTCATGCTGCCGATCTGCTGGACGAATCGCTCGAAGACAGCGCCGACTGCCGCGGTCGCATCGCGGTGGCCCTGGCCAATGGCGGGACGGCGGTGATGAACCGTCACTGGCATATTGACGCGGAGACCGGCGTCGTTCACCTGAAGGACTGCGTCACCAATACGTCCGGCGAGCCGTTTCCCGGCATGTTGATGTACCACATCAATATCGGCTCGAAGCATTTCGACGACAACACCAGACTGGCCGGCGCGATGATCGAGGGCGGCGAGATCGGCTGGCGATTCGGCGATCCGGCCGGGGGGCTGTTCTGCGTCGAGGCAGGCCATGGCGGCTGGGCGGAAGTGCGTCTCGGGCCGCTGGCCAGGGCCGGCGGGAAGACCCTTGTCGTCCGTTTCCGCACCGACACGCTGCCTTATCTGCAGGTCTGGCACAATCAGAACGACCCGGCGGCCGTGCTCGGGCTGGAGCCGGTATCGCACCGCATGGCAAGTCGCGACGAGCTTGCAAAGCGCGGCGAGCTGACGATGCTGATGCCCGGCGAAACCTGGGATTATGCGCTGCAGATCGCGTTTGTCTGACGACCGGTTCGCTCTCGTCGTCCGGTGCTTGGCAATTGACGGGCCGGCGCGCGCGGCTTAGACAAAGCGGACTTTCACGCGGAGGAAAATTTGGCCATGGATATCAGGCAGGTCAGCGAAGAATACGCCGTTTCCGGTCAGATCACTGTCGCCGATCTCGACGAGATCAAGGCGAAGGGTTTCAAGTCCGTGGTCTGCCATCGCCCCGATTTCGAAGAGCCGGGACAGCCGACCTTCGACTCGATCAAGGCGCGTGCCGAGGAACTCGGGCTGCAGATCACCCATATCCCTGTCGGACCGATGGGGATTACCGAAGAGACCGTTCGCGGCATGATGGATGCGCTCGACGATCTGGATCGCCCGATGCTCGGCTATTGCCGGTCTGGCGCCCGCTCGACGGCTGCCTACCAGCACACGCTGCACCTGCGCGGCTGATATCTGCCCGGCGGGCGTCCTGCTCGCCCATTGTTTTCACTAGCATAGGAGTTTTGCATGACCATCAAGCGTCTCGAAGTGGGTGCCCGCATGAGCGGCATCGTGATCCACGGCGACACCGTCTATCTCTCGGGCCAGGTCGGCGAGGGCGAGACCGTTACCGACCAGTGCAAATATGCCCTGGCCGAAGTCGACCGTCTTCTGGCTGCAGCCGGCACCGACAAGACCAAGATCCTGCAGACACTGATCTATCTGTCGGACATGTCGGACTTCGCCGAAATGAATGCTGCCTGGGAAGCCTGGATCGATCCGGCCAACACTCCGGCGCGCGCGACCAGCGAAGCCAAGCTTGCCGCACCGAAATACAAGGTCGAATTCACGGTTACCGCAGCCGTCTGAGGCTTTCGGCCACCTGATATTCGCACGGCGGCTGCTTTTGGAAGCGGCCGCCGTTTTTTGTTTATAAGTAACTCTTAATGTTTTGACGATATTCCCGACACTGGCGCCATGCCCAAAAGGCGCAGCAGTTGGGTCGGAAGCGGCTGCGTTTTCTGGCCATGATGGCTCTTTCCGAGGGTTGGAATATGCTGGCGTCCACACTCTTTGGTAAAAGGGCTCGTATCGAGGCCGCCGTCCTGTTTTCCCTGTGTTTCGGCGTCTGGGCTGTTCTCGCCTATTTCGACCTGTTCGAACTGGTGATGAAATTCGTCGTCGCCCATGACAATTACCAGCTCGACGAGGTGGTGCTGGCGCTGGTCTTTGTCGGTCTCGGCAGCCTGATGTTCTCGGTCCTGCGGTCGGTAGAACTGTACGGCGTCATCCAGGCGCGTCTGACGGCCGAGCAGGATCTCGACTGGCTTGCGCTGCATGATCCGCTGACGCGGCTCGGCAATCGCCATCAACTGGAAAAGGTTGTCGAAGCGGCCAACCGGGCGCCGCGAAAAGAGCCCTGTATCGTTCATTCCATCGATCTTGACGGTTTCAAGAGGGTCAACGACATGCTGGGCCACGATGTCGGCGACCTCGCGCTGTTCGAGGCGGCGCGACGGCTGGCGCAAGCCTATGCCGGTCTTCCGGTCTATCGGGCCGGCGGCGACGAATTCATCATCCTGCAGTTCTCCGGCGACGAGGGCGCAGGACAGGCCATGGCGCAGGCGGCGCTCGACGGCCTTCGCCAGCCCCTGACGCTGATGGACAGCCCTGTGGAACTCGGCGCCAGTATCGGCATTGCCGCCACCGGCGACGAGAGGCAAGACCTGCGGATCGCGATGCAGCATGCCGACGCGGCGATGTATGTTGCCAAACGCGGCGGACGCAACCAGCTGGTCCGCTTCGAGGATTCGATGAATTATGCGCTTCGGCGGCGCATCTCGATGGAGCACGGGTTGCGCCAGGCGCTGCGGGACGGCAGCATCACGCCTTTCTATCAGCCGCTGATCGACCTGAAATCCGGCGACGTCAACGGTTTCGAGGCTCTGGCGCGTTGGTGGTGGAAAGGCGAGGAGGTGCCGCCGGCGGAATTCGTCACGCTGGCCGAGGAAACCGGTCTGATCGTCGAACTCGGCGAGCAACTGCTGCACAAGGCCTGCGCCCAGGCCGCCACATGGCCGGCCTATATCACCCTGGCCTTCAATATCTCGCCCGTTCAGTTTCGCGATCCGGCCCTTGGGCTGCGCATCCTGCAGGTTCTCGGCGAGACCGGCCTGCCGGCAGAGCGGCTGGAGATCGAGATCACCGAGACAGCGCTGATGATCGACCCGCAACAGGCCGAGGACATGCTGGCCGCCCTTCAGTCCGCCGGGATCCGCGTCGCGCTCGATGATTTCGGCACCGGATTTTCCAGTCTGTCGCAGCTTTCGCGCTTCCGCTTCGACAAGATCAAGATCGACCGCAGCTTTGTCGTCAATTTCGAGAGCGACGAGAAGCAGGCGAAGATCATGCGGGCCCTGCTCGGGCTCGGCCATGGTCTCGGTCTTTCCACGACGGCCGAGGGCATCGAGAGCGAAAGCCAGCTGAAGGCCCTGACGCAGCTCGGTTGCGATGTCGGCCAGGGCTATCTGTTTGGTCGTGCCCTTCCGGCAAGTGCCGTCGATTCGGTTTTCTTCGACGGCCGCAGCCACCAGGGGCCGACACGGGCCCGGCAGTAGGTCGGCCGGTGCCGGCGTGAGCCGGCCCCTTCGCGCATCAAATCATGCACTTCCCAAACTGAGTCCGTTGACAGTTCTATCGTCTTGAGACGAAAGTCTTGTTAGCGACTGCTTGCGGAGATTTCGCTCAGCGTGCGCGCCGGCGTGATCGCTTCCGGGTCGAGCTTGATGTCGAGGATCGAAGGCTTGCCGGAGGCGCGGGCCCGCTCGAAGGCGGCAGCGAAATCAGCCGTCGTTTCGACCGTTTCCCCGTGGCCGCCATAGGCGCGGGCGAGATCGGCGAAATCCGGATTGGTCAGATCCGTCGCGCTGACGCGTCCCGGGTATTCCCGCTCCTGATGCATGCGGATCGTGCCGTATATGCCGTTATTGACCAGCAGCACGATGATCGGCAGCCCATAGCGAACGGCGGTCGCAAATTCCTGGCCGTGCATCATGAAGCAGCCGTCGCCGGCAAAGCAGACCACCTCGCGTTCCGGGTGAAGCGCCTTGGCGGCAACTGCCGCCGGCAGGCCATAGCCCATCGAACCGGATGTCGGTGCGGCCTGCGTGCCATATCGGCGGAAGCGGTGGAAGCGATGCACCCAGGTCGCGTAATTGCCGGCGCCATTGGTGAAGATGGTGTCGTCGGCGGTGTTGTCCTCGATCCAGGCCATGATCGGGCCCATCTGCACGGCGCCGGGGCCGGTCTTCGGCGGAGTCGACCAGGCGCGGTAGGACTGGTGCATCGCCTCTGTCCGCTGCGCGCGTTCCGCATCGGGACGGAGATCAAGCTCACCCAGCGCCTCGACGAAACTTTCGGGGCTGGCGCAGATCGCCAGATCCGGCCGGTAGACGCGGCCAAGTTCGGACGGATCCGGATAGACGTGGATCAGTGTCTGCTGCGGGTAGGGGATATCCATCAGCCTATAGCCGGAGGAGGGCATTTCCGACATCCGTCCGCCGACCAGCAGGATCAGGTCGGCCTGCTTGATCTCCTGTGCCAGCGCCGGATTGATGCCGATCCCGACATCGCCGGCATAGGATGGGTGCAGGTGGTCGAAGAGCATCTGGCGGCGGAAGGAGCAGCCGACGGGCAGGTGATGCCTGCCGGCGAAGTCGCCCATGGCGGCCACGGTTTCCGGCGTCCAGCGGGTGCCGCCGAGGATGAGCATCGGACGCTTGGCATCGCCGAGCAGTTCGGCAAGTTCGGCCATCTGGCGGCGGCCGGGATGTGCCTCGACGACCGTGTAGGGCTGCGCCTCGACGGCCTCGACCTCGCGTACCAGCATGTCTTCGGGCAGCGACAGCACGACCGGCCCGGGCCGGCCGGAGGTGGCGATGGCAAAGGCGCGGGTGACGAATTCGGGGATGCGGGCGGCATCGTCGATCTCGCCGACCCATTTGGCGAATTCGGTAAAGGCGCGGCGATATTCGACCTCCTGAAAGGCTTCGCGCTCGCGGGCATCGCTCTGCACCTGACCGATGAACAGGATCATCGGGATGGCATCCTGACGGGCGATATGCAGGCCGGCCGAGGCATTGGTGGCGCCGGGGCCGCGGGTCACCATGCAGATGCCGGGCTCACCGGTCAGGCGGCCCCAGCAGTCGGCCATCATCGCGGCTCCGCCTTCCTGGCGGCAGACCACGGTCTCGATGCCGCTGTCATAGAGCGCGTCGAGAACGGCGAGATAGCTTTCCCCCGGAACGCAGGAGATGCGCGAAACGCCATTGGCCTTGAGGGCATCGACGATCAGTTGGCCGCCTGTCTTTTTCATGTCGAAGCCTTTCGCTTGATGTCGGCAAGTTCGCTCAGGATTTCATCGCGGTGTTCGCCGATCCGCGGGCTCGGTCGCTGGTAGGCAAGCGGTGTCTTCGACAGCATGATGGGGCTGCGGACACCGGGGATCTCGGTGCCCGCCTTGTCCCTCAGCGTGATCTTCAGGCCACGCGCCTCGATCTGTGGGTCCTCGAACATTTCGTCTATCGAATTGATCGGACCGACGGGGACCGCATGGGTTTCGCAGGCAGCTATCAGGTCAGCCTTTGTCCATTTGGCGGTTTCGGCGGTGACCAGGGCGCGCACGGCATCGCGATTGGCGACACGCGCCTTGTTGGTCGAAAACAGTTCGTCCCTTGCGGCCGCTTCCAGCCCGAGGATCGTGCAGAGACGGGCGAACTGCCCGTCATTGCCGACCGCCAGAATGAGGTAGCCGTCGGCGGCCGGCACGACCTCGTAGGGGCTGATATTGGGATGTGCATTGCCAAGCCTGCCGGGGGCCTTGCCGGAGATCAGGTAGTTCATGTTCTGGTTGGCCAGCACCGAGGCCATGACGTCGAGCAGCGCCATGTCGACATGCTGGCCCTCTCCGGTCTTCATCGCATGGATGAGCGCTGCCTGAATGGCGGTGACGGCATAGACGCCGGTAAAGATGTCGGCGATCGCGACGCCCGCCTTCATCGGCTCGCCATCCGGCGTGCCGGTGACCGACATGAAGCCTGACATGCCCTGGACGATGTAGTCGTAACCGGCGCGGTCGGCATAGGGACCGTCCTGGCCGAAGCCGGTAATCGAGCAATAGATCAGTTTCGGATTGATGGCTTTCAGGCTGTCGTAGTCGAGGCCGTATTTCGCCAGGCCGCCGCGCTTGAAATTCTCGATCACCACATCGGCGCTGGCGATCAGGTCGCGCACGGTCTGGCGGCCGTCTTCGGTGCGGAAGTCGATGTCGATCGAGCGCTTGTTGCGGTTGGCCGAATGGTAATAGGCAGCCGACAGATGCGCGCCGTCTGCGCCCTCGACGAAGGGCGGGCCCCAGGCGCGGGTCTCGTCGCCGCCATCGGGGTTTTCCACCTTGATCACGTCGGCGCCGAGATCGGCCAGCATCTGTCCCGCCCAGGGGCCCGCCAGCACGCGGGCCAGTTCGATGACGCGGACGCCTTGCAGAGGGGGAGGGCTGGTCGTCGTCTCGGTCATCAGGGTCTCCGCAAGAACTGGCATCTCGTGGCTCCCCTGCCGGAACGCGGCATGAACATGACGCAAAGGCAAAGGCACCGCGTCTGCTATAGCCGCCCCGGCGACAGGGCGCACGTGAAGAAATCTCATGCGGTCATTCCGCAGTGGACGCAGCAGGCTTTGCAGGGCTCAACCGGATGGCTGCAGCCGGCGCTTGACGGCCGCCTCGCACCAGTCGGCGAATTCTCCCATCGCCGCCTCCCGGCCGACCTCCTGCAGCGTTTCATGGCGCATGTCGGGATAGATCTGACAGGTCACGCGGCTGAAGCCGCTGGACGACAGCCGGCGCGCAAGCCATTCGACGTCGCGCCCGCCATGGGTTGCCGGGTCCTGCCGCCCGCCGACCAGATTGATCGGCAGCGCTTTCGACAGGGCCGAGATCGCGCTGTTGCGGAATGGACGTTCGGTCAGTTCGAACACGTCGTCCCACATCGACACGCTCACATCGAAGCCGCAGAGCGGGTCGTCGGCAAAGCGGCGGCCGACCTCGGGGTCCGAACTCAGCCAGTCATGATCGCCCTTGTGCCCGGGGATCTGGTTGTTCCAGGCGTGGAAGGTCGCCCTGGGCAGGATCGCGCTCGGCACGTCCGAACCCTTCAGCATGCGCTCCACGGCCAGCACGGCACGGGCGAAACGCCCGGGCAGCCCGGTGTTGAACCGCGAGTTCCAGATGGCCACCGCGGCAAAGCCGTCGGGTTTTGCGATGGCGGTGTTGAGGGCAATGACGCCGCCCAGCGAATGGCCGAACAGGATGACCGGCAGGTTCGGGTGATCGGTCACCGCCAGTTCGCGCATCGCCAGCACGTCGTCGATCACCTTGTCCGGGCCGTTCTTCAGGGCAAACCGCCCGAGCGGGCGGTCCGGCGAGCTGGTCCGCCCGTGGCCGCGATGATCATGGGCATAGACGTGATAGCCGAGCGAGGCCATGCCCCGGGCAAAGTCCTCGTAGCGCCCGGAATGCTCGGTCAGGCCGTGACAGATGATGATGATTGCCTTTGGCGGCGCGGTCGTCGCTGCATGATGATAGGCCAGCAGAACCCCGGTCGGGCTCGACAGACGTCTGGTCTCTGAAAACACGTGCCTCTCCCCAGTCCCCAGCCGATTATTCAACCGGCCAAGGATTTGTCCAGCGAATTATGAATTTGGTAATATGCAATCCAGAATAGTGACGCTTCGTCACGGGTTGCATCGCAGGGTGCTCCGGCCAGGATCCTGTTCGTTAAGATCTATTTTCCAGATACGTTCGAGTGTTGTCTTGAGTTTCCTCCCGATCCGTTTTTCGACCAGGGCCATTCCCTATCTGGTTTTCGTCCTGGCCGCCCTCGGGCTCGCCCTGGTGGAAAGCCTGGGAGGCGGGGTCGATCTGCATGACATCGATGACATGATGCGCGCGGTCGAGGTCCAGCGGCTTTTCGAAGGGCAGGGCTTTTACGATCTCAGCCTTCCGATGATCGCCATGCCGGGGCCCTACATTGCCCCATGGTCGCGACTTGTCGACATCCCCTATGTCGTTCTGGGCGCCCTGTTCGCCGGCGTTGCCGGTGCGGATGCCGGCTTGCGGCTCGCTTTCCTGGTCTGGCCGCCGTTGATGCTGTGTGGTTTTGCCGCGACATTGCTCTGCGCCATGCGCCAACTGGCGCCGCCGGACAAGCCGCTTCGAACCGGCGAGGCAACGCTCGCGCTGCTGCTGCTGGTCGCTGGGGTCAACGAATTCGCGCCGGGCCGCATCGATCACCACAACGTTCAGATGCTGCTTGTCATGACGATTCTCTGCGGCATCAGCGTCTGGTCCCGGCGCGGTGCCTGTCTCGCCGGGGTCGCCAGCGTGCTGTCGGTTGCCGTCGGCCTCGAAATGCTGCCGCTCGTCGCCCTTGTCATGCTCGCGGTCGCCATGGCCTTCGTTTTCGACGGCGACAAGGCACGCGGTTTCGCGCGCGGCTATGCGGTGACAGTGCTGGTCATGGCGCCGCTGTCAGCCCTGCTGTTGCTGGGCCCTGATGGCGCGAGCCGGACAAGTTGCGATGCCTATTCTGCGCCTTACGTGTCCGGATTTATCGGCTATGGCCTTGGCCTGGCGATCGTTTCGCTGGTGCCGGCCTCGTCATCGCGGTGGATGCGCCTTGCCCTTCTCGGGCTTGCAGGGGCTGGCGTCTGCGGCGGCCTGGCTTTTTCCTTCCAGACATGCCTGGCGGGTCCCTATGTCGCCGTCGATGGCCTGACCCGTTCCTTGTGGCTCGACCAGATCCGTCAGGAGCATTCCGCCTTTTCCCTGCTGTCTGGCGGCGACTGGAGCTTCGTGGGGGCCTATTTCGCACCGTCAGTCCTGTTGCTGTTGCTGATCCCGGCGCTGCAGCGGCGCATACGCCTGGCCGACACACGGACGATCCTGCTGTATGCGGTCGCCGTCGGGCTGGTCGTGCTGGGTTGCCTGCAGCTGCGATTCGGCCGTTTCATGGGGCTCGGTGTTGCCGTCCTGTTTCCGCTGCTGTTGCGGCAATGGAGGGATGACCGGCAGGTGATGGTCTCGTGGCTGGCGGCGTCCACCGGTGCCTGGGTCGCAGCGGTCGCCGCGATCGTGCTTGTCTTTCCGTCCGGCCCTCCGCTGCTGTCCGTCTTCGAGGGGAGATGCAAGAATGCCGACCTCTCCGTTCTGCACGCACTGCCTCCGGGCAGGTTTCTGACGCCGCCGCGGGTCGGCATGGCGATGCTGCCGGAGTTGAGCCCCGGCCAGAGCATTTCCTCGGTGCCGTTCCACAGGGCAGCACCCGGCATCCACCGTGCCCTGGTCGCGCTTTTGGCCGATGATCCCGAAAGCCGCGCGGCAGCATTTCGGCCGTTCGACTATGTCGCGCTCTGTCCGCAGACACTCCCGGACGCCTATCAGCACACGGTCTTCTCGGCGCTGCTGGCCGGAAAGGGCTGGCCGGGCGTGTTCAGGATCGACAACCCGACCCCGTCGAATTTCCGGGTCTACCGGATCGATCACACCCACCTTCGCTGATTCACCCGATTGCAGTGGCCAAACCGCTTGCCGGTTGCCCCGGCGCGGCCTTTCGCCTACATAGCGGGGCAAATCCCCAACGCATTTGCGGAGTATTCACTCGATGGCACGTCAGTTCATCTATCACATGTCTGGGCTGAACAAGTCCTATGGCGCCAAGAAGATCCTTGAGAACGTCAACCTGTCCTTCTATCCGGATGCCAAGATCGGCATCCTCGGCCCGAACGGCGCCGGTAAGTCGACGGTGCTGCGCATCATTGCCGGCCTCGACAAGGAATATACCGGTGAAGCCTGGCTCGCCGAGGGCGCCTCTGTCGGCTATCTCCAGCAGGAGCCGCAGCTGGACGAGAGCAAGAATGCCTTCGAGAACGTCATGGACGGGGTCGCGGCCAAGACCGCGATCGTCGAGCGCTACAACGAACTGATGATGAACTATTCCGACGAGACCGCCGACGAAGGCGCGCGTCTGCAGGACATCATCGACAGCCAGAACCTCTGGGACCTCGAGCAGCAGGTCGAAATGGCAATGGAGGCTCTCCGCTGCCCGCCCAAGGATTCCGACGTGTCGCTGCTTTCGGGCGGTGAGCGCCGGCGCATCGCCCTTTGCCGCCTGCTGTTGTCGCAGCCGGACCTGCTGCTGCTCGACGAGCCCACCAACCACCTCGACGCCGAGACCATCGCATGGCTGGAAAAGCACCTGCGCGATTATCCCGGCGCCGTGATGATGATCACCCATGACCGCTACTTCCTCGACAATGTCACCGGCTGGATCCTTGAACTCGATCGCGGCCGCGGCATTCCCTACGAGGGCAATTATTCGGCCTATCTGCAGGCCAAGGCCAAGCGCATGCAGCAGGAGGCCCGCGAAGAGGCCGGGCGCCAGAAGTCGCTGTCGCGCGAGCAGGAGTGGATTGCCTCCAGCCCGAAGGCGCGTCAGGCCAAGTCGAAGGCCCGTATCAAGGCTTATGAACAGCTGGTCGATGCGGCCGAGGGCATCCGTCCCGGCGATGCGCAGATCATCATCCCGGTCTCCGAGCGTCTCGGCCAGGTGGTCATCGAACTGGAAGGCATCAGCAAGGGCTTTGAGGGCCGCACGCTGATCAACGACCTGTCGATCAAGCTGCCACCGGGCGGTATTGTCGGCATCATCGGTCCGAACGGCGCCGGCAAGTCGACGCTGTTCAAGATGATCACCGGCCAGGAAAAGCCCGACACCGGCTCGATCCGCATCGGCGACACGGTGCAGCTCAGCTATGTCGACCAGAGCCGCGATGCGCTTGCCGGTGAAAAGACCGTCTGGGAAGAGATTTCCGGCGGCGCGGAAGTGGTCAAGCTCGGCAAGTTCGAGATGAACAGCCGTGCCTATTGCGGTGCCTTCAACTTCAAGGGCGGCGACCAGCAGCAGAAGGTCGCCAATCTCTCCGGCGGTCAGCGCAACCGCGTGCATCTGGCCAAGATGCTGAAGGCGGGCGGCAATGTGCTGCTGCTCGACGAACCGACCAACGACCTCGACACCGAAACGCTGGGTGCGCTGGAAACGGCGCTGGAAAACTTTGCCGGCTGCGCGATCATCATCAGCCATGACCGCATGTTCCTCGACCGTTTGGCGACCCATATCCTGGCCTTTGAAGGCGACGGCCATGTCGAATGGTTCGAGGGCAATTTCGAGGACTATGAAGAGGACAAGGTCCGCCGCCTCGGTGCCGATGCGCTCAATCCCGGCAGCCAGTCCTACAAACGCTTGACGCGGTAATCCTTCCGGCCTCACGTCGATCACGAAACCCAGACCCGCCCTCCGGCGGGTCTTTTCGTATGGGGCGGGCGATCGCTCTGTCCGAGCTCAATACAGCGGTCAATCATAGGGACCATGCAACCCAGCAGAATGCGGCCATGATCGAAGAGATGAATGCCGCCGCCGCCGGTCTGGCGCAGGCGGCCCATAGCCTGACCGATCTGCGGCGAGGGTTCAAGACAGGCGAGGACAAGGCCCGGACCGCCCCTCGGACCGTAGCGGCAGCCGCGGCATAGGGAGGCCGGTGCTGCGCAGCGCTTCGGCCGGTCCGGCTGCGAGACGCCAGGGCAATCTGGCGCTCAAGGGGCAGGCCTGGGAAGCGTTCTGACACTCCGTTCGGGTCTTCCCATCAATAAAGCCGCTCCGTCCCCGGGGCGGCTTTTGGGGCTAAGCCGCGCGCCCGTCAGGGAATTAGCGCTTGATGTGGCCATCGAACTGATATAAAGACATGTTTATATCTTGATTGCATGGGTTGTGAGGGTTTTCGTGTTTGCTGCAGACGAACTGGTCGAAATGCTGAAGGCAGCGGGAGAGCCGACGCGGATCCGGCTGCTCGTGCTGCTGGCCGCCAGCGATCTGACGGTGACCGACCTCACCGAGATCCTCGGCCAGTCCCAGCCGCGCATCTCCCGCCATCTGAAGCTTCTGGCCGAGGCCGGGCTGATCGATCGCTACCAGGAAGGCGCCTGGGCCTATTTCCGTCTCAAGCAGGATGGCACTGCCGCCGGCCTTGCACAATCGCTGTTCGATCTGATCGACATGAAGGATCCGGTGCTGATGCGCGACGGCGAGCGTCTGGCGACCGTCAAGAAGGCTCGTGCCCAGAAGGCGCAGAGCTATTTCAGCCGCCATGCCGGCGAATGGGACGCCTTGCGCAAGCTGCATGTTGCCGACGAGGCTGTGGAAGAGGCGCTCCTGACGCTGATCGGCAAGCAGTCCTTTGAGGCGCTGCTCGATCTCGGTACCGGCACCGGCCGGCTGCTGCAGCTGCTGGAACCGCGCTATGACCGCGCCATCGGCATCGATGCCAGCCGCGACATGCTGGCCGTGGCCCGTGCCAATCTCGACCGCACGGCGGTGGTCAAGGCCAGTGTCCGCCAGGGGGATATTCTCAACCTGCCGCTCGACGACGGTGCCTTCGACCTGGTGACGATCCACCAGGTGCTGCATTTCCTCGACCAGCCGGATCTTGCGCTCGCCGAGGCCGCCCGCATGCTGACCGCCGACGGTCGGCTTGTGGTGATCGATCTGGCCCCGCATCAGCTGGAATATCTGCGCGAGGAACACGCGCATCTCCGGCTCGGCTTTTCCCATGCCGCCATGGCCGACTGGATGGAACGCGCGGGCCTGGAGGTCGATGAGGTCGTCGATCTCAGGCCGGACGGCGGCGTCGGTCCGGGCCTTACCGTAACGATCTGGCTTGCGCATCGCAGCGTCGTTTCCGACGCCGCGGTCGATGCGGCCTGAGACAGCAATCTAGGAGCAGACCATGGACAATCTCACGAGCAAGGCGAAGGCGTCCCGCTTCTCGTTCGAGTTTTTCCCGCCGCGTTCGCCCGATGCCGAGAGCCAGCTCTGGTCCGCGATCGCGGACCTCGCCCGCTGGCGGCCGGATTTCGTGTCGGTGACCTACGGCGCGGGCGGCACGACGCAGGAACCGACGCTTGCCACCGTCAGCCGGCTGATCGGCGAGACGCCGCTTGCCACGGCGTCGCATTTGACCTGCGTCGGCAAGACGCGCGAGGAGGTGGCCGAGACCGTCCAGACCTTCCGCAAGGCCGGCGTGAAGCATTTCGTTGCCCTTCGCGGTGATCCGCCCGATGGCGTCGGCAAGACCTATCGCCCGCATCCGGGCGGCTTTGCCAATGCGGCCGAACTCTGTGCGGGCCTGCGCGAGATGGGGGATTTCGAGATTTCCGTCTCGGCCTATCCGGAAAAGCATCCGGAAAGCACCGACGTGAACGCCGATATCGATATGCTCAAGCGCAAGGTCGACAACGGTGCGCATCGGGCGCTGACCCAGTTCTTCTTCGATAACGCCGTCTATCTGCGCTATCTCGAACGGGTGCGGGCCGCCGGGATTACCATCCCGATCGTGCCGGGCATCATGCCGATCCAGAACCTCACCCAGCTGAAGCGCTTTGCCGCAAGCTGCGGTGCGAGCGTGCCGTCCTTTCTCGACCGGCGCTTCGAGGCGATCGAGGACAGCGCCGAGGCGCGTCAGGCGCTATCGGCCGAGATCGCCGCCGAACAGATCGGCGAGCTGCAGGGCCATGGCATCGACGAGTTCCACATCTACACGATGAACAAGGCAGGCCTGGTCGGCAAGGTGCTGGAAGCGGTGGGGGCGACCCCCGCCCGGCTGGAAAGCGCCGGCGCTGCGGCCTGAAAGCCCCTAGACGCTCTGCGGCCCCCCGGGCCCTCCAATGGACAAAGGAAAGGCGCGAGCGGTAATCCGCATCGCGCCTTTCTGAATGTCAGGGGCATTGATAGTAGGGCTAACGGGCGATTGTGCCATCCACTCCGTTCATCATCTTCCGATCAGATGAAAAGCATCGTTGCAATGAACAAAAACGCTGCACCGATGATCAGGGCGTTCAGAGAATTTGTCAGTCCCATGTGTGCCTCCTTGCGTTGACCGTTAGACTGTATGTCGTTTTGGTGTCAGTTGGAAAGCGGATTCTATATTGCGCTGCGGCGAGGATGGCGAATAAATCCTTCGTCGGTACGGTCAAGATGATGATAATATTTCAAAAAATTATTTTTAGAAGTTGCTAACGAGTAGGGCGGGCGGCAGGCCGCATTGCCCTAGGTATTAATGGGGTTTTGTAACACGCGTGCGCGGTGACAGATAACCGAGGGCCCGCCCGTCGAGGACGACGAGACCGAATCCGATCACCAGCATACCTGCAAGCTCGGCCGGGGAGATCCGTTCGGCCAGGAAAACCGTGCCCAGAAGCAGCGCGCTCGGCGGCACCAGAAGCGTGACCAGCGAGGTGTTGGTGGCGCCCGCCAGTCCGATGATGCGGAAGAACAGGATATAGCCGAACGCGGTTGCAAGCCAGGCAAGCGCCAGAATCGCGGCGACGGCACCGACCGGCGGCATGGCGAGCGTCCAGGGCTGGTCCACGATCAGCGACACGGGCAGCATCATCAGGCAGGACGCGGTCAGCTGTCCGGTGGCGGTGACGGGCGGGGCGAGGTCGCGGAACCGACGGCCGTAGATCGAGGCAAAGCCGTAGGAGATCGCCGCCCCGACCGGCAGCAGCAGGGCCCAGAGCGGGATCTGCGACCGGTCGAAAGCGCTCGGCCCGATCAGGATGACGGTACCGAGAAGCCCGAGCAGGCAACCGGCGATTTTGCGGGTCGACAGCTTTTCGTCGGCGGTCAGCCGGTTGGCGAGCAGCACCGTCCAGACCGGCGTGGTGGCATTGAGCACCGAGGCGAGGCCGGCGCCGATCTCGGTCTGGCCCAGAAAGATCAGGCTGTGCGGCAGGGCATTGTTGATCAGGCCGAGCAGGGCGAATTCCGGCCAGCGGCGTTTCAGCGCCGGGTAGAGTCCGAACCGGCCGCGCAGATAAAGATGGAGGGCCAGAGCTGCGAGCGAAAGCCTGAGGAAGACGAGGGTGAAAGGCGGCACATAGGCGACGGCCACCCGGGCAAAGAAGAAGGAACCGCCCCAGATCAGGCCGAGCAGGATCAGCAGCAGCCAGACCCGGGTGGTCAGGGCATAGGGGCTTGGTGCTTGAGTAGCTGTGACGGTCATGGTGTGATCTCCGCGCGGCTTCGGACGACCCGATCCGGTTGCAGTGCCGACGCTACTTCCCTCCCTAAGGGTTCACCACCCGAAACATGTCAGCATTGATCCTTTTCACCCCATAAAAAAAGCCGCGCAGGCGAGGCGCGGCTTTCTGGATTGCGTGTGACGCGGGGTCAGAGCGCGTTGTAGAGGGCCGGGGTCGGCCAGCCGTCGGCCGGCATGCCGAGGCGCGTCTGTTCCTTCTGCACCGCGTCGCGCGTGCCGCCGCCCAGAATGCCGTCGATGTCGCCGACATCATAGCCCTTGGCGGCCAGCTTCTGCTGCAGCGACTTCATCTGCGTGTCGCTCAGGCCCGCATCGGGATTGCCCTTGTCATAGGCCGGAGCGCCCGACAGGCGGGTGGCGAAATAGGCCGCCGACGTCGTGTAGATAAACGACTTGTTCCATTCCAGATAGACGCCGAAATTCGGATAGGCGATGAAGGCCGGGCCCTTGCGGCCCTGCGGCAGCAGCAGCTCGCCTTCCAGATCGGCGAACTGGGTATTGCCGTCGCGCGGCTTGACGCCGAGCTTGAACCAGTCGCCCGCCGTCATGCCCGCGTCGAAGCCGGTCTTTTCCCAGGGCAGATCGGCCGGAACCTTGACTTCCTGCAGCCAGGGCTGGCCGCCCTTGAAGCCGAGGCTCTGGATGAAGTTGGCGGCCGTCATGATGACATCGGGCGCGCTCGACTTCAGGTCGACATGCCCATCGCCGTCGCCGTCCACGCCGTGGGCGACGATGTCCTTGGGCAGCATCTGCACCTGGCCGATTTCGCCGGCCCATGCGCCGGTGGTCGTTGCGGGGTCCTCGTCGCCGCGGCCGACCATGGTGATCAGCGCCATCAGCTGCGGGCGGAAGAGTTCCGGGCGGCGGCAGTCATGCGCCAGGCTGACAAGCGCGTTGCGGGTGTTGAAATCGCCCTGCACGGCGCCGAAATCGGTCTCCAGCGCCCAGAAGGCGGTGATCACCCCGGGGGCCACGCCATATTCCTGCTCGGCACGGTCGAAGACGCTCTTGTATTGCTGCATCTTCTTCTGGCCGATCGACAGGCGCGAGCCGGAGACGACGCGGCTCGAAAATTCCAGGAAGGTCTGCTTGAAGACGCCCTGGCCGCGGTCCATGCGCAGAACCTTCTGGTCGATCTGCGCGCCGGCCAGCGCCTTGTCGGCAGCCGCCGGCGATGCGCCATTGGCCACCGCCTCCTGCTTCACGCCGGCAAGGAAGGTCGAAAGATCGCCGCCGCAAGGTGCCTGTTGGGCAAGCGCCGGCGCGGCCAGCAGGGTGGTAAACGACAGGGCGATTGCCAGGCGGTTGACGAGCGGCATTCAATCTTCCTCTATGATCGGAGTGGCATGTCTTCGTGTTGACGAAGGTTCGCCGTCTCCTTGCAGAAGATCAAGGCCAAAGCGTGAAGAAAAGCGAACGCATCAGCCGTCGTTGGCAGCACTCACCCACTGTTTCCAATTGGCTTCATTGCCGGCAAAGACGTTGATATCCGTTTCGCCCTTGATCCCGGGGATCACGCCGGTCGAGGTATACTGCCAGAAGGCCCAGCGGCGATCGGCATAGATTTCCTGCGGATGCTTGGCGACCGAACGAACCCAGAAGTGATAGTCGTTGAAGGCGCCGACCAGGTTGTCGCGGTGGAAGTCGACGGAGGTGTAGATGATCGGACGCTTGCCGTAATAGGCCTCGATGCGATCCATGAACCGCTTCATCTCGGACTGGACGGTGGCGGCATCGGGATGCCGCTTGCAGGTCTTCGAAGCATGATTCCATTCGACGTCGAGCACCGGCGGCAACGCGATGGCCGCCTTCGGCACGTTGCGGATGAACCAGTCGGCCTGCTGGTCGGGCGTCGAGCAGAAATAGTAGAAATGATAGGGCGCATAAGGAATGCCGGATGCGCGGGCTTCACGCCAGTATTCCGAGAAGCGCGGGTCGATCACGTCCTTGCCTTCGGTCGCCTTGATGAAGGCGAAGGAGACGCCGGACGAGCGCACCTTGCGCCAGTCGATGTCGCCGTTCCATTTGGAAATGTCGATGCCGTGCACCTTGTGGCGATGCGGCGTGTAATTGCCGAAATCCTGGGGGTCATTGTCCTTGAAACGACCCGAAATGGAGGATGTCTCGATCAGGTCGTAGCTTGTCGACGTACAGCCGCTCAAAAGGATGGCAATCGGGATAATGGCCGAGAGGAGCCAGCGCATGGGTATTCCGTTTCGTTCGATCCAAGAAACACCTGATGCGGTGCACATACACAAAACAAAGGTGCAGGCGCCATTTCACGACATCATCGTAAAAATTCGGTTAGGATCAACCGCTCATAAACTATTTTCGAATGATGACGTGCCAAGCATAACCCCGACCGACTGGTGCGAAGCTTAATTTAGCATTGCGTGAATAGGCCGCAATGTCCAGCACCTGCCGAAGATCGGCGCGCGGTGTCACGTGGAAGCGGGCCAGCCATCGCCCGAGCAGGCGGCCGAACCAGCCGGGCAGTCGCTCCTGCTGACCGAAATCGACCACATGCAGCGAGCCGCCGGGCGCAAGCGCATCGAGGCTGGCGTCCACGGCGCCCTGCCAGTCGGGAATCATCGACAAGGCATAGGAGATCAGGATGCGGTCGAAGCCGGTCTCGCCGAACATCTGCGCCTTGAAGGTCGTCGCATCGGCGGCCAGCAGGCGGGGCTGCGGATCGAGATGGGCGAACTTCGCCCGGGCGCTTGCCAGCATCTCGCTCGAAATGTCGAGCCCGTAGAGCCGCGCCTTCGGATAGCGGCGATGGATCAGTTCCAGATTGCGTCCCGTCCCGCAGGCGATTTCCAGCACGCGCGTATTGCCCCGGGCGTCGAGCGCGCGGATCGCCGTGTCGCGGCCAAGCAGGTAATATTTGCGGGTGACATCGTAGATGTGGCGCTGGTAGCGATACATCCGGTCCATCCGGGCGGCGTGCCCGCCCTCGACAGGCGAGGGGACCAGGTTGTCGCCGAGCGAGGTCACGGCGTCTTCTCGTAGATGTGGAAGCCGCCATAGATCGCCGAACGATCCCGGGCGTTCAGCCGCTCGGACTGTTCGGCCTGGTAGGTCCATTGCGACAACAGCGTGTCGCGCAGGCGGCCGGGCAGGATCGAGGCCTTCGCCGCCGTGCGGAAGATCACCCGGGCGCCGGGGGCGGCCGTGCGGGTAATCTCGCTCCACAGGCCGTTCAGCTGTGCCTCGTTCATCCAGTCCTGCGCATCGAGCAGCACATAGCGATCGACGCTTGCCGCCGGCTTGTTCGCCAGCAGTTCGGTGACCGTGGCGTGATGGACGGTGACCCGGTCGGCATTGCGGCGGATCGTGTCGTAATGGCACGGCTGCAGATAGGGCGGCAGGGTGCCTTCGTCCTCGCGCGGATAGCGGCGGGCAAAGGCCTGCCAGGCAAAGTAATTGTCCTTCAGCGGAAAATGGCAGGCCAGCTTTTCCAGCCGCTGGCGCAGCACGGTCGCCAGGCTGCCGTCTTCGGCCACGCTGGCCAGTTCGTCATATTGCTGCGGCGGAATGCCGAGACCGAACAGCGAACTCTTGCGGCTGGTGATGAAGCGGACGATCTTGCGGTCGAACAGCGGCGCGATCTGCTCGTCGAAGAACTGCCGCTGTTCGCGCACCGATCTCGTCTTGGCGAATTCCTCCAGCCGCACGCCATTCAGCCGCGCCATCAGGTGGCCGGCACCGATAAAGCGCCCGAGCAGGCCGGTGCGGTAGATATTGGCGTTGAACACGGCGATGCGCCGGCGTCCGGACAGCCGGCGGCGGTCCCAGTAGCGGCGGGTCTCCGCGTCCAGATGCGGGCGGATATAACGGCTGTAATTGCGCACATTGCCGCGCCGCGCTTCGCCGCCCAGAAGGCCGAGCAGCGTCTTGTGGTCCGGCAAGGTGCGGAAGGCCGCAAGCTTCAGCCGGTTCAGCGCGATGTGGTTGGGATTGAGATCGACGACGTCGATCGCTTCGGGATTGCGCGAGAGATAGGCCAGCATGTTGCAGCCGCCCGAACCGATGGTGACGAGCCGGTGCCCTTCGCTGAGTTCCATGGCTTCCATGTCGACCTGGGGGTCCTCCCAGATCTGCGGGTAGACCAGACCGGAAAACAGCATGCCGAACAGACGTTCGGACAGGCCGTCGGCCGATAGCGCCTTGTGCTGCAGAAGTGCGACCTTCAGCTTCGCATTCCTGCGAAGGCCGGACGGCTGGAGAACCTCACCCATGGCTGACCCCTGTCTTGGCTGTTTGACGCCATTTAGCGATGGCTTGCAAAAGTTTCATGACAGCGGCCGCGACAATCACGCTTTCCCGTCATCGGTCTTCCCGGATAGGTGGTGTCGGCATTTCAGCGGGCGCGAATGAAGATTATGCTTTGCGCCGAGGCAAATTCCTGATTGCATGACACAAAACCGGGGAGGTGGGCATGCGGCTGGCGTTGAAGGTCATAGCGGGAGTGACCCTTGCCTGGTGGGCGGTGGTCGGGGCGATCCTGTTATGGCTGGGCCTCAGTCCACCCGAACTCCTGCGCGTCGGGACCGGATATACCGCCAAGCTGGTGTGCTCGAACGTCTTCATCGCCGGTCGCAATGCCGGCGATGTCTTGGCCTTCGACGTGCAGGCGCCGGGCAATGCCTTGCTGCGGCTGGTCGGCGTTTCTGTCGATACCGCCAGCCGCAGCGTGACGGCGCGGATGGCCGGTTTCATCGCGCCGCAGACCGCCATCGCCCGCAATGGCCTCGGTTGCGCCGTCGTGCCCAAGGGGCAGGAGCGCGCGGCACGAGCGCTGTCGCTGGCCGAAACCGAGCCTTTGCCGCCGCTGCCCGATGCGCCGTGGCCGCAGGGCGATGCGGAGGCGCAGACGATAGCGCCGCTTGCCGGCATTCTCTCCAATCCGGATCTTCTGGGCCCCGGCATGCGCGCCGTGATCGTCATCCGGGACGGCCGGATCATCGGTGAGGCCTATGGCGCCGGCTTCAGCCGTCCATTGCCGCTGATCGGCTGGTCGATGGCCAAGACCGTCAACGCCGCCTTGATCGGCAGGCTGGTGGAGCAGGGGCGGATCGGGCTGGACGACCGGGATTTGCTGCCGGCCTGGACGAACGACAGCCGCCGCGACATCAGCCTCTCCTCGCTGCTGGCAATGGAAAGCGGCCTCGCATTCAACGAGGAGTATGGCAACGTCTCCGATGCGACCCGGATGCTGTTTCTCGAGCCCGACATGGCCGATTTCGCAGCGACCCGGCCGAAGATTGCCGAACCCGGGCAAAGCTTTTCCTACTCGTCCGGCACCGGCGTCCTCTTGTCGCGGATCTGGATGAACCGGGTGGGTGACGCGCAAGCGGCCCTGGATTTTCCAAGGCAGGCTCTGTTCGGCCCGCTATCCATGCGCTCGGCCGTGCTGGAGGCCGATGCGGCCGGCACCTTCGTCGGCAGTTCCTATCTCTATGCGACCGCCAGGGACTGGGCGCGCTTCGGCCTGCTGCTTGCCGATGACGGTGTCTGGAACGGCACGCGGCTACTGCCAGAGGGGTTCGTCGAAGCGATGGCGACGCCGACGGAGGCGTCGAAAGGCGCCTATACCCGGCTGCAGGCCTGGAAGGAGGGGCCCGGAGGGGTGCCGAATGCCGCCTCGGGCGTGCCGGACGACACGTTCTGGCTGATCGGCCATGACGGGCAGTCCATGGCGGTGATCCGCTCGCAGTCGCTGGTGGTGTTGCGCATGGGGCTGACGCCCTCGAGCCTCGGCTACCGGCCGGAGCCGCTGGTCAAGGCTGTGGCGCGCGCCGTCAACCGCGGCGGCTGACGCGGAGACTTATCGAAAGACGCTCAGCATGCCCCGACGCTTGGCATCGTAATAATAGCCGCGGGCATAATAGCGCACGGCATCGTCGGCATCCTTGTCGGCGACAAGCCAGGCGCCGCGCAGATATTTGATCGCATATTTGAGGTTGTTTTCAGCGTCGAACAGGCCCGAGGCCGGACCGGAATAGCCCATCGACTTGGCCGTCGCATACTTGATCTGCATCAGCCCGTAATGACCGTGGTTGAAGGCTGCCGGATTGTAGCGGCTTTCGCGGTGGACCACGCGGTGCACCAGCGATTCGGGGACCTGGTAGGCGACCGAATATTTCTTGATCAGGCCATTGATCACCGTCGGTCCCGAGGTGGTCGGCAGGTCGGCGGCCGGCGCGGACGTATCGTAATCGCTGTTGAGTGCGGCAAGCGATCCCGAGGCGCGGGTGTCTGCATAGGCAAGGGCGGTGCCCGGACGGGGGCTGGGGATGACCGATGGTGCGATGGCCGGCTGCGGTGGAACGGCGACCTCGTCGTCTTCCATCGCCAGGCTCGCATTGGCCACATCGGGCAGGGCGTCCGGATTGGGATTTGTCGGCATGGCCGGTGCCTGCAGCGCCGCCGTCTGGCGGGCGACCATCACGGCTTCGGCCTGATCGGCGGTCGGGGTTGCATCGGGGCTCGACAGAACGGCGACCTTGAAGGTCGGAAGCGGCACCAGGGTGGTCGTTCCCGGAACGGTCGGGGCAGGGCCTTCGGCGCCGCCATCGTCAGCCGGCTGCAGTGCCAGGGCGGCAGCGCGCATGTCGTCCGACGATTGGCCGGCCGTCGGGCGTGCCTTCAATTCCTGGCGTGCCGCTTCTTCCATGCCGCTGGTGCAACCCGACAGGCCGGCCATCGCCGCCCCCAGTCCGCACACACCGACGATGAAGGCCACGCGGTTCGCCATGCCTAGTCCCACCATGCCAAATCCCACAAATCCCATTGTCCCCTCTGGCGCAAAACCATGCGCCCAACCGGCAAATCGTGCCCGCATGCATATCAACGCCGAAAGTCCTGGACTTCGAAATCCGCGGGGATCGAAGAGGACTGTCGCTGTCTCAGGCGAATCTCGCGGAGTCGCGATAATCCGACAATCGCATTTTCACGCATGAAAGGCCAAATTGCGGCACGCGCGCGGCAGGCGCCACACTTGTCGGCTGACCGGTGGTGAAAGCAGCCTGCCTGTGACGTCCAAAGCGCACTCCGGTCCCGCACGCTTCGAGCGGCCTGTTCCGGCGCAAGGTCAGGCTCCCGAAACGCGCTTCGCTCACGAGAGGCGCCTTTCAGGCCGCGATCTTGCGATATCCGGCGGTCACGGCGCCGGCCGCGATCAGCAGTGTGCCGCCGGTGCGATTGACGGCCCGGCGCACGGCCTTGCGGCGGATATAGCTGCGCGCCTTGTCGGCGATCAGCGCATAGCCGATGGCGTTGAGGCCGGCGAGCACGAGGAAGGTCGCCTCCATCACCACCACCTGCGGCAGCAGCGCGGCATTCGGATCGATGAACTGCGGCACGAAGGCGACGAAGAAGACGATGCTCTTCGGATTGAGCGCGGTCACGGCAAAGGCGTGAAACAGGATGCGCAGCGGGCTTTCTTCGGGCAGATTGTCGTTGTCGGCGATCGGATCGTCACCAACCGGGGCGCGCCACAGCCGGATGCCGAGATAGACGAGATAGGCGCCGCCGATCAGGCGCAGGATGCCGTAGAGATCGGCAGAGGCCGCCAGCAGCGCGCCGAGCCCGAGGATCGAGGCGGTCATCGCCAGGAAATCGCCGAACACCACGCCGGTCGCCGTCGCCACTGCCGTTCGTCGGCCATGGCCGAGCGCGTAGGACACGACGAGCAGGATCGTCGGTCCCGGTATGACGAGCAGCACCATCGATGCCACTGCGAACGCGATCCAGACTTCGAGCGCCATTGTTGCAAATCCTCTCCTCTATGAGGAAAGCCACTGTTTCACCCGCGCGTCAATGCGCCGGCTGGAATTTTTGTCCCATATGGTCGAGGACCGCGCGGAACCAGGGGGTATTCGGGTCGAACGGCTTGCCGCCCTTGATCCGCGGGAACTCGATGGCGCGCAGGCGTCCGCCCTGCTCCTCGTCATGGCCGGTGACCCCGGACACGCCGTTAAGGCCGCTTTCGACGGCCAGATCGACCATGCTCTGGATCAGCCGGAGGTCCTGATAGTTGGCCGGCGCGGAGCGGGCATAATAGCCCGATTTCTGCACCATGGACCGCTCGGCATCGAGAAGCTTGGCAAAATGCTTCTGGAACCAGGCGCCGACATTGATGGTGTCGAGCTTGACGTGTCCGAAGGCATCGCGAGCGACCTCTTCGCCGGCGGCCTGGCGGTCGGCAACGATCTCGTCCATGCAGGCGCCTTCCGAGACGAACAGCGTGACGAAGCCGGTGCGGTCCATGATCTCGCGCAGCCGGTCGGCCTCGGCGTGCAGGTCGAAATGGGTCTCCGGCAGATAGAGGCCGTCGATATTCTTCAGCTCCTCGTTCATCATGAAGCCGTCGATATATTCGTTGTCCTTGGTGCGCTGGACATAGGCGCGCGCCGTTGCCGCGGTCAGCCAGCCGCAATGCCGGCCCATGACCTCGTGGATGACGAGCGTGCGCGGCGAGGCGCTCTGCTCGTTGGAGACATTGTCGAAGAAGCGTGCACCGACCTCCGCTGCCGTCCATGCCCCGAGCGACTGCCGGATCGGCACGACGTCGTTGTCGACCGTCTTCGGCAGGCCGACCACCGTCAGGTCGTAGCCGTTATTGCTGAGATAGGCGGCGAGGTCGGCGGCCGTCGTGTTGGTGTCGTCGCCGCCGATCGTGTGGAGAATGGTGATGCCGTCGGCTGCCAGCCGCTCGGCCGCCACCTGCAGCGGCGTCTGGCCCTCGCTGATCAGCCCGCGCTTCAGGCAATCCTCGACATTGGTGAGCTTCACCCGGCTGTTGCCGATCGGCGATCCGCCGTAGCGGTGGAGCACATGCGCCTTTTCGCGCATCTCGGCGGTGATCTCGATTTTGTAGTCCATCAGCAGGCCGCGATAGCCCGACTTGTAGGCAACGATCTCGGCCTCGGGGGCAATGTCGGTATAGCGTTCGATCAGGCCGCCGACGGCCGAGGAGAGGCAGGGCGCAAGGCCGCCGGCGGTCAGCATTGCGATTTTCTGTTTCGGCATGTGGGGCTCCTCGGGCAGAAAAAGGGCAGGATCGATGGCGTTGTCCGACCGCATGGATGCGACAGATACGCCGACTGTGTAAAGGGAATTTGTCAGGAAATACGGGCATTTCGAGGCGATAACGCGAAGCTCCGCCGACGGGTTCGAATTCAATCGGTTGAATGACGCAAGGCGTTCGACCGCCGGTCTCGCGCAGCTTGCCGCTGCCGCCCGGCGGGGTCGCGGGCGTCACCGATTCTTGCCGGCCGGCCGAGGCGGCCGGTCGCACGAGACGCGGCAATTTTGTCCCGCGAGGAGCCCCCGGCAATCCACCGGCGGCTTAACCGCGTAGATACCACCATCAAGCTTTTGCAAGCCTTGCTGAATAAAACTTAATGTCATCAGGCCGTTCTCAGCTTGCTTTTCGCCCGATTATTTGGTCAATCTCGCTCATGTTTTTCGATTTCGCCTGTGAACAGATCGCTTCGCTTTGGGACCGCTTGCTCGGTGCGGTCACCGATGCTGCCGGTAATGTTCTGTCGGGCATCGTCGAATCGGTGCGCACCGTGTTCGAGGGCGACCCCGAGACGCGCCGCCGGGTGTCCTTCTCGGTGGCGATCATCGCGCTCTCGGCCAAGATGGCCAAGGCGGACGGAATCGTCACCACCGCAGAGGTCGACGCCTTCAGGTCGATCTTCGATTTTCCGCCGGAAGAGGCGCGCAACGTCGCCCGTCTCTACAATCTGGCACGCCAGGACGTGGCGGGCTACGAGGCCTATGCCGAGCGGCTGGCCGGGCTTTGCCGCACCTGCGATTTCGATTGCCCGGTGCTCGAAGACATCGTCGACGGTCTGTTTCATATCGCCAAGGCGGACGGACTGGTGCATGAGCAGGAACTCGATTTCCTGACCCGCATCGCCGAGATCTTCGGCATCGAAGAACAGCGCTTCGAGGAAATCACCGCCCGGCATCTGCATGTCGACGGCGATCCCTACCGCGTTCTCGGGGTTTCCCCGAGCGACGACTTCTCGTCGATCCGCCGCCGATACCGGGCGCTGGCCGCCGAGCATCACCCCGACCGGCTGCATGCCCGTGGCGTGCCGAGCGAATTCCACGCGGTGGCCAACCAGCGCATGGCGACGTTCAACGCGGCCTATGAAGCGATCGAGAAAGAACGCCGCGCCGCATGACTGCGTTTACGCCGGATTTTCCGGGCGCTCGCGTCGTCGCCTCGCCCAATCACGGCGAACGGGCAGGGGGCATCAGGCCCGACATCATTCTTCTCCACTATACCGGCATGGACAGCGGCGAGGCGGCGCTCTCGTGGCTCTGCAATCCCGAAAGCCAGGTTTCCAGCCATTATGTCGTCCACGAGGATGGGCGCATTGACCAGCTCGTGCCCGAGGACAGGCGCGCCTGGCATGCCGGCAAAAGCAGCTGGGCCGGTGAAACCGACATCAATTCGCGCTCGATCGGCATAGAGATCGTCAATGGCGGCCATCCCGCCGGCCTGCCGGAATACCCGGCCCGACAGATCGAAGCGGTCGTCGAATTGTGTCTCGACTGTGACAAGCGCCTGCAGATCCGGCCCGAACGGGTACTCGGCCACTCCGATATCGCCCCTGTCCGCAAGGTCGATCCGGGTGAAAAATTCCCCTGGAGGACACTGCATGCGGCGGGGGTCGGGCACTATGTCGAGCCCGCTCCGATCGCCGGCGGGCGGTTCTTTCAGCGCGGCGACAACGGTCAGCCGGTCGAGGCCATCCAGTCGATGCTGGCGATGTATGGTTACAACGTTGAAATCACCGGAGACTTCTGCGAAAAAACCGAGGGTGTCGTGGCGGCTTTCCAGCGCCATTTCCGACCCGCGCAGGTTGACGGCATTGCCGATGCCTCCACCATAGAGACATTGCACAGACTGCTCTCGGCGCTGCCGAAATTCGGCTGACGGGGCGCTGATCCGGACCGTCCGGCAACCCCTTCCAATGCGCCGCCAAGTCAAAAAGTTCCGGCTTGCCACAAGTTTTTCTTATTAAACATGTCTAACGCCGTTGCTGAACGGCGGAACGGGAAGCTTCATTGCTTCCGACGCTCAACTTAAAAACAGGGACTATTGACGACAGCTATCCCGAGAACGGGATACTTGGCTGCGGGGCCATTATGCTGTTGCTGTATTGCGTAAGTCCCCTCGAGGTGCGGAGACTAAAACCTATATGATCAGAAATATTTTCGCTGCTGCGGCAAGCATCGCTACCGCCATGTCTTTTTGCGGGCCGGTCCATGCCAAGGATGTCGATGACGGAGATGTGGCGACGAGACTGGCAGTGCAGCGCAGTGCGGCCGATGCGGCGTTGGCGGACGCCGAGGACATCAATCCTTTCGGCCTCCTGATCAAGAAATATGCCAACAAGTACGACGTGCCTGTAAACCTGGCTCAGGCCGTGGTGCAGATCGAAAGCAATTTCAATCCGAAGGCCAGGGGCAGCGCCGGGGAGATCGGCCTGATGCAGATCAAGCCCGCGACCGCCCGGATGATGGGTTTTCACGGCTCTGCCAAGGCGCTCTACGATCCGGAGACCAATATCCGCTGGGGGATGAAGTATCTGGCGGCTGCTCATGATCTCGGCGGCGGTGAAACCTGCCAGACGATCCTGAAATACAATGCCGGCCACGGCGCCAAGCGGATGAATCCGATCTCCAAGCGCTATTGCGGCAAGGTCATGGCGCTGCTCGACTCGTAACGCGGTCAGCAGGTTTCGTGATGGAGCGCCGCGCCTTGTCACAAGGCGAAGATGGCGCTCCATCACACGGGCGATGATGCATGTCGGTTCCGCCTGGATGGGCTCATTCAGGCCTGGCATGCATCGGAGGCGGCGCGGTTCTGACAAGGGGCCACGTCGCCTCCGCCTTCTCGGGCGCTTGGCGTTGCCGCCTCAGCCCTGTTTCGGCAGGGCATAGGCGATCACCTGGTCGCCGACCTTGGTCTCCATGAAGTGATGGCCGCCGGGCACCAGCACGACATATTGCCGACCATCGACTTCATAGGTCATCGGCGTCGTCTGGCCGCCGGCGGGCAGATCCGTTTCCCAGACGACCTTGCCGGTCTTGATGTCATAGGCGCGGAACTTGTCGTCGGTGGTGGCGGCGACGAAGATCAGGCCGCCGGCGGTGACCAGCGGACCGCCATTGTTCGGCGTGCCGATGGTGATCGGCAGCATCGAGGGAATGCCGAACGGACCATTGTTGTTGGCCGCGCCGAAGGGCTTGTCCCACAACGTTTTGCCGGTCTTCAGGTCGATCGCGCGGATCCAGCCATAGGGCGGCGCCACGCAGGGCATGCCGGTCACCGGGTTGCGCCAGCCGGCATTGACGTTGATGGCATAGGGCGAACCGGCCTGCGGATCGCCGGCACCCTCGACATTCGAGCGGTTGCCGCCTTCGTTGATCGGGCGGTAACCCAGCGCGTCGGCCTTCTTGCGCGGCACCAGCTGGTTGTAGTTGGGCACGTCGTTGTAGTTGGCGACGAGGATGCCGTTCTTCGGATCGATCGCGACGCTGCCCCAGTCCGAGCCGCCATTGTAGCCGGGATATTCGATATAGGGCTTGTCGACGGTCGGCGCCGTGTACTTGCCGTCATATTCGGCCCGGCGGAACTGGATCCGGCAGATCAGCTGGTCGAGCGGCGAGGCGCCCCAGGCGTCGGTCGCCTTGAGGTCCGGCTTGGTGACGTTGGCATAGCCGGAGAAAGGCTGTTCCTTCGACAGGGCCTTGGCTTCGACGCCGTCGGAGGGAACCTTGCGGTTCTCGACCGGAAACAGCGATTCGCCCGTCTTGCGGTTCAGCACATAGATCTGCCCCTGCTTGCTCGGCAGCACCAGCGCCGGCACCGTCTTGCCGTCCTTCGGAAAGTCGACCAGCGAAACCTGGCTGCCGAGATCATAGTCCCACAGATCGTAATGCGCTGTCTGGAAATGCCAGACCGGCTTGCCGATGGTGACGTCGATGGCGACCAGCGAGGAGCTGTACTCGTTCTCGAAGTCCTTGCGGTTGCCGCCGTAATAGTCGACCGAGGAATTGCCGAGCGGCAGATAGACATAGCCGAGTTCCTCGTCGCCAGTGGCGACTGTCCACATGTTGGGCGTGCCGCGGGTATAGGTCTCTCCCTCGGGCGGGGCGCCCTGGCGATCCGGATGGCCCATGTCCCAGGCCCAGGCGAGCTTGCCGGTCAGGACATCGTAGCCGCGGATCACCCCGGAGGGCGCATCCTCCGCCTGGCCGTCCTTGACCTGCGCGCCGACGACGGCAATGCCGCGCACGATCACCGGCGGCGCGGTGATCGCATACCAGCCGGGCGTGCTCTGACCGATACCGTTGTTGAGATCGACCTCACCCTTTTCCCCGAAGCCCGGGCAGGTCTGCCCGTCCTTTGCATCGACAGCGATCAGCCTGGCATCGAGCGTGCCCTCGACCAGCCGCGTCTTGCACGGCGCGTCGTCGGTGGCGTTCGGATCGACATAATAGGCAACGCCACGGCATGTAGCGCCATAGGGGATGGCGTCCGGCGAGACCTTCGGATCGTAGCGCCATTCTTCCTTGCCGGTCTTCGCGTCATAGGAAATCAGGATATTCATCGGCGAGCAGACGAACAGATGGCCGCCGACTTCGAGCGGGGTGTTTTCCGGCGAATATTCGCCCTTGGTCTTCTCGGTTGGCATGTCGCCCGTATGGGCAAGCCAGACCTGGGTCAGGTCCTTGACGTTGCCGGCGGTGATCTGGTCGAGCGGGGAGTAGCGCTGGGCGCTGTCGCCGCCGCCATAGGCCGGCCAGTCCTGACCGGCCTTCAGTTCCTGCAAGGGCTTGGTCGAGACATTGGCACCTGTCGCGGCAATGGTCTTCATGGCGGGATTGGACGTGGCCATTGCGGCACCGGTGGCATCCGTTGCCGGCTGGTCGGGCATGGTCTGCGGGGCGATTGCCGGATTGGCGGCCGGATCGGCAGGCTGTCCGGCATCAGGGGCGGGCGTGGCGTCCTGCGCGCTGGCCGAATCGTGAAAGCCGGCCGCGGGCGACAGGACGGCGAGGCTTGCCAGAAGGGCAACGGCGGTTGCCGGCACATGGGCTCCGATGCGCCGGCGAAAGGCCGGCAGCGACAGCAGCAGGACAATCAGCAGCACGGTCGGCGCCACCAGCCGTGGCACCAGCGGCCAGGGATCGAGCCCGACCTCCCAGAAGGCCCATAACAGCGTGTAGATCCAGGTGGCGGCATAGACCCAGACGCCGAGGATGTTCCGCATGACGATCAGCCCGCCCGACACGATCAGGCCAATGCCGGCAATGGTATAGTAGAAGGTGCCGCCGAGGGTGATCAGCCATACCCCGCCAAAGGCAAGCGCCAGACCGATAAGGATGAAGACGATGCCGAGAAGGCCAAGCCACCATCGCCCCGGACCGCCCGGATTGCGCCTTCGGACAGGCTTATTGACGGATGGCGATGCGGTATAGGGTGTGGCCATGGTATCCTCCTGTAGCTCGAAGCGGGGTCACCTTTCGGTCGAACGCAAAGTCGCCATGGTTGTTCGCCGCCGCTGCCATTAAATCTCCGTAATGTTTGCGCTCGTCCTTGGCGGCGGGTGGGAAAAGCAGGCTGGCGCATGGCCGTTTTCGTGCCTATGGTCTGCGCCTGCGCAGGCGCGGGCGTTGAGCCGGAAGGAACGGGAATGTCGGTCGATTTCAAGTCTATAGTCGTCGGTCGTGGCATGATGGGGTCGGCTGCCGCCAAGTATCTGGCGCGCGCCGGCGAGGGTGTCGCGCTGATCGGTCCGCTGGAGCCGCGCGATCCGAAAAGCCATGCCGGCGTCTTTGCCAGCCACTACGACGAGGCACGCATCACCCGCACCATCGACCCCGATCCGGTCTGGGCCGAACTGGCCAATCGGTCGATCGCGCGCTACGGCGACATCGCCCGCGAAAGCGGCGCGTCCTTCTACCACGAGCGCGGCTGCCTGATGGTCGGCCCGGCCCGCGGTGGCAGCGATCCCTATGTCGCCAATATCTGCAATGCGGCCGAACAGCTGGGCGTCGGCGCGGAGGTCATGCAGCCCGAGGCGCTCCGGAGACAGTTTCCCTATCTTCACTTCACCGAGCGCTGCGAAGGCGTCTATGAGCGCAGCGATGCCGGGCATGTCAATCCGCGCCGGCTGGTCGAGGCGCAGGCAAAACTCGCCTACAGGGCGGGCGCTCGCCTGATTGCCGAAACGGTGACAGAGGTGCGGCAGCAGGACGGTCATGCGACCGTCACGACCGATTCGGGCAACAGCTATACGGCCGAACAGGTGCTGGTCGCGGCCGGCGGGTTTTCGATCGGGCAGGGCCTCTTGCCCCGGCCGCTGCCGATGACCGTCTATGGGCGGACCATCGCCTTCTTCGAGATCAAGGGCAAGCTGCTGGAGCGGCTGTCGACCATGCCGTCGCTGATCCATCAGCCTGAAAATCCGAGGGACCACGTCTATCTGCTGCCGCCGGTCACCTATCCGGACGCGCGCGTCTATCTGAAGATCGGCGGAGATCCCGATGATCTGGTGCTGGGCACCGAGCCGGAGGTCCGTGCCTGGTTTCGGACCGGGGGACGCGAGAGCGTGCGCGACCATCTGCGCCGCATTGCCGTCGATCTCATCCCGGATCTGGCGGCGGTGGAGCCGAGCATGGGAGCCTGCGCCGTGTCATTTACCCCGAGCGGCTATCCGGCCATCGAATTCGCCAGCTCCCGCATCGCGGTGCTGACCGGCGGCTGTGGTGCGGCGGCCAAGAGTTCCGACGAGATCGGGCGGCTCGGCGCCGAGCTTCTGCTTGGCAGAAACCTCGCCGATCAGGGGTATGGAATCGCGTTTTCCGCCGGTTTTTGCTGATTCGGCAGCCGCTTGTCCCGCAAGGCCGAGATTTGGGTGGCGTTCGGCAATCGTGTCGGCTAAGCAGCCCCTGCCAGTCGGCCGGGCAGCCGCGCTTTACCAATGTCGAAAGACGGTAAGGTGAGGAAAGTCCGGGCTCCACGGAAACACGGTGCCGGATAACGTCCGGCGAGGGCGACCTCAGGGAAAGTGCCACAGAAAGTAAACCGCCCGTTCTCGAACGGGTAAGGGTGAAAGGGTGGGGTAAGAGCCCACCGCGTGCCTGGCGACAGGGACGGCATGGTAAACCCCACCGGGAGCAAAACCGAATAGGGATGACGCGGGGCAGCTTGCTGCCTACAGCCTGTTTCCGGGCCAGTCATCCGGGTGGGTTGCGACGAGGCAGCGTGTAAACGCTGTCCCAGATGAATGGCTGCCACGTTCCGGGAAACCGGAGCCATACAGAACCCGGCTTACAGGCCGACTGGCAATTTCTTTTCCCCTTTTTTCGTCAAAAAATGGGCGGCCCCAAGCCGTTGATATCCCGGTCATATTAGGGGGCATTTACGCGTTGGCGCGGAGGCCGCCCGATCTGAATTTCCTAACCTTTTGTTAAGCTTAACGGCTTACAAAGGGAGGGAGTCCCAGCGGCTGTGCGAGGGGCAGTTCCCATTGACGCCCATGTTGTCCCATGTTATCCCATAATCACACCAAGCAGGGGTCCATGAAGTCCGAAAAAGGCGGCGCTTGCGATGGTCTGTCGAAGAGTTATTTCAGCCGGTTTTCTATTGGCGTTCCAAGTGTTGCGGTTGAGGCGTTTTCATACTCCGTGAGGCGGTCTATTCGCCTCCAGCCGGAAGGGGCGGATTCGGGTTTCCATGGACCGCTTCCTGTCAAATGCGACGAACAAGATCGACGCGAAGGGTCGGGTATCCGTTCCAGCGCCGTTTCGGGCTGTGCTCGCGAAGAAGGGTATCCAGGAGCTCTACTGTCTCCAGGATTTCTCCTTTCCGGCGGTGAGTGCAGGCGGTCCCGAATTGCTTGCGCAATACGAGAGGCAGCTGGCGACACTCGATCCCTTGTCGCCGGAGGCGGACGAATTGTCTCTTCTCATCCATGGGGGCGGAATTCCCTTGCGGCTGGATGGGGAGGGGCGGTTGATGGTCGTGGATTTCATCCGCGATTTTACGAGTATCTCGTCCGAAGTGACATTCGTCGGACGGGGCGAGTTTTTTCAGCTCTGGGAACCGGAAGCGTTTCGTTCGGCCCAGGCTGCTGCAAGAGAGGGACGCAGGCTGCGAGGACTGTCCCCTCGATAGAAAGGGGAAGCGGAGTGATGACGAATCCTGGCGGAGGGTCGACTGATGCCGGAGGCGGACCGGTTCGTCACACTCCGGTTCTTCTTTCAGAAGTACTGGATGCATTGAAGCCTAAGCCCGAAGACGTCATCCTGGATGGCACCTTCGGCGCCGGTGGGTACACGACGGCGATCCTGGCGGAAGGGTCGCGCGTCGTGGCCCTCGACCGGGACCCGACGGCCATTTCAGGCGGTGCGGCGCTGGTCGACCGCTATGGCGCGCGTCTTCAGCTGCACCATACCCGTTTTTCCGAACTCGACCGGTTCGCGCCGGATGGCGGCCTCGACGGCGTCGTGCTCGACATCGGCGTCTCCTCGATGCAGATCGACGAGGCCGATCGCGGCTTTTCCTTCCAGAAGAACGGCCCGCTCGACATGCGCATGTCCTCGGACGGGGTTTCGGCGGCCGATGTCGTCAACCGCGCAAAGGTCAGCGATCTCGCCCGCATTTTCGGCTTTCTCGGCGAGGAGAAGCAGGCCGGCCGGATCGCCCGTGCGATCGAGAAGCGCCGGCTCGACACGCCCTTCGTCACCACCCGTGACCTGGCCGGCATGATCGAGATCGTCACGCCGCGCAAGGCGACCGACCGTATCCATCCGGCAACCCGCGTCTTCCAGGCGCTGCGTGTCTTCGTCAACGACGAACTCGGCGAACTGGCGCGGGCGCTGTTTGCCGCCGAACGCGCGCTGAAGCCCGGCGGCCGGCTGGTCGTCGTCACCTTCCATTCGCTGGAGGACCGCATCGTCAAGAAATTCTTCACCGAGCGTTCCGGCAAGTCGGGTGGTTCGCGGCATCTGCCGATGGCAAGCGTGGCGCCTGCCGCCTTCACGCCGATCGGCAAGGGCATGGTCGGCGCCAGCGAGGCCGAGGCCGAGATCAATCCGCGCGCCCGGTCCGCCAAGCTGCGCGCCGGCATTCGCACCGAAAGCCCGGCCGGCCCGGCCGACATGGCGATCTTCAACCTGCCGGCCCTTGCCAGCCTCGAACGGATGGGCGGCTGATCATGCTGAAGACCCTCGATTTCCTGATGATCGGCGCCATGCTCGCGGCCGCCACCGTCACCTACCAGATCAAGCACCACGCGGAAGACCGCGAGGAAGAGGTCCAGCATCTGGAAGCCAAGATCAAGCTGGAGCGCGACACCCTCGACCTGCTGAAGGCCGACTGGGCGCTGCTGACCCAGCCCAACCGTCTGGAAAAGCTGGTGCAGCTTTATGGCGACGAGCTGAAACTGCAGCCGACGGACCCGACCCAGCTTGCCCGCCCGCATGAACTGCCGATGATCCGGCCAGAGCCCACCCCGCCCGAGGTCGCCCAGGATGGACTGGCCGCCCCGGACACTATCGCAACCGGATCGGTGAGGCCCTGATGAGTTTTCTGTCGCGATTGATGCTTCTCAAGAGCCAGGCGCATTTCTCGAGCAATGGCCAGAAGGGTGACATCGCCAGCAATGGCGCATCGTTCAAGGGCTCGCGCAAGCGCAAGGGGGAACTTGCCCGCAAGCGTGTCGGCCTGATCATTTTCGGCAGCCTGCTGGTCTATGGCGTGATCGGCGGCCGTCTGGTGCAGTATGGCTACACCCAGTCCGATACCACCTCCTCGATTCCGCCGACCGACCGGCTGATGGCCTCGCGGCCCGACATCCTCGACCGCAATGGCGACGTGCTGGCGACCGACATCCGCACGGTCTCGCTGTTTGCCGAGCCGAACAAGGTGGTCGATCCCGACGAAGCGGTCGAAAAGCTGCACAGCGTCCTGTCCGATCTCGATATCAAGTCGACCTATCGCAAGCTTGCCAATCCGCAGTCCCGCTTCCAGTGGCTGAAGCGCCAGCTGACTCCGAAGCAGCAGAGCGAGATCCTGGCGCTCGGCATTCCCGGCATCGGCTTCCGGCCGGAAAAGCGCCGCTTCTATCCGGGCGGCCCGACCGCCTCGCATATCGTCGGCTATGTCAATATCGACAACCACGGCATGGCCGGCATGGAAAAATATGTCGACCAGCAGGGGCTCGCGGCCCTGGCGGCTGCCGGCATGACCAGCAATGCGCCGCTGGAGCCGGTGAAGCTGTCGATCGACCTGCGCGTCCAGAACATCGTCCACGACGTCGTGCAGAACGCGATGGTCAACTACAAGGCAAAGGGCACCGGAGCCGTCGTGCTCGACATCAAGACCGGCGAGGTGCTCGCCATGGCCTCCTATCCGGATTTCGATCCGAACGATCCGGCCAGCGGCTCGGAAGACGGCTGGCTGAACCGCATGGCGAACGGCACGTTCGAAATGGGGTCGACCTTCAAGTCCTTCACCATCGCCATGGGGCTCGATTCGGGCCGGGTGAAGCTGACCGACAGTTTCGACGCGACCCGCGCGATCCGTCTCGGCGGCTTTACCATCCAGGACTTCCATGGCCGCCATGCCTGGCTGACCGTGCCGGAAATCTTCAAATATTCGTCGAATATCGGCACGGCCAAGATCGCCGACACCCAGACCATTCCCGAACACAAGGCCTTCCTGACCAAGCTCGGCCTGCTGACCAAGATGGACACCGAGCTGCCGGAAATCAAAATGCCGAGCCAGCCGCGCGAATGGAAGAAGATCAACCAGATCACCATTTCCTTCGGTCATGGCGTGGCGACCACGCCGCTGCAGACGGCTGTGGCCGGTGCGGCGCTGGTCAATGGCGGCTATCTGATCGAGCCGACCTTCCTGCCGCGCACGCAAGAGCAGGCAAACGCGGTCGCCGAGCGGGTGATTTCGGAAAAGACCAGCAAGGAGATGCGCTACCTTTTCGACTATAACGGCAAGGAAGGCTCCGGCCGCAATGCCCGCGTGCCCGGCTTCGATGTCGGCGGCAAGACCGGAACGGCCGACAAGGTGGTCAATGGCCGCTACGACAGCAAGCTCAACTTCAATGCGTTCCTGGCGGCCTTTCCGATCAGCGATCCGCAATATGTCGTGCTGACCTTCTGTGACGAACCGCATGATGGCGAAAACGGTGGAACGATCGCCTCCTATACGGCAGCACCCATGGTACGCGACATTATTCGCAGAAGCGCCGCAATTCTCGGTGTAGAACCCGATTTCGGGGACTTGGGCTCCAACCTGCTTGTGTCCTATTAATCGGCATCGTCACGTCTCCCGGCACCGACTCGGCTTCGAGCGGTGCCGGGTTCAAAATTGAAAAGCGCCCGCAATGAAACTGATCGATCTCCTTGAGGATTTTGCCTCCGACGCCGCCGGCCTTGCCGCTGCGGGCGATGTCGAGATCACCGGACTGTCCGCCGACAGCCGCAGGATCGCCCCCGGCATGCTGTTCGTCGCGCTGGCCGGCACCAAGGCGAACGGCACGGCCTTTGCCGCCGATGCCGTTGCCAAGGGCGCGGCCGCGATCGTCGCTGCCGAGCCGATCGAGGCATCCGTACCCGTCATCGTCGTCTATAATCCGCGCCGCGCCCTGGCGCTGGCGGCTGCCCGCCTCTACGGCATGCAGCCGGAAACCATGGTGGCGGTCACCGGCACCGCCGGCAAGACATCGGTCGCCTCGTTCACCCGCCAGATCTGGGCAGCGGCCGGACTTGCCGCAGCGCAGATCGGCACGACCGGCGTGATCGCGCCGGGCCGCGAGACCTATGGTTCGCTGACCACCCCCGATCCCGTCGCCCTGCAGGCGCTGCTCGCCGAGCTTGCGGTCGAGGGTGTCACCCATGCGGCGATGGAGGCCTCCAGCCACGGGCTGGACCAGAGCCGGCTGGACGGTGTGGCGCTGAAGGCTGCCGCCTTTACCAATCTCGGTCGCGACCATATGGACTACCATCCGACGGTCGAGGACTACATGGCCGCCAAGATGCGGCTGTTCGATACGCTGCTGCCCAAGGGGTCGCCGGCGATCATCTATGCCGACGACGCCTGGTCGCAAAAGGCGATCGATGCGGCGAGCACTGCCGGTCACAAGGTTCTGACGGTCGGCCGCAAGGGCGATTTCCTGACCGTCAAGCGGGTCGAGCATTTCCGCCACAAGCAGGTGGTCGAGATCCATGCCGATGGCCGCATCTTCGAAATCGACATTCCGCTTGCCGGTGACTTCCAGGTGGCCAATGCGCTGGTCGCGGCCGGCCTTGCGATCGCGACCGGTGTCGACACCGCCGTCGCCCTGAAGGCGCTCGAGCATTTGAAGGGGGCTGTCGGTCGTCTCGAGCTGGTCGGGCAGGCCGGCAATGGTGCGCTCGCCTATGTCGACTATGCCCACAAGCCGGACGCGCTGGAGAATGTGCTGACCTCGGTGCGCCCGTTCACCACGGGCCAGCTGGTTGTCGTGTTCGGCTGCGGTGGCGACCGCGACCGCGGCAAACGGCCGATCATGGGCGAGATCGCCTGCCGGCTGGCAGACGTGGTGATCGTCACCGACGACAATCCGCGCTCGGAAGAGCCGGCGGCGATTCGCGGCGAGATCATGGCGGCCGCTACCTGCGCGACCGAGATCGGCGACCGGGCCAAGGCCATCCGTCATGCTATTTCCCTTTTGAAATCAGGCGATACGCTGGTCGTGGCCGGCAAGGGGCATGAGGAAGGGCAGACCATCGGTGACAAGACGCTGCCTTTTTCGGATCATGCGGAGGTTCGCAAAGCACTTGAGGAGCTGCAGCCTTGAACCTTCTATGGAGATCGTCGGAAATGGCCGCCGCCCTTGCCGGGCGGCCGGTGGGCAATCTGCCCGAAGGCGTCACCGGTATCTCGATCGACAGCCGGTCGGTCGCAGCCGGTGAGGCGTTTTTCGCCATCAAGGGCGACCGTTTCGACGGTCATGACTTCGCCAGCCTCGCGGTTGCCAACGGCGCGGCGCTGATCATCGTCAGCGAAGCAAAGCTGCCCGCCCTCGGTCGCCTGACCGTGCCGATGATCGTGGTCGACGACGTATTGCAGGCGCTGGAACGGCTGGCGGTCGCCTCGCGGAAACGCTGCCAGGCGGAGATCGTTGCGGTGAC
Source organism: Heterorhizobium halophytocola (assembly GCF_017873095.1). Taxonomy (GTDB): domain Bacteria; phylum Pseudomonadota; class Alphaproteobacteria; order Rhizobiales; family Rhizobiaceae; genus Allorhizobium; species Allorhizobium halophytocola. Next base: position 45,147 of record NZ_JAGGJU010000011.1, on the reverse strand, counting down.
CGGGTCCGTCGGCAAGACGACGACCAAGGAAATGCTGCGGCATGCGCTCGACCCCTGCGGCAAGGTGCATGCAGCCGTGGCCTCGTTTAACAATCACTGGGGCGTGCCCCTGACGCTGGCGCGCATGCCGGCCGATACCGATTTCGGTATCTTCGAGATCGGCATGAATCATCCGGGCGAGATCCGCCCGCTGGTCAAGCTGGTGCGTCCGCATGTGGCGATCATCACCACGATCGCCGCCGCCCATCTTGGAAATTTCCGGAATATCGAGGAAATCGCCGCCGCCAAGGCCGAGATCTTCGAGGGCATCGAGCCGCATGGCCATGCGATCCTCAACCGCGACAACAACCAGTATGCCTTCCTCGTCAAGGCGGCGCAGGATGCCGGCGTCGAAAACATCCACAGTTTCGGCCAGAACCCCAAGGCGGAGTATCGCCTTGCCGAATATGACGGTTCGGGGGAGGGCTCGACGCTCTGGGCCTCGCTCGGCGGCGAGACGCACGAAGTCGCGATCGGCGCGCCGGGACGCCATCTGGCCGAAAACGCCATGGCGGTGCTGGGCGCTGCCAAGCTGCTCGGTGTCGACATGGCCGCCGCCGTCCAGTCGTTCGCAAGCCTGTCGCCGGTCAAGGGACGCGGCGCGCGTCATGCGCTCAAGGTCGAGGGTGGCCGTTTCACGCTGATCGATGAAAGCTACAACGCCAATCCCGCCTCGATGCGTGCCGCCATCGCCGTGCTCGCAGCCGCCAGGACCGGGACCGGCGGGCGCAGGATAGCCGTCCTCGGCGACATGCTCGAAATGGGTGAATTTTCAGACGGCGTTCATGCCGAGTTGGCCGCACCGCTGGCGACGGCTGGCGTTGACCAAGTCTGGCTTTCGGGCGAGGCCATGACCCACCTGCGCGATGCGCTGCCAGACACCGTCACGGTCGAGTACCGTCCCACCACCGAGGAACTGGCAGAGTTTGCCGTCCAGGCGGTGCGTCCCGGCGACGTGCTGATGATCAAGTCGTCGCTCGGGCTTGGTTTCGGCAAGATCGTCAAGGCTTTGCTTGACAACTATCCGGCATTCTCAGACACGGAACGCCTCAACTAATGGGCTTTTGGAAAGGGCTTCCATGCTGATCTGGCTGGTCGAACTGTCGGACCATATTCAATTCTTCAACCTGTTCCGGTACATCACGTTCCGAACCGGTGCCTCGTTGCTGACCTCGGCGATGATCGTCTTTCTCTTTGGTCCGCGCATGATCGCATCCCTGCGCATTCGCCAGGGCAAGGGCCAGCCGATCCGCGCCGATGGGCCGCAGACCCATTTCAAGAAGGCGGGAACGCCGACGATGGGCGGGTTGATGATTCTCGCGGGTATCGTCGGATCGTCGCTGTTGTGGGCCGATCTTTCCAACGTCTATGTGGTCGCGACCCTGATGGTGACCCTGGGCTTCGGGGCGATCGGTTTCTATGACGATTATCTGAAGGTGACGAAGCAGTCCGACAAGGGCTTTTCCGGCAAGGCCCGCCTCGGCATCGAATTCCTGATTGCCGGCATCGCCGTCTATTTCATGATGCGTTCGGCCACCGCTTCGGCAGCGCCGGGTTCCTTTCTCGGCACCTCGATCGCCTTTCCCTTTGCCAAGGACTTTCTCGTCAATATCGGCATCTTCTTCGTGCTGTTCGGCGGTTTCGTCATTGTCGGGGCCGGCAATGCGGTCAACCTGACCGACGGTCTCGATGGTCTGGCCATCGTGCCGGTGATGATTGCGGCTGCCTCCTTCGGGGTGATCGCCTATCTCGCGGGCAACGCCGTCTTCGCCAATTACCTGCAGATCAATTTCGTGCCCGGCACCGGCGAGCTTGCCGTGCTGCTCGGCGCGGTGATCGGGGCAGGGCTCGGCTTCCTGTGGTTCAACGCGCCGCCCGCCGCCATCTTCATGGGCGACACCGGATCGCTGTCGCTCGGCGGCCTGATCGGCACGGTTGCGGTTGCCACCAAGCACGAGATCGTCATGGTGATCATCGGCGGGCTGTTCGTCGCCGAGACGCTTTCGGTGATCATCCAGGTCGGTTATTTCAAGATGACCGGCAAGCGGGTGTTCCTGATGGCGCCGATCCACCATCATTTCGAAAAGCTCGGCTGGACCGAAAGCCAGGTGGTGATCCGCTTCTGGATCATTGCCGTCGGCCTTGCCATGCTCGGCCTGTCCACCCTGAAGCTGCGGTGAGGCGTCGATGATCCCGGTCAGCACGCTCAAAGGCAAGGCCGTCGCGCTGTTCGGCCTCGGCGGTTCGGGACTGGCGACCGCCCGGGCGCTGGTGGCCGGCGGCGCCGATGTAACGGCCTGGGACGACAATCCCGACAGCGTCGCGCGCGCTGGCGCCGAGGGCATCGCGACCGGCGACCTGCGGGCACTCGACTGGGACCGGCTCGCCTGCCTGGTGCTGTCGCCGGGCGTGCCGCTCACCCATCCGAAGCCGCACTGGACGGTGGACCTGGCGCGGGCGGCCGGCGTCGAGATCATCGGCGACGTCGAACTGTTCGTGCGCGAGCGCCGGGCACAGCAGCCCGATTGCCCGCTGATTGCGATTACCGGCACCAATGGCAAGTCGACCACCACGGCGCTGATTGCCCATATCCTGCAAAGCGCCGGCCGCGACACCCAGCTCGGTGGCAATATCGGCCGGGCCGTGCTGACGCTTGATCCGCCGGCACCCGGTCGCCATTACGTCATCGAGTGCTCGTCCTACCAGATCGATCTGGCCCCGACGCTCGATCCGACCGCCGGCATCCTGCTCAACCTGACGCCGGATCACCTCGATCGCCACGGCACGATGCAGCATTATGCCGAGATCAAGGAACGCCTGGTCGCCGGCAGCCGCACCGCCATCATCGGCGTCGACGACAGCCATTGCACGATGATCGCCGAGCGGATCGAGAAGGCCGGGGGAACCGTCGAGCGCATCTCCAAGCGCCGGCCGGTCGACACCGGCTTTTATAACGACAGCCAGAAGATCTTCCGGGCACAGGATGGAAAGGCGGCTCTGATGGCCGATCTCGACGGCATCCAGACGCTGCGCGGCAGCCACAATGCGCAGAATGCGGCCGCGGCGATTGCCGCCTGCCTCGCCGTTGGCCTTACGGTCGAGGAGGTGCGCGCCGGCCTGCGCTCCTTCGGCGGGCTGAAGCATCGCATGCAGCCGGTCGCACGCCGCGACCATGTCGTGTTCGTCAACGATTCCAAGGCCACCAATGCCGAGGCTGCGGCACCGGCGCTGTCGAGCTACGGGCGGATCTACTGGATCGCCGGCGGTCTGCCCAAGGAAGGCGGCATCGCCGCTCTTGCGCCGCTGTTTCCGCACATCGCCAAGGCCTATCTGATCGGCGAGGCGGCGTCGGCCTTTGCGGCGACCCTTGGCAGTGCCGTGCCCTACGAGATCTCCGAAACGCTCGACCGTGCCGTCGCCCATGCGGCGGCCGACGCGGCAGCGGACGACAGCGAGGTCGCGGTGATGCTATCCCCGGCTTGCGCAAGCTTCGATCAATACAAGAATTTCGAGGTACGTGGTGATTCGTTCGTCTCGACGGTCGCAGCACTGCCTGACGTGACGATGCTCGTCGAGATGCCCCAAGGAGGTCAATGACATGGTCAGCCGTGCGGAGCGAGGTCCGCTTGCCGAATGGTTCTGGACGATCGATCGCCTGTTTCTGGTCCTTTTCCTGGCCCTGATCGGCATCGGTCTGATGCTGTCCTTTGCCGCATCGCCGGCCGTGGCGCACCGGATCGGGCTCGACAATTTCCATTTCGTCCGGCGCCAGATCGCCTTCATGCTGCCGGCCGTCGCCGTCATGCTGGGGCTGTCCTTCCTGTCGCCGCGCCAGGTGCGCCGCGCCGCCATCATCATGCTGGTCGCAGCCCTGGCGATGATGCTGCTGGCGCTGTTCTTCGGCGCCGAGGTGAAGGGGGCCCGCCGCTGGGTGTCGATCGCCGGCCTGTCGATCCAGCCGTCCGAATTCATGAAGCCCGCCTTCGTCGTCGTCTGCGCCTGGCTGTTTGCAGAACAGCAGCGCCATCAGGAGATCCCGGGCAATCTGTTCGCCATGATCCTGTATGGCATGGTCGTCGCGCTTCTGATTGCGCAGCCGGACCTTGGCCAGACGATCCTGACCTCGGTGGTCTGGGGCAGCATGTTCTTCATGGCCGGCGTGCCGTGGATCTGGATCACCGTGCTCGGCGGCCTCGGCGTCGGCGGCTTTGCGGTCGCCTATATCACGCTGCCGCATGTGGCAGGCCGCGTCGACCGGTTCTGGACCGGGGAGGGCGATACCTTCCAGGTCGACACCGCGCGTGAAGCGATCATCCGCGGTGACTGGTTCGGCCGGGGGCCGGGCGAGGGTGTCGTCAAGCGCATCATCCCGGACGCCCATACCGACTTCATCTTCTCGGTCGCCGCCGAAGAGTTCGGCATCCTGTTCTGCATGGCGCTGGTCGCGATCTTCGGCACCATCGTCGTGCGCGGACTGACCCATGCCTATCGCGAGCACGACGACTTCAACCGCTTTGCCATTGCCGGCCTGGCGCTGCAGATCGGCGCCCAGTCGATGATCAATGTCGGCGTGAACCTGCAGCTGCTGCCGGCCAAGGGCATGACGCTGCCGTTGATCTCCTATGGCGGCTCGTCGGAGATCGCCATCTGCTGCACCGCCGGCTTCCTGCTGGCGCTCACCCGCCGCCGGCCCGAATCGCGGGCGCAGGAGCGCGGCAGCTATCGCACGCTCTATCAGCCTGCGGAGTAGGGTGGCATGACCAAGGGACTTATCTTCCTGTCCGCCGGGGGCACCGGCGGCCATCTGTTTCCGGCCGAGGCGCTGTCCCACACGCTGCATGCGCGCGGCTACAGCGTGCATCTGGTGACCGACAGCCGGGCCGAACGCTATGCCGGCGGCTTTCCGGCCGAGGCGATCCACGCCATTCCCTCGTCCACCATCGGGTCTAAGAACCCGGTCGCCGTGGCAAAGGCGCTGATCACGCTGTTTCGCGGCTATCTGGCCGCCCGCAGCCTGGTGAAACGGCTGAAGCCGGTCGCGGTCGTCGGCTTCGGCGGCTACCCGACGCTGCCGCCGCTTCTGGCCGCTGCGCACGCTTCGGTCCCGACGCTGATCCACGAACAGAATGCCGTGATGGGCAGGGCCAACCGGCTTCTCGCAAACCGTGTCCGGGCGATCGCCGGTGGGTTTCTCGCGGAGAGCGGCGAGCATGCCGCAAAGATCGTGACGACCGGCAACCCGGTCCGCCCGGCGGTGATCGAGGCCGCCGACACCGTCTACCGCGCCTCGTCCGGCGACCAGTCGTTTCGCCTCGTCGTCTTCGGCGGCAGTCAGGGCGCGCAGTTCTTCTCCCATGCCGTGCCGGAGGCGATCGGACGCCTGGACGAGAGCCTGCGCCGCCGGCTCGTTGTCACCCAGCAGGCCCGTCCGGAAGATGCCGAAGCCGTCATGGCACGCTATGCGGAGCTCGGCATCGCCGCCGAGATTGCGCCTTTCTTCACCGACATGGCGGCCCGCATCGCCGATGCGCATCTGGTCATCTGCCGATCCGGCGCGTCCACGGTCTCCGAACTCTCGGTGATCGGTCGTCCGGCCATGCTGGTGCCCTATCCCTTTGCGCTGGACCATGACCAGGCAGCCAATGCGGCAGCGCTTGCGGCCAATGGCGGAGCGATCGTCTCGCGCCAGGCGGATCTGTCGGCCGACCGCCTCGTCGAATTCCTCGCCCGCGCGATGACCGATCCCGAATGGCTGGCCGGCATGGCGACGGCTGCCCGCGCCGTCGGCCGTCCGAATGCTGCCGGCTTGCTTGCCGACCTGGTTGAGGTTATTGCCGCTGGCAAATCTGTGACAGACTACAAGGAACAGCGATCATGAAGATGCCGACAAGCATCGGCCTCGTCCACTTCATCGGTATTGGTGGCATTGGCATGAGTGGCATCGCCGAGGTGCTGCACAATCTCGGGCACAGGGTGCAGGGCTCCGATCAGGCCGAGAGCGCCAATGTCCAGCGGCTGCGCGAAAAGGGCATCGAGGTCCATGTCGGGCACAAGCCGGAAAATCTGGGCGACGCCGATGTCGTCGTCGTCTCCACCGCGATCAAGAAGAACAACCCGGAACTGATTGCCGCGCGCGAAAAGCTGCTGCCGATCGTCCGCCGGGCCGAGATGCTGGCCGAGCTGATGCGCTTCCGCAACGCGATCGCCGTCGGCGGCACCCATGGCAAGACGACGACCACCTCGATGGTCGCCTCCCTGCTCGATGCCGGCGGGCTCGACCCGACCGTCATCAATGGCGGCATCATCAACGCCTATGGGACCAATGCCCGGATGGGCGAGGGCGAGTGGATGGTGGTCGAGGCCGACGAATCGGACGGCACCTTCCTGAAGCTCCCCGCCGATGTGGCCATCGTCACCAATATCGATCCCGAGCATCTCGACCATTACGGCAGCTTCGATGCGGTCAAGCTGGCCTTTGCCCAGTTCGTCGAGAACGTCCCGTTCTACGGCTTCGGCGTCATGTGCCTCGATCATCCCGAGGTCCAGGCGCTGGTCGGCCGGATCGAGGATCGCAAGGTCATCACCTATGGCGAGAACCCGCAGGCCGATGTCCGCTTCTCCAATATCCGCCAGGACGGGGTGAAATCCGTGTTCGACGTGGAGATCCGTCGGCGGCGCACCGGCCGCGTCTTCACTTTCAAGGATCTGATGCTGCCGATGCCCGGCCGGCACAACATTTCCAATGCCTGCGCGGCGATCGCGGTCGCCAACCGGTTCGGCATCGAGGAAGAGGCGATCCGCAAGGGGCTGGCAAGCTTCGGCGGGGTCAAGCGCCGCTTTACGCTCACCGGCAGCTGGAACGGCGTGCAGGTGTTCGACGACTACGGCCACCATCCGGTCGAGATCAAGGCGGTGCTGCGTGCTGCCCGCGAGGCCTGCAACGGGCGAATCATCGCCATCCATCAGCCGCATCGCTATTCGCGACTGGAAAGCCTGATGGCGGATTTTGCCGGCTGCTTCAACGATGCCGACAGCGTGATGATCGCCCCGGTCTATGCGGCCGGCGAAGATCCGATCGAGGGCATCAGTTCCGAAGCCCTGGTATCGCGGATCAAGTCCGGCGGACACCGGGACGCGCGTTACTTGTCTTCGCCTGATATGCTCGCTCCGATTGTTTCGACGCTTGCAAAGCCCGGCGATTTTGTGGTCTTGCTTGGAGCGGGAAATATCACCCAGTGGGCGGCAGCGCTGCCCGGGGAACTGGAAGCTCTGAACGGGAAAGCGTGAATGAAACAGGTCGACGGACAGAAACTGCTGGCATCACTGGGCTCTGGTGTGGACGCTTTGAAGGGGCGCCTGACACCGGACGCACCGATGGACCGCGTCACCTGGTTCCAGGCCGGCGGCCTGGCCGAGCTGATGTTCCAGCCGCATGATGTCGAAGATCTCCAGACCTTTCTGAAGCTTTTGCCGAAGGAGGTGCCGGTCACCGTGGTCGGCGTCGGCTCCAATCTGCTGGTGCGCGATGGCGGCATTGCCGGTGTCGTCATCCGCCTCTCGGCAAAGGGTTTCGGACAGGTCGAGCTTGCCGGCGAAAACCGCATCCGCGCCGGCGCCATCTGCCCGGACAAATATGTGTCCGCCATGGCGATGGATAACGGCATCGGCGGCTTTCACTTCTACTACGGCATTCCCGGCACGATCGGCGGCGCCGTCCGGATGAATGCAGGCGCCAATGGCGGCGACACGGCCGAGCGGCTGGTCTGCGTCGAGGCGGTCGATCGCGACGGCAATCCGGTGCAACTGTCGAAGGCGGAAATGGGCTACTCCTACCGCCATTCCGCAGCCCCCGCCGGACTGATCTTCACCCATGCGGTGTTCGAGGGCTTTCCGGAAGACAAGGCCAAGATCCGTGCCGACATGGATGCCGTGCGGCATCACCGCGAGACCGTCCAGCCGGTCAAGGAAAAGACCGGCGGTTCGACCTTCAAGAATCCGCCCGGCCATTCCGCCTGGGAGCTGATCGACAATGCCGGCGGTCGCGGCCTGATGATCGGCGGTGCGCAGATGTCGTCGCTGCATTGCAATTTCATGATCAACACGGGCCATGCGACCGGTTATGATCTGGAATATCTGGGCGAGAATATCCGCCAGCAGGTGTTCGAACATTCGGGCGTGAAGCTCGAATGGGAAATCAAGCGACTGGGCGCGTTCATGCCCGGCCGCGAAGTGGTGCCTTTCCTCGGCGCGGCCGAGGACTGAGCCACCGGTCCCGGTCGCCTGCGGGCGGCTCGGACGCCGGGACTTTACCCGGCACGGCGGATATGACGTCCGACCGTCTGTAGACCTGTAATGAACCAGCGCCGGTAACATCTTGAAGGGGCACGTCTTGGTGCCGCCTCTAGACCCGTATCCGGTCGCCCTGCGCAGCAGTCGCAAACCGTCTCGATTCGGCCCTATAACGGGCCCGATTCGACCGGCGAAACTGCAGCGCTGCGTGAAGTCGTCTCGATTTAGCGATGTTTTTCAATTGCTTGGCGGACGGTTAACGAAAGTAAACGGTTCATTAACCTTAATGTTGTTTTACTAACCTTATGCGAAGAGGCGCCCAAGCCGCCCTTCGTCAAACGCAATAGCATTCGGCATTCCGGAGCAGTCATGGGTAGCAAGCACGTCGCGGTTCTGATGGGGGGATTTTCCTCCGAGCGGCCTGTCAGCTTGGCATCTGGCAAGCCTTGCGCCGACGCGCTGGAGGCCGAGGGCTACCGCGTCACGCGGGTCGATGTCGATCGCAATGTCGCGTCGGTGCTCGCCGATCTGCGCCCGGACGTTGCCTTCAACGCCCTGCATGGCCCTTTCGGCGAAGATGGCCGTATTCAGGGCATTCTGGAATATCTGCAGATCCCCTACACCCATTCCGGCGTGCTGGCTTCGGCCCTTGCCATGGACAAGGGGCAGGCGAAGATCGTTGCCGCCAGCGCCGGCATTCCGGTCGCGCCGGCGCGAATCATGATGCGTAGCGAATTCACCAACGATCACCCGATCGCGCCGCCTTACGTGGTCAAGCCGGTCGCTGAAGGGTCCAGCTTCGGCATCATCATCGTGCCGGAAGACCGCGAATATCCGCCGCAGATCCTCGGATCCTCCGAATGGCGCTACGGCGAGCGGCTGATGGTCGAGCGCTATGTGGCCGGCCGGGAGCTGACCTGCGGCGTGATGGACGGCAAGGCGCTCGGCGTGACCGAGATCGTGCCGCAGGGCCACGACTTCTACGACTATGATGCAAAATATGCCGAAGGCGGCTCGAAGCATGTTTTGCCGGCGGAAATTTCACCGAAAATTTACCAAAAAATACAAGACTTGTCGGTCAGGGCGCATGAGGTGATCGGCTGCCGTGGCGTCAGTCGCTCAGACTTCCGCCTGGACGATCGCCTGTCCGAGGACGGTGAACTGATCTGGCTCGAAATCAACACGCAGCCCGGCATGACCCCGACTTCGCTGCTGCCCGAAATGGCCATCGAAGCTGGCCATTCCTTTGGTTCTTTCGTCAGCTGGATGGTGGAGGACGCGTCGTGCATGCGTTGATGGGCAAGGTTCGTAACGGCCATTCGGGCCGCCGGGATGAGGTCAAGGGTGATGCGCGCATCGTCCTGCCGCGTCCGCTGCGCCGGCTTGTCCGCCAGGGCGTCGGTCTGGCGACCGGTCGCGTGACGCTGCCGGCCGGGCTCGGTCGCGTGTCGTTTGCCGCCTATTGCGCCTTCGTCGTCGGCGTCGGCGTCATCCAGGGTGGCCACGGCCAGGCCGTTGCCCAGGCAATGACGGCTGCTGCCGGTTTTGCCATCGAGGACGTCAAGGTGTCGGGCAACGACTACACCTCCGAAATCGACATCCTGCAGACGCTCGGCCTCGACGGCACGACCTCGCTTCTGGCGCTCAACATCGACGCGGCCCGCAAGGCACTCAGCGCCATGCCCTGGGTCGAGGCGGCAGAGGTTCGCAAGGTCTATCCGCGCACCATCGAGGTCATGCTGAACGAGCGCAAGGCGTACGGGATCTGGCAGCATGGTTCGGATCTGTCGCTGATCGAGAAGGATGGCAGCGTCATTTCGCCGCTGCGCGACAACCGCTTTGCAGCCTTGCCGCTGTTCGTCGGCCGCGATGCTGAAACGGCCGCCGGTTCGATCGACAAGGATTTCTCCCACTGGCCGGCCATCGCATCGCCGATCAAGGCCTATGTGCGCATCGCCAGCCGTCGCTGGGACGTGCATCTGGCCAATGGCGTCATCGTCAAGCTGCCGGAAGACGACATTGATGCGGCGATGGACCGTCTGGCGGCGCTGGAAGCCTCGCAGCAGCTTCTGGAGCGCGACATTGCCGTCGTCGATCTGAGGCTTGCCGACCGGGTCACCATCCGCCTGACGCCGGAAGCCGAGGAACGCCGTGGCAAGGCGGTTGCCGAACGTTTGAAGATACTGAAGAAGTCGGGGCAGAACGTATTATGAGTTTCTTTCGCTCCCAGGGCGGCACGCCGCCAAGCTCCAGGCCGCTTTCCTCCAAGCGCACGCATATCGTTTCGGTGCTCGACATCGGCTCGACCAAGGTCGTCTGCATGATCGGCCGCCTGACGCCGCGCCCTGAAAGCGACGTGCTGCCGGGGCGCACCCATTCGGTCGAGATCATCGGCATCGGCCATCAGCGGTCGCGCGGCGTCAAGTCCGGCGTGATTGCCGATCTCGACGCCATCGAGAGCGTGATTCGTCTGGCCGTGGATGCCGCCGAGCGCATGGCAGGTCTCACCATCGAGAGCCTGATCGTCAACGTCTCGGCCGGTCGCATCGGTTCGGACGTCTATACCGCCACCATCGACCTCGGTGGCCAGGAAGTCGAAGGCACGGACCTCAAGAAGGTTCTGGTCGCGGCCAACCTGCAGTCGCAGAACAGCGAACGGGCCGTGCTGCATTCCCTGCCGACCGGCTACGCGCTGGACGGCGAGCGCGGCATTCGCGACCCGCTCGGCATGTATGGCGACGTTCTCGGCGTCGACATGCACATGGTCAGCGTCGAGCGCGGTGCGCTGCGCAATCTCGAACTCTGCATCAACCGCGCCCACCTGTCGGTCGAGCGCGTCGTGGCAACACCCTATGCCAGCGGCCTTGCCGCTCTCGTCGACGACGAGGTCGAACTCGGCTGCGCCGCCATCGACATGGGCGGCGGCACGACGACGATCTCGGTCTTTGCCGAAGGGCGCCTGATCCATACCGATGCCGTCAATCTGGGCGGTCATCACGTGACCACCGACCTGGCACGCGGTCTTTCGACCCGCATCGAGGATGCGGAACGGCTGAAGGTCGTGCACGGCTCGGCGATCGTCAGCCGTGGCGACGAACGCGATATCATCCCGGTCCTTCCGATCGGCGAGGACGACCGCGACCAGCCGAGCCAGGTGCCGCGGGCCCTGGTGTCGCGCATCATCGGTGCGCGCATCGACGAAACGCTGGAACTGATCCGCGACCGTATCCACACCTCGGGTTTCAGCCCGGTTGTCGGCAAGCGCGTGGTTCTGACCGGTGGTGCAAGCCAGCTCACAGGGCTTCCCGATGCGGCACGCCGCATCCTGGCCCGCAATGTCCGGATCGGCCGGCCGATGGGGGTTTCCGGTCTTCCGGTCGCCGCCAAGGGCCCCGCCTTTTCGACGGCAGTCGGGCTGATGATCTACCCGCAGGTGGCGGATCTGGAAACCCATGCAGGGCAGGGCGGCCTCTTCTCGCCCTTTTCGGCGGGCAATGGTCGTCTGGCCCGGATGGGGCAGTGGCTGAAGGAAAGTTTTTGAATTTCGGTCCCGGGTCTCCCGAACGGAGCCCGGGGTGGAAAATGGAAGCAAACAGATCGGTCGTGGCGACGGTCTGGAACAGAAGGAACAGGTAAATGACCATACAATTGCAAAAGCCTGACATCACCGAGCTGAAACCTCGGATCACCGTATTCGGTGTCGGCGGCGGCGGCGGCAATGCCGTGAACAACATGATCACCGCGGGCCTCGAAGGCGTCGACTTCGTCGTTGCCAACACCGATGCCCAGGCGCTGACCATCACCAAGGCGACCCGCGTCATCCAGCTCGGCGTCAACGTCACCGAAGGCCTCGGCGCCGGGTCGCAGCCGGAAGTCGGCCGTGCGGCCGCCGAAGAGTGCATCGACGAGATCATCGATCACCTGAACGGCACCCATATGTGCTTCGTCACCGCCGGCATGGGCGGTGGCACCGGCACCGGTGCGGCCCCCGTCGTTGCCCAGGCTGCCCGCAACAAGGGCATCCTGACGGTCGGCGTGGTCACCAAGCCGTTCCATTTCGAAGGCGGGCGCCGCATGCGTCTGGCCGAACAGGGCATTGAGGAACTGCAGAAGTCGGTCGACACCCTGATCGTCATTCCGAACCAGAACCTGTTCCGGATCGCCAATGACAAGACCACCTTTGCCGACGCCTTCGCGATGGCCGACCAGGTGCTCTATTCGGGCGTTGCCTGCATCACCGACCTGATGGTCAAGGAAGGCCTGATCAACCTCGACTTCGCCGACGTTCGTTCGGTGATGCGCGAGATGGGCCGCGCCATGATGGGGACCGGCGAGGCATCCGGCGAAGGCCGTGCACTGCAGGCGGCGGAAGCGGCTATTGCCAACCCGCTGCTCGACGAAACCTCGATGAAGGGCGCGCAGGGCCTGTTGATCTCGATCACCGGCGGTCGCGACCTGACCCTGTTCGAAGTCGACGAAGCGGCAACCCGCATCCGCGAGGAAGTCGATCCGGACGCCAACATCATCCTCGGCGCCACCTTCGACGAATCGCTGGAAGGCATCATCCGCGTGTCGGTCGTGGCAACAGGTATCGATCGTGCCGACGGCGCGATGCCGAGCGCCTACGAGCAGATCACCAAGACGACTACCCGTCCCTTGGCGGCCGCGGCTTCGGCCCCGGCCGCAGTGCAGCCTGCGCCGATGCAGGCACCAAAGCCGGTCGACACTGTCGCCGAAACGATCCGCTCGGCAGAAGCTGACATGGAACGCGAACTGGACTTCGCCATCGCGCGGCAGTCCGAAGACAAGCCGGCCGCACCGGTCGCAGAAAACTTCCGTCCCGCCAGCAAGCTGTTTGCTGCGCCGGCCGCCGAAGCGCCTGCTCCGATGCGCGCCCCCGAGCCTGCACCGGCTCCGGCAGCGGTCGCCCCGCGTCCGGTTGCCGCGCCTGCCCAGGCCCCCGTCGCCATGACCGCACCGGCTCCGGCCGCAGCGGTGCTGCGTGCGGAAGCCCCGGCACCGGCTCGTATCGAAACTCCGGTTCGTCAGGAGCCTGCCGGTTCCGCGACGCTCGAGCCGGTCCGCATGCCCAAGGTCGAGGACTTCCCCCCGGTCGTCCGCGCCGAAATGGATCGCCGCGCCCAGCAGACAGCCGCACCGGTTGTCGACGAGCGCGGTCCGATGGGTCTCCTGAAGCGCATCACCAATTCTCTCGGACGCCACGCCGAGGAAGGTGATGTTCAGTCCGACATGACGTCCGCTCCGCCGGCGACCTCGCAGCAGCGCCGTTCGCTGTCGCCTGAAGCCAGCCTTTATGCACCGCGCCGCGGTCAGCTGGACGATCATGGCCGGGCCGTACCCTCGTCGCATTCTGCACAGGACGACGATCAGCTCGAAATCCCCGCATTCTTGCGGCGGCAGTCGAACTGAGAGGCAGGAGCCAATCGGTAACGGAAGGCCCGGGCACATGCTCCGGGCCTTTCGCATTTCAGCTTAAGCTGCTGAAAATACATCCGACTTCAGAAAGGCCGTTTCGTTACAATTCGAAAGAAACAGTGATTTGGATTGTGGCGGAGGGAACCGTATCTATCACGGGAACATGCGACTCTCTCGCCCTTGAGCAGGCGGGTCCAAGGATTACCAAGCGCAGCGGGCGACAAAGAGCGATTGCCGCGCTTATCGGAAGGTGAAAATTTTATGGCCATCGGCTTGCTGGGTTTCCAGTCCACCATTGAAAACCCTGTCACGATCACGGGTACCGGCGTTCATTCGGGTCAAGAAGTATCCATCACCTTCCTGCCCGCGGAGGCCGGCACCGGCATCGTGTTCCAGCGCGCCCATGCCGACGGCACCTTTACCGAACTGCGCGCCGTCTCGGCGATGGTCGGCAATACCGACCTCTCGACCGTACTTGGCACGGCGCCGGCCCGTTCGGTCGCGACGATCGAGCATGTGATGGCCGCGATCTACGCCCTCGGCGTCGACAATCTCCTGGTCGAAGTCGACGGTGCCGAAATGCCGATCATGGACGGCAGCTCTGAACCCTTCATCGATGCCATCGAACAGGCGGGCATCCGCAATCTCGGCGTCAAGCGTCGCTATATTCGCGTGGTCAAGCCGGTCCGCTTCGAAAACGGCGCGTCCTGGTCCGAATTCCATCCGCATGACGGCACGCGCTTCGAGGTCGAGATCGATTTCGACACGCCGCTGATCGGCCGCCAGAAGTGGGAGGGCGAACTGACGCCCGAGACCTTCAAGGCCGAGCTTTCGCGCGCCCGCACCTTCGGCTTCATGCGCGATGTGGAGCGGCTGTGGGCCGCCGGCTTCGCGCTCGGCTCGTCGCTGGAAAATTCCGTCGTCATCTCCGACGACCACACGGTCGTCAACATCGAGGGCCTGCGCTACGACAAGGACGAGTTCGTCCGTCACAAGACGCTCGATGCCGTCGGCGACCTGGCGCTGGCCGGCGCGCAGTTCATCGGCTGCTACCGTTCCTATCGCGGCGGCCACAAGATGAATGCCCAGGCGCTGAAAGCCCTTCTGTCGGATCCGACCGCCTATGAAGTGGTCGAGGCGCCCACCCGGACCAAGCAGTTGCGGGCCCGCGAATTCGTCGCCATCTCGGCGCCGGAATTCGCGCCCTGGGCCATGGAAGGCTGAGCGGGCAGGGGCGACGCCTTCGTTTTCCGTCACAATGTGCCAGGGCCGCTGTTTCCGCTGGGTA
Organism: Heterorhizobium halophytocola; assembly: GCF_017873095.1. Taxonomy (GTDB): domain Bacteria; phylum Pseudomonadota; class Alphaproteobacteria; order Rhizobiales; family Rhizobiaceae; genus Allorhizobium; species Allorhizobium halophytocola. The sequence goes on along the minus strand of NZ_JAGGJU010000011.1, from coordinate 30,095 downwards.
ATCCGCAAGGCGACGCGGCCTTTGCCATAAAAATGCGTTAAATCGCCATCATTGCGTTGCCCTCATGCTGGATTTATGGCTAGAACCGCCAGTGAAAGCGACGACTACAGGCGGCGCTGCAAGCGTACCGTCGAACAGTAATTAGGGTCGAGAATGGTGAAGAACGCAGCGCGGATTACCGGTGTATGCCTCCTGATGATGGCACCCGCGGCCATTCTGGCCGGGTGCCAGTCCGATCCGGATATCGACATCACGAAGCTTGCCGCGGAAACCGATCCGCCCGAGACGCTCTACAATCAGGGCCTCGCCAACATCAAGGCGGGCCACATGACCGAGGCGGCGCGCAAGTTCGACGCCGTTGATGCCGAGCATCCCTTCTCCGACTGGTCGCGCAAGTCGCTGGTGATGAGCACCTTCGTCAAGTATCGCAGCGGTCGCAACGGCGATGCCGTCAACACCGGCATGCGCTACATGAAGCTCTATCCGCGTTCGGAAGATTCGGCTTACGTCCAGTATCTCATCGGCCTTGCCTACTGGAAGCAGATCGTCGACGTGACGCAGGACCAGAGCTATTCGCAAAAGACCATCGACGCGATGCAGAACGTCGTCGATAACTATCCCGACTCGCAATATGTCGACGATGCCCAGGCGAAGATCCGCTTTGCCCGCGATCAGCTCGCCGGCAAGGAAATGCAGGTCGGCCGCTACTATCTGGAACGCAAGGAATATCTCGCCGCCATCTCGCGCTTCCGCAAGGTCGTCGAGGACTATTCCAACACCAATCAGATCGAGGAAGCCTTGGCGCGTCTCGTCGAGGCCTATTATGCCATGGGCGTTGTCCAGGAAGCCCAGACGGCGGCTGCCGTTCTCGGCCACAACTATCCTGACAGCAAGTGGTATGCCGATTCCTACAAGCTCTTGAAGTCGGGCGGCGTCGAGCCGCGTGAGAATGCGGGATCGTGGATTTCGCGCGCCGGCAAGAAGCTTGTTCTCGGCTCGTCCTGATCCCCGCAACGCGATCTGGAGCCTGAAGCCCCATGCTGGTCCAACTGTCGATCCGTGACATCGTCTTGATCGAGCGGCTGGACCTGACCTTCGAGGCGGGTCTTTCGGTGCTGACCGGCGAGACGGGCGCGGGCAAATCCATCCTGCTCGACAGTCTGTCGCTGGCCCTTGGCGGGCGTGGCGACGGCGGTCTGGTGCGCCACGGGGTCGATCGGGGACAGGTGACGGCGGTCTTCGACGTCGCCGGCGATCATGCCGCCCGCAAGCTTTTGCGCGACAACGGCATCGACGACGACGGCGACCTGATCTTTCGCCGCAACCAGTCGGCCGACGGCCGCACCAAGGCCTTCGTCAACGACCAGCCGGTCAGCGTGCAGCTGATGCGCACCGCCGGCCAGACGCTGGTCGAAATCCACGGCCAGCATGACGACCGCGCACTGATCGACACCCATGCCCACCGTCTGCTGCTCGATGCCTTTGGCGGCCTGCAGGAAGAGGCGGCCGAGGTCGGCGAACGCTATCGCCGCTGGCGCGAGGCCGACCGCCAGGCCCGCGCCCACCGTGCCCGAGTCGAGGCGGCCGCCCGCGAGGCCGATTTCCTGCGTGCAGCCGTCGAGGAACTCGAGGCGCTGAGCCCGCAGGACGGCGAGGAGGAGGAACTCGCCGAGCGCCGCGCCGGGATGCAGAAATCCGAGCGAATTGCCGGCGACATCTCCGAAGCCTCGGAATTCCTCAACGGCAATGCCTCGCCCGTGCCGTTGATCGCCTCGATGGTGCGCCGGCTGGAGCGCAAGAGCCACGAGGCACCGGGCCTGCTCGAGGAAACCGTCGAATTGCTGGATGCGGCGCTGGACAGTCTGTCCAATGCGCAGATGGAGGTCGAGGCGGCGTTGCGCCGCACCGAATTCGACCCGCGCGAGCTGGAGCGCACCGAGGAGCGGCTGTTCGCCCTGCGCGCCGCGGGCCGCAAATATAATGTCATGGTCACCGACCTGCCGGCGCTGGCCGAAAAGATGGTGGGCGATCTGGCCGAGCTCGACGCCGGCGAGGATCGCCTGGCCGTGCTCGACAAGGCGGTGATCGAGACCAGGGCGGAATTCGCCAGTGGCGCCGCCAGCCTGTCTGAAAAGCGGCACAACACCGCCGATGCGCTGGCCGCCGCCGTCATGGCCGAACTGCCGGCGCTGAAGCTCGAGCGGGCCCGTTTCATGGTCGAGCTTGCGACCGATGCGGAGAACCCCACCGCCGAGGGGATCGATACGGTCGAATTCCATGTCCAGACCAATCCGGGCACCCGTCCGGGGTCGATCATGAAGGTCGCGTCCGGCGGCGAACTGTCGCGTTTCCTGCTGGCGCTGAAGGTGGCGCTCGCCGATCGCGGCTCGGCGCCGACACTTGTCTTCGACGAGATCGACACCGGTGTCGGCGGCGCGGTTGCCGATGCCATCGGCCAGCGGCTGCAGCGCCTGTCGCAGAAGGTCCAGGTGCTCTCCGTCACCCATGCGCCGCAGGTGGCCGCGCGCGCCGCAACCCATCTGCTGATCTCGAAAGGGCCTTCCGACGAGGCGTCGGACAAGATCGCCACCCGGGTCGCCCGCATGGAGCCGGAACACCGCACGGAAGAGATCGCCCGCATGCTCGCCGGCGCCTCGATCACCGAAGAGGCACGCGCCGCCGCCGCCAAGCTGTTGGCCGGCGACCGCTGAGCGTTATTGTAAATTGCAATATTAGTACTATTATCGCTTTTTGGTTGTAAATATTGCAGCCTTGCGATACCGTATTGTCCAGTAAGTTTTTAAGTCGAGCTTCGTTCTCGAAGCTTGTTTGCCCGATTTCATTCTCTGATTGTTGTGCGGTCGTCTTGTCGGACGGCCGTTGCGCTAAGCTGTTGCTATACGGAGATATGCCAAGTCCAATATGGCGCTCAAAGGATCCGAACTGCGGACAATGATCGACAGGGCAAAGGCGGAGCCGATGTCTTTCGCCTATTGTGGCGGCAAGGATCCGGGAGCCAGTGCCCTGCTTCTGTCCCGCAAGAAATCCGGAAAGTCGATGAGCATGGCGGCAAAGGAGGCGAGCGGCGGTGGCAAGGTCGCCTATGGCAGCCTTCAGCTTGCCGGGAACGTTTTGAACCTGACCTGCGAGAGGGGCTTCAGTGGCGCTGCTAGGTCGATGATGCAGTTCCTGAAGGCTGAGAAGATACCGCTATCGGTCAAGGTGATCGGAGCCGAAGCCGAAACGGAGCAGCAGGACGATGCTGCCGGCGGTTCTGCCGCCCCGGAACAGGCGCGCCGCGCACTCGTGCAGCAGCAAAAGGCCGCGCTTCTCGGCCTGCAGAACCTGACGCGCGCGCTGAAGGCTCTCGATGAACCCGAGGCCAGGGCACAGGTCCCGGAAATCACCGCCTTCATTTCCAGCGTGGCGAAGAAGATCAGCGTCATGCCGGGCTCGCCGCGCGAGGTCGCGGTCTTGCTGAACTATATCGAGAAGGACGACGACATCCGCATCCTGGAGGCCGACAACGGTCTCGGGATCCAGATTGGCATCCGCAAAAGTCTTGGACCACCCCTGAAGGCGTTGGCAAAGTCCCTTTGAATATTTCATGAGCGATCGTTGATGGAGATGCGCCATGTGGGAGCTATTCTGGAATTCGCCTTTCGCGAGGTTGTTTCGCCGCCGCGCAGCTCAGCAGCCCGTGCCGGCTCAGCAGCCCGTGCCCGCCCAGCAGCCCGCTGTGGCGGCGCCGGTGATCCCGCAGCCCGCGGTCGTGCCGCCGCCACCTGCGGCAATGCTGGATTGGGGAAGGGACAGTCTCGATGGTCGCGGCACCGGTAGATCAGACGGAAGCGGTGACGATGAAAGTGACAGTGAGGATGATCTGGACCTACCGTTTGGACCGGCACCGCCACCGCCGCCGCGGATTCCCAATCCTCAGTTTCAGCCGCCACCGCCACCCGCCGTGGGACCGGCGCCTGCCGGCCCTGCCGTAGCGCCTGGCCCGCCGCCTGCAGCACCGGCACCGGTCGTGGCAGCCGGGGCAGGCGCTCCCGTGCCGCCGCCTCTTCCGCCACGACCACAGGGCTGGGTTCCGGGCGGGGCCCAGTTGAGGCGAAGGCCTGGTGAGCGTGACACGTGATGCATCCGTTGATGCCCCCTTGAGTAGCACGCGTTTTTCAGACCGCCAGCGACCATTGCTTGATGTCGCCGATGGCGAACGGCGTTTCCGAATGATGCTGACATGGGAAAGCGCTCCAATTGCTAGGTTTGCGAATGCTGGCCGCGGTTCCGCCGGAATATTCGCACGCGACCTGATCTCGACATATTGCATCGGGCGTCGGACGCGCTAGCTTGCCCGGCATGTTCCAAACGATTGCGTCCTACTGGCCCCATATCCTCGCCGTCCTGTCCTTCGTCCTCGGGGGGATCGCCGTCATCCACGCGGCGATGACCAAGGAGGATGTGCGCGCCGCAATCGGCTGGGTCGGCGTCATCATGCTGTCGCCGCTGATCGGCGCGGCGATCTATCTGGTGGCCGGCGTCAACCGCATGCGCCGTCGCCAGATCATCAGCCGGCGCCGGCGCCGGGGCGTCGATTTTCGCGAGCTTCTGACCCATCTGTCCGAAGGGGAAAGCTATATCGAGCGATTCGGCAGCCGCATGGCCTCGCTGAAACGGCTTGGCGATACCGTGACGCGCACCCCGCTGCTGCCCGGCAACCGGGTCGAGCTTCTGTCGACCGGCGACGAGACCTATGCCGCCTTTATCGCGGCGATCGACGCGGCCGAGCGGTCGATCCTGCTGGAAACCTATATCTTCGACAATGACGAGATCGGCCGCCGGATAGCCGGCCGGCTGATCGCGGCGGTGCGCCGCGGCGTCGAGGTGCGGGTACTGATCGATGCGGTGGGCGCCCGCTATACCGTGCCGAGCATCCGCGGGCTCTTGGAGGATGGCGGCGTGCCTGTCGCGGTGTTCAACGGTTCGGTGATCGTCGGCCTCAGGCTGCCCTATGCGAATCTGCGCACCCACCGCAAGATCCTGGTGGTCGACCGGCGCGTCGCCTTTGCCGGCGGCATGAATATCCGCGATGCCTTTACCGGTCCGGATGCGGCGCACGACACCCATTTCCGCGTCACCGGCCCGGTGGTGTCCGATCTCTTTGCGGTGGCGGCCGGCGACTGGAATTTCGAGACCGGCGAGGTGCTGAAGGGCGCCCACTGGACCGGCCAGCCGCAACCGGTCGACCATGGCGACGGAGCGCTGGTGCGCCCGGTGATTTCGGGGCCGGACGCATCGCTGGAGACCAATCACAGCCTGATGATGGGCGCCTTTTCCGTCGCCGAGCTATCGATCCGCATCATGTCGCCCTATTTCCTGCCCGACGCGGCCTTCCTGGCGGCACTTGCGACGGCGGCAAGGCGCGGGGTCGAGGTCGATATCGTCGTGCCCTCGAAGAACAATCTGGCGATCGTCGCCCATGCGATGATGGGCCAGTTCGGCGCGGTGCTGCGCGACGGCTGCCGGGTGTTCCAGGCGACCGGGCCGTTCGACCATTCCAAGCTGATGGTCGTCGACGGTTGCTGGTCCTTTGTCGGCTCCTCCAATCTCGATTCGCGCTCGCTGCGGCTGAATTTCGAGATCGATCTGGAAATCCACGACGAGCGCTTCGCCGAGGGCATAGAACGCCGGGTGCTCGCCGCCCGTGACGCGGCGCATGAGCTGACGCGCGACGAGATCGTCGGGCGCCCCTTCCTGCTGCGGCTGCTGGACCGTATTCTTTGGCTCGGCTCGCCCTATCTATGAGTTGGAGGAGCCCGCGGGGCATGGAGGATGGCGCAGACTTATGACGGTGACGAGACGACATACCCTGACGAGGAACGTTCTGACCTCGATCCGCAACCAGCGTTCGCGCCCGCTCGACAGTCCTGACCACCGCGGCGGCGGCGACAGCCTGCTGGTCGCCTCCTACAATGTGCACAAATGCGTCGGCAGCGATGGCCGCTTCGATCCGGCGCGAATCATGGATGTGATCTGCGAAATCGCTCCCGACGTGATCGCGCTGCAGGAAGCCGACGAGCGGTTCGGCGAGCGGGCCGGTCTGCTCGACCTGCATCGGCTGAAGGAGGAGACGGGACTGATGCCGGTGCCGATCGAGACGCAGCCGAAATCGCATGGCTATCACGGCAATCTGCTGCTGTTTCGTCAAGGGGCGGTGCATGACGTGCACCAGCTGAAACTGCCGGGGCTGGAGCCGCGCGGCGCGGTGATCGCCGAAATCGAGATGGAGCGCGGCGGTGCGTTGCGGGTGATCGCCTCGCATTTCGGCCTGATGCGCTGGGCCCGGCGCCAGCAGGCCGACCGAATCCTCGATCTGCTGGGAAGCCGCGACGACCGGCCGACGATCATGATGGGCGATTTCAACGAATGGCGGCTCGGCAACGGTTCGGCGCTGAGGAAGCTGGAAAAGCTGTTCGGGCCGCTGCCGGCACCGGTGCCGAGCTTTCCGGCCCGCATGCCGATGCTGTCGCTCGACCGCATCATCGCCAATCGCAGCGGCCTGATCGACGGCATCCTCGTCCACGACACGCCGCTGGCGCGGCTTGCCTCCGACCACCTGCCGATCACTGCCAGGGTTGAGCTGGGGACGCCTGCTATAGAGGGATGAATATCGAACCCGGCCGGCTTCCCATCCTGGGGAATTGCGCTAAGACCGGGAGTGCATGCAGACAGTGCGCGAACGGTGATCGCGCTTGCGTTAGTCCGGAGAGACCCTGAGATGGCGAAGACCGTCACCCCCGTCGAAGACCTCAGCGAAGAGGAAGCGAAAGTCGAGCTTGAACGGCTGGCAGACGAGATCGCCCATCACGATCAGGCCTATCACGGCCAGGACACGCCGGAGATCTCCGACGCCGACTATGATGCGCTGAAGCGCCGCAACGATGCAATCGAGGCACGCTTTCCGGCGCTCGTGCGCACCGACAGCCCGTCGCAGCGCGTCGGCACGGCACCGGCCGGCATCTTCACCCAGGTCACCCATGCCCGGCCGATGCTGTCGCTCGACAACGTGTTCTCGGACGAGGACGTGCGCGATTTCCTGAGCTCCGTCTACCGCTTCCTCGGCCAGCTGCCGGATGGTTCGATTGCCTTTACCGCCGAGCCGAAGATCGACGGCCTGTCGATGTCGCTGCGCTACGAGAACCGCAAGCTGGTGACCGCTGCCACCCGCGGCGACGGCACCACGGGCGAAAACGTCACCGCCAATATCCGCACCATTTCCGAAATCCCCGAGACGCTGCCCGACAGTGCGCCCGACGTGGTCGAGGTGCGCGGCGAGGTCTACATGGCGAAGTCCGACTTCCTGGCGCTGAACGCGCAGATGGAGGCCGAGGGCAAGCAGACCTATGTCAATCCGCGCAATACCGCGGCAGGCTCGCTGCGCCAGCTCGACGCCAAGGTGACGGCGAAACGCAAGCTGAAATTCTTCGCCTATGCCTGGGGCGAAATCTCGCAAATGCCGGCCGATACCCAGATGGGCATGGTCGACACCTTCGGCAAATGGGGCTTTCCGATCAATCCGCTGATGAAGCGGCTCTCCTCGATCGAGGAGATCATGGCCCATTACCACGAGATCGGCCTGAAGCGGCCCGATCTCGACTACGATATCGACGGCGTCGTCTACAAGGTCGACCGGCTCGACCTGCAGCAGCGGCTCGGCTTCCGCTCCCGCTCGCCGCGCTGGGCGACGGCGCACAAGTTCCCGGCCGAGCAGGCCTTCACCACGGTGGAGAATATCGACATCCAGGTCGGCCGTACCGGCGCGCTGACGCCGGTGGCACGACTGACCCCGATCACCGTCGGTGGCGTGGTCGTCACCAATGCCACCCTGCACAATGCCGACTATATCGAGGGCATCGGCAACAGTGGCGAGCGGATCCGCGAGGAGGGCCACGACATCCGCATCGGCGACACGGTGATCGTCCAGCGGGCCGGCGACGTGATCCCGCAGGTGCTCGACGTCGTGATGGAAAAGCGCCCCGACGATGCCAAGTCCTATGCCTTCCCGACGAAGTGCCCGGTCTGCGGCAGCCATGCGGTGCGGGAAAAGAACGAGAAGACCGGCAAGCTCGATTCGGTCACCCGCTGCACCGGCGGCTTCATCTGCAAGGCGCAGGCGAAGGAACACCTGAAGCATTTCGTCTCGCGCAACGCCTATGACATCGAGGGGCTGGGCACCAGGCAGATCGACTTCTTCTTCGACAGCGAGGATCCGGCGATCCAGATCCGCACGGCGCCCGACATCTTCACCCTGAAGGCGCGGCAGGAAAAGGCGACGCTGACCAAGCTCGAGAATATCGAGGGCTTCGGCCGCACCAGCGTGCGCAAGCTGTTCGACGCCATCGACGCGCGCCGCACGATCGCGCTCCACCGCTTCATCTACGCGCTCGGCATCCGCCATGTCGGCGAGACCACGGCCAAGCTTCTCGCGCGCTCCTACGGCTCCTACACGGCGCTGGAGGAGGGCATGAAGGAAGCCGGGCCGCTGCATGGCGAGGCCTGGAACGAACTCAACGCCATCGACGGCATCGGCGAGGTGGTGGCGACCGCGATCGTCGAGTTCTTCAAGGAAGAGCGCAATGTCAAGGTGATCGGCGAGCTGCTCGAATATGTGACGCCCGAGGATGCCGAGGCACCGCAGACGGCCGACAGCCCGGTCGCCGGCAAGACCGTCGTCTTCACCGGCAGCCTGGAAAAATTCACCCGCGACGAAGCCAAGGCGACGGCCGAAAGCCTTGGCGCCAAGGTCTCGGGTTCGGTGTCGAAGAAGACCGATATCCTGGTCGCCGGTCCCGGCGCCGGCTCCAAGCTCACCAAGGCCCAGGAACTCGGCGTCCAGACCATGGACGAGGACGAGTGGCTGGCGCTGATCGGCGGGTAAGAGGCACACACTGGCGGGAGAGTGGCATGGCCCAGAACATCTATGACACCCCCGATTTCTTCGCCGGCTACAGCCAGTTGCCGCGGCAGGTGGACGGTCTTGAGGCTGCGCCGGAGTGGGAGACGGCGCGGGCCATGTTGCCGAGCGTTGCCGGCAAGCGGGTGGTCGATCTGGGCTGCGGTTTCGGCTGGGTATCGCGCTGGATGCGGGACCAGGGCGCCTCGTCCGTGCTCGGGCTCGATCTCTCCCAAAACATGATCGCGCGTGCGCGGGCCGAAACCGCAGACAGCGGCATCGAGTACCGGATTGTGGACATGGACCTGCTCGAATTGCCGCCGGCCGGTTTCGAACTCGGCTACAGCTCGCTGGCGTTCCATTACGTCCAGGATTTCGACCGGTTGATCCGCATGCTGCACCGGGCGATCGTGCCGGGCGGCCATCTGGTCTTCATCATCGAGCATCCGATCTTCATGGCGGCGGCCCATCCGCACTGGATCGCGGACGAAGACGGGCGCAAGACCTGGCCGGTCAACGGCTATGCCGTCGAGGGTGAACGGCGTACCGACTGGTTTGCAAAGGGCGTGCTGAAATACCACCGCACCATGGCCACGACACTCAACACCCTGATCGCTTCAGGTTTCGCCATCACCCGTGTCGAGGAATTCGCGCCGTCGCCTGTGCAGATCCGTGAAGATCCCGCTCTTGCAGAGGAGCTCGAGCGGCCGATGATGTTGCTGGTTTCGGCCCAACGCAGCGCCTGAGGGGCGGGGGGCCCTTCATGGCTCGGTATAGCCTGCCACCCTTATCTTCAGCGCAGCTTTGGCCGGGTCGCTGGAAAACATCAGGCCACCGGTCGTTTCCGATTGTCCCGGCACATAGTCGAGCGTCACCTGATCGGTCTCGGCCGTCTCGCCTGTCTTCAATGTGCCCTCGACCACCACGCCGGCGGCCGTGGTATTGGCCTTGTTATGGACGGCGAATTCCACCCGCCAGCCGTCGCCGATCTTTGTCGTCCTCACTCCGTCCACCATGAAATACGGAGCCTCCGCGCTGGCGGTGACCGCCTGCCAGCCGATCCAGCCGATCAGGGCCGCGACCAGCAGCCCGGACACCGCGCCGGTGATCCATTCGACCAGATGCGCCTCGTGATCTTCGGTGTGAATGCCGTTGCGGGTGGTGGTCATCGTGTCGTCCTCACAGGATCAGTCTGGCGGCGGCGGCACCGAGCGCACCAGGCAGGCCGAGCACGACCACCGTCATCGCCGTCGTCACCGGGGCGACGCCGCCCAGCCGCCCGAAGGTCCAGAGCGTATAGACGCTGATCAGCAGCGACACGACGTAGCCGGGCAGGGTGAAACGGACAAAGGCATGCCATTGCGGCGTTTCGGGTTTCAGTTCATGGCCGCCCTGGAAGGCCAGCGCGTAGACGAAGGCGTGCATCATGGAGAGCGAGATGACGATCATCGCCAGCGCATGCCAATAGGTCATCTTGTAGGAGACGAGGATGACCTCCTCGGTCGGCGCGACATTGAACGAGATGAACAGGGCCCCGACCGCCATCATGAAGAGTTCGATCACATAGGGCGTCTGGCGCTCCGGCGCGTCGTCGCCCTCTTCGTCGTCATCGTCCTTGTTGTCATCGTCGGACGTGCCGCCAAGCTGGCTGCGACCGAGCATGGCGCCGATCGAGGCGGAAACCGCCTGTATCGCGATCTTGCCGATGATCTCGTCGGCCGACATGCCGGGCTTGATCAGGCCGAACAGCGCCAGGAAAAGAATGCTGGTGAAAATGCCGATACCGTAGGCGACGGTCGCATCGCGGGCCGCCTGTCCCCAGGTACGGGTCTTTTCAAAGCCGAGCCGATGGGCCAGCACGACAAGCAGGGGAATGGTCAGCAGCATCAGCAGCAGCAGCTTGCCGCGCCCAATGTAAAATCCCAGATACCACATTTCCGAGGTCATCAGCATCGGAACGGCAAACAGCAGCGCACCGGCAATGCCGCGTGCGATGCCGATCAGGAAATCCCTGTCCTCGCTGGAGCCGGCGTCTGCCGATCGAGCCCTTCTGGTGGTCACGCGCTACCCTCCGCCTGACCGTGAAAATGCGAAGCTTGCACAAATGGTTCCGCCGGCGACGCGGATCACGCGGCACCGGCGGAACAGATTGTTTAGAGCGCCGAAGCGGTCAGCGCGGGCGGCCGGCGGGCTTGCCCTTCTTCGGACCGGGCTTGGCACCGTCCTTCTTGAACGAACGCGGCTTGTCGCCGTCGGCCTTGCGGGTGAAGGGCTTGTCGCCGGGCTTGCCGCCGCGACCTTCGGTGCGGGCGGCCGGATGCTTGCCCGGGCCGGCACCGTCTTCGAAACGGCGCTTCATCGGCTTGGCCGGCGCATCGCCCCAGACTTCGTTATCGGCAGCGCGCAGATCGTCGCTCGGCTTCGCCTTGGCCGGCTTGCGGTCCTCGAAGCGGTCGCCGTCCTTCTTGAAGGCGCGCGGCTTGTCGCCATCCTTGGCGAATTTGCGCGGTGCGCGCTCCTCGCGCTTGTCGCCCCAGTCGTCCCGGCGCTTCGGCGCCTTCGGGCTTGTGGAAAAGTCCGGCACGCCGTCCAGTTCCTTGACCAGGATGCCGCGCTCCAGCGTCTTGTTGGGGCCGAGAGCCGAGACGAAGCGATCGACGCTCTCCTCGGAGATCTCGACGAAACTTTCTTCCGGCTGCAGCTTGATCGCGCCGATATCGTTCTTCGAGATCTTGCCGTGGCGGCACAGCATCGGGATCAGCCAGCGCGGTTCGGCGCTCTGCCGGCGGCCGACCGAGACCGAGAACCAGCGGCTGGGGCCGAACTGGTCGCGCGGGCGCGGCTCGGCGCGTTCGCCGGAAAACGGCTCGCGTTCACCACGCTCGCGCGGCTTGCGCTCGGCCTGGACGTTGAGCTGGGCAATGTCTTCGGGGGCGGAGCGGTTGACGGTATAAAGGCGGGCGAAGGCGGCGGCCAGCTGTTCGGCGCTGTAGCGCTCGGTCAGCGCTGCCACGGTCTCGCGTTCGTCTTCCGTGATCGCATCGGCCAGCACGGTCTCGGCCAGCATCCGCTCCTGGTCTCGGGCCAGCACCTGGTCGGCCGAAGGCGGGTTGTCCCAGTTCGGCTGCACCTTGGCGCCGCCGAGCAGGCGTTCGGCCTTGCGGCGCTGGTTGACCGGCACGATCAGTGCCGAAATCCCCTTGTTGCCGGCGCGGCCGGTACGGCCCGAACGGTGCAGCAGGGTTTCGGAATTGGTCGGCAGGTCCGCATGGATGACGAGTTCTAGACCCGGCAGGTCGATGCCGCGGGCGGCGACGTCGGTGGCGATGCAGACGCGGGCGCGGCCATCGCGCATGGCCTGCAGCGCGTGGGTGCGTTCGTTCTGCGACAGCTCGCCCGACAGCGCCACGACCGAGAAGCCGCGGTTCGACAGCCGGGAGGTCAGGTGGTTGACGTTGGCGCGGGTCGAGCAGAACACGATGGCATTGCGCGCTTCATAATAGCGCAGCACGTTGACGATCGCATTTTCCTTGTCGGAGGGGACCGAGACCAGCGCGCGGTATTCGATGTCGACATGCTGGCGCTGTTCGGCGGCCGTCTGGATGCGCATCGCATCGCGCTGGAAATTGCGGGCGAGGTCGGCGATGGCGCGCGGCACGGTGGCCGAGAACATCAGCGTGCGGCGCTCGTCGGGCGAGGCCTTGAGGATGAATTCAAGGTCCTCGCGGAAGCCGAGGTCGAGCATCTCGTCGGCCTCGTCCAGCACGACGGCGCGGATTTCGGAGAGGTCGAGCGCGCGCCGCGTGATGTGGTCGCGCAGACGGCCGGGCGTGCCGACGATGATATGGGCGCCGCGTTCCAGGGCCCGCCGCTCGGTGCGCGGATCCATGCCGCCGACGCAGGAGGCGATCTCGGCGCCGGCTTCGGCATAAAGCCAGTCCAGCTCGCGCTTGACCTGCAGCGCCAGTTCGCGGGTCGGGGCGATGCAGAGTGCCAGCGGCGCGCCGGCGCGGCCGAAGCGATCCTTGCCTTCCAGCAGGTTTGCGGCGAGCGCAATGCCGAAGGCCACCGTCTTGCCCGAGCCGGTTTGGGCCGAGACCAGGGCGTCACGGGTGGTGAGCTCGGGATCGAGCATGGCTTCCTGCACGGGGGTGAGGGACTCATAGCCGCGCTTGGCCAAAGCTGCGGCAATCGGCGGCGCGAGGCCGTCTTTTTCGATCATGAAGCGTATCTTTCGAAAAACGGTGTCAGTGCCTCGCTCTATTGGCAGAGCGGGCGCGCGCGAAGAATTCACTCGGTTCGCGCGGGATTTGCGGCGTTCCTAGCCCCGAATCCCGCAAATGTACAGGGCTGCCGCCAAAAAAGAGGGGCGGGGTTAACGGGAGGCGTGCGTCTTCGGCGGGTTTGCACCGGACCGGCGGTGCTGGGCACACCATCCCTGTCGCCTCCGGAACCGCCGCAGAGACGCAGGCGTTGCCTCAGAGGGATGCGTGGGCGGCATGGAGGATGGCGATGTTCGACGGCTTCAAACTGGAAATGCTCGACCTGTCGGAGGCGCGCCTGCGCGTGCGCCACGGCGGCGTGGGCCCGCCTCTGCTTTTGCTGCACGGGCACCCGCGCACCCATACGACCTGGTACAGGGTCGCACCTCTCCTCGCACGCCGCTTTACGGTGGTCTGCCCTGACCTTCGCGGGTTCGGCCTGTCCAGCAAGCCTGCCGACCCGCACGATTACGAAGCCTCTTCCAAACGCGCCAAGGCACGCGATTGCGTCGAACTGATGCAGCGGCTCGGCTTCGACCGGTTCGCGCTCGCCGGCCATGATCGGGGCAGTTACACGGCCTTCCGCACCGCGATGGATCATCCTGATCGGGTCGAGAGGCTCGTCATCCTCGACGGCGTGCCGATCCTCGAAGCCATCGAGCGCTGCGACGCGGCCTTCGCATCGGCATGGTGGCACTGGTTTTTCTTTGCCCAGCGCGACAAGCCGGAGCGGGCGATCATGGCCGACCCCGACGCCTGGTATGGCGGGACACCGGAGGCGCTCGGCGCGGAAAACTACGCGGATTTTCATCAGGCGATCCACGACCGGCAGACGGTGCAGGGCATGCTCGGCGATTACCGCGCGGGCCTTGCCGTCGACCATCTGCACGACCGGGCGGATCGCGCGGCGGGACGCCGATTGCAGTGTCCACTGCATCTGGTCTGGTCCCTGCGCGACGATCTGTCGTCGCTCTATGGCGACGTGCCTGCCGTCTGGCGCCCATGGGCGGCGGGGCCTGTGACCGGAACCGGCCTCGACAGCGGCCACCATATGGCGGAGGAGGCACCGGAAGCGCTCGCAGCCGAACTGCAACGCTTCCTGCTTGGCGACGCGCGGAGCATCCCTTAAGTCCGCGCATCGTGCTGTCTGTGCGAACATGGCCTGCCTTATGGGGCAGAGCCGGTGCGGCGGATCCGCTTCATGGCCGCAGCCTTGCCATGACGAGCGCGTCGACATGGGCCCCGGCGCGGAAGGCGAACATGCGCAGGCGCCCTTCCTCTTCGAAGCCGAAGCGCCGATAGAGTGCCAGCGCCGGTTCATTGTCCGGGTAGACGGTCAGCTGCACCCGTTTCAGGTCCAGCCAGTCGTCTGCGATCGCCAGCGCCTCGGCCAGCATCGCCCTGCCGATGCCTTGGCCGACATGGCCGTCATGCACCCCCATGCCGAGCTCGCCCGAATGCCGGCGACGACCGGCCATCGGCGTAAGCCCGATATCGCCGACAATCCTGTCCTCCAGCACCGCAACGAGGGTCACGGCATCTGCCGGCGTCTGTTCGATGCGTTTGCGCACGTTATCGACCGTCTCGTGCGGAAGACGCAATGTGCCGAAGCGGTAGCCGGGCAGGCTGTGCAGCGCGGCGACGCCCGCGGCATCGTCCGGCGTGCGCGCGCGGATCGTGATCTGCGGGGTCGACCTGTGCCGGGGTGACGCTGGGCGCGTTGCGGCCACTGGGCGCGGGCGGTCGTTTTGGTCGGGGGCATGCTGCTCTCCATTGACGGGCCGGAGAGCGGGGCCATCACCGAGCCTGCGCGTCTCCGGGCAGGGTGGGTGGACAAAAGATCGGTTGCGCTAGGGCAACATCCGCCGGCCACCGTCCCTTGGGACATGGGGAATGCCGGTCAGAAGATGGAGCACTGTGCTGGCGATCATGGGCGCAATGTTCTACGCAGGGCACCTGAAGTCAAGCATGCAGGACGAGTCGGCGGCAGGTGCCGACACGAGGACGCAAGGGAGACCGGATGAAAGCCATTGCCATCGATTTCGAGACTGCGACCGAAGCGCGCGCATCCGCCTGCTCGGTAGGCATTGCCTTCATCGAGGACGGCGAGGTGGTGCGCGTCGAGGAGCGGCTGATCCGGCCGCCGGAGATGCGGTTTTCGCCGTTCAACATCGCAATCCACGGCATTCGTCCCGAGCACGTGATCGACGCGCCGGAATTTCCCGACGTGATGGCCGAATTCGAGTCGGATTTCGCCGGCGCGCTGATGCTGGCGCATAATGCGGCCTTCGATTTTTCCGTCCTGCGCCAGAGTTTCGCGCTCTACGGGCTGGAGACACCGGAAGTCTCCTATCTGTGCACGGTCAAGCTGGCGCAACGCCATTGGCCGGATCTCGGCTCGCATCGGCTGAATGTGCTGGCAGCCCATCTGGGGCTGCGCTTCCAGCACCACAATGCCGCCGAGGATGCGCGGATCTGCGGACTGGCGGCGATCGCCATGGCGCGGGAGGTGGCGCTGCCGTCGATCGAGGATCTGGCCGAGATGCACAACATCACCCCGGGACGGCTCTATCGCGGCGGTTACGACGCCTGCGCCTTCGCCCGCAAGCCGCAGCCGGCGCGCCGCTTGCAAGCAAGGTCCGCCACCTTATCTTAAAAGGCAGAGCCGTTTTCTTTCAGGAGTGAGATTGTCATGGGTTTTCGTCTGATGATGCTGGCCGCAGCGCTTGCGGCATCGATTGCCGCGCCGGCCTGCGCCGAGGTGGTCGGCAAGGTCGGCGTCGACTGGGTCGGCAATGATATCGTCGTCGAGGCGATCAGCGATCCGGACGTCAAGGGCGTCACCTGCCATGTGACCTATTTCGATCGCTCGGTCATCGACCGGCTGTCCAAGGGCAACTGGTTCGAGGATCCCTCCAACAATTCGATCGCCTGCCGCCAGACGGGTCCGATCACCGTTGGCGATATCGAGCTCGGAAAGGGTGGCGAGGAGGTATTTCGCGCCGGGCGTTCGCTGATCTTCAAGAAGCTGGTGGTCAACCGGATCTATGACCGGGAAAACGACACCCTCGTCTATCTGATCCACACGCGCGAGGTCACCAATGGCTCGGCCAAGATGGCGATTTCCACCGTGCCGCTGTTCAACCAGCAGGTGACATGGAGCAAGGGCAAGCCGGAAAAGTGACCTTGCGCGTCCTGGTTGATTTCAACGTCCTAATTAATCCCAAAATTGGCTAGCAAAATCCGGTGCTTTGCTCTTCCACCTTGGGAAGGTTTGAGGCAGATTGCTACCTGGCATGCTGCTGTCGCGGCTGATACCCCGGTCCGACGCTGTTCATGTCTTGCCCGCCGGTATCCCGGACATGCAAACGACCGCCCCCGAAGGGGCGGCCGTTTGTTTGGGGTGCGGGCAAACCCGCGGGGACTGTTACTTGACGTAGACGACCTTGCCGCCATCGGCAGCGGTCTCGACGGCCACCACATTTTCCATCTGCACGCTTTCCGACTGCAGTTCAGCCGACAGGGCCGGATCCTGCGTCACCATGGCCTGAGCCTGCTGCATCTGGGCCGGATCGTTGGCGATCAGCGACAGGCGCTGGAAATCCTGCTTGTCGCTATCCTTGTCGAGCGAATCGATGCGGATGACGGTGACATTGTCGTCCATGGCGGTCTGGGCCATGGCAACGCCACTCAGGCTGGACGTGGCAAGCATGCCGGCGAGAGCGATCTTTGCGATATAGGACATTGAATTCTTCCTTCCTTCCCGGGTCTCATTTACTCCCCTAAAACGAGCTTCGGGAGCGAAGGTTCCCGTCGCTTCATGGAATTTTAACGGTTTCTAATTCTTCGTCGCGGCCGCGCTCGGGGGATGCCGGTTGCAGCCCGTGATGCTTGCGGGTTGCGGGGCTTTTGACGCCGCAATTGCGCTCAGCGCTCGGCGCAGAGATCCAGCCGATAGCGCTGCGCCCAGGCAAGGCTCGTCTGGTCGGCGATCTTGGCCACGGCCGGTTTGAGGGCCTTGCGGTCGGGTGGCGGAACGCCGAGCGCCCGGCACAGACCGATCACCGTGCCGGCCGGATCAGCCGCCAGGCCTTCATATGTCACGCTGAACGGGGTTATGCCCTCTGCGCCGAACCATCCCCGCCAGGCCGCATCGTCCGCTTCCAGGGCCAGTCGACGCGCGTGCAGCCTGGCGAAATCATAGACAGGCGCGCCGGGCGCGCCGAGCCGCTCATAATCCGATCCGTCGGCGGCGCGGTGCCACAGGCCGGTCTGCTCCGCCTTGGTCAGCGAAATGGCCTGCGCCAGCGTGTCGGCCCGCGACAGGTGGACGAAGAGCAACCGGCCGAAGGCGGCAGCCAGCCGGGCAAGGTCGCTTGTCTGCCCCGGATAGAGCCGATCGAGCGTGATCTCCAGTGCCGCGAGATTTTCGCGCATCAGTCGCAGTCCGAACATGCCGGTGCCGGCAGTACCATGGGCAATGGCCGCCTGCAGATAGGCCGCGTTGAGGGGCAACCCCGCCGCCGCTTCGGGCAGTGGAAGCCCCCATCGGGCCGACCAGTTGGCCAGGCTTTGCGGACGGAAAAAGGAGTTCGGACGCCCGGCCTTGCCGGTGGAAGCCAGCATGTCGCAGAGCAGGGTGCTGCCGGTACGCGGCGTGCCGCAGAGAATATAGCCGTCGAACATCGGTCCCGGATCGGTGGCGTTGGAAATCGCCGCACCATAGACCGGCACGGCTGGGGGCCATACGAAAAAAGACCGGCTCGCTGGGCGAGGCGGTCTTTTTCGCGGCGTGCCGGTCCTCAGACCGGGGCCAGGATATCTGCATTCTTAGCGAATGTAGACGATCTTCGAACCGTCGGCAGCCGTATCGACGTCGACGATGTTTTCCATCTGGACATTGTTGTCCTTCAGTTCGGTGGCCAGAGCGGCGTCGGCAGCAACTTCAGCCTGGGCAGCCTGGGTCTGCGTCTCGTCGGTGGCTTCGAGCTTCAGGCGGGCATAGTCCTGCTTGCTGGTGTCGGTGTTGAGCGAATCGATGCGGATGACCGACACATTGTCGCTCTTGTACATCGGTGCCATCTGCGCCGAAGCGGCGGTACCGAGAGCGGAAGCAGCAAGCATGCCGGCGAAAGCGATCTTCAGGGTCTTGTTCATGATGTAACTCCTTGTTCTGACTTCGTTGGAAGTACTGAGAGAACGAAGAGTGAGAGCAATGGTTCCTGGAAAAACGCGTGTAAAATCAACGAAAATGTGTGCCGCCGCCGGCCGGCCCGCCTCTTGAAAGCACGCCACAGCCCCCTATACGTGCGAGCGCGCATGCATTGATATTTCCTGCAAGGAGTGCCCGCATGAACGGCCCTGCTGTGGCAGAGCCGTCGATCCATGCTGCGGTGTCAGGCAACCTGCGCCAGTTCGTCGGCAATCACCGTGTCGAGGTTCAGGAAGCAGACCATGTTCTTTTCCAGCGCCACGATGCCGCGGCAGAAATTGCGCTGGTATTCCGGAATGATTTCCGGTGCCGGCTGCAGGTCTTCCGAGCGGATGGTCATCATGTCGGAGACCTGTTCGACCAGCAGGCCGACCAGCTTTCCGGCGATGTCGGTGACGATGATGGCGGCGCGTTCCGACGGTTCGGTCATGCGCATGCCGAGGCGGCAGGCCATGTCGATGACCGGGATGACCGCACCACGCAGGTTGATCAGACCAAGCACATAGGGGGGCGTATGCGGCATCGGGGTCACCGGGGCCCAGCCGCGGATTTCGCGGATCGCCATGATGTCGATGCAGAACTCCTGGTCGCCCAGGTGGAACGAGACGATTTCCAGGTATGCTCCAGTCTGTTTGATCGAGTTGCTCATCAAAATTCTTCCCATTGCTCGGCGGCTGCGGCCTGGCTTGCACCGGCAGCCTTGGTTTTGCGGTGGTTGCTGGAGCTGTATACACCCGAGACACTTTCCTGAAGGTTACGAGCGGGTGACGGATGTGATGCGTGGCCAGATCCTGCCACGCCAAGGGGTCTGCTGGCTGCCGGCGCGGATGCTTTCGCAGCCAGTGCCTGTACCGGTCTGGCCCGCGCGGGCGCCTGCGCCGGTGCATCGCCGGCCTTGAACTGGCCGACAAGGTGCATCAGGCTTTCCGCATCCTGGGCCAGCGTATGGCTCGCGGCATTGGTTTCCTCGACCATCGCGGCATTCTGCTGGGTCATCTGGTCCATCTGGTTGACGGCGACATTGACTTCATGCAGGCCGGTCGACTGGTCGCGCGCCGCAACCACGATCGATTTGACGTGGTCGTTGATGCGCAGCACGTCGTCGCCGATTCGGCGTAGCGCCTCGCCGGCATTGCCGACCAGATCGACGCCGGTGGTGACTTCGACATTGGACTTGCCGACCAGCGACTTGACGTCGCTTGCCGCTTCCGCCGCCCGGCCGGCCAGCGCGCGCACTTCCTGGGCGACGACCGCGAAGCCCTTGCCCGATTCGCCGGCCCGAGCCGCCTCGACGCCGGCATTCAGCGCCAGCAGATTGGTCTGGAAGGCGATTTCCTCGATGACCGTGATGATCTTGCCGATCTCGCCGGTGGCCCCCTGGATACGGCCCATGGCGGCCACGGCATTGTCGACGATCTCGCTCGATGCTTCGGCATATTGCTTGGCGCCGTCGACCATCTTGCTGGCCTGCTCGGCGCGCTCGGCCGAACTGCGTACGGTGACGGTGATCTGGTTGAGCGCTGCCGACGTCTGTTCCAGGGCGGCGGCCTGCTGTTCGGTGCGGCGGGCGAGATCGTCGGCGGCCGACCGCATCTGCTGGCCGTTCGCCTGGATCGAATTGGTGTTGCCGGCAATTTCCTGCACCACGGTTCTGAGCCGCGCCGTCGACTGGTTGAAGTCGGTGCGCAGCCGGTCGAGATCACCCTTGAAGGGCTCGTCGATGGTGGCGCAGAGGTCGCCTTCGGCCAGGCGGTTGAGGCTGACGGCCAGACGATCGACGACATCCTTGATCGCGGCGGCATCGGCCTTGGCCGTCGCTTCGCGGGTCTGCCGGTCCTGGTCGTTGCGATTGCGGTCAGCGGTTGCCTGGGTCTCGATTTCGGTCTTGTCGATGGCGGCCTGGCGGAAATGATCGACCGCGCGGGCCATGCTGCCGATTTCGTCGCGGCGTTCGGTACCCGCGACCGTCTCCGTGAAGCGACCTTCCATGACGTTCTGCATGGCGGCGCGGACGTTGCGGATACCGTTGACGATGGCGTTGGAATGAATGAACTGGAGAAGCAGCAGAACGGCAAGGGCAAGGCCGCCGGCGCGGAGCTGCAGATTGAGGGACTGGCTCGACCGGTAGGTCGCATCCGCCACCCGCTCCTGCAGCCGTTGACGGGCCAGCGCGCTGATCTGCTCGAGCACCGTCTTGACCCGCGCACCGGCGCCGTCGATCACGTCGTCGATGACGGCATATTGCTCGTCGTCCGCGCCTTGTTCCACCAGGCGTGTCAGGTCGACGGAGATCGAGGCCTCAAGGCCCTTCACGTCCTCGTCGAAGGTCTGCAGCAGATCGGACTGGCCGAGATCGTCGACAAAGGGGGCGATCTGCACCCGTCCGGCCTTCAGCTCCGCAATGGCGTCGCTGATGATCTGGGCGCGTTCCGGCTGGATCTGGCGCTCGGCACGGTCGATGATCGTGTCCATGGCTGCCAGCACCAGTTCGCCGTTTGCCAGGCGCATCGCATTGGTGGTGGCAACGGCCTGTTCGCCGCTCAGCGCATGCTTCAGGGCCGTGTCCAGGGCAGCGTTTTCGTGCCAGCCGACCGCCAGCATGGCGGTAATGCCAACGACCGCTGCGCCGCCGATGGTCATCAGTCGATGCTTGACCGAAAGTCCCTGTGCCAAATGTTGTGTGCTCATACGTCCCTCAAAAGTGCCTGCCGCAGCGAACCCGGTTCCACCAGTGCCTGTGCCGGACAGGCAGCGTCCGGGGACCTCATATCCATGCGATGCAATCGGCACCGCCTCGGCCGAGCGATAGTCGCCAATATAAGTTAAGTAAAATCTAATGAAGCGACTGCTGCGAACGATTGAGGCATAGCGTCGAAGCGGCAAGCAGTGCATGCGACACGCGCTTGCGGTGGCGACCGGCTGCGGGCGGAGATCGGCCGTATACGCCCCTGCGTGTGCCGGCATTGGCAAAGATCGGCCAAACCGCAAGCCGTGGCCTGATCGCTCAGACACCGCGACCAATCGGCACATTGGCCGCATTTGACCGGCAGTTGATTTGCGCCATCGTCGCGTTCGCGCTAGAGCAATTCCGGCGGAAGCGGGTACCGGCTTCGCGGCCGGAATTGCGTAGAAACAACAGGATAGGGCATCGCCGGCGATCTTTGTACGCCGCCGGTGCTCTCGTTAGAGCAAAGAGCGGGCCGAAGTGCTGCTCGGGCCAAAGGGTAGGGCGGGGGATCGCATGAAGACATTTCGCATCATTCTCTGGGTCGTCGTGGTGATCGTCGCCGGCGTTCTCGGCTGGCTGACGATGGCGATCACCGAGACCAAGCATCAGGTGGCCGACGGTCCCTATGGCGTACCCTTCCAGCTCGTCGACCAGAACGGCCAGGCGATCACCGAACAGGCGTTTCGCGGCAAGCCGACGGCGCTGTTCTTCGGCTTTACCCATTGCCCGGAGGTCTGCCCGACGACGCTGTTCGAGCTGGACGGCTGGCTGAAGCAAGTCGACCCCGACCACGACAAGCTGCAGGCCTATTTCGTCAGCGTCGATCCCGAGCGTGACACGCCGCAGCTGCTTGGCCAGTACATTTCCAATGTCACCGACCGTGTCGTCGGCATTTCCGGACCGCCGGACAAGGTGGCGGATGTCATCAAGGGCTTCCGCATCTACGCCAAGAAGGTGCCGCTCGACCCGGACCAGCCCGATGGCGACTACACCATGGACCACACGGCCTCGGTTTTCCTGCTCGACGCCAAGGGGCGCTTCAAGGGTACGATCTCCTATGGTGAAAATCCCGATGTGGCGATCAAGAAGCTGACCAACCTCGCCAAGGGCTAGGGGCGGGACAGGCAGGGCGCGCTGCGGTGGCGCCGGCGGTTGCCTTGGCGCCGCGGGCATAGTACCGGGACGCATTCAATTCCATCCGCCCCTTGAGTGAGGAACAGGCCCGTGAGCGAGATCCGTCTCTATGTCACCACCGATGAGGATCGGGCGAACCGCATGCTCGACATGTTGACCCCCGTCTTCGAGGACGAGGACAACGCCATCGGCACGACGGAAGTCGACGAGCATCGCGGCATCTGGCAGATTTCGGTCTATCTGATGGCCGACGAAGAAGACGATATCCGCCAGCGGATGGACGAAACGCTGCGCGGCGCATTCGACGGTTTCGAGATCGAGCGCGAAGTGCTGCCGGACATCGACTGGATCGCCAAGTCGCTCGAAGGCTTGCAGCCGGTCAGGGCAGGGCGCTTCCTCGTGCATGGCGCCCATGACCGCGACAAGGTCAGGGCCAATGACCTTGCAATCGAGATCGAGGCCGGACAGGCCTTCGGCACCGGCCATCACGGCACCACTGCCGGATGTCTGGAACTGATCGACAGGGTGATCCGCTCGCAGACCATCACCAATGCGCTCGATCTCGGCACCGGCAGCGGCGTGCTGGCGATCGCCATGCGCAAGCTGGCGCCGATCCCGGTGCTCGCCACCGACATCGATCCGATCGCAACGCGGGTGGCGCAGGACAATGCCCGCGGCAACGGCGTCCTCGCCGGCCTCGACTTCGTCACCGCGCCGGGCTTTCACTCGAACGTCTTTCGCGTGCGCGGCCCCTTCGATCTGATCGTTGCCAATATTCTCGCCCGGCCGCTGATGAAGATGGCGCCGCAGCTCGTGACCAATCTGGCCCCCGGCGGCTCGGTGATCCTGTCCGGCATCCTGGCGTCGCAGCGCTGGAAAGTGCTCGCCGCCTATAACGGCGCCGGCCTGCGCCACGTCCACACCATCTGGCGCAATGGCTGGGTGACCATCCATCTGATGTAGGTTGCGTGCCGGGATGCGTACAGTTTGCTGGCAACCCCTTCGGTTGACGCTTCGGGGCATCCTGAAATTATATGCACTGCAGCACTGCATTTGATGAATATCAGCGATGCTGAAATCAAGTGCCGGATCGGGCGCAAAAGAAAAGGCGGTGTCCGGAGACGCCGCCTTTCTTTTCTTGCTTTGGCAAGACACCCGCGAGCGATTGGGAGAAGAGCTCAAGCGGGCCTATCGTATTCTAAGCTTCGACCGGAGAGGGAGGAGGAGATCCGGCCGGGCTCAATCAGAATACGTAGCTTTTCGCGCCCTTGCGGCGCAGTTCTTCGCGGCTGGTGCCCATCGAGGACAAAGTCGCGTCATCGAGGTTCAGCAGGGCGCCGTTGACATAACGGCTGACCTGACGCTCGCGGGCGTCGACGAGACGACGATAGGCGTTGTGCAGGAACGAGGTAGCCATGGAAAAAATCCTTTCTTTGGGAACCGTTGCTCGGCTCCGTTCGATGGGTTCAATATAAGTATTCTGACGCTTTGAGGCAGGGGGTCTAGGACACATGTGTCATGCGCATAACGCATACCTCAGGGGCATTTTCATCGGATTTATGCAGATTGCGAAAAAAATAGGCAGGGGGCGGAGTGGTTTTGATGCAGTGCGATGAAAACGCCGTCGATGCGGTTTGCCCTTTCGGTGGCGGCGCGGCGATTGCTATAAGGGCGGCACTGCCAGACGGAGTTCAAATTTGATGTTTCAGTCCTTTGAGGTCACCTCCACCCCCGAATTCGGCAAGGCAAGGCTTGCCGCGCTGCGCGACCGCTTTGCCGGCCACGGGATCGATGCCTTCCTCGTGCCGCGCGCCGATGAATACCAGGGCGAATATGTTCCGGCCTGCTCGGAGCGGCTGGCCTGGCTCACCGGCTTTACTGGTTCGGCCGGCATGGCGCTGGTCTTGCCCGAACAGGCGATCGTCTTCGTCGACGGGCGCTATACGACGCAGGTGGCGGCGCAGGTCGACCGCGACGTCTTTACCCCCGGCGATCTCGTCGGCGAGCCGCCGCACACATGGCTTTCGACCAGGGCGCCGAAGGGGCTGCGGCTCGGGATCGATCCCTGGCTGCATTCGCCGGCCGAGGTTCGCCGGCTGGAAAAGGCACTGAAGGCGAGGGATGGTCATGTGGTGCTGCTGACCGACAATCCGCTCGATGCCATCTGGGAGGACCGTCCGGCACCGCCCAGGGGCGCGGTGACGATCCAGTCCGAGGCGCTGGCAGGCGTGCTGTCGAGCGACAAGATTGCCCGTATCGCCGCCGATCTCAGCGAAAACGGCCAGGCGGCGGTGCTGATCACCGATCCCTCATCGGTGGCCTGGATCTTCAATATCCGCGGCGACGACGTGCCCCACACGCCGCATCCGCTGGCGCGCGCCATCGTCTTTGCCGACGGCAAGGCCGAGATCTTCCTCGACGATGCCAAGACCAATCGCGAGGTCAGGGCCTATCTGGCGCAAATGGCCGAGCAGCGTGATCCCGAGCAGTTCGGCGAGCGGGTGACGAGCCTTGCCCGCGGCGGGGCGGTGATCGTGCTCGATCCGAGCCTCACGCCGCACGCGATCTATGCCCTGATCGAGCGTCGGGGCGGCACGATCGTCGAGGCCGACGATCCGGCCAAGCTGCCGCGGGCGATCAAGAACACGGTGGAGCTTCGAGGGTCGGCCGAGGCGCATCTGCAGGACGGCGCGGCCATGGTCGAATATCTCTACTGGCTGTCCGAGCAGCCGGCGGGCTCGGTGACCGAGATCGGCGCGACGACGGCGCTGGAGGCGGCACGCACAAGGGTCGGCGAGCGGATGCAGAACCCGCTGAGGGACATTTCCTTCGACACGATCGCCGGTGCCGGTGCCGACGGCGCGATCATCCACTACCGGGTCACGCAGGAGACCGACCGGCCGCTGAAGGCCGGCGAACTGTTCCTGCTGGATTCGGGCGGGCAATATGTCAACGGCACCACCGACATCACCCGCACGGTGGCGATCGGCGACGTGCCGGACGAGCAGAAGCGCTTCTTCACGCTGGTGCTGAAGGGGATGATCGGCATCACCCTTGCCCGCTTCCCGAAGGGAACGCGCGGCTGCGATCTCGATCCGCTGGCGCGCATCGCACTGTGGAAGGCCGGCGGCGACTATGGCCACGGCACCGGCCATGGCGTCGGCTCCTATCTCTCGGTGCATGAGGGACCGCAGCGGATCGCGCGGCTGGCCACCCAGGCGCTGTTGCCGGGGATGATCCTCTCCAACGAGCCCGGCTATTACCGGCCCGGCGCCTTCGGCATCCGCATCGAGAACCTGATCCATGTCACCGATCTCGCCCCGATCGAGGGCGGCGATACCGAGATGATGGGCTTCGAGACGCTGACCTTTGTGCCGATCGACCGGTCGCTGATCCTAACCGATCTGCTGACCCGCGAAGAACTGCGCTGGCTCGACGACTACCATCAGGCAACGCGCGAAAAGCTGATGCCGCTTTTGACCGAGGACGGTCCGCGGCAGTGGCTGGAGCAGGCAACGCAAGCCTTCAGCCGGGACTGATCCTGGCGCGGATCGAAAAACTGTGTGCGGCGCTCAGACGGCAAAGGTCCTGAGCGCCAGCACAACCGCCCAGCCAGCGACCAGCGCCGGGATGGCGGCAAAGCGCAGGCCGACCAGAAGGGCGGCCAGCATCGCAACACGGGTGTCCCAGCCGCCATTGGCAAAGGCGGGGACGACCAGTGTCGTCAGCACGGCGGCGGGTACCGCGTCCAGTGCGGCCTCGAGCCGCGGCGGCACCGTCTTCATCCGGCTGATGACCGCGTGGCCGCCGATCCGGGTCAGATAGGTGGCAAGGCCTGCTAGCAGGATGACGATCACCATGTGGGAAGAGCTGAACAGGCTCATGCCTCGACCTCCACATCCATTTTCGGTCCGCCGGCAGCGGCGTCGGCGTCGGTGTCAGCGACCGGTCGCTTTGCCGGCGGCAGGATGGCGGCGAGCGCCACGCCGCAGAGCGCGCCGATGCTGACATGCCAGGGGGAGCCGACAAGGCGTTCGGCCAGCACCGCCGCCGTGGCGCTGACCACCACGATCGGCCAGAAATGCGACCGGTGGCGGAAGCCGAGCGTCAGGCCGAGGAAGTAGACCGGTAGCAGCACGTCGATGCCCAGCGCCTTCGGATCGCCGATCAGGCTGCCGAAGCTGGCACCGATCGCGGTGCAGGCAACCCAGCTTGCATAGATCACGCCGCCAAAGGCGAGATACCAGCTCGGCGTCACCCGGTGTCCGCTTTCGCTGCGGGCAAGGCTTGCGGCAAATTGCGGATCGGTGAGCAGGAAGAAGCCGAGCGCCTGCTGCAGGCGACCGAAGCCCTCGAACAGCGGGCCGACGGCGGCCGAATAGAGGATGTGGCGGAAGTTGACCGCGAACACCGAGAGCACGACGAGCCAGGCCGGCACCGCATGCCCGAAAAGGTCGATGCCGACCAGCTGGCTGGCGCCGGCAAAGATCGTCGCGCTCATCAGCGTCGCATCGCCGGGCGTCAGGCCGTGGGAGACGGCGACGGCGCCGAACAGGATGGCAAAGGGGACGGTCGAGAGCATTACGGGCATGGCTTGCCTGGCGCCCTTGAGGGCGTCGGTGCGGGCGGTCATCTCGGAGCTCCAGGTTCGGTGGGCCGCTCGCCAATGCGGCGGCCAAGGCACGGGACGGGTTGCGACAATTTCAAATCCCGGGCGTCCGGTCAATTTCATTGCGGTGACAGGTCCATCATTTGCGTTGATGCTGAAAAACGCGGCGGTTGATCCGGCTTTGACGAGCGCCTAGCATAGAGCACGTTCGGTCAACACGCGTTGATCCGACGTGCTCCAGTTTGCTGTTTTTGCGCATGTCCGGACGGAAAACCGCGACTGCAGTTTTCCTGGAAATACTCTAGCATCCTGACGATTGAGGGGATTGAACGAATGTGCGAGGGGGCATGACGCTGGATTATTCGTCCGACGAGCTTTCGGCCCTGGTCGACAAGGTCAGGACGCATTTCTCGACGGAATTCGAACTGGAGATCGGCCGCTTCGAGGCCGAGGAATTTCTCGAGTTCATCACCGGGCTTGTCGGCCCGCATTTCTACAATCGGGGTCTCTACGACGCGCAGTCGGCGCTGATGGCCAAGATCGACGACATCAACGACGCGATCTACCAGCTGGAGCAGCGGGACGACGCCGGCTGAGGCGCCATCGCATCCGGCTGCTGCCGGCCAGGCGCGCATCAGGCAAGGCGCGTGGCGCTTTCGACAATCTCGACGCCCGCCGCCCGCATCTCGGCAAGCGCCTGCTCGACACCGGCCGGATCTATGCCGCGGCAGCCGTCGGCGATCAGCGCGACCTTGATACCCGGCAGCATGTCGACGGCGTCGAGGGCGGAAAATCTGACGCAGTAGTCGGTCGCAAGCCCCATGACGTCGAGGGCCTCGACCCGTTTCTCGCGCAGATAGCGGTCGAGCCCGGTCAGGGCCGCGCGGTCATTGTCGCGAAAGGCCGAGTAGCTGTCGACGCTCGGATCGAGGCCCTTGCGCTGGACATGGTCGATGGCCGCGGTGTCGAGGCCGGGGTGAAACGCCGCATCGGGCGTGTCCTGCACGCAGTGATCCGGCCACATCATCTGCGGCTTGCCCGACAGTTCGCCCATCTCGAACGGCGCCTTGCCCTGATGCTGCGAGGCAAAGCTGCCGTGATCGGCCGGATGCCAGTCCTGCGAGGCGATGATCAGATCGTAATAGCCGCTGCCGATCAGCGCATTGGCAACCGGCACGACCGCGTCGCCGTCCGGCACGGCCAGATTGCCGCCGGGGCAGAAACCGTTCTGGATATCGATCAGCAGCAGGGCCTTGGTCATTGTTCGGCATGTCCTCGTGGTTTCGGGCTTTTGCGCAGGATGACGGCGACGGGTCTGGAGATCAAGCGGCACGGCGATTGCCGTCGACCTTGCCCCGCAGCAAAACCCCGGCCGGGCCAGAGACCCTCCGGTGGATGCTGCCAGTTCTGTTGTCTCCCTTGCGCGAGACGGACGGGGCGCCTTCGGCTGCCGCGTTAAGTAATTAAATAAGACACCCGCAGGCGCCCCGTTCGGTGTTCTTGTGCCGGTGCTGTGCGATCCCTCTGCGCGGATCCGGTGCCTTTTCCAGGGACGGTGCTCATCGGGGCGCTACCCCCTTGGGACGTGTCAGGTCCGGCACCGCGAAAGCCGGGAAACCCCGACAGTCACCGGTCATGTCATGTGTGCCCCACAGGCACGCCCCGCCTGCAGTCAGGCGAGAGGGAGATCCGTCAACACGCGGCCCCTGGCATCGCGGTCCACGTCATCGACCACGCCCCCAGGGCACCGGCCCCACCTCGCCGGCGACGTTCACCGGTGTATCCGAGGGCGGGACGGGTTGAGTGTGGCACGGGGCGATGGGGCGGGGGAAATGGGGGCAAGTTTTTTGTGGGGGCCGGGTTGGTGGGGCGCGGTTGATGCGAGGCTTGGGGGACAGGTTTTGGCGGCGTGCGGGGAGGAGGAAAGTGTGGCGCGGGGCGGGGACGCGAAAGATAAACCTCCGGCTAACGCCCGGTTTTCGCGCGATATCCGGCATCGAACACCGTCGCCTGCGCTGACAGCGACCCAGCGCGCGTGGCTCTTTTCCCGCTTGCCGTGAGACGATCCGGGCAGCGAGATGAGAGCGAGGAAAAATCGCTGCCACCGAGATTTTTCGGTTTTGATTTTCCCCGTCGTCGTGGCGTGTGGCATGGCCTCGCGGCTGGCGCGACGTGACCCTCCCCCGTGTGGGAAGGGTCGGAGCGCAGCGACGGGGAGGGGTTTTGGGTTCGGCGGGCGTAGCGCGACGAGATGTCGGGAGAATGTCGCAGCAAAGACCCCTCCCCAACCCTTCCCACAAGGGGGAGGGAGCGCGTCGGTGGGTGGGGTGGGGGTGGGGCGTCATTCTCCGATGGATCGCACTCCGGGGTAAATCCGGGGATCACTCCAGGATGAGGCGCGTGGCGGATGGGTGGCGGGCGGCGGGAAATTCGTTGTGGGGCGGGGAGCCGGGCTGGTAGAGGGGGACCGATGAAGAGGGCGCGGTGGGGCGATCTCCGGGAAACAGGACGCGCGTGTGAACCTCGATCTTGCAGCCTATGGCGGCCTGTTTGCCGCAGCGCTGATTGCCGCCACCATCCTGCCGGCGCAGTCTGAGGCGCTGCTGGTCGGGTTGATCCTGGCCGGAAGCTATTCGACGCCGGCGCTGGTTGCGGTCGCCAGTCTCGGCAATGTGCTGGGCTCGGTGATCAACTGGGCGCTGGGCCGCGGGGTCGAGCGGTTCAAACATGCGCGCTGGTTTCCGGTCGATGTGGCCAAGATGGCGGCGGCCGAGCGCTGGTATCGGCGCTACGGGCTCTGGTCGCTGCTGGCGAGCTGGGTGCCGGTCATCGGCGATCCGCTGACGGTCATTGCCGGCGTACTGAAGGTGCGGTTTCTGCCCTTCCTCGTGCTGGTGACGATCGCCAAGACCGGCCGCTATATCGTGCTGGCGCTGGTGGTGACCGTCTGGGCGTAAGGCCGGCGGCGAGTGGGCGGCGGCCATAAGACGACGGCACCCGTGGGCCTGGGGCTCGGCCAGGCTCTCTCTGCGGTTTGTTGCTGCGGACGAACATTTGCCTTGTCGCCGGGGTCTTGCAGGGGCCACCCTTCACTGCCGAACTGCCGAACTGCCGAACTGCCGAACTGCCGAACTGCCGAACTGCCGAACTGCCGAACTGCCGAACTGCCGAACTGCCGAACTGCCGAACTGCCG
>NZ_JAGGJU010000010.1 GCF_017873095.1 Heterorhizobium halophytocola | reverse complement strand
ATGGCCCTCGCCAAGGCCGCTCAACCGGCGCCAGCGTGAGGCAGCAGCAGACCTCGCGGCCTCATCCAGAGCCGATCCACCGGCCCCAAATACCGTACAAACAAAACCCCGCCAAAAAATGACGGGGTTTGTCAGCAGTCTGAAGCGTCCGCGAAAGCGGACGCTTTTTTGCTTGGCGCATTTGTCTTTGAGGATCTGAAGTTCTTGATTGCGGCGTCCGGGTTTTCAGGCCCGGTCACGAATGTTGTAATAACCCAGCGTCAGCATCGCCCAGGCAAAAAGTCCGCCGAAGAACACCAGGATCACATCCAGAAGACGGCTGGGATATTGCGATATCTCCGACAGCGTCGGCTGGATGAAGGCAGCGAGATAGCGCTGCTTGCTCGCCGCGGAAACCCGGGCTTTTTCGAGCGCGGCAAGCGACGTGGTATAGAATTTTTCCGCAAATTCGCGTTCAGTCTCAAGGCCTTCATAGGCCTGGATCTTGCCCGGTACCGCCTCGTCGAGGCCATCGGGTCCAGTGGAGGCGTTATCCGAAGATCCTGCACCGAAACGCTGGCGTTCCTGAGCGATCTGCTTTTCGAGACTGCTGATCTGGGTTTTCATCACCCTGACGCGCGGTGTGTCTTCGCCCATCTGCTGGCGTGCCGTTGCAAGATCGGCGTTCAGCTTGACCAGTTCCTTTTCCATCCCGGCAATCAGTTCGGCCGCCAGTTTTGCGCCCTGCAACGGGTCGAGTTCCTGCGAGGTGTCGCGGAAACTGCGCAGCGCGTTCCGCGCGTCCGAAAGCCTCTTTTCGGCAATTGCCAGTTCCGAATTTGCAAGCTTCAGGCTCTCGTCCCGTGACGTGTCGGAAAGCTTGTTGATCAGTTCTTCCGACTTCTTCATCACGAAGGTCGCAACTTCCTGCGCGATCACCGGATCGAAGGCTCTCACCTGAAGCTGGATGATGCCGGTCGAGTGGTCAAAATTGACGCTGACCATGCTCTGCCAGTAATCGGTCTTGAGCTCGATCGGCTGTCCGCTGCTCAGTCCGAAGAAATAGTCGAGGCCGCGTGGAGCGTAGATCTTGTCCAGATTGAATTTCGCGTCGACCGCTTTGGCCATCTCCTCACTCAGGAGATAGTCGGCAAGGATGTAGGAGTCGGCGACCGTACCTCCGCTGGCAGACTGCGTGAACATGCCCATGATGTCGGATGTCATTGCCGACGATTCGATGCTGCGCACCGAAAACGAACTGACGCTCTGATACTGGTCTGCCGCGATAAATGTCATATAGAGGCTGCTTGCCACGGTGGGCACGGCGACAAGCGCGACAAATCCCGATGCGATGATCCAGTGACGAAGCTGGAAGCGCTTCTTCGGCTTTTTTCTTACCTGCGGCTTATGCTTTTCGAGCAGGCCTTCCAGGACGCGCACATTGGGATGCGGGTGAGGCTTCGCATTCTGTTCGGCCGGTTTCGGCTTCTTGGCCGCCGTCTTGTCACTCTCGACCATTAGCTGTGCCTCATATTTTTGTCGTGCTGTTCGATGGCATCATCAATATTCTCGAAAAAGGATACTCTTCCTTTTTCCAGCACGATGCCACTATCGCAGTAATCCTGGATGGTCTTGGTGCTATGGGAAACCATTATCACATCCGAATCCGCAAGTCTCGTTTCGAAAATCTTCTGGCATTTCTGCTTGAAGTTTGCGTCACCCACAGCCGTGATCTCGTCGACGAGATAATAGTCGAAGTGAATCCCCATGCTCACCCCGAATGCCAGCCTGGCCTTCATGCCGGAGGAATATGTGCTGATCGGAACGCGAAAGAAATCGCCGAGTTCCGCAAACTCCTCGACATATTCGATCAGTTCGGCGGTATCCACGCCATAGATGCGGGCCACGAAACGCACATTTTGCTCGCCCGTGAGATTTCCTTGAAAGCTTCCCCGGAAGCCGAGAGGCCAGGATATCTTGCCGCTCCTGACTATCCGACCGCCGTCGAGGCTCAATGTGCCTGCGAGCAACTGAAGCAGTGTCGACTTTCCAGCGCCATTCCGCCCGAGCACGCCGATGCTCTTGCCACGCTTGAGAACAACCGAGACGTTGTCGAGGATCGTCTTGCGCGTCCCCTTGTGGGTCATGATCTTGGTCGCTTTTTCGAGCCTGATCATTCGTTCCTCAAGAGCTTTGAGGAGGATGCAAACAGCGTCATCCCCAGCAGCAGGCTACCCGTGACGAACGTGTACAGATATTCCGGGCTATAGGCCGTTGCGCGATATTCCGGATAGAAGCCCGATCGGAAAAGGACAATGACGTGTGCAATCGGATTTAAAAGCACGATGTCGCGAAACGGCTGCGGAATTGAATCGGGCAGAAAGAATACGCCGGATATCAGCATCAGCGGCCGCGTTATAATCCCGTATATGCTTTCATAAAGCGGCCAGCTGCGAAACAGCACGGTGTTGCTGAGAGCTGTCCCCAAGGCGAGCAGGGAGCCGGCTATGGCCGCTTCCATGATCGGCAGCCAGTCGAGGTTGAGCGGATGGTAGAGCGATGTGGAAATCGCTCCGATCACGATTATCGCCACGAATGCCGTTGTTCCCATCTGCAAAATGTAACGCGCCACGATCGTGTCGAAGGGCGCCACATTGGGATAGCTCAAAAGGGCCTTGTTGGAATTCAGCGCGGCGCTGACATAGCCTACAACCGACTGGTAGAATGAAAAGCCGACATATCCGGTCGCATAAAACAGCGGAAAGCTTGTTCCCAGGGCCGGCTGTCTTGCGATGGCCTGAAATATCACGGTGAGCAATATGATGTGTGCCGCCGGATCCACCAGTGCCCAGATATAGCCACCCGGACGGCTACCAAACCGGGTGGACATCTCGCGGATCAGCAAAGCGGCGACGACGCGCACGTGAGTCTTCAGATACATCCCGGCGTATCCTGTAAGCGGCCTGCGTCAAAATCTCGATCGATCATATCGACCCTTTTAGCGTTTGAATGGCGTGTTTGGAAGAAAAAGTCGAGCCTCCGCGTGAAAGGTAGGGTTATGGTCATTCGGCTGGAGGCCGGCGATACGCCACTGTGGCTGAAAGCAACGTCACGCATCGCCGAGGTTGAATCGAATTGACCCCTTCCGCGTGCTTGGTTAAGTGACTAGGAATGGATGGCAACTGTTGATCAGTGTTACCTGCGATTTTGCGGGCGCCACGCCTCAACGAAATATGATTGGGTAAATGGGCGTAGAAATCATTGGGCGTGCGTGCGCCGCTCCGGGAGCAAATTCACCCGAGGAATTGTTCGAGCTCATGCTGGCGCGTCGATGCATGGTCACGCGCATACCAGGCCATCGATGGGACCTTGCGCGCTATTGGCATCCGGAAATGGGCGTCCCGGGCAAATATTATAGCTATGCCGCCGGTGTCATCGACGAACTCGAGAGCTTTGATCCCGGCCTGTTCGGCATCTCGAAGCGCGAAGCCTTGTTCATGGACCCGCAGCAAAGGCTGCTGCTGGAGCTCACGTGGCGGGCGCTCGAAGATGCCAATATCCCCGCCCATAGCCTGCACGGCGAAAACGTAGCGGTTTATGTCGGTGCATCGAGCATCGACAACGGCAATCTGTCGGTCGAGGATCCAGCCGGTCCCGGCCCGCACTTCATGACCGGCAACACCCTTTCGATCGTCTCGAACAGGATTTCTCATATTTTCGGCCTCAACGGCCCCAGTATGACGATCGACACCGCCTGTTCGTCGTCGCTTGTGGCGCTGGATGCGGCCGTCAAGGCGCTGAATGCCGGGGACGTCGACACGGCGATCGTCGCGGGCGTCAACATACTGGTTCATCCCCTGCCTTTCGTCGGTTTTTCGCAGGCGCGGATGCTTTCCAAGGATGGGCTCTGTCGGGCCTATGACGATGACGGCATCGGCTATGTGAGGGCGGAAGGGGCCGTGGTGCTGGTGCTGAGGCGCAGCGACAAGGCCGCGGCGGAAGGTGACAGAAGCCACGCGACGATTGTTGCAACCGGCACCAATGCGGCTGGGCGCACCAACGGCATTTCGCTGCCGTCCAGGGAGGTCCAGGCCGATCTCCTGCGCTCCATCTATGTCGGCAATGGACTCGACGTCGAACAACTCGCGTTTGTCGAAGGGCATGGAACGGGCACCAAGGTCGGCGACCCGGCCGAGATTTGGTCGGTCGGCCAGATCGTCGGCCTCAATCGCCGGCATCCGATCCCGATCGGGTCGATCAAGACGAATATCGGCCATGCGGAGCCGGCATCCGGCCTCTTGGGTGTATTGAAAGCCATGCTCGCCCTCGAGCACGACTATCTGCCGGCGTCGCTTCATTTCGATACGCCGAACGATACGATCGATTTCGAGGGCCTCAATGTGCGCGTGGCGAGTGAGGGCGTTGCTCTCAAGCGCACCGGCACGGCACGGTTGGCCGGCATCAACTCCTTCGGTTTTGGCGGGGCCAATGCCCATATCGTCATTTCTGATCCGACAGGGCCCGTTGGGACCTCGGATGCGCCGGTGGTCGAGGAGCCGTATTTCGTCGCCAGTGCGCACACCGCTGACAATTTGCGCGGCTTGCTTGAAGCCTATCGCGATCGGCTGCAGGCCGCGGATGCAATGCAACGCTCGGCAGTTATCGCAGCAGCGGCCACCAACCGAACTCTGCTGCGTCATCGCTTCGTCGTGAAAGGCGGCTCGGACGAGGTTCTCACCGCCATCGATGGCTGGTTGTCTGGCGGCGAGGTGCACGGGGCTGAAATCGGGGAAGCGCTGTCGCGCGAACCGAAGGTCGCGCTGGTGTTTTCCGGCAATGGTGCCCAGTGGGTGGGCATGGGGCTCGATGCCTTGCGCTATAATCGACCGTTCCGCGAGCGCTATCAGGAGATCGCGACGCTCTTTTCGCGGTATTCCGATGTCGATCTCATGGAGGCGCTCGAGGCCGAGGATCTCAGCACGCGTCTGGCCGATACCAAACTTGCCCAGCCGCTGCTGTTTGCCATACAGGCAGCGCTTGCAGACGCCATGGTGGCGGATGGGCTGAAAGTGACTGCAAGCCTTGGCCATTCCGTCGGCGAGGTCGCGGCTGCCTATGCTTGCGGCGCGCTCAGCCTGGAGGACGCAGTCACCGTCATCGCCAAGCGGTCCTTGCATCAGGACGTACTTGCCGGCGAAGGCACGATGGCTGCCGTCAAGCTCGGAGACCAGGCGGCGCAGGCGCTTATTCGTGAACTTGGTTTGGCCGAGCTAGAGGTGGCCGCGATCAATGCGCCGAACTCGGTGACGATCTCCGGGCCTGTCGAACAGATCCAGGAATTCCGGGAGAGGGCGCGGCAGAAAAAGGTCGTCGTCCAGCCGCTCGATATCAATTATCCCTTCCATCATCCGCTGATCGACAGGGCAAGGGATGCGTTCATCGGTGATATGCCGGCCATCGCACCGCGACCCTCCGACTATGCCTTTATCTCGACCGTCAGTGGGACGACGCTGACGGGAGAATCGCTCAATCCGGACTATTGGTGGCGCAATGTCCGCCAGCCCGTGAAATTCCAGCAGGCGGTCGAAGAAGCCCTCACGCTCGGCTGCAATGTCTTTCTCGAGATGTCGCCGCGTCCGATCCTGACAGGGTATGTCAACGACATTGCCCAGCAGCAGTCGGCAGCCGTCAGCGTCGTCTCGACGCTCACCCGGGAGGCCGTCGGTGGCGATATCGACCCGGTAACCCGAGCCATGTCGCGCGCAATCGCCTTTGGCGCTGCCGTCGATGCCAAAAAGGTCTTCGGTTCGCGAAACGCTGCCGTCTCCTTGCCGCGCCTGCCATTCGATCGTGTGGTTCTGCATCCGGAGCCGACCTCGGATGCCATCGACATCTATGGCCGCAATCAACCCGACAGTTATACGCTTCTGGGATGGCGCACGGATCCGAACGGGACGACCTGGAAGAATCATATCGATGCGCATCTCTTCCCCGATCTTGCCGAGCATGTCGTAGATAACCGCTCGATCCTTCCCGGAGCCGGTTTCATCGAAATCGCCGTGGAAGCCGCACGGCAATTCTTCGGCACCGAGAAGGTCGAGATAACCAATCTTGAGATTATTCGGCCGTTGGAATTGTCGACGGCGCGCATCCTCGAGATATCGACAATCGTCTCGCCGGAGACGGGGGACCTGCAGATCCGGTCGCGGGAGCGGCTGAGCCATGACGAATGGGCGATCCATGTTGTCGCGCGGGTGCGCGAACTGACGGAGATCGAGGTCGGGGCCCGGCCATTGCCGGTGCTCGGCAAATCCACCGGCCATGTGGATGCACCAAGCGCTTACCGGACGGCCGGTAATTTCGGACTGGACTACGGGCCGCGGTTTCAGTTGCTGGATCATGCCACGCTTTACGGCGACAGGTTGATTGCGGTGGACCTCAAGGCCCCGGCAGATGCGGGGCACCCGCTGCTGACCTACCATCTCAATCCGCTGTCTGTTGATGCCGTCTTCCATGGTCTGGTTGCGCTTTTTGATCGCTTCAGCGGGACCCATAACGGCGCGCCCTATATTCCTGTCCGCTTCGGCGAGATCCGGATCGAACGGCTCCATGTTCCGGTCCGCCGGGCGGTCATCGAAATCGAACGGCTGAGCGCAACCTCGATCAAGGCCAACTTCCATCTGCTGGACGAGCAGGGCGTGCGGATTGCCGTCCTGGCAGACAGCCGTTTCAGGCGCACGTATCTCAAGCAGCACAAGGCGCTTGACAGTCTCTCGTTCCACTATGAGGCGGTCGCTGCGCCGCGCGCTTTCAATTTCCCGGCAAAGGCCTTGTCTGGCCCTTCGGAGCCGGCCTTCAAGGAGCTGCCGGAAAGCGGACTTGGAAACGATACCTACCTGTTCCAGGCTGCGGTTTTCAGTGCGATTCAGGATTTTTTCCGGGCGCTTGCAGGCGGACGCTCGTCTGTTACCGCCTCCGATCTGCCGGTCGATCTTGGATTTCGGCGCTATCTGAGCAATTGCCTGCAATTGCTGGTCGATGCCGGCCTGGCGCATCACGACGACAGTGTCTGGACACTGGTCGAAGACGAGGCGCTGCCACCGGTAGCAGACCTGCTCCGCGATCTCTATTCGCATTGCCCCGAGCGTGGCGTGGAGATCGTCTTGATCAACGACTGCCACCGCGAGGTTCTGCAGCGTATTGCCGAAACCGGTGACGAGGCGGACAAGGGTCGCGAAGAGCGCAAGTACTCCGCCTTTGCGAGCGAGGCGACCTTGGCGCACCATGCGGTGCATTCGCCGATCGCCAAGCAGCGCACCGCGCTTCTTGTCGAGGCCGTAAGGACATTCTCTCGGGCTCGTTCCGGGCATGGTTTCAACGTGCTGGAACTGGGCAGTGTGTCGGCGCATCTCAGCCGCACGCTTGCAGGCATTGTCGCGCGTGCCGGTGGCGGGCTGATCGTTTGCGAGCCCGATGGCGGAGCGCGGCGCAATCTCGAGGTCCAGTTTGAAAACGATGCCCATGTCCGGGTGATCTCGCCAGAGCAACTTGCCGCCGTGTCCGGCATGCATCTCATCGCGACGGCCTCCGACGATTTCGGCGCCCTTTTGCGCACCGAGGCTGGCCTTGGTGATGCGCTTTCGGCCTGTGATCGTTTCGTCGGCGTGTTCAGTTCACCGTCGGTATTCAACGATTTCGTTTTCGGTGTCGTCGATGGCGTCAGTGGACTGCAGGCAGCGGATGCCTGGGGCAAGATCTTCGAAGAACGCGGCTTTGGAGAGGTCCGCTCCCGGGCGCTCGACGTCGATAGCGGGACGCTTGTCACGGTCGAGGCAATTCGTGCGCCGGCCGTTACCACGGCGACAGCTTCTGAACACACGCAGTCGATCAGCGCATTGGTGCTGCATGACGGTTCGCTGGATGTGGCGCGGCTTGGAGAGGTCGCCTCCACCACCGGTTTCAACCTTGTCTCGCTTGTGGCCCTGGAAGGTGATCTGGAGCACGATCGCGCGGCAATCACCGCCGCGCTCGAGGACGGTGCCGGTGCGCTGCAGGCCGTTGTCTACATTGCTGGCGCGCCGCAGGCGGCGGCAGATACTCCGGCACTTCTTCTCGATCGGGTCATGGGCCTGAATGCGCTTGCTCTGTCGATCGCCGATCTTCGCGAGACGATTTTCGACAAAGTTGGATTGCGGGTCGTTGTCAGCGCGCCCGGCGGAGCGCCCTCCACCGAAGGATTCACCACGAGCGCGGCAAGTCCCTTGAATACGGGTCTTTGGACCTATCTGCGTGTTCTCAGAAACGAGTTCGAGATCCTCGATTTGAACTGTATCGATCCCGGTGCCGCGAATTCCGGGATCGAAGCTATGCTCTCATGGGCGCGCAAGGCGCTGGAAATGCCGGGCACCAACCGGGAATGGGTCGTCGGTGGCAGCGACGAACTTCTCGAAGTGCGGGCCGTGCCCGGTGCGATAGCGCCGCTGGCGCGCATGACCGATCGGTTCGAGGCCGCGACCATCCGCCAGCAGGTACCCTCCCAGGTGTCGTCTATCCGCTGGGAAAGTTGTGCGCCGCCCCCGCTGCGGCATGGCGAAATTCTCGTCAAGGTCGCCGCTACGGGCCTCAATTTCCGTGATGTGATGTGGGCCATGGGCCTGCTGCCGGAAGAGGCTCTGGAAGATGGCTTTGCCGGCGCCTCGATCGGTATGGAATTTTCCGGCGAGATCGTTGCGGTCGGTTCCGGTGTCGACGACTTGGTTGTCGGAGACCGGGTGATGGCCATCGCGGCTTCTGCCTTTTCGACCCATGTCGTCGTGAATCGCAATGGCGTGGCGAAACTTCCCGACGGCGTCGACCTGGTCGCTGCGGCATCCATCCCGGTCGTGTTCCTGACGGCCTACTACGCGCTCGTCGAACTGGGACGGATGCGCAGCGGAGACACCGTGCTGATCCACGGTGCCGCCGGCGGTGTGGGGCTTGCCGCCATTCAGGTTGCAAAGCATGTCGGCGCGACGATCATCGCAACGGCCGGC
This sequence comes from Heterorhizobium halophytocola, assembly GCF_017873095.1. Classification (GTDB taxonomy): domain Bacteria; phylum Pseudomonadota; class Alphaproteobacteria; order Rhizobiales; family Rhizobiaceae; genus Allorhizobium; species Allorhizobium halophytocola. The sequence goes on along the minus strand of NZ_JAGGJU010000010.1, from coordinate 254,493 downwards.
ACTCCTGAGAAACGGCGCTTTGCCGAAATGCTGGGCGCCGATCACGTCTTCGATTCCCGCTCGCTGTCCTTCGTGGCGGACGTTCGGGATGTAACGGGTGGCGAGGGCGTCGACCTCGTGCTGAATTCGCTTTTCGGCGAAGCGATGGAGCAAAGCCTGTCGCTGGTTAAGCCCTTCGGCCGTTTTCTCGAACTCGGCAAGCGCGACTATTACGCAGACAGCAAAATCGGATTGCGCCCTTTCCGCCGCAACATCAGCTATTTTGGCATCGATGCAGACCAGTTGCTCGTGCTGCAGCCTGACCTTGCCCGTCGTCTGCTCTCCGAAATCGGTGGCCTGTTCGAGGCGGGCATCTTCTCGCCCTTGCCCTACCGTCCGTTCGACTACGACGAGATCGGGGACGCCTTCCGGTTGATGCAGAATGCCGGCCACATCGGCAAGATCGTCGTCTTGCCGCCGCTCGCCGGCCGAGATCATGTGACGCAAGGTGCCCGCCGCGGTTTCCATGTCGATCCCCAGGGCATGCATCTGGTGGTTGGCGGCATCGGTGGATTTGGTCTGGCCGCCGCCGACTGGCTGGTCGAGAACGGCGCTCGCCACATCGCGCTATGTTCCCGCCGGGGCCTAGCCGATGAGGCGACGAACGCTGCGATTGATCGCTGGCGCAGAAGCGGTGTCGAAGTCGGCATTCATGCTTGCGACGTGACGGATGTGCAATCCGTCGAGGCGCTGTTGTCGGCATTGCGCGCGGTTGCGCCTTTGAAGACCGTCCTGCATGCGGCGATGGTGCTGGATGACGCGCTTATCAGCAACCTTACTCGCGACCGCAACAAGCCGGTCATCGATGTGAAGGCCAGGGGGCTTGCGGTCCTCGACCGCCTGACCCGTGCCGATCCGCTCGATCATTTCATCGCCTTCTCGTCGGTGACGACAATGGTCGGCAATCCGGGGCAGTCCAATTACGTGGCCGCAAACGGCTACATGGAGGGACTGATGCGCGTCCGCCGGCAGGCCGGCCTTCCGGGACTCGCCATCGGCTTCGGAGCGATCGCCGACGCCGGCTATCTCGTACGCAACGCCGATGTGGGGCAATTGCTGGACCGCCGTCTTGGCAAGACGGCGCTTCCAGCCCGTGACGCGCTTGACCTCGTCGAGCAATACATCATGGCCGAACCGGGAACAATTGACGCTGCAGTCGTATTGATATCCGAGTTTGATTGGGCGCTGGCGCACAACCTGCCGGTGGTCAATGAGCCGCTCTTCGAGATTGTTGCGCGAAAGGTCGCTCAAAACCCTTCCAGTGCGGAGGGTGGAAACGTCGATTTGGTGCAAATGATCGAGGGCAAATCGCCCGCGGAAGCGCAGGACGCGCTGTTCAAGGTGATTGCCAACGAGATTGCGTCGATCTTGAGGGTCTCGCCAGAGAGCGTGAATAAGGATAGCGTACTAAAGGAGATTGGGTTGGACAGTCTCATGGCTGTGGAACTGGGCATGAACTTCGAGCAAAATACCGGTTTCGACATGCCCCTCAGCAGTTTATCGGATAGCGCGACGGTGGGAGACGTCACGCGCCGTCTTTATGAGAAGGTCAGTGCACGCAGTGGTGCGGATGATGCGGAAAAGGAGGATACCGCAGACGCCCGGATCATGGATGAACTGAGCCGTCGTCACACCGGAGGCAATTAAGGTCCCCGCAGACGCCCACGGAGCTCACCTCGGAGAGAGTACATGAAGGACAAATCCCGCCAGGACCTCCTCAACAGGATGAAAAACCTGCACAAGACAGTGGAGCAGGAGCGCCAGGGGCGGCGGTCCGATCCAGGCGCTGTCGTTCGGCAGCCCGTCCGGCGGCAGCCGCGGTTCAGCGAGCTCAATGAATACAAGCAGGTCAAGCTGCAGCAGCTTGCGGGCGAACAGCTCAACATGGCCAATCCGTTCTACCGGGCCCATGAAGCCGCGAGTGGGGCGACGGCGCTGATCGGCGGTCGCGAATACGACAACTTCGCTTCCTACGACTATCTCGGGCTCAACAAGCATCCCAAGGTGCTCGAGCGTGCGGGCGCTGCTTTGACGCAATTCGGCGTTTCGGCTTCGGCAAGCCGGCTGGTCGCTGGTGAGCGGACCATCCATGCCGAGCTGGAAACGGCCCTTGCGGAAAACTATCAGGCCGAGGCAGCCGTCTGTTTCGTCAGCGGTTACCTGACCAATGTCGGCACCATTGGTTGCCTCATGGGGCCGCGCGATCTCGTCATCCATGACGAATTCATTCACAATAGCGCGCTGTCGGGCATCATGCTCTCCGGCGCATCCCGTCGCTTCTTCAAGCACAACGACATGGCGGACCTGGCGCGCCTGCTGGAGACCCTGTCGGCCGACTACAACCGTATCCTCGTGATTGCCGAAGGCATCTATTCGATGGATGGCGATATTGCCGATCTTCCGGGTCTGCTGAAACTGAAGCGGCAATACGATTTCTGGCTGATGATGGACGAAGCCCACTCGCTCGGCGTTCTCGGCGCGACGGGCCGCGGTATCTTCGAGCATTTCGGCGTTGCATCGGGCGATGTCGATATCTGGATGGGAACGCTGTCCAAGACGACCTCCAGTTGCGGCGGCTACATTGCCGGAAGCGAAGCGCTGATCACGTTGCTGAAGGCGCAGGCCGGCGGCTTCGTCTACAGTGTCGGATTGGCGCCGACGCTCGCAGGTGCGGCGATTGCCAGCCTGGAGATCCTCAAGGCGGAACCGGACCGGGTTCATGCCCTTCGGCGCAACAGCCAGATGTTTCTAAATCGCGCACGGTTGCGTGGCCTCGATATCGGCCTCAGCGACGGGTATTCCGTCGTGCCGGTGATCGTGGCCGACTCGCTTCGGGCGGTAAAACTGTCCAACGATCTCTTCGAGGCGGGCGTCAACGTTCTGCCGATCATTCATCCGGCGGTGCCCGAGGGACTGGCGCGTTTGCGCTTCTTCATCACGAGCACGCACACGGAAGAACAGATCAACCGGGCCGTAGACTTGACGGCCGAGATCCTCGCGGACCTTAAGGAGCGCAATTTCGGGCTCAACTCGCAAGAGATGATGCAGGTGGTTGCCCGTCTCGCGCAGGGCTAGCGGCCGCAAGGCCGACGCTGGCCAGACTGTAGCGGTGGTCATTCTGCGCTCCTTCGGGCAGAACGGGACTGCATCTTTTGTTGAATTTGCGTGAGGCGAGTGTCAGGCGATGAAGACCTATGATCATGTCATCATCACCGGCGGTTCCAGCGGTATCGGGCTTGCACTGGCAGGCGCCTATCTTGAGCGTGGCGCGAAGGTCACCCTCATTGCGCGCTCGCTCGAACGTCTTGATCGGGCGGTGGTGACGCTGTCGGCAATCTCAGGGGACTGCGCCGAGCGGCTGTTCGCTGCTGTGGCCCATGTCGAAGACTCCGCCGAAATGCGCAATGCCGTCGCTTCGGCTGTGGCCCGGTTCGGTGAGTGCAACCTTCTGATCAATTCTGCAGGCCTCGTTATCCCCTCTGCCTTCGATCAGATGGGGGAGGAGGCATTTGCCGAGCAGATCGAGGTCAATCTGGTCGGTACGGCCAATGCTATCCGTTGCGTGCTCCAGCCGATGAAGGCCAGAGGAGCCGGGACGATCCTCGTCATTTCTTCCGGGGCGGCCCTTATCGGTATTGATGGATATAGCGCCTACTGCGCCTCCAAGGCCGGTCTTGTGGGCTTTGCCGAAGCCCTGCGCACGGAGATCGAGCCTTTCGGCATCGATCTGGCGATCTGCTATCCGCCGGATACCGACACGCCGCAACTGGCCGCCGAACTGCCGTTGCGCAGTGCGGCTGCGGCGCGGGTGATGGGGACCGTGGCGCCCTGGCCGGTAGAGGCCGTCGCTGGGAGGATCGTCGCCGGCCTTGATCGGCGGCGGCGCGAGATCCATTTCGGCGCGAGCCTCACCTTGCTTGCCCGCTTTGGGTCATTGGTGAGGCCCATTCTCTACTGGTGGTTCGCGCGGGGTGCCCAACCCGAACCGCGCCCCGGGTTTCAAACATCCAGCAACGCCAGCAATTCCGATTCATATCGGTAGGTCCGGCGCCGCTGCCGCGCGTCCTCATCCGTCCAGCTGTCGTCGCCGGTCATGCGCTCCACAATGCCCTTTGCGCCTGTTGCCATCGCTTGCTGTCCGATAAAGCCGCCGGGGACCTGCACCGTAGCGGTCAATGCCTGCCGGAATGCGGCCGCGAGATCGCTGTCCGGCTTTACCGGCGTGTTCCAGAATGTCGCAAGATCGGTCTGCGCCGTCAGGCCGGGTATATCATAGATCGCGGCTCCAAGAGCGATGACCGGGCAGCCGGCGAGGATGGCGGTCAGACCCACCGTCGAATTGATCGTGACGACGCCCGCGCATGCTCCGACAAGACTGTCGAGATCACCGCCGTCAATGACATCGACGCGCGCGCCGATCCCGCAGGTGCTGGCGACATCCCGGATGCACCTTTCCCAGTCCGACAGGCCGTTGTCGATCGGATGTATCTTGAAAAGGAGCCGTGTTCTGCCCGGAGCAGATCGGGCGAAGGAGCGAATGACGGCCTCGACGATCTTGAAATGATCGCCGATCGGTGCATGGCGAAGGATCTGATAATCGCCTGGAAGCTGTAGCGGAAAGAGATAATACGCACTGCCATCCGACAGGTAACGCGCCGCGCGTTCCGCTGCCACGCGACGCCGGCGCGAACGGCTGAAGGCCTTGCCAAGCCATCCGGCATATTCGACGAGTGGGTGTACCGCGCCATGCGTCGTGTAGTGTGGATGCACGAGCCAGCCGAGGAAGACATTGGGCAGGTGATAGGCGAGATCAAAAAGGGCATAGGTCAGGAAGCTGTAGCGGAACGGCGCATGCGGCGGCGGAGGGACGGCCCGCGCTGCCAAAGCGCGGATCTCGCTTGGCTGATCGGGGAACAGCGATTCACTCGACATGCCGAAGGGTTCGATCGTCAGCCAGTCGGGCCGCAGATAGCCATGCTCGAAGATATGGGCCTTCACGCCGAGTTCTCTGGCGATGTCCACGGCAGCGGCATGTCTCGGGCGGCCGTCTCCCAGCATCAGGATGTCGGTGATGGCATTTTGCCGGATATAGCCTCTTAGAAAGGTGGGCCAATCGGTGTCCTTGCCCTTGAACCAGTCGGCGCCCCGCGGCGACCAGAAGACGGCATCGCCGATACTGACATTGATTTTGTAGACTTGGCCGCCGCCGTTTTCGACACGCTTCGCCACCTCCTTCAAAAAGGGAGAGGCCGGTCCTTGCAGAAGGAGTAGGGACAAACGTCGCATGATGGCGGGTCGAAACTTGTTTTCGAGATGAGTGTCCTTATAGTCGCAAAGCCTTGCGAGGCAAATACGACTGGTAGCGGACACCATATGCCCTTTAGAGTTATCCTTTTCGATGTCTGATCACACCCGGAGCACATCCGAGTCCGCAGTTCTCTTCCTGCAAGGTCCGCCATCGATCTTCTGGCGTGAACTGGCAGACGAGTTCGAGCGCCAGGGCGTGGCGACGCATCGCGTCAATTTTTCTCTGGGAGACCAGCTCTACTGGCGCAAGGCCGGAGCCATCCAATATCGTCGGACGTTCAGGCAATGGCCGGCCTTCCTGGAAGCGCTGATCCGGCAAAAGAAAATCACCGACATTCTCTATTACGCCGACCAGCTTCCCTATCACCGGGTCGCGGCCGAGATCGGGGGGAGGCTTGGTGTCCGGTGTCACGCGGTGGAACACGGCTATCTGCGGCCCGACTGGCTCACGCTGGAACGCGACGGCATGGGACGGTTTTCCCATTTTCCGAGTGACCCCGCAAAAATTGCGCAGATTGCCAAGACCGCGCCGCCGGTCGACCTGGAGGTTCGCTACCAGCATACTTTCGGCCAGGAGGCTTTCAACGAAGTCGTCTATAACCTCTTCGCCTATTTCGGCCGGCCCTTCTTTCCGTTTTACAAGGACGACAAATATTACTCTGCGCTTGTCGACTACCTGCCATGGGTGGTTCGGGCCTTTTCATCGCCGGCCAAGCTCCAGAGCGAGGACCTTGCCGACGGGCTTTCGCCGTTTTTCCTCGTCGCCTTGCAAATCCAGAGCGACTACCAGATACGAGCCAACTCTCGCTATCGCCACCTCGCAGATATGCTGGAGGAGGTGATTGCGTCTTTCGCTTTGCATGCAAGCCCTGACACCCATTTGTTGATCAAGCAGCATCCCCTGGATAATGGCCTGGAGCGCTGGGGCAAGAGGGTTCGGACAATCGCCGAAAGGCATGGCGTGGCGGAGCGGGTGAAGTTTTTCGAGCAGGGCAACCTCAATGCCATCCTGAAGCATTCGACGGGTGTGGTCGTCGTGAACTCAACGGTCGGCGTTCACAGCCTGAGGGCTCTGAAGCCGACGATCGTCCTCGGCGGCGCGATATACGATGTGCCGGGGCTCACACACCAGGGAAGTCTGGACGAATTCTGGACAAGTCCGAGCCCTGTCGATCAGCCGCTGGTCAATCAATTGGTGCGGGCGATGGCGGCGACCATCCAGGTAAAGGGGAACTTCTATGACGCGCAAGGCAAGATCGCTGCCGTCTCGGAAATCGTTCGTCGTGTCCGCAACGGGCTCGTCAACGAGCCGGGAGCCTTCGTTGATCCGCCGCCGCGGCTTGGCTGGGAAAAGGCGAAGCCGGTGGGAAAACACTGAAGGCGATGCAGACGGGACACGGTTCGTGTTCTCTAATTGTTAGGCATGAGGTTTTATTCCATTGTGTTATGGCACAATTGCCTGTCGCCGTGATAATGCAGCGGCGGGACTTGAATTGGCGGACGTGGCGGGAGACGAGACTTGAAGCGCATCGTGGTTGTAATGATTTGTGCCGGTCTGGCTGGATGCGAGGCCTTGCCGGCAGCAGGACCGCGAGCGTCCGACATCAATGGACAGGCCGGAAAGTCTCTCACCCAACTCAATCGTGACAATGCCGTGGTGTTCGACGTCGTTGATGTCGACAGCCGTGCCGCGCGGACGATCGCTGACTTCTCAAGCGGAATGTTGCAGCGACGTTTCGGAATGGGTGGTGCTGCGCGCGCACCGGTCATCGGCGTCGGCGACCAGCTGAAGATCACCATTTTCGAGGCAGGCCCGGATGGCCTGTTCTCGACTGCAGATTCGAAGAACACGTCGATCACCGTCATCGTCCAGCCCGACGGCAAGGCGGCGCTGCCCTATGTCGGCGAGGTCATATTTGCCGGGCGGACACTGGAACAGTCCCGTCAAGCCGTGCTGCATTCCCTTGCCAACAAGGCCGTGGAACCGGATGTCATTATCAGCACGGAAGGCTCTCCGTCGCGCACGGTTGCCGTTTCCGGTACCGTTCACAAGCCCTCTCTGGTTCCGCTGGATCTGACCGCCGAGAAAATCACCGAGGTGATCGCCAAGGCAGGTGGACCTGCCTCCGAGCCCTACGAATCCTACGTGACGCTGGTGCGCGGACGCAAGACGGGGACCGCCCTCTTGCAGAACCTGATCGACAATCCGTCCGAGAATATCTATGTCGAGCCGAAGGACCAGATCTTCGTTTCCAAAGATCCAAGGACGTTCACGGCGCTTGGTGCGTTCGGCAAAAGCGGTCGCGTTCCCTTCGGCGCAAGGAACCTCAACCTGCTGGAAGCGGTGGCGCTTGTCGGCGGTGGCGACGATACGCAGACCGATGCAAAGGGCTATTTCGTGTTTCGCTATGAGGAGCCGGAGATCGTTTCCGACCTGCTCGGCGCGCAGCACTTTGACGAACTCATTGCGCGCGGCATGACCTCGGACAAGGACGGCCGTTACCCGATCGTCTATCGCTTCGACATGTCGGTCGCCGACAGTCTGATTGTGGGGCAGACCTTCCCGGTCAAGAGCCGCGACGTTATCTACTCATCCCGTCATCCATCGATCGACTATCTCAAATTCGTCAATCTGTTGTCGAGGACAATGTCCGTGGCCCACCAAGGGGTCGACACATTCGACAACTGAGTCTGGCTTGTAGACATCGCCAGGCTGCAACTGCATGGAACGGAATATAAAAAGGCCCCGCATCCGGTCAGATGCGGGGCCTTTTCCAATGGTGTGAACCTCTTGCGAAGATTCGTCAGTTGCGGTTTCCGAGGAAGCGCAGCATGAACAGGAACAGGTTGACGAAGTCCAGATAGAGCTGGAGAGCACCGATGATCGCTTTGCGACCGGTGGTGGCTGCGTCGTCGGCTTCGTAGTAGGATTCCTTGATGCGCTGCGTGTCGTAGGCCGTGAGGCCTGCAAAGACCAGGACGCCGATTGCCGAAATGGCGAATGCCAGGGCGCTCGAGGCAAGGAACATGTTGACGATCGAGGCAATGATCAGGCCAAACAGGCCCATGACCAGGAACGAGCCCATGGCCGACAGGCTGCGCTTGGTGGTGTAGCCGTAGAGCGACAGGGCACCGAAGGAGGCGGCGGTAATGAAGAAGGTCTGTACGATGCTCTGTCCGGTATAGACCAGGAAGATCGAAGAGAGCGACAGGCCCATCAGCGCGGCGTAAACCCAGAAGGTCGTCTGCGCTGCGGAAACAGACATCTTGTGAATGCGGAAGCTCAGGAAAAAGACCATGGCGACCGGCGCAAGGATCACCACCCAGCGCAGGGGCGAGTTGTAGATTGCCTGTGCGAATGCCGGGCTGGAAACGGCCATCTGGAACGTTGCGAACGCGGCAACACCGGTGATCGCCAGCCCGAGAGCCATCAGATTGTAGACCTTGAGCATATAGGCGCGCAGGCCTTCGTCAACAGCCGTCGAAGCGGCGGCGCCACGGCCTGCCATTCGGTTCGGGTAGTTGCCAAAATCAGACATTTTATCCTCTCATCAAGCTTCGAATAGTGTGACGGTGTCGGGAACGATCCCAGGCGCCGCTGCGAAGCTTCAGCATGCCTGTCCCCAATATGAGGGGAGCATGGGCTATGAACAAGAGTGATTTGGTCAAAAAAACGCGAGGAGGGCTGGACTTGGTTAAAGCTCGCGCAAGACCGGGGCTGCGCTCTGGCCCAGTACGCGCCATGTGCCGACAAGGCCGATGGTCACGGTGGTGACGATCGAGATGACAACGGTGGCCACTGCGACGCCGGGCAGGAAATCCGACGGCAACTTCATGATGTGCTGTAGGACATACCAGGCAGCCCCGCCGCCGGCCAGAAGTGCGAAGATTGCCGTGGCCAGTCCGAGCAGCACATATTCGAAGGTGAAGGCGCGCATCAGCGTTCGGCGGGTCGCACCGAGCGTCTTGATGATCACGGCATCATGGGTACGGCCACGATTGCCGGCGGCCAGAGCGCCCGACAGCACCAGTACCGAGGCGACGAGTGCCACGGATGCTGCGGCCCGCAACGCAAATGCCAGCTGGTCGACGAGATGGTTGATCGTATCCAGCGCGTCCTTGACGCGGACGCTGGTGATCGTTGGAAAACGGTTGGTAACGGTCCTGAGCAGCGTGGCGTCGTCCTTGGCTGTCGCATCGGGATTGGAAAGGGTCGCCAACCAAGCATGCGGTGCGCCGGCAAAGGTGTTCGGCGAGAAGACCATGACAAAATTGATCGACAGGCTTTCCCAGTCGACCTTGCGGAAGTTTGCGATGCGCGCCGTGATGTTGCGGCCGAGCACATTGACGGTCACGCTGTCGCCGATTTTCAGGCCGAGCGCCTTCGCCTCCCGGTCGGAAAAGGAGACGAGCGGCTCGCCCTTGTAGGCGGAATCCCACCATTCGCCGGCGGTCAGGCTGGTGTCTTGCGGCAAGCGGTCGGCATAGGTAATCCCACGGTCGCCGCGCAGCACCCATCGCCCTTCGGACGGCACTTCCATCTTGGCGACATCCTTGTCGTTGAATGCGAGGATCCGGCCGCGCAGCATGGGCACGGCCTCCAGGCTCGCCTTCGGCGCCTGCGCCTTCAGCAGCTGCCGGAAGCCGTCTATCTCGGAGCCCTGGATATCGATGAAGAAGAAATTGGGCGCCTTTTCCGGCAGGTTTGAGGACAGTTGCTGGCGCAGATTGCCATCGATAAGGGCCAGCGAAACCAGGAGTGAGAGCCCAAGCCCCAGTGACAGGACGACCGAGGTGGTGAGTGCGCCCGGGCGATGGATGTTACTTATGGCCAGTCTGAGGGCAGGAAAGTGCACTGTCGGGCTGTGGCGCGCGGCTAGCGTGATGATTGCGGCAACCAGGCGCAGAACCAGGAATACGCCGGCCATGGCGACCATGAACAGGAGCGCCAGGTAACGATCCTGCGATGTCCAGATGGCGAGGGCCGCCAGCACGACAAGGGCGGTCGCCATGGCTGCCAGATAGGGCCAGGATGGCAGGCGCCGTCTTTCGAAGCCGCCTTCGCGCAACAGCGCGGTGGCTGGAATCTCGCGGGCGCGACCGAGCGGCAGGGCTGAAAATGCAGCAGTGGTCAGCAGGCCGAAAAGGGCTGCAAGCACCAGTGCCGCCGGATGAAAGCCGGCCCCCGTCGAGAGGGGCAGGAATTCCGACAGATAGCGCGCCGCGATGATCGGTGCGACAATGCCGAGCAGCAGGCCGAGAGCGATGCCGATCGCGGCGATCAGCATGATCTGGATGCAGTAGACCATGATGACGGCGGTCGACGGGGCGCCGATGCATTTCAATGTCGCGATGACGGTGCGCTTGGAATCGAGAAAGGCGCTGACGGCGTTGGCAACGCCGACACCGCCAACGATCAGCGCGGTTAACCCGACAAGGGTCAGGAACTGCGAGAAACGCTCGACATTTTCGGTCAGGGCAGGCGCGGCGCGGTTGCTGGTGCGGATCGACCAGCCGGCTGCCGGAAATTTGGTCTTCGCCTGGTCCTGGATCGCCTGAAGCGATGGTGCGCCGGGGTTGAGCTTGATGCGGTAGGCATGTTCGACAAGGCTGCCGGTTTTCAGTAGGCCGGTTGCCTTCAGGCCTTCGATCGTGGTCATCAGCCGTGGCGCAAAGCCGAAGCCTTCGGAAAGGGCGTCCGGTTCCTTGTCGAGGGCAGCGGCAATTCTGAAGCGCGCGTCACCCACAAGCAGTTCGGAACCGGGCTTCAGCCCGAGCCGATCCAGAAGCAAAGGTGCGACAAGCGCGGGATAGGGGGAGGAGCCCGTGTCGCTACGCCAGTCGGCTGCAGCCGCGGGATCGGGCTGGGTCTCCACCTTGCCGTAGAGGGGGTATTTGCCATCGACGGCCTTGATCTCGACGAGCGACTGGTCCGAGCCGTCCGGCAGTCGTGCCATCGAGCGCAGATTGATGGTTTCGGATATTTCTCCCAAACCGGCGAGAAAGGCCCGTTCGTCGGTGTTCGCTTCGCGGTTGTTCAATTCGAAACGCAGATCGCCGGCCAACAGGTTCCGGCCCTGCGCCGAGATCGACTGTGTAATGTCAGACGAGACGGAGTTGACCGCGGCGATAGCGCCGGTGCCAAGGGCAATGCAGGCCATGAAGATGTAGAAGCCGCGCAGCCCGCCGCGCATTTCCCGCAGAGCGATGCGCCAGGCAACAGGGAAGAGCCCTATGGCTTGTCTCATGCCGGCATCACTTCCGCCTGACGTGGCGGTCGCTCTTCGCTGCCGTCCAGCATGCCAGATCGCACCTTGATCTGCCGGCTGCAGCGGGCTGCCAGCGCCGGATCATGGGTCACGAGAATCAGCGTCGTCTGCCGCTTGGCCTGCATGGCAAACAGAAGATCGGCCACCTGCCGCCCGGTCTCGCCATCGAGATTGCCGGTTGGCTCGTCGGCGATCAGCACCGTCGGATTGGGCGCCAGCGCGCGGGCGATGGCCACGCGTTGCTGCTCTCCGCCGGACAATTGGCCGGGATAATGGTGCAGGCGCTGACCCAGCCCGACGGCCTCGAGTTCAGCGCGCGCGACGGCGAAGGCATCGTGACGGTTGGCAAGCTCGAGCGGCAAGGCGACGTTTTCCAGCGCCGTCATGTTGCCGATCAGATGGAAGGATTGAAAGACGATACCGATATTGCGGCCGCGGAAATCGGCCAGTGCATCTTCCTTCAGGGTATGGAGTGCCTCGCCATTGACGAAGATTTCGCCGCTGTCGAGCCTTTCCAGCCCGGCAAGGACCATCAGTAATGTCGATTTCCCCGATCCTGAGGGGCCGACGATACCGACCGCTTCTCCGGCATCCACCTTGAGATCGATGCCTTTCAGCACGTGAACGGCTGCTGCGGCGCTTCCAAGGGTCAGGTCTGCCCTGCGAAGTTCGATGACGGTTTTTCTCACGCGTGGTCGTCCTATATGTAAGCCATGCCGCAAGGGGGCGACGCCTCGGTTCACACAAATCTAGGGATAGACCAATGATTTTTAAAGCAGTGCTCGGTCAAATCTGCGTTTGCGCTGTTTTACTCGGTGCAACCTTGCCGGCAAGCGGCGCTGCAGCCGCGACGGTGAAGCTCGTCGGTTTCGGCGACAGCCTGATGGCGGGTTATCAGCTGGCTCCGGATGAGGGGCTGCCGCAGCAGCTGCAGGCGAAGCTGCGCGACGCGGGGCAGGATATCGAGATCGCCAATGCCGGCGTCTCCGGCGATACCACGGCCGATGGGCTGGCACGGCTCGACTGGTCGGTGCCGGACGGGACGGACGGCGTGATCCTCGAGCTTGGCGCCAACGATGCCTTGCGCGGTCTTTCGCCTGAACAGACCGAGAAAAACCTGGAGGCGATGATCACGCGGCTCAAGGAACGCAGGATCGCCATCTATCTGGTCGGCATGCTAGCACCGCCGAACATGGGGGCCGACTACGAAAAGCGCTTCAACGAGATCTATCCGCGGCTGGCCAAGTCCCACGACCTGCCGCTTTATCCGTTCGTCCTCGACGGCGTGGTCACCCATGCCGCGCTGCAACTCTCCGACGGGATGCATCCGAACGCCAAGGGGGTCGCCGTCATGGTCGAGCGTATGCTGCCTTCCCTGGATAAGTTCCTGGGTACGATTTCCAAGGAGTCGAATTAAGTCCTTGCAGCAAATGGCTTTGCGTGATTCGCTGTAGGTGTCGTTCTGAGATTCGGGGAGGCTCGCATGCCGAGACTTTTTGTCGCTCTCGAAATTCCGCGTCATGCGGCCTTAAGCCTCTCCTTGCTGAGAGGTGGTCTTCCCGGGGCCCGCTGGATCGATGTGGAGAACTATCACATCACCCTACGTTTTATCGGGGATGTCGACGGCCGTACCGCAGACGAAATCGTCTACCGGCTGGATCGCGTCGACCGGCCCGAATTCGAAATCGCGTTGAACGGGGTCGGTTCCTTCGGGTCGAAGAAGCCGCATTCGGTCTGGGCAGGTGTGACGCCGGCGCCGGAAATGTTTGCCCTGCAGGGCGAAATCGAGCGGATCTGCCAGCGCCTCGGCCTTGCCGCCGATCCCCGGAAATTCTCGCCGCACGTCACGCTGGCGCGGACGAAGGGCAGCCGGGTCGATGACGTGGTCCACTATCTTGCGGGACGCGGAAACTTCCACACCGCCTCGTTCACCGTGCCCCGCTTCGTCCTCTTGTCGTCGCGGGAATCCGTCGGCGGCGGCCCTTACCTCACCGAAGAAGCCTTTCCGCTTTACGAGCGCGTCGGTTCCGACAGTTTTTCGAGCAGTGACTGGCAGGCCGAGAAGAGCATCTTGTAGACCGCTTCGAAGTCCTGATCCGGGCCGTAATAGGGATCGGGAACGTCGAGCGCCCGGCCCGTGGCGAATGCCATGAAGGAATGGATCTCCGCTCCGGTTCGGGCTGGTGCACGGGCGCGGATGCCGGCAAGATTGTCATGATCCATTGCCAGGATCAGGGAGAAGCGGTCGAAATCCGACGGTTCCAGCTGCCGGGCCCGGAAGTCGGCGATATCGAGGCCATGGCGGGCTGCGGTTGCAATCGATCGGGGATCCGGCGGATGTCCGACATGCCAGCGGCCGAGGCCGACCGAATCGGATGGCAGTTGTTCACCAAGGCCGGCTCCATCGGCGAGCGATTTGAATATGCCTTCCGCCAGTGGCGACCGGCAGATATTGCCCAAGCAGACGAAGAGGATGGGACGCGTCGTCATTGCTGCACCTGATCGAGAGGAGTGGTTGGCTTGCCATACGAAGCGATGGACCCAGAGGCAATTCAAAAAGCCCTGGCAGACTTTCCCGATTGGTGCCTCGAACCGGATGGGACGGCGATCGCGCGCAATTTCAAGTTTGCCGATTTCCGCGTTGCCTTCGCCTTCATGACGGAGTGCGCCCTGATGGCGGAAAAACTGGATCATCATCCGGAATGGTCGAATGTCTACGCACGCGTCGAGGTCAGGCTCACCACCCATAGTGCCAGGGGGGTGACGGAACTGGACTTCAAGCTTGCCGCGGCGATGGACAAGGCGGCAGAACGCCGACATTGAAAGCCCGCAGTTTTGTCCCATATCGGATCAATAATGTTGCGGAGACAGCGATATGGACGATGTGAAGATCGGAGAAATCCTGCTGCCTGGGGATGACGGCACGCAATCCCGCCAGGAGACCCAGGTCAGGACCAAGTTCTGGAAGACGCTGAAGCGCGCCATGCGCCAATTGCCCTTCGGCCGGGATGTGGTCGCCGCCTATTATTGCGCGATGGACCCGACAACGCCGACCCGGGTGCGCGGCATTCTGCTGGCAGCGCTTGGCTATTTCGTGCTGCCGTTCGACGCCGTGCCCGACATGCTCGCGTTCATCGGCTTTGGGGATGACCTCGCCGTCCTGACAACGGCGATCACACTGGTCCGGGGGCACATGAAAGCGAGCCATTATGACGCAGCCGATCAGGCGTTGAGTGACAATGATTCGTGATCGCGGCATGCGGGATCGCCTATCGGCCAGCGGGTCAAACTCTTGCCCTAATCCTTCTGTTTGCATGTTTTCGCCTCAATCGAACCGGATCTCCTCGGTGAGACGTTCCAGGCTCGACAAAGCAGGGCAGCGCCCGAATCTTGGGCCGCCACACATTCTTCGTGTTCTAGGTTGACGGTTTGGTAACCAAACTTAAGCTAAGCTGAAGCTGGTTATGATGACGAAATGTCCGACCATCTGAACCCGGAGACACGGAAGCAACCGGCAGGGAAAACATGTTTGTAAGACGTATATTCACCGCACTCGCAGTCGTTCTGGCAAGCGTCACCGTCGCTACGGCGCAGACGCCCACCCGTATCGAACAGTTCCAGGCTTGGGGCGCTTATTCCTACAAGTCGAAGGGCGGCACGGTGTGCTATGTCCTTGCGGTGCCGACGAGCAAGCAGCCCAGCAGCGTCGATCATGGCGACATTTTCTTCATCGTGTCGCAGCGTCCCGGCCAGAACATCTCCTACGAGCCGCAGGCCATGATGGGTTACTCCCTCAAGGAAGGCTCCAAGGTCAATGTCGATGTCGATGGCAAGAACTATGTGATGTTCACCAAGGACAAGGCAGCCTGGGTCGAGAATGCGGCCGAGGAACCGGCGCTGGTAGCCGCCATGAAGGGCGGGCATGCGATGACCGTCAAGGCGACATCGGCGCGCGGCACGGCGACAAGCTACACTTATTCGCTGTCCGGCATTTCGGCGGCCCTGAAGAAGATCGAGAGCTGCAAGTAAGCTCTGCGACTGACGATTCCGAGGCACTGGCCGGACGCGTTCCGGCCGGTGCCTTTTGACGTTTGGGCCGCCGGGGCGTGACGGCGGCCGTTTTTAGTGGTAAAGGCGCGAATGAAAGATCCCGCCGCCGGTTGCCGACCGGCTGGCAGGCAGGATGACATCAGAAATTTGCAAACACGTTTCTGCCCGCTGCAAACCGGCTCGGGCACGGGGTGTTGTTGGAAAGGTGGACGCCATGGTGGCAGCGGATATGGCTATCGCGACAAGGGATCAGGGATTTTCGCCGATGGGCGTCGAACCCGCGCGTGACCTGCCGTCGCTGATCGGGCTCGATCGGGTGCAACTGGGCGAGGCTTTGCGCGAAAAGGGCGTTGCCGAAAAGCAGATCAAGATGCGGGTCAGCCAGATCTGGAACTGGATCTATGTGCGCGGCGTGTCTGATTTCAACGACATGACGAATGTCGCCAAGGACATGCGCGAGATGCTGATGCGGCATTTCACGATTGCCCGGCCGGAAGTGGTCGATGAGCAGGTGTCCAATGACGGGACGCGCAAATGGTTGCTGCGCTTTCCACCACGTGGCGCAGGGCGCCCGGTGGAGATCGAGACCGTCTATATTCCCGAAGAGGGCCGCGGCACCCTTTGTATTTCGAGCCAGGTGGGGTGCACGCTCACCTGTTCCTTCTGTCACACCGGGACCCAGCGCCTGGTGCGCAACCTGACGGCGGAAGAGATCCTGGCGCAGCTTCTGCTGGCGCGCGACCGGCTCGGCGATTTCCCGGATCGCGACGCACCGGTCGGCACGATGATGCCGGCAGAAGGCCGCAAGGTCTCCAACGTCGTGATGATGGGCATGGGGGAACCGCTCTACAATTTCGACAACGTCAAGCAGGCATTGCTGATCGCATCCGACGGCGATGGCCTGTCGCTGTCCAAGCGCCGGATCACGCTGTCGACCTCCGGCGTCGTTCCGGAGATCTTCCGCACCGGCGACGAGATCGGCTGCATGCTGGCGATCTCGCTGCATGCCGTGCGCGACGACCTGCGCGACATGCTGGTGCCGATCAACAAGAAATATCCGCTCAAGGATCTGATGGATGCCTGCCGGAACTATCCCGGCCTTTCCAACGCCCGCCGCATCACCTTCGAATATGTGATGCTGAAGGACGTGAACGACAGCATCGACGATGCGAAGCGTCTGGTGCAACTGCTGAAGGGCGTGCCGGCGAAGATCAACCTGATCCCGTTCAATCCCTGGCCCGGCACCAATTACCAGTGTTCGGAATGGTCGCAGATCGAGAAGTTTGCCGATTTCATCAACCAGGCCGGCTATGCCTCGCCGATCCGCACTCCGCGGGGCCGCGACATCCTCGCCGCCTGCGGTCAGCTGAAGTCGGAATCGGAACGCATGCGCAAGACCGAGCGCATGGCCTTCGAGGCCATGATGATTGCCAATCACGGCGAGGACTGATCCTCGCCGCGGCCTGACGCGATCACGCCTGCCTTATTTGGCGTGGGTGAAGAAGATCTTGACCGCGAAGAGCGAGAAGACGCCGGCAAAGGTATAGTCGATGGCGCGCAGCACCTTGCGGTTGGTCTGCAGCCAGGCCGACATGCCGTCGGCCCCGATGACGATGCCGATGCCGATCGGCAGGGCCACGATCAACGACCAGAATCCGAGAAAGATCAGCTTACCCGTCACATGCGGGTCGGATGCGCTGACGAATTGCGGCAAAAAGGTCATGAAGAAGATGATGACCTTCGGGTTGAGCAGGTTGACCCAGCAGCCGTTGAGGAAGGCGCCGAGTGGTGCGGTGCGGCGGTCGCCCCCGGCCTTGACGGTGAACTTCGAGCCGTAGCGCACCGCTTGGTAGGCGAGCCACAACAGATAGGCGGCACCACCGGTCTTCAGGATGAAGAAGGCTGTCGGCGAGGCCACGATCAGCGCCGAGATGCCGAAGGCCACGAGCAGCGTGTGAACGGTGATGCCGAGCTGCGTGCCGGCCAGCGCCATCATGCCGGTAGCGCGGCCGTCGCGCAGCGAGCGGCTGATCCAGAGCGTCATGTCCGGCCCGGGGGTGATCGCCAGAAGCAGGATGGCAAGCGTGAAGGCGGCAAGTGTCGGCAGGTTCGGCAGGAAATCCATGGCGGGCGGTCCGGGCTCGAGAGGGTTTGCGAAAATCCTCTCTAACGCGTTTGCAGCGCCCTGCCAATCAGCCTCCGTCGTGCTTCAGATAGGCAGCAAACTTGTCCTTGTAGTCGGGGTGCCAGCGTGACAGCGGCGGGCGGTTTTCGACGATATCGCCGATCGCCCACTGCATGCGCAGTTCGTCGGTCCGTCTGTCGACATCATTGTCGGGGCAGAGAATGTAGAAGTCGCCCTCCCTGAGGCTCGCCATCATGAAGGCAACCGTCTGCTGCGGTGTCCAGGCGGCATCCGGCTTTTCCTTGCGGTCGCCCGCCGTCAGTCCGGTAAAGACGAAACCCGGGATCAGCAGGTGGGCGGAAACCTTGCAATCCGGCGTGTTGCGCAGTTCGTGCTCCAGAGCCTCGGTCAAGGCTTTGACGCCGGCCTTGGCGACATTGTAGGCGGGATCGCCCGGCGGCGTGGTGATGCCCTGCTTGGAGCCGGTGTTGACGATCATGGCCGGTTCGCCATGGGCGATCATGTCGGGACCGAACAGGCGCGAGCCGTTGATGATCCCGAGCAGGTTGACCGCCAGCACCTGGTCCCAGTTTTCCGTCGGTCCGAACAGGCTGCTGCCCGGCTGGATGCCGGCATTGTTCATCAGGAAATGGACCGGACCGAACTCGGCCTTGACGCGCTGCTTCAGGTTCTCGATCGAGGCAGGGTCCCCGACATCGGTGGCGATCGTCACCACCCTGGCACCGGCCGCTGCCTTGGTGCCGAGCGAGACGGCCGCATTGTCCAAACGCTCCCCGGCCAGATCGGCGATCACGACATTCATGCCGGCATCGGCGCAGGCTTCGGCCGCGGCATAGCCGATGCCGGATGCACCGCCGGTGATGACGGCAAGCTTGCCCGGATGAAAGATCTCTTGCGCTCGGCTCATGGCTGTCTCCTCTGCAGCGTCCCCGCAACAGATAGGGAGCCCGACGGTCACCGTCAAACGGCCATATGGCAGGGCAATCGAGCCGGGCTGCGCAAGGCCCCCGCACAATTCGGCCTGTGGCCTTGCGTGCTGCGGCAAACTGGCTAAAAGTGCGCGCCATTCACCTATCCAGCGGGTCTAACGGCCCGAAAATCGACGCGAACGGACATGACAATGGCCCCCATCAAAGACGTCAAGAAAGTCGTGCTTGCCTATTCCGGCGGCCTCGACACCTCGATCATCCTGAAATGGCTGCAGACCGAACTCGGCGCTGAAGTCGTGACCTTCACGGCCGATCTCGGCCAGGGCGAGGAACTCGAGCCGGCCCGCAAGAAGGCCGAGATGCTGGGGATCAAGGAGATCTTCATCGAGGATGTCCGGGAGGAATTCGTCCGCGACTTCGTCTTCCCGATGTTCCGTGCCAATGCCGTCTATGAGGGCGTATACCTGCTCGGCACCTCGATCGCCCGCCCGCTGATCTCCAAGCACCTGATCGAGATCGCCAGGAAGACCGGTGCCGATGCGATCGCCCATGGCGCCACCGGCAAGGGCAATGACCAGGTCCGCTTCGAGCTCTCGGCCTATGCGTTGAATCCGGACATCAAGATCATCGCCCCCTGGCGCGACTGGACCTTCAAGAGCCGCACGGACCTTCTGGAATTTGCCGAGCAGAACCAGATCCCGGTCGCCAAGGACAAGAAGGGCGAGGCGCCGTTCTCGGTCGATGCAAACCTGCTGCACTCCTCGTCCGAGGGCAAGGTTCTGGAAGATCCGAGCCAGGAAGCCCCCGAATACGTGCATATGCGCACGATCTCGCCGGAGGCCGCGCCCGACAAGGCGACCGTGATCAAGATCGGCTTCGAAAAGGGCGATGCCGTCTCGATCAACGGCGAGCGCCTTTCGCCGGCAACGCTTCTCGCCAAGCTCAACGATTACGGCCGCGACAACGGCATCGGCCGCCTCGACCTCGTTGAAAACCGCTTTGTCGGCATGAAGAGCCGCGGCGTCTACGAGACCCCCGGCGGCACGATCCTGCTGGCGGCTCACCGTGCGATCGAGAGCATCACGCTCGACCGCGGTGCGGCCCATCTCAAGGACGAGCTGATGCCGCGCTATGCGGAGCTCATCTATTACGGCTTCTGGTTCTCGCCGGAGCGCGAGATGCTGCAGGCAGCCATCGATCTCAGCCAGAGACATGTCGAGGGCGAAGTGACGCTGAAGCTCTACAAGGGCAATGTCATGGTCATCGGCCGGGAAAGCGACAAGTCGCTCTATTCCGACAAGCTGGTCACCTTCGAGGACGACCAGGGCGCCTATGACCAGAAGGATGCAGCCGGCTTCATCAAGCTGAACGCGCTACGACTGCGCACCCTCGGCAAGCGCAATCTCGGCTGATTGCAGCTCTGCAACCCGTATTGGAGGCCGTCGTCCTGACAAGGGGCGGCGGCTTTTTTCGTGTGCTCAAGGCCGCGTCAAGGCATTTGCCCGGCCGCGCCGCCATTGCCGGATGAGTCCGGTCCCACTATCTTCCGACCAGATGATTTCAAAAGGCCTTTCGGCCGCATTTCAGGATGGCATCATGGCGCAAGCACACATCAATCCGGCTCTCATCGAATGGAACGGTTCGGACGGGCTTCCGCGCTTCGACGCGATCAAGGACAGCGATTTTGCGCCCGCCTTCGATGCGATGCTGGCAGAGCACGATGCCGAGATCGAGGAGATCGCCAACAACCCAGAGGCGGCGACTTTCGAAAACACCATCGAGGCACTGGAAATCGCCGGCGACGGGCTGTCGCGGGTATCCTCGCTGTTCTGGACGCTTGCCGGCGCCAATACCAACCCGGTGATCCAGTCTCTGGAGCGCGAAATGGCGCCGAAGCTGTCCAGGCATTACTCGAAAATCGGGATGAACATGACGCTGTTTGGCCGGATCGACGCCCTCTGGGAGGCCAGGGATACGCTGGGTCTGACGGTCGAGCAGCAGCGGGTGCTGAAGCGCCATTGGAAGGGTTTCGTCAAATCGGGTGCCAAGCTCGAGCGTGCCGAACAGGAACGGCTGGCAAAGATCAACGAGACGCTGGCCGGACTGGGCGCCAGCTTCGGCCAGAATGTTCTGGCCGACGAGAAATCATGGTCTCTGGGCTTGTCGGAGGACGGTGATCTGGCGGGACTGCCCGACTTCGTGCGCGATGCCATGGCGAGTGCCGCCAGGGAGCGCGGCATGGGCGAGCCTTATGCCGTCACGCTGTCCCGGTCGATCATCGAGCCATTCCTGACCTTTTCGGAGCGCCGGGATCTGCGCGAACAGGCGTTCAGGGCGTGGGTGGCCCGCGGCGAGAACGGCGGTGACACCGACAATCGCGAGATCGTCAAGCAGACCCTGGCTTTGCGAAACGAGAAGGCCGGTCTGCTCGGCTATGACAATTACGCGGCGCTGAAGCTCGACGACACCATGGCGAAAACGCCTGAAGCGGTGAACGGCCTTTTGACCAAGGTCTGGCAGAAGGCGCTCGTGCAGGCCCGCCGGGAAGAGAATGCGCTTGCCGGTCTGGTTGCTGCGGAGGGTCGAAACCATCCGGTCATGCCCTGGGACTGGCGCTATTATGCCGAGAAGATGCGCACCCAGACTTTTGACTTCTCCGAAGCCGAGCTGAAGCCATACCTGCAGCTCGAAAAGATCATCGAGGCTTGCTTCGACGTGGCCGGACGCCTTTTCGGTATCAAGGCGACGCCGCTCGCGGGCGTGACCGGATATCACCCCGATGTCCGTGCCTGGGAAATTCGCGATGCCGCCGGCACACTGGTCGCGGTATTCCTCGGTGACTATTTTGCCCGCGCGTCGAAGCGTTCAGGCGCCTGGATGAGTTCCTTCCAGTCGCAGCACAAGCTGAAACTGAAGAACGGCGCCGAGGGTGAAATTCCGTTCGTCTACAATGTCTGCAACTTCGCCAAGCCGGAAGCAGGCAAGCCGGCGCTGCTGTCTCTGGATGATGCACGCACACTGTTTCACGAATTCGGCCACGCGCTGCACGGCATGCTGTCCAATGTCACCTATCCGTCCGTTGCCGGAACGGGCGTGTCGCGCGACTTCGTCGAACTGCCATCGCAGCTTTACGAGCACTGGCTTACGGTGCCGGAAATCCTGAAGCAGTATGCCGTCCACTACAAGACCGGTGAGCCGATCCCCAAGGCGCTGCTCGACAAGGTGCTGGCAGCCCAGACGTTCAATGCCGGTTTCGCGACCATCGAATTCACCTCCTCGGCCTTGGTCGACATGGCATTTCACACGCGCAATGTCGTGGATGACCCCATGGCGCTGCAGGCCGATCTGCTGGCCGAACTCGGCCTGCCGCAGTCGATCGTCATGCGACACGCGACGCCGCACTTCCAGCACGTCTTTGCAGGCGACGGCTATTCTGCGGGTTATTATTCCTACATGTGGTCGGAAGTGCTCGACGCCGACGCCTTCTCGGCTTTCGAGGAAACCGACGATCCCTTCAATGCGGACGTCGCCCGCAAGCTGAAGGACAACATCTATTCGGCCGGCGGATCGGTCGATCCCGAAGACGCCTATGTGGCTTTCCGCGGTCGCCTGCCGAACGAGGATGCCATGCTGAAGAAGCGTGGACTGGCGGCCTGAGCGGGCCGTCACACAAGCTTAATCTGTCTGTCATCAGACGATTGCGCTGATGACATGAGCCTCTGCTTCGGTGTGGCGGCGGATACCCATCCGCCATATCGAACGAGGAGAGGTTCATGTCACTCAAGCTCAAGGCGCTGTCGCGTCGATCATTTCTGCTGTCTTCCGGTGCGACCAGCCTGGTCGCGGCCTCCGGTCTGCCGCTGCCGTATTATGCCCGCGCCGCGCAGGGGCCGGTCTTTACCCATGGCGTCCAGTCCGGCGATGTCGATGCGTCCTCCGGCATGATCTGGGGCCGCGTCGATCGCCCGTCGCGCATCATGATGGAGTATTCGACCACCGAAAGTTTCGCCAACCCGGTGCGCCTTGCGCCGCTCAACGCGCTGTCCAGCAGCGATTTCACCGTCAAGCGTCTGCTCACCGACCTGCCGGCGGATCAGGAGATCTTCTACCGGTTCAAGGCTGCCGATCTTTCCAATATCAACGAGGTCTCGGAGCCGATCACCGGCCGGTTCCGCACTGCGCCGACCTCGAAGCGGTCGATCCGGTTCGTCTGGTCGGGGGACACGGTCGGGCAGGGCTGGGGCATCGACGAGGTCGGCATGAAGACCTATGCCACCATGGCCAAGCATGAACCGGACTTCTTCCTGCATTCCGGCGACACCATCTATGCCGACGGTCCGATCACCGAAGAGGTCGATCTGAAGGACGGCAAGAAATGGAAGAACATCGTTCTGGTCGACGAGAAGCGCAAAGTGGCCGAGACGCTCGAGGAATATCGCGGTCAGTGGAAGTACAACATGCTCGACAGGAATGTCCGCGAGTTGTCGGCGATCTGTCCGACATTCTACCAGTGGGACGACCACGAAGTGTTGAACAACTGGTCTTCGGGCAAGGATCTGACGGCCGACGATCGCTACAGCGAGAAGTCGATCGCCGTGCTCTCGGCACGCGCCGCCCAGGCTTTCCAGGAGATGACCCCGATCCGCTACACGCCGGCCGAACCGGGCCGCGTCTATCGCAAGATCGCGCATGGTCCGCTCGTCGATGTCTTCTTCCTCGACATGCGCAGCTATCGCGGTCCCAACCATGACGGGATGGAGACCGAGCAGACGGCGCAGTCGCGGATCCTCGGCGAGCAGCAGGTTGCCTGGCTGAAGCGCGAGCTTGCCAATTCCAAGGCCGTCTGGAAGGTGATTGCGGCCGACATGCCGCTCAGCCTCATCGTCTGGGACGACTACAAGAATGCCAAGGGGACGGAAGCCGTTGCCCAGGGTGACAATGGTTCGCCGAAAGGCCGCGAACTGGAGATCGCCGACCTGCTGCGGTTCATCAAGACGGCTGGAATCGTCAATACCGTCTGGCTGACGGCGGATGTGCATTACACGGCTGCCCATTACTACAACCCGGAAAAGGCCAAGTTCCAGGATTTCGAGCCTTTCTGGGAATTCGTCTCCGGGCCGCTGCATGCCGGGACCTTCGGGCCGAACGATCTGGACCAGACATTCGGGCCGGAACTGAAGTTCATCAAGGCGCCAAGCGCCGAGCAGGGGCAGAACCTGCCGCCCTCGGAAGGCTTCCAGTTCTTTGGAATCGTTGACGTGGATGGCCAGACGGAGCAGTTGACCGTTCGCCTGATGGACCGTGACGACAACGAACTCTACAAGGTCGCGCTGGATCCCGTGCACAGCGCCTGATCAAGGGTCGGGGTGGAGAAGGCTGCGGCTTTTCCACCCCTCTCACCGTTATCCATATTGCATGGGGATCGGGTCGAAAACGCTTTACCCCTTTCGCAGTCGCGAAAAAAAAGCTATGGGGGCGGCAAAGTAACAGGCGCCGTACTCCCAAGTTGCGCCCCAGCCATCAGAGAAATCAGACATGAACCTTCGCAATATCGCGATTATTGCGCACGTTGACCATGGCAAGACCACACTGGTTGACGAGCTCCTGAAACAGTCGGGTTCCTTCCGCGAAAACCAGCGCGTTAATGAACGCGTCATGGATTCCAACGATCTGGAAAAGGAACGCGGCATTACCATTCTCGCCAAGGCGACCTCGGTCGAGTGGAAGGGACATCGCGTCAACATCGTCGATACCCCCGGCCACGCCGACTTTGGCGGCGAAGTCGAGCGCATCCTGTCGATGGTGGACGGCGCGATCGTTCTGGTCGACTCGTCCGAAGGCCCGATGCCGCAGACCAAGTTCGTCGTCGGCAAGGCGCTGAAGGTCGGTCTTCGCCCGATCGTCGCGATCAACAAAATCGACCGTCCCGATGGCCGTCATGAAGAAGTGATCAACGAAGTCTTCGACCTCTTTGCCAATCTCGACGCCTCCGACGAACAGCTCGATTTTCCGATCCTCTACGGTTCGGGCCGCGATGGCTGGATGAACGTCAATCCGGAAGGTCCGAAGGATGAGGGTCTCGGCCCGCTGCTCGACCTGGTGCTGAAGCATGTCCCGGCGCCGAGCGTCGGCGACGAGGACGGCGCATTCCGCATGATCGGTACGCTGCTCGAAGCCGACCCCTTCCTCGGCCGTATCATCACCGGCCGCATCCACTCCGGTTCGATCAAGCCGAACCAGGCCGTGAAGGTTCTCGGCCAGGACGGCAAGGTCATCGAAACCGGCCGTATCTCCAAGATCCTCGCATTCCGCGGCATCGAGCGCACGTCGATCGACGAGGCCCATGCAGGCGACATCGTTGCCATTGCCGGCCTGTCGAAGGGCACCGTTGCCGACACCTTCTGCGATCCGTCCGTCACCCAGGCGCTGACCGCTCAGCCGATCGACCCGCCGACCGTCACCATGTCCTTCATCGTCAACGATAGCCCGCTTGCCGGCACCGAAGGCGACAAGGTCACCAGCCGCGTCATCCGCGACCGCCTGTTCAAGGAGGCCGAAGGCAATGTCGCTCTGAAGATCGAGGAAGCCGAAGGCAAGGATTCGTTCTACGTATCCGGTCGTGGCGAACTGCAGCTCGCCGTCCTCATCGAGACCATGCGCCGCGAAGGCTTCGAGCTCGCCGTGTCGCGTCCCCGCGTCGTCATGCACAAGGACGAGGCGACCGGCCAGCTGATGGAGCCGATCGAGGAAGTCGTCATCGACGTCGATGACGAGCATTCCGGTGTCGTCGTCCAGAAGATGTCGGAGCGCAAGGCCGAGATGCTCGAGCTTCGTCCGTCGGGCGGCAATCGCGTGCGACTGGTGTTCCATGCGCCGACCCGCGGCCTGATCGGCTACCAGTCGGAACTTCTGACCGACACCCGCGGCACGGCGATCATGAACCGCCTGTTCCACGACTATCAGCCCTTCAAGGGCACGATCGCCGGCCGTTCGAACGGCGTGCTGCTGTCGAACGCTTCCGGTGAAGCGGTGGCCTACGCCATGTTCAACCTGGAAGACCGCGGTCCGATGATCATCGAGCCGGGCGAAAAGGTCTATGCGGGCATGATCATCGGCATCCATTCCCGAGACAACGACCTCGAGGTCAACGTGTTGAAGGGCAAGCAGCTGACCAACATCCGTTCGGCCGGCAAGGACGAAGCGGTCAAGCTGACCCCGCCGATCCGCATGACTCTCGACCGTGCGCTCTCCTGGATCCAGGACGACGAACTGATGGAAGTCACGCCGAAGTCGATCCGTCTGCGCAAGCTCTATCTGGATGCGAACGACCGCAAGCGCTTTGAAAAGTCGCGCGCCGCTCAGGGCTGATACTCGGTCCATTGCTGGAATTTGCTGGAGCCCCCTTGTGGGGCTCTTTGCATTTCATGTGCAACCTCTGCCCTTCGACTTGCCGCATCGGCAAAAACGGCTAAGATTCGTCTCGTCGTCCAGATGAAAAGTCTGTGGGCGGAGCCGGCGCGTTTTCTTTTCGTTATGGCTTCACCCCCGCAGCGGGACCAGAGTAGCGTTATGAAAACGTTGTCGATCGATGTGCGGCCTGCCGACAGTCAGGATGCATTGGCCATATCCGAAACGCACAGGCTTGCCTGGCAGAATGCCTATGCCGGATTGATCCCGCATCGGGCTCTGACCGCAATGATCGAGCGGCGTGGCCGGGGATGGTGGAGCAAGGCCATTCGCGGACCGGCAACCGTTCTGGTGGCCGATGTTGCAGGGACCATTGCCGGCTATGCCACGGTCGGGCTGAACAGGGCCAATGCCCTGCCGGTCGAAGGCGAAGTCTATGAACTCTACATGCGCCCCGAATACCAGGGCATCGGTCTCGGCCATATGCTGTTCGGCGAGGCACGGCGCCTGCTCAAATCGCTGAAATGCAACGGCATGGTCGTCTGGTGCCTGGAAGACAGCGAAAATGCCACGCGCTTCTTTCGCTCCAACGGCGGGGTCGATGCGGTCGAGGGCATCGAGGACTTCGATCACGTACGCCTGAAGAAGCTCGGCTTCATCTTCAAATAGACCGCTACGGCACATCGCGATCTTCCAGCCTCGCTTCGGGGTTTGAGGGCCTTGCTCATGCACGGATCCTCTTCCCGAAACCGCGGCCCCTTTCGGGAGACGTGCTCTAATTCCCGGACAAATTCGTCGGCGGGCTGTGGATCGGGTCGCCGGACGCGAGACCTTTTTCGCCGTGCCAGGATGCTTGCGTCACGCCGCAGGCGAAATCGGTGGCAGCCTCGTCGGCGACCTGCCGCGCGAGCATGTTGCCCTGATCGTTCTGCAGGGCATCGACATAGCCGATGACACACCCGGTGCCGTCCTGCTCCTGCGCGACCTTGGAGATGACCAGCACCTGCCCGAGAGAAGCGGAGGTGTCATCGCCCGGCTCGTTCTCGATCATCCAGCGCAGAATAGCGGCCAGAGGCCTGCCCTCCCTGTCGAGCCGCCACTCGACCTCGCTGCCGACATAGTTGAACTGGCTGAAGGACTCGAATCCGCCCTGAACGAGGTCCAGGCGTGCTAGACCGAAAAGCGCACTCTGGCGCAGATCGCCGTCCGTGACATAGACGGGATAGTTCCGATATCCCGGACATTCGAAAATGGCCCCGAGTTCCTTCTCGGTGATGACCGTGCACTGGCTGAGGGTCAGTTCGGTGAAGGTGCTCTCATTGGCCTGCGCTGCTCCAGGGCGCAGGACGAGCAAGGCAAAGATCAAAGCCAGCGCCATCGACAGCACCGTGCGTCGGATCGCCAATCCCGCCATATCCCTCTCCTTCTGATCGATTGCAGTCTAGCTGTCACAATCGGGCTTTGCAAAGTATCTGCGCAGGTACGAATGCGGACCCCCTCTCAATGGCTTGTTGCATCGCGAAGGGATTCCCATTATCGAGACCGGTAAATCATAATCCATTCATGAGGAATGAAATGCGCATTGATGCAATCGCCATCGGCAAGAACCCGCCGGAAGACATCAACGTCATCGTCGAAGTTCCGGTCGGTGGTCATCCCATCAAGTATGAGATGGACAAGGATGCCGGGACGCTCGTCGTCGATCGTTTCCTCTATACGCCGATGACCTATCCGGGCAATTACGGCTTCGTTCCGCATACGCTTTGCGAAGATGGCGATCCGCTGGATGTCCTGATCTGCAACACGCGCCCGCTGGTGCCGGGTTGTGTCATCAATGTCCGCCCGATCGGCGTGATGATGATGGAAGACGACGGCGGCAAGGACGAGAAGATCCTGGCCGTGCCGGTGCCGAAGCTGACGCGCCGCTATGACAAGATCAACAACTATACCGATCTGCCGGAAATTACCCTGAAGCAGATCCAGCACTTCTTCGAGCATTACAAGGATCTGGAGCCCGGCAAGTGGGTGAAGATCGGCGACTGGCAGGACGTGGACGTCGCCAAGCAGATGATCCTGGCCTCCATCGAACGCGAAAAGAACGCCAAGTAACATCTACTGCTTGAAGAACGGCTCCAGCCTTTTGATCAAATCCTCCGGATCGCCGTCGATCCGGAGGATTTTCTGTCTGGAGGTATCGCCGGAGATCAGGCTGATACCGGATTTTGCTGTTTTCAGCGATTTGGCGAGAAGCGCGATC
Organism: Heterorhizobium halophytocola; assembly: GCF_017873095.1. Taxonomy (GTDB): domain Bacteria; phylum Pseudomonadota; class Alphaproteobacteria; order Rhizobiales; family Rhizobiaceae; genus Allorhizobium; species Allorhizobium halophytocola. The sequence goes on along the minus strand of NZ_JAGGJU010000010.1, from coordinate 226,089 downwards.
AGCGCCTTGTTCGCCTTGCCCTTTTCGGGCGCCGCGGCGACGCGCACCTTGAGATGGGTTTCGCCGGCGGCGTTCACCTCCGTGCCATCGATCCGGTCCGCCCCGCCACCCGGCGTCAGGCGAACCGACAGCCGCAGATGATCATCGCCGGCCGTGTAAGGCCGGATCAAAGGACGGCGGGGACGATCGTGGTCCAGAGCAGCTGGCGAATGAAGAAGATGATCAGAAGCACGATGATCGGCGAGATATCGATGCCGCCGAGGTCGGGAAGGACACGCCGAATCGGGCGCAGAACCGGTTCCGTCACGTTGAAGAAGAATTGGCCGAGCGAGTAGACGAAGCGATTGCCCGAATTGATGACGTTGAATGCATAGAGCCAGGAAAAGATCGCGCTTGCGATCAGGATCCAGGTGTAAAGCTGAAGGGCCAAATCAATCGTCCGAAACAACGCTAGCATATCGATCTCCGTTTCCGTGTTGACAGTGATGTAGACATTGGGGACTAAAGGGGCAAGTGGCGCGATCGACCGGGGAATGAATCATGTTTAACGGCGTCGCCGCCGGCGGCAGCACATGTCGTGTGCCTTTGAAAGCTCTTTGATGTCCACTCCCGCCTCGGCCGATCGGTTCGCTGCATTTCGCCACAGCTCCTATGCCCGCTTTTTCTTTGCTCGACTTCTGGTGTCTTTTGCCACCCAGGTGATCAGCGTGTCTGTCGGCTGGCAGATGTACGACGTGACCGGCAGCGCGCTTTATCTCGGGCTGATCGGCCTGGTGCAGTTCCTGCCCTCCCTGCTTCTGATGCTGGTGACCGGGTCGGTGGCGGACCGCTATAATCGGCGGGTGATCGTTGCCATCTGCATGGTGGTCAGTGCGGCCTGCGCCGGTGCGCTGCTCGCACTTACCGTTCTCGATGCCTTCGCACCGGTGCTCGTCTTCGCCATTCTGATCGTGATCGGTCTCGAGCGCGCCTTCATGGCGCCGGCAATGCAGTCTCTGGCACCCAACCTCGTGCCGCAACACGATCTTGCCAATGCTGTCGCCTGGAACTCGTCGTCCTGGCAGATCGCCTCCATCGTCGGTCCCGTGGCTGGCGGTCTGCTCTACGGTGTCAGCGCCGGCCTCGGCTATCTCGTGGCATTCGTGTTCTGCGTCGTCGCCGCAGCCCTGGTCTTCCTCATTCCCAAGCCTGCCCAGCGCACGCCGGCCAAGGCAGTAGGCTGGGATGCTATCCTCGCCGGTTTCCGCTTCATCTGGGGCGAGAAAATCGTCTTCGGCGCGATCTCGCTCGATATGTTTGCGGTCCTGCTCGGCGGCGCCGTCGCGCTGATGCCGATCTTTGCCCGTGACATTCTGACGCTCGGGCCCTGGGGGCTCGGTCTTCTGCGTGCCGCGCCGGGCGTCGGTGCGATCCTGGTCGCCATCTATCTGGCAAGCTTTCCCGTTCGCCACCATGCGGGGCTGTTCATGTTCATCGGCGTTGCGATTTTCGGCGCCGCGACGATCGTGTTCGGGTTTTCCGATGTGGCATGGGTTTCCATCGCAGCGCTTTTCCTGATGGGCGCTGCCGACATGGCGTCCGTCTATGTGCGCGAGACGCTGATCGCGCTCTGGACGCCGGACGAAGTGCGCGGGCGGGTCAGCGCGGTCAACATGGTCTTCGTTGGAGCGTCGAACGAACTCGGCGAATTCCGCGCGGGCACCGTCGCTTCGCTGATCGGACCGGTGCCGGCCGTCGTCATAGGCGGTGTCGGAACGCTGATCGTTGCGGGCCTGTGGGCCGCGACCTTCCCGAAACTACGCAAGGTCGACAGCCTGGACGCGCCGGAGGTCTAGGCTGCGGCCGTTCGGCGTGAAAATGAGTAGCCGGAGCGACGGGCTACGACTGCCCGTCCGTCGCTTCCGTCAGGCCCTCGGCCCGCGCCATGGCATCCTGTCTGGAGAGCACCATTTCGCGGTTGGAGACGCCGAGCAGATCGGCGATCCGCCAGACCACGTGGTCTTCGATTTCACTGCGCTCTCCATCGGCCAGCACGATATCCCAGAGAATGCCGATCAGCTGCGCGCGCTGATCCTCGTCGAGATGGCGCTTGAGCTCGGTGGTGAAGCGATAGTAATCGACCGCTTCGCTCTCCGCCTCCTGGCCCGCCGCCAGAAGCTCGGACAGCTCCCGGTCGCTGAGGTCATAACTGCGCATCAGGGCCGCCCGCAGCTTGTCTTTTTCAGACTGGCGAACGACGCCATCCGCCTCCATCACCTGCATGCAAAGCGCAGCGACCGCGACCCGCGGGTCGTTGCGTGTGAATCGCGACGGCTTTTCAGGGCCGACCAGATCCTGGAAAAAACTCTGTAGACGTTCGAACAAGCGGAGACCTCCGGTTCAGAAAAGTTGGACCCTGGCCTTGTCGCCGCTTGGCGCATTGGGATCGCGCACGCCGGGGTCATCGGGACGCCGCCCGAACAGCGGCTCCGATTCATCCTTCGGTTCGACCTTCACCGTCTTGTCGGCAGGAACGGCAGGCTCGACCGGAGGCTTCGGGGGAGGGGGCATGATTTCCGGTTCCGGCCTCGGGGGTTCCTTGACCTCCGGCTCAGGGGGCTGTTCCGGGACACTCGCTACGGGCGTGACCTCGACCTCCTTCATCACCGGTGGCGTGGCAGACGCCGGTTGCGCTACGGCAGGCCTGGGGTCCGGCTCGCGTGTCGGCTCGGGGGCCGGCTCCGGTGCTGCCGCTGCGAGCGGAGGAAGGCTTGCCAGTGCATTCTCGCCGGCATTTGCGGCATCTTCCGTCGGGCCGGCAAGCTGGTCGAAGGGCATCTTCCATTCGAACGCATCCAGCCGGCCGCTGACAGGCGACATCGGCAGCCAAGCGTCCGATACATAACCGTCGGCGACCCATGCGGCATTGCGCGGCGCGCGCAGCGCATTGGCCATCCAGTGGCGGATCCGGCCCTGATCGCCACTATCGGCTTCCTCAAGGTCAGCCAGCAGCAGGAAGACCCGCTCGCTGGGCGCGATACGCACCAGCGCTTCGGCCTTGTTGCGTGCCTTGTCGAAGTCCCGTGCAGCGAGCGCGGCTTCGGCAACGATATAGAGCGAGTCGGGATTGTTGGGTTTCATCGCCTCGAGCTTTTCGGCGCGCTTCAGGCGGTCGGCACCGCTATCGCCATTGCGCAGGCGCACGTAGAGCTCAGCAACATGCGGATGCGGGAAGCGCTTCCAGGCCTGTTCCAGCACGGAGCTTGCCTTGCGGACATTCTCTTCCCGGCGATAGGCCTGCGCCGCGATCAGGGCCGCGGGCACAAAGTCCTTTGCATGCTTCAGCGCGCGGACGGCCGTGTCGCGCGCGAGCGCCGGATCGCCATCGAGCGATTGCTGCGCCTTGGCGGTCAGCAGCACGGCCTTCAGCCGCTCGGCCTCCGCCTTGTCCATGACATGCGCCAGCCGTTGCTGGTCTAACAGACGGATCGCCTCGTCCCAGTCGCCGGCGCGGCTCTTGTGTTCGAGCGTCGCCTGTGCTGCCCAGGGGAGATAAGGGGCATGTTCGACCGCGCGTTCGGCATATTGGCGTGCCGCCTCGTTGGCCCCGAGGCGGCTGGCCTCGATATAGAGACCGCGAAGACCGAGTTCGCGCGTTTCCGGATCGTCTGCCATCCGCTCATACATGCGGCGGGCATCGTCCTGTCGTCCCTCGATCAGCGCTGCCTGCGCCTCCAGCATCAGGATCAGCGGTTCCTGGTCGGCGCGCAGCAACCCGCGAGCGCGCGAGCTCATGCGCTTGGCCAGCGCCGCATTGCCGGCACCGGCGGCGATTAGGCCGGTCGAGAGCGCCTGGTAGCCGCGGTCTCTTTTGCGGGCGCGGAAAAAGCGGCGCATGGAGTGCGGCGAGGTCCAGACGGTGCGGATCAGCCACCAGACGATCATCACCGCCGCCACGATGGCGACCACGATCGTCGCGGCGACCACCAGGCTCATTTCGATCAGCTGGCCTTCCCAGATGAGCGAGAGTTCACCCGGTCTGTCCGCCAGCCAGGCAAAGCCGAAACCCAGGGCCAGAACGATCAGAAAGAATATCAGCAGACGGATCAATGTTTCCGCTCCTTAGCCGTTGGCACCGATGGCCGATTTCATGGCGTCGTCGATCTTGGCTTCGACGTCGATGCGGGCTTTCAGTTTGTCGGCGAAGGCCTGGGAAGCCTGCTTGCCGGCATCCGGCAGCGTTTCCCATTCGAGTTCGGCCCCTTTCATATCGCCATTGTGCAGCTTGTCCTCGATGCGCGCGACGATGGCGTCTGCGCCTTCGCCCTCGACATTTCCGACGGAACGCACCTTGATGAGCGACATTGCGCTGGACATCAGACGGCCGCCGAGACTGTCGCCATCGGCGGGCTGGTCTATCGCGGAGAGAATGCTGTCTGCGACCTTGGGAAACTGGCGAACAAGCTCTGCCCGCGACGGTACGCCTGTCTTGGCATGGTCATTGAGACCGGCGATGGCTGCGTCATCGGGGGCAATGCTTTTCAGCGTTTCCAGTTCGCTCAGATAGGGGCCGCCCCGGTCGACGGCGGCTTTCAGCGAGTTGACGGCGATGGTTCGCGCCATCTCCATGTCCTTGCTCGGCGCCTGCAATTGCTGCTCTGCCGTTTCAAGACGGGTGCCGGTGCTGTCGAGAGTCTGCTTGTTGGTGGCGATCGCCGCCTGAGCCTCGTTCAATGTCGTGCTGAGGCTCGCGATCTGGGTCTTGAGATCGTCGATTGCCTGTTGCTGGTCGCCGGAACCAGCTGCACCGAGCTGCCCGACGGTACCTTCGAGCGTTTCGACCCGCGCCGCGAGCGCGCTGTCACCGCCGTTGTTACCGGCGGTCTGGCTGAGCGCGGCAACCTTGGCTTCGAGGCTGGAAATCTTTGCATTCTGGTCGGCAGTCAAGTCCGATGTGGAGGTGGACTGGTCGTTCGATGAAGCGCTGGGCAGATAGCCCGCATATTGCATGCCGCCCGCCAGCAGCAGTGCGACAATGCCGCCGACGATGCCGGAGGCAATCAGGGGAGCAGCGCCGGGTCCTTTTTCAGCACTCGCGATCGGTGGCACCGGCGTATCCGGCGTTTGGTCGGGCACGGGCGTGAACGCCTCATCGGCGGTCAGGTCTTCCGGTTTCGTCCCCTCGTCATGCGGCAGGCGATCTTCGAACGGCAGTCCGGCCGGACTGCTGGCCGGCTCCGACTGCTTTTCCGGCGGCGCCTCCACAGGGTCTCCGTCGGGTGAAATAGGCAGGTTTTCGTCTGCCGTCAGGTCCTCGGGTTTCACACCTTCGTCCGGCTTGTCCGGGCCGTTCTGTTCGGCCTCCAGATCGATGGTGACCGGGTCGGTGGACGCCTTGGGACGGCGCGGCGGTTTTCCGGAAGCCATGACAACCTCTCATTTCGTGCAGTGCTGATTGAAACTAGTAAGGGACGCCCGCAATGGAAAGGGGCAGAATCGATTTTGGTTCCCGAAGTTTGATCGAAGGACGGCCCTAGCCCGATAAAAGTGTCAGCAGTTCGGTCTCCGACGTCGTCGACGCAATGCGCGCATGGCTGCGAAAACGTGGCGGCAGGGTGGAGGCGACGGTGTCGCTCATGCAGCAGAACAGCGCCTGGGCGAGCGCCTCCTGCCGCTCGCAAAGCAGAGGGAGTTGAAGCAATCGTCGCACACTCTCGGAGGAATAACAGAGCACCGCCTGCGGGCTTTGCGTGATCAGCGAAAGTTGCTGGGTGGCGAGGTCCGGAACGACTGCCGTCATCCGATAGCACTCGCAGATCTCCACCGGAATGCCGGCCTTCGCGATCACCGCTTCAAACCCTTCCGTGCGGGGGGTGCCGGCGAGATAAAGAAGGTGGCTTGGGGCGGCCTGACGGTTTCTGGCGGAGACGTCGGCGACGATCCGCTCGGCCAAAGACGCGGCATTGCCTTCGCCGGTGAAGACCGTGTGGAAACCGAGCTCCGTCGCGGCCTTGGCGGTTGCCGGTCCCACCGCGTAAAGCACACGGCTCATCCAGGACCTGTCGGCGGGCGCAATTTCGCAAAGGACACGCAATGCCTCGGCGCTGGTCACGGCAATCGGTCCCGAGGTGTTCTGCAAAGCAGATGCCGCCGTGCCGGCTGCGCGAATGGCCTGCGACAGAGGCAGGACCACCGGTTCGTGACCCATCTCGCGCAGCTTCATCGCCGTTCTCGTCGCATTCGGTTCGGCCCGCGTGACGAGAACCCGCATGATCAGGTCCAGCTTTCGAAGAATTCCGCTCCGGCCGCAGCCCGGATCTGCGCGCCGGCCTGCTCGCCGATGGCCTTGGCGTCGGTGCAGCGGCCTTCATGTTCGATCGTGTGAAAACGGCTGCCATCCGGGGTCAGGATCATGCCGGAAAAGCGGAGCATGTCGCCATCGCAGATGGCATAGCCGGCAATCGGCGTGCGGCAGGAGCCGTCGAGGGTGGCGAGAAAGCCGCGTTCGCAGCTCACCGCATCGAAGGTCTGCCGATCGTTGATCGGCTCGAGCAGGGTGTCGATGCGGGCATCGTCGATACGGCTCTCGATGCAGATCGCACCCTGCGCGGGGGCAGGGGGAAATTCGGAAGGGTCGAGAAGTTCGGTCGGCACTCCCGGCATGCCGAGCCGGCGCAAACCGGCAAAGGCAAGCAAAGTCGCATCGACCTGGCCCTCATCGAGCTTGCGCAGCCGCGTTTCCACGGCACCCCGATAGGTGATCACCTTCAGGTCCGGGCGCAGCCTGCGGATCAAGGCCTGGCGGCGCAGCGAGGCGGAACCGACGACGGCGCCATGCGGCAGTTCGATCAGCTTCGGCGCCGTCCTTCCGATAAAGGCATCGCGCATATCCTCGCGCGGCAGATAGGCCGAGATATAGAGGCCCTCGGGCAAGGCGGTCGGCATGTCCTTTGACGAATGAACGGCGATGTCGAGCCCGCCGGACAGGAGCTGGGCTTCAAGTTCCTCGGTGAACAGTCCCTTGCCGCCGATCTCGGCGAGCGCCCGGTCCTGCACGCGGTCGCCCTTGGTCGACAGCGGTACAATCTCGAACATTTCCGCCGGCAATCCATGCGCCGCCATCAGCCGGTCACGGGCCTCCTGGGCCTGGGCCAGCGCCAACGGGCTGCTGCGGGTCCCGATGCGGAAAGGTTTTGTTTGCATCCACTCAAATCCGTTGTTACCGACAGACCTCGTAACGCTCTTTGTTTTTCATCGCAATCAACGAACGGCATAAATGGCTTCTTCTTCCCTCGTCCTCGGCATCGAAACGAGCTGCGACGAAACCGCGGCGGCGGTCGTTTCCCGGCGCGAGGATGGCACCGGCGATATCCTCGCAGACGTCGTCCTGAGCCAGATGGACGAGCATTCCGCCTATGGTGGCGTGGTGCCCGAGATCGCGGCCCGTGCCCATGTGGACGCCCTGGATACGCTGATCGCAGAGGCGCTGGAACGCTCCGGTGTGCGGCTGCGCGATATCGACGCAGTGGCGGCAACCGCAGGGCCGGGACTGATCGGCGGCCTGCTTGTCGGCCTGATGACCGGCAAGGCGATTGCCCGCACCACCGGCAAGCCGCTCTATGCGATCAACCACCTCGAAGGGCACGCACTGACGGCGCGGCTGACCGACAAGCTGACCTTTCCCTACCTGATGCTGCTTGTCTCGGGCGGCCATACCCAGCTGGTTCTGGTGCGTGGCATCGGCGACTATGAGCGCTGGGGCACGACGATCGACGACGCACTCGGCGAGGCCTTCGACAAGACGGCAAAGCTCTTGGGCCTGCCTTATCCCGGCGGACCGGCCGTGGAGAGCGCGGCGAGGGGCGGCGACGAACGCCGGTTCGACTTTCCCCGCCCGCTCGTCGGAGAGGCACGTCTCGACTTCTCGTTTTCCGGGCTCAAGACCGCCGTGCGGCAGGCAGCCGAAGGCGTCGCACCGGTGTCCGATCAGGATATTTCAGACATCTGCGCATCTTTTCAACGGGCGATCGGCCGCACCCTGGAAGATCGTATCGGCCGCGGATTGCAGCGATTCAAATCGGAGTTTCCCGAAACCCATGGTGTCCCCGCCCTGGTCGTGGCCGGCGGCGTGGCGGCCAATCAGGAACTGCGCCGGGTGCTGACTGACCTCTGTGGCAAGCATGGCTTCCGCTTCGTCGCGCCACCGCATCGGCTTTGTACCGACAATGCGGTCATGATCGCATGGGCGGGGCTGGAGCGCATGGCGCTCGACCTTCCGGCAGACGATTTCGCGTTTGCGCCACGTTCGCGCTGGCCGCTCGATGACGCGGCGCCGGCTTTGCTCGCCTATGGCAAGCGCGGAGCAAAGGCATGACGGGAGGTCCTCAGATCGTTGTTATCGGTGCCGGCGCATTCGGCACGGCGCTTGCCGCCGTCACCGCGCTGGAGGGCCGCGCGACCGTGACCCTGCTCGGCCGCGATCCGGCGCTGATGGCAGACCTTCGAACGGACCGGTTCCATGACGCAGCATTGCCGGGCATACCCTTGCCCGATGCTTTGAATTTTTCGCACGAGCCCGAGGTGCTGGCAAAGGCCGATATCGTCCTCTTCGCCATGCCATCGCAGGCGCATGCCGATGCCGCCATCACCTATGGGCCCTATCTGAAGGCGGATGCGCGTGTCGTCACCTGTGCCAAGGGCATTGATCGCGCAACCTCGCATCTGCTGACCGAAGTGCTGGGCGAAGCCCTGCCGCAGCATCCGATTGCTGTCCTGTCGGGACCGGGCTTTGCCGCCGATATTGCCAAGGGGCTGCCGACTGCCATGGTTCTTGCCGCCGGCGATCTTGTCGAGGCCGAAAAGCTGGCGCGTACCCTTTCCGGCCCGACATTTCGCCTCTATGCCTCCGATGATCGCATCGGCGTCCAACTGGGCGGGGCGCTGAAGAATGTCCTGGCCATCGCCTGCGGTATCGTAGAAGGCATGGGGCTTGGCGAATCCGCCCGGGCGGCGTTGATTGCGCGCGGTCTTGCCGAACTGTCGCGATTCGTCGAGGCGCGTGGCGGCACGGCCAGCGCGGTGCGTGGCCTCTCCGGCCTCGGCGATCTCGTGTTGACGGCGACCAGCCATCAATCGCGCAATCTGCGTTTCGGCATTGCGCTCGGGCGGCAGGGCGTCACCGATCCGTCCTCCGGCGCGCTCGTCGAAGGTGCCTTTACCGCCGCCGTCGCCGCACGGCTGGCCGAGGGGCTTTCGATCGACATGCCGATCACCGAGGCGGTCGCCGCCATCATCGATGGACGCCTCGACATCCGCTCGGCCATCGATCAGCTGATGCGCCGCCCGATTACCACCGAATGAAATTCGCTTGAGGAGTTCCAAATCATGTTTTTCGCTTTCCTTTGCACCGACAAACCCGGCCACCTGAATGTGCGGATGGAAACACGTCCACCGCATGTCGAATGGCTGAACGGGCTGAATGCCGCGGGCACGCTGAAAATGGCAGGACCCTTTCTCGACGAGGATGGCAAGCCGTGCGGCAGCCTGGTGATCGTCTCGGCCGAGACGATCGAGGCGGCACGGGAGATTTCCGCTGCCGATCCCTATGCCAAGGCTGGCCTGTTCGAAAAGGTCGAGGTGAAGCCCTATAACTGGATCTTCAACAATCCGGAGGCTTGAGGCTGAGCATGGCGTATTGGTTGTTCAAGTCGGAGCCCTTCAAGTTCTCCTGGGAGATGCTGAAGGGAAAGGGCAAGACGGGCGAGGAATGGGACGGGGTGCGCAATTATCTGGCACGCAACAACATGCGCGCCATGAAGATCGGCGACAAAGGCTTCTTCTACCATTCGAACGAAGGGCTCGAGGTGGTCGGCATCTGCGAGGTCTGCGAACTTGCCCATCCCGACAGCACGACGGACGATGCGCGCTGGGAATGCGTCGACATCCGTGCCGTCGAGGATATGCCGAAACCGGTAACGCTGAAGGACGTCAAGGCCAATCCGGCGCTCAGTGAAATGGCGCTGGTCACCTCCATGCGTCTCTCGGTGCAGCCGGTGACGGAAGAGGAATATCTGGAAGTCTGCCGCATGGGCGGCCTCGACAATCCGCCGAAATAGGCCCTGTTGCGGTGAAGACCGAGCCCGAGCGTTTCATTCTCGACAATACCGACTGGCTGAGGCCGCCGCATGTGCCGGAAATCCGTCTGCGGCTTGCAAGCGAAGTGCATGATCTCTGGCTGAAGACCGAGGACGAACTCGAAGCGATCGGCCTGCCGCCGCCATTCTGGGCCTTTGCCTGGGCCGGCGGGCAGGGGCTTGCCCGCTATCTGCTCGATCACCCGGAGACGATGCGTGGCAAACGCGTGCTCGATTTTGCCAGCGGTTCGGGTCTCGTGGCGATTGCCGCGGCCAAGGCTGGCGCCAGGCATGTGACCGCGGCCGACATCGATCCCTGGACGCAGACCGCGATCGCTCTCAATGCGGCCGGCAATGAAACGTCAATCGCGGTATCGGTCGAGGATATGATCGGCCGGCAGGACGGTTGGGACGTCGTCCTCGCCGGCGACGTCTTCTATGACAAGGATTTCGCCGACCGCCTCGTGCCCTGGTTCGGGACGCTGGCAAGGCAAGGCACCTTGGTGCTCGTCGGCGATCCCGGTCGCAGCTATTGCCCGCGCGACCGGCTCGACGCTGTCGCCACCTATGCGGTACCGGTCACGCGCATTCTGGAAGACAGCGAGGTCAAGAAGACCACGGTCTGGCGGTTTGTCGGCTGAACGCGGGCAATGGCCGTTGCGCTCAAAGACCGCGAATGACGCAGACGCCCGCTTCCATCGAGCAGCCGTAATCCTTGGGCTGGGCCTTCACGTCGATGATCTTCATCTTCGGTTCGCGATAGCTGACGACAGGATCCCCGGCCGGAATGGCGGTGGTGAACATCAGCCCGGATCGTGGCGAACCGACCACGTCGATCGAACCGGCATAGGTGCCGATGCCGGGAATATGAATGACATTGCCGTTGCTGATCGCCGTGGTGCCGGAAGAGCCGCCATGGCCCCTGCCGAATCGATGCCTGCCGTCATTGCGGGCAAAGCGCCAGCCGTGGCGGTTCTGATGGCCGCGGTAGTCGCCATGGCCGCTTCCATAGACATGCTTTGTTGTCTGCGACAGCCTATGGCCGCCCCCGTCCGCGGCATTTGCGGTGGAATATGTTGCGGCGGTGAAGGCTGCCAGACAGGCAACCATTGTTGCGATACGCGATACCATGCGACGCCTCCAGCTCTATTCTGGTTAACAAATCATTAATCAATATAGGGCTAGATGTCGGCAAAAGTCACCCCGACTTTCCCGTCTTGCGGCAGTTCTTGTCGCGCCGGATCTGCCGATCCGACGACGCTGCCATAATCGATTAAAATAAAGTCATGAGGGATAAGACACTTGTGGTTCACCGAACGGGCGATTAAAGGTCCGATTGATGCAATGCACTCAAACCTCCCGTGCATTGACCGCGAGATGTCCGATTCTCGGACCGCATAGGAACGCCGCGAGGTAATGATGGCGAACGTGACACAAAACCGGCCCTTGTCGCCGCATCTTCAAATCTACAAGCTGATCCCGACCATGGCGATGTCCATCGTCCACCGCATCACCGGCGGAGCGCTGTATTTCGGCACGCTTCTCGTGGCGCTGTGGTTGATTGCTGCCGCCAGCGGATCGAGCGCTTTCGATTATGTAAGCTGGATTTATGGCAGCATTATCGGTCAGCTCGTTCTTTTTGGATATACGTGGGCGCTGGTGCACCACATGGTCGGTGGCTTCCGTCACTTCATGTGGGACTTGGGCTACGGCTTCGAGAAGTCGTTCTCCACCATGCTGGCCAAGGCAACCGTCGCCATCTCCGTCGCGGTGACGATCGTGCTTTGGATCATCGCCCATATCGTCTGGTAGGAAGGGGCTTCTCATGGATATGCGCACGCCACTCGGCAAGGTTCGCGGCCTCGGTTCGGCCAAGGAAGGTACGGATCACTTCTGGCGCCAGCGGGTCACCGCCGTTGCCAATGTTCCGCTCTTCATCTTCTTCATCATTTTCATCCTCTCTCATGTCGGCGCGCCCTATGCCGAGGTCGTGTCTGACCTGGCCAATCCGCTCGTCGCGGTGCTGATGGGACTGATGATGATCTCGGGCATCATTCACATGAAGCTCGGCATGCAGGTGATCATCGAGGACTACGTTCACGCGGAAGGTCCGAAGATCGTCTTCCTCATGCTCAACACGTTCTTCTCCATTCTGATCGGCGCGCTCTGTCTTTTCGCCATCTTGAAGATCGCATTCGTAGGATAATCAATATGGCAACGAACAGTTCTCCAGACGCCAACGGCAAGGTCTACACCTATGTCGACCACTCCTATGATGTCGTGGTCGTCGGTGCCGGCGGCGCCGGCCTGCGTGCCACGCTCGGCATGGCCGAGCAGGGTTTCAAGACGGCCTGCATCACCAAGGTATTTCCGACGCGCTCGCATACCGTCGCAGCCCAGGGCGGCATCGCAGCCTCGCTGCAGAACATGACCCCCGACAGCTGGCAGTGGCATCTCTACGACACCGTCAAGGGATCCGACTGGCTCGGCGACGTCGACGCCATGCAGTATCTCGCCATGGAAGCGCCCAAGGCCGTCTATGAGCTCGAGCACTACGGCGTGCCCTTCTCGCGCAACGAGGAAGGCAAGATCTACCAGCGGCCGTTCGGCGGCCACATGCAGAACTACGGCGAAGGCCCGCCGGTGCAGCGCACCTGCGCTGCCGCCGACCGCACCGGCCACGCCATCCTGCACACGCTCTATGGACAGTCGCTGAAGCATAATGCGGAATTCTTCATCGAGTATTTCGCCCTCGACCTGATCATGTCGGACGACGGCCGTTGCACCGGCGTTGTTGCCTGGAACCTGGATGACGGAACGATCCATCGCTTCTCCGCCAAGATGGTGGTGCTGGCGACCGGCGGTTACGGCCGCGCCTATTTCTCGGCAACGTCGGCCCATACCTGCACCGGCGACGGTGGCGGCATGGTCGCACGCGCCGGCCTGCCACTGCAGGACATGGAATTCGTCCAGTTCCACCCGACCGGCATCTACGGCGCCGGCTGTCTGATTACCGAAGGTGCGCGCGGCGAAGGCGGGTATCTCGTCAACTCCGAAGGCGAGCGCTTCATGGAGCGCTATGCCCCGTCGGCCAAGGATCTGGCATCGCGTGACGTTGTTTCGCGCTGCATGACCATGGAAATCCGTGAAGGCCGCGGCGTCGGCAAGAACAAGGACCACATCTTCCTGCATCTCGATCACCTGGATCCGGCGGTTCTGCACGAACGCCTGCCGGGGATTTCCGAGAGCGCCAAGATCTTCGCCGGTGTCGACGTGACCCGCGAGCCGATCCCGGTCCTGCCGACCGTCCACTACAACATGGGCGGCATCCCGACCAATTTCTGGGGCGAGGTGCTGAACGCCGATGCCGAGAACCCGGAGCGGATCCAGCCCGGCCTGATGGCTGTGGGCGAAGCCGGCTGCGCCTCGGTGCACGGCGCCAACCGTCTCGGCTCCAACTCGCTGATCGACCTGGTGGTGTTCGGCCGCGCCGCCGCGATCCGCGCTGGCGAAGTGATCGACCGCGAGGCGCCGATCCCGGCGCTCAATCTTGCGGCCTGCGACAAGATCATGGAACGCTTCGACAGCATCCGTCACGCCAGCGGCTCGACCCCGACCGCGGTGCTGCGCGACAAGATGCAGCGCGCCATGCAGGACGATGCCGCCGTATTCCGCACCCAGGAATCGCTGGAGAGCGGCTGCCGCCGCATCAGCGAAATCTGGAAGGAACTGCCGGATGTGAAGGTCACCGATCGCTCGCTCATCTGGAACTCCGATCTTGTCGAGACGCTCGAACTGCACAACCTCATGGCCAATGCGATCACCACGGTCTATGGCGCCGAGGCCCGCAAGGAAAGCCGTGGCTCGCATGCGCGTGAAGACTATACCGATGGCGCGTTTGCCGGTCGTGACGATGTCAACTGGCGCAAGCACACGCTGGCCTGGGTGAACGAGGCCGGTGACGTGAAACTCGATTACCGTCCGGTGCACACCGAGCTGATCGCCGAAGGCATGGACCCCAAGAAGATCGAGCCCAAGGCTCGGGTGTATTAATCGGAAGAGGACTGACAGATGGTTGAACTCGCACTTCCGAAGAATTCGCAGGTCACCGAAGGCAAGACCTGGCCGAAGCCCGACGGCGCGAAGAACGTTCGTGAATACCGCGTCTATCGCTGGAGCCCGGATGACACCAACAATCCGAGCATCGATACGTTTTACATCGATGTCGACGATTGCGGGCCGATGGTTCTCGATGCGCTGATCTACATCAAGAACAATATCGACCCGACGCTGACCTTCCGTCGGTCGTGCCGCGAAGGCATCTGCGGCTCGTGCGCGATGAACATCGATGGCACGAATACGCTGGCCTGCACCAAGGGCATGGACGACATCAACGGTACGGTGAAGATCTACCCGCTGCCGCATATGCCGGTGGTGAAGGATCTCATTCCGGACCTGAGCAATTTCTATGCCCAGCACCGCTCGATCGAACCGTGGTTGAAGACGGTTTCACCGCCGCCGGCCAAGGAATGGAAGCAGAGCCACGAAGACCGGCAGAAGCTCGACGGGCTTTACGAGTGTATCCTGTGCGCCTGCTGCTCGGCCTCCTGTCCGAGCTATTGGTGGAACGGCGACCGCTATCTGGGGCCGGCCGTCCTGCTGCAGGCCTATCGCTGGCTGATCGACAGCCGCGATGAGGCCACGGGCGAGCGTCTCGACGATCTGGAAGATCCGTTCCGGCTCTATCGCTGCCATACGATCATGAACTGCGCGCAAACCTGTCCGAAGGGCCTGAACCCCGCCAAGGCCATTGCGGAAATCAAGAAGATGATGGTCGAGCGTCGCATCTGACGAGTGCCTTGCGCCGGTCACCGCAAGGTGGCCGGCGATTTACCATGAGACGGTCACCAGTATGGATGATTTCGGTCTCCCTGGACCTTGAAGCCTCGCAGCCAGGGCCCAATTGCCACAAGGGCTTGTATTGTCGGCGCTCATAGCGATAATTCTGCCGCCTTTGTCTGTGAGAGACCGGCCAGGTGCCAACCGGGAGTGTGACAATGAATTTCAAGTATGCGGCCACCGGCCTTGTTCTCGTCCTCGCATTGGCTGGGTGCCAGCGGACGTCGTACACCGGCATGAGCCCTTCCAGCTCCACCCTCCCGCCGCTGCAGGCGCAGCCGGTGCCGTCGGTGGAATCCGGCCAGTTGCCGCCGCCCGGTGGCGCGACTGACGGGCAGTTCCCGCAGGCGCCGCAAAACGGCGCGCCGACGGACATGGCCTCCGCGCAGCCTTCCGCGGCGATGGATGTCACCAAGGAACAGATGGTCGGCAGCTGGAAGGTCAGCAATGGCGGCGCCAGCTGTGACATGTTCCTGACGCTTACCAATCTCGGCTCCGGCTCGCGCGGTGGCACACGCAATTGCGTGGGCGTGCTGACGACCATGGGATCGTGGGAAGTCGCCAACAAGCAGGTCGTGCTGAAGGATCGCAACGGTACGGTGATCGGGCGCCTCTACAAGACGGCTGATGCCCGTTTCGACGGTACCACCAACAACGGTCAACCGATCAGCCTCAGCCGGTAAGCGCTTCTGCTCTGCCGGCTCTCGGATACCTCAATCCGGAGCCAAGAATGCAGCCCATTCCCGATTATGGCCAGTGCGTCGGTGACGAACTCGACGCTCTGGCCCGCGCTGGTGCGCTTCAGCCCGACAAGGCGCAGAGTGATGTGGCCGCCAGGCTCGACCGTGTTCTCAAGGAGCTGAAGTCGCAGCGGGCGGCCACCAAGTCGAGTGCGCTCGGCTGGCTGTTTGCCGCGCGCCGCAAGCCCGATCCGGCCATTCCCGGGCTTTACATCCACGGCAGCGTCGGCCGCGGCAAGACCATGCTGATGGACATGTTCTTCAAGCTCGCCCCGATCGAGAAAAAGCGCCGTGCGCATTTCCATGAATTCATGGCCGATGTGCATGCCCGTATTCATGATCACCGCCAGAAGCTGAAGCGCGGCGAGACCAAGCAGGCCGATCCTGTCCCGCCGGTTGCCGCCGCGATCTTTGCCGAGTCGCGGTTGCTCTGCTTTGACGAATTCACCGTGACGGACATCGCCGACGCGATGATCCTCGGCCGATTGTTCACCGAACTGTTCTCGCTCGGCTGCACGCTGGTGGCGACCTCGAATGTGGTGCCGGACAATCTCTATCACGAGGGCCTCAATCGCGGGCTGTTCCTGCCCTTCATCGCCATTCTCAAGAAGCATGTCGCGGTGGTGTCCCTCGATTCGCCGACAGACTACCGCCTCGAAAAGCTGGATCAGCGCCCGGTCTATCTTTCGCCGCTCGACAATGCCGCCGAACTCGGGCTGCAGGCGGCCTGGCGTGCGCTGGCCGCGGGCAGGCCGGAGAAACCCGTCGAGATCCAGCGGCCGGGCCGGGTGATCGAGGTCCGGCGTTCCGTCGGCCGCATGGCCTGGTTCACCTTTGCCCAGCTCTGCGAAACGCCGCTCGGGGCGTCCGACTATCTTGCTATTGCCGAGCGCTTCGATCGGTTGTTCGTCGAGGGCATTCCGCATCTCGGCCCCGACAGGCGCAACGAGACCAAGCGCTTCATCACGCTTATCGACGCGCTCTATGACAAGGGCGTGCAGCTGTTCGCTTCGGCTGTCGCCGAACCGGAGCAATTGCTGACGGCGAAACGCGGCGTCGAGGGCTTCGAGTTCGACCGCACGGTCTCCCGTCTGTTCGAGATGCGAAGTGCCGACTATCTCGACGGCAAATTGCCGGAAGTTGCTGAAAGATGACGGCAAGACGGCAAAATAGCTTACGTTTACGTAAGATATTTATAGTTTAACCGTTTGAAAAATAACGAAACATAATTATTTATTGCCATTTTTCCCCATTGGGTCTATTCGATTGCCACGCGAACAGTCGGCTTCAAGCCCCCGTGTCCGCCTTGGTTTTTTAGATCTAAGAGGAAGCACTTCAATGGCGCGCAAAAAGATCGCACTTATCGGCTCTGGAATGATCGGCGGCACGCTGGCCCATCTGGCCGGCCTCAAGGAACTCGGCGACATCGTCCTGTTCGACATCGCCGATGGCGTTCCGCAGGGTAAGGGCCTCGACATTGCCCAGTCGTCGACGGTCGAAGGCTTCGACGCCAAGCTGACCGGTGCCAGCGACTACGCGGCCATCGAAGGCGCCGACGTCTGCATCGTCACGGCGGGCGTCGCCCGCAAGCCCGGCATGAGCCGCGACGATCTTCTCGGCATCAACCTCAAGGTGATGGAACAGGTCGGCGCCGGCATCAAGAAATATGCCCCGAACGCCTTCGTCATCTGCATCACCAACCCGCTCGACGCCATGGTCTGGGCGCTGCAGAAGTTCTCCGGCCTGCCGAAGAACATGGTCGTCGGCATGGCCGGTGTCCTCGATTCCGCCCGTTTCCGCCTCTTCCTGGCTGAAGAATTCGACGTTTCGGTCGAAGACGTCACCGCCTTCGTTCTGGGTGGCCACGGCGACAGCATGGTGCCGCTCGCCCGCTATTCGACTGTTGGCGGTATCCCGCTCACCGACCTGGTCAAGATGGGCTGGTGCACGAAGGAGCGGCTGGAAGAAATCATCCAGCGCACCCGTGACGGCGGCGCCGAGATCGTCGGCCTGCTGAAGACCGGTTCTGCCTTCTATGCGCCGGCATCGGCCGCAATCGTCATGGCCGAATCCTATCTCAAGGACAAGAAGCGCGTTCTGCCCTGCGCCGCGCACCTGACCGGCCAGTACGGCGTCAAGGACATGTATGTCGGCGTGCCCACCGTGATCGGTGCCGGCGGTGTCGAACGCATCATCGAAGTCGAATTCAACAAGGCTGAAGAAGAAGCCTTCCAGAAGTCCGTCGGCGCCGTTGCCGGTCTCTGCGAGGCCTGCATCAACATCGCTCCGGCTCTCAAATAACTGCCTGACGGCCCCCAAATCAGGGACTTAGACAATGAACATTCATGAATACCAGGCCAAGGCTCTGCTGAAGAGCTACGGCGCACCGGTGGCTGAAGGCGTGGCCATCTTTTCCGCGGAAGAAGCCGAAGCTGCCGCAAAGCAGCTTCCCGGCCCGCTTTACGTGGTCAAGAGCCAGATCCACGCCGGCGGCCGCGGCAAGGGCAAGTTCAAGGAACTTGGTCCAGATGCCAAGGGCGGCGTTCGCCTCGCCTTCTCGATCGACGAAGCCAAGAGCCATGCCAAGGAAATGTTCGGCAACACGCTCGTGACCGCGCAGACCGGCGACGCCGGCAAGCAGGTCAACCGGCTCTACATCGAAGATGGTGCCGACATCGAGCGCGAACTCTATTGCTCGCTGCTGGTCGACCGTTCGGTCGGTCAGGTGGCCTTCGTCGTCTCGACGGAAGGCGGCATGGACATCGAGGCTGTCGCCCACGACACGCCGGAGAAGATCCACACCATCGCCATCGATCCGGAAGCCGGTGTCACCGCCGAGAACGTGGCCGCCATCTCCAAGGCGCTCGAACTGTCCGGCGCTGCGGCTGAAGACGCCAAGTCGCTGTTCCCGACCCTTTACAAGGCCTTCAGCGAGAAGGACATGGCGCTCCTCGAGATCAATCCGCTGATCGTCATGAAGAACGACCACCTGCGCGTTCTCGACGCCAAGGTCTCCTTCGACGGCAACGCGATGTTCCGCCATGACGATGTCAAGGCACTGCGCGACGAGACCGAGGAAGACGCCAAGGAAATCGAGGCTTCCAAGTGGGATCTCGCTTACGTGGCGCTCGACGGCAATATCGGCTGCATGGTCAATGGTGCCGGTCTCGCCATGGCGACGATGGACATCATCAAGCTTTACGGCAAGGAGCCGGCAAACTTCTGCGACGTCGGCGGTGGCGCCGGCAAGGAGAAGGTGGCGGCTGCCTTCAAGATCATCACCGCTGACCCGAAGGTCGAGGGCATCCTCGTCAACATCTTCGGCGGCATCATGAAGTGCGACGTCATCGCCGAAGGCGTTGTCGCAGCCGTTCAGGAAGTCGGTCTGAAGGTTCCGCTGGTCGTGCGTCTCGAAGGCACCAATGTCGAACTCGGCAAGAAGATCCTGAACGAATCGGGTCTGGCGATCACGGCTGCCGACGACCTCGACGACGCGGCAAAGAAAATCGTCGCGGCGATCAACGGCTAATTTGAGGACCTGAAAGAATGTCGATTCTCGTAAACAAAGACACCAAGGTCCTCGTGCAGGGTCTGACCGGCAAGACCGGTACCTTCCACACCGAACAGGCGCTCGCCTATTACGGCACGCAGATGGTCGGTGGTATCCACCCGAAGAAGGGCGGCGAAACCTGGACCGGTTCGAAGGGCGAAAGCCTGCCGATCTTCGCCAGCGTTGCCGAAGCCAAGGACAAGACCGGCGCCGACGCGTCCGTCATCTACGTCCCGCCGGCAGGTGCCGCTGACGCGATCATCGAGGCGATCGACGCCGAGATCCCGTTCATCACCTGCATTACCGAAGGTATCCCGGTGATGGACATGGTTCGCGTCAAGGCCAAGCTGGACAAGTCCAAGTCGCGCCTGCTCGGCCCGAACTGCCCGGGCATCCTGACGCCGGAAGAATGCAAGATCGGCATCATGCCGGGCTCGATCTTCCGCAAGGGTTCGGTCGGCATCGTATCCCGTTCGGGCACGCTCACCTATGAAGCCGTGTTCCAGACGTCGAACGAAGGCCTCGGCCAGACGACGGCTGTCGGCATCGGCGGCGACCCGGTCAAGGGCACCGAGTTCATCGACGTGCTGGAAATGTTCCTGGCCGACGAAGCCACGACCTCGATCATCATGATCGGTGAAATCGGCGGTTCGGCCGAAGAGGATGCAGCGCAGTTCCTCATCGACGAAGCCAAGAAGGGCCGCAAAAAGCCGATGGCCGGCTTCATCGCGGGCCGCACCGCTCCGAAGGGTCGCACCATGGGCCATGCCGGTGCTGTCGTGTCCGGCGGCAAGGGTGACGCGGAATCCAAGATCGCGGCCATGGAAGCAGCCGGTATCAAGGTATCGCCGTCTCCGGCACGTCTCGGCACGACGCTGGTCGAAGTCCTCAAGGGCTGACCCCATATAAAGGCTCCAGGCAGAGCATATCGTTAACAATCTCTTTGCCTGGGGCATCTATTCAAGGCATCCCGCAGATATGCGGGGGGCCGCGCGACGGACCGGTAGCCGGTCAATTTTCTCAAGTCGGGAGGCGAACTTAAAGGTTCGCATATCATCATGGGTAGGCAAGAAGCCAACGAGCAGTTTCTGATCACGTCCTTCCTCGACGGATCGAACGCAGCCTATATCGAGCAGCTTTACGCGCGCTACGAAGACGATCCGAATTCGGTATCGTCCGAATGGCAGTCCTTCTTCAAGGCGCTGGCCGACAATCCGGCCGACGTGAAGAAGTCCGCCGCGGGGCCCTCCTGGCAGCGTTCGAACTGGCCGATCCCGGCGCAGGGCGAGCTCATCGCGGCCCTTGACGGCAATTGGGGACTGATAGAGAAGGTCGTCGAGACCAAGGTCAAGTCCAAGGCAGCCGCCGCCGGCGCGCCGGTGTCGGAAACCGAGGTTCTTCAGGCGACCCGCGATTCGGTGCGCGCCATCATGATGATCCGCGCCTATCGCATGCGTGGCCACCTGCATGCCAAGCTCGATCCGCTCGGTCTTGCAGCTCCCGTGGAAGACTATAACGAATTGTCGCCCTCGGCCTATGGCTTCACGGAAGCCGATTACGGTCGCAAGATCTTCATCGACAATGTTCTGGGTCTGGAATATGCCACGATCCCGGAAATGCTGGAGATCCTGCAGCGCACCTATTGCTCGACGCTCGGCTTCGAGTTCATGCACATTTCCAATCCTGAAGAGAAGTCCTGGATCCAGGAGCGGATCGAAGGCCCCGACAAGGGCGTCGACTTTACCGCCGAAGGCAAGAAGGCGATCCTGCAGAAGCTGATCGAGTCCGAGGGTTTCGAGCAGTTCATCGACGTCAAGTACAAGGGCACCAAGCGTTTCGGCCTCGACGGTGGTGAATCGCTGATCCCGGCACTCGAGCAGATCATCAAGCGCGGCGGACAGGACGGTCTTGAGCAGGTCGTGCTCGGCATGGCCCACCGCGGTCGTTTGAATGTTCTGACCAACGTGATGCACAAGCCGCACCGCGCGGTGTTCCACGAGTTCAAGGGCGGTTCGTTCAAGCCCGACGAAGTCGAGGGCTCCGGCGACGTGAAGTACCATCTGGGTGCCTCTTCGGACCGCGAATTCGACGGCAACAAGGTTCACCTGTCGCTGACGGCCAACCCGTCGCATCTGGAAATCGTCAACCCTGTCGTGATGGGCAAGGCCCGCGCAAAGCAGGACCAGTTGGCTAAGGTCTGGGACGGCGACGTCATTCCGCTGAAGGAACGCTCAAAGGTCATGCCGCTGCTGCTGCACGGCGATGCCGCCTTTGCCGGCCAGGGCGTGGTTGCCGAAATTCTCGGCCTGTCGGGTCTGCGCGGTCACCGCGTTGCTGGCACGATGCATGTGATCATCAACAACCAGATCGGCTTCACCACCAATCCGGGCTTCTCGCGTTCCTCGCCTTATCCGTCGGATGTGGCCAAGATGATCGAAGCGCCGATCTTCCATGTGAACGGTGACGATCCCGAAGCCGTGGTCTATGCGGCCAAGGTTGCCACCGAATTCCGCATGAAGTTCCACAAGCCTGTCGTCATCGACATGTTCTGCTACCGTCGCTTCGGCCATAACGAGGGCGACGAGCCTGCGTTCACCCAGCCGAAAATGTACAAGGTCATTCGCCAGCACAAGTCCGTGACCGAGATCTATGCCGCCCGTCTGATCGGCGAGGGCCTGATCAGCGACGGCGAATTCGAGAAGATGAAGGCAGACTGGCGCGCCAAGCTCGAGCAGGAGTTCGAGGCCGGCCAATCCTACAAGCCGAACAAGGCCGACTGGCTCGACGGTGCATGGTCGGGGCTTCGCGTCGCCGACAACGCCGACGAGCAGCGCCGCGGCAAAACCGGCATGCCGATGAAGTCGCTGAAGGAGATCGGCCGCAAGCTGTCGACCATTCCGGAAGGCTTCCAGGCGCACCGCACGATCAAGCGCTTCATGGACAACCGCGCCCAGATGATCGAGACAGGCGAGGGGATCGACTGGGCCATGGGCGAGGCACTGGCCTTCGGCTCGCTGGTCGTCGAAGGCCACAAGGTTCGTCTGTCCGGTCAGGATTGCGAACGCGGTACGTTCTCGCAGCGCCATTCGGTGCTCTACGACCAGGAAACCGAAGAGCGCTTCATCCCGCTTGCCAATCTGGCCCCGAACCAGGCACGCTACGAAGTCATCAACTCGATGCTGTCGGAAGAAGCCGTGCTCGGCTTCGAATACGGCTATTCGCTGGCCCGCCCGAACGCGCTGACCCTCTGGGAAGCCCAGTTCGGCGACTTCGCCAACGGTGCGCAGGTGGTGTTTGACCAGTTCATCTCGTCTGGCGAACGCAAGTGGCTGCGCATGTCCGGTCTCGTCTGCCTTCTGCCGCATGGCTATGAAGGGCAGGGGCCGGAGCATTCTTCGGCCCGCCTCGAGCGCTGGCTGCAGATGTGCGCCGAAGACAACATGCAGGTTGCCAACGTCACGACGCCGGCGAACTACTTCCATATCCTGCGCCGCCAGATGCGCCGCGATTTCCGCAAGCCGCTGATCCTGATGACGCCTAAGTCTTTGCTGCGGCACAAGAAGGCCCAGTCGAGCCTGTCGGAAATGGCCGGCGACACGTCCTTCCACCGTCTCCTGTGGGACGATGCCGAGATGATCAAGGACGGCCCGATCAAGCTGCAGAAGGATTCCAAGATCCGCCGCGTCGTCATGTGCTCGGGCAAGGTCTATTATGACCTTCTCGAAGAACGCGAAAAGCGCGGTATCGACGACATCTACCTTCTGCGCGTCGAGCAGCTCTATCCGTTCCCGGCCAAGGCGCTGATCAACGAGCTTTCCCGCTTCCGCAATGCGGAGATGGTCTGGTGCCAGGAAGAGCCCAAGAACATGGGTGCGTGGTCGTTCATCGATCCGTATCTGGAATGGGTACTCGCCCATATCGATGCCAAGTACCAGCGGGTGCGCTACACCGGTCGTCCGGCCGCGGCATCGCCGGCCACGGGTCTGATGTCGAAGCATCTCGCCCAGCTGGAAGCCTTCCTTGAGGACGCTCTGGGGGGCTGATGCCTCCCAGTCCTGCAATCGACAGAACATCCATCAAACGGAACTGACATCATGGCCACTGAAATCCGCGTCCCCACCCTGGGCGAATCCGTAAGCGAAGCCACCGTCGGCACCTGGCTGAAGAAGGTCGGCGACACGATCAAGGCCGATGAGCCGCTGGTCGAGCTTGAGACCGACAAGGTCACCGTCGAAGTGCCGGCCCCTGCCTCGGGCGTCCTGACCGAAATCGTCGCGCAAGACGGCGAGACGGTCGGCCTGGATGCACTGCTCGGCCAGATCGCCGAAGGCGCTGCCGGCGCAGCGCCCGCCAAGGCAGAGCCGGCCAAGCCGCAGGCTGCAGCGCCGGCCGCCGCGCCCGCCGCACCGGCCACCCAGTCGGGTTCCGCCATGCCGGCCGCCCCGGCGGCGTCCAAGATGATGGCGGACAACAATGTGTCCGCCGACCAGGTCGATGGTTCCGGCAAGCGCGGCCAGGTGCTGAAGGGCGACGTGATCGCCGCCATGGCCAAGGGCACCGCAGCTCCGGCAACGGCTCCGGCCGCCGCCCGCGCGCCGTCTTCGACCGATGATGCGTCCCGCGAAGAGCGCGTCAA
Source organism: Heterorhizobium halophytocola (assembly GCF_017873095.1). GTDB lineage: Bacteria > Pseudomonadota > Alphaproteobacteria > Rhizobiales > Rhizobiaceae > Allorhizobium > Allorhizobium halophytocola. The sequence continues at coordinate 202,152 of NZ_JAGGJU010000010.1, read as the reverse complement.
GATGACCCGCCTGCGCCAGACGATCGCCAAGCGTCTGAAGGATGCCCAGAATACGGCCGCCATGCTGACCACCTATAACGAGGTGGACATGACGGCAGTGATGGAACTGCGCAAGAAGTACAAGGACATCTTCGAGAAGAAGCACGGCGTGAAGCTCGGCTTCATGGGCTTCTTCACCAAGGCCGTGACCCACGCGCTGAAGGAAATTCCCTCGATCAACGCCGAGATCGACGGCACGGACCTGATCTACAAGAACTATTGTCATGTCGGCATGGCTGTCGGCACCGACAAGGGCCTCGTCGTCCCGGTCATCCGCGATGCCGACGAGCGTTCGATTGCAGATGTCGAAAAGGAACTCGGACGTCTGGCCAAGGCAGCCCGCGACGGCGCCCTGTCGATGGCCGACATGCAGGGCGGCACCTTCACCATCACCAATGGTGGCGTCTACGGCTCGCTGATGTCCTCGCCGATCCTCAACGCGCCGCAGTCGGGTATCCTCGGCATGCACAAGATCCAGGAGCGTCCGATGGCCATCGGCGGTCAGGTCGTCATCCGTCCGATGATGTATCTGGCACTGTCCTACGACCACCGGATCGTCGACGGCAAGGAAGCCGTGACCTTCCTGGTTCGCGTCAAGGAAAGCCTTGAAGATCCGGAACGTCTCGTTCTCGACCTGTAAGGGGATCTCTGATGGAGACGGCTGTCATGGCAGGCTCCCCATTCCTGGTGCTTGTCGCTTGGAGCGCACTTCTTCTGCTGATCCATATCGGGCTTCAGGGCCTGACGGTGACGCAGGAGTTCGGCCCCGAATGGAATGCGGGGCCGCGTGACGGCGACAAGAAGCCGACCGGCAAGCTTGCCGGTCGTGCCGACCGGGCGCTCAGAAACTTTCTCGAGACCTACGCCGCCTTTGTCGGTCTGGCGTTGGGCCTGGCGATTGCGGGAAGCGATGGCGGCCTTGGCCTGACCGGGGCGTGGGTGTGGTTCGTCTGCCGCATTGTCTATATCCCGCTCTATCTCGCCGGAATTCCCTATATCCGTTCGCTCGTCTGGCTCGGATCGCTGGCCGGTCTGGCGATGATGTTCGCAACCCTGGCCTTTTGAGCCGATGCATGGGGATCAAGTATATAGCCGATGAGCGATCACCCTGTCCTTCTTATAACCGGTGGCAGCCGCGGGATCGGCGCGTCCGTCGCCCGCAAGGCGGCGCAGCAGGGCTGGCGCGTTCTCGTCAATTATCTGTCTAACGAGGCAGCCGCCGAGGACGTCGTTTCGGCGATAACCTCTGCCGGCGGCGAGGCCTCGGCAGTCAGGGGTGACACGTCGAACGAAGCTGGCATCGCCGCGATTTTCGACGCTGTCGATAGCCGATATGGGCGCTTGGACGGCCTTGTGAACAATGCCGGCGTCGTCGACTATACCGCACGCGTCGACGAATTCAGCCGCGAGCGGCTGGACCGGATGTTCGCCATCAACGTGATCGGCAAGATCCGCTGCGCGTCGGAAGCGGTGCGGCGCATGTCGACACGCCACGGCGGCAAGGGTGGTGCCATCGTCAACGTCTCCTCCATCGCCGCCATCCACGGCAGCGCCGGACAATATGTGGACTATGCCGCCTCGAAGGCCGCTATCGATACGTTTACCCTCGGCCTAGCGCGCGAAGTCGCGCAGGAGGGCATCCGGGTCAATGCGGTCCGGCCCGGCATAACGGATACCGACATTCATGCGTCGGGTGGCCTGCCCGACCGCGCTCACGAACTCGCCTCCGCCATCCCGATGGGCCGGCCGGGTACGCCGGACGAAATTGCAGACTGCATTCTCTATCTTCTCTCGGAGCGTGCGTCCTACGTCACCGGCTCCATACTCAATGCCAGCGGCGGTCGCTAACGCCGAACAGGAAAAAGGAAATTATCATGGCCTATGATCTCATCGTAATCGGCACCGGCCCCGGCGGCTATGTCTGCGCCATCAAGGCGGCTCAGCTCGGCATGAAGGTCGCCGTCATCGAAAAGCGCGCGACCTATGGCGGCACATGCCTCAATGTCGGCTGCATCCCGTCCAAGGCGCTGCTGCATGCATCCGAAATGTTTGCGCATGTCTCGCACGGTGTCGAGGAACTCGGCGTTCAGGTCGGCAAGCCGACGCTCGATCTTGCCAAGATGATGGGCCACAAGGACAACACCGTGAAGGCCAACGTCGACGGCGTCGCCTTCCTGTTCAAGAAGAACAAGATCGATGCCTTCCAGGGCACCGGCAAGATCGTCTCCGCCGGCAAGGTGTCGGTCACCGGTGACGACGGCAAGGCCCAGGAACTGGAAGCCAAGAACATCGTGATTGCCACCGGCTCCGATGTCGCCGGCATTCCGGGCGTCAATGTCGAGATCGACGAGAAGGTGATCGTCTCCTCCACCGGCGGCATCGCGCTGGAAAAGGTGCCGGAACACATGATCGTGGTCGGCGGCGGCGTCATCGGCATGGAACTCGGTTCGGTCTGGTCGCGCCTCGGCGCCAAGGTTACCGTCGTCGAATTCCTCGACAAGCTGCTCGGCACGATGGACGGCGAAGTGTCCAAGCAGTTCCAGAAGATGATGGCCAAGCAGGGCATGGACATCAAGACCGAAGCCAAGGTCACTGCCGTCGAGAAGACCGACAAGGGCGCCAAGGTCACCTTCGAACCGGTCAAGGGTGGCGAGGCGCAGACGCTGGAAGCCGACGTCGTCCTGGTTGCCACCGGCCGCAAGCCGTTCACCGCAGGTCTCGGTCTGGAGGAAGCCGGTGTGGCGCTCGACAACCGCGGACGCGTCGAGATCGATGGCCACTTCAAGACCAATGTCGACGGCATCTATGCCATCGGTGACGTGGTCAAGGGGCCGATGCTGGCGCACAAGGCCGAGGACGAGGGCGTTGCACTCGCCGAGATCCTCGCCGGTCAGCACGGCCACGTGAACTACGACGTCATTCCCGGCGTGGTCTACACCCAGCCGGAAGTCGCTTCCGTCGGCAAGACCGAGGAAGAGCTGAAGGCTGCGGGCGTTGCCTACAAGGTCGGCAAGTTCCCGTTCACCGCCAATGGCCGTGCCCGCGCGATGCTGGTGACCGAAGGCTTCGTCAAGTTCCTGGCCGACAAGGAAACCGACAAGGTGCTCGGCGCCCATATCGTCGGCTTCGGTGCCGGCGAGATGATCCACGAGGCGGCGGTGCTGATGGAGTTCGGCGGCTCTTCGGAAGATCTCGGCCGCACCTGCCACGCGCACCCGACCATGTCGGAAGCCGTCAAGGAAGCGGCGCTCGCCACCTTTGCCAAGCCCATTCATATGTAAGTCAGCTTGGCCGGCTAAGCTTGGTTTTTGATGGGGGTCGCTCCTTGCGCTGCAAGGGGCGGCCTTTTACTGTCCGCCTTGTAATTTAGCTGGCGGCAATGGAATCAGGACACGGCTATGGCTTCGGCAACCTCCTTCAGTCTCTCGCAGAAACTCCTTCATTGGGTGATGGCGGCATTCATCTTCTACAACCTGCTGTTTGCCGACGGGATGGAGCACACGATCCATGCCATCGAAAAGGGCAACCAGCCGGATGCAGGCGATCTGTTCTGGGCCAACGTCCATGCCTATCTCGGGATCGCGGTGGCCGTGCTCGCCATCATCCGGCTTGCCTTGCGCTTCACCCATGGTGTGCCGGCAGAGCCGGCCGAAGAGCCCGCGATCGCCCAGATTGGTGCCAAGATCGCGCACGCCGCACTCTATGTCGCCTTCTTCCTGATGCCGGCGCTAGGCGTTGCGAAATACTATTTCGGCAATGAAACCATGGGCGACCTGCACAGCGGGCCGATGAAGGTCGTGCTCTGGGCCCTGATCGGTGTGCATGTGGCTGGCGTCCTGGTGCACCAGTTCTTCTGGCGCACCAACCTGATCCGGCGGATGGCGTAGGGCCTGAACGCGCCCACTCAACCTTTGATGCGAGTGACGGAAAAGCCCTTCGCTCGCAGCAATGCGATTACGCCTTCTGGGCCCGGCAGGTGCAGGGCGCCGACGGCGATAAAGGCTGCCCCCTCGTTCAAAATGGGTTCGCTGCGGTCGGCCATGACATGATTGCGGTCGGTGATCATGCGCTGCTCGAAACCGGCGTAACCCTGATCCCCGTCGGAAGCGGCCGGCGCTACGGCCTTCAGCATCGGCGCAGTCATGCCGATATCGCCGGAAAGATAGAGCGCCGTCATCGTCTCCATGATGTCGTTCATCCGGTCGCCGATCGCGAGCGTCTGCAACAGCGACTGGACGTGGAATTCCACCGGAAGTTCGCTGAGCGCCGTCAGCTGCTCGACAAGCGTTTCCAGGCCCGTGACCTGCTTGCCGTTGGCAAGTGCCTTTTGCGCTATAGCCTTGTCGAGGAAGTCGGCGCCCGACGCCTTGCGCATCTGTTCGCAGGCGGGCATGGCGATGAAGCTGGAGACGATCCAGGGCTGGAATTGTGCGATCGTCGCAAGCTTGATGCCGCGGGCCTGCAGCCCTGCTTCAAGGTTGATCCGCTGCTCCGGGCTCAGGCGATCGGTGAGCGAGGAACCATCGGTAAAGGTCATCAGGTCGGGACGTTCTGCAATAGAGGCGCTGGCCCGGCGTTCGTTGAGAACCTCGTCGGATTCGATCACGACCGTACGTGCTGCAGCAATCGCGTCCCGTGCGGCCTGCGGCATGGCCAGCACGCGCGGATCGGTCACGTGCATGGTTCCGAAAAGATAGGACGGTGCAGTGCCCGGCTTTTCGATTTTCCACAGACGGCCCCTGCCGTTCGGCACCTTGGCCGCCTCTTCGAGCATGCGGGCATAGCGTTCCGGCTGCGTGCGCGCCAGATCGGGCAGCAGACTATGGCCCTTGCAGCCGCCTTCGGCAGCCTTTGCCAACGAGACTGTCGCCAGCACGATTGTGAGCGACAGCAGCGCGATCCAGTTGAGCGCGGCTAACGACAAGAGGCCGAGGTCGACAAGGGAGAGACGTCCGGGCTTGAAGCGGTTCAAAAGCATGGATTTCATTGCGATCTCATCCGTTCCATTCGATCTCCAGGCTGACTGTCCCAGCCTGGACCCTTGACACTGCCTGAGGCTTACGCCCTCGGATGCGCATTGCGGTAGACCTGCAGGAGGCGCGCGGAGTCGACACCGGTATAGATCTGCGTCGTCGACAGGCTGGCATGTCCCAGAAGTTCCTGGATGGAACGAAGATCACCGCCGCCGGCCAGCAGATGGGTTGCAAAGGAGTGCCGAAGCGCATGCGGCGTTGCGGTATCCGGCAGGCCGAGCGCACTGCGCAATTTCTGCATGCCGCGCTGGATGATCGCCGGTTGCAGCGGCCCGCCCTTGGCGCCGCGAAACAGCGGCTTGTCGGCCTCCAGATGATAGGGGCAGAGCTTCAGGTAATCTGCAACGGCGCCGTGCACCAGTGGCAGCAGGGGCACGATCCGCGTCTTGCGGCCCTTGCCCTCGATCCGCAGGCTGGTCGCACCGGCCGGCAGGTCGTTCGTCGTCAGGGCCAGCGCTTCGGAAATGCGCAGACCGCAGCCGTAGAGCAGTGTCAGGACGGCGGCATCGCGCGCCGCCAGCCAGGGTTCGTCCTGCAACTGCGTCTGCGCTTTCACAAGATCGACAGCCTGATGGTCGGACAGCGGTTTCGGCAGGGATTTCGGTTGGCGCGGCGAGCGGATTGCATTGGCGCCGGCAGCGTTGACCAACCCCCTCTTTTCCAGGAAGCGCAGGAAGGAGCGGATGCCGGCCATATGCCGGGCCAGCGACCGTGCGCCCGAGCCATCGCGGCGGCGGGAGGCCAGAAATGCACGAAGATCGGCTGGACGCAGTTCGCGGATATCGACGATGGCCGCAGGCTTACCTATATGCATCGTCAGAAAGGACAGAAATTGACGCGTGTCGCGCTCATAAGCATCGATCGTGTGGTCGGCAAGTCGGCGTTCTCCGGCAAGTCCGCGCAACCAGACTTCCCGTTCCAGACGCAGATCGTCCGCCGCAATTGTCAGCAACCCGTTCAAGATCTCTGCGCCTTTACAATGCCATCAGGTGGAGGCAGTGTGCCGCCGATTGGTTAGAGAATAGCTAAATGCGCATGGCGCCCTGTCATGCTGTGATCATATTGAATTGCGATACAAAGTTGAAACGCTTACCAACTGGAGTGTACATGGCGCGACGTGATTCCATGACGACGTTTGGTCAGTTGGCAGATACCCTGGCGCTCGTTTCCCACGGGCAGCCAGGTCACATCGTCGACACCTTGATCGCCGAGCGCGGCGGTCGCATCATGAAGCACCCGCTGTGGCCGCTGTTGCGGCCGTTTCTCTACACGATCCTGCGCTATGACAAGGCGATCCAGTTTGCCGACGACGTCGCCAATGTCGGCGGACTCGACGTGTTCGACTATCTGAGCAAAGCGCTGACGCTCGATGTGCAGGTGAAGAACAGGCAGCGCATTCCCGAGACGGGCGCGTTTCTGCTGGTCAGCAACCACCCGACCGGCATCGCCGACGGTGTTGCCGTCTACGACCTTCTGAAGGATTGCCGCCCGGACATGATGTTCTTCGCCAATCGCGATGCCATCCGGGTCAATCCGCGACTGGTCGAGGTGGTGATCCCGGTGGAATGGCGCGAGGAGCACAAGAGCAAACTCAAGGCCCGCGAAACGCTGAAGATCACCAATCGCTCGATCGAGGAGCAAAAGGTGACGGTTCTGTTTCCGTCCGGGCGCATCGCCTACTGGGCCGATGGCGGCCTGAATGAACGCCCGTGGAAAAGCTCGGCCGTCGGCATGGCACGCAAATACAATCTGCCTGTCTTGCCGATCCACATGACGGCGCGCAATTCCGGGCTGTTCTACTGGTTTGCACGGCTGGCCGACGAATTGCGCGACATGACCGTGTTCCACGAACTGCTCAACAAGCGGAAGGGCCGGTTCGACATCACTGTCGGCAACATGATCTCGCCCGAGGAACTCGACGGCGATCTCAATGCCGTGACCCAGGCGCTGGAACACCACACCGTGCATGGTCTTGCCAGGGACCCGGACGCAAGGTTCGGCATCCCGGGCGATCATTCCTCACATTTGACCGCATAGCCGTTATCCGAAGTTGGAGCGCGTCGGCAATCGCGCCTTCCACGTTCCGATCGGTACCCGAGGTTTCCTTTGGGCCCGCGGCGGGGCAGATTGCTGCGTGATGAAAGACGATTCGACCTCCCTGTTTGCCAATCTGATCGAAGCGCCCGAACCGGCGCGCGTCGTACCCGTTCTGGTGCCGATGCCGGCGCCGGTCGCCTATTCCTACAGGGTACCGGACGGCATGGCCGTCGAGCCCGGCTCGATCGTGCAGATCCCCCTCGGGTCGCGCAAGGTTGTGGGCGTCGTCTGGGACGATCAGGGCGGAAATCCCGTCGACGAAAAGAAGCTGCGGCCGCTGGAGAAGGTTTTCGACTGCCCGCCGCTATCCCGGGAGATGCGCATGTTTCTGGACTGGGTCGCGGCCTATACGCTGTCGCCACCGGGCCTGGTGGCACGTATGGCACTGAGGGCGCCCGCTGCCTTCGACCCCGAGCCGATGATCGAGGGGCTCAGGTTTTCCGGTCAGACCCCGGAAAAGCTCACGGCGTCGCGCAAGAAGGTGCTGGACCTCTCCCAGGACGGGCTGAGCTGGACGCGAAGCGGCCTTGCCCACGCGGCGGGCGTATCGCTGAGCGTGGTGGACGGCCTGTCGAAGCAGGGGGTGTTCGAGACGGTGTTCCTGCCGCCTCCGCCGCTGGTTGCGGCACCGGACCCGGATTACATCGCCTCGCGGCTTGCCGGCGAGCAGCAGGAGGCGGCCGACACCATCATCGAGACCGCGATAGACGACAGGTTCTCTGTGACCCTGATCGACGGGGTGACGGGATCCGGCAAGACGGAGGTCTATTTCGAGGCGATTGCCGAGACCTTGCGACGCGGCAAGCAGGTGCTGATCCTGCTGCCGGAAATCGCGCTGACGGCCGATTTTCTCGAGCGCTTCCAGGATCGCTTCGGTTCCAAGCCTGCCGAATGGCATTCGGAACTGGCAACCAAGACCCGCGAAAAGGTCTGGCGCCAGACGGCCACCGGCGATGTTCGGGTGGTCGCCGGCGCGCGCTCGGCGCTGTTCCTGCCCTTCGAGGATCTCGGCCTCATCATCGTCGATGAGGAGCACGATCCGGCCTACAAGCAGGAAGACCGGGTCTTCTACAATGCGCGCGACATGGCGGTCGTACGCGCCCGGATCGCCGGCTTTCCGGTCATTCTCGTGTCGGCGACGCCCTCGGTGGAAAGCCAGGTCAACAGCCAGCAGGGCCGTTATTCGCGCATTCATCTTCCGACCCGCTTTGCCGATGCGGCCTTGCCGGACCTGCATCTGGTCGACATGCGGCGCCACGCGCCGGAACGGGGCGGGTTCCTGTCGCCGATCCTGCTGCGCGCCGTCGGCAAGACCTTGGAAAAGAAGGAGCAGTCGCTGCTCTTCCTCAACCGGCGCGGCTATGCGCCGCTGACGCTTTGCCGGGTCTGCGGCCATCGATTCCAGTGCCCGCAATGCTCCAGCTGGCTGGTCGAGCACCGGTTTCGCGGGCAGATCCAGTGCCATCAATGCGGCTATGCCGAACGGACGCCGGAGGCCTGTCCGGAATGCGGGACCTTCGATCACCTGGTTGCCTGCGGGCCAGGAGTCGAGCGGATCGCCGAAGAGGTGGAGAGGCATTTTCCCGATGCGCGCACGCTGGTGCTGTCCTCCGACATCGGCGGGGTCAAGCGGCTGCGGCTCGAATTCGAAGCGGTCGCCAAGGGGGAGGCCGACATCGTCATCGGCACGCAGCTTGTCGCCAAGGGCCATAATTTCCCGCTGATGACGCTGGTCGGGATCATCGATGCGGATATCGGCCTTGCCAACGGGGATCCGCGCGCCGCCGAGCGAACCTACCAATTGCTGTCGCAGGTCACGGGTCGCGCCGGCCGCACCGGTCGCAAGAGCCACGGCCTGCTGCAGACCTTCCAGCCGCAGCATCCCGTCATGCAGGCCCTTGTACTCGGCGACGCCGAGGCCTTTTACGACCGCGAGATCGGCGAGCGCGAGCGCGGCCAGTTGCCGCCATTCGGTCGTCTGGCCTCGATCATCGTCTCGGCCGATAACCGGATCGATGCGGAAGGCCATGCGCGCCAACTGCGCCAGGCTGCCCCCGTCGGTGGCTCGATCTCGGTGCTGGGACCGGCCGAAGCGCCGCTGGCGCTGATCCGCGGGCGCTATCGCTTCCGGCTGCTGGTGCACGGACCACGCCAGTCCGATCTTCAATCCTTCCTGAAGGCGATGCTGGAACGGGGGCCGAAGGAACGGCGATCCCTGCATGTACAGGTCGACATCGATCCGCAGAGCTTCCTCTGAGCCGACGCCAGGAGAAGGCCTTCCTCCGTCGCGGCGTCATGGTCCTTCCCTTTTTTGATGCGCATGCTATGGCGTCGGGATCATGCAATTCAGAGGAACATCATGGAATTCTATTTTCCAACCGAGTTCGGTGAGCAGATGGCGTTCGTGGCAGGGTGCGTCACGATCGCAATCGGCTTGCTGCTGATGTTCGTGCCCGGATATGCGGCCCGGATTTATAATCTGATGCCTATCGAAGGCTGCCGCGACGGCTATGGCCTGTTCCGGAGTATCGGCGGCTTTTTCGCAGGCAGCGGCATTGCTGCAATCATGCTGGCGCAGCCAACGATCTACATGACCCTTGGCGGTGCCTATGTGCTTGCGGCCTTCGGCCGTTTTCTCTCCATCCTGTCGGATCGCGCCGGCTCGGTGATCAATCTCGCCATGCTGGTGGTGGAGCTTGCGCTGGCGGCAATGATGCTGGCCTATGTCTTCCAGCTGGTGTGAATTCGACAGCCTTCAGGAGGGGTAGGTCTGCGTTTCGGTCGCCATCAGGCTCGAATTTCCACCGAAACGGCTAATGTTAAGCTTTATACGACGTTCGGCGTGTTGCGAGTCCGTACGTCCTATGCTAGACGGTCCGCAAAGGACGGATTACACGGGCGTGGATAACTCGTGTATCTGGGGGAAGATGAACAATTTCAAGGCGATACGATGGCCGTTTTTGGGCTGACGTGGCCTTGGGGATAACTCAGGGAAATCGTTGCACGTGGCAGACACAACCCAGCCCATTTCCGGTGTCGCTGAGCGTTATGCATCCTCGTTGTTCGAGCTTTCGCTCGAGGAGAATGCAATCGACGCGGTGGCGTCGGACCTCAGCCGCTTCCAGGCTATGATCGACGACAGTGCCGACCTCAAGCGCCTGATCGAAAGCCCGGTGTTTTCGGCGGCAGAGCAGCTGTCTGCCATTTCCGCATTGACCGAGAAGGCCGCGCTTGGCGGTCTCGTCGGAAACTTCCTCAAGGTTGTCGCGTCCAATCGCCGGCTTTTCGCCGTGCCGGGCATCGTCAGCGCCTTTCGGCAGATGGCGGCGAGCCATCGCGGCGAGGTCACGGCCGACGTGACGACTGCGCATGCATTGAGCGCGGCGCAGGACAAGGAACTCAAGGACGCACTGAAGGCCGTCATCGGCAAGGACGTGACGCTCAACGTGACAGTCGACCCGACCATTCTGGGCGGACTGATCGTCAAGGTTGGCTCGCGCCAGATCGATACGTCCCTTCGCACGAAACTCTCTACTCTTAAGCTTTCACTGAAAGAGGTTGGCTGATGGATATCCGCGCCGCGGAAATTTCCGCAATTCTCAAAGATCAAATCAAGAATTTCGGCAAGGAAGCTGAAGTTTCCGAAGTCGGCCAGGTTCTTTCGGTCGGCGACGGTATTGCTCGCATTTACGGTCTCGACAATGTCCAGGCTGGTGAAATGGTCGAGTTTCCGGGCGGTATCCGCGGCATGGCGCTGAACCTCGAATCCGACAATGTCGGCGTCGTTCTGTTCGGTTCGGACCGCAACATCAAGGAAGGCGACACCGTCAAGCGGACTGGCGCTATCGTTGACGTTCCGGTCGGTCCGGAACTGCTCGGCCGCGTGGTCGACGCTCTCGGCAACCCGATCGACGGCAAGGGCCCGATCAATGCCAAGCAGCGTTCGCGCGTCGACGTCAAGGCGCCCGGCATCATTCCGCGCAAATCGGTTCACGAGCCGATGTCGACCGGCCTCAAGGCCATCGATGCCCTGATCCCGGTTGGCCGCGGCCAGCGCGAGCTGGTCATCGGTGACCGTCAGACCGGCAAGACCGCGATCCTGCTCGACACCTTCCTCAACCAGAAGCCGATCCACGACAACGGTCCGGACAACGACAAGCTCTACTGCGTGTATGTTGCCATCGGTCAGAAGCGTTCGACGGTTGCCCAGTTCGTCAAGGTTCTCGAAGAGCGTGGCGCGTTGCAGTATTCGATCGTGATCGCGGCAACCGCATCCGACCCGGCGCCGATGCAGTATCTGGCTCCGTTCGCCGGTTGCGCCATGGGCGAATATTTCCGCGACAATGGCCAGCACGCCCTCATCGGCTATGACGATCTGTCCAAGCAGGCCGTTGCCTATCGCCAGATGTCCCTGCTGCTGCGCCGCCCGCCGGGCCGCGAAGCCTATCCGGGCGACGTCTTCTACCTGCATTCGCGTCTCCTCGAGCGCGCCGCAAAGCTCTCCGACGAGCGTGGCGCAGGTTCGCTGACGGCTCTGCCGGTCATCGAAACCCAGGGTAACGACGTCTCGGCCTTCATTCCGACCAATGTGATCTCGATCACCGACGGCCAGATCTTCCTTGAAACCGACCTGTTCTACCAGGGCGTCCGTCCGGCCGTGAATGTCGGTCTGTCGGTCTCCCGCGTCGGCTCGGCCGCACAGGTAAAGGCGATGAAGCAGGTTGCCGGTTCGATCAAGGGCGAGCTTGCCCAGTACCGCGAAATGGCCGCCTTCGCCCAGTTCGGTTCCGACCTCGATGCCTCGACCCAGCGCCTGCTGAACCGTGGTGCGCGTCTGACCGAGCTTCTGAAGCAGCCGCAGTTCTCGCCGCTCAAGACCGAAGAGCAGGTTGCGGTGATCTATGCCGGCGTCAACGGCTATCTCGACAAGATCACGGTTGCCCAGGTCGGCAAGTTCGAGCAGGGCCTGCTCTCCTACCTGCGCAATGACGGCAAGGACGTTCTCGATGCCATCCGCACCGAGAAGGCGCTCACCGACGATGTCAAGAGCAAGCTGAAGACGGCAGTCGACACCTACGCGAAGTCGTTCGCCTAAAGCCAGGTTGTAGAAGGGACGGAAAACGGATGCCTTCACTCAAGGATCTGAAAAACCGGATCGCCTCCGTCAAGGCGACGCAGAAGATCACCAAGGCGATGCAGATGGTCGCCGCGGCGAAGCTGCGTCGTGCCCAGGAGGCCGCCGAGGCTGCCAGACCCTATTCGCAGCGCATGGGCGCCGTTCTTGCCAATATCGCTGAGGCGGTCGGCAGCGACGACAGTGCTCCGCGCCTGATGACGGGCACCGGCAAGGACAACGTGCATCTGCTCGTTGTCTGCACGGCGGAACGTGGTCTGTGCGGTGGTTTCAACGCCTCGATCGCCAAGGCTGCACGCGAACATGCCCGCAAGCTTCTGGCGGCGGGCAAGACCGTCAAGATTTTCTGCGTCGGCAAGAAGGGCTATGATGCCCTTCGTCGCGAATTCGCCCCGCTGATCGTCGAACGCGTCGAGCTTCGCGATGTCAAGAAGGTGACCTTCGAGGTGGCCGACAACATCGGTCGCAAGGTCATCGCCATGTTCGACAAGGGCGAGTTCGACGTCTGCACGCTGTTCTATGCCGAGTTCAAGTCGGTCATCAGCCAGGTGCCGACCGGCATGCAACTGATCCCGGCAACGGCTGGCAACAGTGCGGCTGTCGAGCAGAGCGGTTCAACTGCGATCTACGAATACGAACCTGATGCGGCGTCGATCCTGGCGGATCTCATCCCGCGCAACATCTCGGTTCAGATTTTCCGGGCACTGCTGGAAAATGTCGCGGGCGAAATGGGTGCCAAGATGAGCGCCATGGACAACGCGACCCGCAATGCCGGTGATATGATTAACAAGCTGACGCTGAGCTATAACCGCCAGCGTCAGGCGCAGATCACCAAGGAACTGATCGAAATCATTTCGGGCGCCGAGGCGCTCTGAGCAAGAAAGAGGGTATGATAGATGGCTAGGGCAGCTACCCCCAAAACCAAGGCGGCAAATGCCGCAACGGCAACCGGCGCAGCCGGCAAGGTGACGCAGGTCATCGGTGCCGTCGTGGACGTGGCCTTTGAAGGCGAACTTCCCCCGATCCTGAACGCGCTGGAAACCGACAACAACGGCAATCGCCTTGTGCTCGAAGTTGCTCAGCACCTCGGCGAAAACCAGGTCCGCACGATCGCCATGGACGCGACCGAAGGTCTGGTTCGCGGCCAGCCGGTTACCGATACCGGTGCGCCGATCTCGGTTCCCGTCGGCGAGCAGACTCTGGGCCGTATCATGAACGTCATCGGCGAGCCGGTCGACGAAGCCGGTCCGCTGAACACGGACGTGCTGCGCGCCATCCACCAGGATGCGCCGTCCTATGTCGAGCAGTCGACCGAAGGCGAGATCCTGGTCACCGGCATCAAGGTCGTCGACCTTCTGGCGCCTTACGCCAAGGGCGGCAAGATCGGCCTGTTCGGCGGCGCCGGCGTTGGCAAGACCGTTCTCATCATGGAACTGATCAACAACGTCGCCAAGGCGCATGGCGGTTACTCCGTGTTCGCCGGCGTTGGTGAGCGTACCCGTGAAGGCAACGACCTTTACCACGAAATGATCGAATCGGGCGTGAACAAGCTCGGTGGCGGCGAAGGCTCCAAGGCGGCCCTCGTCTACGGTCAGATGAACGAGCCTCCGGGCGCCCGTGCCCGCGTCGCCCTCACCGGTCTGACGATCGCCGAAGACTTCCGCGACAAGGGCCAGGACGTTCTGTTCTTCGTCGACAACATCTTCCGCTTCACCCAGGCGGGTTCGGAAGTGTCGGCTCTGCTCGGTCGTATTCCGTCGGCCGTGGGCTATCAGCCGACGCTGGCAACCGACATGGGCCAGATGCAGGAGCGCATCACGACCACTACCAAGGGTTCGATCACCTCCGTGCAGGCCATCTACGTTCCGGCCGACGACTTGACCGACCCGGCGCCCGCCACCTCGTTCGCCCACCTGGATGCAACGACGGTTCTGTCGCGTTCGATCGCCGAAAAGGGCATCTATCCGGCCGTTGACCCGCTCGACTCCACGTCGCGCATGCTCGACCCGATGATCGTCGGCGAAGAGCACTACGAAATCGCCCGCAAGGTGCAGTCGACCCTGCAGCGTTACAAGTCGCTTCAGGATATCATCGCCATTCTCGGCATGGACGAACTGTCGGAAGACGACAAGGTCACGGTCGCCCGCGCCCGCAAGATCGAGCGCTTCCTGTCGCAGCCGTTCTTCGTGGCCGAAGTCTTCACCGGCGCACCGGGCAAGCTCGTGGCACTGGAAGACACGATCAAGGGCTTCAAGGGTCTGGTCGAAGGCGAGTACGACGATCTGCCGGAAGCCGCCTTCTACATGGTCGGCACGATGGAAGAAGCGGTTGCCAAGGCCAAGAAGCTGACTGCAGAAGCTGCCTGATAAACGGATAGGGCGCGCGCGACCGATACGCGTGCGCCTTTCCTTCCCTTTGAAAAAGTGAAGAGCCATGGCCGAAAACTTCAATTTCGAACTCGTTTCGCCCGAACGCCTGCTGCTTTCCGAAGAGGTCAGCGAAGTGGTCATTCCGGGTACGGAAGGCGAGATGACCGTGATGGCCAAGCATGCGCCGACCATGACCACGATCATGCCAGGCGTGGTGCGGGTGAAGACCGCAGGCGGTGAGCGTCACCAATATGTGGTCTTCGGTGGCTTTGCGGACATCCTGCCAAGCGGCTGCACGATCCTGGCCGAGTCGGCCGTTGCCATGAGCGACGTCAATCGCGATACGCTGGTCAAGCGGATCGAGCAGGCCCGGGCCGATCTCGAGCATGCTGAATCGGATGAGGATCGTACGCAGATCGAGCGCTTCATCGACCAGTTGACGCATCTCAACCACACCATTCTGCCGGCCTGATTGGTCGACAATGTCGCGTATTTGAAAAAGCGGTCCTGCGGGGCCGCTTTTTTGCGTTTGGCCTATGCCGGCGTCTCGGACAGAAGATGCTGGTGCAGCCGCAAGGCATGGGGCTCGACCGTTCTGTAGCGGGGCAGGCCGAGATAATAGCCATAGCCGGACTGCACCGTCTCCTTGCCGAGCGGGACGAGTTCGCCCCGCTCTATCTGGGCGGCAAGCATCGCGACGCTGCCCAGTGCCACGCCGTCGCCATCGACGGCGGCGGCGATTGCCATGGCATAGGTCGAGAACGACAGGCGCGGCCGCGCCGGCTTGCGGGTCGGCGGTGACGCCAGACGCGAAAACCACTGGCGATAGGAGATCCAGTGCGCATTGAAACGCTCGTAGTCGATCAGGTCGAGGCCGGCGATGTCATTTCCGGTCAGCGTCTGCGGGTCGAGGCCGCGCTGCTCGAGATAGGCAGGGGAGGCGACCGGGATCAATTCCTCCGGCAGGAGAAGGGTCAGGTGCCACCGCGGATGTTCGCCGGTGGAGTAGAGAATGACGAGGTCGTTCGTCTCCGCGGCCAGTTCCAGTGGACTGTCGGTCGTCATCAGCCGAATCGTCAGTTCCGGCGACTGTTTGGCGAAATTCTTCAGCCGGTGCCCGAGCCACAGGTGGGAGATCGATCCGCTGGCGGCGATCGAGACGGTCGGCGACGTCTTGCTGAGAAACGGCTCGATGCTCTCCTCCAGATATTCGAGCATGGCCCTTATCCGCTGGAACAGTTTTTCACCGTCGGCAGTCAGCGCCAGATTGCGCCCGCGCCGGGTAAACAGCGCCCGGCCCAGATGCTCTTCGAGCAGTTTGATGCGGCGGGATACGGCTGCCTGGGTGATATTAAGTTCGCGCCCTGCCCTGGAGAAATTCATGAACCGCGCGGCGGCATCGAAAACGCGGAACGCTTCCAGCGGTATCTTGTCGAGCAAATCGCCTTCTCCATGATCTCAGATCATCAAACTAGCCTAGAAATCACTATATTTGAATAGCTGGCATTGTCGTGGAGGATGGGGCATCAACGCGCAGCCGATGGAGCAGACCTTGAGCTATTGCCTCTCATCCATACCCGAGATTCACGTGGGGTCCGGCACACTCGCCAAGCTTGCCGACGTTGTCGCTGCCAAGGCAGGCGCGGGACCGCTGCTGCTCGTCATCGACACCTTCCTCGACGGCAATGGCATCGGTGACCTGGTGCGCGCAGCGCTTGCCAAGCGCGGCATCGAGGCGCGGCTGTTCAGCGATTTTGCCGGCGAACCGAAGATCGCCCATCTGCGCGCGGCGCAGGCGGCTGCCGAAGGGGCAAGGGCCGTGATCGGCATCGGTGGCGGATCGGCACTCGACATCGCCAAGATCACTGCCTGCACGGCAGTCTCCGGTAAAGATCCGATGCACTATGCCTTGGCCGCGCATCCCCTGCCGACAGCGCCGCTCCTGAAGATTATGGTGCCGACGACGGCCGGAACCGGTTCGGAGACCTCGGCGACAAACATCTTCTCTGGTCCGACCGGCAAGAAGCTCTGGATCTGGGGGCCGGAAACCAAGGCCGATGCGGTAATCCTCGATGCGGAACTCACAGTCTCCCTGCCGGCCCATCTGACGGCATGGTGCGGGCTAGATGCGTTTATCCATGCCTTCGAGGCCTCGACCAACCGCAATACCCATGCCGGTGCGCAGGTCTATGGCCACCAGGCGATGCGGTTGATCGCGGCCAATCTGGAGCGGGCGGTGTCCGCACCCGACGATCTCGTCGCCCGGGAAGCCATGCTGGTCGGCTCCTGTCTTGCCGGTATCGCCATCGATAATTGCGGAACGGCGATTGCCCACAATGTCAGCCATGCGCTGGCCGGGCTCGGGCCGGTTCATCACGGTCTGGCAACGGCACTCGGCTTCGAGGCGACGATCGCCTGGCTTTGCGAGGAGCCGACGCCGGCGCTCGAGGCGGCCGCCAGCGTCTGCGGATTGCGCAGCACAGCCGAACTGCCGGATTTCGTCGCACAGTTGATGGATCGATGCGGTATCCGCCGTGCCTTGCCGCCCGTCTTTAGCCAATTCGCCGCCGAGGATCTCGCAGCCGAGATGAAGGCGCCTGAAAATCAACCCATGCGCCGCGCGACGGCATGCGAGCTCACCGACGCCGACCTCGAAGCCCTTGCAGACCGTATCATGGCCCTGCCGAAGGAGTGAGACTATGACAGCCCAGACCACACGCGCCTATTGGGAGCGGTCGCTTGCGCAGCTTCAGCCGGAGGGGCGGCTGTTCATCGACGGTGCCTATCAGCCATCCGGGAATGGCGCGACTTTTTCCCGCCCCCGACCGATGGACGGACAGGAAGGGGCAGCGATCGCGCGCGGCACCAGTGTCGATATCGACAAGGCCGTGAAGGCCGCGCGCCGCGCCTTTGACAGTGGGGTGTGGCGTCACATGGAGCCGGCAGAGCGAAAGGCGATCATGCTGCGTTGGGCCGCCCTGGTGCGCGAGCACGCCGAGGAACTGGCGCTGCTGGAGACGCTCGATGTCGGAAAGCCGATCCTGGCGTCGCTGAATGTCGATGTCCGCCTCTGCGCCGACGGCATCCAGTATTACGCTGAGATGATCGATAAACTCTATGACGAGATCGCGCCGACGGGGCCGAAGGCGCGGGCCCTGGTGCGCAAGGTGCCGCTCGGCGTCATCGGAGCCATCACGCCGTGGAATTATCCGCTGATCATCGATGCCTGGAAGCTCGGGCCGGCGATCGCGGCCGGCAATTCCGTCGTGCTGAAGCCGGCCGAGCAGTCTTCGCTTTCGGCGCTGAGACTGGCTGCCCTTGCGCATGAGGCGGGACTGCCGGCCGGCGTGCTGAACGTCGTGACCGGCTACGGCGAGGAGACCGGCAAGCCGCTTGCCCTGCACATGGATGTCGACATGATCGCATTCACCGGATCGACCGAGGTCGGCAAGCTGATCATGGGCTATGCGGCCCAGTCGAACATCAAGCGCGTCGCGCTCGAGCTTGGCGGCAAGTCGCCGATTGTGGTGTTCGAGGATGCCGATCTCGATGCGGCGGCCTCGGCGGCCGCCTGGGGGTGCTTCTACAATGCCGGCGAAACCTGCCATGCCTCGACCCGCCTGATCGTTCAGCGCTCCGTGCAGGACGCGCTGCTGGACAAGATCGAAGCGGTGACGCGCCGCGAGATCGCGCTTGCCCATCCGCTGGAGCCCGCGGCCCAGATCGGTGCGCTGATCGAGGAAAGCCATATGCAAAAGGTCCTCGGCATGATCGATGACGGCGTGGGCTCTGGAGGTCGCCGGGTGTTCGGCGCCGAGCGAACGCTGTCGGAAACTGGCGGATACTACATCTCGCCGGGTGTCATCGCCGATGTGACGAACGACATGCCGATCGCCCGCAACGAGATATTCGGTCCCGTGTTGGTCGCCATTCCGTTCGACAGCGAGGATGAGGCCCTTTCGATCGCCAATGACACCGTTTACGGTCTGGCCGGCGCCGTCTTCACCCGCGACATGGAGCGGGCACACCGCATGTCGGAAGGCATCCATGCCGGCACCGTCTGGGTCAACACCTATGACATGGCAAATTTCGCGACCCCCTTCGGCGGCTTCAAGCAGTCCGGTTCCGGGCGCGACCGCTCGGTCCACGCGATCGACAAATATTGCGATTACAAGACGATCTGGCAGCAGTTCGGCTGAGGAAAGAGACTATGAGCAAGATTACAGCGATCGAGATCACCCATCACCGTCTTCCGCTCGATCCACCGTTCAAGGCGAGCTGGGATGGCCGGGCGCGGCGAAATTTCGATGCGACGATTGTTCGGGTGCGCGACGACGAGGGCCGCGAAGGCATCGGCTCCGGCGACCTGATGAAGGGCTTCGAGGGCC
Source organism: Heterorhizobium halophytocola (assembly GCF_017873095.1). Classification (GTDB taxonomy): domain Bacteria; phylum Pseudomonadota; class Alphaproteobacteria; order Rhizobiales; family Rhizobiaceae; genus Allorhizobium; species Allorhizobium halophytocola. Next base: position 183,092 of record NZ_JAGGJU010000010.1, on the reverse strand, counting down.
ATGAAGACCTGTTCATCGGCGAGGATCCGCGCCATCTGGAGCGGCACTACGAAGTCATAAGCCATATCGGTTTTCACTATGGCCGCTGCTGGCCGCTGGATCTGGCGCTTTGGGATCTTGCCGGAAAGATCACCGAGGAACCGGTCTGGCGCATGCTCGGCGGCCGTTCCGATCGTGTGCGGCTCTATGCCTCCTCCGGTGTGCTGCGCGAACCCGAAGCACTGGCCGATCAGGCGGAGCGCTATATCGACGAAGGCTTCCCGGCGATGAAGGTCCGGTTCTCGTCTTCGGCCGGCGGCCGGGACGGTTGGCGGGCTGACGTGAAGGCGCTGGAGACCGTGCGCAGCCGTGTCGGAGACCGGCTCGAACTGATGGTCGATTGCAACCAGGGTTGGCGCATGCCCTGGGATACGTCGATGGCATGGACATTCAAGGATGCGCTGGCGGTCGCCAAAGAGCTGGAGCGCCTTGGCGCCTACTGGATGGAAGAGCCACTGCATCGCGCCGACCGCAAGGGCATGCGTGATTTGAGAGCCGCGACATCCGTCCGGATAGCCGGTGGCGAGATGACCCGAGAAATCGACGCCTTCCGCGACATCATCGAGGACCGCGCGCTCGATATCATCCAGCCCGACGTGGCGCTGGTGGGTGGCATTACCGGCTGCCGGCGTCTGGTGTACCAGGCGCGTGAGGCCGGGGTCGGCTTTACCCCGCACAGCTGGACCAACGGCATCGGCGTGCTCGCCAATGCCCATCTGACGGCCGGCGTCGGCGAGGCACCCTGGCTCGAATATCCCTATGACAATCCGGAATGGAGCAGTGAGCGGCGCGATTACCCGATGACCAGTGCGCTCGCCCATCAGAAGGGCTGGCTGGTGCTCGGCGGACAGCCCGGTCTCGGAATCAGCCTTGACGAGGAAAGGTTGAAGGCCACCCGCATCGGATGACATAACGCTGGACGGCTCCGCAGTGGGACAGGAGGTGCGTCCATGAAGGTTGGTATCGTCGGTGCAGGCATGGTCGGGAGTGCCGCAGGCTATGCACTCGCCATGCAAGGGGCGGCAAGTGAGATCGTGTTCTGCGACAGGAACGCGGACCTGGCCGCGGCGCAGGCAGAGGACATTTCGCATGCCGTGCCGTTCGTCTCGGCAACCGTCGTCCGCGCCGGTCCCTATCAGGCGCTGCGTGATGCCGCGGTGGTGATCCTTGCTGCCGGCGTCGGGCAAAAGCCGGGCGAAAGCCGGCTTGAATTGCTGGAGCGCAATGTGGCGGTGTTCCGCGCCGTCATCGACGACGTGCTCGCCGTCGTTCCCGACACCATCCTGCTGGTCGCCACCAATCCCGTCGATATCATGACGGAGGTCGCGACCAGGTTGTCCGGCCTGCCGCCCGAACGCGTCATCGGTTCGGGCACCATCCTCGATTCGGCGCGGTTTCGCAGTCTCATCAGCCGGCACCTCGATATCGCGCCCCAGTCCGTTCATGCCTATGTGCTGGGCGAGCACGGGGACAGCGAGGTGCTGGCCTGGTCGAACGCACAAGCAGGTTCGTCGCCCGTGACGGATTTCGCCGAGCAGATGGGCCGGCCGATCACGGCCGAGATCCGCGCGGCGATCGACGACGGCGTGCGCAATGCCGCCTACCGCATCATCCAGGGCAAGGGCGCAACCTATTACGGGATCGGCGCGGGTCTGGCCCGCATCGTTCGCGCCATTTTAAACGACCAGCGGGATATCCTTTCGGTCTCCATGCTGATGGAGGAGGTTCAGGGCGTCGGCCAGGTCGCACTCTCGCTGCCCCGGATTGTCGGGCGACGCGGTATCGTCGCGAGCCTGATGCCCACTCTGGATGCGGACGAGCTTGATGCACTGGCGAGGAGCGCCCGAACCCTGAAGGAACGCGGCGCAGGTCTGGTCTTCGACAAGCGCTAGGAACCCGGCGGCCGTGATGGCGCTGCGGGACATCTGTCCGTCAGGTTGGACAAAGCCCTTCAAGTAGATTATACGAAAATTCCTATTCTTCGGTCTTCTCCTGTGGCCTGGGCCCTTTCGCCCGGCAAAGAAAGCGGCGATGAAATCCACAGATATCGAGGCGCTCAGCTCATCTGACCAGTTGGACAGCTTTATGGATCGCGCCCGCGCGGCCAGCGAGCTGTTGAAAGCACTGTCGCATGAAACGCGCCTTCTGATCCTGTGTATCCTGAGCCAAGGCGAAAAGACCGTCGGCGAGATCGAGACGATGCTCGGCCTGCAACAGGCAGTCGTCTCGCAGCAGCTTGCGCGGCTTCGGCTGGAACAGCTGGTGCAGACCCGCCGCGATGGCCGCCAGATCTACTACAGCATTGCCAATCCCAATGCCGTCGAAGTCGTTTCGCTGCTCTATCGCCTCTATTGCGGCGATGCGGCGACGGGCGTGGACGAGCAGGCCTCACCGTTGGTCTAAGCGTTCCATTTCGGTTTAAGGCAGGCGTCTGTCGAGACGATGGCGTCCGATAGACCGAGACACTCCCCAAATCCACCGGCGGACGGCGATGCAGATGCTTCGCCGGGTAGGTTTGCCTGCGGCTTCGGGAATGCTAGGGCTTGGGGACGGAGGCACCAATGATCGACAAGCTCGAACTGTTCATGGCCTTGGCGCGCGAACGTCATTTCGGTCGCGCGGCCGAGCAGTGCGGCGTCACGCAGCCGACGCTGTCGGCCGCCATCCGGCAGCTGGAGGATCAACTGGGCGTCATGCTGGTGCAGCGCGGTTCGCGCTTCCAGGGGCTGACGCCGGAAGGCCAGCGCGTGCTCGAATGGTCGCGGCGTATCGTCGGTGATGCGCGGTCGATGCGGGAGGAGATGCGGGCGGTCCGGCGCGGGCTTGCCGGCCACATAAGGCTCGGGGTCATACCGACTGCCCTTTCCATGGTGCCGCGGATCACCGCGCCGTTTCGGGAGAAGCACCCGGATGTCACGTTTTCGATCGGTTCCAACACCTCGCTCCAGGTGCTCGGGCATCTCGAAAATTTCGAGATCGACGCCGGCATCACCTATCTCGATGACGAGCCCCTGGGCCGCGTGACGAGTGTGCCCCTCTATTCCGAGCATTATCACCTGGTCACGGTGGCCGGCTCGCCCCTGGCGGACCGGGAAAGCGTCACCTGGTCGGAGGTCGCCGAACTTAGCCTGTGTCTCCTGACCGCGGACATGCAGAACCGCCGGATCATCAATCATCACATGGCGCAGGCCGGCGTTTCACCGGAGCCGACGCTGGAATCCAATTCGATGATCGTGCTGTTCTCTCATATTCGCACCGGGCGCTGGGCATCCGTCATGCCGAGGCGCATGGCGGATGCCTTCGGCACATCCGATGATATCCGGACCATCCCGATCGATGATCCGACGGCCACCCATCGCGTCGGCATGGTCGTGACGCACCGCGAACCTTACACGCCATTGGTCACCGCGCTCCTGCTGGAAGTGCGCAGGCTGGCGGAGGATCAAGCGTTTCAATAGAAATGTGCTATCGCGTGACGAAAAAAGCTTATTGATCTTTTAGGTTGAACGCGTTCTTTTTCAAGGCATTGGCGGGGAAAACTGACGAATCTCTTGGTGGACCGCGCCCATTCGCAATTTCTTCGTCCGTCACAACGCATCCGTCATTGAAAACTTCTATCGTTTGTGGCCGGCCCGGGAGGAAGACATGAACATCAGAATGACCGCTGGAGATGTCTCCGGGCGGACGCTTGCCATCATCGAAGACCTTCGTCATCTCGAAGGCCCCCTTCTGCCGATCCTGCATGCGATCCAGGAGGAGTTCGGCTACGTCCCCGAGGAAACCAAGCCGGTCATCGCCGCGGCGCTCAATCTTTCGCGTGCCGAGGTGCATGGCGTGGTCAGCTTCTACCATGATTTTCGTGCGCGGCCGGCCGGTCGCCATGTCCTGAAGCTCTGTCGCGCCGAGGCCTGCCAGTCGATGGGCGGGCCTCAGATCGCCGAAAAGCTCAAGACGCTGCTCGGCATCGGGTTTCATGAAACGACGGCCGATGGCGCCGTGACGCTGGAGCCGGTCTACTGTCTCGGGCTCTGCGCCTCCGCGCCGGCCGCCATGCTCGACGGCGAACTGCACGGCCGTCTCGACGAAGACTGTCTTCCCGAACTCGTTGCGGAGGCACGCCGATGAGCACCACCGTTTTCGTTCCCTGCGATGCCGCAGCGCTTGCGGTCGGCGCCGACAAGGTCGTGGCCGCGATCGAGCGCGAGGCGACCGCCCGCGGGCTCGAGGTCGAGATCGTGCGCAATGGTTCGCGCGGCATGCTGTGGCTCGAGCCGCTGGTCGAGGTTCGCACGCCTAGCGGCCGCGTTGCCTACGGTCCGGTGAAGCCCTCGGATGTTTCCAGCCTCTTCGACGGCGGTTTTCTTGAGGGCGGCCATCATCCGCTCGGGCATGGCGAAACCCATGACATGCCCTATCTCGCCAACCAGACGCGGCTCACCTTCTCGCGCTGCGGCATCACCGATCCGCTCTCGATTGCCGACTATCGCCACTACAAGGGCCTGACCGGGCTTGAGAAGGCGATCGCCATGACGCCGGCCGAGATCGTCAAGGAAGTCACCGACAGCGGCCTTCGCGGTCGCGGCGGCGCGGGCTTTCCGACCGGCATCAAGTGGAACACGGTGCTCGGCGCCAAGGCCGATCAGAAATATATCGTCTGCAATGCCGACGAGGGCGACAGTGGGACCTTCGCCGATCGGATGATCATGGAAGGCGATCCCTTCGTGTTGATCGAGGGCATGGCGATCGCCGGCATCGCGACCGGCGCGACCAAGGGCTATGTCTATACCCGGTCGGAATATCCGCATGCCGTGCGAATGATGGAAAGGGCGATTGAAATCGCCCGCAGCGAAGGCATTCTCGGGGCATCGGTACTCGGCTCGAACCACGCATTCGACATGGAAGTGCGCATGGGGGCCGGCGCCTATGTCTGCGGCGAGGAAACATCGCTGCTGAACAGCCTGGAAGGTAAGCGCGGCATCGTGCGCGCCAAGCCGCCGCTGCCGGCACTGGAGGGCCTGTTCGGTAAGCCGACCGTGGTCAACAATGTCATGTCGCTTGCCTCCGTGCCGGTCATCCTTGACCGGGGCGCTGCCTTCTACAAGAACTATGGCGTCGGCCGTTCGCACGGCACTATTCCGATCCAGATTGCCGGTAACGTCAAGCATGGCGGCCTTTACGAGGCGGCTTTCGGCCTGACGCTCGGTCAGATCGTCTACGAGATCGGCGGCGGAACTGCCAGCGGCCGACCGGTCAAGGCGGTGCAGGTCGGCGGTCCGCTCGGGGCCTATTTCCCGGTCTCGCTGTTCGACACGATCTTCGATTACGAAGCCTTTGCCTCCAAGGACGGCCTGATCGGCCATGCCGGCATCGTGGTGTTCGACGACACCGTCGACATGGTGCAGCAGGCGCGTTTCGCGATGGAATTCTGCGCCATCGAAAGCTGCGGCAAGTGTACGCCCTGCCGCATCGGCTCGACCCGCGGCGTCGAGACCGTCGACAAGCTGGCAAGGGGCATCGAGCCGGAAAAGAACCTGGCGCTGCTCACCGACCTTTGCAACACGATGAAGTTCGGCTCGCTCTGTGCTCTTGGCGGCTTCACTCCTTATCCGGTCATGAGTGCGATCACTCATTTCCCAGAGGATTTCGCGCCCACCCCCCTCATCGAAGCGGCGGAGTAAAAACCATGTCCCTCGTCCCTGAAATCGACTACGGCACGCCGGCATCCACGTCCGAGAAGACCGTGACGCTGACCATCGACGGTCGCGAAATCACCGTGCCCGAAGGCACCTCGATCATGCGTGCCTCGATGCAGGCCGGCATCCAGGTGCCGAAACTCTGCGCCACCGACATGGTGGATGCCTTCGGTTCCTGCCGGCTCTGTCTGGTGGAGGTCGAGGGACGCAATGGCACCCCGGCCTCCTGCACCACGCCGGTTGCCCCCGGGCTCGTCGTGCACACGCAGACGGACCGGCTGAAGAATATCCGCAAGGGGGTGATGGAGCTCTATATCTCCGACCACCCGCTGGACTGTCTGACCTGTGCCGCCAATGGTGATTGCGAGCTGCAGGACATGGCCGGTGCCGTCGGGCTTCGCGACGTGCGCTACGGCTATGAGGGCGAGAACCACGTCAAGGCGCGGGACGGCGTTGGCGAGGTCAATGCGCTCTGGATGCCGAAGGACGAGAGCAACCCCTATTTCACCTATGATCCGTCGAAATGCATCGTCTGCTCGCGCTGCGTGCGGGCCTGCGAGGAGGTGCAGGGCACGTTCGCGCTGACGATCGAGGGCCGCGGCTTCGACAGCCGCGTTTCGCCCGGTGCACACGAGGCCTTCATGTCGTCGGAATGCGTCTCCTGCGGCGCCTGCGTGCAGGCCTGTCCGACCGCGACGCTGACGGAGAAGTCGGTGATCGAGATCGGCCAGCCGGAACATTCGGAAGTCACCACCTGCGCCTATTGCGGCGTCGGTTGCTCGTTCAAGGCGGAAATGCGCGGCGAGGAACTGGTGCGCATGGTGCCGTGGAAGGACGGCAAGGCCAATCGTGGTCATTCCTGCGTCAAGGGCCGCTTTGCCTATGGCTATGCCAGCCACAAGGATCGCATCCTCAACCCGATGATCCGCGAAAAGATCTCCGATCCCTGGCGCGAAGTGTCCTGGGAAGAGGCACTCAATTACGTCGCATCGGAATTCCGCCGCATCCAGTATCAGTTCGGCCGGGAATCGATTGGTGGCATCACATCCTCGCGCTGCACCAATGAAGAAACCTTTCTCGTGCAGAAGCTGGTCCGTGCAGGTTTCGGCAACAACAATGTCGATACCTGCGCCCGCGTCTGCCACTCCCCGACCGGCTACGGCCTCGGCCAGGCTTTCGGCACCTCCGCCGGCACGCAGGATTTCGATTCGGTCGAACATTCCGATGTCGTGCTCGTCATCGGCGCCAACCCGACCGACGGTCATCCGGTCTTCGGCTCGCGTCTGAAGAAGCGCTTGCGCAAGGGCGCCAAGCTGATCGTCATCGACCCGCGTCGCATCGACCTCGTCAGGACCCCGCATGTGGAAGCCGCCTTCCACCTGCCGCTGCAGCCTGGCACCAATGTCGCCGTGCTGACCGCGCTGGCGCATGTGATCGTCACCGAGGGCCTCGCGGACGAGACCTTCATCCGCGAGCGCTGCGATTGGTCCGAGTTCGAGGACTGGGCCGCCTTCGTTTCCGAGCCGCAGCATAGCCCCGAGGAAACCGAAAAGTTCACCGGCGTTCCCGCCGATCTCGTGCGCGGTGCTGCCAGGCTCTATGCCACCGGCGGCAATGGTGCGATCTACTACGGTCTCGGCGTCACCGAACACAGCCAGGGCTCGACGACAGTCATGGCGATCGCCAATCTGGCGATGGCGACGGGCAATATCGGCCGTCCCGGCGTTGGCGTGAATCCGCTGCGTGGCCAGAACAATGTCCAGGGGTCCTGCGACATGGGATCCTTCCCGCACGAGCTTCCCGGCTATCGCCATATCTCCGACGACGCGACGCGCGAGACCTTCGAGAAGCTCTGGGGCGTGACCCTCGACAACGAACCGGGCCTGCGCATCCCCAACATGCTGGATGCAGCCGTCGACGGTACTTTCCGCGGCATCTACATCCAGGGTGAAGATATCCTGCAGTCCGACCCGGATACCAAGCATGTGTCGGCCGGTCTTGCCGCCATGGAATGCGTCGTCGTGCACGACCTGTTCCTCAACGAGACGGCCAATTACGCCCATGTCTTCCTGCCGGGCTCGACCTTCCTGGAAAAGGACGGGACCTTCACCAATGCCGAGCGACGCATAAACCGTGTGCGCAAGGTGATGACGCCGAAAAACGGCTATGCCGACTGGGAAGTGACGCAGCTGATTGCCCAGGCCATGGGCATCGACTGGAACTATAGCCACCCGTCGGAAATCATGGCCGAGATCGCGGCCACGACGCCGAGCTTTGCCGGCGTCACCTATGCCTATCTCGATCGCATGGGTTCGGTGCAATGGCCTTGCAACGAGGCCCATCCGGAAGGCTCGCCGATCATGCATGCCGACGGCTTCGTGCGCGGCAAGGGCAAGTTCATCCGGACCGAATATGTTGCAACCGACGAGAGAACGGGTCCGCGCTTCCCGCTTCTGTTGACAACCGGCCGTATCCTCTCACAGTACAATGTGGGCGCGCAGACGCGGCGTACCGCCAACTCCGCATGGCATGAGGAAGACCGTCTGGAACTGCATCCGCATGACGCCGAGCAGCGCGGCATCAAGGATGGCGACTGGATCAAGCTTGCCAGCCGTTCGGGCGAAACGACGCTGCGGGCGCTGATCACCGACCGTGTGGCACCGGGGGTCGTCTATACGACCTTCCACCACCCGGATACGCAGGCCAATGTCATCACGACCGATTTTTCGGACTGGGCGACCAATTGTCCGGAATACAAGGTCACCGCCGTCCAGATTTCTCCGTCGAATGGACCGACGGACTGGCAGCAGGATTACGAGGAGTTGTCGCGCCAGTCGCGCCGGATCGCCGGCAAGCTGGAAGCGGCGGAGTAAGGAGCGTTTCGCCTCGAGGGAATATCTCTATTGAGGACGAAGAGTGGGGGGTAAAGGTAGTGCTGCGTGCGAAGACGTTTCGCTCCGTGGAGACGATCGGGCGACACAATGCCTCGCCGGTGACGGCGACGCGTGCCGTGCCCGAAGAGGTGCCGGTCGCCTTTTCCTACGGAGGCAGCACCCACGCCGTGATGATGGCGACGCCCGCCGATCTGGAGGATTTTGCCATCGGCTTCTCGCTGGCCGAAGGCATTATCGTCACCGCCGATGATATCCTGGCGATCGAGCCGATCGAGGCCGGTCCCGGGATCGACATCCAGATCAGCCTGAAAGACGACACTGCCGAAGCGCTGACGGCCCGCCGCCGCCGCATGGCCGGGCCGGTCGGCTGCGGCCTTTGCGGCATCGAGTCGATCGATCAGGCGATGCGGGATGTTTCCTCGGTCGGCGACGGCATCCGGCTTTCCGAGAGGGACATCGCCGCTGCCATGCAGATGCTGGGCGACGCGCAGGTGCTCAACCGGCAGACGCGGGCGGTTCACGGCGCCGGGTTCTATGTGCCGCACGAAGGACTTCTTGCCATCCGCGAGGATGTCGGTCGCCACAATGCGCTCGACAAGCTCTGCGGCGCGGTACTTGGCTCCGGGCGTACCGGTTCAGAGGGGGCCGTGCTTGTGACCAGCCGTCTTTCCGTCGAGATGGTGCAGAAGACGGCGGCGCTTGGTAGCGCTATCCTGATGGCCATTTCCGCCCCCACGGCGCTGGCCATCGAGACTGCCGAGCGGGCCGGCATAACGCTTGTCGGCATTGCCCGCGGCAGTGATTTTGAGATTTTCACACAAGCGCAGCGCATAACTTCGGGAGCTTCTGCCGATGTCGCATGACCAGACACTCGAAAAACTGATCCGCATGGCCAACCAGATCGCGACCTTTTTCCTGTCGCAGCCGGCGGATGTCCGGGTGGAGGGGGTGGCGACCCATATCAACAAGTTCTGGGAGCCACGCATGCGCCGGCAGTTCTTCGAGCATGTCGATGCCGGGGGCGAAGGCTTTCTTCCGCTGGTGATGGAGGCTGCGCCGCTGATCCGGCGACCCAAGGAAAAAGACGGCGTCGGCGTCGGTTACGATGCCTCGGCCGCGGCGTCGCCGGGCAAGGGAACGGCTGCCGGCGAATCTCTCTCGGAACCGAGCATTCCGGAATGACAGAATTCCGGCCGCAATCGATCCCGCATGGATTGCGACCGGTTTCAGCCTCGCCTGCCGGGGGATCGAAGCGGCTGGGGAGGGGGGACGCCCACTATACTGGGGTATCTCTTACGTATGGGTACGGTGTTTCAGCTATGGAGGGCTGATGTATTATGTTCGACCGACTTAAGAAAGAACACATTGTTGCGGAAGAGGGATTTAACCGGTGGAAGGTTCCACCAGCTTCCATCGCAATTCATTTGTGCATCGGCTCCGTCTATGCATGGAGTATTTTCAATCCGCCGCTAACCAAGGAATTCGGCGTTGTCGCGGCTTCGTCCAGTGACTGGGCCCTGCCGTCCGTCGTCTGGATCTTTTCCGTTGCCATCGTCTTCCTCGGCCTTGCCGCGGCTTTCGCCGGCAAGTGGCTGGAAGAGGTTGGCCCGCGCATGGTGGGCGTCACGGCCGCATTTCTCTGGGGCGGCGGCTTCCTCGTCGGTGGCTTCGGCATTGTCAGCCACCAGCTCTGGCTTCTCTATCTGGGCTACGGCGTGCTCGGCGGCTGTGGTCTCGGCCTTGGCTATGTATCGCCGGTGTCGACCCTGATCCGCTGGTTCCCGGACCGTCGCGGCATGGCGACCGGTCTTGCCATCATGGGCTTCGGCGGCGGTGCCATGGTCGCCACGCCGATCAAGGAATGGCTGCTCGGTCTCTACTACCAGGCCCCGCAATATCTGGGCGCCGAAGGGGCGATCAACCTGGTCACCGAGGGCGGCCGCCGCATGGCCGAGGTCAATGGCCAGATGGTGGAAGTCGTCGTTGCCAATGCCAAGCAGCTGGCGGCAGCACCGATCCCGCTGCAGGAAGGCGTCTACGTCGCCGGCACCGGTAACACCGGCGCGGCGATGACCTTCTTCACCCTCGGCATCGCCTATTTCGTCGTGATGCTGATTGCCGCCTTCTCCTACCGCGTTCCGCGTGAAGGCTGGCTGCCGGCCGGCTGGACACCGCCAACCGCCAACGATGCGGCCAAGCGCATGATCACACGGCGCCATGTCGATATCAACGAGTCGCTGAAGACGCCGCAGTTCTACCTGCTGTGGATCGTGCTCTGCTTCAACGTCACGGCCGGCATCGGCGTGCTGTCGGTGGCAAAGACGATGATGACGGAAATCTTCGGCACGACGCTTCCAGGTGTCGTCGACGGAGCATTTGCCGCCACCTACGTCTTCATGATCTCGGTGTTCAACATGGGGGGCCGATTCTTCTGGGCGTCTATGTCGGACTATATCGGCCGCAAGAACACCTATTTCGTGTTCTTCATTCTCGGGATCGCGCTCTATCTCTCCGTGCCCTATGCCGCGGCGCAGGTGAGCGTCAACCCGGCGGTGATGTGGCTGGTGCTGTTCTATGCAGCCACCATGATCATCTTCACGATGTATGGCGGCGGTTTCGCGACGATCCCGGCCTATCTCGCCGACATCTTCGGCACCAAATATGTCGGTGGCATCCATGGTCGTCTGCTGACGGCCTGGAGCACGGCTGGCGTTCTTGGGCCTCTGGCGATCACGCAGCTGCGTGATGCCTCGGTAACAGGATCAATCCGCGCACTCGCGTCGAAGATCGATCCGGCGGCCTTCCAGCAGAAGTTCGGTGCCGGTCTCGACCAGCTCGACCAGCTGGTAGCGGCCAAGACGGTGACCATCGCACGCCTGATGGAAATCGCGCCGGCGGGCACCGTCGACCCGACATCCAGCCTCTACAACACCACCATGTATGCCATGGCTGGTCTGCTGGTCATTGGCCTGATTGCCAATGCTCTGGTGCGTCCGGTCGCCGAAAAGCACTACATGGATGCGCGCGACGAGGGCGATGTGAAGGCCGAGCCTATCGGCATGGCGGGCGCCGTGCCGAAGGCCGAAAGCTGATCGAGGCCTCAAGGCTTTTGTGAGGTAGGGAAAGGGCGGCTCATGGGCCGCCCTTTTTCCTGTGCTGTTGCAGGTGCTCAGACAGACAAAAGCCGCCGTCCCTTGCGGGCGGCGGCCTGACTGTCCGGTCCAACGCCGTGGATCAGGCGGCGAGTTCTTCCAGGTCCGAACCCTTGAACATCTTGGAGAGGTTCAGGAAACAGATCATGCCGTTTTCCGTGGCGATGATGCCTTCCGAGAAGGTCTTGTCGAAGGATGCGGACACTTCCGGCACCGGCTGAACCTGGCTCGACGGGATCGTCAGGATGTCCGAGACGCGGTCGACCAGCATGCCGATGACCATGTTATGCACCTCGGCCACGACGATGGCGGAGCGCTCGTTGGCAACGGTGCTCTTCATGCCGAGCTTGTAGGCGAGGTCAATGATCGGGATGACCGAGCCGCGCAGGTTCATCACGCCGATGACGTCGGCGGGCGAATGCGGGATCGGGGTGGACGGAGCCCAGCCGCGAATTTCGCGAATGGTCGTCGTCTTCACGCAGAATTCCTGATCATGAAGACGAAACGCGATAATTTCGAGTGTGTCGCCGCCGAAATTTGTCGAGCCTATGGTGGTAGCCATTAGAATTCTTCCCAGTGTTCCGCTCGGGCAGCTCCCCCGCCAAAGACGCGAGCAGCCTTCGCCATAATATTGCGAGCCGGAGATGCGACTGCCTTGTTTACTGGGCGCACATCTGGTCGGACTTGCCTGACTTTGGCAGAAGAATGTTTCTCAAACCTAAATTGATTGAGCAACTTGCGCAAATCGTCGATCCGGTGATCGAGGTTGCAGCGCGCGGCATTGGTTTCTTCAACCGTGGCCGCATGCTGCTGGTGCATCTGGGCGATGGCCTTGATGGCACATCTGGCGAGTATCAGCCGAGGACCTTTCGCAATTGCTCGAGGGCGAAGTCTACCTGTTCCCGGTTGATGACGAGCGGAGGGGCAAGCCGGATCGTATGGTCGTGGGTATCCTTTGCCAACACGCCGTGTTCCTTCAATGCAAGGCAATAGGGCCGGGCGCCGCCGGCCTCGGGATCGAGCTCGATGGCGAGCATCAGCCCGCGTCCACGCACCTCGCGGATGGCGTTGGAACGCAACTGGCCGAGGCCCTCGAGGAAATAGGCGCCCATGCGCTCCGCATTGCCGATCATGTCTTCCTCGACCAGCACCCGGAGGGCGGCACGGGCAACGGCGCAGGCCAGCGGATTGCCGCCGAAGGTCGAGCCGTGCTGGCCGGGCTTCAACACGCCGAGCACCTCGGAATTGGAGAGCACGGCGGAAACGGGATAGAAGCCGCCCGACAGCGCTTTCCCGATCAGGGTCACGTCCGCCTCGACCCCCTCATGTTCTTCCGCCAGAAGTTTGCCGGTGCGGCCGAGGCCGGTCTGGATCTCGTCGAGGATCAGGGTCACCTGCCGCTCGGTGCAGAGCGCGCGCACGCGCTTGAGATAACCGGCTGGCGGAATGACGACGCCGGCTTCCCCCTGGATCGGCTCGATGAGTGCGGCCACCGTGTTCGCGTTGATCGCCGCTTCGAAGGCCTCTGCGTCACCGAAGGGAACGATGCGAAAGCCCGGCGTGAACGGGCCGAAATCGTTGCGCGCATCGGGATCGGTCGAAAAGGAGACCACGGACAGGGTGCGACCATGGAAGTTGTCGCTACAGACGATGATCTCCGCCTTGTCATGCGCGACGCCCTTGACCTCGTATCCCCATTTTCGCACCGCCTTGATCGCCGTCTCGACGGCTTCGGCACCGGAATTCATCGGCAGGATCTTGTGCGCGCCGGTCAATGCCGCCAGTTCCTCGTAGAACGGTGCGAGCTGGTCGTTGCGGAATGCCCGGGAGGTCAAGGTGAGCTTACCGGACTGCTCGATCATGGCCTCGCGGATCTTCGGATGGCAATGGCCCTGGTTGACGGCGGAATAGGCAGACAGACAGTCCAGGTAGCGGTTGCCGTCGGTGTCCCAAACATGCACGCCTTCCCCGCGTGTGAGCACGACGTCGAGCGGTTTGTAGTTCGAAGCCCCGAGGCGTCGTTCCGCATCCATCAATTGCTCGGCATTGCTCATCGTGTTCTCCTTTGTCGGGGTCAGGCGGGCTGGGTCTGGCGGTCAAGGATACGGCGGCCGAACAGGCTTGCCGTCAGTTCGGTCATGACGCGGGCGCTTTTGCCGCGATCGTCCAGAAACGGATTGAGTTCAACGATGTCGAGGGAGGCGACGACACCGCTGTCATGCAGCATTTCCATGATCAGATGCGCCTCGCGGAACGTCGCACCGCCCGGCACCGTCGTGCCGACACCCGGCGCCACCTCGGGATCGAGGAAGTCGACGTCGAGGCTGACATGCAGCAATCCGTCGCTTTCGACCACGGCGCGAAGCACCTGCCGGACGATGGCGGCAATGCCGTTCTCGTCGATCGCGCGCATGTCGAAGACCTGCACACCATGCTTGCCGATCAGGTCGCGCTCATTGGTATCGACGGAGCGGATGCCGATCTGGAAGACGTTTTTCGGCATGACCAGATCGCGCTCGGCCGGCAATATCTGCGGGAAACCGTCCAGGCCGCAGAAAAAGGCGACCGGCATGCCGTGCATGTTGCCGGACGGCGACGAGGTCGGCGTGTTGAAGTCGGCATGGGCATCGAGCCACAGGACGAAGAGAGGGCGCTTAACGGAGGCGGCATAGCGTGCCATGCCCGAGACGCTGCCCATGGAAAGGCTGTGGTCACCGCCCAGCATCACCGGCAGGGTGCCCTTTGCCGCTGCCGCGTAGGTGGCCTCGGAAAGCACCCGGGTCATGCCTGCCACGCGAGGCAGTTCCTTCGCGGCCGCGGTGCTCTCGAATTCGGAGGCGGCGTCCAGAACCAGATCCCCCTGATCGACAACCGTGTGGCCGAGATCGGCCAGGGTTTCGGCGATGCCTGACAACCTTAATGCCGCAGGACCCATGGCGCAGCCGCCGCGGCCGGCGCCGCCTTCGAAAGGTACGCCGATAAGGGTGATGCTGGCGGGCGATTGCGTCATTTATGGATCTCCTGTGTCGGTAGAATGTTTGAGATGAACGTTGACAGAAAGCCGGATTAGTGGCGAAAAGTCGGAAATTCTACGCATAATGTCATGGGTATTTAACAGAATGTCGAAGCTTGACGATCTGGATCGCGATCTCCTCGTTGCCCTAAGGCAAAACGCACGAACACCGGTGGCCTCTCTTGCAGCCTCGACCGGAGCGTCGCGCGCGACGATTGCCGCGCGCATTCAACGCATGGTCAAAAATGGCACGATTGGCGGCTTCACCATCACCACCGCTGCGGATCTTGCGACAAGCGGCGTGCGGGCGATCGTCCTGATCGAGGTTGTCGGCAAGGTCGCCGACAAGGTGGCCCTACGCCTGCGTGGCATCCCGCAGGTGCGTGCGCTGCACAGCACCAACGGACAATGGGATTTCATTGCCGAACTCGAAACGGCGGATCTCGCCGCGTTCGACGAGATCCTGAGGCAGATCCGGATGATCGAGGGGATCAACACGACGGAGTCGAACATTCTTCTGCGGACCGTCAAGCTGGCCTGAGGCGGTCCTTCAGTATTCCTTTTCGTAGAAGATGCCGCCGCCGCTCGACCCGTTGCCGCCGGCCTCGCCCTTCAGCTTCAGGCCCTTGCCGATGTCGAGATTGATCACGGCCTTGCCGCCATCTTCGCCACTCTGCAGTTCGAGATAGGTCCGGTCGTTCAGATATTTGCCGGCACTGACGGCGGCATTGCCCTCGGCATCGGTGGTGACGTCCAGATTGTCGATGCCAAGCCCGGAGCGCAGGTTTTCCAGAAGCGACGAGGAGCGGCCGCCGGCCAGCTGGCTGACGGCATCGGCAAGCTGGGCGATTTGCAGCGGCGACAGCTTCGACATCGACTGGCCGAAGATCAGCTGGGCGAGAATTTCGTCCTGGGGCAAGGCCGGCGACGAACTGAAGCTGACCTGCGGGTCATTGGCAAGGCCGGAGATCGTGATGGTGATCGCGGTGCCCCCCGAGGTCGTCGTCGCCTCGAAGTTCAGGAGCGGAATGAGATTGCCGCCAAAGGTAATGGTACCCTTGGTGAAAGTCAGCCTCTTGGTCAGGATCGACAGGCGACCGCGGTTCAGCGTGAAGGCGCCGGAGACAACCGGGTTGCTGACGCCGCCGCTGATTTTCAGCGCGCCGCCGAGTTCGGCATCGATGCCGCGGCCGCGCACGAAAATGCGGTTGGGAGCCGAAACGGCAAGATCGAGCCCTATATCCGAAGAGGTGCCGTTCGATTCCTTCTTCTGGATCGCCGCCGTCTGGCGGCGGACATCGGCGGGCGCATTGCGGTGCGTGATGTCGAGGTCACGAAGGGAGCGCGGGAGGCTCTCCGGCACGGTAACCGAGGTTTCGCCCAGTGTGATCTTGCCGGACAGCTTGGGGCCCGCGGTCAGCGGGCCGTTGAGCGCCAGCATGCCGGTCGCCGACGTGGTGAACATCTCACCATCGGAATACTGCGCCTTGTCGAGATTGAGCTCGATATCGCTCGGCAGGCCGGGACCCTTGAGATTGATCGTGCCTTCGCCGGATACCAGGCCGCCGCCGGAAAGCCTGCCCTTCAACCCGGTGATGCGGGCCTGATCGCCTTCGATGCTGAGCGTTGTGGTGAGGTCCTCGATCGTGACGTTGTGACGGACATCGGTCAGCCGGCCCTTGGTGACGACGGCGCGTCCGTTGATCGCCGGTGCCGAGGCGCTGCCGCTGACGCTGGCATCGATATCGGCGGCGCCTTCGAGGATCAGACCGTTGGCGGCGAGCTGGCCGGCAAAGAGCGACAGCGGGATCTGGCCACTCAGCTTGTAGGAAAGCGCCTTGTCGCCCGAGATCGTCACCGAACCGCCACCGCTGGCCGAAAGGCCCGCTACCCCGGAAAGTGAGGTGTTGACGGTCAGCTTGCTGTCGGCAAAGCGTCCGGAGGCCTCCACCGTCAGCGGCGGCAGGCCAGCAGCCTGCGCCTGGGCGATCGCCGCGCCCGACCAGCTCATCTTGTAGTCGACGCTCGGATTGCTGGCCGTCCCGTTGGCAGACACCGTGCCGGAAATCGAGCCGCCGGCGCCCAGATTGGGAACGACCGTATTGGCAAGCCCGGCCGGAAGCTTGTCGATCCGGGCGTCCATGTCGAGTTTGCTGCCGGCATCGCCGTTGAGCGTGATCGTGCCGCTGCCGGCTTTTATCCTGAGATCGTCGACGGAGGCACTGCCATTGACGATCTTGACGGTCGATGGTGCGGCGAGCTCCAGGGGAATGCCCTTCGGAGACGCCTTCAACTGATCGATGACGACATCGATGGCGCTGCCGGATTCGACCACCTTGCCGGTCGCCTTCACCGGCGCGTTGTCGTAATTCGCGGTCGCATCGAAGGTCGTCGCCTTGCCGTCCCGGGCGAAATCGACTTTCGGGTTCGACACCACATTGCTGCCGGAGGTCACCTTGTCGGCCGAGATCGCACCTTCGGCCGAGAGAGCCTTGAGGTCGTCGACGGTGACGCCGACCTTCGGATTGGCGATCGTCAGCGTATCGCGCTGGATCTTCGAGCCGCTGAGATCGACCTTGGCGGCCATCTTGCTGCCGCTGGAATCCAGGTGAATGGTGCCTGCAAGGTCGCCGGTCACCTTCTGCCCGGCCAAAGCCGCCAGGAGATCGAGTTGCGGCAGGTCGAGCTTGATGTCGCCCGACGGCAGGTATTGGGGGGTGAAGGCGAGGGCGCCGGTGATCCTGTTCTTGCCGACGGTCATTTCGAGCTGCGGAATTTTCGTCTGCCCATCCTCGCTGACGAGATCGGCATTGACCGCAATATCCTGGCCGTCGAGTGACCCGTTGGCCGTCACGGTCCCTTCGGGGGCACCATCGGAGAGGCCACCCTTTGCGGTAATCGACAGGTCTGCAAGCTTGCGCCCGGCAAGAGTGGCCGAGGGGATGGTGACCTGCGCATCGGCCTGCAATGCGTCCAGCGGCCCCGACACCTTGGCGGTGACATTCGCCTTGCCTTCGGCATTTTCCAGCAGGGCGCCGATATTGGCGATCTCGCCTGTGAGATCGGCATCGAGGCTGCCATCGGCCAGTCGGGCCGAGCCGTCGATGCTGGCAAGGTCCGAGCGGATCTTCAGGTCGGTGGCGGAAATATCGTCCGGGTTGACATAGTCGACCTTGCCGCTGACTTCGACCGGCGCTTTCAGCTTGGAGGATGCGGGCGGGGGCAACGCGGAGGGATCGGCCTTCAACGCGATAACGGCCGTGATAGCATTGGTCGCAAGGTCGAAGCGGCCGGAGACCGTGCCGCCGAGCTTCTGGCTTTCCAGCGTTGCGCCTTCGGTGCTGATCGCTCCGGTCTCGATGGTCAGCGGTGCCCTCAGCGTCAGCGGAGCCTTCAACGCCCGCTCGAGATCCGGCTGCTGGAACGTGGTCTTGGTGACGGATATGACGGCATTGGCAGCGCCCGTGCGCGAGCCGAGATCGAAGCTGTTGCTGGAGACGCTGAAGGTCATGCCCTCGACGGACGCGGGCGGCGTGTCGAGCGAAGCAATCTGGCCGTTTATGTGAAGCGCGACCTTGCTGCTCGGGCCCTTGGCCGTCAGGCCGATGCGGCGGATCGCCAGAGCCAGTTCGCCTTCCTGGAGGGGCCAGCGCAGGGCAAGCGGGCCGCCGACGCCGACGAGGTCGGCGCTGATGTCGTTGTCGCCCTGGGGATCATACTGGCCAGAGGCCGTCAGGATCATGTCGCCGGTAGAGAGCCGCGCGGTGTCGATGAGAACCTGGTTCTCGCCTTTCAGACTGGCCGACAGATCGACGGTCGTCTCCCCCGAAAAGGTTTCGCGCAACCAGGGGGGCAGGAGCGCGGCAAAGGTGCCGCCGCCGCTCAGGGTCACCTGGCGTGTTCCGGCATCGTCCACCCGGTGCGTCGCATCCAGGCTTGCAACGCGTTTGCCGTCGAGGTCGGCGTTCAGCGATCCGGCCCAGTCGGAGAGGGGCCCTTGGCCATTCAGTTCGACCGTCATCGCCGGCTGGCCGGGAAGTCGTAGCAGTGTCCCGACAAGGCCAGCCTTGGGCTCGGCATAGCTGCCGTCCAGCACCAAGCGGTTGTCTACCGGCACGTAGGATAAGTTGAGATTAAGATGCGTATCGGACGTATCGGTCCGATCGGCGCCGAGCCGGGCGGTGATCTCCTGGTCGTCGGCGTTCAGCGCACCATCGGCGGCAAGTTCGAAGGGACGGCCGGCGACAGCCGTACCGAGCGAGATCGATGGCAGCGAAATCTTGGCAATGTCGAGTTTGACCGGCAGCGAAAACGTGCCGCTGTCGGTGCTGTCAGTTACCGGCTGGTCAGCCGGCGGTTGCGGCAAGCGGTCGAGCTTGACCGAAGCCACCGCGATGCGTTCGGCCTTGAACGTGCCCTTCAGCAGGTCCGATGGCGTCCAGTCGATGGCCAGGTCGTGCAGTTCGGCATAGGCACCGCGTTCGTCGGCGACGACGACGGAGCCGATCCGCAGTTTTCCTGTCAGCAGCGGTCCGATGTGATCGATCGTGACAGTCCGGCCGGGTCCGGAGGCCAGCCGGCCGGCGACATCGGCCAGCAGCCCGGAGCCCGCCGAACTGAAGCCGAGAAGAACGATGAGCAGAAGACCGATCCCGACACACAGGCCGAGCGTCCAGGCGACCAGACGGCCTATCCAAAGGATCGGGCGGGAATTAGCGGGCATGGGCTAGCCGATCTCCACATCTCTGCGGCCGAGACGTCAAAAGCTCTGGCCTATCCCGGCATAAATGCCGTAGTCGCTGCCGCCGGGGTATTTGTTCAGCGGCATGGCAACATCAAGTCTAATTGGTCCAAACGGTGTCGCGTAGCGAAGCCCTACCCCAGCACCTGCCCGTATATCGGAGAAATCAGGAAAATTCGCGGCGGATACGGTGCCGAAATCGAAAAACGGCACGATGCCGATGGTGTCCGTGATCTTAATGCGGGCTTCCAGCGAGCCGGTCATGAAGGATCGGCCGCCCGTCGCATCTCCGGCGCCATTATAGGGTGATATTTCCTGGAAGGCATAGCCGCGAACGGAGCCGCCGCCGCCTTCGTAGAAGCGCCGGTTGGCCGGGATGTCGGCCAGCGACCCGCTGCCGAACAGGCTGCCGATCGAAACCTTGCCGGCCAATACGATCCTGTCTTCTTCCGTCAGCGATCGATAGGCAGACAGCGAGCCCTGCAGGTCGATGAACGGCGTGCTGCCGAGGATCTCGTAGCTTGGCGTGGCGGATATGGAGGCACGATAGCCACCGGTCGCATCGAGCTTGTTGTCACGGGTGTCGCGAACATATTCGAAGGGCGTCGACAGCGTCAGATAGTCGTTGTCGCCGAAGGCGTCCGTTACATTGGCCCATTCCAGCGAAACGCCGCCGCTGATCGTGTCGTAGTCGCTCATCTCGTAAGAGAGGCCGGTCTGGGCGGTCACGAGGTTGATGTCGTAGGAGGTGTTATCCTGCGTAGACGCCTTGACCGAGGCAGTGAGCGTTGCGGCCGGGAAGAAGGCGCCGGGCTTGGTGAAGCTGACACCGGCGCTGTAGTCGAGATTGCCGACATCCGTCGTTTCGCCCAGGCCGCCGATTGCGCCATCAAACCGTAACTGCTCGGCCTGACCGAACAGATTGCGATGGCCCCAATAGCCCTGAACGCCGAAGCCGTCGATGCTGGACACGGTGGCGCCGACGCCGAAATAGCGCTGCTTGCCCTCGGAGACCTCGATGGTCACCGGCAGGGAGCCGTCGGGGGCCAGGGTATCGGCTTCCTTGACCGTGACACTGGAGAAGACACCGAGTTCGCGCAGGCGGTCGCCGGCCTTTTTGAGCTGCTCGGGCGTATAGCTGTCGCCGGGTTTGACACGCGAATAGCGCCGGACGAAGCCCGCATCGACATCCTTGGTGCCTGTGACGCCGACCGGACCGATATCCGCCTGCGGGCCCGCCTCGACACCGATCGTCACGTCGACCTTATTGCCGAAATGATCCGCGACGACATCGCGTGCGGTGAGTTTTGCCAGCGGATGGCCGAGCGTCTTCAGATCGGCAACCATCTTTTCGGCCGCCTTCAGAATGACATTCGAACCGGCCTCGCCGCCGGGCACGAGGTCGTAATTGGCCGGGTCGAGCTGTTCCGCGTCGCCGGTAAAGCGCACCTGGCCAAGGGTGAAGACCGGGCCGGGCTCCACCCGGATTGTCACCGGCACCGGGCCCTGATGCGGAAAATTCGGATTGGGCGGCAGCTTCCCGATCGGAATGCCATTGATTGAAAGGTCAACGACGCCGCCATAATGGGCCGTTTCGTAAAGCGCTGCGATCAGACGGTCGCGGTCTTCGCGCGCCCGGATGACCAGGCCAAGATCCCCGGAAACGGGTTCGTCCTTCTTCTGCACGAGAAGGGAACTGCCCTGCAGGTTTTCCTCGAGGTCCTTGTCGGCGCCTTCCACTGTCAGCGTCACGCTGTACGCGACGGGATCGATGACTTCGGCGCTATCGTCCTTCTTTTCGAAAAACTTCAGTCCGAAGATCTCGAATGCCGATGCATCTCCGGCATGCCCGACGCCCACGCACAGACCGGCAGCAACCGCGATAGCGGTGCCCGCCTTCCGAGACGCGGAACGTTTGATCGGTCGTGGCCCTGCCTTGCGCATGCGCAGTGTTTTCTCAGACAATTCTAATCGA
The DNA here is from genome assembly GCF_017873095.1 of Heterorhizobium halophytocola. Classification (GTDB taxonomy): domain Bacteria; phylum Pseudomonadota; class Alphaproteobacteria; order Rhizobiales; family Rhizobiaceae; genus Allorhizobium; species Allorhizobium halophytocola. The sequence goes on along the minus strand of NZ_JAGGJU010000010.1, from coordinate 161,585 downwards.
CACAAGAACCTTGCCTGAAACATCTGTCAAAATCCTTGAGGATCGGGACAGGTCCAGCGTCTTGCGATGGGAGATGTGGGGAGCGGCGACCTGCGCAGAACGCCGCTCCGGGATGACGGCTCAGTAGCCGCCCGGGCAGCTGTCGATATAGCGACGGCCGTAGCGGTCACGGTAGTAGCACTGGCCCGGCTGTTCGCTCACACGACCCAGCACGGCGCCGGTCACGCCACCGATGGCTGCGCCAACGGCTGCACCACGAACATTGCCGGTCACAACGCCGCCGATGATGGCGCCGGACGCTGCACCGATGCCTGCACCTTTTTCGGTCTGGGTGCAGCTTGCAACCGACAAGCCAACCAGGACCAGCGCGATAATCTTTTTCATTCGGATCTCCCTCTCGAAACGAAAGCTGCCCCTTAAGCTTTCCACAACTCGGCGCACACTCGCTCCAAGGCAACGTTTTCGCTGCGCTATTAGCATATCGTCCAAAATCCGAATGTCCACGGCCGCCGCGCCTCAGGCCTCTCAATTTCCGGGATGTAACATTTGCTGCATTGCGAGATGAGAATATTCTCACCCGGAAGTATCAATTGTTGATCCGGACAGAAAAAAGGAAAATGATGCGGCTGTGCTTGGGAGAGGCACGAGGAGGAGAAAAATGGCTACAGTAAAGCTGACGGTAAACGGCCGTTCAGTTGTTGGCGAATGCGACGAGCGAACTTTGCTCGTTCATTTTATCCGCGAGAAGCTGAACCTGACGGGCACGCATGTCGGATGCGACACGGGCCAGTGCGGTGCCTGCGTCGTCCATATGGACGGCGGTTCGGTCAAGAGCTGCACCCTGCTGGCCGTGCAGGCGCAAGGCGCGGAGATCACCACGATCGAAGGCCTGGCGAAGAACGGCGAACTGCATCCGGTCCAGGCCGCGTTCAAGGAATGTCACGGTTTGCAATGCGGCTTTTGCACGCCCGGCATGGTGATGACGGCGGTCGACATGATCGCGCGGCATGGCGGCGACCTCGACGAGCATGCGGTACGCCGCGAACTCGAAGGCAATATCTGTCGATGCACCGGCTATCACAATATCGTGCGCGCCGTTCTGTCGGCCAACGCGGCGATGCATTCGGTGCGCGAAGCCGCCGAATAGAAATTCTCCAATTCAGACTGTCGCCGGTGCCGGCGGCGGTTCAGTCCCGGCAGTGAGGCCGGGTTTCATCCCGATCTCTTGGAGGAGTGAAGATGGGTGTAGAGGGAATTGGCGCACGGGTCGCGCGCAAGGAAGACAAGCGTTTCCTGACCGGCAAGGGTCGGTATACCGACGACATGAGCGTGCCGGGCATGAAATATGCCTATTTCGTGCGGTCGCCCTATGCGCATGCGCGGATCGGCAAACTCGATCTGACGGCCGCAAAGGCGATGCCCGGCGTGATCGACATCCTGACAGGACAGCAATTGCTGGACGACGGGATCGGCAACCTGATCTGCGGCTGGATGATCCACTCCAAGGACGGCTCGCCGATGAACATGGGCGCCTGGCGCCCTCTTGCCCATGACGTGGTGCGTTATGTCGGGGATGCCGTGGCCATCGTGGTCGCCGACAGCGTGGCTGAAGCCCGCGATGCGGCCGAAGCCGTCGAGGTGGACTATGAGGAACTGCCGGTCGTCACCGATGCGCAGCAGGCGTTGAAGCCCGGGGCACCGCAGATCCATCCGGAGGCGGCAGGCAATCTGATCTTCGACTGGGAAATCGGTGACGAGAGTGCGGCGGATCAGGCGATTGCCGAAGCGGCGCATGTGACCGAGCTGACGCTGGTCAACAACCGCCTGTCGCCGAATGCGCTCGAACCGCGCGCCACGCTTGGCATCTACGATGCCTCGGAAGATCACTACACCTGCTACACCACGAGCCAGAACCCGCATGTCGCGCGGCTGGTGATGAGCGCCTTCTACAATGTCGCGCCGGAAAACAAGCTGCGCGTCATCGCACCCGATGTCGGCGGTGGTTTCGGATCGAAGATCTACATCTACCCCGAGGAGATCGTCTGTCTCTGGGCGTCGATGAAAACGGGCGTGCCGGTCAAATGGACCTGCGACCGGACCGAGGCCTTCATGACCGATGCCCATGGCCGCGATCATGTGTCGCGAATCAAAATGGCCTTCGATGCCGACAACAAGGTTACCGGCCTGAAGGTCGATACGATCGCGAATATCGGCGCCTATATGTCGTTGTTCTCGTCATCGGTGCCGACCTATCTCTATGCGACGCTGTTGTCAGGGCAATATGCCATTCCGGCGATCCATTGCAATGTCCGCACCGTCTATACCAACACGGTGCCGGTCGATGCTTACCGCGGCGCCGGGCGCCCGGAGGCGACCTATGTTCTGGAGCGCACCATGGAGACGGCGGCCCGCGAACTCGGGGTGTCGCCGGCCGAACTGCGACGACAGAACTTTATCCGCAGCTTCCCCTACGAGACGCCGGTGATCATGACCTATGATGCCGGCGACTACGAGGCTTCGCTGACCGCTGCGATGGACGCGGCCGACTGGAACGGCTTTGCCGCGCGCCGGGCAGAGGCTGCCGGACGGGGCAAGAAGCGCGGCATCGGCATGAGCTGCTACATCGAGGCCTGTGGTATCGCTCCGTCCCAGGCCGTCGGTGCGCTCGGTGCCGGTGTGGGGCTCTGGGAATCGGCCGAGGTGCGCGTCAACGCCGTCGGCACCGTCGAAGTGCTGACCGGCTCGCACAGCCATGGCCAGGGCCACGAGACGACATTCGCCCAGCTCGTCGCCGACCGTCTCGGCGTGTCGATCGACACGATCTCGATCGTGCATGGCGATACCGACAAGGTGCAGATGGGCATGGGCACCTACGGGTCCCGCTCCGGTGCCGTCGGCATGTCGGCGATCGTCAAGGCGCTCGACAAGGTCGAGATCAAGGCGAAGAAGATCGCCGCCCACCTGATGGAAGCAGATGAAAGCGATATCGTCATCGAAAACGGCGAGCTGAAGGTGGCGGGCACCGACAAGACACTGCCCTGGTTCCAGGTGACGCTTGCCGCCTATACGGCGCACAATCTGCCGGACGGCATGGAGCCTGGCCTGAAGGAGGGCGCCTTCTACGATCCGAGCAATTTCACCTTCCCGGCCGGCTGCTATATCTGCGAGGTCGAGGTGGATCCGGAAACGGGCCACACCGAAATCATCCAGTTCGTGGCAGCCGACGATTTCGGCAATCTGATCAACCCGCTGATCGTCGAGGGACAGGTGCATGGCGGGATCGCGCAGGGAATAGGGCAGGCGATGCTCGAAGGCGTCCGCTACGATCCCGACAGCGGGCAGCTCCTGACCGCCAGCTTCATGGACTATGCCATGCCGCGGGCGAGCGACCTGCCATCCTTCAGCGTCTCACACCAGTGCACGCCGTGTCCGGGCAATCCGCTCGGTATCAAGGGGTGCGGCGAGGCGGGTGCGATCGGTTCGCCGCCGGCGCTCATCAATGCGATCACCGATGCTATCGGCAACAATGCTCTCGACATGCCGGCCACACCGCTTGCGGTCTGGAACGCCATGCAGGCTGCAGGCTGAAGGGAAGGACGGCACCATGCATTCGCTCAATTATCACCGTGCGTCTTCCGTCGAGGAGGCTGTCAGTCTTCTCGGCGCATCCGAGGACGGGAAATATCTGGCCGGTGGGCAGACGCTGATCGTGACCATGCGCCAGCGGCTGGCCGATCCGACCGATGTCATCGACCTCCGGCATGTCGGGTCGATGAAGTCGATTTCGGTGGAAGGCAGGAGGGTGACAATCGGCGGCGGCGTTTCGCATGCCGCAGTTGCCGGGTCGGCCGAGATTCAAGGGCTCTGTCCGGCGCTCTGTTATCTGGCAAGCCGCATCGGCGATCCGCACGTACGCAAGCTCGGTACGATCGGCGGATCGGTCGCCAATGACGACCCGGCAGCCGATTACCCCGCCGCGATACTGGGGCTCGGGGCGACCATCGTCACCGATCGAAGAGCGATACCGGCGGACGACTTCTTCGTCGGCCTGTTCGAGACGGCACTGGAGCCGGACGAAATCATCATCGCCATCAGCTTCGAGGCGCCGGAAAAGGCCGGCTATGCGAAGTTTGCCAACCCGGCATCGCGGTTTGCCATGACCGGGGTATTCGTCGCCAGGAGAGCCGACGGCGTCCGCGTTGCGGCAACCGGTGCCGGCTCCGAGGGCGTGTTTCGCCATGAGGGCCTGGAGGCCGCACTGTCGGCGAACTGGTCGCCGGATGCGGTTGCAGGCGTCAGCGTTGACCCCGCCAACCTGATGGCGGACATGCACTGCAGCTCGGAATATCGCGCCAACCTGGTGAAAGTCATGACAAAGCGTGCGCTGGAGCATGCGGAAAGCTAAGCGTTTCGAGGCGGCGCCACGGCGCCGCCTCTTGTTCTCTGGCGCACTTGACCCAGATCAATTCCGCGATCGCGGCGCCAGGTTACGAAGAATTTAGAAAAATTCAGGAAGACGCGCCTATTGTCGCAGTTTAGAATGAATTTACTCTGCAGGGGTTGACCGTCTGCAAGACTGGACCGAAAAGAACGGGCAAAAGGCTGGAGTAAGGCAATGGATTTCGAAGCGTTTTTCAAGAGCGAGCTTGAGGGCCTGCATGAGGAAGGGCGCTATCGCGTTTTTGCCGATCTCGAACGCCGAAACGGGCAGTTCCCGCGCGCCACGCGCTATACGGAAAATGGCACGCAGGACGTCACGGTCTGGTGTTCCAACGACTATCTCGGCATGGGCCAGAACCAGGTCGTGGTCGAGGCGATGAAACAGGCGATCGATAGCTGTGGCGCCGGTGCCGGCGGCACCCGCAATATTTCGGGCACCAATCATCATCATGTCCTGCTTGAAAAAGAGCTTGCCGACCTGCATGGAAAGGAATCGGCGCTGATCTTCACCTCCGGCTATATCTCGAACTGGGCGACGCTCGGCACGCTCGGACAGAAGATCCCCGGTCTGATCATCTTCTCCGATGCCCTGAACCATGCCTCGATGATCGAGGGCATCCGTTATTCCAAGTGTCCCAAGGTCATCTGGCGTCACAATGATCTGCAGGATCTGGAAGCGAAGCTGAAGGCCGCCGATCCGAAGGCGCCGAAGCTGATCGCATTCGAATCGGTCTACTCGATGGACGGCGACATGGCGCCGATCAGGGAAATCTGCGATCTGGCAGACAAATACGGCGCGATGACCTATCTCGACGAAGTGCACGCGGTCGGCATGTATGGCCCGCGCGGCGGTGGGGTTGCCGAACGCGACGGCCTTATGGACCGGGTTACGATCATCGAGGGCACGCTTGGCAAGGCCATTGGCGTCATGGGCGGTTACATCACCGCATCGACGGCGCTTTGCGACTTCATCCGCTCCTTCTCCTCGGGCTTCATCTTCACCACGGCCCTGCCGCCTGCGCTTGCCGCCGGTGCCGTGGCCTCCATCCGGCACCTGAAGTCCAGCCAGATCGAGCGCTTCGCCCATCAGGAACGGGTCCGCCGCCTTCGTGCCTTGCTTGAAGCGCGCGGCATTCCGCATATGGACAATCCGAGCCACATCGTGCCGGTGATGGTCGGCGACGCCTCCAAGTGCAAGTGGATCTCGGACATCCTGCTCGACAACTTCAATGTCTATGTCCAGCCGATCAACTATCCGACGGTGCCGAAGAAGACGGAGCGTCTGCGCATCACGCCGACGCCGCTGCATTCGAACGAGGACATGGATCATCTGGTCAGCGCCCTGCACCAGTTGTGGTCGCGTTGCGCCCTGGCGCGGGCGGTTGCCTGAGCCAGACAGGCCTATTTCCAAGGATTTGCCTTGAGAGCCACTCCGTCGCCGGGGTGGCTTTTTTATCCTGAGCCGGAGGTCGAAGAGCGCCGGATCAGCGGCGGCCGATCTCGATCGTCGCCAAGCGTCTTGCCTCAAGATCGGCGGCAAAAACGTCGTCGATCGTCGATGCGTCCGGCCAGGCCGTCATGCTTTCCATCACCGCCTCGGCGATCTCCGCCATTTCAAGAAAGCGCAAGCGGCCATCGACGAAGCCGTCAAAGGCGGTTTCTTCGGCCGCATTCATGATGGCGGCCTGCTGTCCGCCCCGCTCCAGTGCCAGCCGCGCCAGCCGGAGGGCCGGAAACCGCGTCTCGTCCGGCGCCTCGAAATCGAGGCGAGCAATGCGGGCGAAATCGAGTCGTTCGACGGGAAGCGCCGGACGCGTGGGGTACGTCAGCGCATAGCCGATCGCGGTCCGCATGTCCGGGCTGCCGAGCTGGGCCATCACCGCGCCATCGGCATAACCGACCATCGAATGGATCACCGATTGCGGATGAACGACGACCTCGATCTGCTCCGGCGTCACGTCGAATAGATGCTTGGCTTCAATCACCTCCAGCGCCTTGTTGAACATCGAGGCGCTGCCGACCGAGATCTTCAGGCCCATCGACCAGTTGGGATGGGCGCGGGCCTTCTCGACGGTCACATCGGCCATCTCGTCGCGCGTATAGGCGCGGAACGGGCCGCCGGATGCCGTCAGGATGATGCGCTCGACCGCTTCGCGCTGGCGCTCTTCCAGGCATTGGAAGATCGCGCTGTGCTCGCTGTCGACGGGAATAAGCTTGCCGCCGCCGGACTTCACGGCATCGACGAACAGCTTGCCGGCTGAAACGAGGCATTCCTTGTTGGCCAGCGCGATCGTCGCGCCGCGGGCTGCCGCGGTCAGCGTCGGGGCAAGTCCTGCGGTGCCGACGATTGCGGCCATCACCCATTCGGCGTTCAGGCTTGCCGCTTCCTGAAGGCCGGATTGGCCGGCTGCGACCCGCGTCGATGTGCCGGACAGACGGTCTTTCAGCGCCCCATAGAGCTTTTCGTCGGCGGTCACCGCAAGCTGCGCGCCTGTTTCCCGTGCCTGGGCGGCCAGCAGCTCGATATTGCCATTGCCGGTCAATGCCATCACTTCGAAACGCTGGCGCCCGCCCAGATGTCTGATGACATCCAGCGTGTTGACCCCGATCGATCCGGTGGAGCCGAGAACGGTCAGGCGCGTGGGAGCTGCGGAATAGGCATTGTGCATCATGAAGCGTCCGGTCGATTGCTGCCCAAGGCTCTACAAGGGATCGGATAGGCGGACAAGGCACCAGCATCGCGATCCGGACCGAACCGCCGGACTATCGCCGCCATGACGAGCCGCTGCGGCCCTGTCCGGATGGATAGGCCCGGCGGCGATGTCCGGTCGACCTTTTCAAGGACCGGAGCCTCCCGTCTCCGATATCGCAGGTGGTCTACCGCTTGGCGGTCCGGTTATTTCTGGCAGATGGCCAACAGGGGCTGGCTGGACTTGGCGGCCCATTTGGCCTTGTCCGTTGCCATTTGCTTGTCCGTTGCCACCTTGGCATCGGCGGCGTTTGCGGTGCTGTAGGAAAGGGCCTTGTTCATGATCTCATAGGCCGCGTCATATTCCGCGGCGCAACTGTCGGCCGCCTTGTCGACGAGCGCTCCGACGTCGAGATCCTTGGGGCAGCCATTGTTCTGCTCGAGAATTTCGGACGCCATGGCCTGCAGATTCTTGGTGCGGCACTTGGACAGCGTATTCTGCGACATCATGGATTTCACCAGAGTGCTATGTTCCTGTGCGGTATCGGCCGCATCCGCGAATGCCGTTGTGCCGATCAGCAGTGCCAGTGCGGCGATGTTGATTTTCGTTTTCATGGTCGGTTTCGGTGCCTGTGTTTTGCGCGGTTCAAAAAGGGTCTGGTCCAGGGCGGGCCGTCAAAGCGCGGGAGACTTCGCTTGTGGGCCGCCGGCATAAAATCGCGGTGTATGCCGCATTGCAGGTAGTGTCTCATTCCAGGTCGGACGACCGAAACGTTGGCCGATCGCCTGCGCGTCGATACGGACGGTCGCGGGCGACGCAGAGAAGGGCATGCGGGTGTCTGACCGACTGTCGAGCATTCCCGGTTACAGTCGGTTTGAAAGGCCGGTTATCGAGCGGTGGACATTCGGTGAAGCTTTCGGGAAAGACATTCTAACGGTCTGGTGGAAATGCGTTTTTGAAAACAATGAGCGTACGTAAGTTGATATGAAAATAATGAATTTTTCAACTGCTTTCGATATCGCTTATCTTCGAAGCTGCCTTAATCTTCGGTCGGGCTGAACAGAAGATTAATGCGGACGGTCAAGGTGTCACGGCTGGCCAGTCGCGCCACACCCTCAGCACCTGATCGACGTTCGGCTGGTTGGTGCAAAGACCCAATCGTGTTGTCTGCAATAGAATGCCGGCCTGGTCAGTGTTCCTGTCTTTAACCTTCCCTGATCTGCTGCATGCTGTGGCGGTTCCTTGGCCGGGAAAAATGTCGGGTTTGTGGAGCGACAGGCGGTTGGGGGAGCCGCGGGCATGGTCATTTTGACGCATGCACAGGCGTTGCACCCTAAACGTGCGGCAATGAGAACGTGCGCGCGGCAGGTCGTGCGGTGGCCATGAATAGGCAGATGTGCCCGTTTTCGGAGAGGGGTGCCGTCTTGCACCTATGTCTCCGGTATGGACAAAGGAAGAATGGTGTCCACGAGAGGATTCGAACCTCCGACCCCAGGATTCATACCACTTCGGCTTTCACCGCCGCGCTGCCCTATGAGGCAGGCGTTCGTGGTCTGGACTGTCCCTTCACCATGGACCTTGCGGCCTTTAGGTGCTGCCCATCCAGTCTCTACACCTTCACCGGATTTCTCCGGCGCTTGGCTCGGGATTGGCATGCTGGAAGCCCAGCGAAGCGTTCCCCGACTTTGAGCAGATCGATTGCGTGGTTTCCCCTCGCAACCCCCAATTTCACTTAGGAATCCTGTGCTCTATCCTGCTGAGCTACGTGGACATCTTCTTTCCTTGCAGCGACCCTCGTACTGGAAGCAAAGGCAAAGATCAATATCGCAGCCGTTCCGTGTCTTGGAGCCCGTCCGCTTCCCTGGCCCTCAGATTTTAAGGCGCTGCTCCGCGAGCTTGACCCAGTAGGAAATGCCGTGCGGAATGGCCTCGTCGTTGAAGTCGTAGGCCGGGTTGTGCAGGCCGGCACTGTCGCCGTTGCCGATCCAGATATAGGCGCCGGGACGGGCCTGCAGCATGAAGGAAAAGTCTTCGCCGGCCATGCTGGCATCGACATCGGTTTCGACATTGGCAGGTCCGGCGATCTCTATCGCTGCATCGGCCGCGTAGACCGTCTCTTCCGGATGGTTGCTGGTAACGGGGCAGGCGCGCTCATAGTCGATGCTGACAGTGGCGCCATGGGCCGCAGCGATGCCCTCGGCGATCTCGCGGATGCGCTTTTCGGCGAGGTCGCGGACATTCTCGTCGAGCGTGCGCACCGTGCCGCCGAGAACGGCGTCTTCCGGAATGATGTTATGGGCGGTGCCCGAATGAAATTTGGTGACCGACACCACGACCGATCGCAGGGGATCCGCGTTGCGGGCGGCAATCACCTGCAGGGCGCCGACGATCTGCGAGCCGACGACGATCGGATCTATGGTGTTGTGCGGTTCCGCCCCGTGGCCGCCGCGACCGTGCAGGGTGATGGTGAATTTGTCGGGGGCTGCCATGATGCCGCCCTTGCGGATGGCGAACTGGCCCAGTGGAATGCCGGGCATGTTGTGCATGCCGTAGACTTCCTCGATGCCGAAACGCTCCATCAGGCCATCGTCGATCATGGCCACGGCGCCGCGGCCGCCTTCCTCTGCCGGCTGGAAGATGACGATCACGCTGCCTTCGAAATTGCGGGTTTCGGCCAGGTATTTCGCAGCGCCCAGCAACATGGCCGTATGCCCGTCATGGCCGCAGGCATGCATCTTGCCGCTTTGCGTCGAAGCCCAGGGCTTGCCGGTGATCTCATCGAGCGGCAAGGCGTCCATGTCGGCTCGCAGGCCGATCGCGCGGGTGCTCGCCTTGTTGCCCCGAATGACGCCGACGACCCCTGTCCGCCCGATCCCGGTCACTACCTCGTCGACGCCGAATTCGGTCAGCTTCTGCTCGACGAAGGCGGCCGTCTGTTCGACGTCATAGAGAATTTCCGGATTGGCATGGAGATGGCGCCGCCACTCCGTGACATCCGTCTGGAGTTCGGCGGCCCGGTTCAAAATCGGCATACTCACAACCCTGTTTGTGGAATGCGTCTGCGGCGGGAAGCCGCGAAATTGACGCGATGGATGACATTTGCCATGGCTTGACTATCTAAGCGATATACCTCGACAATACGAGCGCAAATCACAGAAGGCAAAGGGGGCGGAGGTGCAAAGTCGCAAGGCAGACAGGATCGCGGGTATTCATCGGCGCGTTGGACTTGGCATCTGCATCGTGGCCGGCCTGGTGGCCAGCTGTACCGGTGCCCATGCCAACCCGATGATCCTGGTCGATGCAAAATCCGGTATCGTCATGGAGCATCAGGAGGCCTTCCAGAAGTGGTATCCGGCCTCGCTGACGAAGATGATGACGGCGTATGTCGCCTTCAGCGCGCTGCGGGCCAAGCGGGTCGGCCTGACGACGGTTGCCACCGTCAGCAGCGTGGCGGCCTCGCAGGCGCCGAGCAAGATGTACTACAAGCCGGGCTCCAAGCTCACCCTAGACAGCGCTTTGAAGATCATGCTGGTCAAGTCGGCCAACGACATGGCGGTCGTGGTTGCCGAAACGGTAGGCGGCACGATGGAGAATTTCGTCGACCAGATGAATGCCCAGGCCCGCGTGCTCGGCATGAGCCAGTCGCATTTCATCAATCCGAACGGCCTGCCAGGCGCCGGGCAATACACGACCGCGCGCGATCTCGCCGTGCTCGCCATGGCGCTTCGCCGTGATTTTCCCGAATATGCCGGTTATTTCGATATCGAGGCGGTCAATACGGGCAAGCGCACCTATCCGAATTCCAACATGCTGATCGGCCGTTTCGACGGGGTGGACGGCATGAAGACCGGTTATATCTGCGCATCCGGCTTCAACCAGGTTTCGACCGCCACCCGCAACGGGCGGACCGTCGTTTCGGTGGTGCTTGGCGCCGACAGCCTCTCCGATCGCACCGATCTTTCCGCCAACCTTTTGCAAAAGGGGCTGACGGAACGGGCATCCGGCGTGCGGCTCGCATCGCTGGCGCCTTACGGTGCTGGACGCGACAGCGTCAGCGACATCAGTGCAAAGGTCTGTTCGGCCTCTGCCCGCAAGGCTCGCCTCGATGGCCGCGACGAGAATGGCCGGCTGAAACTTACCTCGCCCTATATCCACGAGATGGACCATCCGCCGCAGGCGGTGTTTGCCGGCCTGATCCCGGGACTGGCGCCGGACAATCCGGCAGCGGTCAAGGGCACCGATATCGCCGATGTGCCGATCCCCATTCCGCGGCCGACATTTTGAGTGGATCGGCACTCCGAACGAAAGTGATACCGTCATGGCCGGTTTGAACGACCGCGTTGCCGTCTCCATCCTCACCGGCTTTCTGGGTGCCGGGAAGTCGACGCTCCTCAACCGTGTCCTGAAGGACCCGGCGATGAAGGATGCGGCGATCATCATCAATGAATTCGGCGAGGTCGGGATCGATCACCTGCTGGTGACGGCCGCCGACGAGCAGATGGTCGAGCTTGCCGACGGCTGCCTCTGCTGCACCGTGCGCGGTGCGCTGGTCGATACGCTGGCCATGATTGCCGATGCCATGCAGACCGGCGGCATCCGTCCGCTCAGCCGCATCGTCATTGAAACCACCGGACTGGCCGACCCCGCGCCCGTCATGCAGTCGGTGATCGGCAACCCGGTCATCGCGCAGAATTTCGAGATCGAGGGCATGGTCACCGTCGTAGATGCGATAAATGCCCTGCAGACCATCGAGCGCTATCCCGAAGCGATGAAGCAGGTGGCGGTGGCGGATCGGCTTGTCCTATCGAAGCTGAGCCTGGCGGATGACGAGACCGCCGAACGTCTGCGGACACGCTTGCGCGCGCTCAATCCGCGGGCGCAGATCATCGACGGCGACGCGCCGGAGGCCGGGTCGGCCGCGCTGTTTGCAACCGGTCTCTATGACCCGGCGACGAAGCTGCCCGATGTCGCCCGCTGGCTGCATTCCGAAGCCGAGGCCGATACGCACCACCACGACCATCATCATGGGCATGAGGGCCATCATCATCACCATGACGTCAACCGCCATGGCCACACGATCCGGTCCTATGCGATCACCCACGACCAGCCGATCGAACGGATGGCGATCGAGATGTTCGTCGATCTGCTGCGTTCGACCCATGGCGACAAGATCCTGCGGATGAAGGCGATTGTCGCCCTCGCGGATGACCCGAACCGGCCACTGGTCCTGCACGGCGTGCAATCCATCTTCCATCGGCCCGAGCGCCTGCCGGCCTGGCCTGACGGCGCCTCGCGCGAGACGCGGCTGGTGCTGATCACGGACGGCCTTGCGGAAAGCTATGTGCGCGAGCTGTTCGACGCCTTCGTCGGCAAGCCGGCTCCGGATCGTCCCGATCGACAGGCGCTGGAAAGCAATCCGCTGGCGGTGCCGGGCATGCGCTTCTGAAACCAGCCCAGCCAGAGCGAGAACCGCTTACGCGCGGTGAATGCGCCACTGCCGGCTGCGGAAATACGCGTGTTTCAGGCGAGGTCCGGCCCGCGCCGGATCAGGAAGCGGTGGCCGAAGGGGGTCTTTTCGCTGGCCACGAGCTGATGCCCCGCCTCGCGGCAGAAATGGGCGATATCGAGGACCGCGAGGGGGTCTGTGGTCTCGACCAGCAGTTCCGAGGCGCTCGCCATGCCGGCCAGCACCTTGCGGGTCTTGAGCACGGGCAGGGGACATTTCAGCCCCTTCAGGTCGAGATGTCTCGGCTCCGCCGAACCGCTATTCAATTCCAGAGCTTCCAGAAAGGCTTCTTCGCGGTCGCCTCCGGCTGCGGCGGTGCCGCCTGCTGGGCCACCTGCGGATCCCGCGGGTCGGGAGTGGGCACCGGGATTGCGCTGTCGGCGGGTTGTGCCGTCTCGGCCGTCGAGGCGGCGGCAGGCGCCGGTGTTGCGGCGGCGGCCGGCTGCGGTGCACTCGTGCCGCCGGTCTGGATCTTCTCGAATTCCTCGATGCTGACCAGTCGGCCCGCCTTCAAGGCGGAGCCCGTCGGCGCATACGCCAGATCGTTCTTGCGGCGCTCCTTGGCGACGATGGCCTTGCGCTCGGCTTCGGTCGGGTCATACCAGACCTTGTCGTCGTATTTCTTCAGCGCCTTGTCGTAATCCTTGGCATAGGCGGTCTCGTAGGATTGCATCGCCGAGGCGAGGGCGGGGGGCGTCGACATCGGCGGGCATGCCCCGGCAGCCGAGAAGCTGACGCTCGCGTCCGGCTGCTGGTTGAACACATAGCGCCGCTCGCAGACATTCACGTCCGGCGGCCGCTTGGTCAGTTCGAACTGGTCGTAGCCGGTCTTCAGCATCTTCCAGAAGTCATAATTGGAGCTGAGGCGATGGCGCGCCATGTTGTCGGCGGTCATGCGGAAGGGAAAGGCCTGCAACTGAATGGTCGTCTGGCCGCCCTTGAAGGCATCGCGGGCAAAGGCATAGATCTCGAGGATCTGCGCATCGGTCATAGAATAGCAGCCGGACGACGAGCAGGCGCCGTGGATCATCAGGTTGCTGCCGGTCCTGCCATTGGCCTGGTCGAAACGGTTCGGGAAGCCGGTATTGATCGCCAGATAGTATTTGGAATTCGGATTGAGGTTATAGGGCGACAGCGAATAGAAGCCTTCGGGCGCCTGCCGGTCGCCTTCCTTCTTCTTCGGCCCGAGACGGCCGGACCAGGCGCAGATCTGGTAATCGGTGATCTTTTCGAAGCGTTTGTTGCGCTTCTCCTTCCACACCTCGAGGACGCCTTCCTCCTTGAGAATGCGGATCATGATCGGCGAATTGCGATCCATGCCCTTTTCCGCAATCTCCTTCAGGATCTTGGAGGGCAGGGGCTGTTCGACCTTGTTGCTGATCTTCGAGGGATCGAAGCTGTCGAGCGTGTCGTTGCAGCCCGCAACGCCGGCAAGAAGGACGATAACCAGTGCTGAGTGTATCAGGCGCATGCTGTCGGGCTCGTGTCTCAAACAAACGACGCGGTATAACCGGAAGGTCCGCGTATTAGATACTAGCGCGGCACCTTTCACAAAGTGTTAACCATGGCAAGGGAAATCCCTCGCCACCCATCATCTATAAAAGCAGCAGCTTTATGACTGGCCCGGTCAGAGGTTCCGCCCGATGTCGAGGAATTTCTGCCGCCGCGCCTTGCGAAGCGCATCACCGCTGAGCGACGACATCTCCTTCAACGCCTTCTCGATGACGTCACGGGTGCGATTCAACACGGCATCCGGGTCGCGATGCGCCCCACCCACCGGCTCGGGAATGATCTCGTCGATCACGCCCATCGATTTCAGATCGTCGGCGGTGATCTTCATGTTGGTGGCGGCTTCGCGGGCGCGGGTGGAATCGCGCCACAGGATCGAGGCGGCACCTTCCGGCGAAATCACCGAATAGATCGAGTGCTCCAGCATGTAGACGCGGTTGCCGGTCGCAATCGCGATCGCGCCACCGGAGCCGCCTTCGCCGATGACGATCGAGATCATCGGAACGCTGAGCTTCAGGCACATTTCGGTGGACCGGGCGATGGCCTCGGCCTGGCCGCGCTCCTCGGCATTGACGCCGGGATAGGCGCCGGCCGTGTCGACCAGGGTGACGACCGGCATGCGGAAGCGCTCGGCCATTTCCATGATGCGGATCGCCTTGCGATACCCCTCCGGCTTCGGCATGCCGAAATTGTGCTTGATGCGCGACTTGGTATCGCTGCCCTTTTCCTGGCCGATCAGGGCCACGGGCTTGCCGCCGAAGCGGGCAAAGCCCGCCTGGATCGCCGCATCCTCGCCAAAGCCGCGATCGCCGGCCAGCGGCGTGAACTCGGTAAACAGGGCTGCTGCATAGTCGACGAAATGCGGGCGCTGCGGGTGGCGGGCCACCTGGGCCTTCTGCCACGGGTTGAGCTTGGAATAGATGTCTTCCATCGCTTCGCGCACGCGCGTCTCGAGCCGACCGATCTCTTCGGAGGTGTCGATGCTTTCGTCTTCGGTCGCGAGCTTTTTCAGCTCCCGGATCTTGCCTTCGAGATCGGAGATCGGTTTTTCGAAGTCGAGATAATTATGCATAAACTCCGCTTCCGCTGGTGTGGCCTGTCGTCGCCAGGGCGTTGGTACCGGTTTTGCCGGTCCTAATCCAGTTTTTTGCCCTGTTTGGCAAGGGGGTGATGCGTTTCTACCACGTGACGCAGCCGTTCTTCGAGTACGTGAGTATATATTTGTGTTGTGGAAATGTCGCTATGGCCGAGCAGTTCCTGCACCACGCGAAGGTCGGCGCCGTTCTGCAGCAGGTGGCTGGCGAAGGCATGG
The DNA here is from genome assembly GCF_017873095.1 of Heterorhizobium halophytocola. Lineage (GTDB taxonomy): Bacteria > Pseudomonadota > Alphaproteobacteria > Rhizobiales > Rhizobiaceae > Allorhizobium > Allorhizobium halophytocola. The sequence goes on along the minus strand of NZ_JAGGJU010000010.1, from coordinate 146,128 downwards.
CGCAGCACATGCGGCGAGACCGCGCTGCTCGGCAGCCCGGCCCGTGCGGCGAGGCTTTTCAGATCCCGGGCGAGCATCTGTCGCGGCAGGTATCCCTCCTTGCTGGCGGCGGGAAAAAGCCAGGGACTGTCCGGGTCGCCCTTTTTTTTCGCCTCGGCCATCGCCCGTCCATAGGCAACGAGGGCCCGGCTGGCGGCCGAGGACAAGGGCACCAGCCGTTCCTTGTTGCCCTTGCCGCGAATGATCAGGAAGTCCTGGGTCTGCGACAGTACGCGGGCGGAAAGGGCAACGACCTCGGAGACGCGCATCCCCGTCGCATAGAGCAGTTCGAGAATGGCGTGCAGCCGCAGGCGCTGAAGTTGTCCCTTGTCGGTCAGCGCCGCCTCTTCCGCGGCAAGCGTCAGAAGCTTTTCGACGCTTTCGACGGAAAGCGTCTTGGGCAGGGGACGCGCCTTTTTCGGTGCATCGAGTTGTGCTGTCGGGTCGTCGGCGCGCAATCCCTCGGCATAGAGAAACTTGTAGAATTGCCGCATGGAAGACAGGTGCCGTGCCTGCGAACTGGGTTCGAAGCCGCGCGTGGCGAGGTCGCCGAGATAGGCGCCGAGGTCGGCCGTTACCGCTTCTCCCACCTTGACCTTGCGGCCAGTCAGGAACTCGTGGAGGTCGCCGAGATCGCGCTCATAGGCGGCAAGCGTGTTGGTGGCAGCCCCCCGTTCGGCGCTCATCATTTCCAGAAACGCTTCGATGCGCGCCCAGCTCAGATCGCCCATGGCCATGGTCGTTCTCCAGTCTCGGCTCAATGGTCCGGCGGGTTGACCTTCTCGGTCGGGATGCGCACGACGACGTCACGGTCATGCGGCGTGACGAAGACGACCAGGGCCAGCATCACCGCATAGACAATGCCGACGACCGTTGCGCACAGGAACAGAAAACGGAACAAGGTCGGCATGGCAGTCTTTCGTCTAATCCCTCAGTCATCTATATGACCAAGCGTCGCGGCAAGTGCAAGGCGCGGCGCGGCCGGGCGCGTTTGCCGAGGGTTCGCTTGACGGACAGGCAGGAAAACCACAATACGGTGGGAAAAGAGATGTGTGCGCGCCGATGACTGACGTTTTTCCGACAACCGCTCCGTCGCTTGCCGAGAAAGCTCGTGCAGGGCTCGGGCGACGTAACCTGATCTTTGTCGGGCTGATGGGCGCCGGCAAATCGGTCATCGGGCGGATGACCGCAACCCAGCTCGGGCTTCCGTTCATCGACACCGATGCGGAGATCGAGCGCGTGTCGCGCATGACGATCAGCGAACTCTTCGCAGCCTATGGCGAAAGCGAATTTCGAGCACTCGAGGCGCGGGTGATCTGCCGCCTGCTGAAGGGGGGACCGAAAGTCGTCTCCACCGGCGGCGGCGCTTTCATCAACGAGAATACCCGCAAGCATATCGAAGAGGGCGGGCTTTCGCTCTGGCTGAAGGCTGATCTCGACATCTTGTGGGCGCGAGTCAGCAAACGCGACCACCGTCCCTTGCTGAAGGCCGAAAATCCCCGGCAGGTGCTCGAAAATCTGATGAACCAGCGCTACCCGATCTACTCTCTCGCAGATATCACCATATTGTCGCGGGACGTGCGCAAGGAAGTGATCGTCAGCGAAGTGCTGTCACGGCTGGCGGCAGACGACAATGAAAGCGGCAGGACGAATGACGGATAAAGCCAAGACGGAACGTGTGGTGCATGTGCCCCTGGGCGAGCGCGCCTATGACATCCTGATAGGCCCGGGCCTTATCGGCCGGGCTGGCGGGGAGATCTCCACCCGAATCTCCGGACGCAAGGCGGCGATCGTGACCGACGAGAATGTCGGTGCGCTCTATTTGGAAGAGTTGATGGACGGTCTCGAGGCCGATGGCATCGACGCCACCTCGATCACGCTGCCGGCCGGTGAAAAGACCAAGAGCTTCGAGCATCTGACCAAAGTCTGCGACACCCTTCTGTCGGCCCGCATCGAACGCAATGATGCGGTGATCGCCCTTGGCGGCGGCGTGATCGGCGATCTCACCGGCTTTGCAGCGGGCATCGTGCGCCGTGGCGTGCGTTTCGTGCAGATCCCCACCTCGCTGCTGGCCCAGGTGGATTCGTCCGTCGGCGGCAAGACCGGCATCAACACCCGGCACGGCAAGAACCTCGTCGGCGTGTTCAATCAGCCGGACCTGGTGCTGGCCGACAGCGACGCCCTGCAGACCCTCAGCGAGCGCGAATTTCGCGCCGGCTATGCCGAACTTGCCAAATACGGCCTGATCGACAAGCCGGATTTCTTTGCCTGGCTGGAAACGAACTGGCAGGCCGTGTTTGCCGGTGGGCCTGAACGGATCGAGGCGATTGCCGTCAGTTGCCAGGCCAAGGCCGATGTCGTGGTGGCCGACGAACGCGAAAGCGGACGCCGGGCCCTGCTCAATCTCGGTCACACCTTCGGCCATGCGCTGGAGGCCGCCACAGGATATGACAGCGCCCGTCTGGTCCATGGCGAAGGCGTTGCGATCGGCATGGTACTGGCACACGAATTTTCCGCCCGCCTCAATCTCGCAAGCCCGGACGATGCGGCCCGTGCCGAGGCACATCTGAAGTCTGTCGGCTTGCCAACCCGGATCGGCGATATTCCGGGCGTCGCTCCGACAGTCGAGGAACTGATGGAGGCCATCGGCCAGGACAAGAAGGTCAAGGGCGGCCAGCTCACCTTCATCCTGACGCATGGCATTGGCCGCGCCTTTGTCGCAGACGATGTGCCATCGTCTGAAGTCATCCGATTTCTGGAGGAAAAACTGGGCCAATGACCCTCGAAACTGTCTGGACCCTTGTCGAGCAATACTGGCTGATCGTGCTGGCAATCATCGCGCTGATCGGGGCGTCCGCGTTCTTCTCGGGCTCCGAGACCGCCCTGACCGCCGTGTCGCGTGCGCGCATGCACACGTTCGAGAGCAATGGCGATCAGCGGGCAGCGACCGTCAATGCCCTGATTACCCGGCGAGACCGGCTGATCGGGGCGCTGCTGATCGGCAACAACCTGGTCAATATCCTGGCGTCGGCGCTGACCACCAGCCTGTTTCTCGGCCTGTTCGGCGATTCGGGCGTGGCATTTGCAACGATCGTCATGACGGTCGTGCTGGTGATATTCTCCGAGGTTCTGCCGAAGAGCTGGGCCATTTCGTCGCCCGACCGTTTCGCCCTCTCGGTAGTGCCGATCGTGCGCGTCTTCGTCGGTGTCGTCGGTCCCTTGTCGTCGGCCGTCAATGTCATCGTGCGTGCGCTTCTTGCGGTGTTCGGCGTGACCCTGTCGCGCGATACCTCGATGCTGAGCGCGCATGAGGAGCTGCGTGGCGCCGTGGACCTGCTTCACCGCGAGGGATCGGTGGTCAAGGCCGACCGTGACCGGCTGGGCGGCGTGCTCGACCTCGGCGAACTCGAGGTTTCCGACGTCATGATCCACCGGACGGGCATGCGCGCGGTCAATGCCGACGATCCGCCGGATCAGGTGGTGCGCAGTATTCTGGAAAGCCCGTATACCCGCATGCCGCTTTGGCGCAATTCCACGGACAACATCGTCGGCGTCGTGCACGCCAAGGATCTGCTGCGGGCGCTGGCCGAACCGGAGGTCGATCCCTCGACCATCGATGTCGTCAAGATCGCACAAAAGCCCTGGTTCGTACCGGATACCACCAACCTCAAGGATCAGCTCAACGCCTTCCTGCGCCGCAAGGTGCATTTCGCCGTCGTCGTCGACGAATATGGCGAGGTGCAGGGCATCGTGACGCTGGAAGACATTCTGGAGGAAATCGTCGGGGACATTTCCGACGAGCACGATCTGGAAATGCAGGGTGTGCGCCAGGAAGCCGACGGTTCGATCGTCGTCGATGGTGCCGTGCCGATCCGCGATCTCAACCGCGCGCTCGACTGGAACCTGCCGGACGAGGAGGCAACCACGATCGCCGGCCTGGTCATCCATGAATCCAAGCTGATCCCCGAGGAGCGTCAGGCGTTCACGTTCTACGGCAAGCGTTTCATCGTGATGAAGCGGGAGAAGAACCGCATCACCAAGCTGCGCATTCGTCCCCTCGAAGACAGCGTGCCGTCGTGACCGGGTGCCGGTCGCGGTGTTACCAGCGGGTCTGTTCGCCCGGTGCGGCAGCCTCGATGGCCAGCGCATGAAGGCCGGCATCGAATTCGTCTTTCAACAGATCATTGATCGCCCGGTGCCGGGTGATCCGGTTCATCCCGGAAAAATGCGCAGCGACGATCCTGACGCGCATATGGGTCTCGCCCTCGCCGGTGATGTCGGGCGCATGCCCTGCATGCTGGGCACTTTCGTTGAGAACGAGGAGGCGTTCCGGCGCAAAAGCATCCGCCAATTTGCTCTCGATGGTGTGCTGTATGGACATCGCCGCTCACGTTCAAAAAATAGCCCTATCCGGCGCCTAGAAATCCGATTTGTCAATTCTTGTCCACCCCTCATGAACTCCCCATAATTACCCGATGAAACTCGAATCGAAATACTTCGACAAAATCCGCACGCGCCGCAAACCTGCCGAGCGCGAGGCCGAGGTCGTCAACCACACCTGCCAATGGGATGGCTGCGAAAGACCCGGTGCGCATCGCGCGCCGGTCGGCCGCCATGCCGAAGACCAGTTCTTCCTTTTCTGCTTCGAGCACGTGAAGGAGTACAACAAGGGCTACAACTATTTCTCGGGTCTTTCAGACACCGAGGTTGCCCGCTACCAGAAGGAGGCGATCACCGGTCATCGCCCGACCTGGGCCATGGGGGTCAACAAGACCACCAAGGCGAGCCCCCTGCATTCGACCGCGCGGTCCGGCTCGGCCGCGTCGGCGGCACGGCTGAAGGATCCCTTCGGTTTTGTCGGGGAAGGCACCGGTCGCATCCGGCCCAAGCAGCAGGGCCGCAAGCTGAAGACGCTGGAGGCCAAGGCGCTCGACACCCTCGACCTGAAGGGCACCGCGACATCGGATGAAATCAAGTCTCGCTACAAGGAACTGGTGAAGAAGCATCACCCCGACGCGAATGGCGGAGACCGGGGCTCTGAAGAGCGTTTTCGGGCTGTCATTCAGGCGTATCAATTGTTAAAGCAGTCTGGTTTCTGTTAAGCGACATGGTTAGAACTGGACGTTCGCAGGCGGCCGGTCCTCCCCCGGCATGGAGTGACAATGAGCAAAATTGATCTTGATATTACCAATCTTCCGGACACCACCGTTTCGGTCCGGGAGGTCTTCGGCATCGATAGCGATATTCGGGTTCCGGCCTATACCCAAGCGGATGCCTATGTTCCTGACTTGGATCCGGATTACCTTTTCGATCGCGACACGACGCTCGCCATCCTCGCCGGCTTTGCTCACAACCGCCGCGTCATGGTGTCGGGCTTCCACGGCACCGGCAAGTCGACCCATATCGAGCAGGTCGCTGCCCGGCTGAACTGGCCTTGCGTGCGCGTCAACCTCGACAGTCATGTCAGCCGTATCGATCTCGTCGGCAAGGACGCCATCGTCCTGAAGGACGGCAAGCAGATCACCGAATTCAAGGACGGCATCCTGCCCTGGGCCTACCAGCACAATGTCGCGCTGGTCTTCGACGAATACGACGCCGGCCGCCCGGACGTGATGTTCGTCATCCAGCGGGTGCTGGAATCCTCCGGCCGCCTGACGCTGCTCGACCAGAGCCGCGTCATCCGCCCGCATCCGGCCTTCCGCCTGTTCGCCACCGCCAATACCGTCGGCCTCGGCGACACCACCGGCCTCTATCACGGCACGCAGCAGATCAACCAGGCGCAGATGGACCGCTGGTCGATCGTGACCACGCTGAACTACCTGCCGCATGAGAAGGAAGTCGATATCGTTCTGGCCAAGGTCAAGAGCTTTAACAAGAGCGATGCCGGCCGCGATTCGATCAACAAGATGGTGCGTCTTGCCGACCTGACGCGCTCGGCCTTCATCAACGGCGACCTGTCGACCGTGATGAGCCCGCGTACCGTGATCACCTGGGCGGAAAACGCCGAGATCTTCGGCGATATCGGCATGTCCTTCCGCATCACCTTCCTCAACAAGTGCGACGAACTGGAACGCACGCTGGTGGCAGAACAATACCAGCGCGTGTTCGGGACGGAGCTGAAGGAGAGTGCCGCCAACATCGTTCTCGGCGCCTGAGGAGATCAGGCCCATGGCAGCACGCGGTGACAACTCCCGTCCGAGACCCGGCGCAATCGTCGACACGGAGCCCTTCCGGCGCGCCGTGACGGGCTGCGTCCGTTCGGTCGCGGCCAATGGCGAGGTCGAGGTTTCCTTCGCCAATGAGCGCCCCGGCCTTGCGGGCGAGCGTATCCGTCTGCCCGAGCTTTCCAAGCGACCGACGGCAGAGGAAGTGGCGGTCACCCGCGGCCTCGGCGATTCCATGGCCCTCAGGATCGCCTGCCATGACCAGAAGGTGCATGCGGCCATGGCGCCGGTCGGCACCGATGCCCGTGCGGTTTTCGATGCGGTCGAACAGGCGCGCGTCGAATCCATCGGAGCGCTCCGGATGAGCGGCATGGCCACCAATATGGGGGCCATGAACGCGGAGAAATATGCCCGGGCGAATTTCGCCGGAATCACCCGCAAGGAAGACGCGCCGATCGCCGAAGCCATCGCCATGCTGGTGCGCGAGACGCTTACCGGGGACAAGGCACCGGCAAGCGCCGGCAAGGTGCTCGACCTCTGGCGCCCGTTTATCGAGGAGAAGGCCGGGGACGACCTCACCGGCCTGAAGGGCACCATCGAGGACCAGCAGGCCTTTGCCCGCGTCATCCGCCACATGCTGAGCGCCATGGAGATGGCCGAGGACTTCGGCGACACGCCGGAGGAAGGCCAGGAAGAGGAAAATTCCGAAGAGGAACAGCCACGCTCGAACGAGGAAAACGAGAATTCGAGCGAGGAAGAGACCGGCACCGAACAGGCGCCGGCCGAAGAGAGCGAGGCCTCCGACGAACAGCTCGATGACGGCGAGATGGACGGCGCCGAGATGTCGGAGGACGACCTTTCCGACGAAGGCGACGACGATTCCGAGACGCCGGGCGAAATGCGCCGGCCGGCAAGTCCTTTCGACGATTTCAACGAGAAGGTCGATTACTCGGTCTTCACCGAGGATTTCGACGAGATCATCACGGCCGAAGAACTGTGCGATGAAGCCGAGCTGGAGCGTCTGCGCGCTTTTCTCGACAAGCAGCTGGCGCACCTGCAGGGGGCGGTCGGGCGGCTTGCCAACCGTCTGCAGCGCCGCCTGATGGCGCAGCAGAACCGCTCCTGGGATTTCGACCTGGAAGAGGGCTATCTCGATAGTGCCCGCCTTGTGCGCATGGTCATCGACCCGATGCAGCCGCTATCGTTCAAGATGGAGCGCGACACGCAGTTCCGCGACACGGTCGTCTCGCTGCTGATCGACAATTCCGGCTCGATGCGCGGCCGGCCGATAACGGTCGCGGCGACCTGCGCCGACATTCTGGCCCGCACGCTGGAGCGTTGCGGCGTCAAGGTCGAGATCCTCGGCTTCACCACAAAGGCGTGGAAGGGTGGCCAGAGCCGCGAGAACTGGCTGGCCAACGGCAAGCCGCCGTCGCCCGGCCGCCTCAACGACCTGCGCCATATCGTCTACAAGTCCGCCGATGCGCCGTGGCGGCGTGCCCGTCGCAATCTCGGCCTGATGATGCGCGAGGGGCTGCTGAAGGAAAACATCGATGGCGAGGCGCTGATCTGGGCCCATAACCGTCTGCTGGCTCGGCGCGAGCAGCGCCGGATCATGATGGTGATCTCCGACGGTGCGCCGGTCGACGATTCCACCTTGTCGGTCAATCCCGGCAATTATCTCGAGCGGCATCTGCGCGCCGTGATCGAGAATATCGAGCAGCGCTCGCCGGTCGAGCTGCTGGCCATCGGCATCGGGCACGACGTGACGCGTTATTATCGCCGGGCCGTTACCATCGTCGATGCCGACGAACTGGCGGGCGCCATGACCGAACAATTGGCTGGTCTGTTCGAAGACATTTCCAAGAGGGGACGTCGCGGGTCCCGATGAACCCGCGACCGGCTCTAGCGCGTTGCAGAATTTGTCCTGATCAGGCCCCTGGCCTCAGGGAGTCCGGTGCGGCACCCGCATCGTCCGTGCCGCTCATCCGCTTCAGCCCGTCTTCGACATAGGCGGCAATCTCTTTTTCGACCTTTGCCCGCTCGTCCGCTGGCATGGCTTCCAGCGCCTCGTCGCTGAGGTCGTGGGCGTCGAGATATTGCTGGCGCAGGCGCTCCCCGACGGACATGTCTGCCCATTCGGACAATTGCTCGCGAAGCTTGGTCCGCAGGTCGTGGTGGTCGATATCCTGGTGCTCGAGGGGCCTTGGCGGGCTGCGCGTCCCGGCATCGCGAGAGAGCAGGTCGTCCATGGCGCCGCTGAACCAGGCGTTGAAATCCGGCGCCTTGGCCGTCTGGCCGCCATAGGTCTGCATGCTGTTGGTTCCGAAGAACACGCCGAAGAAACTGGTCATGCCATTCTCCTTGTTTTTGCAGAATGTGACGACCCTATTGCCCACAGCTTGCGTCTGGCTGGGCCTGCAAATCTGCTCGTCGCGGCGGTTGCTTGACCATGCCCGTCGCGCTTCCTAAGAAGGGCGACACCGCGCCCGCAGGAGCATGTTTTTGGCCGTTTTGAAATCTCGCACGCTGCTTGCCGGTGTCGCTCTGGTGCTGGCTCTTGCCGGGCCCGCCGCCTCGCAATCTCTGACAATCCAGGCCGAGCCGATCACGCATTTCTCGTTCGCGCCGACGGATGCAAAGATCGCATTTGTCGGCGGGCTGGAACTCTGGTCGACGGAGCCGCTGTTCGGTGCGTGGTCCTCGGTCCGCTTCACCCCGGACGGGACGCATTTCATCGGGGTTCTCGACACCGGTCACTGGTTGAGCGGCCGGATTGCGCGGGATGGAGAAGGTCGGCTGTCGGGAATCGATGACGGCGACATCACCCCCATGCTGGACGGCGAGGGCCGGCGCCGGCCTGGCAAATGGCTGATGGATGCCGAGAGCGTGGCACTGCGAGGCGATGACGTCATCGTCGGCTTCGAACAGCGCCATCGCATCGATGCTTACCCGGCCACTGACTTCCGGAACAGCCGGCCGCAGCGCAGCCTGCCGATCCCGTTTCCCGTACGGGAGCTCAGGGCCAATGGCGGCTTGGAAACGCTTGTGGCGTCGCCGAAGGAGGGCCCGCTTGCAGGCGGCCTGCTGGCGATCTCGGAGAAGAGCGTGGACGCGGAAGGTCGTCTCTATGGTGGCATCGTCGATGGACCGATGAAGGGCGAGTTGCGTGTGGTGCAGCGCGACGATTTCGACGTGACCGACGGGGCATTCCTGCCCGACGGCGATCTGCTGTTGCTGGAACGGCGTTTCACCCTCACAACCGGTGTCGGCATGCGCATCAGGCGGATCAAGGGCAGCGATATCCGTCCCGGAGCGGTGCTCGACGGAGCGGTCGTGCTGCAGGCGGGCATGGGCGACGGTATCGACAACATGGAGGGACTGGATGTCATCCCGCATGCTGACGGTTCGGCCAGCCTGATCATGGTCTCAGACGACAATCACTCCATTCTCCAGCGCAATCTGATGCTGGAGTTCCGGCTGCAAGACTGACCGCCACTGACAGAAAAGCCGCGCGGGTGAGGCGCGGCTTGTTTTTTTTCGAGTGTGCTGGCGTCAGGCGGCGGCGCGTGCCGGGGGCATGGGCCGCAGCGTGCTCATCAGGGCGCCATAGGGTAGCAGCAGTACCAGGCCGGCCAGAACCTTCACCGTCAGGTCGCCGAGCGCCCAGGAGATCCAGCGCGGCGCTTCGGTGCTGAAGACGCCTAGGACCGGAGCCCAGCCAATGGCAAAATCGTCATTGGCGCCGAGAAAGGCAAAGGCGGGGGCAAAGGACAGCGAGAAGAAGATCACCGTGTCGATGACCGAGCCCAGCATCGAGCCGAGCAGCGGTGCCTTCCACCAGCTTGTGCGGCGCAGCTGGTTGAACACGCTGATATCGAGCAGCTGGCCGACCAGATAGGCCGTGCCGGAGGCCATGGCGATGCGTGGCTGCGACGTCACATAGGAGAGGATAACGCCGACAACGAAGCCGGCAAACACCACCTTGCGGGCATTCGACGGGCCGAACTGCCGGTTGGCAAGATCCGTGACGAGAAAGGCGAAGGGGTAGATGAAGGCGCCGTAGGTGAGCAGATCGCTCAGCTGGATCCCGAACAGGACGCCCGGAAAGGGGTATTGTACGAGGATGTTGGAGGCGACGACGACGGCCGTCATGAGGGCCGTATAAATAGCGATATAGCGGAAGACGGGCATTTTTTTATCCTGGGTGATGCCACCAGTTGGAGGGATGAAACCAAAGCAAAAGGCCTGTCCGGATATCTCCGTTCAAGCCTTCATGCTTCGACAGTATGTCGTGACGGCTGAAAGCCTCAAGCGGCTTCGGCGGTCTTCTTGGCGATCTGACGGCGCAGCAGACGAGCGCGCATGCTCAGTTCGGTTTCCTTGGCCTTCATCAGGAAGGCATCCAGACCACCGCGATGCTCGACGGAGCGCAAAGCAGCTGCCGAGACGCGCAGACGGAAACGCTGGCCGAGAACGTCGGACATCAGGGTTACATCGCAAAGGTTCGGCAGGAACCGACGACGGCTCCGGTTGTTGGCGTGGCTGACATTGTTGCCCGTCTGGACGCCCTTGCCGGTCAATTCGCAACTGCGGGACATGTTACACCTATTTCTTCTTCATCGTGAATCGGCTCGGCGGACAATATTCCGCGCGGCAATCCAACTCGTCTATTGGAAAGTTGCGGTTCTATAGTCAGACTGGCGGTCCCAGTCAAGCCATTGCGCGCGCTTTCGTGCGATCGAAGCACCTGCCCGCTATTTTATTGACATAGTTTCACGAAAGATAGGCCTTCCCCCGGAAGGGGCTATCCGTCTGGTCGAGGTCTTAATAAGTGCCCACGTTTGCAACCCGTCTCATTGCCATCGCGCTCCTCGGATTGGGCGCCGCGCCGGCCATGGCGCAGGATGCCACGCAGTCGCGTACCGAGTACCAGATCACGTTGGCCGGCATTCCGATCGCGCAGGCGTCCTTCATCACGCTGATGGACAAGGACCATTACTCGATTGCCGGTGAGTTCAAGTCGGGTGCCATCGTCAACCTGATCACCGAGATCTCGGCCAAGACCTCCACATCCGGCAAGGTCTCGGATGCGCGCCTCGAGCCGCGCAGCTATTCGCTCGTCTATCGCAAGGGCAAGCAGACCGAGACTTACAAAGTGCTTCTGGCCGGCGGCAATGTCACCGAAAGCCATATCACGCCCGCACCGAAGCGTCGGCCGAAGACGTGGGTACCGGTCACGCCGGCCGACCTTCAGGCGGTTTTGGATCCGCTGACCAGTCTGATGGTGCCGTCCAGCGGCGATGTCTGCTCGCGCACTCTGCCGGTTTTCGACGGAGAAAGCCGGCTCGACCTTGTGATGTCGCCAAAGGGCAAGCGCGTCTATGACCAGGGCAAGGTCAGCACCGAGGCGGTGGTCTGCGGCGTGCGCTACGTGCCGAAGGCGGGCTTCAAGCAGGGGCGCGACGACATCGAGGCCCTGAAGCGCTCGACCGGCATGGAGATCTGGTTTGCCAAAGCCGGCGACCTGCCGCTATATGCTCCTGTGCGCGCCGTGATCCCGACCCGCTACGGGGCGGTCGACATCAGCGCCATCCGCTTTGACGGCTGAGTCCTGCCGGTTTCCAGACAGAGGAGTGAGCATGCGGTTCAGGGCAACCCTGATCGGTTTTTCGGCCGTCGTCATGTGGTCCTTCCTGGCGCTTTTTACCGCCGCATCAGGCACCATGCCGCCGTTCCAGCTCTCCGCGATCTGCTTTGCCATCGGCAGCCTGCCGGGCATCGCGACCTTCATCGCCAAGCCTGAGCGCCTGAAGCTGTTGCGCCAGCCGGCCTTCGTCTGGATCATCGGCATTGTTGGCCTGTTCGGCTACCACTTCCTCTATTTCACCGCGCTGCGCAACGCGCCGGCGGCCGAGGCGGGACTGATCGCCTATCTCTGGCCGCTGCTGATCGTGGTCGGCTCCGCATTCTTGCCTGGCGAGCGGCTCGGATGGCATCATCTCGTCGGTGCACTGGCCGGGCTTGCCGGTACTGTCCTGATTATCGGCAAGCATGGCCTGGATTTCGATCCGCGCTATGCGCTGGGCTACGGTGCGGCTTTGCTGTGCGCTCTGACATGGTCCAGCTATTCGCTGCTGACCCGTCGTCACGATGCCGCATCGACGGATGTGGTCACCGGCTTTTGTCTTGCGACATCGGTGCTCTCTCTTCTTTGCCATCTGATGCTGGAGACGACCGTGTGGCCGACAGGCGCCTCGCAATGGCTGGCGGTGGTCGGCCTCGGACTCGCACCGGTCGGTGCGGCCTTTTATGCCTGGGACTACGGGGTCAAGGCGGGGGATATCCAGATCCTCGGTGCCGCCAGCTATGCCGCGCCGCTGCTGTCGACACTTATTCTCGTCGCCTGCGGTTTCGCCGAGCCGACGCCGGCGCTGGGCTTTGCCTGCCTGCTGATCACAGGCGGCGCCGTGATCGCGGCAAAGGACATGATCCGGCGTCGTGCGGTCAAGGCAGGGCCGGTCGTGCCGTCGGACGCAACCGGTCAGGCCGATGTCTGACCCGGAGCCCAGTCGCTCGCCGCCATCTCGAAGGTCGAGAAATCAAAGCCCGGTGCCACCGTGCAGCCGACCAGAACGAAGCTGCCAAGTGGTTCGGCAGCCTGCCAGGAGCCTGCGGGGATGACCGCCTGCGGACGTTCACCCCGTTCGATGCCGGACCCGAGCACGATCGTCTCGACCCGCTCGCCATCGTCCGAGCGGTATAGCGCAAGCGGGCCTCCGGCATAGTGATGCCAGACTTCGGCCGCGTCGCGGACCCGGTGCCAGTGCGAGCGTTCGCCTGCCTTCAGAAGATAATAGATGGCGGTCGAGTGGCCCCGGCCGCCTTTGCCGGCATCGCGGAAGGTCTCTGAATACCAGCCGCCTTCCGGATGCGGCTGAAGCTCCAGCGCAGCGATGATCGCTTCTGCTTCAGCCGACATCAAAAGCTGTCCTTCAGCCGGCGGATCTCGCCGAAGACGTCCTCGTCGCTCTTGTCGGCCATATCGAGATGCTCGCGGATCGCCGGATCGCCGGGCCGGAGGAAGGGATTGGTCTGTTTCTCCAGCCCGATCGTCGTCGGAATGGTGAACTTGCCCTCGGCCCTCAGGGCTTCGATCTCTTTGGCACGCGCCGCCAGCGCCTCGTTATGCGGATCGACCGTCACGGCAAAGCGGGCATTGGACAACGTGTATTCATGGCCGAAATAGACGGAGGTATCGTCCGGCAGGGCTGCGAGTTTCTGCAGCGAATGCCACATGTCGGCAGCCGGGCGTTCGAACAGGCGACCGCAGCCGAGCGCAAACAGCGTATCGGCGGCAAACAGCAACTTGGCTTCGGGGATATGATAGCAGATATGCCCCGCGGTATGTCCGGGCGTCTCGATCACGTTGACCGTGTAATCACCGAATTGGAAGCTGTCGCCGTCGCCCATGGCGCGGTCGAGGCCGGGAATGGCGATCGCCTCGTTGACCGGGCCGATGATCTCGCAGTCATAGCGTTCCTTCAGCCCGAGATTGCCCTCGACGTGGTCGGTGTGGTGGTGGGTGGTGAAGACATGGGTGATCGGCCAGCCGCGCAGTTCGGCCGCAGCGACCACCGATTCGAGCTCGGGCGCATCGATCGCCGCCGTCAGATTGCCCTCCGGGCAATGGATCAGAACGCCGAAATTGTCGCTGCGACACGGAAAGACTTCGATTTCGAGTGTTTTCATGATGCGGATCCGCCCTTGATTGCTTTGAGATGAATCTAATGGCTGCGGCCTTGAAGTCCAACCGTCGGGTGCTATCAATTATGCCATGCATGTCGATATCGTAGATCTACGCCAGTTTTATCATTCGAGGTTGGGCCGGGTTACAGAGCAATCCATCTCGCTGGCGCTGTCGTCGCTCTGGGCCCGTCTGCCCGACGAACGGCTGGTGGGCCTCGGCTATTCCGTGCCCTATCTCGATCGCTTCCGCGCCGATACCGAGCGCACCTTCGCCTTCATGCCGGCGGGGCAGGGGGCGGTCAACTGGCCGCCGGCCGAAGCCTCCGACACGGTGCTGGTGTTCGACGAGGAGCTGCCGCTGCCCGACGCCTCCGTCGACCGGGTGCTGATGGTGCATTCGCTCGAGTTCGCGGAAAATCCGCGCGAGACGCTGAAGGAGATCTGGCGGGTGCTGGCGCCCGGAGGGCGGCTGGTGATCGTCGTGCCGAACCGCCGCGGCGTCTGGGCCCAGCTCGAGCATACGCCTTTCGGGTCGGGCCGGCCCTATTCGCGCGGTCAGCTGACGGCGCTGTTTCGGGAGACGAATTTTACCCCCGGTGCCAGTTCCGAGGCGCTGTTCTTTCCGCCGACCCGCATCCGCGCGCTGTTGAAGCTGCGCAGCAGTTTCGAGCGGCTCGGCAGGTCGATCTGGCCGGTGTTTTCCGGCGTGATCATCGCCGAGGCACAAAAGCGTCTCTATCAGGGCCTGCCGGTCGCCGCCCGCGCCTCGCGCCGGGTCTTCGTCCCGGTTCTGGCGCCGCAGGGCGTGCCGACGACACGCTCGGCGCGCGAGCCCTCGGCCAAGAGTTGAACTCTCGACAAGTGCTGTTATCCGGTCTAATCGACAAGGCCAAAACCTCTAGGTCGCCCAGACATTTTCAGGAAAGATCATCCGATGAGCAACGACGCGCTGAAGCCTGTTCCTCGCAAGGGCATTCTCGACATTGCAGCCTATGTGCCGGGCAAGGAACATGCCCCGGGCGTCGCCCGGGTGTTCAAGCTGTCGTCGAATGAAACACCGCTCGGCCCGAGCCCGCATGCGATCGAAGCCTTCCGTCAGAGCGTTGGCCATCTCGAACTCTATCCCGACGGCCAGGCTACCGCGTTGCGGGAGGCGATCGCCTCCGTACATGGTCTCAACACCGCCAATATCCTCTGCGGCAACGGGTCCGACGAACTGCTCGGGCTGCTGTGCCAGTGCTATCTGTCGGCCGGCGACGAAGGGATCATCACCGAGCACGGCTTCCTGGTCTACAAGATCCAGATTCTCGGCAGCGGCGGCACGCCGGTCGTGGTTAAGGAAAAGGACTGCCAGGTCGACGTCGATGCGATCCTTGCCGCGGTGACGCAGAAGACCAAGATCGTCTTCATCGCCAATCCGGGCAATCCGACCGGCACCTATCTTCCGGTCAGCGAAGTGCGCCGCCTGCAGGCCGGCCTGCCCAGGCATGTCCTGCTGGTGCTCGACGCGGCCTATGCCGAATATGTGCGCGAAAGCGACTACGAGGCCGGCATCGAACTGGTGTCGAACAGCCGCAATGTGGTGATGACCCGGACCTTCTCGAAGATCTACGGTCTGGCGGCCCTGCGGATCGGCTGGATGTATGCACCGCTCGACATCATCGATGCCGTCAATCGGCTGCGTGGGCCGTTCAACCTCAACGCGCCGGCCATTGCCGCCGGTGCGGTTGCGATCCGCGATCGCGATTTCGTCGAAACCGCCATCGAGCACAATCTGCTCTGGCTCGACAAGCTTACCCATGCCTTCGAGGCCATCGGGCTGAAAGTGACGCCGTCGGTCACCAACTTCCTGCTGATCCATTTCCCGGATGTCGACGGCAAGCGTTCCGACGATGCCGATGCCTTCCTCACCAGCCGCGGCTATATCCTGCGTGCGGTGAAGGGATATGGCTTTGCCAATTCGCTGCGCATGACGGTCGGCACCGAAGAGGCCAATCGCGGCGTCATCGAAACGCTCGGCGAGTTCATGGGGCGGGCGTGATGGCAGAACCGCTGTTCGACAAGATCACGCTAATCGGCATCGGCCTGATCGGATCCTCGATTGCACGGGACGTGAAGGCTCTCGGCCTTGCCCGTGACGTCACCATCTCGACCCGCAGTGCCGACACGCTGAAGCGTGCCCGGGAGCTCGATCTGGGCACCGGCTACACGCTTGCGGCGGAAGAGGCGGTAACGGATGCCGACCTGGTGATCGTCTCGGTGCCGGTCGGTGCTTCGGAAGCCGTCGCCAAACAGATTGCACCGCATCTGAAGGCCGGCGCGATCGTGACCGATGTCGGTTCGACCAAGGCCTCGGTCATCGCACAGATGGCGCCGCACATGCCGTCCAACGTGCATTTCATTCCGGGGCATCCGCTGGCGGGCACGGAGAAATCCGGTCCGGACGCCGGTTTCCGCGGCCTGTTCAAGGGCCGCTGGTGCATCTTTACCCCGCTTGCCGATACCGATCCGGACGCGCTTGGCCGGCTGCGAAGCTTCTGGGAAGCGCTCGGCTCCAAGATCGACGAGATGGATCCCGAGCATCACGACAAGGTGCTGGCGATCGTCTCGCATCTGCCGCACATCATCGCCTACAATATCGTCGGCACGGCGGACGATCTGGAAACGGTGACCGAATCGGAAGTGATCAAGTATTCGGCCTCCGGTTTCCGCGACTTCACCCGTCTCGCGGCCTCCGACCCGACCATGTGGCGGGACGTCTGCCTGCACAACAAGGATGCGCTTCTGGAAATGCTGGCACGCTTTTCGGAAGACCTGGCCTATCTGCAGCGGGCAATCCGCTGGGGGGAGGGCGACAAGCTGTTCGAACTGTTCAGCCGGACGCGCTCCATTCGCCGCTCCATCGTCGAAGCCGGTCAGGACGTCGACACGCCGGATTTCGGCCGCCACGTGCTCGACACGCCGGAAAGCTGACGGCCGCGGGTGTTTTCCCGCTTGGTCTACCGGATCGGGGGAATGGTGTAGATCGGAAAGATGCCGAGCGTCACCACGCCCTTGCGGATCTTGAATTCGGCAGAGCCTTTCTGATCGCCGCCGAAAAGCGCGATCAGCACCTTGTCACCGGTATCGATATTGTCTGCAGCCTCCGGCGCGAAATCCTTCAGCGTCTTGGCGATTTCGGACACGCCGTTGATTTCCAGCCGCAGATTGCCGGAAAGCCGTCCCTTGTCGTCGACCGATAGCGGGCCGCTTGCGGAAATTTCCTGCTTTTCGCCGAGCGCGATCGCCACCTTTCGAATTTCCGTCTTCAGGCCATGCAGATCCGTCTCGCCGCCCCGAAAGCCCATAAGGTCGGCACGGTCGGCAAGCGTCATGTCGACGCTGGCCGAAAACAGCGGCAGGGTGAACTTGCCGCCGTCGAGGCTGAGTTCGATGTCGCGGCCAATGGCAGCATAGTCGAGATCGTCGCCATTCGCCCGGACATGGGTCTCGATCGAGGGACTGCGGACCTCAGCCATCGGCAGGCCGGTAGGTGGCGTCATGGTGGCATGAAACTGCTTGGCTTCGACGGAGCTGCGCTTGATCGCCGTCAGGCCGGTGACGACGCTGGAACGCAGATCCGACCATTCGAGCGAAATCAGCTCGCCGTTGGTGGTCCGGACCTGGCCGGGGCCGTCGAGTTCCCAGATGATGTGGCCCGGCGCATAGACCTGGGCTGCCGAGCGCAGCGCCCCGAACGTGCCGGAGATTCCCCGTTTCGGATCGTCGAAGGACAGCGTGTCGCAAAACACGCCGATGCGGAACGGATAGCCGCGCAGGTCCTGGTTTTCGCAGGTGACATTGGCCCGCCAGGGGTTCTGGTCCTTGAAGATCCGCTCCAGCCGACCCTGCAGGGTGGTTGCGGCGACATACCAGGCTCCGCTATAGACCACGCACACGGCCACGATCGCGAGGCCGAGAAGCAGGATCTTACGGCTCGTCTTCGATGTCTGCGCTTGCTGGGCCATCGGATACTCCGGTTTGGATGGGAAGCCGTCTTAGTGATGGGCGATATGGACGAATTTTGGGTCTTTGGCTACGGTTCGCTGATGTGGAACCCGGGTTTCCCCTATGAGGAGCGCAGTCTGGGGCGGGCCTTCGGTTATCACCGCTCCCTCTGCGTCCGCTCCTGGGTTCATCGCGGCACCCAGGAAAATCCGGGGCTCGTGCTGGGTCTCGACCGAGGCGGCTCCTGCAAGGGCGTGGCGTTCAAGGTGGCCTCCGATCACTGGCCCGAAACGCTCGACTACCTGCGCGAACGCGAACTGGTCACCAACGTCTATCTCGAGCGGCAGGTTCCGGTGCAGCTGGCGGATCGTCGTTCGGTGTCGGCCGTGACCTACGTGGTCGATCGCCGGCATGTGCAGTATTCCGGTGCGATCACGCCGGCGGAAGCCGCAAGGGTCGTCGGATCGGCGGTCGGGCGCTCCGGGCCTAATATCGCCTATCTCACCAATACGGTCGCCCATCTGCGGGAAGCCGGCATCCGCGACCACTGGCTGGAAAAGGTCGAGAGCCTCATTCCCGTGGCCGACCGGTCGGCCTGACCGGCCGTCTCAGCGCCGCTTGTGAACGAGGTCGCCGGCCCCAAGGGCCTTCAGCCGTGTTTCGGCGCTGGCCGG
Organism: Heterorhizobium halophytocola; assembly: GCF_017873095.1. Classification (GTDB taxonomy): domain Bacteria; phylum Pseudomonadota; class Alphaproteobacteria; order Rhizobiales; family Rhizobiaceae; genus Allorhizobium; species Allorhizobium halophytocola. The sequence goes on along the minus strand of NZ_JAGGJU010000010.1, from coordinate 127,515 downwards.
AACGGGCAGATCGGGGTTGTTGCGCACCGTCTCGATCAGCAGTTCGTCGCTTGCCGTTTCCATGTCAGCCAGCAGCTTGTCGAAGAAGGCGTCCGGGTCCATTCCGGGCATTATCGGCGGCAATATGCGCACCCGGAAATGGCCGGGAAAACGCAGCGTCGTGCGCCGCGGCCAGAACAGGCCGGGATGCATGACGACCGGTACGACCGGCACGTCGAGATCGCGGTAGAGGCGGGCAATGCCATATTTGTAGACCGGATCGGCGCCCGGCGGACGGCGTGTGCCCTCAGGATAGATGATCAGCTGACGGCCATTGCGCATTTCGTCCTTGGTCTGTGACATCACGCCGGCCATGACCTTGCCGCGCGCGCCGCGATTGACCGGGATCATCTTCTGCTTGGCCGCATACCAGCCGAACAGCGGAATCCACATCAGTTCGCGCTTCAGGATATAGACCGGGTCGTTGAGATAGGGCAGCAGCGCAAACGTGTCCCAGAAGGACTGATGCTTCGGCGACAGGATGTAACCGCCGTCGGGAATGTTCTCCAGCCCCTCGATCTCAAAGGTGGTGCCGACGATCTTTTCCATCAGCCAGGTGCTGGATTTTGCCCAGTTCTTCGGAATCCGATAGGCGCGCTTGCGCGGCACGACGAAATAATAGGGTGCCAGGATGATCATCCTGAGGATCAGATTGGCGTAGAACAGCGTGTTGAACACAATCGAACGCAGACGGATCATGAGCGCGCGGGCCTTTCTCGGAATGCCAGAGGAACTACACGATAAATCTTGCAAGCAAAAGACATCGGCTGTCCGCGTTCACGGGGCCGACGGCGCCAGCTCGGGATCACGCAAACCCGTGCTGCCGTGCCAACCGGTGATGTCGCGGACATAGGCGATGGTGAACTTGCCGTATTCCGACAGCAGCGTGCGCAGCGCGTTGGGATCGAACATCCAGTCGGTATGCTTCAGGTCGGAATTGACAACCGGGTAGGGGATGAACGCCGTGTCACGGTTGATACGCCGCAATTCGAGCAGGCTGCGCGGCATGTGGTAATTGCTGGTGACCACAAGGATCGTGCGATAGGCATTATCGCGGATCCAGTTCGCCGTCTCGTTGGCATTGCCGATCGTGTCCTGCGCTTCGTAGCCGACATCGACGCAGCAGCCGAACAGCTTGGCGGGACCATTGGTCGTGCGGCGGATCTGCTCGGCGGTGGTGGTCGGGTGCGCGCCGGAGATCAGCAGTCGCTTGCCGGCGCCCCGCTCCAGCAGTTCGACTGCCTGGTCGATGCGCTGGTAGCCGCCGGTCAAGACGACGATCGCATCCGCGGCCGGGGCGGCCGGCGGTTCGAGATTCGTGACGCTGTCGACGAAAATGAGAAAGCCGCCGCAAAAGACGGCAGCAAAGACCAGGGCGACATAGCCGCAATAGCGCAAGGTACGACGCAACGGTCCGCGACGGCGGAACACGTGATCGCTGGATTGCCCGTCCGGCCTGGATTTCCGCCCTGTCGTCATTCTGTCCGCGTCCATCCTTGCTGCTTAGCCGTCTTGCGGTGCGCCAAGCAAGCCTTCTTCAAATCGGAGGCCAAACGCGTCAGTCCCCCATCAGCCCGTCGGTCCGTGCCGGATCGGACCGAATCAGGTCCAACTCGTAGATCGTGCGTATCACCGTCAGGCGGGCTGTAAGCATGGTTAGCAGCGCGATGATGACGATCGTTGCCAGAATGCCGAGATAACCGAGAAAGCCTATGGTGAATGTGCCGAACAGGGCGGACGCCTGGTCCGATTGCGGGGTGGCCAGGCTGCGGCTCTGCCAGAAGCTTGCGACCGCAAACACGCTGGCGGCCAGCACGCCGCCGACCGCCGAACCCTTGATGCTGATCTTGAGGAAATGCTTCTGGAATTCGTTGGCGACGAAGCTGCCTTCCGCACCGACGAAATGCAGCACCTCGACGATATGGCGGTTGCCGGACAGCGCGCCGCGGGTGGCAAAGACGACCGTGAGCACCATGGCGGTAAACACCAGGCCGAGGATGCCGAGTCCGATCATCACGGTGGTGCGGGCCATCGAGACGAGGCGGTCGACCCAGGTGCGGTGATCGTCGAGCGAGGCCTGCGGGATTTCCGCCGTCAGCATGTCGCGCATGGCGGCGAAGTCGGGCGGGTTGCTCTCGTCGATGGTGACGATCACCAGACGGGGGACGGGCAGGTCGTTGATGTCGAGACCGGTGCCGAGCCAGGGTTCGAGCAGCCGCGCGGTGGCCTTTTCGTCCATGATCTGGCCTGTCCTTGTGCCGACGAAGGTCAGCGCCAGATCCTTTGCCTTGACCAGTGCCTTTTCCATGTCGAGCCCGTCTTCCGGCTTGATCTGGATGGTGATTTCTCGGGAAATCTGGCTTTGCCATCCGTTCGCCGTCGCCTTGACCATGGAAACCGCGCCGAGCGTCAGGCAGGCGAGGAAGGACATGATGGCAATCACCACCATCAGCGCATTGCCCTGGATATTGGTGGAGGGCACGATCGGAGCGGTCTTGCGCACCCGCATGGGTGCCCGGCGGGCGGGCGGTCCGCTTTCGGGCGGAGCTTTGGGCGCTGGGCGGGTCTCACTCATAGATATCCAGCCGTCCTTCCGACAGGATCATCCGGCGCGCATCGACCTGATCCATCAGGCCGAGATCGTGGGTTGCGATCACCACGGCGGTGCCGAGCCGGTTGAGTTCGAGGAAAAGGCTCAGAAGCCGCTTGGCCATGGGCGGATCGACATTGCCGGTCGGTTCGTCGGCAAGCAGGATCTCCGGCCGGTCGATCAGCGCCCGGGCAATCGCCACGCGCTGCTTCTCGCCGCCCGAGAGCACCGGGGGCAGGACATTGATCCGTTCGCCGAGCCCGACCCATTTCAAAAGTTCCAGAACGTCCTGCTTGTAGCTCGCCTCGTCCTTGCCGCGCACCCGCAGCGGCAGGGCGACGTTCTCATAGGTCGTCAGGTGTTCGAGCAGCTGGAAATCCTGGAAGACGATACCGATCCGCCGGCGCAGCATCGGCAGGTCGTTGCGCGGGATCTTGGCGATGTCCCGGCCGAAGCTGCGGATCAGGCCACGCGTCGGCTGCAGCGACATGAACAGCAGCCGCAACAATGTCGTCTTGCCCGCGCCGGATGGCCCGGTCAGAAACTGGAAGGAGCGGGTCGGAATGTCGAAGGTCAGGTCCCGGAGGATTTCCGGACCCATGCCGTAACGCAGGCCGACATTTTCGAAATGGATCAACGCGATATCCCGTCAGTCAACCGAAGGTTCGGGCGATTTGTTAACCTGTTCGGTTAACGGCCGGTAAATGTCGCCGTAAAAAGCCAGCCATGCACCCATGTTTTGCGAAGCATTAACCATTTAAATTTACGTATGTAGCTGCCTGTTTTCAATGCAAAGATGAAGCCGCAAGGCGGAAAGGCGGGCTGCATGCACGCGTTTCGTTTTAGAGAGCCGCCGCAGGAACCGCAACCGGATCTGCTCCTGCCCGAGCGACGCCAGCCTGTTCGACGTTCCCTGGTCGGGGCCGATGTCGTCGATGCGGACTTCATCACCGTCATCGACGGACCCCGCCGCTCCTTTACCGAACGCCGCTGCGAGGCAAAAGGTTTCCACCGCCGGCCGGAGCCCGCATGGGCAACCGCCCCGATCGAACCGCGTCTCACCTTCGCGCAGCTTGCCTCGCACTTGCTCGGCAGTTCGTCCGGGCGCCTGTTCAGCGGCATCCTCGCGGCGATCTGCCTCGCCGTCTTTGCCGCCGGCGGTGCGCTATCGACCCTGCTTGCCGAGCCTGCAACCGCCATTGCCAGCACCCATCCGCTCGACATCGACCATGTTACGCTGACCTCCCATGATGCCAACGGAATGCGGGTGCTGGGCATCAATGCCATCGTGCAGAACCGGTCGCAATCCGAGCAGTCCGTGCCGCCGATCCGCGCCGACCTGACGCTGGACGGCACGGTCGTCGGTTCGGTGCTTGTGGCAACGCCAAGCGGCAGCATCAAGCCCGGCCAAAGCCGTGGCATGAGTGCGCGCATCCCCTATGCCGGTGGAAAATTGCCGAAACTGAAGCTTTTCTTCGACCAGACGGCTGCTCACTCTCTCTGAGCTGTGCTATCGCCGAGCGATCAATCGCGATATCGACGTCGCGGATCAAGCGATGAAGGGCCCCGCCATGCACATTGTCAGAGGAAAGCTTATCGAGCCGCTCTACACGGCAGAGCAGATCGCGGAGCGTAATCGCGTGCTGGCAACCGAGATTGCCAAGGGCCCGAGCGACGATCTTCTGGTCATTGCGGTGCTGAAGGGTTCCTTCATTTTCGCAGCAGACCTGATCCGCGCGCTGCACAGCACAGGTCTGGCACCGGAGGTCGAGTTCATCACACTGTCGAGCTATGGCCGGGGCACGGTGTCGCAGGGCGTCAAGATCATCAAGGACATCGACAGCGATGTGGCGGGCCGTAACATTCTGTTGATCGACGATATCCTGGAATCCGGCCGCACACTGCTGTTTGCCAAGGAGCTGATGTATGAGCGCGGCGCCAAGAGCGTCAGCATTGCCGTTCTGCTCGACAAGAGCGTGAAGCGCGAGGAGAACCTCGAAGCCGACCATGTGGGGTTCGAATGCCCCGACTATTTCGTCGTCGGCTATGGCATGGATGTCGCCTATGCCTTCCGTGAACTGCCGTTTGTCGGTGTCGTCACCGGCGATGCGCCGGATGCACCCTGAGCCGTTCGCATTGGTAAAATTCGACAGAAGCTGTTAACCATTGCACGCGAGATAGCGACAGATCTTAACCACTCGACAAGGGTTGCCGGGCGAATTTCCGCCCACGCACACCGACGGGAGTTATGACGCGAATGGCCAAGATCCTTATCACCGAAGACGAAGATTCCCTGCGGATGTTTGTCGCCCGCGCCTTGCGGATGGATGGCCATGAAACGATCGAGGCTGCCGATGGTGCCGAGGGTCTGGAACGCCTTGTCGAGGAAAGCGATTTCGATCTGCTGCTGTCGGATATCCGCATGCCGGTAATGGACGGCATCGAGCTTGCCCATCGCGCATCCGCCGATTATCCCGAGATGAAGATCCTGCTGATGACCGGCTATGCCGAACAGCGGGAACGGGCCGACGATCTGGCCGAAAAGGTCGTGGACGTCGTCTCCAAGCCTTTCGCCCTGCCGGAAATCCGCAAGGCCGTCGCCCGCGCCCTGGCCCCCTGAGGCCGGCCTCCCGCCTTAAGACAACCCCACAGAAAAAGGCCGCGGCAATGTCCCGCGGCTTTCATGTTCGTCTTGAGGCAGACAGCCTATTGCTGGATGTCGAGTAGCCGTTCGAGATAGCGGCGCTCGTTCGGGCTGCCATTGTTGTTCTCGAGCCGCTTGCGGATCGCTTCGAGGATCTCGCGGGCGCGCTGCACGTCGATCTCGTCCGGCACTTTCACCCGCTCGTCGAAATCCGGGCCGGTGGTCTGGCGTGGTCGGCCAAGCGGATCGCGACCGTTCTGGTTGCCCTGTCCCTGGCCTTGCTGTTGACCCTGGCCCTGACCGCGCATGGCCTGCATCATCTGGTTCATCATGTCGCGCGCGCCGTCGCGCAGCGCCTGCAGCGCCTTGCCTTGGCCCTCGACGGCCTGTTCGCCCTGACCCTTGCCGAGCGCCTTGCCCGCACCGTCCATCTGCTTTTGCGCTTCGCCGAATTTGTCGCCCGGCTTGATGCCGAGGCCCTTCAGCCCCTTCTGCAGTTCCTGCAGCTGCTTGGCGAGGCCTTCCTGCTGCTGGCGCAGGTTCTTCAGGGCTTCCCGCAGCTGCTCGGCGGTCATCTGGTCGGTCGGCTGCTGGCCGCCCTGGTGCTGATCGCCCTCTTGACTTTCCTGCCCCTGTTGCTGCTGTCCCGGCTGGTTTTCACCGTTTTCGCCATCCTGGTCCTGATCGGGATCGCCGCGTTGCATCCGGTCCCGAAGCGCCTGATCCAGCTGGTATGTCTGGTCCATGAGCTTTTGCTGGTTCTGCATCAGCTCGCCAAGCTTGTCGATCTGCTTGCGTGCCTCGCTGTTCTGCTGCTGCTGCCCGCCGTTCGGGTCGCGGCCGGTCTGCAGGTTGTTCATCATCCGCTGCAGTTCGGACAGCATCTGCTGGGCCGCGTCGCGATTGCCGGAGCGGGCGAGATTCTCGATCTGGTCGAGAATGTTGTCGAGGTCACGCGAGCGGAGCATGTTCTGCGCCTGCTGCTGGTTGGGCGTCGCATCGTTCTGCTGGCGTTCGGCGAGCGCCTTCATGAAATCCTGCATGGCGGCACGCAGGTCGTCCATCAGCTTCTTGATCTCGTCGTCGCCGGCATTGCGTGACAGCGCATCGGCGAGCGCCTGCTGGGCATCGCGCAGCTTGCGCTCGGCAAGCGACAGATTGCCATCCTCGATGCCGAGGGCGATCTCCCAGAGGTAGTCGGCCGTGTCCTTCAGCTGATCGTTGGTGCGAGAAAGTTTCATCCGCTCCCGCGCCGAGACGATCGCAAGGTAATGGGTGAGATTGGGAATGGTCTCGTCGGGCCTCAGCGTCAGGGCTTCGTTAAGTTCGATGGCGCGGGGTAACTGGCGGGTGTCGAGCGCGAAGACCTGTCGCTCTTCGGCGACGGCCGCGGCCAGCGGCTGGGTGAAGATCTTGCCCGGCAGGACCATTTCGGTCGGCTTGCTGCGGCCTTCCTGGCCGGCGCCGTCGCGTGCCACCAGGGTGATGCGCACGCGCTTTCCGGCCAGCGGGTTCTCGGTCAGATCATGGCTTGCAACACCCTTGGCATCGCGGGCGTTCTGCCGGGGCAGGTTGATCTTGTAGTCCGGCGGGGGATAGAGCGGCATCGCGCCGGCGTCCGGCGCGTCCACGGGCTCGATTTCCGCCAGGGCCCCATAGACGCCGTAGTCGTCCTTGGCGCGGTAGGGGATTTCCAGGGCGCCATTCGCGGCGCGCCGCGGATTGCCGTCCAGCATGATTTCCGGCGCTTGGTCGGTCACGACACTGAGCGCCCATTGCCGGTCGGCGGCCTCCAGTACCCCGTCCTGTTCGAGCTTGAAGCTGTAGGTCGTGGCGATAGTCGTATTTGCCGGTGTCGCGGCGGTGCCATCTGCCGCAGCGGTTGCTTCCCCGCCTGCCTTCTGGCTCGCCTGCGCGGCGATGTCGATCGCTTCGCCCTTGGTCGGGGCGAAGCTTACGGTCTCGTCGCCCTTGCCGCCGCTCAGCCTGATGGTGACGGTCGAAAACTGCGGAATGGCCGGCAAGGCGTCGCCGGTGGTCTCGCGGCCGGTCAGAAAGATCGGTGCACGCCCGGTGTAGCCGGGCGGCGTGATCCAGGCATCGAGCCGCGTACCCGGCGCGCCGCCGGTTGCGGTCTGCCAGCGGAAGGCATCGGCAAGGCCGCCGGCGCCGTTCGAACCGGAATAAAAAAACGCGATGACCAGGAGCAATGCCGGAATGGTGCGCAAGGCAAACCGGTCATGTCGCGCGATATCCGGCTGGGGATAGCCTGCATCGAGTGCGGCGATCCGCTCGGCCATGCGGCGCTGGTGCTCTTCCCAGAGCGCGCGCGCAAAAGGCTGGTCGAAGGCCGGGGCGTCGTCCTGCACCGCCACCGGCTGGTGCGAAAGCCCGTTGCGGCGCTCCAGTAGCCGGTCAGCCTCGGCGGCACTCGGCCAGCGCAGTTTCGTCCAGGGCAGGAAGGAGGCGAGAAAGGCAAAGATCAGCACGAAGACCAGGGCCAGCCGCACCCAGTCCGGCAGCATGCGGAACACGCCGAGCCAGGCGAAGGACACGAACAGCGCGCCGATGCAGAGCACCGGCAGCAGGAGCGGCAGGATGCGCTCGCCAAAGAGCACCGTCCTGGCGAGGAAACGTTTGACGGCAACGCGACGCGCAAGCCGGGGGTGATCGTAAAGGGCACCCTTCCTTCCGGCTGAATGGCCTGGTGCTATCATCATCAGGTCTCCGTTGCAGCCCGCTGGTGCCTTCGGGACATCCGTCCCGGCGCGCTGCACACCGTCAAAGATATCATTCTTTGTGGCGAAGACGAGGGTATCGTCTCGCGAGACGCCCAAATTTCTGTTCGTTCACTGAAAAAGTGATGACGCTCAGGCGAGCCAGTCGGGGATAGAATCGAGCCCGATGAGGTCCTCATAGCTCTGACGCGGCCGGATCACATGGAAATCCGAACCGTTGACAAGCACTTCGGGCACGAGGCGGCGGGTGTTGTAGGTCCCGGCCTGCACCGCGCCATAGGCGCCGGCCGAACCGACCGCCAAAAGGTCGCCGGCCTTCGGCATGGTCATTTCCCGGTCCAGCGCCAGATAGTCGCCGCTCTCGCACACCGGGCCGACCACGTCGGCGCGGATGCGCGGCGCGTTGGCCGCAGAAATCACCACCGGCTTGATCTCGTGATAGGCCTCGTAGAGCGTCGGGCGGATGAGGTCGTTCATCGCGGCGTCGACGATGACGAAGGTCTTCTCGCCACCATCCTTCACGTAGATGACCTCGGTCACCAGGATACCAGCATTGCCGACGATCAGTCGGCCGGGTTCGGTGACGATCTTGCAGTCGAGCCCGGAAAGCTGGTCCTTGACGATCCGGCCATAGGCATCCGGCTCCGGCGGCGGCTGATTGTCCTCGCGGTAGGGAATGCCGAGACCGCCGCCGACATCGACGTGGTCGATCGTATGGCCGTCCTCGCGCAGATTGGTCACCAGACCACGCAGCAGCCGGAACGCATCCTCGAAGGGCTGCAGATCGGTGATCTGGCTGCCGATATGCATGTCGATGCCGGTGACCTTGATGCCGGGCAGTTCGGCGGCGCGGGCATAGACGGTGCGGGCACGGTCGAAGGAGATGCCGAACTTGTCGCCCTTCTTGCCGGTCGAGATCTTGTGATGGGTCTTGGCATCGACATCGGGGTTGATGCGGAAGGAGACATGCGCCTGGCGTCCGGCCTTTTCGGCCCGCGCATTGAGCATGTCGAGTTCCGGCTCGGACTCGATGTTGAAGCAGTAGATGCCGACCTCAAGCGCCAGGTCGATTTCGGAGACGGTCTTGCCGACGCCGGAAAACATGATCCGCTCGGCCGGGATGCCGGCTGCCAGCGCACGGCGCAGTTCGCCTTCGGAGACGACGTCGACCCCGGATCCGAGCTTCGCCAGCGTCTTCAGCACGGCCTGGTTGGAATTTGCCTTCATCGCATAGCAGACCATCGCGTCGGCGCCGTCGAAAGCCTTGGCAAAGACCTTGTAATGACGTTCCAGCGTCGCGGTGGAATAGCAGTAAAAGGGCGAACCGACGACCTTGGCGATCTCCGGCACGGGGACGTTTTCGGCGTAGAGGACCCCGTCGCGATATTCGAAATGGTTCACGTGCTAAGACCTGTCAGAGAAGCGGATCGAGGACGAAGGGCCGGTCTGGAACCTTCTGCTCCTTGGTCGAAAGTTTGTTCTGCTGGTCGGTCGGCATGTTCGGAGGATCGAGATCGCCCTTTCGCCCGCAGCCGGCAACAAGGGTGCCGACCGCCAGGGTCACTGCAAGCATGCGTACGAACGTGTTCATTATGGCCGGGTCCAGTCGAATGCGATGCCAAGGCTCTAGCGGAAAATTCTGGCCTTGTGCACCCTATTTCTCGTTATGGGCAGGATCGTTGGCGTTGATCAGTTGCGCGCGCGCCACCAGGCGATCTGCTTCTTGACTTCGCTCGGTGCGGTTCCGCCGAAGCTTCGGCGGCTGGCGACGGAGGCTTCGACCGTCAGCACGTCGAACACCGCCTGGGTGATCGAGGCATGGATCGCCTGCAGGTCTTCGAGCGACAGCTCGCCGAGATCGCAGTTCTTCTCCTCGGCCAGAGCGACGGCACGGCCCGTCACATGATGGGCATCGCGGAAGGGCAGGCCCGCCTCGCGTACCAGCCAGTCGGCCAGATCGGTCGCGGTCGAATAGCCGGAGCCGGCAGCGGCCTTCATCCGGTCGGCGCGCACGGTCATGTCGGAGACCATGCCGGTCATCGCTGCAATCGCCAGCTCCAGGCTCTCGGCCGCATCGAAGACCTGCTCCTTGTCTTCCTGCATGTCCTTGGAATAGGCGAGTGGAAGGCCCTTCATGATCGTCAGCAGCGCGATCAGCGAGCCGTTGATGCGGCCGGTCTTGGCGCGCACCAGTTCGGCGGCGTCCGGGTTCTTCTTCTGCGGCATGATCGACGAGCCTGTGGAGAAGGCATCCGACAGGCGCACGAAGCCGAATTGCGGGGTCGACCAGATGACGATCTCTTCGGCCAGCCGCGACAGATGGGTGGCGCAGATCGAGGCGATCGACAGGAATTCCAGCGCGAAGTCGCGGTCCGACACGGTGTCGATCGAGTTGCGCGTCGGCTCGCGGAAACCGAGCGCCTTGGCGGTCATGTGACGATCGATGGCAAAGCCGGTGCCGGCAAGGGCGGCTGCCCCGATCGGGCTTTCGTCCATGTGCTCGATCGCATGGCGCACGCGCTGGCGGTCACGCCCGAACATCTCGACATAGGCCATGCAGTGGTGGCCGAAGGTGACCGGCTGGGCCGTCTGCAGATGGGTGAATCCCGGCATCACCGTCTCGGCATGCTCTTCGGCGCGATCGAGAAAGGCGGCGATCAGGCTGCTCAGCAGCGCCTCTGCCTTCTGCAGCTCTTCCTTGACCCACAGGCGGAAGTCGAGCGCCACCTGGTCGTTGCGCGAGCGGGCGGTGTGCAGGCGTCCGGCCGCCGGACCGATCAGGTCGGCAAGCCTTGCCTCGATGTTCATGTGGATGTCTTCGAGCTTGCGCGAGAAGGTGAAGCGGCCCTCTTCGATCTCTGACAGGATCGTGTTCAGCCCGTCTATGATTTTGTCTTTGTCTTCGACGGAAATGATGTCTTGATGGGCGAGCATGGTCGCGTGGGCGATCGAGCCACGGATATCCTGGGCGTACAGCTTCTTGTCGAAACCGATCGAGGCATTTATCTCCTCCATGATCGCAGCCGGCCCGGACGCGAAGCGGCCTCCCCACATCTGGTTGGAGGATGTTTCCTGCTTCGTGTCGTCAGCCATGTTATGCCCCTGGAGACTGCTATGACCCAAAAAAGACCCCTCGGACTTCCTTCAGTCAAGCTGGTTGGAATTGCGGCGATTGCCGGCATTCTCGCCGGTGCGGTGGCGGTATACGTGAAGGAGGCGGGCTCTGGCAATGCCGTGGCGAGCGCGGATGGCGGTCAATGCGAAGGTGCTGTGGCAAAGGCTGCCGCGCTCAAGGACAAGATGACCGGGCAGGTGGCCGCCATGGTGGCCGCGACCGAGCCCCGCCGAATCGAGGGCCTCAACTTCACCGATGCCGCCGACAAGGAGGCCTCGCTTGCCGATACAGCCGGCAAGACCCGCCTCGTCAATCTGTGGGCGACCTGGTGCATTCCCTGCCGTGAGGAAATGCCGGCACTGAACGCGCTGGAAAAGGATCTCGGCAGCGAAAGCTTCCAGGTGGTGGCGATCAATATCGACACCGGCCCGGCCGACAAGCCGAAATCCTTCCTGAGCGAGATCGGCGTCGACAGTCTGAAGCTCTACCGCGATGACACCATGGGCGTGTTCAACCGGATGAAGAAGGAAGGCCTGGCCTTTGGCCTGCCGGTGACCCTGCTGATCGACGGCAAGGGCTGCCTGCTGGGCTCGATGAACGGACCTGCCGCCTGGGACAGCCCGGACGCCAAGCGCCTGGTCGACGCCGCCAGCAGCAAGAGCGGCGCGTGAAACCTGTGGCCGGTCAGCGCGTCGGGACGGGCGTCTCGCCGCGATAATCGTAGAAACCGCGGCCGGACTTGCGGCCGAGCCAGCCGGCCTCGACATATTTCACCAGAAGCGGGCAGGGTCGGTATTTGCTGTCGGCCAGCCCGTCATGCAGCACCTGCATGATCGACAGGCAGGTGTCGAGACCGATGAAATCGGCGAGCTGCAGCGGGCCCATCGGGTGGTTGGCGCCAAGCTTCATCGCCGTATCGATCGCATCGACCGAACCGACGCCTTCGTAAAGCGTGTAGATCGCCTCATTGATCATCGGCAGCAGGATTCGGTTGACGATGAAGGCCGGGAAGTCCTCGGCAACCGTGATGGTCTTGTCGAGCGACTTGACGAAATTCTTCGCCGCCGTGAACGTCGTCTCTTCGGTGGCGATGCCGCGCACCAGTTCCACCAGTTTCATCACCGGCACCGGGTTCATGAAATGGATGCCCATGAAGCGCTCCGGCCTGTCGGTCGCCGCCGCAAGGCGAGTGATCGACAGCGAGGAGGTGTTGGTCGCGATCAGGGCTTCCGGCTTCAGTGCCGGGCAGAGCTGGGCGAAGATCTTGCGCTTGACGCTTTCGTCCTCGGTCGCCGCCTCGATCACCAGGTCCATGGAGGCGAGATCGTTGACATCGGCGGTGCCGGACATGCGCGAGAGGGCGGCCATGCGCTCGTCCTCATGCATCTTGCCGTTGGAAACCTGGCGGGCCAGATTGCCGTTGATCGTGGCAAGGCCGGCTTCGATCCGGTCCTTGGACAGGTCGTAGATGGTGACGGTGTAGCCCGCGGCCGCAGCCACTTGCGCAATGCCGCAGCCCATCTGGCCGGCGCCGATAATGCCGACATTGGTGATCGTCGCTTCCACGGCTCTCTCCATCTTTCCCAGTCACGATACTAATTTGGCCGGGCGTCTCGTCGACGGCCCGGCCAAATTGATAGACGCGCTCGGCGTCATTTGCCAGTCTTTTCGCTGATGCGAAAAGCGCGTCAGAGCGCTTTTTCGAGTTCTGGCAGCGCTTCGAACAGATCGGCGACAAGACCGTAATCGGCAACCTGGAAAATCGGTGCCTCCTCGTCCTTGTTGATCGCGACGATTACCTTGCTGTCCTTCATGCCGGCCAGATGCTGGATCGCGCCGGAAATACCGCAGGCGATGTAGAGATCCGGGGCAACCACCTTGCCGGTCTGGCCAACCTGCCAGTCGTTCGGCGCATAGCCGGCATCGACGGCAGCGCGCGATGCACCGACGGCGGCCCCGAGCTTGTCGGCCACCGGCAGGATGACTTCCTGGAACTTCTCCGAGGAGCCGAGGGCACGGCCGCCGGAGATGATGATCTTGGCGGAGGTCAGTTCCGGACGGTCGGACGACGACAGGGCATCCGAGAGATGGCTCGAAAGGCCGGGATCGGCTGCCGCCGAAACGCTTTCCACCGACGCCGAACCACCTTCGCCGGCCGCCTGGAAGGAGGCGGTGCGCACGGTGATCACCTTCTTGGCGTCGGTCGACTGCACGGTCTGGATGGCGTTGCCGGCATAGATGGGACGCTTGAACGTGTCCGCCGAGACGACCTCGATGACGTCGGAAAGCTGCATGACGTCGAGCAGCGCGGCAACGCGCGGCATGACGTTCTTGCCGACCGACGTGGCGGCGGACATCAGCACGTCGTAGGAACCGGCCAGCGAGACGATCAGGGCTGCCAGCGGTTCTGCCAGATTGTTGCCGAGGCTTGCGTCGTCGGCGAGCAATACCTTGGAGACGCCCGACAGCTTGGCGGCTGCATCGGCAGCACCCTTGGCGCCGGCACCGGCCACCAGCACATGCACGTCGCCGCCGATCGCGGCGGCGGCGGTCAGGGCCTTGGCGGTCTGGTCCGAGACGGTCTGGCCGTCATGTTCTGCCAGAAGAAGAATGGTCATTTTATCTGTTCTCCTTGTCCGTCTGCTTTAGAGCACGCCGGCTTCGTTCTTCAGCTTGTCGACCAGTTCGGCAACCGATCCGACCTTGACGCCGGCCTTGCGGCCACCCGGCTCCTCGGTCTTCAGAACCTTCAGGCGCGGGCTGACATCGACGCCGAAATCGGCGGGCGTCTTCTTGTCGAGCGGCTTCTTCTTCGCCTTCATGATGTTCGGCAAGGAAGCGTAGCGCGGTTCGTTCAGGCGAAGGTCGGTGGTGACGACGGCCGGCAGCTTGACGTTGATCGTCTGCAGACCGCCATCCACTTCGCGGGTGACGTCGGCAGAACCATCCTTGATCTCGAGCTTGGAGGCGAATGTCGCCTGTGGCCAGCCCATCAGCGCCGACAGCATCTGGCCGGTCTGGTTGCTGTCGTCGTCGATCGCCTGCTTGCCGGTGATCACCAGACCCGGCTGCTCGGCGTCAATCACGCCCTTCAGGATCTTGGCAACGGCGAGCGGCTCGACGGTTTCATCGGTCTCGATCAGGATCGCGCGGTCTGCACCCATGGCCAGACCCGTGCGCAGGGTCTCCTCGGCCTTTGCCGGACCAATCGAAACGACGACGACTTCGTCCGCCTTGCCGGCTTCCTTCAGCCGCAGGGCCTCTTCGACGGAAATCTCATCGAAGGGGTTCATCGACATTTTCACGTTTGCAAGCTCGACGCCCGTGCCATCCGGCTTTACGCGGATCTTCACGTTGTAGTCGACAACCCGCTTGACGGTCACAAGTACTTTCATGGGTTCCTTCCTTCATTGCCTGGCCCGAAAAATGCGCTTTCGGGTGGCCCTCCGATGGTCAGTTGGCGACATGGATACGCATTTTTTTCGCAATTACAACGACGCGTCCCGTCGCACAGGCGGTTTAAACGCATAATTTACGTTTACGTGAACGTCAAACGCGTTGTCGACGCTCTCACCGGTTCTGTCCCGGCACCCACAGCACGTCTGACTTACCACGGTCGTTTGCATAGCGCGCGGCGACGAAGAGGAAGTCGGAAAGCCGGTTGACATACATGACGACGCTTGCGCCGACGACCTCGCCTTCGCTTTTCGTCAAGGCCACGATCAGCCGCTCGGCACGCCGGGCTATGGTGCGCGCCAGATGCAGATAGGCAGAAGCCGGGGAGCCCCCGGCAAGGACGAAGGAGGTAAGCGGATCGAGTTCGCCGTTCAGCGCGTCGATCTCCTGCTCCAGCCGATCGACCTGGGCAGCCACGATTCGCAGCGGTTCGTAGCCGAGCACCTCGTCCGTCGGCGGCGTCGCGAGATCGGCTCCCAGATCGAATAGATCGTTCTGGATGCGCATCAGCATCGCATCGACGGTGGGGAGATCGGCGAGATGCAGGCGCGCGATCCCGATCGCCGAACTCGTCTCGTCGATCGTGCCATAGGCCTCGACGCGCAGGTCGTGCTTCAGCCTGCGCGGTCCCGAGACCAGTCCTGTCGTACCGTCATCCCCGGTGCGGGTGTAGATCTTGTTGAGCTTGACCATGATACCTTGATCTTATCTGCCGCCGCCGGTCAGCCACAGGGTCAGCATGATCAGCCCGACGGCGATCGCCTGCAACAGAACGCGCAGCCGCATCAGCTTGTTGGAGGTGTTGCCGCTGCCGCCCCGCATCATGTTGAACAATCCCCGCGCCAGCACGAGGACGACGAGCCCCATGACGATGAGCGCCAAAATACTCGTAAAACCGGACATGAAATTCTCGTTCTCCCCCCGTATGATCCTCAGTCCAGCGCCCGCATCGCCCGATAAAACAGATCGGCGGGCAGGAGACGCTTCAACAGCGCACCCTGCTTGGCTGGCCTGGTGACCAGATAATGGGGTCGCGGCCGCTTGGCGGTCAAGGCGTGGCGTAGCACATCGTAGACCGCCTCGGGTCCGAGCTTGTGCCGGTTGACCGGGCCGCTGCCATCGAGGCGGGCAAGCTGGCGCTTGTATTCCTTGGCATGCGCGGAGTTTTTCAGATCGATGTTTTCCTCGATCTTTTTCAGCGCATTGGCCGTGAAGCGGGTGTCGATCGGGCCTGGCTCGATCAGGCTCACATGAATGCCGCTGCCGTCGAGTTCCATCCGCAGCGTCACGCTGAGGCCCTCGATGGCGAATTTGGACGCTGTATAGGCGCCGCGATAGCGATACGGGACGATGCCGAGGATCGACGAGCACTGGACGATCCGGCCCGTGCCCCTGGCCCGCATCAGCGGAATGATCCGCCGCGTCAGGTCATGCCAGCCGAAGACATTGGTCTCGAACTGTTGGCGCAGAACGTCGGTCGACAGGTCCTCGACCGCGCCCGGCTGGCCATAGGCCCCATTGTTGAACAGCGCATCGACCCGCCCCTCGGTTGCCCGGGTGACCTCCTCGACAACAGCGGCGATGCTGTCGCCGTCGGTATAGTCCATCAGCAGGGTCTCGATATCCTCGGCGCGCAAGGCCTCGCGATCCTCTTCGCGTCGGACGGTGGCAAAGACCCGCCAGCCGTCCTTCTTCAGCGCGCGCGCCGCATAGGCGCCGATTCCGGAGGAGCAGCCGGTGACGATGATGGTTTTCTGGCCGGTCATGCAGTGCCTCCTTCAAAAAGCGGTTACCCTTCCCATATTCGATTCGGCCTGGCAAACGATCCTGGCCAAGGACAAGGGGATGGAATGCGAGCCGTCGCGAAAACGCTCGTCCGAGTGATACTGGATGCCATTTTTCATTTCAGCGAGGATGATGGCTGGGCGATGGCCAGCCATATCGCGCTTTCGGCCCTGCTGGCGGTCTTTCCCTTCCTGATCTTCGGCGCAGCCATGGCGGCTTTTCTCGGTGCCGACAGCTTCACGGAGACCGCCATCCACCTGATTTTCGACACCTGGCCGGAGGAGATCGCCTCGCCGTTGTCGGACGAACTGATCCGGGTCCTGACCATTCCGCGCGGCGGCCTGCTGACGATCTCGGTGCTGGCCGCTGCCTATTTCGCCTCCAACGGGGTGGAGGCGCTGAGGATCGCGCTCAACCGCGCCTATCGGGTATCCGAGCCCCGCGCCTGGTACATCACCCGTCTCGTCAGCCTCGGCTATGTGCTGCTCGCCGTCGTCGTGCTGGCGTTTCTCAGCACGCTTCTGGTCGCCGTGCCGATCGCGCTGCGTTTCGCCGAGACCTGGTTCCCGCTGATGAAGGGCCTGCTGACGACGCTGTCGACCTGGCGGATCATGGGCACGATCTCCGTCCTCGTCATCGGACTGGTGGTTTCCCATCTCGGTCTGCCGGCCGGCAAGCGGCGGCTGATCGACGTGCTGCCCGGCGTCTGCCTGACGATCTTCCTGTGGATGATCGGCGGCCTGATCTTCACCTATTATCTCGGCAATTTCGCCAATTACGCGGCCACCTATGCCGGGCTGGCATCGATCATGATCGTCATCGTCTTCCTCTACATGATCGCCGTGATCTTTCTGATCGGCGCAGAGGTGAATGCGGCTTTCCTGAAATTCTCCGTCATACCCGCTGCCGTCATCGAACCTGCTGCGGCGGACGGGCTAGAGCCCGACGAGACGGCGGATGTCGAGCGGTGAGGCGCCGGTGTCCCGCAAGGCCGCCAGCCCCGCATCTCCGTTGCTCTTCGACAGCTTTCGACCGTCGTCGGCAAGCACCAGCCTGTGATGATGATAAAGCGGCGCGGGCAAGCCGAGCAGCACCTGCAGCAGCCGATGCACGCTGGTTGCATGATAGAGGTCGAGACCGCGGACCACATGGGTAATGCCCTGCAGCGCATCGTCCAGCACGACCGACAGGTGATAGCTCGACGGCGCATCCGCGCGCCACAGCACGATGTCGCCCCAGGCCGACGGATCTGCCTCGATCTCGCCCCGCTCGGCCTCACCGCTTTCCGTCCAGGCAAGCGGCTGTTTTATCCTGGCAAGTGCTGCCTGCATGTCGAGCCGCCAGGCATGCCGGTCGCCGGCCGCGATCCGCCTGCCGCGCACATTCGCGTCGAGGCCTCTGTCCTCGCCCGGATAATGCGGTGCGCCGTCCGGGTCTCGCGGCCAGGCCGCGCCGACCTGCTCGGCAGCGGCGACCTGCGCCTTCACGTCGCCGCGCGTCAAGAAGGCGGGGTAGGCGAGATCTTCTGCAATCAGCCGGTCGAGCGCCGCACGGTAATGGGCGAGATGCTCGGATTGCCGTCGAACGGGCCCGTCCCAGCCAAGGCCGAGCCAGTGGAGATCGTCCAGGATCGCCCGCTCCAGCTCGGGCGTACATCTGTTGATGTCGATATCCTCGATCCGCAGCAGGAAGTCTCCTTGCTCCGCGGCCGCCATGTCGTGGTTCAGCAAGGCTGAAAGCGCATGACCCAGATGCAGCGCACCGTTGGGGCTCGGGGCAAAACGGAAGCGGGACTTTTGACGGATGTCGGCGATCATGATTTCTTCTGCCACGAAGATCTTCTTTCACCAAGCCGGTACCGTGCGTGACATCCGACCTCCTGACACCCATCCGATCGTCCGCCGACGTGGCGCGAGGCCTGGACGCTCTCATCCTGCGCGATCCGCGCCTCCAGCCGATCAGCCGGCTGACGGGTCCGCTTCCGCTGCGGCTTGCCGAACCCGGCTTTGCGGGCCTTGCCCATATCGTCGTATCGCAGATGGTGTCGCGGGCAAGTGCCGATGCCATATGGCGCCGGCTCGTGGCGGCCACCGGAACGCCGCCGACCGCTGCCGGTTTTGCCGGACTGCCGGACGAGCAGATTGCCTCGATCGGCCTTTCGGGGGCGAAGATCCGCACCTTGCGGCATCTTGCGGCGCGGGATGCAGCGGGCGATATCGACCTCCTGGCAATCGCCGCCTTGCCGGCCGATGAAGCACTTGCCGAACTCGTCGCGCTGCCGGGGATCGGCCCCTGGACCGCCGAGGTCTATCTGATGTTCTGCGGCGGACATCCGGATATCTTCCCGGCGGGGGATCTGGCGCTCCGGGTCGCCGTGCAGCTTGCCTTCGGTCTGCCCGAGCGGCCCGATATCGCCGCGGTCCGCGAAATCGCGCTTTGCTGGCAGCCATGGCGCGCGGTGGCCGCCCGTCTGTTCTGGGCGTTCTATGCGCTGAACACCGGTCGCGAGGCGACCCCCGGGGCCAATCTGTCGCAGGCCTGAAAGCCCCGTATTTATTTGGCTTCACAATCCTGTAACAACGGACCTAATATAGAAGGAGTAGATGACGAATCGATCTAGGAGATGCCCTTGACGATTGCTGTTTCTCCCAGTTCCCTGCCGGCGCTCGTGCTGAATGCCGATTACAGGCCGCTTAGCTATTATCCGCTTTCCCTCTGGTCCTGGCAGGATGCGATCAAGGCGGTGTTCCTCGATCGCGTCAACATCATCGCCGAATACGACCATTCGGTGTGCTCGCCCAGCTTCAGCATGCGTGTGCCGAGCGTCGTCAGCCTGAAATCCTATGTCCAGCCGACCCGCAACCCGGCCTTTACCCGGTTCAACGTCTTCCTGCGCGACCGCTTCCAGTGCCAATATTGCGGAACCCATGACGACCTGACCTTCGACCATGTGATCCCGCGCGCCCATGGCGGCGAGACGACCTGGGAAAATGTCGTGGCGGCCTGTTCGCCGTGCAATCTGAGGAAAGGCAGCAAGCTGCCGCGCCAGGCGCAGATGTTTCCGTCGCAGAAACCCTACCGGCCCACCGTGCACGATCTGCACAACAACGGCCGGCTGTTTCCGCCGAACTACCTGCACGACAGCTGGATCGACTATCTCTACTGGGACAGCGAATTGCAGCCCTAATCCGGCCGACCGCCGTCTCCTGCTCTCAAGGCCGCCCTCGTCAGGCGGCCTTCTGCTTTGCGCCGAAGGCGGCAATGGCTGAAAGTACCAGGCCGGCAATCACGTTCCAGCCGGCAAGCGACAGGCCGAGAATGCGGATCGCCGCATCCGAGCAGCTCGGACCATGGACGTCGTTTAGCTGGCTGAGGATGTCTCCGCCGCCACCGCCTCCGGACGTCGCATCGAAGGTGCAGCTCGACGGTCCGTCCCACCACTTGTATTCCACGCCGGCATGATAGGCGCTGATCCCGGCATCGGCGATCATCAGCAGGGCGATGAGCCCCAGCAAAGTGCGGGTGATCCAGACCGGCAGTTTCAGCATGTGCGAGACCACGGCCAGCACGCCGAGGGGGATCCCGATATAATAGGGTTTCCGCTCGATCAGGCAGAGATGGCAGGGGATATAGCCGCCGATATGCTCGAAGGCGAGCGCCGAGCCGATGACCACGATCATTCCGACCGTGACCAGCAGGGCGGCAAGAGTGCGATTTTGCGATTGCGTCGTGTCCATGGGGCGGGGTTCTCAGTGGGCAAGGAAGCGGTAGGCGAGATAGGCGAGAATGGCAAAGGCCGCCAGGGCAAGGGCGATGCGGCCCATCTGCTTTTCGATGAAATGGCGGATCGGTTCGCCGTAGCGTCTGAGCAGCCAGGCGATCAGCAGGAATCGGGCGCCCCGCGCAAGGATCGCCGAGACGATGAAAAGCACGATGTCGACATGGGCAACGCCGGCCAGGATGGTGACCACCTTGATCGGCGGCAGGTGCGCGAGGCCGGAGGTGACAAGCAGCAGCAGCACCGTCTTGTAGTCGACGCCGGTGCGCAGGCTATCGAAGGCCTCGGCCTTGCCATAGAATTCGAGGATCGGGCGGGCAATCGTCTCGAAGGCATAGTAGCCGAGCATCCAGCCGGCGATGCCGCCGAGCACTGAAAACAGTGTGGCCGTCAACGCATAGCGCCAGGCCCGCTCCGGCCGGGCAAGCGTCATGGGGATGAACAGCACGTCCGCGGGCACCAGGAAGACCGAGCTTTCCACGAAGGCGATGATGGCGAGCCAGACTTCCGCTGACTTGCGAGATGCCAGCGACATGGTCCAGTCGTAAATTCGACGCAGCATTGACGGTTTCCGGTTTGAGCGCACAAGGGTCATAGGAAAGTGGCGGGCTCGTGTAAATCACCCCGCGCTATTCCGAGAGCGCCAGCCTACAAACAATTGCGTGAAATAGAAGGCGGTCAAAAAGCCTGTTGACCATGGCATGGCCATTCGTATAGTCCGACCCGCAGTTTCGATCTCCGAGATCGCTCGGGCCCCATTGGCGGAACTGGTAGACGCGCTCGACTCAAAATCGAGTTCCGAAAGGAGTGCTGGTTCGATTCCGGCATGGGGCACCACCATTTTTTTACGGCATTGATTTTATTTTATAAAATGCCGCTGGTTGTCCAGACGATTTTCGACCCCCCGAAAAGCTGGACACATTTGTTCACGCTTCAGGCCTGCTAAGCGAGGCATTTTTCGTCTGTCGGTGGATGCCTATCGGCTGAGGGTGGACGCTACCTAGAACATTCGATGATGATGGTTGGTTTGGGACAACTCTCGGCGTGATGAAATCGTGGATCGTGCGGCATATACGCATCGTCCATTGTCGTGCCGTTGCCCGCCAACGCTTGCCGCTACTGGAAAATCTAAAATTTCCCGCATTTGATCACAAATGCGTTTGTTGGGTCTGGTTGGATGGAAATAGAAAGATAGCCGCCTTATACGGAGTGCACGCTCAAGGTTTCTGCGACCGCTGCATTTGAGACAAAGCTGTTTTTACGAGCGGCGTCTCATTTTGCACGCAGAGAGAATTCAATTGCGCGTTTTGTCGATAAAAATATGGCTGTCTTGGTCTTATTCATATCTGGCATTTCCGGTGGCTTGACGCCAATTTTCGATTGGGAACGGCTGTCCCGGTGGCGATTTAGCGGACGAGCACTCAGGTGAAAAGCCTGCGGTGCTGAACCATACCGTGTGTGCGACGCCGTATGATTTTGTGGAACTGAAGTTTTTGGTCGTCGCTTCTGAAGAGTATTCGAAATGACGCAAAGCTCCATGGCGCCGGATGGTAAAGCCGTTCCAACTCTCAAATTCTCGACGGCATCTTACGGATTGCACGAGCAGCTTGATGCCTGGCGTGCGTTCAGCAAGGGGATGACCGACATACAGGCGACGGCACCGCATAGGACAGGGTTTCTTGCGAGTTCGGAAGTCTTCCAATTAGGCTCGGTGTTCCTGACCAATTATACGCTTCCTTCCCTGACCCTCGATTATGGCCCAAATGCTATCCGCAAATCACAGCTGGATCATTGGTGCCTCGGCCTTGTGACGCAGGGAAGGCTGAAGGTGGACAGTCACCACAGAGGATTTGGCGCCAAGGCTGGCGACCTTGCGCTTTATTCCTATGCAGCTCCGTTTGCTGGCAAGCTGGAAGGCGCGGAATATTCGAGTCTATTTTTCAGCCGCGATGATTTTTGGGACATCGCGGAGGAACTCGACCGGGCTTCGCACTTGCGGGTGGCGGGACCGATGTCTGGCATCATCGGAGATTTTCTCTTGTCAGTGAAAAACCGGGCACACATGCTAACTGTTACAGATGGCGTGGCCTTGAACGAAGCGTTCGGATCCCTTGTCAGAGCAATGGTGCGTCAGACTCCGGCGAACCTGGAGGCCGCCAAGGCCCCCATAGCGGCCACCCAGTTCGACCGTGTCAGGCGTTTCATAGCTGAAAACCTTAAGTCGCCGGATCTGACGCCCGACATGATCTGCGCACGGCTCGGCCTATCTCGGCGCAATCTGTTCTATCTTTTTGAAAATCATGGCGGTGTGGCGACTTTCATAAAGAACCGTCGATTGGCTGCCTGCCAACAGGCCTTGGCGAAAATAAATGAAGGCAAGCTAATAAGTTCGATCGCCTACGAATACGGCTTCGTCAATCCTTCCTCATTTAGCCGTCAATTCCAGAAACGCTACGGCTTTCGGCCAAGCGAAGCGCGTGACGCTTCGGAGATCGATCAGAGAGGGCCCAATGATGGCGGCAGCACTTTTGTCGACTGGCTGATGCGTGCCTGAGGGGATGCCGCCATCTTAACAATGGCTAATGAGTAAAACTTTAGTGCGTCATTGTCAGGCGAACTAGGTTTCTCGCACGTCGCTTATCCGCAGTAGCGCTCACAACCAGAACGCGTCGAGCAGAGGCGGCTTCACCCACGATTCGTCGTTCAACCAGCCCAATTCGCTCTAATTTGATTGCGATATCTTCCGGCATTAGCTGGCCACCTCCTCGGAGAAGCCCTCTTAACCAGATGAGTTCTTCGTGATTTAGATGGGGAACTGACATCCTCGTCCTCCGTTATTTGAGGCGTGCAGTGTAGCTGCGCCTAAAAGACGTAGATCGTTTCAAATGGGAATTTGAGACCGTCCACGCTTCTTAGGGGGCAACGCTTACCGAGCATAAGTGTTCGATCTTTTCCAAGAGTCTAAGATATAATTTAAGTCCGGAAAATTTCGACTATATCTTCAATTAAGGCCAGCGGGTGGCCTGTCAAAAAGCTGAAGGGCACACAAATGCGGGATTTTCAGGAGTTACCATCTCACCTAGTGAGGCGAATGAACCAAGCATCGGTCTCGATGTTTATAGAAGAGACCAAGGCACAGGGATACGATCTCACTCCCGTTCAATATATTGCGTTGCAGGCTATCGGTGACAGACCGGGTATGGACCAGGCAACGCTAGCCAACAATCTAGCCCATGACCGGGTCACCGTGGGAGGCGTGATCGAGCGTTTAATGAAGAAACAATTAGTCCGCCGCCGAATTAGCCCGACTGACCGACGGGCGCGCGAGCTTTTTTTGACCGACGCAGGCTCTATAATCACTGAAAAGCTCCGCCCCATAGTTCGGCATACACAGGATCTGCTACTTCAGGGCCTCGATGCCAATGAAAGAGAAGCGTTCATGAGTCTCCTTCGAAAGGCGACTGATGCAGTAAACGAGAATAGCAGAGCCCCGCTTAAAGTGACCTAATTGGCGCCTGGATATTCGGTTTAGACGCAAGATTTTAAGTAATTTCTTCCCCTTTTGAGCTTTCGCGGTTATTTCATGGCTTTTGAGGCGGCTTGAAAGGCAGCGTCGCCTGCTATACGAATCAAAGCCGAGATAGTTGTCGAGGAGGGCGCCAATTTTTCTCCTGCAAGAAAAGTAAAGTGCTGGATTTATCTATGATTTCTACATTAGAAATCAATTTTAATTCGGACTTTCGCAGTTGGTAATTCTGAGATGGAGGGCGGCGAAACGTCGCCCTCAGAAATATATGCGAATTATTATTTGTAATCCTGGAAAATGTAAGTACTCTAATTTAGAATATGTGTTTTCTGGAGGGGAAGTATGCCGGGTCTGCTACTCAGGCGCTTGACACAAGCGTCCGCCTCCCTGCTTGCAGAAGAAATGCACAGGCGAGGCTATAACCTTACGGCGGCCGAGTGTGCCGCCCTTCAAACAATCAACGACCATCCGGGCCTGGATGCGAGAAGACTTGCTGACCATGTAGCGTTCGATCGGGCGGATACGAAGTCAGCTGTCGAACGGATAGCGCATGCCAAGCTAATCCGATCCGTGGGCGAAGGAGATGATTTATCACTCTTCGTAACCAATACCGGAAGCGACTTGCTGCAGCAGGTCCGCCCAATTTTACGCGATATGCAGGTGCTGCTGATGGATGGCCTCAATGAGGATGAACAGGCAGCGTTTGTGCGCATGTTGAGAAAAGCTACCAGGGTTATGCCAGACCAGTCACGCGATTGATTTGCGAGCCGTGCCAGCAGTGCTGACTGCTCAGTCTTCCAAAGACGGAATTTCCCCGAAAGACACAATCAACGTCGGTGACGTCATGTCGCCGGTTTCGTTGTCGACCATGACCGAATAGGCCGCGACACCGGGATGTCGCTCAGACATGGCAGTCGCTATCTTCTCGGCGGAGCCGGCGTTGCTTGCCTGTCTGATTTCGCCGGGCGTCATTCCGCCCCTGCTTTTCTTGTAGGGAATGACGATGAATTTCTGCGATAGCATATGCGTTTCCTTGCGCGTCCATACCGGCGGCCTGGATCAAGGGTCTATCAGGAAAGCGAGGGCGTTGTCCGCTTTTGCAATCAGTCGTCGGTGCTTTCGTCCAGCAGAACCATTGCGCTCTCTGCCAGCCGTTTCTGGCTTGCAGCTTTTGTGTAGCGTGTGACTTCCTTGGAGGTCGAGTGGCCGGTGATCGCCATGATCTGTTTCTCTGTCGCACCCCTCTCGGCCAGGCGTGCGGATGCTGCCTTGCGCAAGCCGTGCGCCGAACACTGTTTCAGGCCCGCCTTGTCGCATTGAGCCCGGAACCAGTTGCCGAAACCTGGCGCGGTGAATCCCTTGCCGAACTCGGTGACCAGAAACGTGATCTCGCCGCATGGCGAGGCATCGATCACTTTCTGCAGCCGGGAATGGATCGGGATTTCCAAAGTGACCGGCTTCCTCTTCCTGCCCTTGAACTGGGTGAAGCGCAGGCAGCCGTTGAAGACATGCTGGCGACCGAACAGGATGATGTCGCTGCGGCGCTGGCCGGTGTAGAGCAGCAGCGCCATGGCCAGCCTCGGCTTCGTGCCGATCGGGTGCGTTTCCTCGAAGCGAGCGATCTCTTCCTCTGTCCAGGAATGGAAGCCGTCGCCTTCCTGCGGGAAATACGGCACGTCCCGGGCTGGATTGCTGCTCATCAGCTCGACGTCCGGCTTGCAGGCCCATGCAAAGATGGCCCTCAGGGCCTTGATGCGGCTATTGGCGGCTTCGCGCTTGTCCGCGCGCCGATCGCGCAGCGTGCGCACAGCCCGCGGAGTGATTGCAGACAGCGGTATGTCCTCGAAAATCCGTGTCGAGTCGGGCCGGATCGGCTCCGCCCACATGCGTTCGACCACGAGCTTGCGGACATGGCGCGTGCTCTTGTCCAGGCGCTTGTACTCGGCACTCTGGAAATACTGTTCGCAGAGCCAGCGCAGCGTGCCCTTGGTCGACATCTTCGGGCCGGTTGGCCCGAAGTCGATTTCGCCATTCAAGGCGCGGTAGTACATGGCGTTGAATTCGTCACTGCCCGGCAGGCCGGGGAGCCGAACCTTTCGCTGGCCTCGCTTTCGAAAATAGAACCGCAGCACGCCGTCCGTCCTGTCCTCGACGACGTATTTCCTGGAGAATTTCTTCGACATCAGACCTCCGTCAACCAGTCATCTTCTTCCGGCTCATCTCCACCGGGCAGGCGGACGAAGGCACGGTCCAGCGAAAGGCGATCCCAGACGGTGCGCCCACTGGCCCTTTTCGGTTTGGGCATGGTGCCCTCTCTGATCAGCCGGTCAAAGAGGCTTGTCGATATGCCGACATAGGCTGCTGCCTGCTCACGGGCGAGGCCGCGCGGCGGCAATGACAAGGGCAAGACCTCGGGCCTGTTCGCCTTCATCGTGATATCTCCTCACATTGCGTGTTTGGATGGCTGCTGTGGTCGAAAATGGTCTGTTGGTGTCGGATGCCCTTGCGGCGTGTCCTCAGCGAGGCCTCGAAATCCGCCTGCAGGGATTTCCAGCGGGCGGCGGCGCTCTCGTCGATGTTGAGTTCGCCGCGCGAGCGGATGTTCAGGATCGAACGGAGGCGCGTGGCGATGCGCTCGCGGTCGGAAATGTCGGCGCCATGGACGTCGGCGAGCCATTGGCGAAATGCCGGCTTGTCGCAGGCCATGGCGCATTGCGCGGCATAGTCCTTGCGGCCGGCTTCGCGCTGACGCTTCGCCTGCAACTGCTCTACCTCGCGTTTCAGCCGTCGCACTTCGTCGAAGGACTGTTCGGCCACGAGAATGCAGGCCTCGATATAGTCGCGGCTGTTGAACAGCACTTCCTCGTCATCGACGTGGCAGGGACGCAGGATGGTGGCGATCGGCGCCACCAGTCGGGTGAGGGGATCCCTGGCGCCGATCTGCGGGCGGTGGGCGTTGTGATCGAACAGGCGGGTGTATTCCGGCGACGCAGTCGCGATGCTACTGCGGGCTTTTAGATACAGACTGCGTGCCGTCGCGAGATTCATGGCCGTATCCTGGTCTTGGCCAGCGCATTGGTGTGCATGGTAATGCTGGGAACGGAGACCTGGATGGTGCAAATGCCGCCGGGCACGACGCATGTCCTCTGCAGCACGGTCTTCTGCAGCGGCTTCCAGCTGCGCAACTGACCCGATGCCGGTTTGGGATGGCTATGAGAGATTTCTGTCCGCATCACTTTGTCCAATCCGGTTCCGTCATCAGCCACCGGCACTGAAAGGCGGTCCATTCGGGCCAGCAGATGGACAGCGCTTGGACGTCGCCATCGTTGAAAGCATGTAGAAAAGGACGGACGTTGCGACTGGGGAGTGTCAGCGCGAAGGCAATTGCCGCGCGCACCTCTTCGCCGCGGCCGGACCGGCGGGGTCGCAGCAGGATGGCGAAGGCATAGATTGTCGAGGCCAGCCCGCAGGCGGCGAGAATGGTCGCGGTGACGACACCCGGGACCGTCAGCAGAAAGGGCACTGCCGAATCCTGCACGGCGAGACCGACAACGTCGTCGGCCTCCTGTGCCCATGCCGCGCTTGCCCATAGGTGGGCGACGGCCGTGGGTAGGGAAAAGGCGAGCACGGCGCCGAGGGCATAAGTCAAACGGCGATTGATCGCAGCCTGGCTGCGGGGCAGCGTCTGCAAGGGTGTCATCGGCTGGATCTCGACAGGCCGGCGCGGGATGCGGCGGGTGAACAGGGGAATGCGTATCTGCGATGTCATCAGGGATCTCCATCGTCCGTTCGGGAAACCGCAGCGCTGCCCTTGGAAGGCGGCTGCGGAGACCGGAGCGGATCAGGCGACGCGACGCTCGGTGCCGGCGACATAGAGACGTGCGGCCTCGTCTATGACCGTGTCGGTCAGTTGGCCATCCCGGAGCCCGAACTCGCGCCGGGCTTCCTCACGGGTGGGTCCCTGACCACGCTCCAGTGCGCTGTCGGCAATGCGGCGGGCGGTTTCTTGTTGTCTCGGGGTCATGAGTGTTCCTTAAAGCTTCCCGGTTGACGCGACGGCCGGCACGGGTCCTTTCGAGGAGGGGTAGACCAGCGCCGGCCGCTTTTGCGGTGCCCGCCGAGGGGAGGGGACGCGGCGGGACAATGTGGAAATTAAATCCATAAAGTTAAAACGTCAATCTAAATTGGAAATAAAATCCATTCTCTATTTTTGACTCGACTCGGCCGCTTGATGCTCGCAAACAGGAACAGACGGAGAACATGTTCTATGTATAATTTTACGTGTAAGGCTAATTACGAGCTCCACATACGATGCGAAAATTGCATGAGGGAGGCCTCGCGCATCGTTAGCGTTCCTCAGGTCGATGATGCGCCTGAGGATGTAGAAGAGTTGCTAGGGAGCGGATTGCTCGCCAACCTACGC
Source organism: Heterorhizobium halophytocola (assembly GCF_017873095.1). Classification (GTDB taxonomy): domain Bacteria; phylum Pseudomonadota; class Alphaproteobacteria; order Rhizobiales; family Rhizobiaceae; genus Allorhizobium; species Allorhizobium halophytocola. Next base: position 99,421 of record NZ_JAGGJU010000010.1, on the reverse strand, counting down.
TTCAAGTGCTCGCATTGTGACAGTGCTATTGGGCGGGTCTTCGCTGTGACGCGCTAGCTAAAGCGGCAGATCGTTGACGATGCGGCGGACTAGCCCGATCACCTCGACGTGGCTTCCGTCGTCGGCATCTATATCGTTCGGCACGATGATCGGCTTGTGTTTGGTGTTCGTCGAGCGTGGATGAAATTCTGTACGGTCTTTGTAAATTTCGACCTGCTTTATTGACCATTCTCGTATATGCCCGCCGCCGAGCGTTCTCTCGATAACAACGACCATTCCGTCTCGCAGGGGCATCTCTTGAGCGGTGTCTTCATAGGCGACGCAGATAGCGCGATCACCTGGTAGGATCGGACGGGGTTTCAGATCGTTCATTGAGTCGCCCGACACATCAAACGCCATTAGGCGTGCATTCGGAAAGCGGTCGTCTGCGGGCATCGACAAAACAATGCGCTCTGACTGGTCGAATTGATCAACCTCGCGAAAGGCGCCGGCCTCAACCCGCCCGGCAACAATTACCGAAACAAGCCGGCTAGGGGAGGGGTGTGCCTCGGTATCCTCCGCCCCTATTCCTTCACGTAGCCAGATCGCACTGACGCCTAGGGTTTCGGCGAGAGTCGATAGGATGTTGCCACGTGGTTGGCTAATATCGCCACGAAGGTACTTGTTGATGCTGTCATAGTTGATGCCGGAACGGCGCGCGAGTTCCGCCTTGCTCCATTGGAGCTCTTCACGCTTTTTTTCTAGTCGTTCCCACCATTCTGTCATGCCGGCCATCATAATTTCGGAAAAAAAATCAGGTTTGGATTTCTTTGAGTTGTTTGTGGATTTTAAATCCATTAAAGGAGACTGCATGAATGAGCCTCCGACCATATCCACGATCATCGCCGAAGCTGGCGGCCCGTCGTCAATTGAGCGTCTCGCGATTGCCAGCAATGCAAAGATCTCGCGCGATGCCGTCTATAAGTGGGCGAAGACCGGTATACCGGATCGTCATTGGTCAATCATCCTCGCACTTACGGCTTATGGGGCTGACGACTTGTATCGCGCGAACTGTGCCGCGCGCCGAAAGGGCGAGGTTGTAGATCAGACTATTCTGCCAGAGTCGGCCCAATGACCGGCCCCCTTTCCACTCCCTTCCCGCTGACACCCGGGCCGCACTCCCGCGGCGGGATTGGCCTTGCCGTCTCTGCGCCTTTCCTCGTGCGGTGCGGGGACGGCAAGGATTTTTCATTCTCCTCACGGCGACGAGCCTTCGGACGGGGCACGGCGCCCTCTCAGGGGCTTTATGTGCGAAATGGCGGACCGCTCCGGCGGTTTTTTCCCTGGGATTGGGCATGCGGTCCTCCTTGATCTGATGGGCCGAGCCTAAGCCGGGCTCGCGCGGTTCTCACGGAATCCTTTCGCTTTTCTCTTTCCTTGACCTAACTCAGGGGTGCTTTCGTGCGCACTGTTTCCGACATCGAAATCCGCAGCCTGAAGGCTTCGACCGAGGCTGCCTATACGCTGGGCGGCGGCGTGACGGCGTTTCCGCTGATGACGCGCGTCAATGTCTCGACGCTTTCGAAATATGCGTCTTTCAATGACGAGTATGCCGAAAAGCTGATCCCGATCGATGTTGCCATCGAGGCGGACCGGCGGGCCAAGAGCCCGGTGATCCTTTCCGCGATGGCGCAGGTTCTGAGCTACCAGTTGGTGCCGCTCGCGTCGCGCGCGCAACTGGCGGCGGAACTGAGCGAATCGGATGCGCTGCTGATCATGGACGAGGCGACGGATCTCTGGCGCCTGGCGCGAGCGGCCTTTGCCGACGGACGGATCGACGGCTTCGAGCGCCGCGAACTGTTGCGCAAGCTGCGGCAGCTGATGCGGGCCGTGCACTTCGTCATCGATAAACTGAGCGAAGAGGGTTGAGCCGATGAATGCGCTTGCCCGTGTTGACCACGGCACATCCGTCGATCTTCTCGCGACGCTTCGGCATGCGCGGGCGCTGCTCGACGACGGCGATCTGGCGGCGGCGCGTATGCTGGCGATCGGCGCCTATGACGAGGCGAAAGCAGCGGCCGGCTACGCGGAGAAGGTGCATGCGTCGCATCGCTTGATCGAGACGTCGAGGCAGATGCAGGCCGATGCGCTGCTGATCGAGAAGCACGCCGAGATCCGGATCGCGGACGCCGTTGACGAGGCGCAGGCCAGTGGAAAGTTGGCACGTGTCGGGCGCCCCAAAATGTCCGAGGGCGCGGACAATTTCTCGCTTGAGGACATCGGGCTGGATCGCCGGCGGCTGGTCGAGCTGCGAAAGCTCAGGAATGCCGAGCGCGCGGGGCCGGGTTTCATCGACCGCATCATCAAGGCGCAGCTCGCGCAAGGGCTGGAGCCGAGCCGGGCCAGTCTGAAAAAGGCGGCGGCGCATGCGATCGGCACGAAGACCGCAACGAAAGAGGCGCGCGGCGAGGATCTCTACGAGACGCCGATCGAGGCGATCCGCACGCTGTTGGCGCTGGAAAGCTTCGGACTGAATGTGCTGGAACCGAGCGTCGGCAAAGGCGCGATCCTGCGGCCGCTGGAAGACGCCGGCTACCGGGTGGCGATCTCGGATGTCGTCGCTCGTGGGATCGAAACCAGGGATGGCACGCGCCAGGCGGTTGGGGACTTCCTGCTGTCTGTTGGCCTCAGCAAGCTCTGGTCAGTCGGTCCCGATATCGTGACAAACCCGCCCTATGGCGTGGCCAATGCCTTTATCGCCCATGCGCTGCGTGAGCACCGGCCGAACAAGATGGCGATGCTGCTCAACAGCAATTTCATGTTTGGTTTCGAGGACGATGACCGGCGGTTCGTCATGGACGAGCATCCGCCGAGCCGGATCTATGTGCTGACACGGCGCCTGCCGATGATGCACCGGGACGGATGGGACGGGCCGAAGGCATCGAGTCAGATGAATTGCGCCTGGTTTGTCTGGGAACGCAATCACGACGGCAGCTACGGCGAAGGCTATCCGCGGATCATTCGGGTGGACTGGAAAGCCTATGAGAGCGCTGACCCTCTGCTGCCGGGTGCCGGCGGTCATGTGCCGCCGATCGGTTTCAGGCCTGCGGACGAGTTTGCGCGGGAGACGCCGCGCAGGACACCTCGGGAACGGGCAGAGGCCACGCGACAGCAGGCGCTTGCCTGGATGGCGGGGCAGGTGGTGTTTGACGCGGTCAGTTTGCGCCGTGGCTTCGGCACCAGTTCCAGCGTGGCGACCGCGCTGATCGAAGCACTGCTTGATGAGGGGCTGCTAGGGGCGACCGAGGGCGGCTATCGGCTGCGACAGGCGGTGACGTCATGAGTTCGCCGTTTGCACTTCGCTATGACGCGGCCGAGCTCGCGACCTTTCTGCGTGCCGAGATCCTTCATGCCGGTGACTTCGCGGCGCGGTGGTCTCATGTGCGGCGCCATGACGACGTCGATCGACGCAATGCCGAGAAGGGCGAGCGCGCCCGCGTGATGCGGGAGGCGCAGATTTCCAGAGAAATTTTCGACAGGGCATGGCTTGGCCAGCCCGTTTCACCCGCCGACGCGCACCGGATCTGGGACGCGCTCGGCATGGATCCGGCAATCCGGCTTTTCCAGGAGACAGACCGTTGAACGAGAAAATGCCGCTCTTCGAGCAGCTCGACGCACTGGGTGACGATGCGGAAAGGGCCGACTGGCTCTGGCGGATCTCGCCGGCGTTGCTGCTGACCTATCAGGCGACAATCAAGGCGCGGTTTCGGGCGCGGGACTGGCCGGAGGCTCTGGCTTTTATAGACGCGCGCCTGACGGCGCTACGGCGCAACGCCGACGAGCACGGATGGTTTGCGCTGGCGGCTTACGAGATGTGCGAGGCGGCGCGGGTGCGGTTGGCGGAAAGCGTGGCCGGGAGGGCGGGGCGATGAAAGGTCAATCGCTAACCGATCTTGGGCAATATATCAGGATGACGGTCCAAGGCCTTGTTGAATTCGGTCCTTGCGGTCCCCGCATCCAGCGTTCCGGCCACCGCGGCATTGCAAGCCAGCAAGGCAGCTCCGTAGGCATCATCATGCGGCCCCGGCCATTCCTCCGTCAGAAATGCCAACGCTTCAAGCGGGCTGGAGATTGTCCGCTTTGCAAGGGGATCGACGCCGACATCGACCGGCGCGTTCCAGCGTGGAATTGCCATGGCTCGCTCTCTTTCGTTGGGATCGAGGGCAAAACTTACTTGCTAAGGGAGGCAGAGTTCAACACGCAGTTTTTCGGGGACGTAGAATGAGCATTCTGATCATGTCCCGCATGTTCAAGGCGTCACTCGGCTCTTCTAGCCGGAAGATTATGGCCCTGCGCCTAGCGGATTTTGCCGACGACGACGGGCGCGGGATCTGGCCGACGGTGGCACGGCTGTCGCGTGAAACGGAACTTTCAGAGCGTACCGTGCAGCGGATTCTCGCAGATTTCGTCGAGGAAGGTCTGCTCGTCGTCGTGCAGGAGGCTAGCGGCCGACCGGGGCAGGCGACCCGCTATGATTTCGACATCGCGGTCGTCGAAAAGTTAGAAGAAGGTAAGGGGAGGGGTGACACCATGTCACCCGTTGACGGGGGTGAGACGGGTGACACTGACGACGATAGGGGTGACATTGACGACAGAGACGGGTGTCACCATGACACCCGAACCGTAATAGAACCATTAGTAGAACCGTTAATGGAGAGAGAGGCGCGCGGAAGCGATGGCTCGAAGGAACGTCGGAGAGCGATCGAGAAAGCGTTTTGGCGAACGATCAAGGGCTGGCCCGGGTTCGACGGCATGCCGAAGGAAAACTCCAAGCGGGAATGGTTCAAACTGACTGCCGAGGAACGGTCTCTTGCTGAACAGCGCCGTGATGCATGGATCGCGCTCCTGCGTTCGCAAAAGAAATCTCATACGCCAGCGCCGTCGACGTATTTTGCAGAAAAGCTTTTCAACGACGTGGCAGCTGCTGCGGTGCCGTCTGAGAGCACGCAGGTCCACAAGGCAATGACCAAGGCTTGGTTTGCGAGCTTCCTTGCCGAATTTTCCAAGCCGATGTCGACGAAATGGCCGGCGCCGAACGCTTTTGATCAGCGGCAGATGCACAACGCGGAATTTGCCGCCGAATATAGGCGCAGGCGGCAGATGAGCCATGGCTGGCCGAGGGCGAAAGCCATGGCTGACGATCCGCGTGCAACCTCGGTGCTTGCGCAGGTCGAAGAGCTTTCGCAGGCCTTCGTCTCGATCGAGCGCGAGAGCCGCGAGTGGCTGAATTGGAAAGCGTATTTCGAGCAGATGGCGTGGCCCTGGCCAGTGTCGAGTTTCAAATACTGGTTCCTGCCACCGGGAAGCCCCGACGAGGCAATGTGCACCTATCTGGCGAATTTCAACGATGGCACGAGCGAAGCGGCGGAGTGAGGCGATGATGCAGGAAAAGAAGATCAAGGGCGAGAAGCTCGGCTATAGGCCGCTCAGCGAGGCGGAGCTCCGACCCGATGACCGAACCAGGGCTTATGCGACGAGCCAAGCCAAGAGCCGAACGGCCAGAATCATGAATTCGAAACTCAGGAAGGCGTCGCGCGACATGATCGAATCACACCCCAATTCGGCGCACTGGTTCTGCCTGCGGGTAGAAACTGGTAAGGAACAGGCTGTGGAAACTGTGCTTGCCGAAGCAAACGTTGAAGCTTTCATGCCGACCGAAAAGCTTTCTCGGGTGCAAAAGGGGCGCAAGATTGATAGCTTCCGCCCGTTCTTCCCCGGCTACATTTTCGTGCGTTGTGTGCCTTCTGCGGAAGCATTCTCAGCCTTGTGCCGGGCGAGCAATCGCATCTACGGATTGGTTGGCGGCTCGGTTGGTTGCTATGTCATTCCTGATGCGCATATCTCTGTTTTCAAAGGTATTTTGGAACGGGCAGATGTATCGCGGATGCCAGCAGACAAATCGATCGGGCAGGGGGACCGGGCGGAAATCAGCTTCGGGCCGTTTGCGGAGTTTGCGTGCGTTGTGACGGCCGTCAAATGGAGCCGGGAACCGAGAGCGAGTGTGCGCATCCATGTCGAGGGAAGAGCATTCGATATCGACAGCATGCCACTTGCGTTTTTGAAAAAGCTGTGAGACCAATTGGCCACTGGACGAGTTGGACCAGTGCACCCTCCGATGTCGGGACGAGATCCCGCCAGAACAGGCTCCATTAAGCCAAGGGAACAGCGCTACCATCCCCAGCCCTGATCAAGCCCAGATGGGCACCGATTCAGGGTCAGTGCGTAAGCTTTGCTCTCCTCCCAGCAGCTAAACTTTAGGCGGCTTAAAGGCCGCCTTTTTTGTATACAGCGGTCGGCTCTAAAACCAATATGTCGAAACGCCGTAGTAGTCGTGGATATGCGCGGCCTGGTCTTCGGTCCATGTTCGATCAGAGTGGTATCGGGGGGCCCCTTCGAGTTGATCTTTTGAGAGCCCTGTCAGGTAGCTATCTGCCGTCTCGTCGTAGCTCAGTGTATCCCAGGGTATGGGATAGAGATCGCTTCCAATCTCCAATTCATCGCTGGGTCTCAGTATGACGAAGCAGATGTGCCCCTTCGCTTTATGGATGACTAGCTTGTCGATCGATCCGAGCTTTTCCGATTTCGAACCAAAGATTTTGATCCCCTGCACTTGATCGCTGTCGATCACGTTCAGATTATTGGGTTCATATTCTTGCGTCATGTCGTTTCTCCCTCTGCGTGCAAACGGAAGGGCGTAAACCTATGTTCCATAGCCTGGGCAGTCATGGCCAATCTTCTTAAAATCCGCTGGGCCGACGCCAACGTCCGCACGTTCGGCAAACGCATCCATCTTTTGAACGAGCGCTTTCCTAAGGTCCTGCCGCGGATCGTCAACCAGGTGGGTAACAGGGCCAAGACGCAGGTGATCCGCAACCTGACCAAGCAGACGGGGCTGCCGCGCAAGACGATCGTCAAGGCGGTCGGTGATCCGACCAAGGCGAGCAGGGGCCGGCTCTCCTACGACATGGTGACGCGCGGCGGAAACATCCGGCTCAAATACTTAGGGCCTAAGGAAGTAGACGGCGGTGTCTGGGCCAATGCCTTTGGCAAGAAAACCTTCTATCCCGGTGCTTTCATGACGGGCGGTCAATGGCCCAACCGTCGCGAAGTCAGCAAATGGAACGGGCATGTGATGGTGAGGGCTGGCTCCGGGTGGGGAGGCCGTTCGGATGGCAGTCGCGGCAAGAAGGTCACCTATGCCAGATCGGGTGTCGTCATCCCGGTGGAGATGACCAGCGGCGCCACCAAGGCCGCGTTTAACCGTATCGCCGGACCGCTGCTACGTCAGCGGGTCGAGGCGGCCCTCGACAAGCTGGCACCCTGAGGAGCGGACCGCCCCTCGGATGCGCCCCTCGCCCCCGCCGGCGGCCCCCCATTCAGGGACCGTTTCGGCGTTTTCGATCAGACACGGGGGCGCGCTACTGCGCGATTTTGCCAGTGCGCTTCATCGCAAGCGGTACACGGATACACGTGCAGCACACGTGATGCACGGGAGAGCAACGGGATGGAAGAGGAGTGGATCTCGATCACTGAAGCGGCCCAGCGGCTGACAGTTACAGGCGACCGCATCGATCGGTCGACACTGTCGCGCTACCTGAAGCAGCATGGCGAGGCCTTGCCGCTGAAGGCCGACGGCAAATCGAACCTGGTCGACTTCAATGCACTGGTGGCGCACCGGGCCGAGAACATCCGGATCCGCGTCGCCGCACCTGCACCTGGCCAGCCATCGTCCAGGGCCACAGCTTCTACCGGCGGCGACCGGTTTACCGGAACACAATCGAATGGCGCTGCCCGCAAGGCACAGGCCGAGGCCGAGCTGCGCGAGATGGATCTTGCCAAGCGCCGGCGCGAGGTCACGCCGATCGATGAGGTCGATCAGGCGGGACGCGATGCGGTTGCCATGATGCTCGGCGCGTTCGAGCGCGCGATCGAGAGCGAGGGGCAGACGCTGTCGCTCAAATATGGCTGGGACGAGCGCACCGTTCGCCTGGCGCTGAAGACCTTCACGCGGGCAGGCCTCGGCGTCTTCAATCGCCAGATCCTGGAGCGGCTCGATGCCATGCGCCGGCAGGAAGATGCAAGCGAGGCGGGCTTTGACGAAGAGACGGAGACACGAGCTCTGCAATGACCGTTCACGATATCCGGGCGCGCTTTCCGCATTTGCCCGACGGGGCCGTTGCGTTGTTCAAGGGATTGGCGGCGGCCAGTCGGCCAGCGGAAGAGTTGACGATCACCGAGCACGCCGAGCGGTACCGTGAGGTCTCGCCGGAATCGGGATCGCCCTGGCCAGGCCCGTTCCGGATTGCCCGGGTGCCTTATCTTCGCGAGCCGGAAGACTGCCTGCATCCGGATCACCCGGCGCGGCGGGTGGCGGCGAGATGGGCGGCCCAGCTCGGCAAGTCGACGGCGATCGAGAACTGGTTCTGCTTCATCGTCGACCAGCAGCCGGGCTCGATGATGATCGTGTTGCCGACCCTGGAAGAAGCCACAAAGTTCAACCGGGTCAAGTTGCAGCCGACGATCGAGGCCTCCAAGCGCATAGCCCATAAGGTGCTTCCCGTGTCGAGCCGCGACGAACAGGGTTCGACCACCTCGTTCAAGCGCTATGCCGGCGGCTTCTGCCAGATCGTCAATGCGGGCTCTTCCAAGGGTCTGCAGATGGTCTCGATCAAATATCTGGCGATGGACGAGGTGACCGGCTATCCGAAGGATGTCGACGGGCGCGGCAGTCCGCGCGACCAGGCCCGCGCCCGCCAGAAGATGTATGGTGATCTCGCCAAGGAATGGCAGGGCTCGACGCCCGGAATTGCCGGCGAGTGCGATATCACTGCCGACTTCGAGGCCGGCGACCAGCGGCATTATTATGTGCCATGCCCGCATTGCGACGCCTATCAGCCACTTGTGTTCGACATGATGCGGGCGGCAGATCGAGCCAAAGATTTGCCTGTCCACTTTCGTTGCATGGCCTGTGACGGTGTGATCGTCGATGGTCATAAGCCTGAGATGACCGCACGCGGCCAATGGATTGCGCGCCGGTCGCTCGACGATGGCGAGACGGTACCGCTGACGATCGCGGCGGGCGATATCGACACCTGGTGCTGTCCGCCTTGCGAGGGACGGTGCCGAGACTGGCAGCCGAGCTATCATTTGTGGGCCGCATACGCCCCGAAAGAGCGCTGGTCAGAACTCTGGCAGCGCTGGGAAACGTCGCAAGGCGACGTCACCAAGCTCAGGACCTTCTTCCAGCAAGATCTTGCCGAGCCCTACGATCCCGGTGGCGTGACGGTGGAATGGGAAAAGATCGTCGATGCTGTGCGCGAGGCGCAGCGTCCATCCCGTGTCTTGCCGCCCTGGGCGGCTCTGATCGTCTCGGCGGCCGACGTCCAGACCTACGGTATCAAGTGGGCGGTCTATGCGATCGGGCCGCGCGATCAGTACCAGCTGATCGATCGCGAGACCTTCGAGGGCTCGCCCGACCAGTCGGATGAGCCGTGGATCAGCCTGGCCGACGCCTTGCAGCGGACATACCGCACGGCCGGCGGGTCGGAAAAGGCGATCGATCTGTCGGGCGTAGACTCCGGCTGGGCGACGGATCGGGTTTACCGGTTCTGCTCGGGACGCCCGAACGTCTATGCACTCGATGGGCGTGAGCCCGTCGGCCTGCCATGGCTTGGAACACCGTCGAAGCGCGACATCAAGGATCAGCGCAAGCGGATCATCGCGAAAGTGATGCTCTACCCGGTCGGCCTCTTCGACGTGAAGACGGCGGTGACAGCGGCCCTTGCCAATCTGGTGCAGGGCGCGTCGGAGGGCGGGCAGTGGCCGCGCAACACGATCCACTTCGGCGCCGATCTTTGTGACGGCGCCTTTGCCAAGGAGCTGACGGCCGAGCGCCTCGTCGATGCTGACGAGGAGGCGAGGGCAAGTGTCAGCAGACGCGCTCGCCGGCTGATCAAGCCGAAAGCCGGGCGGCAGTGGAAAAAGGTGGTGGGACAGGCAAACGACTGGTTCGACGCCACGGTCTACGCCTTTGCCCTTGGCTGGCATCTGCAAAGCAAGCGGCGTCTGACGCTGGATAAATGGGCGGACCTGGTGCGCGACACGCATGGGGTCGTGGAAGAGCCTGAAGACCTGTTCGCCTATGCGGACGAAAACCCGTTCGCCAAGCCAAAGCCTGAGCGCAAGCCTGTCGATCCGGACAAACCGAAACGCCCACGCAAGAGATGGGGAGCGTATTCATGACCAGCAAACCCGTCGTGCGGGTGAAGGCCGGCGCCACGGCATTCCCGGCGCCGGCAGTCGCCGCTTCAACGAAAGCGACCATGCGCTACCTGCGCGGCGACCGTGCTGGTGTGCTGTCGATGCGCCGTGCCGTGACACGCGACGCCAGGCTCGATGTGTTCGAAGCGGCCGAGCGGGCCTCGGCGCTGGCGCTCGATTTTATCCATAACTCCGGCTGGATTGCCGGCGCGGTCGACCAGATCGTCGCCGACACCATTGGTATCGAGCTCAAGCTCAATGCCAAGCCGGATCTGTCGGGTCTCGGCTATAGCGGCAGGGAACAGGCCGACTGGTGCCGGCTGGTCGAGAAGGAATGGAAACGCTGGGCGTGGAACGCGCGGGAATGCGATCTGGCTGGCGTGATGACCGTACCAGAAATGCAGGATGCGCAGCTCAGAACCGCGATTGCGACCGGCGAGGGTTTTGCAGCCTTCGACTTTGTAAGCCGTCGTCAGCGCGAGCTGCACGGGCTGGAAACCGGAACGAAGGTCAGCCTCATTCCGCCGCACCGGTGCAAGCGCACCACAAGGGAGATCGAGGGCCTGCAAGGCGGGATCTTCTTCGATGCAGTCGGGCGCCCGCTCAAATACCGGTTCCAGTCTCGTGAGGGTGGCATCGAGGTCGAGCGCGATCTTGCCGCCGGCGATGTCTGCCATGTCATGGATCGCGGTCGCAATCCGAACAGTCCGCGCGGAATCACAGAGATTGCGCCTGCCTTGAAGGTGGTGGCGCAGTATGACCAGCTGGCTGATGCCACCTTGACGACCGCCTTGCTGCAGACGGCGTTTGCCGCGACGATCAAAAGCCCGGAAGCATCCGAACAGGCCTTCGATGCGTTGCAGACGCTGAGCGAGACGGAGGCGCCGGTCGGCTATGAGGGCGACTGGTCGGAGTTCGTCGGCGGGATCGTCGAGGACATGGTTGGCCTCTGGGGACAGCGGTTAAGCGCACTCAAGGAAAACGGCATCGCGATGAACGATGCTGGCCGGATCAACCATCTGGGGCCCGGTGAAGAGTTCCAGATGCACACGGCGGCGACCCCCGGCAGTCAGTATCTGCCCTTCTCGCAGAACATGCAGCGCGAAATGGCCCGCTGCCTCGGTATCACCTTCGAGAGCTTTGCGATGGACCATTCCAATTCCGGCTATTCGTCGGTGCGCATGGCGGTGTCGACGATCTGGCCGGTGACACTTCGCCGTCGCGAGCGGATTGTCGGACCCTTCACCCAGGCGCTTTACGAGCGGTGGCTTGAGGAGGGCATTGCCGAGGGACGCATTCCGCTGAAGGGCGGCTACCGGGCGTTTCTCGCCAACCGGCAGAAAGTGGTGTGGGCAGAATGGCGCGGCCCTGCCAAGCCGTCAGCCGATCCTTACAAGGATGCGCTCGCCGAAAAGGTGTCGCTCGAAACAGGATCGACGACTCTGCAGCGGATCTATGCCGAGCGCGGTCTCGACTGGGACGAAGAGACGGAGCAGATCGCGCTCGAAGCTGAAAAGTTCAAGACAATCGGTGTGACAGCCCCGCATGGCCGATCGACGGGTGGAAGCGGGGCGGGGCCGCTCGGTGGCGCGGCCGATGGCCGGCGCGATCCGGCTCAAGGAGAACAGACAGATGGCTGATCCGGATCCGCTTGATATCGACTGGTGCGCACGGGCTGTGAAACTCAGCCAGGTCGAGATGGCGCTGATCTCCGGCGAGATGGTGACGGAGGCGCGCTTTGGCTCCGACATGATGCGCTACGCCAATGCCTCGTTGCAGGACGTCCAGTGGGCGCTCCGCGAAGCCAAGGCGCAATGCATGCTTGCCCGCGGGCTGAAACCCGCCCGCACGCGGTTCGCCAAGCGCGGCGTGATGCGCCTCTACTGAAGGATCTCAAACATGGCTGCGATACTTGAGGGCAACCGGCTCACGCTCACCGGGGATGTCGGCGACTTCGGCTGGGGCGATTATTTTACCCACAGTGATGTCGTCCTGGCGTTGGCACAGGTCAATGAAGACGACGCGCTCGACGTCATCATCAACAGTGGTGGCGGCATTGCTTCGGAAGGTGCCGCCATTCACGCGCTGCTGTCGCGTCGGCCCGGCCGGACCAACGTCATTGTCGACGGCATTGCGGCGTCCGCGGCATCGCTGATCGCCATGGCGGGTGATCTCGTCACCATGTCGATCGGCTCAGCGCTGATGGTGCACGATCCGGCGACGATCACCTTTGGCAATTCCGAGGCCCACGACAAAAGCGTGGAGATGCTGGAGGCGCTGTCAACGAGTTACGCGCGTGTCTATGCCGCCAAGACCGGGAAGACGGCGGAAGATTGCCGCACGATCATGAAGCAGGAGCGCTGGTTCACCGCTGAAGAGGCAGTCGATGAGGGCTTTGCCGACGCGGTCGGTGAAACCCGGTCTCAGCCCGTCGCGGCCTTTGCCTATCACGAAGCCTATGCGCATGCGCCGAAAAAGCTCGCCGCGATGGCGAAACAGAAGAATTGGCATCTTGCCGATGCCGGTACGAAGGCGGCGTCCGCCGCTCCCACCAGTCACCAACAGGAGCCATCCATGACTGACAAAGAACGGGCGGACAAGCTTGCCGCCGAACTCGCCGAGATGAAGGCCAAGTCTGATGCCCAGGCAAAGACGATCGAAAGCCTGACGGAAGATAAGTCCGAGCGTGAGCGCCAGGACGCCATCATGGCGCTGCCCGAGGCCGAGGGACGTGCCGACCAGGCCAAGGTGCTGGCGAGCACAAAGGGCATCACGGCTGAGGCGGCCAAGGCCATTTTGGCTGCCGCTCCGAAGGTGACCGCATCGGTGGTCGACGATGACGCGGCCGAGCACGAGCGCCGCCGTCTGAACGGCGAGGGGCTGAACGGTCGCGGCCCGTCGGCTCCGAAGGCCAAGGGGGACCGCTCGATCCTGTCGGCCTCCGCCGATCGTCTCAACAAGCGCCGCTAAGGCTGCCGGCAGTTACCCCAAGGAGTTCAATCCATGACCATTCTCACCCAGGACCTGAAGCGCACGGCGCATTACATCGTGTCGGAAGCCTCGGGCTATCGCTCGCGCGAGCAGATCGTCATTGCCAGCGGTAGCGGCAAGATCGATGCCGGTGCTGTGCTCGGCCAGGTCACGGCTACAGCCAAATATGTGCCGTTCAACCCGGCCGGTGGCGACGGCAGCGAGACGGCCAGAGCCGTTCTCTATGAGGGCTGCGACGCTACGAGCGCCGATGTCCGTTGCACCGTGACGGCGCGCGATACCGAGATCCAGGCCGATGTGCTCGGTTGGGTCGACGGCACCACTGACATCCAGAAAACCGCAGCCCTTGCCTCCCTGGCGGCGCTGGGCATCGTCGCCCGTTAAGGAGGGGCAAAGCCAATGGCACTAGTCGCTGATATTTTTAACCAGAATGCCTGGGGCGCGATCGAAGTCCAGGAGGACATCGTCGAGCGCGTCGAGTTCAAGCCGCAGCTTTTGGGCTCGCTCGGACTATTCCAGCCGATCTATTCGCGGTCGCGCACGATCGGCATTGCCGACATGAACGGGGTGCTCACCCTGATCCCGACATCGGCCAACGGTGCGCCGCCGGAGGAGCTTATCCCGCGTGGCGCGAGGTTGCGCACCATGGACGCGGTGCGTCTGGCCAAGGGCTCGACGATCTTTGCGATCGAGCTCGCCGGCGTTCTCGCACTGCCCTTCGATCAGCAGACGGCCGAGGTCGCCGACGAGGTGACCAGCAGAACCGGTCAGATCAAGGATGACATGGAGCTCACCTGGGAGCACATGCGCTTCGGGGCGGTGCAGGGCAAGGTTCTGGATGCCGATGGTGCCACTGTGCTAATCGACTGGTTCGACTTCTGGGGGATTGCACCGCCGGCCGAGATCGACTTCGAGCTCGATGATCCGGCAACCGATGTGCGCAAGAAGTGCCGTGACCTGAAACGTGCGATGCAGAAGGCGGCAAAGGGGGCCTGGACGCCAAGCACCAAGGTCGGCTCGCTGGTCGGCGACACGTTCTTCGATATGCTGGTCAACCACGATCAGATCAAGGAAACGAAGATCGGTACCGACCGGGCGCCGACGCTCGAAAACATCGAGGGTTATTCCTCGATCGAGATCGAGGGGATCGTGTTCATCAACTACCAGGGCACCGACGACGGTGCGACGATTGCGATCGGTAGTGACAAAGCGCGGTTCTTCCCGATCGGTGCGCGCGGCGCCTTCCAGGTTGGCTGGGCGCCGGCATCCGAGTTCAAGCCTTATCTCAACAAGCGCGGCCAGGAGTTCTACGGCCTGGTGCTGGAGGACAAGTCCGGCCGCGACGAATGGGACCGGGTCGAGCTCTACAGCTATCCGCTGTTCATCTGCACCCGCCCTGAAATGCTGATGTCGGCCAAGGCGAAGTAATCAGCCTACCAGATCTGAACGTGCGGTCGCCGATCCACCGGCGGCCGCGATTATGACACTTCTGAATTTGAGGATGAGACGATGGTTGTGAAGATGGTCACAGAGGCCGGCTACTATGGCGGAAAATTCCTGAAAGCCGGCATGTCCTACGATACAGGCGCAGAGGATGGCGCGGCCGATCTCTCGTCTATGACGAAGGACGAGCTCGTCGTTGAAGCCGAGCGTCGCGGCGTCGATATCGAGGGCGCCCGCACCAAGGCGGATATCATCGCAGTCCTGCAGGCGGCCGACTGATCATGCCCGTTGCCAGCCGTATCCAGGACATCCGTGACAGGCTTGTCAGCGATGTCGACGCCCGCTTTGCCGAGACGGTTCGCCTGTCGTTTTTGAAGAATGGCGTGGTCGATCCGTCGCGCCCGGCGATGGACATCGAGGCTGTCCTCAGGGTCGGCGCGGCCAAGGAAACGAACATCTCCGGTGGCGATGCCCTGTCATGGAATGCGCGACTGGTCGCCGGGAAGGCGCAATTGCATATCGATGTTGCCCGGTATGAGGGGCCGTCGTTCCGCCAGGGCGATACCGTGCGCGCGCTCGCCCGAACAGGCCAGCCCTGGTTCGAGGTGCTGCGCATCGACGATCGCGGCGAAAGCCGCCTCATCCTGGAGCTCGGTGAGAAATGAGCCTTGCCCGTATTGCGCTGAGGATCGCGGCAGTCGAAGCCCTGAAAGGCCAGACGCTGGTCGGCGACAACGTTCTCGACAGCCCGAACGGGGCGCTCGATATCGCAGCCGACGGCACGCTGCGCACTGACGTGGATACCCCGTTCATCTCAGTCTATACGGCCGAGGGCCGGCACGCGAACGTCACTGGTCGTACCCTGGTCGAGAACGGCGAATGCGACCTGGTGTTCGAGCTTGCCATAGCCTCGGCGATGACGGAGCTGGACGAGGAGACGGGCGCATCGACGATTGTCGGGATCGGCATTCCGGCCTCCGACCGCAGCTTTGAGTTCTTTCTCGATATCGTGCAGCGGCAGATTTTTGACGCGCTCACCGATCCGGAGAATGTCTGGGCGGAAATTTATCGGGGACTGCACTATGCCGTTGGCAAGATCGAGTTCTCCGGCGCCCGCAACACCGATGACGGCCAGCGTCTGGCCGGTCACCAGATCCGGTTGACCGTGATGCTGGCAGACGATCCGATCAAGGGCGAAGTCTTGTCCGACCAGTCAGCACTGATGCGCTTCGTTGCAGCCCTCGAAGGGAGCGACGATGCATCCTATCAGGCGCAGGCTGCCACCATGCGCGCCGTCATGTGCGGTGGTGTGGATGATCGACAAATGCTGCAGCGGATACGCGGGCTGACGCTGGCCGAAGCCGCCGCCTTGGGCGAGGTTCCGCTCGATGATGCCGCAGCAACGATCAATACGGTTGTTGTCGAGAGGCTGACGACGACGGTGGTGACGGATGATCAATGAATTTGTCGCCATGCGTCTCGACCTGGAGATGCTGAAAACTGCCGTTGGAAATTCCCTGAAGGTCGGACCGGTTGAGCAGATCGATAAGGACAAGGGGTATCGCCTGCGCCTCGGTGGTACCGACGAGGATCCCTACCTCTCGCCCTGGTATCCCCATCCGGAGACGGGCAAGACCTCTGTTCCGCTGAACAAAGGACAGATCGTCGGTGTGATCAACCCGAGCGGCGATCCGCGGCAGGGGCTGGTGTTCCGCGGCGGGTATTCCGACGAACATAGCAGTCCGAATGCGGACATGGCCGCCAATGTGTTCAAGGACGCCGGCGTGACGGTGACCGTGGCAGACGGCGCGCTGAAGATCGAGGCGGGCGGTGTGTCTCTCACCGTGAGCGGCGATGGACTGTCCATATCGGGCGGTCATGTCACCCATGACGGCAAGAACATCGGAGCCACGCATATCCATGGCGGGGTTATGCCCGGCGGCGCGACGACCGCCGTGCCGGCAAACTGAAAGGAAAGACAATGGCTAAATTGACCCATCTTACAGCCGACACGGCGGTCGAATACACCATTCGTGACGGCGTCACCGTGATCAATGGCGCGAAGGTGAGGCCCGGCGCCAAGACCATCCGGCTCACCGCGAAACAGGCGGCATATGATCTCGGTCTCGGGCGTCTCGCGCTTGCCGACAAGGCGCCGGTCAAGGCGGTGAAAGCCGATGACGGGAATTGATCGCCGCACTGGGCGATCGATCGACAACCTCACCTCGGCCTATCAAGGCGTCGAGGTCATTCTCACCACCCGCCTGTCGAGCCGGGTGATGCGCCGTGAGTTCGGGGCAGGCGTCGTCGAACTGCTCGGCCGCGCGGTCACGCCGTCGCTGTTTACCAGTTGGATGCAGCTGGTGGCCACCGCCATTGATATCTGGGAGCCGCGGTTGGCCGTCAGACGGATCGTGCCCTCCGGGACTGTCGACCAGATCCGGTTGGGGCAAGTGGGGATTTTGATCGAGGCGGATTATCGGCCGCGCGGCCATCTCGGTGACTTCACCGTCGAACGTGTCGTCGGGTTCACCATTGGGCTCGGACGGGGCGTGACGGTTAGCGGCACGTAGTCGCGCGACTGGTTGGTCGTAGGCTTAGACGAATTGAAAGTGCGGCTATTAGAGCTCGTTAAGTGCATCAAGTATGCGATTTACGCGGAGATCGCTGCAGGCGTAAAATGATGTCTGAGCTTCTTTTCGTACCGAAACCAGCTTGCCACGCCGCAGCTTTGCCAGGTGTTGAGACAGAGACGACTGGGAGATCCCAATAATCGAGACCATTTCCCCGACAGCATACTCTCGCTCTCTTAGGAGTGTCAGAATTTGCCAACGGCTCGAATTCGAGAGTGCAGATAGCGTCGAACTAATTTGATCGACGATTTTGGCGTCTACGATCTGCATGGCCAGCTAATCTCGTTGTTTTACCGTACGCTGATAAAAACGCCTCTAATATTTAAGAATCTATTAAAATACGGCGGCGAAAACTTCATTTCGCCGCCGTAGCACCAGTTCGCGTTGGCGATTACGAAACCAGCCTTATTGTGGATTCCGGTGTACCGTGATCGCGCTTGGGCTGATATATGTTGTTTCTGCCATAACCCCTGCTTTCTGGACCAAGCTTGGCAGCCTCTGAGCCTGGCTCGCGTATCCATTTGCGACGATTGAGTTTGAAGCGCTTTACAAGCTCTTCAAGCTCGGCGGCGCCCGAGGCGACAGTTTCGGCAATGGCACCCATCGTATTCACCATGCCAGCATTCTCTTGCGTCATCTGATCCAGTGAATTCACGGCTGAATTGATTTCCGTGAGGCTCGAAGACTGCTCAGACGACGCAACCGCAATCGCATCGATGTTTCCGTCGATAGCCTGAACGTAACCCTCAATACTTTTGAGCGCTTTGCCAGTTTCTCCGACCAGGCGGACCCCTTCTTCCACTTCCTTCGTGGAGTTGCCGATGAGGCTTGAGATCTCCTTTGCGGCGGCGGCAGACCGCTGGGCAAGTTCGCGCACCTCCTGGGCAACAACGGCAAAACCCTTACCAGCATCTCCAGCTCTTGCCGCTTCGACGCCGGCATTGAGCGCCAAGAGGTTCGTCTGAAACGCAATCTCGTCGATCACGTCGATGATATTTGTAATTTTCTCCGAAGCCGCCTCAATCCGCTCCATAGCTTCAACTGTCGAATTGACCACGACAACTGATTTCGTGGCGGCTGACCGGGCTTCGCGGACTAAATCTCTGGCTTCCCCGGTTCGGCCAACGGATTCCCGCACAGTTACTGTAATTTGTTCGAGTGCCGCCGAAGTCTCTTCCAAGGCCGCAGCCTGCCGTTCCGAGCGATACGCAATACCGTTAGCGCTGGAACTCATTTCTCCGCTTTTGGCCGAAAGCATGGTGGTCTGGGACATGACCCGTTCGAGGGTTTGCTGGAAGCGGGCCAGCGACTCGTTGAAGTCGTGGCGCAGGTGCTCGAATTCGTCGACGAAGGGCTCATCGATGGTAAAGCGGATGTTGCAGTCGGACAGCCTTTCTAAACCGGATCCGATTTCTTGCAGTGCGGTAACGCGTCCTGAGACATCGGTGGCAAATTTCACCACCTTGAGCACCTTGCCATTTTCATCAAGGATCGGGTTGTAGGTCGCCTGGATGTAAATGGAACTGCCGTCTTTGCGGATGCGCTTGAACTCGTCGTCGTAAAATTTCCCCTTCGCCAAGCCTGGCCAGAATGCTGCATACTCGTCGGATTGAACGTAATCCTGTTCGCAAAACATGCGATGGTGTTTGCCGACGAGGTCGTCCAGATTATAGCCAAGCGCATCCAGAAAATTCTGGTTTGCCGTCAGGATTTTGCCCTCAGGTGTAAACTCGATAATAGCTTGTGCTCTTGAGAGCGCAGCGAGCTTCCCATTGCTATCAAGGCTCTGCAGCTTTTCACCCGTGATGTCTGTCGCAATCTTTACGACCTTTACGACCTTGCCGCCGCGGATAACCGGATTATAGGACGCCTCGATCCAAACCTCGCTGCCGCCCTTTCCAATGCGCTTATACTGACCTTGGTCAAATTTACCGCTATTCAGGCGTTTCCAGAAAGCTTGATATTCTGGAGACTTGGCCTCATCCACGGTCACAAAGAGAGAATGATGTTTGCCGACGATCTCGTCGCGCGCATAGCCGAGGGCGCTGCAGAAGTTCTCATTTGCTTCGAGGATCGTGCCATCTGGCTTGAAAGAGATGATTGCTTGAGAGCGATCGAACGCCTGCATGACATAGGACAGATCACTTGCAAACAGGGATGCAACTCGCATTTCTTAACCTCATTAACGCGCCTAACCGCGGAACGCATAATCTGTCATCCATAAGTTAATTTAACGTAATCTAATATTGGGATTGCAAACCCTTCAAAGAGTTTTGCGCTCACCCTTATTCCCGTAGATAGATAATGGACTTAGCACCATGATCGACCTAGCCCTGCTGCCGATGCCTCGGGTGATCGAGGAGCTCGACTTCGAGGCAATCGTCACGCGGCAGAAGGCAACATTCCAGTCGCTATGGGAAGCGGTTCGCCTCACCAACCCGGACCTGCCTGATTATGACGTATCGATGCTGGAGACAGATCCGGTGACAGTGATCATCGAAGCCGAGAGCTACCGCGAACTGCTTATGCGAGCCCGCGCCAACGATGCCGCCAGATCCAATCTGCTGGCGTTCGCGACAGGGGCAGACCTCGATCACCTGGCGGCCGATCACGGCGTTACACGGTTGGAGGCTGAGACCGACGCGCGGCTCCGTCAACGCATTGTGCTTGCGGATCAGGGCCGGTCCTCGGCGGGGTCTGAGGAATGGTATGCCTATCACGCGATGTCGGTCTCGACGGATGTTGCGGAAGTCGCGGTCTACCGTTCCGGGCTTGGTCCCGAACTGGAAGTGGCCATTCTGTCTTCCGAGGACGGCGGTGTGCCGTCTTCTGCATTGCTCGGCGCCGTTGCGACGGTTGTGACGGGGGCAGGTGTCCGTTGTGTCAGCGACGTCGTCGAGGTGGTCGCCGCCACATCACAGGTCATCGACGTCTCAGCCGATATTTGGCTGCTGCCCGAGACGCCCAGGGCCGTCTTCGATGGATTGGAGAGCGCGTTGCGCCAGGCCCTGACCTCTGAAGGCGGTATCGGTTTTGACATCAACCGCAGCTGGCTTGCCGCCCGATTGATGGTCGGGGGCGTGGCCCGGGTCGAGATCCTGGAGCCTGCAATGGATATCGTCGCTGAAGACCACCAGGCAATCGCGCTCGGTGCTGTAACTCTTCACTATCGTGGCCGCGCACGCTGATGCCTCAAACATTGTTACCGCAAAATGCCACGGAGCTCGAACGAGCGCTGGAAGCTGCCGTTGCGCCCGAGGAGCTGCTCGGTCCGGCGCTGTTGGCGATCCATGGCCTCAAATATGCCCGCCCCTTGAATGCGAGTGTGGCGCCCTGGCTGGTGCAGGAATACGGGCTCGGTGTCGTCGCCGACTACTTCGACAGCGTCGAGGTGCTGATCGACCAGGCGCGGGCATGGCAGCGCATCCGGGGAACGCCTGATGCTATCGGCAAGTCACTCGCTTGGATCGGCTATGACCTCGATGCCGTCGAGGATCAGGTTCTCGGCCGCCGGCGCTGGCATCTTTACCAGCTCGGCATGGGGCAGTTGCCGGGTGACAACGAAGCCCGACGGCTTGAAGATGCGGAATATTTGTCCGATCTTTCCGATCCGGCCAGATCGCAGTTCTTCCGCGGATACTATGGCTATGACGTGCGGGCGCTCTCCTGGGGCAATAGCCGGTTCGGGGGCTCGCTTTGGGGTGACAGCTCCGGCGTCAGGATGAATGGCGGCTCGGTCAAATGGAGCCATGGCCGGGAGCATACGCTTGAGCTTGTGGGCAGCGTTGACGACTGGAGTTACTTCGGCTGGACGGACGAGCTCGCGGATATGGCGGCCGCCTCCGGCACATGGTCTGAGACGCTCGCCTGGAATACACCCATGCTCTATTGGAGCGGCACGGCGTTCGAGGCGACCGTCAAGACCTGGCTGTTGATGCAGAGACAGGCATATGTTGCTTTCTACGACGCCGCCGGATCGCCGATCGGCTTTGCCCGCGTAATCCGCGCTCCGCTCGAAGGCATGGCGCCCGAGGGCATCGTGGCACCGAGCGTCGCCTATCAGGTCCGCACGGGTTTTGGCGATGGTGCCGGCGCCACTGCAGCTTCGATCGGTGTCGTCTACGACCTGCGGTTACGAGATGGCGTCAA
The DNA here is from genome assembly GCF_017873095.1 of Heterorhizobium halophytocola. Classification (GTDB taxonomy): domain Bacteria; phylum Pseudomonadota; class Alphaproteobacteria; order Rhizobiales; family Rhizobiaceae; genus Allorhizobium; species Allorhizobium halophytocola. Next base: position 77,906 of record NZ_JAGGJU010000010.1, on the reverse strand, counting down.
GCCGTTCAAGGCCTGGCTTACGCCTGATGACGTCGTCACCGGCCCCGGCGTGGATGCCGGCCCGAACCCATGGGCACACACATTCCAGCAGACCGTCAGGGAAACCCTGACCCTGACACTGACCTTTATCTGAAGGTATCCCTCTTATGAGCACCAATGTCTTCGATCCGGACCTCCATCCGGAATTTGTCAACGTGCGCGATCGCACTGCCGATCGGCCTGATGTCGATCGTGTCTATTTTGCCGAGGGCGCGGTTGCCCAGGCGGCGGACCTGAATGATGCCCTGTCGACGCAAGAGCGCAAGCGCAAGCAGATTGGCGATCTGATCGCCAAGGACGGCGACCGGCTTGCCGGCGGTGACATTATCGTCAGCGCCGGCGCCGGCCGTGTCTTCATCTCGGATGGCACCCTGTACATCAAAGGTGCCCCAAGAACGGTCGATGCCAGGACACTCAACGACGTTGCCATGGCCGGCGATGTCGAACTCGGTGTCTGGTTGACGGAAGTGCCGGTCACGGCCGCCGACGACGACATATATTATGGGCTTGTTCCCGGTACCGAGAGTTACGGCGAAGAGGGCGCTATCCGGGTTGTCGTCTCTCTCAAATGGGGGACGGAATTCGACGAAGCCGAAGGCGACTTCTACCGCTATGCGCTGTTGCGTGACGGCGTGGTGATCTCTCAAGCCGCCCCTCCCAGCCTGACGGGCGTACAAAAGCAGATTGGCGTCTACGACTACGATGCCCACGGCAATTACATTGTCCGCGGCTGCGAGGTGAAGGCACTCAATCTGAACGGCACGAAACGCGTGTTCTCGATTGCAGCTGGCGTGTGCAATGTGCTCGGGGCGAAGATCAATCGCGAGGCCGATATCCGCTATGAGGTCGAGGAGGAACCGGATCTGGCCACCGTCGATCTGGAGCCGCACACCTTCTCGGTTGCCGGCACGACCACCATCTTCCCGCGGCACACGCCGATAGCTGTGATTGCGACCGTCACGATCACCAAGGAAAAGACTGTTACGATCAACAAGGGGACCGGCGGCGGGGCCGATCTGCTGCCTGACGAGAGCGTGACGACGATCGTCTCGGTGTCGCAAGGCGCCACGGTCTACGGCGCCCCTGCTGACTATACCCGGCAGGGAGACAGCATCAGCTGGGCACCGGGCGGTGCCGAGCCTGCGACCGGCTCTTCCTACACGGTAAAATACCGCTACTTCGAGACAGTTGAACCCGGCGGGTTTACCGATACCTCCATCACCGTGTCGGGCGGCGTGCAGGGATCGGACATGTTCGTCTCCTACAGCTATAAGCTGCCGCGCCACGACCGGATCCTCGTCGATGGCGAAGGGGGCTTTATCTATCAAAAGGGTGAGCCATCGCCGGAGCATCCGTCTCCACCGCGCGAACCTGCGGATGCGCTGGCGCTTTGCGTGGTCAAGAACACCTGGGTCGGGCGTCCGGTCGTCGACAACGATGGCACGCGGGCGCTCGACTTCAAGCGGCTCAACTATCTGGAGAACCGGCTTGCCCAGACGATCGACATGGTGCTGCTCGAGCGCCTGAAGTCCGATGCCAATTCGCGGGCACCGGGGCCGACGCTCGGGATCTTTACCGATCCGTTCTGGGACGATCGTTACCGGGATCTCGGGGAGCCCCAGGATGCGGCTGCTTTTGACGGCTCGCTGCAGCTGGCGATCGATCCGACCATCCATAGCGTTCGGCTGCCGTCGATCGGCATGCTTGACTATTCTGACACTGTCGTCGTGTCGCAGGATCTCTCGACGTCATGCGAACTGATCAACCCTTATGCGAACTACTCGCCGGCGGGTCCGACCCTGAAGATCACGCCGACGGAAGATTACTGGACCGAAAGCGATACCCAGACGCTGTCGCCGATAACCCAGGTGTTCGGCACGGGTAATCAGACCCGCATCCGCTCGTCGACGACATCGCAGACGGTATCGAGCGAGCAGCTTGCGTTTCTCCGCCAGATCACTGTTGCCTACACGGTCGAAGGCCTCGGGCCCGGGGAAAAGCTGCAGACCCTGTTGTTCGATGGTATCAGCGTTCGCCCGGCTGCAGCGCCGGTCGCAAATGGCGAAGGCAAGGTAACGGGAACCTTCGTCATCCCGGCGAATGTCGCGGCCGGCCTTAAAAAGGTCGATGCGGTGGGCGCGGCGGGCCTTGGCACAAGTGCTGCATTCCGCGGGCAAGGGCGTCTTGAGACGACGACACTGCAGACCACCACGGTGCTCGAGCGGTTCTCGACCATGCCGGACCGCAGCTGGCGGCGACAGAGTGATGTCGGCGAAGGGGCAAATCCTGATCCGCAGGCGCAGAGCTTCACGGTCAACCAGGGCCGCTTCATCACGGCGTTTGCTGCGAAGTTCTGCAAGATCGGCACCCGTAGCATTCCGGTCGATGTTGACCTGGTGACCATGGAGAATGGTGTCCCGACCACCACGGTTTTGGCAACCGCCCGCTTGAACATGGTTGGTGTGATCGCCAACACGTGGACAAAGATCGCCTTTGACTTTCCCTGCTACGTGCCGAAGGACACGTTCGTCGCGTTCGTGATCAAGACGTCTGATGCCAACCACTCGATTGCAGCGGCTACCCTCGGCGACTTCGATAAGGCGAACCAGAAATGGGTGGCGGCCCAGCCCTACATTACCGGCGACCGGTTCGATGGCTCGAACGGCGTCAGCTGGTTGGTGCATCCCGATAGCGATCTGACCTTCCGGGGCTATGCGGCGAAGTTCAACCCGACGCAGAAGATCATCCAGGTCGGCACCTTCTCGGCGGAGGATCTGACGGACCTGTTGGTCAGGGCCGACATGATCCTGCCGGAGAGCGATTGTTCGGTGATCTTCAAGGTGCAACTAGGCCCCAAGACCTATTCGGTCCAGGCAGACCAGACCCTTGAGCTGACGGCCAAATACTCCGGCACCGTCAAAGTGAGCGCGGTGCTGATCGGTAGTGAACGGGCGTCACCCGTCCTGTCGCGCGATATTGCAGTGATCTTTGGGACGCTGCGCAGCTCCGGGCGCTATGTCGGGCTGCCGTTTACCATGGGCGACCCGGCCCGGATCGACATCATGTTCTCGGGGTATCTCCCGCCGGGAGCCGGTGTGGCTGTCGCAGCTGATGCAAAAGACGATGCCTGGACTGCGGCGACGCTGGTCAACGCGGTGCCGATCGACGACGGGTTCACCGAATACACCTACCGGATTGAAGAGCACACGGCATCTCAGGGTGGGCGGGTACGTCTTGATCTGACGGGCACGCCGGCCGGCCGACCGGCCATTGCCGATCTGCGAACCTTCAGCTTCTAAAAGAGGGACAAGACGATGACCGTCGAGAATGTAACGGTAAACCAGCATTATCCCCTGCCAGATCCGAGTAATGCGACGGCGGACGATGTGCTGCACCTGATCGACGCCCTGCAGGCAATCGACATCGATGTCGTGACGATCTTCGGGCAGCTGGTTCAAAAGGCCGGTGTCAACTCGCCCAACCTGGCCGGGACACCGACGGCCCCCACCCAGCCTGCCGGGTCGAACGACAATACGATCGCGACCACCGGCCATGTGCAGCTGGCGCTCAATGCCTTTGTCAACGAGGCAAGCTCGGCCATCCAGGTTGTCCAGGACCTGCAGGCAGCACTCGGGGACAACGATCTTGCCGATGCCCTGACACAACAGCTGCAGGAAAAGGCGCCGCTCGCAAGCCCGGCGCTGACGGGCACACCGACAGCACCCACGCCCGATACGGCGGACAATGGCAACATCATCGCCACCACGGCATTCGTTCAGGCGGTCAAGGCGGCGGTGCTTGGACCAGTGGCGGCCAAGTTCGACACCCTTGCCAAGCTTGCGGCAGCGATGGGCGGGGACGAGAACTTCGCAACCACGCTCAATCAGGCACTGGCGCTGAAGGCACCATTGGCGTCACCGGTGTTCACCGGCACTCCGAGCGCGCCAACGCAAGGCCTTGGCGAAGACAGCACCCGACTTGCAAACACCGCCTTCGTCCAGAATGCGCTGGATGACTTCTCGACCTCTCTTGCCACTACCCTTGGTAGTTACGCCAAACTGGCTTCACCAGGACTAACCGGCAACCCCACTGTCCCGACACAGGCGGCCGGCAACAACTCGACGCGGATCGCGAATACGGCCTTTGTGACAGGGGCGGTAAATGCCGCAAAGCAACTTGCAGATAATGCCAGCCAGCTCGGTGGGCAGGCGCCGGGCTATTATCTGGCGCTCGCCAATGCGACCGGCACCCTCAATAACGCCCGTCTGTCCGGCGACTACTCTTTCGGCAATTTGACACTCTCGGGGGAGATAATCGCAAACGGCGGTGTGCGGTTTAATGGCGGCAGCAACTATGATGGCATCACCTACGATGACGGGGACAACTCCTATTCGTTTTTCTCCGATGGCTCTGTTTCCGGCACTATCATTCGTGCGGGGCGCTATCTCGATGCCTCCGGCAACGATGTGGTCTATGACACCCGCACCCTGACCGCAGGCAACGGCCTGTCTGGTGGCGGCAATCTCGCGGCGAACCGCACGTTCACGCTCGGCACGCCAAGCAGCATCACAAACAGCACATCGAACAGCGTGTCATCGACGACACATTCCCACGCGCTCGGTTTCGTTGCTGCGGAGGTTTACACGGGGTCTTCATCCACTGTCACCAACTATCCCGTTGGTCATTTTATAGCGGTGTACAAAAGCGCGGCTAACGCAATTAACGCGACACTTATCCCCTGCCTGAACACCAATAAAAATTATCTATTCGTGGACGCCAGTCACGGAGATGCGGGTTCTGCTTTGTCCGGTACGTGGCGGACGCGGGGAACGGTCGGAGACTATTATTATATAGCGCAAAGGGTGGCCTAAATGATCGAAAACACCCCAGCCCCGCAAATCATTGAAGTTTTTTCAGTATCAGCGATGAAAGAAGCCGAATGCTTTAAAATTGACCTTGAATTGATTGATTTATTGGGGGACCGATACCGAACGTTCTACGTTAGCCAGCCTGACGACACCTTCGGCCTTAACCCCAACATTCGGAAGTGGCTTGCGGACAATGCCGGCACCTTTTCGATTGAGCCATATGTGCAGCCGCCAATCGGGGGCGAGAGCGTCGACGCGGAGCGTGATCGGCGCATTGCCCTCGGCTTCACTTTTGATGGTGTGCGGTATCAATTCCGTCCGGAAGACGAGGCCAACATCACCGGCGCCGGCTCTCTGGCAGGCTTGGCAATCGCGGCCGGAGCCGAAGCCGGCGACCTGCGATGGGCTGATCTGGACCACGACTTCGCCTGGATTGCCGAAGACAACAGCCTGCATCCGATGGACGCCGAGACGATGTTTGCCTTTTCCAAAGCCGCCATGGCGCACAAGCAGGCGCATATCTTTGCAGGACGGGCGCTGAAAAACATGGACCCGATACCGGCCGACTACGCCACCAACGACGTCTACTGGCCGTAAACGAAATCGGTCAGCACCGAGCCTTCTGACATACCCTGACGGCCCGATGGCCATCTCGACTGCCGGCATCCGCCTGGCAGAGCGTTCCCGCCTGTTCCGCCCTTCGGCAAGGCATCCATGACTTATAGGAGCATATGATGTCGGACCCGGTTTTTGGGATGACTTTTTCGCGTCCCGACGACGAGCCCGTCCCGGCTCTCGGCGCGGATTTTTCCAAGGCGCTGCTGATCGAGACTTCATCCGACGCAGACGCAGCTGTCTTTCCGATCGGCGAGCCGGTGCGGATCTCGACCAGTGACGCAGCCATGGTCGCAAAACTCGGGTTCGGCATGCTGCGCGATGCGGTCGACGCGATCAATCAGCAGTTGAGCGGCCTCAATGCCGGCGCTGACGTCACCATCTATCGGGTGGCCGAGGGCGCGGACGCTGCAGCCACTGCGGCCAATATCGCAGCTGCCCTGTCGCCCACCGAGATTGCCGCCATTCCCTCTGCGGTGAATGCCACGCCACGGCTTATCTGGGCCGGCCGTGGCGCCTATCGTGCCGATGCTGACACGGTCGGGCCGGTGGCTGTAGCCCTCCATGCCGCATGCGAGCGATTGCTGGCCGTCGGCATACTCGATGTCGATGACACCTCGGCTGCCAATGCCATCGATGCCCGCGAGACCCTCAATTCCGAGCGCATCATGCCGGTCGGTGTCGCGGCCCGCGTGTATTCCGGTGACGTTCTCGTCACCCGTCCGATGGGCCCACGGGTCATCGGCCTGATGCAGCGGGTCGACAATGAGAATGACGGCAAACCATTCAATCCCTTCGCCAACCGGGCGATCTACGGCCTGGCCGGTTTGTCGCGCACCATTCCCTTCTCGCTGCTCGACGGGTCGACCGAAGGACAGCAGATGCTGGAAAGCGAGGTGTCGATCGTGGCGACCGGCGAGAGCGGCGTCGATGGCGCGGTCGCAGATGGCGGCTTCGTCTTCATCGGCACCGATAACACCACGACAGGGGAGCTGTGGAAGCAGATCCACCAGGTGCGCGGTGCTGACTATCTGACAGTGAAGATGATGGAGATCACCCGTCAGTTCCTCGGTCAACGCATCACGCCGAGCATCGTCGAGGCCTGGCTGAACAGCATCAAGTTCATGCTGCGCGATCACCAGGCCGATGATGACATCCTCGGATACAAGGTCGAGTTCCGTGCCGACAAGAACAGTCCGGAACAGATCCGGCTCGGCCACCTCACGGTCAACCTCGGCATCGAGCCGGTTCCGGCCTTCAAGCTCGCACGCCACGAGGTTCGCCGCTATGCGCCAGCGCTCGATGGTCTCGTGGCCGACGTCATCGCGCGCCTCGCGACCGTCAACTGATCAAAAAAGGATCACCTAACATGGCACAGTCCTCTCTCTATCTTCTGACGGCCGTCGATGTGCGGCGCGCCACACAGTCGAACACCTCGCGTGCAATGACGATCTCCAAGCTCACCATGCCCGGTTTGAAGTTTGCGACCGCCGAACACAATCCGGGCGGCGGTGTGATGGCGGTCAACTTCGCACTACCGCGCATCGAGGCACCGGAGCCTGCCTTCTCGGCCAAGGGCATCGACACCGAGATCTTTACCGGCATGGGCGAGACGGAACGCTGGGTCTTTGCCGGCGCCTATACCCGGCGCGAACCGGGCGGTGGGTCGGTGGTCGCAGCGCGCGCCGTGATCGAAGGAGCAATCACCTCCTGGGAGCCCGACGAAAGCGATCCAGCCGAGTTCCAGGGCTGCACCCATACCTTCGCGAACGTCACCCATTACGAGCTCACGCTCGACGGTACCGAACTCTTCTACGTGGATGCCTTCGAGCGGGTGCTGAGGGTGGGTGGCAACGATCTCTATGCCGGCCAGCGCCGGGCACTGGGGGCCTGATCCATGAGTGTATCTGTCGATCTCTCATTCCCGGTCCAGTTTGATGGCCGGGAGATCAAGACACTCAGCTTTCGCCGGATGAAGGCGAAGGATGCGCTGATCGCCGAAGGCGAGGCCAACCAGACGCGAGCCGGCTATCTGCTCTTCGCGGCCCTGGCGGGTGTCGACCTGAAGGTCATCGAGGAACTGGATATCGAGGATCTCGAGACAATCTCGGAGGCGATCGTTCCCCTTATGGGAAAGTCTGCAGCCAAGGCGCTCAGCGAGGAGAAGCTGAGGGCCACGCGGTCCGATGGCGCGACATAATCATCAGCATCGCCAGACACGGTAATACGCCGATCGATGTCATCGAGGAGTGGGATATCGATCAGCTCGTATCCTACCGCACCTCGATCGCACGGGTTCTGAACGCCGAAGCACCAACGACCAGTTCACCGGGCCGATAGAGCGGCCCGGTTTTGCCCCCTGCGGCCGCACTGAGCGAGATCTTCCATGTCCGTCCTGACTTCCAGGCTCATCATATCCTTGCTCGACCGCGCCTCGGCGCCGGCGCGTGCAGTGGCGACGTCGATCGACCGGATGCATTCCCGGATCGAGGCGAACAACAAGCGGATCGGCGAGATGCGCGGCCGGATGGTGGAGGCAGGTGCCGTTGCCTATGGACTGGCACATGCGATCTCGGCACCCGTCAAGGCGGCCATGGCCTTCGAATCCTCCATGGCCGATATCCGCAAGGTGGTGGACTTCGACGGCGAAGGCAGCTTCAAGGCAATGGGCGAGCAGATCCGGGCTTTATCGCTTCGCATGCCGATGACGGCCGACGGCATTGCGCAGATTGTTGCAGCTGCCGGCCAGTCGGGAGTTGCCAATGACGAGCTGTTGCGGTTCGCCGAGGTCGCAGCCAAGGTCGGCACGGCCTGGGATATCTCGGCCAGTGAGACCGGCGAGGCGCTCGCCAAGCTGAAGACGGCGCTCGGGCGATCGGTGGCCGACACCGAGAGCCTTGCCGACGCCATCAACTATCTCGGCAACAACTCGGCTGCCAGCGCGCCGCAGATTCTGCAGGTGGTCAAGCGCGTGGCGCCGATGGCAAGCCAGTTCGGCATGACGGCCGAACAGGTGGCGGCAATCGGGGCTGCCATGACAGGCGCCGGCTTCGAGGCGGAAGTCGCGAGCACTTCACTGCTGAATGTCGGCCGCGCGCTCACCAAGGGTGCCAGTGCCACCAAACGGCAAGAGGCTGTCTTCGACAAACTCGGACTTTCGGCCACCAATGTCGCCAAGCGTATGCAAAAGGATGCCGTCGGCACGCTGCAGGATGTGCTCCTCAAGATCAACAAGCTGCCGGCGGCAACCAGGGCGGCTGCAATCTCTGACCTGTTCGGGGATGAGGCGCGGGCATTGGGCCCGCTGATCTCCAATGGCAAGCTACTGTCGGATGTACTGGCCATGGTCGCGGACAAGGCAAACTATGCCGGGTCTGCAAATCAGGAGTTTGAGACGGCCTCGAAGCGGACGGCAAACAGCATGGCGTTGTTCAACAATCGCATGACGGATCTGGCCGTCTCTATCGGGGACGCACTTCTGCCGGCGCTCAATCAGATCGTCGACGTGCTCGGGCCGATCGTGACCACGCTGTCGGATCTGGCGCAGCGCTATCCGCATCTGACAACGGCAATCGTCGCCACCACGGCGGCGCTGGTCGCCTTTCGCATTGCCTCTCTTGCCGCCAGCTTCTCCTTTGCCTGGATGCGTGGTGGCATGCTGTTGGCCGGGCTCGGTGGTCTGCGGGCGCTCAAGCTTGCCATCTCCGGCGTCGGCCTGGTGGCGGCACCCTTCGGCATGGCAATGAAGGCGGCGCGCACCGGTTTGGTCGGCTTTGCTGCGGCATCGTCTGTCGCAGGCATCGGCCCGACGCTGAAGATCATGGCGACCGGCCTGATGAGCGCCCTCAACCCGCTGCGACTGGTCAGGCTTGCCCTGGTCGGCCTTCGGGTGGCGCTGATCGGCTCTGGTATCGGCATCGCACTGCTGGCCATCGGTGCTGCCGGCGCCTGGATCTACAACAACTGGCAGGGGATCTCGTCGGCATTTGCGGCCTTCGGGCAGGCCTTTATGAAAGCGATCGAGCCGGTCATGCCGATGATCCAGCCCGTCATCGATGGCCTGTCGGAGTTGTTCAACTGGATCGGCGACCTGCTTGGACCGGTCGACCAGATGAGCGGATCCTGGGCAGGCTGGGGTGCGGCTGCCGGCAAGGCTGTCGGCGATGTCATAGTTGCCGTCGTCGGCCTGCCGGCAAAGATCCTGGCGGTCGCGCAAGATATGGCCGCGGCAGGTGCCAGCCTAATCCAGTCGCTCTGGGATGGTGCGGTGGCCAAGTTCGACGCGTTCATAGCCTGGGTTGGCGCCATTCCCCGACGCATCCGGGATGCGATTGGAAGCATCAACCTGTCGAATGTCATCTCCCTGCCAAAGCTGCCGTCATGGCTTGGCGGCCGGCCGGCACCGCCGGCGCCACCCGTGGCCCACGGTGCGCGCGCTGCCGGCGGCCCCATCGTCGGTGGACGGACATACCTGGTGGGTGAGGAAGGGCCGGAGATGATCACGGCATCACGCAGCGGCTACGTTCATAATGCCCGGCAGACCGCCGGCATGATGCCACCCGGCTCCGGCCCGACCGTCAATATCAAGATGATCCTGAACGGTATCACCGATCCGGGCCAGATCGCCGATCAACTGATCGCGATCCTGAACCGGCGGCTCAAAAGCGAGATCAATGGGCTGCAGGGTGACCTCGGTTATGGAGTGGCGTGATGTTGTACAGCATAGGAGCACTCACCATCGATACACAGCCGTTTTCGGTGACCGACGTTCAGCGCAGCGCCCGCGCCGACTTCGCGGCAAAGGCTCTGATCGGGGCCATGCCATCGCGTGAGTTCATGGGGGAGGGCGATGACACCCTGACGCTGTCCGGTCAGCTTCTGCCCTATCGGCTGGGTGGCCTGACCGAACTGGAAATGGCCCATGGCCTGCGTCAGTCCGGTCAGCGTCTTCCGGTGTTGCGGGGCGACGGCAAGCGGCTGGGCTGGTTTGTCATCGACAGCATCAGCGAGAACCACCGGGATATCATGCGCGACGGCGTCGGGTTTACCGTGGCGCACGAGATCAGCCTGGTGAAGGTGTCGCCGGAGGGCGCCTCGACATCCGTCATCAGCACAATCCTCTCGCTGTTTGGAGCGCTTTGATGTCAGAGACATTCACCATTCGTCGAGAGGGGATGACCGTCGAACTCCTGTTGCATCAGCTCTACGGTGTCGAGGGGCGCTCACTTCTGGCGCAGACACTGCTGGACAATCCGGGCCTTTCCGAGCTCGGCGCCTATTTGCCGCTCGGAACGGTCATCGCCGTTCCCGACAAGCCCGTGAAGAATGCGTTCGCTGAACGCCGCGTCGTCTCGTTGTTTGGAGCCTGATGATGCCCTGGACCGTAGATTGGGCCGTCTTCATCGATGGCCGGAACATGACCTCAGCCATGCGGCCCTACCTGTTGCAGATCAGTGTAACGGACAAGGATGGCACGGCGAGCGACAGCTGCAGCCTCAGCCTGGATGATACCGGCGGTCAGTTGAAACTGCCGGGCGAGGGGGCCTCGGTGAAGGTCTTCCTGCAGGGGGTCGCGGTATTCGACGGAACGATCGACAGTGTTCGCTCATCAGGATCGCGAGGTGGTGGCCGCGAGCTCGCGGTGACCGCCAAGGGCTTCGACACCAAAGGGAAGGCCAAACAGCTGCAATCGCATCATATGGATGAGGCCAGTCTGTCGGACTTTCTCGGCAAGGCGGCCGAGAAAGCGGGGCTTGCCGGGATTACCATCGCGCCGGCATTTGCTGCGATCACGCGGTCTTACTGGTCGGCCGATGCTGAGAGCTTTCTGCATCTTGGCCAGAAACTGGCGCGCGAGCTCGGCGGTACGTTCAAGATCCGCGGCGACCAGGCGGTGCTGGCCGAGCGCGGCGAAGGGGCATCACCCGCCGGCGGTGCTCTGCCGACGATCGCAGGCACCATTGGGAAAAACGTCATCTCCTGGGACATCTCGCCGGTGACCGGTCGGGCGAAGTTCAAAAAGGCCAAGGCACGGTATTTTGATCGCAAGAGCGCGACGTTCAGGCAAATCGAGGTCGACACCGATTTCGATGCCGAGGCGGAGGATGAAGCGCGCACGGTGGCGGCGGATGAGGGACAGGCGAGCGACATCGCTAAGGGGAAACAGGCGGCCTCAAAACGCGGCGGCGGCGAAGGTTCAGTCGAGCTCGATCTGGAGCCGGAGGCGCAGGCCGAAGGCACGTTTGTGCTCGGCGGCGCCAGGCCCGGTGTCGACGGTGTCTATCGGATCACAGGGGTGACGCATAGATGCGATCGCAGTGGCGGATCGACGACGTCGCTGGAGCTGAAGCAGCCGCAGGGTGGGGCGGGCTCGGACAATCGGGGATCCGGCTAGTTTACGCTACGTCGGCGGGCGGGGCGTATGATCAGGACCTGACGCGTGTTCGGCGCTTCTCCAATGATCCGGCGCTCGATCAGGCCTGCCTCTTCTAGTTTCTTCGCGATTTCTTCAGGCATGATCTGGCCACCTCCCTTGAGAAGGGCGCGAAGCCAAGTCAGCTCATCGTCGCTGAGTTGGACGCTCTCCATACTCAGGCTCCTTTTTGTGAACTCGCGGTTCAGTCTGGAGGTGAATGTAGCGCCTTGCATGGTTGCCATGCAATGAATGAGGATTGAACTTGATCGGATGCTTGCTATTTTGCGTTGCGAGCATAGGGCTCCAATCTCCCTTAAACCTCTTTCCCGAAAAGCTTCATGCACGATATTTATGACATGCCGGCGCATTTTGTCCGCCGGATGAACCAGGCATCCATCGCAATATTCCTGGAGGCGGTTTCTGCTGCCGGTTACGATTTAACGCCGCTTCAGTACGAAGCTCTAACGGCCATCGAGTCAGATCCTGGCTTGGATCAGGCCACGGTGTCCGGCCGCATTGCCTACACTCGTGTCACAGTTGGAGGGGCAATCGACCGGCTTGAGAGTAAGGGATATGTACGACGCCTGATCAGCCCCCATGATCGGCGCTCAAGGCGCCTTTATGCGACCGATGACGGGCTCGTGGTCTTGGGGACAGTGCGAAAGATCTTCAATCACGTTCAGTTTGAACTCCTGGGCGGCTTGGATCTAAAAGAGCAGGCCCTGTTCAAAAAGCTACTCGTGAAGGCAACCGATGCTGTGAATCTACACAGCCGTGCCCCCCTGAAAGTTGAATAGCGCTTAGGCCTTGGCAAACTGCTTGCAGGCTTCCAGCGACCGCTAGCCTGGAGGCGCGGCGCAGAACATCCATGAATTTGAGTCTGAAGGTGCTGCCTACCAGGGCGAATACGGCCAGCTTTCGATAGTCCATCGACTCTCCGATCATGGTAGTGAAAACCATGTACTTGCTCTCCCACATCCTCTGAGTTCAACGATACTCTCCAGGCATTCAGCCGGAGCGTGGGCGACCTTATTGCCTCTAATTGCGGCCATAGCGGCTTCAGATCACGCCGGGCACAGGAGAACGGAAATAGATCCTGCTGCCTTGGCAACAGGCATCCAAACCGCGGCTGCTCCGCTGCATCACCACCGCGCCTGAGGCGCATTCCCCAAAGGACATCGCTATGAATTTTGTTGGCACTGGCCGGACGCTGTCCGGCGAGGACTTTGCGCGTGCGGCCACGCTTATCGGCTGCGAGGAGGCGGCGATCCGCGCCGTGACCGTCGTTGAAGCCCGGGGGCAGGGCTTCGATGCGAAGAACCGGCCGGTGATTCTGCCGGAACCGCACGTGCTTTATCGCAACCTGAAGGGGGAGGAGAGGGCGAGGGCGGTCAACGCCGGTCTCGCCTGGTCATCCTGGCAGCCCGGCCGCTACCCGGCAACGCAGGATGCCCGCTACGATCAGCTTGGCAGGATGACGGCTATCAATCTTGAAGCAGGACTGAAGGCCCCGTCCTGGGGCATCGGCCAGGTGCTCGGCGAGAATGCCGAGCTTTGCGGCTTCAAGTCTGCGCAGGCGCTGGTCGAGAAATGCATGGAAAGCGAGGGTGGGCAACTCGATGTCATGGTCGGCTTCATCGTTGGTAAGGGACTAGGCAGCAAGTTGCGGCGCAAGGATTGGGCCGGCTTTGCTCATGGCTACAATGGCGCGGCCTATGCAAAGAACCAATACGATCTGAAGCTCGATCGTGCCTATCGACGCCTCGCGATCGGCGCCTCTGCCGCTTACGACCCGCTGGCCGACGGTCTGCTTTCTGTCGGCGACAAAGGCGACGTGGTGAAGGTTCTTCAGATCGCGATCGGCGCCCATGCCGACGGCGACTTCGGGCCGATGACGGCACAGAAGGTCCGCGATTTCCAGCGCGAGCACGGCCTCGTCGTCGACGGCAAAGTCGGCAAACAGACCGGCCGTATGCTCAACCTTGATTATTGGAGCTGAGCCATGGAAGCCAAGAAAAGCGGAGAACCCGGCTGGAAGTGGCGGCGCTGGATCATCTTCCCTGTCGTCGCCTTTGCTTGCTGGCAATTGCATCTGCTGCGCTCGGACGCGGACACGCGGGTCAACGAGATGCTCACGGAAGGTTGGCTCTGGGTGACGATCGTCCTGGTGCTGGGCTACAGCGGACTTGCCACCGTGCAGGACGCGATCGCGATATGGAGGACAAGGAGCGCTCTGCCCTACACGAACGCTGCGCGATCTGACGGCTCGCCGGAGGTCCGCTGATGTTCGCCAATCTCTCCGATATCATCAAGATCCCGGCCGCCTTGCTGATCGGGATGACGATGGCGGCACTGGTGCTGATCCTTCTCTATGAGGGTGTTAGCCTGCCGCTGGTCGGCCAGGTCATCAACGGGCGGGTGGCGAATGCGGTCGACGCCGCGACCTCGACGCTAGCCACACAGGCCGAGCTCGATGCGGCAAAGGCCGTGATCGCGCGGGAGCGAACGCTGCGAGATGCTGCGACCAGCGCCGCGACGGAAGCCAGGAAGCGGGCCGAGGCGGCGGCGCAGCTTGCCGGCGATCGGCAGATCGAGATCGAGCGGTTGGCCGGCGAGGCGAGGGCCGCCGGCAACCTTTCCACACCATCGGAGGAGGACCTGCAATGGTACGGCTCGCATCCTTGATCGTGCTTATAGCCCTGGCCGGGTGCGAAACGACGCAGGGCCGGCTCTCAGAGGCAAAAGTGACCGAGGCCGTCGCCAAGATGTCGATCGATCTTCCGGATCTTCCTGAGGCCTGTGTGGCCGAGACGGGCCGCGCCTATCCGAAAGCTGCTGAGCCGTGGGTGGTTCTGCAGAAGCGATGGGAAATCCTGGCCGACAACCGCGACCGGCTGTCGGCGGATTGTCAGAAATGGTGGGACGATTACCGGGCGGCGATCGCGGGGGCCGAAAAAGCCCGCGCGCCATGAAGTTATGAGAGGGCGGCACGCGGGCCAGAGGGCCCCGCCGGCGTCCAAGTCGGCAGGACCACTGACATAGGGTGAATTTGTTGGAGTGCAAGTTTTCGATCTCGAAAGTTGGCTCAGAAGAAAGATACGAACGTGCAAGGGCAGTGGCGTAGATGGCATCTGGAGACCAGCAAGACATGACAACCGCTAACGGCTTTGATCCCATGGCCCAGTATGCGCGCCTGAGCGAGCGGGTAGAAAATCAGGGCAAGGATATCGTCGATCTCCGGTCCAACATGAACACCGGGTTTCAGACGATCAACTCTGCGATTTCCCAGCTCTCGAACGAGCTCCGGAACAACAGCAAGACCCAATGGCCGGTGATCTGGTCGGCTGCCGGCGTTTGTTCGGCCATGCTGATTGCCGCCGGCACTTTCGTCTATGGTACGCTCAGCAGTCGGCAGGACCGGATGGAGACTGCCTTCGCTGACTTCACCAAGGCAGCGATCACCCGGCAGGAAATGGAATGGCGCCAGGCGCGATCTGCCGAAGATCGCGCCCGCATGGATGCCTCGATCAAGGAAGTGCGTGACGCGCAGGTGCCGCGTGAGGAGCTCGATCGCGTCTGGCAGAGCTACGATCAGCGCTTTTCCAATCAGCAGCGGCAGGTTGACGACATCAAGCAGGCGCAGGGGAGCGTGTATGGGGCGCGGGATATTCTGCTGGATCTGCGGGATCGGATCGACAAGATCGAGCGGCGAATGAGTTTCAAGGTGGATTAGGGCATAATTTCCCTCGCTCTTCTGCCGGGCCAACTATTAATGGTCGGATCTCCAATGCGGTTAATGCTGAGGCCCCAATCATGGCGGTCCAGGCCGAGCTTGACTCGGCTAATGCCGTGACCGAGCGAGAGCGGCAGTTGCGTGATGCCGCAACGAAGGCAGCGACTGAGGCGGCCCCCCGCGCGCGGCTGCGCCAAGCAGCCGGCGGCGATCGAGGCGCCGACGGCCAAATCTGCCGGCTTGGCTACTCCAACGTATGGGGAACTGCGATGGCTCGACTCACATTGCTGATCCTGGTCGTGGCGCTGGCTGGCTGCCAGACAACACAGGAGCGGCTTTCCGGCGTCAAGGCGACCAAGGTCGTCGCCAAGATCAAAATCGAGCCGTAACCCGTAGTTATCTCTGGGCCAAACAATGGATCACTGAAATCGGATGGTCGCAGGATGCTGGATATTTCCATACATGCTTGACTTTAAGAGTCGGTGCGCTGCAAATTTTGATTCACGAATGGGGGAATTGCACCTAGGGGGTAAGCATTGAATTCGGAAATCAGTCAGAATATTGCAGAATATACGCGACTTCAGAAGCTTTGCGTTGAAAACATAGAAGCCTTAAAAAATAGTTTGATCGGGGAGAGGCTGTGGATTGTCGGCACTGGGCCATCTCTTGTGAAGCAGGATGTTGCGCGGTTCGAATCGCAGAACGTTATTTATCTGAATAACGCAATAATGTTGCACGAAAAGGTGCGCCCCGAGCGTGCTTTCAGTGTGATTACAGACCATATTCGGCTCGCTGAATTGAGGGCGGACGCAAGCGCTAGATCCTCTGTGACAACTTTTTGCAGTACAGATAAAGTGTTAAATCCTGATGTGTCATCAGCGCTTTTCGGCACGCCTCTAATCTTCTTGATGCCAAAGCTTACGAGAACGATTAGCGCGGGTAAGTTTGCTATGGGGATTGACACTCACACAGGCTTCTCAACAGACCTAATCGCAGGCGTGTACTTGGGAAAAACCGTGCTGATCCCGGCTCTTCAGATCGCAGGACATCTCGGAGCCTCGGAGATATTGCTCGCAGGAATAGATATGACCAATTCCAAAGGCGAATATTTTTCCACGGATATTCGATCTCACTGGAACAAGTTTGATTACGAGAAAGATGCGGAGGGGCACCTCAAAGTCTGTGTGCGTAACTTAAACTGCGGGGGAGCCTCGGTGAAACGGGAATATGCGTTAGGGAGCGTCGATTTTCTTCCGGCATTGAGTGAGGTTCCGTGATTACGTACAATATTCTTTTTGTCGTGCCCTCATCGGCATACGGTGGCACTGAAATGCATACGCTCGATATAGCTGAGCATTTCAAGAAATGTGGCTGCTCTGTAACTATCGCCTTCCCTATTCAGTTGCCGACAGCCGCTTTTTACACTGGTTGTGCCGAAAAAAATTTGCAGACGCTTGACCTCGATATAGCACCTAATCGTCAGCCGGCCGGTGCGGAAGAGTTCGTTACCCAGGAACGCGTACTGCGGCACTATCTTGGAACTGAAGCTGGCGGGCGTCATACGCACGTAATTATTGCGTCTCCTTCGCCGAAAACTGCACTGGGCCTTCTTTCGGCTGCGGATGGGTCGACAGCGAAGTTCATATGCATTTTCCATTTTCCGTCGATGAACTTGTCAACAACGATTACGGAACGCAAGCTACTCTACTCGTCCGCGAAGAATGTCAGATTCGTATGTATCTCTGAACATACCCGCCGCGAGGTAGCTCGAGCGTTCAAGCTGGATGCATCAATTTTCTCGGTCATTCCGAATGGAACTGACTTAAATGTCAGAGAGAACTCCGCACGTTCGCTTAGTAAAGAACTTGGCCGAAGCGGACCGTTTGTTGTCACCGTGGGAAGGCTACATCGACAGAAGGGCTACGACATTCTCCTTGAGGCGATACCAGCCGTGCTGGAACGTTTCCCCAATGCACATTTTGTGTGGTGTGGAGACGGTCCCGAGCTAGACCAATTGAAGCGGCGAGTGGCAAGTCTGGATATCGTCCCCAGTGTTTCGTTCGTTGGACATGTCCCCGACCCACAAACTTATCTGGCACAATCCGAATTAGTTGTTTTGCCCACGAGGGGCGAAGGCTTGTCGCTCACACTGCTGCAGTCGATGGCTCTGGGTTGCGCAATTGTGACGACTAACGCAGCAATGCAGGATGAGATCCTGGCGGAGGGAAGCAGCGGTATAATTGTTCCCGTCAACGACGTCGGTGGGCTGTCGCAAGGTATAATCAAGGCATTGGCCGATCCTTCAGCGAGCAAGGACATGGGGAAAGCTGCTAGGGCCCTGTCAGCCACCTATGATATTAAACGTATGAGGGAGGCATATATCGGCCTTCTTGATGCTTGTGCGCCTTTAAAAATTCAAAGTAATAATGTTGACTACCAGATAGATAATCCATCGGTCGAAACGCTCGAGGTTTGCCTTTCAGCACTCGATATCGCCAGCTCCGACAGCAAAAACGGGCAGCCGCTTATTGAGTGGCTGACGAAGTTTGGAAGCGATGCCGCGCCAGGTGATCTTAGCAAAGTCCTGACAGTCAGTGTCAATTTTGTCGGCAACGAACACTTTGTCGATCAGTGGTTAGATCTGATAAGCCGATTTCTTCGAGGCCGGCACGGCGTCCGGCGTCATATAATTCTGGACGTGTGCGCATCCCCCTCGTTGATTGAAAATATAGTCGGTGGGTCTCAGCGAATTACGCGAATATTGACTGAACAATTCGAAGTAAGTCGCGACCCTGAAATTGGCAATACGCTAGCTGAGATACATCGCCTTCTAGGGCGCCCGGACATTGCAACTGAATATGCAAGTCACCATGCGAAATTCTCTCTCACTCCGCGTCCAAGCTCAAAACACAGGGTGGCATTCGTAGCTCCGTATTTCTCGTATCCCCCGAGGAACGGGAGTCACAATCGAATGCTTCAAATGATAAAAGGTTACCTTGAATTAGGTTGCGAAGTGGAGGTATTTGCCAGTCCCATGCCGAGTGGCGCTGGTCTTGATGCCGAGAACATTTCGGCATTCAGGCAGAAATTCGGAGCCGACATATGGCTTCATCGACTGAGTGAGGCTTCTTCAGTCGGTTTAAAACGATACCAAGCTGAACTCAAGTCGGGGGATCCTGGTTATTTCGACACCTACGATAACGATATCGCAGCGGATTTTCGACGGTTTGTGGACTACTTTCAGCCTCATACTATCCATTTGAATTATGTATATTTCGGCTGGCTTGCCAATGTGGCAGATCGGGAACGCACGAAGATCGTGGTGGATACCCATGATCTTATTTCTCGTCGCAGCGCTCTATTCGCTCAGCTCAAGTTGATATGCGGTAAGCTCCCTAACGAAAGTAACGAGGTTGATGAGCGGGTGTTTGAATTATCCCGCTTTCGTGCATCGGCAGGGCGCGCGTTGGAGCGCGAGAGTAGACATTGTGAGTCGTTCGACCATATTATCTGCATCTCAAGTTATGAAGACGCATTGCTTGAAGGTGCTGGCTGTCGAACTCCCCGCTCGGTGGTCCCATTCGTACCCCCTTTCAATTCCTCGCATGTGCAAGACAACGGCCGCACATGTCTGTTTGTGGGCTCACGAAATCCGCTGAACATAATCGGATTATCTGCTCTGGAGCGGCATATCGCTCCTCGTCTTAAAGCACTTATCCCGGAGGCGCGCTTTCAAGTCGCAGGGGATGTAGGTCTCGCGGCCGGGACGAACGCGCCTCTTGAGATCCTTGGATTCCAAGAGGATCTGGGGGAAGTGTACAAAAATAATTCGTTCACTGTCTGCCCTCTACCGTTAGGGACGGGGCAGAATATCAAAATCTCCGAGAGCCTCTCTTTTGGTCGCCCCGTTGTTGCATTTGCCGGGGTGGCGGAGACAAGTGGCGTCAAGCATATGGTTAATGGTCTGATCGCGACCTCGCTTGAGGAGTTTTACCATCAGGTGCGACTGCTCATGCAGGATGACGACGCACGTATGGAATTGGGAAGAGCTACGCTCGATTGGGCGAGGGAAAACTTAGATGGATCAAAGCTAAGAAACGATATGGAAAGAATTGTATTTTGATGGCCCTTCTTGAAGAAAATAGGAAAGAGCGTCTTCTTCAGCTGTTGACTAATCTCGAACGGAGAGTTTCTCATTTAGTTGACGCGCTCCCTGAGTTAGACTCGCTGCGGAGAGAGATTTTGTCGGAGGCAGATAGCAATATGCCTGGACCAGTTGTTCTTGACATCGAAGATTCATTAGCCGAATTTGAGAAAAAAATCGCGAAATCTCCGGTCTCAATAACCACTGTGATTTCCAGCTTCTTGCCGGAGCTCGAAGGCGTAGGCTGGTATCCGGGAAGCGAGCGAAATGGCGAACGTCGCGCGTGGTCAGGGTCAATGAGGACTGCAACACTGATCTTGCCAATCGATCAGTCTACAATATGGTGCAGGTTGAGAGGTCGATTTGCGACAGCTGAGCAAGCTGCAACTGCGCAGGTGCTGTTCTCTCTGAACGGTCGCGGCGTACCGTCCGTCTGCAGAATATCCGCGCACTCGTTTGAATATTGGATCGATCTAAGCACGACAGAAAGCTTGAGTGAATTGGCGATTAGTCAAGACAAATTTGTAAAGGACGCAGAGGGAAAGAACAGTGACCGTCTACTAGGCTTGCGTCTGGATGAGGTCACTGTATTCAAGCAGTTAAAGTGAGATATTATGCAAAGTGAACGTTATGCAGAGATTTACAACGATGTATATGAAAAGAATGCGAAGTACCTGTTTGGTGAGACCTCCCCCGGTCTACGTATGATAAATCAGCATCATGAATTTATTCGCGGTACAGGCATTCGTCACCTCGACGTTGGTTGCGGTTCAGGGCATGTGGTGGCCCTGCTAGGTAGTCGAAGCTTTAAAAAGGATTCCTACGGTGTGGATATCAGCCCCAAGGCGATCGAAATTTCCGCCGAACGTATACCGCGCCATAAATTATCACTTATTGAAGACGGAGCGATCAAGCATCCCGATAAGTTCTTTCATCTTGTCACTTGTTTTGATGTTCTAGAGCACTTGGACGAGCTGGACATTTTGGCGCTGCTGTCTGAATTAGATCGCGTGACAATCGACCGTGGCACAATGTTCCTAAACATCTCCTTGCGGGAATCTAGTGAAGTAGACAAGTTTGGCGAGAATCTACATCGAACCATACGACCGGCATCGTGGTGGGACGATCTGGTCAAATTCGATTATTATATTGTCGACAAAGCTGAGATGGAGATTTCCGGTTTCAAAAGGCTTCGTTAGGTCTGTGGGGTAGAGGTAAAATGCTCAACCCCTCGCTTAGCGAACGCTAGCGATCGGCTGCTTGCGTAGGTCAAATCGCACGGCTTTGTTCGAATGCTCGAATAGCCGGCGCTAAGAGGGCGATATGTCTAGCATCGCGAAGGTCGCCCGATGAGATCACGCCTGAACAAACGATAGCGAGGCAACTCTTCAGCCGGCTGCCGAAATTAATGATGGCCTTAGCGTTGGCGCATAGAGGAAATGCAGCAGATGTGTTGTTACGCCGCGTTGCTGCTTCTTGCTGTGTTCGGTGGAACGTTGCGGGAGCTTGCTGCTGCAGTTATATGAGGGCGCCGATAGCGAGCCTCCACCGCGACGGTGAAATATATGAAGGACAAGTTGTATGCATGTTTTGATTTGGACGCCGCCGTGGGTAGGGCAAAGCGGGGACCTGTTTTTCGGTTTGAATGCATTCAACAATCATCTGCTGCTGCAAGCCAAAACTTTGTGCGACGCCGGTCATCGCGTTTCCATCGCGTATCCGGAAACGTACCAGCCACACGTCAAGAAATTCGCTGGGATGGCAGAACTTCTGCCACTGGATCCGATAGATTCAATCTCAGCCGTCAGATCGTGGGCCGATCCGTCCGTTGAACTTTACGAGCAAGGCACGTCGGCATCATCGGCCACCCGAATCGCAGATTGGTTAGAAAATAAGCTTCCCAATACAGTCGATTGCGTTCTGCTTTGGGAGACGCCGGATGCCTATCTTCGGATACTTTACCCCGATGCTCTTATTATTTCTCAGATGCCCGGTGCGTTTTCCCGACCACCTTATCCACGTACAACGGTTTTCGATCCTTGTGGCCTTTACAAACGAGGCTCGCTATTCAGGGATGCGCAATCGATCCAAGCGGATCACAGGGTAGCGAATTGGATTGTTGAGTTTCAGTCGCGCTCAAGAAGCTTATTTCGCAAATTCAAATATGATGACAAGGCTTCAATTCTTTCTGGCACGAGGCGTAGCTCACTCACCCTGGTTCCACTGCAGATCAGTGGACACTATGCGTTCCAATCTGAGACTAGGTTTCTAAGTCAGTATCAGTTCGCTGTAGAGGCAATCAAATGCGCTCAGCCAGATAACGCGTTACTCTTCACCGAGTACGTCTCCGGCTTGTATCGCGATGAAGTACTTTCGAGCGAGTTTAGCGATTATCTGAGCACTTTGCGGGACGGCATCATACACAGGCCTGACACTCGTAACATGCCTTCGGTGAGCCAACATTTACTAGCCTACGCTGACGAGATCGTCGTGGCAACGAGCGGCCTCGCGTTGCAAGCTATGATCTGGGACACCCCTGTGAAGGTTGTCGGTGATACCTGGTTGGCGCCCTTCAGCGAGAAGGGTGTGTCGACTTCGAAGCAGCGTCAAAAAGTCATTTCTTATTGCCTTGAAAGACATCAACCTTTGACAGACGCAATAACCTCTGACGGCAACTTTTTGAGCAGCTTGATTGAGGAGATGCACGGCAGACGGAATAAAGCTCCCAGCGATGGCCTTGTGGAGTTTGCCGATATTGAGCGTAACTATGACGACCGCCTTTTTCGTAGCTTCCAGGAAGACAAGCTTGAGAAAGTATTCGTCAAGTTAGGACTTGCAACGCAGCAGCCAACAAAAGCAGATCATTTCGCGGAGACATTGAAGAAGACTAAGCCGAAGCTTATCAGTTTTGACTTGTTCGACACTCTGGTTACGCGAGGATTCGAGCAGCCCGCCGATCTTTATCGCTACATGGAACTCAAGCTGCGGCAGGATGGAAAACAAGTTCCGTTCGATTTCGCTGAAAAACGCTTGGCGGCCGAATTATCTGCACGTGCAAATGCAACTGGCGACGAAATCCAACTTTTGGATATCTATCGAGAGTTTCAAAAAGCTGAGGATCTGAGCGAGGAATATTCAATAGCGCTCCACGACTATGAAGTGCAAGTCGAAGCGTCTTGTTCCATTCCGCGTCCGGTCGGACAACGCATTTATCGAGAGGCTGTGAAGTCTGGAGTTGAGATATGCGTTACATCAGATATGTATCTTCCTCGTTCCTGCATTGATGGGATCTTGAGAAAAAACGGTTTCTCACATCTACAGTTGTTCCTTTCCAGTGAAGTGGGAAAGACGAAAAAATCTGGTGAATTATTTCAGTACATTGCGGCGCATAAAAACATATTCACTTCAGAAATATTGCACATTGGTGACAACGCGATTACTGACGTTAAGTCTGCTGAAATGACGGGCGTTGTCCCGTTTCATGTGCCCCGTGCGGTCGAATATCTTTGGAAGGATACGAATTTCAGAAAGGCTTTTCCCAAGCGCAAGCCGCTTGCGAACTTAGGTCGAAGTGTGATTGCGGCAACGATCGCTCGTCAGTGTCATGACGACCCTAGGCTGCAGACTAGGGAAGGTTTGTCCAACGGTAACCCGTGGGAGCTTGGTTACACGGCCGTTGGCCCAGTCATCTTAGGTTTCGCTCTCTGGTTGAGGCAATCTGCGATGCAGGATGGAATGCACAAGCTCCACTTTTTGTCGCGGGAAGGCAAATTGCTGAAAGATGTTTTCGACTGTGTTGATGCATTTAGCCCATCGGGTATCGAGAGCAACTATCTTTGGGGTTCACGTCGAGCAATCCGCGTCGCGCAAATGCGCTCCATGCCAGATATCTTAGAGCTTGCCAAGCAAACCATCGATAAGTCGGCCACAGTTCGTAGCCTGCTGAATAACAGGTTCGGTGTTGATGGGAGAGTGATTAAAGAGGAGTCGATCGTTTCAAGTGGTTTTGAATCATTGGACGAAGTGATTGAGCCGAACAGGGCGGGCTTCCATAAGCTTGTTAAAATTCTTGAGCTGAATGTAGATCAGATACTGCAAGTGGCGCGCGAAGAGCGGGAAGTTTACGAGGGCTATCTCAGGGTTAACGGGCTTTTTGACGATTCAATGCAGGCAGTGGTAGATGTGGGTTGGCATGCCAATATGCAAGGCAGTCTGGGGCAATTACTCGGCAAGCCATTGCACGGATATTACATTGCGACCTTGGATGCCGCCGCTCGGTGGAAGGCTGTTGGCCACAAAATCCGCGCTTATTATGGGGAAGATTGCTCAAACTTGGAGGGACATCCCTTCCTGAAGAGCCGATTGATGGTGGAAAACCTTCTTTGCGACGTGGCGCCCAGCGTTAAGCGTATGCGGATGGGGGCCGTGGGGTACTATCCCGAGCCCGTTTCTGAGGTCAACCTCAATCGTGTTCGGCTTATTTCAGCCATTCACGATGGCGCGAGGGCGTTTGCTGCAGATGCCTGCTCAGTTCTTGGCTCGGTCACCGGAGAGATAGCTCTAGGACCGGACATTACCTTTCCACCATTGAATAGCTTCCTGTCGAAACCTCATCCAGCTGATGCCAAGCTATTTCTGGGGCATCCAATTGAAGATACGTTTAGCGGTGCTGAGAAACGTTACTTCATTGCTCCGAGGGAAAAAGATGGTGGGCCGGTAGCCAACGCGGTCTCAGGATGGCAGCCAGGCGAAGCCGCGATCATGTCTAGTATGCAGGCGCAGTCTGAAGCTGAAGTTTCGAAGCGAGTTAAAAATTCCAGTCCCCTAAGGAAAGAAAAGGTACAACCTAATATAGCCCCGGCTCCGAGGACATATCGATTTCAATTGGTAAATTCGTTGACCAAACCATTTGTCTTTATATTTTTGAATGACGCTGAGAGATCCCGGTTGCACAAAGATCCAGCTCGATTTTATCAGAAGGCTAAGCACCCGGCATTACGGGGGATTGCGGCAGTCGCCTTCGGGTCATCGGTGGGCAATGATGGAAGTTAAGGGCTCAAGACGGCCCAGTATTTTGTTCAGCTTTCGCGCTCGGCGAAAGCTGAACAGTCTTCCCAAACCCGAATGAGATGGGCTTTTTCGAGGGGCTATTTAGTGCTAAAAGGCTTAGTACTATCGGTTTAGACTTGATTTCACATATTTCGCAAGTCCGCTGTATCCCAATTCATTGCGCTTGGGCTGCGCGCCCATGCTATATTTTCCCGTATGAGTTTGGCTGGGGAGCCCGCGTAGATCGAATTTGGCTGGCTCAACGTTCTTGTCACCAGAGACGATGCCCCAATTACGATGCCGGCTGCGACTGTGACCCCCTTATTTATCGTGACGCCTTGGCCGATCCAGACATGTTCGCCGATTATAACATCCTGTGCACCGTTGATTCGGGCACGGGTCCCAAGATCATAAATCGGGTGCTCATCCCAGCAGCGAATTTCGATATCTCTAGACAGCATGCAGTCTTTCCCTAAAACGACACTCCCGCCGTCACCAATGCTAAATCGAGCGCCCGCGGCTGTGGCGCGGGGTCCAATTCTCAGAGATGAGCAGTTGCCTTTGATATAAACCAAACCCCGTATTTCGCAGCCACGATCAATCACTATAAGATTTTTGTCTCCCTTTATCTTTATGCGAAAACTGGACAGATTGGCGCTAGGATCTAGGCGCAATCGGTTTTTGTTGCCGATGAATTCGATGTCAGCAGGTGGTTGAACCAACGCTGCGTGGTTACTCTCATTGTGTGTTCCCGAATCTCGCATCTGTACTGAGGACATACGACTTACATTCCCTTCATTATTATGGGCCTATTTATCCAGCTTAGAAACGTGATCCTAGAGATCCTGAACCGCGCCGAAGCCTTGGGGTGGCCAGCGTCGCTGTAACAGGGACTGCTTGTCACCGTATCCGGCTTAGGTGACGGCTAGCTAAGGAAAAAATTAACAATCTCATCGCTGAGTACACCGTGTGTAATCCAGGTCATAGCTGGCAGTTACGTGGGCATTGTAGGGGAACAAGTTAAGTTGGACGCGTAGCATTTGCACTCAGGGAAATTTTTACCGTCTACACGTTCCAAGGTGTCTATTTACCCTATTGGCTATCCAATCCTCCGCTTCGATGTTTGTTAGATTGCAAGCGTAGGTGTTTCGGTAGCTATACCAGAATTGGTGTAGTTGGGTTTGGCTTAACTTCGGAGTCAAGTTTTCAGCCTGACGAAGGAAATCGCCCTTCATTTGGCATTGATGACAGGCAGCCATATAGTCAGCGCGTCCAAATATGAAGACCGGCTTCGCGTGCAGCAAGGCTTCTGCGCCGACACCGGAGTTCACAACGCACACTGCCTCGGATTTTTCGATGATATCGTGAATGTTGCCATAAGCGACGGTCACGCGGCCTTGGTCCTCCAGGCGCGACACAAGTCCAGCCAATTCCACCGACCTGCATTGGGGATGTCTTTTAACGACGACGTTCAGGCCGAGCGTGCTGCAGGCGTCAACGATTTCATTCAGCATTGCGATTGGCGTAATATAGGCAAGGGCGGAGACCGCGTCGCCGACGACCTGTAGCGGAACGAAGACGAAGGGCTGCGGCAGTTTTTCTTCCAGATCCAACTGCGCGTATTTGGATATACGATTGCCAATAACGTTGTCGCGGTCTTCCTCAAAAAAGCTTCGTGCCGCCGATGGGTCGACAGCGGCAGTGACGTCTTGGTAGGAGAAGTTTGACCAACCGGCATAGCCCGCCTCATCGAAACTAAAGAGGGCGGGACGGTCCGTTTCTTTGAAGTGGAGGCCCAATCCGGACTGGGAGATAGTGTGATACGAAAAGAATGGCTTGTCGAACGACAGTTCCCCATGGGTCCTTATGCGACCTCTGACCTCATAGGGTATCCCTTTGCGTTTCAGGGTTCTTAGTATGGATGCGGTTGCAAAACGGATGTCGGATCTGAAGCCAGGATAGTCGATAGCGTTTTTGCGCAGGCCGGCTGCGGGAATGACTACGATTGCGTCGCGCTCGTCGTCGGGTGAGAGAAGCAATCCTCGTGAGCGATCGATCACGTTCTGGTGGGCAGCCTGCAGGTCGGTGGTGAGGCCCTCAAAGTCATGCAGGATATCTTGTAGCTCGGCCTCTCGCGTCGAGGTGTCCTTGCCAATGTCTTTCGCCGATTGCAGGATGCGCTCGGCGCCCTTCAGATCGAAGATGGTAAGGCTCCCCAGAAAGGCATTTTTCCATTCTCGCTTGAGCAAATGTTGGTCGTTTGCGATGCGCTGAATGTCTTTAATGAGCTTGCAGATCGCCGGAGCAAAGAGATCCTCGCGGTTCACCGCCTCGGCGGAAGCGGCAGCACTGATGGCAAACGGAATGTTGGTCTCTTCTGCCGTGCGTCCGAGATAGTCGAGAATGGTTTCCGCTATCGCGCGGTGGTCTTTGTTCTGGTGCAAGATCTGCCGTTTGGTTTTCAGGACGAATTTTCGGGTTGCGTCTCTGTCAGGCTCGTCATTCAATATCGTCAGGACTTGGTCATGAGACGATATCGCCATGAGCCGTGAAACGCGAAGCATAAAGGCTTGATCGCTCGTTATCGTTCGTGCTGCAGCGAAGGCCTCGAAATGCAAGGCCGTTCCTTTGCTGACAAGAGCCAAGTAGCGATTGAGGAGGCCGCTTGTCAGGTGATGGCGCTCGACGTAACGCAATAGCAGCCGTTCTGCCTTCTCAATCTGCTCACGCCTGAAGGCGATCGTAATTCGCGCATCGAGGCACACCCGTTCAAGCGCTTTCAAACCCAGGCCCCGGCCGAATATTTGGCCCAATGCCGTCAGAAGACCGATTTTAAACAGGTGTTTTCCATCGCGGATTTGCTTTGCAATAAATTTCTGAAGCATTAGAACTGCCTGGCATTCGAAGCGATTTCGCGGGCGGCGTAAGTGACGTCCGGCCGGTATTATCTCAAATTAGAAAAGTGATCACAACCCGGCGGGCATTGCCGCAATGGTTTGAGAATTGGGATGAAGCGCGGCGGTTCGCAGGACCCCTAGGCTGAATGAGCGAAGCAAGTTGATCGACCATGTTTTCTGAACGCATAGCCACATTCTCGCTGCACATCACGGGGTGGAAACGACGCGTTTTCGAGCGGTTCTTTCCCGACCGCGAGTTCATCTATCTGCCATTCGGCTTGGAAAACGAGGCGTTCGAAGCCGATTGGCGCGAGCGGATCGCGCAGACAGACAACTGCGAGATCTTTGTGTGGGGTACGAGATACCCGCCGGCCCTGCCAGCCTTTTCGAAAGAAAACCACCTTCCAATCTATTTTATCGAAGATGGTTTTCTACGTTCAAACAGCCCTAATGCGGCCCGCACACCGCCACTTTCTCTAGCTTTTGATCGCCAGCGGCCCTATTTCGACAGCCGTGGTCCCTCTGATCTGGAAGTCCTGCTCGAGACGGGTGACTTCAACAGTGACGTAGTCCTGATGGACCGGGCGCGGCAGGGAATCCAGATGCTGATCGAGGGGGGGCTCAGCAAGTATAACTCTGCCAATCCCACCAAGCTAGAGGATCTGGTTGGACGGAAGACACGCCCACGCATTCTGGTTATCGGCCAGGTGGAAGACGATGCATCTATTGCCTATGGTTGTGATCGACCGATTACCAATAACGACTTGGTCCGTTTGGCCGCTGAAGAGAACCCTGACGCCGAAATCATCTACAAGCCGCATCCTGATGTGCTGAGCGGCATGCGGCCAGCGCAGTCGAATCCGGCTGACGTTGAGCATCTCTGTCACGTCATGCGGGTGAGCGTGTCGCTGGCCAACACGTTCGACGACATCGACAAGGCCTATGCCATCACCTCGCTTGGCGGTTTCGAGGCGTTGTTGCGTGGCATTCCTTTGGTCGTTCTAGGATGTCCGTTTTACGCCAGCTGGGGCTTGACCGATGACCGGCAGCCCAATCCTCGGCGCACCCGAAAGCGCACTGTCGAGGAAGTTTTCGCGGCGGCCTATCTCCTCTATCCCGCTTATTTCGATCCGGCTTCAGGCGCCCGCATTAGCTTCGAGCAGGCTGTCGAGTGGCTCAAGGTTCGGTTGGAAGATCCGAATGCTTACAAGGACGAATTCGTTGAATTCCCGCCGCCGAAATGGGCGCCGTGGGGGCCGTATGGTCTGTTGGGCTGGCGTTTCATCCTGCCATTCTTTGTCACACCGATCGTCAAGAGAAGAGGCAGCGAGAAGGATGTTCGCGAATATCGCGAAAATCCGATTCGTTATTTTCGCGACCTGACATCGCCAAATCTGCGGTTGATCGGTCGACTTCTCTATCCATTCGACCCGCCTCGCTAACGTTCTCAGCCTTCTAAACCGGTATTGACCTAGCGTTCCGAAAAGCGATGCCTGAGGGAAGCGCTTCAGCACATCCCGGACCAGTTGGATGGTCTCCGCACGCGTGCCGTAGGTGTTCCAATTGCGCTGAACTAGGATCCTCGCGGCACTTAGAGACGGAACGTCAACATCGAAGACCGCCCGCCGGGCTAACGCCAGCGTTTCAGAAATGGGTAGGATCTTCGAAAAAGTTTCCATCCATAGCGTCCTGCCGTCTCCTCTTGCGTAGGAGATTGTGTCGCTTTTCCTGCGTCTGAATTTCCTAAGAGCGTTTTTCAGCATCTGACATCCCACCCTAATTAAGGAATGGGTAGCAGAGCCTTTTATGTGCTTCAGCTGTGTTCGTTCGACGTTGTCCCTACAGACAAGAAACGTGCATTATGCGCTGGACACCTTTCCAAAAAGGCCAATGATTTCGGTGGCCTCTGTTGGAGCCAGACGAGCAACAACGTATTGTTTAAACGTGATAAAGTCCGCCCGGCATGGGGCGGCATCAGTCCTTCCCCTCACGCGACTGCCGAGTCTGCGATAGGTATCACAGGCCCATCACGCGCCTTGTCCTCAGATTGATGGTCTGAGCGACCTTGCGAGGTGCCAGCCAGGGCAAGGTCGAGGGTGACGCGAGGCAACCCCGGTGTCTCGACCCCTGCCTGCTCTTTCGGCGGATATAGTCCTGCCCTCTGTCGACCCCGGCTTGTTCACGGCGGTCCCTCAGAACGGATAGTGCTGCTGCGGGTCCTCGATGGTGATCCAGCGCAGGTCGGTGAATTCGGCGATCGCCGCCTTGCCGCCGAAGCGGCCATAGCCGGAGGCGCCGGTGCCGCCGAAGGGCATTTGCGCTTCGTCCTGCACGGTCGGGCCGTTGATATGGCACATGCCGGCCTTAAGCTTTTTCGCGACCGCCAAAGCGCGCGTCACATCGCGGCTGAAGACGGCGGACGACAGGCCGTAATCGGTGTCGTTGGCAATAGCGATCGCCTCTTCCTCGGAGCCGACGCGTATGATCGGCTTGACCGGGCCGAAGCTTTCCTCGTCATAGATCCGCATGCCGGGCCGGACGTTGTTGATGACGGTTGCCTCGACCACGGTCCCGTTGCGCTTGCCGCCGGCGACGATCTGGCCGCCCTTGTCCGTCGCGTCGGCGATCAGCGCCTCCATCTTTTCGGCGGGTGCCAGATCGATCAGCGAGCCGAGCACGACATGGCCGCGCGGATCGCCGGCCGGCAGCCCTGCGGCCTTGGCGGCCAGCTTGGCGACGAATGCGTCGGCGATCGTCTCGTCGACGATGATCCGCTCGGTCGACATGCAGATCTGTCCCTGGTTCATGAAGGCGCCGAAGGCGGCAGCGTTGACGGCGGCGTCGATGTCGGCATCATCCAGCACGATCAGCGGCGCCTTGCCGCCGAGCTCCAGCAGCGCCGGCTTCAGGTGGCGCCCGCAGAGTTCGCCGATGATCCGCCCGACCCTTGTCGAGCCGGTGAAGTTGACCCGCTTGACCGCCGGATGGGCAATCAGCGCCTCGACGATCGCGGCGGCATTTTCCGGCGCATTGGTGACGATGTTGACGACGCCCTTCGGCAGGCCCGCCTCGGTCAGCACGTCGCCGATCAGGCGATGGGTTCCCGGGCAGTTTTCCGAGGCCTTCAGCACCACCGTATTGCCGCAGGCAAGCGGCATGGCCAGCGCCCGCGTCGCCAGGATGACCGGCGCATTCCACGGCGCCATGCCGAGCACCACGCCCGCCGGCTGGCGGATCCCCATCGCAAGCGTGCCGGGCTTGTCGGACGGAATCACCTCGCCCGTGATCTGCGTGGTCATCGCGGCCGCCTCGCGCAGCATGCGGCTTGCCAGCATGACGTTGAAACCGGCCCATGGGCCGGTCGCGCCGGTCTCCTCGATGACGAGCCTGGTGAAGTCCTCCGCCTTCGACGCCATCATATCGGCCGCTTTCAAAAGCAGCGTGCGCCGGTCGTTCGGACCCATCGCGGCCCAGGCCGGAAAGGCTTCGGCTGCCGCGTCCGCCGCCTTGATCGCATCCTCGACGGTTGCTGCCGGCGCAACCGTCGCCGGCTTGCCGGTGAACGGGTCGTTGCGGGTAAACGTGGCGCCGCCGGTGGCATCGATGGTCTCTCCGGCAATCAGCATCTGGATGTTCATAAAAATCCTCCCGGTCTTGGTTTGTTAAAGGCAGATGTCGAGGACGGCTGCGCGTCCTTCCTGCCGTATGGCGTGAAAGGCCTGCCCGAGCGCCGTCTCCAGTTCGTCCGGTCGCGTCACCTTTCGGTGAAAGCTGCCGCCGGAGGCCGCCGCGATCAAGCCATAGTCGGGGGCCGGATCGAAGGACAGGTCCAGATCATTGGCGCGGCTGGCATAGCCGTCGGGGTGGACGGCCAGGGCCGAAAAGCGCGGCGCGTTCCAGCCACCATTGTTCAGCACCACCGTCAGGAACGGTGTGGCGTATTTGCGCGCCATCCAGTGGACGGTCGACGGTACCGAGAACATGAAGGAGCCGTCGCCGGTGATCGCGACCACGTCGCGGCCGGGATGAGCAAGCTTCATGCCGATCGCTGCCCCCCCATGCCAGCCGAGCGAACTGCCGCCGCTGGCAAAGAAGGTGCCGGGAAGGGCAGGGGCCACATGGTCGGCGATGATGCCGTAATTGGTGATCCCCTCGCTGAGGATCAGCGCATCCTCGCCGGCATGTCGGCGCAGGGCTGCCGTCACCATCGCGGTCGTCAGCTTGCCGGCGTCGGCGGCGTCCTCGTCAAGCCGGCTGCGCCGCGCCTCGTGCAGCGCCGCCCAGCGCCGTGTCCGTTCGTTCGCATTTGTCGCGTCGGGTTCGCCAAGTTTGGCGAGCAGCTGGTTCAGCGCCGTCTCCGCATCGGCCTCGAAACTGGCCTTGGCGGCAATATGCCAGAGAGTCATCGCCTGCTTCAGCGGGTCGACGTCGATGTGGAAGATCGTCGCATCGGCTGCCGGCTGGTTGACCATCGGGATCCAGGGCACGTCGCTGTCGATCACCAGCACCAAATCGGCCTGCGCCAGGGCTTCGTTCTGCTTCGGGTCGTTCCAGTAATTGCCGAGATAATGCGGGTCGGCATGGGGGAAATTCATCGCCGCGGGCGAGGCTTCCAGAACGCCGGCGCCGGTCGCCGCGCAGAAGGCCGCAAGGGCGTCGACCGCGGCCGGATTGCGGCCGAGATAGGAGGTGACGACGACCGGGCGTTTCGCCACGTCAAGCGCCTCGGCAATCTCGTCCACGTCGCGACCTGCCAGCGCGCGCGGCGATAGCGGGCGCCAGTGGTCCATGGCGAGATCGGCGGGCGTCGCTTCCTCCTCCATCGCCTCGCGGGTGCCGGTTAGATAGACCGGCCCCTTCGGATCGCTCGTGGCGATCTGCAGGGCCCGGCTGACGATCTGGGCCGCATTGGCGCCGCTGCGGATCTCGTTTGAGTATTTCATGTAGCCGCGCACGATCCCCGGCTGGTCCTGCACGTCCTGCAGCCAGTGGATGAATTCGTTGCGGCTGCCTTTGCGCTCGCCGTGCTGGGTATAGGGCGACATGCCGGCGAAGATCAGCACGGGCGTGCGGCTGCGCGCGGCATTGTGCACGGCGCCGGCCAGCGCCTGGGTGCCGCATTCGACATGCACCAGCACCGCCTGCGCCTCGCCCGTCGCCTGGGCAAAGCCTTGCGCGCAGGAAAGCGCCACCATCTCGTTAGGGCAGGTGATGATCCGCGGAAAGCTGCGTCCGGCCGAGCGCGCCTCGGCGATCGCCTCGATCAGCGCCGGATGATCGCTGCCGAAATTGGAAAACAGGCAGGTGACCCCATGGGCCTGCAAAGTGTCGAGAAAGGCGGTGCTTGTCGTATACATGGACTACTTTTCAGTTGAGTTCGGTGGTGATCTTTTTCAGCAGCCGGAGAAATTCGGCCTTGTTGTCGGCGCCCACCAATCGGTCGAGCTTGCGGTCATGTTCCTCGGCATGCGCCAGTAGCGACGTCAGCACCTCGCGGCCCGCGTCCGTCAGCCGCAGTGTCACGCTGCGGCGATCCTGCGCTGAGGGGCGCCGCTCGATCAGTCCGTCGCGCTCCAGCCCCTTGACCAGCGGCGTGATCGACGACTTGTCGCGCGCCGTCGCCTGGCCGAGCTCGGCCTGGGTCAGGCCGGGGTTCTGGTCGATGATCATCAGGCTGGCGAAGCGGCCGGGCCGCATGTGCTCGGCATGGGCATGCTGGGCATAGACGTCGAAGGACGCATTCTGCGCCATGCGCAGGTTGAAGCCGATGAAGCTGTCCAGGGGGCCGAGCCTGATCTGGCTGTCGCCGACGGTCCGGCCGGTCTTCTTGCGCGGCGTTCTCATGCGCTCATGCCTCCATCGGCCATCAGCATGGCGCCGGTGGTAAAGCTCGACTGTTCCGAGGCGAGGAAGAGCACCGAGCGGGCGATCTCATCCGCGCTGCCATGACGGCCGAGCGGGATCTGTTCGTTGAAAAAATCCGTTCCGTCGCGGCCGATCTCTTCGCCGAGACCCGTCTCGACGGCCCGCTGGAAGGCGTTGTCGAGCGGTCCCGGGTGGATGCTGTTGACCCGGATGCGGCGCGGCGCAAGCTCCTTGGCAAGGCAGCGCATCAGGCCCACCTGGGCGTGCTTGGCGGTGATATAGGCGTAGACCCCGGGATCGCCGCGGGTGGCGGCCACAGACGAGGTGATCACGATGCTGCCGCCGTCCCGCATCCGGGCTGCCGCATGCTTGGCTGCCAGAAAGGCGCCGCGCACATGCACCGCATAGACCGCGTCGAAGATGTCTGCCGGGTAGTCGGCGATCGGGGCGACCACGCCGAAATTGCCGGCATTGCTGAACAGGATGTCGATCGCGCCGAAGCGTGCCACCGTCCGTTCGACGTAATGCGCGACATCGGCCTCGGCCGCGACATCCGCCGTGAAGGTCTCGACCCTGTCGCTGCCGAGGGCCTGGCGCGCTGCATCGAGCGCGGCCGCGTCCAGGTCGACCAGCATCACGCTCGCGCCCTGTTCGACGAACAGCCGCGCCGTCGCCAGTCCGAGGCTGCCGGCCCCGCCGGTGATGATCGCTGTCTTGCCGTCCAGTATGCCCATCTGTCTGTCGTCGGTCCCTTGTCTTGCTTCGATGGAAGGAGAGCGGTTCTGTCGGTCAGCGCATGAGGGCGTCGATCAGCTGCGCGCCCAGCCCGACGCTCTCGTAATGCGCTCGGCACATGTCCGCATAATCGAAGACATCAAACTTGCCGGCATCCTTGCCGTCCTCGTCGAGCCAGATCAGCGGACCGGTGACGATGAAGAAGGCGCGCATCGGCTCTTCGTGATCATAGGCGACCAGCGTATGGCTCTCGCCCGGCGACTCGTAGATGAAGTCGCCGGCGGTCGCGACCCAGTCATGCTCGAGATAGCCCCATTTGCCGGAGATCGTGTAGGCGAAAACCTCGTGCGGATGGTAGTGGCGGTTCACCAGTCCCGCCTTCCTGGCAAACAGGATATCCGCCCACCGGTTATGACCCGGCGAAAGCCACAGCGGCCGCGACGAGACCGTTTCGGAAAACGGCACGAAGTAGCGTTCGTCGGCATCGGCTGCATCGGCGATATAGGCCTCCGGCTTGGCGCCTGCGCGAAAGACATCGCGGATCGGCTGAAGGCCGCGCCAGAATTCCTGGCCACTGGTCTCGCTCATCGGTTTTCTCCTCTCCTCGGTTCCCACCCTAGCTCGCCAGATGCGATGTTGCAATTGGTTTGCCTTCAAACCTTTTTCGTATTATCGTCGCTTACTGGAGGTTGTCCGGGTGGAGGAGCACGCGGACGTCGTCTTTTTGGGATAGGGGAGGATCTCGATGACCGATAGGCATTTTCTCGTGAACCGGCGCCGGGTGCTGACCGGCGCTGCAGCCGGTGCAGCATCCATGGCCGCGCCCGGCTTCTGGACAAGGGCGCTGGCAGCGCCGAAGACGATCAAGATCGGCCTGGTGCAGCCGCAGACAGGGCCGCTTGCCTTTTTCACCGAGCACATGCCGTTCGTGCTGGAGCAGGTGAAGAAGACGACCGGCGGCCAGGTGACGATCAACGGCACGCAGCATCCGTTCGAGATCATCATCAAGGACAGCCAGTCCAATCCGAACCGCGCTTCCGAGGTCACCCAGGAGCTGATCCTGCAGGAAGAGGTCGACCTGATCGCCACCTATGCGACGCCGGAAACCGTCAACCCCGTGTCCGACCAGTGCGAGATCAACGGCGTGCCCTGCATCAGCAATGATGCGCCGCTGGAGCCTTATTTCTTCGGCCGCAACGGCGATCCGGCGACCGGCTGGGAATGGACCTACAACTTCTTCTTCTCCGGCCAGGAACTGGCCGAGACCCTGGTGCCCTACTGGAAGCGGCTGAAGCCGGATGGGGTCATCGGCGGCCTCTGGCCGAATGACGGCGACGGCATTGCCCAGTCCGACAAGGACCATGGTTTTCCGCCCTTCTTCGAGAAGCAGGGCTTCAAGGTTGTCGATCCCGGCCGTTTCGACATGCCGGCCTCCAACTACAATGCCCAGATCGGTGCGTTCAAATCCGCCGGCGTCAACATCATCCAGGGTGTGCTGCCGCCGCCGGAGTTTACCACCTTCTGGAACGGTGCCGCCCAGCAGGGTTTCAGGCCTGATATCGTCTATGTCGGCAAGGCCTGCGAATTCCCCTCGGCCATGGAGCCGCTTGGCGAGCGGGCCTATGGTCTGACCGTCGAGGTCTGGTGGAGCAAGTTCCACCCTTATGTCTCCGGTCTCACCGGCCAGTCCTCGCTGGAGATCTGCGATGCCTATGAGGCTGCCAGCGGTCGGCAATGGTCGCTGCCGCTCGGCTTCCGGCACTCGCTGTTCGAGATCGTCCTCGACACGCTGAAGCGGACGGAGAACCCGGACGACAAGGCCTCGATCCGCGATGCGCTGAAGGCGACGAAATACAAGTCGATCGTCGGCGAGATCGATTTCAGCAAGGGGCCTTTCCCGAACACCGCCCTCACGCCGCTGGTCATCGGTCAGTGGACCAAGGGTGGCAAATACCCGCTGGAACTTGTCATCGTCGACAACACCACGACGCCGGAAGTGCCGGTGAACGCGGAGCCGACCCTGATCCAATATTGAGGCCATGGCAGACCGCGCCGGCCGGATCGGCCGGCGCGGGCAACAGCGAGCAGCGGTTGGGCGTATGAGAACCACCAGAGTTTCGGCAGCAGCGGCGGAAGAGGGGAGCCTCTTGCGGCTTTCCGGCCTTTCGCGGCATTTCGGCGCCCTGCGGGTGCTCGACCGGATCGACCTTTCGGTGCCGGCGGGCACGATCCTCGGGGTCATCGGCCCGAACGGGGCCGGCAAGACGACATTGTTCAACGTGATCGCCGGGGTGGTGCCACCCAGCGGCGGCACGATCGAATTCGGCGGCCGGGATGTGACACGCAAGCCCGTATGGGATCGGTGCCGGCTCGGCATCGGGCGGACCTATCAGGTGCCGAAACCGTTTTCCCATATGACGGTCCACGAGAACGTCCTGGCCGCCGGACTGCATGGCTCGGGCCTGTCGATGCGCCGGGCCGGCGAGAAGGCCGAAGAGGTGCTGGAGCTGACCGGCCTAGCGCACCGGCGCCATCTGCCGGCCGGCGAACTCTCGCTGCTGGATCTCAAGCGGCTCGAGCTGGCAAAGGCGCTTGGCTGCCGGCCGCAAATGCTGCTGCTGGACGAAATCGCCGGCGGCCTCACCGATGGCGAATGCGACAGCCTGCTGAAGATCATCGAGAGGTTGCGGGCTTCGGGCATGACGATCGTCTGGATCGAGCATGTCATCCGCGCGCTCCGCCGGGCGGCGGATCTCATCACCGTTCTCTATGGCGGCGAACTGATCGCCACGGGGCGTCCGGACGATGTGCTGGTCGATCAGCGCGTCCGCGACGTCTATCTGGGAGGTGGCCATTGAGCACGGCGCTTTCGATCCGCAATCTCTCCGTCTACTACGACAGGTTCCGGGCTCTGTTCGACGTCGACATCGAGGTCGGTGACGCGCAGATCGTCGCCATCATCGGGGCCAACGGTGCGGGCAAGTCGTCGCTGCTGAAGGCGATCGTCGGACAGGTGCCGCGCGTCGAGGGCGACATGCGCTTCGGGGACATCAGCCTGATCGGACGTCCGACGCCCGATATTGTTGCGGCGGGCGTGGCGCTGGTGCCGGAGGGGCGGCGGCTGTTTTCCTCGCTGACGGTCGAGGAAAATCTCGATATCGGCTGGCAGATCGGCCGGCGCGGTTCGACCCAGCTCGGCGACATCTACCGCTATTTCCCGGTGCTGGCCGAAAAGCGCCATCAGCGCGCCGGCGAGCTCTCCGGTGGCCAGCAGCAGATGGTGGCGCTCGGCCGGGCGCTTCTGGCCAATCCGCGCCTGCTTCTCTGCGACGAGATCAGCCTCGGCCTGGCACCGGTGATCATCGACAGCCTCTATGCCATCCTGCCGGAGATTTGCGCGAAGGGCACGGCCATCCTGGTCGTCGAGCAGGATATCAGCCGCTCCCTGTCGATCGCCGACCGGTTCTATTGCCTGCTGGAGGGCAGGGTCAGCCTGTCTGGTCGTCCGGGCGAGGTCTCGCGCGCGGCGATCGAGGCATCCTATTTCGGAGGCGACGTGCATGGCTGAAGTCTGGATCAACCAGATCGTCCAGGGCGTGCTGCTCGGCGGGCTCTACGCCATGTTCGCCATGGGGCTGTCGCTGTCGGCCGGCATCATGCGGTTCATCAATATTGCCCATGGCGACTTCATCGTCTTTGCCAGTTTCATGTTCCTGTCGCTGACAACGGCCCTCGGGCTGTCGCCGCTGATCGCCGCGGTGCTCGTCGTGCCGCTGGCCTTCGTCGCCGGCTACCTGCTCCAGCGGCTGCTGTTGCAGCGGGTTCTGGGACAGGGCGTGCTGCCGATGATCCTCGTCACCTTCGGCCTGTCGATCATCCTGCAGAACGGCCTACAGGGCGTCTACGGGGCGGACACCCGCAAGGTCGCCGGCGGAGCGATCGAGGTGGCAACGCTCGATCTGGGCTCCGGCATCAATATCGGCGTCCTGCCGCTCGTGATTTTCCTCTGCGCCGTCCTGCTGATCTTCGTCCTCGACCGGCTGCTCTACCGGACGCGGCTTGGCGCGCGCATCCGCGCGGTTTCGGACGATCCGGATGCGGCCCAACTGATCGGCCTCGGCGTGCCGCGCATCTATGCCATCGCCATGGGTCTTGTCGGCGTCACGGTGGCGCTGTCGGCCGGCTTCATGTCGGTCTGGACCAATTTCGATCCGACCAGCGGACCCAGCCGCCTTTTGATCGCCTTCGAGGCGGTGGTGCTGGGCGGTCTCGGCAGTCTCTGGGGCACGCTTGCCGGCGGCATATTGCTCGGTCTTGCCCAGACGATGGCGGGACAGGTCGATGCCGCCTGGCAGGTGCTGGCCGGCCATATCGCCTTCCTGGTGATCTTCACGCTTCGGCCCCAGGGCCTGTTTCCGCGGTATTGATGATGCAGTCCCAGCCGTTCCTCTCCACGCCCGTCTCCCTCCTGATCGGCCGTCTGCTGCTCGCCGCCGGCTTCGTCTTCCTGCTGGCGGTGCCGGCACTGCTGTCGCTACGTGGCATCCAGCTGACAACCGAGTTCCTGACGCTTCTCCTGCTGGCGCTGATGTGGAATTTGCTCGCCGGCTATGCCGACATCGTCACCGTTGGCCAGCATGCCTTTGTCGGTATCGGCGCCTATGCCTTTTTCGGCTTTCTCGTGCTCGCCGGCCTTGATCCCTTCGTCTCGATCGCGCTGGCGGGCTGCGTCGCGCTCGCCTTCGGCCTGCCGGTCATGGCGATCATCTTCCGGCTGCGCGCCGGCTATCTGGCGGTCGGCAGCTGGGTGGTGGCCGAGACGCTGATGCTGTCGGCCGGCAAGCTCTCTGCCTTCGGCGGCGGTTCCGGCAAGAGCCTGCCGGTGCCGGCGGTCAAGAGCTTCGGTGCCTCGACTGCCGGCCGCTACGAGACCGTCTACTGGCTGGCACTGCTGCTGGCGGCTCTCGGCTTTGCCCTGACGTTCTGGCTGATGCGCTCGCGCATCGGCGTCGGGCTGACGGCCATGCGCGACAGCGAGGAAGGGGCGGGCGCGATCGGCGTCAACGTCTTTCGCACCCGCATCCTCTGCTTCCTCTGGACCACGCCGTTTCTCGGGCTTGCCGGCGCGATCATCACCATGCAGAAGCTGCGTGTCTCGCCACCGGCCTCCTTCAGCATCATCGACTGGACCGCCTATGTGATCTTCATCGCGGTGATCGGCGGCATCGGGTCGTTCGAGGGACCGATAATCGGCACGATCGTCTTCTTCTTCCTGCGCGAAAGCCTGGCGGATCTCGGCGTCTGGCAGTTCATCATCCTCGGCGCCGTCTCGATCGCCGTCATTCTCGTCGAGCCGAAGGGGCTCTGGGGCCTCATCCGCCGCTATCTGCCCGGCGATCTCATTCCGGTCGGGCACCGGCCGAGGCCAACGCCTGATCGTTGAGCTTGAAGCTCCATTATTGTGCACCTGCGAAATTGGGAGTACCAAGGCCCACGAATTCTGGCAGGAAAAGGCATGTTTCTCCCCAAAGGTGCTTCCTACGAGGCGATCTACCGCGATTTTCAGTGGGACATCCCGGACGATTTCACCATCGCCAAGGCCGTTTGCGACGACTGGGCGGCGCGTGAACCCGAGCGTGTCTGCCTCGAGCATTTTTCGCCCGACGGCCATCACCTTGCGCTGACCTATGGCGAGCTTGCCGCCCGCTCCTGCGCCTTCGCCCATGGCCTGACCTCGATCGGCATCGGTCGTGGCGACCGCGTGGCGCTGCTTCTGCCGCAGGGCTTCGAGACGGTGATCGCACATCTGGCCATCTATCGCCTCGGCGCCATCGCCGTGCCGCTGGCGCTGCTGTTCGGGCCCGAAGCGCTCGAATACCGGCTGAATGCGGCCGGCGTCTGCGCCATCGTCACCAACCGCTTCGGTCTCGAGCGGCTGGCAGACGTTGCCGAACACCTTCCGTCGGTCGCCCATGTCATCTCCGTCGATGGCGCGGCCGATGGCGTTCTGTCCTTCGATGCGCTGGTCGACGGATACCCCGCGGATTTCGTCGGGCCGGCGCTCGGACCCGATGATCCCGCGCTGATGATCTTCACCTCCGGCACGACGGGACGGCCGAAGGGCGCGCTTCATGGTCACCGGGTGCTTGCCGGCCATATCCCGGGCTTCCAGCTTGCCCATGATTTCATCCCGCGTGCTGGCGACCGGATGTGGACGCCGTCGGACTGGGCCTGGGCGGGCGGCCTGCTCAATGCCCTGTTCCCGAGCCTGATGCTCGGCGTGCCGGTCGTCTCCTCGCCGGCCCAGAAATTCGAGCCGGAGACCGCCTTTCGCATCATGGCGGAAATGAAGGTGCGCAATGCCTTCATCCCGCCGACCGCCTTGAGGCTGATGCGCAGCGTCGAGCGCCCGCGTGCGGGGTACGAGCTGGTCCTGCGCAGCATCGGTTCGGCGGGCGAGTCGCTCGGGCGGGAAACCTATGAATGGGTGCGCTCGGCCCTCGGCCTGGTGCCGAACGAGTTCTACGGGCAGACCGAATGCAATTTCGTCCTGTCCTCCGCCGTCGGTCTCGATGTCAGCCGTCCCGGCCGGATCGGCCGTGCGGTACCCGGTCACCGCGTCGCCATCGTCGACGGGAAGGGCCGCGAATGCCGGCCCGGCGATGTCGGCCAGATCGCCATTGCCCGGCCGGATCCGGTGATGTTTCTCGGCTACTGGGACAACGAGGCGGCCACGACAGACAAGTTCGTCGGTGACTGGCTGATGACCGGCGATCTCGGACGGTGCGACCGCGACGGCTATGTCGAGTTCGTCGGTCGCGACGACGACGTCATCACGTCGTCAGGCTACCGCATCGGGCCGGCCGAGATCGAGGACTGCCTGCTGGGCCATCCAACGGTGAAGCTCGCGGCCGCGATCGGAAAGCCCGATCCTCTGCGCACCGAAATCGTCAAGGCCTTCGTCGTGCTGCACGATGATGTCCTTGCCGACGAGCGGCTCGAGACAGAGATCCGCGAATGGGTCAAGCAGCGCCTGTCGATGCATGAATATCCGCGCGAGATCGAATTCGTCGCCGCCCTGCCGATGACGACCAGCGGCAAGATCATCCGCCGCGCGCTGCGCGACGGTGAGATCGCCGGCGACCAGCCGCAAACCAGCGCCCTGCCGTAAGGCGGAGCGGCAGCGAAACCTGGAGGGTGTCAGACCGGTCGGGCCAGAGCCGCTGCCGGCTGCAGGATCATCGACTGTGCGGCGGGATCATCGAGCGGATCGTCGGGCTTGTTTCTCTGGAATATGAAAAACGCCACGAGGAAGATCACCAGGGCAATCATGATTCCATAAAAAATAGACCGCGGCTTCATCAAACGCTCCTTGAACAGTTGTTCAAGCAAACGGCAGGTGGGGCCAAATGTTCCTGTGCGCCGCACAATGAGCGATACCGGTGCTTGGTTCGCCGTAGAACTGGCCGCTCCTTCAGCTCCCCGGCATGCGCCTCCGTATCCGTATGACGGCAGGTGTCTGTCAGTCTGTCTGGCGGGCGCGGCGCGACAGGATCTTGTCGCGCAGGATGCGGGCGACGTTGCGGGTGTTGCGATAGAGATGCAGCTGGCTCGACACCTGGCGGACGTCCCGGTCGCTGTTGCGCCTAAGGCCGATCACCAGCGTGCCGATCTCCTCGCGCTCGCGCCAGAAGCGGCTCATGATCGGATGGTCGGGCACCGCGCAGCTGTCGGTCCGGTCGATATTGGCGTCATCAAGGTTCCAGCGCGTCAGGTCTTCCATGAGAAGCTTGCCCGGCGACAGGCGGCTGTAGCGCTCGTCATAGGCGGTCTTCCAGGTATAGGCCTCGCCGCCCATGACGAAGACCACCATGCTGGCAATCGCCTCGCCGTTGAGGTCGAGGGTGTGGATACGCACGCTGTCGGTCTCGGCCAGATTGCTGACGGCCTCGCGGGCAAAGGCGGCACGGTAACGGTCCATCACCATGGCGGTGCGCTTGCGGCCCTTCCAGCCGCTGGCCTCCAGCGTGAGGAACTCTTCCAGCCGCTCCAGCACGTCGGCGGGCTGGCGCGCAACGCTGTAGGTCAGGCTGCCGTCCGCATCGAGTATCCGCCGCTGCCGGCGCAATTCCCGGCGATGTTCCTTGGAGATCGACTGGGCCATGTAGTCGTCGCCGTCGAAATCGCTTGCCAGCATCGGGCGCTTGACCCGGTCGATGACCGTCAACGGCATGTCGAGGCTGATCGCCAGCGCCCGGATCATCTGGGTGAAGGCGCCGTCCAGCCTGAGATCCGGCAGCACCATGACACCCGGCAGATTGGCGGCCGGCGATGAAAGGCCCTCCAGCATATGCTCGATCGTCTCGGCCGCCCCTTCGGCATCGACAAGCGGCGTGCCGAGCGGCCCGAAGGGATGCGACCATGTACGGATGATCGAGGGGCCGACGGAAAAGCCGGGCTTTTCGATGGCAAACGGCATGGCGAGCCGCATGCGGCTGCGCTTGTCGTTCTCGTCGCGGATCAGCACGAGTCGCACCTGCCGCTCGTCCAGCCGCGGCATGGCCGGCGCCAGGAAGCCGGCGGCAAAGAAAATGTTCGGCTCCATCGCGCGGTTGGTCAGAAACTGCAGTTCCTGCTGCAGGTCATAGCCCATGCGGCCGGGATAGAGAGAGAGGATGCGGCCCGGCTTGCCGATCTGCATCTCGACGTCCGCAACCGGCCGCTCCACGGTCGATGGCGTCGGCGACAGCGAGCCGACCATCCGGTTGGCGACGCTGTTCATGCTCTCGCTGTAGATCGGTGGATTGGTCATCTCAGGCAGGCTTCTTCTTGGTGATCGAACGGGTGGTGCCGACAAGGGCAAAGAGCGTGATGCCGAGCGAGCGACGGACGGCGACATGCAGCAGCAGCGCCTCCGTCATCGTCGCGGCCGCCGTCGCCATGGCGGCGCCGGTCAGGCCGAGCATCGGAATAAGGGTGACATTGAGCAGAATGTTGACCGTCAGCGCAGCGCAATAGAGCCAGACGCACAACATCTGCTTTCCGGCCATGGTCAGCAGCGTCTCGCCCGGGCCGACCAGCGCCTTGGTCAGGCTGCCGACGAAAAGGATCGCCATCAGCATATGACCGGCACTGAAGGCCGGGCCGAACAGCGACAGCAGCGGGCGCCCGGCGGCCAGCACCAGCAGGCCGACGACAAGCGAGGGCCAGAAGCTCCAGCGGCTGGCCGTCGCGGCAAAGCCGGCGAGGCCTGCGTGACTGCCCTCGCGCATCAGCGATGAAAAGCGCGGTGCCGCCGCGGCCTTCACGGCAAAATAGACGAATTGCATCAGCGCCATGGTCTTGGCCGCGGCAAAATA
This sequence comes from Heterorhizobium halophytocola, assembly GCF_017873095.1. Lineage (GTDB taxonomy): Bacteria > Pseudomonadota > Alphaproteobacteria > Rhizobiales > Rhizobiaceae > Allorhizobium > Allorhizobium halophytocola. The sequence goes on along the minus strand of NZ_JAGGJU010000010.1, from coordinate 34,187 downwards.
GATCGCCACGTCTTCCGGCTTGAGATAGAGGCCGACGATGACGACATCCGAATTGGTCAGGAAAAAGCTGAAACCCTCGATCAGGAAGATCGGCAGCGCCACCTTGAACCAGGCGAGGAAATCGATCGTCACGGGCCCGACATCATAGCGTTTGCGCAGCCGCCAGGTGACCAGCAGGAACTGGCCAAGCGTCGTCACATAACTGGCGGCAAGGGCTGCCTGCATGGCGGTCACCGCGGTCGTCGGTGCCCCCCAGACAACCGCAAGCACCATGAAGACGAGGATCAGCGTCGGCCGGATGATATAGGTGGGGCTGAGCCCGATCATCGGCCAGCCGCTGGCGCGGGCCGTCCCGTCGAGCACGTCGCCAAGGGCGATCATCGGCAGGGCAAAGAGCGCAAGAAACAGCGGCAGCACATAATAGGGTTCGATGGCGCCGCCGAGCAGCTTCAGGAACAGGAAGCCGAACAGCGCCAGGAGGCTTGCCGAACTCATGGCGAAGATGCGCGCGGTCGCCGTCAGGCCGCGGATCTCGTTGCGCTCGCGATCGCCGTCATAGCGCGGCAGGAAGCGGATCACCGCGGTGTGGAAGCCGAGGCAGGAGAGATTGCCGAACAGAACGACCAGCACCCAGACGAAGACGAAGATGCCGTATTCGAATTCGCCCATCAGGCGCGCCTGGACGATCTGGGATAGAAAGGCGATGCCGGCGCTGACGACGCGCACGGCAAAGGCCATCATCGCCATGCGCTGGGCGCCCGCTGTCGGATCGTCAGCCGAAAGCCGGCCCGCGAGAGCCCTGACCAAGGGCCGAAGGCGTGCGGGCAATCTCTTTTCTGCTGACTGGACAACCGCGATGATCGACACTGAGGCGCTCACTCGGACTGAAAAACTTCCCGAGCCTGTCAGATCAGGGTTAAGAAACGGTTGTCCGGGGGCTGTTTCCAGCGGATATCAACAGGTTTCCAAATGCCGGTTGCGGCCCGAATTGATGTGCATCTGGCAATGTCGGGCAGGGGGGCGTGCAGGGGCAGCGCGCAGCGGCGGAACGATCAGTCCAGCGCCTCGCGACGCACTTTCTGTACCGTCTCGATCGCCTGCGTGGCGCGCGCGAACCAGCCGTCCTCGATCAGGCCCTTGCGGGTCCGCTCGTTCAGGCCGCCCTTTGTCTGGTGCTCGGCGGCCAGTTCGGCGAAGCTTTTGTCCGAGTGGAGGCTCGTCTGCGCAAGGCCGGCAAACAGCGCCCGCATGTAGGTGGATGCCGTGTCCGGCGCGACGCCGCGCGACGTCATCCAGTCCAACAGGGTGCCCTGCAATTCGTAATAGCTGGACATGAAGCCGCTGACGGCACCCATGGCGACGAAATCCGTTTCGCGTTCCGGCTCGACCAGTTCGCCCATTCCCGTCAGCAGTTCCGACAATTCGGGCACTTTGGGGAAAAGCGCAACCGGTCCTTCGCACGCGGCGATGGCCGGCAGCGGGATAACCCGGCAGAGCGTCGGTTGCGGAATGACCCGTGCGAGGTCGTCCAGGAGAAAGCCGGCAACGAAGCTGCAGACAATCTGGTCGGACCGGAAGCTGACGCCCTCGAGCGCCTCTTCGACCTGCGGCGGCCGCATGCCGAGAAAGACGATTTCGGACTGCTCCGCCACCTCGGCGTTCGAGGTGGCACGGCGGACATGCGGAAACTGCTCGCAGAGACTGCTGGAAACGGCCTCGGAGCGCGGCGAAAGCAGCACCGGGTTGGTCTTTCCGCTCGCCACGAGACCTTCGATGAAGGCTTGCGCGATGGTGCCGGTACCGATGAAGCCGAGCGTCTTTTGCGTATCCGGCATCCGCCAGCCTCACTCTGGTCCGTTAGAGCAACCGGTCAGGCCGGACGCTCTCTTGCGTTCTCAAGCCTGTTCGAACGTTCCGTGGCAATGCTTGAAGCGCTTGCCGGAGCCGCAGGGACACATCTCGTTGCGGCCGACCTTGCCCCAGGTCGAGGGATCGTCCGGATTGCGGTTTGCCGGCGGCACGGCATAGGAGGCTTCCTCGAAATCGTCTTCGCCGGTCGAGGCATCGATATGATGCGCCTCCATCGGTGGCGGGGTCGGCGCCTGCTCCTCACGGACCAGTTCGACGCGCATCATCTGCGTCGTCACCTGTTCGCGCATATTGGCGAGAAGCGCCTGGAACAGTTCGAAGGCCTCGGCCTTGTATTCCTGCAGCGGATCGCGCTGGGCATAGCCGCGGAAGCCGACGACCGATCGCAGATGGTCGAGATTGACGATGTGCTCGCGCCAGAGATTGTCGATCGTCTGCAGGATGATCGAACGCTCGACATAGGTCATGATCTCCGCACCGAAGCGTTCGGTCTTGTCGGCGATCAGCTTGTCGGCTGCCTCGGTGATCCGCTGGATCATGTCCTGTTCGGCAATCCCGTCCTCGGCCGCCCATTCCTTGATCGGCAGGGCCAGGTTCAGGGTTTCGGCGACGCCGCGCTGCAGGCTGTCGATATCCCACTGCTCGGCATAGGCGCGCTCGGGAATGTAGAGCGCCACCATGTTCTCGATCACTTCGTGGCGCATGTCGGTGATGACAGGCGTGACGTCCTGCATGTCCATCAGTTCCAGGCGTTGTTCGAAGATCACCTTGCGCTGGTCGTTCAGCACGTCGTCGTATTTCAACAGGTTCTTGCGGATATCGAAGTTGCGGGCTTCGACCTTCTTCTGCGCGCGCTCCAGGGCCTTGTTGATCCAGGGATGGACGATCGCCTCGCCTTCCTGCAGGCCGAGCTTCTGCAGCATGCCTTCCATACGGTCGGAGCCGAAGATGCGCATCAGGTCGTCCTGCAGCGACAGGTAGAATTTCGAGCGGCCGGGGTCGCCCTGACGGCCGGAACGGCCGCGCAGCTGGTTGTCGATGCGGCGGCTTTCGTGGCGTTCCGAAGCGATCACGTAAAGACCGCCAGCTTCCAGCGCCTTGGCCTTCAGCTGCTTGATTTCCTCGCGGATCGCCGCTTCCTTCGCCTCGCGCTCGGGGCCGGGCTCGACGTCAGCCAGTTCGCGCTCGAAGCGCATCTCGACATTGCCGCCGAGCTGGATGTCGGTGCCGCGGCCGGCCATATTGGTGGCGATGGTCACCGAGCCCGGCACGCCGGCCTGGGCGACGATATAGGCTTCCTGCTCATGGTAGCGGGCGTTCAGAACGGCGAAATCGTCAAAGCCGGACTGCTTCAGCATCGTGGCGAGCAGTTCGGATTTTTCGATCGAGGTGGTGCCGACCAGGACCGGCTGACCACGGCTGTGGGCATCCTTGATCTCGGTGATGATCGCCTGGAACTTCTCTTCCGTGCTGCGATAGACCTCGTCGTCTTCATCGATGCGGCGGATCGGCAGGTTCGTCGGAACCTCGACGACCTCGAGGCCGTAGATGTTGCCGAATTCTTCCGCCTCGGTCGATGCCGTACCGGTCATGCCGGCGAGCTTGGAATACATGCGGAAATAGTTCTGGAAGGTGATCGAGGCCAGCGTCTGGTTTTCCGGCTGGATGCTCACCTTTTCCTTGGCTTCGAGCGCCTGGTGCTGGCCCTCGGAATAGCGCCGGCCCGGCATCATCCGGCCAGTGAACTCGTCGATGATGACGATCTCGTCGTTGCGGACGATGTAGTCCTTGTCGCGGCTGAACAGCTTGTGGGCCTTCAGCGCATTGTTGATGTGGTGCACGATGGCGACGTTCTCGACATCGTAGAGCGAGGCGCCCTTCAGCAGGTCGGCTTCCTTCAGCAGGTTTTCCAGCTTTTCGGTGCCGGCTTCCGAGAAGTTCGCCGAGCGCTGCTTCTCGTCGATCTCGTAGTCTTCCTCCGACAGGAGCGGAATGAAGGCGTCGATTGTGGTGTAAAGGTCGGAACGGTCATCCAGCGGGCCGGAGATGATCAGCGGCGTGCGCGCTTCATCGACCAGGATCGAGTCCACTTCGTCGACGATCGCATAATTGTGCCCGCGCTGGACCATCTGGCCGCGCTCGAACTTCATGTTGTCGCGCAGATGGTCGAAGCCGAGTTCGTTGTTGGTGGCATAGGTGATGTCGCAGGCATAGGCCGCCTTGCGCTGCTCGTCGTCGAGGCCGTGCACGATGATGCCGGTGGTCAGGCCGAGAAAGCTGTAGAGCTTGCTCATCGTCAAGGCGTCGCGGCTGGCGAGGTAGTCGTTGACGGTGACGACGTGCACGCCCTTTTCGCTGAGCGCGTTGAGATAGACCGACAACGTGGCAACCAGCGTCTTGCCTTCCCCGGTCTTCATCTCGGCAATCGAGTTGTCGTGCAGGATCATCGCGCCGATCAGCTGGACGTCGAAGGGACGCATGCCGAGCACGCGGCGCGAGGCCTCGCGGGCGACGGCGAAGGCCGGAACCAGCAGGTCGTCGAGCTTGGTGCCCTCCGCCAGTTTCTGGCGGAATTCCGTTGTCTTTGCGGCAAGCGCGACGTCGTCGAGGGAGCGCATCTCCTCTTCCATCGCGTTGATCGCTTCGACGCGCGAATGATAGGAACGGATGCGGCGCTCATTCGCCGAGCCGAACATCTTGCGCGCTATTCCACCAAGGCTGACCATTGAGATGGTCCTTTCTGAACTACCGTGACATCGGAGCGGGATCACGAAGATCCTCACGCCGGAAATGAGCGAACTGCGCCCGGAAACGCTCTGGACGCGGAGTTGCGTGACAGATAAGAGGGGGGGCGGATGAAGTCAACAAGACAGCGGGGAGCCGAAATGGCGCCTCGTCGTGCTTTTGCCCTTTTTTGACCCGATTTGAGAGGTCACGACGACCTCTTACCCGAAAGGTGAATTAATGCTGCGTTATCACGCTCTCGCTCTGACAGCCTGTCTCGGTCTCCTGGGAGCGCCTGCGCTCGCGGTCGCCGATGACGCGACCGATCCGGTCGTCGCAACAGTCGGAAGCCTCGAAATCCACAAGTCCGAGCTCGACCTGGCGGTTGCCAATCTCGATCCGCAGCTCGCCCAGCTTCCCGACGAACAGAAGAAGGTCGCAGCGCTGTCGAGCGCCATCGACGTGAAGCTGCTTGCCGGTGACGCGGTGAAGGAAGGCCTCGACAAGGACGCCGAATTCCAGCGCCGTCTGGCCTTCATCAAGGATCGCGAACTGCACAACGCCTACTTCAAGAAGCACGTCATCGACGGCGTCACCGACGACGAGGTGAAGGCGCGCTACGAGAAGGAAATCGCCAGCCTGCCCAAGCAGGAAGAGGTCCATGCCCGTCACATCCTGGTCAAGACCGAGGATGAAGCCAAGGCGATCATCAAGGATCTGGATGCCGGCAAGGACTTCGCCGAAATCGCCAAGGAAAAGTCGACCGATCCGAGCAAGTCGGATGGCGGCGACCTCGGCTACTTCACCAAGGGTCGCATGGTGCCGGAATTCGAAAAGGCTGCCTTCGCGCTGAAGCCCGGCGAATATACCAAGACCCCGGTCAAGACCCAGTTCGGCTACCATGTGATCAAGGTCGAGGATACCCGCACGGCCCCGCCGCCGAAGCTGGAGGCCGTCCAGGACCAGGTCCGTCAGCTCGTCATGCGGGACAAGTATCTTGCGCTGATCGCCAAGGCCAAGACCGACACCAAGGTCGAGATCATGGACGAGGACCTGCGCAAGGGTTACGAGGAAGTCAGCAAGCAGCAGCCGGACGAAGCGCCCAAGCCCTGATCGGCTGCGCTTTTCCCGTTCCATCAGTCAACCGGACCCGCTTTCAGGCGGGTCCTTTCAGATCAAGGCCCTGTCATGTCCGTCGATATTTCTCCCCTTGCGCCGAAAACCTATCCTGACCTGCCGCCGGTCAAGGGTGTTCGCCTGGCGACCGCCGCTGCCGGCATCAAGTACAAGGGGCGCACCGACGTGATGATGATGGTGTTCGACGCCCCGGCCAGTGTGGCCGGCGTCTTCACCACCTCCAAATGCCCGTCCGCACCCGTCGATTTCTGCCGCGCCAATCTGGGCGGCGGGGTCGCACGCGGCGTGGTCGTCAATTCCGGCAATGCCAATGCCTTCACCGGCCGCAAGGGCCGCCAGTCGACCGCCCTCACGGCAAAATCCGCCGCCGAAGCGATCGGCTGCGCCGAAAGCGAGATCTTCCTCGCCTCCACCGGCGTCATCGGCGAACCGCTGGATGCCAGCAAGTTTTCCGGCGTGCTCGGAAGCCTTGTCGGTGAGGCCAAAGAGAGCTTCTGGTTCGACGCCGCCAAGGCGATCATGACCACCGACACCTATCCCAAGGTCGCGACCCGCACCGCCGAGATCGACGGCGTCACCGTCACGATCAACGGCATGGCCAAGGGTGCGGGCATGATCGCGCCGGATATGGCGACCATGCTCTCCTTCGTCGTCACCGATGCCGACATCGCGCCGGCAGCCCTGCAGGCGCTGCTGTCTGCCGGTGTCGGCCCGACCTTCAATTCGATCACCGTCGACAGCGACACCTCGACCTCCGACACGCTGATGCTGTTTGCCACCGGCGCGGCTTCCGCAGACGGTCAGGCCAGGGTTACGGATGCCGGCGATTCGCGCCTCGCCGCCTTCAGGGCCGCCCTTGACGATCTGCTGAGAGATCTCGCACTGCAGGTCGTCCGCGACGGCGAAGGCGCCCGCAAGATGCTGGAGATCACCGTCGAGGGCGCCGAGACCGATGCCGCCGCCAAACGCATCGCGCTGTCGATCGCCAATTCGCCGCTGGTCAAGACCGCCGTTGCCGGCGAGGACGCCAACTGGGGCCGTGTCGTCATGGCCGTCGGCAAGGCCGGCGAGAAGGCCGACCGCGACCTTTTGGCCATCTGGTTCGGCGACGTGCGCGTTGCCGTCGAGGGCGAGCGCGATCCCGACTACTCCGAGGATGCGGCCTCCGCCGTGATGAAGCGCGAGGATATCCCGCTGAAGGTCGAGATCGGCCTCGGTGACGGCCGCGCCACCGTGTGGACCTGCGACCTCACCAAGGCCTATGTCGAGATCAACGGCGACTACAGAAGCTGATGACGACCGGTATTCAGGATATTCCCACGTCGAACCTGCCGCTCGTGCGCCGGCTGGAGGCCGTCGGCTTTCGTGCATGGCCCTCCTCGTCCGTCCAGTATGACGGCAGCTGGCAGCTCAGGCTGAACGGCGGTTATCCCTCCAAGCGGCTGAACTGCCTGGTGCCGCTCGACCCGTCCGACCATGGCGCGCTCGACGTGCGGTTCGAGAAGGCCGAGCGCAAGTTCGCCTCCTATGGCCGCAGCCTGATCCTGCGCGAGACGCCGCTGACGCCCCCGGCGCTGGTCGATCTCGTCCGCGACCGGGGCTGGTCGCGCTTCGACAGCACGGTGGTGATGACCACGGATCTGCAGGCGGGCGAACTGCCCGATACCATGGACCATCTGCCGAGCCACGATGTCGGCCGCTTCGTCGATGCAGTCCTCGCACTCGACGGCGAGGACGTCTCGGTCAAGCCGGGGCTTGCCGAAGTCATCAGCGCCATACAGCCGCCAACCGGTCTCTTCGTCATCGAGAGCCCGGAGGCGGGGCCGATCGCGACCACGCTCTGCGTGCAGGACAACGATCTTGCCGGCATCCTCACGGTTGCGGTGGCCAGCGCCGCCCGCCGTCAGCACCGGGCAACCGAGATCGTCTCTGCGGCGCTGCGCTGGGCGCGGGTGCGCGGCGCCCGCACCGCCTGGCTTGCCGTCGGCGCGGACAATCATGCGGCCAGGGCGCTTTATGCCAAATTCGGCTTTGCGGAAGTCTATCGCTATCACTACTGGCGGGCGGAGACCGTTGATGGCTGAGCGGCGCATCCTGCTGGTCGCGGCCTGCGCCCTGATCGACGCCGACGGGCGCATTCTTCTCGCCCAGCGGCCCGAGGGCAAGTCGCTCGCCGGCCTGTGGGAATTTCCAGGCGGCAAGGTGGAGCCCGGCGAAACGCCGGAAGAGACCCTGGTGCGCGAACTGGAGGAAGAGCTCGGCATCCAGACCAAGGTCGCCTGCCTGGCGCCGCTCACCTTTGCCAGCCATACCTATGACGACTTCCATTTGCTGATGCCGCTCTATGTCTGCCGACGTTATGAGGGCATCCCCAGGGGCTGCGAGGGCCAGGCCATAAAATGGGTCAGAGTTAACGCCTTGCGGGATTACCCGATGCCGCCCGCCGACGAACCGCTGATCCCTTTCCTGCAGGATCTGCTTTGATGCAGGCTGCCGTGCGCCGCCCCATACCCTCCATCTAACCGTCTAGAGCCATTCAGATTTCAGGCTGGGGACCGGGTGCTTGTCCGCGACGGTCCGCCGAAGCCATGGCGTTGGCGGGGTCTGCTTCGCTGCGCCGCAAGAAAGCCCGGGGCAAGTCCGATGTCTTAACGATTAATTCAGCACTTTTATGAGAGCATCCTTAGGAAATGGGCGCGACGTGCCCTTGCGAGGCTTGATGATGGACAAGGATTTCTGGAGCGCTGTGCGCGTACGTGAACGGGGCGGGCCCAAGTCTCAGAAGATCGGCGTACTGAATCTGGCGCTGCTCTTCGGCACGGCCGCGATCGCGCTGTCGCTGATCCTGACGCCGATGCTTGCCGGTCACGATACCAACAAGAGCCTCGCCTACACGGCCGACGAGTTCGACAATATCACCACGGGATCGATCACCCGGACGGACGGCGCAAAGCGCTACACGATCCGCCGCAGCGTTCTGCAGGAAACGCCGGGTTCGGTCTGCATCGTCGAGGATTATGCGAGTGCCGCCAGCTGCCGGTGACGCGACGTCACAGCAGTCAAAGGCGGCCAGTTGAGTTTGAAGGGGGAATGGCATGCAGGTTTTGAAGCGGTACCTTGCGGATCAATCCGCAGCCACGGCCATCGAATATGCTCTGATCGCGGTTCTGGTCTCGACCGCGCTGATCGGCAGCATCCGTCTGGTGAGCAACAGCGTCACCAATACCTGGAACACCGTCAGCACGACGGTGGACGAGCAACTCAGCAAGTAATTCCCGAAAAATTCCGGCTTACCGTTCCCGGTTATCTTCCGGCAGCGAAGGCGTGCCTGCCTTCAACGCATCGGCCAGCCGCATCTTGGCCGATCCGGGCTTCAGCGGCTTCTGCTGGCTGGCATCCGGTGCCCAGCCGGAGACGTAAACGACCGAAAAGGTCGCCCGGATGCGCCCGTCCGGATCCGAGTATCGCTGCGCATAGAGCTCCGCCGCCCGCAGGAACAGCGCCCTGCTGACCGGCCGGCGCGAGCGGTTGGTGAGCGGATTGGACATCCCCATGGCCCTGAGGTCGCGCATCAGCGGAAACAGCGAATCGTAGCGCACGGTATAATCCTGGCTGTCGACCACAGGCAGGGCAAAGCCCGCCCTTTGCAGCAGGCCGCCGATGTCGCGCAGGTCGCCAAACGGCACCACCCTGGGGCTCGCGCCGCCCGAAAGCTCGGCTTCCGCACTCAAAAGAACATCGCGCAGTTCGCCAAGGGTCCCCGCCGCCGGGATCGCCGCGAGCAGCAGGCCGTCCGGCTTCAGCGCGCGGCGCATCTGGATCAGCATGCCCGGCATGTCATTGGCCAGGTGCAGCGACAGCGGCGAAAGGATCAGATTGACGCTTTCCGGCTCCACCGGCACCGTCTCGAGCGGCGCAACGATGATCTCCTCGTCCGGCGTTGCGAAGGCGGCGTCGGTTTCGATCCGCCTCAGCCGGCCGATCTTGCCGGTTTGAACGGCAAGCCGCGCCACTTCGCCGATCACCCCGCCGATCTCCAGGGCCTCGTCGAAATGCCGTTCCGTCAGCGCTAGGCGCTCGGCCAGTTCGACGGCCGCGATATCCATCAGGAATGCCGCGCTTCGATCGCCGTTCTTCAAGGCGCGGCGGCGGTTCTCGGTCACGAGGTCGAGGTCGAACAACTGTTCCATCGTGCTTCTAGCCTCCCTGCAAACTGCGCTGGCAAAGTCCGCATCTGCATCCTAATGTCAAGCGCATGAGGGCAAAACGGATCTCTCTTGCCGGCATCTCGCCGTTGCCGCTTTTGGGCGGTGCCGGGCGGTTCCTGCGCGACTGCATCTATCCGCCCGCCTGTTGTCATTGCGGTGTCAGAACGCATGATCACGGCAGCCTCTGTGCCGCCTGCTGGTCGACGATCCGCTTCATCGAGCGGCCCTATTGCGAGGTGCTCGGATCGCCCTTTGCCTATGATCCGGGACCCGGCGCCGTCTCGCCCGAGGCGATTGCCGATCCGCCGGTCTTCGACAGATTGCGGTCGGTCACCATTCATAACGATGTCGCCCGCGCGCTGGTTCACCGGCTCAAATATCAGGACAGGCCGGACCTGGCACCAATCATGGCCGGCTGGATGGTGCGCGCGGCAAGCGCCGAACTTGAAGCCTGCGACGCCGTCGTCGCCGTCCCGCTGCATCGTCTAAGACTGATCGGAAGGCGGTTCAACCAGTCGGCGGAACTGGCGCGCCATGTGGCGCATCTGTCCGGCCGTCCGTTTCGGGCCGGCGCTATCCTGCGCATTCGCCGCACCAGCCAGCAGGTCGGTCTCAGCGCCAATGCGCGGGCCGTCAATGTGCGGGGTGCTTTCGCGGTGCCCGCGACCGAACACGGCGCGATCTTCGGGGCGAAGCTGGTGCTGATCGACGACGTCTATACCACGGGCGCCACGGTTTCCGCGGCGACCCGGGCCTTGAAGCGGGCGGGCGCCGCCGAGGTCACGGTTTTGACCTTTGCAAGGGCTGTTTCCGGTCTTATATGAGGGGCTAAGGCCCGATTGCGGGCATTTTTCTGACAGCGCGACGCAATCCCCAGACTGCGCGGCAAGCGGAGACGACGATGCAACCTGTAACGATCTATACGCGTCAATTTTGTGGTTTCTGTACCCGTGCCAAGGCGCTTTTGAGCGACAAGGGCGTCGAGTTTGCCGAGCATGACGCGACCGGAAATGCCGAACTGCGCCAGGAAATGATCCAGAAGGCCAATGGCCGCTCGACCTTCCCGCAGATCTTCATCGGATCGACCCATGTCGGCGGTTGCGACGATCTGGTGGCGCTCGACCGTTCAGGTCAGCTCGACACCATGCTGGAAGGCTAGGGTTCAGCCATGACGATCAAGGTGGCAGCGATTCAGATGTGCTCCGGCGTCGACCCGGAGAAGAATGCGGACGCCATGGCACGGCTGGTGCGTGAGGCGGCCGGCCACGGCGCGCGCTACATCCAGACACCCGAAATGACCGGCATGGTGCAGAAGGACCGCGAGGGCCTGCGCGCCAGCCTGCGCGACGAGGATGGCGACATCATCGTCGCCACCGCTTCCGAGCTCGCGAAAACCTTGGGCATCTTTCTGCATATCGGCTCGACGGCGATCGGCCTGCCGGATGGCAAGATCGCCAATCGCGGCTTTCTCTTCGGTCCCGACGGCCGGCGGATCTGCACCTATGACAAGATCCACATGTTCGACGTCGATCTCGACAATGGCGAAAGCTGGCGCGAAAGTGCCGCCTACCAGCCCGGCAAGGCAGCCCGGATCGCCGACCTGCCATTCGGCAAGCTCGGCTTTGCCATCTGCTACGATCTGCGCTTCCCGCACCTCTTCCGCAGCGAGGCCATGGCCGGCGCGGAAATCCTGACGGTGCCGGCTGCCTTCACCCAGCAGACCGGCGAGGCCCATTGGGAGGTGCTGCTGCGCGCCCGCGCGATCGAAAACGGCGCCTTCGTCATTGCCGCGGCCCAGGCCGGCACGCATGAAGATGGGCGCCAGACCTATGGCCACTCGATGATCGTCAGCCCCTGGGGCAAGGTTCTGGCCGAAGCCGGCAATACCGGCGAGGCGGTTGTTCTGGCCGATATCGATCTGGCGGCCGTCGGCGCCAGCCGGGCCAAGATCCCCAATCTGAAGAATGGCCGCGACTTCTCGCTCGAATTCGCACCGGTTCTCGCCAAGGGAGGAATGACGGTTTGATCCGCTATTCCCTCATCTGCGACAACGCCCATGAATTCGAGGGCTGGTTCTCGAAGAGCGAGGACTTCGACAGTCAGCGCGCCAGCGGCTTCCTGACCTGTCCGACCTGCAATTCCGACGATATCTCCAAGCTGCTGATGGCGCCGGCGGTTTCGACCGCCCGCAAGCAGGAGGCACGCCACGCCATGGTCGCAGGCCAGGCCCAGCAGCAGATGCTGGCCAAGGTGAAGGAAGCGGTTGCAGCCATTCGCGCCAGCAGCGAGGATGTCGGCGAGCGCTTTCCCGAAGAGGCACGCAAGATCCATTACGGCGAGACCGAAGCGCGCGGCATCATCGGCCAGGCATCGCCGGGTGAGGTGAAATCGCTGCTCGAGGAAGGCGTCGAGATCGCCCCTCTGCCGGTTTTGCCCGAAGACGCCAATTGATGTCTGGCGAGAGCCATCATCTCGCAATCTACAATTTCGGTATACATGTCGCTCCCTATGAGGCGGGCGAAGTCGAGGGCTTTCGTCTCCGGGAACCGCTGAATTTCGAGGCCGCCCGCCGCGCTTGCGGCTATGTCGGGCGTTCCGGCTATGACGGCGTGGCCGGACCCGAAAGTTGGGGCGACCAAACCTTCCCGCGGTTTCTGAAGGGATCCGGATACGACAGCGGTCCCTCGTCGCTGTCGTTGTGGGAGGATATCGAGAGCCTGCTCGCCTTTACCTATTCCGGCGTTCATGCCGAAGCCTTGAAGAACGCCCGGGCGTGGAATGTCCGGCAGAGCTGGCCACCGCTCGTTCTGTTCTGGATGCCGCGCGGGCATCGACCCGGCTGGTCCGACGGGGTCTCGCGTCTGGAATTGTTGGCGGATGAAGGCGCAAGTCCTGCAGCCTTTGATTTCAAGCGCGCGTTTGCGCCGGACGCCAGCGCCTATCGGATCGATCGCGATCGGGTAAAAAGGCTGGCCGCCGAAAATGCGAGCCGGAATGGCGCGCTGCTTGACCGATTGCCCGGGCTGCCCGTCTGAGCCTCTTCTTTCAGCCCTTGAAGCCGTCGTCGTCGAGATAGGCCTGTTCTTCGGCCGTCGTCTGGCGGCCGAGAGCCTTGTTGCGATGGGGAAAGCGGCCGAAGCGGGTAATGATGTCCCGGTGCAGGACGGCGTATTTCAGGGTTTCCTCGTCGCCGGTCTGCTCGTGGTGACGGGTAAACAGGTCAACGCATTTTTCCTGGTCGGCCAGGTCCTCGGAATGCTCGAACGGGAGATAGAAGAACGGCCGCAACGCAGCCTCGACCTCCTGGTCAAAACCCTTGTCGAGCGCGTGGCGCGCGACCTGGCGGGCAAGACCATCCGTCGCATAGGAATGGGCGCTGCCGCGAAACATGTTGCGGGGAAACTGGTCGAGCAGGATCAGCAGCGCCAGCGCGCCCTCGCTGTTGTCCAACCAGTCGGCAAGGTCGCCGCGGCTGGCGGCCAGATGCACGGCGGCAAACTTCGCCGAAATCATGCTGTCGACGCAGGGATCCACGGTGAACCAGCCCTTGGGCCCGAGGTCCTTCCAGAATGCGATAACGTCGGCGGCGGTGTGCATGGGCTTTTAGTCCTTCGGGCGTTCCGCCAGCATCATATAGTTGACGTCGGTGTCGGTCGACAGGTTCCAGCGGTTCTGCAGCGGGTTGAAGAACACGCCCTTGCGCTCGATGATCGCCATGCCGGCGGCCGCGAGCGGCGTCTCGATTTCCTCCGGACGCACCAGCTTGTCATACTGGTGGGTGCCGCGCGGCAGCCAGCCCAGCACGTATTCGCAGGCGCCGATCGCGAGCGCTGCGGCCTTCAGCGTCCGGTTGATGGTGGAGACCAGCATCAATCCGCCCGGCCGCACCATCGAGGCGCAGGTGCCGAGAAAGAAGTTCACGTCGGAGACGTGTTCGACCACTTCCATGTTGAGCACGATGTCGAAGGTCTCGCCGGCCTCGGCCAGCGCCTCGGCCGTGATCGCCCGGTAATCGACGGCAATGCCGGTCTGGGCCGCATGGGTGGTGGCGATCCCGATATTCTTTTCCGAGGCGTCGGCGCCCAGCACGTCGGCGCCCATGCGGGCGACCGGTTCCGACAGCAAGCCGCCGCCGCAGCCGATGTCGAGCACGCGCAGTCCCTTCAACGGCTGATGGCCCGACGGATCGCGGCCGAAATGGGCGGCTGCCTGGTCGCGGATATAGGCCAGACGGATCGGGTTGATCTTGTGCAGCGGCTTGAATTTGCCGGTTGGATCCCACCATTCCGCCGCCATGGCGGAAAAGCGGTCGACTTCGACCTGGTCGATTGTGGTGCGGGCCTGCTCGCTCATATCGTCTTCTTTCGTCGCGTCTCCACTACCCCTCCAAGTCGGATGATCGGGGGCCAAAGTCAAGCGGCGGCCCTGCCATTGGAGGATCGGCTGCCGCTGCGCGCCGGTCTCTTGGACCGCCACGCCAATTGACAAGCAAACACGTCGTCATGGCCACAAATTATCTGCATTCGAGGAACAGGTTCCCCATCCTGACGTTTCAAAGCGGTCAGCCAGTCGTTCCCCCGGACTGGACAAGAAATTTCCCAAGGAGACACCCCGATGAATAAACTCGCCATGCTGGCAGCAACGGCTGCCCTGACTGCGATGTCGCCTGCACTGGCCCAGGCCGCCACCGCCTTTTCGACCGCAAACGTCAATCTGCGCGCCGGCCCGAGCACCGATTATCCTGCCGTGATCGTCATTCCGAACGGCAGCAAGGTCCAGGTCTATGGCTGCATGCAGAGCCCCAACTGGTGTGACGTCGGCTACTCCGGCGGCCGCGGCTGGGTATCCGGCACCTATATCCAGATGACCTATTCCTCCAAGCGCGTCTATGTGCAGCCGGACTATTACAAGCGCCTCGGCGTGCCGGTCGTCACCTTCAGCGTCGGCAGCTATTGGGGCAGCCACTACAAGAGCCGCTCGTTCTACAATCAGCGCGACAAGTGGGAACACCGCGACGGCGGCCACCGCGACGACAACCGTCATGATGCCAAGCCGGTCGCCCAGGGCGACAACCGCAACGACCATCGTAACGATCACAATGCGGTCGCCCCGAAGCCGATGGCGCCGAAGCCCGATGCGCGTCGCGACGACAACCGGCATGACGACCGCAACACCAAGCGTCCTGCAGCAACCCACAACGACCGCAATGACCACAAGAAGCCGGCCTGCAAGCCCGGCCAGAAGGGCGACTGCCAGCCGGGCTGATCGCGTGATTGGAAACACCTGACGTCGAACGCAGCCGCTATGGCTGCGTTCGTGTTTCCGGAACAAGCATGCCGTCCGCGACGTTCAGCAGCGGTTCATTTCCAAATGCCTAAAAAGTCTACCAGAGGAACACCAAAGGAGCTCTCATGTTGAACTTCAAAGCCATGGCCTTCGGCTTGGCCTTCAGTGCGCTGGTGCCGGCAGCGGCCTTCGCCGCCAATGGTTACGCCACCGCCAACGTCAATCTGCGTGCCGGACCGAGCACCCAGTATCCGGCCGTGACGGTCATCCCGGTCGGCAGCGGCGTCGATATCTTCGGCTGCATGCAGAGCGCCAACTGGTGCGATGTCGGCTATGCCGGCATCCGTGGCTGGGTCTCGGGAAGCTATCTGCAGGCGCTTTATGAACAGCGTCGCGTCGAGGTCGGTCCGCGCTATTACGGCGAACTCGGCATCCCGTCCGTCACCTTCTCGGTCGGCAACTACTGGGAACGGCATTATCGTCAGCGCGACTTCTACCGCGATCGCGACCGCTGGGATCACTGGGACCGCCGCAGCCCGCCGCCGCGCCACGACGCTTATCGTCCGCCGCGTGGCGACGACCACCGTCCGTCCCGCGGTGACGACCACCGCCCGTCCCGGGGTGACGACCATCGCCCGCCGCGCGGTGACGACCATCGCCCGCCGCGCCATGATGACGCCCGTCCTTTGCCGCCGCGGTTTGACGACAACCAGCCCCGTCACCGCGACGACGGCCCGCGTTTCGACAATCGCCGCGATGCCGACAGCCAGCGTCAGCAGCAGCGCGACGACGACCGTCGCGACCGTGACCGGGCCGGCCAGCATGATCGCAACGACCGCCATCGTGACGCCCAGCGCAATGACGGACGCAACCGGGACGAGGGCCGGAACAGGGACGACCGCAAGCGTCCGTCCTTCCCGCCTTGCCCGAAGAACGACGATCGCTGCAGGCCGTAACGCCAGGCAGGACCCACAATCGGAAAAGGCGCCATCCGGCGCCTTTTTTGCGTTGGGAGCCTCTGCTGCGCGCGGACAATTACCCGTCGATGCGCTTCTTGGCCGCCGAAAGGATGCGGCCGGCCAGTCCCTCATAATCGCCGTCGAAGTGATGGCCGCCATCGATCTCGATAGTCTCGACGCCCTTGGCCTTCAGGTCACGGCAGGCGTCCTCGTCGTCGTCGGTGCCATAGATGCACTGGATCAGCGACGGCTTGATCGACTTGATGTCGTCGAGCGGATCGCCTTCTCCCTTGTCGCCGGCGCCGAGCCAGCCGGTGACCGAAACCTCGTAGTCGATCTGGTGCGACAGGGCCAGCAGCGACATCTGCGCCACCGAGGCCTGCAGCTTTTCCGGCAACCGGTTGTAGCTGGCCGGCAGCACGTCGGCACCGAAGGAATAGCCGATCAGCACGACATGGTGCACATGCCAGCGTTTCTGGTAGGTGCTGATGATCCGGGCGAGGTCCTTTGCCGTCTCCTCGGCCGTGCGTTTTTGCCAGAAATAATGCAGCGAATCGAGGCCGACCACCGGCACGCCGCGCTTCTGCAGCGTGTCGCCGATCTCGCTGTCGATATCGCGCCAGCCCCCGTCGCCCGACAGGATCACCGCCATGATGTCGTCCTGCGGGGTGGCGTCGAGCACCGACAGCGGTAGGCCCAGCGGCGAGTCGCTGTCGTCCTCGCCGACAATCATCGCGTCGATCTCGTCGTCGAAGGCGGTCCGCGCATCGTCCTTGGTATCGCTGATATCGATATCGGGATGCGAGCCGGTGAGCGTGACCACATGGGCGCGGCCATCCTTGTCGGCGGACGGGGTAAAGACCGCCGTCAGCGGATCCGGCAGGTCGCCATCGGTCAGGCCGTAGAGCATGCGCTGGTTGACGATGGTCTTTTCCGCTGGCGTGCAGAATTCGTTGAGCAGCGGAATGCCCGCTTCCGGATCGACCACCAGCGTTTGGTCGAAGGTCGCAGCCGGCGTCTGCGACAGGATGGCAAGCGCCAGCGCGCCGCCTGCGCCACGGCCGGCGACCACCGGCTCGATATAGCTGGTGGCTCCCGCCTGCCGCTGCAGCTGGTGGCTGACATCCTCGATGTCGGAGACGGTGTAGATGCAGTCGCCGTCATCCTTCGACAGCGCCTTCAGGTAGTTCGGCGTATCGATCCCGAGCACGATTGAACCTGCCTTTTGCAGGCGCTCGGCCTCGCTCTGCTCCTCGTCCTGCCAGCCGTCCTTGTCCGAGAGCAGCACGACGAAACCCTTGGGGGCGCCGTCGGGCATCAGGATGGTGGGCGAGGGGATCATGCCGGCATCCACGGTCGGGGCCGGGGTTTGCGCCTCGGCCTTCACGGTCATCGCCATCAGGCTGGCGCCGAGAATGATGGGGGTGAGAAGGTTCTTCATTTCTTCACTACGCCTTTCAGTCCGCCGCCGATCAGCAGCGTCGCATCGATGAGTGCGAGTACGGGATTGATGCCGCCTGCCACCGCCAGGTAGCGAGGCTGCCATTCCGGATGAAACTTTGACTTGAACGCACGAAGGCCCTTGAAGTTGTAGAAACGTTCGCCGTGTTCATAAAAAGTATTGGCGATGCGGTCCCAAACCGGGGAAATCTCGCGGCGCGACAGGCCGGCAAGCGGCGCCATGCCGAGGTTGAACGTACGATGCCCGTCCGCGCGCAGCCGCGTGAGCAGGCTGACGAACAGATAGTCCATCGCCCCTTTCGGCGCGTCGGGGGCAAACCGCATCAGGTCGACGGAGGCCTCCTGCTTCGTCTCGGTCAGGAGCACATTGGCAAAGGCGACGATCCGGCCCTCGAAGCGCAGCACGGCGACCGGCTGCTGCCTGAGATAGGCGTCGGAAAAGGCGCCGAGCGAGAAGCCCTTCTCGCGGGCGCGGTGTTCTCTCAGCCAGGCGTCGGAGACCTCGCGCAGCGCATCCAGCACGTCCGGCACGCAGTCGGCTGCCAGCAACTCGAAGCTCAGCCCGTCGCGCTCGGCCCTGGCCGCCGTCTGGCGAAGATTGGCCCATCTGCCGCCCTTCAGGTCGAAATGGGCAAGGTCGACGATCGCCGTTTCGCCCAGCTTGTAGGCCTGCAGGCCCGTGTCGGCGATGGCCGGCAGCAGGGCAGGGGAGACCTGGTAGAACACCGCGCGACAGCCGGCGGCACGGGCGGCCTCGACGAAGGTCCAGACCAGTTCGTTGCCGGCACGCGCGTCGCCGACCGGATCGAGGAAGGCGATGCAGGAGCGGCCATGCCGTCCGTACATGACAAAGGCGTCGCCTTCGGGCGCAAGCAGCACCGACTTGTCGCCGGTGCGCACCAGGTTGGCGTCGGCGACATCCTGCTCCATGGCAATGCGCGCCGCATCGGCGCCGGCCTGGTCGTCGAAGCCGGGCAGTGGCAGGGAGGCCGGACGCAACAGGCTGAACAGGGCGACCGCCGAGGCCATCACGCCGATCCCCATCATCGCGCGCAGCGAACGCGGCGCATTGGCCTTGAACTCGAACTGCCACCAGAGTTCCTGGCTGTAGTCGAGGTCGCGGTAGATGAAGAGCAGCAGCAGCACGGCGGCAAGGCACAGAACCGCAATTGCCATCAGCCAGGACGAGGTCAGCGTCTGGCGAAACAGCGAAGCCGGCCGCCGGAACAGCTTGCGGCTGGAAAACAGGCTGAGCAGGAAGAGGCCGAGCAAGGTTGCCTCGACCACGGCCAGCGATTTCAGCAGCGACAGCACCAGTGCCAGCGCGGCCGTTGCCAGGCTCACCCACCAGGCGCCGTCGAGCCGCTGGGTCAGGCCCCTTGCGGCAATCACCAGCAGCACACCGAGCACGCTTGCGAGGAAATGCGCGCCTTCGAGGATCGGCAAGGGCAGGATCGTCTGCAGCAGTTCCAGATTGTCGCGCGGCGTCGGTGTCACGCCGGAAAAGACCAGCATGGCGCCGAGCAGGAAGGCGAGCGTCCCGATCAGCGGCGGCGCGATCCGGGCCGCGATGCCGAAAAACGTGGCCGGCAGGGCGCCGGTCGCGAAACGGTGCAGCTCCGCCAGCGTCACCAGGATGATCGCGATCGTCAGGGGGAAGGCGTAATAGATCAGGCGATAGGCGACGAGGGCCGCGAGCACGCCTTCGGTGCCGGCGGTGTCGCCAAGGGCCGCGACCATCACCGCGTCGAACACGCCGAGGCCGGCCGGAACATGACTGATCACGCCGATACCGATCGCCACCGTGTAGATGGCGAAAAAGGCCGGCCAGCTGATATCGGTGCCGCCTGGCAGCAGGGCGTAGAGAACCGAGGCCGAGAACGCCAGATCGAGCACCGTGACGAGGAACTGGCGCGACAGGGTCTTGGTGTCGGCCAGTCGCAGGGTGAAGCGACCGAGCCGCAGCCCGCGGCCGCGTCCCAGAATGGCAGCCGTGGCCGCAAGCACCAGCGTTGCCAGCGAAAAGGCCTGCAGCCAGCGCGGCGAGATGCCGATGATGTCGCCGATCTCCGGTGACAGCGGCAGCAGCAGCAGCGCGGTGATCAGCACCAGCCCGAGCGAGAAGGAGAGGGTGACAAAGGCGATGACCTTGGCGATCTCTTCCGGCCTGAGGCCGGCGCGGGTATAGGCCCGGTAGCGGATCGCCCCACCCGACAGGGCGCCGAAGCCCGCGACATTGCCGACGGCATAGGCGCTGAATGCGGTCAGCAGCACCTCGGAGCGCGGCAATTTGCGGCGAATGAAGGCGAGCGCATTGAAGTCGTACAGGCAGAGCGTCGCGAAACTCAGCGCGGTAAAGAGGAGGGCGAGGGCGATGGACGAGGTGTGCGTATGGCCAAGGCTGTGGATCACGTCGCGGTAGCGGACTTCCTCGGTCAGCTTGTAGATCGCGATCCCGAGCAGGGAAAACACGAGGATGGCGGCGAGTGCGGTCAGTGGTCGGCTGTAGCGTTCCCAGAAGGCCGGACGCGGCGCGGCTGCGGCGGGGTCCTCGGCAATGGCCACAGAGGTTTCTTGCGACATGATGCTCAGGGTCTTTCGTTTGGGCGCGGCGATGTGACTGGGTGCCGTCGCGGCAATGCAGATCGCCGAATTCACGCCGAATTTAAGGCAGAGCGCAGCTACAGGGGCCGCTACGTGTTGATGGCGTACCGCAGTTGCGCGGCAAGGCGTTGCGCGTCTGCCGAAGATTGGCTAAAAGCGCGCCACCACGGGCCATCCAAGACGGCCCAGAGTTATCCCGCCGGGCAGCCGGCGCATCAAGGGCAGACGGTCAAGGCATGGCACGCATCGTGATGAAATTCGGCGGCACCTCGGTCGCCAATCTCGAACGCATTCACAACGTCGCCCGGCACGTCAAACGCGAGGTCGATGCCGGCCACGAGGTTGCCGTCGTCGTGTCGGCCATGTCCGGCAAGACCAATGAACTCGTCGGCTGGGTGCAGGAAATGCCCAAGGTTGCCGGTGCCAAGTCGCCGTTCTACGACGCGCGCGAATATGATGCCGTGGTCGCCTCCGGCGAGCAGGTGACATCCGGACTGCTGGCGATCGCGCTGCAGTCGCTCGGTGTCAACGCGCGCTCCTGGCAGGGTTGGCAGATCGCCATCAAGACCGACAATGCCCATGGCGCAGCCCGCATCCAGGAGATCGACGGCTCCGACATTGTCCGCCGCATGGGCGAGGGCCAGGTGGCCGTTGTCGCCGGCTTCCAGGGCATCGGCCCGGACAAGCGGCTTGCGACGCTTGGTCGCGGCGGGTCCGACACCAGTGCGGTGGCGATCGCCGCCGCCGTCAAGGCCGACCGTTGCGATATCTATACCGACGTCGATGGCGTCTACACCACCGACCCCAGGATCGTGCCCAAGGCACGCCGGCTGAAGAAGATCGCCTTCGAGGAAATGCTCGAAATGGCCTCGCTCGGCGCCAAGGTCCTGCAGGTCCGTTCGGTGGAGCTTGCCATGGTGCACAAGGTGCGCACCTTCGTACGGTCGTCATTCGAGGATCCCGATGCGCCGGGCATGGGCGATTTTCTCAATCCCCCCGGCACGTTGATTTGCGACGAGGAAGAAATCGTGGAACAGGAAGTCGTCACCGGTATTGCCTACGCCAAGGATGAAGCCCAGATCTCGCTGCGTCGTCTGTCCGACCGGCCGGGTGTCTCTGCGGCGATCTTCGGACCGCTCGCCGAATCCCACATCAATGTCGACATGATCGTCCAGAATATTTCCGAGGACGGCTCGAAGACCGACATGACCTTCACCGTCCCTTCCGGCGATACGGAAAAGGCGCTGGACGTTCTGTCGCGCAGCAAGGATGCGATCGGCTACGATGTCGTCCAGAGCGAGACCGGACTGGTCAAGGTGTCGGTGATCGGCATCGGCATGCGCAGCCATGCAGGCGTTGCCGCCACCGCGTTCAAGGCGCTGGCCGAGAAGGGCATCAACATCAAGGCGATCACCACATCCGAGATCAAGATCTCGATCCTGATCGACGGCCCCTATGCGGAACTTGCGGTCAGGACTTTGCATTCCTGCTACGGTCTCGATAAGACTTGATTTCGTTCCGGCGGATTCGTGCCGCCACCGGCTGACGGGCGACGGGATTGCCTGTCGCGCGGCTGACCGGTGGAATGAATTTGACATTCCAGACCCGATTGCGGCACGCTGCAATCGCGGCCGGAATTATTCAAATTTCTAATGGAATCACGAACTTAATCGTGACCCTCGAGATTCCGACATTTGCTCTCGAGGATGTTGAAAAGAGGTGCAGATGTCGAAACCGGCCACAAGCGGAGCGACCGAGCGATGAGAGACCTTTCCACAGGTCCACGCGTTCTTCTCAAGCGGTTAAGGGAGCTGATGGCCGAAGCGTTGGAGCCGCAGGAGCGGCTCGATCGCATCGTACGCGAAATCGCCAGCAATATGGTGGCGGAGGTGTGCTCGGTCTATGTCCTGCGCGCCGATGGCGTTCTCGAACTCTATGCCACCGAGGGTCTCAACCCCGACGCCGTTCACCTGGCCCAGCTGAAAATGGGGCAAGGTCTTGTCGGCACCATCGCCGCATCGGCCCAGCCGCTCAGTCTTTCGGATGCCCAGGCGCATCCCGCCTTCCGCTATCTGCCTGAAACCGGTGAGGAAATTTACCACTCCTTCCTCGGTGTCCCGATTTTGCGCACAGGTCGCAGTTTGGGCGTGCTCGTCGTCCAGAACAAGGCGCAACGCAACTACCGGGAAGATGAAGTTGAAGCGCTCGAGACGACGGCAATGGTGCTTGCCGAAATGATTGCCACCGGCGAACTGAAGAAGATTACCCGGCCCGGCCTCGAGCTCGATCTGACGCGACCCGTGACGATCGACGGCGACGGCTATTCCGAAGGCATCGGCCTTGGCCACGTGGTGCTGCACGAGCCGCGCATCGTCGTCACCAATCTGCTGAACGAGGACAGCGACACCGAGATCCGCCGGCTGGCCGAAGCGATCGGCTCGCTGCGCCTGTCGATCGACGACATGTTGTCGCGCCGCGAGATCTCCATGGAAGGCGAGCACCGCGAGGTGCTCGAGACCTACCGCATGTTCGCCCATGACCAGGGCTGGGTGCGGCGCATGGAAGAGGCGATCCGCAACGGCCTGACGGCGGAAGCGGCGGTCGAGAAGGTGCAGAGCGACACCAAGGCGCGGATGATCCGGCTGACCGACCCCTATCTGCGCGAGCGGATGCATGATTTCGACGATCTGGCCAACCGGCTGCTGCGTCAGCTGACCGGCTTTTCGCCCAACAGCGCGTCGGAGAATTTTCCGCATGACGCGATCATCTTCGCCCGGGCCATGGGCGCTGCCGAACTGCTCGACTATCCGCGCGTCAACCTGCGCGGCCTGGTGCTCGAGGAGGGGGCCGTCACCAGCCATGTGGTGATCGTCGCGCGCGCCATGGGCATCGCGATCGTCGGCCAGGCGGCCGGGGCCGTGGCGCTGGCCGAAAACGGCGACGCGGTGATCATCGACGGCGACGACGGCAAGGTGCATCTGCGACCGATGGTCGATCTGCAGAAGGCCTACGAGGAAAAGGTGCGTCTGCGCGCCCGCCGCCAGGAACAGTTTCGCGCCCTGCGCGACGTCGAGCCGCTGACCAGGGACGGCCAGCGCATCACCCTGCAGATGAATGCCGGCCTGCTGGTCGACCTGCCGCAGCTGGAGGAGTCCGGCGCGGAGGGCATCGGCCTGTTCCGCACCGAATTGCAGTTCATGATCTCCTCGTCGATGCCGAAGGGCGATGAGCAGGAGGCCTTCTATCGCAGTGTCGTGCGCCAGGCCGGCGGCCGGCCCGTCACCTTCCGCACGCTCGATATCGGCGGCGACAAGGTGGTCTCCTATTTCCGCAGCCAGGAAGAGGAAAACCCGGCGCTGGGCTGGCGGGCGATCCGCCTTTCGCTCGACCGCCCCGGCCTGCTGCGCACCCAGCTGCGCGCGCTTCTGAAGGCCGCGTCCGGGGCCGAGCTGAAGATGATGGTGCCGATGGTCACCGAAGTGGCCGAACTCCGGGCCGTCTGGGAGCTGATGCAGAAGGAGGTCCAGCACCTCTCGAAATTCGGCCATGTGCTGCCGAAGAAGCTGCAATTCGGCGCCATGCTCGAGGTGCCGTCCCTGATGTGGCAGCTCGACGAGCTGATGGAGGAGGTCGATTTCGTCTCCGTCGGATCGAACGACCTGTTCCAGTTCATGATGGCCGTCGACCGCGGCAATGCCCGGGTTTCCGACCGCTTCGACGTGCTCGGCAAGCCCTTCCTCAGGATCCTGCGCGACATCGTGCGGGCCGCCGCGCGCAACAAGACGGCGCTGACGCTCTGCGGCGAAATGGGCGGCAAGCCGCTCACCGCCATGGCGCTGATCGGCCTCGGCTTCCGCTCGCTGTCGATCTCGCCCACCGGCATCGGCCCGGTCAAGGCGATGCTGCTCGGGCTCGACGCCGATCGCCTGCACCAGATGCTCGACGCGGCGCTGGACGATGTGAAGGACACCGGGTCGGTGCGCGAGATGCTCAAGCGGTTCGCCGACGAAGAGGGCATCCCCCTTTGACAATCAGGACTGGAGTTTAAGGGTGGCGAAGCTTCCCGTTGAAAAGATGCGCGAACTCGAACGCCGGTTCGGCGAGATCGAGGCCCGCATGTCGGCCGGACCGTCTGCCGACGTCTATGTGAAGCTGGCATCCGAATATTCCGAGCTGCAGCCGGTGGTCAAAACCATCCGCGACTACGAGAAATCGGTGGCCGAGCTTGCCGATATCGAGACGCTGCTGGACGACCGGTCGACGGATCGCGAGATGCGCGAACTTGCCGATGCCGAGCGACCCGAAGTCGAGGCGCGGATCGAGGCGCTGGAAAAGCAGATGCAGATCCTGCTTCTGCCGAAGGATGCCGCCGACGAGAAGAGCGCCATCCTGGAAATCCGTGCCGGCACCGGCGGCTCCGAGGCAGCCCTGTTCGGCGGCGATCTGTTTCGCATGTATGAACGCTTCGCCAGCGCCCATGGCTGGAAGGTCGAGGTGTTGTCGGAAAGCGAAGGCGAGGCCGGCGGCTTCAAGGAAATCATCGCCACGATCTCCGGGCGCGGCGTGTTCTCCAAGCTGAAATTCGAATCCGGCGTGCACCGCGTCCAGCGCGTGCCGGAAACCGAAGGCAGCGGCCGCATCCACACCTCTGCGGCGACCGTTGCCGTCCTGCCCGAGGCGGAAGACATCGACATCGAGATCCGCCCCGAAGACATCCGCATCGACACCATGCGCTCGTCGGGGGCCGGCGGCCAGCACGTCAACACGACGGATTCGGCCGTGCGCATCACCCATCTGCCGACTGGCGTCGTCGTCACCAGCTCGGAAAAATCGCAGCACCAGAATCGCGCCAAGGCGATGCAGGTGCTGCGCTCCCGGCTCTACGACATGGAACGCCAGAAGGCCGACAGCGAGCGGTCGGCCGACCGCAAGAGCCAGGTCGGTTCCGGCGATCGCTCCGAGCGCATCCGCACCTATAATTTCCCGCAGGGCCGGGTTACCGATCACCGCATCAACCTGACGCTCTACAAGCTCGACCGCGTGATGATCGGCGAACTCGACGAACTGGTCGATGCGCTGATCGCAGATTATCAGGCGGGCCAGCTGGCCCAGCTCGGCGAGCAGGGATGAGCGCCGCGCCGCAGACCGTGGCCGGGCTGGTGCGATGGGCGCGCCATCATTTTCGCGAAGCCGGTCTCGATGATCCCGCGACCGACGCTACCACGCTGCTTTGCGGCCTGCTCGGCAAGAACCGCGCCGAACTGCTGCTGTCGGGCGAGGAACCCGTCGGCGACGAGGTCGTTCACCGGGTCCATTCGGCGATCGAACGTCGGATGTCGCGCGAACCCGTCCATCGCATTCTCGGCAGCCGGGCGTTCTACGGCATCGATCTCACGCTCTCGCCCGACACGCTGGAGCCGCGCCCAGACACCGAAACGCTGATCGACATGCTGTTGCCGCATCTGCGCGCGATGGCTGCCGCCAAGGGCCGCGTGCGGCTCATCGATCTCGGCACGGGGACCGGCGCAATCGGGCTTTCGCTGCTGCACGAGGTGGCCGAGGCCGAGGCGACGCTCACCGACCTGTCGCCGGGCGCGCTTGCAACGGCCGGCGAAAATGCCGCAAGGCTCGGGTTAGCGGCCCGCGTTACACCGCTTCTCAGCCGATGGTTCGATGCTGTGGATGGCCGATTTGACATCATTGTTTCAAATCCGCCTTATATCCTTGCAAATGTGATCGATTCTCTCGCACCGGAAGTGCGGCTCTTCGATCCGAAACTGGCGCTCGACGGTGGTCCGGATGGGCTGGATGCCTATCGCGCGATCGCCGGACATGCCGATGCATATCTGGAGGCCGACGGTCTGATCGCCGTCGAAATCGGATACGACCAGAAACGACAGGTCGAGACGTTGTTTGCCGAGGCTGGCTTCCGGCTGATTGAGGCGCGCAGCGATTTCGGCGGAAACGACCGGGCTCTGCTGTTCAGCCGCTGACGAAGCGGCAAAATGCTGCAGTCGCACAGGTTATTTTACAGGCTTAAAGAAAATGCTTGGTTTTGCGGAGGAAGAGCGATAGGTTGCGATCACGCACCGGGCAGCAGGCGACGAATTTTTAGATTCGTCCGGGTCTGACTAGACTTCGATTTCGACAATCGATCAACGAGCGTTGCGAAGCAAACCAAACTCGATGCGTGATCAGTTTATTTGACTTTCATCAGCGGCAGCATGAAGCAATGGCGCAGTTTGCCCGCGGCAGGCGGAACCTTGGTCCTGACAATTCGGACCGCGAAGCGCCATGTCAAAAAATCCCGAAAAGAGAATCCAGGTGAGTGATCAATGAGGCCAGGACAGCAAAACAAGCGTGGTCGCGGGCGTAATAACAACAATAACAACAACGGCGGCGGCGGCGGTGGCAACTTCAACCGGAAGGGCGTCAATCCGCTTTCCCGCACCTATGACAGCTCTGGTCCGGACGTAAAAATTCGTGGCACTGCCCAGCATATCGCTGAGAAATATGGTGCTCTGGGCCGCGATGCGCAAAGTTCCGGTGACCGGGTCATCGCAGAAAACTACCTGCAGCATGCCGAGCACTATAACCGCATCATCGCGGCAGCGCAGGCGCAGATGCAGGAGCGCTACCAGCGCGAGGAACGCAACGACGCGTCCGATCGCGACGAGGATGGCGACTTCGACGATCAGCCGATGGCCGCAGCGCCGCAGCAGCAGCGTTCCCAGCCGCAAAATCAGCCGCAGCATCAGCCCCAGCCGCAACGCGAAAACCGGCAGCCGGCGCAGCCGGCGCAGAGCGAAATTGCCGGCAGCGGCCCGCAGCCCGACATTGAGGGCATGCCTGCCGAAGTGACGGCAGCCGTCGACAATGACGGTGCGCAGGGCGAAGGCAAGGACGAGGGCAAGCCGCGTCGTCGCAGCGCCCAGCGCCCGCGCCGCCAGCCGCGCCGCAACGCTTCGGCCGAAGGCGAATCCGATGGCGCCCCTGCCGCAGCGGAATCTGCTCCGGAAGCGCCGGCCGAACCGGCAGCCGCCAAGGACGAAAGCGCAGCCAAGCCCGCCAAGCGTCCGCGCGGCGGTTCGGCTCCGGCCCTTGCGGCCGCCAACGAATAATCCGGCCACCCGCCGCGATCGATCGCCCCCTTCGTCCATCGGACGGAGGGGGTTTTTCGTTTGAGACCATTCGGTCTCGAGGCTGGGCCCCGCGCCGGTCGGTGCGCGCGAGCGCCTTGTTATCTGTCCCGTCAGGCAGGACCGACAGGTCCGCACCGAGCCTGCACTTCAGGCGTTAAAGCGCCGCCGCCAGCTTCTCGGGCGGGATGCGCCGTACTGCCTGTGATCCGTCCCGATACCTGACGTCGTCCACCCTCCGCCCTCGGCACGCTCGGGCTTGACCGGCAAACGCCCCAGAAATAATCCGCGCCCCACCCCCACCCACCGACGCGCTCCCTCCCCCTTGTGGGGAGAGCTGGGGAGGGGTCTTTGCTGCAGCACTCTCGAGACAACTCATCGTTCTGCATTTGCCGAACCCAAGTCCCCACCCCGTCGCTGCTCCTCCCCTCCCCTGAAGGGGGAGGGTTATGTCGCGCCAGCCGCGGGCGCCATGCCACAGGCGACGACGACGGGGAAAATCAAAGCCGAAAAATCTCGGTGACAGCGATTTTTCCTCGCTCTCCGCTCGCTGCCGGGATCGTTTCACCGCAAGCCGGGACAGAACCACGCCGCACCCGTTCACGTTCAGCGCGGCTGATGGCGTTCATCGTCGAAAGCATTGTGGGATCAAGATGCTGGCCTTTGCCGAAGCCATCGCATCACCCGCCGGCGTCCCCACCCCCAGCCACAGCCTCCTCCTCCCCGCACGCAGCCAAAACCTGCCCCCAAGCCTCCCATCAACCGCACCCCACCAACCCGGCCCCCACAAAAAAACCGCCCCCGTTTTCCCCACCCTCCGACCCCGTGCCACACTCAACCCGTCCCGCCCTCGGATACACCGGTGAACGTCGCCGGCGAGGTGGGGCCGGTGCCCTGGGGGCGTGGTCGATGACGTGGACCGCGATGCCAGGGGCCGCGTGATGACGGATCTCCCTCTCGCCTGACTGCAGGCGGGGCGTGCCTGTGGGGCACACATGACATGACCGGTGACTGTCGGGTTCTTCCCGGCTTTCGCGGTGCCGGACCTGACACGTCCCAAGGGGGTAGCGCCCCGATGAGCACCGTCCCTGGAAAAGGCATCGGATCCGCGCAGAGGGATCGCACAGCACCGGCACAAGAACACCGAACGGGGCGCCTGCGGGTGTCTTATTTAATTACTTAACGCGGCAGCCGAAGGCGCCCCGTCCGTCTCGCGCAAGGGAGACAACAGAACTGGCAGCATCCACCGGAGGGTCTCTGGCACGGCCGGGGTTTTGTCGTGGGTGGACGGCGGCACCTTGCTGTTTGCTGGCAGCGCAGCCCGATCAGGGCACGGAATGTGAAACGCCGAAGCCGTCGGCAGCGCAGACAAGGGACGGCAAAAACGAGGGTCGCGCTGCCCGCGCCACGCGGCTGGCCCCGGCCTTCCGTCAATACCCGAAGCGGCTTGATCGAGATCATCCGCTTGGCGCCCCGGATCGATCAAAATTGCCGCAACAGGCTCTTTAAACACGGCAAATTTGCTCCCATATCCAGCGCAACGGAACCACTGGTTCTGGGGGCTTGCCTCTCGGGGGAGCCATTCTCAACTCGTCGTCCTGTGCCGAATGCGGGCGGGACGGACATAGGAGACAGACATGAACATCGACAAATATTCCGAGCGCGTCCGCGGGTTTCTGCAGTCGGCGCAAACCTATGCCCTGTCGGAAGGGCATCAGCAATTCGCTGCCGAACATGTGCTGAAGGTGCTGCTCGACGACGACCAGGGCATGGCGGCGTCGCTGATTGCGCGCGCCGGCGGCGACGCCAAGGCGGCTCGCCTTGCCAATGACGCCGTGCTTGCCAAGCTGCCGAAAGTGACGGGCGGCAACGGGCAGGTCTACCTCTCCCAGCCTCTCGCCAAGGTCTTCTCGACCGCCGAAGACGCCGCCAAGAAGGCCGGTGACAGCTTCGTCACCGTCGAGCGCCTGCTCCTGGCCCTCGCCGTCGAGACATCGGCGTCCACGTCCGCAACCTTGAAAAAGGCCGGCGTCACGGCGCAGGGCCTCAACCAGGTGATCAACGACGTGCGCAAGGGCCGCACCGCCGACAGCGCCAATGCCGAGGAAGGTTTCGACGCGTTGAAGAAATATGCCCGCGACCTGACCGAAGAAGCCCGTCAGGGCCGGCTCGATCCGGTGATCGGCCGTGACGACGAAATTCGCCGCACGATCCAGGTGCTGTCGCGCCGCACCAAGAACAATCCCGTACTGATCGGTGAGCCCGGCGTCGGCAAGACGGCGATCGCCGAGGGCCTGGCACTGCGCATCGTCGACGGCGACGTGCCCGAGAGCCTGAAGGACAAGAAGCTGATGGCGCTCGACATGGGCGCGCTGATTGCCGGGGCGAAATATCGCGGCGAATTCGAAGAGCGTCTGAAGGCGGTCCTCAACGAAGTGCAGTCCGAGAACGGCGAGATCATCCTGTTCATCGACGAGATGCACACGCTGGTCGGCGCCGGCAAGGCCGATGGCGCGATGGATGCATCGAACCTTCTGAAGCCGGCGCTTGCGCGTGGCGAACTGCACTGCGTCGGTGCGACCACGCTCGACGAATACCGCAAACATGTCGAAAAGGATGCGGCCCTTGCCCGGCGTTTCCAGCCGGTCATGGTCAGCGAACCGACCGTCGAGGACACGGTCTCGATCCTGCGCGGCCTGAAGGAAAAATACGAGCAGCACCACAAGGTGCGGATCTCGGATTCGGCCATCGTCGCCGCCGCGACCTTGTCGAACCGCTACATCACCGACCGCTTCCTGCCGGACAAGGCCATCGACCTGATGGACGAGGCCGCTTCGCGCCTGCGCATGCAGGTCGACAGCAAACCGGAAGAACTGGACGAGCTCGACCGGCGCGTCATCCAGCTGAAGATCGAGCGGGAAGCCTTGAAGAAGGAAACCGATCCGTCCTCGGCCGACCGGCTGAAGAAGCTCGAGACCGAACTCGTGTCGCTCGAGGAAGAGGCCGACGCGCTGACCGCCCGCTGGCAGGCGGAAAAGCAGAAGCTTGGGCTTGCCGCCGACCTGAAGAAACAGCTGGACGACGCCCGCAACGAACTGGCAATCGCCCAGCGCGGTGGCGAGTTCCAGCGCGCCGGTGAGCTGACCTATGGCGTCATTCCAAAGCTCGAGAAGCAGCTGAGCGAAGCCGAGGCCCAGGACGGCGCCGATCTGGATACCATGGTGCAGGAGGTCGTGACCCCCGACAGCATCGCCCATATCGTCTCCCGCTGGACCGGCATTCCGGTCGACAAGATGCTGGAAGGCGAACGGGAAAAGCTGCTCAGGATGGAAGACGATCTCGCACGCCAGGTGGTCGGGCAGGGCGATGCCGTGCAGGCGGTCTCGCGTGCGGTGCGCCGTTCGCGCGCCGGCCTGCAGGATCCGAACCGGCCGATCGGCTCGTTCATCTTCCTCGGACCGACGGGCGTCGGCAAGACCGAACTTACCAAGGCCTTGGCGCGCTTCCTGTTCGATGACGATACGGCGATGGTCCGCCTCGACATGTCGGAATACATGGAGAAGCATTCGGTCGCCCGTCTGATCGGGGCGCCTCCCGGCTATGTCGGCTACGAGGAGGGCGGCGCGTTGACCGAATCCGTCCGCCGCAAGCCGTATCAGGTCGTGCTGTTCGACGAGATCGAAAAGGCCCATCCGGATGTCTTCAACGTGCTCCTGCAGGTGCTCGATGACGGACGTCTGACCGATGGTCAGGGCCGCACGGTCGATTTCAAGAACACGATCATCATCATGACCTCCAATCTGGGGGCCGAATACTTGACCAATCTCGGCGAAGGCGAGGATGTCGACAGCGTGCGCGGTCAGGTCATGGATGTGGTGAAGGTCGCGTTCCGGCCGGAATTCCTCAACCGCGTCGACGACATCATCCTCTTCCACCGCCTGCAGCGGACGGAAATGGGGGCGATCGTCGATATCCAGATGAAGGGCCTGCTGGCACTTCTGGCCGAGCGCAAGATCGCCATCGAGCTCGGTGCGGATGCCCGCCAGTGGCTGGCCGACAAGGGATATGATCCGGTCTATGGCGCCCGTCCGCTGAAGCGGGTGATCCAGCGCTATGTCCAGGACCCGCTGGCCGAGCAGATTCTGGCGGGCTCGATCCCGGATGGATCGACTGTCGTCGTCGAAGCCGGTTCCGACCGGCTGCTGTTCCGCACGAAGCAGACGGTCAGCGCCGCCGCCTGATCCGGTAAGGCCTGGAAAAAACGAGAAGCCGCTCCCATCCGGGGCGGCTTTTCGGCGTTCAGGAGATTATTTTCGAAGGGGGCGGGTGGGAAACCGCCGGGGGCGAAGAGCCGAAGGCCCTCAGTTGCTGCTGGCGACTTCATCGCTCGGCTGCTTGTGCAGCAGGGTGTCGATCCGCTTGCGCTCGTCCTCGAAACGGGCAAGGGCCGTGCCCTTCAGCGACTTGCCGCCGGGCAGGCGCACCTTCATCGCATCGACCTTGGTGCCGTTGACGATCAGCTCGTAATGCAGATGCGGACCGGTCGAGCCGCCGGTCGAGCCGACAAAGCCGATCACCTGGCCCTGGCGCACCTTGACCCCGGCGCGGATGCCCTTGGCGAAGGCACTCTGGTGGTTGTACGAACTCTCGTAGCCATTGGCATGCTTGACGATGATCTGATTGCCGTAGCCGTTCGACCATCCGGCCTTTTCCACGACGCCGTCGCCGGAGCAGATGATCGGCGTGCCGATCGGCGCGGCCCAGTCGGTGCCCGTGTGCATGCGGGCATAGCCGAGGATCGGGTGACGGCGCATGCCGAAGCCGGACGTCAGCCGGGCGCCGGGCACGGGGCTTCTGAGCAGGAACTGGCGAATGCTCTTGCCGTTCTCGTCGAAGTAATCGACCGTGTTGTCGTCCGGATTCTGGTAGCGATAGAAGGTGGTGACCGTATCGCCGAAGCGGGCGCGCACATAGAGCAGTTCGGAATCCTGCGTCGCCTTGCCGTCCTCGCCGGCCACCGAGAAGAAGGCCTCCAGCGTGTCGGTCGGTTTCAGCGATGCCTGGAAGTCGACATTGGCCGCCAGAAGCTTGATCACCAGGGCGGTCATCTCCTTGGTCATGCCATAGGAGAGGGCGGCGCGGTAGATGCCGTCATAGACATCCGGCAGATCGCGGCTGGCACTGATGGTCGGCGTATCCGCGTCGAAGGCGCTGGCGATCGCGTCGAGCATCGGCGGCTCGTCGCCGATCACCAGCTTGTGCCGGTCGTTGACCGCCAGCGTCAGGATGTGCCGCTGATGGCGGTAGAGGCTGATGCGCACGATCTGCGCCATGTCGCCGGCCTGCAGGATGCCGATCCGGAGCACGTCGCCGGGCGACAGGTCCTTGCTGCCAAGCTTCTCGTTCAGCGCGTTCTCGACATCCGTCGCGCCTTCCTTGTCATAGCCGGACGCGCTCATCGCCGCCGAAATCGTCTGCGGGCGGCGCACGGGAATGATGTCGTCGGCATATTCCGGCTTGGTCGGATCGGGCATTTCGGCGGTCGAAACGCTCATGTTCTGTTCGATCACCCGCGCCGACAGACCGTTCGGGGTAATGTCGATGTCGCCGTCATCATCGGCAAAGCGCTGCGGGTCGATATAATAGAGGGCCGAGACCTGCGTGTCGCCGGAGGTCAGCACCGAGCCGTTCGAGCGGACATTCTCCTCGACCTCGTCATAGGTCATGGATCCGGCAAAGGGCAGCGCATTATGGCTGGTCGGAAAGGGAATGGTCTTCAGGCTGACTTCGGACTCGACGTCGGAATCATAGATGGCGCCGGCGCGCTCGACCGGCACGTCGGCCCCGTCGCCGGCGGCAAAGATCGTCAGCGGGTCGAAGGGCGGATAGCGCTCCTGCACGGAATAGGCCGCGGCCAGCATCATCTTCACATGGGAAAACGGCTGCCGGCGCACGACCTCGCGCTCCCCCTCGCGGATGACGGTCGGCACTTCCATGATCACCTTGTCGACCGCCCGCGCGGCGATCTTGGGGGCCGCGACCCGCGATCCGCGCGTGACATCGTCATCGCCCGGGTTGCTATCGTCTCTGGCCAGGGCATAGGCCTCCGCCGGAATGGCCAGCTGCTGGCGGCCGTCCAGTGCGGCAAACAGGGCAACGCCCATCAGCGCGCAAGAGGTGACGCCGGTCAGGAAGGTCCCCGACAGCCAGCGCAGGGAGATCTCGCGCCGATCCGGCGCCCGACGGCCATCGGCCAGGATCGGTGCGTCGTCGCCAAGCGACTTGATCATCTTGCGGTCGGTTATCACCCTGTCTGTCGCCCTTATAGGTCTTCTTGCGGCATCTCTCGTGCCGGCTGGCAGATCAAAACTTCTGCCTGAGGGCCGGGAGCCTGTCAATTCGGCGAAGCGATGCACCCCCTCTAGAGCAGGAGAATGTGAATAATATAAGGGAAGGGGGCAGCATGCCTTCTATAGGGGCCGATATAGAGGTGCAGGTTCTGTAGGAGGCGCGGGCGGCGTCCTTGCCTGCGCCCTCCAAAGGGGCTTCGTCCGGCGCCCTGCCGTGACCCCGAATCGTGAGATTGCGGAATATACATTTAAGTTCAGCAGTTTAGAACTTTTTTCTATATTTTTCCTCTGGTGTTGTTGACTTAGAAAAGTGATGGGCTTAGAAACCGCCTCACCGAACGAGAGGGGCGGCGCTTCTGGCGCTGACGGCTTTGGTTCTGGTGCAACTCAAGGATTGGCTGTTTGCTGGTTCGCCTGGTCTTCGCAAGTGAGGTTGGGTGTTGGGTGAAG
>NZ_JAGGJU010000009.1 GCF_017873095.1 Heterorhizobium halophytocola | reverse complement strand
CGACTTTTGTCAAAAAACTGTCGTTTTCTGCAAGTATATGATTTTCAACGGTAAAATTGAAAATTGCGAGCTAAGGTCAAGAATCCGGCAACCCAGGATAAGCGTTACTCGCAGGCTTACATATGGAGATTGCGCGGCCCGGTTCAAGAGGGGCCGCGCCAGCTGCGGCATCTCAGCAGAGGGCAGCGGCGAGGCCGCGCTCTGCTTCGTGGTTACCCTCTCTTGCACCGCCCCACCACCTTCATTACAGATTGAAGGGTCGCGGCTCGTCCGCGTCCGCATGCCCCCGACCCGGCTATCGAAGGAGCGGGGTCATGCGTTCGAAAGTGATGGTTTCACCCGCGCGGGAGCGAGGGTGGATGAAAAGGGAATACGGTGAGGACTACCCATCAGGGGCCGAAACCGTGGCTGCCCCCGCAACTGTGAGCGGAGAGCGACGTCCAACATGCCATTGGCCAGAGCAGGCCGATAAGGCGGACCGAGCCTAGACCCGCAAGCCAGGAGACCTGCCATCCGATCTGCCACGATGTCGTGGCTTCAACTTGTCCCCGCGCGGTGGGCGCGGCAGAAAGGATATATTATGCATATCGAACCCGGTGTCGTCGACGGCGCCAAGATCGTCCTCAGCTATGCAACGGCGGCGGCCTCCTTCGGCTTGCTCGGCAAGATGGCCCTCGACACGATCCGCAAGGATCGGGGCGTCGCAGCCCTTGCCAGCCGCAGCGTGATCACCACCGCCCTGGTGTTCTGCTTCTTCCAGGTCCTGCCGCACCATCCGGTCGGCGTGTCGGAAGTGCACCTCATCCTCGGCTCGACACTCTATCTGATGTTCGGCGCGGGACCGGCGGCCGTCGGGCTTGCCATGGGGCTTCTTCTCCAGGGCCTGTTCTTTGCACCGTTCGACCTTCCGCAATACGGAATGAATGTCACCACGCTGCTGGTGCCGCTGTTCCTGATTTCAAAGGTTGCCGCCCGGATCATTCCGGCAAGCACGGCCTATGTCGATGTCTCCTATCGCCAGACGCTTGCCCTTTCGACCGCCTATCAGGGCGGCATCGTCGCCTGGGTCGCCTTCTGGGCGCTCTATGGCCAGGGCTTTGCGCTTGCCAATGTCCAGCATATCGCAAGCTTCGGTGTCGCCTATATGAGCGTCATCCTGGTGGAGCCGCTGATCGATCTGGCGGTCCTGGCAGGCGCCAAGTCGCTGGGCAAGGCAACCAAGTCGGCGCTGTTCAACACAAGGCTGCACGCCGCGACCTAAGCTACACACTGCCGAGCAAACCGAAGCGCGCGACCGGTCCGTCGCGCGCTTTTCCTTTGAATGGCTGCAGAAATTGCGCTACCGCCACGGCCATGAATTCTCGCAATGCCCTCGTCGAGAAGCAAAGGCCATTCAGGAGGCGACACCTTGCGCATTTTGTCGGACGCCCATTTCCCGGAACTCCCAGGCTATTATCGCGGCAAGGTGCGGGAAAACTACGACCTTCCCGACGGCCGCCGCATCATCATCTCGACCGATCGGCTGAGCGCCTTCGACCGGATCCTCGCCTGCATACCCTATAAGGGGGAAGTGCTGACCCAGACGGCGCGCTACTGGTTCGACGCGACGCGTGACATCTGCCCCAACCATGTCCTCGATTATCCCGATCGCAATGTCGTGGTCGGCAAGCGGCTCGACATCCTGCCGGTCGAGGTCGTCGTGCGCGGCTATCTGGCCGGCACCACCGGCACCTCGATCCTGACGATGTACAAGAAGGGTGAGCGCCGGATGTACGGCATGACCTTGCCGGACGGCATGCGCGACAACCAGAAACTGCCGGCGCCGGTCATTACCCCGACCAGCAAGGAATTCGACGGGGGCCACGATGCGCCGCTGACGCCGGACGAGATCGTCTCGAAGGGCCTGCTGAGCGAAGCGCAGTGGGAAACCCTTTCGCGCTATGCGCTCGCGCTCTTTGCCCGCGGACAGGAACTCGCAGCGCAGAACGGCCTGATCCTGGTCGACACCAAATATGAATTCGGCACCGACGAAACCGGCCGGATCATCCTCGCCGACGAGATCCACACGCCCGACAGCAGCCGCTACTGGATTGCCGACAGCTATCAGCAAAGCTTCGACAAGGGCGAGCGCCCGGCAAGCTTCGACAAGGATTTCGTGCGTGCCTGGGTGGCCGAACGTTGCGATCCGTATAATGATCCGATCCCGGAGATCCCGCAGGCACTGATCGCGGAAACGTCGCGCGTCTATATAGAAGCCTATGAGCGCATCACCGGTCAGCGCTTCATACCGGACGAAAGCGGCGCGACGCCGCTCGATCGTGTCCGCGGTCATCTCGCGGCTTACTTCTAGGAAGGACCTCTGGCCTTGCCTCTCGCTTCGAAGCACGCGGCTGCATCTGTCCAGCCCTCGTTCATGGCAGACAAGTCCGTCCGTCGGCCGCGCCGGCGCGCATCGGAAACGCGCCAGGACATTCTCGACACGGCCGAAACCCTTTTTCGCGCGCGTGGCTACGCGTCCGTCGCCATGGCCGACGTTGCCGCAGCGCTCGACATGTCCCCGGCAAATGTCTTCAAGCATTTCCGCACCAAGAGCGACCTGGTCACGGCGATCACGCTCAGACATCTCGAGACGGCCATTGACCGGCTGGCACGCCTGGAAAGCACGGGGCCGGCGCCGACCCGCATGCGCCGTCTGATCGGCGACCTGATGGAAGCCCATCTGGGCGACCTCGAGGATCGTCCGCATCTTTTCGAGATGGTGATGATGGCGACCCATGAAGAGCAGGTCTGCAGCGAACGCTACTGCGAAATGATGACGACGGCGATCCGACAGATCATCGAGGACGGCTGCCGGGAGGGCAGCTTCAAGGTCGACGATCCCGAGAGGGCGGCGCGCGCGACCTTTTACAGTTGCAACGCCCTCTTGCATCCGCTGCTGCTGCGCCACACCAGCACTGACAAATTGGCAACACGTCTGGACGAAGTTCTCTGGCTGGTGATTGCTGCACTGCAACCGTCTTGATAGGTGACGGTTTGTCGATTACGTCACTTGCAGCGCAACGACAGATTCAGGGGCGTGGCTCGGCGTGCTTGCGCGTCGGCGCCCCGTGAGCTTCGCATGCTAGACCCGTCCAACGCATTTTCCAGGATCCGGACTGAATAATGAAAAGATCGATCAGGCTCGCCTCCACCCTCGCGCTTCTGTCCGCCATACTTGTCGGCTGCAATGACGAAAAGAGCAGTGGCGGCGCGCCCGGCCAGGGGGCCGAAAGGCCGCCGACCCCGGTCAGCGTCCTGATCATGAAGAAGGGCGACCATGAGCTGACCTCCGTCCTGCCGGGCCGTGCTACGGCGTATCAGGTCGCCGACATCCGCCCGCGTGTCAGTGGCGTGATCAAAAAGACCGCCTTCCGCGAAGGCAGCACCGTCAAGGCCGGCGATCTGCTCTACAAGATCGAGGACGACACCTATCAGGCGTCCGTCGCCGAAGCCGAGGCCACGCTGGCCCGCGCGGAAGCCAGTGTGCCGACCGCAAAGCAGAACCTGGCGCGCTACGAGCGACTGGTCAACAGCGGCGCCACCCAGATCGAATATGACAATGCCAAGGTGACGCTGCTGCAGGCGCAGGCCGATGTCGCCGAGGCCAAGGCAGCGCTGCAATCCGCGCAGATCAATCTCGACCTGACGGATGTGCGCGCCCCGTTTGACGGTGTGACAAGTGCGTCCGCCTTCTCTGTCGGCAATGTGGTGACCGCCAACCAGACCGATGCGCTGATGACGCTTCGCCAGCT
Source organism: Heterorhizobium halophytocola (assembly GCF_017873095.1). Lineage (GTDB taxonomy): Bacteria > Pseudomonadota > Alphaproteobacteria > Rhizobiales > Rhizobiaceae > Allorhizobium > Allorhizobium halophytocola. Next base: position 275,514 of record NZ_JAGGJU010000009.1, on the reverse strand, counting down.
CGACCCGATCTATATCGAGCTGACCGAATCGAGCACCAACCTGTTGAAGCTGAAGAAGGCGATCGCGGACGGCCAGTTGAACCAGAGCGGCTCGACCAGCATCTCCCTGATGCTGGAAGACGGCATCAACTATCCGCAGAAGGGCGAGCTGGACATGTCGGAAATGGCGGTCAGCGAGACGACGGGCACCTATTCGATCCGCGCCCTTTTCAAGAATCCGAACGAACTGATCCTGCCGGGCATGTATGTCCGCGCCCAGGTCTCTCTCGGCCACGAGCAGGGTTACCTGATCCCGCAGCTGGCCGCGACGCGCAATGCGCGCGGCGAATTGCAGGCGAAGTTCGTGACTGCCGACAACAAGGTCGAGACCCGCCTGTTCGAAAACGGCAAGACCTCCGGCAATTCCTGGATCGTCACCGACGGCGTCAAGGATGGCGACAAGCTGATCGTCGATGGCTTCCAGTGGATCGCCGACGGTGCCGCCGTCAAACCGGTGGAAGCGACCGTGGATGAAAATGGTCTGGTTGTCGAAGACAAGAAATCCGAGGCTCCCGAAGCCAAGTCCGAGGCAAAGCCCTGAGCGGGCCGTCCTGGGATCAATCGAGGCAAAGGGTTCAATAAATGGCCAACTTCTTCATCCATCGCCCGATCTTCGCCTGGGTGATTGCCATCGTCATCATGCTGGGCGGCGCCCTTGCCATCAGCACATTGTCGATATCGCAATATCCGGAAATCGCGCCCACCACGGTGCGCATCTCGGCCACCTATAGCGGCGCCAGTGCCGACACGGTCGAAAAATCGGTGACCTCGGTGATCGAGGACGGCCTGACCGGCCTCGACGACCTTACCTATATGACGTCGACCTCGGCCACCGGCCGGTCGAGCGTCCAGCTGACCTTCGGCAACAGCATCGATCCCGATATCGCCCAGGTCCAGGTGCAGAACAAGCTGCAGCTCGTGCAGTCGCAATTGCCGGACGTGGTGATCAACCAGGGCATCACCGTTACCAAGTCGAATGACAGCATTCTTCTGGTCGGCGCGCTGGTCTCCTCCGACGGCAAGCGCAACTCGGTCGATCTCGGCGATATCTTCAGCACGCAGATCGAGGACCAGATCCAGCGGCTCGAAGGTGTGGGCAGCGTCCAGGTCTTCGGCTCGGGCTATGCCATGCGGATATGGCTCGATCCGTACAAACTGCATAAATTCCAGCTGACTCCGACCGATGTGACCAGCGCGATCTCGGCGCAGAATACCCAGGTCTCCGTCGGCTCGATCGGCGCCCTGCCGGTCGTCAAGGGCCAGGAAATCAACGTCACGGTTACGGCCCAGAGCCAGCTGCAGAAGGTCTCCGACTTCGAGCGGATCATCCTGAAGGTCGAGGAAGATGGGGCGACGGTGCGCCTGAGCGATGTCGCCCGCATCGAGATCGGCCAGGAAAGCTATGCGACGGAAACCCGCGCGAACCGCAATCCGGCAACCGGCTTTGCGGTCAATCTGGCAACCGGCGCCAACGCGCTCGACACTGCCGCGCGCGTCAAGGCGACGCTGTCGTCGATCGGCCCCTCGCTTCCGAAGAATGTCGAGATCGCCTATCCTTACGACACCTCGCCCTTCGTGCAGCTGTCGATCGAGAAGGTTGTCCATACCCTGATCGAAGCGATCGTTCTGGTCTTCTTCGTTCTGCTGATCTTCCTGCAGAACCTGCGCGCCACCTTCATTCCGATGATCGCCGTGCCGGTCGTGCTGCTCGGCACCTTCGGCATCCTGGCCGTGACGGGATATTCGATCAACACGCTCACCATGTTCGCCATGGTGCTCGCCATCGGCCTTCTCGTCGACGATGCGATCGTGGTGGTGGAAAACGTCGAGCGAATCATGGCCGAAGAAGGCCTGTCTCCGATGGAGGCAACCGAGAAGTCGATGGGGGAAATCACCGGCGCGATCGTCGGCATTGCACTTGTGTTGACCGCCGTGTTCATTCCGATGGCGTTTTTCGGCGGATCGACGGGTATCATCTATCGCCAGTTCTCCGTCACCATCGTTTCCGCCATGCTGCTGTCGGCGCTGGTGGCGATCGTGCTGACACCGGCTCTTTGCGCCAGCATGCTGAAGCCGATTGCGCATGGCCACGACCGCAAGGGGCCGGCCGGCTGGTTCAACCGTGGTTTCGACCGGGCGACTGGCGGCTATACCTCGACTGTCGGCTATCTCCTGCGGCGTCCGATCCGCGTGATGCTGATGTTCCTGCTGGTTGTCGGCGGCTGCGCCTTCATCTTCATGCGCCTGCCGTCGTCATTCCTGCCCCAGGAAGACCAGGGCGTTCTGATGACCATCGTCCAGTTGCCCAATGGCGCAAGCCAGGCGCGCACGACCGAAGTCGTCAAGAAGATCGAGAACTATTACATCGACAAGGAAAAGGACACGGTCCAGGACGTCTTTGCCGTCATGGGCTTCAGCTTCACCGGCCAGGGGCAAAACTATGCCATGGTCTTTGCCAAGCTGAAGGACTTCGACGATCGCACCGAGGCGAACCAGTCGGCATCCGCCCTCGTGCAACGGGCTGGTAGCTATTTCTTCACGCTTCGCGACGCGCAGGTCTTCCCGCTGCAGCCGCCGGCCATTCCGGGCCTCGGCACCTCGAGCGGCTTTTCGATGTATCTGGTCGATACCGGCAATACCGGCATCGATGCGCTGACTGCGGCATCCAACAAGCTGATCAAGCTCGGCTCGGACGACCCGATGGTGGCCTCGCTGCGCTCCAACAGCCCGGCGGCCGAAAGCCAGCTGAAGATCCTGCTCGATCAGGAGAAGATGGGCGCGATGGGGCTCGACATATCCACCGTCAACTCCATGCTCTCGACCATATTTGCCGGCCGCGACGTCAACGATTTCACGCTGAACAACAAGCTGAAGCCGGTCTATGTGCAGGGCGACGCGCCGTATCGCATGCAGCCTGACGACATCAATCACTGGTATGCCCGCAATGGCAGCGGCGAGATGGTGCCCTTCTCGTCCTTTACCTCCAGCAAGTGGGAGGCAGGCCCGCCGACGCTGGCACGGTATAACGCCGTCAGCGCCATCTCGCTGGATGGTGCCGCCGGACCGGGTATCAGCTCCGGCGATGCCATGGACGAGATGGAAAAGCTCACCGCCGGTCTCGGTGGTGGCTATACCGCTGCCTGGACGGGCATTTCATACCAGGAACGCCTGTCCGGATCGCAGGCGCCGATGCTCTATGCGCTCTCCGTTCTGATCGTGTTCCTGTGCCTTGCTGCGCTCTATGAAAGCTGGTCGATACCGTTCTCCGTCATCATGGCGGTGCCGGTCGGCGTGCTCGGCGCACTGTCGGCTGCCTACTTCCTGGGTCAGTCGAACGACGTCTACTTCAAGGTCGGGCTGCTGACGACGATCGGTCTGGCGGCGAAGAATGCGATCCTGATCGTGGAATTCGCCAAGGACCGGATGGAACAGGGAAGCGGCCTGGTCGAGGCGGCGAAAGAGGCGGCAAGGCTGCGTCTGCGTCCCATCGTGATGACCTCGCTTGCCTTTATCCTCGGTGTTCTGCCTCTTGCCATTGCGCGCGGTGCAGGCTCTGCGGCGCAGAACTCCATCGGCATCGGTGTTCTGGGCGGGATGCTTTCTGCAACAGTCATCGGAATTTTCTTCGTGCCATCCTTCTTTGTTGTCATTCTGCGGTTGGCAAAGCGTGGAAAAACCGAAAAGACAGTCGTCGCCGAATAAACGAATTGTTATCCATAGTTCGCTACCATGTCAGCTGGCAGCGAATGCGGGGCGAAAGGGAAGACCGGAAGCTAAGCGCGCTGGTCTCCCGCGTCTTGAATATAAGAAACGGGAAAAAATCATGGTATCCATCCGAGTTGCCGCGCCCTTTGCTTTCCTGATGTTGTCCGGCTGTGTCGTCGGCCCCGATCACGTGCCGCCGCAGACCACTCTGCCCACCAAATTTGCCGAGGGCTCGGCGCGCAGCAATGGCGATGTGAGCATGAAGGCCTGGTGGACCGCTTTCCGTGACAGCCGCCTCGACAAGCTGGTGAACCAGGGTCTGGACCAGAACCTCGACATCCTGCAGGCGATGGAACGAATCAATCAGGCACAGGCAAACGTCGTGTCGGCCGGCGCCGGCGCCCTGCCGAGCCTCGACCTGTCCGCCAGCCAGACCGAAAGCGGCAGCGGTGGCAGCGCCGCCACCAACAGCGTCGATCATCGCTCCTCGTCGGCCGGCAGCCTCAACGTCTCGTGGCTGCTCGACCTGTTCGGCGAATATCGCCGGTCGAAGGAAAGCGCCCGGGCTTCGCTCGATGCTGCCTATGCAAGCGTCGACACGACCCGCCTGACCTATCTGTCGGAACTGACGACCTATTACATCAACGCCCGCTACTATCAGGCGCGCATCGCGGTCGCGAAGCAGAACCTCAGCTCGCGGCGTGAAACGCTGAACCTCACCAAGCTCCAGCTCGATGCCGGTGCGGCCTCGCGTCTCGACGTTGTCCAGGCCGAGGGTCTCGTCAACTCGACGATCGCCGATATCCCGAGCTTCGAAGCCCAGTTCCGCGCTGCGGCAAACCATATCTCGACCCTGCTCGGCCTGCCGGCATCGACCTTGATGCGCGAATTGCAGAAGGGCGCGGCCCAGCCCCGTCCGCATGGCAGCGTGAATGCCGGCGTCCCCGCCGACCTCATTCGCAACCGTCCGGACATCCGCAGGGCCGAACGCGATCTGGCGGCCGCCACCGCCGATGTCGGGGTGGCCGAAGCGCAGCTCTATCCGTCGATCACGCTCAGCGGTTCGATCAGCCCGTCCTATTCCCATATCGCGGGCGGCGGCAGCGGCACGTCCAATTCCTGGTCCTTCGGCCCGAGCCTCAACCTTCCGATCTTCGACGGCGGCGCGCTTCGCGCAAACGTCAAGAACAAGGAATCGGTCGCGCGGGAATCGTATCTGGCCTGGAAGCAGACCGTGCTGAACGCCGTCGAGGAAGTCGAAAGCGCACTGGCTGCCGTCAGCCGCGACCGTCAGACGGTCAACGCCCTGTCGGCCACGGTCAACTCCTACAACGAGGCGCTGAACCTCTCGACCGCGAGCTACAAGGACGGTGCGTCCTCGCTGCTCGACGTGCTCGACGCCCAGCGTTCTGTCTCGACCGCGCAGGCAAGTCTCGTGCAGGCCGTGCAGCAGATGGCAAACGACTTCGTGACCCTGAATATTGCAATCGGCGGCGGCTACGCCTTCGGTCAGTAAGACTAAGACAAGTCCTGATCTTCCAAGCCCTTCCCGGTCCGCCGGGGAGGGCTTTTTCGTTTGTCCAGGACGGCTGAAGGCGTTTGCGGTACTGCGGCAATCTTGAAACCCCGCCGCGCTTCCTTAACTGCCAGCAGTACCATAGAGTTCGCCCGCCGCACGTCGCGGTGGGGATCAGGCGCCGTAAGAGGCGCTGTCCAGAAAATCATTCCCGGGAGAGCCCAAGATGACCATTTCCGATGCGCTGACATCCAGGCTGAAGGACAAGAGCCTTGCGACCGACAAGAGCCTCGTTGGCGAGGACTGGGTTGCGTCCGGCTCCGATACCAAGACCTTTGAGGTCACCAACCCCGCGACCGGCGAGGTGATTGCGGTATTGCCCGACCTCGGACTGGCGGAGGTTTCCCGTGCAATCGACGTTGCCTATCGGGCACAGAAGGCCTGGGCCCGGAAGACCGGCAAGGAGCGTGCCGCCATCCTGCGCAAGCTCTTCGACCTGATGGTCGAGAACGCCGACGACCTGGCGACGATCCTGACGATGGAAATGGGCAAGCCCTGGCCGGAAGCGCGCGGTGAAATCCTCTACGGCGCCTCCTTCGTCGAATGGTTCGGCGAGGAAGCCAAGCGCGTCTATGGCGACGTGATCCCCGGCCATCAGGCCGACAAGCGTATCCTGGTGATCAAGCAGCCGGTCGGCGTCGTCGGCGCGATCACGCCGTGGAATTTCCCGAACGCCATGCTGGCCCGCAAGATGGCGCCGGCGCTGGCCGCCGGTTGCGCCATGGTCTCCAAGCCCGCCGCCCAGACCCCCCTCTCCGCCCTGGCGATCGCGCTCCTTGCCGAACGCGCCGGTCTGCCTTCGGGTCTGTTGTCGGTGATCACCGCAACAGACGCCGCCATGGTCGGCAAGGCCTTCTGCGACAACGACAAGGTGCGCAAGCTGACCTTCACCGGCTCGACCAATGTCGGCCGCATCCTGATGCGCCAGGGCGCCGACCAGATCATGAAGCTCGGACTGGAACTCGGCGGCAACGCGCCGTTCATCGTCTTCGACGACGCCGATCTCGACGCGGCCGTCGAGGGCGCGATGATCTCGAAATACCGCAATGCCGGGCAGACCTGCGTCTGCGCCAACCGTCTCTACATTCAATCCGGCGTCTATGACGCCTTTGCCGCCAAGCTGTCCGAGAAGGTCAAGCAGCTCAAGGTCGGCAACGGGCTCGACGAGGGCGTCACCACCGGCCCGCTGATCGACGGGAACGCGCTGAAAAAGGTCAAGGACCACGTCGCCGACGCGGTCTCCAAGGGTGCGAAGGTCGAACTGGGTGGCGAGGCTTCCGACAAGGGAGAGCTGTTCTACCAGCCCACGGTGCTGACCGGCGTCACCACCGACATGAAGGTCGCCGTCGAGGAAACCTTCGGCCCCGTCGCGCCCCTGTTCAAGTTCGACAGCGAGGACGATGTGATCGAGATGGCGAACAACACCGAATTCGGCCTCGCCTCCTATTTCTATGCCAAGGACATCGCCAAGATCTTCCGGGTGGCGGAAGCGCTCGAATACGGCATGGTCGGCGTCAATACGGGACTGATCTCCACCGAGGTCGCACCCTTCGGCGGCATCAAGCAGTCCGGCCAGGGCCGCGAAGGCTCGAAATACGGCATAGACGACTATGTCGAGCTGAAATATCTCTGCCTCGGCGGCATCGAATAGTATTGGGGGTCAGCGTCGATCGCTGATGCGCGCAACACAAAAAAGGCCCGGACGAAACCGGGCCTTTTCCAATACATGTTCGATGTCGATCAGCTCTTGGCGCGCTCGACATAGGAATTGTCTTCGGTGGCGATGACGACGCGCGTGCCGGCGTCGATATGCGGCGGCACCATGGTGCGGATGCCGTTCGACAGCATGGCCGGCTTGTAGGACGACGACGCCGTCTGGCCCTTGACGACCGGCTCTGTCTCGGTGATCTCGAGCGTCACATGGCGCGGCAATTCGATCGCCAGCGGAATGCCCTCGTAGATCGACAGCACGCAGGTCATCGCTTCCTGCAGATAGGCCTTCTGGTCGCCCATGGTTTCCGCATCCACGACCACCTGGTCGTAGTTTTCCGGGTTCATGAAGTGGAAGCCCTCGCCGTCCTCGTAGAGGAACTGGAAGTTCAGGTCCTCGACGAAAGCACGCTCGACCTGCTCGGTCGTGCGCCAGCGCTCCGAAACCTTCACCCCGTCCACGATACGGCGCATGTCGACCTGGGTTACCGGCGTACCCTTGCCCGGGTGGAAGTTCTGGGCCGTAAGCACGACGTAGAGCTTGTTGTCCACTTCGAGAACGTTACCCTTTCGGACCGAAGACGCGATGACCTTGACCATTGGATTTCCTTGTAACTCTGATCGACACGTCGTAAAGGACGACCCTCCGTCCCAGACGTCTTTCGAATTTTCCTGGGCGCAACTAACCCAAATTTGCCGAAATAGCCAGCCCCGAAGCTGATACGCACCCAAGAGCAGCAGCCTCATGAAACCTCGCTCTCCCGCCCCGTCCTGGTGGTCGCCCTCCGTTCATCGCGATCGGCGGCCATTGCTTGTCGGGCGCAACCGGATCCAGGCGCGGCTGCGGGGCTTTTTCGCCGACCGTGACTTTATCGAGGTCGATACCGCCACGCTGCAGGTATCCCCCGGCAACGAGGCGCACCTGCATGCCTTTCACACCGTTGCGATCGGCAATGATGGCCTGCCCGCCGATCTCTATCTCCACACCTCGCCTGAATTTGCCTGCAAGAAGCTGCTGGCCGCTGGCGAGACCCGCATCTCCTGCTTTGCCCATGTCTACCGCAATCGCGAGCGCGGGCCGCTGCATCATCCGGAATTCACCATGGTCGAGTGGTACCGGGCCGGTGAAAGCTACGAGACGCTGATGGACGACTGCGCCGAGATCCTCGCTCTTGCCGCAGAGACGACCGGGACAAGGCGCTTATCGTTTCACGGCAAGGCGATCGATCCCTTCGCAGCGCCGGAGCGCCTGAGCGTTGCGGAAGCCTTCGAGCGCTTCGCCGCCATCGACCTGCTCGCCTCCGTCTCGGCCGACGGCACCACCGACCGCGACCATCTGGCGGTCGCGGCCACCGCCTCCGGCATCCGGATCGCCGGTGACGACAGCTGGGCCGACATCTTCAGCCGCATCCTGGTCGAGAAGGTTGAACCTCGGCTGGGAGAGGGGCGCGCGACGATTCTCGACCGGTATCCGGTCTGCGAAGCGGCCCTTGCCCGGCCGTCCGCCGAAGATCCGCGGACCGCGGAGCGCTTCGAGCTTTATGCCTGCGGCGTAGAGCTTGCCAATGCCTTCGGCGAGCTGACCGATGCCAGCGAACAGCGCCGCCGCTTCCAGGCCGAGATGGTGGAGAAGCAGCGCGTCTACGGCGAGACCTATCCGCTGGATGAGGATTTCCTCGCAGCACTCGATATCATGCCGGAGGCCTGCGGCATCGCGCTCGGCTTCGACCGGCTGGTGATGCTGGCAACCGGCGCCCAACGGATTGATCAGGTGATCTGGGCACCGGTGGCGGAGGTCACGGTTTGACCGGCCGCAACCTCAAATCTGTCGACGACCTGATCGCGGCCGAACTGCTGCCGGAAAATGCCAGGGAGCGCTTATCCGCCGTCGGTCGGCGCTATGCGGTGGCGCTGACGCCGACCGTTGCCGACCTTATCGATCGCAACGACCCCGCCGACCCGATCGCAAGGCAGTTTCTGCCCTCGCCGGAGGAATTGCAGCTGACGCCGGACGAACTCGGCGATCCGATCGGCGACGGTGCCCACACGCCGGTTCCCGGCATCGTGCATCGCTATCCCGACCGTGTCCTGCTCAAGGTGATCGGCGTCTGCCCCGTTTACTGCCGCTTCTGCTTCCGCCGCGAAATGGTCGGTCCCGATGGCGACGGCAATCTGACGCGCGCCCAGATCGAAAACGCCATGGATTATATCCGCCATACACCCGGCATCTGGGAAGTGATCCTCACCGGCGGCGATCCGCTGGTGATGTCGCCGCGGCGGCTGAGGGAGGTGGCGGATCTTCTGGCCGGCATCGACCATGTGAAGATCCTGCGCCTGCACAGCCGCGTCCCCGCCGTCGATCCGGAAAAGATCGACCAGGCGATGATCGAGGCGCTGAAGGCATCCGGCAAGACGATCTATCTGGCCCTTCACGCCAATCATCCGCTGGAGATCACCCCGGCCGTTCGGGCCGCCTGCGCGCGGCTTGCCGATGCCGGCGTGACGCTGGTCAGCCAGTCCGTTCTCCTCAAGGGTGTTAACGACGACGCCGCCGTGCTCGGCGCGCTGATGCGCGCCTTTGTTGAGGCGCGGGTCAAACCCTATTACCTGCACCACCCCGACATGGCGCCCGGCACCAGCCATTTCCGCCTGACAATCGCCGAGGGTCAGGCAATCATGCGCACGCTTCGCGCCACCGTTTCCGGGCTCTGCCTGCCCGCCTACATCCTCGATCTGCCAGGCGGTCACGGCAAAGTGGCCCTGGGCGAAGACAATGTGCGCGCACTCGCAGACGGCCGCTACGAAATCCGCGATCGCGCCGGCGACCCAAGGCTCTACCCTTAGGCCGACGCTCCCTGCGCAGCCGTTAATTTTGGCGAAAACCTGACCCTTATTGGTACGTCACGCTAATTTAACTAAGTCTTTTTGCGGAATCTTATGCCCTCCCGTGAAAGATCCGGTCTCATGATCCGAGAATCAGACTTGGGGAAGGAAAACCATGAACGATACAATTCGTGCCCTGCTTGCCAAACTGGGCGGTTTGCCGGTGTCCGTGGACACGCTGAATGACGACAGCGATCTTTATGCCGCGGGCCTTTCGTCCTTCGCGTCGGTCCAGCTGATGCTGGGCATCGAGGAAGCCTTCGACATCGAGTTTCCCGACCACCTGCTGAACCGCAAGTCGTTTGCCAGCATCGGCGCCATCGAACGCACCGTGCAGGCGATCACGACCGACCAGAAAGTCGCGTGATGGACCTCTCCGGCTCGATCGACCGCTCGCTGAAAGCGCGCGCCAGGCGTGTGGCGGAGGTCGCCCTGGCCCATGCCGATGACGTCGATCGGCAGGCCCGCTTCCCGCAGGAAGCCCTTCAGGCATTGAAGGCCGAGAAACTGCTCGGCATTCAGATCCCGATGGATTTTGGTGGCGAAGGCGCCTCGATCAGCGAGATCGCGGATATCTGCACCATTCTGGGTCAGGCCTGCGCCTCGACCGCGATGATCTTCGCCATGCACCAGATCAAGGTATCCAGCCAGGTGCAGCATCACGCCGACGCGCCCTGGCATCTGGACTTCATGCGGCGCATCGCCAGGGAGCAATTGCTGCTGGGGTCCGCCACGACCGAAGCCGGGATCGGCGGCAATCTCAGGAATTCGATCTGCGCCATCGAGATCGACGGCGAACTCTGCCGGCTGGAGAAGGAGGCGAGCGTGATCTCCTATGCCCGCGCCGCCGACGCCATCCTCGTGACTTCACGGGCCCATAAGGACGCCGCACCGTCCGATCAGGTGATGACGGTCTTTCTGAAGGACCAGTACGCTCTGACCAAGACCTATGACTGGGATACGTTGGGCATGCGCGGCACCTGCTCGGAAGGGTTCCTGTTCCGCGGCGAGGCACCGGCTGCGCAGATCCTGCCGATGGCATTCGCCGAAATCGCCGCCCAGTCCATGCTCGCCTATTCCCACCTGCTCTGGAGCGCCGTCTGGTACGGCATCGCTCAGGACGCCTATGCCAAGGCCCAGGCCTTCATCCGGGCCGCCGTCCGCAAGCAGCCTGGCAGCCAGCCGCCCGGCCTTGTCCAGCTCGCCCACATGTCGGCCGAGCTGCAGGCGATCCGCTCGACCATCCTGGCCGGCCTCGATCACTTCGAAGCGGCCCGTCACGACGAAGACCGGCTGTCCTCAATGGGCTTTGCGGTGGCGATGAACAACGTCAAGATCGCTGCATCCGAGATGATCCTGCCGGTGATCAACCAGGCGCTCAGGATCTGCGGCATCATGGGCTACAAGAACGGCACGCCCTTCAGCCTCGGCCGGCATCTGCGCGATGCCCATTCCGCCGAGCTGATGATCTCCAATGATCGCATTCTCGCCAACACGTCCAACATGCTTTTGGTCCACAAGGCCGAAACAAGTCTCCTGGGGTGACTGAACATGGATATGCAAAGATCATTTCTCGATCGGCTGTTTGAATCCGGACTTCTGATCGACACCGGCGTCGAAGGCCTTTATGGCCGCAGCGGCGCCTTCGAGGATGTGATCGCCGCCTTCGAGCGGCTGATCGATCGCTACGGCAAGGCCGACGGCGCCGAAGCCATCCGTTTCCCACCGGGTATGAACCGCGCCTTCTTCGAAGCGAGCGGCTACATGAAGAGCTTCCCGCAGCTGGCCGGCACCGTGCACAGCTTCTGCGGCTGCGAGCTCGATCACATGAGCCTGCTGAAATGTATGGAGGAAGGTGGCGACTGGACCGGTGAGCAGAAGGCGACGAACATCGTCCTGACGCCGGCTGCCTGCTATCCGCTCTACCCGACGATCGCCAAGCGCGGTCGGCTCGGCGATCAGGGCGGCCTCTACGACCTGCAGTCCTACTGCTTCCGCCACGAACCGTCCAACGATCCGGCGCGCCAGCAGCTGTTTCGCATGCGCGAATATGTCCGCATGGGCACGGCTGCCGATGTCACGGACTTCCGCCAGACCTGGATGGACCGCGGCGTGAAGATGATGGCCGAGGTCGGTCTGGACGTGGAGATCGACGTCGCCAATGATCCCTTCTTCGGCCGCGCCGGCAAGATGCTCGCCAACAACCAGCGCGACCAGAACCTCAAATTCGAGCTTCTGATCCCGATCACCTCGACCGCCAACCCGACGGCCTGCATGAGCTTCAATTATCATCAGGACGCCTTCGGCACGAAATGGGGCCTGGCGCTGGCCGACGGTGCCGTCGCCCACACCGCCTGCGTCGGCTTCGGTCTCGAGCGCATCGCCCTGGCGCTCTTTCATCACCACGGTCTCGACGTGAACGAGTGGCCTGCCAAAGTTCGCGAAGCACTTTGGGGCTGAGCGCATGACATCGGTCTTCCCGGACATTGATCCGGCCGGCTATCGCTCGCATGCGCTGCATGCGAGCGAGCGTGTCTGGCCGGAGACGAATTGCTATATCGACCTCTGGATCGAGGTTCTGGCAACCCACGGGGTCGCGCCCGAAGCTATGCTCGGCTTTACCCTCACCCAGGATTTCGAAGGCGACCAGTTCACGTTCTTCAAGGTGCCGCCTGAGGATCTCGAGGCGCTTTACGGCATACGCGTCACCGAACTCGCGATTTTCGACGCGGTAGAGGGCCATGTCGGCGAACAGATCAAGCGCGGACGGCTCTGCCTGGTCGAGATGGACAGCTTCTTCATGCCCGACACCCAGGGCGTCGGCTATCGGCAGGACCACGGCAAGACGACCGTTGCCATCAACCGGCTCGATCCGGACGGCCGGGTGATGGACTATTTCCACAATCGCGGCTTCTTCCGGATCGCGGGTGCGGATTTTGCCGGCCTCTTCCAGCTGGACGCGCCGGAGGGCGGCCTGCCCTTCCTGCCATATACCGAATTCGCCAAGTTTCCGGCGAAGGCTGCGACGGCAAGTCATCAAAAAACCTTAGCCGGCGAAATTTTGTCGCGACATTTCGCCCGTCGCCCCGAAGGAAATCCGATCGCAGCCTTCGCAGAAGTCTTTCCGCAGCAGGTGGAAAAGCTCGCCGATCGACCTTTCGGCTTCTTCCATAAATATGCCTTCAATACACTGCGCCAGTTCGGGGCGAATTTCGAACTTCTGGCGACCCATCTCGACTGGCTCTCGCCAGACGGCGCCTATGCCGAGGAAAGCGCGCAGGCGATGACGATTGCAGAGACGGCCAAGTCGGTGCAGTTTCTCGTCGCGCGGGCGGTCAGCCGGCGCAAGTTCGAGCCGCTGCGGACGGCACTGGATCCGGCCCATGCGGCATGGGACACATTGATGACGGGGCTCGGCGGCAAGCTCGCCTGAGGGAGACGGCATGGCAAATACGGTCTATCCGGAAGCCGACGAACGGCCGCTTGAAGGCGGCTGGACGCTTCTGGTGACCGAAACGGGCCGCCATGGCACGCCGGGCGACATCCACAGGCCCGCTGTCCGCCTCTCCGCCCAGGTGCCTGGCACCGTCGCGTCCGCCCTTCAGAGCGCCGGGCTCTACGACCCCGAACAGCCGCATTCCCTGCTCGACAGGGATGCCTGGTATTTCCGTGACCTGAAAGGCGAGGCGCCCGGTCCGGCGATCCTGCGCTTCGAGGGCCTTGCGACAATCGCCGAAATCTATCTGAACGGCATCCTGAAGCTCCGCTCGACCAGCATGTTCGCTTGCCATGATCTGGCAGTCGATCTGACCGGCGAGGACGAGCTTGCGATCTGCTTCCGGGCTCTCGGCCCCGAACTGCAGCGCAAGGGGCCAAGGGCGCGCTGGCGGCCGCAGATGATGGACAACCAGGGCCTGCGCCTGGTGCGCAACACGCTGCTCGGCCACATGCCGGGTTGGTGCCCGCCGATCCATGCCATGGGTCCCTATCGCCCGATCAGCCTGATCCGCCCCGCTGGCATCGCCCTTGCCGACCTGACGCTGACGGCAACCCTGTCTGCCGCCGGGATCGGCAGCCTGTCCACCTGCTTCGCGCTGCAGGGGCAGGCAAGTACGGTCGAACTGCTCTGCGACGGTCGATCCAGCACATTGACGTCTTTAGAACCGGGCATCTGGTCGGGCGAATTGCAGTTGCCCGCCATCGAGCCATGGTGGCCTAGAACCCACGGCAAGCCGAAGCTCCACCTGGCCGAACTGCGCATCGATGGGGTGTCGCACGCTCTCGGCCTTGTCGGCTTCCGCTCTATCACCATCGATCGCGGCATGGATGGCCGTGATTTTTCACTGCGCGTCAACGGCGCGTCGGTCTTTTGCCGTGGCGCCGTCTGGAGCAGTGCCGACATTCTGTCCCTTCCCGGTACAGCCGAAGCCTATGCGCCCTGGCTGACGCTTGCGGCCGATGCCGGCTTCAACATGATCCGCCTCGGCGGCACCATGACCTACGAGAGCCCGGAATTCTTCAAACTCTGCGACCGACTGGGGATCATGGTCTGGCAGGACTTCATGTTTGCCAATTTCGATTACCCGGCTAAGGACGAGGCGTTTCGTGCAACCGCGGAGCAGGAGGTCGCCGACCTGCTTGGCGCTATCCAGGGATCGCCCTCGCTGGCCGTGCTTTGCGGCGGCAGCGAGATTTACCAGCAGGGCGCCATGCTCGGCCTGCCCGAGAGTGTCTGGAAGGGCGAACTGTTCGAGGCGTGGCTGCGGGATGCCTCGAAAACATGGCGTCCTGATGTGCCCTATGTCGATAATTCCCCGGTCGGCGGCGCCATGCCCTTCGCCCCGAATGCCGGCGTGACGCATTATTATGGTGTCGGCGCCTATTGCCGGCCGCTGGAGGATGCCCGGCGGGCCGAGGTGCGGTTTGCCGCGGAATCACTGGCCTTCGCCCAGGTGCCGCAGCAGTCTACGCTCGATCGGCACCTGCCGGTGCAGCCCGTGCACGATCCCCGCTGGAAGGCCCGTGTTCCCCGCGACCGCGGCGCGTCCTGGGACTTCGAGGATATCCGCGATCACTATCTCGCTTTGCTCTACGACGTCGACCCGGCCCGCCTCCGGCGGGAGGATCCCGACCGTTACCTCGATCTTTCCCGTGCGGTGACCGGTGAGGTGAGCACCGAGACCTTTGCCGAATGGCGCCGTCCTCGCTCCACCTGCAATGGCGCCCTCGTCTGGACCTTTCAGGATCTGATGCCCGGCGCCGGCTGGGGCCTGGTCGATTCGAGCGGTGAGCCGAAGCCTGTCTGGTATGCGATGAAGCGCGCCTTCCGGCCGGTCCAGGTACTGCTGACCGACGAAGGCACCAATGGCCTCGACATCCACGTGATCAACGAGAAGGACACTGCGTTGGAGACGGAACTCTCCCTGACCTGTCTCAGGGACGGCCGCCAACCGGTGGTCTCCGGCCACAGGCGGATCGATCTTGCACCGCGCTCCGCCCTGACCATTCCGGCCACCGATCTTTTCGGTGCCTTTTTCGACACCACGTATGCCTTCCGCTTCGGCCCGCCTTCGCACGAGGTCAGCGTGGCGCGAATTTTTGACGTGGCAACCGGCGAGCAATGCGCCGAGGCCGTGCATTTCCCCCGCGGCCGGGCATCGGCGCTGTTCGACGCCGAGATCAAGGCCAGCCTAGAGGAAAAGGCCGGCTTCTGGTTCCTGCTGTTGGAAACGGAGGTCTTCGCCCAATCGGTGCATATCGATTGCGAGGGCTTTCGCGCAACGGATGACTGGTTTCACCTGGCACCCGGCAAGCCGCGCCGCATCGCGCTTCACCCGCGCGCAGAGACGGCGCCAGGCACGAGGCCAAGCGGCGAGATCGTTTCGATCGGTGCCAGAAAAACAAGCCGTTTCTAGCACATGTCCCGGAAAAGGGTTGCCGCGGTTTTCCGTTCGGAAATGCGTAAAGCAAAGAGCTATAACACCTTCGATGCACGCGTGCTTACCGGCCGTGTTCTAGCCGGTGGCCAGGGCCCGCGCATAAAGTCCGGCATAGCGGGCGGAGACCTTGTCCCAGGAATACCCGGCGGCCGCGGTCTGCATGGCGTCCACCATCCGGCCGGGATTGTCGACCACGGTCCGGAAGGTGTCGACGATCACGTCCGCGCTGCCTTTCGGGTCGGCGAAGTCGGCCAGGGCGATGCCCGCATGGGCACCGGCTAGCGACCGGTAGGCGTCGTTGATATGCAGCACCGGCACAAGCCCCGCCCCCATCGCCTCGACGGCAACCAGACCGAAACCTTCATAATCCGAAGCCGAAACGAACAGCGACGCTTCGGCCAGCCGTTCGCGAATGACGACGTCTTCCGGTCCGAGATGGACGTGCACATGCCTGCCCAGCCCGCGCGCTCCAATCATCGACTGCAGGTCCGCGGCCGAAAGATCCGACCCGATCCCGATGATGTCGAGATGCCATTCGTCATCGTCCGCCACCAGCACCGCCATGGTGTCGAGCAGGCGATCCAGCCGCTTGTTCAGCGAGAACCGGCCGATCGTCGCAAGGCGCTTGGAGGGCTCTGCCCGACGCGGCCCGGAAAACTTCAGCGCATCGACGCCGTTTTCGACCAGCACCGCCCTGTCGCCGGCGATCCCGCCGAAAAGTGCCAGATCGGACTGGCTGCAACAGGCAAGCGCCCGGTACTGGCTGGCCGATGCGCGCGTCAATGTGTTGAACCAGAGCTTTTTGATCGCCGCAAAACGGCGGGTGTGAAAGAACCCACCATGGGTCGTTGCGATCATCGGCTTGCGGTGCACCATCCGCCCCAGAGCCAGGGCATCGAAGAAGAAATCCACGGCGTGAACATGGATCAGGTCGGCGTCGGCAAGCTGGGCAAAGACGGCCGGAGCGAGGGGGTAGCGCTTGGTGCCGGCCCAGGGGATCCGGCAGACCTCGACCCCATCGATCATCTCATGCGCCGGCAGTTTGACGTCCAGGGCCGTAAACAGCCGGTCGCAGGTGACCACTCTCACGCGGCAGCCATGCGCCGGAAGCGCTTTCGCCAGGTTGGCGACCACATCCTCCAGCCCGCCACGGGCCGGCGCATACTGGCGAACCACCTGAACCACCAGAGGTCTGTCCTGACGGGTCCCGCCCGTTTCATCCCGCGTCGGGCACATGCTGGCCATCCCGCTTTACGTTGCTCTCCCCGGCTAGCATCCGAGGGTTAATATCCGGTGCAGATAGCGATGCCGTCGCTAGCATCTGCCGCGTCCTTTAGCAGTCGTTAACTATAGCCTGCCAGATTGGCCGAGAAGGATCGTGTCTCCTGCAGACCCTGAAGGAACATGGCGCGTTCGCGGTTGGATCAGGACGGGCAACGGGCGAGACGACCTGGCATCGGCCGGCAAGCGGCGTGGACACAAAGATGAACATCGACATTTTCGAGCTTCCAGGCATTTTGCGCCGCCGCATCCGCTATGTGGTGGTGACCGCGCTTGTCGTCACGATCCTTGCAGCCCTCGTTGCCCTGCGGATGACGCCGGTCTACACCGCGTCTACCGAACTTCTGCTCGATCCTCTGGGTCTGCTGGCCGACAGCAATGCCGGCTCCGCGGCAGCGGCACTGCCCCAGCAGGATCAGGCCGGACTGGACAGCCAGGTCTATGTGGTCCAGTCGCGCAATGTGCTCGACCAGGTCGTGCGCGATCTCGATCTGACCCATGACGCCTACCTGCTGGATCCGGACACGCTGGCGAAATTGTCCACCGACGAGGCCGTCGCGGCAACGTCCGCGGCGCTCAAGGAACATCTGGTCGTCCAGCGCGCCGGACAGTCCCTGGTCCTGGTCATTTCCGCCGAGCACAAGGTCGCCGAGACGGCCGCCAGCATCGCCAATGCGGTCGCCAATACCTATCTGAAGCAGATCGATCAGGCCCGTGCCGATGCCGCCCGCCGCGCGAGCAACGCCTTTCAGGGGCAGGCCAGCGAGCTGCGCGGGCGGGTGGCCAAGGCGGAAGCCGCAGTCGAGAAATTCCGCTCCGAAAACGGCCTTGCCACCACCGGCACCACCGGCCTTGTCATCGACCAGCAACTGGCCGGCCTGAACCAGCAACTGATCGCCGCCCGCGGCGAGGAGGAACAGAAGCAGACGGTCTACGAGCAGGCGCGGCGCCTTACGGCCAATTCGGTGCAGGCAGGGGGCATCCCCGAAGCATTGCAGTCGCCGGCCATTGATTCGCTGCGCCAGCGCTATGTTGAATTGCTCGACCGCCAGGTCCAGCTGGAGACCACGCTGGGGGCTGGCCATCCGCAGTTGCGCGCCATCCGCTCGCAGGTCGACAGCATGAAGGCGGCCATCGAGCAGGAGCTTGGCCGGATACGCCAGTCGATGCAGAGCGAATACCAGCGCGCGGCCGCCAATACCAAAGCCCTCCAGCGCCGCCTCGACACCCTGACGCGCCAGAGCTTCGACAGCGGCGAGGCGCAGATCAAGCTTCGCCAGCTGCAAAGCGAGGCCGATGCGGTCCAGGCGCTCTACAAGTCCTTCCTCAACCGTGCCGAGGAACTCGGCCAGCAGGAAACGCTGAAAACCAACAATTCCCGCGTCATCACCGCGGCCACGGTCCCCGGCGGCGGGTCGAAACTGGTCAAGCTGCTGATCGTCGCGGCTGGCGGCCTGTTCGGCCTGATCCTCGGAGCCGGCCTTGCGGTGCTTCGCGAGCTCGGCACCGCAATCCTGCCACCGGCACGGCCGGTAGTAGCGGCCGCTGTCGAGAGGCGTGTCGAGAAGGATGCCGAGATCGACGTCATTGCCGTCCTGCCGGTCCCTGGTGAGAGCGCAAAGCGCAAGCGCGCCTTGCTCGGCGCCCGCAAACGCCAGACAGACGCAAAGCAACGATGGGCTACAGGGATCGAAGCGATTGCCGCGAAGATCGAGAGGGACCTCGGCGGCCGGATGCCCGCAACCGTGCTGTTCGTCTCCGTCGATGCCCTGCCGGTCTCGGCGGATGGCCTCGTCTGCGACGTCGTGCGACGGCTGATCGCCGAGGGGCAGGATGTGCGCCATGCGCCCGGCGAACTCGTCGAACAGCGCTCCCGCGCTGCCCGTGCGCCGATCCGTCGGGGGCAGCCCAGCATGCTGGCCGCCCTCGATGTCGAGGATGAGGATACCGGTATTCTCGACCGGCTTCGCTTCGAACATGACGCGGCCGCAGCGCCGCCCCGGCCGCAGGCGACCAATCGCCCGAGCTTCAACCGCTTCCTGGGTACCCAGATTGCGGAAAAGGCGCTGACGCTGATCAATGCATGCGGAACGCCCGCCACCAAGATCCTCGGCGACCTGATCCCCGAAAGCGACATGGTGATTGTGGTGGAACAGGCGGGAAGCACCGACTGGGCCGATGCCGAATATCTGTTCGGCGACCGGATGCTAGGCCGCGTGATCCTCGGCGAGACCGACTGACATGGGCCATGCACCTGCATTGCGCTCGAAAGCCCAGCCACGAGGACAGGCGTGATGTCTGTTGCCGGCCTGCACTCCGCCAGCCGCTACGGCACGCAGCTGCCCGCCGCCCCTGATGCATCCGACGCGCCGCTGCTGGTGCGCTGGCTTGCGGTCTTCGCCGTCATGGGCGGCCTGACGGTCAATCTCTTTCTCTGCTTCGTCAACACGCGGATCACCGGCATTCACCCCTCCTGGGTGATGGCGGGCGAAGCGCTGATGATCGCGGCCGCCGGCCTTGCGGCCCTGGACCGCCGCCTCGGCCTTTACCTCATGGTCGGGGTCTTCGTCAGCTACATGATCTTCCTGTTTGCCATGCGCCACGCCATCGATCCGAAACCGGTGCGCGACGTGCTGATCCCGATCCTGTTCTACTTCACCGGATCGCGACTGCGCGACCCCGTCCTTGGCGATCGCATGGTCGTGGTATCGGCCGTCATCGTCACCTTTTTCGGCCTGTTCGAATATCTGGCGACCGATCTCTATCTGCAGATCTTCAACATTCTCGGCTATTATATCGCTCGTGGCACCGTGACGCTGCAGGACACGTATGGTGCCACGACCGGCCTCTTTGCCAGCGGCTTGCGGCCGGAGCCGCGCACATTGCTGCCGTTTCTCGGCCAGCACCGGGTGTCTTCGGTCTTCCTGGAGCCGGTCTCGGCCGGCAATTTCGGCGTCATCATTTTCTGCTGGGCCTATTTCCGCAAGGAGATGGGCGGCCGCTGGCTGGTGATCGCGGCAGCCATGACCTCCATCGTGCTTGCCGATGCCCGCTTCGGCTTCCTCACCTGCGTCGCCATCGTCGTGCTGGCACCGTTCTTCCGGTTCATACCCCGGGTGATGTGGCTGGCGGCGCCACTGCTCCTGCTCGCCGTGATTTCCGCCTATGGCCTGCATAGCGGCACGGAGGGCGGCCCGAACGACATCGCCGGGCGCTTCAAGGTCACGGCAAGTCTGCTTGCCAGACTGACGCCCGAAATCGTCTTCGGCATGCAGACGACCGACAGCTTCACCGCCGATTCGGGCCTTGCCTATACGCTGACGCAATTCGGGCTTTTCGGCTTCATCTTCATCTGGTGGGCCGCGGTCTATGCGCCGGCGCGCACGACGCGCGCCTGGCAGTTCCATGCCGGCATCCTGGTCTACATGATCTTGCTGCTGCTGATCAGCAACTCGCTCTACTCGATCAAGACCGCCGGGCTGATGTGGTGCCTTCTGGGCATAGCCGATCACGCATCCGTCTTTTCGGCACCGACGGCAAGCCGCCGGAAATCTAGCGCTTGAGCGCCGCACAGGCGGCCGAAGGCGCGTCGAGAAAGGGTTTCAATCCGGCAAGTTGCGGCCGGTCGCCATCCTTGGTCGGCTGGATGTTGAGCGGTTCGTTGCGGCTCCACCAGTCGCCGGCCACCCAGTAGGTCCAGCCGGTCCAGACATCGGGATTGTCGGCCACTTCGCCCACCATGTCGCCCAGTGCGGATACGCAAGGGGCAGCGCCGGGCACGCCGAATTCGCCGAGAAAGCCGCGCTTGCCGTTGTCCTTCAGCCAGCCGGTGAATTTCGATACCGCCTTGACGGCATCGGCTGCGCGATCGCAGGTGCCCTTGGTGCCGGAAAAATCCGCATCGAAATACTGGTGCACCTCATAGGCGAAATTCGCGCCGGGGTCCGTGATCTCGAGCATGGCGGCGGCATGGCTCTTGCCGTCTTCCTCGCGAAACCAGGAATGCGCGCCGGTCCAGTGGGTGCCGGGCACGAGAATGATGTTGTCGGCACCCGTATCGCGGATGGATTTGATCGCGGCATTGGCCGCTTCCACCCACACCGGCGTGCCGATATTCGACGGCTCGTTCATCAGGCCGAAGACAACGTCCGGCTGGCCGGCATAATGCTTCGCCAGCCGTCCCCAGAAGTCGGCAAAGGCGGCAACCGGCACTTTTTCGCTGCCGATCACATCGCCCGCATAATGCGCGTAATTGTGCGGATCGAGGATCAGCCGGATGGCATAGCCCCGCAGCAGCGCAAGCGTCTTGTCGATCCGGGCCAGTTCGTCCGCATTGAGGGGCCCGAAGAGGTCCGGCTGCAATCGCTCCCACTTGAACGGCAGGCGCACCGTGTCGAAACCCTGCGCGGCAAAATAGGTGACGGTGCGCTCGGAGGGATAGACATAGGTCTTGTTGATCTGCCCCGGTGGCTTGCCGAACTCGGCACCCGACAGGTTTATGCCGCGATAGCACCCGTCTGCGACCTGGGCGCAGGCCAGCACCGGCTGCAACAGCAGGGCGCCTATCATCAGTCCTGCAAACCGGCCGTTCCTGTGCATCGTGTCGCCTCCCCCTGTCTTGCCGTCGGTGAGACTAGGCAGTGCCCCGATCCCGGTCAATCGCGCCGCGCCACGACTTCCAAGCTTGGTTACCCACGCCCGGAAAACCGCAGGCCGCACGGCGGCATTCAGCCTTTCGAAGACGCAAAGGGAACGGAATTTCGAAACGCTTGCCCTAAGTTCGATCGATAATCGCGGCCCCCAAGCGGCTTCGACATCAGGTCCTTTTCCCACAAGCGACCATGGGATATGAGAACCGATCAAAGACGGATGCATGCGAGGAGACGCTGATCGATGACGAGCCATGTTTTGACCGTTTCATGCCCTTCGGCACGAGGAATTGTCGCCGCCATTTCCGGCTATCTTGCCGACAAATGCTGCAATATCGTCGACAGCTCGCAATTCGATGACCTCGACACCGGCCGCTTCTTCATGCGCGTCAGCTTCATCTCGGAAGAGGGCAAGACCCGCGAGGAGATCGAGACGGACTTCGCGCCGATCGGCGAGAAATTCGGCATGCAATGGGACTTGCACGACGGCGCCCATCGCGTGAAGGTGCTGCTGATGGTGTCGCGTTTCGGCCATTGCCTGAACGATCTGCTCTACCGCTGGAAGATCGGCGCCCTGCCGATCGACATCGTCGGCGTGGTTTCCAACCATTTCGATTACCAGAAGGTTGTCGTCAATCACGACATTCCCTTCCATCACATCAAGGTCACCAAGGCCAATAAGCCGCAGGCGGAAGCCCAATTGCTGGAACTCGTCGAGCAGACCGGTACCGAACTGATCGTGCTTGCCCGCTACATGCAGGTTCTTTCCGACAATCTCTGCAAGAAGATGTCCGGCAAGATCATCAATATCCACCATTCCTTCCTGCCGTCCTTCAAGGGCGCCAATCCCTACAAGCAGGCGTTCGAGCGCGGCGTGAAGCTGATCGGCGCCACGGCCCATTACGTCACCGCCGATCTCGATGAAGGCCCGATCATCGAGCAGGATGTCGCGCGGATCACCCATGCGCAGTCGGCCGACGATTACGTCTCGATCGGTCGTGATGTCGAAAGCCATGTGCTGGCAAGCGCCATCCATGCCCATATTCACCACCGCACCTTCATCAACGGCAATCGCACGGTGGTTTTCCCGGCCAGTCCCGGCTCCTACGCCTCCGAGCGGATGGGCTGACAAAGGTCCATTCCGGGTCCCGTGCGGAATAATGCGCATACGAGACCAAAGCCCGGATGGACGAAAGGCTATCCTCTGCTAATCTCTCGGAAAATCGTTTCCGGAGAGGCAGACGATGGCCGACCAGGCACAGTACAGGCGCATCGCGCTTCCAAGACCCGAGATCTCGCTGGAGACGGCGGCAGCCCTGCTGTCGGACCGTTTCGGCCGGACAGGGCAACTGATCGAACTTCCCGGTGCGCAGGATCGCGACTTTCTGGTCGAGACGGATCAGGACCGCTTCCTCCTCAAGATCAGCGCGGCCGATGCGTCGGAGCAGGAGGCGATGGCGCAGCTGGCGACCCTTCGCCATCTGTCAGAGAGCCTTCCCGACCTCACGCTGCCGCAACCGGTCCCGGCGACCGACGGCTCCGCACTGGCTCTCCATGAGAGCGAGGACGGGCAATACCGCATCCGCCTGCTGCGGATTGCCGATGCCGACACGCTGGCCGGCTCGGGCGCCTTGAACGCGGAAGACCTGCGGGCCGCCGGCGCCTTTGCGGCAAGGATCTCTCTGGCGCTGCGGGATTTCACCCATCCGGGCCTCGAGCGCGAGCTGCAATGGGACCTGCGCCGCGCCGGGCCGGTCGCCCTGGAATTGCTGGCGGCCGTGCCGGACAATACCAAGCGCGACAAGATTGCCAAGGCCATGATAACTGCCGTGCGGCATCTGCGGCCCCTGGCGACCGATCTGCGCACCCAGGCGATCCACCAGCACCTGAGCGATGAGGCGATCACCGCCAGCCGCGACGACAAGGGCCTGTGGCGGCCGGACGGGATCCTCGACTTCGACGACGTCGCCTATGGCTGGCTGGTCGGCGACCTCGCGATCCTCGCCGCCTCCCTGCTCGCCCATGGCGGCGGCGATGCCTTCGCGATCCTGCCGGCGATCGAGGCCTTCCACGCGCAATTGCCGTTGACCGATGGCGAACTGAAGGCCCTCTGGCCGCTGATCGTGGCGCGCGCCGGCGTGCTGGTCGCAAGCGGCGAAAAACAGCTCGCACTCGAACCCGGCAATGCGCCCCTGCGGGCACAGGTCGGCCGTCACTGGCAGATCTTCGACGCCGCGACATCGGTGCCATTCTCGCTGATGGAGCATGCCATTCTCGGCCGGATGGGCCGCGTTCCGGCCATCCGCGATCTGGCGGCAGGCCGGCTCCTGCCTGATATCGAGGCCGGAGCCTATGGACTGACGGACCTTTCGGTCTCGAGCCCTGCGCTCGTGGGCGACGGTTTTGCCGACCCGGAGATCGACTGGAAGCTGCTTGCCCGCGAGGCTGCCCGCACCGGCGTCGCCACCACCCGGTACGGCGAATATCGGCTGTCCTATACCCGGCTTCATTCTGCCCGGGAGCCGACCAATTGCGCGCTGCATGTCGATGTCTGCCTGCCGGCGGCGACCCGTGCAGTGGCGCCATTTGCCGGCACCATCCGGCACAACGAGGATCGCTTCATCCTCGCAAGCGACACTCTCAGTCTGCATGTCTTCGGGCTCGATTGCCCGCTGGAGGACGGAACCGTCCTCGAACAGGGGGATGATCTTGGCCAGGTTGCCGGCGAGGAGGGCACCGTCGGCGGTCTCAGGCTGCAATTGTGCCGCGACCACGATCTCGTCCCGCCACTGTTCGCGCGCCGAAGCCAGGCCGCTGCCTGGCAGGTCCTGTGTCCGTCACCGGCCGCATTGCTCGACTGCCCGCTCGATGCCGCACCGCTGCCGGCCGGTGGCACGCCGCAGTTCGAACGCGGCTTCGGCGAATATCTGTTCGACCTCGACGGCCGGGCCTATCTCGACATGGCAGGCGATGCCAACCTTGTCGGTCACGGCGATCTGCGGATGGCGGAGGCCGCCTATCGGCAATGGGCCATGATCAACACCGGGCCCGCCATCCAGCCGCAGATCATAGCCGACTATAAAGCCTCCCTGGAAGCCAGGGCGCCGCGGGGGCTGGACCATGTCTTTCTCGTCGGCAGCTCGTCCGAGGCCACGGATCTGGCACTGCGCCTTGCTAGGGCCCATACCGGTGCCGAGGCCGTCATCAGCGCATCCGCCACCTCCGACTCCCGGGTGACCACGGTCGCGATACCCAACAGCTATCGCGGCCCTTATCGCGGTGAGCCGTCCACGGCCGACTATGTAGATGCCGTGCAGACAGAGCTGATGCGGCTGCAGGCCGACGACGAGCCGGTCGCCGCCTTCCACTGCGAGGCCACCTGCAGCAATGCCGCCGGCCTTGCGCTGCCCCCCGGCTATCTCGCCGAGGTCTATGACATGATCCGCAGCCAGGGTGGCGTCTGCATCGCCGACGAGGCCATGACCGGGCTCGGCCGGCTCGGCCATCATGCCTGGGGTTTCGAGCAACAGGGCGTGACGCCGGATATCATCGTGATCGGCGAAAACCTCGCCGGCGGCCAACCGCTCGGCGCCGTCGTCACCACCCACGCGATTGCCGAAAGCCTGGCCAAGCACGAGGAAACCGTGTCGTCGCCCTCCGGTCTGCCCGTCAGTTGCGCCGTGGCGATGGCCGTGCTCGACGGACTGGCGCAAGACGGGCTGCAGGAGAATGCGCGAGACGTCGGCGATCATCTGCGATCCCGGCTCGAAGCGCTGTTGCACCGCTTCGGCCCCGGCAGCACGGTGCACGGCATGGGCCTTCATCTCGGCCTCGAATTGACGCGCGACGAAGACACACTGGAGCCGGCTGGCGAGGCCGCGGCCATGCTCTGCCGGCGGCTTCTGGCGCTTGGCGTGATCATCCGGCCGACCGGGGACCACCTGAATATCCTGAGGATTACACCGCCGCTCTGTCTGACACGCGAGAGCGCCGACTTCTTCATCGACATGCTGGAGTCGGCGGCAAGCCAGGCTGCCTGACGTTACGCCCGCCCGGAAAATCCCTTTTGCCAAGGCGAGGGCTGCTGCCGATGCCTTCGCGGCTGCTTGCCCGCTTGCCATGCAACGCAAGATTTATTACTTGTCAAAATAACTCAAGTTTAATATCCAACGCGGACAGGCTCGCCCTCGCCCCGCGCACCATCAAGCGAGCAAAAAGATATTCGCCTTTTGCATGAAGGGGCAGCTCCCATGTTTCAGATCCGCCACCAGACCATTTTCACCGCCCTGCCTCTGACCCTTGCCCTGACCGCCTCAACGACCTTGACTGCCTTGCCGTCGCTGGCCCAGGAGGCACCCGCGGCCACGGCACAGCCGGCCGATGAGCCGTCGTCCGCCTCCCAGGCTTCGACACCCGAATCGCCGCCAGTTGCGGCAACGCAGGGCACCGGCGCGGCCCCCTCTTCGCCCGATAGCCGGCCCGAAAGCGTCAGCGACGGCCCCCAGCCCCTCGACATTCCGCGCGAAGACCTGCCGCGCGAAGATTTGCCCCATGACCTTTCCCCGGTCGGCATGTTCATGGCAGCCGATTGGGTGGTGAAGGGGGTCATGTCGCTTCTGGCGCTCGCTTCGCTGACCACCTGGACGGTGTGGATCGCCAAATCCATGCAGTTGGCCGGTGCGCGGGGGCGGGCCAGGCGCGGCCTTCGCCTGATCGGCACGGCGCGCACCCTGCACGAAGCCATCGAGGCCATGCAGCGCCGCCGCGGCGTCGTCGCCCACATGCTGGAGTCTGCGGCCGAGGAAGTCCGATTTTCCGAGCCCGCCATCGATCTGGCAGGGGGATCCGGCCTGAAGGAGCGTGTCGGCTCGGTGCTTGGCCGGATCGAGGCGCGCGCCGGGCGCGGCATGTCCAAGGGCACCGGCGTTCTCGCCACCATCGGCTCGGTCGCGCCCTTTGTCGGCCTGTTCGGCACGGTCTGGGGCATCATGAATGCCTTTATCGGCATATCGGAGGCCAATACCACCAATCTCGCGGTGGTCGCGCCGGGCATCGCCGAAGCGCTGCTGGCAACCGCCATCGGCCTGGTGGCCGCCATTCCGGCTGTCGTCATCTACAATGTCTTTGCCCGCTCGATCACCGCCTACCGCCAATTGCTGGGCGATGCGGCAGCGCAAGTCGAACGGCTGGTGAGCCGCGATCTCGATTTCCGCAAGGCGCCCGCCGCCGCCAACATCAAGCTGGTGACGGAGTAGGCACATGGCAGGCGGCATCCGACACGGCGACAGCGGCGACGATCTCGCCGAGAACCACGAAATCAACGTCACGCCCTTCATCGACGTCATGCTGGTGCTGCTGATCATCTTCATGGTGGCGGCGCCGCTTGCCACCGTCGACGTCAATGTCGACCTGCCGGCCTCCACTGCCACCCCGGCCGAGCGACCGCCCGAGCCGGTCTATGTCACGCTCCAGCAGGACAAGACGCTCAGCCTGAACGACGACACGGTCGCGCGCGAAGCGCTGGCCAGCGACCTCGATCGACTGACCGGCGCGAAGAAGGATACCCGCGTCTTCCTGCGTGCCGACAAGACCGTCGGCTATGGCGATTTCATGGAGGTGATGAACCTCCTGCGCGACGCCGGCTACCTGAAGATCGCGCTGGTCGGCCTCGAAAGCCTGCCGCAACCGGTCTCCGACGCCGCTGCGCCGCCGGAGGGTGATGCGCCACCTGCGCAGGCACCGGCCCCATGACCCTGCCACCCGGGCAAAGACGCGGCTTTGCGTTTGGCGAACTTGCGCTCTGGACCTGCGCCGCCATTCTGGTGCTGGCGGCCCATGCTGGCGCTGTGGCCCTGCTGATGCAGGTTCCGCAAGACACCGCTGCCGATGCCGGCCCCCCGGCCGCGATCATGATCGACCTTGCCCCCGAACCGGAGGCGGTCGAGACCGATGACGAGCAGCTCACGCCCGACGAGACCGACTCCGAAGAGATCAAGAGCGACACTGTAGAACCGCCGAAGGAGCCGCTGGCCGAACCGCCGCCGGAACCCGCACCTGAGGTGCAGCCCACCCCCCCGCCGGAGCCACCTCCGGTCGAACCGCCGCCCGTCGAGCCGCCACCGCCGGTGGACCAGCCGCCGCAGTTCGAGCCCGAGCCGGAACCACCGGCTGTCGAACCGCCGCCGGAACCGGTCGAGCAGGTGGAGGAGCCGCCGGCGGAGATCGATCCGCTCGAGGAAATGGCGCTGCAGCAGCTCGAAAACGTCGAGGTGCCGCTCCCGGCTGCCCGCCCGGCCCCGCCGCCGAAGGCAGCGCCCCAACCGGTCGCGCGCAAGCAGGCGCCGGCGGCCTCGAAGGCCGCAACCAAGGCCAAGGCGCAGGTCAAGCAATCCGATCGCAACGCCGCCCAACAGACCGCCGCGACATCGGGCAGCAATGCGAAGACGATCGCCAACTGGCAGAGCCGGCTGATGTCGCATCTGCAGCGCCGCAAGCGCTATCCCTCGGCTGCGCGGCGCAACAGGGAAGAGGGCACCGCCTATGTCCGTTTCTCGATCGACGCCTCCGGCAATGTGCGGACCGTTTCGGTCTCCCGCTCCTCAGGCTCGTCGGCCCTCGACCAGGCCGTGATCGACATGGTCAACCGCGCCTCCCCCGTGCCGGCGCCGCCACCCGGCGCCAACAGGACCATCGTCGCACCGGTGCGCTTCAATCTGCGCTGAGCTGTTCGGCATCGGTCGTCGAAAGAGCGGCATGGATGTCGGCGGCGACCGCCTCGACCGGCTGGCCGGCATCGATCCGGTGCCAGTCGATCATGCCTATATCGTGCTGCATCTGGTCCTGCAGAACCGCGACGGTGGCGTCCGACGGCCCCGGATCACGCCCCGCCACTCTTTGGCGAAGCACCTCCGGATCAACCTCCAGCCAGAACCCCTGCATCGACAGGCCGGCCATCCGGGCGGCATCTTCTATCGCCTGCCGCTGCTCCGGCCGGTCGAACACCGCACTGGCAATGACGCAGCCACCGGCCTTGACGATCGCGACCGATCGCTCCCGCAACTGCTCGTAGATGCGGTCCGAGACCTCCGGCCGATAGGCCTCAAGCGGCAGGCGCTCGGCCATTGCCATGCCGAACATCGCCTTGCGCAGCCGGTCCGTCTCCAGCAGCCGGGCTCCGGGGGCGGGCTTCAGCTGCGGCGCGAGCCGCTCCGCCACCGTCGATTTTCCGGATCCGCTGAAGCCGCCGAGCACGACCAGCCGTTCGGGAGCAGGCGCGAGCAGCGCTTCAGCGAGGCCGAAATAGCGTCTCGCCGTCCGCGCCAGTGTTTCGTCCGCATCGCCGCCTTCCTGCGCCTGCGTCGCGATCACATGGGCCCGCACCTGCGCCCGCACCGCCATGAAGAACGCCAGCAAATGGAACCCGTCCTCGTCCTCGGTCTCATCCAGATAGCGGTTGACCACGAGGCTAGCGAAATGCGGCAGATCCCGATGCCACAGATCCATCAGCAGATAGGCCAGATCATAGAGCACGTCGCAGGTCGCGATCGCATCGCTGAACTCGATACAGTCGAATAGTTGCGGCCGGCCGTGATGGCGCACGATGTTGCGCAGATGCAGATCGCCGTGGCAGCGCCGGATACGGCCTTCGGCGGCACGCCGGTCGAAACACGCTGCCTGATCTGCAATCACACGGCGCGCCCGGCTCATCAGCCTCGACACCGCGTCTGCCGAAAACACGCCCGAGGTGGCAAATCCGGCTTCGTTGATGTCGAGCACGGCGGCGATATTGTCCACGCCGCGCCCGCTTGTGTCGATCTGCGCCGTCTCGTGAAAGCCGGCGATCATCGCCGCCGTCTCGCTCATCAGCCCGGTCGTCAGGCGCCCGTCCTCGGCCATGCGGTCAAACAGATCCTGCTGGTCGAAGCGAAGCATCTCCACGACGATCTCGACAGCCTCCCCCTCGCCGTCGAATGCCAGCCGACCGTCTGCCGCGCGCGTGATCAACCGCGTACCGAGATAGAGATCCGGTGCCACGCGTCCATTGAGCGCCACCTCCTTTTCGCAGGTCTGCCGCCGCAGGTCGAAGGTGGAGAAATCCAGATAGGGAAGGCTGACCGCCCGCTTCAGCTTGAAGGCGCGATCCCCAACCAGGAAGATCATCGAGATATGCGTCTCGATGATCTCGACGGCACCGGCGGCACCGTAGCTTGCGGCATCGGAAAGAAAGGCGATGGCGTGCCTCTGATCGATCATGTCCACTACACCCGGCCTTGGTCTGTCACGCAGAGAGCATGAACGATAGCGGGGGGACATGAAAGCCGCGTGATGTCGCAGCCCTCACGCAAAACGGCCGCCCGGAAAGGCGGCCGCTCCTGTTTCAACATGGACGCTGCGGATCAATCGAGATCGAACTTCACGCCCTGGGCAAGCGGCAGCGTGCGACCGTAATTGATCGTGTTGGTCGCGCGGCGCATATAGGCCTTCCAGGCATCGGAGCCGGATTCGCGACCGCCACCGGTTTCCTTTTCGCCGCCGAATGCACCCCCGATCTCGGCACCGGACGGGCCGAGATTGACATTGGCAATGCCGCAATCCGATCCGCGGTCGGAGACGAAGGCCTCCATTTCGCGCATGTCGTTGGTGAAGATCGAGGACGACAGACCCTGCGGCACATCGTTGTTCAGCGCCAGGGCCGTATCGAAGTTAGAATATTTCACCACATAGAGGATGGGCGCAAAGGTTTCATCGACCATCGGGCCGGACTGTTCCGGCATTTCCACCAGGGCCGGGCGCACATAATAGGCGTCCCCTGCCTCATCGGCGAGCTGACGCTCGCCGCCATGCACCTTGCCGCCGGCCGCCTTTGCCGCCTCGAGCGCCTGCTGCATGCGATCGAACGCGCCCTTATCGATCAGCGGACCGACCAGCGTGCCGGACTGAAGCGGGCTGCCGATGCTGACCGAGCCATAGGCCTTGATCAGGCCCGGCACCAGCTGGTCGTAGACGCTGTCATGGACGAACAGGCGGCGAAGCGTGGTGCAGCGCTGGCCGGCAGTGCCCATCGCCGAGAAGGCAACGCCGCGCAGGGTGATGTCGAGATCGGCTGTCGGGCCGACGATCGCGGCATTGTTGCCCCCGAGTTCGAGGATCGAACGGCCGAACCGGGCAGCGACCTTCGGGCCGACCTTGCGGCCCATGGCCGTCGAACCGGTTGCAGACACGAGCGCCACCTTGGCATTGTCGACAAGAGCTTCCCCGACATCGCGGCCGCCGATCAGCAGCGTTGCGAGACTGGGCGGAACGACGCCGCCATCCGCGACATAGCGGGCAATCGCCTTTTCCAGGATCGCCTGCGTGGCGATCGCCGTCAGCGGCGTCTTTTCCGACGGCTTCCAGACGATGGAATTGCCGCAGACCAGCGCCAGCGAGGCATTCCACGACCAGACGGCCACCGGGAAGTTGAAGGCGGAGATGATGCCGGTGACGCCGAGCGGATGCCAGGTTTCCATCATCCGGTGATCGGCACGTTCCGTGGCGATCGTCAGGCCATAGAGCTGGCGCGACAGGCCGACGGCGAAATCGCAGATGTCGATCATCTCCTGGACTTCGCCAAGACCTTCCGACGTCACCTTGCCGACCTCGATCGAGACGAGCTTGCCGAGTGCATCCTTATGGGTGCGCAGCTCCTCGCCGAGCAGGCGGATCAGTTCACCGCGCTTGGGTGCCGGGATCATGCGCCATTCCAGGAAGGCGGCATGCGCCTTGGCGATCGCCTCGTCGGTGGCGGCGGCACTGATCTCGTGCAGGTTGGCGATGGTCTCGCCGGTGATCGGGGAACGGACGGCCAGCGAACCGCCGGTCAGCGTCTCCGCCTTGACCCCGAGGTCGGTCAGGATGGCACGCACTTCGGCAGCGAGTTTGAGATTGGCAAGCGACATGGTCTTCCTTCCGGGTTGTCTCTTTGTCTGTCTGTTAGGCGATCGGCGCCGGGCTTGTCAAAAGCGCGCGCCGGAGAAATGGGCGAGTTGGGCGCCGGCTTCGTAATAGGCACCCTTCAGCTGGCGGAGCGGCGTCGCACTGACCTCGCTGACCGGCAAGGGCAAGTCCGCCTCGGAAAGCTCTCCGAGAATATGCCGCGCCAGCACCTGGCCGAACACGGTGCCGGGTGCGATCCCGCGTCCGTTATAGCCGGAAAAGCCGACGACCTTGGGTCCGAAACGATGGAACCGCGGCAGCGCATCGGTGGTCATGCCGATGCGGCCATACCATTCGCTCTCGAAGGTCACGGTGCCCAGCTCCGGAAACAGTTTTTTCAGCGCCCGTCGGGCCCAGCCGACATGCACGCCCCGGCCGCCATTGCGCAGCGCCCCGACGCTGCCGAACACAAGCCGGCCTGCATGATCGAGCCGGAACGAGGAGAGGATCTCCTTCGTGTCCCAGCATCCCTCGCGCCCCGGCAGGATCCGGCTCAATTGCGCGTCCGTCAGCGGCACGGTCGCCAGATTGAAATAGGGGAGCAGCACCTGCTCGTTGCGCACCGCCTCGAACGGTCCGCTGGAATAGAATTCGGATGCGACGACGATCCAGTCGGCGGTCACCGAACCATGCTCGGTGCGCACGGTCCAGCGCTGATCGACCCGCTCGGTCGAAACGGCAGCACTGCGCGAATGGATGGTCGCCCCTGCGGTGATTGCCGCAGACGCCAGTCCCCGCGCATAGGCGAGCGGTTGCAGCGTACCCGCGCGCCGGTCCAGCAGGGCGCCCGCATAGGCGGACGTGCCGATGCGGCGCGCCGTCTCCTCGGCCGAGAGCACCTCGACATCGGCGCCGCGCGCGCGCCACTGGTCGCAACGGTCGCGGATTTCGGCAAGCCCCTCCGGCCCGACTGCGCAATGCAGCGTTCCGTTGGTTTCGAGCTCGCAGGCGATCCCATGGGTCTGGACCAGGTTCCGCACCAGGAGCGGCGCATTGCCGAGCAGGTCGAGCAGGCGCTCGCCGTAGAGGTTCCCGAGCACACCGGGAATATCGGCGGGCAGAACCCACATGCCGGCATTGATCAGGCCCACATTGCGCCCCGCCCCGCCAAAGCCGATCTCGGCACCCTCCAGCACGGTGACCTTGGCCCCTGCCTGAGCCAGATGCAGGGCGGCCGAGCAGCCGGTATAGCCGCCGCCGATCACCACGATATCGGTACGATGATCGCCGTTCAGCGGCGCCGTCATCGGCGCCGGCGGCGCAGTCTTCTCCCAAAGGCCGTGAGAAAGCGGATCGTTCAGCATGACGCCATGTCCATCTCGATGACAGCGTGCCCTTCAATCCCACCCGGTCGCACAAAACCATTCGTCCGGCTGTTCCGGTCCATCCTCTCGATGGCTATTCCGGATCGGAAATGGCGATGTTTTTCGCACGTCCAGAAGAAACGGGCACCCGATTGAATTTAGGAGAGGATTTTGCAAGCCTCCAGCGATATTTTGTCATCAGTTCATTCCTCCGAGGTATCATATGCTTCCGGCCCGGCGCTTCCTGCCATCCCTGTCATTGCTCGCCGCTTTCGAGACCGCGGCGCGCACCAATTCGATCACGGCCGCCGCCCGCGAACTCGACCTCACGCAGAGCGCCGTTTCCCGCCAGATCAAGGCGCTGGAAGCACAGCTCGGCATCGAACTCTTCGTGCGCGAGCGCCAGACGATCCGGTTGACGGCCGCCGGCGAAACCTATTCCCGCGAGATCCGCGAGGCATTGCGGCGGATCTCGACGGCCTCGCTCAGCCTTCGGGCCAATCCGCGCGGGGGGACGCTCAATCTTGCGATACTGCCGACCTTCGGCACCCGCTGGCTCGCACCGCGGCTCGGCCAGTTTCTCTCCGAACATCCGGGCATCACCATCAATCTGGTCACGCGGCTCCGGCCCTTCGACTTCAGGCTGGAGACGATGGATGCGGCGATCCATTTCGGTCAGCCGACCTGGCCCGGCGGCGAACTGACCTTCCTGATGAAGGAAACGACGCTGCCGGCCTGCAGCCCGGCCTTCAAGGCGGCAAACACGCTGAATGAGCCGGCAGACATCCTGAACGTGCCGCTGCTGCATCTGATGACCCGACCGGATGCCTGGGAACACTGGCTGACCCATTGCGGGGTGACCTATGACAGCGTCAACGGCATGCTGTTCGACCAGTTCGCCACCGCGGCCCAGGCAGCCATGGCCGGGATCGGGGTGGCGCTTCTGCCGGTCTTCCTGATTCAGGACGAGCTCAGCCGTGGCGATCTGGTGCCGGCCATCGACCGCGAGATCGAAAGCACATCCTGCTATTATCTCGCATATCCGAAAGAGCGCGCGGACTATCCGCCGCTGGCGGCCTTCCAGGCCTGGCTCGTGCGGGAGATTGCCAAGACGAAGGCCGGGCGGCCGGACCTGGCGGGCAAGATGCCGGCGATGCGCGCGTGAACTAAACGCCGGACAGCCAGCGATCGATGCCGTCGGCAGCGGCCCAGCCCGACGCAAAGCAGGCCGTCAGCAGATAGCCGCCGGTCGGCGCCTCCCAGTCGAGCATTTCGCCCGCCGCAAAGGTGCCGGGCATGGCTTTCAGCATCAGATTGGTGTCGAACTCGCCCCAGGCGATACCGCCGGCGGTGGAGATCGCCTCCTCGATCGGTCGCGGCCGCAGAAGAGGCACGGCAAGCGCCTTGATCCGTCGGGCAAGCCGTGCGGCGTCGCGGCGATCGTCTTCGCTGGTCAGCGCCCGCAGCAGAGCCGCCTTCACGCCGTCCAGCCCGGCCCCCTTGCGCAGCCGATTGGAAAAGCTCGCCTTGCGATCGACCCGCGCCAGGTCGCGCTCCAGCTTCTCCACCGCGCGGCCGGGCGCCAGATCAACCTCCAGCGCCGCGGTCGCCGTCTGTCGAATGGCCTCCCGCAAGACCGCCGAATGGGCATAGATCAGGCTGCCTTCGACACCGTGTCTGGTGATCACGAACTCGCCCTGCAGACTGCCGGCGGCGGAGGTGACGGTGACCGATTTGACCGGCGTGCCGGCAAAACGTTCGAGAAAGCCGGCGTCGAGTGCTGCGTCGAAACCGCAATTGGCGGGCTGCAGCGGCGAGATTGCCACCCCCTTGTGGCGCAGCATCTGGGCCCACTGCCCGTCGGAACCGAGACGCGGCCAGCTCGCGCCGCCGAGCGCCAGCAACAGCGCGTCGAACGGTAGGGATGTCTCTCCACCGGCTGTGTCGAAGTGCGCCGCATTCTGCGAGAAGCCGGTGAGCCTGTAACGGGTCAGGATCGTCACGCCCTGCGCCTCCAGCCTTGCCAGCCAGGCGCGCAGCAGCGGCGAGGCTTTCATCACCCGCGGAAAGACCCGGCCGGATGTCCCGACGAAGGTGTCGGCCCCGAGGGCATCCGCCCAGGCCCGCAGGCGCTCTGCCGGATAGGTTTCAAGCAAGCCGGCCAGCCGCGGAGCCGCCTCGCCGTAGCGGGCGAGGAAGATGTCGAACGGATCCGAATGCGTCAGGTTGAGCCCGGACTTGCCGGCCATCAGCAATTTGCGCCCGACGGTCGGCATGGCCTCGCAGAGCGTGACGAGATGGCCGGCGCCGGACAGACGTTCTGCGGCCGCAAGTCCGGCGGGTCCGCCGCCGACGATCAGGATGGTTCGCTTTGCCATGCTGCCGGCTTAAAGCATGTCTCGCGAAAGGGGGAGCCGGTTTCGCAAGAAAGTCCGGTTCAGGATCGGGCCGTTGGAGCGCAAGGCATACCCTCCCCCCCGGGATTGCGAGGCGCGCCGGCCGATGTCACCAGGCGCTGCCTTGAGGGGCAATCGGCAAACAGTTTGCCGGGACAGGGGCATTTTCTTGCAACCTGCTTGAGAAGGCTTAAGTTTGCCCGCAACAGATTCGCGGGCGAGGAATAATGCAGAACGCATTGATCACGGACGGAGTTTGGCGCGCGGACGGCGATGGCGGTACCTTCACCTTCATTCCGGTCGGCGGCAGCGAGACGGATGCACTGACGCTGGACTGGGCCGATCTGGTCGCTCGTGCCCATCCCGACGACCGGGCGGGATTGGCGAGCCTTCCACGCGCCTTGCTCCCCGGACATCCCGTTTCGGTCGAGTTTCGCCTCGCTGGAGAAACCGAAGGCGCCTGGCGCTGGCTTCGCATGACCGGCGCCGCCTCCGGCGGTACAGGTGCTACAGGGGTCGGCGGCATCATCGGCGACATCACGGCGATGCGCGAGAGGGAAACCCGCGCAAGGGAGGCGGCCACCCGGGTCAATCAGTTCGCCTCGACCGTCGCCCATGACCTGCAGGCGCCATTGCGCCACATCGCCATCTATATCGACATGCTGCGCACCGAGCTGAAGGAACAGATCCCGCAGCCGCAGCTCGCCATGCTGCAGATCGTCGAGGACAAGGCCCGCGGCCTGCAGAGCTATGTCAAGACCGTGATGGGGCTCGCTCGCGAGAGCCATGTGCCCGATATCGGGCCCGTGGATGTCGATGCCGCCCTTCGCCGGGCGCATGTCGGTCTTTGGGAGGAGGCCGAGGATTGCGGGGCCGACATCTCGCTGCCACCCCCGTCGCATGCCCATGTCCTGGCCGATGGTGCGACATTGTCGACGGCGATCGCCGCAGTGCTGTCAAACACGCTTCACCATCGCCACGGCGGAGCTGCAAAAGTGTTGGTCTCGATCAGCCGCAGCGGCGGGCGGGTGCAGCTTTTCATCGCAGACGACGGCCCCGGCATTCCCAAGGAGATCAGCAGCCGCATCTTCGACCCCTTCTGGAGCAATCCCGTCGGGGGCAATCCTCGCCGGCCGGGCATGGGGCTTGCTCTGGCCAAGGCCATCCTGTTGCCGCTGAACGGCGATATCCGCCTCCATGCGAGCGGCGCGGACGGCAGCACATTCGTGCTGGATCTGCCGGCCGCATCTGCCTCCGGCGACGAGAGCCCCGGGTCCTGAAACAGGCCGCCGTGCCGATGATGTCACCGGCACCGGCCAGGTGCATCAGCCGCTGACCGGCATTCCGCCGTCATCCCAGTCGTCTGGCAGGCTGGATTTGACATATTCGCTGATGATGTGGCGGATCGCGTGATAGTCGATCTCGTCCTTGCCGATCCGGAAATCGACGCCGTATTCCTCGAACTGCTGGAAATAGGGGCCGGAAATATCGGCAGATACGACGCCGATCGGACCAGTGAATCCCACCTGCCGCAATTGCGGTACGGTTTCGCGGAAATCATTATTGGGCAGCAGACGATTGTCCATGAGGATGAGATCGAAATTGTACTGACGCGTCTTTTCCACCGCGTCGGCAATGTTCGAAGCATAGTCGATCATGACCTTGAACTCCGGTGAGGAGGCAAGCTTCAGTTCGAGTACCTTCAGTTCGAGAAATTCGTCATCCACAAGCAGGATACTGATCGTCTCGAATTCATTCTCCATCGAAATACTCAAACCCCTCTGCAAGATTTTCCCCCTTCCTGCAATTCGCGTCGCTCAGAGCCGTTCGTCAGCCAACCAGTCCCCGCTTGACCGCAATGGCGATCAGATGCGCCCTGTTGACCGCATTCAACTTGCGCGCGGCAGCAGTTACATGGGAGATCACGGTATGCTCGGAGAGGCCCAGTATAATGGCAATTTCCGCCGATGTCTTGCCCTCGCTCGTCCACCGGACCACTTCGGTTTCCCGGGCGGTCAGCGAGGGGGATGTCTCCTGAGACAGGAGCCTGGCATAATATTTGTTGAAGATCCGCAAGCCGTCGAGAAGCAGGTCGGCGATCTCGCGGCGATCCGGCATGTCGCGCAGGCCGCCGAACAGCAGGCAGTAGCGCTTGGAGTCCGGCGCATGCATCGGCAGGACCACGATTTGCGATCCAGCCTTTTGCCATCCCCGCGTGGCCCCGGGCGCGATCAGGTCGGACGGCAGGTCGTGTATGAAGGGCATGGTCGTGCTGGAAAGGGACCCCAGGACCTCCTTGGCCCCGCCGGCCAGGGCCAGGGCCGTGGTGGCAAACAGTTCTTCCGGCAGATCGGTCAGGAGAAAGTCGTGATGAGGCCGCAGGCCCAGCAACCGATCGGGATGGCGAAACAGCAGGAAGACATCAAACCCGTAGGCACGGGTAACCGCCTTGAAAAGGCGGAAGAAGTCAGTCCGGTTGATCGCCCTGTCCATTTCTGGACCCATATGAAGCGATGTACCCACCATCATGTTCAAGCGGGCATTTTCTGATGGTGTCACTGAAACATGCCCCTCGCTGACCTTATCCATACAGACATCTTGTCCTGTCATTTCATCGGCTAGCCTGCAAAGGCTCTTGAGGTCGGCGACGCATGCTCAATCAAAACTCTGCACGCACGAAATTCGATATCCCCAATTCTTGGGATTCTCCGCCGCCTTGCGAACCGCTACAACCCGACCCAAGAGAGTTGCAGCCTCTCCTTGACCCTTTGGAGGTCGAGGACATCAGGCGGCGGAAGGCGACAACTCCCTTGCTGGAGGCGGCGGTTGGCACACCCCACTCCCACATTCTCGGCAGAGTGGCATGGTCCCGTTTCAGGCGAGTTGCGTGGCCCCACCCGGTTCGAGAGATGCATTGATGAGAGAGCTGGCTCTGCGCCGGTTCGGGGTACACGGCGCGACAGGTTGGCGGACCTATTGAACCAGCTCTCTCATTCAAAGCCAGGGCGGCGGCTTTGATCTCGAATTTCGACTGTCTATTACGTCCACCGTTCGACATGTTCCGGGGCCGTTTCAGCGGCCCGGATTGTCTTTCGGAGCTCACTCCGTCTTTCGCGACCGCCTTCAGCACGAATGTTCGGTCGATGGGAGCGTGAAAGATTGGTCCGGCTATTCTGTCCACAAACCGCCCCCTGCTTCCCGGCCGAGAGATGGTATATTGCTGTGTCAGCGCTTTTTCTCCCCCGCGCCACAACAAATACTTGATGATTTACATTCTCGTCACACCATCATTTTTGTCAATATTTGAATTCAGGCAAATCTAATATAAATAACCCGTGACTTCCTGTAGTCTGGAACTTCAAAATGCCGATTTTCAATTTCGCTTACGAAGGAATGTACACGACATTATCTTTTGCCGTACCCGACAGACTGGGGCGATTCGCGAATCAGGTCCATTGCTCGTAGGCTTTGGCAAGCTGGGCGAGATCAAGCGGCTTTTCAAAAAACGCGGCAGCGCCTGCGTCCCGGCAACGCGCCTCGTCCTCCGAAAAGGAAGAGCCGCTGCAAACGGCGAAGAAGATCTTTTCGTCGGTATCGAGCGCACTGATCGCACGCAGCAAATCGCTGCCATCCAGCCCCGGCAAATAGAGATCGACGACGATGATGCCCGGCAAGGGCTGACCGGTTGCAATGCGATTGCGCAGGACCTCCAGCGCATCCTCACCGTCGACGAAGGTCACGACGGGATCGAACCTGCTCTGCTTTCTGGCCTGATAGCTCAGAAAGAACACATCGTCGCCACTGTCATCTATGTAGAAAACTTCCATCCGCGCTAGCTCTCCCTGTGGCAAACGATGCGGCATTGTCGGGCAGGATAGGCACCTGCAGTCGATGTTTCAAACCCGTGGACCCGCCGCTGCAACGCCGAAAATGCACAAAGTATATCGACTTTGCTGTTTTAGAATTTTCTCCTTATAATGTTTCTACAATCCGAGATACTGTCACGCCAGACTTCAAAGCGTTGCAATCCCATTTGCCGGCGATACATACGCACATCGTCGGCATGGAAAACCGGCCAGCAGCGAGATCGGGCCAGTATCAAGAACCGGCATGACGGTCACCAGGACCGGCTCGAGGAGACGGACTGCAAGCGCCAAGATCGAAACGGAGAATGACGCATGACCAGCCCTGCCGCGTTGCCCCCGCTCGTCAAGGACGCTTGCGCCGACCTCGAGACAATCGAATGCGCCTTTCCCCGCGCGGCGGAACGCGGCACCGTTCTCCCATTCAGCCCGAGGAGGACCCGTTGGACGAGCCGATAAGCCTGCTGATCCTGCATCCCGATCCCCATTTCGGTCTCTATCTGGAGGAGCTCGTCGAGGATAGCCCCGCGTTTCGCGGCCCGATCGCCCACGCCAACAGCGTGGAGGAAGGACTGCATTACTGCCGGGATTTCGTTCCCGACTGCATCCTGGTCGACCTCTCTGTCCCGCATTTTGCCAATATCGATGTCGTCTCGCAATTGCGCGCGATCCACTCGTCCGTTGCGATCATCGCCCTGACACGGCAGAGCTCGCCGACCTTTGCCGTGGATGTGATGAAGGCCGGCGCCCAGGATCATCTTCTCAGAGACGCCATCACACCCGACGTCTTCACCCGCTCGATCACCTCCGCCGTCGCGCAGCGGCGGCTGACCGAAAAGCTCGAACAGCAACGGCAGTCGCTCGAAATCTTCACCCGGGCCATGGCCCATGACCTGAAGGAACCGGTCCGCACGATCAAGTCGTTTGCAGGTCTGGTACAGGCCTCGGAGGATCTCTCGGCGGAAAATCAGGAACTGATCCAGTTCGTCGTCCGGGCAGCGCACAGCATGGAAACCCTGATCGACAGCATTTCGCGCTATACCCGGCTGGAAACTGCCCAGATCAGCGTCAGAAGCGTATCGGCACCTGCCATCCTGCAGGTTGCCAAGACCAATCTGCGCCAGCAGATCGAAAGCCGCCAGGCGGAAATCATCGACGAAGGCCTCGGCACGATCGAGTGCGACGACGTTCTGCTGACCCAGTTGCTGCAGAACCTGCTCTCCAATGCCATCCGCCACTGCGACGACAGTCCGGTCATCAGGGTGCGCACGACCTACACCTCGGGCGCTTGCCAGTTGCTGGTGACCGACAACGGACCCGGCATCGCGACCCGCTTCCTGGAGACGATCTTCGATCCTTTCATCCGGCTCGGCAGACGGGAAAGAGAGGGCGCGGGGCTCGGACTTGCGATCTGCCGCAAGATCGCGGAATTGCATGGCGGCACCATTCGCTGCGAATCCAGGCCGGGCGCCGGCGCGCGGTTCATCACCACCTTTCCCGGCGCCTATATCGGAACATCGGCCGCGTAGCGGGCAGCACTGAACCGGGACGCCGACGCGATCAGCGCGGCACGATCATCGGCGTTCCGGTCACCGGATCGGCAACGATCATCACCGCAAGCCCGAATGCGACAAGCAGATTGGCCTCGGTCAGCACGGTGTCCGGGCTCCCGACGGCCACGAGCCCCTGCGGTCCCATCAGCACCAGGTGATCGAAGAAGCGGGCGGCAAGGTTGAGGTCGTGCAGAACGGTGACGACGGTGGCACCGGTGTCGCGGTTGCGCGCCTGCAGCAGCGACAGGACCTCCAGCTGATGCTTGAGGTCGAGCCAGGTCGTCGGTTCGTCGAGCAACAGAAGCGGCGTGTTCTGCGCCAGGACCAGGGCGATCCAGGCCCGCTGCCGCTGGCCGCCGGACAGCGCGTCGATCGGTCGGTCGGACAGCGCCTGAAGGCCGACGGCATCAAGCGCACGCGCGCAGGCCTCCGCATCCGCCTGGCTCCAGGCGGCGAGAAGCCCGCGCCACGGGGTGCGCCCGCGGCGCACGAGATCGCGCACGGTGATGCCCTCGGGCGCGCGGGGCGATTGCGGCAGGATCGCCAGCTGCCGCGCAAGCCTCCGGGTATCCATCGCGTGGATGTCGTCGTCCCCGAGCCGCACCGTTCCGCGCATCGGCGGCATCAACCGGGCAAGCGCGCGCAGCAATGTCGACTTGCCGCAGCCATTGGGGCCAAGGATTGCCGTCATCCGCCCCTCGGGCAGTTCAAGCGACAGGTCGTCGATCACGACCTTTGTTCCAAAGCCGAGCGTCAGTCCTTCGGTCTTCAACATATGTCCGCTCAAAGGTCTCCGGTCTCCATTTCACGCGACAGCAGCCAGAGCAGGTAGGGCGCGCCGAAAATCCCGGTCATCACGCCGACCGGCAGCTGCAGCCCCGGTACGATTGTTCGCCCGGCCAGGTCCGCCAGCACCGTCAGGATTGCCCCTGTGACAGAAGCGGCTGCTAGCCGCAGGCCGGCCTGGCGGGCATTGATCAGCCGGCCCCCCAGCGGCCCGGCCATCAGGGCGACGAAGGGCACGGGCCCCGCAACCGCGACGCCGGCTGCGGCAAACAGCACTGCCGTCAGGGCGAGCATGCGCCTTGCCCGCCGCACTCTCAGCCCGAGCCCCGCGGCGAGGTCGTCTCCCAGTTCGAGCAGTGCCAGGCCCCGCACCTGCGGCGCGAGCAACAGCGCCAGAACCGCCCCCATCGAAAACACCTGGGCGACATGTCCCCAGTCGCGGGCCGACAGCGAACCCGTCAGCCAGCGCTGGGCTTCCATCGCCTGTTGCGACGACAGGCGGGTCATCAGGAAGCCGCTCGCAGCCGATGTGAAAAAGGCGACACCGATGCCGACAAGCACGAAGGTCATCGTCACCTGCCGGCCATCGCGCTGATAGGAAAGGAGGGCGACCAGGCCGGCGGCCGCCAACCCGCCCGCCGCCGCCAGCAGCGGCATGGGGACGGTCAATCCGAGGGCCGTTCCGACGAGAACGGCAAGTCCCGCCCCGGAGGTAAAGCCCATCACGTCGGGGGCCGCCAGCGGATTGCGCAGCAGCAACTGGAAGATCGCCCCGGATGTGCCGAGCACGGCGCCGGCGCCGATCGCCGTTGCCAGCCCCGGCCCCCGCAGGACCCGCAAGGTGAGGGCCGCCGGCCCCATGCCGGTCAGCAACCCGGTCCAGAGATCGGCGGGACCGAGCATGATCTGCCCGACCATCAGCGAGAGCAGCGCTGCGCCAAGCAGCAGCGCCAGCAGGATGAAGATGCCCCTCATGCGGTCGCTCCGGGGCGCAAACGCCTGGCGATCAGGATGAAGACCGGCGCGCCGACCAGGCCGGTCATCACCCCGATGCGGATCTCCTGCGGTGCCAGGACCAGTCGTCCCGCCGTATCGGCCAGAAGCACGATGACCGCGCCGAGCAGGCCCGAGGCGAAAAGGTCGGCGCGCAGATGATGACCGCGAAAGCGGCGGATGATCGACGGCACCATCAGGCCGACAAACGCAACCGGACCGGCCACGGAGACGGCAGATCCCGTCAGCAGCGTCACCGCCGCAAGCGCGGCAAGCTGCACCCTTCCGGGCTGCGTGCCGAGCCCGCGGGCCAGCGCCCCGCCAAGCGTGAGCGCCTCGATCCGCGGGGCCGCAAGGATCGCCACCGCCGCACCGGCACAGGCCAGGGCCGCCATGCCGGCGAGCGGCCGGCCGGCCGCCTCGGCAAGCGAGCCGACAACCCAAAAACGGTAGACGTCGAGGCTGTCGCTGCGCCACAGCACCAGGGCCGAGACAAGCGACAGCAAAAGCGCGTTGAGCGCGATGCCGGCCAGCGTCAGGCGCACCGGTCCGGCATCGCCCCGAAGCCCGCCACCGAGTACGAAGACGGAAAGGGCGGCAAGGCCGGCACCGGGAAAGGCAAGCAGCGACACGAAGCTTGCATCGGATTGGCCAAACAGCAGCGCGCCGAAGACAACGGCAAAGGCCGCGCCGGAATTGACCCCCAGCAGACCCGGCTCTGCCAGCGGATTGCGGGTCAGGGCCTGCATGACGGTTCCGGCCATGCCGAGACTGGCGCCGGCGATGATCCCGGCCACCAGCCGCGGCACACGGATCGACCGGATGACGATATGCACGGGGTTCTGCGGATCGAAGGCGAGGAACGCCCGGAAGATGTCGGCAACCGCTGCATCGCGAACGCCAAGCACGAGCGTCAGCAGCGCGGCAATGACTAGCAGGATGCAGAGACAGCAAAAGGCCTTCACGGCGCCAGTCCCGCAGCCTCGCTGGAGGCGACCCTTGTTTCCGGGCGGCCATCGAGGGCGGCGACCATGTCCGCTTCCAGGCTGTCGAGCGCATAGGGCAGCGAAAGCACGCTGCCGAAGGACAGGGCACCGGCGACAAGGGCGCCGGCGAAGACCTCCCGCCCCTGGCGATGGGCCTTCAGCGTCTTGCGCAACGGAATGCCGGCGATGGCGCCGGCATCGTTCGAGGCCGACACCCAGACCAGGATGTCGGCATCCAGCGGGCTCAGATCCTCCGGCGACAGATTGAGATAGAAACTGTTCGGTGCAGGCATCGCATCGATCGCGGCGGGCCGGCGGAAGCCGAGTTCGCTCAGGAAGCTTGCGCGGGTATCGGGGCCGACAAAGGCGCCGGTGTCGCCGCCGAAATGATAGGCGCAGACACCGGTCTTGCCGGCCCAGTCCGGATGCCGGTCTTTCGCAGCGGCAAATGCCCCGCGCGTCCTTGCCACGAGGGCCGAGGCCTCGTTGGGCTTGCCGACCGCCTGTCCGAGCATCAGCGTCAGCTCGTCCCATCGCATGCCATAGGTCGATCTTTCCGGCGGCTGCATCAGCACCGGAGCAATCTGCGAGAGGATGTCGTATTCGGCCCTGGTAATGCCCGAACCGACGCCGACGATCAGGTCCGGGGAAAGCGAGGCGACGATCTCCATCGACACTTCGCCTGCAATCAGCCGGGGCTGCGCATCGCCCAGCAGAGGCTGCGCCCATGGCCAGATCCCATAGGGCTGGT
Organism: Heterorhizobium halophytocola; assembly: GCF_017873095.1. Taxonomy (GTDB): domain Bacteria; phylum Pseudomonadota; class Alphaproteobacteria; order Rhizobiales; family Rhizobiaceae; genus Allorhizobium; species Allorhizobium halophytocola. The sequence continues at coordinate 231,125 of NZ_JAGGJU010000009.1, read as the reverse complement.
CGCCGAACCATTGCCGCACGGCAAGCGGCCGGAGCCCGAGCGCCAGCAGCGGATCCTGGCTGGTATAGCCGAGCGAGACGACGCGACTGGCCGGCGCATCGAGCACGGTCTCACCGTAGACATGCGCAAACCGCATGACATCGCCTGCGGCTCTGACCCGCCCGGCCAGCAGCGCAGGCGCGGCCAAAGCCAGGCCCGTGCCGACCAGCATCGACCGGCGCGACAGCGCGGGGCCAATTTTGCCAGGATTGGCGGCATCGGCAGCAGTGAAAATCGTCTTTTTCGGCATCGTATGCGTTTAGCGACCTTCCTGATCCAGAAGACTGGGTCGCCCTCAATGTCGGCGATAATCATGAGTATTTTGCTCATAATTATAAAACGCGGAGGGCGCCGTCAACAGGCCTGTCGCAACAAGGCCTGCAAATGCCTGCCTCTCGTATTCCGCTGAATTTATTAGCTAAAACGCATGCGGAGCGCTGACGCCTTACAAAGCGACGAAGGGCGCCGACAGCCGTCGGCGCCCGCTTCGGCCGCGTGGCTTCACGCGCGCGCGGCGCGGATCGCTTCGTCATGCATCAGTGACAGGATGGTGCGCTTGTAGTCCATGAAGGCCTGGCTCGTCAGCGTATCGATGCCGCGCGGACGCTCGATCTCGATCGGCAGTGAGGTCTTGATCCGGCCGGGGCGCGCGCTCATCACGTGAACCTCGTCGCCAAGCAGGATCGCCTCGTCGATATCATGGGTGATGAACAGCACCGTCTTGCGCTTGGTCTGCCATATCTCCAGCAGCAGTTCCTGCATGACGCCGCGCGTCTGGCTGTCGAGCGCACCGAAGGGCTCGTCCATCAGCAGGATGCGCGGGTCGTTGGCCAGCGCCCGGGCAAGGGCCACGCGCTGGCGCATGCCGCCGGACAGTTCGCTCGGATAGGACTTCTCGAACCCCTGCAGCTGCACGGCCGAGATCAGCTCGTCGGCGATTGCCTCGCATTCCGATTTTGCCAGCTTCTTCAGGCTCGGTCCGAACATCACGTTCTCGCGCACCGTCAGCCAGGGAAACAGCGTGTAGCTCTGGAACACCATGCCGCGTTCCGACGACGGGCCGTTGATGGCCTTGCCGTCGAGTGTCAGCGTGCCGGAGGTCGGCTCCTCGAGGCCGGCGACAAGCCGCAGAAGCGTCGATTTTCCGCAGCCGGACGGTCCGACGATGACGGAGAAGGTGTCGTGCGCGACCGAAAGCGAGACGTCATCGAGAGCGGTGACGGCCGGTTTTCCCTTCGGTTCGAAGCGCACCGAGATATCGTTGAGGGCAAGCAGGCTCATGGACGCGGCACTCACATATTGGTGGACCACGGCAGCAGACGCTGGCGCAGCCATTTGAAGATGAAATCGGTGATCAGGCCGAGAATGCCGATGGTGAACACGCCAAGCAGGATGACATCGGTAAAGAGGCCGCGCATGGCGTTGAGGATCATGTAGCCGAGGCCGCTGTCGGCGGCCACCAGTTCGGCCACCACCAGATAGGTCCAGGCCCAGCCCATGGTGACGCGCAGATTGTCCATCACCCCCGGCATGCAGGCCGGCAGCAGCACGCGCAGCACCACCTGGTTGCGCTTGGCACCCAGCGTATAGGCGCAATCGATCAGGTCCTTGCTGACGCGGGCCGAGACGTCGGAGATCAGGATCAGCTGCTGGAAGAAGGTGCCGAGGAAGATCACCATGATCTTCTGCTCGATACCGATGCCGATCCACAGGATCAGCAGCGGGATGAGCGCCGAGACCGGAATGTAGCGCATGAAGCCGGTGATCGGCTCGAAGAATGCCTGCACCGCCCGGAAACTGCCCATCATGATGCCGATCGGCACGGCAAAGATGGAGGCCAGGATGAAGCCGGACAGGATGACGACCAGGCTGGAATAGATATTGCCGAACAGCGACAGGTTGGACACCCGCTTGATGCCGGCGACAACCACCTGCCCGGGCGTTGCCAGGAAGTCCGGCGAGGTGAACCCGCCATAGCTGAGCAGACACCAGAGGCCAAGCGCCATCAGGACCGAGGCCAAGCTGAGACCCAGGGCGGCAAACCGCGGTATCTCGACCTTCGGAGAGAGGATTGATTTGGTCCACATGAGGTGTCTGCTCCGCTTGGGTCTTACTTGACGATGCCGGTTGCGATCATCGACGCGGGATCGGTGTCGATCTTGAACAAGCCGGCTTCCTCACCCAGCGACTTGGCGTTGGTGATGGTCTTGACGATACCGTCGGTGTTGGCCGGATCCATGAAGGTCTTGTTCGTCTCGCCGTCATAGAAGGCGATGCCTGCACGGGTTTCGGCAAACACTGCCGGATCTTCCAGCCAGCCGCCGACGCCCTTGGCCATGATCTTGTCGGCCTCTTCCGGGTTCGACTTCTGGAACTCGACGGCCTTGACCCAGGCGCGGTAGAGACCTTCGAAATCGGCCTTGCGCTTGTCGAGATTGTCCTTTGTGGTGACCAGGATGTCGGTGATCAGGCCTGGCGTCTTGGTGCTGTCGATCAGCACATGGCCGCCCTTCTTGGCCTTGCCGCGGCTGAGCCAGGGCTCCCAGGTCACGGCCGCGTCGACATTGCCGGAGACGAAGGCGGCACCGGCGTCGCCCGCCGTCATGTTGAGGCTGTCGATATCCTTCAGCGTCATGCCGGCATTCTTCAGGAGAACACTCAGGAAGAACTGCGAGACGGAGCCTTCGGTATAGGCAACCTTCTTGCCCTTCAGGCCTTCGACCGACGTGATGTCGTCATTGGCAACGATGCCGTCGCCACCGCGGCTGTCGTCGATGGCGAAGAGATAGGTCAGCGGATGGTCCTTGGAGCTGAAGCCGAGAACGGTGTCGATGGTGGTGACGGCAGCGTCGAGACGACCGGCAGCCAGCGCCGGCATGCGGGTCTTCACGTCCTCCATCTTGACCAGGTCGACATCGAGCCCCTCGTCCTTGAAGAAGCCTTCCTCCTGGGCCATGTAGAGTGGGCCGTAGCCGACCCAGGTCGACAGGCCGATCGACAGCTTGTCGGCCGCCATCGCCGGATAGGACAGGCCGAGAACAGCCAGCGTCGCGAGCGCCGAGGCGCGAAGTTTACGTACGGTCTGCTTCATCATCGTGATCTCCAGATCAGTGTTGGAAGGATTGGTGGCAGAAAGGCAGTCAATCAGAAACCCGGCCGTGTGGTCGAGGGAGAAGTGGCAAGCACGCACAGAAGTTCGAACATCAGCGACACCCCGGCCCAAGCCGTACCGCCGGCAGGGTCGAATGGCGGCGAGACCTCGACGAGGTCGGCGCCGATCAGGTTGAGACCGGCAAGCTTGCGGACCATGCGCTGCGCCTCGCGGGTCGTGAAGCCGCCGATCTCAGGCGTGCCGGTGCCCGGCGCAAAGGACGGATCGAGACTGTCGATGTCGAAGGTGACATAGGTCTTCTGGTCGCCGACGATGGCGCGCGCCTCTTCCATGACGGCATCGACACCGAGATCCTCGAACTCTTCCATGCGGATGATCCGCACGCCGTGTTCCAGGCCCCACTCGATATCCTCGCCGTCATACATCGTGCCGCGGATGCCGATCTGCACGACCCGCTTCGGGTCGAGATAGCCATCCTCGATGGCGCGGCGGAACGGCGTGCCATGGGTGTATTTGAAACCGCCGAAATAATTGTCGAAGAGATCGGTATGGGCGTCGAAATGGATCATGCCGACCGGACCGTCACAGGCCAGTGCCTTCAGGATCGGATAAGAGATCAGGTGATCGCCGCCGGCGCTGAGCGGCGTGATGCCCTTCTCCTTCAGCCTGGAATAGAAACCGGTGATGCGCTGAAGTGCGTCGGCAAGGTCGGCCGGATTGACCGGCGCATCGCCGAGATCGGCGACATTGCGCGCCTTGAACGGATTGAGGTTGGTCGCCGGATGGATGGCGCGGATCATCGTCGAATAGTCACGCAGCTGGCGCGGACCGTGGCGGGTGCCGGGCCGGTTGGTCGTGCCCCCGTCCCAGGGAACACCGACGATGCCGATATCGACTTCGCCGATGTCGGCAGCGGCCAGATCGATCAGCGGCAGCCGCATGAAGGTCGCCGGTCCGGCATAGCGGGGGGAGTCGAAGCCGGAGATCGGCTGGAATTTTTCGGAAAAGGAAGATGGGGTATCTGCCATGCACTGCACTCCGTACGGACCTATCGGAAGCCGGCAGGTTGCCACAGCCGGAAACGTCCAATAATACTGAAGTTCAAATCTAAACGTCCAGGTCTATCAACCTAACATGGCTATCCACATCCCCCCGCTCAGCGATGTCGACCTGCGGCAACTGCGCGTCTTTCGCGCGGTGGTTGAGCGCGGCGGCTTCACGCAGGCGCAGGACGAATTGGGCGTATCGCGTTCGACGATCAGCGCCCAGATGGCGGCGCTCGAGACGCGGCTGGGACTGACGCTCTGCCGCAGGGGACGCTCCGGCTTCGCGCTGACGGAACATGGCCAGCGTATCTATGCCGAAACGATCAAATGCCTTGCATCGCTCGAAAACTTCCGCAGCGAAGTCGGCGCGATGCGCGGCCGGCTGGTCGGCGAACTCAGGATCGGCGCCGTCGATGCGATCGTCGGCAATGAGCATTGCCGGCTGGACGAGGCGATCGCGGCCTTCAACGAGCGGGTTCCGGACGTGCACGTGACGCTGGCCGTCGTGTCGCCCAACCAGATCGAGAATGCGGTGCTCAACCGCCAGATCGAAATCGCCATCGTGCCGAACCAGCCGATGAATGCCGCCGTACACCTGCAACAACTGTTTCACGAGGAACAGAACCTTTATTGCGGCGATCGTCATCCGCTGTTTGCCGTCGAGCAGAAAAGGCTGACACTGGAGCGGGTCTCCGAACTCAACTATGCACGCCGCGGCTATGCCATCGCCACCGGCTATCACTCGCTGTTTGCCAACACGCCGGGGGCCACGGCCTATTCGATGGAGGGCATCGCCCACCTCATTCTGGGCGGCCGCTTCGTCGGCTTCCTGCCGAAACACTATGCCCGGCAATGGCTCGAAGCCGGCCGGATGCGGCCCTTGAGACCCGATCTGCTGACCTACAACATCGCGCTTTGCGTCGCCCATTTCCCGGTGAGCGCGCTCTCGCAGGTCGGTGGGATATTCCGCGAATGCCTGCTTGAGGCCCACAGGACCAAGGCCTGACGGAGGCCGGCCGGAGGCCGGCCGGGCAGTGCCAGCGCTTCGAAAGACCGAAAGCGCCGCACATCGGCGATGGAGATCGATGCCCCGGTCGCCTTCTCCCAAACCAGGCTTCAGTTTGTCAGCGCCGTGACGCGCTGCAAGGCAGCGTCGAAGCCGGCAAGCGAGATGCTCAGCTGCAGCGGCTTGCCGGTACGGTCCGCTGCCAGGACCAGCAGAGCCTGGCCCTTGCCAAGCATCGCGACCATGCCCGCATCCAGCCGCAGCGGAACGAAGCAGCCGGCCGGCAGACAGGTGAAAAATCCGAGCGGCTTACCGAACGTCTTCCTGTCCACCTGCAGGGAGACGCCCTTGGGCAGCGACAGCCCGAAGGGCAGCACCAGCGCGCCCTTCATCCCCGCGCCATCCGGCTGAAGCTCGACCGTCAGCACATTTTGCTTCTTCTCGGTGACCTGCCGCTGCGTCAAGGCGCAGGCGCGCACGCCATCGGCGTCTTCCGTACGGCTCCGCTTGCCGTCCGCAGCCGCCGCCTTGATCACGCCGCAGGTGACGGTCCAATCCTTGTGGGTCTCGCTCAGCGATTGCGCGCCGCCCGGCAGCGAGACGGCATCCTGGGCCCTCAGGGCACCCGCACCGGCTGCAAAGACAAGGAGCGCTGCTGCAACAACACGGCTCAGGACGTGGCTGGAACGGGTCAAGATCATGGTCTCCGCAACGGGTGGGCCCGGATATCCGGGAAAGCAGAACGCGCAAGGCGCAAGGCAGGATTGCCCCCAACACCGGGGTCGGGCTCGGACGTTGGCCTCCGGCATGACGCTGACGCTGACGCTGCAATCCTGCCGGCTGCCGCCAAACCTGCTTCCGGGAGGAATGCCCTCTTGATGATGGGTCCGGCCATATGCCCCTGGGAAGGATCGCGCCGCGGCGCGCAGGCATGGCGGAGCCGTCCACCCACCCCCCGTGAAAGCAGGGCCACCGTGAAGCCGGAATCGGGAAAGGACCGGCAATGGCCCTTTCCCGTCTGCATGTCGCCCGATGCCGGCGCTATGACCGTGCGCCCAAAGGCCACGGGCGAGATGCTGCACATCCGGGAAAATTCCTTGGTGCTGAAAAATCGACAGTTCAAACATAGTCAGGTGCCGGCAAGCCGTGTCGGGCGCACCGGCAATACTGTGCGGAAAGTGTCATAGGCCTGAAATATAGACCGGCACCGTCCAGCCGGGTCATCTAGCCGGTCGTCCCCGCCCAGGGGAAGCACATGCCTGCCGATTTGCACGCAGTGACCAACAATTTGCGCTAGGCGTGAAGAGCCGCATGCAACCCGGGTCCGCACGGTGCCGAACCCGGCTCCGGCATGACCCTGTCGCCGTTCTGCAGAGCGGGCAAACAGATTGCCCGCCTTGCGACGTGACCGGGATTTTCAGGCTGACACATGCCGTTGGAAGAGGCGATATCAGCCCTGCGAAACCCCACACCAGGACGAGGACGAGGACGAGGACAGGCAATTGCAGGTCACCCGGCCGGCTGCGCCGATCTCGCGCAGCGGAGATCGGCCTGTCAGATCCGCAATTCGCTGCGTGCGTCGAACAGATGGAGGTTCTCCGGCAGGAAGGCAAAGGCAGCCGTTCCCGAGGCCGCGGGCACCGTTCGGCCGGACTGGACCATCACCAGCTCCGGATCCGTCGCCGTCGTGACATAGCTTGCCGAGCCCGTGCTTTCGACCGAGGCCACCGGCAGATTGAGCACGATCGCCTTGCCCTCCGCGGCAATGTCGATCTGCTCCGGCCGGATGCCGACGATGATCTCGTGGCCGGGCTGCACCTCGCGTCCAAGCGGTATCTTCGGGTTGTCGGCAATCTTCAAGGTCGCGGAACGGCCATCCTCGCCAACGACAGCCGGCACGAAATTCATCGCCGGCGAACCGATGAAGCCGGCGACGAAGCGGTTGACCGGGCGATCGTAGAGCGACAGCGGATCCCCCTGCTGCTCGATCACCCCGCCGCGCATCACCACCACATGGTCGGCCATGGTCATTGCCTCGATCTGGTCATGCGTCACATAGACCGAGGTCGCCCCGAGGCGATCGTGCAATGCGCGGATCTCCTTGCGCATGTGCACCCGAAGCGCCGCATCGAGATTGGAGAGCGGTTCGTCGAACAGGAAGGCCTTGGGGTTGCGGATGATCGCCCGGCTCATCGCCACGCGCTGGCGCTGTCCGCCCGAGAGTTCGCGCGGATAGCGGCCCATCAGCCCGGCAAGACCCGTCGTCTCGGCCACCGCTTCGGCCGCCTTCTTCGCCTCGGCCTTCGACGCGCCCCGGATGCGCAGGCTGTAGGTCAGGTTCTGCTCGACCGTCATGTGCGGATAGAGGGCGTAGGACTGGAACACCATGGCGACGTCACGCTTGCGCGGCGGCACCCCGTTCATCGCCGCGCCGGCGATCTTCATCTCCCCGGTGGAGATCGCCTCGAGGCCGGCAAGCGAGCGCAACAGCGTGGACTTGCCGCAGCCGGAAGGTCCGACAAGCGCGGTGAAGCTGCCCTTGCGGATTTCGAGGTCGATATTCTTCAGCGCATGATAGGCGCCGTAGAACTTGTTGACCCCGGAAAGTTCGATCTGTGCGGTCATTTGAGCGCTCCCGAAGTCAGCCCGGACACGATCCGGCGTTGCAGAAGGACGAAGGCGGCCAGGATCGGCGTCACGTAGATCGTGGCATAGGCCATGATGTTGTTCCATTCATTGGTATTGGGGCCCATGAAGGTGTTGAGCCCGACGCTTGCCGGCTGCAGTTCGACATCCTGGATCATCGACTTGGAATAGACGAACTCGCCGAAGGCCTGCATGAAGATCAGGATGGCGGCGACCAGGATGCCGTTCCTGGCAAGCGGCAGGACGATGTTGAAGAAGGCGCCGACGCGCGAATTGCCGTCGACCAGCGCTGCCTCTTCCAGTTCCTGCGGGACGGCCATGAAGGTGGCACGCACCAGCACCACGAAGAAGGGCATGCTCTTGGCGGCAATTGCCAGGATCACGGCGAGCCGCGGATAGTCGAGCAGGCCGACCTGCGAGAAGCCGACGAAGATCGGCGTGATCATCAGCGATGCCGGCAGGACCTGCAGCATCAGGATCAGGAACAGGCCGACATCGACCCAGCGGTTGCGATAGCGCGCCAGCACATAGGCGCAGCCGACGCCGAGGACGGCGATGACGACGACCGATCCGAGCGCAATCACCAGCGAGTTCCAGATATAGCGCGCCATGTTGCGGCTTTCCCAGACGAAGCCGAACACGCCCCATTGCGGATCGCGCGGCCAGAAGTCGGGCGGGCTGGCAAACATCGCCGAGCCGGATTTCAGCGTCGTGACATACATCCAGTAGAGCGGAAACAGGTAGACGATGGCGAGCAGGATCGCCACGACCAGCATCAGACGGTTGCGTGCGGTCTCGCTCATCCCCGCACCTCGTGGCGTGTCGAGCGCACATAGACGACCGAGGCGACCATGACGAAGACGATCATGATCACCGAGATCGTCGCCCCCTTGGCGAAATCATACTGGCGGAACGACATGTCCCAGGCCCAGTATTGCGCGACATTCGAGGAATTGTTCGGCCCTCCCGAGGTGATCGCGGCAAACAGGTCGAACTGCTGCAGGGTGAAGATCAGCCCGAGAGACAGCACCGCGCCGATCGACGAGCGCATCATCGGCAGGGTGATCGTCCAGAAGCGCTGCCAGGCATTGGCCCCATCCAGTTCGGAGGCCTCGTAGAGATCGCCGGGAATCGAGGACAGGCCGACCGACAGCAGGATCATGTTGAAGGACGTCCCGAGCCAGACATTGGCGAGAATCACCGCCCAGAGCGAGAAAGTCGGGTCCGACCGCCAGAAGATGTTGCCGTCGACAAGCCCGCTGGCATTGAGCAGGAAGTTGAGCACGCCGAAATCGCCCGACAGGATCCAGTTCCAGATCGCCCCGACCACCAGGCCCGGCATCACCCAGGACACCAGAAACAGCCCCCGCAGCCAGGACGAACCGGGAAACCCGGTCCAGAAGAACAGCGCCAGCCCGAAGCCGATGACGAACTGGCCGGCGATCGAGGCGATGACGAAGATCGCGGTATTGCCGAGGATCGGCCAGGTCTCGGGCATCGAGAACAGATCGGCATAATTCTGCAACCCGACAAAGGGTCGCCAGAGCTGGCCGAGCGAAAACATGTCGACTTCCTGAAAGCTCATCAGCACGTTGTAAAGCAGCGGCAGGCCGGAGAGCAGCAGCAGGAAGGCGAGCGGCAGGGCGACGAGCAGGATGTCGAAACCACGGCCGTCGGTGATCGACTGAGCCAGTTTGCGCAAAGATTCGGTCCTCTTGGTCGGTCTCCGCCGGACGAGAGTGCCGCGCTGTCGCGCAAGCACCCCGCCCGGGAGGGTTGGGTATTCCAGAGGAGACCGGGCCATGGTGACGGGCCCGGTCCGCCAGGTTGCTAGCCGAGGACGGCGTCGATCTTCTGCTGCGCCTGGTCGAGCGCCTCCTTGGCCGACATCTGCCCGGTGAGCGCCGCCTGGATGGCATCCTGGATCGCCTTGGAGATCTTCGGCCATTGCGGATGCGGGCCGCGCGGCCTGGCATACTGAAGCTGCTCTTCGAACACCTTCAGCGCGGCATCCTTCTTGGCGTTGCCGGTCGGCGGGATCTTGATGTCGGAGCGGGCCGGCAGCTGGCCGAAATCCTTGAACATCCGGTCGTCCTGCGAGGCGAAATATTCGAGCACCTTGAAAGCCTCCTCCGGATGCTTGGTGGTCGAGAAGATCGCCCAGTTGAAGTCGCCCATCGCCGAGGAGCGTTCCGCGCCGTCTTCCGGAACCGGCATCAGCGCCACGCCCCAGTCGAATTTCGCCTCCTCGCTCATCCGGTCGAGTTCCCAAGGCCCCGAGATCACCATGGCGGCATTGCCGGAATTGAAGGTCCCGGTCGAATCCCACTGGCTGCGGGTCAGCGTGTCGCGCGAGGCGAGGCCCTCGTCGATGATCGTCTTCCAGGTATCCAGCGCCTTGACCGCACCGTCGCTGTTGATGTGGTCATAGGAACCACCCGCCATTTGCGCCCAGGGCAGGAACTGGAACGTGCCCTCCTCGTTGGCCTTGGCCGAGAAGGCAATGCCGTAGACGTTCTTCGACGGGTCGGTGAGCTTGCGCGCATCGGCGACCAGCTCGTCCCAGGTCTGCGGCGGCTTGTCCGGGTCGAGACCCTTCTCCTTGAACATGTCCTTGTTGTAGTAGAGCGCGATGGTGTTGGTCGCCTTCGGCACGCCGAAATTCTTGCCGTCCCACTTCGTCGAGGCGAGCGGGCCGGGATAGTAGTTGTCCGGCTTGATGACATCGGACTTGGCGATCATGTCGGTGAGGTCGAGAAAGGCGCCGCGCGAGGCGAACAGCGCGTGCTCCGGGTTGTCGACGGCGATGATGTCGGGCGCCTGGCCGGTGGAATAGGCGCGCATCGCCTCGCTGACCACATCGTCGAACTGGATCTGCCGGTATTCCACGGTGATCCCGGTTTTCAGCTTGTTGAAGTCGGCAATCAGATTGGGTGCCGGCTGGATGTCGCGGTCGAGCGACCAGACCGTGATCTTCACGTCCTCGGCCCGTGCGGCAAGCGAAAGCGCCGCGACGCCTGCGAGCGTCAGCGCGGCAAGCACTGCAAGTTTGCGGATAGCCATAGTCTCCTCCTCCTGGTCATCCCTTGTTGTCAGGTCCGGCGGCCCAGATCCTCCCCGGTGACCGCCGCATGCACGTCATGCCTCAGCCGGCGATGTCGACGAAATCGCCGCCCCGGCAATGCTTCAGATAATTCAGGCCATGCACCTGGCCGGTGATTTCCAGCGCCTCGCGATAGACGGGGTCGTGCCACCCCTCGATGTCGATCGACCCCGACCAGCCGGCCAGCCGCAACTCGGAAATCACGTCCGTCCAGTTGGTGTCGCCGAATCCCGGCGTGCGCATGAAGACGAAGGGGTGCTTGCCGAAGATGCCATGCTCGCGGATCACGTCCCAGCGGATGCTGGCATCCTTGCCGTGCACGTGGAAGATCTTGTGCGCCCATTTGCGGATCTGCGGGATCGGGTCGATCAGATAGACCATCTGGTGGCAGGGCTCCCATTCGAGCCCGATATTGTCGTCCGGCGTCTCGTTGAACATCAGCTCCCAGGCATCCGGATTGTGCGCGATGTTCCAATCGCCCGTCTGCCAGTTGCCGTCCATGGCGCAATTCTCGAAGGCGATCCGCACACCCTTGTCGGCGGCACGCTTTGCAAGCTCGCTCCAGACCTCGCGGTAGCGGGGCAGGCTGTCGGTCAGCACCTTGCCGCGGATACGGCCGGTGAAGCCGGCAACGCAGGTCGCGCCGAAATGATGGGCATTGTCGATGCAGTCCTTCCAGCCCTGCAGGGTCTCGCGGTCCAGATCCTGCTGTTCCAGCGGATTGCCGAACATGCCGATCGTCGCCATAGTAATGTCGCGCTCGCCGATCGCGTCCCGGCAGCGCTTGCCGAGTTCTGCCAGGTCCTGGCCGCCGGTGGTCTGCCAGAAGAACGGCTCGAAGCTTTCGAAGCCGAGATCGGCGATATTGGCGATACGGGTCTCGGCGCCCGGTTTCGTGGCGGATATCATGGTGCCGATGCGGATGGCCTTGGCGGGATTGGTCACGATCTTCAATTCCTCATGCTGCAATGGAAACGGGCATGCCGGTGCGCGCGCTTTCGATCGCGCCGAACACCATGGCAAGGCTCTTGATATTGTCGGAACTCACGGTTTCGGGCGCGCCGCCCCTGCCGATCGCGTCGATGAAATCGGCGATCACGCTGGCATGGCCGAGGGTGCGGGCATCCTCAGGCGCAGCGGGCACATCGACCGCCACATGACCGGGCAGCAGCCCGGGTTCCTTGCCGGCGATCGTCGCTTCGAAGGTCTCGGCCCCGTCCCAGGTGATCATGCCCTTGGTACCGACGAGCCGCCAGCGGCTTTCCCAGCTGGTCGGCTGGCCGGGCGCGCACCAGGATCCGCGATAGGTAAAGACGCAGCCGTCCGACATCTGGAAGATCGCATCGGCCGCGGCCCCATGCCGATACCAGGAGCCGGCCGGGTTGGTTTCCAGGCAATAGACGGACTGCGGCTGCTTGGCCGAAATGAAGCGGGCGGCATCGAAGGTATGGATCGCCATGTCGAGCAACAGCACATTGTCCATGGCCTCGCGGAAACCGCCGAAATGCGGGCCGAGGAAGAAATCGCCGTGGATTGCCGTAAGGTCACCGATCAGGCCCTCGGCCACGGCGCGCCGCAACCGCCGGACGCCCGGAATGAACCGGCGGTTCTGCACCACCGCATGAATGCGCTCCGCCTGGCCTGCGAGAGCGATGAGCGCCTCGGCCTCGGCCATCGAGGATGCCAGCGGCTTTTCCGACAGGACGTGGCAGCCATGGGCGAGACCGATCTCGACCACCGTCGAACGCGCCGGCGGCACCACCACATCGAACAGGATTTCGGCGCCGGTCTCTTCCAGCACCGCGGCGAGATCCGTGCCGATCACGACATCGCCGAGCTCGAACTCCGCGGCCAGACGCCGGGCGGCGTCGATATCGAGATCGACCAGGCCCCGCAGACGAACACGCTGCGACAGGTCGGGGTTGTCGAGGATCGCCCTCAGCCACCCTCTGGCCATGGATCCGCATCCGCTCAAGACGGCCGTCATTACCACTGAAACCTCCTCCCGGCGCATCGCGTCTGCTCCTCCAGCAGGTGACGCGATCGCATGAAACGCATTCTCCGTAAACGTTCACGGGACGATAAAAGCATCGCTATTGCCCTGTCAACAGAAATTCCGTAAACGATTACGAAAGACCTGAGCGCCTAGGAAAATCATCGGCGCACAGGGCATGCATGGGCAGGGGCAGATATCATGAAGGGCATTCGCCAACTGGCAGATCATCTGGGAATTTCGATCGGCACCGTTTCGCGCGCGCTGAACGACAAGCCGGACGTCAACCCGCAGACGCGCAGGCGCGTGCTCGAAGCGGCCGAGACCTATGGATATGTGGCCAATCAGGCGGGTCGCTCGCTGCGGCGCGGAACAACCGGCATAATCGGCTTCATGATGCAGACCGGTCACGAGATCACCGGCCAGGGCGAAACCTTCTTCATGAGCGTCTTCGATGGGGTGCAGACCGTGCTGGCCCGCCATCATCTCGATCTCGTCGCGCTTTTGTGTTCCTCGGAAGAGGATCCGGATGCCTATCTCAAACGGATCGTCGCCCGGGGTTTCGCCGACGGCTTCATCCTGTCGGCCACCCGGCGTCAGGACGGCCGCCTTGCCATGCTGCAAAAGGCCGGCATTCCCTTTCTCACGCTCGGGCGCAGCCAGAGCGATATCGGACAGCCCTGGTATGACCTCGATTTCGAGGGCATGGCGGATGTGGCAATCCGCCGGCTGATCGCCGCCGGCCACAGCCGGATCGCGATATCCAGACCGCTCGGGGACATCAATCTCGGCTATGTGTTCGAGGCGCGCTGCCGGGAAATCCTGGAAAGCCGCGGCCTCGCCTTGCCGACAAGCCGGGTGTTTCGCTCGCAACCCAACGAGAGTGGCGGCTATGCGCTGGCACGCGAATTCATCGCGTCCCCGGAACGGCCGACCGCCATGGTGCTGGTCAACGAGGCGACCGTCATCGGCTTTTATCGCGGGCTGGAAGAAGCCGGCCTCAGACCCGGCCGCGACATCGCCGTCATCGGCCAGCACAGTCCCCGCGCCCAGTATCTGTCGCCCGCGCTCACCTGCTTCAGGCCCGCCTTGCGCGAACTCGGCGTCTCGCTTGCCGAAACGCTGCTGTCGACCATGCCGGACTTCGCCGAAAGCTATCCCGACGCACAGCGCCAGGTACTCTGGCCGATGGATATGGTCGAAGGGGAAAGCGACCGCTAGCCGACCTATTGTCGGCGGGCCAAAATGGCCAAGACCTCGGATTCTCGACCGTCGACGACGAGAACCTCGCCCATGCACGAGGTGACAAGGCAGGGGTGCATCCCGTAGAAAAGTCGTCGGCTTCGGGCATAGGAGAGGCTTGACCTCGTCGATGCCCGGCGAGAGTGGCAACGGATCAGGACGGCACCTTGAAGACGCGTCATCCCTTCATCCTCACCGCCCGGATTGCGGAGGCGGACAGGCAGCCGTTCGACCGGTTGCGGCAAGCCCATTTTCCGCCGGCCCGAAATTTCCTGCGGGCGCATCTGACGATGTTTCACCGTCTGCCTGGCGAATATCTGGATCGGATGTCGGCCTGCCTCACGAAGGTCGTGGCGGAACGCTGCGCATTCGCCGCCGACGTGTGCGGCCTTCGTCATCTTGGCGCAGGCGTCGCCTTCGCCCTCGAAAGCCCCGACCTGCAGGCGGTTCGCGCCGAATTGCGCGCGGCCTTCGGGCCCTGGTTGGGTCCCCAGGACATGCAGACCTGGCAGCCGCATATCACGGTGCAGAACAAGGTATCGAGATCCGCCGCAGACAGCCTCCACCGCGATCTGGCGGCGACGTTCGAACCGCATCCGATCCGGATTGTCGGCCTCGATCTCTGGGAATATCTGAACGGCCCTTGGCGGCATGAACGCACGGCGCTTTTTGCCGACACGCCGCAAAGCTAGAACACGTCCGGTAAACACGAGTTCACCGCATTCCTTCGGCCTTGTACCGCGCATATCGCGATCCGCCGGTCGGCCGGGCCGAGCGCCGAAAGCACAAAACACAGCGATCGGGCGCGCTCACGGCGCCGCGATCACCCTG
Organism: Heterorhizobium halophytocola; assembly: GCF_017873095.1. Classification (GTDB taxonomy): domain Bacteria; phylum Pseudomonadota; class Alphaproteobacteria; order Rhizobiales; family Rhizobiaceae; genus Allorhizobium; species Allorhizobium halophytocola. The sequence continues at coordinate 216,107 of NZ_JAGGJU010000009.1, read as the reverse complement.
GCGCCGCCCGCCTGGAAGTCGGACAATGCCGTCTTCATCTCGGAGATGAAGGCATGCAGCAAACGCGAGCGGGGGACACCCTTGCGGGTGATCATCACCGCAGCGATCTCGATCGGCGGCAGGAAGGAACGCACGGTCATGCCCGGCGCGCCCTGGAAGGCGGCGGTGAAGGGATCGATAACCGCCGTGCCGATGCCGGCCGTCACCAGCACGGCGGCCGTGGCGCAGTAGCGCACCTCGACGCGCGGCTGGTAGCGGACGCCGTCGCGCTCGAAGGCGGCCCGCACCATCTGGCCGAGCCGGGATTCGATTTCCAGCCCGATGAAATCGCTGGAACCGAGAAACCGCGCATCGACCGAGCTGTCCTCGCTGCTTGCAGCATCCGGCAGCACCGCAACCATGTGGGTGCGCGCGAGCGTCTCGACATTCACCATCGGATGCCGGTCGATGCCGAGCGCTAGGCCGAGATCGGCATGGCCGCTCTGCACGGCCTCGATCACATGTTCCAGCCGCCGCACGTCATAGGCCACCGAGACGCCGTCGCGGTTCTTCAGGAACCGGCGCATGGCGAGCGGCGCGACCGTATGGCCGAGCGGCGGAGTGGCGATGATCCTGAGACGACCCGACATGCCCTGGCGCATGTCCCGCGCGCGCGCAGCAAAGCCGCGCACCAGCGCGAACACCGGCTTGATATCCTCGTGCAGGGCGACAGCCTCTTCCGTCGGCTGCAGCCGGCGGTGCAAGCGCTCGAACAGCGTGACGCCGGTCTGGCTTTCCAGCTGGCGGATACCATTCGAGATCGCCGGCTGCGAGATGCCAAGCTGCTGGGCCGCCTCCACCGTCGTCCCGCAGCGCATGATCGCGTCGAAGATTTCGAGCAGGCGCAGCGATATTTCGGGCCGTCCCTCGCCCTCGCTCATGCGCGACCGGACAGAAGCTTGCCGAGCGCCATGGCGACGGCCGCCTGGGTCGGGTCGATCACCGCGATGCCGAGTTCACGCTGCAAGGACTGGCAATGGCCCGACATGCCGGCGCAGCCGAGCACGATGGCACCGGCGCCCATCGCCTTCAGCCGCGTGGCCGCCTTGAGCAGCTGGGCATAGCTTTCCTCGCCATGGCCGCTGTCGGCGACCGAGATATTGCCTTCCAGCGCCACCTCGCCGGCCAGCCGGTTGTCGATACCCAGTCGGCGCAGGGTCCGGAGATGGCGGGGAATGGAGGTCTCGGCAACGGCGATGACCCCGAAGGTGTCGGCGAGTGCCAGAGCAGACAGCGCGCCTGCATCCTGGATGCCGTAAACCGGTTTCGGCGTGATCGAGCGGCCGAGATCCAGGCCGGGCTGCGAGTAGCAGGCAATCACATAGGCCGATGCATCCGGGCGTGCCGCGATCACATCAGCGACATTCAGCGAGGCCTCGTCCACCTCGCGCTGCGTCACCACGCCGGGCGGGCCATGGGGGATCGTCACGCATTCGATTGCCGGCCCCCTGTCCAGAGCAAATCCGGCCAGCGCCGCGCGCAAGCCTTCGGTGACCATTTCCGAACTGTTCGGGTTGATCACCAGGATCGGTCCGAGCGGCGTCGCGGTCATGGCGCGATCTCCTGACCGTAGCCGGCGACGACATCGAATTCGACGGCCCTGTGGCCGGGCATGGCGCCTGTGTCGACCGGTTTGCGGGCAATGAAGCGCCCGCTGCCGGGCTTGGCCCGCAGCTCGCCCTTGTCGACCACGATGCGACCGTGGTTCATCACCGTTTCGGGCCAGCCGGTGATCTCCATTCCTTCGAACGGCGTGTAATCCATGTTGTCGTGCTGCATCGGCTGCGTCACGCGACGGGATTCCTGCGGATTCCAGATGGCGATATCGGCGTCGAAGCCGGGGGCGATTGCGCCCTTGCGGTCCAGCCCGAACACCCGTGCCGCATTCGTGCTCGACAGACGGACGAAGTCGGCAAGCGTGATCCGCCCCTTCAGAACCCCTTCGGAAAACAGATAGGGCAGCCGCATGGCAATGCCCGGCATGCCGTTGGCGATCTTCGGATAGGCTGCGTCGGCACCGTTCAGGAACTTGCCGGTCGCATCGGCCCTGTAGGGCGCGTGATCGGACGACACGCTCTCGAACGTGCCGGCGCGGATATGGCTCCATAGGACATCCTGGGTCGCCGTGTCGCGAAGCGGTGGCGAGCAGATATATTTCGCCCCCTCCATGCCGGGGCGGTCGAGAGCGGCGCGGGTCAGTGCCAGATATTGCGGGCATGTCTCGGCAAACAGCTTTGCCCCGGCCAGTTTCTCACGGCGCACGATCTCGGCCCCGCCCCTGGTCGAGACATGGACGATGAACAGGGCGGCATCGACGAGCTTGGCAAGGGAGATCGCGCGGTTGATCGCCTCCTCTTCCGCAAGTTCGGGCCGGCTCGGCGCGTGGTATTTCGGTGCGGTGAGGCCGGCGGCTGCAAGGCGCCGGTTCATCCATTTCACCATCTCGTTGTTTTCCGCATGCACCATGGTGAGCGCCCCATGCGCCTTGGCGATGGTCAGGATATCGAGCATGCCGGCATCACCGATATTCATCAGGTCATAGGTCATGAAGACCTTGAACGAGGTAATGCCGCGCGCGAACACGCCCGGCAGTTCGGCCAGCACCTCGGCGGTCGGGTCGGAAATGATCAGGTGATAGGAATAGTCGAGCACCGAATTGGGCGCTGCGCGCCCGTCATAGGTTTCGATCACCGAGGCGATCGACTGTCCGCGATGCTGGGCGGCGAAGGGAACGAAGGTCGAATTGCCGCCGAAGGCCGCCGAGACCGAGCCGGAATAATAGTCATCGGCGGTCATCACGCCGGACGAGCTTTCCTGGGCGATATGGCAGTGGGCCTCGATGCCGCCCGGAAGAACCAGCCGCCCGCCGGCATCGATCCGCCGGTCGCCACCGGCCAGCGTATCGGCCACCGCAGCGATCCGGCCATCGCTGATGCCGATGTCTCCCTTGAAACTTTCGCCCGCGGTGACGACCGTGCCGCCGTGAATGACCGTCTCGAAATGCGTCATCGTGCCGCTCTCCTCAAACCTCGATGATCGCGCCCGTCTGCGACGTGATGCGACCGTAATGTTCTATACGCCGGTGACGCTCGAAATCGAAAATCGTCGTCTTGCCGAAGGCGCATTTGTCGAAATCGCAGTCGGCCACGATCAGTTCGTCCTCCTCCGTCTCGGCGCGGGCCAGCACGAAGCCGTCGGGATCGACGATGATCGAGCCGCCCATCAGCGGATGGCCGTCCTCCACCCCCGCCTTGGCGATGCCGGCGACGAAGGTGGCGTTCTGGTAGGCGCCCGACTGCAGCGACAGGTCGGAGTGGAACAACCGCTTTTCGAGGCCCTCCGCACTCATCTGGCTGTTGACCGAGGGTGTGTTGTAGCCGATCGTCACCAGTTCCACCCCCTGCAGCCCGAGGCAGCGGAAGGTCTCCGGCCAGCGGCGGTCATTGCAGATCGCCATGCCCATGATCACGCCTTCGTTGCGCCAGACATTGAAGCCGAGATCGCCGGGCTCGAAATAACGCTTCTCCATGTGCTGGAAGGCGCGTTCGGTATCGTAGTCGACATGCCCCGGCAGATGCACCTTGCGATATTTGCCGACGATGGCACCCTTGCGGTCGGTCAGGATCGAGGTGTTGAAGCGGTGGCCGTCCGGCGTCAGTTCGGCATAGCCGAAGGTCATCGCCATGCCGAGATCCCGGGCCCGGTCGAATAGCGGCATGGTCGCGCCGTTCGGCATCTCGCGCTCGAACCAGGTATCGACCTCGTTCCAGTCGGGCATGTACCAGCGCGGAAAGAAGGTGGTGAGCGCCAGTTCGGGATAGACGATCATGTCGGCCCCCTTGGCATGCGCCGCATTCATCAGTGCGATCATCCGCTTGACGACGGCTTCACGGGTATCGGCCTTCTGGATGGCGCCCAGCTGGGCACCGGCGATGATCATGCGGGTCATGGAATGTCCTTTCCGGTCGCGATCGTCATGCGGCAAGCCGTCGCTGGAAGCGGCTGACGAGCCGGACCAGGGGCCAGAGCAGGACGAGATAGATGAGCGCCGCCAGAACCAGCGGCGAGGCATTGTAGGTGATCGAGCGCGCCATATTGGCGCTGTAGAGCAGTTCGCCGAGCGATACGACCGAGGCAAGCGAGGTGAGCTTGACCACTTCCACCGTGTTCGACAGCAGATCCGGCAGCACATTGCGCACCGCCTGCGGCAGGATCACATAGGTCAGCGCCTGGGTACGGCTGAGCCCGGTGGACGAGGCCGCTTCCCATTGCCCCCTTGCCACCGACAGGATGCCGGCGCGGTAGACCTCGGCATAATAGGAGGAGTTGTTGAGAAAGAAGGCCAGTGCCACGGCGGCAAAGGGCGAGACCCGCATGCCGGCAAAGGGCAGGCCGGAATAGAGAAAGATCAGCAGCACCAGCGGCGGCATGGCGCGAAAGATGTCGACGAAGACGATCGCCGGATAGCGCAGCAGCGGATGCCGGCTCAGGGTCGCGAGCGCCACGAAGAGCCCGCCCACCAGGCCGAGCAGAACCACCGTGGCGCAGAGCTTCGCCGTCATCCACAATCCCTTCATCAGGATCGGCAGCGACTGGCGCATGATCTCGAGATTGAAGAACTGGTCGATGACGCCGTTCATGCCGCACGTCCCTTCCGGTTCTGCCGCGCTTCCATCCACCGGGCGGCGAAGACGAAGGGCAGGAAGATCACCAGATAGGCAATCGCTGCCAGCGTCAGCGGCGTGGCACTGCCGGAAAAGCTCTGGGCCGACATGGCGGCAGAGAGGATTTCCGAGACCCCGATGACGGAACCGAGCGCCGTCATCTTGGTAATCGCCAGCACCCGATTGATCAGCGGCGGCGTGGCGAGCCGGGTTGCCTGCGGCAGGGCCACATGGATGAGGGTGCGGGTGAAGCCGAGACCGGTCGCGATCCCCGCCTCCCACTGGCCCCTTTCGATCGAGGCGAAGCCGGCCCAGAAGATCTCCTCGGCGAAGGCGGCCAGCGTCAGCGCCAGCACGATGAACAGCACCATCGGACCCGACAGCCGGATGCCGGCCGAGGGCAGGCCGAAATAGATCAGCAGGATCAGCACCAGCGGCGGCAAGGCGCGAAAGATGTCGGCAAAGCAGATGATCAGGACATTGACCGGGCGGTGTCCATAGGTGCGCAGGCAGGCCAGCACCAGGCCGAGCGCCAGTCCGGCGAGAATGACGGCAAGCGCGATCGCCAGCGTCACCCAGACGCCGTCGATCACCGCCGGCGCATAGGTCCTGAGCATGGCGGGGTTGAAGAAGGTGTCGAGAAAGCGGTCCATTCTCCAGCCGTCCTATCTCGCCACGCGCGACAGGAAGGCGCGGGTGCGCTCCACCTTCGGCGCGCCGAAGATCTCGTCGGGCGTGCCCTCCTCGACGACGACCCCGCCATCCATGAAGATCACCCTGTCGGCCGTCTCGCGGGCAAAACCCATTTCATGGCTGACCACCAGCATGGTCATGCCCTTGGCCTTCAGGCCCTTCATCACCGTCAGCACGGAGCCGACCAGTTCGGGGTCGAGCGCCGAGGTCGGCTCGTCGAACAGCATCACCTTGGGATCGAGCGCCAACGCCCTGGCGATCGCCACGCGCTGCTGCTGGCCGCCGGAGAGTTCGCCCGGATAGGCCTCTGCCTTGTGGGCGAGCCCCACCTGTTCGAGCATGTCCATCGCCCGCGCCTTCGCCTCTTCATCGCTGCGCTTCAGCGCCTTGCGCTGGGCGAGCGTGATGTTCCTCAGCACGGTCATGTGCGGATAGAGATGGAAGCCCTGGAACACCATGCCGACCTGCAGCCGCATGCGGTTGAGGTCGCGTGTGGTGCCGGCCATGATGTTGCGGCCGTCGATCAGGATGTCGCCGCCGCTCGGCTCTTCCAGCCGGTTGCAGCAGCGCAGCATGGTGCTCTTGCCCGATCCGGAGGGGCCGATGACGAAGACCAGTTCGCCTTGCGGCACTTTCAGATGGATGTCGCGCAGGACCTGCGTGCTGCCGAAGCGCTTTTCCAGCGCGACGATCTCAAGCATGGGGCGGTTGCTCATGAAGGCTCCAGCCGGTTGCAGCGGTCTTGTGCCACGGTGAGGACCGCGGCAACCGGTTCGATGTGTCAGTTCAACGCGCAGCTCGGCTTGTGATCGTCATCGACATAGCCGTCGAAGCCCGGCACCCCGTAGCCCTTTGTCGGCGTGATGATCGTCGTGCCCTCCTTCGGCGTCACGCCGAACCACTTTTCCGAAAGCTTGGCCATCGAGCCGTCGATCTTCAGGCACTCGATCGCCTTGTCGACCAAGTTGCGGCCCTCGACGTCGTCCTTGCGAAAGGCCAGGCCCCAGACGAGGCCGGTCGGATATTCGTAGGACAGCTTGACCTGCGGGTTCTTCTTGGCGGCCCAGGCCACCACGGTGGCACCAGCCAGATTGGCGTCGGCGCGGCCCGAGGTGACGGCGGCCACGGCGTCGGTATTGGTGCCGTAGCTCTCGACCTTCCAGCCGTATTCGCCGGCCTTCTCGTTCAGGAAGCTCTCATAGGCGGAGCCCTTGTTGACGGCGATGGTCTTGCCCTTGAAGTCTTCCAGCTTGGTGAAGTCGGGGGCACCCGCGGCGACCAGAAAGCCGAAATTGGTATCCATGAAGCCTTCGGTAAACAGCATGTTGGCGCTGCGTTCCTTGGTGACCGTCACCGGTGCCGCGAGGAAGTCGTAGGTCCCGGCCTGCAGCGCCGGGATCAGGCCGGAAAACTGCGCGGCGGTGAGGTCGACCGTCTTGCCCAGCCGCGCGCCGATCAGATTGACGAGATCGACATTGAAGCCTTCGACCTTGCCGTCGAGGGTCGGCATCGCATGCGGGGCGAAGGTTCCGTCAAGCGCCGTCTTGATCGTCCCTTCGGCATGCGCCGTCGACAGGGCAATCAGCATCGACAACCCGGCAAGGCCGGATTTCTTCAGAAAAGTCATCATGTTCTCCTACTGGAAGTGCCGGTTTTCCGGCTTGTCGTTGGAGGGATGATTTCACGGCCGCTGCTGCACTGCAATATAATTTGTTATTATAGTTGGAATTGAATTATTCGATTTGGTTATTCGAAGGCGGCCCGGTCTCTCGCGGATTTTGCCTAAAATTCATGGCCAGGGGCTCTCCTTGGCTCGGCGTCCGGCAGGCGGGAGCACCAGGCCAAAGGACCGGTGCTCCTGCAAGGCCCCGCGCTGCCCGCACCGGTCAAAATCCCCGAATGACCACAGCCAGGATTCCCTCCGGTTTCGACGACCAAGCCCGGAATTCCCTAAGAGGAGCGTCACGGCTGTCTCCGAAAGCGATGCGCGACGTTGCCCACCCGATCCGCGGCGATCGCATTTGAAAGGAATCCAGGCTTGCGGCCGGACGGCCACTATAGTTTGATGGCATCGGGTAAAGGGTCTGTCCTCATGCGTAATCGGCTTGGTCTCGCGTTAGCAAGCATTCTGCTGTCGGTGTCTTCATTCTGCAGCGCTGTGGCTGCGGAAAAGACGTTCGGGCCTTTCTCGGTCGACGATAGCCAGCCCGACCTGATCGTGCTCAACGGCGAAATCGACGTCGGTTCCGCGCTGAATTTCCGGCGCATCCTGGAGGCCGCACCGCAGGCGAAAGCGGTGGCGCTCAACAGCCCCGGCGGCAGTGTCCAGATGGGGCTGCTGATTGCCGACGATATTCACCAGCGAGGACTTGCGACCTATATCCCGAAGCAGAGCGGCTGCTATTCGGCCTGCGCCTATGTGTTTCTGGCGGGAACCGCACGGCTGGCCGACGGTGAACTCGGAGTCCACCAGATCTCCTCCCAGTCCGCGGATCTTGTCGGCGCGCAGCTGACCATATCCGATATCATCGACGTTCTCGGCCGGTTCGATACGCCGGCCGAGGTGATGAGCGTGATGTTCAAGACGCCGCCGAACGAGATGCATGTCTTCTCAGCCGCGGAAATCGAGCGCTATCATCTCGACAGGACGGCCGAGGCGCTATCGCGGGAGACCCTGGCAAGATCGACGGCGGATCTCGCCATGACGCGACAGGGTCCGGCATCCGCGCTGTCTGAAGCCTCGCTGCCGCCCAACGAAGCACCCAAACGCCCGGATCGCATCGCGATCTACACGGGTCTCGATCTTTTTGGCGACGACATCGACGCGCGCCGTGTGGCCGAAGCCGGCGACTGCGCCCAGCAATGCGCCATCATGCGCGGTCAGTGCAAGGCCTTCACCTTCAACGTCAACCCGAACATCAAGCGCGGGCCGAACTGTTTTTTGAAGTCGGGCTATGGCCGCGTCGACGGGAATGCGGTGGCCCTGTCGGGCATGGTGCTGGGCGGCGCGCAGGCCGATCCGCTCCCCTTCACCATCGGCACGATCGATCCGCATGAGGCCCTGTTCGACGACATCGACCTGCCGGGCGGCGATCTTGCCACCGGTCCGGAGCGCCAGGCCACGACACCGCTGCAATGCCGTCTCGCCTGCATCGACAACAAGCGCTGCCTCGCCTTCACCTATGTCCGGGCGCGAAAGGAATGCTGGCTGAAGGGAACCACCGGCACCCCGCGGGCGCAAAAGGGCATGGTCAGCGGCATCAAGACGCCGCAAAGCTACACCCCTGCAAAGATCATCGACCTCGACTGATCGCACCGATGCGGTCCGTCAGGCGCAGAAGGAGGGAAGGTGTTACCTATGTCTTCGGTGTGGACATGAAAATCAATGGCGGAGAGGGTGGGATTCGAACCCACGATACGGTTGCCCGTATGCCGCATTTCGAGTGCGGTGCTTTCGACCTCTCAGCCACCTCTCCGCGTGATATGGTCGACACCTTGGTAGGTGCGGTGCGCTACATAGCGGCGTTCGCTCGGGCTGGCAAGGGCAATTTGGCGATAGCACCGCGCTTTTATCTTGACAGTTCAAAGACCCTCGCGTATCGCACAACCCGAATTAGACATGGGAGAACCGTGTCCTGATTTTGCCCGCCCTGTCCCGAAGGAAAGGCGCGGCATTCACCGGCAGGCCGACCATGCGGATATCCGCAAGGCACCTGTCATCCGACTGATAAAAAGACGGCCGCTTGCCTTCAGGCGGGAAGAGCCGGAAACGAACATGAAAGGATAAAAAATGTTCGCAGTCATCAAGACCGGCGGTAAACAGTACCGCGTCAATGCCAACGACGTCCTCACCATCGAAAAGCTGGAAGGCGACGCTGGCGCACAGATCGAATTCACCGAAGTCCTCGTCATCGGCGAAGGCGCGGACGCCACGTTCGGCGCCCCCTTCGTCGCCGGCGCCAAGGTCATGGCGGAAGTCGTTGAACACAACCGCGGCAAGAAGGTCATCGCCTTCAAGAAGCGCCGTCGCCAGAACTCCAAGCGTTCGCGCGGCCACCGCCAGCACCACACCGTGGTGCGTATCACCGACATCGTCGCCGCTTGATCGGCCCTGACAGGAACAAGGTTTAAAGGAGAACTCCAATGGCACACAAAAAAGCTGGCGGTTCCTCGCGCAACGGTCGCGATTCTCAGTCCAAGCGCCTCGGCGTGAAGAAGTTCGGTGGCGAAGTCGTCATTCCGGGCAACATTATCGTGCGCCAGCGCGGCACCCAGTGGCATCCGGCCGCCAATGTCGGCATGGGCAAGGACCACACCCTCTTTGCGCTGACCGCAGGCAACGTGAACTACCGTACGAAGGCCAATGGCCGCGTTTACGTGTCCGTGGCCCCGAAAGCAGAAGCAGCGGAATAACCGGCACCGCTTAAAAAATCAGCCGGTGTCTCATCGACCCGGCTGATCCTGAAAAGTTCAGTCAAGACAAAAGGGAAGATGGGGCACCGCCCAGCTTCCCTTTTTCTTTTGTCCTTACCAACCAAGGAGACTGAACCATGCAGAGCCAGATATTGCGGGAGGGACCATCCAGGTCCCCCGAGGAACGGCAAAGGCCGGACCGGTTAAGGAGCGATTGCCCCGTCTTGTTGTCGCAAAGGCTCGTCCTGCGCGCCCCGCACGAAGAAGATATCGACGCCCTTACCGATCTCGCCAACAATGCCGCGATCGCCACCATGGTGTCGCGCATGCCGCATCCCTATACGGTCAACGACGCGGCCGACTTCGTGCGACGCACGAAAAATGGCGGGATCGGCAAGAGCGTCTATGCCATCACCAAAGCGGAAAACGGCGAATTTCTCGGTTGCTGCGGCCTCGAACCGCATGACAACGATGCCGACACGCTGGAGATCGGCTACTGGCTGGGCGAGCCGCACTGGAACAAGGGCTACGGCACGGAAGCCGCCCATGCGCTGATCGACATGGCGTTCCGCAGCCGCGAGATCACCCAGATCGACGCGCGCTGCCGGGTCACCAATATCGGCTCGCGCCGGGTGATCCAGAAATGCGGCTTCCAGTTCCAGGGATCGGGCATGGCCAGCAGCCTTGCCATGCATTCCATGGTGCCGGTCGAATGGTACCGGCTGGACCGCAAGACCTGGATGTCGCTGAAGAGCTGGGGGGACATGCGATGACCCCGACCCTCGAACAGGTCCACGCGCCGGCCAGCCTCGGGCCCTGCCCCTTTGTCTCGACCGCGCGGCTCACCCTTCGCCCGCACCGGATGCGCGATGCCGATGCGATCGCCCAGTCGCTGTCGGATTTCCAGATCACCCGCATGCTGGCGCGGGTGCCGCTGCCCTATGGTCGCGATGACGCGGTCGACTGGCTGAACCGGGTCAACGGCAAGGCCAGTCCCGACTGGTCGCTGGCCATCAGCGACGAGAACGATGTCCATATGGGCGTCGTTTCCGTCGAGCTTCGGCATGGCCTCTGGCATCTCGGCTACTGGCTGAACCGCAGCTTCTGGGGGCGCGGCTATATGAGCGAGGCGGTGCAGGCAACCGTCGAGCGCTTCTTCCGGCGCATGCCGGGGGTAACGCTGCATTCCGGTGTCTTCGCCGACAATCCGGCATCGCTGCGCGTCCAGGAAAAGCTCGGCTTTGCCGTCACCGGCTCCAGCCAGGTCTTCTCGGTCGGGCGCAATGCGATGGTCTCGCATATCGACACCGCGCTCGACGAAGGGCGGTTCCGCCCGCGATCGGCCGGGTGAGCCTTCGACAATCATGCGCCGCGGAGCGCGAAAATCCGCGGCGCCTCGACGTGAAACTTGCCGCCCGCAGGCGGCGAATCGGACGATACTCTTTGACCTCCCGCCCTTCCGGCGATATCGATGCCCCGACACGCGGCACGGAACCAGACAAGAAGCGATGGCAGACGCATGAAATTTCTCGATGAAGCCAAGGTCTATATCCGCTCCGGCGACGGAGGTGCGGGCGCCGTCTCGTTCCGCCGCGAGAAGTTCATCGAGTTCGGCGGCCCCGACGGCGGCGATGGCGGCCGCGGCGGCGATGTCTGGGTGGAAACCGTCAACGGCCTCAACACGCTGATCGACTTCCGCTTCCAGCAGCATTTCAAGGGCAAGACCGGCACCCACGGCATGGGGCGCAACCGCACCGGCGCCAATGGCGAGGAAGTCACGCTGAAGGTCCCGGTCGGCACCCAGATCTTCGAGGAAGACAACGAAACCCTGATCGTCGACCTGAACGCCGAAGGCCAGCGCTTTCGCATCGCCAAGGGCGGCAATGGCGGCTTCGGCAATGCCTATTTCAAGACGGCCACCAACCAGGCGCCGAACTGGGCCAATCCGGGCCTGGAGGGCGAGGAAAAGACCGTCTGGCTGCGGCTGAAGCTGATCGCCGACGCCGGCCTTGTCGGCCTTCCCAATGCCGGCAAGTCGACCTTCCTGGCGACCGTCACCCGCGCCCGCCCGAAGATCGCCAATTATCCCTTTACCACGCTGCACCCCAATCTCGGCGTTGCGACCGTCGATGGCAGCGAATTCATCCTCGCCGACATTCCGGGCCTGATCGAAGGCGCCCATGAGGGTGTCGGCATCGGAGACCGCTTCCTCGGCCATGTCGAGCGCACCCGCGTGCTGCTGCATCTGGTCTCCGCCCAGGAGGAAGAGGTCGGCAAGGCCTACACGACGGTGCGCCACGAGCTGGAGGCCTATGGCCACGGCATCGAGGACAAGACCGAGATCGTTGCCCTGTCACAGATCGACGTTGCCGACGACGAAACGCTGAAGAAGAAGGCCAAGGAGCTGAAAAAGGCCTGCGGCCGGGAGCCCTATCTGTTTTCGGCCATCACCGGCCGCGGCATGACAGATGTCCTGCGGGTTCTGCGCGAGGTGATCGTCTCCGACGGCGGCGCCCCGCCGGAAGAGGTGCCCGAGCGCACGCGCAAGCCGCGCCACCGCGACGCCGACAAGAGCGATATCGAGGCCAGCGACGAATGACCGCCGCCGGCAGATCGCTTGACGCCTATCGCCGCATCGTCATCAAGATCGGCTCGGCCCTGCTCGTCGACAGGGCAAGCGGGCTGAAAAAGTCCTGGCTGGATGCGATCTGCGACGACATTGCCGATCTCCGCCGCAAGGGGGTCGACGTGCTGGTCGTCTCGTCGGGCGCGATCGCGCTCGGCCGCACCGTGCTCAAGATGCATCCGGGCGCGCTGAAGCTCGAGGAAAGCCAGGCCTGCGCCGCCGTCGGCCAGATCGCGCTGGCCCGACACTGGTCGGAAAGCCTGTCGCGCCATGGGATCATCGCCGGCCAGGTCTTGCTGACCCTTGGCGACACGGAGGAACGCCGCCGGTATCTGAATGCCCGGGCCACCCTCAACCAGCTGTCGAAGATCTCGGCGCTGCCGATCATCAACGAAAACGACACGGTCGCCACCTCGGAAATCCGCTACGGCGACAATGATCGCCTTGCCGCGCGCGTCGCGACCATGGCCGGCGCCGATCTTCTGGTGCTGCTGTCGGATATCGACGGCCTCTACACCGCCCCCCCGCATCTCGATCCGCAAGCCCGGTTCCTCGAGGATATCGAGGCGATCACGCCGCAGATCGAGGCCATGGCCGGCGGCGCGGCGTCCGAACTGTCGCGCGGCGGCATGCGCACCAAGATCGATGCCGGCAAGATCGCAACCGGCGCCGGCTGCGCCATGATCATCGCCTCGGGCAAGACCGAACATCCGCTGCGCGCCATCGAAGACGGCCAGCGCTGCTCGCTGTTTGCTGCCTCGGTTGCGCCGGTGACCGCCCGCAAGACCTGGATCGCCGGGCAGCTGCAGCCAAGCGGCGAGATCCATGTCGATCCCGGCGCGGTAAAGGCGCTCAGTGCCGGCAAGAGCCTGCTGCCGGCCGGTGTGCGCGAAGTCGTCGGCGGGTTTCACCGCGGCGACACCATTGCCGTGATCGGCCCCGAAGGACGCCAGATCGCCCGCGGCCTGTCCGGCTACGACGCCGAGGACGCCCGGCGGATCGCCGGTCGCCGCTCCGGCGAGATCGAGGGCATTCTCGGCTATGCCGGGCGTGCCGCGATGATCCATCGCGACGATCTGGTGATGACCGAGACCGGCCTGGAGACGACGGCCGCACGACAGAAGAAGGATACGGCCAATGCTTGATCGCGCCGCCGACACCGATGCAACCGATATCGAGGCGCTGATGCTCGACCTCGGCGTCCGGGCGCGGGCCGCCGCCCGCCCGCTGGCGATTGCCCCGGCCGAGCAGAAGAACCGGGCGCTGAACGCCATGGCCGACGCGATCCTTGCACGCCAGCCGGAGATCCTTCTCGCCAATGCCGCCGACCTCGACGGTGTCAAGGATAGCGGCCTTGCCGCCTCCTTCGTCGATCGCCTCACGCTGACCCCGGACCGTATCGCCGGCATGGCGACGGCGCTGCGGGAGATCGCCGATCTTGCCGATCCGGTCGGCAGCCTGATGGCCGAATGGGACCGCCCGAACGGCCTGCATATCGAGCGCGTGCGCACGCCACTCGGCGTCATCGGCGTGATCTACGAGAGCCGCCCGAATGTCACGGCCGATGCCGGCGCGCTCTGTTTGAAGGCCGGCAATGCGGTAATCCTGCGCGGCGGCAGCGATTCGGCCCGCTCGTCGCGGGCGATCCATGCCTGCCTGCAGGAAGGACTGGAATCCGCCGGCCTTCCCGCCGACGCGATCCAGCTGGTGCCGGTGACCGACAGGGCCGCCGTCGGCGCCATGCTGTCGGGCCTGAACGGCGCCATCGACGTCATCGTGCCGCGCGGCGGCAAGAACCTTGTCGCGCGTGTCCAGTCGGAGGCCCGCGTGCCGGTGTTCGCCCATCTCGAAGGCCTTTGCCATATCTATGTCGACGCCTCCGCCGATCTCGCCATGGCGCGCAATATCGTCGTCAATGCCAAGATGCGCCGCACCGGCATCTGCGGGGCGGCCGAAACCCTGCTGGTCGACCGCAAGGCGGCCGTTACCCACCTGAAACCGCTTCTCGATGCATTGGCCGAGAAAGGCTGCGAGATCCGCGCCTCGGCGGCCGTGCTGCAGCGGGTGCCGGGCTATGCCGCGGCCACCGAGGCCGACTGGACGACCGAATATCTGGACGCGATCATCTCGGTGGAACTGGTCGACGGCATCGATGGCGCGATTGCCCATATCGCCCGATACTCGTCCAATCACACCGAGGCGGTGATCGCCGAGGACCCGGCGGTGGTCGAGCGCTTCTTCAACGAGATCGATTCGGCGATCCTGGTACACAATGCCTCGACCCAGTTCGCCGATGGCGGCGAGTTCGGCATGGGCGGCGAGATCGGCATTGCCACCGGCAAGATGCATGCCCGCGGCCCGGTCGGCGTCGAGCAGCTGACCTCGTTCAAATATCGGGTCCGCGGCAGCGGCCAGGTGCGCGCCTGACGTGAGCATCGATCCGATCGAGTTTCGCCATCTCGCCATGCCGCACACCGAGCGCGGCATGGTCGTCGGCCTGTTCGGCGGCTCGTTCAATCCCCCGCATCATGGCCATGCCCTGGTGGCCGAGATTGCGCTCAGGCGGCTGAAACTCGACCAGCTCTGGTGGATGGTCACGCCCGGCAATCCGCTGAAAAGCACGTCGGGCCTTGCGCCGCTGTCGAAGCGGCTGGCGCTCAGCGAAGAGATGGCGGCCGATCCGCGGATCAAGGTCACCGCCTTTGAAAAGCAGCTCGGCACCAGCTATACGGCCAAGACGCTGGATTATGTGAAGGCGCGCAACCACGACGTCCATTTCGTCTGGATCATGGGCGCCGACAACCTGAAGAATTTTCACCACTGGCAGCGCTGGCACCACATCGCCAGCACCTTCCCGATTGCCGTGATCGACCGCCCGGGTGCCACGCTCTCCTATCTTTCGTCAAAAATGGCCCGTACCTTCGACTATGCCCGGATCGACGAAAGCGATGCAGGCACGCTCTGGAAACGGAAGGCGCCGGCCTGGACCTTCATCCATGGGCCCCGTTCGCCGTTGAGTTCGACAGCCTTGCGGGAAGCTGGAAACGCGTAGTGCCGCTGCGCATCGATTGGCGGGCGCTGTCTTGAAACATTAACGGATCGATGCCACCTTATTGGCATGGCCATGCGTATCGCACAGCCACAGAAGTGTTGTTCTGTTCATCCAGGAAAGGGAAACCGCTGACAACAGTACACACCAAGGGAAAGGTCTCCAGGATCTTGCCCCAGAGCCCGGGCAGCGACGCCGATGCCGCAACCCGCGCGCTTGAACTGGTCCTCTCAAGTCTCGAGGACTCGAAGGCAGAAGATATCGTCACCATCGACATCAATGGCAAATCCGCGCTGGGCGACTACATGATCGTCGTCTCCGGCCGATCGAGCCGTCATGTCACGGCGATCTGCGAACATCTGATTTCCGACATGAAGGACGAAGGCCTCGGGTCATCCCGGGTCGAGGGTCTGGAAACCGGCGATTGGGTTCTGATCGACACCGGTGACATTATCGTGCATGTGTTCCGCCCGGAGATCCGTGAGTTCTACAGCATCGAGAAGATGTGGCAGGCTCCCGACATCGAGGACGAAACAAGGCACTGACCGGCCGCATCTCTGGCCGGCCTGGAGCAGGACCGCAAGCTGAAGACCGGCCCTTCGGGACCGGGCGTAGCTTTTCGGTCGATTGAACTGGGAGCGGCATATGCGTATCGGGATTTCGGCGGTCGGCAAACTCAAGGCCGGACCGGAGAAGGAACTCGCTGCGCGTTATCTCGACCGCTTCGCCAAGGCCGGACCGGCGATCGGGCTCGAACTCGGCCGGCTCGGCGAACTCTCCGAAAGCCGCGCCGGCAATGTCGAGACCCGCAAGCGCGAAGAAGCGGGCCTGCTCGAAAAGACCCTGCCCGACGGCGCGGTACTGGTCTGCCTCGATGAACGCGGCAAGGCGCTCGACAGCGCCGATTTCGCCGCGACCATCGGCGACTGGCGCGACCAGGGCATACGCGACGTGGTCTTCGTCATCGGCGGTGCCGACGGTCTGGATTCCGCCTTGCGGGATCGGGCAAGCCTCACCCTCAATCTCGGCCGGCTGACCTGGCCGCACCAGCTGGTGCGCATCCTGATTGCCGAACAGCTCTACCGCGCCGTGACGATCCTGTCCGGCCACCCCTATCACCGGGTCTAACACGCGGCATCGTCTTGCAGGCCGCCATGCCGGCAGCGCAGCATTTGCAAATGCCCCCTTTGTTTGCTCGGAAACTCGGCCTAGTTTGCCACGCAGCGAATCAGGCAGCGAACGCGCATGAGTGATGACAGCAAGGCAAGGTCCGATCGCCGCCGCGCATTCCGGATGTCGACGGCGGGTTTGTGCATGCTTGCCGTGCTGCTGTGCGGCCTTCCCGTCGGCCAACCGACGGCGCTCGCCCAGGACGTGTCGCCCGATGCGGCACCCGCCGCGTCCCAGACGTCCGGCGAGACCTCCGCCGATCCCGCGCCCGACGAGCCGGCGCCCGACGACCCTGCACAGGACCTGAAGCAGAAACGCGACGAGGCGGCCGAGGAACTGCGGTCGCTGTCGAGCACGATGACGCTGTCGGAACAGAAGCAGCGCGAACTGCAGGAAGCGATTGCCAATATCGAGAAAAGCTCGGCG
Organism: Heterorhizobium halophytocola; assembly: GCF_017873095.1. Lineage (GTDB taxonomy): Bacteria > Pseudomonadota > Alphaproteobacteria > Rhizobiales > Rhizobiaceae > Allorhizobium > Allorhizobium halophytocola. Next base: position 199,027 of record NZ_JAGGJU010000009.1, on the reverse strand, counting down.
AGCCTGCGCCAGGCGCTGATCGACTCGGCTGCCCGCCGCAAGGCGCTGGAAGCGAGGATCTCCGACAGCGAGGAGAAACTCGCCACCTACCGGGTGCGGGAGGACGAGATCCGCCACTCCTTCCGCGACCGCCGCGGCCTGCTGGCCGAGGTGCTGGCAGCCCTGGAACGCATGGGTCGCGATCCGCCACCCGCCCTGCTGGTCACGCCGGAAGACGCGCTGGCCTCCGTTCGAACGGCGATCCTGCTCGGCGCGGTCGTGCCCGGGGTTCGCAAGGAGACCGAGAAGCTGGCCGCCGACCTGCAGGAACTCGTCACGCTGCGCAAGAGCATTGCCGACGAGAAGACCAATGCCATGTCCGTCCTGGCGAGCCGCCAGGAGGAAGAGCGGCGCATGGACATGCTGCTGGCCGAGAATGCGCGCCAGGCGAACCAGACCACCACCGCCCTTGCCTCCGAGCAACGGCGCGCCGACGAACTGGCCGGCAAGGCGACCTCGCTGAAGGGCCTGATCGGCTCGCTGGAGACGGAAATCTCATCGGTGCGCGAAGCCATGCGCCAGGCAGAGGCCGACGAGGCCCGCCAGCGCGAGAGCGCCGACGAGCGTCGCCGCGAACTGGAACAAGGCGAACTGCCCGACAAAAACCGTATTGCACCCGCATATCTTTTTGCCGATTTGAAGGGTAAACTCGAACTGCCTGCCGCAGGCGAGGTTCTGCGCAGGTTCGGTGACCCGGACGGCACGGGGCACGGAGCCAACGGCATGACGGTTGCAACCGCACCAGGCGCTGTTGTCACGGCGCCAGCCGATGGATGGGTTGTCTTTGCAGGTGAATTCCGAAGTTATGGTCACATGGTCATCCTGAATACGGGCAGCAACTATCACGTTGTGCTATCGGGGCTTGACCGTGTAACCACGAGCCAGGGACGTTTTGTCGTGTCTGGCGAACCCGTTGCCACCATGGGTGAAAAAAGAGTGGCGAGTGCGACGGCTTTGGCGCTGGAAACAGACAGGCCAACGCTTTACATTGAATTCCGCAAGGACGGGCAACCGGTTGATTCACGCCCTTGGTGGGCTGGTCAGGACGCTGGAAAGGCAGGCAATGGTACGTAAGGCTTCATATGTCATCATCGGGGCCCTCTTGGGCGCGACGGCGATGAGCGTGGTTTATTCGGCTGGCATTCCAGCCCAGGCCGCAGGCGCCTCCACCTATAAAGAGCTTTCGATTTTCGGCGACGTGTTCGAACGCATTCGGGCACAGTATGTGACCGTTCCGGACGAGAACAAGCTGGTCGAAGCCGCGATCAACGGCATGCTGAGTTCGCTCGATCCGCATTCGAGCTATCTGAACCCGGAAGCCGCCGCCGACATGCAGACCCAGACCAAGGGTGAATTCGGCGGTATCGGCATCGAAGTGACGATGGACAATGACCTGGTGAAGGTCATTTCGCCGATCGACGGCACGCCCGGCTCGAAGGCCGGCATTCTGGCCGGCGACTATATCTCGGAGATCAACGGCGAACAGGTCCAGGGCCTGACGCTGCAGGAAGCGGTCGAAAAGATGCGCGGCGCCGTCGGCACCCCGATCAAGCTGACGCTGATCCGCAAGGGCGCCGACAAGCCGATCGATCTGACGATCAACCGCGAGATCATCGCGATCCGCGCGGTCAAGTCGCGTGAAGAAGGCGATGTCGGCTATGTCCGCATCATCTCGTTCACCGAAAAGACCTATGATGATCTCGAAGCGGCCATCGAAAAGATCAAGAAGGACATCCCCAAGGACAAGCTGAAGGGCTACGTCATCGACCTTCGCCTCAATCCGGGCGGTCTGCTCGATCAGGCGATCTATACGGCCGACGCCTTCCTCGACCGTGGCGAGATCGTCTCCACCCGCAGCCGCGACCCGAACGATACCCGCCGCTTCAATGCGACGCCGGGCGACATCACCGATGGCAAGCCGGTCATCGTGCTGGTCAATGGCGGCTCGGCCTCGGCCTCGGAAATCGTCTCCGGCGCGCTGCAGGACCTGCGCCGTGCGACCATTCTCGGCACGCGGTCCTTCGGCAAGGGCTCGGTCCAGACCATCATCCCGATGGGCGACCGCGGCTCGCTGCGTCTGACGACGGCGCTCTACTACACGCCGTCGGGCAAATCGATCCAGGGCACCGGCATCGAGCCGGACATCAAGGTCGAAGAGCCGCTTCCCGAGGACCTGAAGGGCCGCATGCGGACCGAAGGCGAATCCTCGCTTCCCGGCCATATCAAGGGCAAGGAAGAAACGGATACCGGTTCGGGCTCGATCGCCTATGTGCCGGAAGATCCGACCAAGGACGTGCAGCTGAACTATGCGCTCGACCTTCTGCGCGGGGCGAAGAAGGATCCGTCCTTCCCGCCGAACCCCGAAAAGCCCGTCGCCACCAAGTAACAGGCTTGCTGGCGGCCTCAGGTCGCCGGCCATTTTCATAATGGGGGCATGAGCAAGGGTGGGCTCCGATCTTCACCGGCCACTTGGCCAGGACCGGAAATCCAGAAGCGGCCGCCGCCCGTTCGGCGGCCTTTTGCGGCGCGTGCCTTTCGTGCTGTTCGCGGTCGTCGCGATCGGGTTTTCCGGCTATGTGGCCCTGTCGCCGCTTCCGCTTGGCGACGGCCTGTCGCCCCCGACGCAGACAAGTGCGAATAGCGCGCAGCCTGCCGCGGAGACGGCGCCTGCCGCTACCCGCGATCCCGCCGCATCGCTGGCAAGGGCACGTCCGAATTCGGGCGCCAATGTCGTGCGCCAGACCCTACCCGACGGCAATGTGGTAACCACCTACACGCCCCGGGCCCGCGACGGCGCCGGTCCGGCCTTCATCGACACGCCGCGTATCGGCCAGGATCCGCGTACCGCCGCCATCCCCAATGACGCGCTGGTCGAGCAGAGCCCGGACGGTCCGCTGCCGGTCATCGCCTCCGACGGCCTGACCCCGATGGAGCAATATGCAAGACCCTGGTCCGGCGCGCGCGGAACCCGGCTTGCGATCGTCATCGGCGGTCTCGGGCTCAGCCAGACCGGCACCCAGAATGCGGTCAAGCGCCTGCCGCCGGAAGTCACCCTCGCCTTCGCCGCCACCGGCAACAGCCTGCAGCGATGGGTCCAGGATGCCCGTCGCGGCGGCCACGAAGTTCTGCTGCAACTGCCCTTCGAGCCTTTCGATTATCCGGCTAACAATCCGGGGCCGGCAACGCTGCTCACCACCGACACTCCGGATCAGACGCTGGTGAAACTGCACCAGTCCATGGGCAAGTTCACCAATTACACGGGCGTGATGAATTATCTCGGCGGCAAGTTCCTGACCGATGCCGATGCGCTGGAACCGGTGATGCGCGACATCACCGACCGCGGCATGCTGTTCCTCGACGATGGGTCGTCGGCAGCCTCGCTCACCGGCCAGATCGGCAAGGGGCTCGGCACCCCGCAGCTCTTTGCCGACGTGCAGATCGACGACCAGATCGACACCGAGTCGATCCTCAAGCGCCTCGACGAGGCCGAGCGGATCGCGCGCCGCAACGGCCAGGCGGTGGCTGTTGGCTTTGCCTTCGACGAGACGATCGAGGCCGTCGCCAGCTGGTGCAGGGATGCCCAGAAACGCGGCATCGAGATCGTCGGCCCCACCGCACTCGCTCTGGAGAACCAGCCTTGACCGACAGGAAGCCCCCCGTCCGCGCCGAAGACCTGCCTTACCGCCCCTGCGTCGGCGTCATGGTACTGAACCGGCAGGGGCTCGTCTGGGCCGGCCGGCGCATTGCCGAGGGCAATTCGGAATATGACGGATCGCCGCAACTCTGGCAGATGCCCCAGGGCGGCATCGACAAGGGCGAAGATCCCCTCGCAGCCGCCTATCGCGAGCTCTACGAGGAAACCGGCATGCGGTCGGTCAGCCTGCTGTCCGAGGCCAGCCGGTGGATCCATTACGACCTGCCGGAACACCTGATCGGCATCGGCCTGAAGGGCAAATATCGCGGCCAGACCCAGCGCTGGTTTGCCTTCCGTTTCGAAGGCGATGAAAGCGAGATCGCCATCGATCCGCCACCGGGCGGACACGAGGCGGAATTCAGTGCTTGGGAATGGAAACCGATGGCGGATCTGCCCGGCCTGATCGTGCCGTTCAAGCGTCAGGTCTATGACACCGTCGTCGCCGAATTCGCCCATCTGGCCGGGCGCTGAATACCAGCCGGAGGGCCGGCAGCCCCGGACAGACCTAGCAAGTCGCATTTTCCGCATGGAGAGGGCATGATCTCCCTACTCACCGGCAGGAGGCCCGCAGCTTCCGCCGGAAGCCGTGAGATCCCCCGCCGCCGGAGCGACCGCTGGATCGCCTTCGTCTGCAAAGGCCGCATGTCGGCATGCCGCTGAGACCGCCCCCATACGGGCTGCCGCCTGACGGTGGTTGTCCGCCAATCCGGCGTCGACGTGACGGCAGAATACCGGGCCCTGAGCATTGGAGGACCGGGTCACGCAATCCGACCGCCGGCAAGCAGGCCATCTCGACGCGGGACCGGCAGTCCGGGAGGCCACGCGGTTGCGCCCTCTGGCACTGGACGTAAAGACAATTTCGTGCGCGCCTGCCGTCACGCGCGGCAAAGGCATGGCGTTGCCGGTTGCAGGTGTCACGACTGCCCGTCAAGGAGAGGCAAGACGACGATGCGTGCCCTTCACACACCATCATGCGTCAATTGCCGTTCGCAGCCGATCCGGATCGCCGCACGGTCTACGCCACGGACCGCAGGCCTACCTTCCAAGCAAAAAGTGGTCCCGGCAAGCCGGAACCCCTCTGTTCGTTCGCGCCACAGCGGCACCGGTCTGGGAGGATGCGCCTTATTCCGCCTCGTTTGCGGAATCCGCATTCAGCTGGCCGTATTTCTCTTCGCCGATCTTTTCCAGCAGTTCGAGCTGGGTCTCGAGGAAGTCGATATGGCCTTCCTCGTCCATCAGCAGTTCTTCAAACAGCTTCATCGTCACGTAGTCGCCGATCTCGTTACAGATTTCGCGCGACTTCTTGTAGGCCGTGCGGGCGTCGTATTCGCCGGCCAGATCGGCCTCGAGCACTTCCTTGACATTCTGGCCGATGCGCAGCGGCGCCACGGTCTGCAGGTTGGGGTGGCCTTCAAGGAAGATGATCCGGTCGATCAGCTTGTCGGCATGGCCCATTTCCTCGATCGACTCGGCGCGCTCCTTCTTGGCGAGCTTGGTGTAGCCCCAGTCGTGCAGCAGGCGAAAATGGAGCCAATACTGGTTGACCGCGCCCAGTTCGAGGAACAGCGCCTCGTTCAACCGTTCGATTACCTTCGCATCACCCTTCATCGTAGCGTCCTCTGCTGGAGTGTGTGACGCACAGCCGGCGGCCGCGCATCCGACAAATCTTGGAATATTTCTAACGGGGTAGCGAAACTTGGGGGTCGAGTAAATGGCCTTGGCCAAGCCCGTCTGCATTTTTTGCCGGGCCGGCATCCGTCCGCATGGCTTCACCCCTGGAGCGCGGAAAGCCCTGCGCCTTCTAGCGAAGGGCGCGCAGGGCCATGGCCGCTCATCGCGGCACGCTTTCAAGTAGGTCTGGGAAAAAGGCGCCCTTCAGGCAGGCAATGGCCGGTCTTGAACGAGAGTTCAGGCAACCTTGGCGTTCATCCGCTGGCGGCGCGCAACGAGCTCGGCCTGCTGTTCCTCGTGGAACCGCTTCAGCTTGTCGATGAAGTTGACGACCGTCACGTCGTCGGTGTGCCGCTCGGCATGATAGGCCCGCGTCGTTTCGACGATCAGGTCGACGACATTCGGGAAGCAGCCGCAGCAGCGGCCGCGCTTGCTCATCGCGTGATAGACCTTGGCCGGAACGATCAGCTGCCAGCAATCCTGGTCCAGCAGTTCGGTAATGACCGCCCTGATATCCTTGTCCGTGATGAAATTGCAGCTGCAGACGAGCATGGCATCAACGCTCAAACATGACTTTCTCTGTCGCCTTTCTTGATAAAGAAGAGAGCCCTTGTCAAGAAAAAACAGATCGGCCCCGCAAACCCGGTCAGTGAAAATTCCGTCCCTTGGGCATGGCCTGCGTCGCGACATGGGTTGAAAACAGGTCGACAGGCCTTTTGTCCCCCTGCCGGGCGACGCAATGCCCTGCCTCTGCGTCCATCCCGCCCTTGCCGTCGAGAGCGGGTGGCGGCGCCCCCGCCTGGAGGATGCGCAAGGATGCCGTCATGTCCTCCAGATGGGTCGCCACCACATGGATGACGCCCTCCTGGTTCTGCAGCCGGCCCCGGACCCGCACCAGACGGGCGCCCATGACGATGGCCCGGTAGGCCTCGAACACCTTCGGCCAGACGATGACATTGGCCACGCCGGTCTCGTCCTCCAGCGTCATGAAGATCACCCCCTTGGCCGATCCCGGCCGCTGGCGCACCAGCACCAGCCCCGCCACATCGAGCATGCGCCCGCCGCGCAGGGGCTCCAGATCGCGTGAGGGCGTGACCTTCAATTCGGTAAGTTGCCCCCGCAGGAAGGACAGCGGATGCGCCTTCAGCGAAAGCGTCAGGGTGCGATAGTCCTCGATCACCTCTTCGCCCGGCGCCATTTCGGGCAGGGCCACTACCGGCTCGACGATGATGTCCTTCTTTTCCCCGAGCCTTTCGAACAGCGGAATGCTGCCCGGCTGCATGTCTTCCAGCGCCCGGACCGCCCAGAGCGCCTTGCGACGGCCGATGCCGAGAGAGCCGAAGGCATCGGCATCGGCCAGCTTCTCCATCACGGCCCGGGAGAGCCCGGCGCGGCGCCAGAGATCCTCGACCGACCGGTATCCCTCCCCCCTGAGGGCCACGAGGCGCCGCGCGTCCTGCTCGGACAAACCCTTGATCATCGACAAGCCGAGCCGCACGGCAAACCGTGTCAGAATGACGTCGCGCATGCTGCGATGACGCGGCTCCAGCCTTGCCCTCATCCCGCCGCGCCCCTCCGCTCCTTCCAGATCCTCCAGGCTGCTGTCCCATGTCGATGCATTGACGTCGACGGAACGGATCTCCACCCCGTGCTCGCGCGCATCGCGCACGAGCTGCGCCGGCGCATAAAACCCCATCGGCTGGGAGTTGAGCATCGCCGCACAGAAGACATCGGGATAGAAGGCCTTGAACCAGCAGGAGACATAGACGAGCAGGGCGAACGAGGCCGCGTGGCTTTCGGGAAAGCCATACTCGCCGAAGCCCTCGATCTGGCTGAAACAGCGCTCGGCGAAGTCTTTTTCATACTGGTTCGCCACCATGCCGTCGATGAAGCGCTGGCGGAAATGGCTGACCTGGCCGGTGCGCCGGAAGGTCGCCATCGCCCGCCGCAGGAGATCGGCTTCCGAAGGCGTGAAGCCGGCGCCGGTGATTGCGATCTGCATCGCCTGTTCCTGGAACAGCGGCACGCCCAGCGTCCGCTCCAGCACCACCTTCAGCTCCGGTCTCGGATAGGTCGGCTCGCGGCCACGGACCAGATCCTGCCGCCGCTTCAGATAGGGATGCACCATATTGCCCTGGATCGGCCCGGGACGGACGATCGCCACCTCGATCACCAGATCGTAGAAACGCCGGGGCTTCAGCCGCGGCAGCATGCTCATCTGCGCCCGGCTCTCGATCTGGAAAACGCCGATCGTATCGGCCCGGCAGATCATGTCGTAGACCTCCGGCCGGTGGTCGTCGAGAATGCTGGCCAGCGTCTCCTGCCGGCCGTAGCGGGTCTCGAGCAGGGTCAGCGCCTTGGCCAGGCAGGTCAGCATGCCGAGCGCCAGCACGTCGATCTTCAGGATCTTCAACGTGTCCAGGTCGTCCTTGTCCCATTCGATCATGTAGCGCCCGTCGGCGGTATTCATGATCGGCACCACCTCGTCCAGCCGGTCGCGGGTGATCACGAAGCCGCCGACATGCTGGGAGAGATGGCGCGGAAATCCCTGCATCAGGCTGGCATAATGCATCACCCGCCGGGTGGTCGGATCCGCGACATCCAGGCCCGCGGCCTTCGCCTGGTCCTCGCCGACGCCCGACGTCCACCAGCCCCAGACCGAACTCGACAGGGCCGACTGCACGTCGTCCGAAAGCCCGAAGGCCTTGGCGACCTCGCGTCCGGCCGAGCGCGTGCGATAGCTGATGACGGCCGCCGTCAGCGCGGCATGCTCGTGGCCATAGGCGTCATAGATGAACTTGATGACCTCCTCGCGCTTTGCATGTTCGAAGTCGACATCGATATCAGGCGGCTCGTCGCGCTCGGTCGAGATGAAGCGATCGAAGAGCAGTGTCGTCTTTTCCGGGTTCACCTCGGTGATCCCGAGGCAGAAGCAGACGGCGGAATTGGCGGCAGACCCACGCCCCTGGCAGAGTATGTCGATGGACCTTGCATGGGTGACGATCCGCCAGACCGTCAGGAAATACGGCTCGTACTGCTTTTCAGAGATCAGCGTCAGCTCGTATTCCAGGAGATCGGCGACCTTTTCCGGCAAGCCCTTGGGAAAGCGCCGGGCAGCCCCTTCATAGGTCAGCCGGCGCAGGGCCTTGGCCGGCGTTTCGCCATCCACCGTCTCCTCCGGATACTGGTGGCACAGCTCGTCGAGCGAAAAGCAGATGCGGTCGAAAAAGCGGCCGGCTTGCTTCAGCGCCTGCGGATAGCGCCGCATCAGATGCGCCATTTCCTCCGGTGATTTCAGATGCCTCTCGCCATTGGCCGCCAACCGCAACCCGGCCTCCTCGACGGTGACATGCTCGCGGATCGAGGTGACGATGTCGGCCAGCGGCTTTCTCTGCGGCTCGTGATAAGCGGGCAGATTGGTCGCGACTTCCGGCAGTCCGAACCGGCGTGCGATGGCAGAGAGCTGCGCGAAATGCCGCGCGTCTCGCCCGTCATGGCGCGGCACCAGTGCAAGATAGAGCCGCCCGGCAAAGGCCTCGGCCAGCGGTTCGAGTCGCCGGCAAAAATCCTGCGCCTCGCCTTCCGTGCCGAGCGAGGGCGCAATGACGGCAAACAGCATATCCTCCCCCCATTCGAGAAGATCGGCCAGCAGGAGCCGGCATGTCCCCTTTTGCGAGCGCAGATTGCCGGCGCTCAAGAGCCGGCAGAGATGCCCCCAGCCCTGCCGGTCGAGCGGATAGGCCAGCATCTCAGGCGTCTCGTCGTCAAACACCAGCCGTGCACCGGCTTTATAGGCAAGCCCCCTGGCCTTGGCCGCGGCATGCATGCGCACCACGCCGGCAACCGTGTTGCGGTCGGCCAGCGCCAGCCCGGAAAGACCGAGCGCATAGGCAGCCTCGACCATCTCTTCCGGATGCGAGGCACCGCGCAGGAAGGAGAAATTGCTCGCAGCCCCGATTTCGAAAAACGGTTGCGTGCTCATGCGAAGATCCCCTGGATGAACCAGCTCGGCGCGTCGCCGCGTTCATAGAGACCCTGGCGGTAGAGCCAGAAGCGCCGGCCGATCGTGTCCTCGATGCGAAAATAGTCCCGCGCCTTGGCCTCTTCGCCGTCGATCCACCATTCCGGCGTCAGCCGCTCGGGCCCCTCGGCCCGGCTGACCCGGTGGCGCACCCGCCGCCAGCGAAAGCTCGCCGGCGGTCCGTGCGGTATTTCCGCGGTAACCTCCACCGCTTCGGGATGGACCAGGAGCCGGATCGGCCGCTCGCCACGCACGGCTTGCGGCACCTCTGCCGCGACAGGCACCCCGTCGGCCAGCACCACCATCTGGCAGGCCCGTTCCGGCCAGTGCCGGGCAAGGATCACCGGCAGTTTCAGGCACTCGCGCCCGAGCCGCGCCACCACCTGGTCGATAAAGGCCGGCAGCGGATCCTCCATCTCCCCGGCATCGGCAAAGCGCGCCTCGACCGCCCGAAACGGCTCGCTGTGCAGCACGTTCAGCCGCACGAGTTCGAACCCGAAGCCGGCATCCAGATCGTCATGCACCGCCTGCAACCGCTCGGCAAACAGGGCCGCGATCCTGGCCGTCGCCCGCAAGGGCGCCGATGTCCCGACCTCGATGCGGAAAACCTGCCCGTCGACGCGAAACAGCAGGAGTTCGAACAGCCGCCCGCCCTCTTCGCGCTCTTCCAGCTTTGTCTTGATCGGCACCGCCAGCTGCCCGGCCAGATCGAGGATCATCTCGTGGTCGCGGATCGGTTCGGGCAATTGCCGCTCGGCCGACAGCAGGGCCACCGGCCGGCGCGGCGTGATCGGCTCGTCCACCGCCCCCAGCGCCTGGTCGAGGCGCAGCAGAACCAGCCGGCCGAAGCGCTTGGTCAGCGACGCCCGCGGAATGGCCAGCAATTCGCCTGCGCGTTTCAACCCGACCTTGGCGAGATCGGCAACGGTTTCGACCGGCAGGCGCAGGGCCGCAACGGGCAGCGGCTGCAGCACGGATTCGGGCTGCCCCTCCGCAATGACCGTGGCGCCGGAAAACCGGGCCGCCCCCCAGGCAAGGCCCGGCGTCGAGGCCACCGCGCCGCGCACCTCGAACCCCAGTAGCAGCAGGCGGCCGAGCACCTCGTCGACCATCGCCTGTTCGCCGCCGAAGAGATGGGTGCAGCCGGTGATGTCGAGCATCAGGCCGTCGGCGCCATCCAGCGCGACGAGCGGCGTATAGCGGTCGCACCAGTCGGCGAGGCCCGACAGCAGCCGCTGGTCTGCCTGGATATCGGCATCCCGGATATCGAGCGATGGACAGATGGCTTTCGCCTCGGCCACGCCCTGCGCCTTTCTAAGGCCGATCGCCTGGGCCTCCTCGTCGAGCGCGCTGAGCGTCACCGCCTGCCCGGTCCGGGCGGCACAGGCGATCGGCGGATGCTCAGGACGCCCGATCGAACGCCAGGACGCCCCCCACAGCCGCCGGGCGATCCGGTCCGTGGACAGGCGCGGAAAGCTCAAGGACAGGATGCGCCGGATAGAGCTGCTGCCTGGGTGTGTCAGCAGAGACGGGGTAAAGGCGACGGTCATGGGGGCTCCACTCCACAAGCAGGTCGAAAAGCGCCAGCGTCCGGCTCTTTTCGACGGTTACGTGAAAAACGCTGTTGCCGATGCTGCCGCCCGGCATCGCATTGTCGAAAAGCACCCGGCCCGCCGCCGGCGCCGGGGATAGTTTCAGTCTGAGGGCGGCACTCGAGGCCTCCTCCTCGCCGCCATGCCGCACCACCACCAGCAGGCCACCCTGCGCGCGGGCCGTCAGGCTCAGCCGCCGGCTTTCGGTCAGGCCGAAATGCCGGGGATTGCCATGCACCTCCAGCAGAACCGCGGCAAAGGCCCGGCTTGAAAGCGCCGTATCGGCAAGCCAGAGCGCATCCTCGATCCGGCGCGGCAGGGCATGGACGACCTGCGCCGATTGCAGGCCGAAATCGGCAAGCCCCGGCGCATAGGGCAGACCCGCCTCGCGCACGGTCTCGCGATCGCCGATCTGCAGAATCCGCCCGCCCGTCTTCAGGCCCGGTGCCATCAGTGCCAGCGCCAGCGCAAAGCCGCTGGCACCGCCCGCCTGCATCAGGCTCGGATTGCGCACTTCCAGAAAGCTGCCTGCCTTGCCGATGGTCTCCTGCAGCAGCTGCAGAAACTCCCCGTCGCGCGCCTCTTTCTCCGCCACCGGGCCTGGCGGAGAGGTCGCCTCCGCCGCCTGCCGCTCGGCCTGGCGTGCCCAGTCGCGCGCCGCGTGGACCGGCTTGCCCTCGATCCGGGCCACCGCCTCGCGAAGCGCAAAAAGCTCCTCTCGCGTCATGGCCTGATGTGCCACGGCGTTCGCTCCTGTCTCTACGTTCTCTATTTGTTCTTATGGATTCCAGAGCTGGCGAAAAGAGTCAACCACGATTCGTGTGAAATTATTCCTGTTCCGGATTTCCGCTCGTAAACGCCCCGGAAACGGCCTATATGGAGGCCATAAGGAGATTATATGGATCGCGTAGACCAGACCGAAGATTGGCGCGAACGCCACGCGCCGACCCTCAGCACATTTGAATCGCTGGCAGTCGAGGCCTATGGCCACCTGCCGGAAGAGTTTCGTGCGCTGACCAAGGACCTGAGCATCGAGATCGCCGACTTCCCCTCCGACGACATTTTCGAGGACATGGCGCTGGAAACGCCCTTCGACCTGCTCGGCCTGTTCGAAGGCCGCGGCATCTCGGAGCGTTTCACCATGGACACCGGCGAAATGCCGAACCGGATCCTGCTCTATCGCCGTCCGATCCTCGACTACTGGGCCGAGAACGAGGAAACCCTGGGCGACATCATCACCCATGTGCTGATCCACGAGATCGGCCATCATTTCGGCCTGTCCGACGATGACATGGAGCGGATCGAGGCAAGCGCCGAGGATGCGGTCGTCGGCCACTGAGCCTCCGCACCGGCAACCCACCGCAAAATCCTGAAGGATCAGCGCGCGCCGAGAAAATGGTCGATGCCGGCCTGGGCACATTCCATGTCCTGGGCGGGCGTACCCGAACTGAGGCCAATGCCGCCGACCACCTCGCCGTCGACGGTCACAGGCAGGCCGCCGCCGACCACCATCAGCCGTCCGCCGATTGCCGAATGAATGCCGAAGGTCGGATTGCCCGGCTGGCTGGCTGTGCCGTATTCATGCGTCGCCTTCTTCGCTGCCGCCGCCGTGAATGCCTTGTCGATGGCAATCGTCGTGCTCGTCACCTTGCCGCCATCCATCCGCTCGAAGGCGATCAACTGGCCGGATTCGTCGGTGATGGCAATGCACATCGGCACGCCGATCGCCCTTGCCTTTTCCCGGGCTCCGGCAATCAGCATCTGGGCGTCGGCCTGGTCGAGACGGCGAATGGTCAGCATGGGTGGTTTCCTTGAGCTTGTTCTCGATGGAGGCGGCATGCCGCCCTTTTGAAATCCCGTCGACCATCCTTCAGCCGGCAAGGCGAAGGCAAGCGGTCGAACGGGAAAAACACTTGTGCCGCCACCCGCTTGCCGGCGCCGGCACGGTCGAGGAACCCTCTACTGTTCGCCGAGCTTCATCGACGGATCATAGTCCTTGCCTTCGACCGTCTTGACCACCGCCTGGCCGCAATAGAGCCGGTTTTCCGCGGCGTTGAAGGTGTGCTGCGGCGAGCCGTGCAGGTCCCAGCCCTTGTTCAGGGCATCGGTCACCCGATGGCAGAAGGACGCATCGTCAGGCCCGGTGAGAAAGCGGTAAAGTTTCATTCTGTCTTGCTCTTTCTTGCTTGAATGAGATCGGCCCGGGCGATCAGCCGTTCCGCCTGCTCCAGATGCAGGCGCTCGACCATCCGCCCGTTCACGGTCACGACATTGAGGCCCGCCGCCGAAGGGTCGGCGAAGGCCGCGACCGTCGCCTCGGCATCGGCGATCTCGGCGGCCGAGGGAGAAAAATGCGCATTCGCCGCCGCGATCTGTGCCGGATGGATCAGCATCTTGCCGTCGAAGCCCATGGCGCGGCCCTGTCCGCACTCTTTGCCGAAGGCATCGAGATCGCGAAAGTCATTGGAGACGCTGTCGATCACGTCGATCCCGTAGGCACGGGCAACGAGGACGATCTGCATCAGCCAGGGAATGAGATAGGTGCGCTGCGGATCCGGCAGCACGCCGGTTTCGCGGCGCAGGTCGTTGAGACCGATGACGAAGGCCGACAACCGCTTGCCGGCGACGCCCCATCGGGCAATGGCCGGTGCATTCAACACCCCATGGGTGGTTTCCATCATCGCCATCAGCGGAAGATCGGAAAGGCCGGCACCGGAAAGAGCATCGGCCGCCGCCTGCAATTCCTCCGATGCCCCGACCTTCGGCAGCAGCACGGCGTCCGGTCCGCAATCGATCACCGCCTGCATGTCGTCGGCGAAAAACGCGCTGTCGGCCGCATTCACCCGGATGATCCATTCCTGGTCACCCGGTCCCCGGTCCTTGAACAGGGCGCGCAGATTGGCCCGCGCCTCTTCCTTCATTTGCGGAGCGACGCTGTCTTCCAGGTCGAAGATGACCGCATCGCAGGCAAGCGCCGGCGCCTTTGCAAGCGCGCGCGGATTGATCGCCGGCACGCTCAACACGGAGCGGCGCAGCAGGGGACGGGGCACTGGATCATGAAATGGCATGGACATGTTTTGCCAAGCTTTGAGCCGCCGCGCAAGCGATTGTGCCGGCCGGACGTCGCTGCGCCGATGTCGGCAAAAGCCTTCATCGAAACCCTTGTAATCGCGTGGGGAAACGCCCATTTCCAAGAGTATGAAAGGACTGCGCCTATGACCAATCTTCGCTCTCTCGTCCTGGCTGCCGGAGGCCTTGTAATTCTTGCTGCGGCGGCTGCCTTCACGCTGTCGCTGACGCTCCTTGTCGGCGCCCTGCTGACGGTCACGCTCGGCACCCGCATGCTCGCAAGCAGGCTGCGTAACGCGCAGGTCCCGGTACGCGCCAGACGCCAGCCGGAAACCCTGCGTGTCTGGAACGACGGCCGCGGCACGATCATCGACCTCTGAAAGCGGACCGTCCGGGCGCTCGACCATTCGCCATCGAGCGCCGGCAGGCGTACCGTTCCGCGCAAGAAAGACCTTCAAATCCGCGGCATTTTGCTCTATTGGCAGCTGAAATCTGAAACGTGAGATCGAAGGCGAAGTCTGATGGACAAGTTCACCACGCTGACCGGTGTTGCCGCACCGCTTCCCGTCGTCAATGTCGACACCGACATGATCATTCCGAAGGACTACCTGAAGACGATCAAGCGCACCGGTCTCGGCAAGGGACTGTTTGCCGAAGCCCGGTTCAATGACGACGGCTCGGTCAACCCCGATTTCGTCCTCAACAAGCCGGCCTATCAGAACGCCAGGATCCTGGTCGCCGGCGACAATTTCGGCTGCGGCTCGTCGCGCGAACATGCGCCATGGGCCCTGCTCGATTTCGGCATCCGCTGCGTCATCTCCACCTCGTTTGCCGACATCTTCTACAACAACTGTTTCAAGAACGGCATCCTGCCGATCGTCGTCAGCCAGGAAAACCTGGACAAGCTGATGGACGATGCCAGCCGCGGCTCGAACGCCGTCCTGACCGTCGACCTCGAAAGCCAGGAAATCACCGGCCCCGACGGCGGCTCGATCAAGTTCGACATCGACGCCTTCAAGCGCCATTGCCTGCTGAACGGCCTCGACGACATCGGCCTGACCATGGAAAAGGCAAGCTCGATCACGTCTTACGAAAAGACGCTCGAGACCACCCGTCCCTGGGCCTGAGCCACACCCTTTCGAAGCGTTGCGGCAGGATCTGGTGTGCCGCAACGCATGATCGCCCATTCCGGCCGCCCATCTCCCTTTTCGATCCTGCCTCCAAGCCGTACCGTTCCGGCCGCCAACGTCCTTGATATGGGCCGTCCGGCCCGCTAGAACGCGGCAACTTCAAAGAAACGTCAGGGAGGCTTCTGACATGGCACAGCGCACGCTTTTCCTTCTGCCCGGCGACGGCATCGGCCCCGAAACCATGGGCGAGGTGCGCAAGATCATTGACTATATGAATGCCGAGCAGGATGCCGGCTTCGTGACCGATGAGGGACTGGTCGGCGGCTCGGCCTATGATGCCCATGGCGCCTCGATTTCCGATGCCGACATGGCCAAGGCGACGGATGCCGACGCCGTGCTGTTCGGCGCGGTCGGCGGCCCGCAATGGGATGCGGTACCCTATGACGTCCGCCCCGAAGCCGGCCTCCTGCGCCTGCGCAAGGATCTCGAACTGTTTGCCAATCTGCGTCCGGCAATCTGCTATCCGGCGCTTGCCCAGGCCTCCTCGCTGAAGCCGGAGCTGGTCGAAGGCCTCGACATCCTGATCGTGCGCGAACTGACCGGCGGCGTCTATTTCGGCGAGCCGAAGACGATCACCGATCTCGGCAACGGCCAGAAGCGGGCAATCGACACCCAGGTCTACGACACCTACGAGATCGAGCGCATCGCCGCCGTCGCCTTCGAACTGGCCCGCACCCGCGGCAACACCGTCTGCTCGATGGAAAAGCGCAACGTGATGAAATCCGGCGTGCTGTGGAACCAGGTGGTCACCGAAACCCACAAGGCGCAATATTCCGACGTCAAGCTCGAGCACATGCTGGCCGATGCCGGCGGCATGCAGCTGGTGCGGGCGCCCAAGCAGTTCGACGTGATCGTCACCGACAACCTGTTCGGCGACATGCTGTCCGACGTCGCCGCCATGCTGACCGGTTCGCTCGGCATGCTGCCATCGGCCTCGCTCGGCGCCCCCGACCCCAAGACCGGCAAGCGCAAGGCGATGTACGAGCCGGTGCACGGCTCGGCGCCGGACATCGCCGGCAAGGGCATCGCCAACCCGATCGCCATGATCGCCTCCTTCGCCATGTGCCTGCGCTACTCGTTCAACATGATCGAGGAAGCCAACAATCTGGAAAAGGCGATCGCCAACGTGCTCGACAAAGGCATCCGCACGGCCGACATCATGGCCGATGGCGCGACCCGTGTCGGCACCACGCAGATGGGTGACGCAATTCTCGCCGAATTCAGCGCCCTGTCAGCCTGAGCCGCTAGGACCCGTTTCAAATCCGCCGGTTGACCCGGCGGATTTGCGCGCCAAATGAAGCTCTTGGCTGAAACGGGACAAGAATGCGAACAACGATGCAATGGCTGCGGGCAAGGCGCCTGAACAACAAGGGGCCGCGACCTTCGCTCTTTCTTCTTCAGTATAGCGCCATCGTCATCAATCTGGGGCTTCTGGCCTTTCTCGTCTTCGACGGCCCCGTCGGCGCCGGCGAGAAGCAGATCAATGCCTATGTCCGGCAGTTCGGCGGCCTGATCACCGATATCGGCCGGTCCTGGTGGATCCTGAGCGTCAGCGCCATCCTGTTTGCCGCAGCCTATCTCTATTCCCGTCGCACCGACGATCTGCGCCGGAAGCTGCAACGCCTGCGGATCGCCCATATCGGCGCCTATCTGTTCGTCAGCGTCGCCAGTGCCACGATCACCGTCAATGCGGTCAAGCGCATCGTCGGCCGGGCGCGCCCCTTGAGCTTTGAGGATTTCGGTAAGTTCTCCTTCCAGCCTTTCACCAACGACTTTCTCTGGGAAAGCTTTCCCTCCGGGCATTCGACGACGATCGGCGCCATGGCGATGGCGGCCGCCCTGCTGATGCCGCGCTTTCGCCTGCCGCTTGCGCTGGCCGCCATCTGGCTGGCGATGACCCGGGTGATGATCGGCGTGCATTATCCGAGCGACGTCATTGTCGGGCTTGGCTGGGGCTCCTGGTTCTCGCTGGCGACGGCCGTGCTGTTTGCCCGCTACCGCATGGTCTTTCGCGGCGAGGGCAATGGCCCTCCGGTTCCGCGTTTTCACCGGCTGTGACAGGCCGGCGCCGTCTTCGACTTCACGTCTGCGTGAAATCGGGCGGCCGAACATGCCGGAAAACCTGGCGTTGCGTCCGGCTTTCGCCGGCTGCCGCGAATTAATTGAAAATCGCAATGATCTAAATGCCGCTCCGTGCGTTACACACGTAACCGGTTTCTACGACCCTCTCCGGGCCGCCCGCCGGTTAGCCTGACAGCAGCTCGCTGCCAAACCCGGTACCGGAGGCCGACATGAAATCATCATCAGCCGAAAAGCAGCTTTTCCGCGCGGCCCAATCCGCGCCGTATCTCGAGCGCGAGGAAGAGCGAAATCTCGCCCTGCGCTGGAAGAACGCCAATGACAGCAGCGCCCGAAACCAGATCGCCCATGCCCATATGCGCCTCGTCATCGCCATGGCATCCAAGTTTCGCGGCTTTGGACTGCCGATGGGTGACCTCATTCAGGAAGGTTACATAGGGCTGCTTGAGGCCGCGGCTAGGTTCGAGCCCGAAAGAGAAGTGCGTTTTTCGACCTATGCCGGCTGGTGGATCCGCGCTTCCATGCAGGACTATATCCTGCGCAACTGGTCGATCGTGCGCGGCGGCACCAGCTCGACGCAGAAGGCGCTGTTCTTCAACCTGCGTCGTCTGCGCGCCAAGCTCGCCCAGGGCGACAACCGCCTGACCGACCAGGCTATTCACCAGGAGATCGCGGTCGCCCTCGGCGTGTCGCTTGCCGACGTGCAGTCGATGGATGCCC
The DNA here is from genome assembly GCF_017873095.1 of Heterorhizobium halophytocola. GTDB lineage: Bacteria > Pseudomonadota > Alphaproteobacteria > Rhizobiales > Rhizobiaceae > Allorhizobium > Allorhizobium halophytocola. The sequence continues at coordinate 180,952 of NZ_JAGGJU010000009.1, read as the reverse complement.
GCCTGTCGGCCAACGACACCTCGCTGCAGGCGACCATTGGTGACGGCGACAGCAAGACCGAACGCCTGGACATGCTGGTCAGCGACGACCTGCTGCCGGACGAGCAGGTCACCCTGATGATCGACGGCCAGCGCTGGAGCGATTGGCTGAAGGACGCGATGACCGGCCTCAACGAGCGGGAAAACCGCATCATCGCTGCCCGCCGCCTGTCGGAGAATTCCGCAACGCTCGAACAACTCGGCGTCGAATTCGGCATCTCGAAGGAACGCGTCCGCCAGATCGAGACCCGTGCGATCGAAAAGCTGAAGGCAGCGCTGATGACCAAGGTGCCGGAACGCACCCGCGAACTCGAAATGTCCTGATCCGGCCTCTGGCCGGACCCGTCACTGATCGCCCGCCGTGTTGTGGTCTCCCGCAATCCGCGGGATATTGGCGTTTGACGGAATGCGGCCAACACCTGGCAGCCCCCGCCGGGTCCTGACGGACGTCCTCACTCGGTGATGATCTTGACCCGGCTTCCGACCGTCGGCACCTGGCCGAGGTTCAAGGCATTGATCAGGCGGAACAGTTCCAGCTTGCGCTCGGTCCCCATCATGCGTCCGGCCAGCGAGGCCAGCGTGTCATTGCGCCCGACCGTCACCACCCGAACCCGCAGCGGCTTCAACGATGCGGCTTCCTCGCGCGTGATCCGGCGGAAACTCGCCCGCAGCACGTCTGCCGTGCTTTCCAGCGCCGGGCTTCCCTTGGGAACGGCGGTCAGGAAGCGGAAGATCTGCGAGCCCATGCGGATGACGGTGATATCGAAGTCCCAGCGATCCGCCGAGGCGCGCGCGGTGGCGGCCTCCAGCCCGTTGACCTTGGCCGGCCGGATGGTGTCCGGGATCAGGCCGGTGACCCAGCCGCTGGAGATGTAATTGGTCAAGCTGCCGCGCTTGGCGTCGGACACCCCGTCGAAACGGATCGCCACATCGCCCGGGCCGGTCGCAAGCACGGCCTCGACCTTGTTGTCGATCTGGAAGCCGTCCGGCACGTCGAAGCGGATGCCGAGCGTCCCGTGCAGGAAGGTGTGGCCGCGGACATAGCCCTCCTGCGGGCTGTCGCCATAGAGCAGGCCATCGATGCCCGCCAGGAAATAGTCGCGGCCGGTATCGCCATAGGTGCCTTCGGGGCCGAACTGCCGCGCATGCCGGCGCGCAAGCTCGACGCGTTGCGGCGCATTCGGGTGGCTCGACAGGAAGTCCAGGCTCTGGTCGGAATCGGGCTCGACCGAGGTGAACTTGCTGTAGGCGGCCATGGTTTCCAGGAAGCGCGAGGCGGCATAGGGATCGTAGCCGGCTTCGCCCAGCGTACGCACCCCGATCAGGTCGGCCTGCAGCTCCTGCTGGCGCGAGAACGCCGCAAGCCTCAGCTTGCCGCGGGCCAGCGCCTGCTTGCCGGCCAGATCGCTCGACAGCACTTCGGCGACCACACGGCTCGCCAGCACCTCGGCCTCTTCGCGGCGCTGGCGCTCGATGCCGTGATTGGCGGTCACATGCGCCATTTCATGCGACAGGACGGCGGCCACTTCCGAGGCGTCGGTGGCCAGCGCCAGCAATCCACGCGTCACGTAGAGATAGCCGCCGGGCAGCGCGAAGGCATTGATCGCCGGTGAATTCAGGATGGTGATTCGATAGGACTGGGCCGGATTTTCCGACACCGCGGTCAGCGCGCCGGCGATGCGGGCGACGAGCTTTTCGGTCTTCTCGTCGTGATATTCGCCGCCATAGCTGGCAACGATGCGCGGATGCTCGCGGGCCCCCATCTGCGCGCGCGGATCGTCCTTCTGCACTTCCTCGACGATCTGCGGCGAGGACGAGGGGCCGATGGAAGACTGATAGGACTGATCGAAGATCGACTGGCAGCCGGCCAGCGACAGGCCGAGCCCGACCAGCACCATGCGGCGGCCGAACACCCGGACGGTATCCTCATGACGCGCTCCTGCCGCAGAGCCTCTGCTCCGATAGGTGACCGCCTTCATCTTGCCCGAATTATCCCGCTCCCGGATCGGCGCACGCACCGTGCTCGACCTAATATGTTGTTCTTCAATCAAGGAGCCCAGCTCTCGCCTCACAAGTGTGTATTAGAAACACCAAGTCGAAAAAGAGTGCAACGCATCAATTGAGTCCGCTTGACTGGCCCCGACCAGAAAAGCTGTTCTTACTCTCAAGCCCGGGGGGAATGCCACCGACCGACGTCGAAAATAAGGCGAAGTGTTTCCGCTTCAAGCACCCAGAAACCGATTGATCGCAGAGATTTCACTTTTTTCAAATGCTTGCGGCGTGCCGCCGAAGACGATCCGCCCCGCATCGACGAACAGGATATGCCCGGCAAGCGCCATGACCTCGCCGGCGTCATGGCTGACCATCAGCACGGTATTCTCCGTCTCCCGATGCAGCGAAACCAGCAGTTTTGCCATATCGGAGCGCAGGCCCGGATCGAGCGCGGCAAAAGGTTCGTCCAGCAGCAGGACCGGCTTGCGGCGCACCAGGGCCCGGGCAAAGGCGGCTCTTTGCCGCTCGCCGCCCGACAGCGTTGGCGGCCGTCGCCGCTCGAAGCCGGCAAGACCCACGCGGGAGAGCGCCTCGCTTACTGCCCGCTTAGCCGCCGCGTCGAGCGACAGGGTGGGATCGAGGCCGAGCCCGACATTGGTGAACAGATCGAGATGGGCGAAAAGATTATTGTCCTGAAACACCAAGCTGACAGGCCGTTTCGACGGATGGCGATCCGTCATGTCGAGGCCATCGATCAGAACCCGCCCCGAATCGGGCGTTTCGAAACCGGCGACGAGGTTGAGCAAGGTCGACTTGCCCGAGCCGGACGCCCCGGCAATCGCCGTGATCCGCCCCGCCGGCAGCTGCGCGTCGAAGGTAAAATCGGTCGATCCCAGCCGCAACCGTACCGCCTCGAGCTGGATACCGGTCCTGTCTTGCGTCATGCCATGCTCCTTGCGCCGCCGCCCGCCCTGACACCCCTGGGTGTTCCAAGCACCGTCAGGGCGAGGCAGATCACGCCCAGCATCAGGGCCAGCCCGTCGGCGTCGTTTGTCCGGTAGCTGCCCATGCGGCTATAGATCAGCCAGGGCAGCGTCGTCAGGTTTTCCGCCCCGAACAGCGCAACGGCGCCGAGATCGCCGAGCGACAGCGCCATGGCGAAGGAAAACGCCATGGCGAGCGGCTTGCCGAGCCGCGGCAGGTCGACCAGCCGCCAGCGTGTCCAGCCGGACAGGCCAAGGCTCGCCACCAGCCGTCCGGCGGTCCGGTGATGCTCCTCGAGCGCGGGCCCCAGGATCCGCATGACGAAGGGCAGCGCCATCAGCGCATTGATGGCAATCACGATCACCGGCGCAAACCGCGCGATCTCGCCAAACGGTCTGAGGAGCAGGAACCAGCCGGTCGCGAGCACGATGGCCGGCACCAGCAGCACGATCGATCCCGTCGCATGAAGCGTGGCGGCAAAGCCGCGTTCGACAAGCCGCGCGTTCCGCCGCTCCCGCGCCGCCGTCACCCCGTTGACGAGCAGAAGCCCGAGCAGCACCGACAGCATGGCCGCCACCGCCCCGATCGCAAGGCTCGTCAGGCCCGCCTGCAGCACCGCCGGCTGGCGCACGAGAGCGGCAAGATCCGATTTTAGCCCGGACGCCACGACCGACCCGAGCGGCAGGCAGAGAAACAGCGTCGCCACGACGATCGCCAGCCCGTCCGACACCCGCGCGCCGGCCGTCTGTCCGTCGAGCCGGCGGGTTGCCCGTCCCTCGCCGATCCCGCCCGCCGTCTGCGAGGGCAGGGCGGAAAGCACCGCCAGAATGACGCCGGTCACCGCAATCTGCAGCAGGCCGAGTGTGACGGCGCGGCCGGGATCGAAATCGAAGCGCAGCGCCTGGTAGATCGCGACCTCCAGCGTGGTCGCCGCCGGCCCGCCGCCGAGCATCAGCACCAGGGTAAAACTGGTCGCACAGAGCATGAAGACGAGACCGGCGGCACCGGGAATGACCCGCGCCATGGCCGGCCATTCGACAAAGCGGAAGACCGATCGCGGGCCCATGCCGAGCTCGGCCGAGATCAGCCAGTATTCGCCCGGCAGCCGCTCCAGGGCCGCCAGAAGCAGCCGCGCGGCCAGCGGCATGTTGAAGAATACATGCGCCAGCAGAATGCCGGAGAGACCGTAGATCGACAGGCGCTCGCCGCCGAGCCCGACCCAGATCGTGTTGACCAGCCCCGACCGGCCCCAGACCCCGAGCAGCCCCAGCGCCCCGATCAGCACCGGCAGCCCCATCGGCACCGCCATCAGCCGCACCAGCCAGATCCGCCCGAAAAACCGCGGACGGCGGGCAAGCGCCCGGGCGACGGGAAGGGCAAAGGCGACCGACAGCAGTGTCGAAAGCCCCGCCTGCCAGAGCGTGAAGCGCAAAGCCGGCCAGATCACCGGATCGGAAACGAAACCGTCGAGCCCGCCTGAGCGGCCGATCGACAGCAAAGCGATCACCGCCGCCAGGATGAAGCCGAAAAGACCGGCGAGCGCGAAGGCCCCGCCGGCAAATCCGGTCCATCTCTGCCGGCGCGTCAGGATCATCTCACTTGGCCGCCATGGCGCCCAGCCATTCGTCGATCCAGGCCTTGCGGTTCTTCTCGACTTCCTCGGGGCTCATCAGCAGCGTCTTTTCCGGCTGCACCAGCTTGGAGAACGCGTCCGGCAGCGGCGCGGAGGTCTTGCTCACCGGCATCATCCAGTTGTTGGTCGGGATGGTATCCTGGAAACCGGGGGTCACCATGAATTTCAGGAAATCGCGGGCGAGATCCTTGTCCGGCGCGTTCTTCAGCAGGCCGGCGACCTCGATCTGGATGTAGTGGCCTTCCGAAAAGCGGGCCGCCTGGTAGCGATCGCTCTTCTCCTCGACCATGTGATAGGCGGGCGAGGTTGTGTAGGAAAACACCATCGGCACTTCGCCCTTGGTGAACAGGCCGTAAGCCTCCGACCAGCCGGGCGTCACCGTCAGCACCCGGTCCTTCAGTCTGCCCCAGGCCTCGGCTGCCTGGTCGCCATAGACCGATTTCATCCAGAGCAGCAGGCCGAGCCCCGGCGTCGAGGTCCGCGGATCCTCGATCGCGATCTTCACCGACGGATCGCCTTCGACCAGGTCCTTCAGGCTTGTCGGCGGCGTCTTGATCGCCTGGGTGTCGTAGACGACGGCGAAATGGCCGTAGTCATAGGGCACGAAGACATCGTCGCTGTAGCCGCCGGGCACCTGGACGGCGGAGGTGTCGATCCCGTGCGTGTCGAACAGGCCGGTCGCCTTGGCCTCGGCTACCAGATTGGTGTCGAGACCGAGCACCAGGTCGGCCTTGGTGTTCTCGCCCTCGAGCTTCAGCCGGGTCAGCAACGCCACGCCGTCCTCGACGCCGACGAACTTGACCGTGCAGCCGCAGGTCTCCTCGAAGGCCGTCTTGACCTTCGGTCCCGGACCCCATTCGGAGATGAAGCTTTCATAGGTATAGATGGTCAGCGTCTTGTCGGCCGCCTCGGCTGCGCCGAGCGCCGGAAGCGACAAGCCCAGAGCCAACGCAGCAAGTGTGGCGCGGCGGGAAAACTGCATATCCAAGATTGGCATCACGCCCCTCCTTTGAAGTGATCATTGATCGGGAAAAGGGCGTGTTTGCGCAACGCGTCTAATCCCTCCGCCGGTCTTAACCGGATCAGGTTCCGCGGGTTGGCGTCAGACGCCTCTCAGCCGGCCGTTCGATCAACAAACGTCGGGCACCCCGTTAGAGCAGGGATTGACATAGCGCGGGCGGGATGCGCGTGCAAGATGGGGGCATGGCCGCAATGCGGCAGGTAAGAAGGACGAGAGGGCCTCAGCCCTCCAGTTCCTCGCGCAGCATTTCCAGCTCCAGCCATTCCTCTTCCATCCGCGTCACGTCGGCACGCAGCTTTTCCGTCTCGGCGGCAAGCCTGTTGAAGGTCGCGGGATCCTTGGTGAAAAGCTTCGGATCGGCCATCTTCGCCTCCCGGGCGGCGATCTCGCCTTGCGCCTTTTCCATCTCCTTGGGCAGGTTTTCGAGCGCGAATTTCTGCTTGAAGGAAAGCTTGGCCTTGCCCTTCTGGCCGCCGCCGGCATGGCCGGACGGACCGCCGGCCTTCGCCTTTTCGGCCTTTTCCGCCTTCTTGCGCTCGTCCTCGGCGCCCTTGCGCTGCGCCATCATGTCGGAATAGCCGCCGGCATATTCGATCCAGCGCCCGTCGGGTGCCTCCGGATTGGCCGGCGCAATGGTCGACGACACCGTGCGGTCGAGAAAGTCACGGTCATGGGAGACGAGAATGACGGTGCCGGAAAAGCCGGCAACGATTTCCTGCAATAGGTCGAGCGTTTCGATGTCGAGATCGTTGGTCGGCTCGTCGAGGATCAGAAGGTTGGACGGCTTGGCCATGATCCGCGCCAGCATCAGCCGGGCCCGCTCGCCGCCCGAGAGGTTCTTGATCGGGGTGCGCGCCTGCTCCGGCTGGAACAGGAAGTCCTTCATGTAGCCGGTCACATGCTTCTGCTCGCCGTTGACCAGCAGGTTCTCGCCGCGCCCGTCGGTCAGATAATGAGCAAGCGTGTCGGAAAGGTTGAGGTCCTCGCGCTTCTGGTCGAGGGTGGCGATTTCCAGATTGGTGCCGAGCTTCACCGTGCCGCTGTCCGGCTCGAGCTGGCCGGTCAGCATCTTCAAGAGCGTCGTCTTGCCGGCGCCGTTCGGGCCGACAAAGCCGATGCAGTCGCCGCGATGCACGCGCAGCGAAAACGGCGCGACGATCGTGCGCTCGCCGTAAGCCTTGGTGATCGCCTCCGCCTCGATCACCAGCTTGCCGCTGTCGCGGCCCTCGGTGATCGAGGCCTGGATCGTGCCCTGCGGCCCCTTGTGACCGCGATAGTCGGACCGCAACTGCTGCAGATTGCCGAGCCGGCGCATGTTGCGCTTGCGTCTCGCCGTCACGCCGTAGCGCAGCCAGTGCTCCTCGCGCTCGATCTGCTTTCCGAGCTTGTGCTGCTCGATCTCTTCCTCTTCCAGCACCTTGTCGCGCCATTCCTCGAACTGGCCGAAGCCCCGGTCGAGCCGGCGCGACAGGCCGCGGTCGAGCCAGACGGTGGCATTGGAAACCTTTTCCAGGAAGCGCCGGTCATGCGAGATCAGCACCAGCGCGCTGCGCGACGCGGCAAGCTCGCCTTCCAGCCATTCGATCGTCGGCAGGTCGAGATGGTTGGTCGGCTCGTCGAGCAGCAGGATGTCGGGTTCGGGCGCCAGCACCCGCGCCAGCGCCGCACGCCGCGCCTCGCCGCCCGACAGCCGCGCCGGGTCTTCCTCGCCGGTCAGTCCCAGATGCTCCAGCAGATAGGTGACCCGATAGGCGTCGTCACCGGGTCCGAGACCGGATTCGGCATAGGCCTGCACGGTCGCATAGCCGGCGAAGTCCGGCGCCTGTTCGAGATAGCGGATGGTCGACGACGGATGGCGGAACACCTCGCCCGACTGCGCCTCGACCATGCCGGCGGCGATCTTCATCAGCGTCGACTTGCCCGAGCCGTTGCGGCCGACAAGGCAGATCCGGTCGCCCGCTTCGATCTGCAGATTGGCGCCGTCGAGCAGCGGCGTGCCGCCGAAGGAAAGCTTGATGTCGTCGAGTTTCAGAATGGGAGGCGCCAAGGCTTCAGGCTCCGGTCAGGTCATGGGGGCGGGCAAGGACGATCGCCTCGCCGCTGCCGAGTGAAAAGGTGACGGGCCCTTCGGCCACGTTGGATATGGTGCGCGACGAGCCGAACGGCAGCGTGAAATCCGACAAGGGATAGCGCGCATCGGCAATCGTCAGGCCGGTGAGCGCAGTGAGGCCGATCACCGAAAACAGCGCGCCCTGCGGCAGGTCGACCGCGAGCGGCATGCCCGGTAACAGCGGATAGGCCTCCTCGGCACCGGAACTCAATGTAATGTCGAGCCCGGCCTTGGAAAGGGCGACCATCGCAATCAGGTGCATCAGCGCATGGTCGGAGCGCTCGCCGCCGAGCGCGCCCGCCAGAATAATCCGGCTCGCACCGCGCTCGCGCGCCGCATCCACGGCGATCTCGCCGTCGGTGGCGTTCTTGCGCGCCGGATAGGGCATGCGGGGAATATCGGGATAGTCCGCGACCGGCAGGTCGTCGGAACTGTCGAAATCGCCGACCCAGAGTTCCGGCCGGATGCCCAGCGCCGCCGCATGGCGCATGCCGCCATCGGCCGCGATCGCACGGGTGCCGGCGACCTGCGCTTTCAGGCGGTCGGTCGGCTCAAGCGTACCACCGAGCAATATGGTGAAGGTGTTTGCGGGCATGGATGTGCCCATAGCGCAAATTCGGCCAAATGCAAAAGCCCAAGCGCGCGCAGGCAGCGTCGATCCGCCCGAATCCGCTTTGACGATAGCTGCGGGCGCCTCAGCGGGCCGGCCAGACGAAAGCGCTGTGGCAGCAGAAGCCGCCCCAGCGCCTGTCTGTCATCCGATGGGCGTGCCTGCGGCTCAGCGCTTCTTCGTCGCCGACGCTTCCGCGCCCTTCATCTGGGTGGTGAAGCTGGACACCGGCGCCGTCGACGGCTTTTCCTTGTCCTTCTTCGGCTTGCGCACTTCCTTGTTCGAACGCTGCTGACCCTTAGCCATGCTGTTTCTCCTTGCTGTCTGCCGCCGGCTTGCGCTGAGGCGCCTTGGCCGGGCTGGTTTGAATGTCGTCTTCGCCAACGCAGCGTTCGAAGGTCTCGCCCTCGAAGCGCACGCGATATTGCCGCATGCCGCCGGTCTCCGGCAGCGTCGCCATGATCTTGCACTCCCCGGACATGCGCGCCACGGGCAGGCCGTTATTCTTCAGCGTGATCATCTGGCCGGTCTTGAACTTGTGTCCGCTCATCGTCGTCTCCCGCGCCCGCAGGCGTCGTCGGTTTGCCGCACCGTGGCGCCCGCACCGGAACGGTTTCCGGCTTGCGCGCATCGGCAGCGACAGGAATTGCGTGTTGAAAGGCGTCACCCATGGCCGGCCGGTGCCGTCCCATCCGCCGCCATGCGCCCCGTGCCTGCAGCAGAAGACCCGCAGCAAAAGGCGCCCATCGTCGCGGACCAGTCGCCTTTAGAGGCCCTATGAGCGGGCATCCCTCGGCGCGAAAGTCCTTGCGTGGAGTCGAATTTGAAGACGCTACCGTGTGGCCTCGAGCGCTCCTCCTGCTCTCGGGGGGAGGACGCGTGCTCGCTTCGCGCATGGTGACGCCGAAGTGCAGCCATATTGCCAGATTTGTCCCCGCTTACAAAGCGTTATCTGGCGTCGGCCCCGCCAATCTTGCGGCCGCGCGCTTGCACCGGCCCGCCCTCGCCACTAGGTTTTCGGGCAGCACACGCCAGAGAGATATGCCCCATGCAGTTTGCCGGAACAGCCGACTATATCGCCGACAAGGACCTGATGATCGCGGTCAATGCCGCGATCGCGCTGGAGCGGCCGCTGCTGGTCAAGGGCGAGCCCGGAACCGGCAAGACCGAACTTGCCCGGCAGGTGGCGAGCGCCCTCGGTCTCGAGATGATCGAGTGGAACATCAAGTCGACCACGAGGGCGCAGCAGGGCCTCTACGAATATGATGCGGTGTCGCGGCTGCGCGACAGTCAGCTCGGCGATCCCCGGGTCAACGACGTGAAGAATTATATCCGCCGCGGCAAGCTCTGGCAGGCCTTCGAGGCCGGCCGTAAGGTCGTGCTGCTGATCGACGAGATCGACAAGGCCGATATCGAGTTTCCGAACGATCTGCTGCAGGAACTCGACCGGATGGAATTCCACGTCTACGAGACCGGCGAGACCGTCCGCGCCGAGATCCGCCCGATCGTCATCATCACCTCCAACAACGAGAAGGAGCTGCCGGACGCCTTCCTGCGCCGCTGCTTCTTTCACTATATCCGCTTTCCCGATGCCGACACGCTGGCGAAGATCGTCGACGTCCATTATCCCGGCATTAAGCGACAGCTGGTGGCAAGCGCCCTTGCCCGCTTTTACGAGATCCGCGAGACGCCGGGTCTCAAGAAACGTCCCTCGACCTCCGAGGCGCTCGACTGGATCCGCCTTCTGGTCGCCGACGACGTCGACCCCGCCGATCTCAGGACCGACCCGAAAAACGCCCTGCCGAAGCTGCACGGCGCGCTGTTGAAGAACGAGCAGGACGTCCACCTGTTCGAACGTCTGGCCTTCATGGCCAGACGCGAACGGTGAGGCCTCGGCATGAACATGGGCGATGCCCTGCCCTTTTTAATTGATTCTCAATCCCCCCGGGCGTATTGAAGTCTTCGTGGTGATTTGGCCGGCCGGCTTGCAGCCACGTTAAAGAAGTTGCTAAAGGGCCGAGGCAAGTTCGAAGACTTTCCCGGGACCGGCAGCGCTTTTGACACAAAAGCCGCCGGTATTTTTGTCTGTGCGGTCCAGCATCGCACGCCCGATGAAAGTCGAGATACCCATGCCGATCAAGATTCCCGATACCCTGCCTGCCTTCGAGACCCTTTTGAAAGAGGGCGTGCGGGTGATGACCGAGACGATGGCGATCCGTCAGGATATCCGCCCGTTGCAGATCGGGATCCTCAATCTGATGCCGAACAAGATCAAGACCGAGGTGCAGTTCGCCCGGCTGATCGGCGCCTCGCCGCTGCAGGTGGAGTTCACCCTGGTGCGCGTCGGCGGCCACAAGGCGAAGAACACGCCGGAAGAGCACCTCCTATCCTTCTACCACACCTGGGAAGAGGTTCAGGACCGCAAGTTCGACGGCTTCATCATCACCGGCGCCCCGGTCGAGACCCTGCCCTTCGAGGAGGTCACCTACTGGGACGAATTGAAGCAGATCCTCGACTGGACCGAGACCCATGCCCATTCGACGCTGAACATCTGCTGGGGCGCGATGGCGGCGATCTATCACTTCCATGGCGTGCCCAAGCACACGCTGACGGAAAAGGCCTTCGGCATCTACCGCCACCGCAACCTGAAGCCCTCCTCGGTCTATCTGAACGGCTTTTCCGACGATTTCCAGGTGCCGGTCTCGCGCTGGACCGAGGTGCGCCGCGCCGAGATCGACAAGGTGCCGGACCTCTCCGTCCTGATGGAATCGCCAGAAATGGGCGTCTGCCTGGTCGAGGAAACCCGCGGCAACCGGCTCTACATGTTCAACCATATCGAATATGATTCGACCTCGCTGGCGGACGAATATTTCCGCGACGTCGATGCCGGCATCCCGATCAAAATGCCGCACGACTATTTCCCGCACAACGATCCGTCGATCGCCCCGCCCAACCGCTGGCGCAGCCACGCGCATCTGCTGCTCAACAACTGGATCAACGAGATCTACCAGACGACGCCCTTCGACCCGCAAGAGATCGGCATCAAGAGCTGAGGCGACGACGACAGGGCCGCCGGCCATGCCCGGCCCCTGTCGCATCCGCCCCGTCGGGTCTTTCGGGAAGGCGCCCGAGCCCTTATATCTCCTGTCGATCGCCGCCCACCCGAAGGATCGACCGTCCCGATGTTCATTCCGTTTTTTCTGAAGCTGAAGGAAGCACGCGTGCCGGTCACCCTGCGCGAATTCCTCGGCCTTCTGGAGGGCATGCAGGCCGGGCTCACGGATTTCGACGTCGAGGCCTTCTACTTCCTCGCCCGCACCACGCTGGTCAAGGACGAGCGGCATATCGATCGTTTCGACCGCGTCTTCGCCGAAGTGTTTTCCGGGCTGCAGGCGGTCTCCGGCGAGGAAGGGATGCAGGCGGCGGAGATCCCCGAGGACTGGCTGCGCAAGCTTGCCGAGAAGCACCTCTCGGACGAGGACAAGACGCTGATCGAAAGCCTCGGCGGCTTCGAGAAGCTGATGGAAACGCTGAAAGAACGGTTTGCCGAACAGAAGGGCCGGCATCAGGGCGGCTCGAAATGGATCGGCACCGCCGGCACCTCCCCCTTCGGCGCCTATGGCTATAATCCGGAAGGCGTGCGCATCGGCCAGGACGAGAGCCGCCACCGCCGCGCGGTCAAGGTCTGGGATCGGCGCGAATTCCGCAATCTCGACGACAGCGTCGAGCTCGGCACCCGCAACATCAAGGTCGCGCTGAAGCGGCTCCGCCGCTTCGTCCGCGAAGGGGCTGCCGACGAGTTCGACCTCGATGGCACGGTGCGCGCTACCGCCGAGCATGGCTATCTCGACGTCAAGACCAGGCCCGAGCGGCGCAATGCGGTCAAGCTCCTGATGTTCTTCGACATCGGCGGCTCGATGGACGATCACGTGAAGGGTGTCGAGGAACTGTTCTCCGCCGCCCGCGCCGAATTCCGGCATATGGACTATTTCTATTTCCACAACTGCGTCTACGAGCGCGTCTGGACCGATGCCCGCAGGCGTCCTGTCGACACGGTTTCAACCGAAGACGTGATCCGCACCTTCGGACCGGATTACCGCGTCATCCTCGTCGGCGATGCCTCGATGAGCCCCTACGAGATTAGCCATCCCGGCGGCTCCGTCGAGCACTGGAACGCGGAAGCCGGCGCCCAGTGGATCAACCGCCTGACCACGCATTTTTCCAGAACCCTCTGGCTCAATCCGGCGCCTCAGAATTACTGGGGCTATACGCAATCGATCCACATGCTACAGCAGCTGATGGGCGGGCGGATGTTTCCGCTGACGCTCGGCGGACTGGAAGAGGCGGCGCGCCTGCTGTCGCGCTGAGACCGCAATCACCATTCGGGAGGAGTAACCCCATGGCATCCAGCCAGATCGAAACCTTCGGCACCCTGCCCTCCGGCGAAACCGTGAGCCGGGTAAGGATATCCGGTGGCGGCCTGACCGCCCATGTCCTTACCTACGGCGCCGTCATCCAGGATCTGCGGTTGGAGGGCCACACGCCGTCTCTCGTGCTCGGCTTCGACAGGCTGCAAGACTATCTCGCCCATTCGCCCTATTTCGGCGCCACGCCCGGCCGCTGCGCCAACCGGATCGATGGCGGCCGCTTTACCCTCGACGGCACGGCCTACCAGCTGGCGCTCAACGAAAAGGGCATCGGCCACCTGCATGGCGGCAGCGACGGCACGGGCGTGCGCAACTGGCAGATCACCGATCACGCCCCGGACCGCGTCACGCTTTCAATCACCGATCCCGACGGCCGCGCCGGCTATCCCGGCAATGCCCGGATAACGGCCGCCTACACCCTGCTGCCCGGCGGCGTGCTGTCGGTGGTCTATGAGACCGTCACCGACCGGCCGACACTCGCCAATGTCTGCCAGCACAGCTATTTCAACCTCGACGGTGCCGACGACATCAACGGCCACATCCTGCAGCTTGCGGCCGAGCACTATCTGCCCGTCGACGACCGGCTGATCCCGACCGGCGAGATCCGTGCCGTTGCCGGAACCGCTTTCGACTTCCGCAGCCCCGCTCCCATGGGCCGCAGTGAAGACGGCAAGGCCGTGGTCTTCGACCATAATTTCTGCCTCTCGCCGGACCGTGTCGAAAAGCGCAGCGTCGGCCGCATCACCAGTCCCGTCTCGCATGTCGCGCTGGAGATCGCCACGACCGAGCCCGGCGTGCAGTTCTATGCCGGCGGCTATGTGAACGTGCCTGTCGAGGGTCACGACGGCCGGCGATACGGCGCCAATGCCGGCTTCTGCATGGAGACCCAGGTCTGGCCGGACGCGATCAACCACGCGAGCTTTCCAAGCGCCGTGCTGCGTCCCGGCGACGTCCTGCGCCAGGAAACCGACTATATCTTCACCAGGGGCTGACGGCGGAACGCGCCTAGGACTGCTTCATCTTCAGCGTCACTGACGCATGGCCGAGCCAAGCGTAACGGGCGCATGGCCGAGCCGCTCGGAAAGCTCGCTCGCCTTCTCGATCAGCCGGTCCAGATAGTCGCGGTGATGGCGAAGCCCGTCCTCGCGTGGGGCGATCAGGCAGAGCGTCGCGGTGCAGATCCCGTCCTCGCCATAGACGGGCACGGCGAAGCAGTGTGTGTAGTTTTCCACTTGGCTGTTGAAGGTGAAATAGCCGTCATCGGTTGCCTTGCGCACCTGCGCGATGAACTCGCCCGGGTCCAGCTGCCGCCCGTTCGGCAGGACGAAATCGCCCTCGGGGATGAAGTCGAGGATCTCCGCGTCGCTCAGATGCGAGACCAGCAGGCGGCCCGATGCCGTCCACGGGATCGGCACCAGCTCGCCGACGGAGGCCGAGATGCGGAACGGACGCGAGCCCTCGCGCATCATTGCCACCGTATACTTGTTGCCTTCCAGCAGGCACATCTGCGCCGTCTCGCGGGTCTCCTCGGCCAGTTGCACGAGGAGGAGATCGCTTTCGCGCATCAGGTCGAAATGTTCGGAATAGGCGCGCCCGAGGAAATAGAGCTTGCGGCCGAGAAACACCCGGCCGTCGCCGCCGGAATATTCCAGCATGCCGTGGCGCATCAACAGGTTGACCAGTTCGTAGACCGACGAGCGCGGCGCGCCCATGGCAATGGCGATCTCGTTCGGCCGGATCGGCTGGCGGTGCGCGCGCAGGAATTCGAGGATTTCGAAGGCACGGTCGAGGCCACGGGCTCTTTTCGATCCGGTCTCTTCCATCAGGGGCCTCTCCTCTCATCGCCGCGGCACGCCCGCCGCCGGCCAAACCTTACTGCGCGACGCGGTCCTGACGGAACGCGATGCAATCCACTTCCACCTTGCAATCGACCATCATGCTCGACTGGACGCAAGCACGGGCCGGCGGATACTCGCCGAAATATTCGGCATAGACACCGTTGAAACTCCAGAAATCCCGGGGATCATCGAGCCAGACGCCGATGCGGACGATATCCTTCACCTCATAACCGGCTTCTTCAACGATGGCGAGCATGTTCTGGATGGCCTTGTGGCTCTGCGCGACAATGCCGCTGCCGACGATTTCGCCGTTCTCCATCGGCACCTGGCCCGAGACATAGAGCCAGCCATTGGCCTCGGTTGCCCGGGCAAACGGCAGGGGCTGTCCGCCGGCGCCTTTCGAGCCGGTTCCATAGCGCTTGATGCTCATCCGTTATTCCTTCTTCTGCTGAAAATATCTGTGGTGGGGTAAATTGCGGGTGGTCAGTCCGTCTGGACGAAGTGGCCGGGGGCATGCTCCCGGTATTCGCGCTTCGGCGGCACATAGTCGAGGGCTCGGATCGGGCTCTTGATTTCGTCGGTCAGGCTGGCCGGCAGGCTGCCGCGCCGCGTCGGATCGGGCTGCGGGACGGCTGCAAGCAGGCGCTTGGTATAGTCGTGCTGCGGATCGGAAAACACCTGGGAGCGCGGCCCGATCTCGACGATCTCGCCAAGATACATTACCGCGACGCGGTGGCTGATCCGCTCGACCACCGCCATGTCGTGGGAGATGAACAGGAAGGACAGCTTCATGCTTTGCTGCAGGTCGAGCATCAGGTTGGCGACCTGCGCCTTCACCGAGACGTCGAGTGCCGACACCGCCTCGTCGGCGACGATCACCGAGGGATTGAGGGCCAGCGCGCGGGCAATCGAGATGCGCTGCCGCTGGCCGCCGGAAAACTCGTGCGGGAAGCGGTCGGCCATGTCGGCGCTCAGCCCCACCTTGTCCAGCAGGTCCGCCACCCGCTCGCGCGCCTCACCCCGGCTCATCAGCCTGTGGGCAAGGATCGGTTCGGCAATCGCCTTGCCGATCTTGATGCGCGGATTGAGCGAGGCGAAGGGATCCTGGAAGATCATCTGCGTCACCCGCCGGCTGGCGCGTTCCTCGGCACCGGTGAGGCCATGAATGTCGCGTCCGCCGATGGTGATCACGCCGCTGCTCGGCTTGGTCAGCCCCATGATCGCCCGGCCGGTGGTCGACTTGCCGCAACCGGATTCGCCCACGATTGCCAGCGTCTCGCCGGATTTGAGGTCGAAGGACACATCCTCCACCGCGTGCACGCGCCCGCCGGAACGCCCCATGCCGGCCGGCACCTCGAAACGCACCGACAGTCGGTCGACCTTGAGCACGGTCTTGTCGCTGTCGACGGTCGCCGCCACCTCGTCTGCCGGGGCGGCAATGCCGGTCTCCGCATCAACCGTCGGAAAGCGCTTCGGCTGCGCCGCATCCAGCATCGAGCCGAGCCGCGGGATCGAAGCCAGCAGCGAACGGGTATAGGCATGGCTCGGTTGAGCGAAGATATCGGTTGTCTGACCCGTCTCGAGCACATCGCCGCGATAGAGCACCACGGTGCGGTCGGCGACTTCCGCCACCACGCCCATGTCATGGGTGATGAACAGCACGCCCATATTCTCTTCGGCCTGCAATTCGCGGATCAGGTGCAGGATCTGCGCCTGAATGGTCACGTCGAGCGCGGTCGTCGGCTCATCGGCGATCAGCAGTTTCGGCCGGCAGGCAAGCGCCATGGCGATCATCACCCGCTGGCGCATGCCGCCCGACAGGCGGTGCGGGTAGTCCTTCATCCGGCTTTTGGCGGAGGGAATGCGTACCCGCTCCAGCAGCCTGAGCGCCTCCGCGTCGGCCTCTGCCCGGCTCATGTCCCGGTGCAGCAGCAGCGCTTCGGTCAGCTGGTCGGCAACGGTGAACACCGGGTTGAGGCTGGTCATCGGTTCCTGGAAGATCATCCCGATCCGGTCGCCTCTGACGGCGCGCATCTCCCGGTCCGACAGGGTCAGCAGGTCGCGGCCCTCGAACAGGATGCGGCCGTCCTGGCGCGCGGTCCCCTTCGGCAGAAGGCCCATGACGGAAAGCGCGGTCACGCTCTTGCCGGAGCCGGATTCGCCGACGATCGCCACCGTCTCGCCTTCGCTGACCGAAAGCGAGATATCGCGCAGCACCGAGCGCCAGCCTTCCGGCGTGCGAAAGGAGGTGTTCAGGCGGTCGATCTGCAGCATGGGATTGTTCTCGGTCGTCATCGGTCAGACCTCCTTTGCCAGACGCGGATCGACGAGATCGCGCAGGCCATCGCCGAGCAGCTGCAGCGACAGCACCGCAAAGACGATCGCAAGGCCCGGGAAATACATCAGCCAGGGCGAGGCGTTCATGTATTCGCGGCCCATCGACAGCATCGTGCCCCAGGTCGGGCTGTCGGCGCTGACCCCGACGCCGAGGAAGGAGAGGCTCGCTTCGGCGAGCATGGCGGAGGCAAAGGTAAAGCTCGACTGCACCAGGATCGGCGAGGCCAGGTTGAGCAGCACATGGCGGCCGAGGATCTGCCAGGTCGGCAGGCCCATGGTTTTGGCCGCCTCGATATAGGGCAGTTCGCGCAAGAGCAGCGTCGAGCCGCGCACCACGCGGGCCAGCCGCGGCGCATAGGTAATCCCGAGCGCGATCACCACATTGGTGAGCGATGGCCCAAGCGCTGCCACCAGCGCGATCGCCAGCAGGATATCGGGAAACGACATCATCGCATCGAGCAGCCTGGACAGCGGTGCGTCGAGCCGGCGAAAATAGCCGGCGAACAGGCCGAGCAGGACGCCGAGCACGGTGGAGAAGATCACCACGCCGCCGCTCACCATCAGCGAGATGCGGCTGGCGAAGATGGTGCGCGAGAAGACGTCGCGGCCGAATTCGTCGGTGCCGAAGACATGCTCCAGCGACGGCGCCTGCAGCCGGTGCGGGATGGCCATCTTCGAGGGCGAATAGGGCGCGATCAGCGGCGCGAAGATCGCCGCCAGCACGAAGATCGCCAGGATCACGGCGCCGAGCGCGGTGGACCGGTTGCTAAAGAAGCGTCTGGTGGTTTTCAGCATGTCGGTTCCCCTTCAAAGCCGGACGCGGGGATCAACGACGATGTAGAGCATGTCGATGATGAAATTGATCAGCACGTAGATCGCGGCGACGACGAGCAGCGTGCCCTGGATGACCGGATAGTCGCGGCGCAGCACGGCCGAGACGATCAGATTGCCGATGCCGGGCAGGCCGAACACGGTTTCGGTGACCACGGTGCCGGAGACCAGAAGCGCGATGGTGACGCCGATCACGGTGATGATCGGGATCAGCGCGTTGCGGAAGGCATGCTTGAGGATCACGCGGCGTTCCGGCGCGCCCTTGGCCCGGGCGGTACGGATATAGTCGTCGCCGAGCACGTCGAGCATGGCGGCGCGGGTAAAGCGGGTGATCAGCGCCGAATTGACGATGCCGAGCGCAAAGGCCGGCAGCACCAGATGGCCGATGCGATCGAGAAACGAGGTATCCGGGCCGCCATAGCCCGAGACCGGGAACCAGCCGAGCTTGACCGCGAAGGTCTGGATCAGGATCAGCCCGAGCCAGAAGCTCGGCACGCTGGCTGCCACCATGGTCGAGATCACCACCACCTGGTCGAACAGCGTGCCGCGCTTGAAGGCGGAAATGATGCCCACCGGCAGCGCGATCACGGTGGCGATGAGGATCGAGAACACGGTGAGGAAAAAGGTCGGCTCGGCCCGCTGGGCAAGGGCTGCCGTCACCGGCATGTGCAGGAAGATCGACTGTCCCAGATCGCCGCGCATGGCGCCGAGGATGAAGTCGACATATTGCTGCCAGAGCGGGGCGTCGAGGCCCAGCCTGGCGCGCAGGTCCGCGATATCCTTGGCGGTGGCATCAGCCCCCGCCATGACCGCCGCGGGATCGCCGGGCGTGACACGCACGATCACGAAGACGACCGTGGCCAACACAAAGAGCACGATGATGATGCCGATGAGCCGGCTGGTCAGCGCCCGGACGATCTGAGGCATGGACTAGATCCTTACTTCTTCGCTTCGACGTTCCAGAAGGACGGCCAGTAATAGGGGTTGTAGCCCTTTACCGCCTTCGACACGCCGGTGAGCGCGTTGAAGTTGCCGACCTTGAACAGCGGCGCGTCGTCGTAGAAAGCGGCCTGCATCTTGGCCCAGGCGGCAACCTTCTCGTCCTGGCCGACGGCTGCCAGATAGGCGTCGATGGTCTTCTTCTTCTCGTCCGAGGTGTACCAGCCCGGATAGTTGTCGTTGACCGGGTTCAGCATGGTCGGATCGCCGGGGAAGTTGGCATGGGTGAAGAAGATGTCCCAGGACGTCGGATCGGCGCGGCGGGTCGTCAGCGTCGCCCAGTCGACCACCTGCATGTCCACCTTGAAGCCGGCGGCTTCGAGATAGGCCTTGGCGACTTCGGCCGCCTTGTAGTGGAACTCGTACTGGCGCGAGACCATCAGGCGGATCGGCTTGCCGTCATAGCCGGCCTTCTTCATCAGGTCGGCGGCCGTTTCCGGATCGCCTTCGCCGTAGCGGGCAACGCCGTCCTCGGTGTGCCAGACGGACCCTTCCGGATAGAAGGCGCCGTCGACCGAGTAGAACTTCTCGTCGCCGAAGGCGGCTGCCATCATGTCGGAGGGGTTGAGCGCCGCCTGCACGGCATTGCGCAGGTCCTTGTTGGCCATGATGCCTTCCTTCATGTTCATGAAGAAGCACATCCAGCCGCTGTTTTTCAGGATCACCGGCTCGGCCTTGTCGCTCGAGGCCAGGCGGTCATAGGCGCTGACCGGCAGCGAATCGGCAAAGTCGTACTGGCCGGCGAGCAGGCCCTCGACGCGGGTATTGGCATCCGGTACGGGCACGAAACGCAGTTCGTCGGCCAGCGCCTCGCGCTTGCCGGCATACATGCTGGTCTCGCCTTCGGGCGACGTGTAGCCGTCATAGCGCACGAGCTGGATATACTGGTCCGGCTTGTGGTCCTTCAGCATGTAGGGGCCGGTGCCGATGAACTTGGTCAGCGTGTCGGTGGCATCTGCCTTGGGCATGATCACCGCCGCCTGCGAGATGACCGCGATGAACGGCGCATAGCGCGACTTCAGCGTGACGACGACGGCATTGTCGCCATCGGCCTTGATGCTGTCGACGACTTCGGCAACCTGCTTGCCCTTGGAATTGATCTTCATGAACCGGTCGAGCGAGGCGACGACGTCTGCCGGCGTCATGTCGGAGCCGTCCTGAAACTTGACGCCCTTGCGCAGGGGGATCGTGTAGGTCAGGCCGTCCTCGGAAATCTTCGGCATGTCGGCGGCCAGCAAGGGCTTCGGCTCCCAGTGCGCGTCGAACGTATAGAGCGTCTCGAAGATATGCTGGGTGATCATGATCACGATATCGGTCGGCGTCTGCATCTGATCGAGCGTCGGCGGCTCGCCGATGGTGGCGATCGTCAGCACGCCCCCCTTGGCACCGTCGGCATGCGCAAGAGGCGCCGTGCCGAGCGTCAGCGCGGCGAATGCCAGCGCGAAAATGGACTTGAGTTTCATTCCGTTACTCCTCTGGATCTGGGCCTCTAGCGGCGCAGGAAGGTCGTTCTCGTCGCCCGGTTTTACCCCGGGTTCTGGCGGATCGGGCAAAGGCCGTTCAAACCCCGAAAGGACTGGCTGACCTTAAATCCAATATAACGGACATAATCACAATATATCGGACACACTATTCACACCGATGCGCCGCCCCTTGTCAAGAAGCTTTCACATTTCGGCCGTGATGTTGCCGGCACGCGGGCTGCGACAAGCCACCATCCGGCATGGACCGCGCGCTTGGCGAACCGGGCCTGCGACCTGTACAGTCTCCGAAGTGCCGGGACGCAGGGAACAACCTGATGCCCGGGCGCTTTGGTCAATCTGCGAGCAGTCACGAGGAGGTTGTCATGCGAGATGATGTGCTGATTGTCGGTGCCGGTCCGACCGGACTGACGCTTGCGCTCTGGCTGACCCGGCAGGGCACGAAGGTGCGCATCGTCGACCGCGCGACCGGCCCCGGCACCACCTCGCGCGCGCTCGCCGTCCAGGCCCGCACGCTCGAGCTCTACCGGCAGCTCGGCATTACCGACAAGGTCATCGCCGAGGGCTCGGTCAACAAGGCCATCACCGTCTGGGCGCGCGGCGAGCAGCGCGGCAAGGTGACCTTTGCCAATGCGGGCGAGACGCTCACCCCCTATCCCTTCGTTCTCGTCTACCCGCAGGACGCCCATGAGAAGCTGCTGGTCGCAGCGCTGGAGGCCGAAGGCGTGCAGGTCGAGTGGGAAACCGAATGCCTGCGCTACGAGGACAAGGGCGACCATGTCGTGGCGCACCTGAAGACCGGTGCGGGAGCCGGAGACGGGCCGGGCGAAACGACCTGCGAGGCGCGCTTTCTCGCCGCATGCGACGGCGCCGGCTCCACCATCCGCCATCAGCTGGCAATTCCCTTTGCCGGCGGCACCTATGAGCAGATCTTCTATGTCGCCGATGTCGAGGCAAGCGGGCCGGCCATGGATGGCGGCGTCAACCTGGAGATCGAGGCCGGCGATTTCGTCCTGCTGCTCTCCTACGGTTCGCCCGGCCGCGCCCGGCTTGCCGGCGCGATCAAGCCCGAGCACAAGGACCGCACCGACGCGCTGACATTCGAAGACGTTCGCGACAGGGCGATCGAGGCGCTGAAGCTGAAGGTCGAGAAGGTAAACTGGTTTTCGACCTATCACGTGCATCACCGGGTGGCGGCGAAATACCGTGTCGGGCGGGCCTTCCTGCTCGGCGACGCCGCCCATGTGCACAGTCCTGCCGGCGGCCAGGGGATGAATACCGGCATCGGCGACGCGGCCAATCTCGCCTGGAAGCTTTCCGCCGTGCTGAACGGCCATGCGCCGGACGGCCTGCTTGACAGCTATGAGCCCGAGCGGGCGGCCTTCGCCCACAAGCTGGTGGAAACCACCGACCGGATGTTCACCATGGCGACGTCCAAGGGCGGCATCGCCACCTTCTTCCGCAGCCATGTGCTGCCGGGGCTTGCGACGGCGCTCACCGGCATCGCACCGGTCCGCCACTTCATCTTCCGCACCGTCTCGCAGATCGACATCGATTACCGCGACAGTGCGCTGAGCCAGGGCAAGGCAGGCAAGGTCGCAGGCGGCGACCGCCTGCCATGGCTGCCGATCGGCGACACCGACAATCACGCCTCCCTGTCTTCAGGCGGCTGGCAGGTGCATGTCTATGGCGAGGCATCGCCCGAATTGAGGGAATGGTGCGAGGAAAACGGCGTCGCCTGCCATGTCTTCGACTGGCGCGAGGCCTGCGGCAAGATGGGCCTTGCGCGCGACGCGCTCTATCTCATCCGTCCGGACAGCTATGTGGCGCTGGCCGAGGAGAAGGCGGATTGCGAAACGCTCGCGGCCTATTTCCGCGACCGGCAGATCGATCCTGCACGGCCATCGCAAGGTGAAACCCAGACATAGACAAACGAGGCGCAACCCGTGCACCGTGCCATCTACAGACATGCTTTGAAGAGAAAATGGAGCGGGTGAAGCGATTCGAACGCTCGACCCCAACCTTGGCAAGGTTGTGCTCTACCCCTGAGCTACACCCGCTCATATCCGCGATCCGGGGGTAGTCGGTGGATCGTGGGTCGTCCGTGTTGCGGCGACGGGCGCTATATGGCCCAATCGATTTTCAAATGCAACAGGGAAATGAACGTCGGCGCGAGAAATTTTCGAGCCGCCGGCGGGCCTCCCTTTCGGGACCGAGCGAAAGCCCGGCTTTCGGGGCTTTGCGCCGCGCAATGGCGCACACGCGATTGCATTGGCCGGCCGGCGCTCCTATCAATCCGGGCAAGGACCAGACATGGCGCGGATTGACAGGAGCGCCGTTTTCGCCGCCAGCCTGCCGCCAAAGAGGATTTTCATGACCGACAGCCCCACCCGCGAAATCGCCCCGCCGAAAACCGCCGAAGAGCTCTTCGGCTTTCTCGACGCGCTCGGCATCGCCCACAAGACCAAGACCCATCCGCCGGTCTTCACCGTCGCCGAATCGGTCTCGCTGCGCGACGAGATCCCGGGCGGCCACACGAAGAACCTGTTCCTCAAGGACAAGAAGGACAATTTCTTCCTGCTGACCGTCGAGGAACATGCGGTCGTCGACCTGAAGACCATCCATAGCATTATCGGTGCTGCAAGCCGCGTCTCCTTCGGCAAGCCGGAAAAGCTGATGGAATATCTGGGCGTCGTGCCGGGTTCGGTGACGGCCCTTGCCGCGATCAACGACACCGGCCACAAGGTTACCATCATTCTCGACGAGGCGCTGATGCAGGAGGAGATCATCAACTGCCATCCACTCTCCAACGATGCCACGACATCGATTGCCCGTGACGATCTGATCCGCTTCATCGAGGCAACCGGGCACACACCGCTTGTCTTGAAAGTCTCGGCCTGACATACGATCTTAGGAGAAAATTTCGAACAAGAGGCGGAAGCCGCGCGGGAGACGAGAATGAGTGATACCAGCAATCCCTATGGCAGTTTCGGCAGCCAGATGACGGCAACGGCGCAATATGGCGCAGCGCCGTCGGGGACGGTCGGCGGTGGCGCCCAGTCTCTGGTCTCGGACACGACGACAGCCGGCTTTTCCAAGGACGTGCTGGACGAATCGCGCAAGCAGCCGGTGCTGGTCGATTTCTGGGCCCCCTGGTGCGGCCCGTGCAAGCAGCTGACGCCGGTGATCGAAAAGGTGGTCAACGAGGCCGCCGGCCGGGTCAAGCTGGTCAAGCTCAATATCGATGACCACCCCTCCATTCCCGGCCAGCTCGGCATCCAGTCGATCCCCGCCGTCATCGCCTTTGTCGATGGCCGTCCGGTCGACGGCTTCATGGGCGCCGTACCGGAAAGCCAGGTGCGCGAATTCATCGACAAGCTGGCGGGCGCCGACGGCGATGCCGAGGCGCAGGCCGCCGAGATCGAGGCCGTGCTCGCCCAGGCAGCCGAGCTTCTCGCCCATGGCAGCCTGCAGGAAGCGGCCCAGCTCTACGGCGCCGTGCTCCAGGCCGACCAGACCAATGCGGCAGCCTATGCCGGCATGGCCGAATGCATGATCGCAGCCAACCAGCATGCCCGCGCCAGCGAGCTGATTGCCAACGCCCCGCCGGAGCTTGCGGGCGACGCGGCGCTGCAGTCGGTGGCCAAGAAGCTGGAGCTCTACGAGGAAGCCCGCAAGCTCGGCGATCCCGTGGCGCTCGAGCAGACGCTTGCGGAAAACCCCGACGACCACGAAGCGCGGATGAAGCTTGCCAAGATCCTGAATGTCCAAGGCAATCGCGGCGAGGCGGCGGATCATCTCCTGTCGATCATGAAGCGCGACCGTACCTTCGACGATGACGGCGCGCGCCGCCAGCTGCTCGAATTCTTCGAGGCCTGGGGTCCGAAAGATCCGGCAACGATCGCTGCACGGCGGCGTTTGTCGTCCATCCTGTTCTCGTAAAGGCAGGACCGCTCCGGTCGTTTTCGGCCGGAAGAGACTAGACGTGGAGGAAAGCGGACGGGGCCACCCGTCTGCGGGAACGGCATGCATGCAAGTGGGGAATGCGCGATACCTGAAAGCCGATGATGTGCCGAAGACCCTGCCGGTCTTCCCGCTGAGCGGAGCCCTGCTGTTGCCCGGCGGCCAGTTGCCGCTCAACATCTTCGAGCCGCGCTATCTGGCGATGTTCGACAAGGCGATCGCCTCGCACCGGCTGATCGGGCTGATCCAGCCCTCGCTCAGCGAAACGGATGGCGCATCCGCCCGCCCGGCCCTGTGCACCGTCGGCTGCATTGGCCGCATCACCGCCTTTTCCGAATCCGGCGACGGCCGCTATATCGTCTCTTTGACCGGCGTCTGCCGCTTCCGCGTGAGGGAGGAGACGACCGGCCACGAACCCTATCGCTCGTTCCAGGTCGTACCCTTCGTCTCCGACTTCTCCTGCCACGAGGAAGAAGAGACCGTCGATCGCCAGGCCCTGCTTGCCGCCTTCCGCACCTATCTGGACGCCAACAAGCTGGAAGCCGACTGGGAAAGCGTGGAACGCGCCAGCAATCTGACGCTGGTCAATTCGCTGTCGATGATGTCGCCCTTCGAACCGGCCGAGAAACAGGCGCTGCTGGAAGCGCCGGACCTCAAGACCCGCGCCGAAACACTGATCGCGATCACCGAGATCGTCGTCGCCCGGCATTTCGGCGACAACGACAACCTGCTGCAGTGACGGGTGGCGTGAGCATGACCCAGGAACTCGGCAAGGGTGGCGTCGACCCCAAGCTTCTCGAACTTCTGGTCTGCCCGCTGACCAAGGGCAGGCTGCGCCATGACCGGGAGGCGCGCGAACTGATTTCCGATACCGCAAGGCTCGCCTATCCGATCCGCGAGGGCATCCCGATCATGCTGGTTTCGGAAGCCCGCAGGATCGACGACTGACGTCCCGGCGTTGGCGGCGGACACCTCGGCCGAGCCTCCTGCCTGTCAGAGCGCCCGGCCGGCCAGCAGCTTGGGACTGTCGGCATTGGGCTTTCCGGCCGCCTGCGCGATGAAATAATCCTTCAGCTTCGGCACCCGGTCGACCAGTCCAAGGCCGATGTCGCGCACCAGCCGCACCGGGGCGATGTCGTTGGAAAACAGGCGGTTCAGCACGTCCGTCGTCACCCCCATGCGGAAAGTGTCGAAGCGGCGCCAGGTCTGGTAGCGCTCGAGAACCTCGACCGAGCCGATATCCAGTCCCAGCCGGTCGGCCTCGACCACCGTTTCGGCCAGAGCGGCGACGTCCTTGAAGCCCAGATTGAGCCCTTGGCCGGAAATCGGGTGAATGCCGTGCGCGGCATCGCCGCAAAGTGCTATCCGCGGGGCCACGAAGGCGCGGGCAAGCGTCAGGCCGAGCGGAAAGGCGCGGCGCGGGCCGACCACCTTCAGACTGCCGAGCTTGTGGCCGAAACGGCGCTCCAGCTCGTCCTCGAACACCAGATCGTCGGCTTCCACCAGCCGATCGGCGTCTTCGCTGCGCTCGGTCCAGACCAGTGACGCGCGGTTGTTCTTCAGCGGCAGGATGGCAAACGGCCCGCTCGGCAGGAAATGCTCTTCCGCCACCCCGTCATGCGGCAACTCGTGCTCGACGGTGGTCACGATGCCGGACTGGCCATAGCTCCAGTTGACGGTCTTGATGCCGGCCATGTCGCGCAGTGCCGACTTGACGCCGTCGCAGGCGATCACCAGCCGCGGCGCAAGCGTCGTTCCGTCCGACAGCGTCACCTCGGCCGAGACAGGGCCCGCCTTGAACGCGGTCGCCTTCACCCCGTTGCGGATCGTCACGCCAATCCGCTCGCAGGCCTTCAGAAGCGCCCCGACCATGACGGAATTCGGAATCATGTGAGCGAAGGGGCGGGCCTCACCGGCATCGGCATCGGCATCGCCGTCGCTCTTGCCGCCATCATTGCCGAAGGTCAGGAACACCGGGCGAACCGGATCGCCGGTCTTCGAATCGGTGACGATCATCTTGTTGATCGGCTGCGCCTCGGCCGAAATCTCGTCCCAGAGACCGAAGACGCTGAACATCTGGATCGCCGCCTCGATGATCGCCGAGGCGCGCGGGTCCTTCTGCCAGACATCGGCGGGCGCGGCCTCGACCACCTCGACGGCCATGTGCGGCGCCGCCTGCTTGACGGCCACGGCCATGGCCAGCCCCACATATCCGCCTCCGACGACCAGCATATCCATCTTTTCTAATTCCCTGTCACATCTGTCGTATTGCACGATATATAGAGCAGACCACCGTCACTTCCCACAAGTCACTTCCACCAAGGGGTCCCCCGTTCAAGATGTCGCAGCCAGAAACACCCGCCCGCACCGCCATGGAGCAATTGCTCCACACACTCGATCTGGAAAAGCTGGAGGAAAACCTGTTTCGCGGCACCAGTCCCGATGTCGGCTGGCAAAGGGTTTTCGGCGGCCAGGTGATCGCCCAGGCGCTTGTCGCCGCACAGCGCTGCGTGGCGCCGGACCGGCACGTCCACTCCCTGCATAGCTATTTCATGCGCCCCGGTGACCCGGCGATCCCGATCGTGTACCAGGTCGAGCGGATCCGAGACGGCGCGAGCTTTGCCACCCGCCGCGTCGTCGCCATCCAGCACGGCAAGGCGATCTTCTCGCTGTCGGCGTCGTTCCAGATCGAGGAGGAGGGTTTCGACCACCAGCTCGACATGCCCGACGTTCCGCAGCCGGAAGCGCTGATGGGCGAGGCGCAGTTCCGCGAACTTCTGCTCGACCAGACCCCCGAGCCGGTTCGCCGCTACTGGGGCCGCGATCGGCCGGTGGAGTTCAAGCCGGTGTCGATGGATCATTACGTGTCGAAGGAAAAGCTGGCGCCGCAGGCCAATATCTGGGTGCGCACCACCGGGCCCGTGCCCGACGACCGCCCCACCCAGGCAGCGGTCCTGGCCTATCTCTCGGACATGACCCTGCTCGACACCTCGCTCTATGCCCATGGCCTGTCGATCTTCGAGCCGACGGTGCAGGCGGCCAGCCTCGACCATGCCATGTGGTTTCACCGCCCGACCAGGCTTGCCGACTGGCTGCTGTATACCCAGGACAGTCCCAGCGCCTCGGGCGCGCGGGGCATGACGCGTGGCAGTCTTTACGACCGCTCCGGCACGCTGATCGCCTCTGTCGCGCAGGAAGGGTTGATCCGCAAACGGGCAAATGAATAGTTTTTAGGCGTTTTTGAAAAACTGCACACATTTTCGGCGCATAACTGCCAATCATTTGCCTCTTTCTTGCCCGGCAATTTAAGTTCCTTTACTTTTCAATAACTTAATCGTTTGTTTCGAAACTGGCACGCCCCTTGAATAGGAAACTTCAGTCGCTGCTGAAGTCAAAGATCCAGCGGCAGGAGAGTCGGCCTGGTGCCGAGGAGAAGCAAAGGGAAACCAGATGAAGATTGTAATGGCCATCATCAAGCCGTTCAAACTCGACGAGGTACGCGAAGCGCTGACCGCCGTGGGCATTCAGGGCCTGACCGTGACCGAGGTCAAGGGTTATGGCCGTCAGAAGGGGCATACGGAAATCTATCGCGGCACGGAATACGCCGTCAGCTTTCTGCCGAAACTGAAGATCGAGATCGCTGTCGCCAGTGAAATGGTCGACAAGGCTGTCGAAGCCATCGCCGAGGCCGCCAAGACCGGCCAGATCGGTGACGGCAAGATCTTTGTCTACGCGATCGATCAGGCCGTGCGCATCCGCACCGGCGAAACCAATACCGAAGCTCTGTAAGAACGGCTGTAAGGGGAGTTGTTTTAAATGTCTTTGACCAAGTTTTCATCTGCGCTCGGGCGCATCGGCGCCACCGGCGCCGCGCTTCTGGCCCCGGCCGTCGCCTTCGCCCAGGACGCTGCTGCTCCGGCAGCCGCTGACGCCGCTGCTGCCGCCGCTCCGGTGGCAGACAAGGGCGACACCGCCTTCATGTTCATCTGCACCCTGCTTGTTCTGCTGATGATCCTGCCGGGCCTTGCGCTGTTCTACGGCGGTCTGGTTCGCGCCAAGAACATGCTGTCCGTGCTGATGCAGGTCACCATGGTTGCCTGCGTCGTCATGCTGATCTGGGCCGTCTACGGCTATTCCTTCGCCTTCGGCGGCGGCACCAACGCCTTCTGGGGTGGCACGGCCAAGCTGTTCATGGCGGGCATGACGCCGGAAGGCACGGCGGCCACCTTCTCCGACGCCGTCATTCCGGAATACATCTTCTTCCTGTTCCAGATGACCTTTGCCGCCATCACTCCGGCCCTGATCATCGGCGCCTTCGCGGAACGCATCAAGTTCTCCGCCGTCGTCCTGTTCTGCGCCCTGTGGGTCACCTTCGTCTACTTCCCGATCGCCCACATGGTCTGGGACGCATCCGGCCTTCTGTTCGGCTGGGGCGCGCTCGACTTCGCCGGCGGTACGGTCGTTCACATCAACGCCGGTGTTGCCGGTCTGATCGGCTGCATCATGGTCGGCAAGCGTACCGGCTACGGCAAGGACATGATGGCGCCGCACTCGATGACCCTGACGCTGGTCGGCGCCGCCCTGCTGTGGGTCGGCTGGTTCGGCTTCAACGCCGGTTCCAACCTGGAAGCCTCCGGCGGTGCGATGCTGGCAACCGTCAACACCTTCCTCGCCACGGCCGCTGCCGTCGTGTCCTGGTCGATCGTCGAAACCTTCACCCGCGGCAAGGCCTCGATGCTCGGCGCCGCCTCGGGCATGATCGCCGGCCTCGTTGCCATCACGCCCGCTGCCGGCATTGCCGGCCCGATGGGCGCGATCATCATGGGTCTGCTCGTCTCGCCGCTCTGCTACTTCTTCGTCTCCGTGGTGAAGAACAAGTTCGGCTATGACGACACCGCGGACGTCTTCGGCGTTCACGGCGTCGGCGGCTTCTTCGGCGCGCTGGCCACCGGCATCTTCGCCTCCTCGTCGCTCGGCGGCATCGGCTATGCCGACGGCGTCACGATGGGCGGCCAGTTCCTGGTGCAGCTCGAAGCGGTCATCGTCACCATCCTGTGGTGCGGTATCGGTTCCCTGATCCTCTACAAGGTCACCGACCTGATCGTCGGCCTGCGTGCCCCGGTCGAAGCCGAGCGCGAAGGCCTCGACCTCGCCTCGCACGGCGAAGCCGCTTACCACTCCTGAGATCGAACAGCGCTGCCGGACCATCCGGCAGCGCCGCTCGCCTCTTCCACCGATCGAAAAGCCCGGGCCCTCGCGCCCGGGCTTTTTTTGCTATCCGGCCGCCGCCGCCCGACGTCGCGCCCGGCAATCTTGCAACACCGGCTGGTTAATGAGGCTTTAACCCTAACGATCCTATAATGCCCGACAAGGTTCGGCCCCGTTCCGCCGTTACAGCCGGCGCTTCCGCAACTTAAAGAGCAAGCGGCAAGAGGATAAGAATGAGCAGAAGCAACACGGCCTATGGAGACGAAAACTCCGGCCGTTCGGTATTGAGCGCGTTCCTCATGCGTCAGGTCATGGGGCTGTCGGGCTTTGCCCTCTTCATACTGATCGCCCTGATCGTCGCATCGCTTGCCACGTGGAACATCTCCGACCCCAGCTTCTCCTATGCGACCGCCAAGCCGCCGACCAATATCCTCGGCTATCCGGGCGCGGTCGTCGCCGACCTGATGCTGCAATTCCTCGGTCTTGCCAGCGTCATCGCGCTGTTGCCGCTGCTCGCCTGGTCCCTGGCACTGGTCAGCGGCCGGCGCATCACCCGCATCCCCGCCCGTCTCGCCGCCTTCTTTGTCGGCGCGCTTTTGGCCGGCGCGGTGCTCGGCTGCGTGCCGCCACCCGCGACCTGGCCCATTCCCAACGGCATCGGCGGCGTCCTCGGCGACATGATCCTGCGCCTGCCCGCCCTCTTCCTCGGCAGCTATCCGACCGGCACCGCCGCCGTCATCATGGGTGCCGTGCTGGCGGTTCCGGCCGTCTGGACCATGCTCTTTGCCGCCGGCCTGATCGGTCTCGACGTGCCCGAACCCAAGCAGCCGGCCATGCCCGCGGCGCCAAAGCCCGATGCCCGCCGCCAGGAGCCGAAATTCGAGGACGACGAAGACGACGAGCGCGAGGGCTTCGCAGCCCTGACGCTCGGTGCCGTCACCCATGCCTGGTTCACCAGCCGGGCGCGCCTGCGCCGGCTTTTCGGCCTGAAGGGCTCGAGCCGCGGCCGCGACTATGACGAACCCTATGATTTCAACGAGGACGAGTTCGGCGGCCTGAACGATCCGATCCGCGCCCGCACCTCCGCCGGCGGCGATGCCAGCCTCGACATCGTGCCCGAACCCGCCCGCGTGCGGCCCCGCCCGATCATCAGCGGCCGCGGCCATACCGCCGGTGACGATCCGCGGCTGGACGACGACGATGTCCTGCCGCCGCGCCCGGCCGGCATCCTGCCCGACGACGATCTCGACGTGACGCCCGCCGGCCGTCCGGCCGCCCGGGTCTCGGCCCCGGCTGCCCGTCCGCGCCCCGGAGCCAAGGCCGCGCGCGATGCGCAGGGCTCCTTCCTCGGCACCGACGGTTTCCAGCTTCCCGCCGTCCAGCTGTTGGCCGAGCCGCGCGCCATTTCCCGCGACGCGACCCTGTCGAAGGAAGCGCTGGAGGAAAATGCCCGCATGCTGGAAGGCGTGCTGGAGGATTTCGGCGTCAAAGGCGAGATCATCCATGTCCGCCCCGGCCCCGTCGTCACCCTCTACGAACTCGAACCGGCGCCCGGCATCAAGTCGTCCCGCGTCATCGGCCTTGCCGACGACATCGCCCGCTCGATGAGCGCCATCGCCGCCCGCGTCGCGGTCGTGCCCGGCCGCAATGCCATCGGCATCGAACTGCCCAACCAGACACGCGAGACCGTCTATCTGCGCGAACTGATCGCGTCGGGCGATTTCGAGGGCAACAAGGCCAAGCTCGCCATGGCGCTCGGCAAGACCATCGGCGGCGAACCGGTGATCGCCGACCTTGCCAAGATGCCCCACCTTCTCGTGGCCGGCACCACCGGCTCGGGTAAGTCGGTGGCGATCAACACCATGATCCTGTCGCTGGTCTACCGGTTGCCGCCGGAAAAGTGCCGCCTGATCATGATCGACCCGAAAATGCTGGAACTGTCGATCTATGACGGCATTCCGCATCTCCTCTCGCCGGTGGTCACCGACCCGAAAAAGGCCGTCGTCGCGCTCAAATGGACCGTGCGCGAGATGGAGGAACGCTACAAGAAGATGTCGAAGATCGGTGTGCGCAACATCGACGGCTTCAACTCCCGCGTCGAGCAGGCGATCGCCAAGGGCGAGGTGCTGACCCGCACCGTGCAGACCGGTTTCGACCGCGAAACCGGCGAGGCCATGTACGAGACGGAAGAATTCGACCTGCAGCCGATGCCCTATATCGTCGTCATCATCGACGAGATGGCCGACCTGATGATGGTCGCCGGCAAGGATATCGAAGGCGCCGTCCAGCGTCTGGCGCAGATGGCCCGTGCCGCCGGCATCCATGTCATCATGGCCACCCAGCGCCCCTCCGTCGATGTCATCACCGGCACGATCAAGGCCAATTTCCCGACCCGCATTTCCTTCCAGGTGACGTCGAAGATCGACAGCCGCACCATTCTCGGCGAGCAGGGCGCCGAACAGCTGCTCGGCATGGGCGACATGCTCTACATGGCCGGCGGCGGGCGCATCCAGCGCGTCCACGGCCCCTTCGTCTCCGACACCGAGGTCGAGGAAATCGTCGCCTATCTGAAGACCCAGGGGCAGCCGCAATATCTGGATGCGATCACCGTCGACGACGACGAGGATGGCGACGGCGACGGCCCGTCGGGCACCGGCAATCTCTCCGATTCCGAGGATCCCTACGACCAGGCGGTCGCCGTGGTTCTGCGCGACGGCAAGGCCTCCACCTCCTATATCCAGCGCCGGCTCGGCATCGGCTACAACCGCGCCGCCTCGATCATCGAGCGGATGGAGCAGGAAGGCATCGTCAGCCCGGC
This sequence comes from Heterorhizobium halophytocola, assembly GCF_017873095.1. Lineage (GTDB taxonomy): Bacteria > Pseudomonadota > Alphaproteobacteria > Rhizobiales > Rhizobiaceae > Allorhizobium > Allorhizobium halophytocola. Next base: position 148,662 of record NZ_JAGGJU010000009.1, on the reverse strand, counting down.
CAACCATGCCGGCAAGCGCGAAATCCTGGTGCCGACCGAGAGCGACATCATCGACTGAGCCGCGGCGGCGCCTGAAACCGCCGCGACAGGCGCCGCGCAAGCTTTTGCGCCTAGCCTTGCTCTTGACGCGTCGCCCGCAGATACCACTTTGCTTGAAACAGGATCATGCCGCTCTGACGGGCCACAGCATGCTGCAGGCGATCAAATAGAGTTGAGATGACGACCGTATCGCGGCCACGAAGACGCCGCGTTTGTCGGTCATTGAAGGCGAATTGAAGGAGACACCCATGCGCCACGACACCCCGCTCAAGCCCGAAATCGCCCTGTCCGGCCTCACCCGCCGTGCGCTGGTGACGGGTGCCGCGGCGATCGGGCTCGGCATGCTTCTGCGGCCGATGAGCGTGCTGGCCGCCTCCGATGCGGCCCAGGAGATCGCCAACCACTTCTCTTCGGTCAAGACGATGATGGGCGATTTCGTCCAGTTTGGCCCGCGCGGCGAACAGACCGGCGGCAAGTTCTATATCGAGCGCCCCGGCAAGCTGCGCTTCAACTACGAGCAGCCGTCGCCGATGCGCGTCATCTCCGATGGGCGCAATGTCGTGATCGGCAACATGAAGCTGAAGACCTGGGACATCTATCCTCTGTCGAAGACACCGCTCAGCCTGCTGCTGGCCGATCATATCGATCTCAGCAACGACAAGGTGCGCAGCGTCAAGGAAGAGGACGACCTGACGACGATCGTGCTCGGCGACCGCAGCATCTTCGGCGATGCGCTGATCACCATGATGTTCGACCCGAAGACCTACGACCTGCGCCAGTGGACGATCACCGATCCGCAGAACAAGGACACCACGGTGATGATCCTCAACGTCAAGACCGGCGTCAATTTCGACGAACGGGTGTTCCAGGTCCCCTACGACCAGGTCCGCAAGATCTGACGCGTCGCGCCCGGCCATGCTCCCGGGGCAGAAGCCTTGGGAGAAAGCATCGGCTGCGCTGGCCTTCGGGGCCTGCCCTGGTCTAAGCTCGCGCCGCCCGGGCGCCGGCCATATATCTGCCCCATGCCATAGCCGCGGGAACTTCAACGGACAGGCGTTGTCCCGTGGTCTGCCGCCTTTCATCGAGGCTCGGCCCGCCGGGACACGCCTCGCACGCGCAGGACCGGCCCATGGCACTTTCGATCTCCACCTGGAACATCAATTCGGTGCGCCTGCGCCTGCCGATCGTCGAGCAGTTCCTCAATCTCGCCCGTCCCGACATTCTCTGCCTGCAGGAGATCAAGTGCCTCGACGAGCAGTTTCCCTATGAGCCGCTACGGGCGCTCGGCTACGACCATATCCTGCTGCACGGCCAGAAGGGCTATCACGGGGTGGCGATCGTCTCGAAGATCCCGCTCAGCGAAGATCACCGACAGGACTATTGCGGCATCGGCGATGCCCGGCATGTCTCGGGCCTGTTCGAGCATGGCGGCCGGCGCATCCGCCTGCATAATTTCTACGTGCCGGCCGGCGGCGACGAGCCGAAGCGCGAGATCAATCCGAAATTCGGCCACAAGCTCGATTTCATCGCGGAAATGCAGGCGCTGCGTTCGGACGCGGAGCCCGGCACCTCCTCGATCCTGGTCGGCGATCTCAACATCGCGCCGATGGAAAACGACGTCTGGTCGCACAAGCAGATGCTCAAGGTCGTCAGCCACACCCCGGTCGAGACCGAGGGCATGCGGCAGATCATCGAGGCCGGCAACTGGCTCGACCTGATGCGCCAGGGCGTCGACCCGGCCGAGAAGATCTATACCTGGTGGAGCTACCGGGCCAAGGACTGGGCCGCGGCCAACCGCGGCCGCCGCCTCGACCATATCTGGTCATCGCCGGATCTCGGGCCCCGTCTTCAGCGCATCGACATCCTGAAGGAGGCCCGCGGTTGGGAGAAACCCTCCGATCACGTGCCCGTCACCGCCCATTTCGACCTTTGAAAAACAAGATAGCCGGCGATCTATCGCCGGCTATCGGAACTTGTGCTCCATCGCGCCGGCGCGCTTGGCAAGGCTGGAAAGGGCGGCGCGGATGCGGTCCTCCACCTGACGCGCCATCGACGGATATTCCTCGATCAGGCGGTGAAAGCTGGCGCGCGTGATGCGCAGCACCTCAAGCTCACCCCGCGCAACAGCCGTATATTTGCGCTCGACCGCGGTCACCAGCGCCAGTTCCGACAGCATCGTGCCGTCATCGACGGCGGATACCGGCCGGCTTTGTCCGTCGCGGCCGGTATTCGACAGTTCCACGACGCCGCGCAGCACCACATAGGCGCTTTCGGCCGGCGCATGTTCCTCGAACAGGACATCGCCCGCCGCCAGCCGCTTGTGCTCGGAGCTGAAGGCCACCAGGCGCAGCTGCTCCTCGTCGAACGCCTCGAACAGCGGCACCCTTGCCAGCACGGCTATGTCGTCTTTCAGCGCCATGCGGCAAACCTCTTACGGAATGATCTTGTAGCCGCCGTTTTCCGTCACCAGGATCTCGGCGCGCGACGGATCGCGCTCGATCTTCTGCCGGAGGCGGTAGACATGGGTTTCCAGCGTATGGGTGGTGACACCCGAATTATAGCCCCAGACCTCTTCCAGCAGCACGTCGCGGGTCACCACCTTCTGCTCGGCCCGGTAGAGGTAGCGGATGATCGCCGCTTCCTTTTCGGTCAGCCGGATCTTCTTGCCCTCATCGGTCGTCAGCAGCTTCTGGCTCGGCTTGAACAGATAGGGGCCGACGCTGAAGGTGGCGTCCTCGCTGTTCTCGTGCTGGCGCAACTGGGCACGGATACGCGCCAGCAGTACGGCAAAGCGGAACGGCTTCGTCACATAGTCGTTGGCCCCGGCCTCCAGCCCGAGGATGGTGTCCGAATCGGTGTCGTGCCCGGTCAGCATGATGATCGGGCTCTTGAAGCCGCCCTTGCGGATCAGCTTCACGGCCTCGCGGCCGTCCATGTCCGGCAGGCCGACATCCATGATCAGCAGATCGACCTGGTCGCCGCGAACCGCCTGGATCGCCTTGGTCGCGGTCGCCTCCTGGCTGAGGACAAATTCGTCATACAGCGACAGCTGCTCGACCAGGGTTTCGCGAAGATCTTCGTCGTCATCGACAAGGAGAATGGTGCGCGCGTTCATCGTTCGTCTCCTATGGTCCGGCTCACAGATCCGCCGCCCGGTCGTGACCGGACCTGCCGACGCGTGGGGAACACAATAGCGTATTGCTCTCAATCCGTTGCTATGGATACACTCAAATTCACAGGCAAAGCAAAATCTCGTGAGACCCATGCCGCCAAAGCGCGCAAAACCGGAGCGCCGTCCGCTCGTTCTCGTCGTCCGGCCGGCCCCGCGCGACCATCGCCGCGGCATCCTCGCCTTCGGCTCCCTGCGGTTCCAGACGGCTCTTGGTCGCTCCGGCATCACCAGCGCCAAGCGCGAGGGCGACGGTGCGACGCCGCGCGCCAGCATGCCGGTCCTGTCGGGCTACCGGCGCGGCGAGCGGCCGCTCTTTCTTCCCTCGCCGCTCGCGCTCAAGCGCATCCGCGCCGACATGCTCTGGTGCGACGATCCCCGCCATCCGGCCTATAACCGTCCCGTCTCCGCCCCCTTTGCTGCCGGTCATGAAAAGCTGAAGCGCGCCGACCGGCTCTACGACGTCTGCATCGTGCTCGACTGGAACATCTCCGAACGCCGCCGCGGTTGCGGCTCGGCGATCTTCTTTCACATCGCCAGAGCAGGCTATCCGCCGACGGAAGGCTGCGTGGCAATCGCCGCGCGCGACATGGCCCGTCTTCTGCCGCACCTTCGCCGCGGCACGCGATTGACGGTGCTCTGACCCCTTCACATCTTTGCGCCACGCCTTACCTTGGGAACACCCGCTCGTCAGGGACGACACCCCTGCAGACCGCATTTTCAAAGGAGACCACCATGTCCGATCAGCCGCGCCTTGCCTTTCATGACGGCCACGCCATCCCGCAGGTCGGCCTCGGCGTCTGGAAAACCGCCAATGACGAGGCGGCCGCCGTCATCCGCACCGCCATCGACACCGGCTATCGCCATATCGACACGGCGGCCGCCTATGACAACGAGGAGGGCGTCGGCGAAGGCATCCGCCAGTCCGGCCTGCCGCGCGACGAGATCTTCCTCACCACCAAGCTCTGGAACACCGAGCAGGGATACGACCAGACCCTGAAGGCCTTTGACGCCAGCCTGAAACGGCTCGGCACCGATTATGTCGATCTCTATCTGATCCACTGGCCGGCGCCGTCCAAGGGGCTCTTCGTCGACACCTGGCGCGCCTTCATCAAGCTGCAGCAGGAAGGCCGTATCCGCTCGGTCGGCGTCTCCAACTTCTATCCCGAGCATCTGGAAAAGATCATCGCGGAAACCGGTGTCACCCCGGTGATCAATCAGATCGAACTGCATCCGGATTTCCAGCAGAAGCAGGCGCGTGATTTCCATCAGGCCCACAAGATCCTGACCGAATCCTGGTCGCCGCTCGGCCAGGGCAAGCTGATGCAGGACGCGGCGATCCAGTCGATCGCTAGGCGCCTCGGCCGCACGCCGGCGCAGGTGATCATCCGCTGGCATATCGAAAACGGCCTGGTGGTCATCCCGAAATCCTCCAACCCTGCCCGTATCGCGGAAAATTTCGATGTCTTCGGCTTCGAACTGTCGACCGAAGACATGGCCGCACTGGACGGACTCGATAGCCCCAGCGCCCGCATGGGTGCCGACCCGATGACCGCGAGCTTTTGATTGCAGCCTCTAAGGTCTCATCCCTAAAGTGAGGGGCGTTCGCCGGCCTTCCGGCGAACGCCCCTCGCAGCGTTAGAACGCTATCTTCCAGCCGGACCTGACCCAGACGGACGGATCGTCGCGAAGGCCCGATGCATTGAGGCTGATAAACGCTGTACCGCCTGCCGTGTCGAGTTCGGCGCCGATGCCGGCACGCAGCGAGAACTGGTCGATCTCCTGCCCCGGAAGAGCAAAGGCCGAGAGACCGAGTATCTGGCCACCTGTAGAGGCTGTACGATCCTCGAAACGATAGTCCGCTTCCAGCTTCGCGGTGAGCCTGAAACGCTCCGTAACATTGCCGACTGCATCGAGGCCGAGACGCGCCACCGTTTCATGGTCGTGGACACCGGCGAAGGACGCCGGGAACGAACCGCCCGTTTCGGTATAGGCATCCATGCTCGCATGCGCATAGGTCAGGCTGGCATAGGGGGTGAACGACCAGTCATCCAAGGCAAAGACGTCGTGCCAGTCCACCCGCAGCTTGGCGCCCCAGGTCTCGACATCGGTATCACCGTGAGAGCTGTCTGCGCTCCCTGCATTCAGATAACCCCGCTTCACGTCGAGACCGGCCCGAGAATAGTAGCCGCCGAACGTTGCATAGACATCGCCGAGGACGGGAAGGCTGACCTCGGGCGCCACGTGAAAGCCCTTCAGCATCATGTCGCCGCCCGTTGCGATATCCTGTCTGGCGTAGAGCCCACCGGCCGACAGTCTGGCGGTTGCTCCGCCTTCGAGACCGATCGCGTAGCTGATGTCGGCGATGCCGAAGCCACCCTCCAGGCTGTCGCTCTTCGTGCGACCGCCATCCGCCGTGATCGAGAACGACTGCTGTCCCGCAGCAAGAAGGTTGCGCATGGGCTCGCCTTGCGCGCCGTTCATCGTGATGTCCGCATAATCCAGACTGGGCTGGACATTCGGCTTGGCGGCGAGCGTGCGCGTATACTCGTCGACGTCGATCACGCCGCTGATATCGTCCATGACGCGAGCTATGTAGGCTGTCTGGTTCTGCGTCTCCCCGACGATCACCTTGCCGTCAGCGCTGACGCCCTTTGCCGTCTGGGAGAAGTCTACGTCCACCGTCACGCCATTGGCGCGCAGCCAGTCTTCGACGCTGATCATGCCGGTCGCGTTGGTCCAGCGAAAGGCGCGACTTTCGCCATTTTGCTGGGACGACGATCCGACGATCACGTTGCCATTTGCGTTGACGCCTTCGGCATAGGATAAAGATCCTCCGAGCGTGCCGAGGTCCGCCATGCCGGTGGCGGCCGTCCAGCGGAAAGCGTGGAGATGGCCCTGGCCCGTCTCGGACTCGCCGACAACGGTCCCGCCATCGGAGCTGACACCATAGGCTGAGGAATAGGCCTCACTGCCCGCCAGTGTCCCGAGGTCGATCATGTTCGTGGCGCTCGTCCAGCGGAACGCGTGGTTCACGCTGTCCCCAGCAGTTGCGGCCTGCCCTACCACGACGGAACCATCGGCGCTCACCCCGTAAGCGTATGAATAATTCCCACCAAGGGCCTGGAGATCTTCCATGCCCGAGGCCGTCCAGCGGAAAGCATGCGTAAACCCATCGCTTGTCTCAGAGAAGCCCACCACGGTGGTGCCATCCGAGTTGACTGCCCGAGCAGCGGAGTGTCCGCCGTTTTGGGCCAGAGTCCCGAGATCCTCCATGCCGGTCGCCTCTGTCCAGCGAAATGCATGAAAGTGTCTGTCTTCCGTCCCTGCGTCGCCGACGACCACCGAGCCGTCGATGTTGGTGCCGAAGGCAAAGGAATCACCCCCGCTCAGCGAGCCCAGATCTTCCATACCCTCAGGCGTCCAGCGAAATGCACGAAAGATGCCGTCCTGCCGCTGTGCTTTTCCTACCACACCGTTCCGTCGGCGTTCACGCCGTATGCGGTGGAATACAGACCTCCAAGCGTCCCCGGCTCCCAGAACCCGTTGGTCTCCTCGGCTATGCTCGGGCGTGTGGCGGAGGCGGCGCAGGCAGAGGCCAGCGCAACGATCGATATACCGCGAAGAAGGGCAGACCTGCCTTCGCAGTTGAGCTTGGATGAAATATCGATTCCAAGGAAATCTTTGCGCATGAGGGCGTGTCTCTCGAATATCGTCTGCTGAAAAGTCTCAGGATTGAGAATCAATGAATGCTCGCAGTGATAGAACGGGGGATGCGTCACGCCAACCGGAGCACCGACATGCGAAAAACGAGATCTTTTAAAGAAAAATCATAAATATCAATTTATTATATAAAATCTGCAGTCGGTGGCTGCACTGTCAGACTGGAGAATTGCAACCTACGTACGCGCGTGGACATGCCTGCCGCCCTGCAACCCTGAAGGGTGTCTCGTGTTGCGCGTCGAGATTACCTGTCAGGCGGCTTCACTTCGCCACCTTCGGCCAACGCGGACCTGACGGATCGGCAATCCGGCCTCATCCGCGACCTGAGGACGGCAAGCGTCCGACTTTCCTGAAACCGACGGTCTGTCGTGAAGACGGACCTGTGACTCGCCTCTTGTCGGACCCGCAGGCTACAGGCTGATGCAGATCGCACCTGCCACGACCAGCAGGCAGGCGGCGAGGCGGCGTGCGCTCAGCCGCTCCTTCAGGAAGGCAACGCCGATCAGCGCGGCAAAGACGACGCTGGTCTCGCGCACGGCGGTCACCAGCCCCGCCGGGGCAAAGGCATAGGCGACCACCACAAGCCCATAGGCGGAGAGCGCCACCACGCCGCCGCCAGCCGCCTTCCATGTGGTCGACGACCGCAGGTCAAGCGTCAGGCCACGCCGCCTGACCGCGACCACCGCGGCCAGCAGGATGCCATAAAGAAACAGCACCCAGAGCGCATAGGAAAGCGGCGTGACCACCGTCTTCACGCCGCGGGAGTCGACCGTCGAATAGCAGGCTATGATCGCCGCCGTCGCCAGCGCGAACAGCAGCGAGGCATTCGAGGCCCGGGTCTTGCCGATCGACAGGCTGAGAATGCCGAACGCGATCGCCCCGATGCCCGCCAGATGCAGACCCGACAGCACGTCGCCGAACAGCACGAAGCTTGCCAGCGTCACCAGCAGCGGCACCGTGCCGCGCACCACCGGATAGACCTGGCCGAGTTCGCCGTGCCGATAGGCGGCGACGAGAAACAGGCTATAGCCGACCTGCAGCAGGGAAGAGGCGAGAATATAGGGCCAGGCGCCCGAGCCCGGCAGCGGAAAGAAGAACAGCGTCGGCAGGGCGATCGCCGAACCGGCCAGCGACATCACCGTCACCGACCACAGCCGGTCGGTGCCGCTGCGCAGGAAGGCGTTCCAGCTGGCATGCAGCACGGCCGCACAGAGCGCCAGGATGACGGCGACCGCGCTCATGCGGCCTCACGGCGGGCAGCGGCCCGGCAAGGGATGGCAACGGCGAGGACAAGGTGTCGGTCTGCGATGGGGGTGATTCCGGCTGCAGGAGAGACTGCCTGTGTAGCATGTCTGGCGGCTGGGAATACCGGTCTCGCCCGGAAAGCCCGCAAAAAGCACGCATGAAAATAGGCGGCCCCTCAGGACCGCCTTGATGTCATGCGCAAAAGCCGCCTTCGGCTTATTTCCACTCGCGGATGTCGACGAAATGTCCGGCGACGGCAGCCGCCGCGGCCATCGCCGGCGACACCAGATGGGTGCGGCCCTTGTAGCCCTGGCGGCCTTCGAAATTGCGGTTCGAGGTCGAGGCGCAGCGCTCGCCCGGCTTCAGCCGGTCGTCGTTCATCGCCAGGCACATCGAACAGCCCGGCTCGCGCCATTCGAAGCCGGCCGCCTTGAAGATCGCGTCGAGGCCCTCGGCTTCCGCCTGTTCCTTGACGAGACCGGAGCCCGGCACGACCATGGCGGACACGCCGTCGGCGACCTGCAGGCCGTCGATCATCTTGGCGGCAGCGCGCAGATCCTCGATCCGGCCATTGGTGCACGAGCCGATGAACACCCGGTCAATGAAGATGTCGGTCATCCTGGTGCCCGGCTTCAGGCCCATATAGTCGAGCGCGCGCCATTTCGACGTCCGCTTGTTCTCGTCCTGGATGTCGTCCGGGTTCGGCACCACGCCCTCGATCGACACCACGTCTTCCGGCGACGAGCCCCAGGAGACGATCGGCGGCAGATTGGCGGCATCGAGCACCACGGTGCGGTCGAAATGGGCGCCTTCATCGCTCACCAGCGTCTTCCAGTAGGCAACCGCCTGGTCCCAGGTCTCGCCCTCGGGCGCGCGCGGCTTGCCCTTGATATAGTCGAAGGTCTTTTCGTCCGGCGCGATCAGTCCGGCGCGTGCGCCGCCCTCGATCGTCATGTTGCAGACGGTCATGCGGCCTTCCATCGACAGCGCCCGGATCGCCTCGCCGGCGAACTCGATCACATGGCCGGTGCCGCCGGCGGTACCGATCTCGCCGATGATCGCCAGGATGATGTCCTTGGCCGTCACGCCCTCGGGCAGCTGCCCGTCGACGCGCACCAGCATGTTCTTCGCCTTCTTCTGGATCAGCGTCTGGGTGGCGAGCACATGCTCGACCTCCGACGTGCCGATGCCGTGCGCCAGCGCACCGAAGGCGCCATGCGTCGAGGTATGGCTGTCGCCGCAGACGATCGTCATGCCCGGCAGGGTAAAGCCCTGTTCCGGTCCGACAATGTGGACGATGCCCTGGCGCTTGTCCTTTTCGGAATAGTATTCGACACCGAAATCGGCGGCATTCTTGGCCAGCGCCTCGACCTGGATGCGGCTTTCTTCGTTCTTGATGCCTTCGATGCGATCCGGCGTGGTCGGCACGTTATGGTCGACGACGGCCAGCGTGCGGGTCGGCGCATGCACGGTACGGCCGGTCATGCGCAGGCCCTCGAAGGCCTGCGGCGACGTCACCTCATGCACGAGGTGACGGTCGATATAGAGCAGACAGGTGCCGTCGTCCTGGCGGTCGACCAGGTGATCTTCGAAAATCTTGTCGTAAAGGGTGCGGGGTGCGCTCATGGCGTGCTTCCATCCAGACTGGGAAATGAGGGATTCTTGTGAGATACCGGCGACGGGGCGTCGGGACCGCTCAGGCGGCGGCCCGGCCCGCGGTCAGGTAAGGCGGCTGTTGAGCGCCCCGGATACGCGCGCGAAAAACCGTGCCGGCAGACGCTTGTGGTCCTGCAGCACGATAAACTGGTTCGCGAGACATCCGAATTTCGATCCCATGAATGGCGTTTTAGCAGTTTTGCCCGGCCGCTGCAATCTGCCAGCGCGCCGTGAGACAGCGATCATCCGGCCATGCGCTGGCGCGGGAGAAAGCCTTGCGGGAGTGCAGGCGCGGCTCCGGCGCCGCTATCGGCTCCGGTCGTGTCCATGGCCGGGATCGTGATGTGATCGGCCGGCAGGCCTGCTCTCGCCCGCTCGACCATCATCGCATAGCCGGTCTCCAGATGCCGGGTGAAGCGGGCGGTGTCGAACAGCGGCAGATGTTGCCGCCTGTCGCGCAGGTGCTGGCGGATCCCCTCGCGCCAGAGCCTGTTCTGCGCCAGGCGCACTGTCAGCGCCACATAACCGGCCGGGTCGTCCGCCACCAGCTCCGGCAGGTCGACGGCATGCAGCAGGCTGGCACTCACCCGCGAGGCGAAATGGCTGCCATAATAGGTGGGCACGGGCACCCCGGCCCAGAGCGCGTCGGAGGTTGTCGTGTGGCCGTTATAGGGAAAGCTGTCGAGCGCGATGTCGGCAGCGCCCAGGCGCGCCACATGGTCGGCCGAGGTCACATAGGAGGTGAAGATCAGACGCTCGGCGGCAATGCCTTCCCGCTCCATCCAGGCAACCAGGTTCTGCCGCGCCAGCGGTGTCTTGAGCATCAGCCAGAGCACGCTGTCCTTGACCGCGCTCAGCACCTGGGTCCAGAGATCCAGCGTGTGCCAGGTGATCTTGCGCGAGGCGTTGAAGGAGGAAAACACCAGCCGTCCCTCCGGCAGGCCGATCTCGCTGCGCGAACGGACGGCAGGCGTGGCCCTGAAGAGATTGTCATTGGCCTGGTAGCTGTCGGGCATCCGGCAGAATTTCTCGTGATAATGCGGCTTGCTGCTGTCGGGCAGGACGAAACGGTCGCCGACGACATAGTCGCAGTCGATCCCGACGCCCGAGCCGGGAAAGCCGAGATAGGCGACCTGGATCGGCGCCAGCCCCTTGTTGACGAGCCCCATCCGGGCGCCGCGCGTCGCCCCCTTGAGATCGACGAGAATGTCGATCTGGTGCGAGCGGATCAGTTTCGCCGCCTTGTCGTCGTCGAGATGGCCGATCGGCACGATTGTCGGATAGCGCTTGCGCATGCCCAGGTCCTCGGCCACCACGCTCTTGTCGGTATGGCAGAACAGGGTGATGTCGAAGCGCTCGGGGTCGTGGCTCATCAGCACGCCCTGGAAGAGATGCATGGTCGGATGCTGGTCGCAGAAGTCGTTCGACAGATAGCCGACGCGGATCTTGTCCTGGAAGCGATGCGGCCGGCTCCGGCGTGCCGCCCGGCTTTTGTCCAGCGAACCGAAGCTGCCCAGACCATAGGTGATCGACTTATTGACGCTTTCGTCGGCGCACCAGCTGATATTGTCGAGATGCTGCTCGCCGGCCAGATATTGCGAATCGCCGCGCTTCAGCCGGTCCAGCAGCGCCTGGTCCTCCAGCCGCCGCTCGTCGACGGTGAAGGTCTCCTGCAGCAGCGACCGGAAGGTGCGGAAGGTATGGGCGTCGAAGGGCAGCGTCTTTGCCGCCGTGCGCGCCAGCGTCAATGCCGTCTGGCTGTCGTCGGCCCGCGCCCGGAATTCGGCCGCAAGCGCCCGGAACATCGGCTCCTTGGCGGTTTTCAGGTCGGCGGCCTGGGTGAAATAGTCGGCCGCCTCGGCAGACAGCTGCAGCTTGGCGCAGCTCTGCCCGGCAATCAGCAGCACCTCGATGCCTGGCCGGTTCTTTTCCAGGGCGAGCGGCCGGATAAGGTCGAGGGCCTTGGCGAACTGCCCCGACTGGTAGTGCTTGAGAGCGGTCTGGAGCGCGCTGGCCATGCCTTGCTGTCCTCACTGAAGATCAATTCGGCCCAGTCTGCCACCTAGGGCTGTCGCAGGGCTTGCGGGGCATTGCCCTGACGGGGCTGAAATGGGAGGAAATTTGCCGGCGGTCGTGCGAAGGTAGCGATTCGCCGCCTATGCACCTGCGCCAACCAAGCCGGAAAGCCCGATGAGTCTCGTTTCGATCTTCATGCCCAGCAATCGCCCGTTCGCGTCGAGCCGCGTGGCGATCGAGAGCGCGATCGTCTATGCGGAAAAGACCGGCGGCCGGCTGATCGTCTCGGACAATTCCGGCGACCCGGAAAAGCTGGCCGTGTTCGGCAATGCCTCCGACCATATGCTCTACCTGCACAGCCCCGGCGCTTCGCCGGCCGACAATTTTCTGCGCGCACTCGCAAAGGTGGAAACACCCTTCGTCATGCCGATGGGCGACGACGACGAGATCTTCCTGCTCGACGACAAGCCGAGGATCGATCTGTCGATGCTCGACGACGACATTGTCGGCCTTCGCCCGACGACGGTCGTCTGGACGGTGGAAAACGGCATCGTCGCCACCAACCAGTTCCAGATCCGCGCTGCCACCGCCGATCAGCGCATCAACGAATATCGCCGTCTGGCGCCGGGCAACAACGCGCTCTATTACGCCACTTTCCGCACCGCCACCTACAAGGCGCTGTTCGAACCCTTCTATACCCTGCATCCGACCCGTGGCGGCTATTGCGACTGGTCGCTGGTCTTTGCCCTCGTCGCCTGCGGCCGCATCCCGCACGACCCGGCCACCGTGTTCCGCTACAATCTCGGCCGCTGGTCTTCGCCGGAAAGCATTCGCGACACGACGCAATCGCTGTTCACCGCGGTCGGCCTGCCGCCGGAGGCGATGCACTATGCCCGGCTGATGCGCTTCGTCGACACCCATTGCCTGCTGTCCTCCAGGCACCTGCCGCTGCAGCCCGATCAGCGCCAGCAGGCGATCGCCCTGCATGGCAGGACGACGATGCAGAGCTTCCGGGCGCAGGTGACGCAGGAACCGCAGCGGTTTTCCGCCGAGGCCCGAGCCTTGGCCGGCGCGCCCGAGAGCTTCGACGACATGCAGGCGGTGTTCGAGCGCAGCCTGACGGTGCTCGATGGCCTGAAGCCCGACCTCAGCACACTTTATCGCGACTATTACCAGGCGCTCGCCGGGACCTGACGAAATGCGCCCGCTGGCGGAGAGATGCCTTCAGGTCCCGCCGCGCCGCTGCCGCATTGCCCTTTCGATCCGCCGCGCCCCGGCGACAGGCCGATCGTCAGGATCGGATAGACATAGGCGACGATCGAATAGGTCTCGAAGACGCGGAACGAGCCGGAGGCATAGATCTTGCCCGCCTGGCTGATATCGGCAAGGGCCGGCCGATATGGCTTGGTCGCGGTTGATCGCTGCCGCCGTTTGCGCGGCAGCGATCGGCTTTTGGGTCAAGCCGCCTTGACGTTCTCTTCGCGATCCCAGACGCGCAGCTTGGCGCAGGCGGCGATAAAGGCCTTGGCGTCCCTGGCCTCGGCAAGCGCCATGCAGCCGTCGTCGAAATCGGCGGCAAGGCCGGTCTTTTCAAACAGCGGCATCGCGGCCTCGTTGTAGGCGATGAACTTGCAATGGGCGAAGGCGTCGTTGACGAAGTCCTTGGCCGTCGATTCCTTGACCAGTGTCTTGATGCCATCCGCCGAGGCCAGCACGGCTACGGCATCGTAAAGCACCGACGGACCGCCATTGATCTTCTGGTCCGCCTCGATCCAGGTGCCGTCGCTCGCTTCGACCCCGCCGACCATCGGGGCCACGAACTCGACCATCGCACCTTCGTCCTCGGCCGCCTTCTTCAGCGCGGTGACGAGGGCGATGTCGACGCCATCGGTGACCAGGATGCCCAGCTTGCGGCCCTTGAAGCTCTCCGGACCATTGAGGATGATCGACAGCTTGGCGGAGGTCTCGAGATCCTGCCTGGTCGGCATCGCGGCATTGGCAGGCTTGGGGATCGCCTTCAGCCGCAATCCCTTGGCAACCGTCTTTGCCAGGTCATCGTCGACATTGAGCAGATGGGCAACCATGCGCTCCCGGATCGCAAGCGTTTCGACCTTCGAAAGCTCGAAGGTGAAGGCGTCGGCGATGTGATCCTTCTCCGTATCCGTCTGGGAGAGATAGAACTGGCGCGCCTGGCTGTAATGGTCGGAAAAGGTGTCCGAGCGGTAGCGACCCTTGGGGGCGTCGATCTCTTCCGGATAAGACGTGAAACCCTTGTCCGGATCCTCGCGCGGCCCGCCGATGTCGGGGCCCCACGAATTCGGCTCGTAGTTCGCCCGGGTCGTCGGATTGTGGAAGGCCATGTGACCGTCCTGCTGGAAGTGGTGGAACGGACAGCGCGGCGCATTGACCGGCAGATGGGTGAAATTGGTCGATCCCAGCCGGCTGAGCTGCGTGTCGAGATACGAGAAGTTGCGCCCCTGCAACAACGGGTCATTGGTAAAATCGATGCCGGGCACGAGGTTGCCGGTATGGAAGGCCACCTGCTCGGTTTCGGCGAAGAAATTGTCGACCACGCGGTTCAGAACCATCTTGCCGACGATGCGGACCGGCACCTCTTCCTCGGGGATGATCTTGGTGGCATCCAGCACGTCGAAATCGAATTTATCGGCGAAATCCTCGTCGAACAGCTGCATCCCCAGCTCCCATTCGGGATAATCGCCCGCCTGGATCGCATTCCACAGGTCGCGGCGGTGAAAATCGGGATCGGCCCCGTTGAGCTTGAGCGCTTCGTTCCACATCACCGATTGCAGGCCCTGCTTCGGCTTCCAGTGGAACTTGACGAAGGTCGACTTGCCCTTCGCATTGACCAGCCGGAACGTATGAACGCCGAAACCTTCCATGAAGCGGAATGACCGTGGGATCGTCCGGTCCGACATGATCCAGAGCGCCATGTTCATCGCCTCGGGTGTCAGCGAGATGAAGTCCCAGAAATTGTCATGGGCGGTCTGCGCCTGCGGAAAGCCGCGGTCCGGCTCCTGCTTGGCCGCATGGATCAGGTCGGGAAACTTGATGGCGTCCTGGATGAAGAAGACCGGGATATTGTTGCCGACAATGTCCCAATTGCCTTCCTTGGTATAGAATTTCACCGCAAAGCCGCGCACATCGCGCGCCACATCGGCCGAGCCCTTGTTGCCCGCCACGGTCGAGAACCGAACGAAGACCTCGGTTTTTTCGCCCTTGCGCTGGAAGAGGTCGGCACGGGTGACATCCGACAGCGGCTCGTAAGCCTCGAAATAGCCGTGTGCGCCGAAGCCGCGGGCATGCACCACGCGCTCGGGAATGCGTTCATGGTCGAAGTGGAAGATCTTCTCGCGGAAATGCTGGTCTTCCAGAAGCGTTGGCCCGCGCGCGCCGGCCTTCAGCGAATTCTGGTCGTCCGATACAGGCGCGCCCTGCGCCGTCGTCAGCGTCTCGACCCCTTTGCCGCTCGTCTGATGCAATTCGCCGCCGGTGCCGCGAAGCACCTTCTGATCACCGATGTCGATCTTCTTCAGATCGTCGGATCCCTTTTCCATAGCCATCATATACCTCGTGAGATTTGCGGAGTTTCCGGAGACGGCGGCATCGACATAGCGCCTTCCGCTCCAGTCGTCGTTCAACACCACGCCTGCGTGCATTGTTCCGCCGATGCACACGATCTTTTGACGGGCTGGAGAAAGTGGGGACTGGCGGAAGCGATCACGCTTCTCTGCCACAGCCTGCAGGCGCGCGATTGCGCCCGTCATTGATGGTGATGCCGGTCATGCCGATATCGTACTGCCGTGCGGCACCGCCTGGATCGTCCGTGACGACCATCACCTACCACCGGGATACGGCAGCTCTTCGGCAAGAACGGTGCGGCGGTCGAATACGATTGGTGCCCCCTCGGTTTGTCCGTGCAAGAGCGATACGGGCGCGGCCGTGGCGGCAAGCCGACAGCTCGACGGGGAGGCGCCGGGCGCGGCGATCATCCCGCCCGGCCGCGTCTTCTTTTGTCAGAGTTGCAGTCCAAGCCGCTTTCCGGCCGCGATGGCGGCCTGGCGTGCACCGTCGTCCATGGTGTGGCGGGCACTTCGCATGCTGGCAACCATCGCCTCCCCCGCCTCCTGCGGCATACCCGACTGGAAAGGCGGCTGCGGAGCGTATTCGATGGTGAGCGCCGCGCGCTTGGCAGCCTCTTCGCCCTTCATCTCGGCGGCAAGCGTCAGCGCGAAATCGATGCCGGCCGTCACGCCGCCGCCGGTCATCCGGTTGCGGTCGCGTACCACCCGACCCTCGACATGCCGCGCGCCCATCAGCGGCAGCAGATCGGCCACCGCCCAGTGCGCGGTCGCATCATAGCCCTTCAGCAGGCCGGCAGCCGCCAGCACCAGGCTGCCGGTGCACACGCTGGTCACCCATTTGGCGCTGTTGCCGCGGTCGGCCATGAAGTCCATCACGGCCCTGTCCTGCATGCAGGCGATGGTACCGATCGTGCCGCCGGGCACGAAGAGCACATCCATGCCACCGGGGCATTCGTCGAAGGTATGGGTCGCCGCCATCGGGATGCCGACATCGGTGGATGCGGGGCTCTTGTCCTTGCCGACCAGTTCGATGTTGAAGCGCATGATCTTGAACACCGTCATCGGCCCGATGAGGTCCATGGCAACCATGTTGGGATAGACCAGCATGGCAACCCGTGGCGCATCCTTCGGCACCATGCCCATGGATGTCATGTGGTCCTGCATCGTCTCGGCTTTAGCGTCTTGCGCCGGCAGGCTTGCAAGGCCGGCGGTCGACATGGCGGCCAGGGTAAGGAGTGTGCGGCGGTCGAGTGTCTGGGTCATGGGTTTGTTTCCTTGTCCGGTTCGGGCATGCGCCAGCGCAACATCAGCCGATCATCCGCTTCAGCGAAGCGACCTGCCGCACGACCAGCAGGTCGAGGACGATGACAACGGCGAGTACGGCACCGCTCAAGGGAAAGATCAGCGCGACCGCCAGCATGAGGAAGGCACCGGTCTTCCAGAGCGGGCCGGGCGTGCCCACCTGCGGCGCGATCAGGCGCAGCCCCGCCCCCTTCGGCCGCCGCTTCCACCACATCACCACACCGCTTGCCGACAGGAAGATCACGCTGAGGCAGAAGACCGTCAGCAACGCGACGTTCCAGGCCCCCATGTCCCCCTCGTGAAACGCGATCCCGGCCGCCATCGCCTTGCCGGCAACGCCGTAATCGGCAAAGCCGACATCGGCGAGCACATTGCCGGTATACTGGTCGAGATGCATGGTCCGGTCATCGAGCGGATTGGCGCTGTCATTGCTCATCGTGTCGCGCGAGATCGTCCACACGCCCGTAGACCCCGAAGGCCAGTTCAGCTGGAAGCGGCCGGCAAAGCCGGCTTTGCGGGCAAAGGCGACCACCTGGTCGACCCCGAAGGTGGCGGACGTGGATGGCACCGGCGCTGGCCCCATGTCCATGCCGGGCATGGGGGCCATGGTGCCCATGGCGTCCATGGCATCCATGTCATGCGCGCGACCGGTCTCGACGCCGGGCGTGCCGGCATCCGATCCGGAGGCCGGCATCGGTGTCTGCTCCAGCGTCCATGGCACCTCCTTGCTGCCACCATGGTTGAGGGCCGCATGCGTCTCGTCCGACAGGGGCACATTGTCCCATTTTTCGGCTGGAAACGTGCTCCAGGCCTGGGTCAGCTTCTCGCCCCAGACACCCGACCAGGTGAGACCGGAGATCAGGAAGATCAGCAGGATGATCGAGACGTAGAAGCCGATCGTCAGGTGCAGCGACTTCCACACGGACCGCCCGCCTGCGCCGAGCCTCGGCACCAGCACGTCGGCAAACCGCGTGCCGTTGCGCGGCCACCACATGTAGAGGCCGGTCACGACCAGCATGACGCCGAAACCGGCGGCGATCTCGATCAGCCGGTCGCCGAGATCGCCGATGAGCAGCGTGCCGTGAATGGTGTCTGCGAGATCGTAGAGCGCATCGCGACGCGCCCACTGGCCGAGCACCTGACCGTCATGCGGATCGACGGCGACCATGTGGGCGAGGTCGCCTGCCTTCACCTGGAAGACGGCCGGCTGGGTCGCGGTCCGTGGTGCGATATACTGGATGACAGCACCACCCGGCACGGCAGCGGCGGCGGCATCCGCCTGGGCCGAGACCGCGATCTCGGGTCCCGACGTGGTAACAGTAAAAGCTTTCTCTCCGTCGCGTCCGAGAAGCACGGACGACCAGAGCATGATCAGGCCGGTGATGGCCAGCATCAGCAGGAAGGGCGCGACATAAAGGCCGGCATAGAAATGCCAGCGCCATGCCGTCCTGTGAAAACGGCGATCGGTTTCGGGTTTGGTCTCGGTGGTTCTGGTCTGGATGACGGCGCTCATCGGCGCATCTCCCCTGGAATAGCAACGGTCGTTGGAACCGTATGGCGGCAAGGCGCAGGCGCTCCATCAGCACCATGCTTGCCGCCGGCACGGCAGGACGAGGCAACCGGGCCTTGAGGGGCCGGCTGCCGTTCAGATCGTCAGGGAGATGGGGGGACCGCGCGGCGGGGCGCTCGGGGGGAAGAACTGCCGGTAGACCGCCTCGAGCCGCGGCGGCAGCACGACTGACCGCATCGATGCCGTGGCAAGGCCGACGGAGGGCTGCGGACAGGCCAGGAAGACAGAGGCGCTCAGCCGGCAGGCGTCACAGCCGAGTTTTCCATAGCTGTGCGAGGGGCCGCTGCCGGACGTGTCGGTCACGCAAAGGGTCGGAAGCGAGCCGTCCGGCAGGACGAAATCGGAAAGCTGGATCTTCGAATTGTCGGGCGCGACAAGAGTGAGCGGCTGATGGGCAAAGGCAATCAGCAGCAGTGCCAGCCCGCAGAGAGCACGCACCCCGATCCGCCATGTCGCAAGCTTGCGCCGCATGTTCACCCCTTTGAGTAAACAAGCGTTAGCGCGCAGGTCTCCAAAGCGCAAGCGTTCGGGACTGCGACGCCGCGCCGCGCCCCGCCCTCGTCTTTGGGTCCTCACACCGCACACAGTGCTGCAAACGCAAGAAGAGCGGCCCGGGGGACCGCCTTTATCAAATCCCCGTGCGGGAAATATTGTTCTCCGAGCCTCCGGCAGCAGCGGCGTCAGCCGCCTTTTCGGCGGCCGGAGGCTGGGCTTTTCAACCCTCTCAGCCTCTATGCGCGTCCTTGCCTTCGGCGAAACCAGCGCGCCCGGCGCCGTGCTGAACGCCGAACGGCCCGCCTGTGGCGGGCCGTGTCTTGTCCTGCGGCAACCGCAAGCCTCAGTTATAGGGGGAGTTGCAGTAAGCCCGCACGCCTACGCGCGGAACGTAGGTGTTGTCGGAGGCACGATAGGTGCGGTAGCGGTTGGAGCACCACTGGACATGGCTGCCGCCATAGCTGCGGCGCGGGGTGGCAAGCACGCCGCCGATAATGGCACCTGCCGCCAGCCCGCCGATGATCGCACCGGCATTCGAATGGTGGTGGCGGTGGTAATGCCTATAATGCCTGTATTGCCTGTGATGGCGGCCATGATGCCTGCGATAGTACCGGTACTGGACCTGCTCGACATTCTGGCTCTGCGCCTGGGGCGCCGAGATGGCCGGAAGCGGCATTGCGGCAGCTGCACCAAGCGATGTGAACGACAGCACGGCCGACAAGGCCATCCCACTAGCAATGTTATAAAATCGTTTCATGACGCACTCCTAGTCTTTTACCGGAAACGGGTTCGATCAGGGAAAGGTTCCGCATGGTCGTTGGCGCGAAAACCCCTTTCGCGGGCCGTCAGGCCACGGCACTGGCGGCAGCGGCGGCAAGGGCATCAAGGCGGGCGAAACCGCGTGCAGGCTGCTATTCCGGGCCTTTACGGCAGGGCCCGGCCAAAACATGCGTCCATGTGCAAACGAAAAAAGGCGGCCCGAGGACCGCCTTTCTCAAATCCCCGTAAGGGAAATCTTATTCTGCAGAACCTTCGGCAGCTGCCTCTTCGGCGGCCTTGGCTTCAGCGGCTTCGGCGGCTGCCTTTTCGGCGGCCAGAGCCTGGGCTGCTGCAACCTTTTCAGCCTCGATGCGAGCCTTTTCCTCGGCAATCGCAGCGCGCTCTGCGTCGTTCAGGGCGCGGGCGCGGGTGCCGGTGTTCTCGACGATACGGGCCGACTTGCCGCGACGATCGCGCAGATAGTAGAGCTTGGCGCGACGGACCTTACCGCGGCGAACGATCTCGACGCCTTCGACCAGCGGCGAATAGACCGGGAATACGCGCTCGACGCCTTCGCCGTAGGAGATCTTGCGGACGGTGAAGCTTTCGTTCAGGCCGGCGCCCTTGCGTGCGATGCAAACGCCTTCATAGGCCTGCACACGGGTACGGGTACCTTCCGTCACGCGGACGTTGACGCGCACGGTGTCGCCCGGCGAGAATTCCGGGAGCTTGCGCTTTTCGTTGATCTTGGCGGCCTGTTCGGCTTCCAGCTGCTCAATGATGTTCATCGGTCTAACCTTTTAAAAGTTCTTCTGGAACAGCCATTGCGCTCGACGATCATCCTTCGGTCATGCCTCCGGATTAGGTCCTTGCAGGACCGGAGCGGTGTCTTGCTCTTTGTTTGCTTGGTAAGACGGGCGAGGCGAATGCCCCAAAACCCATTTCCGCGTGCGCAATACACCAAGGTTCACGGCTTGTCACCCCCCAGGCAGACGGATTCTTCTGCTGAAGAGGCCGCAGCGCAAGCGCGCCGGTACGGCCGCCCGGCGACGATCAGTCCGGTTTGTTGCCCGTCAGCAGGTCCGGCCGGCGTTCCCTGGTCAGCTTCATCGCCTGCTCATGCCGCCATTTATCGATCGCGGCGTGATTGCCCGATGTCAGCACGGCCGGGATCTCGCGGTCCTCGAACAGCTGCGGCCGGGTATAGTGGGGGTGCTCGAGCAACCCGCCCTCGAAGCTCTCATGCACGCCGGACAGGTCATTGCCCATCACGCCCGGCAGGATCCGCACCACCGCATCGAGCAGGGTCAGCGCTGCCGGCTCGCCGCCGGATAAAATATAGTCGCCGATCGACACCTCTTCGAGGCCGCGCGCCTCGATCACCCGCTGGTCGACGCCCTCGAAGCGGCCGCAAACGATCACCACGCCCTCGCCGCCGGCAATCTCGCGCACCCGTTGCTGGGTCAGTGGTCTGCCGCGCGGACTCATCAGCAGTCTCGGTCGGCTGTCGGCCGCCACCGAATCGATGGCGCCTGCCAGCACATCGGCCTTGAGCACCATGCCGGCGCCGCCGCCGGCCGGCGTATCGTCGACGCTGCGGTGCTTGTCGGTGGCAAAGTCGCGGATCTGCACCGCCTCCATCGCCCATTGGCCGCGCTCCAGCGCGCGGCCCGCCAGCGACACGCCGAGAGGACCGGGAAACATCTCCGGATAGAGCGTCAGAACGGTCGCACGAAAGCCCATGAAAGCGTCTTTACGACTTGCCGCCGAGGAACGGGCTCGGCTTTTCGCCTTCCGGTCCCTCGTCGTCATCCTTGAGGCCGGCGGCGATCGGATCGATCACCAGACGGCCGTCCTCGATGTCGATCTCCAGCACGGCGGCCTCGGAAAACGGGATCAGCACCGGGCGGCGGCCGGGCCCCTTGAGCTCCAGCAGGTCGCCGGCGCCGAAATCGAACACCCCGGTCACCGATCCGTAATGGTTGCCCTCGTCGTCATAGACGTCGAGCCCCTCCAGATCGGTATAGTAGAATTCGTCGTCGTCGAGCTCGTCATCGGGCAGGCTGTCGCGCTCGATATACAGCTCCAGCCCGTTCAGCGCCTCGGCCGCATTGCGGTCGTTGATCCCGCGAAAGCGGACGATCGCCACGGTCTTTGCCTCGCGGATCTCGAGAATCTCGAAGATTCGCCCGTCCAGCGCCTTCAGGTTTCCATAGTCGCCAAGCGCCGTCGGGTCGCCGGTGAAGGCCTTCACCCGCACTTCGCCGCGCAGGCCCTGGACCGCGCCGACAGTCGCCATCAGAATTGGGTTTTCGAGCTTGGTCATCGGTCGATCACACCGTCAAAATGAGCATTTCCGCCCTTTTAGGCCGAAGCCCGGACGAAGGGAAACGAAAAACGGTCGGCATTGGACATGCCGACCGTTCGATCGTGTCAATCGGCGCCGATTATTCGGCAGCGGAGGCTTCGGCGGCAGCGGCAGCAGCGTCTTCGGCCTTCTGGGCCTTCTCGGCGGCGCGTTCCTGGGCCTTCTTGCCCGGCTTGCCCTTGTCCAGGTTGCTGCGGGTGGCGCGCTCGGCGAGACCGGCTTCGGCCATGAAGCGCAGGACGCGGTCGGTCGGCTGGGCGCCCTTGGCGATCCAGGACTTGATCAGGTCGGCGTTCAGCTCGACGCGCTTTTCGCTATCCTTCGGCAGCATCGGGTTCCACGAACCGACCTTTTCCAGGAAGCGGCCGTCGCGCGGCGAACGGGCGTCGGCAACGATGATCTGGTAGTAAGGGCGCTTCTTGGAACCACCACGGGCGAGACGGATTTTCAGGGGCATGTCGTAATCTCCTTGGATAATCGGGTTTGGCTTGAATTCAAGCTGTGTTTTCGCTGCTGCCGTGCTCGGCAGCGATGGCTTCGTGATGCCGGATGACTTCCTTGATGACGAAGTTCAGGAACTTCTCGGCGAAATCCGGATCCAGATGCGCGTCGTCTGCCAGTTGGCGCAGACGGGCGATCTGTTGTTCCTCGCGCGCCGGATCGGCCGGCGGCAGGTTGTATTTGGCCTTCAACAGTCCGACTGCCTTGGTGCAGCGGAACCGTTCGGCCAGAATGTTGACCAGTGCGGCATCGATATTGTCGATCGACTGGCGGTATCCGAGCAATTGCTCGCGAACTTCGAGATCGGTCATGATGGCCTCACTTCTTCTTTGTCGGCAGGCCGGGGAAACCGCCGCCGAGACCCGGAAGCTTCGGCCCGCCGAGGCCGCCCAGGCCACCGAGCCCGCCCAGACCACCGGTGCCGCCCATGCCCGGCATCGAGCCCGGCTTGATGCCGGCGGCTTCCGCCTGCTTGGCCAGCTGCTCCATCTGCTTGGGGTCCATGTTCGACAGGTCGGGCATGCCGCCCCCCAGGCCGCCCATGCCGCCGAGCCCCATCTTGCCGGCCAGGCCGCCCATCATCTGCTTCATCATGCCGCCGCCCTTCTTGCCGCCCATGGCTTTCATCATGTCGGCCATCTGGCGATGCATTTTCAGCAGCTTGTTGATCTCGGCGGCATTGGAGCCGGAGCCGGCGGCAATGCGCTTCTTGCGCGAATGCTTCAGCATGTCGGGGTTCGAGCGCTCGGCCCGCGTCATCGACGAGATGATCGCGAGCTGCCGGCCGAACACCTTGTCGTCCATGCCGGCCGCCGACATCTTGTCCTTCATTCCGGCCATGCCGGGCATCAGGCCCATGATCCCGCCCATGCCGCCCATCTTCTGCATCTGGCGCAGCTGGTCGGCGAGGTCGTTCAGGTCGAACTTGCCCGACTGCATCTTCTTGGCCATCGCCGCGGCCTTTTCCGCGTCGATGTTTTCGGCCGCCTTCTCGACCAGCGAGACGATGTCGCCCATGCCGAGGATACGGTCGGCGATCCGGCGCGGATGGAACTCCTCGAGCTCGTTCATCCGCTCGCCGACACCGATCAGCTTGATCGGCTTGCCGGTCACGGCGCGCATCGACAGCGCCGCACCGCCGCGGCCGTCGCCGTCCATGCGGGTCAGCACCAGGCCGGTGACGCCGATGCGCTCGTCGAAATTGCGCGCCAGGTTAACGGCGTCCTGGCCGGTCAGGCTGTCGGCGACCAGCAGGATTTCGTGCGGGTTCGCCTTCTTCCTGATATCGGCCATCTCGACCATCAGGGGCTCGTCGATATGGGTGCGGCCGGCGGTGTCGAGAATGACCACGTCATGACCGCCGAGCTTGGCCGCCTGCACGGCGCGCGCCGCGATATCGGTCGGCGACTGGCCCGGAATGATCGGCAGCGTATCGATCTTGGTCTGCTCGCCGATCTGGCGCAGCTGTTCCTGGGCGGCGGGCCTGCGCGTATCGAGCGAGGCCATCAGCACCTTCTTGCGATCGCGCTCGGTCAGCCGCTTGGCGATCTTGCCGGTCGTCGTCGTCTTGCCGGAGCCCTGCAGGCCGACCATCATGATGACGACGGGCGCCGGCGCATGGAGGTCGATGGTGACGCCTTCCGAGCCCAGCATCTCGACCAGCTCGTCATGGACGATCTTGACGACCATCTGGCCGGGCTTGATCGATTTCAGCACGCCGGCACCGACGGCCTTTTCGCGCACGCGATCGGTAAAGGAGCGCACGACCTCGAGCGCCACGTCCGCTTCCAGAAGCGCACGACGCACCTCGCGCAGGGCCGCGGACACATCCGCTTCCGACAGCGCGCCGCGACCGGTCAATCCGTTCAGGATGGATCCAAGGCGGTCCTGGAGGTTTTCAAACATCGGCTCTTCCTTGTCGTTTCGGAGGGACTTTGGGTTCGCCCGAAACCTTGGTCTTTTCGACGATCAAAACAAGACGCAAAGCCGAAAATCACCCGAGGGCGCATCGCGCTGTCGGGTGTTGACCTCCGGGAACGTTTTATACCGTAATGGGTCCCGGTCGGCGGCTCGGAGTCATCTCTCGTCGCAGAATTTCGTCGGGGTAAACAGCAAAAACCCGGGAAAGTCAAGCCAATTGCCCTTTCGCCGGCCGTCATGGCCCTGCCGGTTCCTTGAACGGCGCAGCGCGAGCGGTATAAGGCACGCCCTTCACACGGTTTCCAACAGCAGGCTTGCAGTGCGAGGCAACGGCGATCTCCCCTGCCGATTGCGGGCACGATCCCAAGGAGAAGCGACAATGGCATCACCCTCGAAGACATTGCGATTGCTCATGCCCCAGTGGCAGGGCGGCAATAATGGCGTGTACCATCTTGGCGCGCGGTTACTGGCCTGGCTCGCGCCGCAAGGCGACTTCGATTTCGCCGAAGTGCCGGTCGCCACGCCCACGGATGCCGCGCTGGAAATCGAGGACGGCGTGCTGGGAAAGTCGGCGATCCTGGCGCAGAACCGGGCAGCCCGCGACATCATTCAGGCTGCAGCACCCGACCGGATCGTCACCTTCGGCGGCGATTGCTCGGTCTCCCTCGCCCCCTTCGCCTATCTCGCCGCCCGATATGCGGGCGATGTCGCGGTGCTGTGGATCGACGCGCATTTCGACCTGACGAGTTCGGAGGTTTCCACCCATGCGCACGGCTATCCGATGCTCAACCTGCTCGGCAAGGGCGACGCGGCCTTCGCGGCCTTCGCCACCGCGCCCATTCCCGCCGATCGACTGGCCTATATCGGCATAGACAAAGCGACGGTGTCGGAGCGCAGCCGTGCGGCCGTCGAGGCGATCAAGCCGAAGGTCTTCGCGCCGGAGGAACTGACCGAGCGGTTTTGCGAGGTGACGGACTGGATCCGATCCACCGGCGCATCCAGGCTGCTCGTCCATTTCGATCTCGACGTGCTGGAGCCGTCCCATTTCAGAGCCCAGCTCTTCAGCAATCCGGAGGGCCTGGCCGAACAGTTCCAGGCCTCGCCGAGGGGCAAGATGACGCTCGAGACCGTGGTCAGCCTGATTGCGGCGGTCGGGGAGGTGTCCGATATCGTCGCCCTGACGATCGCCGAGCATCTGCCCTGGGATGCGGAAAACCTGCGCAAGGCGCTGTCGCGGCTGCCGATCCTGGCAAGTCCGGCATAGAGCTCAAGCGGTGCGGCGCGGTCGGGTCCGGCTGATGTGCGCATCGCCTGCGAAACTCCGCCTCTGCGACCAAGCGCGCTGCCGCCACCTTGCCACCTTCCGCCGGCAGCGCTGTCGCGGATCCGCCCCCCGCCCGCCTCAGGCGTGCTGGAGAATATTGACCAGCCGGCCAAACGGATCGCGCACGAAAAACCGCCGCACGCCCCAGGGCTCGTCGACCGGACCATATTGCGGATCGAACCCGGCCGCCGTCATGCGGGCCAGCGCCTCTTCCAGATCGTCCACCTCGATCGACAGGTCCGGCACCGCTGCACCTGACCCGCCTTCGCTGGTAATAGAGACCTGCGCAGCGGCGGTGGCATCCGATCCATAGCTGACGATCCATCCGTGATCCATCAGCACGTCGAGCCCCAGAACATCGCCGTAGAAGGATCGGGCGGCGGACGGGTCTTCGGCGGCGATATTGGCGACGATGCGACGAACCTGCATGTCTCTTCTCCTTGCGGCTTTCGCTCTCAGGCTAGGGCTGGACCGCCGCCCTGACCATCCCCATATTCGAAAACCGAACAAGCCCGCTCCGAAGGCCCCCATGCCCAAGCTGAAAAACCCCTATTACGACGGCGCCCCGTCCGATCATTACGACGGCACGCGCTTCTTCAACCCCGAGGGCATCGCGCCCGGTGGCCTGAAGGACCTCTGGAAATGGCGCACCAACGGCCAGAAGGCGACATGGCCGAAAACCGTCGACTTGCCCGCCGGACCGGCGAAACCGGCCGACCGGGTCACCGGCACCGATCTGCGCGTGACGATGATCGGCCATGCCTCGCTGCTGATCCAGGTCGCCGGGCTCAACATCCTGACCGATCCCGTCTGGTCGAAGCGGGCAAGCCCCGTCTCCTTTGCCGGCCCGAAGCGGGTGATCGACCCCGGGGTCGCCTTCGAGGATCTGCCGCCGATCGACATCGTTCTCGTCACCCACAATCATTACGACCATCTGGATCTGGCGACCCTGACGCGGCTCTACCACGAGCACGGCCCGCATTTCGTCACGCCGCTCGGCAATGACACGATCATCGAAAAGGCGCTGCCCGATGCCAAGGTCTCCGACATGGACTGGGGCGACAGCCTGACCTATTGGGACGATCTGACCATCCATGCCGAGCCCTGCCACCACTGGTCGGCGCGCGGCGTGCGCGATCGCAGCATGGCGCTCTGGGCCGCCTTCGTCCTCGAAACGCCGGCCGGCCGGATCTACCACATCGGCGACACCGGCTTTCACGGCGGCGTCAATTACCGGGCCGCGGCGGAAAAGCATGGGCATTTCCGCCTCGCCATCCTGCCGATCGGCGCCTATGAGCCGCGCTGGTTCATGAAAGGCCAGCACCAGAACCCGCAGGAAGCCGTCGAGGGCTTCGAACTCTGCAAAGCGCACTATGCCGTCGGCCATCATTTCGGCACCGTGCAGCTGACCGACGAAGCGATCGACGCACCGGCAAAGGCGCTCGAACAGGCGCTGGCCGACAAGGGCATCGATGCCGCCCGTTTCCGGCCGCTGAGGGCCGGCGAGGTGTTCGACGTGCCGGTGCCGCCGCCGCGGGATTGAGCCCGGCACGGCACAGCCCGCACCATGCCGCTACCCGTTGAGGATGCGGAACTGGCCGGGGCCGCACGTATTTGACTTGCGCGCCCCGAAATGCATCTTGCCGCCGATCGGCGAACCGGATATCCGGCACGCCGCTATACCGGAAAGGATGGCACGATGAAGCGACTGGCACTGTTCGGCATGGCCGCCACCCTTCTCCTGCCACCGCTTGCGGCAAGCGCCGGTGCAGCAGGCGAAACAGCCGGCGACCCATCCGCCGCGACGGCCGGTCAGACGCCAGCCCCGGCCGAGGTGGCGATCCACGTATCGGGCGACCGCAAGCCGCCCCCCGCCCTTCGCTATCCCGCCCTGCCTGAGACGGTCGACGATGTCGCGGCGATCCTGCCCGAGGGCTGGCGGGTCGAGACGAAGCTGTCCGGCGATCTCAACCGGGACGGCGCCGCCGACCGTGTCCTGGTCCTGCATGCCACGGATCCGGCAAGGCTTGTCGAGGACAAGGCCTCGGGGCGGCCGCCGCTCGATACCAATCCGCGCATGCTGGCCGTCTATTTCGCCCTGAAGACCGGCGGTTTTCGCCGCGCCGCGCAGGACCACAGCCTCATTCCCCGCGTCGTCGACTGGCAGCTCTCCGATCCGCTCGGCGACGAGGTCAATGGCGGCGTCGCGGTAACCGGCGGCACGCTGCGCATCCGGCTCGGCCTGTTTGCCTCGGCCGGCGGCTGGGATCTCGGAACCTCGAGCTATACCTTTCGCTGGCAGGACAATGCATTCGCGCTGATCGGCTTTGACCGCGACACCGTCAATCGCGGCAGCGGCAAGACCTTGACCCGCAGCTACAACTATCTGATCCGCCGCGAACAGATCGTCAGCGGCGACATCGCCTCCGACGAAACGAAGACCCGGTGGCGGGACCTGCCCGACCATCCCTTGCTCGTGCTTGGCCAGATCGCCGACGGGCTTGCCTTCGATCCCGACGGGCCGCCGCCCTTGCCGTCCCAGGCAGACGATCGCGGCTGGAATTGGGCCGATTCGCCCGACGCCGATTTCGACGACGGCTCGCAAACCCAGGCGATCTGCGACAGCCTTCGCGACCGCGAGCCGCCGGAAAGCGATCGGCCGAGCCCGCAGCAGGCAAAGGCGCTCGAGGGTTGCGATGCGGCGGGCCTCTATTACGGCATCGGCAGGGAGGCCGACCCGGTCGCGGCCGTCAAATGCGCCTTCGTCCAGACCGACAGGACGGACGATACCGCCGACCCGCTCTCCGGCACCGGCCTGCTGATGACCCTCTATGCCAATGGTGCCGGCGTGGCGCGCGATCTTGACCTGGCGACATCGCTTGCCTGCCGCGTGCGTGGCGCGCCCTTTGCCAATGCCGGCCGCATCCGCCACCTGCAGCAGATGAAGCAGGCGCCGCAGCTTGGCGTTTTCGACTATTGCGACGACGTCACCAGCTCCTGGGCAACCGGCATCTGTGCCGCCCGCGACGCCTCCAGGGCCGACGCCGCACGCCAGACCAGGGTCGCCACCCTCACCTCCGGCTGGACGCAGGCCGAACGCCGGCTGCTCGATCCGCTGCGCGATGCCGCCGAGGCCTATGTTACCGCCAGCAGCGAAAACGAGGTCGATCTGAGCGGCACGCTGCGCGCCACCTTCATGATCGACCGGCAGCAGGGTCTGCGCGACGCCTTCGCCGCCCTGCTGGAGCAGATGGAGAAGGGCGACTACCCGACGGCCAGCGGCCAGCAGGCGAAGACCGCCGATTCTGAGCTCAATGCCGTCTATGCGAAAATCATGGCGGTGCGCACCGCCCCCGACGCGCGCGGCACCTATGGCAGCGCGGACAGCCTGCCCTATTCGACCGTCACCCATGCGGGCATCCGCAAGACCGAACGGATCTGGATCGCCTATCGCGACGCCTGGCGCGATTTCGCCGCCGGCCGCTATCCGGGCGCCGGTCCCGCGGGTCTGATGACGTTTCTCACCAAAGCCCGCACCGCCGACCTCGAAGCCCTGATCCCGGACGATTGAGCAGCGGCCGGAAGCCGCGTTGCGAACAGCGTCCAAACCGCAGATTGACAAATCCGCCATCGCGGCCCAGACTTCTCTCCATTCACCAGGGGGGTCCCGCAAGGGGCTGAGAGTCTGCTGGGCCGACCGCCTTTTTTAAAAAAGGCATGAAGCAGCGCAGTGACCCGTTGAACCTGATCCAGTTCATACTGGCGTAGGGACGGTGCGAGCGCTGCCGGCGCGATTTCCTGCAAGGGATGGATCCTCGATCCATTCGGGATCGGGCAAACGGTTGAAAGGACGATGCCGAGCGTTTCGGTCCGTCCCAGCGTCTATCCATCATTCCGGCTGACATGACTGGGTCTCCAACCTTCAGGACTTGGAGCCTCACGATGAACATTGCCCAGAAAAACCCCACTCCCGTCGTCACCACGGGTCCCTTGCCGGCCTCGGAGAAGATCCACGTCGCCGGCGACATCCATGCCGGTATCCGCGTGCCCATGCGCCGGATCGCGGTCCATCCGACCGCCGGCGAACCGCCGGTTACCGTCTACGATTCCTCCGGTCCCTATACCGATCCGGCCATGGCGATCGACATCGACACCGGCCTGCCGCGCCCGCGCGCCGACTGGATCCTGGCCAGGGGCGATACCGAGGCCTATGACGGGCGGCAGATCAGGCCCGAGGACAACGGCTTCGTCTCTGCCGACAGGCTCACGCCGGAATTCCCCAATCTGCATCAGCCGCGCCGCGCCACGGATGGTCGTGCGGTGACGCAGCTTGCCTATGCCCGGGCCGGCATCATCACGCCGGAAATGGAATTCGTCGCGATCCGCGAAAATCTCGGCTGCAAGGCGGCGAAAGAGGCGCTTACCCGTGGCGGCGAGAGCTTCGGCGCTGCCGTTCCCGATCATGTCACGCCCGAATTCGTCCGCGACGAGATCGCCCGTGGCCGGGCGATCATTCCGGCCAACATCAACCACCCGGAAGCCGAGCCGATGATCATCGGCCGCAATTTCCTGGTCAAGATCAACGCCAATATCGGCAATTCCGCGGTGACATCGTCGATGGCCGAGGAGGTCGAGAAGATGGTCTGGGCCACCCGCTGGGGCGCCGACACCGTCATGGACCTGTCGACCGGCCGCAACATCCACAATATCCGCGAATGGATCATCCGCAATTCCCCGGTGCCGATCGGCACCGTGCCACTCTACCAGGCGCTGGAAAAGGTGGGTGGCATTGCCGAGGACCTCACCTGGGAGGTCTACCGCGACACGCTGATCGAGCAGGCCGAGCAGGGCGTCGACTATTTCACCATCCATGCCGGCGTGCGGCTCTCCTACATCCATCTGACCATCGACCGGGTCACCGGCATCGTCTCGCGCGGCGGCTCGATCATGGCCAAGTGGTGTCTTCACCATCACAAGGAGAGCTTCCTCTACGAGCATTTCGAGGAGATCTGCGACATCTGCCGCGCCTATGACGTCTCGTTTTCGCTCGGCGACGGCCTGCGTCCGGGCTCGATCGCCGACGCCAACGACGCCGCCCAGTTCGCCGAACTCGAGACGCTGGGCGAACTGACGCAGATTGCCTGGGGCCGGGACTGCCAGGTGATGATCGAGGGGCCCGGCCATGTGCCGATGCACAAGATCAAGGCCAACATGGACAAGCAGCTCGAAGTCTGCGGCGAGGCCCCCTTCTATACGCTGGGGCCGCTGACGACCGACATCGCGCCCGGCTACGACCACATCACGTCCGGCATCGGCGCGGCCATGATCGGCTGGTTCGGCACCGCCATGCTCTGCTACGTCACGCCGAAGGAGCATCTGGGCCTGCCCGACCGCAGCGACGTGAAGGTCGGCGTCATCACCTACAAGATCGCCGCCCATGCCGCCGATCTCGCCAAGGGCCATCCGGCCGCCCAGCTGCGCGACGATGCGCTCAGCCGCGCCCGCTTCGAGTTCCGCTGGGAGGACCAGTTCAACCTCTCCCTCGACCCGGAAACGGCCCGCGCCCTGCACGACGAGACCCTGCCGAAGGAGGCGCACAAGACGGCCCATTTCTGCTCGATGTGCGGCCCCAAATTCTGCTCCATGCGCATTTCCCACGACATCCGCGCCGAGGCCCAGAAGGAAGGCATGGCGACCATGGCCGAAAAATACCGCGCCGGCGGCGATCTCTACATGCCGGTCGAGGAGGTCCGGGAATGAGTATGGTCAAAGTCCTCCCCACCCCCCTCTGCCCTGCCGGGTCGCAGGGTCGCGCCACGCGTCTGGAGCCGTCCTTCGGAGCCCTCATCAAGGGTGGATGTCCGCTGGTGGCATGCTCATTGACCAGATCGAAAGCAAAAGCAGGTCTCCCTCAAAGAGGAGCAGAGCCACAAGTCACAAGGTCTTCGCAGTCCCAAGCCGCCGCCACGCACTCCCTGATCTCCCCCCTTGAGGGGGAGATGTCGCGAAGGTCCGAAGGACGAGGGGGGTACGTCCGCGCAGACCACCACATCAAAACCCGACCGCCCGGCCCCACCCCCCTCTGCCCTGCCGGGCATCTCCCCCTCAAGGGGGGAGATCACCTGGGCGCAAACTCATCGACCATCTTTGTCGGAAGCAAGGATTATCGCGGCAAGACGGCAGTAACATTTTCGTCTGTTTGGCTGGCGTGCTCCAGCCTGTCTCCTCGATTGAGAACCCATGGTCGCTCGCGACGCGGAGCAAACCCGCCATCACTACGCCCCCCGCGTTCCCGAGCCGCGGCCCCGCGCTCCCTGATCTCCCCCCCTGAGGGGGAGATGTCCCGCAGGGACAGAGGGGGGTACGCCCGCGCAGAACACCACCTCCGGACCCGACCGCCCGGCCCCACCCCCCTCTGCCCTGCCGGGCATCTCCCCCTCAGGGGGGGAGATCAGCTGGGCGCGCCTTCACCATGTCCCATCGCCATCAGCACGTGCGGCAAAAGCAGCATGGCCTCAAGGCCTTCAGGCAGCATTTGCAGCCGGCCGATAGGCCGACCAGTCTCAAACACTGCAACAAGGCCGCAACCACCACGCCCACCGCATGCCCGGGCCGCAGCCGCGGGCTCCCTAATCTCCCCCCCTGAGGGGGAGATGTCCCGGAGGGACAGAGGGGGGTATGCCGACCCAGGCCACCGCCCGCGAACCCGATCGCCCGGCCCCTCCCCCCTCCGCCCTGCCGGGCTGTGGGGTCGGGCCACGCGTCTCGACCGGTCCTTCGGACGCCGCCTCAAGGGGGGAGATCAGCTGGGCGCGCCCTCACCGACTGTCGCGCGAAGAGGCCCAGGAATCGCAGTTTTCGACCCACATCATTACCCGGCTAACGTCATCTCTAGACCGTTCCCCCGGGAGACACGATCATGACAATTCTCGTCAAGGGTGCCGGCGTCGCCGGCCTCACCGCCGCCTTCGAGCTCGTCCGCCGCGGCCTGCCCGTCGCCGTGACCGACACGCAAGCCCAGGTCGGCCACGGCGCCTCGCATTATGCCGGCGGCATGCTGGCGCCCTGGTGCGAGCGCGAATCGGCCGACGATGCCGTGCTCCGGCTCGGGCTCTCGGCTGCCGACTGGTGGGAGGCGGCCCTGCCGGGCAGCGTCATGCGGGCCGGCACGCTGGTCGTTGCCCCGCCGCGCGACACCGGCGAGCTCACGCGCTTCGCCACCCGCACCGGCGGCTACCGCTTTCTCGATGCGGACACGATCGCCGCCCTGGAACCCGCACTCTCCGGCCGCTTCCCAACCGCGCTGTTCTTCGAGACCGAGGCCCATCTCGATCCGCGGGCGGCGCTTGCCGGCCTTTACCGCGCGCTCGTCGAACAGGGCGTCCCCTTCCATCTCGGGCGTAATGCTCCACCACCCGGCCGCTTCGACGCCATCCTCGACTGCACCGGCCCGGCCGCCATCGCCACCCTGCCCGGTCTTCGCGGCGTGCGCGGCGAAATGCTGATACTCGAAACGCCGGAAATCTCGCTGTCGCGGCCGGTGCGGCTCCTGCATCCGCGCCACCCGGTCTACGTCGTTCCACGTGAAACCGGCCGCTTCATGCTGGGCGCCACGATGATCGAGGCCGACGACGACGGGCCGATCACCGCCCGCTCGACGATGGAGCTTTTGAACGCCGCCTATGCGCTGCATCCGGCCTTCGGCGAGGCCCGCATCGTCGAGACCGGCACCGGCGTGCGCCCGGCCTTCGACGACAATATTCCCCGCCTCGTCGAGACATCCGACGGCTACGCCATCGCCGGGCTCCACCGCCACGGCTTTCTCCTCGCCCCGGCGCTGGCCCGCGAAGCCGCCGAGCGCCTCGGCGCCGGCCCTCTCACCCCGACCACCACCCGAACCGAAAGGCTGAACGCATGACCCTGACCGTCAACGGAGAATCCGTCAGCATCACCGCCACGACGCTCGCCGAACTGCTTGCCGCCCTCGACTACGAGGGCAACTGGCTGGCGACCGCCGTCAACGGCGAACTGGTCCACCGCGAGGACCGCGCCGAGCACGAGCTTGCCGACGGCGACCGGATCGAGATCCTCAGTCCGAAACAGGGAGGCTGACCATGACGTTCACTCTCTACGACACCCCCCTCACCTCGCGCCTTCTGCTCGGCACCGCCCGCTACCCCTCGCCGGCCGTGCTGGCAGACGCCGTCCGCCGCGCCCGCGCCGGCATCGTCACCGTCTCGCTGCGCCGCGAAACCGCGGGCGGCCGGTCCGGCGGCGCCTTCTTCGAGCTGATCCGTGACCTCGGGGTCCGGGTGCTGCCCAATACCGCCGGCTGCCACACGGTGGCCGAAGCCGTGCTGACAGCCAAGATGGCCCGCGAGGTCTTCGCCACCGACTGGATCAAGCTCGAGGTGATCGGCCATCAGGACACGCTGCAGCCGGATGTCTTCGGCCTTGTCGAAGCCGCCCGCATCCTCACCCGGGAGGGTTTCAAGGTCTTCCCCTATACCACCGACGACCTGGTCGTCGGCGAAAAGCTGCTGGCGGCCGGCTGCGAGGTGCTGATGCCTTGGTGCGCCCCGATCGGCTCGGCGATGGGCCCGCAGAACCTGCCCGGGCTGAAGGCGATGCGGGCGGAGTTTAAAGACGTGCCGCTGATCGTCGATGCCGGCATCGGCCGTCCATCGCATGCGATGCAGGTGATGGAGCTCGGCTATGACGCGGTGCTCCTGAACACCGCCGTCTCCGGGGCCGCCGATCCGGCGCGGATGGCCGAGGCCTTTGGTGCGGCAATCGAGGCCGGCCATCAGGCGTTTCTCGCAGGCCCTCTGGAGCCACGCGACATGGCGGTCCCCTCCACCCCGGTGATCGGCAAGGGGGTGTTTGCATGACGCCCGACCCCTTCTACCTGATCGTCGACAGCGCCGACTGGATCGAACGCCTCGTGCCACTTGGCGTCAAACTCGTACAGCTGAGGATCAAGGACGCCGACGAGACCGTCCTGCGACAGCATATCCGCCGCGCGAAAACGGTCTGCGCCACCCATGGCTGCCAGCTGGTCCTCAACGATTACTGGCAGCTTGCGATAGACGAAACCTGCGACTTCATCCATCTCGGCCAGGAGGATCTGGTCGATGCCGACGTGGCCGCGATCCGCGCCGCCGGGCTGAAGCTCGGCCTCTCCACCCATGACCCGGCCGAGCTTGACACCGCGCTCGCCGCCCGGCCGGACTATGTCGCGCTCGGCCCTGTCTGGCCGACAATCCTCAAAGCCATGACATGGGCACCGCAGGGGATTGAACGCGTCACCGACTGGAAGGCCCGCGTCTCGCCCCTTCCCCTTGTCGCCATCGGAGGGGTTACCGTAGAGCGCGCACCCCTCGTGCTCGACGCCGGCGCCGACAGCGCCGCCGTCGTTACCGACATCACGCTCAACCCCGACCCGGAAGCCCGGGTGCGCCAGTGGATCGAAGCAACCGCGCCCTGGAGACATTAGCCGGCGCATAACCGCCTGCACCTGCCTGACGCCGCCTGGCGGGCGCGCCCTTCGCCCCACCCGCCGACGCGCTCCCTCCCCCTTGCGGGGAGGGTTGGGGAGGGGTCTTGTCGGCAACAAACAAGGGGCTCCTTTGTCCCCTCCAGATCGCGGCAACCAAGTCCCCTCGCACCCGCTCCGATCCGCCCCACAAGGGGGAGGGTCGCCTCCAGCAGGCGGCAGGGCCCGCGCTCCCCATCTGCCCGGGCGTCCACCGTCATCGGCGTCATCCCCAAGGCCCGCGCCGAGGTCCTCTATGCCACCCAGCATCCGTTCCACAAGGCGCTCCTTGCCGGAAAGGTCACGCAAGCCGCCTGGCGCTCCAGGCCCAGCTTCCATGCCGTTTCGACCGAAGACCGCAGCATCAATCCGGATCTGGAACGCTTGCTGGCCAAGCGATGGAGGCAGAGACCATTGAGCTCAAGGCAAGTCACCTGTCCCTGATCTCGCACGCCAGGGACGTTGCAGAGCTGATCCTGGAGCGGCCGGCCATACGGCATAGGAACAAAAAGCGAGCCGCCAAACCGCGGCTCGCCCCAAGAAAAGCGTTTGTGCTCCGGACTAGATGGCAAACCTTCCACCATTGAAGATGGATATCTATCTACGCGAGAACCTGCCCGCGCGATGAGGTCGATGATGGCCCCCTCCCATGACATCATTCGATGATGGCGCAGGCGCGGTCGGAAGAACAAGGGTCCGCCTTCAAGGATCCCGCTGCTGCAACTGATGGGCTACATGCCTCCCGTGGAGATGGAATTTGGTCTACGTCGACGATATGCAAGCACCGTTCCGTGGCATGATCATGTGTCATATGGTGGCAGACACATCCGAAGAGCTGCTGGAAATGGCCGACCGGATCGGCATGGCACACCGCTGGATACAGTGGGGCGGAACCTATCGGGAGCATTTCGACATATCCCTCGAACGCCGGCAGATGGCGGTCGAGGCCGGCGCGGTGGAGATCTCGCGCCTGGCGCTCGGCAGGATTATTCGAAGCAAGAAGGACAGGGCCCCTGCAGCCTGAAGGACCGCCTCGCCCTTCACCATGCGCACCCCCGACCCGGAGCCCCGGATGCACAGGTGGATCGAGGCCACGGCACCCGCTTCCGTAGGCCCTCCCCTTGTTGGAAAGGGCTTCTGGGGAGGGCTGCGGAGCGGCTTGTCGCGAACCCTTCAACGGGGGCAGACAAGGGTGCAATATTTTGACCTCCCTTCGTTGTGGAAAGAACTTTCACGCCGCCATGACAGAGCCGCCGAACGCCTTGCCGACGCGTGCATGACGACCAGGAAAAGTCATCATGTCAATTACTTACGGAAATCCTTGCAGCAGGCGAGATCCCGCATGCCTCGGCGTCGAAGAGGAAAAACGCATTTTCTTCAAAAAAAAATCCGGCCCCGATTTTCCCCCTTGCCTCGCGCGCAGTCACACTCTCCCCCGTTCCGTCACGGATACACCACAAGGCGTTGTGGCGAGGCGGAGCCGGCGCGGTACCTGGGGAAGAGACGCAGAGCCCCATGTTCCGGGTGCGTGGAAAATGGCCTCCCTCCGGCGACACGGGGGATGCGGACAGACGCCGTTGGACCGGCCGGCCCGCATCTGATGCCCGAACGGCGCGCCGGACGTGCCTGTGGGGCACGCAAGGGGTGGATTTGGCAGCAGGCGACCGGGCGTCCGGCCTTCGTCACGAGGGTGGCCCGGTCCGGCGGAACGGCAACGGTCCGCCGAGACAAGCGGCTGCCCCTCCCCCTGCAGAGCGGCCGAAGTCACGCGCAAAAACCGCCGAACGGGACGCTGAAGGGTGCCGTTTTTCTAAATTTTTCAATGGGCAGCTTTGAGCGTCCCGTCCGACTGCATTCGAAGATCACCAAGGGATAACTGTGCCCGCCAGGAGCGCGCGCAAGGGAGAAAGGACCACGGCAATGCCGATAGACGGCCCAATGGCAACCCTGACATTGGAAATGCTGGCCATGCCCCAGTTCTGCACCCGCGGCTGCCGTCGCGGGCGAAGATGCCGTTGGCAGAGCGCCGCAGACGGGGTGCCCTTCTGCCTTGGCGGGCTGGACGCGCACCAGCGCCAATGCTTCGACGAACTCTACCAGATGGTCGAACTCGCCGAGGATCCCACCGCCCTCCTGGACCGTTACAACGCGGACCCGCAGTTCGATCGGGCTCTTGTGCAGGCAGCGGTTGCCATCTCGCGGGCCGGCCGGGGCGTCTGGTCGGACCCAGGCCTCCGGTCCGCCGGCAGCAGCATTGCGGCCGTGAATGTGCCCGGTGCGGAACCGCCGGGTCCGCCACGCCGCGGCAGGCGCGGGGCCCGCCGGCGGGTCCGACGCCCGATTGCCCGCGACGCAATGCCGACGACAGCTTGCAAGACTGGCAATTAGCGGGCATTTCCGCCATATACGGAAAGAGACTGGGCAAAAGGATCGGGCGGCATATGACGGGAATGGTCGAATTCGCGAAGATGAACGGGATTGGTAACAAGATCCTGGTCGTCGACATGCGCGGCCGCACCGACCGTGTCACGCCGGAGGCGGCGATCGCGCTTGCCGGCGACGCCGAGACCCGGTTCGACCAGATCATGGCGATCCACGATCCGAAGGCACACGGCACGGATGCTTATATCGACATCCTCAACAATGACGGATCGAAGGCCGGCGCCTGCGGCAATGGCACGCGCTGCGTCGTCCAGGCGCTCGCCGCCGAGACCGGCCGCAAGGCCTTTACCTTCCAGACGGTCGCCGGCATCCTGAACGCCGTCGAGCATGACGATGGTTCGATTTCGGTCGACATGGGCAAGCCGGAATTCCGCTGGGACCGCATTCCACTGTCGGAGGAATTCCACGACACCTCGAAGATCGAGCTGCAGATCGGTCCGATCGATGCGCCGATCCTGCACTCCCCGGCGGTGATGTCGATCGGCAATCCGCATGCGATCTTCTGGGTCGACCGTGATCCGATGGACTACGATCTCGAACGCTTCGGCCCGCTGCTCGAAAACCATCCGATGTTCCCGGAAAAGGCCAATATCACCTTGGCCCAGGTCACCTCGCCGTCGACGATGATCACCCGCACCTGGGAGCGCGGCGCCGGCCTGACGCTGGCCTGCGGCTCGGCCGCGTGTGCCGCTGCCGTATCGGCCGCCCGCACCGGGCGCACCGGGCGCAAGGTCGAACTGACCGTCGCCTCCAGCCCCGGCCGCCAGACGCTCACCATCGACTGGCGCGAGCGCGACAACCATGTCGTCATGACCGGTGCCGCCGAATGGGAATGGTCCGGACGCCTCGATCCGCTGACCGGCGCCTTCGCGCGCGACGAGGTCGCGCCGCAGGACGGAGCGGCGGCCCATTGACCGATCCCCGGCAAAGCGGTGTCGACGTCATTACCTTCGGCTGCCGGCTGAACACCTATGAATCCGAGGTGATGAAGGCTGAAGCCGCCAGGGCTGGCCTCACCGACGCGATTCTGGTCAACACCTGCGCGGTCACCGGCGAGGCCGTGCGCCAGGCCCGCCAGGCGATCCGCCGGGCCCGGCGCGACAATCCGCAAAGCCGCATCATCGTCACCGGCTGTGCCGCCCAGACCGATGCCGGCGCCTTTGCCGCCATGCCGGAAGTCGATGCCGTCCTCGGCAACGCGGAAAAGCTGAAGGCCGCGCATTACCGCGCATCACAGGATTTCGGCGTCTCGGCGGAAGAAAAGGTCGCGGTCAACGACATCATGAGCGTCACCGAGACAGCGCCGCAGCTGGTCAGCCATATCGACGGCCATGTGCGCGGCTTCCTGCAGGTGCAGAACGGCTGCGATCACCGCTGCACCTTCTGCATCATTCCCTATGGCCGCGGCAATTCCCGCTCGGTGCCGATGGGCGCCGTGGTCGAGCAGGCCCGCAGGCTCGTCGAAAACGGCTACCGCGAAGTGGTGCTGACCGGCGTCGATGCCACCAGTTACGGCGCCGATCTGCCGGGCACGCCGACGCTCGGCCTGCTGGCGAAGACGCTGCTGAGACAGGTGCCCGAGATCGCGCGCCTGCGCCTGTCGTCGATCGACAGCATCGAGGTCGACCGGCATCTCATGGACCTGATCGCCGACGAGCCGCGCTTCATGCCGCATCTGCATCTGTCGCTGCAGCATGGCGACGACATGATCCTGAAGCGGATGAAGCGGCGCCATGCGCGCGCCGATGCGCTTGTTTTTGCCGAACAGGTCAGGTCGCTGCGCCCCGAATTCTCCTTCGGCGCCGACATGATCGCCGGTTTCCCGACCGAAACCGCCGACATGGCGGCAAACTCGGCGCGGCTGGCCGAAGAGATCGGCATTGCCCATCTGCATGTCTTCCCCTACAGCCCGCGGGAAGGCACGCCCGCCGCGCGCATGCCGCAGCTCGATCGTCGGCTGGTCAAGGACCGCGCCGCCGAACTGCGCGGTGTGGCCGAACGCCTCCATGCGAACCACCTGCAAAGGCTGGTCGGTAGCCGGCAAACGATCCTGGTCGAGCGCAACGGCATGGCGCATACGCCAGACTTCACCCTCGCGGCGGCACCCGGACTTGAGCCCGGCCTGCTTGTCGAGGTCACCATCACCGGCCACAATGGCCGGCATCTCGAGATTCAGACCGCGGCCCAGAAGGCCGCCTGACGGACACATCATGGCAATCGGTTTCATCAAGAAGGTCTTCACGTTCGGCAAGGGCAAGCCCGACGAGGGCAAGTCCGGCGACAATCAGCCGGCAGACCCGGGCAGCGTCGCGATCCCGGCCGAGGTCGAGGCGCCCGGCTCCGACCCCAGTGACGTCGCCGCCCTGCTCGGCCGCCCCATGCAGACGGCGGATGCCGAACGCGGACCGGAGCCGACAGCGGCACCGGACATTCAGCCGGTGCTGCCGGAAGAAATCGACACCGCGGCCGGTCCCGCACCGGATATCGACGACGAGACGGCGCGCGCGATGGGTGCCGCTTCATCAGCGCACGAAGCTGGTGCCGCCTTGCCAGCAGGCGACGCGGATGCCGCCTTGCCAGCAGGCGACGCGGGTGCCGCTTCACCCCCCTCTGACCCTTCGGGCCATCTCCCCCTCAAGGGGGGAGATCGGGAGCGCGCGGCGACCGCCGTGCCAAACTCCGCCGCTGAGGCTGCTGAAGCGAAGCATCCAGATACACCGCTGCCCACCTCAACGCCCGAGATTGGCGAACAGGCCAGCCCCGAGCCGATCTCCCCCCTTGAGGTGGGGTCCGAAGGACGGGTCGAGACCCGTGGCTCGACCCAGCAGTCCGGCAGGACAGAGGGGGGTAGGCCGCAGACCGCAACGTCAGACTCAATCCATCCGCAGCCCGAACAACCCGCCGACATCCCGCAGGCCGCCGTGAACGAAACAGCGCGCGCCGCGGATGTCGCCTCATCAGCGAACGAGGCGGATGCCGCGGCACTCCCCTCTGACCCTTCGGGCCATCTCCCCCTCAAGGGGGGAGATCGGGAGAGCGCGGCGACCGCCGTGCCAAACTCCAGCGCTGAGGCTGCTGAGGCGAAGCATCCAGATGTACCGCTGTCCACCTCAACGTCCGAGATTGGCGAAAAGGCCAGTCCCGAGCTGATCTCCCCCCTTGAGGTGGGGTCCGAAGGACGGGTCGAGACCCGTGGCTCGACCCTGCAGTCCGGCAGGACAGAGGGGGGTAGGCCGCAGACCGCAACGTCAGATGCTACCGATGGGCCATCGACATCGCCGACGCCAGTCCCGACCACCGAAGACAGGCAGGACGCCGCCGCGAGTCTCCCCCCACCTGTGGGGGGGATGGCCGGCAGGCCAGGGGGGGATCAGCCGCACCCGCAACCGCAGCAACCCGCCGACATCTCGCACGGGCATATCGACACGGCGGCGGAGGCACCGCCCGCCCTGCCGAAGGGCTTCGCCAGCCGATCCGCGGCCCCGGTCGCGCCGCAAGCGCCTGCCCCCGCCGTGCAGCAGAACTGGTTCCAGCGGCTGAAGGCCGGGCTCTATCGCACGTCCTCGCAGCTGTCCGGCCAGATCACCGCCCTCTTCACCAAGCGCAAGCTCGACGAGGACACGCTGCAGGAGCTGGAAGACCTGCTGATCCAGGCCGATCTCGGCGTCGAAACTGCGATGCGGATCTCCGATACGCTGTCGGCAGAACGCTACGGCAAGGACGTGACCGGCGAGGATGTCTCGAAGATCATGGCAACCGAGATCACCAAGGTGCTGAAACCGGTCGCAAGACCGCTCGAACTCGACCTCAGCCACAAGCCGCATGTGATCCTGGTCGTCGGCGTCAACGGCACCGGCAAGACGACGACGATCGGCAAGCTGGCGGCCAAGCTCTCGGGTTCCGGGCTGAAGGTCATGCTGGCGGCCGGCGACACGTTTCGCGCCGCGGCCATCGAACAGCTGAAGATCTGGGCCGATCGCACCGGCTCCGGCTTTCTCGGCACCAAGCTCGGGGCGGATGCCGCGGGCCTTGCCTTCGAGGCCTTCAAGCAGGCGCAGGCGGAGAAATCCGACGTGCTGATCATCGACACCGCCGGCCGGCTGCAGAACAAGACCGAGCTGATGGCGGAGCTCGAAAAGATCGTCCGGGTGCTCGGCAAGCTCGATCCCGATGCGCCGCACACCGTGCTGCAGACGCTGGATGCCACCACCGGGCAGAACGCGATGAACCAGGTCGAGATCTTCCGCAATGTCGCCGGCGTCTCGGGCCTGATTATGACAAAATTGGATGGCACGGCCCGCGGCGGCATCCTGGTCGCGATCGCGGCCAAGCACAAGCTGCCGGTCTATTTCATCGGTGTCGGCGAAGGCGTCGACGACCTCGAACCCTTCGAGGCCGAGGATTTCGCCGAGGCGATTGCCGGCATTCCGCATTAAACCCGCCTGCGCTGCAACAAGGACGACACGAGCTCATGCCCACCCCGGAAAGCGATACGCATCCGACCGTCGAGGAAAAGCATCATCCGATGCTGAAAATGGTGCTGGAAATCGGCCCGCTGCTGGTCTTCTTCTTCGGCAATCTGCGCGGCGAGTGGCTGGCGCAGAAATTCCCGATCCTGACCGAGGTCGGCGGTCCGCTGTTCATCGCCACCGCGCTGTTCATGGCCGCAACGGTGATCGCGCTGATCGTCTCGAAGCTGGTGTTCAAGCATCTGCCGATCATGCCCTTCGTCTCCGGCGTCGTGGTGCTGATCTTCGGCGGCCTCGGCATCTATCTGCAGGACGAGACCTTCATCAAGATGAAGCCGACGATAATCAATGGCATGTTCGCCTTCCTGCTGCTCGGCGGCCTGTTCTTCGGCAAGTCGCTGCTGGGCTATGTGTTCAACGCCGCCTTCCAGCTGGACGACGAAGGCTGGAAGAAGCTGACCCTGCGCTGGGGCCTGTTCTTCATCTTCCTGGCGGTGCTGAACGAGATCGTCTGGCGCAATTTCTCCGACGACACCTGGGTCAATTTCAAGGTCTGGGGCACCATGCCGATCACCATTCTCTTCACCCTGTCGCAGATGCCGCTGATCATGCGCCATCAGGTGCCGGACGCGGCCGCTAAAGGTGACAAGGCCGAATGAGCGCGACGACAGAGCCGGCGCGCCCCTCGCAATCCCTGACCTTCTCACTGGCGGTCGTGGCCGTCCTGATCCTCGCCCAGGCGCTCACCGAATGGATGATGGGGCGGGTGCCGATCTGCACCTGCGGCTATGTCAAGCTGTTCGAACCCGGCGTCAACACGCCCGGCAATTCGCAGCATCTGGCCGACTGGTACACGCCCTCGCACATCATCCACGGCTTCCTGTTCTACGGGCTCGGCTGGCTGGTGCTGCGCAACAGGGGGATCGGCCCGCGCCTCACGCTCGCCGTCGTCATCGAGGCCGGATGGGAACTGCTCGAAAACTCACCGATCATCATCAACCGCTATCGCAGCGCCACGGCCGCCGTCGGCTATTCCGGCGACAGCATCCTGAATTCGGTGATGGACACCGTCTTCATGATCCTCGGCTTCCTGTTTGCCGCACGGGTCCCGGTCTGGCTGACGATCCTCGTCGCCATCATCTTCGAGATCTTCACCGGCTGGCTGATCCGCGACAACCTCACCCTCAACGTGCTGATGCTGGTCTGGCCGGTCGACGCCATCAAGGAGTGGCAGGCAGCCCTCTAGGCGGCCGCGACTTCCTCGATCTGCGCGAGCTCATCCTTGAGCAATTCCGCTTCCCGCTTCAGATCATAGGCGGCCTGCAGGTTGAGCCAGAATTCGGGGCTTGTCCTGAAATGCTTCGCCAGCCGCAAAGCGGTGTCGGCACTGATGCCGACCTTCTCGGCAACGATGCGCTCCAGGCGCGTGCGGGGTATGCGCAGCGTCTTCGCCAGAGCGTAAGGCGTCAGGGAGAGCGGCTCCAGATAAAGCTCCCGCAGGATCTCGCCCGGATGAATGGCTGGTCCCTTGCTCTCTCTCATGATCGGGCTCCTTGCCGGCTCGACGGCGCGTTCAGGGATAGTCGACAATCTCGACATCTTCGGGTCCCGCCTCCGTCCAATGGAAACAGATCCGCCACTGGTCGCTAATGCGGATGGAGTGCTGTCCTTCCCGATTGCCGCTCAGTCTCTCCAGGCGGCGAGCGAAGATCAGCCAGCTCCTTCGCGGCATCGAGCAGTGCCAACAATTGCTGCGCCCGCCGGAGCAGATCGGCCGGAAATCCCTTCCGGACAGTACCGTCATCCACCGAACGCGTCAGCTTGCCCCTGAAGGATCGGATCCTCCACGCCTCCAGATTGGTATCATAACATGATACCACTGAAAGACAATCAGCCTGCTTTCAGCGCCTTGTCGATCTGCGGCATCAGGTCGTTGCGGATCGACTGGGCGTCGAAGGGGCCGACCTTCTTGTAGAGGATGGTGCCGTCGGGGGCGACGAGATAGCTTTCCGGGATGCCGTAGACGCCCCAGTCGATCGCCGCCTTGCCATCCGGATCGATGCCGATCGCCTTGTAGGGATTGCCGAGTTCGCCGAGGAAGCGCAGCGCGTTGTCGGAGCGGTCCTTGTAGTTGATCGCCACCAGATTGATCCGCGGGTCCTTGGCCAGTTCCTTCAGCAGCGGATGCTCCTCGCGGCAGGGAATGCACCAGGAGGCAAAGACGTTGACGACGGTCAGCTTGCCGGCGATCGCCGCGGTGGTCAGCGCCGGCAGGTTGGATCCGTCGAGCGGGGCGAGCGCCAGCGCCGGTGCCCGGGTGCCGATCAGCGCCGAGGGAATGGTCGAGGCATCGACGCCGTCGACGCCCTGTTCCCAGAGCATCTTGCCGGCAGTCGCGACGATGATCGCGAAAAAGGCGAGCGGCAGCAGCGCAATCAGATAGCGGCCCATGCCGCGGCGGCCGGGGTGCTGCTGCCGGCCGGTCTCTTCGATATGGCCGCTCACGGTGCATCC
The DNA here is from genome assembly GCF_017873095.1 of Heterorhizobium halophytocola. Classification (GTDB taxonomy): domain Bacteria; phylum Pseudomonadota; class Alphaproteobacteria; order Rhizobiales; family Rhizobiaceae; genus Allorhizobium; species Allorhizobium halophytocola. Next base: position 104,013 of record NZ_JAGGJU010000009.1, on the reverse strand, counting down.
CCTTCGCGCTTAGGCCGTGCCGAACGCCGGCGAATGCCCGAGACCTCGAGCACCTTCAGCTCGCGCTTGCGGAAATGGCCGTCGAGCAGCGTCCAGCCGATCAGCGCACCGATCAGCACGAAGGTGACGATATAGGCGGTGTAGATGTAGAAGGCGTGGTCCATGGTCATCAGCCCTTCGCCGCCATGCGGGCCGCCAGCCGGCGCTGCGAGGCGATGCGCCGGCGCCAGATCTCGTTGCGCATGGCCATGATGTGCAGGGTGAAGAACAGCAGGGTGAAGGCGATCGCCATGATCAACAGCGGACGCAGGAATTCCGCATCGATCGCCGAGCCGCCCATCTTGAACACGCTTGCCGGCTGGTGCAGCGTGTTCCACCAGTCGACCGAGAACTTGATGATCGGGATATTGACGAAGCCGACCAGGATCAGCACCGAGGACACCCGGGCGGCCCGCGACGGGTCGTCCATGGCGCGGTTCAGCGCGATCAGGCCGAGATACATCAGGAACAGCACGAAGACCGAGGTCAGCCGCGCATCCCAGACCCACCATGTGCCCCACATCGGCTTGCCCCAGAGCGAACCGGTGATCAGTGCGATCAGGGTGAACACGGCGCCGATCGGGGCTGCGGCCTTGTGGCTGACATCGGCCAGCGGATGGCGCCAGACGAGCGAGCCGATCGCCGACACGGCCATCACGGTATAGCACATCATCGACAGCCAGGCGGCCGGCACATGGATGTACATGATCATCACCGTCATGCCCTGCTGGTAGTCGCCTTCGGTGGTGAAGCTGAAGTAGAGGCCGACCGCAAACAGGATCGCGGTGATGCCCGCCATCCAGGGCAGAACGCTTGCCGCCAGCGCCAGAAACCGGGTCGGGTTCGCCAGCGCGCTCAATCGGGTGGTCTGGATGCTGGTATCGCTCATGGCCGTGCTTCTAGTCCTGGTCGCCATTCTTGGCAAATGATCTTGGTCAATCCGAGGAATTGCGCAATGCCAATGCGGCGGCAAGCGGTCCGATAACGGCAAAAAATAACGTGATCGCCACGAGGAACAGGAAGGGCGGCAGGAAGGGCGCGGGATCCTCGACCGCGGCATAGGAGGCGCTGACGCCGAAGATCAGCACCGGCACGACGAGCGGGAGCACGAGGATCGAGACCAGCAACCCGCCGCGCGGCAGGACGACGGCCACGGCCGCGCCGGCCGCGCCGATGAAGGTGATCGCCGGCGAGCCGACCAGCAGCGTCAGCATCACCGCGCCGATCGCCAGCGGCTCCATGTTCATGAACAGACCGAGCAGCGGCGAGGCGATCACCAGCGGCAGCCCGCTCGCCGTCCAGTGCGCCAGGCACTTGACGAAAACGGTGAGCACCAGCGGCGTCTCCTGCATCAGCAGGATGTCGAGCGACCCGTCGTCGCGGTCGGCCTGGAACAGCCGGTCGAGGCCGAGCAGGGTCGCCAGCAGCGCCCCGATCCAGACGATCGCCGGGCCGATGCGCGACAACAGGTTGAGATCCGGCCCGACGCCGAAGGGAATGACGGCCACCACCGTCATGAAGAACAGCACCCCGATCAGCGCCCCGCCGCCGGAGCGCACCGCAAGCTTGAGGTCGCGCAGATAAAGGGCGATCATCGGCATGCTCCAGCTGAGGTCGGACGCAGGGCCTTACCCCCCTCTGCCCTGCCGGGCATCTCCCCCTCAAGGGGGGAGATCGGTTGGAGCAACGCCCCGGCCGCGTCACTTGACCCGGCCGATGGTCTGAGAGACTTTCGCTTGGCCCACCTCACTGGTCGCCGATCGAGCGTAACTGTTTGCCGCGCCTGAGAGAACCGCGCGGCATGGCGATCTCCCCGCGTGAGGAGGAGATGCCCGGCAGGGCGGAGGGGGTTATTTCTCATATACGATTGCACTGCCTCAACGGCAGAGATCGAGGCGGCTGCCTTGGCACTATGCGCATGAGATGTGAGCCTAAAGCTTACGGTTGGCAAAGCCTGGACTACGGCCGCCAAGGCCCCGGGTCCCAGGCTGAGTGCCCATGAGAAACGCACTGCATCCGACGCCAGCGATCTCCCCCCTTGAGGGGGAGATGCCCGGCAGGGCAGAGGGGGGTGCACCTGCATCAAAGCCGCGCCTCCAGCTCGTCATATTCGAAACCGGTCATCACCAGCGACCGGGCGTCCCTCAGTCCGAGCGGCTGGTGGGTGGCGGCGATGACGAGGCCGCCTTGCGCCCGGTGGGTCTCGATCAGGCGGGCGAAAATCGCGTCGGCATCGGCATCGAGCGCGGCGGTCGGCTCGTCGAGGATCCAGACGGGGCGGTGGGCGACCAGCAGCTTGGCCATGGCGAATCGCCGCTGCTGGCCGGCCGAGAGATAGCCGTAGGGCAGATGGGTAATGCCGGTCAGGCCGACGAGATCGGCGGCGTGTTCGATATCGATGCCCTCACCGCCCGCGAAATTTCCGATGTAATCGCGCCAGAAGGCGAGGTTCTCGGTGACCGTCAGCTCGAGCTTCATGGCGTTGCGATGGCCGAGATAGTGGCTCGCCTCGCGCACCGGGCGCGGCTCTGCGCCTTCGGCTTCGATCACCTGCGCCGTGCCCGTCTCGGCGCGCAAAAGGCCGGCAAGGACGCGCAACAGCGTCGACTTGCCCGATCCGTTCGGCCCCGTCAGCACCATGGCGTCGCCGGAAGAGAGCCCAAAGGAGATGCCCCTGAAAATCAGCTCTTCGCCGCGCCGTGCGGAGAGATCGTCGGCGAGAAGCCGCATTCCGTTCGCTTTCTGGCAACCATTAAAGCCGCCACAATAAAAAATTGTCTCTTTTCGCCATCAGGTGGTCTGGTGCCCTTCATAGAAATTATCTATAAGACCCGCAACCACGCCAGCGGCCGGCGTGAAGGTTCATCCTTCTGCCGAACTTGATGATTGTACTCTACAATTTTCACGGGCGGACAGCGGAAATGGTCGCACCCGCATCCTGATGTGCATTTTAGTGCATAGGCGTCCGCACGATTGTGTTGGCTCTCAGAAATAAGCGGGGTTCTATCCGTGTCAAAATCGCTCGACAGCTTTAATTGTCGTTCCACGCTGACCGTGGACGGCAAAGATTATGTCTACTACAGCCTGCCCAAGGCTGAGGCAAACGGCCTCGCCGGCGTGTCGAAGCTTCCGTATTCGATGAAGGTTCTGCTGGAGAACCTGCTGCGCAACGAGGACGGCCGTTCGGTCACCAAGGCCGACATCGAAGCCGTGGCCGCCTGGCTCAACGACAAGGGCATGGCCGGCGCCGAAATCGCCTATCGTCCGGCCCGCGTGCTGATGCAGGACTTCACCGGCGTTCCGGCCGTGGTCGATCTGGCCGCCATGCGCGACGGCATCGTCAATCTCGGCGGCGATCCGGAAAAGATCAACCCGCTGGTGCCCGTCGACCTCGTCATCGACCACTCCGTCATCGTCGACGAATTCGGCACGCCGCAGGCCTTTGCCAAGAACGTGGAGCTCGAATACGAACGTAACGGCGAGCGCTACCGCTTCCTGAAATGGGGCCAGCAGGCGTTCAAGAACTTCCGCGTCGTTCCGCCCGGCACCGGTATCTGTCACCAGGTCAACCTCGAATATCTCGGCCAGACCGTCTGGACCAAGGACGAGGACGGCGAGACGATCGCCTATCCCGACACCTGCGTCGGCACCGACAGCCACACCACGATGATCAACGGCCTGGGCGTTCTCGGCTGGGGCGTCGGCGGCATCGAAGCGGAAGCCGCCATGCTCGGCCAGCCGGTCTCCATGCTTCTGCCCGAGGTCATCGGCTTCAAGCTGACCGGCAAGCTGAAGGAAGGCGTGACCGCGACCGACCTCGTGCTCACCGTCGTGCAGATGCTGCGCAAGAAGGGCGTTGTCTCCAAGTTCGTCGAATTCTTCGGCCCGGGCATGGACAACATGCCGCTCGCCGACCGCGCGACGATCGGCAATATGGGTCCGGAATACGGCGCGACCTGCGGCTTCTTCCCGGTCGACGGCGAAACCGTCAACTACCTCACCATGTCCGGCCGCACGCATGAGCGGATCGCGCTCGTCGAAGCCTATTCCAAGGCGCAGGGCATGTGGCGCGAAGGCGACGGTTCCGACCTGGTCTTCACCGACACGCTGGAACTGGACCTTGGCGACGTCGTGCCGTCGATGGCCGGCCCGAAGCGTCCGGAAGGCCGCATTGCGCTGGAAAACATTGCTTCCGGTTTCGCAACCTCGCTCGACACCGAATACAAGAAGCCGGGCCAGCTGACCAACCGCTACGCGGTCGAAGGCACCGATTTCGACCTCGGCCATGGCGACGTGGCGATTGCCGCGATCACGTCCTGCACCAACACCTCCAACCCGAGCGTCCTGATCGCAGCCGGCCTTCTGGCCCGCAACGCGGTCGCCAAGGGCCTGAAGAGCAAGCCCTGGGTCAAGACCTCGCTGGCACCGGGAAGCCAGGTCGTCGGTGAATATCTCGACAAGTCCGGCCTGCAGAAGGACCTCGACGCGCTCGGCTTCAACCTGGTCGGCTTCGGCTGCACCACCTGCATCGGCAATTCCGGCCCGCTGCCGGCACCGATCTCGAAGACGATCAACGACAAGGGCCTGATCACCGCAGGCGTGCTGTCGGGCAACCGCAATTTCGAAGGCCGCATCTCGCCGGACGTCCAGGCCAACTACCTGGCCTCGCCGCCGCTGGTTGTTGCCTATGCGCTGGCCGGTTCGGTCCAGAAGGACCTGACCAACGAGCCGCTCGGCGAAGACACCGACGGCAACCCGGTCTTCCTGAAGGATATCTGGCCGACCTCGCACGAGATCCAGGAATTCATCCAGAAATACGTCACCCGCGAACTCTACGAGAGCCGCTATGCCGACGTGTTCAAGGGCGATAAAAACTGGCAGGCCGTGCAGATTCCGCCGGGCCAGACCTACACCTGGGACGACAATTCGACCTATGTGCAGAATCCGCCCTACTTCGTCGGCATGGGCAAGACCGGCGCCGGCGTCTCCAACATCGAGAATGCCCGCGTTCTCGGCCTGTTCGGCGACAAGATCACCACCGACCACATCTCTCCGGCCGGTTCGATCAAGGCGCAGTCTCCGGCCGGCGAATACCTGCTGGACCACGGCGTCGGCATTGCCGACTTCAACCAGTACGGTACGCGTCGCGGCAACCATGAAGTGATGATGCGCGGCACGTTCGCCAATATCCGCATCCGCAATCACATGCTCGGCCCGAACGGCAAGGAAGGTGGCTACACCATCCACTATCCGTCGAAGGAAGAGATGTCGATCTACGACGCGGCCATGCAGTACAAGGCCGAGGGCGTTCCGCTGGTCATCTTCGCCGGTGTCGAATACGGCAACGGTTCGTCGCGCGACTGGGCGGCCAAGGGCACCAACCTGCTCGGCGTCCGCGCCGTGGTGGCGCAGTCCTTCGAGCGTATCCACCGGTCCAACCTGGTGGGCATGGGCATCATCCCGTTCTGCTTCGAGGAAGGCACCACCTGGGCCTCGCTCGACCTGAAGGGCGACGAGACCGTGACGATCGAGGGCCTCGACGGCGAGATCAAGCCGCGTGCGCAGAAGATCGCCAAGATCACCTATGGCGACGGCACCGTGAAGGACGTCCCGCTGATCTGCCGCATCGATACGCTCGACGAAGTGACCTATGTCAACAATGGCGGCATCCTGCAGACGGTTCTGCGCGATCTGGCGGCCTGACCGGCCAACGGTTTCTGAAAAACAGTCTGAAGCCGTCGGGTTCGCCCGGCGGCTTTTTTCATGGCAGATGCTCGCGCCCCTCACGCCGGCGTCACCCCTTGTTGATTTCCGCTTGATGCCCTCCCGGCGGTAGATTGGTCGTCAACCGGCAGGCTGGGTGGCGGACACCGACCCGGCCGCCATCAAGGAGGACAGGTCATGCACTACCGGCCAATGCTTGCAACTCTTGCGGTCGCGGCCCTGTGGCCGCTCGGCCTGTCCAGCATGGCGCTGGCCGATCAGGCGACGCCGACGAAGGCCGTGATCGAGCTCTTCACCTCGCAGGGCTGCTCTTCCTGCCCGCCGGCCGATGAGACGCTGGCGGCCCTCTCCGCGGAGCCGGGGGTCATCACGCTCGCCTACCACGTCGACTACTGGAACTATCTCGGCTGGGCCGACACCCTGTCGTCGAAGGAAAATACCGCGCGCCAATATGCCTATGCGGAGGCATTTGCCGCGCGCAATGTCTACACGCCGCAGGCCGTCGTCAACGGCCGGGAGGGCATGCCGGGCCAGGACCGCGACACGCTGCAAGGCGCCGTGCAGCGTCTTTCGGGCGACAGCGACCGTCTGCCCGTTGCGATCACCGCGAGACTTGCGGGCGGCGACATGACGATCGACATCCCGAAGGGCAAGGGGGAAGCCGACGTGATGATCGTGGCTTTCAGGCCGCAGGTTACCGTCGACGTGCAACGCGGCGAAAACCGCGGCCGCACGCTTTCCTATGTCAACAGCGTCACGCATATGGTCGGCGCCGGGCACTGGTCCGGCAAGCCGGTGACCCTGACCGCGCATCTTGCAGCCGCCGGGGGCGACGGTACGGCCTATGCGGTGCTGCTGCAGGAGACCAAAGCGGGCAGCAGATCAAGGCAAGCGCCGGGCGCAATCCTCGGTGCCACCGTGATCGGCCCGGATGCCGGGCTGTGATCGTGATCCGCCTTCAAGCCATCGTGACTTTCGGCTGATGGTTTGAACGTTTAAGTATTTTCGGTCATTGTCGGCGGCCGGCAGGCGCTGTGACCGACCGGACCCTCAAAAGGAACATGCGAGATGTTGGCAAGAATGGTTGGATGGGCGATCGCCTTCGCGATTGCGGGCTTGCCTTTCGCCTATGCCGAAGATGCCGCGGTGGAGAAACCGAAGGGCGTGATCGAACTGTTCACCTCGCAAGGCTGCGCCTCCTGTCCGGCTGCCGATCGCGCCATGGGCTATCTCGCGGCCCAGAAGGACGTGATCGCGCTCGCCTATCATGTCGACTACTGGAATTATCGCGGCTGGACCGACAGCATGGGTTCGCGGGAAAACACCGCGCGCCAGTACAGCTATGCGCAGACCTTCCGCCGCAGCGGCGTCTACACGCCGCAGGCGGTGCTGAACGGCCGCGACCAGCTGAAAGGCACCGATGTGGTGCTGCTCAACAACCGGCTCGACCGGCTGAACACGGCGGGCCAGGGCCTGTCGGTGCCGGTTGCCGCCCGGACCAAGGGCGACGAACTGGTCGTCGACATCGGCGCCGGCAGCGGCAAGGCGGACGTGCTCGTCGTCTATTTCCGCCACCGCAAGGACGAGGAAATCCAGAAAGGCCATAATCGGGGCCTGAAGGTCGCCAACTGGAACAGCGTCACCGACGTGCAGACGGTCGGCATGTGGGACGGCAAGCCGATGAAGGTGGTGCTGCCGTCGAAGATCATGAACCGCAAGGGCGAGGACGGTTGCGCGATCCTGGTGCAGACCACCGATCCGAACGGCCAGCCGTCGGCCATTCTCGGCGCCGCCATGGTCGATACGCAGCACAGCAGCTGAGCTGATGTGGCGGCCGTTTTCCGGTCTCTGAAAGGGAAGCCTCTGTGGTCCGATCCAGCCATTGGGGGGCTGGGGGCAAGGGTCAATGCGCCGGATCGGACCGATGGCGCACCGCGCCAACTGCAGAGACCCTCACAATCCCTGCAAAATCAGGCGCAGTTTTGACCAAATTACGGCAAGGGCAGAACGCTTTTGCGACTCGCCTACCCGGACTTAGGGGGAAAACGACGCGGCTTGCATTTTGCCGTCGCTCGGGCAAACTGTCACCCGACTGTCATGTCACCCGACAGAAGGACGAGCAATGACTGATCTGCCCGACGTGCCGCGCCGCGCGGCACATGGATCGGAACACGACCGCGCCAGCGTCGTCGACCTGCGTGAATACCGGCAAAGCCGCGATCCCCTGCCGATAACCTTCCACCGACGTGAACTGGACGCCATCCTCTGGATCTATGGCCTGATGGTCGGCGAAGGAGAATGGAAGGACTATGCGATCGACCACCTGAAGGAAAAGGCGGTGTTCTCGGTGTTCAAGCGCGCTGGCGAACTGCCGCTCTACCGGATCGAGAAAAATCCCAAGCTCGCCGACAAGCAGGGCGCCTTTTCGGTGGTGGCGACCAATGGCCAGATCCTGAAGCGCGGCCACGACCTGAAACAGGTGCTGAAAGTGTTCGACCGCAAGATCAAGCTGGTCGAATAGGCGGCCGGGACCGGCCGGGGACCCTGCCCGCGCTGACCGCTCACCCGCCGAACAGCGTGCCCGGATAGGTGTCGGCGTCGGGACTGGTCGACGTCCCCTCGCCCAGCCTCCGCTGCATGAAGACCGTATCCAGCCAGCCACCGTGCTTGAAGCCGGTGCCGGTCATCGTTCCGACCATCTCGAAACCGCAACCGCGGTGCAACGCCACCGAGGCGGCGCTCGCCCCTCCGATCACCGCCGCCATCTGGCGAAAGCCGAGGGCCGTCGATCGTTCGATCAGCGCCTGCAGCAATTGACGCCCAAGCCCCTGGCCGCGGGCTTTCTGCGACAGATAGATGGAATCCTCCACCAGCCAGCGATAGGCGGGCCTCGGGCGGAAGGCCGCGGCATAGGCATAGCCGGCAAGGCTGCCGTCGGCTGCTTCGGCTGCCAGATAGGGATAGCCCCTGGCGGCGATTGCCTCGAAGCGGGCGGTCATCTCGGCGGCATCCGGTGGATCGATCTCATAGCTCGCCGTGCCGGTCAGCACCGCATCGGCATAGATCTCGCGGATCGACGCGATATCGGCATGGGTGGCGGGACGCAGGACAAAGGACATGGGAGGAGAAGCTCGGGACGTCGGTGCGGAATGGCCTCCACAGTTCCACAGGCCGGGCAGCTTGGCAATATGACGGACAGGCCTGCAGGACGGATGGGCTTGCATGACGGATGGTCCTGCGCCCCCGGACGGGCTGCGAGTGACCTTGACTTCAAGCACAGATGATCTAGAAGCAGGCTCGAAAAGGATGAAGCGAATGAACGTGCCGATGATCGACATCGCTGACGGTCTTCCCCTGGCAGGCTCTGCCGGGCGCGTTTCGCATTTGTCCGGTTCATTCAAAACCACGGCCAAAACGACGACGAAAACCGTCTGACGTCTCTGGCCACCGCTCTCTCCCCGGCACGGTCGGGGACAAGGAGTGCTGCGATCCCTGATGCGGCATCCCCCCTCAGAAAGCCGAGGAGAGAAGAAAGAGAGCAGGAATATGGGTTTCAAAGTTGCAGTCGCAGGCGCCACCGGCAATGTCGGTCGCGAAATGCTGAACATTCTCGCCGAGCGCGGCTTTCCCGCCGACGAGGTGGTGGCGCTCGCCTCCGCCCGTTCGCACGGCACCGAAGTGTCGTTCGGCGACAAGGTGCTGAAGGTCCAGAACCTCGAAAACTACGATTTCTCCGACACCGATATCTGCCTGATGTCGGCCGGCGGCAGCGTGTCGCAGAAGTGGTCGCCGAAGATCGGCGCCAAGGGCTGCGTCGTGATCGACAACTCGTCGGCCTGGCGCTACGATTCCGAGGTGCCGCTGATCGTGCCGGAAGTGAACCCGGACGCGATCGAGGGCTTCACCAAGAAGAACATCATCGCCAATCCGAATTGCTCGACCGCCCAGCTGGTCGTCGCGCTGAAGCCGCTGCACGATTTTGCCAGGATCAAGCGCATTGTCGTATCGACCTACCAGTCGGTCTCCGGCGCCGGCAAGGACGGCATGGACGAGCTGTTCACCCAGACCCGCGCCGTCTTCGTCGCCGATCCGATCGAGAACAAGAAGTTCACCAAGCGCATCGCCTTCAACGTCATTCCGCATATCGATAGCTTCATGGAAGACGGCTATACGAAGGAAGAGTGGAAGGTGCTGGCCGAGACCAAGAAGATGCTCGACCCGAAGATCAAGGTGACCTGCACGGCCGTGCGCGTGCCCGTCTTCATCGGCCATTCGGAATCGGTCAACATCGAGTTCGAGGACGAGATCACCGCCGACCAGGCGCGCGACATCCTGCGCGAGGCGCCCGGTTGCCTCGTCATCGACAAGCACGAGGACGGCGGCTACATCACCCCTTACGAATGCGCCGGCGAGGATGCGACCTATATTTCGCGCATCCGCGAGGACGCCACCGTCGAGAACGGCCTCAATATCTGGGTCGTGTCCGACAACCTGCGCAAGGGTGCCGCCCTCAACGCCATCCAGATCGCCGAACTGCTGATCAACCGCGGGCTGATCAAGCAGAAGGCCGCCGCCTGACGGCGCAAGACCTGCGTCCGGCCGCCAGAGGCCGGCCGGACGCCTGTAAAGGCTTTCCACGCCGTTGTTTCACATACGCTAAAACAGGTGGAATTGAATTCTCCGCCGAGGCGGTTAGATAGTAGTGTGAAATTCCAGCCTTTTTGCAAAAAGGCTGTCTTGCAACTGACAACAATTCACTTCTTTGAAGAGGTATTCGATGCGTTCTTCCCTGCTCAAGGCAACCGTCCTGGCATCCCTGTCCATGTTTGCCGGGATCGGCGCGGCGAATGCCGCCACCTGCGGGAACAACTCATCGGGCTTCGACCGCTGGGTCGGCCAGTTCAGCCAGGAGGCCGTGGCCAATGGCGTCAGCCAGTCCGTCGTCAACAAGGTGATGTCTTCGGTGCGCTACAATCGCCCGACGATCAGCGCCGACCGCGGCCAGCACAGCTTCAAGCTCTCCTTCGATCAGTTCATGGCCAAGCGCGGCGGCACGACGATCATTTCGCGCGGCAAGTCGATGAAGCGCGGCAATGCCGCGCTGTTCAAGAGCATCGAGGCCCGCTACGGCGTGCCGGCCGGCCCGCTGATCGCAATCTGGGGCATGGAAACCGGCTTCGGCAGCTACATGGGCAACCAGCCGACGCTGTCGGCGGTGGCGACGCTTGCCTATGACTGCCGCCGCAGCGACTATTTCACCGACCAGTTCTATGCCGCGCTGCAGCTCGTCTCCAGCGGATCGCTGAGCATCAATGCCCGGGGCGCCGCCCATGGCGAAGTCGGCCAGACGCAGTTCCTACCGCGCAATGTCGTGCGCTTCGGCGTCGATGGCGACCGCAATGGCCGGGTCGACCTGGTCGGCTCGCGCGCCGATGCGCTGGCCTCGACCGCCAACTTCCTGCGCGGCCACGGCTGGCAGCCCGGCGCCGGCTATCAGCCCGGCCAGCCGAACTTCGCCGCCATTGCCGGCTGGAATGCCGCCACCGTCTACCAGAAGGCGATCGCCTATATCGGCGCCCAGATCGACGGTCAGTAGGACCGGCAGACGCCGGGCGTCACCGGTACACGCACAGGTGCGATGCAAGGCGTGGCTTCGGCCACGCCTTTTGCGTTACGGCCATCGCCGGCCGGCAAGGGGGATTTTCAGGCGGGATCAGCCGTCCAGGCGGACGAAATCCTGGCTTTCCTTGTCCATCACCCAGAGTTCGCCATTGGAAATGTCGAACCAGGCGCCATGGACCTGCAGCTTGCCGCCGTCCTCGAGCGCCTTGACTTCGGGGAAGGTGCGCAGATTGGTGATCGAGTTGCGGATCGACACCCGCTCCATCGCCGTCTGCCGCTCGGCGGTCGTCATGATCGAATTGCTCTGGATCTGCTCGGCCGCCGGTTTGACCAGGTTCATCCACTTGCCGATGAAATCGCCGGGAGACAGCGGCGCGGCATTCGGGTCGAGCACGGCCTTGATGCCGCCGCAGCGGCCATGGCCCATGACGATGATGTCCTTGACCTTCAGCGACTGGACGGCGAATTCGAGGGCTGCCGAGGTCGAGTGATACTGCCCGTCCGGCTCGTAGGGCGGCACCATATTGGCGACATTGCGCACGACGAAGAGTTCGCCCGGTCCCGCATCGAAGATGGTTTCCGGTGCGGCACGCGAATCACAACAGGCGATGATCAGGGTATGGGGCGTCTGGCCGGCATCGGCCAGCTGGCGATACCGGTCCCGTTCGACCGTATAGCGCCCCGTCATGAAGTTGCGGTAACCGGTGAGGAGAGGTTGAGGAAAACGCTGCATGACGGTCGATTACTCCCTAAAAAGCGACAGGACAACTGCTCATTTGATGTCTGCCCAAAGGTCTGCACCTGCAGGCTATCAGGCCATGCGGGCCGATGCCATGGCGTATGCGCACCGGTGTGCGCCGCATGCGCCGGCAGGCAGCGTGGCTCCATCCTTGCAGGCACCTTGTCTGCGGGCGCAACCGCCCGCCGGTCGCAGTGGCCCGCCACGTCACCCTCTCTTAGGACTTATCCTTTACCCGCTACAGACCTGAAACACGGCCAGTCTCCTCATATCCGTTGTTATTCCATGCGAATTATAAGAGGCTGCACCCAAAGACGGCGAATATGGAGGAAAACCCATGGCGAGTGCTCGCAAGACCAAGCGCGATCAGCAATTTGACAAGGCGCGCAGCGCCGCCGCCGCGGGGCGATCGGCCTTTCTCGATCCCGCCATGCTGTTCGGCCGCGCCAGCAATGACGACCTGGCGCAGTATACGCCGGAGATGCTGGCGGCGGCGGCCGCAAGAGCTGCGGAAGACCTGGCGGCCTGGGATCGCAAGACGGCCCGCGTGAAGATCGCGCCGGTCGACGGCATCGCGCCCAACGAAGAGCCGGTCACCGTGCTTTCGGTCACCACCGTCAATCGGCCCTTCCTCTACGATTCGGTAATGGGCGAGGTGACCAGCACTCACCGCGACATTCACCTGGCCGTCCACCCGATCCTGTCGACCGACAAGACCGGCGCCACCGTGCTGAAATCGCAGGCCGGCGCCGACGGCGTCGCCATCAGCTATATCCAGCTGCATCTTGCGGAACTGCCGCCGGCGCAGGCCGAAGCGCTGGCCGAGCGGTTGAAGGCCGTGCTCGACCAGGTGACGCTTGCGGCCAACGACTGGGAACAGATGCTGGGAACCCTGGAGGGTGCCGTCGAGCAGCTGAAGACCCAGGCAGCCAGCCGCGGCAAGGTCGACCGGGACGAGGCCATCGCCTTTCTCGAATGGCTGCGCGACGACAACTTCACCTTTCTCGGCATGCGCGACTATCTCTATTCCGGCACCGGCGACACGGCAGAGGTCAAGCGCGACGAGGGCACCGGGCTCGGCATCCTGTCCGACCCGAAGGTGCTGGTCCTGCGCCAGGGGCATGATGCGGTCACCACCACGCCGGAAATCCTCAAGTTTTTGCAGGGCCCCGAATTCCTGATCGTCACCAAGGCGAATGTGAAATCGGTCGTCCACCGTCGCGCCTATATGGATTATATCGGCATCAAGCGCTTCGACGCCGATGGCCACGTGACCGGCGAGCTCAGGATCGTCGGCCTGTTCACCGCCACCGCCTATACCCGCTCGGTCAACCGGATCCCGCTGCTGCGCGCCAAGATCGACACCGTCATCGCCCATTTCGGCTTCGATCCGCAGAGCCATTCCGGCCGCATGCTGCAGAACACGCTGGAATCCTATCCGCGCGACGACCTGTTCCAGATCGACGCCGACATGCTGATCCGGTTTTCCGAACAGATCATGGATCTTGCCGAACGGCCGCGCGTGCGCGTCCTGCCGCGCATCGACCAGTTCGACCGCTTCGTCTCGCTGCTCGTCTATGTGCCGAAGGAGGAATACAATTCCGCCGTCCGCGAGAAGATCGGCACCTATTTCAAGAATGTCTATGACGGCCGCGTCTCGGCCTATTATCCGGCTTTCCCGGAAGGCGGTGTGGCGCGCGTGCATTTCATCATCGGCCGCTCGGACCGCAAGACGCCGGTGATTTCGCAGGCCAAGCTCGAAGAGGCGGTGCGGGCGATCACCACCCCCTGGCGCGACCGCTTCGAAGCGCTGGCCGGCCATGATGCCCTCAGCCTCAATGCCGGAACCGCCTATCAGGAAGCCTTCTCGGCCGAGGAAGCGGTGGCGGACCTGAAACATATCGAAGGCTGCCTGCACGGCACCCCGATCTCGATCGCCTTCCACGAACAGCTCGGCGACACCGGGCCGATCGTCTATCTGAAGATCTTCCATTCCGGCTCGCATCTGCCCCTGTCACGGCGCGTGCCGCTGCTGGAAAATCTCGGCTTCTCGGTGATCAGCGAGCGGACCTTCGACATTTACGTCGTCGACGCCGACGGCACCTCGCGGCTGGTCGTCCTGCACGACATGGAACTGCAGGGACAGAACGGCCGCCGCTTCGACTTCGACAAGGATGCGGCGCTGGCGGAAGCTGCAATCGTCGACGCCTTTACCGGCACGGTCGACAATGACCGGTTCAACCGCCTGGTGCTGTCGGCCGGGCTGACGGCACGGGAGGTGACGGTGCTGCGCGCCTATGGCGCCTATCTGCGCCAGGCAGGTGTGGTCTATACCCAGAGCTATATCGCCGACACGCTGAACAAATATCCCGGCATCGCCACGCTGCTGTTTTCGCTGTTCCGCGACGCCTTCGATCCCGAGACCTCCGAGCGGACGCGCAAGAAGCAGCTGAAGGACACGCGCGAGGCGATCGAGACGGCGCTGGCCGATGTGCCGATCCTCGACGAGGACCGGATCCTGCGCCGCTACCTGAACGCCATCGAGGCAACGCTCAGGACCAACTACTTCCAGCGCGATGCCAACGGCCAGCCGAAGCCGATGCTCGCCTTCAAGTTCGATCCGAAGCAGGTGGAAGGCCTGCCGCAGCCCCGGCCGTTCCGCGAGATCTTCGTCTTCGGCGTCGAGGTCGAGGGCGTGCATCTGCGCTTCGGCAAGGTGGCGCGTGGCGGCCTGCGCTGGTCGGACCGCGCCCAGGACTACCGCACCGAGGTGCTGGGCCTGGTCAAGGCGCAGCAGGTGAAGAATGCGGTGATCGTGCCGGTCGGTGCCAAGGGCGGCTTCTACCCGAAGCAGCTGCCGACGACGGGGCCGCGCGAAGACTGGCTGACGGCCGGCAAGGACGCCTACAAGACCTTCATCTCGACCATGCTGTCGATTACCGACAATATCGTCGACGGCAAGGTCGTGCCGCCTGCCGACACGCTGCGGCTGGACGAGGACGATCCCTATTTCGTCGTCGCCGCCGACAAGGGCACGGCAACCTTTTCCGATACCGCGAACGGCCTGGCGCAGGCGGCAGGCTTCTGGCTGGACGACGCCTTCGCCTCGGGCGGATCGGCCGGCTACGACCACAAGAAGATGGGCATCACCGCCCGCGGCGCCTGGGAAGCGGCCAAGCGGCATTTCCGCGAGATGGACGTCGATATCCAGACCACGCCGTTTACCGTGGCCGGCGTCGGTGACATGTCGGGCGATGTGTTCGGCAACGGCATGCTGCTGTCGCAGCAGATCCGGCTGATCGCCGCCTTCGACCACCGCGACATCTTCATCGATCCGGACCCGGATACGGCGAAATCCTTTGCCGAGCGCAAGCGGATGTTCGACCTGCCGCGCTCCAGCTGGCAGGACTATGACAGGGCAGCGCTGTCGGAGGGCGCGATGATTATTTCGCGCGCGGAAAAATCGGTCACCCTGACGCCGCAGGCGCAGGCGGCGATCGGTCTTCCCCAGGCCAAGGCGACGCCGTTCGACATCATGACCGCGATCCTGAAGGCGAAGATCGACCTTCTGTGGTTCGGCGGGATCGGCACCTATATCAAGGCGGCCGGCGAGAGCGATGCCGAGGTCGGCGACCGCACCAATGACCCGATCCGCATCACCGCGGCCGAAGTCGGCGCCAAGGTGATCGGCGAAGGCGCCAATCTGGGCGTCACCCAGAAGGGCCGCATCGCCTATGCGCTCGCCGGCGGGCGGGTCAATTCCGACGCGATCGACAACTCGGCCGGGGTGAATTCGTCCGACGTCGAGGTCAACATCAAGATCGCGTTGGCCCCTGCCTTGGCCGATGGACGCCTCAGCCGGCCCAAGCGCGACAAGCTGCTGGCGGAGATGACCGAGGAAGTCGGCCATCTGGTGCTGCGCAACAACTATCTGCAGACGCTGGCGATTTCGCTGACGGAAGGCCAGGGCCGCGCCAATCGCGAGCCGCTGGCAAGGCTGATGACGACGCTGGAGGCGGCCGGCCATCTGGACCGCAAGATCGAGATGCTGCCGGACGACGCAACATTCGGTGAGCGCTATGCCTCCGGCAAGAGCCTGACGCGGCCGGAGATCGGTGTCCTGCTCTCCTATGCCAAGATCACGCTGTTCGACCAGCTGGTCGCCAGCGATCTGCCGGATGATCCCTACTGCCTCAACGCGCTGATGAACTATTTCCCGAACAAGATGCGCAAGGCCTACCGCGACGACATCTTGCATCACCGGCTGCACCGCGAGATCATCGCAACCGTGCTTGCCAACCACGTGATCAACCGGGGCGGTCCCGGCTTCGTCGTCGGCATGACGGACGCGACGGGTGCCCTGCCCGCCGCCGTCGTCAAGGCGGCGCTTCTGGTGCGCGACGGCCTCGACCTGCCGGCGATCTGGGAACAGATCGACGCGCTGGACGCGAAGATCCCCGGCCATGTGCAGAACACGCTCTATGCCGCCGTCGGCCGCGCCTACGAGACGATGACGCGGCTGATGCTGGAGACCAAGATCGCTGCCGGCGACATGTCGGACGTCCTGACGAAGCTGAAGACGACCGTCGAGGGCCTGCGCTCGGGCATGGAAAAGGTGCTGCCCGACCATGTGCGCGACGCGATTGCCGGCGAGACCGAAGCGCTGGTCGCCTCCGGCGTGCCGGCGGACCTTGCCGGACGCATCACCGCGCTTGAAACGCTGGTGATCGCGCCCGAGGCGATGGAGATCTCCGAGGTCACGAAGACCACGATGCCGAAGGTGGTCGAGGGTTATTTCGCCGTCACCGGCGCCTTCCAGATCGACCGGCTGCTCGACCTTGCCGCCCGCACCCCGACCGCCGATCACTATGACAGCCAGGCGCTGATGCGGGCGATCGACCGGATCGGCGGCGCAAGGCGGCGGATCGTCATCGTCGCCCTGCAGGACTTCAAGCGCGAACGCGAGCCGATCGCCGCCTGGCAGCAATCCGACCGGACCGCGACAACGCATGCGGCCAGCGAATTGCGCACCATTGCCGAAGGCGGCGAAGCGAGCCTGGCGCGCATTGCGGTCGCCGCGGCCCTGCTCGGCGATCTTGCGCACGAGCGCGCGACCTGACAGTGTCGGCCCCGGTGAAATTCGGGGCCGACCACCTATGACCCATGCATTAATTTCAGAACCCGTTGCCGACCCGGCGACGCGGCGTGGCATTGTCGGCTGGATGTTCTTCGACTGGGCAGCCCAGCCGTTTTTCACGGTGGTCACCACCTTCATCTTCGGTCCCTATTTCGTTTCGCGGATGACGGACGACCCGGTGTCGGCGCAGGCGACCTGGAGCAATGCGGCCACGATTGCCGGCATCATCATCGCGATCCTCTCGCCGGTGCTCGGCTCGATTGCCGACCAGTCGGGCAATCGCAAGCCGTGGATCGGTTTCTTCGCGGTGATCAAGATCGTCAGCCTGTGTGCGCTGTGGACCGCGGCACCGGGCTCGCCGGTGCTCTATCCGGTGATCTTCTTCATCCTCGCCTCGATCGCCGCCGAATTTTCCATCGTCTTCAATGATTCGATGATGCCGCGGCTGGTCAGTCCGCAAAATGTCGGGCAGGTCTCCAACACCGCCTGGGGGCTCGGCTATCTCGGCGGCATGATCGTGCTGATCGCGGTCGTGCTGTTCATCGCCGGAAGTCCGCAGACCGGCAAGACGCTGCTCGGCGGCACGCCGCTGTTGGGGCTCGATCCGGCGACGGGCGAGGATGCGCGCATCACCGGGCCGATTTCGGCCGTCTGGTACCTGATCTTCATCCTGCCGATGTTCGTCTTCACCCCCGATGCGCCGCGCGGCATGCCGCTGAAGGCGGCCATCTCCGGCGGGCTTCGCGAGTTGCGGTTCACCCTCGGCGAGTTGAAGCACAAGCCGGGGCTTACCCGCTTCCTGGTCGGCCGGATGATCTACCAGGACGGGGTCAACGGCCTGCTGATCCTCGGCGGCGTCTTTGCGGCTGCGATGTTCGGCTGGTCGACGATGGAGATCGGGATCTACGGCATCATCCTGAACGTCGTCGCGATCCTCGGCTGCATCATCGCCGGCCGGGTGGATACGCGGATCGGCTCGAAGGGGACGATCCTCGTCAGCCTGAGCATGCTGCTTGTCGCAACGCTCGGCATCATCTCGACCGGTCCGGGCTTTACCCTGTTCGGTCTCTTAAGCTTCGATATGGTGACGGCCGGCGGCGGGCTGTTCTCCACCCCGGCGGAGAAGGCCTATATCCTCTTCGGCATCCTGGTCGGTCTCGCCTTCGGCCCGGTGCAGGCCTCGTCGCGCTCCTACCTGGCGCGCAGCATCCACAAGGACGAGGCAGGGCGCTATTTCGGCATCTACGCGCTCTCGGGACGGGCGACGAGCTTCATGGCCACCCTCTCCTTCTCCACGCTCACCTATCTGAGCGGTTCGGCGCGACTCGGCATGGCGAGCATGCTGCTGTTTCTGGGCGTCGGTCTGGCGATCCTGGTGACGACGCCCTATCCGGCAGCGGATCCGAAAAAGCCTGCCCATGGCTGAGCCACGGGCAGGCGATATTTGCTGAGCATCAATGGCGGAAGTGGCGAATGCCGGTGAACACCATGGCGACGCCATGTTCGTCGGCAGCGTCGATCACGTCCTGGTCGCGCATCGAGCCGCCCGGCTGGATGACCGCCGTGGCACCGGCGGCGATCGCCGCCAGCAGCCCGTCGGCAAACGGATAGAAGGCTTCCGACGCCACCGCCGAACCGCGCGTCAGCGGATCCTTCAGCCCCATGGACTTGGCCGCATCCTCCGCCTTCATCGCGGCGATACGGGCCGAATCGACACGGCTCATCTGGCCCGCACCGATGCCGGCGGTCTGGCCGTCCTTGGCGTAGATCACCGCGTTCGACTTGACGTGCTTGGCGATCTTGAAGGCGAACTTCATGTCCTCGAGCTCGGACGCCGTCGGCGCCCGCTTGGTGACGACCTTCAGCTCGAGATCCTCGACGACGACATTGTCGCGCGACTGGACCAGCAGACCGCCCGACACGGTCTTGGCGGTCAGCCCGGCGGCGCGCGCATCCGGCAGGCCGGGCGCCTTCAGCAGGCGCAGGTTCTTCTTGGTGGCGATGATCGCGGCGGCTTCCGGCGTGACGTCGGGGGCGATGATCACCTCGGTAAACAGCTTGACGATCTCTTCGGCCGTTGCCGCATCCAGCGTCTGGTTGAGCGCGATGATGCCGCCGAAGGCCGAGACGCTGTCGCAGGCCAGCGCCCTACCATAGGCCTCGACCAGCGTCGCGCCGGTGGCAACGCCGCAGGGATTGGCATGCTTGATGATCGCGCAGGCCGGGCCGTTTTCGGGCAGGAACTCGGCGACCAGCTCATAGGCGGCGTCGGTGTCGTTGATGTTGTTGTAGGAGAGCTGCTTGCCCTGCAGCAGTTCGGCATTGGCGACACCCGGACGCGGATCGCCGTTCACGTAGAAGCCGGCGCTCTGGTGCGGGTTTTCGCCATAGCGCATCTTCTCCCGCAGCTTGCCGCCGAGGGCGCGGTAGTCCGGCGTGTCGATCGACAGGGCCTCGGCCATCCAGTTGGAAATGATCGAATCATAGGCGGCGGTGCGGGCAAAGGCCTTGGCCGCCATGCGCTGGCGATAGGCATAGGGCGTGGCGCCGTCGTTTTCGCCGAGCACCGCAAGCAGGCCGTCATAGTCGGACGGATCGGTGAGGACGGTGACATAGGCGTGGTTCTTGGCAGAAGCGCGGATCATCGCCGGGCCGCCGATGTCGATATTTTCGACGGTGGTCGGATAGTCGCCGCCGGCGGCGCGGACTTCCTCGAAGGGATAGAGGTTGATGACGGCCAGATCGATCGCCTCGATGCCGTGTTCGGCCATCGCCGCCTGGTGCTCGGCATCGTCGCGGATCGACAGCAGGCCGCCATGGACATTGGGATGCAGCGTCTTGACCCGGCCATCCATGATCTCCGGAAAGCCGGTGATCTCGGACACATCGGTGACCGGCAAGCCGGCGGCCGCAATCGCCTTGTGGGTGCCGCCGGTGGACAGCAGCCTGACACCCCTGTCGTTCAGCGCGCGGGCGAGGTCGACGACGCCGGCCTTGTCGGACACCGACAGCAGCGCGGTCTTGAGGGCGACCTGATCGGGGATGGGGGTTTTCTTGGAAACGACGGCCATGGAAGCTTCTCCGCTCTGAATTCGGCTGGGCGCGGGCAATGCCACTTTGCGCATGTCCCTCGCCCGGAACCGGTTTGCGGCTCGGCAGACCAGGGACATGCATCAGTCGGCTGAGCGCGTAGCACAGCTGGAAAGAAGAGGAAACGGCAAGGACGATCTGTTTTCGCCGGAAAGACCGGATGAGAGGGCTTAGGCGTGGTGGTGGGTCAGCGACCAGACGACTTCGGGGCCGTCGAAATGCAGTTCGATCTGCTCGGAATGGCGCACACCGGCGGGATCGGCAAAGAAGATGTCCTCGCCGACACCGGCCTTGCCGGCAATGGTGTTGAAGATCCAGCATTCGCCGTTCGCGGCCTCGAGCCTCAGCGTGTTCTCGTCGATCTGGGTGAGGGTGATCGCCGGGTGCACGTGGAACCTGGCAATCGCCGGGTCCGGATAGATGCCGTTGGCAAGCTCGCCGTCCGGCAGCACGATACGGTCGCGGCCGAGCAGCCTGGAGCCATCGGCGCTCAGGCGGATCTGCCGCTCGTGCAGCACGCCGAAGCGGCCGAGATAGCCGTTATGGCTGGCCGTCAACCGATCGCTGGTCTCCGGGCCGACGTCCCGGGTCAGATCCACCTTCGTCACGCCGTCGGTGAAGATCGGCCCCAGAAACGGGGAGCGCGAGATGCGGCACGAGGCGCGGTCGGCCATGCCGACGGTGGAATGCGCCGCCGTCTCGCGCGCCAGCTGGCGAAAGCGATTGCCGGCAAAGCGCGGCGCGCCCGAATTGACGATGAAACGGTTTCGCCCGGAGGACAGCTCGAAGGACAGACAGCCGGCATGACCATTGCGCGACAGGTCGGCACTGTCGAAAAAGCCGGTGTCGACGATGACGGTCGTCTCGCCGGCCGAGAGCCGCTGGAACTGGCTGTGCGGCAGCGCCTTGAACGGCTGGCCGGCGGTCTCGTCGTAGCGCAGCACCGCCATCAGGTCGTTGGCAAGCACCGAGGTGGCGCCGTTGAACAGCGCCAGATCGCCATCGGCATGGCGGAAGAAGCGCAGAGCCGGATAGATGCGGTCGATCGCCGGAATGAGCTTCGGCGGCACGTCATGGCCGAGATTGATATAGGTCTGGCGCAGCGGCAGGAGGTCGAACAGCAGTTCGAGCAGCACCTGCGGATTGCGCGACACATGCCCGCCATCGGGCAGGATCTGGCGGTCGAGTTCCCGGTCGAGCGCGCGGCCCGCGGCGCGCATGGTGCCGGCGCTGCATTCCATCGAGACGGAGGCCATGGCAATCGCGATGCGGGCCCGCAGCCGCGGCAGGCCATCAGGGGCCGTCTGCGCGGCCTGGCGCAGAAACCGCACCTGCTGGTTGAGACTGGTCAGATAGCGGCGGTAGAAACCGGCCGATGCCGAATGCAGCACGATCGGCGAATGACAGAGCCAGGCGATCAGCCGCTGGGCGGCGACGTCGAGATCCCAGGAGACGCCGCTCCTGCGCCGGCCGTGGCGGGTGATCCAGTCGTCGATGACCGTGCGCGCCTTGGCGCAGTTTTCCTCGGACTTGTTGCCGCGCAGATGGCGCAGCCAGGAGAACGAATGCAGCCGGACGGCGAAAAGTTCGGAGGGCAGGGGGAGCGCGAAGGGCGAGAAATCGCCGGCCTCGACGACGCGCCCGGCCAGCAGATAGCGGCCGAACAGCATTTCGTCGGCGACGAAGCCGTCGATGGCCCGAAGATCGGTCGGCGCGACGAGCAGACGTGCACTGCTCCTGCGGGCCACCACAGGCCTCATCGCAAGCCGACGATAAGATCTTCGCCAGATCTCCCGCAGGTAGAGCCCAATCAACTGCCCATGCTCCTCAAACGGCGATCGTCACGACGGCGGCGGGATGGCGGCTGAACGTCCAGTCTGCCCGAACCGAAGGCGAATGCCGCATATCGCTTACACGCCGGCGGTCTTGGAAAAAGCCCGCGCGACAACCCCCAATTCACCATTCATTAGTGAATTAGATTAAAATTTTACAAACTTCTTTGAAGGACGCAGGCGTAAAATCCGTCCATGCCGCCGACACTTTCGCCCTCGGGAGCGATCATGTCGGGCGTGGTGCGGAACTCGCCCTTGTCGGTGATGGCCGCTTCGAGCCCCGGCCATGCGGCCCTGTCGATGGCGCGCCGCTGCAGATCGGGCCGTTCGCCCAGAAGGGTTTCCACCAGTTGCTCGCCTTCCAGCGGATCCAGCGAGCAGTTGGAAAAGACGATCAGACCACCCGGCCTGACCAGCGCCGCGGCATGGCGCAGCAGCCGGGCCTGCACGCCAGCGAGCTTGGCGATATCGGCCGGTCCCTTGGTCCACAGCACGTCCGGATGGCGCCTGATCGTGCCGGTCGACGAGCAGGGCGCATCGAGCAGCACGGCATCGAAGGCCTCGGACGGGTCGAGCGTCAGCAGGTCGGCATTGCGCAGTTCCAGCCGGTCGCCGTCAAGGCCGAGGCGCGCCAGATTGGCGCTTAGCCGCTTCAGCCGGTTGACCGACTGTTCGACGGCCGTGACTTCGGCACCGGCAAGCACCAGTTGCGCGGTCTTGCCGCCCGGTGCGGCACAGAGATCGGCAACGCGCAGGCCGTCGATCACCCCGAACAGCCGCGCCGGCAGCGAAGCCGCCGCATCCTGGACCCACCAGGCACCATCCTCGAAGCCCTCGAGTTCCGGGATTGCGCCGGAAAAGGCGGCCAGGCGGACACTGCCGGTCGGCAGGACCCGGCCGTTCAGCCGGGCGGCCCAGCCTTCGGCGTCGGATGTCACCGTCAGATCGATCGCCGCCGGCACAAGCTGCGCCTCGGCGATCTTGCGGGCGCGCTCGGCGCCATAGATCTCGACCAGACGCTGCAGGAACCAGTCGGGCACGCAAGCGATGTCGTTGACCGTCTCGAGCAGCGCCGGCTTCTCGCGCGAAATCCGACGCAGCAGGGCATTGACAAGCTTGGAAAAGCGCCGGTTGCGCGGATCGCGATTGGCAAGCTCGACGCCGAGATCGACGGCGGAACGGTCGGGAATGTCGAGATAGAGGATCTGGCAGGCGCCGACGACCAGCAGATGATGCAGCGAGCGGGCACCCTCCGGCAGCGGCGATTGCAGCAGCGAGCCGAGGATCGCCTCGATGCGCGGCAGATAACGCAGCGCCGTCTGCAGGATGGCCCGGACAAGCGCACGGTCGGCGACGGGAAGGGCGGTGAAGGCCGGATTGCCGCCCTCGGGATCGAGCAGGCCGTCGAGCGAGGTCTTGCGATCGACGACCGCGCCAAGCAGCTTGACGGCCGCGGCGCGCGTCTCCAGGCCCGGCTTGTCGGCCAGCGATCTGTTCGAAGCGGTCGAGATGTCACCGGCCGCGGGATGCTTCGAGCGGCCGGATTTGGATTTTTGGTGTTTGGCGTCGTTCAAGACCAGGGACCTTTGGGTGGCGGCGGATCGCTGCGCCCCCATTTGGTGATCGGGACGCTGCGCGCGGTTGCGGCCCGATTAGCAGCTGGCTGCCGGTAGGTCGACCCGAATTCGCCGCTTTGCGCCATCTGCTGCAGGGCGGCGATGCGATTGCCGGTATCCGGGTGCGTCGAGAACAGGTTGTCCATCCGCTGCCCGCTCAAGGGATTGATGATGAACATATGGGCCGTGGCCGGATGACGTTCGGCGTCCTCGTTGGGCCGGTGGGCTGCCTCGCCGGCGATCTTGGCCAGCGCCGAGGCGAGCGACAGCGGCTTGCCGCAGATCTCGGCACCGCGGCGGTCGGCAGCATATTCGCGGGTGCGGCTGATCGCCATCTGCACCAGCATGGCCGCAAGCGGCGCGACGATCATCGCCACGATCACCCCGATGAAGCCGAACGGATTGTCCCGGTCGCGATTGCCGCCGAAGAGGAAGCCGAAATTGGCCAGCATCGAGATCGCGCCGGCAAGCGTCGCGGTGATGGTCATCGTCAGCGTGTCGTGGTTCTCGACATGGGCGAGTTCATGCGCCATGACGCCGGCGACCTCGTCCGCGGTCAGCCGCTGCAACAGGCCGGTTGAGGCGGCAACGGCGGCGTTTTGCGGATTGCGGCCGGTGGCAAAGGCGTTGGGCTGGTCGCTCTGGAAGACATAGACCTTCGGCATCGGCAGACCGGCATTGCGCGTGAGATCGCGCACGATGCGGAAGAATTCCGGCGCATTGCGCTCGTCGACCTCCTGCGCATGGTAGGCGGACAGCACCATCTTGTCGGAGTTCCAGTAGGAAAAGAAGTTCATTCCGGCGGCCACCACCAGCGCGATCAGCATGCCGGCCTGTCCGCCGATCATGTAGCCGACCCCCATGAACAGGGCCGTCATGAAGGCGAGCAGCATCGCAGTACGCATCAGGTTCATTGCGGTCTCCTGTTGGCCGATCGGTTTTGAAGGCTTGGTCGGCGCCGAATTCTCCCCTAGATGTAAAGATCAGAAGACAAGATTCAATATTTCGGGATCGGAAGGTCATGAGCAGCAACGCCCAGAATGACAATGCAGCACCGCAAGCCGGCGTCGAGCGGCCCGCAAGGCCGCTGCCGGCCGCGGCAAAGCGCGCGCTGGCCGAGGCAGAGCAGCGTCGCCAGCAACAGGCGCAGGTCGAACCGCCGACCGAAATCGGCGGCCGGGGAGGGGCCGATCCCGCCCGCTACGGCGATTGGGAGATCAAGGGCCGCGCCATCGACTTCTAGGCGATTGCGGCCCCAGAAAATAAACCCATTGATTGCGCCAGGATTTCGGAATATATTCCTGTTCATGCGCAACCTGTCCCGAATCGCCCTGCT
This sequence comes from Heterorhizobium halophytocola, assembly GCF_017873095.1. Classification (GTDB taxonomy): domain Bacteria; phylum Pseudomonadota; class Alphaproteobacteria; order Rhizobiales; family Rhizobiaceae; genus Allorhizobium; species Allorhizobium halophytocola. The sequence goes on along the minus strand of NZ_JAGGJU010000009.1, from coordinate 78,878 downwards.
TGCCTGCCTGTTCACCGCCTCCGGCCTTGCCGGGCAGGCGGTGGCGGCGCAGCATATTTCCGGACCGGTGACGGCGACGATCATCCGCATTGTCGACGGCGACACGATGCTGGTGGATGCCGAGCCCTGGCCGCAGCAGATCATGCGCGTCTATGTGCGGTTGCGCGGCATCGATGCGCCGGAAAAACGGTCGAAATGCTCGGCGATGCGCGCCGCCGGGGCGAGGGCGCAGACCGCGCTGGCAGAGATGACCGCCGCATCCCCGACCATCACGTTGATCGACATTTCCGGCGACAAGTATTTTGGCCGCATCGTCGCCGACGTCGTGCTGAACGACGGGCAGGGGCTGTCGGACAAGCTGCTGCAGGCAGGTCTTGTCAGGCCCTATGACGGCGGGCGCAAGCTGAAACTGGCCTGCACGCTCTGACGGATTTGCCGATACCGACACGGATGGGGCCATGGAAAAGCCCGGCACGCGAGCGCCGGGCTGATGGCAGGTGCGTCTCGACGGCAGATCCGCTCAGGCGGCTTCCGCCTTGTTCTGCCGGTTGGCGATCAGATCGTCGACGACGGCCGGATCGGCAAGCGTCGACGTATCGCCGAGTGCGCCGAAATCGTCCTCGGCGATCTTGCGCAGGATGCGGCGCATGATCTTGCCGGACCGGGTCTTCGGCAGGCCCGGCGCGAACTGGATCTTGTCCGGCGAGGCGATCGGGCCGATCTCGTTGCGCACATGGCTGACCAGCGCCTTGCGCAGCTCCTCGGTGCCCTCCTTGCCGGCCATCAGCGTGACATAGCAATAGATGCCCTGCCCCTTGATCGGATGCGGATAGCCGACGACGGCGGCTTCCGAGACAAGATCGTGCGACACCAGCGCCGATTCGACCTCGGCGGTACCGAGCCGGTGGCCGGAGACGTTGAGCACGTCGTCGACGCGGCCGGTGATCCAGTAATAGCCGTCCTCGTCGCGGCGGCAGCCGTCCCCGGTGAAATATTTCCCCTTATAGGTGGAGAAATAGGTCTGGATGAAACGCTCGTGATCGCCGTAGACGGTGCGCATCTGGCCCGGCCAGCTGTCGGCGATGCACAGATTGCCGTCGGCCGCCCCTTCCAGCACATGGCCCTCGCTGTCGACCAGTTCCGGCTTGACGCCGAAGAAGGGACGGGTCGCCGATCCCGGCTTCAGGTCGGTGGCGCCGGGCAGCGGCGAAATCAGGATGCCGCCGGTTTCGGTCTGCCACCAGGTATCGACGATCGGGCAACGCTTGTCGCCGACGACGTTGTAATACCATTCCCAGGCCTCCGGGTTGATCGGCTCGCCGACCGAACCCAGCAGGCGCAGGCTGGAGCGCGAGGAGCGGGTGACGAACTCGTCGCCGGCGCCCATCAGGGCGCGAAGCGCCGTCGGCGCCGTGTAGAAGATCTCGACCTGATGCTTGTCGACGATTTCCCAGAACCGCCCCTGGTCGGGGAAATTCGGCACGCCCTCGAACATCAGCGTCGTCGCGCAATTGGCGAGCGGCCCGTAGACGATATAGGAATGGCCGGTAACCCAGCCGACATCGGCCGTGCACCAGTAGATCTCGCCCGGCTTGTAGTCGAAGACATATTCATGGGTCATCGAGGCATAGACGAGATAGCCGCCGGTGGTGTGCAGCACGCCCTTGGGCTTGCCGGTCGAACCGGAGGTATAGAGGATGAACAGCGGATCCTCCGCCTTCATCTTCACCGGCTCGCAATGCGGCTTAACGGTTGCGATCTCCTGGTGATACCAGAGGTCGCGGCCCGGCGCCCAATTGGTCTTGCCGCCGGTGCGGCGCACGACCAGAACCTTGTCGACATGGACGAACTGGCGCGCGGCGATGTGGATCGCCTTGTCGGTGTTTTCCTTCAGCGGGATCGGCTTGCCGCCGCGCACGCCCTCGTCGCAGGTGATGACGAAGGTGGACTGGCAATCGACGATGCGACCGGCCAGCGCCTCGGGCGAGAACCCGCCGAAGACCACCGAATGCACCGCGCCGATGCGCGCGCAGGCGAGCATGGCATAGCTCGCTTCCGGGATCATCGGCATGTAGATGGTGACCCGGTCGCCCTTCTTGACGCCCTGCTTTTTCAGCACATTGGCCAGGCGGCAGACCTGATCATAGAGCTGGTTATAGGTGATCTTCTTGTCGATATAGGGGTTGTCCCCCTCCCAGATGATCGCGGTGCGCTCGCCATGGGTTTTCAGGTGCCGGTCTATGCAGTTGTAGGAGACGTTGGTCAGGCCATCCTCGAACCACTTGATCGACACCTTGCCCTTGAACGACGTGTTCTTGACCTTGGTATAGGGCTTGAACCAGTCGATGCGCCGGCCATGCTTGTCCCAGAACTTGTCGGGATCCTCGATGCTTTCGTCATACCATTTCTGATAGCGGTCGTGATCGACCAGCGCCCGTGTTTTTGCAGCTTTGAGAACCGGATAGGTCTTGGCTGACATAGGCTCCTCCTCCTGAAACGCGTGTCCCCCGGGTTAAGTCGGAGATCCCTCCATCTCCACCGATATCCTATACATATCAAAATGCTGGCGCTCGGCAATTAGACGATGGTTATCGAGGCGTGAAAGAATTGCAATTTTGCTTCATTGCGATTATACAGGGCCGAATTTCCGGAAATTGTGGATACAACCCACGGCCCGCGACCACCGGCGCGGACGGACAAAAGGACTATTTTGATGGCTCAGACATTGCTCATGCCCAAGGCGACTGCCGTGTGGCTGGTTGACAATACCGCGCTGTCCTTCGACCAGATTGCCCAGTTCTGCAAACTGCATCCGCTCGAAGTGAAAGCGATCGCCGATGGCGAGGCGGCCCAGGGGATCAAGGGTCTCGACCCGATCTCGACGGGGCAGATTTCGCGCGACGAGATCAAGCGCGGCGAGGGCGATGTCAACTACAAGCTGAAGCTGTCCGAACCGAAGGTCCGCGTTCCCGAATCAAAGCGCCGCGGCCCGCGCTATACCCCGGTGTCGAAGCGTCAGGATCGCCCCAACGCCATTCTCTGGCTGGTGCGCAATCATCCGGAACTGAAGGACGCGCAGATTTCCCGCCTGGTCGGCACGACCAAGAGCACGATCGAGCAGATCCGCGACCGCAGCCACTGGAACTCGGCCAATCTGGCGCCGATGGACCCGGTGACTCTGGGCCTCTGCAGCCAGATCGATCTCGACATGGAAGTCGAAAAGGCATCCAAGGGTCGTCCGCTGCCGACCGCCGCCGAACTCGGCGCGACCCTGCAGGCCGCCAGCGAGACCGAATTCCTGCGCCAGGACGCCGAGGAGGAGGAAAAGGAAATCGACGCCAACGCCGTTTTCGCCAAGCTCCAGTCGCTGAAGTCGGATACGCCTGACGACGAGGACGACGACCGCTTCTAAGCGCATCGCATGTCTCTGTCGAATGCATCAAACCCGGTCGCAAGGCCGGGTTTTTTCGCATCCGCTCTGCTTCCCCGTCTCAGAATCCGGCTACCGATTTCCCCGATGGCGATATGCCGTGCGCGGCCAAGAGATCGGTGATCTCGGTGAGGATGGCCGGGTCGTCGATCGTCGCCGGCATGGTCCAGGGCAGGCCGTCGGCGATTTTCTGCATGGTGCCGCGCAGGATCTTGCCCGAGCGGGTCTTGGGCAGTCTCTGCACCTCGACCACCGTCTTCAGCGCGGCAACGGCGCCGATCTCGTCGCGCACCAGCTGCATGATCTCCCGGCGGATATCGCCGAAATCCCGATCGACCCGGTTCTTCAGCACGAGGAAGCTGCAGGGGATCTGGCCCTTGATCGGATCGGCGATGCCGATGACGGCGCATTCGGCCACATCCGGATGCATGGCGCAGACCTCCTCCATCGCCCCGGTCGACAGCCTGTGGCCGGCGCAATTGATGATGTCGTCGGTTCTCGCCATGACGTGGACATAACCGTCCTCATCGATAATGCCCGCATCGGCGGTCTTGTAGTAGCCGGGAAATTCGTCGAGACAGGCCTGCCGGAACCGTTGGTCGGCATTCCAGAAGGTGGTCAGGCAACCCGGCGGCAGGGGCAGTCTGATGACGATATTGCCGAGCGTGCCGGGCGCGACGGGATGGCCCGCATCGTCCAGGATCGCCAGCCGGTAGCCCGGCATCGGCACGGTCGGGGAGCCGTATTTCTGCGGCAGCAGGCCGAGCCCCAGGGGATTGGCGGCGATCGCCCAGCCGGTTTCGGTCTGCCACCAGTGATCGATGACCGGAACATTCAGGTGGGTTTCGGCCCATCGGATCGTTTCCGGATCGGCGCGCTCGCCGGCAAGAAACAGCGCCTGCAGCGAGGAAATGTCGTGTTCGCCGACATGATCGCCATTCGGGTCTTCCTTGCGGATCGCCCGAAAGGCGGTCGGCGCGGTGAACAGGGCTTTGACACCGTGTTCGGCAATCACCCGCCAGAAGGTGCCGGCATTCGGCGTGCCGACCGGCTTGCCTTCGAAGATCAGGGTCGCGCTGCCGGCCAGCAGCGGCGCATAGACGATATAGGAATGGCCGACCACCCAGCCGATATCGGAGGCGGCCCAGAAGAGCTCGCCGGGCCGGATGCCGTAGATCGCCTGCATTGACCAGGTCAGCGCCACCATATGGCCGCCATTGTCCCGGACGACGCCCTTCGGCTGCCCGGTCGTGCCGGAGGTATAGAGGATATAGAGCGGATCGGTGGCGGCAACCGGCACGCAGTCGACGATCGTGGCCTGCGCACGCTGCTGATCGAGGGCGGCACCCAGATCGACATCGCCGAACGTCGCGTTGAGGGTCGCCGGCATCTGTTCGCGCTGCAGGATGAAGCTGTAAGCCGGCTTGGTATCCGCCAGATCGATTGCGTGATCGATCAACGGCTTGTAGGGCACGATCCGGCCGGGCTCCAGGCCGCAACTGGCGCCGATGATGGCCCGGGCCTGGCAATCGTCGATACGGGTCGCCAGCTCGTGGGCTGCAAATCCGCCGAAGACGACGGAATGAACGGCCCCGATGCGGGCACAGGCGAGCATGGCAAACACCGCTTGCGGGATCATCGGCATGTAGATGATCACCCGGTCGCCCTTTTCGATGCCATGGTCAATCAGGACCGCGGCCATGGCCATGACCTCGGTCAGCGTCTCCCGATAGGTGAAACGCTGTTTCCCATGGCCGAGAGGGCTGTCATGGACGATCGCCAGTTCGTCGCCGCGCCCCGCTTCCACGTGGCGGTCGATGCAGTTGTAGCAGGTATTGGTTTCGCCTCCGGCAAACCAGCGGCCATAGACCGCGGCGTCGGCATCGAAAATCCGCGTCGGCTTCCGATACCAGTGCAGGTGTTGCGCGGCCTCCTCCCAGAAAGCCTCCGGATCGTCCTCCCACCGGCGATAGCATTTTTCATAGCCACCCGACATGTCACCCTCCCAAGTACACGCAGCGCTGCTTCGGGGACCATGATAGGGGCGAAGACCGGGAAGGGGAAGGGCTACGAAAGCGCAACCCTGCCGAGCCGGACCTAGAGAGCGGTGGGCAGCGATGCTGCCGTCAGCGGGCGCCGAAAATCGCCGAGCCGACGCGCACGCTGGTCGCACCGAAGGCAATGGCCGTGTCGAAATCGCCGGACATGCCCATCGACAGCCGCTCGACACCGGATGCCGCCGCAAGCTTGGCCAGCAGGGCGAAATAGGGACCGGGGTTCTCGTCGGCCGGCGGAATGCACATCAGTCCCTCGACGTCGAGTTTCAGGTCCTGGCGGCAGAAGGCGACGAAATCCCTGGTATCGCTGGGCGAAATGCCGGCCTTTTGCGGCTCGAGCCCGATATTGACCTGGACATAGAAGCGCAGGCGGCGGGCCTGGCGCTCGGCTTCGGCGGCAAGGGCGCGGGCGATCTTCTCTCGGTCCACGGTCTCGATGACGTCGAACAGCGCCACGGCGTCCGACGCCTTGTTGGATTGCAGGGGGCCGATCAGATGCAATTCGAGGTCGGGGGTCTCGGCGCGCAGATCCGGCCATTTGCCCTGCGCTTCCTGGACACGGTTTTCGCCAAAAATGCGCTGTCCCATGGCGATCACCGGCCGGATCGCATCCGCGTCGAAGGTCTTGGACACCGCAACCAGCGTCACCGCCCCGGCCGCGCGGCCGGCGTCCTGCTCCGCCTTGCTGATTCGCTGCCTGATGTCTGCCAACCGTTCTTCGACTGTCATGTCACCTGTACCATTCTGTCTCGCCGCAAAGCTGCCCGGTTGAAGGGGCAAGGATCCGGCTTGTCTGTCGCGCGCATAAAATCCGGTTGCGGGCGGCTTGTCAAAAGCCTGGTGCAGACGGCCCGCAAGCCGCCAAAACTTGACGCTCAGGCGGTTTCATGGTGAAGGTCACCACCAAATTTCCACTGATTTCCGGAACAGTACCGATATGAGCAGCGAACGCTACAATCCGCGCGAAGTCGAGCCCCGCTGGCAGGCGAAATGGGCCGAGGCGAATGTCTTCACCACCGACAATGCCGATCCGCGCGAGAAATACTACGTGCTTGAGATGTTTCCCTATCCGTCGGGACGCATCCATATGGGCCATGTTCGCAACTATGCTCTCGGCGATGTGCTCGCCCGCTACAAGCGCGCCCGCGGCTTCAACGTGCTGCATCCGATGGGCTGGGACGCCTTCGGCATGCCGGCGGAAAACGCCGCGATGCAGAACAAGGTGCATCCGAAGGAATGGACCTACCAGAACATCGCCACCATGCGGACCCAGCTGAAATCGATGGGCCTGTCGCTCGACTGGTCGCGCGAATTCGCCACCTGCGATGTCGAATACTACCATCAGCAGCAGTCGCTGTTCCTCGACATGATGGAAAAGGGGCTTGTCTACCGCAAGCAGTCGAAGGTGAACTGGGACCCGGTCGACCATACGGTGCTGGCCAACGAGCAGGTGATCGACGGCCGCGGTTGGCGCTCCGGCGCGCTGGTGGAGCAGCGCGAGCTGACCCAGTGGTTCTTCAAGATCACCGCCTTCAGCCAGGAACTGCTCGACGCGCTGGACACGCTCGACCAGTGGCCGGAAAAGGTCCGGCTGATGCAGAAGAACTGGATCGGCCGCTCGGAAGGCCTGGCGCTGCGCTTCGAACTCGTCGGGCAGGGCGCGCCCGAGGGCTTCGATGACCTCACCGTCTACACCACGCGGCCCGACACCTTGTTCGGCGCGTCGTTCATGGCGATCGCGGCCGACCATCCGCTGGCCAAGGCGGTGGCTGAAACGAACGCCGACATCGCAGCCTTTGCCGACGAATGCCGCCGCGCGGGCACCTCGCTTGCAGCGCTGGAGACGGCCGAAAAGAAGGGCATGGACACGGGCGTGCGCGTGAAACATCCCTTCGATCCCAGCTGGGAACTGCCTGTCTATATCGCCAATTTCGTGCTGATGGACTATGGTACCGGGGCGATCTTCGGCTGCCCGGCCGGCGACCAGCGCGACCTCGACTTCGCCCGCAAATATGGCCTGCCGGTGGTCCCGGTGGTGATGCCCGCCGACGGCAATGCCGAGACCTTCAGCATCGGCGACACGGCCTTTGACGGCGACGGCGTGATGATCAATTCGCGCTTCCTCGACGGCATGACCAACACCGAGGCCTTCGACGCGGTGATCGACAAGCTGTCGGCAGCAACGCTCGGCAATGCGCCGCAGGCCGAGCGCAAGGTCAATTTCCGCCTGCGCGACTGGGGTGTTTCACGCCAGCGCTACTGGGGTTGCCCGATCCCGGTGATCCATTGCGACGACTGCGGCGTGGTGCCGGTGCCCAAGGCCGACCTGCCGGTGCAGCTGCCCGAAGACGTGACCTTCGACGTGCCCGGCAATCCGCTCGACCGGCATGCGACCTGGCGCCATGTCGCCTGCCCGCATTGCGGCAAGGATGCGCGGCGTGAAACCGATACGATGGACACCTTCGTCGATTCCAGCTGGTACTATACCCGCTTCACCACACCGCACGAGAACCGTCCGACCGACCCGGCGGTCGCCAATCGCTGGCTGCCGGTGGACCAGTATATCGGCGGCATCGAGCACGCGATCCTGCATTTGCTCTATTCGCGCTTCTTCACCCGCGCCATGCGCGAGACCGGCCATCTGGACGCGAGCGAGCCGTTCAAGGGCCTGTTTACCCAGGGCATGGTGGTGCACGAGACCTACAAGCTCGGCAGCGGCGCCAATGGCCAGTGGGTGGCGCCGGCCGACATTGCCATCGAGGACGTCGACGGCGTGCGCAGCGCCCGGATGATTTCGACCGGCGAGCCGGTGAGCATCGGCTCGATCGAGAAGATGTCGAAATCGAAGAAGAACGTCGTCGATCCCGATGACATCATTGCCTCCTACGGTGCCGACACGGCCCGGTTCTTCGTGCTGTCGGATTCGCCGCCGGAACGCGACGTGATCTGGTCGGAGGCCGGCGCCGAGGGTGCGCATCGCTTCGTCCAGCGCATCTGGCGGCTGGTGACGGAAGCGGCGCCGAAACTGCGCGACGCCAAGGCCGTGCCTGCGCAGGACGGCGAGGGCCTTGCCATCTCGCAGGCCGCCCACAAGGCGCTGAAGGCGATCGGCGAGGACTATGAGAAGTTTGCCTACAACAAGGCCGTCGCCCGGCTCTATGAGCTCGTCAACCTGATCGCCCAGCCGCTGGGCAAGGTTGCGGCCGGCACGGGCGATGCAACGCTGTTGCCCGCCGCACGCGATGCGGTCGAGATCCTGCTGCATCTGATCGCCCCAATGGCGCCGCATCTGGCGGAAGAGTGCTGGCAGCTGATCGGGCAGGATGGACTCATTGCGCAAGCGAAATGGCCTGTCTTCGATGCGGCACTGGTGGTCGAAAACGACATGCTACTGCCCATCCAGATCAACGGAAAGAAGCGTGCCGAATTGACAATCGCCCGCGAGGCCACGAAGAATGAGGTCGAAGCGGCGGTGCTGGCACTGGATGCCGTCCAGACCGCGCTCAACGGTCAATCGCCGAAGAAAATCATCGTCGTACCGCAAAGGATCGTCAACATTGTCATCTAGTTCGCTTGACCGTCCTGCCCGTCGCGCCTTTCTCGGGCTGATCTTCGCCTCGGCCGCCCTGATGGGCAGCTGCCAGGTGCGTCCGCTGCTCGACCAGTCGTCCGGGACCGCCCAGAAGCTGGCAGCGATCGCCTATTCGCCGGCAAAGGATCGCGTGTCGCAGGAAGTGCGCAACCGCCTGATCTTCCTGACGGCCGGCGGCGAGGGCGAACCGGCAAATCCCGAATATATCGTGGACCTGTCGGTGAAATCCCAGTCGATCGGCGTGCTGCTCGACCAGTCGTCGGACGATCCCTCGGCCGGTCGCATTGTGGTGAACGCCGATTACAGCCTGAAGCGGGCGAGCGACGGCATGGTGCTGCGGGTCGGACATCGCCAGTCGGTGGCGCTGGCCGACTTTTCCAAGCAGGAATTCGCCAAGCTGCGCGCGGTGCGCGATGGCGAGGATCGCGCCGCCCGGCAGGTGGCCGAGCTCATACGCGCCGATCTGGCGACCTTTCTTGGCCGCTGATCGCGACGGCAGGAGTGCCGCTGCATGACTGAAGTTAAAGGCTATGAATTCGACGCATCGCCGGCGAAATTCGCCAAGAGCCACAGGATCTTCCTGTTTTGCGGGCCCGACCGCGGGCTCGTCTCCGAGCGGGCCGGGGAAGTGGCCAAGCACACCGGCATAGCGCTGGATGATCCGTTTGCCGTCGTCAGGCTCGATGCCGGCGACCTGCAGGGCGATCCCGGCCGGTTGCTGGACGAGACCCAGTCCATGGGCCTATTCGGCGGCGACAGGCTCGTCTGGCTGCGCGGGTCCGGCAGCGAAAAGGCGCTGGTCGACGGCCTCAACCTGATTGCCGCCAATCCCTCGGACAATTGCTATGTGATCATCGAGGCCGGCGAATTGCGCAAGGCGGCCGGTGCGCGAAAGCCGGCCGAAACCTCCCGCAATATAGCGCTGGTGGTCTGCTATGCCGACGACACGCGGGCGATGAATGGGCTGATCGATGCGGAGTTTGCCGCCGCCGGCCAGCGATTGACGCCGGATGCGCGCGAATTCCTGCTTGCGTCGCTCGGCGGCGACCGGATTGCCTCGCGCAACGAATTGCGCAAGCTCTCGCTCTATTGCCTGAACGAGCAGCAGATCGACCTGGAGCATGTGATGGCGATCATCGGCGATGCGAGCGCGATATCGGTCGACGAGGCTGTTGATGCCGTGCTGTCGGGCCGCAGGGACGAATTCCTGCACGCGGCGCAAAAGATCCTGGCCTCGAAGACGTCGGTTTTCCTGCTGCTGCAGGCCTGCCTGCGGCAGTTTCAGCAGATGGATGCCATGCGGGCGCATATGGAGACGGAGAAGCAACAGGTCGGCCAGGTGATGCAGACGCTAGGGCGCGGCATTCACTTCAAGCGCAAGCCGCTGATCGAAAGGGCGCTGCGTGCGTGGAACGCCGAGGATCTCGCCCGCGAAACGACAAGGATTGGCAATGCCATCTTTCAGACCCGCCAGCGACCGGTGATGGAAGAAAATATCGCCCTGCAGACATTGCTTGCGACCACCCTGCAATCGGCGCGGCGCCTCGCCCAGTAACCTGTTCCGCGAGACGAACCTGCATGCTCTTTAGCCGGCTAAATCAGGCGCGACCCTCGAGCAGCCGGCAAATTTCCTCCAGCTGTTCCAAGGACTTGTAGGTAATCCGCAGCTGGCCGCCATCGCCCTTGTGGTTGACGGTGACTGCGAGGCCGAGATGATCCGACAGGCTGCGCTCCAGCGCCAGCGTATCGGAATCCTTTTCCGCCCGGCTGGCATTGGTCGGCAGGTTGACGCCGCGGATATCATTTTGCGCCAGCCGCTCCGCATCGCGCACGGACAGGCCCTTGGAGACAATCGTTTTCGCCAGGCCGATCGGATCGCTGGTCGACACAAGGCTGCGGGCATGGCCGGCAGACAGGCTGCCTTCCGCAAGCATGGTCTTGACGTCATCGGGCAGCTTCAACAGCCGCAGGCTGTTGGCCACGTGGCTGCGGCTCTTGCCGATGACCTCGCCGAGATCGTTCTGGGTATAGCTGTATTCGGCGATCAGCTGGTCATAGCCCAGCGCCTCTTCCAGAGGATTGAGATCGGCACGCTGGACATTCTCGACAATCGCCAGCTCAAGCGCGGTGCGATCATCGACATCACGAACGATCACCGGAATTTCCGTCAGACCGGCGAGCTGTGCCGCGCGCCAACGACGTTCACCGGCAATAATCTCGAAACGATCGTTCGCAACTGTTCGCACGACGACAGGCTGCACGATACCGTGCTGGCGCAGCGACGTGGCCAATTCCTGCAATTCGTCTTCATTGAAATAGCGCCGCGGGTTACGCGGGTTGCGCGACACGAATTCGATCGGGATCTGACGGTCGGCGGTAACAGGGGCGGCCGGTGCGGCCCCGCCTGCAACTGGCTGATCCATTTCGCCGATCAGAGCCGCCAAACCACGGCCAAGTCTACGTCGGGATTGATCGTCACTCATTTTCAGAACTCACGCTTCTAGTCGGAAAGACGTCAGGCAGCGACGCGACGCTGCCGCTCACGCTGAATCACTTCGGACGCCAGCTGCAGATAGGCTTGGCTGCCCGCACATTTCAGATCGTAAAGAATGGCCGGCTTGCCATAGGACGGCGCCTCGGAAACGCGGACATTGCGCGGTATCAGGGTGTGATAAACCTTGTCGCCGAGATGGGTGCGCACGTCATTGACCACCTGCTGGGCCAAATTGTTGCGGCTGTCGAACATGGTCAGGACGATGCCCTGGATATCCAGCGTCGGATTGACGGTCTGGCGAACCTGATTGATCGTCTCCAACAGCTGACTCAAGCCTTCGAGTGCGAAAAACTCGCACTGGAGCGGCACAAGCACCGAGTGCGCGGCCGCCATGGCGTTCATCGTCAGCAGATTGAAGGACGGGGGGCAATCCAGTAGCACATAGGCATATGGCGCGGCGCTGGCGTCCGTCAGGGCCTTTTTCAGGCGAAATACCCGATCGGCCTGACTTGCGATCTCCATTTCGAGACCAAGCAGATCCAGCGTAGACGGTACGATGGAGAGATTCGGCACGGCGGTCGGCACGGCGGCCTCGCCGATCGTGCTCTCACCCACCAGGACGTCATAGGAGGACAGCTTGCGATCCTGGCGACCGATCCCGAGACCGGTGCTGGCATTGCCCTGCGGATCGAGATCGATGATCAGCACGCTTTCGCCGATGGCAGCCAGAGCGGTCGCCAGATTGATTGCGGTGGTCGTCTTGCCGACGCCGCCCTTCTGGTTTGCAATGGTGATGATACGATTATTGTAAGCCATGCCGCACCCAAGATGGTCAGATCTTACGCGTCAGGCCACCAATTTCCAGAACGACGGAATCGAGCTCGATGACGCTCTTATGTATTACCAGATCAAACTGCCAGTGGTCACGCGCTTTATCCAGTTCAGCGGCGTAATCCCGCCCTTTATGGAAGAGTGCGCGGGCCTTCGGCCTGTTTTCGAGCCAAGGGGCACTCAATTGCAACAGTGAATCCAGGGCGGCGAGCGCCCGCGCCGAGACAATGTCCGCCGGAAGGTTCCTGTCGGCAGCATCTTCGATGCGACAGGCGTTGACGCTCCCGCGCGCGCCGGTTTCCATCAGGGCGGTGCGGAGAAAGGCCGCCTTCTTGTGGTTGCTTTCGACGAGATTGATGAAGCCCTGCTCCTGATCGCAGAGCAGGATCGCTAGCACGACCCCGGGAAATCCGCCACCGCTACCCAGGTCCAACCAGTTTTTCGCACCTTTGCCCATCTTGAACAGTTGGGCGCTGTCCAAGATGTGGCGAGACCACAGATCCTCCCGGGTGGACGGCGCAATCAGATTGATCCGCCGCGACCATTTCTGGAAGATGTCAATGAAATGCTCGAGTTTTCCTCTTGTTTCACGTGAAACATGAAGGTCCAAAGAGTCATCCAGTCGCTGCATGCCGCTTATCCCGCCTTCGCAAGCGCGTGCTGACGCTTGATCAACCCCAGCACCAGAGAAACCGCCGCAGGCGTCACACCGTCGACGCGCGATAGCTGCGCCATATTCGCCGGTTGTGCCCGCTCAAGCTTCTGCTGGAGCTCGATCGACAGACCGGGCAGAGCACGATAATCGAAGCCTGGCGGAATTGTGCGTTGTTCTTCCCGCTGTACCGACTCGATGTCGTCGCGTTGCCTGTCGACATAGACGGCATAGCTGGCATCATTCTCAAGCGCTTCCGACACACCCGGCGCGATCGCTGTAAGTTCCGGCCATATCGCCTGCAGGCGCTTCAAATCGATATCGGGATAGGACAGCAGTTCCGATGCGCTCCGGCGTCGACCATCCTGGTTGACCGTCAGGCCCACCTGTCTGGCTTGTGCCGGCGTGATCTCCAGCGCCTGCAACAGCGCGCGTCCGTCGTCAAAACTGCGCTGATAGGCCTTGAAGCGAGCGGTACGCGCCGGGGAGGCGGCCCCAAGCGCGATCGCCAAGGGCGTGAGGCGTAGGTCGGCATTGTCCGCCCGCAATGTCAGGCGATATTCCGCGCGCGACGTGAACATCCGGTAGGGTTCCGTCACTCCACGGGACGTGAGATCGTCCAGCATGACGCCGATATAGGATTCGGTCCGGCTGAAGACCTGTGGTTCGCGCCCCTGCACCAAGAGGGCCGCATTGAAACCGGCGACCAGTCCCTGCGCTGCAGCCTCTTCATAGCCGGTCGTCCCATTGATCTGGCCGGCCAGAAACAGGCCCGTCTGCACCTTGCATTCCAGCGTCGGGTGAAGCTGCATAGGATCAACATAGTCGTATTCTATAGCATAGCCGAACTGCTTGATGTCGACCCGTTCCAGCCCAGGAATAGAGTGGATGAACCGGGTCTGGACGTCTTCCGGCAGCGAGGTGGAAATGCCGTTGGGATAGACCGTGCTGTCCTCAAGTCCTTCCGGCTCCAGGAAAATCTGGTGACCGTCCCGGTCGCCGAACCGCTGGATCTTGTCTTCGATCGACGGGCAATAGCGCGGGCCCACGCCCTTGATCTGGCCGCTATACATCGCAGACCGCAGGATATTGTCACGAATGATCCGGTGGCTTTCAGGGGTTGTCCGGGTGATGCCGCAGTCGATCTGTCGATTGGTGATGCGATCCGTCATGAACGAGAAGGGCACGGGCAGCTCATCCGCGCTCTGGCGGTCAAGACCGGCCCAGTCGATCGTCGTGCCGTCCAGCCGGGCCGGCGTGCCGGTCTTCAGACGGCCGAGCCGCAATCCAAGCCGCTCCAGCGTTCCACTCAAACCAAGCGACGGATCCTCGCCGACACGCCCTGCCGGAATCGTTTTGTCCCCGATATGAATGAGTCCATTGAGAAAGGTGCCGGTGGTCAGCACCACGGCCCGTGCCTGCAGCGCCCGGCCATCCTTCAAGACGACGCCGCGAACCACTCCCTCCGTAATGGTCAGATCGAATGCCTCACCCTCGACGATCGACAGCGATTCGAATTCCGCCAAGGCATCCTGAACCGCTTTCAGGTAGAGCGCGCGATCGGCCTGGGTGCGGGGACCGCGCACGGCCGGGCCCTTTTTCCGGTTGAGCAGACGAAACTGGATGCCGCCCGCATCCGCGCAGCGTCCCATGATGCCGTCCAGGGCATCGATCTCGCGCACAAGATGACCCTTGCCAAGGCCACCAATGGCGGGATTGCAAGACATGGTGCCGATCGTGGCGCGCTTATGAGTCAGCAGCGCGGTCCTGGCGCCAAGCCGCGCGGACGCCGCCGCGGCTTCGGCACCGGCATGTCCACCGCCAATCACAATGACATCAAATTCCATTTTCACATCCTCACCGCGCCGTGCGGCACCCCCGTAACGGGCCTTGTTTCACGTGAGTCATTTCCCGACGCAGAATTCCGAGAAGATCGCGCCCAGAAGCATTTCGGTATCGATTCGACCTGTCAGCCGGCCCAGCCAGTCTGCGCTGCGCCGCAAAGCCTCCGCCCTGACTTCGAGCGGCGCAGTCGCCGACCGCAAGGCCTCATCCAGAGCCTCGACACAGGCACTCAGATGTTCCTGCTGGCGCAACCGACTTGGAATACTGACGGCGCCGTCCCCGACGCGGTCCTTAATCTCATTCGATATCAATGTCTTGATATCGCCCAGACCGAGATCGGCCTGCGTCGATATGACGGCATCATAGTCCTTCACGATGCCGGGGGCGAGATCCGCCTTGGTGCCGATTTTCCGTACCGGAACCGATACGGATGGCAGCTGGATATCCGCATCGCCGACAGCGCTCAGATGCAACACCAGATCCGCGTCCGCTATCTGTTGGGCGGCGCGTCTGACACCCTCCTGCTCGACGACATCCGACGCCTCGCGAATTCCGGCCGTGTCGTAGAGCTTAACCAGAAAGCCGTCAAGATCGAGATCGACGCTGAGCACGTCGCGCGTCGTGCCGGCATATTCCGTGACGATCGCCACATCGCGGCCCGCCAGTGCGTTCATCAGGCTCGATTTGCCGGCATTCGGCGGCCCCGTGATGACAACCTTGAACCCGTCGCGGATGATCTCACCGCGGGCGTAACCCTGCAGATGGCGCTTAATCTCGTGCGATAGCGCGCCCATGTCCGTCCAGATCGTGGCGGCCACCGAGTCTGGGATATCCTCCTCTTCGGAGAAATCGAATTCCGCTTCGATCATGGCGCGCGCGTGCAGCAGACGGTCGCGCCATCCCATATAGAGCGCCGACAGCGCGCCCCGGCTCTGCTCGGTGGCAAGACGGCGCTGCATCTCCGTCTCGGCCGCCAGCAGGTCCGCCAGTCCCTCGATTTCCACCAGGTCGAGCTTGCCGTTCTCGAAGGCACGCCGGGAAAATTCGCCGGCTTCGGCGAGGCGACAGCCAGAAAAAGCACCAAGCGTCTTCAGCAGCGCGGTGACAACGGCGCGCCCGCCATGGATCTGCAATTCGATGCAATCCTCACCGGTAAACGAATGCGGCCCGACAAAGGACAGGACCAGCCCGTGATCGAGCAATTCGCCGTTTCGGTCGCGAATCGAACGCAAGGCGGCCTGGCGTGGGGCCGGCACGTCGCCGGCCAGCCTGCGGCAGACCTCGAAGGCGGCCGGCCCACTGACGCGGATGACGGCCACGCCGGACGGCAATCCGCCGGAGGACAAAGCATAGATCGTGTCGCCTGCCGGCATAAGCCAAACCCTTCGTCAAGCACCGGCCGGAACAAAAAAGGCGCCCGGCCTTATGGGGCAGGGCGCCTTGTAATCCCGAACGGATCGGGGGATCAAGTGTTCATCGACTCGAAGAAATCGCCGTTGTTCTTGGTCTGCTTCAGCTTGTCGATCAGGAACTCGATGGCATCGGTGGTACCCATCGGCGCCAGGATGCGGCGCAGGACGAAGATCTTTTGCAGATCCTGACGCGGCACCAGCAGGTCCTCCTTGCGGGTACCGGACTTCAGGATGTCCATGGCCGGGAAGATGCGCTTGTCGGCCACCTTGCGATCGAGCACGATTTCCGAGTTGCCGGTGCCCTTGAACTCTTCGAAGATGACTTCGTCCATGCGGCTGCCGGTATCGATCAGGGCTGTCGCGATGATCGTCAGCGAACCGCCTTCCTCGATGTTACGCGCCGCACCGAAGAAGCGCTTCGGACGCTGCAGGGCGTTGGCATCGACACCACCGGTCAGCACCTTGCCGGAGGACGGCACGACGGTGTTGTAGGCGCGGCCGAGACGGGTGATCGAATCGAGCAGGATGACGACGTCGCGACCATGTTCCACGAGGCGCTTGGCCTTCTCGATGACCATTTCGGCCACCTGGACGTGGCGCACGGCCGGTTCGTCGAAGGTCGACGAGATCACTTCACCGCGCACCGAGCGCTGCATGTCCGTCACTTCTTCCGGCCGCTCGTCGATCAGGAGAACGATCAGATAGCATTCCGGATGGTTTGCCGTGATCGAATGGGCGATGTTCTGCAGCAGGACCGTCTTACCGGTTCTCGGCGGCGCAACGATCAGGCCGCGCTGGCCCTTGCCGAGCGGGGCGACGAGATCGATCACGCGAGCCGAATTGTCCTTCGAGGTCGGGACGTCCAGTTCCATCTTGAACCGTTCGTCCGGATAAAGCGGCGTCAGGTTGTCGAAATGGACCTTGTGGCGGATCTTTTCCGGATCCTCGAAATTGATGGTGTTGACCTTCAGCAGCGCGAAATAGCGCTCGCCTTCCTTCGGTCCACGGATCGGGCCCTCGACGGTGTCGCCTGTCTTCAGCGAGAAGCGGCGCAACTGCGACGGGGAAATGTAGATGTCATCCGGGCCCGGAAGATAGTTCGCATTGGCCGAACGCAGGAAGCCGAAGCCGTCCTGCAGCACTTCGACAACGCCCTCGCCGATGATCTCGACATCCTGCGATGCCAGCATTTTCAGGATCGCAAACATCAGCTCCTGCTTGCGCATGGTGCTGGCATTTTCGACTTCCAGTGACTCGGCAAAGGTCAGAAGTTCGGTCGGAGATTTGCTTTTGAGTTCCTGGAGCTTCATTTCAGACATGAAGAGAGACCACGTTCATTTTCGAGGAAGGGATTTGCGGGCAGTGCGCAGAAGTGTTTCGATCCGAAAAGACACAACCGAAAGTAGACTACGCAGGTCGCGAAGATGAGGTTGCGGGAAAATAGCGATTTGCCGCCATGCCCGCAAGACAAAAGATAACCGGGGAACGCTCTGGCAACCCACACAAACTAAAAGGGTTTCACAACAACGAGCACCACGATAACGATCATCAAGATCGTCGGCACTTCGTTGGCAATCCTCCAGAATCTCCCAGTCCCTATATAGAGACCTTTTTCAAAGGCGCCAACAGCCCGACCGAAATAAATATGGGTCGCGGTCATGCCGAGCGCCAGCAAGATCTTCAGATGCAGCCAGCCGCCGGAAAAGCCGAAGCCTTCCCAGGCCAGATAGAGGCCGCAGATCCAGGCGACCGTCATCGCCGGATTCATGATGATCCGGTAGAGGCGCCGCTCCATGATCGCGAAGGTCCGCGCCTGATCCGAATCCGGCTTGCTGTCGAGATGATAGAGGAACAGCCGCGGCAGGTAGAACATGCCTGCCATCCAGGAGATCACCGCAATCAGGTGCAGCGACTTGACCCAGAGATAGCGGCTGGACTCGTCGGCGAAAACAAGGCCCGCCACGATCAGCAGAAAGACTGCGAGGGCGATGGCGGCCCGCAAGCCCGCCTTGCTGCCCGGTGCCTTGCCCTCAGCCATGCGGGATGCCCCTGACCCGCTCCACCAGACGCGTCACGTGATCGGGATTGGCCTGCGGGGTAATGCCGTGCCCGAGATTGAAGATCAGCGGACCGTTACCCAAAGACTGCAGGATCGCATCGATCCCCTCATCCAGCGCTGCGCCGCCGGCGACAACCCGCATCGGATCGAGATTGCCCTGGATCGGACCGTCCTTCTGCAGCTCGGCCGCAAACTCCAGCGGCACCGTCCAGTCCAGGCCGATGGCATCGGCGCCGGTTTTCTGCCGGTAGGTCTTCAGCAACATGCCGGCACCCTTGGCAAAGGCGATCACCTTGGCGTCAGGCCTAGCGGCCTTCAGCTTCTCGATGATCCGCGCCACTGGCTTGACGCAGAACCGTTCGAACTCGGCCGGTGCCAGAACGCCGGCCCACGAATCGAAGATCTGCACCGCATCGGCGCCGGCATCGATCTGTCCGATCAGATATTCGACCGATGCGTCTGCCAACAGCGTCAAAAGCCGTTCAAAGGCCTGGGGGTGCTGATAGGCGAAAAGTCGGGCCGGTGCCTGATCCGTCGTTCCGTGACCGGCGATCATATAGGTCGCAACGGTCCAGGGAGCGCCGCAGAAGCCGAGCAGCGTGGTTTCCGGTGGCAGGTCCTTGCGAAGCCGCCTGACCGTCTCCAGCACCGGGCTGAGATGCGATGATGCCTTCGACGCATCCAGCCCGGCGATCTGCTCGGCCGAGATCGGATCGAGCTTTGGTCCTTCGCCTTCGACGAAGCGCACATTGCGATCCAGAGCATCAGGGATGACCAGGATATCGGAAAACAGGATGGCTGCATCAAAGCCGTAACGGCGAATGGGTTGCAGCGTCACCTCGACTGCGAAGTCCGGTGTGTAGCAGAGATCGAGAAAGCCTCCGGCTTTGGCGCGCGTCTCGCGATATTCGGGCAGGTAGCGTCCGGCCTGGCGCATCAGCCAGATGGGAGGCGGAGAGATCGTCTTTCCCTCGAGGACGTCTATCAGCTTGCGTCTCGGATTGGGCACGGCGGCTCGCTTTCAATAAAACAAAGAAGATTCGAATCTGTTTCTATTTCTTAGAGTCTGTAGATATCAATGATTATCAATGTCGCACCGTCTGTCCCCGGCTGCAGATCCTTCCACAGCCGACCAATTCCCCATCGGACCAATTTGAGGGAATTTAGGGGAAAGACGAAATTCCATCGGTTTATCAGATCGATAGAAAGGCATCTGTGAAAGCTTGCCTGTGGATAGCTTGTGGATGGTCGTGGGCAGTGCAATCTTGTCCGCGTTATCCACAAGGCCCGAGATCGGCATGCTGCGCGACCGGGTGTTGTGGATAAGTGGCCCCTTTATACACGGCCCGGCCATCGAGCCCGGATGGAGGGATCTCTCTCCCGAATTATCAACAGCCAGGTCTGGAAAACGTGGAGAACAGAAAACTCTTCTTCCATTTGCATCTGATTTCGGACTCGACGGGAGAGACTCTGATCTCGGCCGGGCGTGCGGCATCGGTGCAGTTTCGCAGCTATGCGCCGATCGAGCATGTCTATCCCCTGGTGCGGACACGCCAGCAACTGGACGCCGTTCTGGTGTCGATCGACCGCGAGCCGGGCATCGTGCTTTATACGCTTGTTGACAGCGAGCTCTCCGACCATCTGGATACGCGGTGTCGGGCACTCGGCGTGCCTGCGGTCAATGTGCTCGAGCCGGTAATGCAGACATTCCAGGCATATCTCGGTGCATCCTCGGGGCGGCGGGTCGGGGCCCAACACGCGCTGACGGCGGAATATTTCGCCCGCATCGAGGCGCTCAACTACACCATGGATCACGACGACGGGCAGATGTCCGAAGACTATGAGGATGCCGATGTCGTGCTGATCGGCATCAGCCGGACCTCGAAGACGCCGACCTCGATCTATCTTGCCAATCGCGGGATCAAGACGGCGAATATCCCGATCGTGCCGGATGTGCCGATGCCGCCGGCGCTGTTCAAGGCGACGGCGCCGCTGATCGTCGGACTGATCGCCACCAGCGATCGCATCAGCCAGGTGCGGGAAAATCGCGAGCTCGGATCGGCGGGCGGCTATCGCGGGCAGGACTATACCGACCGGGCCTCGATTGCCGAGGAGCTGAAATATGCCCGCTCGCTGTGCGCGCGCAACAACTGGCCGATCATCGACGTGAGCCGTCGGTCGATCGAGGAGACGGCGGCCGCCATCGTTGCCCTGAAAACCAAGCTGCGCTAAGCGGGAGCGACAGCAAACAAAGGTTAAGGATGGCAGTGTGGCACGGCGTTTGATACTTGCATCGTCCAGCCCGTTTCGACGCGGGCTGATGGAACAGGCGGGCCTCGCCTTCGATTGGGAGGATGCCGGCGTCGACGAGCGGGCGATCGAATCCGATCTCGACGCGGACATGGATCCGGCGACGCTTGCACTTCATCTTGCCCGTGCCAAGGCCATGGCCGTCAGCCGGCGGAACCCGCAAGCCCTGGTGCTTGGATGCGACCAGACCATGGCGCTGGGCATGACCGTTTTCCACAAGGCGGCCTCGCTCGATGAGGCGCGCGCCAATCTGTCCGTTCTGCGTGGCAAGACCCACAGGCTGAACAGTGCGATGTCTCTGGTGGCAGACGGTGTGGAATGCTGGGGCCATGTCGAGCCGGCGGAGATGAGCGTCCGGGATTTTTCCGACGGCTTTCTCGACGGCTATATTGCCCGGGCGGGCAAGGGGGTGCTGAAGAGCGTCGGCAGCTACCAGCTCGACGGTCTCGGCGTGCAATTGTTCGAACGGGTGACCGGCGACTATTTCACCGTGATCGGCCTGCCGCTGATCCAGCTTCTGGCCAAGCTCCGGGAGATGGGAGAGATCGATGGGTGATTCACGTGAAACAGGGTTAATGAAAGCTTTCGTCTGCGGCTTTCCGGCGCGGCATTCCCGCTCGCCACTGATCCACAATCACTGGATCGCCCAATACGGATTACCCGCCCGCTATGACATTGCCGAGGTGTCGCCAGCGGAATTTCCAGCCTTTCTGGCAAGCGTCCGCGACGGCTCGGCCGGTTATGTCGGCGGCAATATCACCATTCCGCACAAGGAAGCGGCCGCCCGACTGGCCGATCAGGTCGATGACCTGGTCGGCGAAATCGGGGCGGCGAACACGCTCTGGATGGAGGAGGGCAGACTGTGCGCGACAAACAGCGACGGCATCGGCTTTCTCGGCAGTCTCGATGAAGGGGCGCCCGGCTGGGATCGGATCTCGACCGCGGTCGTGCTCGGTGCCGGTGGCGCCTGCCGCTCCATCCTGCAGGCGCTGAAGTCGCGGGGGATCGGCGAGATCCACGTCGTCAACCGGACGCAAGCGCGTGCCCGCGAACTCGCCGACCGCTTCGGTGCGAATATCCACGCCCATGGTCTGGACGCCTTGGACGAGGTGGCGACAGGGGCAGGCCTGTTCGTCAACACGACCTCGCTTGGCATGCATGGCGAAGCGATCCCGGCCATGCCGTTCGAGCGCATGCGCGACGATGCGGTGGTGACCGATGCGGTCTATATTCCGCTCGAAACACCGTTTCTGCGGGAAGCCGCACGGCATGGTCTAAAGACGGTCGACGGGCTCGGCATGCTGCTGCACCAGGCCGGTTGTGGCTTTGAAAAATGGTTCGGCAAAGAGCCTGCCGTCACGACCGAGCTTCGCCAGTTGATTATCGACGACATGGAGGCACGGGCATGATCGTCGTCGGGCTGACGGGCTCTATCGGTATGGGCAAGTCCACGACGGCGCGGCTGTTTGCCGAGGAGGGCATTCCAGTCAATGATGCCGACGAGGTCGTGCACCGGCTCTACCGGGGCAAGGCCGTCGAACCGATCGGCAAGGCCTTTCCCGGTACGGTCACGGACGGGGCTGTCGATCGAGCGGCCTTGTCTCGGACTCTGACTAAGAATCCGGCTAAGTTTGTCGAACTGGAACGGATCGTCCATCCGCTGGTGCGGGAGGAAGAGCGCCAGTTCGTCGAGTCCCACAGACAGGCGGGTGCCGCGCTCGTCGTGCTCGACATTCCCTTGCTGTTCGAAACGGACGGCGCGGATCGGGTTGACGCGATCGTCGTCGTCAGCACCGATGAAGAGACCCAGCGGCAACGCGTGATGGCCAGGCCCGGAATGACCGACGAGAAATTCGCGCTGTTGAAAAGCCGCCAGCTGCCGGATTCCAGAAAGCGCGAGCGGGCGGATTTCATCATCGACAGCGCCCACGGAATTGACGCGGCCCGCCGGCAGGTGCGAGATGTCATCGCCGCCCTGAAGGCGCGGCAACCACAGGAGTAGACCCATGCGCGAAATCGTTTTCGATACGGAAACCACCGGGCTCGAATTCAAGAACGACCGGGTGATCGAAATCGGTGGCGTCGAGCTCTTCAACCATTTCCCGACCGGCCGCACCTTTCACGTCTATGTCAATCCGGGCGACCGCAAGGTGCATCCGGACGCGCTTGCGGTGCACGGCATCACCGACGAGTTCCTGCTCGACAAGCCGAAATTCGGCGAGATCCTGGCTGAGCTGCAAGCGTTTTTCGACGGGGCGAAATGGGTGGCGCATAACGCCACCTTCGACATGAGCTTCATCAATGCCGAATATGACAGACTCGGTTTGCCGCCAGTGGAAAACAGCCTGGTCGTCGACACCCTGGCACTTGCCCGGCGCAAGCATCCGATGGGACCCAATTCGCTGGATGCGCTTTGCCGGCGGTACGGCATTGACAATTCCCACCGTACCAAGCACGGCGCGTTGCTCGACTCGGAACTCCTGGCGGAAGTCTATATCGAGATGCTCGGTGGCCGGCAGGCGACCTTCGGCCTGGTCCAGGCCGAGAGCAAGTCCGCTCCCAATGGAGGGACCGAGGAGGACGTGGTCATCACACTTGGCAGCCGTCCACGCCCCTTGGCGGCAAGATTGAGCGCAGAGGAAGCAGCCCGTCATGCCGCTCTTTGCGAGCGGCTTGGCGACAAGGCGATCTGGAACCGCTACCAGACGTGAACCAGGATGCAAAAAGGCCCCCGTCGCGCCAGCGCCGGGGGCCTTTTGATCATCTCTCGGCTGCGCGAACTGAAATCAGTTCGGTGCGGTCTGGACCTGCGAGCGGGCCTTTTCCTCAGCCATGCGCTGCGAGAACATCTGGGCAAAATCGATCGGGTCGATCATCAGCGGCGGGAAGCCGCCATTGCGGGTCGCGTCGGCGATGATCTGGCGGGCGAACGGAAACAGCAGGCGCGGGCACTCGATGAAGAGCAGCGGCAGCATGTGTTCCTGCGGGAAGCCGGTGATCCGGAAGACGCCGCCATAAACCAGTTCGGTGGCGAACACGACCTTGTCGTCTTCCTTGGCTTCGGCGTTCAGGCTGAGCAGAACGTCAAAATCCGTTTCCGAAATCGGATTGGCGTTGACGTTGACATTGATGTTGATCGCCGGTGCCTTGTCGCGGGACTGCAGCGAACGCGGTGCGCCCGGATTTTCGAAGGACAGATCCTTGATGTATTGGGCAAGGATATTCAGCGCGGGGCTTGCCGCTCCCTGGGTACCGTTCTCGTCAGCCATATATCTTCCTCACGAATGACTAGTTGCGGCTCGTCTAGCACTTCGATCAATACCTTACAACCCTTGCAGCGCCCCGCTGGCTAGCCCCTGGGGTCGTTGTCGATCTCCCGGGTATCGGGGTTACGGCGGCCGCTGGAGGGCTCTCCGCGGCGCCGATACTGGTCTTCGTCAAGATCGATGATCGGACCGTCTCCATCGTCACGCGTCGGCGGTTCGCGGTTGCCGGGCGGCGGCTGGAAACCGGCACTGCCGGCCCTGACGACCACGAAACGCCGTTTGGCAAGACCCCATGCGGCGTGGCGCACCGGCGGCAGCAACAGCAGAAGGCCAATGCAGTCGGTAACGAAACCCGGGATGATCAGCAGCAATCCGGCGATCGCGATCATCAGTCCGTCGACGATTTCGCGGCCTGCCTCCAGTGCCGACAGCCGCTCGGTGTTGAGCCGGCGCAGTGTCCCCAACCCCTGGGTCCGCAAAATCAGCATGCCGAGAAGTCCGGACAGAATGGTCAGTCCGATCGTCCCGGTGACGCCGAGATAGCCGCCAACCACCACGAAACCGGTGATTTCGAGAATGGGCAGCATGAAGAAAAGCAGCAGAGCGAGGCGCATCAATGTCTCCGTTTCCGGTCGACGCTGATGTTCGCCGGGTTCGGTATTTGAAGGATCGTAATTTCGAGACTATATGGGATAGAATGAAATGAATTGAAACAATGGCCGGGGCACAATGGGATCGAATGAATTAGTAACGCTGTTTTTCTTGGTGGCCGCCGTTTTGATTTTTCTGCAGTTGCGCAGCGTGCTGGGCCGGCGCACCGGAAACGAGAAGCCGCCGGTGGAACCCTACAGCGCACGCGATGCCGCCAAGGCCGCACCGGTGGGCGAGGACAGCAAGGTCGTCACCTTGCCGAAGCGCGAACCTGTAGACGACGAAGAGCGCTTTGCCGCCATCGACGCCTATGCGCCGCCGCCGGCCGAACTGAACGGCAGCCTGCGCGAGGTGATTGCCGCAGACCCGGACTTCACGCCGAAGGATTTTCTCAAGGGCGCGCGAATGGCCTACGAGATGATCGTCATGGCGTTTTCCGAAGGGGACCGCAAGACGCTGAAAAACCTGTTGTCGAAGGACGTGTTCGAAGGCTTCGCCCAGGCGATCAACGAGCGCGAATCCCGAGGCGAAAGCGTCAAGTCGACCTTTGTCGGAATCGAGAAGGCCGACATCATTCGCGCCGCCGTGCGGGAGAATGAAGTGCAGGTCACCGTCCGCATCATCTCGCAGCTCATTCAGGCGACCCATGACCAGGATGGCAAGCTGGTCGACGGCGACCCGGATACGGTGAGCGAGGTCAATGATATCTGGACCTTCATGCGCGACACGCGCAACCGGGATCCGAACTGGAAGCTGATTGCCACCGAAGCGGATCAATGAGTGAAGCGGCCGATTTCCGCCTGACACCGCTTGCCTTTTCCCAGCTTGAGGGCTGGGAAAGGGACGACCCCCGGCCGCTGCTGACGGCGATGCAGGCCTGCCGCCGGCATATCGAAGATATCAAGCCCTACAAGACCGGTTCTCTCGGAGTGAAACCCGAAGAGCTTGCAGCAGCCTTTGCCGAAGCGCCGCGGGGATCAGACGTCACAGCCGATCAGGCGCGGCGCTATTTCGAGGCGGTGTTCCAGCCGTTCCAAATCGAGCCCATGGCCTCCGGCCGCGGGTTCGTGACGGCCTTCTACGAGCCGGAAGTGTCGGTTTCGGACCGCGCCGACAGTGAATTTCGCTATCCCTTCTATCGCCAGCCTGATGACCTGGTCGAGGTGGACGAGACGCATGCGCCGGAGGGATGGGATCCCGGCATCCGCTTTGGTCGCCGCACGGCGGAGGGCATCGAGCTTCATCCCGACCGGCGTCGGATAGACGAGGGATGCCTTCAGGGCCTGGGGCTTGAAATCGCCTATGCCCGTTCGAAGGTCGATGTCTTCTTTGCTCATGTGCAGGGGGCGGCAAGGCTCGTCTTTCCGGACGGCCGCCAGAGCCGGATCACCTATGCCGCCAAGAGCGGCCATGCCTTCAGCCCGATCGGAAAGCTGCTGATCGATCGCGGCGAGATCGCGCGCGACGAGATTTCCATGCAGGCGATCCGCGCCTGGCTTGCCGCCCATCCGGACAGGGTGGACGCGGTGCTTTGGCATAACCGGTCCTATATCTTCTTTCGCGAGGCGGCGGTCGAGGATCGGCTGCTCGGGCCGATTGCCGCGGCCAAGGTGCCGCTGGTCGCGGGACGTTCGCTTGCGGTCGACCGGATGATCCACACCTTCGGATCTCCGTTCTTCATCCGCTCGGACACGATTACCCATATGGACGATGGCGCGCCTTTCGCGCGGCTGATGCTGGCGCTCGATACGGGCACCGCCATCGTCGGACCGGCGCGCGGCGACATCTTCACCGGGTCGGGGGAAGCTGCAGGCCTGATGGCGGGCGCGGTGCGCAACACGGCCGATTTCACCATTCTGATTCCGCGGACTGCCGCCGGGAGATATGGCGGATGAAAAAGGGGCGCAGATTTTCCGCCGAAGACCGGATGCTGTGGAGCAAGGTGGCCCGCTCGACGCGGCCGATGCCGGGCCGGCTGGAGGATCTGGTCGATTTCGAGGAGGAGTTGGCCGCGGCGGAAAAACCGATCGATGCCAGCCCGAAAAGCCTGAGCGCCACCGTCAGCACCGGCGCAGTCGTTGCCGCCGGACCGTCTGAGCCGGCTAACAAGCCCGCCCAGGGCCATCATCACCCGCTGGAGCGGCCTGTGAAGAGGAAGCTGGCGCGCGGTCATCTGGCGCTGGAAGCAAGGCTCGATTTGCACGGGCTGGTCCAGAGCGAGGCGCATGCCGTGCTGCTCGATTTTTTGTGGCGTGCGCATGCCCGTGGTTTGCGCCATGTCCTGGTGATCACTGGCAAGGGCAGTTCGCTCGGCAGTGAAGGCGCGCTGAAGCGGGCCGTGCCGATGTGGTTTTCCAAGCCCGACTTTCGCGGTCTGATCTCCTCCTACGAGCCGGCAGCCCATCACCACGGCGGAGACGGCGCGCTTTACGTGCGGCTGTCGCGTCCCCGGGGTGAGCCGCGATGACGCCGTTTGCCGAAGCGATCCGCGAACTTCGACG
Source organism: Heterorhizobium halophytocola (assembly GCF_017873095.1). Taxonomy (GTDB): domain Bacteria; phylum Pseudomonadota; class Alphaproteobacteria; order Rhizobiales; family Rhizobiaceae; genus Allorhizobium; species Allorhizobium halophytocola. The sequence goes on along the minus strand of NZ_JAGGJU010000009.1, from coordinate 51,778 downwards.
GCGAAAGGGCGTCAGCCAGAAGGACATGGCCCTCGCGATCGGCGTTTCGCCGGCCTATCTGTCGGCGCTGGAACATGGACGCAAGGGAAAGCCGAGCTTCGATCTCCTGCAACGGATAGCCGGTTATTTCAACATCATCTGGGACGAGGCGGAGAACCTGTTTGCCGTTGCCGGGGCCTCCGACCCGCGCGTCGTGCTCGATACGGCCGGCCTGCCGCCGGCCTATACGGCCTTTGCCAACCGCATCGCATCGAGCCTGCGGGACCTCCCGCCCGACGCGATCGCGGTGCTGGATAGAGTGCTGGAGGAACAGATACAGGAAAACCCGCGATAAACCGTGGTTTCTCACGGCTTTTCACCATCCGGACCGTCCCGGTGGTTTGGAAGTCCTTGCCAAAGTCACTATAGTCAGAGCGACAGCATGCCGCTGATTCGAGCGGCGGCTTTTTCGGAATTGGAAAGACGCTGAATGACCGATACCCCAGTCAATACGCCCGAAGACGCATCGCAGGAATATGGCGCCGATTCGATCAAGGTTTTGAAGGGGTTGGACGCGGTCCGCAAGCGCCCGGGCATGTATATCGGGGATACTGACGACGGCTCGGGCCTGCATCACATGGTCTACGAAGTCGTCGACAACGCGATCGACGAAGCGCTGGCCGGACATGCCGACATCGTCACCGTGACGCTGAATGCCGAGGGTTCGGTCACCGTCACCGACAATGGCCGCGGCATTCCGACCGATATCCACACCGAAGAAGGCGTGTCGGCTGCCGAAGTCATCATGACCCAGCTGCATGCCGGCGGAAAGTTCGACCAGAACTCCTACAAGGTGTCGGGTGGTCTGCACGGCGTGGGTGTCTCGGTGGTCAACGCGCTATCGACCAAGCTGCGACTGAAGATCCGCCGCGCCGGCAAGATCAACGAGATGAGCTTTACCCACGGGGTGGCGGATGCACCGCTGATCGTCACCGGCGAATATGAGGGGCGCTCCGGTACGGAAGTGACCTTCCTGCCCAGCCCGGAAACCTTCACCAAGATCGAATTCAACTACGAAACGCTGGAGCATCGCCTGCGCGAGCTCGCCTTCCTCAATTCCGGCGTGCGCATCCTGCTGACCGACAAGCGCCATTCCGATGTGCGCCAGGACGAGCTGCTCTATGACGGCGGTCTGGAAGCCTTCGTCGCCTATCTCGACCGTTCGAAGAAGCCGCTGGTGGACAAGCCGGTGGCGATCATCGGCGAGAAGGACGGCATTACCGTCGAGGTGGCGCTCTGGTGGAACGACAGCTACCACGAAAACGTGCTCTGCTTTACCAACAACATCCCGCAGCGCGACGGCGGCACGCATATGGCCGGCTTCCGCGCGGCGCTGACCCGGCAGGTCACCTCCTATGCCGACAGCTCGGGCATCATCAAGCGCGAGAAGGTGTCGCTGCAGGGGGAAGACTGCCGCGAAGGGCTGACGGCGGTGCTGTCGGTCAAGGTGCCGGATCCGAAGTTCTCGTCGCAGACCAAGGATAAGCTGGTATCGTCGGAAGTGCGTCCCGTGGTCGAAAGCCTCGTCAACGAGGCGCTCAGCACCTGGTTCGAGGAGCATCCGTCGGAAGCCAAGATTCTCGTCGGCAAGGTGGTCGAGGCGGCAATCGCCCGTGAAGCTGCCCGCAAGGCCCGCGAACTGACACGCCGCAAGGGCGCGCTCGATATCGCTTCGCTGCCCGGCAAGCTTGCCGACTGCTCCGAGCGCGATCCGTCGAAGTCCGAACTTTTCCTGGTGGAGGGCGATTCCGCCGGCGGCTCTGCCAAGCAGGGCCGCTCGCGCGAAAAGCAGGCGATCCTGCCGCTGCGCGGCAAGATCCTCAATGTCGAGCGCGCGCGTTTCGACAAGATGCTGTCGAGCCAGGAAATCGGAACGCTGATCACCGCGCTCGGCACCTCGATCGGCAAGGACGAGTTCAACGCCGACAAGCTGCGGTATCACAAGATCATCATCATGACCGATGCTGATGTCGACGGTGCGCATATTCGCACGCTGTTGCTGACATTCTTCTTCCGGCAGATGCCGGAACTGATCGAGCGCGGCCACCTCTATATCGCCCAGCCGCCGCTCTACAAGGTGACGCGCGGCAAGTCGGTTCAATATCTGAAGGATGAGAAGGCGCTCGAGGACTATCTGATTTCGATGGGTCTCGACGACGCCACCCTGACGCTCGGCTCCGGCGAAGTGCGGGCGGCCATCGATCTGCGCGATGTCATCAATGATGCGTTGCGCCTTCGCTCGCTGATCGACGGTCTGCATTCCCGCTACAGCCGCTCGGTCGTCGAGCAGGCGGCCATCGTCGGTGCGCTGAATGCCGAACTGACCAGCGACCGCGAGCAGGCCGAGGCGATCGCCGCCAAGGTCGCCGAACGTCTGGACCTGATCGCCGAGGAAACCGAGCGCGGCTGGACCGGCCACGTTACCGACGAGGGCGGCCTTCGCTTCGAGCTTACCGTGCGCGGCGTCAAGGAGCTGGCGACGCTCGACATGGCGTTGATCGGCTCGCTCGATGCGCGTCACATCGACCAGATGACCGCACGGCTCAATGAAGTCTATGGAACGCAGCCCGTGCTGACCCGCAAGGACGGCCAGACGGCCATCACCGGACCGCGCGCCTTGCTGGATTCGATCTTCGCCGCCGGCCGCAAGGGCCTGTCGATGCAGCGCTACAAGGGACTGGGCGAGATGAATGCCGAGCAGTTGTGGGAAACGACGCTCGATCCGAACGTCCGTTCGCTGCTGCAGGTCCGGGTGCCGGACGCCACCGACGCGGACGGCCTGTTCTCCCGTCTGATGGGCGACGAAGTCGAGCCGCGCCGCGACTTCATCCAGGAAAATGCGCTCAGCGTTGCCAACCTGGATATTTAGCCGGTTCTATCAACAGGTTTCACGTGAATCACGGTTAATGGATTCACGTGAAACATTTCTTAGCCGGCGTTAGAAGCCGCCTTCGAGCGCAATCTCCGACAGCGCCTTGCGCTGGCTCGGCACTTCGCGGGCTTGCAGATCCCCAGGCAGGACCGACTTGTCGGCAATCCGGCCAAGGGCCACGGCGGCCTCGATCCGGTAATCGGCCGGTATGTTCAAGACTTTCATTGCGCGATCGAAATCGACGCCGCCCATGCCATGGGCCGCGTAGCCGCTGAGATGTGCCTGAAGCGCAAACATCGCCCAGGCGGCGCCGGCATCGAAGCTGTGGCTGCGGGCAGGGCGGCTGCTGCCGTCGGCGCGGCGCGACAGACTGTCCGAGACGATGAACAGCAGGGCCGATGCCGAACCGGCCCAGAGCTGGTTTCCCGGCAGGAGCAGGTCGAGGAAGGTGTCGAAAGACGGCGTCCCGCGCAGAGCGTAGACAAACCGCCAGGGCTGGATATTGGAAGCGGAAGGTGCCCAATGCCCGGCCTCGATCAGCGTCATCAGCTGTTCTTCTGCCATGGCCTCACCGGTAAAGGCACGGGGGGACCACCGTTCGAGAAACATCGGATCGATGGAATAGGCGCTCTGGCGACCATTGCGGGAAATCATGGAACCTCCTGGGGTGGCTTTGGGACATGGCTGGAAAACGGGCGGCATCATGCGCTTCGGCAGAACACCGCCGCCAAGCGTCAGCTGCTCGACGGCTGCAGCATAGCGCTTCCTTAACCAGCTTGTGCGGCAAAAAGCTTAATCGCTTGAGCGTAAGCTCGCCACAATGCCGGTGTGCTCTCATGGGGCACCAATCCGGAAGCCCGACAAAAGCGTACCGCGTGGATACAAACTCTGTTAGGTTTTCCAGCCGGAATATCGGATTGACGGGTTTCAATCGGACATCGGATCGCAAAGGTTAAGGTATGTTCTATCAGCTCTATGAAATGAATCACGCCGCCATGGTGCCCTTCCGGGCGAGCGCAGACGCGATGAAACTTGCCTATCAGAGCCCGCTCAACCCGATGTCCCACACGACACTGGGCCGGACCATGGCGGCGGGCTTCGAGGTTTTCGAACGGATGACGCGCCGCTATTCCAAGCCGGAATTCGGATTGCACGAGACGGAAGTCGACGGCAAGCCGGTGCCCGTGCAGGAGCGGATCGTCTGGAAGAAGCCGTTCTGCAATCTCATCCATTTCGACCGCGCCGTGCCGGCAAAGCGGCCGTCCGATCCGCGCTTCCTGGTCGTCGCGCCGATGTCCGGCCATTATGCGACCTTGCTGCGCGGCACGGTGGAGGCGCTTCTGCCGAAGGCGGATGTACACATTACCGACTGGATCGATGCCCGCATGGTCCCCATGGCCGACGGCACATTCGATTTCGACGACTATGTCGACTACATCATCGAGATGCTGCACCACCTCGGACCCAACACCCATGTGGTTGCGGTCTGCCAGCCCTCCGTGCCGGTTCTGGCTGCCGTTGCCGTGATGGAAGCGGCGGGCGATCCGCTGGCACCGGCCTCGATGACGCTGATGGGCGGCCCGATCGACACGCGCATCAACCCGACCGCCGTCAATGAACTGGCGCAGACCAAGCCGATCGAATGGTTCCGTGACAATGTGATCATGAACGTGCCCTGGCCGCAGCCGGGCTTCCTGCGTCCCGTCTATCCGGGTTTCCTGCAGCTGTCGGGCTTCATGTCGATGAACCTCGACCGCCACATGATCGCCCACAAGGACTTCTTCATGCATCTGGTGAAGGACGACGGCGATCCGGCCGAAAAGCACCGCGACTTCTACGACGAATATCTGGCGGTGATGGACCTGACGGCAGAGTTCTATCTGCAGACCGTCGATGAAGTGTTCATCAAGCATTCGCTGCCCAAGGGCGAAATGACCCATCATGGCGTTCCGGTCGACACAACGGCGATCCGCAGCGTGGCGCTTCTGACCGTCGAGGGTGAGAATGACGACATCTCCGGCGTCGGACAGACGCAGGCGGCGCAGACGATTTGCACGAATATTCCCGACGACATGCGCATGCACTACATGCAGCCGGATGTCGGACATTACGGCGTGTTCAACGGTTCCAGGTTCCGCAAGGAAATCGCGCCGCGCATCATCAACTTCGCTAATGCCCATGCGCAGCGCAACGCGCCGGCGGTCAAGCGGGTGATTCGCGGTGGAAAATCGGCGTGAGTCGCTTTCAATTTAGCAAAGTGAAATCAGCTGTTTGATCGATTTCGATTCGGTTTTTCTTGAAGCCGATCCGCTCCCCTACCACATCGAGAAAGGCGGAGGACATGTCGTCCCCGCCTTTTGACCAAGGGTAGTGAGATGAATCAGTCAGCATTGCTGCGGCCGGATTGGACTCCGGCTACCGTTGTCTTGATGGTACTGGGTTTCATGGTGTTCTGGCCGCTCGGCCTGGCCATGCTGGCCTATATCCTGTTTGGCGAACGCTTCGGACACTTCAAGCGGGAAGCCAATTCACGCGTCGACGGCATGTTCTCGCGTTGCCGCCGCGCCAGCAACGGTTCGCAATTCCGTCACAACACCGGCAATGTCGCATTCGACGATTGGCGCAAGGCAGAGTTCGATCGCATCGAAGCCGAGCGCCGCAAGCTGGATGAGATGCGCGAGGAGTTCGACAGCTATCTGCGCGAACTGCGCCGTGCAAAGGACCAGGAAGAATTCGACCGCTTCATGCGCGACCGCGCCACCAAGCGGAACGAGGTCCAGGATTTCGACGGAGGCACCGCACCGGCCTGAGGCCGCCGGGACGGATAGCACAAGGCCCAACCACCAAAAGACCGGCACCCTGCGTGCCGGTTTTTCTCGTTTTCCGTCCGGCGAATCGTTTAAAGATCGGCCCCATGATCCTCTCACTTCGCACCCGGCGGCCAAGCCCGCCGCCAGCAGACCGCATCCTGAACATCGATGGCCGGTCGATGCCGCTGTCAATCCGGCAGAATCCGCGCTCGACCCGGATCGTGCTCAGGATCGAGCCCGGTGGCCGGGCACTGAAGATGACCGTGCCGCCCCGCATCAGCGAACGCGAGGTCGCCGATTTCCTCGACCGTTACCGGGGCTGGCTCGCAGCCCGGCTTTCGCGCTTCGAGGTCCACGGTGGTCTTTGCGACGGGGCGGAACTGGCACTGCGCGGGGTTGCCCACCGGATCGTCCACACCGGCAGTCTCAGGGGACTGACCGAAGCGACCGCCATCGACGGCGAACCGGTGCTGCGCGTCAGCGGCATGGAGGAACATATCGGCCGGCGCATCGCCGATTTCCTGAAAAAGGAGGCGCGGCGGGATCTGGAGGCCTTGGTCGAGCAGCACACAGCGGCTGTCGGCCGACCGGCGAAATCGCTGACCTTGCGCGATACCCGCAGCCGCTGGGGCTCCTGCACCCATGACGGTGCACTGAACTTCTCCTGGCGCATCGTCATGGCGCCGCCAAGGGTCATCGACTATCTCGCAGCCCACGAGGTGGCGCATCTGAAGGAGATGAACCACGGTCCGCGTTTCTGGGCGCTGTGCGAGAAGCTCTGCCCCGACATGGAGACCGGCAAGGCCTGGCTGAAACGCCATGGCTCGGGCCTGCACGCCATCGATTTCGGTTGATCCGAGACCCGACAAGGTCGCAATTTGGCTCGACTCTTTGACAGATTCGTGCGAGTCCGCTGCCATGAAACTGGATGTCAAGATCTGTGGGCTGAAAACACCGGATGCGACGGAACGAGCCCTTGCGCGCGGCGCGACCCATCTGGGCTTCATCTTTTTTGATAAGAGCCCGCGCAATATCGAGCCCGACCTCGCCGGCGAACTGGCGTCGCTCGCAAAGGGCAGGGCCAAGACGGTCGCGGTCACGGTCGATGCCGATGACGAGACGCTGGACGATATCGTCAGCCTGATGCAGCCCGACATACTGCAATTCCATGGGCATGAGAGCCCGGACCGGCTGCTGGCGGTCAAGGCGCTCTTCGGTCTGCCGGTGATGAAGGCCTTCTCGATCCGGACAGCCGATGATCTTGATCGGATCGATCCCTATATAGGGGTGGCAGACCGCTTCCTGTTCGACGCCAAGGCGCCTGCCGGATCCGATCTGCCGGGCGGCAACGGCGTGTCCTTCGACTGGAGACTGTTGCAGTCGCTTGACGCGGACATAAATTACATGCTTTCCGGTGGCCTCAACAAGGACAATGTGGCCGAGGCCCTGGCGGAAACCGGCGCGCGCGGCATCGATATCTCGTCGGGCGTGGAATCCGCACCCGGCGTCAAGAATGTCGACAGGATCGACGCGTTCTTCGATGCGGTGGACCTGGCGGGCAAGACGGCTTTGAAAGGGAGACTGACGTGAACGAAACTCCGAGACCGAATTCCTTCCGCGAAGGCCCGGACGAAGATGGCCGCTTCGGCATTTTCGGCGGGCGCTTCGTCGCTGAAACCCTGATGCCGCTGATCCTCGATCTGCAGGCCGAGTGGGACAAGGCCAAGGACGACCCGGCGTTTCAGGCCGAGCTGAAGAACCTCGGCACGCATTATATCGGCCGCCCGAGCCCGCTCTATTTCGCCGAGCGCCTGACCGAGCATCTCGGCGGCGCGAAGATCTATTTCAAGCGGGAAGAGCTGAACCACACGGGTTCGCACAAGATCAACAACTGCATCGGCCAGATCCTGCTGGCCAAGCGCATGGGTAAGACCCGGATCATCGCCGAAACGGGCGCCGGCCAGCATGGCGTTGCCTCGGCGACCGTCGCCGCGCGCTTCGGCCTGCCTTGCGTCGTCTATATGGGCGCCACCGACGTCGAGCGGCAGGCGCCGAACGTCTTCCGCATGAAGCTTCTCGGCGCCGAGGTAAAGCCGGTGACCGCCGGTCACGGCACGCTGAAGGACGCGATGAACGAGGCCCTGCGCGACTGGGTCACCAATGTCGACGACACCTATTACCTGATCGGCACGGCGGCCGGCCCGCATCCCTATCCGGAAATGGTCCGCGACTTCCAGGCCGTGATCGGCCAGGAAGCCCGCGAGCAGATCCTGGAGGCCGAGGGCAAGTTGCCGGATCTGGTGCTGGCTGCGGTCGGTGGCGGCTCCAACGCCATCGGCATCTTCCACCCGTTCCTCGACGATCGCGACGTGAAGATGGTCGGCGTCGAAGCCGGCGGCAAGGGCCTGTCGGGCGAGGAACATTGTGCCTCGATCACCGCCGGTTCGCCCGGCGTGCTGCACGGCAACCGCACCTATCTGCTGCAGGACGGCGATGGACAGATCAAGGAAGGCCACTCGATCTCGGCCGGCCTCGACTATCCCGGCATCGGCCCCGAACATGCATGGCTTGCCGATACCGGTCGCGTCGAATACGTGCCGATCATGGATGGCGAAGCTCTGGACGCCTTCCAGCTTTTGACCAAATTGGAAGGTATCATTCCGGCCCTGGAACCGGCGCATGCGATTGCCGAAGTGATCAAGAGGGCGCCTAACATGGGCAAGGACGAGATCATCCTGATGAACCTCTCCGGTCGCGGCGACAAGGACATCTTCACCGTCGGCAAGATTCTCGGAATGGAGCTCTGATCATGACGGCACGCATGGACAAACGGTTCGCCGATCTGAAGGCCGAGGGCCGTCCGGCCCTGGTCACCTATTTTATGGGCGGCGACCCGGATTACGACACCTCGCTGGCGATCATGAAGGCACTGCCGAAGGCAGGTTCCGACGTGATCGAACTCGGCATGCCGTTCTCCGATCCGATGGCCGATGGTCCGGCTATCCAGCTGGCCGGCCAGCGCGCCCTGAAGGCGGGCCAGACGCTTGCCAAGACCCTCGATCTGGCCCGTGCCTTCCGCCAGGAAGACGAGCACACGCCGATCGTGCTGATGGGCTATTACAATCCGATCTATGTCTACGGTGTCGAGCGCTTCCTGGCGGAGGCGCTGGATGCCGGGATCGACGGGCTGATCGTCGTCGACCTGCCGCCGGAGATGGATGACGAACTTTGCCTGCCGGCCCGCAAGCACGATATCAATTTCATCCGTCTGGCGACGCCGACGACCGATGAAAAGCGTCTGCCGGCCGTTTTGAAGAACACCTCGGGCTTCGTCTATTATGTCTCGATGACCGGGATCACCGGCTCGGCCCTGCCGGATACTGCGAAGGTGGCAGGCGCTGTCGGCCGCATCAAGGAACAGACCGACCTGCCGATCTGCGTCGGCTTCGGCGTCAAGACGGCCGAACAGGCCCGCCTGATCGGTGCGAGCGCCGATGGCGTCGTGGTCGGAACGGCGATCGTCAATCAGGTGGCCCTCAGCCTCGACAGCCAGAACTGGGCAACCGCCGACACGGTCGAGGCTGTGGCGACACTGGTCAGCGGCCTGGCCACAGGCGTGCGCCAGGCGCGGCCCGTGGCTGCGGAATAAGGCTAGCGCCGAGCAGAACTATCAGGAGACGTTGCAGTGAACTGGATCACCAATTACGTGCGCCCCCGCATCAATTCGATGCTTGGCCGGCGCGAAGTCCCGGAAAACCTCTGGATCAAGTGCCCGGAGACGGGCGAGATGGTCTTCCACAAGGACCTTGAGGAAAACAAGTGGGTCATTCCGGCCTCCGGCTTCCATATGAAGATGCCGGCCAAAGCCCGTCTGATCGATCTGTTCGACAGCGAATTCGAATCCCTGCCGCAGCCGAAGGTGGCGCAGGATCCGTTGAAGTTCCGCGATTCCAAGCGCTATGCCGACCGGTTGAAGGATAGCCGCATCAAGACCGAGCAGGAGGACACGATCCTCGCCGGTCTCGGCTTCGTCAAGGGGGTCAAGCTGGTTGCCGTGGTGCACGAATTCGCCTTTATCGGCGGCTCGCTCGGCATGGCAGCCGGTGAGGCGATCGTCAAGGCGGCGGAACGCGCGATTGCCGAGAAGTGCCCGCTGGTCATCTTCCCGGCCTCCGGCGGCGCGCGCATGCAGGAGGGCATCCTGTCGCTGATGCAGCTGCCGCGCACGACCATTGCCGTCGACATGCTGAAGGAAGCAGGCCTGCCTTATATCGTCGTGCTGACAAACCCGACCACGGGCGGGGTCACCGCGTCCTATGCCATGCTCGGCGATGTCCATATCGCGGAACCGGGTGCCGAAATCGGTTTTGCCGGCAAGCGCGTCATCGAGCAGACCTTGCGCGAGCAGCTGCCGGAAGGCTTCCAGACCTCGGAATACCTTTTGGAACATGGCATGGTCGACATGGTGGTGCACCGCCATGAGATCCCCGATGTCATGGCGCGCATCCTGCGGATGATGATGAAGCAGCCGCCGCTGGATACCCAGAAAAAGCTGCCTGCTCCCGCATTGGAAGCCGTAGAGCCAGCCTGAACGGCTGCTGCAATTGTGAGTCCATCATGATGCCAAGCACCGCGATCAGCGAGTCGGAAGTCGAGATTGAGCGGCTGATGGGGTTGCATCCCAAGGGCTTCGATCTTTCGCTGACCCGCATTACCCGTCTGCTCGAGGTTCTCGGCAATCCGCAGAACCGGTTGCCGCCGGTCATTCATGTTGCCGGCACCAACGGCAAGGGTTCCGTCTCGGCCTTCAGCCGTGCGCTGCTGGAAGCGGCGGGCCTCAGCGTCCACGTCCATACATCACCGCATCTGGTGAACTGGCAGGAGCGCTACCGGATCGGTCGCAAGGGCGAACCCGGGCGACTGGTCGACGATTCACGCCTGGCGGAAGTCCTGCGGCGCATCGCCAAGGCAAACGAGGGCCAGGCGATTACCGTCTTCGAAATCCTGACGGCTGCCGCCTTCGTCCTGTTTGCCGAAGAGCCGGCCGACGCGGTGATCATGGAAGTCGGCATGGGGGGCCGTTTCGACTGCACCAATGTGATCGACAAGCCGGCGGTGTCCGTGATCATGCCGATCTCGCTCGATCACCAGCCTTATCTCGGCGACCGGGTCGAACTGATTGCCGCCGAAAAGGCCGGCATCATGAAGCGCGGCTGTCCGGTGGTGATCGGCCAGCAGCCGTTCGACGCGGCGCTGGAAGTGCTGATGTCGACGGCCGAGCGGCTCGGCTGCCCGAGCAGTATTTACGGCCAGGATTTCGGTGCGCACGAGGAATTCGGGCGGCTGATCTATCACGACGAATTCGGGCTTTCCGACATTCCGCTACCGCGCCTGCTTGGCCGGCACCAGCATGCCAATGCCGCAGCGGCGATCCGTGCGGTGAAGGCCGCCGATTTTCCGGTGACCGAGGAGACCATGGAGCGTGCCATGGTGTCGGTCGAATGGCCGGGGCGCCTGCAGAAGCTGACCGAAGGCACGCTGCATCAGATGGCGCCGGCCGGCTGCGAACTCTGGGTCGATGGCGGCCATAATCCCGGCGCCGGCGAGGTTATCGCCGAAGCCATGGTGGGACTGGAAGAGCGCCAGCCGCGGCCGCTCTATCTCGTGACTGGCATGCTGAACACCAAGGACCCGGTCGGCTATTTCAAGGCCTTCTCGAGCATCGCCCGGCATGTCTACACGGTACCGATCAGCGGCACCGATAGCGCGCTCGATCCGGTCGTGCTGGCGGACGCGGCAGGCGAGGCGGGACTTGCAAGCTCGCCGGTCTCAAGTCTTGCCGAGGCGCTTGGCGCCATCACGCAGGCGGTCGGTGACCGCATGCCTGCGCCGCGCATCCTGATCGGCGGCTCGCTCTATCTGGCAGGCAATGCGCTCGGTCAGAACGGTACCCCGCCCAAATGAAAAAAGCCCGGCTGAGACCGGGCTTTTTTCATTTTCAGTGACAATTGGCGTTCAGGCTGCGCCGGAGATCCAGCTTGCAAGCGCGGTCTTCGGGGCTGCGCCGACCTTGATGTCGGCCACTTCGCCGCCCTTGAAGATGGCAAGCGTCGGGATCGAGCGAACGCCGAACTGGGCTGCCAGTTCCGGGTTTTCGTCGATGTTGAGCTTGGCGATCTTAACCTTGCCGGCCATCTCGGTGGCGATCTCTTCAAGGCTCGGGGCGATCATCTTGCAGGGACCGCACCACTCCGCCCAGAAGTCTACGACGACCGGCTCGGTCGAACCGAGAACCTCTGCCTGAAAGTTTGAATTGTCGACTTTTACCGTAGTCATCGGGTGCTCCTTTGAAATGGATGTTAGCCAACATGTGAGCATGCGGCGCGGCACTTTCAATGACCGTGTATTTCACAGTGTCTTGAGCTCGGCAAGCGCGGCCTCCATTCGCTCCGGCGGCAAGGTCACGACATTGGCCGTTTCGGTGTAGATCAGCAGGCATTCGATCGCCTGGCCGGGATAAAGCGGCTGCAGCAGCGCCCGGTAGATCGCCATCTGCGCCAGATGCGAGAACGGCACGTCGGCAGCATCCTCCGGCGGCCGGCGATTGGTCTTGTAGTCGAGCAGCACGACGCGGTCGTCAAGGACGGCCAAGCGGTCCAGCCGGCCGCTGACGGCGCGCTCTTCTCCACCGAGATCGAGCGTTCCCATGACGGAGACTTCCGCCTCGCCCTGTCCGTCGAAGACACCGGCCAGACCGGGATGGGCGAGCACGGCCAGCACGCGCTCCTGCAGGGCGCGACGCTCGTCCACCGGCCAGAACCGGGCCGCGCGGTCGAGATAGCGTTCTGCCGCCGCCGCGCGGTCCATAGGGGCGATGGCAGGCAGCACCTGCAGCATGCGATGGGTCAGCCGACCCTTCTGCAGCGCCAGGTCACCGGCCTGCTTGGGACCGAAGAGCCTGGAGGTGATGACAAGATCGGCTGCCCGATCCTCGATCACGACACCGGCGCCGGAAGGGCTCAAGGGACGCGGTAGGCGTTTCGACGCCGGCAATTGCCGCAGAAGGGCAGGCGGCAGGGAAATGTTTTCTTCTGGACGCGTCTGCGGCATGTGCTTCTCGAAGCGCTCAAGGGTGTCTGCCGTCTGCCAGACCAGCCCCTCCCACTCTGCGTCGGCACCGGAGAAGGTCTGCGGCCGGCAGGCGATCTCGTCCTGGCGCAGGGCCTGATCGATCATCATGTGCCAGATGTCCGGCACTTCGTAGCGGCCCCGATAGCCGCAGACGATCAGGCGATCTGCGGCCCGCGTCATGCCGACATAGAGCAGGCGGCGATATTCCTCTTCCGCCAGTCCGCGGGCGCGTTCGACATCGGCCGCGGCGATGTCGTTATCGAGCGCCTTGACCGGCATCCAGATCGGAAAGCTGTCGTCGCCATCCGGCGTCTGGATGAAGCGAAACTTCGCCAGGTGACTGGTGTTGAACGGCTTGCCGCCGCCGTCGACCAGGAAGACGACCGGCGCCTCCAGTCCCTTGGAGGCGTGCACGGTCATGATCCGCACTTCGTTACGCGCCTGGTCCTGCTCCCGCTTGATCACCGGCGCTTCGAGTTCAAGCGCGGAGATGAAGGCCTGCAGGCCCGGTAGCCCCGTTGTCTCGGAGGTCAGGGCGTGGCTGAGGAATTCATCCAGGATATCGGCGGCCTCGGTGCCGAGCCGCCCGAGGAATTTGCGCCGGCCACCGAAGCGGCCGAGCGCGGTGGCGAAGAATTCATGGGCCGTCGCGTCCCGCGAAAGCTCGATCATGCGCTGGAGATCGGCGCTGACCGAACGCCAGACGGTGTCGTCCTCGCGCGCGGCCTGTTCGATGAGGGCTGCAAACAGGCTGGCCTCCGCCGACCGGTAGGCGGCCAGTCCGTAGAGCTCTTCCTCCGTCCGGTTGAACAGCGGACTTTTCAGCAGGGCGGCCAGCGACAGGTCGTCTGCCTGCAGCAGCACGAAGCGCCCGAGCGCCAGCAGATCCTGGACGGCAATATGGGAGGTGAGCTTCAACCGGTCCGCGCCGCCGACCGGGATGTCGGAACGGCGCTTGAGTTCGCGTGTCAAGGCAGTGACGAAGCTGTCGCGCTTGCGCACCAGGACCAGGATATCGCCGGCCTCGACGGAGCGCTCGACGCCCTTGTCGACGATGGTATCATTGCCGATCATCCGTTCGATGTAATCGGCCATACGGCGGGCAAGGATCGCCGGCGGCGCGCTTTCGGGCGTGGCATCGAAGGGGGCTGTCCAGTCCTCGTCCTTGACCGGGATATCGGCGGCGATCATCTCCCAGAGTTCGGTGCGGCCCGGATGGCCGATACGGTTGGACATGTGGATGATTGCCTGCGGGTCGGCGCTCAGGCCGCGGGCATTGCCGGCAAAGCGGAAGACCTGGTCGACGGCCGACAGCACGGCATTGGTCGAGCGGAAGGAGAGCGGCAGGCGGATCGCGCTGAAATCGAGCCCGGCATGCGCGACTTCGCGGCCCGTGACCTTGCCCTCTTCGGCAAAGCGCTCGGGCCGGGCGCCTTGGAAAGAGTAGATCGACTGCTTTTCGTCGCCAACGGCAAAGAAGGTACGAAGGCCCGGGCGGGCCGACTGGCCGGCGAAGAAGTCTTCCCTGAGCGAGCGAATCACATCCCACTGGACGGGACTGGTGTCCTGGGCCTCGTCGACCAGCATGTGGTCGATGCCCTGGTCGAGCTTGTAGTGGATCCACGGGCCGGCATCGGAACGCAGCAGAAGCTGCGCCGTTCGAGCGATCAGATCCTCGAAGTCGAGCTGGCTGCGCCGCTTCTTCAGGTTCTCATAGTCCTCGATCAGACGGGAGGCCAGGGTCAGCGCGGCGACCGTCGCCTCGAACATGCGCAAGGTGTTCAGCCGGTCGATCGCACCGACCAAGTGTGTCTGGGCTTCTTCCAGGCTCTCCGCCAGCTCGGGAGCGGCCTGCTGCATCTTGGCGGTTGCCAGCGTCTTCAGCGATTTCGGCGATCCCGACTTGGTGAAGAAGGCATCCTGCAGGTGGCGCAGGCGCGCGAACGGGTCTTCCTCGGCGACGGCGCGGCGCAGGCTGTCGGCGATCGCCTGCGCGGTCACGCCACCCTTTTCCTCCGCAAGATCGATATAGAGGCTGAGGCGCGGCCCCGAGAGGCCGGCCAGCGGAAAGGCGGCCGACGCCAGCGCCTCCGGCGTATCCCCGGGCTCCAGCCGGAGGCGACGCCGCAGCAGCGGCTCGAAGCCCCCTCTTGGACCAGCGTAGGCAAGGAAGGCGGCGATGGCCCGGCGATTGGCAACGATCTCGCCGAGCAGCGTTTCCAGCCCGAATTCGTCGGCGAGCCCCAGCGCATGCTCGAAGGCCCAGGCGAGATCGGCGTCCTTGCCGAGGGCAGTCGCGGTCAGCAGCGATCGGCGCGCTTCGGCCAGCAGCGTGGCGGCAGCTGCGTCATCCAGCACGGAGAAATGCCCGGCGACATTGGCCTCCAGCGGAAACTGGTGCAGCAGCGCCTCGCAGAAGGCGTGGATGGTCTGGATCTTCAGGCCGCCCGGTGTCTCCAGCGCCTTGGCAAACAGGCGGCGCGCCTCGATGAGCTTGATCCGGTCCGGTTGCTTGTCCTCGATCGAGGCGATGCGTTTTGCCAGCTCCGCGTCGTCGAGGCGCGCCCATTCGGCAAGCCTGGAAAACACCCGGTTCGACATCTCCGATGCGGCCGCTTTGGTATAGGTCAGGCAGAGTATGGCAGATGGCCGGGCGCCGGCGAGCAGAAGCCGGATGACCCGCTGGGTCAGCACATGGGTCTTGCCCGAGCCGGCATTGGCCGACACCCAGGCCGAGCGCAAGGGGTCGGAGGCAAGCGCCTGTTGCGCCGTGGTCCAGTCGAGCGGATTTGCCCCTTCGGGCAGGATGGTGCCGTCACGCATCGCCGGCCTCCTCGGCTTCGGCCGTCGACCATTCGGCCACCCGCGCCAGATGATCGTAGTCGCCGGAGAAATCGGCCTGCATGAAGGGGACCAGCCGCGAGGCAAAGCCGCGCTCGCCTGTAGACAGCAGGTTGACGAAGCGGATCAGCTGGGCAATCGAATCCTGTGCGAGATCGACGGACGACTTGGCATTGTCGCCCTTGCCGGTCAGTTCGTTGTTCACCTGTTCCGAGAGGAAGCGTTCGCCGGGGCGCAGGCGCACATAGATCAGATGTTCGGGCCTCAGCGCCCCGACATCGCCAAAAGCGCCGGCGGCAAGGGCTGCGGCTTCGAGCGGCAATTGCGGATCGAGCAGGCTGCGGGCCTGTGCCATGCTTGGATTGGAGCCGGTCTTGTAGTCGATGATATCGGCAAAGCCGCCGGGCTTGATGTCGATCCTGTCGGCCACACCGCTGAGCCGAATGCCGGCATCGGCGATCTCATAGCCGCCGCGCACCTCCGTCAGGCTGCGGACCAGCCCGTCGGCGCGAGACGTCTCCCAGGCCATCAGTTGGCGGGCGATATCGCGGAAGCGATGGCGCCAGATCACCTCGATATGCAGCGGAAGCTGTTCTTCCGCGAAGGCTTCGGCGATGATCCGGTCGACCGCCGCGTCGCTGCCGGGCCCGAGCGTGCTCACGCTTTCGCGCACGAAGCGATCGACAATCGCGTGGTAGAGCGTGCCGCGCTCGGCGGGGCCCGGCTCGGCATTGAACGGGGCCAGCGGATCGAGCCGCAGGATGCGGCGCGCATATATCGAATAGGGATCGCGGCGCAGGCGCCCAACCTCGCTGAAGGAATATTTCTTCGGCTGCAAGGCGGCATCCGGTTTGGGGGCAGGGCGCGGGGAGGACGGCTGATTGTCGCCGGTATCCAAGAGCCGGGCATAGGCGCGGTACTGCTCGCCACGCGTCTTCAGGCCATCGTAGAACTGCGGACCGCCGAGCGCGACAAGCCGCTGCAGCCAGCGGGAGGCGACCGTCGGTGCGCCGCCCTGGCGCATGGACCGGGTGAAGATCAGCCTGCGCGTACCGCTTGCCATCTGGAAGTCGTGGGCAAGCTGGCCGATCTGCTGTTCCGGCGGCTCCAGCCCGATCTCCGTCTTCATCATCCGCGACAGGAAGGGATTGTTCTTGGTCTGCCCCGGCCAGGAACCCTCGTTGAGGCCGCCAAGCACGAGCATGTCCATCGATTGCAGCCGGGCCTCCAGCGTGCCGAAGATGAACACGCGGGGATGGCGCATGGCGCGGGGCTTGACTGCTTCGCCGGCGGTAAAGGCGACGACGAGGTCGATCCATTGCGGGCCATCGGCTTCGAGCGCGCCCTCGGTACCGACGATCTGCTCCAGCAGCGAGGCCAGCTTTTCGCCCGCCGCGTTGGACCAGAGACCGGCAAGATTACCGGTGTCGTCTGCGGCGACCGATTCCAGCACCCGGCCGCTGAGCTCGGCCCATTCGCGGATCGCAAGCTGCTTGCCGGCGGCATCGTGGAGGATTTCGACACTGTCGCGGATAGCGATCGCCAGATCCCGGGCAGCCGTGACCGCGTCTTCATCGAGGCGCGCGCGCCAAATGGGGGCGTGATGGCTTTCGGCCTGCGCCTCCAGGCTGCGGGCGAGCAGTTCGTCCAGCGTGCCGAGATGGACCTCGCGCACGCCGCCGCGCAGGGCCAGAAGCTCCAGCGCCTCGGCGGCGGAGCGATACTGCTCCTGCGACAGGCCGAACCGGGTGAGGGGATGCTTCAAGAGCGCGGTGACCGAAACCGGGTCGCCAGGCCGCAGCGCCGCTTCGAGCAGAAGCTGCAGCAGCGTGCCCTGCGGCGTGGCCGAGAGCGGCGTGCCGGCCGAATCATCGGCATCGATGCCGAAGCGTGCAAGCTCGGCGCGCACTCTTTTGGCGAGCTCGCGATCCGGGCTGAGAACGGCGACCCGGCTCTCGCCGTGGCGGCCGGGCTCCTCAAGCGCCAGCCGAAGGGCGACCGCGATGGCTGTTGCCTCTTCACGCTCGTTGGCGGCCTCGATCAGGCCGACATCGGCAAAGCCCGACTCGATCCGCTCGGGCCCGAATTCGTCGCGCCAGGCAATCCAGCCGTCCGTTGCCGCCGCTGGCGCCATGGCGCGAGACAGAACCTCCGCGCGGTCTGCGAGATCGGCGGGGGATTCCTCCAGCGGCAGTACGTCGTGGCGTTTGACGCCGAGACGCTCGACAAGCCGGTAGAGCCCGTATTGCGGATGACTGCGGCTGGCGGGGTCGGTGGAGATGCCTTCGGCAAGCACGGCACCGGCCTGATGCCAGTGTTCCTCCGGCATGGTCTGGTCGAGGCCCGGCAGGACGACAACGCCGTTTTCCAGGCCGGCAATGGCCGCGATCAGCTCGGCCGCTGCCGGGATCGAACCGGTCGACCCGGCAACGATCACCGGGGCTGTCGGATCGCCATCGGTACGGCTGGCGATGCGCCGGGCCTCGGCCTTCAGCAGGGCATTGCGATGACGCGCAGGCGCGGAGCGATTGAGTTCGGCGAGGCGTGCGGGCCAGAAGGCACTGGCGATCTCCAGGAAGTCGAGCGTCAGCTGCCACCAGCTCGCGACATTGCCGACCTGGATCTGCTTCAGCTGGCTCCAGTCGCGCTCTTCGGTTTCGACCGCATCGATCAGCTCCACCAAGGCGCGGGCCAGCCAGATGGCGTCGGCCGGACTGGCGGGCGCGACGAGCGGCGTGTCGGAATGGATTTCGCGGACGATGCTCGGCAGCTGGTTGCGCCAGGCCAGGATCAGTCGGCCGAGTTCGATCAGACGCGCGGTGCCGTTGATCGGGGGGGCGAGATCGAGGAGGGCCGGCGTATCGGTGTCGAAATAGCCGTCATCGTCCTCGGTTTCCCCGAGGGGCTTGATCACCGGCAGGATGGCCGAGCGTCCGCCCAGGATATCGACGAATTCGGAGCGCAGTTCACGGGCCGCACGGCGTGTCGGAACGAAGATCGTGGCGCGGGCAAGGTCCAGCGGCTTGGCGGGGTCATAGCGGAAACCGGGCGCGAGCCGGCCTTCGGTCAGTGCTGCCGCCAGCGCCCGCAAAAAGCCGACGCCCGGCGGGATGGTCCAGACCCTTGCATTGTCCCGCCGCTCCATCCGCTCAGGCCTCGCTGGTTTCGAGGGCGATGCGTCGCTCGGCGTCGCCGATCGCCTCGGGCGTGCCGACGGTAATCCAGTGGCCGGTCATCATCAGGCCGAAGAGCCGTCCGGCGCCGATCGCCTTGTCGAAATAGGCATTGAAATTGAAGGCGCCGTCCGGTGAGTCGTCCATCACGTCAGGCCGCATTAGGATGGCGCCGGCATAGACGACCGGGCTCGGATCGCCTTCCTGGTAGCGGCGCAGCGTCCCGTCGGGACCGAGCGAGAAATCGCGCTTGCCGTTGTGCCCGGTGGTGCGGTCCAGATCGATGCACAGCATCGCCATATCCATCGTCGCGGGATCGAAGAATTCGGCCAGACGCCGGAGATTGGAAGGTGTCCCTTCCTCGATCCAGAAGAGATCGGCATTCATCACGAAGACCGGATCACGGCCAAGACAGCCAAGGCCCTTGACCAGGCCGCCGCCGCTGTTGAGCAGGCCGTCGCGCTCGTCCGAAATGACGATCTCCATGCCGGGATAGTTGTCAAGATGCGTAAGCATCTGGTCGGCATGGTGATGCACGTTGACGGCGGCCCTCGTGACCCCGGCCTCCTTCAGGTGATCCAGCGCATAGTCGATCAGCGGCTTGCCGGCGACCTTGATAAGCGGTTTCGGCGTCGTGTCGGTGAGCGGACGCATGCGGGTGCCGAGCCCGGCTGCGAGCACCATTGCTTCGGTGATGGCCATTCGCCTTTATCGCGTTGATTCGGTCGCGCCGATTCCAGCCTTTGCGCACCAATCGCGCAAGGGGGCGAGGGCAGGATGGGAGAGCGCCGTGGAGAGATACCACAGTGTGCGGGGCATGTGCTTCATATAGTTGGGCTTGCCGTCGCGCCGGAGCAACCGCACCCAGAGCCCGTTCAGCTTGCAGGCGCGCTGTGCCGCCATGATGTGCCAGGCCTTGAGGAAGTTCTCACAGTCGAAATCGCCCTGTTCCGCCCGCAACGCGAGATAGCGCTGCATCAGCCGGTCGGCGAGCGGCGAGGGGATCGTCACGCGCGCGTCCTGGACGATCGAGACCACGTCATAGGCGAGGGGGCCGATCAGCGCGTCCTGGAAATCGATCAGGCCGATGCGGCGGATGCCGGCTTCTTGCGGACGCCAGATGATGTTGGGCGAATGAAAGTCGCGCAGCAGCAGGCCCTGTTCGGCGCCCTGCAGCTCGTCGTAAAGGGCGTTCCAGATATCCGCATAGTCCTGCTGCTCGCTATCGGTCGCCAAGGCGCCATCGCGTCTCCACGGCAGATACCAGTCGAGCAGAAGGCTTGTCTCGAAGGTCAGCGCGGCACGGTCGAACGGCGGGACGGTGTGGACATGGCCCGTGGCGAGCGTCACCTGAGGATCGAATGTCCGTCCATGCATCTCCGCCAGACATTCGACGGCCGCCTCATAACGCTCGGCGACCGGATCGCCATCGGCGTCGAGCACGCCCTCCTGACCGAGATCCTCGAGAACCAGCAGGCCGGCCTCGAGGTCGGCGGCGTGGATTGCAGGCACGGCAAAACCCTGCGCGCCGAGCAGATTGTCGACCGCCACGAAGGGCGCCACATCCTCGGCCAGATGCACGAGCTGCGAATAGGGCTTACCGTCCCTGATCGGCGGCCCGTTCGGCCGGCGAGGGGCATCCATCAGGACAAGCGACCGGCCATCCACGGTGTGGATCCGTTCATAGGCCCTGGTCGAGGCGTCGCCGATCAGAAACCGGCGGGCGGCGCCTGCATAGCCGTGATCGTCGAGAAACCGGCGGATGGCCAATACACGCTCGAGCCGGGCCAGCCTGGCGGCCGGGCCGGATATCTCGATGCGGCGGCCCGGACCTTCGAAACCGAAGGCGAGTGCCAGCCGTTCGGCCGGCAGATCATCGACCGCGCGTTCCGGCCATTCGATCAGGGCGATGCCGCCGTCGAGGATCTCCTCGAGCCCGAGTTCGTCGAGTTCGGAGGCATGGCCCAGCCGGTAGAGATCGAAATGGGCGATCGGCAGGCGCAGATCGTAAACCTGCACGAGGGTAAAGGTCGGGCTCGGCACCTCGAGCCCGGGATCGTCGGCAACGGCGCGGATCAGCGCCCGCGCGAGCGTCGATTTGCCGGCGCCGAGATCGCCGCTCAGCGTGACGCAGTCACCGGGTTTCAGCGCAAGCGCCAGATCCTCGCCGAAGCGCGCGGTGGCGGCGTCATCTTCGAGATAGAGGCTGAGCGAGGTGGCAGCGTCGCTCATTCGGCAGCGGCGATGCTCGGCGTTTCCACAGCCGATGGAATGCGGCAGGTGACCAGCGTGCCTTCACCGGTCTTGCTGTCGATCGTCACATCGCCGTTGTGCAGGCCGACAAAGCTCTTCACGATCGACAGGCCGAGACCGGCGCCGCTGCGCTTGCCGCCCCTGGGATTCGACGAGAAGCGTTCGAAGACGCTGGCCAGCTGTTCGTCGGGGATACCGCAGCCGTGATCGGCCACGGTGAAGACGAAATCGACACCCTCGCGCCAGCATTTCAGCTCGACGGCTGTCCCGTCGGGCGCGAAATTGACCGCATTGGTGAGGATCTTGATGAGGATCTGCTTCAGCCGCTGCTGGTCGGCGACAAGATGGCCGAGGCGGGCCGGCGAGGAGATGTCGAGGGTGACATTGCCCTCCTGCAGGCGGTCGGTCATCTGCAGCGACACGTCGTCCAAGAGGTCGTCGAGATCGATGTCCTCGTGGTTGAGGTGCATGATACCGGCGTCGACGGTTGCAAGATCCAGGATGTCGTTGACGATCGTCAGCAGCACGGCCGACGAGGTCGAGATGTGATCGATATACTGGGCCTGACGCTCGTTGACCGGGCCGATCGCAGGCGTCTTCAGCAGGTCGGTAAAGCCGATGATGTTGGTGAGCGGCGAGCGCAGTTCGTAGGAGACGTGCTGGACGAAATCGTTCTTCAGCTCGTCGGCCTTTTGCAGCGCCTCGTTCTTTTCCGTCAGCGCCCGTTCGGCGCGCACGCTGTCGGTCATGTTGACGAAGGTCAGCATGGTCTGGGCGTTGGACAGCGGGATCACGGCGTAGTCGAGCACGAGGCCGGAATAGAGCTCCATCGTCCCCTGCAGCGACGGGCGTTCGTCGTCGAAACTGGTGATCATCCGGCCGAAGGTCTTCCAGCCGTCCGTCTTGTCATAGGAGGCGGAGCAGGCCGATTCGATCGCCTGGATATGGGCGCCGGGCTTGGCGACTTCCTCTGTGATGCCCCAGAGAGCCCTGAAGGCGGGGTTCGACAGCTTCAGTCGGCCATCGGGACCGAACACGGCGACGCCTTCCGACAGGTGATCGATGGTTTCGCCCTGCACGCGCAACAGCGTGTTGTAGCGGGTTTCCAGATCGACCTGTTCGGTCATGTTTTCGAATACCCAGGTGGCGCCGCCCTGGGGATGCGCCGACATGATGACCCTGAGGATCTGGCCGTTGGGCAGGTGCCAGAGGTCCGTGTGGGTATCGAGCGAGCGATAGACCGCCAGCGCCTGCTCTTTCCAGGTCCGCCAGTTCAGCTGCTCGGGCAGCTTCTTTTCCGAGCGCAAACGATCGAGCAGCTGGCTGTTGTCCGGATGGCTTTCGAGGAAGGGTGTGTCGAGTTCCCAGAGCTGGGCGAAGGCCTGATTGTAGAACTGCAGATGCCGGGCGCCATCGAAGATCGCGACCGGTGTCGCCAGGTGATCCAGCGTGTCTGCGTGGCTCTTCAGGGTTCGCGACAGCTCCTCGCGCACAGCCTCGATCTGGCTGACATCGAGCGCCATGCCGCAGGAGCCATCGGCGCTCTTGGCATCGACGACATCGAGAAAGGCGCGATTGCCATGGATCACGGTAGAAACGGTGCCGTGATAGGGCGAAACATCGGTGGCGCGTGCCTTGATGGTTGCGCGGTCGACGGTGCCGAGGATTTCGCGCTGCTCACCCGTCGCCTGTTCCGGCGACAGGGCTTCCACAGCCTCTCCATAGGCATGGTTGACCCAGATCAGCTTGCCGTCTGCGTCGCGCCGCCAGACCGGCTGCTCGATGGAGTTCAACAGCGCTTCGAACGCGCTGATCGACGACATCAGCCGGTTCTTTTCGATCTTCAGCTCGGCGAGATCGGCGCGCAGATTGTTGAGGGCGACGAAGCGGGCAAAGGCGCGGCCGCCGGAAACGCGGCCCTGGACTTCGAGAATTTCGCCGCGCTGCGTCTCGACCACGATGTCGAAGCTGCGGGCATCGACGCGCAGCGATTCCAGCGCGCGCTCCAGATCGATGGCCGAATTGGATTTGAGCCAGCGGCCAAAGGCCAGGAAATCCCGGTCACTCGTCGGGGCACCGGTCTCCGCCGGCAGCTGGCCGAGGATATCGGCCTTGCCGCTGTGCCCTTCCCAGACGACGATCCGGCGGTTCTTGTCGGCGATCAACGCCTCGTAACGCGAGATGCGCTGCTGTGCGTCGGCCAGGACCGAGCGCATCTCTTCGCCCTCGGCTTCGATATTGCTCTTCTGCCGCACCAGCCAGAGGGCCGAAAGCAGGCTTGCCGAAAACAGCCCGACAACGATCGAGAAGCCGATCATCTCGGCCGAGGAAAAGGCGCGTGGATCGTTGAGAAACGGAAGGCCGATCTGGGCAAAAGCCGAGACCGGCACGAGAGCCAGCGCGCTGCCGACCAGGCATCCGCGTCTCAGGCGTCGCAAGACGCCGAGGGCCGCCCGCCCACCGACCGGTGCCGCGCCCTGTTCCATGTCGTGGTCCTGCCTCGCACAGGAGACCACATCGCGGGACACGATAAGTGTCCGCGACCGTTCAATTCGTTCTACCGACATCCTCGGTCTGTCTCCGTCCTATGTGCCGCATCTCGACAAGACATCCCATATTCGCCTGCGAAGCTTGCCGCAAACAGACGAATCAAGTGTCAAAAACAATACTGCCGAACGGATTTGCCGGGAAGGGCGAGGCGGAAAAAAGAAAGCGCGGCCTTTGTCAAGGCCGCGCCATACTACATCTTGTGGATAGTCGGCGGTCGATCAATAGCGGTAGTGATCGGCCTTGAACGGACCCTGAGGCGTAACGCCGATATAAGACGCCTGCTCATCGGACAGCTTGCTCAACTTCACGCCAAGCTTTTCGAGGTGAAGGCGCGCGACCTTTTCGTCGAGGTGCTTCGGCAGGACATAGACCTTGTTCTCGTACTCGTCGCCCTTGGTGAAGAGTTCGATCTGGGCCAGCACCTGGTTGGTGAACGAAGCCGACATGACGAAGGACGGGTGGCCGGTGGCATTGCCGAGGTTCAGCAGGCGGCCTTCCGACAGCAGGATCATGCGCGAACCCTTGGGGAACTCGATCATGTCGACCTGCGGCTTGATGTTCGTCCATTTCAGGTTGCGCAGGGCGGAGACCTGGATCTCGTTGTCGAAGTGGCCGATATTGCCGACGATCGCCATATCCTTCATCTCGCGCATGTGCTCGATGCGGATGACGTCCTTGTTGCCGGTGGTGGTGACGAAGATGTCGGCGGAGGAGACGACGTCCTCGAGCTGCACGACCTCGAAGCCGTCCATGGCAGCCTGAAGGGCGCAGATCGGATCGATCTCCGTGACCTTGACGCGGGCGCCGGCGCCGCGAAGCGAGGCTGCCGAGCCCTTGCCCACATCGCCGTAGCCGCAGACGACGGCAACCTTGCCGGCCATCATCACGTCGGTTGCACGGCGGATGCCGTCGACCAGCGATTCCTTGCAGCCGTATTTGTTGTCGAACTTGGACTTGGTGACCGAATCGTTGACGTTGATCGCCGGGAAGGGCAGGAGGCCCTTCTGCGACAGCTGGTAGAGACGGTTGACGCCTGTCGTGGTTTCTTCGGTGACGCCCTGGATGGCGTCACGCTGGCGGGTGAACCAGCCCGGCGAGGCTTCCAGCCGCTTCTTGATCTGGGCGAAGAGAATTTCCTCTTCTTCCGATTCCGGGTTCTTCAGGATGTCCTCGCCGGCTTCGGCGCGGGCGCCGAGCAGGATGTACATGGTTGCGTCGCCACCGTCATCGAGGATCATGTTGGAGACGCCGCCATCGGTCCACTGGAAGATCCGGTCGGTGTACTGCCAGTATTCGGTGAGGCTTTCGCCCTTGACCGCATAGACCGGAATGCCGGCGGCGGCGATCGCCGCAGCGGCATGGTCCTGGGTCGAGAAGATGTTGCACGAGGCCCAGCGGACTTCGGCGCCGAGCGCCACCAGCGTTTCGATCAGCACGCCGGTCTGGATGGTCATGTGCAGCGAGCCGGTGATGCGCGCGCCCTTCAGCGGCTTTGATTCGCCGAATTCGCTGCGGCAGGCCATCAGGCCCGGCATTTCGGTTTCGGCGATGTCGAGTTCCTTGCGACCGAAATCTGCAAGAGAAATATCAGCGACGATATAATCTTGGGTGTTGCTCATGAAGCGTCTCCAGCCTGGTTCGGGCGCAGTCGTTGGATCGCTGCGCGCGCTCACGTCCCTCAACGTCGAGAAGGACTTTTCGGAGAGTGGAGATAGCAGGGTTCGGCCGGAATGACAACCGTGACATAAAGAAGTCTTTATATCTTTATGTCATATTGGTCAGGCTTCCTCGCCGAACTTGTCGTTGACCAGCGACTCCAGCGCATCCAGCGCTTCGGTGGCCTGCACCCCCTCGGCAGTCACCAGGATGCGGCAGCCGGGACTGGCAGCCAGCATCATCAGGCCCATGATGGAGGTACCGCCGACCGTCGTTCCGTCCTTTGCAACGGTGATCTGCGCGTCGTAGCCGCCGACTGTCTGGACGAATTTCGCCGACGCGCGGGCATGAAGGCCGCGTTTGTTGATAATCAGGAGTTCACGCGCAAGCGACATAAGGGAATCCGGTCCGGGTCACTTGCCGCTGAGAACGCGGCTGGCGACGTTGATATATTTCCGCCCGGCTTCGGCCGCTTCGACCAATGCCTTTTCCATGTCGTTGTCGGCACGCACGCCGGCAAGCTTGATCAGCATGGGCAGATTGACGCCGGCAATGACTTCGATGCGGCCGCTGTTCATCACCGAGATGGCCAGATTGGACGGCGTGCCACCGAACATGTCGGTCAGGATGACCACGCCGTGGCCATTGTCGGCACGCAAGACTGCGTCGAGAATGTCCTGGCGACGTTGGTCCATGTCGTCTTCGGGACCGATCGATACCGTCTCGATGCACTTCTGCGGTCCGACCACATGTTCCAATGCGTGAAGAAATTCTTCCGCCAGCTTGCCATGGGTGACAAGCACTAGTCCGATCATTCTTTCAGTCCCTTTGCTGACGCAAGTTCGGCAAATATCCTAATGTAACGGGTTCGTCCATTGGTGGCCGTCCATCTTGGTTATGTGAACGCCAAGCGCAAGCTCAAAATTGGGGGCTCCCCGTAGCGAGGGGCGCGGCAAGGGTCGCGAGGATGGCCTCGATGGCGGCAAGCGGCGCGACGGCATCGCGCGGAATGACCACCAGAGGCAGATCAATGCCATGCCCGGGCGCAAAGCGCAGATCCGCCGGTGGAAGGCGCTCTGCGTCGGGGCCGACCGGCTGAACGGCGACATCGATCAGGCAGCGCCTCTGGCTTGCGACCTTGACGATGGCACTCTGCCGCAGCTCGATCAGGCCGGCGATGCTGTCGGGGCGCGTTGCAATGACACCCCGCTCGAAAATTTGCAGAAAAACCTGGTCATCGGCAACGAGGGCGGCATGCCGCCCGTGGCCGGACGCTTCGGCGAGGCAGCGAAAGGCGAGGGCGGATTTTCCGCTGCCGGACGGTCCGGTAAAGAGAATGCCGCGATGTCCGGCGACGATGACGGTCGCATGGAGATTGATGCCTCCATTGCTCATGCCGGATTTTCCGTCGGCAGGGTCAGGATGAAGCGCGCGCCCTTGAAGCCTTCGCCGCTCTCGTCCGGCACGTTTTCCGCCCGCAGACTGCCGCCATGCGCTTCGGCGATCTGGCGGCTGATCGACAGGCCGAGACCGGAGTTCTGGCCGAAGGACTCGCCTTCGGGCCGGTCCGTATAGAAGCGCTCGAAGATCCGATCGATGTTTTCCGCCTGGATGCCGGGGCCGTTGTCCTCGACCTGGACGATGCAGCGGGTCCGGGTGCGCGAGAGCCTGACGACGATCCGTCCGGTCTTTTCGGGCACGAAGGAGCGTCCGTTCTCGATCAGGTTGGTGATGATCTGGCCGAGGCGAAGATCATAGCCGGTAACGACGAAGTCCTTCTTCGTGCCGGCCTTTTGGTCGAGCACATAGTCGATCTTCACCTGCTTCTTGCTGGCGCTGATCTGCCGGGAGACGTCGACCAGGTCGGTGAGCAGCACATTGAGATCGACGGTCTTGGAATCACTGCGCGCCAGTTCCGCGTCCAGCCGCGATGCGTCCGAAATGTCGCTGATCAGGCGGTCGAGGCGGCGCACGTCATGCTGGATGATATCGAGCAGCTTCTGCTTCGATGTCTCGTTGCGGGCCAGCGGCAGGGTCTCGACGGCGCTGCGCAGCGAGGTCAGCGGGTTTTTCAGCTCGTGGCTGACATCGGCGGCAAAGCTTTCGATCGCATCGATGCGGTCGTAAAGCGCGGTCGTCATGTCGCGCAGCGCCAGTGACAGGTTGCCGATCTCATCCTGGCGGGCCGAGAAGTCCGGGATTTCCTGGCGCTCCTTGGCGCCCCGCCTGACCCTGACCGCTGCCGCCGAGAGGCGCCGCAGCGGGTTGGCGATGGTCGACGACAACAGAAGCGACAGCAGGATGTTGACCAACGTCGCGACGCCTGCAACGCGCAGGATCGCCAGGCGCTCGGCATGCACGATCTTGTCGATGTCGCCGGCCTGGGTGGACAGCAAAAGCACGCCGAGCACCGCGCGGAAACGCTGGACGGGCACGGCGACCGAGACGATGAGTTCGCCGTTTTCCGTGACCCGCACCACGGCGCCGCGCACGCCGGTCAGTGCATTCATCACTTCCGGGTAGATCGAGCCGTCACCGCCCGGCGCTTCCTTGTAGAGCGGCAGGTTGCCCGGCTGCAGCAGGCGGTTGAACATCCGGTTGAAGAATTCCGCCCAGCTGGTCGTCTCGCCGTCGGGTGGGGGCAGATCGTAGCGAAGCACCTGGCCGCGCGAATAGAGATGGCGGGAATCGAGCAGCAGATTGGCATCCGCGTCGAACAGGCGTGCACGCGTGCGGGTCGGCGAAATCAGCCGCCGGAGAACAGGGGCGACCCGCTCGGGATTGATCGGAAATTCCAGATCCTCGTCGTTCGGCACCGGGGTGATGCTCTGGCCGGCCTGCAGCTCCAGCAGTTTTTCCGGATCGATGGTGATCGAATTGGTGTCGACCGATGCCGAGGCGGAGATGGCACCCGCAATGATCTCACCCTGGGTCAGCAGGCTTTCGACGCGCGCATCGATCAGGCCTTCGCGAAACTGGTTGAGGTAAAGAATGCCGCCGACCAGCACGACCAGTGCCGCCAGGTTGAAGAACATGATCCGGCGCGTGAGGCTGGAAAACAGCGCATTGCCGAAGATCCGCCGGATCAGTGTGAACGGATGGCCGAACATGCGCCGGCGCGGCTGATGCGCGTCGTCGAGATCGTCGATGTCAATGTCAGATACGCGTCTGGCCAACCGTCAAACCCTTGGGGCGCGCGCCGGGGCGGGCTCAGCCGCCCCCGACGCCATGTCCGGAACTTTGCGCCGCACTCACGCCGCTTCGCGGAACCGGTATCCGACACCGTACAGTGTTTCAATCATGTCGAAGTCGTTATCGACCATCTTGAACTTCTTGCGCAAGCGCTTGATGTGGCTGTCGATGGTCCGGTCGTCGACATAGACCTGCTCGTCATAGGCCGCATCCATCAGGGCATCGCGGCTCTTGACGACACCGGGGCGCTGGGCGAGGGCCTGGAGGATGAGGAATTCGGTGACGGTCAGGGTCACCGGATCGCCCTTCCAGGTGCAGGTATGCCGCTCCTCGTCCATGGCCAGTTGACCGCGCTCCAGCGTGCGCGCCGCCTGGTCGCCGGGGCTGCGCGCGCCGCCTGTGATCGCTGCCGTATCGCGGCTTGCAGCACGGCGCAGGATCGCTTTTACGCGTTCGACCAGCAGGCGCTGCGAAAACGGCTTGGTGATGAAATCGTCGGCGCCCATCTTCAGGCCGAACAATTCATCGATCTCCTCATCCTTGGAGGTCAGGAAGATCACCGGAAGGTCGGATTTCTGGCGCAGGCGGCGCAGCAGTTCCATGCCGTCCATGCGCGGCATCTTGATATCGAAGATCGCCAGCTGCGGCGGCCGGCCGAGCAAGCCCTCCAGCGCCGATGCGCCGTCCGTATAGGTCTCGACCTTGTAGCCTTCAGCCTCCAGGGCGATCGACACGGAGGTCAAGATGTTGCGATCGTCATCTACGAGCGCGATGGTCTGCATAATGCTTGTCTCCGTCATCATCATTCGGCTCCCTCAACAAGAGGAGACCGCTTTTGGGGATAAAGGTGGAACAAATTGTGGCAAACATAAAGGGTGGGCTGACGGGAAAGGTTCCGTCCTGTCTTGGAGACGGGTCGCACAGGGCCGGAAGATACCCCTTCATTCAACCGATTTAAAATCGAAAAAATTTCTTTAAATCGATTAAATAATTGAAATTATTGGCTATTTCTGATTCTTGTCTTGCTAGCTTAGGCATTCCGCCCTAGGTTCTGATCGAAGTTTTCAATTTTTCGTCGCAACATGAAGGAAAGCGGATGATGGAGGAGCTCGGCCTGTTCAACCCAGACAACGGGGTGGCAAGACTCGGTCTGAAGGATGCTGCGCGCGTCTATTACAATCTGACGCCCAACAAGCTTTACGAGGAAACGATCCGCCGCGGCGAGGCCGTGCTGACCGCCGACGGCGCCGTCTGTGCCGATACCGGCCAGCACACGGGCCGCTCGCCGAAGGACAAGTTCGTCGTCAGGGACGAGATGACCGAGGGGCAGATCTGGTGGGACAACAACAAGCCGATGTCGCCCGATCAGTTCGAGCTGCTGCGCCAGGACATGCTGGCCCATGCGGCCGGGATGGATCTTTTCGTGCAGGATCTGGTGGGTGGCGCCGACGCCGACAACGCGCTTCCGACCCGCGTCGTCACCGAATATGCCTGGCATTCGCTGTTCATCCGCAATCTGCTGATCCGGCCGGAGCGCGAGAGGCTGAAGGGCTTCCTGCCGCAACTGACGATCATCGACCTGCCGAGCTTCAAGGCCGATCCGCAACGGCACGGTTGCCGGACGGAAACCGTCATCGCGTGCGATTTCAAGAACCGGCTGATCCTGATTGGCGGCACATCCTATGCCGGCGAAATGAAGAAGTCGGTGTTCACCACGCTGAACTACCTCTTGCCGGAAAAGGGCGTGATGCCGATGCATTGCTCCGCCAATGCGGGGCCGGATGGCGACGCGGCGGTCTTCTTCGGCCTGTCCGGCACCGGCAAGACCACCTTGTCGGCCGATCCCGCCCGCACGCTGATCGGCGATGACGAACACGGCTGGGGCGAGGCGGGCATCTTCAACTTCGAGGGGGGCTGCTACGCCAAGACCATTCGTCTTTCGGCCGAAGCCGAGCCGGAAATCTATGCCACCACCAAGCGCTTCGGCACCGTGCTGGAAAATGTCGTGCTCGACGAGAACGGCGTTCCGGACTTCGACGATGGCTCGCGCACCGAAAACACCCGCTGCGCCTATCCGCTGGACTTCATTCCGAACGCTTCCGACAGCGGCAAGGCCGGGCATCCGACGACGATCATCATGCTGACGGCCGACGCCTTCGGGGTGCTGCCGCCGATTGCCAAGCTGACGCCGGAACAGGCGATGTACCACTTCCTGTCTGGCTACACCGCCAAGGTGGCCGGCACCGAAAAGGGCGTGACCGAGCCGGAAGCGACCTTCTCGACATGTTTCGGCGCGCCGTTCATGCCGCGTCATCCGGCCGAATATGGGCGCCTGCTGCGCGATCTTATCGCACGGCACGACGTCGATTGCTGGCTGGTCAATACCGGCTGGACCGGCGGCGCCTACGGCACCGGCAGCCGGATGCCGATCAAGGTGACGCGCGGCCTGCTGTCTGCGGCGCTGAACGGCAATCTGAACGCGGCCGATTTCCGCATCGATGCGAATTTCGGCTTTGCCGTTCCGGTGGCGGTCGAGGGGATCGAGCCCGGTATCCTCGATCCGCGCTCGACATGGGCCGATGGCGATGCCTATGACGCCCAGGCGCAAAAGCTGGTCGGCATGTTCATCTCCAACTTCGCCAAGTTCGAAGACCATGTGGATGCCGGCGTGCTGGAGGCAGCCCCGCAACTGCCGATGGCCGCCGAATAATCGGCATCCCGCTTTCCGATTTCAGAAAACCCGGCGAACGCTTCGCCGGGTTTTCGCGTTTGGGGGGCGACAGACCGGTGGATTGTGTGGAATAGAAGCCGCCGAAGGGATTTGGGCCATGGCCAGCGAAGCGCTCATCGTCAACAGCAAGATCACCATCGCCGGCTGGGAGCTGAGCGAGCAATTCGTGCTGGCCGGCGGGCCGGGCGGACAGAACGTCAACAAGGTCTCGACGGCGGTCCAGCTGTTTTTCAGCGTGCAGAATTCACCGGCACTGAATGATCGCGTGAAGGCCAATGCGCTGAAGCTTGCCGGTCGCCGGGCCTCCAAGGACGGTGTGGTGATGATCGAGGCCAATCGGTTTCGCAGCCAGGAGCGCAACCGCGAGGATGCCCGCGAGCGGCTGAAGGAGCTGATCCTGAAGGCCGCCGAGCCGCCGCCACCGCCGAGACGCAAGACGCGGCCATCCAAGGGATCGATCGAGCGGCGGCTGAAGGAAAAGAGCGGCCGCTCCGAGGTCAAGAAGATGCGCAGCCGTCCGGAAAAAGACCAATAGTACGCGCGGGAAGGGCAAGAGGAGTTCGGCGGATATGGCAAAGCCCGACAGCCTGCCAGAGGGCCTCGATTTCCATCCGGCCTTTCTGGATCGTGCGGAGCAGGAAGCCCTGCTCCTAGACATCAGGGACGTGGTGGCCGCAGCGCCGCTCTATACGCCGGAAATGCCGCGCAGCGGCAAGCCGCTTTCGGTGCGGATGACCAATTGCGGCCGCCTCGGCTGGCTGACCGATCGTCAGCGCGGCTATCGCTACCAGGAGACGCATCCGGTGACCGGCAAAGCCTGGCCGGCCATTCCACGGAAATTGCTCGACATCTGGCAAAGCGTCGGCGGCTGCGACCGGCCGCCGGAGGCCTGCCTGGTCAATTACTATGGGCCGGACGCAAAAATGGGCCTTCATCAGGACAGGGACGAGACCGATCTTTCCGCGCCGGTCCTGTCCATTTCCCTGGGCGACAGCTGCCTGTTCCGGGTGGGTGGCTTCGAGCGCAATGCGCCGACGCGGTCGTTTCGGCTGGAAAGCGGCGATGTTCTCGTTCTCGGCGGCGAAAGCCGGCTGCGCTTTCATGGCGTCGACCGGATCTATCCGGGCACCTCGACACTGCTGAAATCGGAAGGCCGCATCAATCTGACGCTGCGCCGCGTCACGCCATAGGGACACAAGCTTCGCCGAACACATTGCAGGCGATGGATCGCCTACAGTTTTCTGAGTGCGACCGAATCGATCAGGTGGTTTTCCCCCTTGCGCAGGATGAGATCCGCCCGCGGGCGGGTCGGCAGGATGTTTTCGCGCAGGTTCTTCAGATTGATATTGGCCCACAGATCCTCGGCCCGCGCCAGCGCTTCGTCCTCGCTGATCGCCGCATAGCGATGGAAATAGGAATTGGGATCCCGGAAGGCCGTCTGCCGCAGGTTCATGAAGCGGTTGACATACCAGTTGTGAATGAGCGGCTCGTCGGCGTCGATATAGATCGAGAAGTCGAAGAAGTCTGAGACCATCGGCACGATCTTGCCGTCGGCCGGCAGGTCGCGCGACTGCAGCACGTTGATGCCCTCGAAGATCAGGATATCGGGCCGGTCGATCGTGGTGAACTGTTCCGGCAGGACATCATAGGTCAGGTGCGAATAGCAGGGTGCCGCAACATTCGGACGCCCGGCCTTGATCGCCGCGAGAAAGCCGAGGATGGCGCTGGTATCGTAGCTTTCCGGAAAGCCCTTGCGGTTGAGGATATCCTTCTGGATCAGCGTCGCATTGGGATAGAGAAAACCGTCGGTGGTGATCAGGTCGACCTTGGGGCTGGAGGGCCAGCGCCGCAGCAATTCCTTCAGGATACGCGCGGTGGTCGACTTTCCGACCGCGACAGACCCGGCAATGCCGATAACGAAGGGTGTCTTCGTTACGTCGGACAGGCTGAGGAAGCGGTTGCGCTGCTGAAACAGCAGCAGCGAGGATTCCACATGGGCCGACAACAGACGCGACAGCGACAGATAGATCCGCCGCACCTCGTTGAGGTCGATCGGGTCGCCAAGCGAGCGTAACCGCTGCACCTCGTCCGCCGTCAGCGTCAGCGGCGTGTCGGCGCGAAAGCGGGCCCACTCTTCGGAAGAGAAGAAGTGGTAGGGGGAAAAATCGTTAGCCTGGAAATGATCCAGCGGCGCCCGCGGTTCGGCATTCCTGCTTGACGTGCTCATGGGTTTTTACGACCGGCCTTTTCCGCAAGCCCGGACTGTGTGGTCCGGCGCTCCAGTTCCTGCATCACGGTGTCGAGAGGAATATCGGCGATCTTCAGCACCACCATCAGATGATAGAGCAGATCGGCACTCTCATAGACGAGATTGTCGTGATCATGGGTGACGGCGGCCATCACCGTTTCCACCGCTTCCTCACCGAGCTTCTTGGCAGCCTTCGGCTGGCCAGCAGCAACGAGCTTTGCCGTCCAGGATTCCTCCGGCGACGCCGCGGCGCGCCTGGCCACGATCTCCTCGAGATCCTTGAGAGAAAAATCGCTCAACCCGTATCCTCCGTCCTCACACCCGCGTTACAGCCTCAATCGAGGCGCATGGCAAGCCCGTGTTCCGACATATAACGCTTGGCTTCCCCGATCGAATGGGTGCCAAAGTGGAAAATGGATGCTGCAAGCACGGCTGTCGCGTGGCCCTCGCGCACGCCGGCCACCAGATCGTCGAGATTGCCAACACCGCCGGAAGCGACCACCGGCACGCGCACGCTGTCGGCGATCGTGCGTGTCAGTCCGATATCGTATCCGCTCTTGGTGCCGTCGCGGTCCATGGAGGTGACCAGCAACTCGCCGGCGCCGAGCTCTACCACCTTGCGGGCGAATTCCACGGCGTCGATACCGGTCGACTGACGTCCGCCATGAGTGAAGATCTCCCAGCGCGGAATTTCGTTTTCACGTGAAACCTTTTTCGCGTCGATCGACACCACGATGCACTGGTTGCCGAACTTGTCGGCGGCTTCGGCAACGAAATTCGGGTTCTTCACCGCCGCCGAATTGATCGATACCTTGTCGGCGCCGCAGAGCAGCAGCTTGCGGATATCCGCCACCGCGCGCACGCCGCCGCCGACCGTTAGCGGCATGAAGCAGTGCTCGGCCGTCTGCGCGACGACGTCGAAGATCGTGTCGCGATTGTCGGAAGAGGCGGTGATGTCGAGAAAGCAGAGTTCGTCGGCACCGGCCGCGTCATAGGCCTTGGCGGCCTCGACCGGGTCGCCGGCGTCGATCAGGTCGACGAAGTTGACGCCCTTGACGACACGTCCGTCCTTGACGTCGAGGCAGGGGATTACGCGGGCCTTGAGGGTCATGGCGGTTCCTTCAGGCGCTGGCGCGGGCAGCGCGGATGAGGTCGAGTGCCTCGGTGGGGTCTATCCGGCCATCATAGAGGGCGCGTCCGGAAATCGCACCTTCGAGTTTCCCGGCATCGGGCTCCAGCATGCGGCGGACATCGTCGATCGAGGCAAGCCCGCCGGAGGCGATGACGGGAATGGAAACGGCATCGGCCAGTTCCAGCGTCGAGTCCCAGTTGATTCCGGTCAGGATGCCGTCACGGTCTATATCGGTATAGATGATCGCCGCGACGCCGGCGCCCTCGAATTTGCGGGCAAGCTCGATCACACCGAGTTCGCTCGCCTCCGCCCAGCCTTCGACCGCCACCTTGCCGCCCTTGGCATCGATGCCGACGGCAATCTTGCCGGGGAAACGCTTGCAGGCCTCGATCACCAGCGCCGGATCGCGCACGGCAACCGTGCCGAGGATCACCCGCGACAGGCCGCGCGACAGCCAGTTCTCGATATGCTCGAGGGTGCGGATGCCGCCGCCGAGCTGCACCGGGTTCTTCGTCGCCTGCAGGATCGCATCGACCGCAGCGCCATTGACGCTGGAACCGGCAAAGGCACCGTTGAGATCGACCACATGCAGCCATTCGAAGCCTTGGTTCTCGAAGGCCCGGGCCTGGCCGGCCGGATCGGGATTGTAGACCGTCGCCTGCTCCATATCGCCGAGCTTGAGGCGCACGCACTGGCCATCCTTGAGGTCGATGGCGGGGAAAAGGATCATTTCGGTTTATCCTCGTGTGCCGGGAAGGGGCCTCAGGGCGCCCAGGACAGGAAGTTTGCGATCAGCTTCAGGCCGAGCTTCTGGCTCTTTTCCGGGTGAAACTGGGTGCCGACCAGATTGTCGCGACCGACGACAGCCGTCATCGGCCCGCCGTAATCGGTGGTCGCGATGACCTCATCGGCGTTTTCGGCCGCCAGATGGTAGGAATGGACGAAATAGGCATGCAGTCCGTCCGGCCCGGTCTCGATATCGTCGAACAGCGGATGCGGCCGGTTGAGATTGAGCGTGTTCCAGCCGATCTGCGGGATCTTCAGCGCCGGATCGGCGGGCGTCATCTCGACCACGTCGCCCTTGATCCAGCCGAAGCCGTGGGTCGTGGTCTTTTCAAGTCCGCGCGACGACATCAGCTGCATGCCGACGCAGATGCCGAGAAATGGCCGGGCCTTGCCCTCGACCGCTTCGACCAGTGCCTCCGGCATGCCGGTGACGGCATCGAGGCCCTTTCGGCAGTCGGCATAGGCGCCGACGCCCGGCAGGACGATACGATCGGCCGCTGCCACGGCCTCCGGCCTGTCGGTCAGGTCGATGGTCGCGTCGATGCCGGCTTCGCGGGCGGCCCGTTCGAAGGCCTTGGTGGCCGATTTCAGATTGCCGGAGCCGTAGTCGATGATGGCAACACGCATGGTCTGTTCCTTTGCCGTGTCCGCTTAGCCAAGGGTGCCCTTGGTCGATGGAATGCGGCTTGCCTGTCTCGGGTCGATTTCGAGCGCCGTACGCAATGCGCGGGCGACCGCCTTGAAGCAGGTCTCGGAGATATGGTGGTTGTTGGCACCGTAATAGTTGAAGACATGCAGGGTGATCCCGGCATTCTGGGCCAGCGCCTGGAAGAATTCACGCACCAGTTCGGTGTCGAAGGTGCCGATCTTCGGCGAGGAGAACTCGACATTCCAGACCAGGAAGGGCCGGCCGGAAACATCGATCGCCGCCTTGGTCATGGTTTCGTCCATGGCAAGGTCGATCGAGGCATAGCGGGTGATGCCGCGGCGGTCGCCCAGCGCCTTGGCAATCGCCTGGCCGATGGCAATGCCCGTGTCCTCGACCGTGTGGTGGTCGTCGACATGCAGGTCGCCTTTTGCCTCGATCACCATGTCGACGAGCGAATGGCGGCTCAGCTGGTCGAGCATATGGTCGAAAAAGCCCACGCCGGTCGAGATCTTCGATGTACCGGTGCCGTCCAGGTTGACGGAAACGGAGACTTCGGTCTCGTTGGTCTTGCGGGAAATCTCGGCTTTACGTTCGGCCATCAGGCTTCTCCTTGGAACTGTCGAGGTTCCATATCAGCAGGTTTTGCAAATATCCAGCAGGCAAGCGCCTGCAGCCTGTCGGGGGCAGACCGGGGACCGGGACGTTTGCAAATGCGCGGGCCACACTTACATAAAGCGCCAAGCAGGCCATTGTTGGCCAGACGAACCGCCCCGCACTGGGGCACACGGGTGAATGAATGACGACAATTATCACAGTTCGCAAAGGTGGAACGGTTGTCATGGCCGGCGACGGCCAGGTCAGCCTCGGCCAGACGGTCATGAAGGGCAATGCCCGCAAGGTGCGCCGCATCGGCAAGGGCGGCGAGGTGATCGCCGGATTTGCCGGCGCCACGGCCGACGCCTTCACGCTGCTCGACCGGCTGGAAAAGAAGCTCGAGCAATATCCGGGGCAGCTGATGCGCGCCGCCGTCGAGCTTGCCAAGGACTGGCGCACCGACAAGTATCTGCGCAATCTCGAAGCCATGATGCTGGTCGCAGACAAGTCGACGACGCTGGCCGTCACCGGCAATGGCGACGTTCTGGAGCCCGAACATGGCACGATCGCCATCGGCTCGGGCGGCAATTATGCCTTTGCCGCCGCACGCGCCATGATGGACAGCGACAAGTCGGCCGAGGAGGTCGCCCGCAAGGCGCTGGATATCGCGGCAGACATCTGCGTCTACACCAATCACAGCATCATCGTCGAAGCGCTGGAAGCCGACGCCTGACCCTGTCTTCTAAGGATATCAGAATGACCAATTTTTCCCCGCGGGAGATCGTGTCCGAGCTCGACCGCTACATTATCGGCCAGCATGACGCCAAGCGCGCGGTCGCGATTGCACTCAGAAACCGCTGGCGCCGCCAGCAGCTCGAGGAAGGGCTGCGCGACGAGGTGATGCCGAAGAACATCCTGATGATCGGCCCGACCGGCGTCGGCAAGACCGAAATCTCGCGCCGGCTGGCAAAGCTTGCGGGCGCGCCCTTCATCAAGGTCGAGGCGACCAAGTTCACCGAAGTCGGCTATGTCGGCCGCGACGTCGAGCAGATCATCCGCGATCTGGTGGAGACCGGCATCACGCTGGTGCGCGAAAAGAAGCGTACGGAGGTGGAAGCCAAGGCCCATGCCGGAGCGGAAGAACGCGTGCTGGATGCGCTGGTTGGCGCCACCGCATCGCCCGGCACCCGCGACAGCTTCAGAAAGAAGCTGCGCGCCGGCGAGATGGACGACAAGGAGATCGACATCGAGGTTGCCGACAGTGGCGGCGGCATGCCGGGTCTCGAGATACCGGGCATGCCCGGCGCCAATATCGGTGTGCTCAACATTTCCGATCTGTTCGGCAAGGCCATGGGTGGCAAGACCAAGAAGGTCCGCACGACGGTCCGGGCCTCCTACACCGATCTGATCCGCGACGAGTCCGACAAGCTGATCGACAACGAGGTGATCCAGCGCGAGGCCGTTCGGTCGGTCGAGAATGACGGCATCGTTTTCCTCGACGAGATCGACAAGATCGCGGCTCGCGACGGCGGCATGGGCGCGGGCGTGTCGCGCGAAGGCGTGCAGCGCGACCTGCTGCCGCTGGTCGAAGGCACGACCGTCTCGACCAAATATGGTCCGGTGAAGACCGATCATATCCTGTTCATCGCGTCCGGCGCCTTCCACGTCTCCAAGCCCTCGGACCTTCTGCCGGAGCTTCAGGGACGTCTGCCGATCCGGGTCGAGCTGAAGCCGCTGACCCAGGACGACTTCCGACGGATCCTGACGGAACCGGAGGCGAGCCTGATCCGCCAGTACAAGGCGCTGATGGGCACGGAAGAGCTGAATCTCGACTTTACCGAGGATGCGATCGATGCGCTTGCCGATATCGCGGTCAAGCTCAACTCCTCGATCGAGAATATCGGTGCCCGCCGCCTGCAGACCGTCATGGAGCGGGTGCTCGACGAGATCTCGTTCAATGCGCCCGATCGCTCGGGCAGCGAGGTGATGATCGACCGCGCCTATGTCGAAAAGCATGTCGGCGATATTGCCGGCGATGCGGATCTGTCGCGCTACATCCTCTGACGCTTCAATGCAACAAGGCCGGGGCGGCCGAAAAATCTGCCCCGGCCTCGACAGTGGCACGATCGCTTTATAAGTATGTCCGCCCCGGCCATGATGGCCCGGGTCGAAATGATTCCAGGCCTGCTTCGGGGGACGCGAGGCTGCTGAGACAATAAAGGCATATGATCGTGCGACGCTCCGTCCTTACCGCTTTTCTCATCCTTGGCCTGACCATGCCGGCCGCCTCTGCTGTCGCCGCGACCCGGATGCCGCCCGGCAACCGCCATGCCGAACAGCCGCCGGTGCCCGGCGCCTCCGTTCGCCGCACCAAGGCCGGCAAGACCACCTTCGACCTGAAATACGACAAGGTCTATGAGCTGCTGTCGACGGATCACCGGCTGATGGGCAAGATCAAGTCCACAGCGTCCGCCTATGGCATCGATCCGATCCACATGATCGGCGCGATCGTCGGCGAGCACACCTATAATGTCGATGCCTATGACCGGCTGCAGAGCTACTACGTCAAGGCCGCGTCCTATGCCGGCAAGGCCTTCAACTTTTCCTATGACGGCGAGAAGATCGACGACTTCGTGGCCCGGCCGCAATTTGCCAGATGTGCCGGCATCACCGAGTCCTACCAGTTGTGGACCTGTCGCGACGAAGTCTGGCGCGCCACCTTCCAGGGCAAGTCGGTCGACGGCAAGAGCTTTCCGAACAATCGATTCAGCGCGGTCTTCTTCCAGCCCTTCTATGCCGGGCAGACCTTCGGCCTCGGCCAGATCAATCCGCTGACCGCTCTGATGATGAGCGATCTGGTCAACAGGACATCGGGCTATCCCAAGCTCGATGCCGACGACGCGGGTGCCGTCTACAAGGCCATCATGGATCCCGACCGTTCGCTGGCCTACATGGCAGCGATCATCCGGACGTCAATCGACGATTATCGCCGATATGCAAATGTCGATATCTCCGGCAATCCGGGCATCACGGCAACGCTTTTCAATGTCGGCGACCCGAAGCAGCGCGCCCAGGCTCTGGCGGCCAAGGGCGGTCTGCCGGAAGAGAATTACTATGGCTGGCTGATCAACGACAAGCTGCCGGAACTGCAGCGGCTGCTGTAACGTTCGTCGAAGGATATCAGGCTCAACGCGAAGGTGAGGGAATGACGTCGATGGACCTTGCAATTCCGCCCTTCGAGCCGCCGGCGCCGATCCCGCGAACCGTGCCCCCCGGGCGGCTGGAGGTGATCCGCACCGTCTTTCGCAATCCGCTCGAACTTTGGGGTGAGGCGTCTTACACGCTACCCTGGATTGACACGCGCTTCTTTGGCCGGCGCAGCCTGATCGTCAATCATCCCGGCCTGATCCGGCATCTGCTGGTCGACAACGCCTCGAACTACAAGATGCAGAACGTCCGCCAGCTTGTCTTGCGGCCGATCCTGCGGGACGGCTTGCTGACGGCTGAAGGACTGGTATGGAAGCGCACCCGCAAGGCCATAGCCCCTGTGTTCACGCCGCGTCATGCGAAGGGTTTCGCCACCCAGATGTACGCCAAATCGATCGACTTCGTCGAGGAAAGCTATTTCGGCGCCGATGCGACCGGGCTGCCACGGGACATCTCCGTCGACATGGCTCAGATGACCTTCGCCATCTTGTCCGAAACGCTGTTTTCAGGCGAGATCGCGGTGTCGGAGGAGACCTTTTCCAGGGATACCGAAAATCTCCTGCACTTCATGGGCCGGATCGATCCGATGGACCTGATGGAAGCGCCCTCCTGGGTGCCGCGCGTCACCCGGATCGGCGGTGGACCGGTAATGGCGAAGTTCCGCGATATCGTGAAGAACACGATCGACATGCGTCGCAGGCGCGTCGCGGCGGATCCCGCAAATGCGCCGCAGGATTTTCTCACCCTGATGCTGGCGCTGATCGACACCGACAGCGGCCTTACCGAAGACGAGCTGCAGGACAATATCCTGACCTTCATCGGCGCCGGCCACGAAACCACGGCCCGGGCACTTGCCTGGACGCTTTATTGTGTCGCCAATACGCCATCGGTCCGTGAAGCCATGGAAGACGAGATCGACCGTGTCTTGGCGGAGGCGGTCGATCCCGTCGACTGGCTGGAAAGCATGCCGCATGTCCGGGCGGCTTTCGAGGAAGCGATGCGGCTCTATCCGCCGGCGCCCTCGATCAACCGGCAGGCGGTGAAGGCCGACAGCTGGACATCGCCGGAAGGCGAAGTGGTCGAGATCCCGGCCGGCGTGACCGTGCTGATCATGCCCTGGACGCTGCATCGTCACGAACTGCTCTGGGAGGAGCCGCGGCTGTTCAGACCGGAGCGCTTCCTGCCGGAGAATCGTGGCAAGATCGACCGTTTCCAGTATCTGCCCTTCGGCGCCGGCCCGCGTGTGTGCATCGGCGCTACCTTCGCCCTGCAGGAGGCGGTGATTGCGCTCGGGGTGCTGATGCATCGATACCGTTTCGATCCTTTGCCCGGCTTCAGGCCTTGGCCTGTCCAGCGGCTGACGGTTCAGCCGATCAAGGGTATGCCGATGCGGGTCACGCCGCGTGCCGCCAAGCAAGCCCTCTGAGGTTCGAACACGCCGGCTTTTGCCGTGGACGCGCTGGCGAGCAGATCTTTCTCCTGCCATAACGGTTGCCTGTGATGAGCGTATGCGTGGAGGATGGCGTGGCCTCGCCGGTTTTGCTGGGTATCGATACGGGCGGCACCTATACCGATGCCGTGCTTTTTTCCGAACAACAGGGCGTGATTGCCAAGGCCAAGGCGCTGACGACGCGGCACGACCTTGCCATCGGCATGGCCGGCGCCGTCGATGCGGTGCTTTTAAGTGCCGGAACGGCGCCTGGCGACATTGCCATGGTCTCCCTGTCCACCACCCTAGCCACCAATGCCCTAGTCGAGGGGCAGGGGGGCCGCGTCGGGCTGGTCATGATCGGTTTTGGCCCCGACGATCTGAAGCGGGACGGGCTTGACCATGCGCTGGGTCAGGATCCTGTCGTGTTTCTGGCCGGCGGCCACGATGTCCATGGGGGCGAAACGCCGCTCGACCTCGATCCTCTGCGGCAGAGGATTGCCGCGCTGAAGGACGAGGTCTCGTCTTTTGCCATTGCCGGCTATTTCGCCGTGCGCAATCCGGCCCATGAATGCAGGGTGCGTGACCTGTTGCTGGAGGCCACCGATCTGCCCGTGACCTGCAGCCACGAGCTGTCGTCGAAGCTCGGCGGTCCGCGCCGGGCGCTGACCACGGTGCTGAACGCCCGGCTGGTATCCATGATCGGCAGGCTGATCGATGCCTGCGAGCGGTTCACGACGGCAAGAGGGATTGCCGCGCCGATGATGGTGGTGCGGGGAGATGGTGCGCTGATGTCGGCCCAGGATGCGCGGCTTCGCCCGATCGAGACCATCCTGTCCGGTCCGGCGGCAAGCCTGGTGGGCGCGCGCTATCTGACCGGACTCGACGAGGCCCTGGTCTCGGATATTGGCGGCACGACGACCGATATCGCCGTTCTCGAAGGCGGCCGGCCGCGGCTGGACGAACAGGGCGCCACGGTCGGCGGCTACCGGACCATGGTCGAGGCCGTCGCCATGCGGACATTTGGTTTGGGGGGCGATTCGGAGGTGAGGATCGACGAACGCGGGCTCACCGCCAGGATCGATCTCGGACCGCGCCGCGTCCTGCCGCTCGGACTTGCGGCGCATCTGCATGGCGATGCGGTGACAACGGTGCTCGAACGGCAACTGCGGGCACCGCGCGCCGGTCGGCATGACGCACGCCTTGCCGTCAGAACCGGCTTGCCCGACCGTTTCGCCGCCGGTCTCACCGCGAAAGAGGCCGAGTTGTTCGATGGGATCGGCGATAGCCCCGTGGCCCTCGACGATCTGATCACCATGACATCGCAGCTGGCACTGCTCGACCGGCTGGTGGCGCGCGGCCTCGTGCATATCGCGGCGCTGACGCCGTCCGACGCCATGCTGGCGCTCGGACACCAGCAGCAATGGGACCGGCGCGCCGCAGTGCTCGGGCTCAGCCTGGCTGCCCGTGTCAAAGACGGCGCCGGCCGGCCGATTGTCGACGGCCCCGAGGCGCTTGCCGGACGCATCTTCGACCGGCTCGTCCGGCGGTCGGCTGAAACGCTGCTGGGCGCAGCACTCGGAGATGACGGTGTCGCCGGCATCGACCCTGCGACATCCCCGATCATCGATCGGGCGCTGAACCGCACCAGGGGCATTGCCCGCTTTCAGGTCGGCCTCGACCGGCCGCTGATCGCCCTTGGCGCTTCCGCGCCGGTTTATTACCCGGCTATCGGAGCCCTGCTCTCGGCCGAGGTCCATGTGCCGGATGACGCGGATGTTGCCAATGCCATCGGTGCGGTGGTCGGCCAGGTGCGTGCGAGCGTCACGGTTTTCGTCACGGTGCCGGAAGAGGGGCGCTATGTGGTCCAGGGTGAGGGCGAGGCGGCCGTCTGCACCAATGAAGAAACGGCCATCGCCACGGCGCGGACGCGAGCGGAAGCGGGCGCCATCGCACGCGCGCGCGAAAGCGGTGCCGTTGCCCCGGTGGTCGATGTGGGCGTCGAGATCGACGGGGCCGAGATCGAGGGGCGGCGGACGCTGATCGAGGCGCGGGTGACGGCGATCGCCAGCGGGCGACCGCGTTTTGCATCCTGAGATTATTTCCGTTTCGGCGAAAATCTTTCGAACTCCTGCCGCGTTGACAAGCAATGGCAAGCAGCGTTTGCTTCCGCACGAATTTTGTATTCCCAGACGGAGATTGACCATGGCGCGCGTCGAAAAATACGGTCTTGCGATCGACGAAAAACTGCACGACTTCCTGGTCGACGACGCATTGCCGGGGACCGGCGTGGAGGCGGAGGCCTTCTTCTCCGGACTTGCGAGCCTGGTCCACGACCTTGCGCCGAAAAACAGGGCACTGCTCGCCACCCGCGACGCGATGCAGGCCAAGATCGATGCCTGGTACCGCGAGAATGGCGCACCGTCCGACATGGGCGTCTATGAAGCCTTCCTGCGCGAGATCGGCTATCTGCTGCCGGAAGGGGGGGATTTCTCCGTTAAGACGGATCATGTCGATGCGGAGATTGCAAAGATCGCCGGCCCGCAGCTGGTCGTCCCGGTGATGAATGCCCGCTATGCGCTCAACGCTGCCAATGCGCGCTGGGGCTCGCTCTATGATGCGCTCTATGGCACGGACGCTATCTCGGAAGAAGGCGGCGCGGAGAAAGGCAAGGGCTACAACCCGAAGCGCGGCGAAAAGGTCATCGCCTGGGCGCGTGCCTTCCTCGACGACGCCGTACCGCTGGCATCGGGATCATGGGCCGATGTGGCGTCGCTTTCGGTTGCGGGCGGCAAGCTGGTGGTAGGCCTTGCGGGCGGCGTAACGAGCGAGCCTGCCATGTCGGGCAGCTTCGCCGGTTATCTCGGACAGCCCGAGCAGCCGACCTCCATCCTGTTGCGGCATAACAACCTGCTGGCCGAAGTGGTGGTCGATGCCGGCGGCGATATCGGCAAGGCGGATCCGGCCGGGATCAACGATGTCAGGCTGGAATCGGCCATCACGACGATCATGGACTGCGAGGATTCGATCGCGGCAGTCGACGCCGAGGACAAGGTTCTCGTCTATTCCAACTGGCTCGGCCTGATGAAGGGCGATCTGACGGAAAAACTCGAAAAGGCCGGGCGTACGATCACCCGCGCGCTCAATCCCGACGTGCGCTTCACGGCGCCGGACGGCTCGAGCTTCGATGTACATGCCCGATCGCTGATGCTGGTGCGCAATGTCGGACACCTGATGACCAATCCGGCCATCCTCGACAAGGATGGGGCGGAGGTGCCGGAAGGTATCATGGATGCCGCCGTAACAGCGCTGATCGCGCTGCACGATATCGGGCCGAACGGTCGGCGGCAGAATTCGCATGCCGGTTCCATGTATGTGGTCAAGCCGAAGATGCACGGGCCGGA
The DNA here is from genome assembly GCF_017873095.1 of Heterorhizobium halophytocola. Classification (GTDB taxonomy): domain Bacteria; phylum Pseudomonadota; class Alphaproteobacteria; order Rhizobiales; family Rhizobiaceae; genus Allorhizobium; species Allorhizobium halophytocola. Next base: position 7,081 of record NZ_JAGGJU010000009.1, on the reverse strand, counting down.
GGAGGTCGCTTTCGCCGTCGAGATTTTCTCGCGGGTGGAAGCCATGCTCGGCATGGCGGCCAACACCATCAAGATGGGGATCATGGACGAGGAACGGCGCACCACCGTCAACCTCAAGGAATGCATCCGAAATGCCCGCGAACGCGTCGTCTTCATCAATACCGGCTTCCTCGACAGGACAGGCGACGAGATCCACACCTCGATGGAAGCGGGTCCGATGATCCGCAAGGGTGACATGAAGCAGGCCGCCTGGATTTCGGCCTATGAGAACTGGAACGTCGATATCGGACTGGAATGCGGCCTGTCCGGCCATGCGCAGATCGGCAAGGGCATGTGGGCCATGCCGGACCTGATGGCGGCCATGCTGGAGCAGAAGATTGCCCATCCGAAGGCCGGGGCCAACACGGCATGGGTGCCATCGCCAACGGCGGCGACCCTGCACGCCACGCATTATCACAAGGTCGATGTCGCAGACGTCCAGGATCGCTTGAAGAGCCGCGACCGGGCCAAGCTTTCCGACATCCTTTCGGTGCCCGTGGCAACGCGGCCGAACTGGACGCCGGACGAGATCCAGGCCGAACTCGACAATAACGCGCAGGGCATCCTCGGCTATGTCGTGCGCTGGATCGACCAGGGCGTCGGCTGCTCCAAGGTGCCGGATATCAACAATGTCGGCCTGATGGAGGACCGCGCGACCTTGCGCATTTCCTCGCAGCACATGGCCAACTGGCTGCATCACGGCGTGGTCGGCGAAGAGCAGATCGTAGAAACAATGAAGCGCATGGCGGCCGTCGTCGACAAGCAGAATGCCGGCGATCCGCTCTACCGGCCCATGGCCCCGGATTTCGATGGCTCGATCGCCTTCAAGGCCGCCTGCGATCTCGTCTTGAAGGGGCGCGAGCAGCCGAACGGCTATACCGAGCCGGTTCTGCATCGCCGCCGGCTGGAGCTGAAGGCCTCGCGCCAAGACTGACGCCGCGCCTCCTGAGCTAGGCTCAACAAAAAAGCCGCCTCGAAGGGCGGCTTTTTCACAAGATGCTGTTGTCGTGATCCTACTGGATGACGATCACCTTGGAGCTTCTGCCCGGATGCACGCGACCGTAGAGGTCGATGACGTCCTGGTTCATCATGCGGATGCAGCCCGACGACGCAGCCGTGCCGATCGAGTTCCATTCCGGCGTGCCGTGGATGCGGAACAGCGTGTCCTGGCCCTTTTCGTTGAACAGGTACATGGCACGCGCGCCGAGCGGATTGCGCAGGCCGCCGTCCATGCCGTCCTTGACGTATTTGGTGAGCGAAGGCTTGCGCTCTGCCATTTCCTTGGGCGGATGCCAGCTCGGCCACTGCTGCTTCCAGGCGACATAGGCATTGCCGGACCAGGCAAAACCGTCCTTGCCGACGCCGATGCCGTAGCGCATCGCCTTGTTGCCGGGCAGGATGTAATAGAGGAAACGCTCGCGGGTGTTGACGATGATGGTGCCGGCCCGCTCGCTGGTCGGATAGTTGACCACCTGGCGATAGAATTGCGGCTTCACCTTGCTGATCGGGATCGCCGGAAGCGTATACCCGGCATCCGTCATCGTGCCGTAGGAATCGCTGAAGATCTGTTTGGTCTCGACCTTCGCGCTCTCGCTGGAACCATCGGTCGTCGCGCAACCCGCGACGAAAAGGGTAGCCAGGAGACCGAAGGCGGTCAGGGCATTGCGGAAACGCATGGGGGGCTCATCTGTGCTGGGGTATGATGGAGGTATCGACCATCTTCGATTATGGTTTATTTTAAATTAATGGGCGCTTGGCAAGGAGACTGGCTACCGATCGGCGCAACCGTGGCGCAAATTAGAATTCCATGGTTTTTTTGCAACAAAGATAAGGATGGGATAAACGGTTAGCCCATGACTCTTTTGCAGGTTTCGGCAAACAATCCGTTAGTGGACGGACGCCAGTCCGATAAGGCGTTAATGATTCGCCGCGGCATGCAGGCGCTGTTGCGCGACATGCGCCATGCGGTGCTTCCGGAACTTGTGCTGGCCGGAGGGCGCCGGGCCGATCTCGTTTCGCTGTCGGACAAGGGAGAAATCTGGATCATCGAGATCAAGTCGTCGATCGAGGACTTCCGGGTCGATCGCAAATGGCCGGAATACCGGCTCTGCTGCGACCGGTTCTTCTTCGCCACCCATCCCGGCGTACCGACCGAGATCTTTCCCGAGGAATGCGGACTGTTCCTGTCCGACGGATATGGTGCCCATCTGTTGCGGGAGGCGCCGGAACATCGCCTGCCGCCCGCCACGCGAAAGGCGGTAACACTCACCTATTCGCGCACGGCCGCCGAGCGCCTGATGCAGGCGGAACTGGCCGCATGCGAAAAGTGGCCCGGCGTCTGATCGGACCTCAGGCACCGCGACTTACTTGGGCGCGCGCTTGGCGAGAATCCGCTGCAGCGTGCGGCGATGCATGTTGAGCCGCCTTGCGGTCTCCGAAACATTGCGTTCGCATGCTTCATAGACCCGCTGGATATGTTCCCACCGCACCCTGTCCGCCGACATCGGATTTTCCGGTACGTCGGCCTTCTCGCCCGGGCGCTGCGTCAGGGCGTTGAACACGTCGTCGGCATCCGCCGGTTTCGACAGATAGTCGAGCGCGCCGAGCTTCACCGCGGTCACGGCCGTTGCGATATTGCCATAGCCGGTCAGCACCACGATCTTGGTGTCGTCGCGCTGCTGGCGGATTGCCTCGATCACGTCGAGGCCATTGCCGTCGCCGAGCCTCAGATCCACCACCGCATATTTGGGCGGCGTGCTGCGCGACTTGGCGACACCCTCGGCGACGGACGCTGCGATGTCCACGCTGAAGCCGCGGGATTCCATGGCACGTGCCAGGCGGCGCAGAAAGGGGGCATCGTCATCGACGATCAGCAGGGTGGCGTCGGGGCCGATATAATCGGTCGATGAAAGTTGCGCATCTTCCAGATGGGGTTCCGCAGGCGTATATTCGGTCATGGTCGTCCTCGAAGGCTTCTTGAACCTGTAAGCCGGTTATACCCTATATATAGGCGCCTCAATCCCGCGCTGCCGAAATTGTCTCGATTCGCGTCCGTGGCCAGGTGATGACGACGCGGGCTCCGCCGCCATCCCCCCGGTTCTCGAAGCGCAGGACCGCGCCCGATCGCTCCAGCAGGGTCTTGGCGATGAACAGGCCGAGGCCGAGGCCGCCGGCGCTTTCCGCCCGGCTGCGGCTGGTCATGTAGGGCTCGCCGATGCGGGCCAGGATATCCTGCGAATAGCCGTTGCCGTCGTCTTCGAGCATGATCGTCACAAGGCTCGCGGTATAACCGACCGTGAGCGTCACCTTGTCGCGGGCATAGTCGACGGCGTTTTCGACGAGGTTGCCGAGGCCGAACTGGATGCCGGGGCTGCGCTCCAGCACAGGCTCGGGACCTTTGCCGCGTTGTTCGACCAGATCGATGGTGATGCCGAATTCGCGGTGCGGCGCGACCACTTCCTCGATCATCGAGGACAGGGGCAAAGTGCGCATGTGCTGCTCGCTTTCCGACGGCAGGCTGGTCAGCCGCCGCAGGATGTCGCGGCAGCGCTCGCTCTGGCTGCGCAGCAGGTGCACGTCCTCGCCGAAACGCTCGTCGTTTCCAAGCTCGCGCTCCATCTCCCGGGCCACGACGCTGATGGTCGCAAGCGGTGTGCCGAGCTCGTGCGCCGCGGCCGCTGCAAGCCCGTCCAGCTGCGAAAGATGCTTTTCCCGCTGCAGCACCAGTTCGGTCGCAGCAAGCGCATCGGAGAGAAGCGATGCCTCCTCCGAGACGCGGTAGGCATAGAATGCCGCAAACCCCATCATGGAAATGACCGATGTCCAGGTCGCCACGCTCATCACCGGCTGCTCGACCAGATGCTGGTCGCCATACCAGGGCAGCGGAAAGGGCGTGAAGAACTGAGCGCTGACGACGATGGCGGCGAGTCCCATCAGGATCAGCGAGTAATTGAGCGGCTGGGAGGAGAAGGAGATGATGACGGCGACGCAGAGCAGCGGCGCAAACGGATTGGCAAGCCCGCCGGTGATGAACAGCAGCGCTGCCAGCTGCAGCAGGTCGAAGCCGAGCAGCAGCGAGGCGGAGAGCGGCGACAGCCTGTGGGTCGAGGGAAAGGCCAGTGTCAGCACCAGGTTTGCCGCCGCCAGCCCTCCGATCAGGGCAAGGCAGGCAAACAGCGGAAGCGAGAACTGGAACCACAGGCCGACGACCAGAACGGTCAGCGTCTGGCCGGCGACCGCAAGCCAGCGCAGCCGCACCAGGGTTTCAAGCCGCAGGCGCCGGCTTGCCTCGTCGAAGCGCCCGTCGAAATTTGCCTTGAGCCGGTTGATCATGCCTGCCTCGTCATTTGCTGCGTGGTTTCGCGCGAGTGGTCGGCATAGCATCTGCCGGACGCTCGGGCCATTCGTGCTTGGGATAGCGCCCGCGCATGTCCGCCCGCACGTCTCTCCACGACCCCGCCCAGAAACCGGGCAGATCGCGCGTCGTCTGGATCGGGCGATGCGCCGGCGAGGTCAGTTCGAGGACCAGCGGCAGCGCCCCGCCACCAATCGTCGGATGGGTCTTGAGGCCATAGAGCTCCTGCACCCGGACCGAGATCACCGGCTCCTCGGCATCGTAACGGATGGGATGGGCCTGTCCGGTCGGCGCAGTGAAATGGCTGGGCGTCAGCACGTCCAGCTCCCGCTGCAGCGCGTGCGGCACCAGCGACAGGAGCCCCGCATGCAGGCTCGACGGATCGATCGTCTCCAGGCTGCGTGCAGACCCCTGGAACGGCACGAACCAGTCGTCGAGCCGCGCCAGAAGCGCCTCCTCCGACATGTCGGGCCAGGGGTCACCGAGCGTGCGATGCAAAAAGCCGATGCGCTGGCGCAATTGCCGTGCGGCCTTGGCGAAGGGCAGGACGTCGAGGCCCAATTGCCTCACCCCGTCTGCAAGACCCTCGGCCACCGCCGCACCGGTCGGTGCACCGCGCGGCGCCTCATCGAGCAGGATGGCGCCAAGCCGGGTCACACGGCGGGCCCGCACCTGGCGGCTTGCCAGATCGAAATAGACCTCGTCCTTCTGGCCGACAAGCTCCGGCATCAGCGCCTCGACATCGCCGCGCTCCAGCTCGGCAGCCGCAAGAATACGCTGGCGCCCGGCGCGACCGGTGAGGTCTGCAACGACCAGCATGCGGGCGGCTGCCAGCCGTTCGGTTTCGTCGAGTTCGCCGCCGCGCCCATTGGCCAGAACGAAACGCCCCCGCGCCCCGCGCGCCGCCGCGATCCGGTCGGGAAAGGCAAACATCAGCAATTGTCCCGCCGTCAGCACCTCTTGGCGTGCCGCGGGATCGCCGTTGCGCGGGCCCAGCCGCTTGGCGAGCTGGGCGGCGAGCTGGCGGGCCTTCGTCGCTCGTTCGCTCCTGTCGGTCGAAAAGCGCCGAAGCCGGTCTTCCAGATCGATCGACGGCCCCCCCAGTCCCTGTTCGCCGAGCAGCACGGCCAGCCGGCAGGCCGGCTCGCCCTGGCCAAGCGTTGCAGCGGCAATCGCCATCGCCGCCAGCCGCGGCTCCAGGCCGAGATCGCGCATCAGCCGGCCCTTGGGTGTCAGCAGCCCTTTGGTGTCAAGGGCGCCGAGCCTTGCCAGCAACTGCCGCGCCTCGGCAAGTGCAGCCGCCGGCGGCAGATCGATAAAGGAGAGGGTGGCGGGATCCTGCACGCCCCAATGGGCAAGGTCCAGGAGGAAGGCGGACAGATCGGTCGCCAGGATCTCCGGCGGCGTGAATGCCGGCATGGCGGCCGTCTGGCCCTCGTTCCAGAGGCGGATGGCGATCCCCGGCTCGGTGCGTCCGGCCCGCCCGGCCCGCTGGTCGGCCGAGGCGCGCGACACCTTGACGGTCTCGAGCCTGGTGATGCCGGTTGCCGGCTCGAACACCGGCAGGCGCTGCAGGCCGCTGTCGATCACGATGCGCACGCCGTCGATGGTGATCGACGTTTCGGCGATCGAGGTCGCCAGCACGATCTTGCGCCGACCGGGCGCTGCCAGCCGGATGGCGGCGTCCTGCTCTGCCTGGTCGAGATTGCCGTAAAGCGGCGCGATCAACGCATCGCCCGGCAGTGTCTCCGCAAGACTGGCGGCCACGCGGCGGATTTCGGCCTGGCCCGGCAGGAAGGCCAGGATCGAGCCCGGCTCGGTCCGGTAACACCGCGTGACCGTCTCGATCATGGCGTCCTCGATCCTGCTGCCGCCGCTGCGGGGCTGGTGGCGAATCTCCACCGGGAAACTGCGGCCCTGGCTCTCTATCACCGGCGGCCTGTCCATCAGGTCGGCGATCCGTGCCGTGTCGAGCGTCGCCGACATCACCAGGATACGCAAGTCCGGCCGCAAGGCCGACTGCACGTCGAGCGCCAGCGCCAGGCCGAGATCCGCGTCGAGGGAGCGCTCGTGAAACTCGTCGAAGATAACGGCCGCTATGTCCGCAAGCTCCGGGTCATCGAGAATCATCCGGGTAAAGACGCCTTCGGTCACAACTTCTATGGCGGTGCGTGCCGATATCCTTGTGTCGAGCCGCATCCGGTAGCCCACGGTTTCACCGACGCTTTCGCCGATCAGCTGCGCCATGCGGCGCGCGGCGGCGCGCGCGGCAAGCCGGCGCGGCTCGAGCAGCAGGATGCGTCGCCCGGCGCGCCAGGGAGCATCCAGCAATCGCAAAGGCACCAGCGTCGTCTTGCCGGCGCCGGGCGGGGCGCAAAGGATGGCTCTTGGACCTGCGGTGAGCGCTGTCTCGAGATCGTCGAGAACGGCGGAAACGGGGAGGGTGGGAAGACTGGCGCTCATGTCATCTGCTCTGGAAGTCTGTGTCGGGCGGACACTAGCGCCAAGCGCGGCATGCCGAAACCGGCTCTTTGTGATCCTGCGGGCTGCACCGTCATGTTCCTGCAGCAATCCGTGGAGCAACAGGGGCGTCGCAGTCGGCCAAAACGCCCCCGTGAGATGCAAAAATCGAGAAAACAAAATATTTTCAATTGCTTGTAACTTTTTCTATATTTTTCCTCTGGTGTT
>NZ_JAGGJU010000008.1 GCF_017873095.1 Heterorhizobium halophytocola | reverse complement strand
AGGTGATCCTTCGGCACCAGACTGTTGAGCGTTACCATCTCGAGAGCCGTCTGTTCGGGAGCAGGTTTCTTCAACATGTCCCACTGAATCACAAACCCCCCGGACCAGCCAGGGGTTTGTCAGCAGTCTGAGCCCGGCGCTCTGCGCCGGGCTTTTCGCGTTGCCGCCTCAGGCCTGCGGCGGGCGGGCATTGACGGGCCCAGCCAGGCCACAGGGTCATTTTACTAAACCCTAAATTGTTCGTTAACTTTTCTGCAATTATCGCCTATCCTGCCATCAGGGTTTTATGATGGGGGCATCATCCATGACCTGGCAACGCTTCTACTCGGCCGCCAGCGCCTTTGTCGCGGTCAGCTGGTTCATCGCATTGTTCTTCGCCACGATCGCGATTGCGGTCGTCAGTCTTTCGGCAAGTCAGCTGCAGGGCCGGCTGGCCGGCCTGTCGCAGCATTCGGACCTGCCGCTGACGGTCTGGCAGATCGAGCGCATCCGAACGGCATGGGAGCGCCAGCAGGTCGAAATTGCCGCCCGGCAGGAACGGCTCGAGGCCATCCAGACCGACATCAATGCGGCGCAGCTGGCGGTGACCCGCAGCAAGGTGGAAGCCGAAGGCCTTGCCAACGGCTACCAGCGCGCCGAGGACGAACTGGTCGCCAAGCTCTCCAATTTCGAGCCGCTGAAGCTGAAGGATATCTCCGATCAGTCCGACCGCGACCGTCGCCGGACCCTCTCCGCGGTCTGGACCGCGCTGAGGCCCGAACTGCAGCCGCAATCGGTCGAGCAGATCGACGCCTTGTCGAAGATCTATCTCGATGCCCGCCGGGCGATGGACGATTCCGTGGAGGCGTCCTATGCCGCCGAGGCCGTGACGCGCCAGCTGGAGGCAAGCCGGGAAGAGACCCAGACGCTGCTTGCACGCGACGAGGCCGAGATCGCGGCGCTCATCAATGCCGACGGCAAGCTCTCGCCCGCCGAGGAAACCCGCATCCGCGACCTGATGTCGGAATTCAGCTTCATCAAGAACTTCGCCTTCGGCATGCTCTACCGCTTTTCGGTCCTGCCGAACGAGTTGCTGGTCATGGTGCTGGTGATCGCCATGGGCACGCTCGGCAGCACGCTGCAGCTGACCTACGACTATTACCGGGCCCAGCAGGGGCCGCGCACCAGCCATTTCCTCTTGCGTCCGATGCTCGGCGCCATCACCGCGCTGGTGCTGTTCATCGTCCTGCGGGCCGGGGTCATGGTGATCACCGACAGTTCGCAAACCGGAGAGGCGGCGCCGTTGAGCCCTTTCTTTCTCGGCTTTCTCGGCATCGTCGCCGGCTTCCTGTCCGAGGCCACCCTCGAAATGGTCCGCGGTCTCGGCCAGTCCTGGCTGAGACGCAGCGGCGCCGCGGAGGAGGAGCGGCCCCATTGGGGCCAGGGGCTGGAAGCCTATCTCGGCGAGGACAGACAGCTGGAAACCCTGGCGCGGCGCACCGATATCGATCTCGCCCAGTTGCAGCGCTGGTTTGCCGGCGCAGAGCCGGTGCCGTCGGCATCGCAGAAGATCATCGCCGCCTGGCTCGACCGCGACCAGCAGGCCCTATTCAGCGATCGTCCACCCCCACCGGCCTGGGAGACGGCGCCGGCTGCCGGCGGCGAGACCGCCGAGGAACAGCGCACGGCCGCCTGATTCAGCGCATGCATCCCGAACGCAGCGCCGGCGTCGGGCAAAATACATGCGCTAAATCGGGGAATGCAGGCATGTCAGCCGATCGGAAGGATCGCGACCTGCTTCACGCCTCCAGACCCCGCAACACATTGGCGACGTTGAGCCCGATCTGCGGAACACCGTAGCCGCCTTCCATCAGGGTCAGCACCGGCAGGCCCGCGCCGGCCAGCATTTCGCCCATGCGGATATAGTCCGGCGTCTTCAGCTTGAAGAAGCTGATCGGATCCTCTTCGAACGTATCGACCCCGAGAGACACGACGATCGCCTCGGCGCCGTGGGCCTTGATCCGCGCCAGCGCGTCGGCGAGCGCCTGCGACCACCGGTCCCAGGGCGTGCCCCGCGCCATCGGGTAGTTGGCGTTGGCGCCTTCCCCCTCCCCTTCGCCGGTCTCGTCGGCATAGCCGAGGAAATAGGGAAAGGCGTCGGCCGGGTCGCCATGCAGCGAGGCGAAGAAGATGTCGCCGCGGCGATAGGTGATGTCCTGGGTGCCGTTGCCGTGGTGGAAGTCGACGTCGAGGATCGCAACCTTCTTGGCACCATGGTCGAGCAGGCGCTGGGCGGCAACCGCGGCATTGTTGATGAAGCAGTAGCCGCCGAAAAGATCGATGCCGGCGTGATGGCCGGGCGGGCGGCAGAGCGAAAACGCCAGGCGGTTGCCAGCGTTCAGCCAGTCGGCGCCCGACAGCGCCACGTCCATCGACGAGATCGCGGCTTCATAGGTGCCTTCGGTGACCGAGGTCTCCGCCGAATTGGCGTAATAGCCGAGCGCGCCGTCGATATTGCGCGGCACCCGGGCCTGCTGGCTGCGGCGCACCGGCAACGAGATCGGGATCGCCTCGCCCTCGTAGCCGTCCGCCACCCAGCGCTCCCAGCAGGTCTTCAGAAATGCAAGATAATCGGCATCATGCACTTTCAGCGCCGTCTCAAGCCCATGCTCGACCGGCGCCGCGACATCGGAAAACCCTGCCTCCCTGACTGCCGCCAGAATCCATTCGGCGCGAAATGGCCCTTCGAACGGCTTGACCAGCTGGCCGCCATGCAGCTCCGTTTTGGCATCCCTGAGCTTGTGTTTTTCCGAATAGAAGACCCGCATGTCTGCTCCCCATGTCTTTGCGTCGGGGCGACGCTACAGCATCGCGGTCACGGTTTCAAAGGGTTGGCCGGGTGCCCCACCATGCGGTTGCGGGCGACGATGCCTCTGCCGGCTGAGCGGCGAGATGGTCGCCGTTTCCGTGCCCCCGGGCTTGACGAATGCTGCAAGGCAACATATTTGGGAACGATCGTTTCCAAATTCCAACAGGCCCTGCCCCATGTCCAGTCCTTCAGCCCGTGCCGCCGGACGGCCAAGACAGTTCGATCTCGGCGATGCCCTCGACCGGGCGATCGCGGTGTTTTCCGAACGCGGCTATCACGCGACATCGATCGCCGACCTGAAAGCGGCCATGGGGCTGACGGCCGGCAGCATCTACAAGGCCTTTCCCGACAAGAAGGCGATCTTCCTCGCCGCTTTCGACCGCTACAAGGCGCAGCGCGACGCGGCTCTTGCCGAAAAGGTCGAGGCCGGCAATTCCGGACGCGACCGGATCCGCCGCATGCTCGACCATTATGCCGAGATGGCCTGCGGCGACAGCGGCCGGCGCGGCTGCCTCGTCGTCGGCGCCGCCGTCGAACTGTCGCTGTTCGACACCGACGTGGCAGACCGTGTGCAGCGCTCCCGCAGCCGGCAAGAAGCCCTGCTGCGCGACCTCGTCATTTCCGGCAAGGCGGACGGATCGATCCCCGTCGCGGTCGATCCGGATGCCACGGCCGGCGCGCTTTACTGCTTCATCCAGGGCCTGCGCATCGCCGGCAAGTCGGGCCAGCAGCCCTCGGCAGCCGCCCATACCGTTCTGGTCGCGATGAAGCTTCTCGACTGATCTCCGCGGCCCCACCGCCTTCTCCTCCCTCCCAAGGACCGTATCCAATGACCACCTCCGCCCCCGCCTCCGAGGCGTCCCGACACACCGGCCTGTCCGCCGGCATGATCTTCCTGATGGCCGCCGCCTGCGGCCTGATTGCCGCCAATCTCTATTACGGCCAGCCGCTTGCCGGTCCGATCGCCGCCGATATCGGCCTGTCGCCCGGCGCCACCGGTCTGATCGTCACGCTGACCCAGATCGGCTACGGCCTCGGCTTGCTGTTCCTCGTGCCGCTCGGCGATCTGGCCGAGAACCGCAAGCTGATCGTCGCGATGATCGGCGTCACGGTGCTGGCGCTGATCGGCGCCGGCCTGTCGACCACGCCCGCCGCCTTCCTCGCCGCCTCGCTGCTGATCGGCATCGGCGCGGTCGCGGTGCAGATGGTCGTGCCGTTTGCCGCGCATCTGGCGCATGACCATGCCCGGGGCCGGGTGGTCGGCAATGTCATGAGCGGCCTGATGCTCGGCATCATGCTCGGCCGTCCGGTTGCCAGCCTGGTTGCCCGCGTCTCCTCCTGGCATGTGGTCTTCTTCGCCTCGGCGATCGTCATGGTGGCGCTTGCGGCCCTGCTCGCACTGAGGCTCCCGGTCCGCCAGCCCACGACCAGGCTCGGCTATGGCCAGCTGATCGGCTCGATGGGCAGGCTTTATCTCGGCCAGCCGGTACTGCGCCGCCGGGCGCTCTACCAGGCCTGCCAGTTCGGCGCCTTCAGCCTGTTCTGGACCGTCACGCCGCTGGTGCTGGCCGATGCCTATCACCTGACCCAGACCGGCATCGCGCTGTTTGCGCTTGCCGGCGTCGCCGGTGCCATTGCCTCGCCGATCGCCGGCCGGCTGGCCGACCGCGAGCTGTCGCGCCCGGCGACGATCTTCGGCATGCTTTCGGTGATGATCGCCTTCCTCATCACCCATATCGCGCCGGAGGGTTCGACGCCCGGGCTCGTTCTGCTGACCCTCGGCGCCATCCTGCTCGACTTCGGCGTCACCATGACGCTGGTCACCGGACAGCGGGCGATCTATGGCCTCGGCGCCGAACTGCGGAGCCGGCTCAACGGCCTGTTCATGGCAACCTTCTTCGTCGGCGGCGCCATCGGTTCGGCGCTCGGCGCCTGGGCCTATGCCCAGGGCGGCTGGTTCGAGGCCTCGATGATCGGCATCACGCTGCCGATCATCGCGGTGCTCTATTTCCTCACCGAAATGCCGCGCCGGCGCCAGATCGCCTGAGCGGGCGGCGCAAGCAAAGACCGGCCGGCTAGCCGCCGGCAGGGCTTTCCCGCAGATCCTTGAAGAACAGGGTGGTCGCGCAGTAGCGGCCATCCGGATAGAGCGCATAGTTCGGGATCACCCCGGACCGCGTCCAGCCGAGACGCTCGTATATGCCTTCGGCCAGTTCGCCCGTCGCGGTATCGAGCACCAGCAGCCAGCGTCCCCGTTCCTTTGCCGCGCGCTCGGCCGCGGCCATCAGCTGCTTCGACAGCCCCGTGCCGCGGGCCTTGCGGTGCACCAGCAGCTTCATCAGGTCGCCGCGATGCGGCTGGTTTGGCTTGGTGGCAAAGCCCACCTGCACCGTGCCGAGGGCCTCGCCCTCCACCTCTGCCACGAACAGCAGCACATCGCCGCGCCCCACACCCGAGGCCACGCCCTGCCAGAAGCCTTCGGCTTCGCCCCTGCCGAGCGGGGCCATGAAACCGACCGAGGCACCGTCTTCCACGCAATCGGCCAGCACCGCGCACAGCGCGGGCACGGCAGCCCTCGCCTCGGCTTCGTTCAGCAATCGGATCTCGGTCATGCAAGGAAACTCCAATGGAAGGGATCGTCAGCGGCTGCCGAGATCGATGATGACGCCGTAGCGGGCGGGCTTGTCGGTCGGGTTGCGAAATCCATGCACCGCGTCGATGCGCATGAACAGGCAATCGCCGGGGCGCAGGCGATGGACCGTCTCGCCCACCGTCAGTTCCATCTCGCCGTCGAACACCCAGACATGTTGCGACTGGTTGCGGCCGGGCGGCTGGTCGCCGAATGCGACCACGGCGCCCGGCGGGAACTCGACCTCGACAATATCGACCCGCGCGCCCATCCCGGGCGGCGAGACAACCCGGCGGCGATAGCCGCTTTCCGGGTCCTGCCAGACCGGCTGCTCCGCGCGCCTGGCAAGCGGCGAGGGCGTGCCTGCCGATCCCTCGAAGAACACCGAAAGCGACACGCCGAGCGCCGCGCAGAGCCGTGCCAGAAGCGCCGCCGTCGGGCTCGCCTCCGCCCGCTCGACGCGTGAAATCATCGCCCGGCTGACGCCGGAAAGCTCCGCCAGCGCATCGAGGGTCAATCCCTGATCGGTGCGAAGCTCCTTCAGGCGTCCGGCAATGATCTGATCGAAGTTGGCGACATTTTCCATTATCGGAGAATTGCTATCCTTTATAATGGAGTCAAGGTCAAATCGGACCCGGGCGCGCCAAAACCGGGACCCCGTGCCCACACCGCCCCCCTGGATCGTCGGCGCCACACATTTGGACATCTTTTAGGATATACGCATAAGATGAACGCAATATCCGATTTGGATCTGGTGACGCCAAGAGGCACACTTTGAAACTCGCAGATCTCAGCCTTGCGCATGCCCTCTTGCCTCTTGCGTTTGCCACGCCATCGTTATGCGCCGATACCGGCCGGCCCGGCGAGAACCATGCCTACGCGATTTTCGGTTTCGCCGGCGCCATGACCGATGCGGACATGGGGTCGACCGCGACGATTTTCGGCCCGGATTACGAGGATCATGCCGTGATCGGCGGCGGCGCCCAGTACTTTCCCTATGCAATCGGCAATGTGAAACTGGGCCTGGAGGCCGGCCTTGCGGCCCGCATGGGCGACGGCTTGACCGGCGAGATCTGGGGTGGCGTCGTCGCGCGCTACGACAAGATCCGGCTCGCCGATCATCTCTTCCTGTCCCCGGCCTTTACCTTCGGCATCAGCCATGTCTCGGATGCCCATGCCGGCCGCGAGGCGCGCGAGGAGGCCGCCGACGGCGGCGATGCCGCGACGCTGTTCTATCTGGGTCCGGAACTCAATCTCAGCTTTTCACAAGACTCCAGCACGGAGGTCTTCTGGCGGCTGCAGCACCGCTCCGGCGCCTGGGGCACGCTTGGCGACATGCATGGCGCCGCCAACGCCAATGTGTTCGGCATACGCTACAAGTTCTAGCGCAGGCGCCTGACGGGCACCGTGCCACAGGCGAAAGACCGCGGCGGCCCCTAATGCAGATGCCGCAGCTTGTCCGGATTGCGCATCACGTAGATCGTGTGCACGAGACCATCCTGGATATCGAGCGCGGTCACCTGCAGTTCGCCGTCCGCTTCCATCGTGACGAAGCCCGGCAGACCGTTGACGAAGCCGGTCCGCACCAACGTCGACGGATGCCTGGCGAACTGTGCGGCAAGGAATTGGTGCAGGTTGATCACCTCGTCGAAGCCCATCAGCGGGCGCTTGGCCGCCGAGCGCTTGCCGCCACCGTCGGAATGCAGGCTGACATCGGCAGCGAGCGTCGCGCCAAGGGCCTTCATGTCTCCCGTGCGCGAGGCAAGGAAGAAGGCCCGCGCCAGCGCCTCGCCGCGCGCTTGCTCGAGCTTGAAGCGCGGCCGGGCATCGCGCACATTCCGGCGGGCCCGTGCTGCAAGCTGCCGGCAGGCGGCCGGCTCGCGCTTGATCGTGGCGGCGACCTCCTCGAATTCCAGCCCGAAGACGTCATGCAGCAGAAAGGCGGCGCGCTCCAGCGGCGAAAGCCTCTCCAGCGCGAGCATCAGCGGCAGCGTCACATCGTCTTCCGGGGCGTCCTCGACGACGGGTTCGGGAAGCCAGGGGCCGATATAGGTTTCGCGCCGGTGACGGGCCGACTTCAGCTGGTCAAGGCAGAGCCGTGTCACCATGCGCCTCAGGAAAGCTTCGGGCTCGCGCACCTCCGCGCGGTCGGCCCCCATCCAGCGGATGAAGGCCTCCTGCACGATGTCTTCGGCATCGGCGAGCGAGCCGAGCATGCGATAGGCGACCCGCATGAGCCTGGAACGCAGCGGGTCGAAGCTTGCTGCAGCCTCCTGCGCTGCCGCAGCCGTCATCAGGCGGCGGCCGCCGCTGCCGGCTCGACCCACAGGCCGAACCCGACCGCCAGGCGGTTCCATCCGTTGATGACGTTGATCATCAGGGTAAGCTTCACCTGTTCCTCCTCCGAGAACTCGGCCTGCAGGAGGGTATAGGCCTCGTCCTGCCTATGCTCCTCGGACAGGCGCGTCAAAGCCTCCGTCCAGGCCAGCGCCGCACGCTCGCGGCTCGAATAGCACGGCGCCTCGCGCCATGCGGACAGCAGATAGATCCGGGCCTCCGTCTCGCCCTTGGCGCGGGCTTCGGCCGTGTGCATGTTCAGGCAATTGGCGCAGGCGTTGATCTGGGAGGCCCGGATCTTGACCAGCTCCATCAGGCTCGGCTCCAGGCTCGCGCCGACAGCGATCGACAGTTCCATCCACTTTTTTGCCAGCGGCGGGGCCGCGGCAAAGAGATCCAGTTTGGCAGTCATGGTCGGATATCCTTTTCAGTTGGTTCCGACACCATGACGAACGGGGATGCCCCGATGTGACATCCCCCGCAGATTTTTTTCGAGCTATCGACCCGCCGGCTCGCGCCTCAGCCTTCGACCTGGGCGATCCAGTCCGGCAGGTTATAGTAATTGGTGATCCGCGCGACCTTGCCGTCGCGGATGTCGAAAAAGGCGCCGGCCGACAGGCTGTAGGTCTGGCCATCGGCCTCCGGCAGGCCCTCGTCGGTCGCCAGATATTCGCCGTTGACGGTGAATTCCGCCGCGCCGCGCGTGCCGTCCTCGCTGGCCATGATCACCATGTCGGTGAGGTTCTCCCGGTAGCAGCGGTTCATGTGGCCCATGAAGGTGGCAAAGGCCTGTTTGCCGATCTGGCGCTCGCCCTGGTTGACGTCGTGGGCGACATCGTCGGTGAGGAGATCGAGGAAGGCCTCCATGTCGCCGGCATTGAAGGCGTCATAATAGGCGCGGATGATGTCTGTGGCGTGCATGCGGATATCTCCTTGTGGGACTGGCGAGAGCCCATACTTTCGCCCATCGGTCGCGAACGGTATAACGACTGCGAACCGAGCTGGAAACATGTCTGCAAATCTTGCCATCCGATCCTTTGCCGGCCGCGACGCCCGCGCCTATTTCGACGACCTCGCGCGTCTCAGGATCGCGGTCTTCCACGATTTCCCCTATCTCTATGATGGCGACAGTGACTATGAACGCCGCTACATGGAAGCCTATGCGCGCTCGCAAGGCTCAATCTTCGTGCTGGCCTTCGACGGAGACACCGTTATCGGAGCCTCGACCGGCACACCGATGACGGCGGAAACGGACGAGGTGCAAGACCCCTTCCTCGCCGCCGGTTACGATCCTGCGACCTTCTTCTATTTCGGCGAAAGCGTGCTATTGCCCGCCTATCGCGGCCATGGGCTTGGCCATCGCTTCTTCGACCTGCGCGAGGCACAGGCCCAAAGGCTTGGCCTTGCCTATTGCACCTTCTGCGCGGTCGAGCGCCCGCTCGACCATCCGCGTCGTCCAGCCGGCTACCGACCGCTGGATGACTTTTGGCGCAAGCGCGGCTACACCCATCATCCCGAGCTTCGCACCACGTTTTCCTGGCGCGATCTCGACGAACCCACGGAGAGCCCCAAGCCGCTCTCCTTCTGGATAAGGAAGATCGCCTGATGCCGGTCCTCGCCGCCTGTCAGTACAAAATTGAGCTGATCGAGACCTGGGACGCCTATGTCGCGCATCTCTCCGCCCTGGTGCGTGATGCGGTCGAACGCGGCGGAGAACTGCTGCTGCTGCCGGAATATGCCGGCCTTGTCCTCTCCGGCCAGTTGCCCGAGGCGCAACGCTGCGACCTGCATGGCGCGATCGCCGGCATCCAGCCGCTGATCCCCGCCTGGCTCGAACTTTGCGAGGAGCTTGCCCGCACCCACGACATCCTGCTGCAGCCGGGTTCGGCACCGGTCCGTGACCCCGACGGCCTCTATCGCAACCGCGCCTGGCTGTTCGGGCCCGACGGCCTGATCGGCCATCAGGACAAGGTGATCATGACCCGTTTCGAGCGCGAACAGTGGTCGATCGCCGGCGCCGTCGACGGGCTGAAGTCCTTCGACACGCCCATCGGCAGGCTCGGCATCCTGATCTGCTACGACAACGAGTTTCCGATGCTGGCGCGAAGGCTTGCCGAGCGTGGCGTCGACCTGATCCTCGCCCCCTCCTGCACCGACACGCTGGCCGGCGCCTATCGCGTCAGGATCGGCGCGCAGGCCCGCGCGCTGGAAAACCAGATGGCCGTGCTCGTTTCGCCCACCGCCGGCATAGCTCCCTGGTCGCCGGCGCTCGACGAAAACAAGGGCCGGGCAGCACTTTACGTGCCTTCCGACTACGGCATGCCGCCATCCGGCATCTTTGCCGAAAGCGCAGAGGACGATGTCGACGGGACAAGCTGGCTGGTAACCGAGATCGACCTTGGAGAAGTCACGCGGCTGCGCACCGAGGGTCAGGTGGTGACGCGGCGCGACTGGCCGGAACAATTCATCGACTGAGGCAGCGTCTGCGGGAGATCACAGCGTCATGAAAACCACCTTCAAAATGCGCAGCAGCGGCCGGGTTCTGAGCGGCCTGTTCGTCGTCTTCATGCTCGGCGCCTCGGTGACGCCGAAGCTGATGGGTTTCGACATCGCCGAGCAGACGCTTCAGGCGCTCGGCTGGCCGCCCGGTTATGCCTTCGGCATCGGCTGCCTCGAGCTTTTGGGCACGCTGCTCTATCTCTTTCCTTCGACCAGCCTTTTCGGCGCCGTGCTGCTCACCGGCCTGTTCGGCGCCACCATCGCCACCCATCTGCGCGTCGAAAGCCCCCTCTTCAGCCACACCCTGTTCGGGCTCTATCTGGCCGGCCTGATGTGGGGCGGACTGTGGCTGCGCGACAGCCGCGTGCGCACCCTGTTGCCGCTGATGAAGGGCGATCCGGCTGAATGAGGCTGCAAAACCAGCAAATCCCGGCTGATCCGGCAGGCTTTCGGCAATCTTTCCGCTTTGCGGGATCAATGACCGCTGCTATATGCGCGAACCATGAGCACATCTTCGCGCACGCCCCTTGACCATATCCGCAATTTCTCGATCGTGGCCCATATCGACCACGGCAAGTCGACGCTGGCCGACCGTCTGATCCAGACGACCGGCGGCCTTGCCGAGCGCGACATGAGCGACCAGGTTCTCGACTCGATGGATATCGAGCGCGAACGCGGCATCACCATCAAGGCCCAGACGGTGCGCCTGCACTATGTCGCCAAGAATGGCGAGACCTATGTGCTGAACCTGATCGACACGCCCGGCCATGTCGACTTCGCCTATGAGGTGTCGCGTTCGCTGAGCGCCTGCGAAGGCTCGCTGCTGGTCGTCGATGCCAGCCAAGGCGTGGAAGCCCAGACGCTCGCCAATGTCTACCAGGCGATCGACAACGACCACGAGATCGTCACCGTGCTCAACAAGATCGACCTGCCGGCGGCCGAGCCCGACCGGATCAAGGAACAGATCGAGGAAGTGATCGGCATCGACGCCTCGGAGGCCGTGATGATTTCGGCCAAGACCGGGTTCGGCATTCCCGACGTGCTGGAGGCGATCGTCCACAAGCTGCCGCCGCCGAAGACCGAAAAGGGTGAAACCGCGCCGCTGAAGGCGCTGCTCGTCGACAGCTGGTACGACACCTATCTCGGCGTCATGGTCCTGGTGCGCGTCATCGACGGCGTGCTGTCCAAGGGTCAGGTCATCCGCATGATGGGCACGGACGCCCGCTACCACGTCGAGCGCGTCGGCATCCTGACGCCGAAAATGGTGATCGTCGATTCGCTGGGTCCCGGCGAGATCGGCGTCTTCACCGGCTCGATCAAGGAAGTGGCCGATACGCGCGTCGGCGATACGATCACCGACGACAAGAAGCCGACCGAAACCATGCTGCCCGGCTTCAAGCCGGCCCAGCCTGTGGTCTTCTGTGGCCTTTTCCCGGTCGATGCGGCCGATTTCGAGGACCTGCGCTCGGCCGTGGGCAAGCTGCGCCTCAACGACGCGTCGTTCTCGTTCGAAATGGAAAGCTCGGCGGCGCTGGGCTTCGGTTTCCGCTGCGGCTTCCTCGGCCTGCTGCATCTGGAAATCATCCAGGAACGTCTCGAACGCGAATTCAACCTCGACCTGATCGCCACCGCGCCCTCGGTGGTCTACAAGCTGCAGATGACGGATGGCAGCGAGCGCGAACTGCACAATCCGGCAGACATGCCCGATGTCGTGCGCATCTCGGAAATCCACGAACCGTGGATCAAGGCGACGATCCTGACGCCCGACGACTATCTCGGCGGCATCCTCAAGCTCTGCCAGGATCGCCGCGGCATCCAGACCGAGCTGACCTATGTCGGCAAGCGCGCCATGCTGACCTATGAACTGCCGCTCAACGAAGTCGTGTTCGATTTCTACGACCGGCTGAAGTCGATCTCCAAGGGGTATGCCTCTTTCGACTACCATCTCGACGCCTATCGCGAGGGCAATCTCGTGAAGATGTCGATCATGGTCAATGGCGAACCGGTCGATGCGCTCTCCATGCTGGTGCACCGTTCGGCTGCCGAAAAGCGCGGCCGCGACATGTGCGAAAAGCTGAAGGACCTGATCCCGCGGCACATGTTCAAGATCCCGATCCAGGCCGCGATCGGCGGCAACGTGATCGCCCGCGAGACGATTTCGGCGATGCGCAAGGACGTGACCGCAAAGTGCTACGGCGGCGACGCGTCCCGCAAGCGCAAGCTGCTCGACAAGCAGAAGGCCGGCAAGAAGCGCATGCGCCAGTTCGGCAAGGTCGAGATCCCGCAGGAAGCGTTCATCGCCGCCCTGAAGATGAGCGACGAGTGAGGGCTTCGCCCTCACTTTCGCGTCTTCGAACGACCGCCCCCGCAGACACATGAGGCCGTTCGGATTGCCGCGTGCTCTGGCAACATCTTGATCGGCGTCCAAATCCGGGCGTCGCAGATGTCCGGTCAGCCACCCTTTGCCCTTCGCCGGTTGCCGCGCTATGATCCGGCCTTCACGAGGAGCGCTTTCATGGCACCGTCTGCAAAACCCTCCAATGACACCGTTGCCCCCGATGGGCTGATGATCGACGAAGCCCGTTCGCTCGGCCTTGATATCGCCCACGCATCCGCCACCGAGATCGCCCAGGCGATCAAGGCGGAAAAGGAACGGCGCTGGAAGATCGAGAATGCCGAGGCGATCCAGGCTGACAACGACTATGTCGCCAAGCATGGGCTGCCGCTCGCCAAATACCGGATGTGGTAAGCATGGCGCGGTTTCGCGTCTACCGGCTGCGATCTGCCGACCAGTTGGCCATCGACCTCCAGTCGGACTTTTTACAGGACCTGCCCTCGCGCGTGATGGCACCTTTGCAGCCCGTCGAGGAGGTATCATGGGTGATAACTCGCCTGACGCCACGCTTTGATATCGATGGCAGAACCTACGTCATGGCCACACAACGTCTCTCGGCTCTTCCTGCTTCCGCTATCGGCCCTGAAATTGCCGACCTCGGGGAGCATGCTGACATCATCACCGCGGCCACGGACTTTCTGTTCCAGGGCTTTTGACCATCTTGCCGGGCGACAGCCCCTAAGGACTGCCATGCTGCCTTCGCTGACACGCAGACAGACGCTGAGCATCGCCGCTGCACTCTCCGGCAGCGTTTTGGCACCGAGCCTGCTCAGGGCCGCCGATACCGTCGACCCGCAATTCGCAGCAGCCCTCATGGCGCTGGAAGGGCAGTTGAAGGCGCGGCTCGGGGTCTATGTACTGGCGTCTGCCACCGGCCAGGGCTTCGGCTACCGCGCCGACGAGCGCTTTCCGCTCTGCAGCACGTCGAAGGCGCTTTCGGTCGGCCTCGTGCTGGCGGGGGCAGACAGCGGCAAGCTGAGCCTCGAGCAGGCGGTCGAGATCCGTCCGTCGGATCTTGTCCCCTATTCGCCGGTCACGGAAAAGCATGTGGGCGGCGCGATGTCGCTCGTCGATCTCTGCGAGGCCGCAATCACCGTCAGCGACAACACGGCCGCCAATCTGCTGCTATCCGCCATCGGCGGGCCGCAGCAGGTGACGGACTTCCTGCGCTCCACCGGCGACCGGATGACCCGGCTCGACCGCAACGAGCCGGCGCTTAACCAGGCCACCCCCGGCGATCCGCGCGACACCACCACGCCCCAGGCGATTGCCCATACGCTCGGCTCCCTGGCACTCGGCAACGCGCTGTCGGACCCGTCACGCGAACTGCTCGCCGGATGGCTGCTGCAATGCACGACCGGCAAGGAAAAATTGCGCGCCGGCTTTCCGGACACGGTGCGGATCGGCGACAAGACCGGCGCCGGCGGCCATGGCACCAGCAACGACATCGCCGTCGTCTGGCCCTTCGACGGGCAGCCTTTCGTTGTCAGCGTCTACCTCACCGAATGTGCAGCCGACGAGGCCACGAAGAACGCGGCGATCGCCAGGGTGGCGAGCCTGACGGCCAAGGTGCTCAATCTGTGAGACCGAGCCAGGCCTTGCGCTTCGCAGAGGCCGCGAATATGGAAGCAAGCCCTTCCATGTGGTGACAGATCCGGCCTTTCCGGCCAGGAAAAAAGACCGCCCGCCCTGATCGGGCGAACGGTCTTTTGCTTGTCGTCGCTGTGACCTGGCTCACCCGCTCAGGGCTTGGCAGCCGGCGTATCGGTTGTCGAGGGGTCCGTCTGGCTCCCGTCGGCACCGGGCTTGGTCAACGGCAGTTCCGCGGACTTTGGCTCGGTTTGCTCGACTTGCGGCGTCGACGCGGTGGTCACCGGATCGGTGTCCTTGCCGCCCATGAACCACCAGGCCGCAAGCCCGACCACCAGCACTGCGACCAGCGCGAGCCAGGGCGATTGCGCCGGCCGGCGCGGTGGCAGTTCCGGTCTTTCGAGCTTGGCGCGGGCTTCGTCCGGATCTCTTTCCAGTTCCATGGGGGTTCCTCCTGGGTGTCGTTTGCAGGAACAATGGTCGGCAATGGCCAAAGGTTCCCAGCAGCCCGGAAAACGTCGCATGCAGCAGAAGTGCCGCCCGCCTCCGTAGAGACGAGCGGCCTTTGAAGTTAGCCGTTCTGGCGCGCCTTACGGCTTGGGGGCGCTCTGGTCGGGCGCGACCGGGGTCGCGTCGTTGCGAGCCGGTGCGTCCGTGCTTGCGTCCGGCGCGGTCATGGTATTCGGCTGCGGCGCCGTGTCTGTCACGGCCGGCGGCGTGGTCGACGACGTGGTCGTCGGATCGGTTGCCGGGCCGCCCATCATGCTCCAGACGACAACGCCCAGCACCACGACGGCACCGATGGCAGCCCAGGCCCAGGCGCCTGCGCGGGCCGGACGGCGCGGGGTCGTATACACGTCGGGACGCTCTTTGTTCAGATTGGGATCGTAAGTCATATCGCTCTCCTCCTGTATGACTGAATTGAAAATGCCAATCCCGGTTTTTTGTTCCAGCGCCCGCTACCTTATGGTGCAGTTTCTCGGCCATGCACGGCGCCATGAGCGGACGCATGCGGGCGTGCTCGCGAGGACGCCCTGCCGCCCGCCGCAAGCATCGCGCCTGAACTGGGCTTGCGCCAGATCGATCCCAACCCGGCCCCGCCGTTGCGTCCCGGCCCGGTCGGCAAGACGGTGGACCCTGACCAGGGGCTCAGCCCGGCTTTTGGATATGTCATCGCGATCGACCGGATGACGCGAGCCGGCGTTTACGGTTATGGTCCGGCCTCGAAAGATCGGGAGATGGACCATATGACTGCACTCAAAATCGGGATTGCCGGCCTCGGGCGCATGGGAGGCGCGATGGCCGAGCGACTGGTCGGCCAGGGCTTCGAGGTCGCCGGCTGGCGGCGAAGCGGCGTGGGGCCGCAGGAAGCGGCCACGCTGAAGATCACCGCATGCGAAACGCTGGCGGCGCTCGCTGCCGCCTCCGACATCGTCATTCTGGCGCTGCTCGATGACGAAGCGGTCGATGCCGTCCTTTCTGGCCTCGTCGACACCGACATCGCCGGGCGGCTGATCGTCGATACCAGCACCGTCAGTCCGCAGACGCTGACGGCCCATCAGGCGGCGTTTGCCGCGCGGGGTGCTTGCCTGATCGATGCGCCCATCGCTGGCGGTCCGGACATGGTGCGCATCGGCAGCATCGGTCTTTATATCGGTGGAGACGCGGCCGATGTCGCCCGCTTCATGCCGGTCGCCGAGGCCCTGTCCGGCCGTATCCTGCATGTCGGACCGCTCGGCCACGGGGCGGCCGGCAAGCTCGTCAACAACATGATGCTGCTCGGCTACTGGCAGTGCCTGAAGGAGGCCTTGCTGCTCGGCCAGAAATGCGGCCTGGACCGCGACACGATGATCGGCCTGCTGTCCGGCAGCCCGGCGGCAAGCGGTGCCTTCAAGGCGCGTATCCCGGTAATCCTCGGCCAGACGGACGCGGTCGGCTTTT
Source organism: Heterorhizobium halophytocola (assembly GCF_017873095.1). Taxonomy (GTDB): domain Bacteria; phylum Pseudomonadota; class Alphaproteobacteria; order Rhizobiales; family Rhizobiaceae; genus Allorhizobium; species Allorhizobium halophytocola. The sequence continues at coordinate 270,707 of NZ_JAGGJU010000008.1, read as the reverse complement.
CGATCGCGGGCGCCTTGAAGGATGCGCGGCTCGTCGATTCCGTGGCCACCGCGCTCGATCAGCCGATCCCGGCCATGCGGCTTGCGCAGCAAAGCTTCGAGGCTATGGTGGCGGCCGGCTACAGCGCGGCGGATCTCGCCGTCATGGTGCGCCACGCCGTTGAAACGACAGAGCAACGAGACCGCCCATGAGCATCGGACCCCGGATCAGCATTCTCTATTGCACCCAGTGCAACTGGCTCCTGCGTTCCGCCTGGATGGCGCAGGAACTGCTGCAGACCTTCGGCCCGGATCTCGGCGAAGTGGCCCTCATCCCCGCCACCGGCGGCCGATTCGAAATCCGCGTCGACGGGGCACTCGTCTGGGAACGCAAGCGCGATGGCGGCTTTCCGGGCCCGAAGGAGCTGAAGAAACTGGTGCGCGACGTCATCGACCCCGAACGGGATCTCGGTCACGTCGACCGGCCATCGGGCTCGGCCTGACGGCAGAGAACATCCCGACGGCGGGCGCGAAGGCCCGCCATCGGGGACGCGCCTTGCCCTAGCGATAGGGTGAGTAGCAGCGATGGTAGCGACCGTCATAGCCCTTGTAGCGGTCGGTCGCCGGACTGTAGGACCGATAGCGCCCCAGGCACCAGCGGATATGGGCCGAGCGTCCGTAATGGCGCGGCGGCGGGGCTGGCCGGTAGTGGTCGCGGCGATGCCGGTGCCGGTCATAATGGCGCGGGCGATGCCGGTGGCGGGTGTCGAAACAGCCGCGCGGGCCACAGACGATACGGGCATCCACCATATCGCTGCGCGATGCACCCTCGATGGCCGTCACCGGCATGGCAGCCGTGGCGATGGCCGGCTCGAAGCTTGCCAAACCGAAGACGAGGCCGATCAGCCCCTTGGAAATCCTGTTCATCATTCCTCTCCTACATTACAACAACGGCATATGTGTCATCCCCTTGCGGCGACAAGGTGACGCCGGGCGAATGCCCTCGACCCGCTGGGCTGCTTCGCCGCGGAGACCGCATGACTGTTGCGGACGCGGCGAACAGAGGGGGGCATTGCTGGAAAAATTCACCGCCCGGCAAAAAGCTTGAGTTGGAAAACCCCGCATTGCGCGGGTTTGTGCGGTCCCGACATGAAAACGTCAAAAAAGCCAGTTGACACTCCCCGGCACTGCCTTTACACGGCTCCTCGTCGCCCAGATGGCGGAATTGGTAGACGCGCCAGCTTCAGGTGCTGGTACTCGCAAGGGTGTGGAGGTTCGAGTCCTCTTCTGGGCACCAATTTCACGATTGACAGTCGCGCAAGCGATTGGGAAATCAACAAAAAAGCCCGGTTCAAGCCGGGCTTTTTTGTTGCCTGGATGCCGGCCGGGGATGGCCGCTTCAGCGGCACAGCCGCCCGAAAAGGGCAAGCTCGGCCCGCAGCCTGTCGACGCTTTGCCGCAGTTCATCCTCTCCCAGACCGACAGATCCCAGGCGGCGCAGCATCCAGATCGAGACGAGGCACCAGAACGCCCGCAAAAAGCTGTCGGCCCGCTCCAGTCCCGCCTCGGGTGTCGCTTTCAATGCCTGCATATGCGCCAGAAGCGCGCGGAATTCCTCGACCGCCTCCATGCCCGACCGGGCAAGCGCGCCACCCCCCAATGCGATATCGGCCGCGGCACGCTCAAGACAGATCTCCAGCCCCATGCCGCCGTCGCGCCAGAGCCTTCGGGCCAGGAGATCGATCGCCTGCATGCCGGTGGTGCCCTCGTAGATCGACATCACCCGCGCATCGCGCAGATGCCGTTCCAGAGGCCAGTCCTTCGTATAGCCGGCGCCGCCCAGCACCTGGATGCCGGCACTGGCAATATCGAACCCGGCCTCGGCCCCGAAGGTCTTGATCAGCGGCAGCAGCGTCCCGGCAAAGTCGCGGGCGGCGGCACGGTCGGGCGGATCCTGCGCAATCCTGGCAAGATCCATGGCGCAGGCGATTTCCAGATGGGCGGCGCGCAGGATTTCGGTGCGGTGACGCATGGAGCGCAACTGCCGGCGGACATCCGGATGGGCGGCAATCGGCACGGCGGGCGCATCCGGCGCGCCGCCCTGCCGCCGCTCCCGCGCATAGGCCTCGGCGATGTCGCAGCAGGCCGATGCCAGCCCCAGCCCCTGCCCGCCCGTCTGCAGCCGCATCTGCTCGATCATGGCGAAGAGCTGCGGCAGGCCGCGCCCCGCCTCGCCGAGCAGGATCGCCTCGGCCGCCTCGAAGCGTAGCGCGCAGGTTGGCGAACCGTGCAGACCCATCTTCTCCTCGATGCGCTCCGGCGTTACGCCGTTCGGCCGGCCGTCGGCATGCCGGTCAGGCACGAGAAACAGGCTGAGGCCGCGCGTGCCGGCTTCCTCGCCGGTCCGGGCCAGCAGGCAATGGCCGATCCGCCCGCAGAGATCGTGATCGCCGAACGAGATCCAGACCTTCTGCCCCGTCACCCGCCAGATGCCGTCGTGCCAGGCAGCAGCGGTGCGGATGCGACCGACATCCGAGCCGGCGTCCGGTTCGGAAATGCAGATGGTCGCGGCCCAGTCTCCGGCAAGCAGTTTCGGGATCCAGCGGTCCGCCGTCTCCGCATCGGCAACCGCAGCCAGCAGATGGCAGGCGGCGCGCGCGCTTCCCGCCGCCATCATCAGCGACATGCAGCCCCGTTCGAACAGCGGCGCGCAGGCGGCCTGCACGGCAAGCGGCAGACCGCTGCCGCCATGGCACTCGCCAACATCGATGCCGATCCAGCCGGCTGCGGCAAATTGCCTGTAGCCGGCGGCAAAGCCCGGTGGGGTGACGACACGGCCGTTCTCGATGCGGCAGCCGATCCTGTCGCCGACCGCGTCGAGCGGTGCCAGCACCCTTTCCGCAAACGAGGCGGCCTCGCCGACGATCGCGGCCACGGTCTCGTCGTCGCAGTCCTGCCGCAGCGACCGGAGCCGCTGCCAGCCGGGCGTGACGGCGAGAAGCGCCAAGGTGCGGTCGGCCTGATCGGAAAAGCTCAAGGCCCGCGCCTCACTTCGGCGCGAGCCGCAGCGCGCCGTCGAGACGGATCACCTCGGCATTCAGATAGTCGTTCTCCACCGCAAAGCAGACGGCGGCGGCGAATTCTGCGGGGTCGCCGAGCCTGTTCGGATAGGGAATGGCAGCGGCAAGCGCGGCCTGCGCCGCCTGCGGCAGTTCGTCCATCAGTGGTGTCAGAAACAGCCCCGGCGCGATGGTGTTGACCCGGATGCCGACCCGCGCCAACTCGCGGGCCACCGGCAGGGCCAGCGAGACGATCCCGCCCTTCGACGCCGCATAGGCCGCCTGGCCGATCTGGCCGTCGGTCGCCGCCACCGAGGCGGTGTTGACGATGATCCCGCGCCCGCCACCCTCAAGCGGCGAAAGCCCGGCCATGGCCTCGGCCGAGAGCCGCAGCATGTTGAAGGTGCCGATCAGGTTGACGCGAATGGTGCGCTCGAAGTCGGTCAGTGGCATGACGCCGTCGCGCGGCAGGATCCGGCCGGCACCGCCGATGCCGGCGCAATTGACGAGGATGCGGAACGGAGCCCCTTCGCCGGCCGCCGCGATGGCGCGCGCGCCGTCCGCCTCGCTTGCGACATCGCCCTCCACCGCCCGTCCCCCGATCGCTTCTGCCACGCGTCTTGCGGCTTCGCCATTGCGGTCGAAGATGACGATATCGGCGCCGCGCTGCGCCAGTTCCCGCGCCGTCGCTTCGCCGAGCCCCGAGCCGCCGCCCGTCACCAGGGCCGTCGCGCCGTCGATCCTCATGCCGCCTTCTCCGTCCCGATCACGATCACGTCGCGGCCGCCGGCGTAGAGCGCCTCGACCAGCTCGGCGCGATTGCGCAGCATCGCCCGCTGGTTAACCGACCCCTTGTCGGTGATCTCGCCCCGGTCGAAACGCGGCGGCTCCGCCAGCAGCATCAGCCTGACGATCCGGCTGGCCGAGCCCGTCGCGCGGCGCGCATGCTCGGCCAGTTTCTCCGCCAGGGCATGCCGCACCGCCGGAGCCGCCATGACCTCCTGGTCGCTCATCGCCGCCCCGCCCTCGACCAGCGCCCTCAGCACCGGCAGGACCGGCAGCACCAGGGCGCCGAGTTCGCTGCGATCCGCCCCGGTGATCACCGCGTCGCGGATCAGCCCGCCGAAATCGTCGACCAGCTGCGCACGCAGCTTGCCGACGGCGACCCAGGTGCCGGTATCGAGCTTGAAGTTTTCCGCAATCCGCCCGTCGAAGAAGAAGCCGGCCTTCGGATTGCCCGGTTCGGCAAAGCGCACGGCATCGCCGATCCGGTAGAAGCCCTCCTCGTCGAAGGCCTCGGCGGTCAGCTTCTCGTTGCGCCAGTAGCCGGGCGTGACGTTCGGCCCCTTCAGGCGCAGCTCGTATTTGTCCTCGCTTGGCACCAGCTTGACGGTGATCCCCTGCGCCGGCAGGCCGATATTGCCGGCGGCGTCCTGATGCTCGGTGCAGAACAGGGCAAAGGGGGAGGTCTCCGTCGAGCCGAGACCGGTGCCCAGAATGATCCGGTGACCGACGGTTTCCTCGCAAAGCCGCAGCAGTTCGTCCCAGGTGTGCTGCGCCATGCCGGCGCCGGCATAGAGCATGAATTGCATCCGCCGGAAGAAATTCTGTCGCAGCGCCTCGTCTTCGCGCATCGCCCGCACCAGCATCTCGTAGCCGGCCGGTACGTTGAAGAACCAGGTCGGCGAGATCTCGCGCAGATTGGCGATCGTCACCTTCATCCCCTCGGGATTGGGCCGGCCGAGATCGATGTAGAAGGTGCCGCCATTATAGATCACCAGGTTGAACACCTTGTTGCCGGAGGCCGTGTGGTTCCACGGCGCCCAGTCGACGACCACCGGCGGCTCGTCGCGCAGGAAGGCATAGCAGTCGGCCACCATTTCCTGGTTGGAGCAGAGCATGCGCTGGGTCTGGATCACCGCCTTCGGCGACCCCGTTGTTCCCGAGGTAAAGAGGAATTTCGCCACCGTATCGGGCCCGACCGCGTCATAGGCGGCCTCGACCGCCGGCCCCGGATGCGTGCCGAAGGCCTGGTCGAGCGTCACCACCCTGCGGCCGAGCGCAACCGGGGCCTCGCAGAGAAGCGGAACGGAAGCATCGAAGACGGCCTCGATGGCCGGAACGAAGGGGGTCGGATCGGCCGCAAAGACAAGGCCCGGCGTGATCTGTTCGGCGATCTCGCGCAGCTTGCCGAAATCCTCCGAAACCAGCGCGTAGGCTGGCGCGATCGCCGCCGAGGGTATGCCGACATATTGCGCGGCAAGGGCTGCGACCGCATGGGCAATCGAATTTTCCGACAGGATCAGCACCGGCTTTTCAGACGAGAGCCCGAGATCGAGAAAATACTGGGCAAGGGCCCGGATCTGCCGATGCGCCTGGCCATAGGTCAGGCGGCGCCAGCCGCCGGTGGCATCCCGCTCGGCAAGCCAGTCCCGTTCGGGCGCGACCTCTGCCCAGTGGCGGAAGCGCTCGGTGATCTTGTCCGGATAGGGACCCAGCGGATCGTCCCGCCAGATCAGAAATGTGCCGTCCGTCCGCTCATGCCATCTGAGCCTGGGCGACCAGACAGAGGTCGCCGCACTGGCTGCGTTTCCCATGACCACTCCTCCCAGATCCAGTCACGAACCACCGATATGTGGAGCGCCTCCCGCGCTCGAATTTTGTTTACAAGGAAACAATCGCCCTGTAAACAAAACTCAATCGGCCACGCGCCGCAAAAGACGTGCATGGGAGAGGGAGGTCTTCAGATGAGCGACATGACGGTGGGCGACTTCGTCACCTATGAGCTTGTCGACGACATCGCCCATGTCGGCCTCAACCGCCCGGAAAAGCGCAATGCCATCTCCGACCGCTTCGTCGAGGCGATTGCCGCGGCCGTCGCGCGGGCCGAAAGAGAGGCCAAGGCCGCCGTGCTCCATGGCCACGGCAACCATTTCTGCGCCGGGCTCGATCTTGCCGAACACGTGCAGAAGACGCCGATCGAAGGGGTGCGCGGCTCGCGCCGCTGGCACGCCGTCTTCGCCGGCATCGAGCACGGCACCATCCCCTGGTTTTCCGCCCTGCACGGCGCCGTCGTCGGCGGCGGGCTGGAGCTGGCCGCCGCAACCCATATCCGGGTCGCCGACGAGACCGCCTTCTTCGCACTGCCCGAGGGCCAGCGCGGCATCTTTGTCGGCGGCGGCGGCTCGGTGCGGGTCGCCCGGCTGATCGGCGTCGCGCGGATGACCGACATGATGCTGACCGGCCGCGTCGCCTCGGCAAACGAGGCCGAGCGCTGGAATGTCGCGCAATATGTGGTGCCCGCCGGGCAAGCCCGGGCAAAGGCGCATGCGCTTGCCTGCAAGGCGGCCAGCAATGCACCCCTTTCCAATTACGCGGTGATCAACGCCCTGCCGCGCATCCAGGACATGGCCAAGGAAGACGGCCTGTTCGTCGAAAGCTTCATCTCGTCCTTCACCACCACCAGCCCGGAAGCGGAAGAGCGCCTGCGCGCCTTCCTCGAAAAGCGGGCCGGCCGGGTGCAGGCGCCGGGCAATGCGTGAGGCCGCCACCATGGACGTGACCACCCGCACCGCTTCCCCCGTCGCCGTCGGCGAGCTTGGCCAATCCCTCGGCTTCCTGCTGCGCCTGGCGCAGCTGCAATCCTTCGAGGACTTCTTCTCCGCCCACGGACCGCAGGGGCTGAAGCCGGGCGAATTCTCCGTGCTCTTCGTCATCCACCGCAACCCCGGCATCCGCCAGAGCGCGCTCGGCCAGCGGCTGATGATCAAGCGGGCGCACATGACCAAGCTGATCCGCGCCTTCGAGGACAGGGGCCTGGTGTCGCGCCGCATCCCCGACGAGGACCGGCGCGCGATCGAACTGACCTTGACCGATGCCGGCATCGCCGCGCTCGACACGGCAAGCGGCGCCTTCTTCGCCTATGAAGAGACGACCGGCGCGCCGCTGACCTTGATCGAACGCGATCGTCTCGTGGCGCTGCTGCGGAAGTTCACCGGGATCGACGAGGTCGCCGGATGAATATCGACGACCTCATCGCCATCGATGTCCATACCCATGCGGAAGAGCCGTGCTGCGGCCCGCGCGACGACGGCTATGACGAATTCCAGGCCGGCATGGCCCGCTATTTCAACAACCCGGCCGGCGCCGAGGGCATGCTGCCGACGGTGCAGGACACCGCCGCCTATTACCGCGAGCGCAAGATCGGCTGCGTCATCTTTCCCGTCGATGCCGAGCGCGAAACCGGCTTTCGCCGCTACGAGAACGAGGAAGTCGCGGCGATTGCCGCCGACAATGCCGACATCATGATCCCCTTCGCCTCGATCGATCCGGCCAAGGGCAAGGCCGGCGCCCGCGAGGCCCGCCGGCTGGTGCGCGACTTCGGCGTCCGGGGTTTCAAGTTCCACCCGACCATGCAGGGCTTCTTTCCCAACGACCGCATGGCCTATCCGCTCTACGAGGCGATCGCCGAGGAAGGCGCGGTCACGCTCTTCCATACCGGCCAGACCGGCGTCGGCGCCGGCATGCGCGGCGGCATGGGCATGCGGCTCAAATATTCCAATCCGATGCATCTGGACGACGTCGCGGTCGACTTTCCCGACATGCCGATCATCCTGGCGCACCCCTCCTTTCCCTGGCAGGAGGAGGCACTGTCGGTCGCGACCCACAAGCCCAACGTCTACATCGACATGTCCGGCTGGTCGCCGAAATATTTTCCGCCTGTTCTGGTGCAATATGCCAACACGCTTTTGAAGCACAAGATGCTGTTCGGCTCCGACTGGCCGGCGATCACGCCCGACCGCTGGCTCTCCGATTTCGACAAGATTGCCATCCGGGACGAGGTCAGACCCCTCATCCTGAAGGACAATGCGAGGACACTGCTGAAACTCTGACGACCTGACTACCTGACTATGGAAAATGCCTACGTGTTTAGACTGGGAGGATTTGAACATGAACCGCATGCTATCGATACTGGTGGGACTGGCGGCACTTGCCGCCTCGACCGCCGACGCCCGTGAACTGCGGGTGGCACCCGGCGCCCCGCCGGCCCACCCGTCCAACAGCCATCTCTACCAGAAACTCGTCGAATACCTGCCGGAGGTCTCCGACGGCCAGTTGACCGGCCAGCTGCTCGGGCCGGAAGTCGTCTCGCTCGGCCAGATGAAGGACGCGCTCCAGAGCCAGCTCGTCGAGGTCGGCAATATCCTGCCGCTCTATTTCCCGGCCGACCTGCCGAACATGGCGCTTGCCGGAGAACTGGCGCTATCCGGCCGCGAGCCGCATGCCATGGCGGCCGCCATGACCGAATACATGGTCACCTGCGATACCTGCCAGCAGGAGCTGAAGAAGTTCGGCGTCGTCTATCTCGGCTCCGGCTCGTCGGATGTCTATGCCATCCTGACGAAGAAGCCGGTGAAAACAGCCGAGGACCTCAAGGGGCTGCGTCTTCGAAGCGGCGGGGCGCCGTTCTCGCGCTTTGCCGAGCATTTCGGCGCGGTGCCGGCCAATATCCCGGTCGGCGACACCTTCGAATCCATGTCGCAGGGCGTGATCGACGGGTCGATGGCCTCGGTCGGTGACCTCCTGTCCTTCCGGCTCGTAGAACTGGTCAAGGACGTGACCCTGGTGCCGCTCGGCACCTATCATGCGACCTCGGACTTCACCGTCTCGGGCACTACATGGGAAAGCCTGTCGCCCGAGGAACGCAAACAGCTGGCGACGGCGGCCAACAAGGCCAATGTCGATTTCACCCAGCGCTGGGGCTACGAGATGGCGGCGGAGGCAACCAAGGCCGCCAAGGACGCCGGGATCACCTTCGTCGACCCGGACCCGGCTTTCGTCAAGGCGGTCCAGGACTTTGCCGAGGCCGACAAGGAGACCGCCGCCAAGGTCGCGCAAGAGCGCTTCGGCTTCACCGACGCCGGCGACCGCGTCGCCCGCTTCTCGGCGCTGGTCGACAAGTGGAACGGCATCTTCCAGGAGGTGAAGGGCGATCCGGCGGAGCTGACCAAGCGTCTCGACAGCGAGATCTGGAGCAAGGTCGACTTCTCCACCTACGGTACCTGATGGCCAAGGGGCCGGCGGCCGATGCGCTGCCGGCCCGACTTTCCTATCGCTCGCATTCGGGAAACCGCCTGATGTCCCGCACGATCTTTCTGCTGACCGGTCTCGCCGACCGCCTGTCGCGCCTGCTCGCCTTCGTTGCCGGCATCGGCGTGATCCTGATGATGGTCCATGTCTGCGCCGATGTCGTGGCGCGGGTGATCACCGGCGCATCGCTGCCGGCGACCGTCGAGATCGTCTCCTATTACTACATGATCATCGTCGCCTTCCTGCCGCTCGCCTGGGTGGAATGGAAGGAACAGATGGTGAGCGTCGAGATCATCGAATTCCTGCTGTCGCCGGGGCTGCGCCGCGCTTCGGATGCCGCGGTCGCGCTGCTGTCGACCGTGATCTACGGCGTGATGACCTATGCGACCTGGGCGACCGCCATGAAGAACTTCCACACCGGCACCTTCGTCGTCGCGCTGCAGACCAAGATCGTCACCTGGCCGGGCTATATCCTGCCGACGCTCGGCTTTGCGCTCGCCGCCCTGATCACCGCCATCCGGCTTTTCCAGCTGGCAAGCGGCACCGAGCGGCCATTACGCACCGGGGACGTTGCCGCATGAGCGTCGAAACAGGTCTCTACGGGATTGCCATTCTCGGCCTGCTGCTGATCCTCAGGGTGCCCGTCGCGCTCGCGCTGATCGCCGTCTCCTTCGGCGGTATCGCCGTGCTCATCGGCCTCAGGCCCGCCGTCGGCATCGTTACCTCGACGCCCTACAGCTTCGTTGCCAGCTGGACGATGAGCGCGGTGCCGATGTTCCTGCTGATGGGTTTCGTCTGCTTTCATGCCGGCCTGACGGCCAACCTGTTTACCGCCGCCAAGGCGGTGCTGCACCGGGTGCCGGGGGGCCTTGCGATCTCGTCGATCTTTGCCTGCACCGGCTTTGCCGCCGTCTCCGGCTCGTCGATCGCCTGTGCCGCTGCCATGGGGAGGATCGCTATCCCGGAAATGGTCGAGGCCGGCTACCGGCCGAGCTTTGCCGCGGGCGCCCTTGCCGCCGGCGGCACGATCGGCGCGCTGATCCCGCCCTCGATCCTGATGATCGTCTACGGCGTCTTTGCCGAGACATCGATCACCCAGGTCTTCATCGGCGGCATCGGCGTCGGCCTCCTGACCGCGCTTTCCTACTGCCTCGTCGTCTTCGCCCTTTGCTGGCTGCGGCCGGATATCGTGCCGCGGCGCCTGCATCACGATGCCGAGGCGGGAAGTGCGCTTGCGGCCCTTATCCGTATCTGGCCGCTCGGTCTGCTGGTCCTGCTGGTCTTCGGCGGGCTGTTTTCCGGCTATTTCACCGCGACCGAAGCCGGTGCCGTCGGGGCCGGCGGCGCGGTGATCCTGTCTGCGGTCACCGGCAGGCTCGATCGCCGAGTGATCCGGATCTCGCTGCTGGAGACGCTGTCGACCTGCGCATCGCTGTTCATCATCGGCATCGGGGCCTCGATGTTTACCCGTTTCCTCGGGATCACCGGGCTGTCGGGCTTCCTCGGCTCCTTCGTGTCCGACGCCGATCTCGGCTATGGCGCGCTGATGACCATCATCGTCGTCATCTATCTGGCGCTCGGCATGTTCATGGAACCCTTCGGCGCCATGCTGGTGACGCTGCCGGTGATCCTGCCGGTGCTGAAATCCGAGGGCATCAGCCTCGTCTGGTTCGGGGTGCTGGTGGTCAAGCTTTTGGAAATCGGCATGATCACCCCGCCGGTCGGGCTCAACGTCTTCGTCATCAAGAATGTCGCGGCCCGCTATGTCAGCGTCGTCGACGTGTTCAAGGGGGTCACCCCGTTCATCCTTGCCGACCTTGTCGTCGTCGTCGCCACCATCACCTTTCCCGCCCTGGCGCTGGCCCTGCCGCAATGGCTGGCGCAGTGAGGGGGCCGAAGCACGGGAAGGGGCTCGCGCCCACGGCAGGCACGGCTTGCCCGGCCGGACCAAACGACGAGGCGTTGACACGCATCTGTGTACATGCATTCTAATTCAGCAGGCTGTTTCAGGGAGGAGAACCGGGACACATCCGTCGCAGCACGCTTACGGTCAGCAAGCCCGCTCCGGTGCATGCGGCCGACAAGGGCCGACTGCAGCCGCCCCGCGACATCCGCAATAATGTATACATTTTACACCGCTACCGCCCTGCAACGGGATGAGGATAGCCAGCACGGAGAGACCGATAGCCGACGCATGACATGTCGCTAGAAACGGCGACCGGACGAGGAGGAGACATCGTCCGCGACAACCGCAATCTTGGGTTCAGACTGTTCTTGGAGGAGAAACACGGATGATTACCAGACGCGTATTACTGGCATCGAGCCTGGCGCTCGCCGCCACGACGATGCTGCCGTTCATGGCCGCACCGGCCATGGCCGAGGACACGGTGAAGATCGGCCTGGTGCTGCCGATGACCGGTCCCTTTGCCTCGACCGGGCGACAGGTGGAAGCCGGGGTCAAGGCCTATATGGCCCTCAATGGCGACATGGCCGGAAAACAGAAGATCGAGATCGTGCTGCGCGACGACGGCGGCGTGGCCGACCAGACCCGGCGCATCGCCCAGGAACTCGTCGTCAATGACGGGGTGAAGATGCTGGCAGGCTTCGGGCTGACACCCTTGGCCCTCTCGGTCGCGCCGGTGTTGAGCCAGGCCAAGGTGCCGGCAATCATCACCTCGGCCACGACATCGGTGATCACCCAGAAATCCGACTATTTCGTCCGCGTCAGCATGGCCGGGCCGCAATCGGCGGTGCCCGTCGCCAAATGGGCGGTCGAGAACGGGCTGAAAAAGGTGGTGACGCTGGTCACCGACTACGGTCCCGGCCACGACATCGAGAAAGGCTTTACCGACGAGTTCAAGAAGGATGGCGGCGAGATCGCGGAAGCCGTCCGCGTGCCGTTGCAGAACCCCGATTTCGCGCCGTTCCTGCAGCGGGTGCGCGACACCAAGCCCGACGCCGTTTTCGTCTTCGTGCCCTCGGGCGTCGGCTCGCTGTTCATGAAGCAGTTCGTCGAGCGCGGTCTGGCGGATGCCGGCATCAAGCTGATCGCCACCGGCGACGTGACCGATGACGACCTGTTGAAGGCGATCGGACCGGCCGCCAAGGGCGTGATCACCGGCCACTTCTACTCCGCCGATCACGACAGCCCGGAAAACAAGGCTTTCGTCGACGAGGTGAAGAAGGAAAACGACGGCATGCGGCCGAACTTCATGGCGGTCGGCGGCTATGACGCCATGCATCTCGCCTATGCTGCACTCGAAAAGACCGGCGGCGATACCGACGGGACCAAGCTGATCGAGGCGATGAAGGGCATGGAATGGACGAGCCCGCGCGGGCCGATCTCGATCGATCCCGACACTCGCGACATCGTGCAGGACATCTACATGCGCGAGGTCAAGGAGAAGGACGGCGAGCTCTACAATGTCGAGTTCGCCACCTATCCGAAGATCCACGACCCCTTCGTCGAAGGCAAATGACAGTAGCGACCGCAGGCGGCGCGGGCTTTCGCGCCGCCTGATCTTCTGCGAGGTCCCATGCTCACCATTCTCTTCGACGGCATCGCTTATGGCATGCTGCTTTTCGTGCTCGCCTGCGGGCTCACCATCACGCTCGGCCTGATGAACTTCATCAATCTCGCCCATGGCGCCTTTGCCATGGTGGGCGGCTATGTGACCGTGGTGATGATGAACCGGCTGGGGCTGTCCTTTTATCTCAGCCTGCCGGCCGCCTTCATCGTCACCGCGGCCCTCGGTGCGGCTCTCGAAATCACCCTTTACCGCCGGCTCTACCGGGCAAGCCATCTGGACCAGGTGCTGTTTTCGATCGGCCTCGTCTTCATGGCGATTGCCGGTGCCGACTATTTCATGGGCGGCCAGCAGCAGCTGATCCGGCTGCCGCCGGAGCTGTCCGGCCAGATGGAGGTTTTCGGTGTCGGCATCGGCCGCTACCGCCTGTTCATCATTCTCGTCTGCGCGGCGCTGGCCGTGGCGCTGCAGCTGGCGCTGACGAAGACGCGCTTCGGCTCCCGGCTGCGCGCCGCGGTCGACGATCGCCGCACGGCGCTCGGCCTCGGCATCAATGTCTCCCTGGTCTTCGTCATGACATTCGCGGTCGGCTCGGGGCTTGCAGGCCTCGGCGGCGCGCTCGGCACCGAAGTGCTCGGCCTCGACCCGAACTTCCCGCTGAAATTCATGATCTACTTCCTGATCGTCGTGGCCGTCGGCGGCACCTCGACGGTGTCGGGTCCGTTTCTCGCCTCGCTGATCCTCGGGATCGCCGATGTCGCCGGCAAATATTACGTGCCGGATGCCGGCGCCTTCGTCATCTATGCGCTGATGATCGTGCTGCTGCTGGTGCGCCCGCACGGCCTGTTTTCGCGGGAGGGTTGACCAGATGACCGCGCCGCCGACCGTCCAGACCTCCGCCGAAGACACCGCCCTGCCCGGCACCGCCACGCCGGCAGTCGCAGAGGCCCGCAGGCTGATGGCGCGCCGATCGCGTATCCGCCTGTTCGAAGTGGCGGTCTGGGCGGCAGCCGTGCTCGCCTATTTCCTGCTGCCGTCGAAAATGCTTGTCTTGACCGAAATTGCGATCCTCGGGCTCTTTGCCCAGTCGCTCGACCTGGTGCTCGGTTTTGCCGGGATCATCTCGCTCGGCCATGCCGCCTTTTTCGGCATCGGCGCCTATACCGCCGGGCTGATGGCGCTGCATGCCGTCGCCGAACCGGTGCTCGGCCTGCTTGCGGCAGCCCTTGTCAGTGCGCTTGCCGGCTTTCTGTCGAGCTTTCTTCTGCTGCGCGGCAGCGACCTCACCCGGCTGATGACGACGCTCGGGGTCGGCATGATGATCGCCGAGGCGGCCAACAAAATGGCCTGGCTGACCGGCGGCGCCGACGGGCTGACGGGCTTTTCCACCGGCCCGGTCCTCGGCCTGTTCGCATTCGATCTCTGGGGCAAGACCGGATATGTCTATTCGGTCGTCGTGCTGTTCCTGGCCGTCATGGTCTGCCGGCGGATCGCCTATTCGCCCTTCGGACTGTCGCTTCGGGCGATCAAGGACAATTCCCTGCGCGCCGGGATGATCGCGGTGCCGGCGACGCGGCGGATCGTCATCGTCTACACGCTGGCCGCCGGTCTTGCCGGGATCGCCGGCGCCTTGCTCACCCAGACCACCAGCTTTACCTCGCTCGACGTGCTTGCCTTTCACCGCTCGGCCGACGTGCTGCTGGTGCTGGTCATCGGCGGCACCGGCTATCTCTATGGGGGGATCTTCGGCGCCATCGCCTTTACGCTGCTCCGCGACAGCCTGTCGATCGCCACCCCGCAATACTGGATGTTCTGGATCGGCCTGCTGCTGGTCGTCCTCGTGCTGTTCGGCCGCGACAGGCTTGCCCGGATCTTCGAGCCGGATCGCTGGCGGCGCAGGCTTCGCGGCAAGGGAGATGCGGCATGAGCGCGACGACACGGCCGCCCGCGCTGGAGACCCGTGGCCTGAAACGGCGCTTCGGCGCCTTTCTCGCCACCGACGACGTCAACCTGACGGTCGCGCCCGGCGCCCGGCATGCACTGATCGGCCCGAACGGCGCCGGCAAGACGACGCTGGTCAATCTGCTGACCGGCGTCCTGAGCCCGAGCGAGGGCCGCATCCTGCTGTCGGGCGAGGATATCACCCATACGGCGCCCTATCGGCGGGTCGGCAAGGGCATTGCGCGCACCTTCCAGATCAACCGGCTGTTCATGAACTTCACGCCGCTCGAGGCCGCAACGCTTGCGGTGATCGAACGGTCCGGCCGCTCGCATCTGCTGAAATCGCTGGGTGCCGAGCATCGGGCGATCGATCAGGCGGCAGCCCTGCTCGACAGCCTCGGCCTCGCCTCGGTGATGGGCGAGCGGACCGCCACTTTGCCCTATGGCAAGCAGCGGCTCTTGGAGATCGCGCTGGCGCTGGCCAGCCGACCGAAGGTGCTGCTGCTCGACGAGCCCGCGGCCGGCGTGCCGGAGGAGGAGCGCCACGAGGTGCTGGCCATCGTCGCAGCCCTGCCCGCCGACGTCACCGTGCTCCTGATCGAGCACGACATGGACCTCGTGTTTTCCTTCGCCGACCGGATTTCGGTGCTGGTGGCCGGCGCCATCTATGCCGAAGGCACGGTCGCGGAGATCGCGCGCGATCCGAAGGTGAAGGCCGTCTATCTCGGAGAAGAGGCATGAGCGACGGGTTGTTGCAGACCACCGATCTTCGCGCCGGCTATGGCGAGGCAAGCGTGCTTTCGGGCATTTCGCTGACGCTTGCCCGGGGGGCGACACTGGCGCTGCTCGGCCGCAACGGCGCCGGCAAGACGACGCTGGTCGACACGCTGGCGGGACTGACCACCCATCATGGCGGCACGATCGTGCTGGACGGGCAGGACATCACCCGGCTCAGGCCCGAACGCCGGGCAGCGGCGGGGATCGGCTGGGTGCCGCAGGAGCGCAATATCTTCCGTTCGCTGACCGTCGAGGAAAACCTGACGGCCGTCGCCCGGCTCGGCCGCTGGACGGTGGAGCGGGCCTATGAGCTGTTTCCCCGGCTGAAGGAACGGCGCGGCAATCTCGGCAACCAGCTTTCCGGCGGCGAGCAGCAGATGCTGGCAATCGCAAGAGCGCTGGTGCTGAACCCCAAGCTGCTGCTGCTCGACGAACCGCTCGAAGGGCTGGCGCCGATCATCATCGACGAATTGCTGCTCGCCTTGCGGGCGATCGTCGAGGGTGAGCGCCTCGGCATGATCATCATCGAGCAGAAGGCGCGGCACATCCTGCCGCTCTGCGACGCGGCGATCATCCTCGACCGCGGCATGGCGGTCTATCAGGGGACGGCAAAGGGGTTGCTCGACGACGAGACGGCGTTGTCGCGGCATCTGGCGGTCGAGCGCTGAAGCTTGACGTCAAGGACACCGTTGCGGGCAAGCAGAATGGCGAGAACGGCCCGAAGGGTCAGGGTTTTCCCGGATTGAGATCGGTCGGATTGATGCCCGGGAACCAGTGCGGCGAGACGAGCGAGCCGGTGCCCTGATAGGTGACGCCGGCATCCGTCTGGCAACGGGTGACGAGATAGGGCAGGCTGTCGCGGGCGCTCGGGCCCGGCGGCCAGTGGTCGTCGACCTCGGTTGCCGTGTGGCAGGCATATTTCGCCTCGGCCTCGCCCTGCGGCTTGACGCCGGGCAGGTCCTTGTAGACCTCGACCGGGGCGGCATGGGTGACGGTCTCGGCCATAGCAGAGGCGGGCAAGGCGCCGAAGGCCAGAGCCGAAGCCAGAGCCAGAAGTGCGCAGGCAGCTCCGGTCTTTGACGGACGTGCGCCCGGCCCTTTATTTCCGTTTGTCATCATCGCCTTTGCCTCATGCTCCTGCATGAATATAGGTCTTCGGCAGCGGAAAAAGAAGGCTCAGTCGACGGGTCGGCGATAGCCGGTCGGTTCGGCATAGAGCCAGGCGATCCGCTGCACGGCGGCCTCGAAATTCTCCCGCGCCACCGTCATCGTATGCCCGTTGGCATGCAGCAGCGTCTCGGCATCCTCCATGATGCCGACATGGCCCTTCCAGAACACCAGATCGCCGCGCCGCAGTTCCTCGCGCGCAATCGGTCGGCCAAGCCCTTCGGCCTGCATGTCGGAATCGCGCGGTGCCGTGCGGCCGGTCATCTGCAAGGCGAGCTGGACCAGACCGGAGCAGTCGATGCCGAAGCCGGAGCGCCCGCCCCAGAGATAGGGCGTTTCGAGGAAGCGGGCGGCGACGGCCACGTAGTCCATCGTCTCCGGTACAGCTTGCAGCGACCGGCAGTGACCGGCGATCAGGCCATGGCCCTTGTCGGTGAGGAGATAGCGGGTGCCGCGCGTCTCGGCCTCCCCGGCGATCGTCACGCGGCTGCCCATCGACAGAGCCTGGACCACGGGGAAGCGCAGGTCCGGCCCCGGATAGAGGAAGCTGCGCGGCGCCGTGACCACATGGGTCGGCTCCGCCAGGGTGGCGGCGACGGCCTCCTCCGGCAGGTAGCCGACATAGCCATCGGTTGCCGCCTTGACCCAGGCCCAGCCCTCGGCGCGGTCGAGGACGGCGACATCCTCGCCGAGCAGGAGCTGGGTGTCGATACCGCCGGTCTCGCCGGGCTTTCGGCGGAGCGCCACGACCGGCTGAGCGATCCTTGCCGGGGTGCCCGTCGTGTATCTTGCGGCCGCCACCGTGCCCTTTAGCGCGATGTCTGCGAGGTCGTCGCGATAGGCGTTCAATCGCCGATCAGGGGTATGGGCGTCCAGGCTCATCGGATCTCACATGTTCAGCTTGCGGCCCTGATCAATCACCAGATCGCCGAGTTTTTCAAGATAGAGCGCGCCGTCGACCGTGCGCTTGATGACGACATTGCGCCGGTCGATGGCGTCCCGTTCCCGGGTGACCAGCCCCATGGCGCCCATGGTGTCGAGCGCCCGGGTGATGACCGCCTTGGTGACGCCGAGGGTGGCGGCAAGCCCGCGCACGGTATGCGGCGGCGGCACCAGATAGATTTCCAGCAGGATCGCCATCTGGCGCAGCGTCAGGTCGCGGTGGTCGTGCCGCACCTGGCCGAGCGCCACCCGGTGCCAGAGCCCCAGCGCTTGCGAAGGCGACAGTTCCACACTCATCGATCCACCCCGTTCATCGCGTCGATATCCACCGCCCCTGCCGGCAACGGAAGGCCAGCGTCAAGAAGGCCCGGCGCTGCCTGCAGGCGCCGGGTCCGATGTTTTGCCCTTGCGCGCCGTCTCAGGCCAGATTGTGGCGCAGGTGATGGTAGAGCGCGCGGATCGCTTGGGCCTCGCCGCCGGCCGGACCCTGGGCGCGTTCGGACTGCGACCAGCCATAGATGTCGAAATGCGCCCAGGACGGGCAGCGGGTGACGAAGCGCTTGAGGAAAAGCGCCGCGGTGATGCTGCCGGCCATGCCGCCGGACGGCGCATTGGTGAGGTCGGCGATCGGCGTCTTCAACAGCTTCTCATAGCCCTTGTGGAGCGGCAGCCGCCAGACCGGATCGGTGACCGCCTCGCTTGCAGCCGCGACCGCGCCGGCCAAGGCCTCGTCGTCGGTGAAGAAGGGCGGCACCTCGGCGCCGAGCGCGACGCGGGCGGCACCGGTCAGCGTCGCCATGTCGATGATCAGGTCGGCCTCCTCCTCGTCGGCATAGGCCAGCGCATCGGCCAGCACCAGGCGTCCTTCCGCATCGGTATTGTCGATCTGCACCGTCAACCCCTTGCGGCTCTTGTAGACGTCGCCCGGACGGAAGGCATTGCCGGCAATGGAATTTTCCACCGCCGGGATCAGCACCCGCAGGTCGATTGGAAGACCGGCATCCATGATCATCAAGGCGAGGCCCAGAACATTGGCGGCGCCGCCCATGTCCTTCTTCATCAGCAGCATGTTGGCGGCACCCTTGATGTCGAGGCCGCCGGTGTCGAAGCAGACGCCCTTGCCGACCAGCGTCACGCGCTTGCCGCCCTTCCGGCCCCAGCGCATCTCGATCAGGCGCGGGGCGGTGGCGGCGGCGCGGCCGACGGTGTGGATCAGCGGAAAGTTCTGCGCCAGCAGATCGTCGCCGGCAACCACCGAGACCTCGGCACCGTAATGGGCGGCCAGACGCCGCGCGGCGTCCTCGAGATCGGCAGGCCCCATGTCGTTGGTGGGCGTGTTGATCAGGTCGCGCGCCAGGAAGGCGCCGGCCACCTGGCGGCCGAGATCGGCCGCATCGACGCCATCGCCAAGACCGATCCGGACCGGGGCCGGCCGCTCGGCGAGATAGCGGCGGAAGCTGTAGCTGCCGAGGCCGTAGCCGAGCAGCGCGTCGCAAGGCGCGCCGGCCGGCGTCTCTATATGCCAGGCGCCGGGCGGCAGGAGGCGCGCCAGGCGGCCCGCTGTGAACGGCGTGGCGGCCGGATCGCTGCCGAGGCCGAACAGCGCGCAATTCACCGCGCCGTCAGATCCGGGCACCAGCAGGAAATCCCCGGCCTGGGCCTGGAAGCCGGCATGTTCGGCCCATGCCGCCGCCGCGTCGGCAAGGGTGTTTGCCTCCAGGTCGGCGGGGGTCAGCAAATGCACGGGGCGCGACGCTCCCGCCTTTTCGGTGAAGGGGAGTGGACGTTCGATATACTGAAAAGGGGTCATGGGGACTCTGGCGATGGTTTAGGAAATGCGGATGAATTTAACATTCCATTAGGGTTAACAGGTTATTGCTGGGATGGAAATTAGGTCGTTCCCGGCAAGGGCGACAAAGGGGCATCGAGGACTTGGCATCATGGCGACAGCAGCTCTGGCATCTCGGCACGGGAGCAGAATTCTTGGCGGTATCTGCAGTGCACTGATCGTGGTTCTGCTGGCGGGCTGTGCGACGAAACCCAGTTCGATGACCACCGGATCGATCCCGCGCGCCGCGCAGAATCTCGACCAGATGAGCGCGCCGGAACTGGCCAATGCCTCGCGCCAGATCGGCGCCGCCTACGGCAAGAACCCGAAGGATCGCGACATCGGGCTGTCCTACGCCAATGTGCTGATGATGACGGGCCATGAGCAGCAGGCGCTGGCGGTGATGCAGCAGGTGGCGATCGCCCATCCGACCGACCGCGACGTGCTCGCAGCCTTCGGCAAGGCGCAGGCCGCCGCCGGCCAGTTCGACCAGGCGCTGACCACCATCCGCCGCGCCCAGACGCCCGATCGCCCCGACTGGAAGCTGCTGTCGGCGGAAGGCGCCGTGCTCGACCAGCTCGGCCGTTCCGACGAGGCGCGCAACCGCTACAAGCTGGCGCTCGACATCAAGCCGAACGATCCGTCGATCCTGTCCAATCTCGGCATGTCCTTCGTGCTGAGCGGCGACCTGAAAAAGGCCGAAACCTATCTGCGCAATGCGGCGAACCAGCCGACCGCCGACAGCCGCGTGCGACAGAACCTGGCGCTCGTCGTCGGGCTGCAGGGCCGGTTCGACGAAGCGCAGAAGATCGCCGCCAACGAGCTGACGCCGGAACAGGCGACCGCCAACCTGACCTATCTGCGCTCGATGCTGGCGAGGCAGAACTCCTGGAAGGAACTGGCGGCCAAGGACAAGGCCGACACCCAGGCGACCAACTGACCCCGTTCCGCCCCGGTTGCCCGAAAGGTCCGGTGGGCGGCGCGTGAACGGAGAAACGGCCCGACCGGCTGACCGCCCGGCGGCCCGACCGGCTGAACGCGCGGCGGCCTGATTAGGGTCTTGCGTCGCTGCCCCGCAGCAGAAACGGGTCCGTTCTCGGCCTTCCTTTCGTCTCTTGTAGCGATCACACCGGCCAGCCGGTCCCGAAGGCCGCGATGGCCCTCCCCCTCCCCGCAATGGTGCCGCCGTCCACCCACGGCAAAACCCCGGCCGGGCCAGAGACCCTCCGGTGGATGCTGCCATTTCTGCTGTCTCCCTTTCGGGAAGACGGACGGGGCGCCTTCGGCTGCCGCGTTAAGTAATTAAATAAGACACCCGCAGGCGCCCCGTTCGGTGTTCTTGTGCCGGTGCTGTGCGATCCCTCTGCGCGGATCCGGTGCCTTTTCCAGGGACGGTGCTCATCGGGGCGCTACCCCCTTGGGACGTGTCAGGTCCGGCACCGCGAAAGCCGGGAAACCCCGACAGTCACCGGTCATGTCATGTGTGCCCCACAGGCACGCCCCGCCTGCAGTCAGGCGAGAGGGAGATCCGTCAACACGCGGCCCCTGGCATCGCGGTCCACGTCATCGACCACGCCTCCAGGGCACCGGCCCCACCTCGCCGGCGACGTTCACCGGTGTATCCGAGGGCGGGACGGGAGGAGTGTGGCACGGGGTCGGAGGGTGGGGAAAATGGGGCGGGATTTTTTTGTGGGGGCCGGGTTGGTGGGGCGCGGCGGATGCGAGGATTGGGGCCAGGTTTTGGCGGCGTGCGGGGAGGAGGAAAGTGTGGCGGGCGGTGAGACCGCCGGCAAATGCGGTAAAGATAGATGAACCGCTAACGTCCAGTTTTTGCGAAATTTCCAGCATCAAACGCAGTCGCCTGCGCTGACAGCGAACGAGCGCGGCATGGCTCTTTTCCAGGCTTGCCGTGAGACGATCCGGGCAGCGAGCGGAGAGCGAGGAAAAATCGCTGCCACCGAGGTTTTTCGGTTTTGATTTTCCCCGTCGTCGTGGCGTGTGGCATGGCCCCGCGGCTGGCACGACGCAACCCTCCCCCTTGTGGGGAGGGTCGGAGCGGAGCGACGGGGCGGGGTCTTGGGTTTTGCGGGCGGCGCGGCGTTGGGCTAGAAGCGGTCGGCGATCTGGATGCCGGCGGGGCCGAGGATGACGGCGATGAGGACCGGCAGGAAGAACAGGATCATCGGCACGGTCAGCTTCGGCGGCAGGGCGGCGGCCTTCTTTTCGGCCTCGTTCATCCGCTCGTCGCGGCCTTCCTGGGCAAGCACCCGCAGCGCCTGCGAGATCGGCGTGCCGTAGCGTTCCGCCTGGATCAGCGCCTGCACGGCGTTGCGGACGGTTTCGAGCTGGGTGCGGTTGCCAAGGTTTTCCAGCGCCTGGCGGCGATCCGGCAGGAAGGAGAGCTCGGCTGTGGTCAGCACCATTTCTTCGGCCAGTTCCGGCGACTGTACCGCCACCTCCTCGGAGACACGCCGCATGGCGGCCTCGATCGAAATGCCGGATTCGACGCAGATCAGCATCAGGTCGAGCGCATCCGGCCAGGCCCGCTTGATCGACATCTGCCGCTTGTTCATGCGGTTCTTGATATAGATGTTCGGCAGATAGAAACCGACATAGCCGCCGACGACGGTGGCCAGGATGCGGATGCCGAACGGCTTTTCAGCCAGGCCGCCCATGCCGAAGATCCAGAGACCGGTGAGCACCAGAAGGACGAAGGGCAAGAGGAAGCGCGCGACCAGGAAGTAGTTCAGCGCGTTCTGCGAGCGGTAGCCGGCCGCCCGCAGCTTGTTCATCGTGTTCTCGTCGACCAGCGCCTGCTTCAGGTTGAAGCGTTCGACGATCTCGACGGCCGAGCGGTTGTTGGTGGTGCGCAGCGAGGCCTTGCCTTCGCTGTTCATCTTGGCGCGCTCACGGGCGCGGATCTGGTCGCGCTCGGTGGAGACGGCCTTCATCCGCTTGTCGAGGTCGCCCTTCTCGAAATAGGGAATGACAAGGGTGTAGATCGTCGCGAACACGGCAAGCGCGGTCAGCACCGCGATGATCGTGGCGGGGTCGGTCAGTCTCGCAGCCAGATCGCTGGTCATGCCCTCGTTCCTCAGATGTCGAAGTTGATCATTTTGCGCATGATGAAGATGCCGATCGACATCCAGACGCCGGACGCCGCCAGGATCAGGTGACCGCGCGGATCGGTGAACAGCAGCATGATGTATTGCGGCGAGGTCAGGTAGACGAGCAGCATGACGATGAACGGCAGGGCGCCGATGATCGCCGCCGACGCCTTGGCTTCCATCGACATGGCCGAGACCTTGGAGCGCATCTTCTTGCGGTCGCGCAGCACGCGCGACAGGTTGGCCAGCGCTTCCGACAGGTTGCCGCCCGCCTGGCCCTGGATCGCGATCACGATGGAGAAGAAACTGACCTCCTGCAGCGGCATGGTATTGTGCATGCGGGTGCAGGCTTCCGGCACGGAGAAACCGAGCTGCTGGGATTCGACGACGCGGCGGAACTCACCCTTCACGGGCTCCTGCGAGTCGTTGGCGATCAGCCGCAGTGCGTCGTTGAGCGGCAGGCCGGACTTGATCGAGCGGACCATGACGTCGAGCGCGACCGGGAATTCGTTGAGAAACTTCTTCTGGCGGCGCGTGACCAGGAAGCCGACGACCCAGCGCGGCAGGCCGAGACCGAGGACGAAGGCGGCCCCGAGCGCGACCAGCGGCTGGCCGCTGAGGATGAAAGCCCCCAGGAAGCTGAAAACGCCGGCGCCGGCGCTGATCATGTAGAATTTCGCCATGCTGAGCGAAAGGCCGGCCTGGACCAGCTTTTCCTTGATGCTCGCCGCCTTCTTGTCGCGTTCCTTCTGCTTGTCCTCAAGCTGCTTCAGCGAATCCTGCACGGATTTGCGGCGCTTGGAGACTTCCGCGACACGGTCGCGCGCGTCCTTGACCTTGCCGCGATCGGTCTCGGCCGCGCTGACCCGGTGGACGCGCGAGGTGACCTTGCGTTCGACCTCGATCTGGGTGAACAGAAAGCTGTAGGCGACCGCCCCCGCGGCAACGGCGGCAAGCGCGACGATGGCCAGGACAATCGGATCGATCGCAAACATCGTCACATGCCTCCGCTGGACGTCTGATCCATCGAGTCGAGCGCATTCGCCAGCCGGCGCTCCTCGTTGTAGTAGCGGGCGCGGTCCCAGAAGGCCGGCTTGCCGATGCCGGTCGACAGATGCCGGCCGATGATCTTGCCATTGGCGTCTTCGCCGTCCATCTCGTAGCGCATCAGGTCCTGGGTGACGATGACGTCGCCTTCCATGCCGATCACCTCGGTGATGTGGGTGATGCGGCGCGAACCGTCGCGCAGACGCGCGGCCTGGATGATGACGTCGATCGAGCCGGAGATGATTTCGCGCACGGTCTTGGCCGGCAGCGAGAAGCCGCCCATGGCGATCATCGATTCCATACGGCTGAGGCATTCGCGCGGGGTGTTGGCGTGGATCGTGCCCATCGAGCCGTCGTGACCGGTGTTCATCGCCTGCAACAGGTCGAAGACCTCCGGTCCGCGCACCTCACCGACGATGATGCGTTCGGGGCGCATACGCAGGCAGTTCTTGACCAGCTCGCGCATGGTGATCTCGCCCTCGCCCTCGATGTTCGGCGGGCGGGTTTCCAGCCGCACGACATGCGGCTGCTGCAGCTGCAGTTCGGCCGTGTCCTCGCAGGTGATGACGCGCTCGTCCTGGTCGATATAGCCGGTGAGGCAGTTCAGAAGCGTCGTCTTACCCGAGCCGGTACCGCCTGAAATGACCACATTGCAGCGGACGCGGCCGATGATCTGCAGGACCTGAGCGCCTTCGGGCGTGATCGCGCCGAACTTGACCAGCTGGTCGAGATTGAGCTTGTCCTTCTTGAACTTACGAATGGTGAGCGCCGGGCCGTCGATCGACAGCGGCGGGGCAATGACGTTGACACGCGAGCCGTCGGGAAGACGCGCGTCGCAGATCGGCGAGGATTCATCGACGCGGCGGCCGACCTGGCTGACGATGCGCTGGCAGATCGACAGCAGCTGGGCATTGTCGCGAAAGCGGATTTCCGATTCGATGGTCTTGCCGCCGACTTCGATGAAGGTCTGGCCGGCGCCGTTGACCATGATGTCGGCGATGTCGTCGCGCGCCAGCAGCGGCTCCAGCGGGCCATAGCCGAGGACGTCGTTGCAGATGTCCTCGAGCAGTTCCTCCTGCTCGGAGATCGACATCGCGAAATTCTTGATGGTGATGATGTCGTTGACGATGTCGCGAATTTCTTCGCGGGCGCTTTCGCCATCGAGCTTGGCCAGCTGCGACAGATCGATCGTGTCGATCAGCGCCGAAAAGACCTGGCTCTTGGTGTCGTAATAGGCCTCGCCGCGGACCGGGCGGCGGCGGGCGGCGGCTGCAGGGGTCTGCATCGGCGGCGGCGTCACCTGCTGGCGCGTCTCCACGACCTTTTCGACGACCGTCGCGGACGGCGCGGCGGAGGCGGATGGCGACTGCGGCTTCGGCTGCGGCGCGGCCGCAACCGGAGGCGGCGCATCTGCACCGCCCATGCCACCGGCTTTCCCAAATCCGTCGCTACCGCGCTTGCCAAACATTTTATCTACCTATCGATTTCGATGAATCACTTGCGGCCGAGCATTCCGAGCATCGCGCCCAGTCCGGCCTTTTTCGGCTTCTTCACCGTGGCGCGGCCGGTTATCAGGTGCGCCAGCTGGGCAAAGGTTTCCGAAGTCGGCGACTTGGCATCCATTTCCGAGATCATCCGGCCGCTATTGGCGGCATTGCCGAACAGCTGGATGTCGAACGGAATGATCGCCACCGGTTCGATTTCCAAGGGTTCGCAGAAATCGGCCGGCGCGATCTCGGGCCGCTTCGGCATGCCGACCTGGTTGAGGATGATATGCGGCGCCTTGTCGTTCGGCCGAAGCTTCTTCAGCGCGTCCAGCATGTTCTTGGCATTGCGCAGATTGGCGAGATCCGGCACGCAGCTGATCACCACCTCGTCGACTTCGGCCAGCACCTTGCGGGTCCAGTCCGACCAGCCATGCGGTACGTCGAGCACGGAGACCGGCACGCTGCGCTGGAGCACTTCGATCACCGGCAGGAAGGCCGTCGGCTCGAAATCGTAGGGACGGTCGAGCAGCGAGGGGGCTGCCAGCAGCGACAGGTTCTGCGCACAATTGGACAGCAGGCGGTCCAGGAAGACCTCGTCCAGCCGGTCCGGCGAGAAGATCGCCTCGGCGATCCCCTGGGCCGGATCCTGGTCGAAGTCGATATTGGCCGTGCCGTAGGGCAGGTCGAGATCGGCCAGAATGGTTTCGGTGGCAAACAGGCTGGAGACCGAGAACGCGCAGTTATGCGCGATCGTCGACGAGCCGACGCCGCCCTTGGCGCCGATGAAGGCGATGGTGCGACCGATCGGCTCGGCATCCGGATCGACGAAGATCGTCGAAATCGCGCCCAGAATTTCGGCCATGGTGACAGGTGCCACCATGTATTCGGAAATGCCGTGCCGCATCAGGTCGCGGTAGAGCGTGATGTCGTTGTAGCGGCCGATGAGGATGACGCGCGTCGACGGATCGCAGACCGAGGCCAGCGGCTCCAGCTCGGCCATCAGCGCACGCGGCTCGGTCTCCGTCTCCAGAATGATCAGGTTCGGCGTCGGTGCATTGGCGAACATGTTGGCGGCGGCTTCGATGGTGCCGCTGGTGATGCGAAGGCTCACCTTGGCCATGCGCCGGTCGACGCCGCATTTTTCCATCATCCGCTGGACATTGTCGCTGATGCAGAAGGCATGCACCGAGATGCGCGGAAGCGGCCGGGTCTGCTCGATGTCTCCAATGTCGCCCGCGGCATGACCATCGCCTGCCGGCCCGTTATGCCCGTCAATCCGGTAATCAATCGCACTCATGACTTTTTCCTGTCTTCGCTCGGGGCCATCATCAGTCGGCGGTCGCGGTGTTGGCGCCGCTGCGATACTTTTCGATCACGTTGCCGCGACGCTCGGCATCGATCGGCGCAGGCTTGCGCGGGCCGAGGAGGTCCGTCGGATTTGCAATCTGGGCCGCCAGATTGGCCTGGGTCGAGCAGCCGAAATTCTCCCAGTTGCGGTTCTGGAAGGTGTCGTTTGCCAGATCCTCCGGCCACTGGCCGCAAGGCGCCGTGCTGGCCGTCATCGCCACATAGCTGAGGCGCACGGGTGCGGCATTGCCGTAGCCACCCGCCTGATAGGCGGTGAAGACGATCCGGCCGGACGGCACGCCCGCATTGATCAGCGTGCGGCGAATGTCCTTGCTCAGATGCCTGGCGGCGGCGGCGTTGGCAGACCCGCTCGGCAGCATGATCTGGACGATGGCCGAGGAGTCGCTTTTGTAGGCGCTGGCGAAACCACCGATGGTATCGCGCATGCCGACCGTCAGCCGGCTGTCGCTCCCCGAGATCGGCAGGTCGATGGCGTGTTCGACCTGGTTCAGCACGATCGGGTGGCGGGTGCGGTAATCGTCCGGGATCGCACCGGTGGTCGTGTCGTCGCGGTTCATGTTGCCGCAGCCGGACAGCGCGGTGGCGGCGGCGAGCAGGCCGACGGCCAGCAGCGTGCGGCCCTTGACCGGACCAGACAGGAATAAGCGTGACGGAGCCATGATGTTTGCCTTCGTTCTGCGGCTATCGATCTTTGCGTTCGGCATCCCGATGTCCCCGCTCACTTGTAGATAAATCCGACGGCGCCCTGGTACTGGCCCACTGCCTGGTTCTCGCGGCGGCCATAGACCTTGTTGACGCGATTGAGGAAGAAGCCTGCGGCATCGTTTGTCGGGTTGAAGTTGTCGTCGGGGCGCTGCAGATCGTTGCGGGCAACCGGACGAACGAGATAGGGCGTCGCGATGATGACCAGTTCGGTCTCGTTGCGAATGAAGTCCTTGCTGCGGAACAGCGCGCCGAAGACCGGCACCTTCGAGATCCCCGGCAGGCCGGAATAGGCCTGGCGAATATTGTCCTGGATCAGGCCGGCGATCACGATCGAGCCACCCGAGGGCAGTTCCACCGTGGTGGAGGCTTCACGCTTGCGGATCGAGAGATAGGTGTTGCCGGGGATGCCGGGACGCTGGTTGATGTTGCCGGTGACCGCCGAGCCTTCATAGGTCGGCTCGGAGACGTTGGTCTCGATCTTCAGGCTGATGCGGCCCGGTGCCAGGACCACGGGGCGGAAGTTCAGTTCCACACCGTAATCGACGGTCGAGACGGTTCTGCTGACGGTCGTGTTGCCGGAATCGTCGTCCGAGACGTCCTGCTGGCCGGCCAGACGATATTCCCCGCCGACATAGAACTTGGCCTGCTCGCCCGAAATTGCCGTCAGGCTGGGTTCGGCCAGCGTGCGCATCACGCCCGCCTGCTCCATCGCGCTGACATAGCTGGCAAAGTTCATGCCACCGATCGATCCGGTTGCAATGCGCGACGCACCGGTCGCGATCGCATTGCCGAGATTGGCCGGATTGTTGAAGGCGATGCCGTTCGTACCGTCGGAGATGGCGCCGTTCATGCCGAGCTGCTTGAGCACCTGGCGGCTGACTTCGGCGACCGTGACCTTCAGCGTCACCTGGTCCTCGCCTTCGATGGTCAGCAGGTTGACGATCGAGGATGTCTGCCGGTCTTCGGCGTAGATCGCGACTTCGGTATCGCCGCTGGTGCTCGAACTGGTGGCGGTCTGGTTGCGGGTCGTGGCTTCGCCGCCCTTCAGAAAGGCGCCGGCGAGGCTGGCCGCGCGGGCCGCGTCCTGGGGTGTGCGCACCGTGCCGGTGAGCACGATATTGTCCGAGACGATTTCGACCTTGATGTTCGATTCCGGAATGAAGCGGGCCAGATTGGCCTGGAGATTGGACACGTCGCGTTCGATCTCGATGTCGAGGGTGACGAGTTCCTGGCCATTGCCGCCGAAGATGAACACATTGGTCTGTCCGACCGACTTGCCGAACAGGTAGATGCGCCGCGAGGTTCGCGTGACGGCATCGGCCATGGTCGGATCGGCGACCAGAATGTCGTGGGCGTCGGCCGGCAGGTCCACCACGATCGCCTTGTTCAGGCCCAGCTTGACGATGCGATGCGCACCGGGACCCGCCTGCGAGACGCGGATGATGTTGTCGGCGGCGGCCGCCTGGCGATGCGGCGCATCGTAAGGCAGGGCGCTTCCCGCAACCGAGGAGACCGCAAGGCAGACTGCCAGAACGGGTCTGATGCCGGTGCGCATGTTATTCAAGAGACCGATCACGTTTACGCCCCCACTCATGTCAATTGGTGTTCTTTACGATGGTGCCGGACTTGATCACCTGGATCGTCGACTGGCCGTTGCTGCCGCTGAGAAGATGGTCGGCGGCGGCAGTGTCCTGCTCCTGCGCGTCGGCGACCGAGCGGAGAACCAGGCTCAGCCTGTCGGCCATCTGCTGCGCGACCGTGATCACCTTCGCCTGATCCGGCGTCAGCTCCAGCGTCGCGGTGTTGCCGACGACGGACTTCTTGCCGTCCTCGTCTTCCTGGATCTGCTGATCGATCGCCAGCACGCGGACATTGGACAGGACGTTTTCCGTCTTGAAAGTGTCGCCGTCCCCCTTGCGGACCATGATCACGTCGACCCGGTCGTTGGGCAGGATGAAGCCGCCGGCTCCGGTTGCGACCGAGATTTCGGTGGACACGGCGCGCTTGCCCGACGGCAGCAGCGACGACATGATGTGGCTGGAGGAGTCGGCGACCTTTTCGCCGCGCACCGGTTCGCCCTCGAAAATGGGAATGCGCACGACGGCGCCGCTCAGTTCCTCGAGCGCCTTGGGACGTTTTTCATCGGTGATGAAGCCTTCGAACACATCGCCCTTGGGCCAATTGGTCCAGCGCATCGAATCCGGGTTCAACCTTGCGCCGACCGGCAGGTTCTCGGATGCGACGAGAACGCGGGTCGACGGTTCCTTCTGGATGATCTGCTGCGCCTTTTCGGCGATCACCCGGGGGCCGGACAGCCGCATGGCAAGAAACCCGGCAAGTCCGGCTGCAACAACAGCGACCGTGAGGATGATGATACGTGCGGGTTTCATTGGGCGATCCTTGCGGGGAAAGACTGGTTCCCGGGCACAATGATCCGCAATTGGTATAATTATAGTTAATGGCGGGCTTATAAAGGTAGTTAATGAAAGCTTTTGCTCGCATGCTGCCTATTTACCGGCAGAGAGCGCCCAGAGAACGATGGGGGAATCCTGGTAGGCGATCAGCCCGGCGATGCCGATGGCGATGCCATAGGGCACTTTCTTCGCCGAAATCAGCGAATCGGGCAGCGGCAGATTGAGCGTCATGACGATGCTCGACCGGCTGCGCAACAGGATCAGCAGGACGGTCAGCAGGCCGCCGATATAGGACACATAGATGGCAAAGCTGAGCAGGCTTTCATTGAAGCCGAACCACAGGGCGGCCGCGCTCAGCAGTTTCGCATCGCCACCCCCCATCACGCCGAAGGCAAAGAGGGCGAAACATGCGGCAAAGACCACCGCCCCGGCAGCCAGATGCCAGCCGAACCCGGTCCAGCCGATATCGATGAAAGGCGCGACCACCAGAAAGCCGAGGATGAGAGCCAGCGGGATATGATTGGGAATGGTCATTTCCAGGAGATCCGTCAGCGCCGCGAGAACGAGACAGATGGGAAAGAGAAGGAAGATCAAAGTGACAATCATGCCCATATCCTGAAATGTGCGGTCTAACGGAAACCCCGACGGGCTCCATGAGGGATAGCTTGAAAACCTTACTGCTTCGGAAAGAGAAGCATGCGAATCAGGCAGTCTCCAGATACAAAAAAGCCGCCCCGAAGGGCGGCTTTCGATCGCAAGCCGCGAGGCTTACTTCGAGTTGGCCGTATCGAGAGTGCCCGAGACCTTCGAGAAGGTGTTGTTGAGCGAGTTGCCCAGGGTCGAAGCACCGGTGATCAGGGCGACGGAGATGAGCGCGGCGATCAGGCCGTATTCAATTGCAGTTGCGCCCGACTCGTCCTTGAGGAAACGCGAGAAAATCTTAGTCATTGTATTCTCCTAACTCTATGAAGCTGTTCAGCACGCCCGGCAACTGTTTACCGTTGCTCGGATGACCTCAACCTACAGAGCGTCCATTGCTACCGACTTAATAAAGAACGTTACCAAAACGTAAATGTGGCAGGACGCGCAGCAAGGTAAGCGCTTCGTTACCGAGGTCGCTACATTTCGAGGGACTAATGTCGCCGGGAAAGCGCCCCCTTATAAGACTGCATCCTCAAGGGGATATCTCCCCGGCCTCCAGGGGCTCCGATCTGGGCATCAGTCAGGGGCAACGGATGCCTTATATATTAAGAAAGCCCACTTAACCGTTCATTCACCAAATCGCGGCATCTTGGACCCGAGATTTAAAGCATTAAGAGCGTCCTCAAGGATCTTGCCGGTGATCACTTTCAAACTTTCCGCTTCCCTGTTCGCTGCCTGCGTGACCGGCACACTGCTGGCCGGCCCCGTCCTGGCAGAGGACGGCGCTCTGCACGTGTTCATGGATCACGCCCGTGTCCTGAAACTCGACCGTCCGGTCAGCAAGGTGATCGTCGGCAATTCGAAGATCGCCGACGCGACTGTGGCAGACGAAAAGACGATCGTGCTGACCGGCCGTGATTTCGGCACGACTAATCTGGTTCTGCTCGACAATGACGGCAACGCCATTCTGGACGAACGGATCCAGGTCTCGATCGACGAAGACAACACAATTCGCCTGTTCAAGTCGACTGCTCGTATCGTCATGTCCTGCACCCCGATCTGCGAAGCGCAGGCTGCAAGCACCTACGCAGAGCCCTGATCAGGAAGCCGGCTTCCCACATACGTCGCATGCTTTCGGATTGATTAACGGTTCGCCACCAATTCCGCGTGGTTGGTGAACGAAAATTCAATATCTCTCGCCTAATATAGCGTCATAAAGATATTTTTAGGCGTTCAGAAATGAATTCAAGACGCAAAGCGGGCATGCGCCCAATCCGATCCGCGCGACGAGCGTGTTCAACCTTTCTTCGATTGATGCGTTCGCGCGACGGCACCGCGGCGATCGAATTCGCCATTCTGGCGATACCCTATTTCCTGATTGTGTTTGCCATCATCGAGACCTTCGTCGCCTATAGCGCCGAGCAGCTGCTGACGAATGCAACCAACAACCTGGCCCGGCAGATCCGCACGGGCGAAATCACCTACAAGCTCGGCAGGGACACCGACAAGGACAAGACGGAGTTCCGCCAGCTGCTGTGCAACGACATTGCAGTGATGATCACCTGTTCGAAGACGGAGGCCGCCAACGAGTCGGATCTCTATGTCGATGTCCAGACCTACACCGATTACAACGACGTGCCGACCTCCATTCCGCGCGTCAGCGCTGCGGATTATGCCGACATCGACCCCACCAAGTTCAAGTACAGCCCCGGCGGACCGAAGACCGTCAACATGGTCCGGGCCTTCTACCGCTGGCATGTCATGACCGACCTGGTGCGTCCCTACATCACGAATATTCGCCCTGCCGACGGATCCTCGGTGTTCCTGATCGTTGCAACGACGACCTTCAAGAACGAGGACTATCCATGACCGCGATCCGATCGGCATTTTCCGGCACCCGCCTGGCGACGGTCGGCAAAGCCACCCTGCAAGCCCTCAGCCGGCAGTTCAAGCGTTTGGGCACCGACCGACAGGGTTTCGGCGCCGTCGAATTCGCGCTGCTTTTCCCGCTGCTTCTGTTCGTCTACCTCTCGGCGCTGGAACTCACGCTGGCGTTCAGCGTGCAGAAGAGGGCAACGGCCGCCGCCAGTACCGTCGCCGACCTGATTGCCCAGGAAGGCGATGTGAACAAGGATTTCCTCGACTCCATGACGCATGTGGCCCAATCGCTGTTCGTGCCCTACCCGACCACCGGCATGGTGCTGAAGGTGACCGGCATCACCATCGACAAGAATTCGAAGGCCACCGTGACCTGGTCCTGGGAAAGCGACAGCAAGAAGGCCCCCTACACGGCGGGGACCACCCTCAATCTGGACGCGGCGATGAGCAATGCCGAGACCTTCCTCATCCATGCGGAGCTTTCGATCCCGCACGAGCTCGTCACCTATGTTCCGAATTTTTCCAGCAGCGGGCTGACGACGATCACCATCGCGCGCGACTACTATTATCGCCAGCGTGTCGGCGACGACGGGATTGCCTGCACGAACTGCCCATCCTGAGGTTTCTCCGGGCCTGTCGCGATTTGCAAAGGCCGTTTCGACGGGCTATTCATCACCGGTTCCGCGACCCTCAAGGGCGCTTCGATTCTAGGTGACGGATGGCCCGCGCATTCCTCTTCGTTCTCGACTCCTTCGGCATCGGCGGTGCGCCGGATGCTAGCGCCTATGGCGACGAGGGATCCGACACGCTTGGCCATATCGCCGAATTCTGTGCGACAGGCGCGGGAGACCGGGCAGGATTGCGGTCCGGTCGGCTGAAGCTGCCGAACCTCTCGGCGCTGGGCCTGATGCAGATCGCCAAGCTTGCCAGCGGCACCTATCCGGCCGGCATGCCGGTGCCCGAGCGGATCTTCGGCCTGCATGGGGCGGCCTCGGAAACCTCGCGCGGCAAGGACACGCCGTCGGGCCACTGGGAGATCGCCGGCACGCCGGTCATGTTCGACTGGGGCTATTTTCCAGAGGGCGACCAGGCCTTCCCGCGCGACCTGGTGGAGGCGATCTGCGAGCGCGCCGATCTTCCGGGCATTCTCGGCAATTGCCATGCCTCGGGCACCGAGATCATCGCAAGGCTCGGCGTCGAGCATATCCGCAGCCACAAGCCGATCTGCTATACATCCTCGGATTCCGTCTTCCAGATTGCCGCCCACGAGGCGAGTTTCGGGCTGGAGCGGCTGATGGATCTCTGCGCGATCGTGCGCGAGCTCGTCGACCCCTTGAATATCGGCCGGGTGATCGCCCGGCCCTTTGTCGGCGACAGTCCGGCCACTTTCGAGCGCACCGGCAATCGCCGCGACTTCTCGGTGCTGCCGCCGGAGCCAACGCTGCTGGACCGCCTGATCGAGGCGGATCGCCGCGTGCATGCCGTCGGCAAGATCGGCGACATCTTCGCCCACCAGGGCGTGTCGCGCGTGATCAAGGCCAATGGCAATATGGCACTGGTGGATGCGACGCTGAAAGCCATGGACGAGGCCAGCGACGGCGATCTCGTCTTCACCAATTTCGTCGATTTCGACATGCTCTACGGGCATCGCCGCGACGTGCCGGGCTATGCCGCAGCGCTCGAGGCCTTCGACCGCCGGCTGGCGGAGATCAACCGCAAGCTGAAGCCCGGCGACATGGTGCTGATGACCGCCGATCACGGCTGCGATCCGACCTGGCGCGGCACTGATCATACCCGCGAAAGGGTTCCGATCATGGCGTTCGGGCCGGGCATCCGCTCGCGCGCCATCGGCATACGCGACACCTATGCCGATATCGGCGAGACGGTCGCGGCGCATCTCGGCATTGCGCCCGGCAAGCATGGACGGAGCTTCCTGTGACCAAGCACCTGAAGAAGGCGGAACTGCATTGCCATGTGGAGGGCGCAGCCCCACCTGCGCTCACCCTGCGCCAGGCGGAGAAATATGGCGTCGATCACTCCGTCTTCATCCGCGACGGGGCCTATGTCTGGCATGACTTCACCAGTTTCATAGCCTGCTATGACCATGTCGCATCGGTATTTCGCACCGCCGACGACTATGCCGCGCTGACGCAGGCCTATCTCTGCGAAC
Organism: Heterorhizobium halophytocola; assembly: GCF_017873095.1. Lineage (GTDB taxonomy): Bacteria > Pseudomonadota > Alphaproteobacteria > Rhizobiales > Rhizobiaceae > Allorhizobium > Allorhizobium halophytocola. The sequence continues at coordinate 236,580 of NZ_JAGGJU010000008.1, read as the reverse complement.
TCGCAGCCGAAAACACCATCTATAGCGAGCTGTTCATTTCGCCCGACCATGGCGAGGCCGTCGGTCTGGCGCCGGAAGATTATATCGGCGGACTGGCAGCCGGCATCGCGGCGGCCAGGCAGGAGACCGGCATCGAATGCCGGATGATCATCATCGGCGAGCGTCACCTGGGCCCGGAAAACGTGCTGCGGCGCGCCGAGTGGGCGGCGACATTCGACCACCCGCTGATCACCGGCTTCAACATGGCCGGCGAGGAGCGGATGAACCGGGTCGCCGATTATGCCCGCGCCTTCGACGTGGTGCGTGAGGCCGGCCTCGGCATCACCATCCACGCCGGCGAGTTGTGCGGCGCGTTTTCCGTTGCCGATGCGGTCGAGCTGGTGAAGCCATCGCGGATCGGCCACGGCGTGCGCGCCATCGAGGATCCGGAGCTGGTCAAGCGGATTGCCGATCTCGGCATCGTGCTCGAGGTCTGCCCGGGTTCCAATATCGCGCTGCAGGTCTTCCCCGACTTCGCCTCCCATCCGCTGCGGCAGCTGGTGCAGGCCGGCGTTCCTGTGACGCTGAACTCGGACGACCCGCCCTTCTTCCACACCTCGCTGGCGCGCGAATACGAAATCGCCGCCGACGAACTGGGCTTCAGCGAGGCGGAGATCGACGCCATGACCCGCACGGCCATCGAGGCGGCCTTCGTCGATGAGGAGACACGGCAGGCGCTGCTGGCGAAGCTTGCCGCCTGAGGGGCTTTTCCGTGGCTTTTTGATCGCCGGCGTTGCTCGACGCTTGCTTAACCGAGGCTGCCCGTGACAAAGACATGGGCAAGCCCAGTTTGAAAAGAAGGTTTGTCCCATGAACGGCGTCACTGTCATCGATCATCCGCTCGTCCAACACAAACTGACGATCATGCGCCGCAAGGAGACCTCGACCTCGAGCTTCCGCCGGTTGCTGCGCGAGATCTCGACGCTGCTCTGCTACGAGGTGACGCGCGATCTCGAATTGACCATGCAGACCATCGAGACACCGCTGCAGACGATGGAATCGCCGGTGCTGGAAGGCAAGAAGCTGGTCTTCGCCTCGATCCTGCGCGCCGGCAACGGCCTGCTGGAAGGCATGCTGGAACTGGTGCCGGCCGCCCGCGTCTCGCATATCGGCGTCTACCGCGATCACGTGACGCTGGAGCCGGTCGAATATTATTTCAAGGCGCCGGAAGACATTGCCGAGCGACTGATCATCGTCGTCGACCCGATGCTGGCGACCGGCAATTCCTCGATTGCCGCGATCGACAAGCTGAAGGAGCGCGGTGCCAAGAACATCCGCTTCCTCTGCCTGCTGGCAGCGCCCGAAGGGATCAAGCATTTCACCGACGCGCATCCCGACGTTCCGGTCTACACCGCCTCGATCGACAGCCACCTGAACGAAAAGGGCTATATCATGCCGGGTCTCGGCGACGCCGGCGACCGGATGTACGGCACGAAGTAAGGCGGCCGCCGGGCCATGGCTGACTGGGAGGGGCCGGCGCATGCCGTCCCGCCGCCACCGCCGCCTGCGTAAGCCGTGCAGGAAACGGCCGGTTCGACGGCATTTTAGTCATTGCGTTAGTCCGACTATCAGCCTTGCAACCTAGAATGCTCCAGGCAGCATACGACCTGCCGGAGGACCTCATCATGCTCGCTCGTGCGTTCATCATCCTGGGCATCGCCGCGGCAGCGGCGATCGAACTGCCGCAATACCTGACGAAGGTGGCCCCTGCGCCGGTGGAGAATGCCGATGCGGCGGTGCAGGACGAGCCCTCCGTGCAGAAGGCGAATGCCAGCACCAGGCCCGGTCATGCGCGGATTGCCGCGGATGCGCAGGGACATTTCAAGGCCCGGTTCAAGCTGAACGGCAAACCCGTCGACGGCCTGATCGACACCGGCGCCACGCTGATCGCCTTCAACCAGTCCACGGCCCGCCGGCTGGGCTTCAATTCCGCAAGCCTCGATTTCAAATATCCGATCAATACGGCGAACGGCAAAACCCTGGCCGCCTATGTGAAGCTTGCGACGATCGAGATCGGCGATGTCCGGGTGCGCGACGTCGATGCCTTCGTGATGAAGGATCAGGCGCTGTCCGGGACGCTGGTCGGCATGAGCTTCCTCAAGCGGTTGTCCTCCTACACCGTCGCCGACGGGGCGCTGGAGATGAAATTCTGAGCGATGCCGGATTCCGACCATCCCGATCGACGATACGGCAAGGCCCTGCCGTCATCTGGAGGCTCGCCCGTGAAGAATGTCCTGTTCGTCCGCAGCCAGAACAGGCTGCGCAGCCCCACGGCCGAGCAGGTCTTCGCCGGCTGGCCGGGCATCGAGGTGCCATCCGCCCGGACCGACAACGATGCGGAAAATCCGCTGTCGGCCGAACGCGTCGACTGGGCGGATATCATCTTGGTGATGGCGCGGGGGCACCGTTCGAAGCTGCAGGGCAAATGCCGCCCTCGGCTGAAGGACCGGCGTATCATTTGCCTCAATATTTCCGATGATTGCGATTTCATGGATCCGGCGCTGGTCGAACGGCTGAGGGAGCGGGTGCCGCGCCATCTGTAACGCGCTCGGGCGCGCCGTCTCAGCCGAGCCGCTTGAGCACGACAGGCGCGTCCGCAAGGCTGCCCTCGCCGATCCGGTAGGCCGAGGCCACGGCCTGGGCGGCGCGGGCGCCGCTGTCTTCGTCGGCGGCATGGACCATAGCAATCAGATCGCCTCTTGCCACCTCGGTGCCCAGCGGGACAAGACCGCTGAAGCCGACGCGGTGATCGATCGTGTCGGTGGCGCGGCGACGGCCGCCGCCGAGATCGACGACCGCCATGCCGAGATCGCGGGTGGCGCAGCTTTGCAGGATGCCACCGGACTGCGCCAGCACGGGGATCTCGATCGGCGCCTTGCGCAGATAATTGGCAGAATGCTCGAGGAAATCGACCGGCCCGCCGAGCGCGTGGACCATGGCCCCGAAGATCTCAGCAGCCCTGCCCGACGACAGCGCATCGCGGCTGCGCGCTGCGGCCACAGTCACATCCGTCTCCACGCCGGCATTGACCAGCATGTCGGCGGCGAGCGCCAGCGTGACCGTCTCCAGCCGCGTGCCCGCCTTGCGGCCGGCGAGAAAATCGACGCAGTTGACGATCTCCAGCGCATTGCCGGCGGCATCGGCGAGCGGCTGGTTCATGTCGGTCAGAAGGGCTGTGGTCCTGACCCCTGCCCCGTTGGCCACGGCGACCAGGGAGGCGGCCAGCGCCTCGGCATCATCGAGGTCGGCCATGAAGGCGCCATTGCCGAACTTCACGTCGAGCACCAGCGACTGCAGGCCGGCGGCGAGCTTCTTCGACAGGATGGAGGCGGTGATCAACGGGATCGATTCGACCGTCGCCGTCACATCGCGCACGGCATAGAGACGCCGGTCGGCAGGCGCCAGGTCGCCGGTCTGGCCGATGATCGCGCAGCCGACATTGGCGACCGTGCGGCGAAAGGTCTGGGCGTCGGGCATGACCTCGTAGCCGGGGATCGCCTGCAGCTTGTCGAGCGTGCCGCCGGTGTGGCCGAGGCCGCGGCCGGAGATCATCGGCACGGCAAGCCCGCAGGCCGCCACGATCGGCGCCAGCATCAAGGAGACATTGTCGCCGATGCCGCCGGTCGAATGCTTGTCGGCGATCGGCGCCTCGATGCCGTCCCAGGAGAGCACCGTGCCGGAATCGCGCATGGCGCAGGTGAGCGCAACCGTCTCTTCCGCCGTCATGCCCTGAAAGAACACCGCCATGGCGAAGGCCGCGACCTGCCCTTCCGACAGGCTCTCGTCGCTCAACGCCTCGATGAAGGCGGTGATTTCCATCGCCCCGAGGGTCTCGCCATCCCGTTTGCGCCGGATGATCTCCTGCGGAATGATCATGGGGTCAGTATCCGGAGGCCGCCGCGGCCAGCGGCTTGCCATGCGCCATGACCGATTCGATGTCGTCCAGCAGCCCCGAGGCGCCGAAACGGAAGGTCGAGGGCATGACCCAGTCCTCGCTCATGATCGTCGAGGCGAGCCGCAGATAAAGGGCAGCATCGGCGACCGTCGAGATGCCGCCGGCCGGCTTGAAGCCCACGGGGCGCCGACTGTCACGGATGGCGAGCATCATGATGTCGGCCGCTTCCAGCGTGGCGTTGACATTGACCTTGCCGGTCGACGTCTTGATGAAGTCGGAGCCCGCGGCAATGGCGATCTCGGAGCCGCGGCGGATCAGCCCGGCCTCCTTCAGTTCGCCGGTTTCCAGAATGGTCTTCAGGGTCACCGGATGGGTGCACACGGCCTTGACCGCGCGGACCATGGTCTCGACAGCCGCCTCGTCGCCCTGCAGCAAGGCCTTGTAGGGGATCACCAGATCGATCTCGTCGGCACCGTCGGCAATCGCCTTGCGGGCCTCCTCCACCACCTCTTCCACCGGCAGGTCGCCGGAGGGGAAGTTGACCACGGTTGCGATCTTCACCTGGCTGTCGGCGCCGAGCAACGCCCGCGCCTGGGCGACAAAGCGCGGCCAGATGCAGATCGCCGCGGCGTTGCCGAACGGCCCCTGCGCACGCGCGCACAGTTTCTCGATTGCCTCAGGCGTGCAATCATCCTTGAGATTGGTCAGATCCAGAAGCGTCAGCGCAACCGCTGCGGTTGCCCGCTGTTCGTGGCTATCCAATATCTTTTCCTCCACCAGATATCATCCGGCTCAGGATGACAGCGAGACGTTTCCCGCCAATGGGTGCCATATCCTTGGTTTCGTCGTGACTGAGTTCGGCACCTGTCATTCCCGCACCGAGATTCGTAATAACCGATGCAGCCGCAACGCGCAGCCCTAAAAAGCGAGCAATTATGACTTCCGGCACCGTAGACATGCCGACGGCATCGGCGCCGAGCGTGCGCGCCATGCGGATTTCCGCCGGCGTCTCGAAGCTCGGGCCCGAAAACCACATATAGACACCGGATGACAGCGGGATGTCTTCCGCTTCGGCCGCCCGACGCATCCGGACTGCCAGGTCGCTGTCATAGGCGCCGGTCATGCCGACGAAACGCCGGTCGCTCGCCTCGCCGATCAGCGGGTTCAGGCCGGAGAAATTGATATGGTCGGTGATCTGCATCACCGAGCCCGGGGGCATGTCCTCACGCAGCGACCCGGCCGAGTTGGTCAGGATCAGCGACTGTACGCCGAGCGACTTCAGCACCTGGATCGGCAGCCGCATGGCATTGGCATCACCGTGTTCGTAGTAGTGCACCCGGCCGGACAGCATCATCACCGGCGTACCGCCGAGACGGCCGGCCACCAGTTCGCCCGCATGGCCGGACACCGCGCTCACGGGAAAGCCCGGCAGTTCGTCATAGGGAATGCGGATCGGGTCTTCCAGCGCCTCGACCAGGGTGCCGAGGCCGGAACCGAGCACGATGCCGGTACGCGGCACCAGTCCCTGAAGCCGCTCGACGAGAAGATCGATCACCGTTCTCATCCGAGCGTATCCGTCTTGAAGCTGAAGGGCAGCAGTTCGTCCATGGTCATGGTCTTCTGCACGCCGACCTCGTCGCACAGATAGATCTTCGTGCCGGCCGAGGCGAATTCGGCGATCTTCTGCCGGCAGCCGCCGCAGGGCGGGCAGAGCGCCAGCTTCTCCGCGATCACCGCCATTTCGACGATCTTTTTGCCTCCGCCCATGATCATGCAGCCGATCGCGGTCGGCTCGGCGCACCAGCCCTGGGGAAAGGAGAGGTTCTCGATATTGGCGCCGGTATAGACCTTGCCGTCATCGGCGCGGATCGCCGCACCGACCGGAAATTTCGAATAGGGCGCATGGGCGAACCGCATGGCGTCGCGGGCAGCCTCGAACAGATCATGCGACATGTCAGCGCTCCTTCACGTAAGGCACACCGCCGGCCTTGGGCGGATTGGCAACGCCGATGAAGCCGGCGAGCAGGATGCAGGTGAGGATATAGGGCAGGGCCTGGAAGATCTGCACCGGCACCTCGCCGATCCCCGGTATGGTCTTGCCCTGCATGAAATTGGCGAAGGCATCGAGGAAGCCGAACAGCAGGCAGGCCAGCAGCACCGGGAACGGCTTCCACTTGGCAAAGATCAGGGCGGCGAGCGCGATATAGCCCTTGCCGGCCGACATGTCCTTGATGAAGGCGGCGGACTGGGCGATCGCCAGATAGGTGCCGGAAAAGCCGCAGAGCAGGCCGGCGACGATGACGGCGCGGTAGCGCAGCCAGCTGACCGAAATGCCGGCCGTGTCGACGGCGCCCGGATTTTCACCGACCGCGCGCAGGCGCAGACCGAAACGTGTGCGGTACAGCACCCACCACGACAGCGGCACGGCGACGAAGGCAAGATAGGTGAGAATATTGTTGCCGGAGAGCACATTGGCATAGAGCGGGCCGATGACCGGCACGTCGCGCACCGCATCGGCGAACGGCAGGGTGATCGGCGTGAAGCGGGCGCCCTGCCCCAGATTGGCCGTGCGGCCGCCCTGGTGGAACCAGGCCTGGCCGAGCACCGCCGTCAGGCCCGCCGCGACGAAGTTGAGCGCCACGCCCGAGACGATCTGGTTGCCGCGATTGGTGATCGAGGCAAAGCCGTGCAGCAGGGAAAACAGGATCGACACGCCGATCCCGAAAGCCAGGCCTATCCAGGGGGAGCCGCTGATATAGGCACCGCAGGCGGCGGCGAAGGCAGCGGCCAGCATCTTGCCTTCCAGGCCGATGTCGAAAATACCGGCCCGTTCGGAAAACAATCCGGCAAGCGCGGTGAAGATCAGCGGCACCGACAGGCGGATGGTCGACCCGAGAATGCTGACGAAAACGTCGAAATATTCCATCGATCTCTCCTCAGCTCCTGGCCAATTGTTGGTACATGCGCACCATTGCCGGGCGGAACATGTATTCAAGCGCGCCGGTGAACAGGATGACAAGCCCCTGGATGACGACGATCATGTCGCGGGTGATCGCGGGCATGTCGAAGGAAAGCTCCGCCCCGCCCTGGTAGAGGATGCCGAACAGGATGGCGGCGAGCACGATGCCGACCGGATGGTTGCGGCCCATCAGCGACACCGCGATGCCGACGAAGCCCGCACCGCCGACGAATTCCACCTGCAGGCGGGCCGAGGCCCCGAGCACCGGATTGAGCGACATCATGCCGGCCAGCGCACCCGAGATCAGCATGGCGATCACCACCGTGCGGACATAGGGAATGCCGGCATAGGCAGCCGCCGAGCGCGACATGCCGAGCGTGCGCATCTCGTAGCCGAACTTGGTGCGCCAGATCAGCAGCCAGACCAGGTAGCACATGACGAGCGCGATCAGGAACGAGACGTTGAACGGCGCGGCACCGAGCTTCATGCCGAGCAGCTCCATCAGGCCCTTCAGCTTGGGCAATTGCCCGCCTTCGAGAAAGGTGCGGGTCTCCGGTGCCATCTTGCCCACCGGGCGCAGCACGTTGACCAGCAGATAGACCATCAGCGAGGCGCCGATGAAATTGAACATGATGGTGGTGATGACGATATGGCTGCCGCGCTTTGCCTGCAGCCAGGCCGGGATCAGTGCCCAGAGCGCGCCGAAGACGGCGGCACCGATGACGGCAAAGGGCATGGTGACGTACCACGGCACCCAGCGATCGAGCAGCAGGGCGGCAAAGGCCGCGCCCAGGCCGCCGACATAGGCCTGGCCTTCCGAGCCGATATTGAACAGGCCGGCATGATAGGCGACGGCCACCGACAGTCCGGTGAAGATGAAATTCGTCGCATAGTAAAGCGTGAAGCCGACGCCTTCGCCGCGACCGAGCGCGCCCTGCAGCAGCAGGCTCAGCGCTTCCAGCGGGCTTTCACCGATGATCCAGACGACGACGCCCGACACCAGGAAGGCCAGCACCAGATTGATCACCGGCAGGACGGCGTAGTTGATCCAGTTGGGCAGGGTTACAGATGCAGTGCTCATGACGTCCTCATGCCGCGATGCCCGCCATCATCAGGCCAAGGGTCTGCTCGCCGGTATCGGGGCTGGTCTCGCCGACGACACGGCCGGCAAACATGACCAGCACCCTGTCGGAGAGCGAACGGATCTCGTCGAGTTCGACCGACACGAGCAGGATCGCCTTGGCGGCGTCGCGCGTCTCGATGATCCGGCGATGGATGAATTCGATGGCGCCGATATCGACGCCGCGGGTCGGCTGACCGACGATCAGGAGGCTCGGATCGCGCTCGATTTCACGGGCGACGACGATCTTCTGCTGGTTGCCGCCGGAGAAATTCGCCGACTTCAACCGCGCGTTCGGCGGGCGGATGTCGTATTTCTCGATCTCGGCCTCGGCCGCCTTGCGCACCGCGTCCGGATCGAGCATCGGGCCACGCCCGTAGCGGTTGTCCCGATGATAGCCGAGAATGGCGTTTTCGGCCTCCTCGAAGGGCAGCACCAGGCCCATGTGGTGGCGGTCCTCCGGGATATGGGCTAGGCCCAGCTGGCGAAGCCTCGCCGGATCGTAGCCGGTGACCGGCTTGCCGCCGATATAGATCTCGCCGGACACGGGCTTGCGGATGCCGGTGATCGCCTGCAGCAGTTCGCTCTGGCCGTTGCCGGCAACGCCCGCAATGCCGACGATCTCGCCGCAGCGGACATCGAAGGAGACATTGTTGACCATGGTGACGCCGCGGCCATCCTTGACCGTCAGGTTGCGCACCGACAGCATGATGTCGCCCGGATTGGCGGCACCCTTTTCCACCTGCAGGAGCACGCGGCGGCCGACCATCAGCTCGGCCAGTTCCTCGACGGTGGTCTCGGCGGTCCTGCGCGTGGCCACCATCTCGCCGCGGCGCATGACCGACACCGTGTCGGTGATCGCCATGATCTCGCGCAGCTTGTGGGTGATCAGGATGATCGTCTTGCCCTCGTTGCGCAGCACTTCGAGGATGCGGAACAGGTGATCGGCTTCCGCCGGCGTCAGCACGCCGGTCGGTTCGTCGAGGATCAGGATGTCGGCGCCGCGGTAGAGGGCCTTCAATATCTCGACCCGCTGCTGCAGGCCAACCGGCAGTTCCTCGATGACGGCGTCGGGATCGACCTCGAGCTCGTATTCCTGCTCCAGCCGCTTCAGCTCGGCACGCGCCTTGTCGACGCCCTGGCGCAACAGCGCGCCGCCTTCGGCGCCGAGCATCAGGTTTTCCAGCACGGTGAAATTCTCGACCAGCATGAAATGCTGGTGGACCATGCCGATGCCGGCATCGATCGCCGACTGGCTGTCCTTGATCGCAACGGGCTTGCCATCGATGTGGATCGATCCGGAATCGGCATGGTAAAAACCGTAGATGATCGACATCAGCGTCGATTTTCCGGCACCGTTTTCGCCGATGATCCCGTGAATGGAGCCCTTGGCGACGGTCAGGTTGATATTCTTGTTGGCGTGAACGGCACCGAACTTCTTGTCGATGCCGATGAGTTCGATCGCTGGCGCCTGATCCACGGCTTCACTCCAGATTGCAGACATGGCCCGATGACAGGCATGACCGGGTAGCGGATACGGCCCGATAGCGGACATGGAAAGGGCGCAAACCGGTCTGCACCGATTTGCGCCCCTGTCAGATCACTTCGGGCAGGCGTTGTCCGTCATGTAGTCATGCACGGTCACGGCGCCGGAGATGATGTCGGCCTTGGCCTTTTCGACGGCGGCCTTCATTTCGGGCGTGATCAGCGCCGCATTGTGCTCGTCCATGGCAAAATCGACGCCGCCTTCCTTGACACCGAGGCTGGTGACGCCGGCCTCGAGCTTGTCGTCCTTGGCAGCGGTGAAGCTGTCATAGATCGCCAGATCGACGCGCTTGACCATCGAGGTCAGAACCGAACCCGGCTGCACGTAGTTCTGGTTGGAGTCGACGCCGATCGAGAACTTCTTGTTGTCGGCGGCCGTCTGCAGCACGCCGAGGCCCGAAGCGCCGGCGGCCGCGTAGATCACGTCGGCGCCCTGGTCGAGCTGGTTCTTGGCAAGCTCGCCGGCGCGAACCGGGTCGTTCCAGGCAGCGCCTGTGGTGCCGACCATGTTCTGGAACACTTCCATGCCGGGCTTGGCGGCGCGCGCGCCTTCCTCGTAGCCGCATTCGAACTTGCGGATCAGCGGGATGTCCATGCCGCCGACGAAGCCGACCTTGCCGGTTTCGGACTTCAGGCCGGCCAGCAGGCCGACGAGGTAGGACCCCTCGTTTTCCTTGTAGACGATCGACTTGACGTTCGGCAGATCGACGACGTCGTCGACGATGACGAATTTGGTGTCGGGAAAGTCGGGCGCGACCTTCTGCAGGGCGGATGCCCAGGCAAACGAGATGGCGATCACCGGATTGTAGCCGCGCGAGGCGAAGTTGCGGATCGCCTGCTCCCCTTGCGTGTCGTCGGTCGGCTCGAAGTCGCGATAGTCGATGCCGGTTTCGGACTTGAACTTCTCAGCGCCGTTATAGGCTGCCTCGTTGAACGACTTGTCGAACTTGCCACCGGTGCCATAGACGAGTGCAGGCTTGATGTCGGCCGCAAGCGCGGTGGACGACATGGCAGCCAAGGCGATGAGACTGAGGAGAGTTTTCTTCATTTTGCAGCCCTGTTTGTTTTAAAAAAATCTTTGTGGGTCCTCCCGCACACCCTTCTTCTATCGGAAGCGTATGTCTGCGGTGTCCCGGTCAGCCGGACAGCGACCGGGATTTGAGTATCCTTGCATGGCTGCCGGAAAAATTCACCCGATTTTTTCAACTGGTAAAACTATGCCCACAACCCTTGGCAGCCGCGGAAAAACCGGCGGCGCATGTCGGTTTTTCCGCAGCGTTGCGGCGAGCAGGCCGGCGGCACGGCGGGGGCTTGGCATATATCGCTCAGGCGGCGAAGCGTCCGGCGGGATTGGGCTTCCTGTAGCCGATCATCCAGAACAGCAGGGCCAGGATCAGGAAGACGCCGAAGGCCGGCTGCGGCAGAAGCCATTCGCGAAAAGGCACCGACAGGAAGGGCGGCAGCTTGTCGCGCAGCAGTTCCTCTGCGGCAAACAGGCTGGAGGGACTGATTTCGGCCCAGGCGGACCCGAGCGAGGTCATCACCAAACCGGACGCGGCGACGGTCTCGATGGAATCCATCACGGCGGCGGCGACTGCGACGACAAGAGACCAGAGGCTCAGGAGGCGAAAGACGAAACGGATCATAGGCGTAGTGGCTCCAAATGCTCTCATGGCACCCTTGGTCATTAGAATAAACTGATGTTGCAGGAAGCCGCAATGGCCAAGACCGCGTCAAAGTCCGGCATTAGTTCAAAAATCTCACGAATGGCAGTTGATCCCGAACCAATCATCGGTATATATCGCGCCCGGTCGACCCCACCGCATTTACGGTGTTGCGTCGCGAGGACAGGTGGCCGAGTGGTTTAAGGCGCACGCTTGGAAAGCGTGTGTGCGTGAAAGCGTACCGAGGGTTCGAATCCCTCCCTGTCCGCCATATCTTTTCCCATACAGCACACTTCTTCCATGCATGAGACTGCTCGCGTCGAGCGCGGAGTCGGGCCTGCGTCTGCCGACGGGCTCGCATCCGCTTCGACGCAACACCGCGATGGCGTCAGCGTGTCGTCATGCCGTCCAGGAATATGTCGAGGAGCCGTATGACCTGCGGTTTCCAGCCGGGACCGGGCTGGCGCGTGTAGCAGACGGCATAGAGCGTGGTGAGAAGATCGTCGGCGGTGACGTCGGGGCGAAGGGCATGCTCTTCGATGCCCCGGTCCAGCAGCTTGCCGACGGCGTCCGTCAGGCGGCCAGACATTTCGACAAAGGTTGCCTTGGAATCATCCGTCGTCGTCACCGCAAGCGTGCCCAGCAGGCCGCGCTTGGTTTCCACCAATCCGACAAGGGCATGGAGCCAGGAGCGCAGCGCGGCCGGGACATCGCGCTCCGTTTCCAGCGCCGCCATCATCTCGATCAGCTGCTCGACCTCATGACGATAGACCGCGATGAACAGCGCCTCACGTGTCGGAAAATGACGATAGAGCGTGCCGATGCCGACGCCGGCGTCGCGTGCGACGGCTTCCAGGCTTGCCTCCGGGCCGCCCTGCCCTAGTATCTTTCTGGCAGCCTCGATCAGCCGATCGCGGTTGCGCAGGGCATCGGATCTCGGTTTGCGCCGCACGGACTCCAAGTTGTCGTCATCTCCCCTTGATAAACGGAGGGTGCCTCCGTATATTTGATGGCATGGTCACACGGCCAGGGCCTGTTGTCGTCTATTGTCCCAATGCCCCGACCATCTCGCAAGGCCTTTTCTGCCCACCAAGAGAAAACCAAGCCATTGGAGACTTCATGCCTCACTCCATCAGCCTGACAATCAACGGCGTGCCGCGCAGCGTCCAGCTGGACGATCCGCGTGTCACCCTGCTCGATCTTCTCCGCGAAAGGCTGGAGTTGACCGGCACCAAGAAAGGCTGCGACCGCGGCCAGTGCGGCGCCTGCACGGTGCTGATCGATGGTCGCCGGATCAATTCCTGCCTGACCCTCGCCATCTCGCTCGACGGCGCGGCGGTCACGACCATCGAAGGCCTTGGCGCAAGCGACGACCTGCATCCGGTGCAGGCAGCCTTTATCGAGCATGACGGCTTCCAGTGCGGGTTCTGCACCCCCGGCCAGATCATGAGCGCGGTCGGCCTGATTTCCGAGGGACAGGCCGGTGACGACGCCGAGCGCGTCCGCGAGGGGATGAGCGGCAATCTCTGTCGATGCGCCGCCTATCACGGCATCACCGAAGCCGTGCTCGATGCAACGCGCCGCGTGTCGGCCTCAAAGGACGAAAGGCAATCGGCATGAACCGCTTCGACTATATCTGTCCCACCTCCGTGGCCGAGGCCGTCTCCGCCTGGGCCCCGGGCTCTGCCTATCTCGGCGGCGGCACCAACCTGCTCGACCTGATGAAGATCGGCGCGATGCAGCCGCAAAAGCTGATCGACGTGAAGAAGCTCGCAGGTCTCGATACAATCGAGATGCTGGCCGATGGCGGCGCCCGGATCGGGGCGCAGGTGCGCAATTCCGATCTTGCGCATGACAGCGCCTTCGCGGCGGCCTTCCCGATGGTCGCCGAAGCGATCCTTTCCGGGGCTTCCGGGCAGCTGCGCAATGCCGCCACCATCGGCGGCAATCTGATGCAGCGTACCCGTTGCGCCTATTTCCAGGATGCCGCCGCCGCCTGCAATCGTCGCAATTCCGGCAGCGGATGCGATGCCCGGGACGGTGACAACGAAAACCTGGCCGTTCTCGGCTGGAGCGATGCCTGCATCGCCACCAATCCTTCGGATTTCTGCGTGCCCCTGGCCGCGCTCGATGCGATCGTCGAAGTGGCGGGACCGAACGGCACGCGCGAGATCCCGTTCGCCGATTTCCACCTGCTGCCCGGCGACACGCCCGAGACAGAAACGGCGCTGGAGCCCGGCGAACTGGTCACCGCCGTGCGGCTGCCCGCAGGCGCTGCCGATTTCCGCCGCAACGCCCGGTATCTGAAAGTTCGCGAGCGCACATCCTTCGCCTTCGCGCTGGTTTCGGCCGCCGCCGCCTTCCGGTTCGCCGATGGCAAGATCGCCGCGGCGCGCCTCGCCCTCGGCGCGGTTGCCGCCAAGCCCTGGCGTATCGCCGAGGCCGAGGCGCTGATGGTCGGCCAGGCGCCGGGTTCGGAGCTTTTCGCCCGCGCGGCTTCCGTTGCGCTGGAGGGCGCCAGGCCCTCGGGCGACAATGCCTACAAGATCGAGCTTGCCCGCCGCACCGCGGCCCGGGCGCTCACAATGGCCGCGAACGGCACGCCGACGCGCATGCCCGCCCTTCCCGCTTCGCCCTTCGGAGATCACGCTCATGTCTGATACGATTTCCCTGCCCATGCGCTTCGGCTCCAATTCCGGCCAGTCGGTCACCCGCCGCGACGGCATTGCCAAGGTGACCGGCGCCGCCACCTATGCCGCCGACAATCATCCCGACGGCATGCTCTATGCCGTCTTCGTGCCGGCGGCGATCGCCCGCGGCCGGGTCACCCATTTCGATACGGGAGCCGCCCTTGCCCATCCCGGCGTCGTGGAAGTGTTCACGCCGCAAAACCCGCCGCCGGTCGCCGGCAATCCGGATGAAAAGCCCTTCATGTTCGCAGTCCCGGTCGAGGTGCTGCAGAGCGACCGGATCCGCTACGCCCGGCAGCCGATCGCCCTCGTGCTCGGCGAGACGATCGAGGCGGCAACCGAAGGTGCGCGATTGCTCAATCCGCGATACGAAGCCGAGACTCCGCGCATCGGCATGGACGCGGAACCGGCCACGAAGGCGCCGAGCGGTCCCTTCGGCCAGCCGGCCGAAGTGATCTACGGCGATGTCGATGCCGGCATGGCCGCATCGCAGCAATCGGTCGACCTGACCTATGAGACGCCGCAGCAGTATCATAACGCGATGGAGCCGCACGCCATCGTCGCGAAATGGGACGGCGACCGGCTGGAGATCGACACGCCCAACCAGGCGATCGTGCTGTCGCGCGGCTTCTACGCCTATTATTTCGACATCCCGCCGGAGAATATCACGATCCGCAGCCCCTATCTGGGCGGTGGCTTCGGCTCGAAGGCGGTGCCCTACAGCCCGCTGGTGCTGGCGATCGCGGCCGCCCGCAAGGTGGGCAGACCGGTGAAGCTGGCGCTGCGGCGTGACCAGATGTTCGGGCCCGTCGCCCATCGCGGCGCCACCCGCCAGCAGCTGAGGATCGGCATCGATGCGCAGGCGAAGATGACGGCACTCGACCACATTTCGACGGCGACGGTCGATACCTTCGACAGCAGCTTTCCCGAGCCCGCCTGCAATGCCTCGCACGGTCTCTATGCCGCCGCGGCGCTGCGCTCCACGATGATGACGGTGCGCAACGATATCGGCGTGCCCGGCGCGATGCGGGCACCCGGCGAAGCCTCCGGTTCGGCGGCACTCGAATGCGCCATGGACGAAATGGCCGAGAAGGCAGGGCTCGATCCGCTCGAATTCCGCCTGAGGAACTATGCCGAGCGGGAGCCCGGCACCGACAAGCCCTATTCGTCCAAGGCCCTGCGGGAATGCTATGCGGAGGGTGCCAAGCGCTTCGGCTGGGCCGGCCGGCCGATGCGGCCCGGCCAGATGACCGACGAGAACGGCATGCTGGTCGGCTGGGGCATGGGAACCGCGCTGTTCGGCGCTCCGATGTTCGCGGCCGAGGCGCGCGCCACCCTGCGCCCAGACGGCACGGGTCTAGTGGAAACCGCCGCCTCCGACATGGGCCAGGGCGCCTGGACGGCGCTGGCCCAGATCGCCGCCGACAGTCTCGGCCTGCCGCTCGACAAGGTCGAGTTTCGCTCCGGCACTTCGGACCTGCCGGACGCCGGCATTGCCGGCGGCTCGGGTCACACGGCAACCGCCGGTGGCGCGCTGCATGCAGCCGGCAAGGACGCGATCGCCCGCCTGGCAGAACTGGCCGCCGCCGATCCGGACTCGCCGCTCTACGGCACCGGCAATTCCGGCGTGACCGCGCGCGACGGACGGCTTTTCGCCACCGGCGACGAAAGCCGCAGCGAGGCTTACGAGGACATCATCGCCCGCGCCGGCGGCAGCGCCGTCGAAGGCAAGGGCAATGCCTCCCGCCCGCCCGAGGATGCCGAGCGCCATGCCATGTATGCCCATGGCGCCGTGTTCGCCGAGGTCAAGATCGACCCCGATCTTTTCCAGATGCGTGTGACGCGCATGGTCGGCGCCTTCGCCGCCGGCCGGATCATCAATCCGAAGCTTGCCGAAAGCCAGCTGATGGGCGGGATGATCTGGGGCACATCCTTTGCTCTGCACGAAGAGGCGCGGTTCGACAAGCGGTCGGGCCGGATCATGAATGCCGACTTCGCCGGCTATCACATTCCGGTCAATGCCGACGTAAAGGGACTTGAGGTCATCACCGTCCACGAGGACGACCCCTATGTGAACCCGCTCGGCATCAAGGGCGTCGGCGAGATCGGTGTGACCGGCAGTGTCGGCGCCATCGGGAACGCGATCTGGCACGCCACCGGCAAGCGCATCCGCCGCTTCCCGATCCGCATCCAGGATCTGCTACGCGCTTCGTGAGGCCTCTCCCGCTGCGACCGCAGCGGGACCCCTTCACGTCCCCCCGGGAGGCTGCAAGCCGGCGGCCTCCCGGCACCCCATAAACCTGAAGGCCGGCCGCGGCATGGCGGCCGGTGGTGGCGCTGGCTGCAGCGCCTCTCGTCACAGCCGATCGCGCGCATGGAGAATTCGCCGGCTGAAAAAAACGGGAGGGCCGGAACCGGAACGGCGGCACGATCGTTTGGGCCAGTGCATCCCGCACTGAGGCGGCCGATGCGGGGATCTTCGCCTCCCGGCGGGGGTCGAGGAGCGAGACGTGAAATTCAAGTCTATTCTAGCAGGCTTTGCGGGCGTCGTTATCGTCGCCGGCGCAGCAGCCTTCGCCTATGCATGGCACGGGTCGATCGACCCGATCAATCCCCCGGACCCGGCATCCTTCGACCCCGGTCTCGTCGCCAAGGGCGCGGAACTGGCCGCGGTCGGCAATTGCACGGCCTGTCACACCAAGCCCGGCAACCCATCCTTTTCAGGCGGGCTTGCGCTTCCCACGCCGTTCGGCACGATCTATTCCACCAATATCACGCCCGACCCCGAGACCGGTATCGGCAGGTGGTCGCAGGCAGCCTTCCAGCGCGCCATGCGCGAGGGCGTGCGCCGCGATGGCGCGCATCTCTATCCGGCCTTTCCCTTCGATCACTTCACCCTGGTGTCCGACGCGGATGACAAGGCGCTCTATGCCTATCTGATGACGCGCCGTCCGGTGAAACAGGTAGCGCCGGACAACACGCTGCCTTTCCCGCTCGACATCCGCATGGCGGTCGCGGGCTGGAAACTGCTGTTCTTCGACCAGGGCGCCTATCAGAACAAGGACAGCGAGACGGTCGCGTGGAATCGCGGCGCCTATCTCGCCAACGGTCTTGGCCATTGCGGCGCCTGTCACACGCCGCGCAATGGGCTGGGGGCGGAGAAATCCGACAAGCATTTCGCCGGCGGCGAGCAGGAAGGCTGGACGGCCTTTGCGCTCGACGGTTCATCGCCCGCCCCGGTCGCCTGGAATGCCGACAGCCTCTATGCCTATCTGCGGCAGGGCTGGCATGAGGACCACGGCCTCGCAAACGGCCCGATGGCGGAAGTGACCGGCAATCTCGGCCGGCTGCCCGACCAGGACGTGCATGCGATCGCCACCTATATCAGCTCGCTGATGCCGCAGGCGGCCTCCGGGACTTTGGCCTCCGGCGACGATATCCGCAAGCGTTCCCAGACCGCGGGGCTGGCGCTTGCAAGTGCCTCGGCGGCCGACACCTCGACCCCGCGGGGTCGCGGCGAGACGATCTACCGCGCCGCCTGTTCCGTCTGTCACGACAGCGGGCGGCCGCTGCCCTTCGGCGGGGTCGACCTGCATCTGAGCTCGACGATCCATGCGCCGGATGCGCAAAACGCGATCAACACAGTGCTGTTCGGCCTGCCGGCGACAAGCGGCCGGCAAAGCGCCATCATGCCGAATTTCGCGCCCACGATGACGGATGCCCAGCTGAGCGACCTGCTGGCCTATCTGCGCCAGGACGTCGCACAGAAACCCGCCTGGGACGATGTCGCCTCCAGGGCGGCCGATACCCGCAGCGGCAAGATCAAGGTGAGCGTGCGTCCGTCCGACGGCATCGAACGCGGCCCCGACAACATAGGAGCACAGGACAAATGATGAAGCTCAATGTGAACGGGGAAACCCGTGACGTGGACGCCGATCCGTCCACCCCCCTGCTCTACGTTTTGCGCAATGACCTCGCGATGAACGGCGCGAAATTCGGTTGCGGGCTCGGCCAGTGCGGTGCCTGCACCGTGATGGTCGACGGAAAGGCGGTGTTTTCCTGCCTGACGCCGCTGACGCTGCTGGAGGGCCGCAAGATCAAGACTGTCGAGGGGCTCGGCACGATCGACAATCCGGGGCCGATGCAGGAAGCCTTCATCCACGAGCAGGCCGCCCAGTGCGGCTACTGCATTTCCGGCATGATGATGCGGGCGCAGGCGCTGCTGGAAGCCAACCCCGATGCGACCGACGGAGAGATCCGCGCCGGGCTGGAGCCCAATCTCTGTCGATGCGGAACCCATATGCGCATCCTGGCGGCGGTCAAACGCGCCCAGACCCATATGAAATCGGCATCCGCCAAGCCCGTTGCCGCAGGCTGAGGAGAAGACCCATGAACGCGCCCACATTCGATATCAACCGCCGCGGCTTTCTGGGCAGCGCCGGTGCGCTTGTCCTCAGCTTCACCATACCGCAGGAAGGCTTTGCCCAGTCTGCGGAAGGCTCGGACGGGTCGCCCGAAAAGGCGCCCGAACTGCAGGGCGACCTTTCAAGCACGCCCTCGCTGGATGCCTGGATCCGCATCGATGCGGACGGCTCGATCACCGTCTTTACCGGCAAGGCCGAACTCGGCCAGGGAACCAAGACTTCGCTGCGGCAGGTGGCAGCCGAGGAACTCGAAGTCGAACCCGGCACGATCAACCTGATCACCGCCGACACCGGACGCACGCCCGATGAGGGCTATACCGCCGGCAGCATGACGATGCCGAACAGCGGAACCGCCATTCGCTATGCCGCAGCCCAGGTCCGGCAGATCCTGATCCAGCAGGCTTCCGCCAAGCTCGGCGTACCGGTCGAGCAGCTGAAGGCCGATGGCGGCAAGGTGCTCGGGCCGAACGGTGCAACGCTGAGCTATGGCGAGATCGTCTCGAACGACCTGCTGCACGTCGATGCCGATCCGATGACGAAGATCAAGCCGCCCGGCAATTACCGCGCGATCGGCAAGCCGTTCGCCCGCGTCGACATACCGGCCAAGGTGACGGGCGGCGAAGCCTATGTGCAGGACATGCGGCCGGAAGGCATGGTGCATGCGCGGGTCGTGCGCCCGCCAAGCTACAGCGCCCGGCTGACAGATCTCGACGAGACCACGGCCAAGGGCATGCCCGGCGTGATCTCCATCATCCGCGACGGGGATTTTCTGGCCGTCGTCGCCGAACAGGAATTCCAGGCAATCCAGGCGATGCGCGTGCTCGAACGCGCGGCCCGCTGGCAGGAGCAGCAGGGCCTGCCCGACCAGACGGATCTGCCGACCTTCCTGCAATCGGCGGTGACCGAAGTCGGCGTGGTCAATTCCGCCGGAGCGGAAACGGTGAAGGGGGCAAAGACGCTGAAGGCGCAGTTTACCCGCCCCTACCAGATGCACGGTTCCATCGGCCCCTCCGCCGCCATGGCCAAGATGGAGGGCGACCAGCTGACCGTCTGGACCCATACCCAGGGCGTCTATCCCGATCGCGGCGCCATTGCCGAAATGCTCGGCATGGAGGAAGACAAGGTCCGCTGCATCCACACCGAAGGGTCCGGCTGCTACGGCCATAACGGCGCCGACGATGCGGCGGGCGACGCGGCGCTGATCGCCACCAAGCTTCCCGGTCGCGCCATCCGGGTCCAGTGGATGCGCGAACAGGAGCATCTGTGGGAACCCTATGGGCCGGGCATGCTGACCCGCGTCGAGGCGGTGCTCGACGACGAGGGCAAGATCGTCAACTGGCACTACGACCTCTGGAGCAACAATCACAGTTCCCGGCCGGGATCAGCCGGCGCCCTGCTCGCCGGGCGCCTGATGCAGAAGCATTTCCAGCCGGATGCGCAGAAACTGAAGATCTCGCCGTCCGGCAATGGCGACCGCAATGCCATTCCGCTCTACGACATCCCGAACCAGCGCGTGAACTGGCATTTCATTCCGGACATGCCGGTGCGGGCCTCGGCGATGCGGGCGCTCGGTGCCTATTGCAACGTGTTTTCGCTCGAGAGCTTCATGGACGAGCTTGCCGATGCGGCGGGCGCCGACCCGGTCGAGTTTCGCCTGCGCCATTTGAGCGACAAGCGGGCGATCAAGGTGATCGAGACGGTGGCCGACAAGTTCGGCTGGAACAGCGATCCGATGCCGGAAGGCCGCGGACGGGGCTTTGCCTTTGCCAAATACAAGAACCACGCGTCCTATCTGGCGATCGCGCTGGAGGCCGAGGTCGACAGGGTCAGCGGCGAAATCCGGATCTCCAACGTCGTGGCCGCCGTCGATTGCGGCGAGGCCGTCGCCCCCGACAACATCGTCAACCAGACCCAGGGCGGCATCCTGCAATCGCTGAGCTGGACGCTCTACGAAGAGGTGCATTTCAACCGGACCCGAATCACCAGCGCCGACTGGTCGGCCTATCCGATCCTGCGCTTCAGCGCCGTGCCGGACAGGATCGATGTGCATGTGGTCGACAATCCCGGCCTGCCCTATCTCGGCGTCGCCGAGGCGGCGCAGGGGCCGACATCGGGCGCAATCGGCAATGCCGTGCGCCGCGCCGCCGGAAAACGGATCTACGACCTGCCGTTCTCGCGCGAGCGCATGCGCGACGCGCTCAAGGCCTGACGGGATAACAATGCATGGAGGGTCCGACAGCGTGATGTCGGGCTCTTTTCCCGGCTTGCCGCTGTCCGACGATGGGTCTTCGCGATGGCGGCAGGTGGGATATCAGTGCCAGGTGTCGGCGGTAATCTCGCCTTCGAGAATGCGCAGGGCCTCGTAAAGGCCTTCGACCAGCATGTCCGTCAACTCGTCAGCCCGGTCCTCGGCCAGCATATGGGCAATGGCGGCGGTTTCGGCATCGGGGAAAAGTTCGGAATCAGTCGGCATGTCTGGCATCTCCTAACGCAGATCGTCATGATCTTAAAGAGGCGTCATACGTCTCCCGCCTTGCGCCGGGCTTGAAGCCTGCGCTATTGCGACGCAGACATTTGGGGACTTCCAGTCGAGGCAAGAACCGGCTTCGCGTCCGCAACTGCATGGAAACAACAGCTTAGCGTGCTGCAGGCGAATGTTGCTGCCGCCTGAAACGCCCTATACCAGACGATCTCCACAGCGAGCCTTGACCCTTTCCCCATGAGCGAAACGCTGAAAGCCCCGGCCGGTTTCGAACAGACGGTCAAAAAAAGCCGATTTCTGGCAAGCGCAGCCCCGATCGTCTCTGAGGACGAGGCCAGGGCCTTTCTCGAAAGCCACTGCGAAAACGGCGCAAACCACAACTGCTGGGCCTATCGGATCGGCCAGACCTACAGGTTCAACGACGACGGGGAGCCGAGCGGGACGGCCGGCAAACCGATCCTGCAGGCAATCGACGGACAGGACCTGGACGGGGTGGTCGTGGTGGTGACGCGCTGGTTCGGCGGCATCCTGCTCGGCAGCGGCGGATTGATGCGGGCCTATGGCGGAACGGCGGCGAGCTGCCTGCGCGCAGCGCCCCGCCGCCAGATCATCCTGACCACGAGACGATGGGTGTCGGTCGCGTTCAGCGATCTGGCGCTGGTGAAGGCGCGCCTCGGCGCCGTGGAACATGCCGTGATAGCCGGGGAAGCCTATGACGGCGACGGCTGCATGCTCACTGTCGATCTGCCCACCGCAGGCCTGGACGAGATCTGCCGGATGCTCACCGACATCACGGCCGGGCGAGCCGAGATCAGCGGCGAAGACGGATAGCCTTATCGACGGCAGCGGTCAGACCGGCGTCGCGTCCTCTCCGCAAACGGCCGCACCGAATTGCGCGAAGAACTGGGCGGCGAGCTTCTTGGCGGTCGAATCGATCAGCCGGCTGCCGAGCTGGGCGATCTTGCCGCCGACTTCGGCCTTGACGGTATAGGTCAAAATCGTCGCCTCGGCCCCGTCCGGCACAAGCGACACATCGGCAGATCCCTTGGCAAAGCCCGCGACGCCGCCTTTGCCTTCGCCCGAGATGGTGTAGGAATTCGGCGGATCGAGATTGGAGAGCCTGACGGTCCCGTCGAACTTCGCCTTGATCGGGCCGATCTTCAGCACCACCCTTGCGGTCATTTCGTCGTCGGCGACCTTTTCCAGGCTCTCGCACCCGGGAATGACCCGGCGCAGGACATCCGGGTTGTTGAGCCCTTCCCAGACCTGTTCGACCGGCGCTTCGATCCGCTCGCTGCCACTCATATCCATCAGATATTCCTCCCGTTCGGCAGGGTCGCCGATCACGGCCGCCCCCGCATGCACTCCATCCTCGGGCGCACTGTCCGACGACAGGCCTCCAAGTGCAATGCATTCTTTACGCTGATCCGGAAGGACCCGAGGCGGTCAGACGCGGACGGGCTGTTCGATGCGTTCGTCGGAGCCGAAAAAGCGCAGATACCGTTCGACCTCGGCCGGCTCGCCGGTGGCCTTGCGCGGATTGTCGGACAGCTTGACGGCCGGGCGGCCATTCGCCTTCGACACCTTGCAGACGATGGAAATCGGCATCAGGCCGGGGGTATCCGTCGGCGCGCATCCGGCAAAATCATTCGTCAGATTGGTGCCCCAGCCGAAGCTCATCCGCACCCGGCCCTCGAAGTGGCGGTAGGTGTGGATGATCGCGTCGACGTCGAGGCCGTCGGAAAAGATCAGCAGCTTCTGCTTCGGGTCACGGCCCATCTTTTCCCACCACTCGATGATCTTTTCACCGCCCTCGACCGGCGGCGCGCTGTCGGGCCGGAAGCCGGTCCAGTCGGCGACCCATTCCGGGGCATTCTTCAGGAAGGCGGCCGTGCCGAAGGCGTCCGGCAGGACGATCAGCAGATTGCCGCCGTAAAGCGTGTTCCAGTCCTGCAGGATCTTGTAGGGCGCCTCGGCCAGCTCCTGGTCATTGCGGGCAAGGGCTGCGGCCACCATCGGCAATTCATGGGCATTGGTGCCGACCGCTTCCAGATCGCTGTCCATGGCAAGCAGAACATTGCTGGTACCGGTGAAGGCGGAGCCGACACCTTCCTTCAGCGCCTCGACGCACCAGCGCTGCCACAGAAAGCTGTGGCGGCGGCGGGTGCCGAAATCGGAAATCCTGAGGCCCGGCAGGTCGCGCAGGCGCTCCACCTTGGACCACATCTTGGCCTTGGCACGGGCATAGAGCACATCGAGGGTAAAGAAGCCCATGGAGCGCATGGCGGCGCGGCTGCGCAATTCGTTGATCACCGCAAGGGCCGGAATTTCCCACAGGGTCGCCTCGGCCCATTTGCCGTGGAAGGTAAGCTCGAACTGGCCGTCCTTCTTCGACAGCTCATATTCCGGCAGCTGCAGCGTCGACAGCCAGACGAGAAATTCCGGCTCGAACATCTGCACCCGGCCATAGAAGCTGTTACCGGCAAGCCAGATCAGCTCCTTCTTCGTCAGCCGCAGCGTGCGGACATAATCCAGCTGGTCCCGCAATTCCTGTTCGTCGATCTCGTCGGCGAGGCGGACGGTCTTGGTCCGGTTGATGACTTCGAAGGTGGCATCGACATCCGGATAGAGTTTCCAGATCATCTGCAGCATCAGCAGCTTGTAGAAATCCGTGTCGAGCAGGCTTCTGACGATCGGATCGAGCTTCCAGGTGTGATTGTAGACGCGCGAGGCGATGTCCGTTTTCGTCATGACTTGGCCGTCGCCTTTCAATCGAATGGTCAGATTGCCACGTGACTACGCGGACTTTTCGAAGAACCCGACCCTTATCATGAAAAGAGGCTGCGAAGTCTAGCGCACGCCCTCGCAAATCGGTACGCACCGAACGGCTCCGGGGAGCCGGATGCCGCTCGCGGTGGCGATGTCGCCGGTCAGTTGCCGGCCTTGGGTTCGTCCGGCTGGACGGTGTTTTGCGGATTGGCCTGTTCCGTGGCGTGGTCCTTGTCCGGCGCCTGGCTTGCACCCCACCATTCGGCCGGGATCCAGGCGAGCAGCGCGATCACCAGGCCGACCAAAAGCACGATCAGCACCGGCCGGCCCCTGGAAGCCTGCCGGGCTTCCGTGGCCGTCAAGGGTTCTTCCGGCTTTGCATCGGCCCGATGCGCGGAATCCGGGCGGGTAGTATATGGGCGATCGGAAAAGTCTGTAGGGCTGGCCATGACGAACCTCCTCCTGTTGCAAAGCCCGGGGCCTACGCCTCGAGCTTTTCGTTGCAACGGCGGGGATGGGTGGATTGTTCCGCAACAGGCGAGACGGCGGAGAGGGTCAGTAGCCGCGGTTGCGGTCCACCACATGCTCCAGCGGCTCGCCCCGTTCGAAGCGGGCGATCTGTCGTTCGGCATGCCGGAACACGGCGCGGGTGTCGGACATCGCCGCCACATGCGGTGTCAGGATGACGTTTTCCATGCCCCAGAGCGGGCTGTCGGCAGACAGCGGCTCGGTCTGGAAGACATCGAGCGAGGCACCGCCGAGCACGCCGTTTTCGAGGGCCGCCACGATATCCGTCTCGACCTGGCTGCCGCCCCTGCCGGCATTCAGAAACACCGGCCTTCCCGCGGCAAGAGCGCCGCCCTGGCGTAGTCCGGCGAAAAGATCGGCATTGAAAAGGCCGCGCGTGTCGTCGGTCAGCGGCAGAAGGCCGACGAGAATGTCGGTGCGGCCGAGAAAGGTCTCGAGACCGGTGGCGTCGAAGGTCTCGATGCCCTCGATCCGCTTGGCGCTGCGCGACCAGCCGATCACATCGAAGCCCATGACCTTCAGCTTTTTCGCCGCATCGGCGCCGAGCACACCGAGCCCCATGACGCCGACCGTGACGTCGGCGGCTTCCGGGTGACTGTCGCGCGGCTCCCAGAGATGCTCGCGCTGCTGGCGGGCGAAGACCGGCACTTGGCGCAGATGAATCAGCGATTGCAGCACCACCCATTCGCTCATCCGGTCGGTCAGGCTGCGATCGACGAAGCGCACGATCGGGGTGTCCGGCAGCTCGTAGCTGGCAAGGATGTGATCGACCCCGGCACCGCCGGAGATGATGACCTTGAGGTTTCGGGCCCTGTCGAAAAGCGAGGGGTCGGGTTTCCAGACCACCGCATAGGCGCAGCCGGACAGATCGCGGTCGCGGTTTTCCGGATCGGCCATGTTGATCACCTCGCGGCCGGCAAAGCCGTCCTTCAGGGCGGCAGCGACGCTTTCCGGGGCAAATTTGAGATCAACGACAATCGAGCCTGCAGACATGGGAGCTTTCCTGAAAACTGGAGGGCAATGGGGCGGGAGGTTACTGGGCGACGCTGCGTTCGGTGGCCGCCAGATCGAAGGCCGCCGCCATCAGCGCCCGGGTATAATCCTCTTTCGGGGCGGTGAAGATGTCGGCGGCCGGCCCGCGCTCGACGACCTTGCCGGCGCGCATGACGATCACCTCGTTGGCAAGCGCCCGCACCACCTTGAGGTCATGGCTGATGAACAGATAGGCGAGATCGTGCCTGGCCTGCAGGTCGCGCAGCAGATCGACGACCTGCGCCTGGACACTCATGTCGAGCGCCGAGGTCGGCTCGTCGAGCATGACGAAGCGCGGTTTCAGCACCATGGCCCGGGCAATGGCGACGCGCTGGCGCTGGCCTCCGGAAAATTCATGCGGATAGCGCCAGCGGGTCTCGGGATCGAGCCCGACCTCCTGCAAAGCCCAGCAGACGCGCGCGTCGCGTTCTTCATAGCTGAGGCTGCTCTCGTGCACTTTCAGCCCCTCGGCCACGATCTCGCCGACCGACATGCGCGGGCTGAGCGAGCCATAGGGATCCTGGAACACCACCTGCAGCTTGTCGCGAAACGGCTTCATCGCCTTGTAGGAGAAGCTGTCGACATCCTGCCCGAGGAAGACGATGCGGCCCTTCGACGATATCAGGCGGGCGAGCGCCAGGCCGAGCGTGGTCTTGCCGGAGCCGGATTCGCCGACGATGCCGAGCGTCTGACCGGCCCGCAGGGTCAGATCGACGCCGTCGACGGCCTTGACGTGGTCGGTGACCTTGCGCAGGAAGCCGGTCTTGACCGGAAACCAGACGCGCACGTCGTCGCCCTGCATCACGATGGGTTTCGTTGCATCCGCAAGGGGTGGCTCTCCGCGCGGCTCCGAGGCCAGAAGATGCCTGGTATAGGCATGCTGCGGATGGGTGAAGATCTGCTCGACCCGGCCGGTCTCGACGATCCTGCCCTTGGTCATGACGCAGACGCGGTCGGCGAATTTGCGCACGATGCCGAGATCATGGGTGATGAACAGCATTGCCATGCCGTGATCCGACTTCAGCTTGCGCAGAAGTTCGAGGATCTGCGCCTGCACGGTGACGTCGAGCGCCGTGGTCGGTTCGTCGGCGATCAGCAGTTTCGGCCGGTTGGCGAGCGCCATCGCGATCATCACCCGCTGGCGCTGGCCGCCGGAGAGTTCGTGCGGATAGGCGCCAAGCCGCTTTTCAGGCTCTCGAATGCCGACCTGCGTCAGGAGTTCGATCACCCGGGCGGAGGCGGCCGCCCCGACGATGCCGCCGTGCAAAGCCAGAATCTCGCGGATCTGCTTTTCGATCGGGTGCAGCGGATTGAGCGAGGTCATCGGCTCCTGGAAGATCATCGTGATGTCGTCGCCGCGCACACCACGCAGTTCACGCTCGGAGACCTTCAGGAGATCCTTGCCCTCGAACAGGATTTCACCCGACGGATGACTGGCGGCGGGATAAGGCAGCAGCTTCAATATCGAATTGGCCGAGACCGATTTGCCCGACCCGGATTCGCCCACCAGCGCCACGACTTCGCCCGGCATGATGTCGAAGGAGACGCGATCGACCGCCAGGCTGCGCTTTTCCCCCTCGCCGAAGGCGACGGACAGATCACGCACGGAGAGCAGTGGCTGGGTCATGATGCGAGGCTTTCGATCAGGGTGGTGAGGGTCGGCTCGTCGGGACGAATCACATCCAGAATCACCGGGCCGAGGCGGCGGCCGGCGCGCTGATGCAGCAATTCGTACCGATCGTGAATGCCCCTGTCGGCCGACAGGAAATGCGAGCACTCCATCGCGATGGCAGTCGACAGATGGATAGCGTCCGGCAATTTCAGGGATTTATGTTCAGCACGCAGGACGGCGGCGAAGTAGAGCATCGCATCCGCGACCGGCGCCACTTCGAGCCATGCGTTTGTCTTCAGCATGCCTTCGAACGCCAACAACAGATCCTCGTCTCTGTTCCGATAAGGGCGCACCAGCGTTTCTGCAAGCGTGAGCTGGCTCGTTACAAAAACTGGCGATGCAGCAAGTTCGGCTTCACCAACGAGCCTGACCAGCCGGTCGTGCAATTCATCCACGCCCTGAACGAGATCGATGATGATGTTGGCGTCCAAATAGATGCGTCGGAAATCGGCTGGCATCAGTCCCATTCGTCTCGAAGCTCGCGGATGCGCGCCACGCTTTCCTCGGCCGTAACGCGTTCGGGATGCTCAGCCCGATACTTTCGGATCATCTCGAGCGTGTCCTGGACCGTCAACAGCTTCTCCGGCGCCTCTTTGGTTGCCGCCTCGACCTCGATCTCGATGCGCACGGTGGCGTGCTCCGCCAGTCCCTCGCGCAGATCGGCGGGCAGCCTGTCGACCGGGTAGTGCTCTCGAACGATCCTGTTCATCGCCATGCGTCCTTCGGATGATACCGTGGCACCCATCTTGCCACAAAGGGCAGGGAAAGACGATTGCGGCTCATTTGAACGTCTTTCTCGGATCGAAGGCGTCGCGTACGGCTTCGCCGACGAAGATCAGCAGCGACAGCATGATCGACATGGTGAAGAAGGCGGTGAGACCGAGCCAGGGGGCCTGGAGATTGCGCTTGCCCTGGGCGATCAGCTCTCCCAGAGACGGCGAACCCGGCGGCAGGCCGAAGCCTAAGAAATCGAGCGAGGTCAGCGTGGTGATCGAGCCCGACAGGATGAAGGGCAGAAAGGTCAGCGTCGCCACCATGGCGTTCGGCAACAGATGGCGGAACATGATCGTCCCGTTGCCGACGCCGAGCGCCCGGGCCGCGTTGACATATTCGAAATTGCGCGCGCGCAGGAATTCCGCCCGCACGATGCCGACGAAACTCACCCAGGAAAACAACAGCATGATGCCGAGCAGGATGAAGAACCCCGGCGGCAGGATGGCCGCTATGATCAGCAGGATGTAGAGCACCGGTATCGCCGACCAGATCTCTATCACCCGCTGCATCAAAAGGTCGGTGAGGCCACCGAAATAGCCCTGCACCGCCCCTGCCCCGACGCCGACGACGGCCGAGCAGATGGTCAGCGCCAGGCCGAACAGCACCGAGATGCGGAAACCGTAGATCATCCGGGCGGTCACGTCGCGGGCCTGGTCGTCGGTGCCCAGCCAGTTGAGGTTGCCGAGCACGCAGTCGGGATCCTTGTCGCCCTCCGGATAGCCCGAGCAGCGCTCCTTGCTGTCCATCAGCCAGAAGGGCGGGGTCGGCGCGGAGTGGGGGATGTTGGAATTGACGGTGCGGTAGGAATAGCGGATCGGCGGCCAGAGCATCCAGCCATGGGCGTTGATTTCGTCGCGGATATAGGGCGAGCGATAGTCGGTGACCGCCAGGAAGCCGCCGAACTTCTCTTCCGGATAATCGACCAGCACCGGAAACAGGATCTCGCCATTGTAGGAGGCGATCAGCGGCTTGTCGTTGGCGATGAACTCGGAAAACAGGCTGAGGCCGAACAGGACCAGGAAGATCCAGAACGACCAGTAGCCGCGGCCATTGGCACGGAAATTCGCCAGCCGCCTCTTGCTGGTGGGCGACAGAAAGGGACGCTTCGGCGGCTTCGAGCGGAGCGCAGGGCCGGTATCGGTTTCCACAACGCTCATCTCAGACATCCCGCCGCTCGAAGTCGATCCTCGGATCGATCCAGGTATAGATCAGGTCGGAGGCGAGATTGACGAAGAGGCCCATCAGCGAAAAAATGTAGAGCGTGCCGAAGACAACCGGATAGTCGCGGTTGACGATCGACAGATAGCCGAGACGTCCGAGGCCATCGAGCGAGAAGATGTTCTCGATCAGCAGCGAGCCGGTGAAGAAGGCGCCGATGAAGGCGCCCGGGAAACCGGCGATCACGATCAGCATGGCATTGCGGAAGACATGGCCGTACAGCACCTGCCGGTCGTTCAGCCCCTTGGCGCGGGCGGTGACGACATACTGCTTCTTGATC
Organism: Heterorhizobium halophytocola; assembly: GCF_017873095.1. Lineage (GTDB taxonomy): Bacteria > Pseudomonadota > Alphaproteobacteria > Rhizobiales > Rhizobiaceae > Allorhizobium > Allorhizobium halophytocola. The sequence continues at coordinate 207,489 of NZ_JAGGJU010000008.1, read as the reverse complement.
TCGTCGATGAAGGAATTCTTGGTCAGCAGCGTCGTCGTGGCAAAGGCCGACAGCGAGAGCGCGATCAGCGGCAGCGTCAGGTGCCAGAAGTAGTCGAGGATCTGCTTGTACCAAGGCAGCGACCAGAAATCGTCGGAGGTCAGGCCGCGCAGCGGGAACCAGTTGAAGAACGAGCCGCCGGCAAACACCACGATCAGCAGGATGCCGAACAGGAAGCTCGGCACCGCATAGCCGATGACAATGATGCCGGAGGTCCACACGTCGAAGGTGGCACCGTCATTGACCGCCTTCTTGATCCCGAGCGGGATGGATATGGCGTAGGACAGCAGCAGGATCCACACCCCGAGCGAGATCGACACCGGCAGCTTGTCGATGATCAGGTCGATGACCGAGGTATTGCGGAAAAAGCTCTCGCCGAAATCGAAGCGAATGTAATTCCACATCATCTCGCCGAAGCGGGTGAGCGGCGGCTTGTCAAAGCCGAACTGTTTCTCGAGCTTCTTGATCAGGTCCGGATCGAGCCCCTGGGCGCCGCGATATTTGCCGCCGCCTTCATCATCGAGGCCGCCGCCCAGCATGTCTCCGCCACCCGACAGCCGCTGGTCGGCGCTGTCGCCCTGGCCGGTCAGCTGGGCGATCACCTGTTCGACAGGACCACCCGGCGCGAACTGGATCACGGCAAACGAGATGGCCATGATGCCGACGATCGTCGGGATCATCAGCAGGATACGCCGCAGGATATAGCCACCCATCAGCGGGACGTCCTGCAGCGGACGCGGGGGGCGTCCTTCGTGGCCTTCAGATCCAAGCCGCGGTCTCCTTCATGCATTGCCTCGACAGGCGCGCAGGTCTCGCGCCGAATCATTGGGATCATTGGTAAAGCCTCATCCCCACGGTGCAAAGCCCCGTCACCTGGAAGGGGCATACCACCAGGTGTCGGGAAAGCCGGTGCCGTATTTCGGCAATTCGGCCGGATGATGCAGGGTGCTGGAATAGGCAATGCGCGAGGTGTCCGAATAGTAGAGCGGTATGACATAGTGATGGGCAAGCAGCACGCGGTCGAGCGCATGGGTTGCGGCAACCAGTTCGTCCCGATCGGTCGCGAAGATCACCTTGTCGACCAATGCATCCACGCCCGAATCGGAAATGCCGGCATAGTTTTTCGAGCCCTCCCGGCCGGCCGCCTGCGAGCCCCACATGTCGCGCTGCTCATTGCCGGGGCTGAGCGTCTGGGCAACGACCATCCAGGTCATATCGTAGTCGAAGCTTCGGATACGGTTCTGGTATTGCGCGGCATCGACCGTGCGCACACTCATGTCGATACCGATCTTGCGCAGGATCTGGCGATAGGGGAGTGCCACCACCTCCAGCGCCGAACTGCTGAGCAGAAGCTCGAAACTCAGCGGCTTGCCGGTCTTGGCGTTGACCATCTGGGTCCCGCGGATCTCGTAACCGGCCTGTTTCAGCAGCTGGATCGCCTTGCGCAGGTTCTCCCGCTCGGCCTGCGGCGTGCCGCCGACCGGATTGGTGTAGGGCGTGGTGAAAACGTCCGGCGGCACCTTGTCCTTGACGGTGTTCAGGATGTCCAGTTCCTTGCCCGAAGGCAGGCCGGACGAGGCCAGTTCGGTGTTCCAGAAATAGCTGTCGATGCGCTTGTAGGCGCCGTAAAACACCGTCTTGTTGAGCATTTCGAAGTCGAGCGCATAGTTGAGTGCTTCACGCACGCGCTCGTCCTTGAACAGGTCCCGGCGCATATTGGGAAAAAGCCCCTGCATGATACCGGTGGCCCTGAGCGGCCCCTTGACCTCCTCCTTGATCACCCGGCCATCCTGAATAGCCGGAAAATCATACTGGGTGGCCCAGCGCGCGGCCTGGGTTTCCACGCGGAAATCGGAATTGCCACCGCGAAACGCGTCGAACTCGACATCCCGGTCACCATACATCGTATAGTCGACCGCCTTGAAATTGTGGGTCCCGACATTGAGATTGAGATCCTTGCCCCAATAGTCGTCGCGCAGCTCGTAGCGCACCGTCGCGCCGGCCCGGAAGTCGGCGATCTTGTAGGGGCCTGAGCCCATCACCGGTTCCAGCGTGGTCCGAGCGATATCGCGCTGGTTGCCATTGGCGTCCTTGCCCTCCCACCATTTCCTGGAGACGACGGCGAATTCGCCGACGATGGCCGGAAGCTCGCGATTGCCCGTCTGGTCGAAGTGGAAGGTGACGTCACGCTCGCCGGTCTTTTCGGCGGATTTCACATGGCTGTAATAGGCGGTGAAAAGCGGCTGCAAATCCTTGATCTTCTCGAAGCTGAAGATCACGTCCTCAGGCGTGACGGGCGTGCCGTCGGCAAAGCGCGCCTCCTTGCGCAGGCGAAAGGTTGCCGAGGATATGTCCTTGGGAAACGACACGCCTTCGGCCAGCAGGCCATAGGACGTGTTGATCTCGTCTTCGGACTGCTGCATCAGGGTTTCGAAGACATAGGACCTGCCATAGGTGAGACCCGGCGCCAGTTCGCCCTTGTCGAGGATCGGATTGAAGGTATCGAAGGTGCCGGTGGATGTCAGCCGCAGCGTGCCGCCCTTTGGCGCGTCGGGATTGACATAGTCGAACTGCTTGAAACCCACCGGATATTTGAGCGCGTGGTCGAGCGCGATGCCGTGATGGAAGACCGGCTCCTGCCCTGCCGCCGGCAAGACAGGACCGAGCCCCGCCGCCAGAGAGGTTACGAGACACAAGACGAGACGGGTGGCAAAGCGCATCAATCATTCCCAAAATTCAAGGTATTTTGTCAGCAGGATAGGGCAAACTGTGGCGAAGAACAGGCCTATGGCCTTCACGGTTTCAACAAATTCGCGATTCAGTCTATGGTCCGCGCATGGCGGCACGCCACCGAACCGACAGCATAGGACTGCAAGATGACGCGACCGTACCTCTACCAAGCCCTGCCCGGCGGGATCAAAGGCAGAGCGAGGGTCGCCCTCCTCTTGCTTGCGACCATTGCCGGATATGGGCCGGCCATCGCTGCCGATGACACGCCGGCCAAGCAGTTGTTCGGCGCCGTCACCCTGCCGTCGAAAGGCACCCCGCAACCCGAGGGTTTCTACTCCAAGGGCTGTATTGCCGGTGCCGTGGCGCTGCCGGCCGACGGGCCGACCTGGCAGGCCATGCGGCTGTCGCGCAACCGTCGCTACGGGCATCCGGACATGATCCATCTGCTTGAAAACTTCTCGCAGGATGCCGAAAAGCTCGGCTGGGGTACCGGCATCCTGGTGGGCGATATCGGCCAGCCGCGCGGCGGCCCGATGGCGAGCGGCCACGCCTCGCACCAGATCGGGCTCGACGCCGATGTCTGGTTCACCCCGAAGCCGGCGACGCCGCTTTCGGTCAAGCAGCGGGAGGACCTGCCGTTCACCACGCTGCTCGACACCAGCAAGTTCCTGACGGTCGACCCGAAACGCTGGTCGCCTACCCATGCCAAGCTTCTGATGCAGGCGGCAAGCTATCCGCAGGTCCAGCGGATCTTCGTCAACCCCGCGATCAAGAAGAAGATGTGCGACACCTGGACCGGCGACCGGACCAATCTGGGCAAGCTGCGCCCCTATTACGGACATGATTCGCATTTCCATATCCGGCTGCGCTGCCCGGCGGGGGCGAAAGACTGCAAGCCGCAGGCAGCGATCGGCACGGATGACGGCTGCGGCAAGCAGCTTTCATGGTGGTATTCCAAGGAACCCTGGGCGCCACCGAAAAAGGATCCGAACAAGAAGCCGCCACCGCCGCCGAAGCCGATGACCCTGGCCGGCCTGCCCAAGGCCTGCGCTGCGGTGCTTTCGGCCCCGACGTCCGGCGTGATGGCCGCCAGCGCCCCGGCGGATGTGCCGGTGCCCGCCCCTTCGCCCGCCCCTGATACGGTGCCGGTGCCGGCGGAAAAACCGGCTCAGGACTGAACCTTGGCAAGCGGGCCGGGACGAAGGGCTGCAATGGCGTCTTTTCAACCGGCCCCGGCTTGCTGTAGAAACACCCAAATCGATTTAAATCGGAACCGAGACGCATGCCCGAAAAAGCCTGCATTGCCCTGATCGCGCATGATCAGAAAAAGGACGATCTGGCGGATTTCGCCCGCAGTTACGAGACCGTGCTCGCCAAATGCCGGATCGTGGCGACCGGGACCACCGGCGGCCGCGTGCAGGAGGCCTGCCCATCGCTCGACATCACCCGGCTGAAAAGCGGGCCGTTGGGCGGCGATCAGCAGATCGGCGCGCTGATTGCGACCGGCGAAGTCTCGATGCTGATCTTCTTCGTCGACCCCCTGACGGCCATGCCGCATGACGTGGACGTCAAGGCGCTGATGCGCCTGGCGACCGTCTATGACATCCCGATGGCTCTGAACCGCGCCACGGCGGAGCCGCTCCTTGCCTATACTGCCGGCCAGATGGCCGCATCCGCCTGACCCGAGGGAAACCCATGCCGAGCCACGAGACTGCAGATCCCGTCTTTCCCATCCTGATCGGGGATATCGGCGGGACCAATGCCCGCTTCTCGATCCTGACAGATGCCACCGCCGCCCCGATGGAGCTGCCGAATATCCGCACGGCCGAATTTCCGACCATCGACGATGCGATCCGGCAGGACGTCTTTCAAAAGACCGATATCCGTCCCCGTTCGGCGATCCTGGCCGTTGCCGGTCCGATCCAGGGCGACGAAATTCCGCTGACCAATTGCCCCTGGGTGGTGCGGCCAAAGCAGATGATCGCCGCTCTCGGCCTGGAAGACGTGATGGTGGTCAACGATTTCGAGGCGCAGGCGCTGGCGATCGCAACGCTTGGCGAAGACGACCGCGAGGCGCTCGGCCCGATGAACGCAAGTCCGACTGCATCGCGCGTCGTGCTTGGTCCCGGCACGGGGCTCGGCGTCGCGGGCTTGGTCTATGCCCAGGGCCGGTGGTTTCCGATTCCCGGCGAAGGCGGCCATGTGGATATCGGACCGCGCAGCGCACGCGACTACGCGATTTTCCCGCATATCGAGACGATCGAGGGCCGGGTTGCCGGCGAGCAGATCCTGTGCGGACGCGGCCTCGTGCACCTCTACACGGCGATCTGCATCGCCGACGGCGTCACGCCGAAATTCACCGACCCGAAAGACGTGACCGAACATGCCGAAGCCGGCAGCGACGCGCAGGCTATGGAGACGGTGGACCTTTTCGTCACCTATCTCGCGCGGCTTGCCGGCGACCTGGCGCTGATCTTCATGGCCAAGGGCGGCGTGTTTCTGGCCGGCGGAATTCCGCAGAAGATCATGCATGCCCTGCGCCAGCCCCAGTTCCGGGCGGCGTTCGAGGACAAGGCACCGCATACCGAGATGATGAAGACGATCTCGACCTTCGTCGTCACCCATCCGCGCGCCGCCCTGGCCGGGCTGGCCGCCTACGCCCGGGCACCGTCGGATTTCGGCCTTGCCACACGCGGACGGCGCTGGACCACACGCTGATCGCCGGGACGCCCGTCTCCGCGATGCCGAGTCTGGTCAAAGCCGGCTGGACTGGCTATAGAGCCGCTGGGCGCGCCGGTCTTCGGCGCGGGCAAGCCGACGCAATCCAAGGAACCGGCTATTGAAAGTCAACACGCAGATCACGAAGCCGATTGATTCCGAGGGCGTGACCCGCATCCTCAAGCGGATCATTTCGGAAAACGGCAGGGATCACTGGCGATCCTATGCCGCGGCGATCTTCTGCCTCGCCCTCGTTGCCGCCACCACCGCATTCAGTGCCTGGATCATGGAAGCGGTGATCAACGAAGCCTTCGCCAATCGCCGCGCCGATCTCGTCTGGATGATCTGCCTGTCGATCTTCGCGGCCTTCGTGATCAGGGGCTTTGCCTCCTACGGGCAGGCCGTCATCCTGTCGAAGATCGGCAACAATATCGTCGCCACCTATCAGCGACGGCTGTTTTCGCATCTGATGACCCTGTCGCTCGGCTATTTCACCGAATCGCGATCCGCCCAGCTGTCGGCCCAGATCAGCCAGAACATCAACGGCATCCGTGACGTTCTCAACCTCACGGTCACCTCGATGGCGCGCGATTTCCTGACGCTGATCGCGCTGGTCGGGGTCATGCTGTTCAAGGATCCGGTCCTGACCGCGATCGTTTTCGTCGTCGCGCCTCCCCTGCTGCTGGCCCTGCGCTACGTGTCCAAGCGGTTGCGCACCGCGACCAAGGAGGCGGTGGTGCAAAACAGCCGCGTGCTCGGCGCCATGCAGGAAACCGTCCAGGGGATCGCCATCGTCAAGGCCTTCACCATGGAGGCGGAGCTGACGCACAAGGTCGACGGCATCATCCGCACCGCGGAAAACCGGGCGAACCGTATCGCGCGGCTCAGCGAGCGCACCTCCCCCTTGACCGAAAGCTTTGCGGGCCTGGCGATTTCCAGCGTGATCGCCTATGCCGCCTATCGCTCGATCTATGGCGACATGCTGCCGGGCGCCTTCTTCTCCTTCATCGCAGCCTTCCTGATGGCCTATGACCCGGCCAAGCGCCTGGCCAAGCTGCAGGTGCAGATGGAACGGGCGACCGTCAATGCGCGGATGATCTACGAGATCCTCGACACCCAGTCGCACCAGCGCGAGGCGCCGGAAGCAAAGCCGCTGGTCGTCAGCGAGGCGAAGATCGAGTTTCGCGATGTGAGCTTTGCCTATGGCAAGAACCCGCCGATCCTGCGGGGGGTGAACTTCACCGCCGAGGGTGGCAGGACGACGGCACTGGTCGGACCTTCCGGTGCCGGCAAGTCGACCATCATCACGCTCGTCCCGCGCTTCTACGATCCGCTCGAAGGCCAGATCCTGATCGACGGGCAGGACATCGCCAAGGTAACCAAGGCATCGCTGCGCCGGCATCTGGCCTATGTGTCGCAGCAGCCATACCTGTTCGAAGGCACGATCCGCGACAATATCCGCTATGGCCGGCCCGATGCCACCGATGCGGAGGTGGAGGTGGCGGCGCGTCACGCCTATGCGCATGACTTCATCCTGGCCCAGCCGCAGGGCTACGACACCCCCGTCGGCGAAAACGGCACGACGCTGTCGGGCGGCCAGCGCCAGCGGCTGTCGATCGCGCGCGCGCTGGTGCGCAACGCGCCGATCCTGCTGCTCGACGAGGCGACATCGGCGCTCGACACCGAGTCGGAAGCCGCGGTGCAGAAGGCACTGGACGAGGCCATGGGCGGTCGCACCGTGATCGTCATCGCCCATCGGCTTTCGACCATCGTCAAGGCCGACAAGATCATCGTCATGGACAATGGACAGGTCGCAGAAGAAGGCGTCCACGAGGAGCTTGCGCGCCGTCCGGATGGACTTTACGCTCGCCTCAACAGCCTGCAGGCGACAGCCATTCGCGACGATATCACGGAAAAGGAAAACGGATGACGGATGCCATGAAACTCGTCGTGGTCGGAGCGTCCGGCCGTATGGGCCAGGCGCTGATCCGCATCATCCACGAGGCTGAGGGCACCGTGCTGCACGCAGCGGTCGAACGGCCGGGGGCGGCGGCGATAGGGCGCGATGCCGGCGAAATCGCGGGGCTCGGCCCGATCGGCATTACCGTCACCGACGATCCGCTCGCAGCCTTTCTGGCCGCCGACGGGGTCATCGATTTCACCGCCCCTGCGGCTTCGGTCGAGTTTGCCGCGCTCGCCGCCCAGGCGCGGATCGTCCACGTGATCGGCACGACCGGCTGCTCGCCCGACGACGAGGCGAAGTTCGAGGCGGCCGGCCGGCATGCGCGGGTGGTCAAGTCGGGCAATATGAGCCTCGGCGTCAATCTGTTGTCGGTCCTGGTCAAGCAGGCGGCCAAGGCGCTCGATGCGGCGGGCTGGGATATCGAAGTGCTGGAAATGCACCACAAGCACAAGGTGGATGCGCCGTCGGGCACCGCGCTGCTGCTCGGCGATGCAGCGGCCGCCGGCCGCGGCATCGACCTTGCCGATCATTCCGTTCGCGTCCGCGACGGCCATACCGGCCCGCGCGAACAGGGCTCCATCGGCTTTGCCACGCTGCGCGGCGGCTCCGTCGTCGGCGATCATTCGGTCGTGCTCGCCGGCGAAGGCGAACTGATCACGCTCTCCCACAACGCCCTCGACCGCACGATCTTTGCCCGCGGCGCGCTGAAGGCGGCACTCTGGGCCCGCGACAGGAAGCCCGGTTACTATTCCATGCTCGACGTGCTCGGGCTTTCATCATCCTGATTACAGCCTCGGAGGAAATACCCATGAGCGGTACACTCGTGCTCGTGCGCCACGGCCAGAGCGAATGGAACCTGAAGAACCTGTTCACCGGCTGGCGTGACCCGGACCTGACCGAACTCGGCGTGGAGGAAGCCAATGCCGGCGGCAAGGCGCTCGCCGATACCGGCATCAAGTTCGACATCGCCTATACCTCGGACCTGACCCGCGCCCAGAAGACCTGCCAGATCGTGCTCGACAATGTCGGTCAGCCGGATCTCGAGACGATCCGCGACCAGGCACTGAACGAACGCGACTACGGCGACCTCTCCGGCCTCAACAAGGACGACGCCCGCGAAAAATGGGGCGAGGAACAGGTGCATATCTGGCGCCGCTCCTACGACGTTCCGCCGCCGGGCGGCGAGAGCCTGCGCGACACCGGCGCCCGCGTCTGGCCCTATTTCATGACCGATATCCTGCCCCGCGTGCTGCGCGGCGAGACCGTGCTGGTCGCGGCCCATGGGAATTCACTGCGCGCCCTCGTCATGGTGCTCGACCGGATGACCAAGGAAGAGATCCTGAAGCTCAACCTCGCGACCGGCGTGCCTATGGTCTACAAGCTCAATGCCGACTCGACGGTTGCGTCGAAGGTGGTGCTCGGCGACATGTCCGCCGCACACTGAGCCTCGGCGTCAATTCCGGCCGTCACCCCCCGGTGACGGTCAGTTGCACGCGGTCCGCCGGAAACCGGCTGACCGCATACTGGACGACCGTGCCGTCGAGATCGACATTGACGGCGGTCGATACCAGCACAATGGCCCCCGGTGTCAGGCCCAGAGCCTGAAGATCCCTGTCTTCCGCATGGGTGGCGCTGATCTCCGTGCGGGCCCGCAGATAGTCGGCGAGCCCGCAAAGGGCGAAGGCGCGGGTGATGGAGCCGGTGCGGCGATAGGCATCGACGAGCCCCGCGAAGCGCGGCAGCGGAAACCAGCCCGTTGCAGCCGAAAGCGGCCGGCCATCGGCCTTGCGCACGGTCTCGAGCCTGAGGACTGCGCTTCCCTCCCCCACCTGCAGCGCGCGCGCCACTTCCGGACTGGCCGCCTCCTCCTGTGCATCGAGCAGCAGGCCCTCCAGATTGCTCGCCTGCCCTGCGACGCCCTCGGTAAAGCGGGTCCGGCTGGAAATCGGGAAACTGATGCGGTCACGCCTTTCGATCAAGGTGCCGCGGCCCTGGATGGCGCGAACCACGCCTTCCTGCGCCAATGAAGCCAGAGCTGCCCGCACCGTATGCCTGTTGACCGAGAATTCGCTGGCAAGCCTGGCCTCGGCCGGCAGGCGGCCCGTCTGGTCATAGGTGCCATCGGCGATCGCGGTGCGGATCCGGTCGGCGATCTGGCGCCAGAGCGCCACGCCATTCTGTCGCTGCATGAAATTTGCCCCTGCCACTGTCACACGCTTGTCACCGGCGAATTCTAGAACCATAATCACATCGTCTAGTTGTCTATATAACTAGACGACTCGACGCAAGCGGAGAATGGGAACATGGCAACTGCGGGCGAAACGCAACAATCCGAACAGCTTGTGCGAAAACAGGCGCTCGATCTGCTGGCCAAGGCGGAGCTGCGCGAGCTTCAGGCCGCCTGGGACCGCCTGGAGCCGAAGCCTGCGGTGGCCGCCGTGCGCGGCCCGGAAACCGGACTGGTCATGGTGCGCGGTCGCACCGGCGGTGGCGGATCGCCCTTCAACCTCGGCGAGGTGACCGTCACCAGAGCCTCCGTGCGTGTGGACGATACTCTTGTCGGGCACGGTTATGCACTCGGCACGGACAGCCGAAAGGTGCGGCTGGCGGCGATCTTCGATGCGCTCGGCCAGAAGCCGGAGATGATGCACGCCATCCAGACGCAGCTGCTCGGCCCGATTGCCGAACGGCTTGCCGAGGCAGACCGGCAGACGCGCGCCGAGACGGCGGCGACCCGGGTCGATTTCTTCACAATGGTGCGCGGAGAGGACAAATGAGCGCTGACATGGCAACCCTGTCCGGCGGGTTTTCCGAGCCGGTCTTCGAGGCACAGGCCGTGTTCCGCAGTGTCATGGATGCGATGGCGAGGCCCGGCACGATCTCCACCCTCGAAACGCAGGTCGGCCCTCCCCCGCCGCTTAGCAAGGCGGCCGGAGCGCTCGCGCTGACGCTCTGCGACCACGACACGCCGGTTTTCCTGTCGCCCGCGCTGCTGAAATCGGCACTGCCGGCCTGGATCGGCTTTCACACCGGCGCCTCGGTCACCCGGGAAAAGGCCGAGAGCCGTTTTGCCTTTTTCGAGGCCGGCGTCTCGATCCCGCCCTTCGGCCTGTTTTCGACGGGAACGCAGGAATATCCCGACCGCTCGACCACCGTCGTGATCGAGGTCGCCCGGCTGGAGGGCGGTCCGGTTCTGACGCTTTCGGGTCCGGGGATAAAGCAGACGGCGACGCTGGCACCCAAGGGCTTGCCCGATCCGTTTCTGGCCTACTGGGCCGAGAACCAGGCGATTTTCCCGCGCGGCATCGACCTCGTCCTGACCTGCGGCAACCGGCTTGCCTGCCTGCCGCGCACCACCAAGATCACGATTGCGGAGGCGTGAGCCCATGTATGTTGCCGTAAAGGGTGGCGAGACCGCCATTGCCAACGCCCACCGCCTGCTTGCCGACCGCCGCCGCGGCGACCGCGACCTGCCGGCAATGACCGTCGCCCAGATCATCCAGCAGCTGGCGCTCGCCGTCGACCGGGTGATGGCGGAGGCCTCGCTGCATGACCGCCCGCTGGCGGCGCTCGCGATCAAGCAGTCGCGCGGCGACATGATCGAGGCGATATTCCTGTTGCGCGCCTATCGCACCACCCTGCCGCGCTTCGGCTATTCGAACCCGGTGGAGACGGCCGACATGCTGGTCGAACGCCGGGTGTCTGCGACCTACAAGGATCTTCCGGGCGGCCAGCTTCTCGGCCCGACCTTCGACTATACCCACCGGCTGCTGGACCCCTCGCTGCTGGAGGACGAAACGGTCGATGGCGGGGTGGAGCGTTCGGGCGCTGCCGAACCGGTGATGCGGGTCTCCGAGATCCTGGCGCAGGAAGGCCTGATAGAACCGGATGGCGACATGCCGGAGGGTCACGTGCGGGGCGACCTCACCCGCGATCCGCCCGAATTTCCGATGTCGCGGGACCTTCGCCTGCAGGCGCTGGCGCGCGGCGACGAGGGTTTCCTGCTGTCGCTCGCCTATTCGACCCAGCGCGGCTATGGCCGCAGCCATCCCTTTGTCGGGGAAATTCGGATCGGGGAAGTGGAGGTGGAGTTCGACGCGGCGGAACTGGGTCTTTCCGTCTCGCTCGGCCGCATCCGTGTCACGGAATGCCAGATGGTCAACCAGTTCAAGGGATCGTCAAAGGCGCCGCCGCAATTTACCCGCGGCTACGGTCTGGTCTTCGGCCAGAGCGAGCGCAAGGCGATGGCCATGTCACTCGTGGATCGGGCATTGCGGGCCGAGGAATTCGGCGAGGATATCGTAGCGCCTGCGCAGGACCAGGAATTCGTCATCTCGCATTCCGACAATGTCCAGGCCACCGGCTTCGTCGAACACCTGAAATTGCCGCATTACGTCGACTTCCAGGCCGAACTTGACCTTGTCCGGCGCATGCGACGCGAACACGAGGCCCGGCGATCAAGCAATGGCGAGCACAAAGAGGCCGCCGAATGACCGGCAACCTGCGTTTAATGCTTGGTGATTGCAAACCAGCCGGCACACGTGACCGTGCTGATGACCATGACGGTGAAAAACACTGTAACGAGGGTTGCGGTATCCATGACTGCCATCTCCTATTCGACGGGGACAACGCATAATGACGCAAAAAGTTTCAAAAAGTACTAACATCGCTAACTATAACTATGCTTATCTTGACGAGCAAACCAAGCGGATGATCCGTCGCGCGATCCTCAAAGCGATCGCCATTCCGGGTTATCAGGTCCCCTTCGCCTCCCGTGAAATGCCGATGCCCTATGGCTGGGGCACGGGTGGCGTGCAGGTCACCGCCTCGATCCTCGGACCCGACGACGTGCTGAAGGTGATCGACCAGGGGGCCGACGACACCACCAATGCGGTGTCCATCCGCGCCTTCTTCCAGAAGGTCGCCAATGTTGCCGTCACCACGCATACAAGCGAAGCGACCGTCATCCAGACCCGCCACCGCATCCCGGAGGCAAAGCTCTCGGAAAATCAGGTGCTGGTTTACCAGGTGCCGATCCCCGAACCCTTGCGCTTCCTCGAACCGCGCGAGACCGAGACCCGCAAAATGCATGCACTCGAGGAATACGGCCTCATGCATGTGAAACTCTATGAGGATATCGCCCGCAACGGCCATATCGCCACGACCTATGCCTATCCGGTGAAGGTGGCCGGCCGCTACGTGATGGACCCGTCGCCCACGCCGAAATTCGACAACCCGAAAATGCACATGTCGGACGCCCTGCAGCTGTTCGGCGCCGGTCGCGAGAAGCGCATCTACGCGGTTCCGCCCCATACGGAGGTCGTGAGCCTCGATTTCGAGGATCATCCCTTCGAGATCCAGAAATTCGACAAGCCCTGCGCGCTATGCGGCGCCGAACAGGTCTATCTCGACGAAGTCATCCTCGATGATCGCGGCGGGCGGATGTTCGTCTGCTCGGACACCGATCACTGCGAGGAGCGCCGTGAGGCCGGCCATGTCGGCGAGCTGGGTCAGGCGAAGGAGGCTGCGGAGTGATGGTGTTTGATCGGCAAACCGGCGTTCCGGGCTACCCCCCTCTGCCTTGCCGGGCATCTCCCCCTCAAGGGGGGAGATCAGCTGGGCGAGATCGCCCGGCCAAACCGCCACAGATCGATTGCCGCGACGGTGAGAGAAGAGAGGCTTTGGGAGAGATCCGTAGGGTGATCTCCCCCCTTGAGGTGGGGTCCGAAGGACGGGTCGAGACCCGTGGCTCGACCCAACAGGCCGGCAGGCCAGAGGGGGGTGAGCTCAGCGCACAACGCTTCCGGTGTCAGCGGCACGCTTTCCAACGCTCCCAACAGCTCGTCCTCCCCTTCACCATCCCTTCCGAGGAGACCGGCCGATGACCGAAACACCACTTCTGAAAGTCCGCAATCTCTCGCGGTTCTACGGCAACCGGATCGGCTGTTCCGACGTCTCCTTCGACCTCTGGCCGGGCGAGGTGCTGGCGATTGTCGGCGAGAGCGGGTCGGGCAAGACCACCCTGCTCAACTGCATTTCCACGCGGCTGATGCCGACCACCGGCAGCGTCGAATACCATATGCGCGACGGGCAGTACCGCGAACTCTACCATATGGGCGAGGCCGAGCGGCGCCTGCTGATGCGCACCGACTGGGGCTTTGTCCACCAGAACCCGGCCGATGGCCTGCGCATGACGGTGTCGGCCGGCGCCAATGTCGGCGAGCGGCTGATGGCGGTTGGCGACCGGCATTACGGCAAGATCCGCGAGACGGCGAGCGACTGGCTGGAGCGTGTCGAGATCAGCACCGACCGGATCGACGACCAGCCGCGCGCCTTTTCCGGCGGCATGCGCCAGCGCCTGCAGATCGCCCGCAACCTGGTGACCGGCCCGCGTCTGGTCTTCATGGACGAGCCGACCGGCGGCCTCGATGTCTCGGTGCAGGCCCGCCTGCTCGATCTGGTGCGCGGCCTCGTGCACGATCTCGGTCTTTCGGCGATCGTCGTTACCCACGATCTCGCCGTCGCCCGGCTGCTGTCGCACCGGATGATGGTGATGAAGGACGGCAATGTCATCGAACATGGACTGACCGACCGGGTGCTCGACGATCCGCGTCAGCCCTATACCCAGCTGCTGGTCTCGTCGATCCTGCAGGTCTGAGAAGGAGATTTTTCAACGATGGCTACACCTCTCGTGGTTTCCGAAGTCGCCAAGAGCTTCGTCATGCATCTGCGCGACGGGCTCACTCTGCCGGTCGTCTCCAATGTCACCTTCTCGGTCGCCTCGGGTGAATGCGTCGTACTCGGTGGTCCCTCGGGCATCGGCAAGAGCTCGATACTGAAGATGGTCTACGGCAATTACGGCGTCGACACCGGCCAGATCCTGGTCGAGCATGACGGACGCATCGTCGATCTGGCGACCGCCGATCCGCGGCTGGTCATCGACATCCGGCGCGCGACGCTCGGCTATGTCAGCCAGTTCCTGCGCACCGTGCCGCGGGTGGGCACGCTCGACATCGTTGCCGAGCCGCTGCTTGCGCGTGGTGTCGACGCGGAACAGGCCCGCGCTCGGGCCGAAGAACTTCTCGACATGCTGAACCTGCCGCGCGATCTCTGGACCCTGCCGCCGGCCACCTTTTCCGGCGGCGAGCAGCAGCGCGTCAACATCGCCCGCGGCTTCATCACCGATCACCGCATCCTGCTGCTCGACGAACCGACCGCCTCGCTGGACGCCACCAATCGCGGGGTCGTGGTCGACATGATCCGCGCCAAGAAGCGCGAGGGTGTCGCCCTGCTCGGCATCTTCCACGACGAGGAAGTGCGCGAGATCGTCGCCGACCGTATTCTCGACGTCAGCGCCTTCTCGCCGCGAAAGGCCGCCGCATGAGCCGCCTGCCCCTGTCCGAGGTGCCGGCGATCCATGACAGCGCATCGGTCGAAAACAGCAGGCTCGGTCGCTTTACCAAGGTGGCCGAGTTCTGCCGCATCCGCGACTGCGAGATCGGCGACTATTCCTACGTCATGGAACACGGCCATCTATGGAATACCGTGATCGGCAAATTCTCCAACATCGCCTCCTTCGTGCGCTCCAATGCGACCAACCATCCGGTCGAGCGGGCGACGCTGCACCACTTCACCTACCGGGCCGGCGACTATTGGCCGGGCGTCGAGGAGGACGAGACCGACTTCTTCGAAGCCCGGCGTGCCGCGCCCGTCATAATCGGCCACGATACCTGGATCGGCCATGGCGCGACGATCCTGCCCGGGATCACCGTCGGCAATGGCGCGGTGATCGGAACGGGCGCCGTCGTGACCCGGGATGTCGCCCCCTACACGATCGTCGGCGGGGTGCCGGCCAAGCTGATCCGGGAGCGGTTTTCGGCCGAACTCGGAGCTGCGATGGACGCCCTTTGCTGGTGGGACTGGCAGCATGAAAGACTGCATGCCGCCTTGTCAGATTTCCGTCATCTTTCCGCCCAGCGCTTCATCGCGAAATATAGCTGAGGGCCCTGGCCCGCAAGGCCTCGGCAATTTCACAATTCGTTCATGGAACTGACACGCGCACTTCATTCAGCCCCGATAATCCGGGGGGTATATTTTCACCGCGAATGAGACGCGCGCATGCATTTCGAACTGAAAAACGTGACCCGACGCTTTGGCCCGAAAACGGCCGTGGACAATGTCTGCGCCGTCATCCCGCAGGGACAGATGGTCGGGGTGATCGGTCGTTCCGGGGCGGGCAAGTCGACGCTGCTGCGGATGATCAACCGGCTGGCGGACCCGTCCTCCGGATCGATCCGCTTCGGCGATCTGGAGGTGTCGTCGCTGAAGGGTCAGGCCCTGCGCAACTGGCAGCGCGACTGCGCGATGATCTTCCAGCAGTTCAACCTCGTGCCGCGCCTCGATGTGCTGACCAATGTGCTGCTCGGCCGGCTGAACCACCGTTCGACGACGCTGAGCGTGCTCAACATCTTCTCCCGCGAAGAGCGGATCATGGCGATCGCCGCGCTCGAGCGTCTCGGCATCGAGCAGACGGCACTGCAGCCGGCCGGCACGCTGTCGGGCGGCCAGCAGCAGCGTGTGGCAATTGCCAGGGCGCTGATGCAGGAGCCGAAAATGGTGCTGGCCGACGAGCCGATCGCCTCGCTCGACCCGTTGAACGCCAAGATCGTGATGGATGCGCTGCGCGACATCAACGCGCGCGAAGGCATTACCGTCGTCACCAATCTGCACACGCTCGACACCGCCCGCAGCTATTGCCAGCGCATCATCGGCATGGCGGGCGGCCGGGTCGTGTTCGACGGTCCACCCGAACAGCTAACCAGCGAGGCCGTTCGGCTGATCTACGGCGCCGACAATTCCGGCAACGAGATCGACGAAAGCATGACCTCGACCGCCATCAACAAGCCGGTCAAACGCCCGGCCGCCATGAAATCCGCCGAGGCGCTGGCCGTCTGAGCGACGCCTTCAGCCCCGCAAGATCGTATGCCCGCGTCAAGGGCGCCTTTCCCAATGTCATCCGCCGGCGGTCAGCCGGACGAACTGGAGATGAGCTCATGTTGAAGAAGACCCTGCTTGCCACCGTCGCGCTCATGTCGCTCGCCGGCGTTGCTGCTGCCGAAGACCTGAAGGAATTTCGCGTCGGCATCCTCGGCGGCGAAAACGAAGCCGACCGCCTGCGCAACTACCAGTGCCTTCAGGACGACCTGAAGAAGGAATTCGGCTTCGAGAAGGTCTCGCTGTTCCCGGCCGCCGATTATGACGGCGTGATCCAGGGCCTGCTCGGCGGCACGCTCGATTTCGCCGAACTCGGCGCGTCCGGCTATGCCAAGGCCTATCTGTCCGACCCGAAGGCCGTCGAACCGATCCTGACGACCGTCCAGACCGACGGCTCGATGGGCTATCACTCGGTCATGGTTGCCCGCAAGGATTCGGGCATGACCAAGGTCACCGACATCAAGGGCAAGAAGCTCGGTTTTGCCGATCCGGACTCCACCTCCGGCTACCTGATCCCGACGGTTACCCTGCCGGAAGCCCTCGGCGGCGTACCGATCAAGGAATTCGTCGCCTCGACCGGCTTCGGCGGCGGTCATGAAAACCTGGTTCTCGAAGTGCTGAAGGGCACCTTCGACGCCGGCACGACCTGGGCATCGGGCGTCGGCGAGTTCAAGGACGGCTACACTTCCGGCAATCTGCGCAAGATGGTCGACAAGGGCGAACTCAACATGGACGACCTGGTCGAGCTGTGGCAGTCGCCGCTGATCCCGAACGGCCCGATCGTCGTTCGCTCCTCGATGGACGCCGACATGAAGACCAGGATCAAGGACTTCTTCACGGCCCTTCCGAAGACCGACGCGGCCTGCTTCGCCGCTGTCGAAGGTGGTGACTACACAGGCTATGCCGAGGTCAATGTCGACTTCTACAAGCCGATCATCGACGCCCGCAAGGCGACCATCGGCGGCTGATACGCCAGCCACCCGAACAAACACGCCGCCGGGACGGAGACGCTCCCGGCGGCGCCGATTTGATTTTCGTGCGACACCCGCATCCCTCGCCGAGAGGTAGCCGTTTCCATGTCTTCCCTGACCATCCAGACCCCTGAACTTGGAGAAGGCGGTGCCCTGATCGAGCGCCATTGGCAGGAACTGGCGCGCAGCCGGCGGCTTTACACGGCCGTCGCCATCCTCTTCCTCGCGTTTGCGCTCGGCGGATCACTCTGGTTTGCCAATGCGAGCAATTCGGGCAAGTTCTTCGACCGGCTGCCGCATGTCTTCGACTTTATCGGCGACCTCGTTCCCAGGGATACGCTGGAAGTCTGGCGGGCGATGTTCGACCGCGCCTCGCCCTATTACGACGGCAGCCTGAAATACGACTATCCGGAGGGGCGCTACTACATCACGCAGAGCCTCTATATCCCCGAATATTTCTACAAGATGGCCGAAACGCTGAACATCGCGCTGGCGGCAACAATTATCGGCTTTCTGTTCGGCGGCGTCCTGTCGTTCTTTGCCGCCCGCAACATGATGCCCAATCCCTGGGTACGCGGCGCCGCGCGCCGGGTGATGGAAGTGCTGCGCGCCTTTCCCGAAATCGTGCTGGCCGGCTTCTTCCTCGCCATCCTGTCGCTCGGGCCGATCCCGGCGATGATCGCGGTTTCGATCCATACCATCGGCGCGCTCGGCAAGCTCTATTTCGAAGTGATCGAGAATGCCGACATGAAGGCGGACGAGGGTTTGCGCGCCGTCGGTGCCAGCTGGATCGAGCGGGTCTGGTTCGGCATGGTGCCGCAGGTCATGCCGAATTTCGTCAGCTATTTCCTGCTGCGCCTGGAAATCAACGTACGCGCCTCGACCATTATCGGCGCCGTCGGCGGCGGCGGCATCGGCGAGCAGTTGCGGCTGTCGATCAGCCGCGGACACGAGGCAAAGACGCTGGCGATCGTGCTGCTGCTGTTCATCACCATCATTGCCGTCGACAATCTGTCGGCCTTCCTCAGGCGCAAGCTGGTCGGCGACCAGGCCTTCCAGGCGGTGGCATAGGAGATCACGGACATGACCACACTGACCATGGCCGAACTGTCCGCCATCGAGGCGCGCCATCCTGACCTGATGAAGCCGCGCTTCTGGTCGGTCTACCGGATCCCGATCGCGGCTGTCACGATCGCGCTCTACTTTCTGTTCTGCTGGTGGTTCTTCGCCATCGGGCATGTGCTTTCAACATCCAACTGGGGCATTGCCAGCATCTATCTCGCCGACTGGGTGTCCTACGAGGAACGGCCGGACATCGACATCGCCGCCGACGGCACCATGCAGGTGAAATGGGGACGCTACGACCCGATCGGTCCCAACCCGGACCCCGACTGGCTGGTCACCGAGACGAAGACCGTGACCCGGACGATCGAGACGGGCGGGTCGGCAGAGGCTGCCCCTGCGCAGCCCAAATCCTCCTTTTCCTTCGTCGCCCCCGTCAATCGCGGCACCGCGGACGCAGAGACTGCCGAGAAGACCGAGACGCGCACCGAAACCGTGGTCAGCCATGCGCTGGTGCAGATGAGCCGGACGAGCGCGATCGACGTCTCTCCGCCGGAGGTGATGGTCACCCATGGCGATCAGCGGCTGCAGTTGAAATTCGGCGCCGACGGCAGCGTCACCCCCAGCGGCGCGCTTCCCGACTGGGCCACCCAGCGGGCCCCCGGCGAGAAGGTCGTCGTCTCCTTCGGCTTTCCCGGCTGGGCCGAGATACGCTCCGACGCCATCAAGGTGCACAAGCGCTATTTCGGCTGGGAGAATTTCTTCTTCGACATCGACAGCAGGCTTTTCGGCAAAAGCTGGGGGCAGATCGCCCGGCTGATCTGGTCGGGCGATCGCCTGGACCCGGCGCAGAGCAACCTGTCGCTGGCAATCAACGATTTTCTCTACAATCCGTCCTGGCAGCATCTCGATGTCTGGAGCAAGCTGCTGCAGACCGTGGTGATGGCCTTTGTCGGCACGCTGCTTGCCTCGCTCATCGCCTTCCCACTGGCCTTCATCGCGGCGCGCAACATTACCCGCAACAAGCCGCTCAACCAGGTGACAAAGCGCTTCTTCGACTTCCAGCGCTCGGTCGACATGTTCATCTGGGCGCTGTTCTTCACCCGCGCCTTCGGTCCGGGGCCGCTTGCCGGCATCGCGGCGATCTTCTTCACCGACACCGGCACGCTGGGCAAGCTCTATGCCGAGGCGCTGGAAAACATCGACGACAAGCAGCGCGAGGGCGTGAAGTCGGTCGGCGCCTCGCCGCTTTCCATCCAGCGCTTCGGCGTGCTGCCGCAGGTGCTGCCGGTGTTTGCCAGCCAGGCGCTGTATTTCTGGGAATCGAACACGCGCTCGGCCACCATCATCGGCGCCGTCGGTGCGGGCGGCATCGGCCTGAAACTCTGGGAAGCCATGCGCACCAACCAGGACTGGGAAAATGTCGGCTATATGGTGGTGCTCATTCTGATTGTTGTATTTGTCTTCGATACGCTTTCCAATGCGCTGCGCTCCCGACTCATGGGAACCCGCAAACGATCGTGACGACAACCACCCGCTAGGACCTTCCATTGCGCTACGCAGTCTATTTCACGCCGCCCGCCGATGATCCGCTGACCCTTGCCGCCAGCGCCTGGCTTGGCCGCAATGCCTTTACCGGGCAGACCTTTTCTCCCGAGCCCGTGCCGGAATTGACGTCCGAGCGGCTCGTCGAGCTGACGGCCGATCCGCGTCGCTATGGTTTCCACGCCACGCTGAAGGCGCCATTTGCTCTGGCGGAAGGACAGTCGCAGGCCGATCTCGAAGCAGCTCTCGCGGCGTTCTGCAAGACAACCCGTAGCTTCGCGATCCCGAATGCGGTGATTGGCCAGCTCGGGGCCTTTTTTGCCATTGTGCCGGCAGAGGTCTATCCGCAGCTGCAAGATTTCGCCGCATCGGTAGTCGAAACCTTCGAGCCGTTCCGGGCGCCCCTCAGCGACGCCGACATCGCCCGCCGCAAGCCGGAGAGGCTGACGCCGGAGCAGCACGAAAACCTGATGCGCTGGGGCTACCCCTACGCCTTCGACACCTTCCGTTTCCACATGACGCTGACCGGCCAGGTGCCGGTCGCCGAACAGCCCGCGATGGGCGACATCCTGCACCGCCGCTTTGCCACCTTCACCGGCCGGCCGCTGAAGATCGGCGGTCTCGGACTTTACGTCGAGACGGCCCGCGGCGAACCCTTTTCCGTCCACTCCTGGCTGCCGCTTGCCGGCGCCTGACATCTGAAAGCCAAGACCCATGCCGACTGAACTCGTCCTGTCCAATGCCCGCATCGTTCTGGAGGACCGGATCCTTGAAGGATCCGTTGTCGTCCGCGATGGCGAGATCGCCGAGATCGCGGAAGGCGCCATCGGTATCGGCGAGGATTTCGGTGGCGACTACCTGATAGCAGGCCTTGTCGAGCTGCACACAGACCACCTGGAATCGCACTATTCACCGCGGCCCGGCGTGCGCTGGGACAAGACCTCGGCGATCCAGGCGCATGATGCCCAGGTGGTGACCTCCGGCATCACCACGGTGTTCGACTGCCTGCGGATGGGCTCGGACGAGGACGGCGGTTTCGACCGCGGCGAGATGCGGGGCATGGCGGATGCGATCCAGGCGGCCGAGCGCGACGACCGGCTGCGGGCACAGCATTTCATCCACCTGCGCTGTGAAGTCGCGTCCGACAATGTGCTCGATCATGTCTCGGACTTCGAGAAGGACAGTCACGTGCGGCTGGCCTCGCTGATGGATCATTCCCCGGGCCAGCGGCAGTTCCAGACGATGGAGCAATACACCCTCTACTACAAGACCAAGCGCGGCCTGTCGGACGAGGCCTTCGCCCGCTTCGTCGAGGGACGCCGTGCCATGTCGGCCCGCTATTCCGATCTGCACCGCAATACGCTTGCCAAACTCTGCGCTGAACGCGGTATCACCGTGGCCAGCCATGACGATGCGACGCTTGCCCATGTCGAGGAAGCCAAGGGCCACGGCGTGAGGCTGGCGGAATTTCCGACCAGCATGGAAGCCGCCGAGGCGTCCCATGGCGCCGGCATGAGCGTGCTGATGGGCGCGCCGAACGTGGTGCGCGGCAAGTCGCATTCCGGCAATATCGCCGCCCGTGACCTCGCCGAGCGCGGCGTGCTCGACGTGCTTTCGTCCGACTATGTTCCGCTCAGCCTGTTGCACGCGCCTTTCGTCCTGGCGGACGATTTCGACGCCATTTCCCTGCCGCAGGCGCTGGCCATGGTGACCGCAACACCGGCCCGGACCGTCGGTCTCGACGATCGCGGCCGCATTGCCGTGGGGCTTCGCGCCGATCTCGTGCGGGTGCGCCGCACAGCAGGCGTGCCGGTTGTGCGCTCTGTCTGGCGGGAAGGCGAGCGGGTGGCCTGATGCCGGATGACGGAGCAAGAGGCCGCGGAACGCTGGTGGCCGTCGTGGGGCCGAGCGGGGTGGGAAAAGATACGCTGATGAACGAGGCGCTCGCCCATTTCGGCGCGCGGGGCGACCTGCATCTGGTCCAGCGGGTGATCACCCGGCCGGTCGATGCGGGCGGCGAAAACCACCGCGCCGTCGAGCATCCGGAATTCGCGGCCCTCAAGGATGCCGGCGCCTTTGCCGTCTCCTGGGATGCGCATGGTCTGCGCTACGGCATTCCGGCAGCTGTCCACGAGAAGCTGGCGCTCGGCCATCTGGTGATCGCCAACGGTTCGCGCTCGGCACTGCCCCGCTTCGCCGAGGTGTTCGATCCGCTGCTGGTGATCAATATCGTGGCGCGGCCCGAAGTTCTGGCCTCGCGCCTGGAGAAGCGCGGGCGCGAGACCCGCGAGGACATCCTGCGGCGGCTGAAGCGCGGCTCGCTGGAGGTACGAGGCCCCTTTCATGTCGTGACGATCGACAACAGCGAGGACCTCGCCACCGCCACACGCCAGCTGGTGGCGACCCTCTCCCCCCTGCTCGGCGCCCCGCAGACGGCCTGAGCCGGCTTATCGCGGGTCGCCGATCCTTTCCACGGCCGACAGCATGGATTGCGCGTGCAGAAGCGCGGCCCCCGCCGTCTCGACCATCGGCGCCAGCACCAGCCATTCCAGCGTCCAGGCACTGCCGGACCGTTCCTGCTCATGCACCAGTGCCTGATGGATGGCCGAGAGCTGGGTGGCATTGTAGCGCGCCAGCGTGACCAGCAATTCGGCCCGCACCGGGTTCTGCTTGTGCGGCATGGCCGATGAACCGCCGGCGCCGGAGATCTTGATCGCGCCGATGCCGTTCTGCGCCATCAGCGCCGCATCCTGCCCGATCTTGCCGAGCGTCCCGGTCAACCGCGACAGCCAGTTGGCAAGGTCGGCGATGCGGCCACGATCGGCATGCGGCACATAGTCGGGAACGCCAAGGCCAAGCGCGTCGGCCATGTGCGCGCGAACGGGGTCGATGCTGCCGCCGAACTTCTCGGCGGTACCGGCCGCACCGGCAAGCGTCAGGATCTCGATCGCCGCACGGACCCGGGGCAAATCCTCGGCCACGCGCAAAACCGACATGCGCCAGTTGCTGACCCGGTCACCGACCGTGATCTCGATCGCCGCCTGCATGCGCGAGCGCGCCATCAGCGGCGCATCGCCGAACTGCTCGATCAGATCGTCGAACACGGCGTCGAGCGCCGTCAGCCGCTCTTCGAAAGTGTCGAAGACCGGCTTCAGCGTCAGGGCCAGCGCCGTGTCGATGACATCCTGGCTGGTCGCGCCGATATGGACCGCGGCTGCAGCTTCACCGCCGACGGCCTCGCGGATCTGCCGGACGAGATCGGGCACGACAACGCCATCACGCAGGGCTGCATCGGTCAGGCGCGCCAGATTGGGCGTGAAACGGTCGATGGCCGCAGCGATGCTGGTCGCAGCACCCGGACCGATCATGCCGACGGCGGCCTCGGCCCGCGCCAGCGCCTTTTCGAAGGCGAGCATGGCTGCCAGGTCGGCTTCGGTGGACAGCAGGCTGGCAATCTCGGCATCGCCCAGCAGCCGGTCGAGAAAGGAAAGACCTGTCAGCGCCATGCCCGTCAGACCCGCTCGAGCGCCACGGCAATGCCCTGGCCGACGCCGATGCACATGGTCGCCAGCGCATAGTGTCCGCCGGACAAGGACAGTTCCAGCGCTGCCGTGCCGGCAATCCGGGCGCCGGACATGCCGAGCGGATGGCCAAGGGCGATGGCACCGCCATTCCTGTTGACGCGGGCGTCGTCGTCGGCAATGCCGAGCTGGCGCAGCGTGGCAAGTCCCTGCGAGGCGAAGGCCTCGTTGAGCTCGATCACGTCGAACTGGTCCTGCGTCATGCCGAGCCGCGCCATCAGCTTTTGCGACGCCGGTGCGGGGCCGATGCCCATGACGCGCGGCGGCACGCCGGCGGTCGCGCCGCCAATCACCCTGACAATCGGGGAGAGGCCATATTTCCGCACCGCCGCCTCTGAGGCGACGATGAGGGCCGCGGCACCATCGTTGACGCCGGATGCATTGCCGGCGGTTACCGTGCCACCCTCCTTCTTGAAGGGGGTCTTCAGCTTGGAAAGCGTCTCGATGGTCGTGGCACGCGGATGCTCGTCGGTGTCGACGACAACCGGGTCGCCCTTGCGCTGCGGGATGGTAACGGCGACGATCTCGCGCGCCAGTCGCCCGTTCTCCTGCGCGGCGGCGGCCTTGGCCTGCGAGCGCACGGCGAAGGCATCCTGGTCCTCGCGGCTGACCTTGTAATCTTCCGCAACGTTCTCGCCGGTCTCCGGCATGGAATCGACGCCGTACTGCTTCTTCATCAGCGGGTTGACGAAGCGCCAGCCGATCGTCGTGTCGTAGATCTCGGCATTGCGCGAAAAGGCGGTCTCGGCCTTGGGCATGACGAAGGGCGCACGGCTCATGCTTTCGACGCCACCGGCAATCATCAGTTCGGCCTCGCCGGCCTTGATCGCGCGGGCCGCCATGATCAGCGCGTCCATGCCCGAACCGCAGAGACGGTTGACCGTGGTGCCGGTGACGGAGGCCGGATAGCCGGCCAGCAGCAGCGACATGCGTGCCACGTTGCGATTGTCTTCGCCCGCCTGGTTGGCGCAGCCGAAGATCACGTCGTCGATCGCCTCGATATCCAGCTTCGGGTTGCGCTCGATCAGCGCCTTCAGCGGGATCGCGCCGAGGTCGTCGGCCCTGACACTGGACAAGGAACCGCCGAAGCGGCCGATGGGCGTGCGGATATAGTCGCAGATGAATGCATCACTCATGGCATCAGTCCTCAAAGCTCGGGTACGACGAGGTCGGCGACCGCACCGTCGATGTGCAGGGGCGCTCCGGTCATAGCCTGAAGCTCGTCCATCGTCATGTCCGCAAGCTTCTCGCGCACAACGAACTTGCCGTCGACAATGTCGATGACCGCATGGCTGGTATAGACACGCGTGATACAGCCGACGCCGGTCAGCGGAAAGCTGCAGGCATCGACCAGCTTCGGCTCGCCCTTCTTCGTCATGTGCTCCGTAATGACGAAGACCTGCTTGGCGCCATGCACCAGGTCCATCGCGCCGCCGACGGCCGGCACGCCCTTGGAGCCGACCCGCCAGTTGGCGAGATCGCCGTTCTGCGCCACCTGGTAGGCACCGAGAATGGCGACGTCGAGATGGCCACCGCGCACCATGGCGAAGCTGTCCGCATGGTGGAAGAAGGCTGCCCCCGGCTTCAGCGTGACGGCCTTCTTGCCGGCATTGATGAGGTCCCAGTCTTCCTCGCCCTCGGCCGGCGGTTCGCCGAAGTCGAGAATGCCGTTCTCGGTATGGAAGATCGCCTGCCGGCTGTCGGGCTGGTAGCGGGCGACCATTTCCGGAAAGCCGATGCCGAGATTGACATAGGCGCCGTCTTCGATGTCCTGCGCTGCACGCCAGGCGATCTGGGCGTTGGAAAGCTTGATGTCGTCACGTGTGTCCACGGGCTGCTTGTCCTCGGTCATGCGTAGGCCACTCCGGCTCGGATGAGCTCTTCTTCCTGCTTGGGATCGGCGATCTCGACGACGGAGTCGACGAAGATGCCGGGGGTGACGACATGTTCGGGATCGATGCCGCCGGGCTGGACGATCCGCGACACCTGCGCGATCGTGGTCGCCGCCGCCATGCACATCAGCGGGTTAAAGTTACGGCCTGCCTTGTTGTAGGTAAGGTTGCCATGGGTGTCGCCGAGTTCGCCCTTGACGATGGCGAAATCGGCCTTCAGCCAGCGTTCCTGCACATAGGGACGGCCGTCGAATTCCGCGATCGGTTTGCCTTCGGCCAGCTCGGTGCCATAGGCGGTTGGGGTATAGAAAGCCGGAATGCCGGCACCGCCGGCGCGGATACGCTCGGCTAGCGTTCCTTGCGGGACCAGTTCCAGCGCGATTTCGCCGGCCAGATAACGATCGGTGAAGGCGCGCGGATCGGAGGAGCGCGGAAAGGAGCAGATCATCTTCGCCACGAGACCGGCGTCGATCATCGCGGCGATGCCGATTCGGCCATTGCCGGCATTGTTGTTGATCACGGTCAGGCCCTTCGGCCCCTTGTCGATCAAGGCGTGGATCAGCTCGATCGGTGCGCCCGATCCGCCGAAGCCGCCGATCATCACCACCGCGCCATCGCCGATCCCGGCAACGGCCTCTGCCGCGCTACTGATAGTCTTGTCCATAAAGCGTCCTCCATTCCGGCCGCCGGATCATCTCGGCAGTCGATTTCGATGAGGAAACTACGCCTGCCGTGGGTCGACAGCAAGGCATCTGTGCGTTATATGACATTTGTTCGTATATCGCACACATTCAGGAAGGCGCCGAGGCAATGACGGCCAGGGAACGGGATATCATGGGCGGCCTTGCCAAGGGGCTCCGCGTCATCGAGGCCTTCAGCGCCGAACAGCCGCGCCTGTCGATCGCCGAAGCCGCCAAGATCGCCGAACTCGACCGTGCAACCACCCGGCGCTGCCTGCTGACGCTGGCGGAGATGGGCTATGCCGCCTATGACGGAAAGTTCTTCACCCTGACGCCGCGGGTCTTGCGGCTCGGCACCGGATGCCTGGCCGCCATGCCGCTGCCGCGCATTGTCCAGCCGGTGCTCGACCTGCTGTCGCAGGAGATCGGCGAGAGCACCTCCGTCTCCATCCTCGACGAGACCGAAATCGTCTATGTCGCGCGGTCGGCGCAGCGGCGGGTGATGTCGATCGCGCTGATGCCGGGCTCGCGGCTGCCGGCCTATTGCACCTCGATGGGCCGGGTGCTGCTCGCAGCACTCGGCGAGACCGAGGCAAGGGCGCTTCTGGTGCGCGCCCATCCGATCGCGCGGACCGGCCGCACGGTGACCGATATCGACCGGTTGATGGATATCCTTCAGGAAACCCGTGCAGACGGCCATGCGGTGATCGACCAGGAGGTCGAGATCGGCCTGCGTTCGATTGCCGTGCCGCTCCGGAACATGCGCGGCCAGACGGTGGCGGCGTTGAATGTCGGGCTTTCGGCCGGGACGGAGAGTATCGACGATATCAAGGCGCGCTATCTGCCGGCGCTCAATCGGGTACAGGCGGAACTGGCACGGGTTCTCGCCTGAAAGCAGACCGGCGAACCATGGCGCGCCGCAAAGGGCGCGCCATGCAAAGTCTCAGATGTCGAAGAACACCGTCTCGTCTGCGCCCTGCAGGCGGATGTTGAAGGTATAGGTATCGCCTTCGCGCTCAGCGATGAGGGTGGGAACGCGCACCTTGTGCTCGATCCGGGCCAGCACCGGATCCTGCGCATTCGCCTCTTCCTCGTCACCGAAATACATCCGCGTCTGCAGGCCGATATTGATGCCGCGGGCAACGATCCAGAAGGTGATGTGCGGCGCCATCAGCCGGCCGTCGTTGAACGGCACGCGGCCCGGCTTGATCGTCTCGAAGACGAATTCGCCGGTCGCCATGTCTCCGGGGCAACGGGCCCAGCCGAAGAAGTTCGGATCGGCCGTGCCGCGGGTTTCCGACGGGCTGTTGTAGAAACCGTCGGCGTCGGCCTGCCAGATCTCGATCAGTGCATCCTTCAGCGGCGTCTGCGCGCCATCGAACACATGCCCGCGCACGGTGATGCGCTCGCCCTTGGTCTTGTCGTTGTAGAGCGGGCCGGAGCCGAGATCGGTGTCGTAGACGCCTTCGATGCCGGAGAAATTCGGCGTGCAGCCGATATGGACGTAAGGGCCTGCGGTCTGCGACGGCAGTTCCTTCAGATAACCGAGCGACTGGACCATCAATTGCCCTCCTTGCGGTTTTCGAAGAATGTCGAGCGTCGGCCGCGCAGCACGATGTCGAACTTGTAGGCGCGCATGTCATGCGGCACGGTGGCGGCCATGTCGAGCGGCGCGATCAGGCGCTTGATCGCCTCCTCGTCGGGAATGGTCTTGACGATCGGGCAGATCCAGATCAGCGGGTCGCCCTCGAAATACATCTGGGTGATCAGCCGCTGGGCAAAGCCATGGCCGAAGACCGAGAAATGGATATGGGCCGGGCGCCAGTCGTTGACGCCGTTGGGCCAGGGATAGGGACCCGGCTTGATCGTCTTGAACCAGTAATAGCCGTCATCGTCGGCAATCGTGCGGCCGAAACCGCCAAAATTCGGGTCGAGCGGCGCCAAATAGGTTTCCTTCTTGTGGCGATAGCGGCCGCCGGCATTGGCCTGCCAGAACTCGACCAGCGCGCCTGAGACGCCCTTGCCGCGCTCGTCAACCACCCGGCCATGGACGATGATCCGCTGGCCGATCGGCATTTCGCCGGGCTTGGCGTAGTTGAGGATCAGGTCGTTGTCGAGCTCGCCCAGCATGTTGTGACCGAAGACCGGGCCGGTCACCTCGCTTTTCGTGCCGTCGAGCGAAATCAGGGCACGCTGCGGCGAGCGCAGCACGGTGGTCTTGTACCAGGGCGTATAGGCCGGCGGATGCATGGCGCGATCGCGGGCAAAAAAGCCTCCGGTTTCCGGTGGTGTATTCTTCATCGGCCCTCCTCCCTGACTGCCGCACCCATCTCCTGATAGGTCTTCTTGATGATCTTGATCGCGTGGTTGGCGGCCGGCACGCCGGCATAAATCGCCACATGCAGCATCGCCTCCACCAGATCGTCCTTCGTCGCCCCCGTGTTGGCGGTGGCGCGCACATGCATGGCCACCTCCTCGTCCTGGCCAAGGGCGGCCAGAAGCGCGATCGTCACCATCGATCGCTCGCGCTTCGACCATTGCGGGCGGGACCAGACATGGCCCCAGGCCGCTTCGGTGATGAGATCCTGGAACGGTGCGTCGAAATCCGTCTTCGCCGCCTCCGCCCGGTCGACATGCGCATCGCCAAGCACCGCCCGGCGCGTCGCCATGCCCTGATTGTAACGGTCGGACGGATTTTCTGCCATGACGCTCCTCAAGTCTTGCGGATAAATTGCTGGATCAGGGCCGCCAGCGCCTCGGGTTGTTCGACGCAGGGAATATGGCCGCAGCCCTCGATCACCTGCAGCGAGGCACCGGGGATCCGCTCGGAGGCGGCGCGTACCAGTTCGGGCGGGGTCGAGCCATCCTGGTCGCCGACGACGAGCAGTGTCGGCACGGAGATGGTCGGCAGGATGTCGCTGAAATCGGTGTCGCGGATCGCCTCACAGGTGGAGATGTAACCGCTTGCGGGCTGGCGCTCGAACATCACCCGGTAGCCGTCGAGATCCTCGTCGCGTTCCTCGTGGAAATGAGGCGTGAACCATTTTTCCATGACGCCGTCGGCGATGCTGGCCATGCCGTTATCGCGGATGGCCTTGATCCTCGCGTTCCAGGTGTCGGCAACGCCGATCTTCGGCGCGGTGTCGCAGAGCACGATCTTGCGCACCAGCTCGGGCCGCTTCGCATAGAGACCCTGAACAATCAGGCCACCGACCGAGAGGCCGCAGAACACGGCTTTCTTGATGCCGACGTGCTCGACGAGACCGGCAAGGTCCTCGACGAGATCATCCATGCCGAACGGTTTGTCGGCGCCGCCGGACAGCCCGTGTCCACGCGAGTCATAGACCAGTACCGAGACATTGTCGGCCAGTTCGTCGAAGACCGGGAGCCAGATGCGGAAATCCGTGCCGAGGGAATTGGAAAAGACAATCAGGTTGCGGGCGTCTGGATCTCCCAGCAACTCGTAATGAACGACGATCCCGTTGATATGGGCGAATGCCATGGATAGCTCCTCTTGGGCAAAACGATATTCAGCTGCAAAGGTTTGGTAAAATGATATTATCGCCTCAACGCATAACCATTCGGGTATGAATTGTGGACAGCCGGATCAAGTTTCGCCATCTCCAAACCCTGCTTGAGGTCGCACGTCATAGCAGCATCGGCAAGGCCGCCGATGCGCTATCCGTCACCCAGCCGGCGGTTTCGCGCACCTTGCGCGAGCTCGAGGACATGCTCGGCGTGCCGCTGGTCGAGAAGGAGGGGCGGGGCATCCGCATCTCGCATTTCGGCGAGGTCTTCCTGCGCCATGCGGGCGAAAGCGTTGCCGCCGTGCAGCGGGGCATCGACGAAGTCGCGCAGGTGCAGATGTCGGAGGGACCACCCGTGCGGATCGGTGCGCTTCCGACCTCGTCCACCACCTTCCTGCCCGATGCTATCGCAAGCTTCCTCGCGCGCCGGACCGGCAGCCAGGTGACCATCGTCTCCGGCGAGAACCGCACCCTGCTCGAACAGCTGCGGGTCGGCGATCTCGACCTGGTGGTCGGACGGCTGGCGGCACCCGAGCGGATGACGGGACTGTTCTTCGAGCCGCTTTACAGCGAGGAGGTGACGATCGTCACGCGATCGGGCCATCCGCTGGCGGCCAAGCGGCATTTCGCGCTACAGGCACTTGCCAATTATACCGTGCTGATGCCGACCCGCGAATCGGTGATCCGGCCCTTTGTCGAGCGCATCCTGCTGACCAACGGCATTCCCGAACTGCCCGACACGATCGAGACGGTGTCCGACAGTTTCGGCCGCGCCTTCACCGCCAACCATGACGCGGCCTGGATCATTTCGCGCGGCGTGGTGATCGACGACATCCGGGCCGGCCGCTTCGTCGAACTGCCTGTCGACATGAAGGAGACGCGTGGTGCCGTCGGGCTGACGACGCAGGCGCAGGCCGAGCCGAGCGCTGCCCTGGTGCTCGTCAAGCAGGTGATCCGCGAGCATGTGCGGGCAAGGCTGGGGCCGTTCTGAGACGCCGCGCCCTGCCCCGCAGGCGGCAGGTTCAGTGCGCCTCGTCCCAGTTGTGGGCTGCGCGCGCATCGACCTTCAGCGGCACCTTCATCGAGATGGCCGGCATGGCTGCACTTTCCATCACCTCGACCACCAGCGGCGTGACCGCATCGACGGCCTCGTCCTCGACCTCGAAGATCAGTTCGTCATGGACTTGCAGCAGCATGCGTGCGCGGTCGTCGAGACCGGCAGCTTTCAGCGCCGGCTCGATCTTGACCATGGCGCGGCGGATGACATCGGCGGCCGAGCCCTGGATCGGCGCATTGATCGCGGCCCGCTCGTTGAAGGCCCGCACGGAAGGATTGGACGAACGAATCTCGGCATAGTGCGCGCGGCGCCCAAAGATCGTCTCGACATAGCCGTGTTCGCGGGCAAAGGCCTTTGTCGCGTCCATGTAGTCGCGAATGCCCGGGAAGCGTTCGAAATATTTCTTGATATAATCCGAGGCCTCGGAACGCTCGATGGCGAGCTGGTTGGCGAGACCGAAGGCGGAAATGCCGTAGATGATGCCGAAATTGATCGCCTTGGCGCGGCGACGCACCTCGGACGGCATGCCCTCGACGGGAACGCCGAACATTTCCGACGCCGTCATCGCGTGGATGTCGATATTGTCGGCAAAGGCCTGGCGCAGCTGCGGAATGTCGGCAACGTGGGCAAGCACGCGAAGCTCGATCTGGCTGTAGTCGGCCGAGAGCAGCTTGTGGCCGGGCGTCGAGATAAAGGCCGTGCGGATCTTGCGCCCCTCGGCCGTGCGCACCGGAATGTTCTGCAGGTTCGGCTCCGACGACGACAGGCGCCCGGTGGTGGTGGACGCCAGCGAGTAGGAGGTATGGACACGCTTGGTCTCGGGGTGGACATAGGTCGGCAGTGCGTCGGTATAGGTCGATTTCAGCTTGGTCAGCTGGCGCCAGTCGACGATCTTGCGCGGCAGCGGCTCGCCACCGGCCGCCAGATCCTCGAGCACCGAGGCCGAGGTCGACCACTGGCCGCTCTTGGTCTTTGAACCGCCCGACAGCCCCATCTTGCCGAACAGGATATCGCCGAGCTGCTTGGGCGAACCGATATTGAAACGTTCGCCGGCCAGTTCGTAGATGTCTTCCTCGAAGGCGGCGGCCTTCTGCGCCAGTTCGCCCGACAGCCTCGACAGGATCTGCCGGTCGACCGTGACGCCGCGCTCTTCCATGCGGGCGAGCACCGGCACCAGCGGGCGCTCCAGCCGCTCGTAGACGCGCACCAGCCCGCGCTCGGCGAGCTGCGGCTTCAGCACCAGCCAGAGGCGCAGGGTGACGTCGGCATCCTCGGCGGCATATTCGGTCGCCTTGGCAATCTCGACGCGATCGAAGGTGACCTGCGCCTTGCCGGAACCGGCCACCTCCTTGAAAGCGATCGGCGTGTGGCCGAGCCAGCGCTCGGACAGCGCATCCATGCCATGCGAGCCGATGCCGGCCTCGAGCACATAGGAAATCAGCATGGTGTCGTCGAACGGCGCCGTGTCGATGCCGTAGCGTTTCATCAGCAGATAGTCGTATTTGAGGTTCTGGGCGACCTTCAGCACCGAGGGATCCTCGAGCAGCTCCTTCAGCAGCGCCAGCGCCTCGTCCATCGGGACCTGCCCGTCGACCAGTTTCAGCCCGTCGCTGAAAAGATCATCGCCACCGCTCTTGTGGCCGAGCGGGATATAGCAGGCGCGGATGTCGCCCGGCGCCGGCGAGGCGGCATCGCCGGCAAGGGCGAGCGATACGCCGGCAAGCTCGGCCTGCATCGGGTCGAGCGAGGTCGACTCGGTATCGAAGGCGACAAGGCCTGCTTCGCGCGCGGCCGCAATCCAACCCTTCAGCGTCTCGATATCCCGCACCGTCTGATAGATGGAGCGATCGACAGGCACATCCTTGAAGGCGGCAAGCCTTGCAGCGGCAAGCTCCGACGGGCGCATGCCCTCGCCGTCCGCGCCAGCAGCGCCGTCCCGGGCGGGTGCGGATGCCTTGCCGGCAGCGGCAGCGTCGCCGCCCTCGCCCGCATCGAGATCGGGACCATGGGCGGCGGCACCCCATTCGACGGCAACCTCCGCCGGCTCGACATCGGCCGCGGCGGCGCCGGTCGCATCGGCGACACGGCGGGTCAGCGTGGTGAACTGCATGGTCTTCAGAAAGCCGATCAGCTTCGGCCCGTCCTGCGGCTCGAGAACCAGAGCGTCGAGATCGAGCTGCAGCGGCACGTCGGTGCGCAGCGTCACCAGCTGGCGCGAGATCTGCACCAGCT
This sequence comes from Heterorhizobium halophytocola, assembly GCF_017873095.1. Classification (GTDB taxonomy): domain Bacteria; phylum Pseudomonadota; class Alphaproteobacteria; order Rhizobiales; family Rhizobiaceae; genus Allorhizobium; species Allorhizobium halophytocola. The sequence continues at coordinate 174,498 of NZ_JAGGJU010000008.1, read as the reverse complement.
CGCGGCTGGCGATGATATTCTCGCGGCGCTTGTTCTGCTTTATCTCCTCGGCGCGGGACAGCAGCGTGTCGAGGTCGCCGAATTCCTCCAGCAGCTGGGCCGCCGTCTTCGGCCCGATGCCGGGGACGCCCGGAACATTATCGGTGGAATCGCCGGTCAGCGCCTGCAGGTCGATCATCTTTTCCGGCGGCACGCCCCATTTCTCGATGACGTCGGGAATGCCGATCTGCTTGTCCTTCATGCTGTCATACATGTGGACATTGGCGGTGACGAGCTGCATCAGGTCCTTGTCGGAGGAGACGATCGTCACGTCCGCGCCGATCGCTTCGGCAGCACGAGCATAGGTGGCGATGATGTCGTCGGCTTCGAAACCCTCGGTCTCGATGCAGGGCAGATTGAAGGCGCGGGTCGCCTCGCGGATCAGACCGAACTGCGGCACGAGGTCTTCCGGCGGCGCCGAACGGTTGGCCTTGTATTCGGGATAAAGATCCTTGCGGAAGGTCTGCGACGAATAGTCGAAGATCACCGCCAGATGGGTCGGGGTGACACCGACCGACGTGTCGCGCGCATCCGTCAACAGCTTCCAGAGCATGTTGCAGAAGCCCGAGACCGCCCCCACCGGCAAGCCGTCCGACTTGCGGGTCAGCGGCGGCAAAGCGTGAAAGGCGCGGAAGATGAAGCCCGAGCCGTCGACAAGGAAAAGATGATCGCCTTTTTTCATGGCTCACTGCTTAGCGCGGGCGGCGGAAAAGGTCCATGCCGATCCGGACCGCCAAGCCGTCTGACAACAGGGATTGCCGCCATGTTCTGACAGTGCCGGAAGCCCTGTTTTGCAGGCCGATCCAACCTTACGACATTGTAATCTTAAATTCCTTGAAAAACCGCTTTCAGAAGCTCATTTGTTCCTCAGCGGCGCTTGATCACGCCGCCACCTGATTGCCGGCTCGTCCCCCGCCCGCGTCAGGTTGGGCAAAGGCCTTATCCCCCTCTCCGGGCCTTTGTTCCCTCATTCAAACCGCCATGACTATCCCCCAGTCATGGCGGTTTTGATTTATCCGGGCCCCAGCCACATCCACCCAAGTCACCCGAGATCCATCGCCTGCGATTTATCTTGTCCGATCCCGTGAAACCGCTTAACCATTGGACATGGGTTTCGATCGTAACGGTTCGGCTACATACCTGGCGGCACAACTTGCCAAGGCCTTCACGCGCTCGCTTCAGGCGCGCGCCGCGAAACTCGGCTTCTCTCCCGGACAATTCCCCATCCTGCTGGCGCTCTGGGACGAGGACGGCCTGACCCAGGCCCAGTTGCTGCAGCGGATCGATGTCGAACAGGCAACCATGGCCAACACGCTTGCGCGGATGCAGCGCGACGGGCTGATCGAGAAGAAGCCGCATCCGAACGACAGGCGCGCGCAACGTATCTATCTGACCGAGCCGGCGCGGGCGCTTCAGGAAGAAGCCCTCACGGCCGCCGAGGAGGCCGATGACGCGCTGTTTTCCGGTTTCCGCCGCTTCGAGAAAGAGCTGATGCTGGAATATATCCGCTGGGCCATCGACAATGGCCGCAAGCTCGAGACCTGACATCCGCGAAATTGTTCTTCCGGCAACTGCCCCTCGAAACGGGGCGGCGCTTGGTCTATCGTCGCCATCGATTCCAACCAGCAGGACCAGGTTCATGACCGATACAACCGCCATTCTCGCCAAGGCCGACGAGAACTTCAGCGCCAGCCTCGAACGCCTGTTCGACCTCGTCCGGATCCCGTCGATCTCGACGGATCCGGCGTACAAGGCCGATTGCAGCAAGGCCGCCGAGTGGCTGACGGCAGCGCTCAACGAGCTTGGTTTCGAGGCGACGATACGCGACACGCCCGGCCATCCGATGGTCGTCGCCCACCACGCGGCCGATAAGCCGGATGCGCCGCATGTGCTGTTTTACGGGCACTATGACGTGCAGCCGGTCGATCCGCTGAACCTGTGGGAAAACGATCCCTTCTCGCCGGCGGTCAAGGAACTGGAGCCGGGCCGCCAGGTGATTACCGGCCGCGGCACCGCCGACGACAAGGGCCAGCTGATGACCTTTGTCGAGGCCTGCCGCGCCTACAAGGACGCCAAGGGCGGCCTGCCGATCCGCATCACCATCCTGTTCGAAGGCGAGGAAGAATCCGGCTCGCCTTCGCTGAAGCCTTTCCTCGAGGCCAATGCCGACGAGCTGAAGGCGGAATTCGCCATGGTGTGCGACACCGGCATGTGGGACCGCGAGACGCCGGCGATCGCCGCTACGCTGCGCGGCCTGCTCGGCGAGGAGATCATCGTCAAGGCCGCCGACCGCGACCTGCATTCGGGTCTTTTCGGTGGGGCCGCGGCCAACCCGATCCATATCCTGAGCGATATCCTGGCCGGCCTGCATGACGAAACCGGTCGCGTCACGGTGCCCGGCTTTTATGAAGGCGTCGAGGAAACGCCGGAGAATATCAAGGCATCCTGGGAGACGCTGGGCCGCGGCGCGGACGGATTTCTGGGCGAAGTCGGGCTTTCCGTTCCCTCCGGCGAAAAGGGCCGGTCGGTGCTGGAGCTGACCTGGGCGCGGCCGACGGCAGAGGTCAACGGCATCATCGGCGGCTATACCGGCGAAGGCTTCAAGACGGTGATCGCCGCCCAGGCCTCGGCCAAGGTGTCCTTCCGCCTGGTCGGCGAACAGGATCCGGCCAAGATCCGCGAGAGCTTTCGTGCCTATGTCCGCTCGAAGATCCCGGCCGACTGCTCGGTCGAGTTCCACGAGCACGGCGCCTCGCCGGCCATTCTGCTCGGATATGATTCGGACTTCCTGACCAAGGCCAAGGCCGCCCTGTCGGATGAATGGCCAAAGCCGGCCGTCGTGGTCGGCATGGGTGGCTCGATCCCGATCGTCGGCGATTTCCAGAAGATGCTCGGCATGGATTCGCTGATGGTCGGCTTCGGCCTCGTCGACGACCGTATCCATTCGCCGAACGAAAAATACGAACTGGCCTCGTTCCAGAAGGGCATCCGCTCCTGGATCCGCATCATCGCAGCGCTTGCGGTGTAAGGGGCGACAGGATCTGAAAAAGCAAAAGGCCGGGGGATACCCGACCTTTTTTCAGTTCATCCGGCGCGCCTGCCAGTACATCCGTGGTCAGGCGTCCGGTGAACATCTCGCTGGAAAGGCGCAGGGCCGTGAGGCCGCAGCCTTTCCAATACGCCCATGATCTCGTGAAATCGTTAACAATCGGTTAACGCGAAACAAGAACCGCATCAGATCGAAACATCCCTTGGATGCCTCAAGATACCGACACTGCCGGGCCGCGATGAACTACAGGTGGGGATCGGGCTGCGGAAGTTCAAGAGGCAGACAGTTCCAGGCCGCAACGACGGATAACACTTGCACCGTCGCCGGCACGGACCGAAACATCCAAGAACAACGGATCGAACCCGAGTAAAGTCCATCATGAGCCTGCAATCGGTAACTGCATTCCTGGCAACCCATGCGCCCGACCTGTCCGTGATCGAGACGGAAGCCAGTTCGGCGACCGTCACGCTTGCCGCGCAGGCGCACGGGGTCGAACCCGACCAGATCGCCAAGACCATCTGCCTGAGGGTGGGCGAGGACGTCATCCTTGTAGTTGCTGCCGGCACGCGCCGCCTCGACAACCGCAAGTTCAAGGACCAGTTCGGCGCAAAGCCGCGCATGCTGGGTGCGGACGAGGTGCTGGAGCGCACCTCTCATCCGGTCGGCGGCGTCTGCCCGTTCGGCCTTGCAACGCAGATACCCGTCTATTGCGACGTCTCGCTGAAGGCGTTCGAAACGGTGGTCCCGGCCGCGGGAGCCACCAATTCGGCCGTCGTCGTCGCGCCCCAGCGTCTGGCCGAGATCACCGGGGCCAGCTGGGTTGACGTTTGCCAGTAATGGCGCAGGATAGTCCCGTGATCGGACACCTGGGGCAGACATCGGCAACCATCGGTTAACCACCCCTTAAATCGCCGTAATTACAGTTCAGCTAGATTTCAGTTCCATGCCCTCCCGGCGGACCGCCAAAGGTCCATCCAGACAGCCGGGACGGCCGCACCAGACAAGAGCAAGCCGGGCGGGCGAGCTTATTCATCCAAGGAGCGCCACCAGCACGCATGGCCGGCAGACATAAATCCAGACAGCGCATCGAGCCGACGCTCGGTGGCCGCTCGGACAATTCCCGCGATGACGACGACCTGAGGCTCGATTCACGCGATCGGGTCCGCGGGCAGGACACGGGAGAGGGCCGCAAGCCCAGACGTTCGGGCAAGACGTCCGGCAAGTCCAAGCGGTCGAAGAAGGACCGGGGCGGTTCGCGTGGCGGTTTGTTCGGGCTCGTCCGCCGGCTGTTCTACTGGGGTATCGTCCTGGGCATCTGGGGCGGCATCGCGGTTGCCTGCCTGATCGGCTACTACGCGGCCCAGATGCCGAGTGCCAGCAGCTGGACCATTCCGGCACGCCCGCCGAACCTGAAGATCGTCGCATCGGACGGAACGGTGCTGGCCAATCGCGGACTGACCGGCGGCGAGGCTGTCGGCCTGGACGAGATGTCCCCCTATATTCCGGAGGCCGTGATCGCGATCGAGGACCGGCGGTTCTATTCGCATTTCGGCGTCGATCCGCTCGGCCTCGCCCGCGCCGTGGTCAACAACCTGACCGGACGCAGCATCCAGGGCGGTTCGACCCTTACCCAGCAGCTTGCCAAGAACCTGTTCCTCTCGCCCGACCGGACGCTGGAGCGCAAGATTCAGGAAGTCATGCTGGCTTTCTGGCTGGAGCACAAGTTCTCCAAGGACCAGATCCTGGCGATGTATCTCAACCGGGTCTATTTCGGCGCCAATTCCTATGGGGTGGAAGCCGCATCGCACCGGTATTTCAACAAATCCGCGCGTGATGTGACGCTGGGCGAGGCCGCCATTCTGGCAGGCCTTCTGAAAGCTCCTTCCCGATTGTCGCCGGCCCATGACCCGGATGCCGCAAAGGCGCGCGCCCAGGTGGTACTCGGCGCGATGAAGGAGACGGGCTTCATCACCGAGGACCAGGTCAAGACAGCCATGTCGCAGCCGGCCTCCAAGTCGAAGAGCTATTTCAGCGGCGCCGGCCAATATGTCGCCGACATGGTGACGGCCGAGGCCAAGTCGATCCTCGGGCCACTGAAGCAGGACGTGGTGGTCGAGACGACGATCGACCCGGCCTGGGAGAAAGAGGCCGAGCAGGCGATCCAGCACGTGCTCGACAAGAACGGCGCCAAATACAATGCCTCGCAGGGCGCCCTCGTCTCGGTGGATGGCACCGGCGCGATCCGGGCGCTGGTCGGCGGCCGCGATTATGCAACCAGCCAGTTCAACCGCGCGATCAAGGCCAAGCGCCAGCCGGGCTCCGCCTTCAAGCCCTTCGTCTATACCGCGGCGATGGAGATCGGCGACACGCCCGATTCGATCCGCAATGACGCGCCGGTCAAGATCGGCAACTGGACGCCGGAGAACTACGAGAAGACCTATAGCGGGCCGGTGACGCTTGCCCATGCGCTGGCGGAATCGCTGAACACGGTCGCCGCCCAACTGGTCCAGGAGGTCGGACCGCCGCAGGTGATCAAGATCGCCCACCGGCTCGGCATCGAATCCGACCTGCAGCCGAATGCCTCGATTGCGCTCGGCACCTCGGAAGTCTCGCTGCTGGAGCTGACATCGGCCTATGCCCCGTTCATGAATGGCGGCTTCAAGGCGACGCCCCATATCATTTCGCGGATCACCTCGGTGTCCGGCGATGTTCTCTATCAGTCCGACTACGGCAACCCGCCGCGGGTGCTGAGCGACCAGGTCGTCAGCGAGATGAATTCCATGCTGATGGGCGTCGTGCGCGACGGCACCGGCAAGAAGGCGGCGGTCAAGGGCTGGCAGACAGCCGGCAAGACCGGCACGACGCAGAATTCCCGCGATGCGCTGTTTGTCGGCTATACCTCGCAGCTGACCACCGGCGTATGGCTCGGCAATGACGACGGCAAGCCGATGAAGCATGTGACCGGCGGCACGCTGCCGGCGACCGCCTGGCACGACTTCATGACTGCCGCCCACAAGGGCCTGACGCCCTCGCCGCTCGGCGAGGATTACAGCCAGCCCGCCCAGGCGCCGGACGATACGATCTCGGTCAGCAAGGTGTTGAAGGAAATCTTCGGCAGTTCCGACCCGAGCACGGCCTATCCGCCCGCCCCCACATCGCAGGCCCCGCCGGCGCTGACACCGCAGCAGCAAGAGCAGCAGCAGATGCAGCAGACCCAGCCGCAGCCGGCACAGGACGGATCGGATCCCTTCGCCCAGCCGTCCAATGGCCAGGCCTATCCGAACGACCCCTATCAGCAGGCGCCGGCAGATCCGCTTCCGCCCGGCTCGATCGGTGGCGGTCCGGTTCCTCCGGGAAGCGTCGGCGCTGACGGCCAGCCGCAGAAACCGCAGCCGCACCGCTCCACACTGCTGGATGTCCTGATGGGACAATGATACTGGCTTGAGGCAGGCAAAGGATTACGGCCGAGGCAGAGCAGCAGACTTCGGCGACCGCCAATCGGCAGGGCGTCCTCACGCATTCGTGGTAACCGCGTGATTTTGCGTGAAAGCGTTCGCAGACAAGCCTTGCAGTCCGAAAAACTGGTTCTTATATACGCCGCATACACGCAGTGCACACTGCGCTAACGAGAAGACAAATCCACCGCAAGGGGCCGTCAGTGGAATGCCGAAAGAGGGTTCCGACGGCCTGCTTCAAGGAGAGAATGACATGGCAAAAGTTATTGGTATTGACCTTGGAACCACCAATTCCTGCGTCTCCGTAATGGACGGCAAGGACGCAAAGGTCATCGAGAATTCCGAAGGCGCACGCACCACCCCGTCGATGGTCGCCTTCACCGATGATGGCGAACGCCTCGTCGGCCAGCCGGCCAAGCGCCAGGCGGTGACCAACCCGACCAACACCCTTTTCGCAGTCAAGCGCCTGATCGGCCGCCGCTACGAAGATCCGACCGTCGAGAAGGACAAGGGCCTGGTTCCCTTCGACATCGTGCGCGGCGACAATGGCGATGCCTGGGTCGAAGCCCAGGGCAAGGGCTATTCTCCGGCCCAGATCTCCGCCATGATCCTGCAGAAGATGAAGGAAACGGCCGAAGCCTATCTTGGCGAGAAGGTCGAAAAGGCCGTCATCACCGTTCCCGCATACTTCAACGACGCCCAGCGCCAGGCAACCAAGGATGCCGGTCGGATCGCGGGCCTTGAAGTTCTGCGCATCATCAACGAGCCGACGGCTGCGGCCCTGGCCTACGGTCTCGACAAGAAGGACGGCAAGACGATCGCCGTCTACGACCTTGGCGGCGGTACCTTCGATATCTCGGTTCTGGAAATCGGCGACGGCGTCTTCGAAGTGAAGTCGACCAACGGCGACACCTTCCTCGGCGGTGAAGACTTCGACATGCGTCTCGTCGAATATCTCGCAGCCGAGTTCAAGAAGGACCAGGGCATCGACCTGAAGGGCGACAAGCTCGCTCTGCAGCGCCTCAAGGAAGCTGCCGAGAAGGCCAAGATCGAACTGTCCTCGGCACAGCAGACCGAAATCAACCTGCCGTTCATCACGGCTGACGCGTCCGGTCCGAAGCACCTGACGATGAAGCTGACCCGTTCGAAGTTCGAGACCCTCGTCGACGATCTGGTCCAGCGCACCGTCGCCCCGTGCAAGGCAGCACTGAAGGATGCCGGCGTATCGGCTTCTGAGATCGACGAAGTGGTTCTGGTCGGCGGCATGAGCCGCATGCCCAAGGTCCAGGAAGTCGTCAAGCAGCTGTTCGGCAAGGACCCGCACAAGGGCGTGAACCCGGATGAAGTGGTTGCCATGGGCGCTGCGATCCAGGGCGGCGTTCTGCAGGGTGACGTCAAGGATGTCCTGCTGCTCGACGTGACCCCGCTGTCGCTCGGCATCGAAACGCTGGGTGGCGTGTTCACCCGCCTGATCGATCGCAACACGACGATCCCGACCAAGAAGAGCCAGGTGTTCTCGACGGCCGAAGACAGCCAGCAGGCCGTGACCATCCGCGTCTCGCAGGGCGAGCGTGAAATGGCGGCAGACAACAAGCTGCTTGGCCAGTTCGACCTCGTCGGCCTGCCGCCGTCGCCGCGGGGTGTTCCGCAGATCGAAGTTACCTTCGATATCGACGCCAACGGCATCGTCAACGTGTCGGCCAAGGACAAGGGCACCGGCAAGGAACAGCAGATCCGCATCCAGGCATCTGGTGGTCTGTCCGACGCCGACATCGAAAAGATGGTCAAGGACGCCGAGGCCAATGCCGAGGCCGACAAGAAGCGTCGCGCCGGCGTCGAAGCCCGCAACCACGCCGAAAGCCTCGTGCACTCGACCGAGAAGTCGCTTGCCGATTACGGCGACAAGGTTTCGGAAGCCGAGCGCAAGTCGATCGAGGACGCCATTGCCGCTCTGAAGTCGGCCGTGGAAGCCGAAGAGCCGGATGCAGACGACATCCAGGCAAAGACCCAGACGCTCATGGAAGTGTCCATGAAGCTGGGCCAGGCCATCTACGAAGCACAGCAGGCCGACGGCGAAGACGCTGCGGAAGCATCGTCCGGCGAAGGCGACGACGTCGTCGATGCCGACTATGAAGAAGTCAAGGACGAAGACACGAAGAAGTCCGCTTGATGGCGGTACTTCCGAGGCTTCGGAAGCTTGGATGGCTGGCCCTCGGGCCAGCCCTCTTCATGAGTGCCGGGGCCTTTCCGGCCCATGCGGCTGGCAAGGATGCCGCCACGCAGCAGACCGTCTCCCGCGAGGAACAGCGTATCGTCAAGGCACTTGCGGCAAAAGACAGCAAGAGCCTGCAGCGATCGGTTTCGACGCTCGGTGCCGTCATCGGGGCCGCGATGAAACGCAAGCAGGCGGGCGGCGAGGTCACTCCCTGTGAGATGGCTGCGCATTCGCTGGGCTTTGCCGCGCTTTCTGCCTCCGAGGCCCTTGCGCAAAAAGGCGATGCACGCCAAGTCTTGAAAGACGATGCGACGGCCGCGGCAGGGGACTTCCAGACCGACATGCAGGCATGTGACAAGAACAATAGCCGTAAGACTGGCAACCACGCAGGCGTGGTGAAAGCTTTGAGAGCTTTGTAAGACCATGGCAAAAGCAGATTTCTACGAGACTCTCGGGGTCGGCAAGACCGCTGACGAGAAAGAATTGAAGAGCGCCTTCCGCAAGCTGGCGATGAAGTATCATCCGGACAAGAATCCGGGCGACGCCGAGGCGGAAAAGAAATTCAAGGAGATCAACGAGGCTTACGAAACCCTCAAGGATCCCCAGAAGCGCGCAGCCTATGATCGCTTCGGCCACGCAGCCTTCGAACAGGGCGGCATGGGGGCCGGCGGCTTCCAGTCCGGCGGCATGGGCGGCGGTGGCGGCTTCTCCGACATCTTCGAGGACATCTTCGGCGAGATGATGGGCGGCGGACGTGGTGGTGCGCGCCAGCGTGCCAGCGGCGGGCGCGAACGCGGCGCCGACCTGCGCTACAACATGGAAATTTCGCTCGAAGAGGCCTATGGCGGCAAGACGGCGCAGATCCGCGTCCCGACGTCCGTAACCTGCGACGTGTGCACCGGGTCCGGCGCCAAGCCTGGCACCAAGCCGACGACCTGCGCCACCTGCCAGGGGTCGGGCCGCATCCGCGCCGCCCAGGGCTTCTTCTCGATCGAGCGGACCTGTCCGACCTGTCACGGTCGCGGCCAGACGATCACCGATCCCTGCACCAAGTGCCACGGACAGGGCCGTGTGGTCGAGGAGCGCTCGCTGTCGGTCAACATTCCGGCCGGCATCGACGACGGGACCCGTATTCGCCTGCAGGGCGAGGGTGAGGCCGGTCTTCGCGGCGGTCCCTCGGGCGACCTCTACATCTTCCTGTCGGTCAAGCCGCACGAGTTCTTCCAGCGCGACGGCGCGGATCTTTATTGCTCCGTGCCGATCTCGATGACGACGGCTGCCCTCGGCGGCACGTTCGACGTGGTGACGCTCGACGGCACCAAGTCGCGGGTGACGGTACCGGAAGGCACGCAGTCCGGTCGGCAGTTCCGCCTGAAGAGCAAGGGCATGCCGATCCTGCGTTCGGCCCAGACCGGCGATCTCTACGTGCAGATTCGCATCGAGACGCCGCAGAAGCTGACCAAGCGCCAGCGCGAACTGCTGCAGGAGTTCGAACAGCTGTCATCCAAGGAGAACAATCCGGAATCGACCGGCTTCTTCTCCCGGATGAAGGACTTCTTCGACACGCTGAGCGACTGATCGAAACCGGATTGCTCCATTAAAAAAACGCCCTTCGCGGGGCGTTTTTCTTTGCGCGGTATCGCGTCGGCCGGATTTGGCAACCGTTCAATAATGGGGTGGGCGGGTATTGGCGGGGGCTTCCAGCGACTGTTCTTCCAGCGACAGGAAGCGCTCGGTCAGGCGGTCGAGTTTCGCCCGGGTCTGCTCGGTCACCTTCCACTGCTCGGTCAGCTGGTCCGACAATTCCTCGACCACGCGTGTCAGGTGGGCGACGGTTTCCTCCAGATGGGTGATCCGCTCACTTTGGTCCGCCATGATCCCTGTCCTCGTCGTGCCGATTTTGAATGTCCCGCGTCAATGCCTCGAATGAGGAGGGACGGTCAAGTGCGCGGCGGCGTCTCGCCCGGTATGGCATCAGCATCAGCGCCGAGCCGGCAACCGCACCGGCAAAGGTCAGGGCCATGGGGGCGGCGATCATGATCGCCGGCAGGATGGGTTCGCGGGCCCGCCCCAGATAACCGCCAAGGCCACCGATATCGAAGAGGATCAGCGTCAGGGTGAAGAGGACCCCGAGGCCGGCGCCGAAGGCGGCATTGATGCCCAGAAAGCGCAGCATCTCGATGTGGTCGCGTCGCGCCTCCTGCGGTGACATCTGGTCATCCCGTCGTTTCTGCATGGCGACACCCGGGCCCGGTTGAGATCTGTTCGCCCCATCCTCTCAGGATTTGCGCGCGCGGTCCACAATTGCGCATTCGCCACCGTCAAAGCGGCGCAAAAACCGCGGGCGAACCTTGCCATGACAGGTGTTTCTTCCTAGGTCCAGACGGCAAGACCAATGGCGGATCATGACACACACGGTTTCCCTTTCGCGGCTGATGCTGACCGATTTTCGCAATTATGCGCAGATGTCGCTGACGCTCGACGCCCGGCATGTCGTGCTGACCGGCGAGAACGGTGCGGGCAAGACCAATCTGATGGAGGCCGTGTCGTTCCTGTCGCCCGGGCGGGGGCTGCGACGCGCCGTGCTGGCCGATGTCGCCCGCGCCGATGGCGCCGGGGGCTTCAGCGTCTTTGCCGAGGTCGAGGGCATGGAAGATACGGTCGGGATCGGCACCGGCATCGATGCCAGCGAAGAAAGCACGGCGCGGCGCCTCGTCCTCAACGGCACACAGGCGCGTACCGTCGACGAGCTGACCGACCACCTGCGTGTGCTCTGGCTGACGCCTGCCATGGACGGGCTGTTTACCGGGCCCTCCTCCGACCGGCGCCGCTTTCTCGATCGGCTGGTGCTGTCGCTCGATCCGGCGCATGGCCGCCGGGCCAGCGATTTCGAGCGCGCCATGCGCGGCCGCAACAAGCTGTTGTCCGAGGGGCGATTCGACCGCACCTGGGTCGACGGTATCGAGCGGCAGATGGCGGCGCTCGGCATTGCCATGGCGCTGGCACGGCAGGAAATGCTGGGGCTGCTGTCGCGGCTGATCGGCGAGCAGATCACCGATGACGGCTTTCCTTCGGCCCAACTGACGCTCAGCGGTTTTCTCGACGGCGAACTGGAAGGTCCGGCCATCGATCTCGAGGACCGCTATGCCGGACTGCTCGCCGAGGGACGCAACCGGGATGCCGCCGCGGGACGGACGCTCGAGGGGCCGCATCGAAGTGACCTGCTGATCCGTCATATCGAGAAGGACATGGAGGCCGAGCGCTGCTCGACCGGCGAGCAGAAGGCGTTGCTGGTCGGCCTCATTCTCGCCCATGCCAAGCTGGTCGCCAACCTGACGGGGCACGCCCCGGTGCTGCTTTTGGACGAGATCGCGGCGCATCTCGACAGTGGCCGCAGAGCGCTGCTGTTCGACCGGATCGACGCGATCGGCGGCCAGTCCTTCATGACCGGCACGGACCGGTCGATGTTCGATGCGCTGGGCAGTCGCGCCCAGTTCCTCACCGTCAGTCACGGCGCGATCACCATGGGCTGATCGCTTTACCTACAACCGCAGGGCATGCCATCATCATGACCATGGATCCGCTTTCCCCCGACGAAATCGAGCGCTATCAGCGCCACATCCTGCTGCCGGAAATCGGCGGCAGCGGTCAGCAGAAGCTGAAAGCCGCCCGCGTGCTGGTGATCGGCGCCGGAGGCCTCGGCGCGCCCGCCCTGCTCTATCTGGCGGCCGCCGGTGTCGGCACGATCGGCATCGTCGACGACGACCGCGTCTCGCTCTCCAACCTGCAGCGGCAGGTGATCCACGATTCGGGCACGATCGGCGAAGAGAAGACGAAAAGCGCGCGCGAGGCGATCGCAAGGCTCAATCCACATGTGCGGGTCGAGACCTTCACCGAGCGCTTCCTGCCCGAATGGATCGGCGAGCATATCCATCGCTTCCATCTGGTGATCGACGGCTCCGACAATTTCGACACCCGCTATCTGGCAGCCGACGTCGCCGAGGCCTCGGCCATTCCGCTGGTCAGCGGCGCCGTCGGCCGCTTCGACGGCTCGCTTACCGTGCTGAAGCCCTATGAGAACGATGCCGAAGGCCATCCCAATCCGCGCTACCGCGATCTCTTCCCCGAGCCGCCGCCGGAGGGCATGGTGCCGGTCTGCGCCGAGACAGGCGTGATGGGCGCCCTGACCGGCGTCGTGGGCACGCTGATGGCCATGGAAGCCTTGAAGGTGATCACCGGTGCCGGCGAGCCCCTGGTCGGACGCCTGCTGATGTATGATGCGCTGACGGCCCGCTTCGACACGATCCGCTACAGGCGACGGAGCAGACGCGGGTGAGGCCGGCGATCACCCGTCTCGACGCGCGGTTCGACGACTGGCCGGGTCTTCTGGATCTGATCCTCTCGTCGTTTGCCTATATGAACGGCGTCATCGATCCGCCGTCCTCCGCCCTTGCCCTCACCCCGGACAGCCTGGCCGCGAAGGCCCGCGCCGAGATCGTGTTTCTTGCATCGGGAGCGGATGGCGAACTGCTCGGCTGCATCTTCTGCAGGCCGGAACCGCCCACATGCCTCTATATCGGCAAGCTGGCTGTACTGCCGCAGGCGCAGGGACAGGGGCTGGGCCGCGATCTGATGCAAAGGGCGGAAGGCGTTGCGCGGGGCATGGGCCTGCCGGCGCTGCGGCTGGAGACCCGCATCGAGCTTACCGGCAATCATCTCCGTTTCGGGCGGATGGGTTTCCAGGTTACGGCCGAGGGACGGCACAAGGGCTTCGACCGCACGACATTCATCGAGATGCACAAGGCGATTGCCGGCTAGGCGCGGTGCCGCGGTCCGGCCGTGGCTGGAAGACGAAGGCTCAGCTGCGGCCGGGCAACACCCGGTTCGGCGGGCGATGGTCGTCGAAAAAGGTGCGGATATTGATGATCACCTTGTCGCCCATGTCGATCCGACCCTCGATGGTGGCAGACCCCATATGCGGCAGCAGGACGACGCGTCCCTCGCGGGCGAGCTTGACCAGCTTGGGATTGACCTTCGGTTCGTTTTCGAACACGTCGAGCCCGGCCCCGGCGATCCTGTCCTCGCGAAGACACTGGATCAGGGCGGCCTCGTCGATGACATCCCCGCGCGAGGTGTTGACGATGTAGCTCGTCGGCTGCAGCAGCGCCAGCCGTCTCGCAGACAGGAGATGATAGGTCGCCGGCGTGGATGGACAGTTCACCGAGACGATGTCGACCCGTGCCAGCATCTGGTCGAGGCTGTCCCAATAGGTCGCCTCGAGCTCTTCCTCGGTCTGCGGGCTGACGCGGTGGCGATTGTGGTAATGGATCGAAAGGCCAAAGGCCTTGGCGCGCCTGGCGACGGCCGTGCCGATGCGGCCCATGCCGAGAATGCCGATGCGCTTGCCCCAGATCCGGCGGCCGAGCATCCAGGTCGGCGACCAGCCGCTCCAGGCTTCCGGATCGTCGATCAGGATGCTGGCACCCTCCGCCAGGCGACGCGGCACGGCCATGATCAGCGCCATGGTCATGTCGGCCGTGTCTTCGGTCAGCACATTGGGCGTGTTGGTAACGGTGATCCCCTTGCGGGCAGCGGCATCGACGTCGATGTGGTCATAGCCGTTGGAGAAACTGGCGATCATCTTCAGCTGCGGCCCGGCCTGTTCGATCAGGGCAGCGTCGATCCGGTCCGTCACCGTCGGCACGATCACATCGGCAGACTTCATCGCGGCCACGAGTTCGGGCTGGGTGCGCGGGGTATCGTCGATATTGAGCTCTGCGTCGAACAGTTCGCGCATTCGGGTTTCCACCGCATCCGGCAACTTACGGGTGATGTAGACCTTCGGCCTTTTCCTGTTCGTCATGCCGTGCGCCGATGCCTTGTTCAGAGCTCATTAACCCAGAGGGCTCTATATTTGGTTTCCGCGACAATTTCTATCAAACCCGTCAGCGAAGACAAACAAAACTCGCAAAGACGGGGCTTTCCGTTCGGCGGCGTTGCGTCGGACCCGAACTGACCGATTGTCAGAAGATCTGCGAAACTGCGATGACCCACGCGAAACATTCGACCCGCATCCTGCTCTCCACCCTTGCCGCCGGCCTGGTCGTGGCGTGCACGCCACCGGCGATGGCGCAAAGCACCAAGGGTGCCAGCGGCCTGCCCCTGCCGCGCTATGTCAGCCTGAAGGCACGCAGCGTCAATCTGCGCGTCGGGCCCGGCACCGACTATGCGGTCTCCTGGCGCTTCCAGAAGGACGGCCTGCCGGTCGAGATCATCCAGGAATACGACAACTGGCGCCGTGTGCGCGATGCCGACGGCACGGAGGGCTGGATCAACCAGTCGCTGCTGTCCGGCGAGCGCACCGCCATGGCGGCGCCCTGGATGAAATCGAACGGCAAGGATGTCTATGTCAACATGCGCCGTGATTCGCTCGACAGTTCGAGCATCGTGGCCAAGCTGCAGCCCGGCGTGGTCATGCGCCTCGACGAATGCACCGGCAACTGGTGCAAGGCCGAGGCGGGTGGCGTCGAGGGCTGGGTCGTCCAGGCCGAGATCTGGGGCGCCTATCCAGGCGAGGCCTTCAAATAAGATTGGCGGCTCTTGCCGCTTCGGCCAGAGACTGCGACGGGCGCGGCCCGAGCTGCTGGATCACCATGCCGGCGGCAAAGCAACCGAATCGACCGCAATCTTCGAGCGACCGCCCCTGCGTATAGGCATGCAGGAAGCCGGCGGCGAAGAGGTCGCCGGCGCCGGTGGTATCGACCAATTGCTTGAGCGCGATGGCGTCGACATAAACCCGTTCTTCCCCCTTGAGGATGACGGCCCCCTTCTCGCTCATCGTCACGGCCGCGATCTTGCAGTCCTTCGCGATGCGCGAGAGCGCCAGTTCGAAATCGTCGGTCTCGTAGAGCGCCAGGGCTTCCTGGGTATTGGCAAAGACGATGTCGACCGTGCCCGAGCGCATCAGCTCGAGAAACTCCTCGCGGTAGCGCCCGACGCAGAAACTGTCGGACAGCGTCATCGACGTCTCGCGGCCGTTTTCGTGGGCAATCCGGCAGCACTCGACGATCGCTTCCTTGGCCTTCGGCGGATCCCAGAGATAACCTTCGAAATAGGTCATCTTCGATTCGGCGACGACGTCGGCCTCAACATCGAGCGGACCGAACTCGACGCAGGCGCCGAGAAAGGTGTTCATCGAGCGCTCGCTGTCGGGCGTGACGAAGATCATGCTGCGGGCCGTCGGCGGAAAGGTGCCCTTCGGCTTCGTCTGGTAATAGACGCCCTGGGCGCGGATGTCATGGGCGAAGATCTCGCCGAGCTGGTCTTCCGCGACGCGGCCGAAATAGGCGGCCCGGCCGCCATAGGACGCGACGCCGGCTGCCGTGTTGCCCGCACTGCCACCGGAGGTCTCGACGGCCGGTCCCATCTTCGCATAGAGGCTTTCGGCACGCTCGGCGTCGATCAGGTTCATTGCGCCCTTGACGATGGCGTTGTCGGCAAGGAACTCCTCTTCGCAACGGGAAATGATGTCGACAATGGCATTGCCGATCGTCAGCACGTCGAATCGTGTCATGAAATGTCTGTCTCCGATGATCGCGCCCCGATCTTCGGCAGGGCGCGTTGGCAAGTTTTGGAACCGGCAAGACCAATACAGACAAAATGCTATTCAGTCATCCCGCTGTTATGATCCGACGCTAAAGCTTCCCCTCGAAGGTGCCGCATGGCCGGCGCCGGCCAGGACGACGCCATGCGCGTCCGTCATCTTGCCGTCGACCACGGATGTACTGGCGACGACATTGGCTCCGGTCGCGAACCGGTGAAGGGAAGCGGGGCATTGCCCCGCTTTTTTCGTAGCGGTCTGGCCTCCGTCACTCGATGCAATGCCGGAGACCGGGCGGATTGCCATGCGCGGGCGGCGGCTGGTAAAGCAGGGACGCAGATCCTCCCCGAAAGTCCCCCCATGTCCTCGATCATCATCAATGTCGCGCCGATCTTCATCCTCATCCTGCTTGGCTGGCTGCTGGTCCGGTTCGGCGTCCTGCAGGCCGAGATCGGGGACGGGCTGGGCGAGTTCGTCTTCAAGGTCGCGGTGCCGGTGCTGATGTTCCAGACGATCTCCGAGGCGGATTTTCACGGCGCCTCGCCGTTTCGGCTCTGGGCTGCCTATTTCAGTGCGGTCATCGTCGCCTGGACGCTTGGACATCTGATTGCGACGCGGATCTTCGGTCGCGACGAAAGACTGGGGGTGCTGGCCGGCGTTTCCGCCGCCTTCGCCAACAACGTCTTCATCGGCCTGCCGCTGGTCGGCCACATCGTCGGTCCTGCCGGCATCGTGCCGCTCTCCATCCTGCTCGCCGTCCATCTGCCGCTGATGATGGTGGTCGGAACGGTGATGATGGAGAATGCCGACCGCAAGGTCGGCGGCGGCAGCGGACGCGGCCTCGTCCAGATTCTCGGCCAGGTCGGCATGAACCTGCTGCGCAATCCGCTGGTGATCGGTCTCGCGGTCGGCCTTCTGGTTCACCTCGTGAGCCTGCCGATCCCGGTGCTGGTGCATGACATCACCCATCAGATCGCCGGCATGGCGGCGCCGGCGGCGCTGATATCCCTCGGCATGGCGCTCAACAAATACGGGGTGTCGGGCAATCTGGGCCTGGCCTCGCTGATCAGCGTGCTGAAACTGGTCGTCATGCCGGCGGTCGTCTGGTGCGCCTGCCATATCGTCGGCCTCAGCCCGACCTGGACCAGCGCGCTCGTCCTGACATCCTCGGTTCCGACCGGCATCAACGCCTATCTGATCGCCAACCGATTCGGTGTCGGGCACGGCCTGACCGCATCGACGATCACGCTGACGACCGCAGTCGGCATCCTCAGCGTATCGTTCTGGGCCTGGCTCGTGCTCTAGCGGAAGGCGTGAACGAAAAAACCCGGCCTTGGCCGGGTTTGATCAGATGTCTGCAAGAAGAGGCGCTCAGTTCGACGGCGCGGGCTCTGCGGGCGCGGCAGCGGCCTCATCCGGCTTTGGCAGTTCCACCGGCGTATCGGCCATGGTGTGCAGATAAAGCAGCAGATTGGCGCGATCCGTGTCCTTTTTCAGGCCGGCAAAGCCCATGGCGGTCCCCGGCACGAATTTCTTCGGCGCCGTGATGAAATGATTGAGGTTCTCGAAGCTCCAGTGCTTGGAGCCGCCCTCGGAGAAATCCTTCATTGCCGCCGAATAGCTGAAGCCTTCATGCGAGGCGATCGGGCGCTCGACGACACCGTAGAGATTCGGACCGACCTTGTTCGGCCCACCCTTGGTGTCGTCATGACAGGCCTGACACTTCTTGAAAACCGCTTCGCCGGCCTTGGCATCGGCGCTCGCCAGCAGCACGGCGATCGGCGTCTCGGCCACAGCCTCGCCACCACCCTCGGCGTCCGCCGGCGCTTCGGCAACGATGGCATAGCCTTCCTTTTCGGGCGCGGCGCCATGGAAGATCCCTTCCGAAGCGATAGACACCGTCATCAGGACGAAGACCGTCCCCAACAACGCACCGACACCCATGTTCACGTATGAACTCATCTGCAAACGCTCCCCCTCGCTTCCAGCGGATCATGACCCGCACGACCTTGAAATTGCACGAAACCTATGTCTTTTGACTGATCCTTGCAACACGATTTCAGACTTGCAACCTTGACTGAGACTTTTTGCCACTCTTTCCGATGCCATAGAAGGCCAGGCGATGCCCCAAACTGAACTTGCCGATACTCTCGTGCTGATCCCCGCCCGCATGGCCTCGACCCGCCTGCCGGGCAAGCCTCTGGCCGATATCTGCGGCCTCCCGATGATCCTTCAGGTTGCAAAACGGGCGCAGGAAGCCGAAGTCGGGCGCATCATCGTGGCCGTCGACGACCAGCAGGTCTTTGACGTCGTCCAGAATGCGGGCTTCGAGGTCGTCATGACGCGCGTCGACCACCAGTCCGGCTCGGACCGGATCTACGAGGCGATGATGAAGGCGGATCCGGACGGCAAGGCGCGCGTGATCATCAATGTGCAGGGCGACCTGCCGACGATCGATCCCGACAGCATTCGTGCAGCACTTCGCCCGCTCGAAGATCCGGCCGTCGATATCGCGACGCTGGCAGCCGAGATCACCCACGACGACGAGAAGACGAGCCCCAATGTGGTCAAGGCCGTCGGCTCGCCGCTGAGCGACAGCCGGCTGCGCGCGCTCTATTTCACCCGCGCGACGGCACCCTATGGCGCAGGCCCGCTCTACCACCATATCGGTCTCTATGCCTATCGCCGCTCCGCCCTCGAGCAGTTCGTCAAGCTGGCGCCGTCGACGCTGGAAAAGCGCGAATCACTCGAGCAGCTGCGGGCGCTGGAAGCCGGCATGCGCATCGATGTGGAGATCGTCCGCACCGTGCCGCTGGGCGTCGACACCGCAGCCGACCTCGACAAGGCGCGTGCCATCCTGTCCGGCCAATAGAAGGAGCCTTCCCTTGCCTGCAAAGACCAACAGGATCTCGTTTCAGGGCGAGTTCGGCGCCAATTCCGACATGGCTTGCCGCGACGCCTATCCCGACATGGAGCCCCTGCCCTGCCCGACCTTCGAGGATGCCTTCGTGGCGCTCGAAGGCGGCGATGCCGACCTGGCGATGATCCCGATCGAAAACACGCTTGCCGGCCGGGTTGCCGATATCCACTACCTGCTGCCGCTCTCGCGGCTGCATATCATCGGCGAATATTTCATGCCGATCCGCTTCCAGCTGATGGCGATGCCGGGCGTGTGGTTCGACGAGATCCAGACGGTGCACAGCCATATCCATGCGCTCGGGCAGTGCCGCAACATCATCCGCAGCCACGGCTGGAAGGCTGTGGTGGCCGGCGACACCGCCGGGGCTGCCAAACAGGTGGCCGAACGCGGCGACCGCAGCATGGCGGCGCTGGCGCCGAAGCTCGCAGCCTCACTCTACGGTCTCGATATCCTGGCGGAAAACGTCGAGGATTCGGAAAACAACGTCACCCGTTTCGTCGTCCTCTCGCGCGACGCGCCGGAGCCCAAGCGCACCGATGCCGGCGACCACTATGTCACGACCTTCGTCTTCAATGTGCGCAATATCCCGGCCGCGCTCTACAAGGCCATGGGCGGCTTTGCCACCAATGGCGTCAACATGACCAAGCTCGAAAGCTACCAGATCGGGGGCAAGTTCATCGCCACCCAGTTCTATGCCGATATCGAGGGCCATCCCGACGATGCGCCGGTCAAGCGGGCGCTCGAGGAACTGCGCTTCTTCTCGGAAAAGGTCCGCATTCTCGGTGTCTACAAGGCTCATCCGATGCGCGGTCACATCGCGAGCCTCTGAGGCGTAAAGCCGGCCGCTGCCAAGACGCGCCTGGATCTTCCAGCTCAGCGTCCACGCTTCAGCAGCCGGTTTCCGAGCCGGCCGGCACCATCAGTCCCATTCCAGCCAGTCGCGCATCAGCCGGTGCGCGATGGCGCCGCGCGGCGGGGCGGCCTGCCCTTCGCCAATCGCGCGGTCCAGCATTTCAGCTGTTTCGGTGCGCGAGAACCAGCGGCAGTCTTCGAGTTCGTCCGTATCGAAATCGATCTCGACGCTTTCCGCCCGGCCATAGCAGCCGATCATCAGGGAATGCGGCATCGGCCAGGGTTGCGAGGCATGATAGCGCACCGTGCCGACCTTGACCCCCGACTCCTCCAGCGTTTCGCGGCGCACCGCGTTTTCGATCGTTTCCCCCGGCTCGATAAAGCCTGCAAGGCAGGAATACATGCCGGCCGCGAAATGCGGTCCGCGACCCAGCAGACAGCGGTCACTGGCCTCGTCGATGACCAGCATGATCGCCACCGGATCTGTGCGCGGGAAGATCACATTGTCGCAGGCGGTGCAGGCCCGGCGATAGCCGCCGATCTGCGGCTCCGTCGGCTGGCCGCACCGACCGCAGAAGCGGTTGCGCGACATCCAGTGCATGAAGGAGAAACCCTGGCCGATCTCGCCGACCACGTCCTCGTGCATCAACCCGTCGCGGTAGATCGAGCGGGCGCCGGCAGCCTTGTAGAGTTCGGGCAGATTGTCCGGATCGATGCCGACCGGCACGGCGATGCGCGGCTCGCCATTGGCCTTGTAGCCGAGCACCACCGCATTGTCGGGGTCCGGGTCGAGCGCCTTCAGTTCGTAAGGGGCAAACAGCGGGTCCAGCACCTGGCGATCATGCTTGAGGATGATCTTGTCGCCGGCAAAGGCAAAGGCATGGCTGCCCTCGGCCTTGAAAGCGTCGGCGAGACAGGTCTCGCCTCGATGCTCCGCCCGGCGGTCGAGGTCGTTCTGCGCGAATGCGGTGAGGTCGCTCGGCTCCGGGTGGGGCCCGTTCTGGTCAAAAATCGATGTTGTCATGGGTACAATGCTTGAAGAAACCGTTGCTTGAAGTCCTGTTCGGCGCCGTCGGCATAGGGCACCGCCTGGCCGAAGCCCCAGACGGGACCCGGCCAGTTGGCATCCCCCTCGTTGCGGGCGATGACATGAACGTGGAGTTGGCGAACGATGTTTCCAAGGGCACCGACATTGATCTTCAAGGCCCCGGTGGCCCGCCTGAGGGCAGCCGACACGGTCATCTGTTCGAAAGTCAGCATGGTCTGGTCGAGCGGCGTCAGCTCGAACAGCTCGGTCACCGCATCCCGCTGCGGCACCAGGAGCAGCCAGGGCCAGCGGCTGTCATTGATCAGGCGAACCTCGCAGAGATCCAACGTCAATAGCGGCTTGCTGTCGCGAGCAAGTCGATCATCGAGAGCAAAGGGCATTGAGGATGTCTTCTCCGCGTTTTTGTTTTCCATACCAGTTTTTTGACGGCTTGGCTTGCATTTGGTTTCGTTATTGCCGATATGTGGCCTCGGGAGGTTGGTGGTGGACGAGCCACTCGCCAACCGGGTCAGGTCCGGAAGGAAGCAGCCCTAACGAGCCCGGCACGGGTCATCGTGCCAGCCTCCCACCCTCTCGACAACCCGGCGTTTCAAAGGCGTCGGTCGGAGACGCCCGAACGGGCCGAAAGGATGCCGGCAGGGGCTATGAGCGATATAGAGCCTAAAGCACCGATTGCCACCAGCGAGCCAAACGGCTACCGCGTCCTTGCCCGCAAATACCGTCCCAAGGATTTCACCGACCTGATGGTCGGTCAGGAGCCGATGGTCCGCACGCTGACCAATGCGTTCGAGACCGGGCGCATCGCGCAGGCCTATATGCTGACCGGCGTGCGCGGCGTCGGAAAGACGACGACCGCCCGCATTCTGGCCCGTGCGCTGAACTACAAGACCGCCGAGATCGACAAGCCCACGATCGACCTGCGCGTGCCCGGCGAGCATTGCCAGGCCATCATGGAAGGCCGCCATGTCGACGTGATCGAGATGGATGCGGCCTCGCATACCGGCATCGACGACATCCGCGAGATCATCGAGCAGGTGCGCTACCGGCCGGTATCGGCGCGCTACAAGGTCTACATCATCGACGAAGTCCACATGCTCTCGACGCAGGCCTTCAACGGCTTGCTGAAGACGCTTGAGGAGCCGCCGGAGCATGTGAAGTTCATCTTCGCCACGACGGAAATCCGCAAGGTGCCGATCACCGTGCTGTCGCGCTGCCAGCGCTTCGACCTGCGCCGCATCAGTGCCGCCGATCTGGTCGGGCTGTTCTCGACCATCGCGGCCAAGGAAGGCGTCGAGGCCGAGGACGAGGCGCTTGCCATGGTTGCCCGCGCCGCCGAAGGCTCTGCGCGCGACGGGCTGTCGCTGCTCGACCAGGCGATCGCGCATGGCAGCGGCATCGTGCGGGCCGACGCGGTGCGCAGCATGCTCGGCCTTGCCGACCGCGCCCGGATCGTCGATCTCTTTGCCCATGTGATCACCGGCAATGCCGCCGGCGCGCTGGAAGAGTTTCAGGGCCAGTACGAGGCGGGTGCCAACCCGACCGTGGTGCTGACCGATCTTGCCGATTTCACCCATCTGGTCACGCGGTTGAAATATATTCCCTCGGCGGCGCAGGATCCCTCGCTGAGCGAGATCGAGCGTGTGCGTGGCGCCGAATACGCGAGCGCCATTGCGGTGACGACCCTTTCGCGCATCTGGCAGATGCTGCTGAAGGGCATTCCCGAGGCCGAGAATGCCGTGCGTCCCGCAGGAGCCGCCGAAATGGTGCTGATCCGGCTCGCCCATGCCGCCAACCTTCCCTCGCCCGAAGACGCCGCACGGCGAATGCTTGAGCTTTCCGACAGTGACGGCGGCGCCGCTTCCGGCCGGCCGAACGGCGGGGGCGGCAATGGTGGCGGTGGAGCGCAGGCCATGCTGCGCACCAATGCCGTCGGCCAGTCATCGGCTGCAAGCTATGCCGCGCCATCGAGCGCCCCCGTCGCGCATCTGAAGGCGGTCCCCTCCAGCGCACCGCCCGAGGCAAGCCCGCAGATCCGCGGCGAGACGCGGACCGTCGAAGAGCCGGTCGAAAAGGTTCCGGTGCGTTCGCTTGACGACATCAGCGAACTCTGCACGAAGAACCGCGACCCGAAGCTGAAGGCGCTGCTGCGCAATTATGCGCGCCTCGTGCGCCTGGAGCCGGGCCGGCTGGAGATCAATCTTCCGGAAGACGCGCCGAAATCCCTGACGGGCGATCTGCAGCGGCGGCTGGAGGAATGGACCGGCATCCGCTGGATGGTCATCCTGTCCCGCGAACAGGGCGAGCAGACGCTTGTCGAGAGCGAACGCTCGCAGCGGGAAGCGCATTTCAAGGACGCCCGGCAAGACCCTGACGTCGTGGCGATCATCGCGCGTTTTCCCGGCGCCAAGGTGACCGATGTGCGCATCCTCAATGCCGAAAAGGAAGAGGACGAGCAGGCCCCGCCGCCGGCCGTCGCCGAATCGGAAGAGGGCGACATCCTTCCGGGCGACGACATCGATTTTTGATGGATTACCAATCATTCTGACCAAGGAGACAAAACCATGCGCGACCTGATGGGCATGATGGGCAAGGTCAAGGAAATGCAGGCCAAGATGGAGCAGATGCAGACGGAGATCGCTGCACTCGAAGTCCAGGGCCAGTCCGGCGGCGGGCTCGTCGTCGTGACCATGACCGGCAAGGGCGACCTGCGCGGCGTCAAGATCGATCCGTCGCTGATCAAGGAAGACGAGGCCGAAATCCTCGAGGACCTGATCGTGGCGGCGCACAAGGACGCCAAGGACAAGGCCGAGGCCGTGATGGCCGAAAAGACCAAGGAAATGACCGCCGGCCTGCCGATCCCGCCCGGCATGAAGCTTCCCTTCTAAAGCGGCTTCGCTACCAAACGGCTTTTGACCGCCTGACTTTATCCGGGCACGATCGCCGTTATGTGAAGGGGGATAGCATGAGCCTTTCCGGGCTTTTGATATTTGCCGGGGCGCTGTTTGTCGCCGCCGGCTCGCCGGGACCGAATATCGCGGCGCTCGTCGCGCGGGTCCTCGCCAAGGGCATCCGCGACGTGCTGCCCTTTCTCGTTGCGATGTGGATCGGCGAAGCGATCTGGCTGACCTTTGCCGTGGTCGGGCTGACCGCGATCGCCGCCACGCTGCAACCGCTCTTCCTGACGGTCAAATGGGCCGGCATCGTCTATCTGCTCTATCTCGCCTGGAAGATGTGGACCTCAAGACCGGAGCCGGAAACGGACACCATGCCGCAGCGGTCATCCCCCTGGCGCATGTTTGCCGCCGGCATGGCGGTCGCGCTCGGCAATCCGAAGATCATGATCTTCTACATCGCCTTGCTGCCGGCGATCATCGATCTGTCGCATGTCGATTTCATCGGATGGGCAGAGCTCACCGCGACGATGCTGGTCGTCCTTGTCACCGTCGATGCCTTCTGGGCGCTGCTTGCGGGGCATGGCCGACGCTATATCCGCAATGCCCGGACGGTAAGACTGGTCAACCGCGCCAGCGCCGGACTGATGGCGACAGCCGCGGCGGCAATTGCCGTCCGCGGCTGACAAAATCGCGAAGGTCGGGAGGGTCAGGCCGGCTCCCAGGCCGACAGCAGCGACAGGCCCTGGGCAAGCAGGGCTTCGGCCGCGTCTTCGGTCTTGGCTTCGACATAGCAGCGCAGTTCGGGCGCATTGCCAGACGGGCGGACATGAATGATCCGGCCGTCTTCGAGAGTAACTCTCAGGCCATCGATATCGGAGGTCTGCGCCACCCGACCGATCGGCGCCAGAAACGCTTCCATATTGTCCGGCGAGGCCCGCAGATACTGCATCAGCGCCTGGCTTTTCTCCGTCGGATAGTTTTCCAGGCGATCGGCAGCCGCGACCGGCAGACTGAAATCGGCTGCGATCTGCGACACAGGAACCTTTCGCTGGGCCGCCAGATAGAGGACCGACAGCACCGGCACGAAACTGTCGCGCGTCGGCAGCGCCGCAATGCGGCGGCCATCGACCTCGAAATCGGTACCGAGCATCAGGCCGCCATTGGCTTCGAAGCCCATCACCTCGGTCTTGCCTTCGGCCATGGCGTCATCCATCGCCGCAATCACATAGGGCGAGCCGACCCGCGTGCGCTCCACGGTAAAGTCGCCGGCGCTCTCGATGCCGGAATTGGACGTCACCGGTGTCGCCACGCATTTTGCCTTGAGAAATCGCGCCGTGATCAGCCCCAGCAGGTCGCCCCGCAGCGGCACGCCGTTTTCGTCGGCCACCAGCGGCCGGTCGCCGTCCCCATCGGCGGAGATGATCGCGTCCAGTTTCTCGTCGGCCGACCATCTGGCGATCTTTTCCAGCGTGTCGATCGACACCGCTTCGGTGTCGACCGGAATGAAGGTGTCGGAGCGACCGAGCGGCACGGCATCCGCATAATAGGTCTTCAGCACCTCGATCATCATGTCTCTGGCGACCGTGCTGTGCTGATAGACACCGATCCGCAGGCCGCTTAGCGCGCCGGCCGGCAGCACCGCACGGTTTCGCTTGAGGAAGAGGGCAACGGCTTCGGTTTCGTGGTTGTCGCCCTTTACCTGCTCGACACGGTTGGCGGTCTCGTCCTTGGCAAGCGTCTCGGCAAATCCGGTGATCGCCGCCTCGTCCGTCTTGCCGATCTCGCCATCCGGCCGGTAGAACTTGATGCCGTTGCGATCGGCGGGGATATGCGATCCGGTAATCATGATCGACGCCCAGCCATGGCCCATTGCATAGAAGGCGAGTGCCGGCGTCGGGATGGCCCCGCAATCGACAGGTTCGAGACCCGCCCGCTTCAGGGCCGCCATGACGGTCGCGGCGATCTCCGGACTCGACTCGCGAAAATCCTGCGCGACGGCAATGCGCGAACCGGGTTCTGCCAGCTTCGCATCCTTCAGGAATTCGGCGAAGGCGGTGGCATAAAGTGCAGAAACCGCACCCTTCAGTTCGCTCGAAAGGCCTCTCAAGCCACTGGTTCCAAATTTCGCAGCCACGCACTCAACCTTTCGTTGGAATTGATACTACTGACCGAAGCTCCGGCGGGCGGAAATGTTCCAAAGTGGGAGGCGGAAGTAAAGCCCTCGGCGCAGGACGGGAAGCACGCTTGCAGCGGCGGCAGAAATCCGGCGCGTAACGCAAACAGATCCGCTTAGACGATGGCGTTGGGAAAGTCCGCGCAGCAGGCGCCAAAACGAAAAGAGCCTGGCGCGGGAGGAGGTGCGCCAGGCTCTTAAACTCGATCGGCAATTGGGAGGAGGAGGAGTATTGCCGATCCTATCTCGCGGCACTGGGAGGAGGAGTGCGCCGCTTCGATGATTTGAATATAGTATGATTCTTCAGAAATGGCAGCCTAAATTTTGCATCGCAGCAATGCATCCTGCGCATAACACTCATCATATTGCTTCGAGATATGCACGATATGGGGCAGAGACTGCCTAAATCCACAGCAAAATGTGGGGTTTTTATGCCAAACGCGCGCAAGCCCTGCGAAACACCCTCAAGCCGCCGGCAACGGACCCGGGCGCCCGCCCAGACACCGAAATGCCAAATGACGGTGGAGCAGCCCCGGGCTTTGCGCTATAGCCCGCCATCGGCGCATAATCCTGTCCGTACCCGGCAAGGGCCAAGGCTGAAGCCGCAAGCATGCCCTTGCCGGAGGGCTCAGCGACATCGCAGACGACACAGAATTGACGGAGTATGACGAATGGCTGCCACGATCCGCTACCACGAGGGTGACATTTCCGCCGAGGATGCGGCGCGCTACGCGGACGCGGTGGCCGTCGACACGGAAACACTGGGCCTGGTGCCGCGCCGCGACCGCCTCTGCGTCGTACAGCTGTCGCCCGGCGACGGCAGTGCGGATGTCATCCGGATCGCCGCCGGCCAGACCAAAGCGCCGAACCTGACCGCTTTGCTGGCCGATCCCACCCGCCAGAAGATCTTTCACTATGGCCGGTTCGACATCGCCGTGCTGTTCCACACCTTCGGCGTCACCACCACGCCGGTCTTCTGCACGAAGATTGCCTCAAGGCTCTGCCGCACCTACACGGATCGCCATGGACTGAAGGACAATCTGAAGGAAATGGTCGAGGTCGACATCTCCAAGGCCCAGCAATCGTCCGACTGGGGTGCGGCCAAGCTCTCCCAGGCACAGCTGGAATATGCAGCCTCCGACGTGCTCTACCTGCATGCGCTTCGCGATCGCCTGAGCGAACGCCTCGTCCGCGACGGCCGCATGGAGCACGCCCAGGCCTGCTTCACCTTCCTGGCGACGCGCGCCAAGCTGGACCTGCTCGGGTGGGAGGAAACCGACATTTTCGCGCACAGCTGACCCCGCGCGCCCCAACGACAGCAGAATGTTAAGGTCCAGGGTCTAGGATCGCCCCAGTCAGAGTTCGCGGGGGTCGCACTTTGCGTCCCCTGCTGTGTATGGGGTTCCATCAGTTCATGTTGAATGCGTCTGCCGGTCGCGTCGATCAATCGGACAATCGCGACAGCCAGTGGGGCGTGAGACCGCGCCTTCCCGACATCCTGGAGACCGCAAAGGCGCATCTGGCCGCGGTCATGGCCGAGATGGAGCCCGGGGTCGCCCCGGCTACCGAGACGGCCGAGCCGGCGGATGCCGCCATCCCCGCCAATTTTCTCGATGCCCTGCCGCAAGGCGACGAAGCGCCTGGAAGCGACGATTATATCAGCGCCGTCAATTCCGACGACGCCGGCATCTACCGGATGTTCATCAACCTGTCGCCCTGAGCCAACCTGCCAGGATCAGACTTCGCGTCTTGCCCTTTGCCGCACTTCGTCGAACGTCCAGTCGCGCAGCAGCCGGCCCTCTTCCCAGACGGGGCGCAGCAGGTTTTCGCGCGAACCGAGCTCGGACAAGGGGATGTCGTAGACATCGCCGGCATCGTTGATCACCGCGCGCCTGCCACTTTTCGGATTGCCGGCGCGCATCGGCGGCTGGCGCCTTGCCATGTCGTGCCAGCGACCATTGCCGTCCTGCCAGGCGGTCGACTTCATGGTGAAGGAAAAGGTGTCGCGGCTGACCCGCTGCAGCAGCGACGAGCCCATGCCGAAAGTGATGTTTTCGGCGGAGAAGCCCATGCCTTCCAGCCGGCCAAGCACCATGGTGATATCCTGGATCGACACCGCGTCGGCCTGCAGGACACGCACCCCGTGCTCGATCACCTTATAGCCCTTGGCGTTCTGGCGGGTGCCGAAAGCGTAAGCGAGCTGGGACACGACCTGGACCGGCGTGTCGATCGGATCGCCGCTGTCGGGCCGCACGATCAGACGTGGCTGTTCGGCAATCACCTTGCTCTTCAACGCCTTGCCCCAGACGTCGGAGACGGCGTTGGCGATATCATAGCTGTCGGAAACCACCGACACGGACGGAAACGCCTGGAAGCGTTCCAGCATGTTGGCGAAGGCCTCTTCTTCCCGGTCCTGCCCCCAGACGATCATGGTGGTGTGTTCGGAGGCCGGAAGGGTGGTCCCCTTGAGGGCCGCGGCATAGAAGCGCCGGCCGTATTCGATCGCCGCCAGCGTGTCGCTGCGCCCGAACGAGAGCAGATGCGCAAGACCGCCAAGACCGGCCTGCTCTTCCGAGCTCGCCGCCCGCGCGCCGTAATCGGCAAGGGCGATTTCCAAGATGGCCTCGGCATCGTCGCAGCTCTGCTCGTAGAGCGGGCGCAGCGTGTCCTTCAGGCGGCGCGCTCGCGTGGCGACCGTCGAGGGATACCAGATTGCACGCAGCAGGGCGGTCTCGACGAAGCCGGTCAGCCAGGGCAGTTCCGGATCGGTGGAAATCACCTGCACCATGGGCAGGTCGCGGCGCAGAAGCATGCCTTCCGGCAACGCCTCGATGCGCAGCGGCAGATAACCGTCATGGCTGTCGACCACCCGCTCCCAGCCGGCGCGATTGAAGGGCTGCCCCTGCAGGCCGGCGATCTCTTCGGCCTCATCGACATGGTCCTCGGTAATCTGGCGCGACAGATGGCTCTTCAGGAATGCCTGCAGACCGAAGAACACGATCTCCGGTCGGGTGGAGGCACCGCGCGTTGTCACATAGCCCGAGATGGCCCGCGTTTCCTCGGGATATTGCAGGAAATGGCCGAGCTTGTAGCTGTCGGTGTTGAGGATCGGGTTTTGCAGACTCATATTATCACTCACACTTCGGTTCGCGGGCATTGTCCGTGTCGCGTCGGACCCGAACCTAGAAAGCCATCCTTGCGCGGAGCAAGCATGGCGGTCGGGCGCATGGTTAGCACTTTCTTAATGGCCCTCGCGTAACCTTACCCTCTTATGGGCATTTCCGCATTCGTATCCTTTTGCCGAGCCGGCATGCCCCCGCCGCATGAGCGGTGTGATTGCTCCTGTCGTCCGACCGTACTGCAAAAGGATCGCTTGAGATGTTGCAGCCGATTGCCGCCAGCCAGAACAGCGTAAGCCAGCAGGCCCCTCGCCAGAGCGATGTGCCGGACGCCGTCAAGAGAGAGTTCCGGACCGCCGACGAGGCGCCGAGCCGAAGCGTCGATCCGAAGATCGCCATCTCCGGCCGCCTCAACGACATGATGGTCACCAGCCGCTCGTCCGACGGGCTGGTGCTGCTCGCCGAAATGCTGAGCCGCGCGCTCGGCAGCGACCGCAAGGACGATGAGACGGACGCGCATTATCTGCGGCGTCTCTCCGGGCTCCTCGCAAAGCTCTCCCCGCAGATGCGCGTGCTCGTCGAGCAGTTGCTGAACCAGCGTGTCGAGGGCCTGAAGCTCGCCTTCGTCATCGCCGCCCTCTCCGACCCGTCCGGTCCGGCCGCCGCCAGGCTCGCCGCACGGCTCGAGGGCAGCGGCGCCGGCGGCCCGCAGGATCCGGCCACCCGATCGATCGTGACCCTTTACCAGCAGAACAATGGCGACGGCCGGATACCGCCAGCGCCCCCGGCGGCGCAGGTCACCACACCGGCGGCAGGACACGCCGCGCCGCAGCCGGCCGCCACGCTTTCTGCATCGCAAGCCCCTGCCCCGGCAGCCGGCCCAAGCAGTCCGCAAGCCCAAACACCGACAGCACCATCGTTGACGCAGACGGCCGCGCCTGCGGCTCAGGCGACGGCGGCCAGCCCGATGCTCGCCGCGACGACCGAAAAGGCGCTCACGCCTCTCCCGACCGGACCGGATGCTGCGCCCGATTTCGCCAGGTCGGTGCCGGCAGCAGACCCCGCCAGCGAGAGACCGGCCCTCACCCCTTCAACCCTTGCAAGACCGCAAGCCGGTCAGCCCGCGACAGCCGCAAGGCCGGTAACGGTCCTTGCCGTTCCGGGAGACGGTCGAAACGAACCCCGTCCCGCAAGCTCTCAGGCGGCCGGGCGCCTTTCGTCGGGCACTATCGCCTCGCCAATCGCGGCCGGAGGACCGCCTCCGCCCGTCGCCGCCTCCACTGCAGCCGCACCGGCAACACCGCTTGCCAAGGCCGAGACCGGCGCTGGCGAAGCACCAGGGGAGGTTTCGTCCTCACGCGCGCCTGACGCTTCGTCCGACAAGCCGGAAAAGCTCACCGTCCGCGCTGCTGCGAAGCCCGAGGAAGGTCATCCGATCCTCCAGGTGCTGAAAGGCTGGCAGGAAATCACCACCACGCCGCCGGCTTCCCTTGCCGCAAAGCCCGAAAGCGCGCTGGACCAGCTGATCCGCTCGACGCTTGGCCGGACAGGCAAGCAGGAGGCGGGATCTGAGGCCGTGGCGCTGCCCGCCGAGGCTGACAAGGAGATCGATTGTGCACGCAACCGTCTGGCCCAGCCGGCGATCCAGCCCGGCGCCGATGGCGAGGACAGCAGGGCCATGCCCGGCAAGACTGCCAGTCACCTGCTGAACCTTGCAGCAAGCCAGACCATGGCACTCGCGGAGGCGGCCGGCCAGGTCACCGAACCCGACTTGCCAACGGCCATCCCGCTGCCGGTGGTCAACTACCTATTCGCTCAGGACGAAGCCGACCGCTACGCCTTGAAGGGCGCCCACGAGGAAGACGAGGACAGCGAAGAGGGCGAAGCCGCTGCCGACGAGCAGGAGAAGGAGCCCCAGAGCAAAGACGAGGAAGATGACGGGGCGCAGGCCGAGGCGCGCGACAGCGAGGTCTCCTTCGACCACGAAGAGACGCCAATCGCGGCGGAAGCGACCCTGGTGGCCGACGACCGCGCAACCTCACCGAAAGCCCTGCCCGCTCCTTCAGGCGACGAGACCGGCAGGACCCCGACACCGATCCCGGTCCAGCTTGCTGGCGAGCCGGCGTCACAGGGGCCCGAAGGGCTTTACTGGCGCATGGCCGGCCTCAGCTGAAACCGGAAGCTGTCGCCGGACACGGCAATCCGTTGAGAACGGCAAACACGAAAGAAGCCGCCGGAGAGATCTCCGGCGGCGTCTTCTTTTCAGTCTGTCGCTGTTGAGCGCAGATTACTCGGTGCGGTTCTTCAGGGCAGCGCCCAGAATGTCGCCGAGCGAAGCGCCGGAGTCGGACGAACCGAACTGCGCGACGGCTTCCTTTTCTTCTGCGATCTCGAGAGCCTTGATCGACAGCATGACCTTGCGATCCTTCTTGGAGAAGTTCGTGACGCGGGCGTCAAAAACCTGACCAACGGAGAAACGCTCCGGACGCTGCTCGTCACGGTCCCGTGCGAGGTCGGCGCGACGGATGAACGAGGTGATGTCCTCGTGCTCGACCAGCTTCACTTCGAGGCCACCGTCGTTGACGGCCGTCACTTCGCAGGAAACGACTGCATTCTTGCGCAGTTCGCCCGAAGCGGCAGCGTCGCCGAGCGCGTCACGGCCGAGCTGCTTGATGCCCAGCGAGATGCGTTCCTTCTCGACGTCGACGTCGAGAACCACGGCCTTGACCATGTCGCCCTTGTTGAACTCCTCGATGACCTGTTCGCCCGGACGGTTCCAGTCGAGGTCGGAGAGGTGAACCATGCCGTCGACATCGCCTTCGAGGCCGATGAACAGGCCGAATTCGGTCTTGTTCTTGACTTCGCCTTCGACTTCAGCACCGGCCGGGTGGCTGAAGGCAAATGCCTGCCACGGATTTTCCAGCGTCTGCTTGAGGCCGAGCGAGATACGGCGCTTGGTCGGGTCGACTTCGAGAACGACAACGTCGACTTCCTGGCTCGTGGACAGGATCTTGCCGGGATGTACGTTCTTCTTGGTCCAGGACATTTCCGAGATGTGGATCAGGCCTTCGATGCCCGGTTCCAGCTCGACGAAGGCACCGTAGTCGGTGATGTTGGTAACCGTACCGGCAATCTTCTTGCCAACCGGGTACTTGGCAGCAATGCCATCCCACGGATCCGCTTCGAGCTGCTTCATGCCGAGCGAGATACGATGGGTTTCCTGGTTGATGCGGATGATCTGAACCTTGACCTGCTGGCCGATGGACAGGATCTCCGACGGATGGTTGACGCGACGCCATGCCATGTCGGTGACGTGCAGCAGACCGTCGATGCCGCCGAGGTCGACGAACGCACCGTAGTCGGTGATGTTCTTGACGACGCCTTCGACAACCTGGCCTTCCTCGAGGTTCTGAACGATTTCAGAACGCTGCTCGGCACGGGACTCTTCCAGAACCGTACGGCGCGATACCACGATGTTGCCGCGGCGCTTGTCCATCTTGAGGATTTCGAAGGGCTGCGGGTTGTGCATCAGCGGGGTCACGTCGCGGATCGGACGGATGTCGACCTGCGAACGCGGAAGGAAGGCGACGGCGCCATCCAGATCGACGGTGAAACCACCCTTGACCTGGTTGAAGATCACACCTTCGACGCGCTCGCCGGCTTCGAACTTGGCTTCGAGCTTGATCCAGCTTTCTTCGCGGCGAGCCTTTTCGCGCGACAGAACGGCTTCGCCCAGCGCGTTTTCGATGCGCTCGACATAGACTTCGACTTCGTCGCCGACGTTCAGCGTGCCGTCCTTGGCCTTGGCTCCGAATTCCTTCAGCGGAACGCGGCCTTCGACCTTCAGACCGACGTCGACAATCGCGACGTCCTTTTCGATGGCGGTGATGACGCCCTTTGCGACATAGCCTTCGGCAAGATCGGTCTTGGCGAAGGACTCTTCGAGCATTGCTGCGAAGTCATCGCGCGTGGGGTTAGAAACAGACATTAAAGCTCCTAGTCGCATCCTGAGCGGACGCGTATACGCACCGGTGGGTTCGTGTTTCACATGCCAAATCGGTTCGACCGCCCATTCTGATGGGCTATCCGGCGCAGGGTCGATCCATTCGGCTAATTTGCGGGCCGCTCAAAAAAGCAGGTCCGCATCATTTCATCTTCAATGCAGCGTCGATAATCTCGCGCGCGGCCTGAAACGCCGCCTCTATACTCATTTCCGACGTATCAAGCAAGTGCGCATCGGCAGCCGGCCGCAACGGACTGTCGGCGCGGCCCATGTCTCGCGCGTCGCGCCTTTGAACATCGGCGAAAATCGCGTCGAAATCCGCCTGCTCGCCGCGACTCAGGATCTCCTCCAGGCGGCGCCTGGCGCGCACGGCGGGGCTCGCCGTGACATAGAGCTTCACCGGCGCTGCGGGACAGACGACGGTGCCGATATCGCGGCCGTCGAGCACCGTACCCGGCGCACGGCGGCTGAAGGCCTGCTGCGCCTCGACAAGGGCGCGGCGCACGGCCGGCATGACCGCGATCCGGGATGCCGCCTCGCCGATCTCGTGGACGGCCAGCACATCGCGGTCCAGGCCCGACAGTTCGAGGCGATGGGCGACGTCGGCGGCCAGCGCCTCGTCGTCGAGCGGCAGGCCCTGGTCAAGCAGGGCCTTGGCCGTCGCCCGATAGGTAAGCCCGGTGTCCAGGTGATGAAACCCATAGCGATCGGCGATCAGACGGGACAGGGTTCCCTTGCCGGCAGCCGCCGGTCCGTCGATCGCGATGATGATATGTTCAGCCACGCCTGCTCCTGCACTTGCCGTCTGCAACGCCTTCAAAAGGTGGGGCTGGTTAGCACAGGCAAATCGAACGGTCACGTTATCGCAGCGAAAATCTTGGCCGGCGCAGACTTAAGCTTTGACAGACAAGCCGGCACAGACTATGGGGTCCGGCAAATTATTCGGCCGGCAGTGCCGCGCTTTGGCATGCGCCGATCTCCCTTAAGCTCAATATGAGGCTTTGACAGTGGCGAAGGCAGAACTTGGAACGAAACGCACTTGCCCGGATACCGGCAAGAAATTCTACGATCTGAACAAGAATCCGATCGTCTCTCCCTATTCCGGCAATTCATGGCCGCTCTCCTTCTTCGAGGAGACGTCCGTTGCCAAGATCATGGAGAAGGCTGAGGAAGAAGAGGTTGCGGAAGTCGACGCCGAGAACACGGATGTCGAGATCGTCTCGCTTGAGGAAGCGGACGATGACAGCAAGAACAGCGACGACATTCCCGACATGGGCGATGACGACGACGTTGAAATCGACGACGACGACGAGGACGACACCTTCCTCCAGACCGACGACGATGAAGACGATGACGACATGACCGGTATCATCGGCGTCAGCAACGAAGACGAGGAAGGCTGAACCGCCTGACTTTCAAAGCCCGGACGATAAAAGTTGACCGGGCTTTCACTTTTCGGCTTGCACTCTCCGGAAACCGGAAGTAATAAGCCGCCACCTGCCCGGAAGCGATGCTTCCTTCAGGTTCCCGGACCGGCCTTGCCGGACCCTTTTGGAAGGGGCTATAGCTCAGCTGGGAGAGCGCTTGCATGGCATGCAAGAGGTCAGCGGTTCGATCCCGCTTAGCTCCACCAAAACCTTCCCCCTCGACAGATACGAACAGCACCGGACTACGGTCCCTTCGTGGTGAACGCCGTACCGCGTTCGGTGATGCGGCGGTCGGCGAAATCGGGCGTTGCCCCGTTGGCATGCATTCAATATGATTTGCCGCATCTCCACGACAGTGGATGCGGCCCCGGGGGTAGCGGCCCTTCAAACACTCAGCAGAATGACGGAGCGGCGAGATGGCACAGGCGGGCAATCAGCAGGCGAGATGGAACGGGGCGGCACCCGCCTCGGACGACGAGGACATCATTCCGCGCGACATCCGCTTCGGCATCCTGGAAAATCCGGTGCGCCACTGGCTCGGCGGCGACTTCCACAGGACGGTGCTCGCAGACGGGCTTTCGATCTTCCTGCCGGAGGGTGAGCGCTATTTCATCCGATCCCTGAAATTCTACGCGGGCAAGCTGAAGGACAAACAGCTGGCAAGCGAGATCAACGGCTATTCGGTGCAGGAAGCCTTCCACACCCGCGAACACGAAGCCTACAACAAGGCGCTGGAGAAGCTCGGCTACGATGTCGAGGCGATGGAAGCGCCGGTGCGGGCAACGCTCGGCAGCGACAAGAAGCCGATCTTTCGCCTGGCCGTCACCTGCGCCATCGAACACCTGACCGCGACACTTTCGACCGTCACCTTGCGCCACCCGGAATTCCTGGAGGACGCCGCGCCGGCCTATAGACGCTTGTGGACCTGGCACGCTCTCGAGGAACTGGAGCACAAGGCCGTCGCCCTCGACGTGCTGAAGGCGGCAACCCCGAAGACGCCGGGCTGGCAACGCTATCTGCTGCGGACCATGGCCTTCAATGCCGTTGCGGCCCAGTTCCTGATGATCACTTTGCGCAATATGCGAATCTTCGCCCAAGCCGACGGCATCAAGACCGGCGTGCGCTTCTGGTCGCGGATGGTCTGGGTGCTGTTCTTTTCCCCCGGCTACTGGCGCAAATGCGCACCGCTGGTGCTGAAATATTATCTCCCGGGCTTCAATCCGCTCAACAAGGACGACGACGAACTGATCCATCGGGGTCGTGACTGGCTCTACAAGGAATTCATGTCGCTGGAAGCTCAAGCCGGCCCTTCGCCGGCCGGCCCGGACGTGAAGCCGGCATGAGCAGTCGCCTGTTTTCCAGCGTTCTCGACGTCACCACCCCCGGCCGCTATCCGCGGGCGCAGAAATGGGTGTGGCGGCGCGTCTACAACATGCTGTCGCGGTTCTGGAGCGATGGCGACTGGCGGTTCATGAATTACGGCTATCTGCCGTCGGACGCGCCCTTTTCGCTGCAGGCGGAAGACGAGCCCGAGCGCACCTTTATCGGGCTCTACCACCAGGCCCTGGACGGGCTGCCGGTCGAAGGCGCCCGGGTGCTGGAGGTCGGCTCCGGCCGCGGCGGCGGCTGCCGCTATATCGCACGCTATTACGCACCGGCTTCGGTGACCGGCCTCGATTATTCCCCGGAAACGGTCAGGCGAGCGGAGCGGCTGAACAGCGATACGCCGCTGCTGACATTCGAGACCGGCGACGCCGAGGCCATGCCGTTCGCCGATGGCACATTCGATATCGTCATCAATATCGAATCCTCGCATTGCTACGGCGATGTGCCGGCCTTCGCCCGCGAGGTCTCCCGCGTGCTAAAGCCCGGCGGCTGGTTCACCTTCGCCGACATGCGGCCGAAAAGCCAGGTAAAGGTGCTCGACGAGCAGCTGGCGGCGCCGGGCCTCGAGCCATCGGCCAGACGCAATATCTCGCCAAACGTGGTGGCCGCGCTCGACGCTGCCGAATCGCGCAAGCAACAGCGGATCCGGCGCGCGTTTCTGCTGAAGCGCTTCATGTCGGAATTTTCCGGTTCGAAAGGCTCGGTGCTCTACAAGGGCCTGTCCAGCGGCCAGATCGTCTACGTGGCACGGCGCTATCGCAAGACAGGCTGACCTACACCGCTCCCACCCGAGATCCTCCCCCATGTTCCTGCTATCGAAGATATTCTGGCTGGCCGCCCAGCCCCTGTCGCTGACCTTCCTCATGATGATCCTCGGCCTGTTCCTGCTGCTGGCAGCCCGCGTCCGGCTGGCAGTTGCAAGCTTCGGCCTTGCGTCGGTCGTGCTGTTCGTCACCCTCTTCACCACCAGCGGCGCCTTCGCCCTGCAGGCGCTGGAAGCCCGCTTCCCCAGGCCCGATGGCGATCCGGCAGATCTGCGATGCATGACGGTGCTTGGCGGGTCGTTCGAAACGGAAGTTACCACGGCGCGGGGCGGCGTGGAGTTCAACCAGTCGGGCGACCGCTTCGTCGAAGCGTTGCGGCTGGCGCTCAACTATCCGCAATCCGTCATTCTGGTCTCCGGCGGCGACGGCTCGCTCAGCGGCGACTACGAGGGCGACGCGACGGTTTCCCGCCGCTTTCTCACAGGCTTCGGGGTCGATCCGAAGCGGCTGATCGAGGAAGACGATTCGCGCACGACCTTCGAGAACGTGCGCAACGCCAAGGCGCTTGTCGGGACGTCCGGCCTGGATGGCTGCTTGCTGATCACGTCGGCCTATCACATGCCCCGCGCAGTCGGGCTGTTCAGCAAGGCCGGCATCGCGGTCCGGCCCTGGCCCGTCGATTACAGGACCAGCGGCAAGGTGGC
Organism: Heterorhizobium halophytocola; assembly: GCF_017873095.1. Lineage (GTDB taxonomy): Bacteria > Pseudomonadota > Alphaproteobacteria > Rhizobiales > Rhizobiaceae > Allorhizobium > Allorhizobium halophytocola. Next base: position 136,850 of record NZ_JAGGJU010000008.1, on the reverse strand, counting down.
GCTGGGCATCGACCTGACGCAGCCGACATCCAACAGCCAGCTGACATCGACGGCGCTGCGGGAATGGATAGGCCTTGCCGCCTATTACCTCACCGGCCGCACGGCGACATTCCTGCCGGGGCCGTGAAGGTCATTTCTTGGAAATGGTGAGGAATGTCGTGCCGCGCACCCGCACGGTCATCAGACACGGCGCCGCGTCGGTGCGGTCGCAGTAACGGGCGTGCATCTTCAGCTCGAACACCATATTGCCGAAGCGCTTGACGAAGTCGTAGCCGTACATCTGCGCGGTGGCGATCATGAAATAACCACCCTCGGCGACCTGGAGGTAGAAGTTGTAGGGGCATCCCTCCTCCGTGCAGCCCGGCCCGCGGTCGCCGTCGCAGACGATGGCGCCCTCATTGACCACGGCATCCACCAGACCATCATTGTTGATGTCGATGCGGTTGACGAAATCCTGCTCGAACGTGGCGGTGGAGCATTCCTTGCGGAAATGCGTCTGCTCGTAGATCACCGGATCGTCGAGCAGCTTCTGCTGGGCCATAGCCGGCATCGCCGCAAAACAGCCGAACGCTGCCACCAGCATCAGTAAGGCACCCCATCGGCCTCTTATCCGGTTCGGCATCCGTTGCAGATCTAGCATGGCGTATCCTCAAGCGTCCCTTCGGTCATGATTCGCAAACCGGAGACTAGGCCAAAAAGCCTGAAGAAACCCTTCAACGGCAGGATCACATTCCGCGATTTTGAAGGGGACGCAACAAGCCCACGCGCCTAGGGACGGCAGAGATGGAGCCTATGGAGCCAAAGGCGACCTGGGCGTCAGACGGGTTTCCTGCGCAGGCGCACGATCACGTCGACATGGGCGATCTCCATGCCCTCGGGCGGTTCCGGCAGGTTGTCGATCGCGATGTTGTTGACCGGGATGTCCAGCACCTGATTGTCCTCCTCCACGAAAAAGTGGTGGTGGTCGGACACGTTGGTATCGAAATAGGTGCGATTGCTTTCCACCGCCAGCACCCGGATCAGGCCGGCCTCGGTGAACTGGTGCAACGTGTTGTAGACAGTCGCCAGCGACACCGGCACCTTGGCCGCGATCGCTTCCTCGTGCAGTTCCTCGACCGTCAGATGGCGATCACCCTTGGCAAAAAGCAGGGATGCCAGCGCAACGCGCTGCCGCGTCGGGCGCAGTCCGGAATGCCTCAGTTTTGCTTCGGTTTCGATTTTCACCACTGCGACCATTCAGACAAGCTTGGCTCGTCTGTCTTATGTATTGGAATATCCCGATGCCCGATATAACTTTTCAGGCCTTTCCTTTCAATAGGATTCCACCGCGCCAGACCCGCAAACCTTACGGATTTCTTTGATTTTGTTGCATTTGGCACTGGCCGTCCCTAGCTTGATCCTGTATGCGAACGGCCGTTCGAGTGGATACTCGACCGGGCAGTCCCGTGGATGGCGACGGCGTGGGTCGGGCTTCATTTTGTCCTGCTCTTGCTCTAAACCTCCGGGAAGCAATCGACCGACCGGGAGGAGAAAAGAAACAGAATGACTCAAAGGCAATCCAGCTTCACTTACGAAGAGATTCTCTCCTGCGGACGCGGTGAACTGTTCGGGCCGGGCAATGCGCAGCTGCCTTTGCCGCCCATGCTGATGGTTCACCGGATCACCGACATATCGGAAACCGGCGGCGCCTTCGACAAGGGCTATATCCGTGCCGAATACGACGTGCGGCCCGATGACTGGTATTTCCCCTGCCATTTCCAGGGCAATCCGATCATGCCCGGCTGCCTCGGCCTCGACGGCATGTGGCAGTTGACCGGCTTCTTCCTCGGATGGCTTGGCGAACCAGGTCGCGGCATGGCGCTGTCGACCGGCGAGGTCAAGTTCAAGGGGATGATCCGGCCGGAGACAAAGCTGCTCGAATACGGTATCGACTTCAAGCGCGTGATGCGCGGTCGCCTGGTGCTCGGCACGGCTGACGGCTGGCTGAAGGCTGATGGCGAGACGATCTACCAGGCAAGCGATCTGCGTGTCGGTCTATCGAAGGACAAGGTGGCTTGAGGGATCGCTCCCTCGTCGCTGAAACAGACATAATATAGAAAAGGTCTTCATCATGAGACGGGTAGTTGTGACGGGTCTCGGCGTCGTATCCTCCATCGGGAACGATGCAGCCGAAGTGACGCAATCGCTGCGGGATGCGAAATCCGGGATCACGCGCTCGGAATCCTTTGCCGAGCACGGCTTTAGGTGCCAGGTATGGGGCCGACCGACCCTTGATCCGACGGATCAGGTGGATCGCCGTGCCATGCGCTTCCTGTCTCAGGGCGGCGCGTGGAACCATGTCGCGATGAAGCAGGCGATCGCCGACTCCGGACTGGAAGAGGCCGATTACAGCCAGAACGAGCGCACCGGCATCATCATGGGTTCCGGTGGCCCATCGACCCGTACCATCGTCGAGGCTGCCGACATCGTGCGCAACAACAACAGCCCGAAGCGGATCGGCCCGTTTGCCGTACCGAAGGCGATGTCCTCGACGGCCTCTGCGACGCTTGCCACCTGGTTCAAGATCCACGGCGTCAACTATTCGATCTCGTCTGCCTGCTCGACCTCCGCCCATTGCATCGGCAATGCGGCCGAGATGATCCAGTGGGGCAAGCAGGACATCATGTTCGCCGGTGGCCACGAGGATCTCGACTGGTCGATGTCCGACCTGTTCGACGCGATGGGCGCGATGACCACCAAGTTCAACGAGACGCCGGCCACCGCATCCCGCGCCTATGACGCCAACCGCGACGGCTTCGTGATTGCCGGCGGCGCCGGCGTCCTGGTGCTGGAAGAACTCGAGCATGCCAAGGCCCGCGGCGCGAAGATCTATGCCGAAATCGCCGGCTATGGCGCGACTTCCGACGGCTACGACATGGTCGCACCATCAGGCGAAGGCGCCATCCGCTGCATGCGCCAGGCCATGGCGACCGTCAACGGCGAGATCGACTACATCAACACCCACGGAACCTCGACGCCGGTCGGCGATTCCAAGGAGATGGGTGCGATCCGCGAAGTCTTCGGCGACAAGATGCCGGCAATACAGTCGACCAAGTCCCTGACCGGCCATTCGCTGGGTGCTGCCGGCGTCCAGGAATCGATCTATGGCCTGTTGATGATGCAGGAGCGGTTCATCGGCGAAAGCGCCCATATCGAGACGCTGGATCCCGAGTTCGAGGGCATGCCGATCGTGCGCAAGCGCATCGACGACGCCAAGATCGATACCGTCCTGTCGAACTCCTTCGGCTTTGGCGGCACCAATGCAACCCTCGTCTTCCAGCGTTACAACGGATAAGCCATGACCGGATTCATGAAGGGTAAGCGCGGCCTGATCATGGGCGTCGCCAACAATCACTCCATTGCCTGGGGCATTGCGAAATCGCTGGCGGATCAAGGTGCGGAGCTTGCTTTCACCTATCAGGGCGAGGCGCTCGGACGGCGCGTCAAGCCGCTTGCCGAAAGCGTCGGATCGGACTTCGTCATCCCCTGCGACGTCGAGGACATCGCCTCGGTCGATGCGACCTTCGAGGCGATCGCCGAGCGCTGGGGCAGCATGGACTCCATCGTCCACGCCATCGGCTTTTCCGACAAGAGCGAACTGAAGGGCCTTTACGCCGACACCAGCCGTGACAATTTCAGCCGGACCATGGTGATCTCCTGCTTCTCGTTCACCGAGATCGCCAAGCGCGCGGCCGCCCTGATGAATGACGGTGGCGCGATGCTGACGCTGACCTATGGCGGCTCCGTCCGGGTGATCCCCAACTACAACGTCATGGGCATCGCCAAGGCCGCTCTGGAGGCCTCCGTGCGCTACCTGGCGGCGGATTACGGCCCGCGCGATATCCGGGTCAATGCCATCTCGGCAGGTCCTGTGCGCACGCTTGCCGGCGCCGGCATTTCGGACGCCCGGGCGATCTATTCCTGGAACAGCGACAACGCGCCCCTGCGCCGCACCGCGACGATCGAGGATATCGGCGGCTCGGCACTCTACCTGCTGTCGGATCTGTCGCGGGGCGTGACCGGCGAGATCCACTATGTGGATGCCGGATACAACATCACCTCGCTGCCGACGCTGGAGCGTCTGCGCAAGGCCGATACGGAATAGGACTGGAAGATTACGACTGCCGGATGCCGCCTCCGGCAGTCGACCCGGCGACTGACCTCTTCCATCCATGAAATGCCGGACAGTCCGCGTCAGGTCTTGTCGGTCAATCCACGTACGATCCCACGTCGCAGTGCAATCGACACCGCATGCAGGCGGTTGCGCGCGCCCAATTTATTTTGGGCGCTCTCCAACAGGCCGTCGACATCACGGCTATCGGCACTGCCGTTTCGCGCTTGACCCGGCGCTGCCGAGCCCTCCGCCAGATCCTGAAGACAGTCGACCTCTTCCTGCGTCAGGTCGCGGAACGCGTTCTCATCATTGCCAGTGTCATATGCTTGCATACGTGTGATAACCGGGTGCCTTGACGACACCGCTCTCCTTGCCTTTGGAGGCCTCGCCATAGAGTCGGCGAAGTAGCCCGAGGCGTAGCGTATAGTCGAATGCTAATGTGATGAAATTAACCTTGCGCGCCAAAAACTTACCGCAAATCAACCGCACGTCACGGCATGACAGCGCTTGCATTCATGGGCTGTAGAAAAACTCAGTCGGCAGGTTGGGCACCGCGCAACTGTCGCGGCGTTGCGCCGAACCACCGACTGACCGAGCGCGTAAAGGCGCTTGGCGCCGAGTAGCCCAGTCGATAGCCGATTTCCGATATCCGCAGATCACTCTCGGTCAACAGCTGGAAACTGACCCGCCGGCGCACGTCGTCGCGCAGGGCCTGCAGCGTCGTCTCATGCTCCGCCAGCCGTCTCTGCAGGGTGCGTTCCGAAATGCGGAAATAATTGGCGATCGCCGTCAGCGAGATATCGGGATCGGCGACCCTCAGCATCAGGTAATGCTTGACCTGCTCGAACAGTTCTCCGCCCTCGACCGTAAGATCCGGCTGCAGCGCCTGGCACTGCATGTCCATCATCTGGAACATGCGGACATCGCCGTTCGGATTTACCTGCGCCAGCAACGCATTCGGGATCCGCAACTCGTTGATCGCGCACTCGAAAGACAGCCTGCGGGTGAGGAACTCGCGAAACACCGCCGGATCGCGGGGCCGCGGCCGCTCCAGATCGAGCTCGATCTGCCCCGTCGGTATGCCGATATCGGCAAGCCTGAGAAGGACGAGGCTGACGGACATGTCGACATATTGATCCCGCCGAACGATCAGCGGCGCGAAGGTCCAGCTCAGCCGGGCGAACTTTTCCTCGAATGTCAGCCGGAAATAGCTGGTATGCGTGGCATAGCGGATGTTGGCGGCCAGGAAGGCGATGAAGTCCCGGCCGGTCGGTGCCGCCATCAAGCCGTAGCCGAAAGGCCCGGTCGCGCCCGGAACGAAGCGCGCCGCACATCCCAGCCCGAAAGCTTCGTTGTGGGACAGGACCGCACAGGCTTCCAGAAGACGGCAGAGGCGGTCGAGGCTGATCCGGGCGGTAATGTCATCAAAGGTCTCGGGATTGATGCCCAGCGCCTTGCAGATCGGATTGATCTCTATGCCGTAGGTCGCAGCTTCTTCGGCAACCGTCGAGCCGAGACTTGCGACCGCTGTCAGTTCATCCGTCAGACTTTGCGTAAAAGTCCCCACGATGGCGCCTAATGATAACCGGTTGGCGTGTGATGTTAAGTCTCACTCCGCCAAATGTCGAGCCCCGTCCGTTCTGCGGCCTTGGCTCGTCGGCTATTTCTTTGCCCAGAGAACCTTGAAGCGGGCATTCCGGCACGTCTCGCCGTATTCGCGGAAGCTTTCCGCCAGCACCGGCTCATAAGGCAGACCGCGATTGGCAACCAGCATCAGCCGTCCGCCGGATCGCAGGGCCGCCGAAGCGGCACGGATCATCGCCTGGCCGAGCGACGCCTCGGTTGCGTGCCCCTGATGGAAAGGCGGGTTCATGATCACCAGATCGTATTTTTCCTTGGCCGGCTCGGACACCAGATCCTGCCAGAAGAAGCGTGCCGACAGGTCGGGCAAGATTTCCGACAGATTGCGTCTGGCGCATTCCAGTGCCTGATGATCAACTTCGAACAGATCGATACGCGCAGTCCGCGGAGACCGTTCCGCGAGCGCCACCGAAAGATAGCCCCAGCCTGCCCCGAAATCGGCGGCATTGCCGTCGAAATCCTGCGGCAGTCGGCCTGCCAGCAGCTCCGAGCCGTCGTCCACCTGTTCATGGGAAAACATGCCGGCCATGGTATGGAAGCGATCCTCGACACGCCCGGGCTTGGCGGCAAAGTCCGCGACCAGCGCACCCGCCTCTTCCGGCACCTCGAACCAGAACACCACGCCGTGATATTTCGGCAGATGCTCGACCTCCAGACCCCGGCCCGCGAGACGCTTGCGCAAAGGCTGCACGCCATCGTCCTTGCCGCCGGCCACGACAACCAGACCGCCGGCCCTCACCCGCGACAAGGCTTCAGCCAGATTGGCCTCGTTGGCGCCCTTGTGCTTGCCGAGCAGGATCAGTGCACCATCATAATCCTGGCCGTCGACGGCCGGGCGCGGTGCGCGTCCGCTCTTTTCCAGACGCAGGAATTCGGCGCGGTTGCCCTGCACGGTATCGATCGTCGCTGCAAACCCGTCCGGCGGCACGAAGCCCGCCTCTGCTGCCAGGAACAGATAGCGCTCGCCTTCGGACGGCATCGACAGCGTACCGATGGCAAAGGGATGGAAAAGGGTCTTCAGCGTCTCGCGGGCCATCTTGGCGTCTTTCACGGATAGGATAAAGCCGGTTCAACAGCAGAGCCGACGGGGACATGCACAGTCTAGCTGCAATAAAAAAGGCGCGGAACAGTCCGCGCCTTTTTCGGTGAAGCGGCGCCGATTACTCGGCGGCGGCGTCACCTTCATCTTTTTTCTTCTCGCCGGCACCGATTTCCTGGCCGGTTTCCTGGTCGACGACCTTCATCGACAGGCGAACCTTGCCGCGCTCGTCGAAGCCCATCAGCTTGACCCAGACCTTATCGCCTTCCTTGACGACGTCCTGGGTCTTGGCAACGCGCTCGGAGGCCAGCTGCGAGATGTGCACGAGGCCGTCACGCGAACCGAAGAAGTTGACGAAGGCGCCGAAATCGGCGGTCTTCACAACGGTGCCTTCATAGATCACGCCGACTTCCGGCTCGGCAACGATCGAGTGGATCCACTTGCGGGCCGCTTCGATTTCCTTGCCGGACGAGGAGGCGATCTTGACGGTGCCGTCGTCCTCGATGTTGATCTTGGCGCCGGTCTTCTCAACGATTTCGCGGATGACCTTGCCGCCCGAACCGATGACTTCACGGATCTTGTCGACCGGGATGTTCATCACTTCGATGCGCGGGGCGAATTCGCCGAGCTGGCTGCGGCCTTCGGTGATGGCATTGGCCATTTCGCCGAGGATGTGCTTGCGACCGCCCTGAGCCTGGCCGAGTGCGACCTTCATGATCTCTTCGGTGATACCGGCGATCTTGATGTCCATCTGCAGCGAGGTGATGCCGTCAGCGGTACCCGCGACCTTGAAGTCCATGTCGCCGAGGTGATCTTCGTCGCCGAGGATGTCGGAGAGAACCGCAAAGCGCTCACCTTCGAGGATCAGGCCCATGGCGATACCGGCAACCGGCTTTGCCAGCGGAACGCCGGCATCCATCAGGGCAAGCGAGGTGCCGCAAACGGTCGCCATCGAGGACGAGCCGTTGGACTCGGTGATCTCGGAGACGATGCGCAGCGTGTAAGGGAACTGGTCCGCGCTCGGCAGCATCGGACGGATGGCGCGCCATGCAAGCTTGCCGTGACCGATTTCGCGGCGGCCCGGGGAGCCCATGCGACCGGTTTCACCGACCGAATAGGGCGGGAAGTTGTAATGCAGAAGGAAGCGTTCCTTGTACATGCCGGTCAGACTGTCGACATACTGCTCGTCTTCGCCGGTGCCGAGCGTGGCAACGACAATCGCCTGGGTTTCACCGCGGGTGAACAGGGCCGAACCATGAGTGCGCGGCAGGATACCGACTTCCGAGACGATCGGACGAACGGTTTCGAGATCGCGGCCGTCGATGCGGCTCTTGGTGTCGAGGATGTTCCAGCGAACGATCTTAGCCTGCAGGTGCTTGAAGATCGCACCGATGACTTCAGGCGTATACTTGGCTTCGCCCTCTTCCGGTAGGAAATGCGCCTTGACCTTCGCCTTGACGGCGTCGACGGCGTTGTAGCGGTCAGCCTTCTGGGTGATCTTGTAGGCATCGCGAAGCTCGGTTTCGGCAAGCTTCAGCATCTCGGCTTCGAGTTCCGAATAGTCGGCCGGCTCGAATTCGCGCGGCTCCTTGGCGGCAACTTCGGCGAGCTTGATGATCGCATCGATGACCGGCTGGAAGCCCTTGTGGCCGAACATGACGGCGCCGAGCATGACGTCTTCGTTCAGTTCCTTGGCTTCGGACTCGACCATCAGGACGGCGTCCTGGGTACCGGCAACGACCAGGTCGAGGGCGCTTTCGTCCATCTCGTCGAGGTGCGGGTTCAGGACGTATTCGCCGTTGATGTAGCCGACGCGTGCGCCGCCAACCGGGCCCATGAACGGAACACCCGACAGCGTCAGGGCTGCGGAGGCCGCGACCATGGCCAGGACGTCCGGGTCGTTTTCGAGGTCATGCTGGACGACCGTGACGACGACCTGGGTCTCGTTCTTGTAGCCTTCCGGAAAGAGCGGGCGGATCGGACGGTCGATCAGGCGGGAAACCAGGGTTTCCTTTTCCGAAGGGCGACCTTCGCGCTTGAAATAGCCGCCCGGGATCTTGCCGGCAGCATAGGTCTTTTCCTGGTAGTTGACGGTAAGCGGGAAGAAATCCTGGCCCGGCTTTGCCGCCTTGGCGGAGACGATGGTGGCGAGAACCACGGTTTCGCCGTAGGTGGCGAGAACGGCGCCGTCAGCCTGGCGGGCGATCTTGCCCGTTTCCAGCTTCAGCGGGCGGCCGGCCCATTCGATCTCAACGCTGTGCGTATCAAACATGATATTGTCCTTTTGTATGCGACGTCGCAGGCAAGGATTTGCATCCGCCGGAGACGATCCGCATTTTGGTGACACATCATGGGCAAGACAGCTGGGAACTTCGAAACCGATCGGGCCCTGGAAAGGCCGTCGAAGTCTCCAACAATCCTGCCCCATGACAGGTCATCGGTTATGTCCGGCGATACCGGCCCATCCGGACCGCCGTAGAGCCCCACGGCTTAAAGCCTTCATCGGGACACCTGGAACTGGAGCGATCGCTCCGAATAGAAAACCGGCGGACCGAAGTTCGGATCCGCCGGGAACTGTTTTAGCGACGAATGCCCAGACGGGTAATCACAGCCGTGTAACGGGCTTCGTCCTTCTTCTTCAGATAGTCCAGAAGCGAACGACGGGTCGACACGAGCGTCAGGAGGCCACGACGGGAGTGGTTGTCCTTCTTGTGGCCCTTGAAGTGCTCGGTCAGGTTGGTGATCCGCTCGGTCAGGATCGCAACCTGGACTTCCGGCGAACCGGTGTCGCCTTCGGTGGTGGCAAATTCCTTGATCAGCGCGGTCTTGCGCTCTGCAGTGATCGACATCGGATGTTCCTTTCGAAAAAGAAGAGATAAAGACGCCATATGCCGGGATGTCGTCCAGCATCGGCCGTGAAAGCAAACGGACACTGCCGTTTTGCTGGCGTGCCTATAGCTTATCCGAAATCAAATGGAAAGCTTTGTTTGTTCTGCCGCCCGGGGCCGGGACGACAGGGATGTCAGTCGCGCGGACTGCGTTTTCTCCAGTCCATCGGGCGGATCACGATGCGGGTCCGGGGATCCCCACTCCAGGTCGCGTGCAGGCCGTGCTTGCCAAGCGCGGCGATGATCCGGCTCGCAATCGCCGGCGCATCGGACTGCGCCTCGGCGAAAGTCCCGAATGCGATGAAGAGTTCGTGGGTTTCAATCGCCGTGTCGACATCCTGCGCATGATAGAATGCGAAGCCGGAGGGATCGAGGCCCTGCGCTTTCAGATCATCGTAAATTTCCGCAGCATCGGACAATCCATCCGACTGTGTCGTGCCCGCATAATGAAGCGCGACAATCCCGGATGCATTCAAGTCCGAGAAAGCGGCCTCCAGCAGGTCCCAGTCCGTCGACCGGGGCCAACCCGCCTCCTCGGCCCGTTTCGCCTTGAACTGTCTTTCGATCTCGCCTGAAAGCCAGTCGCGGCCACCGGGCGTCAGGTCGTCCGGATCGAGATACTCGTCCTCGATCGTCTCTGCCACGCTGTTCGGGGTTTCAAAGCCGCTCCACACGAGCATGCGGATCTCGACGATGGTCTGCCCGCGATCGAAAGAGGGGGCGACGTCCTGCGCTTCAGCACCACCGAGGAACGGCAGCCAGACCGAAAGCAGGGTTGCCAGTCTCTTCATCATCGCACCTGTCCCGTCGGTCCACGAGCGCAGCATCGGCGCTGTCAGCCGAAGACCCGCCGCGGCTTGAATTCGCCGGCACCGATTTCCCCGATTGCGACAAGCTTGCCACCGGCGAAGGCGACGGCGTCGGGCTCGGCGACGGGAGCATCGCGGCCGCGCAGGATGATCGGATTGCCCATGCGCAGACGATGCGCCTGGTCGTCGGAAATGCGGATCGACGGCAGGGCTGCAAGCGCCTCCCCGGTATCGACCAGGAAAGCATCGAGCTTTTCCAGCCGCTCATCGCGATCCTCGATCTCTTCCAATGCGACCAGATCTGCCAGCGGCACCATCATCTCCTCGGCGAAGGGGGCAACGAAAGTGCGGCGCAGATCGGAGATATGGCCGTAGCAGCCGAGATCCCGGCCCATGTCGCGCGCGAGCGAACGGACATAGGTGCCCTTGCCGCACTCGACCTCGAAGAATGCGCTGTTGTCCTCGACCTTCAGCAGATTGAGGCGATGCACCTCGACCTCGCGCGACGGGATCTCGACGGTCTCGCCGTCGCGCGCCAGGTCATAGGCACGCTCGCCGGCGATCTTGATTGCGGAAAACTGCGGCGGAACCTGGCTGATGACGCCGGTATAATTCGGCAGCAAAGCCCGGATATCGTCCTCGCTCGGGCGGATATCGCTACTCTGCGTCACCTCGCCCTCGAGGTCATCGGTCGAGCGTTCCTCACCCCAGGTGACCGCGAATTCGTAGATCTTGCGACCGTCCATGACGTAAGGCACGGTCTTGGTCGCATCGCCGAGGGCGATCGGCAGCATGCCGGAGGCCAGGGGGTCGAGCGTGCCGGCATGGCCCGCCTTCTGGGCATTGAACAGCCATTTGATCTTGCCGACGGCTTCGGTCGAGCCGAAATCCACCGGCTTGTCGAGAATCAGCCAGCCCGAAATCGGGCGGCCCTTGGGCTTGCGTGGTTTGGACATCGGCCCTCAGTTGTCGTCTTGGTCATCATTGTCGTCGAGGTCGCGGGCGACTTCGGGCGAACGCAAAAGCGCATCGATCTTCTGGTAGTTGTCGAAGCTCGTGTCGTCGCGGAAGCGCACGTCCGGCATGTACTTCATCTGCCGGAGTTGCGAGCCCATGCGGCCGCGGATGAATTTGGCATTCCGGTTCAGAGCGTCAATGACCGACTTGTGATCATCCATGCCGAGCGGCGTCACATAGGCGGTCGCGATCTTCAGGTCGGGCGACATGCGCACTTCCGATATCGAAATGACGGCATTCTCGATCTCCGGATCGCGCACCTCGCCACGCTGGAGAACCTGGGTGACGGCGGCACGTACCTGTTCACCCACGCGCAGCATGCGCTGGGACGGTGCGGAAGATGTCGGTCTGGCCATTGTAATCCTGCCTTAAAAGAAGCGAGCGCCGGTCTCCCCGGCGCCCGCCACATTTTCCTTGGAAAGGTCGGCGCCCTTAGAGGGTACGCGTGATGTGCTCTACACGGAAGCACTCGATCACGTCGCCGGCGCGGATGTCTTCGTAGTTTTCGAAGGCCATGCCACATTCCTGGCCGACATTGACTTCCGAAACCTCGTCCTTGAAGCGCTTGAGCGTCTTGAGCTTGCCTTCGTGGATGACAACGTTTTCGCGCAGCAGGCGGACACCGACGCCACGCTCGACCTTGCCTTCGGTAACGCGGCAACCCGCGACCTTGCCGACCTTGGTAATGTTGAACACTTCCAGGATCTCGGCATAGCCGAGGAAGGTTTCGCGGCGCTCCGGCGACAGAAGCCCCGACATCGCCGCCTTAACGTCCTCTACCAGGTCGTAGATGATGTTGTAGTAGCGGATCTCGATGCCGGAACGGGCGGCAGCCTGACGGGCCTGCACGTTGGCACGGACATTGAAGCCGATGATGGCGGCGTCGGATGCCTCGGCCAGCGAGATATCGGATTCGGTGATGGCGCCGACACCTGCATGCACGATGCGGGCGCGAACTTCGTCCGTACCGAGCTTGTCGAGTGCACCCTGGATCGCTTCGATCGAGCCATGCACGTCGCCCTTGATCAGGAGCGGGAACTCCTTGAGGCCGGTCGCCTGCAACTGGCTCATCATCTGCTCGAGCGAACCGCGCGAACCCGACTGACGGGCAGCAGCCTTGTCGCGGGCCAGACGCTGGCGATACTCGGAGATTTCACGGGCCCGGGCTTCGTTCTCGACGACGGCGAACTTGTCGCCGGCATGCGGCGCACCCGACAGGCCGAGGATTTCGACCGGCATGGAGGGCAAGGCTTCCTTGACGTGATCGCCCTGGTCGTTGACCAGTGCGCGAACGCGGCCCCACTGGTCGCCGGCAACGACGATCTGGCCTGGCCGCAGCGTACCGTTCTGAACCAGAACGGTGGCAACGGAGCCGCGACCGCGGTCGAGCTGGGCTTCGATGACCGTGCCTTCCGCCGTGCGGTCGACATTGGCCTTGAGGTCGAGGACTTCGGCCTGCAGCAGGATCGCTTCCAGCAGCTTGTCGAGATTGGTGCCGTTCTTGGCCGACACTTCGACTTCCAGAACGTCACCGCCCATGGTTTCGACGAAGACCTCATGCTGCAGCAGCTGGGTGCGGACCTTCTGCACATCGGCCGAAGGCTTGTCGATCTTGTTGATCGCCACGATGATCGGAACACCCGCTGCCTTGGCATGGTTGATCGATTCGATCGTCTGCGGCATCACGCTGTCATCGGCCGCCACGACCAGAATGGCAATGTCGGTCGCCTGCGCACCGCGGGCACGCATGGCGGTGAACGCGGCGTGACCGGGGGTATCGATGAAGGTGATCTTCTGGCCGTTCTGTTCGACCTGATAGGCACCGATATGCTGGGTGATGCCACCGGCTTCACCGGAGACCACATTGGCATGACGGATGGCGTCGAGCAGCGAGGTCTTGCCATGGTCGACGTGACCCATGATGGTCACCACCGGCGCACGCGACGTCAGAGCGCTGTCGTCATCGACGACGTTGAAGATACCTTCCTCGACATCGGATTCGGAAACGCGCTTGACGGTGTGGCCGAATTCGGTGGCAATCAGTTCGGCGAGGTCGGCGTCGATGACGTCGCCCGGCTTCATCATCTGACCTTCCTTCATCAGGTACTTGATGACGTCAACGGCCCGTTCGGACATACGCTGCGACAGTTCCTGAATGGTGATGGTCTCGGGCAGGATGACTTCGCGAATGATCTTTTCGCGTGGCTCCTGCGCCTGGCTGCGGCGGAACTTCTCCTGACGGCGGCGCATGGCGGCCATGGAGCGACCGCGCGACGCGCCATCGTCATCGACACCGGCCGTGCTGATGGTCAGCTTGCCGCGCCGACGCTCTTCCTCGCCCTTCGGACGTGCCGGCGGCTTGGCCGGCGGCGGTGTTGCCACGCGGCCGCGACCCGGGATCGTGCGAACCGACTTGCGGTCGTCGTCCTCTTCGGCGCCAGCCTTGCGGCCACGCAGGACCGGCGGCTCGCCGGGAACGCGCTGCTGGTCAGCCGGACGCCGCACGGCTCCGGCGGCCGGTGCTTCAGCGGCGGCGGCAACTGATGCTGCCGGCTGCGCAGCCTCTTCGGCCGCACGCTGCTTGGCTTCTTCGGCGGCGCGCTTTTCTTCTTCGATCCGGGCCAGACGGGCCTGTTCTTCCTCGACCTGACGGCGAGCCTCGTCTTCCGCACGACGCTTGGCGTCGACAACTTCACGGGCCTGCGCCTCAACCAGGGCGCGGCGACGCGCTTCCATCTCGTTGGAGGACAGGTCGTGCAGAACCGCACCGCGCGGACGCTGCGGCTGAACGGGGCGCGACGAGCGGTTTTGCGACGGCTGCGACGGGCGCTGGGGCTGCTGAGTCGGGCGGGCCTGCTGCGTCACCGGACGCGGAGCCGCCGGCGCTGCAGGTTCTGCGGCGCGGGGCGCTGCCGGTGCGGCAGGTGTCGCCGCCGGCGTTGCTGCCGGGGCAGCCTCGGCGACAGGGGCCGGCGTCTGCGGCGGCGTCTGTGTGGGCTTCTCATCTTCCGGCCGGGTCACCCGGCGCTTGCGGGTCTCGACGACCACCGCCTTGGTTCGACCACGACCCATATCCTGGCGCACGGTGCCCTGGCTCACGCCCGATGGCTTGAGTGAAAGGGTTTTCTTGCCCGCTACGCTGATTGTCTTGTCGTCTTTACTGTCGGTCATACCGTTCCCGTTCCTTCAGACCGGGACGATGACACCATCAGTCCTGGTCGTACAATTCCTGTCGTCTGCGGCAGGGTCCGGCCAGCGCCGGTCGCCACATCATCGTTCGGTCGCGCCGGCGGCGTCCTTTTGCTCAGGACGGCCAGTCCGATAGCGCTCCAGCAGGTTTGCGCGTCTCACTACACCCTCACCTGCCTGCCCTGCAAGCGTTGCGCCATGGATAAACGCATTCTCGCCTAACAGAGCGTCCATTTCTTCTCCCGAGAGGAGCTTGAACGCCGGAATCTCCGCCGCCGTCTCCATTCCCAGATGCCGGGCCTTGCGGGCCTGGTCGATTTTTCTGACCCCGTCGGCGGCGGCGGCCTTGGAGTGAAAGACGGCGATCGCCTCACCACTCCTGACGGCCAGTTCCACCTTGGCGGCGCCGGTCACGAACTGCCCGGCCTTGCGCGCCATATGGATCATCCCGGCGAACTGGCTTGCCAGAAGCCGGTCCACCAGTTCCCCGAGGTCGGGGGATGCCTTCACATCGGCCTTCAGGCCGCGGGCAAAGGCTTTCTTCGCGACGGCCTTGTCGACCGTCTCGCGGCTCGCCGTCACCCAGCAGCCGCGCCCGGGAAGCTCGCGCTTCAGGTCTGGCACGACCTGACCATCCGGCCCTGCCACAAAACGGATCAGGGTCTCCGGCGTTCCGGACGTGCGGGTAACGATGCAGGTTCGACCATTCACGGCCTCCTCCCTCGCCTCGTCACGTTCCGCGACCAGATGATCCGTCCTGCGGGTCATACCTTCAACGGTCCTGCGGGGCCTCGGCCTCTACGGCCTCAGCTTCGGCTTCTTCGTCGACTTCCGGTTCCGCATCGGCCGTCAGATCGTCTTCAGTGATCCAGCCGACAGCCAGACGCGCCTGAACGACCATGTTTTCCGCTTCGGCACGCGAAACGTCGAACTTGGAGAACAGCCCGTCGAATTTCTTCGTCTCGCCGTTCTTGCGCTCGGTCCAGCCGACCAGATCGTCCGCGGCGCAGCCGGCGAAATCCTCGACCGTCTTGATGCCGTCTTCGCCGAGCGCGACCATCATCTGCGAGGTCATGCCGTCGATCTGGCGCAATTCGTCGGAGACGCCGAGCTCCTGACGCTTGGCGTCGAATTCGGCTTCGATCTTCTCCAGATATTCGCGGGCACGGGCCTGGATCTCGTTCGCTGTATCGTCGTCGAAACCGTCGATCGAGGCGATTTCGTCGAGTTCGACGTAAGCCAGTTCCTCGACCTGGGCAAAGCCCTCGGAGGCCAGAACCTGACCGACCATCTCATCGACGTCGAGTGCATCCATGAAGAGATTGGTGCGCTCGTTGAATTCCTTCTGACGACGCTCGGACTCTTCGGCTTCCGTCATGATGTCGATGTCCCAGCCGGTCAGCTGCGACGCAAGACGAACGTTCTGGCCGCGACGACCGATGGCGAGCGAAAGCTGCTCGTCCGGCACCACGACTTCGATACGCTCGGCATCCTCGTCGAGCACCACCTTGGCAACTTCGGCCGGCTGCAGTGCGTTGACGATGAACGAGGCCGGGTCCTGGCTCCACGGAATGATATCGATCTTCTCGCCCTGCAGCTCGCCGACGACCGCCTGGACTCGGCTACCGCGCATACCGACGCAGGCGCCGACCGGATCGATCGACGAGTCGTTCGATATCACCGCGATCTTGGCGCGCGAACCCGGGTCACGGGCAACCGACTTGATCTGGATGATGCCGTCGTAGATTTCGGGCACTTCCATGGTGAACAGCTTCACCATGAACTGCGGATGGGTCCGCGACAGGAAGATCTGCGGGCCGCGCTGCTCGCGACGCACGTCATATACGTATGCGCGGACGCGATCGCCATAGCGGAAGGCTTCGCGCGGGATCATTTCGTCGCGGCGGATAATGCCTTCGCCACGGCCGAGATCGACGATCACATTGCCGTATTCGACGCGCTTGACGCTGCCGTTGACGATTTCGCCGACGCGGTCCTTGTATTCGTCGAACTGACGGTCACGCTCGGCTTCGCGCACCTTCTGCACGATGACCTGCTTGGCCGACTGGGCGGCGATGCGGCCGAAATCCATCGGCGGCAGCGGATCGGCGATGAAATCACCGAGCTTGGCGTCCGGGTTGCGGTCACGGGCAAGCTCGATCGCGATCTGCGTCGCATAGTCTTCGACCTGCTCGACAACCTCGAGGAGGCGCTGCAGACGGATCTCGCCGGTCTTGGAATTGATGTCGGCGCGAATATTGGTTTCGCTGCCGTAGCGAGAACGCGCGGCCTTCTGGATCGCGTCGGCCATGGCCGCGAGCACGATCTCGCGGTCGATTACCTTTTCACGGGCAACCGCGTCCGCGATCTGCAAAAGTTCGAGCCGGTTTGCACTGACTGCCATTGTCTTTCGTCTCCGTCTGCGTGCCGGGCCCTTGTGGTTAAGCGGCCCTTGCTCAATCGGTTTAGTCTTCGTCGCTGTCTTCGTCGTCTTCGCCGTTCTGATTGGCGGCAGCGGCACGGGCCAGCTTGTCCGCCTTCAGGGCGTCGCGAATGAGGTCGTCGGTCAGGATCAGCTTGGCTTCGGCCAGCGTGTTGAACGGGATGGTGACCGTCGGCTCTTCGCCATAGGCCACCTGATCACGCTCGAGACTGAAGCCTTCGGCATCAACACTGACGATCTTGCCGCGAAAACGCTTGCGGTTGTCGACCAGGATGGACGTCTCGCATTTGAGAATATGTCCCTGCCAGCGTTCGAAATCGGACTTGCGAACCATGGGCCTGTCGATACCGGGGGAGGATACTTCCAGATGATAGGCCTTGTCGACCGGATCCTCGACATCGAGCACCGGCGAGATCGCCATGGACAGCTGTTCGCAGTCCTCGACCGCCATCGTCCCGTCGAAACGCTCGGCCATGATCTGCAGGGTGAAGCCGTTCTGGTTCATCAAGCGCACGCGCACAAGGCGATAGCCCAGATCAAGCGCTACCGGCTCGATGATTTCGGCAACGCGCCGGTCCGTTCCGGTCTCGACGATCAGCCTGGGTTCGTTATCGTTTGGCGTGGCGTTCGACAATCATGTCCTCCTCGGCCCGCATGGCCGCCTGGATCTGTTGCCAACAAAAAAGAGCGGGTCCGGGAGGGCCCACTCTTCATCTGGCGATCAAGAATTTAACGGGCTTATACGCCAGACTTTCAGCAATTGCAAGTTTGCGAAATCCGATCGGCTCGACAGGGAACGCGACCCTTTGCTGCATAAAAAATAAGCGCAATCTGAAGAAATGCAAGAGAACAGATAGGCAGGTTTCCGCTTTCTGCCCTATATCTCTAACCCTCACCGATTCTTTTTCCCGGATCCGACTGTGCCCGACAGACGTTCGCCATTGGCGCCATTACAGAACACCGTTTTCAGAACCATCTGGATGGCGAGTATCGCGTCGAATTTCGGGGCCCTGATCCAGGATGTCGGCGCTGCCTGGATGATGACGTCGATCTCGACCTCGGCCGGAATGGTGGCGCTCGTGCAGGCGTCCAACACCGCGCCGATCATGCTGCTGTCGCTGGTGGCGGGGGCGCTTGCCGACGGTTACAATCGCCGGCGCGTGCTGGTCACCGTTCAGCTCTTCCTGCTCACCGTCTCCGCCCTCTTGGCCGTCATCACCTATCTCGGGCTGATCACCCCCTGGTTGCTGCTGGCCTTCACCTTCCTGATCGGCTGCGGCACGGCGATGAACAACCCGTCATGGCAGGCCTCCGTCGGCGACATCGTCGGTCGCGAAGACCTGCCGGCCGCCGTCTCGCTGAACAGCATCGGCTTCAACATCACCCGCAGCGTCGGGCCTGCCATCGGCGGCATCATCGTCGCGGTGGCCGGCGCGGCCATGGCCTTTGCGATCAATGCCGTCAGCTATCTGGCGATGATCTATGCGCTGTTTCGCTGGAAGCCGGTCTATCCGAATGCGACCCTGCCGCGCGAAAACCTGGTGCGGGCGATCGGCGCCGGCCTGCGCTATGTCTCGATGTCGCCAAACCTGATGAAGGTGATGTTTCGCGGCTTCTTCTTCGGCTTTGCCGCCATGTCGATCCTGTCGCTGCTGCCGATCGTGGCGCGCGAGACGCTGGCGGGCGGCCCGCTTGTCTATGGCGGGCTGCTCGGTGCCTATGGTCTGGGGGCTGTCGCCGGTGCGCTCGCCAATGGCCGCATCCGCGAATTGCTGTCCAGCGAGGATATCGTGCGCTGTTCGTTCGCCGGCTTTGCCATTGCGGCGGCCGTATCGGGCGCCAGCGGCTATTTCTGGATCACGGCGCCGGCGTTGTTCCTGGCCGGGGGCTGCTGGGTGCTTTCGCTATCGCTGTTCAACACCCTCGTCCAGCTCTCGACCCCGCGCTGGGTCGTTGGCCGGGCATTGTCGCTCTATCAGACCGCGACCTTCGGCGGCATGGCGCTCGGCAGCTGGAACTGGGGCGTCCTGGCGGAAAACTACGGCGTCGACATCGCGCTGTTTGCCTCGGCGGCCATGCTGCTCGTCGGCATCGGCGTCGGCTTCCTGCTCGCCATGCCGAGCTTCGGCGCGCTCGACCTCGACCCGCTCAACCGGTTCAACGAGCCGCCGCTCGAACTCGATATCAAGCCCAGAAGCGGCCCGATCGTCATCCAGATCGACTACGAGATCCACGATCCGGATCTGGAGGAATTCCTGCTGCTGATGACCGAACGCCGACGCATCCGCATCCGCGACGGCGCGCGCAACTGGACGCTGATGCGCGATCTGGAAAACCCCGACATCTGGACCGAGACCTATCACACGCCGACCTGGGTCGAATATGTCCGGCACAATCATCGCCGCACCAAGGCCGACGCCGAGACCTTCGACCGCCTGATCGCGCTTCACCGCGGCAAGGAACGCCCGCGGGTGCACCGGATGATCGAGCGCCAGGCCATCCGCCACACCGACGACGTGTTCCACCAGGTGCATTTCCCGCCCGACCACTGACGGGGGGGCGGAGAATGGCCCGTCAGCGCAGCTTCGACTTCAGCGAGGCATCGGGAAAACAGGTCGGCTTGAGACCGGCCTTGGCCTGCCATTCGCCGAGCGAGCGGCGGGTCTTGTAACCGGCCAGCCCATCGACCGTTCCGACATCATAGCCCTCGGCGACCAGCGCCTTCTGCATGGCAAGCACGTCCGAGCGCAGCATCTTGCCGACTTCGCCCCACGGCGCGTCGAAGGCGCCGCTGCCGTAGGCGATGCGATCCGCCAGATTACCGATGAAGAGCGCGTAGAGATCGGAGTTATTGTACTCCTTCAGCACGTAGAAATTCGGCGTGACGACGAATTCCGGCCCGTCGGTGCCGGCCGGCACGAGCATCATGCCCTGGGCCTTCAGCTCGCTCGAAGGGAAGGCCTTGCCGGAAATGCGGGTGATCCCCTGCTTCGTCCAGCCGGAAATCGGCCTGGCTCTGTCAGGCCCTTCCTGGGCGCAGGTCACGCCTTTCGGGATCGTCACCTCATAGCCCCAGTCGCGGCCGCGCTGCCAGCCTTTTTGCGATAGATAGTTGGCGATGGACGCGAGCGCGTCGGGCGTCGAATCCCAGATGTCGCGATGACCGTCGCCATCGAAATCCACGGCATATTGCAGGAAGCTGGACGGCATGAATTGCGGCTGACCGAGCGCGCCGGCCCAGGACCCGCGCATTTCGGCGGCCGTGACATCCCGGCTGTCGACGATGTGAAGGGCGGCGATCAGTTCGCCGAAAAACAGGTCCTTGCGGGTCGACATGAAGGCCTTGGTCGCCAGCACCTCGATGGCCGGATAGGGCAGCTTCGCCCGGCCATAGCCCGTCTCGCGGCCCCAGATGGCGATCACGATCCGTCCGGGCACTCCGTATTTCGCCTCGATCTTCTTCAGCACGCCGCCGTATTGGCCATAGAGCGCGCGCCCGCTGGCGGCCAGACCGCGAAGCCGGTTCTCGGAGAAATAGGCGCCCGGCGCGGAAAACTCGGCCTGGCTTTGCGGCCTTTCCTTCGGTGGCGTCGTGCCGGGCGGCACCAGATCCGGCAGCGACCAGTTGAGATGCAGATCGGCCGTGGCACTGTCGAAACCCTTGCGGGTGACGCCCGCCTTTTGCGCGGCCGGCCACAGATCGCTGGCAAGCCAGCTCTGAAACTGGCGCTCGACGGACGATTTGTCGACCGCCCCGGCAAGAGACGGCATCAGGATCAAGGTGAGCGCGACAAGCAGGCTTCGAAATGTCATCGGATTTCTGTCTCCCGGCGAACCTCTGGCAGGTCCGCCTCCTCAAATGCGAATGTCAGATCGCCGTGCGGGACCGCAAGGCGGCGGAAAGCGTGCCCTCGTCCAGATAGTCGAGTTCGCCACCGACCGGGACGCCATGGGCCAGCCGGGTGATCTTCACCTCCATGCCGGCGAGATGGTCGATGATGTAATGCGCGGTCGTCTGCCCCTCGATCGTGGCATTGACGGCGATGATCACCTCGCGAATGCCGCCTTCTGCGACACGGTCGATCAGCCCCTTGATATTCAGGTCGTCGGGGCCGACGCCTTCGAGCGGCGACAGCGTGCCGCCGAGCACGTGATAGGCGGCATTCATTGCGCCGGCCCGCTCCAGCGCCCAGAGATCGGAGACATCCTCGACGACGATGATCATGGTCTGGTCGCGCCGGTCGTCATTGCACACCGTGCAGGGATCGGAGGTATCGACATTGCCGCAGCGCGAGCAGATGATGACCTTGTCGTGGGCCTCGCCGATCGCCCGGGCGAGAGGACCCATCAACTGGTCCTTCTTCTTGATCATGTGCAGCGCCGCGCGGCGGGCCGAGCGGGGGCCGAGCCCCGGCACCTTTGCCAGCAACTGAATAAGTTTTTCGATTTCGGGACCGGTGACTCGCTTTGCCATTGGCCGCTTGTAGACCATATCTTTGGCAAACGGAATCTCTTTGCCAAACGGAATAGCCTCGGGAGTTGCTGCCATGAAGATCCTCGCCATCTGTCTCGGCACGCCGAAAGCGGTGCCCGGCAAACGCTTCAAGAGCGGCATCTGGAAGAGCCCGCGGAATGCGGCCGTGATGGTCGACGCGGAGGGCCTCGTCGGCGACGCCATCTGCAACCGCGACCATCACGGCGGGCCGGACCAGGCGGTCTATGTCGAGGGTGGCGAAACGCTGAAATGGTGGGAGAGCGAACTGGGATACCCGCTGGAGCCCGGCGCATTCGGCGAAAACCTGGTGATCGAGGGGCTCGACAATCGCGATCTGGGCGCCGGCGACCGCCTCGTCATCGGCGATGTCGTGCTGGAGGCGACGGCACCGCGCACCCCCTGTGCGACCTTTGCCGCCAAGATGGACGACCCGATGTTCGTCAAGCGCTATACCCGGGCCGGCCGGGCCGGGGCCTATTTCCGGGTGATCACGCCGGGACTTCTCGAAGCCGGGCAGACGGTGGACTACCGCCCTTATGGCGGAGATCGCGTGACCATCCCGCAGATGATGGAGGCAATTGCCAGTCGACCGGACACGGCCCAGCGCACCCGCCTCCTCGATGCACCCATCAGCATCCGGCTGAGAAGCTTCTTCGAAAAGCAGGTTCCGTAGATTATTACCGGCAAGGCGCAATCGTCTGCGCCTTGCCATATGATTGTTTTTATTGGCACTTTGTGAAAGACGTCGGGTCCCGCTTTTGCCGGAACCGTTTCAGGATGCCAGGCGTGCCGGTTCCGGCCAGGCCTTCACCCCACCCGTCCAGGTCTCGAAGGCCTTGGAGAGTTTCAGCACCCGCATGTCGTCGAAGCGCGGACCGACGATCTGCAGGCCGATCGGCATGCCGGATTTCGAAAAGCCGCAATTGATCGAGGCTGCCGGCTGTTCCGACATGTTCCATGGCACGGTGAAGCAGATGTGCTCGAAGGGGCGCTCCGGGTCGTTGGTAGGTGAGGCCCAGTCGGCGGCATAGGAGACCACCGGATTGGTCGGCGACAGGACCGCATCGACCGTGGTGAACAGCAGACCACAGGCCTTGCGCATCTCGATCGTCTGGTTGAAGCCCTTGACGGCATCGACCCCGGAGATGTCGGCGCCCTTTTCTGCCCAGGAATAGATGTAGGGCAGGATCTTCTCGCGGCGCTCGGCAGGCAAGGTCGCGATATCGCCCCAGAACCGCGCGCGCCAGAACTTGTCGAGACCGTCGAGCATCGCGCGTGTCAGCACCGGTTCGACCGGAAGGATCACGGCGCCTGCCTCCTCGAAGCGCCGGGCGGCAGCCAGCACCGCGTCGCGGATCTCCGGCTCGGCCGCGATCCCGCAGCCGGCGTCGAGCATCACCCCGATCTTCATCCCGCGCAGGTCGATCTCGAGGTCCATCCAGTCGAAGTCGTTCGGCGGCAGGCTCGTGCCGTCGCGCCAGTCCGGCCGCGACAGGGTGGCCATGGCGATGGCGGCATCGTCGACATAGCGGGTCATCGGTCCGGCGCAGCGCCCGACATAATAGGGATCGACCGGAATGCGGCCCTGGCTCGGCTTGAATCCGAACAGACCGGTCCAGCCGGCCGGCAGCCGTACCGAGCCGCCGATATCCGTGCCGATATGCAAGGGTCCGTATTTGGCAGCGCCCGCGGCGGCGGCACCGGCGCTGGAGCCGCCCGGGTTCTGGGTGAGGTCCCAGGGATTGCGGCTGAGTGGATGGAAGCTCGACAGGCCGGACGACAGCATGCCGTAATCGGGACAGGTGGTCTTGGCGAAGATCACCGCGCCATCTTCCTTCATCCGGGCAGCGATCGGGGCATCCGTCGCTGCCGGCGTGAGTTCGACGGCCGCTGTGCCGAGCGGTACCGGCACGCCTTTCGTGGCGATCAACTCCTTCAGCGTCGCCGGAATACCATCGAGCACACCCCTCGGATCATCCCGCAGCCAGCGCTCCGTCGAGGCACGCGCCTGTTCGCGCGCGCTTTTCGGATCATAGGCATAGAGCGCCTTGATCGCCGGTTCGAACGCCTCGATCCTCTTTTCGACCACCTGCCAGTAATCCAGCGGCGACAGCGTCTTGGCACGATACAGGCCCAATAATTCCTTGATGCTCAGATCCAGTAAGTCCGTCATGCAAATGCCTCGTGGGGGGATGAAAAGGGGAGGATCGGGTATTCAGGTGGTTGCGGTCATCTCCTCGGCGCGGTGGCAGGCGACACGGCGTCCGGGCGCCAGCATGCGCAGGTCGGGCCGTTCGCGCGCGCAGCGCTCGATTGCAAGCGGGCAGCGATCGCGAAACAGGCAGCCGCCTTCCACCGGAGCGGCGGAGGGCGGGGTGCTTACCGCCGTCGGACTTACGCTCGTCGGCTGGCGCCCGAAGCGGTGGATGCTCGGCTCGGCTTTAGCAAGCACGCGGGTATAGGGGTGACCGGGCGTTTCGAAGACCGCATGGGCCGGCCCCTCCTCGACCAGCCGGCCGCGATACATCACCCCGACGCGATCGGCGATACAGTCGACGACCGCCAGATTGTGGGTGATGAACAGAAAGGTGACGCCGCGCTTCTCCTTCAGATCCATCAGAAGGTTCAGCACCTGCGCCTGCACCGAAAGATCGAGCGCCGAAACGGCCTCGTCGGCGACCACCAGCTTCGGCTCGGTGATCAGCGCCCGGGCGATGGCGATCCTCTGGCGCTGGCCGCCGGAAAACGCATGCGGGTGGCGTTGCATCTGATCGGCACTGAGGCCGACGCTGTCCAGCATGGCGGCAACGCGCTCGCGGATCTCGCCCCGCGTCGGCCTTGGCGCCAGCACATGCAGCGGTTCTGCGACGATGCGCTCGACGGTCATGCGCGGGTCCAGCGAGCCGAAGGGGTCCTGAAACACCATCTGGAAATCGCGGCGCCTGCGCTTCAACGCGCCCTCCGACAAAGAAAACAGGTCCTCGCCTTCGAACAGCACCTGGCCGGAGGTCGGGCGGTCGAGCGCCATGACGAGGCGGGCAAGCGTGGACTTGCCGCAGCCGCTCTCGCCGACCACGCCGTAGATCTCGCCGGGGCTGACCGAAAGGCTGACCTCATCCAGGCCCCGATTGACCCGAGGCTTGCCGAACAGCTGGTGGCTGAGATAATCGCGCGTCAACAGCCGCACATCGAGAAGCGGTGCCGTCATCGCTCTGCCCCCATGCCCTCGGCCTTCAGACAGCGCTGGCCGCGTCCATCCCGCACCATCCAGGCCGGCTCATGCTTGGAACAGGCTTCGAAGCGCTCCGGACAGCGATCGCAAAAAACGCAACCCTGCGGCAGATCGCCGAAGCCCGGGACATTGCCGGGAATGGTCGCCAGCCGATCGGCATCGGTGACGCGGCGCGGCATCGCCGACAGCAGCGCACGGGTATAGGGATTGGCCGGCGCCGTCAGAACATCGCGCGTCGGTCCTTCCTCCATCCGCCGTCCGGCATACATGACGACGGTTCTCTCGCACATCCGCGCGATGACGCCGAGGTCATGGCTGACGAGGATCAGCGCCATTTCGTATTCGCGCGTCAGGTCGTCGAGTATGTCGAGCACCTCTGCCTGGACGGTGACGTCCAACGCCGTCGTCGGTTCGTCGGCGATCATCAGGGCCGGCTTCTGGGCAAGCGCTATCGCGATCCCCACCCGCTGACGCTGGCCGCCCGACATTTCATGCGGATAGGTTTTCGCTCTCGCCCTGGCGTCTGGAATGCGGACCTGGTCGAGCAGTCGGACCGCCTGCCCGCGGGCCTGCGTCCAGCTGAGCCCGCCATGCCAGACAAGGCCCTCGGCAATCTGGTCACCGACCGTCATTGCCGGGTTGAGCGCCGTCAGCGGCTCCTGGAAAATCATGCCGATACGGCGTCCACGGATCTGGCAAAGCCGATCCTCTCCGGCGCGCAGCAGGTTTTCCCCCTCCAGCGCGATCTCGCCCGCGGGCACCGCCACGGCCGGCAGGAGCCCCATGATGGCGAGCGACAGCAGCGACTTTCCGGAGCCGGACTCACCGACAATGCCCAGCGTCTCGCCGGCTGCCAGGTCGAAGGCCATGTCGCTGACCACAGGTACCGAATGGCCCGCCCCCGTGCGGATGGCGATCTGCAGGTCGCGGATGCGCAGCAGCGGTGTTCCGGTTTCCGACATCAGGCGCGCCCCCCTTCCCGCGGATCGAGGAGATCGCGCAATCCGTCTCCCAGCATGTTGAAGCCAAGCACGGTCACGGCGATCGCCAGGCCCGGCACCAGTGCCAGCCAGGGGGCGGCCGACATATAGGTCTGCGCATCCGCCAGCATCCGGCCCCAGGTCGGGGCCGGCGGGGCGAGGCCGAGGCCGAGGAAACTTAAGCCCGCCTCGGTGAGGATCGCCAGCCCGAGCTGGATGGTCACCTGGACGATGATCTGGTTGGCGATATTGGGCAGAACATGGTCGAGCGTGATCCGCGCCTTGCCCTTGCCGGCGGCGCGGGCCGCCAGCACATAGTCCCGCGACCAGACCTGCAGGGCAGCGCCGGCGGTGATGCGGGCAAAGACCGGCACCATGAACACCGCAATGGCAATGATCGCCGTCCAGCGTCCGGTTCCGAGCAGGGCACCCAGCATCATCGCCGAGAGGATCGGCGGAATGGCAAACACCACGTCGTTGACCCGCATCAGCA
The DNA here is from genome assembly GCF_017873095.1 of Heterorhizobium halophytocola. GTDB lineage: Bacteria > Pseudomonadota > Alphaproteobacteria > Rhizobiales > Rhizobiaceae > Allorhizobium > Allorhizobium halophytocola. The sequence goes on along the minus strand of NZ_JAGGJU010000008.1, from coordinate 110,471 downwards.
GGGCTTCGGCAACACCGCGGCGCGCCGCAGCGGTGACGCCGAGCAGCGTGCCGAAGCTGGCGCCAAGGGTGACGGCGGTGACGGCAATCGAAAGGGAATTCCAAGCGCCGGCCATCAGCATCGAGGCAATGTCCCGGCCGAACTGGTCGGTGCCGAGCAGGCCGAAGGCGAGCGGCGGCTGCAGCTTGTGGATGATCTGCATCTTGGCCGGCGGCAGCGGTGTCCAGACAAGCGAGAGCAGGGCGAGCGCGACGAGCGCGATCGTTACCACCGCGCCGATCGTCAGCGCGGGTCGGCGTATCGCCAGTCTGACCATGCCGCCTTGTCCGCTCATCGGCTGCCGCTCCGCAGTCTGGGGTCGAGCAGCAGATAGGAGAGGTCGACCAGGAAATTGACGATGATCACCAGCCCGGCGAAGAACAGCACGACGTCCTGCATGACGATGATGTCGCGCTGGGTGAGCGCCTTGTAGGCAAGCTGTCCGAGGCCCGGCAGGCTGAAGACGTTTTCGATCAGCACGGCGCCGGCGACGAGAAAGGTGAATTGCAGCCCCAGGATGGTCGCCACGGGGACCAGCGCATTGCGCACCGCATGACGCCAGAGAGCAGCACTGCGGGTCAGACCCTTGGCGCGGGCCGTGCGCACGAAATCTTCGTTCAGGACTTCCAGCACGGAAGAGCGTGCCACCCGCGTCAGCACGCCGGCCTGCGGCAGGCCAAGCGCAATGGCCGGCAGCAGAAGCGCACCGAGCCCTTTGAAGAAGCCCGCACTCCAGCCGGAAAACCCGCCGGAGGGAAACCAGCCAAGGGATATGGAAAAGACGAGGATCAGGATCAGCGCCACCCAGAAGGCCGGGACCGCGATGAACAGTTGCGAGAAGAAGCCGGCCACATGATCGAAGAGGCTGTTGCGCCGGGCCGCGGAGAGCACCCCGAGCGGAATGGCGATGGCGATCGAGATGACGATCGCCATCAGCGCCAGCGGGATCGTCACCATCAGCCGGTCGGCCATCAGCCCGGCAACGGGCACGCCATAGGTATAGGAATTGCCGAGATCGCCGGTCAGCACGCCGCCGAGCCAGGAAAAATAGCGCAGGATCATCGGCTGATCGAGGCCGAGTTCGCGCCGCAGCGCCTCCAGCGTATCGGCGCTGGCAGATGTGCCGAGCATGATTGCCGCCGGATCGCCCGGCAGTACAGACATGACGGCAAAGATCACGGCCGACACCGCAAGCAGTGTCAGAACAAGACTGCCGAACCGTTTGAGGAGGAGTGCCAGCATAGACCGAACCCTTCAGCCGCCCCGGACCTCGGCTGCGTCCCCTCCCCCTCGGAACGCAGGCGATCTATGTCCGCTGGGCATTGAACGCTTACTCTTCCCAATGCACCTCGGTCAGCACATTGGAAGGAATCGGCTCGTTCTCCCAAAGGCCCTTCAGCTTGGCGTTCCAGACACCGAGTTTCGGCATGACGAAGAGGTAGAGCGCCGGCACGTCGTCCGCCAGGATCTTCTGGGCCTCGCCATAGAGCGTGTCCTGCTCTGCCGGATCGGCGGTCGCCTGGATCTTGTCCATCACGGCGTTGAAGTCGGGGTTCTTGTAGTTGAAGTAATAGGGATCGCGGGCGTAGATATCGATGTCCATCGGCTCGGCATGGGCGACGATGGTCATGTCGTAGTCGGTGCCCTTGAACACGTCCTGGACCCACTTGGCCGGGAATTCGGTGGGCTCGATATTCATCGTCACACCGATTTCGGCGAACATGGCCTGCATGACCTGCGCCGAGCGCGGCGCATAGGCCATTTGCGGGGTCTTGATGGTGAAGGTAAAGCCGTTCGGGTAGCCGGCTTCCGCCAGCAAAGCCTTGGCCTTTTCAGGGTCATAGGCATAAGTGCCGGTCAGATCGACATAACCGCGATCGTTCGGCGTATAATGGCTCCCGATCGGCGTGCCGAGGCTGTTCCAGGCACCATCGACGACGGTCTGGCGATCGATGGCCATCATCAGGGCCTGGCGCACACGCTTGTCGTCGAAGGGCTTGCGGGCATTGTTCATGCCGGCGACGACCTTGAGTTCCGTATTGCCGATAACGGTCGTCAGCGTGTCGTCGCCCTTGAAACTGTCCATCAGCTCCGGCGCGCCGAATTCCGGGAAGGCATCGACATCGCCGGACTTCAGCGCCGCGGCCTGGGCCTGCGGATCTGCTATGAAGCGGAAGGTCACGTGGTCAAGACCGAGCTTGACGTCCTTGTTCCAATAGTCGGCATTGGCTTCCAGCTCGACCTTGTCGCCCTTGGCCCAGCTCACGAACTTGAACGGACCGGTGCCGATCGGGGTCACCTTGTCATCCGCGGCGCTCTTGGTCCCGACGATGACCGAAGACGGCCAGCCCAGCCAGTAGAGAAGACTGCCGGTCGGTTGGGTCAGCTTGAGGACGAGCGTGTTGGCGTCCGGCGTCTCGATAGTGTCGATGGAGGCAAAATAGCGCTTCTGCGGGTTGACGCTGTCGGCACCGCGCGCGCGGTCGAGGGACGCCTTGGCGACAGAACTGTCAAACGCCTCGCCGTCATGAAACGTGACGCCCTGCTGCAGATGGAATGTGTAGGTCTTGCCGTCTTCGGAAATATCCCAGCTCTTGGCGAGCTGCGGCTCGACCTTGCCGTCGCGGTCGATCGTCGTCAGGCCTTCGAAGACATTCTGCCAGGTGACCTGACCGATGGCGACCGGTGCTGCAATCGTCGGGTCGAGCCCGGCCGGCTCGATCGCCATGCCGAGGGTCAGGTCGCGTCCCGCAGCCAGCGCAGCCGTGGTTGCGGGAAGAATGGTGGACGCGGTGCAGGCGAGCCCCAAAAGCAGCTTGCGAACCGGCGACCTTGAAAACAGCACTGGCATCATCGGCGAAATGTTCCCTCTTTGGTGGCGCGGGCCAGGGGCCATGGCGCAGCGCAAAAAGATTGGCATTTCGGAAGGCCGGAGACAATGTCGAATTTGCCGGAGACATGCATTCACGCCTGCGGAAGCGCGGGCCAGGCCACAGGTTGACGGCAACCGACCCGGCTTTCAGCCGCCGGTTTCGGCGTCGAACCGGGGGGTTATTTCCGCATGATCACCCAGACAGCATGGATGATGCCGGGAAGGTAGCCGCACAGGGTCAGCAGGATGTTCAGCCAGAATTGCAGGCCCAGACCGACCTGCAGGAAGACGCCGACAGGCGGAAGGATGATGGCGATAAGAATGCGGATAACGTCCATGAAAGGCTCCTGAATCACTGTTTCGGATAGCAAACGCTTCGACAGGGCAATTCGTTCGATCCGGCGTTCCGGTCAGATATTGCCTTGAAACGGGATTGCATTGACCGATCGGGAATGAAATCTCTGCAGAACCTCAACAAACAGCGACAGCAGGACCAGCATGCAGCCCCACACCTTCTGGCAGGAGATCGATCCCGCGGAAAGCCACGCGACGGCGGGACCGTTTCACGATTTCTATCCGGCAACCCTGAGCGACGGCCGCCACCTGAAACTGCCGATCCGCGCGCTTTCGGACGGCGTCCACGGACTTGCATCGCTGATCATCAACCAGGCAAGCTTTACGGTACAGGATGTCCTGGCCGCGCAGGTGGCAGAGAAGATCGAGCCCCATGCGCCGGATGTGATCGTCGGCCTTCCGACGCTTGGCCTGACGCTTGCGCCGGCCATCGCCCGATGCCTTGGCCACCAACGTTACGTGCCCTTCGGCACGTCACGAAAATTCTGGTACGACGAAGCGCTTTCGACCGCCATGTCGTCGATCACCACGCCGGATCAGGTCAAGCGCCTGTATGTCGATCCGCGCATGCTGCCGCTGCTCCAGGGCAAGCGCGTGGCGCTGGTCGACGACGTCGCCTCCAGCGGCAAATCGCTGCTCGCCGCGCTCAAGCTGCTCGAGGTCTGCGGAATCGAACCAGTGGTGATAGGGGTCGCCATGGCCCAGACGGACGCCTGGAAGCGAACGCTCGACACAGAATGGACCGGGCACGCGCAAAAGGTCGTGCATGCCTTCCGGACGCCAAGGCTCAAGCGCTTCGAGAATGGCTGGATCGCCGAGACCGCGATTGGCTGAGGTTCATCAGGTCTCGTCCGGCTCGCGGTCCGGCTGCTGGACGGACGTGTCCGGCGCCTTGTGCTGGCTCGGATCATAGCGGATCAGCAGTTCCCAGGCCGCATAGGCGGCGATAGCCAGAAAGGCGATCGCCCAGCCGGTCTGGCCGTTGGATATCTCGACCAGCGCCCACAGCGCCGGAAACAGCGCGGTCAGGATCCGCCGCCACAAGGGCTTGAAGAAGGGATGGGCCGGATCGAGTATCTGCAGTTTCATCTGTGTCTCCGTCTGTCGCCGACACGATAGCCGAGCGGATCGTCGTTAGCCAGTGTCAGACGCCCGCGGGCACGCGACGGACCTCGACATGGGCCGCCCGGCCGGCCCCCCAGCCATTCAGCGCGACACCGAAACCGAGCGCCAAGAACAGAACGGCCGTGCCGTTGAAGGATCCGGTCCAGCTGCGGATGAAGCCGACGAGCAACGGGCCGACAGCGGCCAGCAGATAGCCGACGAACTGCGCCATGCCGGAGAGATAGGAAGCGGTATCGGAATCCGGCGAGCGCAGCACGATCGCGGTCATCGCAAGCGAGATCAGGCTGCCCTGACCGATCCCCTGCAGGACGGCAAAGCCCCAGGCCGTCCAGAGCGGGGCGAAAAGCAGACCGATCAGGGCAATGGCAGCCGCCGCCGCCATCAACACGTTGATCAACCGCTGATCGCGCATGCGCACGGCGATCTGCGGTGCGAAGATGCAGGAGATCCCCTGCACCATGACCGACATGGACACCAGAGCACCGGCATGGACGCCGTCCATGCCGCGCTCCCTGAGGATCGGCACCAGCCAGCCGAACACGCAATAGGCGAGCGCCGATTGCAGTCCCATGAACAGCGTGACCTGCCAGGCCAGACGGTCGCGCCAGAGGCCGACGATCCTGACGCGACGGCTGCGGCCATGGGACCCTTCGCCGAAGACCTGCGGCAGCCAGATCAGCGCGACCAGCACCGCCGGCAGCGCCCAGAGGCCGAGTGCCCAGCCGAGCGAGCCGCCGACGAGATCACGCAGCGGCAGGGTAAGCCCTGCCGCGGCTGCCGCACCGCCACACAGCGCCATGGTATAGAGCCCGGTCATCAGCGCCGTTCTGTCGGGGAAATCCCGCTTGACCAGCGCCGGCAGCAGCACATTGCCAACCGCGATACAGGCTCCGGCGAGCATGGTGCCAAGGAAGAGCAGCGGCAGCGAAAGGGCACCACGAAGGGCCGTTCCCAGCGCCAGCAACAGGAGCACGGCCAGAAGGGTGCGCTCCTGCCCGAACCGCTGGCCAAGCCGGGGTGCGAGCGGCGAAAAGGCACCAAGGCAGACCACCGGCAGGGTGGTCAGCAGCCCGGCCGTTGCAGCCGAAAGGCCGAGTTCCGAGCGCAATTCGGGCAGCAGGCTGGAGAAGCTCGAAAAGATCGGCCGCAGATTGAAGGCAATCAGCACCAGGCCTGCGCCGAGCACGATGCGGGATAGGCCGCGCCCTGCGTCCACTGTTGTCATGTCTGGCCTCGATCACTGTCTGCAAGGGGACGACTGTCTGCGACCTATGGTTCGCACGGGCAAACGCCCGGTGCGCGAAGCCCGATCTGTCGCATGAACGCCCCGATCGACGCCGTCATACCCAGAAACAGGCGGGAGGCCAAGCCACCGGGGGCCTGCGGCGGTACGGTGTCAGGGACCGATCCTGCGCTCGTCCTTGCCAAACACGTGCAGCGCCGCGCTGTCGAATGTCAGGCGAACGGCGGCCCCGACCCGCAACGCCTGCTGGCCGGGCAGCACCGCCAGTACGGCGTCGCCGCCCGAGAGCCGCAGATGCAGGACGGTTTCGGCACCGAGCGATTCGACCAGCTCCACGGTCGCACGGACACCCGGTTCGCCGTCGGCTGCCAGCCGCACGTTTTGCGGCCGAACACCGGTGGTCACCCGGACGTTTTCAACGGGCAACTCGCCGGCCCAGTCGATGACCACCGCATCACCGCCCGCGATCGCGATCTCGACCTTGCCGTCTCCGGCAGCGCCCAGCATCGCCGGCAGGAAATTCATCCGCGGCGAACCGATAAAGCCGGCAACGAACAGATTAGCAGGCCTGTTATAGACGTCGAGCGGCGAGCCCACCTGCTCGACCTCGCCCTTTTTCAGCACCACGATGCGGTCGGCCAGGGTCATCGCCTCGACCTGGTCATGGGTCACGTAGATCATCGTCGACTTCAGGCGGTTGTGCAGGTCGGCGATCTCGGCGCGCATGTGAACGCGCAGCTCGGCATCGAGATTGGACAGCGGCTCGTCGAACAGGAAGACATCCGGATGGCGCACGATGGCGCGGCCGATCGCGACGCGCTGTCGCTGGCCACCCGACAGGGCACCCGGCTTGCGCTCCATCAGGGCATCGAGCTCGAGGATCTTTGCCGCGGAGGCAACGCGCTCGGCGATTTCGGCTTTCGGCATGCCGGCAAAGCGCAGGGCAAAGCCCATGTTTTCGCGCACCGTCATATGCGGGTAAAGCGCATAGCTCTGAAACACCATGGCAATCCCGCGCTTGGCCGGATCGACATCGGTCATGTCGGCGCCGCCGATCATCAGTTTTCCCTGCGAGATCGGCTCCAGGCCGGCGATCATCCGCAACAGCGTGGATTTGCCGCAGCCCGATGGACCGACGAAGACCACCAGTTCACCCGAAGCGATCTCCAGATCGACGTTGCGAACGACGGTGAGCGCCCCGAAACTCTTGGCGATGGACGAAAGCCGGACGTCTGCCATGCCGCCGCCCTCACCCGACCCTGAAGGTGATCGACTGCGCGCCGAATGGCCGGCATTTGGCCGTCAACGTCAAGGGACCCGCAACGTCGCCGGCCTCGACATAGACCCCCGCCGCACCGCCTTTCAGCATCACCAGCTCAGGCCCGACGATCCGGCCCGGCCCCTGGAGGCTGAGCTCCACCGGGTCGTCGAAAAATGGCAGAAGATTGCCGTGCTGATCGAGAGCCCGCAGGATGACCCGCACACAGTCCTTCTCGCCGGCCAACAGATCGACGGCATCGGGCACCACCTCCAGCGTCGTCGGCAGCGGATTGCCGGGCATGCGGACCTCGGCGACCTTCTCGCCCCCCAGATAGCCGGTGATGAGGCCATCCCGCCAGATGCGGCCCCACGTACCAAACTCCTCGCGGGTGACGGAGCGCAGGTCGACGATCACGGGCGGATGCGGCAGATGCGGGTAGGTCTCGCGATCGGGCGCGATCCGCTTCGGTGAAAAGTCGCCGAAGGTGATCTCGACATAGTCGCAGTTGGTCAGGATGATCAGCGGCAGCACACCACCGATATTGCGCTCGCCGCGGGCCCAGAACGTCACCGGCTGAAGCACGACGCCGCCGGCCAGATCGCCCTGCGAAGCATAGGCATAGGCTGCGAATTTCGGTTCGCGGTACATGTCGGTGACGCCGTGGTAGCAGATCCGGTCGCCCGAGCCGAAATCCTTGTGGGTGTTGTAATCGAACATGCACCAGCCGGTCGAACCGGAAATCGACGGGTCGCCCGCCGCCGCGTCCAGTATGGCCAGATGGCGGGTCACATGCTCGGCCTGGCGCTGCTCCTGGTCGAAGCGCTTGGTCGGATACATGTGGCCGTTATATTCGGTGATCATGTAGGGCACCTTGTGCGCAAGACCCGTCGTCTCCGACTGCGGTCGCAACACGGTGCGTTCGCGGTTGCTGCCCGGCAGTTCCTCCTGCCCGAGAATGAAGTCGTTCATCGTATAGACGTCTTCCAGCATCTCGCTCTCGGTGATGAAGCGCACGCCGCCGGTCTGGCGCGTGGCATCGAGTTCGCGGGCGAGCCGGTTGGTCTCGGCATAGAAGTCGTGGTTGTCCTGGCTCTCGTTGATCCGCACGCCCCAGATGATGATCGAGGGATGGTTCCAGTCGCGCTCGACCATGCGGCGCACGTTCTCGATCGATTCGGCCTGCCAGGCCTTACCGCCGATATGCTGCCAGCCCGGAATTTCCTCGAAGACCAGCAGCCCGATCTCGTCGCAGCGATCGAGGAAATAGGGCGACTGGGGGTAATGCGAGGTCCGGGCAATGTTGCAGCGCAGGTCGTATTTCAGGATGTCGGCATCCTTTTCCTGACCGCGCTTGCCCATGGCATAGCCGAGATGCGGCCAGCACTGATGCCGGTTGAGACCGCGCAGCTTCAACAGCTTGCCGTTCAGGAAGAAGCCTTCGGTGGTAAACTGCGCCGTGCGAAAGCCGAAGCGGCACGAAAGACTGTCCATACCGGCGGCGGTCTCGATGGTCGCTGTCAGCGTGTAGAGAACCGGATTGTCGATGTCCCAGAGGTCTGCTCCGGCTATATCGGAAAGCGCCACGGTGACCTCCGTGCCGGAGACATCGGCCTCGGCCGATGCGATGGCCTGCCCATTCACACCGGAGATCGTTACTTGGACCTTGCCCGACACGTCCTGCGCGTGCGGATTGGCGAGAAAGATCCGCGCCGTCACCGTCTTGCTGGCGGCCAGCGCCTCCGGGGTCTCGATCTTGACGTTGGCGATCGACACGGGGGCCGTCACCTTCAACCAGACATCGCGGTAGATGCCGGCATAGGTCAGATAGTCGATCTGGCCGCCGAACGGCGGGATCTCGGGGTTTTCCGAACCGTCGATCTTCACCGTCAGCAGATTGTCGCCCGGTTTCAGATGTGGCGTCAGCCGCGCCTCGAAGGGCGTGTAGCCGTCCTTGTGGGCGACGATCTCCGCCCCGTTCAGCCAGACCACGGCGTCGGCCATGGCCCCGTCGAAGACCAGGCACACCTCGCGGCCATCGAAGGAAGGATCGTAGGCGATGATCTTCTGATAGGTGAAGGCGCGTTGATAGGTGGTCTCGTCGAAATAATTGTAGGGCAGCTCGACGGCCGTGTGCGGCAGCATCACCGTCTCGCCCGCCTGCAGGGCGCTAGTCCAGCCCGGTTCGAAGCCCGCCCTGAAGACCCAGCCGGCATTGCATTTTTGAAATACGCGCATGACCAATCCTATTTGACCGAGCCAAGCATGCCCTGGACGAACTGGCGCTGCATGGCGAAGAAGACGATGAGGGTGGGGAGAATGGCGAGGATCGTGCCGACCATGACGGTCCCGTAATCCGGAAAATAGGCCGAGGCGAGCGAGGAGATGACCAGCGTGATCGTCTTGGTGTCGTTCGACTGCAGCACGATCAGCGGCCAGAGATAGTTGTTCCAGTTCGTCATGAAGATGATGACGAAGGCGGCGGCGTAGGTCGAGCGCATCACCGGCACGTAGATATAGAGGAAGATCTGCCATTCCTTCAGGCCGTCGACCTTGGCGGCATCGCGCAGTTCCCGCGGGAAGGATTTCGTCGCCTGGCGGAAGTAGAAGATCATGAAGGCCCAGGCGATGGTCGGCAGGATGATCGCGATATGGGTGTCGATCAGATGCGCCTTGGCCATCAGCATGAAGAGCGGGATCATCAGGGCGGCGAACGGCACCATCAGCGTCAGCAGCACGACGACATAGAGCCGGTCGCGCAGCTTCGAGCGGAACATCTCGAAACCATAGCCGGCCATGGACGACACGAGGATGGTGAGCGCCGTGCCGAGCAGCGTCACCTTCAGCGAATTCCACATCACCAGGGGCACATCGACCTGGGAGACGAAGCTCTCGATATTGCGCACAAGCGCGTTGCCGAAGCTCACCTTGCCGACGATGATGTCGGCGGTGGTGTTTGTGGCGCCGATCAGCATCCAGACGAAGGGGAAGATCGACACAAAGGCTGCAAGGCTCAACAGCCCGTAGCGCAGGGCAGATCCGGCAAGGCGAGCGGCGCGGGTACGGGTCATTTGCGCTCCCTCGCCAGGTAGAACTGGATCAGCGACAGCAGGGCCACCATGACGACGATCACGTAGGAGACGGTCGCGGCATAGCCGAAGCTCGGCATGAAGCGGAAGGTGAGATTATAGATGTAAAGCGACAGCGTCAGCGTCGCATTGGCCGGGCCGCCCTTGCCTTCGGTCAGATTGTAGACCTCGTCGAACAGCTGCAGCGTGCCGATCGTCGAGGTGATGGTGGTAAACAGGATCACCGGCTTCAGCATCGGGATCGTCAGGTGCAGGAAACGGCGCCAGGCGGGCACGCCATCCATTCGAGCGGCCTCGTCGATCGACGGATCGATGTTCTGCAATGCGGCGAGATAGAAGATCATGTTGTAGCCGGTCCAGCGCCAGGTGATTGCGGTGATCACCAGCACCTTGGCCCAGAACGGATCGGTCAGCCAGTTGATCGGCGCGTCGATGAAGCCCAGGCTGGAAAGCGCGCCATTGACCACGCCGTCGACGGCAAACATGCTCTTGAACAGGATGGAGTAGGCCACCAGCGAGGAGACGCAGGGCAGAAAGATCGCCGTGCGAAAGAAGCCGCGAAACTTCAGCCGCGGATTGTTCAGCGCATAGGCAAGCACCAGCGCCAGAACGATCATGATCGGCACCTGGATGACGAAATAGGTGATCGTGTTGGCCAGCGCCTTCAGGAACACCGCGTCGTTGAACAGCCGCTCGATATTGGCGGTACCGGCAAATTTCAGCAGCATGCCGCGCCCGCTATAGAGCGACAGGATGAGGGAGCGGATGATCGGATAGACCATGAACAGGCAGATCAGCGCCAGGGCCGGGCCGACGAACAGCCAGCCATTGGCGTCGTAATAGCGGCTTCTATTGCGGGCGCGATTGGCGGGCATGGTCAGGCTTCACCTCAACTGGTGGAATTCATCTGGTGGAATGATCGTTTGGCCGGTCATCCTCCAGGACCGCGACACCCTCAAGGGATGCCGCAGTCCCGGGGAGGTGCGGGCAGAACGGGCTGCCCGCAGGCTGGTCTCACTGGATCTGCTGCTCGGCCTGATCGTTGATCGCCTGCAGCGTCTGGTCGATCGGCGCTCCGCCGGCAAGCGCCGACAGGTTGGCGGTCACGGCGCTGTCCATCTCGTTGGTGAAGATGCCGTAATTGACCGGCGGCACCTGGCCGAGCCAGTCGGAGAAGCTCTGCCAGACCTGATCGCCGCCGAAGAAATCGTCGGCCTTCTGATAGGCCTCACCCTCGCGCGCGGCGAGCAGCGATCCGACGGCGCCCCGTTCGGTCAGGATCTTCTGGTAGAAGTCCATGTCCTTGGCATAGATCTCGTTGAGGAAGTCGATCGCCTGGTCCTTTTCCGGCGAACCCGCCAGCACATACCAGCTGGAACCGCCGAGATTGGAGGCGTTGACCGCACCGTCGAGGTCGAGACGCGGCGTCGGGGCGATACCCCATTTGCCGGACTGTTCGGCCTGCGCCTTGATCGAGCCGGTGATCCAGACACCGGTGACGACCGTTGCCACGTCACCGCCGGTAAAGGCCTGGACATAATCGGCCCAGCCGGTTGCCGGCTTGACGATTTTTGCCTGGACCTCCTTTGCCTGGGCTTCGAGCGCCGCCTTCAGGGCGTCATTGTCCTGGATCGCCAGATTGCCGTCCCCGTCGAAATACCATTTGCCGTCGGTCTGCATCATGATGCGCGTCATGCCGCCGTCATTCAGGTCGAGCGTCGTCCACTGGTGACCGGTCTTTTCGGTGACGTCCTTGCCGATCTCGATATAGCGATCCCAGGTGAGGTTCTGCAGGTCGTCCGGCTTGTAGCCGGCCTGCTCCAGATAGTCGCGACGGTAAAAGAGCCCGGTGACGCCGGAATCGAACGGCATGCCGTAGACCTCGCCGTCCACCGTCATCACCTCGACCTTGTAGGGGGCGAATTTCGAGTAATCGACCTTGTCGGTCATCGGCGCAAAGGCGCCGGGAAAGGATTGCAGGTATTTCTGCGCGCCGTAATCCTCGATCAGGACGATATCCGGCAGGGCGCTGGTGGTGCCCGAGGCGAGCGCCGTCTGCAGCTTCTGCTCGACATCGGCCTTGGCGAAATCGACGACGTTGAACGTGGTGTCGGGATGCTTGGCGGTGTAGCGCTCGCCGGCTTCCTTCATGATCGCGACGTTGAAATTCGGATCCCAGCACCAGACGGTGATCTCGCCGGCGAGCACCGGCCCGGCAAACCATGCGCCGGCGCAGGCCAGCAACGTCAGTTTCGTGCATTTCAAAACGGCTGTGTGTTCCATGCTTCCCTCCCAAGAAACAGAAATCCGGGCCTCTCTCCCAGCCCACAACCCTAAGTAAGACCTCAAATCCAGGCAAAGGCAAGAAAATTTTTAGTAAATATTTTACTTGCTTTTGGCGATGCGCCTCGCCTCAGACTGCGCTTGCGCTTGGCATCACATCGGTGGCTTGCGGCAACTGTCACGCCAGATCATTTCGGTCGGAATACTGACCCGTTTGGCATAGGTGCGCCCGTTGATGCGCTCGCCCAGAAGATCGACCGCCGTTTCGCCGATCGGTTCGCCGAGGATCTTCATCGTCGACAGCGGCGGGCTGAGAAATTGGGCGACGGGAATGTCGTTGTAGGAGACGACGGCAATATCGCGGGGGACGGACAGCCCGGCCTCCTGGATCGCCCTGTAGGCACCGATCGCCATATTGTCGTTGGCAGCGATGATGGCATCCGGCCGCTCGGCCAGCGCCAGAATGCGGCGCGCCTGCTCGTATCCGACTTCGAGCCTGAGATTCTGGCCGTGGGTATTGTGGTCTCCAAGCGACACAAGGCTTTCATCGAAGCTGCCATGCTCGCGCTGCCAGTCGACATAGGCCCGGCAGCGTCGCTCGCCGAAGAGCTTGCCGTCGCCATTGATCGGATCATGGGCACCGATAAAGGCAATCCGCCGGTAACCGGCGGCGTGCAGGCCGTCCAGGAGGGTGCGGGTTGCCTGCGCCAGGTCGCTGGAAACGCAATCGACCTGCGGCGCCTTCGGCACGAAGTCGGCAAACACCAGATGCCGGCTGCACTGCTGCAGCCATTCGACCTCTTCGACCGAATGCTTGCCGATCGCGATCACCCCGGACATGGCCTGCAGCAGGCCGGCCCCGGCCGTGGCCTCGGAGTGAAAGACCTTCACCACCTCTGCCTTCAGTTCGCGGCAGCGGTTCTCGATGCCGAGGCGCACGCCGATATAATAGGGATCGATCAGCTCTTCCGAGGGCTCGAGAAAATGGACGATCGCCAGACGCGGAATGGAGAGCGGGCGCGGATGGAGATGGGCAGCGGTCTCCAGCCGGCGATTGCGCGGGGTCTCGTAATTCAGGGCTTCGGCCGTCTCGATGATAGCCTGGCGCTTTTGCGCGGAGACCGACAGGGTCGGATCGTAGTTCAGCACCCGCGACACCGTTCCCGACGAAACGCCGACCGCCTTTGCTATCTCTCTGATGGTTACCACAGGCACGCCCTCTTCCCGGGCAGCTTGCAAGATGCATCCGCACACAGGAAGTAAATATTTACCTGAATTGCCGCGTGCGGCAAGCCATAGCCGCGCCGGTCGGGCTCAAGGCCGGATCGGCATCACGCGGAGAGGGTTGCAGCCTGCGCCTCGGCGGCCTCGGCGGCGCGCGCCTTGGCTGCATAGCGCTGGGCGATGACCGCGCAGGCCATCAGCTGCATCTGATGAAACAGCATCAGCGGCAGCACGATGGCGCCGACGCCCTGGCCGGCAAAGATGGCGCCCGCAATCGGCACGCCGCTTGCAAGGCTCTTCTTCGAGCCGCAGAAGGTGATGGTGATCTCATCCGCCTTGTTAAAGCCCAGGAGCCGGCTGCCGAACATGGTGAGCGCAAGCACGATGCCGAGAATGACGGCGTTGACGACCAGGAGCACGACAAGATCGCTGATCGCCAATTGACGCCAAAGCCCTTCGACCACCGCTTCGGAAAAGGCAAGGTAGACGACCATCAGGATCGATCCCCGGTCGATCGGGTTCAGCAGCTTCTTGTGCGAGCGCACCCATTTACCAACCACGGGCTCCAGCAACTGGCCGAGAATGAAGGGCGCCAGCAATTGCAGCAGGATCTGCTCCAGCGCATCGAGCGAGAAACCGCCACCGCCGGTGCCGGTCGCCAGCAGCAGCCCGACGAGCAGCGGCGTCAGGAACATGCCGAGAATATTGGACGCCGAGGCGGCACAGATCGCCGCCGGGACATTTCCGCCGGCCATCGAGGTAAAGGCGATCGAGGACTGGACCGTCGAGGGGAGCACGCAGACGAACAGAATGCCGGCCAGCAATCCCTGCGGCAGGTCGAAGGGCAGAAGGTGGACAACCGCAAGGCCCAGCAGCGGAAAAACACCGAAGCTGACGGCGAGGATGGTCAGATGCAGCTTCCAGTGCAGCATGCCGGCGATCACCACGTCGCGCGACAGGCGCGCGCCATGCAGGAAGAACAGCACCGCAATCGCGATCTTGGTCGCGATGCCGAACCAGTAGGCCGGCACGCCGGTGATCGGCAGCAACGACGCCAGAAGCACCGCGCTCAGCAGCATGAGAATGAAACGGTCGGGAAGCAGGCGGGCCATGACGATCCTTCGAGACAGGGTATGTCCGATATGCCATTATCGCGTTTCATGATGCAATGAATAACAGTTATTCAAAACCGCGATAACATGCTGGATCTTGTTCACCTCCGCAGCTTCCTGACCATTGCCGAGCACGGCAGTTTTACCCGCGCGGCCGAAGCGCTGGGCCTCGGCCAGTCGACGGTGAGCCAGCATGTGCAGCGGCTGGAAGCCTCGCTCGAGCGCAGCCTTCTGGCGCGCGACACCCACCGCGTTGGATTGACGCCCGATGGCGAGGCACTGCTCGGCCATGCCCGTGCCATGCTGGCAATCGAAGCGCAGGTGAGCAGCCTGTTTTCGGAACTCCCGCTGCGCGGCCGTCTGAGGCTTGGCGTATCCGAGGATTTTGCCACCAATCGGCTGACTGCCGTGCTCGAAAGCTTCACGCTGCGCCATCCCGAGATCGACCTGCAGCTGACCGTGGCGCTGAGCGGCGTGCTCTACGACATGCAGTCGAACGGCGAGATCGACCTGGTCTTCGCCAAGCGGCTGATCGGCGACATCCGGGGCAAGCTTGTCTACCGCGAGCCGCTGGTCTGGCTTGCCCGCGATCCGGAGATCGTCCATCGCGGCGGCGCCTTCCTGCCGCTGATCGCCTTTCCGCCGCCGAGCGTCACCCGGCGGATTGCCATCGATGCGCTGACGGCAGCGTCGATCAACTGGCGGATCGCCTGCACCTGCAGCAGCCTCAGCGGGCTGACGGCCGCGGCCCGCGCCGGCATGGGAGTGCTCGTCCAGCCCCGCAGCATGGCACCCTCGGGCCTGCGTGAAATACCCCCCGGCATCCTGCCGCCGCTCGAGGATGTCGAATTCGTCCTGGTGCCGCGCCCCGGCGCCGATGAGCGCGTGATCCGGGCGATCTCCGACGAGATCTTCTCCAAGGTCGGCGCAACCGCCCCGGCCCTGCACGACTGAGGGTACCGCGGCCTGAACATCGTCACGCTGCCCAAAAAATCCGCAAAATACATCATGCTCAAAAAACCGGCTTGACGGGTTGGAATTTTGCGGCTTTGCTTGAACCAATCAAAAATTGGTCCGAACCTTTATGACGACACCTCTGCCCTCTGCCAGCGATAACGCCAATTACGCTCTTGAGCGTCTGCGCGAACTGCTGTCCCACGGCGAAGTTGACGAAGACGGCAAGCTGCCGACCGAACGGGCGCTTTGCGAGACGCTCGGCCTTGGTCGCCGGGCCATCCGTCAGGCGCTGGAAGTGCTTGAAGCGGAAGGACTAATCTGGCGCCGGCAGGGATCCGGAACCTATCTCGGTCCGAAACCCAGCGACTGGCATGATCATCTCGGCGAGATCGTCGCCGGAACCAATTTCATGGAGATCATGGAAGTGCGCCTGCGGATCGAGCCGCAGCTGGCACAGCTGGCCGCCCTTCGCGCCAAGCCCGCCGATGTCGAGCGGATGCGCGAGCTTGCGGCCAAGATCACCCAGAGCGGAGACCCCGATTCCAAGGAGCTCTGGGACGGGGCATTGCACCGGCAGATCGCGCTTTCGGCCGGCAACCAGCTTTTCCTGTCGCTGTTCGACGTGGTCAACCGGGTGCGCCAGGACGAGGCATGGCAGGCGATCCGCGAACGCGCCCGCTCCGTCGCCGGCACCATGTCCCTTTCCAATTCTCAACACGACATGATCATCGAGGCGATTGCCGCCCGCGATCCCGGCCGTGCCGGCGAAGCCATGCGCCAGCATCTGCTGATGCTGCAGGAGCGCCTGGTGCGCCAGACTTCGATGGACCACCAGCTGGAGGCCTCGACACCCTAAGGAACTCCCGGCCCAAGGGTCGCCCATCCCAACCCGGAGCCATAACCGGGATCGCATGAAGCCAGAACTCTCAGAGGAAGAACAACACGATGAAACCCTATTCCCGCATAGCCGCCGCGCTGCTCGCCAGCGCATTCTTCGCCCTTCCGGCCGCAGCCACCGAACTGAAGATCGGCCTGCAGGACGATGCCGACGTGCTGGATCCCGCCCAGTCGCGCACCTTCGTCGGCCGCATCGTCTACACCGCGATGTGCGACAAGCTGGTCGATGTGACCCCGGAACTGAAGATCGTTCCGCAGCTCGCCACCGAATGGAAATGGTCCGACGACGGCAAGACGCTGACCATGAAGCTGCGCGAAGGCGTCAAGTTCCAGGACGAGACCGACTTCAATGCCGATGCCGTGGTCTACACCATCAACCGCAACAAGACGCTGGAAGAATCGCGTCGCAAGAGCGAGCTGTCCTCGATCGACACCGTCGAGGCGACCGGTCCCTATGAGGTCACCTTCCACCTGAAGCAGCCGGATGCCACGCTGATCGCGCAGCTTTCCGACCGTGCCGGCATGATGGTCTCCCCCAAGGCCGCCGAGGAACTCGGCGCCAAGTTCGGCGACCATCCGGTCTGCGCTGGTCCGTTCAAGTTCGTGGAGCGCGTCCAGCAGGACCGCATCGTGCTTGAGAAGTTCAAGGACTACTGGAACGCCGACAACATCTTCATCGACAAGGTCACCTATCTGCCGATCCCCGACACGACCGTTCGGCTTGCCAACCTGCGCTCCGGCGACCTCGACATGATCGAGCGGCTGGCCGCCACCGACGCCAAGTCGGTGAAGGAAGACGCCAACCTCGACTACCAGGCCGTCGTCAATATCGGCTACATGGCACTCTATGCCAACGTCGCCAACGGCCCCAAGGCCGACAATCCGTTCGGCAAGGACAAGCGCCTGCGTCAGGCCTTCTCGCTGGCGATCGACCGCGACGCGCTGATGAACATCGTCTATGAAGGCACCGCCGTTGCCGGCAACCAGCCCTTCCCGCCGAACAGCCCCTGGTACGACAAGGACATTCCGGTGCCGGCCCGCGACCTCGACAAGGCCAAGGCGCTGATCAAGGAAGCCGGCTATGACCGCGTTCCCGTCGAACTGCAGATCCCCAACAACCCGATCGCCCAGCAGATGATGCAGATCGTCCAGTCGATGGTGGCCGAAGCCGGCTTCGACGTGACGCTGAAGTCGACCGAGTTCGCCACGCTGCTGTCGGAACAGACCGCAGGCAACTATCAGCTGAGCCGCTCCGACTGGTCGGGCCGCGTCGACCCTGACGGCAATATCCACCAGTTCGTCACCTGCAAGGGCGGCATCAACGATACGCATTACTGCAATGCCGACGTGGATGCAGCGCTGAACGGCGCGCGCGCTTCGACCGACGATACGGTGCGCAAGGAAAAATACGACGCCGCGCAGAAGATCCTCGAGGACGACCTGCCGATCATCTATCTCGGCCACCAGTCCTGGATCTGGGCGCTGAACAAGAAGGTCACCGGCTTCGTGCCGTCGCCCGATGGCATGATCCGTCTGGTCGGCATGAAGAAGGAAGGCTGAGGCCTCCCACGCTTTCGCGTGCCGCACGGGAGACCGTGCGGCACTCTCAAGGCCCATGGAAGAACGCTGATATGTTCGTTTACATCGGAAAGCGGCTGCTGGTTGCGATCCCGACCCTGCTGATCATCTCGATCTTCGTCTTTTCCCTGCAGAAGCTTTTGCCCGGCGATCCGGTGCTGGCGCTCGCAGGCGAAGACCGCACCCCCGAATTGCTGGCGACATTGCGCGCCAAGTACCATCTGAACGATCCGATCATCCTTCAATACTGGCACTGGATGCTGTCTGCGCTGAAGGGCGATCTCGGCATATCGCTGCGCACCAACCAGCCGGTGCTGGTCCTGATCGGCCAGAAACTGCCCGTCACCATCCAGCTTGCCATCATGTCGATGATCTTCGCCTTCGTGATCGGCGTTCCGACCGGCATTCTGGCCGCGGTGAAGAAGAACTCCATTCTCGATTATGTCGCCAACATCGTCGCGCTCTCGGGCCTGTCCATTCCCAATTTCTGGCTTGGCATCATGCTGATCCTCCTGGTCTCGGTGAATCTCGGCTGGCTGCCGGCCTCCGGCTACGAACCCTTCTTCAGCGACCCCGTCCGCTCGATCGAGACCATGCTGATGCCGTCCTTCGTGCTCGGCTCGGCGCTTGCCGCGACCCTGATGCGCCACACGCGGTCGGCGATGCTGAGCGTGCTCAGCACCGACTATATCCGCACCGCCCGCGCCAAGGGGTTGTCGTGGCGCGAGGTGATCCTGAGCCATGCCTTCCGCAACGCGCTTCTGCCGATCGTCACCTTGAGCGCCCTGCTCTTCGGCGAGCTTCTGGCAGGCGCGGTGCTGACCGAGCAGATCTTCACCATTCCCGGCTTCGGCAAGCTGATCGTCGATGCCGTGTTCAACCGCGACTACGCCGTCGTCCAGGGCATCGTGCTCTGCACCGCCGTCGGCTTCATCTTCATGAACCTCGTCGCAGACGTGCTGTTCGTCCTGCTCAACCCGCGTCTGAGGGCCAGCCTATGAGTGCCGTCGATACCGCCCTTGTGGCCGAGACCGAAACGCGCAGCCAAAGCCGCATCTGGAAGAAGCTGAAACGCAATCCGAGCGCCATTGCCGGTTTCGCCATCGTGCTGTTCTTTGCGTTGATCGCGATTGCCGCGCCGATCCTGCCGATCGACGATCCGATCGCCTCCAGCTGGAGCGCGATCCGCAAGGCGCCGACGGCCGCCCACCTGATGGGCACCGACGAACTCGGGCGCGACATCCTCTCGCGGATGATCTGGGGCGCCCAGGCCTCGCTGATGGCCGGGACCATCTCGGTCGCGATCGCCATCATCACCGGTGTCCCTTTTGGTCTGCTCGCCGGCTATTTCGGCGGCTGGGTCGACATGGTCATTTCGCGTATCACCGAAGCCTTTCTCGCCCTGCCCTTCCTCGTCATGGCGATTGCGCTCGCCGCCTTTCTCGGGCCGAGCCTGATGAACGCGATGATCGCCATCGGCCTTTCGGCAATGCCGGTCTTCATCCGGCTGACGCGCGGCCAGGTGATCGCGGTCAGGACCGAGGATTACATCGAGGGGGCCCGCTCGATCGGCCTCAACCATTTCGAGATCATGGGCCGCTACATCCTGCCGAACATCGTGGCGCCGATCATCGTCCAGGCGACGCTGACGGTGGCAACCGCGATCATCGCCGAAGCGAGCCTCTCCTTCCTCGGGCTTGGCCAGCAACCGCCGTCGCCTTCCTGGGGCTCGATGCTGAACGTGGCCAAGAACTTCCTCAGCCAGGCACCGTGGATGGCGATGTTCCCCGGTGCCGCGATCTTCCTCGTGGTGATCGGCTTCAACCTGCTTGGCGACGGCCTGCGCGATGCGCTCGACCCGCGCGAAACCTGATTTGACTTTCTGAAAGGTATTTCTTCGATGTCGGACTTTACCACACGCCCCGAAATTCTCGGCACTTTCGGCGTCGTCACCTCCACCCACTGGATGGCGTCTGCCGTCGGCATGAGCATTCTGGAAAAGGGCGGCAACGCCTTCGACGCGGCAGTTGCCACCGGCTTTGCCCTGCAGATCTTCGAACCGCATCTGAACGGTCCGGGCGGCGACATGCCGGCGATCATCTACTCGGCCAGGAACAAGAAGGTCGAGGTGATCTGTGCCCAGGCGCCCGCACCGGCGGGTGCGACGATCGAGCATTACACGGCCGAAGGACTGAAGATCATTCCCGGCGATGGCCTGCTGGCCACCGTCATCCCCGGTGCCTTCGACGGCTGGATGCTGATGCTGCGCGACTATGGTCGCCTGACGGTGCGCGACGTGCTGGAGCCGGCGATCCACTATGCGGAAAAAGGTCACCCGATGCTGCCGCGCGTGGCCGCCACCATCAAGGGCCTCGGTGATTTCTTCGAAAAGGAATGGCCGACCTCGCACGAGACCTGGCTGCCCGGCGGCAAGGCGCCCGAGGCGAGCGAACTGTTCTGCAATCCGGTTCTGGCCGAAACCTGGAAGCGCGTCGTTGCCGAATCCGAAAGCGTGTCGGGCCGGGAGAACCAGATCGACAAGGCGCGCGATGCCTTCTATCGCGGCTTCGTCGCCGAGGCGATCGACACCTATCTGAAGACCGCCGAGGTCATGGATGCCAGCGGCACGAAGCACAAGGGCGTGCTGACCGCTGACGACATGGCCAACTGGAAGGCGACGATCGAGGCGCCGACCACCTACGACTATCACGGCTGGACGGTCGCCAAGCAGGGCCCCTGGGGCCAGGGGCCGGTGCTGCTGCAGTCGCTGGCACTGCTGAAGGGCTTCGACCTTGCCGCCATGGATCCCTGCGGCGCCGACTTCGTCCACCATGTCGTCGAGGCGATGAAACTCGCCTTTGCCGACCGCGAAGTCTATTACGGCGATCCGGCCTTTGCCGAGATCCCGATGGAAACCCTGCTGTCGGCCCCCTACAACGACGCGCGGCGCAAGCTGATCGGCAAGACGGCGGCCTTGGACCTGATGCCCGGCAAGCTTCCCGGTTTCGAAGCGCAATACGATGCCACCATGGCCATGTTGTCCGGCATGGAGACCGGTGCGGTCTACGAGCCGACGATGTCGCATCTGACCGAAAAGCGCGGCGACACCGTGCATATCGACGTCATCGATGCCGAGGGCAACATGGTGTCCGTCACCCCGTCGGGTGGCTGGCTGCAGTCTTCGCCGATCGTGCCGGGTCTCGGTTTCTGCCTGAATTCCCGCGCCCAGATGTTCTGGCTGAAGGAAGGCCTGCCGACCTCGCTGGCACCGGGCAAGCGTCCGCGCACGACGCTGACCCCGTCGCTGGCCCTGTTCGAGGGCCGACCGACGCTTGCCTTCGGCACGCCGGGCGGCGACCAGCAGGACCAGTGGCAGCTCTCCTTCTTCCTGCGCTATGTGCACCACAGGCAGAACCTGCAGGCGGCCATCGACATGCCGCTGTTCCACACGACGCATTTCCCCGGCTCGTTCTATCCACGCACCCGCGCGCCGGGTGGCGTGATGATCGAGAAGAATATCGGTGCCGACGTGCTGGCGGACCTCACCGCCCGCGGCCACCGGCTGTCGCCGGCGGACGAATGGACCGTCGGCCGCCTGACAGCCGCACGGCGGGACGAAAACGGCCTGATGCGTGCTGCCGCAACCCCGCGGCTGATGCAGGCCTATGCGATCGGGAGATAAAAGATGACCTGGTCGATCGTCGCACGGGATCCCGAAACCGGCTATCTCGGCATCGCCGTCGCCTCGCGGTTCTTTGCCGCCGGCGCCGTCGTGCCGCATATCTGCGGCGGTCTCGGCGCGATCGCCACGCAGGCCTTCGTCAACCCGACCTATGGCACCGACGGCCTGGTGCTGCTGGCGGAGGGCGTGGCGCCTGCCGAGATCATTAGCCGGCTCAGAATGCGGGACGATGGCGCCGAACAGCGCCAGTTGCACCTGATCGACGCCGAGGGTCGCAATGCGGCGTTCACCGGGCAAAACTGCATCGACTGGGCCGGGCATCTGGTCGACGACCATGTGTCGGTGGCCGGCAATATGCTTGCCGGCCCGCAGGTGATCCAGCAGACGCTTCTCGTCTACAAGGATCGCACGGACCTCTCCTTTGCCGAACGCCTGCTGGCCGCCATGGAGGCCGGTGAGCGTGCCGGCGGCGACAAGCGCGGCCGGCAGGCGGCGGCCCTGAAGATCTATCGCGATCAGGACTATCCCTGGCTCGACCTGCGCGTCGACGACCATGCCGAGCCGCTTGTCGAACTCCGGCGGCTCTATGCAGTGGCGCAGGAGCGCTTCATCCATGTGGCCGAGACCATGCCGACCAGGGCCAATCCGCACGGCATGATCGACCGCCGGGTGATCGACGAGAAGATCGCCGCCCTCGAAGCGGCACGGATTGCCGAGGGCCGCTCGTCCGCATCCCATGCAACGCCGCTGATCCTAGTCTGAGAAACCCTCATTCCGGCCCCGGCCGGCTGACAAGAAACGAGACCGCCATGCAGGAAAATCCCTCTTTTGAACCCGTCCTGTCCGTCGAGGGCCTGTCTACCGCCTTCAAGGTCGACGGCGAATGGCGTCAGGTGGTGCGCGACGTCTCGTTTACCGTCCTGCCGGGCGAGACGGTGGCGATCGTCGGCGAGAGCGGCTCCGGCAAGAGCGTCACATCGCTTTCCATCCTGCGGCTGCTGGCAGCGGAATCGAGCCGCATCGAAGGCCGCGTGCTGCTGAACGGCCGGGATCTGACCGCGCTGTCGGAAAAGGAGATGCAGGGGGTGCGCGGCAACGATATCGCGATGATCTTCCAGGAGCCGATGACCTCGCTCAATCCGATCTTCACCATCGGCCGGCAGATCTCCGAAGTGCTGACGCGCCACAAGGGTTTTTCGAAAGCCGAAGCGCGGGCCGAAACCGTGCGGCTGCTGGAAAAGGTGCGTATTCCCAATGCCGCGACCCGTTTCGACGAATATCCGCACCAGTTTTCCGGCGGCATGCGCCAGCGGGTGATGATCGCCATGGCGCTCGCCTCGCGACCGAAGCTGCTGATCGCCGACGAGCCAACAACGGCGCTCGACGTGACGATCCAGGGCCAGATCCTCGACCTGATCAAGGAATTGCAGGCGGAAGAAGGCATGGCGGTTCTCTTCATCACCCATGACATGGGCGTGGTCGCCGAGATCGCCGACCGCACCGTCGTCATGTTGCGCGGCGACCTGGTGGAACAGGGGCCGACGGCGGAGATCTTTGCCAATGGCCGCCATGCCTATACACGCGCATTGTTGGCCTCTGTGCCGAAACTCGGATCGATGGAAGGGGAGGCCCTACCTTTGCGCTTCCCGGTGGTCGACATGGAGAGCGGCGTTGTGGCGCCGGGTCAGGCCCTCAGCGATACCGTCGACAAGAGCATGACGCCGATCCTGACCGTGAAGAACCTGGTCACCCGGTTCAGTATCCGCGGCGGGCTTTTTGGTTCGAAGACCGGTGCCGTGCACGCGGTCGAGGGTGTTTCCTTCGACCTCTACAAGGGCGAGACGCTGTCCCTCGTCGGCGAGAGCGGATGCGGCAAGTCGACCACCGGCCGCTCGATCGCGCGGCTGGTCGAACCGGATGGCGGCGAGATCGAACTCGACGGCTATAATGTGCGCCAGTTGACGGGGCCCGATATCCGGGCGATGCGCAAGAGCGTCCAGATGGTGTTCCAGGACCCCTATTCGAGCCTCAATCCGCGGATGACGGTGGGCCAGGCGATTGCCGAGCCTTATCTCAAGCATAAGCTGGGCAGCAAGGCGGATGCCCGCGAGATGACGGCCAATCTTCTCGCCCGCGTCGGTCTGTCGCCGACGATGATGAACCGCTATCCGCACGAATTTTCCGGTGGTCAGCGCCAGCGCATCGCGATTGCACGCGCCCTGTCGCTCGATCCGAAAGTGATCATCGCCGATGAAAGCGTGTCGGCGCTCGACGTCTCGATCAAGGCTCAGGTCTGCAATCTGCTGATGGACCTGCAGGAGGAGTTCAAGATTGCCTTCCTGTTCATCTCCCATGACATGGCGGTGGTCGAGCGCGTCAGCCACCGGGTCGCGGTGATGTATCTGGGGGAGATCGTCGAGATCGGGCCGCGGGCGGCGATCTTCGGCAATCCGCAGCATGACTATACGAAAAAGCTGATCGCCGCCGTGCCGGTGCCGGATCCGGCCCGCCGCCTGATCAAGCGCAACACGCCGATCGACGAGTTGAAGAGCCCCGTCCGCCCGCTCGGGTATGAGCCGGCAAAGGCGGAATACCGTGAAGTCACGGCCGGCCATTTCGTCAAACTCGACCGCCAGGTCCGAGCCGCCTGAGTGCTTGGGAGGCGGGAGCGCCAGCCCCCACCTCCCGGTCCGCCAGGGTCAACTCTCACTCACTGTGCCGTGGCCTTGTCTGGCTGGTAGAGCCCGGCATAGGCGTCGCGCAGCACGTTTTTCTGCACCTTGCCCATGGTATTGCGCGGCAATTCGTCGACGAACAGCACCTTTTTCGGCTGCTTGTATTTTGCCAGCCGGTCGTTGAGATGGTCCAGAATGCTCCGCTCGGTGAGGCTAGCCCCCGTGTTGGGCACCACGACCGCCGTTACGCCTTCGCCGAAATCGGGATGGGCGACACCGATCACGGCGCTTTCCATGACGCCGTCGATCTGGTCGATCTCGCTCTCGACCTCCTTCGGATAGATGTTGTAGCCGCCCGAGATCACCAGGTCCTTGCCGCGGCCGACGATGTGGACATAGCCGCGTTCATCGATCTTGCCGAGGTCGCCGGTGATGAAGAAGCCGTCGGAGCGGAATTCCGAGGCGGTCTTTTCCGGCATCCGCCAATAGCCCTTGAACACGTTCGGACCCTTGACCTCGATCATGCCGGTCTCGCCGTCCTCGACCGGCTTGCCGGTCTCGGGATCGGTCACCCGCAGCGACACGCCCGGGAGCGGAAAGCCCACGGTGCCGGCGATGCGGTCGCCGTCATAGGGGTTGGAGGTGTTCATGTTGGTTTCGGTCATGCCGTAACGCTCGAGAATCGGGTGCCCGGTCATCGTCTCGAACTGGCGGTGCGTCTCGGCCAGCAGCGGCGCCGAGCCGGAGATGAACAGCCGCATGTTGCGGGCCGCCTCACGGGTCAGGCCCGGATGCTGCACGAGCCGTGTGTAGAAGGTTGGAACCCCCATCATCGCGGTCGACGCCGGCATCTGCCTGAGCGCCTCGTCGGCATCGAATTTCGGCATGAAATACATCGAGGCGCCCGACAGCATGATGACGTTCGAGGCGACGAACAGGCCGTGCGTGTGGAAGATCGGCAGGGCGTGGATCAGCCGGTCCTTCGGCGTGAAGCGCCAGTGATCGCGCAGCGTCGCGGCATTGGAGAGCAGGTTGTCATGGGTCAGCATCGCGCCCTTCGAGCGGCCGGTCGTGCCGGAGGTATAGAGGATTGCCGCCAGATCGTCCGGCCCGCGCGCGACGTCGGAAAACTCCGCGGGCTTTGCCCGCGCCAGATCCATCAGGCTGCCGCCGCCCTTGTCGTCCAGCGTCTCGACCCGGGCGCCCCTGGCCTTGGCCACCGGGGTCAGTCCGTCCATCGCCCTCGGCGTGCAGACCACGAGGCGCGGTTCGGCATCGCCGATGAAATAGTCGAGTTCGGTGAGCGTATAGCCGGTGTTGAGCGGCAGATAGATCGCACCGGCCCGCACGCAGGCCAGATAGAGCATCAGGGCTTCGGCGCTCTTTTCCACCTGCACCGCGACGCGATCGCCCGGCTCGACCCCGAGATCGACAAGCGCATTGGCGATCTTTGCCGATACGGCCAGCATGTCGCCATAGGTCCAGCGCTCGCCGGACGTCGTCTCGATGAAGGTCGCATCGGGCTTCAGGGTCTGCCGTATGGCGTCGAAAAGATGGTTGCTCATGCTGAAAACTCCTTGCTGCCCTTGGATGACGGTGCCGATGGCCCGCTGATCTCGGCGATCATGGGTACGGCTTTCGCGCCTCGATCGGCCGGCACCAGCCGCCGGATCGGCTGGGCCGCCACGACTTCGTTGCGTCCGATGAAGGCCTCGTGATTGGCTTCGATGTCATCCAGTTTGTAGAGATAATTGACCATCAGTCCGTGCGACTGGCGCAGCGCGCGCTGCGAGGTGTCGCCGAGGACATTGATCCGTTCGAGCCGCGCGCCATTGCCCAGATGGAAACGTGCGACGGGATCGATGACCCGTCCCCGCGCATCCCGCCCCTTCAGGAAATACCAGGCCGCTGCCTCCGTCAGGACGGGCCGCAGCTGGGCAACCGCCTCCGGATCGCTTGCCCAGTCCGGCTGATCGAGGGCTGCCAGACGCGTCTTGTCGAAGGCCGTCAGGGCACCGGGCGCCTCCTGTTCGCGCTCGGTCTTCAGCCAGGCGGCGAAGCCCGGTACCGGCGACAGGGTGACGAAGGTGGAGAGGCGCGGCAGTTCTCGGCGCAGATCCTCGACCACCTGCTTGATCAGGAAATTGCCGAAGGAAATGCCGCGCAGGCCCTCCTGGCAGTTGGAGATCGAATAGAAGACCGCCGTGGTCGCCTCGGCAGCGTCGAGTTGGGTACGGTCGTCGCGCAACACGTCGGAGATGGCGCCCGGGATGTCCCTGGTAAGCGCCACCTCGACGAAGATCAGCGGGTCGTCGGCCAGTTGCGGATGGAAGAAGGCAAAGCAGCGGCGGTCCGCCGGGGCAAGCCGCAGCCGCAACTCCTCCCAGCTGCCGATATGGTGGACGGCCTCGTAGCGGATGATCTTTTCCAGGATATCGGCCGGCGTCGACCAGTTGATCTGGCGCAGCATCAGGAAGCCGCGGTTGAACCAGGAGGCGAAGAGATGGGCGAAATCGGCGTCCAGGATCTCCAGTTCCGGCGCATCCCTCTTCATCGTCAACAAGGCTTCGCGCATGCGCACCAGCGTTTCGGTGCCGTGCGGCGCCAGGTTGAACCGCCGCAGAAGTTCCTGCCGCCGCGGCTCGGCTGCCAGATGCAGTTCCATCTGCGCCTTCGGGCCGGGATCGACCCCATAGGCCTCGATCGCCTTTTCCAATCTCGCATGATCGGCATCGAACGCGGTCACAAGCCGCTTCAGGAAGGCCTGCTGGCGATCGCGGTCGAGCCGCATCCACCGGTCGAGGATGGTCGTCGACAGCGCCATGCCCGAGGCCTCGCCCCGGCTCGACAACAGCGTCTCGCAAAGCTGTTCGAGCGCGCGCAGCGGGTCGGCATCATCGTCGCGCTGGCCGGAGAACAACAGCTTGCGGCCGCGATCGGTAATCGCCTGCAGCATGTCACCGAACAGAGAGGTCGAATTCATGTCACAACTCCCAGCATGTGATTGGGCAGCCATGTGGCGATGCCGGGAAACAGGCAGAGGATCAGGATCGCCAGGAACATGACCAGCACATAGGGCAGCGCGCCCCAGAGAACATCACGGGTCGGCACGGTCGGGGCTATCGCGTTGATGACGAAGAGGTTGAGCCCGATCGGCGGGGTGATCAGGCCGACCTCCATGTTGATCGTCAGGATGATCGCGAACCAGTAGGGGTCGAATCCGGCCTGGGTGACGATCGGAAACAGCATGGGCGCGGTCATCACGATAACGGCGATCGGCGGCAGGAACATGCCGCAGACCAGCAGGAAGACGTTGATGATCAGCATCAGCACCCAGCGGTTGACCTCGAGATCGGCGATGAAGCCGGCCACGCTCTGGGTGATGAAGAGGGACGAAAGCGCGAAGGCGAACAGTTCGGCGGCCGCCATGATCATCATGATCATCACGCTTTCGCGCATGGCCGACGAGAAGATGTGGGCCACGGGTTTGAAACGGAACAAGCGGTAGGCGATGATCACCACGGCAAGCGTCAGGAAGGCGCCTGCCCCGGCTGCCTCGGATGGCGTCGCGACGCCGCCGTAGAGGACATAGAGCGTGCCTGCAATGATCAGCAGGAAGGGCAGGATGCGCGGCAGGCCGACCATCTTTTCCTTCAGTGTATAGCGGATCGCCCGCGCTTCGAAGCTGTAGCCCTTGCGCTTGCAGTCGATCACCGCCCAGATCATGAACAGGGCGGTCAGCATGAGACCCGGAAACACGCCGGCCATGAACAGCCGGCCGATCGAGGTCTCGGTGGAGATGCCGTAGACGATCAGGGTGACGGAAGGCGGGATCAGGATGCCGAGCGTGCCCCCGGCGGCAATCGAGCCTGTTGCCACCGAATTCGGGTAGCCGCGGCTCTGCATTTCCGGAATGCCCATCTTGCCGATCGCCGCGCAGGTCGCGGGCGACGAGCCGGTCATGCCGGAAAAGATCGCGCATGCCCCGATATTGGAGAGCACCAGGCCGCCCGGAATGCGGTTCAGCCAGCGATCGAGCGCCGTATAGAGATCCGATCCCGCTGGCGAGGAGGCAACGGCCGAGCCCATCAGCACGAACATCGGAATGGACACATAGGCAAGGTTGGCGATGCCGGAAAACATCGTGTCGCCGAGCACGTAGAAGATGTCGAGGCCGTTCTGCAGATAGAGCGCGGCCACCGCTGCCAGACCGAGCGCAAAGGCGATCGGCATGCCGGTGCCGAGCAGGGCGAACAGCGAAAGGATCATGATCACGCCGGCAGTGGTCGGGCTCATGGGCGTGGCTCCTTCATCGGCAGGGCACTCGTGGCGAGCGGCGAGGGATGATCCGAAGCATCATTCGGCCGATGCAGCGCCGTCCGCGCCGTCCGGATCGCCAGGATCTCGGCGACATATTGCAGGCTGAGCAAGGCAAAGCTGATCGGCATAGCGGACAGCGGCACCCAGAGCGGTGGCGCCCAGACGCTCGAATGCTTCCAGTTGCCGATCCATGCATCATGAAACTGGATCCAGCCGGCCACCGTCATGATCAGGCAGAATGCCAGGCCGAGGATGCAGCCGATCAACCGCAGAACCGAACGGGAGCGCTCGCCGACCATCATCTCGACGACGTCGACACCCACATGCCCGCCCTTCAGCAGCACGTAGGGCGCGCCGAGAAACATTGCCGCCGTCGCGGCAAAGACGACGAAATCCGTTTGCCAGATCGTCGGCATGGCGAAGACATAGCGCATCAGGATCATCTGGCAGACCACCAGCATGGCGGAAATCAGCATCAGCGTGGCGATCAGGGCAAAGGCTCGCGAGATATGGCCGATGCCGAGAATATAGGCCTTCACCATGGTGAGGCATCCTCAAGAAAACTGCAGTTCGACGGATGGCGAAACGGGCGTAGCCGCCCGTTTCGCCGGGAGCATGGCGCTACTTGACCGCCAGGGCCTTCTCGATCAGCTTGTCGCCGCCTTCAACCTTTTCGGCGAAGTTCTTGTAGGCGGACTCCTTGGCGACCGCGAGCCAGGCGTCGTAGTCGGCCTTCGACATCTCGACCACCTCGACACCGGCCTTCTTGAAGGTATCGGCCATCAGCTGGTCGCCCTTGCGGACCTCTTCATTGAAGAAGGCCTCGGCCTTTTCACCGGCAGCCAGAACCGCCTTCTGCTGTTCGGGCGTCAGGGCATCGAAAGACTTCTTCGACACCAGAACCGGCTCATACATGAACCAGAGCGCGTTTTCGCCCGGCGCCGTCAGGCACTTGACCTGCTCGAACAGCCGGTAGGACACGAAGCTTGCCGACGAGGTATTGGCGGCGTCGAGCACGCCGGTCTGCATGCCGGAATAGATTTCCGAAGACGGCATGGAGGCGATCGAGGCACCGGCCGCGGCCAGCATTTCCTCGAAGGCCGGGCCGGCGGCACGGATCACCTGGCCCTTCATCGTATCGGGCGAGGTGATGCAGGTCTTTTTCGACGCGAAGGCGCCGGAAAGCCAGGCATCCGAGATCACCATGGCATTGTCGTCTTCGATGACCTTCTTGATGTCCTTCATGAAGTCGGAATCGTTGAGCCGCATGGCACGGTCGAAGCTGCCGACCAGACCCGGCATCAGGGTTGCAGAGAATTCCGGATGGCGACCCGAGGCATAATCGAGCGGGAACGAGGTCATGTCGAGAAGACCCCGCGTCATCGCATTCCACTGGTCGTTCGGCTTGTAGAGCGAGGCGCCGGGATAGACCTGGATGGTGAGCCCCACATTGGCGGCGGCCACTTCCTTGGCGATCAGCTGGACCATCTCGTCGCGGATGTCCCCCTTGCCACCGGGGAACTGGTGCGATGCCTTCCAGACCGTGTCCGCACTTGCAGTGCCGGCGCAGGCGGCAAACATTGCGACCGCGGCAGCGAGCGCTGCCTTGCGTTTAAAAAATGTCATGATTTTCCTCCCAAAAATCCGGCCTCCCAACCGGCTATGGACGATGATGCGTACAACTTGCGCATGATGTCAATAATCTTGTATACAAGAATTTACATTTTGTACGCGAGACCGCCATGACGTCGAATACCTTTCACAAGCTGCGGGATGAGATCGAGAACGGCATCATCACCGGCGGCTTCGAGCCCGGCGAACGGCTGGACGAAACCCAGCTCGCAACGCGCTTCGGGGTCTCGCGCACACCGATCCGCGAGGCACTGATGCAGCTGAGCGCCATCGGGCTCGTCGAGATCCGCCCGCGGCGGGGTGCCGTGGTCGTCGATCCCGGTCCGCAATATGTTTTCGAGATGTTCGAGGTGATGGCAGAGCTGGAGGGGATGGCGGGTGCCTCGGCCGCACGCCGCCACACACCGGAGGACCGCGAGGCCCTGATCCAGGCGCATGAGCGCTGCAAGGCAGCGGCCATCAGCCGCGATTCGGACGCCTATTACTACGAGAACGAGACGTTTCATCACGCCATCTACACGGCGAGCCACAACCGGTTTCTGGGCGAGCAATGCGTCACCCTGCATCGCCGGCTGCGGCCCTATCGTCGGCTGCAATTGCGCGTCGGCAACCGGATGAACACCTCGTTCGACGAGCACGGCGCCATTGTCGATTCGATTCTGGCGGGCGAAAGCGAGACGGCGCGTCAACGGCTGCGGGCCCACATCGTGGTACAGGGCGATCGCTTCGGCGACCTCGTGGCCCATATCCAGACGATGAAGGCGAAGCCCTCGACCTCGGCCGGCTGATGCGGCAACGCCTCAGGCACGAAGATTCCGGTTTTCCAACCTCCATCCCCCTTGCCTGAAGGCGGGCCTGGCCTCTAAATCGGCGCCGGATCGAGGGGACACCGATGACAACGACAACTGGCGCGCTGAAGACCGGCGCTCTCGGGCTTGGCCTTGCCGCCGGCCCCGCCCTGATGCTCATGGGCATGTTGATGTTCAGCCTGAACGACGCCTTGGCGAAATGGCTGATTTCCAGCCATGGGCTTGGCCAAATCGTCCTGTTGCGCGGTCTGGCGGCCCTCGTCATTCTCCTGCCCTTCCTGATCCGCGACGGCACAGCTCCGCTGCTACGGCCGGAAAAGCCGGGCATTCAGCTGATGCGCGTGATCTTCTCGACGGTGGAGATCTTCGCCTTCTACTTCGCGGTCTTCTACCTGCCGCTCGCCGACGTGATGACCTACTGGCTGGCCGCGCCGATCTATGTGGCCGTCGCCTCGCCGCTGTTTCTCGGCGAGAAGGTCGGCTGGCGGCGCTGGAGCGCGATCATGATCGGCTTTGTCGGGGTCATCATCACGCTCAATCCGTCGACAGCCATGTTCACCCTGCCGGCGCTGATCTCCGTCGTCGGCAGCATCGCCTTTGCCATCATGCTGGTCACCGGCCGCCACCTGCGCGGCACGCCGGACAAGACGCTGGTGTTTTTCCAGATCGCCGCGGCCACCGTGGTCGGTCTCGTCATGGCGCCGTTCGACTGGCAGCCGGTCACCTCGCTTCGGGAAGGCCTGCTGCTCGGTCTGCTCGGCATCGTTGCCATGGCGGCGCATATCCTGGTCAATCGGGCGCTGAAGATTTCGGATGTCGCAACGGTGGCGCCGCTGCAGTACAGCCTGCTGCTGTGGGCGATCCTGTTCGGCTGGCTGTTCTTCGGCGACACGCCGCGACCGTCCATGCTGGTCGGTGCGGCGCTGATCGTCGGATCGGGGCTGTTCATCTTCTTTCGGGAACGGCAGCTGAAACGCAAGGAACTCGTCCTGCCCGCCGTGCCCGAATGAGGCTCAAAGCGCGCGGCTGAACATGTCCTCATCGACATTGCCGCCCGAGGCAACCGCGATCACGGCAGGCGTATCCAGCTCTTCGCCGTGAAACAGCGCGGCGGCCAATCCGACCGCGCCGCCCGGCTCGATGGCAATCTTCAGCCGCTGGAAGGCAAGCCCCATCGCCCGAAGCACCTCGTCCTCGGTGACCACGATGCCAGGCCCACACAGCCGCGACAGATGCGGGAAGGTCAGATTGCCCGGCTGCGGCGTCATGATCGCATCGCAGATGGTCTTGCCGCCGCTGGCGTTCGCCAGGATCTCCCGGGCGAGAAGCGAGCGGCTGGTATCGTCAAAATCTTCCGGCTCGCAGGGACGAACGACAAGGCCGGGGGCTATCCGTTCCAGCGCGATCGCAATCCCCGATGTGAGGCCGCCGCCGCCGCACGGCACCAGAACGGAGGCAGAGTCCAGCCCGAGCTCATCGGCCTGTTCGGCGATTTCGAGACCGACGGTCCCCTGGCCCGCAATGACGCGCTCGTCGTCGAACGGCTTGACCAGGCTGAGATTGCGCTCTTCGGCGAGCCGGTCGCCGATGGCGTCCCGGTCCTCGGTATAGCGGTCGTACAGCACCACCTCGGCGCCATAGGCCCGTGTGTTGTCGATCTTCAGCTTCGGCGCGTCGGCCGGCATGATGATCACGGCGGGAACGCCATGGGCCTTGGCCGCATAGGCGACACCCTGCGCATGATTGCCGGAGGAATAGGCGATGACGCCGGATGCGCGAACGGCATCCGGTATCGCCGAAATCGCCGACCAGGCGCCGCGCAGCTTGAAGGAACCGGTGCGCTGCAGGCATTCGGGTTTCACGTAGAGCGGCCGGCCCGCAATCTCGTCCAGAAAGGGCGAATGGAGGAGCGGCGTGCGCAGAGCCTCAGCTCCTATGCGCGTCTTGGCGGCGATGATGTCTTCATAGGCGATCATGGAGCTATCCCGGACACAGAAGGAAGAATGTCGACAAGCAGACAGGCTTGCGCTCGCCTTCAGGGATAGCGGATCCGACCCCATGCTTGAAGTTTCGATGATGTCATGGAGACAAAAAACCCGCGGCACAGGGTGCCGCGGGCTTCATATCGGGGACAGCCGGCGAGCCGCTGCTTACTTGCGGATGTCAGCCAGGATCGACTGGACCTTGTCGACGACGTCGGCGCCGATCTCGTCCTTGTGCTTTTCGTAGACGACCTGCGACTTCTCGAG
Source organism: Heterorhizobium halophytocola (assembly GCF_017873095.1). Taxonomy (GTDB): domain Bacteria; phylum Pseudomonadota; class Alphaproteobacteria; order Rhizobiales; family Rhizobiaceae; genus Allorhizobium; species Allorhizobium halophytocola. The sequence continues at coordinate 77,073 of NZ_JAGGJU010000008.1, read as the reverse complement.
CATGCGCTTGTGCTCTTCCGGCGACAGGGTGTTGAACTTGATGCCCTCGTCTTCGATCTTCTTCAGCGATTCCTTGTTGAGTTCGCCGATGACCTTGCGCTCGACGTCACGGCCAACCACGGCGCAATCACGCAGGGCCGACTGCTCTTCCGGCGAATAGGTGTTGAAGATAGCCTTGGAGAACAGGAAGAGGAACGGCGTGTAGGCGTGGTTCGTCTCCGTCACATATTTCTGCACTTCGAAGAACTTCGAGGTGTCGATGGTGACGTAGGGGTTTTCCTGCGCATCGATCGTCTTGGTTTCGAGCGCCGAGAACACTTCGCCGAAGGCCATCGGCGTGGCGTTCGCGCCGAGGTTCTGGAAGGTGTCGAGGAAGATGTTGTTCTGCATCACGCGAACCTTCATGCCTTCCATGTCTTCCCACTTGGTGACGGGACGAACGGAGTTGGACAGGTTGCGGAAGCCATTTTCCCAGTAGGCGAGATTGACGAGGCCGACGGCATCGAGCTTCTCGTTGATCATGTCGCCGAATTCACCGTCGAGAACGGTATAGGCTTCCTGGGCATTGGCAAACAGGAACGGCAGGTCGAAGACGCCGAGTGCCGGCACGATGCCGACCAGCGGAGACGACGAGGTGACGACGGCTTCCTGAACGCCCGAACGCAGGGCCTGGGTTGCCTGAAGGTCGCCACCCAGTGCGCCGCCCCAGAAGGCCTGCAGCTTGAGCTTGCCGCCGGACTTCTCATCCAGGCATTTCTGCATGGCCTCAATGCCGTTGCCGACCGGGTGGTCCTGGTTGATGCCGTTGGAGACGCGGATCGTGCGGTCCTGGAAGTCCGCAAAGGCCGGTGCCGACATGGCGATGGTGGAGATTGCGGCCGTCGTGGCCAGAAGCAGTTTTCTCATAGTATCCTCCCATGGATGGTTGAGACGTTGATGTTTGGAGTTTCAATCCTCAGTGCAGCCAGCGGGCCGGCACGAGGATGATTTCTGGAAACAGGACGAACAGCATGAGCACGCAGACTTCGGCGACGAGGAACGGCAGAATGCCGGTCACCACCTTGCCGAGGGGAATGCGTCCCACGCCGCTGACGACGTTCAGCACCACGCCAACCGGCGGCGTGATGAGGCCGATGCAGCAGTTCATGATGAACATCACACCGAAATAGACGGGGTCGATGCCGGCCTTCTGGACGATCGGCATCAGCACCGGCGTCAGGATCAGGATGGTCGGCGTCAGGTCGAGTGCCGTACCGACCACCAGGATCAGCAGCATGATGACGAACATCAGCAGTTTCGGCCGGTCGATCAGCGGCGCGATATAGCCGGCGATCTCGGCCGGGATATTGGCCGCGGTGATCAACCAGGCAGAGACCAGCGCCGCGCAGACCAGGAACATGACGATCGAGGTGGTCTTGGCTGCCTGCAGGATGACGCGTGGCAGGTCCCTCGGCTTCAATTCGCGGTAGATCACCATGCCGACGAACAGGGCGTAGGCTGCGGCAATGACGGCGGCCTCCGTCGGCGTCACGACGCCGGCCTTGATGCCGCCGAGAATGATGACCGGCATGCCGAGCGCCCAGAGTGCCCGACCGGTTGCCGTCAACCGCTCCTTGGACGACGCCTTTGGCAGCGGCTGGATATTGTCCTTGCGCACCACCAGCATCCAGGTGGCAATGAGGCAGAGCCCCATGGTGACGCCCGGCACGATGCCGGCCATGAACAGCTTGGTGATCGACACATTGGCCGAGACGCCGAAGACGATGAAGGCCATGGACGGCGGAATGACCGGGGCGATGATGCCGCCGGCGGCAATCAGACCGCCGGAGCGCGGCACGTTGTAGCCGGCCTTCGCCATCATCGGGATCAGGATGGCGGCGAGTGCCGCGGTGTCGGCTGCGGCCGAGCCGGAAATGCTGGCCATGATGATCGCCGCCATAATGGCGACGATGCCGAGACCGCCGCGGATATGGCCGACGCAGGCAATGGCGAATTCGATGATGCGCTTCGACAGACCACCCGAATTCATCAGCTCGCCGGCGAGAATGAAGAAGGGAATGGCGAGCAAGGTGAAGGTGTCGGCGCCGATGATCATGTTCTGGGCGATGATCTGGCTGTTGAACATGCCCATGTACCACATGAGCGTGACGCCGCAGAACATCAGCGCGAAGGCAACCGGCACCCCGATCGCCATGGCACTGAGGAGAGAGACGATAAAGACGATAAGGGTCATGTCAGCCGCGCTCCGACAGATGCTCGATGGACATGTCCTCGCCGGCAAACGCCGCGAGTTCCTTTTCGGTCACGCGACCGGTCAGGAGACGGAACAGACGTTCGAGTGCGATGAGCACGCAGGCGGCCCCCGTGAAGAAACCGATGCCGTAGACCCAGCCCATGGAAAGCCCGGTAACCGGCGCCGCCATGCTCATATTGATCGGCAGCTGCTTCCAGGTGCCCCAGAAGAAGATGCCGGAAACGCCGATGATGACCAGATTGCTGATGATCATGCAGATGATCCGGCCGCGCCGGCCGAACATCGCCACCAGCGTCTCGACGCCCATATGGCCGTATTCGCGAAACCCGACGACCGCGCCGATGAAAGTCAGCCAGACGAAGAAGTAGCGGGACATTTCGTCCGAGACGGTCAGGCCCGAATTGAAGCCGTAACGCAGCACGACATTGCCGAAGACCATGATCGCCATGCCCGCCAGGAGCAGAATCATCAGGAATTCGAGAAACCGGTAAAAGAGGTCGACGACTCTTTGCATTCCTCTTTCCTCCTAAAGCAGGCCGCGTTGGGTGAGATTGCGGATCAGGGCGGTGATGCCGAAGGTCCATTCGGGACAGGCATCCGATCGATCGACCCAGTTGACCAGACGGCCAAGGCTTGGCGTGGAAATCTCGACGCGATCGCCGATCTCGTGGGTGAAGCCCTGCCCTGCGCCGCGCCTGTCCTTGACCGGCGCGAACATGGTGCCGAGAAACAGCACGGCGCCATCGGGATATTGATGGTTGCGATTGCGCATCTGACCGACGAGGTTTTCCGGCGAGCGGCTGATCGCCTGCATCGGGCTTTCGCCCGCCATGTCGAAATCGTCTTCGCCCTCGACATGGAGCGAGACCGTCAGCCGGCCGACATCGGACAGCGTGAAAGTGTCGTCCAGCAGGCGGATGAACGGGCCGATGGCGCAGGAGGCATTGTTGTCCTTCGCCTTGCCCAGCAGCAGGGCCGAGCGTCCCTCGACATCGCGCAGATTGACGTCGTTGCCGAGCGTGGCACCGACGATCACGCCATCCGAGCGCACCGCAAGCACCACTTCCGGCTCCGGATTGTTCCATTCCGACATCGGGTGAATGCCGACCCTGGCACCGCAGCCGACCGCCGACATCGGCTGCGACTTGGTGAAGATCTCCGCATCCGGGCCGATGCCGACCTCGAGATATTGCGACCAGAGGCCCATTTCCTGGAGGACGATCTTCAGTTCGGCGGCCTGGTCCGAGCCGGCGACGACGCCCTTCAGGCTGTCGCCAAGCACCGGCGCAAGCTTTTCGCGCACCGCACTTGCCCGCGAGCTGTCGCCCTTGGCCTGCTCCTCGATGACGCGTTCCAGCATGCTGCCGGCAAAGGTGACGCCGGCGGCCTTGATCGCCTGCAGGTCGATCGGCGCCAGCAGGTTGCCGGCATCGCCCGAGAGAAAATCGTCGAGCGGACCAAGGTCGACGCTCTGTTCGAGAGATTTCAGGCGGTCCGCGAGATTGTCGAGTTCCAGCAGCGAGGAGGTGGTCGGTGCCAGATGCGACAGGTCGAAGACGTGACCGTCCCGGATCAGCACAGGACATGGGCCAGCCGCGGCCTTCGACCAGACACGGCCGACAAGCAAGGCACGGGCGGCGTCCTGCGGCAAAATCATCGCGGCATTGAGCGCATTTCTGGCCTGCAAAAGGTACTCCTCCCTTGTATTTCCAGGATAGACGCTCCTACGCCTACCCCTCTTGTCAGGATGTCTGACAACCTCCGGACCGTGTTGTAGTCCGAGTTCCGCTCCAATGTCCATACGCGAATTCCCGCGTAACTCTTCTCCCGACGACATCCGCAGACGCAGCAGCCACCGATCGGGTCCGGCGCCGCCGCACAGCCGCCGTCGAATTCACGGCAGCTCCAGGTTCAGGCGCGATGTTGCGCCCTCCAGGTGACGCCGCATCGCCTCGCGGGCCTTAGCCATGTCGCCGCCGGCGATCGCATCGCGCACGGCCAGATGCTCGGCAATGGTGATCTCGACGATCTCCTCCAGAACGGCGGTCGCCCGCGCCGCGTTGATCGCCAGGCTGATCCGCTCCGCGACAAAGCCGATGAAGAGCGTGAAATAGCTGTTGCCCGTGGCGGCCGCAACCGCGCGGTGGAAAGCCAGATCGGCAATGATGCCTTCCTCCGTCCATTTCGCGGCGCCGGTCATGTGGGCCAGCGCCGTGTCCAGCTGCTGAATATCCTCCGCCGTGTGATTGAGAGCGGCAAGCCCCGCCGCCTCGACTTCCAGCGGCACGCGCAACTGGAAGAGATCGCGAAAGCTCTCGCGGTCGTAAAGGTCGGTCTGCTCGATGCGGATCGGCCGCGCCATCGGCTCGGTGACAAAGGCGCCGACACCCTGGCGGGTCTCGACCAAGCCTTCATTGCGCAATTGCGCTATGGCCTCGCGCACGACGGAGCGGCTGACGCCCAGCGCCTTGGAGAGGAAGTGCTCGGTCGGCAAACGATCGCCCGGCTTCAGCTTTCCCTCGGCAATGTCGCGGGCGATCTGCGCGGCGATACGGGCCGGCAGATGTTCGCTTCGACGAATCTGGCCAAAATCGATTGCCATTTTTGCGTCTGACTTCCCCCTCGTGACCGACCGGTTTTGTCCTACTCCGTGTCGAAGTTCAATTGGCAACCCGGATTCATCATGTGCCTGGGGTCGATCGCCTGCTTGATCGCCTTCAGCATCTGGTGACGCACCGGCGAGAGCCGCGTGGTGAAATCACCACGCTTCAACCGGCCGATGCCGTGCTCGGCACTGATCGAGCCGTGATAGCGGTCCAGCACGGCATTGACGACCTGCTTGGCCTCATAGATTTTCCGATCGATCACCGCACGGTCCGCGCCGGCGGGCGGCAACACGTTCAGATGCACATTGCCGTCGCCGACATGGCCGTAGGAAACGCTGATGCAGTCGGGCAGTTCGGCCTTCACCGCCGCTTCCGCATCGGCCACGAAGTCCGCAAGCCTGGAGAGCGGCACCGAGACATCGGTGCGCAGATGCGGGCCGCGTTTCGCCTGCCCCTCGTTCATGCCCTCGCGCACGAGCCAGAGATTTCGCGCCTGGGCGGTGGAGGTGGCGACCGCGCCATCGACCACAAGCCCGTCGCCGAGCACGCCTTCGAGGAAAGCCTCCATCAGCGCGTCGATGTCGACGAGGCCGGAGCCGGAAATCTCCATCAGCACATAGGCCGGGTAGTCGGTCGCGATCGGCTCGGGAAGATCGGGCATGGCTTCCTTGGCCAGGGTGAAGGCGATCGGCGGCATGAATTCGAAGGCCGAGAGAAGATCGCAGCACTCCCGCCGGGCGCGGCGGTATAGCGTGATCGCATCCTCGAGGCTGTTCAGCCCGAGAAGTGCGGTCGAGACCTTTTCCGGCAGCGGCACCAGCTTGACCGCAACGGCCGTGACGATGCCGAGCGTGCCTTCCGCGCCGATGAAGAGCTGCTTCAGATCCAGCCCGCGGTTGTCCTTGCGCAAGGTCGAAATGCCGTCGAAGATGCTGCCGTCGGGCAGGACCACCTCCAGGCCAAGCACCAGCTCGCGGGTCATGCCATAGCGCAGAACATTGATCCCGCCGGCATTGGTCGAGACGTTGCCGCCGATGCGGCAGGAGCCCTGTGCGCCGAGCGCCAGCGGAAAGAACATCCCCTGCTCTTCGACCTTGTCCTTGAACTCCGAGAGGATGGCGCCGGCTTCGACGACGGCGGAAAAATCGTCCGCGTCGATATTGCGCACAGTTTTCATCCGTTCGAGGCTGAGCACGACCTGACGCTCCGGCGCATCCGGCACGGCGCCGAGCACCAGCCCGGTATTGCCGCCCTGGGGCACGATCTGAAGGTCGAGTTCGGCGCAGGCTCTGACGGCATCGGCGACACCTTGCGTGTCGCGCGGCCGCAGGACCGCCACCGCACCGCTTGTCACATCGCCGTGCCAGTCGCGGCAATAGGTCGACATTTCGTCGCCGGTCAGGACGCAGTCTACGCCAAGCCGCGCCGCAAGAGCCTCTGCGAGCCCGGCGACAGCGGCGCCATTTTTCGCCTGCATGCGATCCTCCCCAGATCATTCATTCGCCCTGAAGGACGTTTCGGCATTCATACTATGCTTTTCAAATCGAACATATAAGGTTATCAGACAACCCTACAAATGTTTTTTCGGTCATGCATTCGAGAAGACAGGGAAATGGGAGGAGACCTTATGCATATCCTGATCATCGGCGGCGCCGGCATGGTCGGTCGTCGGCTGGCCGAGCGTCTTGCAAGCGAAACACGGCTGGACGGAAAGCCCGTCGAGACAATGACCCTGGTCGATGTCGTTCCGCCGGAAGCCCCGGCAAACTTTACCGGCAAGGCCCTGCTGGAAACGGCGGACCTTTCGGCGCCCGGCGAAGCGGAAGCGCTTGTCGCCACGCGTCCCGACATCATTTTCCACCTGGCGGCGATCGTGTCGGGTGAAGCCGAACTCGATTTCGAAAAGGGCTACCGGATCAATCTCGACGGGACGCGCTATCTGTTCGAGGCGATCCGCAAGGCCCATGAAGAGGACGGCTATACGCCGCGCGTCGTGTTCGCCTCCTCGATCGCCGTATTCGGGGCGCCCCTGCCCTATCCGATACCGGACGAATTCCACACGACACCGCTGACCAGCTACGGCACGCAGAAGGCGATCTCCGAACTGCTGCTGTCGGACTATTCGCGCAAGGGCTATTTCGACGGCATCGGCATTCGCCTGCCGACCATCTGCATTCGCCCCGGCAAGCCGAACAAGGCTGCGTCCGGGTTCTTTTCCAACATCCTGCGCGAGCCGCTGAAGGGCGAGGAAGCCGTGTTGCCGGTCGGTGACGACGTACGCCACTGGCACACCTCGCCGCGCTCGGCCGTCGGCTTTCTGCTGCATGCCGCGACAATCGACCTCGACACGGTCGGCCCGCGGCGTAATCTGTCGATGCCGGGTGTGAGTGCAACCGTCGGTGAGCAGATCGAGGCGCTGCGGCGTGTAGCCGGCGACAAGGCTGTCGCCCTGATCCGCCGCGAGCCCGATCCGATGATCATGAAGATGGTCGCCGGCTGGGCACCGGGTTTCGAGGCCAAACGGTCGCGCGACCTCGGCTTCACCTCCGAGAGCTCGTTCGACGAGATCATCAAGGCGCATATCGAGGACGAGATGGGAGGCACGCTTTGACCGAGACCGCTTCGACCGAGCCCCCCAGGACACGCCGGATCGCCTTTCTCGGCACCGGCCTGATGGGCGCCCCCATGGCACGGCGCCTGCTGGAAGCGGGTTTCGACGTCACCGTCTGGAACCGCGACCCGGCAAAGGCCGAGCCATTGCGGGCAAGCGGCGGCAAACCCGCAGCCCGTGCCGCCGAGGCCGTCAAGGAGGCCGACATCGTCTTCACCATGCTGTCCGACGGCAAGGCGGTGAGTGCCGTGCTGTTTGAAGGCGGCGTGGCGGAGGCCCTGAAGCCCGGATGCATCGTCATCGATACATCCTCGATTGCCCCGCCGATCGCCAAGGATCATTCCGGCAAGCTTGCGAAGATCCAGGTCGAGCATCTCGATGCCCCGGTATCGGGCGGCGTGGTCGGGGCCGAGGCCGGCACGCTGGCGATCATGGCGGGCGGCAAGGCGGAGATCGTCGACAGCCTTGCGGATGTCTTCGCGGCACTTGGTCGCGTCACCCATGTCGGGCCATCCGGCGCGGGCCAGATCTGCAAGCTTGCCAACCAGCAGATCGTCGCTGTCACCATCGGGGCCGTTGCCGAAGCCATGATGCTGGTGCAGGCAGGGGGTGCCAGCCGGGCGAAATTCCGCGACGCCATTCGCGGCGGCTTTGCCGAAAGCCGGATCCTGGAACTGCACGGCAAGCGCATGGTCGACCGCGCCTTTGCGCCGGGCGGCCTCTCGCGCCTGCAACTGAAGGATCTCGATGCCGTCAAGGACATGGCCGATGCCTTCGGCCTGTCGCTTCCGTTGACCGAAGAGGTCCGCAGCGCATTCGAGCAATTCGTGGCCGACGGCCATGGCGAGGTGGATCACAGCGGCCTGCTGCTGCATCTCGAAAAGATCAATGGACGCGCCAAACCGGAGACACAGCCATGACCGAGGCCGGCAAAATCCCGCGCCGCTTGCGCTCGCAGGACTGGTTCGACAATCCGGATCATCTGGACCTGACGGCGCTCTATCTCGAGCGCTTCATGAATTCCGGCGTCACGCCGGAGGAGCTGCGCGGCGGCAAGCCGATCATCGGCATCGCCCAGTCGGGCAGCGACATCAATCCCTGCAACCGCCACCATCTGGAACTCGCCAAGCGGCTTCGCGACGGCATTCGCGATGCCGGCGGCATTCCGATCGAATTTCCCACCCATCCACTCTTCGAAAACTGCAAGCGCCCGACGGCGGCGCTCGACCGCAACCTTGCCTATCTCGGCCTTGTCGAGATCCTCTACGGCTATCCGCTCGACGGCGTCGTGCTGACCACCGGCTGCGACAAGACTACGCCTTCGGCGCTGATGGCTGCCTCGACGGTCGATATTCCGGCGATCGTCTTTTCCGGCGGCCCGATGCTGGACGGCTGGCATGACGGCGATCTCGTCGGCTCCGGCACGGTGATCTGGCGTTCGCGGCGCAAGTTTGCCGCCGGCGAAATCAGCCGCGAGGAATTTCTCGAAGCCGCGCTCGATTCCGCCCCCTCGATCGGTCATTGCAACACCATGGGCACGGCCTCGACGATGAATGCCATGGCCGAGGCGCTCGGCATGTCGCTCACCGGCTGCGCCGCCATTCCCGCCGCCTATCGCGAACGCGGGCAGATGGCCTATCGCACCGGGCTGCGGGCGGTCGAACTCGTGATCGACGACATCAAGCCGTCCGACATCCTGACGCGGGCCGCCTTCCTCAATGCCATCCGGGTCAATTCCGCGATCGGCGGGTCCACCAATGCGCAGCCGCATCTGATGGCCATGGCCAAACATGCAGGCGTCGAACTGTTTCCCGACGACTGGCAGACGGAGGGCTACGACATTCCGCTTTTGGCCAATGTCCAGCCGGCTGGCGCCTATCTCGGCGAACGCTTCCACCGCGCCGGCGGTGTGCCGGCCATCATGTGGGAGCTGCTGCAAGCCAACAAGCTGGACGGCAGCGTGCCAACCGTCACGGGCCAGACCATGGCGGACAATCTGAAGGACCGCGAATCGACCGACCGCGAGGTGATCAAGCCGTTTGCCGAACCACTGAAGGAACGGGCAGGATTCCTCGTACTGAAGGGCAATCTCTTCGATTTCGCCATCATGAAGATGAGCGTGGTCTCCGAAGACTTTCGCCGCCGCTATCTCTCCGAACAAGGCCGGGAAGGCATTTTCGAGGGCAAGGCGGTCGTCTTCGACGGTTCGGAAGACTATCACGCGCGGATCAACGATCCCGCGCTCGGGATCGACGAGCGCACCATTCTGGTGATCCGCGGCGCCGGTCCGCTCGGCTGGCCGGGCTCTGCCGAAGTCGTCAACATGCAGCCGCCGGATCACCTGCTGAAACGCGGCATCGTCAGCCTGCCGACGATCGGCGACGGCCGGCAATCGGGAACGGCCGACAGCCCGTCGATCCTGAACGCCGCGCCGGAAAGTGCAGCCGGCGGCGGCCTTGCCTATGTCAGGACCGGTGACACCATCCGCATCGACTTCAACCAAGGGCGTTGCGACATGCTGGTGGACGACGGCGAAATCGAGCGCCGCCGGGCAGACGGTCTGCCGCCGATGCGCCCGAGCGCCACGCCCTGGCAGAAGCTCTATCGCCAGACGGTCACCCAGCTGGCCGATGGTGCGACGATCCGCGATGCCGAGCAATTCCGGCAGATCGCAAAGACGCCGCCTCGGCACAATCACTGACACGCATGCCCGACACCGTTGCCGGCAGGGATGGCAGATCCCGGCCGGCATCGGTGTGCGGGCAAAAAGCTGGCCGGCCACAGACCGCCATCTCGATTTCGCCTGCGGATCACGCTATTGCGCTCACCATTGCTGCCAGATCCAACGGGGAACGCCTTCATGCCACACACCGCCGCACCAGCGATCCGCGAACGTTTTGCCGCAGCTACGAGCCTCGGGCCCAAGGCCGGCGCCCTGGCGCTCGGCTATTTCAACCGGCGCGACGACCTTGCCGTCGAGACCAAGCGCGATCTACATGACGTGGTGTCGATCGCCGACCGCGAGGTCGAGCAACTGATTCGCACGGAAATTGGCAGGCTGTTTCCTGAGGATGGCATCCTCGGCGAGGAATACGGCCTGGAAGGCGGCAGTTCCGGTTTCACTTGGGTGATCGATCCTATCGACGGCACCAGCCCCTTCGTCAACGGCATGCCGAGCTGGTGCGTCTCGATCGCCGTGCTGCAGGACGGCAATCCGGTCATCGGCGTCATTTTCGCGCCCTGCTTCGATGAGCTCTACACGGCGATGAAGGGCGACGGCGCAAGGCTCAACGGCAAGCCGCTGGTGCTCGACGCGTCGCGCAGCGTGCGCAATGCCGTGACCGGGCTCGGCGCCAACAACCATGTGACACCGCAGGTCGTTGCCGGCATCGTCGAGCGTTTGCTGGAAGGTGGCGGCAATTTCATCCGCAATGGTTCGGGTGCACTGATGCTCGCCTATGTCGCGGCAGGTCGGCTGGTCGGTTACTACGAGCCCTATATGCATGCCTGGGACTGCATGGCGGGCTTCTGCCTCGTCGCAGAGGCCGGCGGGCTTTGCCATCCGTTTCCCACGCAGGGCGATCGCCTGACAAAGGGCGCGCCGGTGCTGGCTGCCGGTCCCGGAGCCTTCGAAGACCTGCGCAAGATCGCGGCGTTCGAGGCTTAACCCGTGAAATAAGTTGCATGCAACGTCGTAACCCCGTCGCCAGACCGGGTGCGGATCTGATAGCGTGATCATTCCACCGTTCGGTCGAGGAGGGCTTGGGCGGTGGATTCCGGGGCGCATCAATGCGCTTCGCAATCTGTGGGAGGAACCATGTCCATACGTCTCTTGGCCGCGTCGACGGCCGCAATTGCGCTTTCCGTGACCTTTGCCGGCAACGCCCTTGCCGCGACCGAACTGCAGTGGTGGCACGCCATGACCGGCGCCAACAACGAGGTGGTCGATCAGCTCGCCAAGGAATTCAACGACAGCCAGAGCGACTACAAAATCATGCCCGTGTTCAAGGGCAGCTATCCCGAAACGCTGAATGCCGGCATCGCCGCCTTCCGCTCCAAGCAGCCGCCGGCGATCATCCAAGTCTTCGATGCCGGCAGCGGCGTGATGATGGCAGCCGAAGGCGCCGTCGTTCCAGTCGCCGAAGTGCTGGAAAAGGGCGGATACAAGTTCGACAAGTCGGAATATCTGCCCGGCATCGTATCCTATTATTCCAAGCCCGACGGCACGATGCTGTCGTTTCCGTACAACTCGTCCTCGCCGATCCTCTATTACAACAAGGACATCTTCCAGAAGGCGGGCCTCGATGTCGACACACCGCCGAAGACCTGGCCCGAAGTCTTTGACGCGGCCGAGAAAATCAAGACGAGCGGAGCGGCCAATTGCGGCCTGACATCGACCTGGCTCACCTGGATCCAGACGGAGAATTTCGCTGCCTGGAACAATGTGCCCTATGCCACCAAGGAGAACGGCCTCGGCGGTACCGATGTCGAGCTCGAGATCAATTCGCCGCTCTATGTCGAGCACTTCCAGCATATCGCCGATCTCGCCAAGGATGGCGCTTTCCGCTATGGCGGGCGAACCTCCGAGGCCAAGCAGCTCTTTTTGTCGGGAGAATGCGGGATCCTCACCGAATCCTCCGGCGGTCTCGGCGACATTGCCAAGAGCGGCATGAATTACGGCATCGGCCAGTTGCCCTATTATGAGGGTCACGGCCCGCAGAACACCATTCCGGGCGGCGCCAGCCTCTGGGTGTTCGGCGGCAAGTCGGACGCCGAGTACAAGGGGATTGCGGAATTCTTCCATTTCCTCTCGCAGACCGACATCCAGGCCCGCCTGCACCAGGTTTCCGGCTATCTGCCGGTGACGATGGCAGCCTATGAGGAAACCAAGAAGTCCGGCTTCTACGACAAGAATCCCGGCCGTGAGACCCCGATCCAGCAGATGCTCGGCAAGGCGCCGACGGAAAACTCCAAGGGCGTCCGGCTCGTCAACCTGCCGCAGGTGCGGGACATCCTGAACGAGGAGTTCGAAAAGATGCTGGCCGGCGACCAGGATGCCAAGACGACGCTCGACGCGGCTGTCAGCCGTGCCAATGAAGCGATCGCGGCCGCCAACAACTGATCCTCTGACGTTCCAAGCTCAACCGTCCGCACCTGCTCTGCTGCAGGTTGCGGACGGCATCCCTTCGCAAGAGGAGCCTGATCATCCATGCAACGCGTGGTGTTTCCCAACAAGCTGCTGCCCTATCTGCTGGTCGCCCCGCAGATCATCCTGACGATCGTTTTCTTCTTCTGGCCGGCAAGCCAGGCGCTGTACCAGTCGACCATGCGCGAGGACGCCTTCGGCCTGAAGACCAAGTTCGTGGCGCTTGCCAATTTCAAGGCGATCTTCAACGATCCGACCTATCTGCATTCGCTGCAGGTGACGGTCGTCTTCAGCCTGGCGACCGCGCTTTTGTCGATGTGCGTGGCACTTCTGCTCGCAACCGCCGCCGACAAGGTGGTGCGTGGCCAGACTTTCTATCGCACCCTGCTGATCTGGCCCTATGCCGTGGCGCCGGCCGTGGCCGGCATGCTCTGGCTCTTCATGTTCAATCCGGCGATGGGCACGCTTGCCTATCTGCTGCGCCGCAACGGTGTCCACTGGGATCCGGTGCTCGATGGCAACCAGGCCATGCTGCTGGTCGTCGTCGCTGCCGCCTGGAAACAGGTGAGCTATAATTTCCTGTTCTTTGTCGCCGGCCTGCAGGCGATCCCGAAATCGCTGATCGAGGCTGCCGCCATCGACGGGGCACGCGGCAGTCGGCGTTTCTGGACGATCGTCTTTCCGCTGCTGGCGCCCACCACATTCTTCCTGCTGGTGGTCAACACCGTCTATGCCTTCTTCGACACCTTCGGCATCATCCATGCCGTCACCGGCGGGGGACCGGCCAAGGCCACGGAAACGCTGGTCTACAAGGTCTACAATGACGGCTTCGTCAACCTGAACCTCGGTTCGTCCGCCGCCCAGTCCGTCGTGCTGATGGTCATCGTCATCGCGCTGACCGCCTTCCAGTTCCGCTTCGTCGAGAAGCGCGTGCATTATTCCTGAGGTGTCCGGATGATCGAAAAACGACCCATAGCGGCACCCCTTGGCCACCTGCTTCTGGCGATCGGCATCATCATTGTCGCCTTCCCGATCTACTACACCTTCGTCGCCTCGACGATGACATCAAGCGAGATCCTGCGTCCGCCGATCTCGCTGCTTCCGGGCAGCCAATTTCTGGAAAATTACGGCAGTGCGCTGTCGGGCGGCGTCGAGCGCGTCGTGGGCGTAAGCCTGGAACGCATGCTGTTCAACACCTTCGTCGTGGCCGTGCTGATCGCGGTCGGCAAGATCGCGATTTCCTTCCTCTCGGCCTTTGCCATCGTGTTCTTCCGTTTCCCCTTCCGGATGGGCTTCTTCTGGATGATCTTCATCACCCTGATGCTGCCGGTCGAGGTGCGGATCCTGCCGACCTACCGGGTGATCGTGAATCTCGGCATGATCGACACCTATGCAGGTCTCACCCTGCCGCTGATGGCCTCGGCAACGGCAACCTTCCTGTTTCGCCAGTTTTTCCTGACCATTCCCGGCGAACTGGTCGAGGCCGCGCGTATCGACAATGCCGGACCGCTGCGGTTCATGCGCGACATCCTGTTTCCGCTGTCGCGCACCAATATCGCGGCGCTCTTCGTCATCCTCTTCATTTACGGCTGGACGCAGTATCTCTGGCCGCTTCTCATCACCAACAATGCACAGATGACGACGATCATCATCGGGCTGCGAAAGATGGTCGATTTCGCCGATGCATCGACCCCGTGGAACTATGTGATGGTCACCGCGATCCTGGCGATCATCCCGCCCATCCTCGTCGTCGTGCTGATGCAGCGCTGGTTCGTCAAAGGTCTTGTGGAGACAGAAAAGTAATGGCTGGAATTCGACTGAACGCGGTTCGCAAGGTCTATGCGGGCAATGTCGAGGCGATCAAGGGCGTATCGCTCGACATTGCCGATGGCGAACTGGTGGTGCTCGTCGGTCCGTCCGGCTGCGGCAAGTCCACCCTGCTGCGGATGATCGCCGGGCTGGAGAGCATTACCTCCGGCGAGATCTCCATCGGCGACCGCGTGGTCAACGACCTCGAACCGGCAGGGCGCGATATCGCCATGGTGTTCCAGAACTATGCGCTCTATCCGCATATGACGGTGCGCCAGAATCTCGCCTACGGTCTGAAGAACCGCAACACGCCGAAGGACGAGATCGAACGCCGCATCGGCGAGGCGGCCGCCGCGCTGGAGATCACGCCCTATCTCGACCGCAAGCCGCGTCAGCTGTCCGGCGGTCAGCGCCAGCGCGTGGCGATGGGTCGGGCAATCGTGCGGGAACCCTCGGCCTTTCTCTTCGACGAACCGCTCTCCAATCTCGATGCCAAGCTGCGCACCCAGATGCGGGTGGAGATCAAGCGGCTGCAGCGTTCGCTTGCGACCACCAGCGTATACGTCACCCACGACCAGATGGAGGCGATGACGCTCGCCGACCGGCTGGTGGTGCTGAACGGCGGCCGGATCGAGCAGGTGGGAACCCCGATCGAACTCTACGAACGTCCCGCGAGCACCTTCGTCGCGACCTTTATCGGCTCGCCCTCGATGAACCTGCTTACGGTGCAGGCCGGGCAGGCAGCCATGCAATTGTCCGACGCCGCCTTCGGCCAGGCCGGTCTCGCAACGGTCGGCGTTCGTCCGGAAGACCTTCACCTGATCGACGAGGCGCCTGCCGATCAGGCGCTCAGGATCGACGCAACGGTGGAGGCAATCGAACTGGTCGGTGCCGAAAGCTACGTTCACGCCAGGACGGCCAGCCAGCTTCCCATCCTGTTTCGGGTTTCCGGACGAAGCCAGATCCCGATCGGCACGTCGGTGGCGCTCGGGGCGAGCGCGGCCTCGCTTCATCCTTTCGACGCGGCCGGCCGCAGCCTACGGAGCTGATAGCAGGGCCGGTTGCGGTTCCAGGCCTGGCGTCGTCGATCACATCTGTGTTTCTTCTGCACGGGACGTTTGGATCCCGCGGGCAGACGTCCTATCTATGCAGGGAACGAAAACTTTTCCCAAAGGAGGATGGCATGACGACGACTGAACGCGCAGTCCTGGCGGGCGGATGCTTCTGGGGCATGCAGCAATTGATCCGCCGGATGCCCGGCGTGGTCTCCACCCGGGTCGGTTATACCGGCGGCGATGTGGAACATGCGACCTATCGCAATCACGGCACCCATGCCGAAGGCATCGAGATTATCTTCGACCCGGCAAAGACCAGCTACCGCGACATCCTGGAATTCTTCTTTCAGATCCACGATCCGAGCACGCTGAACCGTCAGGGCAATGACCGGGGCATGAGCTATCGCTCGGCGATCTACTACACCAGCGACGAGCAGAAGAAGGTGGCGGAAGACACGATCGCGGATGTCGATGCGTCGAACCTCTGGCCCGGCAAGGTGGTGACCGAGGTCGAGCCCGTCGGCGATTTCTGGGAAGCCGAGCCGGAGCACCAGGATTATCTGGAACGCTATCCGAGCGGCTACACCTGCCATTTCCCCCGACCGAACTGGAAGCTGCCGCGCCGCGCCGCCTGATCCATCAGGCAGGCGTGCAGTATAGGCCACCGATCCTTCGAGGTCGGTGGCCTTTTTCGTATCGCGCCAACCTGTGTCCACGCCCGGCTGCACCGTTCTTCGCCTTTTGCAGGACACAATGCTGCGGCCTCTAGTGCTCTTTCACGGGCCGGCCTTTTACCGGCCACGGCTTGACGTTACCCCGAGGACGCGCGAAGCCGAAGAGACCGAATGCGTGTCGGCAAGTGAGGAGACGTGACATGGAGCCGATCTGGGCAGTTGGACTGATGACCGGTACCGTCCTCGACGGCAATATCGATGTGGCACTGCTGAAGACCGATGGAGAACGGATCCAGACCTTCGGAACCTATGCCCTCATGCCCTATGCCGATGACGTGCGACGGCTGCTGGAGGAGACGCTGCAGGCCGCGCGCGCATGGAACTTCAGCGGGCCGGAGCCCGCGATCTTCCGCGAGGCCGAGGGACGGATCACCCGCGCCCAAGCCATGGCGGTCGCCGACCTGATCCAGCAGGCTGGGCTCACCAATTGCGATATCGGCGCGGTCGGATTTCACGGCCAGACGGTGCTGCACCGGGCACCGACCGCCGGGCGGATCGGCGCGACCCGACAGCTCGGCGATGGTCGGCTGATGCAATCCATCCTCGGCATCCCGGTCGTCTATGACTTCCGGAGTGCCGATGTCGCGGCCGGCGGCCAGGGCGCACCGCTTGCAGCCAGCTATCATGCGGCGCTCTTGAAGAGCGTCGGCAATGTCGGTGATGCCGCCATCCTCAATCTCGGCGGCGTCGGCAACATTACCTGGACCGACGGCAAGCATCAGGTGATCGCCTTCGACACAGGGCCAGCCAATGCGCCGATCAACGACTGGATGAAGCAGCACGGGCTGGGCGAGATGGACCGCGACGGCGCGCTCGCCAGGCAAGGCGCGGTGGATGAGGCACGGCTGGCCGCCTTGCTGGAGCATGCCTACATGACGACGCCCTATCCGAAATCGCTCGATCGCTTCAGTTTCACCGCGTCCATGGCCGACGGTCTTTCGCCCGAGGATGGTGCTGCGACCCTGACGGCCTTTACCGCCTCGGCCGTCGGCAAGGCGCTGGACCTGTTGCCCGCGCGCCCGTCACGGCTTGCCGTCAGCGGTGGCGGGCGACACAATCCCGTGCTGATGGAGATGATCCGGCAACGGGCAGGCGTCGAAGCCGTCAACGCTGACGATCTCGGCTGGCGCGGCGATGCTGTCGAAGCCGAACTCTTCGCCTTTCTCGCGGTTCGCCGGCTGCGCGGTCTGCCGATCAGCTTTCCGACGACGACGGGTGTCGCCGAACCGATGACCGGCGGCCGCATCGTCCGGTAGGGCAAGCGGGCGCCGGTCCGCCTCGGCATCGCCTCTCGACCGTGCCTGGCCCAGCGGTCGACTGTCTCTGGCTCTGTCCGCGGCTTGTACCTGCCCGATAGAATAGGGCTGGCGAAACCGTTCGGGTTCCAACGCCCGGGCAGAGAGATGGATCAGCTTGCAATCGGAGTTCTGACGGCGGTCGCCGGCGCCTTTCGCGGCGTCACCGGTTTCGGCTATGCGCTGGCGGCAGCCCTTGGCCTTGCCGCCCTGGGCTTTGCCCCATCCGCCAGTGTCCCGTTCATCCTGGTCAACGATCTGATGCTGACCGCCTTCATCCTGATGGATCGAAAGCACGGGTCGGTGGACTGGAACGCGGCCAGACTGCTGCTTGCAGCCGGTATCGCCGGAGCCCTTTGCGGTAACCTGATCGCCCATCGCCTTGATCCCGACATCGGGCGGCTGATGGTGGCGCTGATCGTCATGCTGGCGGCCGGCATCGCCATGATCCGCCAGCCACCTGCCTGGCTGGCGCGCCCTTCGCTCGGACTGGTGATCGGCTTCGTCGTCGGCGTCTTTCTTTCGGCTTTTGCGGTCGGCGGTCCGCTGGTGGCCGCCTGGCTTCTGGCCGGCGGCACGCAGCGGCCCCATATCCGTGGCACCCTGGCGGTATTTTTCGGCGTCGTAGATCTCTTTGCCCTTGCAAGCCGTCTGCTGACCGGCCATTCAGATCCGAACCTCATGTCCCTGCTGGCGGTCTACTGCCCGCTCACCCTGCTCGGCTTTGCCGCAGGTCACCTCCTGTCCCGCCGGTTGCCGGCCTCAGTCTGGCAGCGCGTCTGCGTCGGCGGCCTGGTGCTTGTCGCCGCAGTCGGCCTCATCGAAGCCGTTCACGCATTTACCGTCATCTGATCAGAAAGGCCCCCTCATGTCCAAGGTCGCACTCATTACCGGCGCCACTGCAGGCTTCGGCAAAGCCATCGCAAAACGCTTCGTCAAGGAGGGCTGGAATGTCGTCCTGACCGGGCGCCGGCAGGCGCGGCTGGATGCGCTGGTCGAAGAACTCGGCGGTCCCGTCCGCGCCCATGCGCTCTGCTTCGACATTCGCGACGAAGCCGCCACCAGGGCCGCCCTCGCCTCGCTGCCGGAAGACTTCAAGAGCTTCGACGCACTGATCAACAATGCCGGGCTGGCCCTCGGCACCGGTCCGGCCGACACTGCGCAGCTTGCAGACTGGAAGACGATGATCGACACCAATGTCACCGGTCTCGTGACGATGACGCGTCTGGCGCTCGACACCCTGATCGCCCGCCGTGGGCTGGTGGTCAATCTCGCGTCGATCGCGTCGAACTGGCCCTATCCGGGCGGCAATGTCTATGGCGCCACCAAGGCCTTCGTCCAGCAGTTCTCCTTCGGCCTGCGATCGGATCTGTCGAAGCACGGCGTGCGCGTCACTTCGATCGAGCCCGGCCTGTCGGAAAGCGAATTCACCCTGGTGCGCACCGGCGGCGACCAGGCGGCCTATGACAAGCTCTACAAGGGCGCCAATCCGCTGCAGCCGGAAGACATCGCCGAAACCATCTATTGGGTCGCCTCGCTGCCCGCCCATGTCAATATCAACAGCGTCGAGATCATGCCGGTCAGCCAGTCCTGGGCGCCGCTGCAGGTGCATCGCGAAGACGCATGATGCATTAAAGGACGCATGCACGGAAAAGCCCGGACGCTTGGCCGCGTCCGGGCTTTTTGCATTCTGAAGCTGTGGCTCGACGCTGCCTATCCGAAAACCTTGGCGAGCGCGATGTCGATCGCCGCGGTAATGGCGTCGATGTCCGTGGGCGTGGCGATCAGCGCCGGGCTGAGGCACAGCGTGTTGTTCAGGCCCGGCAGCGAGCGGTTGGTGGCGCCGATGATCACGCCTTCCGCCAGGCAGCCGGCAATCACGGCCTGCACCTCGGGCTCGGTCACCGGTTGCTTGGTGGAGCGGTCGGCAACCAGTTCGGCGCCACAGAAAAGCCCGAGGCCGCGAACCTCGCCGATCACCGGATGTTTTTCTTGCAGGACCCGCAGATTGGCCAGCAGCCGCTCGCCCATCGCCGTCACGTTTTCCAGCAGGTTCTCGTCCTCGATGATCCGCATGTTTTCCAGCGCGGCCGCCGGTCCGGCGACACAGCCGCCAAACGTCGAGATGTCGCGGAAGAAGGACATCGGATCGGACGGGTCGTCCTTGAACAGGTTGAAGATCTTCTCGGTCGTCACGGTGCAGGAAATCGCGGCATAGCCCGAGGCCACGCCCTTGGCCATGGTGACGAAATCCGGCTCGACGCCGAAATGCTGGTAGCCGAACCATTTGCCGGTGCGCCCGACGCCGCAGACGACCTCGTCGATGTGGAGCAGCACGTCGTAGCGCCTGCAGATCTCCTGCACGCGGTCCCAGTATCCCTTGGGCGGCACGATGACGCCACCGCCGGCGGTGACCGGCTCGAGGCAGAGCAGCCCGACCGTGTCAGGGCCTTCGCGCAGGATCACCGCCTCGATCGCGTCGGCAGCGCGCTCGCCGTAATTGTCGATATCGCCATACTGTCCACGATATTCCAGGCAATGCGGCACCTCGACGAAACCGGGCGGCATCGGGCCATATTGTTCGCGCCGCTGCGGCTGGCCGGCAGCGGCCAGCGTCGCCAGGGTCGTGCCGTGATAATCGCGCTCGCGGTAGAGGATCTTCCACTTGTTGCCGCCATGGTGACGATGGGCCATCTGGCGCACCATCTTGAACACCTTCTCGTTGGCCTCCGAGCCCGAGTTCGAATAGTAGACGCGGCTCATGCCGGGCATTTTCGAGATCAGCTTTTCGGCGAACAGGGCGCCGGGCACGGAGCCGGCGGAATTGGCGAAATAGTTGAGCTTCACAAGCTGGTCGCGCACCGCATCGGCAATGCTTTCCCGGCCGAAGCCGACATTTACGGTCCACACCCCGCCCGAGACCGCATCGAGGTATTCGCGGCCCGCAGCATCCCAGACGCGCATGCCCTTGCCTTCGATATAGATCTTCGGATCGACGGTCTCATAGGGCTTGTGCTGGCTCATATGATGCCAGACATGGGCCCTGTCCGCTTCGATCACGTCGCGAATGTCGTTGGACTGAAGGGCAGTATCCATCATGATCTCCTGCAATAGCGGTAGATCTCCCGATACCACAGGGGTCGCCGATTGTGACTTGGCAAAATCCGCTGGCACCCTGAAATCCGTGGTCTGGACCGCCCAGTCACGGCGTCGGCAACCGGGTTGCGAGCGTGCGGATGACTTCCACATCGGCATTGGCAAAGGCTGCCCGCAGATAGCCCTGCTGGTTGTCGCCGAAGCAGGTGCCCGGCAGCATCAGGATGCCGTATTCGCTGGCCAGCCTTTCGGTCACCGCCATCGCACCCTCTTCGCCGAAAGGATGGCGCAGATAGGCGAAATAGGCGCCGATCGAGGTGATCTGCCAGCCGGGCCGGGCCGCAATCGCGTGGATGAAGGCCTGCCGACGCGCATCAATGATCTGGCGGTTGCCCTCACGCCAGGCGGACAGGGCGCCGAGAGCAAGAGCGACGGCATGCTGCGCCGGGCGCGGAGCGCAGATCTGCAGATTGTCCATGACCTTTGCCAGTTGTTCCATGACCTCTGCCCCGCAGACGAGAGCTCCGAGCCGGTGGCCCGGAACGCAGAACACCTTGGAGAAGCTGTAGAGGTGGACAAAATGGCTCTGCCAGTCCGGCTTGCCGAACAGTGCATGGGGGGCAGGCAATTCGGGCGGCAGGAAATCGCGGTAGGTTTCGTCGGCGACCAGCACGACGCCGTGGCGCCTGCAGGCCTCGTAGAGTTCGTCCAGCCGCTCCGGGCTGTATACCGCCCCGGTCGGATTGTTCGGGGTGACAACGAAGACGGCGCGGGTATTGGCGCCGATCGCCGCCTCGACACGCGCGGCGACAGGTGAAAACCCCTCTTCGGGATCCGCATCGACCAGTGTGACCCCGACGCCCAGCATGCGCAGGGTCATCTCGTGATTGAAATAATAGGGTCGGATGACGATAACATCGTCGCCGGGCTTCAGCAGGGCCAGCGCCAGCGCGAAAAAGGCCTGATTGCCGCCGGCCGTGATCTGCACCTGGCGCGCGTCGACATTTGCGGAATAGGCGCTGTTGACGTCTGCCGCATAGGCTTTCCTCAGCACCGGCTCCCCCTGGATATCGCCATAGCCGCATAGATCCCGGCGGCCGGCCGCGTCCGCCAGCCAGCCCAGGAGATCGGGATGTGGCGGATAGCCCGGCACCGCCTGGGACAGGTCGATCACCGGACCGGCACTGCCGTCATAGCGGCGCAGGAAGGCTTGCACGGCGGGGATCGGCGGCGGGGCGAGCCGTTCGACCAGCGGGTTGACGCGGACGTGTGCGGGCATGTCGTTCATGAGGTCACCTCTGGGGGCAAGACTTTGCCGGGATTGAGCAGACCGTCCGGGTCGAGTGCTGCCTTCAGCCGCCGCATCAGGGCGATTTCGGGCTTGGAACGGGACCAGGACAGCCAGTTGCGCTTGAGACTGCCGATGCCGTGCTCGGCGGAAATGCTGCCGGAATACCAGCGCGTGCGGTCGTAGACGATCTCTTCGACGCGATGCCGGATAGCGGCCGTGCCGCCGGGCGCCGAGGCCATGACGTGGATATTGCCGTCCGCCGCATGGCCGAAGAACACCGCACGGGCCTCCGGAAGGGTCTTTGAAAGGGTCGCGCGCACATCCTCGACGAAAGCGCCGAGCACCGCCGGCGACATCGAGACGTCGAAGCTTTCGTGGTCCCCCAGGACCGGCTCGATCTCGGCGCTGGCGTCGCGGATCGACCAGAGCCGCTCCATGTCCGCGAGCGACTGCGCCACCACCGCGTCCTCGATCAGGCCGGCTTCGAAGGCGCCCTGCAGGAATGCCTTGAACGCCTCTTCCTCGCGCGCGCCATCCGGCCCGCCGACCTCGACCAGGAAATAGAAGCCATGGCCCGCCTCGAACGGATCCCGGCAGCCAGGAACGTTCTGTGTTACCATCCGCCAGTAATCCGGCCACATCACCTCGAAGGCGGACAGTGCGGGCCCGAGGCTGCGGCGCGCCTCGATCAGGCATGCCATGGCCGCGTCGAAATCCCGTGTCGCCACCATGGCAAGACCGGTCCAGGCGGGCTTCGGCACAAGCGCCAGCACCACGCGGGTGACGATTCCGAGCGTGCCTTCCGAGCCGATGAACACCTGCTTCAGATCATAGCCGGCATTGTTCTTCAGCATCTTGCCGAGACTGGAGATCACCGTGCCGTCGGCCAGCACCACTTCCAGCCCGAGCACCGACTGGCGCGTCATGCCGTAGCGCAGCACGCGGTTGCCGCCGGCATTGGTCGCGACATTGCCGCCGATCGCGCAAGTGCCGCGCGCGCCGAGATCGACAGGGCAGAGAAGACCCTGCGCATCGGCCGCCTGCTGCAGGGACTGCAAGGTTGCGCCAGCCTCGGCCGTTATGGTCATCGAGACGGGATCGACCTCCTCGATCCGGCGCATTCGCTCCATCGACATGGCGAGGCTGCCGGCCGTCGGCGTCGCACCGCCGCAAAGCCCCGTCAACCCGCCCTGCACGGTTACCGGCAGGCGGTGGCGTGCACAGATCGCCATGGCGGCGGCAACCTGCGCCGTGTCGGCGGGGCGCAGTACCGCGAGCGGTTCGACAGGATCGCCGACGCTTGCATCCGCGCGGTTGCGCATGGGGCGATCGTCCCCCGAAAGATAGCCGGCGGGACCGAGGCATGCCGCGAGTTCATCCAATGCAATCTGGAGCGTGTCGGTCATCGGTTCGTCTTAGGTCGAGCCGCAAAGGGCCATCGGGAGCACGATCGGCCATTCGCCGACGGTTGGCAGCCATCATGGCAGGTCACGTCATTGCAATGCAATTGATATTGTTATAGCCGTTCCTGTGAAAATAACTAACAAGGCTCCTTTCCCGGATGGTGCGTCGTCTGCCCCCGCTGAACCCGCTGCGCGCCTTCGAGGCGGCGGCCCGTCACGGCTCGGTCTCGCTCGCGGCACAGGAACTCAATGTCACCCACGGCGCCATCAGCCACCAGATCAAGAGCCTGGAGGCAACCCTCGGCGTCAGCCTGTTCGAACGCGGCGGGCAGCGGATCAAGCTGACCCCGCAGGGTGCGCAATTGCTGCCGTCCGTGTCATCCGCCTTCACCGAGATCGCCACGGCCACCGCGCGGCTGACCCGTCCAACGACCAGTGGCACGCTGACGGTTGCCTGCATCCCGGCGCTGATGTCCTTCTGGCTGATGCCGCGCATCGGGGAATTCGTGCGCCAGTTCCCCGATATCCGCTTGACGCTGATATCCTCCAACGATGCGGCCAATATCAGCAATCCGGCCGTCGATCTCTGCGTGCTCTACGGCAATGGCAAATGGCCGGATTGCTGGGCGCGGCTTTGGAGTTCGCTCGAATTCTTCCCCGTCGCCAGCCCGACCATGCTCAACAGCCGACCCTTGCGAAACCTGCGCGATCTGCGGGACCATGTGCTGTTGCATGCGGACGCGGACGGGCAGGAATGGACCACCTGGCTGACGGCCATCGACGCCCGGGGCTTCATCGACAAGGATCGGCAGCATTTCATGGGCGATGCGCGGCTGGCGACCGAAGCGGCCCTGCACGGGCTCGGGATCGCCATGGGCGACAGCATCACCGCACGCGGGCTGATCGACAGCGGCGATCTGGTCGTGCCGTTCAATCTGGCAGTGCCGGCCAACGAAGCCTTCTACATCGCGGCGCGTGAGGAGGTGCAGGGCACGATGATCGCCCGGGTGTTCATCGACTGGCTTTTTGCAACGCTGGAAGCGGCGGCCCCCCATGACCCGCGGCTGTCCGCCCGGCATATGCTGCGCCGCCGGCCGGAAAGCGAGACGGAGACCGCATCAAGCGGCTGACAGGCCTCATTCGGCGATCTCGGCAGCGACCTTCAGCAGCCAGCTTTCGAAGACCTGCATGGATTGGCTGACCTCCGGCAGGTCCGGCCTGGCGAACCAGTAGCCATAGGCACTGCGGTAGGAAAGGCCGGCCGGATTGACGAGGCGGCCGGCGGCGAGATCCTCGACAATCAGTCCCCGCGGCATCAGCGCCATGCCCTGCCCGGCAAGGGCCGCGCGGATGACCATGGTATAATAGCCGAAGCGCGTCGTGTGGCGCACCGGCAGTCCGGCCCGCCCCCGGCTTTCGGCAAAATGCTGCCAGTGAAGGGCTGTCTGCGGGTGTTCGAGCATCTCGCCGCCGGCGGCCTCCTCGACCGTCTCGGGAGAGCCATGCTTTGCCCAGTAGGACGGGGCGCTGACGAGCAGGACGTCGCGCCCGAACAGGAAATGCGCCACCTCGCCGGCCGGCGGTTCGATGACGAAACGGAAGATGCCGTCCGGCACCTCCGACTGGGTGGGAGACACAAACGTGGTGAACTGCACCTCGATATCGGGATGGGCTTCGGTGAACTCGGCAAATCGCGGCAGCAGCCAACGGTCGCCGAGGATCGGTGGAACCTGCAACCGCAGGACCCGGGGGCCGGGCTTCAGCCGCGCCACCTTCAGCATGGCATCTTCCATAGCCTTCAGCGCCATGCGGGCATGCTCGATATAGATCGCGCCGACCTCGGTCGCCACCATGCCGCGTGGCGTACGCGAAAAGGCCGGGCTGCCGATCAGTTTCTCGAATGCGATCAACTGCTTGGACACTGCGCTCTGCGACAGGTTGGTGCTGGCCGCCGCGGCACTCGTCGAGCCGCGCTCGGCAACGGCCAGAAGCACCCTGAGCGCCGTCATCGACGGCAATGGCATGCCGGATACCATGCTGTTCTCCCTGGGCAAGGCTGATGAGCTCGCCACGGCTCTTTTCATCGCTGCCCCAAAATTTCCCTGCTGATGCAATCTAGCACCCTAGTCGTTTTCGTCATACCCCCGGGAAATATCTTCGCTTGTCCATGTTTTGAGCACATGCAAGCTTCGCTGAAAGTTTAGTCAGTGGAATATGCCATGCCCGAGCCGACACAGTTGTGGGGTGGACGTTTCAAGTCCGGCCCTTCAGAAGCCCTCGCCAATCTTTCCCGTGCCCCTGCCTCCTATTTCAGGCTCTACCGCGAGGACGTCGCCGGATCGCGGGCGCATGCCTCCGAGCTCTTGCGTGCCGGTGTGCTGGATGCGGCCGAGTTTGCCGCCATCCGCAATACGCTCGACGAAATCGAGGCCGACATCGCCGCCGGCCGGGAAACGCCGATCGCCGGCGACGAGGATGTGCACACCTTTCTCGAACGCCTGTTGATGGCGCGGCTCGGCGCGATGGGTGGCAAGCTGCGCGCCGGCCGCTCGCGCAACGACCAGACGGCCAACAACACACGGCTCTATCTGCGCCGCATGGCGCGCGAGCTTTCGGCCGGCATCATCGCCGTCGAGGAGGCGCTGCGCCTGCAGGCATCGGCGCATGTCGAGACCGTGATGCCGGGCTTTACCCATCTGCAGCCGGCCCAGCCGATCGTGCTTGGCCACCACCTGATGGCCCACGCCCAGTCACTGCTGCGCGACCTGCAGCGTTTCCAGGATTTCGACCGACGCTTTGACCGCTCGCCGCTCGGTGCCGCGGCGCTTGCCGGCTCCGGCATCGCCTGCCGTCCGGATCTGTCGGCGGTGGAACTCGGCTATTCGGCGGCTTGCGAAAACTCGATCGATGCCGTGGCCTCGCGCGATCTCGTGGCAGAATTCCTGTTCATCTGCTCGCTGACAACGGTCGATCTGTCGCGCATCGCCGAGGAAATCTGCATCTGGAGTTCCAAGCAGTTCAGCTGGGTAAAACTGCATGATTCCTATTCGACCGGCTCGTCGATCATGCCGCAGAAGAAGAACCCGGATATCGCCGAGCTCACCCGCGGCATGTCCGGCACGCTGATCGGCAATGTCGCCGGCTTCCTGGCCACCATGAAGGCCATGCCGCTTGCCTATAATCGCGACCTTGCCGAAGACAAGCGGTCGCTGTTCGAGACCATCGACGTGCTGCAACTGATCCTGCCGGCCTTTGCCGGCATGGTCGAAACCCTCGACTTCCAGGTCGACAAGCTGCGCGCCGAAGCCCCCCGCGGTTTCACGCTCGCCACCGAAGTGGCCGACTGGCTGGTTGGCCAGGATATCCCCTTTGCCCAGGCCCACGAAATCACCGGCAGCGTTGTGCGCTATTGCGAGGAAAGGGGCCATGACCTCGAAGGCCTGACGCCGGACGATCTTCCGAAGATCGATAGCCGGCTAACGGCTGAGATGCTGGATGCGCTGACACTGGAAAAGGCCCTTGCCAGCCGCACCGGATACGGCTCCACTGCGCCGGATCGGGTGCGCGAACAGATCGAACGGTTCGGCCAGGCACTCGACCTATGCCGCGACTTTGCCGGGACCTCCTTGAGCGGCACCGCCTTTGTCGCCGGCCTTCCCGCAAACGAGGAGCCTGCCGCCCGATGACAGGGACAGCAAGCGCCGGCGAGACCGGCAAATATGAAATCGCCCATCTGACCCTGGTGCCCAAGCGGCATGTCGGCCGCACGATCTCGGCGGCCGCGGTACTTCTGCTGATTGCCGCCCTCATCCGGGCCTTCAGCGTCGGCCAGATCGAATGGGGTTATGTCGGACAGTTCCTGTTCGCCCCGGTCATCATCGCCGGTATCGGCAATACCCTGGTGATGACGGTGGCGGCCATGGCGCTTGGTATCGTGCTCGGCGTTCTCATTGCCATCATGCGGATCTCCGGCAATCCGGTGCTGTCGTCGATTGCCGTCGGCTATGTGTGGATCTTCCGCGGGGCGCCGGCGCTGGTGCAGCTGATGCTCTGGTTCAATCTGGCGCTGATCTTCCCGACGCTCGGCATTCCCGGCCTGTTCGAATGGCGCACGGTCGATGTCATGACGCCCTTCGTCGCGGCCATGCTGGGGCTCGGCATCTCGCAGGGCGCCTATACGTCCGAAGTCGTGCGCAGCGGCCTGCTGTCCGTCGACAGCGGGCAGTACGAGGCCGCCAAATCGATCGGCATGACGCATATGAAGATGCTGCGCCGGATCGTGCTGCCGCAGGCCATGCGGGTCATGGTGCCGCCGATCGGCAACGAGGTGATCGGCATGGTCAAGCTGACCTCGCTTGCCAGCGTCATCCAGTATTCCGAAGTTCTGCACAATGCCCAGGTGATCTACTACGCCAATGCGCGCGTCCTCGAACTGCTCCTGGTCGCAAGCTTCTGGTATCTGGTGGTCGTCTCCGTGCTGTCGATCGGCCAGCATTATGTCGAACGCTATTTCGGGCGCGGCTCGAAGTCGATCACGGCGGCGGCATGATGGAGGAGAAGGCCATGAACTCCGAGATCATCGTCAAGGCGGTCGACGTCACCAAGCGGTTCGGCGACTTCCTCGCCCTGGACAAGGTCAATTTCGAGGTCCGGCGCGGCGAGGTGGGCTGCATCATCGGCCCGTCCGGCTCGGGCAAGAGCACGCTTCTGCGCTGTCTGAACCTGCTGGAGCGCATGGATGGCGGCGGCATATGGGTCAATGACGAGCTGATCGGCTATCGCCGCGACGGCGACAAGCTCTACGAGATCTCCGATGCGGACGTGGCGCGCCAGCGCCGGCGAATCGGCATGGTGTTCCAGCGCTTCAACCTGTTCCCGCACATGACGGCGCTCGAGAACATCATCGAGGGTCCGGTGCACGTGCTCGGCGAGCCGCCGGAAAAGGCCCGCGCGGAGGCCAAGCGCCTGCTGGAGCGGGTCGGACTTTCCGACAAGCAGGATCACTACCCTTCGGCGCTTTCGGGCGGCCAGCAGCAGCGTGTGGCGATTGCCCGCGCCATGGGCATGCGGCCCGACATGATCCTGTTCGACGAGCCGACCTCGGCGCTCGACCCCGAGCTTGTGTCGGAAGTGCTCGATGTGATGCGCGATCTCGCCACCTCCGGCATGACGATGATTGTCGTCACCCATGAAATGGGCTTCGCCCGCAATGTCGCCGATACCGTGACCTTCATGGAGGCCGGCAAGGTGGTCGAGACCGGACCGGCAGCCGAGGTTCTCGGCGCCCCGAAAAATGCCAGAACCGCCGAATTCATCAAGGCGGTCCAGACCTGATCCTCAACCCTCGCTTCCACTCCAAAAACCTTAAAAAGGGGAACCCGATGAACAAGACACTTCTCACGCTCGCCATGGCGCTTGCCGCCAGCGGCACGGCGCTGGCCGCCGAACTGCCGGACAACATCAAGGCGGCCGGCAAGGTGGTCGTCGCCAACACGCCGAACTACCCGCCGATGGAGTATCGCGACCCCGCGACCAACGAACTGATGGGTCTCGACATCGACCTCGGCACGGCGCTTGCCAAGCAGCTCGGCATCGAGGTCGAATGGTCGGATATCGGCTTCGAGCAGATGATCTCCTCGCTGACCACCGGCCGCGTGGACCTGATCGAATCCGGCATGAGCGACCTGCCGAAACGCCGCGATGCCCTGGATTTTCTCGACTACATGAAGTCGGGTGCGCAGTTCTACTCGACCACCGCCCACAAGGACGAGTTCAAGCAGCCGACCGATCTTTGCGGCAAGACCATCGGCATGAGCCGCCGCACCTCGTTCCCGGACGAGACGGCGAAGTGGAGCGCTGCCAACTGCGAAGCCAAGGGTCTGCCGGCCATCAAGGTCGTCGGCACCGAGGGTTCGGCCGATGCCCGCACCCAGCTGAAGCAGGGCCGCGTCGATGCCGCCGTGCAGGGTTCGGAAACCCTCCCCTATCTGATGAGCGTCGACAAGGGCGCCTTCTTCACCATCGGCGAACCCTACACCGCCGTCTATCAGGGCATCGGCTTCGACAAGACGAAGCCGGAGCTGCGTGACGCCTATATCGACGGCCTGAAGGCGCTGATGGAGAACGGCGAATACAAGAAGATCTTCACCAAATGGGGTCTCGAAGGCGCGATGCTGGACGGCATCTACATCAACGGTGAAGCCCGGAAGTAACGATTGCGAGCCCCGGCCCATCCGCCGGGGCTCTTCATTCCAAGGTCGGGGCTGCTGGTCCCGAGGCAGGACCCATGACATACGACCTTTCGCCCCGCCCCCTCAATCCGGCAGCGCCGGCACCGGCCATGACCTGGCCGAATGGCGCCCGCAGCGCGCTTTTCATCGGCTTCGATGTCGATGCCGAGACGGCCTGGATCGGAAACACGCCTGCCAATGTCGACCGCATGGTCACCACGTCGCACGGTGGCTACGACGCGCGGGTGGGGATCGCGAAGATTCTCGACCTGATGGACGAACTGGCGCTCAAGGCCACCTTCTTCACGCCGGGGTGGACCGCACTTGCCCACCGCGACCTCTGCAAGCGGATCCTCGATGCAGGCCATGAAATCGGCCATCACGGCTATCTGCACAAGATGCCGGACCGCACGAAGCTCGAGGAAGCCTTCGAAGAGATCGATCGCGGCTTCGAGGCATTGGAGGCAGCGCTCGGCGTGCGTCCCGTCGGCTACCGGGCGCCGTCCGGCGAAAATTTCCCGGAGCTGCTCGCCCATCTGGCCAAGTCGGGCATCCGCTATTCGTCGTCGTTCCGCGACGATATCCTGCCCTACCGCCATGCGTCTGCCGACGGGGCGAAGGGGCTCGTCGAGATCCCCGTCAACTTTGCCTTCGACGACTGGAATTTCGGCATGACCGCGCGCACCAGCCCGCGCCCGATCTTTGGCCGCGACGCCGTGCTGCAGCTGTGGATCGATGAATTCGAGGCCACCCATGCCTGGGGCGGCGTCACCACGCTGGTTCTCCACCCGCAAGTGTCCGGGCGACCGATGCGCTGGTTTCTGCTGCGCGATTTCCTCCGCCACGTACAGCAGAAGGGCGACGTCTGGATCGCCACCGGACGCGACATCGCCCAGCACTTCGAAACGATCGAGCGGCCGGCGGCGTAGACACGCTCCATCAACACACCCTCACTGGTTGTGCGCCTTAAATATTTGCGCGCCAAGACTTCAGGCATATTGCCAAGCCGCCCCCTCATGCATTACCACTACCTTATGATGTGATTTATAAATTATTATCTCATTGGTTGTGAGGGCGACACATGACGGCGCGCAGATCTTGTGGGTCGAAGTCCGGGCTGACAACCGGAGCGGAACCTGTTTTGTCGGGGGAGATGCGACACGGCCTCAATGCAGGCAACAGAGGCCTTGTCCGGCAAAAGCCAGGCCGATCGATCGCATGGGTCGCGATGCTGCTTGCAACGGTCGCCCTGCTCGTCCTGGGCCTCAGCCCGTCGGCAAGGGCATCAGACCATGCGGATCCGACCAATCTGATGGGGCCTGAGTCCAATATCACCGGCCTGTTCCTGTTTCCCAAGGACGACAGGCTGATCCTGATCTTCAATGTGCGCCGCGCGCTGACCGTGCCTGCGCCTTACTCTCTCGAACCCTATCTCTATGAGATCAAGCTGGACCTCTCCACGCCGGTCGATTTCACCGATCCGGCCAACACGGCCCGCTATGGCGGAACGGTCAGCGAACCGGCCAAGCTGCATGCCGACGCGACCATCAGGATCAGGCTGAACAACGACGCCAGTCTGAAAAGCGTGGAATACGAGGGGCTCGAAAACACCGGCGACATCCGCAGCTTTTTCGGCGTGCGCGACGACCCGTTCACCTTTCCGCGCTTTTTCGGCGTCAACGTCGTCTCGATGGCCCTGAGCCTGCCGCGCAACGCCTTTCCCGACGGTCAGCAGGATTTCATCCTGTGGGGCACGACATCGCGGGACGGTGAGCAGATCGACCATGTGGGACGCTCGATCCGCACCCAATTGCCGCGCTTCGGCTTTTTGAACACGATCGCCCCGGACCGGCAAGTGCCGGCACTGGTCGAGCATTCCGCCCGGACGACGAAGATCTACAATTTCCTGAAGGGCAACAAGGAATGGTGGTCGGCAGCCTTCGGCGAGCTGATGGAAACGACCTTCCTGCTGCGCAAATACGACAACCAGCCGGATGTGATGATCTATAGCGACCGTTTTGCACCCGGCTATCCGAACGGTCGGCAACTGGGCGACGACGTGGTGGCACAGACCTGCGCCTTCGGCGACTGCCTGCTGCAGGACATCGCCTTCATCGAAGGCGGCTTTCCGCGTTCGACCGTCAACGACAAGCCGTTCCTGCCGGACTTTCCCTACCTGGCCGAACCCTGGCCGGACAAGGCGCCACCGGCACCGCCGACGCGTTCGCTGACCCCCTATCTCGTCGTGATTGCCATCATCTTCATCCTGCTCTCCTGGGTGCTGGTGGAGGTCCTGCATGTCCTGGTGCGAAATATCTGGCGTCGGGTCCGGCAGCACGGACACAGGGCCGCGACGTGACCGCGAGCGCCGGGCCTACAGCCTTGCTGTCGCTGGCCCTGCTGATTCCCCCGGCCCCGCTTGTCGCCCATGATTTCTGGATCGAGCCGTCGAGCTTTGCCCCAAAGGGCGGGACGGCCGTTTCGGTCGACCTGCGCTTCGGTCAGCAGTTTGCCGGCGAGCCGGTGCCGCGCAATTCGGCGACCATCGACAGGTTCAAGCTGATGGACGGGGCGGGCGGATCACGGGAGATCGCCGGCGCCGACGGGCTCACGCCGGCCGGAACGATCGTGGCAGACGACAGACGGACACAGGAGATCGTCTTCGATGGCGGTGGCGGGAAGGTTCAAATGCAGGCCGATCCGTTCGAGGCCTATCTCCTGGCCTACGGGCTGGAGTGGGTGATCGACTACCGCGCCCTGCAGGGCAAGATGCGGTCTCCGGGCCGGGAGATCTTTCACCGCCATGCCAAGGCGCTGCTGACGGGAATTGCGGCGAGCCCGGTTGCGACCGAGGCCTCAGACCAGCAGCTGGAACTGGTGCCCGACAGCGACCCGACGCAAGAACGCCGGCCGGGATTGCGCGGCCGGGTTCTCTGGAACGGCACGCCGCTTGCCGGCTGTCTCGTGATTGCCCGCAATCGCGCGACGCCGAAGTCGGCGCTCCGCGTTCGCAGCGACCGGGACGGCCGTTTCAACCTGCCGCTGGCGGGCGGCGTCTGGCTGCTGCAATCGGTATGGATGCAACGCGCCGGCTGGTTCAGCGCCCATGACTGGGAAAGCCACTGGGCCTCACTCACCTTTCTGAAGCCTGGTCCGTGACGTCTTCGCGGCCTTCACCGGCTTGTCGCCCTCCTCATCGGCCGCTGCACGCTCCGGCGACCCGGCTATCTGACGCTCCACGGCCTGCACGATCTGCAGCAGGGTCGCGTCCGGTGGCAAAGGGCCGACACCCGCCAGAAGTGTGTCGACGATCTCGAAGCCGAGCGAGCGATAGCTCTCGAACTGGGATTCGCTGAACCACTGGTCAGCCGTGCTTTCATGCGGGAAGGTCGGGCTTTCATTGGCATAGGCACAGATGCCCGCGCCTTCGGTGCCGTGATAGCCGGGCTTGATATAGAGGACATAGCCATCCTCGCCGCCCCCATCGGCATCCCGGTAGTGTATCCGCCCGACCGTGCAATAGGGCCCGAAATCCGGCGGTTCGCCCGAAAGGATGCGTGGCTTCAGCTGGTCGAGCTCGGGAAAGGTCAGGCAGACGCCGAGATCGATATGAATCTTGCGCACCGCATTGCCCAGATCGGCAAAGGTGAAGTCCGGGTCGCAACCGGCATCCGACAACACGATCAGCCGGCAGCGCCGCCGCACCATTTCATAGAGCGCCAGGTTTTCGAAGTGGCCGCCATCGGAGAGATTGACATAGGCGCGGTCTGCCGTGGTCTGGCCGAACGCCTCCTGCAGCCATGGCACCAAGGCCTGGCGCGGACCGCTCAATTGCCAGAAGCGGCGGCCATTCGGGCCCGGATTGGCGAGCCACCAGCCGAGCCGCACGTTGAAAAGGGCAAACAGCAGGGTGATGGAGGGCGCCGAGTTATAGCCCATATTGGGATTGGCCGCGGCACCGGAGACCGCCATGGCCGTGCCCAGCGATATGCCCTGCTTGCCGCCATATTGCGCAGAGGGCTGGTAGGCGCCGCGAAACCCCTGCGGCGTGCGCGGGCACAGATCCGCCGCTCCGGCATGGCGCGGCGTGACGACGAAGGACATGGCCTTGCGCTGCTGCCAGGCATTGTTGCGGGTCGAGACCACGTTCAAGGTGCAATTGACCACGTGGAACAGGCGCCCGATCGGCTGCCGGTTGCGGTCCACTCCCTGCTGCGGCCAGAGCTCATGCATCAGCGGATTGTCGTGGAGGTCGAAGCCGGTGAACGGGTTGGGCTGGCGGTCGGCATGGGTGGCGCCGAGATAGGCGCGCACCAATCTGTTGCGATAGAGGTCGTGCAGCGAGAAACGGTTGATATTGACCGTTCGCGACACGACCCAGGCGATGAGTGCCGTCAGGATGAAAACCTGAAACAACAATGGGACCAGATTGCCGGCATCGCCGATCACATCGATCTTCCTGCCGAACAACAGGGTGTCGAGGCCGGTATCCTTGTCGGCGATCGTCGTGCCCACGCTCTTGACCGGGGCCAGCAGCACTTCCAGCAGCGACGTCCCGAGCACGATATAATCGAGCAGCGCTGAAAGAATGATCAGCACCAGCGCGAGAAAGGCCTGGCCGCCGGCCAGCTGGATGAATTTCCCGAGTCTGGTCAGGCCGCTCACCACCTGGGGATTGTCCTTGCGGCCGCCGAGCAGGCCCATGGTCGCCGTCGCCGCGAGGCTACCGCCGATCAGGGAATGGTAGAGCAGGTTGGTTTCGCTGCGCAGCAGGTCTGCCAGCCGGGAGCCGAGAAGGCCAAGTATCGTCGAGACCGTCCAGAACACGCCGGCTGCGACGAACCAGCCTGCGGCCCTTGCAAACCATTCCCGCTGCGCGTCGGAGCGGGTTTCCGTGCTGGTTTCGGCGACATAGACGGTTTCCGCCGTCACCTGCGCCATCAGGAACCAGGGCGGGCCGAGCACGGCAAGCGTCAGAAGCCGGGCCGGTGCATAATCGATCCCGACGAAGAGATGGATGCCGGCAAGGATGACCGCGGACCAGACGACACCGGCAAAGGCCCAGCGGATCAGGCGCAACAAGGGGCTATGCGGCTGACCGCGATGCGCGGGATAGGACAGCAGTCCGCTGGCGATGAAGATGGTCGGACCGACCAGCATCACATTCAGCGTATCGGGCGCCCATTTCTGCACGCCGATCGGCAATATCGCCCATGTGGTCAAAAGCGCGGCGCCGAAGATGGCAAACAGCAGATCCCATCGTATGAATTCCGACTGATTGCCGCCCGCATCGCCTTGGGCGTAATTGACCAGCGTATACCGCTGGCCGAGCATCAGCAGCAGCGTTCCGGCCGCCAGCAGCCCGGCATGGGTATAGTAGTGTTCTGCAAACGGCCCCGTGGCGCCGACAAAGGTAAGCGTCACCAGGACCCACTTGAGCGCCAGCAGCAGGCTGGCCAGGGCCGAGACCACGAGCAGCCAGACCAGCGTCAGGTTTCTGACCACGATCGTCGCCGCCGTCCAGGTGTCTGCCGACGTCAGGCCGACCTTCGGCGTCAGATAATTGCTGTCGCGGCGCAGATTGCAGATCGGCAACGGCTCGCGATCGGGACCGTCAGGCCGTTGCGTCAATTGCGCCTGGACCCGGTCAAAGCTCTGACGGCTCAACCATGCGGAAAGCCAGCTGCCGATATAGCCGCCGCCGGAGACGGTGGACAGATAGCGAAAGCGACCGAGCAGGGATGCCTCCGGTCGGGCCGGCTCGCCTGCGGCATCGCGCGGATAGGTGGCAAGCGCCTGCATGACGCCGAGTGCGAATGTGGCGCTGCGGATCCCCCCGCCCGAGATGCACAAAGCCGTTCGATCGAGACCATTGAGTGCGCGATTGAGCTCCACCGTGTCGAGGCCGGCTGGAATGCTGACACCCTCGATCTCCTGGGCCTCCTGGCGCAGGAGCATCGACGTATCGATCGACCTGGCCACCGGAGGCATTTCAGCTGCCACGTAAGACCGGATGACGTCCCACCACATCGACTGTTCTCCCACCCTCAGACGATGCCCGATTGCTTGATGATGACATCGGCGGCCTTCTCGCCGACCATGTAGACGGCACTGACGATGAAGAAGCCGGGGATGCGGGGAAACACGCTCGCATCCACGACCCTGAGGCCGCTCACCCCATGCACCTTGAAATCGCCCGAGAGCACGCCCAGGCGGTCGCGCGGTCCGATCGAGCAGGTGCAGGAGGCATGATGGCCCCAGGCATGATCGCGGACGAACTGTTTGAGCTGTGCATCGGTCTGGACCTCGACACCCGGGAGATGCTCCTTCACGATCAGCCCCTTCTTCATCAGCTTGGCCGTCATCGTGCGCACGAACTTGATGCCGGCGACGACCGAATCGAGGTCGGCGCCGTTTTCGTCATTGCCTTCCTCGAAGTAGCGAAAGTCGATCTGCGGCGGGTCGCGCGGATCGGCGGACCGCAGCGTGACGGTGCCGGCCGTGTTGACCGTATGCGCCTTCAGGATCGCCCAGGTCAGGTAGTTCAGATGGGCCGGAAACAGCGCCGAATAGCCCGGGAAATATCCCTTGAACAACCCCAGCAGCCCGAAGCAGAAAAGGTCCGGCAGCGGGCGCTCGGGCAGCGAACGCTTGATCACCGCAAGGATCGCGCCATTGGTCGTGTAGACGCCGTGGCGGCGGCGGCTCCATTCGCCATATTGCGGATCGCCGGCCGCGAATTTGGCGCCCGTCAGCACTTCCCAGTCCCGGTTCATCTCGTTGACGACCCCGACCTCGTAACGGTCCTGCATGTTGAGGCCGACGCCCGGCAGATCGACACGCACCGCAATGCCGTGCTTTTCCAGCTCCGCCTTCGGGCCTATTCCCGACAGCATCAGAAGCTGGGGCGTGTTGAAGGCACCGCCCGACAGGATGACTTCCTTGGCGCAATAGACCGCCTTGCGCTCAGGCTCGGTCTCGCTCGGCTGCCACGCGGCACGATAGAGGCGCTCCCCTTCCATGATCTCGACGCCGACGGCCCTGTTGTGGTCGTCGAAGAGCACGCGGGTCACAAGCGTATGGAGGGCGAGCGTCAGCCGGTCCGGGTGGCGGGCCTTAACCTCCAGCACGCGCTCGCGCGAACCGATGCGCTGGTGATTGCGGTTGGTGAGCGGCGGATAGCGCAGGCCCGTAGCATTGCTGCTGACGAGCCGCCAGTCGTTGGGATCGCCTTGGCTCTCTACAAACCAGTCCAGCCCCTCCTCCTGGTTCGGCTGCTCCTTGATCGCCTTGGCCGCGCTGTCGAAGATCGTGGCGACGAGCCCCTCGTCACCCAATGCCCGGATCGGCACCGCCTTCTGCGTCGTCAGCCAGCCGTTCCAGCCGTGCCGCGTCCAGTCCAGTCCGAGCTTTGCCAGCCATCGGTAGAGAAAAAACCGGTGTTCGCAGTTTTCCATGCGCTGGAAGATCTTGCGCATGGCGTCGCGGTTCCAGCTGTCGTCGCCTGTCAGTTCGGCGATGTAGTCCCAGTCCTCATTGTGCGGATAGACGAAAATCTGCGCATTGTGGGCCGTGCAGCCGCCGAGCGTGCCGGCGCGCGGATAGAATATACCGTTTTCCTCCGGCACGAATTTCGGATCGCGCTCCTGCAGCTGCTGGCTGTTATAGTGGCGCACGAAGAACTCCCAGCGCTGGCCGGTGTTTTCAGACGCGAAGGGGTGGAGGACGGGAACGTCGTAATCGTCGGGCAGACGGTTCTGGTCCGGATAGGCCGGATCGCTGCCCTGCAGCTGGCGCGGGTCGCCGCCGGCCTCGATCAGGAGGACGCGGGCGCCCGCTTCGGCCAGGCGCGCCGCCAGAGTGCCGCCACCGGCACCCGAGCCGACGACGATATAGTCATATTGCGCTTCGCTGGCGGGGCCTGCGGCCATCATCCATTCCCCCTTACTGTCCCGAGGTCGAGAAAAGGCGGGTCCGCTTCAGCGTCCCGCCCGCATGTCAGAGCATCTTCAGGAAGGCGATCAGGGCTTCCTTGTCGCTGTCGCTCAGGCCCTCAGGACCTGGTATGCCGGCGATCGTCGGAACCTGCCCGGTGCCGAAATAATGGCCGCGATTCACCTCGAAATCCGGGCATTTGCTGAGTTCGAGCAGAGGTTCCTTCAGGTTGGCGAAGACCTTCAGCGCGTCGGCGTCGCTGGCATTGCCGCCGAGTTCCTTCAGGTCCTTCTTGATCTCGATCAGCAGCTTCAGGAGCTTGGCATCGTTCGCGACGTTTTCCGCCGTACCGGCATTGTCGAGACGCAGATTGAGGTTGGACAGGATGTTGACCGGCGTTCCCTTAGGGATCGGCCCGATCCGGATCCCGCCGTCGCCGAACAGCCACGGCAGCCAGCGCTCCAGTGGCGAGGCCAGAACCGCCAGCTTGTCCGGCAGGTAGCCGCCGGCAATCGACAGATAGGAGGTCTCCGTCGTGCGGTAGATCTCGCCGACGCCGGCATCGCCGAGCACTGTGTCCTTGCGGCGCAACTCCGGCCACAGCATTTCCCGGATGCTTTTGTCGAAGGCCTCCATGCGATAGGCCACCGTCGGATTGGGTGTCGCGTAGGGCATGTCCGGCCCGACGCTGTTGTTGAGCAGATAGGGCGCCGTCGACCAGAGGCTTGCAAGCGTTGCCGGGCGCGTATAGCCCCGCCCCCCGGCCGGCATCTTGTAGTCCATCGGCGCGCCGGAGAACGGGTCCTTGACCGTGATCGTGCCGACCGACGGCAGGTCCTTGTAGCTTTGGGACGAGAAGTTGTCCCAGATATTGCCCGCGATCCCGTTGGTCGCAAGCGGCGAGCAGGCATTGGTGGCAAGCAGCGTCACCGGCACCCGCATCTCCGTAGACAGGTAATTATCATCGAGGAAGTCGGGCTGGAGAGCGATCTCGCGCATCGCCTGCTTGTAGGTCGGGGTCTGGACATAGGCCCAGTAGGCGTCCCAGCGCTTCATATAGTCCGGCCCGGCGCTGTTGCGCGGGTCGGCTTCTGGCGGAAATGCCGGTTGCTTGGACGAATGACAGGCCGCGCAATTCTCGGCGAAGATTTCCTTGCCGCGCGTGACGACCGTCTCGTCGGCCGTCAAATATTGCTCGGCATCCGGCGCCTCGGCCAGCTTGTGCGGCGCGCCGACATCCTTGTTGAGGAAGAACTGGGCAACGAAAGGCGTCTGCTCCTCGGTCGCCTGCCAGTAGACGGAATTCTTGCGACCGTCGACGATGCGGATCGGCGACACCGGCTTGCCGCCGGCGAGCGGATTGAAATGTAGCAGCCATTCCTCGCTGAACAGGCCGATATTGATGTAGACGCGGTTGAGCGCACCCAACACGCCGACGGAATCGGCGCCATCCTTCAGGACATGCGGCACGAAGACGGTGTCCGGTGCTTTGTAGGTCGCATCGAAGGCCTCATAGCCCGGGAAATCTGAAAACTGCCGGTTGTCGCGGCTGCCGCCGCCGAGCTTTTCCTGACCAAGCCGAAGACCGAGCTCCACCCTCTGCCGCGTCATGTAGACCGCGTTCATGGTGCGGGGATTGTTGATGTAGTCGGTCGAAACCAGAGAGGTGTCCAGCGTGCCCGGCTTGGCGGTATGGACCAGCTGGAAGATGAAATTCTTCTGATCGGCATCCCAGGAGAATATCCGGTCGATCCAGAAGAACTGGGCACCGACCACCGACGACAGGTTTTCAAATTGCGGATTGTTGGGATCATCCGGCGGGTTGGTCGGATCCGGCCCGACATGACAGAAGCCGCAGCCCATGCCGACCCTGTAGGGGCGCACCAGATCGCGCCGGTTATAGTAGGCCGGATCCTTGTAATAGCGCTCCGGGTCCCAGTCCTTCGCCGCATCCGCATCGAAGGCAGGGTTCGGGAAAAGCCTGAGGCCCACGATGCCGGTCGGCTCGCCGTAAAACGAACCGACCGGCAGGACCTTGCCGCTGGCGCTGTCGATCACCTTGCCGCGCGCGCCGATCTCGACACCCTTGTACTTGTCGGCATTGGCGAAAGGATCCGGCGCGCAGTCGGGATCGCGTATGTCGAGCCAGAGCCCGAACCGGTCCGCGTCGCCGGCCGTCGGCTTCTTGAAGCAGGGCTCATTGACCACGCCCAGATACTCCCAGCGATTGTCGCGATTGGCCTTCAGGCCCGGATAGCTGGAGATGGTCTTTAAAAGATCGAAGGTGCCGAAGGAGGAGTTGGTGAGTTCGTCCCACAGGCGGTCGTTGCCGGCGGTCCAGACGATCCAGTTGTTGCGGCCCTTGACCTCGTCGGGCGAAAGCTTGACCCCGCGATAGCCGCCGTCCATCTGGCCGAAATAGTCTTCGTCGGCTGCCGGGAAGGACTGGAGGTCACGGCCGGCCAGCATGGGCTCGTCCTTGACATGGCCAGCTTGCGGTCCCTTGTGCAGAAGATTGACCACCACGACGACGGCCGCCAGGCCAATCACGATCGCTGCACCCAACCACAAGATCCTGTGCCTGACCATTGCCGCCTCCTACCCCGATTGCGGGCATTGATTTTTTGATTATCGCGTCATAGTTGTATTTCAGTTCATGACAACTTTGCAATAAACCCTCTGCACCCACGGGTTGCAAAACGACCGATGCGACGACCGGTGATCAGAACAATTTTGGGTGTCACGCAGGCCATGCGTTGCGGCTGGGCCGTGACCGGACGGAGCCATCCGATCATCTTCGCTCCGGATGCCACAGCGGACTGCAACTTCTCCCTCCAATGCGCCTCAAGCGTCTGAAAGGCTTGAAACTGTGTTTTGGCGATGCCAGAACAGGAACGTGCCGACAGGGGTCGGTAGCAAGAAGGATTCAGCAATGAGCAGAACGGTCTATCTCAACGGGGCATGGCTGCCCGAAGCCGAAGCGAAGATATCGGTCTTCGACCGCGGCTTCCTGTTTGCCGATGCCATCTACGAAGTGACCGGGGTGATCGACGGCAAGTTGATCGACTATGATGCCCATGCCGCGCGGCTGAAGCGCTCCCTCCAGGCTCTCGGCATACCGATGCCGGTGGACGATGGGACGCTGCTCGACCTGCACCGGCAGATCGCGCAGCGCAACGGGATCACCGAAGGCCTCATCTATCTCCAGGTCTCGCGCGGCGCGCAGGATCGCGATTTCCTGTTTCCCGACCCGCTGGAACCGACCTTCGTGATGTTCACGCAGGCAAAGCGCATTCTGGACAACCCAAAGTGGAACAAGGGCATCTCGCTGAAGACGGTCGCCGAAGGACGCTGGTCCAGACGCCAGATCAAGACCGTGCAGTTGCTCTATTCTTCCTTCGAGAAGATGGAGGCGCACCGCGAGGGTTATGACGACGTGTTGTTCGTCGAGAACGGCCATGTCACCGAAGCGAGCTCGGCCAATTTCCACATCATCTCGCGCGAGGGCCGGCTGATCACCCGCGACCTGTCGAATGCCCTGCTGCATGGCATCACCCGTGGCTCCATCCTCGATCTCGCCCGCCGGGCCGGGCTGGAGACCGAAGAGCGCAGCTTCACCGTCGCCGAGGCCAAGGCGGCGGCCGAGGCCTTCATCACCTCGGCGACGAGCTTCCTGATACCGGTCGTCTCGCTGGACGGAACCAATATCGGCGACGGCACGGTCGGCCCGGTCGGCCGCCGGCTGCTCGATCTCTATATCAAGGATCGCCGGGAAAACGGCCTGCCCATCGCAACCTAGCGGAGCAGCGATTGCAGGAGCAGGCTATTGATGGCAACGCTCCCGTCCGGTCGGCAGAATTACCCGTAAAATTCGGTCATCTGCCGATCGGGCACCGCAGCGGACAGTGTCCTTCCAGATACGCGCAAGCCAAAATGACGGGAGAAACTGAAATACGGCAGTCATTACAACGCTGAAACACACGGGGAACATTTAGTTGCCGTATATACCGTCGATACAGTGCACCCCTGTCGATGCGCATTACTGATAAAAGGCACCTGAATGGTGGAAAAGCCCGAGCAGAGCTCTGACAACCACGGCGTCCGCACGGACCGGTTCACCACAGACGTCCACCCACCGCGCCAGCAGTTCGAGGTCTGGCGCGAATTCGTATCATCGCTGATGGATGTCGAACCTTTAGGGACGCCGGACCAAGGCTTTAAAGCAAGGGCGCGCGCCTTTGTGCTGGGTGACATGCACCTGGTCTCCTCCACCATGGATCCGATGACCTATAGCCACGAGATGAAGCATGTGGCCAAATCGGGCATCGATCACTGGTGCCTCTCCCTGATCAAGAAGGGTCAGGTATCCTGCACCGCGGGGGACAGGGTGCTGAAATCCTCGGCCGAGGATCTGCACGTCAAGTCACTCGCCTATTCGTTCGCCGGCCAGATGACCGGCACCGAAAGCGTCTGCATCTTTCTAAGCCGGGATCGCCATCCCGAACTGACCACGCTGCTGGATTCGGTCAGCCATCAGCTGTTGCAGGGACCGATTTCGCTCATCCTCAAGGATTTCATCCTGACCGCTGACAAGTATGCGGAAAACCTCAAGGTTTCCGAGGTGCCGGCGATGGTCGAAACCCTCACGCTGCTGCTTTCCGCTGCGGTGACGAACACCGCCGACAGTCTTGTCGAGGCGGAGGTGTCGATTACCGCGGGACGGCTGAACCTCGCCCGCAAATACATTCAGGAAAATCTCGGCTCGCCCGATCTCGATGCCGATTCCATCTGCCGGGCGCTCGAAATCTCCCGCAGGCAGCTCTATTACCTGTTCGAAGCGCGTGGCGGGGTTGTCAATTTCATCCGGCAGAAGCGACTTGCCGCCTGTTGCCGGGCGATTGCGGATCCGAGGGACCAGCGCCTCATCTCGACAATCGCCTATGCCTACGGCTTTACCAACCAGGCTCTGTTTTCCCGCCAGTTCCTGGCGGAATACGGCTTCAGGCCGAGCGAGGCGCGCGCAGCCGGAATGACCGGCCATCTGCCGCGGCCGACGCCCGCCAGTTCATTCGCGGAATGGCTGGTATAGTCGCCCTGCGAAGACATGGAGCAGGCAGGCGGGCCGGGTTACACAGCCCGCAGCGTCAGCCGATTGGCCCAGGAATGTTCTTGGCATGCCATAACGCCAGAGCCCTCAAGCCCCCTTGTCGCGGCTGGACGCCGGAGAATCTGTGCCTGGGCACGTCCCTGCCTCCGGCGCGTCTGCGTTGATCTGGATCCGGCCCGGATCGGCATCGCGGGCCGTGGCAACCCCTGCAGCCGTCGCTCCATGGGTCTTCGCCTGCCGGGCGATGAAACGCTCGCAGAGGTCGAGCAAGGCCGTCAGAGGCGGATAATCGGCGATCACCCTTCGATACCGGGCGCCGGACGGACCAATGCGCCGGCCGATATCGATCGGGGCCGCAAGGATGTCGGGTCCGAAGACATTGCCGGCATCGCTTGTCGGCAGCATGGTCAGGTAGTCGCCGTTCTGCAGGCTGCGTAGCGTCGCCATCAGCGAACTGCATCTGAGCATGATATTCGGCATCACGCCGGTGCGTTCGACGAGGGTGTGGACGATCTGCTGCTCGTAGATCGGGTCGGCGGAATAGATCACCCAGGGCATGCCGATCAGGGCAGTATAGTCGCCTGGCGCACAGGCATGGATCGGATGGCCGCGGCGGGCCACGAGGCGGTCGTGAACCCGGGTCAATTCCCGCGCGACCAGCAGGTCATGACCGCGATCCAGACGGTGAAGACCGCCGAAGGCGATATCGATACGCCCCTCCAGCAGGGCCGCATGGAGCGCGTCACCCGTCTGATATTGCAGTTCTACGGTCAGCCGCGGAAAACGCCTTTGCAGCTCACCGATGACATCGGGAAGAACGAGGCTGTCCCATAGCGGGCCGCCGCTGATCCTGAATTTGCCCTCCAGCATCCGGCCGTCTTCCACCAGCCGCTCCTCGGCAAGCGCCCAGTCGCGTGCCAGCCGTGACACCGAGGAGAGCAACCGCTCCCCGAAGGCGGTCGGGCTCACGCCGCGCGCATGGCGTTCCAGCAGGGGCTTGCCGTAGATGGCTTCCAATGTGGAAAGGGAGCGCGAGAGCGCCGGCTGGGTGATGTTCAACACCTGGGCTGCCTGGCGCAGGCTGCCCGCATCGCAAATGGCGGAA
This sequence comes from Heterorhizobium halophytocola, assembly GCF_017873095.1. Lineage (GTDB taxonomy): Bacteria > Pseudomonadota > Alphaproteobacteria > Rhizobiales > Rhizobiaceae > Allorhizobium > Allorhizobium halophytocola. The sequence goes on along the minus strand of NZ_JAGGJU010000008.1, from coordinate 33,396 downwards.
AACCGCAACAGCAGGCTCATCCGGTCGAGCATGGTGATAACATTCCTTTATCGCTCATGCCGCGAATAGCATTGGTCAGGCATCTCCTTCAACTGATATTCATGTCCCTATGGCCTGCGAAGCTGCAGCGGGTCGCAGGGAGGGCCGAAGCGCGCTTTCATCAACGGTCCGGTCGTACGGCCGCCATGGGGATCTGGTAGCCGGCTAAGCAATCTGCGATCCGATCATCCCTGCCGCCGGACAGCCGCCGAAGACCTCGATGCCGAAGGCAGCACCCTGCGGAACATCCAGCCTACCTGCTCATACCGGACGGAACCTTGCGATGACCCAACAGAAGCGCCCCAACATCCTCTTCATCATGTCGGATGATCACGCCGCCCGTGCGATCTCGGCCTATGGGGCGGGACTGAACGCGACGCCCAATCTCGACCGCATCGCCGAAGGCGGCATGCGGCTCGACCGCTGCTATGTGACGAATTCGATCTGCACGCCAAGCCGGGCGGCGATCATGACCGGCACGCACAACCACGTGAACGGCGTCACCACGCTCGACACCCATATCGACAACCGGCTGCCAAATGTCGCCAAGCATCTTCGCCACGGCGGTTACCAGACGGCCATCTACGGCAAGTGGCATCTGGGCGAAGGCAAGGGGCACGAGCCGACGGGCTTCGACGACTGGGCAGTCGTGCCCGGCCAGGGGGAATATTTCGACCCGACCTTCATCTTTCCCGATGGCCACAGGCGGCTCGAAGGTTATGCCACCGACCTGATCACCGAGATGAGCCTCGGCTTTCTGGAAAACCGCGACCCCGAAAAGCCGTTTTTCCTGATGTGCCATCACAAGGCCCCGCACCGCAATTTCTCGCCCCATCCGCGCCACCGCCATCTCTATTCCGACCCCCTGCCTTTGCCCGAGACCTTCCATGACGACTATGCGCGGCGGGCCTACGCGGCAGCAGTGGCCAGAATGCGGGTGCGCCAGGACATGACCTATGACGATCTCGGGCTGGTCCAGCCGGAGGGCGGGATAGAGGTCGGCGCGCCGATGTATCCCGGCGCCTCGATGCGAAAGGTGCCGGAGGTGGTGGAGGGCAGGCCCGTCACGCTGGTCGATGCGCTGACCGGCGAGAATTTCACCTTCACCGATCCGGTGGCGCTCGCCGAATTCAAGTATCAGCGGTACATGCAGCGTTACCTGCGCACCATCCAGGCGATCGACGAAAGCGTCGGACGGCTGCTCGACTGGCTCGACGACAGTGGCGAGGCGGATAACACCATCGTCATCTATACCTCGGACCAGGGCTTCTTTCTTGGCGAGCATGGCTGGTTCGACAAGCGCTTCATGTATGAGGAGAGCCTGCAGATGCCCTTCCTGGTGCGCTATCCCGCGGGCGTCGCGGCGGGCAGCCAGTCCCGCAAGATCGCCACCAATGTCGATTTCGCGCCGACCTTTCTCGATTTTGCCGGACTTCCGATCCCGAACTACATGCAGGGCGTGAGCCTCAGGCCGCTGTTCGAGCAGCAGACCGACGAGGCCTGGCAGGACGTCGCCTATCACCGCTACTGGATGAACCGCGACTACATACATAATGCGATCGCCCATTACGGCGTGCGCGACCGGCGCTACAAGCTGATCTACTGGTACGACAAGGCGATGGGCTGGATCGGCTCCGAGGAGGGCGAGGAGATCGGCGCATGGGAATTGTTCGACTGCGACAAGGATCCGTTCGAGCTGACGAATGTCGCTGCCGATCCGGCCTATGCCGAGGTGTTTCGCGCCATGCTGTCCAAGCTCGATGCCAAGATGGCGGAGATCGGCGACATGCCGGAGCATGACAGCCGGAGCGTTCTGTCAGGTCTGCCGGACGTCGCCTGAATGCCGCCGGCGCACTCTGCGCGCTGCGCCCGCGCTCCAGGTCACCGGAGCGCGGGTCTAATCAAAAGGCGTTCAAGCCTTGTTGTATTTTGCATCGACCTCGTTGATCGCATCGACATTTCCGGCCGAGCGGCCATTTTCGTCGAAGGTCTGGGACAGATAGGCGTCGGCGATCGACTTTGCCACTTCCGAGCCGATGACCCGGGCCCCCATGGTGATGATCTGCGCGTTGTTGGACAATGCCGCGCGTTCTGCCGAATAGGTGTCGTGCGTCAGGGCGGCGCGAATGCCCGGCACCTTGTTGGCGGAAATGCAGACCCCGATGCCGGTGCCACAGACCAGGATGGCCCGGTCGTATTTGCCGTCCAGCACCTGCTGCGCCACACGATCCGACAGATTGGCGTAGAAGGCATCCGGGCCCTGGTCGGTGCGCGAAATCTCGTCGACCTCGTGCTTGTCCTTCAGATAGTCGGCCAGCACCTTGGCGAGACCTTCGCCGGCGCTATCGCCTGCAATGGCAAGTTTCATGATCAGTTACCTCCGAGGGTGGCGGCGCATCGCGCCAGGATGTCGAGATAGCCGTCGACGTTCCACGCCGAACGACCGATGAAGAGCCCGTCGATATGCGGGCAGGCGATCAGTTCCTCGCAATTGCCGGGGTTGACCGATCCGCCATAGAGGCAGGGAATGCGCCGGCCGAGCACCTCTTCGGCGACCTGCGCAATCTCGGCATGGCGTGCCTGCGCATAATCGGCAGTCGCCGGAATACCGTTTTCGCCAATCGCCCAGACGGGCTCGTAGGCGAGCAGGATCGGTGCCTGTTTCTGCTGATCCGAAAGCCTGGAGAGTGCGCCCCGCACCTCGGCCGCCAGCACCTCGGCCGCGCGGCCGCTCTCGCGGTCCTCCAGCGTTTCGCCAATGCAGATCAGCGGCGTCAGGCCATGACGGACCGCGGCCTCGGTCTTGAGCCCGACGGTTTCGTCGGTCTCGCCGAAATGCTCGCGTCGCTCGGAATGGCCAAGTTCGACCAGATCGAGATTGCAGTCGGTCAGCATCGCTGGCGAGATCTCGCCGGTCCATGCCCCGGCATCGGCCCAGTGCATGTTCTGCGCGCCGACCTTGACCGAACTGTCCTGAAGGATGGCCCTGACCTCGCGCACCATGGTGAAAGGCGGGATGACGAAGCGCTGGATGCGTGGATCGGCGCCGCCATCGGCCGCCTTCAACGCCTCGGCGAACGCTTTCGCCTCGCGCAGTGTCTTGTTCATCTTCCAGCTGGTGCCGACCCAAAAATATCTGTCCTGGCTCACTGCTGTTCCTCTCCATTGGCAATCGCGATCACGATCTCGGTCCCTCGAGCGCAAGGACCGTGTCCTGCGGCAGTGGGTGATCCGAGACGACGGCGTTGAAATCGCTCCTAAACCGGGTGCCGGCATTAATCGTCGCGCCGCCACGCACCTTGCGCAGCATCCCGGAGGCCTCCAGATCGTCGAGATCGCGGCGGATCGTCATGCTGGACACCGCAAAGCGCGTGGCCGGACCTTGCAGATCGAACGCGTGGTGCTCGACGAGAAGATTGATGATTTCCTGCCTGCGTTCATCCCGTTTCTCCGTCCAGTTTCCTTCCCGCACCGATAAGAGGCGTCTTTTGCAACATCGACATTGTGATTTTCTCACAGCGGCCATGGTACTGGCAGGAAAAATCCATTCCTTTCAACGCTCTAGCAGAGTGCGTGCGCTGCGCTCGTCGGTGATCAAACCGTACAGGCTGTGGCTGTAGAGCACGGCGCTGATCGCTTCGGTCTTCAGCGCCCCGCCGGCAATCGCCACCAGCCGGTCGTCTCTGGTCTTGGACAGCGAGGCTGCCAACGTGCGCCGCGTGACGGAGGTTTCGAGCAGCCGGCCCTTGGCGTCGAAGAACAGGCCCAGCATTTCGCCAACGCCTCCAAGGGCCGCGATTTCCTCGACCTCGTGTTTTTCCAGCATGCCGGATTTCAGCAGATGCGCCTCGCCGTCGACCGTGCCGATACCGACGATCTTCAGGTCGGCACTGCTGGCAAGATCGAAGACTTCGCGAACGCCCCGTTGCGCAAGAAGGACATCGCGGTCTTCCTGGGTGTTGGCGAAAAAGGGAACCGGCATGACATAGGCCTGGGTGCCGGTCTTTTGCGCCAGCTGGTGCATGACGTCATAGGGATTGGCCGCATAGTTGCGGGTGAGGCCGCCGAGCAGCGAGACGAAGCGCTTGTCGCCCGCCGCAATGCGCGGCAATTGCTGGACCGCCGCCGAGAGCGTGCGGCCATGACCGAGCCCGATCACCTTGCTGTCGCCGGTCTCGATTTCGCGGCGCAGGAAATTCGCGCCCGCATGACCAAGCGTTGCCAGCGCCAGCCCGTCCTCGTCGACATCGGGGGAAACCTCGCAATAGGCAAGGCCATAGCGGCGGCAGAGTTCGGCCTCCAGATCCGCACATTCGGCAATCACGCCGTCGATCGAGACCTTGACCACGCCCTCCGCCACAGCCCTTGCGATCAGTCTGTGCGCCTTGACCGAGGGGATGCCGAGCCGTTTGGCAACCGCTGCCTGGGTCAGGCCGCCGACATAATGCAGCCATGCGGCGCGAACGGCCAGATTGTCGTCGTGATCAGCCATTGCCCCGAACCTTGCCTGCCGATTGAACAAGGAAAGATCCTTGCCCCGGCGCACCGGCGATCTGCAAGTGCTCGATGGTCGATGACATGCCATCCGCGCGCATCGCTCAGCCCACCTTCAGATCGGCAGCGCCGGTGTCGATATGCGGGGCCCAGAAGGCGACGCTTTCGGCAATCTGCGGGACAACCTCGCGGTCGTTCGGCTCACGCTCCTTGAAGGAGAGTTCGAGACAGATCTCGTTGTCGACCGCGCCACCCTCGGCAAAGGCCTTCAGCAATGGCTCGGGCTGGATGCGTCCCTTGGCATTGAACTGGGCGGTGAAGGGCCGATGCCCACCCTTGTCCATCAGGCTTTGCTTGATGTGGATGATCGGCGAGACCTTCGGCACCGCCTTCGCCCAGGCATAGGGGTCGAAATCGTCGGGATTGTCCGAGGTGACGTCGCCATGGTCGATATCGGCCATCATCCACATCGGAATGGCCATGTCGGCTGCCGTCAGGCGATCCTGCAGCGTCCTGCATGCTGCAATCGTCTCGCCGAATTCACGGCCGATGCTCATCGGCTCCCAGAACACATAGGAGAGACCGGCACCCTTGGCGTGCTCGGCCACCTCAGCCCAGCAGTCGATGGCGTTTCGGATCAGGTCTTCTCGGCGCTCCGGATCGTCGTAGTCGCGGTAGGTGAAGATCGCGAACTGTGTGCCGACGGATGTGCCGCCGAGATCGCCGATGATGTCGGCAAAGGTCTTGAACCAGTCGACATAATAGCGCCGCACATCGGCATCCGGATGGCCGAAATGGTTGAGCCGACCATAGGGACCGGTCATGCCCGAGGTGACCCGGACACCGGTACGCTGGAGCGCACTCTCCATCTGGCGGGTCAGCCGGCGAATGGTGGAGGCCGGCCAGCTCGGATTGATGAATTCATGGGTCAGCTGCAGATCGCGCAGCCTCAGGTCCCGGGCAACCGTGTCGATCAGATCGTCGGGTTCGGCAAAGCGGTTGACCAGCGGATTGGTGTTGAGCGAAAGGGTGAGTGCCATGTCCTATGCCGCCTCCGCTTTCTGTTCGGCAAACCACGCGGCAAAGGCCGCCTGCTCGGCTTCGCTCAGATGCAGCCGATGCTTGGTGCGCCGCCAGAGAATGTCCTCGGCGGTCTGTGCCCATTCGTTTTCCACGAGATAGCGGACCTCGGCCTCGTAGAGCAGACCGCCGAAATGTCGGCCAAGCCCCTCGAGCGAGGTCGCATTGCCGGCAATCCGCGCGATGCGCGCGCCGTAAAGCCGACCGTAATGCTTGCGCAGGGCCCGCGACATCCAGGGATAGGTTTCCTTCATCCTTTCGCGGAAAAGCTCGTAATCCGCGTTCTCGATCTCGCCGCCCGGCAGGCTCGCATGCTCCGTCCAGTCCTTGCCCATGGCGGGGAAGAACTTGTCGAGCTTGTGCAGGCCGCGCTCGGCCAGCTCCCGAAACGTGGTGATCTTGCCGCCGAAGACGTTGAGCAGCGGCGCCCCGCCGGTCTCGTCCAGATCGAAGACATAATCGCGGGTGACCGCGGACGGATTGCCCTGCCCGTCGTCGAAGAGAGGCCGCACGCCGGAGAAGCTGGTGAGCACGTCCTCGCGGCGCAGCTTCTCCTTGAAATAGCGGTTGACCGCGCTCAGCAGATATTCGATCTCGCCTTCGTCGGCGGTCACGTCCTCGGCACGGCCTTCATAGGAAATGTCGGTGGTGCCGATCAGCGCCTTGTCGCCTTCGTAGGGGTTGATGAAGATCACCCGCTTGTCGTGGTTCTGCACGAGATAGGCGTTCTGACCTTCCCAGAATTTCGGCACGATGATGTGGCTGCCCTTGACCAGGCGTACATTGCGGCTGGAATTGGAGCCGGCAACACGGGTGACGACATCGGTGACCCAGGGACCGGCGGCATTCACCAGAACCTTGGCGCGGAACTGCCGCTCCTCGCCGGTCGTCGTGTGGCGCGTGGTCACGAGCCAGGAACCGCCGTCGCGGCGGGCCGAAACGCAGGGGCTGCGGGTCAGCACGGTGGCACCGCGCTCGGCCGCATCGACGGCATTGAGCACCACCAGCCTGGCGTCATCGACCCAACAGTCGGAATATTCGAAGCCCTTGGTATATTTGTCGAGCAAGGGCGCGCCCTCGGGATCGCGGCGCAGATCCAGCGTCCGCGTCCCCGGCAGCTTCTTGCGGCCGCCCAGATGGTCGTAGAGAAACAGACCGAGACGCACCAGCCAGGCCGGGCGATCCTCGGGCGAATGCGGCAGCACGAAGCGCATCGGCCAAATGATGTGCGGGGCGGCATTCATTAGCACCTCGCGCTCGATCAGCGCCTCGCGCACCAGGCGGAACTCATAGTATTCGAGATAGCGCAGACCGCCATGCACCAGCTTGCCGGAGCGGGATGACGTGCCTTCCGCCAGATCGTCCTTCTCGCTGAGGACGACCGACAGGCCACGGCCGGCCGCGTCGCGGGCAATCCCCGCACCGTTGATGCCGCCGCCAATGACGAAAAGGTCGCAGCTCTCGATCTCACTCATGTCTTGCTCCTCTGTCGGCGCCCGCCGCCTGCCCTTGCCGCATGGCCGGATGGTTCAACGGGCGGCCAGGATGTCCCAGGCCGGCGCGATGCCGGTTCGAATTGTCTGATAGGCTTCGAAAAGCCGCTGCATGCGCTCGGCGTCCGCGGCAAGCGGCGGCTCGCCGGCTCCCAGATGCGGAGTGACCCAGTCGGCGATACAGGCATCCATATCCGGATAGACGCCGATCGCCACGGCCGCCATCATCGACGCACCCGCAGCCCCCGCTTCCTCGCGCTGGCTGACGCGAACCGGCGCCCTGATCGCCGCCGATAGCGACGAGCGGATCGCATCGGAACGGGCAGCGCCTCCACTGATGCGCACCTCCCGCGGCAGGGCACCCATGGCGTCGTAGCAATCGCGGGCGGCAAGCCCGAGGCCCTCGACGACGGCACGCACCAGATCCGGGAAGCGGTGGCGCACCGACAGGCCGCTGAAATTGGCACGTGCATTGGCATTGACGAAGGGGCCACGCTCGCCCGCCTCGGAGATATACGGATGATAGAGGATGTCCGAAGGCTTTGTGCCGACAAACCACTGGTCGACCCGCCCGAGAAGCTCGTCGAAGGCAACGGCCGTACCGAATTCGGCAAGCAGGTCCTGGGCGGTGTTGAGCAGCCAGTCGAGATTGATCGTGGCGCCCATATTGGTCTGCACCTGCGTGACGATCCCGGGGATCGGCAGGGCAATGACATAGCCGGTCCTCTGTGCATTGAGGACAACATCCTCCACGGCCTTGGCCTGCAGATGGACGCCGGTCGAGCCGATGGCGGACGCGGCCGCATTCAGGCCCTCACTGCGCACCCCGGCGCCGAGCGCCGTCATCACCATGTCGACATAGCCGAGACTGACCGGCGTGCCGGCAAGCAAGCCACATTCGGATGCGGCCTCTTCCGTCAAGGGATGGACAGTCCGGGTCCCGTCGATCACCGGCGGCAACAGGTGCTTGTGGGCTGCAAGCCCCAGCGCATCGAGCACCACATCGTCGTAGTCGCGCGTGCGGAAATTGCCGAAGGTGAAGCTGACCTCGGAGGGATCGGTGGCACGCACGCCCGTGAGCTTCAGATAGAGCCAGTCCTTGCAATGCAGGACAGCTTCGGCAGCGCCCAGCAATTCGGGGTAGCGGCTCTGCATATGCGCCATCTGGGCGCCCTGCTGACAGGTGTTGAGGCCGGTTCCGGTTGCCTCGAAACGGGCGCGATCCGTCTTCAATGCCGAAAGCTGCGTGACGGTTGGCGCTGCCCGCGCATCAAGCCAGAGCCAGGCATCGCCGACCGGCTGATCACCCTTTCCGACCAGCCAGGTGCCATCGCCCTGCCCGGTCACGGCAATCGCCGCCGTACGGTCCGCCAGATGTTCGATCTTCTCGCCCAGAGCCTTCAGGGCCGCCGCACAATCGGCCCATGTCCGGGTCATCGACTGCGTAACCGCCCCGCCGTCTGCGGTGTCATAGGCATTGCGCACCGACGCACTGGCGAGCTGGCGGCCAGACAGCGTGAAGGCGACCGCCTTCATCACCGAGGTGCCCGCGTCTATGCCGATAATGAGTTGATGGGCGTGCGTCATTCGACCTGCGGCAGGCGACGTATCGTCATGTGCAAACAGACTGACACCAGCTGCCCTCCCTTGTCCTCGCATAGGCCTCCGCCCGGCCGCGGCATCATCCTCCATGCCTGGCGCAAACCTATTAAGACCTTTGGCGCGATCTTAACATAATAATATCGTATGTCTCGATATTTTTTTCCCTCGATGAATTATTTTTCAATCCGGGCGGGATCTGATCCAGGTCTGACCCGCCGTCGTTTACCTAAACCCCAGACCCGTCAAAACACATGGGTTAGCCGGCCATGGTACGGAAATCAGCTGGTGACAAAAGGGCAATAACAATTAATATTCAATATATTGACCCTCGGCAGACAATTATTTTTGCGCCGCAAAATTTCTTGCCTTTGCATTTTCGCAGACGCGAAAGAAAGTCTGATCCCGAAAGCTCACCTGATACAACCGCCCCTGCTGGCGGGATCTACCCCGCGAAAAACCGCCATCGCTCCGTTGACGACTGCGTTAAGTTAACATATCTTTCTCATCAACTACCACGACACGGATGCAGATCGCCGTCCTGTCGTGATGTCGAAACGGCTGGAGGAGACTGCCGAATCGACATTTGACGGGAGGAATTCATGAGCGACGCGCTTCCAATCGACCTGATCACGCCCTGCGCCCGGTGGCACGCCCTGCCTGTGCAGGACGATCACGGCATGACCGTGCGCGGCCCCCGCCACGCGGCAGCGCTTGCCGCTCTCCAGTATTTCGTCATGACGATGCGAGGCCAACAATGACCGTGACCGACAGCGCAGCCCGTCGCCCGTCGACCCCCACCCACACGCGCCGTTGGGTCCTTGGCGCGGCAGCGGTCGTCGTCCTCGCGGCCATGGCATTCGATACCAAGGTGGTCGTCATCGGCTCCGAGCACGATGTGCGCGAACAGAAATTCCAGCCGGACGCCTTCGGGGAGGAACAGTTCCCGATCATTCAAAAGAGCGTCGAGACCCGGGCCGTCGATGCGGTCGAAGTGGCCAAGGCGATTGCAGCCGACAAGAAGGCAGCCGGCGAGAAATACGGCGTGGCTGCCTCCATCGGGCCGATCATCCCCGTGTCCTTCACCGGCGTCGTCGGCGAGCGCAAGTCGAACTACAACATGGTCGACATCGACGGCATGCCGGATGGCGTGAAGGTCCGCATCCAGACCGGTCCGGCCCTCAACGGCACCGATCTGCGCGATGCGACCGGCGACATCACCTTCGGCCAGTTCACCAACCAGATCGAGTATCAGAATGCCGGCTCGGCCATCAACAACCAGGTCAAGAAGACGGTGCTTGCCGATATCGACCCGGAAAAACTGACCGGCAAGACGGTCTCGGTGGTCGGCGTCTTTCGCCTGGTCAGCACCAAGAACTGGATCGTCACCCCGGTGAGGCTAGACGTCAAATGAGCATTGCCAGCACGTCCAGCACAACCGGCGACGTGGTCCTTGCGGCCCACAACATCGCCAAGTCCTACGGCAATATCCAGGCCCTCAAAGGCGTGAATTTCGACATTCACCAGGGTCAGGTGACGACGCTGTTCGGCGAAAACGGTGCCGGCAAGTCGACCCTGATGAAGATCCTGTCGGGCGTGGTAAAGCCGACCTCGGGCGAGATCGTGCTCGACGGCAAGCCCGTCACCTTCAATTCCTCGACGGAAGCGCGCGAACTCGGCATCTCGATCATCCACCAGGAACTCAGCCTGGCGCCCAACATGAATGTTCGCGACAATATCTTCATGGGCCGCGAGATCATGACCGCCACCGGCGTCGACTTCGCCGAGGAAGAACGCCAGACCCGGCTGCTGATGGAGGAACTGGAAGAGCAGATCGACCCACTGACGCCGGTCGAGGATCTTCGCCTCGGCCAGCAGCAGATCGTCGAGATCGCCCGGGCACTTTCGGTCAATTCCCGCATCCTGATCATGGACGAACCGACCTCGGCGCTCAGCGCCTCGGAGGTCGATGTGCTGTTCAAGGTGATCCGCGACCTGACCGGCCGCGGCGTCTCGATCGTCTATATCTCGCACCATCTGGAAGAAGCCCTGCAGATCACCAATCATGCCGTGGTGCTGCGTGATGGCGCCATGACCGCCTATGCGCCGCGCGCCGATATCGATCTCGAATGGATCGTCCGCAACATGGTGGGCGAGAACTTCGATCTGGGCTCGCCGCCGGACGGCTATGAATTCGGGCCGGTAGCCCTTGCGATCGATGGCCTGACAGTCCGGGGACCCTCCGGAGACTTTTCCGTAGTCGATGATCTCTCGCTCAGCGTGCGTGAAGGCGAGATCGTCTGCATCTACGGATTGATGGGCGCCGGACGCACCGAGCTCCTGGAATGCGTGGCAGGCCGTCTACCCCCCTCGGCCGGCAGCGTCAGCCTCCGGGGCGAGGATGTGTCCGGCCGCTCCATCGCGGACTGCATCGGCAAGGGGCTGGTCCTGGTGCCCGAAGACCGCCAGCGCGACGGGCTGGTGCAGACCATGACCGTCGGGCGCAATCTTTCGCTTGCCAGCATCGGCAGCTTTACCCGCGGCATGCTCACCTCCTTTGCCCGGGAAGCAAGCCTCGTCTCGGACGCCATCGCCAAGGTCCATATCAAGACCGATGGCGGCGAGGCGCCGATCGGTTCGCTGTCGGGCGGCAACCAGCAGAAGGTGGTGATCGGCAAGATGCTCGCCACCAATCCGGAAGTCATCCTGCTCGACGAACCGAGCCGCGGCATCGATATCGGCGCCAAGGCCGAGGTCTTCAAGTTGCTTGCCGAACGCGCAAGGCAGGGACTGGCCGTCATCTACACGACATCCGAAGTCGGCGAATGCCTCAGCATTGCGCACCGCATCGTCGTCATGCACCGGGGACGGATCTCCGCCGAGTTCGGCCCGGATGTCACCAAGGAACAAATCATGGCTGCCTCGGGAGAGGCTGTGGTCGCCCACTAGCCAGGATCAAGGAGCGCTGCGCAATGTCAGTCACCACCATGGACACCACCAAAGCGGCCCCTGCGGCGAAGCGCAAGAAAAGCCTGATCGAACTGCTGTTCGAAGGCCGCGCCTTCTTCGCCCTGATCGCGATCATCGTCGTCTTCTCGATCATGTCGCCGAACTATTTCAGCCTCGGCAATTTCCTGATCATGTCCTCGCATGTGGCCATTTTCGGCCTGCTGGCGATCGGCATGCTGCTGGTGGTCCTGAATGGCGGCATCGACCTTTCCGTCGGCTCGACGCTCGGGCTTGCCGGCGTGGTCGCCGGTTTCCTGATGCAGGGCATCACGCTCGAACAGTTCGGCGTCGTCCTCTACCCCCCTGTTTGGGTCGTCGTTATTCTCACCTGCCTTCTCGGCGCGGTGGTGGGTGCCGTCAACGGGCTGTTGATCGCCTATCTGAGGGTCCCGGCCTTCGTCGCGACACTCGGCGTCCTTTACGTCGCCCGCGGCGTCGCGCTGCTGATGACCAACGGCCTCACCTACAACAATCTCGGCGGCCGTCCCGAACTCGGCAATACCGGCTTCGACTGGCTCGGCTTCAACCGGCTCGGCGGCGTGCCGATCGGCGTGCTGGTCCTGGCGATCTTTGCCATCATCTGCGGCATCATCCTGTCGCGCACCGCCTTTGGCCGCTGGCTCTATTCTTCCGGCGGCAATGAGCGTGCCGCGGAACTGTCGGGCGTTCCCGTCACCCGCGTGAAAGTCTCCGTCTACATGCTGTCCGGCATCTGCGCCGCGGTGGCAGGTCTCGTGTTGTCCTCCCAGCTGACGTCCGCCGGTCCAACCGCCGGCACCTCCTATGAGCTGACGGCGATTGCCGCCGTCGTCATCGGCGGTGCGGCGCTGACCGGCGGACGCGGCACCGTGATCGGCACGCTGCTCGGCGCCTTCGTCATCGGCTTCCTGTCGGATGGCCTCGTCATCATCGGGGTGTCGGCCTACTGGCAGACCGTGTTTACTGGTGCCGTCATTGTCCTTGCCGTTCTCCTGAACAGCATCAAATACGCCCGTCGCTGACGATTGCGGCGCGCCCACCAATCTGACCGCGGGGAGCGAGGAGCGAGACATCAGGTTCGATCGCGGAAAGTGTTGCCGGTTACCGGCGGAACCTCAGCTCAATGAAAGGGAGTGAGAACATGTTCAAAAAAGGCAAGCGCGTATTATTGGCCGCCCTGGCGGTCGCCCCGTTGATGACCAGTGCGGCATGGGCACAGGATATGATGACGATCATCGTCAACGATCCGTCCAACCCCTACTGGTACACCGAGGGCGAAGTCGCCAAGAAGGCCGCCGAAAAACTCGGCTACAAGGCCACCGTCAGCGCCCACAAGGGCGACACGAATACCGAGAGCAACCTGATCGACACGGCGATCACCAACAAGTCGGCCGCCATCATTCTCGATCCGGCCAATGCCGACGGTTCGGTCGGCGCGGTGAAGAAGGCCGTCGCCGCCGGCATCCCGGTCTTCCTCGTCAATGCCGAGATCAACCAGGAAGGCCTTGCCAAGGCGCAGCTCGTGTCCAACAACGCCCAGGGCGCCGCCATCGGTGCGCAGCAGTGGGTGGAAGATGTCGGTGAAGAAGGCAATTACGCCGAACTGTTCGGCGCCCCCTCCGACAACAATGCCGCCACGCGTTCGAACGGCTACGAGACGGTGCTGACCCAGTATCCGGACCTCAACAAGGTCGCCAAGGAAGTCGCCAACTGGGATCGCACCCAGGGCCACGACAAGATGCAGTCGATGCTGCAGGCCCATCCCGACATCATCGGCGTCATCAGCGGCAACGACGAAATGGCGCTCGGTGCGATCGCCGCGCTGAAGGAAGCCGGCAAGCTCGACAAGGTGAAGGTCGGTGGTTTCGACGGTTCGCCGGATGCGGTTGCCGCGGTCAAGTCGGGCGAGTTGCAGTATACCGTGCTGCAGCCGGTTGCCGTATTCTCCGAAGCTGCGGTCAAGCAGGCCGACAGCTTCATCAAGACCGGCAAGACCGGCGTCGACACCGAAAAGCAGCTCTTCGATTGCCTGCTGATCACCAAGGACAATGTCGACAAGTATACCGCTCCCTTCGTTCTGAGCGAGTAACGCCATCCAGACAGGAGGCACGGCGCTCGTGCCTCCTGTCGTCCGACCTTTGATTTGCAACATGTTACCGGATACGAAGCGTAAAGGGGCAAAGTGTTGGAAGAGGCGGACGTGACCAGAAAAGTCGATGTCAAGGACATGCTGTCGGACGAGATGCCGAGCGACAGCCGGCATGCCAGGCAGCTCGTCAGGCGGCAGATGATCGCCGAGACGGTGATTTCCGAGGGCTCTATCCGCATCGAGGATCTGACCGAACGCTTTGGCATCAGCCTGATGACGGCCCACCGCGACGTCGACGATCTGGTCGGTCGCGGCATCATTCGCAAGACCCGCGGCATCGTGACGGCCGCCCCCACCAGCCTGATCGAATCCAGCGACGCCTACCGGGCGACCCGGCAGGCGAGTGAAAAGCGCTCGATCGCCGAGACCGCCATCAATTTCGTCGAGCCGGGCCAGGCCATTCTTCTGGACGATTCGACCACGGTCCAGCAGATGACCGCGCTGCTGCCGGCCAAGGTGCCGCTGACGGCCATCACCAATTCGGTGACGCTGATCAACGAGCTGAGGGAGATCCGCGACATCACCCTGATCGGTCTCGGCGGCCAGTATGTCAACTGGTGCAACGCCTTCATGGGGCATATCACCGTCAGCGAGATCCGCAGGCTTCGCGCCGATACGGTGTTCCTGTCGATGTCGGCCATCGTCGACGATATCGTCTTCCACCAGTCGCCCGAGACGGTGGAGACAAAACGGGCGATGTTCGAATGCGCGGCCAAGCGCATTCTTCTTTGCGATCACACCAAGTTCGAACGGCGGGCGCTGCACCGCTTCGCCGATCTCGATGAATTCGATGTCGTCATCGTCGATGAAGACATCCCCATCACACACCTGACGAGGATGCGCTCGGCCGGGATCAATGTCGTCGTGGCGGGCGGCAAGAAGGCCGGCTGACCGCGCCGGACATTCATCCGTCCGCAACACCAAACACTCGCGGCCATCGCAGGAGGGGCGCCCATGCCCAGCATTCTCGGGATCGACAGCGGCCTGACCGTTACCAAGGCGGTGATCTTCGACCTCGACGGACGGCCGCTGTCGATTGCCCGGCGCAGGGTGCCGCAGCTTATCCCGAAGCCACGTCATGTCGAACGCGACATGGAAGCCCTCTGGGATGCCACGGCCGACGCGATCGGCGAGGCCATTGCAGGACTTGGCCGTCCGGCGTCCGACATCGTCTCGGTCGCGGCGACTGCCCATGGCGACGGCATCTATCTGCTCGATCGCCAGACCCGCCCACTCGGCCCTGCCCTGCTGTCGCTCGATACCCGCGCCGCCGATATCGCCGACGCATGGAATGCCGGCGACATCGGCAAGGAGGCCCTGCATTTGACCGGCCAGATGCCGCATGCCTCGGCCCCTTCGGCGCTGCTTGCCTGGATCAGGGACAATCAGCCCGAGCGCTACGGCGCCATCGGTCATTTCATCGCTGCCAAGGACTGGTTGCGGTTTTGCCTGACCGGCACCATCGGTACCGACAGAACCGAGGCGAGCACCTCGTTTACCGATGTCGGGACGCAGCTTTATTCGGACCGGGCACTGCAGCTGTTCGGGCTTGAGGCCTTGGCGGACAAGCGGCCGGAGATCGCAGGTTCGGCAGACATCATCGGTGGCATCTGCGCGCAGACGGCGCGTCGCACCGGCCTGGTCGAGGGCACGGCGGTTGCAGCCGGACTGCACGACGTCACCGCCTCGGCGCTCGGCATCGGCGGCTACCGCGCCGACACGATCGCGATCGTCGCGGGCACCTATTCGATCAACGAGACCGTGTCCAGCGCGCCGAAGCCCGACGCCCGCTGGCTCTGCCGCAACGGCATCCGGCCCGGAGAGTGGAACAACATGTCGATGTCCCCGGCATCGACGGCCAATTACGACTGGTTCATCGAAGCCTTCTGTTCGACCGACAGCGCGATCGCCGCCGAGGCCGGGGAGAGCATTCATGCCCTTCTCGCCCGGGAGTTCGACGCTGCGGCGTCACGCCCCTCCAGCGTGTTCTTCCACCCCTATCTCTTCGGCTCGCCCTTTGGCGGCGCCTCCAGCGCCGGCCTTTTCGGCCTCAACGCCTGGCATGACAGGGGAGACGCGGTACGCGCGATCCTCGAAGGCATCGCCTTCAACCATCGCATCCATGTCGACGCGCTGCGCGACGGGTTCGGATCGAAGACGGCACGCCTGACCGGCGGCATATCGCGCAATCCCGCCATGGCCGGCCTGTTTGCCGATATCCTCGGCATCCCTGTCGCCGCCACCCGGACGGAAGAGGCCGCCGCCTGGGGTGCCGCACTCTGCGCCGGGGCCGCGACCGGGCATTTCAAGAGCCCGACCGACGATCCGCGCGCGCTCGCGGCGATCGAGACGCGTTTCGAGCCAGACCCGCAGCGGCACCGGATGTTCAACGAGAGATACGCCCTATTCGTCGAACTGGCCGAGGCGATGAAGCCTGTCTGGCCGAAGCTCCAGAGGCTCGGCGCGTCCACCCCTTGAAGGCCCGGGCGGTTGAGGGCCCAACGATCTGAGGAATGACTGGCATGAGCGAAGGTGTCCCGGTGGCAACCGAGGAAAGCACGGCGGAAGGCGGGATTACCGACTATGACGTGGTGATCATTGGCGCCGGCGTAAATGGCGCCGGGCTCTTTCGCGATCTCTGCCTGCAGGGCGTCCGCTGCCTTATCGTCGACAAGGCCGATTTCGGATCGGGTACCAGTGCGGCCCCTTCCCGACTGATCCATGGAGGCATCAAATATCTGGAAACCGGCGAACTCGGCCTCGTGGCGCAATCGACGCTGGAACGTAATCTGCTGCTGCGCAACGCCCCGCATTGCGTCGAGCCGCTGGCGACCTTCATCCCCTCTTTCTCGCTGATGAAAGGCGCGTTTGCAGCGCTGCGGACACTGGCCGGCTCGACCACGGCACCGCGCAGCCGCGGCGCGCTGCTGATCAAGATCGGGCTTGCGCTTTACGACATCTACGGCGCCCGCCACCGGGTGATGCCGAAGCATCGCTTCTTCTTCCGCAAGGCGGCGCTGAAGGAAATGCCCGAGATCACGCCACGGATCGTTGCCGGCGGCCTCTATTATGACGCCCGGATCAGCCGACCGGAACGGCTGGTGCTGGAACTGATCACCGACGGACTTCAGGCAAACCCGCAATCGGCGGCTTTCAATTATACCGAACTGACGGAATGCGTGGGCGACACGCTCACCTTCAAGGACGAGCGCAACAGGACGATCCGGGCGAAGCCGACAATCGTGGTCAATGCGGCCGGCCCGTGGATCGACCGGGTCAACGGCGCGCTTGGCGAGACAACGCGGATGATCGGCGGAACCAAGGGCTCGCATATCCTGCTCGACCACCCGCAACTGATCGAAAGCCTGCAGGGCCGGATGATCTATTTCGAAGCCGACGACGGCCGTATCTGTCTCGTCTACGACCATCTCGGCAAGGCGCTGGTCGGCTCGACGGACATCAAGTCCGATGATCCGGATAGCGTCTCCTGCGAAGACGACGAAATCGACTATTTCATCGCCAGCCTCCGATCGCTTCTGCCCCGCCTGCGCTTCGATCGGAACCAGATCATCTATACCTATAGCGGCGTGCGCCCCCTGCCGGCCTCCGATGCCAGCCAGCCGGGCCTGATCAGCCGCGACCATTCCGCCCCCGTTCTTCAGCCGAATGACCGTCGGCCTTTCCCGATCCTGTCCCTGATCGGCGGCAAATGGACGACCTTCCGCGGCTTTGCAGCGGAAGTGGCCGACACGCTCCTTAGGCGCCTCGGCCGTGAGAGACATATCGACACGACGATGTCGGCTATCGGCGGCGGACGCGATTTTCCAACCACCCCGCAGGCACGACAGGGCTGGATCTCGGCGCGGCAGCTAACAGGCGGGCTCTCCGCCGTGGAGCTCGACCGGATGCTCGCCCGCTACGGCACGACGGCGGATCGCCTCATTGCCCATATCGACAATGCCGATGGCGCAGTGTCGGACGGTGTTATTGTCGACATTCCCGGTTATCGGCGCGCGGAAATCGACTGGATCTGCCGCAGCGAGCGGGTATCCCATCTTTCCGACATCGTGATGCGGCGAACATCGCTGGCGATAGAGGGCTTGCTGACCGGCGCGGCGCTGGAGGACATCGCGACCGTTGCCGCTGCTGCGCTCGGCTGGAGCGAGACGCGGCGTGCCACCGAAATCGCATCCACGAAGCACCGTCTGGAAGGCATGCACGGTGTCCGATTGTAACGCCAGAGCCTTAAAACCGATGTCAGGCGACGACCGGATCCAGACTGCCGGTCCGGTAGCATTCGGCCCCCGCGACCGCTGTCAGCAGCTTGATCTTGCCGGCCTGCCCGGTGATGCCGAACGCCTGCAAACGCTGGCGAAACGGTCTCGTCGCGCGGTGATGGCCGGCTTCGTTTATTTGCGCAGATCGCATTCCGACCGCGTTTCGCTCGACACAAAACGCCAGCCACAAACTCACAATTTCCGTTCTCAATGCAACACATTTGCGTCGTGAAATCACATTTGCCGGGCGTGGGGCGCGGCGCTAGTCTGGCGGCGGGAACAGACCGGGCGGGGCTCGATATCGGGTCGCCCCGCGCCATCTGGCAGGAGACAGAGCGGCGGAGGTTGCCGCGGAAAGTCTGCAAGGGAGACGACGCATGACAAAAATCCTGGATGATGCGGAGAGCTTCGCAAGCGCGGCACTGGCAGGCTTTTCAAAGGCCTATGGCCGCTATGTCCATCTGGTCGCCGGCGGCGTGGTGCGCGCAACGCAGGTTCCCGACGGCAAGGTCTCGGTCATCGTCGGCGGCGGCTCCGGTCACTACCCGGCCTTTGCCGGCTATGTCGGCCCCGGCCTTGCCGACGCTGCGGTGGCCGGCGAGATCTTCGCCTCGCCCTCCACAGCCGGCATTGCCCGCGTCTGCCGAAGGGCCAGCCATGGCGGCGGTATCCTGCTCGGCTTCGGCAACTATGCAGGCGACGTGCTGAATTTCGGCGTGGCGGCAGAGCGGCTGCGCGCCGAAGGGATCGACGTCAGGATCGTCGAGGTGACGGACGATGTCGCGAGCGCACCCGCAGATCAGCACGAAAAACGCCGCGGCATCGCCGGCGATTTCCCGGTCTTCAAGATTGCCGGCGCGGCGGCCGAGGCCGGCCTCGCACTGGACGCGGTGGAGCGCATTGCCCGCCATGCCAATGACAGCACGCGCTCTTTCGGCGTGGCATTCGGCGGCTGCACCCTGCCCGGTGCCGGCGAACCGCTCTTTACCGTGCCGAAGGGCCGAATGGCCCTTGGTCTCGGCATCCATGGAGAGCCCGGCATCGAGGAGCGTGATCTGGCAACGGCCACGGAGCTCGCAACCCTGCTTGTCGACACATTGCTGCGCGAGAAGCCGGAGAACAGAACGCGGGCGGCGGTGCTGCTCAACGGTCTCGGCGCGACGAAATACGAGGAGCTGTTCGTCCTGTGGGATGCCATCGAGACGAAGCTTCGGGCCGAGGGTATCGAGATGATCGGCGCCGAGGTCGGCGAACTGGTGACCAGCCTCGACATGCAAGGCTGCTCCCTCACGCTCACCTGGCTGGATGACGAGCTGGAGCGCTACTGGCTTGCGCCCTGCGACACACCGGCCTTCCGACGGGGCGACATCATCGCCACAACGGCGGCCCCAAGCGTTGCCGGCCAGCACGACGAGGCGATCGACTATCCGCCGGCATCCGCAGTCTCGCGAAAGGATGCGGCCTGCCTTGCCGGGCTGTTCGAGGCCATCGCACAGGCACTGGGCGATGCCGAATCCGCGCTGGGTGCCATGGACGCGCTTGCCGGCGACGGCGATCACGGACAGGGCATGCGCCGCGGCGTCAATGCCGCCCGGACGGCCATCGATCTCGCGGTTCAAGGGGGCGCGGGTGCCGCGACGGCGCTGGCGGTTGCAGGTGACGCCTGGGCAGACCGCGCCGGCGGCACCTCCGGGGCGATCTGGGGCCTGCTGCTGCGCTCCTGGAGCCGATGGCTTTCCGACGATACCGGCATCGACAGCCATGCTGTCGCCAGAGGCGCCCGCGCGGCACTCGACGACGTCATGCGTCTCGGTGGCGCCAGGCCCGGCGACAAGACCCTTGTCGACGCCTTCCTGCCCTTCGTCGAAACCCTTGAAGGGGCGATTGCCGCGCAACAATCCCTGCCCGCGGCCTGGAATGCGGCAGCGGCCGCCAGCCACAAGGCGGCCGAAGCGACAGCGCCCCTGGCACCCAGGCTCGGCCGGGCCCGTCCCCTCGCCCAACGCAGCATCGGCCACCCGGATCCGGGCGCAACGTCCCTGGCGCTGGTCGCGCAGACGATCGGAAAGCGGCTCGACGGCTAGCATCGCGTTAACCGTCAACCGCTCCGCATCGCCTGCTTTTTAAAAGCAGCGGCGGGCGCGGGCAGTCATTGGCAAGGCGCGCACCTCGCGCTGCGACAAATTATTACAATTTTCCCCGGCGCTGGGATATCTCTGCGACAAACCCCGTCTATCAACAGATCTGAATATGGCCGGCCATGCTGATGGGCGGCTCGGTCTGCGCGATGACGGGGAGTTGAAGAATGGCGGTCGTCTTTCATCTGAATGGCAGTCCGGTGCGCTATGACGGCGATCCGGACACGCCGCTGCTGTGGGTCGTCAGGGACACGTTCGGCCTGACCGGCACAAAGTTCGGCTGCGGCGTCGCCCAATGCGGCGCATGCACGGTGCATGTCGACGGCAAGAACAGGCGCTCCTGCATCGCCCCGGTCTCGAGTGTCGAGAACCGGTCGGTGACGACCATCGAGGGCCTTGATGGTCCGCTTGCGGCCGCGGTTCAGGATTCATGGACCGAGATCAACGTGCCCCAATGTGGCTACTGCCAGTCCGGCCAGGTGATGTCCGCCATCGGCCTGCTGGCCATCCAGCCTCAGCCGACGGACACCGACATAGATCGAGCCATGGCCGGAAACATATGCCGCTGCGCCACTTATGTGCGCATCCGCAAGGCCATCCATCAGGCCGCAGCAAAGATGAGGGCCTGAGATGCGTCTTGCGACAACCCGCCGCTCGTTTATCGCCCGCGCCGCCGGTGGCCTGGTGATTTCGATGTTTCTCCCCACCCTGGCGCGTGCCCAGGAGATCCGACGCCTCAGGCCGGAAGAGATGCGCGAGGTGCCGGCTATGCCCAATGCCTTTCTGCGGATCGGTGAAGACGACATCGTCACGGTGATTTCCAAGCATATCGAATTCGGCCAGGGGACCTTCACCGGCCTTGCCACGCTCGCCGCCGAGGAACTCGATGCGGACTGGAGCCAGATGCGGGTCGAAAGCGCGCCGGCCGATGTCACTCTTTATGCGAACCTGAACATGGGCCAGCAGGGCACCGGCGGCTCGTCGGGAATGGCCAACAGCTATTACCAGATGCGTAAAGCGGGGGCTGCGGCGCGCGCCATGCTCGTCGAGGCTGCGGCCCGTGCCTGGCATGTTCCGGCAGCCGACATCACCGTCAACCGCGGCACGATCGCCCATGCCGCCAGCGGTCGAACCTCCGGTTTCGGGGCCTTTGCCGGGGCGGCAGCCCTGATCGAAATCCCGCGCGACCCGATCCTCAAGGATCCCGCCACCTTCACTCTGATCGGCTCGGAACTTCCAAAGATCGACACCACTGCGAAGTCGACGGGCAAGGCCAGCTATTCGATCGATGTTCAGCGACCGGGCCTCGTGCAAAGCGCGATCCTGCACCCTCCTGCGTTCGGCGCCACCGTGAAGCGGATCGACGCGACACGGTCCGAAGCCATTCCGGGCGTCCTGAAGGTGATGCAGGTTCCGCAGGGTATCGCGGTGATCGCCAATTCGCGGTTCGCCGCCCAGCGTGGTCTGGCGGCACTGATCGTCGAATGGGACATGAAGGATGCGGAACGGCGCTCGAGCGAAGAGATGTACCGTGCCTATGCCAGCGCCGCCCGCGACCCTGGCGCCGACGCAGAGACCCGCGGAACGGGCGCAGCAGCCCTCGACGGCGCCGCCCGCAGCATCGAGGCCGAATACCATTTTCCGTTCCTGGCGCATGCGACGATGGAGCCCCTGGGCGCCGTGGCCGAAGTCGGTCCCGACAGCGCCGAGTTCTGGATGGGCAGCCAGCTTGTCACGCGCGACAAGAAGGAGATCGAAACGACCCTGTCGATGGCACCCGAGCAGGTGAAGATCCATACCATGTTTGCCGGCGGCAGCTTTGGTCGTCTGGGAACACCCGACGCCGAATTTGCCGCCGAGGTCGCGACGATTGCAAGAGACTGGGGCAAGGGGCCGGTGAAGCATCTCTGGAGCCGTGAAAACGACATTCGCGGCGGCCGCTACCGTCCGATGTCGGTGCACCGCCTGCGGGGCGGGGTCGACGAAAACGGCGATATCGTCGCCTGGGATCAGGTGATCGCCATCCAGTCCTTTCTGAAGGGAACCGCCTTCGGCGGCGCGGTTCGAAACGGCATCGACGGCTCCGCCGTGGAGGGCGCGCGCGGGATGGTCTACGACATCCCCAACCTCCATGTCGGCTTGCATCTGATGGAAAACGGCGTGACCGGCAATTTCTGGCGTTCCGTCGGCAGCAGCCACACCTGCTATTCGGTCGAGACCTTTCTCGACGAGCTGCTGGTGCTCGGGGGCAAGGATCCCGTCAACGGCAGGCTGGCGCTGATCGGCGACGAGGATGCGCGCCTGCGCGGCGTGCTCGAACGGGTCGCCGACATGGCCAACTGGTCGGGCACGAAAGGCAATTCTGGCCGGGCGCTCGGCGTCGCGGTGGTCAAATGTTTCCGAAGCTATGTGGCGGAAATCGCGGAAGTGTCGCGCGGAGACGACGGCTTGCCGAAAGTGCACAGGATCTGGTGCGCGGTCGATTGCGGTGTCGCCATCAACCCGGACATCATCCGCGCACAAATGGAGGGCGGCATCGGATTTGCCCTGGGCGCGGCGATGTATAGCGAGATCACGATCGGCCCAGGCGGCGTGCCGCAGCAGGGCAATTTCGACCGCTATCGCTCGATCCGCATGTCTGAAATGCCGAAGATCGAAGTGTCGATCGTAAAATCGACGGCGGATCCGACCGGCGTCGGGGAACCCGGCGTCCCACCTGTCGCGCCGGCGGTCGCAAATGCATGGCGCGCTTTGACAGACAAGCGTCTGCGGGTTCTGCCCTTCACCCGGGGCGTGCAGCTATGAGTTTTTTCTTTCAACGGACAACATGGATGGCAAGTGCCGCACTGGTCGCGGCAGGTCTGGTTCTCGCCGGGATCGCCGGCGTCGCGGATTCCGCCGAGGTCGAATTGCGCGCACCGGACGCCTTTGCCGATATTGGCGACGGCAATGCACGTTCGAAGGCCCTTTTCACGGAAATGGGCAAGGTCATCGAGAGCCCGCGCTGCATGAACTGCCATCCGAGAACCGATCGGCCGACCCAGCATGAGGGGCTCGCCCACACACCGCCGGTCTTGCGCGGGCCGGATGGACGCGGCGTGGCGGGCCTAGAATGTTCCACCTGCCACGGCGCGGAAAACGTCACCTTTCCGGATGGCAAGGGCAGCATTCCCGGCCATGAAGACTGGCATCTGGCGCCGAGATCTATGGGCTGGCAGGGGCTCGACCTCAGTGCGATTTGCGCCCAGATCAAGGATCCCGAACGCAATGGCGGCCGGAGCATGGCGGATCTCGTACACCATAACGCAGAGGACACCCTGGTCGGGTGGGCCTGGAACCCCGGCATCGGCCGTATGCCGGCACCCGGATCGCAGCAACTGTTCGGGGAACTGACCCGCGCCTGGATCGCATCGGGTGCCGCCTGCCCCGATCCCCTGGCCAACTGAGGAGGCAAGATCCGCTTTGCCACACGCCATCGGACACAAGAGCGAACCTGCCCGTGATGGGAACCGAAGTGCGCACCCGGAGGATCCCTTGAGCTGCGCCAAGGCGTCGCTGCCGGCCCCCGTGCTGGACCGGTTGTTCGACATCCTCCAATCCGATGGCCAGCTCGGATCGCACACCGACATGCCGCATGCGGCCTGCCGGGAAACCGCCGGCATCCTGGACTATCTCTTCGATGCAGCCGAGATCGACCGCGTCGCTGGGCCAGCGTCGGTCTCAGATACGACGCATGACAGGCTGCCTGCAACACACGCCGACCTTGTCCGCGTTCCGTGGGGCGAAGCGTACCGCGCCGGTTACCGTCAGTTTTTCCATGCTGCCGGGCCGCAGATCCTGTAAAACGGGCAGGACTGACGGGGATATCAGATGCAACATTCCGCGCACATTGCAATAGTCGACGACCACAAGGACATCCGGGATCTGGTCGGGCAATACCTGCAGCAGCACGGCTACAAGGTGAGCATGGCAGAGAGCGGTGCCGCGCTTCGCAAGATCCTGGAGAGTGGCGATATCGACCTTGTCGTGCTGGATATCATGATGCCGCATGAAGACGGTTTGACGGTCTGCCGCCAGATTCGCAGCGCCACCGAGGTGCCGGTGATCTTTCTGACGGCCATGGCCGAAGATACCGACCGCATCATCGGGCTGGAAATCGGCGCCGATGACTATCTCGTCAAACCCTTCAATCCGCGCGAACTGCTGGCCCGCATTCGGGCCGTCCTGCGCCGGGTCAACAGCCTGCCGGCCCAGCACAAGTCGGCGGCAAGCGACAAGACGGTCCGTGTCGGGCATCTGCGCCTAAACATCGCGCGACAGGAACTGCTGGGCGAGGAAGGCGTCGGCATTTCGCTCAGCACGGCCGAATTTCGATTGCTCAAGGTGCTGGTCGAACGCCGCGGGACGGTTCTCAGCCGCGATCAGCTGCTGAGCCTGACGGCCGGACGAACCGCCGACGTGTTCGACAGAAGCATCGACAACCAGGTCAGCCGGCTGCGCAAGAAGATCGAGCATGATCCGAAAAATCCTTCGATCATCAAGACCCATTGGGGCGGCGGATACAGCCTTTGCATGGATGTGGACCCGGAATGACGCATTGGTGGAAGAGGAGCCTGACCGGCCAGCTGATCGGCTTCACGCTGATGGCCCTGGTCGTGGCGCAGGCTTTGACATTCCTGATCTCCTGGGACGAGCGATCGAAGGCGCTGCTCGCCGCGGCCAAGAGCGAGTTCATCAGCCGGACCGTGTCCGTCACCCGGCTGATCCAGGTTCTGCCGCCGGAATTTCGCCAGCAGGCGCTTCTGGCGAGCGAAACGAACTATACGCGGTTCTGGATTTCCACCGACGGGCTCGAACCGCTCGACACCTGGAGCCGGCGAGCCTCGAGCGAGCTCAAGCGACCGCTGGCAAACTTCGTCGACTTCAGGGAGAAATTGGGACTGAGCCCGGATAGGCATACCGGCGCGGCTGCCGCCACCTCCGTCGAGCCGAAAGCCGGCAGCACATGGGTTGAACCATCGAGTCTTCTCTGGAGCTTTCCGCAACAGGCCCGTTTCATGACCTTCGACGGACATGAGGGCCTCGGAATCGCGATCGAACTGGATAGCGGCCAGTGGCTCAACACCGTCTATCATCGGCCTCACACTGGCTCCTGGTGGAGCACCGGACCTTTGACATCAATCGGGATCACCGCGATCGGCCTTGCGGTGATCAGTGTCTTCATCGCCGCCCGGATCGCCCGACCGCTGAGACGACTGGCGGTTTCGGCCGAAGCTCTCGGACGCGGTGAAAACCTGCCGCCGCTACCGGAAAAGGGTCCCGACGACATCCGGCGAACGGCAGAGGCGTTCAACCGCATGCAGGAACGGCTGCATCGTTTCGTCCAGGACCGCACGCGCATGCTCGCCGCCATCGGCCACGACCTGCGCACGCCCCTTACATCGCTGCGCCTGCGGGCCGAATTCGTCAGCGATCCCGATGTCCAGGAAAAGATGCTGGCGACGATCAGCGAACTGGAGGCGATGACGGTCGCCGCGATTTCCTTTGCGCGCGGTGAAAGCAGCGGCGAGGAGACGCGGGCGATGGAGCTCGATGCGCTGGTAGGCAGCGTTTGCGACGATCTGGCGGACCTTGGGCAGGCGGTCAGCTATGCCGAGGGCCCGCAAATAACCTACCGATGCCGACCGGACGGCCTGCGCCGGGCGATCCGCAACCTGCTCGAGAACGCGGTCAAATATGCCGGTGGCGCCAAGGTCTATATCCGCCATTCCGGTGCCACGCTCGATATCGTGGTGGAAGACAGCGGTCCGGGTATTCCCGACGAGATGAAAGCCAGCGTATTCGAGCCCTTCGTCCGTCTGGAAGCGTCCCGCAACCGCGACACCGGCGGCGTCGGGCTCGGACTGTCGATCGTTCGCGCCGTGGCCCGCCAGCACGGAGGCGACGTCACCCTGAAGGACAATGACCCGGGCCTGAGGGCGATAATCTCCCTGCCGGCCGAAAGTGCTGCCGCCTCGGGGAAAAGCCGAAAGGCCTAAGCCGGCGATCCACGCTTTTTTAAAGATCGCGAAGCTCCCTGCCGAGGGCCTGGATACGCTGAAAGGCCGCGTATCGCTCTGCGTGGCCGCGCCGGACCCGTTCATCGGGGCGATATACCGCTTCCAGGCGACTCATCTGCGCCATCGCGTCCCGCATGTCGGCGAACCCTTCGGCCGCCACAGCGCCCAGGATTGCCGCGCCGAGGAGCACCGGCTCTTCGGCAACCGGTGCCGCCACCGGCTTGCCGCTGGCATCGGCCAATATCTGGCGAATGAACGGATGCTGGCCCGCACCGCCGCTGACCACCACCTGTGCGATATCCGCGCCGGCCTTGGCCTGCGTTTCGATGATCTGTCGAAGTCCGTAGCCGATGCCGTAGAGCCCTGCCAGATAGAGCCGGACAAGACTGTCGAGATCGCGCTCCATGCCGAGGCCGGTGATGACGGCGCGCGCCTGCGGGTCGGCGAAGGGTGCGCGGTTGCCGAGGAATTCCGGTACCACATGGATACCCCGCACCTGCTCCAGTGCGTCGGCCGGGTTGGCGCAACGCGCGCTCGCGAGATCGGCCAGCATGACCGGCAGCGCCTTGCCCTGCTGTCGGGCCATCGCCTTTGCCTCACCGGCAAAGGGATGCAGTAAGAGCAGCTGGTCGATCGCCGCGCCTGCAGCGCTCTGGCCACCTTCATTGAGCCACATGCCCGGCACCATCGCGGAAAAATAGGGGCCCCAGACTCCCGGGACAAAGACCGGTTCGGCCGTCGATGTCATGGTGCAGGAGGAGGTGCCGAACACATAGGCCAGACTGTTTTGCGGCGCGCCATCGCCACCGACGGTTCCGATGCCGCCAGCATGGGCGTCGATCATGCCGCTCGCGACCGCCGTGCCGACCGTCAGTCCCATCGCCTGCGCCGCCTGCGCCGTCAGCCCCTTGCCCAGCGCGCAACCGGGCTCGACGATCGACGTGCCGATGCGCTCGAAATTCTCCTCGGCCAGGACGCCCAGACCGATCTGCCGGAAATAGCTGGGGTCCCAGCGCGCCTCATGGGCGAGATAGGTCCATTTGCAGGTGACCGTGCAGGTCGAACGGGAGAGATCGCCCGTGGCACGCCATGTCAGGAAGTCGGCAAGGTCCAGGAACTGCCAGGCGCCGTCAAAGGTGTCCGGTCGGTTTTCCTTCAGCCACAGCAGCTTCGGTGTTTCCATCTCGGGGGAGATCCGTCCACCGACATAGCGCAGCACCTCATGGCCCTCGGCGTTGATCCTTTCCGCCTGGGACACGGCACGGTGGTCCATCCAGACGATGATGTTGCGTGCCGGGTCGTCGGACGGCCCGACGGCAATGGGTCGGCCCTCCTCTCCAAGAACGACCAGGGAGCAGGTCGCATCGAAGCCGAGCCCCAGAACCTCCTGCGCGGTAATGCCGGCGCTGGCGACGCATTCGCGAACACAGTCGCAAACCGCCTGCCAGATCTCGTCGCTCGACTGTTCGACGATGGAGCCGGCCTCCTGGTAGAGGGTGATGTCCCGCTTGGCGGATGCCAGCATCACACCGGACAGGTCGAAGACGCCGGCCCGAGCACTGCCCGTCCCGACATCGACGCCGATGACATAGCCCTTGCTGATGGTTTCGTTCGCCATGGCTTGTTTTCGCATTCGTGGAAGACAGAAGGCTGCCGCAGTTCGACGGCAGGCCTTTCGATCAGAGATCGACGCTGTTGGGCAGGATCACCAGATCCCGGATGGTGACATTGCGGGGACGCGACAGCATGAAGAGAACCGCGTCCGCAACCTCCTTCGGCTGCATCAGACTGCCATTGGCAAGCGCCTCCTCCATCTTGGCCTTTGGCCAGTCATCCAGAAGAGCCGTTACCACCGGTCCCGGCAGGACAGCACCGACGCGCACGCCGTGCTGGGCCACCTGGCGCCGGGTCGTGTGGACGAAGGCCTGCACCGCGAATTTCGAGGCCGTGTAGATCGGCTCCCAGATCACCGGCACGACGCCGGCAATCGAGCTGGTGAACAGGATATCGCCTGTCTTCTGTTCGATCATGTGCGGCAGCACGGCATGCACCGAGCGAAACGCCGCATTGATGTTGAGGTTGAGCATGCGATCCCAGGCATCGGGATCTCCCTCCGCCACCGGACCGCCGATATAAGCGCCGGCATTGGCATGGAAGATGTCGAGACCGCCGGCCTTTTCAAGGATGCGCGGCAAGATGCCGGAGACATCCCTGGGATCGAGAAGGTCGACCACCAGCGGAATGGCGCGCTCGCCCAACTCCATGCAGAGCGTTTCGAGCTTGTCCCTGGCGCGATCGATCAGAACGACCTTCCCACCTTCGGCGAGGAGTGTCCTGGCGCATTCCAGACCGATGCCCGAGGCGGCGCCCGTGATTGCTGCCACTTTGCCGTCCATGAGATTACCCATGATCTTTATTCCTTTCTTTTCGCTCAGGCGCGGCCGTGGCTGACACGAGAACGGCGCGCCAGCGAATCGACGATGACGGCGATCGCCAGGACCGCGCCGGTGATCATGTAGCGCAGGGACGAGTTGAGGTTCAGAAGAGTCAATCCGTTGGAGATCGCCTGAATGACGATCACCCCGAGCAGCGCCGAATAGGCACTGCCACGGCCGCCGAACAGGCTGGTGCCGCCGATCACCGCCGCCGCGATGGCATTGAGGTTCACGTCGCCCGTGCCGGCCTGCTGGCTGGAGGAGGCAAGACGCGAGGCCGATAGAATGCCGCCGAGCGAGGCAAGCGTCGAACACAGGATGAAGGCGCTCATGTAGATGCGGCGGACATTGATGCCGGAGCGGCGCGCAGCCTCCCGGTTGCCACCGACC
This sequence comes from Heterorhizobium halophytocola, assembly GCF_017873095.1. Classification (GTDB taxonomy): domain Bacteria; phylum Pseudomonadota; class Alphaproteobacteria; order Rhizobiales; family Rhizobiaceae; genus Allorhizobium; species Allorhizobium halophytocola. The sequence goes on along the minus strand of NZ_JAGGJU010000008.1, from coordinate 4,255 downwards.
GCAAACATCGAGCGACCCCATTTCGTCTTCGTCAGCGCATAGTTCAAGATCACCACGAAGCCGACGAAAAGGCCGAACATCCACGGAACGCCGCGACCGAGGTTCAGATAATATGCGGCAAATTCCAGGGCAACGGTGAAGATCCCCGCCTTGAGGACAAGCGCGCTCAAGGGCCCGGCCGACAGGTTCATCTCTCTGCGGCGGCTGCGCGCCTTCAGACCGGCAAACAGGATGATCGCACCCGGCAGGAGCGCCAGCAGATAGGACACCCAGGCCGGCATGACCAGGATCTGGCCAAAGCGGACAAGGGCGGAGGCGTAAGGCAGATTGATGCTGCCGGTCGGGCCGAGGATGTAGAGCTGCAAACCCAGAAGGGCCAGCAGCCCGGCAAGGGTGGCGACAAAGCTCGGCATCCCCAGGCGATTGTAAAGCACGCCGTAGACCGCGCCGACCAGCGCGCCGACGACGAGCGCTGCGATGATGGCGCCGATGACCGGCCACCCGGCATTGACCCAGAAGACCCCGATAATGGCAGAGGCCAGACCGCTCATCGAGCCGATCGACAGGTCGATCTCACCGAGCATCAGGACGCAGACGACGCCGAGCGAGATAAAGCCGACGGTCGCACAATCAAACAACAGGTTGACCAGGTTGTTCGGCGCGAGAAAGACCGGATTCAAGACGCTGAACACGACTGAAATGACGACCAAGCCGACGGCAACCGGCAACATGCCGAGATCGCCCGAGCGGACGCGGTCGATGAAGGCCTTGACCATTCCGAACACGCTGTCCTGATGGTGCACGCGTTCATCGCTGCGGTCGAGTGCCAGGGCAGCGGGGGCCGGGGCTGGCATTTCCTTTGACGTGTGGTCGTTCATGCGGGCCTCCCGCCAAGTTCGGTGGTGGCGCCGGCACGACGGTCCATGCGCCTCGAAACGGAATTTTCCGTCGCCCCGGTGATCGCGGCGACAAGTTCCTGGTTGGATGTCTCCGGTGTGAAGACACCGTTGTTGCGCCCCAGTCGCAGCACCACGATACGGTCGGCGACGGCGCGAACGTCTTCCATGTTATGGCTGATGATGATGACGCCAAGGCCGCGCTCGCGCACCCGTTCGATCAGGTTCAGTACCTCCGCCGTCTGCGCCACGCCAAGCGCTGCCGTTGGCTCGTCCAGCATGATGATCTTCGGATTGAGCAGCAGCGACCTGGCGATCGCCACCGTCTGCCGCTGACCGCCGGACAGCGAGGCGATCGGCTCGCGGACGGAGGGAATGCGTGCCGCCAGTTCGCGCAGAAGCGTCCAGGCCCGAACCTCCATCGCCACTTCGTCGAGATTCCATGGATCGATTTCGTGGCCGAGGAACAGATTGGCCACGACATCCAGATTTTCGCAAAGCGCGAGATCCTGAAAGACGGTGGCTATGCCGAGCTCGAGCGCGGTGCTGGGGCTGTCGAGCGATACCGCCCGGCCGCAGAATTCAATCGTTCCGGATGACGGCTGGTGCACTCCGGCCAGCGTCTTGACGAGCGTCGACTTGCCCGCGCCGTTGTCACCGACCAGGGCCACGACCTCGCCGGCCCTGACTTCCAGGTCGATATCCGTCAGCGCCGAGACGGCGCCGAAATTCTTTGACACCTTCTCTAGACGAAGGATCGTGGTTCCTCTTTGCGGCGGAGAGTTGTCTTCGCGGATCATGATAGGCCTCCAGGCTGCGGGACGTCCGACCGGGCGCCGCCCGGTCGGATATGCGGGATGTCCCTTACTCGGTGATACCAAGCGTCTTGCAGGCCGCGGCATATTCGCCGGTGCACACTTCCTCGGCCGTCTGGATCTTCTTGTCGAAGATTTCCGCCTTGATGTTCTCGGCCGTGACAACGGCCGGAACGAAGAGTTCCGATGGCGTCTCGTAGAGCTTGGTCTTCGCCTCGGGCGTCTCGCCCCTGGCCAGCTGCACGGCGACCTTGGCTGCGGCAGCCGCCACGATCTCCGACGGCTTGGAGATGGTGTTGTATTGGTCGCCGGCGATGATCAGCTGCAGCGCCGCGATGGTGGCGTCATTGCCGGTCACCGGCGGAACCGGCTTGACGCCGGCGGCCTTGAATGCGGCGATCGCGCCGCCGCCCGTGCCGTCATTGGCAGCGACCACGCCCTTGATCTTGTCGCCGAAGCGGGTGATCTGGCCGGCCGCCCATTCCTGCGCCTTCGGCGGCGCCCATTCCGGCGTGTCGTATTCGGCCAGCGTCTCGTAACCGGAATCCTTCAGGCCGCGATGAATGCCGTCCCGGATCAGGCCGGCGGCGGCGTCTGTCGGCGAGCCGTTGATTTCCAGGACGCCGGAACCTGCTGCAACACCCTCGGCCTTCAGGTGTTCGACGAGCGACACCGCGATGGCATGGCCGATCCCCTCATTGTCGAAGGAGACATAGTAATCCGCAGGCATGGCCGGAATCGGACGATCATAGGCGATGACCTTGACGTTCTGCGAATGGGCGATCTGGACCAGACCGGCGGCCGCCGACGAATCGACCGGATCGAGAACGATGACGGTGGCTCCCTGGGCGATCACGGAATTGAATTGCTGTTGCTGCAGCGAGGCATCGGCATTGGCATTCTGGTAGATGACCGTGCAATCGGCACAGAGCTTCTCCATTTCGGCCTTGAAGCCGGGGAAATCGTGCTGCTCGTAGCGGGTCGATGCCTGGTCGGGCATCAGAAATGCGACTGTTGCGGCATCCTGCGCCTGCGCGACACCGGCAAGACCGGCCAGCGACGCTGCGGTTGCCATCAGGAAATTGCGAATTTTCATTGTTTCCTCCTCCATCGCGAACCTTCTGTCAGGCCGCGCTCGACTGTCCTCTTCCATGCGATCGCCAGACCTCGCCCTCAGCCTGTTGCCACACCCGCCTTCGCCTATCGACGCGACGCCTCTGGCGTCGGCGCATTGGGCAAAGCCAAACTGTCGGCAACACCTCCCGACAGGCCTCCACAACCCATGACTACATCGATGAAGCAACTTTGCTCAATCGATGTAGCAACAATTGTCACGCAGAGGATTAGATGTCAAGTTGGTAAAAAGCGGAGCGACAAGAGTGAATCAGCAAAAGCCGGCCAAGCGCACGACGATCTACGATCTGGCGGAACTCGCGGGCACCTCGGCCAGTGCCGTCAGCGCGGTGCTCAACGGCAATTGGAAGAAGCGCCGGATCAGCAGTCAACTGGCTCAGAAGATTAGCAAAATCGCGGAGGAACAGGGGTATTCCGTCAACATGCAGGCAAGCCTGCTGCGCCGCGAGAAATCGAAAATCATCGGGATGATCGTGCCCAAATACGACAACCGCTATTTCGGTTCGATCGTCGAGCGCTTCGAGGACATGGCGCGCGAACGCGGGCTTTTTCCGATCATAACCTGCACCCGGCGCGATCCGGAACTGGAAGTGGAAGCGGCCAAGACCATGCTGTCTTACCAGGTCGATTGCCTGATTTCGACCGGCGCGACCGATCCCGACCGGATCACCGACATCTGCCACGCTGCCGGCGTGCAGAGCCTCAATCTCGACCTGCCCGGCACCAAGGCGCCCTCCGTCATCTCGGACAACTACGCCGGCGCCCACGACCTGACGCGCCGGGTTCTCGAAAACACGCTTGCGACGCTCGGACGGCTGACGCCTCTCGTCTTTGTCGGCGGCCGCGGCTCGGATCACAATACGGCCGAGCGTATCCGCGGCTTTGCGGCCGCGCATGCGGAAATGGAGCTGAACGTCGAGGCAAGCCATATCCTGGCCTGCGGCTATGCGCCGGATAGGGCGGAGGCAGCACTGACGGAGATGTGGCGCAAGGACGGCGACCTGCCGAAGGGGATGTTCGTGAACTCGACGATTTCGCTGGAAGGGGTCATGCGCTGGATCAACCGGCAGGACGCCTACCGCCTCCAGCCGCCGCTCCTCGGCTGCTTCGACTGGGACCCCTTCGTCGCCCTGCTCGGAAACGGCATAGAAATGGTCCGCCAGGACGTCCCCGCCATGCTGGAGGCGGTGTTTTCCATGATGGAGGAAAACACGCAAAAACCCCTCGTCAACATGATCCCGCCAATATTCGGGGGGTGACGTGTCCGTAGCAGACGAGAGGATAAGCCGGTGTTGAGGGAGGGGCGTCTTCGCCGCCTGGAACGGCAAAAAGCTCCTCGCTGTGTGCTGAGGAGCTTTGTGTGTGGTTTTTTAATTGTTTGTTGATTTGGTTGCGGGGGCAGGATTTGAA
>NZ_JAGGJU010000007.1 GCF_017873095.1 Heterorhizobium halophytocola | reverse complement strand
GCGTTCAAATACTTCGCAATCGTGTTGCGCGACAAACCGGTATGCCGACTGATCTCGCGGATCGACTGCTTCTCGCGCAGCTTCATCCGACGGATAATGTTTAAAAGTCCCATGTGGATCACTCCGTTGCCCCCGTCGCTCACCGCGTTGGGGGAAGGTTCACATGGCTCAATTCTCAATGGAAATTATGCGCCTAACCGGCTCAGTTCTGCGTGGAAACCAACACAAAGACTTTGAAAGGCCGGATTCCGGACTTACGGCGGCGCCCCTGGAGAAGCTCAGGAATGGCCGCGGTCGTTCGAAAACTCTCCTTTGCAGCGTCGACGGGTCTAAATCTTCACAGCGTGGCGTGAAGACGCATCAATCCAAATGCATTCCAGCACTTACATACCGTCGTCGATACCGGCCTCTTCTTCCCTGTATGGCGACATAGAGCGCATGGTCATGACACCGATCCGCTTCGGGAGATCGAACGCCCGGATACCGTCGATCTCTCCGGATAGCGGCAATCCAAACGCAGCGTTGGCGACCCAGGCGATAAAGCGCTCGAATCCCGAATCGAGATTCAGTGCTTGGCTCCAATTCTCGACCGCGGCGCGTTCATTCGGGTTCAGCCCATCCAGGGACTCGCCACGCGCCAATCGCCATACAATTTGCTCGCGGTCATCCAGCGACAACCCACCGACCCTGTCCACCGCTATTGCAGTCATTCGAACAAGCGTCTCGCGCTCGGACTGCTTCGCGGCGCGCAGTTCTCTGAGCAGTTTCTCACGCAGCTCGCCGCCTAGCGCGCCGAAGGCGACCAAGAGCGGGCCGGCAATCACCGAAGTATCGCGTTGCGCGACGCGTGCTGCGTCACCATCCAATGCGTCGAGCTTCTCACTCGTGGCACGGGTACACAGCGCCCAGGCCGCGGCCTGCGCCCGTGGCCGATAGGCCGCGTCATCGTCCAGTCCGGGACTTTCGAGCGCCGTCAACAAAACCGGGGTAATGCGTGCATCGTCCTGCTTCGCCAGCGCAGACAAGGCGGCACAAGCGACGAACGGATCGGCGGAGTGCGCGCTAGCAGCGTCAAGTAGAGCATCGATGGCGCTGACCGGCAGTCCTTCGAATGCTCCAAGGGCCCGCGCTGCTGCCCGAGGGACGCTGAATCGCGACCACGCACCTCCCATCGGCAAATGGCTGCCGAAATTTCGTGTATCGGCGAGCAATTCAATCAAGGGGTCGATGGCCTCTGGCCAACGGTGTTCCTCCATGAGGTGCGCAAAGGCCAGTCGCATATCTGCACTGTCGTCGCTGGCGACCAAAATCAGATGCTTTCGCTCATCGGGGGTCGCGTCGGGCACGAGCGCGCGAAGTGCTTCTCGACGCACAACGTAGCGCTTGTGCGCCATAGCCTTTCGCAGACACGTGCGCAGGTCGACGCCATTCGCGATGTGTAGCGCCTGGATCGCCTCCCGGCCGTCGCCCGCATCATCGGTCCTTAGCAGTCGTTCCGCAGCCGCCTTGATGTCGAGCCCGGCCGCTGCCGCCAGACACGCGAGCGGTCCGGCGAGATCAATCGAACAGGTATGCAAGATTGAGGTCGCAAGGTCACGAGCTGGTTCTGGCAGCGCTGATGCCGCAGCCCGGATGTCCTCGCCAGTCAGGATGTCGACCAAACCGTTAGCCAATCCGCGTTCAGCCTCACCGAGATTCTGGACCAGCCGATCCACCCAAGCACGGCGCGTTGCGAAGGCGTTCTTACCTTCCGGATCATCATTGAGCTTCGTTGCTATCAGGTCATAGACGATCTCCAGGCGCCTCTCGGCCGAAGCGCCTCCAAAGACCATAAGGAGATCGGGAACTGGGTCTCCGGTTCCGCCGTTAACTGCGGCGATCTCCACGAGGCGTTGGCGATGGCTGGCGCTCTTTAAGTCGGACCGGGTCAACTCCGCCAATAGGAATTCGCTTAGGCCGTTGTCCCAGTGCTGCTGGGCGGCATGCCACGCCTGGTCGCGACCCCAATCCTCGGCATGCTCGAGCAGAAATGCCAGTTCCGAAAGTTGAGGCGAACGGGGGCTTTCCGAGATCAATTCGGCCAGTGCGTGGACGAGAAGTTTGCAATGCGGGCTGTCGACGATCCAATCAATGCCATCGCGCGCCCGACGAACTTTCACGATGACTTTCATGCCTTGGCGAGCGTTGAAGTACTGATCGCCGGGTTCGTCGATGATGTGATCAGCCGCGTCCGCGTCGACGGCGTGCTCTTGCGCTCGGTAGGTGTCCTCAGCGAAACCCTCCAACCACGTGTCGGCTTCGGCCTCCGAGCGCGCAAACCGCGCGATCGCCCGGTCGTAATCCGGAGTATCGCCCGATAGCGCGCCCGTGACGATCACGTCGATATTCTCATGCGGCCCCCCAGGAACCGCGACGGAATTCAGTGCATCCCAGAACGCGTCGTCAAGCTCGGTTCCAATTTTGCCGAGCAGCGCGATCAGCTCCGGACAGTACTCGCGATACGAAAACGGCAGTACCTCGCGGACAAATCGATCGATCAGGGTCTTCGTACGCCCGTCGCTTCGCAACGTCGCCACCTCTTCATCGCTGACCTGCGGTGCGTGCCAACGCTCGCGAAACACCGGCGCCTCCGTTTTCGGGCCGCCTTCGAGAAGGATCCTGGCTAAACGACTTGGTACATGGTCGGGCGAACCGAAACGCTCGAGATCGCGCAGCGCCCTTTCGAAGTCGGTGCGCTTGTGGGCGGATAGTGCCACGGCCTCCAGATGAGCGTCTAGGCGCTCTTGCGTCGCGTCGCTGAGATCGAGGTTTAGGTCCTCGATCCGAGCCGCCGCCCGCAGGATTCCGAGCCCCGTCTCCAAACCCCAGTCTTCGTTGCCATTATCCCAGCCGACTAAGACGTCGACGACTGTCGAAAGCGTGCGTTCGGCGTCGCGGGCGCGACGCATGAATATAAGACGCAACCCGTCCTCAACGCGGGGATGGTGGAAGGACAGCGCCGCGCCGTCCTGTCGCAGGTTCTGTCCGGCGACGAGGAAATCAATCAATCCTTCAATGTCAGGCCGCAAAACCGGATCGGCGTCTCTGAGACGCCTTCCAAGCTTGGCGAAGACATCTCGTGCGACCGCTCCGCGAGTATTAAGCATCGCCCAGATGACAGCGGAGCTCTCAGCGCCATCCACTCCGAACGACGCGATCTGAGCGGCGATAACCTTGGAGATGGCCTCGACCTGAGAGTCGGCAAGAATCGCATCAATCTTGCGCGGTTTCTCGCCATTTTCGCGGCTGAGCGCGACGAGGAAGCGCTTTATCTCATAAGGGCGCGTCAGCTCTGCTAGTGCCCGGTCGCGGTGCTGACCCGCGAGCCCACGAGCATGGCCAGTTAGATCGGCGGCGATGCCGTCATAGATTTCGCCGAGGCGCTTCGGCCCATAATCCTCAACCTTGATGGACACGACATAGGACTGGAGATCCTTCATCATCTCGATGCCGGCACTTTGAAGGACGTCCGAGCGGGACGTGATCAAGAACTTGCGGCCGGGGCCTGCGCTGTCGAGCAGCTTGGGAAGCTCTCCGCTCCAGCGATCTGCGCCAGGCGTGAGCCGGTTGCCACCCCATGGATCGCGCAAGTGAAACAGAACAGGATCAGATCGCGTCAGATGATGCCGAACATGTCCGGGTCCATACTCCTCGCCGACAATATCAAACGGTGGCGTGCCGCGCCGAAGATCAAGCTCAAGGATGTCGGCCGTTAGGGTCTTACCCGTACCCGACGGCCCGACAATGACTGCAGCATGCGACGTGTCGAGTCGCTCCTTGATGGCGTCAAAAGAACTAGGGCGAACGTAGTGATCCATATCGCGTGTCGGCGCTACCGAACCGCCATGACGAACCAGAACATCAAGCAGCTCCGAGCGCTTCCAACGCCCTTCGTTGGCGCCCTGTATTCTCTGGCGAACAACGTCGCGAAGATCGCTCAGGCAATCGGCGTGCTTCGATGCGGGGACATGCCCATGCCGGGACAGTAGTGCGCTGATCCGGGTCGCCAAAACCTCACGCGTCACGCCTGTCAGCAGCAGAATACGCGGAGCGAGCGCGGCCTGAGCTGTGGCGTCGTAGCCCCCCCGGCTGTAGGGCGGAAGTTCGTCGGCTTCAGGGAAGTCGAACAGGTGCTCGCCTTCGTGTGGTCTCAAACCCTCGGCTGATGCTTCGTTGGTGACAAAGACATAACGTCGCTGCGAAGCCGCCTGCAGCATCTCCAAAGGCCGGATGCGCTTTCTTCCCTTGTCTGTCTGGTCAGCGTCCTTGCCGAGCAGCACATCCGCGATCGCCGCGGTCGACCATGGCGATCCCGACCGGGTCTTCGCCTGCAAGATCAAATTGAGACTCTCGCCTTCCGCTGTCAGCCCCAATGAAGCGGTCGAAGGCTCTCTAACGGCGGCTTCGAGATCCTCATCGGAGCTAGGTTCGACGACGACTTCCTCGGTCGCGGCCTTGGCCAGCAGAAGGTCGAGCGCCACCCAGACGGTGACCTCGATCTGATACTCGTAGCCGGCGTAGCCGGGATTGCCGGAGCGGCCCCTCGATCGCGCCGGAATACCCCCGCCAGTGGTGGTGCGACGCTTGCGAGGCCGTCTGGATTTGCCGCTCTTTGGTTTAGCCGTCTTCTTATCCGCCACGGCTGGTCCCTTTCAGAACCATTCGCACGAAAGCAAACATTCGCATGAACAGGTAGTCGATCTGTTCTGGCGAAGTCAGCGCTTCCTGCGTAACCTCCGAATGGCGGATACGAAAGCTGTTGCCAATGTCCGTCAACTCGATCGCTTCGCGCGCCAGCAATTGACGGAATGCCGAGTTCGGTGCGGCAACACGGTCTAATAGCGCATCTGCCTGCACGCGTTTATTCACCCCTGGCTCAAGCGTTTTCAGCCGCTCAAATGCGTCCCAGAGCTTTTCAAGCGAGTCCTGGCGATCTTCCGACTTTGGCGACACGATCCGTCGCCGTGCGGCCTCGAGCAGGCGATCCGTCTCGCCATCCCCTGTTTGGAAAAGGGTCCATGCGATCGCTGCGGCCAGCGGCGCCGGGAGGAGACGTCGAGCCTGCCCCGCGGGCGTAAGCTCAAACGCCAGCCCATTGCGGCTGAACAGCATGTTAACATCTGCGATGAACCGCTCAAGGCCCGCAGCTCGGTCCCAACTGAGATGGTAATGCCGAAAGAACGAATGAAAAGACCCTTGAACGGGCTGCCCCACAGCAGCGGCGCAAAATTCCAAAAGGTCGAGAATTACGGGGGTGGCCGGTACTTCGGTCGGTGAAAGCGGCCATTCCACCCAAGGTACTTCCGCTGCCAGTACCCGTTGGAAGGAGTGTTCATCGCACCCGCACGGGTCGTTCCCATCCGGACATTGCTCAGGAAAGCGCAATCCGAATGAGCCATCGCCGATGCGGGTCTGGATCAGACTGTATAGCCCGGCCCACAAGCGCTCGTCGATGACATCAATCGTCGGCGGCCGAAGTCCGTATTGCCGGTCTGTGAAATAGGTGGACATTTTTTCCTGTCGTTCCTGCGCCTAATGCTGTCTTGATTATGACGAGCTTTGCTAGGCCGGTAAACACGCCATACTCAGTTGAGCGCGCATAGAGACGCTGCTGTGATATTGCCCGTTTGCTGCAGCGAACGATCAACTTGCCGCACCACAGGCTGAACGGCGGCTGTGCAGAATGCGGCTACGCAGTATGGAACGGACCCGACCGGCGGCAAATGGCCGGGGACGTCAATATGGTGAGTGAAGAGGAATGTCTGTTAACGCCAGTCGATGCCCGCAAGCAGACAGTCTCCTCACGGCCCCACTGCAGCCGGTGATGAAACCAATCTCCAAATCAGTCAGCTAAGAATCTACGGGCAGCACTTTCGAACTCTTTAGCAGGATATAAGATAATTGTACCGGCGACTTTGGGCCGAGGGATAAAACCTTGCTCAACGAGCAAATCTAACTCGGGTTGGGATACGCCGAGCAGCGCTGCGGCGTTCTGCTTGCTTATACTAATTGGTTTAATCTGAACGATCTCTACCGGTGCATCAAACTCTTTATCGAATGTTGCTCCGAGCCGAGCGACGATCTCGGCATTCATCGATCGGCCCGAATGGTCTGCCGCCACTTTGATCTCATGTCGCATACCCTCCGGCAGCCTGAGCATGAATTTGTCGCTATCTCTACCAGTATTGTTTGTCATGGCCGACTACGATTTTCCGTTAATTCCGCATGCTGTCACGGTGACGTTTTTTTACCGTTGACGCAATGGCGTCACTGTGACATCTTTGATGATATCACAGTGACACACATTGAGGTGCGATTTATGCAACAAACGCGCACGACCGGGCAGTTCCCACTTCGGATGCCCGACAAGCTCCGCACTGCTATCAAATATTCGGCGATGGAAAATGGGCGATCGATGAATTCTGAGATCGTATTCCGCCTGTTTCAAATCTTCCACCAAAGTCGAGATGAGATGACGAAGGCCGACGCCAAAGCCTGAATAGGCAGCGTCGGCTCTCCCTTATCTTTCCAAAAGGAGCATCACGAATACCGAGCGCCACCTCCCCGCCGGCTTGAAGAACTTACCCCCTTAAAACCAGGATATTGCCTATTCAAATGATGTTTCACCGCGTGGACTTTTCGCAATTGAGAATAATGAGGAGGAACTGATGCCACTCCCCAAAATCCACACCGCGGAGGATGTCGCCCAAATGCTGCACGTCTCGACGCGCACGCTTCGCGAAATCCTCAAGGACAAACCGTTTTACAGGAAGGTCGGCCAGCGTAAGGTTTTCACCGACGCGGACGTTTCCTCCCTTCTGGAGGCCCTGCAATGCCGCTTAAGCTCGCCCGCCGACATGGCGGCAAAAACTGGTACATCCGTGGCACCGTCCGAGGCGTCACTGTGGACGAAACTACAGGCACTGACGAACGAGACAGGGCGGAAGAAATCCGCCTCCGGCGAGAAGCGGAGATCCTCGACCGTTCCATCCACGGAACGCGAAAGACAGCGACGTTCCTTGAAGCCAGCGTGATGTATCTCGAGAACGGCGGGGCAAGCCGCTTTGTCGATATAGTGGCGCGTCACTTCGGCACTAAGCCACTCGGCGAGATAGACCAGGCAGCTATCGATGGGGCGGCGCGCAAGCTGTACCCGAAGGCAACGGCCGCCACGCGAAACCGGCAAGTCTACACCCCGACCTCGGCGGTGTTGCACTTTGCCGCCAAGCGCCGGCTCTGCGATACACCGATCATCGAGCGACCAAAGCAGGCCAAGGGACGAATTCGGTGGATCTCGCATGCGGAGGCCGATCGGCTGATCGAGGCTAGTGCGGTACACTTGAAGCCACTGGTGATCTTCCTGCTCTATAGCGGTGCCCGTCTCTCCGAGGCGCTTTATCTGGATTGGCAGCAAGTCGATCTTTCGCGCGCCCATGTGTCTTTTCTCGATACCAAGAGCGGCGAGGATCGTGGCGTGCCCCTGCACCCTTATGTGGTCGCCACGCTTGCCAATCTGCCTCGACGAGAGGGTGCTGTATTTCGGCGGCCGGACGGCAAGCCATATGAGGTGAAAGCCGGTGGTGGCGGGCAGATTAAGTCCGGCTTTAAGGGAGCATGCAGGCGAGCCGGCATATCCGACTTCACGCCGCACGACTGCCGGCATACCTGGGCGACCTGGCACTACCAGGTTAACCGCGATCTGATTGCGTTGATGAGGCTTGGCGGATGGAAATCCGAGAAGATGGTGCTGCGTTATGCGCACCTGAATGTAGACAACCTGTCCTCTTCAATATCTTCGCTCCCTTGGGGAAAATCCGGGGAGTTTTCAGAGGGTAATAGAGAACTTAAAGGTAAATCAAATTGATGCGCCCCAATGAGAACATACTTGGTAAGGGAGAGGCCGAGAGTTCAAATCTCTCTAGCAGCACCATTTACCTTCTCCCAATCCACTTCACGACACATTTTTGATGCTGCCGCTGGCAGTGATCGAGACGCTGGTTCGCGAAACATGGCGCGGCGCGCCCACGGTCGTCTTTGCCGTCAAAGATCTGCAAAAGAGCGAGCCGCTCATTCTGCCGACCGACACATAAGGTGCCAGCCGTGCCATTGCCGCACCTTTCGCCAAGACGCGGCGCCTGGGCATGAGGGTGCCGGTACCCGGCGGCAAGGGGGATTCCGGCGCAGACAAGAGGCTTGCCCTGGGCGATCTTGAAAACGGCAAGGCCGGCTGATCCCGGCAACCGCCGGGCTCAGCAGCCGGCAGTTTTTTTATGCGGGGTCGGCGGGTGACGGAACGGTCCGTTGCCGTTAAAGCTCCGTCAGCCCCAAGGGCACATTCCCGAATCGCCTTCCAAGGTGACGCTGTGACGAAAATCAAACGGACCCGGCTGGAAAAGCTGAAGCACTCCTGGGCGAAAGCCTCGGTGGAGGAGCAGCAGGCGTTTGTCGTCTGGCTTGGCGAGGACCAGCAGATGCCGGTTGCAGCGGGATCCATCCGAACCGCAGCTCCAGCCCCGATTGCCACCGGCCGCTATCTTACCCGCGAGACGGTCGATCGGTTGCGGGGCATCATGGCGATGCGCGGTATTTCGCTGGCCGAGGTGATGGTCGAGATGGGGCTGGAAAGCCACGACCGCTCGCTGGCGCGCGCCATGTTGCGGCAGACCAGCCTGCGGCTGAAGACGGTCGAGGCACTGCAGGTCTGGCTCGCCGCCCACGCGCCCCCGACAACGGCTCCCGCCCCTGCCCCGGTTCTCGAAAGTGCCGAGAAGGCCGGCGAAGAAGACTGAGGGCTTTCCTGCTCTCCCGTTCATGGCCGACCGGCCATCCGCCCATACCCTTGCTCCCGACCATCGGCGGATCGTCGCGGCAACCTTTTGCCGTGCGACGGCGTTTCTGATCGAGGCGAACCCGGGACCGAAAAGGAGGAGCACCATGCAGACCGCAATCGAGGAACTCGAGGGGCGGCTTAACGCTCAGCGCGAGATCATGGTGAGCCTGTTCGCAGCCCTTCTGCGAGACGGCAAGATCGACGATATCGACCAACTGGCCGAAGAGATCTCCCCGCATAACGGAGAAGAGGACCCGGGACTTGAGCCGTCCCGCGCGTTTGCCGTCGAAGGCGCAACAGCGCGCGAGATGCGGTCGATCGTCGAAGCGGCGAAGGCCAGGGCGCAAGCCTTTTCGCGGGGCTGACGCCGACCTGCCCCCCCCGAAAGCTCGCATCTAGGCCGTAGCGCGCGATCTGTGCCATAAGCGTCTGGGGATGGGATGCGAACCGGCATGATAGCAAGCGGCAAGGACGAACAGCGCGACCGGGTGAAACCGGTACTGCGGCAAAGGCCGAGGCGCGGCGGCGCCTTGATCTTCCTGCTCGTCTTCACCGGCATGGCGCTTACCATTGCCGCCACGGTGCTTCTCTCCAACAATGCCCAGCACTTGAAGCAATTGCTCCTATGGTTCGACATCGACTGGCCTCCGGCAAGGATTGCCGCGCCCGGAAAATCACCGGTGCAGGCCAAGACCGATCGGCCCGCCCCGGCCACCATCGATCTCCCGCCGCGCTTTTTCAATCCACCGGACGTCGCGGTCGCGGGGGTCTTTCTGCGCGAGATGCGCGACCTCGGGCCGCAGGTCTGCAAAGACTTCACCCAAATCGGTATCGACAATAACGGTTGGCGACAAAGCCCGCTCGACCGCTCGACCTTCGAATGCCTGTCAGACGAACCGGCCACGGATGGTACCGGCGCGCGGGGGTCGGCCGAGCCGTCGCTGTTCTTCATTGCCAAGGGGGATCCCGATGGCGAGATCCGTTCGATCCGGATGAAGCTCGTCCTTGCCGACAGCGCGCAGGACCCGCCGATGCGCCAGCGGATGATCGATGGCGTCAAGCTTCTGGAAGAACAGACAGGATGGCGCGACCTTTCCCAATTCGTCGACAGCATCGCGACCCTGAAAGATCTGGTCACAAGCCATTCGGGAATGTCCTACAGCTTTCAGCGGGAGTTTACCGACCCGCACCGCTTCAATCTGATCGTGATGGCGACCAACAAGCTGCCGACGGTCAAGCGTTCGCGCGCCTATTTCGACCGCAAGGACTGGCTGCCGGCCGCACCCCATTCGCCGCAGCGCTGGCCTTTCGTCGAAACGCCGAAGACCTCCCGGCCGGAGATGCCCGATGCAGCCGTCAAACCGACCGGCCGCACGCCATAGAGCATACTGCGCAAAGCCTCGCTCCAGTTTTGCCCGATATTTTCCGAAGTCGAGATCGTGCCATGGGCCCAAGGCGACGCGCCGGGCGATGGCCTCCGTCAATCGCAGTTCGCAAGGCAGTCGCCCCGCGCGCGCCTACGGCCGAACCATACGAGGTCCAGAATGCCGAAGCTTTCCGTCTGTATCCCGGTCGAGCCCGACCAGGCCGCCCCGTCTTTTCTCGTCGACACCCTGCTGGCACGCTCCGGCGTCGATCTGGAAGTGATCGTCTCGCTGTTCGAAAGCAGCCAGGACAGCGCGGCGGCCCTCTACGAGAAGGCTGCCAGCGATCCGCGCCTGACGATCCTGCCCCCGGCACCGGCCAACATCACCGCGGCACAGCTGTGGATCGGCACCGTCAATGCGGCAAAGGGCGACTGGGTGACGATTGTCGCTCCCGACGACATGCTGGATCCGGACCTCGCCAAGCTCATCGCCCATGTCGAGGAGACACGGCCGACAGCGGACGCAATCGGCTGGAATTCCTTCCAGATCAGCCCTACCGCCTCGCGCGGCACCAAGACTGCCGTTGCGATCCCGGTGCAGCACAAGGTGTCGGAGATCGACAAGGCGAGCATGCTGGACGCCTTTTTCAACTGGACGGCCGCACCGCAGACGCCGAAGGTGCCGTTCGGCCTGTTTCACGGCGCGCTGAAGCGCAGCCTGGTGGAATCGATCCTCAGCGCCTCCGCGCCGACCAGCTGGCTGACCCCCGTGCCGCGGTTCGAATGGACGGCCCGCACGGTGCTATTTGCCAATGAACTGGCGCTCTCCCATCGGCCGATGTCCGCCACCAGCACGACGCCCTACCGGCCGGTCGCCGTGCGGTCTGCGCTCGAAGGCTTCCCGCTCGACGGCTCGATCGGCCTGACCGCCGCCATCGCCGAGATCCAGGCCCGCGTGCTGAGCGAACTCGGCAGCGAGTGGGGCGGCTTCAATGAGAACTTCGTCCGCTCCTGCAGTGTCGACTGCATTCTGGAACACGACCCCGCCGTCTTCGAGCAGCGGTGCCAGGGTTATCATGCCGCGCTCCAGCGGATGCCGGGCGGCGAACAGCTGCTCCCCTATTTCCAGCCGAAATATTACCCCGAGCAGCCGGACGACCGGCGCCGCGGCCTGGTCGGACAGACATTGCTGGTCGATCGCTTTATCGGCAATGCCCAGACGGCCCAGGAATTCTACAGCGTCGTCAGTTCGATCCTCGCGCCGATCTTCGTGATCACCGACCAGAAGGCGCCCGCAAAGGAAGCGTGACGCGATCGGGCGGCCCGATAGGACCTGACCCCGTGCTAGCGTCGCGCAACATTCGGCACGCCGACGACCGACGCCGGGTCGGAGGGGTGGATCGCGGCCGTGCCGAATTCCAGCAGATCACGGCGGCCATATTCGTCGGCGATCCTCTCCGCCAGCTGACGGATGGTGATCGGCACACCGGAGCATATGTTGACCGGGCCGGTCTGGCCGGTCTCGGCCACCGTCGCGATCATCCGGCCGGCATCGGCGACGTCGAGAAAATCACGGATCTGCGTGCCTGCCGACAGTTTCACCGTCTCGCCACTCTCCAGCTGGCGACGCAGATAGGGCACAAGCCGGGCTGGATATTCTCCGTCACCATAGAGATAGAACAGGCGACACCAGGCAAAAGCGGTCTCGGTCGGGGCAAAGAAAGGCTCCAGCATCTGATAGAGCGCCAGCTTGGAAGCCGCATAGAGCGTCGAGGGCGCGAGCGGGGCGGTGACCTCGAGCCTGTCGGAAGGCAGGCGATATTCCATACAGGTGCCGACGCCGACGAAATGGCCTACACCGGCCGCCAGGGCGCCTTGCGCCAGAGCCAATGTGCCGCTGACGCAGGCGAGATTCTCCGATGCATCCTGAAACTTGCCCGGCTCCACATACCAGGCCGCATGCACGACGGTATCGATCTCCCGGCAGGTTTCACGCCACCAGTCGCCGGAATGGGCGAAGAGGTCGTCCGTGTGGAGAATATCGGCCTCATCGGTCGGCACGAGCAGCCTGTCCTCGCGGCCCGGCCGCAGCACCAGCCTGACTTCGTGGCCATCGCCTTTCAGGGCCTTGTGGACCTGCCGGCCGACAAATCCGCTGCCGCCTGTTAGCAATATCCTCATCGTCATCAGTCCCGGGTAAGCGTGATTGACTTTAACAGTCGAAGGCGCGCGACGCGTTCAGATCTTCCGCTGTAGCAAGCGGGTCGTTTGGTTTAAAGTCCCGTCGCGCGACAATGAGAAGAAGCAAAGCTTTGCGGAAAGAGGAAACGCATGGATCCCGTCGAAGAGTTTCGTCAGTTCGTCACCAAGAACATCAAGGACATTGGCGAGGACCGCGACTTTCTCGCGCTCTCCAATATCTGGACGCGAGAATCGGTGCGGCATCACTATTCCTATAACTTCACCTGGCTCGGCCGCCCGGTCATTCAGGTGCCGCAGGATCTCTATGCGGTGCAGGAACTGATCTGGTCGTGCCGTCCGGACCTGGTCATCGAGACCGGCATCGCCCATGGCGGCTCGCTGATCTCCAGCGCCTCGCAACTGGCGCTTCTCGACTACTGCGATGCCGTGGAAAACGGCGACGTGCTGGACCCGAGAGCCGGCAAGCGCAAGGTCATCGGCGTCGACATCGACATCCGCCCGCACAACAGAACGGCGATCGAGGCCCATCCGCTGGCGCACAAGATCGAACTCTATCAGGGGTCTTCTGTGGACGAGGATGTGTTTGCCAAGGTCAAGACTGCAAGCGAGGGATATGAGAAGGTGCTGGTCTTCCTCGATTCCAATCATACCCACGAGCATGTGCTGGCCGAACTCGAGCTCTATGCGCCGCTGACAACGGCCGGTTCCTATTGCGTCGTCTGGGACACGATCGTCGAGGACTTCCCCGATTCGATGTCGGATGACCGCCCCTGGGGCAAGGGCAACAATCCGAAGACCGCGGTATGGGAATATCTGCGCAAGCTGAAGGACGAGGGCCGCACGGCAAACGACGGCGCGGCACTGTCGTTCGAAATCGACAAGGTCATCGAAAACAAGCTGGTGTTCACCGCGGCACCGGACGGCTTCCTGAAGCGCGTCTGACGTCGCCTCGGCGCGCCCTGCCCGGAAACGCAAAAATGGCGCCGCGCGGCGCCATTTTCCATTCCTGTCAGGGTATCAGGAGAGAGCGCGCCAAGCCATCAGCTGGCGCGGCGGCGTTCCGACAGCGGTGCATTCAGCCTCAGCGTCTGCGGCGCCGGACGCCCGGCCCGAAGGCCCTCAGGATTGATCTCCAGCATATCCGCCGGCTTGATCATGCATCGGACGATATCGAAGAACTCGCCGACGGTCCTGGAGCCGCCGATCGTCTCCTCGATCAGGACGGCATTTTCAAAGAAACCGGTCTTGATCGAATTGGCGGCATCGCGCTTGCCGATGAATTTCGGATTGTAATGCCGCAAATATTTGCCGCCCTTCCAGCTGGCGAAGGCCTGCGCATAGGCTTCGCGCGCCTGATCGAAGGATTCCTGGTCCGCATAATAGCCGGTATCGATGGCGCAGGCCTTGGCAAAGCCGACTTCCCAGTTCGGGTATTCGTAGCCGTATTTGGTTTTGAACCAGTGCTGCATCTGGGCGATTACAGCTGGCGTGCCGAGCAGGCTCTTAAAGGGCAAATCCCTTACGGCATCGTCCGTTTCAAAATCGCGCCCCACCTCACCGATGAGAGCACTGATATTCCTCCGGTATTCGTCACGCTTACCGATCCCCGCCGAATTACTCAGCGGGCATTTGCCCATCACGGAAAATGGGCGCGGACATACAGCGAATTTCTGGCCCAGCGCAATCACCTTGCAGGAATTGTCGTAGTCGACGATCGGATGCTCAAAATAGAGGCCGCCAAAGGTCTCCTTGATCCTGAGCATGAGCTTGCGCGAAATCGCCGAATGATAGATGGAAAACCCGCTATGCGGAACGTGTGACGCGTCCTTCCAGCCGAACATGCTGTTTTCCAGCAGGGACTTGTGCAGCAGGAAGATCTCCTCCTTGAGCACGATCTTGGTGCCGTGGATTTTGCCTTCCTCGGTCGGCCAGTTGTAGTTGACCGGTGGCCAATGCAGGGCGTCCGTGTCCGGCTCGACGGCCATCAGCCGATCGAGAAGCAGCACGAGATCGGTATCCATGTAGTCGTCGTCGCCGATGAAGACGATCCAGTCGCCGCTGCAGGCTTCCATGCAGCGCTCCCAATTGTCGACCATCGAGAGAACACGATCTTCGGAAGGCAGATAGACCATGCGCGGATCGTCGATGGACTTGATGAAATCATTCATGATCGCCGGTTCGTCGGAATTGTCGGCGAAGATGAATTCGACATTGCGGTGCGGGCTTTGCAGTTCGGCACGAATCGTGTGCTGGAAATAATACTGGCGGTTGCGCGAGGGCACGCAGACGGAAAGAAGCGGCTTGCTGGTCATGAAAAATGCCTCCGGGGCCGATTGGCGGAAAGGGTGGCGGATCGCGTTTCGCTGGCGGCGCTTGGTCCATCATGCCGCGCGGCATGCGGTCCAACGACATTGGCGGCATCCGGCTGCGGCGTGCCGGCGGCTACGGCATGACCGTCAAGGTCGGCACAGCCGTCACACACTTCCCACCCCAATCTCTGATAAAGGAAATCTGCTCGGTTATCTCGGCCTGTAGATTCCATGGCAAAATCACCACTCTGTCGGGTTTTTGACGTTCAAGTTCACGCATGTCGACAATCGGGATGCGGCTGCCCGGCATCACCATTCCCTGCTTGGCGGGATTGCTGTCGACGACAAAGGAAATCAGATCCGGCTTGATGCCGGCAAAGTTCATCAGCGTATTGCCCTTGGCCGCCGCGCCATAGGCGGCAACCGACAAGCCCTGGCGCTGGCAATCGATGAGAAAGGCCAGAAAGTCGTTGCGCACGCGCTGCGCGGCCGTCTGGAAACCCGCATAGAAGGAGAGGTCGCGCATGCCAGCCGCCGTCTCCGCGTCCAGCACCGCCGCCACGTTCGGGCTCAGTGCATGGGCCGCCGTCTCGCTGCGTCCGGCAAAGACGCGCAGGCTGCCGCCATGCCAGGGCGTGGTTTCGACGTCGAAGACGCTCAACCCGTTCGCCTCGAATATCCGGATCACCGCCGTCAGCGACAGATAGGAGTAATGCTCGTGATAGGCCGTATCGAACTGCGCCTCGCGGACCATGTTGAGCAGATGCGGGAATTCGAAGGTGGCAACGCCCGTCGGCTTCAGCAGGGTTGCAAACCCGCGCACGAAATCGTTGATGTCGGGCACATGGGCAAGCACGTTGTTGGCCGCCGTCAGGTCTGCCGACCAGCCATCGGCCACCAGGGCCTGCGCGACGTCTTCCCCGAAGAACAGTTCGCGGATCTCGATGCCCCTGGCGCGCGCCGCCGCCGCGGTGCTCGCCGTCGGCTCGATGCCCAGCGCCGGAATGCCGCGCGCCTTTACATACTGCAGGAGATAGCCGTCATTGGCCGCCACTTCGACCACGCGGCTCTCGGCGGTCAGCCCGAAGCGCTCGGCCATCGCCTCGACATAGCCTTGCGCATGCGCCAGCCAGGAAGACGAGAAGGAGCTGAAATAGGCGTAGCTGTCGGAAAAGAAGGTTTCGCGCGCGGCGAAGTCCTCGGTCTGCACGAGCAGGCAGTCGGCGCAGACACGGATGATCAAGGGGTACCAGAGTTCCGGCGCGTCCAACTGGTCCGGTCGCAGATAGGAATTCGACGGCGGCGCGCTCCCCAGGTCGAGGAAGGGGCCGAGATGCGACGATCCGCAGTGACGGCACTTCATGCGGCAAGCCCCCGGTAGTCGTCGGCGATCTTCGGATGGGCGGCATCGCGCGCCGAGAGATTGACGATCGGCAGCGGCCAGTCGATGCCAATCGCCGGATCGCGGCAGGAAAGTCCGCCCTCCGCCTCGGCATTGAACGGTGCGGAATGGGCGTAGATCATGCGCACATCATCGGTCAGTGTCTGGAAGCCATGGGCAAAGCCCTGGGGGATCAGCAGCGAGCAGGCATTGTCCGCCGACAGTTCGACCGCGAAATGCTTGAGGAAGGTCGCAGACCCCTCCCGCAGATCGACGGCCACGTCGAGAACGGCACCGGCTGTGCAGGTCACGAGCTTGACCTCGCCATGCGGCGGATGCTGGAAATGCAGGCCGCGCACGGTGCCGCGGAGACCCGTTCCGGTCTCGTTGATCTGGGCGACGGGACCATCCCAGCCGGCGGCCAGCAGTTCCTCGGCACAGAAGAGCCGGGTCAGGAAGCCACGCTCGTCGCCGAGCCGCAGGCGCCTCAGAAGCTGCAGGCCGGCAAGCGGCGTTTGCCGGATTTCGAAGCGTGCAGTCATCCGGCCAGCCGCTCCATCTTGCGCTGGCGTGTCTCGAAGGCGGTGATGTCGGCAAGGCAGAGCTCTTGTGCCGGGCGACCTTGGGCCAGTTCCCGATACCAGCCCATCGTTCTCTCGATCGTTTCCGTGAAAGACCAGGTCGGGCGATAGCCGAGCAGGCGCTCCGCGCGGGTCGAGTCCAGCATCAGATAGCCGGCCTCGTGCGGCCCCTCGGTGCCGTCACCCAGAACCATCTCGCCCCGGCCATAGGACGCGCGCGCGGCTTCCAACACCGCGCCGACGGTCGCAGCCGCGGCTGCATTCGGCCCGAAATTGAGGCTTGCGGCAAAATCCGGCTCGCTCCAGAGCCGCTCCGCCATCAGCATATAGCCGTGCAGGGGTTCAAGCACGTGTTGCCAGGGACGCACGGCATCCGGCCGACGCACGGAAAGTGCCTGGTAGCTGCTCCAGGCCCGCACCGCATCCGGGATCAGCCGGTCTTCCGCCCAATCGCCGCCGCCGATGACATTGCCCGCGCGCGCCGTCGCGATGCCGATGCGCCGTGCGGCGAAAAACGACGCGCGGTAGCTGGCGGTCACGATCTCGGCTGCGGCCTTGCTGGCGCTGTAAGGATCGTGCCCGCCAAGCGGATCGGTCTCGATGAAGGGCCGCCCGTTTTCGGGATTTTCGTAAACCTTGTCGGTGGTAACCACCACCACCGCACGCAGATCCGGGCTGACGCGCAAGGCATCAAGCAGATGGGCCGTTCCCTGGACATTGGTTTCGAAGGTGGCCGCCGGATCACGGTAGCCGGCGCGCACCAGAGGCTGGGCTGCGAGATGGAAGGCGATCTGCGGCTTGAACTGCGTGACCCGCGCATCGACGGCGACCTTGTCGCGGATGTCGCAAATCGTTTCTCCGTCGGCCTCCCGGCCATTGAGCAGGACGTGCAGCGAGGGATCGGTCTCTGCCGGCAAAGACAGGCCGCGCACATCGGCGCCGAGCCTTGTCAGCCAAAGCTGAAGCCAGCTGCCCTTGAAGCCGGTATGGCCGGTCAGCAGGACGCGTTTTCCCTTCCAGAATTCAGCAGAAGCCATGGTTCACCAAAGCTTCCAGGGCGGCCGCCCGCTCGTCCAGAGGTTTTCCAGGTGGTTCTTGTCGCGCAGCGTGTCCATCGGTTGCCAGAACCCCTTGTGGAAGAAGGCCTTCAGCTCGCCCTCCTCGGCAAGACCGGTCAGCGGCTCGGCTTCCCAGGTCGTCGCATCACCGTCGATGCGATCGATCACCTTGGGCGACAGGACAAAGAAGCCGCCGTTGATGAAACCGGCCTCGCCCGCAGGCTTCTCGATGAAGCCGTTGACCGTGTCGCCGTCGAGTGCGAGCGCCCCGAAACGCGCCGGTGGCTGCACCGCGGTCACGGTCGCCAGCTTGCCGTGGCGCTTGTGAAAATCGATGGTCGCGGCGATGTCGATGTCGCTCAGCCCGTCGCCATAGGTAAAGCAGAAGGCGTCCTCGCCTTCCAGATAGGGGGCGACGCGCTTCAGCCGGCCACCGGTCATCGAATTCTCGCCGGTATCGACCAGCGTCACGCGCCAGTTTTCAGCACTCTGGCGATGAAAATGCAGGCGGTTCTCCACCAGGTCGAAGGTGATGTCCGACATGTGGAGGCCGTAATTGGCGAAGTATTCCTTGATGTAGTAGCCCTTGAAGCCGCAGCAGATGATGAAGTCGCAGATGCCGTGAGCATGGTAGAGCTTCATGATGTGCCAGAGGATCGGGCGCCCGCCGATCTCGATCATCGGCTTGGGCTTCAGATGGGTTTCCTCGGCGAAGCGCGAGCCGAGACCACCCGCCAGGATGACGGCCTTCATGCGCGCCTCCTTGGCCAGCGTGCCGTCCTGCGTCTACCGAAACTGCTCCTGAGCCACGCGCCGTGCATGCGATGTCCTGCCCGAAATCCCCAAAGTTCAGGCAGAAGGCTAGCCGGTGAAGCTGTCGTCAAACTGGCGCAGGCACGAAGGCCTTGCGTTCCGATTGAACGCAAGGCCTTCTATAACGGGGTCCCGGAGGGTCAGGAGGCCAGCGCGGCGACCCGGCGCTGCAGGGCGGAGACGTCCTCGAGATCGACATCCATCATCTTCTGCTGCCAGGTCAGGGCAGAGGAGACGATCAGGTCGAGGTCGTCGAAACGTGGTGACCAGCCCAGCCGTTCGCGGGCAAGAGAAGAGTCGGCGACAACGTAGGCCGCATCGCCCAGACGCCGGCCGGAATGCACCACCTGCAGAGGCTTGCCCGACAGCCGTTCCACGGTCTTCAGCACGTCGAGCACCGAGAAGCCGCGACCATAGCCGCAATTGGCGATCAGCGAGGTGCCACCGTTCTGCAGATAGCCCAGCGCCTCGACATGGGCCGAGATCAGGTCGGCGATATGGATATAGTCGCGCACCCCCGTGCCGTCATGGGTCGGGTAGTCTCCGCCGAAGACCTGGATCGCGTTGCGCTGGCCAAGCGCGGTCTCGCAGGCGACCTTGATCAGGTGGGTCGCGTTGCGGGTCGATTGGCCGACACGGCCTTCCGGATCGGCACCGGCAACGTTGAAATAGCGCAGCGCCACGAAACGCAGGTCATGGGCACGCGCTGTGTCGGCCAACATGATTTCGCTCATCAGCTTCGACGAGCCATAGGGGTTTTCCGGCCGCGGCGTGTCCATCTCGGTGACCGGTGCCAGCGACGACGGCGTGCCATAGACCGCTGCCGTCGAGGAAAAGATGAAAGCCCGGACGCCGGCCTGGACCGCGGCGGCCAGCAGGGTGCGGGTATTGGCGGTGTTGTTCTGGTAGAACTCGAGCGGATCGCGCACCGATTCCGGAACGACGACCGAGCCGGCGAAATGAACGATCGCCTCGATCTCGTTTTCGACGAAGATCTGCTTCAGCAGATCGGCATTGCCGATATCGCCGAGATAGAATTTCGCCTTCGGCGCGACGGCCCAGCGAAAGCCGGTCGTCAGCCGGTCGACGACCACCACCTCGCGCCCTTCGTCCAGAAGACGCCAAACCATGTGACTGCCGATATAGCCGGCACCGCCAGTAACCAGGATTGCCATGCGAAACCTCCCGCGCTCAAATACTCGGGGGCAAGCCAATCACGGAAATTCTGAAGGACGCTTTATCGCAGGGCGAAACCGGCCGGTTTCGCCCTCGAATTCTCCTGACAGGCTTTCGGTCTGCCTAACGGTTTAGGTCAAATTTGAATGAACGCTCACAGCGCCAGGATATAGCGGCTCAGGCGCTCGGCGGCGTCCTCGATATGGCGCGGGTCGCGCAGGAAGCAGGCCCGCAGGAACGGGCCGCCGCCCACTCCAAAGGCGCTGCCGGGCGCCAGTGCCACGCCGGTCTTGTCGACGATGTCGATTGCCGCCTTGCGGCTGTCCGTGATGCCGTCGATCTTCAGGAAGGCATAGAGGGCACCCTCGGGCTTCAGCGTCTCCACCCGGTTGGTGGCGATCAGCCGGTCGCAGAGAATGTCGCGCGACAGGCGCGCCCGCTCGAAATTCTCACGGATGACGTCGTCGCCGCGATCGAGCGCGGCGACCGCACCGCGCTGCATGAACTGCGCCACACCGGAGGTCGAATACTGGATCAGGTTTTCGATCGCCTGACCGAGTTCGGGCGGCGCGACGATCCAGCCGACACGCCAGCCGGTCATCGACCAGTTCTTCGAGAACGAATTGGCAAAGACCACCCGGTCGCCCTCTTCCATGACGTCGAGGAAGGACGGGGCACGGCTGGCGGCGCCGAAATAATAGAGCGCGTAGATTTCGTCGGCGAGGATCCAGAGGCCATGCTTGCGCGACAAGGACAGAATGGCCTTCAGGTCGTCTTCCGTCGCCGTCCAGCCGGTCGGGTTGGACGGGGAGTTGATGAACATCGCCTTGGTCTTCGGCGTTATGGCCGCTGCCAGCCGGTCGATGTCGAGGCGCCATGCGCCGTCGCGGAATTCGAGAGGCACGGTCCTGGCAACCGCACCGGACAATTCGATAGCGGAGACGATGTTGGGCCAGACCGGCGACAGGAAGATCATCTCGTCACCCGGATCGGTCATCGCCTGCACAGAGAGCGCGATCGCCTGCATGCCCGAACCGGTGACGTAGAAATGCTCCGGCGGCAGATCCACGGAAAAATGGCGCTGGTAGTAGCGCGAGATCGCCTCGCGCAGTTCCGGGATGCCGCGCTGCCAGGTGTAGAAGGTCTCGCCGCCGATCAGCGCCTGCGAGGCGGCCTCGGCGATGAAGGCCGGGGTCGGCAGATCGCCTTCGCCGGCCCAGAGAGGGATCAGGTCATCGCGGCCGCGCGCGTAGTTGATGATATCGACGATACCGCTTTCGGGGGCATCACTCGCACGGCGGCTCAGACTGGCAAGAAGGGACATGGCACTCGCTTTCGATTGGCTCCATCGCTCATAGCCGAGTGCGGCGCAAAAATCTCATCAGAAAGCGTGAGGCTGGTATCGATTTCGGTGATGCAAACCGGTGTGACCAACCGTCATCCCGTCTGGGCGGGATGACGGCACAATTTCAGACCGGTGATCAGGCCTGGCGCGTCTGTAACAGGTCGCGGATTTCCGTCAGCAGCTTGATATCGGCCGGCGGCGGTGCGGGCGGGGTTTCTTCCGGCGGACGCAGCTCTTCCTTGCGTTCAACCGAGGTCCTGAGCTTGTTTACGCCCTTGACCATCAGGAAGATGATCCAGGCGAGAATGACGAAGTTGATCCCCACGGTGATGAAGTTGCCATAGGCGAAGACCGCGCCCTGCTCGCGCGCCGCGTCCAGGGTGGGCGCGGTGACCGCGCTGCTCAGCGGAAGGAAATAGTTCGAAAAGTCGAAGCCGCCGAAGATCACGCCAATGAGCGGCATGATGATGTCCTTCACCAGCGAGTCGACGATCTTGGCGAAGGCGGCACCGATGATGACACCGACCGCAAGGTCCATGACATTGCCGCGCGCGATAAATGTTTTGAATTCGTCCCACATGCTCTCTGGTTTCCCTTTTTGACCGACCCCTGCCGGCAATAGAAAAGCATACCTAGCGGATGGTTCAAGCCAGTAAACATCACCGAGACGAAAATTAGTCGTCTCCGTTAGACTTAAGGCGCACGATCCCCGCGATTTCCAATCGACGCGCTTTGTCATAGGATCGCGATCACGCGTGAGGAGACGCTGTGCGCCAAGGAGGGTGCGTGCTTCCTGGATGGGTCATTTTTTCGTCCGCGATCGTCTACCTCGTCCTGCTGTTTGCCGTGGCGAGTTATGGGGATCGAAAAAGCCGCAAGCGCGGTGCGCCGGACAAGGGGCGGCCGTTCGTCTATGCGCTGAGCCTGGCGGTCTACTGCACATCCTGGACCTATTTCGGCGGCGTCGGACTGGCCGCCGAGCGCGGGCTGGAATTCACCGGCATCTATATCGGCCCGATCCTGATGTTCACCCTCGGCCTGCCGCTGGTGCGGCGGATCATTGCGCTCGCCAAATCGGAAAAGCTGACATCGGGCGCCGATTTTCTCGCTGCCCGCTATGGCAAGAATCCGGTGGTCGGGCTGCTGGTCACGCTCATCTGCCTGTTCGGCACGATCCCCTATATCGCGCTGCAGCTGAAGGCTGTCTCCTCCTCGGTCAGCACGCTGGTCGATCCGGCCCATTACGGCATCGGTACCGGCAATCTCTATTTCCTCGATCTGCCGCTGATCGTCGCGGTGTCGCTTGCCTGTTTCGCCATCGTGTTCGGCACGCGCCACACGGATGCGACCGAGCACCAGGACGGGTTGATCCTGGCGATCTCGATGGAATCGCTGGTCAAGCTTGTGGCCTTCTGGACGCTCGGCCTGTTCGTCGTCTTCGGCCTGTTCGACGGCCCCAGCGATCTCTGGCAACGGGCGACCGCCTCGCCCGAGGTGATGCAGGCGCTCGCCTACCAGACACCGATCGGGCGCTGGTTGACGCTGATCGGCCTCTCCGCCTTCGCCATCATCATGCTGCCGCGCCAGTTCCATGTCAGCGTGGTCGAAAACCGGACGGCGGGCGAACTGAAACTCGCCCGCCTGCTCTTTCCCCTGTATCTCGTCGCCATCAACATCTTCGTGTTGCCGGTCGCGATTGCCGGCATCCTGAACTATGCCGGCACGGTCGACGGCGACCTCTACGTGCTCGCAGTGCCGCTTGAGCAGCATGCGCCGCTGGTCACGCTGATCACCTTTCTCGGCGGCCTGTCTGCGGCAACCGCCATGGTGATCGTCGCTTCGGTGGCGCTGGCGATCATGATTTCCAACGACATCGTGCTGCCCTTCTTCCTGCGCCACAAACTGCTGGTCAGGTCCGGTCAGCGGGCCGATTTCGCCCGGCCGCTGCTTCAGATCCGGCGCAGCGCCATCTTCGTGGTGATGCTGCTCAGCTATGCCTATTACCGGACGGCCGACAATTCGACCGGCCTCGCCTCGATCGGCCTTCTGTCCTTCACCGCCATCGCCCAGATCGCTCCGCCGCTGCTCGGCGGCCTCGTCTGGCGCGGCGCCAACGCCCGCGGCGCGATCATCGGTCTGACGGTCGGCCTGTTCGGCTGGGCCTATCTGCTGTTCCTGCCAAGCTTCGGTGGGGAGGACAATGCCGCGCTGACCGGCGCGATCCTGTCCTTCCTGCTGCCCGGCACCGGCTTCGGCGACGGTCCGTCAGCCGATCCCTTCGTCAATGCGACGCTGCTCAGCCTGCTTGCCAACACGGTCGCCTTCGTTCTGGGCTCTCTCAGCCGCAATCCGCGCCCGGTGGAGCGCCTGCAGGCCGGCATCTTCGTCAAGCGCCATTCCCGCTCGCAATTTGCCACGCGCGGTTGGAAGACGCGGGTCAATGTCGGCGACCTGAAAGCGGCGATCGCCCGCTATCTCGGCGAAGAGCGCATGCAGCGCTCGTTCCTGACCTATGAACAGGCAAGCGGCCGGCGGCTATCCGACGACGGTCCGGCCGACATGGCGTTTATCCATTTTTCCGAACAGCTGCTCGGCAGCGCCATCGGCTCGTCATCGGCCCGGCTGGTGCTGTCGATCATCCTGCAGCGCGCCGAAGACACTTCCGCCGACACGGCCTGGCTGCTCGACCAGGCAAGCGATGCCCTGCAATACAATCAGGGAATCATGCAGAGCGCGCTGTCGCAGATGGACCAGGGCATTGCCGTGTTCGATGGCAACAACTGCCTGACGATCTGGAACCGGCGTTTCCGGGAGCTTCTCGACCTGCCGGAGCAGCTCGGCCGCGTCGGCGTGCCGCTGGCCGATATCGTCGACATCCTGGAAGCCCGCGGCGACATGCCACCCCAGGGCAAGCCGGCCAAGGTCACGAAGTCGCGACCGGAAGATTTTCTGCGCGTCGACAGAGTGTTTCGCATGCAGATGCGGGGCGGGCGACGGATCCTCGAAGTGCGCTCCAATGCCATGCCGGACGACGCCGTCGTCGCGACCTTCACCGATGTGACAAGCGAAGTTGCTGCCGACCAGGCGCTGAAACAGGCCAACGAGACCCTGGAACAGCGTGTCGAGGAGCGCACCGGCGAACTGGTGCGCGTCAACCGGGAACTGGCCGAAGCGCAGGCGGCGGCCGAGGAAGCCAATCTCGGCAAGACCCGCTTCTTTGCCGCGGCCGGCCACGACATTCTGCAACCGCTCAATGCCGCCCGCCTCTATGCCTCCGCCCTTGTCGAGCGG
Organism: Heterorhizobium halophytocola; assembly: GCF_017873095.1. GTDB lineage: Bacteria > Pseudomonadota > Alphaproteobacteria > Rhizobiales > Rhizobiaceae > Allorhizobium > Allorhizobium halophytocola. The sequence continues at coordinate 274,549 of NZ_JAGGJU010000007.1, read as the reverse complement.
ATGGACAGGACCGACAACAGCATGATGGTGCGCAATATCGATTCCGCGCTGGAATCGGTCGAAAGCATTCTGGGCGCCGTACTGGACATTTCGAGGCTCGATACCGGCGCGATGAAGCCGCATCTGACCTCTGTGCCGCTCCAGCCGCTATTCTCCCGCATCGAGACGGATTTCGCCCCGATGGCCCGGGAGAAGAACCTGAAACTCGTCGTGATGCCGACCTCGCTGACGGTCACAAGCGATCCCAACCTGTTGCGTCGCCTGGTGCAGAACCTCGTCTCCAACGCGATCAAATACACCCCGAGCGGTCGGGTGCTGATCGGGGCGCGGCGGCGCGGCGATCAGGTGATGATCCGGGTGATGGATAGCGGCATCGGCATACCGTCGACCAAGTTTCGCACGGTGTTCAAGGAATTTGCCCGCCTCGACGAAGGCATGAAGACGGCGGCGGGCCTGGGCCTCGGCCTATCGATCGTCGACCGCATCGCAAGGGTCCTCGATCATCCTGTCAAACTTGCCTCGGCGACCGGCCGGGGCACCAGCTTCGAGGTTCAGGTGCCGCGCGACCTGGCAGGCACCAAGACGGTTTCCGCAGCGTCTGTTCTTGCTGCCGAGCGCGGTCTGAGCGCGTTTCGGGATTTCCATGTTCTGTGCATCGACAACGAGCCGCAGATCATCGAGGGCATGACGCTGCTGATTTCCGGCTGGGGCTGCACGGTGACAAGTGCCGGCTCTATCGACGCACTCGACACGCTTATCGCCGAACATCGCAAACCGCCCGATCTCATCATCGCCGACTATCACCTGGGCGAAGGCAGCGGCATCGATGCGGTCGTCAAGCTGCGGGCCGCCTATGGGGCGGATATCGCAGCGCTGCTGATTACCGCCGACCGTACCCAGGACCTGCGCGCCGAAGCCGAACGACACGATATCGGCGTGCAGCACAAGCCGGTGCGGCCGGCAGCCTTGCGTGCCTATATGTCCCGCATCGTCGGGACGAAGCGCAGCGCCGCCGAATGACCTGGGCGCCGCCTGCGGCAAATTTGGCCTCGACGGCATTTTAGGCTATAATCGCCGGTGCTTGTGCCCCGAACGGTGCAACGACAGTCATCGCCGGCATCCCGTTCACTCCCTCGCCTGCCGGCAGTCGAAACCCAATCAAAGGACAAGAACCATGACGCAGGCCAAGACGGGCGACACCGTCCGTATCCACTATATCGGCACCCTCAAGGACGGCAGCCAGTTCGACAGCTCTGTCGGCCGCGACCCCTTGCAGTTCCAGCTCGGCGCCGGCCAGATCATTCCCGGCCTGGACCGCGAGATCGACGGCATGAATCTCGGCGACAAGCAGCGGGTGGAAGTGCCCGCCGGGGAAGCCTATGGACCGCATGATCCGCAAAAGGTCCAGCAGGTGCCACGCAACGTCATTCCGGAAAACATCGAATTGCAGCCGGGCATGCAGTTGCAGGCCCAGACCCAGAACGGCGTTCCGCTGACCGTGGTCGTCACCGAGATTCAGCCGGAAAGCGTGACGCTCGACGGCAACCATCCGCTGGCCGGCCAGGATCTGGTCTTCGATGTCGAATTGATCGAAATCGTTCAGGCCGCTTGAGCCAGCGCCCGAATTTGCAGGTCTTCACGAGAGTTTGATCTCTGCGCCTGCCCGCGCTTCACCCGGCCCCCTTCAGGGCCGGGTTCTTTGTATTATCAGGGCACTGCATAGACATTGGGGCCGTCCAGGGGACTTGCGCCAGCGCCAGATGGTATGGCGCGGCGGAGGTCGCCATCCGGCCGGCAGGTCGCTAGCTTGCAAAAAGGAGGTAGATATAATAATTAGTTACGCTCCGCACCATCTGGGGATGCTTGGTCGATGCGCTACAACACACTCGGGAAGACCGGGCTGCAGGTATCTGAGTTCTGCCTAGGGACGATGACCTTTGGCGAACCGACAGATGATCTGTGGAGTGCCGTGGCCGGTGTCGATCAGTCAACCGCCGACCGCATGGTCGACTACGCCTTCTCCTATGGCGTCAACTTCTTCGACAGCGCCAACGCCTATTGCGACGGCATGGCCGAGCGGATGCTGGGCAGATCGCTGAAATCGCTGGGCATCAAGCGGCAGGATATCGTGCTGTCGTCGACCCTGATCGGCTTCACCGACTTGCGCTCCGGCACCCACAATCCATCGCGCGCCGGCATCGTCGAGGCCGTCAAAGGCAGCCTGTCGCGGCTGCAGACGGATTATCTCGACATCTACACTATCCAGGACACCGCCCCGCTGATGCCGATCGACGAGTTGCTGCAAGCGCTCGATACCCTGGTCTCCGAAGGTCTGGTGCGCCATATCGGCGTGTCCGACTGGCAGACCTGGCGAATTTCCAAGGCGCTCGGAATCTCCGCCCGGCACGGCTATCATGCCTTCGGCGCGCTGCAGGCGCAGTATTCTCTCGCCAATCGGGAGATCGAGCGGGAAACCGTGCCGATGCTGGCCGAGGAAGGCCTGGGGCTCGTCGCCTGGTCGCCGCTCGCCGGCGGGCTTCTGTCCGGCAAATACGGCCCCGGGGCTGCGCGCACGGCAAGCGGGCGACGCGACACCGTCGATTTCCCGCAGGTCGACGTCGAACGCGCCTTCGACTGTGTGGCTGAAATGCGCGAGATCGCGATGAAGCACGATGTCAGCGTCGCCGAAGTCGCGCTCGCCTATGTGCTGGCCAAGCCCTTTGTCACCAGCGTGGCGATGGGCGCACGCGATATTGCGCAGCTCGAGAGAAATCTGAGCGCCAGCGAACTGACCCTCGACGAGGACGACCTCGACAATCTCGACGGGGCAAGCGCGCTGTCGGCAGAATATCCGGCCTGGCCGGTCGAGCTGCAATCCGGCCGTCGCCCGCTCCGCGGCATCCTCAAAAGCGCCTGAAACAAGAGCCCCGCTGACGCGCGTCCGCTCCTGTTCAGGGGCGAAGCGCCCAGACCGTTGCATGCGACACCAGCCCCGGCGCCGCCTTCAGCTGCGCGGAGCGCACCGGCTCGAACCCGGCGATCCGCTTGGTCCCGGTCCAGCGGCCGTGATCGGCAAAAACCTCGATCGAGCCATAGTCGAGAAACACACGGATGCGGCTCGGTCGGGCACCGGCCGCGATATATTCGGGCGAGGCCTTGCCCTCCTCCTCGTGCCGGATCAGCAGCCCGTTTTCATTGACCTCGACGGCCAGATGCACATGCGGATGATCGAGCTCCAGCACGACCGGCGCGCCCGGCTCCGTCAGCTCGAAAATGATCTCGATGGCGCCATTGACGAAGGTCACCACCTGGCCCGCCGAAAGCCGCGTCCTATCGAGAATATGGCTGCGCAGGCTTTCCGCAGCCCCGATCGGCGGCGTCAGCAGCACGCCGTCGCTGAGCAGAAGCCGCCGCGGCAGGGTCATGGCCGTCGGGAAGTCCACCGCATAGCCGGTATCGGCCCAGTTGGCGAGCCAGCCGATGCCGACCCCGTGATCACCGTCGATAAAGGCCTGGAAGGCGTAGTTGTCGGTGCCGAAATCGAGCTCCTGCTCGAATTCCTTGACGAAGGTCTTGCCATCGAACCAGCCGACATCGACCATGCTCAGATTGTGCCGGCCGGTCTTCGCGTCGGTCGAATTCATCAGGCCATAGAGCAGGCCCCATCGCGTGGCCGGATCGTTTGCCGGTCCATCCAGCGGCAGCAGGCACGGGCATTCGATCGCCGTCGTCGCGTAGCGCTTCTCCACCCAGATCTTGCCGATATAGGTCCATCCTCCGGCCGCCGTCATGTCCTGGGTTTCATAGAGCAGGATGACGCCGCCTTCCTCGCTCTGGCTGCCGAGCAACATCTTCCAGAGCCCGTCCGGCCCCCGGAACACGTAAGGATCGCGGAAATCCAGCGTCAGCCCCTGATTTTCCGGACGCTGCTCGAGGATGACTTCGGCATGCCCCGCGCTGAACAGGTCGGGCGAGACCGCCGTCATCTGGATCTGCTCTTCGGGTGTGCGGTCCTTTTCCTGCTCGGTGAAGAAGACCCGGATGCCCGGGCCGTTCGGCAGCGGGATGGCCGAGCCCGAGAAGGCGCCGCCGCGCTTGTCGGGCCGGGCGCGCAAGGCCTCGCTTGGAAACAGGAAGATCGGCAGATGGCGCCAGCGCAGATAGTCCGAGGAGACCGCATGGCCCCAATGCATGTTGTTCCACTGCAGCCCGTGCGAATAGTGCTGGTAGAACAGATGCGGGCGGCCGCCGAAACGGCCAAAACCGTTCGGATCGTTCATCCAGCCGAAGGGTGGCCGGAAATGATAGCCGTCCTGCAGATTGGGTGGCGCATTGCCCGGATTGGTATGGATGACCGTGATACCGGTTTCCAGCACGTCGGAGGGCGTGAACCAGTAGGCAACGGATATCGCGGTCGTCTCGGTGTTGTAATGCAGCTCGATGTGGCCGCCACCAAACACGTGATAGATGCGAAACTCGTATTCCTCATGGTTCGTCGCCATCAACTGGGCGAACTGACCGTTGGAACTGTGCATGGAAATCACGCCAGGCGCGTTCGGACTGATTGCCTTCATCCATATGTGAAGGGTCGAGTTCACCGGCAGGTCCGCGTGAAGGATACGCACGGCCTCGGTGCTGGCGGTCTGATTGCTTGGCATCGGCTTTCCTGTGTGTCTGCTGAAACCTAGCAAGGGTCGATCAGAAGTAAAGGCCGGGCCTGGCAAAAGGCGAGAGACCGGCCTGCGAACCGGCACCGGCGACGCCATTCTTTTCCAACGCCCCAGGGAACGCGTGATTTTCCACTTGGGATCAGGCGAATTCCCTATTTCCGTTCGAGAGCCAATAGAGTAACGTTAGAGCAATTACAGGCTTTATAATTTAAATATCTGCTTTTTTAGTTCCGATTAATCTTTCTCTTCGGTCGAGTCTATGACCTATATTGGCTTTCTCTAAGATGAATTTCGAACCGCGACCGGAAAAGACGATGCCGACGGCCAGCCGCACCGTGCTTCGCCGGGCGAGCAATGTGGCACTGCTGGTCGGAGGCTACGGCATTGGTCAGGGCTCGATGTTCATCGCCCAGACCTGGCTTCTGGCGCGCGGTGAGCTTGGATTGCTCGCCTTTTTCGGCACGAGCTTCGCCTTCGCTATTCTGGCGATCATTCTGGTCGAGGCCGGATCGATCATCGTTCTGGCGCGCCTCACCGTGCAGAATCTTGACGCCGACCCGGGTTGGCAGGCGATCTGGCGCTGCTATTGGGAAACCAGCGTTTTTCGGGCGAGTGTCGCCGTCATCGTGGTCTTAGCCGGCCTATTCTATCTGGCAGTAATCGGCGCCGACAGGCAGACGACCGGATTTGCCCTTTGCTTCGTGCCCGCCATTGCCATCTGGGCGTTCAACGGTGCCGGGCTGATCGACGGCCTCAGCCTCAGCGGGTTGAGCGGGCTGACCGGTTCGCTGCCCTATGTCGCCGCCGCGATCGGGCTGTTCATCGTCTCGACGACCGAGCCGCAATCCTATGGAGTAATCTTGGGTGCGGGCCTGTCGATCGGCTACGGGCTGACCGTCGTCGCGCATTTCGTCATCCTTTGGCGCCTCGGCCACCGTCCCAGGCTCGTCATGCCGAGCCGCTACGGCCTCCGGCGATCCTTTGCGGACGGCCTCTCGCTGATCTCGACCCAGGCGCCGGGCCAGCTCTATTTCCGCTATCAGCTGCTGCTGTCGCACTGGTTCCTCGGCCTCGACGGCACGGCGCTGTTCATCTACGGCAAGCAGATCGTTACCGCCTTCATCCAGTTGCTCACCTTCGTCCGGCGAACGGAATTTCCGGGTCTCGTAGCCCGTCTCAACGGGGGAAGCGGCGACCGGATCCAGGCGATCTTTCAGGAACAGCGGCTCGGCAATTATCTGGCCTTCTGCCTGTTTGCCTGCGTGGCCTGCGCGGGCGCGGGCATCTATGCCTTTGGCGGCACGACAGCCGCACCCGCCGGCTTCGCCATAGCGGCGCTGGCGCCGACGATCTTTTCAAACACGCTCAGCCTTGCCTTCAACCAGGGCCTTTCAGCCCTTGGTCTCTATCCGCAGCTGGTGCGCAGCACCGCTCTTGCCATGACGACGGGCGCCCTTGTCTCGACCACACTTGGCGCCACGCTCGGCATTCTCGGGTTCGCGATCGCCGACATGCTCCAGCACGTCACCAGCCTGACCCTCAACATCCGCACCATCCGCCACCGCCCGCCCGCCGCGGCGAGCGACACGCGTTAGTAAAGGGAGGAAAGGGTTATGGAAAGGCAACTCTCACCAGCACATTCCGCGGCACCGGGGCACGTATCGGGGAGGATGGTGGTGAAGGCTGGGTGCACCGCGAATGGGCGAAGGAGTTAGCATGGATTATGTCCGGACACGCCGGATCGTGCACCGATCGAGTCTATCTATTGAGCGGATCGCCGTGCCACTTTTCATGTTTCTATATTACGTGGCGACAGCAAAAGATGGGTGGATGGCGGTCATCGTGCTGCCAGCCACGTTGACCATAGGCTTCTTCGCGCTCCGCGAGAAAGAACGCTACATGACGGCGAACGATGTCATCGCCTTCCTATGTTTTCTGTTTTTCGTTATCTCTCCGGTGCAGGCGATTTCAAACGGTCATTTCACATCGGATCGGTATGTCGCGTCTCTGCCGATCGGCTATCGGCATATTATCGTCGCACAGGCAATTTTCTGCATATTTTATGCCGGCTTCACCCTGACGACGAGCGCCCTGAAACGCTTCAGCACCGAATATGAGTATCGACTGGACAAGCTGTCGGCCATCATGCTGTTCGGCATCATGTGCTTTGCCTTCATCGCACATGTTCTGTCCTATGGCAGCTTCGGCAATCTACTGGCTGCGCGCTACGAACGCGATACGGAAGAGCTGAGCACGGGAATCGTTATCTGGAAAGGGCTGCTTGTCAGCTCAAACTTGTTGCTGTTTTGCGCGGCATTCGGAAGCAAAAAATCAAGCTACCTGCATAAGGCGCTTGCGATCCTGTCGGCGGTTCTCATGCTGATCTCCATCAACCCCTTCAACATCGCAAGGAATATGCTCTTCAATGCATGGTTTCCGTTGCTGATTGTGGCTCTGCACGGCCGAATACGGCCGATACATCTGCACGTGCTCTTCATATTTGCGATCCTCATTGTCATGCCGATCTTCAACTATACCGGCAGAGAAGGCCTGACCCTTGGGGATTCCGTCGCCATTCTCGGCGACAACATCTCTCAGTCCTTGAGTGGACCGTTCTCAGATGTTTTCGACATGCTTTGTGCGGCCACACTATGGTTCGACACGCATGCTTTTCACTACGGTCAAAAGACCGTCGGACTTCTCTTCTTCTTCATCCCTCGGGCAATATGGTCGGGCAAGGCCACGCTTACCGGCCTCGATGTAGGCGGTTATCTTTACGATCTGGGGTTCCTCGGAACGCCCAACCTTTCCTTCTTCATCGGTGGGGACTTCTATGCCGACTTTGGCCTGCTGGGACCATTGATCGGCGCGCCGCTCGCCGCACTCATCGTCTACCTTGCCATCTACCAGCGCGGCTCCTCGGTAAATGGCTACAAGGTAAAACTCCTGCTTTATATCAGCACCCTGCCGATTCTCATTCGCGGGCCTGTCGGTGCCAATGTCGGCCTGTTGTTTTTCGAACTGATCTTCATCGCTTTGCTTTTGCGGATGTTGCGGCCAATCGGCATACGCAAGAGAGCCCGCGCACATCAAAGGCAAGAGCACCGACTTCCTAACGTCCCTGTACGAGTAGCCACCTGATGCGGATTCTTCGCGTTATCGCCAGCACAGATCCGCGTGGCGGGGGGCCGATCGAAGGACTGAAGCTCAGTGCGGCCGCGCTATCGGAGATGGGGCACGAGACAGAAGTCGTGTCGATGGATGATCCCACAGCTGCCTTCTTGCGCCATCTTCCCTTTGTGGTGCATGCGCGTGGTCCGAAGAAATTCGGAGGCAGGTACGCACCCGATCTGGCCCCGTGGATTGCAGAAAATGCAGCGCGCTTCGATGTGGCCGTCATTCACGGCTTGTGGAACTGGGCTTCCGTCGGCGGATCGATCGCCGTCAGGCGCGCGCGTTTGCCCTATGTGCTCTTCACCCACGGCATGATGGATCCGTGGTTCAAGACACAATATCCGGTCAAGCATGTCGCCAAGCAGGCTCTGTGGCTTGCCGGCCAGGGCCAGGCGCTGCGGGATGCGCAAAGCGTGCTGTTTACGTCAGAGGAGGAAAAACTTTCGGCACGGCATGTATTCTGGGGCCATCCCTATGCCGAGGAGGTCGTTGCCTATGGCTGCGCCGCGCCGCCGGCGCGAAATCCAGGACAGGACGATGCATTTTGCACCTGCGTGCCGGATCTCAAGGGACGGCGCTACCTGCTTTACCTCTCCCGCATTCATGAAAAGAAGGGATGCGACCTTTTAATCGACACCTTTGCCCATGCGGCCTCCGCCGACCCCGATCTTGACCTCGTGGTCGCTGGACCGGATACCCACGGCATGACGGCAGGCCTAAAAATGGCGGCCGCGGCCAGTGGTATCGGGGGCCGCGTCCACTGGCCGGGCATGCTGACCGGAGCTGCCAAATGGGGCGCCTTCCACGGCGCCGAAGCTTTCATACTGCCGTCCCATCAGGAGAATTTCGGCATCGTCGTCGCAGAGGCCATGGCTTGTGGCACCCCAGTGCTCACGACCAGCAAGGTCAATATCTGGCGCGAAGTTCAGGCAAGCGGCGGCGGGTTGATCGAGCCGGATACGGCCGAGGGCGTCCAGAACCTCCTATCAACGTGGATGGCGTTCAGCAAAGACAGCAAGCAGGCCATGCGCAGCAAGGCACGCTTGGGTTTCGAGCGCAGTTTCCGCATCGAAACTGCCGCAAAAGCCCTCGAGGCCGTCCTTGCCAAAGCCAGTAAAAGCCGCTCACAGCGCCTAGAAGAGGCCTAACGACCAATTTTTCATACTACGCGCAAGGCCGTTATTTTCCCCGTCGACCCGAATGGTTTTCAAGAATGAACAAAGAAAAACTCAAGATCAATATCGTCATGGGTCCTTTCTATCCCATTCCGCCGGTTCGTGGGCTGGCCGTCGAGAAACGTCAATTCGCCATGGCGCAGGAATATGCAAAGGCGGGTCACGACGTCACGATGATTTCGCGGCGTTTCGAGGGTTTGCCCCATAGGGAGGTGAAGGACGGTATCACCCATATCCGCGTCCCTTCTTTCGCCCAGCCGAAGCCCGGCCTCCTCTACCGCCTGCTGGATCTTATCTATAGCATGCTGGTGGCCGTCTACATGCCGAAGGCCGATATCACGGTGACCAACAGCGTCAGCGCACCGCTGATACTTCCCCTGTCGAAAGCCGGAAAAATCGCCGTCAGTGTCGGCCGCTATCCCAAGGGGCAGATGGGGTTTTATCGTCGTGCGACCCGGCTGCATGCGGCCTCCCGCTTTATCGGTGATGTGATCAAGGAGCAGTCCCCGCAGGTGGCCGGCAAGGTGCATGTTGTCAACAATGCCATAAGCCATGACTTTGCCGAAGCGATCGAAGGGGTCCGCTCAGCGCGAGCAAGCAACATCACCTATCTTGGCCGCATCAGCCGGGAAAAGGGTATCGACATCCTCATTAAGGCCTTTGCGGACCTTTCGCCACGCTTCCCAGAATGGCACCTGACATTGATCGGTCCCTTTGAGATCGACAGGGGTGGCGATGGGGAAGGCTATCTCACCGAACTGAAGACGCTGGCCGCCTCGGCCGGCAGCCGGATCCATTTTGCCGGCCCGCTCTATGGCGGCAGGGAGATCATCGCCCGCCTGCGCCAAGCGGATATCTTCGTCTACCCTTCCGTGGCAGAGAAGGGCGAGGCCTTCGGCATCGCGCCGGTCGAAGCCATGGCCTGCGGCTGCGCGCTGGTGGTCTCGAGCCTCAGATGTTTCGAGGATTTCGTAGAGCCGGAGGGTAACGCTCTGGTCTTCGATCATCGCAGCAATGCCGTGAACAATCTTGCCTCTTCGCTGAAGCGACTACTGAGGGATGAAGAGTTGCGGCAACGGCTAGGGTCTGCTGCGATGAAGACTGCCGAAAATTTCACTCCCGCCACAATTGCCCAGCACATGCTGTGCGACTTCAACAAACTCGTGGCCGATGCGTAAAATCAAGCATTTCAGGCATCAGACGAGCGCCAACAGCAGTCCATGGACCTTTCGCATGCGGATGGCCCTGCTGGTCTGGGAATATGCCTGGATGGTCTTCTGCCGATGGACACCAAAGCCCGCGAACCGCTGGAGGCTTTTGGTATTGCGAATGTTCGGAACAAAGATCGAAGGGCGGCCTTTTGTCCATCAACGCGCCCGCATTCAAATCCCCTGGCATGTGACGCTGCGCGACCGGTCGTGTCTCGGTGACCGCGCCAACCTCTACAGCCTTGGGGAGATAGAGATCGGTGAGCGCGCGACCATCGGCCAAGAAGCTTATCTGTGCGCCGGAAGCCACGATTTCGACGACCCGTCCATGCATCTCGTAACCGCCGGGATCAGTGTTGCTGAAGACGCTTTCGTCGGGGCTCGCGCCTTTGTTATGCCCGGCGTCCATATTGGACACTCGGCCGTGGTGGGAGCCTGTTCCGTCGTCACGCGGGATGTTGCGCCAGCGGCCTTCGTCGCCGGGAATCCGGCCCGCCCGACGGGACGAACAAGGAGCAAACCGTATGTTACCTAGCAATTCATCGCATGCTGGAGGAACGGCCTGCACCGGACCTTTATCCATCGGCGAAAGTCATGGTCGCAGGTTCTGATGATCGCCGTCATCATCCTCACCTACAACGAAGAGCTGCATCTGGCGCGCGCCCTCGAAAGCGTCGCATCATTCGCCAGCCAGATCTTCGTGATCGATTCCTACTCTACGGATCGAACCGTGGAAATTGCCGAAGGACAAGGCGCCGTGGTCCTGCAGCATCCCTTCCAGAACCAGGCCAAGCAGTTCAACTGGGCACTGCAAAACGCACCTGTCACGGCTGACTGGATCATGCGGCTCGATGCCGATGAAATCATCGAGCCGCCGCTCGCCCGCGAGATTATGGAAAAACTGGGCACGTTCAGCACGGACATCGCGGGCATCAACCTCAAGCGCAAGCATATCTTCCTTGATCGATTCATTCGGCACGGCGGGCGTTACCCGCTGATCATGACCCGCATCTGGCGCCGTGGCCGGGGCCGGGTCGAGGATCGCTGGATGGACGAACACGTGTTGGTCGAGGGCGGGCGCACAATCACCTTGGACAACCCCTTTGCCGATCACAATCTCCATGATCTCGGCTATTTTACCGAAAAGCATAACAGATATGCGACCCGGGAGGCGGTGGACGTGCTATGCGATCGCTATCGCCTCCTACCGCAGACCCAGGCGATCAGCAGCCATTCGACTTCGCTCCAGGCCTCGGTGAAGCGCTTCATCAAGGAACGGATCTATAATCGCATTCCCTTCCCAATCTCGAGCCTCGGATACTTCCTTTTCCGATACCTCTTGCAACTTGGTTTCCTCGACGGCCGCGAAGGGCTGATCTACCACTTCCTACAAGGCTACTGGTACCGGTTCCTGGTCGGCGCAAAGGTGCTCGAATTCGATCGAAGCCTGCGCCCTCTGGATGATGCCGAGGAGCGACGGACAAAATTGGCAGAGATTACCGGGCTGCGACTTTAAAGAACCTGGCGGTCCCCTGCGCGACCGGCGCCGGGTCGGCTGGTCGCAAGTAGAGGAGTGTTCACAAGCCAGTGCCCATCTTCAAGTCAAATAGTGCGGCTCGAAATGGTAGCACCCTGCAGCCATCTTAAGGTTATCTGCTACGCCTATCCCTCTTCTACGCTTACCAACCCTTTGCCGAAAGGAAAGCTTGCAATCCCGTCGCCATCTGGGTCATTGCGGAACTGTTGAGGTGGTAGAGATCGGCAGGATAGTTCAGCATTCGGTCCTCATCGATTACACCATCGCTGTTCGCAATCCAGTCACGCCAATCCAAAATATGGTCGGGCCAGCGCAGCCGCATCTCTGCTCGTATGGCAAGAGCATTGCTGCCGGACATTCCATAGGGCACGCTGGGGGGTATGAGGACGAAACGTTCATGATCAAGCCGGTTGAGTATGTTACCGATACGACCGCAATAGTCTTCAATCGAACCATAATCATTGGGGGATCCGTCCCATAGGACGAAAGTGAGTTCCTTCAGCAGGGTCGCACGAATGGCAACACGCGCCTCTATATCGGAGATTGCGCTGCCACCGACGGCAGTAGTGATGACCGCACGGCCAGAGATATTTCGCGTTTCCAGAGAAAGCCCCGTCCCTCCCGTATTGGCGACATAACTGTCACCTTCGGTCCAGATGGCGTCCATCGGCGCCGTGACCTTTTGGAGCCACCAGTCCGGCTGCCAATCATTGACGACAGCAAGACGGTGGATTCGGCCTTGGAAAAAGTCTCCCGAATAGCTGCGTCCGATCCACAAGTGGCTGGATCCAGGCAATTCGGCAAGACTGTCGCTGATTGCGGTGCCGCCATTCAGGCTGGCGGCGAATGCATTACCTGCAGAACTGCCAGCGAGCGAAAGCGAATAGCGGGTGGACGCGGCCAGGGGGGCTAGGTCCAGCCGAGCGAAATCGGTGTTATTGGCGCGGAAAGAAACTGTAAGTTCGAAGGTTGTCGACAATTCGACACGGATGCGATCACGTTCTGATTCAATATCAGACTGCGCAATCACTTGCGGCGCGGCAAGGGATGCAGGCGTACTGAATTCGACAAGAAGGCTGACGCCATCCGAGCCACTGTCCCAACCGGCAAAGGGTATGACCTCATACAGCTCGAAATCATCGAAATAGGCGGTTCCGGAACCAGCCGATGAAGAGTTTCGAGCGCCTATCCAGACGCCAGAACTCCGACCGGACACTTTCAGAGTGCCCGCTAACATTGTGGTGCTCGGCAACGCAATAATGCCCGATGCTGCGTTCAGCGTCGAATTGTTCGACGAGGTGAAGGCATAGCAGGTGGTTGCGGTTGTCCCGCGCCGGCCGCGCGCCGAACCGATTGCTGCGCGTCCTGCGCCAAGCGCGATCGCCTGGGAGAAGCCGGAAAGGTTGCCGGCGGCTGTCAGTTCGATTTCGCCGTTGATGCTGGCGATCGTCCCGCCTTGGAAGGCGGTCCAGCCGGCAAGCGCATTGCCATCGCCGTTGATGACCAGGTTCGGACTGTCCGGCGACACGTAAGGGCCGATGGTCCGCGCCGCGCCGGAGGCGGTTCCCCCAATCGCAGCCAGGGCAGCCCCTTCGCTGCGGTAGAGCTTGCCGGCATGCCATCCGCGGTCATGCTCGCTGTCGAGATCCAGAATGGCGGCTCTGCCGGCCGCGTCCTTGACGACCCAGTTGTCAGACGTGACCGCCTGACCATTTGCCTGCTGCAAGCCCGCTGCGATCGCGATACCGAACATTGCCAATCTCCTGCCAAAATACCAGCCACCGGCGCCACGGCGCGCCGGACGGGAGTGTGCCCCCTCCCGAAGCGACGGGGAAAACCGGACCCGGCAAAAGGGCGGACAGTCGAGTGGCCGAAACGGAGAACAGCTCTGCTTTGTCCACAAAGGCTGCCCGAAAATCGGAAACGCCTCTCGAAAGAAAGCGCGCAAATTCATGGAGTTAGGGGCCTGTTACCCGTTTCGTCAAACGCTCCGCGCGCTATCGGCGTGTCTGCAACACGGCGCGCGCGACATCGTCGGTGTTATTGTCGCGAAGCGTTATTTTTTCCACGCCCGCCAAAATGCGTATACCGACCGACGTATGGGCTATGCGATTGCCTTCGATCAGCACATCGGAAATCGCCGCAGCGGGTGCATCGTCGCCATCGAGCCGGATTTCCGCTCCCGTTGCCAGGTCATTGCCGCGGATCACCAGCCCATGGCTGAGCACGGTGTCGTTGCCCTCCGGCTGCCGGGCCATGACGCTGATGCCCGATACCGCCTGCAGGCCCGGCCCGTCGAAACGGTTATCCAGGACCTGAATGTCGAAATTGGGCTGCAGCCCGCCACGACCCTGCTTGTATTCCTTGGCAACGAGCGACACCCCCGTGCTTCGCACGAACCGATTGTCGGCAAAGACATGGCGGTATCCGGTGCCGTAGATCTGCGCTGCGCCCGTGTCCTCGAAGCTATTGCCGATAACCAGAAAATTCTCCTGCATCGGCACGACCGTCACCGTGTCGCCATCACCGATCGTGGCCTTCGCCCTGCCATCGAGTTCGACCCGGTTGCCATCCTTGCGCCTGACGTGGAAGACAGCGCCGGCCGCCTTGCCGGCAAGGACGAAAAGTCCGGAACCGGCCCAGGGCCTTTGGGCCAGATTGCCGAAGCTGCCCTTGTCCAGCGTAATGTCTCCCGCGCTTTCAACGGCAACCGTTCCCCGGAAAAAGCCACCCGGACCATCGGAGGTCAGCGCCTCGCGATCCAGCCCATAGATCGCTTCGAAGCGGTTGCCGCGAAAGAGCAGGTTGCGGATGGAATTCGAGCCGTCGAGCGTGTTGACGCCGCCGCCGCTCGCCTGCAGATCGGCCCCGATGAACCGATTATGCTCGACCAGCACGCCATCGGCGCCGGATATGCCATACCAGCCGCGGGCACCGTTTCGAAACACATTGCCTGAAAGCCGTGCGGCGCGCGGCCTCACAAGTACGACGGACCGCATCGAGGAGGCAATGTCGCAGCCGTCCACGACAAGATCGGCACCGGCAAGGCGCAGGGCCGCGGCACCATCCTTGACATGCCGCTGCATGTCGCTCAGCCGCCGCTCGCGCTCCTGCGGCGTCAGGTGGCCGAGATAGGCCGAGGCACGGATGGTCACATCGCGAAGGACGATATTGCGCACATCCGGCAGGGGTTGCAGACCATCGTCCAGCCCGCCCCTGACGATATCGTAATGCCGCCCCGCACTGATCGTCAGCGTCTCGACGGAAAAGTCGCCGGTGCCTGCAATCATCGCTTCGGGTGGCATTTGGCTGTCGCGCCAGAACAGGGTAACCCCTGAGCGGGATGTGCCTTTCAACCCGACACCCTTCGGCATGCGGAGCGCGGCTTCCAGCCAGTAGGTCCCGGGCTCCAGCAGAACCGTGCCGCCGCCGCGATTGGCAAGGCCGAGAAGAGCCGCATTGATCCGCCGGGCATCATCCCGCCCCCGGGCAGGCCTAATGGGGCGCAAGGTCAGGACCGGCTGCTGCCGCGCGGCCGGCGGCGCAATCGTAACCGTGCCGGCTCGCCTCCAGGCTGTGCGGTCTCCGTTCCCATTCCAGAGGCT
The DNA here is from genome assembly GCF_017873095.1 of Heterorhizobium halophytocola. GTDB lineage: Bacteria > Pseudomonadota > Alphaproteobacteria > Rhizobiales > Rhizobiaceae > Allorhizobium > Allorhizobium halophytocola. The sequence goes on along the minus strand of NZ_JAGGJU010000007.1, from coordinate 259,180 downwards.
CGCCGCGTATCGCCCGCGAGGCATGGTGGCGGGCACCGCAAATTGCGCCGACCACGGATCAGGGCTGTCGGGCCTGAGATCGAGCGCCTGGCCGCTCGGCGACGTCAGCCGCAGGATCGCGTCACCGCCCAAGGCAATGTTGCGCCCGGACACCCGTAGCCAGCCGCCCGGCGTGCCGGCCTCTCCCTGATCGCCCTGGGTCCAGTATATATCCGGGGCGTTCAGTTGCATAACTGAAGAGCCCGAAGCGCTCTGCAGCCTGACCGAAAAGACGCCCGGTTGCAGATCGGCCGGCAAAACGAATGTCAGCCCTGTGGCCGACGCCTCAAGGATGCCTGCCTTGACCGCCGCTGCCTGGTCGCTTTCTGTCCCGTCCGCTTGATCGGCCAGCCGCGTAACCTCGACATCCGTCACATCCGCCAGATCCGCTCCGGCGAGCTGCACTGCCTGTCCCGGCCGAACGGGATCACTGGCCCAGAAGACTGCCGGGGCCGCAAAGACCGGGCCCGGCAAGAAAAGCGTGGAGAAGACGAAAACGGCAGCGGACATCGTCCGCGGAAAATACACGCTGAAACACATGATTGCCCTGCCTCTTGCGAACCTTGCGGGCACAGCGGCCCGCAATCAGGGTAAAATCGACAATCGAAAACGGCATTTGTCCGGCAGGATGCACCGGGTCCCGGAAAACTGGTCTGCGCCGGCAGCGAGCCGGACACTGGAACAATGAATAGGAGCTCAACCTGAGAGATTAATCGACACTCGTCAAGGCCGGCGTGACCAGCGTCGCGACGGAACGCAACCTCGCCCGAATGCAGGGGCACGACGACAGGAAAATTTCAGGCAGGGAATGGTGCCGCTTGCAGGACTCGAACCTGCGACCCCATCATTACGAATGATGTGCTCTACCACCTGAGCTAAAGCGGCGTCGCGCGGGGCACACGGGAGTGCCCTTCGACTTGAAGGGGCTGATACATGGATCGGCTTTCAATTTCAAGCCGGGAAATGCCCCGGCTCCGGCTTTTTCAACCGCGCCGCATGTTCCGCCAGTCGCGCCTCGAATGCGGGCCGCCTATTCACTCAGAATGCGGGCGCGGGCTGCTTGGTATTCGCCTTCGAGCCGATCGACCAGTGCAGACACCGGCTCGACGGCCTGGATCGAGCCGACCCCCTGCCCGGCACCCCAGATGTCCTTCCAGGCCTTGGCGCCGGTGACCGCCTTGTCGAAATCCATCTTTGACGGATCGGCCACGGGAAGGTTGTCCGGATCCATGCCGGCCGCCACGATCGAGGACTTCAGGTAATTGCCGTGAATACCGGTGAAATAGTTGGAATAGACGATATCTGCGGCACCGGCCTCGACCAGTGCCTGCTTGTAGGCCTCGCTGGCGCGCGCCTCTTTGGTGGCGATGAACGGCGTGCCGACATAGGCGAGATCGGCGCCCATTGCCTGTGCGGCCAGAACCCCGCCGCCGGTGGCGATCGCGCCAGCCAGAAGCAGCGGCCCGTCGAACCAGCTGCGGATTTCCTGCACCAGCGCGAAAGGGGAAAGCGGTCCTGCATGGCCGCCAGCGCCAGCTGCAACGGCGATCAGGCCGTCGGCACCCTTGCGGATCGCCGAATTGGCGTGGCGGTTGTTGATCACATCATGCAGCACCGTGCCGCCATAGGAATGGATGGCAGCATTCACCTCCGGCACGGCGCCGAGCGACGAGATGACCAGTGGCACCTTGTATTTGACGCAGAGCATCAGGTCGTGCTCGAGGCGCTTGTTGGAGGTGTGGACGATCTGGTTGACCGCAAAGGGCGCCGCCGGCCGCGCGGGGTTGGCGGCATTATGCGCCGCGAGGTCCTCGGTGATCATCGCCAGCCACTCGTCGAGCTGGCTTTCGGGACGGGCATTGAGGGCCGGAAACGAGCCAACGATACCGGCCTTGCACTGCGCAAGCGTCAGCTCCGGATGCGAGATGATGAACAGTGGCGAGGCGACCACTGGCAGTCGCAGATTGTTCTTCAGCACCGGTGGCAGAGCCATGTTTTCCTCCCGGGAAATTCTTACGTTTACGAACACGTCAATTGTTAGCAGAGTGCCGGACGGTTGAAAAGACGCATGACTTTCGCCCTCCTGCTGCTGCGTCCGGCTCGCCCGCATGCCATATTTCAACCGCAAAACGCTGGAAAAGCGCTTGATCCTAAGGTGAGCAAAGGTCCTGCACCCTTGCGCCGCCGCACGTCACCGTCTACCCAAGACAAGTCAAGCGGGCCTCATTTTGCCATCGACCCGCGCTGAGGAGCAGTATGCCTTTGAGCGGATTGGAAACGGCCATCCGGAGCGCACTCGAGCGCTCCGATCGTGAAAATGCCGAGCAGCGGGCGCGCATCTACCAGTCGGCGCGCCAGGCGCTGGAGGCGGGGCTGCACAAGAAGCAGATCGCCGACCGGACGGTGATCGAGGGCCAGCGGCGCCAGCTGGAAGAAATCATCCACAAGATAGAACTCGAGGAGCGCCAGCGCCTGTCCGCCGCAGCTCCAGCGATTGATGGCGGTGCCGAACCGTCGATGACGTCAGGCCGTCCGGAAGCACTGTCCCCAGAAAGCGACGCGCTCCACGACACCCATAGGCGGCCGGAGAGCGGCAGCCTGGATGGCGTGCATGCGATGCGCGCCGACGCCGGCGCCCCGACCGCTGCTCCCGCCGCCGGCGTTCCGGAAGGCCTTGATTTCGGCGCGGAAGCCGTTTCCCGGACGCGCAAGCGAGGCTCCGGGCTGTTCTCGCGCCTGTTCATCCTCGCGATCCTGCTGGCAGCCGTCGGCATGGGCGCCTGGTGGGTCTACAGCTCCGGCGTGCTTCTGCCGCCCTCGTCGCGCGACACGAGCCTGCCGGCGCCGCAGCCGACCGCTTCCGCCGAGGATTACAATCCGGCGCCCGCCAACGGCGCGAACCCGTTCGAGGAGCACAAGACCTTCAACGGCGACTGGCTGACCGTCTTCACGCCCGAGCGCATCGCCGCGCTGAAGCCGCGCGCCAATGCCACCGTCGATATCGTCGGCAAGGGCGAAAACCAGGCAGCACGGCTGCTGGCAAACAGCGGCGATGACGATGGACGCGTTGCGATCACCGTGCCGGTCGATGTCCTCGCCCAGATGGCCGGCAAGACCTCGACCATCGCGGTGACGATGAAGTCCTCGTCCGACGATCCGACCCGCATCGCTATTTCCTGCGATTTCGGTCCGATGGGCGAATGCCCCCGACATCGATTCACGATCAATTCCGAACGGCTGGACATTCTCTTCCGGGTGTCCTTCGACGCCGCCTCGGCACCATCGACGCCGGGGCTCCTGCTCCTCAATCCAGATCTCACCGGCAAGGGCGGCGGCGTCGATATCTTCGGCATCCGGGTGCTGCCGGGGAACTGATCCCGGCAGACGACTGACTTCTTGATTTCACCTTGGCTGCAGCGCGAAAGCCGCACGCCATGCCTCCAAACCACATCGGGTTCTAAGGTCGCATCAAAACGAGAGTTTGCGATTGATCGCAGGTGCGTCAGGCGACGAAGCCCGAGCCGTGACCGAGAATCCGTTCGTCGATCTTGCCGATCGCCTTGTCGTCCTTCTCGTCGTAGTCGATCGACTGCAGGATATGTCGGATCACATTGACGCGCGCGCGGCGCTTGTCGTTGGATTTCACCACCGTCCAGGGTGCCGAGCCGGTATGGGTCTGGTTCAGCATGCGATCCCGCTTGACGGTGTAATCGTCCCATTTGGACAGGGCGGCAATATCCATCGGCGAAAGCTTCCACACTTTCAGCGGATCGTGACGGCGGTCGTGGAAGCGCTTCAGCTGCATTTCCTGGCCGAGATTGAGCCAGAACTTGAAGAAGATCACCCCGTCCTCGACGATAAGTCGCTCGAAATTCGGCACCTGCAGCAGGAAATGTTCGTATTGCTCAGGCGTGCAGAAGCCCATGACCGGCTCGACCCCGGCACGATTATACCAGGAGCGATCGAACATCACGAATTCGCCCGCACTCGGGAAATGCGGCACATAGCGCTGGAAATACCACTGGCCGGCCTCTGTCTCCGTCGGCTTTGTCAGGGCGACGATGCGGGCATAGCGCGGGTTCATGTAGGACCGCACGGCATGGATCGTGCCGCCCTTGCCGGCGGCGTCGCGGCCTTCGAAAAGCGCCATCACCCGGCGGCCCGTTTTCTGCAGCCAGAACTGCACCTTGACCAATTCGATCTGCAGCTTTTCCAGCTGCTTTTCATAGTCATCACGATCGAGTTTCTTGTCATAGGGATAGTCATCGGACGACAAAGCGTGATGCTCGATCCATTTCGGTAAATCCGGATCATCGATGTCAAAGCGGTGCCGCTCGGAGCCGATTTCCAACTCTATCGATCTATCCGTGGTCGTGTTTCCCATGTCGCCTGGCCTTGCTTTCGTTTGGATTTCGAACGTCAACGGGCTTTCGCCGCAGCGAGTTCCGCTCCAATCTGCCCCGGCAACGGCATTCGCGCAATCCATCGGGGATCTCCCCGCAAGATGGATGGCAGGGGGCGAAAACATCTGTCATGAATTGCGCCTATCAAGGATGGAGCGCTTGCCGGACAAAGCTTCTGATGAACATGGCATTCGAAGGATGGACGACGCATTGAACGAGACCACGCCTGCAGCGCACCACGTCGCCAAGATCGCAGTCAGCCGGGCGTCGGTACTGGTCATCATCGCGCTGATGATCGGAGCCGCCCTTGCAACGCGCCTACACCTTGGCCTGGCACTTGCCCTTTGGTCGCTGGCCCTGGTCGGACTTCTGGCCCGTCTCGTCGTCCAGCGCCCAGAGACCATTCGCGAAAGGGCCAACATAGCGCCGGAAGCTGCGCGCCATACCCTCTCCACGGTTCTGCAGGCGGTGACCGATGCGCTCGACATGCCCGCCGTGATCCTGCGGGCCGACGGCATGATCCTGCAGCAGAACGAGGCGGCCGACCGGTCGTTCGGACACCTCAGCGACGGCATGCATGTCTCGGCGCGCTGGCGGTCTCCCAGCATTCTCGACATGATCCGCGACACCGTCGCCACCGGCCTGCCCAACCAGGTGGAGCATTCCGAGCGCCTGCCGTCGGAGCGGGTCTACATCACCCGGATCGCGCCCGTCGTCATGCCGCAGGGCGCAGTTGCCGACGAGCCACTCTACCTTCTTTCCTTCAAGGATATCTCCGAACTGCGCCGGCTCGACCGCATGCGCAGCGACTTCGTGGCCAATGCCAGCCATGAATTGCGCACACCGCTCGCCTCGCTGCGCGGTTTTCTCGAAACCCTGCAGGGTCCGGCCAAAAACGATCCCAAGGCGCAGGAACGCTTCATCGTCATCATGCTCGATCAGGCCAATCGCATGAGCCGGCTGGTCGATGACCTGCTGTCTCTTTCGCGGCTGGAAATGAAGGCGCATCTGGCCCCCGAGGACAAGGTCGACCTTGTTTCGCTTCTCGGCCATGTGCGCGACAGCTTGCAGCCGCTGGCGGAAGAAATGGACGTGGAACTCAGTCTCGACCTGCCGGACGGCCCGGCCCTTGTCCTGGGAGACCGCGACGAGCTCGTCCAGGTGTTTGAAAACCTGATCGAGAATGCCTGCAAATACGGCCAGGACGGCAAACGCGTCGATGTCGGGGTGAAAGCGATATCCGGCAAGGCCGTCGAGGTCAGCGTCGTGGACTACGGTCCGGGCATCCCGCCGGAACACGTGCCGCGGCTCACCGAGCGCTTCTACCGCGTCAGCCTGGCTGACAGCCGATCGAAAAAAGGAACCGGATTGGGCCTTGCGATCGTCAAGCACATCCTCACCCGCCACCGCGCGCGGCTGATCATCAAGTCGGAACCCGGGGCGAAAACCGAGTTCACGGTGCGTTTTTGACACAAAACGATCGTGCAATTTTGCACTCCGTAATTTTCATCATATAATTCAATGACATGATCTGTCATAAATGTTTCATTGAAGTGACATAAAACGGCGGTGGAACAGGGACTAAGAAGGTCTTGCCGGGCGCCGGATGTACGACGAAAGCAAGTGGGGAGGCCTGCATGACAGCCAAGACGAAGTCCTGCAGTCGGCTCGAACAGACCGCCTATTCGTCGCACATGGTTCCGGCCTGTGACGGCACCGCTAACCGGCGTTGAAGCCGGTTTTGATATTCCCAAGAGGAGCACCTCAATGAAACACATCATTCGCCCGATTGCCTACGCCGCAGTCCTGGCTTCCGCCAGCTTCCTGTCGACCTTCGCTCAGGCTGCCGACATCTCCGGCGCCGGCGCCACCTTCCCCTACCCGATCTACGCAAAGTGGGCCGACGCCTACAAGACCGAGACCGGCAACGGCCTGAACTACCAGTCGATCGGCTCCGGCGGCGGCATCAAGCAGATCAAGGCCAAGACCGTGACCTTCGGCGCATCCGACGCTCCGCTGTCCGGCGACGAACTCAAGGAAGCCGGTCTCGCCCAGTTCCCGATGGTCATGGGCGGCATCGTCCCGGTCGTCAACGTGGAAGGCCTGAAGTCCGGCGAACTGGTTCTCGACGGCGAAACGCTCGCCAAGATCTTCATGGGCGAAATCACCTCCTGGGATGATGAAGCCATCAAGAAGCTGAACCCGGATGCCAAGCTGCCGTCGCAGGCCATCGCTGTCGTTCACCGTTCGGACGGCTCGGGCACCACCTACAACTTCACCTACTATCTCGGCGACATCTCCGCCGACTGGAAGGAAAAGATCGGTGTAGACAAGGCTGTCGAATGGCCGGTCGGCATCGGCGCCAAGGGCAATGAAGGCGTTGCCAACAACGTCGCCCAGACGGCTGGCTCCATCGGCTACGTCGAATACGCCTATGCCAAGCAGAACAACATGACCTATGCCGACATGCTCAACAAGGACGGCAAGAAGGTTGCTCCGACCGCAGAAGCCTTCGCGGCCGCTGCTGCCAGCGCCGACTGGAACTCGCAGCCGGGCTACGGCGTCATCCTCGCCAACCAGCCGGGCGCTGAATCCTGGCCGATGACGGCTGCCACCTGGATCCTGGTTTACGAAAAGCCCGAGGATGCAGCAGCAACCACCGAAGCCCTGAAGTTCTTCGACTGGTCCTACAAGAACGGCGGCAAGATGGCCGACGAACTCGACTACGTTGCGATGCCGGAAAGCGTCGTCAAGAGCGTCGAGGAAATGTGGGCCAAGGACATCGTTGGCGAAGACGGCAAGCCGCTCTTCCCGGCCATGTAATCAAGCTCTGAAAGAGGGGCTGCGTGTTCGCGGCCCCTCTTTCATCATTTTCTTCAGTTCAGTTCATCCGGGGAAGACATGCCCATGGCCTTGGCAAGTGCAGAACGGCCGGTCGATAACCGCCGCGAAAAAGTGGTTCGGCAGTTCGCCATCACCGATGCAATCTTCTTCAACCTGTCGCGCGCCGCCGCCATCATCGTCCTTCTGCTTCTGGGTGGTGTCGCGCTGTCGCTGATCGTCGGCTCCTGGTCGGCGCTGTCGACATTCGGCTTCTCCTTCCTGACGACCGAATCCTGGAACCCGGCCAAGGACCGCTTCGGCGCACTGGCCCCGATCTACGGCACCGTCGTCACCTCGGCCATCGCCATCCTGATCGCCGTTCCGATCGGCATCGGTATCGCCGTGTTCCTGACCGAGCTTTGCCCGCGCATGCTGCGCCGCCCGATCGGCATCGCCATCGAGTTGCTGGCCGGCATCCCCTCGATCATCTATGGCATCTGGGGCCTGTTCGTCTTCGCCCCGTTCATCCAGACGACGGTCCAGCCCTTTTTCATCAACCTGTTTGCCGACGTGCCGGTGCTCTCCAGCGTATTTGCCGGACCGCCCTACGGCATCGGCCTTCTGACCTCCTCGATGATCCTGGCGATCATGATTCTGCCGTTCATCACCTCGATCACCAAGGACGTGTTCGACACGGTGCCTTCGGTTCTGAAGGAATCGGCCTACGGCATCGGCTGCACCACCTGGGAGGTCATGCGCCGCGTCGTCATTCCCTATACCCGCATCGGGATCATGGGCGGCGTGATGCTGGCCCTTGGCCGTGCGCTCGGCGAGACCATGGCGGTCACCTTCGTGATCGGCAATGCGCACCGCATCAGTGCCTCGATCTTTGCCCCCGGCACGACCATTTCGGCGACGATCGCCAATGAATTCACCGAGGCGGACGGCGAGCTCTACACGTCCTCGCTGATTTCGCTCGGCCTGATCCTGTTCTTCATCACCTTCATCATCCTTGCGGTTGCGCGCTTCCTGCTGATGCGCATCGAAAAGAAATCGGGAGCCTAAGAGCGATGAGCGCTATCCATTCCCGCCGCAAGCGCAAGAATGCGACGATGATGACGCTCTGCGTCATCGCGGCTGCCATCGGCCTCGCCTGGCTGGCCCTGATCCTCGGCGCCCTGGTCTACAAGGGTATCGCCGGGCTCTCGATTGCGGTCTTCACCGAGATGACACCGCCGCCGGGCGCCGAAGGCGGCCTGCTGAACGCGATCGTCGGCAGTCTGGTGATGACCGTCATCGCCGTCATCGTCGGCACGCCGATCGGCATTCTGGCCGGCACTTACATGGCCGAATATGGCCGCTTCTCCAAGCTGACCATGGTCGTGCGCTTCATCAACGACATCCTGCTGTCGGCGCCGTCGATCATCATCGGCCTGTTCATCTACGAACTGGTGGTGCGGCCGATGGGCCATTTCTCGGCGATCGCCGGTGCCTTCGCCCTTGCCGTGCTGGTGATCCCGGTCGTGGTCCGCACGACGGAGGACATGCTGATGCTGGTACCGAACAGCCTGCGCGAAGCCGGTACCGCCATCGGCGCGCCGCGCTGGATCGTGATCCGCTCGGTCGCCTATCGCGCAGCGCTCTCCGGTATCGTCACCGGCGTCCTGCTTGCCGTCGCCCGCATCTCGGGCGAGACGGCACCCCTGCTTTTCACTGCGCTCAGCAACCAGTTCTGGAGCTCCAATCTCAATGCACCGATGGCGAGCCTTCCGGTCACCATCTTCCAGTTTGCCTTGAGCCCATACAAAGAATGGCAGCAGCTCGCCTGGACCGGCGCCCTTATCATCACGTTCACGGTCCTGGCACTCAGCGTTGTTTCCCGTAGCCTGACCGGGCGTAGAGAGGATCGATGACCCAAATGGTATCGCTTGACAAAATCGCCCCGCAGAAGACAGCGGACAAAGCCAAGATCGAGATCAAGAATCTCAACTTCTACTATGGCGGCGCCCGGGCCCTGAAGGACATCAGCCTTCAACTGCCGGAGCGCAGCGTCACGGCCTTTATCGGTCCCTCGGGCTGCGGCAAGTCGACCCTGCTGCGCGTGCTGAACCGCATCTACGAACTGTACCCCAAGCAGCGCGCCGAGGGCGAAGTGCTGGTCGACGGCCAGAACATTCTCGACCGTTCGCAGGACCTCAATCTGCTGCGCACCAAGGTCGGCATGGTGTTCCAGAAGCCGACACCGTTCCCGATGTCGATCTATGAAAACATCGCCTTCGGGGTCCGTCTCTATGAAAAACTCAGCAAGAGCGAGATGGACGGCCGCGTGGAAGCCGCGCTCACCCGTGCGGCGCTCTGGGGCGAGGTCAAGGACAAGCTGCATGCCAGCGGCCTCAGCCTGTCCGGCGGCCAGCAGCAGCGCCTGTGCATCGCCCGCACCGTGGCAGTCAAGCCGGAGATCATCCTGCTCGACGAGCCGGCCTCGGCGCTCGACCCGCTGTCGACGGCCAAGATCGAGGAACTGATCGACGAGCTTCGTGCCGACTACACCATCGTGATCGTCACGCACAACATGCAGCAGGCTGCCCGCGTATCGCGCCAGACTGCCTTCATGTATCTGGGCGAACTGGTCGAATTCGACGAGACCGCCAAGATCTTCACCTCGCCCAAGGAAAAGCGCACCCAGGACTATGTGACCGGCCGCTTCGGCTGATGATCGCTTGAGGCCTGGCACGCCGGACAACCCGGCTGGTAGAAACATCTGGAAGGAACGACAATGGCTTCAACCCATCTCCTGTCCGCATTCGATGAAGAGCTGCAATATCTGATGCGGCGCATTTCGGAGATGGGCGGCATGGCCGAGCAGATGGTGGCGGACAGCGTCAAGGCGCTGGTCAATACCGATGCGGCACTCGCTCAAAAGGTGATCTCCGACGATGTGGTCATGGATGCCGCGGAACTCGACATCGGTGAAAAGGCGGTGATCGTGATCGCCCGCCGCCAGCCGGTTGCCGCCGACCTTCGCGAGATCATCGGCGCCCTTCGTATCGCAAGCGACCTCGAGCGCGTCGGCGACATGGGCAAGAACAACGCCAAGCGGGTCATGGCTGTGCAGGGCACCGGCGTCCCGCGCAAGCTCGCCCGCGGCCTGGAACACCTCTCGGAACTGGCGCTTCTGCAGCTGAAGGAAGTGCTCGACGTCTACTCGACCCGTTCGGCCGAGAAGGCCAAGTCGATCCGCGATCGCGACGAGGAAATCGACGCAATGTATACCTCGCTGTTCCGCGAACTGCTGACCTACATGATGGAAGATCCGCGCAATATCACGACATGCACGCATCTGCTGTTCTGCGCGAAAAACATCGAGCGCGTCGGTGACCACGCCACCAATATCGCCGAGACGATCTATTACATGACCACCGGCGCACCGCCCGAAGGCGAGCGTCCGAAGGAAGACCTGACGTCGAGTTTCGGCGCCGAAGAGTAAGCATCCCGTTCGTCCACAAGTGGTTTTAAGTTCGATGCATCCCAAAATTGCAGTGGTTGAAGACGAAGAGGCCCTCAGCGTCCTGCTTCGTTACAACCTGGAAGCCGAAGGCTACGAAGTCGAGACGATCCTGCGGGGCGACGAGGCTGAAATTCGCTTGCAGGAACGCGTACCCGATCTGCTGATCCTCGACTGGATGCTGCCGGGCGTCTCCGGCATCGAGCTGTGCCGCCGGCTGCGGACACGTTCGGAAACCGAGCGGTTGCCGATCATCATGCTGACGGCCCGCGGCGAGGAAAGCGAGCGGGTTCGCGGCCTTGCGACCGGCGCCGACGACTATGTCGTCAAGCCGTTCTCGACGCCGGAACTGATGGCACGCGTCAAGGCGATGCTGCGGCGTGCACGTCCCGAGGTGCTGTCCTCGGTGCTACGCTGCGGTGACATCGAACTCGACCGGGAAACCCATCGCGTCCATCGCAAGAGCCGCGAAGTGCGTCTTGGGCCAACCGAATTCCGGTTGCTGGAATTCCTGATGGCGTCGCCCGGTCGGGTGTTTTCCCGCTCGCAGCTGCTCGATGGCGTCTGGGGCCACGACATCTATGTCGACGAGCGCACTGTCGACGTGCATGTCGGCCGCCTGAGGAAGGCGCTCAATTTTTCCAGCATGCAGGATGTGATCCGCACCGTGCGCGGTGCTGGCTACTCGATGGAATCCTGACACCGGCGGAATCCTGACACCGGCCACACCACGATCGAACAAGAGCCGGCCTGTCCCACAGCCGGCTCCTTTTGCGTTTGCCCGCTTGTCGATGTCCGGCAGCGCGCCTCAAAACCTCCGGCGAGCTGCGCCAGAAACGCAAAAACGGGCCCTGCGGCCCGTTCCCGTATACATCCTGTGCGTGTCGTCAGATCAGCGTGCCGTCTTGCGGCGATCGGAAACCGGCTGATAGGCGAGCTTGGCATGATAGGAGCAATAGGGGGATGCTTCCTGGGCTTCGCAGCCGCAGAAATGGAAGTCGTCCTTGATCGGATCACCGATCGGCCACTTGCAGGTGCGCTCGGTCAGTTCCGTCAGGATAAGCTTGCGCGAGATCGGCACGACCACGTCACGACCGGGCCGGTAGGTCGGCTCGACGTAAGGCTGAACTTCGGAGCTCTCCTTCACCATCTCGCTGCCAACCGGACGTGCCGCCGGGCGAGCCGGGGCGCGGGGCGCGAAGGTGGCGGGACGCGCCGGTGCCGTCGAGGTGCGCTTGGGCGTGCGCGCCGGTGCCGCATTGCCGCCGGCCTTGACGCGTCCCGGCAGGTTGAGCCGGTGCACCTTGCCGATCACGGCATTTCGACTAACGCCGCCGAGCTGGGCGGCAATCTGACTTGCGCTCAGGCCTTCGGCCCATAATTTCGTAAGTCTTTCGACGCGCTCATCTGTCCAATTCATGCCAATTCTCCGCCTTTCAGGCTTCTTATGGCAGAATCCCTCACCGTTGCCTCGGAAGACTCCGAAGCAAAAACTACCTCGTTACTGTCGGTGACTAGTTCCGCCGCATGCAGTCTAGCAATCTGTTATTAACCTAGTGCCGGGCTGACTCCGTGACAAGAGTCGGTGGAATCATCGCGAATCGAATTGCGAGTTTTCCCCAACTTGCTGGCGCGCCAGGTCAAGCGCAAAAGCTCCGGCCGGCGGCAGAGCGAAACAGCTCAAAACCAAAAAAATCGGCGAAACCCCGAGGTTTATTGACAGGTTAGCGGGAAACGATGATAGTGCGAACGCCGCCGCAAGGCGGCATTTTTGATTTCCAGGGCGTCGCAAGCCGCCTGCCGATCCAGATCCTGCAGAAGTTCATCAGCCTGCCGCAAGGAGTTTACCGCTATGGCCGAGGCATCGCCGCTCTATCAGACTTACGCTCGCGCTCCCCTGCGCTTCGAGCGAGGTGAAGGGGTCTGGCTGATCACGGAAAGCGGCGAGCGCTATCTCGACTTTGCAGCCGGCATCGCCGTCAACTCGCTCGGCCACGCGCACCCGCATCTGGTCTCGGCATTGAAGGACCAGGCCGACAAGCTCTGGCACCTGTCGAACCTCTATGACATCCCCGGCCAGGAAACCTTCGCCGCGCGGCTGACCGCGGCGACCTTCGCCGACAAGGTGTTCTTCACCAACTCGGGTGCCGAGGCACTGGAATGCGCGATCAAGACCGCGCGTCGCTATCAGTTTGCCAAGGGGCATCCGGAAAAATTCCACATCATCACCTTCGAGGGCGCCTTCCACGGCCGCACGATCGCGACGATCGCCGCCGGCGGCCAGGAGAAATATCTCGAAGGCTTCGGCCCCAAGGCACCCGGCTTCGACCAGGTCCCGCTCGGCGATATGGACGCACTGAAGGCCGCAATCACCGATGCGACGGCCGCCATCCTGATCGAACCGGTACAGGGTGAAGGCGGCATTCGCCTGGTGCCCTCCGATATCATGCGCGAACTGCGCACGCTTTGCGACGATAACGGCCTGCTCCTGATCCTCGACGAGGTGCAGTCGGGCGTCGGCCGCACCGGCAAGTTCTTCGCCCATGAATGGTCGGGCATCACGCCCGATATCATGGCGATCGCCAAGGGCATCGGCGGCGGCTATCCGTTGGGTGCCTGCCTTGCCACCGACGAGGCGGCCTCCGGCATGGTCAAGGGCACGCACGGCTCGACCTATGGCGGCAACCCGCTCGGCATGGCGGTCGGCAATGCCGTGCTCGACGTGGTGCTCGAAGACGGCTTTCTGCAGCATGTTCAAGACGTGGCGCTGGTCATGCGCCAGGGTCTCGAAGCGCTGAAGGACCGCTTTCCGGATATCATCGAGGACATTCGCGGCCAGGGCCTGATGCTCGGTATCAAGGCCAAGGTGCCCTTTGCCGACCTTCTCGGCGCCATGCGTGACCAGCACATGCTGGCGGTCGGCGCGGGCGAGAACGTGATCCGGCTGCTGCCGCCGCTGACGACCACAGCAGAAGAGGCGCGCGAAGCCCTCCACCGCATCGAACAGGCCGCCGAAAGCCTGATGATTGAAGACGAAAAGAAGAGCCTTCACGGCTGACGGGTACTCACGGAATGGCCAAGCATTTTCTCGATCTCTCCGCCATGTCGGCGACCGACCTTCGCACGATCCTCAATGACGCGGCCTCGCGGAAAAAGGCCACCAAGGACGGAACCGCCGGAAAGCCGCTTGCCGGCAAGATGCTGGCGATGATCTTCGAAAAGCCGTCGACCCGCACCCGCGTCTCCTTCGACGTCGGCATGCGCCAGCTCGGCGGCGAAACACTGTTCCTGTCGGGCACCGAGATGCAGCTCGGCCGCGCGGAGACGATCGGCGACACCGCCAAGGTGCTGTCGCGCTATGTCGATGCGATCATGATCCGCACCACCGAGCATTCGCGCCTGCTGGAAATGGCGGAGCACGCAACCGTTCCAGTGATCAACGCCCTGACGGACCTGACGCATCCCTGCCAGATCATGGCCGATATCATGACCTTCGAGGAACACCGCGGCCCGATCGCCGGCAAGACACTGGCCTGGACCGGCGACGGCAACAATGTGCTGCATTCGCTGGTCGAGGGCTCGGCCCGCTTCGGCTACCGGATGAACATGGCCGTGCCGATGGGTTCGGAACCGGACGACAAGATCCTCAACTGGGCGCGCGACAATGGCGGCAATGTCATGCTGTGCCACGATGCCGACCGGGCCGTCACCGATGCCGATGCGGTGATCACCGACACCTGGGTGTCGATGAACCAGGAGCACAAGGCGCGCGGTCACAACATCTTCCAGCCCTACCAGGTCAACGGCGCGTTGATGAAGAAGGCACATGACGATGCCCTCTTCCTCCACTGCCTGCCGGCCCATCGCGGCGAAGAGGTGACCAACGAGGTGATCGACGGGCCGCAGTCCGTCGTCTTCGACGAAGCCGAAAACCGGCTGCATGCGCAGAAATCGATCCTGGCGTGGTGCCTCGGCGCGCTCTGACGCGCAAGCGGCACCCCAGGCCGGGCCTGATCGGCGGGCCTCTCCCAGAGATCCGCCATTTACGGAATGCTTGACCTTTCCGGCCACATTCCCCATGTGAGCGGCTGACATCAACGGGCGCCTGGCCCGTCATTTTTGGCGCGTCTGCGCCGGGAGTTCAGATCATGGCAGACAAGAATAGCGAACTCGGCGAATTTGGTTTCGCCGGCGACGACAGGGTTGTCCCCTTCCAGGTGGAAGGTCTCGACGTGCGTGGCCGGGCGGTCCAGCTGGGGCCCCTGGTGACCGACATCCTCGATCGCCACCAGTATCCGCCGGCAGTTGCCCGGCTGCTGGCCGAAGCCATCGTGCTGACGGTGCTGATCGGCACCTCGTTGAAATTCGAGGGCAAGTTCACCGTGCAGACCAAGAGCGACGGTCCCGTCGATCTGCTGGTTGCCGATTTCACCACGCCGGACGGCGTGCGCGCCTATGCCCGTTTCGACGAGGACGCGCTCGCCAAGGCCGTGGCGGCGGATGCCGCGACGCCGGAACAGCTGCTCGGCACCGGCATCCTCGCGTTCACCATCGACCAGGGCGGCTACACCCAGCCCTATCAGGGAATCGTGCCGCTCGACGGTTCGACGCTCGAGGAAATCGCCGGCGTCTATTTCCGCCAGTCGGAGCAGATCCCGACCCGGGTTCGCCTCAGCGCCGCAGAGCTCTACGACCGCGACGAAAAGGGCAATCCGCGCCATACATGGCGTGCCGGCGGCCTGATCGCGCAGTTCCTGCCCGAGGCGCCAGAGCGTATGCGCCAGCCCGATCTGCACGGCGGCGACGGCGATGAGCGGCCGCAGGATCTCGTGGTCGACAATGGCTGGGAAGAGGCCCGCATGCTGGTCGAGACGATCGACACCGACGAACTGGTCGACCCGCTGGTCGGAACCGAACGGCTGCTGTTTCGCCTGTTCCATGAGCGCGGCGTGCGGGTTTACGAGCCGAACACCGTCTATGATCGCTGCCAATGTTCGCGGGACAAGATCAGCGGCGTGCTCGGCGGTTTCTCCGCCGAGGAGATCGAGGCGAGCCAGGACGATGACGGCAAGATCTCGGTCACCTGCGAGTTCTGCTCGACGACCTATGTCTACGACGTGGCGGAAGTCGCCGAGAGCTGATTGTCAGCTTCAGTTGAGAACGCGCGCCAGTCCCGGTCTGTCGAGAGAGAAAGCCGGGATGGCGACGTCGAACTGCCGGCCGCTATCGGTCACCATCTCATAATGGCCGAACATCATGCCCGAGGGGGTGTCGAGCGGGCAGCCCGAGGAATATTCATAGGTGTCGCCGGGACCGAGCCGCGGCTGTTCGCCGACGACACCCGGGCCCCTCACCTCATCCACCTGACCGTTTTCGTCGGTGATGTGCCAATAGCGCTGCATCAGCTTGACGGTCTCGTCGGAATGATTGGAAATGACGATCCGGTAGCCCCAGACATAGCGGCCGTCTTCCGGGTCGGACTGATCCTCCAGATAGAACGGCTCAACGCGAACCTCGATATCCCGGGTCACGGCTCGATACATGCGGCAGGCACCTCGACTGCATAGCGAATATGCATTTTGTACAGTAACTGCTTAAAATCAAGCGAACGGCGGCGTCTATACACACCGCCAGCAACAGGAAACGAGGCAAACCGGTGCCCCGATGCGCCTCGAATGCCGATTTCCGCCGTCGCCTGAAAGCTCAGACGCCCGCGCGCTTCAGCGCCTGATCGAAATCCTCGATCAGGTCGGTGCCGTCCTCGATGCCGCAGGACAGACGCACCGTGCCGACGGAAATACCCAGTTCGGCCCGTGCCTCGTCGGTAAGGTTCTTGTGCGTGGTGGTCGCCGGATGGGTGATCAGCGACTTCGCATCGCCGAGATTGTTGGAGATGCGGACGATCTCCAGCGCGTTCTGCAGGGCGAAGGCCGCTTCCTTGCCGCCCTTCATCTCGAAGGCGACCAAGGTGGAGCCACCGGTCATCTGCCGGGCGATCAGATCGGCCTGCGGATGGTCGGCGCGACCGGGATAAATCACCTTGCCGATCTTCGGATGCTCCGCAAGAAAGTCGGCGACCCGGGCTGCATTCTCCGTCTGCTGACGAACGCGCAACGGCAGCGTCTCGATGCCCTTCAACAGGGTCCAGGCGTTGAACGGCGACATGGCCGGGCCGCTGTGGCGGAAATAGTCATGCAGGTTCTCGTCGATCCATTCCTTCGACGACAGCACGACACCGCCAAGGCAGCGGCCCTGGCCGTCGATATGCTTGGTGGCCGAGTAGACGACGACATGCGCGCCGAGTTCCAGCGGCTTCTGAAAAAGCGGGGTGGCAAAGACGTTGTCGACGACAAGCTTGGCGCCGATCTGGTTGCAGAGCTTGGCAACGCCTGCGATATCGACCACTTCGAGCGTCGGATTGGTCGGGCTTTCGAGGAACATGACCTTGGTATTGGGCCGGATCGCCTGTTCCCAGTTGGTCATGTCGCGGCCGTCCACCAGCGTGAATTCGATACCGTAGCGCGGCGCCAGCGTCTCGATGACCCAGCGACAGGAGCCGAACAGCGCCCGCGCACCGATCACATGATCGCCGGCTTTCAGCTGGCACATGATCGCCGCAGTGACGGCAGCCATGCCGGACGCGGTGGCACGCGCATCTTCCGCGCCTTCCAGCATGCACATGCGCTTTTCGAACATGTCGTTGGTCGGGCTGCCGTAACGCGCATAGATGAAGCCGTCGGTCTCGCCCTTGAAGCGGGCTTCCGCCGCTTCCGCGCTGTCATAGACAAAACCCTGGGTGAGGTAGATGGCCTCGGACGTCTCGCCATATTGCGAGCGGAGGGTGCCACCGTGAACGAGCTTGGTTGCGGGACGCCAGTTGCTGCTCATGCCGTCATGCCTTTCGAATACAAAAAAACCGGTCATTGCGGACCGGTTTCGTACCCGGTCTTTTTAGCCACTTGTTTAACGTGGCTGCAAGCCGACCGGCCAAATCACCACGGGATAAGGCTCCAATACGCCGATCGCGGACTTGCGTCAATTCTCCGGTTTTGATTTTGTCTCGCCAAACAGGAACGACGACATGACGAGGACATCGGGTATTCTGGCCGACCGCGCGATCAAGGCGCTGTTTGCCGAAGGCCAGCTCAAAAGCGAAGCCGCCCTTGACGCCGACCAGGTGCAGCCGGCGAGCCTCGACCTGCGCCTTGGGTCCAAGGCGCTGCGCGTACGGGCGAGCTTCATGCCCGGCCCCGCCTGCACGGTGGCCGAAAAGCTCGACCGGCTGACGCTGCATGAGATCGATCTGGAAAACGGCGCGGTGCTCGAAACCGGCTGCGTCTACATCGTGCCGCTGATGGAGAGCATGGATCTGGCGCCCGGCATTTCCGCGTCAGCCAATCCAAAAAGCTCGACCGGCCGTCTCGACATCTTCACCCGGGTGATGGTCGATCATGCCCAGGAATTCGACAAGGTGCCGGCCGGCTATGCCGGTCCGCTCTATCTCGAGATCAGCCCGCGCACCTTCCCCGTCATCGTCCGGCGCGGATCACGCCTGTCGCAGATCCGTTTCCGCGCAGGCCAGGCGGTGCTGAGCGAGCCGGAACTGCTGGCACTGCACACGGCGGACACCCTGGTCGCCAGCGATGCGCCCAATGTCTCGGGCGGCGGCATCGCGCTGTCGATCGACCTCAAGGGATCCGGTCCCGACGGCCTGATCGGCTATCGCGGCAAGCACCACACCGCCGTCGTCGACGTCGACCAGAAGGCTGCCCATGACGTGCTCGATTTCTGGGAACCGCTCTATGCCCGCGGTCAGGGCGAACTGATCCTCGATCCGGACGAATTCTATATTCTGGTTTCCAACGAGGCGGTCCATGTACCGCCGCTCTATGCGGCCGAAATGACGCCCTTCGACCCACTGGTCGGCGAATTCCGCGTGCATTATGCCGGCTTCTTCGATCCGGGCTTCGGCCATGCCGGCGCCGGCGGCACCGGCAGCCGCGCGGTGCTGGAAGTGCGCAGCCACGAGGTGCCGTTCATCCTCGAACACGGCCAGATCATCGGTCGTCTGGTCTATGAACACATGCAGGAGCCACCCGAAGGCCTCTACGGCAGCGGCCTCGGCTCCAATTACCAGGCCCAGGGGCTGAAGCTGTCGAAGCATTTTCGCGCGCCATAAACCTCCATCCCCAAGGGTGTCCCGGCGCTACCCGCCTTCCCCCTTGCGCTTTTTCCCCGACGCGATTACCAAGTCTTGGCGATGCGGGTGTAGCTCAATGGTAGAGCAGCAGCTTCCCAAGCTGAATACGAGGGTTCGATTCCCTTCACCCGCTCCAGATCTCTACCGACCGTCGCAGAATGGCCTGCCTGAGCGCACGCAGGTGGCGCAAGGTGATCTCGGCTTCGCTCTCGACAGGCATGTCCGGCTCCAGCGGCGCATGCGGCGTCTTTTCCCAGAAATGCGGCCGGCGACTGAGGTCGAAGACCGCACGCCAGGCAGCGACCGTCATCATCATCCAGTAAAGAGGAATGGCTATCACGCGGCGGCGCACCGCCTCCCACTCCATCCGCTCCATCGCCTTTCCGCCCATCGCCAGGAAACAGGCATAGGCGCCGAAGATGTTGACGAGGTCCATCCAGAACAGCACCAACCGGCTCCAGTCCACCGATGCCGATGGCAGCGCAAGGAGCTTGACGGCGGTCAGGCCGACGAACAGCAGAAGCGCGGGATGCAACAGCGCCGAAACCAGCATGCCGCCGATCATCAACTGGGTGACCAGAAATGGCCATGGCCCCATTTCGCCCATCGCGCCGGGCGCATTGCGCAACGTCACCAGCCAGGTCTGCAGCCATCCCTTGAACCAGCGGGTGCGCTGTTTCACCCAGATGCCGCCCGCCTGCGGCGCCTCTTCATAGGTCGGTGTCGTCAACACTTCGGCGCGTAAGCCCGAGCGATAGAGGCGCAGCCCCAGATCCGCATCCTCCGTCACGTTGAACGGATCCCAGGCGCCGACCTGCCGCAGCGCGTCGATCCGAAAATGATTGGAAGTTCCGCCAAGCGGCAGCGGCAGCCGGCGGTCTGCGAGCATCGGCAGGAGACAGCGGAACAGGCCGGCATATTCGAGCGCGAACAGCGCCGATATCCAGGAGCCTCGCGGATTGGAAATGACCAGCGGCGCCTGCAGGCAGGCAACGTTCATGGCCCGGCTTTCGAACCGCTCCCAGGCTTCGCGCAGCTGGCCGGGATCGGGCCTGTCTTCCGCATCATAGATCACAAGATAGGTGCCGCGCGCCGCCGTCAGCCCGTAGTTCAGCGCCTTGGGCTTGGTGCGTGGACCGGCCGCGGGCACTTCCACGACGTCGACATATCCGGGCGGCCTCAGCCGGCGGATCGCATCGATCGTCTCGCTATCGTCCTCCTCGCATAACAGTTTGACGTCCAGCCGCGATTTCGGCCAGTCGAGGCCGTCGAGCGCCTTCAGCAGCTGGGCAACGACCGCATGCTCGCGGTAGAGCGCGATCATCACGGTATAGATCGGCGGTGCGCAGTCGTCCGTTACCCTGAGCCTTGTCAGATATTTCCGCTGCCGTCGCCGCTTGAAGCGAAAAAGAGCCGCTGCCCGCAGCATCAAGGCTGCCGCAAAGAACAGAGACCCGGCAATATGGGCCAGCAGCAGCATGTCGAGCGGCGACACCAGGAAGGCTGCGACGAGCGCCATGACGCCGGCACCGAGGACGAAGCCCTGCGAGCCCGACACGACGATGCGCGCCGAAAGCCGCGGCCTGGCATCGAACAGCGCGTTGGTCGCGGCCTGCACCCGCTCTTGGCGGCCGCGCCGCCACATGGCCTGGCGGATCGCCGCCGGCGTGGTGATGACCAGTTGCCGGGAGAGCGCCGGCAGAACGGTCAGCCGCTCACACAGCCGCGCCATCATGGCAGCCGTCGGCACCAGCGCGGTCACCGCCTGGCGGTCGCGGGCGACAAGGCGAACGACCTTCGGTTCGGCAAGCTGCGTCTCGTCGCCGGAGACCCCGATGATCGCCGCGGGGTCGATATCGGAGAAAAAGGGCAAACCCGCCGTGCGTGCCAGCGCCGCATAATAGGCCTCAGGCTCGACGCCCTCATTGGCGAGCAATTCCTCTTCCACGGTGCTGGCGTTCTGCACGGCCCTGCGAACGCATCGGGCAAGAGCCGGCTTGGAGAAACCGAGACGTTTGAGAAGCTGCACTTCGTCGCGCAGGGCCGGCGAAACGCGATCCAGGTCCGGCTCGGACGCGTTCTCGGGTTCGCAGCGGTCCGGCTGCTCCAGGCCAAACGACCATAGCGGCTCGACAGCCTGTCCCGGCTGTCGTTCCGTCCCGTGATTATATTCCCCTGGCCACACTTGTCTGTTAAGTGTCACCGAACCGGCCGCCCCCTGCATTTCCCCGAGGTGGATGATAATGAGACGCGCAAAAGTTACATCCCCAGATTACTGGGGGGTGATTTTACAAACCATAGTCGCATGCGCTGTCCTGGCTGTGCCGAACCTTGGTCATACGGCGGAAACCTCTCGCGATTTCCTGGTGATGTTCGACAAGGGTGAACGCATTGCGCGGCCCGATCTCTCGACCCTTCCGCGGCTGCGTTTCCTCACCTCGACCGATTTTCCGCCGTTCAATTTCACCGACCAGACCGGTCGCCTGTCGGGCTTCCATGTCGATCTCGTGCGCGCGCTCTGCGCCGAGTTGAACCTGACGGCAAAGTGCCAGATCCAGGCCCTGCCCTATGCGGACCTGGAGGCCGCATTGAAGTCCGGCGAGGGAGAGGCGGTGATCGCCGGCGTCGCGCAGACGGATGACCTGCGGCAGGACTTCGATTTCAGCCGTCCCTTCATGCAGTTGCCGGCCCGCTTCGCCTTGCGCGATGCAGCCAAGCCGGTCGCCACCGATATCAGCGATCTCTTCGGCCGGCGTGTCGGCGTCACCGCCGGTACGCGCCACGAGGCCATGCTCAAGGCCTTTTTCCCCGACGTCAAACCGGTCCCGTTCGAAAGTCGCGAAAAGCGCGACGCGGCGCTCCTATCGGGCGACATAGACGCAGTCTTCGGCGACGGACTGCAATTGTCGTTCTGGACTCATAGCGAGGCGGCCAAGACTTGCTGCAGCCTGTTCGGCGGTCCCTATTTCTCAGAGCATTTCCTGGGGGAAGGGTTGACGATCATGACGGGCAAGGGGAATGCCGACCTGGCGCCGGCGCTGGACAGTGCCCTTGCCGCCGTCTCGCGGAATGGGCAGCTGCAGGACATCTATGATCGGTATTTCCCCTACGATCTCTACGGCCGGACGATTCCAAAGGCGGCAGAGGCCGCCTTGCGCGGTGGCATCGCCACCGACCCGTCAGATCTTGCGACACCGGGCAATGGCACTCCGCTCGAGGGCGGCGCAGGTCAGCCGGTCGAGCCGCAGCCGGTCTCGCAGTAGCTGCAACAGGCGGATCTCGTCCGGGTTGATCCGCATGTCGACGGCCGCCACCTCGACTGCCAGCGCATAGGCCGTGTCGTAGAGCCGCTCCGGCAGGGCATCGCGAATGATCTCCAGCGCAATATCCAGGCCTTCCGCTCCTGCCAGCACATCGGCACAGCGCTGCGAAACCTTGATCAGGCGCTCTTCGTCGAAGGCGTCGAACACCGGAAGGATTTCGATCAGCTGCCCGATACGGTGCAGTTCCGGATCGGACATCGCATTGTCGACAGCCGAGGCCATGACCATCACGAAGATCAGCGCGTCCTCTGCGGAAACAGGTTCATTCATCGTCGTCTTCCTCTTGCACTCTGTTGCGGGCCTTGGCCGGACCGTCAATCCGGCGCGCGCGACCGTTCGTAAAACGCCCGCCCGAACATAAGCCTTCACCCGCCCGCCGCAAGATCAGCGCACCCCTTGCCGGGTGAAAGGCATGGCTTTGGGTGCAAAATCCATCGGGCTGCGAAATCATCCGCGGTCATGCTCAGCGAAGGCCGAAAAAGCGGCTCTTTACCTTTCCGGCAAAGCGCCCTAGGCGCCAATTCCTATTGGCTGGCCCAGATGATCCTGGCGATCCATTCGACATTCTTCGTCTCGATCTGTCGATTGGGATGGGCCGGGTTGAGGGAGACGAGTTCGATCATCGTGGCGGTCTGGCGCGACAGGACCTTGGCCATGACCTCCCCTTCCGACGTCTTGACCACGACGCGGTCCGAACGACGCACCTGGGCGCCGGGCTCGACGATCAGCACATCGCCGTCGCGGTAGAGCGGCATCATGCTGTCGCCCTGGACTTCCAGCGCATAGACGCCGGCCTTGCGGGCGGGAGATGCCGGAAATTCGACCAGATCCCAGCCCTGACCGGCCGGAAAACCACCATCGTCGAAAAAACCGCCGGCGCCCGCCTGGGCAAAGCCAAGCAGCGGAATGGAGCCGGTTTGCGGGGCGAAGGCGCCTTCCGGCAAGGGGGCTGCGTCGCCACGGATGAGGGCGGTGAACTGCTCGATGCTGGCGCCCGTCGCATCCAGCACCTTGGCGACCGATTCCGTCGACGGCCAGCGCATGCGCCCGTCCGGACCGATGCGCTTGGACTTGTTGAACGAGGTCGGATCAAGACCCGCCCGGCGCGCAAGCCCCGACGGCGAAAGCTGATAACTTTCGGCAAGCCGGTCGATAGCGCTCCATACGGTGTCGTGCGAAAACATTAAAGTCGGGTCCACGAGCCAGGACGGCCACAGGCATCGTCCGCGGGACCTGACCTTAGCGAAAGCATGCGCCCAAGTAAAGAGAGCGAGGAATAAAATCCTCTTTCTGCTCCTACGCCTGTCTTCACGCCACCAGCGGCACGTTCAGCCTGGAAAGCTGGATCACCGCCTGGGTGCGGCTGTCGACATTCAGCTTCAACAGGATTGCCGAAACATGCGCCTTGATCGTGGCCTCGGAGACGCCCAGTTCGTAGGCTATCTGCTTGTTGAGCAGACCTTCCCCCAGCATCGAGAGCACGCGGCCCTGCTGCGGCGTCAGGGTGCGGACCCGCGTCAACAGGTCGGCAATGCCGGCATCCGGCTCCGGCCCGCCGGCAAAGCTCCGGGGCACGGCAATCTCGCCCATCAGCACGTCGCGAACCGCCTCGCGGATCTCTTCGATGCCGGAGGATTTCGAAATGAAGCCGGAGGCGCCGAGGTCGATTGCCCGTCGGATCGTCTGCGGGTCATCGGTCGCCGAGACAATGATGATCGGCAGATTTGCAAATTCGGCCCGCAGCGTCATCAGGCCAGAAAAACCCGAGACTCCGGGCATCGCCAGATCGAGAAGCATGACGTCTGCTTCCAGATGGCGCCCGGCCACGTTGCGCGCGGCCTCGAAGTCCCCCGCTTCGACGATCTCTATGGTGTCTCCGAGATCACCGACCGCCTGGCGCAACGCGCCGCGAAACAGAGGATGATCATCCGCGATGATGATTGTCAGTGCCGTCATGAAAAGCCCCCTCCCAAGAGCATGCCTGCGACCTGTGGACGTCGGATCGGCCGCCGCCACAAGGGCTTCGGGCCGACACATTGCCTATGCTGAACCTGCCATTTCCAAAGGATCCGCCTCCGGGACTTTCGGCCCTACCTCACTTTACGGTCCATCAAAGATGGCAGCGTGCAGACTATACGACATTCAACCGGAAAAGCGAAACCCCTCCCCTTTTGCGAATATTGACGAATAGCGAGCACCGGAACGCCGCAAGGGCCACATGGATTTTCACCCAGTGTCGATGCGGTGAACCTGCACAAAAAAGCTTCCGCGGGCAGTCCCGCGGAAGCTTGTCGACCTGGCTGTCCGATCGGCCGATGTTCGGCCGCCGCTCGGATCAGGCGTTGTTCTCGTTGATCAGCCGCTTCAGAAGCTCGACTTCCTGGCTGAGCTTGTTATCGTTGCCGAGCAGCTCCTCGATCTTGCGCACGGCATGCAGCACGGTCGTATGATCGCGGCCGCCGAACCGGCGCCCGATCTCCGGGAACGAGCGCGGCGTCAGCGTCTTGGCCAGATACATGGCAATCTGCCGCGGCTTGACGATCACCCGGGTTCGGCGGTTCGACACCAGTTCCTGGCGCGACACGTTGTAATGCCGCGACACCACCCGCTGGATATCCTCGATGCGCACGCGGCGCTGCTCGGCAGAGCCTACAAGGTGCACCAGCAGTTCGTCGATGCGTTCGAGCGTCAGGTTCGGCTCGAAGGAGCGGCGGAAGACCAGCTGGTTGAAGGCACCTTCCAGGTCGCGGCCACTGCTCGTCACATTGCGGGCGACATGGGCCAGCAGCTCCTCGGGGATCTCCAGCGAATGGTCATCCTTGCGGGCCGCCTCCAGGCGGTTGTGCAGCATTGACAGGCGCATGTCGAAGTCCGGCGCTTCCATTTCGATGGCGACACCGCCCTGCAGGCGCGAACGGACCCGGGCGTCGAGCGATTCCAGCTCCCAGGGCGCCCGGTCACCGGCCACCACGACCTGCTTGGCGCTGTCGAGCAGCATGTTCAGGAGATGGCAGAACTCGTTCTGGATCATTTTGCCCTGCAGGAACTGCATGTCGTCGATGATCAGCAGATCGATATTGCGCAGGCTGTCCTTCAGCGTCAACGCATCATTGTCGCGGATCGCGGTTGCGAAGCGCCACATGAAGTATTCGGCGGTCAGATAGACCACGCGGGTCGGCCGCGGGCCCTGGATCGCCGCATTGGCAATCGCCTGCAAGAGATGCGTCTTGCCGAGCCCGACCGAGGAATGAATGAAGAGCGGGTTGAAGCGCACGGCGCTGGCGCCGGCTTCGGCAATCGTCTTGGCGGCAGCAAGTGCCACCCGGTTAGGCGCGCCCTCGATGAAGCTGTCGAAGGTGAAGCGACTGTCGAGCGGCGATCCGAAAAGCGGACCTCCGGTTCCAGCCGGTGCCCGTGCGGTCGGCGCCTGCGGCAAGGAGGCGGCCTGGCCGAGTTGCTGGGCGGAGGTCTTCCTGACCAGGGCCGGCTGCTGCTCGCTGGCCGCAACCTGGCCATCGACCGGGGGCTTGCGGCTGGCGCTGCGCACCAGGATCTCGACCTTCAGGATGCTGTCATCCTCGGCCTGGATCAACTGGGTGATGAGATCGAGATAACGGTTGTTGATCCACGATTTCAGGAATGTCGTCGGAACACTCAGGCGGACAACGCTCTTCGACGCCGAGTGCAGCTTCAGTCGACCAAACCACGATGCAAATACGTCAGGACCAACCTGGGCCTTCAGACGGGTGCTGAAGCGCTCAAACAGAGCATCATGGGTCATTTGCGGAGTTTCCCCCGGCGCTTCGCGTCGAACGGCCGCGGTTGCTTCGCGCATACGGTCCTCGTTCGGCCGTGCGCCGCCAGTCGATGAATTCAGTTGCATTGTTATTGCCGCCTTCCAAATGTCGAATGTCGCCGGCTTGTGCCGGCGGCCAAGAAATCGTCCGCAGATCTGCGCTGTCGATACGACCTCTGTCCCCGCGTCGCGGCCCTTCGTCCTCGAAAACGACTGGCCGCAGAAATTGACCTTTCCCTATCCGTGGCCCGCACCAAACCCCTTTGGCAGGCCTGTCCTGATTGTCGCAATAAGCCTCTGCCCGGACACTTCCCCAAGCGTCCGTTTCAGCCTTAATAATTTTAGAAAAAACGAAACCTAAGGGTTCGTCCCCAGACATCCATGGGTTTGAAAGTTCGGCGGTCTCCCGCCTCATTTTCCGTCCATTTCTCGCTGCCTGTGGAAATTATTAAGTCAGGATCAGGGGGCAAGATCAACAGCGAATTTTACCCAAAATTAAGTGCCGGCCATTGACTCTGAGGGCGGGTTTTGACTGCCACATTCTGTACAAAAAAGAATCGCAGTGGAATCAATGAGATTCAAAAAAGGCGGTTAGAAAAGCCCCTCGGAATCAAAAAAAATAAAAATTCGCTTGACTCAGATTCCGGCCAGCCTGCCCTTAAGTCAGATGGTTAAAGCGTGGCGAACCTTCGGCAAGTATTTGTTTTATTTGAGAAAATGTTGTCACCGAACTGACACCATTGCGGCATCGCACGGACTGTTCAAACGCCGCATAAGGCGGAATCACAAAAAGCCCGGTCGCGAGACCGGGCTAAAGTAAATGTGTCTAAAAGACGGCCGTAATTAGGCGCTGAGTGCCTTAACGCGGCTCGCCAGACGCGAGATCTTGCGCGAGACCGTGTTGGCATGCATGACACCCTTGGAGGCTGCGCGGTGCAGCTCCGGCTGGGCTGCCTGCAGGGCCTGCTTGGCAACGCCGGCATCACCCGCT
This sequence comes from Heterorhizobium halophytocola, assembly GCF_017873095.1. Classification (GTDB taxonomy): domain Bacteria; phylum Pseudomonadota; class Alphaproteobacteria; order Rhizobiales; family Rhizobiaceae; genus Allorhizobium; species Allorhizobium halophytocola. The sequence continues at coordinate 232,100 of NZ_JAGGJU010000007.1, read as the reverse complement.
GCGAGCGCTTCCTCGACCTTGCGGAGGAACGAGCGAACCCGCGAACGGCGAGCCTTGTTGATATCCGTGCGGCGCGCGATCTTGCGGGTCGCCTTCTTCGCCGAAACTGTATTGGCCATGACTGCCTCTCTTCGAATTCAAACCCACTCCGCCACCGCCGCGTCGGGCTGTCGGTATAGCCGATCCAGCATGGGGAGCATTGCGAGAGCAAAAGGGCTCTGCGCTTTGTGTGGCGGGCATATAACCCTAAAGCGGAGAGGCGTCAACGCGCAAATTCATCGAAATCGCCGCAAACCCGACTCTTTCGGGCCCTGATGCAACCTGGCACGCCGCAGCCGTCAGCGGTTCTTGAAGACGGCCCTGCGCTTTTCGATGAAGGCCGCCATGCCCTCCTTCTGGTCGTCGGTGGCAAACAGCGAATGGAACAGGCGTCTCTCGAAGCGCAGGCCTTCCGAAAGCGTCTGCTCGAAGGCCCTGTCGACGGCCTCCTTTGCCATGCCGACGGCCGGCTGCGAGAAGCCGGCGATCTTGTGCGCAGCCTCCACGGCCTCGTCGAGCAGCCTCTCATAGGGCACAACGCGCGCGACGAGCCCACAGCGCTCGGCCTCGGCCGCATCCATCATCCGCCCGGTCAGGCAGAGATCCATCGCCTTGGCCTTGCCGACCGCGCGGGTCAGACGCTGCGTGCCGCCCATGCCGGGAATGATGCCGAGGGTGATTTCCGGCTGGCCGAACCTGGCCGTGTCGGCGGCAATGATGAAATCGCACATCATTGCCAGCTCGCATCCGCCTCCGAGCGCGAAGCCGGCTACGGCCGCGATCAGCGGCTTGCGGAAGGCACCGACGCCGTCCCAGCCGGAAATGAAGTCGCCGAGATAGGCATCGACAAAATCGAGCCCCTGCATCTCCTTGATGTCGGCACCGGCGGCGAAGGCCTTCTCCGACCCGGTGAGCAGTACCGCACCGATCGCCGCATCGGCCTGAAAGCCCTTCAGCGCCGCGACCAGCTCGGTCATCACGGTCGCGTTCAGCGCGTTGAGTGCCTTTGGACGGTTGAGCGTGACGATGGCGACGCCGTCGCGGATCTCGACCAGCAGGGTTTCGTAGCTTTCGGCCATGCGGTTCTCTCCCGGGTGTTTTGCATTCTATTTCTGGCAATCGGCGCAAAAGAATGTCGAGCGGCCCGACTGGACGATGCGCTGCACGGTACCGCCGCAGCCCGGCGACTGGCAAGGCTCGCCCTCCCGGTCATAGACCCGGAAACTGTGCTGGAAGTAGCCGAGCGATCCGTCGGTCTGGATATGGTCGCGCAGCGAGGAGCCACCCGCGGCGATCGCCTCGGCGATCACCGCGCGGATCGCTTCCACCAGCGCCGTCAGCTGCTTTTTCGGCTTGCCCGTCGGGGTTACAAGGGTCGCCGCAGCGCGCGCCGGCGACAGGTGGCTGCGCCAGAGCGCCTCGCAGACATAGATATTGCCGAGACCGGCAATCACCCTCTGGTCGAGCAGGGCCGATTTCAACGGCTGCGCCTTGCCGGCAAACCGCCTCGCCAGGTAGTCGGTATCGAGACTGTTGCCGGTCGGCTCCGGCCCGAGGCCGACAAACCCCGGCCAGAGGTCGAGCCTGCTGCGCTCGATCAGGTCCATGAAGCCGAAACGGCGGGGGTCGTTATAGATGACGCGCCCCTCGCCCTTGTCGGACCGCAGATGAAAGACGACGTGGTCGTGCTTCCCGTCCTTGGAGCGTGGCAGGTGAAAATCGCCGGGCATGCTCTGATCGGACGCCATCTCGATGCGGAACGAGCCCGACATGCCGAGATGCGCGATGATCGTCAGGTCGCCTTCCAGATCGATCAGCAGGTATTTCGCCCGCCGGCCGAGACCGGCGATGCGGCGCCCGGCCACCTTTTCGGAAAACCGCTCCGGCAGCGGAAATCGCAGATCCGGCCGGCGAAGCTCCAGCCGTTCGAGCATGGCGCCCTCCATCACCGGCGCCAATCCGCGCCGGACCGTTTCCACCTCTGGCAATTCGGGCATCAGCACCCATCTTTCTGTTTAATCTTGGCGAACCGTAAGCTATAGACCGCCACAGGCGACCCCATGGCTGCAACAGATAGTTCGCAGTTGACGCTTTCGCTACCGGACATGCGCCGGATCGAGCAAGGAGTAAGCGAATGAGCAAGGCCCGCATTTCCTCGAAGGGCGGAATGGAAACGTCCTACGGTTTCCGCAATGTCTCTGAAACCGAAAAGCAGGGAATGGTCAACGAGGTCTTCCACAAGGTCGCCAAACGCTACGACATCATGAACGACGTGATGTCGGCGGGCCTGCACCGCGTCTGGAAGGACGCGATGATCGGTGCCCTCCACCCGCGCAAGGATCCGACCTACAAGGTGCTCGACGTGGCCGGCGGTACCGGGGATATCGCCTTTCGCATCGTCGAGGCCTCCCGGCGGCTCGCCCATGCCACCGTGCTCGACATCAATGGCTCGATGCTTTCCGTCGGCGCCGAACGCGCCGAGAAGAAGGGGCTCTCCGACAATCTCACCTTTGTCGAGGCCAATGCCGAAGACCTGCCGTTCGAGGATAAAAGCTTCGACGCCTATACGATCGCCTTCGGCATCCGCAATGTGCCGCATATCGACGTGGCACTGAAGGAAGCCTACCGCGTTCTGAAGCGCGGCGGACGGCTGCTGGTGCTGGAATTTTCCGAAGTCGAGATGCCGCTGCTCGACCGCTTCTATGACAGCTGGTCGTTCAACGCGATCCCGCGCTTCGGCAAGATGATCACCGGTGACGCCGAACCCTACCAGTATCTGGTGGAGTCGATCCGCAAATTCCCCAACCAGCGCGATTTCGCCGCGATGATTACCGAAGCGGGCTTCTCCCGCGTCACCTACACCAATTATTCCGGCGGTATCGCTGCCCTGCATTCCGGCTGGAAAATCTGAACCTGATGAGCACGCTTGGTGCATATTTCCGCCTGGCGCGGGTCGGCTGGGTCCTGGTGCGCGAAGGCGTGATCGCTTCCCTGCCGTCGGAAGGCCTGCCGCCGGCCGTGGCGGCGATGAAATCCTTGACCGGGCTGTTTGCCCGCCCGCATGCCCGCCATGAGGACCGGTCCGACCGGCTGGCCAAGGCCGTGGCGCGGCTTGGGCCGTCCTATGTCAAGGTCGGACAGTTTCTCGCCACCCGCCCCGATGTGGTCGGCGCCGATCTGGCGCAGGATCTCGCGGGGCTCCAGGACCGCATGGACTTCTTTCCGCCCAAGGCGGCCCGTGCGGCGATCGAGGGCTCGCTCGGGCGGACCGTCGGCGATCTCTACACCCGCTTTGACGAGCCGATCGCCGCGGCTTCCATCGCCCAGGTCCACCCGGCCGAAGTGACCGTCGCCGAAGGCCCGCGCAAGGTTGCGGTCAAGGTCGTGCGGCCGGGAGTGCGCCGCCGCTTCGCCGATGATCTCGAAGCCATGTATCTGGTGTCCAGCCTGCAGGAGCGCTTCGTGCCGCATATGCGCCGGCTGCGTCCGGTCGAGGTCACCCGCGCGCTGGAGCAAACCACCAAGATCGAGATGGATCTGCGTCTGGAGGCGGCAGCCCTTTCCGAAATCGCCGAAAACACCAAGGACGATCCCGGCTTTCGTGTGCCGAAAGTCGATTGGGAGCGCACCGGCCGCGACGTCGTTACCATGGAATGGATCGACGGCATCAAGATGTCGGATGTGGAGGCCTTGCGGGCGGCAGGCCACGACCTCAACCATCTGGCCGATATCCTGATCCAGAGCTTCCTGCGCCATACGCTGCGCGACGGCTTCTTCCATGCCGACATGCATCCGGGCAATCTTTTCGTCGATCCGGCCGGCATGATCGTCGCGGTCGACATGGGGATCTCCGGACGGCTGGGCAAGAAGGAGCGCCGTTTCCTCGCCGAGATCCTGTTCGGCTTCATCACGCGCGATTACATGCGCGTCGCCGAGGTGCATTTCGAGGCGGGCTATGTGCCCTCGCACCACGATGTCGCAAGCTTTGCCCAGGCGATCCGGGCCATCGGCGAGCCGATCCACGGCCAGCCGGCCGAGACGATCTCCATGGGGCGCCTGCTGACGCTGCTGTTCGAAGTCACCGAACTGTTCGACATGGAGACCCGGCCGGAGCTGGTCATGCTGCAGAAGACCATGGTCGTGGTCGAGGGCGTGGCGCGCATGCTCAATCCGCGCTTCAACATGTGGAAGGCTTCCGAGCCGGTGGTCTCCAGCTGGATCCGCGACAATCTCGGCCCGAAGCGTATCGCCGTCGATCTGAGGGACGGGTTCAAGGCCGCGCTGCGATTGGCCGAAGCCGCCCCGGAGATCGCCGCAAAGACGGAAAAATTTCATTCCGAACTGATGCATATGAGCGAGCACGGCCTGCGCTTCGACGGCGCCACGGCCGAGGCGATCGGCAAGGCAGAGGCCCGTCACGGTCGATGGGGTCGTGTGGCACTTTGGGTAATTGCCATTGCATTGGTGGCCATCGCCCTGCAAATCGGTTGATCTGAGGGCCATTTTCCGGCTACGAGAAATTTCGTACCTGCTCCGACTGAACCAGTCGCCTGCTTTAGCAAAACTTGAGCCGGACAGACGATGCCCCGGCGCATCGCCCAACCGGCCTTCCTAGAGACGACATGTCAGCCAATAACGCCACCTTCGTCCGTTCCACCCTGTTGATGCTGGCCATGGCGACGGCGCTTCTGCTCGCCATCGTCGTGTCCTCGCTCTACCTCGTGGACCGCAACGGCGCGACCTTCGACCAGATCGAGGCGGAACGGCTGATCGGCCGGTCGGCAGCCGATCTCCTCCAGACGCTCACCGACGCCGAAACCGGTCAGCGCGGCTACATCATTGCCAGGGACGATTCCTTCCTCGCCCCTTACGAGGACGCGCAGGCGGAAATCGCCCGCAGCCGCGAGGAGCTTGCGAAATCGGTGGACGGGCATCCGGCCTTGGCAGGTCGCATGTCCCGGCTCAACGATCTCGTCGACAAGAAACTGAACGAACTCGTCAAGACGCTCAACCTGGCAAAGACCGGTCAGGACGATGAAGCCGTCGCTGTGATCAAGACAGAATATGGCCGGCAGTTGATGGATCAGATCCGCGAGATCCTCGATTCCTTCAAGGACCGTGCCGAGGGCAATGCCTCTCTGGGTGTCCGGCAGCAACGGGAGTCCAACGACCTGCTGCGTTGGATCACCATTGGCAGCGCGCTGGCGATCGCCATCGTCATGAGCGGCGCGATCTTCGTCATCGCCCAGCATGTGCGCGCCCTTTCCCAGGCCCGCCGCGAGGTCGAGGCTTTGAACGAGGGGCTTGAGGAACGCGTCAACGAGCGCACCGAAGACCTGATCAAGGCCAACCAGGAAATCCAGCGCTTCGCCTATATCGTCACCCATGACCTGCGCGCGCCGCTGGTCAACGTCATGGGTTTCACGGCAGAGCTTGAAACCTCGCTGCAGTCGCTGCAGGCCTATGTGCTGGCCGACGATACCCAGCCGAGCGTGGAGCAGATCAAGGAAGCCCGGCTCGCCGCGTCCGAGGACCTGCCGGAAGCCATCGCCTTCATCCGTTCGTCGACCAAGAAGATGGACGGGCTGATCAACGCGATCCTGAAGATCTCACGCGACGGCAAGCGGCAGTTGAAGCCTGAGCATATAGGGCTTACAGAGTTGATGGAGAGAACGGCGGAGTCGGTGTACCACCAGGTTACCGATGCCGGCGGCGAGATTTCCGTAGACGCCAAGGTCAAGACCATCGTGACCGACCGTTTTTCGCTCGAACAGATACTTGGTAACCTTTTCGATAATGCTGTTAAGTACAAACATCCTGAGCGGCCACTGAACCTGACCGTGCGCTCCCTGCCAGACAGCAGGGGGATGATGCGCATCGAGGTTGAAGACAATGGCCGTGGCATCGCAGACGCGGACCACGAGCGCATTTTCGAACTTTTCCGCCGATCCGGCACGCAGGATCAGACAGGCGAAGGGATCGGATTGGCGCATGTGCAGTCCCTTGCCCGGAACCTTGGCGGTGACATCACCGTTAGGTCCCAATTGAATGAAGGGTCCACCTTCGTCCTGCGCTTGCCACCGGATTTGACCAGAGTAGTGCGGAGTGGATAATGAAAGCCGTGGGTAAAGAAGTCACAATCGTTATGGTCGAAGACGACGAGGGTCATGCTCGTCTCATCGAGAAGAACGTCCGCCGTGCTGGTGTCAGCAATGAAATCGTGCCATTCACCAATGGCACCGACGCTCTGGATCACATTCTGGGCAAGGACCGCAGCGGTGAGGTCTCGGCTGACCGCTATCTGCTGATCCTTCTCGATCTGAACCTGCCGGACATGTCGGGCACCGACATTCTCGAGAAGATCAAGAGCAATCCGCATACGCGTCGTCTCCCGGTCGTCATCCTTACCACGACGGACGACGAACGCGAAATCCAGCGCTGTTACGATCTTGGGGCCAATGTCTACATCACCAAACCCGTGGACTACGACAATTTCGCAAACGCGATCCGGCAGCTTGGCCTGTTTTTCTCCGTCATGCAGATTCCCTGAGGTCATTAAACGCGCATGAGCGTTCGCATCCTTTATCTGGACGATGATGCGGCTTTTGTACGGTTGGTACAAAAGTCGCTCGGGCGCCTCGGACATCAGGTCCTTCATGCGGAGGATCTTGACGTGGCACTCGGTCACCTTCAGTCCGAGCAGGAATTCGACGCCATCGTGCTCGATCATTACCTGCGCGACATGACCGGGCACGAGGTGCTCCAGCGGTTGCGCGATAGCGGTATCTTTCTGCCGGTCGTCTATGTCACCGGTTCCAACGAGGCGAAGATCGCCATCGACGCGTTGAAGGCGGGCGCCGCCGACTATGTGATCAAGACCGTCAGCGACGATTTCCTGCCGCTGCTGACCGGCGCCATAGAACAATCCGTCGAGAACGCCCGCCTGCGCATGGAAAAACTGCGTTCCGACGAGGAAATTCGTCAGGCCAAGGATCATGCCGAATCCTTGCTCGGCGAGGTCAATCACCGCGTCGCCAATTCGCTCGCCCTGGTCGGCAGCCTTCTGCGCCTGCAAATGGCCAATACCAAGAGCGAGGAAGCCAAGATCGAGCTGTCGCATACGCAGGCGCGCATCGCCGCGATCGCCGGCATGCATCGCAGCCTCTACACGACCGACGATGTGCGCCGGGTCGAAATGGATCGCTATCTCGGCACGCTGATGGACCAGATCGCAAGCTCGGTACAGCGGACAGACAACCGTATCCCCGTGACCTTCAAGGCCGATCCGATTGTCATGACGTCGGACAGGGCGGTGTCCGTCGGCATGGTACTGACCGAACTCGTGACCAATGCCTTCAAATATGCCTATCCGGCGACGGATAGCGGCGAGATCCGTGTCTCGCTGTACCGGACAAGCGACAACGAGGCGCTGTTGCGCGTCGAGGACGACGGCATCGGCTTCACCCAGGGACAGGCGCCTACGGGCACCGGACTCGGCAGCCGCATCGTCAAGTCGATGGCCACCAACCTGGGCAGCGGCATCCGCTATCTCGACGTTGACAAGGGCACCGTGGCCGAGGTGCCGCTGATCATCTCGCTGGAAGACGGGCAGGCCAACGAGACCTGATCGCCCACAGTCGGCGTACCGCATCTCCGCCCTCCAAGCCGTTATTTTTGCAGGCCGCTTTCCGCCTCGCCTCTTGCATTCGAACGAGCCCCGGTCTTCAATGCTGGACCACCCTTCCTTCCCGATCGACCGACCGGAGTATCGTCATGCCGTTTCCGAAGCTCATCGCCTCCATGGCAATCGCCCTTGGCAGCCTGCTTGCAAATGTCGGCGGTGCCTCGGCCGATACCACGCTCAACATGGCAAACTGGCTTCCACCCGCCCATCCGCTGATGAAGGATGTGATGGTGCCCTATGCCGAGGCGATCAAGGAAGCGACCGACGGGCGCGTCACGGTCAACGTGCTGCCGGCCCCGCTCGGGCCGCCGGCCGCGCATTTCGATTTCGCCGTCAATGGCGTCGCCGACATCACCTACGGCGTGCAGGGCTATAATCCCGGCCGCTTCAAGACCACCGCCTTTGCCGAACTGCCGTTCCTCGGCGACAGCGCCGAGGCCAATTCGGTCGGCTACTGGCGGGTGTTCGACAAGACGCTGCGCAAGGCCGGCGAATACGACAAGGTGCATGTACTGGCCGTCTTTACTCATGGCCCCGGCCAGATCTTCACCAAGGGTCGCGATCTGTCCACGCTCGACGGCGTGAAGGGCGCCAAGATCCGCGTCGGCGGCGGCATTGTCGGCGATCTGGTCAAGGGCCTCGGTGCCGTGCCGGTCGAGGGCCCGTCGTCGAAGACCTATGAACTGCTCTCGAGCGGTGTTGCCGACGGCATCACCTTCCCCTTCGAAAGCGTCGCCTCGTTCAAGCTGATCCCGATGGTCGACAGCGCGCTCGTCGTGCCGGGCGGCCTGTTCAACACCTCCTTCTACGTGGTGATGAACAAGGCCAAGTGGGACGCGCTCTCCGACGAGGACAAGAAGGCGATCGACGGTGTCTCGGGCGAGGCGCTCGCCCGCCGCGCCGGCAAGATGTGGGATGCGGCTGACGCTGCCGGCAAGGCCGCCATGGAGGGCAAGGTCAAGCTCGTGCCTGCATCGGACACGGAGATGGAAGGCATCAAGGCGGATCTCAAGCCGGTGATCGATGCGCAGATGGCAGAAGCCGCCAAGGCCGGCATCGACGTCGAGGCGGTCCGGGCAGCGATGCATGAGGAAGTCGAAAAGGCGGCCAAGGGCGAATGAGCCTGGCGCCTGCCGAAGCCGATGACCGGCGTGCCGCCTTTCTCGCATCGCCGGGACGGCGGGCCATTGCCTGGCTCTGCGCCGCGCTGCTGGTCGCGATGATGCTGATCACCGTGGCCGACGTCGTCGGGCGCTACCTGTTCAACAGCCCGCTGCCCGGCGCCACGGAACTCACCGGCCTGCTGTTGTCGGCGGTGATCTTCGTCGGACTGCCGGCCGTCTGCTTCGACGAGGAACACGTGACCGTCGATCTGCTGGTCGATCGCCTGCCCGAGGTGCTGGCGCGTCCGCGCCTGCTGCTCGTGCGGCTGCTCTCGGCGGCTGCGCTGGCGGTGATTTCCTGGCGGCTCTTCGTCCAGGGACAGGCCATGGCCGGCTATGGCGAGCAGACGGTCAGCCTGCACCTGCCGGTCGCTCCTGTCGCCTGGTTCTGCGCGGCGATGACCGCAATTGCTGCTGCCGTGACATTTGCAACCATCTTTGCCCGCCCGGCACCGCCGGCACGATGACGCAGCCTCTGACATGACCTGGCCGATTGGAACCCTGCTGCTTCTGGTGCTGATGCTTTCCGGCATGCCGATCTCGTTTGCCATGGCGCTGGTCGGCACGGTCGGCACCATCTCGATCATCGGCATGAGCCCTGCCCTTTCGCTGCTCGGCCAGACCTTCTTCGACAACAGCCGGGACTATTCCCTCTCGGTGCTGCCGCTGTTCCTGATGATGGGCAATTTCGTCGTGCAGTCCGGCATCGCCGAAGACCTGTACAAGTCCGCGCATGCCTGGCTTCGCCACCGCAAGGGTGGCCTTGCGATCGCGACCGTGCTGGCCTGCGGCGGCTTTTCCTCGGTCTGCGGCTCGTCCATGGCGACCGCCGCCACCATGGCGAAGATCGCCTTGCCCTCGATGCGGCGCTTCGGCTACCCCGACAGCCTGTCGACCGCCTCTATTGCCGCCGGCGGCACGCTCGGCATCCTGATCCCGCCCTCCGTCATTCTCGTCTTCTACGGCATCATGACCCAGCAGGACATCGGCAAGCTGTTCCTCGCCGGCATCGTTCCGGGCATCATCGGCGTGATCGGCTATTCGGCCGCCGTGGTGATTTCCGTGCGCTGGCGCGGTCTCGACCTGCCGACGGAGGCGAAACTTCCGCTGAAGGACCGCGTGCTGGCGCTGAAGGGGACGGCCGGCGCCCTGCTGCTTTTCGTCTTCGTCATGGGCGGCATCTATTTCGGCGTCTTCACACCGACGGAATCGGCCGGCATGGGGGCCGCCGGCGCCATGCTGCTGGCACTGTTTTCCGGCCGCTTTACCTTAGACGACGCGCTGATCACCCTGTTCGATACGGCCAAGAACACGGCGATGATGTTCTTCATCCTGTTCGGCGCACTCACCTTCACCAATTACGTCAATCTCTCGGGCATGACGTCGGACCTGCAGACGCTCCTGGCCACCTTCGGCACCGGCCCGGTGACGCTGATCCTGATCATTCTCGGCCTCTATCTCGTGCTCGGCTGCTTCCTCGAAAGCCTGTCGATGATCACGCTGACGGTGCCGATCTTCTACCCCGTGGTCGCAAGCGCCGGTTTCGACCTCATCTGGTTCGGCGTCTTCATCGTCGTCGTCACCGAGATCAGCTACATCACCCCGCCGGTGGGCATGAACGCCTTCGTGCTGCGCTCGGTGGTGCGCGATGTCCGACTGAAAACGATCTTTTCTGGACTGACACCCTTCATTGCGATCGACTTCGTGCGCATCGTCCTTCTCATCCTTTTTCCCGCCCTGGTCCTCTTTTTGCCATCCCACATGTGAACATGCGCCGGCGGCGGTTTGCCGTTCGGCACGTTTGCGATAATGTCGCGCCGACGCTGACGTTTCGAGTAGCCGGATAATCTCATGACCCTTGCAGGCAAGCGCGTACTTCTGATCATTTCCGGCGGCATTGCCGCCTACAAGAGCCTGGACCTCATTCGCCGACTGAAGGAACGCGGCTACCAGGTCCGCGTCATCATGACGGCCGCCGCGCAGGAATTCATCACGCCACTGGCGGCCGGTGCGCTTGCCGGCGGGCATGTCTATACCGATCTCTTCTCGCGCGAGGACGAGCAGGATGTCGGCCATATCCGGCTTGCCCGCGATTGCGACATGGTGCTTGTCGCGCCCGCCACCGCCAACCTGATGGCCAAGATGGCAAACGGCATCGCCGACGATCTTGCCTCCACCGTGCTGCTGGCAACCGACAAGCCCGTGCTGCTCGCCCCTGCGATGAACCCTGTCATGTGGATGCATGCCGCGACCCAGCGCAATGTCGAGACCTTGACGAATGACGGCATCTTCCTCGTCGGACCGGGCAGCGGCGAAATGGCCGAGCGCGGTGAGGCCGGCGTCGGCCGCATGGTCGAGCCGACCGATATCGTCGAGTCGGTCGAGACCTTGCTGGAGGAAGAGCCAAGGCCGCTCGCCGGCCGCCGGGCCATCGTCACCTCCGGCCCGACCCATGAGCCGATCGATCCCGTGCGCTACATCGCCAACCGCTCGTCCGGCCGCCAGGGCCACGCGATTGCCTCTGCGCTCTCCAGGCTCGGCGCCGAGGTTATCCTCGTCTCCGGCCCGGTCAACCTGCCCGACCCCGTCGGCGTCCTGACCGTGCATGTCGAGCGCGCCGAGGAAATGCGCGACGCCGTCATCTCCTCGCTGCCGGCCGACATCGCCGTCATGGTCGCCGCCGTCGCCGACTGGCGGGTGGCGGGCACCGCCGACCAGAAGATCAAGAAGCAGGCGGGCGAGGCCGCCCCTGCCCTCGAACTTGCCGAAAATCCCGATATCCTGAAGACCGTCGGCCATCACGAGAAGCGACCCAAGCTCGTCATCGGCTTTGCCGCCGAGACCCAGAACGTCGAGGACAACGGTCGCGCCAAGCTGGAACGCAAGGGCGCCGACCTGATCGTTGCCAACGACGTCTCCGCCGAAAGCGGCGTCATGGGGGGCGACAACAACCAGGTGAAGCTGATCAGCAAGGACGGCGTCGAAGCCTGGCCGGACCTGCCGAAGGAAGAGGTCGCCGACCGGCTGGCGGAGTGGATCACGCTCAAGCTCGCCAAACTTTGACGCCAGAGAGACCCACTGTCCGGCCCGCCACGGCAGCGGATGCCCCGCTCCTTCCCGCGATAGAGGCGGACGCTGCCCGGCGGTTCGAAACACTGCCCGGACGGGCATGGATAGCCCGCATGCCGATCGCAGATGCGCATCTGCATCGCACGCGGATCGCAGCGGGCCTGACCTGGGTCAGCACAGATGCTTCCGGCAGACCGCTCGGCTTCATCACCATCGAGCGTCACGACGATACGATCCATATTGCCGAGCTTTCGGTCGGTCGCGCCGCGCAGGGCCACGGACATGGCCGCGCCTTGATGGACGCCGTCATCGCCGCGGCAATGCACTCGGGTGCCGCGGCCATCACGCTGACCACCTTCCGCGACGTCGCCTGGAACCGCCCGTTCTACGAGCGCCTCGGCTTTTCGATTGTCGACGACAGGACGGCCGGTCCGCGCCTGATCGCCGTGCTCCAGGCGGAAGCGCAGTTGGGTTTCGATCCGGCAACCCGCTGCGCGATGCGGCGGCTTTTGCGCGGTTGAGCGAGGCGCACTCCTTGGGCACAGCCTTGCATCTTCTTTCTACAGCGCCAGCCCGACCAGGGCGCCGCCGGCCAGAAGAACGATCGGGTGCAGCCGGGTAAAGGCCATCAAGCCCGAGGAGACGATGGTGATGGCGATCAGCGGGAGCGAGGTCGCCACCGCCTCGGTGATGATGGCCGCACTGGCACAGACCAGGCCCGCCGTCATCGGAACGAGACCGCCCTGCACCACCTTGCGCCAGGGACGATCGCTATGGCGCTCCCAGAGCCTGAAGGCACAGGCGGCGAGCAGCCCCGACGGGATGAACTTGGCCGCCGACGAGACGAGCAGACCCGGCAGCCCCGCCAGATGCCAGCCGATCAGCGGCACGATCATCAGATTGGGCCCGGGCGCTGCCTGGGCCAGCGCGAAGAGCGAGGAAAACTCCTGCGCCGACATCCAGTGATGGATCTCGACGACCTGCCGCTGCATTTCCGGCAGCACCGCATTGCCCCCGCCGAAGGCCAGCAGCGACAGTTCGCCGAACAGAAGCGCCAGTGACACCAGCAGCGCGGTCATCGCGAAAGCCTCCAGCTGATCAATATGGAAATCGGGGCCAGGACCAGCAGGGTCCAGAACAAGGGCAGGCGCAGCACCGCAATCGCGACGAAACAGACAAGGGCGATTGCTGCCGCCCAGGGTTTGGCCGCAACCGGCCGGGCGATCTTCCAGGCCATGCCGATCAGCAGGCCGGCAGCCGCGGCCGCAAGCCCCGCAAAGACATGCTCGACCTGCGGGTTATCGCTGTAGCGATTGTAGATCACGCCGAAACAGATGACGATCGCCGTCGGTGCCGCGATCACGCCGGTAAAGGCCGCGAGTGCGCCACGCCAGCCGCCGAATTTCATGCCGAGCGCCACGGACATGTTGAGAATGTTGCCGCCGGGCAGGAACTGGCACAGGCCGAGCACTTCGGTAAATTCCGTCTCGGTGAGCCAGCGGCGCTTCTCCACGATCATCCGCCGGGCGAGCGGCAAGACCCCGCCGAAGCCCATCAGACCGATTTCCAGAAAGGCGCTGAACAGTTCGAGCAGCCCGGGCGCCGGTCTTTCGGCATCGGTTGCGGCGCTTTCGGTTACGGCACTCATGCATTCGTCTCCAATCCAGTGTCTTCTTTGGATACGACCGACTCGCCCTCTTGTCCAATATATGGATAACTGAAATTCCATATGTTACAGGTATGACATGATCGAACTGCGTCATCTTCGCTATGCCATTGTCGTTGCCGACGAGGGGCACATGACCCGTGCAGCAGAGCGGCTGGGCCTGCAGCAGCCGCCGCTCAGCCAGCAGATCCGCGCACTGGAGGATAGGATCGGCACGCCGCTGTTTCGCCGCCTGCCGCGTGGCATGGCTTTGACCGAGGCCGGCGAGGCCTTCATCGCGCGGGCCCGGCAGGTGGTCGCAGATGTCGAGGGGGCGGTCGATGCGGCGCGGCGGGCAGCGCGTGGCGAAACCGGCAAGCTCGTGATCGGGTTTACCAGCTCGGCCGGCTTTCACCCCCTGGTCGCCTCGGTCGTGCGCGCCTACGGCTCAGCCTCGCCCGATGTGTCGCTGACGCTGGAAGAGGGATCGACAGCGGAACTGATCGGCGACCTGCTGGCAGAACGGCTGGATGCCGCCTTCGTCCGATCGACGGCAAGCCCCGATCCACGGCTGACGATCGAGCCCGTGTGGCGCGAGGACATGGTGCTCGCCCTTCCCGACACGCACCGCCTTGCCCAGGGCGCCGAGGGTTTGGCCTCAGCTGCGGGACACGGTGTGGCGCTCGCCGATCTCGCCGGAGAAACCTTCGTGCTTTACAGGCGCCAGTCGGCGCAAGGGCTTTATGACCTGATCATCACCGCCTGTCACGAGGCCGGTTTCAGTCCGCGCGTCGGTCAGGAAACGCCGCGTTTCGTCTCGACCCTCAGTCTCGTCGCCGCCGGCCTCGGGCTCACCATCATTCCGCGCTCGCTGGCGCGGCTCGAAACTTCAGGCGTGTCCTACCGCCGGATCCTTGCGGCCAGCCCGCTGGAGGCACCGCTTTCCCTCGCCTATCGCGGCGATCCGGCGGCGGGGGCCTTGAAGACCTTCATCGATGAAGTGCGCCGGCAGGCCAAGGCCTCGCCGGCGGTATAGGGGCCTTGCGAAACGGCGGCCATGCTTGCGGCTACGGCTATTCCGCGGCGACCTTCGCCGCATCCCAAAACGGCGTGAAGGCTGCGACATCGAGCCCGTCCTCGCCAACGATCACGGCACTGCCCGGCGGGATTTCCGCCCAGGTGTCCTTGTTGTCGTCGAGCGGTTCGGAGACCAGGCAATAGCCGCCGTCGCGGCCCATCGGTGCGGCAAACAGCGTCGGCGCATAGCCTTCGCTGGCATAGCGCACCGCATAAAGGCTCTTGCCGTTGGAAAAGGCAACCGTGAACTTGATCTGCGCCATGCCCTTCACCTCGCGGCTCAGATGCTCGACGAAACCGATCGCCTCGCCCATGGCCTCGAGCGGACGTTCGGCGAGGCCGAACTGCAGCGCCAGCAGGAACAGGAGTTCGGAATCGGTCGAGCCGGTGCGGGCGTTGAAATGCTCGTCATCGAGCATGGACTCGATCCGCCGGCGCAGATCGGCGAAATGCTCGACCTGGCCGTTATGCATGAAGGACCAGCTGTCCTTGACGAAGGGATGGCAATTGTCGCGACGGGTCGCGCCATGGGTTGCCGCGCGCACATGCGCCAGGAACAGCGGTGAGCGGACATGCCGCGACAGGCTTTTCAGATTGCAATCCGACCAGGCCGGCAGGACATCGCGGAAGCGTCCGGGCTCGGGATGGTCGCCATACCAGGCAAGGCCGAAGCCGTCGGCATTGGTCGAGGTCTTTGCCTTGGTCGCACAATGGGATTGTTCGATCAGGGAATGCGCGGGGGAAGACACCAGTTCTTCCAGATAGAGAGGCTCTCCGCGATAGGCTGCCCAGCGGCACATGCTGTTGAAATCTCCGGCTTTGCCGCGGCGTGCGGCGTCAAGCGTCCAGTCTTCGCCTGTTTGGTTAGCGAATCCCTAACGCTCGGGTGTTGATGGCGATGTTTTGCGATCGAAGACAAGCATTTTTTGGGCAGATGGCACAAGGGACCACTGATTGGGCATTTCGCTTTGGTTCGCCTGACGGTCGATGCCGCGAGGATGGGCGCTATCCCTTCTGAGCGGCAGGCTGAAACCAAGGATGCCCTGCAGCTCACCGGACAATGCCATCTGACGCCGGCCTGCCCCGAGACCGACCAACATTGTTCCGTCATGAAGACTTCGCGGAATTGACATTTTTACTTCAGGTGACTGTCAGCAAGCATGCCTAGCATCACGGCGAATTGAACAGCGCTGGGAGCCATCATGCTGCGTGCAATCCTCAAACAGGCCGGCCGGTTCGGCGCGGTCGTGCTTGTAAGCGTCGCTGCCATCGGCGGCTATTGCGGCTACCTGCAATATTACGGCAATCTGCACACGGTAATACCGGGCCAGGTCTACAGATCGGCGCAGCCGTCTGCCGCCCAGATCGACGAATATGCCAGCGAATACGGGATCAAATCGATCATCAACCTGCGCGGCGAAAACGATGGCTCCCCCTGGTATGATACCGAGATCAAGGCGGCCGACGCCCGCGGCATCCGCCACTTCGATTTCCGGATGTCGGCGCGCCGCGAACTCTCGTCGCAGCGCATTCGCGAGCTGACCGAATTGATGCGCACGGCGCCCAAGCCGCTGCTGATCCATTGCAAGTCCGGCGCCGACCGAACCGGGCTCGCCTCGGTCATCTATCTCCACCAGATCGCCGGGGTGCCCGACGACAAGGCGGAAGGCCAGCTTTCTCTTTACTTCGGCCATTTCAGCATCCCGCTTCTCTCCCAGGCCTATGCCATGGATGCGAGCTGGGAGAAGTTCGAAAACACCACCGGCTTCGAACAGCTGGCCTCGGCGGAAGAGCCGGCCGGCTCTTCCATGAGCCTTGCTGCGCCGAAACCCGTTCTGGGCCGCTGATCGCAGTCAGGCATTCCCCTCTGGCCAAAGTCCATGGAAGTGATGCACCGGGCCATGGCCCGCACCGACCGAGAGCTGCCCGGCCGTAGCGATCGCGCCGACGAGCCAATGCTTGGCAATCGCGACGGCGTCGCGCATGGGCGCACCCTTGGCAAGCTCCGCGGCGATTGCGCTCGAGAGCGAGCAGCCGGTGCCATGGGTATTGGCAGTAACTATGCGCTCGCCTTCGAACCAGTGCGCCTCGCCTGTCGTCACCAGCAGGTCCGGACTGTCGTCACCTGTCAGGTGCCCTCCCTTGACCAGCACCGCTTCCGGTCCCAGGGCCAGCAGTCGCCGGGCCTGTTCCAGCATCTCTTCCCGGCTTCTAGCCTCCGCTCGGCCCAGCAGGGCGGCGGCCTCGGGCAGATTGGGGGTGATCAGGCGGGCCAGCGGCACGAGTTGCGTCTTCAGGGCCACGACTGCCGCAGCGTCCAGCAGACTTGTCCCACCCTTGGCGACCATCACGGGATCAAGCACGACCGGCACCTCGCGGTGACGCCGCAAGGTCGACGCCACGGCCTCGACGATACCGGCCTCGGCCAGCATGCCGATCTTCACCGCGTCCACCCGTATATCGGCAAAGACCGCTTCGACCTGCGCACGAACGAAGTCCGGCGGCAGCCGATGAACGGCAGTCACGCCCCTGGTGTTCTGCGCGGTCAACGCGGTCATCGCCGCCATGCCAAAGACACCGCGGGCGGAAAAGCTCTTCAGGTCGGCCTGGATGCCGGCCCCGCCGGACGGGTCGGAGCCTGCAATCGACAGCAGGTTGCGGATCGGTCGTAAACAGTGGGGATTTTCGCCGGTCATCTTTGCCCTTTCCGGCGGGGCAGGGTCTACGGGCCGCAAGCGTGCCGAAAGACATGGGGCACAGACCCGAGCGACTCCCTCCGCCAGCATGATCTGGTTCAGGTTCCAAGGGTACGTCTCAGCCCGTCTGGTTTGACGGACGCCCCTGTCTCTCAAGCGGCCAGTGTTTCAGGAACGGACCAGGCTGTCACGCAAATTTCGCCGGGTGCACCACCCCCGCGCCAAGCATTCAAAGCTCGGCGAAACTGCCGGACTTCAACGCCGCGATCTGATCCTCGTCGCGTTTGAAGAAGGTCCATTGCTTGATCTTGCGGGCGCTCACCAGTCCCGCCTGCTGCAGAACGCGCATATGTTCGCTCAGCGTCGCAGGGCTGATCGACAGCTTGTTGGCGATCAGCAGCGCACAGACGCCGTCCTCCACCAGATCGCCATCCGCCTGCGGGGGAAAATGCGCGCGCGGATCCTTCAGCCATTCGAGAATGGCTAGCCGCTTGTCGCTGGCGAGGGCCTTGTAGACGGTCAGAGCTTGCATTTCGTTATTTTGCGAATTAACGAAGAGACAGTCAAGACAGGTCCGCAGGATGGGAGCATAACATGGCCGAAGTAGCAGAGATCACGCGCGAACGCATAGCGGCCGTCGCCCCGCGCATCCGCGATCATGTCCGCCACACACCGGTAATGCGCGTCGACATGGCGGATTTCGGCCGTCCCTCGCGGACGGTCGACCTGAAACTCGAATGCCTGCAGCATTCCGGCTCGTTCAAGGTGCGCGGCGCCTTCAACAACCTTCTCTCGCAGGGCGTGCCGGATGCCGGCGTGATCGCCGCGTCCGGCGGCAATCATGGCGCGGCCGTCGCCTATGCCGCGATGAAGCTCGGGGTGAAGTCCTCCATCTTCGTTCCCGCCGTCAGCCCGAAATCGAAGACCGATCGCATCCGCGCCTATGGCGCTGACCTGGTCATCGGCGGCGACCTCTATGCCGACGCACTGGCCGCAAGCCAGGCACTGGCGGAAAAGACCGGCGCCCGCCA
This sequence comes from Heterorhizobium halophytocola, assembly GCF_017873095.1. Taxonomy (GTDB): domain Bacteria; phylum Pseudomonadota; class Alphaproteobacteria; order Rhizobiales; family Rhizobiaceae; genus Allorhizobium; species Allorhizobium halophytocola. The sequence continues at coordinate 213,696 of NZ_JAGGJU010000007.1, read as the reverse complement.
GATCCACGCCTATGACCAGGTCGAGACCCTGCTCGGCCAGGGCACGCTAGGCCAGGAGATAGAGGAGGATCTGCCGGAGATCACCACGCTGCTCGTCGCGGTCGGTGGCGGCGGCCTGATCGGCGGCATTGCCGCCTGGTACGAAGGTCGGGTGAAGATCGTCGCGGTCGAGCCGGAACAGGCGCCAACGCTGAATCATGCGCTTTCCGCCGGCAAGCCTGTCCCGTCTCCCGCAGGCGGCATTGCCGCTGATTCGCTGGCGCCGAAACAGGTCGGCGACCTCATGTTCGCGATAGCAAGAGACCATGTGGCGCAGTCGGTGCTGGTCGCAGACGAGGATATCCGGGCCGCACAGAAAGCGCTGTGGGACACAACCCGCATCGCCACCGAGCCGGGTGGTGCCGCAGCCTTTGCAGCTTTGCTGTCGGGCCGCTATGTGCCTGACGAAAACGAGCGCGTCGCGGTTCTCGTCTGCGGCGCCAACACCAATGCGGTCGATTTTGGCTGATAGCCGCCGCTGTCCCGTCAGCCCGCGTTGGGCGCCAGCAGATAGTGGCCGACACCCCAGACATCCCCGCCGGCATGGCCGAACAGGCCGGCGGTTGCCAGGAAGAACAGCCGCCAGCGGCGACGCCAGAGCACGGCATCCGCCTTGCCATAGACCCCCTCGAGGATCCGGTCGATCTCGACTGTCTGGCTGTCGAAATTGGCAAGCCAGTCCAGCGCTGTGCGGCGATAGTGTTCGCCCGACCAGCGCCATTCCTGCTCGACATGAAACAGCTCGGGGAAGCGGTGCGGCAGGTCGTGGGCCGGCATGATGCCGCCGGTGAAGAAGTAGTTGGCGATCCAGTCGGCCGGATCATTGTGGTCGAACCGGTAGGAACGGTTGCGATGCGTGAAGACGTGGAGGAAAAGCCGCCCTTCCGGCTTCAGCCAGGACCGGGTGCGCACCAGCAGTTCCTGCCAGTTCGACATATGCTCGAACATCTCGACGGAAACGACACGGTCGTGACGGGTATCGGTCGAGAAATCATTCATGTCGGCGGTGACGATGGTGAGGTTCGTCAGCCCCTTGTCGGCCGCCTGCTGCTCGATATAGCGCCGTTGCGAGGCCGAATTCGATACCGACGTGATCCGCGCATGCGGAAAGCTTTCGGCCATGTAGAGCGATAGCGACCCCCAGCCGCAGCCGAGTTCGAGAATGGTCTGGCCATCTTCGATGCCCGCATGGGCCACTGTTTCGGCCAGCGCATGCAGTTCCGCCTGCTCGAGCGTCGTTGCCTTGTCGGGGTAGAAACAGCTCGAATATTTTCGCCGGGGGCCGAGCACGCGGGCGAAGAATTCGGCCGGAACCTCGTAATGCTGCTGATTGGCCTCGTCGGTATGGGTGGCGATCGGGAACCGCCCCATGTCGAGTGCAAAGGCGACCTCCTCGTCGCCCGGCAGCTTTGCCAGGCGCCGCTTGGTCCGTCCGACGAGATATTCTATCCCGGCGCGGGTGATGCTGTCGGGAATGGCATTTCTCTCGACGGCGTTGATGGCGATGGCGTGCAGGTTCATGGGCGGGTTTCCCTGGCGGATTGTGAGGACGAGTGTCCGGCACCACGCTTCGGCGGGCCGGGAAAGAAGGCGTTGACGCGCTGCTGCAGGTCCCGGAATGCGGCACCGCGCGACCGTTGCATATGCGCCTCCAGCGGCGGTATGCCGGAGACATGGACGAGCAGCCAGTACATCATCAGCGGTGCCAGCAGCGACAGCAGGCTGGAAAGCCGCGCATCGGCAAGACTGGCGGCGAGGAAAGGCAGGGCGCACCAGAACAGCCATTCGAAGAAATAGTTCGGATGGCGCGACCAGCCCCACAGCCCCTTCTCGCAGATAGCGCCCTTGGCATGGGGCTGCGCCTTGAACCGGGCCAATTGCCGGTCGGCGATACCTTCGCCTACAACCGCGATGATCGCGACAAGCACGGCGATCATGTCCAAGACACCTGGAAATTCGGCCATATTGGAGGCCGCGGCCTGGACGGAGACGGCCAGTGCAAGGCCGGCAACCGCCTGAATCTGCAGGAAGAGGAACAGCCGGCGCGGAAACGCCTCGCCCCATTCCTCCGACAATTGCTTGTAGCGGGGATCGTCGCCGCCCTTGGCCGTGCGGGTGGCGATATGGCCGCCCAGACGCAGCGACCAGAAGCCGACCAGGACGATCAGCGCCGCCTTGCGCAGGGTGAAATCGCCATCGGCCAGCAGCACGGCCGCAAGGCCACCGAGACCGACGGCAAAGGACCAGATGGCATCCACCCAGCCGCTGGCGCCCGTGCGGCGCTGCACCCACCATGCAACCATCATGGCGATGCTGAGACAGACTGCGATGACAACAAGGCCGATAAGGTTCACGGACGCGCTCCTGTTTCCATTTCCATCCTATTACGCCGGCAAGCGGCAGTCGGATTGCCGTCCCCGGACGGAAAAGCAGGCGCACTGTTTTTTGCCTTTGGGTGAAACCATTTGCCAGCTCACCGCGTATTTAAGTGAAATACGATCAATCCATGGGGAGAGTGACATGACGCGTCTATCAATCGCAGCCGCCCTGTTTGCAGCCGTCGTCGCCGGACCGGCACTGGCCGCCGGCGCACCGCTGGACGGCAACTGGGCCCGCGGCGACGGCAATGCCAAGGTGGTGATAAAGCCGTGCGGCAGCGATGTCTGCGCGGTCAATACCTGGATCAAGCCCGGGCATGAAAAGGAAAAGGTCGGCGACAAGCTGGTCATGACCATCGACCAGGATTCCGAGAACAGCTACTCCGGCAAGGCCTTCGACCCGCAGCGCAACATGACCTACAAGCTTTCGATCGACGTCTCGGCGAAGGCGATGACCACCAAGGGATGCGTGCTCGGCGGCATTCTGTGCAAGAGCCAGCAATGGACGCGCATCAACTGACGACCGGCATGCAAGCATCGAACGTGCCGCAGCCGTAACGTCCTGAAGCTCAGTCTGGGTCGAGCAACCGCGGGCCGCTGCCTTCGGCGCCGGCCTTGTCATCAGGGTTATAGAGCGGACAGGCGTCCACCGAGAGGCAGCCGCAGCCGATGCAGCCGGCAAGCCGGCTCTGCAGAAGCGTCAGCCGATGGATGCGCCTATCGAGATCATCCTTCCAGCCGGCCGCCAGCTTCGCCCAGTCTTTGGCGGTCGGTGTGCGCCCTTCCGGCAAGGTCGCCAATGCTGCTGCGATTTCCTTCAGGGGAATGCCGGCCCGCTGAGCCACCTTGATGATCGCAATGCGCCGCAGAACATCACGACCGTAACGGCGATGGTTGGCGGATGTGCGCCAGCCGGAAATCAGCCCCTCGGCCTCGTAGAAATGCACGGCAGACACCGCCACGCCGGCGCGCGCTGCAAGTTCGCCGACGCTCAGATCCTTGATGCGCTTTACTGTCCCTGCCACGTCGCAACACGCCGCCACACCTCAACTAATATTGAGGTATTAGCCTGACTGTCCCCCGCCGTCAATCAGCAGTGGACATCCGTCAAACAACGTGATTTGCAAGCCTTAGTACCGGTCGGAACCAAGCGCTGTTCTGCTTTCTGCAAGGAACCAACATCCGCATCGGGCGTTAGCGTTTTGACCGACGGCAGTATTGCGCCGTCATGACAACTAAGGAGAGCGCTCATGGCCGTTGCCAAGGCTGAGAAGACCACCGCAACTTCGACAGATACCCTGAACGACGCCCCTTCCATCACCACCGAGGATCTCGAGGCACAGCTGTCGCAGCTTCGCAGCGACATCTCTTCGCTTGCCGACCTGGTGGCAACCTTCGGCGCGGAGCGGGCCGAAAGCTATCGTCGCAAGGCAACCGAATTTGCCGGAGACGCCAAGGAAGCGGCCAAGACCCAGATTTCGGAGATGGAAGAAGATCTTTCCAACCGTATTCGCCGCAATCCCCTGCAGTCGGTTGCCATCGCCGCCGGCGTCGGATTCGTCGCCGCCCTCCTGTCCCGTCGCTGAACGGGCAGGAGCGGTCAATGCTAGGATCACTTCTGTACGGCTTGAAAGCTGATGCCTCGTTCGCCGTCGGACGCGCCAAGCGCCTGCTGATCGCGGGCGCAATTGCCGGTTTCTTCCTGCTGGTGGCCTACATCGCCGGCATGCTGTCGCTGGCAATCAAGCTTTCCGAAACCTACAGCGCCGCCACGGCGGCCGGGGTGATATGCCTGCTCAACATCGTGCTGGCACTGATAGCCTTTGCCGTTGTGATGATCCGCGACAGGATGGAGCGCAGGCGCCGCATGATGACGGCCATCCGCATGGAAGCCGCCGTCCAGCAGCAGGGCACGCTGCTCGTCAACGGCCTCCTGAGCCGGCATCCGATCATGGGCGTGCTCGGCGTGGCAGCGGTCACGTTTCTCGCGGGAAGATTTGGACCGAAGATCTGAAAAGAGGCGGCATGAGAAGTTTTCGCCGCCTCTTGATCTGGGTTGTCGACAGCGATTGTTTTGTAAATCTGCGCTTACGCCAGCAAAATCGAATCTATGCTTCGGGCGTTTTCGGCGACGCCTTGCGCTCTGCCTCGTCCAGCCGCTCCAACAGATCCATCAGTCCGTCGGGCGTGCCTTCGTCTACCAGGCCGTCGTAAAAACGCTTCAGCGTGCTGGCGATCATCTGGTCGCCATTGCCCGGTTCGACGATTGCCGACTTGTCTGTCGACGGTTCTTCCTTATGCGGCATGCCCAACCCCGTTGCGTTCCCCGGTCTGCTATACTAGGTCTGGATTAAATCAGAGAGGGGAAAAAAGTTCCTTACGATGTCGGAACTTTTTTTCCGTCTCAGCATTTCGAGTGGGTAAAGACTTTTTTTGCCGGGCCTAAGGAGAACTTTTTCATGTCATTGACTACCCGCGTGGCGGCCCACCTGCCGTATCTGCGTCGTTATGCGCGCGCCGTAACGGGTTCGCAGACGTCTGGTGACGCCTATGTCGCCGCCTGCCTTGAGGCACTGATCGCAGACCTTGGTGTTTTCCCCGAAGCATCCAGTGATCGGATCTCGCTCTACAAGCTCTTCGTGAAAATCTTTCAGACGACAGATGTCGAGGTTCGCCCGATCGACTCGCCGTTTGCATGGGAACAGCGCGCCGCTGCCAATCTGGCAAGTGTGCCGACCCGGGCGCGCCACGCCTTCCTGCTCGTGGCCGTCGAAGGCTTCAGCCGCGAAGAGGCCGCCGAAGTGCTCGATGTCGACCTGAACGGCATCAACGAACTGCTGTCCGAAGCGTCGCTGGAAATTTCGCGGCAGGTTGCGACCGACGTGATGATCATTGAGGACGAGCCGCTGATCGCGCTCGACATCGAACAGATGGTCACCGAACTCGGTCACAGCGTTACCGGTATTGCACGTACCCACAAGGAAGCGGTGGACCTGTTCAATCGCACGAATCCAAAGATGGTGTTTGCCGACATCCAGCTCGCCGATGGCAGCTCGGGTGTCGACGCCGTCAATGACATTCTGCGCGTCTCGTCCGTACCGGTGATCTTCATCACCGCCTTCCCTGAGCGTCTGCTGACCGGCGAACGGCCCGAACCGGCCTTCCTCGTCACCAAGCCCTTCAACCCCGACATGGTGAAGGCGCTGATCAGCCAGGCACTTTTTTTCAACGAAAGTGAACTTAAGCCGGCATAGGGCGTTCGCCTTGAAGCGGTCACCTCGGCAGGATGGCGGTCCTGCGACGGCCGTCTGGAACGTTGCGGCGGACACCACAGCACAACAGGGCACGGGCAATGGAGTATCGGTGTGAACCGGCTGGCATGGCATAGGGAAGGTTTAGCCGAAGACAGGCTGTTGGAGTTTTTCATCTCGACACTTCTCGAGATGAAGGCCTCGTTCATTCTGCAGGACCTGAACCTGAACTATCTGTGTGTGACCGGCCTGCCCGACTACTGGCAGCTACCGCCGGGCGTCACGCCCTCCGATCTCAATATCTTCGGTGAAGAAAACAGCGAGCGCCTCCGGGCGCTCAAACACACTTTGCTGGAGACTGTCGAGCGGGATCAGCTGGAAATCACCCTGGGCACCGACGTGGTGTTCGAGTTCCGCATCCACACCTTTACCGCCAATGACGGCAGTCGCTACCTGGCCACGATCATTCTCGACCGCAGTGAGGACCTGCGCCGCGAACGGTTGTTGCGTGCGCTGCTGCGTGAAGTGAGCCACCGGTCGAAGAACCTGCTGGCGATCATTCAGAGCATCGCCGCCCAGACGGCACGCTATTCCGACTCGCTGCACAGTTTCCTCGGCAAGTTCCGCGGCCGCATCTATTCGCTGTCGCAATCTCAGGATCTGATCACCGACAGCAGCTGGCGCGGCACCTATTTCGTCGAACTGGTCGAGGGCCAGACGGACAAATATCTGGCCGACAACAGCCGACTTATCCGCATCACCGGCGAAAATCCGCTTCTGTCTCCCAATGCCTCGCTGCATCTGGGGCTGGCCTTGCACGAACTGATCGTCAATGCGGTCAGCCATGGCAATCTCGGCTCGTCGAACAAGTCCGTCGAGATTTCCTGCAGCCGGGTGATGAAGGACGGCGAACCCTGGCTCGACATCCGCTGGCTCGAGCCGCGTTCGTCGAAATCGCTTGCGGACGACACCGAGGCGCGCCTGCCGTCCTTCGGCAGCACCGTGCTCGAACGCGTCGTTCCGGCCTCCGTCAACGGCATTGCGCGCTACACCATCGGCAAGACCGAGATCACCTATGATCTCTCCTTTCCCGAGGGCATACCGAACTGACCGGGCATGCCGGGCTCGACATCGGCCGCGGCACGAATAGAGCCCTGGCGGAATAGCTGGCAAAGGCCGGCCGACCATATTTAAGCTGAAATGAAAAAATAGCGCTGTCCCAGTGGGCTGAGACCCTCGCAAGACTGGAACATAAGCCTGACGTGCCGCGTTGTGGCGGCTAAACGGGGATCCAATTAATGTTTCATGTCCAGACGGGCTCCAAGCCGCCGCGCCCGGTAAAACGTCTCGAATTGCAGAATACCATCGCGATTTCGAGTCAGGTTGCCATGGTCGCACTGGCGCTTCTCGCCCTGATCTACACGCTGGACTATGCCCAGATCATCGCGGCCCCGATCTTTCTCGGGGTGGTCATCGGCCTGATGCTGACACCTGTCGCCGACCGACTGGAACGGCTCGGCCTGCCGTCATGGCTGTCATCCATCCTGATCGTGCTGCTCTTCCTGTTTCTGGTGGTGGCTGCGGTCGTTGCCTTTGCCGTGCCGCTGTCGGCCTGGGCGGCGCAGGCGCCGCAGATCTGGAAGAGCCTGCAATTGCAGATCGCCAGCTGGAAAGACCTGCTGAGTTCGGTCGCCGCCGTCCAGCGCCAGTTCACCGATGTCGTCGGCCAGACCGGCGCGATGACCGTCAAGGTTGCCAATGGCGACGCGGTCGAGAACATGGTGACGCTCGCGCCGGCCATCGTCGCCGAAATGCTGCTGTTTTTTGTCAGCCTCTACTTCTTTGTGGCCACCCGCGACCAGTTCCGGCTGGGCGTGCTCAAGCTCTGCATGACCCGACGCCTGCGGCTGCGCACCGCCCGCTTCTTCCGCGATGTCGAATTCCTCATCGCCCGTTACCTGCTGACGATCTCTGTGATCAATCTCGGCCTCGGGCTGTCCGTCTCGCTCGGTCTGTGGCTGGTCGGCGTCCCCTCGCCGCTGTTGTGGGGAGGCCTGGCCGCCGTCCTGAACTATGTCGTCTATGTCGGACCGGCCGTCATGGTGCTGCTGCTGTTCGGCGTTGGCCTCGCCACCAGCCATGGCGGCGACATCCTTCTCGCCCCCGGCGTCTACCTGTTCTTCAATCTAATCGAATCCCAGTTTGTCACCAATCAGGTGCTGGGCGTCAGCATGACGATCAATCCCTTTGCCGTCTTCCTGGCGCTCACCTTCTGGCTCTGGCTCTGGGGACCGATCGGCGGATTTATTGCCGTGCCCTCGTTGCTGATCCTGCAGGCGCTGGTCAGAACCCTCCTTCCCTTCCCTCCGCTGCCGCGGAAAGTGAGAAAAGCGCGATGAAGCCCTTCCATTGTCCGAACTGCACCAATCTCGTCCATTTCGATAACGAGACCTGCCTGCAATGCAGTTTCAGGCTCGGCTATCGTCCCTGGGCCAACGACATGGCGGCCGTCGGCGCCGATGGCGCGGTCATCACCCAGGAACCGGCTTCGCCGACAGCCTTCTTTTGCGACAACGTCTCGCACGGCGTGTGCAACTGGATGGTCGAGGACAATGGGGAGGGCACGCTCTGCCGCGCGTGCCGACACAATGTCATGATCCCCAACCTCTCTGTCGATGGCAATATCGAGCACTGGGCGGCGATGGAACGCGCCAAGCGCTACGCCTTCTATTCGCTGCTGCGATGGAACCTGCCGCTTCCCTTGCCGTCCGAGGAGGGACGCTCGCTCGCCTTCACCTTTGCCGCCGACGTCGAAGCTCCGGACGGCGAAGTGCAGAAGGTGATGACCGGTCACGACCAGGGCAATATCACCATCAACCTTGCCGAGGCCGACGATGCCGAGCGCGAGCGCATGCGGCTCAACATGGGGGAGCCCTATCGTACCCTCGTTGGCCATTTCCGCCACGAGCTTGGGCATTTCTTCTGGGACATGCTGGTCGATGACGGCGGCAAGCTCGATGCCTGCCGCGCAATCTTCGGCGACGAGCGCCGCGACTACGGCGAGGCCCTGCAGGAGCATTATCAGAACGGCGCGCCCGCCGGCTGGCAGAACGATTACGTCTCCACCTATGCCACCTCCCACCCTTGGGAAGACTTTGCCGAGACCTGGGCACATTACATCCACATGACCGACGGGCTGGAGACCGCGCTGTCCTTCGGCCTGAGGTTCGACAGCCGACACCTGGCTGCCGCCGGACTGGAGCCGGCCGGGGCGAATTACGACCCCTATGCCGCTGCGAGCGCCACCGAACTGGTCGATCGCTGGGTGCCGGTGACGATCGCGCTCAACAGCATCAACCGTTCGATGGGGCAGCACGACATCTACCCCTTCGTACTGTCGGCGGCGATCACGCAGAAGCTCGAATTCATCCACCAGCTCATTCACCAAAGGTGGAACGTGACCCGGACGCCGTCGCCGGTGCTCGCCCAAAACGCCACTCAGGACAATTCGACGAATATGCAATCGGCCGGGGAACAAAATTTCTTAAGCGGCGTTTGAGAAGTTAGCATCACTTCGGAACGACGAAATGACGGTCCCATATGAACAAATATGAAAAGACAGATTATATGTCGCCCGCAGAAGGCTTCCCCGCCCCGCAGTCGACAGGCGGCAGCGACGCCATCTCCCGGCAGTTACGCTCATTTTATGACGCGGTGCAGGAGGAGCAGCTGCCTGATCGCCTCATGAGCCTTCTCGAGCAGCTCAGCGACGCCGAGCAGAATCAAGTCGCTTCAAGCGAACGTTAAGGGTTGGAGCTCATATGTCGATCAATTCGGACGATCGGACTTTCAAGCGCGATATGCTTGCGGCACTTCCGGGCCTTCGCGCCTTTGCCGTTTCTCTCTCGGGAAGCCACGACAAGGCAGACGACCTTCTTCAGGACACCATCATGAAGGCCTGGGCGAAGCAGGAAAGCTTCCAGCCCGGCACGAACCTGAAGGCTTGGCTGTTCACCATCCTGCGCAATGAATTCTACAGCCAGATGCGCAAGCGCGGCCGCGAGGTGCAGGACACCGACGGCCTGTTCACGGAACGTATGGCAACCCATCCGGGCCAGTACGGCGCGCTCGATCTGCAGGACTTCAAGAAGGCGCTCGACCAACTGCCCGATGACCAGCGCGAGGCGATCATTCTGGTTGGCGCCTCCGGCTTTGCCTATGAGGAAGCCGCCGAGATCTGCGGCTGCGCGATCGGCACGATCAAGAGCCGCGTCAACCGGGCACGTCGACGCCTGCAGGATCTTCTGCAGATCACCAACGAAAACGAATACGGCCCTGACAGCCAGTCGGCTGCCGTAACCAAGACTGCTTTTGCCAGCTGACATCAAAAAACTCCCGAAGACCGCATCCGGTTTTCGGGAGGCTGGTTTCCAGCTTTTGGAGCCTGATGCGCATCTCACGGATCCCTTCAAGGATCCTGATGCGCCTCAGGCTTTTTTGTCGTTCAGCTGGCTGCGCAGTTTCAGCGCCTGCGAAGCGGCATGATGCAGCGCCTCGTCGACAAAGGGTATCTCGACGATCGGCCATGGGGCAGAGCCAGCAAGGGGCAGGCTGTCGGGAGAAAATCCCGAGGTGAAGACCAGGGCACCGCCGCTCCGCTCGACTGCGGCGGCATTTTTCGCGTTCTCCTGCAGGTCTTTCGACAGGCCGATGACCGCGAGATCGAACGGCTGCGCGGCCAGCGCATCGGCAATGTCGTGACGCTGGACGATATCCACATGGCTTTCCGGCATTTCGGCAAGCGCACGCTGGATGTCGAGGGCTATGAAATACTCGGACACGAACACGAGTATTTTCAGCGATGTCGGTGTCATTGAGGGCTCCTTCGGCGCTACCCCGCCCCAAATTCTCTCCACCGTCATTTAAAAAAGACAGGTCCGGGCGCGCCGGGGTCAAATTCCTCGCAAAACCGGCTCGCGTCGCCCATTCGAAACCGCAGGCTTCATTGCAACCTCCTAATTTTGCTGAATTTTCGGGCAAAACATATTGCGCCCAACCGGGTTTTGCAGCGTCCGCCGCAAACGAATCACCGCGCCCGACCTTCGGACTTGCCGGAACCGGAACGCGCCTTTGCGCGTTTTAAGGAGGTCACAAACAAAACCAAGGAGATCCGCCATGAATTGGGATCAGATCGAAGGCAAGTGGAAGCAGTACAAGGGTGAAGCCAAGGTCCAGTGGGGCAAGCTCACCGACGATGATCTGGATCAGATCAACGGCAACCGCGACAAGCTCGCCGGCAAGCTGCAGGAGCAGTACGGCAAGAGCAAGGACGAAGTCGAACGCGAGATCGATACCTGGTCGTCGCGCCACTAAGGCCTACGCCGCCTAAATCTCGAAAAAACCGCACCGCCTCACGGCGGCGCGGTTTTTTTATGCATGGTGCAGGCGCGTCGATGGTCAGAAAGACGATCGCAACCAGCCGGCTCCCGGCGGGGATCCGGCCGGTGGAACAGACGTTACATCGGCGGGACGACACCCTTGGTGCCGACGACGACCCGCTTGCTCGAGATTGCACCGTCGGCTGCCTTCTCGCCCGGGACGAAGACGACGGCGCCGGGCTTCAGGTCATCCTTGGTCGCCTTGGCGAAAGTGACGACCGGGGTGCCTTCGGGCACGTTAATTTTCTTCTCGTTGCCATGATAGGAGACCGTCACGGTCCGGCCATCGACGCCCTTGACCGCGTCAGCCACGGTGGCGTTGGTCATCGTGCTGTCGGGCTTCAGATCCCAGCCGTAGCTGCCTTCGCCGGTCCCCTTCATCGCGGGCGGGAAGATCAGCACTTCCAAGGCGCCGTCGCCGCCGCCTTCCTTGGGCAGTGAGGCAATGCCGACATAGTCGCCGGCCTTGATGTCCGAAATGTCGGCCTTGGCGACGCTCGACACCATCCAGTCTGCAGAAAGGCCGATATCGACGGTGTTGCCCTCCCTCGTCTTGACCTTGAGTGTATCGCCCGCGTAGCTGACGATCTCGCCGCGTACCCGGATCGGCTCACCCTTGGCGCTTTCGGCGAATGCCGCAGATCCAAGAGCCGTGCTAAGGGGCAGGCCGAGCAAGGCAGCCGCAAACAGGGCCGGCGCTAGATTTCTAAGCATGGTGTTTCCTTTGATTATCGGACAGTTGCCACGAGAATATCTACCTTCTGATAGGTAGAGCACAATGCACGATTTGGTGACTGTGCGTGAACGTCGGTGACGATCGAAAACCGCGGCACATCGCCGACGCGTCACGGCATCAGGGCATTCATGCTTCTACATAGGCCGCGAGTTCGTCCGGGCTACCATGCGGAAAAGATTCCTTCAGGAAATCGAGGAAGGCGGAAACGCGGGCGCTGAGCAATCGCCGCGTCGGATAAAGCGCCCAGAGGGCCGTTTCAAACCCCTCCACCTCGCCCCAGCATACCAGCCGGCCGGCCGCGAGATCAGGGCTGACCAGCGAGAGCGGCAGACGGGCGGCGCCCACACCCATGCGCACGGCGTCTCGCACCATGACCAGCGACGCCAGTCCGAGCACCGGATCGACCGCAAGCCAGCGCTTGCCGGACGGCGTCGTTATCTTCCAGCTGGCGGAAGGGGTGACCGGGCCGCGGACAACGGCCGGAACAGGTCTCTCCTCCGGTGGAAAGCGCAAGTCCGGACTTGCCACCACGACGAGACGATCCCGCAAGAAGACGCGCCCGACCAGGCTTGCGTCGGGCTCCGGATTGACGCGGATCACCAGGTCATAGGCTTCCTCGATCATGTCGACGGCCCGGTCCTCGCTCGTAACCTCGAGCCTTACATCGGGATATTTTCGGGCAAAGCCGGCGGCGAGCTTGCCCATCGCCGTCTGCGAAAACAACAGGGGTGCACTCACCCGCAGCCGACCGCGCGGGCTTTGCCCGCCGGATGCGACCGCGGTCGCCGTCTCCTCGAGTTCCGTCAGCAGCAGACCGGTGCGTTCAAACAGCGCACGCCCCTCTTCCGTCAGCTTGAGCGCCCGCGCGCCACGTTCGAACAGCCGCACGCCGAGGGCTGCCTCCAGGTCGGCCACCCGCCGAGACAGGGTCGCCTTCGGCCGGGCGGACGCGCGGGCCGCCTTCCCGAAACCGCCATGGCGGGCAACGAGGTTGAAATCGGCAAGAGCGAGTAGGTCCATGTGTTCCACCAGTGAGACGCGGCGTCCAGATATATCGTCTATCGGGCAGAATGTGGATCACTATTTTACGAGTCGTCCAAGTGACCCAACCCAAACGGAGTGACCCCATGACCATCCTCGTAATCGGCGCCACCGGGCGCGTCGGCCGCCATGTCGTTGACCAGCTCATCCAGCGTGACGCCAAGGTGCGCGTTCTGACCCGTGATCCCGCGACCGCCAATTTTCCGGCCGACGTCGAGGTCGCCAAGGGCGACCTGCTCGACATCGATGCGCTGCGCCTCGCCTTCGACGGCGTCAGCACCCTCTTCCTGCTGAACGCCGTCACCGGCGACGAATTCACCCAGGCGATCATCACGCTCAACATCGCCCGCGAGGCCGGCGTCGAGCGCGTCGTCTACCTCTCCGTCTTCAACGCCGACCAGTCGGTCAATGTGCCGCATTTCGCGGTCAAGGCCGGCGGCGAGCGCATGCTGACCGACATGGGCTTCAGCGCCACGATCCTGCGCCCGACCTATTTCATCGACAATGAAGCGATGATCAAGGACGTCGTGCTCGACCACGGCGTCTACCCGATGCCGATCGGCGAGAAGGGCGTTGCCATGGTCGATGCGCGCGACATCGCCGAGATCGCCGCAATCGAGCTTATCCGCCGCGACCAGGCGCCGGGCAAGCTGCCGATCGAGACGATCAATCTGGTCGGCCCCGACACGCTGACCGGTACGTCGGTCGCCGCGATCTGGTCGGACGTTCTCGGCCGGCCCGTCGTCTATGGCGGCGACGATCCTAGCGGCTTCGAGCAGACCATGGCCAGTTTCATGCCGAAATGGACGGCCTATGAGATGCGCCTGATGGCCGAGCGCTATGTCAGCGACGGCATGATCCCGCAGGTCGGGGATGTCGAGCGCCTGGCCCTCATGCTGGGCCGCCCCCTGCACAGCTACCGCGAGACCGCCCTAGCGCTCGCAGCCCAGCAGACCGGCGCGTCTGACGGCACGTGAGAAGTGCCGGACGAGGCCGTCCCGCATGATCAACCATTTCGACGGGCGCCGGCGCACCCGTCGAAAAGTGGTAACGCGTACGCAAAACGATCATGGATAATGCGCCCTCTGCGACGCAATCTGTCGGCATATTGGGCAGCTGGGCTTCAACACAGGCGCAGATGCCCAGGGATTTCTGTAACAGCACCCTTCGTTATGCGGCTGTCTTTATGGCGCCTTCTGTCTGACCTCTGAGGCGCAGATAAACGTTCTCCAGCGGCCTCGCGATCCTGCTCGAAACAGTAAGGCCGTGATGACCTCTGTCACCACCAGCCTTCCGGCAAAGCCGGATGGGGAAGCGTGGCTGGCCCGGGTGGAAGCCCGGGCCGGTCTCCCCTGGAAATCCCGCCAGGCAGTTCAGTTCGGCGGAACAGAGGCTCCGCCCTGGTGGCGACGTCCAGACGCTGAAGTCTGCTCCCGTCGAACATCAATCGCCCGATGGCGATAATCCTGCGAGAAGCGGCGCATGGGCTGCGAGCCTGCGGGACAGGAATTCGGTAAAAAGCCGGACGCGCTTCGTCTTGCGCGTCTCCCCCTGCGTCAGAAGCCAGAGGGTTCCGTGCAGATGCAGGTCGGTGCCCGGCACCCGCGAGAGCAGCGGATCCGCATCGCCGACGAAGCAGGGCAGCGTCGTGATCCCGAGCCCCTGGCGCACCGCAGCAAGCTGCGCCTCTCCGTCCGTCGTCCGGAAAGGCACCCCTGCGGTGCGCACCTCCCCTTCGCCCGCCCAGTCCGGCAGGCCATGCATGCTGATGACGATCCACCGGATCGGATCGGGTGCGCCCGCCCGCCAAGCCGCCAGCCGATCGCGAGCGATATAGACGCCACCCGAGATCTCCGGGCCCTTCAGGCCGTGGAGATTGAGCGGCAGGGTCTTGCGGTCATAGACTACACGGACGGCAACATCCGCCTCCCGGTTGGTCAGGTTGGCGAGCTCGCCGGATGAGAGGATTTCCATCTCGATGTCCGGGTGCAGCCGTGCAAACGCGGCAAGGTCCGGCATCAGCAGATGCGTGACAAGGGTCGGCGCCAGGGTCACCCGCAGAAGCCCGCGCACACCCTGGTCACGACCGAGCACGCGGCTCTCGAGCTGATGCGACGACGCTTCCATCTGGCTTGCCAGCTCGAGCACTTCCTCGCCTGCCGTCGTCAGCCGGTAGCCTGACGGCAGCTTTTCGAACATATGCGCGCCCAGCCGCTCCTCGAGCTGGGCAATGCGGCGCAGCACGGTCGAATGATTGACGCCGAGGCCTTCGGCGGCGGCGCGCACCGAGCCCGCACGCGCCACGGCGAGAAAATAGCGAATGTCGTCCCAGTCGATCATGGTGCAGTCCGGCACCACGCGGGTGCGCATTACAAAGGCCTGTATCGTACGCCTACGCTATAGCAATTCCGCCGACCGTTCCAGTCCATGGCCAACACCACAGGGCATTTCCCGCGGCAGGCCCCATGCATCCCTTCCAACAATCTGCCTTGATCCGGTTCATTTTTGCACCACCGATGTGCGTGCCTGCGCACTCCACAACGACAGTCGACGACCCCAATTCGAGGTCCCGGGGAGCTGACCGAATGACCGGATGCAGGCCGTGGCAAGAGCAGCCAGCGGTCGGGCTGGTGACAGCTCCCTCCCACGGCATTGAAGGATACAAGCCATGACAAGACTGAATGGAAAGACAGCGGTAATCACCGGTGGCGCGACCGGCATCGGGCTGGCTGCGGCAAAACGCTTCGTCGAGGAAGGCGCCTTCGTCTTCATCTACGGCCGCCGCCAAGCGGCGCTCGACGCGGCCGTTGCCGAACTCGGCGCCAATGCCCGCGCGGTCACGGGGTCGGTCTCCGATCCCGCCGACCTCGAACGGCTCTTTACCGCGGTAAAGGCCGAGCGCGGGACGCTCGACATCCTCTTCGCCAATGCCGGAGCCGGCAGCCAGCTTGCGCTCGGAAAGATCACCGGGGCGCACATCGACGAGACCTTCGACACCAATGTGAAGGGCACGATCTTCACGGTGCAGGCGGCGCTGCCGCTGATGGGCAGCGGTGGTTCGATCATCCTGACCGGATCGAGTGCCGGCACGACGGGTGCGCCGGGCATGAGTGCCTATAGTGCGAGCAAGGCTGCGGTGCGCAATCTCGCACGGACCTGGGCGGAAGACCTGAAGGGTACCGGCATCCGGGTCAATGTCCTCTCGCCCGGCGCGACGGCGACCGACCTTGCCAAGGACGCGCTGGGCGAAGAGGGCCAGAGGGCCTTCGCCGCGATGACGCCGCTGCAGCGCATGGCCGAGCCGTCGGAGATCGGGGCAGCGGCCGCCTTCCTCGCCTCGTCCGACAGCAGCTTCATGACCGCCAGCGAAGTTGCCGTCGACGGCGGCCTGGCCCAGCTCTGACGCCCAGCCCCCCACAGATCCCAAGGAGTGTATCATGCATTACGCCATCATCGGCTTCGGCAGCATCGGCCAGGCCCTGTCCCGGGCCTTCGCCCGCAAGGGCATTGACGTATCCGTTGCAACCACGCGCGATCCGGCAAGCTTTGCAGCTGAGGCCGCCGCGATCGGGTCAACCGTCAAGCCCTGCACCTTGGCCGAGGCCGTAAACGCGGACGTCCTCTTTCTCGCCGTCCGGTTCGAACAGCATCGCGATGTCGCCGGGGCATTGGCGGACTGGACGGGCAAGACCGTCATCGACGTCACCAATGCCTACGGCGTCTCGCCGGAGACCTTGGGCGGACTGCCGTCATCCGCGGCTATTGCCAAGGCTTTCTCCGGCGCCCGTGTGGTCAAGGGCTTCAACCATCTGGCTGCTGCCGTGCTCGCCGGGGATCCGGCCGTGAACGGCGGCAGGCGGGTCGTGTTCCTGGCAAGCGACGAAGAGGATGCCGCGGCGGATGTCGCCGATCTTGCGGACAATCTCGGCTTCGCGGCGATCAGGCTCGGCGGGCTATCGCAAGGCGGCCTGCTCGTGCAGGCGCGCGGCAACAGCTGGGGTCCGCTGATCTTCAAGGACCTCGTCCGCTTCGACAAATGACGGCGACGTGCCGCACGCCGGCACCCGCCCACCAACCAGATAGCCAACCCTAGAGGAGGCCCTCATGTATGATCCATCCACGCTCACCGACCTGATCCGCTTCGCCCGCATCGACCCCGGCTCCACCGTCATCGACGTTTATCCCGGCGATGGCGAATGGACCCGTCGCTTCTCCGACATCGTCGGGCCTGACGGACAGGTGATCAGTTTCGTGCCGGCCGAGGTCGCGCATTTCCAGACCGATCCGGTCGGGCGCATGCAGACCCTCGCCGGCGAGCCCGGCCGCGAAAACGTCCAGGCCGTGTCAGCCGACGTGGTGGCCCTGGACGAGGCCACCCCGGCGGCAGATGTGGTCTGGATGCACCTGTTCTACCATGACCTGCACACCGCGCTGATCCAGGCCCGGGGTGCAACGGCGGCCCGTTTCAACCAGGCCGCCTACCAGCGGCTGAAACCCGGCGGACGCTACATCATCGTCGACCACGCGGCCGCGTCGGGAAGCGGCACCCACGACGCCCACTCGCTGCACCGGATCGAACCCGCAGCGGTTCGCCAGGAAGTGGAGGCCGCCGGCTTCGTGCTGGAGGCAGAAAGCGCCATGCTCGCCAACAGCACGGACACGCACGCGACCAAGGTCTTCGATCCCGCGATCAAGGGCAAGACAGACCGCTTCGTCTATCGGTTCGTAAAACCCTGAGCGTTCCGGCGCCGGAAGTGTCGGCATCTTCGACGGATGCAAGCGTGTCCGTCGAGGAAACCGGGTAGTCCCGTCGGCGCGACGAGGCTGGTCGGGCATCAGCATCGCTCTCGAGACGGTCATGAACCGACAAAGCCGTTACCGCCCTGCACGCACTGTCAGACGGTCCAGGTCCAGTCGATCGGGTGGTTGACAACCGGGGTAAAGGTGACGCCGGCCGCTTCCATGTCCCTGCGGCCATCGACCACCATCTCCTTCAGATGGTCCAGCTGTGCCGCATGCTCATCCGTATCCCAGATGCTGACCTGGACGATCGAGCCCTTCGGCGAGACACCCGCATAAAAGTGAAGCAGTCCCGGCAAACGCCGGATGGCCGGAATTATGTATTCTGCGGTCTTCTTGCTCGCCGCGTCGACCGCGGCGAATTGACCGGGCTCGAAGCTGGCGCGCGAGACACGGACCACGGCAGTGTCTGGCAAGGACTCGGCAATCGTCGTTCTGTCGGTCATCGGGATGATGTCTCCTGTCCGCCCGAGGCACAGCAAATCCATCGCCGATGCATAGGCACTTAGGATACGATCCGGCGATCGGCAGATCCTATCTGCCGTTCGTATGCTGCTCAATCCCCACTATAAGGGGCCAACGCGGTGTCATTCCCACTCGATTGTTGATAGATTAAGTAAGCGTACTTACCGAAATCGTTCCTACGGCGCAGCTCCTTCACCACCATGACTTATGCCATCATCAGCCAATTTGACATTGCCATGAGCTAAACGGAGCAAGAGGCAGCGTAGCTGCGACACCGCGAAGCGGCCGTTCTGAACGGTAGCTGACAGTCGCCGCGTTTATTAGATAGCCGTTAAAATCCAGATTCTGGCAGTCTAACGTTGGGGGACTAGTGCAGCACCTCCCTGCCTGCTCTGAGAGCCTAGGAAGAAAGAACTGCATCTTTTGCCGTCTTCTGATGTGCCGAGGGCCCGGTCGCTTTGGCGCTCCGGCGGCCGCTTTCGCGCATTGCAAAAATCACGTAGCATCGAGCCATTGTTATGTTCCGTGACGCCACGGCCCCAGCATTGCCGAGCATCTTTTTCATGTCGCAGATTTCCTCCTCCCCCAAGCCCTATTACCCGCATGTCGACGGGTTGCGCGCGATCGCTGTGATCGGGGTCCTTCTTTCACATTTCAACATTCCAGGGTTCCCCGGCGGTTTCCTCGGGGTGGACGTCTTCTTCGTCGTCTCTGGCTTCCTTATCACCCGGCTGATTATACAAGAGCGCGGCCGTACTGGACAATTCAGCTATCGCAACTTCTACCTACGCCGCATCCGACGCCTGATGCCAGCGGCGCTCGCCGTA
Source organism: Heterorhizobium halophytocola (assembly GCF_017873095.1). Taxonomy (GTDB): domain Bacteria; phylum Pseudomonadota; class Alphaproteobacteria; order Rhizobiales; family Rhizobiaceae; genus Allorhizobium; species Allorhizobium halophytocola. Next base: position 194,721 of record NZ_JAGGJU010000007.1, on the reverse strand, counting down.
ATCGCCCTGTCGATCGCGGCGTTCTACCCAATTTTCGGGGCGAAAGATCTGTCGAGCTTCCTGCGCTCGGTACCCTTCGTGGTCTTCTCCCTAGCGAACCTCAACTTCTACCGCGAGGTCGGATACTTCGACAGCGCCGCAAAATTCAAGCCACTGCTGCACACTTGGTCCTTGGCGGTCGAGGAGCAGTTCTACCTGATCTGGCCTACTCTGCTGCTACTCCTGATGCGCTTCGGCCGCTGGCTGCTGCCGGTCAGTCTGATCCTGCTGGTAATCAGCGTCACGGGGGCAGCGATCATCCGCCCGCTCAACTTTAGTGCCGCCTACTATCTGCTACCATTCCGCAGCTTCGAACTTATGGTCGGAGCTGCCTTGGCGACTGTGATGGCCGAGCAGTCGCCCGACTACCGCAACATCCAGACCCTGTCCGAATGGCGTATGGCGCTACTAGCGGGGTTGGGCATGGCGCTGGTCTTGGGCTGCTATTTTCTGTTCTCTAAGACCAGCCCGCTGCCCGGTCCGCTCAGTCTGCTAGCTTGCATCGGTACCGCGCTGGTCATCGCCTATGGGGCCCATGGCCCGGTAGGCCAGTTGCTGACGTGGCGGCCGGTGGTCTGGATCGGCCTGATCAGCTATTCGCTCTACCTCGTGCATTGGCCGGTTTTCGTCTACATCTCCTATCGCCTGCTCGACATGCCCTCGTTGCCGCTGCGCATGGCGATGTTCCCGATCTCGATTATGCTTGCGACGGCCAGTTACTACCTCATCGAGCAGCCCTTCCGGCAGCCCGCATCAAAGGAAAATCGATGGGGCAACAGACCCTTCGCGGCCGCGACCGTGCTCGTGGCATGTCTTCTGGTGGCCCCAAGTGCCTACCACAGGCTTGTCGACCCCAAGCAGCAACCGCGACTGATCGCCGAGCTGAGTGTTCCGCCCCAGGGGCAAGCGATCCATCTAACAAAAGTAAGCTATCCCGAGGATCATCCAGTCTATGAGATTTTCCGCTACGAGACCGGCCTACCGGATGCGCCGAAGCTTTTGGTGCTGGGCGACAGCCACGGCGAACACCTGCGCGAAGGCCTGCAGCGGGTGATTGCCCCGAATGGGATCGACGTCGACCTAGCGCGCATTTCCGGTTGTCCACCGCTCTTTGACATTACCATCCAGCGAGAAACCGATAAAGCACCGGACCAGGGCTGCACTGCAGCTAACGAGACGCTCAAGCTCTTGGCACGCAGCCAAGATTACGATGCGGTGGTCTTGACTTCTCGCTGGGGGCTGGCAGTTGGGCGCCGTGACATGCCCGGCCAGCGGCTACGTCATATCGACTACGTGCAGATCGGTGACAGAAAGCCAGAGCTCGGCATGGAAAAAACCCGGGCGCTGTTCTCAAAGGCCATAGAGAAGACCGTCAACGCTATCCTAGCAACCGGCAAACCGGTCATTCTCATGGGGCAGGTACCGCCGACGGGAACCGACCTGAATCAGTGCCAGTCGCCGTTCCCCTGGCTGCGCGCCACGAAGGGGGGGCGGTGCCTGCAGCTCACCGAGGCCGAAGTCGCACAACGCGAAGCATTCTCCGACAATCTGCTGGCCGACTACAAGCGGCGTCCGGGCGTCTTGGTGATCAATTCACGTGAGATGATGTGCCAGGACGGCTCCTGCGTGACCAATGCGCCCCAGACCGGAGAGATTCTATATATGGACGATAATCACCTGAATGAGGCAGGTAGTGTTTACTACCTGTACCAGCTGGCTACCCGAAGCAGGTTCCTCGACTTCATCCGCGCCGCAGCTCGGAGCCGCGGCGAGAAGAGAATCGGCGCGGCGGTCCACCAACTGCCCTGACCGTCGAAGGAGAACGTGTGCCGCCCCCCGCAATTCCTGCGCCTGTTACAAGGGAGAACATAGCAATGAGTATGACGGTGGAAGACAGCATCAAACGGTGGACGGCGAAGCATAAGGCTGGGCTCGTCATCGATTGAGGCATGCACAAAGTCCCCGTCGGCTGCTTTGTCGCGGCATCCGGGTTGCGCTCCAGTGATGCAATGTTCTGGACGGTTTAACCGCCCTAACTTCTTGATATCCGGATAAATCAGCCACCGCGGCCGCTTGCGTTGATTACGACGCACGGGTTCGGGCGGATCAAGACGCTCGCGCCTGCTCAGACAGGCGCGCCCTGGCTCGGGCGAGCCAATTACGCACCGTAAGAACGGATGCGCCAGAGACCTTGATGACAGATTGGCCTTGGAAACTCTGCTCGATTATCGTCAGTTCTGCTTAGTCGTCCAACGCCTACGATGGACATCCGCCTATGCCAACTGTCCGGTCAGAATGGGGGCAGTTGAGAAAGGCATGACGAGGCCTATCTCAGCCTCAAAATCAACATTATGCACAGCGGGATTTTCATAGGCTATTCTTTTTGGTGTCAATGCCTTACGGCAATCCAATATCATAAGGCGTGTTATCTGGCCTTCATGGCATCCAAGCAAAAGAATGCCATCCTGTGTCCCATGAAAACGTCTGTTTAGCCTGCTGGCTGGTGCCAGTCAGTGCGTCAACATGACACAAAAGTCCGCTTGGGAGGCCAACGCGGTCATTCCCACTCGATCGTCCCGGGCGGCTTGCTCGTCACGTCGTAGACCACGCGGTTGATGCCGCGGACCTCGTTGATGATGCGGGTGGCCGCACGGCCGAGGAATTCCATGTCGTAGTGGTAGAAATCAGCCGTCATGCCGTCGACCGAGGTGACGGCGCGCAGCGCGCAGACGAATTCATAGGTGCGGCCATCGCCCATCACGCCGACGGTCTGCACCGGCAGCAGCACGGCAAAGGCCTGCCAGATCGCGTCGTAGAGACCGGCCTTGCGGATCTCGTCGAGATAGATCGCGTCGGCTTCGCGCAGGATATCCAGCTTTTCGCGGGTCACGCCGCCCGGGCAACGGATCGCAAGGCCCGGACCCGGGAAAGGGTGGCGACCGATGAACGAGTCCGGCAGGCCGAGTTCCTTGCCGAGCACGCGCACCTCGTCCTTGAACAATTCGCGCAGCGGCTCGACCAGCTGCATGTTCATCCGCTCGGGCAGGCCGCCGACATTGTGGTGCGACTTGATGGTCACCGAGGGGCCGCCGGAGAAGGAGACGCTCTCGATCACGTCCGGATAGAGCGTGCCCTGGCCAAGGAAGTCGGCGCCGCCAAGCTTCTTGGCTTCGTCTTCGAAGGTCTCGATGAACAGGCGACCGATGATCTTGCGCTTGGTCTCCGGGTCGGCCACGCCTTCCAGCTCGCCGACGAACCGATCGACGGCGTCCACATGGATCAGGTGCAGGTTGTAATGTTCCTGGAACATGGCGACGACGTCCGCCGCCTCGTTCTTGCGCATCAGGCCGTGGTCGACGAGGATGCAGGTCAGCTGGTCGCCGACCGCCTCATGGATCAGCAGGGCCGCAACGGACGAGTCGACGCCACCGGAGAGCGCGCAGATGACGCGCTTGTCGCCGACCTGTTCGCGGATCTGCTCGACCGCCTTCTGGCGATAGGCATGCATGGTCCAGTCGCCGGTGATGCCGGCGACGTTGTGCACGAAGTTCTGGATCAGCTTGGCACCATCCGGCGTATGCACCACTTCCGGGTGGAACTGCACGGCGTAATATTTGCGCGCGGTGTCGGCGATGAAGGCGAAGGGTGCGTTGGACGAGGTGGCGATGATCTCGAAGCCCGGCGGGATCGCGGTGACGCGGTCGCCATGGCTCATCCACACCTGGTGGCGGGAGCCGACGGTCCAGAGACCCTCGAAGATTTCGCAATCCGTGGCGATTTCCAGGAAGGCCCGGCCGAACTCGCGGTGATGGCCGCCCTCGACCTTGCCGCCGAGTTGCTGGCACATGGTCTGCTGGCCGTAGCAGATCGCAAAGATCGGCAGGCCGCTGTCGAAGAGCACCTGCGGCACCGAGGGTGCGTTCTCGTCCAGGACCGAGGCCGGCGATCCCGACAGGATGACCGCCTTTGGCTTCAATTCGCCAAAGGCCGCTTCGGCCTTCTGGAACGGCACGATTTCGCAATAGACGCCGGCTTCGCGCACGCGGCGCGCAATCAGCTGCGTCACCTGGCTGCCAAAGTCGACGATAAGGACGGTGTCGGGATGTTCAATCTGGGTCATGTCGAGCCTTTAATGAAAAGCGCGGTCCGTTTCAATCGGAGAATTGTCGCGATTGTCCTGAAACACGGGGCAGCTTCAGAACCAGAAGACACCGCGCTCCATCGAGGACAGCAGAATGTCGACGACGATGGCGAGCTTCTTGTCGACGACATGCAGATATTCCTTCCAGTCGTCGACATGGGTCAGGTCGGCCTTGCCGTCGGAAATGCCCCTGAGGCCGATCAGCGGCACATCGAAGGCCTGGGCGGCGCGCAGGATGGCGAAGCTTTCCATGTCGACCATGTCGGCGGCGATATCCTGATAGGCCGCGCCCGAGATGATGTTGCCGCCGGTCGACAGGGTGGCGGCCGGAACACCGGGGATGCGCAGCGGCAGTTCGACCACCGCCGGCAATTCGAGAAACGGCGTAGCCCCCTTCTCGAAACCGAGCGGCGAGGCATCCATGTCGCGATAGGCGAGCGATGCGACCTGATAGACCTCGGTCTGTTCCAGCTTGGCCGATCCGGCTGACCCGAGCGACACGATAAGGCTCGGACGGCGATCCTTCGCCTCAAGCTCCGTCAGAACCTTCGTCAGGCTGACCGCGGCTTCCACCGGACCGACCCCGGTCATCAGCGGCAGGAAGCGGGAGCGCAGGAAGGGGCCGTATTCGGCATCCACCGCCATGACGAACAGGACGTCCTTGCCCGCAACGCGCTTCAGTTCGTATGTCATTCACTAATTCCTTCGCGCCCGCGGACCACCATCAGCGTGCTGGTCATCGAGGCGATCAGTTTGGCGGGACCGTCGCTCAGCGCATAGCCGCGACCGTCGGCGACGATGATGTTGGAGCCGGGCTTGGTGACCTCGCCGCGAAACAGGAAGCGCTCTCCCCGCCCCGGCGACATCAGGTTTACCTTGAACTCGATCGTCAGGAGCGAGACCTCCGGCTCTATCTGGGTATAGGCCGCATAGCTGCAGGCGCTGTCAAGCGCAGCCGAGATCACGCCCGCATGCAGGATGCCGTGCTGCTGGGTGAGCTTCAGGTCGAAGGGCAGCTCGATCTCCACCACGCCCTGGCTGATCCGCGTCAATTCCGCGCCCAAGGTTTCCATCGCCCCCTGACGGGCGAAACTGTTACGTATCCGTTCCTCGAAATCGGCATGGCCGGCGACTGTCATGATCATCCCCTGTCTCGCGACAAAGGTTGCACGGGCCATGCTGCACTGCAAGATGGTGACGGCATTCAGTTGAGGATCAGGATCGACAGGTTGAGCAGCGTGGCAAAGGCGACCCAGGCGGCATAGGGCAGGAACAGCAGGCTGGCCACCCGGTCGATCGGTCGCGCAAGGCCGATGAAGGCGAAGATCGACAGCAACAGGCAGACAATGACAACGAGCCCGAGCACAAGACTGTGCAGCCCGAAGAAGGCCGGTGTCCACAAAAGGTTCAGCAGCAACTGCCCGAACCAGAACTGCATGGCGGCAGACTTCGGCGCCCGCAGCCAAATCCGCGCGCCTGCAAGCCCGATCAGCACGTACAGCAAGGTCCAGACCGGCGGAAACAGGAAGGCGGGCGGATTGAAGGCCGGCTTTGCCAGTCCTTCATACCAGCCTCCCGGCGCATTGGAGAGACCGGAGGCGATGCCGAGCGCGACCACGACGACAACGAAGGCGGCGGGAACAAGAAACTTCTTCATATCGGACAGATAGCGCAGGCGAGCCGCCCGGCCAAGGTCGCCGGCCGTCGATCAGGCCGCCGTCGTCCTCACGATATGCTGATCGAAGGCGACCGGCTGCCTCGCCTTGTCGAAATCGCCGCGATAGCTTGAAACGGCAAAGCCGTGGCGGGCCGGGGCAATGCCCGCCGCGTCCGGGATCGTCTGGGTTGCCACGACCTTGCCGCTTGTCGCGGAAAGCGTGACGGCCACGCCGCCCTTGGGTGAAGCAAGGCCCACCAGACGGTCTGTGCGATGGACGGCGATCGCGCCGACATAATTGGCAAGCGCCGTCGTCGTGTCTTCCGGGAGTTCGGCAAAGCGGAGATCGACGCCCTGCCCGAAACGGCCGACTAGCGGCGGCAGATCGTTGCGTGCGCCCTCGTATTGGCAGGCAAACCAGATTTCGCCTCGATCCATCACCGCGAGATGCCGGGTCGACAGCTGCTCCAGCCCGTTCGGCATAAGGTGCTTTTCGATCAACCGACCGTCGCGCGCATCGGCAATCACGAGCGATGGCTGCATGGCATCCAGATTGAGCTTGGTGCGGCCGAAATCGGGATGGGTCTCGATTCCGCCATTGGCGATGATCAGCAGCGCCCCGTCATCGCTGACCGTCATGTCGTGGGTGCCGATGCCATGGGCGGGAAATTCGCCGATCCGGGCAAAGCCGCGGGCCCCGTCGTAGAGACCGATGACGCCGCGTCCGGCTTCGAAATCATTCTCGCTGGCATAGAGAATGCGGCCATCGGGCGAGAAATGACCATGGCCGAAGAAATGCCTGTTCTCGGCCGCATGGATCACGATCGGTTCGGAGTGCCCGCGCGTATCGAGGATCATGGCAAAGGTGCCGGGGCGCCGGGCAAAGGCAACCACCCTGCCGGTTGCCGGACTGTGGCAGAGACCGTGCATCCGATCGGGCAGGTCGATCCTGTCGATGAAATCGCCGCGCTCGCTCATCAGTGCCAGGCCGAAGCGTCGGTCGGCGTCGCGATAGCCGGTGGCATAGACGGCATCGGCCCGCGTCAGCGCAAAGGCTGAGCGTGACGTCAGGCCTGAAAGAAAGCCGGCACCGGCTGCCGCCAGAAAGGCGCGCCGGTCGATGAGCCCGCTGCTCGCCTTCATGCCGTCAGTCTCCGTCGGAAAAGGAAAATCCGGCGCTGAGGCCGATCGCACCGCCATACTGGTCGTTCAGCCGCAGGATCAGGTCCTTGGCGTTCAGCAGGATATAATCGAGCTTGGCCCGCGCCTCGTTGTCCTTGACCGAGAGTTCGACATCGGACTTCACGTCTCGGTCGAGCTCGCCCGCCTTTCGCTCCACCGACTTCAGCAGGAATTCGATCGAGGAGACGATCGAGCGCACTTCCGGGTCCAGCAGTTCAGCCATGTCGGACCGTTTCAACAACAGGCCGATGCCTTTCAGGTTGTCCTCGATGGAGGTGAAGGTCAGGCCGGAGCGGCGATAGATCGCCTGCTTGGGAAAGGCACGCGCACCCTCTCCCTTGTAGAAGGTTTCCAGCCTCTGGTCGCGAACGCTCTCGGCCGCATGGACAAGCACGCCCAGCAATTCGCCGACGGCCTCCCGCTCGTCGCGAAAGAGCGGATTGTCGGGTCCCGGCGTCTTCCAGGCCTTCTGGATGCCGTTCGGATCGTCCCAGGCCCGCACCAGTTCACCGGAAAGCCACTTGAGGTTCTCGGCAACCGCCATGCCGTAGCGGCAGCGATAGCTGTCGCGTTCACCCGTCAGGTCTTCGCTGCCGGTGCCGTAGAGAATGAATTCCAGCGCGCCGAGCCCCTGCATGGCGACGCTCTTGTCCTTCAGCGTCTGCATGTCGGTCGCCGTCTCGTCCTTCTTGACGAGAGCCGCCTGCACCTGCTTCAGCCCGGTGCTCTTGCGGTCGGGATAAAACAGGATCCGCTCGAAGCGGTTGTCCTCGAGCACCGGGCCGACGCGGACGATCTCGATCTTCGACCAGGCCTCGACGGTGGCGGCAAAGGCGTGGCGCGCGGCATCGACATTTTTTGGAAACGGCTCGGCGCAAAGCACGCCCATATCGTTGGCCAGTCGGCCGCTTGCGTCCTCGAAGGCGTGGTAGCCGGGGCGGATGACATCATCGACAGCCCTGGCCATGACGCCCGGCACCGCTTGCGTGTTCAGTTCCGGCGGCGGCAGGTTGGCATCCTGGGCGAGACTTGCGCCGGCAAACAGGCCGGCTGCGGCCAAAGCGAGGATAAAACGCATCAAAGGGACTCCAGGAAGGTGATCAGGGCCGCGCGCCGGTCGGCATCCATCGCGGCAAAGGCATTGCGGGCAGCCGTCGCTTCCCCGCCATGCCAGAGAATGGCTTCGGTCAGCGTGCGCGCACGCCCATCATGCAGGTAGAAGCTGTGGCCGTTGATGATGTCGGTCAAACCGATACCCCAAAGCGGCGGCGTGCGCCACTCCCGGCCCGAAGCCGCGCCCACACCCTGCCCGTCGGCCAGATCCTCGCCCATGTCGTGCAGCAGGAAGTCGGAATAGGGCCAGATCAGCTGAAAGCGGAAGGCAGGACTGGCGGCCTTGCGGCTGGTGACGAATTTCGGGACATGGCAGGCAGCACAGCCGGCCTTGTAGAAGGTCGCCTTGCCCGCCAGCACCCGGGCATCCGACACATTGCGGCGCATCGGCACTGCCAGGCTCTCGGTATAGGCGGCAAGCAGGCCAAGCACCGGATCCGGCGCCTCGACGGGACCGAGCCGCGGCTGCACGCCGTCAGGCATGGCGCGGCAGCGCACCTGCGCCTCGGTGCAATCGCCGGCCGCGTCCGGCCTCAACGGGGTCGATATGCCGATGTCGTTCGACAGGGCGTCGGCCGCCTGCTCGCGCACCGTGGCCGTCTGCGCCTTCCAGCCGAAGCGCCCGACGCTTGCCGCACCCGTCTTCGGATCGACAAGGCGCTGCACCCGGCCTGATATCCCATCGCCATCCCGATCCTGCGGATCGGCAAGCGCTGCGATATCCGCCGCCGCGACGGCCTCGATCAGTCCCATGCCGATCAGGGGGCTCGCCATGCGCGGCGAAAGCGTGGTCGCCAGGGCGACTGGCCCATAGGCCGGATCGGCGATCGCGAAGCGCGGCTTGCGTAAAACAACCGATTCTGCACCAGGAAGCGTAACTGTACGCTCTTCATAGGAAACGACGATCTTGCCTTCCGCCGCAAGGCCCGGAACGGCCCGGTCCTGGAACTGACGGCCATAAACGGGATCACCGGCATTGGGCAGGCCCTGGCGACGCAACCCGGCGCGCTCGACATCCGTCGTCGCCGGTCGCGCAAGGCGGACCAGCATGCCGACGGCGTCACCGGTACCATCCAGCGGCTGTCCGCGGCCGCCTCGGATATGACAGGCATGACAGGACCGCGCATTGTAGAGCGGCCCGAGCCCGTCGGACGCCTGGGTGGAGGACGGCGAGGAGACCCAGAATTTCTCAAACAACGCCTGCCCGAGATGGAAGTTGCCGCGATCCTCGAAAGCGAGATTGCCGGACGGCCGGTGAAAGCCGTTCGCGTCAGGATCGCTCTTCGACGTGGCGGCCCCGCCGGACAGCGCCTCGGAGGCCTCCGCGCGGTCGAACTGGATGGCCGGCCGAACAACGCGCTCGACGCGCAGCCGGTCCTGGTCGTCGAGATCCGTGCGGGCCGGCAGATCGCCCGCCTGCAGCACCGGCGGACAGAGCAGCGATGCGACCGTCAAAGCCGCCAGAAGCCGTTGCCGATCGAACATGCCGGGCTTTGTCATCCGGTGACCGGGCCGCCGCCATCGGCAGGCGACCCGTCCTTTTCTTACTGGAATACGGCGTTCGGGTTATCCAGGCTGTCGGAGCCTTCCAACTCGACCGCGCCCAGATCGAGCGAGGCGATCACCCGCTCGATCGTCTTGGTCTGGTCGATCAGGCCGTCGATTGCCGCCTGGACGGTGGCATTGCCCTCGTCGTTGCCCTCGGCGATCATCTGGTCATAAGCCTCGACGGTCTCGCCGCGCTTCACCATGGCCGACATCGCATCCATGGTCTTTTCCAGCTTCGCCTTCATCTCGGCATCGAGCTTGGCGTCCTTGGCGACGACGAGATCGGAGAGCGAAGGGCCTTCCATCTTCGTGCGGTCGACGCGGATATACTGGCCGAGATAGGCCGACTGGATGCCGAGCGCGTCGTAATAATGCGAGTTGTAGGTGTTGTCGGAGAAGCAGTCGTGCTCCTCTTCCGGATCGTGCAGCAGCACGCCGAGTTTCATCCGCTCGCCGGCAAGTTCGCCGTAGGACAGGGAGCCCATGCCGGTCAGGATCGCCGAGATGCCCGCCTGCGGATCGGCCTCGACATGCTGGGTCGCCTCGCCTTGCGGCGCCCAGGCATCGACCATTTCCTGCAGGTCCGAGACCAGAAGGGTGGAAGCCGATTTCAGGTATTCGGCCCGCCGGTCGCAATTGCCGTTGGTGCAGTTGGCCGTGTCGTAGTCGGTGTAGGGACGGTTGCCGGCCCCCTTGTCGTTGCCGTTCAGGTCCTGCCCCCAGAGCAGGAACTCGATCGCATGATAGCCGGTCGCCACATTGGCATCCACCTCACCCGTCTCGTGCAGGGTGTCGGCCAGGAATTCCGGCGTCAGCTTGGAAGCATCGACCTCGTCGCCGTCGATCTTGATCGTCTTGTTGGCAATGACATTGGCAACATATTGCGCATTGCTGTCGCTCTCGGTGCCGTAGGAGGCGTCGACATAGTCGATCAGGCCCTCATCGAGCGGCCAGGCATTGACCTTGCCTTCCCAGTCGTCGACCACCGGATTGCCGAAGCGGTAGACTTCCGACTGCTGGTAGGGGACGCGGGCGGCAAGCCATGCGGTGCGGGCCGCCTTCAGGGTCTCCTCGCTTGGCGTTGCGATCAGGGCGTCGACCGCCTTGTCGAGCCCCTTGGCGGTGTCGAGCGCGTCCTGATACTTGGCCTGCGCCATCGCCACGTAATGGTCGAGCACCGCCTTCGGCGTGGTCTCGGCATGAACGGGCAGGACGGACACGGCGGTGACGCCGAAAAGCGCCACACCGGCGCGGAAAATCGTGTTGCGGATCATGGTTTTCCCTCTCCATCGGCGCTGGACACGCCATCCACTCAAGAACGCCCCTCTGTGACCCAAATTTAAACTTGTGTCAAATATTCCAGTATTCTTTCAGAGGCGGTAGCGGGCGGCTGCGGCAGGAGCGCAGCCGCGCTGGTTCACCCAGCCCGGCGCAGCCTTGCGAAGAAAAACCCGTCAGTGCCGGTGAGCGCCGGCGACAATCCGACCGTGCCGGCCGCGTCGAGGCGGAACCGGTCGGCGGACGCACCAAACAGCCTTGCGACCGCATCGGCGCTGCTGGCCACGGAAAATTCCGGATTGTCGGCACAAAAGCTTGCGACCTGCGCCTCGTTTTCGTCCGGCAGCACGGAACAGGTGATGTAGAGGAGATCGCCGCCGGGGCGGACATAGGCGGCCGCACCCGAAAGCGCCTCGGTCTGCTGCTTGATCCGTTCTTCCAGATTGCGCTCGTTCAACCGCCATTTGGTGTCGGGACGACGGCGCCAGGTGCCGGTGCCGGTGCAGGGCGCATCGACGATCACCTTGTCGAGTTTGTCCTTGAAGGGCTCCAGATCGGCCAGCCGCTCATGGGCCTGGACATTATGCGTACCGGCGCGGCGCAGCCGTTCGATGATCGGCGCCAGGCGCTTGCGGTCGGTGTCATAGGCGTGGATCTGACCTTTATTGGCCATGGCGGCAGCCAGTGCCAGCGACTTGCCGCCACCGCCGGCGCAGAAATCCAGAAGCTGTTCGCCGGCCTTGGCCTCCACCAGATCCGCAACGATCTGCGAGCCCTCGTCCTGTACCTCGAACCAGCCCTTTTCGAAATTGATACTGGCCGTGACATTGGGCAGGCGGGCAGGTCCCTCACCGGCCGGGATACGAATGCCGTTCTGTGCAAGATCGGCCGCCTCGGCGCCGGTCTCGTCCAGCGCCTTCAGCACCTTGTCGCGGCTGGCCTTCAGCGTATTGACCCGGAGATCGAGCGTGGCACGGGTGGCCAGCGCCTGGGCCTCGGCCAGCCAGTTGTCGCCGAACCTTGCCTGGAACGCGGCGACCACCCATTCGGGAATGTCGGCCTGGACATGCAGCGGCGCTTCTGCGAGGTCTCGCCCGGCTAAGGATCCATCGGCGACGGCGGCCGGAGCCTGCGGTGCGTAGCGATCGCCGTCGAGGGCGGCCACCAAGCTGTCGGGCGTATAGCCCCATTGGCGCAGCAGCACGCCGTAACCGAGCGCCGCCGCACTGTCCTCGCCCATCAGCCAGGGATGGGAGAGTTTCATCCGCAAGGCGTCGTAGACGATGTTGCCGATGGCCGCCCGGTCGCCCGAGCCGGCAAAACGATGCGACAGGCCCCAATCCTTCAGGGCGTCTGCAACCGGCCGACGCCGGGTCTCGATGTCATCAAGAACTTCGATGGCTCCCGCGAGCCTGCCGCCCAGTCGCATGATATGCTCTCCAATGTTCGAATGCCCGCGTCGTAAAGGCGAAACGCTGGAAGAGCAAGAAGAAGCGGTCGGATTAGCCGACGACTTCGTAGCAGACCTTGGTGTGACCGGCAGCCACCATGCCGATCGTGCTGGCGGCGGCCTTCGACAGATCGAGCACCCGGCCGCTAACGAACGGTCCGCGATCGTTGATCCGGACGACGACGCTCTTGCCGTTGCGCTGGTTGGTGACCCGCAGGCGCGTGCCGAAGCGAAGATGCTTGTGCGCTGCCGTCAGGCGTGTCGGGTTCATCCGCTCGCCCGAAGCCGTTTTCGAGTGAAGCGCATACCACGATGCACCGCCGCAGGAGGCCGAAGCATTGGCCTGACTTGTGAAACCCGCGCAGAGTGAGAGGATCGTGGTGGCGGCGACCACGGACAGTCGGAAACTTGCCAATTTCGATTTCCCTTGAGCCTAGCGTTAGACGATTTTTGCAAGGCGAGGGTCTAGGAGGTCGAAAAATGGCAAAAACGTGCCCTGTCCGATCACGACACGTTACAGACTGTAACATTTGTGATCGCCAAATGCGCTGCGAATTCCAGTGGAAATCGGCAGTATGGGCAAAAATGACTTTAGAATCAGTCAGAAGGAGAGGTTACGTAGCGTGCTCCCTTAGCGCAAGGGTCGCTCACGAAAAAAATATCCTGAAATTGGCTGTTGCGCGCGATTTTCGAAGGCGAACGCCAAATCTGGTAGGAAAGTCTTCCTCCGGTCAGCAGACGAGTCGGGTGAAGGGGGCACCCCGCCAGCAATGCCGACCGGAGGGAAGGACTTTGCAACGGGGAAACGCAGATCAGCCCGACTGGTTCCAAATTTTCTGCGCCCATAATTGTGCAAGGGACACGCGGTAGTCGGGAAAGGCGAAGTCATAACCCATGCGCTGCAGATGCGCATTCGACACCCGCTTGTTCTCGCCATAGAAGGAGCGCGCCATCGGCGACAGCTCGGCGGTCGCGAAATCCTGCTCGGGCGGCGGCGCGACCCCCATCAGCCGGGCCGCCTCGGTGACGACGTCCTGCGGCGGTGCCGGCTCGTTGTCGGTGACATTGACGATGCCGTCGTGCCGACGCTCGGCGAGAAACCGCGTGGCCGCGGCAATGTCTTCCACCCGGATGCGATTGAACACCTGGTCCGGCTTGACGAGCCGCTTGGCCTTGCCGCTTTCGAGATTGACGAAGGCATTGCGGCCGGGCCCATAAATTCCAGAGAGCCGCAGGATCGACAGCGGCAGCCCGGCCCTGTCGGCCAGCCTGCGCCAGCCCTCCTCCGCCTCGACACGCTCGCGCGAGCGCTGCGACACCGGACGGCACACCGTCGCCTCGTCGACCCATGCCCCGTCATGGTCACCGTAGACGCCGACGGTCGAGAGATAGGCGATGAAGCGCAGATGCGGCATTCGCTCCTGCAGCCGTCCATCCAGCAGCCGTAGCAAGGGATCGCCCTCGGGGCCGGGCGCGATCGACTGGACCAGCACGCTGGCAGACTGCATCACCGCGTCGAGTTCGCCCTCCACGGCCGTGCCGTCGAAGACCAGCGGCGCTATCGACAGCGTCCGCAGGCGCTTTCCGTTATCGGCCGATCTCGTCGTGCCGAACACCTCGCGCCCGGCAGACACGAAGGCCTTGCCGATCTCCCGGCCTGAATAGCCCGCTCCGAAAATCAGGACTGTCAAAGTTGGCTCCCCTCCCATTCATCCTTGCGACCGCGATTCGGGATCACGCCCATTCCTGCGCAACGCCGGCGTCGCCGTCCTGGCTATGCTGTGCTTTCAATGCCCGCCAGGCGTCTTTCGGCAAAAGCTGCCGCAAGGCCCAGACGGCAGCGCCCCGCACCACAGGCGCCGGATCGTCGAGCAACGGGCGACAATGTGCAGCGAGGCTGATATCGGCGGAATTGCCGGCAGCGATCAGCACATTGCGCACAAACCGGTCGCGGCCGATCCGCTTGACCGGAGAGCCGGAAAACAGCCGGCGAAACGCGGCATCGTCGAGCGTCAGCAGATCGGCGATCGCCGGTTGCTTCAGGTCCTCGCGGGCGGCAAGCTTCATCTCGCGCGCCGTTTCGGCGAACTTGTTCCACGGACAGGCCGCCAGACAGTCGTCACAGCCATAGATCCGGTTGCCGATCGCCCGGCGGAACTCGGACGGTATCGGCCCCTTGTTCTCGATCGTCAGATAGGAAATACAGCGCCGCGCATCGATCTGATAGGGGGCGGGAAAAGCAGCCGTCGGGCAGGCATCGAGACAGGCCCGGCATGAGCCGCAATGATCGCGCTCCGGTGCATCGACATCAAGGTCGGCGGTAGTGAACATGCTGCCGAGAAACAGCCAGGAACCGAACTCGCGGCTGACGAGATTGGTGTGCTTGCCCTGCCAGCCGAGGCCTGCGGCCTCGGCCAGCGGCTTTTCCATCACCGGGGCCGTGTCGACGAAAACCTTCACGTCGGCGCCGCTTCTGGCGGCAAAGCGCGTGGCGATATCCTTCAGGCGACCCTTGATCACATCGTGATAATCGCGGTTGCGGGCATAGACGGAGATCGCCGCCTTGTCTGTCATCTGCTGCAGGGCGCGGGGATCGCCTTCCGGTCCGTAATTCATACCGAAGACGACGATGTTGTGCACTTCCGGCCAGAGCACGCGCGGATCACCCCGGCGCGCACCGGTCTCGGCCATCCACTCCATCGATCCATGATATCCGGCCTCGACGAAGGCCTTCAGACGGTCAGGGGCTGCCGGAATGCCGTCGGGCTTCGTCACGCGGCAGGCCTCGAAGCCCGCGGCACGGGCCTCGTCCTTCAGGAAGCCGGTCAGCTTTGTGCGCCGCACCGCTTCCTTCTCATCGATATCGCGTGGCGGCATGGCCGCTCCCCGTCAAAAATCGAGATCGGCGTAATGCGAAACCGGCGTCAGCCCGCGAATGCGCTCGGACAGCATCGGGCGGAAAGACGGCCGCGACTTCAGCCGCTGATACCATTCCTTGGCGACCGGCGCGTCATTCCAGTCGATCTCGCCCATATAATCGAGCACCGAGATGGATGCGCCGGCAGCGAGATCCGCATAGGTCAGCCGATCCCCGGCAAGCCAGGGCCGCGAGCCCGCAAGCCAGGACAGATATTTCAGGTGTTCGCGGATATTCGCCCGCGCCGTGCGCAGCACCTTGGAATCGGGC
The DNA here is from genome assembly GCF_017873095.1 of Heterorhizobium halophytocola. Classification (GTDB taxonomy): domain Bacteria; phylum Pseudomonadota; class Alphaproteobacteria; order Rhizobiales; family Rhizobiaceae; genus Allorhizobium; species Allorhizobium halophytocola. Next base: position 179,126 of record NZ_JAGGJU010000007.1, on the reverse strand, counting down.
GCGCCGCCGCCGAGCGATGGCGGCATGTGCAGCTTGTACACCCGTTCGCGCACCAGCGGCCGCGTCACATCGTGTTCCATCTTCTGCAGGAACCATTCGGTCAGCCGGCGGATTTCCGCCCGCTGGAACGGATCCTCGGCAAACAGCCGCCGCTCGCGCTTCAGCACGCCGTGGGTCTCGTCGACGAATTCGGCAATCACGGAAGCGCCACACAGCGCCCTCATGCTGTCGTCGACATAAACAGGCAGCACGCCTGCGGGGTTCAGCGCCAGGAACTCGCGCCGCATCTCCCAAGCCTGCTCCTCGACGAGATCGACCTGAAAACCGTATTCGGAAAGGACCAGCCGCACGAACCGCGAAGCCGCCGACATAGGATGATGATACAAGGTGGGCATGACAACTCGAATTACGTTTTTGTCGCTTCGTCCCGCCATCGGCCGAACCGGCCGCCAGCCTCGGTGACGGCTCCCAAGCTATAGGTGTTCATGGTTCTCAATACAAGCAGATCAGGGGCGTGACCTTTGCAAGACATTGTCCTGCCTTGGGACAAACGCCTGTTGATTGCGCCGTGATTCCGTCATGTCCGTTGTCGAGGACATTCCACGCCGCATTAAACAATGCGTGGAGATCAAGGCCGACATGTCCCAATTTGCCACAGTCTCTGTCGTCGCCCCGGCACGAATGAACCGCACCTCCCGGCCGTCGCTGTGCGCCTTCGCCTGGGAGCGCGGTTTGCAGTCGTAACTGTCGGATAGGTTGTGGAAATGACAGGACGTCGAGCCCTGGAAATGCCGGCCACATCGTCGAGAAGCGGCCGGTGCTGATCGTCACGGGATCAGATGTCCTGAAGCAGGACCTGCCCGAACCGCTTACTTGGACGGGGCGATGGATGCGGTGGCGCAGGGATCAACGCCATAGGCCGGCGCACAGCCATTCTTGGCGGCAATGGACTGCGGCGCCATGAACGAACCTGCCAGGATGACGAGCGCCGCGCATGCGAAAAAGAGTCCGATTGACTTGCCCATTGACGTCTGTCCCTCAAATTTCCAAACCTGGGAACCTGCCCTTATAGCGGCCCTCAGCGGTTGCGTGGTTTACGCATTGCTAAGGAAAACATCAATAGCGCCACAACCTGAATCCGGCGTTAACGCTGATGTTTTCGTCTTGCGTCATTTGTGCAACGCAGTGCGGCGGCAAAAGGTTCCAAATGCGGCCGTTTCTAGGCTGCCTTGCCCGATCCGCTATACTGGCCGAAGGGTCTGTACTGGACCATGTAGGAGGGCAAAACACTGCCCAGTGCCATCGGCTGGATGCCCAAGCCTTCCAGCGTATGGCCCGAGGCGATCGCCTCGTCGGACACGACATTGTCGCGCTTCAGCAGGGTCACCTGGTCGCTGGTGAGCGGCGGCTTGATCAGCGGGATCATCGAGGCGATGCTGCCGATCATCGAGGCGATGGAGAACGGCAGGGAGACCAGCCGGTTGCGCCGGTTGGTGGCGGCCAGCATCATCTCCATGCACTGGCGGAAGGTCAAAACGTCCTTGCCGCCGAGTTCGTAGATGCCCGGCTGCACCAGGCCATCGACCGACCGGGCGACGGCTTCGGCGACATTCTCGACATAGACCGGCTGGAAGCGGGTTTTGCCGCCACCGATCAGCGGCAGTGCCGGCGCGATGCGCGCCATGGCGGCAAACTTGTTGAAAAAGCTGTCTTCCGGTCCAAAGACGATCGACGGACGCACGATTACCGCGTCGGGCAGGATCGAGCCGATTGCCTCTTCCGCACGCCCCTTGCTGGCGGCATAGATCGACTCCGCCTTGGTGTCGGCGCCGATCGCCGAGATGTGGGTCAGCCTGGCGCCGGCCGCGCGTGTCGCCTCGGCCACGGCCCGTGCGCCGAAATCCTGGACGGAATCGAAGCTGTTGCGGCCGCTCTCGAACAGGATGCCGACGCAGTTGACCACGTGATCTGCGCCGCGCACCGCGGCATCGACCGAATTGCGATAGCGCAGATTGGCCTGGACAAAGGAAATCTGCCCCATATTGCCGAGCGGCTGCAGGAAATAGGCAAGATCGGGACGGCGCACGGCCACTCGGATGCGATATCCCCGCTGCGCCAGCGCCCGCACCACATGCCGCCCGACAAAGCCCGAGCCCCCGAAGACAGTGACGAGCGGCGGCAGGTTGGACAAGGTCATGGCAGTATCCCCGGATGCGGTTGCAATATCAGAACAAAGTCTAGCCGCTTCTTAGCCCAAACCGACACGCAGGTGAAGCCAAAAGCACGGCCGTCGCGGGCGCCTTCAGACGCCGTCGATGACGATCATTTCCGCGTCCGCGACTTCCTGGCGGATCTTCGCGGCGATCTGGTATTCGGGCGAATTGTAGCAGTCGATGGCTGCCTGCATCGAGGGGAATTCGATGATCACGTTGCGGGCGCGCGGCGTGCCTTCCAGCGGATGGATTTCCCCGCCGCGGGCCAGGAAATTGGCGCCGTATTTCTCGAAGGCCGGCTTGGCCGCCGCCACGTAATCCTTGTAGCGCTCCGGGTCCCGGACATCGACGCGTGCAACCCAATAGCCCTTGGCCATGACTTCTCTCCCTTTGCGAACTAGATTTCTGTGATCCGACAATTCGCGAATCGGGTCAAGGCAACGCTTGGAGAATGCATGTCTATGATCGCAACGACCTGGACCAACCGAATGGCGATGCTGGCGGGCATGGCAGTTTGCATCGGTGCGGCCCTGACGCTCGCGCCTTCGCCCGCCCAGGCTGCCGCCTGCAGCGCCTCGACACTGACCGCCTTGCGCAGCGCGCCCAGCGCCGGCAGCGACAGCGTGCGCATCGACTGCGACCTGACGCTCTCGGCCTCCGACGTGATCGTCCGCCGGCTTATCTTTGCCGGTGCGCAGGCCTCTGGCGTGACGCTCGACTGCAAGGGTGCGACCATCGGCACGCGCCAGACCAAGACATCCTATTCGGATCCGACCATCGCCATCCGCTCGCTGCGCGACGACAAGACCGGTGCCTGGAGCGTTCCGCGCGACATCACCATCCGCAACTGCAATATCCGCGGCAATATCCGCCTGATCGGCCTTGGCCCGAACGGCCAGGCGAAATATGTGCGGCTCTCCTCGTTCAACCGCGACCACACGCAAAACGCCCAGGCCAACGCCCCATCCGGCATCACGCTTCGAAACCTGACGATCACCGGCACCGGCGGCATTCCGCTCTATTTCGCCCCGGGGGTGACGAAGTCGAGCATCACCGGCTCCCGCTTTGTCGGCAAGTCGAACCAGACCGCGATCTATCTGGATGCGGAATCGGCCGGCAACACGATCAGCAACAATCGGTTCTCGTTGAAGGCCGGCCGCGAGATGATCGCCGTCGACGGATCGGCGGACAACCAGATTGTCGCCAACACCTTCGACGACCCGGTCGATGGCGGCGTCTATGTCTATCGCAATTGCGGCGAAGGCGGCACGATCCGCCATCAGCCACCGCAGTACAATGTCATTTCCGACAACCGGTTCGACTACAAGAAGGGCCTTGCCCGTCCGGCGATCTGGCTCAACATGCGGGATGCCGCCGGCAAACTGCTCTGCACCCGGGATGAACAGCATCCCTTCGGCAGCAGCCTCGATCCGTCCGACCAGGCGAAATACAATGTCGTGCAAGGGAACCGCTTCAAGGGTCTCTGGACCCCGGCGATCATTAATTTCGACGGCACCAACGACGTGCGCGGCAACAACTGATCAGAGTGCGGTCTGCATCTCCTGGAGAATGGCGATCGCCGCGGCCTTCGGATCGGCCGCCTTGACCACCGGACGAGCGACCACCAGATGGCTCGAGCCCGCCTTCAGCGCGTCGGCCGGCGTCATCACCCGCTTCTGGTCGCCCCTGTCGCCGCCGGCCGGCCGGATGCCGGGGGTCACGATCGCCATCTTGGGCCCGACGATCTGGCGCACCGCGCCCGCCTCCTCGGCCGAGCAGACGATGCCGCCCATGCCGGCGGCACGGCCCTGTTCGGCCCGTTTCAACACCAGCGTATGCGGATCGTATTCATAGCCGGCATCGATCATGTCCTGCTCGTCCATCGAGGTCAGCACCGTGACGCCGAGCAGGCAGAGGTCGGATCCCCTGGCCGCCTCGACGGCTGCGCGCATGGCCTTGGGATAGGCATGGATGGTCAGCATAGACATGCCCATCCGGGCAATGTTCTCGACGGCGGAGGCCACCGTGTTGTCGATGTCGAGAAGCTTCATGTCGAGAAAGACCTTCTTGCCCTCCTGCGCCAGCTCCCTGGCGAAATCCAGCCCGCCGGCAAAGGTCAGTTGATAGCCGATCTTGTAGAAAGAAACGGTATCGCCAAGCGTCTCGACCATGGCCTGTGCCTCGGCAAGGCTCGGTACATCCAGTCCAACAATCAGTCGGTCACGGGCTTCCATGTCGCATTCTCCTGCCAGGATTCCATCGCGGTCCAGTCGCATGAGAGCGACAGATCTGCAAGAAAAAAGGCAAACAGATTGCCGCCGCCGGGTGGCTGATCCTGGCTTCGTGCAATCGGCCGTCCGGCCATGTGGCATCTCAGCAGCGTGCCGACCCCGCCATGGCCGACAAAGGCGATCGGCGCCTGCGGATCGTGGTCGGCAAGCACGCGTGTCACCTGCGCCACGATCCGGGCCTGCGCATCCACCGCGCGCTCCCAGCCGCGGGAGCTTTGATCCGGCGCGGCAAAGAAGCGATCGGCCGCGGCCTCGAATTCGGGCGGCGGCATGAAGCCGGTGGTGCTGCGGTCGTTTTCGTACAGGCCCTCGATGATCTCGACCGCGACCCCGGCGGCGCGTGCAAGGATCCCGGCTGTCTCGACCGCCTTCACCTCGTCGCTCGACACGATCCGGCGCAGCCTGCGCACCCAGGGCGCTTGCGCCGTCGTGCGCGTGCGCGCGGCTCCGAGATCCGAAAGCCCCCATTGCGGCACGGGGACGTCCGGATCGATCCGCACCTGCGGATGGGTGATGTAGAGGCCGAACATCCGGATAGGACCGGATCAGGGCTTGCGGTAGACCCACAGCTGCGCCGGCGGGATATTGCGCATGACGAAATCGAGATGCTCGATCACATAGCTTTCCGGCTTGGCGATCACCGGCGACACGGGCGAATAGGTGATCTGCACGAAGGGACGGCCGGGCGGCACGCGCGACAGCGCATCCTCGATCAGCCCGATGCGCTGTTCCATCGGAAGACGCAGCAGCGGCACCGCCGAGATCACGCAGTCGAAGGTGAGACCCGCATGTTCACCGAGCGAGCCGTCGAGGTCGAAGGCATCCCCATGGATGAAGTTCACGTCGGGAATGGTCGCAGCCAGATGATCGTAGAAATCGCTGGAATATTCGATCGAGAAGACCTTTTCGGCCGGGACGCCGCGCGCCAGGATCGCCTTGGTAATCACGCCCGTACCCGGACCGAGTTCCAGGACCGGCAGGCCGGAGCCGACGCAGATCGGCGCTGCCATACGTTTGGCCGTGACCATCGAGGTCGGCACGATCGCGCCCACACTCTTCGGTCCCTGCATCACACCCTTGAAGAAACGGATTTCCTCGTCGAACTTCTTTTCGAAGCGATCCTTGAGCTTCAGCGCCATTGCGATCTCCGCGTCACAGACAAAAACGCGGTTTCTCCGCGCTTGTCTGATGATGGCGTCGATTGTCGCAATTGCAAGGCAGAATGGCGCAAATCCATCAATTGATGCGTGTATTTATTACACGCGCATCGGCATCAGCACGTAAAGCGCGTCTTCGCCCGCCGTGTCGCGGATCAGCGTCGGCGATCCGGCATCCGCCAGCAGGAAGATCGCATCGTCGCCGGACAACTGGCTGGTGATGTCGAGCAGGTATTTGGCGTTGAAGCCGATTTCCATCGGTTCGTTGTCGTAGCCGACCGCGACTTCTTCCGTCGCGCTGCCCGAATCCGGGTTGTTGACCGCCAGGATCAGATGTCCCTCGGACAGTGTCAGCTTGACCGCCCGGCCACGCTCCGACGAAATGGTCGAGACACGGTCGACCGCCTTGGCAAACGAGCCGCAGTCGACGCGCATTTCCTTGTCATTGCCGGTCGGGATCACGCGCTGGTAATCCGGGAAGGTGCCGTCGATCAGTTTCGTGGTGATCACCACCGAGCCGATGGTGAAGCGCATCTTGGCGTCCGACAGCTCGATCGTGATGATCAACTCCGGATTTTCGATCAGCTTCTGCAGTTCGCCGACCGCCTTGCGCGGGATGATGATCCCCGGCATGCCTTCCGACCCGGAGGGGGCGTCGACATCGGCACGGGCCAGCCGGTGGCCGTCGGTCGCGACCGCGCGCAGCTTCAGGTCGCCGCCGGCCTCGATCGTCTGGAAGAAAATGCCGTTCAGATAATAGCGGGTCTCTTCCGTCGAGATCGCGAACTGGGTGCGCTCGATCAGCATCTTCAGTTCCGACGCCTTCAGTTTGAAGGAATGGCTGAAGCTGCCGGCCGTCAAATCCGGGAAGTCGGCTTCCGGCAGGCATTGCAGCGAGAATTTAGACCGGCCGGACTGGACCGTCATCGAGCCGCCGTCGGGATTGGTCGACAGCAGCACTTCCGATCCGTCCGACAGCTTGCGGACGATCTCGTAGAGGAGATGGGCCGGCACCGTCGTCGATCCCGCCTGCTCGACCATGGCCGGCGTCGCCTCGGTGATCTCGAGATCGAGGTCGGTCGCCTTCATGTCGAGATTGGCGCCTTCGGCCCGCAGCAGCACGTTCGACAGGATCGGGATCGTGTTCCGGCGCTCGACCACCCGGTGGACGTGGTTCAGCGACTTCAGAAGATTCGAGCGCTCGAGAGTAATACGCATGGATGCTACCGCTTTTGACCTGGCAGACCCGCGGACACGGGACCGATAAATTGCCCCCGCCCCTTTAGGCGGCGGAGAATGGGACCGGCAAAATGGCAGCAAATGCCCTCCCGATGCAAGAGCCTTGGCCATATGGGGTTGTGAACAGCCGGGAAAACTCCCGGCAGGCGGCGATTATCGCTTGCCTTGCGCTCGAAAGCCCCCTCGCCCATAAAGAGCCGAACCAGTTTCCCAGGGATAGATGCCGCTTGCCCGACGATCGCCAGAACACCGCCCATCCGCCGAAAACCTACCGGCTGAACGATACCGCGGTCACCGCCAGGCCGCTGCAGCCGGCGCTCTATCTGGTGGCGACACCGATCGGCAATCTCGGCGACATCACGCTGCGGGCGCTGGAAACCCTGGCAGGCGCCGATGTTCTGGCCTGCGAGGATACCCGCGTCACCCGTGTGCTGCTCGACCGCTACGGCATTGCCACCCGTCCCTATGCCTATCACGAGCACAATGCCGACAAGGTCGGCCCGCGTTTGCTGGACGCGCTGGGCGACGGAAAGTCGGTGGCGCTCGTATCCGATGCGGGCACGCCGCTGGTTTCCGATCCCGGTTACCGGCTCGGCCAGCTGGCGATCGAGGCGGGCTTGCGGGTCGTCCCCATCCCCGGCGCTTCCGCGCCGCTCGCCGCCCTTGTCGGGTCGGGCCTGCCGAGCGACGCCTTTCTCTTTGCCGGCTTCCTGCCGACCAAGGCCAAGGCCAAGCGCGACCGGCTGGAGGCGCTGCGCCAGGCACCGGCAACGCTGATCTTCTTTGAATCGCCTCACCGTATCGGCGACACGCTTGTGGCGGCGGCCGAGATGCTGGGCGGCGAGCGCCCGGCCGCCGTCTGCCGGGAACTCACCAAGACCTTCGAGGAATTTCGCCGCGGCACGCTGGGAGACCTGGCGGCGCACTATGAGGAGGCAGGTCCCGTGAAGGGCGAGATCGTGCTGGTGATCGGTCCGCCCCCGGACGAGGCTCCGCCCTCAGCCGAAGACGTGTCCGGGCTACTGACGAGCCTGTTGAAGGACATGCCGGCCGGCAAGGCCGCCTCCGAGGCGGCACGGATCACCGGCCTGCCCCGCCGGGACATCTACCAGAAGCTGATCGAGATGAAGGGGGAAGACGAGGGTGATGGCGCCTGACGCAGCGCAAAGACGACGCAGGGCGGAGCGCCGCGGCCATCTGGCCGAATGGATCGCCGCCCTCTATCTGCTGCTGCATGGCTACCGAATCCTCGCCATCCGCTATCGCACGAAACTCGGTGAAATCGACCTGATCGTCCGCAAGGGCGATCTCGTCGCCTTTGTCGAGGTCAAGCAACGCGCCGATCCGGCAGCCGCGGTCGATGCCGTCTCGTTTACGGCGCAGAAGCGCATCCGGGCTGCCGGCGATCTCTGGCTGTCCCGTCGCCGCGACGCGGCCTGCCTGTCGCTGCGCTACGACATCGTGACCGTCTCGCGCGCCTTTCGGCCGCGCCACCTGAAGGACGCTTTCTAGCCGGCGCGCTCCCGCATCGTCGTCACCGCTCGCCCTTGAGGTCGGCGATCTCTGCCTGCAGGGCGGCAATGCGGGCATCGCGCTCGGCCAGCAGGGACGCGACGCGGGCGCCGTCGATCCTCTGGGGGATGTGCTGCGGGCAGTTGGCGTCCCAGGCGGCCAGGTCGAACAGGATCGCGCGCTCCGGGCGACCCCTGCCGCCCTCGACCCTGAGGCGGGCGACCAGCCCCGGATCGTTCTCCACCACCCGGGCCGTCCCCCAGAGCTTCACCCGGACACCGCGCTCGTAGTCGATCAGGAACAACGTCGCCTTGGGGTTCTCCGACAGGTTGCCGAGCGTGATATATTGGCGGTTGCCGGCGAAATCGGCAAAGCCGAGCTGCTTTTCACCCAGCACCTGCATGAAGCCCGCGGGGCCGCCGCGATGCTGGATATAGGGCTGCCCGGCGGCGCTCGCCGTGCCGAGAAACAGGCTCGTCTGCATGGCGATGAACTGTGCAAGGTCCGGCGTCAGCCGGTCCGACCACGGCCGGCCGGCTTCCATGTTGGCAAAGAGCTCGCGCGAGCCCTTCTCTTCCTGGACGGCCTTGACCGCGGGTGAGAAGGCGACGTCGCTCGGTGTGGCGGTCAACGATGTCATGGCCGGTGCTCCCAGGTTCGAGAAAGGTGAGGCGGACCGTGCCGATGTCACAGCCCGGATCACCCGTGCGGCCCTCAAGTTAGATATTCCAAAATCTTTGGGCAGAGGCCATTATCGAAAACCATCCTTCCGGAAAGTGGAAACATGACAGACCGCTTCACCTCGATGTCCATCCTGCTCGCGGTCGTCGACGCCGGCAGCCTGTCCGCAGCAGCCCGGCGGCTGGGCATGCCGATTGCCACCGTCAGCCGGCGCGTGTCGGAGCTGGAAAACAGCATCGGCACCCAGATCCTGCATCGCTCGGCGCGCAGCCTGAGGGTCACCGACCAGGGCATGGCCTATATCGCCGCCTGCCGGCGGATCCTCGAGGACCTGGCCGAGGCGGAAAGGGAGGCGGCGGGCGAGTTCAGCGCGCCCAAGGGCCTGCTGGTGCTGACCGCACCGGTCGTCTTCGGCCGGCTGCACGTGCTGCCGGCCCTGACCGATTTCCTGGCCGCAACACCCCAGGTCACCGCCCGGCTCGACCTGACCGACAGGCCGATCAGCCTGCAGGAGGAGCATGTCGACGCGGCGATCCGCATCGGCGAATTGCCCGACAGCAGCCTGAGGTCGCGTCGGCTGGGTGAGGTAAGGCGCGTGGTCTGCGCCAGTCCCGGCTATCTCGCATCCCATGGCAGGCCCGACCATCCCGATCAGTTGTCCGACCATGACTGCATTGCCTCCTGGCACCAGATGCCGGCCGACAGTTGGTCCTTCGGCGCTGGGCGCGAGACCCTGTCGGTCACGATCAGGCCGAGGCTGACGGTGAACACGGCGGAGGCTGCCATCGACGCCGCCGCGGCCGGTCTCGGCATCACCCGGGTGCTGTCCTATCAGGTGGCCGCGGCGCTGCGTGCGCGCCGGCTGGAAATCCTGCTCGGGGAGCACGAGCCGGCGCCCTGGCCCGTCCACATCGTCTACCGCGGCCGAGCGATACCGCAGAAGCTGCGCAGCTTCATCGATTTCGCCGCCCCGCGCATCCAGGCGGCGCTTGCCTGAACCGGCCAAGCCACCAGACCGGACCCGAAAGATCGCAGAACCACACGGGTTTTTCGGATCGACACCCCTAGCATTGGGGAGTGTTATGTTCCTGTCATGAAAATGTAATCAGAGCGTCACCGCACATCGATATTGCCCTCGTGTTCTTACTTTCACCGGAGAGGCATTCCGATGTTCAAAACGTTTTCCACGACCGCCGTCGCGCTGGCGATGACGGCCACCAGCTCCTTTGCCGCAACCAACATCACCTTCTGGCACGGCATGGGTGGCCGCAACAACGAGGTCATCAACGAGATCTCGAAGAAGTTCAACGACTCGCAGAGCGAATGCGCCCTGACGCCGGTCTCCAAGGGCTCGTATGAAGAAGCGCTCGCCTCCGGCATCGCCGCCTTCCGTTCGGGCGAGCAGCCCAACATCCTGCAGGTGTTCGATGCCGGCGCCGCCACCATCATCAACGCCAAGGGCGCGACCATCCCGGCCGAAGACCTGATCAAGAAGGCCGGCTACGACTTCAATCGCGACGACTTCATCGAGGGCGTGCGTTATTTCTATGCCGATTCCGACGGCAAGTTCATCGGCATGCCGTTCAACTCCTCGGCGCCGATCATGTACATCAACGACGAGGCCCTGAAGAAGGCCGGTGTCGACGCGCCGAAGACCTGGGAAGAGTTCGAGCAGATCGCGCCGAAGCTGAAGGAAGCCGGCTATATCCCGCTCGTCCAGTCGCAGCTGACCTGGGAATTCACCGAGAACTTCTTCTCGCGCCATAACCTGCAGTTCGCCTCGAACAACAACGGTTATGACAGCATCCAGGACACGACGATCAACGTCACCGACCCGAACCATGTGATGATGTTCGACAAGCTGAAGGCCTGGCACGACGAAGGCTATTTCGGCTACTACGGCGCTGCATGGAACGACAACCAGAAGCCCTTCGAAGAGGGCAAGGTCGCGCTCTGGATCGGTTCGTCCGGCTCCTTCGGCGGCCTGCAGAAGACCGCCACCATGCCCTTCTCCGCGACCTTCCTGCCGCATTGGGATTCGGTGACGAAGGAAAACTTCCACACCTTCATCGGCGGTGCCTCGCTGTTTGCCATGGCCGGAAAATCGGATGCCGAGAACACGTGCACGGCTTCGTTCTTCCACTTCCTGACCTCGGCCGAGATCCAGTACTACTGGCACAAGAACACCGGCTATGTTCCGATCACCACGGCCGCCTACGAGCTGGCCAAGAAGGACGGCTACTATGAGAAGCAGCCGGCCGCCGAGATCGGCATCGAACAGCTGCAGCTGAAAGGCGGCGAGTGGGACAAGGGCTACCGCCTCGGCTTCTACCCGCAGATCCGCGAAGTGATGGAACGCGAATACAACCGCATCTTTTCCGGCGAGACCACGCCGAAAGACGCGATGGAAACCATCAAGAAGGAAGGCGACGCCCTGCTCGCCCGCTTCGCCAAGACTGCCGGCTGATCCTCCCGGACAGACAACATTCTGCAAAATTCCGGGGGCCTGCATAAGGCTCCCGGGATTTGTCGATCAGAGGTTCTCCCATGAAGCGCGTGCAGTTCACCTCCCCCCTGCTGCCCTATCTCTTTCTGCTGCCGCAGATGGCGGTGGTCTTCGTCTTTTTCTACTGGCCCTCGGTCCAGGCGATCTATTCGTCCTTTTATATCGAGGACCCCTTTGGTTTCGGCGCGACCTTTGTCGGCCTGGCCAACTACACCGATGCGCTTGCCTCGGTCGAATACCGGCGCATCGCGCTTTTCACCGTCTTCTTCACCCTGATCGTCACCTTCTTCTCGCTGGCGCTCGGCCTGCTGCTCGCCGTCAAGGCCGATGCGGTGATCCGCGGCAATGCCGCCTACAAGACGCTGCTGATCTCGGTCTATGCGATCGCCCCGCCGGTGGCCGGCCTGATCGGCATGATGTTCTTCGACCAGCATATCGGCCCCTTCGTCAAAATGGCGGCCATGTTCGGCTGGGACATGAAGGTCGGGCTCGACTATTACGACACCGCCTTTGCGATGATCGTCGTCGCTGTGTGGAAGCAGATCCCCTACAATTTCATCTTCTTCCTCTCCGGCCTGCAGGGGATCTCGGTCGCCGTGCGCGAGGCCGCCGCCATCGACTGCCGCTCGGGCAACCGCCGCTTCTGGACGATCGTGCTGCCTTTGCTGGCGCCGACCGCCTTCTTCCTGCTGATCATCAACATCACCTATTCGCTGTTCGACACCTTCGGCATCATCGACGTCATGGTGAAGGACAAGGCCGCCGACAACCCGGTTACCCTTGTCTACAAGGTCTACCAGGACGGCTTCCGCGGCAACGACGTCGGCAGTTCATCCGCCCAGTCGGTGATCCTGATGGTCGTCGTCGTCGTGCTCACCCTCTTGCAGTTCCGCTTCATCGAGCGGCGCGTCCACTATGGCTGAAGGAGGATTACCGATGTACAGAACCAAATTCTTCGACCACGTGATCCTGCTTTTCGGCGTAGTCTTCATGCTGGCACCGGTCGTCGTCGCGCTGACAACCTCGTCGCATGCGGCCGCCGAGATCCACATGCAGGGCCTGATGCTCGGCTGGGGCGACGATTTCACCGATACCTACGCCACCGTGCTGACCCACAAGGGCGGCTTCACCGGACAGGTCACCGGCGCGCGCATGCTGCTGAACTCGATCATCCTCGGTCTCGGCTTTGCCATCGGCAAGATCGTGCTGTCGATGCTGGCCGCCTATGCGATCGTCTATTTCCGCTTCCGCTTCGCCACGCTCGCCTTCTGGATGATCTTCGTCACCCTGCTTTTGCCGCTCGAGGTCCGCATCGTGCCGACCTATGAAGTCGCCAGCCAACTCGGCCTGCTGAATTCCTATACCGGGCTGATCCTGCCGCTGCTGGCGTCGGCGACCGGCACCTTCTTCTTCCGCCAGTTCTTCAAGTCGATCCCCGAGGAACTGCTGGAAGCCGCCCGCATCGACGGCGCGGGGCCGTTCAAGTTCTTCATCGACGTGCTGGTGCCGCTGTCACGCACGATGATCGCCGCCGTCTTCATCATCATGTTCGTCTACGGCTGGAACCAGTATCTCTGGCCGGTGCTGACCACCAGCGACGAGAGCTATTTCACCCTGATGCGCGGCATCAAGCAGATCCTGCAGGTCTGGGTCGGTTCGCAGATCCCCGACTACAACCAGGCCTTTGCGCTCGCCGTGCTGGCCATGCTGCCGCCGGTCATCATCGTCGTCGTGTTCCAGCGCTGGTTCATCAAGGGCCTGACCGAGAGCGACAAGTAAGAAAGGCAATCCGCCATGGCGTCCATCGACATCTCCGAAGTCTCGAAAATCTATGACGGCGGCGTGCATGCCGTCAAAGGCGTCGACATCGACATTGCCGACGGCGAATTCATCGTGCTTGTCGGACCGTCCGGCTGCGGCAAGTCCACCCTGCTGCGCATGGTCGCGGGCCTCGAACCGATCAGCCAGGGCACGGTCCGCATCGGTGACCGGGTGGTGAACACGGTCGAGCCGGCCGACCGCGACATCGCCATGGTGTTCCAGAATTATGCGCTCTACCCGCATATGAGCGTCTATGACAATCTGGCCTATGGCCTGAAGAATCGGAAGACGCCGAAGGTGGAAATCGACGCCCAGGTACGGGAAGCGGCCAGGATGCTGGAGATCGAGCCCTATCTCGACCGCAAGCCGCGCGCGCTTTCCGGCGGCCAGCGCCAGCGTGTCGCCATGGGCCGCGCCATCGTGCGAAAGCCGGCCGTCTTCCTGTTCGACGAGCCGCTGTCCAACCTCGACGCCAAGCTGCGCGTCACCATGCGCGGCGAGATCCGCAAGCTGCAGCGCCGGCTCGGCACCACCGCGATCTACGTCACCCACGACCAGTTGGAGGCGATGACGCTGGCCGACCGTCTCGTAGTGCTGAACGGCGGCCGCATCGAGCAGATCGGCACGCCGCTCGAGGTCTATAACCGTCCCGCGTCGACCTTCGTCGCCAGCTTCATCGGCTCGCCGGCGATGAACCTCGTACGGGCCGGCTGCGACGGCGAAGCCGTGATGCTGGGTGACGCGCGCCTGCCGGTGCCGGCCGGCATGATTCCCGCCGGCGAGGTCGTGGTCGGCATCCGCGCCGAAGACCTGCACGGGCCGACGGCTGGCGACCACGATCTGTGTTTCACGCTCAAGGTCGACTATGTCGAGGAACTCGGCGCCCAGCGGCTGATCCACGGGCTGGTCGACGGTCAGCCGGTTTCGGCTGCCCTTTCGTCCGTCGCACCGCTGTCGGGCGAAATGCGTTTCGCCGTTGCGCCGGAGAAGCTGCATTTCTTCGACGCTGCCGACGGCCGGCGGATCGACACGCGCCAGCCGGACGCGGCCAGCGCGACCGCGACGCCGCTGGCAACGCTGTCACCGGCCGTGTGAGGCGATCGATAAAATTTGAGTGGCGGGCTGGAGGCTTCCTTCAGCCCTGCCTGCTATCCTGCCCTTGTCGAATGGGGATTTGACGAGGGACCCACAAACATGCCGATGAGAATGCTATCCGCCGGGCTTGCCCACACCGCAACCCAGATCAAGCCCGAGACGCCTGCCGCCCTTCCGGCGCTGGTCGTCGCGGCCAGCGACCACATGCATCTGGAGCCTGCCCCGATCGACCCGTCATGGGTGATCTCCGGCACACCGCAGGCCCGCATCTCCAGACATTCGCGCAGCGCGGACAGTACCGCGCTGACCGCCCTTTGGGATTGCACGGCCGGCGAATTCCGCTGGTTCTTTCCCCTGGACGAGACGGTGGTAATCCAGCAGGGCGAGGTGTTCGTGCGGGCCGAAGACGGCTTCGAGACCACGCTTCGCGCCGGCGACATCGCCTTCTTCCGCGCCAATACCTGGGCCACCTGGCATGTCGAGACCTATGTTCGAAAGGTCGCCTTCCTGCGCCGCCCGCTGCCCGACAGCATCGCCAGCCTGTTGAGGATCCGCGACCGGCTGCGCACTGCCATGGCACGCGGCTGAGGTTTGCTTCGCGGTCCGTCGAAAGCGGGCCGCGTCCTGATCAAACCGGCATCTGCGCCGTTGCCAACCGCGGCGCGGCGTCCTACATCAGGGACGCTTTTTCCAACGAGGGCGGCAAATGTCGAAGATCACCAGAGTCGCGGTCCAGATGGATCATGTGTCCACCATCAACATCGCCGGCGACTCGACCTTCGCCATGAGCCTGGAAGCCCAGGACCGCGGCTACGAGCTCTATCACTACACGCCCGACCGGCTGTCGATGCGCGACGGCAAGATCTTCGCGACCGTCGAGAAGATGACGCTGCGCGACGAGAAGGGTAGCCATTTCACCCTCGGCCAAGCCGAGCGCGTGGACCTGTCCAGCATGGACGTCATCCTGCTGCGCCAGGATCCGCCTTTCGACATGGCCTACATCACCGCCACCCACCTGCTGGAGCGCCTGCATCCGAAGACGCTGGTGGTCAACGACCCGGCCTGGGTGCGCAACTCGCCGGAAAAGATCTTCGTCACCGAATTCGCCGACCTGATGCCGCCGACGCTGATCACCCGCGACCGCGCCGAGATCGCCCGTTTCCGCGAGGAACAGGGCGACATCATCCTGAAGCCGCTTTACGGCAATGGCGGCGCCGGCGTCTTCCACTCCACCCGCGACGATCGCAACTTCACCTCGCTGATGGAAATGTTCGAACAGCTGTTCCGCGAACCCTTTATCGCGCAAGGCTATCTTCCGGCCGTGCGCAAGGGCGACAAGCGAATCATCCTGGTCGACGGCGAGCCTGTCGGCGCCATCAACCGCGTGCCCGCCGAGACCGACAGCCGTTCCAACATGCATGTCGGCGGCCGTGCCGAAGCGACCGAGCTGACGGCGCGCGAGCGCGAGATCTGCGCCCGCATCGGCCCTTCCCTGAAGGAGCGCGGCTTTCTGCTGGTCGGGATCGACGTCATCGGCGACTACATGACCGAGATCAACGTGACCTCTCCGACGGGTATCCGCGAGGTGAAGAAATTCGGCGGTGCCGACATCGCCGCCCTGTTGTGGGACGCGATCGAGCGCAAGCGTGCGTCCGCCTGACGATCGCTGGTCACTTTTCGTTCCGGCAATACAACCACTTGCAACCAGTTGGTGCATTTTCAACGCGTCTGTTCGGCATATGTTCTTGCCAAATGCACCCATTGTCGTAATCTACCCCGGATGGCGCGTCTGACATCCACTGGCGCGCTCCAACCTGTGGGGACGGGCAATGGTGGCGCGTGTCAGTACGGTGGCATTCCAGGGCATCGAAGGCGTACCGGTCGAGGTGCAGGTCATGGTGGCGCCCGGCAAGGTCGGCATGCACATTGTCGGCCTGCCCGACAAGGCCGTGGCCGAAAGCCGCGAACGGGTGCAGGCGGCACTACATGCCTCCGGGCTTGCGGCACCGGCCCGCAAGGTGACGGTCAACCTCGCACCGGCCGACCTTCCGAAGGAAGGTTCGCATTTCGACCTTCCGATCGCGCTCGGACTGATGGCAGCGCTAGGCGCGATTCCGAGCGACGCACTATCCGGCTATAGCGTCATCGGAGAACTCAATCTGGACGGCACGATCGCCCCGGTCGCGGGCGCTCTGCCCGCGGCGATCGCGGCCTATGCGCTCGGCAAAGGCATCATCTGCCCGGCCGATAGCGGCCCGGAGGCCGCCTGGGCCGGGCCGGATATCGACATTCTGGCGCCGGTCAGCCTGATTGCGCTCGCCAACCATTTCCGCGGAACCCAGGTTCTGTCGCGGCCGGAACCCGCCGCCCGGGCGCCGGCCGCCGACCTGCCGGATCTCGCCGACATCAAGGGACAGGAAAGCGCGAAGCGGGCGCTGGAGGTCGCGGCCGCCGGTGGCCACAATCTGCTGATGGCCGGGCCGCCCGGATCGGGCAAGTCGATGCTGGCCGCTAGGCTGCCCTCGATCCTGCCGCTCCTATCGCCGCAGGAACTGCTCGAGGTGTCGATGATCCATTCGATCGCCGGCCAGCTCTCCGGCGGCAAGCTCTCCGACCGACGGCCGTTCCGCGCGCCGCACCATTCCGCGACCATGGCCGCCCTCATCGGCGGAGGGCTGCGCGCCCGTCCCGGCGAGGCCTCGCTTGCCCATAACGGCATCCTGTTTCTCGACGAATTCCCGGAATTCTATCCACCCGTGCTCGATGCGCTGCGCCAGCCGCTGGAGACCGCGGAATGCGTGATCGCCAGAGCCAATCACCGGGTCTCCTATCCCGCCCGCTTCCAGCTGGTGGCGGCGATGAACCCGTGCCGCTGCGGCATGGCGGGCACGCCCGGCCACAGTTGCGCCCGGGGTCCGCGCTGCCAGTCGGATTACCAGGCCCGCCTGTCCGGCCCGCTGCTCGACCGCATCGATATCCGCATCGACGTGCCGGCAGTCTCGGCCATCGACCTGATCCGCCCCCGCCCCTCGGAGCCAAGCGCCGTGGTAGCCAAGCGTGTGGCGGCCGCCCGCCTGCGCCAGATGCAGCGCTATGCCGATGCCGGCGCGCCGCATATCCTCGTCAACGCGCATGCCTCGACCGGCCTGATCGAGCAGCTGGCCGATATCGACGACGGTGGCCGGCAATTGCTGCACGACGCGGCCGAGCGGTTCCGCTTTTCCGCTCGCGGCTATCACCGGGTGCTGAAGGTCGCGCGCACGCTGGCCGACCTCGACGGATCGGACAGGCTGGGCCGCATCCATCTCGCCGAGGCCATCTCCTACCGCATCCCCTCCGAGCAGCTGACCGCTGCGGCATGACATCTTCCGGCGGCTGGGAGACGCGTTTTGGGCAGGAAGCGAAGAGCGCAGCGCAGCGGATCGCGGCAAGAGACAGGCCGCACGATTGACAGACCTGGCGGTGACGGGAAGGGGGTGCCATCGTTGCAGGGGAAGGCCGGCTGCAGTGTCCGGCAGAGGTTGCAGTCGGTGCCGCATTTGTGGCGGGAAATCGGTGCCCGGTCCCGTGTCAGGCAGCCGCGGCCTGCGGCTTGGGATTCAGTGCGTCGAGCGGCAGCGTCAGTGAGACGTGGGCGCCGCTCGCCGGGAACGACATGTGCGCCCGGCCCCGGATGGTGGCGATCACCTTTGTCAGCAGCGTCGAACCGAAGCCGCTAACGATCGCCTCCGCAGCGGCCGGCGGCGGACCGCCCTGCTCGCGCCATTCGATTTTGAGCATGGCTTCTTCGGTCCCGTCGGCGTCACAGACAGACCAGGCAAGAAGGACTGCGCCATCGGGCACCGACAGGGCACCGTATTTGGCGGCATTGGTGCCCATCTCGTGCAGCATCAGGCCGAGCACCACAACCGTTTCGCCCCCCACCAGCAGTTTCGGCCCCGACAGCACCAGGCGCGACGTGCCGGCGATGCCGAAGGGTTCCAGTGCCTGGACGATGATGCCCTCCAGCGTCGTTTCCTCGTCCGGCCGCACGCCGCGCAGCAGAAGAGTCGAGCGGCCCATGGCGCTCAGCCGCTCGCGCAGGCCGCGCGCCAGGTCTTCCGGGCTCGTCGCATGCCTGAGCGACATGCCGATGATCGCGTTGACGGTAGCGAAGACGTTTTTCAGCCGGTGATCCAGTTCGCGCGCCATCACCTCACGGTGTTCGGCCATGCGCTGGTTTTCCTCGCGCGACAGATATTCCGCCCGGTAGGCACGCATCACCAGATAGATCAGCAGCAGATCGGTGACGACGACGAAGACATAGAGCGCCATGGCCGCCATCGAGGCGACGGTTACATCCAGCGTGTAATAGGGAGGGATGAAGAAGAACCAGGAGGCGAAGCCCGAGAGCACCGCAACCAGAGTTCCCTGCGGAACGCCGAAGACGAAGCCGCAGATGACAACGGCGGGGAAAAACGAAACGTAAGGGAAGCCCGACAGAAGATAGGGATCGAGCCAGACCCTGAGGCCGAAGGCCGCCGCGAAAATGCAGAGGCTTGCAATATAGGTTGCGGCCACCGCGCTGACAGGCAGCGGCGCTCTAATGGCCCGAAAGGCAGGAAGTCCGTTCAGAAAACCGTGCATGGGCGCTTCGATGTATGTGAAAACTGTTGGTGCGCCGCAAACGTAGCGGAGCTTCACGTGGCGAGCAATGGCTATTGCCTCGCTGGTTCGAGACGGGGTCGCTGCCGACCCCGCCTGTCACCTTTCAGCCACCCGCCTGCTTCAGCCGCCAAGGCCGTCGAACAAAGCGGTCGACAGGTAGCGCTCGGCAAAGGAGGGGATAATGACGACGATTGTCTTGCCCTCGTTTTCCGCCCGGCTGCCGACCTTGACCGCAGCGGTCAGCGCGGCACCGGATGAGATGCCGACCGGCACGCCTTCCAGCCGCGCCACTAGGCGCGCCATCTCCAGGGCTTCGGCACTGCTGACGGTGACCACTTCATCGTAGATCTTGGTGTCGAGAATGGCCGGCGCAAAGCCGGCGCCGATCCCCTGGATCTTATGCGGACCCGGCTCACCGCCCGACAGCACCGGGCTCTCGGCGGGCTCGACGGCAATCACCTTGAGGTCCGGCTTCTTTGCCTTCAGCACCTGGCCGGCGCCGGTGATCGTGCCGCCGGTGCCGATTCCGGCCACCAGCATGTCGACGGCGCCGTCGGTGTCGTTCCAGATTTCCTCGGCCGTGGTCTTGCGGTGGATCTCGGGATTGGCCGGGTTTTCGAACTGCTGGGGAATGACGGCGTCAGGCAGGCTGGCGGCCAGTTCCTCGGCCTTGGCAATCGCGCCCTTCATACCCTTCGGACCTTCGGTCAGCACCAGTTCTGCACCGAGCAGCGCCAGCATCTTGCGACGCTCGACCGACATGGTTTCCGGCATGGTCAGGATCAGCTTGTAGCCCTTGGCGGCTGCGGCAAAGGCGAGCGCGATGCCGGTATTGCCCGAGGTCGGTTCGACCAGCGTGGTCTTGCCGGCCACGATCTTGCCCTGGGCTTCCAGGCTCTCGATCATGGCAACCCCGATACGATCCTTGACCGAAGCGATCGGATTGAAGAATTCGAGTTTTGCCAGAAGGTTGGCCTTGACGCCCTTTTCCCTGGCGAGCTTGTCGAGGCGCACGATCGGCGTGTCGCCGATGGTCTCGGTAATCGAATTGTAGACGCGGCCACGACCGGGCTTCTTGAGATCCGACATGGTTTCACTCCCTTTGTTACATTCGAGTTGGCGCCATCATATGGAGGAATGCCCGGGGCGACCAGAACCGTTTGTCCACGGGATGCCGGAGAAACGCAAAAAACATGTTGTCCGGAGGCAGGTGCCGGATCTTTGTTTCAGGGGCGCGCGGGGCTTTTCGACCTGCGCGCCGCCGGGGCACCGGCGACCGTCCTGCCTTTCGATCGGAGCGCCCCCAGGCGCCAGGTGGCGGATAGAACCCGACACCGGATGGCGACATCCACCCGGCACGGCCTGGACGGGCGGAAGCGCCGGCGAAGTTGCGCGTCTCAGTCGGGGTTCATCGCGGCGAACAGGCTGTCATAGGTGCCATCGCGCTCGGCAAAGCGGCGGGGATGGTCCCGTTCGAGCAGCAGTTCGCCGCGCGGATGGTTCCGGGTTTCGAGCATGGCCATCACCTCGCCCACATAATCCGCAAGCGGCATGGCCCGCGGATCGGTCGCCTGCGCCACGCCGGTCAGTTCCGTCCGCACATAGGGCGGCGACAATTCCAGCACCTCGACCGGGGTCTCGCGCAACTGGTGGCGCAGCGAGACCAGCCAGCTATGCAGGAAGGCCTTGGCGGCGCAGTAGCTCGGGAAATCGGCGCGCGGCAGGAAGGCGAGTGCCGATCCGGTGGCCATGAAGGTCGACCGGGGCTGGGCTTTGAGGATCGGCAGGAAGGCCGCTGCGGTGCGCAGCACGCCCAGGACATTCGTCTGCAGGATCGCCTCGGCATCCGCCGCGCTCCAGCCGTCCACGGCCATGTCCTCGGCGCGGGAGATCCCCGCATTGGCAATCACCACGTTGAGTTCCGGGAAGGCGATGCGGATATCGCAGGCCAGACGCGCCGGGCCCCGGGAGTCGTCGAGATCGAGCGGCAGGGCAACGATGTCAGGGCGATCGGCCGCGATGGCATCGAGCAATGCATGCCGCCGGCCGGTGACGATCACCCGGTTGCCGCGATCATGCAGCGCCTCGGCGAGCGCCCTGCCGATGCCGCTCGTGCCGCCGGTGACAAGGATGGTGTTGTCGGTCATTTCCATGGATGGACCTTTCCAGATAGCGTTTCGGAAAAGGCCGCGGTGCCGTCGCCGGACCCGATGCGCCGCACGGTCGAATACCGGAGGCTTCGACGGAAAGCGGGACATGGGGGACGAGGTATTGCATACCGCGCGCCTTCGATCTCGAGATCTCCCAGCTGGGACCTTCTCGACACAGGGCGCGTTGGATGACGGTAACGCCTACGGCAGTCTGGTATGCGCAGCTGCGGTGACCTGATTATGCGCACAGGCCGCAGCCGTCAACCGCTTGTCCGGATCGTCTGCGAGATCGGACCGGGATTGGCAAGGGCGACGACCATGCCGCCTCAGAATTCCGCCATCGGCGACAACGTCAATGGTCCGGCCTGTTCCAGATCCGGAAGTCCCCTGACCATCATCGCACAGCCGCCGGTCATCGCCAGCGACTCGGCGAGCCAGTCGAGGCGATCGGGGGGGAAATCGCACCTCGACAGTTTCCATCGGCAGACCGAACGCGGCGAGGAGGACATCGAGTGTCCGCACGACCGGCGACACGATGTCCAGCAGTTGCAGATGCCGGCCCTCGGTCATCCGCCAAGCGACGACGGCATCGCAATCTTCGAGCAGGCGAAGCCTGATCGTAGCGTCGAGGCTGGCATTGAGCAGGAACATTTCCGCCTGCCGTTCCACCGCGAAGCGCGCCGAAACCGGCTGCCGTGACGCAAGCATCCGCCGGATCAGAAGCACGTCCTCCCGGTCATCGAGCGACAGGTCGCGATGTCTGCCGGTCCCTTGCCCGTAGAGCGGCGCTGCCGCGCGAAAGCCGGACTGCGGCATGACCCGAAAGCCATAGGGTTCGTAGAGCGCAGGCTTGTCGGTCAGCAGGATGCCGGCTTCGAAACCCTCCCGATCGGCCCAGGAGAAGGCCCGTCGCATCAGGTCGCGGTAGAGACCCCGGCCCCGATATTCGGGCCGCACCGCACCCGACTGGAAGCCGGCGGCGCGGACATGCCGGCCAGCCACCATCAGCGGCAACGCGAAGGCGGAGAAATTGGCGACAAGCCGGCCCGCAGCATCGAAATAGCCGAGTGGCATGCTCGACGGATCCGGCCCGCCGAACCTTGATTGATGGCCGATATCGATGCCGAATATATCCCGCAGGAGATCGACGAGGGCGGCGAAGGCCCCAGGGTCGGCGAAATAATCCGTGCGGAGCGCAAGATCATCCCGCACGGCCGACCTCACACGCCGGTCGAGCCGAAGCCGCCGGCGCCGCGGGAGGTTTCGCTGGCCGTTGCCGTCTCGGCAATGCCGACCTGGACCACCGGTGCCACCACCATCTGCGCCACGCGCATACCGCGCTCGACGACGAAATCCTCGTCACCGAGATTGACCAGCAGGACCTTGACCTCGCCGCGATAGTCGCTGTCGATGGTGCCGGGCGTGTTGAGGCAGGTGATGCCGTGCTTGAAGGCAAGGCCGGAACGCGGGCGGATCTGGACCTCGAAGCCTGAGGGTATCTCGAAGATGAAGCCGGTCGGTATCAGCGCCCGCTTGCCCGGCGTCAGCACCATCGGCCTGTCGGCGGGAACGGCAGCCTTGAGGTCCATGCCGGCGGCCCCCCTGGTCTCGTAGGCGGGCAGGTCGATGCCCTCCCCGTGCGGCAGGCGGATCAGGTTTACGACAGGGCCGAGGACATCGTTCATCGGAGGGCTCCTTTGTTTGTCCGGTTGAATTGCATATTGGCCGGCGAAACGCTAGATAAGCCGCCGATCAAAAGGATTTCCTCGACCATGGCCGAAACGCTCGCAGAGGCGGTCTCCCGCCGCCGGACCTTCGCTATTATCGCCCACCCGGATGCGGGCAAGACGACGCTGACCGAAAAGCTGCTGCTGTTCGGCGGCGCGATCCAGCTGGCCGGCGAGGTCAAGGCGAAAAAGGACCGGATCCAGACGCGGTCCGACTGGATGAAGATCGAACGCGAGCGCGGCATTTCCGTGGTCACCTCGGTGATGACCTTCGAATATGACGGCAATGTCTTCAACATTCTCGACACGCCGGGCCATGAAGACTTCGCCGACGACACCTATCGGACGCTGACGGCCGTGGATGCGGCCGTCATGGTGCTCGATGCCGCCAAGGGTATCGAGCCCAGAACGCTGAAGCTGTTCGAAGTCTGCCGGATGCGCGACATTCCGATCATCACCTTCATCAACAAGATGGACCGCGAGAGCCGCGACCCGTTCGAGATCCTGGACGAGGTCGAGGAGAAGCTGGCGCTCGACACGGCGCCGATCACCTGGCCGGTCGGGCGCTCCAAGTCCTTTTGCGGCGCCTATAATCTCGCCAACAACACCTATCGCGGCAATGACGCCCAGGTCGATCCGCTGCCGGTCAACGGACCACAGAGCGTGGCCGACCATCTGCCGCAAAACGAGCGCGAGACCTTCATCGAGGAGCTGGAACTGGCCCGCGAGGCCTGCCGGCCGTTCGACCAGGCAGCGTTTCTGGAAGGCCATATGACGCCGGTCTTCTTCGGCTCGGCGCTGCGGAATTTCGGCGTGCGCGACCTGATCAACGCGCTCGGTGCCATCGCGCCGCCGCCGCGCGACCAGGTGGCCGATATCCGGACCGTGCATGCGGCCGAGGACAAGATGACCGCCTTCGTCTTCAAGATCCAGGCGAACATGGACCCCAACCACCGCGACCGCATCGCCTTTGCCCGGATCTGCTCGGGCAAGCTGGAACGCGGCATGAAGGCAAGGCTTGCCCGCACGGGCAAGCAGCTCGGACTGACGGCGCCGCAGTTCTTCTTCGCCTCGCAGCGCCAGATCGCCGACACCGCCTTTGCCGGCGACGTGGTCGGCATTCCGAACCACGGCACGCTCCGCATCGGCGACACGCTGACCGAAGGCGAGGCGCTGGTGTTCCAGGGCGTGCCGAACTTCTCGCCCGAGATCCTGCGCCGTGTCCGGCTGGAGGACGCGATGAAGGCGAAGAAGCTGAAGGAGGCGCTGCAGCAGATGGCCGAAGAAGGCGTGGTGCAGCTGTTCCAGCCGGAAGACGGTTCGCCGGCGATCGTCGGTGTGGTCGGCGCGCTGCAGCTCGACGTGCTGAAGGAGCGGCTACAGGCCGAATATGGCCTGCCGGTCTCCTTCGAGATGGCCCGCTTTTCCGTCTGCCGCTGGATTTCCGCCGACACGGCCCAGGAGCTCGACAAGTTCGTCACCGCCCGGCGCGGCGATATCTGCCGCGACCTCGACGGCGACCCGGTGTTCATGGCGCAGGACAGTTTCTCGCTGCGCTACGAGGCCGAGCGGCATCCGGCGATCAAGATGGTGGCGATCAAGGAATACAATGTCGCCAAGGCGGCCTGACCGCCACCCCTATCCATGATATTCAACGAGAAACGGGCCCGCGACGGGCCCGTTTTTTTGTGTAGTGCGCGGCACCCACGGACCGACGGCCTGCTCAGGACTTGACGGCGACGGGTGCTGCCGCATCCGTTTCATCGCGGCGGCCGCTCAGCCAGTTGGCCAGAATGGCGCCGGAGATGTTGTGCCAGACCGAGAAGATGGCGCTCGGCACGGCCGCCGCCGGCGAGAAATGGGCGGTGGCGAGGGCGGCACCGAGGCCCGAATTCTGCATGCCGACCTCGATGGCGATCGCCTTGCGCTTGGCAAGCGACAGACCGAAGACGCGGCCGGCGAAAAAGCCGATCAGATAGCCGAGACCATTGTGCAGCACGACGACGGCGAAGATCAGCAGGCCGGAGGTGGCGATCGCCCCCTTGGAGGCGGCGACGACGGCGGCGACGATCAGCACGATGCCGATGACGGAGACGAGCGGCAGCGCCGGAATGGCGGCGCGTACCACCGAGGGCACCAGCTTCTGCAGGATCACGCCGAGCGCCAGCGGCACCAGCACGACCTTGACGATGGAGAGGAACATGGCCATCGCGTCGACCGGCAGGAACTGGCTGGCGAATAGCCAGACGAGGAAGGGTGTGACGATCGGCGCGACCAGCGTGGTAACCGAGGTGCAGGCGACCGACAGCGCCACGTCGCCCTTCGACAGATAGGTCATGACATTGGACGAGGTGCCGCCCGGGCAGCAGCCGACGAGAATGACGCCGGCGGCGACTTCCGGCGTCATCGGGATCAGCATCGTCAAAAGCACGGCCAGCAGCGGCATGATGAGAAACTGCGAGACCACGCCGATCGCGACATCGAAGGGCCGGCGGGCAACTTCACGGAAGTCGTCGAGCGACAGCGTCAGGCCCATGCCGAACATGATGATCGACAGCAGCGTGACGATCCACGGCACGAACAGCTTGAAGGTGTCCGGCAAGACGAAGCCGAGAACGGCGAACAGAATGACCCAGACGGCGAAGGTCTTGCCGATAAAGGCGGAAAAGGATGCGAGAGCTTTCACGACGTCACTCCGAAACGAAACAATCTTTCGCGCGGTTTAGCCCCGACGCAATTCCTGTCAAGACCCTTGGCTACCACGACAGTACGGTTCCTAACGATTTTTGACAGAATGACTGTGCCGCCAGCTCGGACCGATGCGGTACTGGATGTTGTCGAAATCATGGGTGAAGGGGCCGGGATCGCCATTCACGTAACGTTTGAGCTCGCGAGCAAAGTCCTGGATGTCGTCATAGCGTCCATTGCGCGTGCCATAGCATGGCGGGTGGACGTGGCTGCGGTTGCCGGCCTTGAATTGCGCCTCGCTCAGATAGCCGCGGCAGGCACGGGCCCGGCGGCAAAGCGCAAGATCGCAGCTTTGCCAGAAGCCGAGATAGCCGCAGATCATCTGCATGAAACGCTGGTATTCATAATCCTTCTCGCGCTCGGTGAGAGACTGGAACTGCTCGGCGGTGAGCCACGGCAGCGTGCTGTCCGGGTCATCCAGCATCTGCAGGCGCGGCCCAGGGGTGGCTGGCATCTTCTGTCCCTTTTCGCCCGACTTTCTGCGCCGTGTCATCGTTATCCTCTCCTGTCGGCCGGCATCCGGCCATGGTTGTGCGTTGCGGCGGCCAACTGGCCGCAGATCCGATCTTCCCCAAGTCTGTCCGGCGGGGCCGGGGCATTCAGGAGGGCCACGCGACGGCGGAACCTCGGTAGAATTGTTGTAAAAACAGGCACCGCAATCGCGTGGCCTTCAGCGTTTTGCGCCGGGCTTTCCAGACCCGGCAGACCCATGCCTTGCCCCTCTGCGCGCCGGAAACCGGCGCCTGCACGGCTTGTCCGAACCGGGCATGGCTGCCCGGGGAGGGCTTTTGGAGGCCCCGCCTGCGCGGGGTCGCCAGGGCATGCGCCCCTTGCCGCCCGGCCCGCACGTTACGGGCCCGACGACAAGCGCTGGCCCCCATCTGCCCGCGACCGTCTCGCGAAACACTCCGGCGACGGAGGCAGGGGAATTGTGCGCGCGGATGGCGGGGACGTGGAAAACTCAGACGGATTATTTTCGCAAGTGTCTGGAAAGGCTGGAGGCAGGCATCGAAATTTTCCCCCGGCGCGGAGTGTGGGGTTGGGGGACGGTGGGCTGCGGATGGGGGTGGATTTTACGGTCAGGGATGCGGGCAAGGTGGTCACGCCTGGATCTTCGGGTCAAGTTGGGATCCAGAACCGGGCACGTGAGCAAAGATTCAAAGGGCTTAGATGCGCCGGCTCAGGCTGAGTTTCCGAAGCGAGAGACGGCCTGCCTGCTTTCCTGTAATCGTCGATCGCAGTGTCTTCCCACAGGGGCTGCGAACGCCATGAAACTTGCGCATATCAATCTGGTCGCCCGGGACGCGCAGGCCCTTGCCGCCTTCTATGTCGAGGTGCTCGGCTGCCGCTATCTGCGGGAGGCGAGACGGCTTTCGGGCGAACATGTCTCGCGGGGGAATGGCGTTGCGAACTCAGAGATCCTGTCCATCTGGCTCGGATTTCCGGGGCTCGACCATCCCTTCCTCGAAATCCACGAACACACGGTTCTGCTTCACCGGGGGCAGCCGCGGGTGAACGAGCCGGGATATGGGCATCTGTCGTTTCGCATGGCCGACGTCGAGACGGTGCTGGGCGAGATCCTTAGGGCAGGCGGCGCGCAGATCGGCCGGATCACGAATTTCGGGACGGCCGGTGCCCCGGCGCTCATCGCCTATGCGCGCGATCCCGAGGGCAACATACTCGAGCTGGAACAGGATTGAGGCGCGGCGCACGCGCACTTATGCTTGCTTTGGGACGCGCGGCGCGCCCGTCGTCATTGCGCGGCATCCGGGCGGGAGCTAGGGTCGGAGTTGCTGTCGGGCGCTTTGCCGGCGGCGGCATGTTTTGATGAGGAATGACGAATGGCAACGACACCACGCAGACCGGTGAACCCAATGGATGCGGCGAATGCCCTGTTCAAGCCGAAGGCGAAGACCGCGGCGCCGGCCGTGGAGCGGCCGGCCGTGCCGAGCAGCCGGGAATTGGTGTCGATCCGGATCGACAGCGATGTTCTTGCCTTCTTCCAGGAGGACGGGCCGGGCTGGCAGGACCGGATCAACGACACCCTGCGCGCGGCGATGAAGACGGCGGAATAAGGCGGGCGATCGACTCGCCCTTGCTTTAGCTGCGGGCTGTTCGGGCGGGACAGGGATCGGGCGGCTTAGCGGCAATCTGGAGTTGGGCGGTCGGCCATGTGCTGGCCGGGGGGCGACGTCCTGTCTGGCCTGTGTTCGCACACATGCGCCTGCGACCCGGAAGGTTGTGCGGTTATTCCGTTTGCGGCACCCCCCTCTGCCCTGCCGGACATCTCCCCCTCAAGGGGGGAGATCGGCTGGTGGCAACCACTCGTCATTATCCCGAGAACGCCGGCATTCGGCGTCAGGCCGGCACGGGAAAGGCCCCTTATCCGCTGTTCGGGCACCGTCTCCGCGATGGGCTTTGGGCGCCACGGCTGTGGATTTCGTAGCAGAGGGCGATGGGCGGGCCTTGGCGTGGTCGTGGGGATGATGCGTCTTGAAAGGCCCCTCCCCACAAGGGGGAGGGGTGCCTCGGGACGGCGGCGTTGGCCGTCCCAGTGACCTCAGAAAGCCTCAGGCGGCCTTCTGCGTCTCGCCATAGGGGTCGAAGCGGGTGTAGAAGGTGTCGCCCTTGGCGGCCATGTCCTTCAGCAGCGGAGTCGGCGCGAAGTGCTCTCCGTAAGTGGCGGCCAACCGTTCGCACATCTCGACGAAGGCCTTCACACCCATGCCGTCGATATAAGACAGCGTGCCACCGGTGTAAGGCGCAAAGCCGAAGCCGAGGATGGAGCCGACATCGGCCTCGCGCGGGTCGGTGACGATGCCCTCCTCGATCGTGCGGGCGGCCTCGAGCGCTATTGTGGCGAGCAGGCGTTCCTTCAACACCGTCATGTCGACGGACTCGGCCTTCTTCTGCGGGTAGAGGTCCTTCAGGCCGGGCCACAGCGACTTCTTCGCGGGTTTCGGCGGGTAGTCGTAGAAGCCCTTGGTGTTCTTGCGGCCGAGGCGGCCGAGAACGTCGACCATTTTTTCGACCAGCGCCATGTGCTCGGGCTTGACCGATTTGGGGCCGAGGTCGGCGATGGATGCCTTCATGATCTTGTAGGACAGATCGATCGCCACCTCGTCGTTGAGCGAAAGCGGGCCGACCGGCATGCCGGCGAATTTCGCCGCGTTCTCGATCATAACCGGCGGCACACCCTCGATCAGCATGTCATAGGCTTCGTTGATGTAGCGGAAGACGCAGCGGTTGACGTAGAAGCCGCGGGTGTCGTTGACGACGATCGGGGTTTTCTTGATCGCCGCGACATAGTCGAGGGCAACGGCCAGCGCCTTGTCGCCGGTCTGCTCGCCGAGGATGACCTCGGTCAGCATCATCTTTTCGACCGGCGAGAAGAAGTGGATGCCGATGAACTGGTCGCGGCGCCTGGAATTTTCCGCAAGGCCCGTGATCGGCAGGGTCGATGTGTTGGAGGCGAAGATCGAAGTTTCCGGCAGCACGGCCTCGACCGCCTCGATGACGTCCTTCTTGACCTTGCGGTCTTCGAACACGGCCTCGATGACCAGATCGGCATTGGAAAGCGCGCCGTAATCGGCCGACGGCGTGATCAGCGAGAGCAGCTTTTCGCCCTCCTCCTTGGTCATCCGGCCCTTGCCGACGGCGCCGGCGACCAAACCCTCCGAATGCGTCTTGCCCTTGGTCGCGGCGTCCATGTCGCGATCAATCAGCGTGACCGGAATGCCGGCGGCAGCCGTGACATAGGCAATCGAGGCCCCCATGAAGCCGGCGCCGACCACGCCGACATGGCGGAACTCGGTCTTGTCGATGCCGGCCGGACGGCGCGCACCCTTGCCGAGCTCCTGCATCGAGACGAAGAGCGAGCGGATCATCGAGAAGGCTTCGGTGGTCTGCAGAATCTCGGTAAAATAGCGCTGCTCGACCTTGAGACCGGTGTCGAAGGGCAGCTGCAGGCCCTCGTAGACGCATTTGAGGATGGCGAGCGCGGCCGGATAATTGCCCGCCGATTCCCGGCGCAGGATGGCGGGGGCCGCCGGCCAGAGCTGGGCTGCAGCCGGCGTCCAGATGCCGCCGCCGGGCGCCTTGAAGCCCTTGACGTCCCAAGGGGCGACCGGCTTCAGGCCGTTTGCGATCATCGCCTTGGCGGCGGCGATCAACTGGTCGGGCTCGACC
The DNA here is from genome assembly GCF_017873095.1 of Heterorhizobium halophytocola. Lineage (GTDB taxonomy): Bacteria > Pseudomonadota > Alphaproteobacteria > Rhizobiales > Rhizobiaceae > Allorhizobium > Allorhizobium halophytocola. Next base: position 149,151 of record NZ_JAGGJU010000007.1, on the reverse strand, counting down.
ACCTCGTGCACCAGGCCCATGGCCTTGGCCCGGCTCGCGGTGAGCGACTGGCCGGTCGTCATCATCTGCAAAGCGTCCTGCGCATTGGCGAGACGCGGCACGCGCTGGGTGCCGCCGGCGCCGGGGAAGATGCCGACCTTGACCTCGGGCAAGGCCATCTTCACCGACTTGGCATTCGACGCGACCCGGCCGTGGCAGGCAAGCGACAGTTCAAACGCGCCGCCCATGCAGGTGCCGTTGATGGCCGAGACCCAGGGCTTGCCATTGGTCTCGATCTTGCGCCAGAGCCAGGACATGCGCCCGGCAGCGTCGAACAGCGTCTTGACCGCGCCCTCGGGATCCTTGGCCTTTTCCTCGCCGATCATCGAGAACATGCCCTTGATCATGGTGAGATCGGCGCCACCGGAAAAGGTCTTCTTGCCGGAAGTGAAGACCACGCCCTTGACCGCGTCATCGGCGACCGTGGCATCGACGATCGCCTCGAGCTCCTCCATCACCTCGAGGGTAAACACGTTCATCGACTTGTCGGGCATGTCCCAGGTAACGAGCGCAATGCCGTCGGCGTCGGTTTCGATCTTGAAATTGGTGTAGGTGGTCATGATGGGATTCCTCTTCCCTGAAATCTGGCGATAAGCCCCTCCCTTTGTGGAGAGGGGTTGGGAGGGGATCTTTCCTCTACGAGAAGAAGACCCGCCCCGCCTGCCGGCCACCCTCCCCCACGGGGAGGGTTAAGACCCGCTCAAACCCGTTCGATGACGGTCGCCGTGCCCATGCCGGCGCCGATGCAGAGCGTGACGAGCGCGGTATTGAGATCGCGGCGTTCCAGTTCGTCGAGCACGGTGCCGAGGATCATCGCGCCGGTGGCGCCGAGCGGATGGCCCATGGCGATCGCGCCGCCGTTGACGTTGATTTTCGAATGGTGGATGTCGAAGGCCTGCATGTAGCGCAGCACGACGGCGGCGAAAGCCTCGTTGAGCTCGAAGAGGTCGATGTCGGAGACCGACATGCCGGTTCGGGCAAAGAGCTTTTCGGTGACGTCGACCGGGCCGGTCAGCATCAGGGCCGGGTCCGAGCCGATATTGGTGAAGGCGCGGATGCGGGCGCGCGGCTTCAGCCCCATGGTCTCGCCACCCGCCTTCGAGCCGATCAGGACGGCGGCGGCGCCATCGACGATGCCGGACGAATTGCCGGCATGGTGGACATAGTTGATCTTCTCGATTTCCGGATGGGCCATGATGCCGACGGCCTCGAAGCCGCCCATCTCGCCGGGCATCTGGAAGGAGGGATTGAGGCCTGCCAGCGACTGCATGTCGGTGGTGGGGCGCATGTGCTCGTCCCTCGCCAGGATCACCAGGCCGTTCTGGTCCTTCACCGGGATGACCGAACGGTCGAAATAGCCGGCCTCCCAGGCATGGCCGGCCCGCTTCTGACTTTCGACCGCGTAAGCGTCGACGTCATCGCGGGAAAAGCCGTATTTCGTGGCGATCAGGTCCGCCGACACGCCTTGCGGCATGAAATAGGCGGGAAAATTGACCGAGGGATCCATGTACCAGGCACCGCCCGACATGCCCATGCCGACCCGCGACATGCTTTCCACGCCCCCGGCGACGACGATGTCGTCGGAGCCGGCCATGACCTTGCCGGCGGCGAAATTGACCGCGTCGAGGCCGGACGCGCAGAAGCGCGAGATCTGCATGCCCGGCGCCTTGTTGGAATAGCCCGCCTCGAAGGCCGCAGCCTTGGGGATGACGGCGCCGGCATCCATCACCGGATCGACGCAGCCCATGATGATGTCGTCGACATTGGCGGTGTCGAGGCCGTTGCGGTCGCGCAGGGCCTCAAGGGTCTTGGCGGCGAGGCGCACCGAGGGAACCTCGTGCAACGATCCGTCCTTCTTGCCGCGCCCGCGGGGCGTGCGCACATGGTCGTAAATGAAGACGTCTGTCATATCGGTTTCTCTCCCTTCGGCGCTAGGCGCGCCTTGAAATTTCTGGTTTGCCGGGACGACGAGGACCTTGGATGAAATCCCCTGCCCGACCCTCCCACAAGGGGGAGGGAGAATGTCGTACTTGCCGCCCCTGACATATGCACCCGCAGACAGCGCCACTCCCCCCAAAGGCGCGCTCGCTTGCCCGAACGCTCGCGGGGCTCTGTCAGCCCTCTCCCCCTTTGTGGGGAGGGGTCCTCCTCAGAACGCCTCGGCGGCCATTTCCATCATCGTGTCGGCACCGGTCTCGATGCGGGTCTTGCGCAGCGCGGTTTCCGGAAGGATGCGCTCCATGTAGAATTTGCCGGTCAACAGCTTGTTCTTGTAGAAGTCGGCATCGCCGGTGCCCGATTCAAGCGCCTCGTTGGCAGCCTTTGCCATCTTGGCCCACATGTAGCCGAGCACGACGAGGCCGAAAAGATGCATGTAGTCGGTGGAGCCCGCGCCGGCATTGTCGGGCTTGGCCATGGCGTTCTGCATGAACCACATGGTCGCCGCCTGCAGGTCGTTCAGGCCCTTTTTCAGGCTCTTGGTATAAACCACCATGGCGTCGTCGGCACGATTTTCCTCGCAGAAGTCGCCGATCTCCTTGAACAGCGCCATAACCGCACGGCCGCCGTTCAGGCCGAGCTTGCGGCCCACCAGATCCAGAGCCTGGATGCCGTTGGCACCCTCGTAGATCATCGCGATGCGGGCATCGCGGACATACTGGCTCATGCCGTGTTCTTCGATATAGCCGTGGCCGCCATAGACCTGCTGGGCCATGACCGCGTGGTCGAAGCCCTTGTCGGTCAGGACACCCTTCAGGATCGGCGTCATCAGGCCGAGCAGGTCGTCCGCCACCTGCCGGTCCTTGTCGTCGCCCGAGCGATGGGCAATGTCGGACTGCAGCGCGGTCCAGAGCGTAAACGCGCGGCCGGCTTCGTTGAAGGCGCGGATCGTCAGCAGCGCGCGGCGAATGTCGGGATGGACGATCAGCGGATCGGCCTTCTTGTCCGGGCTCTTGGCACCGGAAAGCGCGCGGCCCTGGATCCGTTCGCGGGCATAGTCGGCGGCATTCTGGTAGGCGATTTCGGCAACCGACAGGCCCTGCAGGCCGACGCCGAGACGCGCCTCGTTCATCATCACGAACATGGCCGAGAGGCCCTTGTTCTCGGCGCCGATCAGGAAGCCCGTGGCCTCGTCATAGTTCATCACGCAGGTTGCATTGCCGTGAATGCCCATCTTCTCCTCGATGGCGCCGCAGGTGACTGCATTGCGTTCGCCGAGAGACCCGTCGTCGCCGACCATGAATTTCGGCACGATGAACAGCGAAATGCCCTTGGTGCCTTCCGGCGCACCCTCGATACGGGCCAGCACCAGATGGACGATATTGTCGGTCATCGGGTGCTCGCCAGCCGAGATGAAGATCTTCTGGCCGGAAATCTTGTAGGAGCCGTCCCCTTGAGGAACCGCCTTGGTGCGCAGCAGGCCGAGATCGGTGCCGCAATGCGGCTCCGTCAGGTTCATCGTGCCGGACCATGTGCCCTCGACCATTTTCGGCAGATAGGTCTCCTTCTGGGCGTCGGAACCGTGGACAAGGATCGCCGCGATCGCGCCCTGGGTCAGGCCCGGATACATCATCAGCGCCATGTTGGCGGACGACATGTATTCGCCGACGGCCGCATGCAGCGTGTAGGGAAGCCCCTGCCCGCCATACTGTTCCGGCACGGCAAGGCCCAGCCAGCCGCTCTGGCAATAGGCATCATAGGCTTCCTTGAAGCCTTTGGGCACAGCGACCGTGCCGTCGTCATTGCGGGTGCAGCCTTCCTGGTCGCCCGACAGGTTGACCGGGAACAGCTGCTCTTCGGCAAGCTTTGCCGCCTCGCCGACGATCGCCTCGATCATGTCCGGCGTCGCATCCTCAAAACCGGGAAGGTTGTGATAGCGATCAAGCCGCAGCACGTTGTTAAGGACGAAAAGCGTATCGTTGGCTGGCGCCTTGTAGATCGGCATGGGTGAAATTCCTCCGCAATTCCCTCGGGGCCCCCAGGACCCGGACAATCATGAGTGCATAAAATATTGACGTTTGCGTAAACGTCAATCGCTAACTCGAACATATCGCGCCGGCCGGGATCACTTCTCGGCGAAAGCTTTGCTGCACGGGCGCGACGTACGCGTCCTGCTTTCGCGAATCTTAAAATCGCCCACCCGGATTAACGGGTTATTTACCACGTTTCCTCAATGGTTAGCGACAAGGTGACACGAGATGGAGATTCGGGCTTTCGCGCCCTCGCCGTTTCGCTGCCAACCGCATGGACCACGAACAGGACTCCGCGTCGGCCAGACCGTGGAAGCGAGCGTAAGAGATGAACCAATCGCGATCAAATCCCCCCCGTCCGGAGCAATCGTCTTCGCTGGAAGCGCTAAGCCGCACCATCGAGGGCCTTGAGGCCCGCATCGAGGGACTGATGTCGAACGGTCAGCGCGACACGCGCGGTCATCCCAACCCCAACCCTGCCCGCGCTCCGGCAGAGCGCGAGCCGGGCTATGGCCGGGAGGCCCTCGGCCGCGACCATGACAGCCCGCGCGATCCGCTGGCGGAAATCCGCGAGCGGCAGCGCATGCTGGAATCGATCCGCGCGACGCAGGCCGCCGCCGCCGCACGGGCAAGCCTTGCCGCCCGGGCACCGGCCCAGCCGGCCACACCGGCCTATCCCTCCCCGACACATTCCCAGCCGGCGCAGGCCGCCTATCCGCAGCCGGCCCATCCGCAGGCACAGCCGCATTACCAGCAGCCGGCGCACCCTTCTGCGCAGGCTCCCGCCCAGCCCTACAACCCGGCCCAGGCCCAGCCCGCGCTGTCGACCATGCAGGGCGAGGCGCTGATCCGGGAAATCACCGAGGCGCTGTCCGGCCTCAAGCACGACCTGAAGGCGGAGATCTCCGACGGGCTTGCGCATGAGCTCGGCCAGATGCGCACGGAAATGCAGAGCCTGAAAAGCTTTGCCGCCGGCCAGCGCAGCGACGACGGTGTGCAGGAAGACCTGGCGCGGCTGGCCGAACGCGTGGCGGCCATCAGCCATTCCGGCGGCGCCGCGGCGGATGGCCTGCGTGACGACTTCGAGCAGTTGCGGGCGCTGATGGACGGGCTTGCCCGCGAGGAATCGCTGCGCGAGATGGAGACCCGCTGGACGGATCTCGAAATCCAGATGACCCATTTCGACCCCGGCGCGATGCGCGAGGAACTGGGTCGCATGGCGCTGCGGCTCGAAGACGTCAAGCAGCAGCTGAGCACGATGAGCGACAGCCGCTCGGTGCGGGCGCTGGAAGACAAGCTGATTGCGGTCGCCACGGCACTCGAACAGATCGGCGCGCGGGCAAACCCCTCCGAAGACGCGTTTCGCGACCAGTTTGCCGGCCTCGACCTGAGGCTCGACGAGATCACCCGGGCGATCGTCGCCGGCAAGCACACCGCATCCGAGCAGGATGACGGAATGCTGCTGCGCATCGACGAGCGGCTGAGCGGCATGGCGCTGCAGATCGAATCGCTGGCCCATCCGACGGATCAGGACGTGGCGAGCGAGGAGCTGTTGCGGCGCATCGAGATGCTCGCCAACCGCATGGAAGAACTCTCCGGCGCGCCCGACATCCAGCGTCTCGAACAGCGCATCGAAAGCCTGACCCAGATCGTTTCCGACGCCCAGCCGGTGTCGATGCCGCCCGAATTCATCGATGCACTGGCAGATCTGTCGGCCAAGATCGACGGGCTCGGCGGCAGTGCCGTCGACGACGGCCTGGCCATGCGTCTCGACCGGCTGGCCCGGATGATCGAGGAGATGGAAGAACGCCAGCAGCCGGCTTTCGACGACACGATCCTGCGCCGCCTCGACGACCGCATGGCCGAGATTGCGGGCCGCCTGGACGAAACGATGAGCGCGCCGGCCGGCGACAGCGCTGCCCTGCGCGGCCTGGAAGACCAGATCTCCAACCTGTCGCGGCTGCTGAGCGAAAATCCACAGGGCGGCGGCGAAGGCTCGCCCGAGATGAACGATCGGGTATCGGCGCTCGAAGACTATATGGCGACGAGCGACGAATACATCATCGAGGCCGCCCGCCAGGCAGCCGAGGCGGTGATGGCCAATTTCGCCCATGATGCCTCGCGCATGGGGTCGCCGCCATCGGGCGCCGATCTCGAAACCGTGGCTGCGCTGGCCCAGAGCCTGCGCCATCTGGAAAGCATCAGCCGTGACAGCGAGGAGCGCAACCAGCGCACCCTGGACAGCCTGAAGGAAACCCTGCTCGACATCGCCGACCGGCTGGACCGTGTGCATACCGACAGCCTGGCGGCTCCCCAGGGCTTTGCCACGGCTCCGATCGAACGGGACGCAGCACCGGCAACCGCCGCGAAGGCACCGGCAACCGCCGACAGTCCTGCCGTGCTGGCCGACACCATGGAAGACACGCTGGTGGCCGACCGAATCGGCGGCAGCGACGAACTGGAGGTCGAGGCGACCAAGGCGGCGCCGAAGCCGAGCCTGCTTGCCAGCCTCAACCGCAAGCTTCGTCCCTCCCCCAAGGTGACCGCGCCGGAGAGTGCCGACGCCGGCCCGACAGGCCTTGCGGTCTCGGACCATCCGGCGGCCGATCACCGGTCATCCGACAATCTCGCTCCCGAGCGGCAGTCGATAGACCCGAGCCCCTCCATCGATCCGGTCGATATGGTCCCGAGCGAGGAGGACAACGTGCTGCTGGAGCCGGGCTCCGGGGCCCCGGATGTGCGCAAGATCCTCGAGCGGGTGCGTGCCGCCAGCAACCAGGGCGAACTGTCTGCCAAGGGCGAAGGTGAACGCACCGACTATATCGCAGCGGCCCGCCGCGCCGCACAGGCCGCGGCCCAGGAAGCCGTGCGCACGCCGGCATCCGGCAGCAGCAAGGGCGCCAAGGGGGACGGCACCTCTCTGTTTGCCCGCTATCGCCGCCCGCTGCTGATGGCCGCCGGCGCCGTGCTGCTGGTGCTGATGGCCATGCCGCTGGTCAAGTCGCTGACCCATGGCGACAAGGCGGAGGCTCCGGCCGCGCCGGCAATTGCCGAACCGGCCGACAGCAAGGCTTCGGTCGACGCGACCCCGGCGGTAAACACGACGGCTGCGCCGCAGGCAACTGCAGACAGCAAGGTTGAAAACCTGGACAAGGCGCCGGCGCTGAACCTGCAAAGCAGCGATGCGGCACCCGGCTTTACCGATGCCGGGCCGCTGCCGGACGCGCTGATCCCGGCGTCCGGCGCCGATGGCGCGGCGATGTCGAGCCAGGCTCCCAACGAACAGGCCGAGGTAGCGAGCGACAGCGACGGCGATCTTGCCGGCGACGGCGTCAGCGAGCCGGCTGCAGAGACGGCGCAGGCCGAGACCCCGGCGCTTCGCACCCCGCCGGCAACGCAGGACATGGCAGCGGCAAGCGCACCGGCCGCAACGGATCCCTCGCTTGCCGCAATCAGCCCGCCCTCGCTCGCCAAGGCCGCGCAGGACGGCGATCCGAAAGCCATGTTCGAGGTCGCCGCCCGCTACAGCGAAGGCCGCGGCGTCGACATCAATCTGGCAACGGCCGCAAGCTGGTATCAGCGCGCCGCCGAGAAGGGTCTGGCCCCGGCCGAATATCGCTTGGCCAATCTCTACGAAAAGGGCAGCGGCGTCCCCCGCGACATCGACAAGGCGCGTGACTACTACGAGAAGGCGGCGATCAAGGGCAATGCCAGCGCCATGCACAATCTGGCGGTGCTCTATGCCTCCGGCTCGATCGGCACGCAGAACTACGAAAAGGCGGCCGAATGGTTCGAGAAGGCAGCCCAGACCGGGATCACCGACAGCCAGTTCAACCTCGCCATTCTCTATGCCCGCGGCAATGGCGTGCAGCCGGACCTGACGGACAGCTACAAATGGTTCTCGATCGCTGCCAATGACGGCGACAAGGACGCAGCGCAAAAGCGCGACGAACTTGCGGCCAAGCTGAAGCCGGAAGAACTGAAGACGATGAAGGCTGCCGTGGCGGCGTGGAAGCCGACACCGCTCGACCCCGATGCCAATGCCGTCGACCTGCCGGACGAATGGGTCGGCAAGTCGGTGAAGACCTCCAGCGTCGACATGACCCGGGTGGTTCGCAACGTTCAGGGCATCCTCAACAATAACGGTTTCGACGCCGGCGCGCCGGACGGAATCATCGGCGCCAAGACGATTGCGGCGATCAAGGCATTCCAGACCTCCGTCGGCCAGACGCCGAGCGGACGGATCGACGACGACCTGGTCAAGGAGCTGCTCGCCCGCAACAAATAAGGCGTTCGGCTGGACCTTAAAAAACCAATGCCGCAATGCGGTGCGGAATTGACTCGGCTGGCCGAGAAGCGCATGAAAATAGCGATGTCCATGAAACCTTTCGCATGAGGCCGGACATCGCCCCCAGCCAAGGACTGCTCATGATTACGGCAGTTTAGCGGTGCCGCGGTTCACCGGATCGCGATCAATTTAGCATTGGGATCCGAGGGTGACTGTCTACCTGCCGATCGCGGAACTGTCGGTAAACGTGTTCATCATACTGGGCATGGGTGCGGCCGTCGGTTTCCTGTCCGGAATGTTCGGCGTCGGCGGCGGCTTTCTGATCACGCCACTGCTGATCTTCTACAATATCCCTCCCATCGTTGCCGTCGCGACCGGCGCAAACCAGGTCGTGGCCTCCTCGGTTTCCGGCGCCATCACCCATTTCCGCCGCGGCTCGCTCGACCTGAAGCTCGGCGGCATCCTGCTTGCCGGCGGTCTTGTCGGCGCCACCGTCGGCATGTGGATCTTCGTGGCGCTGAAAAAGCTCGGCCAGATCGACCTGATCATCTCGCTGCTCTATGTCGTGCTGCTCGGCACCGTCGGCACGCTGATGCTGGTCGAGGGCGTCGGTGCGCTGCGCCGCTCCAAGAGCGCGACGCCGGTGGCGGTGAAGCGCTCCGGCCAGCACATGTGGATCCACAAGCTGCCGCTGAAGATGCGCTTCAAGAAATCGAAGATCTATCTGAGCGCCATCCCGGTCGTGGTGCTCGGTTTCCTGATCGGCATGCTGACCCCGATGGGCATCGGCGGCGGCTTCATTCTCGTGCCCGCGATGATCTATCTTCTGCGCATCCCGACCAATGTCGTGGTCGGGACCTCGCTGTTCCAGATCATCTTCGTATCGGCCTATACGACGATGATCCAGGCCGGCACGAACTATTCCGTCGATATCGTGCTCGCCGCACTGCTGATCGTCGCCGGCGTTGTCGGCGCGCAGTACGGCGTGCGTGTCGGGCAGAAACTGCGCGGCGAACAGCTGCGCGTGCTGTTGGGCCTGCTGGTGCTTGCCGTCGGCATCCGACTGGCAATCGACCTGGTGCTGACGCCGGCCGATCTCTATTCCATCACCGTGGGAGGCTCCAGAGGCTGATGTGCCGCTTCCTGCTTGCCCTTCTGATGCTTTGCGCGACGGTCCAGATCGCCGCGGCACAGGTGCCGCTGCCATCCGGTGTGACAGGCGTCGAAGGCGCGGAGGGCCTCGACATCGGCACCTCGACCAACGAGATCGCCATCACCTCGGATTTTCGCGGTGCCAACCTGACGGTGTTCGGCGCGCTCACCAATACCGACCAGCTGCTTCTGGCCATCGGCCAGTACGACGTGATCGTCACGCTGGAAGGCCCGCGCGAGGACGCCACCGTGCGCCGCAAGGAGCGGCTGTTCGGCATCTGGGTCAACCGCCGCTCGATGACCTTCGAGGCGCCGCCCGAATCCTATTCGCTCGCCAGCACCCGGCTCGTCAGCGACATCGCCTCCCCCGACCTGCTCAACAGCGTCGGCGTCGGCATTCCGCATATCCCGCTGACCCCCATCGGCTATTTCGCGCCGGACACCAACATGACCAGCTTTCGCGACGCCTATCGGCGGCTCAGCGTGGCAAGCGGGCTCTACCAGGCCGAAAACAACGGCGTGCGCTTCGTCTCCTCCAACCTGTTCAAGGCGACACTCAAACTGCCGGCGAATATCCCGAACGGCGTCCACATGGTACATGCCTATCTGTTCAAGAGCGGCAGCTTCATCGCCCAGAAGGAACTGCCCCTGCGGGTGATCAAGACCGGACTGGAGGACACGATCTCCCAGGCGGCGCACGAAAAGCCGCTGCTTTACGGCCTGTTTGCCGTCGTGCTGGCCATGCTGACCGGCTGGAGCGCCAGCGTCATCTTCCGCAAGGACTGACCCCCCTAAAACTTGCCCGGCCATGGCGGGGATATCGTCATGCGAGTGTCATCTGCCGGACCTATAGGTCCGGTATAGATCACACTTGGAGAGGGATAATCCATGCGCACTCTTTTTGCTGCCCTTGTGGCGACCACGGCCCTGGTCGGTTCGGCCCATGCAGCGACCGTCTATCCGCTGGACCGGGCGACGATTCTCAGCGGCTCGCCGTTCGATTTCAAGGTCGAGTTCGACGCCATGATCAAGCCCGAAGACGTCAAGGTCACGGTCAATGGCGAGGATTACAAGTCGGTTCTGGGTTCGGAAGCCGAGTTCGTCGCCGAAGAGAAGGGCAAGGACGACAAGGCGCTCGGCTCGGCGCTGGTGCTGCGCGGCGTCAAGCTTTCGGCCGGCACCTACACGGTTGAAGCCAAGGCCGGCGACGAGTCAAAGTCGGTTACCTGGGACGTCTACGCCACGCCGGACAAGCCGGTTGCCAAGAACGTCATCTTCTTCCTCGGCGACGGCCTTTCGGTCGCCCACCGCACGGCTGCCCGCATCATGTCCAAGGGCATGACCGAGGGCAAGGCGAACGGGCGCCTGGCCATGGACGACCTCGACCACATGGCCTTCATCGGCACGTCGGCCACCAATTCGATCAATACCGATTCGGCCAACACCATGTCGGCCTACATGACCGGCCACAAGTCGGCGATCAACGCCATCGGCGTCTATGCCGACCGCACTGCCGATCCGTTCGATGACCCGAAGGTCGAGAACATCGCAGAGGCGCTCCGCCGCACGACGAAGAAGTCGATCGGCATCGTCGCCAAGTCGGAACTGGAAGACGCAACGCCGGCCGCCGTCGTCTCCCACACCCGCCTGCGCGACGAGAAGGCCGCCATCGTCGGCATGATGCTCGACGTCAAGCCCGAGGTCGCACTCGGCGGCGGCTCGGCCTATTTCCTCAACAAGGAAACCCCCGGCTCGAAGCGCAAGGACGACAAGGACTATATCAAGCTGTTCCAGGACGCCGGCTACACGATCGCTACCAACAGCGCCGAACTGGAAAAGGTCGCAACCGACAATCCCGAGCACATGCTCGGCCTGTTCCACACCGGCAACATGGACTACGCGCTCGACCGCCTGCAGTTGAAGAAGGGTTCCGTCGACAAGTTCCCGGATCAGCCGGGCCTGGTCGAGATGACCAAGGTGGCACTCGCCAAGCTCGACCAGAATCCGGACGGCTTCTTCCTGATGGTCGAAGGCTCCGACATCGACAAGGCCAGCCACCCGCTCGACATGGAACGCGCCGTCTATGACACGATCGAATTCGACCAGGCGATCGGGATTGCCCGCGAATACCAGAAGGACCATCCCGATACGCTGATCGTGGTGACCGGCGACCATACCCACGGCGTGACGCTGATGGGCATGATCGACAACACCAAGGGCGAGACCGGCCGCGAGAGCTTCAAGGTCGGCGCTGCCGCAGGCTTCCCGACCTATACCGACGAGGACCATGACGGCTTCCCCGACAAGGTCGATGCCGACCGGCGCCTCGCCATGTTCGTCTCCAACTTCCCCGACCACTACGAGACCTTCCAGCCGAAAATGGACGGCCCGTTCGAGCCGGCGGTGAAGAACGAGAAGGGCGAATATATCGCCAACGAAGCCTATAAGGACGTGCCCGGCGCGATCTTCGAGGAAGGCAATCTGCCGAAGGACGAATCGACCGGCACCCATTCGGTCGATGACGTCGTGCTGCAGGCCGCCGGCCCCGGCGCGGACGGCTTCAAGGGCTATATGGAAGAAAGCGACGTCTACAAGGTCATGGTCGACGCGCTTGCCCTCGGGGCGGCCAAGACCAACTGACCCCGGGCTCTGATGGCTGACACCGTCCGGGCGGCGCCTGCCGCCCGGACATTGCCGTTCTGCGGCGCCTAAAAGACAAGGTCGAATATCGGAGATATGCCCATGTCCCCCCTGCTCCCGCCCCATCTGTCGCGCCGTGCACGGCTGACCCGACGCGCACTGCTTGCCGGGCTCGGCACGCTCGCCCTGCCGCTTGCAGGCCCCGCCCGTGCCGCGCTGCCCGCTCTGACCTTCGACGAACTCTACGGCAAGGTGAGCCCGCTGGGACTGGAATTCTCCGACAAGGTGAAACAGCTGACAGGCAAGCAGATCGCCATGCGCGGCTTCATGGCGCCGCCACTGAAGGCCGAGGCGAGCTTCTTCGTGCTCACCGAAATCCCGATGGCGCTCTGCCCGTTCTGCTCGTCGGATGCCGACTGGCCGGACAATATCGTTGTCGTCTATCTTGACGAAAAGCAGACCTTCGTCCAGCCAAGTACCCAGATCGAGGTGACCGGCATGCTGGAAATGGGCTCCTGGACCGATCCGGAAACCGGTTTCGTCAGCCTGCTCAGGCTCCGGCAAGCCCGCTACAGCGTGGCCTGATGACCAGGCTCGACCTTTCCCTCGAAGACGCCCGCGTCAGCTTTGCCGGACTTGCAGCACCCGTGCTCGAGATCGACCGGCTTGCGATCACCGCCGGTGAGCATGTCTGCATCACCGGAGCCTCCGGCTCTGGCAAGAGCACGCTGGTCAACATCATCACCGGACTGGAAGGGCTGCGCCACGGCCGCGTGCTCTGGAGCGACACCGATCTTGCCACACTATCGGAAGGCCGCCGCGACCGCTGGCGGGCGGAAAATGTCGGGCTGGTGATGCAGGACTTTCATCTGTTTCCCGGCCTGTCTGCCCTCGACAACGTGCTATTGCCGGCACGGCTCGGAGGACAGGCGACCAAAGCGCGACAGGCGCGGGCCGGCGATCTTCTCCAGCGCTTCGGGCTGGAACGCCCGGACCAGGCGATCGAGACGATGTCGCGCGGCGAAATGCAGCGGGTGGCGGTGGCGCGCGCCCTGCTGCGGCAACCCGGCGTGATCGTCGCCGACGAACCGACCGCCAGCCTCGACAGACAGAGCGGCAGCGTGGTCGCCGACCTGCTGCTGGACGTCGCCGCGGCGGAAGGCAGCACCCTGATCGTCGTGTCCCATGATCCGCGGCTGATCGACCGGCTGCCGCGGCGGATCGAGCTTGCCAGCGGCCGGATTGCCGCCGACCGACGCGAGGCGGTGGCGGCATGATGCGGTTCATCGTCTCCGACCTCCGACGCGTCTGGCTCGGCAGCCTCGTCATCGCCCTGCTGGTCGCGCTGTCGACCGCGCTGGTGGTGACCGTCACCCTGCAGGAGCGGGCGCTCAGGCTCGGCAGCGCCCGCGCCGCCGACAAGTTCGATCTGGTCATCGGCGCGGCGGGCAACGAGACGCAGCTGGTGCTGTCCTCGGTCTTTCTGCAAGCGGCGCCGATACCGCTGACCGAAGGTCATGTGCTGGCTGATCTGCAGGCCGATCCGCGTGTCGAATGGGCGGCCCCGGTGGCCTTCGGCGACAGCTTCGCCGGCTATCCGATCATCGGCACGACGACGGCGCTGATCGCCGGCACGACGCCCGGGTTTGCCGAAGGAGCGATGTTTGCCCATGAGGGCGAAGCCGTGGTCGGCTCGGCCGTGCGGCTGAAGCCCGGCGACCAGGTAAAGCCGATGCACGGTACCGCCGCAGAAGGTGGCCATACGCATACCGAACTTGCCTACACCGTCACAGGCCGACTGCAGCCAACGGGCACCGCCTGGGACCGGGCGATCCTCGTGCCCGTACAGGCGGTCTGGCAGATTCACGGGCTGGAAGAACACGAGCACGCAAAGGGGCACGAGGAGGCCATCGGGCACGATCATGATGACGAGGTGGCCGAGGACACGCATGCGGATGACACGGCCGCGGCGGATGATCACGACGACGACCATGATCATTCAGGCGGCCATATCGATGCCTACGCTCCGCTCGACGAGACCTTCGGCCCAGGCGATCCCGGTGTGCCGGCGATCCTCGTCAAGCCGAAGTCGATCGCCGATGCCTACAAGCTGAGGCAGCAGTTTCGCGGCGGCGACACGGTCGGCGTCTTTCCCGGAGAGGTGTTGACGCGTCTCTACGCGACGCTCGGCGACGCCAAGCTGGTGCTGCAGGCGGTCGCCTTCGGCGCGCAGGTGCTGGTGGCCGCTGCCCTGATACTGGTAACCGTGATGCATGTCAGCCAGCGGCGTCGGCAGATCGGTGCCCTCAGAGCCTTCGGCGCGCCGCGGCTGTCGATCTCGCTGATCGTCTGGAGCGAGCTGATGCTGGTGATCGTGGTCGGCATCGCCGCTGGTATCGCCATCGGCTATCAGGCGGCAGCCATGATCTCCAGCGTCTTTACCGCGCGAAACGGCTTCGGCCTGCCGGTCTCCTTCACCAAGGCAGACATGCTGCAGCTTGCCGCCACCCTGGCCTTCGCCGCCGTCCTTGCCGCCCTGCCGGCGCTGCTCGCCTATCGTCAGTCACCGGCGCAGGCGCTAAGGGGATGAGGTCCCGCCGAAGGAGAGCGCCTTACCTTGGCCGGCGATCCGCAGCAAATGCCGTAGGCGCGCGATCTCGGCCCCGGGATCGGTGAGCCAGGCCTCATAGGCGCCGATCCCCCAAGCATACTCTGCCCGACACAGCGTCTCTGCAAGCCCCGGATCGGACTGGCAAACGGTTTCGTAGAGCGCCAGCAGGCGCTCGTCGGTCACGACCTCGAACAGGGCGTGCCGGACCAGCCGATTCAGCGCCGAGGTCGCATCGGCCAGCGCCTGCTCGATCTCTTCGGCGCCAGCCGGACCGAAGGGCGTCGAATAATAGACGATATCGTCCCCAAGACTGCTCTCTTCGAGCATTTCGACGATAACGGCGATAGCGCGGCGCGAACCGCATTGCAGTAGCCAGTCGAACACCGCGCGCGGCTCGAACCGCGTCAACAGCAGGCTCTGAACCGAGAATCGCGAGCAGGCATTCTCCTCATGGAGGCCGAGCGGCCGTTCCGCCTCGGCAATAGCGTCCGCCTTGCGAGCATCGCGCTGCAGGCCCCGTCGGTGGCGGGCGAGCGACAGGCGCAGGGCGGCCGGCTCGTCGAAGGGGGCCGGCGAACCGCCGCGGAACCAGCCCTCGGCCGCGCGCCGCACCGCCGCGCGGATCGCCGCCTGCTCTTGCTCCGGCCAGAGCCAGAGGCCCGAGCGATAGACCTGCGCGATCGGCGACGGGAAGGCGTCGGTGTCGAAGAAACCGGCTTCCAGGAGGCGGGGAAGCCAGTGGCGGATGGAATCAAGCCCGTCGCAGCAATTGGGGTGTTCGAACAGGAACTGCCGGATGACGGCGTAATTGGCACGCTCGACTGGTTGCCTTGCAGTCAAGCGCAGTTCCTCCTGATTGTCCTCCCCAAAGCACGTCGGGCAGACATGGAGAGCGGCGCGATAATCGGCAAAGGCGTCATAGAGTGCCGCGCGGCACGTCGCGGCAGAGGGCGGCAGGACGTCCATCGGGTAGAACAGGACCGGTTCAGCCCGTTCGTCTCGCTTCTTGCTCTTCACCATGAATGAGGCCCCGCTCCTTTCGAAGTTCCTTCCCTAGGGGCCGAATACGGCGTGCGTGCGGGACGGCAGGGAAGGTCGATTATCCCATCAACCCGCTGTAGCGCACCGAATAGATGCGGTCGCGGCCGAGCAGGTGGGCGACGAGACGGTCACGCTCGAAAAGGCCGGTGAAGGCCTTGTGCCGCAGGTCGAGGCCGCCGGTGGTGACGCCGAAGGCGGGCATGACGAGGCGGGCGCCGTCCGTCGCAAAGCAGGCGCGGCGCACCGATTTTTCCCGGCGGCGGACGGTGGCTGAGGGATGCAGGTGGCCGGCGATCTCGCCGGCGACGGGGCCCTCGGACGGTTCATGAACGAAGCTCAGCCCGCCATAGGCGAGCCGGTCGGCCGAGATGCCGGGCAGGCCGAAGGCGCCGTCCGGATCGTGGTTGCCGTTGATCCAGATCCACTCGCGGCCGCGCGCCATGTCGACAATCCTCTGCCGGAAGGCGTCCGGCAGATGTGCGGACCCGCTCCGGTCGTGGAAATTGTCGCCAAGACTGATGACGACCTTCGGATCGTGCCGGGCGATCACGGCGTCGAGCAGTTTCAGCGTCGCCAGCGTGTCGTAGGGCGGCAGCATCTGGCCACGCCGGGCAAAGGCTGCGCCTTTTTCCAGATGCAGGTCGGACACCACAAGGGTGTCGAGCCCCGGCAGCATCAGCGCGCCAAAGGCATCGCAGCGCGCGGGCACGCCGGCAAGCGAGAACTCGGCCGCAAGGGCAAGCCCGGTATCGGGCAGATCCGTCAGCCTTGCCGCCAATGTCAGTCGATGCATGCTCATGCGGGTGATGTCGTTCCGTGACTTCTGAAAATTTGGGGCCGGCGTTCGGTTGTCACCTTCCCCCCCTCTGTCCTGCCGGACATCTCCCCCTCAAGGGGTGAGATCGAATCGCGGCGATGTTGTCGTGACATAGCATGGGTTTGCCGGGCGGGGAATGTCGGACGGGTTGTGGCGGGTGCTGCCAGAGGCAAGGCCTCGCGGCCTGAGGTCGTGCCCTGCGTTGGCGCACCCTTCTGCCTGTCCTCCCTCACAAGGGGCGATCGAATCGTGGGGGGCGTGACATGGCATGGGTTTGCCGGTGGATGCTGGATTGGAAGCAAGTCCCGTCCGCCTGTCGCCAGGCGCTGCGGTAGCGCAAGTCCCCCTCTGCCTGTTGGCATCTCCCTCACAAGGGGAGAGACTGTTCGGCGCCCGCTCGCCGGACTTGAAACGTCGAACCGTGCGGCACTGGCTTGGGGCTTGGGGCTTGGGGCTTGGGGCTTGGGGCTTGGGGCTTGGGGCTTGGGGCTTGGGGCTTGGGGCTTGGGGCTTGGGGCTTGGGGCTTGGGGAGCACGTTGTTGAGGCGGTCGGTTACGGCAAGCCCTCTCCCCCCTTGTGGGGGAGATGCCGGCAGGCAGAGGGGGCTGGGCCACGCGCGCTGCGGTATCCGCAGAAACGGCGCGCGATCCTACCCCAGGGCTTCGGCGATCAAATCCTCGGCAGCTTCGGCGAGCACGTCCTCGTGGGCTTCGCCGACCACCGTCTCGCGGCCGATTTCGAGCATGACGGGGACGGCGAGCGGGGAGACGTGCTCGAGGCGCATATGGGTGATGTGGCCCTTGATGCGGGCCAGCATGTCGGCGAGGCGGGCAATGTCGAGAAGGCCGCGGGCGGCATCCTGGCGGGTTGCCTTGAGCAGAATGTGGTCGGGCTCGTGGGAGCGCAGCACGTCGTAAATGAGGTCGGCCGAGACAGTGACCTGACGGCCGGATTTCTCCTTGCCCGGATGGCGCTTTTCGATCAGCCCGGCAATGACGGCGCAGGTGCGAAAGGTGCGCTTCAGCATCCAGCTTTCGTCGAGCCAGGCCTCCAGATCGTCGCCCAGCATGTCCTCGTCGAAGAGGTCGGCGAGATCGAGGCCTCCGCCTGCAATTCTCGCACCCAGATCCTCCAGGCCCCAGATGGCCAGCGAATAATCGGTGGCGACGAAGCCGAGGGGCTTTCCGCCCAGGCGCTCCAGCCGGCGGGTGAGCAACATGCCGAGCGTCTGGTGCGCCAGCCGGCCCTCGAACGGATAGGCGACGAGGAAGAAACGCTTTCCCCGTGGAAAGGTCTCGATCAGCAGCTCGCCGCGCTTTGGCAGCTTCGACTTGTCGCGCTGCAGTTCCAGCCAGTCGCGCACCTGATCGGGCAGCGACCGGCGGCGCTCCGGGTCGTCCAGCATGGCGCGCACCTGGTCGGCAAGATAGGTCGACAGCGGGAACTTGCCGCCGGCATAAGACGGGATCTTCGGGTCCTGCGAAAAGGCGTTGGACACCAGGCATTCGTTCTCGCGAATGCCCTCGAAGCGCAGCACCTTGCCGGAAAACAGGAAGGTATCGCCCTGGGACAGCTGTTCGAGGAAATATTCCTCGACCTTGCCGAGCGTCATGCCGCCGCGGCCGATGGTACCGAGCTTGTTGCGCTTGACCAGGCGCACATTCAGCATCGGGCTTTCGACGATGGTACCGAGATTCATCCGGTATTGCTGGGCGATCGTCGGATTGGAAATGCGCCAGAGCCCGTCCTTGTTGAGCCGGATCTTGGCATAACGCTCATAGGTCTTCAGCGCATAGCCGCCTGTGGCGACGAAATCGACAATCCTGTCGAAGGTGTCGCGATCGAGGGCGGCATAGGGGGCAGCGGAGGTGACCTCGTAATAGAGATCGTCGGCGGCAAATGGCGCAGCGCAGGCCATGCCGAGGACGTGCTGGGCGAGCACGTCGAGCGCGCCCTCGCCCATATCCGGCGTGTCCTGGGCGCCGATATAATTGGCGTCGAGGGCGGCCTGGCACTCCATCACCTCGAACCGGTTGGCCGGCACCAGAATGGCGCGCGACGGTTCGTCCATGCGGTGGTTGGAGCGGCCGATGCGCTGGGCAAGACGAGAGGCCCCCTTGGGCGCGCCGACATGGACGACGAGATCGACATCGCCCCAGTCGATGCCGAGATCCAGCGTCGAGGTGGCAACCACGGCACGCAGCCGGTTCTCGGCCATGGCGGCCTCGACCTTGCGCCGCTGCGAGACGTCGAGCGAGCCGTGATGCAGGGCAATCGGCAGGTTGTCGTCATTGATCGTCCAGAGTTCCTGGAACAGCATTTCCGCCTGCGACCGGGTGTTGACGAAGATCAGCGTGGTCTGGAAATCCTTCAGCGTCTCGTAGAGTTCCGACATGGCATAGCGCGCGCCATGGCCCGACCAGGGGATCCGGTCCTCGGTCTTCAGGATGGTGATGACGGGTCTCGCGCCGCCCTCGACGGTGACGAGACCGGCCTCGCGGATTTCGCCATAGTCCTGGCCGACGAGAAAGCGCTGCAGCTCCGGCGGATCGGCAACGGTAGCCGAAAGGCCGATGGTCCGAAGGTCCGGCGCGTGGCGGCGAAGCCGCGCAAGGCCGAGCGACAGCAGGTGGCCGCGCTTGGACGTGACCAGCGAGTGCAGCTCGTCGAAGATGACGAATTGCAGGTCGCGGAAGAAGCGCTCCGCCTCGCCATTGGCAATCAGCAGCGCCACCTGCTCCGGCGTGGTCAGCAGGATGTCGGGCGGATTGAGCTTCTGGCGCTGGCGCTTGGCGGCGGGCGTATCGCCGGTGCGGTTCTCGATGCTGATTGCAAGTCCCATCTCCTCAACCGGTTTCGTCAGATTGCGCTCGATATCGACGGCGAGCGCCTTCAATGGCGAAATGTAGAGCGTGTGGACGCCGGTGAACGCCTCCCCCGGCTTCCTGCGTCCACGACGGACGAGATCGGTGAGCGACGGCAGGAAACCGGCAAGCGTCTTGCCGGCTCCGGTCGGCGCGATCAGCAGCGTGCTCTCGCCACGCTCGGCCCGCGCCAGCAGTTCCAGCTGATGGGCACGCGGCTGCCAGCCCTTGTCCGCGAACCAGCGGAGGAAGGGGGCGGGCAGCATCTCGCCGGTCAGGCTGTGGTCACCAGGGTCATCGAGCACTCCGAAAAGGTAGTCTCATTGTGCACGAAGAAAAGCCCCGGGCGGCAGGATCATGCGACTACATCGCGATATAGCGGTCGCGGCGGTGATTGATGGCGAGCGTCAGGTTGAGCACCACGGCACCGGCGATCGAGCAGGCGATGATGAAGGGGCTGGCGACGAAGAAGGAGCAGACCAGCACGCAGCTGTCGAAACCGAGCTGGACGAAGCCGGCGCGCCAGCCGAAGCGGTCCTGCAGATAGAGCGCCAGAATGCCGAAACCGCCGAGGCTCGCGCGGTGGCGGAAGAGAACAAGCATGCCGGTGCCGATCAGCAATCCGCCGAAAACGGCGGCCACCAACGGCTGCAGATGGGCAAGGCCGATGGCATCCGGCAAAAACTCGGTCAGAAGCGAGGTGACGGCAATGGCGATGAAGGTCTTGACGCAGAAGCCGAGCCCGATGCGGCGATAGGCGATCCAGTAGAATGGCAGGTTGACGATGAAGAAGATCAGGCCGAAGGCGTAGCCGGTGGCGTAATGCAGCAGGAAGGCAACGCCGGCAGTGCCGCCGGTCAAGAGCCCGGCGCTGGACAGCAGCAGCACGCCGAGCGAGGCGAGCATGGAACCGGCCGTCACGGCCTGCGCGTCTTCGAGTGCCGAATGGCGATCGGACTGCGAGGTCCAGAGACCATTCAAGCTGCGCCGGGTCGTCGTCGTCGTCATGTATCGTTCCCCTGGTGTCGGCCGGCCGCGACACGCGATCATGTCGGTCGGATCAGGCGGCGTGCCCTGACTGCAGCGGGCACGATCTTGCCCCGAGGGTTACAACCATGCACGGATGGAGGCAATGGGCCGGATTTGCCGCCCTGCCCTGTCAGCGCTGCGCGATATAGCGGTCGGAACGGTGGTTGATCGCAACGAACAGGTTCATCACCGCCGCGCCGAGCACCGAGCAGGCGACGATCTCGGGGCTCACCACGGTGAAGGCAAGCGCCATGATGACAAGATCGTGGACGAGCTGGACGAAGCCGGCGCGGATGCCGAAACGATCCTGGATGTAGACAGCAAGAATGCCGATGCCGCCGAGGCTTGCGCGGTGGCGGTAGAGCGCCAGCAGGCCGTAACCGAGCAGAAGGCCGCCAAGGGCTGCGGCCCAGACCGGATTCATCCACTGGATGGAAATGAAACGCGACTGCAGTTCGACCAGGCCCGAGGTCAGGCCTATGGCCAGGAACGTCTTCAGGGTGAAGTCGAGACCGACCCGTTTGAACGCCAGAATATAGAAGGGCATGTTGAGCAGGAAGAACAGCACGCCGAAGCTCCATCCGCCCCAGTAATGCAGGAGGAAGGCGGCACCGGCCATGCCGCCGGTCAATAGCTCGACCTTGCCGAGCAGGAACAGTCCCAGCGCGGAAATCATGCTGCCGCTGAGGATGCCCTGGATGTCTTCCAGTGGCGTGTGGCGGGCCGGGTTCTTCTTGCCAGCGGCCATAATGTCGGTGATCATTGCCATGTCGGTCGGCGCCCCTATCCCGTGAAAGAGACCAATTTTCCAGCATTCCGGGTATAAGGATGCGGCCAATCGCGGCAAGGCACAAGGGTGATGGGTCAACAAAGCTGACCTATCGGAAAAATCGCAAGAAACGAACCTTCACCGGGTTTTCACTGCAACAAACAGGATGCCGAAGACCGGTTTTCCGCCATCCATGCGAATGACGGTCTTGGAGGTCGTGCGGGTTTCGAAGCCGATTGTCGAAAGAAGCTGACGCACATAGGTTTCCGAATGCACGTAGCGCAGCGACTCGGCGAGGTCGAAGCCTTCGCGATCACCGGCATCTTCGACCGAGAAGGCCAGAATGGCGCCGGGCGCGGCGAGCCTGGCGATGAGCTGCATGGTCGGCTCGAGATTGCCCAGATACATCATCACGTCGGCCGCGCAGACGAGATCGGCCCGGGCCGCGCCGGCGCCTTCTGCAAACAGGCCGGACGTCTCCGCGTCGAGCGACAGGTCGGCCTGCGCCAGCCGGTCGTAGAGCCCCTTCTCCTCGGCCTTGGCAAGCATGCCGGTCGACAGGTCATAGCCTTCGAGATCGAGGCAGAGATCGCGGATCTCCACCCCCAGCAGCCCGGTGCCGCAGCCAAGGTCGACGGCGCGGGCGAAGGGCCCGGTCGGCACAACGGTCTTGCGGATCAGCGCCGACAATTCGACGGGCACGCTGTAGTCGAGCTTCTCGACCAGTTGCGCCTCGAAGCGATCGGCATAGTCGTCGAACAGCGCCTCGACATAGCGGCTCGGCGGCTGGTCCGGCACTTCCGTGGCGCCAAGGCGGGCAAGCTTCAAGGAGGCCGCGAAGATGTCGTCGGGATCGAGTTCGAGCACTTTTTCGAGCGCGGCTGCCGCCTTCTTTTCGTCGCCGGCCTTTTGCGTGAAATCGGCCAGCTGCTGCCAGCCGGCGACCCAGCCGGGCGCCAGTTCCAGCGCCTGCTCCATCAAGTCGGCGGCTGCCGCCGGATCGCCGCTTTCGTCCAGCATTCGTGCGTAATCGGCGCGCCGGTCGATCACGACGTCGCCGGAGGAGAATTGCATCGGGTGCATTTTGCGTTTTCCTGAGGGCCAGCGCTCTTGACCGATCCGCGATGAAAAGACAAGAGCTAACTTCTGAAAGGCACGAGGCCGGCCGGCGGCGGAACTTGCGAGTGCCGCAATCGCCGCCTATCTCTTGGCCGAACAAGGAGTTTCCGTATGTCCGAACGCGTGAACCGGTTTCTGGGCGACACGGTCGCCCGCACCATCGTCAAGCTGATCGTGGTGTCGCTGATCGTCGGCTTCGTCATGGCCTATTTCAACATAGACCCCTATGACATCGTCTACGGCGTCCAGCACTTCGTGCTGAATCTCTGGCATCGGGGCTTTGCCGCGCTCGGCAGCGTCGGACAATATCTGCTACTCGGCGCAACCGTGGTGATCCCGGTCTTCCTCATCATCCGCCTGATGAGCGCGCGGTCCTGAGCATGACGGATACTTTCCTGACGCGCCGCACCGCGCTTCGCCTCGGCCTCGTATCCATGGCCGGCCTGGTGTCGGCCTGCACCACGACATCGGTATTCGACGTCGGCGACAGCAAGGCCGAAGACCAGACGGCGGCCGCCCTGCCGCTGACGAATGCCGTGCGCGCCACGCATGGCCTGCCGCCGCTATCGGTCAATGTCGAGGCCAGCCGGGCAGCGCTGCACCAGGCGGCGCGCATGGCAAAGGCGCAGAAGATGAGCCATCTCATCGGCTTTCGCGACAGTTTCTACGACCGGATGAAATCCTCCGACGTGACCCTGCCGGCAGCGGAAAACATCGCGACCGGCCAGAAGGACGTGGCCGCGGCTGTCGATGCCTGGGTTCACTCGCCGAAGCATCTGAAGAACATGCTTGGAAATTACAGTGGGCTGGGCGTGGCCGTCGCTTATGACAGCTCCACAAAACGTCCCTATTGGGCCATGGTGCTATCCAACTGAGGCGATTCCCGCCCTGCAGTCAGCATCGCAAGAGGATACCCAAGGGATGGACAGCCCGGCCAGCGCCCGCCAGACGGGCGGCGCATTTCCCGTTACCCACCGGCTCGTGCTGTCGATCGCTATTCCGATGACGCTCGGCTTCCTGACCACGCCGCTGCTCGGGCTGACTGACACGGCCGTGGCCGGGCGCACCGGCGAGGCCGCGGCCCTTGCAGGCCTTGCGGTCGGGGCGGCCCTGTTCGACCTGATCTTCGCCAGCCTGAATTTCCTGCGCTCGTCCACCACCGGTCTGACGGCGCAGGCCTATGGCCGGGGCGACCGGCACGAGCAGCAGGCAGTGTTCTGGCGCTCGATGGTGCTATCGATTGCCGTCGGACTGACGATCCTGGCGCTTTCTCCGCTGCTGCTGCCGCTCGGCCTCTGGCTGATGGGACCGACCGGGGCGGTGGCCGTGGCGACCACCACCTATTTCTCGATCCGGATCATCGCCGGGCCGCTGACGCTTGCCAATTACACGCTGCTCGGCTTCATTCTCGGGCGCGGACAGGGGCGAAACGGATTGCTGCTGCAGGCAATCCTCAACGGCACGAATATCGTGCTGTCGATCTATCTGGGCCTGACGCTCAAATGGGGGATTGCCGGCGTCGCCTGGGGCACGCTGTTTGGCGAAGGGGCCGCCTTCCTCGCGGGCCTCGGCATGGTGCTCTACCAGTTTCGCGGAGAAGCCAGGCCGACGCTACGCGAAATCTTCGACGGCGCCCAGCTGAAGCGGTTGTTTTCGCTCAATCGCGATATCCTGGTCCGTTCGTTTTCGCTACTCGCAGCCTTTACCCTCGTCACCCGGATCGGGACGGGGTTCGGGCCAACCGTTCTGGCGGCCAATGCGATCCTGATGAACATCTTTCTCGTGGCGGGCTATTATCTGGACGGTTTCGCCAATGCCGCGGAAACCATTACCGGCCGGGCGATCGGTGCCAACTACCGGGCGGGTTTCGTGCGCGCGGTGCGGCTGACGGCGATCTGGTCGTTTGCGCTGGCCGCGGTCACCACCGCCTTTTTCCTCGTCTTCGGCGATGCCGTGATCGATCTGCTGACGACGGCGCCGGAGGTGCGCGACACGGCCTATGTCTACCTGCCTTGGGCCGCGCTGACGGCGCTGACCGGCGCACTCGCCTTCCAGATGGACGGCGTGTTCATCGGCGCGACCTGGTCGGTCGAGATGCGCAACATGATGGTGGCAGCGCTTGTCGGCTTCCTGCTGAGCCTCGCCGTCCTGGTGCCGCTTGCCGGCAATCACGGCCTGTGGGCAGCGCTCAACCTGTTCCTGGCGATGCGCGGGATCTTCCTGCTGCTGCGGCTGAAGCCGAAGCTCGATCAGACCTTTGCCGAAAGCCAGTAGTCGAGACGGCTATCGCGCAGATCGCGGATCGATGAAAGGCCCTGCTCTTGCAGATGGCGGGACATGCCCTTGACGATGCGGCCCGGCAGCGCCGGCCCTTCGTAGACCATTGCGGAATAGAGCTGCACGAGATCGGCGCCGGCACGAATCTTGTCGAGCGCCGTCTCCACCGAATGCACGCCGCCGACACCGATGATCGGCAGATCCTTGCCAACCCGGTGGCGCATGCGGGCAAGTACCGCGGTCGCCTTGTCGAACAGCGGCTTGCCCGACATGCCACCCGCCTCGCCGGCCTGGCGCTGGTCGCCGAGGCCCTCGCGCGACAAGGTCGTGTTGGAAACGATCAGCCCGTCGAGGCTGGAGGCGAGCACCACCGCTGCGATGTCGTCCATCCCCTCCTCGGTCAGATCGGGGGCGATCTTGAGGAAGACCGGACGCTTGACGCCGCTCGTCGCCGCCTCCTCGTCGCGGGCCGCGAGCACGGCCGTCAACAGTGCGGCAAGGCTGTCGCGTGCCTGCAGGTCGCGCAGGCCCGGCGTATTGGGGGACGAGATATTGGCGGTGAAATAGCCCGCCACACCGTAAAAGGTGCGGATGCCGGCGACATAGTCGGCAATGCGGTCTTCACTGTCCTTGTTGGCGCCGATATTGACGCCGACCAATCCACCCGGGCCGCGGGCAAGCAGGCGGGAGAGCGCGGCAGCATGGCCCTCATTGTTGAAACCGAGACGGTTGATCACCGCCTCGTCGCGCTCCAGCCGGAAGATCCGCGGCTTGGGATTGCCCGATTGCGGACGCGGCGTCAGCGTACCGACCTCGGCAAAGCCGAAACCGAGCTTCATCAGCGCGTCCGGCACCTCGGCGTTCTTGTCATAGCCGGCGGCGATGCCGAGCGGATTGGCAAAGGTGAGGCCGGCGACCGTCTGCCTGAGCTTCGGATCCACCGGCACGTCGCAGGATGGCAGCAGGCCGGAGCGAAGCGCTGCCAGCGACAGACCATGCGCCACTTCCGGATCGAGCAGGAAAAGGCCGCGGCGGCCGAACGACTTGAAGAAATCGGTCATGGATGAAGCTCCGGAAAGACATGGGCGCCATCGGCCCCGAGCGGCAAGGGCGCCTCCCAAAGAACCGCGTCGAGCGGCAGGGATGCGTAGAGATGCGGGAAAAGATCGCCGCCACGCGAGGCCTCGAATTTGAGTGCCTCGCCCAGAGACGCGCCATCGACGGCCACCAGCAACAGGTCGTCCTGGCCGGCGAAATGCAGCCTTGCGGTCTCGACGGCCTGGGCGGCGGTGGAGAAATGGATGAAGCCGTCCTTCAGATCGATCGGGGCCCCGGCAAAGACACCTGTTTCCCGGACCGTCTGCCACATTTCCCGCGGCACGATCTTGTAGACTGTGTTGGCCATGGCCCCTATCCTTCATCAATACGGATGTGCGGCCATGCGATTAGCGGGAAATGCCGCATGTGTCCATGTCGGGCCGTGCACGCCAATCGCCGAGACGGCATCGGCTGCGACAGAACGCCGATGAACGAGACGCCACCCGAGGGAGGAGACCCCAATGTATCGCCAGGCTTTGCTTGCCGCCTCGCTATTTGCCCTACTGCCGGCATCGGTCGGCGCCGAGGATCTGGAAAACGGACGCTACACCTTCCAGCCGATGGAGAACGGGCTGGTCAGGCTCGACACCCGCACCGGTGCGATGTCGCTCTGCCAAGACAAGGACGGCGCCCTGATCTGCCGGATGGCCGCCGACGAGCGCGCCGCCTATGAGGAACAGCTCGACCGGCTGGAAAAGCGGGTAACGGCGCTGGAAACCAGGATCGACAGCGGCGGCACCGCCTTGTCGTCGCGCAACGGGACCCTGCCCGATGACGCCGAGATCGACCGGTCGCTCGGGATCATGGAGCGGTTCATGCGATCCTTCTTCGGCATCGTCAGGGAATTCGAATCCAAGGACAAGGACGCGACGCCGACGGCGCAGTCCTACTGATCCGCTGCCTGCTGCCGCAGACCGCTCAGTTGCGGGACGCCACGAGGTTGACCAGGCTGACGAGGCCGTCGGTGCGGGAAAGCTTGCGGGCGAGATCCAGCCGCTCCTCGGTCGTTCCCTTCGGCTCGATCGAGGCCCGGACGATGGCTTCCGCGAGCGCCGTCCCGTCGCCGGGCGGCGTCATGTAAGCGAGGTCGCCGAGAAAGTCGGCAAGTTCCGTGCCCGGATCGGCCGTCACCACGATCTGCTTGCCGGAGGCCAGCATGCCGCCGAGCTTGGATGGCAACACCAGATCGGCAGCGCCCTTTTCCTGCGGCAGAGCATGCAGGTCGGCCATGCTGAGGAATTCGTTCAGCCGCTCATAGGGCTGGAAGGGGAGGAAGCGGACATTTGCCAGATGCGCATAGCGTTGCATCAGCTCAGACTTGGCCGGCCCTTCGCCGGCGACGACGAATTTCAGCCGCGGCTCGTGCTGCAGGCGATCGGCGGCGTCCAGCAGGATATTGAGACCCTGCTTGGCGCCGATATTGCCGGAATAGAGCACGACGAAATGATCCGGCTGGTAGCCCAGTTCCGCGCGGTAGGGGCTCTCGCCTTTCAGCGGAAAGATATAGCTCAGATCGACCCAGTTGCGGACGATCGAGATACGCTCGGGCCGGACGCCCTTGGAAGCAATCTTCTCGGCCATGCGGCTGGAAATCGTCACGATACGGCCGAAGCGGCCGAGAGCGAAACGTTCGAATACGAAACCGAGCTTGCGGAGCCAGGCGCCGCCCTTCAGGTGGCCGACGGCAAAGGCAGCATCGACCTCGAGATCCTGCACATGCAGCACGGTGCGGCTACCGGAAAGCCAGGCCGCGAACTGGGCTGCCGGGGCGGCAAACAGCGTCGGCTCGACGCAGAACACCACTTGCGGGCGCCAACGCAGGATCTGCCAGATGACGACAGGGGCTGAGGCGACGGCAAAACTTAAAGGTGCCAGCAGCCGCCAGATGCCGCCCATCTTTTCGCGCAGCATCAAAGGCACGCGTATCACCCGGACGCCGCCCTCCTCGCCGGCGGAATAGCGGTTGGCGAAGTCGTTCCGCACCCTCCAGCCCGGATAATGCGGAGGTGTGGTAACGGCCACCACCCTTGCACCGCCCTCGGCCATATATTCGGCAATCTCGCCGGTATAGCGGCCGACGCCGGCCATTTCGGGCGCGAAATTCATGCCGTAGACGACGACGCATTTAAGCCGGCCGACGGCCTCGGCCGTCTTTGCGGCCGTCTGAACCGGGGCAGCCTCGAGGACACCCGGGTGAACCAGTTCAGTCATGGCAGGCCTCCCCGGCAACGGGAGATGGCATGGGGCTTTCAAAAACACGACGCGGCAAGACAAATATCGTCTCCGCCCGTTGCGCCGACAACAAGGCAATATCGCTCACGGTAATATCCTCTTCATGCAAAAAGCATGGGAACACGGCATGCCGGCTGGGGAAATCGGGACCCCAAACCCTTAAAAATAGAAATTCAAATACAGTCTTGGCATTTCAGGCAGGCAGCCGAAAAAGCAATATGATTTTCGGCTGCCAGTCGTACGGCTTGCAGGCGGTCGTCAGTCCGCCCTGCCGACGCTGTCATAATAAAATCCGGCGTCAGCGACCTGCTTGCGGTCATAGATGTTGCGGAAGTCGACCAGCACCGGTGCGGCCATGCGGGTCTTGAGGTCGGCGAAATCGAGATCGCGGAAATGCTTCCATTCCGTGATGATCACCAGCGCATCAGCGTCGTCCGCAACGTCTTCGACCGTGTCGCAATAACCGATATCCGGCATGATCTCGCGGGCGGCCGGCATGCCTTCCGGATCATAGGCCTTCAGCACCGCGCCCTTGTCGAGCAGGGCCTGGACGATGGACAGCGCCGGAGATTCGCGGATGTCGTCGGTATCCGGCTTGAAGGTGAGCCCGAGGATGCCGATGCGCTTGTCGCGCAGTTCGCCGCCGACCGCCTGCTCGACCTTGCGGGCCATGGCGCGCTTGCGGGTCTCGTTGATGCCGACGATCGTTTCGATCAGCCGGATCGGGGCGGAATGGTCCTGCGCGGTCTTGACCAGCGCCAGCGTATCCTTCGGGAAGCACGAGCCGCCATAGCCCGGACCGGCATTGAGGAATTTCCGGCCGATGCGGGTGTCGAGCCCCATGCCCCTGGAGACGTCCTGGATATTGGCACCGACATATTCGCAGAGGTCGGCGATCTCGTTGATATAGGCAAGCTTCAGCGCCAGGAAGGAATTGGCCGCATATTTGATCAGCTCGGCGGTGCGGCGCGCGGTGATCACGATTGGATGCTTGGCCGGATCGAGCGGCGCATAGATGGCTTCCATCTGCGCCTGGGCGCGGTCGTCGTTCATGCCGATGACAACGCGGTCCGGCTTCATGAAGTCCTCGATCGCAGCACCTTCGCGCAGGAATTCCGGATTGGACACGACCGCGACATCAGCGTCGGGATTGGCCTTGGCCACCAGCCGCTCGATCTCGTCGCCGGTGCCGACCGGCACGGTCGACTTGGTCACGATGACGGTAAACCCCTTGACCGCGCGGGCGACTTCCTGGGCGGCCGCATAGACATATTGCAGGTCCGCATGGCCGTCGCTCTTGCGCGAGGGCGTGCCGACGGCGATGAACACCACATCCGCCTCTGCCACCGGGCCGGAAAGATCGGTCGAGAACGACAGGCGGCCCGCCTTGACATTGCTGTCGATCAGCGTGTCGAGGCCCGGCTCGAAGATCGGCACCTGGCCCACCTTCAGCTTCTCGATCTTGTCCGCGACCTTGTCGATGCAGACGACGTCATGGCCGAATTCCGCCAGGCAAACGCCCGATACAAGACCGACATAACCAGTTCCGATGATGGCAATACGCAAAGCCAGCTCCCCAAATACTTGTCCGTTATCCGCAGATAACAATACAACCGATACGCGCATCGGCCAGCCCATTCAGCCATTGCCCGATACACACGCAACTCAAGATCTTTTTGCGTGTGTATCGTATCGCAGAAGGCAAGCCAAGAGGGGCCGGGCAAAGAGGAAGAACAGTTTCCGAAACGCCTAGATTTGGGCCGTTTTCGCCGGAATTGCTACTTTAGGCACTACGCGTGCAGGTTGCTGGTCGTGTGCCAGTTCCATGCGGATTGAATGATGTCGTGCAGCCGATAGCCGGGCTCCCAGCCGAGTACCGATTTCGCCTTGTCGTTGTTGGCGACCAGCGTGGTGGAATCGCCATCCCGGCGTGCCGCAAACTCCACCGGAAACGGCTTTCCGGAAACCTCGGCAATGGTGTCGAGCAGTTCCTTGACGGTCGTGCCCGTGCCGGTGCCCAGATTGAAGGCATCCGAGGCACCGCCATCCAGCAGATATTGCAGAGCGCGCACATGGGCGTCCGCCAGGTCGAGCACGTGAATATAGTCGCGCACGCAGGTGCCGTCGCGGGTATCGTAATCGGTTCCGAACACCTTGAACCCGGCGCGGCGCCCCAGCGCGGCATCGATCGCCAGCGGGATGGCGTGGGTTTCCGGCGTGTGCCATTCGCCGATGCGGCCTTCCGGGTCGGCGCCTGCCGCATTGAAATAGCGCAGCACCACGGAGCGGAAACCGGCATACTGGTCCAAATCGGAGAGCGCTTGCTCGATGATCCACTTGGTGCGGCCATAGGGGTTGATCGGCACCTGCGGATGGGTTTCGTCCATCGGCAGGCTTTGCGGCAGGCCATAGGTGGCGCAAGTCGACGAAAAGACGAAGCCCTGGACACCGGCGGCCTTGGCCGCACCCAGCAGGGTCAGCGCCCCGACCACATTGTTGTCGTAGAAGGCGGCCGGATCCTTGACGCTTTCGCCGACCTCGATCAGGGCAGCGAAATGCATGACGGCGGTCGGCTTGTACTTGGCGAAAACCTCGTCCAACCGCTTGCGATCGCGGATATCACCCTGCTCGAGCGGACCCCATTTGACAAATTCACCATGGCCATTGGACAGGTTGTCGTAGACAACCGGCGTAAAGCCGGCCTCTGACAATTTCAGGCAGGTGTGGGAGCCGACATAGCCGGCACCGCCGACAACAAGTACGCAGACATCGCTCATCAACGCGTTTTCCCCTATATTGCTCAATGACTTTCATAAGTCCGGATCGCTTTGTTAGCAACCGCAGCAATGCGGCCAAATTCGGGGCGGCACGCGAAAGGCGAAGGCGGGCGGATTTTGTCCGGGATTGTGTCGGCGGCGAATATTTACGTTTACGTTAAAGTAATTTATCGTGATCCCTCTTGCAGTTGTGCAACAGAGACATAAGCTGGCTTGGAGGAGCCAAGCGCGGAAAAGAGGCCTAAAACCGATCCGCGCAGAATGAGGAGGATGACATGACCGATTTGGCCAAGACCGCCGAAGGCCAGGCGACAGGCAAGCCCTGGCTCGGATCCTACCCGGCATCGGTTCCGGCGGAAATTTCGCCTCTCGAACACGATTCTCTCGGGACATTCTTCGAGGACAGCTGCCGCAAGTTTGCAAGCCGGACCGCATTTTCCAGCATGGGCCGGACCCTGTCCTTCCGGGAGCTGGAAGAAGGCTCGGCCAAGATCGGCGCCTGGCTGCAGGCCCAGGGCCTGTCGAAGGGCGACCGCGTGGCGGTCATGCTGCCGAACATCCTGCAGAACCCGGTGATCGTCTACGGCATTCTGAGGGCCGGCTACACGGTGGTCAACGTCAACCCGCTCTATACGCCGCGCGAACTGCAGCACCAGCTGCAGGATTCCGGGGCGCGGATCATCTTCGTACTCGAAAACTTCGCCAATACGGTGGAGCAGGTGGCAGGCAAGACCCCGGTGGAAAAGGTCGTGGTCGCCACCATGGGCGACATGCTCGGCCTGAAGGGGCTGATCGTCAATTTCGTCGTGCGCCGGATCAAGAAACTGGTGCCGGCCTGGTCGATCCCGGGGCATCTGAGCTTCAATGCGGTGATGAAGGCCGGCGGCTCGCTCAGCCTCAAGCCGATGGATGTCACCCTCTCGGACGTGGCCTTCCTGCAATATACCGGTGGCACCACCGGCGTGTCGAAGGGCGCGACGCTCACCCATTCCAACCTGCTGTCGAACCTGAAACAGCTTTCCGTCTGGCTCGACCAGATATTCGACGGGAGGGAGCGGCCGGAGGCGATGGTCTTCATCTGCCCGCTGCCGCTCTATCATATCTTCGCGCTGACGGTGAATTCGCTGATGGGCGTTGCGATGGGCGGCCACAATGTGCTGATCGCCAATCCGCGTGACATTCCGGCCTTCCTCAAGGAAATGAAGGCGCACAAGGCGCATATCCTGCCCGGCCTCAACACGCTGTTCACCGCGATGATGAACAACGAGGCGTTCAAGGAGATCGACTTCTCTTCGCTGTTCCTGACCTTCGGCGGCGGCATGGCCGTGCAGCGGCCGGTCGCGGAGCGCTGGCGCGAGATGACCGGCTGCCCGATCACGGAAGGCTACGGACTGTCGGAGACCTCCCCTGTGGCCACCGCCAACCGGCTGGATGCTGCGGAGTTTTCAGGGATGATCGGCCTGCCGATCTCCTCGACCGATATCGAGATCCGCGATGACGACGGCGTCACCCTGCCGCTTGGCGAAGTCGGCGAGATCTGCATTCGCGGACCGCAGGTGATGGCCGGCTACTGGCAGCGGCCGGAGGAAACGGCGCGGGCCATCACCCCCGACGGCTTTTTCCGCTCCGGCGACATGGGCATGATGGACGAGCGCGGCTACATCAAGATCGTCGACCGCAAGAAGGACATGATCCTGGTCTCCGGCTTCAACGTCTATCCCAACGAAATCGAGGAAGTCGCTGCCATGCATCCGGGCGTGCTCGAATGCGCGGCGATCGGCGTCGCGGACGAGCATTCCGGCGAGGCGGTGAAACTGGTGGTGGTCAAGCGCGACCAGGCCCTGACCGAAGCGGAGCTCAAGGCTCACTGCGCCAAGCACCTGACCAACTACAAGCGTCCGCGCATCATCGAGTTCCGTTCCGAATTGCCGAAGAGCAATGTCGGCAAGATCCTGCGCAAGGACCTGCGCGACTGACGGCTCGCCCCGGACGCTGGACGACGGCGAGGCACGTGCCTAATTAGCGAGGGCACGTGCTTGATTGCCATCGGCATCGCGCATAGTTTGCCGATCTCATTCGTTCCGGAGATTTCCCCATGGACACCATCATCGCCAAGCTGAAGGACAGCGTCGCCTCGACCGGGGCGACCGACATCCGCTCGGCCTTCGCCTCCGATTCCGGCCGCTTTGCCAAGTTCACCGCCCGTCTCGACGACCTGCTGATGGACTACTCGAAATGCGCCGTGAACGAGACGGTCATGGGGCTTCTCAGCGAACTGGCCGAAGCCGGCGGTGTCGCCAAAAAGCGTGACGCCATGTTTGCGGGCGATAAGATCAACTTCACCGAAGATCGCGCCGTGCTGCACACCGCCTTGCGCAACCGCTCCAATACGCCTGTGATGGTCGACGGCCGGGACGTGATGCCGGACGTCAACGCGGTGCTCGACGCCATGAGCGAATTCTGCAACGGCGTGCGCTCGGGCGCGATCAAGGGCGCGACCGGCAAAAAGATCACCGATGTGGTCAATATCGGCATCGGCGGCTCGGATCTCGGCCCGGCCATGGCAACGCTGGCGATGGCCCCCTATCACGACGGTCCGCGCGCGCATTTCGTCTCCAATGTCGACGGCGCCCATATCGCCGATACGCTGAAGCTGTTGTCGGCAGACACCACGCTCTTTATCGTGGCGTCGAAGACCTTCACCACGATCGAAACGATGACCAATGCCCGGGCAGCGCGGAAATTCGTCTCCGATGCGCTGGGCGAAGAGGCGGTCGGCCACCATTTCGCCGCAGTCTCCACAGCGCTCGACAAGGTTGCCGCCTTCGGCATCGACGAGACGCGGGTGTTCGGCTTCTGGGATTGGGTCGGTGGCCGCTATTCGATCTGGTCGGCAATCGGCCTGCCACTGATGCTGGCGATCGGGCCTGAGCATTTCGTCGAATTCCTCGAGGGCGCGCACGCACTCGACACGCATTTCCGCGAGGCCCCGGTCGAGAACAACCTGCCGATGCTGCTCGGCCTGATCGGCTACTACCACCGCGTCGTGCTCGGCTATCCGACCCGGGCGATCCTGCCCTATGATCAGCGGATGTCGCGGTTCCCCGCCTATCTGCAGCAGCTCGACATGGAATCGAACGGCAAGTCGGTGACGATCGACAGCAAACCGGTCAAGGGTCCGACCGGCCCGGTTGCCTGGGGCGAGCCGGGCACCAACGGCCAGCACGCCTTCTACCAGCTGATCCACCAGGGCACGGACATCATTCCGGCCGAGTTCATGATTGCCGCCAACGGCTTCGAGCCGGACCTGCGCAACCAGCATGACCTGTTGATCGCCAACTGCCTGGCACAGTCGGAAGCCCTGATGAAGGGCCGCACGCTGGACGAGGCGAAGGCGCAGCTGACCGCCAAGGGCGCCGACGCAGCGACCGCCGACAGGATCGGCCCGCACCGCGTTTTTGCCGGCAACCGGCCGTCGATCACCTTCGTCTACGACAAGCTGACACCGCATGCGCTGGGGCGGATGATCGCGCTCTACGAGCACCGGGTCTTCGTCGAGGGCGTGCTGTTCAACATCAACTCCTTCGACCAGTGGGGCGTGGAGCTTGGCAAGGAACTGGCGACCGGCCTGCTGCCGGTGGTGGAAGGCAAGGAAAGCGCCGCCGGCCACGATTCGTCGACCGCCGGTCTTGTCGACACGCTGCTGAAGGCGAAGGCCTGACGCCCCTCGAAGCCGCCTACCCGACCCAAAACGCCGCCCATCGAGGCGGCGTTTCTGTTTCAATGTGTCAGCGGATCATCTTCCGGATGATCAATGGGCGGCGTAGCCGCCGTCGACCAACTGGTAGCTGCCGGTCACGAAAGATGCACGGTCGGAGAGCAGGAAGCAGGTGATCGCCGAGACCTCCTCCGGCGTGCCGAGCCGGCCGGTCGCATGTTGCGCGGCAAGCGCATCCTTTGTCTCCTGGTCGAGATTGGAATCAAGCAGCGGCGTTGCGATGAAGCCGGGGCCGACGGCGTTCACGCGGATACCCTTCGCCGAATATTCGAGCGCGGCATTCTTGGTCATGCCGATCAGCGCGTGCTTGGTGGTGACATAGGCCGACGAGTTGGCGATGCCGACGCTGCCGAGCACGGAGGCCATGTTGACGATCGAACCGCCGCCGTTCCGCAGCATCGCCTCGATCTGGTATTTCACCCCGTAGAACACGCCGTTGAGATTAACCTCGATGACACGCTTCCACTCGTCGATCTCGTATTCGGCAATCGGCTTGGCCGGGCCGCCGATACCGGCATTGTTGACCGCACCGTCGAGACGACCATAGGTGGAGACCGCGAATTCGACCATGGCCTTGACCTCGGCGGCATCGCCGACATTGACCTTGACCGCGGCCGCCTCGCCGCCCGAGGCCTTTACACGGTCGACGACCGCGCCGGCATGTTCGAGATTGATGTCGGCGACGACGACCTTTGCGCCACGCTCTGCAAGCTCGAGGACACAGGCCTCGCCGATCCCCGATCCACCGCCGGTGACGATGACCGCCTTGCCGTCGAAATCCTTGAACATGCACGTCTCCAATCTGTTGTTGCGTATAATTAGATGTATGTACATCTATTGAAAATGAAAGATCGCCGCGGAAGGTTTTTCCGCGACGATCTGTTCACAGTCCGCAAATGAGGGAGACGCGCCTCGATCAGAAACCGATCTCTTCGGCGCGGGGCGGGTTGGCACCGGCGCGTGAGACGGTGACGGCGGCGGCCTTGGCGCCGACCGTCAGAGCGTCGCGGATGGCCTGATCGCTGAGCGCGGCGACCTTTTCCTTGGTCAGCAAGCCCTGCTTCTTCAGCGAGGCGAGGATGCCGGCATCGAAGGTGTCGCCGGCACCGACGGTATCGACCACCTCGACACGCTCGCTCTTCACCTCGACCTTGCTGTCTGCGGTGTAGCCGACGGCACCGTCTGCACCACGGGTGACGACCAGCAGCTTGGCGCCGGCCTTCAGCCAGTGAGCGGCCAGGGCATCGGTATCACCCTCCATGCCGAACCAGGCGAGATCCTCGTCGGAGAATTTCAGGATGTCGGACATGGCGCCCATGCGCTGGATGCGAGCCATATGCTTTTCCTTGTCCTTGATGAAGCCGGGGCGGATGTTCGGGTCGAGCGAAATCACGCGCTTTTCGTGCTCGCGGACCATCAGTGCCTCATAGGTCGAGCCGCAGGGCTCCGAGATCAGGCTGATGGCGCCGAAATGCAGGGCCTCGCAATCGTCGCCGAGCGCCGGCAGGTCGGCCTCTGTGATCATCCGGCCAGCCGTGTTTTCGTCATAGAAGGCATAGGTCGCATGGCCGTCGACCAGCTTGACGAGCGCGATCGTGCAGGGACGGGAGGAAATCGCACAAGGGGTGAAGTCGACATGGCTCGCCTTAAGTTCGTCGCGCAGGATGTCGCCCAGCATGTCGTCGGACAGCCCGGTGAAGAAGGCCGAGGGGATGCCGAGACGGCCAAGCGCGATGGCGGTGTTGAAGATCGCACCGCCGGCATAGGGAGCAAACGCCTTTTCGCCGCGCGTCGTCTCGCGCGGCAGCATGTCAATCAAGGCTTCGCCGCAGCACAAGATCATATTATCCTCCCGGTCATCAGATTGTCGGTTACTGTTGGAAGTAGGGGCATATCGGCTGGGGTCCAGCCTCAGGCGGTCGGCAGGCTGGAAACGCCGCCATTGCGGCCGGACCAGTCGAGCGGTGCATCGAGGAAGGCCTCGACCTCGTTCAGGGTCGTTTCGTCGAACAGTTTCTGCGCCCGAGCGACGGCCAGCACATTGCGCCAGGTGGCGATGTGATGAAGCCTCACCTTGCCGTTTTCGAACCGTGCATTGGCCTCGGGAAAGATATCGTAGAAGAACAGCGCGATGCCGTTGTCGACGATGCCGCCGGCGGCGCGGATCGCGTCGATGAACTTGAACATGCTGCCGCCGGCCGTCGTCAGGTCCTCGATCACCAGCACACGGGCGCCTTCCGGCATATGGCCCTCGATCTGGGCATTGCGGCCATGGCCCTTCGGCGCCTTGCGGCAATAGATCATCGGCAGGCCGAGGCGCTCGGCGAGGAAGGCGGCAAACGGAATGCCGGCGGTCTCGCCACCGGCAATCGCGTCGAATTGTTCAAAGCCCGCGTCGCGCAGCACCGTGGCGGCGGCGAAATCCATCACTGTCGAGCGGATGCGGGGATAGGAGATAAGCTTGCGGCAGTCGATATAAACAGGGCTCTTCATGCCTGACGACAGCGTGTAGGGCTTGTCGGCGGAGAAGTGCACCGCCTTGATCTCCCACAGCATCCTTGCGACCAGTTCGGCCATGACTGCCGGTTCGGGAAAGGTGGTCTGGATCATCGCATGCGCTCCTGTCGTTCAAGCCTTGCCTCGCCATTAGCAGCAAGACTTGCCGCTGACCAGCCAAACCCGCGGCAAGCGGCTGCTGCAAATAGCCACCGACCCTCTCCATGAACAAGATTTCATCTCTATCGGAGCCTATCACGGGAACCAGTCGTACAAGGCCGGTGTTTTGACTGCCGAATGCCCGCCCGACCCGAAGCCGTCCGACCGGAGGTGCCGATGCCCGAACTGATCGCCACAGCCTGTCCCGGCCAGCGGAGTGCCGCAGCCATTGATGCCCGCGACCGCCTGCCTGCAGCGGCCGAACCTTCCATGCCCAACCCCGAAACCGTCACCCGACAAGGTCTGTCATGAACAACATCATCGTCATCCAGCCGCTGATCGCCCTGATCGCCGGCATCCTGATCCTGATCGCGCCGCGCCTACTCAACTATGTCGTGGCGATCTACCTGATCATCATCGGCATTACCGGCCTGATGCCACAGCTGATGAGCTGAGGCTTCCGGACAGCCTCTTCCCGACCCGATGCATCCTGCCGGCCGGTCAGGCGACCGGCTGCAGCCCGTAGCGGTTGTCGCCGTGATCGCTCGGCTGGATGTAGAAGTAGAGGAGAACGATCCAGCCTATCAGCGGGATCAGTGCGATCAGCAGCCACCAGCCGCTGCGTCCGGTGTCGTGCAGACGCCGGACGGCCACGGTCAACTGCGGCAGGAACAGTACTAGCGCCGCTATGGCACCGAGCAGCCCGAAGCCGAAGATCATCCGATCGATGATCTCGGCTACCGCATTGACGAGCACGACGAAGAGCGCGAACCACCAGAACTCCGAACGCATGGCGCGCCCGGTAAAGGTTACGTATTTCGAAAACGCCCTGCGGACCGCATGCTGGAATTCCATTGTCTAATCTCCCCGACTACCCCTGTCGGAGCAGACTATGGACGGTTCGAGACAAGGACAAGTGGGACCGTTGAATCAAACCGCGAACCGGGATCGCCGCGGCTCAGGCAACCGCCCAGTGCAACGGGAACATCGGGTCGAACACGGTCACCGTGCCGTCGCCGGTCTCGATCTTCGCAGGATAGTCGACGGCTTCGTCACGCTTTTCGAGCGTGATCGTCTCCTCGTTCGGCTTGAGGCCATACCAGGCCGGGCCGTTGAGCGAAGCGAAGGCCTCCAGCCTGTCCAGCGCATTCTCCTCCTCGAACACATGGGCAAGGCAGCTCATCGTGTTGACCGAGGTGTAGATGCCGGCGCAGCCGCAGGCGCATTCCTTCAGCGGATCGACATGCGGCGCGGAATCCGTGCCAAGGAAGAAGCGGGCGTCGCCCGAGACGGCCGCAGCCCTGAGCGCCAGACGGTGCTCCTCGCGCTTGGCGACCGGCAGGCAATAATAGTGCGGCTTGATGCCGCCGACCAGGATCGCATTGCGATTGATGATCAGGTGATGGGTGGTGATCGAGGCGGCAAGGTTGGCGCTTGATGCCTTCACATAGTCGATGCCGTTCTTCGTGGTGACATGCTCCATCGTCACCTTCAGTTCCGGCAGACGCTTGCGCAGCGGGTCGAGCACGGTCTCGATGAAAACCGCCTCGCGGTCAAAGATGTCGACCTCGGGTGTCGTCACCTCGCCATGGACGCAGAGCGGCAGGCCGATCTTCGCCATGCGCTCCAGCACCGGCATCGCCTTGTCCATCTCGCGCACACCGCCATGGGAATTGGTGGTGGCGCCGGCCGGATAGAGCTTGACCGCGGAAATCAGACCATCGGCCTTGCCGCGCTCGACATCGTCCGGATCGGTGTGTTCCGTCAGATAGAGCGTCATCAGCGGGGTGAAGTCCATGCCCGACGGCAGAGCCGCCATGATGCGACCGCGATAGGCCGCCGCATCGGCCGTGGTGACGACCGGCGGCACCAGGTTCGGCATGATGATCGCACGGGCGAAGTGGCGCGCGCTGTCGGCAATCACACCTTCCAGCATCTTGCCGTCACGCAGATGCAGGTGCCAGTCGTCGGGGCGGCGGAGGGTCAGGCTTTTCATGGGCGGCTACCATCGGGATGCGTTTGGATTGCACCGCAGATAGCATGTCATCCCCGCCTGTCCAACCGCCCTGCCCCGCTCAGGCGATCTTTTGGCCTATCACGTGGGCGGCGCCCGATGCGGCGTCGGCCGCCCGCTCCCGCCGGTCGGCCTCGAAGACGGCCCGGATCTCGTCGGCGGCATCGGCAAAGGCCGCAGCGCAGGCCGGATCGAATTGCACGCTGGCGCGGCCTTCAATGTGGGCCGCCGCCTGCTCGAAGCTCCAGGCCGTCTTGAACGGGCGTTCGGTGGTCAACGCATCGAAGGCGGATGCGATCGCGACGATCCGGCCAGACACCGGAATGGCCTCACCGGAAAGCCGGTTCGGATAGCCCTGACCGTCGAAGCGCTCGTGATAGCTGGCGGAAATCTCGGCGGCGAGCGAAAGCAGCGACGTAGCGGTTTCCGTCCGGTTATCCCGTGTCCTGGAGGCCTGCGACTGGATCTGGCGGAATTCCGATTCGGTCAGCTTGCCCTGCTTCAGCATCACCGTATCAGGGGCTGCAACCTGGGCGATATCGCGCAAGGGCGCGGCAAGCCCGATATCGCGGCAGGTCTCGGCCGGCAGGCCGAGCGCACCGGCAATCGCCCGTGCATAGGCTGCCACGAGACCGGAATGGCGACCCCGTTCCGGATCCTTGTAGTAGGCGGCGAGCGAAAGCCGGCGCACGATCTCTTCCTCGCGCTGGCGCAGCTGCGCGACGGCATCGTCGACATCGTGATGCGGCCCGTCGACCTCGGCCGCCAGCTTGTGCCGCGCACGCGTCAGACCGACGATATTGTTGACCCGCGTCTGGAATTCGGCGGGATGGACCGGCTTGGTCAGAAAGTCGATCGCGCCGATATTGAGGGCATCCATGCGCGTTGTCTGGTCGGTGTCTGCGGTAACGAAGATCACCGGGACGTCGGCGTATTTGTCGAAACGGGCGATCTCGGTGTAGAGCTCGACGCCGTTATAGACCGGCATCTGATAGTCGATGATCGCGACGTCGAAATCGAGGTCCGGCAGAGCCGAAAGAACCTGATCGGGGCTCGCATAGGGCAGCGCCTCGCAATCGCCGAGCTTGGCCACCAGACGGGTCAGAAGTTTCAGATTGGTCGCGTTGTCGTCCACCAGAAGAATACGCATGGCCGTTTCGCCCCCTTAAGCTACCAGTTTGTGTTTCATGATTTCGATTTCGTCGCCCAGATGGCCGAGACCGGCTTCCGTCGGCGGCTCCGACCGCAAGGTGTCGGCGTGCCGGGCGATGTCCTTCAGGCCGACATTGGCGGCCGCCCCCTTGATCGTGTGCAACAGGCGGTCGATCTCGGCCGCATCCCCGCCCGTCAGATGGGCATGCAGATCGTCGAGCAGGTCCCCGGCATCATTGAAGAAGGATTCGATCAGCTCGCTGAACACCTCGTCGCCGAGGGCTTCGACCAGTTCGCCGCGACGGGCCGGATCGAGACCGGGGACATCGCCCAGGCCGAAGGCATCACCTTCGAGCGCCTGCGCTGGCGAGCCGGCGCCATCTGCGGCGGGATCTTCCCTGCCTTCGGCAAGGCCGGCGATGACCGCGCCCAGGCGCTGCATCGTCATCGGCTTGGATTCGAAGCCGACCATGCCGGCCTCCAGGCACCGCTGACGGTCGTCGTCGGAGGCATTGGCGGTCATGGCGATGATCGGGGTGCGGGCGGCCGCCCCACCGCGCTCAACGATCTGGCGCGTCGCCTCGATGCCGTCCATCACCGGCATCTGCATGTCCATGAAGATGACGTCGAAGCTCTCGGTCGCGAGGATTTCCAGCGCGTGCTGGCCATGCTCGGCGACCGTGACATGCTGGCCGAGGCGCTTGAGGAAGCCAGTCGCGACCCGCTGATTGACGAGATTGTCTTCCACCAGAAGGATGCGCAGTGTCGGCAATTCGGTGCGCAATTCGCAAACCTTGGCGCGCAGATCCGGCTCGGCGAGATCCGCGGGCGTGACGGCGAGTTCGAACCAGAAGATGCTGCCCACGCCGACGGTGCTGCTGACGCCGAGTTCGCCGCCGAGTTTGCCGACGATCTGCTTGCAGATGGTCAATCCGAGCCCGGTGCCACCATAACGGCGGCTGATGCTGGCATCGACCTGCGAGAAGGGCTTGAACAGCTTTGCAATGCCGGCCTGGTCGATGCCGATGCCGGTGTCCTCCACCTCGACGCGTAGCATCAGGTGGGTGTCGCGATAGAATTCGCGCAAGCGCAGCGTCACCGTGCCGTTGCTGGTGAATTTCGCCGCATTGCTGAGCAGGTTCAGGAGCACCTGGCGCAGACGGGTCGGATCGCTGCGGAAACAGGCGGCCTGCAGGTTGTCGGGAATATCGAGCACGATCGCGCTGTGCTGCTCTGCGGCGCGCACCCGCATGATCCCGACCGTATCGGTCGCAAGCTGGCGAATATCGACGATGCGCTCTTCCAGATCGAGATTGCCGTGCTCGATCTTGGAATAGTCGAGGATCTCGTTGATCACCTCGAGCAGTGCCTCGCCGGAAGATCGGATGGTGCGCACGTTCTCGCTGGCCTCTTCCGGCAGGTCGGAAAGCTGCAGCAGTTCGGCCATGCCGAGAATGGCGTTCAGCGGTGTGCGGACCTCGTGGCTCATCGTTGCCATGAACTGCGACTTGGCGCGGTTGCCCGCATCGGCGGCCTCATAGGCCTTGCCGAGCTCGTGCGTCATGGTCTCGAGGCTGAGGCCGGCCTCGCGCGTGGACTTCAGCTGCCGGCGCAGCGTGACGACGAGAAAGATCACCGAGGCCAGCAGGAGGAACAGCATCACGGCGGAGGTCTTCTCCAGCTGCAGCACCATGGCGCGGCTGTCGGCCCGCTCGTCGGAGACCAGGGCATTGGTGCGCAAGAGCAGATGGCCGCTCTTGTCCGTCAGGGTTTCGAGATCGGCGGCCAGTGCGTCGAATGCCGCCGGCTGCGGCCGGCTGCCCTTGGCCAGATCATCGAACAGGGCTTCCTGCGACAGGATCAACTGCACGCTGTCGTTCAGCAACTGCTCGATCGTCGGGTCCTTGAAGAAATAGCTGCCGAAGCGGGATTCGCGGACCAGCATCAGGCGGGAATAGAGGATGTCGTAGCGCAGGCGCATCCGGCCGAGCGCGGAAGCGCGATCGCCGTCCGTAAAGCGGGCCTCGCCCAGTGCGTGCTGCAAGGTGCGCGCCTCGCGGTCCAGCTGGTAGACCGACCAGACGGCGTTCTCGCGTACACCGTCCTGCAGGTAGCGGAAGCGGCTGGAAATATCGACGAACAACAGAAGCAGCACCACCAGCAGGGTGCCCGAAAGCACCTGGAGGACAAGAGTGCTCTTGCCCGCCTTGCGGATGATGTCGCCGCTGCTGAGGATCGGCACTTTCAATCCAGCACCTCGATCGACTTGATCTGCCAGACGGAACGGGAGAAATAGCGCTCGCTATAGAGGCTGTGGTCGAGATCGAAGGGATAGATAAGCCAGCTGGGGCCCTTCTCGCGCACCGACATCTCCTCGCCATCCAGGCGGACGGCAAGAATGGTGTCGAGCGTAGTACTGTCGGAGAACGGCACTTCGGCCGCGTAGTCGTTGAGCGCGTGGATGATCAACCGGCTGCCCTTGGCGCCGGCCGCCTGCAGGACGCTGCGCAGATAGGGGCCGGAAAACGTGACGACACCTTCGGTCCACGGCGTTTCCATCTTCGCTTCACGCCCCGGCAAGTCCTCGAGCATGGTGCGGTCGAACACGGCCTCGCTGCCGCGATTGGGCTGCGCCACCGCACCGGAGACGATCAGGATCGGCTCGCCCGCAGGCATGTCGAGGGCGCCCGCAGGCGCGCCCGAGGACACCAGCATGAGTGTCAATGCAAACAGTTTCTTCATCGCCGATCTCCCTTACGACGCCTCGGCGAGGCGCGGCTTGGCGTGTATCCGCAGAACCTCTCGAAAGGCGATCGCCTCGACCGGCTTGGTAAGGAAAGTCGTGACGCCGGCCGCGACGGCTTCAAGGCTGAGGCTCGGATCGGTGTCGGCGGTGACCATGACGATCGGCACATCGGCGTAGGCATCGATCTGGCGGACCGCTCTGGTGATCTGCACCCCGGTCCTGCCCGGCAGGATCTGATCGACGATCAACAGATCGAAACGCCGCTCATGGCAGAGGGCCAGGGCCCGGTTGGCATCGCCTTCGACGACGATCTCGCCGTCCAGAACCTTGGCCGCCATGCGCTTCAGGATCAGCGCATTGGTTGGATTGTCTTCCAGTATCAGAATTTCCATGTCCCGCCCTCACGTGCTTGCTGTATGTCGAACAAACGCCCCACCGAGCCCGAAACGGCAAGATGCCGCCATGACCATCATGGTTCGCTGAGAGGCTCAGGCAGGAAGATACACACGGGTCACTAGAATTGGTTGAAGCTTACCCATAAAATTGTATTGGTAAGCATCAAACGTATTTTATTGTTATTATATTCTAAATAACATATGTCACGTCGGCCGCCGCCTGGCGAGAGCTCCGGTCAAGGCCGATGAGAACGCCTTGGAATCAGACGATCCCGCCAGCCGATGGTCCCCAGACATCGGTCAGGGCAAAGCCGTCGCCGAGGGGATCGAAGGGATCGAGGG
The DNA here is from genome assembly GCF_017873095.1 of Heterorhizobium halophytocola. Taxonomy (GTDB): domain Bacteria; phylum Pseudomonadota; class Alphaproteobacteria; order Rhizobiales; family Rhizobiaceae; genus Allorhizobium; species Allorhizobium halophytocola. The sequence goes on along the minus strand of NZ_JAGGJU010000007.1, from coordinate 105,347 downwards.
CCACCTGATGCAGCCCGAAGGTGAAGCCGCGGCCTGCAATCGTCGGGATGACCGCCGGCCGGCCGGCAACCTCGCAGACATCCGACAGGCCGACCTGGAACTCCGAACCGATGATCGAGCGCGAGGTGAAGCTGTCGCCGACCCTGACCTTGCCGCGCGCATGCAGCACAGCCAGATTGGCAGAATTGCCGGTGCCGCAGGGCGAGCGGTCGACCCGGCCGGGCCACATGGTGGTGCAGGTGCGGATGGCACCATCGGGATCGACATCACGGAACATCACATAGGCAACACCGGAGATCGCCTCGATTTCCGGATGGGTGACGGGCACGGTGCGGTTGATCCGTTCCTTGAGGGCCATGCCGGCCTCGACCAGGGCCCGGGCATTGGCCTTTTCGATCTTGAGCCCGACGCGCGGCGCATCGACCAGCGCATAGAACACGCCGCCGAAGGCGATGTCGACCGGAAGCGGCCCCCATGCCTCGGTCTCGACCTCCAGGTCGAGCGTGTCGACGAAGGACGGCACCATGGTGAGCGTCACTTTTTCGCAGCGGCCGTCGCGGCAGGCAGCGGTTGCCTTCACCAGACCCGCAGCCGTGTCGAGCATGACGACCGTTTCCGGCTCGGTCATTTCGACGATGCCGCTTTCGAGAAGGGCGGTGGTGACGCAGATCGAATTGGACCCCGAACTGGCATGCGCCTGGTCCGGCTGCAGGATGACGAAGCCGGCGTCGGCATCCGGATGCTTGGGCGGCAACAGCAGGTTGACCGAGCCGATCGGCGCGCCGCGCGGCTCCAGCACCAGCAGGCGGCGCAGCGCCTCGCCCTTCGGATCGGTATTGAGCCAGTGCAGCTGTTCGGCAATCGAATGGCCGGGGATCTTCGGCACGCCGCCGATCGCGACCTTGCCGATCTCGCCTTCACAGTGGACATCGAGGAGCTGAAGCGTGCGCTTCCAACGCATGGGGAACAACTTTCTTGGACGCAGGACCGGCCCGCCGGCTGCCGGAAAACAGCCAGGGCGAACGGCCCGAGCGCACGGGGACCGATGATCGGTTGATCAGCCCGATCATTCCAGGAGTTTTGCCCCGCAATCAAGTCCTTCCTGATTGCCAGTTGCGCCCGCGTCAGCGCATCCGCACCTGCATCGGCGTGATCTGGCGGATGCCGCCGAAGCCGGTCAGCCTCGGCGCCGTCTCCACCTCGATCGTCGTGACGGCCGCGGCAAGGGCCGCGAGGCTTTCCTGCAGCTCCAGCCGCGCCAGCATCTCGCCGATGCAACGGTGCGGTCCAAGCCCGAACACCGTGTGCAGGCGGGGATGATCGGCACGGCGGATATCGAAGCATTCGGGGTTTTCATAGAGGTCCGGGTCGCGCATGGCCGACATCGTACTGACGCGCAGCATGACGCCCGCCGGCAGCGTCACCCCGCCTATCTCCAGCGGCTCGGTGACGAAACGGGCAATCGAGCCGACGGAGGGATCGTAGCGCAGTCCTTCCGAGACGGCGCCGGGAATGAGCCCCGGATCGGCCTTCACGGCCGCCCATTGCTGCGGATGTTGCGCCAGAAGCGAGACCAGCATGGCAAATGCTGCCCGCGTGGTGTCGAGGCCGCCGATGATGATGCCGACGATCTGATGAACAAGGCTTTCGAACGAGATCACCGTATTGGCCGACCAGTCGGCGACAAGGGTCGAGAGAAGGTCGCCCTCGGGGCCGTGCAACCGGCGGAGGGCCTGCTGTTCGACATAGGCGAACAGGTCGGCGGCCGCACTGTCTATCTGCGCATGGGCGGCATGCGGATAGACCGGGCTGATCGCCTGCGACAGGACATAGACCCGCTCTGCGACATACCGGATACCGGTGCTTGGCAGGCCGAGAATGGCGGCGGTCATTTCCGCCGGGACCCGGGCGGCCATGCGATCGATGAAATCGAAGCTCTCGCCGCGCGGCAGGTCGGCGACGATCCGGTCGGCTACACCACGGATCTTGTCCTGCGACGCCTTCATCGCCCCATAGGCGAAGGCGCGCGCGAAAAGTCCGCGCTTGCTGCGGTGTTCATCGCCGTTGCTGAACAGGAACAGGTCGCGCAACAGACGGGCCGTCGCACCTTCGGGGATGCGGTTCAGCCGCACGTAATCGGCGCCCTCGATCTGCGCCGTGCGCGTGTCGGTCAGCATCTCGATCACGTCGCGGGCCCGCAGCGCCATATATTGCCTGTCGCCCAGCTGCACCAGGGGATGGGCGACCCGCAGGGCTGCCAGTTTGGCGTGCGGATCGTCCACGAGCGATGCCGGATCGACGCGCGGCAGCACGGCGGCGGGAAAGCGACTGTAATGGTTCATATCGGGCTCCATGGCAGATGAGCCGCATGTCCTGCCCCACGGGCTGCAATGCCGGCCATGCTGCAATCAACGCTTTGTGTAACGGCGGTGGAGCGACCTTTGATGCGGTTCCGTTGTTGTCAGCGTTGTGCAAGCAGTGGTATTCGATTGTTGCCAAGGCTTATTCTAAGCTGAGTTCCATATTTTCTTTATTTTATGCAGCGCCGGAGCATCCATGCGCGACACCATTCAAATCTCTCTCCTGGGGGAACTGCGCGTGACGGTCGAAGGCCAGCCCGCGCCCCTGCCGGCCTCGCGCAAGGCCCGTGCACTGCTTGCCTTTCTGGTCGCCACCGGCCGTCCGCATCGTCGCGAACGGCTTTGCGAGCTGTTCTGGGACCTGCCGGACGATCCGAAGGCAAGCCTGCGCTGGGCATTGAGCAAGCTCCGCCGCGTGGTCGACACACCCGAGCGGGCACGGATCGTCGCCGACCGCGAGCGCGTCGGCTTCGACCATGAAGGCGTGGAAATCGACATCCGCGACATCCATGCGCAACTGCGCCTGCGCGACGCGCGGCGCAGCATCGACGACCTGGAACATATGGCGCAGCGCCTGGAGCAGGTGGCGCTCGACGGTCTGGACGGCGCCGGTGACGAAGCCTTCGAATCCTGGCTGACGGCCGAACGCGAAGATGCGCGCGTGGCGCATGTCGATGTTCTGCGCCAGCTGGCCACCCATCCGCAGATGGAGCCCTTTACCGCCCAGAAATGGCGGCGCCTGTGGCGGGAAGCCGACCCGGAAGGTGCGGAAGCCTATGATGCCGCCCTGGAGGCCGAGACCGAGCGCGCCGCCCAGGCCGCCCGGACGGACCAGGGCACGCGTGGCGAATGGTTTGGCGAGGATGCCGACACCACGCCCGCCTTTGCGCCGCCACTGGCAAATGTGGCGCGCAAGAAGATCAGCGTGCGCGGCCAGGCGTTGCGGGCCCAGCGAATCGGCTTTTGCGAGGTTAAGGACAAGACCAAGATCGCCTATGCCACCGTCGGTTCCGGCCCGCCGCTGCTGAAGGCCGCCAACTGGCTCAACCATCTGGAGTTCGACTGGTCGAGCCCGATCTGGGGCGGCAGCTTTGCCGCGATCTCGCAATATCGCACCTTTGTGCGCTATGACGAGCGGGGTTGCGGCCTGTCGGACTGGGACGTCAAGGATCTGAGCTTCGACGCCTTTGTCGAGGACCTCGAAACGGTGGCCGACAAGCTGGAACTCGAGCGTTTTCCCCTGCTCGGCATCTCGCAAGGGGCCGCCGTGTCGATCGAATATGCAGTGCGCCACCCTGAACGGGTCAGCGGCCTCATCCTGTTCGGCGGCTATTCGGCCGGCTGGAGGCATCTGGCAAGCCCGGAGGAACAGGCCCGGCGCGAGGCGGTGCTGACGCTCACCGAACTCGGCTGGGGCACGGACAACCCGGCTTATCGACATATCTTTTCCAAGACCTTCATGCCCGACGCGACGGCGGCCGATCTTGACTGGTTCGACGAATTCCAGCGCCGCACCGCCTCACCGAAGAACGCCGCACGCTTTCAGGATGCCTTCGGTCATATCGATGTGCGCGACCGGCTGTCGCAGGTGCGCGCACCGACGCTGGTGATGCACTCCAAATACGACCAGCGCATCCCCCTCGAACAGGGCCGCGCCCTGGCCTCGGGCATTCCCAACGCCCTCTTCGTGCCGCTCGAAAGCCGCAACCATATCCTGGTCAATCACGAACCGGCCCTGCAGGTCTGCCTTGAGACCGCCGGCCAGTTTTTGCAGGAAATGGGAATTTGACGCGAGCGCGCGCTACGGCGCGCGCACATTTTTCCAATGGCCGCATAACCAACAGGCAGGACGCTGCAATCCACCAAGGCCAAGCCTGCGGTGCGGCAGTCACATGTCGATGTTTGGAAGAGAAGAATGGCGCACCCGAAGAGATTCGAACTCCTGACCCCCAGATTCGTAGTCTGGTGCTCTATCCAGCTGAGCTACGGGTGCGTGCCGTGCCGGTCGTTTCCGGCTGCGTGGCGATCCTCTAAAGGGTGCCACGGATGAATGCAAGAGCCTTTTCGAAAAAATCGCACATCGCGCGATTTTCCTTGGGCCAAGCTTTTGAAATCAAACATGGCCTGCGCGTGGTCGCCAGTCGCTGAGTTCCACCGGCCTGTCGGGGATCTCGATGCGGAACATGGTGCCGGGTCCGGGCTTTTCGACAAGCGCGATGGTGCCGCCATGGGCCAGCACCAGTTCGCGGGCGATCGCCAGACCGAGCCCCGTGCCGCCGGAGCGGGCAGCCCCCCGGAACGGCGCAAACAGATTTTCCCGCGCCTTGAACGGCATGCCGGGACCGGTATCGTCGATCGCGATCGACACCACGCTGCCGACACGGTGGGCGGTGATCGTCACGCTGCGATCGATATCGCGCTCTCCCGGCCGGTGCTGGGAGAGTGCCTGCACGGCGTTGCGACAGATATTGTGGATGATGCGGAACAGCTGCTCGCTGTCGGCGTCGATCTCCAGACCGTCGGTCAGCCGCGCCGCAAGGTCGATGCCGCTCTCCGGATCGATGCCCAGCAGGTCGCGCACCTCCTCGATCAGCGGCACCAGCTGGAAGCGGCGGCGATGGGGAGCCGCCTCGGAGGCCTGGCCGTAGGAAAGCACGCCGGTGGTATAGCCGACCGCACGGTCGATGGTGCGCAGCAGCTTCGGCGCGAAGCGCTTGACCATGGGATCGTCGATATCGGCCAGACGGTCCGACATCAGCTGGGCGGACGCCAGGATATTGCGCATGTCGTGATTGATCTTGGACACGGCCAGGCCGAGATCGGCCAGATTGCGCTGCTGGCGCAATGTCTTCTGCAATTGCTCCTGCATGGACGCCAGGTGGCGCTCGGCAATGCCGATCTCGTCGCCCCGCGTTCCCGGCGACAATATCTGGGCGGGATCCTCGGGTGCTGCGGCAAAGGCCTGCATGCTGCGCGTCAGCCGACGCATCGGGCGGATCATCATGCGGTTGATGGCGAGGAAGATCAGGATGCCGGTCGACAGCGACAGGATGAAGGAGATGAAGATCACATGCCTGGAATAGCGCAGCATGGCGTCGCGCAGGCTGTTTTCCTCCAGCACCAGCTCGATCTGGGTATCGCTGTTGCCCACCGGCCCGTAGACCTGCAGGATGCGGTTGCCGCCGAAGATCAGGGTCGACATCGCATCGCGCACCGCATCCATCATCGGCACGTCGGTCAGGTCGTAGGAAAGATCGATCTGCGGCGGCATGTCGGCGGCTGCGAGCAGCTTGGAGGCCCCGTCGCGATGGAGCGCGATCACCTTGGTGCCGGTGGCCATCAGCGCATCGTTCTGAACCTGACGCGGCAGCTCGATCGGCTGCAGGCCGTCAATGACGACGCTGGCGGCCCCTGCCGTGTTCAGCCGGTCATGCAGCCAGTTCAGCCGCATGTTGGCGACCGACGGCACGAAGATGAAGACTTCCGCCAGCATGACGAAGGCAGCCGTCAGCCACAGCAGACGGCCCGAAAGACCCTGCGCCAGCCGCGGACGCTCGTTGAGCACCTTGGCGACATTTTCGTTTCTGCCGTTCTCAAGCCCGGTATCGGCCATGCCGTCCCTGTGCTCCTGTCCCTGTCATTGATGATTGCGCCGAGCGCCCTCAATGTCTTGCAAGATTAATCCATCCTGCAGGCATTGCCAATCAGGCGAGATGACATGCCGGCCTGGGCAGCGATCATGTCAAAACCAAGGACGGGCGGGGCCCGCAGCGATTGACTTCCCGGCCTGCCATCCGTATAAGCCGCCCTCAATCGGGCCGGATTGCTGGCATTTATGGCCAGGAACGTCCGAGGACAATCCAACGCTCTTGCACTTTGTGCAAATCCAAGAAGGGCCGCACACCGCGGTATCAAATAAATGAAGCGTACATATCAGCCTTCCAAGCTTGTTCGCAAGCGCCGTCACGGTTTCCGTGCACGCATGGCCACCGGTGGCGGCCGCAAGGTTCTCGCCGCTCGCCGTTCGCGCGGTCGCAAGCGGCTTTCGGCCTAAGATCGCGCGATGCCCGTGACCAAACCCGGGCGCGTGATCACAGATCCATCCGACATGACTGTCGGCCGGCTGAAGAGCCGGCCGCAGTTTCTTGCCGTGCGTGCTGGTGAGCAGAGAAGAGGCCGGAACTTCCTGCTGGAAGTGCTCGACCGGAACGCGCCTGACGAGGCGCCGCGAGTCGGTTTCACCGTCACCAAGAAGCATGGCAATGCCGTCGCCCGCAATCGCATGCGCCGGCGGATCAAGGAGGCCGTGCGCCTTCATGCCGCAGAGGCGATGCAGCCGGGCCATGACTATGTCATCGTTGCCCGGCGCGACGTGCTCCGTGTCCCATTCGATGCGCTCGCGGCCCAACTGGCCGAGCGCATAAAAGCCAGACCGCGAAAGGAGCGGCCCGAAGCCGCTACCTCCAGGAAGGTATGATGCAAAACAACCGCAATTACATGATCGCGATTGCCCTGTCGGTGCTGATCGTCCTCGGCTGGCAGTTCCTCTACATGAACCCGCGGATCGCGGCGCAGCGTGAGGCACAGAAGCAGGCCGAAATCACCCAGCAGCAGACCGCGGCAAAGACCGACGCAACGGCTGCCAAGACGTCCGGCGGCACCGTGTCCGGCAGCATGCCGGGCACCAGCCAGGCAGCCGCTTCGGTCAGCCGCGATGAGGCGATCGCCAAGTCGGCTCGCGTCAAGATCGACACCGAAGCACTGAGCGGTTCCATCAACCTGGCCGGCGCGCGGCTCGACGACCTGAAGCTCAAGGGCTATCACGAGACCGTCGACAAGACGAGCCCGATCATTACCCTGTTCTCGCCCTCCGATACCGCAGACGGCTACTTCACCGAGCTCGGTTATATCGGCGGCGCAGGCAGCGGCACGGTTCCGGGCCCGAACACTGTGTGGACGGTTGCGGACGGCGACACGCTGACGGACAAGACCCCGGTTACGCTCACCTACACGAACGATCAGGGCCTGACCTTCAACCGCACGATCTCCGTCGACGACCGCTACATGTTCAAGGTCGAGGACAGCATCAGCAATGGCGGCGAAAAGGCCGTTTCGATCGCGCCCTATGGCCGCATTACCCGCAACAGCATTCCGACCGCGCCGTCCACCTATGTGCTGCACGAAGGCTTTCTCGGCGTGATCGGCAGCGATGGCGGCCTGGTCGAGGAGAAGTACAAGTCTGTCGACGACGAGGCGATCAACAATGCCAAGGCGACCGGCGGCTGGATCGGCATTACCGACAAGTACTGGGCAACCGCCATCGTGCCGCCGCAGACGATCGCCTATGACAGCCGCTTCTCGCATTTCAAGGACGGCCAGCCGCGCTACCAGGCCGACTACAAGGACGACGGCGTCTCGATCGAGCCCGGCAAGAACGTGTCGCTGACGAACCTCGTCTTCGCCGGCGCCAAGGAAGTGCCGGTCGTCGACGAATACGAGGCGAGCTACAACATTCCGAAGTTCGACCTGGTGATCGACTGGGGCTGGTTCTACTTCCTGACCAAGCCGATGTTCAAGCTGATGGACTTCTTCTACCGTCACGTCGGCAATTTCGGTGTGGCCATCCTGCTGACCACCATTCTGGTCAAGCTGGTATTCTTCCCGCTCGCCTCCAAGCAGTATGCCTCCATGGCCAACATGAAGCGCATGCAGCCGAAGATGCAGGAGTTGAAGGAGAAATTCGGCGACGACAAGATGGCGCTGCAGAAGGCGACCATGGAGCTCTACAAGCAGGAGAAGATCAATCCTGTGGCGGGCTGCTGGCCGATGCTGCTGCAGATCCCGGTGTTCTTCTCGCTCTACAAGGTGATCTACATCACCATCGAGATGCGGCATGCCCCGTTCTTCGGCTGGATCCACGACCTTTCGGCACCGGATCCGACCTCGATCCTCAATCTGTTCGGCGTTCTGCCGTTCGACGCTCCGGGCTTCCTGCATCTGGGCATCTGGCCGCTGATCATGGGCATCACCATGTTCCTGCAGATGCGCATGAACCCGACGCCGCCGGACCCGACCCAGGCCATGCTGTTCAACTGGATGCCGCTGGTGTTCATGTTCATGCTGGCAAGCTTCCCGGCCGGCCTGGTCATCTACTGGGCCTGGAACAACACGCTCTCGGTGCTCCAGCAGGCAGTGATCATGAAGCGTCACGGCGTCAAGATCGAGCTGTTCGACAACCTGAAGGGCCTCTTCCGGCGACGAACGGCACAGAGCAAATAGCCACGCTCGACAAAGCCCGGTGCCTCGCGCCGGGCTTTTTCAATGGCGTGTGGCTGCCGCCGGCCAACGCCGCCGACTTGACAAGCCCGGCCAAAACCCTGATCGACTGCGCTGAAGAAAGCGAGAACACCCGTGACCTCATCCGACGACATCTATCCGCCGCTGCCGCTCTTCGTGAAATCATGGGTCTTCATCCGCGGCGTTCCGGCGATGAAGTTCCTGCCGCCCGAAGGGCCGCTGGAGGTCGCCTTTGCCGGCCGTTCGAATGTCGGCAAGTCCTCGCTGATCAATGCGCTGGTCGGGCACAAGGGGCTGGCGCGCACGTCCAACACACCGGGCCGCACGCAGGAACTCAACTATTTCGTCCCGGACGGCTATACCGGCGAGGAAGGCAACCTGCCGCCGATGGCGCTGGTCGACATGCCGGGCTACGGCTACGCGCAGGCGCCGAAGGAACATGTCGACGCCTGGACAAAACTGGTCTTCGATTATCTGCGGGGACGGGCGACACTGAAGCGCGTCTATGTGCTGATCGACAGCCGGCACGGTATCAAGAAGAACGACGACGAGGTGCTGAGCCTGCTCGACAAGGCGGCGGTCTCCTACCAGATCGTGCTGACCAAGACCGACAAGATCAAGGAAGCCGGCGTTCCCCGGCTGATCTCCGAGACGCTGGAAAAGATTCGCAAGCGTCCGGCTGCCTTTCCCGAGGTCATTGCCACCTCATCGGAAAAGGGAAAAGGTCTCGACGAACTCAGGCACGCGATCGCCGAGACAGTGGGCTACGGGGGCTGAACGACCCCGTAGCGGCGGGCGGCTATGAAGCCGCCTGACGTTTCGTTCCTTACATCTTGGGCAGGAGAACGTGGTCGATCACGTGAATCTCGCCGTTCGACTGCTTGACGTCGGCAATGGTGACATTGGCGACCGTGCCGTTTTCGTCGGTCAGCGTGATCTTGTCGCCGTCCATCTTGGCCTGCAGGACGCAGCCACCGACGGTCTTGACCGGGTGAATGCCGCCGTCATCCTTGATCATCTTGCCGATCATCTCGGAGGTGGCATCGACGCCGACCACATGGCAGGTCAGGATCTTGGCGAGCTTGTCCTTGTTTTCCGGCTTCAGCAGATCGTCGACCGTACCCTTGGGCAGCATGTCGAAGGCTTCGTTGGTCGGCGCGAAGACCGTGAACGGACCCTTGCCTTCCAGCGTCTCGACCAGGCCGGCTGCCTTGACGGCGGCGACCAGGGTCGTGTGGTCCTTGGAATTGACGGCGTTCTCGATGATGTTCTTGTTGGCATACATCGGCGCACCGCCGACTTCCGGATTGGCGGCATAAGCGGCGGCCGAACCGGCGATCACGAGGCCTGCGACAGCGGCGATACGAAGCGTGGTCTTGAACATTGAAATCTCCTCTTCCTCTTTGAACGGCACCAGGCGGGTGATGCCGTCTGTCCCAATTGCGGGATCGAAAGAGAAGACGAGAGCTCTGCGGGGGAAGTTTCAGCTTTGCCGATATTTCTCGTATCCGACGGATATAAAAAGCTTTTCTCTTCCCCCAGACAGCATCACCCCGAAGCGCGCGATGGATTTGCAGTGTAATGCGCAGATTTCCGCCGGGTCGCGGCTGCCTTGCGCGCTGCTGCGGCCGCGCCCCCGAAGCCGGGGGCACTTTCGGGAGACATGCTTTAGGAGCTTACCGGACCGACGGCCAATACCGGACCGGTCGGAAGACCGGTCGGCGAACCGCCATCCGGCTCCAGGCTGACGGCAAGGATCGCCCCCTCGCCCATCGACCGACGCAATCTGTCGGGAATGACGATCCGCCCCTCGCCCGATTGCGGCAGGATGCCGAGCGAGCGCGGCGCGTCGTCACCGAGGATCAGCCAGACCTCCAGCACCTTGCGGCCCTCGGCCGCGGTGGCGACAGGGGTCATCAGCAATTGCCCGGTCCGTCCGTCATAATGGGCGACCAGGCTTATGGCGCTGTCGCTGCCGCTCAGTTGCGCCACCAGGCTGGACGAGCCGGACGACGGAAGCGGGAGATGGTCCAGGGCCAGCACGACGGCGGCGGCGGCAATGCCGGCAAAGGCAAGACCGCGCCAGAGTGCCAGCGAATTCCACAGCGACCCGGGTTTCGCGACCGCCGCGTTCCGTTCGGCAAAGAGGCGCGCTTCGAGTGCATTATAGACACGCGCCGGCGGCGTCTCGGCAATATAGGCGGCGTCGAGCGCCGAGAGGTTCTGCTCCCAGCCGCTTACCAGCGCCCGGAAGACACGGTCGTCGCGCATGCGTCGCTCGACAGCTTGGCGCGCCTCGAGATCGAGCACGCCCAGCACATATTCGCCGGCGAGCGCCTCGTCATCGAAAACCTCTTCCCTATCATTGCCCGGTGCTGTCATCTTTCCATGCACTCTCTCAATTTCATCAGGCTGCGCCGCAGCCAGGTCCGCATCGTATTCAGCGGCACATCGAACCGTTCTGCAAGCTCCTGATAGCTCGCGCCTTCGACATAGGCTGAACGGACCGCCTGGGCCCGCCCGCCTTCGAGTTCTTCCATGCATCGGTCGATCCGCGCGCCCTCGCTGGCAAGCTCGGCCTGCTGCTCGGGGCTGTGACCGGGATCGGCGACCTCACCCGCAGCCTCCAGGGGGGCTGCGGCCTGCTTGCGTCGCCGCAGGCGGTCGATGCAGTGGTAGCGGGCAACGGTCGCCAGCCAGGCGGACGCGCTGTGACCCTCGGCGGAAAAACTGTCCGCCTTGTGCCAGATGCGGACGAAGACCTCCTGAAGAGCGTCCTCGGCCTCACCCCTGTCTCTCAGCATACGAAGGCAGATGGCAAAAAGTTTCGAGCTGGATTCGCCATAGAGGGCTGAAAAAGCATTGCGGTCCCGCAGCGCCACCCTTCCCAGCAGGTCCGTCAGATCGGGACTCGACATTGCGCTTGAATTCCTTCCCCGTGGCGGGATCCGCCGCGACCGATGCGTGATGTCATGTGCCGGGGATTACGCTAGCCACAGCCAAGTGGATCAGCAGGATGGACGAATGCCACCCTGCCGTCTTTCGGAATGCGGGCCGCTCAGAAGTGTGCAGCGCCCATGGCGACAAGCGGACCGGTCGCCTGACCGCTCGGCGATCCGCCAAGCGGCTCGATGCTGACGGCAAAGGTCGCGCCGGCTCGCAGCGAATTGCGCAGGCTGGTCGGCACCAGCACCGAGGCTTCCCGACCGCCGTCAAGCAGGCCGAGCGAGCGCGGCGGTGCGTCCCCGTCGATCAACCAGAGTTGCAGCGATCGTTCGGCTGCCTGACCCGTTGCCACCGGAACCACATGCAGCATGGCCGTGCGGTGGTCGTAATGCGCCTGCAGGGTCATGTCCCGGGTCTGCGCGGTCATCTCCGCCGTCAGGGGCCGCGGCTGCTGACCGATGCCCGGTGACAGGTAGAAGACCAGAAAGGTGGTGAAGCCGAAGATCGATGCGGTCGCCAGTCCGCGCCAGAAGCTGACCGAATTCCAGGTCGCCTTCCACCGTCCCTCCACCGGCGGCTGTTGCTGCAGGGCAAGGGCCCGCGGCGTCGCATAATCGGCCGGACTCACGTCAGGCAAGGTCAAGTCGTAATCCGCCAGGTTTTCCTCCCAGCGGTCGACCATGGCCGCGAACTGCCTGTCACGACGCATCCGCGCCTTTGCCGATCGCCGGGCCCGCGCGTCGAGCGCGCCCAGCACATATTCCCCCGCCAGGACCTCGTCGCGTGAACGATCTGCCTTGCTGCGATTGGGTGTAGTCATCCCTCCAGCGCGCTCCTCTCCCATGCAGACCACGCCGGAGATCTTCGTACCCAATGCTCCTCAGCGGTACGCAGACCCTTGATGACGCCGTCTGAAAGCTCACTCCTCGAACTCAGCCTCCCACAGTCTGAGTCTGGTTAGATTTCTACCGTTTCACCTCGCTGTCAATCCAAATTGTCGCAGTTCCTTATAAACACTTGACACATCGCGTTACCTGCTCGGCGTGGCAAATCAAAGTCTTGGGCGCGATGGAAGTTTTACGCCGCATTATTCCCTCTTCCGCGTGTTTACGCTAAAAGGCCGCGAGCCAACACGAGGATATCTCCATGACCGCTTCCGAGAGCGAAACCCAGGCGCGACTGCTTGCCCAGGCGCTGCCCTTCATGCAGCGCTACGAAAACAAGACGATCGTGGTCAAATACGGCGGTCATGCCATGGGCAATGCCGATCTCGGCAAGGCCTTTGCCGCCGATATCGCGCTGTTGAAGCAGTCGGGCGTGAATCCGATCGTCGTCCATGGCGGCGGCCCGCAGATCGGCGCCATGCTGTCGAAGATGGGGATCGAATCGAAATTCGAGGGCGGCCTGCGCGTCACCGACGAAAAGACCGTCGAGATCGTCGAGATGGTGCTGGCCGGCTCGATCAACAAGGAGATCGTCGCGCTGATCAACCAGACCGGCGAATGGGCGATCGGCCTCTGCGGCAAGGACGGCAACATGGTCTTTGCCGAAAAGGCGAAGAAGACCATCATCGACCCCGACAGCAATATCGAGCGGGTGCTCGATCTCGGCTTTGTCGGCGAGGTGGTCGAGGTCGACCGCACGCTGCTCGACCTGCTCGCCAAGTCGGAGATGATCCCGGTGATCGCACCCGTGGCACCGGGCCGCGACGGGGCCACCTACAACATCAATGCCGACACCTTTGCCGGCGCGATTGCCGGCGCGCTGAACGCCACGCGCCTGTTGTTCCTCACCGACGTGCCGGGCGTGCTCGACAAGGACAAGAACCTGATCAAGCAATTGACGGTCGCCCAGGCCCAGGCGCTTATCAGGGACGGCACGATTTCCGGCGGCATGATCCCCAAGGTCGAAACCTGCATCGACGCCATCAAGGCCGGTGTCCAGGGCGTCGTCATCCTGAACGGCAAGACGGCCCATTCGGTGTTGCTCGAGATCTTTACCGAAGGCGGTGCGGGCACGCTTCTGGTGCCCTGAGCCACAGAAGTCGGGCTCTCTATTCCTTCAGCCTATTCGACCGGCAGGGGCGGCGCGGCGACAGTCTCGCTGCCCGGCCGCGCCCTCAGCATTGAAACCGCGATCAGCACCAGCGCATAGGCGACGAAGTTGTAGATCAGCGCCGTCGCAAGGCTGTCGGCATAGGCTTGGTGCTCGCCCTTACCCTCCCCCAGCGCGCGCTGCAGGCTGCCGAAGAAGACTTCGCTGACGATGGCGATACCGAAGACGGACCCCATCTGCTGGAAGGCCTGCAGCGCACCCGAACCCGAGCCGGCATCCTGCGGCGGGACGCCTGCCAGCACCACCTGGAACATCGGCGCGATGGCAATGCCCATGCCAAGGCCGCTGAGACCGAGCCAGGGTAACAGCGCCATGCGATCGACCGCATCGGTAAAGCCCATGATCTCCTGGCGCAGCAGCACCATGCCGCAGGCCACCATCAGCACGCCGACGACGATCCGGATCCGCGGCGCGATCGCGCCGATCCGGCCGGAGACCAGCGAGGCGATGAGAATGCCGAGCGAGAACGGCACCGTGGTCTGCCCGGACTGCAGCGGCGTCAGCCCGAAACCCTTCTGCAGATACATGGCAAAGACCAGGAAGAAGCCCGGCAGCGAGGAGAAATAGACCGCCGTCATGACCGCGCCGATCACGTAATTTCGGTTGCGCATCAGGCTGATCGGCAATACCTGCGGCCCATCCGTGCGGCGTTGGTGCCGTTCCCACAGATAGAAGGCGACGAAGAAGGCGAAGGCGGCCGCGATCATGACAAAGCACCACCAGGGCCAGCCGAAGCCGCGTCCCTCGATCAACGGGAAGATGATGCAGAAGGTGCCGGCAGCCGCCAGCGCAATGCCGCCGAAGTCGTTTCGCAGGCCGGGCCTTGTCGGGATATGCGGGATCAGCGCCAGGCCGCCGGCCATGGCGATCATCCCGATCGGGATGTTGATCAGGAAGATCGGACGCCAGCCGAGGCCCAGCACGTCGAGGCCGATCAGCCAGCCGCCGATGATCGGGCCCGACACCGAAGCGAGGCCGGCGGACAGACCGAACAGCGAAAAGGCGGCCGCCCGTTCCTTCGGCGGGAACATCACCTGCGCGATCGCCAGCACCTGTGGCGTCATGATCGCGGCGCCTGCGCCCTGGATGAAGCGGGACAGCACCAGCATCTCGATATTGACCGCCGCGCCGCAGAGCGCCGAGGCGAGCGTGAAGGCGCCGACGCCGAAGACGAAGATTTCCTTCTTGCCCTTCAGGTCACCGAGACGGCCGAACGGCAGGAGACCGAGTGCGAAGACCAGCACATAGCCGGCAACGACCCATTCGATCTGGCTGGAATCGGCCTTCAGGCGCTGCTGCAGGCTGGGAAGCGCGACATTGACGATGGTGACATCCAGCAGGTTCATGAAATTGGCAAGCATCATGATGCCAAGCGCGGCCCAACGCTGCGGATAGGCATGGGCGTCTGCCGGACGGGACGGCGATGGGGTGGCGTCATTCATGGGGCGTCGTCATCCGGATGTGCGGCTTCTAGAGGTCGGGCGCCACCATGATGATCCGGCGGGCCGAGCGCAAGCTCTCAGAGTGCGAAGAGCCCGACCGGGCACATGTCCGCCTCGTGCCGCAGCAGCCATTTCTTGCGCCAGAGCCCGCCGCCATAGCCGGTCAGCGATCCATCCGCGCCGATGCAGCGGTGACAGGGAATGACGATCACGATCGGATTGGCATTGTTGGCGCGTCCCACCGCCCGCGAGGTCTCCAGCCCGCCGACCTTGCGGGCGATATCACCATAGGAGCAGGTCTCGCCGGCCGGAACCGTCAGCAAACGCGCCCACACCGCCTGCTCGAATTCGCTGCCTTCCGGCGCAAGCGGTATGGAGAAATCCGCACCCTCGCCGGCGAAATAGCTGGCCATTTCCGCGGCGATCCGGGCAGTGACGGCGTTACCGTTCGGATCGAGCGGCTGACCGAGACTGCGGGTGAGGTCGTGCTCGACGCCCTTGACTTCCGCCCGATCGCGGAAGGACAGAACCTTCAGATGCGTCTCGTCGGCAACGGCGATCAGATCTCCCAGAGGGCTTTCGAACCACTGCGTATAAAGCATGCCCGGCCTCCGGCGGCGACGATGGATTTTCCGCCCGACAGATTACCGCCACAGACCGTTTAGAGCAACAGAAGGGCGAGAATGCCGCAGACGATCAGCAGGCATCCCAGCACTTCCAGCAGGTTGATCTTCTCCTTGAAGAAGAACACGGCGGACGCGAAGGTGAAGAGTATCTCGACCTGCGCCAGCGCCTTGACCACGGCCGCCTGCTGCAGCGTCATGGCGGTGAACCAGCCGAACGAGGCGGTGGCCCCGACGAAACCGACCATCAGGCCGGTGCGCCAGGCGCTTTTGATCCGGGCAAGTTCGGCCCGGTCGCGCCAGAGCATCCACAGCAGCATGGCGAGCGTCTGCATGACGATGACGACGACGAGCGTGAAGCTCGCCTGCATCAC
This sequence comes from Heterorhizobium halophytocola, assembly GCF_017873095.1. Lineage (GTDB taxonomy): Bacteria > Pseudomonadota > Alphaproteobacteria > Rhizobiales > Rhizobiaceae > Allorhizobium > Allorhizobium halophytocola. The sequence goes on along the minus strand of NZ_JAGGJU010000007.1, from coordinate 89,190 downwards.
CGCGTTCGGTTCCGGCAGGCTCGGCGCCAGCGCCAGCGACGCCTGGCGATAGGAAATGGCCGAGACGCCGAAGAAGAAGCCCGAGAGGAGGCCGAGCAGCGCGGTCGGGCTCATCACCGAGGTGACGAGCGAACGCGGACTGATGGCGCTGCGGGCCACCGAAATCAGCATGACCCCGACAACGGAAATGGCGATCGCCACGACGACGGAAAGGGTAATCGTCTCGTTGAACAGGATGAGCGCCAGAAGGGCCGCCTGGGCCGGTTCCGTCCGCGAATAGGCGGTCCCCACTGCAAAATTGCGAAACGAGAAGATATGCACCAGCAGGAAGGTCGCCGCGATCTGGCAGACGGCGCCGACGACCGCCCAGACGGCGAAGACGCCGTTCGGCGCCGGGAACGGGCGGGCGAGCCCATAATGCAATATGCCGAGATAGAGCAGCGCGAAAGGCACGCCATAGCCGAAGCGGACAAACGTGGCGCCGGTCGTGCCCATCCGCCCCTTCAGATGCTTTTGCAGGGTCGAGCGCAGGTTCTGCAGGAAGGCAGAGACGAAGGTGATGATGGCCCATAGTTCCATGGAAATGTCCTCGAGCCGGTCTGCACGCACCTCAGGCGGTCGCGACAAGGGGGCTCAAAACGCTGAATGTGGATGGAGGAAAACCGAAAGAAGCGATCACCGAAGTCGGCCGAGAACCTGACCCTGGAAGGCCGCAAAAAAGCGTGCAGGCAGCCGCTTGCGGTCCTGGAGGATCACCGCGGCACAAGAGCCAGTCCTGTCGTACGCTAATTGCATAGAGGGTTCATAGCACGGAGTTTGCCATCGGCAAATCGGCCTCGTCGTTGCAACCGGATCCTTGCCTGGCAGGTCACCCCGGCACAAATCCGATTTCCATCCACCGCGCCATCTGCCATAAGAGCGCCATGACAAAACCGGCAAGCCTTCCCGACCCCAGCGATTTCCAGCATATCCGCAACTGGGTCTTCGACCTCGACAACACGCTTTATCCGCATCACATCAATCTGTTCGCCCAGATCGACCGCAACATGACGGCTTTCGTCGCGGAACTGCTGGCCATGCCGCCGGACAAGGCAAGGCTGCTGCAAAAGAAATATTACCACGAGCATGGCACGACGCTTGCCGGCCTGATGCACCATCACGGCGTGCGGCCGGACGACTTCCTGGAGCGCGCCCATGCGATCGACTACGACGCGCTGAAGCCGGACGCAGCACTCGGTGCGGCGATCAAGGCGCTTCCGGGTCGCAAGTTCATCTTCACCAACGGCACCGTCAAGCACGCGGAAGCGGCAGCCGGTGCGCTGGGGATACTCGATCACTTCGACAGTATTTTCGATATCGTTGCCGCCGACTATGTGCCGAAGCCCGCCCAACTGACCTATGACAAGTTTCTCAGTCTAAACCGGGTGGATACGACGAAGGCAGTGATGTTCGAGGACCTGCCGCGCAATCTTTCCGTGCCGAAAAGCTTGGGCATGCGCACCGTGCTCTTGGTGCCGCAAAATCTGGAAGAAGCAGTTCTTGAGAGTTTCGAGCGCGCAGACGCAGAATACGCCGACGAAAACATAGATTATATTACAGATAGTCTTCTTGTATTCCTCGAAAAGCTGAACATGAACGTCGGATGAACAGCGCGATTACAAATGTGTTACCGTTCATTACATAACCTTAACTAGGACTTATTCTCCTGTGAGGCTAGGCTGTCCACTGTAAACGAGGAAAGGACAGCTCATGTTTGCCCAAAAATCCATTATCACCGCCTTTTCGGCCGCGCTTCTGCTTTCGGCCTCTTCCGGAATGGTGCTGGCGCAGGACGCCAAGACACCGCCGCCGCCGCCGAAGCCGGGCGCCAATGATGCACCCTGCATGCCGCCGATGCATGCGGGCATGATGATGATGCACGGCCCTGCCGGCCGCTTCATCGTCGCGCTGCAGCAGTTCGACACCAACAAGGACGGCAAGATCTCCAAGGACGAGGCCAAGAGCGCCGAGGACGCGCTGTTCACCGCGATCGATGCCGACAAGGACGGCAGCCTGACGCCGGGCGAGATGCGCAAATATCGCGAAGCCCGCATGGAAGCCATCAAGGCCGAGATGTCCAAGCCTTCGACGGATGACGCCAAGGCTGCTCCGCCGAAGGCCGACGACATGGACAGCACGGACGACGAGGACCAGGCATCCGACGACATGGCGGACGCCCCCGATGAGGATGCGATGCCGGCCCCGCCGATGCCTGGCGACGATGCCTGCGGCCCCCATATGCGCCACGGCGGCGACAAGATGGGCCATCACGGCGACCGCAAGGGCCATGGCAACAAGATGCGTCACGGTGACCGCGACGGCCGGCATGGCGATCGTCACCACAACCGCCACGGCATGGGCATGATGCATGGCGGCATGATGGGCGGCATGGGCATGATGCGCCGCATCGACACCGACGAGAACGGCCAGATCAGCAAGGCGGAAGCCGACGCTGCCGTCGAGGCCCTGTTCAGCCGTCACGACAAGAACGGCGACGGCTTCATCTCCGCCGACGACTTCCCGAAGGCACCGAGCATCCTGCCGTCGACGAAGTAAGCCGGCAAGGCCCCGCCATCCGGCGGGTCCGCCGTTAAAGAAAAGCCGTCGCGGTGTTCCGCGGCGGCTTTGTCGTTTCAGGTCAGGGCAGCAAGGACATCGCTCAGCGCGCGTCGGCCTCGGCATAGAAGTCCGAAATGATCTTCCAGGCCTGATCGGCGGTCTCGACGAAGTTCAGCAGCTTGACGTCGTCTGGCGCGATCGTGCCGAAATCGGCAAGCGCCTGGAAGTCGATGATCCGGCGCCAGAAAGCCTCGCCGAACAGGATGAGCGGCACCGGCTCCATGCGCTTGGTCTGGATCAGCGTCACCGTCTCGAACAGCTCGTCCAGCGTGCCGAAGCCGCCCGGAAAGATGGTGATCGCCTTGGCCCGCATGAGGAAATGCATCTTGCGGATGGCGAAATAGTGGAAGTTGAAGCTGAGCTCGGGCGTCACATAGGGATTGGGTGCCTGCTCGTGCGGCAGCACGACGTTGAGCCCGATCGAGGGTGCGCCGACATCGGCCGCACCCCGATTGCCGGCCTCCATGACGCCGGGACCGCCACCGGTCACGATCACATATTCCTGATGATTGTGCTGGGCCGATTCCTCAGAGCAGAGCCGGGCGAACTTGCGGGCTTCCTCGTAATAGACCGAGGCGGCCTCCAGGCTCTCCTTCTGCTTTTCGTTGCGGGCGGCCCAGGCCGCCGCGCCGGGGGCCGGGATGCGGGCGCCACCAAACATGACCACGGTGGACTTGATGCCGCTTTCGGTCAGCATCATCTCGGCCTTCATCAGCTCGAGCTGCAGCCGGACGGGACGCAGTTCCTCCCGGCAGAGGAAGTCGTCGTCGGCATAGGCGAGCCGGTAGGAGGGGGATGTCGATTGCGGGGTCTTCGGCACGCCTTCTGCGCGCGCGCGATCGGAGGAACTGTCTTTCAGCGGATCCCAGACGCCATCTGCCCGTCTTTGCCGACCCGCTCTTGTGTCTGCCATTTCGTCATGCCTTTCTGTCGCATCCGGGGACCGTTCAACGCCCGGAGCTGTTTTCAATGCCGCTGGAATGCGCTAGAGCATCGAACGGTTTCGCCTGCCGTCACCGGCTTCCCTCCGCCTGGAAGATACCCATCGAAGTTTAAGGATTTAACATGAACTCCACGGACATGACCTCCCTCGAAAGTTTGATCGAATCCGCTTTCGAAAACCGCGACGCGGTCAGCGCCGAGACCAAGGGCGAAGTCCGTGATGCGGTCGAAACGGCGCTCAACATGCTCGACGCCGGCCAGGTGCGCGTCGCCAACCGCGCCGACGACGGAACATGGACGGTGCACCAGTGGCTGAAGAAGGCCGTCCTGTTGTCCTTCCGCCTCAACCCGATGTCGGTCATTCCCGGCGGTCCCGGCGGCTCGACCTGGTGGGACAAGGTTCCGTCCAAGTTCGCCGACTGGAGCGTCAGCTCGTTCGAACGGGCGGGCCTGCGCGCCGTACCGGGTGCGATCGTGCGCAGATCCGCTTTCATTGCACCCAATGTGGTGCTGATGCCCTCCTTCGTCAATCTGGGCGCCTATGTCGGCGAAGGCACCATGGTCGATACATGGGCAACGGTCGGCTCCTGCGCCCAGATCGGCGCCCATGTGCACCTGTCGGGTGGCGTCGGCATCGGCGGCGTGCTGGAGCCGCTGCAGGCCGGCCCAACCATCATCGAGGACAACTGTTTCATCGGCGCCCGCTCGGAAGTGGTGGAAGGCTGCATCGTGCGCGAGGGCTCGGTGCTCGGCATGGGCGTCTTCATCGGCAAGTCGACCAAGATCGTCAACCGCGCCACCGGCGAGATCTCTTATGGCGAAGTACCGCCCTATTCGGTCGTGGTGGCTGGTACCATGCCGGGCAAGCCCCTGCCGAACGGCGATCAGGGTCCCAGCCTCTACTGCGCCGTGATCGTCAAGACCGTCGACGAGAAGACCCGCTCCAAGACCGGCATCAACGAACTGCTGCGCGATTGAGCCGACCGGTTTGCTGCGAATTCCACGGGGCGGGTTGCCAAAGCGCAACCCGCCCTGTTTTTTTCATCGTGCACCGATGCATATCGCGCCGGCGCATCCTAAATGCGTCCGGGTGACACGCGCCGGGCAATCGGCTACATCTCGACGGATCGTGTGCGTTTCATCCGCCCCGCCTGTTTCCGCATATGGACCTCATGACTGCAGACAATCCCGTAGAAAACCTGAAGGCCCTGATCCGTTGCCCGTCCGTGACGCCAGCGGAAGGAGGCGCGCTCGGCGTCCTGGAGGCCATGCTGAAACCGCAAGGCTTCACCGTCACGCGGATGACCGCCACCGCCGAGGGCACGCCCGACATCGAGAACCTCTATGCCCGGCTCGGCACGGACGGCCCGCATCTGATGTTTGCCGGTCACACCGACGTGGTGCCGGTCGGCGCGGAAGGGGACTGGACGCATCCGCCCTTCGCCGCCGAGATCGTCGACGGCAAGCTCTACGGCCGCGGCGCCGTCGACATGAAGGGTGGCATTGCCTGTTTCGTCGCGGCCCTTTCGCGCGTCGTCCAGCAAAAGGGTCCGCTTCCCGGCTCCGTCTCGCTGGTGATTACCGGCGACGAGGAAGGCCCCGGCATCAACGGCACGATCAAGCTCCTGGAGTGGGCAGCCGCAAATGGCGAGCGCTGGGATGGCGCACTCGTCGGCGAGCCGACCAATCCGGATGCGCTCGGCGACATGATCAAGATCGGCCGGCGCGGCTCGCTGTCCGGCACCCTGACGGTCCTTGGCGTGCAGGGCCATGCCGCCTATCCGCATCTCGCCGACAATCCGGTGCGCGCGATCATCAGCCTCGCTGCCGCGCTGATGGATCCCCCCTTCGACGCCGGCACGGAGACTTTCCAGCCGTCCAATCTGGAAGTCACCTCGATCGATGTCGGCAACGGTGCGACCAACGTGATTCCCGCCAAGGCGAGCGCCAGATTCAATATTCGCTTCAACGATACCTGGTCGGTCGAGACGCTGAAGCGCGAGATCGAGGCGCGCCTGGCGAAAGCGGCCGAGACCTCGCCCTTAAGGATCGGCCGGGACCCGGTGCGATACGACCTCGCCTGGACCGATCGCCCGAGCCATGTGTTCCTGACGCGCAACGACCAGCTGACTGGTTCGCTCGTCGACGCCATCGAGGCCGTAACCGGCAAGCGCCCGACGCTGTCGACGACCGGCGGCACCTCGGATGCCCGCTTCATCAAGGATTACTGCCCGGTGGTGGAATTCGGCCTGGTCGGCCAGACCATGCACATGGTCGACGAGCATGTCGATGTCGCGGATCTGGAAACCCTGACCCGCATCTACCAGTCCTTTATCGAACGCTGGTTCTTCCATGCCAACACTTAAGGAAGTCGAACTCTATCTCACCGGCATCTGGCTGCTGCTGAAGCAGGATCCGGGCGGCTTCAAATATCTCGACTTCACCGATCGCGGGGCGATGCGCTCGTTCTTCGCCATCGTCTTTGCCCTGCCGGCCATCGGTATCTCCTGGTACTGGCTGATGCTCGGCCATCTGGCCCTGCTGCCCGACGGCGCGTCGGTCGGCATCGACTTCTTCCTGCGGGTGGCGATGATCGAGGCGATGAACTGGATTCTGCCGCTGGTGCTTGCCGGCATACTGGCCTGGACGCTCGGCATCGGCGAACGGTTTTCGGCGATCGTCGCCACCACCAACTGGGTGACGGTGCCGTTTACCTATCTCTACGCCGTGCTGATCCTGCTGTTGATGCTGCTGCCCGCCATTGCGGGCCTCGTGGCGATGATCTGGCTCATCCTGATGCTGGCGATGGTCTTTGTCTACATGCGCGTCATGCAGATGCTCTGCGGCGGCCAGTTGCTGACGGCAGCGACGATGACCACCGTGCTGCTGATCCCGTCGATCCTGGTAACCGAGCTGCTGGAGCGTTTCCTCGGCATTACCGTCGGCTGACGCCGCCTACGGGGCGTCGCCGGGATATTCGACCTTCATGAAATAGAGCCCCTCCGGTGGCGCCACCGGACCGCAGGCGGAGCGGTCGCGCGCCTCGAGCGCGGCCTTCACGTCGTCCACCGACATCCGGCCTTCGCCCGCCATTTTCAGCGTGCCGGCAAACGAGCGGATCTGGTTGTGCAGGAAGCTCTGCGCCGTTGCCCGGATCTCGATCAGGTCGCCATTGCGGCTCACATCCAGCCGGTCGAGCGTCCTGACCGGGCTATGGGCCTGGCAATGCACCGAGCGGAAGGTGGTGAAGTCGTGATGGCCGACAAGCTGCTGGGCGGCCGCATGCATCTGCTCATGATCGAGTTCCTTGGAAACCCACCAGGCGCGATTGCGCTCCAGCACCAGCCGCGACGGCCTGGATATGATGCGATAGAGATAATGCCGGCGGATAGCCGAGAAGCGCGCGTCGAAATCGTCCGCAACCGAGAAGGCATCGACCACGCAGACCGCCTCGCGGGCCTGTGCCAGATGGGCGTTCAGCGCATTGCGCAGCTTGTAGGGCGCCCAGTCGCGCGACAGATCGACATGCGCCACCTGACCGACCGCATGCACGCCGGAATCGGTGCGCCCGGCGCCGCGGATGGAGACGGTTTCGCCGGTCAGCGACAGCACGGCCTTTTCGAGCGCGCCCTGGGCCGAGGCGCCGTTGTCCTGGCGCTGCCAGCCGACATAGGGCGTGCCGTCATATTCGACCGTCAGGCGAAAACGCGGCATCAGGACAGCGCCGTGCCGGGCGGCAGCGGAGAGCCCCGGAGGAAATCGAAGGCATCGAGCGGCTTGCCGCCGGCCTTCTGCAGCCGGGTCAGCCGGACAGAACCATCGCCACAGGCAACCGTCAGGTCGTTGCCGATCACCGTCCCGGCCCTGCCGACGTTGTTGCCACCACTCTGGCCAAGCGTCGAGCCGAGCACCTTGACCCGCTCCGGGCGGCCGCCGATTTCCGTTTCGAACCAGGCGCCGGGAAAGGGCGAAAGGCCGCGAATGTGATTGTGAACTTCGGCCGCCGGCCTGCCGAAATCGATCCGGGTCTCGCCCTTGTCGATCTTCGCGGCATAGAGCACGCCCTCGTCTGCCTGCGGCGTCAGCGGCAGGTCACCCGCTTCGAGCCGGGCCATAGCCTCGACCATGGCGTCTGCGCCGGCGACCATCAGCAGGTCGTGCAGCTCGCCCGCCGTGGTGTCGGGACCGATCGCGACCTTGCGGGTGAGCGCCACGGGTCCGGTGTCGAGACCCTTTTCCATCTGCATGACCATGACGCCGGTCTCGGCATCGCCGGCCATGATCGCCCGCTGGATCGGGGCTGCACCCCGCCAGCGCGGCAGCAGCGAGGCATGGCCGTTGTAGCAGCCGAGCCGGGTGCCGTTCAGGATCGCTTCGGGCAAAAGCAGGCCATAGGCGACAACCACGGCAACGTCGGCCGCATGGGCACGAAAGGCTTCCCTATCATCGTCCTGCCTGAAATTCAACGGTGTGAGAACCGGGATGTCGAGTGCTTCGGCAGCCTGGAGCACGGGCGACGCCTTCAGGTCAAGCCCGCGGCGTCCGGCGGGACGTGGCGGCTGGCTGTAGACGGCGACGATCTCATGGCCGGCGTCGACCAGCGCTCGCAGCGTCGGCACGGAAAAATCCGGCGTGCCCATGAAGATGATGCGCAGGCTCATGCTTGCTCCCGTGGTCGGATCTTGCCGGCGATGGTGTCAGGCGATCTACAGAACGCCCTTGCTCTTTGCCGCCTTGGTAAAGCGCTTGATCACCATGTCCCGCTTTAGCCGCGAGATATGGTCGATGAACAGCACCCCATCCAGATGGTCGATCTCGTGCTGCAGGCAGGTCGCCAGCAGGCCCTCGGCCCTGGTCAGCTGTTCCTTGCCGTCGCGGTCGAGCGACTTCACCGTGACGCTGGCCGGTCGCTCCACCTCGGCATAATAGTCCGGGATCGACAGACAGCCTTCCTCATAGGTCGAGAGGTCGTCGGACGACGCGACAATCTCCGGATTGATGAAGACAACGGGCTGTTTCGGCTCGTCTTCCTTGGCGACGTCGATCACCAGCATGCGGCGCGGCACACCGATCTGGATGGCGGCAAGGCCGATGCCCGGGGCATCGTACATCGTCTCCAGCATGTCGTTCGCCAGGGACAGAAGTTCGGAATCGACGCGTTCGACAGGCTTGGAAACCTGCCGCAGGACGGGATCCGGCAAGATTATGAGTGGCTTGATCGTCATGGCGTTCCCATAACCCAAAACCGGCCCAAAAAGAAACGCAAAAATGTCGGCCGCAGCCGGCATCTTGCCGGGTCAGGCGGTGCATGGGCACCGAAGCGCCCATCGTCCCGGTCTCCCGCAAACCACGGTTCAGGCGGCAGCGCGCGCCAGGATGGCGGTGCCGATGCTGTCGGCCTCTCCCGTCTTCAGCCGCGCCAGAAGATCGACCAATCCGGCCACCTCTCCCCGCAGACGCTGGGTTTCCGCCGAGCTGCGTTCCATCATCTCGGCATTCTCGTGCGTCAGCGTGTCGATCGTGCGGGTGGCGAGGTTGACTTCGTTCAGCGCCACCGCCTGGTCGCGGGCGGAGGTGGCGATATCGGCGACGAAGGTGTTGATCGACGACACCCGCTCGATCATGTCGGTGAGCGCCGCGCCGGTATTGCTCACCAGATCGACGCCGTGGTGCACCTGGGAACTCGACTGCAGGATCAGTGCCTTGATCTCCTTGGCGGCATCGGCGCTGCGCTGGGCCAGCTGGCGCACCTCCTGCGCGACCACGGCAAAGCCCTTGCCGGCATCGCCGGCACGCGCCGCTTCCACGCCGGCATTCAGCGCCAGAAGATTGGTCTGGAAAGCGATCTCGTCGATCACACCGATGATCTGGGAGATCTCGCTGGACGACCGTTCGATCGCCGCCATGGCGTCGACGGCCTGGTTGACGACATCGCCGGAATCGCGGGCGCGGGCCTGGGTCTCCTCGACGGCAGTGGAGGCCTTCAGCGCATTGGTGGCGGTCTGGCCGACACTGATCGACAGCTGCTCCAGCGCGGTGGAGCTTTGCTGCAGGCCGGCCGCCTGTTCGCTCGTGCGCTGTGCGACCTGGCCGGAGGCCCGGGCGATATTGTCCGTACCGTCGAGGATCTCCTGCGAGGCATGGCGGATGGAGAGGAAGGAAGCGCTGAGCTGATCGACCGTGCGATTGTAGTCCTCTGCCATCCGGCGGAAATTCTCCGGCAGCTCGGTCGTCATCCTCGACTGGAAATCGCCGGTTGAAAGCGCATGCAGGCCCTGGCTCAGCTGCTCCAGGGCATATTTCTGCTCATTCTCGATCTGCGCCCGCTCATCGGCGAGCTTGCGCCGCTCGGCCTCGAGCGCCTCCAGATAGACCGAGATCGAATAGTCCATGTCGAGCATCGAGGCCTTGATCACGCTGGCCAGCTTGTCGGCCAGCGCCTCGATCTTGCCGCGGCCGAATCGCGACGGCCAGTGGCGCAGCAGAATACCGCGCATCAGGCCAATCAGCAGCGCCGAATAGCCGCCGATATACCAGCGGGGCTCCAGTCCGATGCGGGCATGGGTCTTGCCGATGCTGGTCACGCTGTCGACATAGGCTCCGTCGAACCGGCCATCCGCCAGCCGGCCCCAGTGAACGGTCTGCGCCGCCTTGGCGCCGTTCATATGCGCCTTGTCCTTGAAGAACCGCGAGAGCTTGGGATGGGCGGCCATCTTGATGTAGAACTGGTCGAGAACCGGCCCAAGGATGGAATCGAGGCTCGGGCGCAGCGCCGTCAGCGTCTCGCTGCTCTTTGCATCGATCTCCAGGAATTCCAGTCTTTCCTGAAGGAGATCGCGATTGGTCTCGGTCGTCATGTGCAGTCCGCCCCTTGTCCTCATGCCGGGCGCGGCGCATGGCGGCGAAAGGCCGCAAAAGCGGCACGAGGCTATGCCATCGGATCTGACCGATGGCATAGCCTTTCTTTCCATTCCGGGGGCGCAGCAGACCCTTCAATCTTTTCGATCAAGGTCTTGCCCCGATCACCGGCGGCCAAGATCGGACGGCGTTGCTTAACAAACTGCAACGGCCGGAAGGCCAGTTCTGGCGGTCCGTGCGTCTGCCGCGAGCGGCATCAGGCCGTGCGGCGGAGTGGCGACGCCTGCGACGACTGTGTCTTGCGCTTCCATTCGGCATCGTTCGGCCGGCTGTCCAGATCCCGGGACTTGAATCCGCGCAAGGCATCGACCAGGCGCTCGACCTCCTGATGCAGGTGCTCGGTCTGCGACGAGGTCTCCTGCACCATGCCGGCATTCTGCTGGGTGATCTGGTCGAGGCTGCCGACGGCCGAGTTGACCTCCTTCAGGCCGCCGGACTGATCGGCAGCCGCCGTTGCGATCTGGCCGACGATCCCGTTGATCTCGTCGATGCGCTTGATGATGCTCTGTAGCGCCCCGCCGGCATTGTTGACCAGCCCGACGCCCGTCTGCACCTGGCCGCTGCTTTGCGAGATCAGCCCCTTGATCTGCTTGGCAGCACCGGCGCAGCGCTGGGCAAGTTCCCGCACCTCCTGGGCAACCACCGCAAAGCCCCGGCCGGCCTCGCCGGCACGTGCCGCCTCGACGCCGGCGTTCAGCGCCAGCAGATTGGTCTGGAACGCGATCTCGTCGATCACGCCGATGATCTTGGAAATTTCGTCGGAGGATTTTTCGATCGCTCCCATCGCCTCGACCGCCTCGGTGACGACCTCGCCGGAGGAATGGGCCTCGCTGAGTGCGACCCGCACGGCATTGGCCGCCTGCTGGGCGCCGCTTGCCGTGCGCCCGACATTGTCGGTCAGTTCGTGCAGGGCAGCGGTACTTTCCTCCAGGCCGGCGGCCTGCTGTTCGGTGCGCTGCGACAAATCGTCTGCGGCGGCCGCGATCGTCGTTGTCGACTGCAAGATCTGCTCGGCGGCGTTGCGCACCGTACCGATGGTCGAGCGCAGCTTTTCGACGGTGTCGTTATAGTCTTGCACCATGCCGTCGAAATTCTCCGCCAGGCCGTTGCCGAGCTTCGATTCCAGGTCACCGTCGGAGAGCTGGCGAAGCGCGCCGCGCAAGGCGGACACGGCCTCGTTCTGCTCCGCCTCGTTTTTCTGGCGGGCTTCTTCGGCGGTCCGGCGCTGCTCGGCAAGAATGTCGAGATAGACCGAGATCGAATAATCCATGTCGAGCAATGCGGCCTTCACCACCACGGAGACCTCGCGGGCGAGGTCATCCGCGCCCTGCCGGCCGAACCGGGAAGGCCAGTGCTCCTTCATCACCGCGTGGATCAGCTGCTCCATCAACAGGGCATAGCCGCCGATATACCAGCGCGGCTCCAGGCCGATACGCGCATGGGCGCGGCCGACGGCTTCGACACCCTCGACATAGCGGCGGTCATAGGCGGCCGAGACGACGACGCCCCAATGGGCCTCCTGACGCCCCTTGGCGCTCTTGATATGGCCTTCATCCGAAAAGAAGGCTGCCGTCTCCGGAGTCTTGCGGACCTTGTCGTAGAAGGTGTCCAGCGCCGCGCCCATATGCTTGCGGATGGCCGGTCCCGTTTTGCGCAGTACCTGCTTGGCCTCCTCGTCGAGGCCGATAAAGGCCAGGCGCTCGGCCAGTATCTTTTCGTTGGTCTTGTCAGTCATGATCTGCCCGCCCTGTGCCGGATGTGTATGCAAAGCCATTAATTTAGTTAGTTTTCACTAATGCACCAAAAACGGTAAAATTTTCATTATTGACGAGTGTCAAGTCCGCTCCCCAATTTATCAGTGTTCTTACTTGTTTGTCCGGAGATCCGTCTCCCGGAAGCGGCGCCCGGCGCGGACTCCTCGAACCCCCATGTTCTCGTTTTGATCTGGCCATGGGCGCCAAATCTGCTAGAGTGCCCGGCATGACCAGTGACCCCTCCTCCTTACTCAGCCACCGCGTTGCCACACTGCACGGCATGGACATATCGCTCGGCCTCTCTCTGTTGTGCCTCGGCGGAGGCCTGATGGTCGTCCTGCTGATCGCCCTCGTCGCCGCATTGCGCTCCGGTGCGAGGCGGCAGGCACAGACGCATGTCGACGCTGCCCGCCGCGAGGCGGACGCGCAGGCCCGCCTGGCAGAGCTGCTGCGCAGCCAATCGGAAATGCAGGGGCGGATCGCGGCGATGACCGATGTCTTCAGCAATCGCCAGTCGGAGTTCAACCGGGCGATCAACCAGCGCCTCGACGGCATGGCACAGCGTATCGGCACCAGCCTCAGCGAGCAGACGAAGTCGACCCATGACAATCTGCGCCATCTGCAGGAGCGGCTCGCCGTCATCGATGCCGCGCAGAACAACATCCAGTCGCTTGCCAGGGATGTCGTGGGGCTGCAGGCGATCCTGTCGAACAAGCAGACGCGCGGTGCCTTCGGCCAGTCGCGGATGGAAACGATCGTCGCCGACGGCCTGCCGATGGGGGCCTACGAGTTCCAGGCGACGCTGAGCAACAGTTCGCGCCCCGACTGCACCATCCGCATGCCGAACGGCTCGCCGCCTCTGGTCATCGACGCCAAGTTTCCGCTCGAGGCCTGGAATGCCATCCGCGATGCCGAAACGCCGGAAGAGAAAAAACTGGCGAGCCAGCAGTTCCGCCGGGATATCGAGGTGCATATCAAGGACATTTCCGACAAGTACCTGCTGCGCGGCGAGACCCAGGACATGGCCTTCCTGTTCGTCCCCTCGGAATCGGTGTTCGCCGAGATCCACGAGAATTTCGAGGGCGTCGTGCAGAAGGCGCATAAATTGCGCGTGGTGATCGTCTCCCCCTCGCTGCTGATGCTGTCTATCCAGGTGATACAGGCCGTGTTGAAGGACCAGCGCATGCGCGAACAGGCGCATCTGATACAGGGCGAGGTGGTACAGCTGATGGAGGATCTGTCGCGGCTGGACGACCGGACGCGCAAGCTGCAGAGCCATTTCCTCGCGGCCCAGAAGGATGTCGAGATGATCCTCACCTCGACCGACAAGCTGAACCGCCGCGGCGCCAAGATCGAGGCGCTGGAATTCGAAGCGGCGCCGGACAAGGAGCGCGAAGCCGGCGATGCGCCACCGAAAGGTGTCGAGAGCCGCACCGGCCTGTTGAAGCTGAGGGTGGTTGACGACGACTGACGCTTGTCGTCTATATCGCCTCCCAGGGCATGTCCCCGAAAGGGGTAACCGGTTACGGACCAAAGGCATGCGTCACGACAAGACCCCGAAGTGCCGGGCGGATCGAAACGATCGCGCTGTGCTTCGGCAAAACGGAAGCATGCCATGATCACCGTCCTCGGCTCCATCAACATGGATCTCATCGCCACCACAGCCCGGCTGCCCGCGCCCGGCGAAACCGTTGCCGGCAGCAACTTCTCCACAGCGGCGGGCGGCAAGGGTGCCAATCAGGCGCTGGCAGCGACCCGGGCCGGCGCATCCGTGCGCATGGCCGGCGCCGTCGGAGACGACACATTTGCCGAGCCGGCCCTTGCCTTGCTGGCAGAGGCCGGCACCGACCTGTCGGCGACGGCGCATCTGCCGGGACCGACCGGCACGGCGCTCATCCTGGTTGGCGGCGATGGGGAAAACATGATCGCTGTCGTACCCGGCGCCAATGGCAAGGTCGGCGCATCTGCCGCAATTGCAGCCGTCGAGGCGATGCAGGCAGGCGACATCCTGATGCTGCAGCTGGAAATCCCGGCGCCGGCTATAGAGGCCGGGCTCAAGCTGGCGCGTGCGCGCGGGGTAATTTCGGTGATCAACACCGCACCGCTGACGCGGGAGGCCGCGCAGTTGGCCTCGCTCTGCGACATCGTGATCGCCAACGAGACCGAGTTCGAGCTGCTGACCGGCCGGGAGCGGCTGAGCGCATCGGAACGCAAGGAGGCCGTCCTTGCGCTGCACCGCGACCGTGGTCAGACGATCATCGTCACGCTGGGCGGCGACGGCGTCATCGCTGCCCGCGACGGCAAACTGATGAGCGCTGTCGGCCTCTCGATCGAACCGGTCGACACCGTCGGGGCGGGCGATACATTCTGCGGCTACCTGGCCGCCGGGCTCGATGCCGGACTGGATTTCGAGACCGCCTTGCGGCGCGCAGCCGTCGCCGGATCGCTTGCCTGCATGAAGGCCGGCGCGCAGCCGGCCATCCCGACCGCGGCCGAGGTCGCCGCACGGTTATGAGTTTCGCGCCCGGCGCGTCCGACACCCCCTAAAATCCACGGAAAACCGGTCATATCTTGTTAAGCAGATCTGCGTAACTCTCCGCCTGCCGACATGGTCTTGGCACGATGTTCCATGAGGGGGCACCGCATAGCTCCACGCCGCAGGTTCAATGACTGGCCAGCGGCCCTCGCCGAGGCTCCCGCCGATGATTTTCCCAGGCAAATCGATTGCCGCCAAGCTGCTGCTCGTCACCGGACTTGCGATTGCGGCCGTTCTCGTCATCTCGAATGCGATCCTGATCGGGCAGACGCGCGATCGCGTGCATGACCTTACCAATGACCAGGCCCGTTCCGAGGCCAAGGCCATCGCCAACCAGGTGGCCGCCGATATCGGCGAACTGGCCAGCGCCGCCCGCTCGATGGCGGGTGTTCTGGGCCGCGGCCATGCCGGACAGTCCTTCGACCGCAAGGGCGCCATCAACATCCTGAAAGCCAATCTGGAGCAGAACCCGTTTGCTTTCGGCAGCTGGTTTGCCGAAGAGGAAAAGGCCTTCGACGGCCGGCAGGACGACGTCAAGGGCAATAGCGATCTCGGCGCCAACGACAATGGGGTCTTCACCCCCTACTGGTCCAAGACCAAGGATGGCGGCATCCAGTTCTCGACCTTCAAGAATGACTATAGCGCTGCCTGGTATGCGCTTGCCGCAAAATCCGGCAAGGGCGCGATTACCGCGCCCTATCTGGCCGAAGGCACCGACGTTCCGACCACGATGAGCTCGATCGCCTATCCGGTGATGTCGAACGGCAAGATGATCGGCGTCAGCGGCGTCGACATCTCCCTGCTGTCGCTCTCCGACAAGCTGAAGGCGCTGCATCCCTTCGGCAACGGCCGCGTGCTGCTGGTGGCGCAGAACGCCCAGTGGCTGGTCGCACCGACCGACGCCGACATCATGAAACCCTATGAGGACGCCGGTGCCGACGTGCTGAAGGCGAGCCTCGATGGCGGTCCCGACCAGATTGTCGAAGGGTTGTCCGCCGAGGGCCTCGGCGACTACAGCCGCCTTGTCTATCCCTTTGCCGTTCCCGGCGTGAACACCACCTGGGCCGTCATCATCGACATCCCGCTGAGCGCCATCAACGCGCCTGTGAACGCCCAGACGACGCTGACCATCATTGCCGGTCTCGTCAGCCTGATCGCCGTCATCGCCGCACTCTGGTTTGCCGTCCGCGTCTTCGTTCGCGCGCCGCTGCGCGGCCTGATCGGTGCGGTCTCCGACTTGAACGACGGGCACTATGCCGAACCGGTTGCGGGGCAGGACCGCCCCGACGAGGTCGGCGAGGTGGCCAAGGCGCTCGAGGGGTTCCGCGGTCGCCTGGCGCAGACGCAGGCCATGGAAGCGGATGCCCGCCGCCATCGCGAGGATGCCGAGAGCGAGCGCTCACGATCCGAGGCCGATCGCGAGGCGAATTCCGCCCGCCAGCAGCACATTGTCGATGTGCTGGGCAGAAGCCTTGCGGCCCTGTCGCAGGGAGACCTGACCCATCGCATCAGCGAGGACTTCACCGGCGAATACGCCGGGCTGAAGGCCGACTTCAACGCCGCTGTCGGAAGCCTGGAAGAGACCATTAGCTCGGTCAATACAGCCGTACACGGCATGACCAGCGGCACGGCGGAAATCAGCCGCGGCGCCGATGACCTGTCGAAGCGCACCGAACAGCAGGCGGCAAGCCTCGAAGAGACGGCTGCCGCCCTCAACGAGCTCACCGAACAGGTGCATGCCAGCGCCGAGAATGCCCAGATGGCGGCGAAGACGGTGACGGCCGCCTGCGACGACGCGGAGGCCTCCGGCACTGTCGTTACCCGTGCCGTCGGCTCGATGCAGTCGATCGCCCAGTCGTCCGAGGAAATCTCGCGCATCATCAGCGTGATCGACGACATCGCCTTCCAGACCAACCTTCTGGCGCTGAACGCCGGCGTCGAGGCAGCCCGGGCCGGAGAAGCCGGCAAGGGTTTCGCCGTCGTCGCCCAGGAAGTGCGCGAACTGGCCCAGCGCTCGGCCCATGCCGCCAAGGAGATCAAGGCGCTGATCACCACGTCCGGCCAGCAGGTCGGCGAAGGCGTCAAGCTGGTCGGCGATGCCGGCCATGCGCTGCGCAAGATCGCCGACCAGGTGATGCAGATCAACGACCTGGTGCTGCAGATCTCCTCGTCTGCCAGCGAGCAGTCGTCCGGCCTGAAGGAGGTCAACATCGCCGTCCACCAGATGGACCAGGTGACCCAGCAGAATGCGGCGATGGTCGAGGAAACCTCGGCCGCCAGCCAGATGCTGAACAGCGAAGCGGCCAATCTGAGCGCGCTCGTCGGTCGATTCAGGATTGGTGGCGGGTCCGCCGGCCAGCAGCTGCGGGCGACCGCGGCGACCATGCGGCAGCCCGGGCCGACAGATGTGGGTCGCGCCGTTCCGGCCAAACGCTTTGCAGGCGGCGGCGGTGGCGACTGGCAGGAATTTTAAGCCCCGCCCCGACCGACACACCAACAAAAAGGCCGCCGACCATCCAGTCGGCGGCCTTTTTGTTAGTCCCCAGTCGTCTCAGAGCCGGGCGACGCGTTCCGTCAGGAGATCGAAAAAGCCGTCGGCATCGACCTTGCGCATGACCCTGGCATTGGCCGGCCGGCCCGACACGCGCCACCAGTCGACAACCGTCATGCCGATGGTCAGTTCCGACACCGTCTCGATTTCCACATTGCAGTCGCGGCCGTCGAAAAGGTCGGGCCGTAGCAGATAGGCAATCACGCTCGGGTCGTGCAGCGGGCCGCCATCGGAGCCGTATTTCTCCACGTCGAAGCGCTCGAAGAATTCGAGCCAGCCCTTCAGCACCTCGGCCGGCCGTGTTGCGAGCGCAGCGATCCGGGCGACGCGTGCCTTCGTCGTCAGCAGCTGATGCGTCACGTCGAGAGGCATCATCACGATCGGCACGCCCGAGCGGAAGACGATCTCGGCGGCGTGCGGATCGACGAAGATATTGAACTCGGCGGCGGGCGTGATGTTGCCGCCCTCGAAGAAGCCGCCGCCCATCATCACCAGTTCGCGGATGCGCGGTGCAATATCGGGCGCCTTCTTGAAGGCCAGGCCGATATTGGTCAGTGCCCCGAGCGTGCAGAGGGTCACGGTGCCCGCGGGCTCGTGGCGCAGCGTGTCGATGATGAAATCGACGGCATGGGTGTCCTGCAGCGGCATGCTCGGTTCCGGCAGCTCGGCGCCGTCAAGACCGGTCTTGCCGTGGACATGTTCGGCCGTCACCAGCGGCTTTACCATCGGACGCTCGGCGCCGGGATAGACCCGCGCATCGCTTCGGCCGCAGAGTTCGCAAACGACGCGCGCATTGCGGCTGGTCATCGCCAGCGGCACATTGCCGGCAACCGTCGTCACGCCGAGAACCTCGAGCTCATCCGGGCTTGCAAACGCCAGCATCAGGGCCGCGGCATCGTCCTGGCCCGGATCGGTATCGATGATTATCTTCCTTGCTGCGCTCATGCCGATGTCCTTTGCTGATCTTTGCGTCTGCTCACCATTCGGCCATCGCATTGTCAAGCGATTGCCGGGTTGCGCCGCCGATACGGCATGCCCATATGGAGGTCGAAAAGAGGCACGAGGGAGCAGGGTCAGGGCGTAGTCGATGGGCGGATCGAAACCGGAAGCAAATCACACCGCATTTCATATCCGGATCGGTTTCGATCTAGACCGGCGCCTCGTTCGCAACAATGACGGCTATCCACCCTATGATATCGAGCGCATTCTCGGCGGCCCGTCCGAGCGGCTGCGCATCACGCTGGCGGTGGCCGGCTTCGACGAGAGCGAACTCGACCTGCAGGTCGCCGGCAACCAGTTGACCATTCGCGGCCGGCAGCTGGAGCAGGCGAACGCCGATTACCTGTTCCAGGGCATTGCCGCCCGCCAGTTCCAGAAGGTGTTTCTGCTGGCACCCGGCCTCGAGGTGGTGGAGGCCCGGCTGTCCAACGGTCTGCTGAAGATCGACCTGCACCAGCCCGATGCCAGCAGAATGGTCAGAAAAATTAACATTTCTCCATCACCATGAAGGCATCGGCCCTCGTGCCGACTCGCATCAAGTGGATGAAATGAAATGTTGTTGAGAGAAGCAAACACCGGCCTGACGGCCTCCGATCTGGCCCATCTCGGCTCCGGTGAAGTTGGTTACATCCGGAAAATGCAGGCCGAAGAAGTTGCCCGCTGCTTTCCCGAAGCTCCCGATATCGATCCCGGCGTAGACCTTTGGGCCCTGTTCGGCGCCGATGGCACGCCAATCCTTTTGACCGATAATCGCTCGAGCACGTTTTTCCGGGCGGCGGAAGACGATCTGAAGACCGTCAGCCTGCACTGAGGTCTTTTCTTCGAAGGCAAGGACGCCGCAGCCGCCGTCAGGCGGCCGGCAGGTCGATCTTGTTGAATGTCAGATAGGCGGATGTCCGCCCTTCGCGCTTGGCCTTCGCCTCATAGCGCGTGCCCGGCCAGGTCTGGAACGGGGTGATCCAGTCGGCGGCCTCTTTCGCGGTCCATTCGAAGCCGCCATGGTCGCGGCAATGCAGAAGCGTCCAGTTCACATAGGTGTCGATATCCGAGGCGAAGCAGAAGCGCCCGCCCGGCTTCAGCACGCGGTGAAACCGCTGCAGATTGACCTGTGACACAAAGCGCCGCTTCCAGTGCTTCTTCTTCGGCCAGGGGTCGGGATAAAGAAGGTCGATGTGATCGATCGAGGCTTCCGGCATCCAGTCGAGCAACTGCGTCGCATCGTCGTCGTAGACGCGGATATTTTCAAGGCCACGCTCTTCCACGCTCGCCAGCAGCTTCGCCATCGAGTTGACGAAAGGCTCGACGCCGATAAAGGCCGTCCTCGGATTTTCCGAGGCGCGGTGAACGAGATGCTCCCCGCCGCCGAAACCGATCTCCAGACGAAGCCGCTCGACGGGGCCGGGAAACAATGCAGCCAGCTCGGAAGGGGGAGCTGTCGACAGATCCACCTTCAGCGCCGGCAGCAAATGCTCCATCCGCTCGACCTGCAGGTCGCGCAGGGGCTTGCCCTTGCGGCGACCGAAAAAGGCTTCGGTCGCGCGGCTCGGGCGGCCGCTCATGTCGAGTTCGTCGTTCAAGCCTTGATCGCTTCCTTCAGCGGCTTGACCAGGTCAAGCTTTTCCCAGGAAAACGCGCCGTCGCGGCCGGTCTTGCGGCCGAAATGGCCGTAGGCGGAGGTCTTGGCATAGATCGGCTTGTTGAGGTCGAGATGGCGGCGAATGCCGGACGGCGACAGGTCCATGACCTTGCGGATCGCCGCTTCGACTTCGTCCTCGGTCACCTTGCCGGTGCCATGCAGGTCGACATAGACGGCCAGCGGCTGGGCGATGCCGATCGCATAGGCGATCTGGAGGGTGCAGCGTTCGGCGAGATTCGCAGCCACGACGTTCTTTGCCAGGTAGCGGGCGGCATAGGCTGCGGACCGGTCGACCTTGGTGGTGTCCTTGCCGGAAAATGCGCCGCCGCCATGCGGGGCGGCCCCGCCATAGGTGTCGACGATGATCTTGCGGCCGGTCAGGCCCGCATCACCGTCCGGACCGCCGATGACGAACTTGCCGGTCGGATTGATATACCACTTGCAATCGGCGGCCACAGGCAGATCGCCCAGCGCTTCCATGATATAGGGTTCGACAACCTTGCGGACCTTGGCGGAATCCCAGCTCTCGTCGAGATGCTGCGTGGACAGCACGATGGAGGATACTTCCGAGGGCTTGCCGTCGCGGTAGATGACCGAGACCTGGCTCTTGGCGTCCGGTCCGAGCTTGGCGACATCGCCCTCGCCGCTCTTGCGGGCGATCGCGAGCAGCTGCAGGATCTTGTGGGAATAGTAGATCGGGGCCGGCATCAGGTCCGGGGTCTCGCGGCAGGCATAGCCGAACATGATGCCCTGGTCGCCGGCGCCTTCGGAGTTGTCGTGATCGGAGGCCTTGTCGACCCCTTGCGCGATATGGGCGGACTGGGAATGCAGGAGGACGTCGATCTTGACCGTCTTCCAGTGGAAACCGTCCTGCTCATAGCCGATGTCACGGATGGCGCGCCGCGCCGCCGACTTGAACTTCGAGGGGTTGATTACCTCTTTGCCGTTCTTGTCGGTCTTCATCAGGCTCGGCGGTAACCGGACCTCACCGGCAATGACCACCCGATTGGTGGTCGCAAGCGTCTCGCAGGCAATGCGCACAGTCCAGGGATCCACACCGGTCTTGGCCGCTTCGCGGTAGACCAGGTCAACGATCTCGTCCGAAATGCGGTCGCAAACCTTGTCAGGGTGACCTTCGGAAACAGACTCGCTGGTGAAAATGTAGTGTGAGCGCATGCGGGATTCCCCTCAGTGAAAAAGCCATGATCTTGTTAGGCGCTTCGTTGTCGAAAAACAAGCGCACAACGACATAAAGATATCTTTATGTCGATATTTCAGTTGAGGCTTTTATCACAGTCGACAGCGCCCGGCCATCGCAGAGGACGGGCACGCCCTACACAGACGAAAGGCGGCCTTCACGGCCGCCCTCAGACACGGATCAACCTTGGGAGGGAGGATCAGTCGGCGTCGCCTTCGGCACCGAGCGTCTTGACAAGCTCGACGATGCGGCGGCGTACCTTCGGGTCACCGATCTTGACGAAGGCGCGATTGAGCTGGAGACCTTCCGAGGACGACAGGAAATCGACCACGTAGTTGGAATTGGAAGCTTCGGCCATGCCGTTCGCGTCGACAATATTGTCGCCAGGCGCATCCTCGAAGAAAAACGAAACCGGCACGGTCAGAATATTGGAGATATTCTGCAGTCGGCTGGCGCCAACACGATTAGTGCCCTTCTCGTATTTCTGAATTTGCTGGAATGTGATTCCGAGACTTTCGCCCAATTTTTCTTGGCTCATGCCAAGCATTGTACGGCGCAGACGGATCCGACTCCCGACATGAATGTCGATCGGGTTCGGCTTCTTCTTATTTTCGACCATGATTATTCCTGACAAGGTGGTTTTCAGTCACTGCCATAACCCGCTCTGCTTGCAAGCCCCACTAAACGCGAACGTTGTACTGTGAGTATAATAACACAAGCATAGAGACTGATATACGACGTATATGACTATGCAATTTTAGGGGTTTTCGGTCAATCCAAGGCGCTAATAAAACCTGCGCGGGAACCGACCGCCGCCAATGCCAGACATGCTATAATCAACCAGAAGTTATAAAATCGGCCAGAATCGTTCCATTTTGAAACACTTAGTAAACTTATCGTTGCGTCGACGGCCTGTTTTTTATCCAGTGAAAGACCTGCGACAATTTGTCCCTTGCCGTCGATAACCGCCGAAATACCGTTGTTTGCATCGCGAATGACCGGCAATCCGGTCTCCGCGGCCCGCACCCGCGCTTGCAGAAAATGTTGATAGGGGCCGGGCGTATCGCCGAACCAGCCGTCATTGGTCACATTGACGATGGCATTGGTGGAAGCCGGCGCCTCGTCGATCTCCTGCGGGAAAATGATCTCGTAGCAGATCAGCGGATAGAGATTGATGCCGCCCGGCAGCGTCAGCATGGTGCGGGCAGAGGCCGCCGTGAAGCCGCCGGGCAGGCTGATCAGGTTGTCGATCCCCCATTGGCGCAGGACATCCTCAAACGGCACATATTCGCCGAACGGCGTCAGATGCACCTTGTCGGAGGCGCCGATGATCTCCCCCTTGTCATTGATCAGGAAGACGGAGTTGTAATAGCGCGGCGGATAGCCCGGGCCGCGATCCTCGGCCCGCACGGCGCCCGCCAGCAACACCTGTCCCGGTTGCAGCGTATCGGCGATGCGGGTGAAGGCATCCGGGTTTTCCGTCAGGATGAAGGGCACGGAGGTCTCCGGCCAGACGATCAGGTCGGGGCGCTTGTCGCCCGCCTTCGGCGGCAGGGCCGACAGTTTCAAGAGGTCGTCGAACTGTTGCTCGCGGTCGTCGTCGCCGTTCTTGTCGGTCTGCTCCACGGCTGGCTGGACCAGCCTGACGCTCAGCGTCTTCTCGGTTGCTGCCGTGGCCGGCGCCTCAGAAAGTCGCCAGGCGCCATAGCCGAAATGGACGACCACCAGCAATGTCGCGAGCACGATGCCCGTCACCCGGCCGCGACGGGTGCCCAGAAGCGCAGGCGTTGCAAAGACGAAGACCGAGAGGGCGGAGACGCCGAAGAGACCGATCGCATGGGCCGACTGCATCATCACCGGGATCGGCATCGCGCCGTAGCCGATGGCGTTCCACGGAAAACCGGTGGCGACGAAGCTGCGCAACCACTCGGCAAGCCCGAAGCCGAGCGCCAGCGCCGCCAGACGGCCGAAGCCTTCGGACCAGAAGATCCGGGCAATCAGCGTCGCCATTCCGTAGAAGATCGCCAGCAGCGCCGGCAGCCCGACAATCGCAAGCGGCAGGGCCCAGGCGAATTCGTCGGCCTCGACCAGCAGCGCCGAACCGACCCACCACAGACCGGCGACGAAATAGCCGAAGCCGAACAGCCAGCCGGTGACGAAGGCCTGCCGGTAGCTGCGCAGAATGCCGCCGTCAGCCGATCCGGTGGTGCCGTCGAGCAGCCAGACCAGAACCGTGAAAGAGACGAAAAGCGTTGCGGGGAAGCTGAAGGGGGGAAGTGCCAGTGCTGCCAGGGCACCCATGACGATTGCAAGAGAAGCGCGTTTCACGCCCCAGAGCAGCATGATGCTGCCGGCCAGTCGGTACATGCGCCGTCCCTTCCCTGCTGAGGCGAATCGTTTCGCCCGCAGTCTTCCAAAAAATGCCGGACTTGTCCCCCGCCGGACGGCGGGAAAGCGTGGACCGCGCCTGTGCCTCAGGCCGTCGTGCGGGTCGCCTGCTGGGGGCGGCCGCGCCCGTCGTCATCTCCCGACCCGTCGCGCGGCAAAACGGGCTCGACATCCCCCTTGGTCGCACGCCGACGGGCGGCCAGACGCTTGCGAATGATGCGGATGCGCTTGATCTTGCGCGGGTCGGCCTCGAGAATGTGGAATTCGAAGCCCGGAAGCGCCTGCACCACCTCGCCGCGCACCGGAATCCGGCCGAGCGACGAGTAGACCAGGCCGCCGAGCGTGTCGAAATCCTCAAGCTTGTCTCTGATGTCGAAGTCAGAGCCGATTGCTTCGGCAATCTCTTCGAGTTCCGCGCGCGCGTCGGCGACGTAAACGTCCTCCGTCACCCGCGTGAACATCACCTCTTCATCGTCGTGCTCGTCGTCGATGTCGCCGATCACCATCTCGACGATGTCTTCATGCGAAACCAGCCCGTCGGTTCCGCCATATTCGTCGATCACCAGCGCCATCTGGGTTCGGGCCGTCTGCATGCGCTGCAGCAGGTCGGAGGCATGCATGGAGGGCGGAACGAAGAGGATGCTGCGTACCAGGCCGGCCTCGGCCACCGACTTGTCGAGATCGACGCGGGCGAGATCGAAGCTCACCTTCGTGGCGGCCGTGGACTTTGCCGGCTTTTCGGGTTTTTCCGACTTCTCGGCGTTCGCCGCATTGGCTGCAGCGCTGGCGCGGGGCGCGGTGCGGCGCTTGCTGCGCGCCTGCTTGTTCAGATAGGCAAGCAGGTCGCGGATGTGGATCATGCCACGCGGGTCATCCAGGGTCTCGCAATAGACCGGCATGCGCGAGCGGCCCGATTCCTCGAAGATGGTCAGCAGTTCGCCGATGGTGACATTCTGGTCGACCGCCTCGATATCGACGCGGGGGACCATCACGTCCTCGACCCGCACTTCGCGAAACCGCAGGATGTTCTGCAGCATCGCCCGCTCTTCCGGCGAGAACACCGCCCCGACCCGTTCATCGGTCAGCAGCGCGTCGGTCAGGTTTTCCCGAAGGGTCGAAGGCTGGTGAGGCCGCAGCAGGCGAACCACGCGATCCCAGAAGGAAGCCTGTTGCCGAGCGGCAGGCTCGTGCCTGCCGGGACTACTGGAGCCCTCGTCGGAAGAAGAGTTCTCCTGACCCTCCTTGGTCCTCGCAGGCGAATGCGTCGTGGCGTCGTTCATAATATCCATCTTATCAGAGAGGCTCCTGCCCCGCATAGGGGTCAGCCAGGCCTAGTTCTGCCAAAATCTCGGTCTCGAGGGTCTCCATGACAAGAGCCTCGCCGTCATTCATGTGATCGTAGCCGAAAAGGTGAAGAAAACCATGCACCAGCAGATGCGACAGGTGCTCGTCGAACGGCTTGTCCAGATCGACGGCCTCCCGCTCCAAGGTTTCGCGGGCGAAGACGATATCGCCCAGCATCGGGCCCGGCATGCCGCCTGGCAATACGGGAAAGGCCGGAAAGGACAGGACATTGGTCGGCTTGTCCATGCCGCGCCATTCGCCGTTGATCTCGCGGATCTGCCGGTCGTCGGTAAACACCAGCGACAGTTCCGGCGCCGTCTTCGGGAACGGTTGCTCCTGGCGCTCGATCAGATAGCGCAATGCTGTTTCCAGCACGGCATTGCTCTGGGCGAGGAGGACCGCTTCGCTCGGCCAGCCCTCTGCCTCGATGGCCATCTGTATGTCCAGTCGTGTCATATGCTTCCGGAGGCCGACCCTTAACGGTCGCCCTGCTCACTTTCGTTCTGCATCGCGTACTGGGCGTCATAGGCCCTGACGATCCGGCCGACAAGCGGATGACGCACGACGTCGACATCCTTGAAGCGCGCGATCGACACGCCCTCCACGCCGTTGAGAAGCGACAGCGCCTCGACAAGACCGGACCGCACGCCGCGCGGAAGGTCGATCTGGCTCGGGTCGCCGGTGACGATCATCCGGCTGTTTTCGCCAAGACGGGTCAGGAACATCTTCATCTGCATCGAGGTCGTGTTCTGCGCCTCGTCGAGAATGACAGCCGAATTGGCAAGGGTACGGCCGCGCATGAAGGCGAGCGGCGCGATCTCGATGACGCCCGCGGTGATCGCCCGTTCGACCTTGTCGCCCGGCATCATGTCGTAGAGCGCGTCGTAGAGCGGCCGCAGATAGGGATCGACCTTTTCCTTCATGTCGCCCGGCAGGAAGCCCAGCCTTTCGCCGGCCTCCACCGCCGGTCGCGACAGGATGATGCGGTCGACCATGCCGCGCTCCAGCAACTGGGCGGCATAGGCGACGGCGATATAGGTCTTGCCGGTACCGGCGGGACCGACCCCGAACACCAGTTCGGAGCGCTCCAGCGCCCGCATATAGACGTCCTGCGTCGGCGTGCGGGCCGATATAGTCTTCTTGCGCGTGGAAATCTGCGACATCGACAGCTTGGCCTTGCCTTCCATCGTCGGCAGGCTCAGCTGATCGTCGGCGGCAACCGCCATGCGGATTGCGCCCTGAACATCCGAGCGCTCGACCGAGCCGCCCTTCTGGACCTTTTCATAGAGAAAATCGAGCGTTCGGCGCGCCTGGTTGGTGGCGACCACATCGCCGGAGATCGAAACCGAGTTGCCGCGGGCACGTGCATCGACATGCAACTGCTCCTCGATCAGCTTCAGGTTCTCGTCGAACTGACCGAAGACCTCACTGGCAAATCGATTGCTCTCGAACGTCAGGATGAAGTGGTTGTCGTCGGTCACTGCGGTTTTGCTGTTGCGCGAAGGTGAAGAAACCAAGTCATGGGCGTTCAAGCGGATCAGGCTCCTGGCTCAGATTGCGACCTGCCCTCACTGTAACCCTATGCCATCTCGGCAAACAAGCTGTTTGGGCCGGTCCCGGTGATTCGTACATTGATAATGTCGCCGATTTGCGATTTTTTTGCATCAACATTCACAGATTGCAGCCAGGGCGACCGCCCGATCAGCTGGCCCGGATTGCGGCCGGGCTTTTCCAGCAGGATATCGGTGACCCGGCCGACGCAATCTTCGGCAAACTGACGCTGCTGGGTCAGCAGCAGCTCCTGAAGCCGGGCAAGGCGCTCGGTCTTCACCGCGTCTGCCACCTGATCGGCAAGCTCGGCACCCGGCGTGCCCGGACGCTCGGAATATTTGAACGAATAGGCCTGGGCGTAGCCGACATCGCGCACCAATTGCAGGGTCGCCTCGAAATCGGCATCGGTCTCGCCGGGAAAGCCGACGATGAAATCGCCAGACAGCGCGATATCGGGGCGGGCGGCGCGAACGCGTTCGATCAGGGCGACATATTCATCCGCCTTGTGGCGCCGGTTCATCGCCTTCAGGATGCGGTCCGAGCCGGACTGGATCGGCAGATGCAGATAGGGCATCAGCATGCGCAGATCACGATGGGCGGCAATCAGTCCGTCGTCCATGTCGCGCGGATGGCTGGTGGTATAGCGCAGGCGCGCAAGGCCTGGAATGTCGGCCAGCCGATGAAGCAGCTGGGCAAGTCCGATCTGTTCCCCTCTGGCGCCGGTACCTGTCCAGGCATTGACGTTCTGGCCGAGCAGCGTCAGTTCACGCACGCCCTCGGAGACCAGCCGTTCGGCCTCTTTGACGATCTGGGAGAGTGGCCGCGAGACCTCCGAACCCCGAGTGTACGGCACCACGCAGAAGGTGCAGAACTTGTCGCAGCCTTCCTGCACCGTCAGGAAGGCGGTGACCGAGCGGGCGCTACCCTTGGCCTTGGCAATCTGCGGCAGATGTTCGAACTTGTCCTCGACCGCATATTCCGTATCGACCACACGTTTGCCGGCGCGCGCCTGATGCAGCGCAGCCGGCAGGCGGTGATAGGTCTGCGGCCCGATGACGACGTCGACGGAGGGCTCGCGTCTGGCGATCTCCTCGCCTTCGGCCTGCGCCACGCAGCCGGCCACACCGATCATGAACTCGCGGCCCTCGGCATTGCGGCTGCGCTTGAGGTCGCGCAGGCGCCCCAGGGCCGAAAACACCTTCTCGGATGCCTTCTCGCGAATATGGCAGGTGTTCAGCAGAACCAGATCGGCATCATCCGCGCTGTCGGTCGGCGTGTAGCCTTCGGCCGCCAGCGCATCGCTCATGCGGCTGGAATCGTAGACATTCATCTGGCAGCCATAGGTCTTGATGAAGACCTTGCGGCTTGCAACGGCCTCGCCGGACATGCCGTCGTCCGGGGCGGTGATCTCTGCGCTATCCTGGGTCATTGGCCGCTATCTAGTGGTTTTTGGCCGAAGAAGAAATGAAAAAATGCGGGGGCCACCCTCAAGCCCGGCGATGACGGCCGCGAAGGCTCGCGTTGAGCATGCGCCGCAGATCGGCCTCGACGGTGGCGGCAAGCGCCTTGCGACTGTCGCCTTCTCGAAAGTCGATCGGCCGGCCGAAACTGACTTCGACGTCGAGCGCACCGGCCTTCAGCACGCCCAACAGATGCGGAACCAGCGCGACCTCCCCCGGCCAGCCGGCGAGCGGGCGGTGATAGCGCCCCATCGGCAGGCCATAGACGCCGGTATAGGCGATCGTCACCGGCTGCACACGGACGACGCCGTCAGGGGCACTTGGTAGAGCAGCGGTGGCCGCGCCGAACAGCGAGGACTTGACCGGCAGCACCCGGTTGCCGTCCGACGTGGTGCCTTCCGGAAAGAGCACGACGATCTCGCCATCGGCCATGCGCGCGGCGATCTCGTTCACCTGCGTGCCGGTGCCGCGCTTGTCGTTGCGGGCAATGAAAATGCTGTGCTGCAGGCGGGCCAGATGACCGAAGACCGGCCATTCGCGCACCTCGCTCTTGGCAATGAAGGCGACATCGGCCAGCGCGCCGAGGATCAGGATATCCTTCCAGGAGGCATGCGTCGCGGCCAGCATCAGCGGCCGGCGGGTATCCAGCGCGCCGATTACCCGGATCCGCAGCCCCAGCGCCCGACAGGCGAAGCGATGCCAGACCCCCGGCAGCCATCGCCGCATCGGCCAGTCGAACGTCAGCGCCAGCATCTGCAGCGGGAGCAAACCCAGTGCAAGGGCGATGATGGCCGACAATGCGAGGAAGACCCGCAAGCGGTCGATCACGGTCGTCTGCCCCGCGCCAGCTGTGGCACTTGCCTAATCCTCGTCCTTCTTCAGCGGTACGCCGTAAAGCTCCAGCCGATGATCGATCAGGCGAAAGCCGTATTCGCGGGCGATCCGTTCCTGCAAGGCCTCTATTTCGGGCGAATGGAATTCGATCACTTCGCCGGTTTTCAGATTGATCAGGTGGTCGTGATGCTTCTCGGGCACGGTCTCATACCGTGATCGACCGTCGCGGAACTCGTGACGTTCAATGATGCCGGCGTCTTCGAACAGCTTGACCGTGCGGTAGACCGTCGAGATCGAGATGCGCGAATCGACCTCCACCGCGCGGCGGTACAGTTCGTCCACATCGGGATGATCGTCAGACTGCTCCAGGATGCGCGTGATGACGCGCCTCTGCTCCGTCATGCGCATGCCGCGCTCGACGCACTGTTCTTCCAGTGATTTCACATTCTCGTTCATGGTCTGCAACGTGGCCGCCTCGTCCCGTCAGCAGGCAGTTAGCCAAGATCGCGCTTCATGACAAGCGCTGCGGATTTCCGCCCCTGTGCATCGGCATAATAGGCCGGGCGCTTTCCCGCAACCTCGAAGCCCAGTTTGCCATAGAGCGAAATGGCGGCACGATTACCGTCATCGACCTCCAGAAACATCGATTGACCGCCCCGGTGATGCGCCTCGCGCATCGCCGCCAGCATCAGCCGCCAGCCAAATCCCATGCGCGCCGAGCGTTCCTGCACCGCAATGGTGAGGATCTCCGCCTCGCCGGCCACTTCGCGCGCCAGCACGAAGCCTGCCAGCGGCGGGCGAAAGATCCGCGCATTGCTCTGCCGGGCGACAAGCCCGAACGTGCTCGGCTGCAACAGCAGGCTCTCGAACTCGCCGTCGTTCCAGCGACGGGCAAACCGCTCGCCATGCAGTTCGGAGACCTCGGCGCAGTCGCGCAGGGTCATCGGCACCAATTCGTATTCGGGCTTCCGGCTGAAAAACGTGTTTCGCACGACGCTACCCCTGCCGGGCAACCGCAAACCCCGTCTGGGGCTTGGCATCGGGACCACGCAGATACAGAGGCTTAGGCTTGCCCGACCTTGCCGTCAGCGCCAGCCGCGCGACGCGACCGATCGGAAAGCAGTCCGCCGGGCCCGGCGACGTTTCGCCTGCCAGCAGCGGCCCCGCCGATCCGACGATATCGACGGTCTGTCCGCCGGCGATCTCGCTGACCTCGCCGATGGGCAGAACAACGGCATCGTCGAGCGGACGACCGGTGGCCGAAAACAGCTGCAGATAAGCCTCGCCGCGCTTGGCATCCATGGCGACCAGCACGGGCCTTGCGTCGTCCCGGCCGGCCTTGCGCCTGCTGTCCAGCGCCTCGGCAGCCAGCACATCCAGCGTCGAAATGCCGACCGCTTCCACGCCCAGCGCAAGCGCCAGGCCGCGCGCCGTTGCAACCCCGACCCGGATGCCGGTAAACGAACCGGGCCCCACGGTCACCGCGATCCGTCCGACATCGTCGAGGGTGACCTGCGCCTTGTCCAGCGCGGCGTCGATCACCGCCATCAGCCGTTCGGCATGACCGCGACCGATGGTTTCCGTCACCTCCGACAGAAGGTGACGTGAGGCCGTATCATAAACGGCGGCTGCGCAATCCGCACCCGCCGTATCCAATGCCAGAACGATCATGCCGAGACTGCCAGATGCATCAGACGGCTTCGACCTCCTGGACCTCGGGAACGAAGTGGCGCAGCAGGTTCTGCACGCCGTGCTTCAGGGTGGCTGTCGAGGACGGGCAGCCGGCGCAGGCACCCTTCATGTTCAGGAATACCTTGCCGTCCTTGAAGCCGCGGAAGGTGATGTCGCCGCCATCCTGGGCCACGGCCGGGCGCACACGCGTCTCCAGCAATTCCTTGATCGTCGCGACGATGGTCTCGTCGCCCTCGTCGAAGAATTCACCGTCCGGCTGATCCTCGACCGCAGCCGATCCCATGACCGGCTGACCGCTCATGAAATGCTCCATGATGGCGCCGAGCACGGCGGGCTTCAGGTGCGGCCACTCGGCGCTATCCTTGGTGACGGTGACGAAATCATAGCCGAAGAACACACCGGAGATGCCGGGGATCGAGAAAAGGCTGGAGGCCAGCGGCGAATTCGCCGCCTGATCGGCATTCAGGAACTCGGCAGTGCCGGCATCCATCACCACCTTGCCCGGCAGAAATTTCAGGGTTGCCGGATTGGGCGTGGTTTCGGTCTGAATGAACATGACGTTCTCCTCAGCGGCCGCGGCCGCAAACTTAGAATGCTTCCAAAATAAGACCGATCGCGCCCGGCTTCAAGCACTCAATCGCGTGCTTGTCGTCTTGGTCGTACCGGCGAAGTCCCGGATGGGGCCGCCTCGCCTGCCGCCTGCCCGGTCTGACCCGAACGAGCTCAGCAGAGCGCGTCGATTTCTTCGTCGGTCAGATTGTCCGGCAGGACGGTGACCGGGATCGGGAAGGCGGTGGCACGGCCGGCGATCATCGATACCAGCGGCCCGGGGCCTTCCTTGGTCGAACCGGCCGCCAGAACCAGGATCGCAATGTCACGGTCTTCCTCGATCAGCGTGTTGATCTGCTGGGCTGCGCTACCTTCGAGAATGACGATCTCGGGCTCGACGCCGATCGTTTCACGCACCGTCTGGGCGGCGCGGGCCATGACCGTTTCGGCCTCTTCCATTGCCTCGGCGCGCATGATCTCCTCGACGCCCAGCCATTGCTGAAAGTCACCTTCCGGAATGATGTAGACCATGACCAGGCCACCGTTCGAATTCTTCGCGCGACGTCCGGCATAGTGCACGGCACGCGAGCACTCGGGCGTGTTGTCGATGACGGCCATGAACTTGCGTCGATGGCCTTCCATTCGTGAAAGACGCTTAGATACCATACGATTCCCGCTGCCGGAATTGCCTCATCAGACCTGGCGAGGACACGGCGCTCCGGCCCGCCGGCCCCTTGACGTCATCAAAGCTTACTTCACGAAACCGATGATGTCGCGAACTTCATTCATGGTTTTTTCTGCCAGCACCCGCGCCCTTGCGCCGCCGTCACGCAGGACGTCGTCGATATGACCGGGATCGTCCATCAGCCGGCGCATTTCGCCGTTCACCGGTGCAAGCTTGTCGACCGCAAGCTCGATCAGCGCCGGCTTGAACACGGAAAACTGCTGACCGCCGAACTCGGAGAGAACCTCGGCCTTGGTCTTTTCGGCAAGCGCCGCGAAAATGCCGATAAGGTTGTCGGCTTCCGGACGACCGGCAAGACCGGCAACCTCGCTCGGCAGCGCATCGGGATCGGTCTTGGCCTTGCGGATCTTCTTCGCGATCGTCTCCGCATCGTCCATCAGGTTGATGCGCGAAAGATCGGACGCATCCGACTTCGACATCTTCTTGGTGCCGTCCTTCAGGCTCATGACGCGCGGGGCCGGACCGTCGATCAAAGGCTCGACCATCGGGAAATAGGCATGCACCGGCTCGTCACCGACCTTGATGTCGACGCCCGTGCCGTTGGCACGAATGAGATCGGCAAAGTCGAGGTTGAATTTCATCGCGATGTCGCGGGCGAGCTCGAGATGCTGCTTCTGGTCGTCGCCGACCGGCACATGGGTGGCGCGG
This sequence comes from Heterorhizobium halophytocola, assembly GCF_017873095.1. Taxonomy (GTDB): domain Bacteria; phylum Pseudomonadota; class Alphaproteobacteria; order Rhizobiales; family Rhizobiaceae; genus Allorhizobium; species Allorhizobium halophytocola. The sequence continues at coordinate 56,787 of NZ_JAGGJU010000007.1, read as the reverse complement.
TAGACGAGAATGTCGGCCGCCATCAGGCTCGGATAGGCGAGAAGGCCCAGCGACACCTGCTCGGCATTCTTGCTGCCCGTCTTGTCCTTGAACTGCGTCATGCGCTCCATCCAGCCGATGCGGGCGACGCAATTGAAGATCCAGGCAAGCTCGGCATGCTGCGGCACGGCCGACTGGTTGAAGACGATGTGCTTCTGCGGATCGATGCCGGAGGCGAGGAAGGCCGCCGTGATCGAGCGGATCTGGCTCTTCATGTCCTGATGGACGAGCTGCGCCGTCAGCGCATGCAGATCGACGACGCAATAGATGCAGTCATTGCTGTCCTGCAGCGCGACGAATTTCTTGATGGCACCGAGATAGTTGCCGAGATGGAGATTTCCCGTCGGCTGAACGCCGGAGAAGACCAGGGGCTTGAATTCACTCATTGTCGACCTCGACAGGCGGGTGGAGGGCCTGATTACGCGATTGTTCACCAGCCGCGCTTATGCACGGCGCCATCGTTTCAATCAAGAGTGCGCGCCCTCACGCCGGCTGCAACAGGTCCCAGCGATTGCCGTAGAGATCCTCGAAAACGGCGACCGTGCCATAGGGTGCGTGCCGCGGCGTCTCGAGAAATGTGACGCCGGCGGCGATAAAGGCTCGGTGATCGCGCTCGAAATCGTCCGTCTGCAGGAAAAAGGCGACCCTGCCACCCGTCTGATTGCCGATCGCGGCCGCCTGGACCTCGCCCTCGGCCTTCGCCAGGAGCAGTCGCGCTCCATGTCCGCCGGACGGGTCTACAACCAGCCAGCGCTTGCCCTCGCCGAGATCCACTTCTTCCAGACAGTCGAAGCCCAAGCTGTTGCAATAAAAGGCTTTTGCCCGATCGTATTGGTCGACCACCAGGGTCACCAGCATCATGGAATTTTGCGTCACCAGAACCTCCGGGGCATCAGATACAACCGATGTATTGGAATATTTTTCCTCTCATCAACTTGACTCCTTAACGGAACTTAATGATAAGGGCGCCGCATTTCACAGAAATGAGCATTTCCCTCCTCTTTTGAGCCTTCTTCAGGAAGGAAATACTCGGAAGACAGTTCACCCTGTCGCGACGACAGTCAATTCTTTCAAGGAGACCCGCATTTTGTTTCGCGTTGCGATCACCTGCCTGCTGACATTCAGCCTCTCACTTCCGGCCATGGCTGCCGACAAGCATACGTCCTTTCTCAAGCACAGCTATACCGCCGCCTATGGTGTTCAGCGCCCGAGCGTGAAGGTCAGCTGCTTTCCGCCCAAGCTCCAGGCCATTCTCTACCACATCGCCCAGACGACCGGCCACAAGCTGGTGATCACCTCGGGCAAGCGCCCGCATTCGGGCACGTCCCAGCATCACCACTGCAACGCCGCCGATTTCCGCATTCCCGGTGTATCGGAAAAGCGGATCCTCGCCGCTGCCCGCAGCGCGCCGGGTATCGGCGGTATCGGCCGCTACTGCAATGGCATGGTGCATGTCGATGTCGGTCCGCGCCGCAAATGGGCCCACTGCGGCCGACACAAGTGAGCTGAGCCGTTGCGGTCACGCCTTGGCGGCGCCCCGCTTCAAGTTGCGGCGGATCATGCCGATATCGGCCCCGCCGATGGCAAAGGCGACGCCGAAATAGACGACCATCGCCACGGCCACCAACAGTCCGAGCGCTGCGATCTGGATCAGCAGCGATGACTGGGGCATCAGCCAGCCGCTCAGCCGGCCGAGCAGATAGATCAGCACACCGGCCATCACGGCCGTTGCCACCAGCAGTCGGAGCACGCGCGAAAACAGCGGCCATTCCCATTGCAGGTCGCCGCGGCGCAGCAAGGTGGCAAACAGCAGCGTGACGTTGATCCAGCCGGCGGTTGCCTCGGCCGTTGCAATGCCCCTCTCGGCCAGCACCGGGAAAAGCGTGATCGCCAGACCGGAATTGACGATCACCGAGAGAATGGTGAAGCGCATCGGCGTCTTGGTGTCCTCGCGGGCATAGAAGCCCGGCTGCAACGCCTTGATCAGCACGAAGCCGGGCAGGCCGACGCCGTAGATCGCAAGGATGGCCGCGACCACCGAGGTATTTTCGGCCGAGAAAGCGCCGCGCTCGTAGAGGACGCGGATGATCGCTTCGGACAGCACCCAGAGCCCCGCCGCGGCCGGTAGCGTCAGGAACAGCACGAATTCGATCGAACGGTTCTGGATGTTCAGCGCCTCGACGCGGTGGCCGCCCTTCAGCGCCCGCGACAATTCCGGCAGCAGCACCACACCGACCGCCACGCCGACGACGCCGAGCGGCAGCTGGTAGATCCGGTCGGCATATTGCAGGGCGGCGATCGCACCGTCCTTGCCGGAGGCGATCGCCTGGCCGATCAGCTGGTTGATCTGGGTAATGCCGCCGGTGACAGCGGCCGGGACGGCGAGGATCAGCAGACGCTTGACCTTCGGCGTCATGCGCGGAAAGCGAATGCCGAAATTCATCCCGGCATGGCGCACGCCGATATAGACCACGAGCAACTGCAGAATGCCGGCCAAGAGCACGGACCAGGACAGATACCAGGCCGTCGCCAGCGGGTCGGCACCGGTATAGAGCCCGTAAAACAGCGCCGCGATCATCACGACGTTAAGGAAGACCGGCGCAATCGCCGCCGCGAAGAAATGATGCAGCGAGTTCAGCATGCCGCTCATCATCGCGGTCAGGGACATGCACATCAGATAGGGAAACATCACGACCGCCAGCCTGACGGTGAGTGCGAACTTCTCCGGATCATCTTTAAAGCCCGGCGCGATCACCCATTCGACGAGGAGCGGCATGGCCAGCTCCATGCCGATGGTGATCAGCAGCAGCACAGAGAACAGCACGCCGAAGACTTCCTCGGAAAAGCGCTTGGCGCCCTCCACGCCGCTTTCCTCGATCTCCTTGGAAAACAGCGGCACGAAGGCCACGTTGAAGGCACCTTCGGCAAACAGCCGGCGAAACAGGTTGGGAAAGCGGAAGGCGGCGTAGAAGACGTCGGCCATGGGCCCGGTGCCGAGGGCAGCCGCCATGAAGGTTTCGCGGACAAAACCGAAAATGCGGCTGCCGAAGGTGGCGCCGCCGACGGTTGCAAACTTGCGCACCAGGCTCATGAGATCACCAGGACGAGAAGGGGTTTCGGAGGCATGGGCGGTTTCAGGCTCTCGCTTTTCGCTTCACCACGACACCGCGGCGCGGTGCCGGCGCAATCATGCCGGACGGCATGCGGTCGCGCAGTTCGTCGTCCTGCTCGGCGAGCACCGCCTTGATCCGGCCGGTGACCATGGCCAGCCGGTTTTCGCTCGTCACCTTGTGGCCGATGAGATCGCTCACATAGAAGGTGTCGATCACCTTCTCGCCGAAGGTGGTGATGCGGGCGGAATGAATGTCGAGCGATAGGTCCGACAGCACCGCCGTCACCTCCGCCAGAAGGCCGATGCGGTCGAGGCATTCGATCTCGATGACGGTGAACTTGTTCGACAGCCCGTTGGAGATCGTCACGCTCGGAACGACGGCGAAAGCCTTGTTCTTGCGCGTCTTGCCCTTGCTGCGCGCGGCGATCACTTCGGGCAGACGCTTGCGGCCGGCCAGCACGTCCTCGATCATCCGGCCGATCGTCCCCGCCCTTCGCTTCTCGTCCGCATCGTCGGCGAATTCGCGGTTGACCAGGATCGTGTCGAGCGCCCGGCCGTCAGAGGTGGTGAAGACCTGGGCATCGGCGATGTTGGCGCCGGCGGCCGCACAGGCGCCGGTGATGATCGACAGCAGGCGCGGATGGTCGGGGGCAAGCACGGTGATTTCTGTGATCGCATGGAAGGAATGGGTGCGCACCATGGTCGCCAGCGCATGGCCGGCCTTGTCCGCCTGGCGGATGAATTCCGCATGGCGGACCTGGTCCTCCAGCGTGACCGTCAGAAGATAGGGCGGATAGTGCAGCTTGACGTAGTCGGCGCGCTCGGCCTCGGACCAGTCGGTGAGCGCTTCCGCCAGTAGGATTTCCGCATGCTGGGTGCGCTCCTTGCGCGACACCTCGGAAAAGCCGCCCGACAGCAGAAGCTCGGTTTCGTAATAGAGCGTGCGCAGCAGCTGGCCCTTCCAGCCGTTCCAGACGCCCGGCCCGACGGCGCGGATATCGCAGACGGTCAACACCAGCAGCATTTTCAGCCGGTCGAGCGTCTGCACCTTTTCGGCGAAATCGGTAATCGTCTTGCGGTCGTTGAGGTCGCGGGTCTGGGCGACCATCGACATCAGGAGATGCTGGTCGATCAGCCAGGCGACGAGCTCGGTCTGCTTCGGTGTCAGGCCGAGCCGCGGGCAGAGCTTGCGCGCCACCTTGGCGCCGGCGACCGAGTGATCCTCCTGCCGTCCCTTGGCGACATCGTGCAGCAGGACGGCCGTGTAGAGCACCGTGCGCTCCTCGATCGAGGGCATGACCTTGGATGCCAGCGGATGCAGTTCCTCCGCCTCCTGCTTGTCGATTTCCGACAGCACGGCGACCGAGCGGATCAGGTGCTCGTCCACCGTATAGTGATGATACATGTTGAACTGCATCATCGAGACGATCTTGCCGAATTCTGGCAGGAAGCGGCCAAGCACGCCGGCCTCGTTCATCCGCCGCAGGATCAGCGCCGGATCCCCCCGGGATGTCAGGATTGACAGGAAGATGCGGTTGGCCTCCTCGCTTTCGCGAAACGCCTGGTCGATCCGCTTCAGCGACCGGGTGACGGCCTTCAGCGCATCGGGATGGAATTCGAGATCGTTGAGGTCGGCGACATGAAAGAGCCGCATGATCGAGATCGGGTCGCGCTTGAACACATCCGGGTCGGCAAGGGCGATGCGGCCGCGATCCTCGATGAATTCGGCGGTACCGGAAATCTTGCGCGGACGGTTGGTGAACCGCACGATGGCGCCGGACAGTCCTGTCGTCGCCTTGGCCTGCTGCTCCTCCAGCACCGAGCAGATGATCCGCGTCAGGTCGCCGACATCCTTGGCGACCAGGAAATAATGCTTCATGAAGCGCTCGACGGCGGACAGGCCCGGCCGGTCCTGATAGTCGAACAGCTGGGCAATTTCCGGCTGGATGTCGAAGGACAGCCGTTCCTCCGGCTTGCCCGTCAGATAGTGCATGTGGCAGCGGACCGCCCAGAGGAAGTCGTCGGCCTTCTCGAACAGCCGCCATTCGTGGCGCGACAGCACGCCGAGCTTGACCAGCTCCTCGGCATCGCGGACGTGGAACTTGTATTTGGCGATCCAGAACAGCGTCTGCAGGTCGCGAAGCCCGCCCTTGCCTTCCTTGACGTTCGGCTCGACCAGATAGCGCGTGTCGCCTGCCTTGCGGTGGCGCTCGTTGCGCTCGGCAAGCTTGGCGGCGATGAATTCCGGCGCCGTGCCCTCCACCACCTCGGCATCGAAACGCTGCAGCAGTTCCTCGACCAGTGCCTCGCGGCCGCAGACGAAGCGCGCCTCCAGCACGGCCGTGCGGATCGTCATGTCCTCTTTCGACAGCCGGATGCATTCCTCGACCGTGCGGGTGGCATGGCCGACCTTGAAGCCGAGATCCCAGAGCAGATAGAGGATGAATTCGACCGCCTTGTGCATGTCCTGCGAGATCTTCGGCGGCATCAGGAACAACAGGTCGATGTCGGAGCCCGGCGCCAGCGTGCCACGGCCATAGCCGCCGACGGCGGCGAGCGCGACCGTGTCCACCTTGCCGCCGAAGATCCGGCTGATGGCAACGTTGAACAGGGTGGCCAGCAACTGGTCTTGAAGCCAGGACAGACGGCGCGCGCAATCGATACCGCTGCCATCGACATAGAGCATCTGACGCACGGCCTCACGCCCGTCGGTGATCGCGGCCTTCAGCACGGGCAGCAGCGCGGCGCGGATCTGGAGCTGGTTGCCGTTGAGGCGAAGGGCGATCGCATCGCATTCAGCGTTGAAGGCGGCCACATCGAGAATGTCGCCGTATCCGAGTTCCAGCTTCGACATGAAAGAGCATTTTCCTTTGCTGCACCGTGCACGCGGCCATGGCGCTATACCGCCTTTGCCGGTTGTTGGACAGGCAGGTTAGCGATCAAACTTTGCCAAGTTCTTGCTTCAGCGCGTAAAGGGCCTCCAGCGCCTGGCGCGGCGTCATGTCGTCGAGATCGAGTACCTTCAGACTGTCCTCGACCCTGGACGGCGCCGAGGCGGCCTTTGCCACATCCTCGCGCTTTACCGCGATATTGAACAGCGGCAGGTCGTCGACCAGCTGCTTGGTCGGCTTTTTCGAACCGCTGCTCTCCAGGAGATCCAGCACCTCGCGCGCCCGCTGCACCACCGGCGCCGGCAGACCGGCGAGCCGCGCCACCTGGACGCCGTAGGAGCGATCGGCCGCACCCGGCCCGACCTCGTGCAGAAAGACCACGTCGCCCTGCCATTCCTTCACCCGCATCGTGGCGTTTGCGAGACGCGCCAGCTTGTCGGAGAGCTGGGTCAACTCGTGGAAATGGGTGGCGAACAGCGAGCGGCAGCGGTTGACCTCGTGCAGATGCTCGACCGCCGCCCAGGCGATCGACAACCCGTCGAAGGTCGATGTGCCGCGGCCGATCTCGTCGAGAATCACCAGCGAGCGGTCGCCGGCCTGGTTGAGAATCGCCGCCGTCTCGACCATCTCGACCATGAAGGTCGAACGTCCGCGCGCCAGATCGTCGGAGGCGCCGACGCGGGAGAACAGCCGGTCGACGACGCCGATATGGGCCGAGCCCGCCGGCACGAAGGACCCCATCTGGGCGAGGATCGCGATCAGCGCATTCTGACGCAGGAAGGTCGACTTACCGCCCATGTTCGGTCCGGTGAGAAGCCAGATGGCGCCGCTCTCCTGCCCTTGCGTCGGAGAAAGATCGCAATTGTTGGCGATGAACGGACCCGCCGACTGACGCCGCAGCGCCTGCTCGACCACCGGATGGCGGCCGCCGACGATGTTGAACATGCGGCTGTCATCGACGATCGGCCGGCAGTAGCCCTGCTCCTCGGCAAGGGCTGCAAGGCCTGCTGCGACATCGATCACGGCAAGCGCCCGCGCGCCCTTCTTGATCGCCTCGGCGGACCCGACGACATCCGAAGTCATCGCGGCAAAGGCCTCGAGCTCGATCGACAGCGCCTGCCCCGCCGCATTGGCGATCCGGCTTTCCAGATCCGCCAGCTCGGTCGTTGTAAAGCGCATGGCATTGGCCATCGACTGGCGATGGATGAAACGGGCCTTGGCCTCGCCTTCGGTCAGCGGCCCGGCATTGTTGGCCGTCACCTCGATGAAATAGCCAAGCACGTTGTTGTGCTTGATCTTCAGCGAGCGGATCCCGGTCTCGTCGGCATATTGCAGCTGCAGGCCCGCGATCACCCGCCGCGACTGGTCGCGCAGCGCCCGCAATTCGTCGAGTTCCGCATGGGCACCTTCGCGCAGGAAATTGCCGTCGCGCTTCAGCAGCGGCAGTTCGTCGGCGAGCATGGTGCCGAGATGCGCCTCGATGGCGCGCGGCAGCGCCTCGATGTCGCCAAGCGCGTTGGCAAGTTCGTCCGGCAGGCCGATATGCCCTGACAGCAGGCCCGAAACTTCGCGGGCGGCGCCAAGGCCGGCACCGATGGCGCCGAGATCGCGCGGACCGCCGCGATCGAGGGCCAGCCGCGACAGGGCGCGCGGCATGTCGGGCACCCGCTTCAGCCGGTCGCGCAGCCGGTCGGTCAGCACCGGTTCGGCCAGCAGGAAGGCGATCGCCTCCTGGCGCGCGGCAATCGCCGCCGGATCGGTCAAGGGCGACATCAGCCGTTCGGACAGCATGCGCGCGCCGCCCCCGGTCACCGTGCGGTCGATCGCCTTCAGCAGCGCGCCGTTGCGGTCGCCCGACAGCGTCTTGACCAGTTCCAGATTGGCGCGCGTCGCCGGATCGATGAACATCGTCGAGGAAGACGCCAGCCGCTCCGGCACGCCAAGCGGCGGACGCTCGGCGATCTGCGTCTTCTCGACATAGGCGATCGCGGCGGCGGCGGCCGCCAGTTCGACACGCGAGAAATTGCCGAAACCTTCGAGCGTCGCCACATCGAAATAGCGGGTGATGCGGCCCTCGGCCATGGCGCTGTCGAACAGCACCGCCGGCTGCGGCACGGCAATGCGGCCCAGCACCTCCATCACCGGACGCAGTTCGTCGTCGTGGAACAGGTTGTCGGCGAGGATCAGCTCGCGCGGCTCGATCGCCAGGATGTCGGCCAGCAGTCGCTGATCGTCCGTTTCGGCAATGCGGAACACGCCGGTCGAGATGTCGATCCAGGCGAGCGCCATGTTGTTGCCGGCGCCGCGCACCCGGGCGAGCGCCATCAGGTAGTTCGATTCGGAGGGCGACAACAGCTTGTCTTCGGTGATCGTGCCCGGTGTGACGAGCCGCACGACGTCGCGCTTGACCACCGATTTGGACCCGCGCTTCTTGGCCTCGGCCGGATCCTCGACCTGCTCGCAGACGGCGACGCGGAAGCCGAGACCGATCAGCTTCTGCAGGTAGTCGTCGGCCGCATGCACCGGCACGCCGCACATCGGAATGTCGATGCCCATGTGCTGGCCGCGCTTGGTCAGGGTGATGCCGAGCGCCCGCGACGCATCCACCGCATCCTCGAAGAACAGCTCGTAGAAGTCGCCCATGCGGTAGAACAGCATGCTGTCGGGATTGGCCGCCTTGATCTCGATGAACTGCTCCATCATCGGCGTCGCCGAGGCACGGCTCTCCTGCGAGGCGAGTTGAGCGGTCTTCAGGACCTCCATATCGAGGGGACTGTTCATGGGTCAGGCAACGTCTGGTTTAATTGCGCGGGAAGTCGTGCCACACTAACGGGCTTGGAGAGGCAAAAACAACATCAAGGGTGGCCGTAACAGATGCTGCCCACAAAATAGCGTGGAGGACGCACCCCGATGCAGGACAGGAAACGCCGGAGCCGTTCGACGGTCACGGAGCAGGAAGCGCTCGACTTTCACGCCAAGGGCCGTCCGGGCAAGCTGGAAATCATTCCGACCAAGCCGATGGCCACGCAGCGCGACCTGTCGCTTGCCTATTCGCCGGGGGTTGCCGTGCCGGTCAGGGCAATCGCCGCCGATCCCCTCGCCGCATACGACTACACCACCCGTGGCAACATGGTCGCCGTCATTTCCAACGGCACCGCCATTCTCGGCCTCGGCAATCTGGGCGCGCTTGCCTCCAAGCCGGTGATGGAAGGCAAGTCGGTACTGTTCAAGCGCTTTGCCGATGTCGATTCGATCGACCTGGAGGTCGACACCGAGAATGTCGACGAATTCATCAACAGCGTGCGCTATCTCGGCCCCTCCTTCGGCGGCATCAACCTGGAAGACATCAAGGCGCCCGACTGCTTCATCATCGAGCAGCGGCTGCGCGAACTGATGGATATCCCGGTCTTCCACGACGACCAGCACGGCACCGCGATCATCGCGACCGCCGGCCTGATCAATGCGCTCGACCTCACCGGGCGGGACCTGAAGACGACGAAACTCGTCTGCAATGGCGCAGGCGCCGCTGCGATTGCCTGCGTCGAGCTGATCAAGAGCATGGGCTTTGCGCCTGAAAACATCACGCTCTGCGACACCAAGGGCGTTATCTACCAAGGCCGCACCGAGGGCATGAACCAGTGGAAATCGGCGCATGCGGCAAAGACCGAGGACCGGACACTGGCGGATGCGATGAACGGTGCCGACGTGGTCTTCGGCCTGTCGCAGAAGGGTGCCTTTACCGCCGAGATGATCCGCTCGATGGCGAAGAACCCGATCATCTTCGCCATGGCCAATCCCGACCCGGAAATCACGCCGGAAGAGGTCGCCGAGATCCGCGACGATGCGATCATGGCGACGGGACGGTCGGACTACCCCAACCAGGTCAACAACGTGCTCGGCTTTCCCTATATCTTCCGCGGCGCGCTCGACGTGCGCGCGACCTCGATCAACGACGCGATGAAGATTGCCGCCGCCCAGGCGCTGGCCGACCTCGCCCGCGAGGACGTGCCCGACGACGTGGTCGCCGCCTATCAGGGGAACCGGCCGCGTTTCGGCCCGGACTACATCATTCCCGTGCCTTTCGACCCCCGACTGATCTCGGCCATTCCGGTCGCGGTCGCGAAGGCCGCGATGGAAAGCGGCGTGGCGCGCAAGGCGATCGAGGATATCGGCACCTATGCCCAGGAACTCTCGGCCCGGCGCGATCCGATCGCCGCGACGACGCAGCGCCTGTTCGACAGGGTGCGCAAGAACCCGAAGCGCGTCGTGTTTGCCGAGGGCGAGGAGGAACAGGTGATGCGCGCCGCCGTCGCCTTTGCCGCCCAGGGGCTCGGCACCGCCATCCTGCTTGGCCGCGACGAGGCGATGAAGGCGACCGCCGGCCATGCCGGGATCGATCTCGACCGCCCCGGCATCGAACTCGTCAACGCCCGCGTCTCCGACCGGGTCGAGGCCTATACCGATCACCTCTATTCGCGGCTGCAGCGGCGCGGTTATCTCTACCGGGACTGCCAGCGGCTGATCAACACCGACCGCAACCATTTCGCCGCCTGCATGGTGACGCTCGGTGATGCCGACGCCATGGTCACCGGCACGACGCGCAATTATTCGACCGCGCTCGAAGACGTGCGCCGCTGCATCGACGCCGAACCGGGGCACCGGGTAATCGGCGTCTCCCTGGCCCTGACCCGCGGGCGAACGGTGCTGGTCGCCGATACCGCCGTGCACGACATGCCGACGGCGGAGGAGTTGGCCGACATCGCCGAGGAGGCGGCCACCGTTGCCCGGCGCATGGGCTACGAGCCGCGGGTGGCGCTGCTTGCCTATTCCACCTTCGGCCATCCGACCGGCGAACGCTCCGAACGCGTCCGCGAGGCGGTCAAGCTGCTCGACGGCCGGCATGTCGATTTCGAATATGACGGCGAGATGGGGGCCGACGTCGCGCTCAACATGAGCCGGATGGAGCAGTATCCGTTTTGCCGGCTGTCGGCTCCGGCAAACGTGCTGGTGATGCCGGCCTTTCACTCCGCCTCGATCTCGACCAAGATGCTGCAGGAACTCGGCGGCTCGACGGTCATCGGCCCGCTGCTGGTCGGCCTGGCGCAATCGGTGCAGATCGCCCAGATGGGCGCCAAGGACAGCGACATCGTCAACATGGCGATGATCGCTGCCTATAACGCCATCGGCGAGGAATGACAGGCCGCCGGGCAGTCGGCGTCAGGCGGAATTGATCAAGGGCTCGAGTGCGGCCATGTCCGCCTGCAAGGCCTCGGTGATCCAGCTGCGAAAGGCCTCAAGCTTGGGTGACTTTCGGGTACCGCTGGCGGTCACCAGATAGTGCCCGGCGCCGGTCGGCACCGGCCTGGCGAAAGGCACGACCAGTTGCCCCGCCCGGATCGCGTGGGATGCAAGCGTCTGCCAGGCGAGCATGACGCCCTGGCCGGCAATGGTCGCATCGAGGCTGAGCGATGCCTCGTTGAACACGTGGCCCGTGGACATTTCCTGCCCGCCCAGCCCGACCTCCGACAGCCAGACATCCCAGCTGAACATCGAGCGTCCGTCGAGCACGGCCGGCATGCCGATGAGATCACGTGGTTCCTTCAGGCGTTCGGCAAGGGCCGGTGCGCAGACGGGAAACACCAGCTGCGGCAGGAGCAGCTCCGCCTCGACGCCCGGCCAGTTGCCGCGTCCGACCCGAATGCACAGATCGACATCGCCGATGGAGGGGTCGGCGATCTTGGTGGTCGCATCCAGCCTGAGCCTGATGTCGGGATGGCGCTCGGCAAATTCGCCTATCCGGAACACCAGCCAGCGGGCGGCAAAGACCGGTGCGACCGAGATCGTCAGCACCTGTTCGCGGTCATCGCGCAGGGTGTCCAGCGCCTGCGAGATCGCCCCGAAGGCGGCGCTCAACCGCGGCAACAGCGCCGCACCGACACCCGTCAGAACCATGCCGCGCGGCTCGCGCAGGAACAGGGTGCGGCCAAGCTGGCGCTCCGACTTGATCACCTGCTGGCTGACGGCTCCGATGGTGACGCCAAGCTCATCGGCCGCCGCCTGCAGCGAGCCGAGCCGTCCCACCGCTTCCACCGCCTTCAGTCCGTTCAGATGGACCAGGTTCAGGTTACGCATATAGAATACCTATAGACATCGCAGACAAATCTCGATTGTGCCCATGGCTGAATTTAGCCAGTTTTCCGGCCATTGCGCAAACGGGCCGGGAGGCGATGGCCATGCTTCAGTTTTTCTTGAGGGTGATCAGCTGCTTGTCGCGGGATACGGGTCGCGCGGGGCGGGTCGCGTCCGAAGAACCTGGCGATCCTCTGGCCCATCCGGACATCCTTGCGATGGGGGAACGCGAACGCGGCGACCTGCCCTTCGACCGCAAGGGATGACGCCCGGGACCGGCGCCCCGGGTCAAGAAGGAGCGAGCCGCCGACACGGCTCAACTGGCGAAGCGACCGGCATCGGCGCCGTAATAATTGACGTAGCGGTTGGCGATCCGCTCGACCGGCAACAGGATCAGGACGTCGGTGGTGTTGAACGCCTGGTCGACCACCGCCCCGGTTCCCACCATGGCCCCGAGCCGCAGATAGCCCTTGATCAGCGGCGGAAGGGCGAGCAGCGCGCGCCGCGGACTGATCGCCTCGACCGGCATCATGTCCATGTCACGCAACTGGTCCGGCCGCGCGGCGACCTGCCAGTCCGGATCGGCACGCGCAACGTGATGCAGGAAGGATAGCGCAAGAGCATGCATTTCCGGCGCGGTACCCGGAAAGGAGCCGCAGCCGAACATCGCATCGACATTGTGGCGCAGCGCATAGGCCCAATTGCCCTGCCACAGCAGTTCGACCGTGCGCTTGGCGCGGTAGGTCGGCAGCACGCAGGAGCGGCCGAGTTCCATGAACCGCTTGCCGGGATGACGACCCGTCAGCGTCTCGACTTCGAATTCGCAGGCCGAATAGAAGCCGCCGTGGAGAGTGGCGACATCCTGTCGCAACAGGCGGTATGTGCCGACGATCTGGTCTTCGGCATCTCCCTCGATTGCCGTATCAAGCACCAGCAGATGATCGCAGATCGCGTCCCATCGGTCGATATCGCGGCGCAACCGCATGGCCATGGGCGGCAAGGTCGCCCGCATCTCCTCGACGAAGACGCGGTAGCGCACGGCCTGTGCCGCCTCGATTTCCCGTGTGTTTCGCGCAAGCCGCACCTGCAGCGAGCCGATACGCCCCAGAACATCGCTGGCGCCAAAGACAATAGTACCCTTCGGGGAGAGCTGCGCAGCGCGCACCCTTTCCCGGTCCAACAGATCACCGCTCACCGTGATTCGTCTCCCGCTACTGTAATAATATGCGGCGATAAATCACGTATATGCAACACCAGCGTGACAGGCTGCCGCGTTGCTTCAGGGGTTCTGAAGTTTTGTCCCGGCTTGCGGACCGTCAGTCGGCCTTGCGGGCCCTGGAGATGAAAATCTCCTGCAGCAGGACGCAGCCGGCACCGATGGTGATGAAGGCGTCGGCGAGGTTGAAGACGGCAAACGACCATGTCGCCGTGTGGAACAGGACATAGTCGACCACCTGGCCGTAAATGAACCGGTCCACCAGATTGCCGAGCGCACCGGCGACGATCAGCACATAGCCGAAATGCGCGAAATGGTGCGTCTTGTCGGTCCGGCGCCACATCCACAGCACGAAGCCGACGATGATCAGCCGCATGCCGACGATAAACCAGCTGTCCATGCCCGACAGCATGGAGAAGGCAACCCCGAGATTATGGGTGCGGTAGAGCGCGAAGAACGGCATCACCGGCACCACCTGCTGCAGCGGCAGGCTGATCTCCACCAGATATTTGATCACCTGGTCGAGCAGCAGCGCAATCACGATGGCAATGCCGGCAGGCAGCGGATGCGAAAAGACCGAACGCTGGGTCATGCGCCCTCCCCGTCGAGGCTGAGGCAATGGCGGCGCGCCTCGAACAGCATGACGCCGGTGGCAACCGCCAGATTGAGGCTGTCGGCGCGACCGGCCTGGGGAATGCGGGCGAGCGCATCGGCAGCCCCTGCCAGCTCTTCGGGCAGGCCGGACTGCTCGTTGCCCATCAACAAGACGACCGGACGGCTCTTGTAGTCGATGGTGCGATAGTCGACGGCGCCGGCCAGATGGGTTGCCACCAGCCGGGCACCCGATTTGCGCGACCAGTCGAGAAACTCCGACACGCCGGCCCGTGCGATCGGCAGGGCGAAGACGGAGCCCATGGTGGCGCGCACGGTCTCGAGCGAGAAGGGATCGGTGCAGTCGCCGACCAGGATCACGCCGGAGGCGCCCGCGGCATCGGCGGTGCGGATGATGGTGCCCAGATTGCCGGGATCGCGGACCCGGTCGAGGGCGATCCAGGTATCGTTGCGGCCAAGTTCGACGGATTTCAGCGGCTTCCAGCGATGCTCGAAGACACCGGCGACCATTTGCGGATTGTCGCGCCGGGTGATCGAGGTCATCACCTTCTCGCTGACTTCGAGCACCAGGCCGCCGGATGCCACGGTGCGCGCTGCGGTCTTTTCGACGATCGGCTTGCCCTTGGCGGCCTTGGAATAGATCAGCGTGCGGATCGTCCAGCCGAGATCCAGCGCATCGATGATCAGCTTCAGGCCCTCGGCGAGGAAGGACTTCGTCTCCTCCCGCGTCTTCTTGTTGGTGAGCGCCTTGATGTCCTTGATGATCGGGTTGGACAGGCTGGTGATCTCCTTCACCTGCCCGACGCGGCGCGGGCCGCCTTCATCGTGTCTATCCGTCATTTCGGCACCCAGCGGCTGAAGAGTGAGGTTGAGAGTGCGCGACCCGGCGTATGGCCGTCGAGACCGGCCTCGCGGATCACCAGTTCGCCGGATTCCACCAGGCCGCCCTTGCCGCGCATCGTCTCCCGCATCAATTCGTGCATGGCGTAGAAGCTTGCCCGGATCGAATAGGCGGTCAGCACCAGCCCGATCGCATCCCGCGACAGCAGGGCGCGGCAAATGTCGAGCATCACAGGCAGATGGTCGAACAGCTGCCAGACTTCGCCGTTCGGGCCGCGACCGAATTTCGGCGGATCGGTCAGGATGATGTCATAGCTGTTGCCGCGGCGTTCCTCACGCTGGATGAACTTCATCGCGTCATCGCAGATCCAGCGGATCGGCGCCCGGTCGAGGCGGCTCAATTGCTGGTTTTCGCGCGCCCAGCCGATCGCCTTCTTCGACGCATCGACATGGGTGACCTCCGCGCCGGCGGCGGCGGCGACCAGCGAGGCGACCCCGGTATAGCCGAACAGGTTCAGCACCCTGACCGGCCGGCCGGCTGCTTCGACCTGCTGCTTCATCCAGGTCCAGTGGGCAATCTGCTCCGGAAACACACCGACATGGCGAAAGGCGGTGAAGCGGCCGAGAAAATCGACGTCCAGCAACTGCATCGGCCATGTCTCGCCGAGCGCCTGGCGTGGAAAGCGCCAGCGCCCCATGCCGTCCTCGTCGGTGTCGCCGGTAAAGATGGCGTCGGCGCCGTCCCAGCTATGGTCCGGCAGGCTCTTCGGCCAGAGCGCCTGGGCATCCGGGCGGACGATCCGGTAGGGACCGTATTGCTCGAGCTTCAACCCGTGGCCACTGTCGATCAGGTGGAAATCGCCGGCGGAGGCCGATTCGAGGATCAGCGGCACATGCTCGGCCGGACGTTCGCCGGATTTCAGCGACAGGATGCGGGGTGCTTCGGCGGCAGCGGACGCAGGCTCGCGTTCGCGCACGGCCTTTGGCGGTCTCGGCTGAGAGCGCTCGCCGGAGGGTTTGGCGGCCGCCTTGGGGGCGGAGTTGCCAGCACCCGGCCCGCGCTTTGCCGGCGCAGCCGGGCGCTTGCCCTTGTCGGGCGCGCCTGCCTGATCTTTCCGGTCCCGCATGCGTTGCTTCTTCAAAGGTCGTGTTCCGCCATCCGCCAGATCTGCATAGCGGCTCGCGCTTCAGATCCTCATTTTGACGCATGTCTCGATGCCGAAACCGGCTCCCGCCTTCGGCGACATGCTGAAAGAAGCCGCAAGTACCACTGTGTGGCGGCCAGGAAAAGCCCCAAGGCCAAGCCCCTGCCATAGAGGTGTGATGGAAATGATCAGGTCAGTCGCGGGATTTCGCTGACCGGCACCTGATCTGTGCGGGTTTTCTTGTCCACTTCCTTCTTCCAGTGGACCGCCGATTTCGCTTCGACGCGCGCGCGCTTGCGATAGCGGCCCTGCGAGAACCAGGTGGCGAACGATCCCACGACCATGCCGAGGATCAGCGCGACGAACAGCCAGACGAAGAACGGCGCCGTCAGCGACAAAGCCTGGTCGGCAGGCTTGAACGGATTGAAGGCGAGGCTGACGCTCTGCCGGTTGGTCACGCAAAGCACGATCAGCAGGATGCCGAGCGGCACCAGGACGAACAGGGTGACGATCTTTTTCAGCATGGATCTCTCCTTCATTCCGCAGGCCCGGTCCCGGCTATGAGAGCCTGACCACACTCGCATACGCCCGATGCGTCTCTACCGGTAACGGATGTGGCGCGGCACAGGCGACATGGCAAGAGCCTAGTCGCTTTCACCATCGACCAGATCGGGATTGAGCCGTTCGCGCAGCTCCTTGCCGGTCTTGAAGAAGGGCACCCATTTTTCCTCGACGAAGACCGCCTCGCCGGTGCGCGGATTGCGGCCCGAGCGCGATGGGCGATTTTTCACCGAAAATGCGCCGAAGCCGCGCAGTTCGACGCGATTTCCACCCGCCAGGGCATCCGTAATCTCATCGAGCACGGCGTTGACGATATTTTCGACATCGCGGTGGTAGAGGTGCGGATTTCGCGCAGCCACGATCTGCACCAGTTCAGATTTGATCACGGGAACCCCCCGAATAATTGGCCCGAATACTTCGCTTGTGAACCTCGGCAAGGTGCCAAACGCCGGGTGCAGCGTCAAGAAACAACTTGCCCCGGTTGCGAACCGTCAGCTTAGCATGTCTGATCATGGCGAACAGCCTCGATGATGTCTTGTTTTTGCACGCGCAATTTCCATATTGGCAAGCAAGCACAATCATGCGAATTGACCGGCCGACCGCTGGAGCCGCACATCTAGACCTCCAGCGGCCCAAGTCAACCGACATGAAGACACAAGGCTTTGCATGCTCAACAGGGTAGCGGATAGCGCGGGGGTCCTTGCTCCGGGCGCGAGCAACACGGCTTATCGCGCGGCTCTGCGGCATTCGGCCCGCGTGCGCCGGCTGAAGATTCTGCTGCCCTTGATCGCCGTCATAATTTCGCTCTGCTTCGTCGCTGTATCGGTGATCCGCACCTTCCTGCCGGAAAATCTGCAGCTGGAGGCGGCCCATATCGAAAACGGCAAGATCGTCATGGAACGCCCGGCCGTCTCCGGGCGCAACCGCGACGGCATCAACTATTCCATGCGAGCCGTCCGGGCCCTGCAGGACATCAAGGATCCGAATCTCATCACGCTGGAAAACATCACCGCGGCGGTGCCGCTGAACGAGAAGTCGATCGCCCGCGTCGTCGCCGAATCCGGCGTATACGACCGGTCGTCGGACCGGCTCAACATGACCGCACCGTTCACGATCCGGCTTTCCAGCGGGCTGGAGGCGAAATTCCAGTCCGCCTTCCTCGACATCAAGGGCGGCGAGATGGACACAAAGGAGCCGGTCTCGATCACCTCCAATGAAGCCTCCATTGTTGCAGACTCCCTTAATATCACCGATAAGGGGCAAACGGTGACCTTCTCGGGCTCGGTCAGGGTCCATATCGACCCCGCGACCATCCGCAACAACAAGGGATAAGGGCGACAGGAAATGAACAAGACAGGTATTTTCTCGGCGCTTCTGATGACCGGATTGCTAGCCCTGCCCGGCCTTGGCGCGGCACAGACCACCAAGATGGACGGGATGAAGCTCTCCAATGACGAACCGATCCAGATCGAGAGCGATCAGCTTCAGTTCCGCCAGCAGGACAAGGCGGCGACCTTCACCGGCAATGTGAAAGTGGTACAGGGCACCACCACGCTGAAGGCCGGAGAGATGGTCGTGCATTATACCGGCGAAAGCACGGATGTGACCGCCGGCAATGCCGATATCGAAAAGATCGACGTCTCGAACAAGGTCTTCCTGTCGTCGGGCACGCAGCAGGCGACAGCCGACAACGGCACCTTCAACCTGCAAAAGCAGGTTTTCGTGCTGCAGGGCGACCGCGTGGTGCTGTCGGAGGGACAGAATGTATTCGTCGGCTGCAAGCTGACCGTACAGATGACCTCGGGCGAGGCGAAGCTGGAAAGCTGCGGAGGGCGCGTCCAGATTCAGCTCGATCCGAAATCCCAGAAGAAAAAGTAAGATCCTCCATCGTGAAATTCCCCAGCCTACCCAAAGTTTTCGCTTCGGCCAAAGGCCCGAAGCCCGATGACACGGCACCACGGCTCGACCGGACGCGCTATGACGGCACGCTGATCGCCCATGGCCTGACAAAGAGCTACAACTCGCGGCGCGTCGTCAACGGCGTGTCGATGGTGGTTCGGCGCGGCGAGGCCGTCGGGCTTCTGGGCCCGAACGGGGCGGGCAAGACCACCTGTTTCTACATGATCACCGGCCTTGTGCCGGTCGATGAAGGCATGATCGCGATCGACGGCAACGAGGTCACCGGCATGCCGATGTATCGCCGCGCCCGGCTCGGCGTCGGTTATCTGCCGCAGGAAGCCTCGATCTTTCGCGGCCTGACCGTCGAGCAGAACATTCGCGCCGTCCTCGAGGTGCACGAGCACGACAAGAAGGCCCGCGAAGCCAAGCTCGACGAGTTGCTGGAAGAATTCCACATCGAGAAGCTGCGCAATTCGGCAGCCGTCGCGCTATCCGGCGGTGAGCGCCGCCGCCTGGAAATCGCCCGCGCGCTGGCCACCAACCCGACCTTCATGCTGCTGGACGAGCCGTTTGCCGGCGTCGACCCGATCTCCGTCTCCGACATCCAGAACCTGGTGCGTCATCTGACGGCCCGCGGCATCGGCGTGCTGATCACCGACCACAATGTGCGCGAGACGCTCGGCCTGATTGACCGGGCCTATATCATCCATGCCGGCGAAGTGCTGACCCACGGCCGTGCCGACGAAGTCGTCAGCAATGCCGATGTCCGCCGCCTCTATCTCGGCGACAAATTCAGCCTTTGAGGCTGCATCCAGAAAAACGCATGCCCGCCCCATCCACAGCTTGACCAAACTGCATAAAAAAGCAATTTTTGGGCCAGTTGGCCTTTCCGTATGGAAAGACAACGGAGGTCTTGGGGATTTAGGGGAGTTTCGCGTACGCCATGGCGTTGTCGGCAAGTCTTTACCTGCGACAGAACCAATCTCTGGTAATGACTCCACAGCTGATGCAGTCGATTCAGCTGCTTCATATGACTCATCTGGAGATAAACCAGTTCATTGCGCAGGAGATCGAAAAGAATCCGCTGCTCGAATTGGCGTCAAATGACGAGATAATAGGCGATGCGCCGGAGACCGCGACCGACAGCGCCGCCCAGAGCGAGGCGGAAGGCGACGTCGACCGCACGAGTGCCAGCGACTGGTATGAAGAAGGCAAGGACGGCGCGCTGAGCGAAGGCATGGACGCCAATTTTGGTGAAGCCTATAGCGATGAAGCCAGCCCGACCCCGGCCGCCGCCCCCGAACTGATCGGCCAGTGGAAGTCCATGCCGGGTTCCGGCAGCAGCGGGGAGGCCTACGACCTGGAAGACTTCGTCGCCGGTCATGCCAGCCTGCGCGACCATCTGGAGCAGCAACTGCCGCTCGCCATCCGCGACCCCGCCGACCGGCTGATTGCTGCAGCCCTTGTCGACCAGCTCGATGACACAGGCTATCTGCACTGCGCGCTTGCGGATATCGCGGCGCATTTCACCACCGACATCCGGCATGTCGAACGGGTTCTCGACCGCTTGCAGTCCCTGGATCCGCCGGGCGTCTTCGCCCGCTCGCTCAGCGAATGCCTGGCGATCCAGCTGCGGCAGCGCGACCGGCTCGACCCTGCCATGCTGGCGCTGGTCAACAATCTGACAATGCTGGCAAAACGCGATTTCGCGTCGTTGAAAAAACTGTGCGGCGTCAACGAGGAAGACCTCGTCGACATGCTGTCGGAAATCCGCAAGCTCAATCCCAAGCCCGGCAGCGATTTCGACCGGACCGTCAGCGAAGCCGTCGTGCCCGATATTCTGGTGCGGGCGGCAACCGACGGGAGCTGGATGATCGAGCTCAACAGCGATGTGCTGCCGCGGGTGATCGTCAACCAGATCTATGCCGCAAGTGTCACCCGCAAGGGCGTGCAGCGCACCGCGGACCAGGCCTTCCTGTCGGAATGCCTGCAAAATGCCAATTGGCTGACCCGCAGCCTCGACCAGCGGGCCAAGACCATCATGCGGGTGGCGACCGAGATCGTGCGCCAGCAGGACGCCTTTCTGCGGCACGGCGTCAATCATCTTCGGCCGCTCAATCTGAAGGCCGTCGCCGAGGCGATCAAGATGCACGAATCGACCGTCAGCCGCGTCACGGCCAACAAATACATGCTGACGCCGCGCGGCCTGTTCGAACTCAAATATTTCTTCAGCGTGTCGATCAACGCCTCCGACAGCGGTGATTCCCATTCGGCGGAATCGGTCCGCCACCGGATTCGCGCGCTGATCACGGCCGAAACGCCAGAGGCCGTGCTGTCCGACGACGACATCGTCACGGCGCTTCGTGAGAGCGGCATCGACCTCGCCCGCCGCACTGTCGCCAAATATCGCGAGGCGATGAACATCCCCTCCTCGGTCCAGCGACGGCGCGAAAAGCGTGCGCTGGCAAGGGCTGCCACCGCCTGAGCCGGTCAAAGCCGGGCGGCGGCGTTGACTTTCATGAGGCTTAACGTTAGAAGCCCGCGGCAATCGGCGGAAGGCGGGACATAAAGCTTTGACCGCCTTGCTTTCGGCCCGGTCGACCCGGGCGCGGACTTTCTGCTTGAAGAGCTTGGATGCAAGCGAGCCTTGACGTAAACTGATACCCGCAAATCACGAGAAAAGGACTACTCCATGAGCGTGCGTGTATCCGGAAAACATATGGAGATTGGCGACTCGTTCCGCGAGCGGATCGAGGGCAACATCAAGGAAGGCGTCGAGAAATATTTCGACGGCGGCTTCTCCAGCCAGATCACCGTGACCAAGTCGAGCTCTCGATATTCGGCCGACTGCACCGTCCATCTCGATACGGGCGTCAACCTCCATGCAAATGGCCAGGCCAACGACCCGCAGGTCGCCTTCGACATGGCAGCGGAGCGTATCGACAAGCGCTTGCGCCGTTACAAGCGCAAGCTCAAGGATCACCATTCCGGCAACGGCTCCGTCGAGATCGCCTATTCGGTGATGGACGCCGTGCCGACGGAAACCGAAGAACTGCCCGAGGACTACGCGCCGACCATCGTGGCCGAAAGCACGAAGCAGCTGCGGACCATGACTGTCGCCACGGCCGTCATGGCACTCGACATGACGGATGAACCCATCGTGCTGTTCCGCAGCCCGGGCAATACCGAAATCAATATCGTCTACCGACGGAATGACGGCAATATCGGCTGGATCGACTCAGCAAACGTAAAGGGCTGACGTCCAGGCGTCGGCTTTCCAGCCACCTCCGCGTTCTTGGTTTGGCGGGATGAAGGATAAAAATATGGCCTTGGCAGATTTGCTGCAACAGGATGCGATCATCCCCACATTGAGGGTGAACTCCAAGAAACAACTGTTGCAGGAACTGGCGGCGCGAGCATCGAAGCTCACCTCCATTCCCGAGCGCGAGATTTTCGACGTGATCCTGCAGCGTGAACGACTCGGCTCGACCGGCGTAGGTCACGGTGTGGCGATCCCGCACGGAAAGCTCAACAGCATCTCGTCGATCGTCGGCGTCTTCGCCAGGCTGGAAACGCCTGTCGATTTCGAGGCGCTCGACGACCAGCCTGTCGATCTGGCCTTCCTGCTGCTCGCACCGGAAGGTGCGGGCGCAGACCACCTGAAGGCGCTGTCGCGTATCGCCCGGGTGTTTCGCGATCACGATCTGGTCGCCAAGCTGCGCGCCACCGATTCGGCGCAGGCGATCTATACCTTCCTCAACGAGGACCAAACGACAAACGCGGCCTGAGCAGCCGCGTCCTCGTTTCTCGCATCTGATATTCCGGCATTGCAGCAGAGTGCAAAGGGGGGCGTTTACCGCCCCTTCGACGTCAGCCGTCCTTGCGCTCGGTCGCGGCAGCCTCACCGGCCTCCGCCCTCTGGCCACCCTTGGCAACGCCGACCATGGCCGGGCGCAGCACCCGGTCGCCAATGGCATAGCCTGCCTGCACCACCTGGACGACGGTGTTGTTCGGCACCTCGGGGTTCGGCACCTCAAACATCGCCTGGTGGAAATTCGGGTCGAACTTCTCGCCGTCGGCCTCGATCTTGCGCACGCCGTGACGCTCCAGCGCCGACAGCATGGCCCGCTCGGTCATCTCGACGCCTTCGATCAGTGTCTTCAGGCCGGCATCGCCCTGCTCGCGGGCATCGGCCGGGATCGCATCCAGCGCGCGACGCAGATTGTCGGACACCGACAGCATGTCGCGGGCGAAATTGGTCACCGCATAGCTCTTGGCGTCCTTGATCTCGCGGTCCGTGCGGCGACGCAGATTATCCATATCAGCGGCCAGACGCAGGAAGCGGTCCTTCAGATCGGCATTTTCCGCCTTCAGAATATCGAAGAGATCGGGCTCGGCGGCGACGGCTTCGGTTTCCGGCGCCTCTTTCGGCGCTGCGGTGTCCTGGTTTTCCCCAGCCATTGCGTCAGGTCCGTTCTTGGTCGTTTCGTCGGTCATGACGGTCTCCGGTTTTGGATTTCAAAATCGTGCCCGATATCAGCGTTCGGCGCGAAAAAATCAAGGCTTTGCAGGAAAAGAAGCGGGCCGAGGTGAGAACTCAGCGCGACAGGCGGGCCATCAACTGCGCCGTATAGTCGACCATCGGCACGATCCGGGAATAATTGAGCCGCGTCGGACCGATGACGCCGACGGCACCGATGATGCGCTCTTCATTGTCGCGGAAAGGCGCCACGATCAGCGACGAACCCGACAGGGAAAACAGCTTGTTTTCCGACCCGATGAAGATCCGCACGCCGGGTCCGGTCTCCGCCAGATTGAGGATATCGATCAGGCTGTCCTTGCGCTCGAGATCGTCGAACAGCAGGCGCACGCGGTCGACATCCTCGGCACCGGCCAGTCCCTCCAGCAGATTGCCGCGACCCCGGATGATCAGCCGACCCGGCGCCTCGATATCGCTGGCACCCGACCAGACGGCCAGCCCCCGCTCGACGAGGTCCTGCGACAGGATGTCGAGTTCGCTTGCCACCTGCTGCTTCAGTCGCAGAAGGTCGGCGCGAAGCTCGGGCAGCGTCTGACCGGCGAGATGCGCGTTGACGAAATTGGCCGCCTCCGTCAGCTGCGACGCGGTGGTGCCGGCCGGCAATTCGATGATGCGGTTCTCGACCTGGTTGTTTTCGCCGACCAGAATGGCAAGCGCCTTGGTCGGTTCCAGCCGGATGAACTCGACATGCTTGAGGACGGGGTCGCCCTTGGACGAGATCACCAGGCCGGCGCCCCGCGACAGGCCCGACAGCATCCGGCTCGCCTCGTTCAGCAGGCTGTCATGCGGCATGTCCTGCCCCTTGGGCGAAATCTGCCGCTCGATCTCGCCCCGCTCATCGGGCGACAGGTCGCCAACCTGCATGAAGGCATCGACAAAGAAACGCAGGCCGGCCTGGGTCGGCATCCGGCCGGCACTGACATGCGGCGCGTAGATAAGGCCGAGATCCTCCAGATCGCTCATCACATTGCGCACGGATGCCGGCGAAAGCGACATCGGCAGGATGCGGGAGAGGTTGCGCGACCCAAGCGGTTCGCCGGAATCGAGATAACTCTCAACGATGCGGCGAAAGATTTCCCGGGAACGATCATCGAGCGTCGTGCCGGTATCCCCTGCCGTGATCCTCGAAATACCCATACCTTTAAAACCGGCCTCGCCATTCTGCTTCCGTCATGGCGAAATATAAGCATTCCCACGGCCAGCACAAATCGTAAATGCTCCGGGACCCCGGCGGCCCCGGGGCTTGCGCCTTTTCCTTTGCAAATGCGCTCCGCCCCCCGTAGAAGTCCCCGAAAGCGCGTTGCGCCAAGACGAAATTCAAGGAGAACTCCATGCGCCCGTCCGGTAGGAAGACAGATCAGATGCGGGAAGTCTCGTTCGAGCGGGCCGTGTCCAAACATGCCGAGGGCTCGTGTCTCGTCAAGTTCGGCGACACGCATGTGCTGTGCACGGCAAGCCTTGAAGAAAAGACCCCGCCATGGCTGCGCAATTCCGGCAAGGGATGGGTGACGGCGGAATACGGCATGCTGCCGCGCGCCACCGGTGACCGCATGCGCCGCGAGGCTGCCGCCGGCAAGCAGGGCGGCCGCACCCAGGAAATCCAGCGCCTGATCGGCCGCTCGCTGCGCGCCGTGGTCGACCTGACCGCGCTCGGCGAACGACAGATCACCGTCGACTGCGACGTCATCCAGGCTGATGGCGGCACCCGGACCGCCTCGATCACCGGCGGCTTCGTGGCGCTGCACGAATGCCTGAAATGGATGGAAGCACGCAGCATGGTGAAAGTCGACAAGGTGCTGAAGGACCATGTCGCCGCCATTTCCTGCGGCATCTTCGCCAACCAGCCGGTCATCGACCTCGACTATCTGGAGGATTCCTCGGCCGAGACCGACGCCAATTTCGTCATGACGGGTGCGGGTTCGATCGTCGAGATCCAGGGCACCGCCGAGGGGGTTCCCTTCTCGGAAGAGGAATTCCTGACCCTGATGCGGCTGGCCCGCAACGGCATCGCCGACCTGGTGGAGATGCAGAAACAGGCGCTCGCCTGAGAAACGGACAGACGGAGGCGGCATGTCGATTGCGATTGACGGGATACTCGAGACCTCGCTCTATGCCGACGATCTCGACGCCGCCGATGCCTTTTATGCCGACGTGCTCGGCCTGGAGCGGCTGACCCGTGTTGACAGCCGGCATGTCTTCTTCCGTTGCGGATCCGGCATGCTGTTGATTTTCAACCCCGCCGAGACGCAAAAGCCGCCGGCGTCCGATGCCATTGCCGTGCCAGCCCATGGCGCCCGCGGTCCGGGACATGCCTGCTTTCGCGTCGCCGGCCCGGCGCTGGACGGTGTCCGGCAGCGGCTCGCCGAGGCGGGCGTGACAATCGAATCCGAAGTTCACTGGCCGAACGGTACGCGCTCCTTCTATTTTCGCGATCCTGCCGGCAACAGTCTGGAATGTGCCGAACCCGCCCTCTGGGGCCTGGAGTAGTTCATGCGAAAGCTCGAGACCAAGACCATCGTCGTTGCCAGCCACAATGCCGGCAAGATCGCCGAAATCGCCGACCTGATCGGCCCCTTCGGCTTTTCCGCCAAGTCGGCGGCGGAACTGCAATTCGACGTGCCGGACGAAACCGGCACGACCTTCGAGGAGAATGCGAAGATCAAGGCGCTGGCCTCTGCGACGGCATCGGGACTTCCGGCACTATCCGACGATTCCGGCCTCGTCGTCGATGCGCTCGACGGCGCCCCGGGCGTCTACACCGCCGACTGGGCCGAGCTTCCCGACGGCAGCCGCGACTTTGCCATGGCCATGCAGAAGGTCGAGACGGCACTGGCCGACAAGGGAGCCGACAAGCCCGACCAGCGCACCGCCCGCTTCGTCAGCGTGCTTTGCCTGGCCTGGCCCGATGGCCATACCGAACTCTTCCGCGGCGAGGTCGAGGGCCATGTCGCATGGCCGCCGCGCGGCAGCAGCGGCTTTGGCTATGACCCGGTGTTCCAGCCTGAGGGTTACGACACCACCTTCGGCGAAATGAGTGCCGAGCAAAAGCACGGCTGGAAACCGGGCGACGCACAGGCGTTGTCGCACCGTGCGCGGGCCTTCAAGCTCTTCGTCGAAACCTGCCTGGACGCCTGACCCGCCGTGCTGATCAAGCCCAACGCCAACATCCTGCCTGATACCGGCGAACCGGGCTTCGGCATCTATCTGCACTGGCCGTTCTGTGCGGCCAAATGCCCCTATTGCGACTTCAACAGCCATGTCCGCCACCAGCCGGTAGATCAGCAGCGCTTCGCCGAGGCCTTCATCAAGGAAATCGCCTATATGCGCGAGCTGTCCGGCCCGAAGACCGTGACCAGCATCTTCGTCGGCGGCGGCACGCCCTCGCTGATGGATCCGGCAACGATCGAGACCGTGCTCGATGGTGTCGCGCGCAGCTGGCATGTGCCCGATGGCATCGAGATCACCATGGAGGCCAATCCGTCGTCGGTCGAGGCGGACCGCTTTCGCGGCTACCGCTCGGCCGGCGTCAACCGCGTGTCGATGGGCGTGCAGGCGCTGAACGACAAGGATCTGCGCTTTCTGGGCCGGCTGCACAATGTCGAGGAAGCGCTGAAGGCGATCGGCCTTGCGCGCGACATCTTCCCGCGCATGTCCTTCGATCTGATCTATGCCCGGCCGGACCAGACGATCGAAGCCTGGGAAGCCGAACTGAAGCAGGCGATCTCCTATGCCGTCGACCACCTCTCGCTCTACCAGCTGACGATCGAGGAAGGCACCGCTTTCTACGGCCTCTACAAGGCCGGCAAGCTGCAGACGCTGGACGAGGAGCGCGCCGCCGATCTCTACGAGGCGACGCAGGAGATCACCGCAGCCCAGGGCATGCCGGCCTACGAGGTGTCCAACCACGCCCGCCCCGGCGCCGAGAGCCGGCACAATCTCACCTATTGGCGCTACGGCGACTATGCCGGCATCGGCCCCGGCGCCCATGGCCGCCTGCGCCACGGCGCGGCCAAGCGCGCCACCGCCACCGAGCGCAATCCGGAAGCCTGGCTGCAGCGGGTCGAGGCGGAGCGCAATGGCATGGTCGAGAACGAACTCCTGGGACCGGAGGAACAGGCCGACGAACTGCTGCTGATGGGACTGCGGCTGCGCGAGGGCGTCGATCTTGCCCGCTGGCAACACCTCTCCCGCCGCGATCCCGATCCCGACCGCGAACAGGCCCTGCTCGACCTCGGCTTCATCGAACGCCTGGGCAATTCGAGACTGCGCTGCACCCCGAAGGGCATGCTGGTCCTCGACAGCGTGGTCGCCGATCTGGCGTTTTGAGGTCGGCCATCGCGATTCTGGACGCGGCAATGGCCGGCTCGTCGTCCCGCCATACTCCCCTCTGGCCTGCCGGCCATCTCCCCCTCAAGAGGGGATCAGCTGGTATTGATCGCCCATTCCGAAATTTAGCCGTCCCATTGCCGTGCAGTGCTGGTGCAGAATTCTCATCAAACCGCGCCTGAGTGTGGGACTGGACTGGGCGATCTTCGAGAGCGGCAAGAACAAGCCATCCACATTCCCGAGATTTCGAACCTGTTCCGAACGCCAAGCCCCGATGAAATCCGAGCGACCGCCGCGAGCAGATCTCCTCCCCCTTGAGGATAGGCAATCGCATAGGCGAAAGGTCCCCTCCCAACCCTCGCCACAAGGGAAGGACTTAACCCGGTCGCACCGTCGGCGATTGAAAACGAGCGGCCCCCACGAGTCGATCTCCCCCCTTGAGGGGGAGATGGCCGGCAGGCCAGAGGGGGGTTAGGCGGCAAGCCAAATGGCTAGCTGGTGATGACAAAGCAAGGCGCAGAGCAAACCCTCTCTACCCCGCGCCGATCACGCCACCAGTGACGCCGCGATCGCCTTCACCGCATCCCGCGCATCCACCGGCGACAGCCGCACCTGCAGCCCGCGCTGGCCGCCGTTGATGTAGACCAGAGCCTCGTCGAGCGCCGCGATCTCGATCGCCGTCGGCACCTGCTTCTTCTGGCCGAACGGGCTGATGCCGCCGACCACATAGCCGGTCGTCTTCTCCGCTTCCGCCGGCTTCATCATCGCCGCATGCTTGCCACCGAAGGCGGCGGCCAGCTTCTTCATGCTGACCTCCCGGTCGGAGGGCACGATGACGCAGACCGGCTTGCCGTCGAGCACCGCCATCAGCGTCTTCAGCACGCGGCGCGGCGCTTCGCCGATCGCCTCTGCCGCCTGCAGGCCGATGCGGTCGGCATTCGGATCATAGTCATAGGTCGCCGTTTCGAAGGCGACGCCCGACCTTTCGAGAAACTGCGTCGCCCGCGTCGTCCTTGCCATGGCTCAGGCCTTTAGCTCGGCGGCATAGATCTCCGGCTTGAAGCCGACGACCAGCACGCCCTCGCCTTCCAGCATCGGGCGCTTGATCATCGACGGCTGCTCCAGCATCAGCGCGATCGCCTTGTCCTGATCGAGGCCGGACTTCGCCGCCTCGTCGAGCTTGCGGAACGTGGTGCCGGCGCGGTTCAGCACCGTGTCCCACCCCTTGGCCGCGCACCAGCGCTCCAGGCTCTGGCGATCGATGCCGCTCACCTTGTAGTCGTGAAAGACGTAGGCGATGCCATGATCGTCGAGCCAGGTCCTCGCCCTCTTCATCGTGTCGGAGGTCTTGATGCCATGGATGGTCAGCATGATCGGATCGTTTTCCTTTGCTCTCTTCGCGCGAAGATCTAGCACAGCCTCCTGGCGAGACAAGGTCAGCAGCCGGCCACCGCGGCCTTTGGTGCGCAGGCTCTCCTCTTGCCCTTACCCCTTTGCCTCACACCCATTGCCCTGCGTCGGATTTGCCGTCATCTTCGCGACCACATGCCGGTTGGAGGACCGGTCGCAACGGGAGGAGACGACATGCATCCTATGCACCGGACCAGGTTCGGGGCTGCAGCCCCATGACAATGCGCAATGCGGCGGAGACCAGCTTTCACTACATCGTCATCGGCGCCGGCACGGCCGGTTGCGTTCTGGCAAACCGGCTGTCGGCCGACCCCAACACCCGGGTTCTGCTCTTGGAGGCCGGCGGCAACGACAATTATCACTGGATCCATATTCCCGTCGGCTATCTCTACTGCATCAACAATCCGCGCACCGACTGGTGCTTCACCACCGAGAAGGAGCCCGGTCTCAACGGCCGCGCGCTCAACTATCCGCGCGGCAAGGTGCTGGGCGGCTGCTCCTCGATCAACGGCATGATCTATATGCGCGGCCAGGCGCGGGACTATGACCAGTGGCGCCAAATGGGCTGCACCGGCTGGGGCTGGGACGAGGTGCTGCCGGCCTTCCGCCGGTCGGAGGATTTCTATCGCGGCACCGACGAACACCACGGCAGCGGCGGCGAATGGCGGGTGGAAACCGCCCGCGTCCGCTGGGCGGTGCTCGATGCCTTCCAGCAGGCAGCGGAAGAGGCGGGCATTCCGAAGACCGCTGATTTCAATCGCGGCGACAACGAGGGGTCCGGCTATTTCGACGTCAACCAGCGATCCGGCTTGCGCTGGAGCGCGGTGCGCGCCTTCCTTCGCCCGGCGATGAAGCGGGCGAACCTCACCGTGCTGACGAAGGCGCAGGTCGAACGCCTGACCGTCGAGGACGGTACGGTGACCGGTGTCGAGGTTCGCCATGACAGCGTGACGAAACGCTTCACGGCGACGGTCGAGACCGTGCTGTCGGCCGGCGCGATCGGCTCGCCGCATATCCTTGAACTCTCCGGTATCGGCCGCGGCTCCGCGCTGCAGGCGGCCGGCGTACCGGTCCGGCATGAAATGGCAAATGTCGGCGAGAACCTGCAGGACCATCTGCAGCTACGTCTCGCCTTCAAGGTGACCGGCGTCCCGACGCTGAACGAGAAGGCCTCGCGTCTGCTCGGAAAGGCGGCGATCGGACTCGAATACGCGCTGAGGCGCTCCGGCCCGATGGCGATGGCGCCGAGCCAGCTCGGCATCTTCACCCGCTCCGGCCCGGAAAAGGAGACGGCCGACCTGCAGTTTCACGTCCAGCCGGTGTCGCTGGAGAAATTCGGCGATCCGGTCCATCCCTTCCCGGCGATCACCGCGAGCGTGTGCAATCTGCGGCCGGAAAGCCGCGGCTGCGTGCATCTGAAATCCCCCGATTTTTCCGCCCAGCCGGCGATCTCGCCGCATTATCTGTCGGCGCCGGCGGACCGCGACGTGTCGGTCAAGGCGATCCGCATCGCCCGCCGCATCGCCGCCCAGCCCTCCTTCGCCCGCTTTCACCCGGAGGAGTTCAAGCCCGGCCCCGGCTATCAGACCGATGCCGACCTGGAACGGGCCGCCGGCGAGATCGGCACGACGATCTTCCACCCCGTCGGCACCTGCCGCATGGGCGCCGACGAGCAGAGCGTCGTCGATCCCCGGCTGCGGCTGCGCGGTCTCAAAGGGCTGCGGATCGCCGACGCCTCGATCATGCCGACGATTACCTCCGGCAACACCAATTCGCCGACCGTGATGATTGCCGAAAAAGCGTCAGCGATGATGCTGGAAGATAACAGGTAAGCGGGAGTCGGCTGGCCGGATCGGCTGGAATTATCGAGCCAAACTGTCGTGGTTTATGCCTCGGGACACCCCCCTCTGCCCTGCCGGGCATCTCCCCCTCAAGGGGGGAGATCAGCCAGCCGTGCAAGCGCGCTCCAGATTGGCCCGCGTACCATGACATGCAACGGGCTTCAGTCGCTTTCAGCATTCTGACAGCCGGAGAGATGCGGTCGCGCGCCACGAGTGATCTCCCCCCTTGAGGGGGAGATGCCCGGCAGGGCAGAGGGGGGTGCACCGGGCACCTCGTGTATCGGATCGCAAGACGCAATACCCGAAGTCATCGACAAATCCCGCCCTTCAATTTGCCGGCAAACGGCACTAAGTCTGAAGCCTACCGATCACCACAGCAGGATGCCTCATGACCCTTCCCGATTTTTCCGCTTCCATCGATCCCGTAAAGCTCGACAAGCTGGCGGCGGTGGCCGTCAAGGTCGGCCTCGGGCTGCAGCAGGGCCAGGATCTGGTCATCACCGCGCCGCTGGCTTCCCTGCCGCTGGTGCGGGCGATCACCAAACATGCCTACAAGGCCGGCGCCGGGATCGTCTCGACCTTTTATTCCGATGAAGAGACCACTCTTGCCCGCTACGAATACGCCTCCGACCAGAGCTTCGACAAGGCGGCCGCCTGGCTCTACGAGGGCATGGCGAAAGCCTATGAGAACGGCGCGGCGCGGCTCGCGATCGCCGGCGACAATCCGATGATGCTGGCAGCGCAGGATCCTGCCAAGGTCGCTCGGGCCAACAAGGCCAATTCCATGGCCTACAAGCCGGCGCTCGAAAAGATCGCCAATTTCGACATCAACTGGAACATCGTCTCCTATCCGAACCCGGCCTGGGCGGCGCAGGTGTTTCCCGACCTGCCGCTCGACGAGGCGGTCAGGAAGCTGGCAGAGGCGATCTTTGCCGCCTCGCGCGTCGACCTGGACGACCCGGTCGCGGCTTGGGGCCAGCATAACGGCGAGTTGAAAAAGCGCTCGACCTGGCTGAACGGCGAGCGCTTTTCCGCCCTCCACTTCACCGGTCCCGGCACAGACCTGACTGTCGGCCTGGCGGATGGCCACGAATGGCATGGTGGCGCCTCCACCGCCAAGAACGGCGTGACCTGCAACCCGAACATTCCGACCGAGGAGGTGTTTACCACGCCGCACGCGCTGAAGGTCGAGGGCACGGTGTCGTCGACCAAGCCGCTGTCGCATCAGGGCACGCTGATCGACGACATCCAGGTCCGTTTCGAAGCGGGCCGGATCGTCGAGGCCCATGCCTCGAAGGGCGAGGAAGTGCTGTTGAAGGTGCTCGATACCGATGAGGGCGCGCGGCGTCTTGGCGAAGTGGCGCTGGTGCCGCATTCCTCGCCGATCTCGGCATCGGGCGTGCTGTTCTACAACACCCTGTTCGACGAGAACGCCTCCTGCCATATCGCGCTCGGGCAGTGCTATTCGAAGTGCTTCCTGGACGGCGCGACGCTGACCCAGGACCAGATCACCGCCCAGGGCGGCAATGCCTCGCTGATCCATATCGACTGGATGATCGGCTCCGACAAGGTCGATATCGACGGTGTGCGGGTTGACGGATCGACCGTGCCGGTGATGCGCAAGGGCGAATGGACCTGACGCCGCCTCGCTGACGCAAAAGGGCCCCGGTCAGGCCGGGGCTCTGCAAGGCTGAGCGCTGCGCAGCAAAGTCAGCGATAATAGATGATCTTGCCGCCATTGGCGGCGGTCTGCACTTCGATCACGTTCTGCAGCTCGATATGGCGGGCAGCGAGCGCATCCATCACACGGGGATCGG
Source organism: Heterorhizobium halophytocola (assembly GCF_017873095.1). Classification (GTDB taxonomy): domain Bacteria; phylum Pseudomonadota; class Alphaproteobacteria; order Rhizobiales; family Rhizobiaceae; genus Allorhizobium; species Allorhizobium halophytocola. The sequence goes on along the minus strand of NZ_JAGGJU010000007.1, from coordinate 24,409 downwards.
CAGACGCCTCCGCCTGCTCGCGACGCTTGCTGGCGGGCGTGGCAACCGTCACCGACAGCGGCAGCATGCCGGCAAGGGTGCGGCGGTTCGGACCGAGGACATGGATCGCCGTGACGCCGTCATTGTAGATCTTGCCGAAGACGACCTGCGAGGCGACCGATTGATCCGCCTTGGCGGGAAGGCAGGCAACAGTCAGGGTGGCAACGACGGCAGTGGCGGCAACAGCGAATATTTTCAGCATGGAAGGTCTCCTTGAAACGTAATGAGGGAACGCGCGAGCCACGGCCGCCGGTTCCATCGTTCACCGCCATTTGATCGCCCTTGATGTCAGGAGGATGGCGAAGATGGCATGGCCGCGAGATTGCGGCGCGGGACCCATCCGCAGGCGCCGTCGGCGTTGCGGCACCAGACCCAGCCATGCAGCGCTTCCAGCCCGTCCAGCACCATGCCCGGACGGCAACCCAGTTCCTGCGCGTTGAAGGCCCGGCTTGCCCTGAAACTGCCGGCACTATCGACCAGAACGGCGTCGGGTATCCAGCCCTCCTTGCCGGATGGACCGCGCGCCCAGAGCCAGCGATGGCCGTCCCACAAATCTTCGCGGCCGGTCAGCGAGACGCGGTCGCCGATCGCAAGCGCAATCGGGTCGGGATAGCTGACGTCCCATGTCTCGATCACCCTGTAGCGACGGGGAGCCTGCTCGACCATGCCGCTTTGCCCTAGAACAGGTCGCCCTGCACCGGTGCGGGGGGCGCAGGCGCCTGCTTTCCGGGCTTTGCCGTCTTCGGACGCGGCTTTGCGGATGCAGACCGGGTTTGCGAAGCGCTGCCATCGGCAGGCGGTGGTGGCGCGACGCCCTCGCCGGTCACGGCGCTGACACGGCCATCGGCAAATTCGATCGCCACCCGCTGGCCATGGTCCAGCATCGCCCCGCGCGAGACCGGCATGTCGGCCTCGTCGCGGATCACCGCATAGCCGCGCTTCAGCACGTTCTTGTAGGACAGCGACTGCAGCATGCGCTCATGGGCGCTGAGGCCGGAGCGCAGGCGCCTGAGATCGTTGACAACGGCGCTGTCGGCACGCCGGCCGAAGGTCTCCAGCCGGTCGCGGGCGCGGCCGGTCTGGGCTGTCAGCCGCCCCGGCACGGCCGACAGGGTCGCATCGAAGCGGTCGAGCCTTGCCCGCTGTCGGTCGATCAGCCGCTCGACGATCCGCTCGGCAAGCGTCGCCCGCTCGCTGACCCGGTTCCTCCAGTCGGAAAGCCGCCGCGCCAGGATGTCGGGCGACAGACGCGAGGCCGCGCGTTCGAACGCGCCGCGCTTGCTGACCGTGTTGAATTCCAGGCTGCGGCCAAGCCCGCCTGCAGCCTCGTCGAAACGACGCCTCGGCAGCGCCAGCAACTGGTCGAGCGACGGCAGCGCGCGGGCAAGGGCGCGCACATTCTGCCGGCGCAGCTCCATCTGGCGCGACGAGGCACCGGCAAGCCGGGCCGACAGGTTGGCGAGCTGCGCTTCCAGTTCGGCCCGCACCGGCACCGCCATTTCGGCGGCTCCGGTCGGCGTCGGGGCGCGCATGTCGGCCGCCAGATCGATCAGCGTCCAGTCGGTCTCGTGGCCGACGGCGGAGATCAGCGGTATCGCGCTTTCGGCCGCCGCACGCACGACGCTCTCGTCGTTGAAGCTCCAGAGGTCCTCCAGACTGCCGCCGCCGCGCGCGACGATCAGCACGTCGGGCCTTCCAATCGCGCCACCCGGCTGCATCGCATTGAAGCCGTGGATCGCGCGCGCGACTTCCTCGCCGGAGCCTTCGCCCTGAACCTTCACCGGCCAGACGATGACATGGACGGGAAAGCGATCGGTAATCCGGTGAAGAATGTCGCGGATGACGGCGCCGGTCGGCGAGGTCACCACGCCGATCACGTTCGGCATGAAGGGCAGCGGCCGCTTGCGCCCCGGATCAAACAGGCCTTCCGCGCCGAGCTTCCGCTTGCGCTCCTCGATCAGCGCCATCAGCGCGCCGGCACCGGCCGGCTCCATCGTCTCGATGACGATCTGATATTTCGAGGATCCCGGGAAGGTGGTGATGCGGCCGGTGGCGATGACTTCCATCCCCTCTTCCGGGCGATGCTTCAGCTTGGAAAAGCTGCCGCGCCAGATCACCGCGTCGATCCGCGCCTTGTCGTCCTTCAGCGAAAAATAGGCGTGGCCCGAGGAATGCGGACCGCGATAGCCGGAAATCTCGCCGCGCACCCGCACGTGATCGAAGGCGTTCTCGACCGTCCGCTTGATCGAACCGGACAGCTCGGAGACGGAAAACTCTGTGACGTTGGATCGCGAATCATCGCTGAAGAAATCGGCCATGCCTCATTCCTAGCGCAAATCGCCGTCAAGTTCAGCCGCAAGCAATCGCCGGTCCCCAGCAGAGAGCCACAGCCCTTCGCTGATCGTCGGCCTGTTCATAATTGGCGACTTCGTTTTCCGCATGCGTTTCGACAGGCGGATAATGGCAGCGTTTCGAACAACAGGAGCAATTGCCATGCATGATCGATTTTCCGGTTCCAACGCGTCCTTGAGCGGCCCGGCCTCTTTCGGCTTTGCCATCGTTCCGCAGGACGACGACACGCTGAGCGAGGCGACCCGCGGCCTCTATGTCGGCCAGGGCGGCGATCTCGCGGTCACCACCATTGCCGGGGCCGACATCACCTTCAAGGCAGTGCCGGCCGGCAGCATCCTGCCGGTCCGCGTGCAGAAGGTGTTCTCGACCGGAACGACCGCCGGCGACATTCTCGGTCTCGTCTGAAAAACCATCGTCGTGTTCCACTACGGGGCACGGCGATGAAACCTTTTATTAGCGCAGCCCTTATATCGTCAGCTATCGAAGCGCTCCGAAGCGGATATTCAGCACCATGATTTTTGTAACGGCAATGACGATCGGTATCGCAGCGAGCCTGATGCGCTCGGTGACGGCGATTGCTGTTGCCGCCTTCCTGATCGTCGCGACCTTTGCGCTCGCGGCCCTGATATCGCCGGCAATGCCGCCGATCCTCTCGCTCGTCCTGGCCATCGCCGGCTACAATGCCGGCCTGATCGAATGCGTCGCGCTCGGTCTGCTGCTGCTCCGTCGCCGGCAGAACGACGCCTCCTGATCCCCGCGGTCCGTCACGCAACGGCGCCCTCGGCGGCACAGGCCGACGATGACCGCTCAATTCTTGCCAAGCGCCACCCGGTAAAGCTGGAAGCCCGATTGAGGATCCTTCGGCAAAGGCACCAGATAAGGCGGCACATCGCCACGCTTCAACGCGGCGAACAGACCGTCCGGCTTGCTGTCGATCAGGAATTGCGTCTGGTAGTCCGAAGGGCAGAATGCGACGATGCCGATATCGGCGCCGCGCAGAAACGCCGGCGCCTCGCTCGGCGGGGCAAGCCCGATATGCAGTTCGGTCAGCATGCCGCCCTGATCGCGGTGATAGGGGCCGGCGATCACCCGGTGATGGGTAAAGCGCAGGATCTGCGCGCCGCTGTCGACCGGCGCTGCGACGGTTGCGGCCTTCAGGCCCGCCAGTTGCCGCATGGCGCTGCCCGAGCGGCAATCCTCGGAGGCGCTGACCGTATTGGCGAAGCTTTCGGTGACCTCGGCCGTGCCATTGGTCAACAGCATGCCGGCAAATCCCCACACACTGGACACCGCCATCAGCACACTGACCGCGAAAGCAAAGCTCTTGCTCGGGTTCTCCGGCTCGCGCCGCGAAATATCGCGCAGCTCGGCGATCAGGAAGGCCAGCGGCGGGATGGCCAGCATGTCGGAGAACACCGCACCGCGCACCTGGATCAAGGCCACACCCCAGGCAACCAGGATCATGGCGAACAATGTCCAGTGCTGGAAGGCCCGGTCGCCCTTCAGGGCACGGAACAGGCAGACCGACAGGCCGAAAAGCCCGACGGCATAGAAGCCGCCGAACTTGCCGGGATCGAGCTTCAGTTCCTCGAGCGCGGAATAGGCCTCGCTGACATGGCTCAGCCAGAATTTCACCAGCATCGGGTCGAGATCGGCAAGCGGTCCCTGCAGGCAATGCGGCGCAAGAATGAGGACCGCAGCGCCGGCAATCAGGCCATCGACCGCCAGCAGGCCGGCCCGCACGGCAAGGGATCGTCCGGAAAAGGCCAGCGCCGACACGGCCAGCAGCAGGCCACCGATCGAGGCGAGCCCGTAATAGGAGATCGACAGGTTGTCGCAGGTCCGGGCGCCGTAGAGATGCGGCGGCACGGTTGCAAAGAAGAACAGCGAAATGAACAGTGCCAGCGACAGGCCGTAGGCAGCCGCTGCCCGGCGATAGGCCTGCCCGACCAGAAGCCAGCTGATCGCGACGATCAAGCAGACGATGGCCACCAGCGGCGTCGTCTCCGCCCCGATGGCGATCGCCAGTGCGGCACAGAAACCGGCCACGGCAAGGCTGGAGGCGCGCATGCGCGCGTCGATCAGCATGGCCGCCATCCAGGCCACCAGCGTCAGCTGGACATTGTGGTGGTCCAGCGCGCCGGGTAGAAAACGGTTCGTGGTGACGAGGAAAAGCACGCCGAGCGCAAAGGCAACGTGCATGGCGACCGTGCCGCCCAGCCTGCGGGCGCCGAGCCCGAGCGCTGCCAGCAGCGGCAGGGTCAGCAACAGCGGCCAGGCCGCCGCCGCAAGCGCCTCGGCCCGTTCCGGTCCGGCAAATAGAGCGAAGAAGCGGATCAGGGATGCGATCGGCAGGTCGATCAGTCGCGACCAATGCATCAGCGTGCCATCGCCGAGCCCCAACCGGTATTGCATCAGGTCGAACCAGCCCTGTCCGCCGAGAAAATCGCGCACCTCGACCAGCCGCATGGTGTCGTCGTTGTCGCCACCGATATAATCGGTCGCAAACGGCAGGGTGGTCGCCAGGATGAGGATGACGGCAAGGGCGCAATAAAGCGCCAGCGAGACTGCGAAACGATCCCAAAGGCTGCCGCGATCCAGCCCTGCCCGGTTCGTCCCGGCCGTCGTGATGCCTGCCACACCCATGTCTGCGTTTCATGCTCCCTCTGTTGGACGAGCGAAACCTAGCCTTAACCTAATCAAGAAATAGTAAAGCCCGACGCCGCAGTCTTTGAGCGGCAGGGCAAGTATTGCGTAAGGTCAGGGGCCATGGGCGACACCGACAGACAACAGCAGCAGGTCGCGGTTCTTCTGCCCTGCTACAACGAGGCGACGACGATCGGCGAGGTCGTTGCCGATTTCCGCCGGACGCTGCCCGAGGCGGCCATCTATGTCTATGACAACAATTCGACCGACGGCACCGCGCTGAAGGCCATGCTGGCCGGCGCCACGGTGTTTCGCGAGCGGCGACAGGGCAAGGGCCATGTGGTGCGCCGCATGTTTTCCGATATCGACGCCGACATCTATATCATGGCAGACGGCGACGGCACCTACCGGGCCGAGGACGCCGAAGAGCTGATCCGCACGCTGGTCGGCGAACGAGCCGACATGGTGGTCGGCACCCGCCGCGGCGTCCATGACGATGCCGGCCGCAATGGCCATGCCTTCGGCAACCGGCTGTTCAACCGCCTTTATCGCTCGACCTTCGGCAATGACTTCACCGACATCTTTTCTGGCTACCGGGCCTTCTCCCACCGCTTCGTCAAGAGCTTCCCGGCGGTCTCGCACGGCTTCGAGATCGAGACGGAAATGTCCGTCCATGCCTCGAACCTGAAGCTGCCGGTGGCCGAGATCGAACTCGACTATGGCCGGCGGCCCGAGGGGTCGCATTCCAAGCTCTCCACCTATGGCGACGGTCTCAGGATCCTCTGGATGTTCGCCATGCTGATGAAGGAAACGCGGCCGTTTGCGTTTTTCGGCATCTTCGCATCGGGCCTGGTGGCCGCCAGCCTCACCCTGATGGCGCCGGTGCTCTATACCTATTTCCTCACCGGTCTCGTCGACCGGCTGCCGACCTGGGTCTTCTCGATGACCCTGATGATGATCGGCCTGCTGTTCTTCACCGCCGGCATCATCCTCGATTCCGTCGCCCGCTCGCGGGTCGATCAGTTGCGCATTCGCTATATGAGCCTGCCGGCGCTGCGGCGCGAAGAGGCAAAGGCCCCGCAACCGGCGGTCGCCGCACCGGTACAGCCTCGCCTGCGGAAGAAGAGTGCCGCATGAAACGACTGCTTCGTTTCAGTCTCGTCGGCGGTGTCGGCTTCATCGTCGATGCCGGCACCCTGGCGATCCTGCTGCATTTCACTCCGCTCGGACCTTACGTCTCGCGCGCCATCGCGATCGCCTTCGCGGTCTGCGCCACCTGGCAGCTCAACCGTCGCTTCACCTTCGGCGCCTCGCGGCATTCGCTCATCCGCGAAGGGTTTCGTTACGGTTCCGTCGGCCTGACTTCGTCGCTGGTCAATTACCTGATCTATGCAGGCGTCGTGTTTACCTATCCCGAGGTCAATCCCTTGGCGGCCATGGTCCTGTCGTCGGCAAGCGCCATGCTGTTCAGCTTCTTCGGCTATTCCCGCTTCGTCTTCCGCCGCTGATCCCTACCAGGGATCGACCGTGAGTTCGGGCCAGACCGCCTTTGCACGGGCGGCCTTCGCGGCATGGGTATCGCGATTGTCATAATAGCGGTTGGGGCGGATGCGGAAGGCAAACAGATCCTCAAGACCGAAGGGCGCGAAGATCTCTAGTTCGCCTTCGTCGTTGAGCCGGACCCCAATCGCATAGGCCACCGAAGAGAAGCGCGATATGGCATCGCGGCTGTCGCGGATCGGCTCGATCTTAAAGCCGAAATGGCGGGCAAACCAGAGGTGAACACGCGCCTGGTTGCGCAGCTCGACCGGAACCGGAAGATGGCCGAACCGCTCTGCTGCCCGGCGGATCATCCGGTCTTCTGCCTCGTAGGACAGATCGGCGGCATCGAAATAGAAGATATCGATGTCCTTGACGGCGCTTGCCCCCGGCCGGCCGGTCAGGCAATTCCAGGCCATGTTGTAGATCGCGCCGGCAACGATCCAGGCATCCGGCCAGTCCATGCCGCTGACGCCTTCCAGCGCCGCCATGAGCCAGTCTTGCGACCGGATCATGGCGATCAATGCAGCCTGCTGCTCCTCAGCCGAGGCACCGGCGAAACGAAGGTGATCCATCGCTGGAGATCATCACGATTCGCCGTTTTCCGTCCATCGTCCGATATGTCAGACCGGCTCCCAGCCGTCCTTTTTGCTGGCGCGGTAGATGGCATCGATGAAGCGCTGGTTGGCGCGCGACTGCTCGAGCGTGAAGATCTCGACATCCTTGCCGGCAACGGCGGAGGCAAAGGCTTCAGCCTCGCATTTGTATTGCCGGCTGCCAGGGAAGCGGAAGATCTGCGACTGGCCATGGTTCTGATTGGCGAGCTCGACCTCCTCGGCCCCCCACCGCTCGCCGTTGAACGGCGATTTCACCTCGATGAAGCCTTCCGTGCCGTGGAACACCATCAGCTGGCGGTTGGCCATCTGGGTCGAGACGTAGAAGCTCATCTCGAAATCGCCGAAATCCGCCTTGACGCTCGAATAGATGTCGGTGCCGAACTCGGCATCGCGCTCGGTAACCGCCTGGACGCGCTGCGGTTCCTTGGCGGTGGCAAACCGCGTGGTAACCGTCGGGTAGACACCGATATCCGGCAGACCGCCGCCGCCGAGCGCCGGAATATTGCGCATATTGGCCGGGTCGCGGTTGAAATAGGTGAAGGCGCCCTGCACATGGCGCAGCCGGCCGATCGCGCCCTCTGCCAGAAGTGCGCGTACCTTCAGCCAGACCGGCGCATAGGTCACCATGAAGGCTTCCGAGATGATCACCGTGTTGCGGTCACGGGCGGCTATCAGCGCATCGATCTCGCCGGCGTTCAGCGCGATCGGCTTCTCGCAGAGCACATGCTTGCCGGCATCCGCCGCCTTGATCGACCATTCGACATGCTGCGAGGTCGGCAGCGGGATGTAGACCGCATCGATCGTGTCCGAGGCCAGCATCTCCTCGTAGGAGCCGAAGGCATGCGGCACCGAGAAGCGATCGGCCATCGCCCGGGCCCGCTCCAGATCACGGCTGGCAATGGCGGATACCACCGCGTTTTCGGCGTCCTGAATGGCCGGCACGACCGCGTCGCGCCCGATTTTTGCCGTCGATAAAATTCCGAAACGCAGCATCCGATCCTCCATTGGCTTTTGCGGGCGGACCTTAGCCGCAAAGCCGGATGCCATGCAATGCGAGCAGCCCCACAGCGGAAGACTTTGATCCCAGAACCTTGGCCGGATATGTCCCTTCTTCGTCCGGGACATGCATTTCCTCTCTTCTAGAAAAGCCTAGTCTGGGCTATCCCAATACAAGGAGGCTTTGAGAAAAATGTCCTACACCCAGACCGCTCTGCTCGTCATCGACGTGCAGCAATCCTTTCGCCACCGCGACTACTGGCAGCCGGATGAAGCCGCCGCCTTCCTCGCCAAGCAGCAGGCGCTGATCGACGGAGCCGTCGCCCGCGGCATCCCGGTGATCCAGATCTTCCATAATGACGGCGATGGTCCCTTCTCCACCGAATCGGGCCATGTGCGCACGCTCGATGGCCTGAGGATCGCGCCTGACGCCGTCTTCACCAAGTCGCGGCATTCCGCCTTCGTCGGCACCGGCCTCGATGTGTGGCTGACCGAACGCGGAATCCGCAAGCTGATCGTCTCCGGCATCCGCACCGAGCAATGCTGCGAGACGACGACACGGCACGGCTCCGACAAGGGCTATGCGGTCGACTATGTGACCGAGGCGACGCTGACCTTTCCGATGACCCATGCCGACGGCACGGTGTTTTCGGCTGCCGACATTCGCAAGCGCACCGAACTGGTGCTTTCCGGACGCTTCGCCCGGATCGTCACCGTGGCGGAAGCCCTCGCCATGCGGCAGGACGAGGCCGCATGACACCCGTGCAGACCCTCGCCGGCCCCCTTGTCATCCCCGTCTTCGTGGTGATCCCGCCGCGGATGCTGCTGATCGACCTCGGCGGGCCGGTGGAGGTTCTGCGCTATGCCAATGCGGCGCAAAAGGACATTCGGTTCGCGTATCGCTACGTCGCCCCGAAGCCGCAGCTCGACACGTCCATCGGCCTGCAACTGACCGGCCTTGAACCTTTGCCCGACACCCTGCCCGAAGGCGCCTATGTGCTGGTGCCCGGGTCTGCCGGTGAAAGCCTGGCAGACCCGGATGTCCGCCGATTGCGGGGCGAGATCAGTGCATGGCTTTGCGCCGTCGTGCGGCCGGGCATCACGCTGGTAACCATCTGCTCCGGTGCGCTTCTGGCCGCCGAGGCCGGCCTTCTCGACCACCATGCCTGCACCACCCATGCCGATTGTATCGCCGACCTGCGCCGGCTTGCCCCACTGGCACGGGTCGAGGAGAACCGGCTCTTCGTCGAGGATGGCGAGCGGCTTTCCAGCGCCGGCATCACCACCGGCACCGATCTGATGCTGCATCTCGTCTCGCGCCTCACCTCGCCCGCGACCGCGGTTTCGGTGGCGCGCACCATGGTCGTCTACATGCGCCGCAGTGCCGCCGATCCGCAGATTTCGCCGTGGCTTTCCGGGCGCAACCACATCCATCCGGCGATCCACCGGGTGCAGGACGCGATCATCGCCATGCCGTCGCAGGACTGGTCGCTGGAGCGTCTGGCGGCGATCGGCCATGTCAGCGCACGGCATCTGTCCCGGCTGTTTCGCGAACACACGGGCATGTCGGTGATCGACTATATCAACCTCATGCGGGTGACGTTGGCGCGCGACATTCTCGGCCAGTCGCGGCTCGACATGGAAAGCGTCGCCGAACGCTGCGGCTTTGCCTCGGCGCGCCATCTGCGCCGGGTCTGGGGCCAGCACAATGCCGTGCCGCCGAGCCACTATCGTAGCGCCGGCATCTGATCGGCCAGCGCCGCCTTGTCATCAATTCATTTGAATGGTCGATCCCTCGCCGAGCCGCTAGGTTCGCCCTAGATCCACTTGCAGGTGGTCGCTGTCTGCGACCGATCCCGCAAACCCCAGGGAGATTTCGATGCAGATGCGCGCACTTGGCCGCAGCGGCCTTTCCATTGCCCCCGTCGTGTTCGGCGGCAACGTCTTCGGCTGGACGGCCGACGAGGCGACCTCGTTTCAGCTGCTCGACGGCTTTTTCGACGCCGGCTTCAACACCATCGACACGGCGGATGTCTATTCCGCCTGGGTCGACGGCCACAAGGGCGGCGAGAGTGAGACGGTGATCGGCGCCTGGCTGAAGCGCGGCTCGGTTGCCCGCGACAAGGCGGTGATCGTTTCCAAGGTCGGCCATCCCTCGATGGGCGACGACAAGCGGCTGAAACCGAGCTGGATCATGGAAGGGGTGGAGCAGTCGCTGGCGCGGCTGCAGACCGACTATATCGACCTCTACCTCACGCATTTTCCCGACGACGATACGCCGCACGAGGAGACGCTGGCAGCACTTTCCAGGCTGAAGGATCAGGGCAAGATCCGCGCCATCGGCTGCTCCAACTACAGCGCCGAACAGCTGAAGGCCTCGCTCGATGCCGCCGCGAAGAGCGGGCTGCCGCGCTATGACGTGATACAGCCGGAATACAATCTCTACACCCGCGAAAAATTCGAGGGACCGCTGGCAGACCTCTGCCAGGCGGAGGAGATCGGCGTGATCAGCTATTATGCGCTGGCGGCCGGCTTCCTCACCGGCAAATATCGCAAGGCCGAAGACGTCAAGGGCAGCTCGCGTGGTTACCGGGTCGGCGACTATCTGAATGACCGGGGCTACGCCATTCTTGGGGCGCTCGACACTGTGGCGAAGGAAACCGGCGTTTCGCCCGCAAGCGTGGCGATCGCCTGGGTCGCGGCCCGTCCCGGCATCACCGCGCCGATCGCCTCGGCCACCAGCCTTTCCCAGCTCGATGCGATCATCGCCGCCGGCAGGCTGGACCTGACCGCGGACCAGATGGAACGGCTGAACGCCGCCGGGGCCTGACCGCATGGGTGTCGAGATCCGCGATCCGGCCGCCGCCGACGAGTCTGCTTGGCGCGGTCTCTGGGACGGCTATCTGACATTCTACAAGGTGGCGATCCCGGAGGACGTGACGGCCCACACCTGGGCGCGCATCCTCGATCCCGAGGCACGGGTGAAGATGCGGCTTGCCGTCATCGACGGCCGGATGGCCGGCTTTGCCATCCACCATCACCACGACACCACCTGGGCGATCGACCCGGCCTGTTATCTGGAAGACCTGTTCGTCGACGCGACGATCCGCGGCAAAGGTGTGGGCCGCGCGCTGATCGACGACCTTGTCGGCATCTGTCGCCGGAACGGCTGGAGCCGCCTCTACTGGCACACCGACCGCGACAATACCCGCGCCCGGTCGCTCTATGACAGCTATGCCGAGGAGAACGGCACGGTCTGCTACAAGATCGGGCTCGGCTGACAGGCCCACACGACCTTAGTCGGAACGCTCCCTGTAGCGAAAGAAATCGATGAAGGCGCGCAGCGCCGGTCGCATCTGCCGGCGGGATGGATAATAGATGAAGAAGCCGTCGAAGGGCGGGCACCAGTCTTCGAGCACGGCAACCAGCCGGCCCGCCGCGACATCCGCCGTAATCCGGCGGTCGAAGACGAAACCGAGCCCGACCCCGTCGATCACCGCACGGCGGATCAGCGTCTGGTCCGACAGCACCAGCGGACCGGTCACATCCACCACCACCGGCTTGCCGTCCTTCTCCAGTTCCCAGCGGTAGATCAGCCCGGAGGAAAAGCGCCGCCGTATGCAGGCATGCCCGACCAGGTCGGCCGGCACCTGCGGTCGGCCACGCCGTTCGATATATTCCGGTGATCCGACGATCAGGCCGCGCCAGGGACCGCTCGCCTTCACCGCGATCATGTCGGCCTCCAGGTGCTCGCCGAGGCGCAGGCCCGCATCGAAACCGCTTTCGACAATGTTCTCGAAACGGTCATTGGTGCGGATGTCGAGTTCGATATCCGGGTAGAGCCGGTGAAATGCGCCGAGCTGTGGGAGGACCAGATCCTGGGCGGCCAGCATCGGCATGGTGATCTTCAGCAGACCGGCCGGGTGGTCGCCGCGGTCGGCAAGCGACTGCAGCCCGGCCTCGATCTCGGCGAGCGCAGGCGCCAGGCTTTCCAGCAGGCGCGCGCCCTCCTCCGTCGGCCGGACGCTGCGGGTGGTACGGGCCAGAAGCCGAACGCCGAGCGCCTCCTCCAGCGTCGCGACGGCATGGCTGACGGCCGAGGGTGCGATCGCCAATTCATGCGCCGCCCGGCGAAAGCTCCTGTGATGGGCAACCGCGGCCAGCACGGCCAGTTGCGACAGCTGGGTTCTGTTCATTGTTCCATCATTTAGAACAAGTCTATCTCTTTTGCATCAATTATCAGATGGGTCCTGATACGCTAGATTTCGATTGATGGCTCGGAGCTCACCGTGACTGGCGTCATGGCCGGACCGGGCCTAGTCTCTATTGCGATCTCCAACCGTCCCCCGAGGAGCATATCCGATGAAAACCCGAAATCTCGGTTCCCTTTCCGTTTCCGCGCTTGGCCTTGGCTGCATGGGCATGAGCCATGGCTACAGCCCGAGCCAGGATGAGACCGGCTCGATCGCCACCCTGCACCGGGCCGTAGACCTCGGTGTCACGCTGTTCGACACGGCCGAGGTCTACGGCCCCTACAAGAACGAGGAACTGGTCGGGCGCGTGCTGAAGCCGATGCGCGACAAGGTGCAGATCGCCACCAAGTTCGGCTTCCGTATCGACGCCAGCAAGCCGGCCGGCCAGATGATGGTCGGCACCAATGGCACGCCGGAAAATGTCCGCGCCGTCGCCGAAGCCTCGCTGAAGCGGCTCGGCACCGACGTCATCGATCTCTACTATCAGCACCGCGTCGACCCGGCGGTTCCGATCGAGGAGACCGTCGGCGCCATGGCCGAACTGCTGAAGGAAGGCAAGGTGAAGGCGCTCGGGCTGTCCGAGGCGAGCGCCGAGACGCTGCGCCGCGCCCATGCGACCCATCCGATCGCCGCCATCCAGAGCGAATATTCGCTCTGGACCCGCGATGTCGAGGAGAACGGCGTGCTCGACACCTGCCGCGAGCTCGGCATCGGCTTCGTCCCCTTCTCGCCGCTCGGACGCGGCACGCTGACCGGTGGCCTGAAGAAGCTCGATGGCCTTGCCGCCGATGACTTCCGCCGTGGCCTGCCCCGCTTCCAGGCGGAGAATTTCGATGCCAACCTGGCGCTCGTGCAGCTGCTGGAAGACATGGCCGCAGAAAAGGGTGTGACGGCAGCCCAGCTGGCGCTGGCTTGGGTCATGGCGCAGGGCGACTTCATCGTGCCGATCCCCGGCACCACCAAGGTCGCCAATCTGGAGAAGAACGTGGCCGCCGCCGACGTGACCCTGACAGCAGAGGAAGCCGCGCAGCTGGGCGATCTGCTGTCGCCGACCAAGGTCGCCGGCGGGCGCTATCCCGAACAGATGGCGAAGATGGCCGGCCGCTGAGCGTCACGCAAGCAAGCCTAGCCCGCTTGTGAAGGATCCCGCAATGTCGCCATTTCGGGATCCTGTTCGAGAAGAAGCGTCATGACTAAGAGGCGGGCAGTTGAGAACACTGTCCCTCTCTGTGGCTCATCATCGCTTCCGGAGACAAGCGCGGGTTAGGTCCGGGCTTTTCACCGAACGCCTTTGCTGGGGAAGGCTGATGGCTGCCGGATGATCGTCTGCAAGATCGCCACCTGCATGTCCGATGCCGGCATGGCAAAGCCCTCCCCGGCTTCACCGTCACGCCGTCATGCCACCATCCACGACCAGTTCCGCTCCGGTGATGTAATTTGCCTCATCGCTTGCCAGGAAGAGCGCCGCAGAGGCAACCTCGGCTGGCTCGGCCATGCGACCGAGCGCAATCGGTGCAATCAGCTGTGCTTTCACCGCGTCAGGGACAGCCGCCATCATCGCCGTGTTCGTCGGGCCGGGGCTGACGACGTTTACGCGGATACCCTTTGACGCCAGTTCCTTCGCCCAAGTCCGCCCGAGGCTGCGCAGGCCGGCCTTGCTGGCGGCGTAGGCTCCATAACCCGGAACCCCGACAAACCCGGCAATGGATCCGATCAGGACCATGGCACCGCCGGCGTTGATCTGCTCCACCGTCGCCTTGGCAGCGAGCGCTGCGCTGCGCAGGTTCAGGCCGATGATCTGATCGAGATGCTCCGCTGTCTCATCGGCCAGCACCGCCGGCGAACTGGCGCCCGCGCTGAAAACCATGACATCAAGACCACCGAGGGTCTCGCATGCCGTGGCGACGACGGCTGCAACCGCCTTGGCATCGGACGCATCAGCCACGAGACCCGTCGCGCCACAACGATCCTCGATTGCACGAAACGTGTCCCTGTTGCGGCCGGTGAAAGCCAGGATAGCGCCTTCGGCAGCGAACCGCTCCACGATCGCCGCGCCTATCCCACTGGCGCCGCCGATAACCAGCACGCGTTTGTCCTTCAGTCGTGTCATTCTGTTTCCTTTCGAAGATGACACGGGACAGATATACACTCTATATCTAGGCGCAAGAATGCACCTAATGTAAACTAGATATACGGGAGTATCGTCATGGCAGATGAAACGGCGCTGATCGACATCCGGAAAATGCGTCCCGTGCTAGACCAGATCAGCGGCAAGTGGACCCTGCTGGTGCTGATCGTGCTTTGCGCCCAACCGGCCCGATTTAACCAGATCATGCGTCGGCTGGAGGGGATCACCCACAAGGCGCTTTCCGAGACGCTGAAGCGTCTGGAGGAGGGCGGCTTCATCCACCGCGAGGTGCTGCCGACCAAACCTGTTGGGGTGGAATATTCGATCACCCCCCTGGGCCAGAGCCTGCGCGGACCGTTCGACGCCGTTTACGAATGGGCGCTTGAACACGCCGATGCCGTCGGACCGTCAAAGCAGGACTGACCCGGTCCGGACCGCGCCGGACGAGAATACGCGCCACCCGCATCCGGCCAGTCGCACCAAAGCGTGGGAGCAGCCGGCGAAAGCCCGCCATTGCCCAAAACGTGTCGGTGCAAGGACGAGCCTGAAGCACGTCGCGATCTTCCATATTCGCTGCCGCGCTCCAGCACCTTGTTTAGGCGCATGTCTCCCGAATCCGGGGCCCGTTTCGGGAGACATTCGTGTCTGGATTATTGGACCGATGACGCCGCTATGTCAGGCGCGCAGCGTGCCACCGGTAGTC
Source organism: Heterorhizobium halophytocola (assembly GCF_017873095.1). GTDB lineage: Bacteria > Pseudomonadota > Alphaproteobacteria > Rhizobiales > Rhizobiaceae > Allorhizobium > Allorhizobium halophytocola. The sequence continues at coordinate 9,136 of NZ_JAGGJU010000007.1, read as the reverse complement.
TTTTCGACATTGCCGACGATCTTCTTCGTCAGCGCGTCGAAATCCTCGTCCGTCAGCGTCTTGTCGACCGGCTGGATCAGCACCTCGATTGCCACCGACTTCTTGCCCTCGCCGACGGATGCGCCTTCGAAGATGTCGAAGACATTGACGCCGGTGATCAGCTTGCGGTCTGCACTGCCGGCGGCCTTGATGATCTGGCCCGCCTCGACCGCGCTGTCGACGACAAAGGCGAAGTCGCGCTTGACCGCCTGGAAGGGCGAGAGGTCGAGCGCCGGCTTGGTGCGGGTCGCCTTTTTCTTCGGTTCGGGCATGGCATCGACATAGACCTCGAAGCCGCACAGCACACCGGAGACGTCGAGTGCCGACAATGTCTTCGGATGAAATTCGCCGAAATGGCCAAGTATCACCTTCGGGCCCATCTTGATCGTGCCGGAGCGGCCCGGATGGTACCAGTCGGGCGCCCCTGCCTCGATCTGGACATTGCCCAGCGGCAGGCCGCAGGCCTCGATCACCGCCAGCGCATCGGCCTTGGCGTCATAGACGTCGACCGGCTTGCCGCCGCCCTTGTCCTTGTTCGACCACATCCGGCCGGCGCCGGCCATCGAGGCGGTGCCGCGACGCACGCCGCCGGCGACCCGGCGCTGGCCGTCCGGCGTATCGCCCTCATAGGTACCGGAGACCTCGAAGATCGCCACATCGCCATGGCCGCGGTCGGCATTGCGCTGGGCGGCCGACAGCAGGCCCGGCAGCAGCGAAGGCCGCATGTCCGACATGTCGGCGGCGATCGGGTTGGCAAGCTTCAGCGCGGTTGCGCCGCCGCCGAAAAGCTTCGCCTGCTCTTCCGAAATGAACGACCAGGTAACGGCTTCCATCATGCCCCGGGAAGCAAGCGCACGCTTGGCCGTGCGGCTGCGGATCTGCAGCGTGGTCAGGATCCGCACGTTTACGTTGCCGATCGAGGGCAGCGGTTCCGGCTTGATCTCGTCGACGCCATGGATGCGCATGACTTCCTCGACCAGATCGGCCTTGCCATCGACATCCGGGCGCCAGGACGGCACGGCGACCTTGACCGTCTCCCCTTGGCCGGAGACCCCAAAGCCGAGGCCGGTGAGGATTTCGCGTGACTCGTCGTTGGAGACGGTCAGGCCGGTCAGGCGCTTGACCTCGGAATAGGGGAAGTCGACGACCTTCGCGTCGTAGCCCTTGTAGCCGGCGACCCTGGCCTTGGCAGCGGTTCCGCCGCACATGTCGAGCACCAGTTCCGTGGTGCGCTCGAGGCCCGGCATCATGTATTCCGGATCGACGCCGCGCTCGAAGCGATAGCGGGCATCGGTGATGATGCCGAGTGCACGGCCGGTCTTGGCGATGTTGATCGGATCCCAGAGTGCCGATTCGATCAGCACATTGGTGGTGTTCTCGTCGCAGCCGGAATGCTCGCCGCCCATCACACCGCCGATCGATTCGGGACCATTGTCATCGGCAATGACGATGTTGTTGGCATTCAGTTTATAGGTGCGGGTGTCGAGCGCGAGAATCTCCTCGCCCTCCTTCGCCCGGCGCACGACCAGCGCGCCGTGGACCTTGTCGGCGTCGAAGACATGCATCGGCCGGCCCTGGTCGAAGGTCATGTAGTTGGTGACGTCGACCAGCGCCGAGATCGGACGAAGACCGATCGCCAGCAGACGCTGCTGCATCCATTTCGGGCTCGGGCCATTCTTCACGCCGCGTACCAGGCGCCAGGCGAAACCGGGGCAGAGATGATCGTCGAGCTCCAGCTTCACGTCCTGCGGCGTATCGCCCTCGACAGTGAAGCTCGGCGCCTTCGGCTGCTTCAACGTGCCGAGACCGGAGGCGGCCAGATCGCGGGCGATGCCGAAGATCGAGGTGCAGTCCGGGCGGTTCGGCGTCAGGTTGATCTCGATGACCGGATCGTCGAGGCCGGCGTAAGACGCGAAGGATGTGCCGACGGGCGCATCCTCGGGCAGGTCAATAATGCCGTTGTGATCGTCCGACATGTCTAGCTCTTTTTCCGAGCACATCATGCCGTGGCTTTCCACGCCGCGAATCTTGCCGACCGAGAGCGTCACGTCGATGCCCGGGACATAGGTGCCGGGCTGCGCGAGCGCACCGACGAGGCCGGCGCGTGCATTGGGCGCACCGCAGACGATCTGTACCGGCTTGCCGCCATTCACTTGCGGACCGGCATCGACCGACAGGACCTTCAACCGGTCGGCTTCCGGATGCTTTTCGGCCGACAGCACCCTGGCGATGACGAAGGGCTTGTAGGCCGCCTTGTCGTCGACATCCTCGACCTCGAGGCCGATGGCGGTCAGCCGCTCGCAGATGTCATCAAGCGTGGCGTCGGTATCCAAGTGATCCTTCAGCCAGGAGAGCGTGAATTTCATGTCTTGTCTCCATCGGGTCTCGGCACCGTCATCGTGTCGCTGCGCGGCAGACCATCGTCCATATGCAAAAAGGGTAGTGCCTCCGGTGCATAGGCATGCACGGTCGGCGGATAGTTTTCAGGCGCATCCATGGCGCCCAGCATGAAGAAGATCCGCTCGGGCAGCCGCGCGTCGGCATAGGCAAGCGGCGCGCCGCAGGTGGCACAGAAGCTGCGGCTGACAGGCGCCTTGCCGTAGGTCGCGGCGTCTTCGCCGTCAAATGTCACGTCTGCAGCGTGAAAACCGACAAAGGCCGCCATCGGGGCGCCACTGGCACGCTTGCAATCCTCGCAATGGCAATAGCTGGCATATATCGGATCGGCATCCGCCTCGAACCGGATCGCGCCACAACGGCAGCCGCCTGTATGCTTTGCCATTCTAAGCCGCCCTCTCGGGCGCCACAGCTCCCGGTGCTTTCCAGCCGGAGAGCATACCGCGTACCGACAAATCCTCATCGACGTCTGGCCAGTGGATGCCCGCCAGCATGAGATGGACATTGTTGCGCTGTGCGGGCGTTGCGCTCAAAAGACGCGGGTACCACCACAACGGCGTGGATACATGCCGCCCATCGGCAAGACGAACGTGAACTTCGCGAAGGTCACACCATGCTTCGACAGGGCGCTCAGCGTCCGGATACGGATCATGCGAAATAGTCATTCCATGCCTCCAGCATCTGCTGTCTATGCTCCTCAACCACCGCCAATATACGTGCAAGATCCCTTTGGCTAAAGCCCCCGGCCTCGGCCAGCCTGACCTCTGTCAACCAGACCTTCGCTTCGCCGCCGTTCCCATCGACATGGATATGAGGTGGCTCATACCGATCGCCTGAGTAGAAGTGAAAACGGAAACCGTATTTGCGAAGCACGGTTGGCATGATCTTTAAGCGCTCAAGCCACCAAACAGCGTCGGCATGTCCAGCGGGCGGAATCCGTAGTGGCTCATCCAGCGGACATCGGCGTTGAAGAAGTCGCGCAGGTCCGGCATGCCGTATTTCAGCATGGCGATGCGGTCGAGGCCCATGCCCCAGGCAAAGCCCTGGTATTCGTCCGGGTCGAGGCCGCCGGCACGCAGCACGTTCGGATGCACCATGCCGCAGCCGAGGATCTCCATCCAGTCGGTACCCTCGCCGAACTTGACGATCGGCCCGGACGAACGGTCGCACTGGATATCGACCTCGAACGATGGCTCGGTGAACGGGAAGAAGGACGGCCGGAAGCGCATCACGACGTTTTCGACCTCGAAGAAGGTCTTGCAGAACTCTTCCAGCACCCAGCGCAGATGACCGACATTGGCGGTCTTGTCGATCACCAGGCCCTCGACCTGGTGGAACATCGGCGAGTGGGTGGCGTCGCTGTCCTGACGGTAGGTCTTGCCCGGGATGACGATGCGGATCGGCGGGGTCGAGGCTTCCATGGTGCGCACCTGCACCGGCGAGGTATGGGTGCGCAGAACCTTGCGCTCGCCGTTCTCGTCGGGCTGTAGAAAGAAGGTGTCGTGCATCTCGCGGGCGGGATGGCCGTCGGGGAAGTTCAGCGCCGTGAAATTGTAATAGTCCGTCTCGATATCCGGACCTTCGGCGATCGAGAAGCCCATGTCGGCGAAGATCGCGGTGATCTCGTCGGTAATCTGGCTGATGGGATGGATGCGGCCGCGCTCGGCCGGCGACGAACGCACGGGAAGCGAGACGTCGACGGTCTCGGCGGCCAGGCGCGCATTGATCGCGGCGTCCTTCAATTCGCTCTTGCGGGCGGTGATCCGGTCGGTCACCTCGGTCTTCAGCGCGTTGATCGCCGCACCGCGGGTCTGGCGCTCTTCCGGCGTCATCGCGCCCAGCGTCTTCAACAGGTCGGAGACCGAGCCCTTCTTGCCGAGTGCCGAGACCCGCACGGCCTCGATCGCGCCCTCGTCGCCGGCGGCCTCGATCTGCGAGAGCAGTTCAGATTTCAAAGTATCAAGTTCAACCATCATATCCTGCCTTGCCGGGCGGCTCGCCATCGGCTTCGGTTTCTGGAGCATGCATCAAGAATTCGGTGGCCATGATGAAGCGTCGCAGATCACTACCCATGTGAACGCGACCGATCAACCGTGCCAGAGGCAGAATCCTGCCCATCATCCGGCCGAAGCGCCGCAATTCGACGATGGAGGCCGCCGGAGCGCGGGCGCACCAGGCTTCGAGTGCCGCCTGGCACGTCTCGTCCTTGCGGATCGCTCTCGAGGTCACGGTGAGAAACAGCAGCGCGATATCGCGCGCCTGCGCCGTTTCCAGCGGCATCACCGCCGTCGGATCTTCCTCGAAATCGAAAAAGCCGATCCGCCCGTCCTGCAGGAAGAAATCGCGCACATGCGGACGGCCATGACAGAGACCGGCGGCATGCAGTTCGCCCAGCGCCGAGGCCGACTGGACCAGCAGATCGTCATGGTCTTCGGGAGAGGTCTTCTTCAACTGGCGCATGCGCGCCTCGACCGTCGGGCTCACATCGCCGAGCACCATGGCCGTTTCGGAGGTGTAGAGCAGCGGCGGCACGGGAAAGCCCTTCTCGGCGAAGACCCTGATCCGCGCCACCTCGCGCGCCTGCATGGCCGCCGGCGCCAGTCTGAGCGACGGGCGCATCACCGGCATTCTGAGGAGTGTCGCCGCCGCCCCCTGAAACGAAACCCAGATCGGCAGGACCTTGGCCTCCTGGCGCTTGATCCAGACGCTGCGGTCGGACAGCCGGACCCGCTCCACCCGGCGCGAACTGTCGAGCAGCGCGCGCATCACCGTCGCGATGTCGTCTTCGCCGAAATCCATCAGGGGCGCCGGTTGGTCGGCTTTCAGGGCATTCGTCATGGTCGTCCCGGGGAGGCTTGCGGCAGGCGGGCCGCAAACGGGGTCAAAACGAGAAAAACCCGCGCTGGCCGGACCAGCGCGGGTTTCCCAATCAATATTCGCTCAGCAAGCTTGGGAAGCGCTGGTTACTTGACCGCGCTTTCAAACTCGTTGGTGGTGCCGGCTTCCTTGAGATAATCCAGCGCCTTCTTCGATACGCCGACCAGGGCTTCGAATGCGGCCGGCTCATGGATGGCCATGTCGGACAGAACCTTGCGGTCGACTTCGATGCCAGCCTTGTTCAGGCCGTCGATGAAGCGGCCATAGGTCAGGCCGAATTCGCGGACGGCAGCATTGATACGCTGGATCCACAGAGCGCGGAAGTTGCGCTTGTTGACCTTGCGGTCGCGGTAAGCGTACTGCTTGGAACGGTCGACGGCAGCCTTGGCCGTACGGATGGTGTTCTTGCGGCGGCCGTAGAAACCCCGGGCCTGCTTCAGAACCTTCTTATGCTTTGCGTGGGCGGTAACGCCGCGTTTTACGCGTGCCATGTCATGATCTCCTTAAAATCCAAAAATGCGGAAGGTCTCAGAGACCGTTCGGCAGGTAGTTCTTGATGACCTTCTTGCCGTCAGGCTCAGCCAGGACCATCGTTCCGCGTGCATCGCGGATGAACTTGTTGGACCGCTTGATCATGCCGTGGCGCTTGCCGGCGGCCGCTGCGACAACCTTGCCGGTTGCCGTGATCTTGAACCGCTTCTTGGCGGAGGACTTCGTCTTCATCTTGGGCATTTTGCTACTCCATTTTTCTTGTATCGAGGCCTGCTGACGAGGCGGGCTTCAAGCATCAAAAACGGCCACGGCATGCCCTGCCGGACCGTTCGGACGGCGGCTTATAACCGCAGTCTTGGAAAAGTGCAATGGCCAGTGCGCCTTCAATCGCCGCTTATCTGCACCGTCACGCGGAATGGGCAGTGAAACGGGCAAGGCCCGGCCGATATCCGGCCAAGCAGCCGGGCAGACGGGCAATGTGCCCACCGGGACGGCGGCCCCGAAGCCAGGGATCTTGAAAGCGCATCCTGCCGGTTGCAGGCGGTGCGACCCGCAAGGCACGCGGGACCCGTTGAAAGGGTCGTGCCTTGCCGGATCGGGACCTTCATCGAGCACGGCGCCCTTGATGGCGCCGGCACTGCGGTTGCCAGCCCTTTGTGGCCGGCGGCCCGCAACGGCGATACCCGCTCCGATTACCTCGGCGCGAGCACCATCATCATCTGGCGGCCTTCGAGCTTCGGCTCGGCTTCCACCTTGGCGATCTCCTGGGTATCTTCCTTGACCTGCATCAGCAGCTTCATGCCCAGTTCCTGGTGCGCCATTTCACGGCCGCGGAAACGCAGCGTGACGCGGACCTTGTCGCCTTCGTCGAAAAAGCGGTTCATCGCCTTCATCTTCACCTCATAGTCATGGGTGTCGATGTTCGGGCGCATCTTGATTTCCTTGATCTCGACGACCTTCTGCTTCTTGCGCGCTTCGGCCGCCTTTTTCTGGTTGGCGTATTTCAGCTTGCCCAGATCAAGGATCTTGCACACCGGCGGATCGGAGTTCGGCGAAATCTCAACCAGATCCAGGCCAGCCTCTTCGGCCATGGCCAAGGCTTGCTCGGTCGGTGTCGGCCCGAGGTTATCGCCTTCTGCGTTGATCAACTGTACACGGGGGACCCGTATTTCGCGGTTTGAGCGCGGGCCTTCCTTTACGGGGGCGTCGGCTTTGTACGGTCTGCGAATGGTCGTATTCTCCTTAAACGTTTCATGATTGCCGCGCGGCATTTAGTGGCCGGAATTTCCTCCTCCCGCCAATGCGCCCGCAGCCATGGACCTGTCAATAGCAGCTTTCCTCAGAGAAATCACCTGCTGTCGGTAAAGGTTCGAATCAGGTTTATAGGGCGCTGAGAAAGGATTCCAATCCATGAGCGATACTTCTTCCCCTCCCAGCATGCTGACAGTCGGCTCCGGCGACCAGGCGCGCGACATTGCAATGCTGGTGCGCGAAGCCGACCAGGACACGGGTCCGGCCCTCATCTGGCTCGGCGGCTATCGCTCCGACATGACCGGCACGAAGGCGCAGGCCATGGAGGCCGTCGCCGCCCGTCTCGGCCTGAAGGCGGTGCGCTTCGACTATTCCGGCCATGGCGCCTCGGGCGGCGCCTTTCGCGACGGCACGATTTCGCGCTGGCTGGAGGAATCCCTCGCGGTCATCGACCATGCCGGCGTCAGCGATGTCGTGCTCGTCGGCTCGTCGATGGGCGGATGGATCGCGCTCAGGCTTGCCCAGGAAATCGCCCGGCGCGGCCAGGGACCGAAGATTTCCGGCCTCGCCCTGATCGCACCTGCACCGGATTTCACCGCCGAACTGATCGAGCCGCATTTGACCGACAGCCAGAAGGCGTCGCTCGCCGAGCGGGGCTTCTTCGAGGAAACCTCGCAATACAGCCCGGAGCCGAATATCTATACGCGGGCGCTGATCGAGGACGGTCGCAACAACCGGATCATGGCCGCTCCGCTGCAGATCGACTGCCCGATCCACATCCTCCAGGGCATGAACGATGCCGATGTTCCATACGGGCACGCGCTCAAACTGATGGAATATCTGCCGTCGGACGACGTCGTGCTGACCCTGATTCGCGATGGAGATCACAGGCTTTCGCGACCGCAGGATCTCGAGCGCCTAGAATTCACCCTTGAAATACTGGCGAAACCGAAGTGAAACCGGTTAACACGTGTTGCATCGCAACATCATAATTAACCATATATAGGGATTGCCACCGTTTCCGACAGGTCCGCAGATTGACACTTGCCCGTCCTTCTCGTTAATTTTTTGTTAACGATGAAGGGACAAGTGCATGGTCACCAGCTTGAGGTTGCTCGCTGTTCTACTGGCGGGCCTGAGTTTTGTTGTGCCAACCAACAAGGCCTTTACAGCCCCGGTCGCACAGCCGTCCATGGTCACCGGCGGCCTCACCTCCCAGCCCATCGGGCATTATGAATTCTGCAAGACCCATGAGAGCGAGTGCTCGATCCGCAGCACCAACACATCCGGTGCCAGGCTGACGGAGCATGGCTGGCAGGTCGTCCGCCAGGTCAACCTGCAGGTCAACGAGCAGATCCGGCCGATGACCGACCAGCAGGCATTCGGCCGCAACGAATACTGGGCCTATCCCGTCACGGTCGGCGATTGCGAGGACTACGTCCTGCTCAAGCGCCGCGACCTGATGGAAGCCGGCATCAAGCCGACGGACCTGTTGATCACCGTGGTGCGCAAGCCCGACGGCGAAGGCCACGCTGTCCTGACCCTGCGCACCACCGATGGCGATTTCATCCTCGACAACCTGAACGACGAGGTGCGGCCCTGGTATGCAACGGCCTACACCTATCTGAAGCGCCAGGCCGAGAACGACACCGGCCGCTGGGTCACGATCGAAAACGGCCGCGACGTCCTGGTCGGCGCGCTCCGCTGATCCCGGTGCAAGGCCGGGCATAGGCAAAGGCGTCCCCTGCGGACGCCTTTCGACTGTGGGCAAGATGCCTGCCCCCTCCGTCGCCCGGCACGGGCCCGACCCGAGCATCCCCCCCGCAATGCATCCCGCTGTCGAGATAGCAGGACTTCGCTGCCTTGAAGGCCCTTCGCTTAAGGCTGAGCGCATTCGCAGCGCAAAACGCTCCACTGGAGCCTTTTGCCGGCTTCGCCGTCGCTGCCTTGCCGGCCCTTCGCTTCGGCTGAGCGCATTCGCAGCTCAAAACGCTCCACTGGAGCCTTTTGCCGGCTTCGCCGTCGCTGCCTTGCCGGCCCTTCGCTTCGGCTGAGCGCATTCGCAGCTCAAAACGCTCCA
>NZ_JAGGJU010000006.1 GCF_017873095.1 Heterorhizobium halophytocola | reverse complement strand
ATACCGAGCCAAAGCCGTTCATATGGAAGGCAGACCCCAACGAGATAATCGCCGCTGTCAAACGCGGGCACCAAACGTTGGAATCAATCCACTAGAGGGCGCAGACTGAAGCGTCGCATCCCGGATCCGGGATGCGACCATCGTCCCCGCTTTTGGGCATCGATCCTGCCCATGCGTCGAAATTCCTCTCGGCGGCACTACCTATTTTCTCCACTTACAACGCTCGTTACCACGCAGCGTCGATTGATTGCATGCTTCCTCTTTTGCCGATTGGCGCGTCTCAGGATCGTAATGCCGGAATGACGGCGGGAATGAGTGCCGCCGATACTTCACCGATGGAGTTGACTGCATGCCCGTCTCGTCCCCCTCACCGACTTCGCCGAAGAGCGGCGTCATCGAGGCAAGCGCGCCTTTCCCGGCCGACAGCGCCATCCAGACCCTGGGCGATGTGGTGCGCTATCATGGGAAACATCGCCCCGAGGCGCTGGCCACCTGGCAGGAGGGGCGTTCGACCAGCTACCGCGAACTGGATGCGCGCGCCAGCCGCATCGCCCAGGCGCTTATCGCCCATGGGCTTGGCAAGGGCGACCGGGTCGTCTTTGTCGGCAAGAATTCCGATTCCTACTACGAACTGCTGTTCGGTTGCGCCAAGGCCGGCGTCGTTCTCGTTCCGGCCAGCTGGCGCCTCGCCGTGGCCGAACTCAGCTATATCCTCAACGACTGCCGGGCGCCGATCGTCTTTACCGACCGTTTCTGCGCCGACACGGTCGTGCAGATCGGCGCCATCGCCCAGACGGTGATCGCGATGGACCGGGCGATGGACGGCTGGCTGACCTTTGCAGACTGGCGCGATGCCCATCCGGCCGATGACCCGAAGACGACACTTGTCCCTGACGATATCGGCCTGCAGCTCTATACCTCGGGCACGGCGGGTCGGCCCAAGGGGGCGCAGATCAGCCATGCCAATCTGAACTGGGCATGCCTCGGGCCGCACTCGCTCGGCGAGGCCTGGGCGCAATGGGCTGACGGCGACGTCTCTCTGGTGGCGCTGCCGATGTCCCATATCAGCGGCACGGGCTGGGGCTATATGGGCTATTATTTCGGCGTGCTGAACGTCATCCTGTCGGAGTTCGAGCCCTCGGCGGCGCTCGCCGCTATTGCGCGTCATCGGGTGACCAAGCTGCTGGTCGTGCCGGCAGCCCTCCGGTTCATGCTGGCCCATCCGGATGTCGAGACGACGGATTTCTCCTCGCTCAGGCATCTGGTCTATGGTGCCTCGCCCATTCCGCTCGATCTTTTGCGCCAAGCCATCAAGATCGTCGGCTGCGACTTCTGCCAGCTCTACGGTCTGACCGAAACCACCGGGCCGATCGTCACTCTCCCGCCCGAGGACCACGATCCGGCCGGAACGCCGCGCATGCGCTCGGCCGGACGGCCCTATCCGAACGTCGAGCTGCGTATCCGCAAGGCCGGCGGGGCGCTGGCCACAACACGGGAAATCGGCGAGATCGAGACCCGCTCGCCCTATAATGTCCGGGGCTACTGGAACCTGCCCGAGGCGACGGCGGCAGCCTGGACGACGGACGGCTGGCTCAAGACCGGCGATGCCGGATATATCGACGAGGACGGCTATGTCTTCATCCAGGACCGGATCAGCGAGATGATCGTCTCCGGCGGTGAGAACATCTATCCGGCCGAGGTCGAATCGGCGATTTTCGGTCATCCCGACGTGGCCGATGTCGCGGTGATCGGTGTGCCGGACCGAAAATGGGGCGAAGCGGTCAAGGCCCTCGTCGTCCTCAATCCCGGACGGCAGATCGACGCCGCCTCGATCATCGCCTTTGCAAGACAGAACCTTGCCGCGTTCAAGGCACCCAAATCGGTCGATTTCATCGATTCCCTGCCGCGCAATCCGTCCGGCAAGATCATGCGCCGCGTCCTGCGCGCGCCTTACTGGGAAGGGCGCGACCGGCAGATCAACTGAGCGTTTTTCAGCCCGGGCACGGTGTCGGGCGCAGCTTTCCTCAGTGCAGGCGCACGTCCTGGCGCGCCAGTTCGGCCTGCACGGCGGCCATGTCGGCATCGGCGACGTCGCGCCCGGCCTTGACGCAGAGGGCCGCCGCCACCCCTGCTCCCTGTCCGGCCACGGAGCAACAGGCCATGTTGCGGGTCGCGGCATGGGCGATCCTGTCGCCGCCAATGGCGCGGCCCGCCACCAGCAGGCCCTTGACCTTGCCCGGCAACATCGACCGGTAGGGAATGTGCATATAGCGGCCGGTCGTCGGAATGATCAGCACGCCGTAGCCGTCGATGAATTAGGGATAGATGCCGATGCTGTCGTCGAAGCGGGCCTGCTGGCGCACATCCGTCTCGGTCATGTTGTAGGCGGCGTCGATCTTGCGGGTGTCGCGGATGCCGATCGACATGCCGAAATTGCGCAGCCGCACGCCCTTGCAGCCGGGCATATAGGCGCGCAACGCATCGATCGCGAGCATGGCCTGCCTGCGCCCCTCGATCTCGCCGGCCGTCATGCTGTCGGGATCGGTGCCATCGATGGCGGCCAGATGGACCAGGTTCATATAGGTGAGCTCGCCGGTGTCGTGCAGCGCGCCCCAGGTGCCGGCGATCGTGCTCAGATGCGCCGGTATCAGCCCAGCCTCCAGCGCCTTCTGGAACGGCTTCTTGATGAACGGGGAGAACATGTCGTCCTCCTTGCCATCCGTCTCGACCTTCCATTCGCCGGTCGACCAGTCCTTGTAGGTCTGCGGATCGGCCTGCACTTCGGCCATGAAGGCGGCCTTGTCGACGCCGGCCAGATGGAACATCACGCTGGCTGCCTGCATCTCCTCGGGCGGCGTCTTGAAGGTCGGCGCGCCGGCCCGATGCGCGACATCGGCGTCGCCGGTCGCGTCGATGACGACCTTTGCCAGGATCGCCTCGCGCCCGGCCTTCGATTCGACGATGATTCCGGCGATACGGTCGCCGTCCGTCACCGGTGCGACGAACTGGCGGTGCAGCATGGCATGGATGGCTTCCGCCTCCACCAGCCGGTCGGCGACGAGCTTGAAGCCTTCGCTGTCGAGTTCGTAGCTGAGGCTCTGGCTTTCCGGCACGGCCGCCCCCATGGCCTTAGCCCGCTCCTCGAATTCGCGGCCTATGCCGCCGGCCTCGACGGTCGCCTCGTGCCGGTACCAGGCAAAGCCCTCGACGCCGACGACGGTGATGTTGCCGCCAAAACAGCCGAAGCGCTCGACCAGGCAGACATCGACGCCGGCCCGTGCGGCGGCAAGCGCTGCGGACAGTCCGCCCGGGCCGGAGCCGACCACGAGGACCTCGGTGCGGTGAATGACGGGAACATGGCGGGCGGGTTCTGTAACGAAATCCAAAATGACCTCAGGAAAATGGCAATATGAAAACCTGTCGAGGGTCAGCCATTTCGTGGGGCGATGTCAACAACCGGATCGCGGCGATCCAGCGACGGATGCCCGCGCCCGGCCCTGGACCTGGATCTTGACTTGACCAAGCCGGAGCCTGGACGCAAAAGACCCGGCGCGCGGCCGGGTCCCTGACTGGATCTGCGTGTCTTCGATGTCAGGATGCAAGGCGCACCGGCGGTGCATTCTGCGCGCTGCCGGCAGCCTTCGCCCGCACCTTGAAGCGGCGGATCAGCGTCGACAGCGCCTCGGCCTCGTCCGCCAGGTTCTGCGAGGCGGCATTGGCTTCCTCGACGGTCGCCGCCGTCTTCTGGGTGCCCTGGTCGACGGTGTTGATCGCCACATTGATCTCGCGGATGCCTGTCGCCTGCTCGGCGGCACCGGCGGAGATCGCCTTGACGTTCTCGTCGACATTGCGGACCTGCTCGGCAATGGTCTGCAGCGCGTTGCCGGTCTTGTGGACCAGGTCGACACCCGACGACACGGCCGTGCTCGATTCCTGGATCAGCTGCTTGATCTCCTTGGCCGCATTGGCCGAGCGCTGGGCCAGTTCGCGCACTTCCTGGGCGACGACAGCAAAGCCCTTGCCGGCGTCCCCGGCGCGGGCCGCCTCGACACCGGCATTGAGCGCAAGGAGGTTCGTCTGGAAGGCGATTTCGTCGATCACACCGATGATGTTGGAGATCTGGCCGGAGGAGGCCTCGATCTTGTTGATTGCCTCGATCGCATCGGCGACGATCCTGCCGGAAGTCTCGGCGCTCTTGCGCGTCTGTTCGACCATGTTGCTGGCATCGCCGGCGCGCCGGCTGGCATCCGTGACATTGGCGGTGATTTCGTCCAGCGCTGCCGCCGTCTGTTCGACCGAGGCCGCCTGGTGTTCGGCATTGCGGGCGATCTGGTCGGAGACGGAGAAGATGACCTGCGCATTGGTGGCCAGCGCATCCGACGAATGGATGATTGCCTCGACCGTATGCTCCAGCGCCCGTGCGGCCTGGTTGAAGTCCTGTCGGGTCTTTTCCAGCGCCTGGTCGATCTCGCCGGTGATCTCGACGGTCAGGTCGCCTGCGGCCATCTTGCTGATCGCTTCGCCGATCTGTTCGACGGCCACCATGCGCGCCGTGATATCGCTCGCGACCTTGATGACCCTGTAGACCTCGCCGCGGGTATTGAACATCGGGGTATAGGCGGCCTGGATCCAGACCATCTTGCCGCCCTTGCCGACGCGCACGAAGTTGTCGGAGATGAACTCGCCGCTGCGCAGCCGCTCCCAGAACTTGGTGTATTCCGGCGAACTGGTATAGTCCTTCTTGCAGAACATGCTGTGATGCTTGCCGGTGATCTCGCTCAGCTCATAGCCCATGGTCTTGCAGAAATTCTCGTTGGCCATCACCACCCTGCCATCGACCTCGAACTCGATGATCGCCTGCGACTGGCCGATCGCGCGAACGCGGTTGCCGTCATGCAGGGAGGCGATCTTGGCACTGGTGATGTCGCTGGCGATCTTCATCACGCGGACGACCTTGTCGCCCTTCTTGACCGGGTTGTAGGACGCTTGGATCCAGACATCGGCGCCGCTCTTGCTGATCCGGCGAAACTCGCCGCTCTTGAAGATGCCCCTGGCAAGGTCACGCCAGAATTCCTTGTAGTCCGGCGAGGATGTGATCGCATCCTCGCAGAATATCCGGTGATGCTTGCCAATGATATCCTTCAGCTCATAGCCGAGGGTCTTGCAGAAATTCTCGTTCGCATCGACGACGGTGCCGTCCGGCAGGAACCAGATCAACGCTTGAGACTGCGAAAGGGCTTTGAGATCATCTTGGGGTGATGACCTTCCCGAATTACTGAATAACGACATGCTTAGTCTCTCCGTTGACTGAACAGACACTAAGGTTGTGTTATTTAATAAACGGCTAATTATGCACGTCTGGCATGCGATATCTGAGTAGAATCTAATTCCACCAGTGGTCGAGCCAGGTTATGGCGTCCTGCTCGCGGTATTGTGAAGTATGCTGCTTGCGCGCGCCCAGAATGAGCCTTATCTTGTTTGTCTAGACATCGACTCTGCATGGTCCGGGGGCGCGAATGGCTGTGAGGCGCAGACCATTCGAACATTTCTCCCGCGGGAGCGTTTCCCAGATGTAAGGAGTAAGGCCGATGACATTTTTGTTGGAAATCCTGGCAGTTTTTGCGGGCGCTCTTGTATGCCTTTCGGCAGCTTTAGGTCTGGCCGCTTACGAGCGTGCCCGCGCCTTCCGCCGCATCCAGGGCGACGAGGTCTCCTGTGCCCGCAGCGCAAGGCGTTTGCGCATTTCGATGGCGGATCGCGGTCGCCCGAACAAGCGTGGTGCATCCGCCCTGCCCGTTGCCGCCAATGCCGGTGGCCGCAAGGCCCAATGCGCCTGACCGACACCTATTGCCTGCAGCCCTGATGACGTCCAGACTGTTATAAAGACCCCGTCAGTCGATGGGGTCTTTGTCGTTTGCAAGGGGTGCTCCAGGCGCGGCGCTCCCGCCTCCACCTCGCCGCTGATTTTGCCACGCAGCAGCACGGCGGCGCCAGATTTCGGCCATGCATTCCGTTTTGAAACATATCCCTGGGGTTGTGCAAGAGCGTATTAAGGATAGATGGGGCGATATTCGATCTTCCGGAACGCAACTTGGAGTGGCCGGGTTTCCTCTTCGTGTTCGGCGTCAAGTCGAGCCGCAATCAAGAGGAGGAAGTATCATGCGCAGACCCTTTGAAATGTCGGTTCTTTCTATCGGTATCCTGTCGCTGCTGGCGAGCCCGGTGGCCGCCGCCGGCCTGTCGATCGGTGGCGAAAACGGCGTCAATGCCGGTGTCGACACGCGCGACGGCCTGGGTGCCAGCGCCTCGGTCGGTGGCAGTCGCGGCGTGAATGCCGATGCCAATGTCGGGGGCAGTCACGGCGGCGTTGATGCCGATGCCTCGGTTGGTGGCAGTCGGGGCGTCAACGCCAGCGCCGATGTCAACGGCGGGAATGGCCTGGATGCTGACGTGACGGGCTCCGTCGGCGGCGCAAACGGCGTCAACGCCGATATCGGTGCCACCATCGGAGGAACGGGCGGAATCGATCTGGATGTCGATGTCGGGGTCGGCGGCGCCGGCGGCAACGGCTCCGGCGGTAGCGGCGGTGGCAGCGGTTCGGGCCTGACGCCGCAGCAGGTGCAGGCCTTTCGCAACATGAGCCAGGACGAGCGGCAGAAGCTGCTGGTGCGCTGTGGTTCCGTCAATGCGGGCGGCTATGACCGCCAGCTGGTAAAGCTCTGCGCGCTGTTGCAGCTGAGTGCCAAGCGCTAGATCCGCGCCTGACCGGCATTCGCGTGATCAGCCGGGAGACCTTGCCCCAAGGGCCGGAACGCCGTTCCGGCCCTTGACCGTCGCGCCCTACCCTTTCGTATCCAGCAGATCGGCGAGCCACGCGGCCGACAGATAGCCTTCCAGCTCAATGGCGATCTGGTCGAGGGCATCCTCGACGCCCGCCCTGTAATTGGTCCGGCTTGCCTGGCCGCCGAGGCGGTTCAGAAGCTCGGCCCTGTAGGCATCGTTTTCGAACAGGCCGTGCAGATAGGTGCCGGCGACTCGGCCATCCGCGGAGACGGCGCCTTCGGGCCGCCCGTCTATGGTCATCATCGGTCGTTTCGTTGCCGGGCCGAAGGTGGCGCCGAGATGAATTTCATAGCCGGTGAGCGGCTCGGCCAGCCCCTCCATCCGGGCCTCGCTGAGGCGCACGGTCTTGTCCTCGGCAAGCTCCGTCTCGACGTCGAGCAGGCAAAGGCCCTCCGTCTCGCTCTCGGACCCCTCGATGCCGTGCGGATCGCGCACCATACGGCCGAGCATCTGATAGCCGCCGCAAAGTCCGATCACGTGGCCGCCGCGCGCGACATGCGCCGCGATCTGCTGATCCCAGTCATTGGCCCTGAGACCGATAAGGTCGTCGATCGTCGACTTCGACCCCGGCAGCACCACCAGCGCCGCATCCGCCGGAATGCGCTCGCCGGCATGGATGAACTCCACCTTCACCCCGGGCTCGGCCTGCAAGGGTGCCAGGTCGTCGAAATTGGCGATGCGCGACAGGACGGGGACCGCCACCAGAAGCCCTTCCCCCTCCTCGATGATGGCCCGTTTCAGCGCCACCGAATCCTCGGCCGGCAGCCGTCTGGCGCTTTTCAGCCATGGCACGACACCGACGCAGGGCCAGCCGGTGAAACGGTCGATCGCCTCCAGTCCGCTGTCGAACAGGCTGACGTCGCCGCGAAACTTGTTGATCAGGTAGCCCGAGATCATCCGGCGGTCGTCGTCCGGCAGCACGGCATGGGTGCCGACCAGCGAGGCGATGACGCCGCCGCGGTCGATGTCGCCGACCAGCACCACCGGAACGTTAGCTCTCGTGGCAAAACCCATATTGGCGATGTCGCCGGCACGCAGGTTGATTTCGGCGGGCGAACCGGCGCCTTCGACGATCACCAGATCCGCCTCCGCCGAGATCTGCTCGAAGCTTTCCATCACCGACGCCAGCAGTTGCGGCTTCAGCGCCTGGTAGTCGCGTCCCGACGCCTGGCCGATCACCTGGCCCTGGACAACGATCTGGCTGCCGGTTTGCGACTGCGGTTTCAGCAGCACCGGATTCATGTGCACGGAGGCCGGCACCTTGCAGGCGAGCGCCTGCAGCCACTGCGCGCGGCCGAGTTCGCCGCCGTCCGCCGCGACGGCTGCGTTGTTCGACATGTTCTGCGGCTTGAACGGGCGCACCCTCAGGCCGCGGCGCGTTGCCAGCCGGCATAGCCCGGCAACCAGCACCGTTTTGCCGACATCCGATCCGGTCCCCTGCAGCATGATGGATTTGGTCACTCGCGCCCCGCACTTACGCACCGTATTCGCACCATGAATGCCATGGTTTCGCCCCACTTGTCAGCGGGGTACGGGCATCGTTACGCATCTATTTACCAGCCGGTTCAGAAAAGATCGCGGATAGATGAAATGCGACATTCCATGACGCGAAACAGCCATCGGCAGGTCGCGAACAGGCCTAAGCCACGCCGCAGATACAACTTGCGTCGATCGGATGATCGGGAGCTCAAAATGCTTTACATTATTGCCCGTCACAACAACCTGCGTCTCGCCTGGGGCGGCAAGGTCGCCCAAGCCCAGCCCGTGCTCTGGGAGCGTTGGCAGCCCTATGCGCGTCGCCGCGCTGTGGTCGCCGCTGTCTGAGATCCGGGTTCTGATCTCGGCGCTGCCGGGCCCTTTCGCATGATCGGGAACCAGGCGTCGATGTTGCGGATGCTTCGCCTCTATTGTCGGTAAGACGTTCAACGTGCGATCCTCGCGGATCGCGCGAAATTTATCGTTTAACCGCCCGATATTGCCGTTTCCACAGGTACGGGCAAAAAAAATGTTGCGTCGCAATAGCGACAGGCGCTGTCTTCCCCAGACGCGCGATTTTATAAGGGGTTGATCCCTGCCTGCGATATGCCGCTAAGCGGCGCCGAAACGACGCATGCGCATGGCCAAATGCGGCATTCCTGCCCCATTATGTCCATGAAACGGTTGATTTTGCCTCCAAACCCTCTACCCTTGTCGGTGCCGCTAAGGGCATGCCCGTGCCGTGATTGATCGCAGCACGGAGAATTTTTATGTGCCCAACGGCTTCGAATCTGCGCGGCGCAGGCCAATGCCCGCACCCGCGATAGAACCCTGGAGCGCAAGGATTGCAGTACACCTTCCGTTTCCTTCCCAGAACACTGCAAAATCCCCTGAGACTGGGAGGTCTTAGCCATATGAAGAAGCTTCTCGCTTCCACCTTTATTGCACTCGGTGCTTACGCGCTTGCCAATTCGGCCCAGGCGGCCGACAGCTGCGGCAAGGTATCGATTGCCGAAATGAACTGGGCCTCTGCCAGCGTTGCGGCCTATGTCGACAAAGCCATTCTGGAATCCGGCTACGGCTGTGACATCAACATCGTCAGCGGCGACACCATGCCGACGTTCGCCTCGATGAACGAAAAGGGCGAGCCGGACATCGCACCCGAACTGTGGGTCAATGCCGTACGCACGCCGCTCGACGAAGCCATCAAGGACGATCGTCTGGTTCAGGCGTCGAAGATCCTGAGCGACGGCGGTGTCGAAGGCTGGTGGGTTCCCAAATTCATCACCGACGAGCATCCGGACATCAAGACGGTACAGGACGCGCTCGAGCATCCCGACCTCTTCCCGGCGCCGGAAGATCCGTCCAAGGGTGCCGTCTACAACTGCCCGTCGGGGTGGAACTGCCAGATTTCGACCGCCAATCTCTACAAGGCCCTCGGCGCCCAGGACAAGGGCTTCACCCTCGTCGACACCGGCTCGGCTGCTGGCTTGGACGGCTCGATCGCCAACGCCTTCGAAAAGAAGACCGGCTGGTTCGGCTACTACTGGGCACCGACCTCGATCCTCGGCAAGTACGACATGGTGCGTCTGAGCTTCGGCGTGCCGAACGACAAGGCCGAGTGGGACAAGTGCACGGCGGTTCCGGATTGCCCCGAGCCCAAGGTCAACTCCTACCCGACCTCCGACGTGTTCACCGTGGTGACCAAGAAGTTCTCGGAAGAGAATTCGATCGCCATGGGCTACCTCGAGAAGCGCGCCTGGGACAACCAGACGGTCGGCAAGGTTCTCGCCTGGATGGATGAAAACCAGGCGACCGGCGAAGACGCCGCCGTCTACTTCCTCCAGAACTACGAGGACATGTGGACCAAGTGGGTTTCCCCCGAAGTTGCTGAAAAGGTCAAGGCTGACCTCTGATGACAAGATCTGTCCCGGTCCGGTTCTCCTGACCGGGACAGTCCTGTGACTATTGACGTTGTCGCGACAATGTCTGCCGGTCTTCGTGCCCTTCTCCGCCGGCCGAAGCGCCGACCAAAAGCAAAAAAGATCAGCTGGCCAACCTGTATTGGCCACGCCCTTGAACTGCCGTGGTGCTATCGGGCACCGCGGCATCTGGGGCTACAAGGGGAAAAGAATGGCGTCCACACTTTGCAAGGCCCTGCCGGACATACTGTGTCAATTTCCGGAACTGGGTCGGAGCGACATGCTCACCTTCCGGCGTACCGTTGACTCGGGTTTCAAAAGCTTCGTTCGCGCCTATGGCGACGTGATCGACACCACGATGCAACCGCTCCAATGGTTCTTGAACTGGCTCGAGAACCTCTTCACCGACAGTCCCTGGATCATCTTCCTCATCTGCCTCGCACTGGTGGTCTACATCACCGGCCGCGACATCAAGGTCACGATCGGCACGATCATCTCGATGCTGCTGATCGGTTTCGTCGGACTGTGGGAAGACACCATGACCACGCTTGCGATGGTCACCGTCTGTACCCTCATCGCGATCGTCGTCGGCATCCCGATCGGCATTTTGATGGCGCGCTCCGAACGGGCGCAATCGGTCATCAATCCCGTTCTCGACGTGATGCAGACCATGCCCACCTTCGTCTATCTGATCCCGGTGGTGATGATCTTCGGCATCGGCAAGGTGCCGGGCCTCATCGCGGTGGTGATCTACGCCATTCCGCCGATGATCCGCCTGACCAATCTGGGCATTCGCCTGGTCGACAAGGAAGTTCTCGAAGCCGCGGACGCCTTCGGCTCGTCCAACCAGCAGAAGCTGTTCAACGTCCAGGTACCGCTGGCGCTGCCCACCATCATGGCCGGTATCAACCAGACCATCATGATGTCGCTCGCCATGGTCGTCGTCGCCTCGATGATCGGTGTTGGCGGTCTCGGCAAGAACGTCCTGTTCGCCATCAACAACCAGTACTTCACGGTCGGTTTCCTGAACGGTTTCGCGCTCGTCGCGATTGCGATCATTTTCGACCGGACCAGTCAGGCATTCGGCAAACGTCTGCAGAAACATTCGGAGGTCGTCCATGGCTAGTCACGGCATTGAGATCAAATCGCTCTACAAGATCTTCGGACCGGACGGCACGCGCTATATCGACGCCGTCAAGGACGGGATGACGAAGTCCGAACTGAACGAGAAGCACGGCCACGTGCTCGGCCTGAAGGACATCAACATCTCCATGCCGGCCGGTGGCATCACCGTCGTCATGGGCCTGTCCGGCTCCGGCAAGTCGACGCTGATCCGGCACATCAACCGGCTGATCGACCCGACGGCCGGCGAAGTGCTCTATGACGGCGAGGATGTCGTCAAGATGGGCCAGAACGAACTGCGCGAATTCCGTCGCCACAAGACGGCGATGGTGTTCCAGAAATTCGCTCTCCTGCCGCACCGCACCGTGATGGAAAACACGGTCTATGGCCTGGATATCCAGGGCATAGCGCGCAAGGACAGCGAAAAGACGGCGCAGCGCTGGATCGACCGTGTCGGCCTCAGCGGCTTCGAAAAGCACTATCCCAACCAGCTGTCGGGCGGCATGCAGCAGCGCGTGGGCCTGGCCCGGGCGCTCGCCAATGACGCGGACATCCTGCTGATGGACGAAGCCTTTTCGGCCCTCGACCCGCTGATCCGCGTCGACATGCAGTCGGTTCTGCTGGACATCCAGGACGAGCTGAAGAAGACGGTCTGCTTCATCACCCACGACCTCGACGAGGCGCTTCGCCTCGGCGACAAGATCGCCATCCTCAGGGACGGCGAAGTGGTGCAGCAGGGCAGCGGCCAGGATATCGTGCTGCGTCCCGCCGACGAGTACATCTCCGCCTTCGTCAAGGAAGTGAACCGCGGACGGGTGATCATGGTCGACACGATCATGGCACCGGCCTCGGAAGGGATCGACGGCATGAAGGTGCCGAGTGGTACCGTGCTCGAGGCGGCTGCCCGGGACATGACCGATGCCGGCCAGTCCAAGGCCGTGGTCACCGGCAAGGACGGCCGTCCTCTTGGCACGATCGACCTGCACACGATCATCTCGGCCATGGTGACACCGGTCGGCCACGACGACGACCAGGTTGCCGCCTGATCCGTCAGGCCGCCTTGACACTTAATCATGCCCGGCCGGTGGTCCTCCACCGGCCGGGCATGTCGCTTTTAAGATTGCCGATCGCGCGCTTGCACCTTACTTCTCGAAAGACTGTCGAGAGAGGAGCCTGCCGATGTCCGTTCCGTCCAATCCGCTGACTGCGCTGATCGCCGAAAAGGGCGTGCTGCTGGCCGACGGCGCCACCGGCACCAATCTGTTCCAGCAGGGCCTGGAGGCCGGCGAGGCGCCGGAGCTCTGGAACGAGGAGCAGCCGGACAAGATCGTCAAGCTGCACCAGGACTTTGTCGATGCCGGCGCCGACATCATCCTTACCAACACCTTCGGCGGAACCCGCCACCGGTTGAAGCTGCACAAGGCCGACGACCGTGTCTTCGCGCTCAACAGGAAGGCGGCCGAGATCGCCCGCGCGGTTGCCGACAAGGCGCCACGCAAGGTCATCGTCGGCGGCTCGGTCGGCCCGACCGGCGAACTGCTGCAGCCGCTCGGCGCCCTCACCTATGCGGATGCGGTGGAGGCCTTTGTCGAGCAGATCGAGGGCCTGAAGGCCGGCGGCGCCGACATCGCCTGGATCGAGACCATGTCGGCACCCGACGAGATCCGCGCCGCCGCCGAAGCCGCCGTCAAGGTCGGCATGCCCTATACCTATACCGGCTCCTTCGACACCGCCGGCAAGACGATGATGGGCCTCGATCCGAAGGACATCCACGGCGTCGCACCCGATATCGGCAGCGGCCCGACCGCGGTCGGCGCCAATTGCGGCGTCGGCGCCTCGGATATCCTGGCAAGCCTGCTCGACATGACAGAGGCGGACCCCGATGCGACGGTGATCGTCAAGGGCAATTGCGGCATTCCCGAATATCGCGGTGCCGAGATCCACTATTCCGGCACCCCGCCGCTGATGGCCGACTATGCGCGGCTGGCCCGCGATGCCGGGGCGAAGATCATCGGCGGCTGCTGCGGCACATCGTGCGAGCATCTGGCAGCCATGCGCTCGGCGCTCGATGGCTATACGCCGGGACCGCGCCCGACGATCGAGACCATCGTCGATCGCATCGGGCCGCTGCGCAACAAGACCGCGACCGAATCGTCGCAAGCGGCGGGCCGCGAGCGCCGCCCGCGCCGCCGCGGCTGACGGCCGGGGCCGCATTTGCAGGCTCTACGGCGTTCCCTCCGGTGCCAAATCACATTATGCAGGGGTCCCTGAGCGAATCGTCATGAGGAGGACGCCAATGTCGGCCACGCAAATCCCCTTTCCGGACCGGGAAACCGTGTCCCAGAAACTTGCAAGCCTTAGCGGCGAGGATCAGTCCTATCTGGAACTTCTGTTCCAGAATCCGGGACAGGACGACAATTTCCTCGAAGGGCTGCATCTCTTCCTTGACCGGCAATCCGAGGCGAAATTCCTGAATTCGCTAAAGCTCGAAAAGACCGGCGAATGGGTCGGCACCCAGGCCCCGGACCGCCTGCAGATCCGCCTGGCGGAAGTCGGGCGGTCGAGCCAGCATCCGGCCTTTGCCGCCTTTCGCGAGGGTCTCACGCGCTCGGGCGGCATGGAACGCGCCTTCCCCAAGGCGCCCGTCTGAGAGACAGGCTGTCGGCGATCCGAGCCGCGTCTTCAGTCCGGCAGATGCCGCACAACGCCGATGATCGGCCCCAGCGGAAACCAGCCGTCATGGCGATCGAGCGACGGCGCGTAGAGGCTCGAGATCGAGCCGTCGAGAAACAGCGCGTTCGGGCATTCGAGGTCGTCGCGAAAATAGGTGGCGAAGTCGTAGAACCGGATCGGCCGTTCCGACAGGACGAGATGTACTTGCCCCGCGGCATCGACGCCGACGCCATTGCGGATCTTCAGGCTGTCGCTGTCGGCCTTGAAACGCGGATGGATCTTGCCCTCGATCACCAGCATCGGCCCGGATTGCGTCGCATAGTCGGCCTTGAAGCCCGAGGCGAGATAGGCACCGGTTTCCGCAACCACCGCCTTGCCGCCCGCCACCGCAAACACGCCGTTCGGCTTCAGGTGGAAATTGCCGTAGCCGTCCCGCCGGTTGGCGCGATGCCGCTCGATCCCGTATTCGACATAGAGCCCGACCGGGCCGAGATCCTCCTCGTACATCCCGCCATTGACGGCGAAATCCAGAACCTCGCGGGTGCCCCAGAGGGTCTGCGCCAGCCGGCTGAAGCTGCGATAGGGATTTCCGTCCGGCCCCTTGTTGAAGAGCCGGATCTGGTCCTTGCCCGGATCGACACTGCAGACGGTAAACCGCGCCTCGTCCCGATCGACCTGTCGGCAGGAGGCGTCGTCGCCGGCCTTGGCCGCACCGGCGCCCGCAAGCCCGGCCAGCAAATACAGCGGCAGACGGGCGAGCCAGGTTTTTGAAAGCGGATGGAAGGATTTTCTGAACAAGGCGATCGGGTCTTCCAGCGTCTATGCGATAATGCGGCGGGACCGGAACGAAACGAGCGGTCCGGAGCTTGAAGTGGCTTGCACGGCGCTAATGTCAAGGCACCGGCAAGTTTGGTCATGGCGCAAAACCGCGGCCCTTTCGCGGCTGCGGGCCTTATCCGGTCAAGGCGTCCATGTGAAACCGTTGCTGGTCCTGACTATAGCGAAAGCCCGCTCCGACCGGACAGGCATTGCGGGCGCGGCATCCGCTGATCCTGCAGCCGGCCTTGCCGGCGTCGCTTGCCAGATGCTGCCTGCACGCCGGCACATCCATTCCGGCGCTGCCGACAGCCTTCGGCGGGCACGCCAAGATGCAGGGTTTTTCCGGGCAATGGTCACAGGGATGGCTGACAACGGCGGACGCTTGTGGCTCCAGCTGCCCGGCAAAGCCGAGCGCCCCGCGATAGCTCTGCCAGGGCCCATGCCGCGGATGCATCAGCAGACCGAGCGGCCCGGCCCGCAGGCCCTCGGCCTGCATCGCCCAGCGCTGGAACGGCTGGTAGGGCGGATCGGAAGGGAAATAGGCGGTGGCGCCGAAACTCGCGGCGATCGGCCCGATCATCGCCTTCGACCAGCTGTCGAGCGGATCGGTGCCGTCACTTTTCCGATCCGCGCGGCTCTCCCGCCAGCGGCAGAATTCCGCCCAGTAGGACCCGCCGGCATTGCCGATCAGCGCCACGCTTCCAGCCGTGTTCCCATCCGCCAGCCGCGGGCCGTCAGACCCGGCGAAGGCGGCAATCCCGAGCACCAGCAGACCGTGCGGCGCAAGGGCGGCATGCAGCCGGCCGATTGCGGGCGCGGTCTTGCTCATGCGTCCCGCCCCGGCTTGTAATGCGGCCGCCAGACGGCCTCCTGGATCATGTCGGCCACCCTGGCGGCCCCGCCTTGCTCCCTGGCGTCGGGAACCTTTCAAGTGAAGGCGTCGGCCATGCTGTCCTTGCGCCCGGCGATATAGGCGAGCAGCGCCTCGTCTATCGCCGGATCGATCGCGGGCGGCTGATAGGCCTCCAGCCATTGACGGCAGAGCGTATTGGCGCGGTCCTCGATCCGCCGGCGCCCCTCGATCTCCCACTGCTCGAACGAGTTGTTGTCAGCCAGCGCCGAGCGGTAGAAGGCGCTCTGGAAATTCGCCTGGGTATGGGCGCAGCCGAGATAGTGCTGGCCGGGCCCGACCTCCCGGATCGCGTCCATCGCCTGCCCGCTTTCGGTCAGGTCGACGCCCTGCGCCATCTTCTGCATCATGCCGAGCTGGTCCTGGTCGATCATGAATTTCTCAAAGCAGGCAACCAGCCCGCCCTCCAGCCAGCCGGCCGAGTGCAGCACGAAATTGGTGCCGGCCAGCAGCGTCATGTTGAGCGTGTTGGCGCTTTCGTGCGCTGCCTGCGCGTCCGGCACCTTGGAGGCGCAGAGCGACCCGCCGGTGCGGAACGGCAGCCCCATGCGCCGTGCTAGCTGGGCCGCGCCATAGGAGACGAGCGCCGGCTCCGGCGTGCCGAAGGTCGGTGCACCCGACTGCATCGAGATCGAGGCGGCAAAGGTGCCGAACAGCACCGGCGCGCCCTTGCGCACCAGCTGGGTGAACGAGGCACCGGCCAGGACTTCGGCCAGGATCTGGGTCAGCGTGCCGGCGACGGTTACCGGGCTCATCGCCCCCGACAGGATGAAGGGCGAGACGACGCAGGCCTGGTTGTGCCGTGCATAGACCTTTAGCGCGCCGAGCATGGTCTCGTCGAAGACCATCGGCGAATTGGCATTGATCAGGTTGCACAGCACGGTGTTGTTCTCGACGAAGTCGTCGCCGAAGACGATCTTGGCCATTGCCACCGAATCCTCCGCCCGCTCGGGCGCGGTGACCGAACCCATGAACGGCTTGTCGGAATATTTGATATGGGCATAGACCATGTCGAGATGGCGCTTGTTGACCGGCACGTCGACCGGTTCGCAGATCGTGCCGCCCGAGGCGTGCATCGACGGTGCCATATAGGCGAGCTTGACGAAATTCTGGAAGTCCTCGATCGTCGCATAGCGGCGGTTGCCGTCGAGGTCGCGCACGAAGGGCGGTCCGTAGACGGGAACGAAGACGGTGGCATCACCGCCGATCCGGGCGCTGCGCTCGGGATTGCGGGCATGCCAGGTGAATTCCGACGGAGCGGTCTTCAACAGCGCGCGGCAAAGGCCCCTGGGGAAATGGACCCGCTGTCCCTTGACGTCGGCGCCGGCCTCTTTCCACATCTGCAGGGCTTCCGCGTCGTCGCGAAACTCGATGCCGATTTCCTCCAGCACCGTGTCGGCATTGCCTTCGATGATCGCAAGGCCCTCTTCGTCCAGCACCTCGTAGGAGCCGATCCTGCGCTGGATATAGGGCAGCGACGGCGGTGCGCCCGTGCCCGATCGGGAGGCCCGGCGGGCGGCAGCCCCCCTGCCCTCGCCTCTGGCCCTGCGGCTGCCGCCCTCTTCGGTGACCTGCGTCTTGTCGTCCATGTCGCTTCCTCGCCTTCACGCCCGGGGGCGTCTTCTCCATAACCCCTATGCTATCGCAATCGGGACTGGAAACATTCCTCATTGCGCCAAACGCTGCTGTCGCACGGACATAACCGGCCGAAAACAGGCCTTGAATCTAGTCGTTTTTCGTCCGTTGCGACGTCGTAATCAAATAAAGATTTTGCCACCTTGTCGTTTTACTCTGGGTTTGGGAGGATCCGATATCGTCCCGAAGATTCTGTGCTCCTCAAGAGGGAAGGCTTGCGCCATGGCAGACGACGACATCATCCTCTCCGAACTTTCCGACGACGAACTCGTGCAGCAGATGCACGACGACCTTTACGACGGCCTGAAGGAGGAAATCGAGGAGGCGACGCAGATCCTGCTCGATCGCGGCTGGGTGCCGTACGACGTCCTGACCAAGGCGCTTGTCGAAGGCATGCGCATCGTCGGCATCGACTTCCGAGACGGCATTCTCTTCGTGCCGGAAGTGCTGCTGTCGGCCAATGCGATGAAGGCCGGCATGACGATCCTGCGGCCGCTGCTGGCCGCGACCGGTGCGCCCAAGCAGGGCAAGCTGGTGATCGGCACCGTCAAGGGCGACATTCACGACATCGGCAAGAACCTCGTCGGTATGATGATGGAAGGCGCGGGCTTCGACGTCATCGACCTCGGCATCAACAATCCGGTCGAGAACTATCTGGACGCGATCGAGCGCGAGCAGCCGGATATCATCGGCATGTCGGCGCTGCTGACGACCACCATGCCCTATATGAAGGTGGTGATCGATACGATGAAGGAAAAGGGAATTCGCGACGACTATATCGTGCTGGTCGGCGGCGCGCCGCTGAACGAGGAGTTCGGCAAGGCGGTCGGTGCTGACGCCTATTGCCGCGATGCGGCGGTGGCGGTCGAGACGGCCAAGGATTTCATCGCCCGTAAGCACAACAGTCTGGCGGCCGGTGTCTGAGCATGGTGTTCGCCGTCATCCGGCGGCCGGGTGGTATATCCGCTGCCCGGTCTGGCGCTTGAGGCGGTTTTGTCCGGGTCTCAGTTCAAAGACGCGGTGAGCACGGGTGCCTTGTCGGCATTCGGCGACTGCAACACGGCAAAGGACATTCCCGCCAGAATGACGGCGAGCATGTAGATGGCGGAGCATTTGGCGACGGTGGTCAAGGTCATTCCCGTAATCCCTCTCGATGACTGACGTCTTGCACTGCGACTGCTACAATCAGATGTCGTTTTGAGCCCGACATCGGTTGGCGCAACAGGCGGCAGTGGTGTTTCGAGCGTTCGCAGAACCTTGCCGAAGGATCATGCCGGCAAGGTTCTGCGCCCGTTCCTGTCTTAGCGCGAAGCGGCGCGGTCCACGTCGCGGCCAGCCGACTGGGTTGCATCCACCGCATTGGCCGTGTCACGACCGACGCCGCGGATCGTGTTGCCACAGCTGGACAGGGCCGAAATCGAGGCGAGGATGGCGGCGGCGAGGGCAAATTTGCGTGCAGTATGCATGATATAACTCCGTTGTTGGCTGACTGAATCAAGCATTTCAGAATGAGAACGCATTATGGCGAAAAAAGTTCGCGTGCTCGCTTGCGGTGCAATCGCAAAAGAGATCCTGGCGGTGCTGGAGGTCGACAGATTGGGGCATATCGAGCTGGAATGCCTGCCGGCAATCTGGCATGCGCATCCGGAAAAAATTGTCCCCGGGCTCGAAAAGGCGATCGCTGCGGCGCGGGCCGAGGGCATAGAGGATATTTTCATTGGCTACGCCGATTGCGGCACCGGCGGCATGCTGGACCGTCTCTGTGCGCGTGAAAATGTCCGCCGCCTCGAAGGGCCGCATTGCTATTCCTTCTTCACCGGCAATGCGGCCTTCGCCGAACGCTACGACGACGACATCACCGCCTTCTACCTTACCGATTTCCTCGCCCGCCAGTTCGACGCCTTCGTCATCGAGCCGCTCGGCCTCGACCGCTACCCGCAATTGCGCGACAGCTATTTCGGCCATTACACCAAGCTCGTCTATCTGGCGCAGACCGATGACCCCGGGCTGCAGCAAAGAGCGATGGCCGCGGCGGAACGGCTGGGTCTTGGCTACGAATACCGCTTCACCGGCTATGGCGATCTCAGGTCCGAGCTGGCCGCTGCCGCGACCCCCTGACCGCCAAGGCCCTCTGTCTTCCACGGCCTTGCGCTTGCCGCGTTGCAGCAACGCCCCGGTCGGGCAATGCGCGTAAGTCAGTCCTTAACAAGCTGTTCAGCATATCGTCGAATTGCCGAGCCTTCAGGCTCTCGTTTAATCTGCCTGTAACACGGCTTTGCCAGCATCGTGGGAATCGCGACTGGCAGGGTGGAGTGGGCCGATGACCGACGGAGTGGAGACCATACCGGGATTGTTTTCCAGAGCCGGAGACAAGCCGGCGCCGGAGCATCTCTCGCAGCTTCTGCGCCGCATGGCGGGCCATGCCGATGACCGGATCACCGTGCGGGCGCTGGCGGCGGAACTCGAAGACCGCTCCTTCGGCGCCTTCCTGTTTGTCTTCTGCCTGCCCAATCTCGTGCCGCTGCCGCCCGGCGCTACCTTCCTTCTCGGCCTGCCGCTGATCTTCGTCGCCTGGCAGATGATGATGTCGCGCCACCACCGGGTGCTGCTGCCGCGCCGCATCGGCGACTACGCGATCAGCCGCAAGACCTTCGAGGCGATCGTCGAACGCCTGCTGCCCTGGCTCGAACGGGTCGAGCGGCTCGTCGTGCCGCGCTTCTGGTTCCTCGAAACGCGCTTGTCGGAACGCCTGATCGGCGCCTATGCGCTGGTTCTGGCAGTCGTCGTCTTCCTGCCGATCCCGCTCGGCAACTGGTTCCCGGCCCTGGCACTGGCGGTGGTCGGCTTCACCCATTCCGAGCGCGACGGGCTCGGCGTTATCGTCGGCTGCGTGCTCGGCCTTGCCGCTATCGCGCTCGCCGCATTCGTGGTCTATACGGCGGGCGTCCTGCTTTTCCTCGTCGTCTGATGGCGTCCCGTGCCCGATACCGAACCGAAGACTTCCACGATCCTGGTCATGACCGCCGGCGGGCCGATCCCGTCCTTGGTGGTGAACGCGCTGTCGCGCCGGTTTTCCGACGTCCAGGTCGCGATGGAGGCAGCCGAGCCGAAGTCGGTGATCTATCGCCGCCGCGCCCGCCGCTTCGGCCATCTGCAGGCGTCCGGCCAGTTGGCCACGATGATCGCGGCCCGCCTGTTGCGCAAGCTGGCAGCCGGGCGCAGCGCTGAGATCATCGCCACCACCGGCCTTGAGCCTACCCTGCCTGCCGCCACGCCGGTCCATCCCCTGCCCTCGATCAACGATCCCGCCTGCCAGGCGCTGGTCGCCCGGCTGCAGCCGGCGGTCGTCCTTCTGGTCAGCACACGGATCATGTCGCGGCAGACGCTGTCCTCGGTATCCTGCCCGGTGATCAACCTGCATGCCGGCATCAACCCGGCCTATCGCGGCCAGATGGGCGCCTACTGGTCGCTGGTGCGCGGCGACGCCGGCAATTTCGGCGCCACCCTTCATCTGGTCGATGCCGGGACGGACACCGGCGCGACGCTGCACGACGTGCGCACGAAGCCGGCCAGAGGCGATTTCATCTCCACCTATCCGCTGGTGGTCAGTGCCGCCGCCCTGCCGGCCGTGCTGCAATCGGTCGAGGATGCGCTTGCCGGCACGCTTCGCCCGGCAACGCCCGAGGGCCCGTCGGGGCTCTGTTTCCCGCCGCCGATCTGGACCTGGCTCTGGCATGGCCTGACGCGCGGCGTCTGGTAATTCGCGCGCGCGTCGTTTTTCAACCTCTGCCGCGTCGTCGAAAGCGCAGTCCGGCCCTGCGGCTGCGTGCATTCTGACGGCTCGAGGAGGAGCATGCATGGCCGACAGGATCATCGTCTACTGGCGGGACATCCCCGCCCAGGTCATCGTCAAGCAGGGTCGCAGATCGGCCAAGCGGGAGCTTTCGCTCCGCTTCACCGAAGCGATCGACATGTGCGCCATGCGCTCGGGTGCTGCCGGCACCGACGACTATCTGGCCGACTGGCGCAAGGGCGATCCGCATCCGGTTGGCGACGATCTGGAGACAGAGGCCGACATGGCCGCCGCCGATCTCGAATCCGGCTATGACAAGGCCCGCCTCGTGGCGCTGGTCCAGGCAGGCGGCCGCGACCCGGCCTGATTCCGTCGCGCCGCCTGATGCAGGCGGCAGACCCGGATTTCGCCCCGAAATGCCCAAGGCAAGGCTCACCCGCAGTTTCACGACGGAGACGCAAGAGACATGACCCGCACGATCGTCGCATCCGCCAGCCGAGAAGTCGTCATCGGCTTCGACCAGCCGTTCTGCGTCATTGGCGAACGGATCAACCCGACCGGCCGCAAGAAGCTTGCAGCCGAGATGATTGCCGGCAATTTCGACACCGTCATCCAAGATGCGCTGGCGCAGGTCGCGGCCGGGGCGACCATGCTGGATGTCAATGCCGGGGTGACCTCGGTCAATCCGAACGAAACAGAACCGGCCCTGCTGGTCAGGACGCTCGAAATCGTCCAGGGCCTCGTCGATGTGCCGCTCTCGATCGACAGCTCGGTCTCGGCTGCCATCGAGGCGGCGCTGCAGGTCGCCAAGGGCCGGCCGCTGGTCAACTCGGTCACCGGCGAGGAAGAAAAGCTCGAGGCGATCCTGCCGCTCTGCAAGAAATACGACGTGCCGGTGGTGGCCATTTCCAACGACGAGACCGGCATCAGCCAGGACCCCGACGTGCGCTTTGCCGTGGCGAAGAAGATCGTCGAACGCGCCGCCGATTACGGCATCAAGCCGCACGATATCGTCGTCGATCCGCTGGTCATGCCGATCGGCGCCGTCGGTTCGGCCGGCCTGCAGGTCTTCGCCCTGCTGCGGCGCCTGCGCGAGGAGCTGAAGGTCAACACGACCTGCGGCCTTTCCAACATCTCCTTCGGACTGCCGCATCGCCACGGCATCAATGCCGGCTTCATCCCGATGGTCATCGGCGCCGGCATGACGAGCGCGATAATGAACCCCTGCCGCCCGCAGGAGATGGAAGCCGTTCGCGCCGCCAATGTGCTGAACGGCACCGACGAGAACTGCGGAAAATGGATCATGAGCTACCGCGACTACAAGCCGGCCGAGGGTGGCCAGGCGACGACCCCTGTCGCATCAGGCGGCACCGGCGACGGCCGCCCGGCCCGCCGCGGCGGGCGCGCAGGGCGTGTGGGTGGAGGCGGATCCACGGAATGATCTATGGCTCCTTGCGCTGCGGCACCGACCGCGGGGCGCCGGCTCAGGCGATGACGCGGCCCATCAGGAAGATGCCGGCGGCGCTGCCGCCAAGCGCCAGCAGATTGCCCATGATGAAATCGTCGCCGATGCCGGGATCGAGGCCGTCGCCGGCGATCACAACTATCATCGAGCCGATCATCGCGGCCGCCAGATATTGCGGATTGCGCATCCACGGTCCCTTGAGCAGGCGGACGAAGGTAAAGCTGGCGACCAGCGCGGTGATGACAAGTGATGGCATTTCAGACTCCTTGGGCCGCGGCAGTATCGCGCGCATATGCATGCATCGGTTTAAGGCGATCGCTCAAATGCCGTCTATCGGCAGTGCGCGGGCCGTGATGGGCAAAGGGCTTTTGGAACAGCATGCGAAGGTCATGGCATCATGAATGACAAACCTGCAGATCACCTCGTGCTCTTCATGCCCTCGGGCAAGCGTGGCCGCTTCCCGACGGGCACGGCGGTGCTGGATGCCGCCCGCTCGCTCGGCGTCTATGTCGAGAGCGTGTGCGGCGGCAGGGCGACCTGCGGGCGCTGCCAGATCGAGGTGCAGGAGGGCCATTTCGCCAAGCACAAGATCGTCTCGGCAAAAGACCATATCTCGCCGGTCGGGCCGAAGGAGGAGCGCTATGCGAAGGTTCGCACCATCCCGGAAGGCCGGCGCCTCTCCTGCTCGGCGCTGATCCTCGGCGATCTCGTCATCGATGTACCGCAGGACACCGTGGTCAATGCGCAGGTGATCCGCAAGGCAGCCACCGACCGGCTGATCGAGCGCAATCCGGCGGTCCAGCTCTGCTATGTCGAGGTCGACGAACCCGACATGCACAAGCCGCTTGGCGATCTCGACCGGCTGAAACTGATGCTGGAAAAGGACTGGGGCTGGGAGAACATCCTCGTTGCCCAGCACTTGCTGCCGGATGTGCAGAAGACCCTGCGCAAGGGCAACTGGGGCGTCACGGCTGCCATCCACCGCGACATCGAAGGCTCGCGCCCCAACCTGATCGCGCTCTGGCCCGGCTTGCACAACGAGGCCTATGGCATTGCCTGCGATATCGGTTCGACGACGATCGCCATGCATCTGGTCTCGCTGCTGTCGGGCCGGGTGATCGCCACCTCCGGCACCTCCAACCCGCAGATCCGCTTCGGCGAAGACCTGATGAGCCGCGTCTCCTATGTGATGATGAACCCGGACGGCCGCGAGGCGATGACCAGGGCCGTGCGCCAGGCGATCAACGAGCTGACGGAGAAGGTCTGCGCCGAGGCCGGCATCAGCGCCGACGACATCCTCGATGCCGTCTTCGTCGCCAATCCGATCATGCACCACCTGTTCCTCGGCATCGACCCGACCGAACTCGGCCAGGCGCCTTTTGCGCTGGCCGTTTCCGGCGAGGTGCACACCTGGTCGCGCGAGATCGACCTGGCGATCAACCATGGCGCCCGTGTCTATGTCCTGCCCTGCATCGCCGGCCATGTCGGTGCGGACGCCGCCGGCGCCACCCTGTCGGAAGGGCCGCACCGGCAGGACCGGATGATGCTGCTGGTCGATGTCGGCACCAATGCCGAGATCGTGCTCGGCAATGCCACGCGGGTGGTCGCGGCCTCCTCGCCGACCGGGCCCGCCTTCGAGGGCGCGGAAATTTCCTGCGGCCAGCGCGCCGCGCCGGGTGCGATCGAGCGGGTGCGCATCGATCCCGCCACGCTGGAGCCGCGCTTCAAGGTGATCGGCGTCGAGCCCTGGTCCGACGAGCCCGGCTTTGCCGAGGCCGCGTCCCAGGTCGGCATCACCGGTATCTGCGGCTCGGCGATCATCGAGGTGGTCGCCGAAATGTATCTGTCCGGCGTGATCTCCGCCGACGGCGTGGTAGATGGCGTCATGGCTGACAGGAGCCCGCGCATCCTCGCCAATGGCCGGACATTCTCCTACCTGCTGCATGAGGGCGCGCAGAAAATCACGGTCACCCAGAACGACGTCCGCGCCATCCAGCTTGCCAAGGCCGCGCTCTATGCCGGCATCAAGCTGCTGATGGAAAAGCTCGGGCTCGACCATGTCGACACGATCCGCTTTGCCGGTGCCTTCGGCTCCTTCATCGATCCGAAATACGCCATGGTGCTCGGCCTCATCCCCGATTGCGCGCTGGACGAGGTCAAGGCGGTCGGCAATGCCGCCGGCACCGGCGCGCTGATGTGCCTGCTCAACCGCGACCATCGCCGCGAGATCGAGGAGACGGTCAAGCGGATCGAAAAGATCGAGACGGCGCTGGAGCCCAATTTCCAGCAGCTGTTCATCGATGCCATGGCGCTGCCGAACAAGGTCGACGCCTTTCCTAGGCTGTCCGAGGTGGTCACCCTGCCCGTGCCGAAGGTGCTGGCGGACGGCGACGGCGCCGGTCGCCGCCGTCGGCGCGAGCGCGGCTGACATCCGGCGGGCTCTGACCCGGAGGCCCAGGGCCGAAGTGGCGGGTTGGGCGGCAGCCCACGGCCCGGCTGAAAGGCGCTTTTCCGCGCCGTCCGTGGTGATCCGTTTGAACCCAAGTCTTACCTGATGCGTTTAGGGGCGCGACGCCCGTCGCCCACGCCCAACCCTCTCGTCGCAAGACGACGATCTCCTAACGCGAAAAGTGATGACTGATGAGTGAAGCTGAGCAGAAGGATGCCCAGTCCGTTGACGAACTCGAGGAAGACCTGCCGTCGACCTCGGCCGCCATCCACGAACTGACCCGCCGCGACGGCGAAAAGGAAATCAACCGCGACGTCATGGCGCTCCTGTGGTCGGCGATCGCCGGCGGCATGACGATGAGCACCTCGATGATCGCGCGCGGCATCCTGACCGCCTATCTGCCGGACAGCGACATCGGCTTCCTGTTCGACGCGGCAGGCTACACGATCGGCTTCATCCTGGTCATCGTCGCCAACCAGCAGCTGTTCACCGAGAACACGCTGACGCCGGTCCTGCCCTTCATGTCGGAACCGACACTGCGCAATTTCGGCAAGCTGATGCGGATCTGGGGCACGGTCTTCCTCGGCAACATGATCGGCTGCGCCATCGCCGTATGGTTCATCACCGTCATGCCGGTTTTCGACGACAAGGTCTCTTCCGCCTTCCTCAAGCTCGGCACCGAGATGATGGCCAACAGCCCGCTGGAAATGTTCGCCAAGGGCGTGATGGCCGGCTGGCTGATCGCCACGCTGGTCTGGATGCTGCACCGGGTGGAGAGCGGCCATGTGCTGGTGATCTTCATCGTCACCTATATCATCGCGATCGGCGGCTTTACCCATATCATCGTCGGCGCCGTCGAGGCCATGTATCTCTGGGCCCATGGCGGCACCGATCTGCGCCAGGCGATCGTCGATTTCGCCCTGCCGACGCTGATCGGCAACATGGTCGGGGGCACGCTGATCTTCGCCCTGATGTCGCATGTGCAGGTGAAATCCGACGAGTGAGACGTCAACCCCTCTCACCTCAAGGACGGCGGAGGTGGATCGCCCAACGGCTGGCAGCGGCCGCAAGCACGTCGGCCGGAAAGCCGGAAAAGCCGATGACGACGCCGGGCTGCGCCGTCTGGGGCGGGGCGTAGAGCGGCGACAGCGCCCTGACGGCGAAGCCGCTGTCGCTTGCCGCCGCCAGCATCTCGGCTTCGGACGGACCGCCCGGCAGCCGCGCCACCAGATGCAGGCCCTGCTCCGGCACCACCAACGAGAAGCCGTGAGACGCCAGCACCGCGACCAGCGCGTCGCGGGCCGCCCGCACCCGGCGCCTTGCGCGCTTCAGGTGGCCGGCAAAATGCCCGTCGCGCAGAAACTCGGCCAGCGCGCTTTCGAGCAGCGTCGAGGGAAACCGGTCCGACACCCGTCGCATCGCAAGCAGGGGCTCCAGCAACGGCTCCGGCGCCACCAGATAGCCGATCCGGAAACCCGGCATCAGCGTCTTGGAAAAGCTGCCGACATAGATCACCCGCCCTGCCCCGTCGACGCCCTGCAGCGCCGTCAGCGGCGGGCCGGCGAAGCGGAACTCGCTGTCATAGTCGTCTTCGATGACATGGGCCTGATGACGCTCGGCCCAGTCGATCAGCGCCAGCCGCCGCGCCATGGTCAGCGTCACGCCGAGCGGAAACTGGTGCGACGGTGTCACATAGACGGCATTTGGCGGGCTGCCTGCAGCCGCCAGCGCGCCGACATCCAGCCCTTCGGCGTCGACCGGCACCGGTAGGACACGCAGCTGCGCGGCCTCGAACGCCTCGCGTGCCATGCCGTAGCACGGGTCCTCGATCGCAACGGTGTCGCCGGGCGCGGTCAGCGTCCGGATCACCAGGTCGAGCGCCTGCTGCGTGCCGGACGTCAGGATCACCTGATCGGCACGGCAGCGCACGCCGCGCGCGGTGCGCAGATAGGCGGCGATCTCGGTCCTCAGATCGGCCCCGCCGCGCGGATCCTGGTAGAAATAGTGCCGCGCCGTCGGCTGGGTGAGATGCCGGTTCAGCAGCGTGCGGAAGGTACGGATCGTCATCTCGTCGGCTGTGGTGCAGCCGAGCGTGCCCGGCAGCGGCGGCGGCGGCTCGCAGGGCGGCGGTTCGTTCGCCAGCGCGGCTCCGGCCAGCGCCGGCACGTCCGCGGCGACATAGGTGCCGTCCCCGGTCCGCGCCTCGGCATAGCCTTCGGCCACGAGTTGGTCATAGGCCGCGACCACCGCGCCGCGCGAAAGCGTCAGGCGTGCCGAGAGATCCCGCGTCGTCGGCAGCTTCGTTCCGGGCTTCAGACGTCCGGCCTCGATCAGGCGCTTGAGTTCGCCATAGAGGGCCATCCGACGGGGGCCGTCAGCCGGAAGAACGGGGATCAGGGCCGACCAGTCCGGTAGATTGGTTCGAAAAGATTTCGGCAAAATGGACCTCGCGCAGACCAATCGTCCCCGCTATCCCTGCCGCAACACTGCCAGACACGCAAGCCCGAGGATGCAAATCATGGATCAGCCCGTTCCCTCCAGCGCCTATCCCGTCAGCGCCCGCAACAAGGTCAAGCGCCTGCACGAGCGCGGGTTTTACGACCGCGAGACGATTTGGAAGATCCTCGATGCCGCCATGCTCTGCCATGTCTCCTACGTGATCGACGGCCAGCCGTTCTGCACGCCGACCATTCACTGGCGCGAGGGCGACTGGCTCTACTGGCACGGCTCTTCGGCAAGCCGCATGCTGCGGCAGCTGAAGGCCGGCGCGCCGGTCTGCCTGACGGTGTCGCATCTCGACGGCCTCGTGCTGTCGCGCTGCGGCTTCAACCACTCGGCCAACCACCGCTCGGCCATGTGCTTCGGCATCGCCGGGATCGTCGACGATCCCGGGCAGAAGTCGCGTGCCTTCGACGCGCTGATCGAGCGTTTCTATCCCGGCCGCCCGGCGATGATGCGGGCCAATACGGTGCAGGAGGAAAAGGCGACCATGGTGATCGGCATGCAGATCGAAGAGGCCTCGGCCAAGGTCCGCGCCAAGGGTGCCGGCGACAATGACGAGGATCTGGAGACGCCACTCTGGGCCGGGGTTATTCCGGTCGAGACGGTGCTACGCTCGCCCGAGATCAGCCCGCAGGTGCCGGCCGGCACCGCCGTCCCGCCGCATGTGCGGCTCTATGGCGAGGGCCGCAGGCTGGACGACGCGCTGCTGGAAGCCCAGGCGCTTTACGAGGCATCCGCGAAGTGAGGCCAGACTGGCCGCGGCCTCAGGCTGCTGCCAGCGCCGTCAGTTCCGACAGGGCAAACCGCACGCTGTCGGCCACCGCGTCGATCACTTCGCTCTTTGAACTGCCCCGCAGCAGCCGTACCTCGAACGTGCCGAGGTCCGGCAGGCCATGGCGCGAACAGAGGGCCACCATGTCGTCGTTCAGGTAGCTGCGCGGCAGCGGCGCGATGGCCAGATCCGCGGTAACGGCTGCCTGCTGCGCCATCAGATGGGCCGAGAGATAGGCGATCCGGTAGCGCCGCTTCTGCTTTTCGAGCCGCGTCAAGGCGTCCTCGCGCCAGCAGCAGCCGTCTTCCCAGATCGAGATCGGCAGCGGATCGCGCAGATGCGCCGTGCCGCATTTGGCGCCGGCCCAGACCAGCTGTTCGGTCATCACCACCTCGCCCTCCATCGCGGTGACGCCGGGGGCAAAATTGGCAAGCGTCAGGTCCAGCCGCTGCTCGGCCAGCCGCCGGCGCAGATTACTGGAGCTGTCGACGGTCAGATCGACCATGATCGAGGGAAACATCTCGGCGAAACGGCGCAGAATGCCGGGCATCAGCCGCAGCCCGATATCGTCGGTGGCGCCGAGCCTGACGACGCCCTCCATGTCCGGCATGCGGAACCGGCTGACCGCCTCGTTCGACAGCGCCAGCATCCGCCGCGCGTAGGGCAGCAGCGTCTCGCCGCCGGCCGTCAGCCGGACCGACCGGGCGTCGCGCAGGAACAGCGAAGCGCCGAGCTGTTCCTCCAGCCGCTTGATCTGCATCGAGACGGCGGACGGCGTGCGAAACACCTGCTCGGCCGCCATCGAGAAACTGCCACTTTCGGCAATCGCCACAAAGGTCTTCAGCACATCATTGTCGAGGAGCGGCAGGGGCTGTCGGAAGGTCGCGTTCATCAGTTCACCTTCAATAAATATGAACCTAAGCAACATATCATTTCGTTTGATTGAATGTCAAACCGGGCCCATCTTCACCGCATGGACAACCGCAACGGGAGAGTTGGTCATGATGAACGTGATTATCGCCGGACTGCGCCGGATTATCCATGCTGACGCAAACCGGCTGCACACGGTCGTAAAGGCAAAGTCTGAGGCCGGGGCGCAAATCGCACGGTTGCCGAACCATCTGGCAGGCGATCTCAGCAGCCTGCCCCAGGCACCGTGGCTGCCGGACAGTCGCAGTAAACACTGAACACTGAAAACATAAAAGCCAACCCACGGCCGGAGGCACCCGGCCGTTCGATGGGCGGACGGAAACCCAAGGAAAGGAAGGGTTACACCCATGGCATATATCGCGCATCAATCCCGCAAGGCCGGCATCGCGCCGGACCTTCCCGCAGCCGGTCTGGCCGGCACCGTCTGGGCGTTGTGGACCCGGGTCGCCGAATGGCGCCAGCGCCGTCGCACCAACCGTGTGGTCAGTTCGCTGCCGATGGATTTGCAAAAGGATATCGGCTGGCCGGGCGGCTATCAGCGCCGCGACGTCGACGGTCGATGAACGGCTGCAGCCCGCGATAGCTGGCCGGGCCTGAACGATCGCGGCAGTGCCTCGATTTGAGGCGCTGCCGCATTTTTCTGCGAAATCGCGTCGTCCCCGCCCTAATCAGACGCAGTTTTCCATGATAGCGTCGCATTCGGACTACCGAGGCGTCATCTTCCACGCAAGGAATGACGCAACTAAAAGCGGTCATGGGACAATCGCATGAACAAGTTGCCTTCCCCAAAGCGTTCTCTGGTGTTTTTCCTTGTCCCGCATTTCACCTTGCTGCCGTTTTCCGGCGCCATCGAGACCTTGCGGATCGCCAATCGCATGCTCGGCTATACCGCCTATGACTGGCGCATTGCCTCGGTCGACGGCGAAAAGGTCTATTCCTCCAGCGGCATCGGCATCGAGGTCAATTCGTCGCTGGCCGACGAGCGCCGCTATCTGACCGGCGGCAACCGGCCGAACATGGCGATCGTCTGTTCGGGCGTCTATGTCGAGGAATTCAGGAACAAGTCGGTGAATGCCTGGCTGCGCGAGGCCTATAACCGCAATGTCATCATCGGATCGCTCTGTACCGGCGCCCATGTGCTGGCCTCCGCCGGCCTGCTCAACGGCAAGCGCTGCGCCATCCACTGGGAAAACCTGCCGGGCTTTGCCGAGAATTTCCCGCAGGCCGAGGTCTATGCCGATCTCTACGAGATCGACGGCAATCTCTACACCTGCGCCGGCGGCACCGCATCGCTCGACATGATGCTCAACATCATCGGGCAGGATTTCGGCGAGGGTCTCGTCAACCGGGTCTGCGAGCAGCATCTGACCGACCGGGTGCGCAATGCCAATGACCGCCAGCGCCTGCCGCTCAGGGCTCGCCTCGGGGTGCAGAATTCCAAGGTGCTGCAGATCATCGAGCTGATGGAGGCCAATCTCGCCGAGCCGCTGTCGCTGCTGGAGATCGCCGACCATGCCGACCTGTCGCGCCGCCAGATCGAGCGCCTGTTCCGCCAGGAAATGGGCCGCTCCCCTGCCCGCTATTATCTCGAGATCCGTCTCGATCGCGCCCGCCATCTGCTGGTGCAGTCGTCGATGCCGGTCGTCGAGGTGGCGGTTGCCTGCGGCTTCGTCTCGGCCTCGCATTTCTCCAAATGCTACCGCGAACTCTACAACCGCTCGCCGCAGCAGGAACGCGCCGAGCGCAAACTGGTGAAATCGTCGAACCGCAGCGGCGTCGTGGTCTGAACGCGACGCGCGCCTATTCGAACAGGCTCCAGACGAAGCGGATTGCGACGACCACCAGGAAGATGCCGAAGCCGATTTCCAGCTGCTTCTTCGACAGCGCATGCGCCAGCCGGGCGCCGAGCGGTGCCGCGACCATGGTGACCGGAATGATCAGCGCCACCGCGATCCAGTTGATGAAGCCGGTCGAGAACGGTGGCAGGCCCGGCTCGCCCCAGCCGGCGATGATATAGCCGATCAGCCCGGGCAGCGAGATCAGCACGCCGACGCCGGCCGATGTCGCCACCGCCTGGTGGATCGGCCGGCCGTAGGAGGTCATGAAGGAATTGTTCATCACCCCGCCGCCGATCCCCATCAGCCCCGACAGCAGGCCGATCACCGTGCCGACGAGAAACCGCACCGGTTCGCCCGGCAGGTCGGTGCCGAGCTGGAAGCGGTTGCGCAGGAAGATCATCCGGATCGCCAGCAGCAGCGCGATGGCGGCAAAGATGATGCGCAGCTCGGCGCTGGAGGCGCCCGCCGCGACAAGGCTCGCCAGGATGACGCCGAGCGGCACGGCGATCACCCAGCGCTTCAGCAGCTCCATGTCGACCGCCCCGTGCCGGCGATGCGCGGCGAAGGAGCGCAGCGAGGTCGGAATGATGATGGCCAGCGATGTGCCGACCGACAGATGCATGCGCACCGCGTCATCGACGCCGGCCAGCCCGAAGATCTGGTAGAAGACCGGAACCAGAACCGCACCGCCGCCGATGCCGAACAGGCCGGCCAGCAGTCCCGCGACGGCGCCCGCCACGACAAGCAGGCCGGCAAAGAGGGCAAGTTCCGGTGTGAGGGCCATGGGCGTGAATAATCCTCGGGGGGGTGGCGGCGAACAGGCAGGATGCTGCCCGTCTTCATAGCGGGATCTTCGGGAGGAGCAAGCGCTATGCCTTCCACGGCGGTACGCCAGCGAAGCTCGGGAGGATCGCGTCCCGGCCTTGTGACAGGTCACGCCGCCCGCCGGCGTCAGCGCCGCGCGGGCCGCGGATTGGTGCCCGTCACCATCGGATCGGGCATGTCGAAGCCGGCCTCGGGCCGCAGCAGCGCGGGATTGTCGGTGCCGATGCCGCCGACGACGGGCTGCGCACTCTCGCCTTCGGGGATCGCCATCGTGGCCGGCGCGACGCGCGAGATCTGCGGCGCGGATGCCGGGGGCGCGGTCATCGCCGACGACGCGGATCTTACCGGGTTTACCGGTGCGGCTGGCTGACCGATGCCGAGCGCCGCGTCGATGTTCACGCCACCGGGCGGAATGACATATTGCCCCGGCGGTGCGGCGCTTGCCTGCTGCGGTTCCGGTTGCGGCTCCATCGTCTCGGTCTGCATGTCCGGCGCCTCTTCGTCGATCTTCGGCAGGCGCTTCTGCCGGCGCGGGCTGTCATAGCCCGCCAGATTGGGTGTGTTGAGGAAGTCCATGCTTTCGGCGTGCTCGCCGGGCGACGGCGCCGCATAGGCCGTCTGCCGGCCGTCGACACGGCCGATCAACTGGCGATCGGCGTCGGCCATCCGGGTCGAGCGGATGTGGATATGCTTGGCACTGACCTGACCGACCGGCTGTGGCGGCGCAAGTCCGTCGGAGCTGCAGCCCGATAGGATAAGCGATGCACTGCCGGCCAGGGCCAGGCGCCGGTAAGTCCGAAGTGACACCATACACACCCCCTCGTTGATCCTGCCGCCGGCCCGTCCCTCGCCCGGCAGGGTCATTCTACCCTTCAACAGTAAAGCGAACCTTGTCGAGGATGAGGCCTCGTGGCGCGGGCGTCGAACCACGGCGGCTCTCGGCGCGCGCTGGAGGCCGCATGAGGGTCGCGCAAAGATGCTTGCAATCCAGCCACATTCAGTGCGTCACGAATGCAAACGCACTCTGCTGGTCTGCGTTACGTGTATAGACCTGATCGATCCACAGCATTGCCAGC
The DNA here is from genome assembly GCF_017873095.1 of Heterorhizobium halophytocola. Taxonomy (GTDB): domain Bacteria; phylum Pseudomonadota; class Alphaproteobacteria; order Rhizobiales; family Rhizobiaceae; genus Allorhizobium; species Allorhizobium halophytocola. Next base: position 297,958 of record NZ_JAGGJU010000006.1, on the reverse strand, counting down.
GGCTCCAGCAGGCGGGCCGTCTTCAACCCTCCCCCGTCAATCGGGGCAAAGCCGAGTTCGCGGACAAGCGGGAAGACGAGCTTCTTCGCGTCGTCGAAATCGCTGGCAACGAACATGGCGGGAGGGACGTTGCGGCCGCGTGCATTGGCCATCACCGACGCGCCGACCTGATTCAACGTCTTCACGACTTTCGCCCCCTTTGCGAGATCGGCCACCCGTTCTCCGGCGCTGCTGCTGAAGCCGAAGGCAAGCTCCATGCCGGTCGGTGTGAACTCCAATGGGTTGGTGACATCGATAATAACCCGTCCTTTCAGATCGCCGCACGCCGCCAAAGCGTCGGCCACCCCGTGCCAGTGGACGGCAAGGACAATGACGTCACTTGTCGTCACGGCCTCGGCAACAGAACGAATAGAGATTTTTTCTGAGGCCGGGCGCTCCCCATGTTTCGGGTCGTTGGGATCTCTCACCCCCATTGCAATGGCGTGGTTGCCGCGAGACCATCCGGTGGCCAAAGCTGTTCCGACGTTTCCGGCTCCGATAATGGCAATTTTCATGTCCGAGCTCCTCGGTTGTGCTGTGGACTCGAGACTATTGCCAGTCGTACTTCAATCCTATTGAATAGGATGCATGGCCGATATTCATGATATGAAAATACGGCGGTTGGATTTTGCCTTGCTGCTGGTCTTTCACGAGGTTTATCGGTCGGGGCGAGCGGTATCTGCCGCGGAGCGACTTGGCCTGAGCCAGCCTGCGATCAGCCATGCTCTGGCGCGCTTGCGCGACGCGCTTGGAGATCCGCTCTTCGAGCGCCGGCCGGACGGGCTGCGGCCGACACGATATGCGTCTTCCATAGCGCCCAGGATCAATGCCCTTCTTGCCATGGCAACGGATCTGGTGGGCGGCGATCAGGCCTTCGATCCGCTGACCACGACACGGATCTTCCGGGTGTCAGCGAACGACTTTGCCGGCCCGTTGTTGACAGTCCCGCTGCTGGCGGTGTTCGCGCGCAAGGCACCGCATGCACGGCTGGCCGTCAGTTTTGCGGGAAACGCCGAAGCGGCTTATCGTGCGCTGAGCGCAGACAGTATCGATATCGCCATCGGATTGTTTCCGGACAAACCTGCAAACTGCGTAGCGGAAAGATTGTTCGACGATGATTTTATGATCGTCGCGCGTGCGGGAAACCCGGCCATCGGCGATGCAGTGGATTTGGATCTCTACCTGCAACTTGACCATCTGATCGTGTCTTATGCCGGCGATCTCAAGGGGACCGTCGACGCGGTGCTCGAGCGGATGGATGTGGAGCGCAGCGTCATTGCCTCCACGCCCATGTTCCTTGGCGCGTTTGCGGCGATCGGCGCCAGCGACATGGTCGGAACGATGCCCCGAAGGCTTGCCCTGCGCTACGCAGACAGTTTCGGGTTGAAGACCTACGAGTTGCCGTTCCGGATGGAGACTTTTCCGATTGATATCCTCCGGTACGACCAGGTCCGTCCAGACCCGGGTATCGACTGGCTCATGGCCGAGATCAGGGCACTGCCAGACGCCTGAACATTGCAGGGCCTGTTATCACCTGGTGCCCCTCCTGATCCGACCTCGGACGAGAAAGGGCGACCTCACGGCCGCCCATCCCCGTTATTCCAGACCGTTCTCGCATTACGCCGCGTGGCGGCGCGCCTGCCGGGCCGTGCCGGCCAGTTGCAGCTTGGCCAGCAGGTCGCGCAGGCGCATGGCCTCCTGCGCCAGCGTCTGGCTGGAGGCGGTGGTCTCCTCGACCATCGCCGCGTTCTGCTGCGTCACCTGGTCCATGTTGTTGACCGTGGCGTTGATCTCCTGCAACCCGGTCGACTGTTCCTTCGATGCCGTGGCGATCGAATTGACATGCTCGTTGACCTGGTCGACCAGTTTCTCGATCTCCACCAGCGCCTCGCCCGTCGAACGCACCAGCTTGACGCCGCTGCCCACCTGTTCGGCGGACGCGGTGATCAGCTGCTTGATCTCCTTGGCCGCATTGGCCGAGCGCTGGGCCAGCTCGCGGACCTCTTGGGCGACCACGGCAAAGCCGCGACCGGCTTCGCCGGCACGCGCCGCCTCGACGCCGGCGTTCAGCGCCAGCAGGTTGGTCTGGAAGGCGATCTCGTCGATCACCGAGATGATCTGGTTGATCTGCTGCGACGATTCCTCGATCCGGCCCATGGCGTCGACCGCCTCGCGGACGACTTCGCCGGAACGGCTGGCGCTGGCGCGGGTCTCGCCCACCACGTGGCGGGCTTCGTTGACCCGCTCGGTCGAGGTCCTGACGGTCGCGGTGATCTCGTCGAGGGCTGCGGCGGTCTCTTCCAGCGAGGCCGCCTGCTGTTCGGTACGGCGCGACAGGTTGCCGGTCGCCTCGCTGATGCCGTCGGCATTGACGCTGACCACTTCGCTGGTCTCGGAGATCGCGCCCAGCACGCCGTTCAGCGCATTGACGGCGCCGTTGAAGTCGTGATGGATCTTCTCGTAGTCCGGGCCGAGATCGTCGAGCACCACGGTGAGGTCGCCGTTTGCCAGCCGTTCCAGCGCCGTGCCGAGCTGGCCCATCGCCGCCGACTGGCGGTCGCTGGCACTGCGCAGGCGGTTTTCATTGCTCTGCCGCTCGCCGTCCAGCGCCTTCTGCTGTTCGGCCTCGCGGCCGCGCAGGGCCAGGCGCTCGCGCACCGTTTCGCGCAGGATCGCCAATGCCGCGGCCATGCCGCCGATCTCGTCCTTGCGGTCGGTGTCGATGATGTCGGTCTCGACATTCTCGTTGGCGATCTCGTTCATCGCCGTCTTTAGCCGGTTGACCGGCTTGGTGATCGAGCCGACGATCGCGTAGGCGCAGCCGGCAATCAGGACCATGGCCACGCAGATGAAGATCAGGCTGAGCTTGGCCTTCTGCAGGAACAGCGCTTCCAGATCGTCGGAATAGAGGCCCGTGCCGACGATCCAGCCCCAGGGCTTGAAGCCGATGACGTGTGACTGCTTGGCGACCGGCGCGTCGAAGCCCGGCTTCGGCCAGTAATAGTCGACAAAGCCCTCGCCCTGTGCCTTGACCACATTGACGAACTCGACGAACAGGTGCTTGCCGTTCGGATCCGCCATGTCGGTCAGGTCCTTGCCGATCAGGGCCGGCTTGATCGGATGCATGACCATGCGCGGCGTCATGTCGTTGATCCACAGATAGCCGTCGGGCTTGTAGCGCAGCGCACCGATGATCGCCATGGCCTGCGTCTGCGCCTCCTCGCGCGTCAGCGTGCCGTCCTGTTCGAGCTTGTAGTATTTGTCGAGGATCGACATGGCATTGTCGTCGATCGACGCCAATGTCGCGCGCCGCTCGGTCAGCAGCGAGTCATAAGACATCATCAGACTGGCGCCCAATCCTGCGACCAGGACCACCAGTGCAATGCCGACCAGGCCGTAAAGCCTTGCGGCCAATCGAAAATTCTTCATTTCCCCACCCCTTGTCGTTCAAGTGGGAAAGATAATCTGACTAATAGGTAAAATTCTAACTAATCAACTTGACCGTCACCAATTCGAATGGGGCGTCGCGCCTTGGACATGCCGGCAACTGAGATCGAGGGTGAAAACGCAGGGCCGACAGGATATATCCGGGTCGGATTCGGCGGCAGACAGGAGGCCATGATGACCAGCAATATCCCTCTCGGCGAACTGACCTTGCGCACGCTCGCCATGCCGGGCGACGCCAATGCCGCCGGCGACATCTTCGGCGGCTGGGTCATGGCGCAGATGGACCTTGCTTGCGGCATCCGCGCCGCCGAGCGGGCCGGCGGGCGCGTGGTTACCGCCGGCGTCCAGGAAATGGCGTTTGCCCTGCCGGTCAAGATCGGCGACACGCTGTGCGTCTACACCGATATCAGCCGGGTCGGCCGCACCTCGATCACGCTGGCCGTCGAGGTCTGGGCGCAGCGCTATCTGACCCCGGTGATGGAGAAGGTGACGCAGGCGACCTTCGTCATGGTGGCGCTGGACGCCGACGGCAAGCCGACGCCCGTTATCCCGCTGTAAGCCCCTGCCCTCAGATGAACAGCGCGTGGCCGTCGTCCTGCAGGCCGGGGAATACCGTGCCGGTCATCACGCTGCCGGCCATGCCGAACTGCTGCGACAGCAGGGCGGCCGCCACCGAGCGGATGTCGCCGGTCGGCATCAGGTCGCGGTTGTCGAGCAGCCGGTCCGGCCCGAGCCCCGGCCATTTGCCATAGACCCGACCGCCCTTCACCGCGCCGCCGGCAATCACCGCGCAGCCGCCGGTCCCGTGATCGGTGCCGATATTGGCGTTCTGCCGCGCCGTGCGGCCGAATTCGGTCACCGCCAGCACGGCGGTCTTTGACCAGACCTCCGGCCCCATCTCCGCCTTCAGCGTGGTGATCGCCTCGCACAGCTGCTTGGCCGCCGCGCCGAAGGCGGTCTTCTGCTGCACATGGGTGTCCCAGCCGGTGATCGAGAAACTGGCGATCCGGTAGCGTTCCTTCAGCATTTCCGCGGTCGTGCGGGCCAGATCGGCGGTCTTCGCCGCCGGCGGCTCGCCGTTGCGGGTGAGATCCGTCAGCGTGTCCAGTTTCAGCGCCTCGGTGAGGTCGCGCGAATAGACCGGGTCCGCCTGGTAGAGACGCTTGATGAAATTGACCTCGTCCGGTGTCAGCGACACGTCCGACCGGCTGGACCAGACATCCGCCGCGTTCGGCCCGGACAGGATGATTTCGGGGGCGACGCTGACATCGATCGCCTTGACCGGCTTGGCGGTCAGTGACAGCGTCCGGTTCAGCCAGCCGCCATTGCGCGTGTCGGAGGCGGCCGACCCACCGGATTCCAGGATGTCCTGTCCGTCGAAATGGCTGCGGATGTCACGATAGGGCGTGGAGACCGCGTGGACGAAGCCAAGCTCGCGTCCTTGCCACAACGGGTAGAGTGATTGCGCCGCCGGATTGAGACCGAAATAGCCGTCGAGATCGATCAGGCCGTCGTCGCCGGTGAGCGCGAGGTCCGGCCGCAGCTGCCTCAGGTGCGGATCGCCATGCGGCTGCACCAGATCCAGCCCGTCCATCGCCCCGCGCAGGATGATCGCGGCGAAGCGGTTGTCGCCGGGCATTTCGGCAAAGCTCATCTTGGTCAGAAGCGGCGCGGCGGCCGCGCAGCAGGCGGTACCGAGGAATGCACGTCTGGACATAGAGACAGTCATCGGAGCCTCCTTAGCGCCGGTTGAATTCGGGCGAGATCATCGCCAGCAGCAGGCCGAGCCGCCGGTTCGGCGCCTGCCCGACGATCTTCGTCGTCTCCGGCCGGGCGGTGTCGCCGAGGACCGCGGCGGCGAAGTCGCGCGGATCCTGCGTTCCGTCATCGAGCTGGCCGACGGCGCGCCGGACGAAGCTGATCCGCTCGGCCAGCTGGCTCGATCCGCTCCAGGTCTCCGAGGCGTCCTTGAAGCCTGCCGCATCGGAGGGCGACCAGATCGGCTGCCCGAGATCCTTGACCGTCCGCACGCCGAGCTTGCCCAGCCGTCCGGGTTTCGGATCCCTGGACGGTGGCTGCGCCTTACCCTTGCCCATGCCCCTGGCGCTAGCGGAATCCATCGCCATCCCGCCCATCGGCTCGGCCATGGCCATGCCGACATTCTGGCCCGGCGCGGTGCCTTCGGCTTCTGTATCGGCCGGCAGCAGGTCATCCTGGCTTGCGCCGAGGGCGCGCAGTACCGAGACGGTATAGTCGAACGGCAGCTTGATCTTCGTTTGAGGGGCAGCGAGTGCCAATGGGCTTTCGAGCATGACCCGGTACACTGCGGCGAGCTCGCCGCCGGTCTCCTGCCAGCGCTGCGCCATCGCCGCCACCAGGTCGGGCTTCGGTTCCTCGGTGATGAAGTGATAGACCAGCTTGGCGCTGATATGCCGGGCGGTGCGCGGGTCGGCGGCGAGATCCTCGAACACCGAACGGGCCGTGGCGAAGGGCTTGCGGCTGCGTTCATAGGTCTTGCCGAGCACGGTGAACTCGCCCGGCTCCGCCCGCCGCGGCCTGTAGACGGCCTCGACCGTCGCCGGCTGGAACGACAGCCCCGTCAGCAGCAGCGCCATCTGCCGCACATCCGCCTGCTGATAGCCGGAATTGACGCCCAGCGTGTGCAGTTCCATCACCTCGCGGGCAAAGTTCTCGTTGACCCCGGTGCGGTCGGCAAGCTTCAGGCCGGCCGGCGAATGCGGCCCGACCGAGGCGACCTGGTCGAGAAAGCGCAGCATGGCCGGATGCAGCGCGGTCGCGGTCAGCAGGTCGACGAAGCGACCCGCCAGATTCGGCCGGATCGCCTGCGTCTCGTAGAGCGGCACGATCAGCGACATGATCGCGCCCTTGTTCAGGCTGACGGCGAAATGGTTGACCCAGAAGCTCGCCAGCCGCTCGTGAAAGCCATAGGGCGACAGCACCGCCTGGGCCACGCGCGCCTGCTGGTCGCGCTGGCCCGCCTGGCGGGCCGCCCGGTTGTATTGCTTGCGCGCCTCGCCGTCCGGCTCTCCGGCCTTGCGCTGCTGGGCCAGCCGCTTGCCTTCCTCGACGAAGGCGGCGACCTCGGCAAGCCGCGCCTGCTCTCCGCCGAGCGGAAACAGGCACGTCGCCTTTGGCGCCGCGGTCAGTTGCTGCAGGATGTCGTCGGGATCTGCCGTCTGCGGCTGGCCGGGCCGGACACCATAGCCGAACCGCGCCGCCGCCTTCACCTCAGTCGATGCCATTGCCACATCTTCCGCAAATCATTCTGATTTGGCTTATATAGCAGGCAATCGGGACTTTTCGGGGGAGATATTACGCCCGAAAGATGATCGATGCGCCGAGCGCGATCAGCGCGAAACCGGCCGCATGGTTCCAGGTCAGCCCCTGCTTCAGATACAGCACGGAGAAGGCGGAAAACACCAGCAGCGTGATCACCTCTTGGATCGTCTTGAGCTGCGCCGCCGAATAGACCTGCGATCCGAACCGGTTGGCCGGCACCGCCAGGCAATATTCGAAAAAGGCGATGCCCCAGCTGATCAGAATGGTGACGAACAGCGCCACGCCCTTGTATTTCAGGTGACCGTACCAGGCGAAGGTCATGAACACATTGGACAGCGACAACAGCAGCACCGGCAGCAGATAGGCCATCCAGGCCGGCATGAAGGAGAGAAAACTCGGCATCGAAACCACTCGTCTAGAACCACGGCCCGAATCGCCGCCGTCCGGCAGATTGCTACGCCGCCCGCTGCGGCACAACGGTTTCACTTTTGTTGACAGATGTCTGCCAATCGGCGATGGCTGAGAAAAGCGAAGTTCTATCGATGGCAAAAGCAGTATTTTATCACAAGCATGATAGCAGCTATCATGACGTTACCGGCAAACACTATCACTTCCCTCAGTCCTATCTCAGTCGGGTACAGCAGACCGTCGGTGACTGGATCGTTTACTACGGTCCCTTGCCCGCCCTTCCCAGTCGCTATTATTCAGGTGTCGCGCGTGTGACGTCCGTGACCCGCGATCACGTGACAGGGGATCATTACTATGCCCATTTGAGCGACTATCTCGATTTTGATCGACCGCTTGGCTATCAGGAAAGCGGTGGATACGAGCGCAAGCTATTCAAAGCGGATGGTTCCGTGAATGGCGGGCGAAGCGTTCAGGCTGTCAGGCTGATCGAGAATGGCGAATTCGCTGCCATCATAACGGCCGGCCTTTCGACGCCTGATGAGTGGCCGGATAGGCGAGACGCACCCGAGGCGCTCCGCCACGAACTTGACGAAGTCCAACGACCATTTGAATTCGAAGGTTACGAACGGCCGATCGTCTCTCAGATGGTCAATCGTCCCTTCAGGGATGCCAAATTTCGACAACACATCCGACGGGTATATGATCGCACATGTGCGTTCACCGGGCTTAAGCTTATAAATGGCGGCGGTCGGCCTGAGGTCGAAGCGGCACACATCGTGCCAGTGGAAAAAGGCGGAAACGACTCGGTACAAAATGGCATCGCCCTTTCCGGAACCGTCCATTGGATGTTCGATAGGGGATTGTTGTCACTTGCCGATGACTATGAGATTCTCTGTTCGCGGCATCTGAACTATGATGTCTCGCATATTTTACACCGCGATCTCAGGGCGCGCGTACCCTCTGACATTCACATGCGGCCGCACCCTGAATACATGGCTTGGCACCGAGAGAATATTTTTAAGAGCTAGGACGATCCCGGCTCGCATCACCCTGTCAGTTTCTGTCAGCATGCTGCTTCGGCGCCGGTCGCGGGGCGATTTCTGCCGCCGCACCCCCTTCCCTTTGCCGGCCACTCTCTCCATATTCCGCCCATGGCCAGATCACCGAAAAAATCCGATCCGAAACCCGGTTTCGAGGAAGCCCCGCAGTCCGGTTTCGAGGGCGAACCGCTCTCCGGCAGCGTCTCCGACTGGGTGAAACAGCTCGAGGCGGAGGCCGAGGCCGGCAGTGTCGAGAGCCAGCGCGAGATCGCCTCCAAGGCCGGCAAGCACCGCCGCAAGGTCGAGAACGCCGCCCGCCAGCACACCGAAAAGGTCGAGGCCGCCAAGAAGACCGCAAAGAACACCACCGCTCAGAAAACGTCCCGTGGCGTGTCGATCGGCGCCTCGTCGGATCCGAAGACGCGCGCTGCCGCCGGGCTCAATCCGGTGGCTGGCATGGACACCTCGCTGGAAGACGCAAAGGCGCTGGCGCCCGGTGCCGTCACCGCCACCGTCGAGGCCCTGTCGTCGCTGATCGAGAGCGGCAATCCGCTGTTCAAGGACGGCAAGATCTGGACGCCGCATCGCCCGGCCCGGCCGGAAAAGTCCGAGGGCGGCATCAAGATCCGCATGGCGTCCGACTACGCGCCGGCCGGCGACCAGCCGACCGCGATCGCCGAACTGGTCGAGGGCGCCAATTCAGGCGAGCGCTCCCAGGTGCTGCTCGGCGTCACCGGCTCTGGCAAGACCTTCACCATGGCCAAGGTGATCGAAGAGACCCAGCGCCCGGCCGTGATCCTGGCGCCGAACAAGACGCTCGCCGCCCAGCTCTATTCGGAGTTCAAGAATTTCTTCCCCGACAATGCGGTGGAATATTTCGTCTCCTATTACGACTATTACCAGCCGGAAGCCTATGTGCCGCGCTCCGACACCTTTATCGAGAAGGAATCGTCGATCAACGAACAGATCGACCGGATGCGCCACGCCGCCACCCGCGCCATTCTGGAGCGCGACGACTGCATCATCGTCGCCTCGGTCTCCTGCATCTACGGTATCGGCTCGGTCGAGACCTACACGGCGATGACCTTCCAGATGGAGGTCGGCGACCGGCTCGACCAGCGGCAATTGCTCGCCGACCTCGTGGCCCAGCAATACAAGCGCCAGGACATCAATTTCGTCCGCGGTTCGTTCCGGGTGCGCGGCGACACGATCGAGATCTTCCCCGCCCACCTGGAAGATGCCGCCTGGCGCATTTCGATGTTCGGCGACGAGATCGAGAGCATCACCGAATTCGACCCGCTGACCGGCAAGAAGACCGGCGATATGAAGTCGGTGAAGATCTACGCCAATTCCCACTATGTGACCCCGCGCCCGACGCTGAACGGCGCGATCAAGGCGATCAAGGAAGAACTGAAGATCCGCCTCGCCGAACTGGAAAAGGGCGGCCGCCTGCTGGAGGCGCAGCGTCTGGAACAGCGCACCCGCTACGATATCGAGATGATGGAGGCGACCGGCGCCTGCGCCGGCATCGAGAACTATTCGCGCTACCTGACCGGCCGCGCGCCGGGCGAGCCGCCACCGACGCTGTTCGAATACATCCCCGACAATGCCCTGCTGTTCATCGACGAAAGCCATGTTTCCGTCTCGCAGATCGGCGGCATGTACCGGGGCGACTTTCGCCGCAAGGCGACGCTTGCCGAATACGGCTTCCGCCTGCCGTCGTGCATGGACAACCGCCCGCTGCGCTTCGAGGAATGGGACGCCATGCGGCCGCAGACCGTCGCCGTCTCGGCCACGCCCGGCAACTGGGAGATGGAACAGTCCGGCGGCGTCTTTGCCGAACAGGTGATCCGCCCGACCGGCCTGATCGACCCGCCGGTCGAGGTGCGCGCCGCCAAGACCCAGGTCGACGACGTGCTCGGCGAGATCCGCGAGACCGCGCAGAAGGGCTATCGCACGCTCTGCACCGTGCTGACCAAGCGCATGGCCGAGGACCTCACCGAATACCTCCACGAACAGGGCGTGCGCGTGCGATACATGCATTCCGACATTGACACGCTGGAGCGCATCGAGATCATCCGCGATCTGCGCCTCGGCGCCTTCGATGTGCTCGTCGGCATCAACCTGCTGCGCGAGGGCCTCGATATTCCGGAATGCGGTTTCGTCGCCATCCTCGACGCCGACAAGGAAGGTTTTTTGCGCTCGGAGACCTCCCTCGTGCAGACCATCGGTCGTGCGGCGCGCAATGTCGACGGCAAGGTCATTCTCTATGCCGACAAGATCACCGGCTCGATGCAGCGGGCGATGGACGAGACCGCGCGCCGCCGCGAAAAGCAGATGGCCTACAACACCGAGCACGGCATCACCCCGGAGTCGGTCAAGGCGAAGATCTCCGACATCCTCGATTCCGTCTATGAGCGCGACCATGTCCGCGCCGACATCTCCGGCGCCTCGGGCGGCAAGGGCTTTGCCGATGGCGGCCATCTGGTCGGCAACAACCTGCAGGCGCACCTCAACGCGCTGGAAAAGAGCATGCGCGACGCCGCAGCCGACCTCGACTTTGAAAAGGCCGCCCGCCTGCGCGACGAGATCAAGCGCCTGAAGGCCGCCGAGCTCGCCACCATGGACGACCCCATGGCCCGCCAGGAAGCCGCAACCCAGGAAAATGCCGGCAAGCCGAAAGGCAAGGGTGGCGGCAAATCCGCCTCCCTCCAGCCGCCATCATCTGACGGTAGCAAAGGCGCGGGCGCGCGCCACGATTCGATCTCCCCCCTTGAGGGGGAGATGTCCGGCAGGACAGAGGGGGGTACGCCACTCTCCAAGCCTGCCGCTTCCCCCCCCTCTGCCCCTGACGGGGCATCTCCCCCTCAAGGGGGGAGATCAGCGGCGCAAGCCTCCTATTTCGCCAAGCCGTCGCTCGACGACATGGGCCCGGGCACCGATACGGCAAAACCGCTGTTCCGCAAGAACAGCCTCGACGAAATGACCGTCGGCCGCACGGAAAAGCCGGTGACCGGCAAACTGCCGGAAAAGCCGGAGACGTCCGGCGGCAAGCGCTTCTCGCCACTGCTCGAAGGCCAGCCTGAACGCCAGGCCGAACGCAAGGACGACCCGCGCCCGGTCGTCCGCGGCAAGGTCGGCGCCGGCTCCTACGAGGACGCCGGCGACCAGAAACGCCAGAAGCGCACCAAGGGCAAGACGGGCCGGCCGGGACAGTAGCCGCACCGGTTGACCCGTTCGTCTTCGCGCGCAGGCGGTGCGACTGGGCTAAGCCCTCCCCCTTGCGGGGAGGGTTGGGAGGGGTTTTTTCTCATATGCAATTGATCCTCCCTTTGTGGCTGGGTCCGAAGGACGGGACAACACGTGTGGCCCGACCCGACAGTCCGGCAGGACGGAAGTGGTCAAGCGCCTTCCGAGCCTGCCTCGACATTCGCAGAACAGCGGCAGCAGCATCCGTCCTTGCGCGTCCTGTGCACCCGGACCCCACCTTGGCCGGGACAGCATCGGCTCCCCGCCCGCGGCCCTCGGCTATCCCGGCATCGCACAACCTTTTTTGGTGTCGGCGGTCAATGCGTCCCAGCGGAGCATGGACCCCCTCGCCAGACTCACGCGGCCGTGCTTTTCTCTGCCATCCGCCATCCTCATACAGGACACTCCGATGAAAGCCCTTGTCGCCGCCGCCTTCGCCACCCTGTTGCTGGCGGGCGCCGCCCTTGCCGATACCCTCAAATTCCCGAGCGACGACCCGGTCGCCAGCATTTCCGCCCCCGATGGCTGGACACTGGAGGAGACCGAAACCGGCGCGCAGATCCTGTCGGCCGACGATGCGATCTACATCTATATCGACGTTGCCGACGCCGAGACCTCCGACAAGGTGATCGACGATGCCGTCGCCTTCCTCGACGACAACGGCGTCAGCGTCGACAGCTCGACCGAGAAGCAGTCGGAAGACACGGTCAACGGCATGAAGATGAGCAATTTCGACTGGGACGGCACCGACGAGGACGGCCCCGTCTCCATCGGCCTCTCCGTCTCCTCGCCCAAGACCGGCAAGCTCCTGGTCATCACCTATTGGGGCTCCAAGGGCGACCAGGACAAGCACGCCAACGATCTCGGCTACATCATCAATTCGCTGAAGGCGGAGTAACGCCGATCGGCCCGGAAAAGTATGGGCCCGCCCCGCGCCCTCCCGGACGGCAAACGCCCGTCATCCTCGGGAGGGATCGGTCGTCCTCCGCCCCCGCGAACGCCCGTCATCCTCGGGCCTGACCCGAGGATCCAAATCTCAAAGTAAAAGACAGCCCCTCTTCCCCTGCGGGGCATTTGCCGCACAAGGCGATCGACGATGCCGTCGCCTTCCTCGACGACAACGGCGTCAGCCTGCAGCCACGACGGGCACCACTCCCGAAATCCCATGCAAAACTTTGCATCTAAGCTCTGCGATATCGTAAGTTTTGCTAGCGCTGGTTTGCGTAGCGAGTCCCGCAAAACCCGATGGCTGGTGAGGGGTTTGACGAAGGCTTTGACAATTGGGTTGGTGCTGTGGTGGTTGCAGGCCATAAAACGGCGAACTCAAACGCACACTCGATCTCGCTAATCCCGCACAGTAGATAAGTCAGAGACCGCACGGATGCACCATTATCTTTGGATGACAGTTTTTATTGCTTTGTGAGTTGACTGATACCGCGAACGTAGAGATCTTATATTTGCAATTGAAGTGGAGTTACAATTCATGCCTGTTGAAATGATTTACTCGAAATCAAAAATTGACAAGGCAGGTCGCGTTCTAAGTGATCAGAGCAGACCATACGATGAATTGACATTGGAACTCGAATATGCATTTGAAGATTATCGCAGGCGCCATCTCGCCCCACTAACCAAGCTGACTTTAGAAATTCAGCAGTGGCTTCAAACGTACGATAAAAATTACTATATCGCGCAGAGATTAAAGCGAAGACCACAGATTATTCGAAAACTGCGAAGGCTTAGTGTACGTCTAACTCAATTGCAAGACATCGGAGGCTGTCGTATTATTGTTGATACAGATAAAGATGTCGACGAAACCTTACGTTTTATATACTCAAAACTGCATTCTTCCGACATCATTAAAATCCTTCGCCGGACAGACTACAGGGAGTTGGGGCGAGATGACAGTGGATATCGGGCTTATCACTTAATCCTTCAAATCGAGGGATATACAATAGAATTGCAGATAAGAAGTAAGATCCAGCACTATTGGTCAGAAAGCATAGAAAGAACATCGGTCATCTACGGACATCGGCTAAAGGAAGGCGACGGACATCGGGATGTCATTGATTACTTCAAACAATTCTCAAATGCCTTGTATCGGGTTGAGCAAGGTGAAAGCTTGGGGCGTGACACAGAGATCCAGTTACAAGAACTCAGGGTCAACGCAGAAGTGATCATTGGTAAGAGTTCAGATAGGAGAGCGTTGGGTGGCCATGTGAATTATGACATTGTGAAGACGATGTCGGCGAAAGAAGAACAAAGTTATGGTCAGCTAAATAACTGGATATTGGTTTTTGATTGGGCGGATGGAAATTTTGTTTTGTGGGACATTGTGAGCCGGAACGCCAATCAGGCGGTCGAAGCATATTCGCGTTACGAACGGCAATTTCCTGAAGAGGAGAAATACGAAGTAGTTCTTATCGGGACTTCAAATATCGAGACAGTCCAACAAACACATAGTCACTACTTTGGAATTGAGCATCACGTAGAGGCTCTCCAAGAAATGGACGATTCCATCATTGGGTTGTCTCACAGAAATGAACTTGATGTGGGATCGCGCAGAATACTTCTTACGATGAAAAGACGAAGCCACTGGGGAAAAAACACGATCAACGTATCCACGCTAAAAAACCATTTTTGTCAAAATGTGGCGACGTTTGAAGCTTCACTCACGAACCTTAGAGCCAGAGGGCTCATCACAGGCAACGACCCCATTTCGCTTGATGTTAAGAAAGCTCAGGACATCAACTCATACGTTTAGGCCGCCGTTTATGTGGCCTCTTCGTAAAAGCGCGCGGATGAACGTTTCAAAGCCCCAACAAAATTAAACCCTCGCTCGCTTGATGGAGTTGGACTCCTCAAAACCTTGGAGAGCCTGATCGGACGTTCCAATGAGGCACACACAGACAAGGCGCCCTAGCTGTCGCGACTCAGACGGCGTGGCTGACCAAAACGGCGGGGATGTGGAACTGCCGGAGCAAACCTCATCCTAGGAGATACTCGGGACAAGCTCGAGGATGACCGCAAAGCGGAGACGACGGGAAACAGAGGATGACGGCTGCAGGTATGAACACGGACGGCGAGCGGATCGGCAGGACGAGCCGCTCACCCGGGTTCCCCTCAGCCCCACCTCAGCCCAACACGCCGACAATCATCCCGTGATCGTCCTCCTGCGCCAGTCCTGACACGGTGATCGCCGCGACCACGCCGACGCCGGTGACGCGGACCGGGAAGCTGCCGCCTTGTTCGGCACAGTCGGCCGGGTCCAGACGGATGTCGGGGCCGATCGTGCGTTCCTTGCGGCGCATCCCCAGCCGCACTGCATAGGAGAATTTGTGGAAGTGAAAGACGACTTTCGACTTGCGCCGTGCCCAGAGATCATTGCCCGGCCTCGAGGCCGCAGGGCGGCGTGAAACAGCGTCCCGTCGGGCGTGCAGATGCCGGTCACCGTGCTTGGCAGGTCCCAGTGCAAAGCCCGAAGAAGACCTTACTGCGGGTGGCGCAAGGGACGGCTTTCTCGAACCCGAAGTAAGCGCCGACGGTGGAGGTGAAGATCAAGCGCTGAACATTCCGTCATCGTCGGGATTGACCCAAGGATTCACGCCAAGTCCATTTTCGCATCCCAGCCGCTGTCGCCTCCCATCTCCCCGCCCTTGGCCCGCGCCGGTGAAGAAAGAGCGCCGGCATTGAACTTGCCAGCGATGCTGGCGACACATTGCACGAAAAAATTTATTTAAAATTCCCTCCCCCCAAATTTTCCCCCTCCCGCGCCCCCATGCGATCATGCCCCTGTCCCGCCCACGGATACACCGACAGGCGTTGTCGGCGAGGCGGGGCCGGCGCTGGTTGCGGGGGATGACGCGATATCCCGCAGGCGGGGTCGCGACAGGCTTCCCCCGGATCGGGTGGCGGCGGGCGCAAGCATGGACCGGCTTGCGTTGCGACCATCGGATACGGGCATGCGGGGTGTGCGCCCTCTCCGGCAAGGGACGGAGACGGTATGCGCCCGGCGGTCGCAGCGGCTTTGGCACCCGCGGACCGTTACCGCATGACAGGTGGCAGCGAACGGGTGACGGCATGCCCACCCTGGGGCAGATCGTCTTTGACAATCCCGTCGCGCGCCGAAGGTGGAGTTGCGTGCGTGGCTTCCCCTGTCCCGGGCAACCGGCAGGGGACGTCGAGCGGGGCGCCGGGAGGTGCCATCTTATCAATTCGTTCTCTACGCGGCAGCTTCTTGCGCCCCGTCCGCCTTCCATCGGCAAGGCCAGAGGAACGACATCATCGACCGGAGGGTTTTCGCCCGGCCGGAATTTCGTGCTGCCCGCAGGTCATTGCGCCTTTGCGGCCGCTGCCATCCGCCTCGACCTTCAGCGGCGCGGCCGCGACCCGACCGTTGGCCGGATCCCTCGCCGCCCGGGCGTCCGGCCGCGCCGCGATGCCGCGGACGATCAGCTGGATACAATGGCGCATGAACACGCCACGGCTCTCGCCGCCCGGCCATTGGTGGCCGTGCCCGGTCTTCAGCGCCGCAGCGCCGAACAGCACGTCCATCATGATCCGCGCCATCGACAGCGGATCGCCCGCTGCGATCAGGCCCAGGCGCTGGCCGTCGGCCAGCCAGGCCGCGAGATCCGCCCGGCTGCGCTCGCTGCCCTCGCGGGCGATGTGGTCCAGCAGTTCCGGGCAATTGCGCGATTCGTCGATGCTCATCGCCATGAAGGCCTGCCGCCGGCGGTCGTCCTCCTCGCCGATATCGACGCGGAACACCGTGGCGATCTGTTCCTCCATCGCAACAGCGGGATCATGCGGCGGAAAATGCATCATCAGGTCGCGGTGGATGGCAACCGTCGCCGCGAAGAGATCGATCTTGCGGGCAAACAGCCGGTAGAAGGTGCGCTTGGAGATATGGCAGCGGGCCGCGATCTCGCCGGTCGAGGTCGCGGAATAGCCCTGCTCGAGGAACAGCGCAAAGGCGCAGTCGACGATGACCGCCCGACTGTCGGCATCCGAACGGACCTTCGGCCGGCCGCGTGCGCGCGGAACCTGCATGGCATCTGCCTCCTTGGCCGTTCGCAAGCCCTGCCCCGACACCTGCCGAAATGGGGGTCCGGTCGGGCTGCGTCCGCGTTCCTTCACGCTGCCACGGCTGTTGATGGGCGCGGCAAGAGCCGCTGGACTTTAGCGTCTGGCGCCTATGGCTGTCGTGAAAGCCATCCGCCAGAGGATCTCCGGTGGACGACAGCACCCGGTCGGCGGCGCCGGATTTGTCCTAGAGGCCGAAGCTTGCCCGCCGCTCACCACCGGCCGCACGGCATACGGTCCGATCGACAGGCAGGACCACGCGCCGCGGAAAGGCCCGGATGACCGGAGGATGGCCCGCGTGACGCAGGCGCCGGGAGGCCGCAATGGGTTCGGGGGCGCGCCGAAACAAGGTCGGAACGGGCAGGTGCAAGCGACCGGGACGGGTGGGCCGGGTTTGCCCGGCCCTCGCCTCCTCGCGCCGATCAGCGGGACGTCCAGCCCTCGCCGCGGCCGTCCGGTCCACCGGCGCCATCGCGACCACCCGGCCCGTCCTGCCGCAAGCCCTCGGTGAACTGGTCCAGGGACAGGCCGCCCGTGCCATCGCTGTCCAGCGCGTCGAACAGTGCGCTGGCATAGTCGGCATCGCCTTCGGCCTTGGCGCCGGCTGCGAATTCGGCCTTTGTCAGCCGGCCGTCCTGATCGCTGTCGAGTTCGGAATAGAGCGTGGAAAAGTCGGGTTCCTCGCCGCCTTGCGGTGGTTTCGCCCCGCCCGGCCGCATCTGCATCAGCACCTCGGAGGCGCCCGAAGAGAGCCTTGCCGCCGGCGCCGCGCGGTCGGCGGATGTCACGGCGACGGTCTTGCCGCCATCCGCGGCACCGGGTGACGACACGCTCTGCTGCGTGCCGCTGTCGCCGGCGCTCGCCTCTGCCTTGGTGATCGAGGCCTTGAGGGTGGTGATCTCCTTGCTGATCGCCTCCTTGTCCGCGTCGGTCTCGGCCTTTGAAAGCTCCGCCTGCTTGGCCGCCAGCTGCGATTTCAGCTGCGCCAGCGAGGTGCCGCTGCCGGAGGTCGAGCTGCCGGCGGCAGCGGATGTCGTAGAAACTGCAATGTCCATGATGTGATTCCCCGTGACCCTGAGTCGGTACGAGGAAAAACTAGAATGAAATCATTAAGGTAACTCAG
This sequence comes from Heterorhizobium halophytocola, assembly GCF_017873095.1. Taxonomy (GTDB): domain Bacteria; phylum Pseudomonadota; class Alphaproteobacteria; order Rhizobiales; family Rhizobiaceae; genus Allorhizobium; species Allorhizobium halophytocola. The sequence goes on along the minus strand of NZ_JAGGJU010000006.1, from coordinate 280,270 downwards.
CGCCGGTTGGGGTTTCCAATGTCCGCGCGAGCATCCTCCAAGGACAGGGCCGGCAATCTCAGGCCAGCGCCTTTTCCAGCACCGCGACGATCATCGCGTGATCCTCGGCGCTCGCCAGCCCCGAGACGGTGATCGCCGCGACGACGCCGACGCCCTTCACCCGCACCGGAAAGCTGCCGCCATGATCGGCATACAGGGCAAGGTCGAGGCCGATATCGGGGCCGATCGTCCGGCCCTTGCGGCCGTTTTCCAGCCCGACGGCAAAGGAGGACTTGTGGAAGTGGAACACCACATTCGACTTGCGCCGCGCCCAGAGATCATTGGCCGGCGCCGCCCCCGGCAGCGCCGCATGAAACAGCGTGCGGTCGGGCGTGCGGATGTCGATCACCACCGGCGCCTCTGCCGCCTTCGCCGCCTCGACCAGCTGCGTGCCGATCGCGTAGGCCGTCGTCTCGTCGAAGCGGCCGAATACCAGCCGGCTTTCCTGCTCGGCGACTGCCTTTTCCTGATCCGTCATGTCCGGTCCTCCCTGGTCGATGTCCTGCAATCCCGCTGCGATCCTGCAAGCATCCTGCAGACAGCGAGTCGGGTTCCCTTTCTACCAGCCCTGCGTCCCGACCGCATCCGCGCGGCGACGCAAGCCACACTCAACCTTTTGGCGCGAGGAAGGGATAACATCGTCCGAATCCGCGAAGGGGGAAGGAAACGCATATGGCGCTGGTCAGCTTCAAGAATACCCACAACCAGGAAATCTTCGTCAATCCGGCACAGGTGATCTATGTCACGCATTTCGAGGAAGGCGTCAGCATCATCGCCTTTGCCGTGCCGACGACCGGCGGCAAGCCGCTGTCGATCTATGTCCGCGGCTCTGCCGATCAGGTGCGGGCGAAACTGGACGGCGTGAAGAAAGTCTGAGCGCGATCGCCAGAGCGGCAAGAGCGACAAGAGCTGCAAGACCGGGCAGCCAGGCTGCCGGTCCGGCCGGACGCCAATTCTATTCCGCCGCCTTGGCGTGTTCTTCGTCCATGTCCGTGCGGTCGATTTCGTAGGAATAGGATTCGAGCATGGTATAGGCCTGCTCGATCGCGTCGATCTGGATCTCCGACTGCTTGATCGCCTCGGAAATCGACTGCGAGCGGGCCCGCAGCATCGATCCCAGCACGTCGGTGTCCGGCCGCTTGCCGAGCCGGTCCATGTGCTTGCGCACCCGGGCGCGGTGACGCTCCAGCTCGAGAATGTGGAACCGGTTCTTCAGGATATCGTCGGACAGCTTGCGGCGCATGGCCGCCACCGGGTCGAAACTGCCGGGTTCGCGCTCGTCGAGAATGAAGTCGTTGACCAGCGTCTCGATCATCATCAGGACCTTCAGGTCCTTCTGGTCGGCCATTTGCGGGTCGTAGCCGGTATCGTCGTAGACCCGCCGGCGCACCGGATCCTTCAACAGGTCGAAGGCGCTCTGCAGGCGGGCGAACTGTTCGCTGTCGCCGCCGGAATCGGGATGCGCATTCTTGGCTGCCTTGCGATAGGCAGACTTGATCTCCTGGTCGTCCGCATCGCGTTCGATGTCGAGCATCATATAGGGATCGATTACCATCGCCAACCTGTCTTCAGTCGTTCAATTGCGTCCCAGACGAGCCGCCATTTCACGCCCAGACCTCTACCGGGTTGGGCCGGTCGCTACACGTCTCGCCAGTCATGCCGCTCGCGTGGCGGCAACTACGCGAATACCGGGAGTCGCTGCCGTCACCGCCGAATGCTGCGGTATACAAAGGGCGAGATTGTGGTGAAACTTGACTCTTGCAGGCTTCATCCCCAAGCGGCCACCCCTTGTTTCCGCTCATTGAGAGACAGCGGATTAGTATATGCATTGTCGGAAATTCTCAAGCGTCGGGCCCCGGTGTCCTGAGGATATGGTTAGCGTGCGCAGCAATCTCACTCTGCGGCCTGCGCGTCAGCCGCTGTCGGCGGCGCCGCGGAAGGCCGTGCGGTGCCTTCCGTCTTGGGTCCGCCGGCAATGTCGACAGCCGAAAAGGCGTCGAGGATCACCTGCGGCGTCGCGCCGGGCTTCGTTGCCTCCGACGACAGGATCTGGCGATAGCGCCGGGCTCCGGCATAGCCCTGGAACAGGCCGATCATGTGTCGCGTCACATGGTTCAGCCGGCCGCCCTCGTCCATCCAGCGCGCGGCATAGGCCGCCATCGTGTCGCGCACCGCATCCCAGTCCGCCGCGATTGCCGGCGCGCCGTAGATCGCGGCATCCACTTCCGTCAGCAGGGTGGCATTGTGATAGGCGGCACGGCCGAGCATCACCCCGTCCATCACCGTGAGATGGGCGACGGCATCGTCGATCGTCGCGATGCCGCCATTGATGCCGAGGAAGACATCCGGGTTCTCGCGCTTCATCTGATGCACGAGATCATAATCGAGCGGCGGGATGTCGCGGTTTTCCTTCGGTGAAAGCCCCTGCAGCCAGGCCTTGCGCGCATGGATCCAGATCGCGTCGGCCCCGGCGCCGACCATGCGGGCGAGAAAGTCCGGCAGCACGACCTGCGGCGCCTGGTCGTCGACACCGATCCGGCATTTGACGGTGACCGGAACGGGCGAGACAGCCTTCATCGCCGAAACACACGCGGCCACGACATCCGGTGTGCGCATCAGGCAGGCGCCGAAGGTACCGGACTGGACCCGGTCGGAGGGACAGCCGACATTCAAATTGATCTCGTCATAGCCGAGGTCCGCCGCGATCTTCACCGCCTCGACCAGCTTTGTCGGATCCGAGCCGCCGAGCTGCAGCACGACGGGATGCTCCTCCGGCGAAAACCCGAGCAGCCGCTCGCGCTGCCCATGGATGATCGCATCGGCGACGATCATCTCGGTGTAGAGAACCGCATGCTGCGACAGCTGCCGGTGGAAGAACCGGCAATGCCGGTCGGTCCAATCGATCATCGGGGCGACGGCGAAGATTTTCTCGCCGTGAAGGTGTTGATTCGTCATGGTTTAATTCTGCTGTGCCGGGCGGCGATCGTAAGCCGCCTTTTCAAATTTGGCACTCTGTAACACATCCAACCCTTTGAAACCACTCGATAGCCAGTTGGGCAGATCCCGGCCTGTGTCAGGAATTGTGCCAGCCGTCGTGCGCGATTGTGCCAGAACGGGCTCTTGCGTGATGCAAACGCCTTCCTGCGTTCGTCAGCTATCCAGCCTTCATTTGGTTGATATTTGCCGGCATCGGGACGGATGTTAGACGCTCTCGGCCAATCACCCGGCATAGCGGCGCGAAAAACTCAGCCTGCAAAACGCCATCGATGTCCCGGCGTCCCCCTATCGACCATATGCAGACGCCCTGCGCAGATCACCAGAGGCACGGCACTACCGGCGGGGCCTGGCCGTATGGCGAGACATCGCGAGGGCGCCCGAGACAATTTGGCCGTGGAGCCGAAGCGATTGCAAATTGTATCTCCGGTCCCGCTCGTCATAGGGTGCCACAACTGTCAATGAGGACCTGCCATGCGTGACGAAACCCTATGCGTGAAGAAACCAGTCGTCTCCGAGGAGGGCTTCGCCACCCTGGCGACGCCGACCTACCGGGCCTCGACCATTCCGTTTGCGGATGCCGAGGCCTATGCCAGCCGCGGCGAAAGGGGGCCGGACGGTTATACCTACGGCCTGCATGGGACACCGACGACGCGGACGCTGGAGGCGGCGCTATCGGCGCTGGAGGGGGCTGAACGCACGGTCCTGGTGCCATCCGGCCAGGCGGCGATCACCGTGGTCCTGTTGGCGGTGCTGATGCCGGGCGATACGGTACTCATCCCCGATACTGCCTATCCGCCGGTCGCCGGGTTCTGCGAGAACTACCTGGCGCCGCGCGGCATCTCCCACCGGGTCTATGATCCGATGATCGGTGCCGGCATCGAAGCGCTGATCGACGACACGGTCAAGCTGATCTGGATGGAATCGCCTGGCTCGACCACCATGGAAGTGCAGGATATCCCGGCGATCGTCGCGGTGGCGAAAAGGCACGGCGTGCTGACCGGCTGCGACAACACCTGGGCGACGCCGCTCTATTTCAAGCCGCTCGCCCATGGCGTGGATTTTTCCGCCCAGGCGCTGACCAAATATGTCGGCGGCCATTCCGACCTGCTGATGGGCTCGATCGCCGTTGGCGATCTCGATCTGCGATCGAAGCTTAAAGATGTGCTGCGGATGATCGGCATCGGGGTTTCCCCCGACGATGCGGCGCTGGCGCTGCGCGGGCTGGAGACCATGGCGGTGCGGCTTGCCCATTGCTCCCGCGTCGCCAGGGACCTTGCCGAGCGGATGGCGGCGCGGGTCGGCGCCGACAGGGTTCTGCATCCCGCCCTGCCCGGCTGTGCCGGCCACGCGGTCTTCGAGCGCGATTTTACCGGCGCCAGCGGTGTCTTCTCGCTGATCATTCCGGCCGCGGCAGAGGAGGTCCTGCAGCGCCATCTGACGGCGGCAAAGACCTTCTCGATCGGCGCATCCTGGGGCGGCACCCACAGCCTGCTTGCGCCGATGCGCATCCGCAGGACGGTGCGCAAAGAGGGTCATCAGGGCACCTATCTCAGGATCAATATCGGCATGGAGGCGCCCGAGGACCTCTGGGCCGATCTGGAGCCGATTGTCGAGGCCGTGGCCGCGACGCGCTGACCCCAGTCGAGACACGCCCGAGGCGGGGCAAGACGGAGGAGGACGCGGCGGACGGCAGTCGCCCCGGGCGGAAGGCAATCGGGCTTGTGGCCGAAGTCTCTGCTCCCCCGTTTTGCGGGGCAGCGCAGTACGCTTCTTGCGCGATTCCGGCCGTGCCGTGCGATGGTGAGCGGCGGGCAAGGTCGCCCACAAAAAAGGCCCCGCCGCGGGGGAGCGACGGGGCCGGGTACTGCTCTTCAGCTTTTCAGGCGACGGACCTCAGAGCAGATCTTCGATGCTGATCGGCAGGCTGCGGACGCGTTTGCCCGTGGCGTGATAGACGGCGTTGGAAATTGCCGCCGCGACGCCGACGATCGCCAGTTCCCCCACCGCCTTGCCGCCGAGCGGGGTTGCCTGGAAGTCCGGCACCCCGACGGAGATGGTCTGGATCTCCGGGACATCGGCATTGGTGGCGATCCGGTAATCGGCCAGATTGGCCGAGAGAATGCGGCCGTTGCGCGGATCGGTGACGCCCTCTTCGAGCAGCGCCATGCCGATCCCCATGATGATGCCGCCCTTGAACTGGCTGTCGGCGAGCTTGGTGTTGTAGAGCCGTCCGGCATCCACTGCCGTCACCACCCGCGAGACCCTGACCGTGCCGAAATCCTCGTCCACGCGCACCTCGATGAAGTGGGCGCAGAAGGAATGGCGCGAGACGGCAAAGTCGCTTTCCTTGTGCCCGCTGGCAAAGGTGGCGAACATCTGCCGGCGTTCCTGCGGCGTGCGCTCGGCCTCAGGCAGCGTGTCACGGGTAAGCTCCACCGCGTCCCGGCCGGTCGCCGCCAGCAGTTCGGCAAGGGTGATCCCCTCGCCTGCCGGTGTGGCGATGCGGCCACCCGACAGCATCAGGTTGTTGGCCTTGTCGCGCAGCGGCGAGTTCGGATCGGAAAGCCCGAGCTGCACCAACTCGTCGCGCACCGCCATCGCCGTCTTGTGGACTGCGCCGACCATCAGGTTGGCGAGCTTGGAGCCGCCGGCCACCGGCGCACCCGCATAGCGGCTGTCGCCGAGCTTGACCGCGACGCGCTCGACCGGCACGCCCAGCGCATCGGCGGCCGTCTGGGCGAGGATGGTATAGGTGCCCTGCCCCATGTCGATGGCGCTGGAGGACACCTCGACCGTCCCGTCGGCCTTGACCGAAACAGTCGCCTCGCCGCCGCCGGAATAGACCGGGTGGGTGCCGACCGCCATGCCCCAGCCGATCAGTTCATGGCCGTCGCGCATCGAGCCGATCTCGGGATTGCGCTTGTCCCAGCCGAAGGCTTCGGCACCTGCGGCATAGGCTTCGCGCAGCTTGCGCGTCGACCAGGGCTTGCCGGTCTCCGGGTCCTTCTCCGGCTCGTTCCTGAGCCGCAGTTCGACAGGGTCCATGGAAAGCTTGATCGCCAGCTCGTCCATCGCCGTTTCCAGCGCGAACCCGCTCGGATTCTTGCCCGGTGCGCGGAACGGGCCGGGCAGCACGGTGTTGACCGGCACGGTGCGCTGGCGCGACCGGAAATTCGGCACGTCGTACATCATGCCGGTGACGATGCCGGTGGTCTCGGTGAAATTGGCATAGGTCGCCGTCTCGTTGACCCCGTCATGGTCGATGGCGAGCAGCTTGCCATCCTTCGTCGCGCCGAGCTTCAGCGTCTGGCGCGTCGCCGGACGGCCGCCGAAGGCGGTGAAGGTCTGCGGCCGGGTGACGGCGAGCTTCACCGGTTGCTTCAGAAGCTTCGAGGCGATGGCGGCCGCCAGTGCATGCGGCTGCACCTGCGCCTTCGAGCCGAAGCCGCCGCCGATATAGGGGCAGACCATCCGCACATTGTCGAAGGGAATGGCGAAGGCGTCCGCATGATATTTCGCCATGCCGTCGATCCACTGGCTGTGCTCGTAGAGCGTCAGGTGATCGTCGTCTTCCCAATGGGCGATCAGGCCATGCGGCTCGATCGGCACGTTGTATTCGCGCGGCGTCTCGTAGGTCGCCTCGACGACGACAGGCGCGTCGGCGAGTGCGGCGTCCGGATCGCCCCAGTCCTTGCTCATGGCGGCGATGACATTGCCCTCGCCGGCGGCCGGATCGTGGAAGGTGGAGACAACCTTGCCGTTTTCCACCGCCACGGTGACGGCCCGGGCCGCGGCCCGCGCCTGTTCCAGCGTTTCGGCGACGACGGCCGCGACCAGCTGGCCGTTGAAGGCGATCTCGCGGGCGAAGGGATTATAGCTGTCGCCGGCCGGCCGGTTGCCGAAGAAATCGGCCTGCGGCACCAGTTCCAGGCTGTTGCCGGCATGCAGCACCATGCGAACGCCGGGCATGGCCTCGGCCTTCTGGGCATCGACCTGCACCACCCGCCCGGCGCCGATGGTCGAATTGACCATGACGCAGTAGAGCAGACCCGGCAGGCTGTGCTCGATCGCGTAGACCGCATCGCCGCGCACCTTGGCCGCACCGTCATGGCGGGCAACGCCCGTCCCGAGGATGGCGCCGCCATCGGAGGCATCGCCGCGTTTGGTGTTGACGTCCTGATAGTTCATGTCCGACCTCCGAGCTGAAGAATGGCCCGGGCGACGACGCGCGGTGCCAGGTCAATCTTGTAGGCATTGGCGCCGCGAGCAACAGCACCCTCGACCGCAAGGCGGCTCGCCTCGCGAACGGCCTGTTCGTCGAAGATCTGGCCGCGCAGGGCCTCCTCGACAGCGGTGCAGCGCCAGGGCCTCGTGGCAACCCCGCCGATGGCGACGTGGATGTCGCGGATCGTCCGTCCATCGTCCTCGAATGCGAGCCCGACGGCGGCACTGGCGGCGGCGAACTCGTAGGAGGCGCGTTCCCGTACCTTCAGATAGGTCGAGTTTTTTGCTGCCGGAGAGGCCGGCACGAAGATGCCGGTGATGATCTCGCCGGCCTCAAGCACGGTCTCCCGCTCCGGCGTCTCGCCCGGCAGCAGGAAGAAGTCGGCAACCGGGATATCTCGGTGATCGGTCTTCACCACCGCATCGAACGCCGCCAGCGCCACCGCGAGGTCGCCGGGATAGACCGCGATGCAGGCATCACTGGTGCCGAGCACCGCCTCGTTGCGGGTGACGTTGTCAAGCGCCGAGCAGCCCGAACCGGGATTGCGCTTGTTGCAGGCGGGATAGGCTTCCGGGTCGCGGAAATAGGCACAGCGCGTCTTCTGCAGCACATTGCCGCCGATCGTCGCCATGTTGCGCAGCTGCGCCGAGGCGGCGAGCAGCAGCGACTGGGAAATGGCCGGATAGGCCGCGCGGATCGCAGGCGCCTCCGCGGCGTGACTCATCTTCATCAGCGCGCCGATGGTGACGCCGTCCGGGGTCTGCTTGGCCTCGTCGAGACCGGAGAGATGGGTGATGTCGACCAGTGTGGCAGGTCGTGCGACATCACACTTGATCAGGTCGAGCAGCGTGGTGCCGCCGGCAAGGATGACGGCGCCCGGATCGACGCTGAGGGCGGCCGCCTGCGCAACGCTGCCGGCGCGGGAATAGGTCTGATCGCTCATGCCAGCGCCTCCGCTGCCTTGCGGACCGCCGCGACGATATGGGGATAGGCCCCGCATCGACAGAGATTGCCCGACATGAATTCGCGGATCTCGTCGTCCGAGCCCGCATGGCCTTCCTTGATGCAGGCGACCGCCGACATGATCTGGCCCGGCGTGCAATAGCCGCACTGGAAGGCATCCTCGTCGATGAAGGCCTGCTGAACCGCATGCAGCGTGCCGTCGGCCCCGGCCAGCCCTTCGACCGTGATGATCTCGCGTCCCTCGACCTGGGCGGCCAGCGTCAGACAGGCCAGCACCCGCTCGCCGTCGACATGGACTGTGCAGGCGCCGCACTGGCCCTGGTCGCAGCCCTTCTTGGTGCCGGTGAGCCCCGCCGTCTCGCGCAGGGCGTCGAGCAGGGTGGCGCGCGGATCGACGTCCAGGACGTGCCGGCTCCCGTTGATGTGAAGTTCCAGTGAACTCGGACTCGCCATATGCGGTCTCCCCGAAATTTGGATTGGGCGGCCCGACGATGCGGGCCTTCAGCAAGAAGATGACAGTGGCAGGCTGCGGAATGGATGACACGCCGCCTGCAAGAGGCTAGAATGAAGCGATGCGACAATAAACGGAGGCCCCTCCGTTTGCGAACTTAGGGACCGGCCCGGAAAATTCCAAGAGGCCGGTCGATTATTTTTTACGGGATGATGTCAGGTGAGGATGTGAAGGGACAGCAGGCGCGCGAGCAACGGGACGACACATCGCCGGCGAAGCCCACCCTCCGCGCCGATGCGCGCCGCAATCGTGAAAAGCTGGTGGATGTCGCGGCCGAGGCGTTTTCGCAGTTCGGCGTCGATACCTCGCTCGAAGCGATCGCCCGACAGGCGGGTGTCGGCATCGGCACGCTCTACCGGCATTTCCCCACCCGCGAGGCGCTGATCGAGGCGGTCTATCGCCACGAGGTCGAGGCGCTGGTCGCCTGCGCCGAACATCTGATGGCGGAAAAGACGCCGGAGGCGGCGCTGGCGGAATGGATGCAGCGCTATGTCGGCTACATGGCGACCAAGCGCGGCATGCGCGACAATCTGAAAGCGATGATGGAATCGAAGTCGCAGCTGTTTGCCGAGACGCACGGGCTGGTGCCGCGCACGTTTACCCGGATGATGGAAAATGCCCAGGCCAGCGGCGCGATCCGCGCCGACGCGGAAAGCGGCGATGTGCTGCACGCCCTCTCCAGCATCTATTCCTATTCCGACGGCCCCGACTTCAAGGCCCGCGCCCACCGGCTGGTCGGCCTGTTGATGGACGGGCTGCGCTACGGCGCCCCGGAATAGAGCCTCCAGGGCCTGCCGCCGGCAGCACCGGCGACCGCCCCTTCCCCCATATCTCAGCAGCAGGCCGGCTGGCGTGCGCCGCAGCAGGCGGATGCCGCCGCGGCGGCGGCCAGCGGCGTTGAGTGCGCCGTCTCCTGTCCGGCCAGCCAGCGATCGCGCGGCTTGCAGCTCGCGGGCCGGGGGTGGAGCGAAACCTGCCAGCGACCGTCGACCAGCACCGGGCTTTGCGCACAGTAGATGGCGATCGGCGCGACGCCGTCGCTGAGCTCGAAGGTCAGCTGCGCGGAACCGTCGAGACGAACATGGTCGACGACCTTGGCGATGATGGCGAGGAAGCGCCCGGCCGTCATCGGGCCCCGGTCGGAGGTGTCGTCGACGTCCCACAGCTGGACGAAGATTTCCGACCACGCTTCCGGATTGGCGCCACAGTCTAAAGCGGAGAAATGGCCCGCCTTCACCTCGGTCACGTGATAGCCCTGTTTCAGCGACTGCCCGTCATGCAGAAAGAGGAGCGGCGCGGACCGCTCTGTTGCGAGGCTTTCGGTCAGGCGCTGCAAGGTGATGTCATGCGTCTTGTCTACGGCAATCATCGGTGCTACTCCTCGGCTTCAACACTTCAAGAGTTATTGAAATATGGACCAGGGTCAAGCCCTCAATTGTTTCGCGGCCCTCTCTCAGGAGACGCGGCTGCAGATTGTCCGCCAGCTGGTGGTCGCAGGCCCGGACGGCATGGCCGCGGGCGCCATCGCCGCGGCGCTCGACGTCTCGCCCTCCAACCTCTCCTTTCACCTGAAGGAGCTCGACCGCGCCGGGCTGATCAGCCAGGCACGGGAATCGCGCTCGATCATCTATGCGGCGAATTTCGAGGCGCTCGGCGGTCTCGTCACCTTCCTGATGGAAGACTGCTGCGGCGGCCATCCGGACATCTGCCGGCCGGGCGGGGCAATCTCGGGTGGCTGTGGGCCACGGCCAGGACGGGAAACGCCATGAACCTCTTCGAGCGCTATCTCACCCTCTGGGTCTTTCTCTGCATCGTCGCCGGCATTGCGCTCGGCCACGCCCTGCCCGGCCTGTTCCAGCAGATCGGTTCGGCCGAGATCGCCAAGGTCAACCTGCCGGTCGCAGTCCTCGTCTGGCTGATGGTCATTCCGATGCTGCTGAAGATAGACTTTTCGGCGCTGACGCAGGTCGGTCGCCACTGGCGCGGCATCGGCGTCACGTTGTTCGTCAACTGGGCGGTGAAGCCCTTCTCGATGGCCCTGCTCGGCTGGCTCTTCGTCGGCTGGCTGTTCCGGCCGCTGCTGCCGGCCGACCAGATCGACAGCTATATCGCAGGCCTGATCCTGCTGGCGGCAGCCCCCTGCACCGCGATGGTCTTCGTCTGGTCGAACCTGACGCGCGGCGAGCCGCATTTCACCTTGTCGCAGGTGGCGCTGAACGACGTCATCATGATCGTCGCCTTCGCCCCGATCGTCGGCCTGCTGCTCGGCCTTTCGGCGATCACCGTGCCGTGGAACACGCTGCTGCTGTCGGTCGTGCTCTACATCGTCGTGCCGGTGATCGTGGCCCAGCTCCTGCGCCGCACGGTCGATGTCGAGGCGCTGCAGCGCCGGCTGCAGCCGGTGTCGCTCGTGGCGCTGCTGGCGACGCTGGTGCTGCTGTTCGGTTTTCAGGGCGAGCAGATCATCGCCGAGCCGGGTGTCATCGCGCTGCTCGCCGTGCCGATCCTGATCCAGGTCTATTTCAATTCCGGGCTTGCCTATCTGCTGAACCGCTGGTCGGGCGAGCAGCATTGCGTCGCCGGTCCCTCGGCACTGATCGGTGCGTCGAATTTCTTCGAGCTGTCGGTTGCCGCCGCCATCAGCCTGTTCGGCTTCCATTCCGGGGCAGCGCTGGCAACCGTCGTCGGCGTGCTGATCGAAGTGCCGGTCATGCTGTCGGTCGTCTTCATCGTCAACCGCTCGAAGGGCTGGTACGAAGAGGGCCGGACCGTTTCGCGCCAGAACCAGGAGGTCTGAACCATGGACGTGACCATCTACCACAACCCTGCCTGCGGCACCTCGCGCAACACGCTGGCGCTGATCCGCAATGCCGGGATCGAACCCGAGATCATCGAATATCTGGCGACGCCGCCGTCGCGCGCGACGCTGGAAAAGATGATCGCCGACGCGGGGCTGAGCGTGCGCGACGCGATCCGCAAGAAGGGCACGCCCTATGACGAACTCGGGCTGGACGATGCCGCGCTTACCGACCAGCAGCTGCTCGACGCCATGCTGGAACACCCGATCCTGATCAACCGCCCCTTCGTCGTCACGCCGCTCGGAACGCGGCTCGCCCGCCCGTCGGAAGTCGTGCTCGATATCCTGCCGGATAGCCACAAGGGGGCCTTTGCCAAGGAAGACGGCGAAGCCGTTCTCGACAGCGAGGGCAAGCGCCTTGTCTGACCAGCTTCCCGCAGCTTCTGCCGATCACCTCGCCCGCCCCGACCCCGATAGGCTCAAGCCGCTCACCTCCACCCACAAGCCGCGCATCCTGATCCTCTACGGTTCCTTGCGCGAAGTCTCCTACAGCCGGCTGCTGGCCGGGGAATGCCGGCGATTGCTGGAGCATTTCGGCTGCGAGGTCGAGATCTTCGATCCGGCCGGCCTGCCGCTGCCCGACGCGGCGCCGACCGATCATCCGCGGGTCGCGGAACTGCGCCGGCTGACCCAATGGTCCGAGGGCCAGGTGTGGATCAGCCCGGAGCGTCACGGCGCCATGACCGGTATCATGAAGGCGCAGATCGACTGGATCCCGCTTTCGGTCGGCGCGGTGCGCCCGACCCAGGGCAAGACGCTGGCGGTGATGGAAGTGTCCGGCGGCAGTCAGTCATTCAACGCCGTGAACCAGCTGCGCATTCTCGGCCGCTGGATGCGGATGGTCACCATCCCCAACCAGTCCTCGGTGCCGAAGGCCTTCCAGCAGTTCGACGACGACGGCCGGATGAAGCCTTCCGCCTATTACGACCGGGTGGTCGATGTCTGCGAGGAACTGGTGAAATTCACCTGGCTGATCCGCGACGCCTCGCCCTATCTGACCGAGCGCTACAGCGAGCGGGTGGAGAGCGCAGCCGAACTCGAAAAACGCGTGACGTTGACCTCGATATGACCCGGGAGCGCGTCGATATCACCCCGGTCCTGCTGCTCGGCCTGACGCAGATCATCGGATACGGCACGCTCTATTACAGCTTTTCGATCCTTGCCTCCGACATGGCGTCGGATTTTTCCTGGCCGCGCGAATGGCTCTTCGCGACCCTGTCGATCGCGCTGGTAGTCGGCGGTTTCACCGCGCCGCTGCTCGGCGAACTGTTCGAGCGGATCGGTGCCGGCCGGGTGATGGTGCTCGGTTCGGCGCTCTGTGCCGCAGCGCTTGCCCTCTGCGCGCTGGCGCCGGTGAAAAGCGTCTTCGTCGGGGGACTGGTCGCCGCCGAGATCGCCGCCAATCTCGTGCAATATGGCGCGGCATTCGCCCTTCTGGTGCAGCTGAACCCGCATACCGCAAGCCGCAGCATCACCTATCTGACGCTGATCGCCGGATTTGCCTCGACAGTCTTCTGGCCGCTGACGACGGCCCTGCATGCAAGGCTCGACTGGCAGGCGATCTACCTGATCTTCGCCGGCCTCAACCTCTTCGTCTGCCTGCCGGTGCATGCCTATCTGGCCGGCCGCGCGGGCCATGGCGCAAGGACGCGCAAGACCGTCTCCGGGCCGGTGGCCGGGGTGATCGCCGGCCACCGGCGGCGTCACGCCTTCCTGCTGATGGCGATCGCCTTCGCGCTGCAGGGCTTTCTGACGTCGGCGATGCTGATCCATATGGTGCCGCTGCTGTCCGGCCTCGGCCTCGGTGCCAGCGCCGCCCTGGTCGGCACGGTGTTCGGCCCGTCGCAGGTGGCGAGCCGGCTGATCAACATGACCTTCGGTCAGCGCCTGCCGCCGATCGGTCTGGCGCTGGTCTCGGCGGCGCTGATGCCGGTCGGCATCCTCATTCTCTGGCTGAGTGCGCCCTCGCTGACCGGGGGCGTCGCCTTTGCGATCATCTTCGGCATGGGCAACGGCATTCTGAGCATTGCCAGTGGCACGCTGCCGCTCTTTTTGTTCGGCAGCGAGGGCTATGGCCGGCTGCAGGGCCGGGCGATGTCTGCGCGGCTGATCCTCTCGGCCTCGGCGCCCTTCGTGCTGGCGGTGGCGATGCAGCGGATCGGCGTCGGCCCGGCGCTTGCCGGCACGACGGCGCTCGGCGCCCTCCCGGTCATGCTGCTGCTGGCGATCGGGCTTTCGATCTGGCGCAGGCCCGGCCTCGCCTTGAAAGCCGGCGCGCCGACGGCAGATATGAACGAGGTCAGGTCCGCGCCGTCAGCGCTTCGCGACATGCCGCCGACCACCGATGCCAAGGATCTGGCCGCAACGCAGAGAGAGGCTCCCTGATGGATATTATTCGCAATGCAAGCCGGCCTTCCGGTCGCGGACCCGCCGACTGGTTCACCGGCCAGGTGCGCATCGACCCGCTGTTCTCGCCGAACGAGGCACGCCGTGCCGCGGCCGCGCTGGTCACTTTCGAGCCCGGCGCGCGCACGGCATGGCACACCCATCCGCGTGGTCAGACGCTGATCGTGGTGTCCGGCCGCGGCCTTGTCCAGCGCCAGGGCGGTCCGGTCGAAGAGATCCGGCCCGGCGATGTCGTCTGGTTCGAACCGGGCGAGAAGCATTGGCATGGGGCTGCGCCCGAAAACGCCATGAGCCATATCGCCACCCAGGAGGAACAGGACGGCAAGACCGTCGACTGGATGGAGCATGTGAGCGATGCCGAGTACGCAAAGGCACCGACGACGCAAGGATAGCGGCGGAAGGCAAGCATTGGCGCGACCTCAGAGAAGCCCGAGATCTGCGAGTTCGCGCTTCAGGTCATCGGGCATCTCGGACAGATCCGCGCCGCCGGCCGACAGGTCGCGCGGGGCGGCATCCGGCTCCAGATAGCGCCAGCCCTGGAACGGACGGCGCGGCGCCGGCGCGGTCTCGATCACCTCGGGGCCGAGCACCAGCTCGCAGCGGCCGATCCCCTGCTCGTCCTTGAAGGTATTGATGCCGATCAGTTTTTGCCGCGCCGCGACCTGGCCCTTGATGATCCAGTAGAGCGAGCCGCCATCGAGCAGTTCCTCGGCGCGCTTCGGTGCCATGCGGGTTACATGGCTGGACTGCGGCTCCAGCCCGGCCGCAACGGCGGTGAGCGCGCGATGCGCCACCCATTCCCGGAGATCGTCGACGGAATCGGCGCCGACGCAAAGCTTGATCATGTGAAGTGTCATGGCACCGGAGATACTCTCTGACGCGGCCGCGTCAAGTCGGATCGGATGTCGCCGCCGTGATCGCGCGCGACCGCCTCAGCATTCCACCACATTGACGGCGAGACCGCCAAGCGAGGTCTCCTTGTATTTCTCGCTCATGTCGTTGCCGGTCTGGCGCATGGTTTCGATCGCGGCGTCGAGCGGCACGAAATGCACGCCGTCGCCCTTCAGCGCCAGCGAGGCGGCGGTCACAGCCTTGACAGCGCCGAGCGCATTGCGCTCGATGCAGGGCACCTGCACGAGGCCGGCGACCGGATCGCAGGTCATGCCGAGATGGTGTTCCAGCGCGATTTCGGCGGCGTTCTCGATCTGCTCTGGCGAGCCGCCCATGACGGCGGCAAGGCCCGCGGCGGCCATGGCGGAGGCGGACCCCACCTCCCCCTGACAGCCGACCTCGGCGCCGGAGATCGAGGCATTGTGCTTGATGATGCCGCCGACGGCGGCCGCCGTCAGCAGATAGTCGCGGATGCCGTTCTGGTCGGCGTCCGGGTGGAAATGCAGGTAGTATTTGATCGTCGCCGGCATGACGCCTGCGGCACCGTTGGTCGGCGCCGTGACGACGCGTCCGCCGGCTGCATTCTCCTCGTTGACGGCCATCGCATAGACCGAAAGCCAGTCATTGGCGAGCAGCGGATTGGCCCTGTTGGAGCGCCATTCCTCGTTCAGCTTGTCGTGGATCGAACGCGCCCGGCGGCGCACTTTCAGGCCCCCCGGCAGAATGCCGTCCTGCTTCAGCCCGCGGTCGATGCAGCCGTTCATCGCATCCCAGAGCCGGTCGAGGCCGGCGTCGAGGTCGGCCGGCGCCATCACCGTCTCTTCATTGGCCCGCTTCATCTGGGCGATCGTCAGCCCCGAGCTTCGCGCCATCGCCAGCATTTCCTTGGCCGACGCAAAGGGATAGGGCACCTTCTGGCCGCCGGCGCTCTTCGACGCATTCTTCATCCGCTGCAATTCGGTCTCGGTGACGACGAAGCCGCCGCCGATCGAATAGTAGACGGTGGTGAGCAAAAGACGACCGTCATGGTCGAAGGCGGAGAAGCGCATGCCGTTGGCGTGGCCCGGCAGCGGCTGCTTCTTGTCGAAGACAAGATCTTCGTCCGGCTTGAAGCCATAGGCCGGGTGGCCGGCGGGCTCCACCTTGCCGCTCGCCTCGACCGCCTCGATGATCTGGTCCATCCGGTCGGGATCGACCCCGTCGGGCGCCTCGCCCGTCAGTCCGATGATCACCGCCCGGCCCGTGCCGTGGCCGATGCCGGTATAGGCAAGCGAACCGTGCAGGCTGACCTTGAGCGCCGCGACTTCGGCGCCGGCGGGCCGCGGCCATTCGTCGGAGGCGATCAGGTCGAGAAACCGGTTGGCGGCCGTCATCGGTCCCATGGTGTGGGAGCTCGAGGGGCCAACCCCGATCTTGAAGACATCGAATACCGACAGAAACATGAGAATTCCCCTTGAGGCCTGACCCTGTGAGGCTAGACCAGACGCGGTCATGGATGCGGTGGAACTCCGACATCGCGTTTCACCGGAACGACACGACGCCATTCGGGTGGCTGAAATGAAGAACGGCGTGACCCGGGAAAGGTCACGCCGCCAAATTGGTGCTGACAGTCACGTCAGGGCTTAAAGATGCGCCCAGAGATAAGCGACTGCCAAAATCCCTGCAAAACCGACCAATGCACGAAAGGTCACAGTCCAGCAGGACTTTTGGATGCTGTTGTCCATCAATGACTCCGAAAAGGGTCCGCCATTTCATTCGGAGCGCCGTCCCCCGAACCGCGTTCCGTGAAAGGCATTTATTAAATTTTGTGTGGCGACGCAACCACCAAAAATGGCAAAACCAAGGCATTCTTGGGGGTGCCTCTCCAGATAATTAAGGGATTTGTTAGTGATATCCGCGCGTTAGTGCGTCAAAAAGAGAGTTGTGCGTAGCTTGCATAGCCGCAATTCCAACGCAGACATTGCCGAATGTTAAACCTCTTGCACTTGAAATTGCAGGCATCCTAGATGGGACAGGCCGCAGAGGAGAATCTCATGAACCTGCCCGACTATCTGGCGCTCGCATTGTTTTCGGTCTGCTGGCTCGCCTTTGCCTGGGTGACCGGGCAGAAAAAGGTCCTGCCGCGGGTCAGCCTGACGCAGGCGATGGGCGAATGGCGGCGCCACTGGATCATGAATTCCCTCTACCGCGACCTGAAGATGATCGACACGCAGATCATGGCCGGGCTGCAGAACGGCACGGCCTTTTTTGCCTCCACCTCGATTTTCGCCATCGGCGGCTGTTTCGCGCTGCTGGGCGCGACGCAGGAGGTCGATGCGGTGTTTCGCGACCTGCCGCTGCTGTCGCATGGCGGCCGCTCGGCCTTCGAACTGAAAGTGTGCGGGCTGACGGCGATCTTCGGGTATTCCTTCTTCAAGTTCGGCTGGTCCTACCGGCTGTTCAACTATTGCACGATCCTGTTCGGCAGCATGCCGATGGCCGAGCGCGCGCGTCAGGCGCCGGAAGCCGCCCGCGCCGCGGCCGAGCGGGTGATCCGGGTCAACATCCTGGCGGCCGCCAATTTCAATGCGGGCCTCAGGGCGATCTTCCTGTCGATAGGCTATCTCGGCTGGTTTGCCGGCCCTTACGTCTTCATGCTGACCACGCTGTTCGTCTTCTTCGTCCTGCTTCGGCGGCAATTCTTTTCCGACGCGCGCCGCGTTGTGCTGGCCGATGTCATAGAAAGGTCGGATTCCCCCTCTGAAAGCGGGGTTTTCAAGCCCGATCCCATCGGCCACCACGAGGATAGTCTTTGACCGAAACGATCCCCGTATCTGCCCCGCGCCCATCGGGCCGGGTGAAGATCATCGACACCGCGCGCGCCGTGGCCCTGATTGCCATGGCCTCCTATCATTTCAGCTGGGATCTCGAGTTTTTCGGCTATCTCGATGCCGGCATCACCACCCATGGACCGCTGAAGGTCTATGCCCGGATGATCGCCGGCAGTTTCCTGTTCCTGGTCGGCGTCAGCCTGGTTCTGGCGCACAGGCCGCAAATCCGCTGGCGCGGCTTCGGCAAGCGGCTGGCCATGGTCGTCGGCGCTGCCCTGCTGATCACGGTCGCCACCTATTTCGCCACGCCGGACGCCTTCATCTTCTTCGGCATCCTGCATGCGATCGCGCTGTTCAGCCTGCTCGGCCTCGCCTTCCTGCGCCTGCCGTTCCTGCTGACGGCCGTGATCGGGGCGGGCTTTATCGCTCTTCCACAGTTTTATGTGGCACCCGTGTTCGATCAACCGCTGCTGTATTGGGTCGGACTTTCCGATGTGTTGCCGCGGACAAACGACTATGTACCGCTGTTTCCCTGGTTCGGCATGGTGCTTTTCGGCATCGCCGCCACCCGTGCCGCTCTGGCGGCCGGTCTGATCGAGCGGCTTTCGCGCATACCGGCCGGTCCGAAGGTCCTGCAACTGGCCGGCCGTCACAGTCTTGCCTTTTACCTGGTTCATCAACCGGTGCTGATCGGGATCGCTTATCTGTTGACGCTTGCAGTTCCCCCTCCGGCACCGGATCCGGACGCAGGCTATCTCAGCAACTGCCAGATGAGTTGTACCGCGGACGGCAATGACGTGCCGCTCTGCACGCGGTTCTGCGCTTGTACGCTGGAGCGGCTGCATGCAGAAAACCTGCTTGAGGGCCTCCAGTCTGGCGCAATCTCGGCAGGCGATGATGAACGAATAAGGACACTTGCCAGCGGTTGTACGGCCGCCAGTCAGTGACGGAGCGGAAAATGAATGCCTATCGCCTGAAGCCGATGGCCTTTCCCTGGCCACCCATGCTGTACACCGCAGCCATTGCCGGAGCTTTCGGGCTCGGACGGCTGATCGACCTGTCGATGCCGGCCCGCACGCAGCTGATGGTGTCCGGCTTCATTCTGCTGGCCCTCGCCCTGGCGCTGATGCTGTGGTCGATGAAATCCAAGATCGATGCGCATGTCTCGCCCTTCGGACTGCGCAAGCGCCCGACGCTGATGACCACCGGTCCCTACCGCTTCACCCGCAATCCGATCTATCTCGGCTATACCCTGGCAACGATTGCCGCCGGGCTGCTGAGTGCCAATCCCTGGTTTCTGCTGGGCGCGCTGACGGCTGCGATCGTGACGACGCAGATCGCCATCCGCCGCGAGGAAATGCTGCTTCTGGCCCGCTACGGCATCGACTACGAGCGCTATTGTCGCCAGGTGCGCCGCTGGCTGTGAGCCGGGCCACGTCTGAGGGACAAATCTTGTTCCATCCGGTAAAGGCCGCGCGCCGGCGCGGCAAAGCCGCTCAGGTCCCGACGCCGATTTCCACCATGCGCGACAGGCAGGCCTCCTCGGCCTGATCGAGTTCGCTCAGGGTTTCGTCGATATCCTTGCGCTTCTGGCGCAGGTCGTCGCGCTTCTGGTCGATGCGCGTCATCATCAGCTTCAACTGTCCGATTTCGCCGGGCGGTGCCTTGTAGACCTGCACGATTTCGCGGATTTCGGCGATGGTGAAGCCGATGCGGCGGCCGCGCAGGATTTCCTGGATGAGCCGGCGATCGGCGCTGCGATAGAGACGCGTGCGGCCACGCCGCTCCGGCTGGATCAGCCCCTCATCCTCATAGAAGCGCAATGTCCGGGTCGAAACACCGAATTCACGGGTCAATTCGGTGATGCTATAATGTTTTTTCACGGCCGTCATGCTCCTTGGACGACGGCATTGTATTAACTCTTACGTAAAAGTCAATTTTCAGCCGGGCCACCGACAGCTCGCCGCGCCCGACAGGTTGCACGGGACATGGCCTGCCTGCGCGCCCTGCCCTGCAGCGATGCGAAACCACCGCTGAACTGGCGGCGGCACGCAGCTGTCAGCTGATGGCGAACCACCAGGTGGCAAGCCCCAGAAACGAGAAGAAGCCGCAGACATCGGTAACGGTGGTGACGAAGACGGTCGAGGCGACCGCCGGGTCGGCACCGAAGCGATCGAGCAGCAGCGGGATCAGGATGCCGGCGATTGCCGCTGCCATCATGTTGATCAGCATGGCGACCGCAATGATCCCGCCGAGATTGATATTGTCGAACCAGACGCCGGCCACCACACCGATCAGCACGCCGAACAGCATGCCGTTGATCAAGCCGACGCCGGCCTCGCGGCGGATGATCCGCCAGGCATTGTGAATGTCGATGTCGCGGGTGGCGAGCGCGCGCACCGTCACGGTCATCGTCTGCGACGCGGCATTGCCGCCCATGCCGGCGACGATCGGCATCAGCACGGCAAGCGCCACGATCTTCTCGATCGTCGCGTCGAAGAGCCCGATCACCGATGCGGCGAGGAAGGCGGTCAGGAGGTTGACGCCGAGCCAGGGGACGCGCGAACGGGTGGTGGCGCGCACGCTGTCGGACAATTCTTCGTCGCCGACGCCGCCGAGGCGCATCAAATCCTCTTCAGCCTCTTCCTGGATCACGTCGACGACGTCGTCGATCGTCAGGATACCGACCAGCCGGCCGTTTTCGTCGACCACGGCCGCCGACAGAAGGTCGTATTGCTCGAACAGTTGCGCGGCTTCTTCCTGGTCCATCTCGGCCGGGATCGGATGGTTGGTCTCGCGCATGATCGCTTCGATCTTGCCGAGGCGCGGCGTGCGCAGCACCTTGTCGAGATCGACGGCGCCCAAAAGCTTGAAGGTCGGGTCGATGACGAAGATCTGGGAAAAGCTTTCCGGCAGGTTTTCTTCGTCGCGCAGGTAGTCGATCGTCTGGCCGATTGTCCAGAACGGCGGGACGGCGACGAATTCCGTCTGCATGCGCCGGCCGGCCGAGCTTTCCGGATAATCGAGCGCCCGGCTGAGGCGGACACGCTCGGTGAACGACAGCTTGGAGAGAATTTCGTCCCGGTCGACCTGATCGAGGTCTTCCAGAATGTAGACGGCGTCGTCGGAATCCAGGTCGCCGATCGCCGCGGCGATCGTGTCGTTCGACAGCTGCTCGACGATCTGCAGGCGGATGCCCTCGTCGACTTCGGTCAGCGCGGTCAGGTCGAAATCTTCGCCGAGCAGGTTGATCAGCGCGATCCGCTGTTCCGGCTGGATCGCCTCCAGCAGGTCGCCCAGTTCGGATTCGTGCAGGCGGGCCACGTTCTGGCGCAGGAAGAGCACGTCGCGATCGGCGATCGCGGCGCCCACCAGCATCAGGAAATTGGAGCGCACATAGCCGTCTTCGTCATAGATATCGGTGGCAGGCTCTTCTGCGGCGGGAGCAGGCTGGAGGATGGTTTCGTCGATTTCGTTCATCGATCCACCTCTTGGGTTCTTGGTCGCGTCAGACCGCCTCAGACAGCCCGGGTCCTACCCTATTCCGGGGGGAAGGTCCAGCGGGCGGCGGCGCCGGGCCCTGTTGTAAGCATATTGTTTTTCGGCTTTTTCGCCGCTATCGCAGATGCGGTTCGAACGGAGATCGCCCACGGCATGCAACGCGCCATCCTCACCTTTCCCGATCCCGGCCTGACCAGGGTCGCAAGTCCCGTGATCGCTTTCGACCCGGCGCTGCAAACGCTCGCCGACGACCTTTTTGACACCATGCGGGCCGCCCCGGGGGTCGGCATCACCGCGCCGCATATCGGGGTGGCCCAGCGGCTTGTGGTGCTCGATCTGCCGGCACTCGGCGGACGCCGCGATTTTGCAAATCCGCAGATACTGTCGGTTTCCGGCACCCTGATGCGCCATGACGAGGGCAGTGTCTCGATGCCCGGCATGGTCGAGGCGCTCGAGCGGCCCGACGCGGTGCGCCTGCGCTACCAGGATCTGCAGGGCAATGGCCACGAGACCGAGCTTCAGGGCTTTCCGGCGATCTGCATGCAGCATGAAATCGATCAGCTCGACGGGATCTTCTGGATCCTGCGCCTGTCGCGGCTGAAGCGCGAGCGGTTGTTGCGCCGGTGGGAAAAGCACAAGCGCGGTCAGACGTCTTTGTCGTGAACCAAGCCGGCTCCCGGACGTTGTTTTGCCAGATCCCAACAGACCTGGAGACATCCGATGGCAAACGAGAAGAACGACCTGTCGCGCGAGGAGGATTACCGCGATTTCAACCAGCACAACGTCGAGGATGGCTGGCCCTATGACGACGAACCGGGCGGTGCGGCCAAGCCGGTCGGCAACGGCGCCTATGGCGAAGGCGAAGCCAATTTCGACCGAGACCGCAATCACGGTTTCCGGGTGACGGAAGCGGAAGCCAGCGGACTGGAGCATGCCGCACGCGCACCCGTGCTTCCGGAGACGGACCACCGCGAGGACAGCGATGATATCGAATCGCGCGTCGAAGAGGCGATCGAGGCAATCGACGGCGTCGACGTACTGGAACTCGACCTGCATGTGGACGGCCACCGACTGACGATCAGCGGATCGGTCGATACGCCGCAGGAGCGCCGTCAGGTGGAACTGGCAGCCCTCTCGGTCAAGGGTGTTGCCGAAGTGCGCAACGAGGTGCGCACCCGCGGCGTCGATACGCATATTCCGGCGGATGCCGACGAATAAGACCGTTTCGGCGCCCCTGCTTCGTACGGGAGAAAAGAACAAAAGGCCCGGTCGGCATGATGCCGGCCGGGCCTTTGATCTTATGCCGGACAGCGCACACCTTAGGAATGGTGCAGCGGATCGGTCTTCAAGACGTTTCGGTCCACATGGCCGTAGATGACCGAGCGCGGTCCCTCGCTGTCGAAGCGGCCGCTTTCATCGAGCAGCACGCTATAGAGCTTGTCGTCGCGGAAGGCCGAGGCATTGGCGGTGGACACGCCTTCGGCGGGCTTGCCATTGGTCGCGGGGAAGTCGTTTTCGGCCTCCTCGGCGACGATGCGCGCATCGCCGGTCGACAGCGCCCGTACGAAGAGTTCGCCCTGTGGCGGGCTGTTGTCCCAGCGCGGGTCGTCCGGCGCGGCCTTGGGTTTCAGGCAGTAGATCTTGAGGTCATTCATGGCACGTCTCCTTGCTTGGCGGGTCTCCGGTATGAGAGCCGCAATGGCGGACAGCCCTGGACGTGGAGGGCCATCCCTGGTCCGGCACGAAGGCCTGGATTTCAGACGAGGTCAAATCTGCGACATGCCGGCTTGAGGCCGCCGGCAAAAATCAACGGCGGCCGAGGCCCATTCTGCACGCTCCTGCGCAGCGCCTCATCCCAGATGAAACAGGCGGAGTGCGGGATTGTTCCGGTGCAAAGGACGGATCGGCAGAATCATCTTTGGCACAGAGGAGAGCATCGGCCTCGCAACCATCGCCCCTGCGGCATCCAATGCATGAGAAAATGCCGGCAAGAAGCCGCAAGACAACAAAAAACCCGGCTTAAAGCCGGGTTTCTTTGGTGCGGTCGAGAAGACTCGAACTTCCACGGGTTGCCCCACAGCGACCTCAACGCTGCGCGTCTACCAATTCCGCCACGACCGCATCGTGGTAGAGCCGACTGTCGCCGGCGGGGCAGCATGTATCAAAACGATTTCACCCGCACAAGGGCGCTGTGACAGATTTCTGATAAAACTTTCAAGCCTCCCACAGGCCTTGGGAAAGTGCGGGCGAGAGCCTGCGGCTGCGCCTCTTGATCTGCGCCTTATCCGCTGCCAAGTAAGGGGCCGAGGTGCCCCATGCTCAGAACCGAACTGTCCATCGACATGCCCGCCATTCCAGGCTCCCCGCCCGTCCGCTGGCGGATCAGCGACGGTCTCGTCTCCTATGATGACGCCGTGGCGACGATGGAGGCCGAAGTCGGGCGCATCGCCGATGGGACCGCCGACGAGCTCGTGTGGCTGGTCGAACATCCGCCACTCTATACGGCAGGCACCAGCGCTAATGCGGCGGACCTGATCGATCCCGACCGGTTTCCCGTCCATGCTACAGGGCGTGGCGGCGAATACACCTATCACGGCCCCGGCCAGCGCGTTGCCTATGTGATGCTCGATCTGAAGCGCCGGCGCCAGGATGTGCGCGCCTATGTGGCAGCCCTGGAAGAGGTGATCATCCGCACGCTCGATTCGATGAATGTGCGCGGCGAACGGCGCGAGGACCGCGTCGGCGTCTGGGTCCGCCGGCCGGAAAGGCCGCCTCTGCCCGACGGCACGGTCGCCGAGGACAAGATCGCCGCGATCGGAATCAGGCTCCGCCGCTGGGTCAGCTTTCACGGGCTGGCGATCAATGTCGAACCCGACCTCAGCCATTTCGGCGGCATCGTGCCCTGCGGCATCAGCCAGTACGGCGTCACCAGCCTCGTCGATCTCGGTCTGCCGGTGATGATGGCGGATGTCGATATGCGGCTGAAGGACGCCTTCGAATCGGTGTTCGGCGAGACCGCGCTGGAGGCCTGACGGCCTGCGCCCGGCCGCGAAGCCGGGTCAGCTGTCCAGGTCGCTCCCGCGGGCTGCCACCCTGCGGATCTGCTCTTCCAGCGACTGGATGACCCGACCCATGTCCTGATGCATCTCCCTCAGGCGGGCGAGTTCCATCTCGACCGTTTCCATCGAGGCGACCTCGGCCGTCATCACGGGGCCCTCGCCGCGGCCGATCATCAGCCACATCGGCGACACGCCGAGAATGCCGGCAAGGTTGACCAGTCGCGACGGACGGGGTTCGGAGCGGTCGGTCTCCCAGGCCTGCAGCGTGTCGCGCTTGACGCCGAGCTGGTTGGCAAGGGCGCTCAAGGACACGCCGGCCGCATCACGGGCGCTCGATAGCCGCCCGCCAAGCGTGTCGTCGCTGGCATCGGTGAAGAACTGATCCGAGGACATGGATGCATTCACGTAGATTATCCTTCCTGCTGGAGGGCTGCCGACCATCGCCCGGACGGTCGTCACAGCCCCCTTGAAGACCGGCGGCAGGAAGGCCGCCCGGTCCGCTCGCGCCCATTCGGTCGGGCAGCGCTAGAATGCCTACCATAGGCAGTGGTTCCGGCACATGCCAGCCTCAAGGCGCCACAAAATCTCGTGGGCGCGACCGCGAGGGCCTCTAAACACCGAACCGGATTGCCCGCATGCCGTCTTGCGGGCCCCCTACCCGGCGTGCCAGATGGCACTTTCCTCGGACGGATCAGAGACATGACAATTGCGGTGAAGGGCGGACAGGACAGCACGGTGCAGGGCATGGCGCTGATGGCGTTCTGCATGATGGTGCTGCCGCTGATGGACACCATCGCCAAGTATATGTCGACCTTCGAGGGCATGTCGCCGGGCCAGGTGACCTTCTACCGATTCTTCTTCCAGATGGTCTGCACCCTGCCCATGCTCGTCGCGCTGCAGGGTCGCGCAGCGTTCAAGGCCAAGCGGCCCTTCGGCAATCTGTTGCGCGGCGTGCTGCATGGGGCCGCAAGCCTGATGTTCTTCACCGCCGTCACCTACATGCCGCTGGCCGATGCCTTTGCCATCTATTTCGTCGAACCCTTCATCCTGACGGCGCTGTCGGCGGTTTTTCTCGGCGACAAGGTCGGATGGCGCCGCTGGCTGGCGATCGTCATCGGCTTTGCCGGGGCGATGATCGTCATCCAGCCGAGCTTCGAGATCTTCGGGCTGACGGCGCTGCTGCCGGTCGGTGCCGCCTTTCTGTTTGCCATCTACATGTTTCTCAACCGGGCACTGGGCGACGCCGACACGCCGATGACCATGCAGACCATGGCCGGCATGGGCGGCACGATCTTTGTCGGCCTGGCGCTGATCGGCGGGCATGCCGCGGGGAATGCGGATTTTGCGCCGTCCCTGCCCCACAGCCTGCTGGGCCTTGGCCTGGTCGTGCTGCTCGGCTGGATCTCCGGCTATATCCACCTGCTGGTGGTGCGCGCCTTCCGCATGGCGGCCCTCTCCGTTCTCGCGCCCTTCCAGTATTTCGAGATCATCGCCGCCACCGTGCTCGGCTATGCCCTGTTTAACGATTTCCCCTCGCTGTCGAAATGGTCGGGCATCGTCATCATCGTCGGATCCGGCCTGTTTATCCTGTGGCGCGAACGCCGCAATGCACAACGGCTCACTTTATCCGTGCCGGATATCGAGACTGCACGTACAGAAATTAACCCTGACGGTTGATCCTCCCGAAAGCTTTTGCCCTCAGGATGGCCGCCGAGGCCCGGTCCCGATTGCCGTCGCAGGACGGTGCGCGCCGGGTGCTTGCATGCCATTCGAACTGCCCGTGGAGCCTTCCGTCGTGCAATTGACCACCATCGTGCTTCTGCTGTGCAGTCTCGTCGCCATCTGGTTGCTGATGGCCGCCCCGATCGGCAGGCGGACCGTCCGCCTCAGCCGTGTCGTCGATGCCCGGCCGGAGACTGTCGCCAGACTGCTGGAGCCGGCGCGTCTCGCCCAATGGAACGACGACCTGACCGCGGCTCGCGCCCTCGACAACCCCGATCGGGACGATGCGCGGCTGGTCGAACTCACCTACAAGGCGGCGGGGCGCAAGGGCGAACCGATCCGGCGGACGGTGCGGGCGACCGCGCTGCCGGATGCCGCCGGCCAGGTCTTCGGCGAAGAGCGCAGCGTCGTCGACGACACCGTGTTGGCGCAGAGCTTCTGGCAGCATTTCAGCGAGCGCCGGATCATATCGCGCGAAGCCGGTGGACAAGCGCGGATCACCTTCGAACAGAGCGACCGCTACCGCGGCTTCGGCGGCCTTCTCTTTCGCCGCCGCTGGATGCAGCGCGAACTGGAACGGCTGAGCGCGGCGGCGGAAAACCGCGAGCCGAAAAGCATGGGGCATTTCGGCCATCCGGCCGTGCAGGTCGGCCTCGCCATCCTGTCGACACTGATGCTCTGGCCGTTTTTCGGCCGCAACGCCTCCGGCCTGATGCTGTCGACCATCCTGACCCTGGTGATCGTGCTGCACGAACTCGGCCATATGGCCGCCTACCGTGCCTTCGGCCATGAAAAGGTGCGCATGCTCTTCCTGCCGATCCTCGGTGGCGTGGCGATCGGCGGGCGCCCCTATGACAGCCGTTTCGAGGCGGCCGCCTGCGCGCTGATGGGACCGGGGCTGTCGGCCTTCTTCGTGCCGATCCTGATTTCGGCGATCCGCACCGGCGGTTTCGGCCTGTCCTCGGCCACGACCCATGTGCTGGCGATCGCGCTGCTCATTCTCGGCGCCTTCAATCTGCTGAATCTGCTGCCGATGAGCCGTTTCGACGGCGGCCAGGTGCTGCGGCAGCTTTGCCCGAACCGGCCGACGCTGTTGCTCGGCAGCCTTGCGGCGAGCGCGCTGATCGTCGCCACCGGCTGGCATATCGGCGTGCCGCCAATCGCGCTGATCGCAAGCCTTGCGGTCTTCACCCTGCTCAGCCTGATCGGCGGCCAGTCGTTCAGCACGCGACTGGTGCTGGAGGATATCACGCTGTCGCAACGCGTGATGATCGGGCTCGGGCTTTACGGGACGATCGCGCTGCATGCGCTCGCCGTTAGCGTCGCCTGCGACCTGTTGCTGATCTAGATCAAATCCGGCAAACACGCGTTCACCGGACGGGGCCTAGCTTTTTTATGCATTTGCGGACGGAAAAACCGCGGTGACACTTTTCCTGGCAATGCTCTCCAGCACATTGCGGTCGGCCGTCGCGTCGCCTGCCATGCGCTATCGCCCGGGTGATCCGCAATGCGGCACGCAAAGAATGCAGCACACAAAGCCGGCTTTCGTTTTCGCGGCCCTTGCAGCAGCCCGTAGCGGCCTCAAGGCTGGCGTGCTAAGCCGCCTGTGATGTCCCGATGAAAGCAGATAAAACGCCCTCCATGACCCGTATCTATGTCGATGCCGATGCCTGTCCGGTGAAGCCGGAAATCCTGAAAGTGGCCGAACGCCACGACCTGCCGGTCACGCTGGTCGCCAATTCCGGCCTGCGCCCGTCGCGCGACCCGATGGTCGAGAACGTCATCGTCTCGGCCGGCTTCGATGCCGCCGACGACTGGATCGCCGAGCGCTGCGGACCGGGCGACATCGTGGTGACCGCGGACGTGCCGCTGGCAGGACGCTGCGTCGGCGCCGGCGCACTGGTCACCGGACCGACCGGGCGGATCTTCGACGAGACCAATATCGGCATGGCGACCGCGATGCGCGATCTCGGCGCGCATCTGCGCGAAACAGGCGAAAGCAAGGGCTACAACGCACCCTTCGGCCCGCGCGACCGTTCGAGCTTTCTGGAAACGCTCGAACGGCTCTGCCGCCGCGCCAATTCCATCTAGACCCGGGACAGACCGGCATGCTCGGATCCAGACTCTTTCACCATCGCCATGGCCCCTTCCTCTTCGGGCTCACCGGCGGCATTCTCAGTCTGCTTGCCACGCTGGCGCTGCAGCCGAAACTGGCGCTCGGCATACCGATCAATGTCTTCTTCCTGATCTATCTGGTGATGATGGGCTACCGCATTCCGCGGCTTGATGCGGACGCCTTGAAGGCACGGGCGAGCAATGACGACGAGCCGGCGCCGCTCATCCTTACCGTCACCCTGGTGGCCGCCGCCGGCGCGCTGGTGGCACTGTTTCACGCGATCAACCGGCAGACCTTTCCGGGGATGACGGAGATCACTGCCGCCTTCCTGTCGGTGTTCCTCGGATGGGTGACGCTGCACACCATGTTTGCCCTGCATTATGCGCACCATTACTGGCGACCGGCCGAGCAGGAGCGCGAAAACGAGACGCAGCGCGGCGGGCTGGATTTCCCGCAGACGCCGGACCCCGGCGCCTGGGATTTCCTCTATTTCTCCTTTGTCATCGGCATGACGGCCCAGACCTCGGACGTGGCGATCACCACCAAGACGATGCGGCGGATCAATCTCGTCCACGCCGTCGTATCGTTCTTCTTCAACACGGTTCTGGTGGCCGCCAGCGTCAATGCCGTGGTCTCGCTCGCCGGCTGACCCTCGTCAGAGCGGCATATAACGGAAGCGGTCGAAATCGGCAGCCTTCGCCCGGCCACTGGTGTCGAAGGCAAAGACGCCGCAGAAGGCACCGGTAAACGAGCCATGCTCGCCGCGCCCGCCCTGGTCGGATACGACGCCGGCGTCGAGCACCGGACCGAACGCCTGCCACTGGGTCTCGCCGCCGCTGCGATGGTAGAACCGCAGATCGTTGTGGCGGATCTCCATGGCAAGTTCGACCGGGCCCTCGCCGATTGTCTCGCCGGCTCCGACCGGAAATTCCAGGCGGCCATGCGGGAAGTCGCCCGGGCACGAGAGAATGGTAACGACGCGTCCGAGCTTCTCGTCGAGGGTGACGGCGAGCGCGTGGAACTTGTGGCGGTTGTAGTAATGCGTCAGGCCCGCGACCTGCTGGTAGGTGTCGGGGGTAAACTCGACCACCGTTTCGGCCCGGAAGGCATGATGTTCCTGCCGTCGGGCAACCAACGCCTGTTCGAACCAGGCGCCGATGCTTTCACGGCCGTAGAGACGCAGGTGGCCGGGGCGATCGGCGAGCGAGAAGATGCGGTCCGGTTCGGGCGTGCGCAGCCACTGGAAGTCGGCCGGCAAGGACGTCTCGTCGAAATCGTAGAGGCAGGTTTGCGGCCGTTCGGATGCGACATCGGTAGGCGCCGATACGTCGACGGCAGGCACCGGCCCGCCATCGGCAAGGTAGAGCCAGCCGTCGTCCTTCCAGCTGCATTTCTGCAGCGCGGTCTCGCGGCCGAGCGTGCAGCGGCGCTGCGGCGGCAGGGGCCGGCCGCAGAGATGGGTGTGATAGGCAGCGCCATCCGGCGTTTCGACATATTGGCCGTGCCCTGCCCGCTGCAGGCTTGCCTCCGGGTGATCCTTCGACGTGATCAGATATCTGTCGGGATGCAGATCATAAGGACCCTCGATCGTCCGCGATCGGGCCATGGTGACGGCGTGGTCATAACCCGTGCCGCCCTCGGCCGTCGTCAGATAGTACCAGCCGTTGCGGCGAAAGAGATGCGGCCCCTCGACCAGGCCGAGCTCGGTGCCGGCAAAGATATTGCGGATCGGGCCGACAAGTGTGCCCGAGGCGGCGTCCCATTCCTGCAGCAGGATGCCGTCGAAAGCCGGCGATTTCGGCTGGCCGCCATAGCTCTGCGTGCGGTGGTTCCATTGCATGTTGAGGAACCACTTGCGGCCGTCATCGTCGTGAAACAGCGAGGGGTCGAAGCCGGAGGAGTTGACGTAGACCGGATCGGACCACGCACTCTCTATGGTGTCGGCGGTCACGATATAGTTGTGCGCGTCCTTGAAATTGCCGTCGAACCGCTTGACGTCGGTATAGACCAGCCAGAAGCGGCCATCGGCATGGGAAAGGCAAGGCGCCCAGACGCCACAGCTGTCGGGATTGCCGCGCATGTCGAGCTGGGAGGCGCGCTCCAGCGGACGGCGCACCAGCGTCCAGTTGACCAGATCGCGCGAGTGGTGGATCTGCACGCCCGGATACCATTCGAAGGTGGAGGTGGCGATATAATAGTCTTCGCCGACCCGGCAGATCGAAGGATCGGGATTGAAGCCCGGCAGGATCGGGTTGCGGATCATGGATGGCTCTCCTCCTCGAGATACGATCGATGCTGTGTGCGGATGCGATTGCCTTCGCCAGCGGAGAAGGCGGCGGCAACCGGATGAGGGTTGCCGCCAGGCCCTGACGCTGGCGGTTATTTGCGCGCCGGCCCCTGGCGCTCGGCGGAAGCGGCCCAGAGGTTGATGTCGGCCTCGCGGGCGAAGCTGTCGATCTCGGCCAGTTCCGCATCGGTAAAGTCCGGATTGTCGAGCGCCTTGACGCAATCGACGATCTGGGCGGCCCGCGAGGCGCCGATCAGCGCCGAGGTGATCCGGCCGCGCCGCAGCACCCAGGCAATCGCCATCTGCGCCAGCGTCTGGCCTCGGCCCTCGGCGATGCGGTTCAGCTGGCGGATGTTCTCGACATTCTTGTCGTTGAGGAAATCCGGGTTCAGCGACTTCGATGCCGCCGCCCGGCTCTCCTCCGGCACGCCATTCAGGTATTTCGTCGTCAGCATGCCCTGGGCCAGCGGCGAGAACACGATCGACCCGATGCCGAGCTCCTCCAGCGTATCGATCAGCCCGTCGTCCTCGACCCAGCGGTTGAGCATGGAATAGCTCGGCTGGTGGATGATGCAGGGCGTGCCGAGCGATTTGAGGATCGCCGCCGCCTCGCGGGTGCGCTGCGAATTATAGGAGGAGATGCCGACATAAAGCGCCCTGCCCGATCGGACGATATGATCGAGCGCGCCGCAGGTTTCTTCGAGCGGCGTGTCGGGGTCGAAGCGGTGCGAGTAGAAGATGTCGACATAGTCGAGGCCCATGCGCTTCAGGCTCTGGTCGCAGGACGCGATCAGATATTTGCGGCTGCCCCATTCGCCGTAGGGGCCTGGCCACATCAGGTAGCCGGCCTTGGACGAGATGACCATCTGGTCGCGCAGGCCGGAGAATTCATCCTTCAGGATGCGGCCAAAGGCCGTCTCGGCCGAGCCGGGCGGCGGGCCGTAATTGTTGGCAAGGTCGAAGTGGGTGATGCCGAGATCGAAGGCCGTGCGGCACATCTCGACCTTGCGCTGGTGCGGCGTGTCGTCGCCGAAATTGTGCCAGAGGCCAAGCGAGATCGCCGGCAGCTTCAGGCCGCTGTTACCCAGGCGGTTGTATCTCATCTTCTCGTGGCGGTTTTCAGCCGGTGTCCAGGCCATGGTGCAATCTCCCAAAATACAGTCTTCGCGATCCGCCGCTTGTCGCCCCGCGGGTCCGTCTCCCGGCAAAGCGGGAAACGGACGACAGGGCCGGATGAGCGGCAGCGCCAGTTATGGCATGTCGTCGCCTTACCGCAACAGCGCCTGCGCCTCGTCGACCCCGAGCGCCGCCGGCTGGGTGCAGCTTGTCGAGAGCGTGACGAACTCACCGGTCTCGCCCGACTTCAGGATCGAGGTCATCACGTCGACGCCGTGCAGCGCGCGGTCGAGCGAGCAGCGGGCGTCGCGTTTCTCGATGATCGCCATCGCCATGTCGGCCAGACCCGCCGTGCGATAGTTGGCGCGGGGGCCCTGCGGGCTCTCCTGGTTGTTCTTGCCGAAGGGATGGTTCCAGTTTTCGAGCGCGGCGATATCCTTGTTGCGGCCGGACGCCTCGACCGTACCGCCGAAGAAGTTCGGATCCGGCACATAGAGCGAGCCTTCGGTGCCGTAGAGCTCCATGTTGGCGTGGCGATGGCTCCAGACGTCCCAGCTGGCCGACAGCGTGATCGTCGCGCCGTTCCGGAACTCGAGCAGCGCATGAATATTGGTCGGAGTCTTGACCGGAATCGTCTCGCCGGAGCGCGGCTGGCTGGTGATCGTGCGGGTCTCGCTCGCCATCGAGGTAAGCGCGCCCACCCGCTTCACCGGGCCGATCAGGTTGATCAGGTTGGCGATGTAGTAGGGTCCGAGATCGAGTATCGGGCCGCCGCCGGGCAGGAAGAAGAAGTCCGGGTTCGGATGCCACATCTCCATGCCCGGGCTCATCACATGGCAGGTGCCGGAGGTGATCCGGCCGAGCTTGCCGTCATCGATCTGCTTGCGGGCGAGCTGGTGCGCGCCGCCGAGAAAGGTGTCCGGCGCGCAGCCGACCGACAGGCCCTTTGCCGCCGCCAGCCGGCGGAGTTCCTCGCCTTCCGCAAGCGAGAGCACCAGCGGCTTTTCCGAATAGACATGCTTACCGGCCTCGAGCCCGGCCTTGGAGACGGCGAAATGGGCGGCGGGTATCGTCAGGTTGACGATCACGTCGATCTCGTCATTGGCCATCAGTTCGTCCATCGGCTGGGCCGTGACGCCATATTCGTCCGCCCT
The DNA here is from genome assembly GCF_017873095.1 of Heterorhizobium halophytocola. Classification (GTDB taxonomy): domain Bacteria; phylum Pseudomonadota; class Alphaproteobacteria; order Rhizobiales; family Rhizobiaceae; genus Allorhizobium; species Allorhizobium halophytocola. The sequence goes on along the minus strand of NZ_JAGGJU010000006.1, from coordinate 247,616 downwards.
GATCTCGGCGGCATTCATGTTGAGGTCGGTGCAGGCCAACACCTTCAGTCCCTTGAAGAGCGGCGAAAGCGAGAAATAGGTGGTCGAGATATTGCCGCAGCCGACAATCCCGACGCCGAGTTCACGTGTCATGGAAGAATTCCAATCTATCTCGTTGAATCAATATGTCTTGAACGATGCAATGGACCGATCGATCAGACGCTGGATATCGTTCGGATTGTCGTGTTCGACGATGAAATGACGCACCTTGTAAGGCTGTAGCGCGGCCATGATGCCCTTCCAGTCGACCGTGCCGTGGCCGACATCGGCCCAGCCATCCTCGTCGGCATTCTCACCCGCAGGCGCGATGTCCTTGACGTGCACGGCGGTGATCCGGTCACCGTATTTCGAGATCCACGCCAGCGGGTCGGCGCCGCCGCGGATGACCCAGGCGATGTCTGCCTCCCAGGAGAGATCCGGCCCGCCGTCGAAGATCAGGTCCATCGGGATCGCGCCATCCGGCAGTGCCTTGAACTCGAAATCGTGGTTGTGCCAGCCGAAGTCGAAGCCGGCATCCTTGAACGGCTTGCCGGCCCTTTGCAGCCGTTCGCCGAACGCCCTCCAGACGGCTGCATCGGTCGGGCGCTGGTCGGGCATCAGGAAGGGGCAATAGACGGCATCCATGCCGAGCGCCCTGGCGATGGTCAGCACCTTGTCGGTTTCGCTCTCCAGCATGTCGATGCCGAAATGACCGGTCGGCATGGTCAGGTCATGCTCGGCCAGTTCGTCCTTGAGCTTTTGCAGGGCGTCGGGATCAACGGTGGCATAGAGCGCGCCATAGCCTTCGACCTCCTTGTAGCCAGCCTTGGCGAGTTTCGGAAAGATCTCTGAAAAGGGCTGGTAGTTGCGGGCACTGTAAAGCTGAAAACCAAGTGCAGTCATGCGCGTTTCCTCCTCGAAACAAAATGAATATGCCGCGACAACCCTCTGTTATCGCGACGAAAACACACCTGCGTCAGCCGGATTGCTGGCAGGAATGGAGATCGTAGATGGTAAAGACCGGCATTGGCCCGGCCGCCCCGGTGTCGGACGGGGTAAAGACGATCCGCTTCTGGCCGCCGGCTGCCAGATCGAAGGCATTGTCGGTGAAGCGGCCGGGGCGGTCGCATTCGACCATGACGAAGAGCGCCAGCCCCTTGGCGGTCACGGTGATCTCGACGGAGCCGTCGCCGAGCGCGGTCACGTCCTGCACCAGGCCCGCCGGTTCGAGGTCGAGCGCCTTGTAGGTGGTCGGCGCATGGTGTCCCTCGCCGGCCATGCCGTTGGACGCGATGAAATTCCAGCCGAGCAGCGCGTGCTGCGGCAGGTCCTCGAGCCGGATGCTGCCGAGTTCGGCGGCGCGATCGGCGGGGCACTCGGTGCTCAGCGTCTGCAGCGGTACCTGCTCGCCCTGCAGCGTGAGCGCGAAGATATTGGCATCGACCGCCACCGTATCGGCCGTGTCGTTGACCAGCTTCAGCGCGATCGTTTCGCCATCGGCAGACGGGATCGCCATCAGGTTGACCGGCTGGAAGAAGCGCCGCGCCATGTAGTGCATCGCCTTCCAGCCACCGCCGTAATCGAGGCTCGCCCAGGAGGCGACCGGCCAGGTGTCGTTCAGCTGCCAGTAGACGGTTCCCATGCAATGCGGCTTCAGCGAGCGCCAATAATCGACCGCGGTGCGGATGGCGAGCCCCTGCTGGATCTGGCTCAGATAGACGAAATTGGCAAAGTCCTTGGGGAAGCGGAAATAGCGGAACATGGTGCCGGCGATACGCTCGTTGCCGCCGGCATTCTTCTGGTGCAGTTCGATCACCGGCGAGGCGATGTTCATGTCCTTGGCTTCGGCGAAACTCTCGATCACCGGCAGCGAGGTATAGGACTGGAAGCCGAACTCCGAGCAGAAGCGCGGATGGACGGTGCGGTAATCGTCGAACGACTTGTTCTCGTGCCAGACCGACCAGTAATGCATGTCGCCGGAGCCGTCGGCATGCCAGGCGTCGCCGTAGTCGAGATAGCCCGAGGCCGGGCTTGAAGGCCACCAGAGCGCCTGCGGTGCCGCCTTCCTCAAGCCCTGCTCGATCACCCGGTTCAGCCGGTCATAGGCGACCAGATAGCGGTCCCGGTTGTCGATCGATTCCTTAAACCAGGTGAGCGCGCCGACGATTTCGTTGTCGCCGCACCACAGCACGATCGAGGGATGCGACGACAGGCGCCTGACCTGGTAATCGACCTCGTCCGCCACATTGGCGAGGAAGTCGTCCGAGCAGGGATAGAGATTGCAGGCGAACATGAAGTCCTGCCAGACCATCAGGCCGAGTTCGTCGCAAAGGTCGTAGAACCAGTCCTGCTCGTAGAAGCCGCCGCCCCAGACGCGGATCATGTTCATGTTGGCATCGACCGCCGAGCGCAGCAGCGCTTCGGTCTTGGGTCGCGATGTGCGGGAAAAGAGCGCGTCGGCCGGAATCCAGTTGGCGCCACGGCAGAAGATCTCGCGCCCGTTGACCCGGAAGGCAAAGCGGTTGCCGACCGCGTCCCTGTCGGTCAGAAGTTCGACCCGGCGAAGGCCGATTGTTCGTTGCACGGCGCCGCCTGGCACCTCGACCGACAGCGTGTAGAGCGGCTGCTCACCGCTGCCGACCGGCCACCAGAGGCGAGGCTCGTCGATGACGAAGACATGGCGGATGCAGGTCTGGCCGGCGCCAACGCCGCAATCGAGGCGCACACGCTCCTCGCCGAAGCTGAAATGCACCGGCAGCACGGCGGGTTCGGCGGCAAAGAGCGTCGCCTCGACATGCAGTTCGACGCTGCCGTCTTCGCGGTGCACCTGCTCGGTCGTCACATGTTCGATGCGGGCCGGATCGAGTTTCTTCAGCGCGATCGTGCCGTAGAGCCCGAGCGGCGCGATGGCGATATTCCAGTCCCAGCCGAAATGGCATTGCGGCTTGCGCAGCATGTTGCCGTTGGCAATCGGCGAATTGCCGGGGTGGTAGGGGATGTAGAAGGGTTGATGGGCCTGCCGCTCGGCACCCGCCCTGATCGCCGAATGGATGACGATGCGGATGGTGTTCTCGCCCTGCTGCAGCAGCTTGCCGACATCCGGCCGATAGCGGCGGAAGCAGTTGTCGGCCGACAGCACCGGCGCATCGTTGATGAAGACAACGGCGACGGTGTCGAGATAGTCGATGTCGAGATACCAGTCGCCATCCGCATGGTCGACCTGGAAGGTCTGCTCCAGCACCCAGTCCTCATGCGCCACCCACTGGACGACCTCCTCGTTGCGGCCGTGATAGGGGTCGGGGATGATCCCGGCCGCCAGCAGCGCGGAATGCACGTCTCCGGGAATGGCGATCTCTGTCGCATGCGTGCCGTTGCGGGTCGCCAACTGCCAGGTGCCGGAAAGATCGTGAGCGTTGGATGGGATGGTCATGCGGAGATCCTGTGGTGTTCATGATGGCGGCCCGCCTGCCCCGGCCGAGGACCGGAAATGGCCGACGGGTAGCCCTTGCCTCAGAGGCGCATTTCGCTGGCGGCGTCGAACAGCGAGGCGACCGACATGTCGTAGCCGAGACGAACGGGGGTGCCGGGGCGGAAGCGTCGCGTCCCGCCGGTGCGCACCGACAGGACGTGATCGCCCTGCTTGACCCAGAGCAGGTTGTCGGCGCCCATCGGTTCCTCGATATCGACGACACCGTCCTGGGCCGCGGCACCCTGCGGGATATCCTCATCGACCTGGATATGCTCCGGGCGGATGCCGAGCACCACCGCCTGGCCGTCCTTGAGCGGGCTGTCGGCGTGGTAGCCGGCGAGCGACAGGCGGGTGCCGGGGGCGACGAAATGCATCGTGCCATCGACCGCCTCCACCCTGCCCTTGAAAAAGTTCATCGACGGCGAGCCGATGAAGCCGGCAACGAACAGGTTGACCGGTCGGTTATAGATCGTCGTCGGCTCGTCGAGCTGTTGGATCACGCCGTTCTTCATGATCGCGATGCGGTCGGCGAGCGTCAGGGCCTCGATCTGGTCGTGCGTCACATAGATCATCGTGTTCTTCAGCGACTGGTGCAGGCGCTTGATCTCGACACGCAATTCCGACCGCAATTTGGCGTCGAGGTTGGAAAGCGGCTCGTCGAACAGGAAGACGTCGACGTCGCGCACCAAAGCGCGTCCGATGGCGACGCGCTGGCGCTGCCCGCCCGACAGCTCCGCCGGCTTGCGATCGAGCAGCGCCTCGATCTGCAGGATCTCGGCGGCGCGTGCGACCTTCTTCCTGATTTCGTCCTTCGGCACCTTGGCGACCTGCAGGCCGAAGGAGAGGTTCTTCTCCACCGTCATCTGCGGATAGAGCGCATAGGACTGAAACACCATGCCGATGCCGCGGTCCTTGGGTTCCTCCCAGGTGACGTTGCGGTCCTTGATGTAGATCTGCCCGTCGGTCGGCTCCAGGAGACCGGCGATGCAGTTCAGCAGCGTGGACTTGCCGCAGCCCGAAGAGCCGAGCAGGACGAGGAATTCGCCGTCGTCAATGTCGAGATTAAGGTCCTTCAGCACGGTGACCGCGCCGAAGCTCAATGAAAGGTCCTTGATCGATACACTATGAGACATGCGAAATTACCCTTTGACGGCGCCGGCGGCGATGCCGCGCACGAAAAGCCGGCCGGAGACGAAATAGACGAAGAGCGGAACGGCGCCGGTCAGAATGGTCGCCGCCATGTTGACGTTGTATTCCTTCACCCCCTGGACGGAGTTGACGATGTTGTTGAGCTGGACGGTCATCGGATAGAGATCCGGCTTGGTGAAGACGACGCCGAACAGGAAGTCGTTCCAGATGCCGGTGATCTGGATGATCATCGCCACGACGAAGATCGGCAGCGACATCGGCACCATGATCTTCAGATAGATCTGCCAGAAGCCCGCCCCGTCGATGCGTGCCGCCTTGAACAGCTCGCCCGGCAGCGAGGTGAAGTAGTTGCGAAACAGCAGCGTCAGGATCGGCATGCCGAAGATCGTGTGGACCATGACGAGCCCGGTCAGGGTGCCGTAGATGCCCATCTCCCTGAGCACGATGACGATCGGATAGATCATCACCTGATAGGGGATGAAGGCGCCGATGACGAGGATGGTGAAGAAGGTCTCCGCGCCCTTGAACCGCCAGTTGGCGAGCGCATAGCCGTTGACCGAGGCGATCAGGATCGAGATCAGCACCGAGGGGATGGTGATCCGGACCGAATTCCAGAAGCCGCGCGACAGGCCGTCGCAGTTGAGCCCGGTGCAGGCTTCGGCCCAGGCCTTGATCCAAGGCTGGAAGGTGATGTCGGAGGGCGGCGAGAAGATGTTGCCGAGGCGCACCTCCGGCATGGTCTTCAGCGACGTGACGACCATGACATAGAGCGGCACGAGATAGTAGATCGCAGCCAGCGTCAGCGTGCCGTAGACGATCAGGTTGCGGGTCGAGAAGATCCGCTTCGGGCGTTTGCCGCGCGGTCCCGAAAGCGTCTCGGCGGACGCGTTAACGGCCGCGGCGGTGGTGTTGAGGGTTGCGATATCAGCCACGCTTCTTGCCTCCGAATTCCAGATAGGCCCAGGGGATGATGATGATCGACACCGTGATCAGCATCATGGTGGAGGCGGCAAAGCCCTGCCCCAGGTTCTGCGCCTGGAACATGTAGTCGTAGACATATTTGGCCGGGACTTCCGAGGCGATGCCGGGGCCGCCGCTGGTCTGGGCGACGACGAGGTCGTAGACCTTGACGATGCCCGAGGCGATGATCACGAGCGTGGTGATGAAGACCGGGCGCATCATCGGGATGACGACGAAGAGATAGGTCTTCCACATCGGAATGCCGTCGACGCGGGCCGCCTTCCAGATGTCCTCGTCGATGCCGCGCAGCCCGGCGAGCATCAGGCAGAGAACGAGGCCCGTCCCCTGCCAGAGGGCGGCGATCAGGATGCCGTAGATGACGATCGACGAGGTGTAGAGCGGATTGAAGGTGAAACTCGCCCAGCCGAGCGAGCGCACCACCGACTGGACGCCGAAATCCGGATTGAGGATCCACTGCCAGACCAGCCCGGTGACGATGAAGGACAGGGCGAAGGGATAGAGGAAGATCGTGCGGAAGGTGTTTTCAAAGCGGATCTTCTGGTCCATCAGCGCGGCCAGGACGAAGCCGATGACCATCGAGAAGATCAGCGAGAGAATGCCGAAGATCGCCAGATTCTCGATCGAGATGATCCAGCGCGGTGCGGCCCACAGGCGCTCGTACTGGTCGATGCCGACCCATTTCATCCGCGGCAGCAGTTTGGAATTGGTGAAGGAATAGACGATGGTCCAGACCGTGCCGCCGAGAAAGATCACCAGCGCAGTGAGGATCATCGGGATCGAGGCAATCTTCGCATTGAGATTGCGGAACAACTGGTTCGGCCGACGTGCGGGCGCCCTGTCCGTCATGAAATCTGTTCTCCCGTGTCGCATGCGGCCAACGTCTCGCCGGCTGTCCGGCGTGCCGATGGCGCGAGCCTCCGCCGATCCGGTCCGCCTGGACGGACCGGATCGGCAGGCCGCTGAAGGACACGACCGCCACCACGCGGGTGGCGACCGTGGAAACGGCGGATCGGGAGCCTGCCCGATCCCTTTGACCCGTCAGTCGGCCGAAGCGACGATGTCGGCGAAACGCTTCTGCGCGTCTTCCGGCGTCATCGATTCATTGGCAAAGAATTCGGACATCAGGTCCTCCTTCTGCTTCTGGCTGTCGGCCGAAAGCAGCTGGTCGGTCCAGTCGACGACATTGCCCTTGGAGAGAATGTCGAGGCCCTTCTTCATGCAGTCATTGGCAGCCGCCAGATCGACGTCACCCCGCACCGGCAGCGAACCCTTCTTCAGGTTGAACGCGACCTGGGTCTCCGGCGACAGCAGGACCTTGGCGAGATCTTCCTGCGCCTTGGACTTGGCCTCGTCGTTGAGCTTCGGGAAGTAGAAGGCGTCGCCGCCCGTCCCGATCATCGGATTGTCGTAGCCAAGGCCCGGCAGGCAGGAATAGTCCTTGCCGGCGACCTTGCCGGCGAGCGCGAATTCACCCTGCGCCCAGTCGCCCATGATCTGGCCGCCGGCCTTGCCGGTGATCACCAGATTGGTGGCCTGGTTCCAGTCCTGGACATTGGTGCCCTTGGACATGGTGCGGGCATCATTGGCGGCCTTGAAGACCTTGGCCATATCCGGCCCGGCTGCAGCCTCGGCATCCTTGTCCTTGTAGACCTTGTAGAACAGGTCCTTGCCGCCGAGGCCGAGCAGCAGCACGTCGAAGGCACCGGACGCCTGCCACGGCTGGCCGCCGATGGCGAGCGGGACAATGCCGGCGTCGCGCAGTTTCGGCGCATCGGCGACGAATTCGTCCCAGTTCTTCGGCACATCGAGCCCAACCTTCTGGAAGGCGTCGTTCGACAGCCAGAGCCACGGCCAGGAATGGATATTGACCGGGACGCAATAGATGTGTCCGTCGAGCGTGCAGCTGTCGAGCAGGCTCTTCGGACGGATGACGTCGGTCCACTTGCCCTCGGCAGCGACGCTGTCGAGATCCCGCATCATCCCGGCCTGGACAAGCTCCTCCGCCTGGCGACCGTGGTTGAACTGGGTGGCGCCCATCGGGTCACCACCGGTAATGCGGCTGATCATGATCGGGCGGGCGGTGCCGCCCGAGCCTGCTATGGCGCCATCCACCCAATGATTGCCGGTGGCGTCGAATGCCTTGGCGAGCTCGGCGACGGCGGCTGCTTCACCGCCCGAGGTCCACCAATGGGTTACTTCCAGATCTGTGGCGTGTGCCAGCCCGAACGGCATGGCGACGGTGGCGGCCAATACGGCCACCGCGCTACGGATTTTCATGAGTCTCCTCCCTCACTGAAACGTTGCCGGAAAACGTTATGATAAAGCCATGGACCGCGCAACCACTCCGCTAGAGAATTTTCACGACAACCGGATATTCAACCCCTGTGTGTGGCGTGGGTCCGGTTCGCCATGCCGGTCAAGCGAGCTCGCGGGTGCAGTGCAAAAAGTAGAAAAGCCGATTTGCATGCGTTATTTAGGTCGAAATCGCGCCGTCCCGGACGAATGCGGGACATGGGAGACTTTGCAGCCGCAGCATCAGGGCCGTATGCGACCAAGGTTCAATCGCCGGTTGGAGTTTTTTCCCTCGTCGCCAGATTATGCTCGACAAGATAACTGTAACGTTACAGTTTATGACGGCCGTCCGCGGGTGCGATTGACCTCTCTTTGCCGAGAGGCCTAAGAGAACCGTCCCCGAGAGAAGAAGCGGCAACGAGGCGGGGGAGGAATGACAGACAGTCCAGAGGAGCAGCCGGCCCGTCCGGCGCAGACGCGTGAACGTCCGACGCTGAAGACCATCGCCTTCATGACCGGGCTTGGCATCACCACCGTTTCCCGGGCGCTGAAGGATGCGCCCGATATCGGCGCCGAGACCAAGGCGCGGGTGCGCATGGTCGCACGCCAGCTCGGCTACCAGCCGAACCGCGCCGGGGTGCGGCTTCGCACCGGAAAGACCAATGTGATCGCGCTGGTGCTGTCGATCGACGAGGAGATCATGGGCTTTTCCAGCCAGATGGTCTTCGGCATTTCCGAGATGCTGTCGGGCACCCCCTATCACATCGTCGTCACGCCGCATTCCCACCTGAAGGACCCGATGGCGCCGATCCGCTATCTGCTCGACACCGGGTCAGCCGATGGCGTGATCATCTCGCGCACGGAGCCCCAGGACGCCCGCATCCGCCTTCTGCAGGAGCACAATATTCCGTTTGCCACCCATGGGCGCACAGACATCGAGACGGCGCATGCCTATCACGACTTCGACAATGATGCCTTCGCCTATCAGGCGGTGACCAAGCTTGCGCGCGAGCGCGGCCGCAGGCGCTTTGCATTGCTGCGCCCGCCAGCCTCGCTCACCTATCATCACCATACCCGCGCCGGCTTCATGCGCGCCCTGGCCGAACACGGTCTGCAGGAGGTCGCCCTGCCCGTGACGACCGACACGCCGCTCGACGAAATCCACGCGGCGATCGAAACCATGATGCGGCGGGCCGATGCACCCGACGCCATCATCTGTTCGGCCGGCAGCGCGGCCATCGCGGTCAACGGCGCGGTGGCGGCGGCGGGCAAGCAGGTCGGTCGCGACGTCGACCTCGTGTCCAAGCAGTCGACGCATATCCTCAACTGGATCCAGCCGGAAATCTTCACGGTCTACGAGGATGTTAGGCTCGCCGGGCGCGAGCTCGCAAGGGCGGTCATCGCCCAGATCGCCGGCGAACCGGCGGAAAGCCTGCAGAGCATCAGCCAGCCGGCCTGGCCCGATTGAGTGACCCCTCGTTGGGAATGCCCTGCCCGCGATCTCTTGCCGTTTCGTGCAAAGCCTTTATCGCCCGGTGCAACCCGGCTTGACGGGCCAGACAGCACCCCCTGTAGTGCCCCTTTGACAGGGGGCCGTCGTGCGAAGAAGTCTCGCAGCCATTCTGCAGTCCAATCGCTTCGAGCGGTTGATCATCGCCATCATCCTGATCAACTCCGTCACGCTGGGACTGGCGACCAATGAGGCGGTCATGGCAAGCGCCGGGCCGCTGATCGACATGCTCGACCATGCCATTCTCGCTATCTTCGGGATCGAGATCGTGGCCCGGCTGTTCACCTTCCGGGCGCGGTTCTTCCGCGATCCCTGGAGCATCTTCGATTTCGTCATTGTCGGCCTGGCGCTCATTCCGGCCGTCGGTCCGTTCCAGATCGTGCGCACCCTGCGGATCATGCGGCTGCTGCGGCTGATCTCCATCCTCCCCTCGCTGCGCCGGGTCATCGGCGGGCTCGTGCTGGCCCTGCCCGGCATGGGCTCGGTCGTCATCTTGCTGGCACTGCTGATGTATGTCGCAGCCGTGATGGCGACGACGCTGTATGGGGCGCAGTTCCCGGACTGGTTCGGCACCATCGGCGCCTCGCTCTATACGCTGTTTCAGGTGATGACACTGGAGAGCTGGTCGATGGGGATCGTGCGTCCGGTGATGGAAGTGAGCCCCCATGCCTGGCTGTTCTTCGTTCCCTTCATCTTGCTCAGCACCTATTCGGTGCTCAACCTGGTGATCGGCGTCATCGTGTCCGCCATGCAGCAGGAAGGCGATATCCAGACCGATGCGGAGTTGCAGTCGCTGCATGGCGACAACACCACCGTGCTTAAGGAACTGCGCGCGCTGCGGGCCGAAATCAGCGGCCTGCGCCGGCAACTTGAAAGGGGCGCGGCCCAATAGCGGCAAAGGCCTGCTTGCGAAAAGGCAGGCCGGCAGCCACAAGGCAGAAAGCCCGGCGCAGGGCCGGGCTTCCTCTCATGCAGGGATGGGCCGGACGGCTCAGAAGTCGGCGAGACCGCTGCCCCAGGGGCCGTGATGCTTGTCGGCGCCATCGGTGCGATCGAAACCGTGGGCACCGAAGAAATCGCGCTGGGCCTGGATCAGGTTGGCCGTGCCGCGGCCCCGGCGATAGGCGTCGAAATAGCCGAGCGCCGAAGCGAGTGCGGGAACCGGCATGCCGCCGAGCGCCGCAAAGGAGATGACGCGGCGCAGCGCCCCGTCGGTGTCCTTGACCATGTCGGCAAAGGCCGGCGTGACGATCAGGTTGGCGACATCGGGATCCTTGGTGAAGGCCGAGGTGATCTCGTCGAGGAACTGCGAGCGGATGATGCAGCCGGCGCGCCAGATCTTGGCGATCGTCGGCATCGGCAGCGACCAGCCGAATTCCTTCGAGGCTTCCGCCATCACCGCGAACCCTTGCGCATAGGCGCCGATCTTGCCGGCCAGCAAGGCCTGCTCCAGATCGTCGATCAGCTTGTCGCGATCGACATTGCCATGGTCACCGGATGCCGGAAGGCCGAGGATCTTTTCGGCCGCTTCCCGCTGGTCCTTGAACGAGGACAGGCTGCGGGCGGCAACGGCGGCCTCGATGCCGGTTGCCGGCACGCCCATGTTCTGTGCCTCGATCGCCGACCACTTGCCGGTGCCCTTCTGGCCGGCCTTGTCGACGATCATGTCGACCATCGGACGGCCGGAGATCGGATCTTTCGCGCGCAAAACCTTCTCGGTGATTTCGATCAGGTAGGAATTCAGACGGCCTTTGTTCCACTTGGCAAAGACGTCGGCGATCTCCACGGCCGACATGTTCAGGCCGTCGCGCAGGATGCCGTAGATTTCGGCGATCATCTGCATGTCGGCATATTCGATGCCGTTGTGGATGGTCTTGACGAAATGGCCGGCGCCGTCATTGCCGAGCCAGTCGACGCAGGGTTCGCCGTTGAATTTGGCAGCAATCGAGGTCAGCACCGGCTCGACGCGTTTCCACGACTCTTCGGTGCCGCCGACCATGATCGACGGACCATGGCGGGCACCCTCTTCGCCGCCGGAGACGCCCATGCCGATAAAGGTCAGGCCCGAATCCTTCAGGCTGTCGAAGCGGCGGATGGTGTCGCGGAAATTGGCATTGCCGGCATCGATCATGATGTCGTTCTTTTCCAGATGCGGCTTCAACAGCTCCATCTGCTGGTCGACCGGATCGCCGGCCTTGATCATGATGATGATCGGCCGCGGCGGCCGGATGGCGGCGACGAATTCCTCGATCGTCTTGCAGGGAATGATGCGGTCGGCGAGCTCGCCGGCATCCTTCATGAACTGTTCGGTGGCAGCGTAGGTCCGGTTGAAGACCGCGATGCGGTTGCCCTTTTCGGCAATGTTGAGGCTGAGATTGGCGCCCATGACGCCCAGTCCGATCAATCCGATTTCGGCCTGTTCCATGACATACACTCCGTAACGAAATTCAAGGCTTACAAGGAGGCCTCTTTTGGCACTCCTGACAGGCCGGAGCAAGCGCAAAGGCAGTGCACAAAGGCGACTGCGCGTTCACTCTTGCGGGCGGTCGTCGCCGTCGTCGAGCACACGCCAGGCCGCGCCGTCGAGGTCCTCATACTGCCCCGACCGGATCGACCAGAGGAAGGCAAAGAGGCCGAGACCGCCGAGGAACAGGGCGATGGGAATGAGATAGATCAGCATGGTCATGCGGCGTGTCCGATCGGCAGGCGGGTCGCCCGGGCCGCGGTCGTCCCTGCAACGGCGATCTCTTCGGGCAGTTCCAGCCGGTTGAGCCGCAGCGCATTGAGGACGACGATGATCGAGGAGCCCGACATGGCGACGGCCGCAATCAGCGGGGTTGCATACCCTGCCAGCGCCACCGGCACGGCAATCAGGTTATAGGCGATCGCCAGGCCGAAATTCTGCCGGACCAGCCGCCCCGCGGCCTTCGACGCCCGGATGGCGAAGGGCACCGCGTCGAGGCTCTTGCGCAGGAAGACGAAGTCGGCGGCCTGCCGGCCGATATCGGCGGCCGTCGCCGGCGCCATGGAGACATGCGCGGCCGACAGCGCCGGCGCATCATTGATCCCGTCGCCGACCATCAGCAGCCGGTGGCCATCGGCCGAGGCGGCTGCGATGAAATCGACCTTGTCCCCGGGCTGCAGGCCCGCCTTCCAGTCGGCGATGCCGATCCGCGCCGCCAGGGCCTCCACGACCCCCGGCCGGTCGCCGGACAGGATGCCGAGCGAGAGGCCCTGCGATTGCAGCGCCGCAATGGCCGCACGGGCGCCGGGACGCAGGGCATCCTCGAAATGGAAGGTGGCAAGTTCGCGCCCATCCAGCGACAGCACCACTTCGGACAGCGCCGCATCTGGCGCCGCCACCGAGACATGGTCTGCGCCGGCGGCGGCACCGGCAAACGCCCGGCTGCCGAGACGGTAGACCCGGGGACCGCACGAGGCCTGGAGACCGGCACCTGGAATTTCCCGAACATCGTCGAAGGCGGGACCGGCAGCGTCGGCTACCTGTGCAAGCGTCTGCGACAGCGGATGGCGGGACTGCCGCCCAAGCGCTGCTGCCAGAGCCAGCGTCTGCGGGTCGAACGGGTCGGCGGTGACCAGTGCGGGCCGGCCGAGCGTCAGCGTGCCGGTCTTGTCGAAGGCGACCGTGTCGATCTCGGCAAGCCGTTCCATTGCCGAGCCGTCCTTGACCATGATGCCGGCCTTGAACAGGCGGCCGGCGGCGACGATCTGCACCACCGGCACGGCAAGGCCGATCGCGCAGGGACAGGTGATGATCAGCACGGCGACCGCGACCACCAGCGCATGCTTCCAGTCGCCGTCGTAGAGACCCCAGAAGACGAATGCAAAAAGCGCCGTCAGATGCACGACCGGCGCATAGAGAGCCGCTGCCCGGTCGGCCATCCGCCGATAGCGTGCCCTGCCCCCTTCGGCCGCCTCCATCAGATGGATCACCTCAGCGAGAAAAGACGATCTGGCCGGAGCGGTCGCTTCGACCACCAGGGATCCGGTCAGGCTGAGGGTTCCGGCCTGGACGGGGTCGCCGACCGTCACGCCGACGGCGGCACTTTCGCCATTGACGATCGACATATCGAGATCGCTGCTACCGGCGATCACCAGGCCGTCGATCGGGATCCGGTCGCCCGCCGAAACGGCGATGCGGTCGCCCACCTCGACCTCGTCGAGCGGCCGATAGTCGCGGCTGCCGTCGGCGCCCAGCACCATGGCGCCGCGCGGCGACAGGGCCGCCAGTCCGGTGATCGCCGACCGGGCGCGCTCGCGCATCACCTGATCGAGCGTGCGACCGATCAGCAGGAAGAACAGCAGCGACGCGGTCGCGTCGAAATAGGCATGCTCCCCGTGATGCACCGTCTCCCAGAGCGACATCAGATAGGAGATGCTGATGCCTATGGCGATCGGCACATCCATATTGGTGCGCCCGTGCTTCAGCGCGCTCCAGGCGGAGAGGTAGAAGTAGCGGCCGCAATAGATCAGCGCCGGGGCGGCGATCAGCGCCGATATCCAGTGGAACATGTCGCGGGTCGCAGCGTCCGCGCCGGCCCAGACGGATACCGAAAGCAGCATGATGTTGGCCGCCGCAAAGCCGGCGACGGCCACCGCCCGCAGCAGCTGGTTGCGCAATGCGTCGCCCGCCCGGTCGTCCAGCATGAACAGATGTGCCTCGTAGCCGACCGACGCAAGTTGCCGCGCAATGACCTGCGGATCCGTCGGCTCGTCGCCGACACGCGCCTTCCAGACCACGGCAACCCGCCGTGTCGAGAGGTTGACGCGGGCGCGCTCGACCGACGGCAAGGCCCTGAGGGCGCGCTCGACCGTTGCGATGCATGCGCCGCAATGGACCGCCGGCAAGCTCAGATCCGTCTGGTAGAGACCCTCGCCGACGCTCCGGCTCGCCAGTCTCATCTCCTCGGAAGACGGAAGCGCATGGGCGGCCCGCTCGACCTCCAGCGCGCCTTCCGTTCCGGCAGCGCAGCAGCTCATTTCCGCCCCCCGATCACGGCGATGCGGGTCGCTTCATGCATGATCAGCTTGCCGTCCTTCACCGCCTTGACCTCGACGATCCAGTGTCCCGGCAGCACGGCGTGATCGGCAACATAGAGGCCGTTGCCGGCAGGCGTAAGCTCGGCTGCGAAATCCTGGTGCTCGCCAACGGGGCGCCGGAAGGCCGCGGTGACGCTGTCTGCGGTGACGGCCCTGCCGTCGGGCATCGTCAGGCTGTAGCGGATCTCGTGCTCGCTGGCGTGCAGCTTGCTGCGGATGCCGCTTGCCAGCATGTCGCGGATCGTGCCGGCCTTGCCGTTGAACTGCTGGCTGGCGACATAGGTGTTTTCCACCACCAGCCCGCTCCAGGACGTTTCGGCGAAATAGGCCATGGTGAAATTGACCGTGATGATCGTGCCGAAAAAGGCGACCATGGTGGCCAGCATGTGCCTGCCGGTGAAGACGAAACCTGCTTTTTCCTGTCTGACGGTCATTGTCTGATCCCCGGACCGTTGAACACGGCGTTGTAAGTGGCGGTCTCGCGCCCTTCGGCGTCGGTGGCGACGAAGTGGAAGTCCTGCGTCGTGGCACGCGCGCCCTCGCCCGGCAGCGTCACATAGACCTTCAGCGTCGTCGCCTCGTCCGGCTCGACCGCGACGGTGATGCTGCGGCTGCTGGCGATATCCATGCCGTTGATCTTCATCACCGCCGCGTCCATGCCGTCGAGCGTGAGCGTGATGTCGCGCGGCTGCGGCACCATGTTGAGGATGCGTACGGTATAGCCGTTGCGGATCGATCCATCCGATTCCAGCACATATTGCGGATTGCGGTCGTGCAGTACGTTGACGTCGAGCCGCTCGCGGGTGACCAGTGCCACCAGAAGGCCGATCCCCATGGCCGACCAGACAGCCATATAGAGCAGCGTGCGGGCCCGAAAGATCACCCGCCAGTCGAAATGGCGGACCTTGTCGCGAAAGCGTCCATTGGGTTTTCGCACCCGCCGCGGATCGATGCCCATGCGGCCATTGTCGGTCGCAAGTGCCATGTTCGACTGGTATTCGTCGAGCGTCGCATAGGCGATCAGGCCGCGCGGCCGACCGATCTTGTCCATCACACCGTCGCATGCATCGATACAGAGCGCGCAGGTGATGCATTCGAGCTGTTGCCCGTCGCGGATGTCGATGCCCATCGGACAGACCGCGACGCAGGCATTGCAGTCGACGCAGTCGCCGACCGGCTGGCCGCTGGCCGCCGCCTTCTTGGCATGGCGCGAACGCGGCTCGCCGCGCCAGTCGTTATAGGTGACGACCAGAGAATTTTCGTCCAGCATGGCGGCCTGGATGCGCGGCCACGGGCACATATAGATGCAGACCTGCTCGCGCATCAGCCCGCCCAGCGTATAGGTGGTGAAGGTCAAAACGGCGATCGTGCCATAGGCAACCGTGGCGGCCTGCCCGGTGAACACCTCGACGAAGAGGGTCGGCGCGTCGGCGAAGTAGAAGATCCAGGCGCCGCCGGTGGCGACCGCGATCAGCAGCCAGACGGCGTGTTTGGCGACCCGCTTCCAGACCTTGTCGAATGTCCAGGGCGCCGCTTCCAGCCTGATGCGTGCGTTGCGGTCGCCCTCGATGGCGCGCTCGACGACGAGGAAGACATCGACCCATACCGTCTGCGGACAGGTATAGCCGCACCAGGCGCGGCCGACGGCGGAGGTCAGCAGGAACAGCCCGAAGCCCGCCATCACCAAAAGGCCGGCGACGAAAAAGAATTCCTGCGGCCAGATCTCGATGAAGAAGAAATAGAAGCGTCGATGCGCCAGATCGATCAGCACCGCCTGATCCGGCGCGTAGTGGCCCCGGTCGTAGCGCAGCCACGGTGTAAGGTAGTAGATGCCGAGCGTGACCGCCATCACCAGCCATTTGAACCGGCGAAACCGGCCGGATGCCCGTTTCGGGAAGATCTTCTTGCGTGGCTGGTAGAGCGGCTGGCGGTTTTTAGCCGCCATCACCGGCTCGGCGTCGAGCCGCTCGACGGTCTCGCGCGGCTCAGTTCCCGGCGGGTTGATGGTAACAGTCATGAGACGACCCCTTTACTGGAAGTCTTCTCCCACTTCGGCCCGCCCCTCTCCTTGACATATGTCAAGCAGCGGCGAACTGGCGCAGCCCGTCGGCCGATCACCTCGGCTGCCGGTCCAGCCTCCTGTTGAATACGGGCAAAAATGCTTTCAATCGTACCACCATAGGGCGATACTAAAAAGCATTTCAATCATCTGTTTAATTGATCGATTCCAAGGGGACCAGCGTGCCGAAAAACATCCTGATCTTTTCCGACGGTACCGGCCAGATCGGTGGCCAGAAACCCGACCAACTGCTTTCCAATGTCTATAAACTCTACCGTGCAACGCGCCCGGGACCGGAAAGCCCGATCCGGCCAAGGGACCAGGTGGCCTTCTACGATCCCGGTCTCGGCGTCGGCGAAGTCGACGGCATGACGCTGCACCGCATCCGCAATGCGCTGGAAACAACCGTCGGTGCGGGAATCGATGACAATGTGATCGACTGCTACGAGGCGATCATCGCCAATTACGAGCCGGGCGACAGGGTCTGCATCTTCGGCTTCTCGCGCGGTGCCTACACGGCCCGTTCGGTGGCCAATGTGATGAACCTCTGCGGCATACCGACGAAGATGCCGGATGGCTCTCCGGTGCCGAAATATGGGCCGGAACTGCGCAAGATCGCCAGCGATGCCGTCAAATACGTCTATAATCACGGTGCGGGTCACGAGCGAGCGCGCTACGAGGCCGAGCGCGAGGAAAAGGCCCGGCGCTTCCGCCGGAAATACGGCTCCTGTGCCGAAGGAGACAAGGCGGACCAGCGGGGCAATGTCCAGCCGACCTTCGTCGGTGTCTTCGACACGGTCGCGGCGCTCGGCAATCGCCTGCTCAACATCCTCGTGCCCACGGTCTTCCTCGGGCTGGTCGCCTTCCTGGTGGTGTGTATGATCCGCGGCTGGCCCTGGTACGTCACCGGGATCCCCGCGGTTCTCGTGACTGCCGCGCTCTATTGGCTATTCATAATCCTGAAAAGCCAATGGAAATATTTCTCGCCCGATCCGGAAAAGCCGCTCTCCTTCAGCAATCCCCTCGACTGGCCGGCCATCTGGAAACATGGCCATCGCGCCGTCTGGAGCCGGAAGCACTACGACAAATATCTGGACTCGGACGTCCTCCATGCCCGGCACGCGCTGTCGATCGACGAGCAGCGCAAGGATTTCGACCGTGTGCCATGGGGCAGTGCTGCCGAAGCGGCGAAAGCATCCGGTCGGTCGCCCGAATGGCTGAAGCAGGTCTGGTTCGCCGGCTGCCACAGCGATATCGGCGGCAGCTATCCGGAGCCGGAATCGCGGCTGAGCGACATCTCTCTGCAATGGATGATCGACGAGTTGCGCGAATGCGTGCCCGGCATCCAGATTCGCGACGAGATCGTCGTCACCTCCCCGGACCACGCGGGCCTGCAGCATTCGGAGATCTACATGATCGAAAGCCTGCGGATGAAATGGCCCGTGGCGTTTCGCCAACCGGGCGACGCGACGCTGCATCCGACTGTACTGGCGAGAATGCAGGCCGAGGCGGTGCCGCAAATGGGCGAGGTCAAGGCCTACCGGCCGGCCTCGCTGGCGCAGCATCCCGAGGCCCGCATTTTTTATGAGGACGCAACGGAAATCCCCTGAGGGCAACGCGATTACGCCCGTAAAGCAAAACGGGTCGCACCCGAAAGAGTGCGACCCGCAATGCCTGCCTCTGAGGCGGCAATGGAGACGGCGCGACCGTCAGCCGCTCAGGGACATGATGCCTATTCCCCGCCGCCCAGCGAGTGGACGTAAATCGACAATTCCTTGACGGTGGTCTCGCCCAGGCGGCTGCCCCAGGCCGGCATGACGCCGTGCCTGGGATGGGATACCTGGGCGGCGATGCCGGCCTCCCCCTGCACTTTCAGCCAGATGGCGTCGGCAAGGTCCGGCGCGCCGAGCTCGCGGTTGCCCTTTGCATCCTCACCGTGACAGGCGGCACAATTTTCAGCAAAGACCTGCGCACCCGGTTCCACCATCTCGGGATGCGCCGAGGTTCCGCTGAGGCTGACGACATAGGCTGCGACCTGGCGGATCTGCTCGGGTTCGAGAATGTCGGCAAAGGCCGGCATCTCCGAAATCCTCGTGTCCTCGTCATCCGGCGCGCGGATGCCGTGCAGCACCGTGGTCTGGATCTGGTCCAGCGTGCCGCCCCACAGCCAGTCGTCGTCATTGAGGTTGGGATAGCCCTGCCCGCCCTCGGCGCCGGAGCCGTGGCAAGGCGTGCAGTTGACCTTGAAGGCGGCAGCCCCCGCAGCAATGGCGAAGGTGTTGAGATCGCGGTCGGCGGCGACCGCGTCGATCGGCATGGCGGCGATCTTGTCGACGAAGACGGCCTGCGCCGCCCTGGCCTCGGCCATGTCGCCGGCAAGCTCGCCCCGTGTCGAATAGCCGAGAACACCGGGCGTTGCCCCGTGGATCAGCGGCCAGGCCGGATAGAAGATCGTGTAGCCCAGCGCCCAGACGATGCAGGCGTAGAACACCAGAACCCACCAGCGCGGCAGGGGGTTGTTGAGTTCGCGGATGCCGTCCCACTCGTGACCGGTCGTCTCGACACCGCTGATCTCGTCAATATGCTTGTCAGCCATGTCTCAATCCTCCTTGAGAGGGATATTGGCGGCCTCGTCGGCGGATTTCTTGCCGCCTGGCCGCAACGTGAAGGCGATCACGCCGACGAAGAACAGCGCCATGGCCAGAAGCACCCAGCTGTCGGCGAAGTGGCGCATAGCCGTATAGGTTTCCATGTTTCACCCCCTCAACGATAACCGGTGGCGTCGTCATACGTGGAGAAGTCGACAAGCGTGCCGAGCATCTGCAGGTAGGCGATCAACGCATCCATTTCGGTCAGCTGTGTCGGATCGCCGTCGAAATCGCCGGTCTTGGCCTTGGGATAGCGGGCCAGCAGATCGGTCGTGTCGGCGTCCGGATTGGCCTGGGCCAGGAGATCGGCCTGGGCGTTTTCGATCATCGCGTCGGTATAGGGCACACCGACGGTGCGGTTTGCCTTCAGATGGCCGGCGGCATCGACCTTCAGCGGCGTCTGCTTCAGGAAGGAATAGCTCGGCATCACCGATTCCGGCACCACATCGCGCGGTTCGGTCAGGTGTTGCACATGCCATTCGTTCGAGTAGCGGTCACCGACGCGGGCGAGATCGGGGCCTGTGCGTTTCGAGCCCCACTGGAACGGATGATCGAACATCGATTCGGCGGCGAGGCTGTAATGGCCATAGCGTTCGACCTCGTCGCGGAACGGACGGATCATCTGGCTGTGGCAGACATAGCAGCCCTCGCGGACATAGATGTCGCGACCGGCGAGTTCGAGCGGCGAATAGGGCCGCATGCCCTCGACCTTCTCGATGGTGTTTTCGAGGTAGAACAACGGGGCGATCTCGACGATGCCGCCGATCGACACCACCAGAAGCGAACCGAGGAACAGCAGGCTGGTATTCTTCTCGAAGATTGCGTGTTTATCCAAGAGTGACATGGTGCCCTCTCCTTATTCTGCGGGCTGCAGGCGGGCGGGCATGACGGCGCCGGGCATCGGCGCCTCCTGCCGCTCGTGGCCGAGAATGGTCATCCAGATGTTGTAGGCCATGATCAGCCCGCCCAGGAGGTACATGCCGCCACCGACGGCGCGCAGCACGTAGTAGGGGAACATGGCGGAGACGGCTTCGGCGAAGGAATAGACCAGGAAGCCCTCGTTGTCGTATTCGCGCCACATCAGGCCCTGCTGGATGCCGGCGACCCACATGACGGCCGCGTAGACGACGATGCCGAGGGTGGCGAGCCAGAAGTGCCAATTGACCATTCTGAGCGAATAGAGCCGTTCGCGGTGCCAGAGCTTCGGTGTCAGGAAGTAGATGGCGCCGAACGAGATCATGCCGACCCAGCCGAGCGCACCGGAATGCACATGGCCGATCGTCCAGTCGGTGTAGTGGCTGAGCGAATTGACCGACTTGATCGACATCATCGGGCCTTCGAAGGTCGACATGCCGTAGAAGGCAACCGCCATCACCATCATGCGGATGATCGGATCGGTGCGGATCTTGTCCCAGGCGCCCGAAAGCGTCATCAGGCCGTTGATCATTCCGCCCCAGGAGGGCATCCACAGCATGATCGAGAACACCATGCCGAGCGTCTGCGCCCAGTCGGGCAGCGCCGTGTAGTGCAGGTGGTGCGGACCGGCCCAGATATAGAGGAAGATCAGGGCCCAGAAGTGGATGATCGACAGCCGGTAGGAATAGACCGGCCGATTGGCCTGTTTCGGGATGAAATAATACATCATGCCCAGAAAGCCGGCGGTCAGGAAGAAGCCGACCGCGTTATGGCCGTACCACCACTGGGTCAATGCATCCTGCACGCCGGAGAAGGCCGAATAGCTCTTCGATCCCAGGAACGAGACCGGCACCGACAGATTGTTGACGATATGCAGCATGGCGATCGTCACGATGAAGGCGAGGTAGAACCAGTTGGCCACGTAGATGTGGCTTTCCTTGCGGGTGAAGATCGTGCCCATGAAGGCGATCAGATAGGCGACCCAGACAACGGTGAGCAGGATGTCGACATACCATTCCGGCTCGGCATATTCGCGCCCCTCGGTGATGCCGAGAAGATAGCCCGTGGCCGCCATGACGATGAAGAAATTATAGCCCCAGAAGACGAACCAGCCGAGATTGCCGCCGAACAACCGCTGCCGACAGGTCCGCTGGACCACGTAGAAGGACGTGGCGATCAGCGCATTGCCGCCGAAGGCGAAGATGACCGCCGAGGTGTGCAGCGGGCGCATCCGGCCGAAATTGAACCAGGGCTCGATGTTGAGGTCGGGAAAGGCCAGCTGCAGGGCGATGACGACGCCGACCAGAAAGCCGACCACGCCCCAGAACACGGTCGCGACGACGCCGTATTTGACGACCTCGTCGAAATATTCGCTGCGGATCTCGCCCGCCGTCCTGGCCCCTGCCGATGCGAACTGCACCCGGCGCAGCAGCACGGTCACGCCGATCAGCAGCACGACGAAGGCGATGCCCATATGGGCCGCAAACAGACTGTCGGCGGCAAAAGCCGCACCGAGCAGTGCGAGGAAGGCGAGAACCGCCATCCCCACGATCTCGAAAGTGTAACTCATTGTTGGTATCCCCCAACGCTTGGCTTGCATTGGCAGGAGAACGGTCGGCGCGACATGCGGCGAAAGCTTCCTGCTTGCCGCCACTGTTGGCATTGCCCGTGCCGCGCCACCTTGATCCAGATCAAGGATGGGCGGGCGTCAACAGGTCACAGCCACAAGCCGCCGCAGCCTCGGGAAACGGGCGCATCGGTCGGAAAAGGAGGATAGAATGAAGGCGCCATCGGCAATCCGACGGCCTCGCATGGGCGTTGATAGCGGGGAAAAGCCGGCGGCTCAGGAGCGGCTGATAAACTGGTCTTCGCCGAAGTCGCCGTCGCTCAGATACAGGCCATCCTTGCTCTCGCGGCCGTTCCAATGCGTCGTATCGGCGCTTGCCGTCTGTCCCTGGCGGCCGAAATAGCGCTCGAGCAGCATCGACATCAGCGATGCGTCCCGCAACACGCAGCCGCGGTCGTCGGCGTCCTTGCGGATCAGGTTGGCGATGAATGCCAGCTGCTGGTGGACTTCCGTCGAGGTCTTGGCCCGGTATTCGACAACCTCGGCGATCAGCGGATTGACCTCCTGGTCGATCTGCCAGACCAGGTGATCGTCGCCGTTGCGAACCGCATCATGCAACTGCTGCCACTTCGATCCGACGGACTCGAAGAGCGAGATCAGTGTGCTATCCGGAATTTGCTGCCTCATCGACATCGACTCTTTGACCACTTGAAAATTCGCTGCGTCAGGCCCCGAAAGCATGGCCCTGATAAGAAATATGTCGTCATGCGAGTAACATGAAGAATGTTCACATTCAATATATGAGATTTGTCCAGCCGCCGGGCAAATGCGCACCCCAGCAGACTGACTTCACGCATAGGACGTAAACATCTGCTTTCAAAGCGAACTTTTATTGGCACTAACCATCAACAGGTTGCAGGCCATCTATCAGCGCCCCTTTGCTCGCGAAAACGTGAACGGGGCGCGGAAGTTCAGAGGGTTTTCTTGATATTCCAGCGGTCGTGATACCAGAGCCATTGCTCCGGATATTGCCGTACCCACGACTCGACCTTGTCGTTCAGCAGCTGTGCGGTGGCATCCACATCGATCTGGCCGCGCTCGGTGCGCGGCAAGGTGACCGCCGGCTCGATTTCCAGCCGGAAGCGGTTGCCGGGCAGCCGGATGCAGCGCGCCGGATAGACCTCGCAGTCGAACTGTCGCGCGAGCTTGGCCAGCAGCGGATTGGTCTTGACCGGCTGGCCGAAGAAGGTGGTGTCCCTGCCCTTCCTGAATTTCTGGTCGACGAGCACGCCGACCCCGCTTCCGGCTTCCAGCTGACGGGCGAGCGCGAAGGACGAGCCGGCATGGGACGGCACAAGCTTGCCCATCCGTCTGGCGCGAAAGTCGAACACCTTGGCGGCGACATAGGGATTGTTGGGCGGACGGAAGAGCACGGTCACATAGAGCCCGAAGGCCGCACCGGCGACCGGCAGCATTTCGAAATTGCCGCTATGGGCGGTAAAGACGATGAAGGGCCGCGGATTGTCCTTCAGCTCCATGAATATCGGGATGCCGCTGACTTCCACCCGGCCGGCATCGGGACGCTCGGGATCGAAGTCGAAGAGATGGTCGAGGAACACGTATTCAGCCGCCATGCGGCCCATATGGCCCCAGGCCGCATGGGCGATCCGCTGGCGTTCCGCCTCGTCCTTTTCCGGAAAGGCATTGGCAAGATTGGTCAGCATCAGCCGGTGGCGGGACGTCTTCGGCCCGATCCACCGCATCAGCCGATCCGCCATGTCGATGGCGAAATCGGCCGGAAGGATCTTCAGCGCGCTGAGCAGCCCGAAGACCAGCTGGGCAATCAGCCACTGGCGGAAATGCTCGAGGTTGAGGACCAGCCGGGTAAGGAAGAGCTTCAAGCGCGTCAGTCCATCCGCAGCATGATCTTGCCGAAGATCTGGCGACCTTCCATGCGCTCCAGCGCCCGGTCGATCTCGTCGAAGCCGACTTCGGTGTCGATCACCGGATGAACGACGCCCCGCGCCATCTTCTGCATCGCATCGGCCATGTTCTCCATCCGGCAGCCGAAGGAGCCGAGCAGCTTCAGCTGTTGCTGGAACAGCATCATCAGGTTCATCTCGGTCGAGACACCCGATGTCGAACCGCAGGTGACAAGACGCCCGCCACGCTTCATGCAGAGCATGGACCCGGCCCAGGTGTCCTTGCCGACATGTTCGAAGACGACATCGACGCCCTTCTTCTTGGTCAGCTTGCGCACGACTCCCTCGAAGCGATCCTTGCGGTAGTTGATCACGTGGTCGGCGCCGAGCGCCTTGGCAGGCTCGATCTTGTCGTCCGATCCGACCGTGGTGATCACCGTGCAGCCGGTCTTCTTGGCGAGCTGGATGGCGGCCGAACCGATGCCTGAGCCGCCGGCATGGACCAGGATCGTTTCACCGGGCTCAAGCTTGGCATTGTCGAACAGCATGTGCTCGACCGTGCCGAAGGTCACCGGCGAAAGCGCTGCTGCGATTGCATCGACACCGGGCGGTGCCGGCACCAGCAGGCGGGCGGGAAGGTTGATCTTCTCCTGGGCAAAGCCGTCGAGATGGAAACCGTGCACGCCGCCGACATGTTCACAGAGATTATCGCGGCCTTCGCGGCAGGGCTTGCAAAGACCACAGGTCCGCGCACCATAAACCGCCGCCAGTTGGCCCGGCAGGATATTACCGACGCCCGGACCGATCGCTTCCACGACGCCGGAGGCTTCCGCGCCGATGACGAGCGGCATCTTGCGCTTGGCAAACGCCATGCCGCGCCAGCCCCAGACATCGATATGGTTGAGCGCAACAGCCTTGACCCTGAGCGTCACTTCCCCCGGACCCGGAGCATCGGGCTCCGGCAGATCGGTGATTTCCAGTTTACGGTCTTCGACAAGTTGCAATGCGCGCATAATTCATTCCCCGCCCGGAGGCGTGTGTTGACTTCGATGGCCGGTCAGGCTTGGGCCCGTGACTTAAGCCGGTTCCCGCGTCATGACAAGGCTGGCGTTCTGACCGCCGAAGCCGAACGAGTTCGACAGCACGCCGGAGACATCCGACTGGCGCTTCACATTCGGCACGACGTCGAGCTCGATTGCAGGATCGGGATTGACGTGGTTGATCGTCGGCGGCAGCGTCCCGGTCAGCATGGTCTGGATCGAGAACACCGCCTCGACCGCGCCGGCCGCCGTCAGCGTGTGGCCGATCATCGACTTGTTCGACGAACAGGGTATCGACTTCATCGCATCGCCGAAGACCTGCAGCATGGCGCCATATTCCATCTTGTCGTTTTCCGGCGTCGATGTGCCATGCGCATTGATATAGCCGATGCCCTCAGGTCCAAGACCGGCATCGTCGAGCGCGGCGTGAATGGTGGCGACGGCCGGTCCGCCGTCCGGCGACGAGCGCGTGCGGTGGAAATGGTCGGCCTTCTCGCCGCAGCCCTTGATGATGCCGAGCACCCTGGCGCCCCGGCCAATAGCAGCTTCCAGCGATTCCAGCACCAGTGTTGCCGCACCTTCTGCGATGACGAAGCCGTCTCGGTCCTTGCTGAACGGCTTGGACGCTTTCTCCGGCGGATCATTCTGGGTCGACAGCGCCGACAGCAGCATGAAGCGGATCAGCGCCTCGGCGCTGACCGAGCCGTCGGTCGCAACCGTCAGCGCCCGGGTGGTCCGGCCCTGGCGGATCGATTCGACACCGAGCTGGATCGCCGTTGCGCCCGAAGCGCAGGCGGTCGACAGCGTCACCGGCAGTCCGCGCGTGCCGAACCTGTCGGACAGCCGCTCCGAGATCGAGCCGAACTGCACGGCCTCGCTGAAGGCGGCATCGGGATGGGCGCGCATGGCTGCCAGCATCCGCTTGTAGGCATGGCCCTCGTTTTCGCTTTCGGGCGTGCGCTCGACGACCCGGAAACGGGCATCCCATTCCGGCTCGATCGGCGGCGCTGCGAGAAACAGCGGGCCCTCGAAATCACCGTTGATGCTGGCCTGGGCCAGCGCCTCGATCGTCGTCTCGCGCGCCATCGCATAGGACCGCTCGACCGCGTTGACGGCCGGCAGATCGAGGAAGTCGACCGTGCCGGAAATGCGGGTGCGCAAGCCTTCCGTCGGGAAACGGGTGATATTGTGGATGCCCGAAACGCCGCCCGTCAGGCGCGCCCAGTTGTCGGCGAGGCCCTGGCCGAGCGAGGTGATGACGCCCATGCCGGTGACCGCGACGATCGGACGGCCGAGATGATCGGTAAATCGCGACTGGCTCATGCTGTTGTCCTCAAACCTCTGCCGCGAGACGGGCAACGCCCTCACCGCGGACATATCCAACCGTCGTGACAATCGCGCCCGATGCGGGCCCTGTCATTGCGCCTTCGGCCGCCGGATCGAAGGCCGGCACGACCGCCTTCTGGTCAAGTGCCAGGGCGGCCAGCGCCAGACCCACCGGGAACTGCGCTTCCATCGACTGACCGACGAGCCCGCTATAGCCGCGCAGGGCAGCTTTGGGCAGCTTGTCGGTCAGAACCGATCTTTCACCGGCCGTCAGGCCATGCAGGCCGCTGGCGCCCGAGAAGACCACGAGATCGTCGCCGGCGTCGTTTGCGGCATCGCCGATCATCCGGCCAAGGCGCTTTTCGAAGCCGCCATTCTCGCGCTTGCCGCGATCGCCCTCGATCGACGTCAGGGTCGCATAGATGTGGGCGCCGCGTGCCTCGGCATGGGCACGGCTTTCCATGACGAGAAAGGCGCCGACCGTGCCAAGCACCAGACCGCCCCCGGCACCCGCTTCGCGCTGCCAAAGCGGCTGCCAGTCGCCGGTCGCATGGGCATTGGTGCCCTCGACCATCAGGAAAATGTCATCCCGGTCGGCGACGAAGGCGCCGCCGACCAGCTGATGCGTCGACTGGCCGGCGAGAATGCGCGAATAGGCGGTGGCCACGGCCGAAATGCCGGCGGCCTCCTCGCCCATGAAGGTCCGCGACGAGCCGGTGACCTTGTGCACGATCGAGATATTGCCGGCGAGAAGATTGGACAGCTGGGCCAGAAACAGCGTCGGGCGCAGTTCGGTCGTCAGCTTCTCGTTGACCAGTTCGGCGCGGTCATTGCGCTTCAGGCCTTCGTCGATGATCAGCGTGTCGACCGCGATATCGCGTTCGCCACCGCCGGCCGCGACGATCATGTCCATGGTGCCGCAGAGGTCGGCATCGTCCTTCAGCCCGGCATCGTCAAGTGCGAGACCGGCCGCGTAGACGCCGAGCCGCTGCCAGTTTTCCATCTGGCGCTGGTCGCCGCGTTTGGGAATCTGCGTCGACCAGTCGATCTCCGGCAGGGGATGGATCGGATAAGGGGCGAATCGTTCGGCCTCCAGCACCGGCTGCGGCGTCGCGCCGGACTTGATCAGGTCGAGATGGACATCCTTGCCGGTGCCATGGCTTGTTACGATGCCAATACCGGTGATGACGACGTCATTCGGCTTCTTTGTCATATGTCATCCTCTCGCGTGCGAGACAGGCCCCGCAGCGGTAAAGAGCGCATGCCGGCAGTGCCGTCAACCACGTCGCTCATCTCAACGGGAGTGGCTGTGGGTTCAGGCGCCGGCCGCAATCGCGTCGATCAGGCCGACTTCGCCGGCGCGCGACTTGACCAGATCGCCGATCGGTATCTCGCCGAAGGGGATGGTCTTGAGCTTGAGCTGCGCGTCGCAGATCTTCTTGCCGCCGGCGGTGATCTTCGCCTTGGTGACGCCGAAACCCGACCCGTCATGCTCGAGCCGTGCCTCGACCTGAAGCTCGGTTTCGGGCTCGACGAAGCTGCGCATCTTGGCGCCGTCGACCGTCATCAACAGCGGCATGGCCGTGAACTTGTTGACGGCGAGCAGCAGGAAACCGGAGGCCTGGGCCATGGTCTCGATCAACAGCACCCCCGGCACCAGCGGCATTCCGGGAAAATGCCCCTCGAATACCGGGCTTTGGGCTGGAACGACGGAGCGCGCGACGAGCACGCCTTCCGTCAAATCGACGCTCTCGACCCGATCGATCATCTGGAAATATTCCAGCAGCATGCGCGTCTCCTTCGAGCCGTCCGAAGCCGATCAGGCCTTGGCGGCGCGCAGTTCGTCGATCTTGGCGCAGAGATTCTTCAGCACGAAATAGTCCTCGGTCGAGGCCTTGCCTTCGTTGACTTCCTGCGTCCACTGCTCGAGCGGAATCTTGATGCCGAATTCCTTGTCGATCGCAAACACGATGTCGAGGAAGTCGAGGCTGTCGATGCCAAGATCGTCGATCGTGTGGCTTTCGGGCGTAATCGTCTCGCGATCGATTTCGCTGGTTTCAGCAATGATGTCGGCAACCTTATCAAATGTAGCAGTCACGCTAGCGTACCTCTTGGTATCCAAATCTGGCCCCCAGATATGAAACTCTGGCCAAAATGCCAATGGCCTTGCACGCCGAATGCATCATTTCGCACCAAAGTGTTGCCTAAACAGCAATCGAATGACGCCCCTTGCCGGTCTGCAGATAGGTATCGAAGGCGGCCGCGACGCTGCGGGCGAAGACGCGGGCCTGCGGCCTGAGGCTCAGGGCGTCGCCATCGAGCGCCACGAGTTCTCCGCCATCGGCGGCCGCCAGGCGTCGCGCCTCGGCGATCAGCGGCTCGGCCGCCGGTCCCCATTCTGCCCGCAACTGCGCGAAATCGATGCGGAAATCGCACATCACCCGCTCGATCGCATCGCGCCGGATCCGGTCTTCCAAGGAAACCTCGATGCCGCGAACCACGCAGAGCGAACCGCTTTCGGCCATGCGCTGGTATTCGCCGGTCGCCGGCATGTTCTGCACATAGCCCTGCGGCAGCCGCCCGATGGACGAGGCACCCAGCCCGATCAGCGCACCGTTGGCGTCGTCGGTATAGCCCTGGAAATTCCGCTTCAGCCGCCCGTCCCGCATGGCGACCGCCAGCCTGTCGTCCGGCTTGGCGAAGTGATCGATGCCGATCGCCCGGTAACCGGCCTCCGTCAGCATGGCGCCCGCCCGCTGCATCTGCTCGAACCGCGCCTCCGCACCCGGCAAGGCCTCTGCCGGAATCATCTGCTGATGCTTCTTCATCCATGGCACATGGGCATAGCCGAACAGCGCGATACGGTCCGGATCAAGCGACAGGATGTCGCTGACCGTGCGTTCGAGGCCGGCCAGCGTCTGATGCGGCAACCCATAGAGCAGATCGCAATTGATCGAGCGGACGCCGCGGGCGCGCACCGAATCGACCACAGATCTGGTCTGTTCGAAGGTCTGAATGCGGTTGATGGTCTCCTGCACCTTCGGATCGAAATCCTGCACGCCGAGGCTGGCGCGGGTCATGCCGATCGCGGCCAGCGCGTCGTAGCGCGGCACATCGAGATCGTTCGGGTCCATCTCGACACTGATCTCGACATCGTCGGAAAACCGGAAGGCGACGCGCAGCCGGGCCATCAGGTCGACCATGTCTTCGGGCAGCAGCATGGTCGGCGAACCGCCACCGAGATGCACGGCGCGGACGCAAGCACCGGCCGGGACCAAGCCGCCAACCGTATCGATTTCACGGTAGAGCGCCTTCAGATAGGCGGTGATCGGCGCATAGCGCAGGGTCTGCCTGGTATGGCAGGCACAGAACCAGCAAAGACGGTCGCAATAGGGAATATGCACATAGAGCGAGAGGCCCTCGCCCGGATCCAAGGCCTGCAGCCACTGCGCATAATTGTCGCAGTCGATCCCCTGGTGAAAGTGCGGCGCGGTCGGATAGCTGGTATATCGCGGCACCTGTCCGCCAAACCTTGCAAGAAGAGACTGTGTTTTCAGATCGATAGCCATGGTGACCCTGCCCGTTTCGTATGTTTCGGATTGATAGTCGCCGGGCCGCGGCCTGGAGTTGACTTCAGTCAAATTGTCGATGGCTTTTTTCGCCCGTCCCGGTAGTATCCAATCGACTGGTCTTTCGCGACCGGTGGCGGTAAGACCGCTGCGGGCTAGGTGTCGGTTCGGGGATGAACCGACAGGCTTTACGACTTCAAAGGGGGTTGAGCACCGTGGACACGTCACGACGCGACCGCATTCTGGACGAGCTGCCAGCAGTCTGCCGCGCCTGCGAAGCGCGTCATGGCGGGCTTTGCGGTACGCTGACAACGACCCAGCTGGCCGAACTCAATCGCCATTCCTCGCGCCGCACCGTCGAGGCCGGAAGCGAACTCGTCGGCCAGGGCGACGACGTCGATCACTACAGCAATATCCTGCGCGGCGTGGTGAAGCTGTCGAAGATGATGAGCGACGGGCGCCAGCAGATCGTCGGCCTGCAATTCGCCCCCGATTTCCTTGGCAGGCCCTTCCATCCGGAAAGCGCGCTCTCGGTCGAGGCAGCTACCGATCTGCAGCTGTGCAGCTTCCCGCGCACCATCCTGGAACGGATGATCGTCGCAGCCCCCAGCATGGAGCGCGGCCTGCTCAACCAGGCCTTGAAGGAGCTGGACGAAGCCCGGGACTGGATGCTGACCCTCGGGCGCAAGAATGCCAACGAGAAGGTCGCAAGCTTCCTCTTTCTGATCGCCACCCATTATGATGCCGAGGAAAGCCGCACGACGGTGTTCGACCTGCCGCTGTCGCGGGCGGAAATCGCCGATTTCCTCGGCCTGACGATCGAAACCGTCAGCCGGCAGATGACCAAGCTGCGCAAGGAAGGCGTGATTGCGATCGAGAACAATCGCCACATCACCGTGACCAATATGGACCGGTTGGCAAGCGCCGCAGGCGAGGACTGATCCCCTCGGTGGGCGCAAGGCCCCCACCCCGCGGCGTGCATGGCTGGAAACTACTGCGTGATCACGATGCGCGTATTGGCAAGGCCGTAGCGCTGGGTCATCGAAAACAGCCGCGCCGCATTGTCGGGATGCAGCCTGACGCAGCCATGCGAGGCCGGCCGTCCCAGGCGTTTCAGGTCATAGGTGGCGTGCACCGCATAGCCCCCCTTGAAGAAGATGGCGTAGGGCATCGGCGCATTGTCGTATTTGCGCGAGCGATGATGGCGCGACAGCCATTTGGCGCCGTAACTGCCCCGCGGCGTCACATAGCCGCGTCGGGCGGTGGAAACCTTCCAGCGGTCGGTCACGACGCCGTTTTGCACCAGTGTCAGCGTCTGGTTGCGCAGACTGATGCGCGCCACAAGGCCACCGGCTTCCGCCAGAACCGCATAGAAGAAAAGACAGCAGAACGCCGCCGCGAAAATAGAAATTCTGCTCATGGTCCCCTCGCCTTGTCGTTGTCGGTCAAATTGAAGACGACAGGCGCGGCAAAAGCAATAGAACAAGGCGATGTATTCGCGTTAACATTACCGGCGGATATTTGTTTGACGATTATTTGACGCGATACTCACAGTAGAATGGCAAGCGTTGCAAGTCCTGCGACCGTCGCGAGCCAGGTACAACTCAGCCAGAACAGTTTCAGCGCGCGGTCGATATCTGGCGCAGTCGCCGTGTCGTGGCCGGCGGCGTTGATCATCGGCTCGCTCACCCGCTCGCGGCCATAGACACGCGGACCGGCAAGCTGCAGGTCCAGCACGCCTGCAAAGGCGGCCTCCGGCCAGCCGGAATTGGGCGAGCGATGCAGGCCGTGATCGCGCAGGGTCACCGCGACGCCGCGCCGCGCGACCCTGATGCCGCCCATGCTCAGGGCCGACAGCGCCACCAGCACCAGCGAAAGCCGGGCAGCCGGCCAGTTGGCGATGTCGTCGAGCCTGGCGGAGGCCCAGCCGAAATCGCGATATTTGTCGCTGCGATGGCCGATCATCGAATCGGCGGTGTTGAGCATCTTGTAGGCGAGCAGCCCCGGAAGGCCGGCCACCGCATACCAGAGCGCCGGGGCCACGACGCCGTCGGAAAAATTCTCCGCAAGGCTCTCGATCGCCGCACGGCAGACGCCGGGCTCGTCGAGTGTCTTCGGATCCCGCCCGACGATCATGGCAACGGCCAGTCGCCCGCCCTCCAGCCCGTCGCGGCGCAAACCGAGCGCCACGGCGCCGACGTGATCGGCGAGGCTTTTTTGCGCGAGGAACACCGTAACGACGACGACTTCCAGCAGCGCGCCGACGAAATGCAGCCGCAGGAACAGGGTGTGCAGCACCAAGCCCGTCAGGATGGCAATGGCCAGCAGGCCCGCGATGGCAATCACGCCATTGCGCCGCCGCGTGTGGCCGGTTGCCTTGCGGTCGTTGAGGGCGCGATCGAGGGTGTCGATCGCCGCGCCGAACAGCACCACCGGATGCTTGATCCGGCGCCACATCCAGTCGGGATCGCCGACAAGGCGATCAAGCAGCAGGGCGACGAGGAGCACGAGCATATGCAGCATGTTCAGCGGTCACCGAATGCGGCCAGCGCCACGCCCAGCCGTGCGTCGGCGGCGCGGTCGGGGCAAAGGCCGAGACGCAGCCATGTCGGCGCGTAGTCGAACACGCGCGTCAGGATATGCCGACGGCAGAGATGATCGTGCAACTGCGCGGCACGGTCGCTCTCGACCAGCGCGAACAGAGAGGTTCCGCCCAACGGCTGGAGGCCGTTGGCGTGCAGGATATCCATCTGCGCCGCCTTGCGTGCGGCAATCGTCCGGTGAATGGCGCTTGTGTCACCCGTCATCAGCCTGGCGGCCACGCAGAGCGCCGGTCCGGAGACGGCCCAGGGACCAAGCGTGGTTTCCAGCGCTTGGCGCAGCGCGTCACCGGCAAGCACGAAGCCGATGCGGATGCCGGCCATGCCGAAAAATTTGCCGAAGGAGCGGAAGACGAGCAGATTGGGATGATCGTGGACCACGGGCGCAAGGCTGATGCC
Organism: Heterorhizobium halophytocola; assembly: GCF_017873095.1. Taxonomy (GTDB): domain Bacteria; phylum Pseudomonadota; class Alphaproteobacteria; order Rhizobiales; family Rhizobiaceae; genus Allorhizobium; species Allorhizobium halophytocola. The sequence goes on along the minus strand of NZ_JAGGJU010000006.1, from coordinate 215,091 downwards.
CGGCGTGCAGTCGGCAAAGGCTTCGTCGACGACGAGCAGCGCGCCGCGGTCCGCCATCTGCCCGGCCAATGCCGCAAGCGCGTCCGGGCGGTATGTCCGGCCATCCGGGTTGTTCGGATTGACGACCACGACGAGGCGGTGATCCGCCGTCACGTCGGCCAGGGCGGCAATGCGGTCCATCGCAAAGCCGGCCTCGGCAAATACCCGTCCATATTCGCCGTAAGTCGGGCTTACGATCGCGACCCGGCGACCCGGCTGCACCAGACCCGGCAATTGCTGGATGGCGGCCTGCGTGCCGGCAACGGCCAGCGGGCGCATGCCGACGGTGCCGTAGAAGCGGGCGGCTGCCGTTTCAGCCTGGTCGAACAGCTCGCGGTCGGGCAGGCGATGCCATGCCGCGTTGTCGAGCGCCGGCAGGTCGGGTGGACAGGGGTTCAGCCCCGTCGACAGGTCGAGCCAGTCGGACTTCGCGCCGCCAAACCGGGCGATGGCCGCCCCGATCGCACCGCCATGGGCGATCGCTCCGCTCATGGCGCCTCGCCGGCAATATCGATCAGGTGCATGAACGACCCCGCGACAGTGCCGCGGACACGGCCTTGCCGGCCGAGCGGCATGCCGAGCGCATCCTCCGCCTCGAACAGGGCCTCGCCCTCGCCTTCCGAGACGATCGTCGCATAATGAAACTCGTGTGCAGCAAGCGCGGTGTCGAAGAAGTCGCCCCCGACCGGCCTGATCCTGCGGTAACCGAGATGCCGCTTGCGGGTCTCGTAGCTGGTGACCACCGGCAGCAGCCCCAGCATCTCATGCCGGACGCCCTCGGCGTCGATCAGGCCCTCGCCCATCACCATATAGCCGCCGCACTCGCCGAAGATCCGCACGCCGCGATCGCGCGCGGCGATCATCCCGGAGCGGAAGGTGGCGGCGGCGGCAATCTTGCCGGCGTGAAGCTCGGGATAGCCGCCCGGCAGATAGACGGCGTCGCAGTCCGCCTCCGGCGCCTCGTCGGCAAGCGGCGAGAAGAAGGAGATCTCCGCGCCACGGCGGCGCCAGCCGAGCAGCATGTGCTCGTAGCAGAAGGCCGAGGCGATATCGCGGGCAACGGCAATCCGCTGGCCGAGCGGCGGCAGCCGGGCGATATTGGCGTCCGATGTCCGGTCCGGGATGGCCCGGGCGGCCCGCATCAGGGTGGCGAGGTCGAGATTGCCGGCCACCACGTCGCTGGCATGCTCGATGAAACTGTCGAGTTCGCCGTGCTCGCCGGCCTGGACCAGGCCCAGATGCCGTTCCGGCACGGTGAGCGCCTGTTCGGAGCGGATGACGGCGAAGACCGGCATGCGGATCTTGTCCATCGCGCCGCGCAGCATGGTCTCGTGACGATCGCTGCCGACCCGGTTGAGAATGACGCCGACAATGCGGATGTCGATGCGGAAATTGGCAAAGCCGCTGACCAGGGCTGCGATCGAGTGGGAGGATTTGGCGCAGTCTACGACGAGGACGACCGAGAGGCCGAGCATGGAGGCGAGATCGGCGGCCGAGCCCGAGCCGTCGGCAGCCCCGTCGAACAGGCCCATCATCGCCTCGATCACCAGCGTCTTGCCGCCCGACATATGCAGCGCCGCATTGGCGACCAGCAGCTCGCGGCGCATGCCCCAGGGGTCGAAATTGAGACAGACTTCGCCGCTCGCGGCCGCATGGAAGGCCGGGTCGATATAATCGGGTCCCGCCTTGCCGGGCGCCACCGGATAGCCGGCCTTTTTCAGTGCACGTAACAGGCCGAGCGTAACAGTCGTCTTGCCCGACCCGGTTGTCGGTGCGGCGATCATCAATCCACTCATGCCCTGTCTTTCTGATTGGCCTCGGCGAAGGGGTCCGGCTGCAGCCGGCGCCCGGACAGCGCGCCCAGCCAGTCGAGCGACGGCCGCAGGCGCACGACCTCGCCGACGACGACGATGGCCGGCGGCTCCAGCGTGCGGGCTGCGGCCTCCGCGCCTTCAAGCGTTGTTTCGACGACGCGCTGCCGGTCGGTGGCGGCATCGCAGACAAAGGCGACCGGCTCGTCTGACGATCGTCCGCCGGCGATCAGCGCCGCGGCGATATGGCCGATATGCTTCATCGCCATATACATGACGATCACCGGCGACCCCCTGGCGATCGCCTGCCAGTCGATCCGGTCGGGCACCAGCCCGGACGAATCATGGCCGGTAAGGAAGGTGACGGCATGGTTGACCTCTCGGTGGGTGACGGGAATGCCGGCATAGCCGAGCCCGCCTATGCCGGCGGTAATGCCCGGCACGATGCGGAACGGCACGCCATGTTCGACCAGCGTCATCGCCTCTTCGCCGCCCCGGCCGAAGACGAAGGGATCGCCGCCTTTCAGCCGCAGCACGCGCTTGCCTTCGCGGGCAAGTTCGACCAGCCGCAGCGAGATGTCGCGCTGCCGGGCAGACGGCTTGCCACCGCGTTTGCCGGCATATTCGAGGGCAGCTCCCGTGCGCGCAAGCTTCAGGCAGTCCGCGTTGACCAGCGCGTCGTGAACGATCACATCGGCCTCGCCGAGCGCCTTGGCGGCAAGCAGCGTCAGCAGGCCCGGATCGCCCGGCCCCGCACCGGCAAGCCAGACATGACCCAGCTCCAAAGACGGCAGATGCGCAAAGGGACTGTCACTCATGGCACCCGTCTATGCCTCACTCCCGAAAATTGCAACGCCGCACGGAAAGGCACCGGCTTTCGCCCTGCTGCGACCTGTCCTATAACGGCGCCATGAGCACGCCCGCCCCGCCGATCGATGACACCGCGTCTGCCACAAGGCAGCGTCCGGAAGGCGTGCTTCGCACCGGCTGGACGACCGGTGCCTGCGCGACCGCGGCGACCAAGGCCGCCCTGACCGCGCTGCTCACCGGCAGCTTCCCCGACCCGGTGACGATCACGCTGCCGCGCGGCCAGACACCGGCCTTTGCGCTTTGCCACGAGGCTCTCGACGACGGCCTTGCCGAAGCGGCGATCGTCAAGGATGCCGGGGATGATCCCGATGTGACCCATGGTGCCACGATATCCGTGCGCGTGCGGCAACTGCCAGCGGCAAGCGGCATCCGCTTTGTCGCCGGCGACGGCGTCGGCACGGTCACCAAGGCGGGCCTGCCGATCGCGGTCGGCGAAGCGGCGATCAATCCGGTTCCCCGCGCGATGATGACGGCGGAGATCGAGGCGCTCTGTGCAGAGCATGGCCTTGCCGCAGATATCGAGGTGACGGTTTCTGTTCCAGACGGGGCATCGATCGCGCAGAAGACCTGGAATCCGCGGCTCGGCATTGTCGGCGGCCTGTCGATTCTCGGCACCACGGGCGTCGTGCATCCGTTTTCCTGCTCGGCCTGGATTCACTCGATCCACCGCGGCATCGACGTCGCCCGCGCGGAAGGTCTGAGCCATGTGCTGGGTGCGACCGGTTCGACATCGGAAAAGGCGGCGCAGGCCTTTCATCGCCTGCCCGACGGCGCCTTGCTCGACATGGGCGATTTCGCCGGTGGCCTGCTCAAATATCTGCGCGTGCATCCCGTGCCGCAGCTGACGATCGCCGGCGGCTTTGCCAAGCTGACCAAGCTCGCCCAGGGCGCGCTCGACCTGCATTCGGCCCGCAGCCAGGTGGATTTCGATTTCTTCCTGAACCTGCCAGCATGCCGCGACTTGGCCCAACCGGTAAAGGCACGGATAAAGGCCGCCAATACCGCCCTCGAAGTGCTGGAAATCACCCGCGGGTTGGGTATCGATCTTGCCGGCCCGATCGCCGCGCTGGCGCGCGAAACGGCGCTTGCGACACTGCGCGGTGCGCCGGTGAACGTCGACGTCCTGCTCGTCGACCGCAAGGGAGCGATCATCGCCCATGCGGTCTAGAGACACGGTGCTGATCCTGGGCGGTACGGCGGAGGCGGCAGATCTGGCCGCCCGACTGGTGGCAGAGACAACCGCAAGGGTGATCACCTCGCTTGCCGGCCGGACGATGGATCCGGTGCTGCCGCCCGGCGAAGTGCGGATCGGCGGCTTTGGCGGTGCGGACGGACTGGCAGGGTATCTGAAGGACGAGCAGGTGAGCCGGGTGATCGATGCAACGCATCCCTTCGCCCGGCGGATTTCACAAAATGCGGTCAGCGCCTGTGCCGCGGCCGGCATCCCGCTGGAGCGCGTCGAGCGCCGGCCATGGCTTGCCGGGACGGGCGATCGCTGGACGGACGTTGCCTCGCTCGACGCGGCCGCCGCCGCCCTGCCCCGCGGCGCGCGGGTGTTTCTGGCGCTCGGGCGGCAGTATCTCGATGCCTTCCGGGCCCGCACCGATTGCCACTTCGTCCTGCGCATGGTCGACCCGCCGGAAGTGCCCCTAGGGTTCGCCAGCCATGATCTGCTGATCGGCAAGCCGGCGGATGCCGACAGCGAGGCGGCGCTGCTGTCTGGCCATCGCATCACCCATGTCGTGTGTCGCAATTCCGGCGGTGCTGCCGGCTTCGGCAAGATCGAGGCCGCGCGGATGCTCGGCCTGCCGGTGATCCTGATCGCCCGCCCAGAACCATCCTGATGGTCAGGCGTGCTCCGGCACGGTGAGAGGTGGACCCAGGAATTCGACGTCCCATCGAAGGCCGAAGGCATTCAGGGCCTCCCGGTCGGGACGCCCGTCCCGCATGACATGCGCCAGTCCCTCGAAGAAGGCCCGGGCGTCGAGGCCGGGCGTGATCAGGATATATTGCCGCGCCGGCCTGTCGGTGACATTGACGAAGGCATGCGCCGCACCGCCCGGAACCGTCACCACATCGCCTTCGCCGGCATGGAATTGTTCGCCGTCGACCTCGAACAGATAGCGTCCTTCCAGCACCCGGAAGACCTCGGTCTCGCGGTGGCGATGGCGCGGCGGCCCGAATCCCGGCGCATTGACGGTGTCGATGCATGCATATTGCCCGCCCGTCGCCTCCGGCGCCACCCGCACCATCAGTTCCAGCCCGATCGCCGGGATCAGGATCGCCGGCTCCCCGGCCCGCGAATGCCCTTTTTCAATCGCCATGTCCAAGCATCTCCCTCACGCCTGACGCTACACTGCAGCGAGATTCCTATCCCAATGACGGGTAAATTGAAGGCTAAACCGGAAAGCGAACACGCCGAATATGGACGTTGCGGCGAAGACAAAAAATGAAGGATGGGACTGTTGATGCGGTTCAGTCCTGCCTGCATCTGGCCCACTACTTTCGCCGCGCTTCCTCACGGGTAACCTCAAAATCACGCAGTGCGGATCAGACCACAGGCGATCGCCCCGCACACGATCGCGGCGATCATGCTTGGCACCGGCCTGAAAGCCAGACCGGATGCCAGCGATAACAGAAGAGCGCTCACCGGCAAGGCAAAAAGGAAGAGAAGTGCGGGAAACGCCAGAAACTCCGGAACAAGCCATATCCACAGTCCGGCCAGGATCAGCGCGAGGCTGAATTGCGCGGTGCCGAGCACCGAACGAAACTCCGCTTGGCTACGGTCGCGCTTCCAGTGCTTGCGAAACCAGGCATTGATCCGCAAGCTCAGGCTTGGGCCTTCCAGTGCACTGCATCCCCTGACGATCAGAAGAAAGGCCGAGGCACTGCAAAGTTCGAAAACCATCACAAGCACGGGCACTGTCGATATCGAAAGGTCAAAGTAGCCGACGACAATCTTGATCGGCTCAGACCCGGTCGCGACGACGATGTTCTCGCTCACCACCAATGCCATGACGAAGGCGATGCACATGGCGAACGTGACGGCATGTTTCAATTCGCTGGTGGCAGGGGCACGCCGCCTGGCAGGCACGGGATTGTCTGGCGAGGTCATGCTGCCATCGTGGTCGACGCCGCGCCGAAAAGTGTTGGACGACGCGTCCTGTTGCAACCGGCCACGGTCCTCAATCTTCCTTCACCGACACGATCGTGTCGTGGATCAGCCGCAGCACGGCCTCGGCGTCGATGCCGGTGCAGATCGTCTGGCTGACAATGCCGTCCCAGTCGGACGGGCCGAAGCCGCGGCCGTCGGGCTTCTGGATCGTCTGGCCGTCGGCAATGCCGCCGCAGACGACGCGGATGGCGCCGGCGCGGGTCTGAAACAGCTCGGGCGCCACGACATAGACGGCGGCGCAGCTGTCATGCACCACCATGCCGTCCGGCACACGCCCCTGGTAGAACTGGATGTAGAATTGCGAGAGATCGAACAGCAGCCGCGCGCGGCTGGAACCCGCGGCATCGCGGATGTCGGCCAGCTGTGTATTCGTCATCACCGTCTGCATGGTGACGTCGAGGCCGACGACGACGACCGGCCATTTGGCGGTGAAGACGATGTCGGCCGCCTCCGGGTCGCCGTGGATATTGGCTTCCGCCGCCGGCGTGACATTGCCGTTGCAATCGAAGGCGCCGCCCATGATCACCACCTGCTTCACCAGGTCGACGATCTCCGGATCCTCCTTCAGCGCATGCGCCAGATTGGTCATCCGGCCGACCGCGACCAGCGTCACCTCACCCGGATTGGCGCGGATGGTGTCGACGATGAAGCGGTGCGCCGGACGCCCGTCCTCGGGCAGGTCGATCGTCTCGGGCACGCCGATATTGCCGAGGCCGTCATGGCCATGGATCAGCACCGGCGGCTCGTGGCTGGGGCGGTGCGGGATGAAGGTTTCGCCGGCGCCGCGCGCGACCGGACAATCGATCTTCCATTCGCGCTTCAGGAACAGCGCATTGCGCGTCGTCGTCTCGATCGTCGCATTGCCGAAGACGGTGGTGATCCCGAGCAGATCGATTTCCTGGTGATGGTGCAGGAAGAGCAGCGCCATGGCGTCGTCGACGCCGGGATCCGTATCGTAGATAACCTTGTGCATGAAACCACCAGATGTCTGTTTTCCGGCTGCGACGCGCAACCTTCAGACCGGCTTAGCGAAGCCCGCCCCTCGGTTCAAGCGGCAAGCCTCAGCCGGTGTAGTCCGACTGGGCGAAGGCCTCCATCATCTTCGGATAGGCGGCGGGTGCCGGGAAGCGTTCGAAGCTGTGCACGGCAGGCGTAGTGGCCCAGGGCAGCTTCTCCGCCGTCTGGGTTTCCATGAAGGGTTTGAAGTGATGGGCATTGTCGAGCATGGTCGCGCGCACATTGACGAAAGGCCCCATGCCGTCGAAGCGGGTAAACATCCAGCTCTTGCAGTCGGGGCAGCAGAAATGGCGGATTTCGCCCTGCGTGCCGCCGAGCACCGGCTCCTTGCCCGCGACCTCGAAGGCCTCCTGCGGATAGAGCGCGCTCAACGAAAAGGCGCTGGCCGACATCTTCTGGCAACCGGTGCAATGGCACGCCATGGTCATGACCGGCTTACCGCGCACCTTGAGCTTCACCTGACCGCAGCGGCAGCTGCCCTGGACCACGCCTTCCGACGACATGCCTAATCTCCCTGTTGGTTGTCGCGCCGAGATTATCCCCGCCATTGGCCGGCGCAAGTGTCATCTGAGCCCAAGCAGTACGCCGACCGACGTGCCGGCCGAAAGCCGTTCCGCCTTGCGCACCGCAGCCTTGACCGGCAGCAGGTAGCTGCCGCTCGCCCTGTCGGGAAACAGGCTGGTGTGAAACCGGGTGTCTCCGATGGTGGCATCGACCGCGACCTGTCCGAAGCCCGGGAGCCCGCCGGCCGACTCGGAGCGGATCTGGAAGCCGATATCGGGTGGGACGGTGACGAAATGCCAGGAACCCTTGCCGCTATATTCCCAGAGTTCCGCCTCGAAGGCCCAGGTCTTCATCTTGGCCTCGGTCAGACCGGATCAGACCGCCTTTTCTTCTTGCCGACATTGCGCAGTACATGGCTGAATTCGGAATTATAGAGGTCGCTGTCACGGAATTCGGCGGAGCCGAACACCTTGCCGACCATGATCAGCGCCGTGCGGGTGATCTTCGCCTCGCGCACGGCGCCTTGCATGTCCTTCAGCGTCGTGCGGAGGAACAACTCGTCCGGCCAGGTGGCGCGATAGGCGATCACCACCGGGCAGTCCTCCCCGTAATAGGGCGTCAGCGTGTCACGGATATGCGGCAGGTTGCGGATCGACAGATGGATCGCAAGCGTTGCGCGGGACTTACCCAGGATCTCCAGCGTTTCGAATTCCGGCATCGACGAGGCCTTCATCCCGGTGCGGGTGACGATCACCGTCTGGGCAATTTCCGGCAGGGTCAGCTCGGTTTTCAGCCGCGCCGCGGTGGCGGCGAAAGCCGGCACACCAGGCACCACATCGTAAGGGATCTCCAACGCATCGAGCCTGCGCATCTGTTCGGCGGTGGCGCCGTAGATCGACGGATCGCCGGAATGGACCCGCGCCACGTCCTGGCCGCGCCCGTGCGCGGCCACAATCTCTGCGATGATCTCGTCGAGATGCATCGGCGCGGTATCCCGGACGATCGCCCCCTCGGGCGCCGCGTGGACGATCTCCTCCGGTACCAGCGATCCGGCATAGAGGCAGACCGGGCAGCGCTCGATCAGCCGCAGGCCCCGCACGGTGATGAGATCCGGCGCGCCGGGTCCGGCGCCGATGAAATAGACGGTCATGATGTGGGTCCCGTGAAATGGAGGTTCGGCTGGTGGGTGCGCCCGCCTTGCGGCGCGCGATCACAATCACCGCGCTGGCCGGTGTCTACAGACCGCGGTCGGGCAGTGGAATGCGACGGGCAAACTGTTTGCCGGTCGGTACCCCCCTCTGCCCTGCCGGGCATCTCCCCCTCAAGGGGGGAGATCGGCTGGAGGCGGCCGCTCGCTTCAAAACTGAGGCCGAGATTGGCGGAAAGGGCCGGCCGATTTCGACCTTTCGCAGCACGAGTGTTGCGAGAGGTTCGGCACCGTCGCGACACGGTGATCTCCCCCCTTGAGGGGGAGATGTCCGGCAGGACAGAGGGGGGTGAGCCAAGTCCACCACCGTGAACGATTGCTGCGACCGCGATTCCCGTCGATCGGCCGGGATCACTCATTCCGCCGCTCCCGTCATGGCCGTATCGGCCTTTCCGGAATAGCCGCGCGGGGTATAGACCCAGGTCTTCCCGTCGCCGGTTTTTACCGTGCGGCTTTCCGATGAGCCGACGACGACCACGGTCAGCATGTCGACATCGTCCACGTCGAGCTCGCCGAGCGGCACGGTGCGGACATTTTCGCCCGCGCGACCGAGATTGGTGGCGAGCACGACGGGAGACGAGGCGGGACGGTATTTCATCAGTTCGTCGCGCGCCCAGGCAAGCTGGGTACGGCGCTTCATCGACACCGGATTGTAGAAGGCGATGACGAAATCCCCCTCGCCGGCTGCCCGCACCCGCTTCTGGATATGCTCCCACGGTGTCAGCAGGTCCGACAGCGAAATCGTGCAGAAGTCGTGCCCGAGCGGTGCGCCGATGCGGGCGGCGGCGCCCTGGAGCGCAGAAATGCCGGGCGAGCACTGGACCGCGATGCGGCTTGCGGCATCCGATATCCCGCCCTTGTCGAACAGCTCAAAAACGAGCGTCGCCATGGCATAGATGCCGGCGTCGCCGGAGCAGACGAGCGCCACGTCGCGCCCCTCGCCCGCCAGTTCCATCGCATGGACGACGCGCGCCTCCTCCTTGCCCAGATCGAAATCATGGCGCGTCTTGCCGGTGGTGAGGTCGCCCAGCAGGTCGAGATAAAGCGAATAGCCGACGAGGTCGGTCGATGCCGCGACCATGCGCGACACCTCCGGCGAGCGCCAGGCCTCGGAGCCCGGGCCGATGCCGACGACATAGAGGCGCCCGCGCGACCGGCCGAAGCGTGAGGGATCGAGCAGCATGTTCGATCTGGCAATGGCCGCCGTGACACCCTTCGACTTGATCTTCTCGACAACCAGCGTGCCGCCGGGTCCGGCGGCCGCGAGAGCCGCACCTTCCGCCACGCCGTGGCAGCCCACCTCGGCAAAGACGATATCGGACGGGTTGACCAGGCGTGGTGCCTCGGCCTCCAGCGTTGCCGCGTCAAAGAAGCGCGCCGGCACGCCGAAATGCGCGGCGACTGCATGTACCGCAGCCTCGTCGGCCTTGAGATCTATCGAGCAGACGGCCGCCAGGCTCTGGCGGGCATGGCCACTATCGGCCAGCGCCGATTCCGCCAGCGCGATCGCCTCTTCACTGGACGCATGCCGCTCGCAGCCCATGCCGAGCACCAGCGTCTTCGGATGGTAGACGAGTTCGAGGTGTGCGGGCGATTTTGCCCGGTCAGTGATCGTCAGGGTGACGGCGGCGTCATCGGCAAACGGGATGCGGGATCGGGTGAGCCAGTCGGCAATGTTGTGGTTGTCAGGGGACATACCCCCCTCTGCCCTGCCGGGCATCTCCCCCTCAAGGGGGGAGATCGACTCGTGGCCGGCCAATTGGCCAATCTTTGAATTGGCGACTTGATGTTGCGCCGCTGTCGATACCGCCTCGAATGTCCCTGGAATGCCGTCCCCCTGTGCAGGCGTTTCACCTGACGCCGCTGCGGGATCCGCCAACACCGCTGAAGCCGGCGCGGTCGCCCCCAGCTGATCGCCCCCCTTGAGGGGGAGATGGCCGGCAGGCCAGAAGGGGCGCGCCACGGGCTCAGCGCCATCGTTCGTCAAGTTCACCACGTCCAACCGAGCCGAACCGCCCGCCACCAGTTCCGCCATCACCCCCTTGGCATCCGCCGGATTGGCGAGCACCAATCCCTGCGGCGGCTGGTCGAGGGCGACGCCGAATTTCAGATCGCCGGCTGTGGTGATCGCGGCATGCGCCTGAAGGCCGGCCGCGATGGCACGCGCGAGATCATTGGCGCCATGATGGCCGCCGAGCAGCGGAACGACGGAGGCGCCGTCCTCCGACACGGCGACAACCGGCGGATCGCTCGTCTTGTCGGACAGCAGCGGCGCCAGAAGCCGGATCAGCGCGCCCGATGCCATGACCGCAATGATCGGCCGACCCTCGCCGAAGAGTGCGCCGACATGCTGCCGGAGATCGTCAAACAGGACCGAAGCGCCCCTGGTGCGCCCGGCCGCGCCATGCACCTCGCCGCCGGTCAGCGCGGCAATGCGCCGGCCGAGGTCCAGGGTCGGCTCCGAGAGGATGATGACGGCGGGATGGGATAAAGACGTCATGAGGTGGGTCCATTGCTGGTGGCAAGGGCCGGATGCCAGGCCTCGCCACCTTTGTAGATCAGGATCATCGAGAAATAGGGGGCGGCGTCTTCCGCGACATCGGCAAGCGGCATCACGCGCTGTTCGGCAAGGCTGACGCGTTCGGCATAGGCTGCATGGGTCGTCAGCCCCATGGTGTCGATCAGGGCGCGGATACGGGCGAAATGCCGGCCGAGCTTGATGATGGCGACCGCCCCGGCCGCATCGATGCCGGCTTTGATCCGATCATCGCTGAGCGGTCCGGGCAGCACGCTCAGCACGTCGTTGCGTGCCGCAAGCGGCCGGCCAAGGGCGGATGCGGATGCCATGATCGAGGACACACCCGGCACGACCTCGGTCGGATAGTGGTGCGCCAGCCGCTCGAACAGATACATGAAGGAGCCATAGAAAAACGGATCGCCCTCGCAGAGCACCGCCACATCGCGCCCCGCATCGAGATGGGCTCCGATCTCGTCGGCAGCCTTGGTGTAGATTTCCTGTGCCGGGAACCGTTCCACCCGCATCGGTACGAGGATCGGCACCTCGATCTGCTCGGGGATCAGATACGGTGCGGCGATGCGCCGGGCGAAACTCTCGCCGGTATCCGGCGCCGGATAGGCAATCACCGGCACCGAGCGGATGATCCGGTGCGCCTTCAGCGTGATCAGCTCCGGGTCGCCCGGCCCGAGGCCGAGGCCATAGAGCTTGCCGGTCATGCTGCGCCCCCGCTTTCGATGAGGTGAGGCCCCCGCTTTGCGCGTTGCAGTGACGGTTTCCTGGATGCAGATGACATCGTGCGAGACGGCGGGCAGCGCGCAACAGTGCCACGCCTATCGAACGCCAAACCGGTCCTCATGCCGCGCGCTCCTTCACCACGCTCCAGATGGTCACCGGCATCAGCGGTTTCCAGCCGCTGAAGCGCCCGACGGGGCCTGCGCGCGAGACCTGGAGGCGCACGAGTTCGCCGCCATGAACGCTGTGCAGATAGGCGATCTGCCCCTCGCCTTCGACGGTCACCGCATTGGCGACCAGAATGCCGCCAGGCTTCAGCGCTTCCCAGCAGGTCTCGAACACGCCTTCATGGTTGATGCCGCCACCGATGAAGATCCGGTCGGGGTCCGGCAGATCGGTCAGCGCATCGGGTGCCAGACCCTCCACCAGCTGCAGGTCCGGCGTGCCCAGCAGATAGGCGTTCTGTTCGATCAGGCCGATCCGCTTCGGCTTGCTTTCGATGGCGATTGCCTCGAGGCCCATGCCGCAGCGCAGCCATTCGATCGAGATCGAGCCGCAACCGGCCCCGACATCCCACAGCAGAGCGTTCGGATGGGGTTTCAGCAGCGACAGCGTGACGGCGCGGATCTCGCTCTTGGTCAGCTGGCCGTCATGGCGAAAGGCATCGTCCGGCAGGCCGGGGATCGGCGACAGCACCGGGCCATCGGCGGCGCAATCGATGGCAAGGGTATAAAAGTCGCTGACCTCCGGCCGTTGATTGGCCAGATCGAGCGCGGTGCGGCGGATGATCCGCTCCTTCGCCCCGCCCATATGTTCCAGTATGCTGAGCACGGAGCCGCCGAAGCCATTGGCGACCAGCATGTCGGCAACGTCGAGCACGGTGTTGCGGTCACCGGTCAGCGACAGGATGCGCGCGCCCGGCAGGATGTGGCGTGCCAGATGGGCGACGGGGCGACCATGCAGCGATATCTGCGCCACATGCTGCAGAGGCCAGCCAAGCCGGGCGGCGGCCAGCGAAAAGGCGGACGGGCTCGGCAGCACGCGCATTTCGCGTGCCGGCAGATAGCGCCTGAGCGTCGCGCCGATGCCGAAATGCATCGGGTCGCCGGTCGCCAGCACCGTCACGGGCGTACCGCGCAGTTTCAGCACTTCATCGAGGGTGTCGCGAAAGCCGGCGGACCAGTTCAGCACGCGCTTCAGATCCGGCAGATTGCTGCCGGTCAGCACCGTCTCCAGCCGCTCGCCGAGCACGATCGTCTCGGCCTGCCAGACAAGCGATTGCGCCTCCGGCGTCAGGCTGGCAAGCCCGTTGTCACCGATGCCGATCACGGTCAGCCAGGGTGTTACGCCCATATCAGACATTGGTGCCGAGCCCTCCCGCCAATGCGTTGACCGCGGCCGATGCCATCGCCGAGCCTCCGCGCCGTCCCTCGACGGCAATATACGGTATGCCGCGGCTGTTTCCGATCAGCGCCGCCTTGCTCTCGGCAGCCCCAACGAAACCGACGGGAAAGCCGAGAATGATGGCCGGCTTCGCGGCGCCGGCGTCCAGCCGTTCCAGCAGGCGGAACAGCGCTGTCGGTGCGTTGCCGATCGCGACCACGGCGCCTTCGAGCAGGCCGCGGTCTTCCCAGAGATCGATTTCGGCCGCCGAGCGGGTATTGCCGATTTCGGCCGCTTTCGGGCGCAAGGCCTCGTCGGAAAGCAGGCAATGCAGATCGTTGTCGGCCGGCAGCAGGCGGCGGATGATGCCGTGGCGCACCATCTCGGCGTCGCAGAGCACCGCGGCGCCGGCCGCAAGCGCTGCAGCGCCCACCTCGAAGGCCCCGGCGGAAAAGGCGATGTCGTCGGCAAGGTCGGTCATGCCACAGGCGTGGATGAGCCGCACGACCAGCGGCTGCATGGCAGATGGAAAGCGATCGAGCGTCACCTCGCACTGAATGGTCTCGAAAGACTTACGGTAGATCGCCGCGGGGTCGCGCAGATAGTCGAGCGGCATCGCGTTCGACACGGGCTCCTCGACCTCCGGCGGCTGGCGGCGCGTGGTCAACGCCCGGTGACCGATACCGAGCACCCAGCCCTCTTCGGCTACAGCGAGACGCCTATCGTCCGCGTCGAGCCCCTCCGGTGCCTCGAACAGCCGCCCCAGCACGCCGTCGATGTCAAAGCGCCCGAAGGCTTCGGCCACCGTCTTGACCTGAGCCGCATCCTTGACGACGTCGCCAGCCGGCAGATCGAAGAGCGACGGATAGATCTCGGCAAAGACGACAGGCTTTTCAAATTTGCCCACGAAGCCGGTCTCGAACGGCCAGACGGCTACGCAGTCGCCAAAGTCACTCTCGTCGAGAAAGCGCGAGAGACGGGCGATGCCGAGCAGCGTCTGGCTGCCGACCACACCGGCCCCATTTAGCTGCCAGACCGGTTTCGCGCCCTTGGCGAAATGTTCGGACCGGCGAAAAGCAAATGGCGGCGTCTTCGGCGCTTCCGGTCTGGTGTCCGAGAGATCGGCATAGGCATGCTGATGCGGCCGGCCCCAGAAACGCGGCTCGCCGGAGAAGTATCGGGCATTCCAGCGCGAGGCCAGCTCGAAACGGTTATTGGAATTGTCCGGCCCATCGGTCACCTCGTTTGCAACCTTGCGCCAGAGCGCGCGCCAGTTTGCCTCCCCGGCAATGCGCAAGGCGGCGCCTGCCGGATAACCGAAGGCAAAGTCGAATCCGACAAGCAGCCGCTCACCGGTTGCCACGCATTGGCGCAGCACCGCCTCCAACCGCTGCATGAAAGCGTCACGCGTGCGAAAATTCTCGGTCCAATCGATCTCCACCCGGCCGTGATCGCAGCGCACCAGGCAAGCCCAGAGCGAGTTCTTTCCGGTCACCGGTTGCCCGGCCCCGGACCAGTCGACGATCAAGATGCGATCGAACAGCCGCATCAGCGCTTCTTCTGCATCGACTTCGGTCCCAGCGGGTGATCGGCATGGGGATATGGCGCATGATGGTGGTCGTGGGAATGATCATGCCCGTGGGAGTGGGCATCGCTGTGGCCGTGGCTGTGCGAATGATCATGCGCGGCACCATGCGCATGGTCGTGCCCATCATGGTGGCGATGTCCGTGGTCATGGTGATGATCGCGGCCGCAGCCGCAATCCGGGCCGTGTTCGTGGCCGGCGGTCTTGCCGGAGGATGGCGCATCCATCACCGCCTGCAGTTCGGCATCCGGGGTTGCGTCCGTCAGATGGGCGTATTTGCCGCCGAGCGTGAAGGAGGCCGAATAGTCGAAGGCCGGCGCCAGGTCGTTCGGCTCGGCATGGGAATGGACCGGCGTCCACGGCAGACCGTGCTTCCTGCAGAACTCCTCGTCGCGACAGGAGGCATCGCAATCGCCTCCGCAGGGACAGTCTTCCAGTCCGCCGCCAATGCCTTCGACATGGTGATGATGGCTCTCCTGCGGCTGGCCGATATCGGCCTCGAAGCCCAGCACCTGCTCGCGATATTTGCACATCTGGCAGTTCATCACCGCCGCACCGTGCAGAATTTCCATGACGCGGTCCTGGAAGGCGTCGAGCACCAGCGGGTGATCGTTTAGGTAGCCGGCCTTGACGAACTGGATGTCGGGATATCGGGCCGCCACCTCGTCGGTATAGGCATGGATCCGCTTCACCAGCACGCCGGTGAACAGGAAATAGGGAAAGACGATGATCCGCTTGTAGCCAAGCTTGGCGGCATGGGTGAGCCCCGGCTCGACCAGCGGAAAGGTGACGCCGGAATAGCAGGTCTCGCCCCAGCCGAAGCCCATGCCTTCCCAGAGCATGCGCATGACCTTGGTGGCGTTGGAATTGGCGTCGGGATCGGAGGACCCGCGACCGACCACCATCAGCAGCGTGTCGTGCTTGTCGACGGTGCCATGCTCGGCATTGGCTGCATCGACGGCGGCCTGGATACGGTCTCCGGCAGCCCGGATCATCTTCAGGTCGATACCGAGCTCGCGCCCGTAATTGATCACCATGCCCGGGTTCTGCGCCTGATAGGTGTTGAGCACCGAGGGAATGTCGTTCTTGGCATGTCCCGCGGCAAACAGCATGCCGGGCACCGCCAGCACCCGGGTGACGCCCTGTTCGCGCAGGCTGTCGAGACCTGCCGAGATCACCGGATTGCAGAATTCGAGATAGCCGTATTCGACCGGCAGGTCGGGATTGCGCGCCTTCAGACCCTCAGCGATCACGGCGAATTCGCGGGCCGCATTCTGGTTGCGGCTGCCGTGGCCGCAGACCATGATTCCGAGTTTTTCCGCCATATTGCCTGGCCTCCTGCTTCGTTATGTCCGATGTACGAAGCGCCGGAAACACGATCGAACCGACCGCATCCCCATGGCCTTTGGGACAGCTCCGGAATTGGCCCCCTGATTGGGTCGGCCGCACCGGACTATTTCCAGCCTGTCGAACAGGCGCCGTCGCACATTGTGTCGAGGTTTAGCGAAGCCCGGCCCGAGGGTCAAATCCGTTTGCGGCGGATCGTGTCAGCGATGCGCAACGGGGCTACAGATCCGGCAATCGCGGGCCCATGGATTGCACAAATTCCAGGCCTGGTGCATGAGGACGCTCGCAAATCCGCACGCCCTGCCATGAGCCATCCCTTGACCGATATCGCCCTCCACGTCTTCATCCTCCTGTTCTTTGCCGCCTTTTTCGCAGGTTTCGTCGATTCGATTGCCGGCGGTGGCGGGCTGATCACCATTCCGGCGCTGCTGATTGCCGGCATTCCGCCCTTGCATGCGCTCGGCACCAACAAGCTGCAGGGACAGTTTGCCGCCGCATCCTCGACGATCGCCTATGCGCGCAAGGGCCACATGGACATCAAGGCGCAGCTGCCGATGGCGCTGGTGGCAGCGGCCGGCGGTGCGATCGGTGCGATCACGGCGGCCTATGTGCCGGGCACCGTGCTGCAGATCGTCATGCCCTTTCTGCTGGTCGCCGTTGCCATCTATTTCGCCCTGAAACCCAATCTGAGCGATGTCGACGGCCACCGCCGCCTGACCCCGATCGTCTTTGCCGCCACCGTCGTGCCGGTCGTCGGCTTCTATGACGGCCTCTTCGGTCCTGGCACCGGCTCCTTCTACATGCTAGGCTTCGTCACGCTGTCCGGCTATGGCATGCTGAAGGCGACGGCGCACACCAAGCTGTTGAATTTCGGATCGAATGTCGGCGCCTTCATCGTCTTCATCTTTTCCGGCGCCATTCTGTGGAAGCTCGGCTGCGTGATGGCCGTGGGCTCCGTGCTGGGCGCGCAGGTCGGGTCGCGGCTGGCGATGAAGAACGGCGCCAGGATCATCAAGCCGCTGCTGATCGTCACCTGCCTTGCCATGGCCGCAAAGCTGCTGGCCGATCCGGCCAATCCGGTGCGGATGTGGATGGGTTTCTAGCCGACGCGAAGCCCCACGCTCAGAACAGCGCCACCAGCACGGTTCCGGCAGCGATCATGGCAATGCCGCCCCAGGCGACCGGGCTCAGATCTTCGCCGAGAAAGAGGGTCGCGAAGATTGCGACGAAGACGATCGAAAGCTTGTCGATCGGTGCCACCTGCGAGGCGTTGCCGATCTTCAGCGCCCGGTAATAGGCAATCCACGAACCGCCGGTCGCCAGTCCCGAAAGCGCCAGGAAGACCCAGGTCCGCGCCCCGATCGTCGACGGTGCCTGCCATTCGCCGCTCATCGTCACGATTCCGACCAGCACGCAGAAGATGACCACGGTGCGGATCAGCGTCGCCAGATCGGAATTGACACCGGCCACGCCGACCTTGCCGAAGATCGCGGTCAGCGCCGCAAAGGCCGCCGAGACCAGCGCCCAGAACTGCCAGCTCTGCGTCATCAGAATTCCACCCCGATCTGCGCCTTGATGCCGGAGCGGAAGGGATGCTTGATCAGTTCCATCTCGGTCACCAGGTCGGCAATCTCGATCAGGCCTTCCTTGGCATTGCGCCCGGTCAGCACGACATGGGTCATGTGCGGCTTTTCGGTCGCCAGGAATTCGATGACCTCGGCCAGATCGATATAGTCGTAGCGGATCGCGATATTGATCTCGTCGAGCAGAACCATGGCATTGGCCGGATCGCGGATCAGGTCCTTGGCCTTCGCCCAGGCGGCCTGCGCCATCTCGATGTCGCGTGCCTTGTCCTGGGTTTCCCAGGTAAAGCCCTCGCCCATGGTGTGGAATTCGCAGAGATCGGAAAACCGGGCGAGGATCATGTCGCGCTCACCGGTCGACATGGCGCCCTTGATGAACTGCACGACGGCGCATTTCCGGCCATGGGCGATATGCCGGAAGATCATCCCGAAGGCGGCCGACGACTTGCCCTTGCCCTTGCCGGTATGCACGATGATCAAGCCTTTCTCATCGGTCTTGGTCGCCATGATCTTGTCGCGCGCAGCCTTCTTCTTGGCCATCTTTTCCGCGTGGCGGGCAAGATCGGCGTCAGCCGCGGCTGTCTCTTCGGTCATGGTCTATTCCTCGGTTTCGAATGGCTTGGCGAACCAGATGCGTTCGGGCGCACCGGCGACAGATGGCAGGCGGCCGATCTCGCGATAGCCTTGGCGTGCATAGAAACGTGGCGCCTGAAATGAAAAAGTGTCGAGATAGACGCCTGCCAGCCCCAAGCGGCGGGCTTCCGTCTCGGCTGCCGCAAGCAGTTTCGCGCCGATTCCCAGATTGCGGGCGTCCTTGTCGACCGCCAGATATTTGACGAACATCCAGCCCTGGACCGTATTTGCGAAGAGGCCGCCGATCAGCCGTCCCTCTCCATCCGCAGCCCTGATCCGGAGATCGTCGCCGTCGAAGGATCTGCCGAGTGCCACGGCACTTTCGGTGAGGATTGCCAGCGTTTCCGCAAGAAAAACCTCATCCTGCTCCGGCAGGATCCGGATGGCGATCGTTCCGACGTCCATTCAGCCCTCGCGCTTTTCAAGGTCATCGACGATATCGAGCCAGGAGACGCGCTCCTCCCAGTGATCGTGGGCCGTTACCCTGACACCGGAGGGATCGTCGAGCGTCACCAGATAGAGATCGAGCTCGCCCGGCCGGTTTTCCGACTCATAGGACATCGGCGAGCCGCAATGGCTGCAGAAACCGCGCCGGTGTCTCGGCGACGACTGGTAAAAGGCAAGGCTTGCGCCCGCAAGCTCGGCATCGTCGGCGCGCACGGTAAAAAAGCTGGTCACCGGTGACGACGTCGCCCGCCGGCAACTCTCGCAATGGCAATGATTGGCCTGTATGACCGGCCCCGCCGCCCTGTAACGTACCTGCCCGCACAGGCAGTGTCCCGTCAAATCAGCCATCCACGCGTCTCCCCTCGACAAGCTCCGTCAGGGCAAATCTCGCCGAATTGCTGCGCGGCGTCCAGAGCCCGCGGTCGATGGCCTCGATCAGCCGGTCTGCCAGTTCCCGCAGTGCCGGCGCGTTCTTGTCCGCCATGAAGTCGCGCACCCGCTCATCGACCAGGAAGGCCTGGTAGGCGGCCTCGAAATGATGGTCGCGCACGGCACCTGTGGTGGCGGCGAAGGCAAACATGTAGTCGACCGTGGCGGTGATCTCGAAGGCGCCCTTGTACCCATGGCGCATGACGCCCTCGATCCATTTCGGATTGACGACACGGGCCCGTACGACGCGGCCGATCTCCTCTTCGAGACTGCGGATGACGGGTTTTTCCGGGCGCGAATGGTCATTGTGATAGACGGTCGGGCGCGCGCCGGAGACCTGCTCGACAGCAGCCGTCATGCCGCCCTCGAACTGGTAGTAGTCGTCGCTGTCGAGCAGATCGTGCTCGCGGTTGTCCTGGTTGTGCACGACCGCCTGCACCGAGCGCAGCCGCTGCTCAAACAGCCCGCGCTCGGCTTTGCCCTCGACATCGGCGCCATAGGCATAGCCGCCCCAGACCATATAGGCTTCGGCCAGATCCTCGCGGCTTTCCCAGCCCTTCTCGTCGATCAGCGCCTGCAGGCCGGCGCCGTAAGCCCCGGGTTTGGATCCGAAGACGCGGTAGCCGGCACGGCGCAACGCTGCCGTCTCGTCCAGCCCTTCTGCGGCCAGCCGGGTTGCCTCCGCCTTGACGCGCGCGGCAAGCGGATTGTCGGCCGCATCCTCGTCAAGGCCTGCAACCGCCCGCACCGCGCGGTCGAAGAGTGCGATCTGATCGGGAAAGGCGTCGCGGAAGAAACCGGAAATCCGCAGTGTCACGTCGACCCGCGGCCGGCCGAGCACGGCCTGGGACAGGATTTCGAATCCGGTCACCCGGCGCGAAGCCATGTCCCAGAGCGGCCTGACGCCGATCAGCCCCAGCGCCTGGGCGATATCGTCCCCGCCGGTGCGCATGTTGGACGTACCCCAGGCCGTCAATCCGAACGATGTCGGCCAGTCGCCGTGGTCCTGCACATAACGGGCGATCAGCAATTCGGCCGATTTCCGGCCGAGTTCGTAGGCTGCCGGTGTCGGCACGGCGCGGCTGTCGATCGAATAGAAATTGCGCCCCGTCGGCAGCACATCGGGCCGTCCGCGGCTGGGTGCACCGGACGGTCCGGGGGCGACAAAACGGCCATCCAGCCCCTTCAGCAGGCCCTCGATCTCGGCCGGACCCGAGCGAATGATCGAGGGCCTTAGCCGGCTATCGATTTCCGCGAGGACGGCGGCCGTGTTCGTCCAGTCCGGCGCGCAGACGGCCTCTTCGGCAACGAGGGCCGCAGCCAGCAATTCGATCCGCTCGACGGTGTCGCCGTGTGTACGCCAGGGATCGTCACTGACACCGGCGAGCACCGCCGGCCGGTCTCCGGTCCAGGGTTGCGACATGACGCAGTCGAGAGGGTCGAACTTGGGCGCGGTGGGGATGCCACCCCCCTGTGTCCTGCCGGACATCTCCCCTTCAAGGGGGGAGATCGGCTCGTGGGGAGGCCCCACTGCCGTCTCGGAAGCCGGGTTGGGGAAAGCCGTCACAGTGCTGTCGGCAATTCCATGCGAGGGGTGGTCTATAGTTGCCGAACCTTTCGCCTCGGATGCCATATCCGACTGATGCTGCGACCTCGCCTCCGTAATCTCCCCCCTTGAGGGGGAGATGTCCGGCAGGACAGAGGGGGGTGCCCTCCGCTCTCGACCGAAGCCCTCTGTGGCACAAGAGGGATGGTTCACGAGCAGGTCCGTCGCGATCGCCCGCTGCAGGCTCTGGTCGCCGCCCTCGCCCTGGCCGCGCGGCACCCGGGCAAGCGCGACCGTCAGATCGGTCAACAGCCGGCCTTCGGGGGCCCTGCCGAAAATGTGCAGGCCGTCGCGGATCTGCATTTCCTTGAGATCGCAGAGATAGGCATCCAGCTTTTCGAGTGCTGTGTCCTCCGCCTCCCCGCTGGCGATCCCGGCATCCTGGTCGAGACCGATATCGGCGATCAGGTCGAGGATCTGTTTCTTCAACAGCTTCAGCCGCCGCGGGTCGCCACCGGCCGCCTCGTAATATTCGTCGACCAGCGCCTCGAGATCCTTCAGCGGCCCATAACTCTCGGCCCGCGTCAGCGGCGGCGTCAGGTGGTCGATGATGACGGCCGAGGTTCTGCGCTTGGCCTGCGTGCCCTCGCCCGGATCGTTGACGATGAAGGGATAGAGATGCGGCAGCGCGCCGAAGACGGATTCCGGATAGCAGGCCTCGCTAAGCGCCAGTGCCTTGCCCGGCAGCCATTCGAGATTGCCGTGCTTGCCCATATGGATAACGGCATCAGCATCGAAGCCTTGCCGCAGATGCGCATAGAAGGCGAAATAGCCGTGCGGCGGCACCAGATCCGGCGAATGGTAGCTGTCCTTCGGATCGATATTGTAGCCGCGGGCCGGCTGGATTCCGATCAGCAGATTGCCGAAGCGCGACAGCGGCAGGGCAAAGACATCCTCGCGAAAGAACGGATCGTTTTCGGGCGGACCCCATCGGTCGGACACAGCCTGCCGGATCGCATCCGGAAGGGCGTTGAAGAAACCGAGATAGTCGGCCAGCGATATCGTCTCGCGGATCTCTCGGGCGTCGGCGACCGCATTGGTCGGCCCTGCCATCAGATGCGCCATCAGCGCGTCGCCGTCCGCCGGAATCTCGGCCATTTGGTAGCCGGCTAAGGACATCGCGCGCAGAACCTCGATCGTGCCGGCCGGCGTATCGAGCCCGACGCCATTGCCGAGACGGCCATCGCGGTTCGGATAATTGGCCATGACGAGCGCCACGCGCCTTTCGGAGGGCGCCGCCTGCCGCAGCCTTGCCCACCGCGCGGCAAGTTCCGCGACGAACCGCATCCGCCCACGATCGGGCTCATGGGTGACGATATTGGCCTCGACGGCCTCGTCGAAGCGCGCCGCGGTCTTGAACGAGACGGCGCGCGTCATCACCCGGCCGTCGATCTCGGGAAGGGCGACATGCATGGCGAGATCGCGGGCCGACAGGCCCTGGCTGGACGCGGCCCAGCTTTCTCTTGCGGAGCTTGAAAACACGCTCTGCAGCACGACCGCGCCGGTCTCGTCGAGCACGGTCGACGGCCTGTCGCTGCCCGGCGCCGAAACGGCAAAGCCGGTCGTATTGACGACGACGCACGGCGCCGCCGCGGCAAAGACGTGCCGGAGGGTGTCGACGGAAACAGGGTCCTTCAGGCTGGAGACGAAGACCGGCAGCGCGGTCATTCCCTTAGCCGCCAAGGCCTCGATCAGCGCTTCCACCGGCCGGGTCTCGCCGCTCTGCACCAGGGCGCGGTAGAAGGAAATGGCGATGACGGGGGCCGCAGGCTCGCCCGCACCTCCCGGCTGCTGCTCTTGGCCGTCAGAGTGCCGGGAAGCCCCTGTGGTCGCATCCGGGCCGTGGCTTCCGGCTGATGCGGCGATGTCGGCCGGGCCGATGACGGAGGATGTCTTGTGCGGCGCCGGGCGCTTGCGTCCTGCAATCTCCTGCCAGGTCTCGACCCCGATCACCCCGCGCCCGGGCCACCAGATGCCGGCCTTCATCAGTGGAAGGGCGGCCGGCGGCTTCTCGTTGCGAAGCTGCAGCAGATAGGCGCTGTAATCCAGAAGCGCGTCGGCATTCTCCGCGCCGCCCTCGGTAAGGTAGGACCAGATCTCGCCGAGCGTCGCCGCATCGAGGTTGGAATAGGGCATCAACCCTTCATCCGGCTTGTCGTCCCCCGGCAGCACGGCAATTTTTGCACCGCTGCGCCCCGCCGCCGCATGCAGCGCTTCCAGCAGATACTGGAAATAGCTGGCGCCGCCGAGCGCCCTGACGATGATCAGCCGGGCGTGCCGGGCGGTGCGTTCGACATAGGTGTCGACCGACATCGGGTGTTTCAGGCTCATCAGGCTGGCAAGCCGCACCGTCATCTGTCCTGTCGCCGCCTGCTGCTCGTGCCTGCGGGCGACCGCTACAGCGATCGATGCCAGTTCTGTATCGGCGGCAGACAGGATCAGCACGTCGGCCGGAGTCTGGCCGAGATCGACCGCCTCCTCGCCGTCGGCGATCGACCCTTTCTGGGCTAGAAGAAGGTGCATGGCGAAACCGCCCTTTGGCCCTGATCAGACAGCGTTGCGGATCGCCTCGGCGATCGTCGCCTGGTCGAGATCGTGAAGACCGATGACGACGAGCCGGGTCGCGCGCGGATCCTTGGCCCAGGGGCGGTCGAAATGGGTATCGATCCGGCTGCCGACAGCCTGCACGACCAGACGCATCGGCTTGCCCGGCACGTCGACGAAGCCCTTGAGACGCAAGACGTCGTGCTCGGCGATGATCGACTTCAGGCGGTCGACGAAACCATCCGGGTCGGTGACACTGCCGGTCTCAACGACGAAGCTGTCGAACTCGTCGTGATCATGGTGATGGTCATGCGCCTCGCCGGAGGCATGCAGGGCATCATGCTCGCGCTCGTGATGCGACTTGCGGTTTTCGATGTCGGCTTCCGTGCCGGCGCCCAGACCCAGCAGGACGAAGCCCGGCACCTCGCCGTTCTTCGCCTCGATCAGGGTGGGCTTGCGGGCGGTGCGGCCGCTGACCTCGGCCCGGACTTTGGCAAGGCCCGCGGCATCCAGCAGGTCTGTCTTGTTGAGCACGATCAGATCGGCGCAGGTCAGCTGGTCCTCGAACAGTTCCTCGATCGGGCTGTCATGGTCGAGGCTCTCGTCGGCCACCCGTGCCGCATCCACCCGGTCATGATCGTCGGCAAAACGGCCGGCAGCGACCGCAGCACTGTCGACCACCGTCACGACGCCGTCGACGGTCACCCGGGTGCGGATATCCGGCCAGTTGAAGGCGGCGACCAGCGGCTGCGGCAGGGCGAGCCCGGAGGTCTCGATGACGATGTGATCGGGCTTCACATCCCGCTCCAGCAGCTTCTGCATGGTCGGCACGAAATCGTCCGCCACCGTGCAGCAGATGCAGCCATTGGTAAGTTCGATGATGTCGTCCTCGGTGCAGTTTTCCGCGCCGCAGCCCTTCAGCACGTCGCCATCGACGCCGAGATCGCCGAATTCATTGATAATCAGCGCGATCTTCTTGCCGCCGGCATTCATCAGCATGTTGCGGATGATCGTCGTCTTGCCGGCCCCGAGAAAACCGGTGATCACCGTGGCGGGGATCTTCTGTTGCAACATCTCACGTCAACCCTTCATTTTGAGCGGCAATCCGGCCGCCACGAAATAGACTTCGGCCGCCACCGCGGCGATGGCCTGGTGCAGCCGTCCGGCATGGTCGCGAAAGGCGCGAGCCATCGCATTTTCCGGCACGATGCCCAGACCGACCTCATTGGTCACGAAAACGATCTCTGCCTTGAGTTCCGGCACCAGCGCGGCAAGCCGCCTGCCCTCCGCCTCGACATCGGCCTGCGCCATCATCCGGTTGGTCACCCAGACCGTCAGGCAATCCACCAGAACCGTCCGTCCCGGCGCATCGATCCGTTGCAGCAGCGCGGCCAGCGCCTCCGGCTCCTCATGCGTCGTCCAGCCGGCATCCGCCCGATCGGCCTTGTGCCGGTCGATACGCGACCGCATCTCGTCGTCGAAGGCACGGCCCGTCGCCACATAGTGTTTCTCAAGCCCGGTCCGGGCACAGAGGTCTTCGGCAAACCGCGACTTGCCGGAGCGCGCGCCGCCCATCACCAGCACGCTGCTCATGGAGTGGCAGCCTCGCCCTCTGGCTTTTCGGGGCTTGCATAGAGGCCACCGTCCTGCTTCTGGAACGCCGGCCAGTTGCCCTTCGGCTGCGGCGCATCGCCTTGCCTGGGCCGGGTGGTAAATTCGGCTGGAACGGTCGCCGTCGGCGTCGAATCCGGAACATCGACGGCACGGGCCTCCCGCTCATTGTTGGATTTCCCCTCCTCGACGAGCAGCGGACGAATGAAGAAAGCAAGCGCTGCCACGACCAGCAGCCCGCAGGCCAACATCAGATAAACGGAGCGCTCACGCATGGCTTGCCTCCCGAAATGGTTGAAAAATATGGTCCGGCGCCAAAACGGCGCTTTCTAGCCCCGGCACGGACAGCCAGGCATCGGCAAGACGCAGATCTGCGCCTGTCAACTCTGCCGCCATGACAACCTCCGTGCTGGCAACGGGGATCAATCCCCAGGTTCGGGCAATATCGCCCCGGTGGATGGCAGGTCTCCTGGCTCGCGGCTGCGGGCTCCGACAGGAGCCCACGGTTTAACCTCGCCTTCCCGGCATGCAGCGCAGACTGTGAAAAGGTGGACGATTCGTAGATATAGAGGCGTCCAGCCCCGGTTCATCACATCTGCCATACCAGTGGCTTTTCCGGCATCCCGTCCGTGCCATCCCGCGGCACCATGCCACGGACAATGAACCCGAACGCGAAACCGGACGGCAAAACCTCGCCACTCTACAGTCGCGGGGTCGGCTGCGATTGAAACACCCGCAACGGGCACGTTCCTCCGCATTCCCTTTTGCTTTCCCAAGGCCGCAAACGCGGTCTCCGGAAACCATCCTTAACGCTCTTCACTTAGGTGCTTCGCCGGGGGAAGTCAACGAATGCCAAGCGTGCGCTGCCGGCGTCGGCATGGCGGACGGGCATGTCGGATGCAAAGCAGATTGCGGGCCGTGACCGGATCAGCGGGACGCGGCCAGCGGCCTGCGCTGGCCGGTCACGGGGTTGACCTCGAACACCGTCTCATCCGGCATGCCGCTGCCGACCGGCGCATAGGCGGTCTGGACCGTGCGGGTCTCCATCGGTGACGGTTCGGTCCGCGCTATCTCGCCGATATCCGGCGGGCGCAGGCTGAAGGCAAAGCGGATGCGCGACGCGGCTTCTTCGGCAAGGCTTTCTGCGGCCCAGGCGGGGTGGCCGGTCCGGGCATGGACGACAAAGGTGCCGGCGGCCACCGGCAAGCCGCTTTCTATGTCGGCGGCCGTCACGATGAATTCCGCCATGGCCCGCGGATCTCCCGGTGTCTTGCCGCCGGCTCGATAGCGCTGGTATTTGACGGTCAGCACGACGCGCTCCATCGGCGTGAGCCGCCGGGTCGATTCGATCGACGCCCGCACCCGCCGGTCCGTTCCGGCCAGCAGTGCCCCAGGCATGGTGTCCTGGCCGATCACCGCGACCTCGCGCACATCATAGATCGGCGGCTGGACGCTCGTGCCGAAGCCGGCGCCAACGCAGGCCGAAAGGCAGACGCCAAGCAAGGCCATTATAAAGGTCTGACGCAGCAGACGGCACATGAACGGTTTCTCCCGCGGCTCGAGCCGTATGCCGGAGAGTGACCTGTCATGGTTAGTGAAGCATTAATCGCGCCCTCTATGGGCGTGGAAGAGCTGCGCTGCGGCCTGCATCTCCTCAAACCGCTTCTGCCGTCGGGCCTGCGCCTCGGCATCGAAGCCCCAATGCTCCTCCGTCCAGTCCTCGTCGACATGGGCAAGCGCCCAGGCCTCTTCGGTCGTCAGGCGTCCCTCGGCAACGGCCAGCGCCAAAAGCGCCGAACCGGTCAGCGTCGTCATGACATGCAGGCTGGAAAGCGAAAAGGGTTCGTGATGCCGGGAAAGGGCCGCGGCGAATGCGGCCAGCGATTCGGCCGGCTGCTGCCGGTGGACGACACCTTCGGCCAGAATGAACCGGGCCCCGAGGTCTGCCGCAGCCCATTCGATAATCGGGTTCCAGGCCGCGTTCTGGCGGGCGACGAGCTCCTGCGGCGTGTCCGCGCGGTAGAACAATGCGTCCGTGCCGGCGAAATTCAAAATCTCCTCGGCCACCGCATCGAGCTGCTGCGAGACCGCATCGATCGCCGTATTGGAAAGCTTGGTGATCGGCATGGTCGCGGGATTGATCACGTCGACCTGCGCACGCCATTCGTCCGCCACCAACCCGGCCAGCGCCGGGGTCCTGAGCTGCAGGGGATTGCGGCCCGGCGTCTTTACCGGCTTGCCGTCGAGCTTCACCGCAAAACCCTGATCCTCGGGCTCGACCGTCACATCGGTATAGAAACGCTTGGGCAGCGGGCGATGCATCTGGATCTGCGCACGCCGCACCGGATCCTCATGGCTCTGTTCCGGCGTGAAAATACCGGAAAGTTCGTCACGCATCGGCTCGCTCCCGCAAGATCAGTCCCAGAAGGTCGGCAGGCGTCTGAGCAATCACGTCGGCACCCGCAGCTTCGAGCTCGGCCACCGAGGCATAGCCCCAGGATACGCCGATCGCATGGGCGCCGGCGGATTTTGCCATCTGCATGTCGTAGATCGCATCGCCGATCACCACCGTATCGCGGGCATCCGTTCCCATTTGCGCGCAGCACTCCGTTACCATGGCGGGATGCGGCTTGGATGGGCAATCATCGGCCGTCCGCCCGACCTGGAAATGGTCGCTCCAGCCATTGCTTTCAAGCACCAGGTTCAGCCCGCGGCGCGCCTTGCCCGTCACCGCACCGATCAGCACGTCCTCGCGCGCAGCCAGTGCCGCGATCACCTCCGGTATCCCGTCATAGGGCCGCTCGGTGGCCAAGCCGCCGGCGCGCACGCCGGCAAAGATCTGCTTGTAATGGGCCATCATCGCCACCGCCTCATCGTCGGCATGGCGCTTGCCCTGCAATCTGGCAATCGCGATGTCGAGCGTCAACCCGATGATCGACTTGGTCTCGGCAAAACTCGGCGGTGCGTGGCCGAAATGCACGAAGGTGCGGACCATGACCTCATGGATCAGGCCGGCGCTGTCGACCAGCGTGCCGTCGCAATCGAAGAGAACCAGCAGCATCAGTCGTCGTTCTCCCGGCCTTCCAGATCGAAGCCGAGCAGGTTCCAGCTCTGTACCATATGCGGCGGCAGCGGCGCCGTGACCTTCAGCCGTCCTCCGTTCGGATGGGGAATGTCGATGTGTCGGGCATGCAGATGCAGCCGCTTCTGGATGCCGCCTGGAAATTCCCAGTTGTGATCCTCGATATAGTATTTCGGGTCGCCGATGATCGGATGGCCGAGATGCAGCGCATGGATGCGCAACTGGTGCGTCCGGCCGGTATAGGGCTGCATTTCGAGCCAGGCCATCGTCTGGGCCGCGGTTTCCAACACGCGGTAGTAGGAGATCGCATGATCGGCGCCCTCCTCCCCGTGCCGGGCGATGCGCATGCGATCGCCGTCCTCGGTCTCTTCCTTCACAAGCCAGTTCGACAGCTTGTCCTCGCGCTTGCGCGGAACGCCCCTGACCAGCGCCCAATAGGTCTTCTTCGTGTCGCGCTCACGGAACGCCGCCGTCAGTTTCTGCGCCGCACCGCGGGTCCGCGCCACGACCAGCACGCCGGACGTATCGCGGTCGAGGCGGTGCACCAGGCGCGGCTTCTCGCCCTTCTTGCTGGTCCAGGCCTCCAGCATCTTGTCGATATGCCGCGTCAAACCGGAGCCGCCCTGCACGGCCAGGCCAGCCGGCTTGTTCAGAACGAAGACCTTGTCGTCCTCATGCAGCAGCATGCGCGACAGCAACTCGCCGTCTTCCCCATGCTTCAGGTCTTTCAAGGCGATCGGGCCGGATTTCGGCGCCTTGGCATCGACATCCATCGGCGGGATGCGGATCGTCTGTCCCGGCTGCACCCGCGCATCGGTCTTCACCCGACCGCCATCGACGCGCACCTGGCCGGAACGCAACAGCTTCTGCAAAGCGCCGAATCCGAGACCGGGATAGTGAATCTTGAACCAGCGGTCGAGGCGCATGCCGCTCTCGTCCTGTTCAACCGTGATGTGCTCGATACCCGCCATGGCGCTACTTTCCGTCAGGCGATCCCGTCGCCAATTCGCTGCTTGGCGCCGGCTTTACTGCATTTCAGGGCATTCCCACAACCGCAAAGGCCGAATTCGGCCTCAGAACATCATCCGGCCCAGGGTGAGGCCGGCAAAAACCGCCAGCAGCGACAACAGGACGCTGGCGATCAGGTAGCCCCCGGCGGCCACCACCTGCCCCCGCTCAAACAGGGCGACGAAATCCAAGGAGAAAGCGGAAAACGTGGTGAAGCCGCCGAGAAAGCCGGTGACCAGCAGCACCCGAAGCTCAGGCGAAGCGTTGAAACGGCGTGCGACCATCTCGGCAAAAAGGCCGATGACGAAGGAGCCGATTATGTTGACCGTGATCGTGCCCCAGGGAAAATTCGGGCCGAACGTGCGCAGGGTCAGTATCCCGACCAGGTAGCGAAGGACCGAGCCGGCCGCGCCGCCGATGGCGACCAGAAGAAGATGCATGACGTAGAGGCTCCAGATATTCCGAGGTTTTCGCAGGGGCAAACTACACATTCGCTCCGCAGAATCCAGCACCGGCCATCCGCGCATGGCTGAAGCTGACACAGCTACGGGCAGGGCCGCAAAGCGGAAAACCTCAATAAACAGGGTATATTAGCGCGAATTCATTAAAATGCGAGGGACTGATTTTACGGTCCATCGACGTCTCGTCCCTAGAATAAGAGGGGATAACCAACGGTGAACGCGATGACACAGGTAATTACAGTGTCGGCCCACACGGCCGCCTATGCCTCGGATGCGGTGCGCAAGCCCCAACGCACCGACCGCAAGACCTATGTCGAAGAGAATATGCGCAGCACCGCCCCCAAGGACGGCGACGGCGGCACCGGTGAGACACTGGAAATCACCGCCGTCCAGGCATCGGCGCTCAGCCTGGGCATGCTCGACACCGGACAACCGCGCAATTACGAGACCACGCTGAAGCAGGCGCTGAAGGCCTACAAGGAAAACGGCAAGTAGCAGCTCATCGGCAGCACCCGGGAGAGATGCTGCCGATCAATTCGGATGCCGGCTGCCGTCAGCCCGTTAGTTCTTGCCACGCGCGGAAACGATCGGCAGATCGAGCGTCACCGCGCCTGCCTTCTCGAAGGTCAGGGTCACGGCAACGCTGCCGCCTTCCCTGAACGGCGTCTTCACCTGCATGAACATCAGATGCATGCCGCCCGGCGACAGCGAGACCGTCTCGCCGGCCGCAACCGCAATGCCGTCCTTCAGCTTGCGCATCGTCATCACGCCATTGTTCATCGCCATGTCGTGCGTCTCGACCATGCCCGCATCCGGCGACGCGACGCTGACGAGCCGGTCATCGGTGGCCCCGGCATTGGCGATCGTCAGGAACCCGCCACCGACCGGCTGGCCGGGCAGCATGGCGCGAACATAGGCGCCGGTGATCGTCAGGTCGCCGATCGTCGCGGTGCCGTCCGTCGAGCCCGCCTCGGCCTTTTCGGCCTCTGCGCCGTGATCCATCGGCATGGCCTCCATTTGCATGGCGCCCATGTCGTGTTGCATCTCGCCCATGTCATGGCCGGCATGATCGTGATCCATGGTATCGTCGGCAGCCAGTTTTAGCACGGGTGCCGGGCTCTTCAGCGCATGGGGATCGGTGCCTTCGGGCGCGACCTGATCCCAGGCGACCCTGGCATCTGCGCCGCAGATCTGCACCGTCGGAAACGCGAGCCCGCCGGTACCGGCCGCCACCTGACCGTAAATCGTGAAGGTGTCGTAGAAGTCGTCCGGCAGCGAACCGTTCTTGAAGCGTATCTCGACCGGTCCGGATGTGACGGCCTTGCCGTGGCTGTCATAGGATTTCTGGTAGTCGCCCGTGACGATCTCGATCTCCCATCCAGGCTTGACCATCGGCTTGGCGGCGATGAAGCCTTCGGGCAGTTTGACGTCGAGTTCCGTCGTCACCTTGCCGTCGCAGCCATGCGGCACCTGCAGGGTGGCGGCGACATAGGCGCCAACCTTGACCGGTGCATTGGTAAAGCTGACATGGGCAAAGGCGGAGCCGGCGGACAAGGCAACGAGTGCTGCGGTACTGATTGTGATTGCGGTTGTCATTTGGGTATTCTCCTGATCGGCAGGCAGGCGCGCTCCTGTTCAAGAGGGCGCCGCTGACCGTATGGCGGCCGTGACTAGGCCAATGATCTTCAGATGAGGACTGGATCAGGAGAGGCTTGGTGGTCCGCGCGAACGCGGCTGGCCGATGGCCGTTGCATTGTCGGCGACGGCCTCGGAAACCAGAGGATTGGCCAGCGCGACGAAGTGGCGGATGAGGAACCCGTCGTCGGCAGGCGCCGGCAGACAGGTCTGGCCGCCCAGCATGCAGGCTTCGCAGGCGCCCGCCGGCACACCGGGAATATGGGTGCCCTTCTCGCCGAGGCAGAGATCGGCATAGGAGCCGTCGGGAAGCTGAAGAGAGGCCGTCTCGATGATCGCGGCCAGCAGCTGCGGCGGCCTGTGGGCGAACCCGAGCGACAGCAAGGCGACGGCGCAGACGAGGCGCAGCCAGGCTTTCCAATCGTTCAGTCCGTTCGCCATGACGTCCCCATCACCCCTCGGGTCATGGACTAAGCGGATTGCCGGGAAAAAGCAATCCGCCCCGCCTTGCGGCATTGCGCAGCAGGCAACCCGAAACGCAGCCGCTTGCCGCCGCGTCTATTGGCGCATATATACAGTCTACCTGTACAATATCTTCGAGTGTCGGCACAGCCCGGCCGCAGACGGAATGGAGTAGACCACGACATGAACAGCAATGATCCCAAGTCCATCGTCAGACGTTTCAACAAAGAGGTCATCGAAGGGGGCGACAGGGCGGCGTTCGAGGCCCTGATGGCCACCGATTTCATCAACCACGCAGCACCGCCCGGCGCTCCGACCGGCGCGGAGGGCATGTGGAACACCTTCGAGGCGGTTCTGCGCCCGGCCATTGGCGGCCTGACGGTCGAGATCCACGACCAGATGCTCGAGGGCGACAAGGTCACGACACGAAAGACGATCAGCGGCACGCACACTGGCCCCCTGCTCGGCATCCCCGCTACGGGCAGGCCGGTGCGGATCGAGGTGATCGACATCGTGCGGGTGACAGACGGCCGCTATGTCGAGCACTGGGGCATCAACACCCTGCCGAGCCTGCTGCAGGCGCTTGCCGCCCGCTGACACTGATGCGGACGTCAGGCCAGCAGTGCTTCCAGTAATTTGATCGCGCGGCGCAGCTCGGCCTGTTCCGCCGCCGACAGCCGGTCCGCGATGGCGGCGGAGATCCACCGGGAGCGCGCCTGCCGCCCTGTGGCCAGCGCTTCCCGGCCCCGCGGCGCGATGACCACGAGGCGGCTGCGCTGGTCCTGCGGGTTGTCGGCCCGCTCGACCAGGGCCTCGGTCTCCAACTGGGCGATGACCAGCCGCATGCTCTGGTGCCGGACATTGCGCAGACGCGCCAGATCGGCGACGGTCATGGGCCCGTTGCGATCCAGATAGCCGAGGGTATCGATCTGCGCGGAGGTCGGCGTGTCGGCATCGCTTCGGACCTTGCGCACGAAGTCGCCGACCACCCGGCGCAGATCTTCGGCAAGCCCGATCACCTCTGCATCGATCCGGCCCGGCGCGCTCTTTTCCATCTCTTTCGGCCTTTCCCGCATGCGCTTCATCCTGCTGCCATCCCTAACGGAAGCGGCGCCGAGCGTCGATAGCCGGGGCTCGGGTGGAACTTCGCAGCAGCTGGCGATTTTTGAGAAAACCGGAAGACAAAAGGAGGATGAAAACATGCCCGCCACATCGAAAGCCCAGCAGAAAGCCGCCGGCGCCGCCCTGTCGGCCAAGCGCGGCGAAACGCCGAAATCCAAGCTGAAGGGTGCGTCCAAGGAGATGGTCGAATCCATGAGCGAAAAGCAGCTCGAAGACTTCGCCGAAACCAAGCGCAAGGGCCTGCCGGCAAAGAAGAAAAAGGACTGACCGGACGTCGGCGCGACAAAAATTTGGCCGATAACGACGTTTGGCTCTTGCCAAGCGTCCGCGCGCACCGATAATGGCAGCCGACCTTGTTGGGAGAAACCGGTTCGATCCGGTGCCGAAGGAGCAACCGCCCCGGAAACTCTCAGGCAAATGGACCACAAGGTGCCGAAAGGAACTCTGGAGAGAGGTTCCGGTTCATTGGGCCGGAACACGCCGAAGGGATAACAATCTCAGGCGCAAGGACAGAGGGGGCTTTGAATCGTGCGGCGCGTCAGGCGCCAAAGTTTGAAGCCGGCGCAGCCTTGTGCGCGCCATGACCCGGAGGCTCCGTTGGACGATACCGCCCGACTGAAGAGAACACCCCTTTACGATCTGCATGTCGCACTCGGCGCCCGCATGGTGCCGTTCGCCGGCTACGAGATGCCGGTGCAATATCCGGCCGGCGTGCTCAAGGAACACGTCTACACTCGCCAGCACAGCGGCCTGTTCGACGTCTCCCATATGGGCCAGGTGCTCGTGAAGGCGAAAACCGGCCTGTATGAAGATGCGGCCCGCGCACTTGAAGCTTTGGTGCCTGTCGATCTCGTCGGACTGACCAAGGGTCGCCAGCGCTACGGCTTCTTCACCGACGCGGCCGGCGGCATTCTCGACGATCTGATGATCACCAATATGGGCGATCATCTCTTCGTCGTCGTCAACGCTGCCTGCAAGGACGCCGATCTTGCCCATATGCAGGCGCATCTCTCCGACACCTGCACGGTCGAATTGCTGGACGACCGGGCGCTGATGGCACTGCAGGGACCGCAGGCTCAGGCGGTTCTGGCCGAACTTTGGGCCGGCCTGTCGGGCATGAAGTTCATGGATGTGCGCGAAGTCGAACTCCACGATATCCCGGTCATCGTCTCGCGCTCGGGCTATTCCGGCGAGGACGGTTTCGAGATTTCGGTGCCGGCGGACAAGGCCGAGACACTGGCGAAGATCCTGCTCGATCATCCGGATTGCCAGCCGATCGGCCTTGGCGCCCGCGATTCGCTGCGGCTCGAGGCCGGCCTCTGCCTCTACGGCAATGACATCGACACGACGACCTCGCCGATCGAGGCTGCGCTGCAATGGGCGATCCAGAAGGCACGCCGTGCCGGTGGCGCGCGCGAAGGCGGGTTCCCGGGCGCCGAGCGTATTCTCGGCGAGCTTGCCGATGGTCCGGATCGGCTGCGCGTCGGCCTGAAGCCGGAGGGCAAGGCACCGGTCCGCGCGCCGGCGAAACTCTACGGCGATGCGCAAGGTGTCCGCGAGATCGGCCATGTGACATCCGGCGGCTTCGGTCCGCGCGTCGAGCATCCGGTCGCCATGGGCTATGTCCCGCGCGACATGGCCGAACCGGGTACGCAGGTCTTTGCCGAAGTGCGCGGCAAATATCTGCCGGTGACCGTCGCCGCCCTGCCCTTCATCACGCCGACCTACAAGCGATAAGCCATGATGGGCCATGCCGCGCCTGTACCACTTCAAACTCCGTTCCCATTCCTCAAGAGGACCTTCCCATGCTGAAATTCACCGCTGAACATGAATGGTTGAAAATCGAGGGCGATGTCGCGACCGTCGGGATCACGGCGCATGCCGCCGAACAGCTGGGCGATCTCGTCTTTGTCGAGCTGCCGGACGTCGGTGCCGAATTCGACAAGGACGGCGATGCGGCGACCGTCGAGAGCGTCAAGGCGGCCTCGGATGTCTTCTGCCCGCTCGACGGCGAGATCGTCGAAGTCAACCAGGCGATCGTCGATGATCCGTCGCTGGTCAATTCCGATCCGGAAGGTGCTGCCTGGTTCTTCAAGCTGAAGCTGAAAAACGTTGCCGACGCCGACGCCCTGCTCGACGAAGCCGCCTACAAAGAGCTGATTGCATGACCACGCCTGTCGAATTTTCCTTCACCGACTACGATCCTTACGACTTTGCCAATCGTCGCCATATCGGCCCCTCGCCGGCCGAGATGACCGAGATGCTGAAGGTCATCGGCTACGATAGCCTGGACGGCCTGATCGATGCGACGCTGCCGCCGTCGATCCGCCAGGCCGTACCCCTCACCTGGGGGGCTGCGATGACCGAGCGCGAGGCGCTGGACAAGCTGCGCGAGACAGCCAACAAGAACAAGGCGCTCGTTTCGCTGATCGGCCAAGGCTATTACGGTACGATCACGCCGCCTGTGATCCAGCGCAACATTCTGGAAAACCCCGCCTGGTACACGGCCTATACGCCCTACCAGCCGGAGATTTCGCAAGGGCGCCTCGAAGCCCTGCTGAATTACCAGACGATGGTCACCGACCTGACCGGTCTCGACGTCGCCAATGCCTCGCTGCTCGATGAGGCGACGGCGGCTGCCGAGGCCATGGCGCTCTGCCAGCGCAGCGCCAAGAACAAGGCGACCGCCTTCTTCGTCGACAAGGACTGCCATCCGCAGACCATTGCCGTGATCGAGACGCGGGCCGCGCCGCTCGGCTGGACCGTCATCGTCGGCGACCCCTTCACCGATCTCGATCCGACCGAGGTGTTCGGCGCGATCTTCCAGTATCCGGGCACGCACGGCCATGTCCACGATTTCTCAGGCCTGATCGCAAGGCTGCACCAGACCGGCGCACTGGCTGCGGTCGCCGCCGACATCATGGCGCTGCTGCTGCTGAAATCGCCCGGCGAAATGGGCGCCGACATTGCCATCGGCACCACCCAACGCTTCGGCGTGCCGGTCGGCTATGGTGGTCCGCATGCGGCCTATATGGCGGTCAAGGACGCGATCAAGCGCTCCATGCCCGGCCGTCTCGTCGGCGTCTCGGTCGATGCGCGCGGCAACCGCGCCTATCGCCTCAGCCTGCAGACCCGCGAGCAGCATATCCGCCGGGAAAAGGCGACGTCGAACATCTGCACCGCGCAGGTGCTGCTCGCCGTCATGGCCTCGATGTATGCCGTCTTCCATGGTCCCGACGGGCTGAAGGCGATTGCCCAGCAGGTGCACCGCAAGGCCGTGCTGATGGCCAAGGGACTGGAAAAGCTCGGCTATACCATCGAACCGGAGACCTTCTTCGACACCATCACCGTCGAGGTCGGCCACATGCAGGGCCTGATCCTGCGCGCCGCCGTCGCCGAAGGCGTCAATCTGCGCAAGGTGGGCGCCACGAAGATCGGCATTTCGCTGGACGAGCGCACCCGACCGGCGACGCTCGAGGGCGTGTGGCGCGCGTTTGGCGGCACTTTCGCCGTCTCGGATTTTTCGGCCGACTATCGCCTGCCGAAGACCCTGATGCGCCAGAGCCCGTATCTGACCCATCCGATCTTCCACATGAACCGCGCCGAAAGCGAGATGACCCGCTATATCCGGCGGCTGTCGGATCGCGACCTGGCACTCGACCGGGCGATGATTCCGCTCGGCTCCTGCACGATGAAGCTGAACGCCACCGCGGAAATGCTGCCGATCACCTGGCCGGAATTTGCCGAGATCCATCCGTTCGCGCCGGCCGACCAGACGCTCGGTTACAAGGAGATGATCGACGATCTCTCGGAAAAGCTCTGTGCCGTCACTGGCTATGACGCGATCTCGATGCAGCCGAATTCCGGCGCGCAGGGGGAATATGCGGGCCTTTTGACGATCCGCAACTACCACCTTGCCAATGGCGACACGCATCGCACGGTCTGCCTGATCCCGACCTCGGCGCATGGCACCAACCCGGCCTCGGCCCAGATGGTCGGGATGACGGTGGTGCCGGTAAAGGCCAAGGAGAATGGCGACGTCGATCTCGACGACTTCCGCGAGAAGGCCGAGAAGCACGCTGACAATCTCTCCTGCTGCATGATCACCTATCCCTCGACGCATGGCGTGTTCGAGGAAACGGTGCGCGAGATCTGCGACATCACCCATGCCCATGGCGGCCAGGTCTATCTCGACGGCGCCAACATGAATGCCATGGTCGGCCTGTCGCGGCCGGGCGATATTGGCTCCGACGTCTCCCATCTCAACCTGCACAAGACCTTCTGCATTCCGCATGGCGGCGGCGGGCCGGGCATGGGGCCGATCGGGGTCAAGCAGCATCTGGCCGGGCATCTGCCGGGCCATGTGGCGACCGACGGTCGCGCCGGTGCCGTGTCGGCCGCCCCTTACGGGTCGCCGTCGATCCTGCCGATCTCCTGGTCGTACTGCCTGATGATGGGCGGGGAAGGCCTGACGCAGGCAACCAAGGTGGCGATCCTCAATGCCAATTATATCGCAGCCCGGCTGAAGGGCGCCTATGACGTGCTCTACAAGTCGGCGGCCGGTCGCGTTGCGCATGAATGCATCGTCGACACCCGCCTGCTCAACGCCTCGGTCGGCGTCACCGTCGACGACATCGCCAAGCGCCTTGTCGACTGCGGCTTCCACGCACCGACGATGAGCTGGCCGGTCGCCGGCACGCTGATGGTCGAGCCGACCGAATCGGAGACGAAGGCCGAGATCGACCGCTTCTGCGAGGCGATGCTGGCAATCCGCGAGGAGGCCCGCGCCATCGAGGACGGCCGGATGGACCGGGACAACAACCCGCTGAAGAACGCCCCCCACACGGTGGAGGACCTGGTCGGCGAATGGACCCGGCCCTACAGCCGGGAGACTGCCTGCTTCCCGCCCGGCGCCTTCCGGGTGGACAAATACTGGTCGCCGGTCAACCGTGTCGACAATGTCTATGGCGACCGGAATCTCATCTGCACCTGCCCGCCGATGGAAGCCTATGCGGAAGCGGCAGAATGATTGATGGAGGGCCGGCACCGCGTCGGCCCTCCACCACCACCAGAACTGCCCCTCTCGTCCGCCTGCCCGCTTGCCTTTCGCCCGGGATCGCCGCATAGCTCGCGCAATCCCATAGTGGCGGGTCTGCCCCATGTTTTTCTACGACGCTCTGGCCATCGGTTCGGCCGTCTGCATCGCGGCATCGTCGATGTTCGTCAACGAACTCAACGGCCGCGTGCCGCTGATGCGGCTTGCCCGATGGCAGCTGACCGCAGCCTTCGTGCTGACCGCGCTCGCCGCGACCTTTGCCGGCGGCTGGGTAACGCTCGAGCTCTGGCAGGTCAAGGCCCTGATCGGCTCCAGCCTTGCCGGCATCGTCATTGCCTCGACCACCTATTTCGCCGCGATCTTTACCGCCGGTCCCCGCGTCACAGCCCTGCTCTTCTCGCTTGCCTCGCCCTTTGCGCTGCTGCTCGGCTATCTGGCGCTCGGCGAGACGATCACGCCGGTACAGGGTGCCGGCGTGATCCTTATTCTGGCCGGCATCGCGATTGCCATCGGCATGCGCCGGCGACGTCCGGCGCCGATGATTCCGCTCGTCGACGCCAGGCCGATCGAGGCCCCGGCGCCGCCGACCCCGCCGATATCCCTGCTTGGCATCGCCTTCGGCATCATCACCGCGCTTGGTCAGGCGGTCGGAAGCCTGCTCGCCAGACCCGCCATGGCGTCGGGCGTCGAGCCTTTCGCGGCCATGGCCGTGCGCGCCGGCTTTGCCGTTCTGGTCTTCTGGGCGCTGCTTGTCCTGCCGCGCATGCGCCGCGACACGGATCGCCTTGTCGCCCGTGATCTCGGCCTTGCGGTCACCGCCGCGTTTTTCGGCACGGCGCTCGGCATGTCGCTACTGATGGCGGCCCTCTCCGGCGGCAATGTCGGCATCGTCTCCACCCTGTCGTCCATGACGCCGATCGTCATCCTGCCGATGGTCTGGCTCAGAAGCGGCCAGAGGCCGCGGGCCCGTGCCTGGGGTGGTGCAGCACTCGCCATCCTCGGCACCGCCCTGATCAGCCTCAACTAGCGCCGCAAGTGCCAGGCTCCGACTGGCAGGACCAGGTGCAGGCCCGACCCGAAAAGAATCGTTCCTGCGGGCTAAGTGGTTTTTCTGCCTGATGATTCTCGGTTCACAAGCCGCTTGCTTCACGCGATTGCCGCGATAACGGAAAAAAATAGCATGCGCCGAATTGGGTCTCGAATGCCGTTGTCTCTCCGATCCAACGCCGCTGCGATCCATCTTTCACGCATCACAGGAGAGGCACGCAGGCCCTTGCTCACAGGGGTTCACCGCCGCAGACACGGCATCTTGAAGTGGCCATGATCGGCCGGTAAACACGATGAAACCGCTTGCAACCGGGGTTACCTCAGCACAACCCTGGCTCGCGCAGCGCAATTTATTTTCGCCTGAGCCTTGCATATTTTGAAATAAAGCTTAAGTTCCGGTCATCGAACTTTGCTAGCGACTTTCTAGGCAGCCTTCGGCTTTATCCAGATCTCCTCTCAACGTCGATTACATTGTCGGTCAATATGACCGGGCCCACACTACGATTGAAAGGAAATCGTTATGAGCATTGGCACCGTAAAGTGGTTTAACAGCACCAAGGGTTTTGGTTTCATCCAGCCGGAAGATGGCAGCCAGGACGTTTTCGTCCACATTTCTGCCGTTGAACGCGCTGGCATGGGCAGCCTGAACGAAGGCCAGAAGATCTCGTACGACATCGTACAGGATCGCCGTTCTGGCAAGAGCTCCGCTGACAACCTGCGCGCTGCTTGATTTGTCATTGCGCTGCGTGACCACGGATGTACTGGCACGCATATAGCTGCAGTGGCTAAGGAAGGTCGGGAGAAGTCCCGGCCTTTTGCTTTTTTGGCTCTAGCCGATTGTGTTTAAAGTGCGAGAATGCTTGTATGCATTCTCTCGTCCGTCGTCAGGCGGATATGGCAATATCGGTTTCCAGTGCGCTCGCCATCTGGATCCGCGCCGCACCTGAGGCCTCCCGAATCGACATTCGGACCTCGAGGAACTGCCGCAACAATGCATGCAGTGCACTCACGAAGCCTTCGAGCGACGCATCGCGTTTTCGCGACGTCGACGCCCGCCCGCAGCACGCAGCGGACCTGGCCATTCATGCCGGTCCATCGTCCGTGCAGTCGGGCAACCGGGAAGGGTCACCTTCCCCCACAACCAGCGGCCTCGCCGCCCAAGGAGATGTTTTGCAAGTTATCGTACGGGACAACAATGTCGATCAGGCGCTCCGCGTCCTCAAGAAGAAGATGCAGCGCGAAGGCGTATTCCGCGAAATGAAGGCACGTCGTGCGTTTGAAAAGCCGTCAGAAAAGCGCGCGCGCGAAAAGGCAGACGCCATCCGCCGTGCACGCAAGCTGGCCCGCAAGAAGATGCAGCGCGAAGGCCTGCTGCCCGCACCGAAGAAGAAGGTGTTCACCCGTGGCGCCGGAGCTGGTGCCGGGACTGGCACAGGCGGTCCGGCACGCTGATGCCGACGCGCTTCGGGCCGGCCCTGGTTCGAAGACAACAATTCCAGCGCATAGCGCGCTAGGGCGTCCCACCGGTGCCACGCCTGCTGCGTGACACTGCCCCATGGCGCTTTTCAAGGTGCGGCACGAAAGATGTGCCGCACTCCGGCGGTCGAAGGAGGAATGACGTGACTGAGACGAATGACGCTGGCACGAAGCCGGTCAAGTTGACACTGCAGGCCCGCGCCGAGCGCACCGACGTCATAGCCCGCGAGATCATGGCCTCCGAAGTGGCCGAGCGCGAAAAGAAGACCGCCCGTCTGCGCGAGATGCGCCTGCAACAGACGGTTGACGAACCCGCGCCGGAGAAAAAGCCCCGCGCACGCAAGACCGTCAAGAAATAATTTCTCCCCACACACCATCCAAAGCCGGTTCTCGAGCCACGTCCCGATCTTCCAGATTCGTTTGCGTGTCGCCATTACCCGTTTTTGTACCTGTCTCCCCCGGTATCGTGCCCCTTTCGGGTGACCCCGCGCCAGCCGTATACGCTGCCGCGTTTCCCCGTCGTGCCCGCATTATCCTGAATTTCCGCAGGCCCTGACGCCTCCGCACGGGATCGCAGGCTTCGGCCCTGATCCCCGGAAATCGACGGGTTCCGCGCCGCAGGCCCGCCCCGGTAGGGCAAAGTCCGGCCCGAAACGTTGAGCAGATCTTGCGCCTTTCGTTCAAATGCGAACGAGACCGGCAAGCCTTCATACAGATAGCTTTTTTAGCATTTGATAGTGGTTACCCGCCTATAACGGCAGCTCACGACCGTCTGCGCATGGGGACTACTGTAATGACGATTGCCGCAGCCATGACAACCGCCGTGTCGGGGATGAGGGCGCAGACCACGCGCCTCTCCGCCACGGCGGACAATATCGCCAACAGCATGACGCCGGGTTACGACCGGCGCGTTACGTATCTGGACAGCCCTTCCGGCGCCGGTGTCACGGCAAAGGTCGCTTCCTCCGGCGGACTGCCATCGCCGACAGGATCGAATGTCGACCTTGCAGGCGAAATGCTCGACACCCTGACGGCCAAGACCGCCTTCCAGGCCAGCGCCGCCGTCTTCGAGACCGGCGCGGACATGTGGGACGTGCTGATGTCGATCAAGCGGGACTGACGCTTGGGTGACGTCATCCGCCACGTTCAGACCGCGTATTTGGCGGCCCCTGCCTTGAGGCGATCGGAGTATTCGTAGATCTGATCGAGCGTATCGACGATCAACCGCTCCTCGGCTTCCCCGTCGAAGAGGCCGATATATTTCACCGACCTGTTGAACCACAACCGCGCCAGAGGCTTGCGGTTGTTGTTGTCGATCAGAATTCCGCAATAGCTTTTCTGATCGCGCATGAAGATCCGCTTGGGGCTGATAGTCTCGCGCACGATCGCCTTGACGATCATATACCCCTAACGTTCTTCGTCGGTCGTGAACACGTGCGTATTGTGTCGCGCTGGGTGATTACCGATGGGGTGAAAAGCCGCCCGTCGAGCGCATTGGCCGACACGGGTCACTTGAAGTCGTCGCAACCCACGAAAAAGCCCGGCGCGCTGGCCGGGCTCAGGCATCGTCATCATGTCTCGAAGAATCAGCCTGAAACGCCGGCCGCCTGTTTCTGGCGGGCGAGTTCTGCGAGGTCGGCGGCTTTCAGCTCGACCGACTCGCCGCAGCCGCAGGCAGACGTCTGGTTGGGATTGGTGAAGGTGAAGCCGGAGCGCAGCTTGGTGACTTCGAAATCCATCTGCGTGCCGAGCAGATAGAGCACGGCCGCCGGGTCGATCCAGACCGAGGCACCGTCGCGGCCGATCAGATCGTCCTTGGCATTCGGCTCGGTCACCAGGTCGACGGTATATTCCATCCCGGCGCAGCCGCCCTTCTTGATGCCGACGCGCACACCTCTTGCGTCACCGCCGGCATTGTCGACGATTGCCCGCACACGGTCTGCCGCCGCCTGCGTCATGCTCATGACTTGAAAGCCCATTTTAAAAATCTCCTGTGACAACCGGGGTCAAGGTCCGGTGCCTTGAAGGGAATCTAGTCAGAGTCCCCGCCGACATCAAGGCCGGCTGGGACTGTGGCGCCCTTGCGGGCGCAAGAAGTCGCCTAGTACCAGCCGACGGCGACCTGCGCCTCTTCGGACATGCGGTCCGGCGTCCATGGCGGATCGAAGCTCATCTCGACGTCGACATGCGAGACGCCCTCGACGGCACTGACGGCATTCTGCACCCAGCCCGGCATTTCGCCGGCCACCGGGCAGCCCGGCGCCGTCAGCGTCATGACGATGTTGACCGAGCGGTCGTCCTCGATGTCGATCTTGTAGATCAGGCCAAGTTCGTAGATGTCGGCCGGGATTTCCGGATCGTAGACGGTCTTCAGCGCACCGACGATATCGTCCGACAGACGCGCCAGTTCCGCCTGCGGGATCGCCGAGTTGATGATGTCGTCGCGGCTGTTGGCCGGGGTTTCGCTTTCGGTGCTCATGGTCGTCTCCTAGGCGAAGAAGGTTCGGGCATAGTCCAGCGCATCGGCCAGAGCATCGACTTCTTCGCGGGTATTGTAGAGGGCAAAGGACGCCCGGCAAGTGGATGTCACTCCATATCGTGCGAGCAGCGGCTGAGCGCAATGGGTGCCGGCCCGGACCGCAACACCCTTGCGGTCGATCACCATCGAGACGTCATGGGCATGGATGCCGGCAAGCTCGAAGGAGAAAATCGCTCCCTTGCCCGGCGCATCGCCGAAGATCCTCAGAGAATTGACCGCTTTCAGCCGCTCGTCGGCATAGGCCTTCAGGTCCGCCTCATGCGCCGCGATCGCTTCGCGGCCGAGGCTTTCCATATAGTCGAGCGCATGGCCAAGGCCGATCGCCTGGACGATCGGCGGGGTACCGGCCTCGAAGCGGTGCGGCGGGTCGGCATAGGTCACCATGTCCTCGGTCACCTCGACGATCATTTCGCCCCCGCCCATGAAGGGCCGCATGTCCTCCAGCGCCTCCGCCGTGCCATAAAGCACGCCGATGCCCGAAGGACCGTAGAGTTTGTGGCCGGTCATCGCATACCAGTCGCAGCCGATGTCGCGCACATTGACCGGCATGTGCACGGCCGCCTGGCTGCCGTCCACCAGGACCTTGATGCCGCGCTCACGCGCGATCCGGCAGACGTCCTTGACGTCGACGACCGTGCCAAGCGCATTCGACATATGGGTGATGGCGATAAGCTTGGTGCGTTCCGTCAGGCAGGCGTCGAAGGCCTCCATGTCGAAGGCGCCATCATCGGTCACCGGTATCCAGACGATCTTCGCACCCTTGCGCTCCCGCAGGAAATGCCAGGGCACGATGTTGGAGTGGTGCTCCATGATCGAGATGACGATCTCGTCGCCTTCCTCGATATGGGTCATGCCCCAGCCATAGGCGACCGTGTTGATCGCCTCGGTCGAGGATTTGGTGAAGACGATCTCGTCCACCGAGCCGGCGCCCAGGAACCGGCGCACGGTTTCGCGCGCCGCCTCATAGGCATCGGTCGCCGCATTCGACAGGAAATGCAGGCCGCGATGGACATTGGCATATTCGTTGGAATAGGCGTTCGAGATCGCCTCGATCACCTGGCGCGGCT
The DNA here is from genome assembly GCF_017873095.1 of Heterorhizobium halophytocola. Lineage (GTDB taxonomy): Bacteria > Pseudomonadota > Alphaproteobacteria > Rhizobiales > Rhizobiaceae > Allorhizobium > Allorhizobium halophytocola. The sequence goes on along the minus strand of NZ_JAGGJU010000006.1, from coordinate 171,095 downwards.
TTTGTGCCGAGGCGCCGTTGTCGAGATAGACCAATGGCTTGCCGTCATGGACGGTGCGAGACAGGATCGGAAAATCCGCCCGCACCTTGTCGATGTCGTAGGCTGTCGCTCTGCCTGAAGCGTTAGTGTCCATAGCTCATGAACTCCATCAGGGACCCGTCGGGGTCACGGAAGTAGACGCTCGTGCCCGGCCCCTGCGCGCCATAGCGCTCGACGGGGCCAAGCTCGATGACGACGCCCTGCGTCGCCAGATGCTCGATCGCGGTTTCGATCGGTCCATTCCAGCAGAAGCAGAGATCGCTGTTGCCCGGAACGACCGGCACGCGTGCCAGCGGTGCCGCGTCTTCAAGGCCCGGACCATGGACGTTGAGTTGCTGGCGCCCCAGGCGGAAGACATAGGTGCCGTCGCCACGCCCGATCGCTTGTGTACCGATGACCCGCGTGTAGAAGTCGCGGGCGACTTCCCAGTCGGAGACATGGATGACGCAATGATCGAGGCCGACGGGCAACTCAGCCATGGTGTTCCAACCAGTTGGAGATCACGGCTTCCAGCGCCTCGACCAGCGGCTCGTCGTCCAGTTCCTCGATCACTTCGGCGACGAAGGCATTGATCAGCAGGCCTCGGGCCTTCTTTTCCGGAATGCCGCGCGCCATCAGGTAATAGAGATGGGTGTGGTCGATATCGGCAACCGTCGCGCCATGGGCGCACTGCACGTCGTCGGCGAAGATCTCGAGTTCGGGCTTGACCGAATACTCGCCGTCGTCGGACATCAACAGCGTGTTGCAGGCCATCCGCGCATCGGTCTTCTGCGCATCCGGCGCCACCCGGATCTGCCCCTGGAACACGCCCTTGGCGCGGTCGAAGACCACGTTGCGGATCACTTCCGTCGAGGTGGTGTTCGGCAGGTCATGGGCAAGCGTCATGGTGACATCGGTGTGGGTCTCGCCGCCGAGCAGGTTGACGCCGCGCAGGATGAAGTCGGAGCCCTCGCCCTTGGTCACCACATGCACTTCTTCGCGTACCAGCTTTCCACCGGCATTAACGATGAACAGCCGCAGCTTGGAATCGGTGCCGAGCTTTGCCTTGAACTGGCTGAGATGCGTATCCTGGGCGCCCTGTCCCTGGACGATGATCCAGGTGATCTCGGCGCCGTCGCCGACCGTCACGTCGCTGACGGCCGAGACGAATGCCGGGGCATCGCCGTCGGCTGCCAGATGCCGCTCGATCACGGTCGCCTTGCTGCCGGCGCCGAAGTCGACCGGGAAGCGGCTGTGAACCTGGCCGCCGGCGTGGATGCATTGCAGCTCCACCGGCTGCTCGAGCTCGGCGTCGGCCTCCAGCGACAGCACATAGCCGTCGGAAACGAAGCTGCCGTTGATCTGGCCGATGGCATCGTCGTGACCGATAGCCACGAGGTCGGCGGCATGATCGCCGGCGCTGAGGGCATCGGTGAGCTTGGTGACCGTAAGGCCGCCCGGCAGGCTGTCGGGTGTCGCGGCATAGCCCTGGACCAGGGCGATCTTCGTCGCCCCGGAGACAATCGTGTCGACCGAGTTGGCGCTCGCCGTGGTGTCGGACGCCGGCACCTGGCGCAGCAGCGATTTCAGGTCGGTATAGTGCCATGCCTCGACACGGCGCGTCGGCAGCCCGCCCCGCTTCAGCTGGTCGAACAGCTTGTCGCGGGCGGTGAAGACGGCGCCATTGCCGGGCAGCGAGCCCACCTGTTGCGAATAGGCTTCGTTCAGCGCGCTCTCGGCGGCTGTCGGCCTGTTTGCAGCATTCATATCCATTGGGAAAGCCCTCCTCTGCCGATCAGGCCGCTTCGCCGATGATGTCGTTATAGCCGTTGGCTTCGAGCTCGAGTGCCAGGTCCTTGGTCCCCGTCTTGATGATCTGGCCCTTGTAGAGGACATGGACCGTGTCGGGGACGATATAGTCGAGCAGGCGCTGGTAGTGGGTGATGACGATGGTGGCACGGTCGGGCGACTTCAAAGCGTTGACGCCGTCGGCGACGATCTTCAGCGCATCGATGTCGAGGCCCGAATCGGTCTCGTCGAGCACGCAAAGCTGCGGCTCCAGCAGCGCCATCTGCAGGATTTCGGCGCGCTTCTTCTCGCCACCGGAGAAACCGACATTCAACGGCCGCTTCAGCATGTCCGGATTGATCTTCAGCTTGGCTGCGGCATCCTTGACCAGACGCATGAAATCTGGCGTCTTCAGCTCGTCTTCGCCACGCGCCTTGCGCTGCTCGTTCATCGCAACCTTCAGGAACTGCATGGTGGCAACGCCCGGGATCTCGACCGGATACTGGAAGGCGAGGAAGATGCCCTTGGCGGCCCGCTCGGCCGGATCGAGCTCCAGAATGCTCTCGCCGTTGTAGAGGATGTCACCCTCGGTAACCTCGTAGTCCTCGCGGCCCGACAGGATATAGGACAGCGTCGACTTGCCCGACCCGTTCGGGCCCATGATGGCGGCAACTTCGCCCGCCTTGACCGTCAGGTTGAGGCCGCGGATGATTTCGGTGCCGTCTTCGGCGATACGGGCGTGCAGATTTCTGATTTCAAGCATGAACAACGATCCTGATAGTTTGGCGCCCCTGGCGCATTTTTCTTCAATTCAAAAGCCGAGCAGCTGGTGGACGATCGGCAGGAGCGCCGCCGAGACGGCGCCCGTCGCAACCCCTATGCCGGCCTTGGCCACCTTCGAAATCGGCGGCGCATAGGCGGCAAGTCCACCGCAAACCACGGCGTAGTAAACCAGATTGACCGGATCCATCGTCATCCTCCTCAAGAGACACGCCCCAGTCTTACACCGGATCCGTGTTGCGAGAGAATGCTTGTTTCCGGCCTGCCCGGCGCTCACCGCCGGGCATGACTGACGAAAATCAGCCGACGGAACCTTCGAGCGAGATGCCGATCAGCTTCTGCGCCTCGACTGCAAATTCCATCGGCAGTTCCTGGATGACTTCGCGGACGAAGCCGTTGACGATCAGCGCAATCGCCGCCTCTTCCGGAATGCCGCGCTGCAGGCAGTAGAACAGCTGGTCTTCGGAGATCTTCGACGTGGTCGCCTCGTGCTCGAACTGCGCCGTCGAGTTCTTGGCCTCGATATAGGGCACGGTATGCGCCCCGCACTTGTCGCCGATCAGCAGGCTGTCGCACTGGGTGAAGTTGCGGGCATTCGTCGCCTTGCGGTGGGCCGAAACCTGACCGCGATAGGTGTTCTGCGAAACGCCGGCCGAGATCCCCTTGGAGATGATGCGGCTCGATGTGTTCTTGCCGAGATGGATCATCTTGGTGCCCGAGTCGATCTGCTGGTGACCGTTGGAGACCGCGATCGAATAGAACTCGCCGCGCGATCCGTCGCCGCGCAGGATGCAGGACGGATATTTCCAGGTGATCGCCGAGCCGGTCTCGACCTGGGTCCAGGAGATCTTCGAGCGGTCGCCGCGGCAATCGCCGCGCTTGGTGACGAAGTTGTAGATGCCGCCCTTGCCGTTCTTGTCGCCCGGATACCAGTTCTGGACGGTCGAATACTTGATCTCGGCATCGTCGAGCGCCACAAGCTCCACCACGGCGGCATGCAGCTGGTTCTCGTCGCGCTGCGGTGCCGTGCATCCCTCGAGATAGGAGACATAGGCGCCGTCCTCGGCGATGATCAGCGTGCGCTCGAACTGGCCGGTGTTCTTTTCGTTGATGCGGAAATAGGTCGACAGCTCCATCGGGCAGCGAACGCCCTTGGGCACGAAGACGAAGGACCCGTCGGTAAACACCGCGGAGTTCAGCGTGGCATAGTAATTGTCGGTGGCCGGCACGACCGAGCCCAGATATTTCTTCACCAGCTCTGGATGCTCGCGGATCGCTTCCGAGATCGACATGAAGATCACGCCGGCCTTGGACAGCTCTTCCTTGAAGGTGGTGACGACCGACACCGAATCGAACACGGCATCGACGGCAATCTTCGAGGTCTGGACGCCGGCCAGGATTTCCTGCTCGCGCAGCGGAATGCCGAGCTTCTCGTATACGGCCAGAAGCTCCGGATCGACCTCGTCGATGGACTTCGGCCCCGACGTGCTCTTCGGCGCGGCGTAGTAATAGATGTCGTTGAAGTCGATCTTCGGATAATCGACACGAGCCCATGTCGGCTCTTCCATGGTCAGCCAGCGGCGATAGGCCTCAAGACGCCATTCCAGCATCCATTCGGGCTCCTGCTTCTTGGCCGAGATGAAACGGATGATGTCTTCCGAAAGGCCTTTCGGGGCCTTGTCGACTTCGATCATCGTTTCGAAACCGTATTTGTACTGGTCTACGTCGATCTGGCGAACCTGATCGATCGTCTCCTGGACGGCAGCCATTGCGCACTCCAATCTTGCCGGGTCAAGGCCGGCAGCTTGTCAATGTGTGAGGCGAATTCTCGCCTCCATGTAAGTATGCGGAAGTGAGATTTCACCCCCGCCGTGGTTCACGACGGCGCCTTGGCAGCGCCGATCGCAGAATCTGTCAGGCCGCCTGGCCCTGCCCGCGGCGTCGCCCGGCAACCGTCGCGAAGATCGCGCCGGCCCGGTCGATATCGTCCGCGGTTGTCGTCGCCCCGAGCGAAATACGCAAGCCCCCCGCCTGTGGATCAAGACCCATGGCCGTCAGAACATGGCTCTGGCCGACCTTGCCCGAGGAGCAGGCCGAGCCGGCAGACAGCGCCATGCCCTCGAGATCGAAGGCGATCTGCCCAGTTTCCGACTTCAGCCCCGGCAGGCCGAAGAATATCGTGTTGGGCAGGCGCGGCGCGTCTGCCCCGTAGATCACCATATCGGGCGCGCAGGCCTTCATATGCTGTTCCAGCGCGTCGCGCAGCCCGGCGATGCGCGTATTTCGCTCCGTCAGGTCATGTTGCGCATGGTGCGCCGCCGCGCCGAAACCTGCGAGGGCCGCAACGTTCTCCGTGCCGCCGCGATGGCCCTTTTCCTGCCCGCCCCCCGTTACCAGCGGCTTCGGCATCAGCATTTCGCCGCGCGACACAAGCGCACCGGCACCTTTCGGCCCGCCGATCTTGTGCGACGAGACGATCAGGAAGTCGGCATCGAGCGCCTCGATGTCCACCGCCATGCGGCCGATCGCCTGCACGGCATCGACGACCATCAGGCCGCCCTTGGCATGCACCAGAGCTGCTGCCGCGCGCACCGGCTGGATGACGCCGGTCTCGTTGTTGGCAAGCATGATCGCCACCATCGGCAAACCGTCTTCGGCTGGATGGGTATCCAGCAGGGCGCCCAGCGCGTCGATATCGACCACGCCATTGCGACCGACCGGGATTTCGCTGACCGAAGCGGCATCGAAGCGACCGCCCAGCCGGACGGCCGGATGCTCGATGGCAGAGACATAGAGACGACCGATCTTCAGCGGCGACCGTCCCATGCGAAAGTCCGGCGTCAGCACGAGACTGGCCGCCTCGGTCGCACCGGCGGTGAAGACGAGATTGGCGGTCGACGCATGGACGAGCGACGCCACCTGACGACGGGCCTTTTCAACCGCCTGGCGGGCCGCACGGCCTTCCGAGTGCACCGAATTCGGATTGCCGCAGAGCGACAGCGCGGCGAGCATCGCGGCGCGCGCTTCATCCAGAAGCGGCGCCGTCGCGTTCCAGTCGAGATAGATCCGCGTCTTGCCCATTGAGACCCCTGCCAGTCCGAAGGTTCCGGTCTCGGCGCATTTTGCTTGAAATCCGCGCCTTGACTGTCCTATGACACGATCCACCAGAGCAGTGGCCTTCAATCACAGTTTCGAACCGTTCTAAACTGGGTTGTAGAAAAGATGACTTGTTGCGTCAAGTCATCTTGGCCCATCCAAGGGTGTTCGACACACCAAAAACGACAGCACCGGAGTATCAATGCCCGAAGTCATCTTCAACGGCCCGGCAGGGCGCCTCGAGGGCCGCTATCAGCCGTCCAAGGAAAAGAGCGCCCCGATTGCGATCATCCTGCATCCGCATCCGCAGTTCGGCGGCACGATGAACAACCAGATCGTCTACCAGCTCTTCTACATGTTCCAGAAGCGCGGCTTTACGACACTTCGGTTCAATTTCCGCAGCATCGGGCGCAGCCAGGGCGAATTCGATCATGGCTCGGGTGAATTGTCGGATGCGGCTTCGGCGCTCGACTGGGTGCAGAGCCTGCATCCCGATTCGAAGAGCTGCTGGGTTGCCGGCTATTCCTTCGGGTCCTGGATCGGCATGCAGCTTTTGATGCGCCGTCCGGAAATCGAGGGCTTCATTTCGGTCGCGCCGCAGCCCAACACCTACGATTTCTCCTTCCTCGCGCCCTGCCCGTCCTCCGGCCTGATCATCCACGGCGACAACGACAAGGTGGCGCCGGAAAAGGATGTCCAGGGTCTGGTCGACAAGCTGAAGACCCAGAAGGGCATTCTGATCACCCACAACACGCTGCCGGGTGCCAATCACTTCTTCACCAACCAGGTGGATACGCTGATCGACGAATGCGGCGACTATCTCGACCGCCGCCTCGACGGCGAACTGGTACCGGAACCGGCCGCCAAGCGCATTCGCTGAACCATCTTGAATATTGCGGAAGGGCGCCGCGTCGAACCGGCGCCTTTTTTTCGTTTCGCGACTGTCGAAACGACGCAGCCCCCATCTTCAGGTTGACAACCCGCCCTGCCCTTGGCTCACTTCAGGCAACGTCAACGCGCCAAGATCGGGCCATGCAGGATCTTTCTTTCGATGTCATCGGATATGCGGGCGGCGGCAATCGTTGCTACTGGCAGAGCGGCTTCGTCGAAGCGCTGAATGCCCGCTATCCGCAGAAGCCCCGCCATTATGTCGCCGTCTCTGCCGGTGCCTATCACTGCGCGATGAACCTGATCGGCATCGGCGAGCGGGTGCGATCGGCGGCCTACGGCTTTGCCGGCGAGCACAGGCCCGACATCGACTGGCGCGCGCTGCGCAGCGGCCGTTCACCGCTCGTGGTCGGCGACCTGTTCCGCCAGTTTCTCGCCCGCGAGTTCGGCCCGCTGGAGCTTTCGGCCCTGAAGGCGGCGCCACCGATCCTGATTCAGGTGTCGCACCCGCCGGCATGGATGCCCGCCAGCATGGCCGCAATCGGCTCGATCACGGCCTACCAGATCGAGAAACTGCTGACCGGCGGCCGCCATTCCAGGGCGGGACGCTATCTGGGGCTCACGCCGGCCTGGATCTCGACCCATGACATGGCGACGCCCGAGGATCTGGTCGGCGCGATCATGGCCAGTTCCTCGGTGCCGCCCTTCATGCCGGTCGGCCGCATCAACGGCCGGCCGGCGCTCGATGGCGGACTGACCGACAACCCGCCGCTTGCCAGGCTCGCCCAGGCGGAAGACAAAGGATTGCGCACGCTGCTGATGACGACCCGGCATGGCCGCGCGCCGCCGTCCTCGCCGGGGCGCACCATTGTCGGCCCGAGCGAGGAAATTACCGTCAACAAGTTCACCGTCGGCGACGAGGCCGGATTGCGGCATGCCTTCGAGGTCGGGCTTCGCGACGGCGAACGTTTCGCCGCACGGCTGCCGGCCCTGCTCGGAGGACGCCGTCGGCAGGATCCGTCGCAGGCCAGCGCCTGACCCATTGCGGGGCGTGATCGAAGTGATCGCCAATTTTCATACGCCGGCGGGTGCACATTCTCGAAAAACGGTGCTAAATCGCGCCGCGTTTCCTAACAAAGTCAGCATCCAGAGAGCCCCAAGGCCATGTCCAAGTTCAAATCCGATTTCCTGCGCACCATGCACGAGCGCGGCTTCATTCATCAGGTCTCCGATGAAAGCGGCCTCGACGATCTGCTCGCCAAGGAGACCGTGACGGCCTATATCGGCTTCGATCCCACGGCACCGTCATTGCATGCCGGTTCGCTGATCCAGATCATGATGCTGCACTGGTTCCAGGTGACCGGCCACCAGCCGATCTCGCTGATGGGCGGCGGCACCGGCATGGTCGGCGACCCCTCGTTCAAGGAGGAGGCACGCCAGCTGATGACGGTCGAGAAGATCGAGGACAATATCGCCTCGATCAAGCGCGTCTTTGCCAACTACATCGATTACGACAAGGGCCCGAAGGACGGCGGCCTGATGATCAACAACGGCGAATGGCTGCGTTCGCTGAACTATCTCGAATTCCTGCGCGATGTCGGCCGCCATTTCTCGGTCAACCGCATGCTGTCCTTCGAGAGCGTCAAGACGCGCCTCGACCGCGAGCAGTCGCTGTCCTTCCTCGAATTCAACTACATGATCCTGCAGGCCTACGACTTCGTCGAGCTCGCCAAGCGCTACGACTGCCGGCTGCAGATGGGCGGCTCGGATCAGTGGGGCAATATCGTCAACGGCATCGATCTGGGCCACCGCATGGGCACGCAGCAGCTCTACGCGCTGACCTCGCCGCTTCTGACCACCTCCTCCGGCGCCAAGATGGGCAAGTCGGCCAATGGCGCGATCTGGCTCAACGCCGACATGTTCTCGGCCTATGACTTCTGGCAGTACTGGCGCAACACCGAGGACGCCGACGTGGAGCGCTTCCTGAAGCTCTACACCACGCTGCCGCTGGACGAGGTGGCAAAGCTTGCAGCGCTCGGCGGCGCAGAGATCAATGAGGCCAAGAAGATCCTGGCCACCGAGATCACCGCAATCCTGCACGGCCGCGGGGCCGCTGACGCGGCCGCCGAGACGGCGCGCAAGACCTTCGAGGAAGGCGCCGTCGCCCAGGACCTGCCGACGATCGAGATCGCATCCGCGGAACTCGACGCCGGGGCCGGGCTGCTCGGCCTTCTGGTCAAGGCCGGTCTCGCCGGCTCGAACGGCGAGGCGCGCCGGCACATCCAGGGCGGCGCGGTCAGGGTCAACGATAGCCAGGTGTCGGACGAGCGGCTGACGATTGCCAGCGACAGCGTGACGGCGGACGGCGTCATCAAGCTCTCCGTCGGCAAGAAGAAGCACGTGCTGGTGCGGCCCACCTGAACCGCAAACGATATTAAAACACTGCCTTATCCCCGGCCGGATCGCTCCAGCCGGGGTTTTTCGCTGTACGGCCGAGAATGGCTCCTTGACGGGAGAGACACGCACGGCAGGTCACTGAAGCAGGCGAATAATTCGCGATCTAACTGACCCTTTTCGCCGGTTTGTTCGCACAAACATCGGTGGCCGTCCCACCTGCCGAAGGCACGTCTCTGGCTGGTCAGCCACCGGTCGCCGTCACCAGACCGGTCAGGAAGAGAATCACGGTTATGGAGCCCATGATCCAGGACCAATAGCGCACCGGGATGAAAAACAGGCTGTCGTCGCGCTTCAGCACCAGTCGCTCGCCGGTCTGCGCGTCGATCATCGCACGGCCCTCGTCGGCGTTTTCGAGCAACATGGCCGAGAACACCGTGCCGCAGGTGGCAAAAAGCCCGAGAAACCCGGGCTCCAGCCCGCTGGGCATCATCGATTGGGCAAAAGAGAGTATCAGGCCGCCGGTCAATGCGCCGAGCGCCGCGCCCAGAATCACAAGAATGCCCCAGCCTCTCCAAATCACGAACATCAAGCAGGTCCCTTCCCGATCGCTTGAAATGAGAATTGACGCGACATTGCGGCCGCGCGAAGGCAATTATACCTCTCTAAGAAAAAAGCATGCGAATTATAACCGCTGATTTTGAAGGGTTTATTAGCCTTTTACCGCCTTGATCCGGCCATGTTGCGGGACCCGCCCCCACAGGTCGCCCCACAAGTCGAAAGCCTCTCAGCGAAATTCGAAAATCTGGCGGAAGACGCCCGGTGCGATGATCGAGAGGGGATTGACGGTGACCTTCGGATGGGCGATCGCACCCGTCAGCCGGAAGGTGATGCCGAGCAGTCCGCGGTCGCGGCCATTGCCGAGAAGCGTACCGATGATCGGCAGTTCCCCCAGAATGCGATTGAGGCCATAGGCCGGCATGAAAGTACCGGTCATGTCCATGGCGCCGGTCTCGTCGCGCACCAGCCCCTGGAAGGTCGCGCCGACCTGCTCGCCGCGCACCACACCGCCATCGACCCTGATCGCCGACTGGTTGATCGCCAGGCGTGCATAGGCCCGCTGGAACCGCTCCGAACTGACATCGATATCACGCTTGACCGCGGCGTTGAGGCTGCGGCCGTCGGCGTCGGCCGGGGTGGAGACGATCGTCTGCAGCCGCTGCTCGTTATTGACGCTGAAATTGCGCACATCGACGGCGCCGTTCCAGCCACCATTGCCATCCCCGGTGAGCCTCAAATTCAACAGGCCGGAATCCATGTGCGTATAGAGATTGGCAAAACGCACAAGCGCGCCGGCATCGCTGGTCGTCAGGTCGATGCGGCGACGCTGCTGGACGCGCCCCATCTTGGCAACGACCGCCTGACTGCTGGAGCTGATCGCCTGCAGGTCGAAGGCATTCACCCGATCGCCGAGCGATCCATAGGTCAGCTTCACATTGCGCAGCGATTCACCGGCAAAACCGATGACGCGGTCGAGGCTAAGATCGAGCGACAGCTTGTCCTTCGACGCCACCGCGTCCGAACTGGGGCCTTCGCTGTCACCGGGCGTTTTCAGCGAGGCGATCAGCGCCCGTGCATCGGCCTGGGCGCCACCGACCTTGACGCTATAGGTTCGGCCGCTGTGCCTTACGGAAACCGAATAGTCGTCGCCGGCCGACAGCTTGACATTTTCCACATCGGCCGCGATCAGGCCGTTCTTGTTGAGGCTGAGGGCGCCGTGCGCCCCGAAACCGTCGCCCAGGAGACGGAAGTCCTCGATATGGGTGACGCCGTCGGCCTCCCTGACGTTGAAGGTCGCCTTGGCGGCGACGCCCTGCCCCTTGCTCCAGCCGACCCAGGGCAGTGTCATGCGCGCCTGGCGCAGGTCCAGTTGGATGGACTGGTCACTGTCGCCCTTCTGCGTCATCGTCAGTCCGACCGTGCCCTTGACGATGGCGTCGAGCCCCGGCGCCAACTTGTCGCGGGCGTCGTCGCTCAACTGCGCCTTGATCACCCGCTCGCGCGTCGTCACCGATGCATCCGAGACCGGTTCGACCAGCGCCAGATCCATGGCGATCCCATCGATATCGGCCTTGCCGTCGATACGGGCGCTTTGCGGATCGATCTTCAGCGTGCCGTCGAAGCTTTCGATCTTGCGGTTGGCATAGGGCTTGGCAAGCGACACATCCTTCAATGCGAGATTCGCGGTCCACTCCGGCGGAGGCGGGTTCTGGTCCGGCACCAGGCCGACCTTCAGCGCCAGACGCGCGGTGACATCGCCCGTCAGGTCCGCCGGTGTCAGGCCGGTTCGCTTCAGCGCATCGATCGGCTTGTAGGTGACCAGTTCGGCGACGGCATCCGCCTTGCCGGCAAGATCGAGTGCGATATCGGCCATCAGCGGCTTCTGGTAGGCATCGGAGACCGTCAATGTCCCGCCGCTCAGCTCGACCTTTCGCCCGGAGCGGAAATAGCTGGCGCCCGATTTGAAGGCGACGCTGACCTTGCCGCCATGCACCTCGACACGCGCCGCTGCGTCCCGCACCGGCGGGATATCGCCTGGAATATTGACCCGGGTATCCACCACATCGAAGGCGATACTCAGTTCGTTTCCGTGCAGCTGCAGCGGGCTCGGCTCGATTGTCATCCGGCCGGCCGGAATGAAGACGCTGATGGAGCCCTGCCGGACGGTGCCACCGATCAGATTTTCCATCACCCATTCCCGCGGCTTGTCGGCCATCCAGAAGGGCCAGAGCTGCTTGACGGCAGAGGTCTGCATCTGGGCGATCTGGCCGCTGAAGCTGATCTCCGGAGACTTGCCGTCGACAAAGCCCACATGCAGCGACCCGGCCATGTTGCCGACAGGCGTCGCAACCGTCAGCTGATCGAACTGCAGCTCGGACTTCGCATAGAGATAGCGGCCGAGCAGCTTGAAATCGAACGGAACCGAGGGTTCGCCCGATGCCGGGATGGAGGCGACCGCATCCTTTGCCAGCAGATCGATCGCGATGCCGGAACCACGCGCATAGGAGGGATTGAAACGGTCGAGATCGATCAGGCCGCCACTGAAGGGCACCACCGTCCTGCCGAACACCGCCCGCGACTTTCGAACCTCGATCGTGTCCTTCGAAAAATCGTAACCGAGCGCGATCTGCGTCGTCGTCACCTTCTGCGAATTGCCATCCATGTAGAAGAGCAGATCGCTGCCGGAGATCGCGGCCGACAGGCTCGGCGCCACCTGGTCGCCCGCCCGGAGTGCGGCAATCGATATCTCGACCTGTCCGTCCAGCCCCTGGCGTATCTCGCCCTCGGAGCTGTAGCGCAGCAGCACGGGGCCGAGGTCGAACCCTTCGAGCTTTGCCTGCAGCCGGCCCGTATGGCCCTTGTTGCGCTCGCTCTGGATCGACAGGGTCGTCGGCTTGCCGGCAATCGAGACCTCGCCGTCGATCTTCAACCCGCCGCGCAGCGCCCGCTGCAGCGTCAGATGATCGACCGCGATCTCGGCTCCCGGCGTCTCGCTCTTGCCGTGCAGGATGGCGAGATCGTCGATCACCACCTTGTCGAGACCGCCGCGCGAGATGAAATCCGAAGCCGTGTCGATCTGGCGGAAGGCCCGGTCCATCAGCTGCGGCACCGAATCGACCCTGAGCTTGGCCAGATCCATGGCCGGCCCGGCCGGCAGCCGGTCTGCGTCGATATCGACGCCGTCGCTGATGATCTCGTCGATCATGATCTTGCCGGACAGAAGCGACAGTGGCTCGATCACCAGGCGCAACCGGTCGGCGCGCGCCATCACCTCGCCTTCGGGCATTTGCCGGATGACGACGCCGTGCGCCTCGACCGCCAGGTCCAGCCCGTTGGAAAAGCGCAGCGCCGTGTCCTGGATCTCGGCGCTGTATTCCGAACCCAGTGCGGCCGACAGGGCATTGCGGGCGCTTGCCGACAAGGCACGGTCAAAGGCGCCGCTTTCGATCGCCATGACGAGGCCCGAGACGACCAGAATGATGAAAAGTGAAAAGATGGTGGCCAGACGCAGACAGCGGCGCCCGAACCCGGATCGCGCCGGGCAATGCACGATCAGCGGATCCTCAGCCTGGGCCGAAGGCAGCTGGTGCAGGGCAAGAATGTCTTTCCTGCGAAAGCTGAGCTTTTCGCCTCGTACTTCTCCCATGTCGGGTGAATGTGTCTCCAACAGTCGGCTTGAATAAGCTCTACGGCATAGACCTTGAGCGAAGCCTTTCCATCTCGTGGCTATGGTTTATATCGGCAATGAAGGCGAAAGAAAGGATCATGATGAACGTTTTAGATAAAGGTCAGAAAGCACCCGGTTTCAGCCTCCCCCGCGATGGCGGCGGCACGCTGTCGTTGACCGACTTCGACGGTCGGCCGGTCGTGATATTCTTCTATCCGAAGGACAATACCACCGGCTGCACCAAGGAGGCCACGGAATTCAGCGCCAATCTCGAGGCGTTCACAGCCAAAGGGGTCGCGGTGATCGGTATTTCGCCCGATTCGGCGAAAAGCCACGACAAGTTCGTCGCCAAGCACGGGCTGACGGTGGCGCTCGGCGCCGACGAGAGTCATGAGGTGCTCGAGGCTTATGGGGTGTGGAAGGAAAAGAGCATGTATGGCCGGACCTATATGGGCGTGGAACGCACCACGATCCTGCTCGACCGCAACCACGCGATCGCCGAGATCTGGCACAAGGTGAAGGTGCCGGGCCATGTCCAGGCAGTGCTGGATGCCCTCGATACCCTCTGACCGCGGAGCCGCCTGATGGACGTGCCGATGATTCCCGAGCCTCGATCCCTGCGGGCGGGCGCCACCCTGGCGATCGCCAGCAAGGATCTCGCGGTCAAATGCGCATTGACGCGGGAGACCGCCAGACGCTGGCGCGAGCGCCAGCTTTCCCTCAGATCGCCGCTCGATCCGCCCCTGCCCGACCGTCCCGGCCGGCCCGACAAGCCCGAACTCGTTCCGCCGAGAGATGTCGGCAAGCGCTCGCTCCACACTGTGCCGGGGCGTATCGCCATGCTGCATGCCCTTGCCCATATCGAACTCAATGCCGTCGATCTCGCACTCGATATCGTCGCCCGATTCGCCTCGGAGCCGGTGCCGCAATCGTTTTTCGATGGCTGGATGCGGGTGGCCGACGAGGAGGCCAAGCATTTCGGCATGGTCCGCGGCCGGCTGAACGAACTCGGCGCCGATTATGGTGACATGCCCGCCCATGACGGGCTCTGGCAGGCAGCCCATGCGACCCGCAACGACCTGACCGCCCGACTGGCGGTGGTGCCGCTCATTCTCGAGGCCCGCGGCCTCGACGTCACGCCGGCGCTCCAGGAAAAGATGCGCCAGAGCGGCGACCTCGACAGTGCCGAGGTGCTGAAGATCATCTATGAGGACGAGAAGGGCCATGTGGCCGTCGGCGCCAAATGGTTCAGATTTCTCTGTGCCCGCGAGCGCAAGGATCCCGCCCAAACCTTCAAGGAGCTGGTCCGCGCCAATTTCCGTGGAGCGCTGAAGGCGCCTTTCAACGATATCGCCCGCGCCGAGGCCGGCTTGACGCCATCCTTCTACCGATCGCTCACGGCAACAAATTTCGGTTGGATCTAATAGACTTAACGGCTCTCCCGACCCGGTCAGGAAAGCCTTTGTTAACCATATTGGCCTCTAATTTCCTCAGAGGAAACAAGCCCGATTCTGGGATGTTCCACCCCAAGCAAGCCGCATTAAGCAGTATGCTACTGCTGCGACTGAACTGAGGAGACTCCCCTTGGCCGTGAAATCGGACAGAGCCTTCGGCAAACGCCGCGAACCGCATATCATCATCCTGGCGCATGGCGACCAGATCCGGCATATGACGGTTCGCCCCTGGATGGCGGCATTGACGGCAAGCGTGCTGGGGATGATGGCCATCGGTTATCTCGGCTCGACCTCCTATCTCGCCCTTCGCGACAACCTGATCGGTGCCACCATGGCGCGCCAGGCGCGCCTGCAGCACGACTACGAGGACCGCATCGCCGCTTTGCGGGCCCAGGTCGACCGCGTTACCTCCCGCCAGCTTTTGGACCAGCAGGTGGTCGAGACCAAGGTCGACAAGCTTCTGCAGCAGCAACTGGCCCTCACCTCGCGGCACGGACGGCTGGGCGAGCTGCTCGATCGTGCGGAGCAGTCGGGCATTTTCGGTCCCGACGTGCCAGTGCCGACCGCAAGACCCAACCCCGGCAACGAACAGGCATCGGCCGCAGGGACGTCGAAAAAGACGGCACGGGCGATCGACAGGCTGCTCGGCAATTCGGCCGAGGCGGAAGCAACGCCGGACAATCTGAGCCTTGCCTATCTGCCGCTTCGCCAGACCGCAGCCGACAAGGCAGACCGGCTGTTTTCCAACGTCACCCGCTCGCTGAAATCGATCGAACGCGACCAGCTGAACCGCATGCAGAAACTGACGGTCGGCGCTCAGACGGCGGCCAACCAGATCGACAGCATCCTGACCGGGTCGGGCATCACGCTGCCGGATGCCGCGACAAGCGCAGACGGTGCCGACGGCGCCAAGGAGGCCGCTCTCGATCGCGACAGCGATGCCGTCGGCGGACCCTATCTGGCGCCCGAACCGCCGGCCGCATTCGACGCCACGCTCGGGCAACTGGACGACGCGCTGGACCGGCTGGAGCGGCTGCGCGACACCGCCCGGGACCTGCCCTTCGCCAATCCGGCGCCGGGCAGAGTCGTCACCAGCCCGTTCGGCAATCGCAAGGATCCTTTCCTCGGGCGCCTGGCGCTGCATCCCGGCATGGATTTTCGGGAGCCGCCCGGCAACCCGATCACCAGCACCGGCGCCGGGACCATCGCCGTTGCCGGCCCGGCCGGCGGCTATGGCAACATGGTGGAGGTCGATCACGGCTATGGCATCACCACCCGCTACGGCCATCTTTCCAAGATCCTGGTGAAGGTCGGGCAAGAGGTCGAGCCCGGCGACGTTGTCGGCCTTGCCGGCAGCACCGGACGGTCGACCGGCACGCATCTGCATTACGAGATCCGCCGCAACAATCGTCCGATCGATCCCCTCCATTTCCTGAACGCCGGGATGAAGCTCGAAGGCCTGGTCAACTGAGACGATCGGCGCATGGCGCCTCGGGTGGGGTTGACATCCTCGAACATCGGTCCATGTAGTGCATGCAAACGCACATCTCGAACCCTATACGGGTGAATGATCAGGGCGATCCGGCTTACATGATCCGCTGATTTACATCAGACTTGATCGACCGAACCGGATATTTGGTAACAATACACTGTAGCCAGCTGTGAGTACGGCCACGGAATCACCTGTATTCCTTGACTTTACAGCAGATTGCCACTAAGCGCCCTACCGACAGCCTTGCGTTATGGGCTTCCGATCGATCACAGTTCGCCCGAAAACGAAACGGACACAGATTTCCCTTTGACAACCTTTGCCGATCTTGGCCTGAGCCAAAAAGTATTGTCCGCCGTAACCGACGCCGGGTACACCATCCCGACGCCGATCCAGGCTGGCGCCATTCCCCCTGCCCTGCAGCGCCGCGATATCTGCGGCATCGCCCAGACGGGAACTGGCAAGACCGCCTCTTTCGTGCTGCCGATGCTGACGCTGCTTGAAAAGGGCCGAGCGCGGGCACGCATGCCCCGGACGCTCATTCTCGAACCGACCCGCGAACTCGCGGCACAGGTTGCCGAGAACTTCGAGAAATACGGCAAGAATCACAAGCTCAACGTTGCGCTTCTGATCGGCGGCGTGTCTTTCGACGAACAGGACCGCAAGCTGGAACGCGGCGCCGATGTGCTGATCTGCACCCCCGGCCGCCTGCTCGACCATTGCGAACGCGGCAAGCTGTTGATGACCGGTGTCGAAGTCTTCGTCATCGACGAAGCCGACCGCATGCTCGACATGGGCTTTATCCCGGATATCGAACGCATCGCCAAGATGATCCCGTTCACCCGCCAGACGCTGTTCTTCTCGGCCACCATGCCGCCGGAGATCCAGAAGCTAGCCGACCGCTTCCTGCAGAACCCGGAGCGGATCGAGGTCGCACCGCCGTCCTCGACGGCCAAGACGGTGACGCAGCGCCTGGTCGCCGCGCCGAACAAGGATTACGAGAAGCGCGCCATCCTGCGCGACATCATCAATGAAGAGACGGAACTGACCAACGCGATCATCTTCTGCAATCGCAAGAAGGATGTGGCCGACCTGTTCCGTTCGCTCGACCGCCACGGTTTTTCCGTCGGCGCGCTGCACGGCGACATGGACCAGCGTTCGCGCACGACCATGCTGGCGAACTTCAAGGACAACAACATCAAGCTGCTCGTCGCCTCCGACGTGGCAGCCCGCGGCCTGGATATCCCGGCCGTCAGCCATGTTTTCAATTTCGACGTGCCGATCCACGCTGAAGACTATGTTCACCGCATTGGCCGTACCGGCCGCGCGGGCCGCTCTGGAAAGGCATTCACTGTCGTGACCAAATCCGACGTCAAGCACCTCGACGCGATTGAAAAGCTGATCGGTGAGACTATCGAATGGAAGGACGGCGATCTGTCGAACCTTCCGGCGCCGGCCGAAGGCGAGAGCGACAGCCGCTCGCGCGGCCGCGGCGAACGCGGCCGCAAGGGTGGCAGGGGCAAGTCTGCCGATCGTCACACCAGCGAGCGCAAGACCGCAGAGGCGCAGCCGGCCGACCGCAAGCTGGAAGCGCCGATCGAGGAGCCGAGGGCTGCCGCCCCCGCACCCCGCGAGGAACCGCGTCCGGCCCGTTCGTCCAATAGCCGCAGTGATCGCAACGACCGGAATGATCGCAACGACCGTCCCTATCCGGCCAATGACGATCGTCGCAACCGTCGCCGTCACCGCGACGACGACGATGGTCCGACACCGGTGGGCTTCGGCGACGACATTCCCGCCTTCATGCTCATCGCCGGCAAGGCGTGAACTCTGACAACGGCAAGCCCGGGATCGATTTCCCGGGCCTCGGAGTCGGTCTCGCCATCATGCGGGATGACAAGATCCTGCTCTACAAGCGTGTAAAACCACCGGAAGCCGGCCACTGGAACATTGTCGGCGGCAAGGTGGATCACATGGAGCCGGCGGAACAGGCCGCGCGTCGCGAGGCGGTCGAGGAGACCGGTCTCGAAATCGGCGCAATCGAATTCGTCGCCATGACCGAACAGATCATCGCGGCCGACCGCCAGCACTGGCTATCCCTGCTCTACGTGACGCGGGACTTTACCGGCGAACCTTCCCTGACCGAACCTGACAAGCTTTCCGACTTCGGCTGGTTTGCACTGGATGCCCTGCCGGAACCGCTTTCAGCCTTTACCCGAGAGATCGCCCGCCATCTGACCTGACCTGCCCACACCGTCAGATCAGCGCGCGCGGCCGATCACTCGAGAGCGGCCATCGCCATCTGACGCTGCGCGCCGGGTTCAGGCGCTCCGAGACCATCACGCCGGTCACCAGAACCATCGCCTGCAGATGAAATGTCCCCATGGTGAGCGGGACGAGCATCAGCGCCCAGCAACTGGCAAGGCAATTCAGCGCCTCAAAGACACCGAATAACAACGCATCGACATCGGCTTCCGGTCGTCGATAGCGCAGGCGTGGGCTGCGATGGCACTCATTGAGGCGTGCCTGTTTCCATGGGCTGACTTGCCAGACGCCCGCAAGCACGAGAGCCGGCAGCACGGCGACTATCCCGACGCTCTCGCCAAGCGCGCGCAGCAGTGCACCAAGCCCCACAAGCGGCAGACAGGCCGCCATCCAGATTCCGCCATATCCGGCGAGAAAGAGACTCAGCGCGCTCGCCCGCCGGCGCGCCGGCATACGGTCCTGCAGATATTGCAGCGGCGGCGCCAAGAGCAGCGGCATCATGGCGACAAGCATCAGCAGCCAGGCGATCCAGGCAAGGCCGGAGCGGAGCGGGAAGCCTGCAAGCGCCGCGGCCACCCCCTGGTCGAGCAGCAGCTGCGAGGCGGACAGGCAGAGACCGTCGAGCGGCTCCCGCCCGCCGAGCCCCACGAGCCCCAGCCACCCACCGGCGCTGATCACCACAAGCCATGGCCATGGCGGCTCGCGCAGCAGCGAGGCCGCTGCGCGCATCGTCGAGACGAGATCCGGTTTCACGAAGGCTGCCGGTAGAGGCTGATCCGTTCGACGGTGATCGGCGCCTCGTCCGGGACCGGATGACGCGGCACGAGATGCACTTCGACTTCGCCGCCCTGCATCTCGCCTTTGTTTTCCAGACTGGACATCACGTCGGTCACGTCGAGGATTTCGGTTACTCCGTTGCCGGCTTGCTCGCCCTCGGGATTGGATGCCTTGCGCGCGCCGAACAGGCCAAAGGAACCGGCATGAAGATCGACGCGCTCCGCCCCCTTCTCACCGGCCGGCAGGTTGAAATAGACATCGACGACTATGCCGTCCCGACTGGAACGGATGTTTTCCAGGTTGAGCAGCATGCGGTGGTCGCGTGGTGCCTCGGGTGCCGTACCCTCGCGCATCTGGGCAAGCTTCGGTGACGGTCCACCCTCCATCTGCACCATGGTGACGGCCGCTACCGCACCCTTGAGCACCACGGGGCCGTTGTTGGCGCCCATCATTTCGACAGGTCCGGTCATTGTCCTGCTCTCCGCCCCTCCGGTGCCGCCACTCGCCTGAAGCGATGCGAGGGCCTTCTGCTGCACGAACTGATCATAGGTGTAACCAAGCGGCGCGACCAGCGTGTCGACCATTTCCGCCGGCGTATAGAACCAGGGATTGCCCGCCAGGTCCGGCATGACGAACTTGCGGTCCATCGGGCCATTCAGCCAGGCGGCATCGGTCGGGTCGGAATTGCCCGCCGCATTCCACACCGCCCACAGACGATCGATGTTGGCGTGATGCAGCCAGAAGATCGGATCGAGCCCGGCGGTGTCCGGGTCCGACATCAGCCCGGGTCCGGCGCTGTTCTGCCCGCCGATATCGACATGGACGATATTGTGCGGCTTGCTTTCGAGCCGACCGCTCACCCCGCCGCCATGGGAAAAGCCGGTCTTCAGCCCGCCGAAGCCGCTGCTGGCGCGGCTCGTTCCCGTATAGAAAGTGACCGACAGGGCCTCGAGCGTCACATCACCCGCCGGCAGAACAATCGGCGACGTACCTTGTCCGTAGCGCTGCTGCACGAATAGCGGGTTCGCGGATCCATCCGGCAGCGTTTGCCGGGAAAAGGCCGGCGGCAGAAGCCTGGCATTTGGCCTGCTGGTGTCGCTGTAGTTCCAGTAGGGCAAGGCCCAGTCGTCCGGGCCGCCAGCATCGACGATCGCCTGACGCAGCATGCTCTCGATCGCCCAGACATAGCCGCGATGCCAGGGCAGGAAATACCAGCTCTGATGCTGGCACTGGTTCCAGTAGAGCGTCTGGTCGGCCGGAACGGGTACCGGTTCGCCGGGGGTGAAATAACCGTATTGCTGCCAGAGCCCCGTGTCGATCCCGTGGACCGCGCCCATGAAGCGCCAGCCGGCAAGCGATGACAGCGGCCGTGCCTTCATCTCGCCCACCCCCTTGGCATACCAGAACAGCAGCGGGTCATCGACATCCCCGCCATTCGCCCAGACACTCTTGCGCACGAAAACCATGGCAATCCCCCCTTGAGGCGGGTCGAAAGGACAACAGGAAACCGCCCGCACACCCCTTCGACCCTTCAGGGGGCCGGTGCGGCGAAAAAGCTCTCGATGTGGTGGATACGCGCTACTGTCGAATACCAAACACAGTCAGGCACTACTTGCAACCCAAAATAGCATTGCAATCCCCCTGCCACCTAAACTGCAAGTCAGGCCTTCTGCGTCCTGGCCTTTGCCGGCTTGTCCTTATCTGCCCGCAGGCCCGCTTCGACCGCGAGCCGGACCCAGCGCGCCATGTCGTCGGGGTCGTCATAGGCGTCTTCGGGCACCGACCAATAGGGCATCGAGACCGGCGCCTTGCCCTGGCGCTGATAGACCCATTGGCTTGCCCCGGCCTCGGCAAATTGCGGGCCGGTGTTCGCATCCGCTTTGAACATCATGTCGCCGCGCAGTTCGATGGCGATGATCACCCCGTGGTGATAGATGCCCTTGCCGCCGAACATCCGCTTGATGGTGACGGGTCCGAGACTGGAAAACATCTCCTCGATTGCCGCATTGTCCATCGCCTCACCCCTTCAGCACGCCGCCGGCAAGCGCCACTGCGTCGGGCGTGTCGACATCCAGATGGGCAGCGGCGCCGAGTTCGACATCGATGACCGGCAGGCCGGAGCCCTCGACGATCGACCGCGCGCCAATATCGCCTTCCAGGTCCCGCACCGCCTCGTAGACGGCTTTCGGCAAAATGACCGGATTGCCGCGCTTGCCGCCGGCCGACGCCCGCACGATGGCGGCCCCGCGCTGCTCGCGAAAGACCGAGGTGAGCCGCTGCAGGTCCGCCGCCGTCAGGCCGGGCATGTCGGCGAGCACCACCATGACGCCGTCGCAGTCGCGCAAGTCGGGCGACGCAAACCCGGCGCGAAGCGAACTTGCCATGCCGCTTGCAAAGTCGGGATTGTGGACGAGCGCGACATCGAGCCCGGACACGGCCGCCTCGATCTCGCTTGCCCGATAGCCGGTGACGGCCACGACAGGTGCTGCGCCGCCGTCCAGCGCGATGCGCACCGAGCGCCGCACCAGCGCCTCCCCATCAAATTCGGCCAGCAGCTTGTGATGACCGTCGACACCCATGCGGCTTGCCCGGCCGGCCGCCAGCACCAGCGCACCGACGGACATCTGCGGCCGGCTGGTCGTCGCCCGCTCGCGCGGCAGCGGCCTGCTTGGAATTTCCATCAGCAACCCTCCGACGCCGAGACCCGTCAAAGCCTCGCACGTCGGCCATTCCCCGGCAAGCAGCCGGTTCATCACCCAGTCGAAACCGTTGACCTTGGGCGAGCGGGCGCAGCCCGGTGCGCCGACGACCGGAACGTCGCCGACCCGCCCGAGCACCAGCAGATTGCCCGGATCGACAGGCAGGCCGACCTGCAGCACTTCGCCGCCTGCATGGCGGATCGCCTGCGGGATCACGTCGCCGGCATCAACCATGGCCGAGGCGCCGAAGATGACGATCATCCGCGGCCTTTCGCCGTGCCGGGCAAGGCTGATGCCGATGGCCTCGGCCACCGCTTTTTCGCCGTGCGCCACCCGTTGCTCGGCAAGGATGCGACTGCCGGATGGCTGGAGCCGCCGCGCCAGGACATCGGCTGTCTTGTCCATCACCGAGGCCTTCAGCGACGGCAACTCGGTGGCGATCAGGGCCACGTCATGCGGCGCATAGGCCTTCAGCCGCACCGGCGCCTGCGCTGCAAAGATCGCGGCAGCGCGTTCGACATGGTCCTTTGCCACGGCCAGGGGAATAATCTTGACGGTAGCGACAAGATCGCCGGCGCGCACATCCGCATGATCGGCAAGACAGGCAAAGGTGACGGCCGGATCGACCCTATTGAACCGGTCTACGATATCCCGGTCGGCAATGAAGAGGCCATTGCAAGCCGCATGGATGTTGACGCGCCCGGTGGTCGCTTGCGTCAGCGTCAGGTTCGACGGGTCGATCGCAGCCGCCAGTCGCGCGGCCGCCTCGTCCTCGCCGAGATCACCGTCATCCAGCCGGCAGGCAATGACCGACGTCACACCCGCCGCAAGCAGCGTCTCGACATCACCGTTTGCCAGGGTATGGCCCTTGGCAAACCGCCGGTCCGGCAGCCGCAGCGAATGGGCGAGCACCAGTCCCGCCCCGTCGGCGACGGGAAACGCCCCGAAGTTCATGCAGCAGCCTCGGACAGCACGACGCCGCGGCGGCGGAACGAGCCGATGATGTCGGCAAGCACGGATACGGCGATCTCCGGCGGACTGGAAGCCCCGATATCGAGGCCGATCGGCGCCGAGATCTGTCCGATCTGCTCGACCGACAGCCCCTCCGACAACAGCCGCTCCACCCGCTTGCCATGGGTCTTGCGACTGCCGAGCGCCCCGACATAGAAGCATCCGGTCCGCAGCGCCGAGACCAGCGCATAGTCGTCGATCTTCGGATCATGGGTGACGGCGGCGAGCGCCGTATAGCGGTCGAGTGGCCGCTCCTTCAGCACATCCTCCGGCCAATCGGCGATCAGTTCGACGCCTTCGAAGCGCTCCGGCGTGGCAAAGGCGGTGCGCGGATCGATGACGGTCACGTCGAAGCCGGCAAGGCTTGCAATCGGGCAGAGCGCCTGGCTGATATGCACGGCGCCGATGATGACGATGCGCGGCGGCGGCAGATGGACGTTCAGAAAGACCCTGTTCCCGCCGATCTCGACGGTGCCGGACTTGCCGGACCGCAGCCGGTCATCGATCTCGTCTGCGAGCGCGCCATCGACCACCTCGCCCTCCCGGACCAGCCGCTCGGACCCGTCCTGAAGATTGGTGACCATAACGGCGGCTTCCCGGCTCTGCCGCGCGCCATTCAGCGCCTTGAGAATATCCAGCTGCATCAGTCGATCCTTTCGACATAAACGCGAATGCGCCCGCCACAAGACAACCCCACCTCCCAAGCCGTCTCGTCGGCAACGCCGAATTCCAGCATGCGGGCCTGTCCTTCGGAAATCACGTCGCCGGCTTCGGCAATCACCGCACCTTCGACGCAACCACCGGAGACGGAGCCTTCGAAATTGCCGTCGGCATCGATCACCAGATGGCTGCCGGCCGGACGCGGCGCCGAACCCCAGGTTTCCATCACGGTGGCGAGCGCCACCTGACGCCCCTCGGCCTTCCAGGCTTCGGCGATCGCCAGCGGATCGCGCGATACGCTCATTGCGTTCATGACTAGATTCTCCCTCGGTCGAGAAAACGACGTGGATGATGGTCCCGGCCTGTCGCTCCGGTCAGTGCAGCGGAGAGGTCCGCCAGAGACTTCAAATTGTGCACCGGACGCAACTCGTCAACATGCGGCAGCATAGCTTTTACACCTTGGGCCTTTGCCTGGAACCCGTCAAAGCGCAAAAGCGGGTTCAACCAGATCAGTCGACGGCAGGACCGGTGCAGCCGGTCGGTCTCGGCCGAAAGGTTGTCGACCTCGGCGCGCTCCAGGCCGTCGGTGATCAAAAGCACGATGGCGCCCTGTCCCAGAACACGCCTGCCCCAGAGGCGGTTGAACTCCCGCAGCGTCTCGCCGATCCGCGTGCCGCCGGACCAGTCCTGCACCAGCGCCGAGCAGGCCTCGACCGCGACATCCGGGTCCCTGGCGCGCATCTGTCGCGTGACATTCGTCAGGCGCGTGCCGAACAGGAAGGTATGAACCCGCCGGCGGCGTGCCGAAAGCGCATGCAGGAAATGCAGGAAGATCCGGGTATACTGACTCATCGATCCGGAAATATCGGCCAGAACCACCAGCGGCGGGGCAATCTCGCGGTGCGTGCGCCAGCGCGGGAGGATGAGATCGCCACCGGACCGCATCGCCGTGCGCATGGTCGCCCGGGCGTCGATCACGCTGGCCGTGGAGGCTGGCCTGAAGCGTCGGGTACGGGTCATGTCGAAGGCGCCATCCAGCTCCGCGATCGCTCGGTAGGCCGCGGCCAGCTCCTCGACCGACATCTGGGCGAAATCCAGCGTCCGTAGCCGCTCCGTATCCGAGACGGTCAGCCGCGCATCGATCTCGACTTCCTCGCGCTCGCGCTCGGGCGCCGATTTCCGTCGCGTTCCGGCCAGCGCTTCGCCAACCCTGGCCGCCCCCGGCTTTTCCTTCTGCTTCGTCGACGATTCCGGTGTCCGCGGCGACATCAGTGCGATCATCTTCGCCGTCAGATCGCGAGAGCGCCAGAACAGGACGAACGCTTCGTCGAATACCGGCTGGTCCTCGTGGCGGCGGATGAAGACGGCCGAAAGGGCCGCATGAAATTCGCTGCGCGAACCGATATTGATCGCCTCGATCGCCAGGATGGCGTCGGCGACCGCGCCGGGGCCCGGTTTCAGTCCCGCCCCGCGCAGCACGCGGGCGAAATGCACGATATTGTCGGCAAGACGTCCGTCGCCGGACAAAGGCGACGCATGGGGTAATCCGTCCGGGCCGCCGTCTGCCATGGCTCAGCCCGCCAGCAGCTCGGCGCGCACTTCCGACAGGAGGCGCTGGCCCTCGCCGCCCTTGATGCGGGCGATGTCGTCCTGGTATTTGAGCAGGGTGCCGAGCGTGTCGGAAATCGCCTGCGGATCGAGCGCCAGCCGGTCCAGCTCGGTGAGCGCACTCGCCCAGTC
Source organism: Heterorhizobium halophytocola (assembly GCF_017873095.1). Taxonomy (GTDB): domain Bacteria; phylum Pseudomonadota; class Alphaproteobacteria; order Rhizobiales; family Rhizobiaceae; genus Allorhizobium; species Allorhizobium halophytocola. Next base: position 145,808 of record NZ_JAGGJU010000006.1, on the reverse strand, counting down.
GATGGTCTCGGCGACGCCCGGATTCTTGAACAGATCGAGCCCGCGCAATTTCTGCACATAGGCGACCAGCTCGCGCGACAGCGCCGCATTGCAGCCGGGCACCCGGCGGCGCACGATCTCCAGCTCTTCCTCGGCGCTCGGGTAATCGACCCAATGATAGAGGCAGCGCCGCTTCAGCGCATCGTGAACCTCGCGGGTGCGGTTGGAGGTGACGATGACGATCGGTGGCTGCTGCGCCCTGATCGTGCCGAGTTCGGGGATCGTCACCTGGAAGTCCGACAGCACCTCCAGCAAAAATGCCTCGAAGGCCTCGTCGGTGCGGTCGAGTTCGTCGATCAGGAAAACCGGCGGCCCGCGGTCGGAGGGCTCCAGCGCCTGCAGCACGGGCCGCCGGATCAGATGCCGCTCGGCGAACACATCGCCTTCGATCCGCTCCCGGTCGCGAATGCCGGCGGCTTCCGACAACCGGATCTCCAGCATCTGGGCGGTATAGTTCCACTCGTAGACGGCCGAGGAAATGTCCAGTCCCTCATAGCATTGCAGCCGGATCAACGGCCGATCGAGCGCCTTGGCCAGCGCCTTGGCGATCTCGGTCTTGCCGACGCCCGCCTCGCCCTCGAGAAACAGCGGCCGTCCCATGCGCAGCGCCAGGAACACCACCGTCGCAAGTTCTCGTCCCGCCAGATAGTCCTGGCCGGCCAGAAGCGCGATCGTCGAACCGATATCGCCCGGCACGCCGTGATCGGATGGCACGGTCATGGCTCCTCCCTGATGCTCAAGGCCCGCATCTTCGGCGTGGCCCTGCGCAAAAGCTTACAGGCTGCGGAATGCCCGGTCCAGATAGACAAGAGACTGGTCGGCGGGTCCGAAATTGAGCGCCACGACCTCGCCGAACAGCACGGTATGGGTGGCGGTGACCTTAGTGTCGACCACCCGGCAATCAAAGGAGGCGATCGCATCCGACAGCACCGGGGCGCCGGTGATCAGCGTCGTCCAGTCGCCAAGCGCAAAGCGGTCCTCGCTCGCAAGACCACCGAAGCCGGCAAAGGCGGCGGCCAGGGCTTCGTGGCGTATGCCGAGCGTGTTCAGCACGAAGCGCCCGCTGTCGAAGAAGACGGCATTCTTTGCATTGGTGTTGTTGAGGCAGGCCAGCACCATGGGCGGGCTGTCGGATACCGAGCAGGCGGCTGTGATCGTCACGCCGCGCCGCACGCCTTCGTGCTCGCCGGTGATCAATTGCACATGGCCGGCGTAATGCGCCATCGCATCGCGGTAGAGCGCCGATTCTATTGCCTGTCGTCCCAACACATCCCTCTCCTGCCCGGCATTCACCGGTCAGCGTTTTCCGGTGGCGCCAGCATGCATGGCTGCGGTTACCGTTTCGACAACAGCAGATAAGGCCTATGCCTGCCTATTGAAAGTGCCGGACAAACAGCTTTGCCGTTTCCATCGGCGTCGCGAGGCTTTAGCATGACCGGCGAGACCAACAAGGAATGCCCGTCCATGGCCACGCTCGCCGTTCATGCCCGACACCTTTTCAGCAGCGCACCGGCGCGGGCGGCTCTGGTGATTGTGTTCGGACTGGGGGCGGCACAGGCGCAGGCGGCAACCCTTGCCGTGGTCGCGCCGCAATCCGGACCGTTTGCCCCGCTTGGCCAGCAGATCATCGCCGGCGCCAAGGCGGCGGCAGTGGCAAGTGGGCAAGAGGTGGCCCTGATCGATGAAAGCTGCGACGAGGCCGACACGCGCTCGGTCGCCGACGCCATCGTCAATGCCGGGGCGGATGCCGCGATCGGCTTTCTCTGCTCGGAGACACTGGCGCATGTCCTGCCGGACCTGACAAAGGCCGGCATTCCGGCGATCACCGTCTCCGTTCGCTGGAAGAGCCTGATGGAAGACGCCGTCAAATATGGCTGGCCCTTCTACCGTCTGGCGCCGGCACCGGACGACGAGGGCGAGAAGATCACCCAGACCATCCTGTCGACCTGGGCCGACCGGACGATTGCGCTGATCGATGACGGAACCATCCACAGCCGCGAGCTTGTCGACGAGGTGCGCAACAAGCTCGAAACCGGCGGACTGAAGCCTGTTTTCGTCGACACCTTCAGGCCTGGGCAGGAGAACCAGATCGCCATCGTCCGCCGGCTCCAGCGGGCCGGCGCAAGCCATGTCTTCATCGGCGGCGACCGCAACGATGTCGCCATCATCGCCCGCGACGCCGCGGCAGAAAACAGTGGCTTGACGCTGATCGGCGCCGACAGCATGCGGGCCGCCGACCAGCCGGTGGCGCTTCCGGACGGTGTCTATGCGATCGCGCTTCCGGATTATGCCCAGCTGCCGGAGGCACAGCCGACGGCCGAGCGGCTTCGCGCGGAAGGCATCGAACCCGAAGGCTATCTGCTGCCGGCCTATGCCGCGGTCCAGATCGTCGATGCGGCCCGGCAGCGGGCAAACACCAAGCCGCTTGCCGAGGCAATCGGCAGCGGATCGTTCGACACGGCGATCGGACCGATCGGCTTCGGCCCAGATCATGAGCTGATCACCAATCCCTACCGACTGCAGGAATGGGAGGGCGGCAAATTCGTTCTCGTCCCGCCGCCCGGCCAATAGCCTCAAATTGCTTTACACCGGATAAGGCCATTGCGGCTGCGAAAACAGGCCGCCATCCACCCAGATCGTCTGGCCGGTAATGAATCCGGCCTGTTTGGACGCCAGAAACAGCACGGCAGCGGCAATGTCATCCGGAGTGCCGGCCCGGCGCAAGGGGGTGATCCGGCCCCAGCTCTCTTCGTAATCGGGCGCCTCGGCCAGCGTGCGTTCCGTCACCACAGCTCCCGGCGCAACGCAATTGACCCGGATGCCATCGGGCCCGAGCTCGACCGCCGCGACCTTGGTGAATTGCTCGATACCGCCCTTCGAGGCGGTGTAGTCGACGAGACGGGGAAAGGCGAGCTTGTTGCAGCCCGAACCGATATTGACGATCGCGCCCGCGATGCCCTGATCCTTCATCCGTCTGGCGGCGGCCTGGGTGTTGAGGAAGGTTCCGGTCAGGTTGGTACGGATCACCCGGTTCCACGCCGCCTCCGAAAGCTCCAGCAGCGGCGCCCAGGTCTGGATGCCGGCATTGTTGACCAGGACGTCGGGTGCCGCGCCCGCAAAGGCACAGGCCTCGTCGAAGAACTGTTCGACGGCAGCCCCGTCTCCAGCGTCGCAACTAAGCGCGACCGCCGCACCGCCCGCCGCCTCGACCTCCGCCAACACCGTGCCTGCGGCGTCCGCAGCCTCAAAATGGCTGAACGCCACCCGGTATCCGGCTGCGGCAAAGGCCAAGACCAGGCCGCGCCCGATGCCGCTGCTGCCGCCGGTCACAACCGCAAATCCCGTCATCTCCATCCCTCCCGACATGGTCCTCACACCGCCACTCCTAGCAGCTGGCAGCCAGTTGTACAGGCCATCCCCCGGTGATAAAGGCGAGCACAGAAAACGTCGTCCGAGGAGCCCGTTTGCCGATGACCCGTCCCGTCAGAATTGCCCCGTCCATTCTTGCCGCCAATTTCGCCAAGCTCGGCCAGGAGGTCGAGGACGTCATGACGGCCGGTGCCGACTGGATCCATCTCGACGTCATGGACGGGCATTTCGTGCCGAACATCTCGTTCGGTCCTGCAGTCATCAAGGCACTCAGGCCGCACACCAAGGCCTTTTTCGATTGCCACCTGATGATTGCGCCCGCGGACCCCTTCCTCGAAGCCTTTGCCGAGGCAGGCTGCGACCAGCTGACCGTGCATGTCGAGGCCGGTCCGCATCTGCACCGTTCGCTGCAAACCATCCGGGCGCTGGGACTGAAGGCCGGCGTCTCGCTCAATCCGGCGACCCCGCTGTCCTCGATCGAACACGTGCTGAACGATATCGACCTGATCCTGGTGATGAGCGTCAACCCCGGCTTCGGCGGGCAGCAGTTCATCCCGGCCATGGTCGACAAGATCGCCAAGACCAATATGATGATCGGCAGCCGGGAGATCGAGCTGCAGGTCGACGGTGGCATCACCGCCGAGACGGCCCCGCTGGTGACGGCGGCGGGTGCCAATGTGCTGGTCGCCGGCTCGGCGATCTACAAGGGCGACGGCGTTGACGATTACCGCAAAACCGTCGACACTCTCAGAAAAGCAGCCGAGGGAGGCCGCGCTTGAGATCGACCGGCAAACGCGTCATCGCAATCCTGATCGGGGTCTGGCTCGGTTCCGCCGGAGCCCACGCCGCCGACATTGCACATTTTTCTCCACTCGGCTTTTCCGCCGACGGCAAGGTTTTCGCGTTCGAGCAATTCGGTGTTCAGGACGGTTCCGGCTTCCCATATTCCGATATCTTCTTCGTCAATACCGACAATGACACCTTCGTTGCCGGCACGCCGCTGCGCCTGCGGATCGACAATGAGAGCGCCACGCTCTCCGATGCGCGCAGGCAGAACATGGACAAGGCCCGTGATTTGATCGACCGGTTCGCCATCACCGATCACCCGGGACAGCTTGTCGCCCTCAATCCCTTCGGCGAGCTCGACAACGACCCGCACGAATTGCGCTACCGGGCCGTTGCCGCCGACCCGCCCTTTGGTGGCGCCTACAGGCTCAGTCTCGAGGAATTCGATCAGGAACCGCCGGCCGGTTGTGAAAACCTTGCCGAAACGATCAAGGGATTTCGGTTGCGGCTGACAGAGACCGACGGCAAGACCAGCGATGTCCTGCTGCACGAGGACGGTCCGGTGCCGAAGAGCCGCAACTGTCCCCTCGGCTACCGGATCGCCGGCGCGATGACCTATCATGAGGGCGGCGAAAGCACCGTGCAGGTGGCGCTGGTCATGGTTATCTCGCAAGGCTTCGAAGGCCATGACGGCCGGTGGATCGCCGTTCCGTTCCGTCCATGACGAACCTTGGCGATGCGCCCGCATCGCGGCCACACCGCAGCCTGACCGCACGCATCGCAGCGGCTCGGCCACCCTGGTTCGACTGGCTTGCCGGCGCCCTTGCCTGGGGGATCGCCATTGCCGCGGCGGCATGGATCGGATACCGGCTTTCCCATTCCCTCTCTGCCAGTCACGACACGATATTGCTGGTGCTCCATTTCATCGGCGCAGCCATCGCCTGGTTGATCGCCCTGCCGCTGATCCGCGGCCTGGTATGCGACCGGCGCGCGGCGACCCGGTTTGCCGCCGCTCTGCTATTGCTCGGCGCCGGCACCATTCTTCTGATCGCCTTTGCCTATGCCATGCAGTACAGACAGTTCTATTCGAGATGGCACGCGCCCTTCGGCACGATCACCTGGTGCTACCAGTTCGTCTTTACCGGCGCGGTCGCTGCCTATCAGTTCGCCGTACTCGGAATCCGTCCGCTGCTTGCCGTCGGCGGACCACTGCTGATTGCCAGCTCCCTGTGGCTGGCACACCGCAACCGTTGAGATCGCCGCCACTTCTTGCTAAAGCGGCCCCAACGATTTCAAGACACGAAAGCTGAACGCCGATGATCCCTCGCTATTCGCGGCCCGATATGGTCGCCATCTGGTCTCCCGAAACCAAATTCCGCATCTGGTTCGAGATCGAGGCCCATGCCTGCCAGGCGCTCGCCGATATCGGCGTGATCCCGGAAGACGCTGCCAGGACGATCTGGGAAAAGGGCAATGCGGCCGAATTCGACGTCGCGCGCATCGACGAGATCGAGGCCGTCACCAAGCATGACGTCATCGCCTTTCTGACCCATCTGTCCGAATTCATCGGGCCCGACAGCCGCTTCGTCCATCAGGGCATGACCTCGTCGGACGTGCTGGATACGACTTTCAATATCCAGCTGGTGCGCGCTGCCGACATCCTGCTCGACGGCATGGACCGACTGCTGGCCGCGCTGAAGGCCCGCGCCTTCGAGCACAAGGACACCATTCGCATCGGCCGCAGCCATGGCATCCATGCCGAGCCGACGACGATGGGCCTGACGCTTGCCCGCTTCTATGCCGAGATGGACCGCAACCGCGCCCGTCTGGTCGCAGCCCGCGCCGAGATCGCCACCGGCGCGATTTCGGGTGCCGTCGGCACCTTCGCCAATATCGACCCTCGGGTGGAGGAATATGTCTGCGACAAGCTCGGCCTGCAGCCGGAGCCGATCTCGACCCAGGTGATCCCGCGCGACCGCCATGCGATGTTCTTCGCCACCCTCGGCGTCATCGCCTCGTCGATCGAAAACGTCGCGATCGAAGTCCGCCACATGCAGCGCACCGAGGTGCTGGAAGCGGAAGAGTTCTTCGCGCCCGGCCAGAAGGGCTCGTCGGCCATGCCGCACAAGCGCAATCCGGTGCTGACCGAAAACCTGACCGGTCTTGCCCGTCTCGTGCGGATGTCGGTAACGCCGGCGATGGAGAATGTCGCCCTCTGGCATGAGCGCGACATTTCCCACTCCTCTGTCGAGCGCGCCATTGGCCCCGACACCACCGTAACGCTGGATTTCGCTCTCAACCGGCTCGCCGGCGTGATCGAGAAGCTGGTGGTCTACCCCGACAACATGATGAACAACCTCAACAAGTTCCGCGGCCTCGTTCACTCGCAGCGTGTTCTGCTGGCCCTGACGCAGGCCGGCGTGTCGCGCGAGGACGCCTATCGCCTCGTTCAGCGCAATGCCATGAAGGTGTGGGAACAGGGCAAGGACTTCCTGGAGGAATTGCTGGCCGACGGGGAAGTCCGCGCAGCCCTGCCGGAGGAGACCATTCGCGAGAAATTCGACCTCGGCTACCACACCAAGCATGTCGACACGATTTTCCGCCGGGTTTTCGGCCAGGGCTGAGCAGAGCGCGCCAGAGCTTTCAGCCTGCAGTTATCGACGAGGCCGTCCGCTCGCGGGCGGCCTCTTGTCGTTGCCCTCACCCGATCGGTCAGCCGGCCGCCGGCGTTACAAGCCGGGTGTAAAGATGCCAGGTGGCATGGCCCAGGATCGGCACCGTGATCGTCAGTCCGACCAGCATCGGCAGAAACCCGATCACCAGCATGACCGACACCACGATCCCCCACAGCGCGACCTGGACCGGGTTCCTAGCGGTGACCCTGAGAGAGGTCTCGATCGCCCGCCCCGCCCCGCAATCCTGTTCGAGCAGCATCGGGAAGGCAATGATGGTCGAGGCGAGGACCACCACCGCGAAGATGAAGCCGATCGCAATGCCCCAGATCATCAGTGACAGGCCGGAACCGGTGTTGAAGATATCGGCCAGAAACCAGTCGAAGCGCAGGGGCACGTCACCGTCGAAAAAGTGGATATAGAGCCCTTGTGCCACCAGTAGCCAGAGCAGTTCGATGCCGACCAGCATGGCGCCGAGGGCCAGCAGCGACGGCAAGGCCGGCGAATCCCGCAGCGCCGCGATATCCTGCCACGACGTCTGAAGCCCCGCCTCGCGGCGGCGGCTCATTTCGTAGAGCCCCAGTGCCGCAAACGGTCCGATCAGGGCAAAGCCGGAGGCCAGCGGAAACAAAAGCGGCAGCAGGTTTGCACCCGCCGCCCAGGCCATCAACAGGATTCCCGCGACCGGATAGATCAGCCCGAGGAAGACATAGTGGGATGGCTTGGCATAAAAGTCTTCGGCGCCCTTGCGCAGCGCGTCTATGACATCGGCATTCGAGATCTTGTTGACCACCGGCCGGGCAAACTCCTCGCCGGGTGCGGCCCATACATGAAATGCGGTCATGGCACAGTCCTCTCGTTTCACGCGGTGTGAAGCCGAAGCGGATCGCGGCGAACGCTGTACGCCGACGCATCCCCTGGAACCACCGGCAGCGCAAGCCTAGCAAATTTCCAGGCGATTGTCGCCCGATCCCTTGACAGCCGGCGGGTGACCGCACAAATCGGGCCCATGAAAGCTTCAGACGCAGACATCATCATCGTTCCCGGCTACACCAATTCCGGCCCCGACCACTGGCAGTCCCGCTGGGAACAGAAACTCTCCACCGCCCGCCGCGTCGAGCAGGCCGAGTGGTCTAAACCCGTACGCGAAGACTGGGTTGCCCGCCTGGTCGAGGAGGTCAATGCGGCAACCAAGCCCGTGGTGCTGGTCGCCCATTCGCTGGGTATCCCGACCGTCATCCACGCCGTGCCGCAGTTTACCAAGCCGGTGGCCGGTGCGTTCTTCGTAGCCCCGCCGGAAGTCGACAATCCGAAGATCCGGCCGAAGCATCTGATGACCTTCGGGCCCTACCCGCGCGACCCTCTGCCCTTTCCGACGATGACGGTTGCCAGCCGCAATGACCCGTTCGGCTCCTACGAGCATGCCGACGACATCGCCGCCGCCTGGGGCTCGCTGCTGGTCGACGCTGGCGAATCCGGCCATATCAATGCGGAATCGGGCCATGGCCCGTGGCCGGAAGGCACCATGGTGTTCGCCCGCTTTCTCGCCCAGCTTTGAGCGGCACGGCGAAGACGCGCCCGGTCCGGTTGCCGCGCGTACGCGCCATCATGGGGGCCATTTTGCCGTTTAAGGGAAAAGCGGGTACATATGGATGGGCTGCGAATCTGGCCGGAGGGACGCCCGGCCGGCTAAAATCCCGGAGGACGGCCCCACAGCCGCATTGTGGAAACGTATGATTTCCGATATGGCACCGGTCAAATTACCATTTCACCGCGCCGTCGCATGATGGCGCCAACAGACAGAGTACCCCTTACATGAACCGTCGCCGCCGTATTTACGAGGGCAAGGCCAAGATCCTCTACGAAGGTCCGGAGCCGGGCACGCTCATTCAGTTCTTCAAGGATGATGCGACCGCATTCAACAAGAAGAAGCACGACGTCATCGACGGCAAGGGCGTTTTGAACAACCGGATCTGCGAATACCTGTATTCGCATCTGAACAAGATCGGCATTCCGACCCATTTCATCCGCCGCCTCAACATGCGCGAACAGTTGATCAAGGAAGTCGAGATGATCCCGCTCGAGGTCGTCGTGCGCAATGTCGCCGCCGGCTCCCTGTCGGAACGCCTCGGCATCGAGGAAGGCGTCGTCCTGCCGCGTTCGATCATCGAGTTCTACTACAAGTCCGACGCGCTCAACGATCCGATCGTCTCGGAAGAGCACATCACCGCCTTCGGCTGGGCCAACCCGGCCGAGCTCGACGACATCATGGCGCTGGCCATCCGGGTCAACGACTTCCTGTCGGGGCTTTTCCTCGGCATCGGCATCCAGCTCGTCGATTTCAAAATCGAATGCGGCCGGCTGTTCGAGGGCGACATGATGCGCATCATCCTGGCCGACGAGATCTCGCCCGACAGCTGCCGGCTGTGGGACATGGAGACCCGCGAAAAGCTCGACAAGGACCGTTTCCGCCAGGATCTCGGCGGCCTGCTCGAAGCCTATCAGGAAGTCGCGCGCCGGCTCGGCATCATCAACGAGAACGAACCGATCCGCGGCACCGGCCCGGTTCTGGTCAAGTAAAGACAAGGTCAAGGAGTTGCCAGTGATCAAGGCACGTGTCACCGTCACGCTGAAGAACGGCGTTCTCGACCCGCAGGGCAAGGCGATCGAGGGCGCGTTGTCGAGCCTGGGCTTTAACGGCATCGGCCATGTCCGTCAGGGCAAGGTCTTCGATCTCGAAGTCGAGGGTGACGACAAGGCGAAGGCCGAAGCCGAACTCAAGGACATGTGCGAGAAGCTCCTCGCCAATACCGTCATCGAGAACTATACTATCGCCATTGACTGAGGTTGGATGGAGCGCGGCAGTGGCCGAAGTGACAAGCGAACTGATGCATGAGCTGATGAAGAAGCTCAGCCAGCGGTTCGACAAGGTTGACTTTACCCTAAGCGAACTGCGCGCCGACAATACAACCTTGCGCGGACAGCTTCACGTCCTGCAGGGTGACATCAACAATCTGCGCATAACCGTCGGTCAGGTGGAAAACCGGCTGGATCGCATTGAAAACCGTCTGGAGCTGCGGGAGCTCCAGGAAGCCCAATCAAGGTTCGAGCCACACCCATGAAATCAGCCGTCGTCCAGCTCCCAGGCCTCAATCGTGACCGCGACATGATCGCGGCCCTCACCAAGATCTCCGGGCAGGCGCCGGTGACCGTCTGGCAGACGGAAACCGAGCTGCCGGATGTCGACCTGATCGTCATCCCCGGCGGCTTCTCCTACGGCGACTACCTGCGTTGCGGTGCGATTGCGGCGCGCATGCCGGTCATGCAGGCGATCAAGGCCAAGGCGGATCAGGGCGTCAAGGTGCTCGGCGTCTGCAACGGCTTCCAGATCCTGCTCGAGGCAGGCCTGCTGCCCGGCGCGCTGATGCGCAATGCCTCGCTGAAATTCGTCTGCAAGGAGATCAAGCTCGAGGTCGTCAATGCCGAGACCGACTTCTCCCGGGCCTACGAAAAGGGCCAGATCCTGCGCTGCCCGGTTGCCCATCACGACGGCAACTACTTTGCCGATGCGGAAACGCTGCAGCTTATCGAGGACAATGGCCAGGTCGTCTTCCGCTATGCGGACGGCACCAATCCGAACGGCTCGATCAACGACATCGCCGGCGTCATCAACGAAAAGGGCAATGTGCTTGGCCTGATGCCGCATCCCGAAAACCTGATCGAGGCCGCCCATGGCGGCAATGACGGGCGGGCGCTCTTCGCCTCCGCCCTCGACGTCATCGCAGCAGCCTGATCGGTCGACATACCATGCGCCTGAAACTGACGCTCGTCCTGATCGGCCTGGCCGCTCTTACCGCCTGCCAGAGCAAATCGACCGCGCCGGCATCCGGCGCGTCGGCACTCGACGTCATGGAAAAGGTCGCCGTCTCGGCCAATCGATGCTGGTTCAAGTCGAGCGATCCGGCCTTCAAGAGCTATGCGCTTTCGCCGGAACTGTCGTCCTTCTCCGACCAGCCGCGCATCCTTGTGGTCCGCAAGGGTTCGCCGGACATACGGCCGGTGCTGGTTGTCCAGGCGAGCGGCAAGCCGCCGAAGCTGAGCGCCTTCGGACCGATGATGGGGGAACCGCTCTCCGGCCGCGTCAGCAAGGACGTGCAGCGCTGGGCCGGCGGCGACAGCGGCTGCTGAGCAGACCTTGCGAGCCCGGCACCGCCGTTGGGGTAGCGATGCCGGACCCGTCACGCCATCGAGTGACGGCGCGTGTTCAAATATTCTACAGATCAGGCCTGAGACCGATCAGAGCAGCAGCCGGGATCTTGCGACCTCGCTGCGCGCGCGCAGCTTGCTGATGCCGATATCGGCCAAGAGCGCATCATCGAGATCGCGCAACTGTTTGCGGCCCTGCCGCGTCAGGTGCCACATCACCAGGCGATCGAACATCCCTACCAGTCCCGTGCGATAATTCGGTCTCTGCCGCGCCGGCAGCAATTCGTCGCGCACATAAACCAGCGTTTCGCGGGTGAAAGCGTCGGGGTAGATTGTATCGATTGTCGCAAGATATTCGTCATGCTTGCGCATATTGCACCTGTTCATTTTTTTGAGTTCGGTGCAATCCAGATAGATTGACTATTGAACGGGTACAATATACTGAATTGTCACGATGACAAATTGGCTCCCAAATCTCAAGCAGGGCAATGGCCCGCTCTACATTCGCCTCGCCGACCAGATGGAAGATGCCATCATGGACGGTGGGCTGGCTGCCGGAACGAAGCTGCCGCCGCAGCGGAACCTGGCCTTCGACATAGGGGTTACAATCGGAACAATCAGTCGCGCCTATGCCCTGCTGCATGAACGCGGCCTGGTCAGTGGCGAGGTCGGCCGCGGCACCTATGTGCTGTCGCGACAGGAGATATCGCCTCAGGCCAGCCACGATCCGGTGACGGCGAGCCTTGTCGGGACGCGACCTTTCAGCGCGCCGCCCGGCAAGATCCGCTTCGACAGCACCGCGGCGCCGGATGTCGGGCAGAGCGCGGTAATGGCCGACATCATGGCCGAGATCGCGCGCGAACTGCCCTCGGAGATCTCCAGCTATACCCGCAGCTTCCCCGATCACTGGTACGAGGCGGGCGCCCGCTGGCTCTCCGACGGCAACTGGTCGCCCTCGCCCGACTCGGTCGTGCCGACGCTTGGCGCCCACGCAGCCATTATGGCGGTCCTGACGGCCGTGACGGCGCCGGGCGACAAGATCGTCTTCGAGCACCTGACGTTTTCGCAGGTCAGCCGTGCTGCCGGCCTGGTCGGGCGACGCACCTGTCTGGTCGAGTCCGATCACGACGGCATCCTGCCGGATGATTTCGAGCGGGTCTGCATCCAGCAGCACCCGAAGGTCGCCTTCATCATGTCGTCGGCGCAGAACCCGACGCTTGCCACCTTGCCCCTCGAGCGGCGCAAGGCAATTGCCGGGATCGCCCACAAATACGGCGTCTGGCTGATCGAGGACAATCTCTACGGCGCCATGGACCAGAAGCAGATCCCGTTGCTCGCCGAGCTGGCGCCCGACCGGACATTCGTGGTCGACGGGCTGTCGAAGGCGGTCGCCGCCGGCGTGCGCGGCGGTTGGGTTTCCTGCCCCCCGCATTTCGCCCAGCGTATCCGCATCGCCCACAAGATGATCACCGGCGGCTTGCCCTTCCTGCTCGCCGAACTCTGTGCCCGGCTCGTCCTGTCGGGCGAGGCCGAGCGTATCTGGGGCCTCTGCCGCGCGGAAATTAGCGCCCGCGAATCCCTGGCGCGATCGGTGCTTGCCGGACACGATTTCTGCTCCAATCCGGACATTCCCTTTCTCTGGTTGAAGCTGCCGGACCCCTGGCTTTCCGGGACGTTCAAGAACGCCCTCTTCAACAATGGCGTGCTGATCGACGACGAGGACGAATTCCGCGCCGGCCGCTCGGACAAGACGCATCACAGGGTGCGACTCGGCTTCTCACCGCCCGGCGATCGCAAGACGGTCGAGACCGGCCTCACCATTGTCCGCCAGCTTCTGGAAATGCCGTCGGCCGGCTATGACAGCGTCGCCTGAGAGGCTATCCGGGCGGGCGAATTTTCCTGGTTCTGATCTGCTGCGACGCATGCTAGCGATAGGTATTCGTTACAACGGAGATTCGCGGATGCGGACCGCTGAATTTGCAACTGCCGGAGCAGCGCTCCTCCTCTTCCTCCAGGCCGGGACATGCAATGCTGCCGACTGGTCGGTCAAGGAAATACGGACCGGGCTGTCTGCGTCGATCCAGGACGGGCGCAGCCAGGAAACAGGGCTGTTTCCCAACATCACCTTCTTCTTCGACCCGTTCGACGCGATGGATGCCACCACGCCGCTCGACCTGTTACTGCATCCCAGGGTGAATGTCGGGGCGATCCTCTCCACCAGCGGCGAGACCAACCTCGCCTTTGGCGGCGTCGACTGGAAAATTCCCGTGACCGACAAGCTCTATCTCGATCTCGGCTTCGGCGGGGCCGTACATGACGGCACGCTGACGGGCAATACGGACGGCCCCAATCTCGGCTGTCACTTGCTCTTCCACGAGTCGGTCGCCGCCGGCTACCGCATTACCGATCGCTTCGACCTCGTTGCCAGCGTCGATCACTCCTCGCATGCGGAATTGTGCGACGGGCCGAACGACGGCGTCAGCCATGCGGGCCTTGCGGTGGCCTATCATTTCTGACAGCCGCGATCGGCCGGCGACGCGCATGCAAGGCGGCGGGATAAGCCTCGGCGGAGCCCATTTTCCTGTCGCGCTTGACGGCCACATGGGTTAAAGAGGCGCCAAAGCCCCGAAAATGGCACCGATCCCAGGAAAAGAGATGACGATCCCGAATTCGATTGCGATCACCCCGGAACTTGTAGCTTCGCACGGGCTGAAGCCCGACGAATACCAGCGGATCCTCGATCTGATCGGCCGCGAGCCGAGCTTTACCGAACTCGGCATCTTCTCCGCCATGTGGAACGAACATTGTTCCTACAAATCCTCCAAGCGTTGGCTGCGCACCCTGCCGACCACCGGCGCCCGCGTCATCCAGGGTCCCGGCGAGAATGCCGGCGTTGTCGATATCGATGATGGCGATGTCGTGGTGTTCAAGATGGAGAGCCACAACCACCCGTCCTATATCGAACCCTATCAGGGGGCCGCGACCGGCGTCGGCGGCATCCTGCGCGACGTCTTCACCATGGGTGCCCGGCCGATCGCCGCCATGAACGCGTTGCGTTTCGGCGCACCGGATCATCCGAAGACGCGACACCTCGTCTCCGGCGTTGTTGCCGGCGTCGGCGGCTATGGCAATTCCTTCGGCGTGCCGACGGTCGGCGGCGAAGTCGAGTTCGACGAGCGCTATAACGGCAATATCCTGGTCAATGCCTTTGCAGCCGGCATCGCCAAGTCCGACGGCATCTTTCTCTCGGAAGCCAAGGGCGTTGGCCTGCCGGTCGTCTATCTCGGCGCCAAGACCGGCCGCGATGGCGTCGGTGGCGCGACCATGGCGTCTGCCGAATTCGACGAGCAGATCGAGGAGAAGCGCCCGACCGTGCAGGTCGGCGACCCCTTCACCGAGAAATGCCTGCTGGAAGCCTGCCTCGAACTGATGGCAACTGGGGCCGTCATCGCCATCCAGGACATGGGGGCTGCCGGTCTTACCTGTTCGGCCGTCGAGATGGGCGCCAAGGGCGGTCTCGGCATCGAGCTCGATCTCGACAAGGTGCCGGTCCGCGAAGAGCAGATGACCGCCTATGAAATGATGCTTTCGGAAAGCCAGGAGCGCATGCTCATGGTGCTGGAGCCCTCCAAGGAAGAGGCCGCCAAGGCGATCTTCGTCAAATGGGGCCTGGACTTCGCCATTGTCGGCAAGACCACCGACGACCTGCGCTTCCGTGTGCTGCATCAGGGCAGCGAAGTGGCGAACCTGCCGATCAAGGAACTCGGCGACGAGGCCCCGGAATATGATCGCCCCTGGCGCGAGGCCGACAAGCGTGGCGCCCTGCCCGCAAACCTGGTGGCCGAACCCGAAAACTACGGCGATGCGCTGCTGCAACTGGTCGGGTCCGCCAACCAGTCGAGCCGCCGCTGGGTCTACGAGCAGTACGACACGCTGATCCAGGGCAATTCGCTGCAGCTGCCGGGCGGTGACGCAGGCGTGGTGCGCGTCGACGGCCATCCGTCCAAGGCCCTCGCCTTCTCCTCCGACGTCACGCCGCGCTATGTCGAGGCCGACCCGTATGAAGGCGGCAAGCAGGCGGTCGCCGAATGCTGGCGCAATATCACGGCCACCGGCGCTGAGCCGCTCGCCTCGACCGACAACCTCAATTTCGGCAATCCGGAAAAGCCCGAAATCATGGGCCAGCTGGTCCAGGCGATCCAGGGCATCGGCGAAGCCTGTGCGGCGCTCGATTTCCCGATCGTCTCCGGCAATGTCTCGCTCTACAACGAGACCAATGGTGTCGCGATCCTGCCGACGCCCACGATCGCCGGTGTCGGCCTTCTGCATGACTGGAGCCGCATGGCCAGGATCGGCGGAGCCAACGAAGGCGATGTGGTGCTGCTCATCGGCATCGACGGAAGCCATCTCGGCAGCTCGATCTACATGCGCGACATTCTCGGCCTGACCGACGGTCCGCCGCCGGAAGTCGATCTCTATGCCGAACGCCGCAACGGCGATTTCGTCCGCTCCGCCATCCGCAACGGCCAGATCTCGGCCTGCCACGACATTTCGAGCGGCGGCCTGGCGCTTGCGCTCGCGGAGATGGCGATGGCCTCCGGCAAGGGCATGACGGTATCGCTAGCCGACAGCCGCGGCCTCAACCACGCCCTGCTGTTCGGCGAAGACCAGGCACGCTATGTCGTCACGGTCTCCCCGGATCTTGCCAATTTCATCTGCGCCAATGCCGAAGGTGGCGGCGTGCCGTTCCGCCGGCTCGGCACCATCGGCGGTTCCGATCTGGTGATCGAGGACGTGCTGAGCCTGCCGGTCACGACATTGCGTGACGCCCATGAATCATGGTTTCCTGATTTCATGCATGGCGACGCGCTGAGCGCCGCCGCGGAATAACCAGGAGACTGTCAACATGGCGATGAAACCGGGCGATATCGAAGACATGATCAAGGCGGGCATTCCCGGCTCGAAAGTCGTCATCCGTGACCTGGCAGGAGACGGCGACCACTATGCAGCCGAGGTCGTCGCGGAAGCCTTCCGCGGCAAGACCCGGGTGCAGCAGCACCAGATGGTCTATGACGCACTGAAGGGTAATATGGGCGGCGTACTGCATGCGCTTGCCCTGCAGACTTCCATCCCCGAATAGACAAGGCGTGAAAAGCGATGGCGCTCGGCATCGGCAGTATCGTTGAAGGCATCATCGAAGGCGCGCTGAAGGAGGTCTTAAAGAAGACCACCGGTCGCACGTCCGCCCGCCACAAGCGCCAGGCACGCTCCAAGACGACCGGCCGTTTCGTCAAGAAGAAGGCCGTCGCCCGCAAGCCGGCCAAAAAGCAGGTCAGCCGCCGACGCACGACCGCCAAGCGCAGCAGCCAGCGCGCCCCCCGGTAGCGCGACACCGGCCTGTGGCCGTGTCACATGCCTGTCGCAGTCGCCGGTCAAGAGATCCGTCCAAGCCCGGGTGTTCATGCCGCAGACGGCGGCAGACCGGCACGGCGCTGCCGGACGGCAAAAGCACTGGTAATCGTGGCTGCACGTTGTTATCTAGCGAAAAGACAAAGCAGCGGCCTTGAACCGCATGTGAAAGGACAAAACCATGAGCGCAAACGATTTCATCGCAAACGAAGTCAAGACCAATGACGTCGTCCTCTTCATGAAGGGCACACCGCAGTTCCCGCAATGTGGTTTCTCCGGCCAGGTCGTGCAGATCCTCGATTACCTCGGCATCGACTACAAGGGCGTCAACGTTCTTGCCGACGACGAGATTCGCCAGGGCATCAAGGAATATTCCAACTGGCCGACCATTCCCCAGCTTTACGTCAAGGGCGAGTTCCTCGGCGGCTGCGACATCATCCGCGAGATGTTCCAGGCGGGTGAACTGCAAAACCACCTGCAGGGCAACGGCATTGAGGTCCGCGGCGCGGCCTGAATGACGCGGGGGCGTTTGGCGCCCCGCTTCCCCAATCGTCCGTTTTTCAGAAAGGCGCTGCATCTGCAGCGCCTTCCGTTTGCAAAAGGTCCACGATGTCCAGTCCCTCGTCCCACCCGCCAGCGCTCGGCGCCATGCACCGGTTTGAATTCATCGCGCTGATGGCGGGGATGATGTCGCTGACAGCGCTAGCAATCGACAGCATGCTGCCGGCACTGGACCGCATCGGCGACTCGCTTGGCGTCACCAATGCCAATCATCGCCAGTATATCGTTTCGGCCTTCCTGCTCGGCTTTGGCGTCGCACAGTTGATCTACGGTCCGCTGTCCGACTGGCTCGGCCGGCGCAAGCCGGTCATCTTCGGCATCTCGATCTATGTCTTTGCCGCGCTCGCCGCCATGGTCGCACCGAATTTCGAGACCATGCTCGCCATGCGCGCCCTGCAGGGGCTGGGAGCCGCGGCACTGCGGGTCATCACCGTCTCCATCGTGCGCGACGTCTATGGCGGCCGCCGCATGGCGGAAGCCATGTCGCTGATCATGATGGTGTTCATGATCGTGCCGGTGATCGCGCCGGGCACCGGCCAGATCATCATGCTGTTCGGCAACTGGCACTGGATCTTCGCCTTCATGGCAACGGGCGCGGCGGTCGTCGGCGTCTGGATGTATGTCCGCCTGCCGGAGACGCTGCCGGTCGAACAACGCCGCCCGTTCAATCCGAAGACCATCGCAGCCGGTTTCCGCATCGTGCTGACCAACAGGCTGGCGCTTTGCTATACGCTGGCGACGACCTTCATCTTCGGTGCGCTGTTCGGCTTCATCAACTCGGCCCAGCAGATCTATATCGACATCTACGAACTCGGTGACTGGTTTGCGGCAGCCTTTGCCGCGGTGGCAATCTTCATGGCAGCCGCTTCGTTCATCAATTCAAGGCTGGTCGGCCGGTTCGGCATGCGCAAGCTGTCGCACGGCTCCCTGCTCGGCTTCATCGCCATCAATCTCGTCTGGCTGATCGCCCATTTCGTCGGGCCGCAGCCGATGCCCTTTCTGATGTTCCTGACGCTGTTTGCACTTTCGATGTTCCAGTTCGGCTGGATCGGCGCCAACTTCAACTCGCTCGCGATGGAGCCGCTCGGCCATGTCGCCGGCACGGCCTCCTCGGTGCTCGGCTTCATGAGCACGGTCGGCGGCGCATTGATCGGCGCGATCATCGGCCAGTCGTTCAACGGCACATCGGTCCCGATGGTCGCCGGCTTCTTCGTGGTCTCGATCATCGGACTGGTCTTCGTGCTGATCGCCGAACGAGGCAAGCTCTTCCAGCCCCATAATCCGGCGGTCTGAAACGTTCGCATGCAAGACATGTAAAACCCGCAGCAAGGGATTCTTGCTGCGGGTTTTTGCGTCTTACGTACCGCTATCTTGCGTTTTCAGAAGGTGAAGATCTTCCGGCGCAGCTCCTGCCAGCTGCTCTCATCCGGAGCGATCAGCAGGCCGCCTTCCACCTGGCCCGGTTTGTAGACCGAACCATCGAGCCTGCGCACATGCGCACCGGCCTCCTCGCAGATCAGGGCACCGGCCAGATGATCCCAGGGCATCAGCTTGTGATACATCAGGAAATGAAAGTGACCGCCTGAAAACGCACGATATTCGTGAGCCGCGCAGCGATAGGTCGTAAACAGCCTGACCTCGGCCAGATTGGTCAGCATGGTGCGGCGGTGTTCGACCGGGATATAGCTGGCATTGGCAATGCCGACCATCTGGTCGAGCGGCATGGGAGGTGCGAGCGTCGCTTCCGTCTGGCTGCCGTCTGCGCCGCAGAACCAGGCGCCGGAGCCCCTTTCGGCAATCAGCCAGTCATTGCCCATCGGGTCGTAGATGACGCCGGCGACAGTCTCGCCCTTGGCAACGACCGAGGCCATGACGCCGAACAGCGGCAGGCCCGAGGCGAAGTTGAAGGTGCCATCGATCGGATCGATCACGACGGCCAGATCCGCGTCGGCAAGCTTGTCGAGCAGCGAAGGATCGGCGGCCACGCCCTCCTCGCCGATGAACAATGCATCCGGCATGGCCTCGGCCAGCCGCGCCATGATCCGCCGCTCGGCGGCCTCGTCGGCTTCCGTGACGAGATCGATCGCCTCGGTCTTGACGCGTATGTCCTCGGCGCCGAGATTGCGAAAGCGCGGCAATATCTCCGTGGCCGCCGCCTCCTGCAAGATATTGGCAAGCAACGCGATGTCGAGTTCGGCCATGATGTCAGTCCTTGGCTTTGGGGTGGAGGTCCTTGAAGTCGAAAAGGGCGGGGTCGAGCAGATGGGACGGATTGACGTGGCCGAGCGCCCGCAGCATCGCGTCCTTGCGGCCCGGCATCTTCGCCTCGATGCCGGCCAGCATGTCCTTCATCGCATTGCGCTGCAGCCCGTCCTGCGAACCGCAGAGATCGCAGGGGATGATCGGAAAGGCCATCGCCTCGGCAAAGCGTGCCAGATCGTCCTCGGCCGCATAGGCGAGCGGTCGCAGTAGCATCAGGTCGCCTTCGTCGTTCAGCAGTTTCGGCGGCATCGAGGCAAGCCGTCCGCCGTGGAAGAAGTTCATGAAGAAGGTTTCGAGAATATCCTCCCGGTGGTGGCCGAGCACCAGCGCGTCGCAGCCTTCTTCCCGGGCGATGCGGTAGAGATTGCCGCGGCGCAGCCGCGAGCAGAGCGAACAATAGGTGCCACCCGCCGGCACCTTCTCCTTCACGATCGAATAGGTGTCGCGATATTCGATCCGGTGCCGCACGCCGATCGATGTCAGGTAGTCCGGCAGCACGTGCTTGGGAAAATTGGGCTGGCCCTGGTCGAGATTGCAGGCGACCAGTTCGACCGGCAGCAGTCCGCGCCATTTGAGATCGAGCAGCAGCGCCAGCAGGCCGTAACTGTCCTTGCCGCCGGACAGGCCGACCAGCCAGCGCTTCTGGCCCTTCAGCATGTCGAAATCGTCGAACGCCTGGCGGACCTGGCGGATGAGACGCTTGCGCAGCTTGTTGAACGACACGGAACGTGGCGCAGCGGCAAACATCGGATGCACCCCAGCCGTGTCCGCCGTTTCGGCGTCGTGGATGTCGGCGTCCTTTGCTGCGGTGTCAAGCTCATTTAGGGTCATCGGGCAAGCTCGTATAACTGGGCGCAACCGGGTGCGCACCTGGCGGTGCGCAACTGGCGCACAAGACGGATGTGACGCCACATGACGCGTTACGCCGCGAAGATCAAGCCCCGAAGACCGACCAGCCGGTCTGGTTGGTAAGCATTTCGAGCGCCAGCGTGCCGAGCGCGGAATTGCCGACCTTGTTGAGGCCGGGCGACCAGACCGCGATCGAAGCCTTGCCCGGCGCGACCGCCAGAATGCCGCCGCCGACGCCGCTCTTGCCCGGCAGGCCGACATGGAAGGCGAAATCGCCGGAACCGTCGTAATGGCCGCAGGTCAGCATCAGGGCGTTGATGCGCCGCGCCCGGCTGGCGCTGACGACGGAATAGCCGCTGATCGGATCCGCCCCCTGGGCTGCCAGGAACAGGCCTGCCCGCGACAGCTGGCGCGTCGTCATGGCGAGCGCGCACTGGTGGAAATAGACGCCGAGCACATGCGCCACGTCGTGGTGCAGATTGCCGAAGGAGCGCATGAAATTGGCCAGCGCCGTGTTGCGCGATCCGGTGGCGGTCTCCGACATCGCCACGGCCCGGTCGATGGTCAGCATATCGTCATCGGCCAGATAGCGCATGAAGCGGACATATTCGCCGATCGCTTCCTTCGGCTTGTAGCTGCCGAGCACGATGTCGCAGATGACGATGGCGCCGGCATTGATGAAGGGATTGCGCGGGATGCCGTGCTCCTGCTCGAGCTGGACGATCGAGTTGAAGGCTGTTCCGGACGGCTCCCGCCCGACACGCTTCCACACCGTCTCGCCCGCCTGCCCCAGCGCCAGCGTCAGCATGAAGACCTTGGATATGCTCTGGATCGAAAACGGCGTCTCCGCATCGCCGGCGCTGAAGACCTGGCCGTCGACGGTGGTGATGGTGATCGCGAATTGCTTCGGGTCGACCTTGGCCAGCTGCGGGATGTAATCCGCAACCTTGCCTTCGCCCCGGCGCTCGGAAAGCGCGGATGCTATATCATCGACGACTGCCTGCAGATCCATAAGCATGCCCCTGATGCGAAAAAAGCCGCCCGTTGCCGGGCGGCTTTCTGAAATAACGCGCTCGAGTGATTAGCGCGAGTAGAATTCGACGACCAGGTTCGGTTCCATGATGACGGCGTAAGGCACGTCGGCAAGGGTCGGAATGCGAACGAAGGTGGCGACCATCTTGTGGTGGTCGGCTTCGATGTAGTCCGGAACGTCGCGCTCGGCGAGCGAAACGGCTTCCAGAACGGTCACCATCTGCTTCGACTTTTCGCGCACTTCGATCACGTCGCCGGCCTTGCAGCGGTAGGAACCGATGTTGACCTTGACGCCGTTGACCGTGACGTGGCCATGGTTGACGAACTGACGGGCAGCAAAGACGGTCGGGACGAACTTGGCGCGGTAGACGATGGCGTCCAGACGCGATTCCAGCAGACCGATCAGGTTTTCACCGGTGTCGCCCTTGCGGCGGTTGGCTTCTTCGTAGGTCGCGCGGAACTGCTTCTCGCGAATGTCCCCGTAGTAGCCCTTCAGCTTCTGCTTGGCGCGTAGCTGCACGCCGAAGTCGGAAAGCTTGCCCTTGCGGCGCTGACCGTGCTGGCCGGGGCCGTATTCGCGGCGGTTGACCGGGGACTTCGGACGGCCCCAGATGTTTTCGCCCATGCGGCGGTCGATTTTGTACTTGGAAGATGCGCGCTTGCTCATCGTATTTCCTTAAAGTTCAACATGCTGGAGCGATCCGTTGACGGACCGGCTCCCAAGGAAACACGCCCTCCTCTGAGTTCCTTTTTCGAACTCTGACAGGTTTCTCACGAAAGCGTTTCGGAGGAAACCACGGGACATGTCAGTGAAACACCGGACATCGCTGCCCGGCGTTGGCGGGGCTATAGGGGCAATCCGGCGGGAAGTCAAGCGAACCGGTCGCATGGATGTGGATTGGACGGACATCAGGCGCCCGATCACGATCTTCTGCCTTATTTTAGCAGCATGCTGACACGGCGGCAATTCCGCTCTATGTGTGACGGCGAACCCCGTCTTTTTTCAGAAACCGACCCAAGGCCAAACATGCTGCCCCGCCTCTCCCGGCTCCTCGCTGGCGCCACCCTGACCCTCTCGCTGACCCTTGCTGCCTCCCTGGCGCAGGCAGCGCGCGCCTATATCGTCGTGGATGCCACCAATGGCACCGTGCTGGAATCGCAAAATCCAGGCGAGCGCCTCTATCCGGCCTCGCTGACGAAGATGATGACGCTCTATCTGACCTTCGAGGCGTTGAAGCAGGGGCGGCTGCACTGGGACGACCGGCTGGTGATGTCGGAAAATGCCGAGAGCAAGGATCCTTACAAGTTTGCCGTCGGCGCCGGTCGATCGATCTCCGTGCGCGAAGCCGTGCTCGGCATGATCATCCTGTCGACCAATGATTCGGCCGTGGCCGTGGCCGAGACCCTCTCCGGTTCGGAAGCCGCCTTCGGCAAGGTGATGACCGCCAAGGCACACGAACTGGGGATGAAGGACACGACCTTCACCAATCCCGCCGGGCTGCCGGACCCGATCCAGGTGACGACCGCCACCGACATGGCGCGCCTCGGCATGGCGCTGATGCGCGACTTCCCCGAAGAGTTCAAACTGTTTTCCGAAAAGCGGATGGTCTTCCGCGGCATGAAGCTGCATGGCCACAACGGCGTGCTGATGGCGCATGACTGGGCGGACGGGATCAAGACCGGCTACACCGAGGCCTCCGGCTACAATCTGGTGACATCGGCGACGAACGGTGCGCGGCGGCTGGTCGGCGTCGTGCTTGGCAGCGACACCGAGGCCGGCCGCGACGCCGAAATGGTGTCGCTGATGGAGAAATATCTCGGCCCCCTGCCGCCGCCGGCCGTCGCCAACAGCGATGCCGAGATGGGCGACACAGGCTCCAACTGATCGTTTAAGCGACAGGCTGACAGGCCGCTCCGACCCGTGCCTGCCTTCAGGTGCGGCACGGCACGGCTGGGGTTGTCAGCCGATCAGCGCCCTTGCCTTCAGCCAGCCTGCCAATGTCTGCGTCCAGCTTTCGGTCGCGCTGCCCGGCCGTCCCATGCCGAAGCCGTGGCCGCCGGAGCCGAGCTGGAGAAGATCGGCCGGCACGTCATGGGCATCGAGAGCCCGCTTCAGGATCACCGTGTTCATCGGACTTGCGATCGGGTCGTCGACCGCCTGCACCAGGAAAAACGGCGGGCAAGCCTTGTCGACATGGGTTTCCACCGACCACTCCCGGCTTTGCGCCGATGTCGGATGCGCGCCGACCAGCGACCGCCGCGTGACGGTATGGTCATAGGGCGGTACCAGGGTAACGACCGGATAGGCAAGGACGGCGAAATCGGGCCGCGCGGACACCAGGTCGATCCCGTCGGACGCGCCATAGACCGGCTCGAACGCCTGGGTTGCCAGCATGCCCGCCAGATGACCGCCGGCTGAAAACCCGATGACGCCGACCCGCCCGATGTCCAGGCGGAAGGCCGGTGCGCCGGCGCGGATCACCCGCATGGCCCGCACCGCATCCTCCAGCGGCGCCTTGGCGCCTGAGACCCACCCCTCGCCCGGCAGGCGGTAGGTCAGCACGAAAGCGGTGATGCCGCGCGCGGCAAACCAGTCGGCCGCGGGATCGGACTCGGCGCCCTCCTCGATCCGACGATAGCCGCCGCCCCCGGCAATCAGCACGGCCGCTCCATTGGAGACGGCCGGTCGCACGACGCGAAGATGCGGGGTCGCGACGTTGGAGACCGCGCCTCTTGCCGTACGCCTGATCGGCCCCCTCGGCCCGCCACCCTCCGGTGGCCCCGCCGGCCAGAGAGACAGGCTGCTCGCCTCGCCCGCTTCGACCCGTGTGGAAAAAAGCAGCGGGGCGACACAGGCGGTGAGAAACTGACGACGGACGAGCAAGGAGAGCCTCCAGACAAAATAATCATGACAGGGCGCTTCACCTCGCCACGATTATTTCGCATAACAATTGTGGCCCCGCCGAGACACAGCTCACGATATTCCGAGCGACGCCTTCATCGTCCCTTGCCCAGCGTATTTCAGGATTTCCGCATGACCGACACCGTTCTTGACCGCTTCCTCCGCTATGTCGTCATCGATACCCAGTCCAATGCCGCATCGAGCTCCCAGCCTTCGACGGACAAGCAAAAAAATCTTGGCCGGCTGCTGGTCGACGAACTGGCCGCGCTCGGGCTTGAAGATGCGCATCTCGACGAGCACGGCAATGTCTATGCGACGGTGCCCGGCAATGTGGAAAAATCCGTGCCGGTGATCTGCCTCTGCTCGCATATGGACACGGCGCCGGACTTTTCCGGCAAGGACGTCAAGCCGCAGGTGGTCAGGGCCTATGCCGGCGGCGATATTCCGTTGGTCGGCGATCCGAGCCGTGTCATCCGCGTGGCCGAGCATCCCGATCTTGAGCAGCAGATCGGCCACGACATCGTCACCACCGACGGCACCACGCTTCTGGGTGCCGACGACAAGGCAGGCATTGCCGAGATCATCAGCGCGGCGCAATATCTTCTGGAAAACCCGCAGATCAAGCACGGCGCGGTCAAGCTGCTGTTCACGACCGACGAGGAGATCGGCCGCGGTGCAGACAAGGTCGATCTCGCCAAGCTCGGCGCCAGGTTTGGCTACACGCTCGATGGCGGCCGGATCGGCGACGTCGAGAACGAGACATTCTCGGCCGACGCGGTGACCATCGATATCACCGGCGTCGCCATGCATCCGGGTACCGCCAAGGGCCGCATGGAGAACGCGATCAAGATCGCCGCCGACATCGTCAGCCGCCTGCCGAAGGACATCACCCCGGAAACGACGGAAGGCAAGGTAGGCTTCATCCATCCGACCGGCATCACCGGCGCCATGGAAGGCGCGCAGATCAAGCTGATCATCCGCGACTTTGCAGACGAGGGCCTCGCCGAAAAGCAGGCGCTGCTGCGATCGCTGACCGAAAGCGTGCTCTCGGAATATCCAGGCTCGAGCTTCACCTTCACCGTTGTCCAGCAATATCGCAACATGAAGGTCGTGCTCGATCAGCATCCGGAAGTGATGGACAATCTGATCGAGGCGGTAAAGCGCGTCGGTCTGACGCCGGTCCAGCACAGCATCCGCGGCGGCACCGATGGTTCGCGGCTGTCCTTCATGGGCCTGCCCTGCCCCAATATCTTCACCGGCGGCCATGCCTATCATTCGCCGCTCGAGTGGATCAGCGTCCAGGACATGGAAACGACGGTTCGCACCATCGTCGAACTGGTGAAAGTCTGGGAACAGCGCGCGCCGGAGAATTAACCTTCGCTTAACAGAACATCTACACGGATCGCGCGTTTAGGTATAAGGTTCAACCGGGAGGAATTTCGATGGATGATCCGTACGACCTCAATCGCTTCGTCAAGGCGCAGGCACCCTTCTATGAACAGGCGGTCAGGGAGCTTCTCCGTGGCCGCAAGATGACCCACTGGATGTGGTTCATCTTTCCGCAGCTGGAAGGCCTGGGCTCCAGCATTCCCGCGCGGCGCTATGCCATCACTTCGGTCGATGAGGCCCGCGCCTATCTGGCTCATCCGGTGCTCGGACCACGGCTGAAGGAATGCGCATGCATCCTGCTCGGCCATCAGGGACGCACCGCCGAGCAGATCTTCGGACGGACCGACATGCTCAAGCTTCGGTCGTCGATGACCCTGTTCGCCCTCGCCAGCAAGCAGCGCTCGGTGTTCCGCGAGGTGCTCGATCGCTACTACAACGGCAAGAGCGACAGCCTGACGCTCGACCGCGTACCGCAGGCCGCCTGAACAGGACGGGGCCGGCCACGGCCGGCCCGAAAGCTGCGAGACCGGAGAAGGACGTGTCCGGGTATATCCCGAGCATTCCCAAGCGCGGCTTGTCTCTTTCAGTTGAGAGCCGGGGACGGCACCAAGGCGTCAAGGCTTGCCAATCCATGGGCATCCGGCGCCCTTCCGGGCACGTCTGTCCCAATCGGTCCGTCACTCGGCGGCTGAGCGCAGGTCCTGTCCCTCGTCGTCCGCCGCATTCGGATCCCCCGGCAGCGTTTCCGCCTCCAGTTCCGGGAAGGCGACAATGCGCTTGCCGGCAAAGTCGGTGTGCACCACAATCAGCCCTTGTTCCTCGAAATAGCCGAGCAGTCGCCGGGCACGGCGCGCCGAATGGGTGCCGTAGGCCTTGGCCAGGCGCAGGTCCGACGGGCAGGGCTCGGCGCGAATGGCAGCCCGCGCCATCAGCAGGAAGACCCCTTGCAGATCGTCGGACACCCCGGAAGAGAGCGACAGCGCCGTGGCCCAGGACGCGCTTGCCGCGGTTTCCTCGTCCACATCGGCACGGCTGACGGCGACGCGACGGCGAAACTCGCTCATCGCCATCGGCGGCCCGCCGACGCGGCGCATGCGGGCCCGCACCAGGAATTCCTGATAGAGCACCGAATCCGTGCGGAACGCCGATTGCGGGTCGGCGAGGATCTCGTCCAGCACGCCGACAAGACGCTCCTCGCGTTCCTCCTCACTGAGCGCCGGAGCGGCTGTGCGGGTGGGTACAGCGGGGCTGTCCTCGCTGGCGGCGGGCGCCGCCTTGGAGAGTTCCGCCAGAATATCCGTTGTCGGCCGGGGCGCGGGTGCTGCGCGGCGCTGGGCGACGGGTCGGGTAAACTCCTCCGGATCCGGGGTGAACACCAGATCCTCGACATCCTCGGGCGCATTCGGCAGCGGCATCAGCTTCGGGCTGGACGAACGGGCCGAGGTCTCCACGTCGCCGATGATGATCGGCAGCGGCCGACGCGACAGCGCCGGACCGAGGGCGACGAAATTGCCGCGCTTCAGGTCGCGGAACATCTCCGCCTGGCGACGGTCCATACCGAGCAGATCGGCAGCACGCGCCATGTCGATATCGAGAAAGGTTCGACCCATCAGGAAGTTGGAGGCTTCGGCGGCCACGTTCTTGGCGAGCTTTGCCAGACGCTGGGTGGCGATCACGCCGGCCAGACCACGCTTCCGGCCACGGCACATCAGGTTGGTCATCGCCCCAAGCGACATGCGGCGGGTGTCTTCGGTGACGTCGCCGCCGACCGAGGGCGCGAACATCTGGGCTTCATCGACCACCACCAGGACCGGAAACCAGAATTCGCGGTCGGCATCGAACATGCCGTTGAGGAAGGCGGCGGCGGCCCGCATCTGCTGCTCGATCTCGAGGCTTTCGAGCGTGAGCACGCAGGAGACCCTGTGGCGGCGGATGCGGTCGGCAATGCCGGCGAGTTCCGCCTCGGTCCGGTCGGCATCGATGACCACATGGCCATATTTGTCGGCCAGGGTGACGAAGTCTCCTTCCGGGTCGATGATGACCTGCTGCACCCATTCGGCGGACTGTTCGAGCAATCGGCGCAGCAGATGCGACTTGCCCGAGCCCGAATTGCCCTGCACCAGCAGGCGCGTCGCCAGCAGCTCCTCGATATCGAGCTTGGCCGGCTGACCGCCTTGCACCGTTCCCATATCGATTCCGACCTGCAACGCAACAACCTCTTCACATCTGGAGCATCGTGTTCATTTAGCAGGTTCTGTCCTGCAATGCGCTGTCCGGCGCAGACTTACTCACAGCCAATTACGCCGGCTCAGGCTCAGGCTGGCGCGACTCATGTGTCGTGAGCGCGCCTGTCAGCAGCAGGCTTATAGCAAGGGCAGGCAGCAGCATGGCAAGCCCTGTTTTCAATCCGAAGGCCTTGGCGGCAAAACCGATGACCGGCGGCCCCACCAGAAAGCCCAGCAATGCGATGAAGGAGAGGATCGCGACACTGGCTGCCGCCGGACGGTCGGTCAGTGCCGCCGATGCGCTGACCGCCAGCGGAAAGCCGACCGACACACCGAAGCCGACGATGACGAAGCCCAGATAGGCCACCGGCAGGACGGGTGCGATCACGACGACCAGCATGCCGATCAGCGCAAAGACGCCGCAGATGCGTGCAAGCATCACCGCGCCCAGCCGCGCCTTCAAAAGATCGCCGACAAAGCGGCCGCCGGCCGCCACCAGGGCAAACAGCGTGTAACCGAGGCCTGTCAGGATGCCATTGGTGGCAAACAGGTCGCGCAGATAGACGGCAGACCAGTCGGCGACCGCGCCCTCGGTCATGGTGATGCCGAAGGTGAACAGGCAGATCGCCAGAAGGGCCGCACTCGGCAATTTGAACGGCAAGCGCACCACCGCCACCGCATCATCCGCGGTTTCCGCTTTCGGCAGCCGGACACCGACGAACAGGCCGGCCGGCAGAACGACGATCGCGACCGCGAAGACCGCCGGCGCCGGGCCGAGGCCGAGCGAGGCCAGCGCCCCACCGATCAGGCTGCCGGCCATGATGCCGAGGCTCCAGAAACCATGGCAGCGGTTCATGATCAGCCGCCCGCACATCTTCTCGATCTGATCGGCCTCGACATTCAGGCTGAGCTCCATCGTCGTCATCGCCGCCCCGAGCAGCATCAGCGTGGCGAACAGCATGCCCACGCTGCCGGACAGGGCCGGCACGAAAACCAGGCCGAGAAAGATCCAGAAGCCGTAGAGGATCGCCTGCCTGCTGCCGATCCGCGCGACCAGCCGGCCGGCGAAGGGCAGCATGACAAGAATGCCGACGGGCATGCCGATCAGCGCGATCGCCAGATCGCCGGGACCGATGGCCAGGCGCGCCTGAATGTCGGGAATGCGCGGCAGCCAGGCGCCGAAGGCGATCGGCTGCAAAAAAAAGATGGCCATGATCAGTCGCACGGGTGACATGAAGAAGCGCTCGTCGGATGGGAGGAAGACGCAGAATCGGTATGATGCCCGCAGACTAGCCGAAATTCGTCAGCACCAGAAATGCCGCTCGCCCTGCCGTTTCGCCACGGACCGCGACAGGCCGATATCGGCCAGCAGCCGATCGTCCAGTGCCATCAGGTGACGGCGACTGCGGCGGCGGTGCCGCCAGCGCCACAGGCACAGCCACAGGCGGTGCCTCAACCCGCGCGCAACGCCGGTATCGGCGCTGTCATCGGCCATCGGCCCGTTCCTGTCAGTCTCGCCCATCGCATCACCCTCCGGTCAGGTTTTCAAGCCGAGAGCGAAATAGCCTGCCCTGCCCTCCGGATGCTTCGGCCCCGGCCGAACTGTCGGGGCATGACGCGTGGCGGTTCTCGCGCTAGACTGGAGCCATGAACGAGATGGCCAACCCCATATCGATCGCCGAGATCGGCGCCCTGATCGGCGATGTAGCCCGCGCCAACATCCTCTCCGCCCTGATGGGCGGCAAGGCGCTGACGGCGACCGAGCTTTCATGGCATGCCCGGGTGAGCGCCCAGACGACCAGCGGCCATCTGGCGAAGCTGCTGGATGGCAAGCTTGTCGCCGTCGAGAAGCAGGGCCGGCATCGCTATTATCGCCTGGCCTCGCAGAATGTCGTGGACGCTCTGGAACAGCTGACGACGCTTGCGAGCCTCGGGCCCAAACGGCATCGCCCGACGGGGCCGAAGGACGTGGCCATGCGCCGTGCCCGCACCTGCTACGACCATCTCGCGGGGCGGATTGCGGTCGCGATCGCCGACCGGCTGACATCTGCCGGCTATATCCAGATCGACGACGGCGCCGGTCTTGTCACCGACGAGGGCCGCCGGTTCTTCTGCGATTTCGGCATAGATCTCGATCCGAGACCCGGCAGCCATCGCCCGCTTTGCCGCTGCTGCCTGGACTGGAGCGAGCGGCGCATGCATCTCGGCGGCCGGCTCGGCGCGGCGATCCTGAAACGCACGAAGGACCTCAACTGGCTGCGCGCGGGAAGCAGCAGCCGGGCACTTGACCTCACCCCCGCGGGCGAACGGGGACTGCGCGACGTTTTTGACATCGCGCAGTCCGATCTTGCCATCGACGCGGCCTGATCCCGGCCCTTAAAACGGCGGCAGGATCACATCGAGCGGGTGCACCGGAAAACGCTTCTCTTTGAGGGGCATCCCGACATCGCGCAGCATCCTGTCGGAGAGATTGGCCAGCGCATTGTTGTAGTGGCGACGCCTGGTCATGGCCCGCAGCAGCGAACGGATCACCCGGCGCACGCCGAAACGTCTGTAGACTTGTTCGATGACGTCATCGACGTCTTCAATCACCAATTGTATTTTACCCATGACGGCTCATTCCCGGAGCCCCTCGGCCACCAGGTCCTCATAAAAATGGAATGACGCGATGATGGCGAGAGCAGCGATCTGCGAACGCAGGAAAGCTATCGATCAACGCGATTATGACAGAGAGTTCAGGAAAACGCCAAAGCGCTGATATTCCGGACTAAAGCGCCCGGAAGGTTCGGCCTGCCTGATTACCTGTCGCAAGGTTCATCAAGGGAAAGGCCGATCCGCCAGAGAGGCGCATAAGCACGAGAATATGGGTCATCGAACGCCTCCTTAGGTTTGAGTTGCGGATGGCCGGAAGACTGCCATGCATCCCTCGGGTCGGCAAGCGTGCAATTCGCGATTGCAGACAAAGTGTCGCATCTGTTGCTCTTCAGCAACAACTGCGAGATCCGCCGGTAGGGCTGGTCAGATCTTCAGGCCGAAGCCCTGCATCAGCCGGCGCGTCGAAAAATCGGGCAGGCCGGAGGTGAATATAGCCTGATCCCAGCCATGCGACGGGTCCGCGCCTTCCACCTGCGGCACCAGCCGCCGCGCCTGGCGGGCGATCGCCTCGGCAGGATCGATCCAGTCGACCGGCCAGGGTGCCAGACGGCGAAACACATTGGCCATGAACGGATAATGGGTGCAGGCAAGCACGACGATATCGGTGCGCCGTCCGTCTTCCTCGATGAAGCAGGGCGCGATCTCCGCCAGCACATCGTCGTCGGGTGCCGTCTCGCCGCGGATATAGGCTTCGGCCATGCGTGCGAGGTTTTGCGACCCGACGAGACGCACGTGACAGCGCCCGGCAAAGGACTGGATCAGCTCACGGGTATAGGCGCGCTTGACAGTGCCGGGCGTCGCAAGCACGGAAATCAGGCCGGACCTCGTGCGCTCTGCCGCAGGCTTGATGGCCGGCACCGTGCCGATGAAGCAGCGATCGGCAAATCGCGCCCGCAGATCCGCACCGGCAAGCGTGAAGGCGGTGTTGCAGGCAATGATGACGGCCTGCGGATCGTGGGCGTCGAACAGCGTTTCGAAGAGATCGAGAATGCGGGCACTGAGCGGCGCCTCGTCCCATGCGCCATAGGGAAAGCCTGCATCATCGGCAACGTAGAGAAACGGCCGCTCCGGCATCAGCACCCGCGCCTCGCGCAGCACCGTCAGACCACCTATCCCCGAATCGAATACCAGAACAGGCTTCAGTTCCTCGACCATTCCCTATGTCCCTCCTATGCCCCTCGGACCGGCAGACCGCGTCCGCCCTACCCCGCACCGTGACGAACGGCAAGGCCGGGCGTGTTCAGCCGACACGCTGCCGCAACTTTGCGACACGAATTCGGCAGTCGGCGCATCCTTCACCGGTCCTCGGGATAGAGGCGGGCCATCGTGGCGTCCAGCGCACTCAGCGTGTCGTCCGGCGCGCGGGGAAAACTCGACACGCCACGCAAGGGGGCCGAGGCACTGCGGTCGCGGTCGATATAGAAACATTCGGCCTTGCGCGCCTGCAGGTCGTCGAGCCGCGCCAGAAGCTTGTCCGTGGTCATCGCGTCCGGCGCGCCGTCGTTCAACGGGCCCTGCCGCGCGGCAAGCCTTGCCCAATAGGTGGTGGCAAGAAACAGCGACAAGGTCTGGCGCACCTTGCCGGGCCGGGTCACCACCTGCCACGGCGTCCCGATCGGCCTTGCGGCATCGACCAGCCCGCCATAGGCCTGGTCGAGATCCTGGGCAAGACGACGCATCGTGGCTGCCGGCGCCGCGCGCCCGCCGAGCGCCTCCAGCAGTGCGCGCAAGGCTGCATAATAGCCGGCAACCGCGGCTTCCAGCGGCACCCGCGACCGGGTCGGAAACACCGTCGCCGACACCAGCATGCCAGCCAGCGTGCCGATCACCGTCTCCTCGACCCGCAGCCAGGCAAGTTCCACGGTCAGCACGCCCATCAGCGCATAGACCAGCGCCAGCGCTGCCGAGATGAAGAAGGTCATTCGCGCATAGGACACCGGCAGGCTGTAAAAGGCGAAGAACAGGCTGGACAGCGCAAGAAGCGCCGTCGGGATCTTCCAGTCGCCGATCAGCAGACCGATGCCGAGCCCGACGAAAATGCCGAACAGCGTGCCGAGCGCGCGCTGCGTCGCCCGCACGGCGGTATCGCCGCGCGACCGCGTGTTGACGAACACCAAAAAGGCGCTGATGACGGCCCAGAACCAGCGTTCGCGCGACAGGGCCAGACCGAAGCCCATGGCGATCCCGGCCGCCAGCGTCACCTGCACCGCCGTCATCAGGGCCTTGCGCTCGAGCATTGCCGAAAGGCCCGGCCCGGCCGCGTCCGGCTTCTGGCCGGGCAGGATCTGGATGGCGGGAATGTCGCGGGCCAGCGCCGCCTTGGCCGCCAGCAGCCAGTCGAGCGCCCGGTGCGCGTCGCTCAACGGCCCCGTCGCCGGATCCGCCTCGGGCGCCAGATGACCAAGATCGCCGAGCCCGGCGAACAGCACCTCTGCCGGCAGCAGGCTTTCGCGGGCGCTGACGATCAGGCTTTCCGCGGCGAGCTGAAGCTCGACCAGCTGGACCTGCAGATCGAGCACGACCGCGTCCTCCGAGGCGGCCTCGTCGCCAGCCAGCAGCCCCTGCGCCATCAGGACGGCCTGCTTCAGCCGATGTGCCCGGCGGCGCAACTGCTTTCGATCCTGCTCGTCCAGCCTGCCGCGCGCGGATATCTCACCGAGGTCGAACAGGATGGCGTCGACCCTTTGCAGCGCGGCCCGCACGGCGCCCTTTAGAGAATTCAGCCGGTTTTCAGGAATGATGACGAACCGCACGACCTGCGCGACGATGGCGGAAATCGCGATGCCGATGATCGCATAGGGCACGTCGGCAAGCGCCGGATGAAAATAGGCCGCCATGAAATAGGTCATGAAGGCATACATCCCGAGCGCCGTGTAGCGCGGGCCGGCCGACCGCGCCAAAGCTGCGAGAAAGATCACCACCAGAAATGCCGCATCGCTGGCGACGCGATAGGGTTCGAGCGCCGCACCCAGCACCAGCACGACGGATGCGACGAGAATGCCGAGGATGCGCGTCCAGGTCTGTGCCCTGATGCCGTTGTCGCGCACCACCAGCACGCCCTGGATGGACAGCGCGATGCCGAGGGCATAGCCGGCGACAGGCATCGGATGGATGAAGTTTGAAAACGCCGCAGCGACGGCCACCGCCAGCACCAGGCCGACGAGCACGCGTGCACCGAGCTTCAGCCGGACCAAGGCCGGGTCGATGCCGAGCAGGTTGTCCATTACCCCGGTGATGATCCTCACGGCCGCTCCCTTGCCCCTTCAGCCCGCCCGGCCGCGTTCAAACGCCGCGCATGACCATCAACACGATTGGCGTCCAGGATGTCAAAGCCGGGACTGCGGACCTGCTATTCGTCAGTCTCTATCGCATCCGGCTCGTCGGGCCGTGACAGGCCCCTCGGATTCTGCCGGCTGTAGCGATCGAAAGTCCGGAAGACGCCGCGCAGCACATTGATTTCCGGTTCGGTGAAGGCCCGGCGCGACAGGACGGCGCGCAAGTTCTCGATCATCCGCTGCCGCTTGCCCTCCGGCCGGAAATAGCCGCGCGCATCGAGCGCCTCCTCCACCTGCTCGAACAGGCCGACCAGCTGGTCCTTGGTCGCAGGACGCTGCTCGGCCGCCTGGAACCGGGTCTCGCCCAGATCCTCCATGCCGGATTTCATCCACTCATAGGACATCAACAGCACCGCCTGGGCGATATTCAGCGAGGCGAAGGCGGGATTGACCGGAAAGGTGACGAGCTCGTCGGCGAGTGCCACCTCTTCGTTGGTGAGCCCCCAGCGCTCACGGCCGAAGAGAATGCCGGTGCGTTCCTCGGCCGAGAATTTCGCCCGCAAGGTGGCGGCGGCCACCACCGGCGAGCGAACCGGCTTGAAGCCGTCGCGTTCGCGCGCGGTGGTCGCATAGACGAAATTGAGATCGGCGATCGCCTCTTCCAGCGTGTCGTAGACCCGGGTGGCATCGATCACATGGTCGGCCTTGGAGGCGGCGGAGCGCGCCTTCTCGCTCGGCCAGCCGTCGCGCGGATTGACCAGGCGCAGTTCCCAGAGGCCGAAATTGGCCATGGCCCGCGCGACCATGCCGATATTCTCGCCGAGCTGCGGCTCGACCAGAATGATTACCGGCCCTTCGGCCATCAATTCGCGCTCGCTGTTGGTCCCTGCCATGATCGTCATCCGCATTTCTTCAAACGGCGGTCTCAGTGGCACAAAGCCGCGACAAAATCAAAGCCACAGGTAAACCGCCGCCTTTGCCGCGTCATTGCGCGGCGATCTCGCGCAGCTCCTGCCGGATCGATCCGCCGTTTTCGCCATCCCGCTCGGGTCTGAAGTCGTCGATAACCGGATGCCCGCCCTCTTCCGTCACGGAAAACACCAGCACGGTATCGGCCTTGTCGTCTGCCGTGTCGCCGAAACAGAGGTGGTTCTGGAAACGGGCGGTGACCGCACCATCGCCCTCGTCGACGATCCGGATGTTCTCGAAGGCGCAGCCGTCCTGCCCCTGGGCGATCGGATCGTAGTCGAACGGATAGCCGCTCGTCTCGCCTTCGGGCAGGTCATAGGCCGGATGCAGGGCGGCGGCCCGGTAGTCCGCGGCAAATCCCGTGCTGAAAAGCCGCGCCAGCTGCTCCTCGCCGAAGACCTCGTCCTCGGTCGGATCCGTCACGGCCCAGTTGCCGGCCGCGATCTCGATCAGCTGGCGAACGGGCGCCGTCATATCCTGCGCACAGGCACTGCCGCCGGCAAGTGCCAGAACCATGCTCACGACCAAAGATTTCATGCCGTCTCTCCCCACCCCTCCTGGACGTCTGCGACCGCACAATAGCGCCGGGTCTGCAAAGCTCAAGCACGCAGAACGTGCTCAGCCGCGCGCGCCAGCTGGCGGAATCGGCTCTGGCGCCGATGAAAAACGTCATCTGGCGCGCCGTCCTTCTTTGCAGTTCCAGCCGGCGATGCTATAGCGCTCCCACATTGGTTATCACCACCCCCGGGACATTGCTCCCCCCAGCAGTTCAAGAGGCATTTCATGAACAAGATCAAGGTTGAAAATCCGGTCGTCGATCTCGACGGCGACGAGATGACACGCATCATCTGGCAGTTCATCAAGGACAAGCTGATCCTGCCCTACCTTGACCTGAAGATCGAGTATTACGACCTCTCGGTCCAGAAGCGTGACGAAACCGACGACCAGATCACCATCGATGCCGCCAATGCGATCAAGAAGCACGGCGTCGGCATCAAATGCGCCACGATCACGCCCGACGAAGGCCGCGTCGAGGAGTTCGGCCTGAAGAAGATGTGGCGTTCGCCGAACGGCACGATCCGCAACATCCTCGGCGGCGTGATCTTCCGCGAGCCGATCATCATGAAGAACGTGCCGCGTCTGGTTCCGGGCTGGACCAAGCCGATCATCGTCGGCCGTCACGCCTTCGGCGACCAGTACCGCGCCACCGATTTCAAATTTCCCGGCAAGGGCAAGCTGACGATCAAGTTCGTCGGCGAAGACGGCGAAACGATCGAGCGCGACGTGTTCGACGCCCCGTCCTCCGGCGTTGCCATGGCGATGTACAACCTCGACGACTCGATCATCGATTTCGCCCGCGCCTCGTTCAACTATTCGCTCCAGCGCGGCGTGCCTTGCTACCTGTCGACCAAGAACACCATCCTCAAGGCCTATGACGGCCGCTTCAAGGATCTGTTCCAGGAAGTGTTCGACAAGGAATTCAAGGAGAAGTTCGAGGAAGCCAAGATCTGGTACGAACACCGCCTGA
This sequence comes from Heterorhizobium halophytocola, assembly GCF_017873095.1. Lineage (GTDB taxonomy): Bacteria > Pseudomonadota > Alphaproteobacteria > Rhizobiales > Rhizobiaceae > Allorhizobium > Allorhizobium halophytocola. Next base: position 109,680 of record NZ_JAGGJU010000006.1, on the reverse strand, counting down.
TCGACGACATGGTCGCCTCGGCGCTCAAGTGGTCCGGCGGCTATGTCTGGGCCTGCAAGAACTATGATGGCGACGTCCAGTCCGACATCGTTGCCCAAGGCTTCGGCTCGCTCGGCCTGATGACCTCGGTGCTGATGACCCCGGATGGCCAGACGGTCGAAGCGGAAGCCGCCCACGGCACCGTGACGCGCCACTACCGCCAGCACCAGAAGGGTCAGGAAACCTCGACCAACTCGATCGCCTCGATCTTCGCCTGGACCCGTGGCCTTGCCCACCGCGCCAAGCTCGACGGCAATGCCGAGCTCGCGACCTTCGCCGAAACGCTGGAAAAGGTCTGCATCTCGACCGTCGAGTCCGGTCACATGACCAAGGATCTCGCGCTCCTGATCGGTCCGGATCAGCCGTGGCTCTCGACCACCGCCTTCCTCGACAAGATCGACGAAAACCTGCAGAAGGCCATGGCCGCCTGAGCCATTAGCTGCAGCAAAGACAAGATGAAGCGGTCCTCACGGGCCGCTTTTTCTTTACCACCTGCAAATATTGCAATGCAACAAAGCTTGACACTTCGAAATAAGCGCGTTCTCATGCATCATCCGTGAGAGGAGTCACGGATAGACTCATGGGAGGAGTCCTGAAATGCTCAAATTCGTCAGTCAGCTGTCCATTGTTCTGGCAAGTCTTGCCGCGGTTCCGGCAGCTTCGATGGCCGATACGCTGCCCGCCAGCCAGGAAGTCGCCATGCATCATCTCATTCCGACAACGCACGACGACATCCACACCGGCGCCGTGTCGAATGACGATGCCAATGCCCTGCACAAGAAGGCGGGCAATGGGCGTATCCTGCCGGCCGGTCATTCGGCAAACGGCACAGGCAACGACTGACACGGATCTCCCTGCAGCTTTCCTGACACACGACGATACGCGGCGCATGGCCTGACCGGCTGGCGCGCAGGAGGATTGTCGACCCAGCAACATCCGCCGGGCGGATACTTGGCCGGCCGCATACTGTTGTGCCGGATCTGCCGCACGCGGCGAACGCGTCTCTCGCATGAGCATCTGCCGCAGGAGCGGCACGCCTTCGGGCGCTCGGGATGTCGTGCCTTTGAAAGCACAAACCGGCGCCGTTTCTGCGCGAAACCGTTTCTGGCTTCTCCAACGCGATAAGAGAACCGCCCTAGCAAATTCCAGCTCTTGCGCCGGCGTCGCAGGGCGCCTTTACTTGGCTATCCCTTCGCACCCACCGCCGAGTCGCCATGGCCCTTCCCGCCGACGCCTTCGAACCGAAATCCATCAGCGTGTTCAGGGAGGGCTATTCCCTCGACCGCCTGAAGAGCGACGCGATCGCCGGCCTGACGGTCGCCATCGTCGCCCTGCCGCTGTCGATGGCGATTGCCATCGCCTCCGGCGTCACGCCTGATCGCGGCCTCTATACGGCCATCATCGGGGGCTTCCTGGTCTCGGCCCTTGGCGGCAGCCGCCACCAGATCGGCGGGCCAGCCGGCGCCTTTATCGTGCTTGTGGCGGCCACGGTCGCCCGCCACGGCGTCGACGGATTGCTGCTGGCAACGGCGATCTCCGGCCTGTTCCTGATCATGGCCGGCGCCCTTCGGCTCGGCAGCTATGTGAAATTCATCCCGTTTCCGGTCACCGTCGGCTTCACCGCCGGCATCGCCGTCATCATCTTTGCAAGCCAGCTGACGGATCTTTTCGGTCTGACCTTGCCGGTGAAGGAGCCGGGGCCGCTGGTCGACAAGTTGCCCATCCTGCTTTCGGCCTGGCGCACCGCCAGCCTGCCGGCGGTCGCGACCGCCGCCTTGACCATCGCGGTCATCTTGACCCTGCGCCGCTTTGCACCGCGGCTGCCCGGCCTGCTGATCGCCGTCGTCGTCGCGTCGACGATCTCCGCGACATTCGGCCTCGACATCGCCACCATCGGCAGCCGCTTCGGCGGCATTCCGCGCACCCTGCCGGTGCCGGCCCTGCCGCATGTGACGCCGGAACTCCTGCTGGCTGTGCTGCCGGATGCGGCAGCCTTTGCCTTGCTGGGATCGATCGAGTCCCTGCTCTCGGCCGTGGTCGCCGACGGCATGACCGGGCGACGTCACCGCTCCAATGTCGAACTGATCGGCCAGGGTGTCGCCAATATCGGTTCGGCCCTGTTCGGCGGAATCTGCGTCACCGGCACGATTGCACGCACCGCAACCAATGTGCGGGCCGGCGCGACCAGCCCGGTTTCCGGCATGTTTCATGCCCTGTTTCTTTTGCTCTTTACGCTGCTTGCCGCCCCGCTTGCCAGCTATATTCCACTCGCAGCGCTTGCCGGCGTGCTTGCCGTCGTCGCTTGGAACATGATCGAGCGCCCGGCCTTCGCGGCCCTCGTCCGTTCCTCGCGCGGCGACGCGGCCGTGCTGTTGGTCACCTTCCTGCTGGTGGTTTTCCGCGACCTCACCGAAGGCATCCTTGTCGGCTTCAGCCTCGGCGCGCTGCTGTTCATCGGCCGGATGAGCAAGGCGATGACCATCGGGCCGCATGCGGAGACGTCGCCCGAGCGCCCGCTCGACCAGGGCGACGGCGACACCGTAGTCTACCGGCTGAGCGGCGCCTTCTTTTTCGGTGCCACGGCCACGGTCGGCGCGGTGCTCGATCGCATAGCCGATCGCCACCGGCATTTCGTCCTCGACTTCTCCGACGTGTCGCTGCTGGATGCGACCGCCGCCAATGTCATCGAAGGCACGGTGAGAAAGGCCGAACGCGCCGGCGTCGCGGTCTATATGGCCGGCGTCGGCCCGGACCTGAGGCGCATGCTGGAAGCGCATGAACTGACGGCCGGGCGCGTCCGCTATGTCGCAACCATCCCCGAAGCCCGCGCCCTGATCGCGCAGGCCGAAGAGGTCAGTTCCCGCGCATGACGCGGCGATCCGCGCCCTTGTTTTCGGCCATCAGCGAGGCGATCAGGTTGAGACCCGCGCTGGCATTCAGCGCGGTGACCCGATTGCGGCCATTGCGCTTGGAGATATACAATCCGCGATCGGCAACGCCGAGCAGGAAATTGAGGTCGGCATAGCTCGCCTGATCGGCGGACACGCCGATGCTGACCGTCATCGTCAGGGTCTGGTCGCCGATCGCAATCGACGCGCCGGCCACGGCCTCGCGCAGGGTCTCACAGACCTGCCGCGCCTGCTCCTGGCCACAGCCGGCCATATAGAGCGCAAATTCCTCTCCGCCGATGCGGCCGAACACCATGCCGGGTTCGAGCCTGGCGCTGACGATCTCGCTGAAGGCGATCAGCGCCTGGTCCCCGCCCGCATGGCCGAGCGTGTCGTTGACCCGCTTGAAATGGTCGATGTCGAGCAGCGCGAGCGCGCCTTCATCCTCGCGCCGGCGGCGCAGCGCCTCCACCTGCTGGATGAAGGCCCGGCGATTGATCACGCCGGTCAATTCGTCGATCTCCGCCTGTCTTCGGTAATGGCGCTCCATGCGCTCGCGTGACAGGACGATCAGCGCCATGCCCAGCGCCTGAAACTCCGCAAACACCAGGGCGGCAAAGACGCCTTCGACCAGCGTCTGATAGGCGGTGATGCCGGGGGTTATGAAGAGGACGAGCGCCAGGACCGCCTGTGCCAGGGCTGCCCCGCAAAGGGCCGCCAATGCCAGACGGCGGCTGGCGGTCGTTTCATGCGCGGAGACCGCCGAATTCCCCACACCGAAGGCGCAGAATGCAGACCATCCGGCACAGCAGAAGGCGCTCGCCGCCAGTCCGGCGGCACTTGCCGGCAGGATGGCATTGCCGATCAGCGTCAGGGCACCCCAGAGCAGCGGTGCACTCCAGACGATCCGCAGAGACACCGAACGATTGTCGAAGGCGCGCAAGCCCGCCCAGAAAAACGCCAGCCAGCAGGCAATCAGCACATGGCTCAGCCCATCGCCGATACGCAGCGCCGGCCCTTCGAGAAAGCCCAGACATTTGGCCAGCGCGCCGGCAGCGCCCATGATGTTGCCGACCGCCCAATAGAAAAGCTCCGTCCGCTCCGGCGATCGCAACCAGCTGCGCGTGACGAAGACCGCCATGATCGAGGAAGACGCCAACAGGCAAAGCATGATGGCGCCGGAACTGAAAAACTCACCCACTACCCGCTCCCGTCTATGGTGAGAAAAATAGCGAGGAAGAATGAAGAATTCGAAAATGCTCAGAAAGGCCAAAAGGCAGGCCCTGAAAGGGTTTGGCACATCGCCTGAATGGTCGTGGCGCAGTCCGGCAGCCACAGCGATCGCCACACAGACCACCGACGACGCATGAAAAAACCGCCGGTACCGGCAGAGGTATCGGCGGCTCTTGACGGGCCAAAGCCTGTCGCGATCTTCAGATTTGCTTTCGCACTTCAGAGGCTTGTATTTGCGCCCGTCTGCCGAACCGGAGCCCAATTCGGCAGACGGGCGCTGATCTTTGAAATTCGATCAGCCGGCGATGGCGACCCGCACCGCTTCGACCGCGGCAGCAGCAGCAGCACCATCGGGACCGCCGGCCTGCGCCATGTCGGGGCGTCCGCCACCACCCTTGCCTCCGAGTGCCGCCGAGGCGACGCGGACAAGATCGACCGCGCTGAAACGATCGGTCAGATCGGCCGTGACGCCGACCACCGCGCTGGCCTTGCCGTCTTCGGCAACGCCGATCAGCACGACCACGCCCGAGCCGATGCTCTGCTTGCCGTCGTCGGCAAGGCCCTTCAGGTCCTTCGGATCGACACCGGCCAGAACCTTGCCCAGATATGTGACGCCACCGACATCGACGGCATCATCGCCACCGGCAGCCGTGCCGCCGCCCATGGCGAGCTTGCGTCTGGCATCGGCCAGTTCACGCTCCAGTTTCTTGCGCTCGTCAATCAGCGCCTCGACGCGCGACACAACGTCCGTCGGCTGCACTTTCAGGCTCGATGCGAGCGATTTCACCCGCTCGTCCTGTTCGGCAAGATACGCCCGGGCGGCCTCGCCGGTCAGCGCTTCGATACGGCGCACGCCGGCACCGACCGCACTGTCGCCGAGGATGCGCACGACACCGATCTCGCCGGTCGCACCGACATGGGTACCGCCGCAGAGCTCCACCGAATAGGGCTTACCGGCCTTGTCGCCATGCAGCCCGGTGCCCATCGACACGACGCGGACTTCGTCGCCGTATTTCTCGCCGAACAGCGCCATGGCGCCCTCGGCGATGGCGTCATCGACGCTCATCAGACGGGTGGAGACAGGCGCGTTCTGCAGCACGATCTCGTTGGCCATCTCTTCGACCTGCCGCAGCTCTTCGGCCGACATCGGCTTGGGATGCGATACGTCGAAGCGCAGCCGCTCGGGCGCGACAAGCGAGCCCTTCTGCGCCACATGCGTGCCGAGGATCTCGCGCAGCGCTTCATGGATCAGGTGGGTCGCGGAGTGGTTGGACCGCAGCCGGCTGCGGCGGGCATGATCGACCACCAGCAGCGCCGGGACGCCCGGCTTGACGGAGCCCTCGCGGACGGTGGCGACGTGCACGAAGACCCCCTCGCCGCGCTTTTGCGTGTCGATGACATCGAGCACGAAGCCTTCGCCGGAGATCACCCCGACATCGCCCATCTGGCCACCCGATTCGCCGTAAAACGGGGTCTGGTTGACGACCACCTGCACGGTCTCGCCGGCCGCTGCCGACGGGATCGAGGCACCGTCGCGCACCAGCGCCTGGATTTCCCCTTCGGCGCTCTCCGAGCTATAGCCGAGAAATTCCGTGGCGCCGAAACGATCCTTCAATTCGAACCAGATGCCTTCGGCGGCCTTGTCGCCCGAGCCGGACCAGCTGGCGCGCGCCTCGGCCTTCTGCCGCTGCATGGCGTCGTTGAAGCTGGTGATATCGACGCCGATGCCCCGGTTGCGCAGGGCATCCTGGGTCAGGTCCAGCGGGAAGCCATAGGTGTCGTAGAGCTTGAACGCGGTCTCGCCGTCCAGCGTGTCGCCCTTGTCCATCGACTGCGTGGCATCCGACAGCAGCGACAACCCGCGCTCGAGCGTCAGCATGAAGCGCTTTTCCTCGAGCTTCAGGGTCTCGGTGATCAGAGCCTCGGCGCGCACCAGTTCGGGATAGGCGCGACCCATTTCCGACACCAGCACCGGCAGCAGCTTGTAGAGCACCGGTTCGCGGGCTCCGAGCAACTTGGCGTGACGCATGGCGCGACGCATGATGCGGCGAAGCACATAGCCGCGGCCCTCGTTCGAGGGCAGCACGCCATCGGCAATCAGGAAGGCGGTGGCGCGGATGTGGTCGGCGATGACCCGGTGACTTGCAGCCGCCTGCCCTTCGGCGCGCGATCCGATCGCTTCTTCCACCGCCGCGATCAGGCGGCGGAACAGGTCGGTTTCGTAATTCGAGGTGACGCCCTGCATGATCGCCGCCATGCGCTCCAGCCCCATGCCGGTGTCGATCGACGGCCGCGGCAGGTCGAGCCGTGTCGTCGCATCGATCTGGTCGAACTGCATGAAGACCAGATTCCAGAACTCGAGGAAGCGGTCGCCGTCCTCGTCTGCGCTGCCGGGTGGTCCGCCAAAGACGTTTTCGCCCTGATCGAAAAAGATCTCCGAGCAGGGACCGCAGGGACCGGTATCCCCCATGGTCCAGAAGTTGTCCGACGTCGGAATGCGGATGATCTTGTCGTCGGAAAAGCCGGCAATCTTCTTCCAGAGATCGGCCGCCTCGTCATCCTCGGAATAGACCGTCACCAGAAGGCGATCCTTCGGCAGATCGTATTCCTTGGTGATCAGGTTCCAGGCCAGCGAGATCGCCTGCTCCTTGAAATAGTCGCCGAAGGAAAAATTGCCGAGCATTTCGAAGAAGGTGTGGTGGCGGGCGGTATAGCCGACATTGTCGAGGTCGTTGTGCTTGCCGCCGGCGCGCACGACCTTCTGGGCGGTCGTCGCGCGGCTATAGGGGCGCTGTTCGAGGCCGGTAAAGACGTTCTTGAACTGCACCATGCCGGCATTGGTGAACATCAATGTCGGGTCGTTGCGCGGCACCAGCGGGCTGGAGGAAACAACCTCGTGTCCATTCGTCTTGAAATAGTCGAGGAAGGTCGACCTGATTTCGTTTACGCCGCTCATCTCACGCCCTTCATTGCCACCGCGTCTGGTGGTTCCTTCAAAAAACAATGGCTTTTATCGCCCAGCCTCGACCCTGTCCAGACGAACAAGCAGAACCGGCCATACATCTTTCGACATATGGCCGGCAATTCTTCAAAGCCTGACAAAACGAGGGGCGAAAGACATCAGCCTTCGCTTGTGTCGTCGTCGTCATCCGGGTCCGGACCGCCCTGCTGCAGGAAGCGATCGGCGATCAGGCCGGCGTTCTGGCGCAGCGACAGCTCGATCTCGCTTGCCACTGCCGGATTGTCGCGCAGGAAAGTCTTGGCGTTTTCCCGGCCCTGGCCGAGCCGCTGGCTGTTATAGGAGAACCAGGCACCCGACTTCTCGACAATACCGGCCTTGACCCCGAGATCAACGAGCTCGCCGGTCTTCGAGACGCCTTCGCCATACATGATGTCGAATTCCACCTGCTTGAAGGGCGGCGCCATCTTGTTCTTGACCACCTTGACGCGGGTCTGGTTGCCGACCACCTCTTCGCGATCTTTCACCGCACCGATACGGCGGATATCCAGGCGCACGGACGCATAGAATTTCAGCGCATTGCCACCGGTCGTGGTTTCGGGCGAGCCGAACATCACGCCGATCTTCATGCGGATCTGGTTGATGAAGATCACCATGCATTTCGACCGCGAGATCGAGGCGGTGAGCTTGCGCAGTGCCTGGCTCATCAGACGCGCCTGCAGGCCCGGCAGGCTGTCGCCCATCTCGCCTTCGATTTCCGCGCGCGGCGTCAAGGCCGCCACCGAATCGATGACCAGAACATCGATCGCACCCGAACGCACCAGCGTGTCGGTGATCTCGAGCGCCTGCTCGCCGGTATCGGGCTGCGAAATCAGGAGATTCTGCAGGTCAACGCCGAGCTTGCGGGCATAGACAGGATCGAGCGCATGCTCGGCATCGACAAAGGCGCAAACGCCGCCACCCTTCTGGGCCTCGGCGATCGTCTGCAGTGCCAGTGTGGTCTTGCCCGAGCTTTCCGGCCCGTAAATTTCGATGATACGTCCTTTTGGAAGACCACCAACGCCGAGCGCGATGTCGAGCCCCAGAGAACCCGTCGATACGGTTTCGATCTCGACCACGTTCTCGTTCGAACCGAGCTTCATGATCGAGCCCTTGCCGAACGACCGTTCGATCTGCGAGAGCGCCGCTTCCAATGCCTTACTTTTATCCACCACCTTGTCCTCAACGAGCCGCAAAGAATTCTGTGCCATTTGATCCACCTTTAGGTTATTGAAGCCGCATAGGCAATGAAGCACCTGCCAGACTGTATGTACATGATTTGTTCTCATTCCACAAGCCCCAGTCAAGCAGCTGATATTGCTGTACATTATGCTGAGCGTTCTATTTTTGTACCTCGCACATGCCTTAATATGAGCTTCGAACACCGCGTCATGCCGGGAAGGACACCCGTGGGCGTGTGCGATTCGGATATTTCCGCCGACGGACGCTTTATCCGATGAGCGTCCCGATCCTCGTTCTCGGTGGTGCCCATATCGACCGACGCGGCCGGATTGCCGGTCCGCTGACAATGGGCGCCAGCAATCCCGGCAGCTTCATCAGCGAGCCCGGCGGGGGCGGCTTCAACGCGGCCTGCGCGCTCGCCCGCCTCGGCCACCCTGTCCGTCTGGTGAGCCCAAGGGGTGGGGATGCCGCCGGTGAAGACGTCGGTGCGGCCGCGCGCGCAGCCGGGATCGACGATCGACCCTTTGTCTATCTCGACCGTGCAACGCCGAGCTATACGGCCATTCTCGACAAGAACGGCGATCTGGTCGTCGCCCTTGCCGACATGGATCTCTACCGCCTGTTCTCGCCCAGGCGGCTGACGACGCTCAGCATGCGGGCCGCGGTTGAGGGTGTCGATGCGCTTCTGTGTGACGCCAACCTGCCGGCAGAGACGCTGGCGCTGATCGGCGACATCGCCCGGATCCGCGGCGTCAAGCTTGGCGCCATCGCGATCTCCCCCGCCAAGGTGGTGCGTTTTGCCCCCTCTCTCGACCGACTGGACTGGCTGTTCATGAATGTCGCCGAAGCGCGCGCGCTGACGGGCGCCGACACCGAGCAACCGCGCCGGTGGCCAGAACTTCTGCGCGAGCGCGGTCTGAAGGGCGGCATCGTCACCAATGGCGCCGGACCGCTGATCGCCTTCGAGGGCGATACCGCCTATGCGGTCCAGCCGCCGTTGATCGACGGCGTCACCGATGTCACCGGCGCCGGCGACGCAACGGCCGCGGCCTTCTTTTCCGCGCGCCTTAAGGATATCCCGCTGGCGCAGGCCTCCCGGATGGCGGTCGCGGCCGCCCTTGCCACGCTGAAAACCGACCGCGCCACCGCGACCGAGCTTTCGGGCGAGACGCTTCAATCCGAGCTTTCCCTTGTCCCGCCCGCCGAAATGCTATTGTGAGACGTCACGAGCCACAGACCGGAAAGATTGATGACCAGACCTCATTCCCCTCTCCTGCCGATCAGCTATTCCAAGGACGTTGCCGCCGCCAAGGCGCGCGGCGCGCCGCTGGTCGCCCTTGAATCGACGATCATCACCCATGGCATGCCCTATCCCGGCAATCTGCGGATGGCGGCAAGCGTCGAGGAAATCATCCGCCAGCAGGGTGCCGTGCCGGCAACCATCGCCGTGATCGACGGCACGCTGCATATCGGTCTCGAGCCCGAACAACTCGCAGCGCTGGCACAGGCAAGCGACGTGATGAAGCTGTCGCGCGCCGACCTTGCGTTTGCGATCGCCGAGCGCCGCACGGGTGCCACCACGGTCGCGGCCACCATGATCGCCGCCAGCCTTGCCGGAATCGGTGTCTTTGCCACCGGCGGCATCGGCGGCGTGCATCGCGGGGCGGAGGAAAGTTTCGACATCTCCGCCGACCTTCAGGAACTTGCCCGCACCGGCGTCATCGTCGTCTCGGCCGGCCCGAAGGCCATTCTCGACATCCCGAAAACGCTGGAAGTGCTGGAAACCAGCGGCGTGCCGGTCGTCACCTATGCCGAAGAAGCATTCCCGGCCTTCTGGTCGCGGATCTCGGGCCTCAAAAGCCCGCTCACCCTGTCGAGCCCGGCCGCGATCGCCAATTTCCAGCGCAGCCGCGAGATGCTGGGGATCGAGGGCGGCATGCTGATTGCCAATCCTGTCCCGGCAGACGACGAGATCGCGCGCGAGGAGATGGAAATCTATATAACCCGCGCACTGGCAAGCGCCGATGACGAAGGTATCACCGGCAAGGATGTCACGCCCTTCCTGCTCGACGCGCTGTTCAAGGTCACGGAAGGCCGCAGCCTGAAGACCAATATCGCGCTGGTCGAAAACAATGCCCGGCTGGCCGCCGAAATCGCCGTGGCGCTCGCGTCGAGCTGACACGAAACGCCGGTCGGCAATTCTGCACGACCGGCGATCAATGTCCGAGGACGGCCGGCGCGAACCCCATCGGCTGCCGTCAAGGCGGTCAGGACTGCCGTTCAGCTGTCCAGCATTTCCCGCACGGCGACTGCCAGCTGCTTCAACGAGAACGGCTTCGGCAGGAAACCGAATTTCGCGTCCGCCGGCAGGTTCTTGGCAAAGGCATCTTCCGCATAGCCTGAAACGAAGATGAAGCGCATGTCGGGATAGGTCTTGCGCAATTCGCGCAGCAGGCTCGGCCCGTCCATTTCCGGCATCACCACGTCGGACACCACGATGTCGACCTTGCCCTCGAGCCCTTCCATGATCTCCAGCGCCTCGACGCCGGAGCCTGCCTCATGCACGGTATAGCCGCGCGTCTCCAGCATGCGCTTGCCGCCACGGCGAACGGCCTCCTCGTCCTCGACCAGCAGCACGACCGCCGACTTGCCGGTGAGATCGGCATCCTCGTCGGGCTTCTTTTCCAGCTGCGGCGCCGCCGGTCCGCCGACATCGCCGGCCGGCGCGTTCTGGTCCACCTCGATGATGTGGCGGGGCAGGAAGATCTGGAAGGCCGTGCCCTTGCCGACTTCCGACACCGGATAGATGTAGCCGCCGGTCTGGCGGATGATGCCATAGACCATGGCCAATCCGAGACCGGTGCCCTTGCCGACTTCCTTGGTGGTGAAGAACGGTTCGAAGATCTTGTCCATGATTTCCGGCGATATGCCGGTGCCGGTATCGGCAACCTCGATCATCACGAAGTCCTCTTCCGGCAGGCCGCGATGGTTGAAGGCGCTGGTGGCCGAGGCCAGGATATTGCGGGTGCGCACGGTGATCTGGCCGCCATCGGGCATGGCGTCGCGGGCGTTGACGCACAGATTGACCAGGACCTGTTCGAACTGTGAAAGGTCCGTCTTGACCGGCCAGAGGTCCCGCTCGAATTCGACGTTGAGCTTGACGTTGGTGCCGGACATCAGCCGGTCGACCAGAATGCGCAGGTCGCCGATGACGTCGGTCAGGTTCAGCACCGAGGGGCGCATGGTCTGCTTGCGCGAGAAGGCCAGCAGCTGGCGCACCAACACCGCGGCCCGGTTGGCATTGCGCTTGATCTCCATCAGGTCGGCAAAGCTCGAATCCGATGGGCGCGCCTGCAGGAGCAGATGGTCGGAGGAGAGCAGGATGGCCGTCAGCACGTTATTGAAGTCGTGCGCGATGCCGCCGGCAAGCGTGCCCACCGCATTCATCTTCTGGGTCTGGGCCATCTGCGCCTCGAGCGCCTTCTGGTCCGTCACGTCGACCGCATAAACGATCGCGGCCTCTTCCGGCGCCTCGTCGCTCTGGTCGATCACCGCATTGACGTAGAAGCGGAAATGTCGGCCCTCGACGGTCGGATGGCGCGAGTCGATCGGCGCGATATCGACCTGCCGGTCCTTTGCGGCCGCCAGCGCATGCGAGAACTCTTCGCGCGCGCCGTCGTTGAACACGGTCTGCAGCAAGGCACCTGCATCGATCTCGTCGCGCGACAGCAGGTCGGAGAACAGCTTCAGGAACGGCGCGTTGGTGCGCAGCACCCGGCCCTCGCCGTCGACCGAGGCAATGGCCATCGGGGTGTTGTTGAAGAAACGGGTAAACCGCATCGAAGCCGCGGAGGTCTCGTGCTCCTGCGCGCCGCCCTTGGTGCGCGCCAGAACGATCGTGCGGCTTTCGCCCGGCGCGCCATCGCGGGCCGAGCGCACGCGGTGCACCAGCTGCACCGGCAGGATCTGGCCGTTCGACCGGCGCATGTCGAGATCGAGTGCCTCGGTCTTGGTCAGCCCCGGCTCGGCCTGAATAGACTGCACCAGCGCCATGCCCTCACCGGCCACGATGTCGGATATGTGCAGCGAGCCCGGCTGGAACTTGGTGAGATCGACCCCCAGCCATTCCGCCAGGGTCGCATTGATATAGTAGATCTCGCCTTTGCGGCCGGCGGAGAAGAAGCCGGCCGGCGCGTGGTCGAGATAATCGATGGCGTTCTGCAATTCCTTGAAGAAGCGCTCCTGGTCGTCACGCTCGGCGGAGATGTCGGCGATCTGCCAGACCTGCATTTCGCGCTTGGCACCTTCGAGCGCCACCGCGCGGGCGCGAAGCCGGTACCAATAGGCGCCGCTGCCGTTCGGCGCTTGGGCGCCCAAGGGCTTGGACAGACGAAATTCCTCATAGCCGTTGCGACCTTCGCGCAGCGCGTTGACCAGCCGATAGAGCGCCTCGGAGGATTCGCGGTGCTTCGACAGCAGCGCCTCCAGGGTTTCCACCTGGGTCGCCTTTCGCGCACCGGTCAGCCGGCCATAGGCATTGTTGGCGTAGACGATCCGGCCCTTGGCATCGGTGATGATCGTGCCTTCCGGCTGGCTGGCCAGAAAGGCCCGTGCCAGCGTGTCGGACTGCGACTGCGGCATGACCTCGACCAGGCCGATCACCGACGACACCAGGAAAAAGATCCCGACCATCGCCAAAATGCCCAGAAGGCCGATCATGACCTGACTGTCGAGGCTGTCCTTGAAGATCACGAAGGCGGCCGCGACGGCCAGGAGCACGAGCGCGATCAGCAGGATACGGATCGCCGTGCCGGATCGGTTCTTGCGCTCGACCAGCGGCGCGCCATCGTCCTCGGGCTTGTGCGGTCTGTTCATCAATCCCTCATGCATGCCGCCCGATGGAGACGTCTCCCAAAGGGTCGGATTCGCGCAGTTTATTCTGTTTAGCAAGTTGGTGTCCGCACCAAAAGCTGCCCGGAGACCGTTTTGGCAAGACTATTCACAGCCAATCCTTGCGCGGGAATGGCCTTGAGCGGCCGAAGGATGGAGATTGCATGCATTCGCGCTGCACGCATCGACATTTCCGACGCGTTGCCAAGGACCTGCTTTCCTGTCAGAAAGTCGCAAAGGAGACGACAATGCTCGATGATATGGTCAGTGCTTACGGCAACCGCTTTCTGGTCGCGGCGCTCGGGGTCAGTCTGGCGCTGCTCGGGCTGTTCGTCGTGCTCTGGGTCCTGAGGCATCGTGCGCCCTCGCCCTTCGTGCGCGGCGGCCGCAACCGCCAGCCCCGCCTGCAGGTTCTCGACGCCGCCGCGATCGATGCGCGTCGGCGGCTGGTTCTGGTGCGCCGTGACAATGTCGAGCATCTGGTAATGATCGGCGGCCCGACCGATATCGTCATCGAAAGCGGCATCGGCGAGGAACGCCCCTATCTGGCGGTCGATCGCGCTGCCGAAACCGCAGGGGCCGTCGACAGCGAACCGCGGCTCGCCACGCCCGAGCCGGCACGGCAAGCGGCCGCCGTGACAGCCGCGCCCACCATGCCCGTCGATGTGCCCTCAGTCCCCGTCCGCGAATCACGGCCAGCAACTCCAGCCGCCCCGTCGCGCGGCGAAGACGCAAGTGTCGCCACAGCTTCGATCGATCCGCCCACGGAAGCGATCCGCGCGCCGCAGCCGTCCGCGCCGACCGTCTCCGCGCCACCCCCGTCATCCCAGGCCCCGGCCGCTTCTGTGGAAAAGACCGAACCGACCCTGTCCCTGCCGGAGAGACTGGCCCCGGTCGAAGCGCCCGCGCCGAAGACCCCGCCGCCCGTGACGCGCACGGAGCCTGTGCTTCAGGCCCCGGCACAGCAGATACAGACACCCGAAATACAGACTCCTCAGGTACAGTCGCCTCAAGCCCCCGTGCCGCAGGCCCAGCCAGAGCCGGCCCCGGCGCTACGAGCCCAGGCGCCGCAGGATAAAGAGCCGCCCCAGTCCCTTCAGGCCGACCCGGATTTCAGCAAATTTCTGGAGGACCACATGATCACTCATCTGGACGGGTTGAAGGAAGGCCGTTTGCAGAGCGTGACCCGGCCGGCGCCGACCGTGATGCCGCCGGTTGCGGCCAACATTCCTCCGATGCCGCAGCATGCGCCGGCTCCGGCAAGGACCACCACCCTTCGCCCGGAAGCGCTGGCGCCCCAGCGACCCGCCGCCCCGCCCGGCCAGAGCCATCCGAAAGAGATCCGGCCGGAGGTCAAGGAAGACACCAATCTGCAGCAGGAGATCGCCAAGATCTTCGGCGAAATGGGCGGCAATCGTCGCGACTGAAAACCCGCGGTCTTTCCGACCGGGCACCGTCGCACCGCACGAGCCGTGTGCAGGGCAAGCGCCGGTCGGCAAAGCCGCCGTTCCTTCCACGCCCGTCGATAGCGGCAGATCCTGCGACGATCTATGATCGGCGGGGAAAAGGAGCGTGCGCGGTGGGGCCTCGCATGAACCCTACATATCGCTTCCATCCGGAGATGGTGCTACGGCCGCGAGAATAACACCGTGTCACGCGCACATCCGAGAATATCATCCGACCGGATCTTATCAAAGGGGATCGTGACGAGCCCAGGAGGACTTCTCTGTCGTTGCCCGGCAAACGTCGAATCTGGCCTCGCCAGAGGTGTTTCTCCAAGGCATATATAATGGGGAAAGCAGACGTCGAAGAGTTGCGTCCGACGGCGTCGGATCATGCATACGGAGAGGCCAGATCACAGGCCCTGCAATCGGCCTGATAGAGACAACCGGCCGACATCAGGCTATCGGCGCCCGACACGGGTTTCGCCCGGCGTCAACTGCATACGAACCGCTCCCTGCGCCACCGGCGCAAAGAGGAAGGCGGCCTTACTCGTCCCGGTAGACCTTTTCCCGACGTTCGTGGCGCTCCTGCGCCTCGATGGACAGGGTTGCGATCGGTCGGGCGTCGAGCCGCTTGAGGCCGATCGGCTCGCCGGTCTCCTCGCAATAGCCATAGGTCCCGTCCTCGATCCGCTGAAGCGCAGCGTCGATCTTGGAAATCAGCTTGCGCTGACGGTCCCGGGCACGCAGCTCGATGGCACGGTCGGTCTCTGAAGAGGCTCTGTCGGCGAGGTCCGGATGATTTGCGCTTTCCGCGGCCAGGTGTTCCAGCGTTTCGCGCGCCTCACGCAGAATGTCGTTTCTCCAAGCGATCAGCTTGGCGCGGAAATAAGCCCGCTGATTGACACTCATGAACTCTTCGTCTTCCGAGAGCACATACTCCTCAAGATTGATCTTCTCACTCAACGCGATTCTCCTGAAGAACATCTCAACGGCGGCTGTATATCCCCTGGAACTTTCAGGTTCAAGCCTTTCAAACGGCTTTTGGAATTTTATTGAACTGACATAAAACCCTCATAAATGCTCAGGAATTCAGCATAAAATGAGCTCGCCTGCATAAAACTTCGGCGCGCGAGCAAACACCCCTACGACCGCTGCCGGGTTGCAGGGATTTTCCACAGTTGACGCTGGCGCCAATCTGCCGATAGTTCCGCCAAAGAGGAATGCGACAGGACTTGTGCATGACCGCGAACAGGGCCCCGCAACGCCGGATCTATCTCGTCAGACACGCGAGCGCCGCCTGGACGAAGCCCGGAATGTGCGATTTCGACCGTCCCCTGACCGATCAGGGTATTGCCGAGGCCCGCGACATCGCGGCCCGCGCCAGCGCCTGCGGCTATCATCCGGCGGCCATATGGTCGTCCTCCGCCGTGAGATGCCGGCACACGACCGAGATCCTGGCGGAAGCGCTGGAGTGCAAGCCGCATCTCGAATTGACCGACACGCTCTATAATTGCGAAAGCGATATCTATCACGCGATCCTGGACGGGCCGACAACCGACGGCGCCTTGATGATCGTCGGCCACAATCCGACGCTGGAGGACATGCTGATCGAACTGGCCGGCAGCCAAGCCTTCGACGACCATATTCCCTTCGGTTACCCGACGGCGGGTCTTGCCGCACTGGAGCAGCAGGTACCGCAGGCAGGTCCCGCCTGGAGGCTTGCCGGCTTCCTCAGCCCCGGCAGATAACCCCGCGATCGCGCCGTCGATCTTTGAACCGGCCGATGCACCTCCTATATCTCTCTTCGAAAACAGCAATGCGGAGCAGGTCTTGGCGTCTCAAATCACCACCTTTGCCGATGAGGCCGTCATTGCCTTCGACAACATCACCGATCGCGCCGCCAATCTCGTCAATCCGTCGATCCGGCTCGGCGTCACTGGGCTGTCACGCGCCGGCAAGACGGTATTCATCGCCTCGCTGGTCCACAATCTCCTGCATGGTGGACGGCTGCCGCTGTTCGAACCGCTGCAATCGGGACGGATCAAGAAGGTGAGGCTGGAGGAGCAGCCGGACGACGCCGTTCCCCGCTTTCAATACGAGGATCACATCCGGGCGCTGGTGCGCGACCGCGAATGGCCCGATTCCACCCGCGCCATATCCGAACTGCGCCTGACCATCGACTATGACAGCGCCAGCGGTTGGAGCCGCTTCTTCTCCGCCGGCAAGCTGTCGATCGACATCGTCGATTATCCCGGCGAGTGGCTGCTCGATCTGCCGCTGCTGGCTCAGGACTTCCGCACCTTCAGCGAACGCACGGCAGAGATGGCGCGCTCCGGCATCCGCGCGGAACTGTCGCGGGACTGGCTGGAATTGACCGCCGGTATCGATATAGATGCCCCCGCCGACGAAATGATCGCGCGAAAACTGTCGACGGTGTTCACCGCCTATCTGCGCGCCTGCAAGTCCGACGAGCGGTCGCTCTCCACGCTGCCGCCCGGACGGTTTCTGATGCCGGGGGATCTCGACGGCTCCCCGGCCCTCACCTTTGCACCGCTGCCCGACATGCCGGCCGGAGCGGCGAAGAAGAACTCGCTGCGGGCGATGATGGAACGCCGCTACGAGGCCTACAAGAATGTCGTGGTGAAGCCCTTCTTCCGCGAACATTTCGCCCGCCTCGACCGCCAGATCGTGCTTGTCGATGCCCTGCAGGCGATCAATCGCGGACCGGAGGCGGTGCAGGACCTGGAGCGCGCGCTGGCCGATGTGCTCGGCTGCTTCCGCCCCGGCACCAATTCCTTCCTGACGGCGCTGCTGCGCCGTCGGATCGACCGGGTGCTGGTCGCCGCCACCAAGGCCGACCATCTGCACCACGAGAGCCATGACCGGCTGCAGGCGCTGACCCGCCGTCTGGTCGAACGCGCCATTCGCGGCATCGGCATGAGCGGCGCCGGCATCGAGGTCATGGCGCTTGCCTCCGTCAGGGCAACGCGGGAAGCGACCGTCAAGGAGAATGGCGAAGACCTGCCGGTGATCGTCGGCACGCCGATGGAAGGCGAGATGATCGACGGCGAACGCTTCGACGGCAAGCGGCGCACCGCAGTCTTCCCCGGCGACCTTCCACGCAAGCTCGATCCGCTGTTCGAGGCGCTCGACGGCACCGTGCCCGGCAGCCGCCTGCCGCATTTGAATGTCGTGCGCTTCCGGCCGCCGGAACTCGAGGAGACCGCGGAAGGACTGACACTGTCCGTGCCGCATATCCGCCTCGACCGCGCACTGCAATTCCTGCTGGGAGACCGCCTCGCATGACACGCACCCCGGACAAGACAGGCGGGCCGCGCCGCCCGATGCGTTTCGACATTCCGGACGAGGCTCCGGCCACGCCGCCGCCTCAGGCACAGCCCCGCCAGCCGCGCAGTTTCCGCGACAATGTCGTCGTCACGCCGGACGAGGAGGACGTGTTCCTCGCAGAAGCCGCCGCTGCCGAAGTGCTGCCGGCCCCGCCGCGCAAGCGCCGCTTCTCCTTCCTCAAGCTGGCCATCGGTGCGCTCAGCCTGCTGCTGTCGCTCGCCTTCGGTCTGTGGATCGACCAGCTGATCCGCGATCTGTTCAGCCGTGCCGACTGGCTCGGCTATACCGCCATCGGCATTGTCGCCGTCGGCCTGTTCGCCGTCCTGATGGTGGTCATCCGCGAGATCACCGGGCTGATGCGGCTCGATGCCACCCAGATCATGAAGGCCGAAGCCATCGAGGCGATCGCGCTTGGCAATGCCAAGGAGGCGCAAAGCGTCGTCCAGCAGCTGACCACACGGCTCCACGGCCGGCCGGAAACCGCCAAGGGCCGCGAGACGCTGCGCGCCGCCAAGGACGACATCATCGATCCGCCGCAACTGCTCGAACTGGCGGAGCGCGAGCTGCTGAGCCCGCTCGACCGGCGGGCGCGGGCGCTGATCGTCGCCTCCTCCAAGCGCGTCTCCGTGGTGACCGCCGTCAGTCCGCGCGCCTTCGTCGATCTCGCCTATGTGCTGATCGAGGTGACGCGGCTGATCCGGGCGATCGCCGAGCTATACGGCACGCGGCCCGGCCGGCTCGGCATGCTGCGGCTGGTGCGCGACGTGCTGGCGCATCTGGCGGTGACGGGCTCGATTGCGGTCGGCGACGGCCTTGCCCAGCAGGTGCTCGGCCATGGCCTTGCCTCGCGGCTATCGGCGCGTCTCGGCGAAGGCGTGGTCAACGGCATGATGACCGCCAGAATCGGCATCGCGGCCATGGATCTCTGTCGCCCCCTGCCTTTCAGGGCCGTCCGGCGACCGGGTGTCAGCGATTTCATCGGCGATCTGACGCCGGGGACCCAGCCCCCCACCGCCTGACCACCGCCTCAGGATTACCGCACAATCACCTTGCTATCACCCGAAGCTGCGACCTGCGGTGGATTGCCGAATGGCGCGAATATGGTTAAGGGAAGGGAACCGTTAACCATTCGAAGATAATATCACCGACAGGTTTTCGGTCGCTCGTACCAAGGTAATTCGATGGCATTCCGCTCCCCTTCCCTTGCCAGCCTGTTGTTGGCAGCCACGCTTGCACTCACCGCCGCGCTGCCGGCGGCTGCGCAAGGCGGGACACGCGACAAGCGCTTTTTCGACACCGTTGCCGGCACCTGGACCGGGCCCGGCGAGATCGTCGCCGGCAAATACAAGGGCACGCGCTTCACCTGCAATCTGACCGGCATTTCCGGTGACGGCGGCCAGACCGGCCTCACACTCGACGGAACCTGCCGGGTCGGCGTCTTCTCGCAGCCGATGAAGGCGGTGATTTCCCAGGTCGGCGATGGTTATCAGGGCAAGTTTCTCGATGGCGCCGCCGGCAAGGGTCTCGACATCGTGTCCGGCACGGTCAGCGGCGACCGTGTGATCATGGGCATCAACCGCGCCAAGCTGAACGGGGCCATGGTCGCCCATCTGCAGAACCAGACGGCGATGAACATCACCATCTCCGTCCGTGTCGAAGACCAGCTCGTGCCGGTGATCGGCCTGAAGCTCAATCGCCGCGGTGCCGCAAGCGCCGACTGACGGGCCTCTTCCAAAAAAACGTTATTCGACATTCTGACCGCATGCCCAAGCCCGTCGATCGCGGGCTTTCCGGCGTTCGGCAACCTATTCGGCCATCCACCAGTCGCCGGCCAGAGTTTCGGCGGCAATGGCGCCATGTTCTATCGTCGCCACCCATTGATCGACGGGCTTGCCCGCGATCATCAGCTTCGGCGCGATATCGGCCAGAGGCACCAGCACGAAGGCGCGCTCGGTGATCCGCGGATGCGGAATGGCAAGCGTATCGCTCGACACGTCGCGGTCGTCATAGGTGAGGATATCGATATCGAGCGTGCGCGGCCCCCAGCGATCGCCCCTTACCCGCTTCAGGGCACGCTCGATCGACAGGCAGAATTCCAGCAGCGCCTGCGGCGGCATGCGCGTCTCGATCAGCACGCAGGCATTGAGAAAATCGGGCTGGTCGGTCTTGCCCCATGGCGGGGTGCGATAGAGCCGCGAAACCTCCAGCACACGGCAGTCCGCATGCGCTTCGACATGGCGCAGCGCCCTGGCCATGGCCGTCCTGGGGTCGCCGACATTGCCCCCGAGCCCGAGCGTCGCCCGAACCCAGCTTCCGGCGTCGGGCGTCTCCTCAGCGGGCGGTTTCAAGGCTCACCTGCACATAGTCCAGAATGCCGGGCACGGGTGCCGAGGGCTTGCGCACGTTGATACGCACCCGCTGGATCGGCGGAAAGCGGGTGAGCAGGGCGTCGGCGATATCCTGCGCCAGTGCCTCGATCAGTTCGCGGCGGGTATGGACGACGATCTCCTCGATCACCTTGAACACGCTGCCATAGTCGACGGTATTGTCGATGAGGTCGCGGCGCACGGCCTCACCGGCCGGAAGGTCGAATTCCGCATCGACATAGAAGCGCTGCCCCAGGAACTCCTCCTGCGGAAACACGCCGTGGCGGGCGAAGAAAGCGCAGTTCTTCAGGGTGATCGTATACTGGCTGGTCAACGGTCGCTTCCTTCCTGTTCGGCGCGGGCCGCCCGCAGCATAGCATCGGCGACTGCCAGCGCATCCCGGCTGGCCGCGACATTGTGAACCCTGAAAACGCTGGCGCCCTTCAGCCAGAGCAGGGCCGAGGTGGTAGCGGTCGCGATATCGCGACCCTTGGCGTCGCGCCCCGTCACCTCCCCGAGAAACCGCTTGCGCGAGGTGCCGACGAGCAGCGGATGACCAAAGGCGTGCAACGCCTCGAAGCGCGCCATCAGGGCGAAGTTCTCTGCCGCCGTCTCCTTGTTGAAGCCGAATCCCGGATCGAGGACGATAGCGGCCGGATTGATCCCGGCGCTGGCCGCAATCTCCAGCGAGCGATCGAGAAATTCATGCTGGTCGACCACCACATCGGCCGACTTTACCCGTCCGCGGCCCGTATGCATGATACAGATCCCGGCCCCCGTCTCGGCCGTCATGACGGCCATGGCGGGGTCGTATTGCAGCCCCCAGACATCGTTGACGATATGGGCGCCGGCATTAATGGCAAGCCTTGCGGTTTCCGGCCGGTAGCTGTCGACCGAAATGACCGCCTCGGTTTCGCGCACCAGGCGCGCGATCAGCGGCAGGATCCGGGCCTGCTCCTCGTCGGCCGAGACGGCCGTGGCACCGGGCCGGGTCGATTCGCCGCCGATATCGAGGATATGGGCACCCTCCTGAAGAAGCGTCAGCGCGTGGGAAAAGGCCGCGTCCGTCTCGGCATGATCGCCCCCATCGGAAAACGAATCCGGCGTCACGTTGACCACCGCCATGATCAGCGGCATATGGCCGAGCGCGAGACTGCGTCCATGGGCCAGCTGCCAGCTTCGTGTCTCCGCCATCGCCACCGGCCATCTCCGTACATTAAATTTCGCCGAGCGATATTGCGCTCGCCATGCCTATGCCCCAAGGTCGCGGCGAATACAACTGAACGGGCTCCGTCTCATGAAATTACCCTACGGGCTTGCGCCAGCCGCCCTGGCCAGTCTGTTTCTGCTGACATGCACGCATCAGGCCCCAGCCCAAGCCATTGTCCGCAAGACGGTTTCCTACTTCTCCATCGGCGGCCATACCGCCGAGGATCTCGACCGGGAACTGCAGACGGCCGGCCCCTTCACCAACAGCACGAACTCGCGGCATCCCGGCGCCACGAAGATCAAGTTCGACGGTGAACTCAACTACGTCCAGAAGAACGGTCGATGCAGCATCGGCACGATCAAGGTCATCGTGAAGGCGCACATGATCCTGCCGCGCTGGAAATACCGTCGTCACGCGACGAAAGACCTGGCAATGATCTGGGATGCCCTGTCCAGCGACATCGAGCGCCACGAAGCCCGGCATGCCGAAATCGCCAAGCAGCACGCCCATTGGCTCGACAATGCCCTGCGCGCCCTGCCGCCGATGGCAAACTGTAGCGTCCTGCAGGACAAGGTGGCGCAGATTTCCGACGAGGCGATTGCCGCGCATGACAAGGACCAGATGCGATTTGACCGGGTCGAGGCGATCAATTTCGAACGCCGGATGATTCGCATCCTGCAGACCCGCCTGCAGCGCAGCAACACCGGCAAGTAATAGCACCATCGATTTTGAGTGGATTCCGCGGCATTTGGCAGGGAAACTTGCCCGGGCCTGACGCATATACCTGTGAATAACAGGCTAAAACTCGCCCTAGAACTTGCGAAGATACTAAAGTAATAATGAGATCAACATGCAAGTCGCAGAAATTCTACCAGGTTCTCCTGGCGTGTCCATCAGCCGCGGGTGCTCCTCCCTCTCCCAAAGGCGACGCGCCCACTTTGCCTCGCTGACCGCCCAAGGGCACAGCGAGGCACTTTTTTTTGCGTCCGCCATGGCGTGCAGCCGACGGCGCGGATGATCAGCCCTGACGCTCCGGAACATTGACCACCAGGCCATCGAGGGCTTCGGTGACCTTGATCTGACAGGAGAGCCTGGAATTCGGCCGGACATCCGACGCGAAGTCGAGCATGTCCTCTTCCATCGGTGTCGGCTCGCCGACCGCCGCCGTCCAGGCTTCATCGACATAGACATGACAGGTGGCGCAGGCGCAGGCCCCGCCGCACTCGGCTTCGATGCCCGGCACGGAGTTGCGCACGGCGTTTTCCATCACCGTCGATCCCGGTGCGGCATCCAGTTCGAAAGGCGTGCCGTCGAAGGCGATGATCGTCAGTTTTGTCATGCGTGAATATGTCCAGATCTGCTGAGGAAAGGCGCGGGCCGGCACTTTTCCCCGAATTCGTCTGCCTAGTCAATCATTGCGGACGCACAGGCGCGTGAACACCGCGGCACCGCCGGGGCAGATCGGCCTTGCCCCTCCCGCCGTCTTGGAGAGCGGCTGCGCTTAACGGCAGAGCTTCAGGATGAAATTCTCGGTCTCGACGATCGATGCACCGAGGAGTGCGATGCTCTCGGCCGTCACGCCCTCGCCGCTCAGCCTTTCGCTCGCCGCACAGATGCGGCGCGCGCCGAGATTGCCGGCCATCGCACCGAGCAGGTCACTTGCCCGCCGGATCTCCTGCAGATCGCCTGAGCCCAGCACCTGCAGGCAGCTGCGGGCCTGGCGGCTGAACCCCTTCAGCGCGTCCAGTTCGGCCTCGGAGTTGCCGTGATATTCCGTGGCAAGCCAGGCAAGATCGACCGGCGAAGCGCAGTCGGTGGGAATGGCCTTGGCGGACGGAGTGGCGAAAGCGGCGTTGGCACGTGCCATGATATGCATCCCTGGTTCATTGGCGTTCAGGGCTTCCATGATCCATGCTGCGGCTTGGAATTCGATTAAGAGCACCAGCCTGCGCAAGGAGATTGAAACTAAGGTTAATTTTAAGTAAAGGCCTGAGGCTTTTTGGCTTTCAGCCCGCGATTTCGGCCAAATTCTGTTAACAATTGCAAGGGAAACTCGCCCCGCAGGACTGGCATAATTGTCATCCGGGGGTGAATGTGTCACTACGATACGGATCAATGGGCAATTGCGAGTATTTTTTTGCCCGGCAAGACCGAAGGATGGTATGAAGGAAAGCCGTCAGGCGGCTGAAATTCATCAGGAATGGTCTTGAGATGCACGTCGAGGCAGGTGCCCATGCGGGTGAGGTCGGCATCGACGGGTCAGGACGGCGGAATAGTCTCTGCGCATGACGCGCGGACGCCAGGTTTCGCCGGCCTTAAGAGTTGTAACGAGGCGTAACCAATGGCGACCAAGAAGACGAGCGAGTCGATTGATGAAAGTGCCTACCAGGCGCTTGAAGACGCTCTGAGGATCGATTTCGACGATGCCGATGCTCCAGCGCCCGCCGATTATCCGGCCAAGCCATCGGGCGCCGCCGCAGCGGAATCGCCTGCCAGGCAGAGAACCGCAGAGCGCAAGCCCTCCCCGGCTGCCGAGCCGACGCCTCGCGCCCCGGTATTCGAGCCTGCCAATGACGGCTCGCGCCGCAGCCCCGCCGCCATCCTGAAATCGCTTGAAAGCGGCTCGATGAGCTCCGCCCTGCGCAACGCGGTGATCGTCTCGGTCCTGTGGGTTGTGGGCGCCGTCGGCCTGACGCAGATCCTCTACGGGTCCTCGCTCTGGCACTCCCGCTCGCTGTCCGACATCATGCAGCAGCCCGGTCTGATCGCCATTCCGATCGGCACTTTGCTGCCGATCCTGCTGTTCTTCGCCTTTGCCGTCATGGTCGCCCGCGCCCAGGACCTTCGCAACGTCGCCCGTTCGATGGCCGAAGTGGCGCTCCGCCTGGCCGAACCGGAAACCGTTGCCACCGAGCGCCTGATGACCGTCGGCCAGGCCGTCCGCCGCGAAGTCAACGCGATGAACGAAGGCATCGAGCGCACGATCGCCCGGGCCAGCGAGCTGGAAAGCCTGGTGCATTCGGAAGTGTCCGCCCTCGAGCGCTCCTATACCGACAACGAAATGCGTGTCCGCGGCCTGGTCCACGAACTGGGCGCCGAGCGCGACGCGATCGTCAATCACGCCGAGCGCATCCGCTCCTCCATCACCGGTGCCCATGACCAGCTGAAGGAAGACCTTTCACTGGTCTCCGAAGAGATCTCTGTCCGTCTGGCGACATCGGGCGAAGCCTTCGCCTCGATGATCGACACCCGTGCCGCCACGCTCACCGAGCGCTCGAATGCCGCGGCCACCGCGCTCGGCAACCTTCTGACCGCCAAGACCGACAGCCTGGTCGAAGCCCTCGGCGCATCGGGCTTCGCGCTCACCAGCGAATTCGACAACCGCCTGGAAGAACTGACGACCAGCCTTTCGGAAAAGAGCGACAAGCTGCTCGGCGACTTCGAGACCCGCGCCTCGACGCTGGAAGCCAATACGGACCGCCTGAATTCGGCGCTGATCGAACGCTCCAAGCAGTTGAACGAGACCCTGGCGGAGCGCACCCGCGCTATCGCCGAAAGCCTGTCGACCGGCGAAAAGAGCATCACCAACTCGCTGGAGGACGTGCTTGGCCGCCTGAATTCGAGCCTCGACGAAAAGGGGGCGAATTTCCGCCAGGCGCTGCAGTCGAGCGTCGAGGACATCACCGTCGACATGGATCTGCGCACCGGCCTCTTCGAAGACCGCCTGCAGGCCACCGTCGGGCAGATCAACACGGCCTTCGACGGCCGCGTATCCGAATTCGCCAGCGCCTTCGACGAACGCGCCGGCTCGCTCGACAGCAAGCTCAGCGAAAGCCTGCACCGCATCAACGAGAGCCTGAGCAGCACGGCGGAATCGGTCGACGGTCTGCTGACCACCAGCATCGAGCGGATCTCCGGCTCGGTCAGCGACCAGTCCTTCGCTCTGGCGGCCGCGCTTGGCACCGGTCAGGACATAATCGAAAGCGCGCTCGCCAACCGGGCCCAGGAAATCGCCGACACGATGGCGGAGAAGACCCGCGCCTTCGACGAGGGCTTCGCCACGGCGCAGGAACGTCTGGGCCAGACGCTCGAAAGCCGCAGCACCGCGTTTGCCGACACCCTGAACGCCAGCCAGGATCGTTTCGAGCAGGATCTTTCGGCCCGCAGCAGCGAAGTGGTCGAACGCTTCGAGGGCAGCCACCAGCGTCTCGCCGCGACGATCGAATCGAAGACCGCCGAAATCAACGGCCTGCTCGCCAGCGGTGCCGACAGCGTCGCCCGCAGCCTCGACAGCCATGCCGGCAGCCTGATCGGCGCCATCTCCGGCACCGAAGAGCGCCTGAGCGAGACGCTCAGCACCCGTACCCGTGAAATCACCGAGACCCTTGCGACCGGTCATTCCCGTCTCGACCAGGCCCTGGAAGAACGCACCGAGACCCTGAACCAGTCGCTGAGCGGCACCGAAAGCCGGATTTCCGAAGTGCTGGACCGCAAGTCGGCCGCCATCATCGAGAGCGTATCCGACGCCGAACTGCAAATCGAGACCGCCTTCGCGCTGCGCACGGAGACGCTGCAGAGCACGTTCACCGACAACCAGCAGCGTCTCGAAGACACCCTGTCCAGCCGCACAGCCGAGATTGCCGGCACCATCACGGCCGCAACCGACCGCGTCGAAACGGTCGTCAACGATGGCGCGGCCCAGATCGACGGTGCCCTGTCCGACAATTACGAGCGCATCCGCACCTCGCTCGACGCCGGTCGCGACGCCATCAACACGGTACTTGGCGAAGCCCAGGCAGGCCTCGAAAACACCCTCATCGAACAGGGTGCTGCCCTCGGCGCCTCGGTTGCCGCGAGCACCGGCATGCTGGAACTTTCCTTCGAGTCGCATGCAGACGATATCCGGCGCAGCATCGACGACAGCAGCAAGCAGCTCGACGAGCGCCTGCGCAACACCGTCGGCGCGCTTGCCGGCGACATCGGCACGGCGGCTGCCGAAGTCACCCGTTCGGCGGAAGACTTCTCCAACCGCGTCGAAACCTCGATTTCCGGCATGACCAATCGCCTGGACAATACCTCGCAGCGGATCGAGACCAGCCTCGGCACGCTCGACGACCGCATCCGCCACGGTCTCGACGGCGTCGACAGCCGCGTTGCCGAAGCCGGCGAGAAATTTGCCGAACAGCTGTCTGAAAAGGTTGCTGGCATCGAGCGCGCCGGCAGTGCTGCCTCGGACCGCATCGCCACCGTCCTCAACGACGGGGCATCGCGGGTCGCCGAAACCTTCGACAGCCGCACCGCGCAGATCGATGAGCGCCTGTCGACGATGGACCGCGCGCTCAATGTCGGCCTCGAAAACGTCAGCCGCACGATCGAAGGCAAGGCTACCGGTCTGGCAGGCGCGCTGCGCAGCGCCGTCTCGGATGCCGCCCGGCAGATGGATGACGAAGCCAGCCGTTCGACCGCCCGTCTGCAGGAGACCGGCGACCAGTTCGCAGCCCGTCTCGGCGAAACCGGCGATCAGTTCGCTGCCCGTCTGGGAGAGACCAGCGAACGGTTGGAAAGCCGCTTGTCGGAAACCCAGTCGCGACTGGCAAGCCAGGCTTCGGAAGTCACCGGCAATTTCAACCAGGCCGGCGAACAGATCGCGGCACGCCTTGGCGAAACCAGCGAGCAGTTTGCCACCCGCCTGCGGGAAACCGGCGACCAGTTCGCCGAAATTCTCGGCCAGACCGGCGACCAGTTCGCCGAAAAGCTCGGCAACACCGGTGAGCAGCTGGAAACCCGGCTGTCGGATACCCAGACGCGCCTTGCCGCCCAGGCGACCGAGATCGCCGATGGCTTTACCCAGGCCGGTGATCAGTTTGCCGCCCGCCTGACCGACACCCAGACCCGGCTTGCGGGCCAGGCGGCCGATATCGCCGTCAGCTTCAGCCAGGTCGGCGACGCGATCGCCAGCCGCGTTGCCGAAACGGAAGGTACGCTGCATCGTCAGCTCGACGCGCTCAACAATACCCTCAACGAAGCCGGCAGCACGCTGAACACCACCCTCAGCGAGGCCAGCGAAAGCCTCAATTCCACGCTTCGCCAGGCAGGCGATGCGCTGGAAATCCGCACCCAGTCGATCAACGCATCGCTGTCCAGCAATGCCGGTGAGATGGCGGGTTCGCTGGAAGCGGTCGAAAAGGCGCTGGAAGCACGCGGCAATGCCATCCGCACCGTCCTCGACGACCGCACCCGCGAACTCAACTCGATCCTTTCGGGTCGCTCGGCCGAGCTCAACCGTATCCTCGACGAAAAGGCGCTGCCGGCGATCGCCGACTTCACCCAGACCAGCCGCAAGGTTGCCGACGACGTCGCGGCCGCCGTCCAGCAGGGCACCGAGCGCCTGCGCGGCGAAAACGGTGCCATCATCAGCGCCATCAGCGACCGTGCCGACGATGCGGCCCGCCGGATCACCGAGACGGAAAATTCGCTGACGGCTGCCGCCGGCGGCCTGATCGATCGCCTTGCCCAGAGCAATGCGGCCATCAGCCAGACGGTACAGCAGGCTTCCGTCGATCTGGCCAATGTCGATCAGCAGATCGGCCAGGCAACCGAGCGCTTCGCCCAGACGACCGGCCAGGCAGCCGATGTGCTTTCGACATCCAGCCGTCTGCTCGACGACCAGCTGCAGCGTCTGAGCACCGCCACCGACGGCGCCCTGTCGCAGGTCACCCACATCGTTGGACGCTTCGGCGAACACTCCAAGGTGCTGGGCCAGGCGTCCGAACTGCTTTCGGCGGCCCAGTCCAACCTGGCCGGCACGCTGGAAGAACGTCAGCAGGCGCTGCGCGATCTTTCGGTCGGTCTGGTCAAGCGCTCCGAGGAAATCGAAAACACCATGCAGTCGCTCGGCAACATGGTCGAGACCGCCTTCGACCGCGTCGAAGAGCGCTCGGGCAATGTCGCCGGCAATCTGCGTCAGTCCGTCACCTCCGCCTTTGCCGATATCGGCGGCATTCTCACCGAGACCGAGGCGCAGGCGAACACGACGGCCGCCAGCATGCGTGACGCGCTGCTCGCCGCCGGCCAGGATGCCACCCGCTCGATCGAGGCCACGCTTAACGACGCCGAAAAGCGCTCCGACGAGCTGGCAAGCCGCCTGCGCACCGGTCTGTCCGGTTCGCTGACGGAAGTCGATCGCGCCTTTGGCGAAGCCGGCCGCAAGTCGGACTCGGCCGCCGCCCATCTGCGCGAAGCCCTGAAGGGTGCCGTCGAAGATGCCGTCGGCCGCTTCTCCGGTGCCACCGAAGAAATCCGCCGCTCGGCACAGGATATCCGCCAGGAACTGGACCTGACCCGCAACGAGCTGAAGCGCGGCGCCTTCGATCTGCCGGAAGAGGCCAAGGAAAGCGCGGCAGCCATGCGCCGCGCCGTGTCGGAGCAGATCCGCGCGCTGCAGGACATCTCGCAGCTCGTCGGCCGCACATCGCATCCGCTGGAAGTCTCGACACCGCGCAAGGCGATCGCAGCGGAACAGCCGGCACCGCGTCAGGTGGCGGCCCCCGCGCCTGCCCCGCAACAGCCAGCGCGTGCGCCGGCCCCGGCCGCCCCTGCTCCGGCAGCACCTGCGGCCAATCTCGGCCTGCGCGGCAGCCTGCCGATGGACGCCGCACCGGCGCCGGCCACCCGTGCACCCGCGCCGGCCCAGCCCCGCGGCAACGAAGGTGGCGGCTGGATCTCGGATCTGCTGCGCGGCGCTTCGCGTGACGAACAGCCGGCCGGCCAGACAGGCGGCCGCAGCGCCGAGCCGGCGCGCGCCGGTGACAGCCGCAATCCGCGCCATGTCGTCGAATCGCTGAACTCGCTGTCGGTCGATATCGCCCGCGCCATCGATCACGACACCTCGGTCGATCTGTGGCGCCGTTATCAGCGCGGTGAGCGCGACGTCTTCACCCGTCGCCTCTACACGCTGAAGGGCCAGCAGACCTTCGACGAGATCAAGCGCAAGTTCGACCAGGAGCCGGAATTCCGCGCGGCCGTCGATCGCTACATCACGGACTTCGAAAAGCTGCTGGCGGACGTGGCCCGCACCGACACCGACAAGTCGGTCACCCAGTCCTATCTCACCTCCGACACCGGCAAGGTCTACACCATGCTTGCCCATGCGGCCGGACGCTTCAACTAAGCCGTCTCCCGCAAATATCGGACCAAAACAAAACCGCCGGCGCAATGCCGGCGGTTTCGTTTTGTCGACCCTCTTGTCCGAACATGCCCTGTGTCCGACCTAAGCGGTCAGCATGCGTCCTTCTTCACGGGAACGTCATCGGACGTTACCGCACGGTAAGTTGCGCCGGGACCCGGGGACTGGAAATGTGATGCCGGGAGGCGCCGATTCCAAGGAGCATGAATGTCGTATTCGGCAACCCCTTATATGCTGGACCACGGTAGCGGATACGGTCTGGTCTCCCGGGGTTTTCACTGGCTGATGGCGCTTCTGCTGACCTGGCAGTTCCTGACCGCATTGCTTCACGTCATCGACCGTCAACGGGCGGTCAGCGCCATGGCGTGGAGCACCCATCACGATGTCGGATTTCTGCTGTTCGTGCTTGTGCTGCTGCGTGGGTTGTGGGGCTTGTCGAATGCTGGCCGCAGACCGGCGCATGCGGGCCGGCTCGGCCGACTTGCCAGCCTGGGCCACCTCGCACTCTATGCCCTGATGGCCTATGTGCCGGCCGTCGCACTTTTGCGCCAGTTCGGGTCCGCCCGTGCCTTCTCGCCGTTCGGCATTCCGCTGATGAAGGGCGGCGGAGAGAAGATCGGCTGGATGACGGAACTCGGCAGCGCCAGCCACGCGCTGGCCGCCTGGGCCTTGCTTGCCCTGATCGGCGGCCATCTGGCGATGGTGATGGTGCATCATTTCGTCTGGAAAGACGAGACGGCGGCACGCATGGTCGGCTGAGCGCCGCGCAGCCTGCCGCGTCTGGGAGCAGGCTGCCGATCCGAATAGCGGAATTCGATGCCTCAGGGCCACGCGGGGCGATCGCGATACACGCAGATCAAAGCCCGAGGAGATGGACTTGTGCCGGTTATCCCGGCACCAGTCCATCTTGCAATCTCAAAGGACCTTGAGTGTCCAGTTGACGATCTGGGTCGTCACCGTGCCGAAGGCCTGGTCGAGCGCCGCCACGAAGGCGGCATTATCGCCGCCGCGGGCCGGCATGGTGGCGGAAAACACCTGCTGGCGCACGATCGTGCCATTGCGATCATTGAGCAGCTTGGCCGAAATCTCGATCACGGCGCGATTGCCACCCTGCGTATCGACCTCGAAGGACCGGATATCCGTCAGCAGCTGGTAGTCGATTGCCAGCCCCTGCCCCGGAATGCCCACACCGCCGAGCTTGCCAGTGTCCTCGAAGGCCTGGACGAGCTTGGATTGCACCATCAGCGGCAGGTTGTCACTCCACTGCGACTTGCCGAGATACTGGATTTCCGAGTCGGAGAGACGCACCAGCACATGGTCGCTGTCGAGCGCCTTCAGGGCCGACGGCGGCGGGATCAGCAATTGCCGGCCCCGCGCCGACGACTGCCTGGCTGCCGGTACCGAGGCCGCACTCAGATCGAAGGTATCGTTCTTGGCGGAAGTGCCGCAGCCGCTCAAAAGCAGGGCTGCCATCGGCAGCGCCATCGCGGCGCGGGCCCATCCACGGTGCGCGCCGCCATGGCGCTGCCTCGTTCTACTCGTCGTCACACTCGAACGCATCATGCCCCCTTAGCGCCGTGTCCGGCCGTCATATTGCTTGACCGTCTCGCCACCGAAGAGCAGGCGCTGCGGATCCGCATCGAAATTGCTGATCGTGTTGTTGAGATTGCGAACCGCCGAACGCGTATCGTTCACCAGCTGCTCGACATTGCGCAGCCCGGTATTGGAGAACTTGGCAAAGTTCGCGGCGATCGGTCCGATCTGCTTGTTGAGATTGTCGGCCACTTCGCGGATCGAGCTCAGCGTCTTGCGTGCCTCGACCGACAGCGACTTGGTATCGTCGGAGCCGAGCAGGTCGTCGACCTTCTTCAGGATGCTGTCGACGCGGTTCGACGAATTGTTGAGCTTGTTGGCGAGCTGGGTGAAATCGGTGATCGCGCCATCGATGTCCTGCTTGCGGGCGCTGACGCTGTTGCCGACTTCGGCGAAGCTGTCGATCGCGCCGCGCGCCTTGGCGGTGGCGGCAGAAACGTCATCGACCACCTGCCCCACCTTCTGCGTGTCGACGGCTGCCATCAGCTTGTCGACCTGGTCGAGCGTCGAATTGGCCTTCGCACCGAACTGCTTGAAGTTGTCGACCGTCTGTTTGAGGTCGGCAACCAGCGGCTCGACCTTGCCGGTAATGTCGGCAACGTTACGGCTGACGGTCTGGGCATTGGTCAGGATGTCGTCGACCTTCTTGGCATCGACCGCGCGCACAAGGTCCTCGACTGCGGCAAGCGTCGTATCAAGGCGCCCCGACACCTTGGTAATGGTATCGGAGAGCGCGCTGACGCTCTGCAGGAACTTGTCGATGCCGTCGGCATTGTTGGCCAGCGCCTGGGAGAAGGTCTGGGCATTCTTCACCGTCTGGGTCAGCGGCTCGCGGGCATCCTGAATGAAGTCCTGCAGATTGCCGATCGCATCGTCGGCCTTTTTCAGGATCTTGTCGGCAGTCGCCAGGAGATTGGTGACGCTCGACTGGTCCGCGTCGAGAACGGCCGGTTCACCCTTGTCGATCGCTTCCTTCAAGATCTGCTTGTCACCCGGCGCGCCACCGGAAAGCTCGACATAGGCGGCACCGGTCAGCCCCTGGATTTCCAGGATGGCCTTGGTCGACGCCGTCACCGGCGCATCCTCGCGCACCTCGGTCATGGCGATCGAGAAATTCGGGTCCGACTTGTCGATGAACAGGCTGCGCACCGCACCCACCGGAATGCCGTTGAACCGCACCGGCGAGCCGACCGAGAGGCCGTTGGCGGAGCCCGGAATACGGATGATCAGCTGGGCCATCGGACCGCCGCGCCCGAATTCGGACATCCAGTAGATGAAGCCGAAGGCAGCTGCCAGCACAAGCACTGAGAAAAATCCGACGATGGCGTAATTGGCTCTAGTTTCCATATGATAACGTCACTTCGCGGTTTGTTCGTCGTCGCCCGGACGGACAATTGTCCGCGCCCGCTTGCCACGAAAATAGCTTTGTACCCAGGCATCGTCGAAGGCGAGCATATCGTCTAACGTACCTTCGACCAAGACCCGCTTCTGTCCGAGAACGGCAATCCGGTCGCAGACGGAAAACAGGCTGTCGAGGTCATGGGTGACCATGTAAACGGTCAGACCCAACGTGTCGCGCAACCTTGCGATGAGTTCGTCGAATTCGGCAGCCCCGATCGGATCGAGGCCGGATGTCGGCTCGTCGAGAAAGACCAGATCCGGGTCGAGCGCCAGTGCGCGGGCGAGCGCCGCCCGCTTGATCATGCCGCCGGAGAGTTCCGACGGATATTTGTCCGCCGCATCCGGCTGCAGACCGACCAGCTTGATCTTCAGATAGGCCAGATCATCCATCAGCGACTGCGGCAGATCGAGATATTCGCGCATCGGCAGCTGAATGTTTTCCTTGACCGTCAGCGAGGAAAACAGCGCGCCCTGCTGGAACAGCACGCCGAGACGCGTATCCAGCGCGGCCCGCTCTTCCACCGTCGCCTTGTCGTAATCGGCACCGAGAATTTCGATCGTGCCGGCACGGCGCGGCAGGAGGCGCAGCACCGTGCGCATCAGCACGGACTTGCCGACACCCGACGCCCCGACGAAGCCGAGGATCTCGCCGCGATAGACGTCGAGGTCCAGCTTGTCGAGAACGACCTTCGAGCCGAAGCCGACAGTCACTCCGCGCACCGACAGCACCGTCTGCCTCTCGCTCTTGTTGTCTGACGCAGCGATCATTCCACCCCCCTTAAAAATCTATCGCGGAGTAGAAGATCGCAAAGACCGCATCGATCAGGATGACGATGAAGATCGACTTGACCACCGAGGCCGTCACGTGCTGGCCGAGCGATTCCGCGCTGCCGCCAACCTTCATGCCCTCGACGGCGGCGACCACGCCGACCGCAAGCGCCATGAACGGCGCCTTGATCATGCCCGACGCAATCGTCGAATAGTCGATTGCCTCGTGCAGACGTGACAGGAAGACCTGGTAGGTGATGCCGGAATAGATATTGGTGACGACAGCTGCGCCCATCAGGGCGGCAAAATTGGCAATCACCGCCAGCAGCGGCAGGGCGATGGTCAGCGCCACCAGCCGCGGAAAGACGAGAACACCGATCGGATTGAGGCCGATCACCTTCAGCGCGTCGATTTCCTCGCGCATCTTCATCGAGCCGATTTCAGCCGTAATCGCGCTGCCGGAGCGGCCGGCAATCATGATCGCGGTCAACAGCACGCCGATTTCGCGCAGCTGCAGAATGCCGACGAGATCGACGACGAAGACCTCGGCGCCGAAATAGCGCAGCTGGAACGCCCCCTGCTGCGCAATGATCGCACCAATCAGAAAAGACATCAGCGAGACGATCGGCACCGCACGCACGCCCATATGGTCGAGCTGGTTGACGACGGCAGCCGGCGACACGCCGCTGCCACGACCGAACTTGATCTGCGCCCCACGCACCGCAGAGCCGATGACATAGAGCATGGCGACGATATCGTCCCAGAGCTCGAAGACGGTGCGGCCGATCGGCCCGAAGACCCGCTGGAAGATCGGTGCCGGCGGTGCGGCATCCGGTGGCGGAACGAGCTCTTCCGGCAGCGCCTCGATCAGTTCGACGATCTGCTGCGGCGCGCCGTTGACGACGGCATCGGTATTGTGTGCATGCGAGGCGCTGATCAGCCGCCGGACCAGCCAGGCGCCGGTGGTATCCATGCGGGAGACGTCGCTGAGGTCGATTTCGAGCGCGCCACTGCCCATGTCGCGCTCAAGCTCGGTGAGCTTCGACAAGACGGGGCTGACGCTGCTGTTGATCCAGGGGCCGCCCAGGCGCACCTTCGTGGCGCCTTGCTGACCGGATGTTTCTACATCGATCGTCGCCTTGTCTTGCTGCAGCGGCTTCAAACGAACAGATTCCTTCGGACGCACTCACGACCTGCGGCGACTCGGAGTTGAATGCCGTCAGTGTCTGCGAATATAGCGGCCGGCAGCCGCTTTCACATCCGTCCTCAAGCAGTTAAGGCCGAGCCGTCACCTTCCTGCAACACATGCCTGATGGCGAACATGCCCTCACCGCCTGCGAAATCGCAGATCAGGCGGCATGGGCTTTCTTCTTGCCGAGCTGGTCGACCGGAAAAGGCGTCGCCACCGGCGGCGGCAGCGCCTTGACCGTGGCGTCACCCGGCTGCACCTGCGACCAGGTGATCATCTCCAGCCGGCCGTCGTGATGCTCTGCCACCGCGGTGCAGCTTTCTACCCAGTCACCGGTGTTGACATAGTGGATGCCGTCAATGTCTTCCATCACGGCGTGATGGATGTGACCGCAGATCACGCCGTCGACCTCGTTGCGGCGGGCCTCGTCGGCCACCACGCGCTGAAACTCGCCGATGAAATTGACCGCCTGCTTGACCTGCAGCTTGGCCCAGGCCGAGAACGACCAATAGGGCATGCCGAGCTTGCGGCGCACGGCCGCCAGCACGACATTGATGGCGATCGCCGCGTCATAGGCCCAGTCGCCCAGATAGGCGAGAACACGCGCATTGCGCACGACGACGTCGAACTCGTCACCGTGCAGCACCAGATATTTCTTGCCGTCGGCGGTCTCGTGGATGATCCGCTCGGCGACCTCGATGCCACCGAAATGGGTGCCTGGAAAGTCACGCAGGAATTCGTCGTGATTGCCGGGGATATAGATGACGCGGGTGCCCTTGCGGGCCTTGCGCAGCAGCTTCTGCACCACGTCATTGCATTCCTGCGGCCAGTACCAGCTGCGCTTCAGCCGCCAGCCGTCGATGATGTCACCGACCAGCACGATGGTCTGTGCCTCGTGCAGGCGCAGAAACTCCAGCAGGAAGTCGGTCTTGGCGGCTTTGGAGCCCAGATGAACGTCGGAGATGAACAGCGTTCTCAACGATTTCGGTGCGGATTGATCGCTCACGGCAGCCTACCCTCTGGCTTGATCTCGTCTAAGCCATCCAAAACCAGAGTCTTGTATCAGGAACATGACAATGCCCGCCCGTGGCTTCGCGCTACAGACATTTTGTCGCAGGCAGGTGGCGGGGACACCTCGTTTTAGCAAAAAACGACAGATTCCGGCGTCGGCCGCGGCCGCCGGGTCTACCACCCCCCGGCAATTGGTGTATGGAGGGGCTCGATATTTTGAGCAAATGCGGTGAGACAATGGACGCGACAGACAAAGGCAAGCAGGCAGGTCCGGCTAAGGGCGATCTCGATGAACAGGCATTGTTCTACCATCGTTATCCGCGCCCGGGTAAGCTCGAGATCCAGGCAACCAAGCCGCTGGGCAACCAGCGCGACCTGGCGCTGGCCTACTCGCCGGGCGTCGCCGCTCCCTGTCTTGCCATCCGCGACGAACCGGATACCGCCTTCGACTATACCGCCCGCGGCAACCTGGTCGCCGTGATCTCCAACGGCAGCGCCGTGCTCGGGCTTGGCAATATCGGCCCGCTGGCGTCCAAGCCGGTGATGGAAGGCAAGGCCGTCCTGTTCAAGAAATTCGCCGGCATCGACGTCTTCGACATCGAGATCGACGCGCCGCGCGTCAGTGACATGGTATCGACGGTCGCAGCGCTGGAGCCGACCTTCGGCGGCATCAACCTGGAAGACATCAAGGCGCCGGAATGTTTCGAAGTCGAGGCACAGCTTCGCGCCAAGCTCAACATCCCGGTCTTTCACGACGACCAGCACGGCACCGCGATCATCGTCGCCGCCGCCGTCGTCAACGCCCTGGAGCTTGCCGGCAAGAAGATCGAGGACGCCAAGATCGTCGCCTCCGGCGCCGGTGCGGCGGCACTTGCCTGTCTCAACCTCCTGGTCGAACTGGGCGCCCGCCGCGAGAACATCTGGGTCCACGACCTGGAGGGTCTCGTCTATGTCGGGCGCGAGGTCCTGATGGACCGATGGAAATCGATCTATGCCCAGGAGAGCGACAAGCGCGCGCTGAACGAGACCATCGATGACGCCGATGTCTTCCTCGGACTGTCGGCCGCCGGCGTATTGAAGCCCGAGCTTCTGGCCCGCATGGCGGAAAAGCCGCTGATCATGGCGCTTGCCAACCCGAACCCTGAAATCATGCCGGATGTGGCCCGCGAGGCTCGACCCGACGCTATGATCTGTACCGGGCGTTCGGATTTCCCCAACCAGGTCAACAACGTCCTCTGCTTCCCCTATATCTTCCGCGGTGCGCTGGATTGCGGCGCGACGACGATCAACGAAGAAATGAAGATGGCGGCCGTGCGCGCCATTGCAGCCCTTGCGCGCGAGGAGGCCTCGGAAGCGGCGGCCCGCGCCTATGGCGGCGAAGCGCCGGTGTTCGGACCGACCTACCT
This sequence comes from Heterorhizobium halophytocola, assembly GCF_017873095.1. Lineage (GTDB taxonomy): Bacteria > Pseudomonadota > Alphaproteobacteria > Rhizobiales > Rhizobiaceae > Allorhizobium > Allorhizobium halophytocola. The sequence continues at coordinate 72,528 of NZ_JAGGJU010000006.1, read as the reverse complement.
GATCCCCTCGCCCTTCGACCCGCGACTGATCCTGCGCATCGCGCCGGCCGTTGCCAAGGCAGCCGAAGAGAGCGGCGTCGCCCGTCGGCCGATCACCGACCACGACACCTATCTCGACCAGCTGAACCGCTTCGTCTTCCGCTCGGGCTTCATCATGAAGCCGATCTTCGCCACCGCCAAGCTTGCCTCCAAGCGCCGCGTCATCTTCGCCGAAGGCGAGGACGAGCGCGTGCTGCGGGCCGCCCAGGCCCTGGTCGAGGAGAATGCCGCCGAACCGATCCTGATCGGTCGTCCGCAGATCATCGAGACCCGGTTGAAGCGTTTCGGCCTGCGCATCCGCCAGGATACCGATTTCGACGTGATCAACCCGGAGGACGATCCGCGCTTCCGCGACTATGTCGATGAATATTTCAGCTTCGTCGGCCGCCAGGGTGTCACGCCCGAGGGTGCCCGCACGATCGTGCGCACCAACACGACCGTGATCGGCGCGCTGGCGGTCAAGCGCGGCGACGCCGACGCCCTGATCTGCGGCATCGAGGGACGCTATGACCGGCATCTGCGCGACGTGCGCCAGATCATCGGCAAGAAGCCCGGCGTGCTCGACTTCTCCGCCCTCAGCCTGCTGATTTCGCAGCGTGGTGCCACCTTCTTCACCGACACCTATGTGACCTATGACCCCACGGCCGAAGAAGTCGCCGAAGTCACCATCATGGCGGCAAACGAGATCCGCCGCTTCGGCATGACCCCGCGGGCTGCCCTGCTGTCGCATTCGAATTTCGGTTCCAGGGATTCGGTCACCGCCCGCAAGATGCGCACGGCACTCGGCATCGTGCGCGAACTGGCGCCGGATCTGGAAGTCGATGGCGAGATGCATGGCGACTCCGCGATCGCCGAAAGCCTGCGCAAGCGGGTAATGCCCAACAGCACGCTGACCGAAGAAGCCAATCTTCTGGTCTTCCCCAATCTGGATGCCGCCAATATCGCGCTCGGTCTTGCCAAGACCATGCTCGACGGACTGCATGTCGGCCCGATCCTGCTGGGCGCCGCCATGCCGGCCCACATCCTGTCGCCCTCCGTCACGTCGCGCGGCATTGCCAACATGGCAGCGCTGGCCGTCGTCGAGGCGTCTCAACCGGACTAACCGGCGGCTCGGACAACCGCCATCTGCGTGGCCCGGAACCCGGTGCCACGCCGGCTTATTTCAATACCCCTAAATACTAATTGGTTCCAAGACATGTCCACAGTTCCTGCACCGCCGCAGGTCGTGTTCTGTCTGGACAAGTTGGAACCGACCGCCCACTCTTTCCCTTTCTGCTTATAGGGGTTTCAGTACGATGGGCGATCGTATGAATTATTATGACCTGATTGATTGGCTCGAAGAACAGCGGTCTGTTCGGCCACACGACTTTTTCAACCGCATGAAACGCACCTTTGGACTGGCGCATGTGCTCTATGTGGATGCCGGTCCGGCAATGTATGACGGGGCCGGACTGACCGTCCACTGCCTGCACCATACGCTCGATGCGCGGGCGGTGGCAGCGCTGTCACTCTTGGGCACCTCGCCCCTGCACGACGTGCTGAAAGCGGCGATGGCCGGCGTCAAGCCGATCGACTGGGCCACGCTGCAGAACAAGCATTCGTCAGCGGCGACCTTGGGCGCGATGGCCCACCGGCTGGACCTGCGGCAGGCCGGTGCCTGCTACCCACTTGCCTCGCGCAATGGTCGCACGGCGATCCTGGCGGTCAACATGGACGCCGATGCCCGCGCGTGGTCGCAGTTCAGGCGCCTGCACGACCGAGACCTCCATACGCTCGGGGTGTATTTCCATGCGGCAATGCTCGACCGCAGGCCGCCCCTGGTCTCCGTTGCAGCCAGCGACACGAGCGACAATCCGGCTCTGACACGCCGCGAACTGGAAACGCTGCGCTGGGCGGCGGCCGGCAAGAGCTATTGGGAAATCGCCAAGATCCTCGGCATCACAGAACGGACAGTGCGGTTTTTCATGTCCAATGCACGCCGGAAACTGAACGTGGTAACGAACACGCAGGCGGTCGCGGAGGCCTATTGCCACGGCCTGCTATCGCAATAATCCAAAAAAACCCTATTCGAGCGATAATGCGAAATAGTTAACCATTCGTCAACTGTCGCTACCGCCAGTTTCATAGGGAGCAAGCGTCTTGCACTTTGTGGGTGTAAACCCATGGAGGCACACATGATCGAAATCATTTCCGGCGCAGAAGGCGAGAAACACGCAGCATCGCTCGCAGAAGTCTTCCGTCTCCGCAAGCGCGTATTCCATGATTTGCTCGGTTGGGACGTCAATGTGAGGGACGATATCGAGATCGACCACTATGACGACGCCAACCCGGTCTATGTTCTCTCGCGGTCCCCCGAAGGCCGTCTGCGGGGGGCCCTCCGGTTGCTGCCAACCCTTGGCCCCAACATGCTGGACGATACTTTTCCACAACTTCTGGGCGGTCAGCCGGAAATCCGCAGTGCCGCGATCTGGGAATCCAGCCGCTTCTGCATCGAGCCGGAGATCTCGCAGGACCGTGCATCCAATCAGGTGACGATTGCCGCCGCCGAACTGATGTGCGGTGTCGGCGAGCTCGGCATCGCCTCCGGCGTCAGCCATGTCGTCACGGTGACCGATGTCTTCCTCGAACGGATGTTCCGCCGCATGGGTTGCCCCGGCGAGCGCATCGGCCCGCCGCAGAAGATCGGCTCGGTCATGGCCGTCGGCATTGCATGGGAGGTCAACGACGCCCTGCTCGACCGGATGAAGGCCGTGGCCGACATCAGCGACCGTCTCGTCGACCCCGCGCTTTCGCTCGGCAAGCTGCGCGCGGCATAACGGTCGCGCCCGTCAGCGGATCCGGGCAAACCGGCGCCGATCGACGACAAGAGATGCGATTGGCCTTTTGGGCCCGTCGCCGGTATGTTAGCAGCATGTAAGACGCTTCGCCCGTCCGACGTTTCGAACAGCCGAACGGATCATCTGCGTGAACAACCGCTATTTTCTGCTGCTAACCGTGCTTGCCGGCCTCACCCTCGTGCCGGCCGGTCTCGTACGGGCGGCAGGAGTTTGTGCGCAACTGGCCGAGCAACTGGCCTCCTTGCCGGAGGTCATCGGCTCGTCGGTCCAGGCGCGGGCGATATCCAATGCCATCAACCAGCAGAACCTGGAGATGCAGAAAGCGCAGCGACAGGCCCGTGAGCGCAATTGCCCGACGGCCAGCGTCACCACTTTCGGCGCTGTGCACGACCCCGTATGCGACGACATCGCGGATGCCCTCACCCGCATGGCCGCCAACCAGAAGCAGCTTTCTGTCCAGTATGAGAGCGTCAGTCGCGCGGCCAGCCTGACGGCCCGCCGTGCCAGGCTGAGTGCGGCGCTGAAGAAGAATGCCTGCACCGGAGACGAGATCGCCACCGCCGAAAGCGATGACGCCGAAGCCACACGGGACCGCGATGAGGAGATGCGGCCTTCCACTGACTTCTTCTCGAGCAGGCAGACGGGCGAGCCGGCCGGCAATCTGGACGAGGGCCGTGTGGCAGAGGGAGCGTCAGACCTGCCGCCCGACAGCGGGCCGTTGCGTACAGTCTGCGTGCGCACCTGCGACGGGGCATTCTTCCCGATTTCGTCCCATGCCACGCCGCTGAATTTCGAAGCGGATGCCCAGACATGCCGGCAGATGTGTCCGGGCGCCCGGGCCGAGCTGTTTTACCATCCGCTCCGCTCGCCAGAAAGCGACGACATGGTGTCGGCCGAGACGGGCCGCCCCTATAGCGAGATGCCGAACGCCTATGCCTACCGCGATACCACCCCGTCGGACACGCCCGCCTGCAGCTGCAATTTCTCGGCCTATTATCAGCAGAACATGCCAAAGGGTTTGGTGCGCCGCGACAAGCACAGCTATTCGTCCGTCACCCATATCCCGCTGGTCCCGAAGAAGCGGGCAGAGACGAAGATCGATCCGCGCGAGCGGGACTATGATCCGGCAAGAGACGCCGCCCGCCAGGTCGGTCCGGCCTTCGTGCCGACCGAGACGACCAGCATCGACCTCATGCATCCGCGAGGCGATGGTGTTCAGCCCCAGCAGTAACCGCATCAGGTGCCAACGGCCGGGCCCTCTTCCTCCTGCCACCGCTCCTCGAACACCAGGCCGTCCAGCGGCAGTCGCTGGCGCCAGCCCCGGACGGCCAGTTCGGGCGCGTCGAAAAGCTGTTCCACGTAGCCGACGCAGAACCAGCCGATAATCTCGACGCGCCTGGGAATGCCGAGGATCTGCCGCAGGTCATCGGCGCGGTATATGCTGACCCAGCCGACGCCGACGCCCTCGGCACGCGCGGCCAGCCAGAGGTTCTGCACGGCGCAGACGGTGGAATAGCTGTCCATCCGCGGATTGTGCGTCCGCCCGAGGATGACCGGCCCGCCGCGATCCGGGTCGCAGGTGACGCAGATGCCGAGCGGTGCCTTGCGGATGCCCTCGAGCTTCAGCTGCCTGTAGCTGTCGCGGCGCTCGCCCTCGAACATCTCCGCAGCCTCGTCGTTGGCTCTGGCAAAGGCCTGCCATACCGCTTCGCGCCTGTCCGCATCGCGCACCAGGAGAAAATTCCAGGGCTGCATGAAGCCGACCGAAGGCGCCGCATGGGCGGCCTGCAAAAGTCGCCCCACGAGATCGTCCGGCAAGGGATCGGGCAGGAACTGGTCGCGAACATCGCGACGGGTATGAATCGCCCGGTAAACGGCGTCGCGATCGGCCTTGCTGAACGCGGCGGCGCGCACGAGGTGATCGTCTGGTTCGTCTTGTTGCATCGTCAAATCCCCAACAACGCATCGCGACCGCCTGCCGTCCGCGCAAGGCTGGGTCCATGACATCAGGCCGGTCTTCTGGCTCGGCATCGACTGACCTGCCGCCTTCCCGGCGCTAGCGCCAGTGGCCGGAGCAAGGGCGCTCCATGGCAGGTCATCAACCTCACAGCGTTGGGCACGCGCCGGACTTGTCACCGGCTTCCCGATTCTCCCGCACAACGCGGGCACCTGATAGCTGTCCGTTCTATCCGATCCGGCGATGGCGACAAGCCGGCAATTACGCGTGTGTCGCCTGTTCGGGAAAATAGCGCACGAAGGCGAAGGCCCGGCCGTCCGGCGACCAGCTCGGCACGTTGATCGAGCCCTGCCCGCCAAAGAGTTCGAACAGCGTTTCGAGGTCGCTGCCGTCCGGCTTCATCAGCCGGATACGCACCTGCTTGTCGCGCGGATGATCGAAGACATCGGGGTCATAGGAGATCAGCACGACCTTTTCGCCATCCGGCGAGGGATGGGCAAACCAGTTGCCGTAGTTATCATCCGTCAGCTGCTGCAGCGCGCTGCCATCGCAGTGCATCCGCCAGATCTGCATCAACCCGGTGCGGCTGGAGTTGAAATAGATCCACTGACCATCGGCGGAGAAATCCGGTCCGTCATTGCGGCCCTCGCCGAATGTCAGCCGCGTCTCCGGCTCGCCATCGACCGAAATGGTGTAAATGTCGAATTCGTCGTTGCGGATTCCGCAATAGGCCAGCGTCTGGCCGTCCGGCGACCAGCCATGCCAATAGGACGGCATCTGGGCCGTGACCTGCAGCGGCACGCCGCCACCGACCGGCAGCGTGTAGATACAGGATTTGCCGTATTCGGTCTTGTCGGAGATCACCAGGCTGCGGCCATCGGGCGAAATCCCGTGGTCATTGTTGCAGCCGACGGCAAAGCCCGTATCGATAGGCTCCAGCGTGTCGGCGCCCTCGACAGCCAGCCGATAGAGCAGGCCATCCCCGTTGACGATGAGGTGAAGCCCGTCCGGCGTCCAGTTCGGTGCTTCGACCAGCTGCGTGGTCTGGAATATCACCCGTGTCCGGCGGGTGGCCAGATCGTAGATCTCCACTGAACTGCGCATCGCTCCTCCTCGCGCGCCGTCTGCCCGCCCTAGCGGTCGCGATACCGGTTGGTGATCGGATAACGCCGGTCGCGGCCGAAATTCTTCTTGGTGATCTTCACGCCCGGCGCCGACTGCCGACGCTTGTATTCCGCCAGATAGAGCAGATGCTCGATCCTGTGGACGGTCGCGATATCATGCCCACGGGCCACGATGTCGTCTACCGACATCTCGCCTTCGACCAGGCATTCGAGGATATCGTCGAGCACCGGATAGGGCGGCAGCGAATCCTGGTCCGTCTGGTTCGGCCGCAACTCGGCCGAGGGTGCCTTGGAGATGATGTTGGCCGGGATGACCTCGCCCGAAGGGCCGAGCGCGCCGGGCGGCACATGGGCGTTGCGCCAGGCGCTCAGGCCATAGACCTGCATCTTGTAGAGGTCCTTGATCGGATTGAAGCCACCATTCATGTCGCCGTACAGCGTCGCATAGCCGACCGACATCTCCGACTTGTTGCCGGTGGTCACCACCATCGAGCCAAACTTGTTGGAGATCGCCATCAGGATGGTGCCGCGGGTGCGGCTCTGCAGGTTCTCCTCCGTCACGCCGCTCTCGGTGCCCTCGAAGGTTTCCGACAAGGCGGCGAGGAAGCCCTCGACCGGCTCGGCGATCGGCACGATATCGTAGTCGCAGCCAAGCGCCTTGGCGCAGGCAGCCGCGTCGGAAAAGGATTCCTCGGAGGTGTAGTGATAGGGCAGCATCACCGTGCGCACCCGTTCCTCGCCGAGCGCATCGACCGCAATGGCCGCGCAGAGTGCCGAGTCGATACCGCCTGAGAGTCCCAGGATGACGCTGCGGAAGCCGTTCTTGTTCACATAGTCGCGGAAGCCCAGCATGCAGGCGCGGTAGTCCGCCTCCTCGCCGGTCGGGATCTGCGACACCGGCCCCTCCTCGCACCGCCAGCCATCGGCCCGCCGCCGCCATGTCGAGACATAGAGCGTCTCCTCGAACTGGCTCATCTGGAAGGCCAGCGTCTTGTCGGCATTGAAGGCAAAGCTGGCGCCATCGAACACCAGCTCGTCCTGCCCGCACAGCTGGTTGGCATAGATCATCGGCAGGCCGCTTTCGATCACCTGCTTCAGCACCACCTGATGGCGGATATCGACCTTGCCGCGATAATAGGGCGAGCCGTTCGGCACCATCAGGATCTCGGCCCCGCTTTCGGCCAGGGTCTCGGACACCCCCAGATCGCCCCAGATGTCCTCGCAGATCGGAATACCGAGCCGCACGCCGCGGAAATTGATCGGCCCCGGCATCGGGCCGGCGGTGAACACGCGCTTTTCGTCGAATTCGCCATAGTTCGGCAGGTCGACCTTGTCCTGAACGGCGATGATCCTGCCGTCATCGAGGACGGCGATCGCATTGTGGCGCCCTTCCTTGCCCTGACGCGGGAAGCCGACGACGATGCCCGGACCGCCATCGGCGGTGTCGGCTGCCAGTTGTTCCACGGCCGACAGGCAGGCCGCCAGGAATGCCGGCTTCAGCACCAGGTCTTCCGGCGGATAGCCGGAGAGGAAAAGCTCCGTCATCAAAAGCAGATCGGCGCCCTGGCGCGCCGCATCGGCGCGCGCCTCGCGCACTTTGGCAAGGTTGCCGGACACGTCGCCGACGGCCGGATTGAACTGGGCGACGGCGATGCGGAGGGTATCTGGGCGTGGGGTCATATCGGTCATGTTATCCATTTAGCGTGCAGGCATCGGCTCCGCAACGGCGATCGGCGTGGCCCTTGGCCAAGAAGCGGCCCGCGGAGCGAATAAATCTGATCGCAGACCCTGTTTGGCACATCGTTCATCTAGCGTTCATGACAATTATATGACAGTTTCATGACGCTTGGGGATCGGGGCGGGCCGCATCTAAGCCGTTAAAATCCGGGATGTTTTTCAGGAGAGCAAATTGCCTCTACCGTCGATCCGTGGCCAATTGGCCGCTATTGTGAGACCTCTAGCCGTCGAAGACGCCGTCGTCCCGCAGCGGATCTGGCGCGTCGCCCAACTGCTGGCCGGGTCTTTCACGCTCGCCATGCTGACGGTCTTCCTGACGGAGTGGCTGAGCCGCGGCAGCCTGACGGATATCGGCGATTTCTTCCTGGCCGCCAACCGCCCGGGACTGGCCGTCTGCGGCCTTGTCTGCCTTGTTTTCCTGCTGGTCGACGGCGTTCTCGGTCGGTCGCATCAGGCTACGCTGGTGGTCATGCCGCCGCTTCTGCTGCTCGCCTTCATGTCCGCCCAGAAGCAGAACTATCTGCCGGACCCGCTCTATCCGAGCGATTTGCTGTTCGGCCGCCAGATCGGCGAACTGATGCCGGTGCTCGTCGCCGCCCACCCGGTGCAGGCCGCCCTGACCGGCCTCGGGGTCTTGGGCTCGATCGTCCTGCTGGTCAGTCTCTGGGTGCTGTCGCGCCGTCATCTGTCGAAGCTGACCGTGCGTGGCCGGATCGTGCGCATCGCCCTTGCCCTGCCGATCCTGATCGCTGCCGTTCCTTTTCTCGACTATACCCGTTTCTATGTCCTTCGCGACCGGCTGAACATGATCCCGATGATGTGGGACCAGCAGGCCAATTACCGCCATAACGGCTTTCTGGTGGCTTTTGCCTTCAATGTGCCGATGGCCAAGGTCGCCGCACCCGCCGGCTACAACGCCAATGCCATGCAGGCGATGACGCCGGGCGATACCGGTTTCGGCTACTATCCGACCAGCCGGCCCGACATCATCATGGTGATGAGCGAGTCCCTCTGGGATCCGACCCGCCTGGACGGCGTCACGTTTTCCAGGGATCCGATGCCGACGGTCAGGGCCAACCGCTCCGGCAATATCGTCTCGCCGGAGTTCGGCGGCATGACCGCGAATGTCGAGTTCGAGGCGCTCACCGGCTTCTCCAATGCCTACCTGCCCTATGGCAGCATTCCCTATCAGCAATATGTGCGCCGGCCCCTTCCTTCGCTTGCCACGTTCCTGCGCTCCAGCGGCTATGTCGCCAAGGCCTTCCATCCGTTCCAAGCCTGGTTCTGGAACCGCGGCACCGTCTATCCCTATCTCGGCTTCGACAGCTTCCTGTCCGAGGAAAATCTGCCGACGATGGACAAGCGCGGCATCTTCGCCTCCGACGAGTCGCTGACAAAGGCGATCATTCACGAGGCGGACGAGAGCCGTGACCCGTTCTTCTTCTTCGCTGTGACGCTACAGGGCCACGGTCCCTACGAGCCGAACCGCTATGCGCGCAACACGATCGACATCGAAAGCGCGCAGCTGAGCGACAGCAGCAAGGCAGCGCTCGCGACCTATACGCAGGGTGTCAAGGAATCCGACGACAGCCTGAAAAAGCTGATGGACTGGGCTTCCAGCCGTCGGCGCGAGACCCTGATCGTGCTGTTCGGCGACCATCTGCCCCCGCTCGGAACCGTCTACACCGATACCGGCTACATGCCGCAGGTCGTCGCCACCCGCCGGGCGGAGCCGGAGACGCTGAAGCGGCAGCACGAAACGCCGTTGGTCGTCTGGTCCTCCAGGCGCGGCGTGATCAAGGACATCGGCGCGATCAGTCCGTCACAGCTGCCCTATCACATCGTGCGGCTCGCCGGTCTCCATCATCCCTTCTACACCGGCCTGCTGGGTGCGGTGGAAAAACGCTATCCGATCGTCGATCGCACGCAGCTCATCGACCCCGATGGCGTCGGCCAGATGGACTGGCAGGCGGACGCGGCCGAACAGGACCCCCTGTTGAACCGCTACCGGCTTTTGCAGTTCGACATGATGTTCGGCAAGACTTACGCCCGCGACAGCTTCTTTCCCGAGTTGAGATCGATTTCAAACGGCAGCTGACCAGCGCCGCGCCTGCGCAGGGTCATGCATTCTGATTGCGGACTTCATACAACAGAATAGATTAGCATACGGATCAGATGCGGCTCGCTGCATGCTGCATGCCGGCGAATAGAGAGTGTGTATTGAGACGGCGAAAGCGATAACAATACGGATCAATTCTACGGTATCAGCATCGAGGACTTAGCACCGTAGTGGCCAAGAGGTACGGTGCGGATGCTTGTATTATTTTGCATTGTTAACAATCTCGTGAAACTACAGGAAATCCTTGCATTTTAACGTTCCTGAAAACACGGCTCTAAGATCTCACGCACATCTTATTCTCCTAATTAAGAAATTAACAAAGGAGGACGATGCCATGCGATTGAGAGCCCTTTCAGACACCCGGGGCGCCGCCGCGATAGAGTTTGCCATTCTCGCGCCGGTGTTTCTGCTCATCGTCTTCACGATGATCGGCTACGGCATCTATCTGGCAGCCTCCCACTCCGTTCAGCAGCTGACGGCGGATGCCGCGCGTACCGCCCTTGCCGGCCTGACGGAAAGCGAACGGACGCGGCTCGCGGACGACTATATCCGCGGCACGGCCGATGACTATGCCTTTCTCGACAAGAACCGGTTCCACGTGAGCGTCAGCGACGACAGGAACAGCCCCAATCAGTTTACCGTCGCAATCAGCTACGACGCCTCGGCCCTGCCGATCTGGAATCTCTACACCTTCGTCATGCCGAACCAGCGTATCGACCGACATGCGACGATCCGCATCGGAGGGCTCTGACCATGGCCAGGATCACCGCGACAGGTCGCCGCCTTCTTGCAGCGACCGATGGCAATTTCGCCATTTCCTCCGCACTTCTGCTGCCCGTCGTCATCGGCACGCTGGCCTTGGGCGTCGACTATGGCGGCCTGACGCTGCAACGCCGGGCGCTGCAGCAGACCGCGGACCTCGCCGCGATCCAGGCGGCCTCGGACCTGTCGTCGCCGGCAAAGGCAACCGCTGCCTATTTCGGCGCGAACGGAATAGACATGCCGGTTCTCGACGGCCAGAAGCTTCTCTGGCCGGACCGCGCGGCAGAGGCGGCCGACCTCACAGCGCTGCCCGACGCCCTCGCCCGCGTCACGACCGGCACCTACGAGCCCGATGGCCGGATCACCGTCGAAGAACGCTTCCGTCCGGCAGCGAGCCGCCCGGATGCGGTCAGGGTCGACCTTACCCAGCGTGCGCAACTGCATTTCGCTTCCGTCTTCGCCGATCCGCCGCTGCTTTCTGCCAGCGGCATCGCCGCGCGTCGCAAGCTTGCCGGTTTTTCGATCGGCAGCCGTCTGGCGAGCCTGCATGGCGGCGTGCTGAATGCGGTCACCAGCGCCTTGCTCGGCACGAAAATCGACCTCGACGTCATGGATTACGAGCAGCTGGCGGATGGTGAAGTCTCGGCACTGGACATGCTGGACGCTCTGAATTCGAAACTGGATCTGCAGGCGGCCAGCTATCAGGACATTCTGGATGCCGATATTCGTCTGCCGCAAATCGTCGAGGCGATGGCCTCCGGATCGGCGCAATCATCTGCCGTAAACCGCGCGCTGGACCGCCTGGCCGACGCCCTCGGCCGGTCGACCACGTCGATCAAGCTGTCGAGGGTCATGTCCCTCGGCCAGCTTGCCATGCTGGCGCCGGGCAGTGCCGCTGCCCATACCGTCGAGATCGAGGCGCTGGATCTGGTATCCGCCCTTGGCGGCATTGCGCAGAACGGCCGGCAGGTCGCGGTCGATCTCGGCGCCACCCTACCCGGCCTGTCGGCCGCCAGGGTGACCCTTGCCATCGGCGAACCGCCGCAGGCAGTCCCGCCTTCGGCTGTCGGGGATGTCGGCACGGTAGTGCGCACCGCCCAAACCCGCCTCGCCGTCGAGGTCACCGGCGACGGCGTGCTCGCGCTGACCGGGACCAAGCTTGCCATACCGCTCTACCTCGAGCTTGCCCATGCCGAGGCACGGCTGTCGGCCATCGACTGCTATTCAGGCGGCACCGCAACCGTCGGCATAGAGGTGGTGCCGGGCATTGTCGAACTCGCTCTCGGCCGCGTCGACGCTTCGGCCTTTGCCAATTTCGGCCAGACGCCCCGCGTCACCAAGGCGAAGCTGCTCGACACCATGCTGATCGATATCGACGCGAAAGCCGAGGTCAGCAGTACCAATGCGAGCCCGAGGACGCTGACCTTCACGCCGACCGAGATTGCCTACAACACCACGAAAAACGTCTCGACGGCCAATGCGCTGACGACGCTGCAGCGATCGCTGCTCAGCAATCTGGACGCCGATATCCGTCTCGGCGGCCTCAAGGTCTCCTCGCCGCAGCAGGTGCAGGATGCCCTGGCCGAGACCCTGTCGGACCTGACACGGCCGATCGATGCGCTGCTCTACAACACATTGCTCGCGCTCGGGATCAAGGTCGGCGAAGCCGATGTCACGGTCAATTACGCGAGCTGTCAGCACCCCGTTCTGGTTCAGTGAACAAGCGCGTGGCACCAATTGAAAAGGCCGGGCAAAACCCGGCCTTCTTTTTTCATCTGGACGATCCCGGGACAGCTCAGCCGTTGGCGGCGATCATCCGCTTTTCGTCGCGCCCATCCTTCATCCGCTCGGCGAGCAGGAAGGCCAGTTCCAGCGCCTGGTCGGCATTGAGCCGCGGGTCGCAATGGGTATGGTAGCGATCCTGCAGATTTTCCGCCGACAGCGCACGCGCACCACCGGTGCATTCCGTCACGTCGTTGCCGGTCATCTCGATATGCACGCCGCCCGGATGCGAGCCTTCGGCGCGGTGGATCTGGAAGAAGCTTTCGACTTCCGACAGGACGCGCTCGAACGGACGGGTCTTGTAGTTGTTGAGCGTGATCGTGTTGCCATGCATCGGATCGCAGGACCAGACGACCTTGCGACCCTCGCGCTCGACGGCGCGGATCAGTTTCGGCAGATGGTCGGCGACCTTGTCATAGCCGAACCGGCAGATCAGCGTCAGGCGCCCGGCTTCGTTCGCCGGGTTCAACACGTCGATCAGGTTCAACAGGTCGTCGGCCTGCAGCGACGGGCCGCATTTCAGGCCGATCGGGTTCTTGATGCCGCGGCAATATTCGACATGGGCGTGATCGACCTGGCGGGTCCGGTCGCCGATCCAGATCATGTGGCCCGAGGTCGCGTACCAGTCGCCCGAGGTGGAATCGACGCGGGTCAGTGCCTCTTCATAGCCCAGCAGCAGCGCCTCGTGGCTGGTGAAGAAATCCGTCTCGCGCAGGCTCGGCTGGTTGTCGGCATTGATGCCGATTGCCCGCATGAACTCCATGGTCTCGGAAATCCGGTCGGCGAGCTTGCGGTAGCGCTCGGCCTGCGGGCTATCCTTGACGAAGCCCAGCATCCACTGGTGCACGTTTTCCAGGTTGGCATAGCCCCCCATGGCGAAGGCGCGCAGCAGGTTCAGCGTCGCAGCCGACTGGCGGTAGGCCATGATCTGGCGTTCGGGATTGGGAATGCGGGCATCCGGCGTGAACTCGATGCCGTTGATGATGTCGCCGCGATAGCTCGGCAGCTCGACATCGCCCTGCGTCTCGTTGTCCGAGGAGCGCGGCTTGGCGAACTGGCCGGCAATGCGACCCACCTTGACCACCGGCAGCTGCGCGCCATAGGTCAGGACGACGGCCATCTGCAGGAAGGCACGGAAGAAGTCGCGGATCGTGTCGGCACCATGTTCGGCGAAGCTCTCGGCGCAGTCGCCGCCCTGCAGCAGGAAGGCATTGCCTTCCGCCACATTGGCCAGATGCTTCTTCAGACGGCGCGCCTCACCGGCAAACACCAGCGGCGGATAGGTGGAAAGCCGCCCTTCCGCGTCACGCAGCGCCTGCTGGTCCGGATAGGCCGGAACCTGCTTGATCGGCTTCTGCCGCCAGCTGCTCGGGGTCCAATTCTGTGCCATGTCACTCACCATTCGTTGCGGACCGCCTCTTCCACCGGCCCAAATATTGGGCGGCTTATAGACGCATAAACCCATCTTGCAAAGCATGAACTTCGACCGGAACGGCCGCAAACCAGCCGGTCGGAGGCAGCCGGGACTGCCGTCCCTGCGCACTTCCTTACCTTTACGTACACGTCATATTGTGATCCTATCGCGGGGCTCGAACCTGGGGAGGAAAAGCAGCCATGGCGACAGAGGACAGGGCGCAGTCTGTGCCGGACGGCGCGTGCCTGACGAGGCCGATCACCTTCGCGGCACTCGATGATCATCCGCTGGCCGGCACGCTGTTTACCGGCACCGGCGACGGACCGCTTGCGCTGATCTCGTCGGCAGCCGCGGTGGCGCAGCGCTTCTATCGGCGTTTCGCAGAATATCTGGTGACGGAACGCAGCTTTCGGGCTGCCCTCACCTATGACTATCGCGGCGTCGCGGCATCGCGCACACCGCGCGACTGGACGCAATCGGTGATGATGCTCGACTGGGCGGAGAAGGATTTCCCGGCCGCCCTCGCCCGGCTGGAACAGGAGGCACCGGAGCGCCCGGTGGTTGGCGTCAGCCAATCCTTCGGCGGCCAGGCCCTGGGGCTCGGGCAACGCCACGATCATTTCCAGCGCTATATGATGGTCGCCGCCATGACCGGCCATTGGGCCAATCTGGAACAGCCGCTGAAAATCTTCGCCACGATGAACCTCGTCGGCGTTCCGATCGCCATGGTGACCGGACGGCTGCCGGGCTGGGTCGGCCTCGGCGAAGCCCTGCCCGGCACGGTCTTTCGCCAATGGGCACGCTGGGGGCGGCGCAAGGAATATTTCTTCGCCGATCCGTCGCTCCGGGCGGAGCAGCGCTTTGCCGAGGTTCGCACCCCGATCCTGGCGATCGGTGCCACCGACGACCCCTGGGGCACGCCGCGCGCCGAGGAGGCCCTCCTCAAATATTACAGCAACGCCCCGCTGGAACGCCGCCGGTTTACACCGCAGGAGGCCGGCGGCCCCATCGGCCATCTCGGCTTCTTCCGCAAGGAATACCGCGACCGGCTATGGGCACCTGCCGCCGACTGGCTTCTCAAGGGCTCGTGACCGCCGATCCGCCTGCCGGGCGTCTTGCCGGACTGTCACTGTTCATCCGGTCCTTGCCAGCCTCTCTCTTCCCTGGAATTCGCCCTGCAGCAGCTCATGCAGAATGAGGTCGGTGATCAGCCCATCGCTGACGTGATCGTGGACGGCAAACATCGGCCCCGTATTGACCTCCAGAAAACAGAGCGCGCCGTCGGATGCGCGCGTCTTCAGGTCGAAGGCACAGAAATCCAGCCCCAGCCGGTCGCACATCATCTCGCAGGCGGGCAACAGCGGTTCGACGGGCGATCCCGCAGGCTCGACGATCGTCATCGCGGCACGATTGTCTATACGGTAGTCCAGCGTTTCGCTTTCGACCCGGAAGACGGTGTAGGACCGACCGATGCGGTAGAGCCGGTATTCCGGATAGATCAGCCGCTCCTGCACGAATGCCGGGAGCGGCAGGCATCCATCCCGCGAAGGCGCGTCGCGAAGCGCCTCGTCGAGCTCCTTGCAATAGGCGCCACCATTGACCGGTTTGGCAACGCATGGACCTACCGCCTGAGAAAATGCCTCGATCGCCGCGCGTTCGTTGGTGACCAGACTGCGGGGCGTCGCAAGACCGCATTCTCTCGCCAGCGAAAGATCCGTGACCTTCATGCCGGCGAAAATCTGCATGCCGCGGTTCAACATGACGATGTCCGGTCGCCCGGCCAGCCAGCCGACGGCGAAGGAAAACCAGCTTTGGCCGCGCGGCAGCGCAGCGAGACTTTCCCTGCGACTGGAGCCGAAGACGTCGCACCGGACGAATGCGGCATCCACCGCCGCCTCCCGATCATCGACGAAGAGCATGCCCTGTTCGTCGATCCGCACGGCACACTCGGTCTGATCGTCGTGCAGCAGCATCAGGGCTTTTATGCCGCGCCGGTCGGCCCTGGCTTTCAGCCGCGCGAGGCAAGGGTCCCGGGCGCCGCCGGCGATCAGCACCCGAGGCGCAGCCATCCTCAGCGCACTCCGAACGGGCCGCGAAGGACCAGAGGCGACTGCGGATCGAATATCTCGCTTCCGAGTGTCTTGTTCTCAATTCCCGGGAGCTTCTCGAGCGCAACCGGACCGCTTTCGCCGACGATGCCCTTCGGCCCCTCTTCTGCGAGCGCGAGGGTTTTTGGCCCCTCCTCGGCAAGGGCAAGGGTCTTTGGAAATTCTTCGCCGACTGCGGCGGTGGAACCGCCCCCCTCCTCACCGAGCGCCAGTGTCGTCGGATCCTCTTCGCCCAGTGCACGGGTGGACGGATCTTCCTCACCGATGGCCCGGGTCGACGGCGTCTCCTCCCCGAATGCGAGCGTCGTGGGATTTTCCTCACCCAGCGCAAACGTCGTCAGCATCTCTTCACCGAGTGCCAGCGTCTTCTCGGTCAGGGGGTCGCGCGACAGAAGCTGCAGCAGCTGGTTCGTACGCGCGTGCACGAGCACTCCGACGATCCTGTCCACATCCCTGTCGAGAACGATCGACGCCGCAACGGGCGTCAGTTTCGGGATCACGATCCCATCAGGCGGATCTCCGACAAACTCCAGATCGAAAATGCCGTCAGACGACAATTCCTCTTCCAGGCTATCGAGCCGGACATTGGTGTAGCCCGGCGTAGAGGCGATCCCCATGGCTATGACGACCAGACGTGCGGGATCGCTCTTCTCCAGGCTGAGCTCGACCGATTGCACACTCAGAATTCTGACTGTTTTGGCCATGTCCACCTCCCCTATGGCAGAGACAGAAGTCAACACCAAAAGAGAGAATTTTGCAACCTATAACTGCATTTGCTAGCCAACACAACAATCAGCACACAGAGGCTATCTCAGACCCGCTCACCGTTCCGGATCCGGTAGCTCGGGGCATACATCGTCACCAGTTCTTCCGAAGCCGTCGGATGCACGGCCATGGTCCGGTCGAAGTCGTCCTTGGTGCAGCCGGCCTTCAGCGTGATGCCGAGCAGTTGCGCCATCTCGCCGGCATCGTGGCCGAGGATATGGGCGCCGACCACCTTGCGGTCGGCGGCGTTGACGATCAGCTTCATGATCGTCTTTTCCTGCCGCCCCGACAGCGTCGCCTTCATCGGGCGGAACTGGGCGCGATAGACTTCGATCTCCTCGAAACGCTTGGCCGCGTCGTCTTCGGAGAGACCCACGGTGCCGATCTCCGGCTGCGAAAACACAGCCGTCGCGATCAGGTGATGATCCGGCTTGGTCGGGTTGTTCTTGTACTCGGTCTCGATGAAGCACATGGCTTCATGGATCGCGACCGGCGTCAGCTGCACGCGGTCGGTGACGTCGCCAAGCGCGAAGATGCTCGGCACATTGGTGCGCGAATATTCATCGACCTTGATCGCGCCCCTAGCATCGACCTCGACGCCGGCAGCCTCGAGCCCGAGACCATGCGTTGCCGGATCGCGGCCGAGCGCCAGCATGATCTGGCCAACCGACAGGGTGCCGCTATTCTTGGTGCGCGCGCTCAGCATGCCCCCGGCGGTCTTTTCGACCTTCTCGATGACGTCGTGGCAGAGGATGCGGATACCCTTGGCCTCCATCGCCTCGTGCAGGCCGCGGCGCATGTCGATGTCGAAGCGCGAGAGGATTTCCGCGCCGCGATAGATCAGCGTTGTGTCGACGCCAAGCCCGGTGAAGATATTGGCGAATTCGACGGCGATATAGCCACCCCCGGCAATCAGGATCGACTGCGGCAGCGCCTCCAGGTCGAAGGCCTCGTTGGAGGAAATGCAGAGCTCGTGGCCGGGCAGCGCCTCGTGCGGATTGGGCGTTCCGCCGACGGCAACGATGATCCGCTCGGCGGTCACTTCCCTGCCGCTATCGGTCAGGCGCACGCTGTGGGGGCCGGTAAGCTCCGCACGGGTCGACAGGATGTCGGCGCCGGCATTCTCCAGCCCCTTGCGGTAGAGCCCTTCGAGCCGGTCGATTTCCTTGTCCTTGGCCGCGATCAGCGCCGACCAGTCGAACTTGCTCTCGCCGACCGTCCAGCCGAAGCCCTCGGCATCCTCGAAATGCTCGGCAAACTGCGAGGCATAGACGAACAGCTTTTTCGGCACGCAGCCACGGATGACGCAGGTTCCGCCATAGCGATATTCCTCGGCGATCGCGACCCGCTTGCCCAGACTGGATGCCACCCGCGCGGCGCGCACGCCGCCGGAGCCGCCACCAATGACAAAGAGGTCGTAATCGTATGCGGACATGGCTGGGCTCCAGGCTGAAAGGGCGACCGGCAGGGGAAAAGGTGAACGGTCGTCTGAAATGGGATGAGGCCCGACGGATGCCGGGCCTCGACTAACATAGGGACTGGATGCGGGCCTGTTAAGGCTTCGGTGCCTCGGCGGTCGAAGCGCCTTCCTTGCCGACCAGCTTCAGCATGTCTTCATTGGTCTGCTTGTTCAGGTCCCGCGCGATGCCGGATGCCCAGATATCGGCGGCCTTGGCCATTTCGCGCAGCGCGACGGGGCCGTCCTTGATGAACTTCTTGCCGGTGTCGCTGTTGTAGAAATCGGCGATCTGCTTCAGCTCTTCCGCGGTGAAGGACTTGGCGTAGACCGACGCGGCTTCCTGCTCGAGATCGGCGCGACGCGGAGCAAGCGCCAGGGCGTTCTTGTCGACCGAGGCGGAAATTTCTTCCTCCAGGTTCGGATAGGTGAGGATCAGCTCGCGCTTCTGCCGATCCGCCAGGCCCGGCAGGATGTTGTCGAACTGGTTGGTCAAGCCAAGCGCGGAAATCGCAGCGCGGGCTGCCTGGATCTGTTCGTCAGACGCGTCCTGTGCCTTGGCGGACACGCCCAGCAGAACCGATCCGATCACCAGGGCGGCCGAGGCGGCGCGACCGAAGCTTGTTTTCCTCACCATGAATAATGCTCCTGTTTAGACCTGTTTTTCGACCACGCGCGCCCCTTGGGGACCGGCAATAATCGCAAGGGTGGCCAGATTGATGAATAGTCCGTGTTCCACGACCCCGGGGATGGCGTGGAGCGCGTGCCCTAGCGCCTCTGCATCAGGAATGCGGCCAAATGATGCATCGAATATGAAGTGCCCGCCGTCTGTCATGAAGGGACCGTCATGCGATCCGCGCAGCGTCAGATCGCCGGTCAGGCCCAGCCGCTCGGCCGCGCGCTCGATGGCGATCCGGGTCGATGCCTGGCCGAAGGAATTGATCTCGATGGGCAAGGGGAAAGCGCCGAGCGTGTCGACCATCTTGGTTTCGTCGGCAATGACGATCACCTTGGATGACGCAGCCGCGACGATCTTCTCGCGCAGCAGTGCACCGCCGCCACCCTTGATCAGCCGCAGCGCCGGATCGACCTCGTCGGCACCGTCGATGGTCAGGTCGAGTTCCGGCAGTTCGTCGAGGGATTTCAGCGAGACACCGAGTTCGACACAGAGCCTGGCGGTGCGCTCCGATGTCGGTACGCCTTCGACCGACAGGCCGCCTGCCACTTTCTCGGCCAGCAGGCGGACGAATTCTTCCGCCGTCGATCCCGTACCGATCCCGAGCCGCATGCCATCTTCGACATGCGCCAGTGCCGCCTGCGCGGCTGCGATCTTCATTTCGCGGGCGTCCATCGCGCCGTTTACTCCGTCCGTTTCCGTCGAGATGCTGTTTACACGGCTGATTGGCCGAGTGAAAGCCCTTTTCGGGCGCCGTCAACGACTTGCAATCAAGAGCCCCTTCCCCTAATCGCCGGGGGAACCGGAAAGAGGCCCAGAGCATGTCAGACACCACTGCCACCATCGTCTTCGATCTCGACGGAACGCTTGTCGACACGGCGCACGACCTGATCGACAGCCTGAATTTCACCATCGCAGCCCACAACCTGGCGCCGGTGACCTATGACGACATCACGCATCTTGTCGGCCATGGCGCCCGGGTGATGATCGAGCGCGCCTTTGCCCTGCGCGGCATCGACCTGCCCGCCGAGGCGCTCCCGGCGATGATGCAGCGCTTCGTGGCGCATTACGGGGAAAACATGCCCGGCCATAGCCGTCCCTTCGACGGGCTGACGGAGGCGCTGGAGCAGCTGCGCCAGGCCGGCTACCGGCTGGCCGTCTGCACCAACAAGATGGAGAGCCTGGCGCGTCCGCTGATCGAGAGCCTCGGTCTCAGCGGCCATTTCGCGGCGATCAGCGGCGGCGACACCTTCGCCCAGCGCAAGCCGCATGGCGATCACATCCGGCTGACGGTGGAGATGGCGGGCGGCGACCCGAGCGAGGCGGTGATGGTCGGCGACAGCATCAACGACATTCTCGGTGCCCGCAATGCCGGCGTGCCGTCGATTGCCGTGCCCTTCGGCTATTCGGACGTGCCGGTCGAGGAGCTCGGCGCCACCTGCATTATCGCAAGCTACAACGAATTGACGCCCGAACTGGTCGGGCGTCTGTTGTCGTCACGCTAGTCTGGAGGCGGCAGCGGGTCTTGTCAGACCCCGCTCTCCCGCACGCTGCTCGTCGCGTCAAAGGCCTTCTGCGTATAGGCATCGCGGTCGTAGACGTCGTTGAAATACTGGATCTTGCCGTCCTTGTCCGGCCAGGCCGTGAAATAGGCGACGTAGACCGGGATATCGGCCTTGACCGGCAGAGCCTTGTTCTGGCCGCCTGCAATTTCCGACGCCACGTGGTCGACGCTGGTGCCGAGCACGGCAGCGGCCATTTCACGCGGATGCTGGAGCCGGACGCAGCCATGGCTGAGGGCCCGTGCATCGCGCTGGAAGAAGCTCTTCGACGGCGTATCATGCATGTAGATCGCATGGGCGTTCGGGAACAGGATCTTCAGCTCTCCGAGCGCATTCTTGCCACCCGGCGGCTGGCGAACGCCGACCGACTTGTAGCTGGAATCGTTCCAGTTAACCTGCGTCGACGATACCTTGCGGCCCTTGTAGGTTGTCTCGTAGCCGATCTGGTCGAGATAGCCGGGGTTGCGACGCAGCTTGGGCAGATATTCGTTGACGATGATCGACTGCGGAATGCCCCAATAGGGATTTACTTCGACGGTCTCGATCTTGTCCTGGAAGAAATAGGTCTGGGTGCGCGGGCCGCCGACAACGACGCGCATCGACAGCTTTTCCTTGCCGTTCTCGGCATAGACCGCACGATAGGCCGGCTGGTTGATGAACACGTAGCGCTGGCCGAGATCGTCCGGCAGCCAGCGCAGCTCTTCCATCGCCACGATCAGCTTGTGGATCTTTTCCGCATTGCTGTCACCGACAAGCTTGCGCACGGTTGCCGGGCCGACGACACCGTCCGGCTTCAGGCCGACTTCCTTCTGGAAGTTCTTGACCAGGCCGACCAGTTCCGGCGTGTAGTCCTGACCGTCGGTATAGCTTGCAAGCACGACCGCGTTGTCGGTCTTCAACGAATCCGAGCCGGACCGCTTGATCGCGGCAACGACGTTCGGCAGTTCGGCATCCTGCTGGCCGGGCTTCAACAGCAGGTTGGCGTCGATCTCGATCCGGTTGGTATTGCCGTCCTGTTCGCGCAGGCGGGCAAGCTCGTGCTTCATCGCCTGAAACTGGGAGCTCTGCGGATCGCGGGCCCGAAGATAGGCGGAGACATCCGGGCTCAGCCGCAACAGGTTGAGCACCGGCTTCAGCTTCACCGGCTTGCGCTTGAAATCGTAATAGTCGGAAATCTTGTCCGGCTCGATGCGACCGCGCTGGGTGTCGGCCACATAGGTCAGCGCCTTGGACGACAGGGCCACTTCGAACTGCATCAGGCCGCGACGGTAGCCGTCCTCGTCCGTCGCCTTCAGCGCGTCGTTCGGCATATCGACCGCGTAGTCACGCGGATCGAGACCGACCGTGTCGGCCTCGGCGAGAAACGCCATGACGGCCTTGGCCTTGTCGTTGACGGCTTCGCCATCGGTCCACAGTAGCGGCTTCTTGGCGCTGTAATAGGCTTCGACCGCATCGGCCACATCGTCGGTCGTCTTGACCTTCACCTCGGACAGATAGGCACGGCCGTTCTCGTCGGCCGAGATCGAAGCCGTGGTGGTGACGTCGGAGGCGGTCTCTGCCGCAAACAGCGATGCCTTGACCAGCCGAAGCCCGTCCGGGCGATAGGCCTTGTAGGTCGGACCGGTCACCGTCGGCAAAGGCTCGGGATCGTCGTCGAACTGCGGCGCAGCCGGGTACCGTTCCTGACCGAACACGTTCTGATTGCCGCGGACCTGTTGGTGACCACCCCGTCCCGGGCCACCGCGCAGGATGTCGAGCAGCGTGGTAGCGCTCGCGGTCGAGGTCATCAGGGTGGAGGCGGCGATGGATGCGACCAGCGCGGTCGCCCAGACGGATTTTTTGGTCGAGTAATGCAATGTAAATTCCCCAATCGACCGGGTCATGCGGCCTGTCCGGAGTGTTGTTTGCTGGTGGCTTGGCGTAGCCCATCGGACCACAATTGGAAAGCGTAGCCCACATAACAAGTGCCGCGAAACGTCACATCTGCGTGACACCGTGACAGATGCGCAACGACGCTTTCCACCAGCCCGATGTTAGCAAAGCCTCCGGTTAAGTTTCAGTTAACGCGAACACTCGAATTCTCGTCAATCAACAGGATGGCGGGACCGTGACGCCGCCCTTTCGACCGGTGATTCGCTCCCCCGGCGGACGGAATTTGCGCAGCTGAAGGACGGAATGGTTTAACACCGCAGAGGCTTTCCTATATCAGTCGGATAACCTCTCTCCGCCGTCCCGGACGTCCGTGCCCCCACGTCCCGGTCGGCACCCGATGTTTCCCCTCGCCCGCCGTTGCGGCGAGCCTCAAGCCCCGCAAGGAGACTGATCCCATGTCCTCAACCCGCACCGAAACCGACACATTCGGACCGATCGAGGTTCCGGCGGACCGCTATTGGGGCGCGCAGGCCGAACGCTCGCGCGGCAATTTCAAGATCGGCTGGGAAAAACAGCCGCTGTCGGTGGTGCGCGCGCTCGGCATCGTCAAGCAGGCGGCCGCCCGTGCCAATATGTCGCTCGGTGGCCTCGAGGGCCCGATCGGCAATGCCATCGTCAAGGCGGCCCAGGAAGTGATCGACGGCAAGCTCGACGATCACTTTCCGCTGGTCGTGTGGCAGACGGGTTCCGGCACGCAATCCAACATGAACGCCAACGAGGTGATCTCCAACCGCGCCATCGAAATGCTGGGCGGGACCATGGGCACCAAGAAGCCGGTCCATCCGAATGACCACGTCAACATGAGCCAGTCGTCGAACGACACCTATCCGACGGCCATGCACATCGCCTGCGCCGAGCAGGTGACGCACCACCTCATTCCCGGCCTCAAGCATCTGCAGCAGGCGCTCGACGCCAAGGCGAAAGCCTTCGCCGACATCATCAAGATCGGCCGCACCCATACGCAGGACGCCACTCCACTGACGCTCGGCCAGGAGTTTTCCGGTTATGCCGCGCAGGTCGCCTCGGCGATCCGACGCATCGAGACGACGCTTGATGGCCTCCTGGAACTGGCCCAGGGCGGCACCGCCGTCGGCACAGGCCTGAATGCACCCAAGGGTTTTGCCGAAAAGGTCGCGGAAGAAATTGCCGCGATCACCGGCCTGCCCTTCGTCACCGCGCCGAACAAGTTCGAGGCACTGGCTGCACACGACGCCATGGTCTTTGCCCATGGCGCGATCAATGCGGCGGCTGCCGCCTGCTTCAAGATCGCCAACGACATCCGCTTCCTCGGCTCCGGTCCGCGCGCCGGGCTCGGCGAATTGGCACTGCCGGAAAACGAACCGGGCTCGTCGATCATGCCGGGCAAGGTCAACCCCACCCAGTCGGAAGCGATGACGCAGGTCTGCGCCCATATCTTCGGCAACCAGGCGGCGATCACCTTTGCCGGCAGCCAGGGCCATTTCGAGCTTAATGTCTACAATCCGATGATGGCCTATAACTTCCTGCAATCGGTCCAGCTTCTGGGCGATGCGGCGGTCTCGTTCACCGACAATTGCGTGGTCGGCATCGAGGCGCGGGAGGACAACATCAAGAAGGGCGTGGAGAATTCCCTGATGCTGGTCACCGCGCTCAATTCGAAGCTCGGCTACGATGCCTGCGCCAAGATCGCCAAGACCGCGCACAAGAACGGCACGACCCTGCGCGAGGAAGCCGTCGGTGGCGGCTATCTTACCAATGAGGAGTTCGACGAATATGTCCGGCCGGAACTGATGATCGGCCCGAAATAAGCGTCAACGCGCGCCCTGCACCGCCGGTCATGCCGGCTCGGCGGTGCAGCACACGACCTGGTCGCGCCCGCCATCCTTGGCAAGGTACAGCGAGGCGTCCGCCAGGCTGAGCAGGCGCTGCAGCTCGGGCGAGCCGCTCTCGCTGGTCACCACACCGAAGCTCGCGGTCACCGCCCCGCGACCGAGCGGCGCGATATCGCTGTCCCGCAGCAAAAGCCGCAGCCGCTCGGCAATCAAGCGGGCATCGTCATGGCCGGTGGCGGGCAGCACGATGACGAATTCCTCGCCGCCCATGCGGGCAGCAAAGTCGCTCGGGCGAATATGGCTGCGCAGCAGATTGCCGATCGCCACCAGCACCCGGTCGCCGATCTGGTGGCCGTGGCGATCGTTGATCGCCTTGAAGTGATCGATATCAAACATCACCAGACTGACGACATTCTGCAGGCTGTCTTTCTGTACAAGACTTTCCGCCCCCCGCTCCATCAGGGCCCGGCGATTGGCAAGGCCGGTCAGCGGGTCCTCCGTCGCCTCTTGGCGCAGCCGCAGGATCAGCCCGTCGAGCTCGCGCGTCAGTTCCGATACCTTGCGGTCCAGTTGCCCCACTTCGTCACCGCGCTTGGCGGCCACCGACGTCATCGGCTTGCCCTGACGGTAATCGTCGATGGCCCGGGTCAAGCGCATCAGCGGGCTCAGCAGCAGCCAGGTCAACCCGAGACAGAACAGCGTGCCCGCAAGCGTCGCCGAAAGCAGCACCCAGAATGCCGGATCGGAAAAGGCCGCGCGCATGCTGCCGAGATAGACCAGCATGGCGATCAGCGGCAGGTGGACCGACACGAAGCTGACGGCGAAAATCTTGGCCAGAAGCGACCGCGACATCACGGCAACGACAGATCTTCCGATGGGCATGCATACCTCGAAGCATTGCGAACAGGGGCCCATGGTTAGAGACAGCCGGCGCCCATGGAAAGCAGAGCGTCGCAGAAAAAACCGGATAGAGCCACGAAAGGCATCAGCGGTGCGGCCGGATCCTGCAATCGCTTCGGCCAATGGATACATCGCAGCCGCAGCCTGAAAGCCCGTAAAGCCCGGACGGCATGCCCCGTAATGTGACAGCCTCGCCTGCCTGCGGCCGCGCCGGTAACGGCGTGCTCACCATGGTGCCCATGCATGCGCCCGCTGATTGCAATTCAGGCCGATTTCGGAGCCGGCGGGGATTTCGAATTGCATCGCGATCCGCTAATATGATTCGCATGGTTCACCTCTCGAAAAAGACCCTGACCGTCTATCTCGACCCGGACATGCTGGACCGGATCGAGGCGCTCGTGGCGCGCGGGCTTTATCCGAATTCGAGCGCGGTTGCCGCAGAGGCCTTCAGTCTGCTGGAAAGCGAGCTCAAGCAGCGCGCCTTCGAACAGCAGTTGCGGCGAGCCTATGAGGTGTGCCAGGCAGCCAATATCCCACCC
The DNA here is from genome assembly GCF_017873095.1 of Heterorhizobium halophytocola. Classification (GTDB taxonomy): domain Bacteria; phylum Pseudomonadota; class Alphaproteobacteria; order Rhizobiales; family Rhizobiaceae; genus Allorhizobium; species Allorhizobium halophytocola. Next base: position 47,008 of record NZ_JAGGJU010000006.1, on the reverse strand, counting down.
GCCCGCAGCATGACCGCCTTTCTCGAAACGCTCGGCGACAACGCCTGAAAGCCTGTCCTCCGCCTGCCGGAGCAAGGGGTGCGGCAAATGTGGCAGAGATTAAGGCAGACATTGCAATTCCCGCGACTGGCTCGTAAAGCGACGGCAACGATTCATTCCAGAGGAATCTCATGGCCGACGATCTCTTTCCCCTTGGACCCGACCAGACCCCCTACCGCCTGCTGACATCCGACCACGTCCAGACCGCCAGCTTCAACGGCCGGGACATGCTGATGGTCGAGCCGGAAGGGCTGAGACTGCTGGCGGAATCGGCACTTTCCGACATCAACCACCTGCTGCGGCCGGGCCACCTGAAACAACTCGCCTCGATCCTCGACGATCCCGAAGCGACCGACAATGACCGCTTCGTTGCCTATGACCTGCTGAAAAACGCCAACATCGCCGCCGGCGGCATCCTGCCGATGTGCCAGGATACCGGGACGGCGATCGTCATGGCCAAGAAGGGTCGCCGCGTGTTTACCGAAGGCGGCGACTATGCGGCGCTCGCCGCCGGCGTGCGCGACGCCTACGAACACCGGAACCTGCGCTATTCGCAGCTGGCGCCGCTGTCGATGTTCGAGGAAAAAAATACCAAGACCAACCTGCCGGCCCAGATCGATATCTACGAGGAAGGCGAGGACGCCTACAACTTCCTGTTCATGGCCAAGGGCGGCGGCTCCGCCAACAAGACCTTCCTTTACCAGGGCACGCCCTCGCTGCTGAGCAAGGAGCGGATGATCGACTTCCTGAAGGACAAGATCCTGTCGCTCGGCACGGCAGCCTGTCCTCCCTACCATCTGGCGATCGTCATCGGCGGGCTGTCGGCGGAAATGAACCTGAAGACGGTCAAGCTCGCCTCCGCCCGCTATCTCGACGAACTGCCGACGCAAGGGTCCGAAAGCGGCCATGCCTTCCGCGACATCGAGATGGAGAAGGAGATCCACAAGCTCACCCAGTCGCTGGGTGTCGGCGCCCAGTTCGGCGGCAAGTATTTCTGTCACGATGTGCGCGTCATCCGTCTGCCGCGGCACGGCGCCTCGCTGCCGATCGGTCTTGGCGTGTCCTGTTCCGCCGACCGCCAGGCCAAGGGCAAGATCACCAAAGACGGCATCTTCCTTGAGCAGCTGGAAACCGATCCGTCGAAATACATGCCCGAAATCGACGAGAGCGCCCTCTCCTCCTCGGTCGTCAAGGTCGATCTAAACCAGCCGATGGCAGACATTCTCGCCGAACTCTCGCGACATCCGGTCAAGACCCGGCTTTCGCTGACCGGCACGATCATCGTTGCCCGCGACCTTGCGCATTCGAAGATCCGCGAACGGCTGGAAAACGGCGAAGGCATGCCGGAATACATGAAGAACCACCCGGTCTATTACGCCGGCCCGGCCAAGACACCGACCGGGTATGCGTCCGGCTCCTTCGGCCCGACGACGGCCGGCCGCATGGACTCTTACGTCGACCAGTTCCAGTCCTTCGGCGGGTCCATGGTGATGCTGGCCAAGGGCAACCGCTCGCGCGCCGTGCGCGAGGCCTGCAAGTCCCATGGCGGCTTCTATCTGGGCTCGATCGGCGGCCCGGCCGCGCGTCTCGCCCAGGACTGCATCCGCAAGGTCGAGGTGCTCGAATATCCCGAACTCGGCATGGAAGCGGTCTGGAAGATCGAAGTCGAAGACTTTCCAGCCTTCATCGTTACCGACGACAAGGGCAATGATTTCTTCCAGGAATTCAATCTCTAGTCGCAGCCGGCAGGGCAAGAACACAACGACACCGACCCGGGCACTATTGCCCGCGTCATCGAATACGCAAGTACGGACAACAAGAAGACCACTCATCAACTAGAGTCGATTCAGGCGCGCGCCAAATAATACTGAAAAAGGAAAACTTAAACCTTTCCCAATGATTTGCGCGTAAGAGAATATCGATTGCTGAAATGACTCAAGGCTTCCGGGGGGATGCCGATGACAACAACAAGCAGGCCGACAAAAGCGTCGAATGCGGACATTCCGACGCAGGTTATGTATGCGATGCGGACGATGGGGATCGCGCCCATCCCGCGGAACTACGAACTATTTTACGAGGTTTTCATCGGTGCGAACCCGGCTCTGAGCCGTGATTTTGCAGCGCTCGGATCCCAGGTCACCCAGGCGGATCTGGATGCATTGGGAGAGGCCTATTTCGCGCGCCCGCAAAGTGTGGTCGTCGAGGGCATTCACGGCCGCATCAGCGACGAGCTTGAAAACCTGCTGCACATGCTCAAGCAGGAACAGACCTCGCTCGACAGCTACCACCGGGTGCTCGGCGAAACCTATCGGCGGATCACGTCGAAGAGCAATACCAGCGCCGATATCCTGCGCAATGCCATCACCATCCTCACGGAGGCGACGGACCGCAAGAAGCAGCAGGGCGAGACCACCGCCAACAAGATCACCCGCCGGTCGCAGGAGATGGACAAGGTCCGCCAGGAACTCGACGAGTACAAGCGGATCGCCAATACCGATTCGCTGACGCGGCTTGCCAATCGCCGCGCCTTCGACGAGCGGCTGGCCCTGGTCTATTCCGCCGTGCAGGACGGCCGCCCGCGTGCGCTCATCCTGCTCGACATCGACCACTTCAAGCGGATCAACGACAGTTACGGCCATCCGGTCGGCGACAAGATCCTGGCAACCGTCGCCAGCGTCCTGCGCGCCAATGTGCGCAGGGACAGCTTCATCGCCCGCACCGGCGGCGAGGAATTCGCCATCATCATCGAGGGCATCGGTGCCGACGAAGTGCTCTGCCTGTGCGAGCGCATCCGGCTGTCGCTGGAAACGACGCAGTTCAAGAATTCCAAGGCCGGCTATAATTACGGACCGATCACCATTTCGCTCGGCTATTGCATGGCGTCGCAGGCGCAGGGCGACAGCGATCTGTACGGCCGGGCCGACATCGCGCTGTACCGCGCCAAGCAGGAAGGCCGCAACCGAACCTGCGCCTTCGAAGAGGACCACGACATCGAGGCGACCAAGAACTGGATGCTCTATCGCCGCTGAGGATGGGGACCCGGGAAAGACGGTCAGCTGCGACAATTACCACATGGTCTGGGCCGCCCGCGCGGCCCATTCGCGGTCATAGGTCTCCTGGTCGAATCCGGCCTTGGCCGCCTTCAGCAGTGCGCCAGGCGTCGGCAGAGACTGCGGATCGATCACCCGGTCCTGCGCCCACAGCCCGGCCCGCATGACGGCGCGGGCGCATTGGAAATAGGCTTCCACAACCGTGACGACCACCACCGTGCGCGGATGCTTGCCGTCGCGCTCGAAGCTTTGCAGCAGGTCCGGCGCCACAGACACCTCGCCCGTACCGTTTACCCGCATCACCGTGCTGGAACCGGGGATCAGGAACATCAGGGCGACGCGCGGGTCGCGGACGATATTGGCAAGCGAATCGATCCGGTTGTTGCCGCGCCAGTCCGGCAGCAGCAGCGTGCGCTCGTCCGCGATCCGGACAACGCTCTCCTCGTCGCCACGCGGCGAACAGTCGAGCCCCTCCGGCCCGACGGTGGCAAGCGCCATGAAGGGACTGGCGCCGATGAGCGTCTGGTATTCCGCCGTCAGGACGCGGGTGACCTTGGCGACGGAAGCCTCCGTCGGTTCGGCGGCATAGATCGCCCTCAGGTCTTCGATGCTGCGCAGAATGGTCATGCCCGGAATCCCTGTGCTGTTTGCTCTCCCCGTCCTAGGCGGGGGCCATTGCAATTTTATGACCACCTTTCAGACCGTTGCAAGCGGCGTCTGGTATTGCCGGATCATCAGGAAACGGGCGATCTCGGCCGTCACATCGGGCGCGCTGACGATGCGGCGGTGCCCGTAGCCATTGGCCCAGTGGAAGTCGATATGGCTGCCGATGCCTCCGTAACGGCGGGCGTGATGCGGTCCGACCTCCTTGTCGTCTTCGGCATGCACGACAAGCATCGGCCGCTTCGCCCGTCTGGCGACGTTCGACATGTCGAAATCGCCGATCGGCCGACCGCCGACTTCGGCGGCGCGATCCAGCAGGGCCGCCCGCGACGCGGCATCGAGGCCGATCATGGCGGAGAAGTCGGCAAAGACCTCCCCGACCTCCGAGGGCGCGCCGATCAGCACCAGCCGGTGCGCCATCAGCGGCGGCACATGCCGGAACAGGCCGCCGACGGCCGCCATCACCGACAACCCGCCGAGGGAATGGGCAACCACCGCGTCGAAAGGCCCCTGCTCGCGCTCGACTCCGACAATGGCTTCCGCCGCCATCGCGATGTTCAGCGCCCTACCATAGGAGCGGCCGTGTCCGGGCAGATCCATCAGCACCACATCGGCGCCGTGCGCCTGCAGGCCGGATCCGAGTTCGGCCAGATATTCGGCGCGCGAGCCCCAGCCGTGAACGACGAGAATCTTCGGTGCCTTCAGACCGGTTGTTAGCCGATAGGTTGCGATCTCCCCGCCGGGCACGGTGACCATGGCGTGCTGCGCACCGGATAGCCGCGCCCTGCCGGAGGCGAGGACTGCGGCGGCCTTTTCGCCCTTCGGCTTTCGGGACGGTGTGCGGCAAAACAGGAAAAACGCCAGACGTCCCGCAGCCCGCGGCGATATCTTGCCCAGCCCGCCAAACCCGATCCGGGTGACCTTCAGCCAAAAGGATGCCATAGTCGGATTCCCGTTTTATGTTCAACGTTGAACAATAAAGTACAAGCATGAACAAAAATCAAGCTCTTCCCTTCGAGCATCCGCGCTTTAAGAGCTGGATCGCGGTCGGCCGCGCCTGTCAGCTGATGCAGCAAACCATGGCACGGCTGCTCGCTCCCCTCGACATCAAGCCGCCGCATCTGGATATTCTGGTCAATCTCTACCGTTTCGAAGGCATCTCGCAGCAGGAATTGGCCCGCAAGCTGCTGGTCGGCCGCTCGAACATGAGCATGCTGCTGCCGCAGATGGAAAAGCGCGGCCTGCTGGAGCGGCGCGGCGATCAGAAGGACAAGCGGGTGCTGCGGCTATATCTGACGGAGGACGGCCGCGCCCTGACGCTGAAGGCCATGGCGATCCAGACGGACGTGATCGAGCGGTCGCTGTCGGTCGCCCCGATAGAGCAGTGCCTGCAGGTGGCGGAGGTGATGGAAAAACTGGCAGCGCGGCTGCAGGCAGACGAGGACGAGGCTATCGCCTGACACCTTGACGTGATGTCAGCGCGGATCGCGCTGCAGGCCCTTTTCGGCGAGCGACTTTTCGTAGTCGGCGAATTTTTCCGCGCCGGTCTCGCCGAGTTCCCGCAGATAGATCCAGGTGAAGATGCCGGTATCGTGGCCGTCGTCGAAGCCGATACGGACGGCGTAGTTGCCGGTCGCGGTCATCGTTAAGATCGCCACATGCCGCTTGCCGGGCACGGTCACCTCCTGCCCCGGCCCATGGCCCTTCACTTCGGCCGAGGGCGACAGGACGCGCAGCATCTCGGCCGGCAGGGTATAGGTCGCACCGTCATTATAGGTGACCATCAAGGACTTTCGGTCCTTCGACACTTTCAGTTCTGTTGGCCAGGATAGGCTCATCGGACCGCGGCTCCTTCGATTGTCTTGCGCTGACCTAGTGCGCCCGGCCATCCTGCACAAGACAAATTGATCATAGGACGCCAATGGTTTCCTTGACGTGGGCAGTCGGGAGAACCAGATTATGGTTCAACCTCATGGAGATCCGACTTGGAACACGGCACAGGACAATTCGGCGATGCTGCGGCCCTTGGCCAGAGCGCTGCCCCGATGATCGACCCCTTTGGTCGCGCCGTCACCTATCTGCGGGTCTCGGTGACGGATCGCTGCGATTTCCGCTGCACCTATTGCATGGCCGAGCACATGACTTTCCTGCCGAAGAAGGATCTGCTGACGCTCGAAGAGCTCGACCGGCTTTGTTCCGCCTTCATCGACAAGGGCGTGAAGAAGCTGCGGCTGACCGGCGGCGAACCGCTGGTGCGCAAGAACATCATGCATCTCGTCCGATCGCTCGGCCGCCATCTCGACAGCGGCGCGCTCGAGGAACTGACGCTGACCACCAACGGCTCGCAGCTGCCGCGCTTCGCCTCGGAGCTTTATGATTGCGGCGTGCGCCGCATCAACGTCTCCATCGACACGCTGGACCCGGACAAATTCCGCCAGATCACCCGCTGGGGTGATCTCGACCAGGTGATGAAGGGTATCGATGCTGCGCAGGCCGCCGGCCTCAAGGTCAAGCTCAATGCGGTAGCGCTCAAGGGGTTCAACGAGGACGAAATTCCCGACATGATGCGCTTCGCGCACGGCCGCGGCATGGACCTGACCCTGATCGAGACCATGCCGATGGGCGAGATCGAGGAAGATCGCACCGACCGCTACCTGCCGCTCTCCCAGGTTCGCCAGAGGCTGTCGGAACAGTTCACGCTGACTGACAACGCTTACCGCACCGGCGGCCCCGCCCGCTATCTCGATGTCGCCGAAACAGGTGGCCGGCTCGGCCTCATCACGCCGCTTACCCATAACTTCTGCGAAAGCTGCAACCGCGTGCGCCTCACCTGCACCGGCACGCTCTATATGTGCCTCGGGCAGGACGATGCGGCCGACCTCAGGACCGCACTGCGCGCCTCCGAGGACGACGCCTATCTCTCCAACGTCATCGACGAGGCGATCGGCCGCAAGCCGAAGGGGCACGACTTCATCATCGACCGGAAGAGCAAGGGCCCCGCCGTCTCCCGCCACATGAGCGTCACCGGCGGCTGACACCGCCCTGCCGGATAGCTGACAGGAACAGCGCCGATTGCGTCTCCGTAGACCTGCGAGAACCCTCTATACTGACCAGCGCTCTGCCTCGACATAGGTTTTGGCCTGGCGGCCACCGGTCTTGAACTTCTCGATCTTCTCGGAAAGCGTCGTCACACGGTCGCGCAATCCTTGAATTTCGGCGTTGTTCTCCTCGACCATGGCCGCATTGCGCTGGGTAATCAGCTCGACATCGTTGACCGCCCTCGACACCTCGCCGATGCCGTCGGCCTGCTGGCGCGCTTCGCCGCTGATCTTGGCGACCAGCGTGCGCACCTCGCCGATATTGGCGATCATCGTCTGCAGCGCCGTGCCGGTCTCCTCGACCAGCGCCACGCCATTGCGCACCTGCTGGCCGCTGGATGAAATCAGCCCGCTGATCTCCTTGGCGGCACCGGCGCAGCGCTGGGCCAGTTCGCGCACTTCCTGGGCGACGACGGCAAAACCCCGGCCCGCCTCGCCGGCCCTGGCCGCCTCCACGCCGGCATTCAACGCCAGCAGATTGGTCTGGAAGGCGATCTCGTCGATGACGCCGATGATCGTCGCGATCTTTTCCGAAGACCGGCTGATCTCGCCCATGGCGGCCACGGCCTTTTCCACCACCTCGCCCGAGCGGCTGGCATGGCTGGCGGTCATTTCCACCGTGCTGGAGGTCGAGGCGGCACTGGTGGCCGTCGAACGCACCACTTCGTCGAGATGCTTCAGCGCATTGACGCTCTCTTCGAGCGCCGCCGCCTGCTGTTCTGTCCGGCGGGCCAGATCGTCGGCCGATACGGCCAGATTGCCGGTGCCGGCATTGATCTCGTCCGCCGTGATCCGCACGTCGAACAGCGTGGCCCGCAGGGCGTTGACCGCTTCGTTATAGGTTTCGGCCATGGCGATGAAGTCGCGCGACAGATCGGTGCGCATGCCCTGCTCCAGATCGCCTCTGGACAATGCCCCGAGCACCGCCGAGAGCGCATCCAGCGCATTGCGCTGCTCGGCCTCGACCCGCGCCCGTTCGGCTGAACTGCGTTCCATCTCGGCGCGGGAGCGTTCACGCACCGCCTCGGCCTCCTGCTCGAGGCGCCGATTTTCCACCGCCGCGTCCCGAAAGACCGTGACCGAGCGGACCATGTCGCCGATCTCGTCACCGCGATCGCGTCCCTCGATCGGTACCGACAAGTCGCCACCGGCAAGCCGGCCCATCACATCGGTGATCTTTTTGAGCGGTGCGCGCAGGGTTTCGACCAGCATCAGCCCGCCGGCAATCGCCATCAGCGTGCCAACCACCATGGCGATCACCGAGATCGTGCCGGAGCGTTCGCTGTCGGCGCGCCCGCTTTCCTGCGCCTGGGAGACGAAGCCGTTCAGCGCCGTCATGCCGTTGGCGATGGCGCCCTTGCCGGCGGTGCGGGCATCCGTCCAATCTTCCACGTCGCCCAGCAGGGCATCCCCATGAGCCACGATCGAGGCGATGACCGGCGCGACACGTCCGGCGAAATCGCGCATGCTGCTATTGGTGCCGCCGGTGCGTGAGACCTCTGCCGCCGCCGCCGTATAGGCATCCAGCCGCTCCTGCACCACGGCACGGGTGTCGGCGCTCGGCGCCAGCCGCAGGCGTTCGATATGGATGCCGAGCGTATCGAGCACCCGCAACGCGTCCTGGGCATGGCCCAGCAATTCCTTCTGCTCGGCGACGAGCTTTTCGAGCGAGACGAAACGCCCGGCCGCCGTGTCGGCATTCTTCGCCGCCTGCTTGGCCAGCCGGTCGCCCTGCGGCACCAGTGCAGCGATGATCGGCGTGGCGCCGGCAATCTTCATCTCTGCCGGCGCGTCGTTTGCGGCAATCGCCTCGAGCTTGGCGTTCAGATCGCCGACCTTGCCCATGGCCTTCATCGCCTTGTCGGAGACGCTCTCGCCCGCTTTTGCCAGTTCCTTGCCGATGGCCCCGGCATAAAGGCCGATCAGACCGGCGCGCTTGTCAGGCTCGCCCGCCTTGTCGAAGGCCGCCTGCAGCTTGGCGATTTTCTCGGCGATCCCCTGATACCCGGCGGAATCGAAGAGCAACCCCTTGGCGAATTCTTCCTTCTCGACGAAGTTGTCGCGAACGATGGCGATCTGCTTGTCGACCTTTTCGCTCTCCGCCTTCAGGTCGGCGAGATCCTTTTCGAGGGCCTCGCTGATCTCCAGGCGGTCGGCTGCCGTCGTCCAGAGCCGGGTCACCGAATCGGCCATGGCCGGTGCGACCGCGCGGACATTTTCAAGCAGGGACGCGTCCTGCTGGCCCTGAACCAGACCTTCGAGCTGGACAATGCCCTGCTTCTGCTTGTCGATCGCGGCGGCCAGCGCGTCACGGCTCTCTTCGGTCGGCTGCAGGGTAAAGGCCTGGAAGGCAGACTGCAGGTCCTGCAGGTCGCCGATATTGCCGATCGTCGCGCGCGTCACGGTCATGTGCCCGTTCAGCACCCTGGCCGTATGGTAGCCGAGAAGCCCCACCCCGGCCATCAGCAGCACCAGCGGCACGACGAACAGCAAGACCTTGGTGACGATGCGTCGCCCGCGCAAAAGCCTGTCGATAAAAGTCATCGCTACCCCATTGCGCCGTGCGGCGATCGCAGTTGTCCCCAAGAATAGGAGACAATGTCCACGTGCAGGGTTGAGATTTCCCTAAACCCCGAGGGCCAGTACCTTCGGGCAAATTCTTGCCGGCCGGTATGTGCACGCACAATTGTCGTCTTGAAGAACTTGTTTCGTCGATAGACTTGGCTATGAGTAAGACCGGAGCGAGGGGACGAATTCATCACATGGCATTGTCGAACAATACCAGGGGCGCGCTGCTGATGGCGCTCGCCATGGCCGGTTTCACCTGCAACGACGCCCTGACCAAGACGCTGGCCGCCGACCTGCCTGCGGGGCAGATGATGCTGGTGCGCGGCGCGATCATGACCTGTCTGCTCGTCGTGATCGCCGGTCAGATGGGCGCGCTCAGGCAGTTGCGCACGCTGCTGCAGCCGATGGTTTTCCTGCGTGTCGGCTGCGAAAGCCTTGCCACCATCGCCTTTCTCAGCGCCCTCGGCCAGTTGCCGCTCGCCAATATCTCGGCCATTCTCCAGTCGCTGCCGCTGGCGACCACGCTCGGTGCCGCGTTGATCTTCCGCGAGCCGGTCGGCTGGTATCGCTGGGGCGCGATCATCGTCGGCTTCTGCGGCATCCTGCTGATCGTCCGTCCCGGCGCGGAAGGCTTCACCACGGCATCGCTGCTGATGCTGGTCAGCGTGTGCGGCGCCGCCGGTCGCGATCTGGCGACCAAGCGCGTGCGCGCCGGCACGCCGTCGATCGGGGTCACCCTGGCCACCGCATCGGGGGCTGTGCTGGTCGGCAGCTTCATGCTGGTGCCGACCGGCGGCTGGCAGCCGATGTCCGGCAATGCGCTCGCGGTACTGGCCATCGCCGCGCTGCTTTTGGTCGTCGCCCACCAGTCGATCGTGCTGGCCATGCGCACCGCCGATGAAATCTCGTTCATCGCCCCGCTGCGCTACACCAGCCTGCTCTGGGCCGTCTCGATCGGGGTGCTTGCCTTCGGCGAGCAAGTCGATCCGCTGATGGCGCTCGGCGCCCTGGTGGTCATCGCCTCCGGTCTCTACACGTTTTACCGCGAGAAGAAGCGCAAGCTTCCCCGGCCGGTGGCGCAGGAGCCGACCCCGACATCCTCGGCACTCTAGCGGCACCGGCCGGCCTTGCCCGTGGACAATGCGGCACCGGTGCTGGCGCGGGACGCGCAGGTTTCCTAACGTCACCTCATGGACACCTGTCCGATGGAGATCAGCATGCCCTCACCCCGTCGCCTCGCCGTCATCCTTTCCGGCGGGCTCTCCCGTCGCATGGGCGCTGACAAGGTCGGCGTGCGCCTTGGCGGGCGGCCGCTGCTCGCCCATGTGATCGAGAGGCTCACCCCGCAGGTGGATGCAATGGCGCTGAATGCGCCGCAGAGCCCCACAGGCTTCGAAGCGCTCACTCTGGTGCCCGACACCCTGCCCGACCGCCTGGGGCCGCTTGCCGGCGTTCTGGCCGCCCTGCGCCATGCGCAAGACCTGGGTATCACGCGCGTCCTGACCGTCTCGATCGACTCCCCCTTCCTGCCCGGGGATCTGGCCGATCGCCTGGCAGCGCGTGCGGAGGATTCCCTCGCCATTGCCGTCGCCGCATCGGGGGGACGGAGCCATCCGGTGATCGGGTCCTGGCCCGCCCGGCTTGCCGATGAGCTTGAGGCATGGCTTGCCGACCCGGCGCATCGCCGCGTGACCGATTTTCTCGCCCGCCACGCCGTTGATGTCGTTGAGTTTGCGCCGCTCGTCCTCGGCGCACATGCGGTGGACCCGTTCTTCAACATCAATACGGCCGAAGACCTGCGGCTGGCAGAGACCTTTCTTCAGGAGCCTGAACCATGACAACGCCCCGCGTCTTCGGCATTTCCGGCTGGAAGAATTCCGGCAAGACCGGGCTTGCGGTGCGGCTCGTGGAGGAATTCACGCGGCGCGGCTACCGCATCTCGACGATCAAGCATGCCCATCACGACTTCGATATCGACAAGGTCGGCGCCGACAGCTACCGCCACCGGCAGGCCGGCGCCCATGAAGTGACGATCGTCTCCGGCACGCGCTTTGCCATCATGCACGAGCTGCGCGGCGAAGCCGAACCGAGCTTCGAGGAAATCCTGTCCCGCATCGCGCCCTGCGACCTCGTTCTGATCGAGGGCTACAAGCGCGAGCCGATCCCCAAGGTCGAGGCGCGCCGGCTGGAGGCGAACAACCGCGAACCGCTGGCGCCGAGCGATCCGCACATCGTCGCGATAGCGGCCGATCACCCGGTCGACGACGACCGCCTGCCGGTGTTTGATCTCGACGACACGGCCGCGATTGCCGATTTCATCAGCCGGACGATCGGCCTGCCGCCGCTCTGAAAAGCGCCTGCTTCAGGCAACGAAAAGGCCGCCGGTGCAGCACCGGCGGCCTCAGCTTGCTGACAAACCTCTTTGAGGTCTCCGCGCAGCTTGTTTGATTCCGATCCGTTCTGGTTTCGATTCAGAGACGTTCCGTGAATCTGATGGGAAGGCTAAAGCTGAATAGGGTTTGTCAGCAGTCTGAGGCCGCCGGTGCAGCACCGGCGGCCTTTTTCTGTTCTCACGATGGCCTGTCGTCTCAGTTCTTCGAGGCGACCGGGCGAACCAGCGGCGTTACGCGGCGGATGGTCACGCGGCGGTTTTCCTGGGCCGGTCCATCGGTGTTGACCTTCAGGAACTGCTCGCCGTACCCCTGCGTCACCATGTTTTCCGGCGGGATCGAATAGACGTCGGTCAGGACGTCGGCAACTGCCTCGGCCCGCTTGTCGGAGAGCACGAGGTTCGATTCGTCCGAACCGACGGCATCGGTATGGCCCTCGATCAGGAAGGTCTCTGCCGGATCCTTGTCGAGCGCCTTGTTGATGGCGTCGGCAACTTCCTTCAGCGTGCCTGCCTTGTTCATCGAGATTTCGGCACTGCCGGTGTCGAAGGTGATCGTGTCGAGGTCGATGCGGCGCATCTTGTCGCGAATACGGGCCGAGTTACGGACCTCATCGACGGAATAGACGCGTTCGACACGCTCGACCGGCGGCTGCTCCAGGAACTTGTAGTAGTCGCGGTCCGGATCTGTGGTCGTGTCGATGATGTAGTCACGCACCGGGATCTGCAGCACCATCGGCGGCAGGTCTTCGGCCGGGTCGCGATAGACCGGACGACGGTCGTCGTCGGCGTAGTAAAGCTCCGGCGAGAAGAACAGCACATATTCACGGCCGCGGCGGTCGATGCGCGAACGCTGGACGAGATCGCCGTAGCGGTTGCGGATCGAGACGATCTGGTCGCCATTCTCCTTGGTCACCGTCTCGCGAACGCGGCCATTCGGCAGCTGATCGTATTCCGGTGCCCGGCCATAGCGCTCGAAGCGGCGGTTGTCGTCATGACGCACGACGATATTGTCGCCGAACTCGATGATCAGGCGATTGTCGACCTGGCGGCTGTCGCCATCGTCATAGCGGTCGCGGTAGCGCGGACGCTCCGACAGACGCTTGCCCTTCTCTTCGTCGACCTTGGCGATCGGACGCTTGGAATCAGCCTTCACCTGCGCCTCTGCATCGGACTTCGGCGGCGGACGACGTTCCACCTCTTCGCGCTGCTTGCGACGCTTTTCCTCGCGGGCATCGCCCTTGCGGCGGTCACCGCCATCACGGCGGAACGAACGCTTGTCGCTGTCGAGCACGGGCGCTCCGTCCTCGACCGGCAGCACAACGGTGTCGTTGGTGGCCGACGGATCCTTGGCGATCTCTTCCTTGCGGGCCTGGTCTTCCGGGGTGTTGCCGGTCGGCGAAGCTTCGGAAGCCGCGGCATCGGTCTTGGACGCATCGTCAGGCGAAGCGGCAGGTGCCAGCGTGCGCTGTTGCGCCTCAGGCTGCTTCTGCTCCTCGGTCTGCTTCTGCCCTTCGGCCGGCATCCGCTTCTTGCGCGGCGCCTCGGCCTTGGGCTCTTCCGCCTTCGGCGCCTCTGCCTTTGGTTCTTCCGCCTTCGGCTCCTCGGCCGACTTGGCCTCCGGTGCGGCCTTCAGTTCTTCAGGCTTTTGCTCCGGCGTGGCAACGGGTTCCTCGGCAGCCTTCGGCGCGGCGTCCTGCGTTTCGGCCTTGGGCTCTTCGGCCTGCGGCGCGGCCTCGCGGGTCTCGGACTTCTTCTTGCGCTTGCCTTCCTGCTTGCGCGCACCGTCACTGTCTTCCGGTGCGGCAGCCTTGGGGCTTACCTCGGGCTCTACAGCCTTGGGCTCCGGCGCGGCTTCCGGCTCGGGCGCAGCTTCGCGCTTGGGAGCGGCTTCGCGCTTCGGCTTTTCGGCCTTGGGTTCCTCGGGCGCGGGTGCCGGTTCGGCAGCCTGCGGCGCTGCCTGCTCGGGCTGGGCTGCGCCCTGATCGGCCTGCGGCTCGGCGTCCTTGTGCTTGCGGCGCTCGCCGCCTTCACGCTTCTTCTTGCCGCCCGGCTGGCAGTCGGCCGCGTCCTGGCCGTCGGCACAGGGTTCGGCCTGGGCGAGGATGATCCGGCCCTCAGCGGCACCGGGTGCTGCGGCGAGCGCATTGAGGCCGCCATTGGCGGCGGCCGGCGCGGCAACGGCACTGACCGGCATTGCAAACGGCGTTCCTGCCTGCAGCGACAGGGCCGTGAAAGCCAGAAGCGCGGCGCGGCTCGTTTTCCATTTCGTTGACATGGGATCTCCTCTCCTTGGAGCTTTTGTTTTTGGTGCGCCGGGCGCACCATCTCCTGTCCGTCGGCAAGCCGATCTCGCAGGTATGATTTCGGAAACATGGGGAGCCGCGGCTGAATGCGACGTGAACGGATGGTTCATGAAAGCTGTGACGATCCTGATGCCCCTCGTTCCGTCCGGCCGTCCCGCAGGCCCCGGTGTCTCCCCGCATCTGCCGTTCCGCCCGGGGTCCGAGGGTCTCGGCTTGTCCGTGATCGTCTGCATTTGCGACTTGATTAACTCGCATTGAGAGGAATGGTTTCAAAGGCACATGCGCCACCCCGCCGGGCAGGCAGCAGTGCCCGCGCCGGCAACCATCGATAAAATAACCATGTCGACGGTCTTTGCTGTTGATTTTCGCGGCGAATGCATAGGAATATCGAGCCAAGTCGGGCAAAACCCGACGGTCGCCAATAATGTCCAGCATGGACGGATAACCATGCGGACACCACCAGAGAGGTTCCTTATGCGCAACTCCATCAAAAGCCGTGTGCTCGCCGCCGTGTCGCTCGCAGCTCTGTCGCTTGCAGCCGGCCAGGCCTTCGCCGACGGCGAAAATTACGTCATCGGCACCGACTCGACCTATCCGCCCTTTGAATATGTGGACGCCAGCGGCAATTTCCTCGGCTTCGACATGGATATCGGCCGCGCCCTCTGCGAGGAGATGAAGGCCGAATGCACCATCGTCTCGAATGACTGGGACGGCATCATCCCGGCCCTGCAGGCCAAGAAGTTCGACATGATCCTCTCGTCGATGTCGATCACGGCCGAGCGCGAGAAGGAAGTCGACTTCACCGACAAATACTACAACACGCCGCCGGCGGTTGCCGTACCGAAGGACAGCGACATCAAGGACGTTGCCGGTCTCGCCTCCAAGACGATCGGCGCCCAGTCCTCGACCACCCACGCCAACTATGTCGAAGCCCACATGAAGGACAGCGAGCTGAAGCTTTATCCTTCGGCTGACGAATACAAGCTCGACCTGTCAAACGGCCGCATCGACGCCGTCGTCGACGATATCGTCGTGCTGACGGAATGGGTGAAGTCGGAAGACGGCGCCTGCTGCAAGATCCTGACGGCGCTGCCGATCGATGAAGAGATCAACGGCAAGGGTGCCGGCATTGCCGTGCGCAAGGGCGATCCGCTGAAGGAAAAGCTCAACAAGGCCATTGCCGCGATCCGCGAAAACGGCACCTACAAGAAGATCCAGGACAAGTATTTCGACTTCAACGTCTACGGCGACTGATCTGCCATCCGGCCGGCGGCTTGGTGTCGCCGGCCTTTTCTACCCAAAAAAATAAGCGGCAAGACCGCAAGGGGATCATGAATGGACGACGTACCGGCCTCGGGCGCGTCACTGTGGCAAAACATAGTCGGCTGGATCGACCCGCTTTGCGGGCATCTCGGCATCTTCAACTGGTTCGGCTCCGAAGCCATCCTGTCCTGCGGTGACAAGGGCTGGGGCGACGATATCGCCACCGGCATCGTCGTCACCATCACCCTGGCGCTGGCCACCATGCCGGTCGGCCTGCTGCTCGGCTTCTTGCTGGCGCTCGGCATGCGGTCACAGGAAAAGAGCCTGCGGCTTGCCGCCGGCATCTACACCACCATCTTCCGTGGCCTGCCGGAACTGCTGACCCTGTTCATCGTCTATTACGGCGCCCAGATCCTGATCCAGGCGGCCCTCGCCGCCATGGGCGTCGACACCCGCGTCGAGATTAACGCCTTCGTGTCCGGCATGATCGCGCTCGGCGTCGTCTCCTCGTCCTATTGTGCCGAGGTGATCTTCGCGGCCTTCCAGGCTATTCCCAGAGGCCAGTTCGAAGGTGGCCATGCGCTCGGCCTGCATCGCGGGCAGATCATGTCGCTCGTCGTCCTGCCGCAACTCGTGCGCATCGCCCTTCCCGGCATCACCAATCTCTGGATGATCCTGCTGAAGGATACCTCCTACGTGTCGATCATCGGGCTTGCCGACGTGCTGCGCCAGACGGGGGTTGCCGTCCGGGTCACCAAACAGGCCTTCCTGTTCTACTCGATTGCCTGTCTCATCTATCTGGTGCTTGCCATCATCTCGTCGGTCGGCATCGGCTTCATCGATCGCTGGGCGCGCCGTTCGGAGGTCTCCCGATGAGCATTGCCGAAACCCTGATCCCGCCCCGCCCGGCGCCCATCATCGAAAGCGCCGGCATGCGGCGTGGGCAGCTGGCAGGCTACGGCATCCTTGCCATCTGGCTGCTGCTGGCGATCTCGCTGATCTGGATGGTCGTCAGCGGCTGGGATGGCGACTATTTCGTCAAATACGGTCCGCGCTACCTGCACGGTCTGTGGACGACGATCTGGATCGTGGCCGTGTCGATCGCCATCGGCGCCGTCATCTCCCTGCCGATCGCCTTTGCCCGGCTGTCGAAAAACCGGCTGATCAGCAGCCTTGCCTTCGGCTATGTCTATCTGTTTCGCGGCACGCCGCTGCTGGCCCAGCTCTATCTCGTCTATTACGGTCTGGGCAGTTTCCGGCCGGAACTGCAGAGCGTCGGCCTCTGGTGGTTCTTCCGCGAGGCGATCTATTGCGGCATCTTCACCATGGCGCTGAACACGGCCGCCTATCAGGCCGAAATCCTGCGCGGCGCCATCGACAGCGTTCCACGCGGACAGCACGAGGGCGCCGCGTCTCTCGGCATCGGCAAGGTCGTCGCCTTCCGCAAGATCATCCTGCCGCAGGCGCTGATCGTCGCCTTGCGCCCCTATGGCAACGAGATCATCCTGATGATCAAGGGATCCGCCGTCGTCTCCGTCGTCACGGTCTTCGATCTGATGGGGGAAACGCGCTATGCCTTCTCACGTACCTTCGACTACCAGACCTACCTCTGGGCCGCGATCTTCTATCTTGTCATCGTCGAGGCGCTGCGCCATGTCTGGCTCTCCTTCGAGGGCCGGCTGACACGTCACCTGAAGCGCTAGATTTTCGGCAAGCCTTGCTCAAGCATTTTTTGTTCTCATGATCGGTGCAGACCCGGAAAAAAATCGGGGCGCGAACACGGGAACAGCTTCGACGAGGTACATCATGCCGAGCGAAATGGAACTGATGCTTGAGGGCTACGGACTGACCACGGCCCAGATACTCTACCGCCTGCCCGATCATCGCATGCTGCTGCAGACCTATGTCTGGCAGGACTATGATCTGGCGCCGGACTTTCCGCAGATGAAGAGCTTCCTCAAATTCTGGGAGGAGACGCTCGATGGCCCGCTGCATTCCGTGCGCTACGTCCATCGCAAGCTGATCGCCCCGAATGAATGGCGCGCGCTGCAGGGCGAATTCATCCTGCACTGAGCCTCATGCCGGTCACACATGCACCTCGCCATAGGCGAACTCGCCGTCATCCGGCTCGCGGTGGACGGCGACGTAGATGATGGCCGCATAGATCACCGCGACGATCGCAAGCACCGCCCAGCCCGGCACGGGGCCGAGCGCGGCGTTGTGGACGAATTCGCCGAACGACCAGACGGTATCGGTGCGCGGCTGGTCCGGCAAAAGCTTCGGGGTCGAGATCTTCAGCAGCCAGGCGGCCAGCAGGATCATGTACATCCAGACATAGTTGCGGCGGATGCGCCTGGAAACGGCCTCGCGGCGCGGCATCAGGAAGCGCGGCGAGCGCAGGCTTTCGGCGATCTGCTCGGCCCAGTCGGCATTGAGTTCGGCCTTTGGAGAAAGCGCCTGGGCGAAATAATAGCGCTCCAGCTGGCGTACCCTGGCCCGATAGACATCGAAGAACCGGTAGCGGCGTGCCTCGATCAGCAGGAACAGCGAGATCAGCAGCATGGCGAACAGCACGACGCCATGGTGTGACGAGGGTGTCGACAAGGATACCGACAGCAGGCCGGCCACAACCGTGATGGCCCAGTTGGACGTCCGGTCGATGCGGTCGCGCCAGCTGGTCATCCGGGCAAGCTCGCCGCGATAGTAGTGAATGATGACGGTCGCCTTCTCGCCGGAGGTCTGCGGCAGCCGCGGCGGCGTGGGCAGGGCTTCTCCACCGACCTCTCCCAGAGCGTCACGCATCTCCATTGCCGCCTCCCGATGTCATGTCCGGCTTCAGCTTTCAATTGTCAACGATCCCCCCCGCTCCCGGTTCCCTCACCCGGTCCGATCTGCCCGATTGCAAAACTGCCATCGAACCGGTAGAGCGCAACGATATTTTCCACGCCGGAGTGATGTCATGGCCAAGATCGACGAAGAGAAGCTGGCGGAAGCCTATAACCGGGCCCTTTCGCTCGAAAAGGCCGGCGATATCGACGCTGCCGTCGCGGCCTATCAGGAATGCCTCGACATCGATCCGGAAGACCATGGCGGTGCGGCCGTGCGGATGGCAGCACTCGGGCGCGGCGAGACCCCGCCCCGCGCGCCGGACGCCTATGTCGAGACCCTGTTCGACCAGCATGCCGAAGCCTTCGAGGACATTTTGGTCGAGCAGCTCGGCTACGCGGTGCCCATGCTGGTGCGCCAGCGCCTGCAGGCTTTGGAGCTCGGGCCGTTCAAGCGGATGCTCGATCTCGGCTGCGGCACGGGCCTCACCGGCGGCGCCCTGCGCGACATGGCCGACGACATCACCGGCATCGATCTGTCGGAAAACATGGTCGAAATCGCCCATGAGAAGGACCTCTACGAAACGCTCTATGTGGCGGAAGTCGAGGATTTCCTCGAGGACAATGACGACGAACCTTTCGATCTCGTGACCGCGACCGACGTGCTGCCCTATCTCGGCGCGCTGGAGCCGCTGTTCTTCGGGGCTGCCGAAAACATGGTCCGCGGCGGCCTCTTCGTGTTTTCGTCGGAGACCCTTTCCGAGACCGACGGCCAAAACTACCGCGTCGGCCCGCACCAGCGCTTCCTGCACACCGAGCGCTATATCCGCGAACGGCTGGACGCCACCGGTTTCGAACTCGTCGAGATCACCGAGATCAATGTGCGCATGCAGGACGGCCAGCCGAGCCCCGGCCATCTGGTGGTCGCGCGGCTGAAGCCTCACTGAGGCGAACCGACAAGCGCCTTGTTGTGCTTTCGCTTCGCCGCCTTCTGCTTTAAGTCTTTGTCCGACAACGACATCAAGCGGAGGAAATCGCATGGCAAAGGTGGCATTTATCGGTCTGGGCGTCATGGGCTATCCCATGGCTGGCCATCTGAAGGCAAAGGGCGGCCACGCGGTCACGG
The DNA here is from genome assembly GCF_017873095.1 of Heterorhizobium halophytocola. GTDB lineage: Bacteria > Pseudomonadota > Alphaproteobacteria > Rhizobiales > Rhizobiaceae > Allorhizobium > Allorhizobium halophytocola. Next base: position 27,681 of record NZ_JAGGJU010000006.1, on the reverse strand, counting down.
TCTACAACCGGACGAAGGCCAAGGCCGAAAGCTGGGTCCGGGAGCATGGCGGCAATCTGGCCGAGACGCCGGCAGAGGCGGCGCGCGATGCCGACTTCGTCTTCACCTGTGTGGGCAATGACGACGACCTGCGTTCGGTCACCATTGGCGAGAACGGCTGCATCGCCGCCCTGAAGCCCGGCGCGATCCTGATCGACAATACGACCGCTTCGGCCGAAGTCGCCCGCGAACTGGCCGATGCCTGCGTCGCCAAACAGGCAGGCTTCATCGACGCGCCCGTCTCGGGTGGCCAGGCGGGCGCCGAAAACGGAGCCCTTACCGTCATGTGCGGCGGCGACGCGGCCACCTTCGACACGGCAAAGCCGGTGATCGACGCCTATGCCCGCATGGTCGGCCTGATGGGCCCGGCCGGTTCCGGCCAGCTCACCAAGATGATCAACCAGATCTGCATCGCCGGCATCGTCCAGGGCCTGGCCGAAGGTATTCACTTCGGCAAGAAGGCCGGCCTCGACATCGAAAAGGTCGTCGACGTCATCTCCAAGGGCGCCGCCGGCTCCTGGCAGATGGAAAACCGGCACAAGACGATGAACGACGGCAAATATGATTTCGGCTTTGCCGTCGACTGGATGCGCAAGGATCTCGGCATTGTTCTGTCCGAAGCCCGGCGCAATGGCGCGACCGTTCCGGTGACCGCCCTCGTCGACCAGTTCTATGGCGAAGTCCAGAAGCTCGGCGGCAATCGCTGGGACACGTCTTCCCTGCTGGCCCGGCTGGAACAGAAGTAATAGCCACCTTCTTTACGCCCGCCGCAGGACAGGCGCACCGCGCGCATCGACGACGGACGGGGCGGCGGGACCGCCTCAGTCCTCGTTGCTCTTGCCGGCGTCGAGCGTCATATAGTCGAGCGGCAATTGCGTGGTGTACTTGATCTGCTCCATCGCAAAGGCCGACGACACGTCGCGGATCTCAATCTTAGCGATCATCCGCTTGTAGAAGGCGTCATAGGCGGCGATATCCGGCACCACGACGCGCAGGAGATAGTCGACATCGCCGCTCATCCGGTAGAATTCGACCACCTCGGGAAACTCGCTGACGACTTCGGAGAAGCGCTTCAGCCATTCGATCGAATGGCTGTTGGTGCGGATCGAGACGAAGACCGTCACCTTGGTGTTGACCTTGGCCGGATCGAGCAGGGCCACGCGCCGGCGGATCACGCCCTCCTCCTCCATCTTCTGGATTCGGCGCCAGCAGGGCGTCGTCGACAGACCCACCTTTTTGGCAAGGTCCGCCACGGCCAGAGTGGTATCCTCCTGGAGGATGCGCAGGATCTTTCGGTCTAGTCGGTCCATGATATGCCTTTCGAAGTCCCAACCGGTATAAACCGGATTCGCTGCCGACGAAAAGCGCCGACTACCCCAGTCTGACCGCAACTTCCCGTTTGAGCACAGGCAATACTGCCTCCTCGAACCAGGCATTGCGTTTCAGCCAGCCCGTGTTGCGCCAGCTCGGATGCGGCAAAGGCAGAACCCGAGGCTGGATATCGTTGGCCAGGAAGCTTTCCCGCCATTGCCGCACGGTCTCGGTCATCGTCTTGTGCCGACGACTGCCCAGATGCCAGCGCTGCGCATGCTGGCCGATCGCCAGAACCAGTTCGATCTGCGGCATCGCCGAAAGCACCCGCGCGCGCCAGAGCGGCGCGCATTCGCGCCGCGGCGGAAGGTCGTGGCCGTCAGTATCATAGCCCGGAAAGCAGAAGCCCATCGGCACAATGGCGAAATTGTCCGGCGCATAGAAGGCTTCACGATCCACGCCGAGCCAGCTGCGCAAGCGGTCGCCGGAAGCGTCGTTGAACGGCAGGCCGCTCTCATGCACCCGGAGGCCCGGCGCTTGGCCGGCTATTAAGATTTTAGCCCTGGCGGACACCACGCAAACCGGGCGCGGCTCGTGCGGCAGGCGCCTGATTTCGCCGCCGGCCGGATCGTCGCGGCACGTCCGACAGCGCGCAATCGCCTGCCGCAACTCGTCGACATCCCCCATAAAGTCATGTTCCCCATAGGCTTAGATGAAACTGCTAATGCGCGGACGACAATCGCTATCCGGACAAAAAGGCGAGCTTTGGATCTTTTTGCCCAAATCACCAACAAATCCTTTCTTGAAAGCAACTTCTTAACACCCTGCCGACTACACTGACCGGGAAACGGCCAACCATTGCCAGCGATGACCCACGAAACGAGTTCCTCAACAGACAAGAATGTTGTCGACCTGACCCGCAAGCACCGCAACAAGGCGGTGTCGCGAACCGTGCGCTCGACACGCGAGCGACTGCAGTCGACCCATTCGGGGGGACCGGCGCTGAGCTGCGACGTGCTGAAAGCCTACATACAATCCGTCCTGCACAGCGCCGCGATCATTCCCTTTCTGGCTCTTCTGGTCGGCGGCATCGGCACCTATGTCAGCGCCTCCCCGACGCTGGCGATCTGGACCCTGTTCACCCTGTCGATCCATGCGCTGAACGTCCTGCTGGCGCGCAAGGCGGCGCGCAGCGAGATTACCCCGCTGACCCTCGGTCGCTGGACCCGGACCCTGATCCTCAGCCAGTGCGCCATGGGCGTCTGCTGGGCGATGTTCTCCTTCCAGAGCTGCGACACCTGCAGCGGCGACACCTTCACCTTCTACAAGGGCGCCGTGCTGCTCGTCGTGCTGTCGGTCACGGCGATGTCCAACATCCTGCTGCGCCGCGCGGTGCTGTTCGCCTTCATCCCGACGGTGATGGCGCTTGTCAGCCTGTCTCTGATCACCCGCGACCCGCTGCAGATCGGCATCACCGCGATGTTCACCACGGCGATGATCTTCTTCATCTACGTGACCGATCGCCTCTACCAGAACAGCCTGTCGCTCACCTCGTTCCAGAGCGAGAAGGACGACCTGATCGCCGAGCTCGAAGTGGCGAAATCCATGTCCGACGAGGCGCGCCGCCGGGCCGAGGAGGCCAATATGGCGAAGTCCCGCTTCCTGGCTTCGATGTCGCACGAACTGCGCACGCCGCTGAACGCCATTCTCGGGTTTTCCGAAGTCATGGCCAACGAGGTTCTGGGGCCGCTCAACAACGCGCTCTACAAGGAATATTCCGGCGACATCCACCGTTCGGGCCAGCATCTTCTGAATCTGATCAACGAGATTCTCGACCTCTCGCGCATCGAGGCCGGCAAATACGAACTCAACGAGAGTGCGATCAGCCTGCTGGAACTGGCCGAGGACTGCCTCGGCATGGTCCAGCTGCGGGCGCGCGCCAAGAACATCTCCATCGGCCATCAGTTCGAGCCGCATCTGCCACAGGTCTGGGCCGACGAGAAGGCCGTGCGCCAGGTGGTGCTGAACCTGCTCTCCAATGCGGTGAAATTCACCCCCCAGGGCGGGGAGATCATGCTGAAGGTCGGCTGGACCGCCGGTGGCGGCCAGTATGTCGCCATTCGCGACAATGGCCCCGGCATTCCGGAAGAGGAGATTCCGGTCGTCTTGTCAGCCTTCGGTCAGGGCTCGATCGCGATCAAGAGCGCCGAACAGGGCACCGGTCTCGGCCTGCCGATCGTGCAGGCCATCCTGTCCAAGCATGGCGGCGAGTTCAAGCTGAAGTCGAAGCTGCGCGACGGCACAGAAGTCATCGCCATCCTGCCGTCCAGCCGCGTCCTGCAGAGCCTGCCGGCGATCAGCGAGACCCCCGCGGTCACCCCCCGCAAGCGCCAGTTCGCCTGAGCATCCCGGTCCGATCCGGCAGACCACCGGGCGCGGTCAGAAGAACAATCCGCCGATCACCACATAGAGCGCAAAAAGCCCGTTCGACACCAGCATGCAGAACACGGCGAAGGATCCGAGATCCTTGGCGTTGCGGCCGACCGTGGAAATCTCGGGCGAGATGCGGTCGACCAGCTCCTCGATCGCCGTGTTCAGTGCCTCTACGGCAAACAGGATCGCCATCAGCACGACGAAGCCGATGAACTGGAGGAAGGTCGCGCCGACAAGCGCAAACACGACAAGCCCGGCTGCAAACGCGATCAGCTCGTGGCGGAACGCCGCCTCGCCGAGCAGCCGGCGAAAGCCCTGGGACGAATAGCGGGCGGCGGCGAACAGGTGGTCGAGCCCGACCTTCTTCTCGAATACCGGCTCGGCCTTGACCGTCTCTTCCGCCTCGACAGACATCTTCCCGGGATCAGTGCGCATCGGTCTTGTTCGCAACGCCGGCCATTTCAAAGGTCGCCATGCCGGAATGGCAGGCCGCGGCAGCCTTGACGATACCGGCAGCAAGCGCCGCACCGGTGCCTTCGCCAAGACGCATGCCGAGTGCCAGCAGCGGCGTCTTGCCCAGCCTCTCTATCGCCTTCAGGTGGCCGGGCTCTGCCGAAACATGACCGATCAGGCAATGGTCGAGCGCGGACGGATTGATCGCCTTCAGGATGGCACCGGCAGCCGTCGAAACATAGCCGTCGAGCAGAACCGGCACGCGCTGCATGCGCGCGGCCAGGATGGCGCCGGCCATGGCGGCGATCTCCCGTCCGCCGAGACGGCGCAGCACCTCCAGCGGATCCGACAGATGTTCCCGGTGGAATTCGACGGCACGCTTCACCGCATCGATCTTGCGGGCCAGCACTGCGCCTTCCGAGCCCGTGCCCGGTCCCACCCAGTCCTCGGCCTCGCCGCCGTAAAGCGCAAGATTGATGGCGGCCGCAATCGTCGTGTTGCCGATCCCCATCTCGCCGATCGCCAGCAGATCGGTGCCGCCGGCCACGGCCTCCATGCCGAAGGCCATGGTCGCCGCGCAGTCGCGTTCCGACAGTGCCGGCTCGGTGGTGATGTCACCGGTCGGATAATCCAGCGCCAGGTCGAAGATCTTCAGGCCGAGGTCGTAGGTGACGCAGATCTGGTTGATTGCCGCACCGCCGGCTGCAAAATTGTCGATCATCTGCTTGGTGACGGACGGCGGAAATGGCGTCACGCCGTGCCGGGTCACTCCATGATTGCCGGCGAAGATCGCCACCAGCGGACGGTTGACCGCCGGTGCACGGCCGCTCCAGGCGGCAAGCCACATGGCGATTTCCTCCAGCCGGCCGAGCGCCCCCGGCGGCTTTGTCAGCTGGCGGTCCCGGTCACGCGCGGTCACGAGGCTTGCGGTCTCCGGGCCGGGAAGGTCCTTCAAAAGCGCGCGGAAATCGTCGAAGGGCAGGCCGGTGACACTCATGTGCAATGCTTTCTTGTCTTCTCGGTTCGTTTGATGCTTTGTGCCTGTCATAATCAGCCGACCGCGTGGCGACAACACGAAAAGCGACATGCAAGGGTCTGCCAGAGGAGAGTTTTCGAGCCCCATGGATCTTGACGGGTATTTTCGCGACACCGGCCGTGCGCTGGCCTTCCTCACCCGCCTGCCGGTGCCAGCCGTAGCATTCGAAGGCCGACCGAGCAGCCTGTCGCAACAATCGGCGACATTCCCGGTGGCCGGCGCCATCGCCGCCCTGCCCTCGGCCCTGCTTTTCGGCCTGCTTCTTGGCGCCGGCTGCAACGGGCTGCTGACGGCCCTGCTCGCCGTCGTGCTGCAGATCGCCATCAGCGGCGCCCTGCATGAAGACGGACTTGCCGACTGCGCCGATGGCCTGGGCGGAGGCGGGGACCGCGAGCAGCGCCTCTCGATCATGAAGGACAGCCGCGTCGGCACCTATGGCGTCATCGCGCTCATCGTCTCGATCGGGTTGCGCGTCGCAGCGCTTGCCGCGATCGGCACAGTCCTTACGGCCTTTGCCACCGCTCTAGTGCTGCCGGTCGTGGCCGCGCTCAGCCGTGCCGCCATGGTCTGGCATTGGCATGCGCTGGCATCCGCAAGGCCGCCAGGCGCCGGCGTTGCAGCCGGCGCCGGCGTGCCCGACAAGGATGCCACACTGGCGGCCGTGGCCGTTGCCGCCCTGATGGCGGTCGCATCCATGGTGCTGGCCCTGCCCTTTCACGGCCTGATCGTTGCGATCCTCGCCACTGTTGCCGCGACGTTCGCCTTCACCTCACGGGTCCGTTCGCTGCTCGACGGGCACACCGGCGACACGATCGGCGGCTGCCAGCAGGTCGCCGAGGTCGCGGCCCTCGCATGCCTTGCCCTCGTCGTCTGAAATCCCAATATTAAGATGGACATGAACGAAGGCCGGCAGGCGCTGTTACGGCGCAATGGAGGTCTCGATGACGGAAGGCCCTATGGAATCACCCTGTATCCTTGTCTGCGCCATGGACGACGACAAGACCGGCTACTGTTTCGGCTGCGGGCGCACGCGCGACGAGATCGCGCAATGGATCGCCTATAGCGACGCCGAGCGCCGATCGATCATGCAGGCCCTGCCCGCCCGCCTCGAAACCATCGAGCGCAAACCTCGCCGTGAAACCCGGCGCAGGCGTCTGGCCCGTGGGAAGGATAACGTCCTTGAGGGATAGATTCCTGATCCTGGTCTTTGCCATTCTCGGCATCGGCCTTGCGATATTGCTCTACAACAACGAGAGCGGCCAGAGCTTCGGCATAGCCAATGACCGGTTTGGCAGCATGGTGGCGCTCGCCCCCTTCGCAGCCCTGCTGTCGATCGGCGTGCTGCGCAGCGGCAGGCTTCTGCCGACCCGCCTGCTGCAGCTCCTGGTCTGGGTCTGCGTGGTCGTCGTGCTCGTGGCTGGCTATGGCTATCGCGACCAGTTGCAGGATGTCGGCAACCGGGTCATGGGCGAACTGATACCCGGACGGATGGAAGTCGCCCGCAGCGGCAATGGCGGCCAGTCCGTCATCCTGCGCAAGCGTCTCGGTGGACATTACAAGGCCGAGGTGACCGTCGGCCCCGCCACCCTGCCGATGCTGCTCGACACCGGCGCCACCTCGATTGCACTGACTTATGGGGATGCGATCCGCGCCGGCATCGATCCCGACAGCCTGTCGTTCACCCGCACGATCTACACCGCCAACGGCCGGGCGCTCGCAGCCCCGATCCGCCTGCCGAGCGTCGCCCTCGGCCCGATCGTGCGCCACGACGTCACAGCGGTCGTGACCGAAGAGGGCCAGTTGCAGGAAAGCCTGCTTGGAATGAGTTTCCTCGAAACGCTGAGCGCGGTGGAAATGCGCGCCGATCGTGTCACCCTCAAGGATTGACGGCGAACGCCGCGGCCGGCGTGGCGGATGTCAGGCCGGAATGCGCTTCTGGCTAGCCTGGATCTGCACCAGCGTGTCGAGGTTCTGGTTGACGCGGCAATAGAATTCCTCGTCGATGAAGGGGCGCAGCATGAAATCGTTGCCGCCGACCTTGAGGAATTTCGCCGACAGCAGGCGACTGGTCGACGAACTGACGCCGATGATGCGCAATTCGTGCGAGCCCCGGGCGCCGCGAATGCGCCGGGTCAGTTCGAAACCGTCGATATCCGGCATGTTGTAGTCGGTGACGACCAGGCCGATATCCGGGCTCGATTTCAGGATCTGCAGCGCCTTGGCGCCATCTTCGGCGCTGCTGACGCGGAAATTGTAGCGCTTCAACCGGCTGGTCAGCAGCGTGCGTGCGGTGATGCTGTCGTCGACGATCAGGACATGATGGCGATGATTGGTGAGAAAACGATAGATTGCCTCGGCCAGCATGTCGACGGCGAAGATATTGTCCTTCAGCACGTAGTCGACAATGTCCTTCTTCAGCAGTCGATCGCGCGCCGCCTCGCTCAGCGTGCCGGTAAAGACGATGGTCGGCACGTTGCAATCGACCAGATATTCAAGCGCCTCGCCATTGTCGGCGCCCGGCAGATTGATGTTGGAGACAGCCAGCGTGATCGGCTCATCGGCCATTTCGTTGGCGACCTGCAGATCTTCGAAGGTCCGGCATATCTCGACTTCGAGTTCGAACAATTCCTTCAGACGCGTCGAGATCATCGACGTGAATACATTGGAATCCTCGGCCACGATGATCCGGGCGTTGGGAAATTTTTCGCCGGAATACTGCACACCGGAAACGCCGAGCTCTGCCATGATATACCTTTACTGAAAACAGTTTCAATCAGCTGAGCATACGGCGAACCGCTTAGAGAAGCGTTAAACACTAAATCCATAGATAAAATAACAAAATCGCATCTAGTCTTCGCAGGGAAACCGCGGCGATATGCCCGGGAACGCCGGCACCGTGCCGACACGCCCCGCAAGACTGCGCCTGTCCCTGATCGGCACAGAAAGACGGAAATAAAGCGCCCCGCCTCTCAAGACTTCTCGCTGTCGCCGTTCATGTCGCCGTCGATCCCGTCGTCCTCGTCCGGCAGGGCGCCGGTCTCGAACAGTCCGCGCTGCTCCGGCGTTGCCGACGAGCGACGCGGCGCCTGCTGCATGGCGGCAGCCGTGGCGGCCGCCGTATCCGCATCCGCCGCGCGCTGTCCCTGCACGAAGAAGTTGACGTCGCGTTGCGGGAACGGGATCGAGATCCCCTCCGCCTTGAACCGCTGGAAGATCGCAACGCGCACGCCGTTCTTGACGCCCAGGCTGTCGAGGATATCTGGCACGAAGACGCAGAGCTGGAAGTCGAGCGACGAATCGCCGAAGCCGAGGAAGATGACGAAGGGCTCGGGATTGGACAGCACGCCTTCCTGCTCGCGGCCGACTTCGCCGAGAATGCGGATGACCTCGTTGGGATCGGCGTCATAGGACACGCCGATCGGCACGTCGATACGCGCCAGCCGGTTCCGGTGGGTCCAGTTGCCGACCGAGGCGTTGATCAGTTCGGAATTCGGCACGATGATCGACTGGCGCTGGAAGGTCTCGATTTCGGTCGCCCGCACCGAGATCCGCCGGACGAACCCCTCGGTCGCCCCGGTGGCGACCCAGTCGCCCACCTTGAACGGCCGCTCGGCCAGCAGGATCAGCCCGGAGACGAAATTCTGCACGATGTTCTGCAGGCCGAAACCGATACCCAGCGACAGTGCACCGGCAACCAGCGCCAGGCTCGAAAGATCGATGCCGGCCGCCGAGATGCCGATCAGGCCGGCGATCGCCGTGCCGATATAGCCGGCCACCGTGCGCACCGAATTGCGCACACCGGTATCGACCTGCGAGCGGGCCATGACATTGCCGTCCAGCCAGTTCTGCAGCCAGCGGGTGGCGAGCAGCCCGAGCGCGAACAGCAGGACCCCGGTCAGGATGCCGACCAGCGAGATATGGATGCTGCCGATCGAGATCTCGGTGAAGATGCGATAGATCAGCGACTGCAGGTCCTCGCGCCGGAACCCCCATGACAGCAGGATCAGCGGTAGGCCGATGAACACGACGAAGACATAGATCAGCAGACCGACGGCGATGCCCGTCTGGTCGAGCGCCACGTCGGAGAGCGAAAACCGGCGCTGCAACGCCTTGCCGACCAGGGTCTCGCCGAACCGGTCGGCCGCCGAAATCGCGCGGCCGGAGAGAAAGCCGATATACATCGTCGTCAGCACGCCGCCGGTCGCGATGATCTGGCCGGCGAGAAAACGCGCAAGACCGACATAGCCGATCGCCGCCGTCAGCACGAGAATGGCGCCGATCACCCGCATCAGGATCGCCAGCGTCCGCGGCCATGCCACCCCCTTGGCTTCCGGATCACCATCGGCCGGCAGCACCGGCTTCATGAACGAGGTGAAGAACATGATCAGTCCGACCAGGACGGACGAGAGAAAGCTCTTCATCACGGTCAGCACCAGCGGCGAACTGAGCGCCTCGGTCAGGGCTGCGACGACGAAATCGAGACCGATCAGCACGACCATCAGCATGATCGAGATCCGCACGTTCTTCGCACCGCGATTGGAGAGCCTGACCAGCCGCCAATGCGGCCTGTTGGGGGCGAGCACGGCGCTGGACAGCAGCCAGATGAACACGACCAGTCCGACGAAGCTGAAGCAGGAGGCGGCAATCGGTGCGATCTGAGCGGTCAGCACGCCGAAGGTCTTCAGGAAGAAATAGCTGGCAACGAGAAAGGCGCCCAGCGCCAGCGTCGGCATGATCGTCGACCAGAAAGCAATCGAGATGCGGCTCAGATAGCTCGGATCGTCCTTGCGCGGTGCGCGGCGCAGCACCGAGCCGAACAGCCAGTACTCGGCAAAATGCAGCAGAAGCGCCGTTGCCAGGGACAGCATGAGGGCGATGAACAGCGGCACCTTCTTGGAAACCCAGACGCCTTTGGCCCAATCCGAAATCAGCTTCTCGCCGCGAACGAAATCGGACGATACCGAGCTCAGCGCCTGGTTTGCGAAGTTCGTCGAGATGTCGGTATGCTCCAGCAGGCGGGCGGTAAACAGCTGCCGGCGAACCGCCATGATCGAATTGGAGAGATCCGTGCCCTGTGTCGCCAAGTCCTGTGCCTGGCCGCTGACCGCGTTCAGCTGGGCCTTTTCGTCGTTGAGCTTGGAACGCTCCTGCGCCACCTCCGGCGCCTCTGCAGGCTCGCCGTCCTTGGGCGGTTCGCCCAGTTCGCCCAGCCGCTTGCTGACCTGATCCAGCCGGGGTTTGAGATCGGCGGTGATCTGCTGCAGGTCCTGAACCGTATCATCAACCTTCGCCTTGATGCTGGTCAGTGTGGCGTCGTCTTCCTCGTCTGTATCGATCTGCTTGCGCAGCGCTGCCAGTTGCGCCTTGTCCTTTTCGAGCTGGCTGCTCGCCTGGCTCAGCACATTGTTTTGCGTCATTGGCTGGGCCGATGCGCCGGGCAACACCATTGCGCCCACCAGCAGGGCAAGCAGAAGAGTGATCAAGGACAAGGGTGAGCGGCGAAGCATTGCTGGCAAGACGTTTCCTGACATCTGATCTCGAAAGCCTTAGTCGGTCGCTGCGAAAAGCCCGACGGAATTTCGTTTTCTGTTGTGACGCATGCGCGTCCCGGTCCTGTTGTGACGCATGCGCGTCCCGGATGCGGCCTGCCCGTACGGCTGCCGTCCTTGCCGCAGCCTATGGACAAGGAAGGCGGCGGCATGGTGGCATCAAACGATCTGCCGATCACGCGCCCGGCTGCAACGCCCATCGGGAATCGCCGCAGGATATCCCCTCGTTTCGCCTCTGGCGCTTCTCCGCGTCAATCGCCTGCGATGCGTTTGCCTTGGCTGTCCTCGTGAAAAACCACCTCGAAGCCCTCGAATTGCGGCCCGCCGAGATAGTTGACCTTGCTCTGCCCGGCATTGGCATGCGCAGCCCGAAACTGTTCCGATCGGGTCCAGTCGAGGAAATGCGCTTCGCTTTGCCAGACGGCGTGCGAGGCATAGAGCGTGTGGTCATCCTTGGCCGGTCCCTTCAGCAGATGGAACTCGATATAGCCGGGCACTTCGGCAAGCCGCCCCTGGCGCTCGCGCCAGACCGTCTCGAAGGCCTCCTCGGAACCTGGAACCACGCGAAACCGGTTCATCGCAATGAACATCGTCATTCTCCCTTGTTTCAACCCGACCGACATTCAGAGCCGGTTTCGGGATCGTGATCCGACGATAGCCGATATCTTGGCGATCGCCGCGCAAGATCAAGCCCCCCGCGATCCTGCGCCGAACCGGGTTATCCACAGCAATCCACAGGAACATTTCCTATCGGAATTATGTCGAGCGCGAACAGTCAGCGAACAAAGCAAGAATTCGGCCTTGAACACAGCTCTTATACTATCCGAGCGCCGACCCGCGGATCATGCCGGCAAGCACCTTTGCGGCCTTGTCGGAGACCGGAACGGCGCGGCGCTTGTCCAGATCGAAGACGATCGCCACGCAGCGCATGACGGCGACCAGATGGCCATCCACGGCATCGACGACGAGCGACTCGATCTCCTGGGTTTTCGATCCATACCCCGTCAGCACACCCGACAGCCGAAACGCCCGACCGACGCGCGGCCAGCGGACAATGTCGATCCGGGTCTCCAGCATGGCGCCACCGGGACGGGCCGGCACCGGGTCCGCATGGTCGATGACCGCCCCGCGATAGGGCCGCATAAGCCCACCCATGCTATCGGCAAGCCTTGCGATCGGTTCCTCCGCCCGCATCAAGCCGTTTTCATCGACGCTGTCCTCCATCCATGCCCCGGCACCGACGATGCGCAAAGCGCCGCTGTCGGGCTTCACCGTCTCGCCCGGCAGCGGTTCGATGCCGAAGCTTCGCGGCTGCAGCGTGTTATCCGGCGCGACGGACAAGGTGTCGGCCTTCGACAGGACGGCAGTGTCCAGCGGCTGGAGGATCCCGCTCTCCAGATCCTGTGCACGGGTCCGCAGCACGAAGGCTGCGAAGCGCTGCGGCTCGTCGGGATCGCAAAGCGCGGCCTGCAGCAGCAGACCGTCCTGGTCGCAGGCGATAACGCCCATGTAAAGGGCCAGCGGTTGGGCCACATGAACCTCGGTCAGGAAACGGGCATGGATCTGCACCGCCCGCAGCGCCTGCCCCTGATGTCCGGGATGCCGTGTGAAGCCGAGGTGATTGGCAAAGGCCTGAAGCCCCTCGGCCAGCCGCTTGATGTAGAACCGGGTGTTGAGATGGCCCATGTGGTCGCATTCCCACTGGCTCGCCGTTCCCTGCCACACGAGCGTCATTGCACCCGCATGCTCGCCAGATCGACCCGTCATCCCCGCACCTCGACACCTGTTTCCGCCCGGCAATGAAGCGCGTTTGGCGCAGCCTTGCAAGGCCGGCGATGGCCGAGGTAGCGACCGTCAAGACGCGACGAAACCGCGTGCAATGATCTCATGCACGCAGTCAAATCACTGAACTAAGTCTTTGAAATAATGGTGGGTGATGTAGGGCTCGAACCTACGACCCGCTGATTAAGAGTCAGCTGCTCTACCAACTGAGCTAATCACCCGTAGCCACCTTCCGGCGGCGTGAGGGGGCATATAAAGGGCATCTCGAACCTTGTCCAGCGCCTTGCCGAAAAAATGTTGCGCCACGGTGAAAAAACTTCCGCGGCGGTCCTGCCGAAGGTCAGAGATCCAGCGTGCCCGACGCCACTTTCAGCGCCCTGCCGCCGATGCGGGCGCGGGCGATCTCGCCGTCCTTGCTGTCGATATGCAGGTGAATATAGGAGGGGCGGCCCATCTCGACGCCCTGCTCGACGACGACCGGATGATGCCCATCCGGCAAGCCGTCGAAATGCTGGATCGCACCGGACAGGGCTGCGACCGCCGATCCCGTTGCCGGATCCTCGCTGATGCCCATGCCGACGGCGAACATCCGCGCGTGGAATCTGGCGCTGTGATTGACCCCGCCGCGACAATACACATAGGCCGAGACGAGCCCGCCATCGGCAAAGGGCGCGACCTTCTCCCAGAGCACCGGATCATATTCGACGCTTTCCACCGCATGGACATTGTGGAGCGGGACAACAACGAACGGAACGCCGGCCGTCCAGACCGACGGCACGTGGTTTTCAAAGCCGATATCGGTGATCTTCAGCGACAGCGCATCGGCCAGCCCCTGACGGTCGAGCGTATGGTCAAGCCGCTGCGGCACCCGGGGCAGATCGAATTCGGCAAAGCCAACCTGTCCCCGACGCAATCGCACCGCGCAGCGCACCGGTCCGACATTCTGCTCGAGCACGGAAACCAGATCGAGATCGCCGTCATCGGTGCCATATTGCCGTTCGGCCAGCGCGATTGCCGTTCCGACGGTCGGATGCCCGGCAAAGGGCAGTTCGCGCCCGGGCGTGAAGATTCGCAGCCTGGCGCTATGGGCGGGATTTTTGGCCGGCAGCACGAACACCGTCTCCGACAGGTTGAGTTCGCGGGCGATGGCCTGCATCGCCGCCTCGTCCAGCCCGTCGCAATCATGGATCACGGCAAGCGGATTTCCCGCCAGCCGGCGTTCGGTAAAGACGTCGTAGATCGAGTATTCACGCGCCACGCCTGCCTCCAAAGCGACCGCAAGGCCTCCGGTCGTCGAATATCAACCCCTTTTACTTCTCCAGAGAATTCGGCCCGGTCAACCCCTGCCGGCGAAAAACCATCGCAGCAGCGGCGGCATGGCCACGTTGTAGTGATGCGCGTCCGGATCGGCCGAGCGGATCGCCACGGCACCGGATATCTCTTGGTCGGCGGCGTTCAGCCGGTGATCTTCGATGGCGGCCAACAGGTCGTCGGCCGACGCCTCGAAGCGGAAAATCCGGTAGATCGCAAGGGTACGGCCGGCATGCGAGGCCAGCAGACGGCCATCGTCTTCGGCAGCCGCAAGGTCGAGGCCGGTCTCCTCCCGTACTTCCCGCACCATATTGCCGAGGAGATCGCAGCGCCCGTTCACCACATCACTCGCGTCGAGCGAGCCCGCAGCGCAGTAGACCTGACCGGCATTGGCCGTGTGATCGGCCATCCGGATCGCGATGATCGCGCCGTCGCCGGACACGACCACCGGCAGGCCGAAGAGGTGAAAGCCGGTGGCGGGCGCGCTTCGACGCCACCAGAGGAAGGTCGAGTAAGGCACGAGGTGGCCCGTGGCCCGGACGCCGGCCGCGTCCACCACAAGCTCGCGCTGCAGCATCACCTGGCCGTCGAACATCGCCGGCTTTTGTGCCTTTTCGCGCAGCCAGTTACCCGCAGCCTTCGCCTTCTGCGCCTCATGGAAAGGGTGCTCGCCTGGGTCCACCCTGAGATCGACCGAGGCGATTTCGAAGACCGTGTTTTGCGCAGCCAAACGAGAGAAAGGGGTCATCTGATCCATAAAACAAGGTCCTGAAAGGGGCTGTCGGCGTCGCGCCGCGAGCGCAACCTGGATGCAGGCGGCAAACCGTGGCAAGGCCGATGGAAATGCGGCGGTTCGGCGGGCGGGGTATCATAGATTTTCTGCCATGCCATGACAGCGGAAAATATCCGCCCCATGCCGCACCGCAACCCTTGAGATATTACCTGACAGAAAAGCAACCATCTGTCACAATGCCAACATGCATGGCATCTAGATTTACCGTCCGGACTGGCCGGAAGGAGAAGCAGCATGATCAAGAATTATCATGTTCTGAAAGGTGTTGCGTCCGGACTGGAGCTCGACGACGACGACAGCCCGCATATCGAGATCCGCATCGAGGCCGATGGCGTCAGCTATCGAATAGCGGTCAACGCGCGCTCCACGGTGCCACCGCATGATCTGCTGTTTGCCCATGTCGTGGGTTTCGAGGCGCCCATCCTGGCGGGCCTTGCCGGTCTGCCCATGGGACTGACGGACCTGCGTGGCGACCATCCGGAGCTTGCCATCGACTATGTCCGCGGCGGCCTGATCGAGCGCGACGACCTGCAGGTGGCGCCGTTTCAGCTCTCGGGCCCGCGCAACGACCTGCGCGAATTCATCGAACCGCTTATCGAGGATTCGCTCGACGACGACACCATGCATTTCTATGCCTTCGGCGAGCGCTGGGGGCCCGAAGCGGACAAGAAGGATGCCTATTTCGATTTCCTGCCGGGAAACGGCATCCACGACATCCACATGAATCAGGGCTCGGAAGGCAGCTTTGCCAGCGACAACGGCCCCAATCAGGACGGCGCCCTGCTGATCCACGATACCGTCAGCAACGACTGGATCGCCATCTTCCTCGCCTTCCAGACGCAGAACTGGAACACCGATGCGGCCACCGGCCATCCGCTGTCCGGGGCGCAGGCCGGCCAGGGCCGTGGCGAGGGAACACGCAGGCCCCAGCCCGTCCTCGCCTCGTCGGTCCGCATCCTCGCCGCTCTGATCAACCCGATCAACGAGCCCGACGGCAGCGAGCGCGAAAGCGTCACGGTGATCAACCGCTCCGACATGGATGTCGATCTGGACGGCTGGCAGCTTGCCGACGCCGCCGATCGCCGCCAGGGGCTTTCCGGCAGGCTTGCAGCGGGTGACATCCTGACCGTCATGCTGGCCGGCGGCGAAGGGCTGCCGCAACTGCGCAACAAGGGCGGCGACATCCTGCTCTATGCGCCGAGCGGGCTTGTGGCCGACCGGGTATCCTATGGCCGGAGCGAAACCGCCAACGAAGGCTGGACGACGCTGTTCTGAGCCGCGGCAAGGAAAAGGCCCCTCGCCTGCCCGTGCTGGGACGGCGCGGGCGGCGCAACGCACGCGTTTGTCCCTGTCTGCCCTCTACGACAGTCGCCAGCCATGGCGTATCGCAAGCGACAAACGCTCACCGACCGACAAGGACGTCCGGCAGTAGAATGCGACCTCCGCGCCCGCGTCGAGCCTGGCGCGGGCGCTGTAGCGCTCGCCTTCGAAGACGATCGACGTGACGCGGGCATCGAGCCCCCCGCCAGCCACCTCGACATCCTGTGGCCGCACCAGCACGTCGACATGACAGACGGCGTCATCCGTGCGCGCCAGCGCGCGCCCGATCCGTTCGCCGTCATAATCGCGCGCAGGATAGCCGTCATCGGCAAGCGCGAGGATGACGCCCTGCCCGATCAGCCCGCCGACCAGCCGTCCGTTCGGCCGCGCATAAAGTTCGGCCGGCTGCGCCATCTGCAGCAACCGTCCCTGCGACATCACCGCGACATCGGTAGCCAGCACCATGGCCTCTGCCTGGTCATGGGTCACATAGATCATGGTTGCGCCCGAGCGCTGGTGAAAACTGCGGAAGGTCTCTTCCATCTCCTGACGCAGGTGCCGGTCGAGATTGGCCAGCGGCTCGTCGAGCAGCACGACGTCGGGCTGCATCACCAGGCAGCGCGCCAGCGCGACCCGCTGGCGTTGGCCACCGGAAAGGTCTGCAGGGCGACGTTCGGCATAGGGCAGAAGATGGACGCTCTGCAGCGCATCCACCACCCGTCGCCTGTGCTCCTCGCCCGAAATGCCGCGCACCTTCAGCGGATAGCCGACATTCTGCGCGACGCTCATATGCGGCCAGAGCGCATAGGACTGGAACACCATCGCCATATTGCGCCGTTCGGGCGGCACCACGCCGACTGCGTCCGACAGCAGCCGGTCGCCGAGCCGGATCTGCCCGCCCGTCGGCGTCTCGAAGCCGGCGATCATCCGAAGCAGCGTGGTCTTGCCGCAGCCGGACGGGCCGAGCAGCGCCAGAAAGCCGCCTTCCCCCAGGTCGAGAGAGAAATCGACCACGGCCGGCCGTGCATCGCCGAACTGTTTTGAGACCCCGTCCAGACTCAGTTTCGCCACGGCAGAACTCCTCTCGGCAGGCGTGCCGCCAGGCATTCCAGGAGCAGCATCAGAACGACCACCATGCCCACCACCAGCACCGACAGGGCGGACGCCAGGTTGTAGGAGCCACTGTCGTCGAGATTGAAGATCGCCACGCCCAGCGTCTGCGTGCCCGCAGACCAGAGCAGGGCCGACACGGTCAGCTCGTTGCAGGCAATAAGGAAGACCAGGATGACCGAGGCACCGGCAGCCGGCGCCAGCAGCGGTAAGACGATGTCGCGCATGCGGCGGGCGAACCCGGCGCCGCTCAGCCTTGCCGCTTCTTCGAGCGACGGGTCGAGCTGGCGCAAGGCGCTGGCCACCGGCTTCAGGCTGACGGCAAAGAAGGACGAGAAATAGGCGATGACGATGATCCAGATCGTACCGTAGAGACGAATGCCGACGACCGGCAGGGGCGCTGCGAGCAGGAGAATATAGGCGACTGCCACGACGATGCCCGGCAAGGCATAGGGGATCTCGATTGCAGCCGCGAGAAGTGTCCGCCATCGCCCGCCCATCCGCTCCAGCGTATAGGCGGCAAGCACGGTGACGACCAGCAGGCCGAGGGCGCTGACGGTTGCCAGAAACAGCGAATTGGCAAAGGCGGTCCGGGTCACCGCCTGTCGCAGCAATATCTCGCCATAGGCGGCGAAGGTGACCGTCTTCAGGCTGAGCACCACGCCATAGGCCGGCACGAGCGAGGCCGCGACGAGCGCCAGCAAGGGTGCGAACAGCATGCCGATCAGGCCGAACCACAAGGCCGCCTCGATCGGCCGGCGCAGCCGCCCGAGCGGAAAGGCGGCCACCTGACCGCTAAGCGCGATGATCCGGTAGTCGCGGCCTTTCAGCGCCCTCTCCTGTACCACCAGCCCTGCCATGGCGATGACGGCGATCAGGCCGGACAGCATGGCGATATCGCCGAAGGTGCCTGTGCCGAAGCTGGCAAACCGGCTGTAGATCAAGGTCGGCAGCGTCAGGATCGAGGCCGGCAGTCCGAGGATCGCCGCGATGCCGAAATTGCCGATGCCGGACACGAAGGCGATCGCCGCCCCGGCGATCAGCCCGGGTGTCGACAGCGGCAACACGATGTCGCGCAGTACCTGGCCCGGAGACGCTCCGGACATCCGCGCCGCATCGACCGCGTCGCGCGGCAGCGCCATCAGCCCAGCGCGCAGCGTCAGGAACACCAGCGGCGCATGCTGCATGCCAAGCAGCAGCGCGATGCCGCCGATCGAATAGAGCGGCTGCGGGCTCCCCAGTGGCGGGGCAAGGCCCAACGCCTTCAATAGCGGGCTCGACGGGCCACTCATGCTCACCCAGGAGAGAGCCGTGACCTGCGGCGGGATCATCGTCGGCAGCATCAGGCAAAAGCTGATCAGGCCCTTGCCGCGCATATCGGTGAGGGTGAGTGCCAGCGCGTAGATGCCGCCGATTGCCACTGACAGCATCATTCCGATCGTCGCCGTCGAGAGAGAATTGATTAGCGCGTGCCAGGTGCCGGGCTCTGCAAACAGCGCCCATGCGCCGCCGCGCACCGCCGAGACGGCGCCGACGGTTGCAAGCCGCAAAAGCGGCAGGACGCAGATCACGCCGACGACGGTCAGTACGAAAGGCAACAGCCAGGCAGGCTGGCTGTTTCCGGATGTCTGTCGAGATGCCATGTCAGTCCTGGGCGCCATTCCGACGAAAGCGGCAGGCACTTTCGCCGGAATGGCGTAACAACGGAGGGGATAGGGCTACGCAGGCGAAACTGTTTTATCGCCTGAAATGCCCTAATTGGTGCCGAAGATCGTCGAGAAGGTCTTGAGGTCCGCATCGCCGTTCTTCACCGCCTTGGCGGCATCGATCGGCAGCACCTTGAAGCTGTCGCGGGCCGGGAAACCGGCCGGCATCGGCATGCCGTCGCGCGCCGGGATATAGCCCAGATCGACAAAGCCCTGCTGTCCCTTTTCGGACAGCACGTAATCGACGAATTTCTGCGCCGCCTGCGCATGGCGGGTGCCCTTGAGGATCGCGACCGGTTCGGTCACTGCCGTCACGCCCTCTTTCGGGAAGACGAATTCGACCGGTGCACCCTTGGCCTTTTCGCGGATCGGCATGTAGTCGACGACGACACCATAGGCCTTTTCACCGGACGCCACGGCCTTCAGCACGCCGCCATTGCCGCCGCTTGCGGTGGCGCCGTTTTCCTTCAGCTTCCTGTAGTAGTCCCAGCCGAAGCCATCGACGCCGGTCAGCGTCTGGGCATGGATCAGTGCGGCGCCGGAGGTCAGCGGGCTCGGCATCGCCACCAGGCCCTTGGCCTCGGGCTTGACCAGGTCCATCCAGCTCTCAGGTGTCATCGAGGCCTGCGTGTTGTACATGATGCCGGTGGTGATCAGCTTGGTCGAATAATAATAGCCGTCGGCGTCATAGAGCGACGCATCGTAATGGCTGGCTTCCGGCGACGTGTAGGCCATCAGGTCGCCCGCCTGCTTCATCCGCTCGAGCGTGACGGTGTCGGCGATCAGCAGCACGTCGGCTGCGGGATTGCCCGCCTCGATCTCCGCCATCAGCCTGGCCATCAGCTTTGTGGTGCCGTCGCGGACCCAGTCGACCTGGATGTCGGGATAGGCCGCCATGAACCCGTCCACCGTTGCCTGGGCATCCTCGTTGGGCTGGCTGGTATAGAGGGTAAGATCGGCGGCCCCGGCGCCGCCCACCATGCCGGCGAGCGAAACCGTCGTCATCAGCATCAGGAGCACGTTTCTCATCAGTCGTCCTTTCGGTTGCGCGATGAGGCTCCTTAGGCCGCGGTCATAACACGTATGTGACACCCGCGGTCCCCCGTTGTAGAGACGCGGGCGGGGCGACAGGCCTGCGGCCCGCTCGGCCGCGATGTTCGCGACATTCCGACGGGGGGAGACTTCGGTGCCAGCAGTGCAGGTGGTCTGGCTCAAGCAGGGCTGCGCGGGCGGGCATGCGCGCGTTGCCGGGTGCTGGCGGTCGATGCCGTCACATTGGTGACACATCGGGCGCGAGCGACTTTTTCGCCGGCCATTATCGTCACATTTGCGCAACCGTGCTCGGCACGCGACAGCGCGCCCGCTGTTGCAGGACGATAAGTATAAAGCCAGTATATCTCAGTAGATATGCGGATAGCAGAAAAGGGCGAAGACCCGGATTGCGGGGTCCGGGTCTTCTATAATGGTTTGGCAGGCTGAAGGGCGGACTTACGACGCTAACCAAACCACTATTCTCCATCGGCGGCGGACCGATGGAACACCTCTTTCGAGGTGCAAACTGGCGTTACCGCGCCAGCTTGTCCTTGCAATCCAACGTCTTGGCAAAGAACGGCACGTGACAGCGAAGGTCGCCGCCGCCGTGGCTGTCACCGCCCCGGACAAAGGTCAGGAAGCGGTTGTTTTCGCGACCGGAACCCTTGCCGGCAGAGCCGGACGACGAGCTGGCCGACGAAGCCGAAGACGAGGAAGAAGAGGATGACGAAGAGGAGGAGGAGGCAGACGACGACGCCGAGGAAGACGCGGACGAAGAGGCCGATGCAGAGGAAGAAGATGAGGAATGTGAAGAGGATGAGGACTTGGAACCGCCGCAGCCATGGCTGCTGGAACTATGGCCGCCCGAGCGTCCCCCGCCCCCATGGCCGCCGTGACCACCGCGGTCACCGCCTCTTGCGAAGGCGTCCGGAGCCGACGCCGCCAGCAAAGTCGCTCCAAGAACAGCGACGACAATATCCATCTTCTTCACGTGTATCCCCTCGAAATCAAATTGGTTAACAACCAGTTAATGTGGGGATATTCTTAGTTACCGTGGGCCAAAGTCTTCAATAAACCAAAGATCACGTTAGCTAGTTAGCATACAACCAAATGGCGAAAATCAGTATTCCTGCACTATTCCGGCCACAAACGCGCCATATTGCCGTATCGTAAATTAGGCAAAACTAGGCCTTAAGCTTCCAATCCGTGCGGAATCGGACTCGAATGCGGCAAAACGGGCGCAGTATTACGGAATTGTAATTCGGAAGATTTTTACGCGGTCATTTTGGGGCAGAACCGTGTCACGCCCTGCGAATTGGCGACAACTGGGCGTGAATAAGGCGCACACGTATCATATTGAGACATATCACCAAATTAGCCGAAATTTGCGCCAGACATCACGTTTTCACCATGAAACCTTGGCGTGTTCTCGCCTGTGGATATCCACCTGCAGACGCGGGCCAAAACGCCCTGTTTCGGCCGCCTGAAACCAAATGTCGCAGCCGCGCGCTGATTCAAGCCCTCGAAGATCGTTTTCTGCCGACACTTTTCGACCCCATCCTCGCCCGAGCCGGCGGCATCGAGGGCCAATGCTGGACGGGCGGCATGCCGAATTGCCGCGATGGACCGCGTTCCGGTCTCCCTGGTTCGCAAGCGTCGGGAAGGCCCGTCCGGTTGACGGCCCCTCCCCTGTTCCCGATTCCTGCCGATCGAAGCCGACGGCCCTCAGGCAGCCAGCGGCAGGGCGTTGGCGACCAGACGGCCGAGCCTTGCGATCCCTTCTCCGATCACAGCCTCATCGGCGCAGGAGAACGACAGCCGGATGGTGTTGGCGCCGGACCTGTCGGCGAAGAAGGCCTGCCCCGGCACGAAAGCCACGCGCTCGGTCTCGATCGAGCGCACCAGCAGGGCCGCGCCGTCGATCCCCTCGGGCAGCGTCACCCAGACGAACATGCCGCCCTGCGGCGTCCCCCATGTGGCACCGGGCGGCATGTGGCGCGCCAGGGCGCCAAGCATGGCATCGCGACGGCTGCGATAGGCGTTGCGGATCGTGTCGACCTGCGCCTCGAAATGGCGCGTCGCCACATGCTCGATCGCCATCTGGTTCAGGCTTGGCGAATGCAGGTCGGCCGCCTGCTTCATCAGCACCAGCTTGGCGATGACCGGGGTTGCGGCAACGACGAAACCGACCCGCAGGCCTGGCGCCAGCGTCTTTGAAAAACTGCCGCAATAAATCGTGCGCGCCTGCTCGATCGATCCCTTGGCGGCGATCTCCAGTGCCAGGATCGGCGGCACCGGTTCTCCGTCATAGCGCAGTGCCTGATAGGCGGCGTCCTCGATGACGGCGATATCCAGTTCTTCGGCCAGCGCCAGAACCTGTTCACGCCCCTCCCGGCCGATCGTCTCGCCGGTCGGATTGGCGAAATCGGCCGACAGATAGGCAAATTTCACCGCCCCGCCCTTGGCCGTCGCCCCCTCGCGGTAGCTCTCCGGCGTGCGGTTGCCGGCCGGGATCAGCTGGTCGTAATGCGGCTCATAGGCGTTGAAGGCCTGCAGCGCGCCCAGATAGGTCGGCCAGCCCACCAGTGCCGTGTCACCGGGCGACAGCATCAGCTTGCCGAGATAATCCAGCGCCTGCTGCGAGCCCGAGGTGATGAACACGTTGTCGACGGTACAGGCAATGCCGATCTTTTCCATCTCGCCCGCCAGCCATTCGCGCAGCGGCAGATAGCCCTCGCTCACCGAATACTGCAGGGAGGCCTGCGCATCACTGCCGGCGAAGATGTCCGCCATCGCGGCCTCGAAGGCCTCCCGCGGAAACAGTGCCGGATCGGGAATGCCGCCGGCGAAGGAAATGATGTCCGGTCGGTCGAGCAGCTTCAGCAGCTCGCGGATTTCCGATGCGCGCATCCGGGTGGAGCGCGATGCAAAGACCTGTTCCCAATTCAGCATGGGGGGTTTCCTCAGAGGTTGTTATCCGAGGAGTTCACCATGAGGACCGAAATAAGTCAACAACACTGACCTATAATGCAACGCAACAAATTCACCGGATCAGCCGAGGTCGAAGCGCAGCTGCGGCGAGCCCGGCTTGACGACGGGATCGGCCGGCTGCGCGCCCTGCCCGAGGGCACCCGCCACCAGCGTGCGCACCGTCCACAGCACGACATCGCGCGCTTCCCGCTGCTTCAGCCCGCAAGCGTCCTTCAGCGTCACCAGCGTCTCGATCCCGCAGGTCAGGCCGAGCGCCATCACAAGTCGGCGAAAGTCCCGCTTGCCCAGCGCGTCTTCGACCGGCGCCAGGGCCTGCGCCAGCCATTCGGCCCGGCGGTCGCCCTTCGTCGCGCCATCCGGCTGGCCGATACTGGCAGCCAGCAGAGCCCGGAACACCACCTCGTCCGCCTCCAGCATGGTCATCACCTTCGTCACCAGATCGCTCACCCGGTCCGCGGGGTCTTCCCCAGGCCTGGCGGGCGCTATCGAGATCTCTGCCCGCGGCCTTTCCTCGACGAGCGTCCGCAGCAGGTCTTCGGCCGTCGAGAAATATCGGTAGGCGGTCGCCCGCGAGATGCCCGCATGGTCGGCCACGTCCGCAACCGACGGCAGACTGCCCTTGCCGACCAGGTCTTCGGCCGAACGCAGCAGTTCGCGCCGTGTCCGCTTCTTTTGGTTGATCCGCTCGAAACTCTTTGAATGTTCGCCCATATCGCCCCACAAACGAGATGTATTTCTCATTAAAAGAATGCTTGCCCTTGACGAGAACTATCTCAACTCAGGCGCCGCCATTCAAGCAAGCCGGTCGCATCATCCCCAATTCCTGCGGGATGATCCGGCAGCCATCGGCCCGCATCGCCGGCCTTGCATGAAAAAGAGGCCGGAGCGTCTGCCCCGGCCTCTGGCCGTCTCATCCCTGCAACGCGCCTGCGCGCGCCGGGCGATCAGTTCTTGGTCTTATCGACCAGCTTGTTCTTGCCGATCCAGGGCATCATGCCGCGCAGCTTCTCGCCGACTTCCTCGATCTGGTGGCTGTCGTTCATGCGACGGATGCCCTTGAAGCGGGCGCCGCCGGCACGGTATTCCTGCATCCAGTCCGAGGTGAACTTGCCGGTCTGGATGTCGGTCAGCACGCGCTTCATCTCGGCCTTGGTTTCCGCCGTGATGATCCGCGGACCGGAAACATATTCGCCCCACTCGGCCGTGTTGGAGATCGAGTAGTTCATGTTGGCGATGCCGCCTTCATAGATCAGGTCGACGATCAGCTTCACTTCGTGCAGGCATTCGAAATAGGCCATTTCCGGCGCATAGCCGGCTTCGGTCAGGGTTTCGAAACCGGCGCGGATCAGCTCGACCAGGCCGCCGCAGAGAACGACCTGCTCGCCGAACAGGTCGGTTTCGCATTCCTCGCGGAAATTGGTCTCGATGATGCCCGAACGACCGCCGCCGACGCCGCAGGCATAGGAGAGTGCCAGCTCAAGCGCATTGCCGGAAGCATTGTGATGCACGGCCACCAGGCACGGCACGCCGCCGCCCTTCTGGTATTCGCCGCGCACGGTATGGCCCGGGCCCTTCGGCGCGATCATGACGACGTCGAGTGTGTCCTTCGGCTCGATCAGGCCGAAATGGACGTTGAGGCCGTGGGCAAAGGCGATGGCTGCGCCATCCTTGATGTTGCCGGCGATCTCGTCGCGGTAGATGTCGGCCTGCAACTCGTCCGGCGTTGCCATCATCAGCAGGTCGGCCCAGGCGGCAGCCTCGGCAACCGTCATCACCTTGAAGCCGTCGGCCTCGGCCTTCTTCGCCGTCGCCGAACCGGCACGCAGCGCGATCGCCACGTTCTGGGCGCCGCTGTCCTTCAGGTTCAGCGCGTGGGCGCGGCCCTGGCTGCCATAGCCGACGATGACGACCTTCTTGGATTTGATCAGATTGAGGTCTGCATCACGATCATAATAAACGCGCATGGTCTTCCTTCCCTATAGATGTCCGTTGTGAAGTTTATCAGTCTCGCCCGCACCCGTCCGGTCGACGGAATGCGATGCGCTCAGCGCCTTTTCGGTGCCGTAGAGAGTGATGAAATAGCCGACGGCGCGGTGCGCCCGTGCGGCAAAATCGCCCGTGGCGGACTTTTCGCCCAGCAGCAGCCGCACATGCAGGTCCTGCACGGTCAGCCCGTAGAGTGTGCGATAGGCTTCCTCGCCATCGGAAAAACGCAAGAGCCCGTCGCGCTGTCCGGCATCGATCAGCCCGCGCGCGCGCCGGTCGATCTGGCGACGGCCGCGTTCCAGCAGCAGGATGCCGATCTTGGAGCCGTCGCGGCTGAGCTGGCCGATCGCCAGCCGGTTGAGGGCGACGGAGACGTCGCCCGCCAGCACGTCCAGCAGGTCGTGGGCGAAAATTTCGAGATGCTCGATCAGCGTTGCGGCCGTCAGGCGTTCGCCCGGCCGCTCGACGGTCCGCACCTTGCTTGCCTGGAACGAGATCATCGCCGACAGCAGGCCGTCGCGATCGCCGAACCATTTATAGAGGCTTTCCTTCGAGCAGTTGGCGGCCCGCGCCAGTCCGGCCGTGGTCAGCGCCTTGTCGCCACCTTCCACCAGAAGCCGCAAGGCCTCGCCCAGCACGGCACTCTGCCGGGGCGTGAACTCTGCATGTCTGGTTGCGTCGGTGATCAAATGTCGGACTCCATTCAGTACCGTACCGTACGGTTCCGCAATTCAATAGGCCGCTCCGCTTTCGCCGTCAAGCGTCAAAATGCGGGGAACAGCAGATGAAACCGTCCGTCGACAGGTCGAATGAAGGCTGGGAATGACCGGATTCGTTGTCGTGCGAAATTAATTTCGAAGATCACATTTATATGATCCGACGAAATATCCGGCTGATTTTGCTGCAGAAAATCCGTGAGGCACCACCTTCAAGTCGAACCGATCGGTTCGATGGATGAAACCTATCCCTTGTCTGGCGCATTTCCCCGCCACACATCGAGTGCATCGAACCGCTGAGTTCGATCATTCAGACGCAACAGGATCCGGACCATGAGCCACCAAGGCCCCGCCACCCGGATCGGAATTTGAGACACAGGAAGGATACCACCATGAAGACCATTCTCGCAACCGCCGCCGTTCTCGCCGCCCTTGGCACATCCGCTGCCTTTGCCGGCCCGATCCAGTCCGGCGCGACGCTGTCGCAAGCCCCGATCGGCTCGACCGTGTTCAACGAGTATTTCGCCAACGGCAAGCAGGTTCACGAAGTCTACAAGGTCAACAGCGACCGCACCCTCGACCTCGTCACCCGCACCGCAAACGATCACTAATCCCGCTGAAACTTTCCCGGGGTGACCATCGTCTACCCCAGGGCACAGCAACGATCACCCAACAGGAGACAAGATCATGAAAACCGTTCTCGCATCCATCGCCGTTCTCGCCGCTCTCGGCACCTCCGCTGCCTTTGCCGGCCCGATCCAGTCCGGCGCCACGCTGTCGGAAGCGCCGATCGGCTCGACCGTGTTCAACGAATACTTCGCCAACGGCAAGCAGGTTCACGAAGTCTACAAGGTCAACAGCGACCGCACCCTCGACCTCGTCACCCGCACGTCCAACACACACTAAAGCCTGACGGCTGCCCGGGTCTGGCCCGGGCGCCGCCGACGCCCCAATGAGACGCATAACCCCGTCCATGGCTGCCCCGCCCCATCGACAAGACAGCCGGGACCCCAAAGGAAGAAGGATACACATCATGAAAACCGTTCTCGCAACCGCCGCCGTTCTCGCAGCCCTTGGTACCTCTGCCGCGTTCGCCGGCCCGATCTCCTCCGGCGCCATGCTGTCGGAAGCCCCGATCGGCTCGACCGTGTTCAACGAATACTTCGCCAACGGCAAGCAGGTCCACGAGGTCTACAAGGTCAATTCGGACCGCACCCTCGACCTCGTCAGCCGCACGGCCAACAACCACTAAATCTGCATGTTTGACGGCCGCCCGGGCCTGCCCGGGTGCCGCCGACAGACAGATCCTCCCGAGACGCATACCCGTCCACGGCTGCCCCCGCCCCATTAACAAGACAGCCGGGACCCCAAAGGAAGAAGGATACACACCATGAAAACCGTTCTCGCCACCGCCGCCGTTCTCGCAGCCCTTGGTACCTCTGCCGCGTTCGCCGGCCCGATCTCCTCCGGCGCCATGCTGTCGGAAGCCCCGATCGGCTCGACCGTGTTCAACGAATACTTCGCCAACGGCAAGCAGGTCCACGAGGTCTACAAGGTCAACAGCGACCGCACCCTCGACCTCGTCAGCCGCACGGCCAACAACCACTAACAAGACCAGGTCCCCCCACGCACCCGGCATCCCTGCCCCTGGGTGCGTCACGAAGGCCCCGAAGCGAAAGCCTCGGGGTCTTCGCGTCCGTGGAGTGGTCGCTCCCTGCCCTTGCGGTCTGCATGGATCCACGCCTGTCACCAATCGTTTCACCCGTCCCGCCATAACCACCCCACACTGTGCCCACCCCCTCCAGCTTTCCTGCGCTCCGCTGCGGGCCTGGCCGGCTGCCGGACACCGCGGAACCGGCGCTCGAACCGGATTTCGTTGTTCACAATAATCAATCTCTTCGTTCACAGTTATATGAATGAAACAGTCAAGCCATTGGTATTGCGTGACATTTCTCGTGAGGCAGGTACACAACATCGAACCATTCGGTTCGATTTGCAAAAATACCCCTTGCAAACCGCGTCGAACAGGACCAGATACAGCTCATCGAACCAAGCAGTTCGATATAGAAAATAACAAACACCCCGCGCAGGGCCGGAGCCCTCCCAAGATATC
>NZ_JAGGJU010000005.1 GCF_017873095.1 Heterorhizobium halophytocola | reverse complement strand
CTCGATTCGGCTTTCGCGATGCTGCGTTCCAGGGGCAGGACCATTCAACTCGAAGATGCCGCATGACGGCTCCCGGGCCGTTGCGGTCATTGGCAGTCGAATGCAACGGCGCAGCTGCGCGCGGGGAGAGGGGGACTGCGGCAGACCGACGGGGCGCGGGCGTCGCTTACCCCCCTCTGCCCTGCCGGGCATCTCCCCCTCAAGGGGGGAGATCGGCTGGGGGCGGCCGCTCGATCCGGCTTTCGCGACGCTGCATTCCAGGGGCAGGACCAATCCACTCGAAGATGCCGCATGACGGCTTCCGGGCCAAAGTGGTCATCGGCAGTCGAATGCAACGGCGCAGCTTCGCGCGGGGAGAGGGGGACTGCGGCAGACCGACGGCCGCGGGTGTCGCTTACCCCCCTCTGCCCTGCCGGGCATCTCCCCCTCAAGGGGGGAGATCGGCTGGGGGCGGCCGCTCGATTCGGCTTTCGCGATGCTGCGTTCCAGGGGCAGGACCATTCAATTCGAAGATGCCGCATGACGGCTCCCGGGCCGTTGCGGTCATTGGCATTCGAGTGCAACGGCGCAGCTTCGCGCGGGGAGAGGGGGACTGCGGCAGACCGACCGGGCGCGGGTGTCGCTTACCCCCCTCTGCCCTGCCGGGCATCTCCCCATCAAGGGGGGGAGATCGGCTGGGGGCGGCCGCTCGATCCGGCTTTCGCGACGCCGCATTCCAGGGGCAGGACCATTCCACTCGAAGATGCCGCATGACGGCTCCCGGGCCGTTGCGGTCATTACGGAGGAAATCTCAATTAAGCTATCGTGAGCTGAAGCTTCGGCAACTTGCGCCCCGGTATCGATCCAGACGCAACTTCGCCGATATCCTTGCTCCCATTCGGTGTTGGAATGGTGCAGCGCGAGGATCGGGTCCAATCAAAAAGGCTGATGCTCCGCTCTCGGCGAGTAGCCACTGCCCATTCGAAAAGAGCTCGGCCGACCCCGGCAGGGCAGAGGGGGTATCGGCGAGCGTGACGGATCTGTGGACTGCCGGCATCTGCTGCTCTGGCTGAGTGCGCCGCGTTCTCTTGCACGCTGCAACAGCCTTCTGTCCGCGTCGGCCTGATTTGGGCCGGGCCACGGGTCTCGAACCGTCCTGCGGATACCGTCTGGCGCGCGCTGCTGGCCGTGGTCGCGCATTTCAGTTTTCCAATTCTCTATCCTGACAATCTGGAGACATGCATGACCTATGCTCTGATCGAGGGGCCGGGTGTCGAGCCGGTGACGCTGGCCGAGGCCAAGGCGCATATGCGCATCGACGGGGTCGAGGAGGACGCGCTGGTGGGCGCGCTGATCTCGATTGCTACGCGGCATCTGGAACGCATGGCGGGGATTGCCCTGATCACCCAGCGCTACAGGCTTTACCTGGACTGCTGGCCGATAAGCGGGATCGTGCGGATCGACCATGGGCCGGTGATGCGGGTGGACGCGGTGACGGTCTATGACGCGGCCGGGGCGGCAAGCCCTGCCGCGCTTTCCGGACATTATCTGGACGGCGCAAGCCGGCCGGCGCGGCTCTGGCTGTCCGAGCGGCCGGCGCCCGGACGGGCGCTGAACGGCATCGAGATCGATTTTACCGCCGGTTTCGGCGAGACCGGGGCCGAGGTTCCGGACGAATTGAAGCGGGCCATCCTGATGCATGTGGCGCTGATGTTTGCCTATCGCGGCGTGGTGCCGCCGGGCGACCAGCCGGCGGCCATTCCGGACGGCTATGAACGGCTGATCGCGCCCTATGGCCGGAGGGCGCTCTGATGGCCGGCGTGTCGCTCGACCCGGGGGCGCTGACGGCGCGGCTCTGGCTGGAGCAGCCGGTGGAAATGCCGGACGGGCAGGGCGGGGCCGTGGTCACGTTCGAGGCGGTGGCATCGCTCTGGTGCCGGATCGAGCCGCTGGCGGCCCGTGTCGAGGAGGTGGCGGGGGCCGAGACGGTGACGGTGACGCACCGCGTCTGGCTGCGCCACCGCGCGGGCATCGCAAGCGGCATGCGGTTTCGAAAGGGCCTGCGGCTGTTCGTCATCCGGAGCCTGCGCGACCCCGACGAAACCGGCCGCTTGCTGCTGGCCTCCGTCGAGGAGGCGGGCGCGTGAAACGGTCGATCTCGACGACATCGGGCGATCTGGCGCAGGCGCTGCGCGCGCTGGTGCTGGGGCGGCTGGCGGCGGTCGCGAGACCCAAGGGACCTTCGGTGGTCGGCGCCGAAGCGGGGCCGGCCGCTGCGCGCGGGGGGCAACCACCAGAGGGCGCGCCAGAGGGGGCGGCAGAGGTGGCGAAAGGGGACGAGGCCGCAAACGGCAGTCCCGGAAAGGCAAGGCGATGAGCGATCCGGTCAATGCGGTGCTGACGGCCATTCATGCGCGGCTGACAGCGGATGCCGATCTGCAAGGCCTGGTCGGGGCGTCGATCTTCGACCGGCGACCGGAGGCGCGGATCTTGCCCTGCCTGGTGACCGGCGCGGTGGAGACGCGACAGATCGGCGCCGATGGTGGCGGGGTGAGCGAGATCCTGCTGACCTATGAGGCCTGGGCAAGCGGGCGGCGCGCGGCCGAGGCGATCGCAGCGGCCCTGCGCGCGGCGCTCAGTCAGGCGGATCTGTCGCTCGGGGCGCGGGGGCCGGTGTCGCTCGACCACCGGAGAACGTCGAGCCGGCGCGCGGCCAAGAGCGCGTATTTCCTGGCCGAGACGCAATTCCGGGTGGTGGTGGAGGACTGACGGACGGGGGCGGACAGGGCGGCGTTTGCCCGGAAAATCAGGGCGTATGCTGATCTGTGCAATTGTTGCGACGGGTTCAACGGAGCTGCAAAGAGTTTATGTCAGGATGTGCTCATGAAAACACTTCTCGTCTTCGCAACACTGGCTTACACGCTGGTCCTGACCAACACCGATCATCCGGGCTCGACGGCCCGGGCGATGCTCGACCCCGGCTGCAACATCAAGGGCAATATTGCCGTTCAGTCGGGCCGGCACATCTATCACACACCCGGCCAAGAGGATTACGACCGGACGATCATTCGCACCGAATATGGCGAGCGGTGGTTCTGTTCGGAAAGCGAGGCCCGCACCGCCGGCTGGGAAAAGGCAAGCCGCTGATGGCCCTTGCCGCGACCGGGGACCGGCTGCGGGATCACGCCGACGATCAGAAGCCCCCCCTCTGCAGGGCGGGCGAAGGGGCCAGGCGTCCGCGCCGGGCGATCAGTCCGAGCCAGACAAGGCCGGCAAGCGTGAACGCGGCCAGCAGGCCGCAATAGGTGATCAATCCATGGGTGCCGGCACGGTCGAGGACGGCGGTGGTGATGACCGGGGCGGTCGCCATGGCAAGATTGCTGGTCAGCGACAGATTGGCCGAGACCCTTGCATAGCGGGCGGGCGAGACGAAGGAGAGCGGCAGAAGCGCCCGGGTGACCGCGGCAATGCCCGAGCCGAAGCCGTAGCAGGCGACGAAGGCGAGCAGCAAGACAGGATTGCCGCCGGAAAACCACAGCAAGGGCAGGGACACCAGGATCAGCCCCGCGGCAATCGTGCCGGAAAGCAGCGCCGAACCGCGCTTGCCGGTGACGAGATCGACGGCGCGGGCGGAAATGCCGAACACCGAGCGCAGCGACCCGAGCTGCAGCGCCAGCGCCGGCGTGGCGCCGGCCGATTGCAGGAAGGGGATCAGCTGGGTGCCGATGCCGACGCCGACCAGGTTGAAGGCGGCCGAGACGAGGCCGATCAGCACGATGGCGGTCATCGCCATGGCCGGCGTCAAGGCGAGGGGCTCGATGGCGGCGGCGGCCCGTTTGGTGTCGTCATGGGCAACGACCTTCGGCAGCGCGAAGAGATGCAGCGGGGCCAGCACGAAGAATTGCAGGGCGGCGGCGAGAAGGGCTGCATTGCGCCAGCCGATAATGCCGTCGAGCGCCGACCAGATAGGCCAGAAGATTGCCGCCGAGAGGCCGGTGAAGATCATCAGCAGGGCGATGGTGCGCTTGGCATCCTGTCCCTCGCGCTCGACGACGGCGGCATAGCAGGGGACCGAAAGGCCGAAGGCGGCGCCGATGCCGAGCAGGCCCCAGGCGGCGAAATACAGGATCGGCCCGGCCGCCAGCGCCAGCAGGGCCAGCCCGAGGGCAAAGGAAACCGAACCCGAGGCCAGCACCCGGGCCGCGCCATGGCGCGACAGCAGCCGGCCGGTCAGGGGCCCGAGCAGTCCGCCCGTCACCATCATCACCGTCAGGCCGGCAAAGGCCACCTCGTTGGCCAGATCGAGATCGCCGGCAATGGTTCGGCCGAGCACGCCCGGCATGTCGAAAGTGGTGCCCCAGCCGACGATCTGGCTGACGGCGAGCACGGCAATCAGGCGGAGGCGGTCTGGTGACATGAGCGGGCTATATCGGCGGGCGACATGGATGGGAGATCCGGCGGGAGAGGGCAGACGCTATCTTCTAGCCGTGACGCCGGCCTGCTGCAAGGGAGAGTTGTGGGCAAAGCGGTGGCGGCTGGCCAGGATCTGTCAGCAGGATCGCGGCCATTGGCAAAGCCGGGCGGATTTTCGGTCTGCCGGGGCAGGATTCGCCGGGATATCGATCGGGTGAGAAAAAAACGGACTTGAAGCTCTAGTGGCTAGAGGAATTAGTGTCCGCCATGATCGAACCTGGCCGCCCTCCGGCAGTTATCTGTCCGGGTGAGCGAAAGACCCGCACGCACGAGACCTACGGAAAGCCGAAGCCCTTGCCACACGCACACGAGACCCGCCCCGCCCATACCGACAGCGATCACGCCCATGGTAACGGGCACGATCACAAACACGACCACAAGCATGGGCACGGTCATCATGGACATGACCATGGTCCGGGCGGGCATTCGCATGCGCCGGCGACCTTCGGCAAGGCGTTCGCGATCGGTATCACGCTCAACATCGTCTATGTCGCGCTGGAGGCCGTGTTCGGCCTGATGTCGGGCTCGCTGGCGCTGCTGGCGGATGCCGGGCACAATCTTTCCGACGTGCTGGGTCTGGTGATTGCCTGGGTGGCGGCGACGCTTGCCGCCCGGCCGCCGTCGCTGACCCGCACCTATGGTTTCAAGCGGGCGCCGATCCTCGCCTCGCTTGCCAATGCCGTCATCCTGCTGGTGGCGGTGGGCGCGATCCTGATCGAGGCGGTGCACCGGCTCTACGCGCCGCAGCCGGTGGACAGCGGCATGATCATCTGGGTGGCGGCAATCGGCGTGGTGGTCAATGCCGGCACGGCGATGCTGTTCATGCGCGGCGCCAAGGACGACCTGAATATTCGCGGCGCCTTTCTGCATATGGCGGCCGATGCCGGGGTGACGGTCGGCGTGATCATCGCCGCCCTGCTGATCGGCGCGACCGGCTGGCTGTGGCTCGACCCGGCGATCAGCCTGGCGATCGCCGTGGTGATCCTCGTCAGCACCTGGGGACTGCTGCGCGACAGCCTGAGCCTTGCCATGGACGCGGTGCCGCGCGGCATCGACCAGAGCAAGGTGCGCACTGATCTGGAGGCGCTGCCGGGGGTGGAGCGGCTGCACGACCTGCATATCTGGGCGCTGTCGACGACCGAAAATGCGCTCACCTGCCACCTGTTCATGCCGGCGGGGCATCCGGGCGACGCGTTTCTGCACGGGGTGGCAGAGGATCTGCGCACCCGGCACCGGATCGGGCATGTGACGCTGCAGGTGGAGATCGAGACGGACCAGCATTGCCGGCTGTGCGACGACAGGGTGGTGTGAGCGAGCGGCATCCGAGGCGGTTGCCGGTTCGGCGTGCTTTTGGGGCCAATTCCAGCCAAACGGGCGACGGAAGGCATGCCCTGCGCGCAACGCCTGTTTTTCCGGTCGCAAGCCCGTATTCCCTGCTGAAAGATCCCCTCCCAACCCTCCACAAGGGGGAGGGCTTGACCTGCGGCACGCCCGGCAGATGAGGCCGTCGGGTCCCGCGCGTTTTCGCCCCCATGTGGTCGAGATGGCCGGCAGGCCAGAGGGGGCGGACAAGACTAAGTCGCTAGCCATGGGCGATTGCGAGCGGAAAGAATAAGGCGCGACGGACCAGGGGGCCCGAAGTGTTCCCGCGCAGCGCATACCCCGGCTGGGAGATGAGGGGACGTTTGGCGGCCGCTTCTATCCTTGCGGTTGTGCGTTCCCGTCGTTGGCGTTCGAGGCTCGGATCCTCGGGGTAACCCGAGGACGACGAGGGCGCAGGGATGCGGTTTGCTCGGGCGGTACCCTCTCTCGCGCAAGCGCGGCTCGCGGGTGAGGAGGAGGCGTGGCGTGGCAATTGCCGCACGTAACGGGGCTTCAGGCCCGCGCGCTTGCGTGGCCCAAGGATGATCGCGCCAAGGCGCAGGACCCCCGCCGCGCCAGACACGCCGAAACAACAGACAAATCCACACATCGAAGGAGACCGCGATGAGCGTGCAGAAGGGCAAGGACCTGCTGGTCAAGGTGCATGACGGTGAGGCCTATCAGACGGTGGCGGGGCTGCGGGCCAGGCGGCTCGCCTTCAATGCGCAGACGGTCGATGTGACCGACGGCGAGAGCGCCGGGCGCTGGCGCGAGCTGCTCGGCGGCGCCGGGGTGCAGCGGGCGGCGATTTCCGGGTCCGGCCTGTTCAAGGATGCCGGCTCCGACGCGCTGATCCGCAATGCCTTTTTTGCCGCAAGCCTGGTGCCGATGCAGGTGGTGATCCCCGATTTCGGCACGGTGACCGGGCCTTTCCAGATCTCGGCGCTCGACTATTCCGGCAATCACGACGGGGAGCTCACCTTCGAGATTGCGCTGGAATCGGCCGGCAGCCTCGCCTTCGGGGCGCTGTGATGGGCGCGGCGGCGCAGGAAAGGCGGCTTGCCTGCCGGGCCAACCGCAGGCGCGGCGAGGTCGAGGGGATGATCGACGGCGAGCGCCGGATCCTCTGCCTGACGCTCGGGGCGCTGGCCGAACTGGAGACGGCGCTGGGGGCAGACAGCCTGGGCATGCTGGCAGCGCGGCTGTCGGCCGGGCGGCTGCGGGCCGGCGACCTGATCGCCATTCTGGGCGCCGGACTGCGCGGCGCCGGCAACGCCATCGCCGACGAGGACGTGGCGATGCTGAGCCTCGAGGGCGGGGTCGAAGGCGCGGCGCGGCTGGTCGGCGACCTGTTGCGCGTGACATTTGGCGCGGCGGGCGAAGGGCCCGGCGCCGACGGCGAGCGGGGCGCGGATCAACCGGGCGGTTTCCCGGCCAGCGGCGTGAGACGAAGGGGCGGCGGTCCCGGTCTCGTGGAAAGCGAGGCTGGCGCAGCCGAGGTGACCGGCGGGGCGGTCGGCGGGACAGGGGGAGGCGCCGTTGCGCCGGGCCCTTGCGCGCCGCAGCGGTGAGCCGCGGGCCTGCAGCGGGGGCGTCGGAGCGGGAGACGATCCCCTGGGACGCGATGCTGCATGCCGGGCTTTCTCTGCTGCGGCTTGAGCCGAAGAAATTCTGGACCCTGACGCTGCCCGAATTCGTGGCGCTGACCGGCGGACTTGCGGGGCGGGGCGAGCGCTTCGGCAGAACCCGGCTGGCGGCGCTGATGGCGCGCTATCCGGACGGCTGACGGCGCGCTCACCGCATGGCCGGCGGCGCCGCAGTGGGGTGATGGAAGTTGCGCGTCGCGATGTCGCGCAAGGCACAGGCGGATGGAGAAAAGCGATGGACGAGGATGACGATGTGACGCTCGGCGTCGATCTGGATGCCAGCCGGGCGCTGGCGGCCCTCGCCGATCTGGAAACGCGGGCGACAAGCTTCGGCCGGGCGATGACCGGCGCGCTGTCGGGGGCCGTGGTCGGCGGCAAGGATTTCGACGACGTTCTGAAGGGGCTCGGGACCCGGCTTGCCGATATCGGGCTGAAGGCGGGGCTGAAGCCGCTGGAGGGGCTGGTCTCTTCCGCCGGGGCGAGCCTGACGGCCGGGCTCGGCAACCTTTTCGCCTTCGCGCAAGGGGGCGTGCCCGGCCGGGTAACGCCATTTGCCGATGGCGGGGTGGTGACCCGCCCGACCCTGTTTGCGATGGGCGGCGGCACCGGGCTGATGGGCGAGGCGGGCTCGGAGGCGATCCTGCCGCTGCAGCGCGGCGCCGACGGATCGCTCGGCGTCAGCCTCAATGGCGGGCAGGCGCCGGCCCAGATCGTGTTCAACGTGACGGCCACCGACGCGGAGAGTTTTCGCAAGAGCGAGGGACAGATCACCGCCATGCTGGCGCGCAGTGTCGCGCGGGGGCGGCG
Organism: Heterorhizobium halophytocola; assembly: GCF_017873095.1. Taxonomy (GTDB): domain Bacteria; phylum Pseudomonadota; class Alphaproteobacteria; order Rhizobiales; family Rhizobiaceae; genus Allorhizobium; species Allorhizobium halophytocola. The sequence continues at coordinate 376,599 of NZ_JAGGJU010000005.1, read as the reverse complement.
GGGAACCTGATCGCCGACGGCGATGCGTGTTCGGGGTGACGTCTGCCCGTCGCGGGCTTCGCGAGATCGTGCTTTCCCGAGCCGTCCCGGACCGGCTCGACGCCGGGGCCGATGTTGAAATGCGGCCCTTGCAGATTGCCGGCCCCTCTCCGCGACAAGGGCAGAGCAGGCCGCGCAACTGCGCGCGCCTGACCGCCGAGGGCGCGTCAGGTTGGTTGCGCAGGGAGTGTCCGTGCTTCGGGGGAGGGGGCGGGCGGGCGGATTTGAGAGGGCGAATGTCTTCTCTGCGATAGCGCTGCCCGAGGGGAGGCCGAACCGGAGCATTTCCACGAAAAGTGCGGTCGCGGTTTTCCGTCCGGAGATGCGTAATAACAAAAAGCCAGAACACGTGCGGACACGCGTGTTTACCGGACCTGTTCCGGCTGCGGGCATGCGCGCCTGGCGGGTGAACCATGGAGCCATTGAATGACCGGATTTCATGAGGTGCAGTTTCCGCTGCGGGTGTCGCTGAGCGCCAGCGGCGGTCCGGTCCGGCGGACGGATATCGTCAACCTGTCGAACGGGCGCGAGGCGCGCAACCGGCGCTGGGCCGGGTCGCGGCGGGTCTATGATGCGGGATCGGGCCTGCGCTCGGTCGCCGATCTCTATGCCGTGCTCGCGTTTTTCGAGGCGCGCAGCGGACAGCTGAACGGGTTCCGGTTCCGCGATCCGATCGACGGATCCTCGGCGCCGCCGGGGAGGCCGGTCGGGCCCGGCGACCAGGTGATCGGCGCAGGCGACGGCGAGACGGCGGTGTTTCCGCTGGTGAAGATCTATGGCGATGCGGGCGCCAGCACGGTGCGGGCGATCGCAAAGCCGGTGGCGGGCACCGTTCGAGTGGCGGTGGCGGGTGTCGAGCAGGCGGCGGGTGCCTTTGCCGTGGATAGCGCCACCGGGATCGTCACCTTTGCCGGCGGCCATGTGCCGGCGGCCGGGGCGGCGGTGACGGCGGGCTTTGCCTTCGACGTGCCGGTGCGCTTCGACACCGACCGGATCGAGATCAACCTGTCGGCCTTTGCCGCCGGGCGCATTCCGGCCATTCCGCTGATCGAGGTGCTGCCATGAAGACGCTGCCCGACGGGCTTGCCGCCCGGATCGCCACCGGGGCGACCACGCTTTGCCAGTGCTGGCGGGTGACGCGGCGCGACGGCGTGGTGCTCGGCTTTACCGAACATGACCGGGATCTTGTCGTCGGGGGCACGATGTTTCGGGCCGCGAGCGGCTTCCGGGCCTCGGAGACGACGGCCGAAAGCGGCTTTGCCGCAACGGGCTCGACGGTGACGGGCGGGTTTTCCGATGCGGCGATCACCGAGGAGGACCTGCGGGCCGGCCGCTATGACGGTGCCCGGGTCGAGGTGCTGCTGGTCGACTGGCAGACGCCGGACAGCCATGTGCTGCTGCGTGTCGAGGAGATCGGCGAGGTGAGCCGGGCGGGCGGCGCCTTTACCGCCGAACTGCGCAGCCTGATGCACAGGCTGGGCCAGGAGAAAGGCCGGATCTTCAACCGGCGCTGCGACGCCATGCTGGGCGACGCCCGCTGCCGGGTGGATCTGGCTGCCTGGCGCGGCAACGGCGTGGTGACCCAGACCGGGACCGAGGTGATCCGGGCCGCCGGGCTTTCCAGCTTCGCCGCCGGGTTTTTCGATCGCGGGGTTTTGCAGTTTTCAGGCGGGCCGCTTGCCGGCCTTGCCGCAGACCTGGAGACGACCGAGACGGAAGAGGCGGACCTGCTGATCCGGTTTTTCCTGCCGCTCGATGCGGCGCCCGGGGTGGGCGACGGCTTTTCTATTACGGCCGGCTGCGACAAGACGTTTTCGACCTGCCGGCGCCGTTTCGGCAACGGGCTGAATTTCCGCGGCTTTCCGCATATGCCCGGCAGCGACTTTGCCTATTCCTATGTCGATGGAGAGACCGTGCATGACGGCAGTCCGCTCTATGACTGAACCGCTGGCCGGCGCCCGCGTCGTTGACCTGGCGCGCGACTGGATCGGCACGCCCTATCGCCACCAGGGGACGGCAAAGAGCGTGGGCTGCGATTGTCTCGGACTGATCCGCGGGCTGTGGCGCGAGCTCTACGGCGACGAGCCGGAGACGCCGGGGCCTTATGCCGCCGACTGGGCCGAGCGTGGTGGCAGCCGGGAGAATGGCGGCGGCGAGCGGCTGCTCGACGCCGCGTCGCGGCATCTGGTGACGGTCGACGGGCTGGGCAAGGCCGAGGCGGGCGACGTGCTGATCTTCCGCTTTCGCGCAGGATTGCCGGCCAGGCATTGCGGGGTTCTGGAAGGCCCCTCGCATTTCATCCATGCGTATGAACAGGCCGGCGTGGTGCGCTCGGCGCTGGTGCCGGGATGGCGGCGGCGGGTGGCCGGCGTGTTCCGGTTTCCGGCGGGGTGAAAGGGGCTGGCCGACGGGGGCTCGCGCGGAGATACGGATTGCGCGCGGCGGTGAACGTGGCCGGGCAAAGGTCCGGTGCCGGCGTCTCTCTCTCTCTCACTCTGCGCGCCAGGCAATCGCATGAGAAAAGGCCCTCTCCGGCCTGCCGGCCAACTCCCCCACAAGGGGGGAGAATATCCGCGGGAGCCGCTCGTTTTCTATTCGCCGACGGTGTGACTGGATTAAGCCCTCCCCCTTGTGGGGAGGGGCGCTTCCAATATGCGACTGCCCTGCCGTTGGTGAGGGCTTTGGTGGGGGCTATCGCGCGGGGGGCCGTGGCTGCGGCCATCGGACGGGCGCGGTCGGGCGATTTCGGGGGCAGCGAGGACGGCACATGGCAACCATTCTGTTTCAGGCAGCGGGGGCGGCGCTTGGCGGGGTCTTCGGACCCCTGGGCGCGATCTTCGGGCGCGCCGCCGGGGCGCTGGCCGGCAATCTCGTCGACAGGGCGCTGATCGGCGGCGGCTCGACACGCTCCGGCAGCCGGCTGGCCACCGCGCGCATTCCCGGCGCCTCCGAGGGCACGGCGATCGCAAGGGTCTACGGCACCATGCGGATCGGAGGCACGCTGATCTGGGCGACCCGGTTCGAGGAGGCGGTGAATGTCGAACGGCAGGGCGGCAAGGCGTCGGGCACCCGGGTGAAGACCTACCGCTATTTCGCCAATATCGCCGTCGGGCTTTGCGAAGGGCCGATCGCGCTGGTGCGGCGCGTCTATGCCGACGGGCGCGAACTGGATCTCGGGGATGTCGAGATGCGCGTCTATCGGGGCGACGAGCAGCAATTGCCCGATCCGCTGATCGAGGCGAAGCAGGGCGAGGGCATGGCGCCCGCCTATCGAGGGCTTGCCTATGTGGTGTTCGAGCGGCTGCCGCTCGACGATTTCGGCAATCGCATTCCGGTGCTGCAATTCGAGGTGGTCCGGCCGGTCGGCGCGCTGGAGGGGCAGTTGCGCGCGATCACGATCATTCCGGGTGCCACCGAGCACGGCTATGCGACGACGCGCGTGACAGAGAAGACCGGCGACGGCGCGGCGCGGATCATCAACCGCAACACGCTTGTGGCCAACACCGACTGGACGGCCTCTCTCGACGAATTGCAGGCGCTCTGCCCGAACCTGAAGCGCGTGGCGCTGGTGGTCACATGGTTCGGCACGGACCTGCGGGCCGGCGAATGCCGGATCGTGCCGGGCGTGGAGGTTTCCAGCCGCAATGAAAGCCGGGCCTGGCAGGTGAGCGGGCTGGGCAGGGGCGATGCCCATCCGGTCAGCCACCATGCCGGCGGCCCGGCCTTTGGCGGGACGCCCGATGACCAGAGCGTGGTCGAGGCGATCCGCGACCTGAAGGCCCGCGGGCTGGAGGTGACGCTCTATCCCTTCCTGATGATGGATGTGCCTGAAGGCAACGGGCTCGCCGACCCCTATGGCGGGGCAGAGCAGGCGGCCTATCCCTGGCGCGGGCGGATCACCGGGGCGGTGGCGCCCGGACGCGGCGGGGCAACCGACGGAACTGATGCGGCAAGAACCGAGATCGCCGCCTTTTGCGGCGCGGCGACGGCTGCGGACTTCACGGTCTCGGGCGGGCGCGTGGCCTATCACGGCCAGGAGGAAAGCTATCGCCGGATGATCCTGCATTATGCGCTGCTGGCAGAAGCGGCCGGCGGGGTCGACGGCTTCCTGATCGGCTCGGAGCTGCGCGGGCTGACGACGTTGCGCGACGGGCTCGACGGCTTTCCCTTCGTCGAGCAGCTGGTGGCGCTGGCAGAAGCGGTGCGCAGCCTTCTGGGCGACGCCTGCGCGATCACCTATGGGGCGGACTGGAGCGAGTATTTCGGCCACCAGCCGGAGGATGGCGCCGGTGACGTCTATTTCCATCTCGATCCGCTCTGGGCGAATGCCGCCATCACGGCCGTCGGGATCGACAATTACATGCCGCTGGCCGACTGGCGCGAGGCGGATCTGGCTGCGGCGAGCCCGGACGGGTTCGACAGTGCCGGTGATCCGGACGGGCTGATGCGCCAGATCGCCGGCGGCGAGGGGTTCGACTGGTATTATGCCGGTGACGCGGACCGGCGACTGCGCATACGCACCCCGATCACCGACGGTGCCGCGGGCAAGCCCTGGGTCTACCGCCCCAAGGATATCGAGGCCTGGTGGGGCAACCGCCATTACGAGCGGCGGGGCGGCGTGGAGCTTGGCCAGCCGACCGGCTGGCAGGCGGGGATGAAGCCGGTCTGGTTCACCGAGCTTGGCTGCCCGGCCGTCGACAAGGGGGCCAACCAGCCGAATGTGTTTCCCGATCCGAAATCGGCCGAAAGCGCGCTGCCCCATTTTTCCAGCGGGGCGCGTGACGACGCCATGCAGAGGCGGTTTCTGGAAGCGCATCATCGCTATTGGCAGGCGCCGGAGCGGCCGGCCGGCATGGTCGATGCCGACCGGCTGTTCGTCTGGGCCTACGATGCGCGTCCCTATCCGGCCTTTCCCTTCGACCGGGAGCTGTTTGCCGACGGCAACAACTGGCGCACCGGCCACTGGCTGAACGCGCGGCTGGGGGCCGGCACGCTGTCCGCGGTCATCGCGGCGATCCTTGCCGATCACGGGATTGCCGATGTCGATGTGTCCGGCGTGTCGGGCGACCTGACCGGCTATGCCCAGGCGCAGGTGACGTCGGCACGGGCGATGCTGGAGCCGCTGGCGGCGGCGTTTTCGCTCGATATCTTTCCGCGCGGCCAAACGCTTGTCCTGCGTGCGCGCCACAAGGTGAGCCTGCCGGCGACGACGCTGGAGGTGCTGGCCGATCTCGACGGCGAGCCGCTGTTTACCGAGACGCGCGGACACGACGCCGACCATGCGGGCGCGGCGCTTTTGACCTTTTTCGACGAGGCCGGCGACTACAAGGAGGCAAGCGTGCGCTCGCGCCGGATCGCCGCTGCGACCGACCGGGTGATCGCGACCGACCTGCCGGCCGTGCTGCCGGAGGAGACGGCCCTGCTCGCCGTCGAGGCGATGTTGCGCGATGACCGCATGGCCCGCTACCGGCTGGAACTGTCGCTCGGGCCGGGCGAGATCGGGGTGGAAACCGGCGATGTGCTGCGCTTCGGCGCGCCGCTGGACGGGCGCTATCTGGTCACCCGGATCGAGGACGGGCTGGCACGGGCGCTGACGCTCAACCGGATGGCTGCCGCGCCGAGACCGGCAGGCGCCGGCCAGACCGAGGATGCGGCAGCAGGCAGCCGGGCCAGCGAAGGCTTTGCGCCGGAGATCGTCTATCTCGACCTGCCGGCTTTCGAACCGGGTCCAGAAACGGGCTTTGCCCGGGTGGCGGCGCTCACCCGCCCTTTCCGCCGCATCGCGCTCTCCTCGGCGCCGGACGGCGAGACCTATGCCGACCGGGTGGTGATCGAGCGGCCGGCGGTGATCGGCCGGCTGACCGCGACGCTGTTGCCCGGACCTGTCGGTCGCTTCGACCGGGCGAACGCGGTTCTGCTGCTGCTGAGCTACGGCGCGCTCTCGTCGGCGAGCGAAGCGGCGGTGTTGAACGGTGCCAACCGGATGGCGATTGCCAGCACGGGCGGCGGCTTCGAGGTGATCGGCTTTGCCGACGCCGTCGAGACGGCGCCGGGCGTTTGGCGGCTGGCGACGCTGCTGCGCGGACTGGCCGGCAGCGAGGATCAGATGGCAAAAGGCGCCGATCCGGGCGCCCGTGTCGTCCTGCTCGACACTGCGGTGACGCCGCTCGGACTGACCCCGGACGAGGTCGGCCTGCCGCTCGACTGGATCGCCGACCCGGTGGGGCGGGCAGGCGGCGGACTGCCGCCGGTTGCCGTGACGGCGGGTCTTCGGGCGGCAACGCCGCTGGCACCGGTGCATCTGCGCGGCGCGCGCGGGGCGGGGGGCGAGATTGTCTTCTCCTGGCTACGGCGCGGCCGGATCGACGCCGACGACTGGGCGGCGCGCGACATTGCGCTGGACGAGCCGGAGGAACGCTACCGGCTGGAGATCCTCTCCGGCCAGAATGTCAAACGCAGCGTCGAGACGGCGGCACCCGGCTGGACCTATCCGGCGGGCGACGAGATTGCCGATTTCGGCGGTCGGCAGACAACCCTTGCGATCCGCGTGCGCCAACTCGGCCGCAAGGTGCCGGAGGGGGTTTCGGCCAGCGCCGAAATCCGCCCGTGACCGCCACCCGCTTTCATCCCGAAGAGCAAAAGGAGACATGGCATGGACACGACGAAGACCTGGTATACCTCGCGCACCGTCTGGGGCGGGTTGATCGCAGTGGCGGCGCCGCTGCTGCAACTGGGCGGGCTCGATCTCGACCAGGGCCTGCAGGGCGATCTGGCCGATACCGCGGTGACGCTGGCCGGCGCGGTCGGTGGCCTGCTGGCCATCTGGGGCCGGCTGGCGGCGACGAAGTCGATCGGCTGAGGATCAGGGCGGGGGCGCCGGGCGCGACCTGTCTGGCGGGTCGGTCTCGTGCAGACCGATCCGCATTCCGCCGATGGCCTCACGGCTCGCGGGTGTCGTAGCTCCGGCGCGCCGCCTCGATGCGGGCCTGATTGCCCTCGGCCCAGATCCAGACCCCGCAAAACGCCTTGCTGAGGCCCAGTCCGAGATCGGTCAATGCGTAGATGACCTTTGGCGGCACGACCGGATAGACCGTCCGCGTCACCAGCCCGTCCCGTTCCATCGCCCGCAGGGTCTGGGTCAGCATCTTCTGGCTGATGCCCTCACAGCGGCGCGACAGTTCGCCGAAGCGGCAATCGCCGTTCTCGGTGAGGATCTCGATCAGCAGCATGGTCCACTTGTCGGCGACCCGACCGATGATCTCGGTCACCAGCCGGTCGAGTTCCGGCGTCGTGGGCGGCGGGTCCTCGAACGCATCGCAGGGAGATTTCGCAGTCATAACAATATACTCTCTTTTGAGTAACTATAGATATTTCAGGTGCCTACTTTCCAGAAGATACCATGAAGGGCATATCTGCGCCATCTTCAACGGACAAAAGGCATCCTTCCCATGGCGTTTACCAATCGCAAGATCCTGATCACCGGCGGCAATTCCGGCATCGGCCTGGCGCTTGCCGAGGCACTGCAGGCCAAGGGCAACCGGATCATCATCACCGGGCGCAATCCGCAATCCCTGCAGGCGGCCCTCGACCGCAATCCCGAGATGGCCGGCTATCCGCTGGACGTGACCGATGCCGCTGCACTGGCAGCGTTTCCGGCGCAGCTTCTGGCCGAGCATGCCGATCTCGATGCGGTGATCCTCAATGCAGGCATCATGGAAGCCGAGGACTATACCGCCGACACGGTGTCCACCGATGTTGCCGATCGCACCATTGCGACGAATCTGACGGCGCCGATCCATCTGGCCGCGGCCCTTCTGCCGCATCTGCGCAGCCGTCCGGAGGCCGCGCTGCTGACCGTCTCCTCCGGCCTCGCCTTCGTGCCGCGGGCGCAGAACCCCGTCTATTCGGCGACCAAGGCCGCGATCCATTCCTGGTCGCAGGGACTGCGGCATCAGTTGAAAGACACGTCGGTGCGAGTCCATGAAATCGCACCGCCGCTGGTCGCCACCGAACTGACGCCGGGCCAGTCGAAGGCGCCGATGGCGCTGCCGCTCGATGCCTTCATTGCCGAAGTGGTGCAGATCCTGTCGCAGGACCGGGTGCCGGACGAGATCCTGGTCGAACGGGTGGCGTTCCAGCGCAATGCCGAGCGCGAGGGCCGCTATGAAAGCACCTTCACGGCGATCAACGGCTGAGCCCCGACCGCGAACCCGCGCGGTGCCCGGCAGGGCACTTCGCGGATATGACGGTGAAAGGGCCGGGTAGAACCCGCGATTGCGCCCTCACCGCCGTATTTAGGCCGTGTTCTGTCTTTTTGTCGGGCCGGACGGTGGGCGGAGATAATTCTGTCGACCGTCCGGGACACCTGCCATCAGGCCAGATCACGGATCAGGGGAACGGTTTCATGTCTTCAGCGCGCGCCATCGCGATCTTCGCAGCCGTTGCGGTCGTCTATGCTGTCGGCACGCATATTCCGCTGCCGGGGGCCGATCCGAAGGTGCTGGCCAATATGGCACCCGGTGCGATCGCCCGGATTTCGATCTTTGCCCTTGGCACGGGGCCGCTGCTGGCCGTGTTCGGCTGGATCGAGCTTGCGCGGCTGGTGCCCTATCGGCCGGACTGGGGGCGGGACGATCGTCTGCGCCGGATCGGCAGGATCGTCGTCAAACTGCTCGTGCTCGCCCTGGCGGCGCTGCAAGGGCGCGGCATTGCCGCAAGCCTGGCCGCCGGCGGACTGGTGCCGGCCGAATTCGATCTCTTCCCGCCGCTTGCCGTCGGCAGCTATGTCGGCGCGACCGCCATCTTTCTCTTTCTTTCGGATCGCATCCGCCTGACCGGGCTGCGCAACGGCTTCTGGCTGTTGTGGTGCATGCCGGTCCTGGCCGGATTGCCGTCGGCTCTCGCCGCCGCGTTCGACATGTCGCGCGGCGGAGCGCTATCGCCGTCGATCTGGGCGCTGGGCGGCGGATTGCTTGTGCTGTCGGTGGGGCTGCTGGTGCTGGCCGCCGGCCTGTGGCAGGCCGTCTGGCAGCGGGCCGTATCGGCTGGGACGCCGCCGTCGGCAACGGCGCCGCTGGAGATCCTGATCTGGCCGATCGTGCTCAGTGAGATGGCGACCGTGCTGCTGCTCAACCTTCTGGCGATGGTGGCACCGATGGCGATCGGGGAGCTGTCGCCGGTTCTGGAGATCTGTTTCCTGGTGTTGCAGTCCCTGCTGATCGTGCCCTTCGTGTTTGCCTATCTGCGGCAGGGCGGCGTGGGTGCGCGCAACAACCCGCTTGCCGTGGCGACCGCGCTCGGGATCGCGGGGCTGCAGATCCTGCTGGTCTGGTCGAACTACGGTCTGATGCTGGGCAACGGCTTTCCGCCAGGGATCGGCGGCCTGTCGGTCGCCGCATTGACGGTAAGCTTTCTGGGCCTGCTTGGCGCGCGGCGGCGAGGCGTGCGCAGGGCCAGGTGACGGTCGGGCGCGGTGATGTGGCCGGTGCCGATTAACGGCAGGTCGGTCACCATGCGAAGCGGCCGATTGGGCCTGCGCGATGCCGCGCAGGCGCCGGACCTCGTAGATATCGTTTGCCGGGGCGGCACCTTGCCGCCCACGCAAACGGAGCGGATCAAGCCTTGTCGACGACCTTCTTGACCGCGTCCTTGGCTTCGCCCTTGGCCTGCTGTGCGTCGCCCTTGGTTTCCTGAGCCATGCCCTTGACCTGCATTTCCTCGTTGCCGAGGGCCTTGCCGGCGCTCTGGCGCGCCTTGCCGGCGATTTCGTTGGCCTTGCCGGAAACCTTGTCTGCAGTGCTGCCCATTGTCGTTCTCCTGTTGCGAGACACCATGTCTCGGTGGCGGATAACGGTCTTGCGGAGCTTTCGTTCCGATCGCTGAGATGGCTCTGTGCGGCCGGAGTTCGTGGCGCCCGGACGCGCCCTGGCGATGGCGTGCCCCATCGCTCGAAACCCCGGCGAAAGCTGCCGCCTTCGCGGTCGCGCGCGGGGGAGCGCCGTCGAACACCCTGGATATCGGGCCTATTCATTTGCCATTCAGACCCGGTCGGTTACATAGTGACCATTGAAACTCCGGAACGAAGAGTGTGCAAATGGCTTTCACCCTCCTTGCGGCTGTTCTGGCCAGTGTGATCGCGGCGCCTTCCTTGCCGGTTGTCGCCTCGGCGGACGAGGGTGCTCCCCTGATCCTGGTGCAGCAGCGCAACGACAATAACCGCAGCCGCGGCGGTGCCGCCAATGGAGGCGACGGGGTGGACTGCCGTTCGGCCGCGGGACGCGCCGTCGGCCAGACGGGCGGGCAGCTGTTGTCGGTGCAACCGTCCGGCAATTCCTGCGTCGTTACCGTGCTGGTGCCGGGCAATGGCAACCAGCGTCCGCGCAAGGTGACGGTGCGGGTGCCCGCCAGGTAAGGCCGGCTGCCGGTCGAGTGTGAACACCGACCGCCGGTCAGCATAACGCCGCAAGGCGTTGCGCGGCCGCAGCGGTCAGACAAGACGAAGACGACGCCCAAGGGGGACGCATGCGCATTCTCGTCGTGGAAGACGATATCAATCTCAACCGCCAGCTGGCCGAGGCCCTGCAGGAAGCCGGCTATGTGGTGGATACCGCATCCGACGGCGAGGAGGGGCATTTTCTCGGCGACACCGAGCCCTATGACGCGGTGATTCTCGATATCGGTCTGCCCGAGATGGACGGCATCACGGTGCTGGAACAGTGGCGCAAGGCCGGGCGCACCATGCCGGTGCTGCTGTTGACCGCCCGCGACCGCTGGAGCGACAAGGTGGCCGGCATCGATGCCGGCGCCGACGATTACGTCGCCAAGCCCTTCCATCTGGAAGAGGTGCTGGCCCGCATCCGCGCGCTGATCCGCAGGGCTGCCGGTCATGCCTCCTCGGAAATCGTCTGCGGCCCCGTGCATCTCGACACCAAGTCGTCGAAGGTGACGGTGTCGGGAGCGACGCTGAAGCTCACCTCGCACGAATTCCGGCTGCTCTCCTATCTGATGCATCACATGGGCGAGGTGGTGTCGCGCACCGAACTGGTCGAGCACATGTACGATCAGGATTTCGACCGCGATTCCAACACGATCGAGGTGTTTGTCGGGCGTCTGCGCAAGAAGCTCGGCATCGACCTGATCGAGACGGTGCGCGGTCTCGGCTACCGGATACAGCCGCCCGCCGCCAATTCCGGCGCCCAACCTGCCGCCCATGCGGATTAGGTCGCTCACCGAGCGGGTCCTGCTGTTGGCGACACTGTGGTCGGCGGTGGCGCTGATCACCATTGCGATTGTCATTTCGGCGCTCTACCGGCAGGGCGCCGAGCGGTCGTTCAACCATCTGCTGCATGCCCAGCTGTTCAACGTGATCAATTCGATCACCATCGGCGACGACGGCAATCTGAACGGTTCTCCGGAACTGGGGGACCTGAAATTCTCCCAGCCCGCCACCGGCTTCTACTGGCTGGTCGAACCGCTCGGCAGCTTTGCCTCGGTGAGGCTGACCTCGACCTCGCTCGGGGTCAATTCGCTGCCGGTGCCGAGCGTCGCGGAGATCCCCTTCGACGAAAACTACGAGCGATTCTACGAGCTGCGCGACTATGCCGGAAACCGGCTGCGCGTCGACGAGACGGAAGTGGTGCTCGACAATTCCGACCAGGCGGCGCGGTTTCGCGTGACCGGCAACCTGAACGAACTGGAAGGCGAGATCGCCCGATTCGAGCGCCGGCTTTACATCGCGCTGGCGGTCTTCGGCATTGTCGGGCTGGCGCTCAATGCGTTCGGCATTCTCTCGGGCCTGAGGCCCCTGAAGGACGCCAAGCAGGCGCTGGAGCGGATCCGCGCCGGCGCGGCCAACGAGCTGGAGGGCAATTTCCCGCGCGAGATCCTGCCGCTGGTCAACGAGGTCAATGCGCTGATCGACAGCAACCGGCGGATCGTCGACCGGGCTCGCATGCAGGTCGGCAATCTGGCCCATTCGCTGAAGACACCGATTGCCGTGCTGATCAATGAGGCGCGCACCCTTCCGCCCGAACAAGGGCAGCTGGTGCGCAGCCAGACGGATGCGATGCAGGCGCAGGTGACGAGCTATCTGAACCGGGCCCGGATTGCCGCCCAGCAGGGCTCGGTGCTGGCACGCTGCGAGGTGGCGCCGGTGCTGGAGCGGATGGTGCGGGTGATGCGCAAGCTCAATCCCGCGACCGAGTTCACGCTGCATATCGATCCGCCCGGACTGATGCTGGCGCTGGAGGCGCAGGATCTGGAGGAGACGGTCGGCAATCTGCTCGAAAACGCCGCCCGCTATGCCGAAGGCCGGGTGTCTGTGTCGGCGGTGGCCGAAGGCAGCCAGGAGCCCGCCGCCGACGGGACGCGGCGCCATCTGGTGATGGTGACGGTCGAGGACGACGGTCCGGGTCTGGAGCCGCACCAGGCCGCAGAGGCGATGAAGCGCGGAAGGCGGCTGGACGAGACGCGGCCGGGCAGTGGCCTCGGTCTCTCGATCGTCAAGGAGATTTCACTGGAATATCAGGGCTCATTTGAGTTAGACCGGTCGCGAATGGGCGGGCTTCGCGCGCGACTGCTCCTGCCGGGGGTGACACGCGAGACGCAACGGGGTTAAGCTTGGGTGACCCGAACCGGCCTTAATGATGCCATTTCTGCTGGGCAGCAGACAGGATCGATGGCTTAACCGATGGGGATACATGTGGCAGGACTGAGCAAATGCGCGCTTCTCGTTGTGGCGGCCGCGGCCGTGCCCGCGGGCTGCGCGACGAAGGCCCCCAACGGGCCGCAACCGGCCGCAGCGACCTCGACGTCGCTGCTTGGCGGCCTGTCGCACAAGAGCTCGTCCTCGGTCTATATCGCCTCGCTGCAGGGCGGGATCGTCAAGCGCACCAATGTGCAGCTGTCGAGCGGTGACCGTGAGCGCGCGCTGGAAGCCGAATACAGGGCGCTGGAAGCGTCGCCCGGCGGACAGCCGGTGACATGGCAGGGCGCCGACGGCGTCGGCGGCGAGGTGGTGGCCAATGCGCCCTATCAGGTGGGGGCGCAGAACTGCCGCCAGTACAGCCACAAGCTGACCGCCAACGGCAAGACCGTCGAGGCGCGCGGGGCTGCCTGCCGCAACGACAAGGGCACCTGGACGCCCCTGACCTGAGGCGCTGGCGCGGGCTGATCGAGCCCGAATCGGTTTGCCGGCCGGATGCGACGGGCGCCAGACGGGGTGCGGCTTGCGCGACATGGAAGCGTGTTCGGCGAACGCATTCGATGCACCGGCTTGCGGCCAATCGCCTCAACTCTTCGTCATCGGCCGTTTGGTGATTGGAAAGCCGGACGGGTTGGATTAATTGGGCCTCATGACATTCTGGATTGCCGCCGCGATTTTGACCTTTGTGGTCGCGCTCTTCCTGCTTCTGCCGCTCTGGCGCAGCAGGGAGGTTGTCGCGACCGTCTCCGCCGGCGAGGCCGCCGTCTACCGCGACCAGCTGGGGGAACTCGAACGGGACCGGGAAACCGGCACGATCGCGCCCGAGGACGCCGATTATGCGCGCGCCGAGATTGCCCGTCGGCTGATCGCCGTCAGCCACGAGGAGGAGCAGGCCGCGGCCGGCGTGGACGGGCGGCATCGCCTGGCGCAGGTCTTCGTCATCGTCCTCCTGCCGGTGATCGCGCTCGGCCTCTATCTCGGCACCGGCGCGCCCGGCATTCCCGACCAGCCGCTCGCAGCCCGGCTTGAAAATCCCGGCAACAATCTGGCGCTGCTCGTCACCAAGGTTGAAAAGCATCTGGCGGCCAACCCCGATGATGGTTCCGGCTGGGATGTCGTGGCGCCGATCTACATGCGCATGGGCCGGTTCGGCGACGCCGACCTCGCCTATCGCAATGCCATCCGGCTGCTCGGCGAGAATGCCGTGCGGCTGAAGGGGCTTGGCGAGGCGGTGATCGCGCAGGCCGAAGGCGTGGTGACCGACGAGGCGCGCAGCGCATTCGAAAAGGCCCTGAAGCTCGCCCCCGACGATCCGCAGGCGCAATATTATCTGGCGCTGGCGCTGGAACAGTCGGGCAAGAAGGACGAGGCGCGCGCGGCCTTCGAGGCGATTGTAGAGACGTCGCCGAAGGATGCCCCCTGGCTTGAGGTGGTCAACCGGCATGTCGAGGCCAATGGCGGCACGGTCGCCGCGGCACCGGCGGGCGGTGCCGGCGCGGCGACCGAGGGCAGCGTGGCGAGCGCACCGGGTAATCCGAGCGCTGCCGATGTCGCCGCCGCCAACCAGATGAGCGGCAAGGACCGCGAACAGATGATCCGCGGCATGGTCGACAGTCTCGATGCCAAGCTGCGCGATGACCCGAACAATGCGGCGGGATGGTCGCGTCTCGTCCGTTCCTATGCCATGCTGGACGAGCAGGCCAAGGCGCTCGATGCGCTGAAACGCGGACTAGCCGCCTTTCCGCCCGACAGCGAGCAAGGCAAGACCCTGCTGGCCGAGGCACGGACCTTGAAGCTGCCGGTGGAGGATGCGCTGAAATGAGCCGCAAGCAGAAACGTCTCGCCGTGATTGCCGGTGGCATGAGCTTCATCATTGCCGCCGTGCTGCTGGTGATGTTCGCCTTCGGCCAGACAATCGCCTATTTCTACATGCCGGGCGACCTGCAGACCACGAGCGTTGGGCCGGGCACGCGCATCCGGCTCGGCGGCCTGGTGGCCGATGGCACGGTGGTGCGCGGGCAGGGCAAGACGGTGACCTTTTCGGTGACCGACGGCAAGGCGACGGTGCCGGTCACCTATACCGGCATCCTGCCGGACCTGTTTCGCGAGGGGCAGGGGGTGGTCACCGAAGGCTCGTTCGACGGCAGCCATACCTTCGTTGCCGACACGGTGCTTGCCAAGCATGACGAGAATTACATGCCGAAAGAGGTTGCGGACCGGCTGAAGAAGGACGGTGTGTGGGAAGGCCAGGCGGCTTCGGCCAAGGAGGCGGTGCAATGATCATCGAACTTGGCCATTACGCACTGGTGCTGGCGCTGGCCGCCGCCCTGATCGTGTCCATCCTGCCGGTGATCGGCGCCAGGCGCGGCGACGGCGCGATGATGGCGGTCGCCACCACCGGCACGATCGCGATGTTCGGGCTTGTCGTGTTCTCTTTCGGAACGCTGACCTGGGCCTATCTCGCCTCGGACTTTTCGGTGAAGAACGTGTGGGAGAACTCCCATTCGCTGATGCCGACGGTCTATCGCTTTTCCGCCGTCTGGGGCAATCACGAGGGATCGATGATGCTCTGGCTGCTGATCCTGTCGCTGTTTTCGGCTATGGTCGCGGTCTTTGGCGGCAATCTGCCGGAACGGTTGAAGGCCAATGTGCTGGCGGTGCAGGCCTGGATTGCCACGGCCTTCATCCTGTTCATCGTGTTTACCTCCAATCCGTTCCTCAGGCTCTGGCCGGCGCCGGCCGAGGGCCAGGATCTCAATCCGGTGTTGCAGGATGCCGGCCTCGCCATTCATCCGCCGCTGCTTTATCTCGGCTATGTCGGCTTTTCCGTGAGCTTTTCCTTCGCCATCGCCGCCCTGATGGACGGGCGCATCGATGCGGCCTGGGCACGCTGGGTGCGGCCCTGGACGCTGACCGCCTGGATGTTTCTGACCTGCGGCATCGCCATGGGCTCCTATTGGGCCTATTACGAACTCGGCTGGGGCGGCTGGTGGTTCTGGGATCCGGTCGAAAACGCCTCCTTCATGCCCTGGCTGGCCGGCACGGCGCTGCTGCATTCGGCGCTGGTGATGGAAAAGCGCGAGGCGCTGAAGATCTGGACCGTGCTTCTGGCGATCCTCACCTTTTCGCTGTCGCTGCTGGGCACCTTCCTGGTGCGGTCCGGCGTCTTGACCTCGGTGCATGCCTTTGCCACCGATCCGTCGCGCGGGGTATTCATCCTCGGCATCCTGACGATCTTCATCGGCGGCGCCTTCACGCTGTTTGCGCTGCGCGCGCCGATGCTGAAAAGCGGCGGTCTGTTTGCGCCGATCTCGCGCGAAGGCGCGCTGGTGCTGAACAACCTGATCCTGACGGTTGCGACCGCCACCGTACTGATCGGCACGCTCTATCCGCTGATCCTCGAGACGCTGACGGGCGACAAGATTTCCGTCGGACCGCCCTTCTTCAATCTCACCTTCGGCCTGCTGATGGTGCCGCTTCTGGTCTTCGTGCCGTTCGGCCCGATGCTGGCCTGGAAGCGCGGCGACCTCCTGGGCGCGCTGCAGCGGCTCTATGCGGCCGCAGCGCTCGCCTTCGTCGCCGGCGCCATCCTCTGGTATGTCGAAAACGGCGGGCCGGTGCTGGCGCTGCTCGGACTCGCGGCCGGCTTTTTCCTGGTGTTCGGCGCCTTGTCGGATCTGTTCATCCGCTCCGGCTTTCAAAAGCTTGCCTTTGCCGTTGCCTGGCGCCGCTTTGCCGGCCTGCCGCGCTCGGCCTATGGCACGGCGCTCGCCCATCTGGGGCTCGGCGTCAGCGTCATCGGCATTGTCTCCGCATCGACCTTCTCGACGGAAATGGTCACCGAGATGAAGCCCGGCGACACGGTGGAGGCCGGCGGCTATTCACTGACCTTCAAGGGGCTGACATCCGCGACCGGACCGAACTTCACCGCGGACCGTGGGCATTTCGACATCCGCGAGGATGGCCTGTCGCGCGGCGAGGTGATTTCCTCCAAGCGGCTCTATACGGCGAGACGCATGCCGACGACGGAAGCCGGTATCCGCACCTTCGGTCTCAGCCAGCTTTACGTGTCGCTCGGCGATCCGTCGAAGGATGGCGGCATGGTGGTGCGCATCTGGTGGAAATCGTGGATCCTGTGCATCTGGTTCGGCGCGGTGATCATGGCGCTCGGCGGCGCGGTTTCGCTGTCGGACCGGCGTCTGCGCATCGGCGCGCCGAAGCGCAGCGCGCGGGCGACGCCGGCCGGCGCGCTGGAGGCGGCGGAATGACGGCCTTGCAGGCAAAGGCAAAGACGGCCGGTCGCCTGAGACGCGGCGCGCTGGCCCTGATGCTGGTGGTCGCGGCCTTCACGGCGGCGGCGCCGGCCTTTGCCGTCAATCCGGACGAGGTCCTGTCCGATCCGAAACTCGAGCATCGGGCCCGCGAAATCTCGGCCCAGCTGCGCTGCATGGTCTGCCAGAACCAGTCGATCGACGACAGCAATGCCGATCTGGCACGCGACCTGCGGGTGCTGGTGCGCGAGCGGTTGGTGCAGGGCGACAGCGACCGCAAGGTGATCGACTATGTCGTGTCACGCTATGGCGAATTCGTGCTGCTGAAACCGCGTTTCACCGCCAAGACCTATATTCTCTGGGGCGCACCGCTGGTGCTTCTGCTGATCGGTGCTGTCGCGATGTTCGTCTATACCCGGCGGCGTCCGCCTTCGCCTGCCGACCGGCTGTCGGCCGACGAGGAGGCAAGGCTGCAGGCGCTGCTGGCAGACAAGGATGCCGGCTGACTGGGGCGCGTGGCGGCGTGAACCTTGCCCTCAGGCGATGCGACGGTTGGCGGCCGGCTGACACCAGAGCCGGGCAATGGCTGGAAGCGTCTCCTCGGCACTGATCGGGGCGCTGAAATGGAAGCCCTGCACGAAGCGCGCGCCGAGAGCCTCGACGGTGAACAGCTCCTGATCGGTTTCCACCCCTTCGACCACCGTGTCCAGATCCATCTCGAAGCAGAGCGTCAGTACCGAGCGGACGATCTTCATGCTCGACTGCAGCGACTGGATGTTGCTGACGAAAGACCGGTCGATCTTGATCCGGGTGAGGGGCAGGCGGTGGATATGGCTGAGGCTCGAATAGCCCGTGCCGAAATCGTCGAGAGACACGCCGGCGCCCAGATGGCGCAGCATCTGGATGGATGAGCGCGTCTGCTCGAAATCATACATGACGGCCGTCTCGGTAATCTCGAAATTGATCCGCGACGGGTCGACCGCGCCGGCCTCCACCGAGGCGAGAAGCCGCAGCATGCCGTCGCTGCTTGCCAGATCATGGGACGACAGGTTGAACGACAGATAGACGTCCTTCGGCCAGGTGGCGGCAACGGCAAGCGCCTTGTCCAGCAGCATGCGCGTGATCAGCGTGATGCGGCCGCTCTGCTCGGCGACCGGGATGAATTCGCCCGGCGACACGCGCCCGAGCTGCGGGCTGGTCCAGCGGGCCAGCGCCTCGAATCCGGCAACCCGGCCGGTCTGGACGTCGATGATCGGCTGAAAGGCGAGGCTGAGTTCCTGGGCCAGGTCTGCGGTTGCCAGCGCCTCTTCGACCACCTGCTGGCGCGACAGCTCGTCGGCCTGCTGCTGGTTGAACAGGACGATGCCGGCGCGCTGCTGGCGCTTGGCGGTGTGAAGCGCATAATCGGCACGCTCGTAGAGGTCCTGGCCACTGGAGCCGACAT
The DNA here is from genome assembly GCF_017873095.1 of Heterorhizobium halophytocola. Taxonomy (GTDB): domain Bacteria; phylum Pseudomonadota; class Alphaproteobacteria; order Rhizobiales; family Rhizobiaceae; genus Allorhizobium; species Allorhizobium halophytocola. The sequence continues at coordinate 358,142 of NZ_JAGGJU010000005.1, read as the reverse complement.
TCGGATAGATGGCCGCGCCGAGCGAGCCGGTGATCTGGACCATCGTGTTGGCAAGGGCGATCGGGGCTGCAATCGCATCGCAGATCTGCGTACTGAGCGTGATGATGTGGCTTTCGTCGAGCGCGGCGCAGGTCATCAGCAGCGCGAATTCGTCGCCGTCGAGGCGGTGGATCAGCAGGTCGTCGCCTTCGAAGCGGGCCAGGCGCAGGCCGATCTCGGCCAGCACCTTGTCGCCGACGGCATGGCCGTAGAGATCGTTGATCGGCTTGAACCCGTCGAGGTCGACGATGGCGACCGCAAGCCGGCCGTTCTGTCCCCGGGCCCTGGTGAAGGCGCGCTCCAGATTGTGGAAGAAGCGGCGGCGATTGGACAGCTTGGTGAGGCTGTCGAGATTGGCAAGCCGCATATTCTCGTCGGACAGCGACAGCACCGCGGCATTGCGCTCTTCGAGCGCTTGCCGCGACAGGGCCAACTGCCGGAAGTCGTTGTAATGGGCGTGGATGACGAGGATCAGCGCGGCGCTGACGAAGACGATGTTGATCGCGGTGGCCAGGAAGCTTTCCCGCCCCGACAGCGCCATGGTGACCAGAAACGGCAAGGTGACGATGGTCGAGACCAGCAGCACGGCCGAGCGCAGATGCATCAGACACAGCATGATGCCGATGACGGTGACCGCCAGGTAGAAGGCGACATGCGCCTGCTGATAGGCGTCGCCGCGCTGGAAAAGGGCAAGCGCCCAGATCACGAAGACGGCGGTGATCGGTGGCGCGAGGCGATTGGTCGCCCGAAGCCTGGCATAGGCGTGCTCCGGCGTGACGGCGACATCGCGATGGCTGTACCAGCTGTAGCCGCGAAGGGCGCAGATGCCGCAGAAGGCGGCGGGAATATAGACGACCATCCAGTCGGGGGCGACCTGGCGATGGGTCCAGGCCACCGTCAGCATGTTGACCGCAAGGATGATGTAGAGGAGCGGGACCTGGCGCGAGAGGGCCTCGAACTGCGCGACGGTCAGCACCGGGCTGTCATTCGGAACGCTGAGAAAGGATACGAGATTGCGGTAGGCCGTGCGTATCCGGTCTGAAAATGACATTGGCAGGGCCCCTCGCCTTGCTATGGAATTCCATAAGAACTTGGAACATTAGGGACGAGGTATTAAGGATCGATTGTCGGGATGGTAAGAATGCGCCTTATCTTGCATCGCGATGATACAAGGCCTTGCAAGACAGGCTGAAGGACAGCGCGCAAGTGCGGCGTACGGGCGTCGGAAGATGCGGCAGAGGGGCTAGGCTGGCGGGCGAACGCTTCTGTCGAAAATGCCGCGGATGGCGGCGGAGAGGTCGCGGACCTGTTCCTCCAGAGTGGCAAGATCCCGTGTGCCGGCACTGCGGATGATAAGATCAATCAGGCCGGCCGGTGCCGTGTCCGGTTCGAAGGGGCCGTCGATGCAGAGGCGGATCACCTGCGACACATCGCTGAACAGACGCAGCGCCGTCTGACAGAGATCGAGATCGGCAGGGGCGATCGTCGCCGGACCGAGCAGCGAAAGCCGGTCGGCGGTTGAAAGCCTTTTCGCATCCGGTATATCGCCCCGCCTCGGTGCCGAGAGGACGAGATGCTGGGCGATGAATTCGAGATCGATCAGGCCGCCGGGGATCAGCTTGAAATCCCAGATGTCGCGAGGCGGCTTTTCCTGTTCGATCAGGTCGCGCATCTCGCGGATATCGGCGGCAAGCCTTGCGGGGTCGCGCCGGGTGGCAAGCACACTGGCGATGATCGTCTCGGCCCGCGCCGTCAGGCCGGCGTCACCGGCGACCACCCGGGCGCGGGTCAGCGCCATGTGCTCCCAGGTCCAGGCCTCCTCGCGCTGGTAGCGTTCGAACGCGCCGATGCGGGTGGCGACCGGGCCCTGGTTGCCGGACGGGCGAAGGCGCATGTCGACTTCGTAGAGCACGCCTTCGGCGGTCGGGGCCGAGAGGGCCGCCATCAGGCGCTGGGTGAGGCGGGTGAAATAGCGCGTCGCATCGAGCGATCGCGGGCCGAGCGAGGCATCGGCCTGTTCGTCATAGTCGTAGAGCAGGATCAGATCGACATCGGAGCCGGCGGTCAGTTCGTGGCTGCCGAGCTTGCCCATGCCGATCAGCGCCACCTCGCCGCCGGGAAAGACCCCGTGGGCCCTGTCCATCTCGCGGCGCACCGCGTCGAGCGTGGCGGTGATCACCAGCTCTGCAAGATCGGTGAAGGCGCGGCCGGCATCTCCGCCGGTAATCGCGCCGGTGAGCAGCCGGATTCCGATCAGGAAGCGCTGTTCGGCCGCGAAGATCCTGAGACGGTCGAGGATCTCCTCGTAATGACCCGCCGGATCGAGAAAGGCCGACAGCCGGGCGGCGAGATAGTCGCGGGTCGGCAACTCGACCAGCAAGGCCGGATCGAGCATGCCGTCGAACACATGCGGCCGGCCGGCGATGATGTCGGCGAGCCTTGGGGCGGCGGCCATGACCTTGACCATCAGCTCCAGCAAGGGCGGATTGTTCGACAGCAGCGAGAACAGCTGGATGCCGGCCGGCAGTCCCTTGAGGAAACTGTCGAAGCGCAGCAGTGCCTCGTCCGCCCGCCGGTTCTCGCCGAAGATGCGCAGCAGGTTCGGCATGATCGCCGTCAGCCGCTCGCGCGCCTCGACGGAGTGGGTCGCGCGGTAGCGACCATTGTGCCAGGTGCGGATGATCCGCGACATGTCTTCCGGCCGTTCGAAGCCGAGCGCTGCCAGCGTCTTCAGCGTGCCCGGATCGTCCTTTTGCCCGGTGAAGACGAGATTGCCGGCAACGCCCGACAAGGTTTCCTCGGCTTCGAAGAGCTTGCCATATCGCTGCTCCACCGTGCCGAGCACGGCCTCGAGTTCGATGGCAAAAGCCCTGGAATTGGCAAAGCCGAGCATCAGGGCGATGCGGCGAAGCTCGTTGTCGCTCTCGGGCAGAAGATGGGTCTGTTCGTCGCGCACCATCTGCAGCCGGTGTTCGACATCGCGCAGGAACCAGTAGCAGACGGTCAGTTCGCGGGTGGTCGCATCATCGATCCAGTTTGCCTGGTTGAGCGCCTTCAGCCCGTCCTCGGTGCCCTTGACCCGCAAAGCCGGCATGCGGCCGCCGGCGATCAGCTGCTGGGTCTGGACGAAGAATTCGATCTCGCGGATGCCGCCGCGGCCTAGCTTGATGTCGTGACCCTTTACCTTGATCGCGTCGTGACCCTTGTGGGCATGGATCTGCCGCTTGATCGCGTGAATGTCGGCAATCGCTGCATAATCGAGATATTTGCGGAAGACGAAGGGTCTGAGTTCGCCAAGGAAGGTCTCGCCGGCCGCGAGATCGCCGGCGATCGGGCGGGCCTTGATGAAGGCGGCGCGTTCCCAGTTCTGGCCGCGCCCCTCATAGTAGAGAAGGGCGGCTTCGACGGGTACCGCCAGCGGCGTCGAGCCCGGGTCCGGGCGCAGCCGCAGATCGGTGCGGAAGACATAGCCGTCGCCGGTGCGCTCCTGCAGGATGCGCACCAGACGGCGCATCAGTCGGCTATAGGTCTCGGTGCCATCCTCCGGATCGATGAGAATGCCGGCATCCGGTTCGAAGAAGATGACGATATCGATGTCGGAGGAATAGTTGAGTTCGCAGGCGCCGAGCTTGCCCATGCCGAGCGCGATCAGGCCGCTGCCATGGGAGGGGCGGGCGTGATCGGCGATCTTCAGCTTGCCGCTCTGTTCTCCCGACAGCAGCAGGTGGTCGACGGCGGCGGCGACCGCGGCGTCGGCAAGCGCGCTCAGCCAGCGGGTCGTCTGGCGGGCATCGAACAGGCGAAAGAGATCGGCCAGCGCCGTCAGCAGCGACAGGCGGCGCTTGGCGATCCTGAGCCGTGTCATCAGCACGCCGTCGGAGAGGGGCATTGCCGCCGCATCCGGCTTCCAGGCGTCGCGGGCTTCGCGCACGATATGCGACAGCAGCGGTTCGAGCGGTTCGGCGAGCGCGCGGGCGAGCAGGTCGGCCTCCATCGCCACGCTATCGCGCAGATAGGGCGAAAGGGTGAGGGCGGCGGTCAGCATGTCGCGCAGCGGACCGGATTCGGCGAGACACGCGGCAAGCTCCGGGTGGTCGCGCGCAAGGGATTTCAGGCTGGCGGCGACCGACTTCAGCTCGGCCTGGTTGAACGGCTGCAGCACGCCGGGTTCGACGTCGCGCAACCGCACATTCTGGTTCGACATCCTGCTCCTCCACGATGCGGACCAACCCGGTTTACGTGCTTCGCGGACGGACGTCACCCCATGCCGTCAGGGAAAATCGCTAGGGGAGTTTGGTCGGGAAGATCATGGTCGCCGTCAGGCCGGGATGGGTCTCGTTCGACGGATCGGTGGCGGTCAGTTCGAGGCGGCCGCCATGCAGCGACATGATGGCCCGCACCAGCGAAAGGCCGAGCCCGGTGCCGGGCTTGGAGCGGCTGGCATCGAGCCGGACGAAGCGCTTGACCACCTCCTCGTGCTGGTCGAGCGGAATGCCGGGGCCGTGATCGCGCACGCCGATCACCACACAGTCGGGGCGACGGGTGAGCGACAGATGAATCTCGTTGTCGGGGCCGCCATCGGCATATTTGATCGCGTTGTCGAGCAGGTTGGTGATCGCCTGGCCGATCAGTTCGCGGTTGGCGCGGATGCTGATGCCGGGCGCAACCGAGCCGGTCAGCACCAGATTGGCATCCTCGACCACGGGCTCGTAGAGTTCGACGGCATCCGCCGCGATCGCCGAGAGATCGACATCGCTGAGTTCGGCGGCGATCGAACCGGCCTCGACGCGGCTGATCATCAACAGCGCGTTGAAGGTGCGGATCAGCAGATCGGATTCGCCGATGATGCCGTCGAGCGCGGCACGCCGGGTGGCCTCGTCATCTTCGTCGAGCGCATTGGCGGCTTTGTTGCGCAGCCGCGTCAGGGGCGTCTTCAGGTCGTGGGCGATATTGTCGGAGACCTGGCGCAAGCCCTCGTTCAATTTTTCGATGCGGCCGAGCATGGCGTTGAGCCCCTCGGACAGACGGTCGAACTCGTCGCCGGAGCCGCTGACCGGCAGGCGCTGGGAGAGATCGCCGGCCATGATCCGCTTGCTGGCGGCCGAGACCCTGTCGATCCGGCGCAGCGCATTGCGGCCGATCGCGAACCACAATACCAGCGCGCCGAGACCCATGATCGCCAGCGCCACCATCAGGGCGCGACGGACAAGGCCGCGGAACTTGGTCGGTTCGCCGAGATCCCGCCCGACCAGGATCCTGAGGCCGTTATCGAGCTTGAACACGTTGGCGACCGCGACATGGCGGCGGTCGTCGTCGTCATTGTCGCTGATCGTGTAGCGCTTGTAGTGGAAGGGCGGATCGGTCCAGCCGAGGCGGGCAAGCACGCCGGGGGCGACGGAGGCGACATTGCCGGCGAGGATTTCACCGACCGGGCTCGCGATGACGTAGAGATTGGCGCCGGGCTGGCTGGCGCGGCGCTCCATCATCGCCACCAAGTAGTTCATGCCGCCGCGTTCGTAGGCGCGCTGCACTTCCTTGACTTCGCCCAGCAGGCTTTCCTGGGTCTGCTGGTCGAGCAGGCGCTGCGACAGGGCCGTGACGTAGAAGACCAGAAAGGCGGCACAGATGGCAAACAGCAGGATATAGACCGCCGAGAGGCGGACCGCTGTCGACTTGAACAGGATGCCGAGCCTTTGCATGCCTGGCCTCAGCCCTCGTCCTTGATCATGTAGCCGGCCCCGCGCACGGTCTTCAGCAAAGGCTTGCCGAAGTCCTTCTCGATCTTGGAGCGCAGGCGCGAGACATGGACATCGATGACATTGGTCTGCGGGTCGAAATGATAGTCCCAGACATGCTCGAGCAGCATGGTGCGGGTGACGACCTGGCCGGCATTCTTCATCAGGTATTCGAGCAGGCGGAACTCTCGCGGCTGCAGCAGGATCTCGCGGCCGGCGCGGCGGACCTCGTGCGACAACCGGTCGAGCTCGAGATCGCCGACCCGATAGATCATGTCCTGCTCGGGCGTCCCCTTTCGGCGGCCGAGAACCTCGACACGGGCCAGCAGTTCGGAAAAGGCATAGGGTTTGGGAAGGTAGTCGTCGCCGCCGGCGCGAAGCCCGGTGACGCGGTCATCGACCTGGCCGAGCGCAGACAGGATCAGCACCGGCGTATTGACGCCGCGCTGGCGCAGCTCGGAAATCACCGACAGACCGTCGCGCCGCGGCAGCATACGGTCGATGACCATCACGTCATAGGTACTTTCGCTGGCCAGGAACAGGCCGCTTTCGCCGTCGCTGGCATGGTCGGCGACGATCCCGGCCTCGCGGAAAGCCTTGCTCATATAGGCTGCGGCTTCGAGGTCGTCCTCGATGACAAGTATCTTCATGTGCGCGACACTACCGCCCGCCGCCTTGTCGGCACAAGCCGGGTCAGCGGTTTTGCCTGTGTCTTGTGATGTCGACATCATGAGGAAACTCCTGGGATATCTGCGGAAGGGAAAACGAAGACGGGCGCCGTGCAGGAAGGGTCATGCCGCACAGCGCCCGCCTTTGATATCCCGGCGGCAGAGTTACGCACCGCCGGGACGAGGGGATGGATGGGATCAGCCCTTGTCGTCGTCGCTGGCGTCGCCGAGCGGCAGGGCCACGAAGCGATTGCCATTGGACGTCTGGACGAGCACCAGAACCTTGGTGCGGCCGGCCTTCTTGACGGCGTCGAGGGCGTTCTGGGCATCCTCGACGGAGTTGACGTCCTGGTTGTTGACGGCGGCAATGGTGTCGCCGGACTTGATGCCGAGATCGGCGGCATCCGAGTTGGGATCGACGTCGGTGATCGCCAGGCCCTTGCCATCATCCGACGGCTGGACGTTGAGGCCGAGCGAGGCAAGCGCACCGTCGGTGCCGGTCTCCTGCTCGGTCTGGTCGTCAGAGTTGGCGGCGGCCAGCTGCTTGTCGGTCGGGAACTTGCCGAGGTCGAAGGACTTGCTGATCGCCTTGCCGTCGCGCCAGATCGACAGTTCGACCTTCGTGCCGGGCTGCATGTTGCCGATCTTGCGGGCCAGATCGCGGTTGTCCTTGATCTTGTCGCCGTTGACCGCGATGATCACGTCACCCTGCTTGACGCCCGCCTTTTCACCGGGGGATCCGGCCTGCGGTGCGACGACGATCGCGCCTTCCGGTTCGGAAAGGCCGAGCGACGAGGCGATGTCCTTGGTGACGGCCTCGATCTGCACGCCGAGCCAGCCGCGATCGACACTGCCCTTGTTGATCAGTTCCTGCACCACGTTCTGTGCCAGCGAGGCGGGGATGGCGAAGGCGATGCCGACATTGCCGCCCGACGGCGAGAAGATCGCGGTGTTGATGCCGATGACTTCGCCGTTGAGGTTGAAGTCCGGGCCACCGGAATTGCCGCGGTTCACCGCAGCGTCGATCTGGATGTAGTCGTCATAGGGTCCGGAGCCGATATCGCGGCCGCGGGCAGACACGATGCCGGCCGTCACGGTGCCGCCGAGACCGAACGGGTTGCCGACGGCAACCACCCAGTCGCCGATGCGCACCTTGTCGTCGTCGGCGAACTTCACATAGGTGAATTTCTGCTTGGGTGCGTCAACCTTCAGGACGGCGAGGTCGGTGCGGCTGTCCTTGCCGACCAGCGTGGCCGGCAGCTCGGTGCCGTCCTTCATGACGACGGTAAAGGCGGCACCATCATCGACCACGTGGTTGTTGGTGACGATGTAGCCGTCTTCGGAGATGAAGAAGCCGGAACCCTGGGCGGTCGGGCGAAGCTTGCCCTTGCCGCCCTTCGGCTGCATGTGGCGCGGACCGCCATGGTCGTCGCCATTCTGGCCCTGGTCGCCGAATTCCTTGAAGAAGCGCTTCAGCGGGTGATCATCCGGCAGGCTGTCGAAGCCCTGGCCGCCCCAGCCGAACGAGAAGCTGTTGTCGGCCGCAGCCGGCTGGATTTCGGATTCGACGCGCACCGACACAACGGCCGGCGATACGGCGCTCACGACATCGGCGAAGCTCGGAATGCTCGGCGCGTTGACCTTGACCGCTTCGGCGTAGGACGGGGTGACGAAGGCGGGCAGGGCGCCGGCAGCGATGACGGCCGCCAATCCAACGGCCGAGGTGTTCCGCAGGATCCTGGTCAGGCGAGCATTTGCAGTCAGACGGTTCATTGTGATGTTTCCCTTCTTTCGAAGCGTTATTGCAGGGCATGCTTTGTCATGCCGGGCGGTGGATGACAGAGATATAGGGCTTGTCAGGTTACGGCGAACTGTCCGCCAGATGAAAACTTGGTAATAGAGCAATCTGCGGCTTTCCAAGGCCGTCACGGGCCGTTGACGAGCGCCAGGATCAACTGGTGAACCTGACCGCCGTCGGCAAAACTCTCCTTGTCGAAATCCCGCTGTTTGCGACGTTCCGCAGTCGACAGGGCGCCGAGGATCGGCTGCATGGTCTGGCGGATCTTGCGGCAACCGGGGTCGTTCGGCTCGGTCAGGCCGACGGTCGCCTTTTCGATGTCGCGGGCAAGGTCGCGAATGTAGCCAGCATGCACGGCCTCGTGTGCCGTAACGCCGGCCAGGAAAATGTCCCAGCTGCGTTTCAACGCCTGTGGCAGGCGGCCCTTCGCCTCGGGCAGGACCGTGGTGATCACCAGTGTCGGTATCGCCGAGGCGAGAACGCAGGCCGCGCCGCGTTGCTGGTAGTCCCGCTTCCATGTCAGCCGGAAGCCGGTATGGGCGATGGCGCGGCTGGCCCCGAGCACCGGCCCGTGTTCGCCGATCGATCGATAGAGTTCCAGCCCTGTCGTCCCCCGCACGGCATAGGTCTCGACACGTTGAAGCACCTTGCCCTCGGCGAAGGCCTCGACCGGCGCCAGGGCCGCAAGCAGCGGGATGATCAGGTGGAGGCGGACGATGTAACGCGGCAAGAGGCGGATCCCGGTTGGCAGGCGCAAGACCCTAGCGGCGGCGTCGCCCGAACACAATGTGTTGCGTGTGATCTGCGCAACACCTTGAATGTTTAACGATTCCTTAACGTCGCTGCCCCGCGACAGCGGTAATTTGGGCGGAAAAAGATCATAATTCGATGGCGACTTCGCAAGCGTTGAACAGAGGTCGGTTGACCGCGGGATGCGCAGGCCGGGTCGGGGCGGACGACAAGACCCTGCGCGCGGCACCGAATGCGAAGGGACATGCAATGCTGTTGTCAAACGGAATGGTCGAAACGGCCAGCGATGGTGCCTGGGGCGCCGTCCAGGCGCTGATGGATCCGCTTTTCGAATTCACCGCGCTGATGCGCACAAGCGGGGCTGCGGCAGCGCATGCCTATCTGGATGCCAAGGAGCAGGAGTGCGTGGACACCAACCTGCTGCACCACATTGCGCTGTCGCGTGTGCAGCTGTTCCACGACAAGGGCCGCTATGACGAAGCGATCCGCGCGGCAAGGACATCCTTGGCGACGGCCGCCTGCAAATCGGTGCTGCATGGCGCCATCGCCCTGGCGCTTTATCGCAAGGGCGATGCTGCCGCTGCCGAAGCCGAGCTGGAGGCCGTGCCGGTCGAGGCGGAGCGCGAGCGGTTCGAGGCGCGGGTGCTGGAGGCGGAATATCTGCGCCTGTTCCTGCGCAACCAGCGTGGGATCGCGCCGACGGCGGAGGAGTTCAGGCAGTTTCCGCCGGACTACCGGCAGGTCACCGATCGCGGCGAACGGCATGGGCTGGAGGCCCTCGGCCCGATGTTTCGCGGTCGCATCTATTGACGGTTGGCTGGCCCTGACCGGTTCGCCGGCCGTCGCCAGCACGAGACCTGCGGGGCTGCGGCTTGGGCAAAAAAATGCCGTCAAGACTGGGGTTCGTGTCTCGACGGCAAAATGTGACGCGGGGTGGCGTCAATGGGAATGTCCAAAGGGCGTCAGGCGCGCTCCCGCACCTGATTGGCCGCCGGCAGCGTGGCATGGGTCCGGCGCGGCGCCGGGGGCACGAGAGCCAGCTGGCTGTCGGGAATGGTCAGCGAGATGACCGTGCCCTTGCCTTCGCGCGAGCGGATGCGGAAGGTGCCGCCATGCAGCGCGATCAGCGAACGGGAGATGGCGAGGCCGAGGCCCGAGCCGCCGGTGCTCTTGGCATACTGGCTCTGCACCTGCTCGAAGGGCTGGCCGATCTTGCCGAGCGAGGCCGAGGGAATGCCGATGCCGGTATCGGCGATCGTCAGCACGATGCCCCTGGCGCTGCGATGGGCGCGCAAGGCGATGCGCCCGCCATTGTCGGTGAACTTCACCGCATTCGACAGCAGGTTCAGCAGGACCTGCTTGACCGAACGGCGGTCGACATAGACGGCGAGGCCGTCGGACAGCCGCTGCTCGATGGTGATGTTCTTCTCTTCCGCCGCCATCGAGGTCAGGCGCAGGCTTTCCTCGATCAGCGGCACCAGGTCGATGCGCTCGCGGCGGATCTTCATCTGGCCGGCCTCGATCTTCGACATGTCGAGGATGTCGTTGATGACGTTCAGCAGATGCTGGCCGCTGTCATGGATGTCGCGGGCATATTCGGCATATTTCGGCGAGCCGATGGGGCCGAACATGTTGTTCTGCAGGATTTCGGAAAAGCCGAGAATGGCGTTGAGCGGCGTGCGCAGCTCGTGGCTCATATTGGCGAGGAATTCCGATTTTGCCCGGTTGGCCGCCTGGGCGCGTTCCTTTTCCGCGAGATAATTGGTGTTGGCGATCGACAGTTCGGTCTTCTGCCGCTCCAGCTTGCTTTGCGACGACGAGAGATCGCCGATGGTGGCCATCAGGCGGCGTTCCTGTTCGCGCAGGCGCTCCTGATGACGCTTGAGAAGGGTGATATCGGTGCCGACCGCGACCATGCCGCCGTCGCGGGTGCGCCGTTCGTTGATCTGCAGCCAGCGCTCGTCGGCCAGTTGCACTTCGGAGGTGCGCGAGGCGCCGCTCTGGTCGGGATCGATAACCCGCCGCTGGACGATCGGGCGGGCGGCGGCGGCATTGACCGCAGCGCGCTCGGTGCCGGGCAGCAGCATGTCGTCGGGCAGGCCATAGACCTTCTGGAAATGGGCATTGCACATCACCAGGCGATCATTCTTGTCCCAGAGCACGAAGGCCTCCGAGGTGCATTCGATCGCGTCGGCCAGGCGCTGGTCGGCTTCGGCATACCGCTGGGCAAGGCGATGCTGTTCGGTGACGTCCATGGCGATGCCGATGATGCGCATGCGCCCATCCGGCGCCCGCATCACCTGGGCACGCGCCCGCAGCCAGACATAATGGCCACGATCGTGGCGCATGCGGAACACGTGGTCGATCTGCCGGTCGCCATTGCGGCCGAGCGAGCGGGCAATCTGGTAGAGATCGCCGTCATCCGGGTGCATCATGCGCGCGGCATCGGCGAACGACAGCGAGGTGCCGTCCGGGCGCATGCCGAGCATTTCATACATCGAGCGCGACCAGAACAGGCGACGGGTCGCCAGATCGAAATCCCACAGACCGCATCGGCCGCGCGACAGGGCCGTCTCGACCCGCAGATTGCTTTCCATGAACACGTCGTCGGCCTCGCGGGCCCGTTTGACCTGCATGAAATAGGCATAGACGATGACCAGCAGGATCATCGAGATGCCGGCAAACAGCGTCACGTTGAGGGCGACTTCGCCGCGCCAGCGATCGGCGATGCCCTTCAGCGACTGCGCCGCCAGGATCATCGCGCCGGTGTCGCCGATCGGCTGCAGCACGGCATAGTGGCGCTGGCCGCCGATATCGGTCTCGATGGCGCCGGTCTCGTCGGAAAAGCGCCGGATGGCTGCGACTTCCGGCAGCAGCGTCGTCAGCCGGTCGCCGACATAGTCGAGGCCGCGGGTGGAGGCAGCGAAGATCTGGCCGTCGGCACCGACCATCAGCACGAAGCCGCCCTTGCCGAGGCGCTCGCCCGGCAGGAACTGGTTGAGCCGCGTCTCGACGGCGCTGCGCTGGTTGTCGTTGATGAGTTCGGTGCGGTCGGCGAACGCTGCCGCCGCTATGGTCGCAGAAAGGGCCGTTGTCTGACGAAGAGAACTTTGCATTCTGGAATGTTCGCCGACCACACCGATCGCTCTCGCCGCCGCCACAACGACGAGAAACGCAATGATCAGAATTGGGATTGCCTGCCGGAAGAAGGCTTCGACCCGCCGGGATCGGGGCCCGTCTGCCCTCGACAGTTCTTCGATAACATCCGATAGCTGTGAAAACGACAGCCGCAGCCAGTCGTCGGCCGCTGTCGCCCGCCGAGCGTTCGTCATACCTACCGCCTTGAATCCTCGTGTGATTCGCGCGCCGCTCGCTCGAACCATCCCCAGTGAATCAAAGGTGATTCTCTGTGTCCAGTGCAAATTGTAACGAATTGTTAACCATAAGTTTGCGCTGGGAAATTTGTGACGGAGACAAGCAGCTCAGGGCGTTGCGCCTGCAAAAAAGACGGCCTGCCGCTGGGGCAGGCCGTCTTCAAATCACTGGAGATCACCCGGTGGTTCAGGCCTGCAGCATGCGCTCGATGATGTCGCGCACGTCGACCGAAAGCGTTTCCGCCGATTCGATCCGCATCAGCGCGTTGCGGGCCTTGTCGGCGCGCATCGGCTCGAGCAGACGCCAGGAGCGCATGGCGGTCAGCAGGCGGGCCGCCAGCTGCGGATTGCGCCCGTCGATGTCGAGCACCTGGCTTGCCAGCAGGTCGTAGGCCGCGCCATCCTTGCGGTTGAAGCCGGTCGGATTGGCAAAGGCGAAGCTGCCGATCAGCGACCGGACCCGGTTCGGGTTCTCACCCTTGAAGTGGGGGTTGGCAAGCAGGGCGTTGACCCGGTCGAGGGCCATGTCGCCGGGGATGGTCGCCTGGATCTGGAACCATTTGTCCATGACCAGGGCATTGTCGGCGAACCGGGTTTCGAAGCTTGCAAGCGCTGCCCTGGTTTCCTCGGCGTCCGGGAACTGGTGGGCGAGGATCGACAGCGCCTGCGACAGGTCGGTCATGTTGTCGGCCTTGGCAAAGGCTTCGGCTGCACGTGCCGGCGACTTCTCGACGAAGGTCAGATAGAGCAGGGCGCTGTTGCGAAGGGCGCGCCTGCCGGCGCCTGCGGCATCCGGGCTATAGGCGCTGCCGGCCGCATTCAGGGTATCGAACAGGGTCTTGAAGGTCTGCTCGCCATGGGCGGCGATCGAGGCAAGGACCGTCTGGCGGCCGGCATGGATGGCGTCGGGGTCGTTGTTGGAGCCGAGTTCCCGGGCGATATCGGCCTCGCTGGAAAGGGCCAGCACCTGCGCGCGGAAGGCGGGCTCCAGGCTTTCATCGGCCGCAATGGCGACCACGACATCGGCCAGCGCATCGTCGCTTTCGACGGCAGCGCCCGAAGCGGCATTGCGCGCAGCCGCCGTCAGGGCGGGCAGGGCCAGATCGGTGACCGCCTGCCAGCGCGAGAACAGGTCGCTGTCATGACGGGCGATATGGGCGAGATCGTCCTTGCTCTGCGGGTAGTGCAGGGTGATCGGCGCGGAGAAGCCGCGGTTGAGCGACAGCACCGGGCGGCTTGCGATGCCTTGGAACACGAAGGTCTGGCTGCGCTCGACAAGCTGGAGCACATCGCCGGCGACCTTGCCGCCTTCGACGGAGGAAGGCGTCAGGACCGTGCCGTCGTCGGACAGAAGGCTGAAGCTCAGCGGGATGACCATCGGCTCCTTTGTCGGCTGGCCGGGCGTGGCCGCGACGACCTGCTCGAGGGACAGGGTGAAGGTGGAAGCCTTCTCGTCATAGGCCGAGGAGACGGTGACCTGCGGGGTGCCGGCCTGATTGTACCAGAGCGAGAACTGAGCGAGGTCGACGCTGTTGGCGTCCTCGAAGCATTTGACGAAATCCTCGACGGTGGCGGCATCGCCGTCATGACGGTCGAAGTAGAGATCCATGCCCTTCTTGAAGCCGTCGCGGCCGAGCAGGGTGGCGATCATGCGGGTGACCTCGGAGCCTTTTTCATAGACCGTGGTCGTGTAGAAATTGTTGATCTCGCGGTATTTCGTCGGGCGCACCGGATGGGCGAGCGGGCCGGAATCCTCCGGGAACTGCTCCGAGCGCAGGTGGCGAACCTCGGCGATGCGCTTGACCGCGCGAGAGCGCTGGTCGGCGGAAAATTCGTGGTCGCGGAAGACGGTGAGGCCTTCCTTCAGGCAGAGCTGGAACCAGTCGCGGCAGGTGATGCGGTTGCCGGTCCAGTTGTGGAAATATTCATGCGCGATGATCGCCTCGATATAGGCATAATCCTGATCGGTCGCGGTTTCCGGGTCGGCAAGCACATACTTGTCGTTGAAGATGTTGAGCCCCTTGTTCTCCATGGCGCCCATGTTGAAGTCGGAGACGGCGACGACCATGAAGATGTCGAGGTCGTATTCGCGGCCGAAGACCTCCTCGTCCCATTTCATCGAGCGCTTGAGCGCGTCCATGGCATAGGCTGCGCGCGGCTCCTTGCCGTGCTCGACATAGATCTTCAGCGCGACCTCGCGGCCGGACACGGTGGTAAACGTGTCTTCGACAAGGCCGAGGTCGCCGGCAACGAGCGCGAACAGGTAGGACGGCTTCGGATGCGGGTCGAACCAGGCGGCGAAATGCTTGCCGTCGCCATAGCCGGCGCCCCCCAGAAAATTGCCGTTCGACAGGAGCAGCGGATTGGCCTCCTTGTCGGCGATGATGTTGACCGTGTAGACGGCCAGAACGTCGGGGCGATCGGGGAAATAGGTGATGCGGCGGAAGCCTTCGGCCTCGCACTGGGTGCAATAGATGCCGTTGGAGCGGAACAGCCCCATCAGCTTGGTATTGGCGGTCGGGTTGATGATCGTGGTGACGGTCACTTCGAACGGCTCTGCGGCCGGAAGGTCGCGGATCGTCAGGCTCGATGCGGTGGCGGTATAGCGGTCGGCATCCATCTCGATCTGGTCGAACAGCAGGCCGGACAGCGTCAGCTCGTCGCCATCCAGCACCAGCGGCGCCTGCGGGTCGGCGCCTTCACGGCGATGGAAGATCAGTCGCGACTCGATTTTGGTGTCTTCGGGATCCAGCTCGAAAGTGAGGTCCACGCGCTCCAGAACGAAGTCCGTGGGGCGATAGTCTGCCAGATGAACAACCCGGCCCGTATCTGTTCGCATCATATATCCCGATATCTGCTGATTTTATAATTGGAGTATTAATCGCGTTCCCGAACCGGGGATGAAATGTCCCGGTGTTGCGCTTATGATTACACCAATTTCTGAACGATTGCTAAAACGTGCGGCAATTGCTGCTCTCCGATGCCGAATTATTGTGACGCAGCGTAGTGTTAGGTGTCTGACGGCGATCGGCCATCACTTCAATCCCATGCGCTGGCGCAGTATTTCGTCGCTGTCCGTCTGCTGCAGAATGACCCCGTACCAGCCGAGACCGTCATAGTCTTCGTAACCGAGGGTGCGGGCATAGGCGATGATCGCGCCGGCCTGGTCGTAATAGCTGCCGCGTGCCGCATCGCCGGTGCGCTGGAGCGGAAAATGGGTGAAGCGGCGTGCCGGATTGCTGCTGGCGATAACCCGCAGATTGCCGTCGAGCAGCATGACTTCGGTGCGCTCCGCCACGGCCGGCGCCAGGTTGGCTTCCTTCTCGACGATGGCGCGCCCCTGTTCCTGCCAGTCGAAATAGACGCCCAGCGTTCCGACGAGGGTGCCGTCGCTGCGCCCGCCCTCGCGCACGCCCGTGGCATAGACGAGAACGTCGCGATCGCCATGGGCCGCACTCTGCCGGACCGAATCGACGATGTAGTCGTCACCGCTCAAGCATTGGCTGGCCATCCGGAACCAGTCTTCGCCGGCCATGCTGCGGCCGGATAGGGCGCGGTGGAAGCGGGGATTGGCCGAGGTCACCACCCGCCCGGCTGCATCCGTCAGCACCAGATCGAGATAGACCGTGTAGAAGCGGTTGATGACACCGAGCCGTTCCGCGGCATAGGTGGCAGCGGCTACCTCCTTCGTCTCCAGGGCCTGCCAGAGGGCGGGGTCGGTCGCCCACCAGCGCACATCGGCGGTCCGCTCGAAGAGATTGCGCACGATGAACTGTATGAGCGTCTGGGCCAGATCGGTCAGCCGCGCGCCCTCCATGTCCTCGACGAGGACCTCCGTCATCTGGTGACCGATGTCGATGCGTTGCACCACGTCGGCCTGGAAGCGCACGGCGATGTCGGCGGCATTCTGGGCGAGACGCTGGACCTCGTTGGCAACGACCGCAAACCCCTTGCCGGTCTCGCCGGCGCGGGCGGCCTCGATCAGGGCGTTGATCGCCAACAGGCGGATCTGGCGCACGATATGGGCATTGTCCGTGCTGAAGCGGCCGACATCGGTGCCGATATCCTCGGTCACCAGACGAAGGGATCGCGGTGTGACCGCCACTCCCTTCGGGAGCTTGGAGGTCAAATTCACTTTCGACATGCGCGGTCCCTGCTTGAAAAGAGTTTTGAAAAAAGGGAATCAGTCAGACATGCTTGGAATAAGTCGTACTTTAACGATTTATCCTTTGTTATTGGTTAATCAGAACGCGGTTCTACCAGCCTGGCTTGCCGGGGACGCATCTTGTCCGCCTGGTGCAGACGTGCAAATGTGCGCCCGCATCAAGCCACGGCAAAGCGCCCCCGCAACGGGACCGCTTTCGTGCAACCCTCTCATCCTCCGATACCGATCTCATGCCCACTACCGATCCCAATCCGCTGCGCGGCATCTCGCTGAAGATCGCGTCGATCGTCTTCTTCCTCGCCATGCAGAGTGCGATCAAGCTGGTCGGCACCGGGATCGCGCCGGGACAGATCACCTTTTATCGCTCGGCCTTCGCCATCATTCCGATCATCGGCTATCTGCTCTGGCGCGGCGACCTGCGCCAGGCGCTGGCAACGAAGAACCCGGTCGGGCATCTGAAGCGCGGGGTGATCGGCATCCTGTCGATGGGGGCCGGGTTTTACGGCTTGCGGCTGCTGCCGCTGCCGGACGCGATTGCGCTCGGCTATGCCATGCCGTTGATCGCGGTGGTCTTCGCCGCCATCTTTCTCGGCGAGACGGTTCGCGTCTATCGCTGGACGGCGGTGCTGATCGGCATGGTCGGGGTGACGATCATCTCATGGCCGAAGCTGACGCTTTTCAGCGAAAGCGGGATGCATTCCGATCTGGCGATGGGGTCGATCGCGGTTCTGCTGTCGGCGGTGCTGGGTGCTGCCGCCATGCTGCAGGTGCGCCAGCTGGTGCGCGAGGAGAACACCTCGACCATCGTGCTCTATTTTTCAGTGACGGCCTCGCTGCTGTCGCTCGTCACGCTGTTCTTCGGCTGGGAGCCCTTGCCGCTGCGTTCGCTGGGGCTGATGGTGATTGCCGGCTTTTCCGGCGGGATCGCCCAGATCCTGCTGACGCAGAGTTACCGCTATGCCGACGTCTCGACCATCGCGCCGTTCGAATATTCCTCGATCATCCTCGGTTCGGGCATCGCCTTCTTCGTGTTCGACGAGGTGCCGGAGATCTCGACGGCGGTGGGCGCTGCCGTGGTGGTGGGCGCCGGCCTGTTCATCATCTACCGCGAGCACCAGCTGGGGCTCGAGCGGCGGGCGGCCCGCCGCGCCTCGGCACCGCAGAACTGAGCCATTCGCGATACGGGTCTTCGGCGATGACCCCGGTCAGGCCGCCGGGTGCAGGGGATCTGCCTCCGACAGCAGCGTGTTGGGCGCGTTCGACGGGTCGGTACCCATGACCGGGATCGGCATGGCCTGGAAGTCTGCCTTCTCGTTGACCCCGTCGTCGGGTGCGCGGCGGGTCATGCGCCATGCGGCATAGGCCGAATAGATGGCGAAGGCGGCGCCCAGGAACAGGATCAGCGCGGAGGGGCCGAAGGTCTGCATCAGGCCACCGGCGGCCAGCGGACCGATCACCGTGCCGAAGCCGTAAAGGATCATGATGGCGCTGGAGATCGTCACATATTCATGCGGTTCCGCCAGGTCGTTGGCATGGGCGGCGTTGAGCGCATAGACCGGATAGAGAACGCAGCCGACCATGAAGCCTGCGACATAGAGCGGCGCGGCACCCATGTCGCCGATCAGCGCCATGACCACGCAGGAAATCACACCGAAAATACCGCAAGCGACCATCACCGCGCGTCGGTCGATCCGGTCGGAGATCCGGCCGATCGGCACCTGCGCCAAGGCGCCGCCCGCCAGCACCGCCGACAGCAGCGTCGCGCCCTGCGCCGTGCTCATGCCGATATTCTGGCTGTAGACGCCGCCGAGGCTGCCCCAGGTGCCCGACAGCGCGCCCGACAGCAGCGAACCGACAAAGGCGACCGGCGAGCGGCGGTAGAGACGACCCAGGTCGAATTCCGCCTGGGCGATCGGCGCCGGCGACTGGGCCGTCGACAGGAGGGTCGGGAAGAGCGCGAACGAGAAGACCAGGCCACAGACGACGAACAGCACGAAGCTCGAGGTGTCGGCGAGCGGCACGAGATATTGTCCGCCGATGGAGCCGACCAGCGCGGTGACCATATAGACGGAATAGAGCGTGCCCCGGTTTTCGTTGTTGACCCGCTCGTTGAGCCAGCTTTCGATCACCAGATAGGCGCCGGCGATGCCGAAACCGGCCAGCACCCGGAACAGCATCCACAAATGCCATTCGACCACCAGCGAGCAGGCCAGGATGGAGACGGTCAAGAGCGTGATGACGGCGCCGAAGACGCGCACATGGCCGACGCGACGCACCAGGATCGGCGTGACGATGCAGGAACTGGTAAAGCCGAGCGTGTAGCCGGTGGCGATGAACGAGATGGTGATCGTCGACCAGCCCTCCGCCACCGATCGGACCGGCACCAGAAAGTTCATCAGCCCGAGTCCGCCCATCATCAGAAGGGTCGACAGCATCAGGGTGGAAACGGAGGCGAGACTTTTCAGCATATCGGGGGTATCCGCAAATAAAGTGAGCTTGCCTGTAATCGCCCCCGAAGGAACCGTCGATTGCGACAGCCAAGGCCGCACGAGACACGTCGCGGCGGCTTCGACCGGGTATCCTTGGGCGGAGTATTCACTTTGATTGTACGCGTCAACCGTCTGAACACGGCCTTTCGTCGTTGATGACTAAACCTGAGGCTGCTATAGCGAGGTAAGACTTTTTTGGGTTTTCCGATTTCGATGGCCGCGCCCTCGAGATTTGACGAGTCCGTAGGCGGGGGCGCCTCAACAGTGCGGGATCACAACCGCATAGTCGATGAATGGGGAAGATATGGGACTGACGGTCGACGAACTCGCCGGCTGCCCGAAACTCGTGCCGGGGCTCAAGCTCCTGGCAGGGCAGTTGCAAACCCGGTTTGACGCAAATCCGCGTCTTGCACGGTATCTCGCATCGCATCAGCGCTGGCTGATGAGCCAGGTGGGCTTTGCGCTTTATCTGAAACACAGCACCGAGCCGGGACATCCGGGCCTGACCACGGGCAGCCTGAAGGCGAAGATCCTGCCCGAGAAGATCGCCAGCCGCAACACGGTGCTGACCTTCCTTGACCAGTTGCTCGCCTATCGCTTCGTGCAGGTGAGCGGTGATCCGGCCAAGCGGCCGCGCCGATTCGAAGTGACGATGGTCTGCTATGAAGCGATGTTCGGCTGGTTCATGCTCAACCTGGCGGCGCTGGACCTGGTCGACGGCGGCGAGCGGGTGGCCATCCTGCAGCGCCGGCCGGAACTGTTCAAGCTGGCGCAGCCGCGCTTTGCCGACGCGGCCGTCGACGACCCGACATGGCGCCATCCGCCGCGCCGGGTTGCCATGTTCCTCTGGACCGAGGCCGGTGGCCTGGTGATGGACGAACTGATCTGCCAGGTGAACCACACGGTCGATGCCGACTGGCTGCCGGTCGGCCGGCTGGACGCGCGCACCATCTCGTCACATTTCATGATGTCGCGGACGCACCTGCAGCGGCTTTTCCGCAAGGCGGTCGATGCCGACTGCCTGCGCTGGGTCGACGAGCGCCGCACGGCGGTGTTCATGTCACGCGATTATCTGGCGGAATATTGCCGCTGGCATGCGGTGAAGCTGGCGCTGGTGGACGAGGCCTTCGAATGGGCCATCGAGGCGCTGGCGACCGATAGCGTGCTGCGACAGCGTTCGGCAGGCTAGGAAGCCGCGGCGAAAGGGAATGGATCCCGGCGCTTGTGGCGGGAAACGGCAGCCGCGTAGACGGATGGTGCCAAGGCGCATCATGCTGCCGGCGGGATCCGCCGACGGGATCGTGTCAGTCGAGATTGGCCCAGGCGGCGCGCGCGGCACGGCTGTCATCACGACGCATCCTTGCGGCATCGGAATAGCCACGCGATGCGCTGACGGCGTGCTGGATCTGCTGCAGGGCAGTCTTGACGTTGAGGAATATGGTGCGTGCGGCCGTCATGGCATGTCTCGTGGCTAAATTTCGGATATCGGTTCAGACGCTGCGAAAGTCGGTGAACACCAGACTGGGGCGGCTGACGCGGCTTGCGGCGGAAAAGGCGCGGGCGGTCAGCTGTTCATGCGTGGCCAGAGCGCCGGAATGATGGCCCTGGCCGAGACGGACCCGTTCGCCGGCATGACGCAGGCTGCCGAAATTGCAGTGGATGGGACGGCGAGAGGTGGTCACGGCGATATTCCTAGCTGTTCCGATCCTCCCGGGGTCAATATTGCAGCGCAACATAAGACAAGCAAGGTGTATTGGCGCGCTGCAGCCATGCACAAAACGCATGACTGTGTCATCAAATCTTCATTTCTGCCTAAAAAGCGGTCAGATCTTGCCATCGATGCGGCGGCGGAAGTCCTGCAGATCCTGCCAGGCCAGCGCCTTGCCGGCCGGTGCCGCCAGCAATTCCAGCGGATGCAGGCAGGCGAGCCCCGGCACCGTGTGATTGTCGCAGGCAATCTCGCGCCACTGACCGCGCAACAGGTGGATCGTCTCCTGCCCCTGGAAGAAGAAGCGCGCGGTGAAATTGCCGAGCAGCAGCAGGTGCTTCGGTTCGGCAAGCTCGATCTGGCGCTGGATGAAGGGCCGGCAGATGGCAGCCTCGATCGGGGTCGGCGGCCGGTCGCCGGGCGGACGCCAGGGAACGATGGTGGTCAGCAGCAGACCGCTGCGATCCAGTCCGATGGCCGAGAGCATGCGATCGAGCAGCATGCCGGCACGCCCGGCAAAGGCCTGACCGTCGCGGTCGTCGTCGCCGCTCGGCATGCCGCCGATGACCATGATGCCGCCGGTCGGATCGCCGGAGGCAAAGATCGTCGAGCGGGCACTGGTCTTCAGATTGCAGCCGGCAAAGCCTTCGAGCGCGGTTTTCAGTTCGTCGAGCGAGCGGGCGCTTTCGGCGGCAAAGCGCGCCTCGGTCACGGCGTGCTCGTCGGGGATCGCCATGGCAGGCGCGGCATTGGTCGCGGGGCGGGCGGGTGCCTGCGCACCGCGCGTAGGCGCTGCCGACGGCTGTCCATCTCCGGTGGGCCCGGCCGAAGGGGCCTTGCGGCGCGCCTCGTGGGCGGCCTTCTGTGCCTCGAATTCGGCGATGCGATCGACCGGCTCGTCCTCGACCATCCAGGCTACGCCGGCATCGGCATAAAAACTCAACAGCGCGGCGAGTTCCGCCGGGCTCAGCTGGTCAAGGGAGGCTTCAGTCATGGCGCGACATTAGACGAAGTCGCCGGCCGGGCAAAGCGCGAAGATGGCGAAGACCATGTCTGTCAAAGGCGCCGTGCGAGGAACAGCAGCACCGCGCCGACGACGGCAACGCCGGCGCCATAGAGGATCCACGGGGTCTGGTCGATCATGAAGCTGGAGGCGGGGTAGGGGAAGATGCCCGTGCCCTGCGCCATCCAGAGTAGGCCGACGATCAGCACCAGCGCGCCGAAGAGGGTGAGAGCAACGCGTTTGACCTGCATCGGTGGATTCCTTCGTCGGCGCCGGGATGGGCTTGGGAGCACAAGGGGCAGCATAGGCCCCGGCCATCAGGCAGTCCACTGCTCGATATCGTCGCGTTCGCCGATCAGCGCGAGGCCATGGGCGATCGAGACGAGTTCGTTGCCGGTCTCGATGCGGGAGGCATCGAAACGGTCGGTGAACAGGCGCCGCACGGCCGGAACGAAGGAGGTGCCACCGGTGAGGAAGACCCGGTCGATGGCGGATGCCGGCGTGTTGGTACTGGTCAGCACCTCGTCGAGGGCCGCCTCGATCTGCGCGAGGTCGCCGGCGATCCACTGTTCGAAGTCGACGCGGCGCACGGTCTTGCGGCCGGCGGCGCCAAGCGGGGCGAAGCTGAATTCCGCCTCGTCTGCCGCAGACAGCGCCACCTTGGTCGCCGATACCGCCTGATAGAGCGGATAGCCTTCGTCGTGTTCGATCAGGTCGACGAAGAGTTCCAGCTTTTCCGGCTCCAGCGACTGGCGCACCAGCGATTGCAGGTCGGCGAATTCGCGCGAGGTCTTGAACACCGACAGCTGGTTCCAGCGCGAGAAGTTGGTGTAGTAGTTGCTGGGAACGTCGAGCACCTTGTCGAAGCTCTTGAACTTGCTGCCCTTGCCGATCTCGGGTGCGACCATGTGGTCGACGATGCGGGCGTCGAACTGGTCGCCGGCGATGCCGACACCCGAATGGCCGATCGGGGTGGCCGAAAGCTTGCCGCCGGATGTCTCGAAACGGATCAGCGAATAGTCGGTGGTACCGCCGCCGAAGTCGGCGACCAGCACGGTCGCGTCGGCCTTCAGGTGCCGGGCAAAGAAGAAGGCGGCGGCCACCGGCTCGTAGACATAGTGGATCGAGGCAAAGCCCTGGCGGGTCAGCGCCTCGTTGTAGCGCTCGATGGCAAGCGTCGCATTGGGCTGGGCGCCGGCGAAATGCACCGGTCGTCCGGCGACGACCCTCTTGCTGTCGGTCGGCCAGCCGTCGCCGGCATAAGATTGCAGCTTGCCGAGGAAGACCTCCATCAGGTCTTCGAACTGGAAGCGGCGGCCCTGGACGATCGTGCCCTGAAACAGGGCCGAGGCGGCAAAGGTCTTGATCGACTGCAGGAAGCGGCAGTCGCCGGGATTGTCGATGAAGCTGCGGATCGCCGCATGGCCCGCCTCGACCTTCAGCGCGCGGGTGCCAAGCTGCGGATCCTTCATGAACGACAGCGCCGTGCGCATGCTGTCATTCACGCCGGCCGGCGAGGTGAATGACAGCGAATGGGTGTCGAGGCCGCCATCGGCAAGCGCAAGCACCGTGTTGGTCGTACCGAAATCGAGGCCCAGGGCTTCGGCCATGCGTCCGCTCCTTCTTGAAAAACTGTCTTGGGATGGCTTGTGAGCGACCGGGTGCGAAAGCGCCGCGGTCCGCGGAATGTCTGCATGCGGAATGGAGCGGGCCTGATGCCACGATACGGATTTGGACGCAAGCAGGGAGTGGGCGAGCGGGCGCGGGCGCCGCATCACCGAATGACGGCGCGCCGATCAACGACGATCGGCCCGGAAGCGGGCGCGCTTCCGGGCCGATATCGGTGCTGCGAGGTGTCGTTCAGACCTTGATATAGAGCGCCGAGGCCTTGCTCGGCAAAGTGATGTCGCTATCCGCGGTCTTGAAAAGCGGGGCGTAGGGATTGAGCTCCTCTTCTGTCTGCGTCGTATCGAGCAGATGGGCAAGGATGCGCGACTGGGCGAGCTCTATGGCACGGTCGCGGACCAGGTCGCGGCCGGTGGCAACGCCGGGGGATGACGAGGACGGAGCGGCATAGGCGGGCGCTCGGGCGGCGGGCGTCGCGGACTTGGCAGGCGTGCCGGACGCCGCGCCGGTCGCGGCATTTGCCGCAGGATTGGCGGCGCTCGATGCATCATTGCCGTTCGAAGGGGGGGAGGCCGGCTGGCTGGAGCCAGGCTCGGCCGAACCGGAGGCGGGCCCCCCGGAGGATGCGGCCTCGGGCTCGCTTTCGGCACCACCATCGGATCGCGGGCTGTCTGCTGCCGGCTGTTGTGCGGCCGCGCCGTCGCCACCGGGCTGCGCAGCCTCGCTGGTCTCAGGTTCGGTCGGCTCCGGATCCGGGGATGGTGCCGATCCGGTCTCGTCGGGTTGCGCCGTCTCGCCACCGCCTGCGGTATCCTCCGTCTCGGGATATTGCGAATAGGTGCCGTCGTCTGCCGTCGTGCCGTCATTGGCGGTGCCGGCATCCGTCTGCGCCGTCGAATCCGGTTCGGTTGTGGAGCCGCTGCCCGCACTCGGCGTCTGGTTGTCGGTGCCGCTGGGCTGGCCGCTGCCGGAACTGCTGCTGCCCGAGGTGCCGGAGGTATTCGAAGTGCCGGAACTGCCGGAGGACGTATTGGACTGGGAGCCACCGGATCCGGGGGCGAAGACGTCGCTGATAAGGGACATAACGGACTCTCTGCTTTTCTTCTTGCTGGCTTTATTGATTAGCAAGTAGAAATGTAGAGTGCGTATAATCAGGCGTCGCAATTAATTTCGAATATGCAGAAAACCCTAACGATTTAAGGGGCTTTGAAGAACGCGCGTTCGGAACGGGAGGCGGTCAGTTCAGGGCGCAGTAGAAGCGCGTCATTTGCGGGCGCTCGGCCGGCGTGTCGGGGTCGAGCAGCGGATGGTCGACGACGGCGCGCGTTGCGACCGGCATGGCGTTGATCAGGATCTCCATGATTCGGCCGGCCGCATCCGAGATCGGGGAGCCGGTGCCTGCGGCATTTCCAGCGGTGGTGTTGCGTGCGGCAAAGAGCAACGGATTGGCCTGTGCTGCGTAGAGGATCGGCTTGTCGCAGACGCACGAGTCCATCGTGACCGGCTCCTGGGCCGGCTTTTCCGCAGGCCGGATATGTGTCGGGGCGGGGGTAAAGACTGAGGCATCGGCGAGGCGCACCGAGGACCACCAGAGCCGACGCCGGGTGGTCAGCGAGGTCATGTTGGCAGACAGCGTGTCCATCAAGACGCAGCATCATCTCTTTGTTCAACTGGCGATGGTAGGTAGGCGAAGCTTGCAAATCCTTTCATGCGGGCGCCGGGCGCAACTAAATTTGCCAGAATGGTTACCTCATTCTGCCGCCAGCGCCGGCCGGTCCGACGGCCGGTCGGTGTTTGCCGGCTCGGCCTTGCCGCGGCGCGACGTCAGGCGGGTGAGGAATGTCTCGAAACGATCCATCTCGACGAAGATCACCGGCGTGATGAACAGGGTCAGCAATTGCGAGACGATCAGGCCGCCGACGACCGCGACCCCGAGCGGCTGGCGCAGCTCGGAGCTGGCGCCGGTGCCGAGTGCGATCGGCAGGGCGCCGAGCATGGCGCAGAGCGTCGTCATCATGATCGGCCTGAAACGGCGCACGCAGGCTTCGTGGATCGCCGCGCGCGGGTCCTGTCCCTCGCCACGGATCAGCTCCACCGCCACGTCGATCATCATGATCGCGTTCTTCTTGACGATGCCGATCAGCATCAGCAGCCCGATCAGGGCGATGACCGAGAGGTCGAAGCCCATCACCTTCAGCGCCAAGAGGGCGCCGAGCGAGGCGGCGGGCAGGCCCGACAGGATCGTCAGCGGATGGATGAAGCTCTCGTAGAGAACCCCCAGCACCACATAGATGGTCAGCACGGCGGCCAGGATCAGCAGACCGGTATTGCCCTGGCTCTGCTGGAAGATCTGGGCCGAGCCGCCATAGGAGGTGAAGACGTCGACCGGCATCTGCAGGTTCGACTTGATCTGGTCGATCTGCGCCGTGGCGTCGCCGAGTGCGACGCCGTCCGGCAGGTTGAAGGAGACCGTGGTCGACACCAGCTGGCCGGTCTGGTTGATCGTCACCGGCGCCGTCTTGCGCTCGATGCGGGCGAAGTTGGAGAGCGGCACCAGTGTGCCGCCGGACGACATGACCATGATGTCGTTCAGCATGTCGCCGGTCCATTGCGTCGCGTGGTCGAACTCGACGATCACGTCATAGCTGTCGCCGGTCGACTGTATCTCGCCCGCCGTATAGCCGCCGAACGCCATTTCCAGCGTCTTGCGCAATTGCTCGTTGGTGATGCCGAAGGCGGCCGCCTTGTCCTGGTCGACCGTGATGTCGGCGGCGAGCGCCGAATTCTGCGCGTCGGAGGTGACGTCGGTGAAGTGGTTGTCCTTCTTCATCGCCGCCTCCAGCCTGTCGGCCCAGATCGAGGTCTTGTCGGCGCTGAGCGCCTGGACCACCAGCTGGTACTGGCTGGCCGTCGAGCGGCCGCCGAAGCGCAGGTTCTGCTGCGGCGTGATGAATGTCTTCATGCCAACGACCTTGGAGAGGCTGCGGCGAAGCTGGCCGAGGGTCTGGTCGAGCGCCGGACGCTCGGCCTTCGGCTTCAGTTCGACGAACATCGTGCCGTTGTTGAGCGGCCGGCGGCCGGAACTCTGGACGATCGAGCTGACATGCAGCACGGCCGGGTTTTTCGACACGATATCGGCCGCCTCGGATTGCAGTTTCTGCATGGCATCGTAGGAAATGTCCTCGCGGGCCCGCGTCGAGACCATCAGCCGACCGATGTCTTCCTGCGGGAAGAAGCTGGTCGGCAGGGTATAGAACAGATAGCAGGAGGCGCCGATCGAGCCGAGGAAGACGAGCAGCACGGGGACGCGGTGGGCGAGGCACCAGCGGACCGAGCGGTCGTAGCCACCGAGCACCCGCGCAAAGCCGGCGTCGAACCAGCGCACGAAGAAGGGCGGCGGATTGGCGTGCGCGCTCAGCCGCGAACCGAGCATCGGCGTGACGGTCAGCGACACCAGGGCCGATGACAGGATGGCGAGCGTGACGACCATGCCGAATTCGTTGAACAGGCGCCCGACGACGCCGCCCATCAGCAGGATCGGCAGGAAGACGGCGACCAGCGACACCGACATCGAGATGATCGTGTAGCTGACCTCGGCCGCACCCTTCAGCGCCGCCTGTCGCACCGGCATGCCCTCTTCGACCAGCCGCAGGATGTTTTCCAGCATGACGATCGCATCGTCCACCACCAGGCCGACGGCGAGCGTCAGCCCGAGCAGCGAGATGTTGTCGATGCTGTAGCCGAGCACATACATCGCGCCGAAGGTCGAGATCAGCGACAGCGGCACGGCAAGGCCGGGGATCACGGTCGCCATCAGCCGGCCGGTAAAGAGATAGATCACCATCACCACCAGCGCGATGGTCAGCATCAGCGAGAACTTGACGTCGGTGATCGACTCGCGGATCGGCGTAGAGGCATCGTTCATCACGTTGACATGCACCGAGGGCGGCAATTGCTGCTGGAGTTCCGGCAGCTTGGCGCGGATCTTGTCGACCACGTCGACCGTATTGGCACCCGGCTGGCGCTGGACGGCCAGGATGATCGCCTTCTTGCCGTCATACCAGCTGCCGCCGTCCAGGGTGGCGACGCTGTCTTCCACCTTGGCCACGTCGCCAAGACGGATCGGCGCGCCGTCGGTCGTCTTGACGATCAGCTGGCGGAATTCGTCGGCATTGGTGCGCTGCGTATTGGCATTGATCGTCAGGCGCTGGCTGGCATTTTCCAGCGTGCCGACGGGCGTCTGGTCGTTGGCGGTCGAGATCGCGCTGGTCAGCGTATCGACACCGATGCCGCGCGACTGCAGCTTGTGCGGATCGACCTCGACGCGCACCGCATAGGTCTGGGCGCCGTAGACCGAGACTTCGGCGACGCCGTTCAAGGTGGAAAGGGTCGGCGAGATGATGTCCTCGGCGACTTCGTCCACCTTGCTGCGGGTCAGTTCATCGCTGGAGACGGCAAGCAGCAGCACCGGCGCGTCGGCCGGGTTCGACTTCCGGTAGCTCGGCGCCGCGGTCATGTTGCTCGGCAGTTGCCGGGTGGTATGCGAGATCGCCGCCTGCACGTCGGCGGCTGCGGCATCGATGTCGCGGTCGAGATCGAATTGCAGGACGATCTGGGAACTGCCGAGCGAGTTGGTGGCGCTGATCTCGCTGATGCCCGGGATCGTTTCGAACTGCTTGATCAGCGGCGTGGAGACCGACGTCGCCATGGTATCGGGGGAGGCGCCGGAGAGCGAGGCAGAGACACTGATGGTCGGAAAGTCGACCTGGGGCAGGGCTGCGACCGGCAGCAGGCGGTATCCGGCAAGGCCGGCAAGGACAACGCCGATGGCGATCAGCGTGGTGGCGACCGGGCGGTTGATGCAGAAGGCGGGGATCATGATTTGCCGGTCTCCTTGGTGGAACCGGCAGACGCCTTGGCCTTCATGCCGTCCTGGCCCGGCTTGCCGCTGCCGTCGTCGAAATGCTCGACGACCGTCTGGCCGGCGGATAGCTGCACCTGTCCCTCGATGATGATGTGGTCGCCGGCCGAAATGCCGGAGGTGATCGCGGTCCTGTCGCCGTTCGAACGGGCGACCTCTACCGGGGCGACATGGATCTTCTGCTGGTCGTCCACGGTGTAGATGAAGTTGCCGTCCGGTCCGGCGCGCACGGCGACCGTCGGCACGACGATGGTCCTTGCGTCGGCGGCAAAATGCACGGTGACGTTGACACTCTGGCCTGGCCAGAGGCGACCGTCGTCATTCCTGAAGCTTGCCTTGGCGAGGATCGTGCCGGAGGCGGTATCGACGGTGTTGTCGACGAAGCGCAGCGTGCCGGTGTCGGGTTCTCCGTCGGCTGTATCCGACAGGGCATCGACCGGCACACCGGCCTTCTCGGCCTTGCGCAACTGCGGCAGATAGCGCTCCGACAGACGGAACTTGACCGAGATCGGATCGTATTTGGCGATGCTGACGATCTCGCCGCCGGCGCCGAGATAGGCGCCGACGCTGACCGCGATGTCGCCAAGGCGCCCGTCGAAGGGGGCGCGGATCTCTGTATTGTCGAGTGCCACCTGGTCGGCGGCAAGCGTCGCCCTGGCGGCCGCGAGATCGGCGGTCGCGCTGTCGGCTGCAGCCTTGGCCTGGTCGAGCGTCTGTTGTGACTGGACACTCTGCTTGACCAGCGTCTGCGCGCGGGAAAGGGCGGCCTGGGCCTCCGCGAGGCTCGCCTGATCGCTGGCGATATTGGCCTTGTCCTTGGCGACCGCGGCGCTGGCGGTGCGATCGTCGAGCCTGGCGATCAGGTCGCCGGTCTTGACCAGCTGGCCGTCCGTGGCGGCGATGCTGACGACAAGGCCCTGCTGCTGGGCGGCGATCGTCGTGCTTTCATCGGCCTCGGCCCAACCGGTGGCCGGCACGTCCATCGGCAGCAGGGCGATGGCTGCGGCGATCGTGTTGACCGGCGTCGGTGCGCCATTGCGTCCCCCATGACCGCTGCCGGACCTGGCCGAGCCGCCGTCATGCGCCCTGCTGGAGGCGGAGCCGGACGTGTCGCTCTGGCCGCCGGAACCGCCATCCGCCGTCTGCCCCGACGCTGCGCTTCCACTGGCCCCGGCCGTCGCGGTTGTGGCGAGGTACTGCCCGACATAGGGGATGTCGTGCAGGTCCGCCCGGTAATACCAGGCAGCGGCGGCCACGACAGCGACAATGGAGGCGGAAGTCCAGAAGGCTTTCATCAAGGGATCCAGCGATTGTGGGGAACCGCTGGAATGTGACGCGTTTGGCGCATCGCAGAAAGGGGGGCCTGGCCCCGAACCGTTCAACTGCCGGTGAGATTGCCTTAAATCTTGGTAATCTAAACGGCAAAGGGGCCCGAAGGCCCCCCGCATGCATGTCTGACGTCGATGGGGTCAGAGAGACTTGGCGCCGCCGCCATCGACCCGCAGCATGGTGCCGGTGATGTAGCTGGCCGGCTCCGAGCAGAGGAAGGCTGCGGTGGCGGCGAACTCCTCGACCTTGCCCAGACGGCCGGCGGGAATGGTCTTCAGCGAGGCGGTGCGCACATCCTCGACGGATTTGCCCTGGCGCTTGGCATTGGCGGCGTCGAGTTCCTCGATCCGGTCGGTATGAATGCGGCCGGGCAGGATCAGGTTTGCCGTGACGCCATAGGATGCGACTTCGCTCGACAGGGTCTTGTTCCAGCCGACCAGCGCGCCGCGCAGCGTATTGGAGAGGGCGAGGTTGGGGATAGGCTCGATGACGCCGGAGGAGGCAACCGTCAGGATGCGGCCAAACCCTTGGGTCTTCATCAGCGGCAGAACCGCCGTCGTCAGCGTGATGACGCGCACCACCATCGACTGGAAGAAATTGAAGAGCTTTTCCGCATCCATCTCTTCCGCCGTGCCGGGGGTCGGGCCGCCGGTATTGTTGACCAGGATATCGATGCCGCCGAGCTTGTCGTGGATCGCATGCAGCATGGCATCGACGAAATGGGCGTCGGCGAGGTCTGCCTCGACATAGTCGGCCTTGCCCTTGCCCGCGGCATTGATCGCATCCGCATTGGCCTTCAGCTTGTCGACGCTGCGGCCGCAGATGAGCACGTGCGCGCCTTCATCGGCGAGCGCCTTTGCAATGCCGGCACCGAGGCCGCGCGACGAGGCGAGCACGAGAGCGCGCTTTCCGGTGAGACCGAGATCCATGATATTTCCTTCCGCAAGCAAGTGATGTGTCGTTTCGCGGCGGACCGTATCAACCGCGCCGGACGGAGGGAAGGGGGATGCCGGCGGGATGAGACGCTGCGGCCCCGGTTCGGTCCGCAGCGCCTGTCGAGGCCTGTCCTCAGAGACGCGACCAGGTCTGGCTCTTGCACAGCACCTTCATGACGCAGCCCTTCATCTTCAGCGAGGCGCCGGAGACGCTGGCCGATCCGGAATAGGTCTTGTCGTTTTCCGGATCGGTGATTTCACCGGAATAGCTCTGTCCGCTGCCGGACATCTTGCCGATCATCTTTCCGGCATGCTTGCCGGTCTTCAGCGTCACGCAATAGCTTCCGCCACAAGAGGCGATCTCTGCGGTCGAACCGGCCGCGGTCTTCCATTTGCCGACGATCGGCTCGGCGGCCTGGGTGCTGCCGGCAATGGCTGCGAAGGCCGCGGCGGCAATTATCATTCTGCGCATGGTGTTCTCCTCCCTGATAACGGCCGGCTCAAAACTCCTCGCGCCGTGACCGCAGGCCGCACGCCCATGACGTGACGGCTGCTTTGAAAAATATCTTACCCGCACGTAAAGGTAAATAGCTCCGACGGCCGGTTTGCAGGGCATTTTGGGGGCGCCGGGCCCTCGGGAAAATATCGGCGTTTGCGCGGTCCATGGTTTTCGTGGTTACCGATCGGTTGACGCGGCAGGGTTACCGAAGCGTCAACATCGCCGCAAAACCCTTAACGTTCAGGGCTTGCGATGTTTAACAAAATCCCAAGTTTACGAACAATTTGTATTTTGTTTTCAGCATATTAATCATGGATTTTAAGCGCCTGTTGAACCCCGGATGGCATAGTGAAGTCATCAAACGAGCAGGGAAAACCTGCCGCAGCCAAGGGTTCGAAACGATGGCCACGCAAGAGATGGCACACCGGATCCGAGGCGCCCGAAAGGGCAAACAGGGACAACGACAAGACAGGCAAAACAGGGACAAAACCGATGGCACGCTTTGAAATGCACAGCTTTGAAAATGCCTCCATGGGTGGCGAAACCAAGGCCGAACTCTACTGCGACATGGGACTGATGCATGCAACGGGCCGTGGTTGCCCGGTGGATCTGATCAGCGCCCACAAATGGCTCAACATCGCCGCGATCAAGGGCTGCGACCGGGCTGCCGAGCTCAGGGCCGATGTCGCCCAGACGATGAGCAAGGCCGAACTCGCCGAAGCGCTGCGCGCCGCCCGCGAATGGATGACCATGCATTGAGTGCCCATGCGCCCGGCCGTCTTGCCGGTCGCAATCCATAAAGAACCCGCAAGGGGGCAGCTGCGGACGGGACCCCGAAAAGGGGCGCGTCGACCGCAAACAGAAGGGACCGCTACCGGCAGACACAAGGCCGGAGCGGTCCTTTGGCATTGATACGCCAGGATTTCAGAGTGTTTTCAGTACCTGTGGCAGGGCCTTTTCGAGCAGTGCCATGTCCCGCTCGGTCCCGGTGGAGATGCGGATGCAGCGGTTGAGCGGCGCGACGCCCGGCATGCGGATGAAGACGCCATGCGCCATCAGGCCATCGACGATCGCGCGCGCATGGGCGCCGTCGCGACCGCAGTCGATGGCGACGAAATTGGTCGCCGAGGGCAGGGGCGCGAGCCCGTTTGCCGTTGCGATGGCCGCGATCCTGTCGCGCGAGGCGACGATCTTCTTCAGGACGTCGGCGAGATAGGCCTGGTCCTCGAGGGCGGCAAGCGCTGCCACGATCGACAGGCGCGGCATGCCGAAATGGTTGCGGATCTTGTCGAAGGCGACAGCGGTGCCGGGAGCGCTGATCGCATAGCCGACGCGGGCGCCGGCCAGGCCATAGGCCTTCGAGAAGGTGCGGGTGCGTATGACGTTCGGCAGATCGAGCAGTGCGTCTGCCGGCGGGATGGCGCCGGCAGGTGCCGTTTCGGCATAGGCCTCGTCCAGCACCAGCAACGTGTTCTCCGGCAATGCCCGGGCAAAGGCGACGATTTCGTCGGCGTTCCACAGGCTGCCCATCGGATTGTCCGGATTGGCCAGATAGACCAGCGGCGCCTTTTCCCGCTTTGCCGCATCGAGCAGTCCGTGGATATCTTCCCGATCTCCGGCATAGGGAACCGTCACCAGCCGCCCTCCGAAGCCGCTGACATGGAAGTTGAAGGTCGGGTATCCGCCGAATGAGGTGACGACGGTCTGGCCGGGTTCGATCACCATGCGCACGATAAGGCCGAGCAGGTCGTCGACGCCTTCGCCGACGGCAAGATTGGCAGGGGTGACGCCAAGATGGGCCGACAGGGCCTGTTTCAGCTCGAAATTTTCCGGATCGGCATATTTCCACACCTCTGCCGCGTGATCGCGGATGGCGGCAAGCACTGAAGGCGCCGGCCCGAAGCCGCTTTCATTGGCGCCGATCCGCGCCTTGACCGGCAGGCCGCGGCCGCGCTCGATCGCCTCTGGACCGACAAACGGCACGGTGGCGGGAAGGCTGCTGACGAGCGGCGTGAAACGGGAAAAGGTCGACATGGAATTCGGTCCGGAACTGCTTTGAAATGGGAGGCCCAACATAAGGTTTAATCGGCGTCGCGCAAGCGTGGCGCAGGCGGGGTCGCGATGGCGCAAGCCGCTCCGGCGGGCCTTTGCGGGCGGCGGCGGACGTGGCGTCAATGGGGCCGCCGCGCCTTGTTTCTAGCATGATTGCCGCCGGTGAAATCCCAAGGATCGTTTATCCGCGTCGGGCGTTTTGTCTGTGATGGAAACATCAAAACATCAAAGGAGACATACCATGGGCAAATACGATGTAAGCTGGAAATCCTGGGTCATCGTCGCCGACGGCACCAAGGCGCTGATCATGCGCAATGAAGGCGACAAGGAACTGATGAACCTGCAGATCGTCGAGCACGTCGACCAGCCCGCCGAGGCAGACCGCGATCTTTCCGCCGATAAACCGGGCCGTACGCACCAGTCGCATGGCTCCGGCCGCAGTGCCATGGAGGAGACCGATTTCCACCAGCAGGCCGAGGACGATTTTCTGAAGAGGGTCGCCTCGATGCTGGACGACAAGGTCTATGCCCGTGATATCGAGCAGTTCATTCTGGTGGCGCCGCCGAAGGCGTTGGGCACGCTGCGCAGCGCGCTGAAGCAGACGACGTTGGACGCTATGACCGCCGATGTGGCCAAGGATCTGGTCAAGTTGACCGTTCCCGACATCGAAAAGCATCTGAAGGCTCTCCACTGAGCCGTTCGATGATCGACGCAGAAGGGCCGCGCACCGTCGCGGTCTTTTCTGTGTCCGGTATCGGTGTTTAATGGCTGAACTCGAAGGACAGCCGGATGACGTGGTGCATGTATTCCGAATCGATCAGCATGTTGAAGGCGATCGTGGCGCGTTCGGCCTCCCGGCGGATCACCGTGCAGCCGATTTCGTCCCGGATACCGAGGATCTCCAGGAAGAAATGGTTGGGCAGCGTGACATGCGGGCTCAGGTCCAGTTCGGCACCCGAGCGCGAGATCGTGCGGATCACGCAGCGCAGCGTCTTCTTCGTGCTGAGGTGATGCTCGACGAAGATGATGCGGCCCGGTCGGTCGATCCGGAATTTCTCGAAGACCTGGTCCGCGGGTATGGTGTCCCGGATGCTTCGTGTGCGCTCTAGGGGCATGGCGCGCCCTCCCTGGCGCAATTGGGCCGGATCCCAGAATAGCGCAACTTCGCTAATCGGATGTGAACCGCATCGTTAGAAGGCGATCGGTCTGCGACGGCTGGTCACAGCCTGTAACGAGCAGCGCCGGCGCGCCACACGCCTTGCTTGACAGGCCAGCGGCAAGCTCGCATATAGAGCCACGGTCGAGGCGCCGGCCACCCGCAGGGGAAACCCGTGGTGAAGTCCTCCAGATGTCATGAAAACCCATTCCTTGCGCATGCGCGAATGGGCAATGCGGGTTCCCCTCTCGATCTGTCGCATGCCGATAAGGGGTTGAGGCACGCCATGACATTGGCACATCTATCCATTGATGACTTGAAAGCCCAGGCGCGCCGCCTGCGCGACGCGATGACGGCGGCCGGCACGCCGGTCAGCCACGGCCGGGCGCTCGAACTGGTGGCCAAAAGCCACGGCGCGCGGGACTGGAACACGATCGCGGCGCTGGGATCGCGCGCCGACAATCGCCCGGCAGCGCCCACCACCGTCGGCGCGGTGGTGACCGGCAGCTATCTCGGGCAGCGGTTCCGCGCGACCGTGCTGTCGCTGAAGAAACTGTCCGACAGTGATTTCTACGCAATCACGCTGCATTTCGACGAGCCCGTCGATGTCGTCACCTTCGACAGCTTCTCGGCCTTTCGCCAGCGCGTGAACGGCACGGTGGATAGCCGCGGCGTGTCGCCAAGGCACACCTCCAACGGTGAGCCGCATATCGTTCTCGATCTCTGAGAGACATTCATTCCGTCAAAGGTCGAACCCGGAGCGGCGCTGCCGTCCGGGTGCCTGCGACCGCGAGGTTTTCCCATGCGCACTTCTCTTGTTCCAGCCAATCCCTTTCTGTCCGGCTCCTTGCCGCGACTATTCCTTCGCACGGCTCTGCCGATCGTTCTCGTGATGCTCGCCAACGGGCTTTATGTCGTCGTCGACGCTTGGTTTCTCGGCACGTATGTCGGAGCGCATGCTCTGTCTGCGGTGACATTGCTGTTTCCGGCGCTGATGGCGATGATCGCGCTGCAGTCGCTGGTAGCCGGCGGCATGGCCAGCATTCTCGCCCGTCGCCTGGGCGCCGGCGAGCGTGAGGGGGCGGCTACCGTGATCGCATCGGCCAGGCAGCTCGGCCTCGCCATCGCGCTTGTGGTCAACGCCATCTACTGGACTATTGGACGCGGCCTTGTGGTCCAGTCGGCATCCGGCGACGGCGCGGTGGCCGCAGTCGCACTCACCTATATGGGGATCGCGGTCGCGACGCTGCCGGTTGCCATGCTTCTCGCCATCGAGATCGACAGCCTGCGCTGCCGCGGGCGGATCGGCCTGATGACCCGCGTCACCCTTTCGGCCTCGCTGCTGAACATCGTGCTGAACGGCATCCTGATCGGCGGTCTTGGTCTCGGCGCCGCCGGCTCGGCGGGGGGATCGGCGCTTGCCCAGGGACTCTGCCTTGCGGCGGCGATGGCGGCGGGCGGCAGAGGCGGGGCGACGGGCCTTGCGGCGAACCTGCCGCGGCGCGGTGAATGGCAAGACGTCAAACGCATCCTGGCGCTCGGCGCCCCGATGAGCCTTGGCCTCGTCGGTATATCGCTCACCTCCGCCACGATCCTCTGGAGCATTGCCCGCTGGCAGACGGCGCATCCGATGGAGACCATTGCCGCCTATGGCATCGTCACCCGGCTGCTGTCGCTCGGCTATCTGCCGCTGATGGGGCTCAGCCTGGCACTCCAGACGGTCTGCGGCAACAATATCGGTGCCGGGCGCTTCGACCGGGCCATTGCAAGCCTTGCCATCGCTGCCACCTGCGCCTTTGCCTACTGCCTTGCGTTCGAACTGGCCCTCGTGCTTGCCCGTGAGGCGGTGGCGGGTGTCTTCACCGGGGACAGGTTGGTTGCGCTGGAGTTTGCGCGCGTCATTCCCTGGATGCTCGGGGCCTATGCCCTGTTCGGACCGGTGATGATGATCGGCGCCTATTTCCAGGCGGCGGGAGAGGCGGGCCGCGCCGCGCTGTTCGGGCTTCTCCGGCCCTATGGTCTGGTGGTGCCGCTGACTTTCGCCCTGCCGCACCTCATCGGCGAGACCGGGATCTGGAAGGCGCCGATCGTGGCCGAGTGCGTCATGGTCGCGGTCGCGGGCCTGGTCATCGCCGACGGCCTCCGGCGCGGCAGACGCTACGGCCTACTGCCGACCTGAGATGCCCAGCCGCCGCGGTACCGAACCGCGGTGGCTTGCCAGTGTTGCAATTGAACCGGCGCGGTGGCCTTCGGCGGCCCCCAACGCCGCGCTTGTCGTCGGCCGTCTTCAAGGAGCAGAAGTGTAAAGCCCGCGCGGTGGCGCGGGCCCTTCATGGTCGGGCGCTCGGCGATCCCTACTGGAAGGCCTGCAGGCCGGTCTGGGCGCGGCCGAGGATCAGCGCGTGGATGTCGTGCGTGCCTTCATAGGTGTTGACGGCTTCCAGGTTCATCACGTGGCGGATGACGCCGTATTCGTCGGACACGCCGTTGCCGCCATGCATGTCGCGCGAGACGCGGGCGATATCGAGCGCCTTGCCGCAATTGTTGCGTTTCATCAGCGAGATCAGTTCGGCCGGTGCCTTGTGTTCGTCGAACAGGCGGCCGAGACGCAGGCAACCTTGCAGGCCGAGCGCAATCTCGGTCTCCATGTCGGCGAGCTTCTTCTGGATCAGCTGGTTGGCGGCGAGCGGCTTGCCGAACTGCTTGCGGTCGAGCGTGTATTGCCGTGCCGCATGCCAGCAGAATTCCGCCGCCCCCATGGCACCCCAGGCAATGCCGTAGCGCGCCCGGTTGAGGCAGCCGAACGGACCGGCAAGGCCGGAAACATTGGGCAGAAGGTTTTCCTCCGGCACGAATACATCCTGCAACTGGATCATGCCGGTGGCAGATGCCCTGAGCGAGAACTTGCCCTCGATCTTCGGCGTTTCGAAGCCCTTCATCCCGCGCTCGAGAACAAATCCCTTGATCTTGCCGTCATGGGCATCCGACTTCGCCCAGACGACCGCGACATCGGCGATCGGCGAATTGGTGATCCAGTTCTTGGCACCCGAGATCGAATAGCCGCCATCGACCTTCTTTGCCCTCGTGATCATCGAACCGGGATCGGAGCCATGGTCGGGTTCGGTGAGGCCGAAGCAGCCGACCCATTCGCCGGAGGCGAGCTTCGGCAGATATTTTGCCCGCTGCTCGTCGGTACCGAAGGCGAAGATAGGGTGCATGACCAATGAGGACTGCACCGACATCGCCGAGCGATAGCCCGAATCGACCCGCTCGACCTCGCGCGCCACCAGACCGTAGGAGAGGTAATTGGCGCCGACGCCACCGAATTCCTCCGGAATGGTCGGGCCGAGCAGGCCAAGCTCGCCCATCTCGTTCATGATCTCGCGGTGGAAGATCTCGTGGCGATTGGCTTCCGTCACCCGACCCATCAGCTTGTCCTGGCAATAGGCGCGCGCCGTATCGCGGATCATGCGCTCTTCTTCGGTCAGCTGGTCTTCGAGGAGGAAGGGATCGTCCCAGACGAAGCCCGCCATCTTGGCGCGGGCCTGCTCAGGGGTTGCCGGGTGATGCTCGCTCATGCTCTCTTGCGTCCTTGCTGGAATGGTATTCGTCTCTTGCACCATTGCTACAACAGGTGAGGGGGCGAAAAAAGCCCTAATTCGTGGATGTTTCCGATCGTCGGGGACGATATGGATCGGACTGAGATCATTCCAGTTTGGAATGATTGAGGGCGCATGCACGGTCTGAGTTCCCGGGTGCTGATCAGGACATGTCGCAGACGTGACGGCACCGTGACCGGCACGCGCTGACGCTCGCCTTGACGATGTGCCGCAAGGCGGCTACCGCAACACCTATCTATGCGGCTACCGCAACACCTATATATAAAGTGCAGGACACGACAGGGAGTGCAGCGTGACGGACAGGCTGGTGATCATCGGTGCCGGGCAGGCGGGTTTTGCGGTGGCGGCGAAATTGCGCGCGTTGAACGACATGCGCCCCATCACCCTTATCGGCGCCGAGGCGGATTATCCCTATCAGCGCCCGCCGCTGTCGAAGAAATATTTGCTCGGCGAAATGAGCTTCGACCGGCTGCAGTTTCGTCCGGCGGAATGGTATGGCGAGAACAATATTGAGGTCATGCTGTCGACGAAAGTGGAGGCGATCGACCGGGCGGAAAAGGCGGTGCGCTGCGACAACGGGCTGAGCATCGATTACGACAAGCTGGTGATTGCCACCGGATCCAGCCCGCGCAAGCTGCCGGAGGACATGGGCGGGAATCTGGACGGCGTCTTTACCGTGCGCGACAAGGCCGATGCCGACCGTCTGGCAGCCGGAATGCTGCCGGGGCGACGCCTGCTGGTGGTCGGTGGCGGCTATATCGGCCTGGAGGCGGCAGCTGTCGCCCGCAAGCTCGGCCTGGAGGTCACCGTGATCGAGATGGCCGAGCGGATCCTGCAGCGCGTCGCATCGAAGGAGACGGCCGACGCCATGCGCGCCATCCACGAGAGCCACGGTGTCGTCATTCGGGAAAAGACCGGCCTTACCCGCCTGCTCGGCGTCAACGGTCATGTCACCGATGCCGAGCTGGCAAGCGGCGAGATCGTTGCCTGTGACATGGTCATTGTCGGAATAGGCGCGGTCCCCGGCGACGAGCTGGCGACGGCGGCCGGCCTCGAGACGATGAACGGCGTGGTCGTCGACGAGCACGGGCGCAGCTCCGATCCCGACATTTTCGCAGCCGGTGACTGCGCGTTGCTGCCCTGGCGCGACGGGCGCGTGCGGCTCGAATCGGTACAGAACGCCGTCGACCAGGCAGAGGCTGTGGCAGCCGTGATCGCCGGCGCAACGCAGGCCTACAATCCGAGGCCCTGGTTCTGGTCGGACCAGTATGATGTGAAATTGCAGATTGCCGGCTTCAATCTCGGCTATGACCAGACGGTCGTCAGGAAGGGCAGCCGCGAGGGTGCGCTGTCGATCTGGTACTATAAGGACGGGGTTTTGATCGCTGTCGACGGGATCAATGACGCCAAGGCCTATGTGACGGCCAAGAAGCTGCTGGAGCAGGGACGGAGCGTACCAGCCGCGCAGATCGCCGATCCGGCGATCGACCTGAAAAGCCTGCTCTAGCAGAAGCTCTGCCGGGCAGGCGGCCGCGCGTCAGTTTACCGAGGCGGACGCTGACGGCGAGGCGCCGGCCATGCGTTCGAGGATCGGAATGCACATTTCGAGATCGTGCGAGGCGAGATGCGCATAGCGCATCGTCATCGACAAGGTCTGGTGACCGAGCCACATCTGGACGCGGCGAATGTCGACGCCGCCCTGGACGAGGCGTGATGCGCAGGTGTGGCGCAGCACATGCGGCACGACATCGTCGTCATGGCCAAGGCCGATCTCGTCCTTGCACTGGTGCCAGGCGCGGCGAAAACGCTGCTGGTTGATGGTGGCGAAGGGGCCGGATTTGCGCCTGTCGCCGCCCTCGATGGCGCGCCAGGCGCGCGCGGTCAGCGGCACCGAGCGGCTGCGGCCGGATTTGGTCACCCAGAAGGTGGCGCGCGGCTCCTGCACGTCGTTCCATCGCAGACCAAGGCCTTCGCTCAAACGCGCGCCGGTGTCGATGAGAAAGATGCAGAGCCGGTAATAGTCTTCCGACACGGCGCGGATGGTGGTGAAGAGATCGTATTCCTCGTCCTTGTCGAGGAAGCGGATGCGGCCGGCCTTTTCCTTCTGGCGGGTGAATTCCGGCAGGGTATGGACATCGCCCATCTTGTGCGCCTTGCGCAGCAGTTTGCGTAGCGCTGCAAGCTTGCGATTGATCGTCGCATTGCTGTTGCCGCGCTTGCGCAGCGCACCGATCAGGAAATCGAGCATGTCCTGGCTGAAGCCGGAAAATTCGCGCGGCTGCAGGAGATCGTGCAGTTCGGCGATGAAATTGGTCACATTGTATTTGTGACTGCCGTCGCCCCACAGGATATCGGCATATTTGCCGAACATCGCCTGCAACGAGGTGTCCTTCACAACCGTCACGCGGGGGGACTGGCTGTATTGATAGTTCAAGCTGTAGGCCGGCAGTTCGACTTCGCTCTCGAATGTCGCGGCGGCACTGGCAAGTGTGTTGCTCAACCCTCTTTCCCCTCTGCAGCCGACCGAACGGTCACCGCGTTAACGAGTGTAGGAGCAAACAGTTATATGGCAGAATAAAAGTAGAGCGCAACAATTATCTGAGCGCACACTTATCCGCTCAGAGGCTGCTGACTGCTAGCTCTCTGTTCCCATGGCCGTTTTTCCGGCCTTCAATTATATGTGAAAGCCCGGCCGAAGCCGGGCTTTCGTGTGCAATCCGAAGATTAGAACGAACGGGTCAGGCGAACGAAGCCAGACCACTGATCGTCGTCCAGATCGTCTGCATTGAGGTATTCGAGGTCGGACGAAACCTTGAGACCGGCGGCCAGCTGGTATTCGACGAGCAGGTCAGCAGACCATGCGTCGCCATCGCCGAACATGAAGTCGCCGTAGTAGTTGGCGTTCGGGGTGATGGTCAGCTTGTCGGTTGCCTTGAAGGCGTAAGCCGCGCCGACAGTCCACTCAGCCGTGTAGCCTTCGTTAGGATCGGTGTAGGCGTTTTCACCCGACGAATAAGCAGCGTCGAAGTAGAAGGTGCCCGGGCCAACGTCAGCGGAGAGAACGCCGGCGACGCCGCCTTCTTCTGCGTTGAAGTCGTAGAAGCCGTAAACGACGGCAGCAACCGGACCGAATGCGCCAGAAGCCATGGCGGTGACGCCGACTTCGCTGTCGTAGTCAGCGTTGTAGTCGCTGAGGTCGTCAACCGAAACGCCAACCGAGAAGGCGTCAGCAGCATAGGTGTAGCTTGCGCTGTTGAAGTTGGTGGTGGTGAAGAAGTAGTCCGATTCGCCCGGAAGAGCGAAGTCGTCGATCCAGTTCAGGACCTTACCGACCTTGAAGCCGCCAACCGTGATGTAGGCCTGGTCAGCAGAGAAAGTGTTGCTGTCGGAGAAGTTACCGGTGTTGGCCTGCAGACGGATGTAGGAACCAATGGTACCGACTTCCGAGTCGTTCTTGGCATCGACGGTGACGCGAGCGCGGATGTCGGTGTTCCAATCGTGGTCGCTATCGTTGTACTTGTCGCCGAAACGAACGGTCGCACGAACTTCGCCGCCGATCTTGAGGCAGGTTTCGGTGCCGGGGATGTAGAAGTAACCGGTGCCGAAAGCGTCGCAAACGCGAACGTAGTCCATCGGCTCAGGCTCGACAGCAACGATGGCGTCGGCAGCCTGTGCGCCGGAAACTGCTGCGAGAGCTGCAGCGGAGCCGAGAAGAAGGCTCTTGATGTTCATTGTTGACCTCCAGTCAATTGCCTGGCTGGTTGCAGGTCGAAAACGAGGGAAACAACGAAATATCAATCGCTTGGATTTTCAGGCTATGAGAAGGAGTGGTCGAAAATGCCGATTTTTGCCACCAGAGCGCGAAGGCGGCACCTGGCGGACGTTCGCGTTATGAGAGACGATCCGTCAATGATGCCGCCTTGAGTAGCGGATGCATGATCCGAATCGGAGAACCGGGAGCACGACGAACGACCATCTGCCGGAGCGCTATCAACCGCTGGGCTTCGGGAAAATGTGCCAGATTGGGAATTTGGAAGGATGGAGGAGAGGAAGGGATTCGAACCCTCGATACCATCTCTGGTATACTCCCTTAGCAGGGGAGCGCCTTCGACCACTCGGCCACCTCTCCGGTGCCGCCTGATTATGTGCTTGAATTGGCGATTGCAAGGCTTTTCCGCAGCCGATCCGCATTTTACCGCTGCCATGCATGTCTGCGCACGCGCCCGCGCATGTATGCGCGGGCGTTCACCTCCAGAAGGCTGCGCCGCTGCCGGCGCGGGAGGCCCCGCCCAGGCCGCGGCCACGCATCTCCATCGAATCTAGATCTTGGGAATCGGGGACCTGGTGATTCCCGGAAGCCAGAGCGGTACCGGGCGCCGACGGAAGGCGTCAGGCACCGAACAGACCACTGCCCGTATTGGTCCACCCGGATGCGGGGATTCGGCCGGGATCGCTCCAATTCCAGTGATTCCCGGCCTGCGCGACGCGGCAGCACCGGCGCTGCAGTCGGTCTTAATCCCTGAAACCAAAGGATTTTCTTAATGAAGTGTAAACAAATATACCGCCTCACGGTCCAACTTGTGGCGTTTGGGCAACAGGGGGCTGGTAAGGGTGTCGTATTTTCCGGCATTCGGATGTTTGCCGATTGCATGACCGGTGCGGTTTTGTATTTTCAACATCGGAAGCGAGGCGGTGGATCGTCCGTCTTCTGAATAACCGACGGGGATGGGGCAGGGAACGCTGTCCTTCAGCCAAAGAACCCAGACCCTTATGAAACTTGACTGGAGGTCAACAATGAACATCAAGAGCCTTCTTCTCGGCTCCGCTGCAGCTCTCGCAGCAGTTTCCGGCGCACAGGCTGCCGACGCCATCGTCGCTGTCGAGCCTGAGCCGATGGACTACGTTCGCGTTTGCGACGCTTTCGGCACCGGTTACTTCTACATCCCCGGCACCGAAACCTGCCTGAAGATCTCGGGCGAAGTTCGTGCGACCGGTTATTTCGGTGAAGATCAGGATTGGAATTCGGACGTTCGCGCCCGTCTGGTCGTTGAAGCCAAGAACGACTCGGAAGTCGGCGTCATCGGCTCCT
Source organism: Heterorhizobium halophytocola (assembly GCF_017873095.1). Lineage (GTDB taxonomy): Bacteria > Pseudomonadota > Alphaproteobacteria > Rhizobiales > Rhizobiaceae > Allorhizobium > Allorhizobium halophytocola. Next base: position 315,186 of record NZ_JAGGJU010000005.1, on the reverse strand, counting down.
ACATCCGTATCCAGGGCTACGACTATGAGGGTGCCACTCTCGACCAGGGTTACATCACTGCCGGCGGCTTCAAGGTCGGTTACGCTCTGACTTGGCTCGACGACTTCGGCCTGCCGGGTGAATCGGACTTCTTCTTCGACAATACGAAGTTCGACACCATCAGCTACACCTATGCTGCTGATGCTTTCTCGGTCGGCCTCGGTGTTGACGATCTGTCCAACACCAGCTTCGGCGGCACTGCCGGTATCGAAGGCATGATTTCCGGCGCAATGGGCCCGGTTTCGGCTGTTCTGTACGGCTTCTACGACATCGATGCTTCCGAAGGCGGCGTTGCTGCTGTTCTGTCGGCTGCCGTTGGTCCGGGCACCCTGTACCTCGACGGTGCATATTCGTCGGGTGAAAATGCCTACACGACCGGCACCGGCGACACTGCCGAGTGGACTGTTGGTGCGGCTTATGCCTTCAAGGCAACCGAGAAGCTGACCATCACCCCCGGCGTCAACTACTACGGTGACTACAACTTCACCTCGAACGACGTCTGGGCTGCTGACCTGCTCGTAGAGTACCAGATTGCAACCGGCCTCAAGGCTTCGGCTGACGTCCAGTACTATGACATGGACGGTGGCGACGACACTTGGGAAGGCTTCGTTCGCCTGACTCGCTCGTTCTAATCTGATCGAAAGATCGGTTTAGAGAAGCCCGGCCCCTTGTGGCCGGGCTTCTTTGTTTTGCGCTGTCCTGCTCGCGGCAGCCTCGCGCGACGGGCCGGTGTCGCTCCGTATTTTTGCTGTTTTCTCGAAAGCGATGCGTGTCAGCGATGCTTCACGCCTTGCAGAAACCGCTCGATCGGGGCGGCGATCTCTTCGAGATGCAGCAGCGGCGGATGGCCCTGACCTGATGCCGTCACGCATTCGAGGCCGGGATGTCGCTCGGCCATTGCCTTGACGGTTGCCTCTGACAGCAAAGTGGAATTTTCGCCGCGGATGACCATCATCGGAATGCTGCCGAAGCCGTCGAATTCCGGCCAGAGATCGCGGCCGGGCTTGCTCAGGTCGACGGCTGCCATCTGTTCGGCGATCACCGGATCATAGTCCGGCCGGATGTCTCCGTCGATCTCGCGGTAGAGCGCTGTGCTCAGTTCCAGCCAGTCGTCATCGGCAAGCGCCGGAAAGGCTGCTGCGTGATCCGCTTTCTGCGAGGCCATGGCGTCCGACCAGGTTTTCGGCGGCAGCCGCTCGCGGGTCAGATAGTCCTGGATATGGCGCAGACCCTCGATATCGATCACCGGGCCGATATCGTTAAGAATGACGGCGCCGAGCAGATCCGGCTGCAGGGCCGCGATCAGATGCAGCACCAGGCCGCCGCGTGACGTGCCGATGAAAATGGCCTTCCCGATGCCGAGCTCGGCGCAGACAGACAGCACATCTCCGGTTTCCACCGGCAGCGTATAGCGGCTCTCGTCGGTATCCTGATCGGAGAGGCCGCGCCCGCGCGAATCGATCGTGATGACCCGGACATTGCGTGTCTCACCCGCAATCAGGCGCCGCGCCAGTTTGTCGAAATCCCGGCCATTGCGCGTCAGGCCGGGCAGGCAGATAATTGTCTGCGCAGCGCCGTCGTCGCCATAAAGACGGGCATGGATCTTCAGTCCGTCCTCGGTCTTGAACCAGTGGTCGCGATAGATCTCGTCCGCCATTCGCACATCCTCCGGGCTTGCTTGTAACGCTGCACGCGCAGTGCAGCCACTGCCGGATCAATCTAGAGCGCGAAGACGAGGAGGGCGAGGGGCAAGCGCCGTAATCGGACGGTTGACGGCGGCGCGCGACATATCGCCCGACAATGCGGGCCGCGCATAAGCGCGCGACCAGCTGCAGCGGCGAGTGACAAGGATATCCCGGGCGGGCATGGCGTCAACGCCCGAAGCGCAGATCCTCTTCGATCCTTGCCGTCTGCCCCAGCCGCGCCTTGTAGACCTGGTAGTTCTCCATGATCCGCTGGACATAATTGCGGGTCTCGGGGAAGGGGATGCGCTCGATCCAGTCGACCACGTCATCGATCGGCAGGCCGCGCGGGTCGCCATAGCGGGCCACCCATTCAGTCACGCGCCGCGGGCCGGCATTATAGGCGATGAAGGTCAGGATATAGGAGCCGTCGAAACTGGCGATCTGTTCGCCGAGATAATGCGCTCCGAGTGTGGCGTTATAGCCGGCATCTTCCGTCAGCCGATCCTTCGAATAGGCCAGACCATGGCGGGCGGCGACGCCCTTGGCGGTGCCGGGCAGGATCTGCAGCAGGCCTCGGGCATTGGCGCCCGATACGGCAGTCGGATTGAACGCGCTTTCCTGGCGCGCGATCGCATAGGCAAGCGCCTTGCCGGAACCGCCGATATCGGCGCCGTCCGGAATGACCCCGACCGGAAAGGCCAGTGCCGGCACGTCGATGCCGCGGCCATAGGCGATCTTGCCGACCTGCAGCGACAGATGGTGGTCGCCGGCCTGCTCGGCTTTGGCGGTCAGAAGCGCCAGTTCGCCCGGGCTTTTCAGGTCGTCGGCGAGCGCCAGATAAAGTGCGTTGGCACGCCAGCCATAGCCGGCATCCTCGAAGCGTTGGATCGCCTGCACCGCCTCGCGCGCGGCAAACCGCTGGCGATCCGATGCGGTCGGCGAGGGATAGCGGATGTCGAGCAGGTTGCGCTTCAGCCGGGCGGCGGCAAGCTGTCCGTAGAATGTGGCCGGCAGATTGGCGGCCTTCAGGAAATCGGCATGGGCCGCTTCACTGTCTTTTTCCGCCTCGGCTGACCGCCCGAGCCAGTACCAGGCCCTCGAAACCGAGATCGGTCCGCGCGCGGCGGCAAGGAGCCTGCGAAAATGGACTTCCGCCGTCTTCGGGTCGTTCAGGCCGCGCAGCGCGAACCAGCCGGCATGAAATTCGGCGTCGACCACATCGGTCGGCTCGCGGGCGACCGAGTGGGACACGATCCGGTAGGCATCCCGGTATTTGCCGAGATCGGCAAGGCCACGCGCGACGATCCGCTCCTCGTTCCACCATTCGCCGGTGTTGATCAGCCTCGCCGGGTCGCGCGGCATCGTCTTCAACAAGGCCTCCGCCTCGGAAAACTTGTCCTTGTGGCGCAGGTTGACGATCCGCACGAAGAGCAGGGCCGGATCCGTGTCCCAGCTATCGTCCACCTTGGCGATCAGTACATCGGCGTTGGAGGCGCGATTGGAAACGGCAGCCCAGGCCTGGTAGAGCGAATAGGCCTCGCCCAGGCTCGCAAAGCGTTTTGCCTGCGAGATCCGCCCCCGATACATCAGGTAATCCATCCGCGCCTTGTGGTCGGCCGGGGTCAGCAGGCTGCCGAAAGCTGCAAGAACCTTGTCTTCGGTCGCCGTATCGAGTGCCTTGTGACGCCAGAATGCGGTGATGACGGCGGCTGCGGCCTTGCTGTCGCCGGTGGCGATCTTCGCCTTGGCAAGCGCCATTGCGCCTTCCACTGTCTCGGGCGGCGAGGTGCCGAAGGCTGACAGAACCTGCGATGCCGGCGGATCCTCGCGGTAAAGCGCCCGCTCGGAATTGGCCCGGAAGGCGGAAAGCCCCGGCCAGCCGGCCAGTTCGTGCTGGGCTCTGGCAATCTCGGAGGACGGGACACCCGACAGCCCGGATCTGGCGATCGACCAGGTCAGCAGGTGCCGGTCCAGCGATTGCGGCATGGCATCGCGAATGGCGATCGCCTCGCCCGCATCCTTGTTGGAGATCGCATCGAGACCGGATTTGAGGTTGCTGCTGGAGGTGAGCAGTCGGCTGGCCTTGGGGATGGTGCCGGTGATCTCTGGGCTGGCGACCACGTCGGGCTTGACCATCGGCAGGGGGGCCGGCATCGGCAATGCCCCGATGGCGGCCGGCGGCATCGGCTGTTCCAGCGCGTCTGCGGCGCGCGGCCGCTTCATCGGCACGGGCACCGCATCACCGGCGTCAGCCTGGACTGCGCCAAGTGTCGAAAGCACAAAGCCGAAGAGCGCCAAGGTGGCTGCAAGCCTGCGCATGCCGTTGCCCGCAAAGAGGTTTTCCTGGAACGTATTGGCTGCCGTCACGGTTGAAAAAGTCTTAACCCTTGCCCACAAAATTGGAATTCTCTTTCCCGCTCTTTCTGTCACAATCCTTCCAAGCCCTGCTTGCCCGCCAGGGGGCTTGAAAGTAATGTGCCGGCGTTCATAGTCGAGGATTACGGCCTAAGAGTGAAGGGCCGTCAGGAGTTTATTGCATGTTCCAGGGATCCATTCCCGCTCTCGTCACGCCCATGACCGCAAACGGCGCCATCGACGAGTCAGCCTTTGCCGCGCATGTGGAATGGCAGATTTCAGAAGGCTCGACAGGCCTGGTGCCGGTCGGCACGACGGGGGAATCGCCGACTTTGTCCCATGACGAGCACAAACGGGTGGTGGAACTCTGCGTCGAAGTGGCAGACAAGCGCGTGCCGGTGATTGCCGGTGCCGGCTCCAACAACACGATTGAAGCGATCGAGCTTGCCCAATACGCGGAAAAGGCGGGCGCCGATGCGCTGCTGGTCGTCACACCCTATTACAACAAGCCGACGCAGAAGGGGCTGATCGCCCATTTCACCGCGATCGCCGAGGCAACCTCGCTGCCGATCATCATCTACAACATCCCGCCGCGTTCGGTGATCGACATGTCGCCGGAAACCATGGCGGCGCTGGTGAAGGCGCATAAGAACATTGTCGGCGTGAAGGATGCGACCGGCAAGATCGAGCGCGTCTCGGAACAGCGGATGACCTGCGGCGCCGATTTCATCCAGCTCTCCGGCGAGGATGCGACAGCGCTTGGCTTTTATGCCCAGGGCGGCGTCGGCTGCATCTCGGTGACGGCCAATGTCGCGCCGCGGCTCTGTTCGGAGTTCCAGGCGGCCATGCAGGCCGGCGATTTCAAGCGGGCGCTCGACTATCAGGACCGGCTGATGCCGCTGCACAAGGCGATCTTCATGGAGCCCGGCGTGTCCGGTGCGAAATACGGTCTCTACAAGCTCGGCCGCATCGGCCGCGATGTGCGCCTGCCGCTGATGTCGTCGCTGGAGCCGGCAACCGAAGCGGCGATCGACGCAGCGCTGATCCATGCGGGTCTGCTGAACTGACGGGAAGGGCCGGGTTTCACCCCGGCGTCTTTATTTCGGCTGCTGCCTATATTACATGGGGATGACACCAGTCGGCGGATGTCCGCCGCCGGCCTTTCAGAAGAACACCGACGGACAAAAGTGGAAGTAGGCAGGATATGGCACCGCGTGGCAGCCAGCGCACCGTAAACAAGATCGTCGCGGAAAACCGCAAGGCGCGCTTCAACTACGAAATCATCGATACCTACGAGGCCGGGCTGGCTCTGACCGGCACCGAGGTCAAGTCGCTGCGCGAAGGCAAGGCCAATATCGCCGAATCCTATGCCTCGGACGAGGGCAACGAGATCTGGCTGATCAATTCCTACCTGCCCGAATATCTGCAGGCCAACCGCTTCAACCACGCGCCGCGGCGCAATCGCAAGCTGCTGCTGAACAAGCGCGAGATCGGTCGCCTCCGCGTCGGGATCAACCGCGAAGGCATGACGCTGGTGCCGCTGAAGATTTATTTCAACGAAAAGGGCAGGGCCAAGCTCGAACTGGCGCTCGCCAAGGGCAAGAAGCTGCACGACAAGCGCGAGACCTCGAAGGAACGCGACTGGAACCGGCAGAAGCAGCGCCTGCTCAAGACCGGCGGCTGAGCCGCCGCCTTTCTCGTCGAACGTTCGAAACAGGGCTCGCCGGATCGGCGGGCCTTTTTTTGGACGTCCAGCGGCGCGGAAGGGGTCCACAACCTTCCGCCCCGGTTGCATGGTCACGCGCTATCGGCTGCTATTCCGCGGCCAGCTCGACCGCCGGCGCTTTGGCCAAGGACCCCGAAAACAGTGCGGCATGGCGATCCAGCAGCGCCGCAAGCCTGTCGATCATCTTTCGAACCTCCGGCCGGTGGCGATCGTCGTCATGCATGGTGATCCACAAATGGACTGCAAGATCGCCGATCGGGTCGCCGATGCGGACAAGTGCCGGCTCGCGGTCGCCGACGAAGCAGGGCAGAATGACGCGGCCCCCGCCAGAACGGGCAAGCTCCAGCAGCGAGGCGGTCGTCGTGGTCCAGATGCTGATCCATTTGTCGGCCTGCTGCGAAATGAAGCGATCCGAGGCCCGGGAAGCCTGTTCGCGGCCGATCGAGATCCACCGTTCCCCGGGCTCGCCCGCGACCTGCGGCGTCGCATAGACGGCAAAGGCGATCCCGACCGACTGCCGCGCGGCAACATTGCCGGCCGAAGGGCGCCGGTCGGTCAGCGCGATCTCCGCCTCGCGGAAAGTCAGATCGACATCCCTTTCGCTCGCCTTGAGGCAAAGGCGGAAGGGATCTGCGGGCGTCCACAGGGATCCGAGTTCGCGGGCGAGAAACTGCGAGATCCAGCCATCGCCGGCGACCGAGACGATCGGCAGCGAATAGCCGTTCTCGTTCCAGCGGCGGATCAGGGCGGCCTGCGCATCCATTTCGCGCACATGCCGCAGCAGCACCTCCCCGTCGGGCGCCAGACCATAGCCCCTGGTGTTGCGCTCGAAAAGCACGTGTCCGGTTGCCCGCTCGAGCGCCAGCATGCGCCGGCCGATGGTCGGCGCACTGACGCCGCTGCGCTCGGCGGCGCCGACAAGTCCGCCGGCGGTGGCGACCTCGAGGAACAGCCTGAGGTCATCCCAGTTCTCGTCTTTCATCGCTGAAATGCTCCGTTCATCCGCGCGTCTACACGCGCCGTCGGCCGGCGCTTAACTGACGGTCTTGGCAACCGATTGTGGAGAAAACCGCCGTGATGCTCAACTGGCTTTTGATCTTCGAGGCATCGACGCGCGTGCGGGCAGGGGGGCGGCCTCAGTCGGCCGACCCTCTGGCCGATCCTCTGGAGCGCGCCGAATGGCAGGGGCTGGATTGGGTGGTCCGGGGCCTTAACCGTCTCGATCGGGTGATCAACCGGGCAAACCGGCAGCGCGCCGTGCGCGCCGAGCCCGCCGATGCTGCGACCGGAACATCTGCCGGCCGCATCTGCGCGCCGGAGCACGCCGACACCGGCGCGCGATGACAAGAAGACAGGAGCGACATGAACAGAGAGCCGTCGCTGGATGTGCTGGCCGCCGGCTGATGCAGCGGCGGCCAGAGCCGGTCGTCAGTGCCGGGAATACAGCATTGCCATCGCGATCATCCTGTCCCGGTTGAGCTGCTCTGCCGGATCATAGTATCCGGCCTGACCGATATCGCGGCGCATGTAGTCGTCGAGATCGGAAAAGGGATTGTGCCTGCGGTCCGATCGTCTGCGCAGCACCGCCAGGCCTGTCCGGGCGATCCAGCGGGTGAGGCGCGAGACGAAGGTCTGCGGCGTCATGACGGGAGCGTGGGCGATAGGCTGGTCGGTCGTGCACATGGTGTGATCCTTTCAACAGAAGGCACGAACATTTTGCCGAAACGCGAAGCGTCGCGTGTCAGGCGGTGGCGTTGGAGGTTGCGCGATGGGGATGGGCCCGCACCGAAAATAATGCGACGCAGGGTTGTGGGAATGTCATGTCAAAACGACACCTGTCCGTCCAACGAATGTTCTAAATGGCATCAATAAGGGAAATTGATTCTGCCGAAATGGGCGAGGGGACGGGATGCCGGTTAAGGCAATCGGATTACGCGCGCTCGGCAAACGCGGCCCGTGCCGCTTCGGTCAGTCCGCTCATTGCCTTCCGATAGGGCCCGGGACCGTGGCTCACCCGGGCAACTCCGAGCTCGGCGAACCGGAGCAAGGGCGGAGATTTCCCTGTTATCATGACATTGACCGGCAATGGCACGGCGGCACAAATCTGCCCGATCAGCGCCTCGTCGGTCAGTCCCGGGACGAAGAACCCGTCCGCGCCGGCGCTGTCATAGGCAAGGCCGCGGGCAATCACGGCGTCGACAAGCGCCGGATGCCGGGTGGCATCGCTCTCGATCAGAAAATGGTCGGTGCGGGCATTGATGAAGACCGGTATGCCCTCGGCCACCGCGACATCGCGCATCGCGGCGATGCAGGCGGCCTGCCGCTCGACCGGATGCAGGCTCTGGTCGGCACCGGATCCGTCTTCGAAATTGACGCCGACCACGCCGATGCGGATCAGCCGGCGCAAATTGTCTGCGACGTCCGACGCCGCCTCTGCATAGCCGCTCTCGAAATCGACCGATAAAGGCAGCCCGGTGCTGGCCGTGATGCGATCGACGATCGTTTCGACCAGGGCAAAGGGCATGGCCTCTCCGTCCCGGTAGCCATGGGCGGCGGCGAGCGACCAGCTTCCGGTGGCAAGCGCCGTGGCGCCGGCTGCCTCGACAGCGCGCGCCGACCCGGCATCCCAGACATTGTAGAGAATGACGGGATCGCCTTTGACATGCAAGGCGGCGAAGGTCCTGGCCGTTTCGATCGTCATGGGCATGCCTCTGCTGTCGATGCGGGAATTCCGGCGGTCATCCGGCGTTCGTGTTCGAGAAGCCACCGCTTGCGCCAGAGCCCGCCACCATAGCCGGTAAGCCCGCCATCCGAGCCGATCACCCGGTGACAGGGGATGACGATCGCCAGGCGGTTTGCGCCGTTTGCCCGTGCGACCGCCCGGAATGCCGTCGGACGGTCGAGCGCTGTCGCAAGCATCAGATAGGCGCGGGTTTCGCCTGGCGGAATTGCCCGCAGAGCCTGCCAGACCTGTCGTTCGAACGGGGTGCCGTGGCGGCTGAGCGGCACGGTGAATGCGGCCGGCTTCCCGGCGAAATAGCCTGTGAGCTCCGCTTCGATCCGGTCGGTCACCGCCGTCCGACCGGTGACGATGCCGGTCTTGTTGTCACGCCGTAGGGCACGGATTTCGGCCGGCAGGGCAGGGCGATCGGCAAATTCCAGCAGATGCAGCGCGTGATCGCAGCAGATCGCCACCATCGGGCCGATGGGCGTGTCGAGGAAGCTCGCCTTGAGCAGGGGCATGTCTTTCCAGTGCCGGGGCGGCGCGCCGAACAGCTGGGTGACGGCACTTCGAAATCCGCTGCCGGACTCGAAGCCGGCATCGATCTGCGCTTCGATCACCGGGCCGCCGCCCGCCAGGCGCTGGACGGCCGCACCCATGCGTCTTTGCCGTGCCATCTCCAGGAAGCTCATGCCGAAGCGTCGCTTGAAGGCGCGTCGAACGGTGGAAGGATCGAAACCCATGGCGGCGATGTCGGATTGACGGAAGCGGCGCGCCGGATCGGCCTCCAGCGCCTCCAATAGCGGGGCGATCACGGGATCGCCTTCGCCGGGACGCAACAGCGGTCGGCAGCGCTTGCAGGGCCGGAAACCGGCCTCCATGCATTCGGCGATCGTCGTGTGAAACCGGCAGTTCTCCCGCTTCGGTTTGCGGGCAGGACAGGTGAAGCGGCAGAAGATGCCCGTGGAGGTGACACACACGAAGGCAAGGCCGTCGAGCGCTGCATCGCGCTCGACGAGGGCGTGGTAGTAGTCGTCGTCAGTGAGGTGTTCGGTCAACATCGGCCAAGTTTGGCACAACCCCAAAATTTCGCCGCCGAAAAACGGGCACGGATTTCATTTTCTCCGCACCAGCCGGCAGAAGGTGGCGCGCAGGCCGCCTTATTCCTCGGCGTCGGCCGACTGCGGCTCCGGCACATGACGCACCGCCCGCTCGCTCGGGTCTCGGCCGATCTCTGCCTTCAGGCTGATCAGGTCGAGGAAGTGGTCTGCCTGTCGGCGCAGATCGTCGGCGATCATCGGCGGCTGGGTCGCCATGGTCGAGACGACGGAAACCTTGCGGCCCTTGCGCTGCAGCGCCTCGACCAGCGTGGTGAAATCGCCGTCGCCGGAAAAGATCACAAGATGATCGACCGTTTCGGCCTGTTCCATCGCATCGATGGCAAGCTCGATGTCCATATTGCCCTTCACCTTGCGGCGGCCCATGGAATCCGTGAATTCCTTGGCTGGCTTGGTGACGACCTTGTAGCCGTTGTAATCGAGCCAGTCGATCAGCGGACGGATCGACGAATATTCCTGGTCTTCAATCAGTGCCGTGTAATAATAAGCACGCAACATATACCCGCGCTTCTGAAAAGATTTCAAAAGTTTCCGGTAGTCTATGTCGAAACCAAGGTTCTTGGACGCGGCGTAAAGATTGGCGCCGTCGATGAAAAGGGCTATTTTTTCCCTAGGGTCAAACATTCAAAAAATCCTCTAACGCAAACCAGATTACGCAGGCGGGCATGAAGTGGATTTGGCGCACTGCATAAAATGAAGTCCCCCATGTCAATAAATTATGACTTCTTCATATACGAATGTGTGTATGCCACGATTCGCGATATTCCAAGCACGCATAGGTTGTGCTGCCGTGACTTTAATTAGTAAAAATCAGCTTATCGGGCTCTAAATGCGGCGGCGGCGAGGAAAAACTTGAATTCCGGCCACTTTAAATGTATCCGCACGGCAATCCCTTGAGAAATGAATTACAAAGGACAGGCCATGGCCCGCGTCACAGTTGAAGATTGCATCGACAAGGTCGACAACCGGTTTGAACTCGTTCTGCTGGCAAGTCACCGCGCCCGGCAGATCTCCCAGGGTTCGCAGATCACGATCGATCGCGACAATGACAAGAACCCTGTCGTTGCCCTGCGCGAAATCGCCGACGAGACCCTGTCGCCCGGCGACCTGAAGGAAGACCTCATCCATTCGCTGCAGAAGCATGTCGAAGTGGACGAGCCGGAACAGGAGGCCGCAAGCACGGCCGGCGGCGCTCCGGTGATCCGCGACGACGTCGAGGACGACGCCCCGGAAACCGTCAACTTCGACCAGATGTCGGAAGAAGAACTGCTTGCCGGCATCGAGGGTCTTGTACCGCCCGAGAAGAGCGACGATTACTGATTGTCAAGATTTTGCGGCCTAGTCTCGTCGCAATCATGATATCGTGTGCGCCAATCCGACCGGTTGGCGCGCATTTCGTTTTAGGAGTTGCAGTGGATGATGCGGCAATACGAACTCGTGGAACGGGTTCAGAAATATAAGGCCGACGCAAACGAAGCCCTCCTGAACAAAGCCTATGTCTATGCCATGCAGAAACATGGCCAGCAGAAGCGCGCCAGCGGCGACCCCTATATTTCCCATCCGCTCGAAGTCGCCGCCATCCTCACCGACATGCATCTCGATGAATCGACGATCGCGGTCGCCCTGCTCCACGACACCATCGAAGACACCTCGGCCACCCGCCAGGAGATCGACGAACTGTTCGGCGAGGATATCGGCCGGCTGGTCGAGGGACTGACCAAGCTGAAGAAGCTGGATCTTGTGTCGAAAAAGGCCAAGCAGGCGGAAAACCTGCGCAAGCTGCTGCTGGCGATCTCGGACGATGTCCGCGTGCTGCTGGTCAAGCTCGCCGATCGCCTGCACAATATGCGCACGCTGGAGCACATGCGCGACGACAAGCGCGCGCGCATTTCCGAAGAGACGATGGAAATCTATGCGCCGCTCGCCGGCCGCATGGGCATGCAGGACATGCGCGACGAGCTGGAGGACCTGTCCTTCCGCTACACCAATCCGGAAGCCTACGAAACAGTGACGCGCAAGCTGGAAGGGTTGTCGCTGCGCAACGAGGGGCTGATCACCAAGATCGAGGACGAATTGCGCGATCTGCTGGTGCGCAGCGGCCTGAAGAACGCCAAGGTGAAGGGGCGGCAGAAGAAGCCCTATTCGGTGTTCCGCAAGATGCAGTCGAAATCGCTCTCCTTCGAGCAGCTCTCGGATGTCTATGGCTTCCGCATCATCGTCGACGACACCGCCGACTGCTACCGCGCGCTCGGGATCGTCCATACCCGCTGGCGCGTGGTGCCGGGCCGGTTCAAGGACTATATCTCGACGCCCAAGCAGAATGATTACCGCTCGATCCACACCACCATTGTCGGCCCGTCGCGCCAGCGTATCGAACTGCAGATCCGCACCCTGCGCATGCACGAGATCGCCGAGCAGGGCATTGCCGCCCATGCGCTCTACAAGGACGGCGAAAACGACGGCGATCTGCTGTCGCCGGAAAGCAATGCCTATTCCTGGCTGCGCCACACGATCGAGGCGCTGGCCGACGGCGACAATGCCGAGGAATTCCTCGAGCACACCAAGCTCGAACTGTTCCAGGATCAGGTCTTCTGCTTCACGCCGAAGGGCAAGCTGATCGCGCTGCCGCGGGGCGCGACGCCTATCGATTTTGCCTATGCGGTGCACACCAATATCGGCGACACCTGCGTCGGCGCCAAGATCAACGGCTCGATCATGCCGCTCGTCACCCGTCTGTCGAATGGCGACGAGGTGGAGATCATCCGCTCCGGCGTGCAGGTGCCACCGGCAGCCTGGGAGGAGATCGTCGTCACCGGCAAGGCGCGGGCCGCCATCCGACGCGCGACCCGCATGGCGATCCGCAAGCAATATGCCGGTCTCGGCCACCGCATCCTGGAGCGCACCTTCGAGCGCGCCGGCAAGGTGTTCACCCGTGAGGTGCTGAAGCCCGTGCTGCATCGGCTCGGCCAGCGCGATGTGGAAGACGCGATCGCCCAGGTCGGCCGCGGCGAGATGTCGTCGCTCGACGTGCTGCGGGCCGTCTATCCCGACTATCAGGACGAACGCGTCACGGTAAAGCCTGCCAATGACGAGGGCTGGTTCAACATGCCGAGCGCTGTCGGCATGATGTTCAAGCTGCCGGGGCAGGGCGGGGACGGGGAGGCGAAGGTCAATGCCTCGGCGCCTGCCGACACGCTTCCCCTGCGCGGTCTGTCGGCCAATGTCGAGGTCCGCTTCGCACCGGCCGGTGCCGTGCCCGGCGATCGCATTGTCGGCATCATGGACGAGAGCGAGGCCGGGCACGCGCTGACCATCTATCCGATCCAGGCCGCCATCCTGCAGAAATATTATGACGAGCCGGAACGCTGGGTCGATGTCCGCTGGGACCTCGACGAGGCCAACAAGTCGAGATTCGTCGCGCGCATCATGATCAATGCGCTGAACGAGCCGGGGGCGCTGGCCGATGTGGCGCAGGTGATTGCGGCGCTCGACGTCAATATCCGTGTGCTCGGCATGGTGCGCATCGCAACGGACTTCACCGAAATGGCCGTTGATGTGGAGGTCTGGGACCTGCGCCAGCTGAACCAGCTCCTGGCGCAGCTGAAGGAACTCGACTGCATCTCCACCGTCAGCCGCAGCTACGACTGACACCAACCGGTTTTTACCAAGGATAAGGCACCGGCCGTCGCGGCCGGGTTTGCCCTTCACGTCTCTGGATTGCCCGCGCAAGCACCCTCAGCCCGTTCCGGCGGCAGGCAGATGCGTCAATTTTGGGCAAAAGAGGGCGCAGAAAGCGCTTGCTATGCGTTTTGCGCATGGCTGGGGTCGGTATCCAGCGCTGGTACTTTGTGCGGTGCACACATATATTCTCTTCAACAAGCAAGGCAGCAGAACTTAGCTGCAAATCTTTGGAAAAAGGAGAGAAAACCATGTTTGGTTCGTTCCGCAAAATCGCTCGCAGCCTTCGCATCCCGTCGCTCGCAGAGCGCGAAATGGCATATCTGAACGGCGCCCGTGACCGCTTCGATCTGGAATACCGCCAACGTCAGGTCGACCGGGGTCTGTTCCGCGGCGGCCTCTGAGGTCTCCGAAAACCACACGGCATGCACGTCGGCCAAAAAACGCCTGGCCGGCGTCGGACACGCTTAAATACCCTTGTCAGGCCGAGAGCACATCCACTACATGTGAAGCATGTTGTTTCGTCGCCGTAAGCCTGCCGGTTGGAAGGAAAAGCTCTCAGGCCTTGTCTGGCCGCGCAAGGGCTTCATCCGTCCATTCCAGTACTTCCGGATGCGCATTCTGCGGCTGACGGCCTCGCCGCATTCCATTGCTGCCGGCGTCGCCGCCGGCGTGATGGCCTCCTGGACCCCTTTCATGGGGTTTCATTTCATCCTGTCCTTCGCGATCGCCTTCGTGCTTGCCGGCAACATGGTTGCCGCAGCGCTCGGCACGGCGTTTGGCAATCCCCTGACATTCCCCTTCATCTGGACGGCCACGTGGCAGATCGGCAAGCGCATGCTGGGCGAGCCGCCGCATGCCGGCCGCCATATCAATCTGCGGCAGCTGTTCGAGCATGCCGATCTCTCGCAGATCTGGAACCCGGTCCTGAAGCCGATGGTCATCGGCGCCATTCCGCCTGCGCTGATCACCGGCGCGACGGTCTATATCGTCCTCTATTTCGTCGTGCGCGGCTATCAGGCCCGCCGCCGCGTCAAGCTTGCAGCCCGCAGCCGGGCGCGGCTAAAGGCCGCGATCACCGGCCCGGCCAGCGTGTGAGGCAGGCCGGCGCATGATCATCGGCATCGGCAGCGACCTGACCGACATCACCCGCATCGAAAGATCGATCGACCGCTTCGGCGACCGGTTCATCGACCGTTGCTTCACCGCCATCGAGCGCGACACCTGCGAGCGTCGCAAGCACAAGGCGGCCTCCTACGCCAAGCGCTTCGCGGCCAAGGAAGCCTGCTCCAAGGCGCTCGGCACCGGCTTTGCCGACGGCGTTCTGTGGAAGGACATGGGCGTGGTCAATGCAAAGGGCGGCAAGCCGACCATGGCGCTGACCGGCGGAGCGGCCGAGCAGCTGCAGCGCCTGCTGCCGGCGGGACACGAGGCCGTCGTCCACCTGACGATCACCGACGAACATCCCTATGCCCAGGCCTTCGTCATCATCGAGGCCCTGCCGATCAAGGCGTGAGGCGCAAATTTCGCTGGCGGGCCGTTGCCCGCTGACGGCGAAAGGACTAGGAAGGGCGAAATTTCTGAGCAAGAGGACGTGTACGCGTGACCGAAAGAGCTGAAAAAAAGCAGAGCGCGCTTTGGGAAAACATCAAGGTGGTCATCCAGGCGCTGCTTTTGGCGACTGTGATCAGGACGGTGCTGTTCCAGCCTTTCACCATCCCCTCGGGCTCGATGATGCCGACTCTGCTGGTCGGCGACTACATCTTCGTCAACAAGTTCGCCTACGGCTTCTCCAAATATTCGCTGCCGTTTTCGCCGAACCTGTTCTCCGGCCGGATCTTCGCCTCCGAGCCCAAGCGCGGTGACGTGGTGGTCTTCCGCTTCCCGCCCAACCCCGAAGTCGATTACATCAAGCGGCTGATCGGCCTGCCGGGCGACCGTATCCAGGTGATCAACGACGTACTCTATCTGAACGGCAAGCCGGTCCCGCGCGAGCCCGACGGCACGTTCACCTCCGACTATCACCTCGATCCGGGCGCCGACGTGCCGGTGTTCCGCGAACAGCTGCCCTCGGGCAGGAATTACGACACGCTTGATCAGTCCACGGATTCGCGCGGCGACAACACGCGCGAATTCATCGTGCCGCCGGATCATTATTTCATGATGGGCGACAACCGCGACAACTCGCTCGACAGCCGTTTCGACGTCGGCTTCGTGCCGGCCGAAAATCTGGTCGGCCGCGCCTCGCTGATCTTCTTCTCGCTCGGCAACGACACCTCGTTCCGCGAGATCTGGAAATGGCCGTCCAACATGCGCTGGGATCGCATCTTCAAGAGCGTAGACTGAATGGCGAAGTCGGGTTTCTCGGCGGACGAAAGGGCGCGGGTCGAGGCGCTCCTGGGCCACAGCTTTACCGACAAGAGCCGGCTCGAGCGCGCGCTGACCCATTCGAGCGCGCGACCCGCCAAGGGCCGCGATTATGAGCGGCTCGAATTCCTCGGCGACCGGGTGCTGGGCCTGTGCATCGCCGAACTGCTGTTCGGCACCTTTCGCGAGGCATCCGAGGGCGAGCTTTCGGTCCGGCTGAACCAGCTGGTGAGCGCCGAGACCTGCGCGGCGATCGCCGACGAGATGGAACTGCATCGCTATATCCGCACCGGCGCCGACGTGAAGAAGCTGACCGGCAAGGCGATGCTGAACGTGCGTGCCGATGTCGTCGAGAGCCTGATTGCGGCGATCTATCTGGATGGCGGCATGGAGGCGGCGCGGGCCTTCGTGCTCAGCCGCTGGTCGGCGAGAGCAACGAGCACCGGTGCCGGGCGCCGTGACGCCAAGACCGAGCTGCAGGAATGGGCCCATGCCCAGTTTGCCGCGACCCCCAGCTATACCATTGAAGAACGCAGCGGACCGGATCATGATCCGCGTTTCACCGTGCGCGTCGATATTCCGGGACTTGCGCCGGCAAAAGGCGTAGACCGCTCCAAGCGGGCAGCCGAACAGGTTGCCGCCCAGGGCCTTCTGGAGCGCGAGGGCGTCTGGGCCGCCGACGCCGATGCCGGCGAGACCGACTGATCGAGAAAAAGAAGAAAAAGAGCGATGACCGATACAGAAATTGACACGGGCGACAAGCCGCAGGGCGGCGACGGCGTGCCACAGAACACCCATTCCGGCTTCGTCGCGCTGATCGGGCCGACCAATGCCGGCAAGTCGACGCTGGTCAACCGCTTCGTCGGCGCCAAGGTGTCGATCGTCAGCCACAAGGTGCAGACGACGCGCGCTGTGATGCGCGGCATCGCCATTCACGACAATGCCCAGATCGTCTTCATGGACACGCCCGGCATCTTCAAGCCGCGGCGCAAGCTCGACCGCGCCATGGTCACCTCGGCCTGGGGCGGCGCCAAGGATGCCGATATCATCATGCTGCTGATCGACGCCGAGCGCGGGTTGCGCGGCGACGGTGAGGCGATCCTCGAGGCGCTGAAGGATGTGCACCAGCCGAAGATCCTGGTGCTCAACAAGATCGACCGGGTCAAGCGCGAGGACCTGCTGAAGCTTGCCGCCCAGGCCAACGATGCCGTGGAATTCGAGCGCACCTTCATGATTTCCGCCGCGACCGGCGCCGGCTGCAAGGACGTGCTCGACTATCTGTCGAAACGCCTGCCGGAGGGGCCCTGGTACTATCCGGAGGACCAGATCTCCGATCTGCCGATGCGCCAGCTGGCGGCCGAAATCACCCGCGAAAAGCTGTTCCTGCGTCTGCACCAGGAACTGCCCTATGCCTCGCATGTCGAGACGGAGAAGTGGGAAGAGCGCAAGGACGGCTCGGTGCGCATCGAGCAGGTGATCTATGTCGAGCGCGACAGCCAGAAGAAGATCGTGCTCGGTGCCAAGGGCGATGCGATCAAGGCGATCTCGACCGCGTCGCGCAAGGAGCTATCCGAAATCCTGGAGCAGCCGGTGCACCTCTTCCTGTTCGTCAAGGTGCGGGAAAACTGGGGCAACGATCCCGAACGCTTCCGGGAAATGGGACTGGAATTTCCGAAGGGATGACACGGGCAGACGGCGGGATCGGAGATCCCGCCGTTTTGCTGTGGTCAAGGTCGTCAGGCAGCAGGCGCAGTGCCGAAGCGCTTGGCGACGAAGCGCGACAGGGTCGGGCCGACCGCGAGGATCAGCAGGAAACGACAGGTCTGCAGCGCCAGCACGAAGGGCACGTCCACATGGGTGGAGGATGCGATGATGGCGATGGAATCAAGGCCGCCGGGGCTGGTCGCCAGATAGGCCGTCAGCGGATCGACGCCGACCAGGGCCCAGAGCAGGAAGGCCAGCAGGCCGCCAAAGCCGATCAGCACGCCGATCGACAGCAGAACCTGCGGCAGGGCGCGGGCCGCGTGGCGCAATAGCCTGCGGGTAAAGGCAAGGCCTATCCGCCAGCCGATCATCGCATAGGCCAGCGCCAGCAGCCATGGCGGCAGTTCGATCGGCAGGATGCCGAGCGAGTGCAGGAGCGCCATGCCGATCATCGGTGTCAGCATGGTGGCGGCGGGAATTCTCAGCCTGTTGCCGGCATAGGCAAGGACCGCGGTCGCCACCAGGGTTACCAGAAGCGCGATCCAGTCGACCGGCGGGAACAGATCGAAGCTGGCGGTCTGGCCGCTATCCGGCACGTTGAAGACGAAGGCTGCCATCAGCGCTGCGGCGCTGGCCACGCAGACGACGCGCAGATATTGCATGAAGGCGACGAGCCTCGCATCCGCGCCATAGGCTTCCGCCATCAGCACCATGGCGGAAGCCGCCCCGGCAGAGGTGCCCCAGACGGCGGTGGTGCCGGGCAGCACCTGGCGCCGCGCCAGAACATAGCCGAGCGTGGCGCTGACGGCGACGATCGACACGACCATCGGGCCGAACACATACCATTCCTCCGCCACGCGCTTGAGAATGGCGCCGTCCAGGCTCTGGGCGATCATCGTGCCGATCAGCGCCTGGGCGGCGATATAGGGCTTGCGCGGCAGGGACAGCCGCGCGCCGTTGGTCGCCACAAGAATGGCGGCGATCATCGGGCCGAGCAACAGGCCGGCCGGCAGATGCATAAGTTCGAAGACCGTGCCGGCCGCGCCGGAAACGATGACGAGTATGGCCCAGCGGAGGGCGACAGGCAGATGGGTCAGCAGGCCGCCCTTTGTCTCGGACGCGGCCGTCGTTGCCGCAACCGGCTCGCTCATCGCACGGGCTCGAAGATCAGTTCTGCCACCGTGGTTACCCGGCCGATGCGCGGGAACACGGCGTTGAAGGCGAATTCATGCAGTTCGGCGCTGGGCGCCGCGCTGAGATCCTTCGGCAGGACCAGCGAATAGCCATGCTCCCATCCGAGGCGCGCGGTCGATTCAACGCCGAAATTGGTGGCGACACCCCCCAGCACGATGGTCCGGACGCCGCGCCGGCGCAGCTGCAGGTCGAGTTCGGTGCCGTAGAATGCGCTCCATTGGCGCTTGGTGATCCGGAGGTCTCCGTCCTTTGCAAGGCCTGGCACGAGCTCGGCCCAGTCAGCCGGCAGACCGCCGGCCGGACGCGGCATTTCGGCATCCACCGGCTGGGTCAGCCGATCGCCGCCATCCGCGGTCCAGCCGACATTGACCAGCACGACCGGGGCACCGGCGCTGCGGAACCGGGTGGCAAGCTGCTTGGAGGTTTCAATCAGGGTCTCGCCGGACTGCGGCGCAAGGGACATGCTGCCTGCAATGCCGTTCTGAAGATCGATGAGGACGAGGGCGGTAGTCTTTGGGTCGAGTCTGATCATGGCTTTCATCGAGCTTTGCGGAACGTGGCTATGGACGGAGAGGAGCGGGGTGTTTATATGAGGGTATCCTCGCAAATCTATATGAGCCATGCCCCGCACGAAGTCAACGTCACACGCCTCTGGAACGAGGCCGGATCCG
Organism: Heterorhizobium halophytocola; assembly: GCF_017873095.1. Taxonomy (GTDB): domain Bacteria; phylum Pseudomonadota; class Alphaproteobacteria; order Rhizobiales; family Rhizobiaceae; genus Allorhizobium; species Allorhizobium halophytocola. The sequence continues at coordinate 295,927 of NZ_JAGGJU010000005.1, read as the reverse complement.
GGTGAAAAGCCCGTTGCGCCGAAGTCCGCCGCCGGCCGGAACGCCAGGGCGAAAACCCCGACGCGCAAGCGCGGTCATGCCCGCGTGGCGCAGCTTCTGGACGGTGCGACGGCGGTCTTTCGCGAGCGCGGATATGGGGCCGCGACGATGACGGAGATTGCTGCCCGGGCCGGCGCTCCGATCGGCTCGCTCTACCAGTTCTTCCCGAGCAAGCAGTCGCTGGTCGACGCGCTGGTCGAGCGTTATGGCGAGCACGTCGTGGAGGCGCTGGATGCGGTCGAGGCGCGGGCGGCAAGTCTCTCGGCCGCGCAGCTTGCCCGGGCATTTATCGGCATCTTCGTCGATCTGCGCCAGGAGCGGCTGCTGGTGGTCGGTCTGCTGGATGCCAGCTGGCAGGAACCGTCGGTGCGGCCCGCCCGCCTTCGTCATCTCCTGAGGGCGAGAATAGGCGCGATCCTGCGGCTCTGGCGGCCGGGCGTCGCCACCGATGCGGCGCAGGTCCACGCGATCGTCGTGCTGCAGATGATGAAAAGCCACATGCAGATGCTGGTGGAGGAAGATCAGCCCGACATTCCCCGCGCTGCCGAGCACTGGATCGCCATGCTGGCAGATTATATCGGGCGCATGGACCCGGGCGCGTGCGCTTCGGGCGCCGGGGCGCGCTGAGGTTTTTTCGCTCGCCGCGGGGCCGGGGCTGGGATAGAACGCCTTCATGCAATGGACCGATGAAGCCATCCTGCTTGGCGTGCGCCGCCACGGCGAGACCAGCGTGATCGCGGAGATGATGACGCGCACGCATGGCCGCTATATGGGCATGGTGCGCGGCGGGCGGTCACGCTCGATGCAGCCGGTGCTGCAGCCGGGCAATCGCTTCGAACTGACCTGGCGGGCGCGGCTGGACGAGCATTTGGGCGAGTATCGGCTGGAGCCGCTGCGCCTGCGGGCCGGCGAACTGATGGCAAGCGCCATCGGCGTGCACGGGGTACAGGCGATCGGCGGCCTGCTGCGGCTCTTGCCCGAGCGCGATCCGCACCCGCATCTCTACGAAGCGCTCGACGTCATTCTCGATCATCTGGAGGAGCCGGCGACGGCGGGCGAACTGTTCATCCGACTGGAACTGGCAGTTCTAGACGATCTCGGTTTCGGACTGGACCTGGCGCAATGTGCGGCAACCGGCGGGCGCGAGGATCTGGTATATGTGTCGCCGAAATCCGGGCGGGCTGTCAGCCGGGTGGCGGGACAGCCCTATCACGACCGGATGCTGAGCCTGCCGACCTTCCTGGCGGGGGGAAGTCGCCACGCGGCCGATGCGGAGGCATTGGCCGGAGCCTTCCGGTTGACCGGATATTTCCTCGGCCGCCACGTCTATGAACCGCGCGGGATCGAGCCTGTCGCATCCCGCGAAGCCTTTCTTCAGGCGACGTTGAGGGCCTTGCCGGGAACTTCTGTCGAGACCGGCGCGCCGATCTCAAAGCCGTGAGCCAGCGTCTTGCCCGACTGCAGGTGACGGTGGATGGCGCGGCGCAGTTCTTCGAGATTGCGAAACACCGACCCGTCCAGCTCGATGACCGGAAACTTGACCGCGATGAATTTCAGGCTGTCCCCCTCGGGAACAGTGATGCCGACGGGCACGCCGGCATATTCGACAACTTGCTTTTCCATATATCTCTATCCCCGCCGACGCTCGGGAAGCGCAGGCATTGAACGTGAATGTGATTGAAACCGGGTGCGCTCTAAGCTGTCACATTCGACAGATGCGGCACCAATTTCGTTTGCTCGTGTCGAGCGGGGAAAAAATTTGGGAACACGCGGGATGAAGGACAACAACTCGCATCTGGTTAGCCTCCCTATTCGGCGATGACCCTGATCGATAGCGCTCAACCGCGCTGACTTGTAAACGGTACCGGTTCAATCCGGCAGCATTAAGGTAGGGAGTGGGCAAGACAGCGTCAACGGCGCGGTGACCAAATTTTCTAAAATCTTATTCTGCAGTGCAGCGTGATATTGTGGGCGGTGCGGCACATTATTTCAGAAATATGACGGTCGCCGGATTCTCATTCGAAAAGGTGGGAGTGGCGCGCGGGGTGGTTCGTGCCCCGTTTCCAGGGCGCATTGCACTTGCTGCGGGGAGAGCATCGGTCGACGGCGTGCGTCAGATCTGCCGTTCGGTCGGCGGATAATCGAAGGCCAGGGCGCCGGGCTCCAGCGGCCGGAACAGAGACAATATCGCCCGCGACTGGCTGTTGGAGATCGAAAGCATCTGCACCGCGAGGTCCTGACGGCTCTTGAGTGCGGCGAGACGCGCGGCCTCTGCCGTCAGATGAGGGTCGATATGGGCTTCCAGCTGCGGATCGAGACCTTCGCCGAGAAAGCCGCGGATATAGTCGTCGTCGCCCGATTGCAGCCACGCGCCGTAATCCTGCCGATGCACGGGCAGGCGATATACGGTCTTGGGCCTTCGGTCGGGGCGGCGCGCCATGTCAGTGTCCCTGGGGTTCCCCTTGCCTTTTCGAAGGCCCGGGACCGCTCGCGAAATTTGCGAGAGGACCCGGGTAAAGCGTGAGGTCATGAAACAGTTCGAAGTAACGTTTTATGAAACTACGGTCCGAACAAAAAATGCACGCCGTCCTTCATGACGGTACACCGTATGCAGAAGTCTAGCGGCCTCTCGTAAAGCAGAGCTTAACGGCACCAGAAAATACCCGTGATAACTCAGTGCGGGAGATCAGTATATTATTAAAACCTATGATTACGTGTAAGTATACTTATAATTTCTTCCCATGGTTGCGCGACTGCTGATATAGGGTTGCTATCCCCGGACGGGCGCTGGACGCGGGGACGATCCCTATGCCGGACGCTGCTTTAACGGCCATCGTGCCGGATTGTCGGCGAGCACCCGCGCTTCGGCACCGACCGCGATCAGGCCGGATGCACGCGGCACCGCGTTCCAGCCGAAGATCGGGCCGGGTACGCGGCGGTCGGTGGAAAACCGCAGGCGCTGCATGGCCGGCATCGGGTTTGCGCCGTCACGCGCGCCGCTCGACTGGTCCTGCGTGGTCATGATGCAGCGGGCGCAGGGTTTGACCAGATCGAAGCGGATGCCGCCGATATCGATCGCGGCCCAGCCGTCCTCGGCCCAGGGCGTGTCGCAGTCGATGACGATGTTCGGGCGAAAGCGCGCCATCGGCACCGAGCCTTCGGCCTTTGCGTCCATATCGGCGTTCAGCGCGGCAAGCGACCCCGTCGTCGTGACGAGGACCTGGAACCCATCGGCGAACGTCACGGGACTGTCCGCAGTTCCGGCCCATTCCGGACTGGCGACCCGACTCGCTGTGTCGTCGAAGACAACGAGCCGTACCGGCCGCCCGAGCCAGTCCGACAGCGCCACGTCGACCGCGGCGTTGACGGTGGCGGCTTCGACGGTGGATTTCCACACCGAAACCTTCAGCCGCGCCGACGGGTTAACGGCAACCGTGGTCGAACGGCCGTCATCGAAGAGCAGTCGATCGCCCGCAGCCTCGGGAATAACGGTGATCCGCGCGATGTCGGGCAGCTCGCGCTGGGTCATGAAGTGGCCATCGGGTGCGACGAGCATCATCCGCCGGTCACCGGCAAGGCCCGAAGGCTCGACCATGGCCTGGTCGAGGTCGATGACGCGGCCGCTTTTCAGCGGATAAACATGGAGTGAACTGACCTGCATGATCCCTCTCAAATCTCGTCGATGAATTCGGCCAGGAAGCGCTCGAGGCGCTGGTGCCGTTTTCGGGCGAGCGCCTGGCCGGTGGGTGTCGTGAAGCCGTCGGCCAAGGTCAGCAGCTTGGCCGGAAAGTGGTCGATGGCATTGCGCCGGTCGTCGAGCGGGCGCGACTGTGCCTGCGGGTCGGCCGGATCGTAGAGCGCCGACCCAATGCGGCCGGCGGTGTAGAAGCAGCGCGCCACGCCGATCATGCCGATGGCATCGAGGCGGTCGGCATCCTGCAATATCCTGGCTTCCAGCGTCTCGGGCGGGATACCGGCCGAAAAGCTGTGGGCCGCGATGGCATGCGCGATCGACGCCACCCGCTTTCCGTCCATCCCGCGGGCGGACAACAGGATGCTGGCCTTGTCGGCGGCCAGCTGCGAGGCGCGGGCGCGGTCCGGGTGGTTCTTTTCGACCGAGATGCAGTCGTGCAGGATCACGGCTGCGGCCAGAACCTCGCCATCGCCGCCTTCACCCGCAAGGATCTGCATGGCGTTGCGAAACACCCGGATGAGGTGGCTGAGGTCATGCGACCCATCCTGGCCCTGCGCGTTCTGCGGGACAGCGTGCGGCAGGAGGTCGGCGGCAAGGGCCGCATAGGGGGCGAAGCTGTCGCTGATCGGCGTCTGGGGATTCGGTGTGCTCATGCCTGTTTTTCTAGAGGATTGCCCTCGAAGCGCAAGCCGCACTGCTGACCGCCGAGATTGCGAACATACGAATTATGGTAATTAATAATTAACCTTTGACGCATGGCCGCTTTTGCCATGTAGTCTACGTATTATTGAGTGAGTCTCTCACGGCGAAAATGCATTTTTCTGATTGATCATTTGTCATTCATGGAGAGCGCCATGACTAGCATTTCGACATTGCTCGACAGTTCCTATTCGACCCTGCGCATGCTTGACGCCGATGGCGCCGGGATCATCGACGCTGAGGCCACCCCCGTCGAAAACGGCCCGACGCGGACCCAGGACCCCACGGTCTCGAGTGAGAATGCCGCAACCGGGGTTGCCTCGCAGCTATCGGCCCGGTTTGTCGCCGGCATTCTCGATGGCATTTCCGGCAGCGACCTGATGCCTTCGTCCTCCGGCTGGCCCGCCGCGGCCGCCCTGTCGCAGGCAGGGGCGGATCAGGTCTCCGCAGCGCTCGGCGAGGTAGCCCGCCCGCTGTCGGCGATCATTTCCGAGTATGTGAGTTATGGCAGCGATGGCGAGGACGACGACACCGCCGCCGCCTGACATGCGCGCGGGCAGGGGGCGGCGCCACGGGGGGGGGGCGGATCCGGCCCCCGGCCTTTCGTATCAAATGGCATGTCTGCGTCCCGAATATCAGGTCCGCTCTTCGGGAGACGTGCTTTGAGGAGGCATCAGGCCTCCTTTACAAGGGCCATCATGTGGCCGTTCATGAAGAGCGGCTGCAGCCCTTGCCTCTCCGCCATCTGCAAGGTGGCGAAGAGGATTTCTTCGACGGCTGGAGGACGTCCGGTCAACACGCGTTCACCGGCCGTCCTCCAGCTTCTTGTCGTAGGCATTTCCGGACGGAAAACCGCGGCTCTACTTTTGCCGGAAATGCTCCAGCTCACGCCCTGGCCATCGGATGCCGACCGTCAGGCGTCGATCAGGGTCGGCTTGTCGTCGTCCTTCGGCACCGGGCGCTTGGGTTCCAGCTTGGCTGCCAGCTCGCCGCTATAGGTGACCTGCGGGAACGGAATGCTGATGCCGGCCTCGTCGAAGGCGATCTTGACCTTCTTGGTGAATTCCCGCGAGACGGGCCAGAAATCCGGGCTCATCGTCCAGTAGCGCAGGGTTATCGCCACCGCGCTGTCGCCGAGTTCGGAGACGAAGGTGCCAGGCTCCGGATCGGCCAGCACGCGCTTCTCCGCCCGTGCGATCTCCATCATGATTTCCTCGGCTTGGGTGATGTCGTCCTCGTAGCCGATGCCGACGACCAGGTCATAGCGGCGCGTCGGTTCGCGGCTGTAATTGGTGATCGGCACGTTCCACAGCGTCGAGTTCGGCGCGAGACGGTACATGCCGTCGGGTGTCTTCATCTCGGTGGCGAACAGCCCGATCTCGCGGATCGTGCCGGAAATGCTGCCGGTGTCGATATATTCGCCGACGCGGAAGGGGCGCAGCACCAGCAGCATGATGCCGGCAGCGATATTCTGCAGGGTTCCCTGCAGCGCCAGACCGATTGCCAGGCCGGCAGCGCCGAGCGCTGCAATCACCGATGCCGTCTGCACGCCGAACTGGCCGAGCACCATGATGAAGACCAGGATCAGTAGCGCATAGCGCACGACATTGGACAGGAAGGCCGCGAGCGTCAGGTCGAAGCCGCGCACTTTCATCAGCCCTGCTTCGGCCCAGCGATGCACCAGGCCGGCGATGATCCAGCCGGCGACCAGCAACAGCACAGCCCCCACCGCCGAGAAGGCATATTCCACGACGAGCGCGCTCGCCTGACTGAGCGCAGCACGCGTGGCGACGATGAATTGAGAGGCTTGTTGTTCCATAAGCGGGGTTTTTCCTGCAGTTGCTTCCGTTCGGGGCGGGGCGGTAGCGGGCAGGTCGGAAGCGCTGCAGGGGCACCGATTGAGGGTGCGAATTACCTTGGTCTTTGGTTTCCGACCATCAGACGCGGATAAGCAGCACGGCCGGATGCCCGCCGGTCGTCTTGGCACTAACGCTGTTTTACCCCGACTGTTCCGGGGTTTTCAAGGAATAGCGCAAATATCGCCGCCCGACGGAGGCAGATGAAGCTGGCCGCTCAGTTGGCTGCGCTCGTATCGGGCCGGTAAAGCGGCAGCACGAAGGGGGCATTGCCATCGGTCTCTGCGCCCCGACCGATCGCCTTGACCGCCGCCGTCAGACGTCCCCCGCGCTCAAGCAGCGCATCGCCGATTTCGACCAGTCGGATATTGGGCGTGGCATGTGGGGCGACGGCGCGGAGCCGCAGGGCGAGCGCCGCATCGTCTTCCTGCGGCGCGGTTGCCAGCGAGGCGATGAGGGCGGCCGCCGGCGAGCGCGACACCCCCATCCAGCAATGCACGACCAGCGGCGCCGCGCGGTTCCAGCCTCTGGCAAAATCGATCAGGGCTGCGACATGCCGTTCCGACGGTGCGACCAGGTCGCCGGTGCCGGCAAAGGTGATGTCGTTGAGGTCGAGCTTCAGATGGCGTTCGGCGCGGATCACCGCCGGACGGTGGAAATTCTGCTGGTTGGCGGCAAGCAGGCTGACCATTTCGCGGGCGCCGTGACGGACGGCCATTTCGGCGATGCGCGACAGCGGTGAGACGACGATCGCGGTCATCGGCGGGTTCCCGTATCGGGTGCAGCCCCGCGCGTGGTTGCGGCTGCACCGCGGCGCTCGGCCTCGATCTCCTCGAATCGGTTGGCAAAGAGCGCCTGTGCCTGCATCGCGGGAAGCGGTGCGATCATCAGCGTGTCGCGGGCAAAGCCGCGCGGCTGGCCGAAGAGCTTGCGCGCCTCCGCCTCGGTAAAGCCGGCCAGTTCCGTCGCCTCGAAAAAGGCGCAGATCGTATCGGCTTTCTTGATCCTCGCCTTCAGGTCGCGGTCGGCATGCGGCGCGAGCCCGAATCGTAGGTGAATGGCCGCCTCCAGCCGTTTCTCGATCGTCTTGTAGCCACCGCCGACCACGGCCTTGAACGGTGAGATCATGTCGCCGATGACGAATTCCGGCGCGTCGTGCAGCAGCGCCATCTGCCGGTCGTCGGCCGAGGCGGTCGGATTGCTCACGGTGAAGATCGCCTCGACAAGCAGGCTGTGCTGGGCGACGGAGAAGGCATTTTCGCCCTTTGTCTGGCCGTTCCATCGGGCGACGCGTGCCAGTCCGTGGGCGATGTCGGAGATCTCGACGTCGAGCGGCGAGGGATCGAGAAGGTCGAGCCGCCGGCCCGACAGCATGCGTTGCCAGGCGCGGGCGGTCGCGGTCTTGCTGTCGGCCATGGATCAGGCGTCCTCGGACGCCGTTGGAAAGGCAAGCCCGCTCCAGTCGGGAAGGCGCAGCGTCACCGGCAGGTCACCGGCAAGGACCGGCAGTTGCGCGGCCATCGCCTCGCCGGCGCGGTCGACCCGGACAATGGCAAGGCCTGCATTGCCCGACACGCTGCCGAGCGTGCCGATCGGCTTGCCGGCCGCCGTCAGCGGCGTGCCCGTCGCCGGCAGCGTTCCTTGCGCCGTGACGATGACCGGCCGCTTGCGGGCGCTTTTGCGGTGATGCATGCGCGACACCACTTCCTGGCCCACATAGCATCCCTTCTTGAAGGAAACGCCTCGCGTCAGATCCAGCATGACGTCATGCGGGAAGGCATCCTCCAGCGAAAAGTCGCGGCCGGACACGACGATCCCCGCCGCGATGCGCAAGCCGTCATAGGCATCGCCATCGGCGCCCGCATGGCGTCCGGGCTTGCGCACGAGATCCAGGCCGGCCGCTGCGAAGCGCAGGTCGCGAATGCCGTCGGCGGGGAGGTCGTCATTCCAGAAGACCGTCACCCCCTCGTCGTCCAGCCGCTTGATGTCGACCTTGGCGCGCAGCTTGTAGAGCGTCAGCCGCTTGAGGAGGCCATCCGCCTGGCTTTCGTCTGTTTCCAGCAGGAAGTGGTCTTCGTGGCGCCAGATCAGGAAGTCGAAGAACAGCTTGCCCTGCGGCGTCAACAGGGCGCCCGGTGCCGCCTCTTTCGGTGCGATTGCCTCGACATCGGTGGTGATCAGGTTGTGCAGGAATGTCTGCGCGTCGGCGCCGGAGATTGCGATCAGCGCGCGGTCGGGAAGATGGCTTGCGGGCATGGTCTCGCTTCCGCTTCATGGGTATCGTGGATATGGACGTAGACTTAGGGGCTCGAAGCCACGACAGCAAGACTCGGAGCCCTTTGCCGCCCGGATCGCGGACGGCAGGTGCAAGATCCGGAAGCCTTGCAAAAGCGGCCGATCAATCGCCGGCGGTGAAGAACTTCCACTGGCCGTCGGGCGAAATGCCGACGCGGAAAAAGTTGTAATTGCCGCTTTCCTGCATGCCGGTCAGGTCGCCGGCAGTAACGATCCGCAACAGGTCGACCTTTTCCGGCGCTGTCAGCGCATTGATGTTCTTCTCGGCGAAATAGGGCCAGACATACATCTCGTCGGCCGTGCCGGCATTGATCCGGGCAAAGCCTGTATTGAGGATGTCGAGCAGGATCGCCAGCACTTCCAACCCGTCATCGTCGCCGGAAAAGCCCTTGATCGTCTCGACCGGATCGCTGTCGTCGCCGCCGAGCAGAAGCTGTGTCTGGTTGGGACCGGGATTGAGAAGCGGGCGCAGCTTCTCGACATCGCCGGTGACGGCGGCCTTCATGATCAGGTCGCGCATCCGCTTCACCGGTTCGGGCGCCTTTGTGATGTCCGTCGGGAATTCGGCCTTGTCGTCCGGGCCGGTGTCGGCGGCGCCGCCAGTATCCTGTACTGCGCCCGGCTCACTCGGATCCTGCAGCAGCGGCTGCTCGTCTTCCAGGCCGCCGCCGTTCATCGGCTGGTCGTCGCTGCCCGGATCGGCGCTTTGCTGCGAGGTCAGGTCGGACAGCGCGAAGGCGGGCCCGACCGTTGGCGCGAGCAGACTGGCGGACAAAAGCGTCGCGGCAAGCGCGCGCGTCAGGGAATAGCGAGGGCTTAACGTCGCAGCGAAACGATGCGGGGACATGATGAAAATCTTTTATTGCAGTTTGCGGGTGGGGGAGAATTCGCCGGACAGCAGACGTTCGCGCAGGGCCTCCAGGACGGCCTCCGCACCATCTTCGCCATGAATGCGGATCGTCTCGCGCATGGCCAGCGCAAAAGCGGCGTCGGCGATGATTTCCGGTTCGATGCCATCGGCCATGCCGTCAGCCCAGGCTTCATTCTGGTATTCGAGCGCGACCTGCATCTTCTCGTGAACAATCATTTCGTCGATATCGTTGCGGCGCGGTTCCATACTCAATTCCTCGCAAACGTTCGGTCGTTACTCACCTCTTAACGACTTTAGCAGCCTTTTCCCAAAACGACACGGGGGGCCGACCGAACGGGTTAATTATTTCCTAATTCCCGTAACGTGCCGTTATTTCTCGCGCAAGTGTTGCGCCTTCGGCACGGTATTGCGCTTCGGCATCCAGTGCCGCTGCGGTGCAGGTGACGTGAAGGGCGGCAAACGCCCGGTAACCGCGGTTGAAAGCCGCTGTCATGCGGGCCTTGCGGCCGGGCTCATTGGCCGTTTCGCTGTCCAGCAATGTCTGCATGCTGGACCGCCATTGCGGTTCGTCGTCGCTGTCGCAGAGATTGCGCAGATAGTGCAGGGAGCCGAGAATTTCGGCCAGGCGGGCCAGGTCGTCGTCATAGGGCGCCGGCTTTTCCACCACGGCCGGCGTTTCCGGCTCGCTTTTCGCCTTGTCCTGCGCAAACGCCGAGGGTGTCGAGATCGCCAGGACGGCGACGAGAGCGACCAGACAGCCGGTCAGCCCGCGGGGCAGGAGCCTTGTTCCATAGAGCGATGTCATGCGCGCGTATCCGCCGGGCGGGCTTCGATCAGCCTCTGGACGCAATCGCGCACCGAATCGGGCACCGGCAGGTCGAAGATGGCCTGCGGCGCATACCAGCCGGCCTCGACGGCATCGTCGCTTGCCTGCAGCGGCGCCACATCGGCGACGGCGATCGTGAACACGGACAGGTGATAATGGGCAGCACCCGGTCCCTTGGTCGATTCGGGCGGCAGGTCGTAGACGGCAAACAGCCTGGGTGATTCGCCGACCAGGCCGGTTTCTTCCTGAAGTTCGCGCAGCGCCGTCTGCTCCAGGGCCTCGTCGGGCTCCGCCCGCCCGCCGGGAAAGGCATAGAGGTCTGCGGCCGGCGGATTGCGGCGCTTGACCAGCAGGAAGCGACCCTGCCATTCAACGATGGCGGAGGCGGCAAGCTTCGGCACCGGGACGGTGGCCATGGGCGTCGAGGAATGAGACATCAGGATATGCGGCAGACAGACTTGCGGTACGAGTATCGGGCGAGTCACACTATAACCTGAAATGCCGGCCCGGTGCAGCCGAAACCGCGGCTTGCCGGCGGTGATTGAGGAGATCGTTAATGTGCGGACGTTTTGCCGTGCTCACCCTGCCGGCGCATGTGATGGATCATTTCGGGCTTGCGGATATCGATGATTTTCCGCCGCGCTACAATATCGCGCCAACCCAGCCGATCCTGGTGGTCAAGGGCAAGTCGAGTGGCGGAGAACCCGGCACCAACCTGCCGTCGCGCCGCGCGCTGCTGGCCCGTTGGGGTCTGATCCCGAGCTGGGTCAAGGATCCGAGCGATTTTCCGCTGCTGATCAATGCCCGTGCCGAGACGGCGGAGGAGAAACCGTCCTTCCGCGGTCCGATGCGCCATCATCGCATCCTCATTCCGGCATCCGGCTTTTACGAATGGCATCGGCCGGGCAAGGAGAGTGGACAGAAATCGCAGGCCTACTGGATCCGCCCGCGCAATGGCGATCTCGTCGCGTTTGCCGGGCTGATGCAGCCCTATGCTTCGGCCGACGGATCGGAGGTTGATACGGCGGCAATCCTGACGACCGGCGCCAACCGCTTCATCGGCCAGATTCACGACCGCATGCCGGTGGTGATCCGGCCGGAGGACTTTACCCGCTGGCTGGATTGCAAGACGCAGGAGCCGCGCGCCGTCGCCGACCTGCTCGCGCCGGTGGAGGACGGCTATTTCGAGGCGATACCGATTGCCGACCTTGTCAACAAGGTGAAGAACACGGCGCCCGACATCCAGATACCCGTCGGCCCGCCGCTTTCAACAGACGCCGTTCCGACGGCCGCCGGCGGCGCGCAAAAGTCCGCTTCCCCGGATGATGACGATGACCAGTCCTCGCGGCAGATGTCACTGTTCTGAGGTCCACAGCGCCGTGCCGGCGCTATGGGATCAAAGCCCCCGCAGGGTCGGAAATCCGGTCAGGCCGCTTTCGGTTTACGCTTGAGCATCATGGCCGCGGCGGCGACCGCCTTGAGGCCAACAGGGTGGTAGAGTGCGACCAGATTGGGCTTGCCAGCTGCGCGTGCAGTGGTCTCGCTGGCAACCTGTGCCTTACCTTGCGTAGTCATGACGACGTCCTTGTGATTCTCTGCATGCCGGGAGATTCCGACAGCGAAGCAGCACGGCTTCAGTCACCAGCACATTACAAATTTATGTGGTTTGCAATTCAAATTAGAAATTAGGCAATCATAATTCGAGAGGTGTGGCAAACCTGCCGCCCCTGCGCTCAGATGCCGCGATCCATGCCGCTGTCGTCGTTGACGACCTGCTCGTCCTCGACGGTCAGGGTGCCGTAGCGGCGGTGCCAGGCCCGCGTGCCGAGCGGCAGCGTCAGAAGATAGAGGATCACGCTGACGGAGAGCACTTCCCAGGTGAAGCTCATCAATAGGGCGACGTAAAGCACCACGCCGAGCGTGATCGGCATGACGAGCGCCCGGCGCACGCGCTGCATGTCCGACTTGCCGGACCAGACCGGCAGGCGGCTGATCAGCAGGAAGGCGATGATCATCGTGTAGCAGGCGCCGATATAGGCAAACCCTGCCGTAAGCTCGATGCCGAGAAAGCCGAGATAGACCGGCAGCAGCACGAGGAAGGCACCGGCGGGCGCCGGCACGCCGACGAAATATTCCGACGGCCATTTGTTCTTTTCCTTGCGCTCGACCATCACGTTGAAGCGGGCGAGGCGAAGCCCGGCGGCAATGGCATAGACAAGGGCTGCGATCCAGCCGAAGGACCGGGCCTGGTCGAGCAGGTAGACATAGAGCACCAGCGCGGGGGCGACGCCGAAATTGACGATGTCGGCGAGACTGTCCATCTGCTCGCCGAACTTCGACGAGGCCTTCATCATCCGTGCGACCCGTCCGTCGATGCCGTCGAGGAAGGCAGCGGCAAGCACCATGCCGACCGCCAGTTCGTAGCGGCCCTCGAAGGCAAGCCGGATGCCGGTAAGCCCGGCGCAGATCGCCAGAACGGTGATCAGGTTGGGGATCATCAGGCGCAGCGGGATTTCGCGCAGCCGCGGCCCGCGTGCTTCGTCATAGTCCGAGGACGTCGCATGGCTGTCGGGGTGCTGGACCTTGTCTTCTGGCTGCATGTCTCGCTCCCTTGCGGCTCGCCGTCAGATGCGGCGGCTGATGACGGGGCCCTTGCTGGAGCCGAATTCGGCAAGCACGGTTTCGCCGGCAATCGCCGTCTGGCCGAGCGAGACGCGCGGTTCGGTGCCTTCCGGCAGGAACACGTCGAGCCGCGAGCCGAAGCGGATCAGGCCGAAGCGTTCGCCGGCATCGAGCGTGTCGCTCGGATTGCTCCAGCAGACGATGCGCCGCGCTACGAGGCCCGCGATCTGCACCACGCCGATCATCCCGTGGGTTGTCTCGATCACCAGGCCGTTGCGTTCGTTTTCCTGACTTGCCTTGTCGAGCTCGGCATTCAGGAAGCTGCCTTCGCGGTAGACGATATTGGCGATCCGGCCGCGCATCGGCGCGCGGTTCACATGGCAGTTGAACACGTTCATGAACACCGAGATGCGCAGCATCGGCTCGTTGCCGAGCATCAGCTCTTCCGGCGGGCGCACCATCTGGATCGAGGAGACCCGGCCGTCTGCGGGGCTGATGACGAGATCATCGTCCTGCGGGGTGAAGCGTTCGGGATCGCGGAAGAAATAGGCGCACCAGAGGGTCAGGACGAGGCCGATCCAGAACAGCGGTTCCGCCAGCCAGCCGAGCAACAGCGAAGCCACGAAGAAGCCGGCAATGAACGGATAGCCTTCCTTGTGGACGGGAACGATGGTGTTGCGGATCGTATCGAACAGGCTCATCGGGCCGTGTCACTCCGTGATGGTTACAATTTGAACAGCGTGAGTACCGCGAAAGCAGCCCAGGAGCAATGGCCGCCGGGCGCCGTTCTACGGTTCCGGAACTGTCCCCGGATATCTAGGGGATCGGTTCGCGTTAGCCTTTCGCTAACCACGCGGCCAAATTTAGACCGGCGCCCGCTAATGAAAGGATTTTATTAGGAGAACAATGATGAGTAGCTCTGACATTCATGCATGATGCATTTCAAGGAGGTCATCGAGGATGACAGAGCAAGGGCTTGTGGAAACCATGCCTTCATCCGGTGCTCCGGCGCCGACCTTCTGGTTTTCGGTCGATGGTTCGCCCGTGCCCGCGGAGATTTCCAGGATTATCGGGCCGCTGCCGCAGGCGCGGCTACCGGTCGAAGCGCCGGGCATCTGCCTGTTTGCCGCCGAGCAGATGCAGGATGCCGCAACGATCCGCACTTTGCGAAATGCGCTCGGCAAGGACACCTATCTGGTCGGACTGTTTGCAGGCGATGCTTCCGTCGCGATGCGTTCGGCGGCCATTCGCGATGGTCTCGACGACGTCCTGCAGCGGGATCGCCTCGGCGAGTGGGAGATGGTGACGACGCGCGGCCACCGCATGCTTGCCGAGCGGCGCAGGACACGCTCCTTCCGCGACACCTATCAGATCGAACGCGATTATCTGCAGGCCTGCATCGACAATCTGCCGGCTCCCATCTTCTTCAAGAACGAGCAGGGCATCTATGTCGGCTGCAACAAGGCCTTCGAGGACTATATCGGCCGCAGCAGCGCCGATATCATCGGCAAGTCGGTCTACGAGATCGCGCCGCGCGAACTGGCCGACCGTTACCGCGAGGCGGACGAAGCGCTGATGGCCGAAGGCGGCGTGCAGGTCTACGAGGCCAAGGTGCGCTATGCCGACGGCACGCATCACGACGTGAGCTTCCACAAGGCGGTGATCACCGACAATAGCGGCCGGCCGCGCGGACTGGCGGGCGCGATGCTCGACATCACCGAACGCAAGGCGCTGGAGAGTGACCTCAAGGTGGCCGCCGAGCGCGACCCGCTGACCAATCTTTTCAACCGGCGCAAGTTTTTCGACGCCTGCCATGCCCGGATCGCGGAGGCGGGCGGGGCCGGGGCCGGACCGCTCAGCGTCGCCGTGATCGACATCGACCGCTTCAAGGCGATCAACGACCGCTACGGCCACGCGATCGGCGACGAGGTGCTCTGCGCGGTCGCGCGCCAGATGGAACAGTTCCTGGAAGGCGACGGTATCATCGCCCGGGCAGGGGGGGAGGAGTTCTACGCCATGCTGCCGGGCCTGACCGCGGATGCGGCGTCGCGCAAGCTGGAAGCACTGCGCCACCGCATCGCGTCACTTGCCATTCCGGCGGCGGCCGCCAGCGTCTCGGTGACGATCTCGATCGGGGTCGCCGATGTCGACCCGACACTGGAAAAACTTTCGGACAGTCTCAATCGGGCAGACCGGGCACTTTACGGCGCCAAGCATGACGGCCGGAACCGGTTGGTCCAGGCCGCCTGATCATCGTCCTCAGTTGGCCGGCGCCTTGCGCAGCACGACGCCCTCGGCATCGCTCTCGCGGACCTTGCGCAGATTTTCCTCCGCCTGCGTCGCTTCGAGCTGACGGTTCCACATCGAGGCATAGAGGCCGTTCTGCGAAAGCAGATCCTGATGCGTGCCCCGCTCGGCGATCTGGCCGGCCTTCAGCACGATGATCTCGTCGGCCGTCACCACCGTCGACAGCCGGTGGGCGATGACCAGCGTCGTGCGGTTCTTCGAGACGATGTCGAGGGCGGCCTGGATGTCCTGCTCGGTGGTGGTGTCGAGCGCCGAGGTCGCCTCGTCGAGGATCAGGATCGGCGGTGCCTTCAGCACGGTGCGGGCAATCGCCACGCGCTGCTTTTCGCCACCCGACAGCTTCAGCCCGCGTTCGCCGACCATGGTCTTGAAGCCCTGCGGCAGGTCGTGGATGAAGTGGCTGATCTGCGCCACCTCGGTTGCCTGCTCGATCTCGGCGTCGGTGGCATCCGTGCGGCCATAGCGGATATTGTAGGCCACCGTATCGTTGAACAGCACCGTATCCTGCGGCACCATGCCGATCACCGCGCGCAGGCTCTGTTGCGTCACGTCGCGGACATCCTGGCCGTCGATGGTGATCGAGCCGGACTGCACGTCGTAGAAGCGATAGAGCAGGCGCGAGATGGTCGACTTGCCGGCGCCCGACGGGCCGACGACGGCGACCGTCTTGCCGGCCGGAACCTCGAAGGAAATGCCTTTGAGGATCGGCCGGTCGGGGTCATAGGCGAACTGCACGTCCTTGAAGACGATCGCGCCCTTGTCGACCGCCAGCGGCTTTGCCTCCGGCTTGTCGACGATTTCAGGGTCGACGTTCAACAGGTCGAACATCTGCTCGATATCGGTCAGCCCCTGGCGGATTTCGCGGTAGACGAAGCCGATGAAGTTGAGCGGCACGGACAGCTGCATCAGCATGGCATTGACGAAGACGAAGTCGCCGACCGTCTGTTCGCCACGCTGGACGGCGAGCGCCGACATCACCATCATCACCGCCATGCCGAGGCCGAAGATCACCGCCTGGCCGAAGTTCAGCCAGCCGAGCGAGGTCCAGACCTGGGTCGCGGCCTTCTCGTAGCGCTCCATCGAGCTGTCGAAGCGCCGCGATTCCATCTCTTCATTGCCAAAATACTTGACGGTCTCGAAGTTCAGCAGCGAGTCGATCGCCTTGGTATTGGCATCCGTATCGCTGTCATTCATCTGCCGGCGGATATTGATGCGCCAGTCGCTGGCCTTGATGGTGAACCAGATATAAGCCGCCACGGTGACGGCCGTGACCAGCAGGTAGGAGAAGCCGTAACCGATCAGGAAAACCACGGCCGTCAGGATGAATTCGAACAGCGTCGGGATCGAATTGAGAATGGTGAAGCGGACGATGGTTTCGATGCCCTTGGTGCCGCGCTCGATGATCCGCGACAGGCCACCGGTCTTGCGCTCCAGGTGGAAGCGCAGCGACAGCTGATGCATGTGGATGAAGGTCAGGCTCGCCAGCCGCCGTACCGCATATTGCCCGACGGAGGCAAACAGCGCATCGCGCAGCTGGTTGAGACCCGCCTGGGCGATGCGGATGACATTGTAGCCGACCACCAGCATGGCCGCGCCGAGCAGGAAGGCCGGCAGGATATTCACCGCATCGGCCTTGCCGTTCAGCGCGTCGGTTGCCCATTTGAAGAAATAGGGCACCAGCAGCAGCATCAGCTTGGCCGCGACCAGGAAGACCGAGGCCCAGACGACGCGCATCTTCAGATCGCGGCGTTCCGCCGGCCACATGTAAGGCCAGAGATTGGCCAGCGTGCGCAGCGGATTGCTGTCGTCCGCCGACACGGTTCTCTTCTTGTCTGCCATTCCCGGCCCCCTGAGCCCGTATGCTGCGCCCTGCGTGCGACGTGACATGCAAAGCGCGCTGCAACATTTTGAATTGGCGCGATATTCCGGACCTGGTGCCTTGGGGAAGCAGGCTGAAATATGCGCGAAACGAGAAGGCGGCCAAAGGCCGCCCCGCCGCAAATAGGCCCTTTGGGCCGCGGTTACAACGCGAACCGTCTAAAAAGACGAGATTTGCAGCCTTCGGCATGTCCGGGGAAAGCGTCCCCGGTTCGGGGACAAGACATGCGCAAATACACGGTCGCTGAAGCGCCGCATCGCAAGCATCGCGACGTGCTTCAGCGGATCGGCAGATGCTCCATCCGCCGGCGATGCAGTTCGGCCGCATTGGGAAGGGCGGTCGCCGGCACATCGAAGATCTGGCCGGGTTCGATCAGATCGGGGTTCAGGATCTGCTGCTCGTTGGCGAGATAGATGGTGGTGTAGCGGACCCCCTGGCCGTAGACGCGCCTGGAAATCTGCCAGAGCGTATCGCCCTTGCGGATGATCACGCTGTTGTCGCTCGGCTGCAGGGCGGCCTGCTCCAGCGTGCTCGGGCCGGAGCCGGGCGCAGTCCCCTCGTCATCGCCGGGGCCATCAGCCTGGCTTGGGCTGGCCAGCGACAGCTGCGGCGGCGGTGCCATTTCCGGAACGGCGTTCAACACCTTGTCGATCAGCCGGGAGAGCTCCGGCAGGGCGGCTGCGACGGCCTCGACGGTCGCCGGCAGATCGTGCAGAGTCTTCAGGGCCGGCTCGGCGGCCGCTGCCGTCTTGGCCACGGCGCTCGAGACGGCCGGAGAGGTCTCCGGGCCCGGGCGGGTGTCGATCAGCGCGCCGAGCGCGATCTCGGTGGCCGAGCGGGCGGCGGCGAGGTCTTCCATCGCCGGCATCTGCCCGTCGGCAAACAGCGAGCGCAGGATGGCGAAGGCCTTGGAGAGCGTGTCGCGCTGCTTTTCCAGTGCGCCGAGTTCCAGCGGGACCATCGGGCGGGTCGGCTCGGAGCTGCTCTGGCTGCCGTTTGCGGCCACGGCGGAGACCTGCGTGCCGGCGGGCCGGTCGAAGGGCACGGTGGTGCGCACAACGACCTTGCCGGCGGCCCCCGTCAGGTCGACGCGAATGGTGTGCTGTCCGACGGACAGAACCTGCCGTCCCTCGATGACGAAATGGCCGGCCGTCGCCACCATGGCCGAGCCGACCGCATCGTCGTCTGCATAGGCAACCGCCTTGCCGGCGGTCGACGATGTGCCGGCAATGAAGATCTTGTCGCCTTCGATTTCGACGGCCGTCACCTGGACGCGCGGATCGGTGGCCGAGGTTGTTGTGTTGCCGGTGGCATTGCCGGTGGTCGGCGTGGTCGTGGTCGTCGTCGATGGGCCGGCATCCTGTTTGGCCATCTGCTGGGCGGAAGTGTCAGCCTGACCCGAGCCGGCATTTGCGCCCGGCACCCTGCCGCCCTTGCCGGAGGCAATCTGCTCGGAGGTCGGCGGGGTGATGATTTCGCTTGCGGCGCCCGGCTTGCTGATCATCGCCAGCAATTCACCGTTCCTGTCCTTCGGCACCGAGACGCTGGCGACCTCGCCGGAGACCGTCGCCTTGCCGTCCTTGTCGGTCGAGCGCAGCGCCAGGGCATAGTCGCCCGGTTTCAGCGGGTCGTCGAGGACGGCTGCGAAGTCGCCGCTCGGACCGGCGGTGGTCGAGGCGATCACGTCCTGGCCGTTCAGGATATCGACCTGCGCACCGGGTGTCGCGGATCCCGCGATCACGGCAGATCCGTCCGGCTCGACGCGCAACACGTCGAAGCTCGGCTCGGGCGCCGATGCGGCGTTCTCACCGTTCGCGGCGGCGGACTGTCCGGCGGGCATTGCCGGCGACGTGCCGTTCGCTGTGCCGGGCGTTGCGGGCTGAGCGTCGGCGACCGGCGTGTCGCTGCTCAGCGCATCGGTAAGGCCGGCGATCTTGTCGGCGGCGGCCTTCGGATCGTCGGGCAGGGCGCGGATGACGTCGAGCGCCTTTTGTGCGCGCTCATGCAGGGCGGTGACCTTGGCCTGTGCGGCATCGTCGAGGCCTTCCGGCATATAGGCAGCAAGCGCGGTGATCGCCGTCTGGGCCACGGCGCGGGCGCCGGCATAGGCTTCCGCCGTCGGAAGGTTGCCGTTGGTAAACAGGGTTGCCAGTCCGGCGATGGCCTCACCGGCGGCCTTGTGCAGCCGCGCGACCTTCTCGATGGCGGCCTTCTGCTCGTCGGTCGAGGCGGCGTCGGCGCTCGGATCGGTCACCGGCGATTGGGAGGCCGTGGCCGGCTGGGATTGCTGGCTGGACACGGGGGCCTTGGCGGTATCGTCTGCCGGTTGATCCTTGATCAACGGCATGACGCCGAATACCATCACCAGTGTCGCGATCGCGAGCACCACCAAGGCCAACCAACCAGCACGGTTCATCATCGTCACAGTCTCCGGGCGCAATATCGCCATATCCCTTTGGATTGCTAGCGTTATACTGTCGCTTGCACAAGCATTCTAGCCTTTGCGGCTTGTCGCCTGACGGGTTTTCCGGCACTTTTGTGGCCCGATCCCATTTCTCGAACTGAATTGTCCAAGATGACTGAAATTGCGCCTGTCCGTTCCATCTGTGTCTATTGCGGTTCCCGCCCCGGTCATGACCCCGCCTATATCGAGGCCGCGCAGGCGCTCGGCCGCGCGATTGCCGGGCACGGGCTGAGGCTCGTCTATGGCGGCGGCACCAAGGGGATCATGGGCGCCGTCGCTCAAAGCGTCCTGTCGGCCGGTGGCCAGGTCACCGGGATCATACCCGAATTCCTCGTCGACATGGAAGCGACGCGCCAGTCACTCGGGAAACTCGACGAACTCATCATCACACCCGACATGCATACGCGCAAGCACAAGATGTTCGAGCGCGCCGATGCCTTCGTCACGCTGCCCGGCGGGATCGGCACGCTGGAGGAAATCGTCGAGATCATGACCTGGGCCCAGCTCGGCCGTCATCAGAAGCCGATGGTGTTTGCCAATGTCAACGGCTTCTGGGCGCCGATGCTGGAACTGATCAGCCATATGGGCGAGCAGGGCTTCGTCCACACCGCGCATCTGGTGCAGCCGCTGGTGATCGACCGGGCCGAAGACATCGTGCCGACGATTATCGAGAAATGGGATGCGCTCGACAATCCGGCCGGCAACGCGCAGATGATCGCCAAGCTGTAGTCGGACGCCGTGATTGAAGAGCCGTGATCGATAGGCCGTGATCGAAGCGTGGTGCCGAGGGCCGTCCGGTCCCTCGGCGGATCAGCCGAGAAACTGGAAATAGGCCCAGATCAGCACGAGGGCTGCGATCGCGCCGAGCACGATCAGCAGTTTTTTCAGGCCCGGACGCGGGGGCCTGGGCTGCTTCGGCTTCGGCGGCTGCTTGAATTCGATGACATTGCTCATGCGCGTCTCCCGGAGCATTTCCTCTTCGGCCTTGCGCCACGTTCTTTCCGAAAAACCGGTGCCTGTCCACATCAGAGTGCGCCCGATCAGGCGAAACCGGTGAACGATACGCGGCTCACGCCTTGGCGGCCGCGGCTCGTCTGCGCCGGAGGATATCGGTGATCATCGGCCAGGAATAGACAAACAGCGCCGCCCAGATCAGCGGAAAGGCGATCATTCGGGCTGTGCCGAAGGGCTCATGGAAGACGAAGACGGCAATCAGGAAGATCATCGTCGGGGCGATATACTGCATGATGCCGATGGTCGAGAGCCGGAGCCGCTTGGCCGCATTGGCATAGATCATCAAAGGTCCCGCCGTGATCGCGCCGCTCAGGATCAGCAGGGCGATGTCGCTTGAAGAACCGTTGGAGAAATGGCCGCTGCCGGTCCATTCGAGATAGCCGACGATCATTGCGGCCGGGATCGAGAGCAGCATGACCTCGAGGAAAAAGCCCTGATTGGGACCGACCGGCAGGGTCTTGCGGAAAAAGGCATAGAAGCCCCAGCTGAAGGTGAGGATCAGCGAGACCCAGGGCAGCGAGCCTGCCTCGACGGTCAGGATCACCACCGCCAGGGCCGCCAGCCCGATCGCCACCATCTGCGTGCGCCGCAGCCTTTCCTTCAGCAGCACCGAGGCGAGGAAGATCGAGAACAGCGGGTTGATGAAATAGCCGAGCGCCGTGTCGAGCGCGCGCCCCGCGCCGATCGCCCAGACATAGGTGCCCCAGTTGATGCTGATCAGCACGGCGGTGAGACAGGCCATCAACAAGGTGCGCGGCGAGCGGAGTGCGGCCTTCAGGTCGGCGGTCCGGCGCATCACCAGAAGCACGATGCCGGCAAAGGGCAGCGACCATAGCACCCGGTGCGACAGCACTTCGAGCGGTGCGATATGGGCAACCGCCTTCATGTAGAGCGGCAGAAATCCCCACATGAAATAGGCCAGCAGGGCCATCGAAAAGCCGGCCGCACTGTCTTCGTTGAGGGCCGGCGTGCCGGCACCCGCATTGCCGTGTCCACCCTTGATTGATCCGTCGAAGCCGGACGATGGACGGTCTGCTTGTGTCACTGTTTGCCTTTCAGCATCATGTCAATCGCCGATGACGGCATCAGGGCCGGCTGGGGCGCCCGATGGCGGCATTGTGAAAGTCCGGCAGTCGACGAATCTCCGCTCCCGGAGCCGGATGTTGCCGGCCCCACCCGGTCGATCCTGTCCTGCGCGACGGGAACGGCCTGTCGGGAATGATCTTAGCGGCGATGAGCACAAAAGTCCTTGATACCTGCATCACCTTTTTTCATCGTTCGCCTTGTGCCATGGTCTGCGGGTTCCCTATCCGGCGGGCGATCTCACGCTGGCAGAACCGGGAGGGTTCAGGGCAGGCTGTCCATGGTGCAGGTCGTCACCTGTGCGCCGGAGACGCAGTGCTCGTTGCGGGGCGGGTGCCGCATCGTCTTCGTCGCCACCACCGCGCACAAGAGGATGGCCAGCAAGGATGCGATCACGACCAGATATGGCTCACGCTTCATAATAACGCGACTGCCGTTCCTGGAGTGCGCGCTGCTTGTTCTTAAACTGAGGGTTGAGTATCCAGAGCCGCATCAGTTGGCGACAGTCCAGATCGAAACGGAGGCGGTCCAGCACGCCGATGATCTTGCCGAAGTGCAGATTCAACGTGACACTCCTGCTTTCAGGCGGCGCCACAACAAGGTGTGCTGCTGTTTTGCACGAGGTCACATTTCTGCCCATAGCTGATTGCGTGCCGGCATCGCTGATAAAGCCTTCACTTTGAGTATTATCCGGATTCCGAAGCATGGAGAATTCGCCGTTGCGTGGGCCGCTGCCGGTTTTGTTATTCGATATCTATGCTTGTTATATTCAATCAATTCAATGTCGAATTGGTCAGGCCCAAATATTTTCCCGAATTCAATCTTTCGGTGAACTGTCTACCCCTGCAACTTGATCAGTCGACCGGCGTCAGCCCGTGGGGAGCTTGCGAGCTGGCAGGGCAAATCGGTGTCAGCTGACCTGTCCATGCTCGGCAAGAAAGTCGAGGAGCACGCGAACGCGCTGGGGCAGGGGGCCGCCCTGGCCGATATAGACGGCATGAAAGGCTTCCATCAGCCGTGTCTCGTCCGTGTCGAGCACCGCCACCAGCCGGCCTTCCGCAAGATCCTGTGCGATCGAAAAGCCGGCAAGCCGCGCAAGACCCGCACCGGCGATTGCCAGATGCCGGAGTGCCTCGCCGTCGCTGGCGCTGACCCGGCCGACGGCCGGGATCTCGACCGGGCCATGGTCGCCGGGCACCGTCCAGCCGCCGACGGCGCGACGATAGCCGAAGCCCAAGCGGCCGTGGTGCTCCAGATCGCCGGCGGTTGCCGGCACGCCATGCCTCTCGAAATAGGCGGGTGACCCGACGATCGCCAGCGCCGTCTCGCCGAGCTTGCGGGCGATCAGCCGCGAATCGACCATCGGGCCGGCACGGATGGCGATGTCGGCACGCTCGGCGACGAGGTCGACCACCATGTCGGTCAGCACCAGCTCGACGCTGATCCCCGGATAGGCGTCGAGAAAGCGCGGCAGCAGCGGCGCCAGGATGTGGTTGGCATAGGAGGCACTGGTGTTGACCCGGACGAGGCCCCGCGGAGCCTCGCCCGCTCCGGCATGCCGCTCGGCATCCTCGATATCGGCCAGGATGCGCACGGCATTCTCGTAGAAGCTGCAGCCTTCCGCGGTCAGCTGGAATTGCCGGGTCGAGCGGTTGATCAGCCGGCTGCCGAGGCGTGTCTCCAATCGCCCGACCAGCTTGCTGACGGCCGACGGGGTCATGTTGGAGCGTCGCGCCGCGGCCGAAAAGCCGCCGCTTTCGACGACCCGGACGAAGATCTCCATTTCCCCGGAACGATTGATGTCTGCTCTCGGCATGATGTGACTTCAATTCACAGCTGTTTGTCTCGATATGCTACTATTTCCAATCAGGCAGCCTGTCTATCTCTCCATCCAGTTATTCGGATCAGGGAGATGGCAGATGCCCATCGCACTTTATGCATTGACGGTCGGCGCCTTCGGCATCGGCGTCACGGAATTCGTCATCATGGGACTGTTGAAGGCGGTGGGTGCCGACCTCGGCGTCTCGATCGCCAGCGCCGGCCTGCTGGTGTCAGGCTACGCGCTCGGTGTCGTGATCGGCGCGCCACTGCTGACGGCGCTGACCGCGGGCTGGAACCGCAAGCACACGCTGCTCGCCCTGATGGTGATCTTTATTCTCGGCAATCTCGCCTGCGCGCTTGCGCCCGGCTACTGGACCCTGATGGCCGGACGATTGGTGACGGCGCTGGCGCATGGCACGTTTTTCGGTGTCGGGTCCGTCACGGCCACCGGACTGGTGCGCGAGGACCGCAAGGCTTCGGCGATCGCCGTGATGTTCACCGGCCTGACGGTCGCGAACGTCATCGGTGTGCCCTTCGGCACCTGGCTCGGCCAGACCTATGGCTGGCGCTCGACCTTCTTTGCCGTTGCCGGCATCGGCGCCGTCGCTCTCGTGGTGCTCGCCGTCTTCCTGCCGTCGACGGGGCAACGCTCCCAGGCCGGGCGGATCGGCGACGAAATCAAGGGAGTCTTGCGCGGCCCCGTCCTGGTCAGCCTGTCGCTGACGGTGCTGGGCTTTGCCGGCGTCTTTGCGCTGTTCACCTATATCGCGCCGATCCTCACAGAGGTCACCGGGCTTCCCGAAGCCTCGGTCTCGCCGATCCTGCTGGTCTTCGGCGGCGGGCTGGTGGTCGGCAATCTGGCCGGCGGCCGGCTGGCGGACCGCAATCTGGGCGCTTCGATCTATGGTACCCTCGCGGCATTGGCCGTCGTTCTTCTCGCCATGACCTTCGTGCTGAGCTCGGTCTGGCTCACCATCCTGTTCGTCGGCCTGCTCGGAGGCGCCGGCTTTGCCACCGTTGCGCCGCTGCAGGCCCGGGTGATGCATGAGGCCGGCGGCGTCGGAGCGGCGCTCGCCTCCAGCCTCAATATCGCAGCCTTCAACCTCGGCAATGCAATCGGCGCCTGGACCGGCGGACTGGCGATCGATCACGGCCCCGGCCTGTCCTTCCTGCCGCTCGTCGCCGCCGTCTTTCCGCTGCTTGCCCTGCTGCTTGCGGTCTCGACCCGTGCGTTAGCAGCCCCTGCAGAAACGGTCCGCGCCTGACCGGTGCCGGTCCATCCCACGCCACTGAAAAAGGAAAATTCCATGGATTATCGTCAACTCGGCCGTTCCGGCCTGCGTGTTCCAGCCTTGAGCTTCGGTGCCGGCACCTTCGGCGGCTCCGGCCCTCTGTTCGGCCATTGGGGCACGTCCGGTGCGCAGGAAGCCCGTCGCATGGTCGACATCTGCCTGGAAGCCGGCGTCAACCTGTTCGACACGGCCGACGTCTATTCGAACGGTGCCTCGGAAGAGGTGCTCGGCGCCGCCATCAAGGGGCGGCGCGGCGACGTGCTGGTCTCGACCAAGACGGGGCTTCCGATGGGTGATGGACCGATGGACTGGGGCACCTCGTCGGCCCGCCTGACCTCCAGTGTCGACGCCGCGCTGAAGCGGCTCGGCACCGATTATATCGATCTCCTGCAACTGCATGCCTTCGACGCCTCGACCCCTGTCGAGGAAGTGCTCGCAACGCTCGACAGGCTCGTGGCTGCCGGCAAGCTCCGTTATGTCGGTGTCTCCAATTTCGCCGGCTGGCAGATCATGAAGTCGCTGGCTGCGGCCGAGCGGCATGGCTGGCCGCGCTATGTGGCCAACCAGGTCTATTATTCCCTGGTCGGGCGCGACTATGAATGGGACCTGATGCCGCTCGGGATCGATCAGGGGATCGGCGCCATGGTCTGGAGCCCCCTTGGCTGGGGCCGCCTGACCGGCAAGATCCGGCGCGGTGCGTCGCTGCCGGAAAAGAGCCGGTTGCACGAGACCGCGGCCTTTGGCCCGCCGGTGGATGACGAACGGCTGTTTGCCGTGGTCGACGTGCTGGATGTCATCGCTGAGGAGACCGGCAAGACAGTACCGCAGGTGGCGCTCAACTGGTTGTTGCAGCGCCCGACCGTGTCGTCGGTGATCATCGGGGCCAGAACCGAGGAGCAGCTTCGCCAGAATCTCGGCGCGGTCGGCTGGTCGCTGTCGGCCGGGCAGGTGGCCCGGCTAGACGCGGCAAGCCGCACCGAGGCGCCCTATCCGCATTTCCCCTATGACCGCCAGGAGGGCTTTGCCCGGCTGAACCCGCCCGCGGTCTGAAGCCGCGCCTGCGCCCCGACTGTGAAAAATCACGGGTTGCCTTCGGGTATTCCCGGTGTCAATCTCCGGTTGAATATGCCGTCGGGGTGGCAATGCTCAGTTTAACAAATACGATGATTGCACGCGCGATTCGTGCAGGATACGCGCGTGCCCTGTTGCGTCAGATCGGCAAGGATCCGGCCGGGCCGCTGGCCATGGCCTTTGCCACGGTCGAGCGCGAGCGGTTTCTCGGGCCGCCGCCCTGGCGGGTCCGCGGCAGATCCTTCGGTGTCGGCGCCGAGACCAGCGAACTGCCGGACATCTATTCCGACGTGCTGGTGGCGCTGGACCGGCAGCGCGGCATCAACAATGGCAGCCCGTCGCTGCATGCCTGTGGCATCGACTGGCTGCAGCCGCAACCGGGCGAGCGGATCGCCCATATCGGTGCCGGTACGGGCTATTATTCCGCCATCTTCGCCGAACTCGTCGGCTCTGCAGGCAGCGTTACCGCGGTGGAACTTGATGCGCAGCTCGCGGCCCGCGCCCGCATTGCTCTCTCGGGCTACGACACCGTCACGGTGATCGAAGGTGATGGCGCGGAAAAGCCCGAGGGCGAGGTCGATATCGTCTATGTCAATTTCGCCTGTGACCGGCCCGCCGATCCCTGGATCGAGCGACTGGCGCCGGGCGGGCGGCTGCTCTTTCCGCTCGGCGTGCCGGTCGATGCCGGTGAGAGTGCCGGGCCGCGCTTCACCGACCGGGCGGCCTATCTGCTGATCCGGCGTGAAGCGGACGGGTTCTCTGCCCAGTTCCTCAAGGGGGTATCCTTCATCTGGGGCGAGGGCGAACTCTGGCGATCGCGCGATCGGCAGGACATGCTGAACCGGGCCTTCCGCGCCCGGCGGCTGCACGAGGTGCGGACCCTGCGCTGGAAGCGGCCACGGCCGGTCGCGGGGCCGCCGGAATGGTATGGCGAGGCAGACTGGGGGCTGGAATTCGGCAGTTCCTGAGCCTGCCTCAGGCTTGCCGGTAGATCTCCCGCGCCGCCTCGACCAGAGCGCTGTTGTCTCGCGCAGGCGTGCCATCCGGCAAGGTGCTTGTGTCCTCCAACCCGATGCGGGTCGACCATCCCTTTTTGCGCGCGAGGCGGACAAGATCCCATGTCGTCGCGTCCCTGCCGTGCAGAAGAAGCGGGCGGCAGACGGCTTTGCGCAGCAGGATGTCCGCGATCCGCCCCGCGATATCGACAGCTGTTTCCCGGTCCTGCTCGTCGATCTCCAGGAGGATGCGCAGCACCGGTTCGCGATCCGCAAGCCCGACGAAGCGTTCGGCATCTGACACGCTGGCAAGCCCGGCCTCGATGCCGATGCCGCGGGCACGAAGGAGCGCCATGACCGCGGGCGCATCCGCCTCCGACAGGTTGACGGAGGCGTAATCGGGCTTGGTCCAGCCGCCGATCAACGACCGCGTGCGCTCGATGTCGTTTTCGATCCAGGCGCCTGTCGAGACCCCGATCAGGCTGCCCGGGCAGGCCGTGCGCACCCGTGCCACCACCGCGTCGACCGCGGCCAGGCTTTCGCGTCCGCTGTAATCGCGCGGATGAATGTGCAGTTCGCCGGCGCCCGCCTGCACGCACGCCGCAGCATCGCGCGCCATAGCCTCGGCACTCAGCGGGATGGCGGGATGGTAGTCTGCCGGACGTGCGCCGTTGAGGCAGGCTTGAACGATCATGCCCCTCTTCTCCGTGTCGTCATGTCCGCTTCACTCTGCTGCGATCTTGCCTGCCATGCTCCTGTTCTTCATCAGCTTGTAGACGATACTGTCCATCAGCGCCTGGAAGGAGGCATCGATGATGTTTTCCGACACGCCGACCGTCCACCAGCGCGCGCCGCTGCCGTCGGCGGATTCGATCAGCACGCGGGTGATCGCCTCGGTACCGCCGTTCAGGATGCGCACCTTGAAGTCGACCAGTTCGAGATCGTCGATCTCGTGCTGGTATTTGCCGAGATCCTTTCGGAGCGCGAGGTCCAGCGCATTGACCGGGCCGTCGCCTTCCGCCACCGACATGATGCTGGCGCCGTCGACATTGATCTTCACCACCGCCTCGGAGACGGTCCGCAGCTCGCCATTGGCGTCGAAGCGGCGTTCGACCATGACCCGGAAACCCTCGATCCCGAAGAAGTCCGGCACCGAGCCGAGGGTGCGGCGGGCGAGCAGTTCGAAGCTCGCATCGGCACCCTCATAGGCATAGCCCTGGGCTTCGCGCTCCTTGACGATCGAAATCAGCGTGTCGAGCCGCGGTGACTGCTTGTCGACCTCGATGCCGCGCCGCTTCAGCTCGTTGATGAAGTTGGCCTTGCCGCCCTGATCGGAGACCATGACCTTGCGGAAATTGCCGACGCTGTCGGGCTCGACATGCTCGTAGGTCTTCGGATCCTTCAACAAAGCCGAGGCATGAATGCCGGCCTTGGTGGCGAAGGCCGAGGCGCCGACATAGGGCGCCTGATGGTCGGGCGAGCGGTTCAGCAGCTCGTCGAAGGCGTGCGAGAGGCGGGTGAGCTCGACGAGCTTGTCGCGGTCGACGGACAGTTCGAAGCGGTCGGCATAGGCAGGCTTCAGCAGCAGCGTCGGGATCAGCGTGATCAGGTTGGCATTGCCGCAGCGCTCGCCGATGCCGTTCAGCGTGCCCTGGATCTGGCGCACGCCGGCCTCGACGGCGGCGAGCGAATTGGCAACCGCCTGGCCGGTATCGTTATGCGCATGGATGCCAAGCGCCGCACCCGGCACGCCGGCAGCGATCACGGCGGCCACGATCTCGCGGATCTCGGGCGGCTGCGTCCCGCCATTGGTGTCGCAGAGCACCACCCAGCGCGCGCCGGCATCGTACGCCGTCTTCGCACAGGCGAGCGCATAGTCTGGATTGGCCTTGTAGCCGTCGAAGAAATGCTCGCAGTCGACAAGCGCTTCCTTGCCCGCGGCCACCGTCGCCGCGACGCTCTCGCGGATCGAGGCCAGATTCTCCTCGTTGGTGCAGCCGAGCGCCACCTTCACGTGATAGTCCCAGCTCTTGGCGACAAAGCAGATCGCATCGGAATTCGAGCCGATCAGCTGCGACACTCCTGGGTCGTTGGAGATCGACACACCGGCGCGCTTGGTCATGCCGAAGGCGGTGAACCGTGCCTTCTGGGTGCGCTTCTCGGCGAAGAAGGTGGTGTCGGTCGGATTGGCGCCGGGATAGCCGCCTTCGACGTAGTCGATGCCGAAATCGTCGAGCAGGCTCGCGATGGCGATCTTGTCCTCGACGGAAAAGTCGATACCCGGCGTCTGCTGGCCGTCCCGGAGCGTGGTGTCGAAGAGCGTGATCTTTTCGCGTGTCATGGTGTCGCCTCCCGCGGCGTGGTCTTCTTTGTCTTCAGATCCCCCACTGGCCTGCCGGCCATCTCCCCCAAGAAGGGGGGAGAAATCTGCCGCGATCTCCCGCTTCGCGGTGGACCGTCAGGGGATAGTTTCCATTGCCCTTGCGCCTGCCTTTGGGCGATCGCTCGCCGCTTGTCTTCTCCCCCCTTGTGGGGGAGATGGCCGGCAGGCCAGAGGGGGTATTTCTAATCTTTCCCCGCAAACCTGTCGGTCGCGCGGATCAGCTGGTCGAGGATGCCCGGTTCGTTATAGGCATGGCCGGCGCCCTCGATCAGGTGGAAGTCGGCCGTGGGCCAGGCCTTGTGCAGGGCCCAGGCATATTTCGCCGGGCAGGGCATGTCGTAGCGGCCATGGATGATGACGCCTGGAATGTCCTTCAGCTTGTGCGCGTCGCGGACCAGCTGGTTGTCTTCGAGCCAGCCGGCATGGACGAAATAGTGGTTTTCGATCCGGGCGAAGGCGAGCGCATAGTCCGGATCGTAGAACTGGTTGGAATATTCCGGATTGGGCAGCAGCGTGATGGTTTCACCCTCCCAGGTACTCCAGGCGAGCGCACATTCCTGCTGCCTGGCCTTGTCGCTGCCGGTCAGATAGGTCCGGTAGGCGGCCATCAGGTCGCCACGCTCGGCCTCCGGGATCGGCGCGATGAAGCGCTCCCACTTGTCCGGGAACATCTCCGAGACGCCGCGCTGGTAGTACCATTCGAGTTCCGGCCGGGTCAGCGTGTAGATGCCACGCAGCACCAGTTCGCTCACCCGCTCGGGATGGGTCTCGGCATAGGCAAGCGACAGGGTCGAACCCCAGGAACCGCCGAACACCTGCCAGGTCTCGACGCCCATCATTGCGCGCAGCTTTTCCATGTCGGCGACCAGGTGCCAGGTGGTGTTGGCCTCGATCGAGGCATGCGGCGTGGACTTGCCGCAGCCGCGCTGGTCGAACAGCAGCACGTCGTAGAGTGCCGGATCGAACAGCCGGCGATTGCCGGGCCCAAAGCCGCCGCCCGGACCGCCATGAACGAAGACGGCGGGCTTTGCGCCCTTCGTGCCGACGCGCTCCCAATAGATCGAATGGCCGTCGCCGACATCGAGATGGCCGCTCTCATAGGGTTCGATTTCGGGATAGAAACCGCGCAAGGTGTCGTTCATGATCAGTCCTTCTTTGGCGGCCAGGCCGTCGTGTCATGGTCGGGATGCTGCCGGTTGCTGGCAAGGATGCCCGCATCGCCGCCCGGAAGAGCGGAGCGGTCGGTCGGACTTTCCGGCAGCGAGAACAGGGCATCGAATTGGGAGGCCCGGCTTTCGGTGCCGTTCTGCGCCACCGGCGTGACGGCGCCCGGCTTGTCGAGGCTGCCGATGGTCACGCTGATATAGGGCGAGCCGGCGGTGCGGAAGAACAGCGGCGTGCCGCAATCCCCGCAGAAGCCGCGGCCGCAGGGCTCGGACGAACGAAACCATTTCGGCTCGCCGCGCATGACCAGCATGTCTTCGGCCCGGGTGCCGGCAAATGCCATGAAATAGTTGCCGCCGGCCTTCTGGCACATGCGGCAGTGGCAGATATGCGGATAGCTCAGTTCACCGGCGATCCGGTAGCGGATCGCGCCGCACTGGCAACCGCCGGAATGAGCCTGCCGCGTCACGTGTCGTCCTCCGGCGGCCAGGTCTCGGTGTCGTGGTCGGGATGCTGAAAGCTCTCGACCGCTGCGAACTGCGCTTCGGTCTCCGGGCTCGAATAGGGCGGGGCGTCGAAGATGTGCTCGATCCAGGGGAGCCGCTTGTCGTGATTGACCTGGATCTTCGGTTCGAAGAATTCCGGATGGTCGAAGGCGCCGATCGCCAGCTCGACGCCGTCGGCATGCTGATAGGTGAGCGGCGTGCCGCATTTCTCGCAGAAGCCGCGCTTGATCTTCTTGGAAGACCGGAACAATGTCGGCTGGCCGCGCGTCCAGGTCAGATGCGCTTTGTCGGCGGTGACCAGCGGGCCGAAAAAGCCGCCGAACTGCTTCTGGCACATGCGACAGTGACAGATCGACGGGCGGCCGAGGCGGGAGGCCTGGAACCGGACCGCGCCACATTGACAGCCGCCTGAATAGATCGTGTCCGCATCGGATGTCGTCATGCCTTGTCCTCCTTTGGCCAGGTGTCGGTGTCGTGGTCGGGGTGTTGATAGGAAATCAGCGAGCTCAGGAACTGCGCGTTGGCGAGGTCGTCCAGCGTGTCGCGCGTCGGCAGGTCCGCGATCCGGTCGACAAAGGCAAGCTTCGCCTCGGTGCCATACTGGATGACCGGCGGAATGGCTGCCGGATCGTCGAAGGCGCCGGCCGAGATGGCGACCCCGTCAGGCGCCTCATAGGTCAGCGGCGTGCCGCAATCGGCGCAGAAGCCGCGCTGCACATGGTTGGACGACCGGAACCGCTTGGGCGCGCCACGGGTCCATTCAAGCGTTGCGCCACGGGTGGAGACCAGCGGC
The DNA here is from genome assembly GCF_017873095.1 of Heterorhizobium halophytocola. GTDB lineage: Bacteria > Pseudomonadota > Alphaproteobacteria > Rhizobiales > Rhizobiaceae > Allorhizobium > Allorhizobium halophytocola. The sequence continues at coordinate 264,253 of NZ_JAGGJU010000005.1, read as the reverse complement.
GCATAATAGGCACCGAAGGCCTTCTGGCACATGCGGCAATGGCAGACCGAGCTGTCGGTCAGCTCGCCCTCGACGCGGAACCGGATGGCACCGCACTGGCATCCGCCGGTATGAAGGGTGGTCATGGCGTGTCCTCCAGCCAGTTCTCGACCTTGAGGTCGGGGACGCGATTGAACTCACGGATATTGGCGGTGACGACCGTCAGGTCGAGGGATCTGGCATGGGCGGCGATAAACAGATCTGTTGCACCTATCGGCTTTCCCACTCTCTCCAATGCATGCCGGATCTCTGCAAAGTGATAGCTTGCTTCCGCCTCGTAAGGCAGGATTTGAATGCGGCTGAGGAGTTCTTCCAGGATGGCTCGCAGCCTGGCCGAACCACGCTTGAGGACACCGAAACGCAGTTCCGATGCGACAATGGCACTGATGGACAATGCGTCGTCTCCAAGTGCAGTCCAGCGCTTGCTCGGGTTGCCGTCCGGATGGCGTATGACATCGGAAATGATGTTGGTATCGAGCATGAATTGGCGCGTCACAGATCGACATCTCGTGGTGGTGGCTCAGGAACGTCAAAATCGAAATCAAGCTCCTCAGCGCTCAAAGGCGGTTGCCTTCGAAGCCACTCGATGAAGCTTTCCCCCGTAATCTTTACCGGCTCCATGGTAATCTTGTCGCCCTCCTTGCGCATGATCACCTCGTCGCCGGGAAAGTCGAATTCCACGGGAATGCGCACGGCGCGATTGCGACCGTTTCGGAAGATGCGGACGTGCCTTTCCATGCTCATGCAGGCCTCCATTGCCGATCAGGCATATGTCTTAGCATATGCCTGGTGAAATAGCCGCGAAATCCAACGCTTCATGTCCCTGACGTGACCCTTTCGCCGGTGTGAATGGTGGTCATGGCGTGACGCATGCGCTTTGCGTTGCACCACTGTTTCGGAGGAACTGCTGCATGTGGCGTGGCAATTCCCTTTCTACCCCCCCTCTGCCCTGCCGGGCATCTCCCCCCTTGAGGGGGGAGATCAGCCGGGTGCACCCGCTCGCTGCATCCAGCAGCAGAAGTGGGGATGGGGCAAGAGCTTGCTCCGCCCTCCTGCCGCGCGCGCGCGTACCGAGAACTACAGATAGTCCCCGCTGCCGGTGGATACGCATTGCGTAAAAGGCATCGACACGCTGTCGGGGGGATGACTTCACATCCGGTTGAGCGAGCGGCCGCTCCCAGCCGATCTCCCTCCTTGAGGGGGAGATGCCCGGCAGGGCAGAGGGGGGTGAGCCGCAGGAAGAGTGGCATCGCCTGCTTGCCATGAGCCGCCAGCCCTCGGTCAGGGCGATCGCGCGCCACGCTCCGATCTCCCCCCTTGAGGGGGAGATGCCCGGCAGGGCAGAGGGGGGTATGCCGCGCGCTCGGACCCATCCTACCGCTTCACCTCCCAGGTCGTCACGCGCTCGCCTGTCTCCTTGTCCTTGCCGTCCTTCAGCTGGATGCCCTTGGCGGCCAGGTCGTCGCGGATCTTGTCGGCTTCGGCGAAGTTCTTTGCCTTCAGCATTTCGAGCCGCATGTCGATCAGCACCTGGATGGCGGAGACGAGGTCGTCGGCGACCTCGGCCTTTTTCGGCTCGAGCCCGAGAAGGGCGGCACTGGCAAGAAAGGCGGGGAGCTTGTCCGAATCGCCATTGGCCGCAGTTGCCAGGGCGTGCAGCGCGTGCACGGCGGCCACGGTGTTGAGATCGTCACCGAGGGCCTCCAGCACCGAGGCATCCGGCGCCGCGTCGCCTGCATCGCCGGCCGGCCATTTGGCAAGCAGCCGCTCTGCCTCTTCCAGCCGCTTGACGGAGAAATCGATCGGCTCGCGGTAATGGGTCATCAGCATGGCAAGCCGCAGCACCGCGCCCGGCCATTTGCGGCCACCGAAGGTTTCGGTTTCCAGCAGGTCGTGGATGGTGATGAAGTTGCCGTCGGACTTCGACATCTTGCGGCCCTCGACCTGGACGAAGCCGTTGTGCATCCAGACATTGGCCATCACGTCCGTGCCGTGGGCGCAGCGCGACTGGGCGATCTCGTTTTCGTGGTGCGGGAAGATCAGGTCGAGCCCGCCGCCATGGATGTCGAAGGTGTGGCCGAGATAGCGCTCCGACATCGCCGAGCATTCGATATGCCAGCCGGGGCGGCCGCGGCCCCAGGGGCTCTCCCAGCCGGGTTCGTTGCCGGATGACAGCTTCCACAGGACGAAGTCGCCCGGATTCTTCTTGTGGGCGTCGACGGCAATGCGGGCGCCGGCCTGCTGCTCGTCGAGCGGGCGCTTGGAGAGCTGGCCGTAGTCGGCCATCGACTTCGTGTCGAACAACACTTCCCCCGCAGCAACATAGGCATGGTCGCGCTCGATCAGCCGTCCGATGATCGCGATCATCTGGGCAATATTGTCGGTCGCCCGCGGCTCGACGGTCGGTTCCAGCGTGCCGAGCGCTGCGACGTCCTTGTGGAACTGGTCGGCGGTCGCCTTCGTGACCCTGGCAATGGCGTCGTTCAGCGGCAGGTCTGGGAAATCCCGCAGGGCCCGGGCATTGATCTTGTCGTCGACGTCGGTGATGTTGCGCGCATAGGTGACGTGATCGGCACCGTAGAGATGGCGCAGCAGCCGGAACAGCACGTCGAAGACGATGACCGGGCGCGCATTGCCGATATGGGCGAAATCGTAGACCGTCGGGCCGCAGACATACAGGCGCACGTTTTCGCGGTCGATCGGCTGGAAGTCGACCTTCTCGCGGGTGAGCGTGTTGTAAAGCTTGAGGCCTGCGGCCATGACGTGTCTCCAGATATGCGTGTGACCCGGCTGGACCGAGCGTTTGTCATCTGGGACTGTTCAGGAGACGAAAACGGCCGGGCCAGCGGAAAGCTAGCGAATAATAATCCAGCAAAGGGTGCAGACTACCGTTTTCATGGCCGCTGTTATGACGCGGGGCAGGGATATGGTCAAGGGCCGGAGAGGCCTCGTCCGGCCTGTTTCCGCTTGTCATTCCCAGGAAAGGCGACAGTATTGACCAGAGGCCGGGTGCCATTCCCGGATCAAATGTCGGGGGACGAAGATCATGGCCGGTTTCAGCTCCAGCCTTGCCGCGCGTACGCAAGGCGGCCTGTCGGCCACGGCCTTCCCGGTCACTCTTGCTGTCGCCCTGATGTCCCTGCTGCTGGTTTCGCTCCTTGGCGAACCGGCGGCGGCGCGTGACCGTCAACTGCGCTTTGCGCGCGGGGAGACCGATGCCACGGTGCGCGGGGTGGTCCGCGGCTACGACACGGACACTTATTTCGTCGATCTCCAGGCCGGGCAAAGGCTCGATATCGACAACGGCGCCGGCTATTTCAATTTCATCGCGCCCGGTGCCAGTGCTGCCATGTTCATCGGCAGCGCATCCGGCGACCGGCTTGCCACCGTCGTGCCGTCCTCGGGTAGCTACCGGATCGAGATCTACCTGATGCGCAGCGCGGCGCGCCGCGACGAGGTCGGCCGCTACAATCTCTCGGTCCGGGCTTCGCGTCGCGCGCCCGCGGGGCCGGGTCCGGACGACGACCATGCCGATGGGATGGCCGGAGGACCGGACTATTTTGCCGTAACCGGGCTCTCGGCCCGCGACACGCTGAACATCCGCGCCGCCGCTGCCGTCACGGCGCCTGTCGTCGGAACCGTGCGCAACGGCGCGGTGCTGCGCAATCTGGGTTGCCGTCTGTCCTCCGGCGGACGCTGGTGCCGGATCGCGACACGCAATGCGGTGACCGGCTGGGTGAACGGCCGCTTCCTGCGCGAGGCGCGGTAGTCTCATCGGTCCAAATCAGTGGCCGACGGTGCTCGAAAACAGGTTGACGACCAATATCCCGGCGATGATCAGGCCGAGCCCGATGACGGCGGGCAGATCGAGGCTCTGGCGAAAGACGACATAGCCGATGGCCGAGACCAGCACGATGCCGAAGCCGCTCCAGATCGCATAGGCAATGCCGACCGGCAGGGTTCTGAGGGCAAACGACAGCAGATAGATCGCCACCACATAGCAGAGTGCGCTGCCGATCGAGGGCAGGGGGCGGGTGAACTGCTGGGTCTGCTGCAGCAGGCTGGTGCCGGCGACTTCGAACAGCACCGCGACGGCAAGGGCGACATAGGTCAGGGTCATAGGGTTCACGTGACGTCTTCCAGGGTCATGGCGCGCAGCCGTTTGGTGATCTCGGCAAGTTCTTGGGGCGTGGCCGGTGTGCCGGCGATGGTGTCGAGCCAGAGCCCGTCGGCGGCTGCCCGCACGATGCGCAGCGCAAGGTCTCCGGCTTCCCGATGCTCGGCAAGCTTGCCGTCGAGCCAGTCGCCCCAGCCTCGGCGCAGCGCACTGTCGGCCAGCGCCGAGACGCAGAGGGCTGCCCAGAGCGGCTCGCTGCCGGCCTCGCCAGGCACTGTGACGGCGGCAAGATAGGCGCGGGTGAAGCGGCCATGCGGCTCGATGTCTGCCGACATGCGCGCGGCCAGATCCACCTCGAAGCGCGCGATAAGGTCCTCGAACACCGCCGCCACCAGTGCCGCCTTGCTCTGGTAATGGTGGAAGAAGGCACCCTTGGTGACCCCGGCTTCCTGGCAGACGGCATCGACGGTGACGTCGGCCACGCCGCGCTGCACCGCCATGCGGGCTGCCGCGTCCAGCAGGTCGCGACGGACTTTGTCGGGCTGTTTTTTTCGACGGATGGTGCTCATGCATAAAAGATACCAACTAAACGGTATGTTTCAAGTAAAATCGGCGTGAAACCTTCTGGCCTGTTCGGATCGCCGCACGTTCAGGGGGAGAGATGACGGGACGGCAGGCGAGAGTGAGGATGGGGTAGCAGGCGAGAGGATAAAGGGCTCGCGGCGCCCGAGTTCGGGACAAGCCCGCCAGGCCGCCGGATGAGACTGCGTTTTCCCGGTACTTCCCACCGAGAAGGATCGCTCGGTATCCGGTGGTCAGGCGAGCCTGCGCCAGGGCGGCGGCATCAGGCCGAGCACGATGGCACAGCCGAGAATGATGACGGCGGCACCGCCATACTGAAGGACGCTCAGCTTTTCACCGAGCAGCCCGGCCCCCACCGCAACCGCGACGACCGTGACCGAGAATTCGACGCTGATCGCCCGCGTCGCGCCGATCCGGGTGACGAGCGCGAAATAGATCACATAGGTGAGCGCGCTCATGAGCCCGGCCAGGGCCACCAGATAGAGATAGTCGACCGGGCGTGGCCAGCCGGGCACCGGCACGAATGCCAGCAGCGGCAAGGTCAAAAGGCCGCCGAACAGGAAGGCGCCGATCGTCACCTCGAACGAGCCGACGGTGTTGAGATGGCGGCTCGCATAATTGGAGCCGAGGGCGGCCGAGAAGGTGGAGAATATCATGCCGATGCAGCCGAGAATGAAGGTCTTGTCCACCGGCACAGCCGGAAAGCCGACCAGCATGATGATCCCGGTGGCGCCGGTCAGGATGCCGAACAGGCGCGGCCTTGTGATCCGCTCCAGCCCCCAGATCTGGCCGATCAGCATGGAAAACATCGGAATGGCAGCGACGAAGATCGCCGACATCGCGGTGCCGATTAGTGGCGCGGAATAGGAAAGTCCGATCAACTGTCCGGCCACCGTGGTGGCGCCAACGGCGGCAAAGTGAAACCAGCGGGCCGAAAAAATCAGCCGCTTGCGTAGCAACCTTGCAACGACGAGCAGGATCGCTCCGGCGATGAAACAGCGGAAGGTTACCGCCCCGATCCATCCGAAAGCCTCGACCACCTTCAGGAGCAGCAGGAAGGACAGGCCCCAGGCCACCGCGAGAAACGAGTAGGCGGCAATATCGCGAGGCTGCATGGAAGGACCTGACCGGAGGAACTTTCGATCCCGTAGCTTCGAACGGCGAACCGGTCAATTGAATTTCAGTGTGCGTGGCATCGCTTAAAGCGATGGAAGAGGCCGCGGTTGCCGGGGATTTGGGGGACGGGATCGACAGCGACCGGCGGCCGGCACGGCCGCGGCCTGGCGTCTTGCTGTCCCTTGAGGTTGCGCGGGCCTTGACGTGCCCGGCCGCTTCGACGGCTTCTGCCCTACGACGCCTGCTGCAGACGTTCGGTCACCCGTTCGCGATTCTGGTTGCCCCAGTCGCACAGCGGCACGAGCGCCCTGACTAGCGTTTCCCCGAAGGGTGTCAGTTGATAGTCGACCACCGGCGGCACGCAGTTGTGGTCGCGCCTAAGCAGAACGTCCATGGTAACCAGATCGCGCAACTGCTGGATCAGCACTTTCTCGCTGATGCCTCCCACACGGCGCCTCAACTCTGAAAACCGGGTGGGGCCCCCCTGGACGTGATAGAGGATCAACGGCTTCCACTTGCCCCCAATGACGGTCAGCGACACGTCCAGTCCGCATGTTGTGTTCAGCTTATCCATGAAAACCACGCACTTGCTTTTTGGTAGGTTCTACCCTTGAGGTAATCGCTGGCTTATCTAACCCTCCGTCCGCAGATCGACAATCTCCCGGACATCGAAAACGGCAGGAAGGGTATGAGAATGAGCGACAACATTTCGACGATCAGGGAGCTTTACGCTGCGGCAGAGGGGGATCGGCTTGACCTGGCGAAATTCCTCTCCTGCTTCGCAAAGGATGCCTATGTGCGCAATGTTCCGGCAGAGACCGAGTTTCGTGGTGAGGACATTACTCTGGTCGCAAGCGGCATGGCGGATGCCTTTCCCGATATTCACCGGGAAATCTTCGACATCTACCGGATGGGCAATGCGGTCGTTGTCGAACTCGCCATTCGCGGGACCCACAAGGGCGCGCTGGAAACGGCCGGCGGAACCGTTTCCGCGACCGGCAGGGCGATTGATGTTCCCTGCTGCGACGTCTTTCAGATGGAGGATGGCAAGGTGATCTCGTTCCATTGCTACAACGCAGCGACGCTCCTGCTGCAGCAATTGGGTCTCACGGAAAGTCCGCAGGCCGCCTGAAGGCCTCACCGATTTTCGGGACCATGGCTTAAGCTTGAGAGGGCGCGTCGCGTGGCTGGATGGTCGCGAATGTTGGACGCTCAAAGCCCCCGGCCGGCGCCGCGATCGGCAACAGGCCGCCACTGGCGCCAGATGCCGTCGACCAGCCTTGCTGGCCTCTATTCCGGCAGGATTTTGCCGTTGTCGATCAGCGCCTGGCCGACATCCTTGCGCCACTGGTCGCTTTCCATGGCCGAGCTGATCAGCCGCATGGCCTCCAGCACGGCAGCCTTGCCATGCTCGCGGTTGAGCCGCGCCATCGACGCTGCGACCAGGTTGGCGGTGGCGACCGCCTGTTCGCGCTGTTCGTCTGTCAGGTCTGGCGGCATGCTGGCTCCTTCGCGCGACGTCGGCAGTCTTCGTCTATTCCGGCAGGCGGTAGGCCTTCAGCGCGTCCTCGCGCACGACATAGAGCTTGCCCGTCTCGGTGAGATCCGGCCCGCACAGCGGCAGCAGCTCTTCGGCGATCTCGCGGGGATGCGGCAGGGTCTCCGGATCCTCGCCCGGCACCGCCTGCGCCCGCATGGCGGTGCGCGTTGCGCCGGGATCGATCGAGACGATCTTCAGCGGCAGGCGTTCCGATTCGGCAGCCCAGGTGCGGGCAATCGCCTCGACCGCGGCCTTGGAGGCGGAGTAGACGCCCCAGAACGGCTTGCATTTATGCGCGGCACCCGACGACAAGATCAGCGCACGGCCCTGGTCGGATTTCTGCAGCAGCGGATCGACGGAGCGGATCAGCCGCCAGGTGGCCGTCACGTTGACGGTCATCACCTTCTCCCAGACCTTCGCTTCGATATGGCCGATGGGAGAGATCACGCCCAGCATGCCGGCATTGGCGACGAGAATGTCGAGCTTGCCCCAGCGCTCATAGATCGAGCCGCCGAGCGCATCGATGGCGGCCATGTCGGTCAGGTCGAAAGGCACCAGCGTCGCCGTGCCGCCGGCGGCCTTGATCGCGTCGTCGAGGTCTTCGAGCCCCCCGACGGTGCGCGCGCAGGCGATCACATGCGCCCCCGCTTTCGCCAGCTCCAGCGCCGTGAAATAGCCGATCCCGCGCGACGCGCCGGTGACCAGCGCGATGCGTCCCTTCAGGTCGATGCTCATGTTATCCTCCCCGCGGTGTATTTGCGCGCCCTCAGCCGTTGGCGGCGAGCATGCTTTCCTTGCGGCCGACCTTTTCGCCTTCCTTGTCCAGAAGCCGGGTCGGATATTCGCCGGTAAAATAATGGTCGGTGAACTGCGGACGGTCGGCGTTGCGCGGCTCGCCGCCGACGGCGCGGTAGAGCCCGTCGATCGACAGGAAGGCAAGCGAGTCGGCGCCGATATATTTGGCCATCGCCGTCTCGTCGACATACTGGTTGGCCAGCAGCTTGTCGCGGTCCGGCGTGTCGATGCCGTAAAAGTCGGGATGATAGATCATCGGGCTGGCGACGCGGATATGCACTTCCTTGGCGCCGGCATCGCGGATCATCTGGATGATCTTCAGCGATGTCGTGCCGCGCACGATCGAATCGTCCACCAGGATGACGCGCTTGCCCTCGATCATCGCCCGGTTGGCCGAATGCTTCAGCTTGACGCCGAAGGCGCGGATTTGCTGCGTCGGCTCGATGAAGGTGCGGCCGACATAATGGTTGCGGATGATGCCGTATTCGAACGGGATGCCGCTCGCCTGGGCATAGCCGAGCGCTGCCGGCGTGCCGCCGTCGGGCACCGGCACGACGACGTCGCCCTCGCAAGGCGCCTCGTTGGCCAGATTGATGCCCATGTTCTTGCGCGCGACATAGACGCTGCGGCCGGCCACGACGGAATCGGGGCGGGCGAAATAGACATATTCGAACAGGCAGGGGCGTTCGGGCGCCGGGCGGGCCGGCATGCGCGAGTCGATGGTGACAGAGCCGTCCGGCTGCAGTTCGCAAATCACCACTTCGCCGTTCTTGACGTCGCGGACGAACTTGGCGCCGATGATGTCGAGCGCGCAGGTTTCCGAACAGAAGATCGGCTTGCCGTTGAGGTCACCCATCACCAGCGGGCGGATGCCGATCGGATCGCGGGCGGCAATCAGCTTGGTACGGGTCATCGCGATCATCGCATAGCCGCCTTCCATCTGCCGGATGGCGTCGATGAAGCGGTCGGCGGTCGAGGCATGCCGCGAGCGGGCGATCAGATGCAGCACGACCTCGGTGTCGGAGGTGGACTGGCAGATCGCACCCGTCGCAATGATCTGGCGGCGCAGGGTCAGGCCATTGGTGAAATTGCCGTTATGGGCAAGCGCGATGCCGCCTTCCTCCAGTTCGGCAAACAGCGGCTGCACATTGCGCAGCGCCACTTCGCCGGTGGTCGAATAACGGGTATGGCCAATGCCGATATAGCCGGGCAGCTTGGCCAGGGTGACCGGGTCGGTATAGTGGTCGCCGACAAGGCCCATGTGCTTTTCGGTGTGGAACTGGCGACCGTCGAAGGAGACGATGCCGGCCGCTTCCTGACCACGATGCTGCAGGGCGTGCAGGCCCAGCGCGATCAGGGTTGTCGCGTCGTCATGCCCCAGAATGCCGAACACCCCACATTCTTCATGCAGGGTGTCGTCATCGAGACCGCATTCAAGATTGGATACCGTCATCTCATTCATCGGTGCTCGCCTTTGCTCGCGCGGGGACAGTCTGTCGGAACGAAAGAAAGCGGCAATGGCGACGTGTCCCTCTGCGCCATGACCGTGGTCTTGTTGAATGACGTGGCCCGCTGGAGGCCACGTGCATCAATTGTTGGCAGCGGGCGCTTCTGCAGGCGCCTGGTCGGCCGGCGGCTGCTCTGCCGGCGCATCGACCTCGTCCTGATCCTTGCCGAGGATCTTGGCCTTCATCTGCGGCTCGATATCGTCGGGAAGAACCGCTTCCAGTTTCAGGACAAGCGTGTCGAGAAACGGCTTGGTCTTTGCGTTAGTCACCCAATCGGGCTGATGTTTGGCGTCGATCAGCCAATTCCAGAAGGCGACGGCGACGACGATCAGCAACAGGCCGCGGGCCGCGCCGAACAGGAAGCCGAGCGTGCGGTCGAGCGCACCGACCCGGCTGTCGATGATGAAGTCGGCGATCCTGGAGGTGATGACCGTGATCACGATCAGCGCGATGAGGAAGATGACGCCGGCCGATGCCGCGAGCGCGATACGGTCGTCGGAGGTGTAGTTCTTCACATAGGGCAGGATCAGCGGGTAGAGGTAATAGGCTGCCGCCAGCGCACCCACCCAGCTTGCGATCGACAGGACCTCGCGCGACAATCCACGGACCATGGCCAGAACGGCGGAAAACAAGACGACGCCAATGACAATACCGTCGAATATCGTGATGGGCATAAATCAGTACTCCAGATCCGGCCAAAGACCGTTTTTATCGCCTCAATCGCCCATGGCGCCGACGCTGAACCGCATTACCCTGAGGCCCGGGTTCAATCGTCCCCGTTCGCCTCGGCCTTCAACCGTGAGCCTGCGATCATCGCCACCAGATCCGGCAGGCCCTCGATCTCACTCATGCGCGACATGACGCCCTTCGGCAGCTCTGCAGAGCCGGCCGGCAGGACGGCGGCGGAAAAGCCGAGTTTCTCGGCCTCCTTCAGCCGCTGAGCGGTGTGGGCTACCGGGCGGATGGCGCCCGACAGACTGACTTCGCCGAAATAGACGCAATCTGCAGGAAGGGCAAGCCCGGCCAGCGAGGAAACAAGGGCGGAAACCACAGCTATGTCGGCGGCAGGCTCGGATATGCGATAGCCGCCTGCCACATTCAAGTAGACGTCGTGCTGGCCGAGCCTGACGCCGCAATGCGCCTCGAGCACGGCAAGGATCATCGCAAGGCGCGACGAGTCCCAGCCGACGACGGCGCGGCGTGGCGTGCCGAGCGACGTGGGTGCAACCAGCGCCTGCACCTCGACCAGCACCGGGCGGGTGCCCTCGATGCCGGCAAACACGGCCGCACCCGGGGCCTTGGCATTGCGTTCACCAAGAAACAGTTCGGAGGGATTGGCGACCTCGCGCAACCCCTTGTCGGACATCTCGAAGACGCCGATCTCGTCGGTCGGGCCGAAACGGTTCTTCACCGTGCGCAGCACGCGGTAGTGATGGCCGCGGTCACCCTCGAAATAGAGGACCGCGTCGACCATGTGCTCGACCACGCGCGGACCGGCGATCTGGCCCTCCTTGGTGACATGGCCAACCAGCACCATCGTGGCGCCGGTCTGCTTGGCGAACTTGATCATCGCCTGCACGCCGGTGCGCACCTGGGTCACCGTGCCCGGCGCGCTGTCGGCGGTGTCGCTCCACAGCGTCTGGATGGAATCGATGATGACCAGGTCCGGCCGCCGCCCTTCGGAGATGGTGGCGAGGATATCCTCGACATTGGTTTCGGCCGCAAGCAGCACGTCGGTCTTCTCGGCGCCCAGGCGCTGGGCGCGCAGGCGGACCTGGGCCACGGCCTCTTCGCCGGAGACGTAGATGACCCGCTGGCCCTTGTGAGACAGGGCGGCTGCCGCCTGCATCAGCAGCGTCGACTTGCCGATCCCGGGATCGCCGCCGATCAGCACGGCAGACCCGCGCACGAAGCCGCCGCCGGTGGCACGGTCGAGTTCTGCCATGCCGGTTGGAATGCGCGGTGCCTCCTCGATCTCGCCGGAGAGCGCGGTCAGGGTCACCGGCTTGCCCCTTTTCGGCGTCTTGCCGGGGCCGCCGCCAATGCCGCCCATCGGGTCTTCCTCGACGATGGTGTTCCACTCGCCGCAGCCGTCGCATTTGCCCGCCCAGCGGGCATGGATCGTGCCGCAGTTCTGGCAGATGAATTGGGTTCTTGCTTTTGCCATGTATGTCAGTCGTTTTGCTGGAAATCCTGGGGCGACACGTTGTGGGCCCCGTGAAAGATGCGCAGGATCGTTCCCCGCGTTTCGGTTGTGCGGAAGTAGATGCAGCGCCGGCGATAGGGCAGGGCCTTCCGCCCCGTGGACAGTCCGTCGCGCGGCACGCCCGGAAAGCCCGTTAGCGCATCCATTCTATCTTCCGAACGAGATCGCCGACAAAACGGGCAGCCGTATTCGGATCCTCCGCCGCGATGAAAGTGAATATGTCGAGCAGATTCTGGTCGGCGAGCGGGGGCGTAGATCAGCTCTTTTTGTCTAATCTCTGCACCCCCGCTCGATGATCGAATCGATCAATTCATCGGCGGAGGTGAAGGTCTTGTATTCACCCCTGGCGATCTGGGCATCGGCTTCGGCGATCATCTGGCGAAGCATCTCGTCTTCGCTGCGAGACGCTGCAATCCGGCCGAGACGACCTCTTCCGGCGTCCTGTAGCTGCCCCTGCCGATCTCACCTCCGACAAAGGCCCTGTCCTGTTCACTGAGACGGATCTCGGTCATTTCGATCTCCTTTTGTTCTCGTATAGCACAGGCAAATCCAGCTTCCAAGAGAAAGCCGTCGGCGTCAGATCTCGCCTTCGAGATAGGCCCGCTCATAGCGCAGGCCAAGGCTTGTCAGGATCTCGTAGCCGATGGTGCCGGCGGCGCGGGCGACGTCGTCGAGTGCGATGTTGTCGCCGAAGAGTTCGACATAGTCGCCCGCCCGGATCGCGTCGCGCGGGAGGTCGGTCACGTCGAAGATCGTCATGTCCATGGTGACGCGGCCGGCGATCGGAACGCGCGTGCCGGAAACAAAGCCGGTACCGCCCTGCTGTACGGCCTGGCGCAGCGGCACGCCGGCGCCCGAATTGCTGCGCAGGAAACCGTCGGCATAGCCGGCCGAGACGACGGCGAGCCGGCTGTCGCGCGCAAGCGTCTGCGTTGCGCCGTAGCTTACCGTTTCCCCGGCCTTCGCGTCGCGCAGCATCAGGATCCGGGCTTCTGCCTTGACCACCGGCCGCATCGGATTCGCCACGCCGTTCAGCGCCTCGCCGCCGTAAAGCGCGATGCCCGGTCGCGTCAGGTCGAAGTGATAGTCGGGCCCGAGAAAGATGCCGGACGAGGCCGAGAGGCTGGCGTCGATGCCGTCATAGGCGGTGCTGACCGTGCGGAAGCTCTCCAGTTGCCGATGGCTCATCGGCGATGCCTGGTCGTCGCCGCAGGCGAGATGGCTCATCACCAGCACGGGCGCGAAGCTTGCCGGACGCGACACGTCGCCGGCCAGCGCCAGCGCGTCCTCGGGGCGCAGGCCAAGGCGGTTGAAACCAGTATCGACCTGCAGCGCGCAAGGATGCTCGCCGCGCTCGGAAAGCACCGACATCCAGAAGGCAAGCTGCTCTTCGGACGAGATCACCGGCACGAGGTCGTTGTCGAAAAAGATCTGCTCCTGGCCGGCCCAGATGCCGGCGAGCACGAAGATCCGCGCTTCCGGTGCATAAGGGCGCAGCGTCGCGCCCTCGGTGGGCAAGGCGACGAAGAAATCCCGCGCGCCGGCATGATAGAGCGTCTGGCCGACATCCTCGATGCCCAGTCCATAGGCGTCCGCCTTGACGATGCCGGCCGTGCGCGCGCTTCCCGACCGTTTCGCCAGGTCCCGCCAATTGTCTGCAATCGCTCCAAGATCGATCGTCAGCCGGAGCGGTGCGCTTTCGAATTCTTCGGTGACAACGGCAGGATCGATGGCGAAGGGCATGGGCGGGTCCGGATCTTGGAAAATGCGAATTGACCGGCCGGACCCTATCACTTTTCTTCAAGACGTTAAGGGTGAAGCCGGATAATCTACGGCCATGCACAATGTTTCGCAGCAACAGGCCGCACAGGAAATGCCGCTCCATACCAGGGAGCAGACACGCTTCTGGCGCGATGGCCGTTTTCACGACATGGAATGCCTCGCGGCCTCGTTCATCACCCATGCCTTTCCGCCGCATTCGCACGACACCTTTTCAATCGGCGCGATCGAGCGCGGTTGCCAGGTGGCGATGATCCGCGGCGCGCGCGAGGCGACCGGGCCCGGCGCGCTCTACCTGATCAATCCGGGAGAGGTGCATGACGGGCAGCCGGGCGTCGCGGAAGGCTATCGCTACCGGATGATCTACCCGGATACCGCGGTGTTGACCGAGATCATCGAGGACGTGACCGGCAGGGCGTTCAACGGCTCGCCGAGCTTTGCCCGGCAATTGCTGACCGACGCGCCGCTGGCAGATGCGTTCAACCGGGCGCATCGAACGATCGAGGAGGGGATATCGACCCTGGAAGGCGAGGAGGGGATGTATGGCGTGCTCGCCAGCATGTTTGCCCGGCACGGCAGCACCATCATTCGGCCTCCCGATCATGACGAGCCGCTGGCCATGCGCCGCGTGCACGACTATCTGGCGACGCATTTTGCCGAGGATGTCGGTCTGGAAAGCCTGAGCCGCGTGGCCGGCCTCAGCCGCGCCCACATGATCCGCGCCTTCGCCAAGCAGTATTACATCACCCCGCATGCCTATCAGACGGATCTGCGCATCCGCCATGCGCGCCGGCTGCTGCGGGCAGGCGCCACGCCCAGCGATACGGCACTGGCCTGCGGCTTTGCCGATCAGGCGCATCTGACGCGCCAGTTCAAGGCGCGCACCGGCCTGACGCCCGCCGTGTTTCGCGCCGGCTGACGGCTCACTTTCGTTCAAGACGGCGAACTGCGGAGCGGATAGGACGACCTTCCACTGGAGGTCCTCATGTTCAAATCCACATCATCACGCGAACTGCTGGCAGGCTTTCGCGCCATTCTGCCGCTGCTCTGCGCCGCCCTGCCGATCGGCTTCGTCTTCGGGGCGGTCGCCAGCAGCAAGGGGCTTGCCCCGATGGAGACCGCGACGATGAGCGCCATGGTCTTTGCCGGCGGATCGCAATTCGTCGCCATGGATCTGTGGACCCATCCGGCCTCCTGGAGCGCGCTTGGATTTGCAGCGCTGCTCGTCAATCTGCGCCATGTGCTGATGAGTGCCTCGCTGGAACGCAGCCTCGCGCTCTTCCGACCATGGCATAGGATCCCGACCTATTTCGTGCTCGCCGACGAGATCTGGGCCATGGCGGAGGCAAGGGCGAGGCGGATGCCGCTGACCCCGCTTTTCTATCTGGGGCTGGCACTGCCCTTCTATCTGGGATGGATCGGCTCCGGGCTTGCGGGTGCGATCTTCGGTGCGGTCGTCGGCGACGTCACGGTCTATGGCCTCGACTTTGCCTTCCCGGCCGTCTTCATCGTCCTGCTGATGGGCTTCTGGCAAGGACGGCAGACGGGGCTGGTGCTGGCAGCCAGCGCCGCCGCCTCCCTGGCCGCGCATCATCTGCTGCCAGGCGCCTGGTATATCGCCGCCGGCGCGCTTGCCGGTCTGGCGGCTGCCTTCGTGCCACGCGGCAAGGGGCGCGCAAACGCTGAGGTCACCGCATGAGTTTCGATCCCCAGACATTCGCCGCGATCCTTGCCATGACGGCTGCCACCATGTTCACGCGCTTTTCCGGTGCCTGGATCGTGCGGCGGCTGACGCTGGGAGACAAGACGCAGAAAGCGCTGGGTGTCGTGCCGCCGGCCGTCCTGATGGCGGTGGTCGCACCCGTCGCCCTGTCTGAAGGCTTGGCCGAGACGCTCGCCTGCGCGGTGACGGCCATCGCAGCCTTGCGTCTGTCGCTGCTGCCGGCGGCAGCCCTTGGCGTGCTGACGATCGCGGTGCTGCGCGCCGCCGGACTTTGACGTCGCCGGCCAGAATGCAGAAACGCCCACCTGGCGGCGGGCGTTTCAAGCCGGATCAGGGTTCCTGATATTCGGTAAAGCTCGGATCGGCGAGATCGGCAAAGCGGGTGAACTGCGCCTGGAAGGCGAGCTTGACGGTGCCGGTCGGTCCGTGACGCTGCTTGGCGATGATCACGTCGGCGGTGCCGCGGACGCGGTCCATATTGGCTTCCCACTCGGCATATTTCGGATCGCCGATATCGCGAGGCTCCAGGCCCTGGACGTAATATTCCTCACGGAACACGAAGAGCACGACGTCGGCGTCCTGCTCGATCGAACCGGATTCGCGAAGGTCGGAGAGCTGCGGGCGCTTGTCCTCGCGGCTTTCCACCTGACGCGACAGCTGCGAGAGGGCGATGATCGGCACGTTCAGTTCCTTGCCGAGCGCCTTCAGGCCGGTGGTGATCGCGGTGATTTCCTGCACGCGGTTCTCGTTGGACTTGCCGCTGCCGGTCATCAGCTGGACGTAGTCGACCACCAGGCAGTCGAGGCCGCGCTGGCGCTTGAGGCGGCGCGCGCGTGCCGACAGCTGGGCAATCGAGATACCACCGGTCTGGTCGATATAGAGCGGCACCTTCTGCATGGTCTGCGAGAAGCCGACCAGCTTTTCGAATTCCTGCTCGGAAATGTCGCCGCGGCGGATCTTCGAGGAGGAGACCTCGGTCTGCTCGGACATGATACGGGTGGCGAGCTGCTCGCCGGACATTTCGAGCGAATAGAAGCCGACAACGCCGCCGTTCTTGGCCTTGAACGAACCGTCCGGCTGCACTTCCGGCTCGTAGGAGGCGGCGATGTTCCAGGCGATATTGGTGGCAAGCGAGGTCTTGCCCATGCCCGGGCGTCCGGCCAGCACGATCAAGTCGGAGCGCTGCAGGCCGCCCATCTTGCTGTCGAGCGAATTGATGCCGGTCGAAATGCCGGACAGATGGCCGTCGCGCTCGAAGGCGGCGCCGGCCATGTCGACGGCAAGCGCCACGGCGTCGTTGAACGACTGGAAGCCGCCGTCGTAACGGCCGGTCTCGGCCAGCGCGAAAAGCCGGCGTTCGGTATCCTCGATCTGGCTTTGCGGTGGCATGTCGAGCGGCGCGTCATAGGCGATGTTGACGACGTCCTCGCCGATCTGGATCAGCGAGCGACGCAGCGCCAGGTCGTAGATCGCCCGGCCATAGTCCTCGGCATTGATGATCGAGACGGCATCGGCGGCCAGGCGCGCCAGATATTGCGCGACGGTGATCTCGCCGACCTTCTCGTCGGCCGGCAGGAAGGTCTTGATCGTCACCGGATGGGCGGTCTTGCCCATGCGGATGATGTCGGCCGCGACCTCGTAGATCTTCCGGTGCAGCGGCTCGTAGAGGTGCTCGGGCTTCAGGAAGTCGGAGACGCGGTAATAGGCGTCATTGTTGACGAGAATCGCGCCGAGCAGGGCCTGCTCCGCTTCGATATTGTTCGGCGCTTCGCGGTAGAGCGGCTCGCTGCTCTGGTCGGCGGACGCTAGTTTTCGAACGGCATCGTTCATGACGGTCGTCTGCAACTTCTCTTTGGGTGGCGATTTTCCCCGGTTTGCAGCCCGCGGCCCGTCAAGTCAACACCCGGTTCGACCGCCTGCCGCTTCCAAACGGCTTTTCGGGTTATCCAACCTAATCCACAGGGTGTGCCAAATTTTCTTCGGCCACGCGTGTTTCGGATTTTGCCAATCGCCGGACGCATATCTGTCTTGCGAGTCGCGTCCTTGCAAAATTCCTCGCAGACAAATATATAGGCAGCAAATAATTAGCTACCTAATGGTTGTCAGAAAATGTCACGACAGGAACTGCAGCGAGACGTCATCTACGAACTGACCGGCTTTACCCGCAAGCTCAGGGCCCGGTTCGATGCCATCGTGGCCGAAAAGGGCCTGACGCTGGCGCGTGCGCGGCTGCTGCATTCGGTGTCGCAGACCGATGCGATGACGCAGAGAGAGCTTGCCGCCGTTCTCGACATCGAGACGCCGACGCTTGTTCGCCTTCTCGATTCGATGGAGCAGCAGGGCCTGATCGAACGCCGCATCTGCGAGACCGATCGCCGGATCAAGCAGATTTCCCTGACCGAGGACGGCATGGTTTCCGCCGCCAAGACGAATGTGCTGATCGCGGATTTTCGGGCCGACATGATGCGCGAGCTCAGCGACAAGGAACTCGCGACGCTGCGCAGGCTGACCCAGCGGATGACGGCCGGGCTGCTCGCGGCATCCGGGGAAGGGCGCGATCATGGCGAATAATTCCGTGGCGCTCATCGAGGATCGCGAGGAGCGGCCCTTGCCGGAGGCTGCCAATGCGGCGGTTTCCCTGCACGAGGTGCCGGCCGCGGCCCCGCCGCCGTCTCCAGCGCTCAGATACTGGTGGCTGCGCGCCATCTACATCCTGTCGGGCATGATGTTCTTCATCACCCAGGGCATGGGCCTCAACATCGTCAACGCCAATCTCTATCAGTTGCAGGGCCAGTTCTCCGCCACGCTCGCCGAGGTCGTGTGGCTCTCGGCGGCCTATATGGCGCCCTATGCGACGCTGTCGATCGCGCTGTTCAAGGTGCGCATCCAGTTCGGCCTGCGGTTCTTCGCCCAATGCAGCATTCTGGTTTTCGTCGTGGCGTCCGGCCTTAATCTCTTCGTCGACGACTTGCATTCGGCTCTGGTCGTGCGCTTCCTCTCCGGCTGTGCCGCCGCACCCCTGTCGTCGCTCGGCTTTCTCTATGTTCTGGAAGCCTTCCCGGTTGAGAAGAAGCTCAACCAGGGTCTCAGCATCGCCCTGATGGGCACGCTTCTGGCGGCACCGATCGCCCGCATGGTCTCGCCGGACCTGCTGCAGATCGGCGGCTGGGATGCGCTCTACATGCTCGAACTGGGGCTGGCGCTTGCCGTCTTGCCGGCGATCTATCTGCTGCCGTTGACCCCGCCGCCGCGCATGCAGGTCATCGAGCGGCTGGATATCCTTTCCTATGGCCTGCTTGCCTGCGGCATGGGCGCGCTTGCCGTATTCCTCACGCTTGGCCGGTTCTACTGGTGGACCGAGACCTGGTGGCTCGGCCTGTTCCTCGCCGCGGCCATCGGTTTCCTCACCCTCCTGACGGTGATCGAGCTGCACCGTGACAATCCGATGCTCGATCTGCGCTGGATCTTTACCTATGACAACATGCATATGGCCGTGGTGTTGCTGGTGTTTCGCGCGGTTGCCTCCGAGCAGTCCTCGACGACCGTCAGCTTCCTGCAGCAGATGGGCATGCAGAACGACCAGGAACGGGTTCTCTGGGCCATCGTGCTTGCGGCCTCGGTCATCGGTGCCCTGTTCTGCGCGGTGCTGATGAGTTCGCGGTTCACCGAGACGGCGCATGTGCTGGCGCTGATCTTCATCGCCATCGGGGCCTTCCTCGACAGCGGTGCGAGCAATCTCACCCGGCCCGAGCAGATGTATCTGAGCCAGGGGCTGATCGCCTTCGGGGCGGCCATGTTCCTGCCACCGGTGATGTCGAAGGGCTTTGCCGCGGCGATCGGCCGGGGCTACCCCTATCTCGTCAACTTCATCGCCATCTTCCTGTTCACCCAGATCACCGGCTCCATGCTGACGACGGCGGTGCTCGGCAGCTTCGTCACGATCCGCGAAAAGTTTCACTCCAGCGCATTGGTCGAGAGCATCATGCTGAGCCGCCCGGAGGTGGCACTGCGGGTCAGCCAGCTGGCGTCCGCCTACAAGAAAGTGCTTCCCGACACGACCCTGCTCAATGCGGAAGGTCTCTCGACCCTCTCCGCCCAGGTCACCAAGGAAGCCTATGTGCTGGCCTATACCGACACTTTCCTTCTCATCTCGATGGTTGCGGCAGCGTCCGCTGTCTTCCTCGTCCTGCATCTCGGCTGGAAGCGTGCAAGAGCGCTGGTCTCCGAACGTGACGTGGCCGCGGCCATTCCCTCGCAAAATTGAAGACCCCCAAGAGTTCCCCCCATGCTGAAGAAGATTTTCACCCCTCTCACCCTTATCGTCCTTGTCTGCGGCGCAATCGGCATCTGCCTTGTGCTCTATGCCTGGCGTCTGCCGCCCTTTGCCACCTCTGTCGAGATGACCGACAATGCCTATGTGCGCGGCTATGTGACCACGCTCAGCCCGCAGGTCAGCGGCTATGTGGTCGCTGTGCCGGTCAAGGACTATCAGGAAGTCGCCAAGGGCGCCTTGCTGGCCAAGATCGACGACCGCACCTATGAGCAGAAGCTCGCCCAGGCCAATGCGACGCTCGACACGCAGAAGGCATCGCTCGACAATTCGCACCAGCAGGAAGCCTCGGCCAAGGCCACGATCGCGTCGAATGAGGCGGCCGTCGACAGTGCCAAGGCCGCATTGAAACTGGCCGAGCTCGAATCCCAACGTCAGGACAGTCTTATCAAGAGCGGTGCCGGGACCACCAGCAGCCGCGACGAGGCCAATGCCGCCCTCGACAAGGCTAAGGCGGCGCTTGCCCAGGCCAAGGCCGCCGTCGAGGTGTCCCGCCAGGACCTGCAGACGATCATCGTCACCCGCGGCTCGCTGGAGGCGGCCGTCTCCAACGCGCAGGCTTCGGTCGAACTGGCAAAGATCGATCTCTCCAACACCGAAATCCGTGCCCCCCGGGACGGCAAGGTCGGCGAGGTCGGGGTGCGGGTCGGACAATATGTGACCGCCGGCACGCAACTGATGGCGATCGTTCCGCACGATGTCTGGGTGATCGCCAATTTCAAGGAAACCCAGGTCGCAGGCATGAAGGTCGGCCAGCCGGTATCGATCGTGGTCGATGCGCTCGGCCATCGCAAGATGACAGGCCATATCGAGCGCTTCTCGCCCGCAACCGGGTCGGAGTTCTCCGTCATCAAGGCGGACAATGCGAGCGGCAATTTCGTCAAGATCGCCCAGCGGCTGGGCGTGCGCATCAGGCTAGACGCGGGCCAGGCGGCGATTACCGACCTGTCGCCCGGCCTGTCGGTGGTCGTGCGCATCGACAAGGCGGCCGAGCCCGATGCCGCCGCCCCGGCGTCGTGAACAAAGGGCAGCCCGAAGGCAATAAAAAACCCGGAACGGCGTGCCGCTCCGGGTTTTTTCGATAAACGCCCGTAGATGACTTAGGCGTTGTCTTCTTCTTCGCCTTCGGCAGCGTCGTCGCTCTGTGCGCGTTCGCCGCGGAAGTCGTCGTCGTCTTCGTCGGCATCCGGGTTGAAGAAGTCTTCCGGACGCAGTGCGTCTTCGTCGACGCCGTAGATGGCGTCGGCCGAGGTGAGGTCCTCACCCTTGGCCTGACGGCCGGCTTCTTCAGCCGAACGGGCAATGTTCAGCTCGATTTCGATTTCGACTTCCGCATGCAGGTGCAGCGTGACGGTGTGCAGGCCGATGGCCTTGATCGGATGGTTCAGCTCGACCTGATTGCGGCCGACGGTGAAGCCTTCCGTACCGAGGGCCTCGATGATGTCGCGGGCAGCAACCGAACCGTAGAGCTGGCCGGTTTCGCCAGCGGCGCGCACCATGATGAAGGACTTGCCGGCAAGCTTGTCGGCAACCGTCTGGGCTTCGGACTTGCGCTCGAGGTTGCGGGCTTCCAGCTGCGCGCGCTCGGCTTCGAAGCGGGTCTTGTTGGCGGCGTTGGCGCGCAGTGCCTTGCCCTGGGGCAGAAGGAAGTTGCGTGCATAGCCTTCGCGAACCTTTACGGTTTCGCCCATCTGGCCGAGCTTGGCGATGCGTTCAAGAAGAATGACGTCCATGACTATTACCTTTCGTGTTCGTTGTCTGTGTCTGGTTTGGGTTCGTTCGGGCCGGTGCCGCCTTTGCGGACCGGTGTCAGGGCAACGGTGCGCCGGGTGTCGGCGAGACCGAGGATGAGGATCGCGAATACCGGCAGCACGAAGAGCACCGACAGGTATACGATGATGAGGGCCGGCAGCCGCCAGTCCTTGCCCATCGTGCGATAATGCAGCGAGGCGAAGCCCGCGATCAGAAAGCCGGCACTGAACGTGCCGCAAAGCACCGCCCCCACCAGACCGACCGGTCCATTGAGGAAGGCGGCGATGATGCCGGCCATGAACACCACCAGCGACTGGCGGTTCATCCGCAGCGCTGCCGGCATGCTTTCGCGCGGGCGCTTGGCATGGCCGGAAGACGAGACGATGCGCGTTGCGATATAATAGGCGGCCGTTAGCATCATCACCCAGGTGGCACCCTGGGCGGCCGGCAGCAGCACGAGCAGCATGCCCTTCAACTGTTCCAGGCTGACCGGATCGGTCATCAGCTTGGCGTCTTCGGTCGAAGCGACGTCGGCCACCGCCTTGACGATCTCCGCCACGAAGTCCGGTCCGTAACCGATCATGAAGCCGAGCAGGACGACGCCGATCGAGACCAGTCCGCACAGATGCATCATCATGTCGGACAAGGGATACCAGGCGATCTGGTCGTCGGGGCCGCCGATTTCGGTTGCCGGCCGCGCAAGGCTTGCCAGATGGCCGAGCCAGCCTGCGGGCAGCAGGGTGAAGACCGCCATGCCGGCGGCAAACACAGGAGAGATGGCCACGGCCGAGATGACGGCGGCACTGACGATGGCGGCAAGCGAAGCGGCATTGCCGCGGCCGAGCGCGACGATCAGCACGGGCAGGGCGGATGCGGCGTAAAGAAGGGAGGCAAAGGACGGCTGAATGCTGGCGCCGAGCGCAAGAAGCGCGGCGGTCAACCCGGCAAACATGCCGGTGATCAGCGATTTTCCATCCAGTGTCGTCACGTCGCTGTCCTGCTCTTCAAGCAGTTAGGGGAATGTCGGGACCACCGTCTGGTCCGCTCCCCAACCTGGGATTTCAAGCCCGCCCTCAGGCGGTCCTTGGGGGTTGCCGATCCGCGCCCACCGCGGAAGGGAAAAGGGATCCGCCCGTTGGAGGCGGATCCCGTCATTCACTGACGTCGCTTAGGAAACGACGTAAGGCAGCAGGCCGAGGAAGCGCGAGCGCTTGATCGCCTTGGCGAGTTCGCGCTGCTTCTTCTGGGAAACGGCCGTGATGCGGGACGGAACGATCTTGCCGCGCTCGGAAATGTAGCGCTGCAGAAGACGAACGTCCTTGTAGTCGATCTTCGGTGCGTTTGCGCCGGAGAACGGGCATGTCTTGCGACGGCGGTGGAACGGACGACGAGCCATATCAGCCATGGTCAATACTCCTTAAGCGCGATCTTCGCGGGGACGACGTTCGAAGCCACCTTCACGGGGACCACGGTCGGCGCGGTCACCATCACGGGGACCACGGTCCGGGCGGTCGCCGTCACGGCGCGGGCCACGGTCGGGGCGGTCGCCGTCACGACGCGGGCGATCGTCGCGATCGCGCTTCTGCATCATGGCCGACGGGCCTTCTTCGTGAGCTTCGACTGCGATGGTCATGTAACGAAGAATGTCTTCGTTGATGCGCATCTGACGCTCCATTTCATGAACAGCGGCCGCCGGAGCGTCGATGTCCATCAGGGCGTAATGAGCCTTGCGGTTCTTCTTGATGCGGTAGGTGAGGGACTTCAGGCCCCAGTTTTCAATGCGCCCGACCTTGCCACCGTTAGCTTCGAGGACACCCTTGTACTGTTCGACGAGGGCATCAACCTGCTGAGACGACATATCCTGCCGGGCAAGGAATACATGTTCGTAAAGAGCCATTGTAAGCTTTGCCTTTCTTGCGTTTTTCGCGAACCCGGGTCCGGCGCTAAGCCTCAGCGACTGCTCTTGGTGCCGCAAGCGGCGCAAGAAAAGCCAGTGTGATCGAGACGGTCGAGAGCGGAGACACGGGAGGCCGGAACCCTTGTGGTTCCTGCGGTTCGGTTGCCCGAACCGGCCCTCCGTTCAGCCACCAGCCAGATGACCGGGTCTGATGCGATGTGCGGCTTATACGGATTTTCCGGCGAAAGGCAAGGGGTGCACGCCTTAAAGGGCCGTGTCGGCCCAGCCGACCTTCAGCACATAACCGCCCTCGTCGGCGACGAGACTGTAGGTCGCATCCTGCCCGCCGTCGAGGGTGACGGTGATCTTGTCGTTCGAGCCAGCGACGGAGGCCGTCAGCGTGTCGCCGCTGCGGGTGACTGTCAGCGCGTCTGGCGCGATGCCGGTAAAGCGGATTGCAAGCGGACCGTCGGTGTTGATCCGATCCTCGCCGTCTCCGGCGGCAAAGGCATATTCGGCATAGGCGTCGCTGCCCTTCTGGCGGATGGTGACGGTATCGTTGCCACGGCCGCCGGACGCGAAGATGCGCGTGCCCTCGAGGGTCATGGTGTCGTCGCCGTCGCCGCCGTCCGCACCGATAATGGTGTCGGCGGCGATCTTGATCGTGTCGTCTCCGGCCCCGCCTGCAATGTCGAGGGCCAGCTTGCCGATGATGCCGATCTCGTCGTCGTCCGCGCCGCCGTCGATGCCGCCGACAAAGGCCGCACTCAGCTGCAGCGTGTCCTTGCCGCCGCCACCGGCGATATTGGTGATCGAGGCCGATTTCGCCGTGATCCTGTCGTTGCCCGCGCCGGCATTGAGATCGTTGATGCCGCGCCCGGTCAGGGTCATCGTGTCGTCGCCATCCGTGCCGGCCGCGCCCGTGACATAGCCCATGGTTTCTGAGACGGCGGGTGCATCGCCGGCATCCGGGCCGAGGCTCAGGATTTCGACGATCCGCGCGAGGGCCCGATCGGCTGCGGCATTGCCGACATAACCGTTCAGCGCGGTGCCGCTGCTCTGCCCAAAGCCGGTCCCAGGCGCCTGCTGGCCGTTGCCGAACAGCTGATCGGCATAGGAAACGGCATTGGCATTCCGATAGAAGGCGTTGATGACGGTCATGACGGCACGGCCCCTGGCGCGGGCAGGGCGGCCCGCGAAAACGCGACTGCCGCCACGTTCGCATTCATATTTTAAGACCGGCTTAAATTCGCCGTCCGAATGCGATCTATCCTTGTGCCGATGCCGAAAAAAATCCCGCGGATCCGAGCTTTTCGGGAGCATCGGAGAGCCGCGGGTGAGGCAGGGAACGCAGGCGTTACTACACAGCAGAGAGGCATTGTTGTGATGTCAGCGGGAGGCCCCCGCCTTCAGGCCGCGCGCGGTCACCAGGTCCTGCGTCGGCTGCGGCGACGGCGGTTGGCCGAGTTCGGTCACCATATTGGCATCGACCGGAAGGCCGGCCAGTCGGATGATCGAGGCGAGCGTCCAGGGATTCGGCTGGCCCTTCGCATCGACGGTCAGCGGATCACCGCCGATATTGGTGCGCGTCTCGTTGATTGCCTGCAGCAATTCGTCGTCGTCCGGCTGCCAGCCCGGCTGCAGGTTGATGAACGACATCGGATCGCCCTTCAGCAGGCCGGCGAAGGTCGAGGCGACGATGATCGAGCCGACGCTGCCCAGATGCTGGCTGCCGCCGCCGCTCGGGTTTTCGGCACGGTCTGTCTCTGCTTCCTTCAGGAGGTAGTACCAGAGAGCATCCGGCTCGTCGTCGCCAAGCGCGATCGGCTTCACATTCAGCAGCTTGGCCACGTCGGTGCCGGCCGGCAGTTCGAGACGCACGCCGCGCACGATGTTGCGCGCGGCCAGGACGTTGAGGATCCGCGTCGGATTGCCGGGTTCGTCCGGGTCTTCCAGAAGATGCCGCAGCGCCTTGGACAGCTTGGTGTCGAAGCCTCGGGCGAATTGCGGGAATATGCCGGGCGCGGAGGACGTCATTTGCAGGAACCAGTCCCACTGTACCACCCGGTCGACATCGAGCGCACGGAAGCCCCGCAGATTGTCGTCCTCCACCGAGAAGGTCGGGGTATTGTTGCCGAAGCCGTGGATGATGTTGGTCTGGTATTCGGTCCGCACCAGCGAATGGCCGTAGCGATAGGCCGCGACCGAGAATTCGACCGGCATATAGGGGCTGGATTTCCAGTTGTAGACGTCCTTGTAGCCAAGTTCCCAGCTGTGACGTCCCCCCGGTGATTCCACGCGCTTCATCGCATGGCCGTGGATTTCGGGCGCACAGATGCGGCTGATATAGTCGTGCCAGACAATCCATTGGTAGAGCCATTTCAGTGACTTGCGAGCCCTCTCGAAGGCGTCGCTGCCGCTGTAGCCGCGCTCCAGCGCCGCATCGACCAGCGCATTGTGCGACAGGATCCAGGCCAGCTGCACCTGTGCGACCAGGGCATTCTCGTCATTGCGCGGATCGCCGATCAGCGCCGTCTGCTGTGCACCGCTGGCGCGCGACAGGCGCGGCAGGTCGAAGAAGCGGGTGTCGGGAATATGCTCCACCCTGAGCTTGCCGTTGAAGCCCTTGGTCTTGTCGTAGAGATAGGGCTGGGCGTCGGGACCGAGCCCGTAGACGCAGTCGAGATCGAGCCGCGGCGTGCGGAAATTCTGCAGCCGGTTCGGGTCCGCCTCCGCGTCGCTCAGCGGCGTCACGTCGAGCGTGATGTCGTGGTCGACGAACTGGCCGAAATAGACATAGCCGGAGGGTATGGCGGAATCCTTGTCCGCTTCGCCCTCGTCGGTCATCAGTCGCTCGGAAACGTCCAGCGCGAACGCTTCCAGAGCCGCTGCGGTGTCGCTGTCCAGTTTCGGCTTCCACGGCGGCAGGTCGGGAAACAGTCTTCCGAAACTGCCCTGGTAGAAGCGAGACCGGGGTGCGGTGATCTCGAAATTCTTGGCGCCGTGATGCATGGTCCTCTCCCTTCGTTGATCGTTGGGGAGAAGTATTCGACTGTGCTGTAATACAGTCAAAGGCAAGTGCCGGCCGCGGTCGCTCTTTACTTTATTTTGACGGATTTTTAACGGTCGACTGACGGGGTGCCGCCGGCGCAGGCCCATCTTGGGCCTGTTGCGCGCAAGCGCACGCTGTCATCAGACGGAATTGAAACCGGTTCTGCAAGCGAAAACGGGCGCCCTTCTGCAAGGTCGCCCGCGGCGCAGACCAGAGCGGCCGACGCGTGCAATTACATCGGCAGCGGGTATTGGCGGTGGATCGCGGCGATGCCGTCGAGCACGTCGCTCGACAGCGTGACGTCGGCGGCACCGATATCCGTCTTCAGCTGGTCCATCGTCGTGGCGCCGATGATGACCGAGGCCATGAACGGGCGCGTGCAGCAGAAGGCGAGCGCCATCTGTGCCGGATCGAGGCCGTGGGCGCGGGCAAGCGCGACATAGGCCCGGGTGGCCGGTTCCTGGCTGGGCACCATGCGGCCGCCGAGGTTTTCGTTGATCGATCCGCGCGAACCGGCGGGCCGGGCGCCGTCGAGATATTTGCCGGTCAGCAGACCGGCTGCCAGCGGCGAATAGGCGAGCAGCCCGACATCTTCATGATGGGACATTTCGGCCATGTCGAGATCGTAGTGCCGGTAGAGCAGATTGTATTCGTTCTGCACGGTGGAGACGCGCGGCAGGCCGCTTGCCTCGGCCAGCGACAGATATTTCTGCGTGCCCCAGGTGGTCTCGTTCGACAGGCCGACGGCGCGGATCTTGCCGGCCTTCACGCAATCGCCGAGCCCCTGCAGGATGTCCGCGATGTCGGCGGCGGCTTTTTCCCGGTCCTGCTTGCTGGCATCGAAGCCCCAATTGCCGCGAAAATGGAAGTGCGGGCGGTTCGGCCAGTGAATCTGGTAGAGGTCGATATAGTCGGTCTTCAGCCGTGCGAGGCTTTCGTCGACCGCCTGGCGCACGACGGCACCGGTCAACGGTTTTGCCTCGCGGATATAGGGGCGGCCCGGGCCGGACACCTTGGTTGCCAGCACGACCTCGGAGCGCTTGCCGCTGTTCGCGAACCAGTTGCCGATCAGCTTTTCGGTATCGGTAAAGGTTTCCGGCGAAACCGGTGTCGTCGGATAGAGTTCGGCCGTGTCGAAGAAGTTGACGCCTTCAGACAAGGCATAGTCCATCTGCGCAAAGGCGTCGGCTTGCGTGTTCTGGCTGCCCCAGGTCATGGTGCCGAGGCAGATCTCCGATACGGAAATATCCGTGCGGCCAAGGGTTTTGTACTTCATCGATGGACCTTCTCTTGAATTGTCGCAGGAAACTCGTTGCGATGGTAAATACCGTTTGTTGTCAGGGCATGTAGCCCCGCCAGGGCGGCGCCCGAAACGCGGTTTGGCGCCGAAGTTGACGTAGGGTACTTCCTTTTTCCGGGCTGGGTGCTCTAAAGAAACAGTAAGTCCTAGTATGTTAGTTCTGAGTTTGGAAGGGATGGCGCGTGAAGACATCCATGAAGATGCGGATGAGCCTTGCCGTTCTTGCCGGTGCCGGGGCCGGCGGCTACCTGTTTTTGCAGGAGCGCGAGGTCTCGCAGCACGCGCGCCGTCTGCTTTCCGACGGCAAGTCGGTGACGGCGGAAGTGATCAGCGCCAGCGTTCGTCAGCAAAGGACCTGGGACTTCTCCACCGCGCATCTTGCCGAGGTCGACTATCGCTTCATCGCCGACGGCGGCCGGGTGACCGGCGGGCGCGACCGGATCGCGCTTGCGGCGCTGGACGCCATGACGGACCCAGGCGATCCGAGCAGCCTGCGCGGTGATGCCGCCGTGGAGATCTATTACATGGTCGGCGATCCGCTCGACAGCGGCATCCGCTCCAACCTGACCAAGCAGCAGGAGCCGAACCTGCTTGTCCCGTCGATCGCCTTCCTGCTGGCCGGCCTCGGCATGTTCGGCCTGATCGGACGCGTGGTCAGCCGCTTCGGCCGTGACAGCGTCGAACTGGTAAAAGGCTGAGAAAAAGCCGGAAAACCGCCATGGAAGTGGGGGACCCAGGGGTCTCTTGCCCGGTTCATCCCTTGACTTCACGGGCCGGAACGTGAATGGGAAGGCAAAAAAGCCAAGGGAAGGACTATATCCCATGAGTGTTGCATTTACATTTCCGGGCCAGGGCAGCCAGTCGGTCGGCATGGGCAAGCTGCTTTCGGAGACCTATCCGGAAGCGCGCGCCGTGTTTCAGGAAGTCGACGATGCGCTCGGCGAGAAGCTCTCGGCTGTCATGTTCGACGGGCCCGAAGACAAGCTGACCCTCACGGCCAACGCCCAACCGGCGCTGATGGCCGTCTCGCTTGCCGTCGTCAGGGTGATGGAAGCGCGCGGGTTTTCGCTCAAGGACAAGGTCGCATTCGTTGCCGGCCACTCCCTCGGTGAATATTCGGCCCTCTGCGCCGCCGGTACCTTCTCGATTGCCGATACCGCGCGGCTGCTGCGCATTCGCGGCAATGCCATGCAGGCGGCCGTGCCGGTGGGCGAGGGGGCCATGGCGGCGATCATCGGCCTTGAGCATGGCGACGTGGAAGCCATCTGCGTCGAGGCCTCCGCGGTCGGTCCCTGCCAGATCGCCAACGACAATGGCGGCGGCCAGCTGGTCATCTCCGGCGCCAAGGCGGCCGTCGAGAAGGCGGCAGCGATGGCGTCCGAAAAGGGCGCCAAGCGCGCCATCATGCTGCCGGTATCCGCACCCTTCCACTCTGCCCTAATGGGCCCGGCCGCAATTGCCATGCGCGAAGCCCTCGGCAAGGTCGCCAAGAGCGATCCCGCGGTATCGGTAATCGCCAATGTCCGGGCAGCGCCCGTCTCCGACGCCGGCCTGATCGCCGACCTGCTGGTCGAACAGGTGACCGGCCAGGTGCGCTGGCGCGAAACGATCGAATGGTTCGGCGCGAATGGCGTCACCACGCTCTACGAGATCGGTTCCGGCAAGGTGCTGACCGGGCTTGCCCGCCGGATCGACAAGAACGTCACGGGGACTGCCGTGAATTCGCCAGAGGATATCGAAGCTGCGCTCGGCGCGCTTGTGGGCTGAGGCCCTCGACAGAACAGAGGATGAAACAGATGTTTGACCTGACCGGCCGCAAGGCTCTCGTCACCGGCGCAACCGGTGGTATCGGTGAAGAAATCGCCCGCCAGCTGCACGCCCAGGGCGCCATTGTCGGCCTGCATGGCACGCGGGTGGAAAAGCTGGAAGCGCTGGCCGCAGAACTTGGCGACCGGGTGAAGATCTTCCCGGCCAACCTGTCGGACCGTGACGAGGTCAAGGCGCTCGGCGAGAAGGCGGAAGCCGAGCTCGAAGGCGTCGACATCCTGGTCAACAATGCCGGCATCACCAAGGACGGCCTGTTCGTGCGGATGTCGGATGCGGACTGGGACAATGTGCTGGAGGTCAATCTGACCGCCGCCATGCGCCTGACCCGCGAGCTGACCCATCCGATGATGCGCCGCCGTTTCGGCCGGATCATCAACATCACCTCGATCGTTGCCGTCACCGGCAATCCGGGCCAGGCCAATTACTGCGCCTCCAAGGCCGGCATGATCGGCTTTTCCAAGTCGCTCGCCCAGGAAATCGCCGCCCGCAACGTGACGGTCAACTGCGTGGCACCGGGTTTCATCGAAAGCGCGATGACCGGCAAGCTCAACGACAAGCAGAAGGATGCCATCATGGGCGCCATCCCGATGAAGCGGATGGGCACCGGCAGCGAGATCGCATCCTCGGTCGTCTATCTGGCGTCGAACGAAGCCAGCTATGTCACCGGCCAGACCTTGCACGTCAACGGCGGCATGGCGATGATCTGAGGGAGGGCCCCGCGACCCTTAACCACCTTGGCTGAATTGGGTGTTGAGGGTATCCAAACGGTTTATTTTCTGGCTTTGCGCCGGGACTAAACCATGTTAAGCGGGCCATGACTGTGAGCAGTCGCCCCTTTTGAAACAGGCGACAGGCGTATTTTTGCACGTCTTTGTCGCGTTTCCCGAGGGGCCGAACGGGTTTGCCGCAATAGGGTAATTTCGCCTTATTCCGGTAGGAAACAGGCAGAGAGGCCATCACGGTTCTCTTGTTTTGATAAAGGTCGAGGAAACCGACATGAGCGATATCGCAGAACGCGTAAAGAAAATTGTTGTAGATCACCTTGGCGTTGATGCCGACAAGGTTGTCGAAGGCGCAAGCTTCATCGACGATCTGGGTGCGGATTCGCTCGACACCGTCGAACTGGTCATGGCCTTCGAAGAAGAATTCGGCGTCGAGATTCCCGACGATGCAGCAGACTCGATCCTGACTGTTGGCGATGCCATCAAGTTCATCGAGAAGGCTCAGGCCTGATCGTTCTGATCGACAGAGACAGGGGCGGGTGATCTCACCCGTTCCTTCTGGCCCGCTCTGGCGGGCCTTCCTGTTTTATGTGCAGCTCTTGAAGATAAGTCTGGGAAGTCGCGAGCGATGAGGCGAGTCGTAATCACGGGTACCGGCATGGTATCTCCCCTTGGATGCGGAACCGAAGTGACGTGGTCGCGTCTCTTGTCCGGTCAAAGCGGCGCGCAGCGCGTGACCGATTTCGAGGTCGAGGATCTCCCGGCAAAGATCGCCTGTCGCATTCCCTTTGGCGACGGTTCCGACGGCACCTTCAATGCCGACGACTGGATGGAGCCGAAGGAACAGCGCAAGGTCGATCCCTTCATCATCTACGGCATGGCCGCGGCCGACATGGCGCTCAACGACGCCAACTGGCATCCCCAGACCGAGGAAGACCAGATCGCCACCGGCGTGCTGATCGGATCGGGGATCGGCGGTATCGAGGGCATCGTCGAGGCAGGCTATACGCTGCGCGACAAGGGCCCGCGCCGCATTTCCCCGTTCTTCATTCCCGGCCGCCTGATCAACCTGATCTCCGGCCAGGTTTCGATCCGCCACAAGCTGCGCGGCCCCAATCATTCCGTCGTCACGGCCTGTTCGACCGGCGCCCATGCAATCGGTGACGCAAGCCGCCTGATCGCGCTCGGCGATGCCGACGTGATGGTCGCCGGCGGCGCCGAATCGCCGATCAGCCGCATTTCCCTGGCCGGCTTCGCCGCCTGCAAGGCGCTGTCTACCGACCGCAACGACGAGCCCGAAAAGGCATCGCGCCCCTATGACCGCGACCGTGATGGTTTCGTCATGGGCGAGGGTGCCGGCATCGTCGTTCTGGAAGAGCTGGAACATGCCAGGGCGCGTGGCGCTAACATCATCGCCGAGGTCGTCGGCTATGGCCTGTCCGGCGACGCCTTCCACATCACCGCACCGTCGGAAGACGGCGACGGCGCCTATCGCTGCATGACCATGGCGCTGAAGCGCGCCGGCCTGACGGCTGCCGATATCGACTATATCAACGCGCACGGCACTTCGACCATGGCCGACACGATCGAGCTTGGCGCGGTCGAACGTCTGGTCGGCGATAACGCAAGCCGCATCTCGATGTCGTCGACAAAGTCGGCCATCGGCCACCTGCTCGGTGCAGCCGGTGCCGTCGAGGCGATCTTCTCGGCGCTGGCCATTCGCGACAACGTCGTTCCGCCGACGCTCAATCTCGACAATCCCGATGTCGAGACCGCGATCGATCTGGTGCCGCACACCGCGCGCAAGCGCGAGGTCAATGTCGCCCTGTCGAACTCCTTCGGCTTCGGCGGCACCAATGCCTCGCTCGTCCTGAAGCGCTACGAGGGCTGAGGTCAAAGGGTGTCTTCGTCCCCGGCGTGTCGGACGGCCCCGCCGGGCCGGAACCCGTATTTTGCCGCAATGCTCCGCCAGACAGCGTTGCGAAAAGGAATGAAGAGGACGTTTGGTGACCGACAGCAGTCAGAACGAGTTTCCGGGAGATAATCGTCAGTCCAGGGCATCGGGCCAGGGGCCGGTCCTGCCCAAATCGCCGAAGGAGGCGCTGCGGCCGGAAAAGGTACCGCAGCCGCCGCGTCGGTCGCGTCGGGCCCACAGCCAGCTGGTCATCTTCCTCAACTTCCTGATGAGCCTTGCGGTCGGGGTCTGCGTCATCGCGGTCATCGGCTTCTATTATGTGATGCGCACCTATCAGGCAGACGGCCCGCTCGCCACCAATGCCCATTTCGTCGTTCGCAACGGCGCGGGCCTGGCCGAAATCGCCGGCAACCTCGAGCGCAGCGGCATCGTCAGCGATGCCCGTATCTTCCGCTATGTCACCGCCAGCTATCAGCAGGACGGCGAGACGCTGAAGGCCGGGGAATACGAGGTCAAGGCGCATGCCTCTATGAAGGAGGTGATGGATCTCCTGCAGTCGGGCAAGTCGATTCTCTATGCCTTCACCATGCCGGAAGGCCTCACCGTCAAGCAGACCTTCCTGAAGCTCACCGGCGATACGATGCTGGAAGGCCCGATGCCGAAGGATGTGCCAGCGGAAGGCACCCTGCGGCCGGATACCTACAAGTTCACCCGCGGCACCGCCCGCGCCGAGATCGTCGACCAGATGCTGGCCGCCCAGGCCAAGTTGATCGATGACGTCTGGGCCCGCCGCGACCCGGATCTGCCGATCAAGGACAAGAATGATTTCGTCACCCTCGCCTCGATCGTCGAAAAGGAAACCGGCAAGGACGACGAGCGTGCCCATGTCGCCTCGGTCTTCCTCAACCGGCTGAACAAGGGCATGCGGCTGCAATCGGACCCGACGGTCATCTACGGCCTGTTCGGCGGCGACGGAAAGCCTTCCGACCGTCCGATCTACCAGTCGGACCTGAAGAAAGAGACGCCCTACAACACCTATGTGATCAAGGGCCTGCCGCCCGGCCCGATCTGCAATCCGGGCAAGGCGGCGCTGGAGGCCGTTGCCCAGCCGTGGAAGTCCGACGATCTCTATTTCGTCGCCGATGGCACGGGTGGCCATGTGTTTGCTTCGTCGCTCAAGGAGCACAACGAAAACGTCCAGCGCTGGCGCCGCCTGGTCAAGGAGCGCAACAGCAATGACGACGTAGTCGACGGGCAGCCGGGCGGCGACGACGCGGCCACGTCCAACTAGGTCTGTCTCGACCGGTATCCTCATGCCGGGGTACGGGGCGGACGCGCAGAGGCGAACGCGGCGCAGGGTCATCGGTTTTGACGGATGAGGCGCTGCCTTTGTGGCACCCGCCGATTTTCCTTGCCTGAAATGCTCTATCGCGTTGCCTTCACGCGGTTCCGTCGCGGGCCTTTGTTGCAACCGCCGCGGAATTGCGCAGCGATGCCGGATTGAGCCATAAAGGGGTTCCTGTCGAAGCCGCCGCGCTCCTGGATGGCAACAGTCTGCAATTTCACTGGATTACTGCGGTCTGGGGGTGTTCGGATCGTGACAATGGCGTCCGTGAATGCTGAAACGGAATGACGATGTCGAAGCCGCACCAACCGATCCGAAGGAGAGGCCCATGACCGTTCTGTCGATGACCGGCTTTGCCCGCAGCGAGGGCGCTCTCGGGCGCTACCGCTGGGCCTGGGAACTGCGGTCGGTCAATGGCAAGGGGCTGGACATGCGGCTGCGCCTGCCGAACGGTCTCGAAACCATGGAGAACGAGGTCCGGCGCCTGTTGCAGGCGGGACTGACCCGTGGAAACATCCAGATCAGCCTGAACCTTTCGCAGACCGAACCGCGGGTCGAAGCCGTGCTCAACCGCGATGCACTGGACGCAGTCCTGTCGCTGAAGGGCACGCTCGGTCCCGATGTGCTCGATCCCGCGCCGCTGACGCTCGACGCGCTGCTGGCGATGCGCGGTGTGGTCGAGTTCAAGGAAGCCGAGGAGACCGCAGAAACGCTGCAGGCACGCGATGCGGCGATCCTGTCGAGCCTGAAAGAGGCCGTCGATGCGCTCTGCGCCATGCGCGAGCACGAGGGATCCGCCCTGAAGGACGTGCTGCTCGGCCAGGTCGCGCAGATCGGCGACCTGACGGCGACCATCGAGGCAGACCCGTCCCGCAGCCCCGAAGAGATCGCAAAGCGGCTGAAAGCCCAGGTCGGCGCGCTGATGGAAGGCGGCTACAATCTCGACCGCGAGCGCTTGCATATGGAGGCGGCGCTGATCGCCACCAAGGCGGACCTGCGCGAAGAGATCGACCGGCTGAAGGCCCATGTCAGCGCGGCGCGCGAACTCTTGGCCAAGGGCGGCCCGATCGGCCGCAAGCTCGACTTCCTGGCGCAGGAATTCAATCGGGAGACCAACACCGTCTGTTCCAAATCGACCTCCGTTGCGGTGACCAATGCGGGGATCGAACTGAAGGTGGTGATCGACCAGTTTCGTGAACAGTTGCAGAATTTGGAATAGGGGGACAGGCATGACGTCAGGCGGGATCCAGAGGCGGGGGTTGATGCTGGTGCTCTCCTCGCCGTCCGGTGCGGGCAAGTCGA
Organism: Heterorhizobium halophytocola; assembly: GCF_017873095.1. Classification (GTDB taxonomy): domain Bacteria; phylum Pseudomonadota; class Alphaproteobacteria; order Rhizobiales; family Rhizobiaceae; genus Allorhizobium; species Allorhizobium halophytocola. The sequence goes on along the minus strand of NZ_JAGGJU010000005.1, from coordinate 229,406 downwards.
CGATCGCGCGCACGCTGCTGGAAAGCGACCGCGAGATCGGCATTTCGGTGAGCGTCACGACGCGACCGCGCCGGCAGAGCGAGATCGAGGGCGTGCACTACCACTTCGTCTCCAAGCGCGAATTCGAGCGGCTGCGCGATTCCGATTCGCTGCTCGAATGGGCCGAGGTGCACGGCAATTTCTACGGCACGCCGCGCGAGCCGGTGGAAAAGGCGATCGGCGAGGGCCGCGACATGCTGTTCGACATCGACTGGCAGGGCGCCCAGCAATTGCAGGAGAAGATGGGGGCGGACATCGTTTCGATCTTCATCCTGCCGCCGACGATGGCGGAACTGCAGTCTCGTCTGCATCGCCGGGCCGAGGACACGGAGGAGGTGATCCAGACGCGGCTTGCCAATTCGCGCGCGGAGATCTCGCACTGGCACGAATACGACTACATCATCGTCAACGAGGACCTGAACACGGCGTTCGATTCGGTTCAGTCGATCGTCAAGGCGGAACGCTTGCGGCGCGAGCGGCGGCACGGCCTGTTCGACTTCGTCAGTGTGCTGGTTGAATAGTGTTCAGAATAATTTGCTAATGCAATCAGTGGACGATTATCGGCCTTTTATTTCAATTTTACCGAATATTAAATCAAACTAATACATAACCTTTGGCGACCGAGACCATCGGTTCTGTTGAGACATAATTGCTCGGAGCCCGTTATGAGATTGATTGACATATCCGTAAAGTGGCGCCTGGCCGCAGCCCTGTCCGTGCCGCTGATCGTCCTTACGGCTCTCACCTATATCGAGATTGCAGACACGTGGAACGCCTATAGACGGGCGACGGCTCTGGTGGCGGCGGCGGAAGATGCTGGCACGATCGGCGATCTGGTGCATCTCCTGCAGGCCGAGCGTGGCCTGACGGCGGGCTTCATCGGCTCCAAGGGCGAGAAATTCAGCAAGGAGCTGAGTGTCGCGCGCAGGAAGACCGACAACAATCTGGGCGACATGACAGAGGTGTTCGCGGCGATCCGGGCGACCGGCCAGCAGGATCTCGTCGATCACGCCGGCGAGACCGAAGCGCAGCTGGCCGAGCTGCAGAGCGAGCGCGCGGCGATCGACGCGGGCACAGAGGCCGGTGCTTCCGCCTTCGCATACTACACGTCGACGGTCGGCCGGCTGATGGATATCTCACGCGAATTCTCGCTCGACATGGCATCCCAGGGCGTGACCGGGCAGGTGCTGGGCTTCGACCTGATGATGCATGTGAAGGAACTGGCCGGCCGCGAACGCGGCATGGGCAATGGCTTCCTGTCGGCCGGTGCCTTCGATCCGGAACGCTATATGGGATTCGTCGGACTGTTCGGCGCGCAGCAGGCGCTGCTGGATCGCTTTGTCCAGATGATGCCGCCCGAGAGCAAGGCAATCTACGAACAGGATATCGACAGCCGGGCGGCGCGCGCCGTGGCGGACATGCGCGCAGATCTGCTGGCGCTCGGCGCCAAGGCCGACCTGACGCTGCATAGCGCACCGGAATGGTTCAAGCTTACGACCCAGCGGATTGAGGAATACAAGGCGATAGAGGACGAGGCCCTGGAAGAGCTGCGCGGCAGCGCCGAGCGGGTTGCCACCAGCGAATTGCGCCACGCTCTTCTGGTCATTGCTCTGGCCGGAGCCGGTTTCGTGCTGTCTTTGGTGCTCGGCTGTTCGATGGTCTACACCGTCGTGCGTCCGCTCGGCTTGTTGAGCGGCGTGCTGGACAAGCTGGCCAAGGGCGAAATCGACGTGCATGTCATTCACTCCGAGGGCCACGACGAGATCGGCCGGATGGGGCAGTCGATCCAGTCCTTCATCAGATCGACGCGCGCACGCGTCGAGCGGGAGCGGGCGCAGGAACAAAAGGCTGTGGAAGAGCGCCGCGCGGCACGCGAACTGTCCGAGAAGGAGCGCGCCAGGCGGGCCGAGGAAATCGGCTTTGCCGTCGACAATCTGGCCGGCGGTCTCGATGCGCTGGCCAATGGCGATGTTACCCACCGGATTACCGAAAGCTTCGCAGCCGAGCTCGATCCGCTGCGGGTCAACTTCAACGCGTCGATGGAGCGCTTGAACGGCGTTGTCACCGTGATCGGCTCAAGCTCGTTGAATATCCAGAGCGGTTCCGGCGAGGTCAAGCGTGCGACGGATCACCTGGCGCAGCGAACCGAACGGCAGGCGGCGGCACTTGAAGAGGCCTCGGCATCGCTGGCGCAGATCAACACCTCGCTGACGGAAGCCGCACGGCGCGCCGAATCGGTCGGCGAATTGGTGTCGAAGGCGCAGGTCGACACCAGCCGGTCCGAAGTGGTGGTGACGGAAACCGTCGACGCCATGGGCAGGATCGAACAGTCGTCCGGCCAGATCGGCCAGATTATCGGCGTCATCGACGAGATCGCCTTCCAGACCAATCTCCTGGCGCTCAATGCCGGTGTCGAGGCGGCCAGGGCGGGGGATGCGGGCAAGGGCTTTGCGGTCGTTGCCCAAGAGGTCCGGGAACTCGCCCAGCGGTCGGCCAATGCCGCGCACGAGATCAAGGACCTGATCCAGCGCTCCGCTTCGGAAGTGGGCGCAGGCGTGACGCTGGTCGGCGAGACCGGGAGCGTGCTGCGCAGTATCGAGGGTCACGTCGCTTCGATCAACGAAGAGGTCAAGGCGATCGTCGAGACCGCACGGGAGCAGTCGGTGGCTCTCAATGAGATCAGCGCCGCGATCAACCAGATGGACCAGGTAACGCAGCAGAATGCCGCGATGGTCGAAGAGACGAGTGCGGCAAGCCATGCGCTTGCCGGCGAAGCCGACCGGCTCAAGAGCCAGGTCGACATGTTCAAGCTTGCCACCGCCGGCACGGCCCGCTCCCGGGCGGCGTGACGGCGGGGAAGCCGAGGGGCTGCCCCCCTCGGCTTCTTTTTTCTCTGTGCGGCGCAGGACGTCCCATTCCCATGGCAGGGCAATTGCCGCGCGGTCTTTGCGCTGGCGCAACCCGCGAGCCCAAGAGCAATTTCGTGTAAATCGAGGTCTAGATTTCCGCCGCCAGCCGGCAGAATTCCTCGACCGACAGTGTCTCCGCCCGCCGTGCGGGATCGATCCCGGCCCGGTTCAGAAGCGCCTCGCCCCCCAGCGATTTGACGCTCTGGCGCAGCATCTTGCGACGCTGGCCGAAGGCGGCCTGGGTGACCTTTTCGAGCTTTTGCGGGTCACAGGCGATCGGGGCTGCACGCGGTACCAGATGGACGACCGAGGAGGTGACCTTGGGCGGCGGCGTGAAGGCCTCGGGCGGCACGTCGAAGGCGCGTTGGGCCTCGGTGCGCCAGCCGCAGAGCACGCCCAGCCGGCCATAGTGATTGTCGCCTTCCACCGCGGTGATCCGCTGACCGACTTCCTTCTGGAACATCAGCGTCAGCGACTGCCAGAAGGGCGGCCAGCGGTTCGGCAGCAGCCAGTTGACCAGCAATTGGGTGCCGACATTATAGGGCAGGTTGGCGATGATTTTCACCGGGCCGTCATCCGGCACCAGGCTCTCGAAATCGGTCTTCAGCGCATCGCCCTCGATCACCTCGAGCCGACCGGGATAATGATCGGCGATCTCGGCCAGCGCCGGCAGGCAACGCGGATCGCGTTCCACGGCAATCACCTTCCTTGCGCCGAGCGCCAGGATCGCGCGGGTCAGCCCGCCAGGACCCGGGCCGACCTCGAAGACGGTAGCGCCTTCGAGATTGCCGGCGGTGCGCGCCACCTTCTGGGTCAGGTTGAGGTCCAGCAGGAAGTTCTGCCCGAGCGCCTTGCGGGCATCCAGCCCGTGCCGCGTGATGACATCGCGCAGCGTCGGCAGTCCGTCGAGAGCGGCCATCAGTGGGTTTCCTGGTGCATGCGGCTGATCTCGTCGGCCATGCGCAGGGCTGCGACCAGGCTGTCGGGCTTGGCGACGCCGGTGCCGGCGATGCCGAATGCGGTGCCGTGGTCCGGCGAAGTCCGCACGAAGGGCAGGCCGAGCGTGACGTTGACGCTGTCGTCGAAGCCGAGTGCCTTGGCCGGGATCAGGGCCTGGTCGTGATACATGCAGACCGCCACGTCATAGCGGCGGCGGGCATCGTCATGAAACATGGTGTCGGCCGGCAGCGGGCCGAAGGCGTCGATGCCGCGCTCGCGCAGCGCCATGACGGCCGGGTGGATAATCTCGTCGTCTTCACGGCCGAGCGCCCCGCCTTCGCCCGCATGCGGGTTGAGTCCGGCGACGGCAAGGCGGGGGGAAGCGATCGAAAACCGGTTCTTCAGGTCCGCATGAATGATCTCGCAGGTCTCGACGATCAACGCGCGGGTCAGCGCCTGCGGCACGGCGCTCAGGGGAATGTGGATGGTGACGGGCACCGCCCGCAGCGTGGGGCCAGCCAGCATCATCACGGGCCGGCATTTGGTGCCGGTGTGGCGCTGCGCGAGGTCCGCCAGAAATTCGGTGTGCCCCGGAAAGCCGAAACCGGCCTGATAGAGGACGGACTTGGCAATCGGATTGGTGACGACGGCGCGTACCTCACCACGCAGGCAAAGGGAAACCGCCGTCTCGATTGCGCCGATGGTCGCCTGCGCGGTCTCGGCATGCGGTTCGCCGGAAACGACATCGATGCCGCAGGGTATCGGCAGCACCGGAAGAGACGAGCCGAACTGATCGGCCGCCGTCTGTGGCGTGCTTTCGCGGATCGCAACGTCGATCTCGAGTTGACGGGCCCGCAGAGCCAGCACGGCCGGATCGCCGATATAGAGAAACGGCGCAAGGCCGAGCGCCCGACGCGCCGCCCAGGTCATCAGCGCGATATCCGGGCCGATGCCGGCCGGATCGCCCTGGGTCAGGGCCAGCGGCGGCGCTGCGTCAGCGCTCATGTCGGCACACTGTCGTCATCGATAGATGATCTGGGCCTTGGAGCGCAGGTCATCCAGATACTTCTTGTCGTTCGGGTCTTCGTCTTCCTTCTTTTTGTCCTTACCGATGTCTTCGGCGCGGAAGACCATTTCGGCGGCCAGGTCGTCGGAGACGGTGCGGCTCTTGCAGATCGCCAGATATTCGACGCCCTTGTCGGTGACGCGGGTGCCGGTGGTGCCGTTGCTGGCCTTCTCGATCAGCGGCTTCCATTCGGCCGGCAACTGCGGCTCGAGGATGCGGCCGAGATCGCGGATCGACACATCATGGTAATTGCGGGCGAACTGCATGGCCTCCTCGCAGCCCGGGAAGGACTTGCGCGACGCTTCAGCCTCGGCCTTGCGCTTGCCGGTGATCGACTTGCGCTTCGATTCGGGGATCACGAAGATGATCTGCTTCAAAAAGTATTCGGTCGTCGAAGGCTTTTCCTTGCTCTCGGCCATGCGGCTGATGATGTCCTGCTTGGACATCTGGCCGCTGGAGCCATAGCGGGCGCTCAACAGTCTTGGCCAGCTCATCTGCACGGCGATGAAGGACTTGAAGTGGGATACGCCGACGCCCGACTTGTCGAGGATCATCGCCATCCGCTTGGTGTCCATCTTGTTGGACGCGGCAAAGCGGGCGAAGGCCGCATCGACATCGCTGGTGCTGACCGAGGCACCGACCCGCGCGATCTCCTGCCGTTTCAGCGCTTCTTCCACGAGTTGGTCGAGGGCCGTCTTGTTCAGATTGCCGCTGCGATGCTGCAGGCGCAGGAAGGCGACCCGGCTTGCCACGTCACCGGAGGTGATGGCCTGGCCGTTGACGACGGCCTTGACTTCGCTTGCGGCCTGCACCGTGACAGGCGGCAGCAAAGTGACGGAAACGGCGGAGACTGCGAGAAGGCCGCTGATGATTGCCGAGCGAACCCCGTTTCTCCCGAACTTCATTTTCTACCTCTTCCTCGTATAGCCGACATCAGGATGTGCTGGGGAAACCAGTATATTTAAGCGGAGCGATTGCACAATCCTTGCGGCAAAACAATGACCCGGTGGCAAAAGCATGGCCGCAAAACAGCGCCGCATGCTGCCGCTTTGTCGCCCGAGAAAGGCCGTGCCTTAATTGTAGCCCTTGACGTTCGCGTCGCCGACCTTGACGTCGCCCAGCGTACGGAAGGTGAGGCGGGCGCCGATCGACCAGTCGCTTGCCGATTCATTGTCGTCGTCGCGTTCGCTGTTGTAGACCAGCGACAGGATCGCGCACTCGTCGGCATAGGAGATACCGACGCCATGCCGGCTGATTTCCGCCGAGTCGATATCCCAGGTCATGGCGCCGAACACCGACCAGGACTCGTCGAGCTTGTAGGAGCCGGAGGCCTGCAGCTCGTCATTGTCCGAGGCGAAGCCGTATTCGGGCTGCGCAGTGATCCGGGTATAGGTCAGGTTCGCCTGCAGATCCTCATTGGTGAAGGTCAGCGTCGAATCGGTGCGGCGCAGGTCCAGCGTGTCCTTGTCGAGCCTGAAATTATTGCTGACCGACACGCCGTTCGGCAGGTCGATGGCCGCCATGCCGACGAAATCGGACACGTCATCCTCGAGCCCGGAGGCGGATCCGACCTTGACGAGATCGTCGGTCGCATAGGAGTTCAGCCCGGCCAGCTGATAGGACTGGCCGAAAATGCCGCGAACGCCGATGCCGTTGTCGAACGAACCGGTATAGCGGAAGCCGACATTGGCGCGCGTACCACCTTCCACGCGGTCATAGCCGGAGAAGCGGTTGCTGTCGAAAAGGTTGGTCGCGTTGAACACGAGGCTCTGGGCGTCCTCGTTCGGCAGTTGACCGGCATGCTGTTCGTCGTTGCGGGCATAGACCTGGACGATCGGCTCGAGAACATGGCTCGAATTGGCGGTTGTCATCAGGATCGGATAGCGCGCCTCAAGGCCCGCCGTCAGCAGGCCGCGGGTCGCTGCATCGCCGTCGTAATAGTCGCCCGTATAGCCGGACGGCGTATCCATGTTGAGCGAGAAGGCATCGCCGCGCGCCGCCAGCATCGGCGTGAGCTCCAGGCCACCCGGGGTGATGAAGCTACGCTTCCACTCGACTTCCGCCGTCGCGCGGGTCGTGTTGCCCTTCAGGCCGCGATAACGGTCTACGCCATTCACGGTATAGATGTCGCTGTCGAAGCGCGAAACCGATGCGAGATTGAAATTGGCCGTAAGCTCTCCGCCGGCCACCGGCTCCGGGGCGTAATATTGGTAGTCGAGCGATGGCAGCACGACGCCCTGCTGCTTTTCCAGCTCGCTGTTCGTGTCCGCATTCTGGACGTCGAAATAATAGCCGCGCAGGTCGAAATAGTTCCGGTCGCCAAGCCCCGTCAGGTAGAGCTGGTTGACGTGGGTACGCTGGTTGTAGTCGTCGAGTTCGTAGGTGCGGGCAAAGTTGTTGTCGCTCTGCGCCATCACGTCCCAGCCGAAGGACCAGCGCGGATTGATGTCGAACTTGCCGCTCGACGCGATCATGCCGCGCGTATCCTTGGAACTGTCGCTGGTATGGGCGTCGAACAGATCCGAATTCATCTGCTGGATGCCGGCGGCGCGGACGGTGACCTCGCCATTGTCGAAACGCCTGCGGAATTCACCGTCGAGCAGGACGCCCTGCGAGGTGAAGCCGGTGGCCTTGATCGTCGCGTCCATGTGGTTGTTGAGGACGTAGTAGTAGGGAATGGTCAGGCCGAAGCCGAGATTGTCCGATGTGCGCATGGTCGGGAACAGGAACCCGGACTTGCGCTTTACCGTGTAGTCGGGAACCTCGATGGCCGGCACCGTGGCAATCGAATGCCCGAACAGTTCGAACTTGGCATGCTCCAGGCGCACGGTGTGCGTGGTGCCGTTCTCGATGACGCGCTCGGCCTTTATCTGCCACAGCGGCGGTCTTTCCGGGTGTTCCCGGCAGGGTTCGCAGGCGGTGTAGACACCCTTGTAGAGAATGAAATCGGTACCGTTGACCCGCTCTCCGCGCTCGGCGGCCATGCGCGTATTGTCGGTCGTCTCGATGCGGATGGCATTGATGAAGCCGTTGGCGAAATCGTCGGTGACGTCGAGCTTGTCGGCATAGAGACGGTTGCCGGAGGGCTCCACCATCTCGATATTGCCGAGGGCGGTCATGCGACCGGTTTTCTGGTCGTAGATCACCTGGCGGGCGACCATCCGATAGCCGCCATAGTTGATCTGCACGGCGCCGCGGGCCGTGATGCGCTGGTTGTCGCGGTCATACAGCAATTCGTTGGCTGCCAGCAACAGCTTGGCATCCTCCGGCACAGACGGCTGGAGCGCCGCTGCGGGGGCGTCCTGCGCGCGGACTTCAGGCGGAGCAAATGCGATCAGGCACACTGCCGTGCTGGTCAACAGACCCGCAAGGAACCGCTTGAATATGGAACGGTCACCTGCCGCCACTAACCGTCCTCCTGATGAAGTAGCACCGTCGCCCCCAGAGCCATTGCCACGACAACGGGGATCCAGGCAGCGACGAAAGGAGGAATGACCCCGCTGCTGCCGAATGCCTTGACGAGCACCGTCACCACATAAAGCACGAAGCCTGCAACGATTCCACCCAGAATCACGGAACGCGACTGGTTGAACCGGCTGAACTTCAAGGAAACGGTGGCGGCAATCAGGGTCATGGCTACTAGGAGTAAGGGCAGTGACAGGAGTGAATGGAACTGAGTCTCCAACGCCTTTGTAGAGACCCCGAAAGATTTTGCTACAGCAATTTTTTGAGAAAGATCATAAAATGCAACGGTTTCTGGGGAAGCGAGGCTTTGTTGCACAAAATCCTTCTTTAAGTTCGTGCTGACTTTCGCGGTGTCGAGCCGCTTGGAAATATCGCCCGGCCGGGTTTCGGTAACGCCGTTAAGCAGCCAATAACCATCTTTCAACTTAGCCGACTGGGCATCCTGTCTCAGAATGATCCGGCCGTCGCGGTCGAAGTGTATCAGAACGGCATCGACGATCATCGTGCCCTCGTCCAGCACCACGCGTCCGCCGATGATCACATCGTCCTTGCCGCTGATCTGGCGAAGCCACGGTATGGCTTTCGAGGTGTCGTTGCCGCCGCCGCGCCAGAGCGATTCGACCTGCAGCGACTGACGCTGGCCCCAGGCGGCAAGCGGGTTCAGCACGAATGTGGTGCACAGCCCGACGGTAAGCGCGCCGACGACGAAGGGCAGCATGAATTGCCACACCGAAATGCCGGCCGCGCGTGCTACCACCAGTTCCGACTTGCGGTTGAGGGTGATCAGCACGGTCATGCCGACGAACAGCGTGATGAACGGAACCGTCTGCTGCAGAATAAGCGGTATCCGCAGCGCCGTCAGGTAGAGTGCACCGGCGACGCTGAAGCCGTCGAGATCCGAAAACCGGCCGCTGCTTTCGCTGAAGTCGATCAGGTAGCTGATCGCCGTGACGCCCAGCAGGAACCAGAGCATGACGACGATATAGCGCTTGAGGAAATAGCGACCGAGCGTGGTGATCATGATGCACCTCCACCGCTTCCGCCGACCCGGGACATACCCTGGCGAAGGCTTTGTGCCATCCGCCCGAACAGCCGCTCCAGCGCGCCCGGCAGCCTGAGCCCGCGGCCCCGCGCCAGGATGGAGCCGGAAATGACGATCGTCCCCAGCGGTACGGCATAGACGAACGGAATGAAGGTGGCGCTGCTCTCCACCAGATTGACCGTGTAGTTCGACAGCCAGAAGAGTCCGATCGCCAGGGTCAGCGCCGAGACCATCGGGTGCAGCCGGGCCTCCCGGTGCGAACGCGCGTCGCCGGCGACCACCAGCGAGATCAGCGCAAAGGCCAGCGGATAGAGCCAGCCCGACAGGCGCTTGTGCAACTCGGCACGGTATTCCTGCGGCCGCTTGACGTAGTCCTTGTCGTTTGGATCGGGCGAAAGCAGGAAGGAGAGATCGCGGTCGCCGGCATGCAGCCGGGCTTCGCCGCGCGATTGCGACAGTTCCGACAGGTCGAAGGAATAGCTGTCGAAGCGGACGATTGAGACATTGCCGTCCGGCGTTTTGCGCTCGACCTCGCCGTCGCGCATGATCAGCGCCTTGCCGGTCTCGTCGACGGCGCCTTCGCGGGCATAATAGATCATGTCATAGGCCGGGTCGCGCGAATCCGCGACGAACAGGCCTTTCAGGATGCGGCCCGAAAGCCGCTGGGAAATCTGCACATAGAGGCCATCGTCCAGGCGGCGGAAGGTCTTTTCCTCGATCACCGTGGACAGAAGGTCGGCATAGGCCGCGGCGATCATTTCGCGGACAGACACGCGAAGCCTCGGCTCGACGAAGCTGGTCATGACGAAGGAGAAGATGCAGAGCAGCACCGCAAAGCTGATCAGCGGACGATAGACGATGCCGCGCGAAGCGCCGGCGGCATCGATCACCGCCAGCTCCGAATCATTGTTCATCATCGTCAGCGTCTGGGTGATGCCGATCACCAGGGCAAACGGCATGACGGTCGGCAGCAGCGTCGGCAGGATCAGGCTTGCAAGCTTCATGAACGAGCCGATCGACTGCCCGCTATCCGTCACCAGATTGATGCGATTGAGCACCTGGGTCGTCCAGATGATCGCCAGCACGGGCAGCAGCGCTGTCAGGAACATGGTCCAGACGCGTCTAAGGATATAGGCCTCGAGTAGCTTCATTCGGTAACCTGATGGGCCGGCATGTGCCAGCATTCTCGTCGGCTTCTATCTAAGACGCATGCATCGATTTGGCGACACTCAAACTGGGGTATTTCGGCAACAACATGGCGTCTTGTGCGTTTCATCAAACTCGGGAACGCTTGCCCCAGCCTTGGGAGACGAGGGTGGACAGTGCTTCCCGGCCATCGACCGCGATCCTCCGCTCGCCTCCCTGGCGGCGGCACAAGTGCCGGAAAATGCCATGCGGCTCTTGCCATGACGGGCGAAACGGGGAAGATCGCGACAAAACCGTCACTTTGAAATTTTTGGATTGGAAATTCTGATGCCCACCAAGCTCGACATAACCTTCGCCACCTCCGCAAAGTTCAAGGGCGCTCTGGTCGTGGCGCTGTCGGCGGGCGACGGGCAGGGGCCGGCTGGACTTGCCGAGGCCGATCCGCAGGGCGTCTATGCCCGCGCCGCCGAGATCGGCAAGTTCAAGGGCAAGGCGACGGCCACGCTGGACCTGATCGCGCCGCACGGCTCGACTGCCGACCGGCTTCTGGTGCTGGGTCTTGGCACTGCCGACAAGCTGAAGCCGCTGGACTGGCTGAAGGCTGGCGGCAAGGCGGCAGCCGCGCTGAAGTCCGCCAGGAAGGTCGTCGTCTTCCTCGATGCCCCCGGTGTCCATGTCGATGGCGGGGCAGCCGCCGACTTCGCGCTTGGCATGCTGATGCGGGTTTACCGGTTCGACACCTACAAGACCACGAAGAAGGCAGAGGCCGACGAGGGCGATGAGAACGTCAAGTCGGTGGACGTGACGATCGTGACTTCGGTTGCCGACGCGGCAAAGTCGACGTTCAAGACCGCAGACGCAGTGGCGGCCGGCGTCAATCTCGCCCGTGACCTGGTCAACGAACCTGCCAACGTGCTGGGGACGGAAGAATTTGCGGCCCGCGCGAAGGAGCTCGAAAGCCTCGGCGTCGAGATCGAGATCCTCGGCGAAAAGGACATGAAGAAGCTCGGCATGGGCGCGCTGCTGGGTGTTGCCCAGGGGTCGGTGCGGCCGCCGCGCTTGGTCGTGATGCAGTGGAATGGCGGCAAGGCGAAGGACAAGCCGGTCGCCTTCGTCGGCAAGGGCGTGGTCTTCGACACCGGCGGCATTTCGATCAAGCCTGCCGGCGGCATGGAGGACATGAAGGGCGACATGGGCGGCGCGGCCGCCGTCACCGGGCTGATGCACACGCTTGCGGCGCGCAAGGCCAAGGTCAACGTGGTCGGCATCATCGGCCTGGTCGAGAACATGCCGGACGGCAATGCCCAGCGCCCGGGCGACATCGTCACCTCGATGTCGGGCCAGACGATCGAAGTCATCAATACCGATGCCGAAGGCCGTCTGGTGCTCGGCGATGCCCTGTATTACTGCCGCCAGCGCTTCGAACCGAGCTATATGGTCAACCTCGCGACCCTGACCGGAGCCGTGCTGGTGGCGCTCGGCAGCCATCATGCCGGCCTGTTTTCCAATGACGACGGTCTGAGCGACATGCTGCTTTCGGCCGGTCTCTCGACAGGCGAGCGTCTATGGCGCCTGCCGCTCGGCGACGAATACGACAAGATGATCGATTCCAAGTTTGCCGACATGAAGAATACCGGCGGTCGTCATGCGGGCTCGATCACGGCCGCCCAGTTCCTCAAGCGCTTTGTCGGCGACACCCCCTGGGCGCATCTCGACATTGCCGGCACCGCCATGGGGTCGGTTCAGGACGAGACCAACCAGTCCTGGGCGTCCGGTTTCGGCGTGCGGCTGCTCGACGAATTCGTGCGCGCGAGTTTCGAGCGCTGACGAGCGGCGAGGAGCGCAGCCTTTGGCCGAGATCCTGTTCTACCATCTGACGGAATCGAAACTCGAGGAGGCGCTGCCGGCGCTTCTCGAAAAGAGCGTCGAGCGCGGATGGCGGGTCGCGGTACAGGTCGGCAATGCGGAACGTCGCGATCTGCTTGACACGCATCTGTGGACCTATCGCGACGACAGCTTTCTGCCGCATGGCACGGACGAGGCGTCGGCTCCGGCCGAGCAGCCGGTGCTGCTGACGATCGACCAGGGCAATGTGAATGGCGCGACCGTGCGCTTCATCGTCGACGGTGCGGAGCCGGCAGACGGCCTGGACTATGAGCGCGTGGTCTTCGTGTTCGACGGCCACGACCAGCAGCAGCTGGAAAGCGCCCGGGCGAACTGGAAGCGGCTGAAGGGTGCCGCGCACGCCCTGACCTACTGGCAGCAGACGCCGGAGGGGCGCTGGGAGCGCAAGGCCTGACAGGATGTGCGGCGCAGGGCGCGCCGCCGCGAACACTACTTGTTGGTAAGGTCGACGGTGTCAGAGACACGCGGCCGTGAAATCGACGTCTCCACGAGACTGTAGCTCTGCACGCCGGTCACAGAGGCGAGCAGCGAAGTGAACGCGGTGCTCATCTCATAGGTGACGGTGAGCGTGATCAGGTCCACCTGCGCTTCCATAACCTTGTCATCGATCGGCACATTTGCGACGGACATCGTGGAGTTCGCCGGGTAATTTCGGGTCCAGACGGTGGTCGTCGATCCGCTGCCGTCCGGCCTCACCAGCATGGCTCGGATCTTCAGGCTGCCGGCATCATAGGGTTCGAGGATCTTGGCTGCACCAGCCAGCATGTTGTCGAGCTGCGTCCCGGTCCAGGTCGTCTCTTGGGCGATGACGTCGCTGCTTGTCGTTGCAACCTGGTTGAGCCGCCGCTTGACGGTGAGCGTCTGGCCGAGGTCGAGGGTTGCCGCGAAAAGCATCACCAGAATGGGCAGGATGATGGCGAACTCGATGCCGGATACGCCGCGGCAGTCGCGGACAAGCGCCCACGCCGTTCGCTGCAGTCCTGTGTGCAAACGGTTCATTCGAAGGGCTCGTTTCTGAACATCGCGGAGGCGGCGAGTACATAGCGGCCGTCAGGAAGCGTCCGGGTCTTTACGCCGGCATAGCCAAGTATGCTGTTCCAGGGCAGGAACGCCTGGATCAGCATGTAGTCATTGGCTTTGCCCGGGGCGAAGTTTTCGCTGATGTTCAGAGGCTTGGACAGGTCGGGCGATGTCATCGCCGCGCCCGAGAAATCGCTGAGCACATCCGTCTTGATCAACAGGCTGCTGTCGCAGCCGAACTGCACCATCATGTGGTTGCAGACCTCGGACTTGAACTTCGTGAGGTTCCATGCCGCCTTCGTAGCGCTACCCGTGCGGACATCGCGCGCGGCCTTGTGCAGGGCGGAATCCAGCGATGTATCGACAAAGGCGAGCAACGCGACCTCAAGCACCGCGAGCACCAGCAGAAAGAAGGGCAGGGCGAGCAGCGCGAACTCGATCGCTGTCGCGCCGGACCGGTCCTTCGAGAATGTGATTATCTTTCGCATCGCACGCCTCAATTGATCAGGCGGACTTTGGACATGTACTGCTGGAACAACTGGCCCAAACCTTTCTCGATCTCGCTCGCCGAGTCGGCCTGGATGAAGAGGTTGGAGGCAGAGGCGCAGGACTTGAGGGCAACCGGCAGATAGGCCTGGCGCGTCCAGTTGCCATATCCGCTGGCCCAGGTGCCGCCCCAGATCGACTTGAAGCCGCTGCTCTTCATCGTCTGGCCGGCGGTGCGGTCATAACCCCAGTCACCCGCAAGCGGCAGATAGGTGGTGTAGAGGACGCCGAAGCTGGAGCCGTCGTTCTTGATCTGCTTGCACCAGTCGGGATTGAGAGGGGTCGTGGCGGTCGTCAGCTTGCCGACGGTGGTCGGAAAGCGGATGCCGCTGGACGTGTCGTGGACCCAGTTGCGTTCCGACTGCAGGCCGTCCGTCAGGAGCAGGACGAGCTTGCTCGGATTGTTGACCGAGCCGTCGCCGCCGGTGCCGACAAACTTGGAGAGGTCGGCGAGCGAATAGTCGAAATAGGTCGCCGGCTGCGAGGTCGCGGCGTTGAAGCCGGCCGAATCGTCGGAAAGCTTTTTGCGTGCATCGGAGACCGAGAATGTCGGCGCCAGAACCTGGGAGCCGGACTGGCCCACCGTGTAGAGGCCGACCTTAATGTGCTGGGTCTCGAGATTGGCGGCCTCGACCATGTCCAGCACCTGGTTGACGGCGTTGATCGCGACATCGGTGCGCAGCTGGACGCCCATGGCCCGGGCGAGGGCGTAGTTGGTGGTGTAGCTCTTGCCCTTGTACTTGTAGGGACCGCCCTCGACCTCATGGCAAGCAAAGGCGCAATAGGCCGGCGCCCCGAACATCGCCGCTTGGCCGGCCGGCGTGGCCGCCAGCATCATCGACGCCGACTTGTCGATGGCGAAATAGACGTTGATATATTCCTTCGTCGGTCCCGCGACAGACGAGGCGACGCCGACGTCGACTTTCTTGAAACCTGCGATCTGCAACACCGTCGTCTGCACGGCCACACGGGCCGTTGCCGTAAGCTCGTTGTTGTTGGCGCCGATTTCGATATCGCTCAGGGTGTAACCCTTGCCCGTCTGGTCGGTCTGCGCGGCAAACCAGCTCTTCATCTTCTGCTGGACGAGATTGGTGTCCTTGGTGCCGACGCTTTTCACAGCGGCAATCAGCGCCGTGTCGAGATCGGCCTGCATCTTGGTACGCACATTGTAGGCGCGCACATAATCGAGGCTCATGCCGACGGCGGTCAGCACCGGAACCAGCAAGATTGCGAAGCTGATCGCGAAATTTCCGCGCCTGTCGTGCCAAAGTTGAAGGATCAGCCGACGGCAATGGATAATACTGTTCGGCAAGAGACCCTCGGCACATGCTCTAGTTATGATTTAGAAATGTATAGGGTTTTCGCTTTAACGGAGTCTTACGAGTAAATGCGTGTACTAACCGGTGATCTGCGGCCCGAAAGTCCGATATGTGTTGCTTGCCACCGAATTATAGATTGCATGCGTATTGTAAGTCTTGATGGATTTGAGGCAGACGCAGGGTTCCAATGCTCGGCAGATCGGGCAGGGCAGCCGGACGGCTCCGCCGACACGGTGCAGGACAGAAGGGTATTGGTCGAAAGACCGGCTTTCAGCCGGCCATTGCCTCGTCGTATTCGCCGGAGAGCTCCAGCCACTGTTCTTCGGCATCGGACAGTTTTGCTGCGGCCTCGCCCCGCTGCTTGGCCTTCTCGGCGGCCTTGGCCGGGGTCTTCTCGTAGAGCACGGGATCTGCAAGCTCCGCATCAAGCGATTTGATCAATGTCTCCAGCTTCTTGGTCAAGGCCTCGACTTCATTGATCTTTTTGCGAAGCGGGGCGAGGCTGGCGCGCTTGTCGGCATTGGCCTTGCGCTGATCGGCCTTGTTGGTCGGCTCGACGGCGGCCTTGCTCTTCTCGTCCTTTTTCTTCGAGCCCTGGATGATCAGGCTGCGATATTCCTCCATGTCGCCTTCGAAGACACTGACGGTGCCGTCATTGACCAGCCACAGACGGTCGGCCGTCGCCTCGATCAGATGGCGGTCATGGGCAATCAGGATGACGGCGCCATTATAGTCGTTGAGCGCCTCGATCAGCGCGCGGCGACTGTCGATGTCGAGATGGTTGGTCGGCTCGTCGAGGATCAGGAGGTTGGGCGCATGGAAGGCCGAGAGCCCCATCAGCAGGCGCGCCTTTTCGCCGCCGGAGAGATCCTTGGCGGCCGTGCCCATCTTTTCGGTCGCAAGGCCCATCTGCGCGACGCGGGCGCGCACCTGGGCTTCGCTCGACTGCGGCATCAGCCGGCGCACGTGATCGACCGGCGTCTCGTTGGGCACCAGGTCGTCGAGCTGGTGCTGGGCGAAGAACCCGACCGAGAGATTGGGTGCCAATTTGATCTCGCCCGCCTGCAGTTTCAGCCGGCCGGCGATCAGCTTGGCGAAGGTGGACTTGCCGTTGCCGTTGGCGCCGAGCAGCGCAATGCGGTCGTCATTGTCGATCCGCAGGTCGATGCCGTTCAGGATCGGCTTTCCAGGTTCGTAGCCGACGGCGCCGCCCTGGATCGCAATGATCGGCGAGGCCGGCTGCTTTTCGGGCTCGGGAAAGGTGATCGGCTGGACGTGATCCTCGATCACGGCCGAGACCGTGCCCATGCGCTCCAGCGCCTTGACGCGCGACTGTGCCTGCTTGGCCTTGGAGGCCTTGGCCTTGAAGCGGTTGATGAAGCTTTCCAGATGCTTGCGCGCGGCGTCGTTCTTCGCCTTGGCCTTCATCTGCAATTCGTTGGCTTCGGCCCGCTGGCGTTCGAACTGGTCGTAGCCGCCGCGATAGAAGGTCAGCTTCTTCTGGTCGAGATGAACGATAGCGTTCACCGCATTGTTCAGCATGTCGCGGTCATGGCTGATGACGATGACGGTATGCGGATAGCGCCGGACATAATCCTCCAGCCAGAGTGTGCCTTCCAGGTCGAGATAGTTGGTCGGCTCGTCGAGCAGCAGCAGGTCCGGCTCGGAAAACAGCACCGCCGCCAGCGCCACGCGCATGCGCCAGCCGCCGGAAAAGGAAGAGGCCGGGCGCAATTGCGCCTCGTGGTCGAAGCCGAGGCCGGCCAGGATCGTCGCCGCCCGCGCTTCCGCGGAATGGGCATCGATATCGGCGAGCCGCGTCTGGATTTCGGCGATCCGGCCGGGGTCGGTTGCCGTTTCGGCTTCCTCGAGCAGGGCCGCGCGCTCCTTGTCGGCCGACAGCACGATGGAAATCAGCGATTCCTCGGTTCCCGGCGCCTCCTGGGCGACCTGGCCGATGCGCGACTGCTTCGGAATGCCGACCGTCCCGCTCTCGGCCGCAAGGTCGCCGGTAATGATGCGAAACAGCGTCGACTTGCCGGCGCCATTGCGGCCCACAAGGCCGGCCTTCACCCCGGCCGGCAGAGAGAGCGTGGCGTTGTCGATAAGCAGACGGCCGGCGATGCGGGCGGAAATTTCATTGAGCGTGATCATGCTGCGGGTTTTGGCCGATGTTCGCGACAAAGGCAATATTGCGCCGGCGACGAGATACCGAACACAGGGTCAGTCTGGCGCCGGCCGCAGCCGGATCGCGAGCTGTCGTCCCGGCGCCGAACGATACGTATGCGAGATATATAACAATAATCTAATTAAGCATTCATTTATTCGCATGACGTAATGTACCGACCGGTGAATGCGCGCTGCGGCGAGGCAAATGCCTTTATTGGAGGCAGCGATGGTCGAGAAACCGATGGACGAGGGCAGGGAAGGCGGGATCAGCCGCACCGTGATCGCTTTCAATTTCGTCCTCTATCTCGTGCTGATCCTTGGAATATGGGCCTTGCCGACCGATCGCTTCGTGTTGGTGGTCACCGCTCCGGCGGGTGGCGCGGATGAAAGCCTGGCCGTGATCGGCGAGGCCGGCGGCGCCTTCGTCCAGTCGGGGCGCTTTCCCTGGCTCACTGTTGCCTATTCCGATGAACGGGACTTTGCCTATCGATTGATGAAGGCAGGCGCGCTCATCGTACTGGATCACAAACTCGCTGTTGGTTGCTTGAAGGACTAGCGAACATGAATTCTCTGAACGCACTGCGCCATAGGGTCTCTTCGGTGATCTTCGCGCTTTTATGGATCAACGTCGCGCTGATTACCGCGCGCTTCCTGCTGCGCGCGGAGGGCCCTGAATTTCTCGCGATTGGCGGCACGCTGCTGATTGCGCTCTCGGCCAGCGCTGCGTGGTGGCAGGACCGGATCGGCGCGACCACGCGTGCCGTCACCTCGCTTGCCCATGCCGCGACGGTGGCCATCATGGTCTATGCCTTTGCCGGCTCGCCGCTGCAGATCGACATCCATATGTATTTCTTCGCCTCGCTGGCGATCTGCGCAGCCTGGATCGACTGGCGCGCCCTGGTCGGCTATGCGGCGCTTGTCGCGGTGCATCACCTGCTGCTGTTCTTCGTGCTGCCGTTCGCCGTCTTCCCGGGTCAGTCGGATTTCTCCCGTGTCTTGCTGCATGCGGTCGTGCTCGTCGTCCAGACCGGCGTGCTGATTGTGCTCACCTATTCCGTGGTGCGTGCCTTCCAGTCCTCCGACGCAGCCGTCGAAAAGGCCGAGGCGGCCCAACGCGAGGCAACCGCCATGGCGGACCAGGTGCGCAATGCCGATAGCGAAGCGGCAAGACAGCGCCAGATCCGTGAAGCGGAGAAGGCCGCGGAAGCCGCCGCCATCGATGCCGCCGTCACGACGCTCGGCAAGGGGCTGGGCGCGCTTGCCGCCGGCGATCTCGGCTATCGCATCAACCTGCCTTTCGAGGGGGAACTGGACAGGCTGCGGGTCTCCTACAATACCTCCATCGACAATCTGGCCATCGTCATCGGCGAGGCCGGCGACGTGATCCAGATCATCCGCACCGGCACGGGCCAGATCAGCCATGCCAACCAGGATCTGTCCCAGCGCACCGAACGCCAGGCCGCCTCGGTCGAGGAAACCGCCTCTGCCTTGTCGCTGGTGACCGAGACCGTGCGCCAGACCGCCCAGGTGGCCGAGACCGTCGGCCAGATGGTGCAGAAGGCCCGCAACGGCGCCGAGCGTTCCGGTGCGATCGTCACCAATGCGGTCGAGGCCATGGGCATGATCGAGAACTCCTCCAACGAGATCAGCCAGATCATCTCGGTGATCGACGACATCGCCTTCCAGACCAATCTGCTGGCGCTGAATGCCGGCGTCGAGGCGGCACGCGCCGGCGAGGCCGGCAAGGGGTTTGCCGTCGTCGCCCAGGAAGTGCGCGAGCTTGCCCAGCGTTCGGCAACCGCCGCCAAGGAGATCAAGGCGCTGATCACCACCTCCAGCGATCAGGTCCGCAACGGGGTCAGCCTGGTCGACCAGGCCGGCGAGGCGTTGAACCGCATCGCCCAGGAGGTCAACATGATCAGCGACGAGGTCGCCAAGATTGTCGGTAGCGCCCGCGAACAGGCCAATGGCCTGGGCGAGATCGACGGTGCCATCAGCGCTGTCGACCGCAATACCCAGCAGAATGCCGCGATGGTCGAGGAATCCTCTGCTGCGGTCTCCTCGCTTGCCAGCGAGGCCACACGTCTTGAAGAGCTGATGCAGCGCTTCAGGGTCGCAGACGCTGCGACAGGTCAGGCGCGTCGCGCAGCCTGACGCCTTCCAAGCACGAAGCGTCACACCGACTTGGCCGGCCGTTGTCCCCTCACAACGGCCGGTCCTTTCTTTTCGGTCGCCGAAGGCCGCTTCCGATGACCACCGATCCGGCCTGCTGATGGCATGGATGAAATAAGCTGATTTGATCGACGGCGCGGTTCGGGTCAGTGTGGGGCAAAATCAGCTTTGGCCTCCGGGGAGATTGTCATGTCCATCATTCTTTATTCGCTTTGCGGTGCCGAAACCGCCCGCCCGTTCTCGCCTCATTGCTGGAAGACGGTCATGGCGCTGCGGCACAAGGGGCTGGATTTCGTCGAAAGCCCGCAGGCCTTCACCGAGATCCCCAAGGTCGAGGGCGGCGTCTCCAAGATCGTGCCGATCCTGAAGGATGGCGACACCATCGTGTCCGACAGCTTCGAC
Organism: Heterorhizobium halophytocola; assembly: GCF_017873095.1. Lineage (GTDB taxonomy): Bacteria > Pseudomonadota > Alphaproteobacteria > Rhizobiales > Rhizobiaceae > Allorhizobium > Allorhizobium halophytocola. The sequence continues at coordinate 209,267 of NZ_JAGGJU010000005.1, read as the reverse complement.
ATCGCGCTCTATCTGGAGGCGACCTATCCGGACCGTCCGAGCCTGTTCGGCGGGGAAGGCGGCATGGTGCTGTCGCGCTTCGTCGAATCCTACGGCCTGACGATGTTGCACATGGCGGTCACGAAGATCGCGATCAACGACATTCACGCCATGCTCGGCCCCGTCGATCAGGCCTATTTCCGCGAGAGTCGCGAGCAGCGTCTGGGCAAGCCGCTCGAGGATTTTATTGCGACACGCGATGCCGAGATCGCCGCATTCCCGGAAAAATTCGCCACGCTGCGCCACCTGTTGAAGCGTCAGGCCTATCTCGGCGGCGAGAGCCCGCTGTTTGCCGACTACATCCTGTTCGGCGCGCTGCAATGGCTGCGGGTTACCACCGGTTCGATCCATCTGCCCTCCGGCGATCCGGTGGCCGGATGGTTCGACCGTCTGCTCGATCTCTACGACGGACATGCCCGCAAGGTCGCCTGAGGCCTTCCACCGGCTTCTTTATCAAGCACCGGCTTGATGTGTGACGGCGACGTGAATTTCGCCCATCCCTCTTGTCTTCGTGATTCGGGGCGGCTAGATACCGCCCACTTTCCCGAGTTTTCTAAAAAGGACGAGACAGATGGCGATTGAACGCACCTTCTCCATGATCAAGCCGGATGCCACCAAGCGCAACCTGACGGGCGCCATCACCAAGATGCTCGAAGACGCCGGCCTGCGCGTCGTCGCCTCCAAGCGCGTCTGGATGAGCACGCGCGAAGCCGAAGGCTTCTACGCCGTGCACAAGGAACGCCCGTTCTTCGGCGAACTGGTCGAAGGCATGACCTCCGGCCCGACCATCGTTCAGGTGCTGGAAGGCGAAAACGCCATCCTGAAGAACCGCGAGATCATGGGCGCCACCAATCCGGCAAACGCCGACGAAGGCACGATCCGCAAGACCCACGCCTTGTCGATCGGTGAAAACTCGGTTCACGGTTCGGATGCCCCGGAAACCGCGGCCGAAGAAATCAAGTACTGGTTCTCCGACACCGAAATCGTCGGCTGATCTTATACCGGGCAGCCGGAGGCCGACGGCCGCCGCTGACCAGTTTTTATGCGAAGCGCCCGCGGCCATGCCGCGGGCGTTTTCGTTGACGGAGTGTCTTTCGCCGCATTTGGCAATTGCCAGGCGGAAAGACGCACACTACATCTGTGCTGTTCTCAGGGCGGGGCGGAAATCCCCACCGGCGGTATGCGGCCAGAGCCGCGAGCCCGCGAGCGCCTTCGCAAAGCGAAGGGTCAGCAGATCAGGTGCGATGCCTGAGCCGACGGTCATAGTCCGGATGAAAGAGAACGTGCGCGGTGCCGCAAGCCCTGGAAGGGGCAGGCGGACGCGTTCGTGATCGCCTTGGGTGACGTGTCGTGACCGAAAGGAGATCCTGCTATGACACCCACCCGTTATGCCTTCGTCAAAGCCCAGTGGCACGCCGATATCGTCGACCGTGCCCTCGACGGCTTTCTCGAACTCATCCCTGCCGATCTTGTCGATGTCTTCGACGTCCCCGGCGCCTTCGAAATGCCGCTGCTGGCCCGCGATCTTGCCGCCACCGGGCGCTACGGCGCGGTCGCGGCCGCCGCCTTTGTCGTCGACGGCGGCATCTATCGTCATGAATTCGTCGCCCAGGCCGTCGTCGACGGCTTGATGCGCGCCGGCATGGACACCGGCATTCCCGTGCTGTCGGTGTCGCTGACCCCGCACCACTTCCAGGAAACCGATCACCACAAGGCGATCTACCGCGCCCATTTCGTCGAGAAAGGCCGCGAGGCCGCACGCGCGGCACTCGCCATCGGCAAGGCGCGCCTGGCGATCGCCGCCTGACGCTTTCCCCTCGATACGGGGCCGGGCCGGCCCCGTATCACACCGTCGGGCAACCCTTTTCCGGCGCGAAATCCGGCGTTCCGTCGGCATGAAAGACCTGCGGATTGGGCGTATAGCCCGGACCGACGGTCAGTGGTTTTTCCGGAAGCACCGTCTGGTCGATATTCGAGATGATCTCGGTCCTCAGTGTCTGCACCTCCCGGCCATCCGCATTTTTCAGCGTCACCGTCACCTTGTAGGGGCGGTCCTTGACGATGCAGTGGACCGGCGGGCTCTGCAAGGCGATCTTTTCCCAGAACGGATAGATCTTCGTCGCGGTAACGATCGGCTTGCCGCCGGCCGGATCCTCATAGGCGGTTTCCACCACGCTGCCCTCCGGCAGGTCCCGGTCGCGGTTGAGCGTCAGGATATAGGCGGCGGTCGCATTGCGGTAGTTGAACTCGAACAGCCGCCCGGCGACCGATAATGGACCGTCCTCGCTCTCGCGCTGACATCCGGCCAGCAAGGCGCCGATACCCGCGAGCGCCACCGCCAGCGATCGAAACGCCCGCTGTCCCGACCCACGCCTGCTCTGTCTCATGACGAAGCCTCCTGCTTCCTGCGCTGATAATGGCGGCTCGCCTTTGCCCGGTTGCCGCAGACAGCCATGTCACACCAGGTCCGGCTGCGGTTCTTGCTGCGGTCGAGGAACAGCCAGCCGCAATTGCCACAGATCTTCATTCGCTCGGACGCGGGGTCGCTGACCAGCCGAATGGCCGACCGGGCGGTCGCCGCCTCCAACGCCGTCTCGCTCCGGGCCCCGGCAAGGCAGATCGCCGCCGCCGAGAGAAGGCCCGCCAGCAGTGGGCGGTCGTCAGTGCCGAGGGTCCGGCAGCGAAAATAGGCATCGATCGCTTCGCGCAGGTCGACCAGTCTTTGTCTCGCCGCCGGTTCCGGCAGGTCGAGCACCGCTGCCAGTTCCCGTTCCGCGCAGTGGCGCGCGGCAGCCTGCGGAAAGGCGGCCAGCTGAGCCTCGACGGCAAAGCGGTCGATGCAGCGCTCGGGGTCGGCGCGCAGAATGACGCTGTTGGCAACGTCCAGCGCCAGGGCGCCGCCGGAAAACCGGTGTGGGGTCCATTGAAAGCTCATGCCTCAATATAACTGGTAATAACGATTTTACCAGTTATAAGAATAGCGCGAGGACAAGACATGGCCTATCTGCTGCAGCAACTGGCAAACAGCATTCCCGTCGCGGCGCTCTACGCGGCGCTCGCCTTCGGCTATGCCACGGCCTTTGCCATGACGCGGCGGGCCGATATCGTCTACGGCGCGATCTTTGCCTTTTCCGGCCAGATCTTCCTGCTGTTTGCCAATTTCGGGTGGAGCAAACTCTATCTGGTGCTGCCGGTCGCCTTGGCGCTGGGGTCAACGGCCGCCCTGGTCTACGGCCTGGCAGCCGGATGGTGGATCGCCAGAAAGGTCATGCTGCCGCTTGTCCGGTCCTCGGCCAATGCCGTGCTGGTCGCCTCGCTCGGTCTCGTGCTGGTGCTGGAAGAAAGCGCAAGGCTGGCGATGCAAAGCCGCTCGATCTGGCTTGCCCCCTTTCTCAACCAGCGCCTGATTTTCTGGAATGACGGCGCCTTCTCCGTCAGCCTGACGGTCATTCAGCTGCTCAACGCCGCGCTGATGACGGCCATCGTCATGTTCGGCGGCGGGGTGCTGGCGCGCAGCCGTGCCGGGCGGATCTGGCGGGCGGTGGCCGACGATGCGTTTGCGGCAAGGCTCATGGGGATCGACAGCGACCGTGTCTTCGTCGTCGCCTATGGCGCCGCGACCCTCACGGCTGCGACCTGCGGCGTGCTCGCGACCGCCCATTACGGGACGATGGATTTCGGCGCCGGCATGGTATTCGGGCTCAAAGTGGTGCTTCTGGCGGCGATTGGCGGGCATGCCATGCCGATGAGGGCTGCTGGCGGTGCCGCGCTTTACGGTCTCATCGAAACCCTCTGGGGTGCCTATCTGCCGTTTCTCTGGCGCGACGCAGTGCTGTTTTCGGCCCTAGTCGGCCTGGCGGTCGTCACACGCCAGGAGCGGGCCATTCCCTGACGCCGGTCGTGCGGTTACAATCGTGCCTCATCCGACCCTGTCTGCCGGCCATTGCCCGATCCCCTCGATCGCCGAGAGCCAGGCTTCGCGGCGCTTGACCCAGATCTCGTAGGCCGGACGAAAATCGCTTGGCGCCCGGTCGAGGCTGCCCAGGCGGATTTCCGCCTCCTCGTCGTTGACGATGAACAGCCGCCCGCCGCAGCGCGGGCAGAAATGCCGGCCGGCATAGCTTGCCGTATGGCCGGTCGTTTTCAGCGCTGAGCGGGGATAGACCACAAAACAGGTGACCATCGAGCCGCTTTCCTTGCGGCATGCGCTGCAATGGCAAAGGCCGACGCGCAGCGGCTCGCCCTCGACCGTGTAGCGTACGTCGCCACACAGGCATCCGCCCAAACGGAAATTCATGTCGGCCTCCATCCTGTTCCAAGATCAGGAGAACGCCGCCCGCCCGCTAAAGGTTCGCCCTACAACCATTTTTCCCGGGCCTTGTCGTCGGCATCCTTGGCCGCGACCCAGGCCCCGGAGGATCCGTCGCGCAAGTGTTCCTTCTTCCAGAACGGCGCGGAGGTCTTCAGGTAGTCCATCATGAAATTGGCCCCGTCGAAGGCGGCCTGGCGATGCGGGGCCGCGGCGATGACGAGCACGATGTTCTCGCCCGGCGCGATCTTGCCGAAACGGTGGATGGCGGTGAGCCCGATCAGGTGGAACCGCGCGATGGCAAGTTCCGCGATGCGGCGCATTTCGGTTTCCGCCATGCCGGGATAATGCTCGAGTTCGAGCGCCGAAAGTGTTGCGCCTTCGTCCCGGCAAAGGCCGGAAAACGTCACCACGGCCCCGATATCCTGTCGTCCGGCGCTGAGGGCGCGGACTTCGCCGTCGAGATCGAAATCCTGCGACTGGACGCGGATTGTGGGATTGGCGTCGCTCATCTCAATATCTCTCGCGATGCAGTCACGGCCGCCCGGGCAGGCGATGGCACCCGCCGCATGGGTCAGCCGCCCGTCATCGGCGGGAACAGGCCGATCTCGGTGGCGCCGGCAATCGGCTCGTCATGCTCGACATGTTCCTGATTGATCGCGACCCGGATCGCCTTCGGAAACTGCAGGGCCGTCTCGTATTCCTCGCCGAGCCCCTTCAGGTGCTCGATCAGGTCGCCGGCGGTCACCACGCTTGCCGGCAGGTCGAGGTCTTCCTCGCCCCGGCCGATCCGTTCGCGAACCCAGGCGAAATAAACGAGCTTGGTCATGTCTCAATCCATCATGTGCTTCAGGCCGGCGCGGAAATAGTCGTAGCCTGTGTACATGGTCAGCAGGGCCGCGACCCACAAGAGGCCGATGCCGATCTGGGTGGTGTGCGGCAGCACCTTGTCGCCGGCCGGACCGGCCAGCAGGAAGGCGAGCGCCACCATCTGCACCGTGGTCTTCCACTTGGCGATCCGGGTCACCGGTACCGAAACCTTGAGTTCGGCCAGATATTCGCGCAGCCCCGACACCAGGATCTCGCGGCACAGGATGATGATCGCCGCCCAGAGCGACCAGCCGGCAATGGTCTTTTCCGTGTCGGCCGCCATCAGGATCAGGCAGGTCGCCACCAGCAGCTTGTCAGCGATCGGATCGAGCATGCGGCCGATATTCGACGTCTGGTTCCAGATGCGTGCCAGATATCCGTCGAGGAAGTCCGTCAGGGACGCGAGGACGAACAGGCCGAGCGCCGTCCATCGGGCGAAGTCGGAACTCTGCAGGGTGCCCTCGACAAAGAAGCACAGCACGATCAACGGAACGGCGAGGATCCGACCGTAGGTGAGGAGATTGGGGATGTTATATGCCCTGGAAGCCATAGGTAACGCGTCTCGAGTGATTGCGCCGGTAGATGACGGTGTTCGCTTGCGACCGTCAACACCAGACTGGGATTTATGTTGCGGATATGCAGTCCGATTTGCGGCATGCGCCCGTCATTCGGCGCGTGTTTCGTGAAAATGATTGTAAACAAGCCTGGCGACGGCCTCTGATATGCCCTCGACCGCCATGAGGTCGTTCATCGCTGCGCGCGACACCGCCTTGGCGGTGCCGAAATGCTGCAAAAGGGCGCGCTTGCGCGTCGGGCCGATGCCGGCGATCTCGTCGAGAGGGCTCTTGACCATTTCCTTCTTGCGCCGCGCGCGGTGTGTTCCGATGGCAAACCGGTGCGCCTCGTCGCGCATGCGCTGGACGAAATAGAGCACCGGATCGCGCGGCGGCAGGCTGAAATCGGGCTTGCCGTCCATGAAGAAGCGCTCGCGGCCGGCCTCGCGGTCGGCGCCCTTGGCGACGCCGATGGCGGTCACCACGTCGCGGATGCCGAGTTCGTCGAGGATCTTGCGCACCGCCGACATCTGTCCCTGGCCGCCGTCGATCAGGATTACGTCCGGCCAGGCCGGGAAAGGCGCATCTGCGGCCTCTTCCGGGGACGGGGCGGCACCGCTGCGATCCGGAAGGCCTTCTTCCTTCAGCAGGCGCGAAAACCGGCGTGTCATCACTTCCCGCATCATGCCGAAATCGTCGCCCGGCGTGATGTCCGTCGATTTGATATTGAACTTTCGATACTGGTTCTTGACGAAGCCTTCCGGTCCCGCAACCACCATGCCGCCGACGGCATTGGTGCCCATGATGTGGGAGTTGTCGTAGATCTCGATGCGCCGCGGCACGGGAGACAGGCCGAAGGTCTCGGCAAGCCCGGTGAGCAGCCGCCCCTGCGAGGAGGTCTCGGCGAGCTTGCGGCCATGTGCCTCGCGGGCATTGGACAGCACGTGATCGACCACGTCCTTCTTTTCGCCGCGCTGCGGCACCGCCACCTGCACCCTGTGCCCGGCGCGCTCCGACAGCGCCAGCCCGAGCAGTTCCTGTTCCTCGATCGGCTCCGACAGCAGGATCTGTCGCGGGCAAGGCTTGTCGTCGTAAAACTGGCCGAGAAAGGCGGCGAGCACCTCCGCGCCGGTCAGCTGCGGATCGGCTTTCGGGAAATAGGCGCGGTTGCCCCAGTTCTGGCCGGTGCGGAAGAAGAACACCTGGATGCAGGTCAGCCCGCCTTCATGATGAATGGCGAAGACATCGGCTTCCTCGATGCTGGCAAGGTTGATCCCCTGATGGCTCTGCACATGAGAGAGCGCGGCCAGCCGGTCGCGGTAGACGGCGGCGCGCTCGAAATCGAGATCCTCCGCCGCCTCGTTCATCTGGCCGGCAATGGTTTCCTTGACGTTCTGGCTCTTGCCGGAGAGGAAGTCCTTCGCCTCCTGCACCAGTTCCGCATAGCCTTCCTCGCTGACCTCGTTGGTGCAGGGGCCGGAGCAGCGCTTGATCTGGTAAAGCAGGCAGGGCCGCGTGCGGGTCTCGAACACGCTGTCGGTGCAGGTCCTCAGCAGAAAGGCGCGCTGCAGCGAGTTGATCGTGCGGCCGACGGCGCTGGCCGACGCAAAAGGGCCAAAATAGTCGCCCTTGCGGGCGCGCGCGCCGCGATGCTTGAAGATTGCCGGCGCCCGGCTGTCGCCGGTCAGCATGATATAGGGAAAGCTCTTGTCGTCGCGCAGCAGCACGTTGTAGCGCGGCCGCAGGCGCTTGATCAGATTGGCTTCGAGCAGCAGTGCCTCGATCTCGGTGCGGGTCGTGACAAATTCCATGTTCGTCGTCTCGCGCACCATGCGGGCGATCCGGTTGGAATGCACGCGTCCCTGCGCATAATTGCCGACCCGCTTCTTCAGGCTGCGCGCCTTGCCGACATAAAGCACCTCGCCGGCAGCATCGAACATCCGGTAGACCCCCGGCGCGTTCGGCAGCTGCTTGACGAATTCGCCGATCAGTTCCTGGCCCTTCAGGCCGTTGGCATCGACGACGCCTTCGCTCCAGTCGATAGCACTGGTCAGCGCGGCGACAGACGTTTCCACGATGTCGTCGTCGTCATCCCCGGCCTCCTCGTAGAGAATGCCGCCATCGGTGAGCTTGCCGCCCGTCATTGCCTGGTCGATCTCCATTGCTCTTGGCTCTTGCCTGCCGCGCCCTGTCGGAGCGGGCAAGGCCGTCATCCGCGTCACCATTTGGCCCGTGACCGACGAGGTGTCAAAAGGAAAGCGCCCCACCCGTCCCGTCGCCAACAGTTCGATGCGCGCGACGGAGTGCGGACAGGATCGGCCGGTGTAGGGCAGGGGCGACCGCGAATCCCGCCATCGTCGTCACCGAGATATAGGAGGTCGCTGGGGCTTGGAAAAGGGCGGCATATACCAGAGAGTGGCAGGATGTTATTACTTTTGCCCGGCGGGCGTATAATCTGTCGGCCGAACAGTATAAACCTATTAACGTCTGGTTAGGGTTAATAAAGTTCCTGTATCAAAATGGCAACATCGCAATTTCCTCACGCCGTTGCCGCAATCTTTTCATAATTCGGCTCTTTCGAATCCGCAATTGCAATCCATCTTCTGAGGGAACGGGCAGCGGCCCTATGCGTTCAGATCGCAGAGCACGATCGGCGGATTTGAAGTTTCAAAGGAGAATGTGATGCGTAAACTTGTTCTGACCCTCATGGTTTCGGCCGCCGGACTGGCGACCTTCAGCGCTGCGCAGGCAGCCGACGCTGTGGATCAGATCCCGCAGCCTCCTGTTGCCACGGAAAACTACACCGCGCCGCCGCAGGGCTGGACCGGTGCCTATCTCGGCGGCGGCGTCACCTATGACTGGGGCCGCATGGATGCGGGTGACCGCGACATCGACGGCGTCGGCGGCACCATCTACGGCGGTTATAACTGGCAGGCCGGCCAGATCGTCTACGGTGCGGAAGCCGATGTTTCCTATGACGGCGCCGATGGCGATGCAGGCCCGGGCCTGACCGGCAAGAACGGCGTCAACGGCTCGATCCGCGGTCGCGTCGGTTACGACATGAGCCCCTTCCTGCTCTATGGTACGGCAGGTCTGGCCGTCGGCAATCATGAGCTCTCGGGCGGCGGCGATTCCGACAGCAAGACCGCTCTCGGCTACACCGTCGGTGCCGGTGTCGAGGCGCAGGTGACCGACAACATCACGACGCGTGTCGAATATCGCTACACCGACTACCAGTCGAAGGATTTCGACGTCGGCGGCGCCACCTATTCGCGCGGGTTCGACGACCACTCGGTCAAGGTCGGTATCGGCGTCAAGTTCTGATCCTGATCCTCGCACTCAACCAGGAAAGCCGGGCATTGCCCGGCTTTTTTGTGCGTTACGCAGGCGTCCGGCGGCGTCAAGGCGTTTCGAAATGGTGATGCCTGTCAGGGGCGGCCCTCTGTAACGATGGCTTTCCGCACGGTCAGATCGTGACCGGGCAGGGGCGTGATTCTCAGGCCTGCGGCTTGATCGCCGGATAGTCGGGGAAGCGCTTCTCGAACTTTGCCGGCCAGGCGGCAAGCGCGGGACGGCCTTCTTCCCACTGCCCGGGAAACCGCAGCATCAGGTAGGCGAGAAGGGCGGCCAGCGAGAAGTGGCCACCATGCAGCGACTTGCCGGTCTTCGGCAGGTGCGCCTCCAGATAATCAAGTCCGCGGGTGACCTTGCGCCATTGCCGGTCGATGATCGGCTGATGCACCTTTTCCTCTGGCCGCATGCGGCGCTCGTAGACGATGGTGATGGCCGCATCGGTGATGCCGTCGCATAGCGCTTCCAGCAGTTCCGCCTCCGTGCGCTTGTCGTCCTTGCGCGGATAGAGCGTCTTGCCGGAAATCCGGTTCAGATACTGCATGATCATCCGGCTGTCGTAGAGCGCGGTGCCGTCCTTCAGCAACAGCGTCGGGATCTTGCCAAGCGGATTGGCATCGACCAGCAGCGCCGGCTCGTCGCCGGTCGCGACCTGGACCGCTTCGGCCTCGATCTCGAGATAGCGGGCCGCCATGCGGACCTTGGCGGAATAGGGGGAGGCGGGCGAATAAAGCAGTTTCATGCGAAAGGCTCCGGGGAGGGTATGGGAAACGAGAATGAGGAGAGCGTCACGGTGCCGGCGGCAGGATGACGAAAGAGCGGCGGCAGGCATCGGCGTCGACCTGACGGCAATCGCGAAAGCGCAAATCTTTGGTCAGGCAGATGCGCACGTCCTGCAGCATCTCGCCCTGACAGGTGACGGCCATGGCCCGGTGGCCGAGACCCGGATTGGCCTTGGAAAACAGCGCCTCGACGACCTGGGGCGTGAACCGCTTGGTCGATGCGGGAGATTTCATCTGCTCGGGTATGCGGACCCTGGAAAAGGCCTTGCGCGCCGTGGCGAAATAGTCGGCCTGGTTGAGACCCGAGCATGTGCCGTGCTTGCGCCATTCATGGCCGATCAGCCCCATGCCGGGCATGATGTCGAGATAGCGATTGCCGAGAGCGCGGTCGACCCGCTCGGGTTCGGTGCTCGGGCAGGACTCGGGGTAGCCGCGCTCGTATTGCGGCCAGAGCCCGTGCAGCACCATGCCGTAGCGCCGGGCGGCGCTGCATTGTTGCCGGTTGTTGCGCCCCTGCGGCGTACGGCAATAGGTTGGCGACCAGGAGAGCGACAGCACGTAGAAATCAAATTCTCCGGCGGCGGGCTCGGCCCGACTACCCTGCGGCGCCGCGAAAAATGCAAGTAGCGCCACGAGCAGGAGGACCGGATATCTGGCCAGGTGACGGACGAGATTGGACATCATGGGGCTTTCCGAAGCTTGGCAGGTGGCCGCACCATGTTGCCAAAGGTGCGATCGGTCAAGACTTCCGCCTCGGCGGCGATCAGTCCTCGGGGCGCTCTTCGCCGCGCAGCCAGAAGCAGCGCTGCGACGCATAGCGGTCCTGCGCCAGGATGGTCTTCAACTCGGGCAGCAGCTTGTGCAATTCGTCCTTCAGCGTGAAGGGCGGATTGACGACGATCAGGCCCGATCCGGTCAGGCCCGTCGTCTCCCGGTCGCTGCGCACATTCATCTCGGCGCACAGCATTTTCGGGATGTCGAGCGCCTTCAGCTGCTCGTGGAAGTCGGCGATCGGCGCGCCCTTTTTCAGCGGATACCAGAGGCAGTAGACACCACCGGGAAAACGGCGCCAGGCCTTGGCAAGTCCGTCTGCCAGACGCTCGTATTCGCCGTCGATCTCGAAGGGCGGATCGACCAGCACGATGCCGCGTTTTTCTTTCGGCGGCAGATGGGCGCCAAGCGACAGCCAGCCGTCGAGTTCGGTGACCCTGACCTGGAAGTCGCCCTCGAACACCCGGTGCAAGGCGCGCGCGTCATCCTCGTGCAGTTCCATCGCCGACAGCCGGTCCTGCGGGCGAAACAGCATGCGGGCAAGCTTCGGCGAGCCGGGATAGCGGCGGAGCGGACCCTCCGGATTCAGTGCCCGCACCTGGTCGAGATAGGGGGCCAGCAGGTCTTTAGCCGTCTTCGACAGCGCGGCGTCGAGCAGCCGGCCGATGCCGTCTGTCCATTCCCCGGTCTTCTGCGCCTCTTCCGACGAAAGGTCGTAGAGGCCGATGCCGGCATGGGTGTCGAGCACGCGAAACGCCTTGTCCTTTTGCTGCATGTAGACGACCAGGCGTGTCAGCACGGCATGCTTCAAGACGTCGGCGAAATTGCCCGCGTGATAGATATGCCGATAGTTCATAGCGTTTCCCGATGGCTTCGATGAATTGTTGGAATGGGCCTTTTGAGGCTCATGGGCTTGCCGTATAGAGAGGTCATGAACATCGCGACCCCGAACCGCTCCAAGTCCACCGGTCATACGGTTTGTCCGCATGACTGTCCATCGGCCTGTGCCCTCGACGTCGAGATCGGCGTCGATGGCCGTATCGGACGCGTGCGTGGCGCGGCGGAAAACACCTATACCGCCGGCGTCATCTGCGCCAAGGTCGCCCGCTATGCCGAGCGGCTCTACCATCCGGACCGGCTGCTGTCGCCCAAGCGTCGCAAGGGCGCCAAGGGGGCCGGCGACTGGAGCGAGATCTCCTGGGATGCGGCGCTGGACGAAGTCGCCGAGGGCTTCCTGAAGGCCGAGCAGGCGCATGGGGCAGAGGCGGTCTGGCCCTATTTCTATGCCGGTACGATGGGACAGGTGCAGCGCGATTCGATCGACCGGCTGCGGCATGCCAAGCGTTACTCCGGTTTCTTCGGCTCGATCTGCACCAACATGGCCTGGACCGGCTATGTGCTCGGCACCGGCGCGCTGCGCGGTCCCGATCCGCGCGAGATCGCCATGGCCGACTGCGTGGTGATCTGGGGCACGAATGCGGTGGCCACCCAGGTCAATGTCATGACCCACGCGGTCAAGGCGCGCAAGGAGCGCGGCGCGCCGATCGTCGCCATCGACATCTATGACAGCCCGACGATCAAGCAGGCCGATATCGGCCTGGTGCTGAAGCCCGGCTCGGACGCGGCGCTCGCCTGCGCCGTCATGCATGTCGCCTTCCGCGACGGCCATGCCGATCGCGCCTACATGGCCCGTTATGCCGACGACCCGGCAGGCCTCGAGGCGCATCTTGAGAGCCGCACGCCGGAATGGGCGGCTGCGATCACCGGCCTTTCGGTCGACGAGATCGAGGCCTTCGCGGCATTGGTCGGCCGGACGAAGAAGACCTTCTTCCGCCTCGGCTACGGCTTTACCCGGCAGCGCAACGGCACGGTGTCGATGCATGCGGCGCTATCCATCGCAACCGTACTGGGCTCCTGGCAATACGAAGGTGGCGGCGCCTTCCACAACAATGGCGACCTCTACCGGTTCGACAAGTCGGTGCTGACCGGCGAGGCCTACCGCGACCAGGACGTCCGCTTCCTCGACCAGTCCCAGATCGGCCGGGTGCTGACCGGCGACGCCGAGGCACTGCGCCATCGCGGGCCGGTGACCGCACTGCTGATCCAGAACACCAATCCGATGAATATCGCGCCGGAACAGCGGCTGGTCGCGAAGGGCTTTGCCCGCGACGACCTGTTTACCGTCGTGCACGAGCAGTTCATGACCGACACGGCGAAGATGGCCGATATCGTGTTGCCGGCCACCATGTTCGTCGAGCATGACGATATCTATCGCGGCGGCGGTCACAGCCACATCCTGCTCGGGCCGAAGCTGGTCGAGCCGCCGGAGACGGTCCGCACCAATCTCTTCGTCATCGAGGAACTGGCCAAGCGCCTCGGGGTTGCCGACCACGAAGGCTTCGGCATGAGCGAGCGCGAGCATATCGACCGTTTGACCACGGTGAACGGGCTGCCGGGCTATGACGATCTGCTGGTCGACCGCTGGCTCGACTGTCAGCCCGATTTCCGCACGGCGCATTATCTCGACGGCTTCGGTCATGCCGACGGAAAATTCCGCTTCAGGCCCGACTGGCAGAACGGCCGCGCGCCGAACCGGCCGCCCGTGTCCGTCGGCATTCTCGGGCCGTCGCAGGCGCTTCCGGAATTCCCCGACTATGTCGAACTGATCGAGGTCGCGGACGCTGCGCATCCGTTCCGGTTGGCGACATCGCCGGCGCGCAACTACCTCAATTCGACCTTTGCCGAGACGCCGACCTCGCGCCAGAAGGAAGGGCGCCCGGAGGTGATGATCAACCCTGCGGATGCCGGGCGGCTTGGCATTGTCGACGGCGAGATCGTGCGCGTCGGCAATATGCGCGGCGATCTTCGCCTCCATGCGAAAGTGACCGACACCGTTAAGTGCGGCGTGCTGGTGGCCGAAGGGCTTTGGCCCAACCATGCCCATCTCGACGGCGAGGGTATCAACGTATTGACCGGAGCGGACAATGTCGCGCCCCATGGCGGTGCCGCCGTGCACGACAACCGCGTCTGGCTGGAAAGGACCTCTGCCTAATGGCGAAATTCGACAGGACCCGCATCGATCTCGTCGAGGATGAGACGGTGTGGAAGGGCTGGAGCCATGTCCGCCGGGTGACCTTGGACTATACCGGGGATGAGGGCGATACCCACCGGCTCCGCTGGGAAGTGTTCGACCGCGGCCATGCGGTGGCGGTGCTGCTCCATGACCCCGCGCGCAACGTGATCGTCATGGTGCGCCAGTTCCGCCTTCCGGTGCATCTGAGCGGTGACGCGCCCTTCCTGCTGGAGGTGCCGGCAGGATCGCTGGAGAAGGACGAGGATCCCGGTGCCGCCATCGTCCGCGAGGTTCTGGAAGAGACCGGATACCGGATCGACGCGCCCGAATTGCTGTTTGCCGCCTATATGTCGCCGGGCTCGGTGACCGAGAAGATCCACTTCTACCACGCGCCGGTATCCGAGGCGGCCAGGGTGGAGGACGGCGGCGGGCTGGACGAGGAGCACGAGGATCTCGACATCGTCGAAGTCTCGCTCGACGAGGCCATGGCAATGATCGCCGATGGCAGGATCATCGACGCCAAGACGATCATGCTCGTGCAATGGCTGGTGCTCGACAAGACCCGCATGAAGTAGGCCGGTCGAAGGGAAGGGGGAGACCCCTTCTCCGACTGCGCTATTCGAAGCGGAACGCCAGCTTCTTGCCGGTCAGCTTCGACAACTGGTTCAGGCGGCCGGACAGCCGTTCGCCGGCGAAGTCGGCGAATTCGTGGGGCACCACCAGTTCCAGATCGAGATCCTCGGTGTTGCTGCGCGCAAAGCTCAGCTTGTGGACGATGCCGGGCATCGAGGCGGAAAACAGGTAGACCACCCGCAGCATGCCGCCGAGCAGCTTGGCCCGCTCGACCAGATGCGGATTGGCGATCGCCGCCAGCGGCTGGGTGACGCCGTCATCGCTCAGCCCCTCGAAGCGGTAGTAGTTGGTAAGTGCGATGAAGGCGCGGCCCGGATGGGTGATGCCGACCAGCGACGAATGGGCGATGATGTTGAGCGCCTGCAATCCGCGGTAATCCGGATGCGCCCGCCAGGAAATGTCGGCAAGCAGGCAGGCCGCGCGCCGATAGCGGGCCTCTTCCTCGGTCTCCTCGACGTCGAAGAACGGCAGCATGTTGCCGGTCCAGTCGGCCAGCTCGCGCGCATGTTCCGGCGAGCGGGCCCGCAGGATGGCGAGATCATTGGCGGCCGCCAGCAGCGGATCGACCTGCCGCTCCTTTTCGTCGAGCAGGGCATAGAGATAGCCCTCGCGAACGCCTTGCGCCGAAAAGCAGATCCGCGCCGGCTTCATGTCCTCAAGCACTTCGCGCAGCGCCGCAGCACCGAAGGGCAGCAGCGCGCGGCGGTTCTTGGAGATGGACGACCAGGCCGGGTCCTTGGTGCTCTCGCCGGAGATGATCTCGTCGAGAAAACGCACCATCTCGTCATAGGCGATTTCGTAGCCCTGCATCATGTGCAGCGGGTAACCGCGGATCTCCATGTGCAGCTTGGCGATATTGCGCCAGGTGCCGCCGACGGCATAGAAGGTCCGGCCCTTGCCGGCCTGCAGCAGATCGACCTTTTCGAGCTGCTTGCGGGCAAAGGCGCGCGCCTTCTGCACCGAGCCGCCGACCGTCTCCGACAGCCTGAGGCCGCCGAGCGGCAGCGTGATGCCCTGGCCGACGGTGCGCCCCTTGATGTCGACCAGTTCGAGCGAGCCGCCACCGAGATCGCCGACGATGCCGTCGGGCGCGTGAAAACCGGAAATGATGCCGTAGGCGGAATAGAGCGCTTCCTGTTCACCCGACAGCACGATGATCTCGTGGTCGAGAATGCGCTCGGCTTCGGCGATGAAGGCGGGACCATTGCTGGCCTCGCGGGCGGCCGCCGTCGCCAGCACATAGGTCTGGCTTGCCTGCGCCTGGCGGGCGAGCGCATGGAAGCGCTTCAGCGCCGCCAGTGCCCGATCGACCCCTTCCGGGTCCATCTTGCCGCTGCCGGCAAGGCCCTTGCCGAGCCCGCACAGCACCTTTTCGTTGAACAATACGGTCGGCGACCGCGACAGACCTTCGTACACGACAAGACGTATCGAGTTCGATCCGATGTCGACGACGGAGACAGGGGCAATACCTGGAAGGCGCCCCCGAGCTTCAGATATGGTCATGCATGCCCAGTTTTACTGTTTCCGACCTGCGATCAGTCCGGCAATTAGCTTCGGGGCGCTCGACTTCAAGGCTTCACCGCGCCCGGACAGGCTGGGATTGGTCATGAAATACTGCTGCGCGTTGAACGGTTCCTCCCCCGCGCGCACTTCCAGGCGCCGCGACGTTCCATCGGGCAGTATCTCGTAGCTCTGCTGATTGTCAATCAGGTTGCCCAGCATGATCTGGGACAGGACCTGCTCATGCACGGTCGGATTGGTCAGCGGTACCAGCGTCTCGACGCGACGGTCGAGATTGCGCGGCATCATGTCGGCCGAGCCGATATAGACCAGCGCCTTTTCAGACGGCAGCCCGAAACCGTTGCCGAAGCAGAAGATCCGGCTGTGCTCGAGGAAGCGGCCGATGATCGACTTGACGCGGATGTTTTCGGAAAGGCCGTCCACCTGCGGCCGCAGGCAGCAGATGCCGCGCACCACCAGGTCGACCTCCACACCCGCCCGGCTTGCCGCATAGAGGCTGTCGATGATCTCGGGGTCGACGAGCGAGTTCATCTTCATCCAGATCTGCGCCGGCCGGCCGTTCTTGGCATGCTCGATTTCCTGGGCGATATGCAGCAGGATCCGGTCGCGCAGCGTATAGGGCGACACCGCAAGCTTCATGCTCACCTCCGGCTCGCCATAGCCGGTGATGAAGTTGAAGATATTGGCCATGTCATTGGCGATCTTCGGATTGCAGGTGAAGTAGGAGAGATCGGTATAGATCTTCGCCGTGATCGGGTGGTAGTTGCCGGTGCCGAGATGGCAATAGGTCCGGAGCTTGCCGTCCTCGCGGCGCACCACCATCGACATCTTGGCATGGGTCTTCAATTCGATGAAGCCGAACACCACCTGCACGCCGGCGCGCTCCAGGTCGCGGGCCCAGCGGATATTGGCTTCCTCGTCGAAGCGGGCCTTCAGTTCGACCAGTGCGGTGACCGACTTGCCGGCCTCGGCCGCATCGATCAGCGCGCGCACGATCGGGCTGTCATTGGAGGTGCGGTAGAGCGTCTGCTTGATCGCCAGCACATCCGGATCGCGGGCCGCCTGCAGCAGGAACTGCACGACGACGTCGAAGCTCTCATAGGGGTGGTGGACGACCATGTCCTTCTCGCGGATGGCGGCCAGGCAGTCGCCGGCATGTTCGCGCACGCGTTCGGGGAAGCGGGCGTTATAGGGGTCGAAACGCAGGTCGTCGCGCGGCGCCTTGGTGATTTCCGACAGTGTGTTGAGGGCCAGAAGTCCTGGCAGGACGGCCACGCGGTTGTCCGGCACGCCGAGTTCATGGACGACGAAATGGCGAAGGCTGGCTGGCATTTCCGAATCGGTCTCGATGCGGATCACCGAGCCACGGCGGCGGCGCTTCAGTGCCGTCTCGAAGAAGCGCACGAGGTCTTCGGCCTCTTCCTCGACCTCGATATCGCTGTCGCGGATGATCCGGAACGTGCCGTAGCCGGTCACCTCGTAGCCCGGATAGAGCCGGTGGATGAACATGCCAACGGCATCTTCCATGGTGATGTAGCGGATGGCGCGCCCTTCGTCGGGCAGGCGAATGAAGCGCTCCAGCGTCGGCGGCAGGCGCAGCAGCGCCGTCATCGGATCGCGGCCGCGCTTGGATTCCAGCTGCAGGCCCATCGAGAAGCCGAGATTGGGAATGAACGGGAAGGGGTGGGCCGGATCGATGGACAGCGGCGTCAGCACGGGGAAGATCGACTGTTCGAATTCGGTCTCCAGCCAGGTGCGATCTTCGGGAGCCAGCGCTGCCGGACGCACGATCAGGATTTCCTCCTGCGCCAGATATTGCTGCAGCACCGCCAGCGAGGCCTGCTGCTCCATCTGCAGGTTGTCGATTTCCTTCAGGATGTCTTCCAGCTGTTCGGCCGGCGTCTTGCCGTCGGGGCTCTTGATCACGATGTTCTGGCGCACCTGGCCTTCGAGGCCGGCGACGCGCACCATGAAGAATTCGTCGAGATTGGCTGCCGAAATCGACAGGAAACGCACGCGCTCCAGCAGCGGGTGGGCGATGTTGAGCGTTTCCTCGAGAACGCGGCGGTTGAACTGAAGCCAGGAGAATTCCCGGTTGATGAAGCGCTCGGGCTGGTTCAGCAGGTCCTCTTCGGCATTTGCCTCGGGAAGCTCGTCATTGACCTGGTTTTCCACCGCGCTCGTATCCATCACACTCTCTCGCTATTGCCGTCCTGCCAACTATAACAAATTCACGAAGTTACTGTGACAGGTTTTATGTCTCCGAGGCCGAAAAGCCGAGCTCGGTGATCGCCTGGCCGGCAAGCTGACGGGTCACCTTGGCCCGTCTGGCCAGCGCCATCTGGTCGATCCGCTCGACGACGGCCTGCGCCGCCTCGAAGCTGCGATCGATGCGCTGTACGATATAGCCGACAAGTCTGTCATCCACATGAAGCTGACGGTCGGCAAACAGCTTGACGATCAGCTGCTGCAGGTGGTCCTCGTCGGGCTCGCCGATCTCGACCATGGTGGCGGCTCGAAGTCGCGACTTGAGATCGGCAAGGTCGATACCCCAGGTGGCCGGCCAGGTCCGTGCCGTCATCAGGATCGCGCTGCCGTTCTGGCGCACGCTGTTGATCACATGGAAGAGTTCGGTCTCGCTATAGGCGGTGCGATCGACATCCTCGAAGATCACCGGACGGGTCGCGGCCGTCTGCGAGGTCTGCGCCCCGCTTTCCGGCACGATATCGGCCGCATTGCTCGCCTCGCGCCAGACCGCGGCCAGGTGGGATTTGCCGGAACCGGGCGGCCCGGTGATGATCACCACCGGCGAGGGCCAATCCGGCCAGCTGTCGACAAGGCCGACGGCCGTTTCCATGCGGGCGTTGATCAGCAGGTCGTCGCGCCCGGAAGAGGCGCGGTAGGCGAAGGCCAGCGGCAATTGTTCGGGTCCACGTTTCGGCGCGGACTTCTTCCCATCGTTCATCTAGGCCTCGGGCAATCGGCTCTGGTCGGGCTTGGCGGCATCCGGCAGCGTCATGATCACCGTCGTCGGCCCTTCGTAGAGATCGCTTTCAAGATACTGCCTCAAGGCAAAGCGGACAAGCACGCCCACGGCGGCGGCCAACGGCACGGCCACCAGCACGCCGACAAAGCCGAACAGGGCGCCGAAGGCGAAGAGGGCGAACATCAGCCAGACCGGATGCAGGCCGACCGAGGAGCCGATCAGCTTGGGCTGCAGGATATTGCCCTCGATGAACTGGCCGGCGAAGAAGAAGGCGAGCACAAGGATCACCTGCCAGTAATCCGGCCAGAACTGGACCACGGCGACGCCCAGCGCCAGCAACAGGCCGACGGTCGAACCGATATAGGGGATGAAGCTGATCATCCCGGTGAAGATACCGATCAGCAGGCCGAAATTGAGCCCGATCAGCGTCAGGCCGATGCCGTAGAAGGCAGCCTGGATCATGCAGAGCGAGCCCTGGCCGCGGACGAAACCGGCAATCGCCCGGTCCATCTCGAGGGCGATCTCGCGCACGTCGCCCAGATGCCGGCGGGGGATCCAGCTGTCGACCTTGGCGACCATGCGGTCCCAGTCCAGCAGCATGTAGAAGGCAACCACCGGTGTCACGACCAGCAGCGAGGCGATATCGACGATCGCCTTGCCGGAATTCCAGATCTGCGCCAGAAGGGTGCCGACAAAGCCGACGCCCTCGCTGATATATTTGGAGAAATTGCCCTTGATCGTATCCATCTGGCTGTGCAGCCATTCCGGCAGCCACTGGGCGTTCGACTGGGCGACCAGCTGCTGCAGCTGCGTCACATAGTCGGGGACGTTCTTGATGAAGTCGTTGAGCTGACTGATGATCAGCGGGATGATGATCATCAGCGAGAGCGCGAAGAGCACGACAAAGGCAATCAGAATGACCACCGACGCCATCATCCGCGACAGGCCGAAACCTTCGAGCCGGTCGGCGACAGGATCGAGAAAATAGGCGAGCGCCATGCCGGCGATGAACGGCAGCAGGATGGAGCGGAACAGCATCAGGAAGCAGACGAAGGTCACCAGCACGATCATCCAGAAGATGAACTGGCGCCGAAGGCCGGACCCTGTGAATTGATAGGTCATGGTGCTTGTCCTCGGTGAGCGGTCCACGGACACGCGGGCGTTGGCTATGAACGCTTTAACTTAGGCACGAATAGGCTGCCACCAAGGCAAAGGTCAAGATTGGCTGTTGCAGCGCACAGTATCATCCCCGCTGTGCACAGGGGATAAGCCGACTGCAACGGCGTGACATCCCCTCCCGCATCCGGGAGACCTGATCGGGCTTGCTCAGTCACCGGGCCTCCGAACCTGCTGCCCCAAGGGGCAGGCCGCGGTATTGGATGGAAGATGGCGAGGAGGGTAACGGCGTTGGCGCGGACGCTGTAGGCTAGACTGTCGGTGGACCAGATATGCTGGGCTCTCCTGTTTCAGGATAGCATCCGGGCTGGCCGCGCAACGGCAATCGCGCAACGCCCGCGCATTTTCGCCGGAAAACCGCCCGCCGGCAGCGCCTTGCGCTTGCATCCCAGGGCATCTCATGCGAATTGCCAGCCGATATCTGCCAGCCATGGAGTACGCATATGAGCCAGGAAGGGAAGAACGGCCTGACCTACAGCGATGCCGGGGTCGACATCGATGCCGGAAACCTGCTGGTGGAAAAGATCAAACCGGCGGTTCGTTCCACGCGTCGCCCCGGTGCGGATGGCGAGATCGGCGGCTTCGGCGGGCTATTCGACCTGAAGGCCGCGGGCTTTACCGATCCGGTTCTGGTGGCGGCCAATGACGGCGTCGGGACCAAGCTGAAGATCGCCATCGACGCCGATATCCACGATACCGTCGGCATCGACCTCGTCGCCATGTGCGTCAACGATCTCGTGGTGCAAGGCGCCGAACCGCTGTTCTTCCTCGACTACTACGCCACCGGCAAGCTGGAGCCCGAACAGGGGGCCGCGATCGTTGAGGGCATCGCGGCCGGTTGCCGCGACGCCGGCTGCGCGCTGATCGGCGGCGAGACGGCCGAAATGCCCGGCATGTACAAGGGCGGCGACTACGATCTCGCCGGCTTTGCCGTCGGCGCTGCCGAGCGCGGCCAGCTGCTGCCGGCCGGCGATATCGCCGAAGGCGACGTCATCCTCGGGCTCGCCTCCTCGGGCGTCCATTCCAACGGTTTCTCTCTGGTGCGCAAGATCGTCGAGCTTTCCGGTCTTGCCTGGGATGCGCCGGCACCCTTTGCGGAAGGGCAGTCGCTCGGTCAGGCGCTGCTGACGCCGACCCGCATCTATGTGAAGCCGTTGCTGAAGGCGATCCGCGAGACCGGCGCGATCAAGGCGCTTGCCCACATCACCGGCGGCGGTTTCCCGGAAAACATTCCGCGCGTGCTGCCCAAGCACCTGGCCGCCGAAATCGACCTCTCGTCTATCACGCCGCCTGCCGTGTTCTCCTGGCTTGCCAAGGCCGGCGGCGTCGCCCGCAACGAGATGCTCAGAACCTTCAATTGCGGCGTCGGCATGATCCTCGTGGTACGGAGCGAAGACGTCGAGCGCGTCACCGCGTCCCTGACGGCGGAGGGCGAGACGGTCTTTGCCCTCGGCCGCATGGTTGGCCGTGAAGAGGGCGCTGCCGGCACGATCTACGCCGGAGACCTCGCGCTGTGAGCCGCGCCCGCAAGCGGGTCGTCGTCTTCATTTCCGGTGGCGGCTCCAACATGCTGTCGCTGCTGGAAGCGACGAAGGCGGCCGACTTCCCGGCCGAGATCGTCGCCGTCGTCTCCGACAAGCCCGAGGCCGGAGGTCTCGCCAAGGCAAGGGCCGAGGGCATCGCCACCTATGCCTTTGCCCGCCGCGATTATCCGAGCAAGGCCGACCACGAAATGGCGATCCTCGGCAAGCTGTCGGAACTTCAGCCGGACCTGATCTGCCTTGCCGGCTACATGCGACTGCTGTCGGCCGATTTCATCCAGGCCTATGCCGGCGCCATCCTCAACATCCATCCGTCCTTGCTGCCGCTGTTTGCCGGGCTGCACACCCATGAGCGGGCGCTCGACGCCGGGATGCGGGTGGCAGGCTGCACGGTGCATTTCGTCACCGAAGGCATGGATGAAGGTCCGATCATCGCTCAGGGCGTGGTGCCGGTAATGGCCGACGACACCGCGGAGACATTGGCATCCCGCGTCCTCACCGTCGAGCACCAGCTCTATCCGATGGCCTTGCGCGCGGTGGCGCTCGGAGAGGTGCGGATGGACGATGCAGGCAACACCGTGCGGACGGGCTCCAACGCGGATCCCGCGGCCAGGATTCTATCTTCGTGATCTGTTATAAATAGCATTATAATTTATTGTTTTAGGCAGTTTATTAACCACGATTCCCCGAAGGTGCCCACAACTTAGAGTGTTGTGGGGGCTTTCAGATGATCAGGATGGGCTTGGCATTATATCCGTTGGCGGCCGGAGTGCTCGTCGTCTCGGCGCAGGCGAGGGCCGGGGATACCGTCTTCGCGTCGTTTGATGCGGGCTACAGCCGGCTATCGGCCGAAGAATCGGTCAATATCGACGGTTTCCGTCTGAGCGAACTCGACTGGAAGAGCGAAAACGTGCCGACCTTGCGCGGCGCGCTCGGCATCAACATTACGCCGACCTGGCAGATCAAGGCCGAAGGCCGCATCGGCTTTAAGGGCGATGGCGAGATGCGGGACTATGACTGGATCCCGCCCTATTATATCAACACCGGCGATGGCGGCTGGAGCGATCGCTCTGTCCATCCCGACACGGAACTCGACCACTATTTCTCCGGCGGCGTGGAAATCAACCATCAACTTTTCGAGGACGGCCGCAACACCCTGAGTGCCGGCATCGGCGGGCGCTATACCGACGTCCAGTGGACGGCGCGGGGTGGCTCCTACGTCTACAGTGTCTCGGGCACCCGTGACACAGTCGGCGAATTCGCCGACGGAGAGAAGGCCATAACCTACCGGCAGAAAATGCCGGCGGTCTATGCGCAGGTCGACGGGACGCGGACATTCGGCCGGTTCAGCCTCGACGGCGGCGTGGAGGTCGGCGCGCTGATCAAGCCGAAAACGATCGACGATCACTGGATGCGCGATCTGCGGATCACCGACGAGTTCGATTATGCGCCGATGGTTGCGGTCAACCTGACCCTGAACTACGCGCTCACCCACTCCGCATCGGTCTATCTGGCAGGCAGTTTCGACTATACCGATTTCGGTGACGGCGATTCGACCTATGTGGACCGAACGGCCGGCACGCGCACGACCGCTGCCGATATCGGCGGGGCTACCTTCCAGGCCGCCTATGTCGGGGCCGGGATCAAGGGCAGCTTCTGAGCCGCCGCATGGCAATCCGCCTTGCTCTGCTCGTTGCGACCGACGACGGGTCGCATCGACGGGTGGCGGGAATTGCCTGATCGAGGAACGGGCTTGATCCGTCGCCGGGTCAGTTGCGGGAGATCACCTGGAAACGTCCGGGGGTCATGCCGTAGCTCTTCTTGAAATGCCGGGTGAAATGCGCCTGGTCGGCAAAGCCGGCATCGAAAGCCGCTTCAGCGATCGGCATGCCCGCCAGCATGGCGGAACGCGCCCGTTCCAGCCGCCGCATCACCTGGTAACGGTGCGGACTGGTGCCTGTCAGCTGGCGAAACTGGCGGGCGAGCGTATAGCGGTCGAGATCGGTGACGCCCTCCAGCTCTTGCGAGGAGACCGGCCGGTTGCAGTTCTCCCTCAGATAGGCCGAGGCCTGGGCGACAGCACTACGTGCCGGTGTTTTCGACATTGCCGGCCGGGCAAGCGCGTTGCGGGCAAGGCCATCGGCAATGCGGGCGATCTGGTCGGAAAAGGCCAGTTCCTCGGGCACCTGATCGAGGTCGTGCAGCACCTCGGCAAGCGTGGCGGCAAGGTCTGGGTCGGAAAACACCGGCGCGGCGACGAAGGGCAGGCTGTCCCCCTGCCGCCGGCCGGCCTCCAGCACGAGTTCCGGCGGAATGTAGATCATCCGGTAGCGCAGCCCGGCATCGGTGCCGGCGCCGCCGTCATGCAGTTCGTCGGGATGCAGGACGATGATGTTGCCGGGCGTCGAATAGCGGCTTTCCCCGCGATAGGCAAAGGTCTGGACACCCGACAGGGTAAGCCCGATCGCGTAGGTGTCGTGGCGGTGCGGCGAAAAGCCGTTGCCGGAAAACACCGCCTCGATCCGCTCCACCGGGCCGAGGTCGCGCCCCATGCGGATCGTGTCGGTTGCCGGGGCAGGGCGGATGCACGAACGTTCAAGACCGCTGCCCGCAGCCATTGCTAGGCCGAGCCCCTCATCCAGTAGTCCGTGTGCGGAGTGTTTCATGTTCGATACCAAAATCGCCGTTGTCCTCCGGGACGATCTCGCCCAGTGGCAGAAGCTCAATGTTACCGCCTTCCTGACCAGCGGCATAGTGGGCGCCGAGCCCTCGATCATTGGCGAGCCCTATCGCGATGCGGCCGGCAATGTCTACAATGCGCTCTGCATCCAGCCGATCGTCGTGCTGGCGACCGACCAGGAGACTCTGCGCAAGATCCACGGCCGCGCGCTCGAACGGCAAGTGCCGGCTTCGCTCTATATCGAGGAGATGTTCTCGACCGGTCACGACGCCGAAAATCGCGCAGCCTTTGCCGAGCATGCACCGGAGGATGCCAGGGTCGTCGGCATCGCGATCCGGGCGGACAAGAAGATTGTCGACAAGATCACCAAGGGCGCAAAAATGCACCCCTGAGGCGGATGGTCTCAGGCCTCGAGCGCCAGGACGGCGAAGCTCGCCAGCCAGTGCTCGCCCATATAGTCGCTGTCGACATGGCCGAGACCTGCCGCCAGGTGCCGGTCTGCCGCGTCGATCATCATACCGTGGCGCGGATCGTGTTCGGCGAGGCTGGAGGCAAGGGCACGCCAGCACCAGGCACGGCTGATGTTGAGGCCATCGAGATGGGCGATCTTGCCGTCGCTGCGGTCGGTGACGGTCGCCGGCACAAACAGGTTGCCCGGCCGGCCGCCTTCGATATCGGGCAGGAAGCGCTCGAACCACGGGCGGAAGGCGTCCGGCGTCATCAGCCGGCGCATGCATTCGGCCTCGATGAGCGCCGAAGACAGGAATTCGTCGCCCGAGGGTTCGCCCCAGGCCGGACAGGCCGCATCGCCGCCGTACCAGCGCTCGGCCGTCGCGGTCAGGAGAGCGGTCAATTCGCCGTCCGCCACCGAGTCGGCGTAGTCGGCGGCAAGGCGCAGGGCAAAGGCGGTGTTGAAATGGGTGCCGACCCTGATCGGATAGGTCGCGATCGGCAGGAAGTCGGTGAAGCGCCCGGCGATGATGTCGGCCAGCGGCTTCAGGGTCTCGAACCAGCGGATGTCGCGCACTGCCGACAGTTCGCTTGCAAGCTTCAGCAGCCAGCCCCAGCCATAGGGCCTTTCATAGCCGCGCGACGACGGCCGCTCGAAATAGGCGCATTCGCCGGCGACCTTGTCCGCCGTCAGTTGCGCGTCGAAAAGCGCCACGATCCTCGAAGCCGAGGGGAGGTCGGGAAAGCGGTTCATCAGCCGCGCCAGCATCCAGTAGCCGTGCACGCAGGAATGCCAGTCGAGACTGCCGTAGAAGATCGGATGCAGCTGGCTCGGTGTAGCGGCGTCCGCCGCGCTGTCGAACATATGGGCCAGCGAATTGGGATATTCGCGGCTGACATGGCCGAGGGCGATCTTGGCGAAGCTCTCGGCAAGCGCCGGCGTCAGTTCATCGGCCATCGGTCTGGTCTCCTTCGGCAAGGTTGAGGCCGTCGCCCCAGTCGGCCCGGCGGGCCTGCTTGAACACATCGCCGTCGCGCCGGCTGAAGGTCTGTTCGCGGGCAGTGCCGTCGGCGCGGCAGAGTTTCAGCCGCGCAACGCCGCTCGACGCCCTGGGTGGCGCCAGCACGCGGGCAGCCGGCGGTTCCGCGGCATGGCGCGAGGCGGCGATGAAGATGTATTTCTCGTCCTCCCACGGCACCTCCGCCTGCTTGGCAAGACGATGTACGCGCGATCGGGCGACGCGGCGGGAAAAATGGCACCAGTCCGGGGTAACGATCGGACAGTCGGCGGCATGCGGGCAGGGGGCGACGAGATGGGCACCCGCCTCGACCAGCAGCCTGCGGGCCGCCAGAATGCGCTGCCAGCCGGCCGTCGTGCCGGGTTCGATGATCACCAGCGTGTGGCTGGTGAGCGCCCACAGCTGCGTCACGATCGGGGCGATGCTCGCCTGCGGCACCTCGTCCAGCACATAGGAGAGCGTCACCAGATCCGCAGGCGCGAGGGATGGCAGGGAAAGGGTGACGTCCGCCTTCAGCCATTCCACGTCGACCGCCGCATGGGTGGAGAGTGTCTCGCCCAAATCGCGGATCGCATCGCTTGCCTCGATCATCCGGGCGCTTTCCAGATCGTCCCAGCAATCGGCGGCGGCCCAGAGCACCGTGCCGGGGCCGGAGCCTGCGTCGATCAATGTGCGAGGCGAAAAATCGGGTGACGCATCCGCGACCATTTCCAGCGCTGCGCGCACGGCGGCGAAGGTCGCCGGCAGGCGGGTAGCCAGATAGGCCTTGGCGGCGAGCACGTCATCGATATGCAGGCGGCCGTCCCGCACCTCGCGCCGATAGCGGTCGGAAAGCCGCGCGCCCGCCTTTGTCAATGTCTCGAGCGCAATCCCGTCGAGCATCCGGTCGACGGCGGCACGCAAGGGGGCTGGCAGTTCCATGAATCAGTCCTGCATTTCCCATTCGGGCCTGAGCACCGACATGACGATGAAATCGAAACGGCTGCCGTCGGGCCGGACACCGGCCTGGCGCTGGATGCCTTCCCGGACGAAGCCGCATTTCGCGTAGAGCTTCACGGCGGCCGTATTGCCGTCGACCAGCCGCAGCCAGATGCGGTGGGCATCGGTGTGCTGGAACGCATGGCCGAGCACGGCCGGCAGCAGCAGGCTGCCAAGGCCTTTCGACGGTTCCGTGACGATGAAGCGGCGAAGCTGGATATTCTGGTCGGGATGCCGGATGTCCTGGAAGATCCCGAGGCCGAGACCTTCGGCAACGAGATAGAGCCAGTCCGGATGATCGACCTGCGCGACGTGTTCGGCTTCGTCGAACCGTCCGACGGTCTTCTCGTAGCCGGGAAGCCGTTCGGTCGCCAGGATGAAGGGGATGTCGTCCAGGGTGGCGCGCCGCGCCGTGGCGCGGATCATGGCGCTTAGAACTCCACCGTCTCGACCTTCTTGTCGGCAAAGCGAAGCGCCATGCCGCCGGAGATCAGCTTGAGCGCGGAATTGCCGAACAGCTCGCGCCGCCAGCCCTGCATGGCCGGCACTTCGGCGTTTTCACCCTCGCTGGCGATCCGGTCGAGATCGTCGCTGTTGGCGATCATCTTGGCGGCGACGCCGTGCCGCTCGGAGGTCAGGCGCAGCAGCACCTTCAGAAGTTCGACGGCTGCCTGGGCGCCATCGGGGGTCGGCGTGTGACGCGGCAGGCGCGGCATCTCTTCCTTGGGAAGCGCCAGCGCCTCGTTGACCGCCTCGACAATGGCGCTGCCGGACGACGACCGTTCCCAGCCGCGCGGGATGGTGCGCAGGCGGCCGAGTGCCTCGGTGTCCTTCGGCTGCTGTTGGCCGATCTCGAAGATCGCATCGTCCTTCAGCACGCGCGACCGCGGCACGTTGCGGGAACGGGCCTCGCGTTCGCGCCAGGCGGCGACATATTTGACCACGGCCAGTTCCTGCGGCTTGCGCAGGCGCATCTTCAGCCGCTGCCAGGCATTTTCCGGCGCCAGATCATAGGTGTTGCGCGATTCCAGGATCGCCATCTCTTCCTTCAGCCAGCTCGCGCGGCCCTCGCGCTCAAGCTCGTCGCGCAGCGTGATGTAGATGTCACGCAGATGGGTGACGTCGGCCAGTGCATAGTCGAGCTGCTTTTCGGTCAGCGGACGCCGGCTCCAGTCGGTAAAGCGCGACGACTTGTCGATGTGGACGCCTTTGATCTTCTGCACCAGCTGGTCATAGGAGACCGAGTCACCGAAGCCGCAGACCATGGCGGCGACCTGGGTGTCGAAGATCGGATGCGGGATCAGATCGCCAAGATGGAAGATGATTTCGATGTCCTGACGCGCGGCATGAAACGCCTTGGTGACCGAGGGATTGGCCATCAGCTCGAAGAAGGGCTTGAGATCGATGCCCTTCGCCAGCGGGTCGACGATGACTTCCAGATCCGGGCTTGCCATCTGGATCAGGCAGAGTTCGGGCCAGAACGTACTTTCTCGCAGAAATTCCGTGTCGATCGTGATGAAGTCGGACTTGGCGAGCGTGCTGCAGGCCTCTTCGAGGGCTTTTGTTGTTTCGATCATTTCACATCGGTCAAACGATAAAAGAAGACAACCTTCCTTTCCCTTTCGGCCGCCCATGTCAATACGACGACCGCCTTTCGACCAGAGTGCGGACCGAAAAAGGCCGTATTCGACCTCTTCTCGCCAGGATCAGCTCAAACGGGCTGGACGCCGCGAAGGCAAGCGATGTTTTGCCGATGGACCGCGTCATAAGGGGCGAAATAGCCGATCGCGCCGCTCTCGATCTCTGTCGCGACGAAGTATGCAAGCGGCAATTCGTCGATCCCCGGTTCGTCGAGGCGTTCGAGAAGACGGGTGAGATAGGCCCTGTTGGCGGCAATCAGGGACGGCGCGTAGCCACCGGCCGCGATGATCTCCGGTGCGCCGTGATCCGGCAGGATGCGGGTGATCGGCAATGCCGCGAGACGCTCAAGCTCGCGGATATGGATGGCGGTGTGCTCGGGCTCGGAAACATAGGTAACGGTGTCCTCGACGGTATCGCCAGCCAGCAGGATCCCCGCATCGGGCAGCCAGAGCACGCAGCCATCGGCGCTGTGGATGTCGAAATGCAGCAGTTCGACGGCCCGGTTCCCGATCCTGAGCGACAGCCGTTTTTCGAAGAGCCGGTTCGGCATGACGAGCGGCATGATGGACGGACTGCCGGTCTCCAGCTTCAGCCGGTTGGCCGCCAGATAGTCGGCGGTCGCCTGCAGCGCGATGATCTCGCAATCGGCAAACACCGCGTTTCCGGCGACATGGTCGGTGTGCCCGTGGCTGAGCACGACGCGGATGGTCGTCACGCCGAGCTGCTTGAGGTGCCGGCGGATCGCCCGGGCATGGTCGAGCGAGGTATGGGTGTCGTAGACGATCGCGTCCGCGCCATCGACCAGCGCATAGGTCGCGATCCCCAGGGAATAGGCGCCGTCGTCGAGCCAGTTCTCTTCGTCCGACCAGAGCCGTTTGCCGGCTATGCGACCGTCGTAATAGGCAAAAAGGCCCGGATAGGGTTCGAAAATCCGCATGGTTTCGGAAAGATCCGGCATCTCACATGGCCCTCGTGGTTTGCCGACCATCAGCAACCGGCAAAGCCCGCCTGTCAACGCGGCATCGTCAGACGACGCGCAGATAGGAGGTCATGCCGGTCTTCTGATGCTCGATGATATGGCAATGGATGACCCAGTCACCGGGATTGTCGGCGACCAGCGCCAGTTTCACCTTCTCGTCGGGCAGCACCAGATAGGTGTCGGTCGCAAGCTTGCGCACCGGCCGTGTCGACGACGCCAGCGGCACGAAATTCATCCCGTGCAGATGGATCGGATGGGCATGCGGCGTGACGTTTTCCAGATCCAGCACATAGGTCCTGCCGAGCTTCATCTCGGCAAGCGGCGCCGTCGGGTCGGCGGTGTCCCCCGGCCAGGGCTTCTTGTTGATCGCCCAGAAGGAAAAGCCGAGCGAGCCGCAGAAGCTTTCGCGCGCCGCATCCTCGGCCGTGGCGCTGAGGAGCAGCGGCACCTCTTCTGCGGATGAGAGGTCGAGTTCGACCGGTGCGTTCGGCGCAAGCAGCGGCGCGTCGCCGAGCGCGCGGTCGAGCGAGCGGCCGACGGAGCGCAAGCTTGCGACGATCTTCGGCGTCGACGGGCGGATGTCGCTGAGCGTGACCGTCGCGCCTTCATCATCCGGCATGCGGACGATCAGGTCGAGCCGCTGGCCGGGCGATACGGTGGCAAGATCGAAGGCTTCATGCGCGGGCAGCGCCTGGCTGTCGAGGGCGGCGATCACCGCTTGTGCACCGTCGAGCTTCAGATTGTAGATGCGGGTGACGTCGGTGACGGCGATGCGCAGCCTGACCAGACCGCCGGCCGGTGCGTCATACACCGGCTCCTGGCGCCAATTGGCGGTGCGGATGGTGCCGAAGGTGCCGGATTTCGCAGCGTCGCGCGGCTTGAACTGGGCGATGAACTGGCCGTTGCCGCCCAGCCGGAAGTCGCGCAGATTGAGATCGATCTCGGCGTCGAAGACAGGGTCCTTGTCATCCTCGACGATCAGCATGCCGGCCATGCCGCGCCCCATCTGGGTCAGGGTGTTGCAATGCGGATGGTACCAGAAGGTGCCGGCATCCGGCGGGGTGAAGGCGTAGTCGAAGTTGTCGCCGGTATAGACATAGGGCTGGGTGAGAAACGGCACCCCGTCCATGGCATTGGGAATGCGCAGCCCGTGCCAGTGGATGGTGGTCGGCTCTTCGAGCCGGTTGGTGAGGCGAGCGGCAAAGGGCTGGCCGCGCTTCAGCCGCAGCACCGGCGGTATCGTGCCGTCGCCGATGCCGGCGGCACGGAAGGTCATCATCTCCCGAGTCGGCTTGCCGTCGATGATGCCGGCCTTGGTGGCCGCGGCCTCGATGCCGAGTGGCTCGGGCGCCGCAAAGGCGGTGCGAAAACGTCCGGCAAGGCCGATGCCGGCACCATAGGCGCCGGCAACGGAGGCTCCGGCAAGAAGGCGTCGGCGGGTCAGAAGCGGCATGACTGTCGTCCGGTATTGAAAGGGGCTTGCTGCAGGGCCTTTTAAAGCTGACCGCCCTTGTCATCAATCCCCGGCGCGCCGGCTTGCGCTTGCGTCGGCTTGCCGCGCTTGGCGGGAGCCGCGAGCTTGGCAAAGAAGGTCGAGGTCCTGAGCAGCGAGCGGAAGCCCATGCGCCGCTCCTCGGTCGGCACGCCCTCGCGCACCGTCATGCGCTGCAGCGTGTAAAGCATGAAGACGGCCATGACGACGTTCATGTAGAGGAACAGGGCATGCGGGCCGAACAGGTCGATCATGAACGAGGCGAAGAGCGGTCCGATAACGGCACCGATCGACCAGAAAAACAGCGTGCCGGCGGACACCAGCGCATGTTGCCCGGGGGCCGCATGGTCGTTGGCATGGGCCGAACACAGCGAATAGAGCGGCATGGCGAAGGCGCCGAACAGGAAGATGCCGATATAGTTGGCGATCTCGCTTTCGCCGGCGACAAAGGCGATGAACAGGCTCGCCAGCAGCGAGCCGAAGGTCGCCGCCAGGATGATGATGCGGCGGTCCAGCCGGTCGGAATAATAGCCGAGCGGATATTGCAGCACGACACCGGCAAAGATGCCGACGCTCATGAAGGTGGCGATCGAGGCCACCGACATGCCGATGCCGTCGGCATAGATCGGTCCGAGCGAGCGGAAGCTCGAATTCGACAGGCCGACGACGACGCAGCCGATGGTGGCGAGCGGCGAGACGCGCCAGAGCACGCGCACGTCGAAGCGCACATGCTCGGGCGGGGCGGGGCTCGACCGGTCGGTGAGCGAGATCGGCACCAGCGAAAAGCTGAGCGCCATGGCGATGACGACGAACAGCGTCTCGCCGGAGATGCCGATCGCCGGAATGGCGAACTGGGCGAGCGTGACGGCGCCGAGATCGACGAAGCGGTAGATCGACAGCGTCCGGGCCCGGTTGTTGTTGGTGACCCGGGCATTCAGCCAGCTTTCCACCGTGGCGAACAGGCCGGCAAAACAGAGGCCTTGTATCAGCCGCATCGCAAACCAGGCGGTCGGCGTCAGGAACAGCAGCATGGTGAGGGAGGCGACCGAGGCGATTGCCGCCAGCGCGCAGAAGGTGCGGATATGGCCGATCGAGCGGATGATCCGGGTGACATAGATGCAGCCGATGGCAAAGCCGATATTGTAGCCGGCGCCGATAATGCCGATGACCGAAGGCGAAAAGCCCTCCTGCAGCCCGCGCAGCGACACGAAGGTCCCCTGCAATCCGTTGCCGCCGATCAGGATTCCGGCGGTGACGAGAAGGGGCAGGAGGGGGCGCAGCGTTGACATGAAAGGACTTTTCATCGCAGGGCCGGTCCGCCTGAGCGCGAACGGGCGGCGTCAGTCATAAACGAAGGCGGCCGCGATTGTCTTGGTCTAAAATGCTGGCTAAGGGCTGACGTCATTGTTTTGCACGTTAAACGGACACCGGATTTCATGAACACCATTCTTTCGGTCCTCTTCGTTGCCGCCGTGATAGCCCGGCTTGCAAGCGTCGCCGTTTCGAAGCGCCACGAGAAGAAATTGCGGGCGCAGGGGGCGGTCGAACATGGCGCGCTGGTGACCCGGCTGCTGGCGATCGCCCATATCGCCTATTATCTGGCGGCCTTCGGCGAGGGGTTGGTGCGCGAAACCCGCTTCGACGCGATCTCCGCCCTTGGGCTCGTCATTCTTCTCGGCGCTCTTGTCATGCTGGTCTGGATCGTCAGGCTGCTAGGCCCGGTCTGGACGGTGAAGATCATGATTGCCAAGGACCATCCGATCAGCCGGCATGCGCTGTTTCGCACCGTGCGCCATCCCAATTATGTGCTCAACATCGTGCCGGAACTGATCGGCATCGCGCTGATCTTCCATGCATGGTGGACACTGGCGGCAGGTTTGCCCGTTTACCTGCTGGTCCTGGCCGTCCGCATCTGGCAGGAGGAGCGGGCGATGAAGGGCATGCTCTGATCGGGGCAGGCCGTGTGCGCGGCGCCGGAGCGCCATGGCTTTCCCGGGCTTCAGCCTTGACAAATCGGGCGCGCCATGCGCTTGTCCGCGCGATTTTAAATACGCCAGAATCCGTGCCTTTGCCGGATCATCATCCAAGAATATGCAGGATCAAACCATGCACCGTTACCGCAGCCACACCTGCGCCGCCCTTCGCAAGTCCGATGTCGGCTCGACCGTCCGCCTGTCCGGCTGGGTCCACCGCGTTCGCGACCATGGCGGCGTGCTGTTCATCGACCTTCGCGACCATTACGGCATGACCCAGGTCGTGGCCGATCCCGACAGCCCGGCCTTCAAGCTGGCCGAACAGGTCCGCGGCGAATGGGTGATCCGCATCGACGGCACCGTCAAGGCGCGCACCGACGACACCGTCAACAAGAACATGCCGACCGGCGAAATCGAGCTCTATGCCAACGAGATCGAGGTCCTGTCGTCCGCCAAGGAATTGCCGCTGCCGGTCTTCGGCGAGCCGGACTATCCGGAAGACGTGCGGCTGAAATACCGCTTCCTCGACCTGCGCCGCGAGACGCTGCACAAGAACATCGTCAAGCGCACGCAGATCATCTCCGACATGCGCCGCCGCATGGGCGAAATCGGCTTTGCCGAATACACCACGCCGATCCTGACGGCCTCGTCGCCGGAAGGCGCGCGCGACTTTCTCGTGCCCTCGCGTATCCACCAGGGCCAGTTCTTCGCCCTGCCGCAGGCGCCGCAGCAGTACAAGCAGCTGTTGATGGTGGCGGGCTTCGACCGCTATTTCCAGATCGCGCCCTGCTTCCGCGACGAAGACCCGCGCGCCGACCGCCTGCCGGGCGAATTCTACCAGCTCGACGTCGAGATGAGCTTCGTCACCCAGGAAGATGTCTGGGAGACGATGGAGCCGATGATGACGGCCGTATTCGAGCAGTTCGCCGACGGCAAGCCGGTCACCAAACAATGGCCGCGCATCCCCTATGACGAGGCGATCCGCAAATATGGTTCCGACAAGCCGGACCTTAGAAACCCGATCGTCATGGAAGCCGTCACCGAGCATTTCGCCGGCTCCGGCTTCAAGGTTTTCGCCGGCATGATCGAGAAGAACCCGAAGGTCGAGATCTGGGCGATCCCGGCCAAGACCGGTGGTTCGCGCGCGTTCTGCGACCGGATGAACGCCTGGGCCCAGCAGCAGGGCCAGCCGGGTCTCGGCTACATCTTCTGGAAGGAAGAGGGCGGCGTGGTTGCAGGCTCCGGTCCGCTTGCCAAGAACATCGGCGAAGAGCGCACGGCCGCGATTGCCGCCCAACTCGGCCTGGAAGCCGGCGACGCCTGCTTCTTCGTGGCCGGTGAACCGTCGAACTTCTACAAGTTCGCGGGCGAGGCGCGTGCGCGCGTCGGCGAGGAACTGAACCTCACCGACAAGGACCGCTTCGAGCTGTGCTGGATCGTCGATTTCCCGTTCTTCGAATATGACGAGGACAACAAGAAGATC
This sequence comes from Heterorhizobium halophytocola, assembly GCF_017873095.1. GTDB lineage: Bacteria > Pseudomonadota > Alphaproteobacteria > Rhizobiales > Rhizobiaceae > Allorhizobium > Allorhizobium halophytocola. Next base: position 174,966 of record NZ_JAGGJU010000005.1, on the reverse strand, counting down.
GATTTTGCCCACAACCCGTTCTCCATGCCGCAGGGTGGTCTGGACGCGCTGGAGAGTCAGGATCCGCTGTCGATCAAGGCCTTCCAGTATGACGCGGTCTGCAACGGTTTCGAAATCGCCTCGGGTTCCATTCGTAACCAGTCGCCGGACCTGATGGTCAAGGCCTTCGAGATGGTCGGCCTGTCCAAGGCAGACGTCGAGGACCGCTTCGGCGGCATGTACCGTGCGTTCCAGTACGGCGCTCCGCCGCATGGCGGCTGCGCCTTCGGCATCGACCGTGTGGTCATGCTGCTGATCGGCGCCAAGAACCTGCGCGAGATCACGCTGTTCCCGATGAACCAGCAGGCACAGGACCTGTTGATGAACGCGCCGTCGGAAGCCCAGCCGACCCAGCTGCGCGAACTCGGCCTGCGGGTCATGCCGCAGCAGAAGAAAGACTGAGGCGAGCGTCACGGTCGTCTGATTGAAATACGGAAAGCCCTGGTTTCGTGCCGGGGCTTTTTGCTTTGGCACGTGGCGTTGCGGATGCACCCCCCTCTGGCCTGCCGGCCATCTCCCCCTCAAGGGGGGAGATCAGCTGGTGCGCCTGCCCGATCCCCATAGTCTCGATCGGCTGCAGCTTAAGAAAGGCCACCGAGGGATTGGGACATGACCGCGAGTCGATCTCCCCCTTGAGGGGGAGATGTCCGGCAGGGCAGAGGGGGGGTAGCCCGGAACTCCGACGTCCGTCACTTCCCCGGCAAGGCATTGTCCAGAAAGAACCACTGGTCGAGATGTGCCCGCACCACCGGTTCGATCACCCCGTTCAGCAGCAGGATGTCCTCCATCAGCCGCGCGCCGGGTTTGTCTTCCGGCGGCAGGGTGATTGGCGGCAGCATCTGGGCGACGAAGCGGAAGCCGTCCTGGCGCAGATTGTACCACGGACAGATCGTGGCCCCGGTCATCCGGGCAAGGCGTACGGCCAGCGCCAGATTGCCCTCCAGATGCGGCTTGCGGCCGAACAGCGGGCCTCGGATCTTGCCGTTGACACCCTCGTCGCAGAACATCGAGATGACACCGCCCTGTTTCAGCAGGTTCACCGCGGGGCGGATGCCCTGCAGGCCGGGCGGCAGGAAGTTGAGGCCGCCTTTGCGCCGCACGCGCTCCGAGATCCAGGCCTTGGCCCGGCCGGGTGGCGGCGTGTAATTGGCATAGGGACGAAGGCCGATATGGGTGAGCACGGTCGGCCCGATTTCCCAATTGCCGAGATGCATGCCGACGATGATCACAGGACCGGCGGCGGCGCTGTCGCCGATATGGTGCAGGTCGCGGATCTCGATGCGTTCGGGATGGTGGACGAGGCGGTTGATATGCGAGAATTCGATCATCAGCCGCCCCTGCGTGCGGCAGTTCTCCTTGAACAGCGCGTCCTGGGCCGCGGCGTCGAGATCCGGCCTGAGTTTGGCAATGGTCGCACGCGCGCGTTTTTCGGCTGATGTGTGGAAGCGCGGAATGGCAAAGAGCCCGAGACGCGCACCGAAGGCGGTGGCCGCATCCATCGGCAGCAGCTTCATCGAATAGTGGCCGGCAAGATGCATGCCGTTCCAGAAATTGTCCTGGATCCAGTAGCGCAAAAAGCGCCGGCGCCGTTCGCCGCCGGCAGTCAAGTCGGCGAGGCCCGGCTTGTCCTGTGCCTCGTAGCGCCAGGCCTTGCGCTTGGCGATTGCGTCGGCTGCGGGCTTGCGTTCGATCGGATGCGGTGCTTTCGGCATCAGGCTTCCTTGCGTCCGCGCGGATGAAGGGTCACCGGCAGGCCGCCTTTTGGTCGCAGGGTCAGGCGGCACTGCGGCTCGACAGCATGGTCTTCCGGCACCCGCACCTTGAATTTCTGCGCGAGGATCGCCAGGCACAGGATCGCCTCGGTCAATCCGAACTGCAGACCAGGGCAGACCCGGGGGCCGGCGGCGAAGGGAATGTAGCTATAGGGCGCCGGGCGCCCCTTCAGGAACCGCTCTGGGCGGAAATGATGCGGCTTTTCAAACAGGCTGCCGGTGCGGTGCAACAGCCACGGGACGATCAGCACGAGGGCGGCAGGCTCCACCTTGATGTCGCCGACGACGTCGGCTTCCTTTGCCTGGCGGGCGAGGATCGGCACCGGCGGATAGAGCCTGAGCGTCTCCTCGATTACCGCGCGGCACCATTCGAGCTGCGGCACGTCGTCGATCGTCGGCGTGCGCTTTCCGCAGACCTTGGCGATCTCGGCATGCACCGCCTTTTCCACCCAATGCGCCTTCGACAGCAGATACCAGGCCCATGTCAGCGTCGCGGCCGTCGTCTCGTGCCCGGCCATGAAGATCGTTGCGGCCTCATTGCGCAATGCGACCAGATCGAGCTTGAGCTCCGGGTTCTTCTGCTGGCGGCGCAGCAGCAACTGAATCATGCTGTCGTGATCGCCGCGGCCTGCCAGATGATCCTCGACGACCCCGTCGATAATTCCGTGGATGCGCTTGACCGAGCGCCTGAGCGACGGTGTGCGCCAGACCGGCAGTCCCTCGTTGAAGCCGAGGAAATAGCCGATATTGATCGAATCGATCAGCGACTGGTAGCTGGTGAAGCTGTCGGTCACGGCATCGGCGCTGTCACGCCCGAGAGTGTTGCCGAACACCGAGCGCGAGATGATCTCGGCCGTCAGGCCCGCCATCTCGGCCAGCACGTTGACCTCGGCGCCATCGCCGAGCGACGACCAGCGCTCGACGAGCTCCTGCGTCGTGCGCTCCATCACCGGGCCGAAGGCCGGAACGCGGTTCTTGTGGACGATGTCGTTGACCAGCGAGCGACGCTGCTTCCAGGTCTCGCCGTCGGAGATGAACAGCCCGTCGCCCAGCAGATATTCGAGCGCCCGACGCATTTGCGGGCTTTTGCGCTCGAAATTCTCGTGCCGCTTGGCCACGACATAGCGCACATGTTCGGGCGAATTGACGATGACGATCTGCCGGCCGAGCACCCGGATCTCGTGCACCCGCTCGGTATAATCGCGCTTGCGCCAGATCGAGAGAAAGTCGGTGCGGGCCTGCAGCATCAACTCGATCGGCCGACCGTTCTTTCCGCTGTAGAAGTCGGCATGGGCGGGAATGAAATTCCGCCCAGCCAGCTTTTCCTTGATCGCCACAGGTCTGGTTAACCAGGAGAGCATCGCCTATCCATTTTCAAACGCCTTGGAGCGAGGTTTAGCGATGTCGCAACGTCCGTCAACCGGATGCCTGTCACGGGGGCGGTTTGCGCGGCGTCGTCGCGCCTGTCGCCCCCGTTATCTGCGTCAGGCTTCACGGGCCGTCATTGGCGTTGACGGTCACCGAAAGCACCTTGGTCAGGGTCTGCGGCGCGCTCATGCCGGCCGCGGTGATGGTGGGGAAGGGGACCGGCTGCGGCGGTGCGGCGCGGATCGTGAAGCTCTTGGGGTCATCGAGATAGGTGTTGAGCGCCGCCGAAACGCTGTCGGCGATGTCGTTGAGGCCGTAGCCCATCAACAGCACCGGCGCCATCATCTTGATGGTGGATGCCATCTGTTCGCCGTCGGCACCCTGCTGCTTGCCGGTATAGTCGAGCGCGCGTTTGGTGATGCCGTGGTCGTCGAAGCGGATTTCGGCGCCGACGAAATTCAGCCGCTGCATCAGGCCGAGCATCGCCATTGCCGCGGCCTTCTTGCTCTCCTCGCCCTCGGGCGCCGTTCGCATCATTTCGGCATTCTGCTGGATCTGGTGGACGAGGTCCATTGTATAGCCGGAGAGGCCGAGCTTGATCTGCAGGCGTCCGACCTTGTCGAAATCGAGCGTGTCGTCGGTGATGTCGAGGGCGCCGGTCTCTGCATTCCAGCTGCCCGCCATGGTCATGCGGCCATCGAGTTGACGGATGCCGAGACTGTCGACCATGTCCGTCCACTTGGCGTCCTTCACGGCATCCAGCGTGGCGGCGATCCCGTCGACGGCGACGGTGAACGAGAGTGTCTTGTTATCGGAAGACACGTCGACCTTCGCGTCGCCGCTTTCGATCGAGGCGATCTGCTTGCCGTCATTGTTGACCGTCAGGGAACCGAGATGGGCTTCCCGGTAGTAGAGCAGCGAGTTCAGGTCGGAGCCGTCCTGGCTTGCCGGCACGTGGATGCCGGAGAGATAGAAGGTCTTGATCGCCAGGCTCGTGTTGCCTTCGGTCAGCGCGACGTTTGAAAAATCGACGCGGCCGATGTCATAGCTGCCGCCTGGGCCTTCCTCGACATCGGAAAACCGCAGGTCGCCCAGATCGATTGCCTTGTCGGCGGATTGGGTGGCAACGAAGCGCGCGCCGTTGAGCACGACGTCATTGCCCTCGACGGTCACGTTGTCGGCCTGCAGGTCGCCGCTGCCCGAGGCATAGGCGGCATTGATCTTGGCGAGCAGATCCTGGCCGTCGAGGGCGAAAGCCGGGGCGGTCAAGGCGAGCAAAGCGGTGCTTGCGAGAATGGCGGTGGTGAGGTGGCTAGGCATGGTCTCTCTCTGTCTTCCGTTCCCGGCGTCCCTGGTTGGCGTTTGGTATGGCAGCATTACCTGCGATGCGGGCCGAGTTCCACTTCAATCGGCAGCAGAAAATGGCCTTATGGCGGCAAGGGTTTGGCTGGAAACCTTAATCCACAGGGGGATGGTGCGGTTTTCTTGCCGTTTGGCTTCATCTCCGCTAGGCAGGACCCATGGGAAAAAACCTGACACCGCCCGGCGACGACGGCGGCGACCACATCGAAGCGATCGATCTGCGCGCGGCGCTCGAAGAGCGTTACCTCGCCTATGCGCTGTCGACCATCATGCACCGCGCGCTGCCGGATGTCCGCGACGGGCTGAAGCCGGTGCATCGGCGCATCATCCATGCGATGAGCGAGATGGGTATCCGACCCAACTCGGCCTTCAAGAAATGCGCTCGTATCGTCGGTGACGTGATCGGTAAGTTCCACCCGCATGGCGACCAGTCGGTCTACGACGCACTGGTGCGTCTCGCACAGGATTTCTCGCAGCGTTATCCGGTTGTCGACGGCCAGGGCAATTTCGGCAATATCGACGGCGATTCGGCGGCGGCCTATCGTTATACCGAGGCGCGCACGACCGATGTCGCAGCGCTGCTGCTCGAGGGCATCGACCAGGACGCGGTGGATTTTCGCCCGACCTATAACGAGGAAGACGAAGAGCCGGTGGTCATGCCCGGCGCCTTCCCGAATCTGCTGGCCAACGGCTCCTCCGGCATTGCCGTCGGCATGGCGACCTCGATCCCGCCGCACAATGCGCACGAGATCTGCGACGCCGCGCTCTACCTGATCAAGCATCCGGACGCCACCGTCGAGGACCTGATCGCCGATCCGGCCCATCCGCAAAAGGGTGGCATCGAGGGACCGGACCTGCCGACCGGCGGGGTGATCATCGAGAGCCGCGAAAGCATGATCGAGACCTATCGCACCGGTCGCGGCGGCTTCCGCGTACGCGCGCGCTGGGAGATCGAAGACCTCGGCCGCGGCGGCTACCAGATCGTCGTCACGGAAATTCCGTTCCAGGTACAGAAATCGCGGCTGATCGAGAAGATCGCCGAACTGCTGATCGCCCGCCGTCTGCCGCTGCTCGAAGACGTGCGCGACGAATCGGCCGAAGACGTGCGCGTCGTGCTGGTGCCGAAGACCCGTACGGTCGATGCGACCCTGCTGATGGAATCGCTGTTCAAGCTGACCGAGCTCGAGAGCCGCATCTCGCTCAACATGAACGTGCTGAGCCAGGGCAAGGTGCCGAAGGTGATGAGCCTTCCGGACGTGCTCAGCGAATGGCTGGCGCACCGCAAGGACGTGCTGATCCGCCGCTCGAGCTTCCGGCTTGCGGCAATCGACCGGCGGCTCGAAATCCTGGGCGGCCTGCTCGTTGCCTATCTCAATCTCGACGAGGTGATCCGCATCATCCGCGAGGAGGACGAGCCGAAGGACGTGCTGATCGCCACTTTCTCGATCACCGACCTGCAGGCCGAATCGATCCTTAACATGCGGCTGCGCAATTTGCGCAAGCTGGAAGAGTTCGAGATCCGCAAGGAACACGAGACGCTGTCTGCCGAAAAGGCCGAGATCGAAAGCCTGCTCGCCTCCGACGACAAGCAGTGGAAGACCATCGCCTGGGAAATCGGCGAGGTGAAGAAGAAGTTTGCCAAGGCGACCGAACTCGGCCGCCGCCGCTCGACCTTTGCCAATGCACCGGACGCCGATCTGGAAGCCATCCACCAGGCGATGATCGAGAAGGAGCCGGTCACCGTCGTCATTTCCGACAAGGGCTGGATCCGCGCGCTGAAGGGGCATCTGTCGGATGTGTCGGGGCTGACCTTCAAGGAAGGCGATGCGCTGAAGGTCGCATTCCCGGCCCAGACGACCGACAAGATCATTCTCGTCACCACGGGCGGCAAGGTCTACACGCTCGGCGCCGACAAGCTGCCGGGCGGTCGCGGTCACGGCGAGCCGATCCGCATCATGGTCGACATGGAAAACGAGCAGGACGTGCTGACGGCCTTCGTCCACGACCCTCAGCGCAAGCTGCTGATGGCGTCCACCGCCGGCAATGGTTTCGTCGTCGCGGAAAGCGAGATCGTCGCCAACACCCGCAAGGGCAAGCAGGTGATGAATGTCGGCATGCCCGACGAGACCAAGCTCGTGGTGCCGGTCACCGGCGACCATATCGCCGTGGTCGGCCAGAACCGCAAGATGCTGGTCTTCCCGCTGGTCCAGGTGCCGGAGATGACGCGCGGCAAGGGCGTTCGCCTGCAGCGCTACAAGGACGGCGGAATTTCCGATCTGAAATGCTTCGGCATGGATGAGGGGCTGACCTGGGCCGACAGTGCCGGACGCACCTTCACCAAGCAGCGCGACGAGCTGGTCGAATGGCTCGGCGATCGCGCCACGGCCGGACGACTGGTGCCGAAGGGCTTCCCCCGCAGCGGTCGTTTCTCCGGCTGATCGACGGTAAAGGGCCTTGCGTCAGACGGCGAGGGGCAGGGCATTGCGCCCGTCCCCTGACGCGCCATGATTGCGGCGCACTTCCCCTTTTCAACAGGCACGCCTTCAGCGGGGTGGGTGCACCTGCAGCAGACGCGGCTTGGGCGTATCCTTGACGATGTCGGGCGCCACGCCGGACATCACCGGAGCCTGGGCTGCGGGCGCCGGGCGACCTGTGTGATAGCCCTGGATCTGCTGGACGCCGAGACTGCGGGCGAGTTCCAGCTGGGCGGCATCTTCGGCGCCTTCGACCAGGATGCGCGCGCCACGGCGGCGTACCAGTTCGATGATGTCCTGCAGCATTTCGCGACCGGCATCGGTGGAGGCGTCGTGCAGGAAGGACCGGTCGATCTTGACCGTGTCGAAGGGGAACATCCGCAGCCATGACAGGCCGGCAAATCCGGTGCCGAAATCGTCGAGCCAGATCCGGATGCCGAGATCCGAGAGTTCGCGCAGGCAGCGTAGCGCATCGACCTGGCCGTCCAGATCCAGACCCTCGGTGATCTCGAAGGCCAACTGGCGGCCCTCGACACCCGTCTCGCGCAGCAGATCGGCGACGTTGCGGACGAAATTCGGGCTTTTCAGCTGGACGCGGGAAATGTTGACGGAGACCAGCGGCGTGCGGTCGCTGAGCAGCAGGTCCAGGCAGGCACGCCGGATCGCCCACAGACCGAGCGGCAGGATCATGCCGGTATCCTCGGCGATCGGAATGAAACGCGACGGCGAGATCGGCGTGCCGTCGAACATCTTCATCCGCATCAGGGCCTCATAAGCCTCGATCTTGCCGTTGGAGAGGCTGATGATCGGCTGGTAGGCCATGGTGACCAGATCGTTTTCCAGCGCCGCGCGCAGGGTGGCGGCGATGGCATCCGTCTCGTCTGCCGACTGCGGGTCGCGCGGGTCGAAGAAGTGGACGCAATTGCGCCCCTCGCGCTTGGCGGAATAGAGCGCGAGATCGGCTTCATGAATGATCTTGTCGAGGCCCGGATTGGTCGATTGCCGGCTGAGCGCCATGCCGACGCTGACGGTGACCACATTGGTTCCGTCCTTGCGCTGTTCGTGGCGCAGTTGCAGGTCCTCGACCGTCCGGCGGATCGTCTCGGCAATGGCCAGCACCTCTGCCTTGCCGGGCAGCTGGACGATGGCGATGAATTCCTCGCCGCCATAGCGGCCGAAGGAGACGCCATGCTTTTGCAGTTCGGTGTTGATGGCGCGCGCCACCTTGGTCAGGCAGGCATCGCCCGCCTGGTGGCCGTAGCAATCATTGTAGCGCTTGAACAGGTCGATATCGAACAGGATCACGGCAAACGCCGTTTCGCGCGCCACCCATGCGTCCCAGCACTCCTGCAGGCGCTTGTCGATCGCACGGCGATTGTCGACGCCGGTCAGGTAGTCGGTGGTCGACATCCGGTAGAGCTGCCGCCCGCGATTGGTCGCCTCGTCATGCTGCCGTTCGGCTTCATGCGCATTCAGGAAGACCTGATAGCGCTCCTTGTTGAGCTTCCAGTTCACGTAGGAGGTGAAGACGAAGCACGAGATGTAGAACAGGATGACAACCGCGCTCTGTTGCTGTGTCAATGGCGGTGTGAAGGCCAGGCTGACGAGGAAGATCACCATGATGGTGGCCGAGGTGATCACCGACAGACGGAAGAACAGGTTGAAGAACAGATTGGCACTCATCATAAAGATGGTGCCGAACAGCATGTAGAAGCGGAAGTTATCGTGCGCCTCGGTGCCGAGCGCCGGGATGAGCCAGCCGACATAGGCGGCAATCACGATGCCGGCACAGGCGATATCCGACCAGCGGCTGGGCACGCGCGCCGCGACCAGCAGTTCCATCAGCCCCATCGACAGGATGGCGACCACAAAGCGTGCCGCTATGGTGCGCCCCGAAACGTCGGGAATGAGGATGGCGTCCGAAATGCCGAACAGCAGATAGACGATCGCGGCGAGCCACAGGCCGTGCCGGGTTTCGCGCAATTGGGGTATGCCGCGCTCGGTCTTGTAGAGAGCCTTCAAGGCGGCGGGGGAATGGACTTCGGCGCCGGTGGAGGGCTGGGGTGCGTCGCGCGTGACGGTCAGCTCGAGCGCGGCCTCGGGACCGTTTTCGCGCGCAGGATGCAACTGCCCGGATTTCGAGCTTTCTCGATGATCACCGCTCCGGTCCATGTTGTGCTCCTATTCTCGTGGGATTCACGCAGGCACTCCGACTCACCTAACCCTCAGACACGTTAACTATGTTTTAACGACTGCCTAAATTGGGGGTGCAACCGCACGGAATTCACTTTATAGTTTACGGAGTATTAATATCAGTGTTTTCGGTAAGGGATTGCACAATGCGTGAAGTAGATATTGCATTCGACGGCGAGAGCCTCATTACGCCCGATTCCATTGCTTCCCAGGTTTATTCTTCTGCTTCTCCCATCAAGGACGGCGAACTCGACGCGGCGCAGACGGAGCTGGCACTGCATCTTCGGGTTGCGCAGCAGCAGTTCCTTCAGGACGTCCCGGCCGGCCAGGTCATGGCCCGCCTGCTGACCGGTTTGCACGGTCTTCGCAAGCGCTTCTCGCCCAAGGTCTGGGAGCAGCTGATCCCGATCGCGCAGAACCATCCGGTGGCCCGTTACTTCCATCAGGACCCCTTCACCCGCTGGTCGTTTGAAAAGCCGCGCGGCTATTCGGGGGACGCTGGCCTGCTCGACTTCATCTATGGCCATCCGAGCGTCCAGCCGATGCTCGACGCGGCAAGCCCGCTCGGCAAGACCATCTATAACGAGTTCACCAGCAAGGCTCCGGCCTGCGTGGCGGTCCGCGAACGTCGCGACCTGCTGGCGCAATATGTCGACGACGTCGCGTCGTCGCGTGGCGGCGAGGCCGAGATCCTGACGATCGCGGCTGGCCACCTGCGCGAAGGGCAGATGTCGCAGGCACTGAAGCAGAAGACGATCAAGCGCTGGGTGGCGCTCGACCAGGATCCGATGAGTGTCGGTTCGGTCGCCAAGGACTTTGCCGGCACGGCTGTCGAGGCGGTCGACGGATCGGTGCGCACCGTTCTGATGCGCGCGCAGACGCTCGGCAAGTTCGATTTCGTCTATGCCGCCGGCCTCTACGACTATCTGGCCGACGAGGTCGCGATCAAGCTGTCGCAGCGCTGCCTGCAGATGCTGAAGCCGAACGGCACCTTCCTGTTCGCCAATTTCGCCGACGAAATCTTCGACGACGGCTACATGGAAACCTTCATGAACTGGGCGCTGCTGCTGCGCTCGGAAGAAGACATGTGGCGGATCATGCGGGCCGCAACCGAGGGGCTTGACGTCGAGTGCACGCTGCGCTTCGGTGCCAATCGCAATATCGTCTACGGGATCATTCGCAAGCTTTCCTGATCCGGAAGGGTCAGGAAACCCACGGGACGCGGTCGGGGGACGGCGCGTTTGCCGGTGCAGATCGGCAAACGGCGGGCGGGGAGGGTGAATGCCGTCTCCGCCCGTTTTCTTTTTCGCCTGGTTATTCGCTGATCTCTTCCGGCGCGTAGACTTCCCAGCCGTGCGCGGTCAGGTGTTCCTGCGGCTGGTAGCGCACCTTGTAGCCCATCTTGCGCGAGCCCTTGACCCAGTAGCCGAGATAGACATGCGGCAGGCCGAGATTGCGGGTGCGCTCGATATGGTCGAGCACCATGAAGGTGCCGAGCGAACGCTTGTCGAATTCCGGATTGAAGAAGGAATAGACCATCGACAATCCGTCGCCCATCAGGTCGGTGAGGGCAACGGCCACCAGCTCGCCCTTTTCATCGGGCGCTTCGTCGCTGGGCGGCAGCCGATATTCGATGATCCGGGTCTGAACATGCGTATCCTCCACCATGATCACATAGTCGAGCGCCGACATGTCCGACATGCCGCCGGTCTGGTGGCGAAAATCGAGATAGCGGCGAAACAGCGAGAATTGCTCGGTGGACGGCTGCGCCGGAAAGACGGTCGACACGAGATCGCGATTGCTGGTCATCACGCGCCGCATCGACTTGGTCGGCTTGAACGCATTGGCAAGGATGCGCACCGATACGCAGGCCCGGCAACGCTCGCAGGCCGGCCGGTAGGCGATATTCTGCGACCGGCGAAACCCACCCTGGGTCAGCAGATCATTCATCTCGCCGGCGCGCGGGCCAATGAGATGGGTAAACACCTTCCGTTCCATTTCCCCGGCCAGATAGGGACATGGTGCGGGCGCGGTCAGATAGAACTGCGGTGAAAGCGAGGTCTGGGTATTCATCGGGCTCCACTGCGTCATACGTCGCCGGTGTTTTAGCATAAGTTGGCCAAACTTGGAAAAACGTCAACCATGGTCACGGTTTCGTCCGATCAAACTTCAGCCGAAAAGCGACGAAACCCAATATTCGTCGTCGAGATGCAAGCCGTCAGCGGATTTTTCGCAAGAAAGACGCGGGGGTATCACCGCGCTGTTCTGGGGGATGCCGGGCTGCGCCGTCGACGGGTGCCATCGAACCCACCGACGGCTGATCTGAACGGGTCAGTAGCTGCGGGCCATGGCGGTGCCGACGAGCAGGTCATGGACCAGTCGCGACCGTTCGATGAACAGGCCGGCCAGCAGGATCAGCGGTGTCAGGAGCGAGTTCAGGATCCAAAACAGGGCGAGATGCACGATCGCCGTCAGGAAGTCGATCTTGCGGCCGTCGACGCGGACCATGGCAATGCCCATCGTCTTCATGCCGGGCGTGGCCTGCGAAGGCCCTGCCAGCGACACGCCGAAATAGAGGCCGGCGACGATGAAGAACAGCACCGGATAGAGCAGGAAGCCGAGACCCAGCGTCAGGATGCCGAGGAAGAAGACCAGGATTGCCGCCGGCACCCAGAGGATGGCGATGATCAGATAGTCGATGATGAAAGCGAACATGCGCCGCGACAGGACGCCGCGATAGGCGCGCCAGTCATCCGGTGCTGCATAGACGTAGTCGCGATCGAGTACCATGTTTCGTCATCCTTCCTGTGTCGCGCCCTGATATGGGGGCGACACAGGACGAATTCAATCGAGGCGCGAGCGCGCCTTAACGGTCGCTGAGCGGGCCGGGCATGACCGTCATGTCGCCACCCGTGAGGACGGAGGCGAAAGCCTTTAGCGGTTTACTTTGCCAGCAGCCGCGCGACCTGCGGGGCGAAATAGGTGAGGATGCCATCGCAGCCGGCGCGCTTGAAACAGAGCAGGGTCTCCATCATCGCCCGTTCCTCGTCGAGCAGGCCCTGTGCGGCCGCTGCCTTGATCTGCGAATACTCGCCCGAGACCTGATAGGCAAAGACCGGCAGGCTGAAGGCTTCCTTCAAGCGCCAACAGATGTCGAGATAGGGCAGGCCGGGCTTGACCATCAGGCTGTCGGCGCCTTCCTCGACGTCGAGTGCCGCGTCGCGCAGTGCCTCGGTGCCATTGGCCGGATCAACGTAATAGGTCTTCTTGTCCCCCTTCAACAGGCCGCCGGTCGAGATCGCCTCGCGATAGGGCCCATAAAAGCAGGAGGAGAACTTCGTCGCATAGGCCATGATGCCGACCGACTGGTGGCCGGCAGCGTCGAGCCCGCGGCGGATCACGCCGATACGGCCATCCATCATGTCGGAGGGTGCGATGATGTCGGCGCCGGAATCGGCCTGGGCGATAGCGGCGCGGACGATCTGGTCGACCGTCTCGTCATTGACGATCTCGCCCTCGCGCAGAATGCCATCATGGCCGTGGCTGGTGAAGGGGTCGAGCGCGACGTCGGTGATGACGCCGATATTCGGGATCGCCTTCTTGATGGCCGCGGTGGCGCGATTGATCAGATTATTGGCGTTGAGGATTTCCGAGCCGGTCTCGTCGCGCAGCGCCATTTCGATATTGGGAAAGGTCGCCAGCGCCGGGACGCCGAGGTCGGCCGCTTCCCTGGCAGCCTCGACCGCCTTGTCGATGCTCATCCGGTTGACGCCGGGCATGGCGGCGATCGGCTCGACGATGTTTTCGCCGGGAACGATGAAGATCGGCCAGATCAGGTCGTCGACCGTCACGCGATTTTCCAGTGTCAGGCGCCGGACCCAGTCTGTCTTGCGGTTGCGCCGCATCCGCCGGTGGCCTGTCACCTCGTCGACGCCGTGGGTCTTGTCGTCCATGCCTCTGGTCCTTCCGCAGTCTTGTGGAACGCCTTACCGCTCCCTATCATCGGTTTCCGGTCTTAGCACCAATGACGAGACCTGCCAAAGCGGCAAGCTGCCGCTGCGGCGATCTGGCCTGCCGGCCGCATTTTGGCTATGGAGAGCCCATGGACGATGATTCTTCGCAACTGCTGCGACCGAGCCTCACCGACATCCTCTATGTCATCTTTTTGCGGATCGTGGCGCTGTCTTGCCTGTGGTTCGGTCTGACCTACTGGGGCATGCTGGTCGGCTATTCCGACGGCGGGTTCGGACGCTTCGATCTGCTGAGCCTGCCATGGCGTGCGGCGGCCACCTCGCTCGCCGTCATCTTTCCGGTCGCCGCCCTCGGCCTGTGGCTCGCCAGTTCCTGGGGGCCGGTGATCTGGACCATTGCCGCCGGCCTGCAACTCGCCATGTTCGTCGTCTGGACGCAGACCTTTGGCGATCACCGGATCGTCGTGATCAGTCATATTCTGGTGGCGGCCGTCTATGTCACGTTTCGCGCCGCGATCTGGTTCCAGGGCAGGCAACGTGCCGAACCGTATAAGATTTGATTTACCGTGATTGTCACTCATCTTCCGGTAAGGGGCTGTTAAGCTTAGGTTTTAAATAGAATTTTATAGGCATTCGATAGGGTCACTCACAAGGCGGGCAGAAAAACAACCGCCAAACCAAACAGTGAGGCAGACCGATGAACACGAACACCAAGCCGAAGATGGCCGAAACCGAAATCCAGGACGACGCGATCCGTTCGCTCTATCTGGAATCCCTTCACCTCGTCGAGCGGCTGCACCGCCGCCTACTCGATGTGGTCAAGGATGAATTCGACCGCGAAGGTCGCTCCGACGTCAATGCCGTGCAGGCTCTGCTGCTCTTCAACATCGGCAATTCGGAACTGACGGCCGGCGAACTGCGCTCGCGCGGTTACTATCTCGGCTCCAACGTGTCCTACAACGTCAAGAAGCTCGTCGACCTCGGCTACATCAACCACCAGCGTTCGCGAATCGACCGTCGTTCGGTGCGTATCAGCCTGACCCAGGAAGGCCAGGATATCGCCACCACGGTTGCCCGGCTCTACGACCGCCACATCGGTTCGATCGAGAAGGTCGGCGGCATCGGCGAGAACGAATTCTCCGAAATGAACAAGCTGCTGCAGCGTCTGGACCGTTTCTGGAACGACAGCATCGCTTATCGCCTCTGACAGGAACGCGAGATAACGCTCTGATCCACCAGAGCTTTCGGTTGCCGGACGGCAACTGCCGGATCTCCAGTCCTGCGAGCCATGCAAGGCGGCGCTCGGTGCATTTGCACCGCAGCGCCCGCCTGCCGTTCTACCGGTCGTGCGGCATGGCCCTTTCGTTCTTCGCGTAAAATTCGCCCAGTGGTTGCCTTATCCGCTCACGCCGTCTAACGCTTACGTGAGCGCCCGCTACGCGACACGAATTGGCCATATTGCTATGGGAGCGGCAAGGTTGCCTCGCCGCTCATTATTTGGCCCGTAACCCATGGTTCCCTGTGGAACTTTTGGCATCAAGGCGTCTTCTAAGCTGGACGAACATGGGCAACTCCGTCCGATTGCTGGGGAATTGATAGGAATCATGTCGAACAAAACCGATCTTGTCGCACTGTCGCGCCGTACTCTGCTGCGTGGCGCTGCGACTGCCGCAATGTCTGCTGTAGCCGGAACGGCGATGGCGCAGTCCTCGGCACTGGACGAACTCATCAACGCGCCGCGCCGCGGCAATTGGGACGACCAGTTCGATGCCAAGGCGTCCAGCGGCGCTGCGAACGTGATCTCCAACGTTCCGATGCTGAGCCCGAACAACAAGATCAATATTCTCCAGGCGATCGGCGAATATCAGGCGATCGTTGCCAATGGCGGCTGGCCGCAGGTCAATCCGACCGGTGACGCGCTGCGTCTCGGCTCGGTCGATCCGGCCGTCGCCGTGCTGCGCCAGCGTCTGATGGTCTCCGGCGACCTGCCGCGCTCGGCCGGCATGTCGAATTCCTTCGACAGCTATGTCGATGGCGCGGTCAAGCGTTTCCAGGCCCGTCATGGCCTGCCGGATGACGGCGTGCTCGGCGAGTTCTCGCTGAAGGCGCTCAACGTCTCGGCCGATACCCGCCTGATGCAGCTCAACAAGAACCTGCAGCGCTTCGAGGAGCTGAAGCCGGATCTTGGCCAGCGCTACATCGTCGTCAACATTCCGGCGGCCCATGTCGAGGCGGTCGAGAACGATACGGTCGCGCTGCGCAACACGGCCATCGTCGGCCGCGAAAGCCGCCCGTCGCCGCTCGTCGAATCCAAGGTCTCCGACATCATCCTCAATCCCTACTGGACGGCACCGCGCTCGATCGTCCAGAAGGACATCATGCCGCTGATGCAGAAGGATCCGACCTATCTGGCCCGCAACAACATCCGCCTGATCGACGGCAGCGGTAACGAGGTGGCGCCCGAGACGATCGACTGGTTCGCGCCGAAGGCCCCAAACCTGACCTTCCGCCAGGACCCCGGCAAGATCAACGCGATGTCTTCGGTGAAGATCAATTTCCCGAGCCCCGATGCCGTCTACATGCACGATACGCCGACACAGGGCCTGTTCAACAAGCTGATGCGTTTCGAATCGTCCGGCTGCGTGCGCGTCCAGAACGTCCGCGACCTCGTGGTCTGGGTGCTGAAGAACACGCCCGGCTGGGACCGCCAGCATATCGAGCAGGTGATCGCGACCCGCGTCAGCACACCGATCAAGGTTGCCGACGACATCGGTGTGCACTGGGTCTACATCACCGCATGGTCGTCCAAGGACAATATCGTCCAGTTCCGCGACGACATCTACCACAAGGATGGCGACGCGCAGCTGGCGCTGCAGGCCAATATCGGCGTCGAACAGCCGGCCGGCTCGATCGAGGACGACATCCTGCCGCAATAAATGCGGGTTCAGTATCAATTTGAAACGGGCGGTGCATACGAGCGATGCGCCGCCCGTTTCGTTTGTACGGTGCCCGATAGGGGCGATCGTCCCTGAATGGCACACGCCTGGAAGAGGGTGCCTGCAGGGAAAACAGCGGTGGAAGCGTGCCTTTGATGGCGGATCGCTGCACGGCATCGCTCTTTGATCTGCAAATGTCGCGTCTCGTATTGCCCTTGCAAAGCCGGAGCGTTAAGACCCTCACCATCACCCGTTGAGGAGCCTTTGACCATGTCGAATACCGATGCATTCTTCTCTCGCCCGCTTGCTGAAAGCGATCCGGATATCTTCGGCGCGATTGAGAAGGAACTGGGTCGTCAACGTCACGAGATCGAACTGATCGCCTCTGAAAACATCGTCAGCCGCGCCGTGCTCGAAGCGCAGGGCTCGATCATGACCAACAAATATGCCGAGGGCTATCCGGGCAAGCGCTATTACGGCGGCTGCCAGTTCGTCGATATCGCCGAGGAGCTGGCGATCGAGCGTGCCAAGCAGCTGTTCGGCGTCGATTTTGCCAATGTCCAGCCCAATTCCGGCAGCCAGATGAACCAGGCCGTGTTCCTGGCGCTTCTGCAGCCGGGCGACACCTTCATGGGCCTCGACCTGAATTCGGGTGGTCACCTGACCCACGGGTCGCCGGTCAACATGTCCGGCAAATGGTTCAACGTCGTCTCCTATGGCGTGCGCGAGGAAGATCACCTGCTCGACATGGACGAGGTCGCCGAGAAGGCGCGCGCGAGCAAGCCGAAGCTGATCATTGCCGGTGGCACCGCCTATTCGCGCATCTGGGACTGGAAGCGCTTCCGCGAAATCGCCGATGAAGTCGGCGCTTATCTGATGGTCGACATGGCGCATATCGCCGGTCTGGTGGCCGGTGGCCAGCATCCGTCGCCGTTCCCGCATTGCCATGTCGCGACCACCACCACCCACAAGTCGTTGCGCGGTCCGCGCGGCGGCATGGTGCTGACCAATGACGAGGCGATCGCCAAGAAGATCAACTCGGCCGTCTTCCCCGGTCTGCAGGGCGGCCCGCTGATGCATGTCATCGCCGCCAAGGCCGTTGCCTTCGGCGAGGCGCTGAAGCCGGAATTCAAGGATTACGCCGCCCAGGTGGTAAAGAACGCCAAGGCGCTGTCCGAGACGCTGGTCGCAGGTGGTCTCGACATCGTCTCCGGCGGCACCGACAACCACCTGATGCTGGTTGACCTGCGCAAGAAGAACGCGACCGGCAAGCGTGCGGAGGCAGCCCTCGGCCGCGCCTATGTCACCTGCAACAAGAACGGCATTCCCTTCGACCCGGAAAAGCCCTTCGTCACCTCGGGCGTGCGTCTCGGCACCCCGGCCGGCACGACGCGCGGCTTCAAGGAAGCGGAATTCAAGGAAATCGGCAATCTGATCGTCGAGGTTCTCGACGGGCTGAAGGCCGCCAATTCCGACGAGGGCAATGCCGCCGTCGAAGCAGCCGTCCGCGAAAAGGTCGTGGCCCTCACGGGCCGTTTCCCGATGTACCCCTACATGTAAGCAGTCGAGGCTTTAACGATGCGCTGCCCTTTCTGCGGCTCGGACGACACGCAGGTCAAGGATTCCCGGCCTGCCGAGGACAATACCTCGATCCGCCGGCGGCGCATCTGCCCCGATTGCGGCGGCCGCTTCACGACCTTCGAGCGCGTGCAGTTGCGCGAGTTGATGGTGGTGAAGAAGACCGGCCGCAAGGCGGTCTTCGACCGCAACAAGCTTGTCAGGTCGTTCCAGATCGCGCTCCGCAAACGACCCGTCGATGCCGAGCGCATCGAGCGGGCCGTGTCGGGCATCGTCCGGCGATTGGAAAGCTCCGGCGAGGTCGAGATCTCGTCCGAGCAGATCGGCCTGCAGGTGCTGGAAGCGCTGAAGGGTCTCGATGACGTCGGCTTCGTGCGCTATGCGTCCGTCTACCGCGACTTCTCTCATGCGGAGGATTTCGAGAACCTGATCAACGAGATCAGCGCCCGGATCTCCCGCGACAATGCTATAGAGTAGGCCGTTGAGCCGGGCTGACGACGAAGGTTTCATGGGCCAGGCGATTGCGCTTTCGCTGACCCATCTCGGCCAGACCTCGACCAATCCCTCCGTCGGCTGCATTGTCGTCAAGGACGGCGAAGTGGTCGGCCGGGCCGTTACCGCGATCGGCGGTCGTCCCCATGCCGAGCCGCAGGCGCTGGCCGAAGCGGGCGAGAAGGCGAGGGGGGCAACGGTCTATGTCACGCTTGAACCCTGTTCCCATTTCGGACGCACACCGCCCTGTGCCGATGCCCTGATTGTGGCAGGCGTCGCGCGGGTGGTCGTCGCGCTCAGCGATCCGGACACCCGCGTTTCCGGCCGCGGCCTCAAGCGCCTGGAGGATGCCGGCATACTCGTCGAAACCGGTGTGCTGAAGGCGGAGGCGGCCCGCGCGCTTGCCGGCTATCTCTCCCGCCAGACAAAGGGCCGCCCCTATGTCATCCTCAAGCTCGCCGTTTCGGCAGACGGGATGCTGGGCCGCCGCGGCACGGAAATCGCGATCACCGGGCCGGAGGTGAAGGCCGAGGTCCACCGGCTGCGCGCGAAAAGCGATGCCATTCTGGTCGGCAGCGGCACCGCCCTGGCCGATGACCCGGAGTTGACGGTGCGGCTCGCAGGCCTGGAGGATCGCTCGCCGTTCCGTATCGTGCTCGACCGGGATTTCGGCTTGTCGCTGACGTCGAAATTGGTCCGGTCGGCATCTGGCGTTCCCGTGGCCGTGGTGTCGATCCCGTCCGGCGGAGCGCTGGCGTGGCAAGTGTCGGGACCATCGGAGCATACCGCCGTTGAGGACACCGCGAATTTAGATCGTGCGGCGCGCCGTCTGGCGCTCGAAGCTGCCGGTGTCGAGGTGATGGAGGCGCTCGATCTGCGGGATCTGCTGCACCAGCTGGCGGTTCGCGGAGTCTCCACCCTGATGGTCGAGGGGGGCGCGCAGGTCGCGGCCGCATTCCGGAATTTGGACCTGGTCGACCGGATCGATCTTTACACCGCGGACATGGAAATAGGCGCGGGCGGGATTGAATCGCCCGTCACCCCCGCCGATATTCCGCATGGATTCGCGCTTGTGGACGACAGACCCGTCGGCAAGGACCGCCTGAGACAGTATGAAAGAGCGCTTTGATGTTTACCGGAATTGTCACCGATGTCGGTGAAATCGACACGATCACCCCTTTGAACGAAGGCGTGCGGCTGAAGGTCAGGACCAATTATGATCCTCAAACCATCGATATGGGGGCTTCGATTTCTCATGCCGGCACCTGCCTGACGGTCACCGGCCTGCCGGAAGCCGACAGCAATGAGCGCTGGTTCGAGGTGGAGGCCTGGGAGGAGGCGCTGCGGCTGACGACGATCGGAAGCTGGAGCCAGGGGACGCGCATCAACCTCGAACGCTCGCTGAAGATCGGCGACGAGCTCGGCGGCCACATCGTCTCGGGCCATGTCGACGGCAAGGCCGAGATCATCGGGATCCGTGAGGAGGGCGACGCCACCCGCTATACGTTGCGTGTGCCCGAGCATCTGGCCCGGTTCGTCGCGCCGAAGGGCTCCGTCGCACTCGACGGTACCTCCTTGACGGTCAATGCGGTGAATGGCTGCGACTTCGACATTCTGCTGATCCGCCACACGCTGGAGGTGACGACCTGGGGCGAGCGCCAGGTCGGCGATTTCGTCAATTTTGAAGTTGACACCATGGCCCGCTATGCGGCCCGTCTGGCCGAATTCCCGGTGGCATAAACCGTCCCCGATGACATGAACAAAAGGGCCCGGACGCGTCTGCGTCCGGGCCCTTTCTTCGTTTGTCACGATCACGTTCAGTGCATGAAGCGCGGATCGTCATCGCGCAGGCGACCGCCAAAGGCTGCGGCAACGCTTGCAATGAAGGCGCCGATCAGCAGGGAAAGCGCACCGACGAGGGCGATTCCGGTGGCAGCCTTCTTGGCATCGTCTGCGGCTTTCTTGGCCGCATTCTTCGCATCCTCGATGCTCTTCAGCGTGGCGTCGACCCGGGCACGTGCCTCGTCCTGACTCAGTCCCGTGCGCGAGGCGACGAGCGTGGCAAGATAGCTACGGTCATTGTCCGGCATCTGGCCTGCCGCTGCGGCGTTGACGAGGATCCGCGACGCTTCGGCGCTTGCCTGTTCGTTGCTTTGCGCCGTCGGAGCGGCGTTGTTCTGGTCAGGCCGCAACAGGGCATCGGTGAAGTAGGCGGTCGAGAAGCCCGATCCCGATGCACCGTCCTTGTCGCCGGCCGTCGAGGCGACGCCCGCGGCGGCAGTGGTCCCGGCGATCGTCGCCGTCGCCTGCACACCAGTGCCGAGCGCCGACGTCAGAGCCGAACCGAGAAGCGATACCACGATCAGTGTTGCAAGCGCCCATGCAAGGAAGCCGTGAACGGTGTCCCGAAAGAACACTTCGTCGGTATGGATGCCTGTCCATTTGGTCCGCAGCCGGCCGGCAAGATAACCGCCGAGCACGGCCGAAAGCCACTGGGTCAGGATCATCCAGACCGCGGCGGTGGCGCCGAGGGTCACCGCCGAGCTGCTTTGGCCCGACCAGGGCGAAACCAGCGAAAGGCCGAGGCCGGAGCCGACCAGCATCAGGATGAGTGTCACCGCCGTTGCACCGAGTGCGCCGGCGATAATCGCGGCCCACGAGACGGCCGAAGCCGAGCTGTCGACCGGGATCGCCGCGACAGTTGTATTATCTGTAAGGGACATGATGTGATCCCTAGTGCCAGAACAGCATGATGAGAATGATGATTGGCAGGGGAATCCCCAGCATCCAGAGCAAAATACCGCGACCCATGATTGTCTCCCGTCGGCGTGCCGACCCAATGTTGTTGCTGAACCGCTTCTGTGGGAGCGGCTGCTCGCAAAACACCGTCGGCGTCAATTGGTTCCGCCCGCCTGACGGGCGGCGACGCGCGGATCGATGCCGGGAGATGTGGCAAGGCCAGGGGCCCTGCATTGGACGGACGGCTTTTAGGGCAGCTTGCCGACGCCCTGTCTGCCGTGAAGGAACGGCAGGCCGCGCGTCGGCACCTTGTTATTGCCGGATCTTTCGCCTCAGCGCACGACGATCATGAAGGAACCGTCAGCCGCTTCCCGGGCATAGGTGATGTTCTGGATTTCGACGTGCTCGGCTTCGAGCTGGCGATGAAGCGATGCGTTCTGCCGCACGGCCTGCTGCACTTCACGGGCCTGCGGGGAGGACGGGCTGATATCGGCGATGAAGTTGTTCGGGTCTTCGGCGTCGCTGAGGGAGGAGGCGCGGATGACGTTGACGCGGGGATTGGCCGTGGTCTTCAACTGCTGCGCCGTCTGCGAAGGCGTGACGACGCTCGGCATCGACGCGGCATAGCTTTCGCCACCGAAGGCAAGGGCAGAGATGAAGGTCGCACTGGCGAACTTGCTGAAATTGTTCATTGTCGTATTCCTGAAGATCTGCGTTGTTGGCGGGGTGGTTTTCGGCGAAGGCCATGGCGCATGGTCACTCCGCACAGGTTGAAATGTAGCGATGATTTCGGCGCAAAAAAGAGTAGGAAGCTATCAGTAATATTAAATAACTGTAATGTTGCGCCGCTGTGATGGCGCGGGGCCGCAGCGTCGCTGACAGTCGATCTCGGCGGGCGGAGGAGGACAGGCGAAGAAGACTGTGGCAGGGCCGTCGTGCCCGGCGCTCCGGCGGACCGAAGTCTTTGGCATGCCGGCCCGCGGACCCTACCGCACCAATAGCTCTGCGCATAAAAAGCTTGCCAAGCCAGGGCGGGCATGGTTTGACCGCGATTTCCCAGACAGCCGACCAGAATTCAAAGGTGAATCACCATGCCGCAGCACACCGCGCCGCATCTCCTGATCGTCGAGGCCCGCTTTTACGACGACATGTCGGACGCCTTGCTCGACGGCGCCAAGACAGCGCTCGACGAAGCCGGCGCGACCTATGACGTCGTCACCGTGATGGGTGCGCTGGAAGTGCCGGCAGCGATCGCCATGGCACTCGATGGCGCCGATACCGGCGGCACAGAATATGACGGCTTTGTCGCGCTCGGCATGGTCATCCGCGGCGAGACCTATCATTTCGATATCGTTGCCAATGAATCCTGCCGCGCCATCATGGACCTGACGGTTTCGGAATCGCTGGCGATCGGCAATGGTATCCTGACGGTCGAGAACGAGGAGCAGGCCTGGGCCCGCGCGCGCCGCACCGACAAGGACAAGGGCGGCTTTGCCGCCAAGGCGGCGCTGACGATGATCGCCCTGAAAAAGAAACTGGGTGGCTGAACCATGACCAGCGAAAACACGCCCAAGTCGCCGAAGACCGCAAACCAGCGCGGCGCTGCCCGTCTGGCGGCCGTTCAGGCGCTGTACCAGATGGATATCGGTGGCGCCGGCCTTCTGGAAGTCGTTGCCGAATACGAGGCCCATCGTCTCGGACAGGAACTCGACGGCGACACCTATCTGAAGGCCGATGCCGGCTGGTTCCGGTCGATCGTTTCCGGCGTCGTCGACAGCCAGCCGACCATCGATCCGGTGATCCGCGGTGCCCTGCAGGAGGGCTGGTCGCTGTCGCGCATCGACAGCACCGTGCGTGCCATCCTGCGTGCCGGCACGTTCGAACTGATCAACCGCAAGGATGTGCCGGTCGCCGTGATCGTCACCGAGTATGTCGATATCGCCCAGGCTTTCTTCGAGGAAGACGAGCCCAAGCTGGTGAATGCTGTCCTTGACCGCATCGCCAAGCAGGTCAGGGCTCAGAACAGCTGAACAGGAACGGGTCATGACGGCGGTTGAGGCAACGGCAATGGATACCAGGCTTGGTTCGGCCAAGCGCAACATAGCCATCCTGACCGTTGCCCAGGCGATCCTCGGCTCGGCAGCGCCTTTGACGATTTCCACCGGCGGACTGGCCGGCTTCGCGCTGCTGGGTGCCGACAAGTCGCTCGCCACCGCCCCGGTGACGGGCTTCAATCTCGGGGTTGCCTTCGGCGCCGTCATCATCGCCACGCTGTCGCGGTTTCTCGGCCGCAAGCAGAGCTTCATGCTCGGCGCTGTCCTTGGGGCGGCCGGCGGCCTGCTGGCCACCTATGCACTATACCTGTCGGATTTCTGGCTTTTCGCCGCCGCGCTGCTTCTCGTCGGCATATCGGGCGGCTTCACCCAGAAGATCCGCTTTGCCGCTGCCGACGCAGCGCCCAGCTTCTACAAGGCCAAGGCCATCTCCTGGATCCTCGCCGGCGGCATCGTCTCGGCGGTTGTCGGTCCGCAGCTCGCCATCCTGCTGAAGGATTTCCTGGCGCCTGTCACATTTGCCGGCGTCTTCATGGGGCTCGCACCGCTGATGCTGGTGGCGATCGTGGTACTGAGCTTCCTCAACCTGCCGAAGAATACCACCGTTCAGGCGCAAACCCACGCGCCGGCGCGACCGCTGCTGGAGATCGTGCTGACCCAGCGCTTTCTCACCGGCCTGATCTGCGGCGTCAGCACCTATGCCATGATGTCCTTCATGATGACCGGCGCACCGCTGGCCATGGTCGTCGGCTGCGGATTCTCGAGCGATCTGGCGACGCTCGGCATCCAGTGGCACGTCATCGCGATGTTCGGGCCGAGCTTCTTCACCGGCATGCTGATCACCCGCTACGGCGCCGAGAAGGTGGTTGCGGCCGGCCTCGTCATCCTGCTGGGCTGCGCCGTCGTCGCGCATATGGGCGTGGCGCTATGGAACTTCTGGCTGGCGCTGGTGCTGCTCGGCATCGGCTGGAATTTCGGCTTCATCGGTGCCACCTCCATCGTCGCCTCCAGCTACCGGCCGCAGGAGGCCGACAAGGTCCAGGGCTTCCACGACATCATCCTCTTCGGCTTTGTCGCGCTATCCTCCTTCTCCTCCGGCAAGGTGTTCAGCGCCTATGGCTGGTCGGTGATGAACCTCGTGATCTGGCCGGTTGTCATCGTCTGCCTGATCCTCATCCTGCTGCAGATGCAGGCTTCGCGCCGCAAATCCGCAGCCTGATGCCCCGGTCCGGCCCCTACCGAAGCGGGGCTTGACGCGACCTGAACGGCAACGCACTCTCCATGCGCGGACGGTCCCGGAGGAGGGGGCTGCCCGATTGTCATCGCCCGCGCAAGCTAGGCGCGGGCATCCGGGAGGGTAATGCGAATGTCGATTACTTTAGGCGTAATCCTGTGCGGCCTGCTGTCCGTCGTTTATGCGATCTGGGCGACACGTTCCGTTCTTGCGGCCGACCAGGGCACTGCGCGAATGCAGGAAATTGCAGGTTTCATCCGGGAAGGGGCGCAAGCCTATCTCACGCGGCAATATGTGACGATTGCGATCGTCGGCGCCGTGGTTTTCGTGATTGCATGGATATTGCTGTCGGCAACGGCCGCCATCGGCTTCCTGATCGGGGCCGTGCTGTCGGGTGCAGCCGGCTTCATCGGCATGCATGTGTCGGTGCGGGCCAATGTGCGCACCGCGCAGGCCTCGTCCCTCAGCCTCGGTGCGGGTCTCGATATCGCCTTCAAGTCCGGTGCCATCACCGGCATGCTGGTGGCCGGCCTCGCCTTGCTTGGCGTCTCCGTCTACTATCTTATTCTGACCGCTGGCCTTGGCCATGAAAGCGGCTCGCGCGAGGTGATCGATGCGCTGGTGGCGCTCGGTTTCGGCGCTTCGCTGATTTCGATCTTTGCCCGTCTGGGCGGCGGCATCTTCACCAAGGGCGCCGATGTTGGCGGCGATCTCGTCGGCAAGGTCGAGGCGGGGATCCCGGAGGACGATCCGCGCAACCCGGCCACGATCGCCGACAATGTCGGCGACAATGTCGGCGACTGCGCCGGCATGGCAGCCGACCTGTTCGAGACCTATGCCGTCTCGGTCGTCGCCACCATGGTGCTTGCCGCGATCTTCTTTGCCGGTGACGCTGAACTCGTGCAGACGACGATGGTCTATCCGCTCGTCATCTGCGCGGTGTGCATCGTCACCTCGATCATCGGCACCTTCTTCGTCAAGCTCGGCCGCAACAGCTCGATCATGGGCGCGCTCTACAAGGGGCTGATCGTCACCGGTCTGTTGTCGATCGTGGGTCTGGTCATCGCCAACACGCTGACCATCGGCTGGGGCGCGGTCGGGGTCGCCGACGGACGGGCGATCACCGGCTTCAACCTGTTTCTCTGCGGGATCGTCGGCCTCGTCGTCACGGCCCTGATCGTAGTGATCACCGAATATTATACCGGCACCAACAAGCGCCCGGTAAACTCGATCGCCCAGGCCTCGGTCACCGGCCACGGGACCAATGTCATCCAGGGACTGGCGGTCTCGCTCGAATCGACGGCGCTGCCGGCGCTCGTCATCGTCGGCGGTATCATTGCCACCTATCTGCTGGCCGGCCTGTTCGGCACGGCGATCGCCGTCACCACCATGCTCGGCCTGGCCGGCATGATCGTCGCGCTCGACGCCTTCGGCCCGGTGACCGACAATGCCGGCGGCATCGCCGAAATGGCAGGGCTCGATCCCGAAGTGCGCAAATCGACCGACGCGCTGGACGCCGTCGGCAACACGACCAAGGCGGTGACCAAGGGCTATGCGATCGGTTCTGCCGGTCTCGGCGCCCTGGTGCTGTTTGCCGCCTATTCCTTCGACCTGCGCTATTATGCGGCCAATCCGGACCAGTTTCCGTATTTCGCCGATATCGGGCCGATCTCGTTCGATCTCTCCAACCCCTATGTCGTGTCGGGGCTGATCTTCGGCGGGCTGATCCCCTATCTGTTCGGCGGCATTGCCATGACCGCCGTCGGGCGGGCGGCAGGCTCGATCGTCGAGGAGGTGCGCCGGCAGTTCCGGGAGAACCCCGGCATCATGGAGGGCACCGTCAAGCCGGACTATGGCCGCGCCGTCGATCTGCTGACGAAGGCCGCCATCCGCGAGATGATCATCCCCTCGCTGCTGCCGGTGCAGGCACCGTTCTTCGTCTATTTCGGCATTCTTCTGGTTTCCGGCTCCAAGGCTTCCGCCTTCGCGGCGCTGGGCGCCTCGCTGCTCGGGGTCATCGTCAACGGATTGTTCGTCGCGATTTCCATGACGTCGGGCGGCGGTGCCTGGGACAATGCCAAGAAGAGCTTCGAGGACGGCTTCGTCGACAAGGACGGGGTGCGCCATATCAAGGGGTCGGATGCGCACAAGGCCTCGGTGACCGGCGACACGGTCGGCGATCCCTACAAGGACACGGCAGGTCCCGCCGTCAATCCGGCGATCAAGATCACCAATATCGTGGCGCTGCTGCTGCTGGCGGTGCTTGCCGGGTAGACAATAACATTCGCACCATGCCTTGAAAACGAAAACACCGCGGAGAGCGATCTCCGCGGTGTTTCAAATGGCAGGCAGTGCTGGCAGCGATCAGAGGCCGCCGCCGCCGAAGATGTTCTTGACGGAGTTGGCAGCGCCGCCGCCACCCGAGAGGATCTGCTGCAGGAAGGTCAGGTCCTTGCCGCCGGTCGGTGTCGTGCGGGAAATGTTGTCGAATACCTTACCGTCCTTCAGCGTGTAGTCGGCACGGTTGGACACCACGCCGTCCTTGTCGAAATAGATGGCCAGGATGTGCTGGTCGACGAGCTGCTGCTTCTGGAAGGCGAAAGTCCGCTTGCGGGTCTGGGAGATGTAGTAGAACACCTCGCCGTCGAAGGTGGCAGTGGTCGACGGCGTGCCGAGCGTCAACAGGGCCTGTTCGCGGCTCGATCCGACCGGCACCAGCGCAAGGGCGTCCTGGTCAACCACATAGCCGTTGTGGAACACTTCCGTCGTCGTGCAGCCCGCAAGCCCGGCCGAGGACAGGATGAGCGCAAGGGCAACGCTGCGCAGAAGAACCTTGTCCGATCTGAAGTCCTGCATGTTCAACCAAATTCTCCCGTCCTGCACTGCCCGGCCGCCTTATCGAGCCGGAACGCCTCTTGGGCACATCATTATGGCCTTTCCGGGGAAAGGTTGACGACATGCGCGACTTTCGCCGCAGTCTCTTCATCGGAGGGTGCAGAACCGGCTGCGACGCCCCCGCAGCCGCGGCATTGCAATTCACGACTGCTTCGGTAAACCAGCTTTATCAATCATGCAACATGACGCGGCCGGAACACGCAGCCTGTGTCGAAGGATTCTGGGTTTATCGATGGTCTTCGGTTTCTTGCGCAAAAAAAAGAACAACCGCCTGATCGTCGACAGGCAGTATGACCTGCTGACGACGGTCGCCCGCGCCCCGAGCCTCTATCTGGCGCTGGGCGTGCCCGATACCGTCATGGGACGGTTCGAGGCCCTGGCGCTGGTGCTGATCCTCTATTTTCGCCGGACACGCCAGTCGCAGCAGGGTGGGCAGGAAGTGGCCCAGGAGATCGTCGACGCCTTCTTCCAGGATGTCGACCACTCGATCCGCGAACTCGGCATCGGCGATCAGGGCGTGCCCAAGCGGATGAAGAAATTCGCGGCCATGTTCTACGGCCGGCTCGAATCCTACGCCGCGGCGCTGGACGCCCGCGACCGCGATCGGTTGGCAGAAGCGCTTCGCCGGAATATATATCCCGAAGCAGGCGACAAGGCCCCCGATCTTGAGGGGTTGGCCGCCTGGATGTTCACCACGGACGACGACCTCACCACGCGTCCCGAAGAAGAGGTCATTTCCGGCAGGCTGGCGATCAAGGCTCCGGAGGAAATATTGCGATGAAATCTCATAAGTCACCCAGTGCCGACGTGCCGTTTTCCTATGCGGTGAAGATCGGTCATATCTCCGCAAATCCGGTGCAGGTGCGGCTGGAGGCGGACGAACAGGAGCGCGAGGGCCTCGCACGGCTCTGGCAGGTCGAGGCGGTCAACGCCTTGAAGGCCGAGCTCCATATCGGCCGCTGGAAGCGCGACGGCGTGAAGATTCGCGGTACGGTCAGCGGCGAAGTCGTCCAATCCTGCGTCGTCACGCTGGAGCCGGTCCTGTCGAAGTTCAAGGCCGACCTCGAGCAGATCTACGTGCCGGAGGGTTCGAAGCTGGCGCGGATCGTCACCGACGAGGCGGGCGAAATGGTCCTCGACCCGGAAGGTCCTGATCTGCCGGAGACGTTTTCCGGCGACACGATCGACGCGGGCGAACTGGTCAGCGAATTTGCCGCACTGTCGATCGATCCTTATCCGCGAAAGCCCGGCGTATCCTTCGAACCCCACGTGGAAAGCAAGGCGGAAGAGGATGCCAAGCCCTCTCCCTTTGCCGTGCTGCAGGGCCTGAAAAAGGACTGACGGACGTGCAGTGCCGGTTGATCGTGGCCATATTTAAGTTGTATGGCCCCGCAAAACCGGTATTTTGGCCAAAATTTCGCCCATGGGCGAACAGGAGGATCAGGTTAGCGTGATCAGAATTTCTCTCGATTTGATGGGCGGTGATTTCGGCCCGGAAGTCGTCATACCCGGCGCCGCCAAGGCCCTGGAGCGCCACCCCGACGTGACGTTCCTGTTGTTCGGCCAGAAGGACAAGTGCGAGCCGCTGCTCGCGGCGCATCCCAAGCTGAAGCAGAACGCCGTCTTCCACGACTGCGAGGTCGCGGTCGCGATGGACGAAAAGCCGAGCCAGGCGCTGCGCCGCGGCCGTTATGTCTCGAGCATGTGGATGGCGATCGACGCCGTCAAGAAGGGTGAGGCCGACGTCGTCGTCTCCGCCGGCAATACCGGCGCGCTGATGGCCATGGCCAAGTTCTGCCTGCGCACCATGGCCAATATCGAACGGCCGGCGATCGCGGCGATCTGGCCGACGCTGGCCGGTGAAAGCATCGTGCTCGATGTCGGCGCGACGATCGGTGCCGATGCCCAGCAGCTTCTGGATTTCGCCGTCATGGGTGGCGCGATGGCCCGCGCCCTTTTCGAGATCGAGCATCCGAAGATCGGTCTGCTGAATGTCGGCGTGGAAGAGGTCAAGGGCCAAGAAGAGGTCCGCGAGGCCGGTCGCCTGATTCGCGAGGCCGGACTGGATACGATCGAATATTGCGGCTTCGTCGAAGGCAGCGATCTCGGCAAGGGCACTGTCGATGTGGTCGTCACCGAAGGCTTTACCGGCAATATCGCGCTGAAGACGGCCGAGGGTACGGCTCGCCAGATCGCCGAATACCTGCGGCTGTCGATGTCGCGCACGCTGCTCGCCAAGCTCGGCTATATTCTCGCCAAGGGCGCCTTCGACCGGCTGCGCGAGAAGATGGACCCGCGCAAGGTGAATGGCGGCGTCTTCCTCGGCCTGAACGGGATCGTCATCAAGAGCCATGGTGGAACGGACGGCGAAGGCTTTGCCGCGGCGATCGACGTCGGTTACGACATGGCGCGCAACGAGCTCACCCGCAAGATCGAGAGCGATCTCAACAGATACCATGCGCAGCACCCGAAGAATGCGGGTCCTGAAGCAGCGTGAATGTCAGGATATAAGCGAAAATGATTCGTTCAGTAGTGTGCGGTTTCGGGGCGTCTCTCCCGAAGCGATTGATGACCAATCGCGAGATGGAGGGCATGGTCGAGACCTCGGACGAGTGGATTGTCCAGCGAACCGGTATCCGCCAGCGCTATATCGCCGGCGACGGCGAGACGACGGCGTCTCTGGGCGCGGACGCAGCCCGCGCCGCCCTTGCCAATGCCGGGCTCTCCCCTGACGATATCGACGTCATCATCTGTGCCACCTCGACGCCGGACAATACGTTTCCGGCAACCGCGGTCGACATCCAGAACCGGCTCGGCATGGTGCATGGCTTTGCCTTCGACATGCAGGCCGTCTGCTCCGGTTTCGTCTATGCGCTGACGACCGCAGACCTCTACATTCGCGGCGGCATGGCCAAACGCGTTCTGGTGATCGGCGCCGAGACGTTTTCGCGCATTCTCGACTGGACCGATCGCACGACCTGCGTGCTCTTCGGCGACGGGGCAGGCGCCGTGGTGCTGGAAGCGGCCGAAGGCGAGGGCACGGTTGCCGATCGCGGCGTGCTGACATGCCAGCTGCGCTCCGACGGCTCCCACAAGGAAAAGCTGTATGTCGACGGCGGCCCGTCCTCGACCGGCACCGTCGGTCACCTGCGCATGGAAGGCCGCGAGGTGTTCAAGCACGCCGTCGGGATGATCACCGATGTGATCGAACAGGCCTTCGATGCCACCGCGCTCACGGCCGAGGATGTCGACTGGCTGGTGCCGCACCAGGCCAACAAGCGGATCATCGACGGCTCCGCCAGGAAGCTCGGCATTCCCTCGGAAAAGGTGGTGATGACCGTCGACCAGCACGGCAACACATCGGCCGCATCGATCCCGCTGGCGCTCGCCACCGCGGCCGGCGATGGCCGCCTGAAAAAGGGCGACATGGTGCTCCTCGAAGCCATGGGTGGCGGTTTCACCTGGGGTGCTATTCTACTTCGCTGGTAGCCGTCCGATTCGAAATAAAGGATTTCAAACAGGCGCTTGACCACTACCTTCAAGGGCAATACTCTCAATATGCTTTCAGGCGGCGGCGGAAAAACAATAGGCGGAGAGCTATGAGCGGAAAGACAGTGACGCGAGCAGATCTGGCAGAGTCGGTCTTCCGCAAGGTTGGCCTCTCGCGCACCGAATCGGCTGAACTCGTCGAGACCGTCATCGACGAAATCTGCAATGCGATCGTGCGTGGCGAGATCGTCAAGCTGTCGTCTTTCGCCACCTTTCAGGTCCGCAGCAAGAACGAGCGTATCGGCCGCAATCCGAAAACCGGCGAGGAAGTGCCGATTTCGCCGCGGCGGGTGATGACCTTCAAGGCTTCCAATGTGCTGAAGCAGCGCATCCTGCGGGCGCATCTGTCGCGCAAGGCCAAGCAGAAGCCGCAAAATCCGGCAGCCTGAATCGGACGGCCGAACCGGAGAACCCGCGCGGCCCCGGACGCGAGGTCGAAAACCTCAGGCGCCGAACCGCAATGACAGCCGTCCTTGCCCGCTTGATGGGACGTAAAAGTCCGGCAAAGGGGATAACCCCGCTGTGTGCTTCTCCGCCTGCTTGAATTTCCCGTTGCAAATCGTTGAAATGGTTCCGTGAGTCGCCGACCGTTCCGTCGGCCCCCTGACCGTTGAGGACAGAGCCCGTGGACAAGAGCCCAGACGCCTTTCGGACCATCAGCGAAGTGGCCGAGGATCTCGATCTTCCGCAGCATGTGTTGCGGTTCTGGGAGACGCGTTTTCCGCAGATCAAGCCGATGAAGCGCGGCGGCGGACGCCGCTACTACCGGCCGGACGACGTGGATCTGCTGAAGGGGATCCGCCACCTGCTCTACGATCAGGGCTACACGATCAAGGGCGTGCAGAAGCTCCTCAAGACCAACGGCAACAAATTCGTCGTGGCGATCGCCAATGGCGATGTCGCGACCATGGAAGCGCTGGTCGCAGCAGTCCCGCCTGCCAAGGTGGAAGAACCGCGGATGGACGACGACCAGATCCTCGGCCGACCAAAGGCGCGCGCCAGCGGCCGGTTCTTCGGCTTTGGCGGCGCAGA
The DNA here is from genome assembly GCF_017873095.1 of Heterorhizobium halophytocola. GTDB lineage: Bacteria > Pseudomonadota > Alphaproteobacteria > Rhizobiales > Rhizobiaceae > Allorhizobium > Allorhizobium halophytocola. The sequence goes on along the minus strand of NZ_JAGGJU010000005.1, from coordinate 143,278 downwards.
GGATGGCGACACCCTCGTGGCCTCCGGCAAGGGGCCGGCCGTCGGCAAGGAAGACCGGGCACTTCTGCAGGAGGCGCTCTACGATCTGCTGGAATGCAAACGGCTGCTCGACCAGGTTCGATAGCGACAGGCCGGGCACGGTTTTTTCGCTGGGGCGAACTGGTTTTTCGCTTGCGCAGTGTAGGGCTAGCCTTTATGGAGAACCTGCCTTCGCAAGAGGGCAGGTCGGGGCGTAGCGCAGCCCGGTAGCGCACTTGACTGGGGGTCAAGGGGTCGTCGGTTCAAATCCGGCCGCCCCGACCAATTAAGACAGAACCTGGCTCATTCCCCCAGAATGACAGGTCACAAGATCCAAAAAACAAGAGATTTTTTGCGCGGCCGCGAGCCGGTGAGCCGGCCTGTCGGCGAGCCTTTCTCCGTGCGTTTTTCGCCACCGGCCCCTGGGGCCCTGTTCGCATGTTGGACGCTTTGACGGCCATTGGCTGAAAAATCGCATAAAAAAAAGCGGCCCTTGAGGGGACCGCATGCATCTGACGGTGCTCTACGTGACGAGAGCGGACTGGTTGTCAGCGAAACTTCGGTTCGCGACGGGCATTCATCAGCAATTCGTGCTGGGTGGCAAATTCACCGAACAGCACCCGCAGGCGGCGTTCCTCGAGAGCGTCGAGACGGTAGCGTTTGCAGAATTCGGAGACGTTGAAGACTTCGAGCAGGGTGCTGCGCTCGATCTCATTGTCGGAAATTTGTTCCATGATTGGACCTCCCGTAATCGACTAAAAACGCTGGCCTTGGACTAAAGTTCCATGAATGTCCGCTTTTTTGCGCCCCGATCACAGGTGCTTGCCGATCGGATGGCCGTGGCAGCGAAAGGGGGGTATGCGATTGCCGGCAAGGCGATATGCGCCCTGGAAGGATGCGACCGGAGGGGCGGGTGGCAGGGAACAACCCACCCCTCCGTCATTGGAGGTATGTCAGCGCTGTTCGTCCACAGAAGCCGGTCTTTCGGCCGGCTGGCCAGTCTGCTTGCGCAACAGCACGGACATTGCGCCGCCGGGCGTCTCGTCGGTCGCGACACTGGCGGTCACGATGGTCCGATCAACATCGGCGGCGGCATTTATCGGGCCATGCCCCATGCACTCGGCCATAGCGGCCGAGGATACCAATCCGAGGGTAGCGGCAATGAGGATCGTTTTCATGCGGCATCTCCTTGGTTGCAGGCGAATCATAGCCCGAAGTTTGGAGATTAGCAAAACCAAAAATACCCATCTTTGCGGGAAACTTCGCGTCTGCATTGTTGGGGGCGGAAAATCGATTGCTTGCCTTTCGCTTGCTGCGGCGCAACAATTCGCCTGCTGCCTCGTTGCTGATGCGGTCGCCCCGTCCAATTGAGGAGTAACAGGATGCGCCTTGGACTGCCTCGTCTCTACTCACGGTTGATGAAGGAGAACCGACGTTGGCAGCGTCAGATGAAGTCGCTTGCATCCGTCGTCTCCGCCGTGCCGAAATCCGCCGCGGCGAAGTCGGTCATGCCGAAGGTGCCGAAACTTGCCCGGACGCGAAAGCCGCGGCCCGCCGCGACACGGCTGAAGGAGACGCTGAAATTCGGTAGCAATCCCGGCGATCTGCGGATGCTCAGCTATGCGCCGCCGGGCCTGCCGAAAAAGGCAGCCCTGGTGGTGGTTCTGCATGGCTGCCTGCAGAACGCCGAGGGCTTTGACCGGGCGAGCGGCTGGAGCGACCTCGCCCACCGCCACGGTTTTGCGCTGCTCTATCCGGAACAGAAGACCGTTAACAATCCCAACCGCTGCTTCAACTGGTTCCGGCCAAGCTCCGTGCGGCGGGATCGCGGCGAGGCGGGATCGGTGCGTGCCATGATCGACGTCATGTGCAAGCGGCACAGGATTTCCGCCGACAGGATCTATGTCTTCGGCCTCTCGGCCGGCGGCGCGCTGACAACGGCGCTGCTTGCTGCCTATCCGGACGTGTTTGCCGGAGGCTGCGTCGTCGCCGGCATGCCCTTCGGGGCGGCACGTGATGCGGTAACCGCCATGCGGGTCATGGCCTCGGGCGCGCAGCAGAGCCCGAAGCAATGGGGAGACCTCGTGCGCGAGGCCTCGCCGCAGCCGCCGCCAGGCCGCTGGCCGATGATCTCGATCTGGCATGGCAGCCACGACCGTGTCGTGTCCGCCGCCAATGCAGATGCCATCGTCGATCAATGGCTCGATCTGCACGGCTTGAAGCGGGCAAGCGCCAAGGTGCGCAAGGCGGTGCAGCGAACGGGCTGGCAGTGGCGGGACGACAGTGGTCGGATCGCAGTCGAGGAATACCGTTTCGAGGCGATGGACCACGGATTGCCGGTGACCAAGGCGCGGCGTGCGCGCAGCAGCGACAAGCGCTATTACCTGGATGTCGGCGTCTGTGCGGCAACGACCATGACGCGGAAATGGGAGCTCGGCGGCTGAGGGCCTAGAGCATTTCCAGGAAAAGTGTAGTCGCGGTTTTCCGTCCGGAAATGCGTAAAAACAACAGACTGGAGAACGTCAGGTGAACTCGTGTTTACCGGACGTGCTCTAGGTCTTGCTGTCGGGGGAAAGCCGCTGCTGGCGGTGCTCCAGCGCAATGCAACCCCAGACGATGCCGAGCAGCAGATAGAAATGCCGCCAGTGGTCGGTGTCGATCACATTGCCGATCGCCGCATGGCCGACAATGGTGATCCAGCCGATCATCAGATAGGGTTGCCAGGGCCGGTCGCGCAGCAGATAGCGAAAACCGACCGCGATTGTCGTGACGATCAGGCCGAGATAGGTGACGAAGCCGAGCCAGCCATAGGTGGTCAGGGATTTCAGCCAGATATTATGCTCGTCTTCCGGGTAGATCTTGCCGAACATCATCGGCCCGATGCCGAGTGGCCTTTCCATCGACATCAGGAAGCCGAGCTGGTGGCGCTCGAAGCGGCCGAGATGGCCGGCGTCATAATCCTGTTCCAGCTGGGCGCGCGTGGTAAACAGGTTCGCCACCTTGGGGATCTGCAGGGCGATCACCACCGACAGCACCAGCATGACCACGGCGACGAGCGACAGCACCAGGATCTTCAGCCGGAAGGCGCCGGTGCGCTCTTTCAAAAGTTGCACCACAACCATCAGCACGGCGCAGAACAGGAACAGCGCCCAGGCGGCGCGGGAAAACGACAGGAAGACTCCGAGCGCCAGAACCAGAAGTGCGGCAAGCTTCAGCGGGCTTGCCATCAGCCGCCCGGTCAGCACGCCGTGGATCAGGTAGAGCGAGGGGGCGACGAGAAAGGGGCCGAACACGTTGGGGTCCTGGAAGGCGCCCTTGGCGCGGTCGTAGAGCGTGAAGATCTCCGAACCCGGAAAGGCGTGAAAATAGCCGAGAATGCCCAGCATCGAGGTAATCAGCGCCGAAACGACCCAGGCGCGGAAGATCAGCCTGAGCCGGGCGTGGTTGTCCTCGACGATGGCCGCGTAGAAGACGGCGGTCAGCGCCAGGAAGGTGGACACGGCGACATAGATCGGCGCGCCGCTGAGGTCCTTCATCGTCGTGAGCGACATCATGCCGCCGGTCTCGAACACCAGCAGGGCGGCCAGCAATGCGCCCACCGTGCGTGAAATCCTCAGTCCGAGAATGAACCAGAGGCCGACAAGGCCTGCCATGAACAGTTCATAGGGCGCGGGCTCGGATATGACGAAGCCGGACAGGAAAACCCCAAGCCCGACCAGGCCGGAGCCGATCAGCCCGATCGTCGCCAGTTGCGGCCTGAAGCCGCCAATCGGTTGCTGGACGATCGCGCTCAATAGGCATTTTCCGTGTTGAGAAGCTTGAATGGCGTCAGGAACAGGATCTTCAGATCGAACAGCAGCGACCAGTTCTCGATATAATAGAGGTCGTAGGCTGTGCGGAAACGGATCTTGTCGTCATTGTCCATCTCGCCGCGCCAGCCGTTGATCTGCGCCCAGCCGGTAACGCCGGGCTTGACCCGGTGGCGGGCGAAATAGCCTTCGACGACGTCGGCATAGCGCCGGTCGTGGGTCTGGGCGGCCACCGCATGCGGCCGCGGGCCGACCAGCGAGAGATCGCCGCGCAGCACGTTGAACAGCTGCGGCAGCTCGTCGATCGACGACTTGCGGATGAAGCGCCCGACCGGCGTCACCCGTGGATCGCCCTTGCTGACGGCGCGGGTGGCGGTCGGATCGCTCATATTGGTGTACATCGAGCGGAACTTCAAAACGTTGATGATCTCGTTGTTGAAGCCGTGCCGCTTCTGCACGAAGATGATCGGGCCCTTCGACGTCAGCTTCACGGCCAGCGCGGCCACGAGCAGCACCGGCCAGAGCACGGCCAGGGCGCCAAGGCTGAACACCACGTCGAAGATGCGCTTTGCCACCGAATCCCAGTCGCGGATCGGCTTGTCGAGAATGTCGAGCATCGGGACGGCGCCGACATGGGAATAGGAGCGGGGGCGAAAACGCAGGCTGTTGGAATGGGCGGCAAGGCGGATATCCACCGGCAGCACCCAGAGCTTGCGCAGCATGCCGAGAATGCGGTCTTCGGCATTGAGCGGCAAGGCGATGATCAGCATGTCGATATGCGCGACGCGGGCGAATTCCACCAGTTCCGCGATGGTGCCGAGCTTGGGATAGCCGGCAATCATCACCGGCGAACGTTCAGGCCCGCGATCGTCGAAGATGCCGCAGATGCGGATATCGTTGTCCTGCTGCTGCTCGATGGCGCGGATCAGATCCTTGGCCGGCTGGCCGCCACCGACGATGACCGCACGGCGTTCCATCACCCCGTTGCGGGCCCAGCGGCGGATGGCAAAGGCGATGGAGATGCGCTCGAGCACGAGCACGACCGCACCGGTAGCGTACCAGGCAAGAAACCAGAGCCGGAGTTCGGCCGACATCAGCTGCGCGAGGAAGAGGCTGAGGCCGATCAGCGCGCAGGTGACCGTCCAGGCGCCCAGGACCCGCGGCAGATAATGCATGCGCGAACGCAGCGCACCGACATGATAGCAATCCGCGATCCGGATGGTGATGATCGCAACCGCCGCGCCGACAAGCGACAGGGCGGCATAAAGAAGGATCGCAGCGGCCGGCGCATCCGTCAGCGCGAAATGCATGACAAGCCCGGTCGCAAGCAGAAGGCCGAATTCGAGCAGACGCACCTGTCCCGTGACGATCGTCGGCGTATGGCTTGCGGCGCTGAACTGCGAGGCGACGCGACGTGCCTTGGCATTGATCTCCACGTTCGCCCCGTCGCGCGTCGACGCGGTCTCGGGGGGCGCATTTTCGGTCATGCGCTTGCGCAGCGCTTCAGCGTCAAAAGGCTCGGACTTGCGGACCTGGCTCATAATGGCCTCCCTTTCGTTCAAAGCCCTAGCAGAAAGGTTCTAAGAAACGCTTATGAGGTGAGGGCAAGGGATGGTTGTCCACGGAGGCGCCGCAAAGGGCCAATATCGTCGATCTGGTCAGCCTCTGATGCGGGAAAGGGCGTGGCGATAGGCCGTCAGGATCGAGTGTGCCATGGCCTGGCTGGAAAACCGGGCGCGAAAGCTTTCCGGTGTCGGCATCACTTCGGCCTGCCAGCCGTCGTCGGTGGCGGCCTCGGCCATGACGCGGGCGAAGTCGTCGGTGTCGCCCGGATTGACCAGGGCACGGCTGTCTGCGCCCAGCACTTCGGGAATGCCGCCGACCCGCGAGGCGATGACGGTCTTGCCGGCGCCGAGCGCCTCCAGCACGATATAGGGCATCGCCTCGGCCCTGGACGGCACGACAATGATGTCGGCAAGCGCAAAGGCCTGCCGCACCGGCATGGCCGGATGCATGGAGATGCGCTGCCCAAGACCCCAGCGGGTCTTCATCTGGCGATATTTTTCCTCATCGGGTCCGTCGCCGACGATGGCCGCCGACAGGGGACGGCCGATCAGCCGCTCGGTCTTGGCGAATGCCTCGATGAACAGATCCGGTCCCTTGAGATCGCGCAACATGCCGATATAGAGGAATTTTACGGCGTTTTCGCCGGCCGCAACCGGCCGGATCTCGCGCTCGCCGATGCCGTTATGCGCGACGCGGGCGTCGCAGCGCGGTCTGCCGACTTTGGTCTGATAGACCTGACGCTCGTAGTCGCAGACGAAGAGCAGACCGTCCGCCAGTCTCTCCAGCATCCGCTCGGCGGCAAACACCAGCTTCCCGCTCAACCGCGCGGGATCGAAGTGCAGGCTGCCGCCGTGCGGGGAATAGAAGCGGGCAACGCTATACCTTTTAACCCGCAACGCTGAGCCGATCGTCCGTGCCAGCACGCCACCCTTGGAACCGTGGCCGTGCAGCACGTCCGGCCGCAAACTTTCGATCTTTTTGTAGGTCTTCCAAAGCGCCGGAAAATCGCTCGGCCCGATGGATCTGTGTATCGGCAGTCTCGTCAGCCCCAGCGCAAGATAGGGCATGATCTGTTCGAACAGCTTCTCCTCGTGTTCGCCGCCGGTGATGCTGTCGCAGACGATGCCGACCGCATGACCCTCCTTGTGCTGCTGCTCGGCCAGATCGCGGACATGGCGAAAGATCCCGCCGACAGGCGACCGAAAGCAGTGGATGATGCGCAGCTTTGCGTCGGCATCCATGGCTCAGAAGAGGCGTTCGCGGATGTAGATGGTATCCCCGGCGAGAATGGGGTCGGTGACCTGGACCTTGCCGGTGATGATGTCTCCATTGATGCGTCGGCTGATGTCGACGGTGCGCTCGTTGGCGCGGGGGGTGAAGCCGCCGGCAGCGGCAATGGCGTTCATCACGGTCATGCCCGGGACATAGGAATACTGGCCGGGCTGGCCGACTTCGCCCATGAGGTAGATGGACCGGTAGCGGTCGACCTCGATGCTGACATCGGGATCGCGTAGATACCCCTTCTTCAGCTTCTGCGCGATGGCGCTTTCCAGCTGGGTAAGGGTGGCGCCGCGGGCTGGCACCTGGCCGACCAGCGGGAAGGCGATATAGCCTGCCTGGTCGACGGTATAGGTATTGGTGAGGCTTGCCTGTTCGAAGACGGTGATGCGCAGCCGGTCGCCGCTGTCGAGCCGGTAGGGCTGGATCGTCGCCTGGCTGAATGCCTTCGGTGGTGGGTTATAGGTCTGGCAGCCCGCCAGGGCGGCCGACAGCCCGATGGCCATCGCCAATGCAACGCTTCTGGTCCCCACCGCAGTCATAGGTTGTGTCCCGATCAACTCATTCGATGGGACGAGTTATCTATCAGTCATGGTTAATAGGGGGTAAAGGCGGGCGATGTTTGCTTATTTAGAGGCCACTCGCACAGTTAACGCTTGAGTTACCATGTTCCTTTACCCTTGCCGCGATTTGAAGCATTGGGGATAGGGCATGACAGCCGCCGGGAACCCGTCTCAGGACGTCGATATCGATCTGGCGCAGCTGTTCCGTGCGGTGTGGCGCCGCAAGGGACGTCTGCTCGCAGCAACGGTGTTCGTTGCCGGCTCTGCCTTTGTCGTCGCCAGTCTCATGGCGCCCCGCTATGAGGCCGAAACGCGCATCCTGATCGAACCGCGCGAGCCCAATCTGACCTCGCCAGGCACTGCACGCAGCGATCTGCAATCCGTGCTGGATGAGCAGAATGTCGTGAGCCAGGTGCAACTGCTGACCTCGACCGACCTGTTGCGGCGGGTGGCGAAGAACATGAAGCTCTATGAGCGCTCGGAATTCGATCCGGAAACCAATCCTTCGCCGCTGGCCGACATTCTGGTTTCGCTCGGATTGCGCAACAACCCGTTGGAAATCCAGCCGGAAGACCGGGTGTTGAAGACCTTCCTCGAGCATTTGCAGGTCTACCCGGTCGAGAAGTCGCGGGTCATCGGCATCCAGTTTACCTCGAAGGATCCGCAACTGGCGGCCGGCGTGCCGAACGAGATCGCCAAGGTCTACCGGTCGCTGCAGAGCGGTGCCAAGCTCGACAACACGTCGGAAGCGGCACGCTGGCTGGAACCGGAAATCGCCAATCTGCGCGAAAAGGTCCGGGCGGCGGAAAAGAAAGTCGCCGACTACAGGGCATCCTCGGGCCTGCTCAGGACCAGCGACACCTCCGATATCACGACCACGCAACTGAACGACATTACCGTCGAACTTTCCAAGGTGCGGGCCGAGCGCGCCAATGCGGTGGCGACGGCGCAGAATGTCCGCGCCGCCCTCAAGGCCGGCCGTTCGACCGAAACCCTGGATGCGGTCGCCAGTTCGCCGGTGATCCAGAGGCTGAAGGAAGCCGAAGGCAATGCCAATGCGCAGCTCAGCGACCTGCAGACGACGCTGCTGGACAGCCATCCGCGGCTGAAGGCATTGCGCGCGCAGATCGCCGGCATTCGCCAGCAGATCGCCAGCGAAGCGCAGAAGATCGCCGAAGGCCTGGAAAACCAGGCCGGACTTTACCAGCTCCGCGAAGCCCAGCTCGATCAGCAGTTGAACCAGGCCAAGGCCGAATCCGCCCGCGCCGGCGATGACCAGGTCGGGTTGAACGCGCTCGAACGCGAGGCGACTGCCCAGCGCGACCTGCTGGAGACCTATCTCGCCCGCTACAGAGAAGCCTCGAGCCGGCTCGACAAGGATGCCAGCCCCGCCGACGCCCGGGTGATTTCGACCGCCATTGCGCCGACGACGGCAAGTTTTCCCAAGGTGATCCCGATCACCATCGTCGCCGGCGTCGCCACGCTGGTGCTCGGCTCGGTGATCATCATGCTGGCCGAGCTGTTCAGCGGTCGGGCACTGAGCCCGATCGCGCGCCCTGCCGCCCGCCGCGAGGATGAGGTGGTCGAGATCGAACGCACCGAACCTGTCGAGGCGCCGTCCGCGCCACCCCAGCCGGTCGTCATCGGCCCCGCCCGCAAGAAGACCGAGGCGGTTCCGGCCCATCTGATGGTCGCGGAGGTCGATACCCGGCTGGCGGCTGCGATGGAGCGGGCCGTCGACGCCGACATGCTCAAGGCGTCCGCAGCTGACGTCGTGTCGAACGACCGGCAAGCGCTGGAGGAACCGGCGCCGGAGGACGATTTCTCCGTTTCGGCTGTCGCAGACTATCTGGCGGGCTGCCAGGCGCAGATCGTGTTCGGTATTTCGCCCACCGGCGACGACGGGTCGACATTGACCGTCATGCTGGCGCGCGAGCTTGGCGAGCGTGGTCAAAAGGTGCTGGTGATCGACATGTCCGGTTCCGGTTGCCCGACGGCGTTGATGGCCGGCAGCCGCGACCTGCCGGGAATCACCGAGCTTCTGTGCGGCGAGGCGGCCTTTGCCGACGTCATCCATCCGGACCGCCTGTCGTCCGTCGATCTCATTCCGCAGGGGCGCGCCGATGTGCGCCAGGCGATGCGCGGCGCCGACCGGATGTCGATGATCGCCGATGCGCTGGCCGACGTCTACGACACGGTTCTGGTCGAATGCGGTCCGGCCGATGCGCAGGGCGTCGCGCGGCTGTCGCATAGCGGCATCCATGAAATCGTGCTCTCGGCGCCGGAGCCCGACACGTCGGAACTGGCCGAGATCATGACCGCGTTTTCCAAGGCAGGCTATGACGACCTGATCCTGATGACCGGAGGCACGACGCCGAAACGTCCGAGAACGCGCGCCGCCTGATCAGTTCTCCGGTTCGGCCTTGCGGACCGGTTTGGCGTCCGACTGGGCGCGCAGGCGCTGCAGGAAGCCGTAGAGCTGGGGATTGTTCTTGATCACCGCCTTGGTGTGGTTGAGCCCGCGCTGGGTATAGGCGGCAAGTCGACCTGAAGCGCTGATCGGCAACAGCACGTCATGCTGGACCGTTTCGATGGTGCACCAGCTGCGCTTGTATCCCTGGTCGCCGAGACCGAAATCGAAAAGGGTGGCGCCCTCCGCGCAGAACTGCTCGATCAGTAGCCAGAACAGCAATTCTCCGGGGCTGGCATCGCGCGCAAGCGTCGGGTCGATCGACCCGAACTGGCAGATCGCATGGTCGCCCTTGCGCGACATCCCGGCAATCGCGGCAATCTGTCCCTCGAATGCACCGCGCAGTTCGATGCCATGCAGTTCGAGCGGCGTATTGGTGCCGTCATGCCCGCCTTCCAGCAGCAGTCGGAAAAAGGCCTGGGTGCTGGGAGCCTGGAACACGTTGGGCAGGCCGGCGGACTTGAAGCGTTCGGCCTTCTGGATGAAGAACAGGTCGAGCAGGAACTGCTTTTCCGCCTCGCTGCGGGCGACCAGATGGCGAAAGCCGCCCATGGCTTCCAGGCGGCGTACCTGGTTGCGGTATTTCTTGCGACGGCTGCGGGCATTGACCTGCGACAGCGTCTGTTCGAAACTGTCCAGCAGTGGCAGCTGGAAAGTGTGATTGCGATTTTCCATGGCCGGCAGGCCGGCAAACGGATGCCGCTCGCCGCGCCAGCCAAGCGGCATGTTCTCCAGATGCAGGAGGTCGGCCTTGCCCGACAGCAGGCGTACCGCTTCCGCTGCGATCTGCTGGCCCACGCCGGTCTGACCGTCGGCACGCATCGCGGCGCTGAACAGCCCGGTATTGATATTGCTGAAACGGCTACCGATGAATTGCGCCGTGCGGATCACGCTGTGGCGGACGATTTCGAGCGGCAGGATGAAGGCGGTCCGGCCGTCCTGCTCGCCGTGCAGCAGCGCCAGCGGATTGCCGTGAGTTTTCACCCACGCGGCACACCAGTCATAGCTTTGATGAAGGGAGTTCATCGAATCGCGATCCAGCATCCGCCATTCGGCTTCGAGCAGCTCCATGCGGTCGACAACCCGGATCGTCATCGTCCCATTCGTCCCGCTGACACCATTCAGCTCCGCCATCTGGGTCCGGCCTGGGCCGATGGGGTGCGAATTGAATTGCAAGGGCAGGCTCTGCACCGGCGTTGTCTCCATGAAAGCGACCTGGCCGGCATGCTATGGTCGTTCCCTGCACAGAACGTTACCGTGTCGTTTTGAGGCAGGATTTCCAGATGCTGAGGTTACTTTCGGGTTAACGGCGGGCGCTATGGCCTGCGCAGCGGACCGGCCATCCATTTGATGATTCCCATGGCCGGCAGCACCCACAACAGGCCGGTCAGGATGAAATAGAGGAGATGGACCCACCATGGCTGGTCGCCGAGCCTGGCGACCGCGATCGTGGTCGCCAGCATGGCATAGACGACGACGAGCAGGATGATGAGAATGGTGCCGATGAATTTCCTGAGCCTGACGGGCATGCTGCCGGATCCCCCCTGATATCCCGCTAGGCGGCTCGCGACCGTGTGCCGCAAGCTGCCAGACTTGTGTTCTAGCGGCTTCTGCGGCAAACAAACAGGCGAAAAAGAGGATATCCGCATGGTTCAAAGCGCTGCCGTCGTTGATGACGCCGCCCCGTTGAAAGCCGAACAAAGCGAACGCCGCAACCGGCGTGCGCTGCGCATCTGGCTCGGTATCGTGCTGGCCGCGCTGTTTGCCCTGGTCCTGGTCGGCGGTGCGACGCGGCTGACCGATTCGGGCCTGTCGATCACCGAATGGAAGCCGATCCACGGCGTCATTCCGCCGCTGAATGCGCAGCAGTGGGAAGAGGAATTCCAGCTGTACCAGCGCATTCCGCAATACCAGCAGCTGAACGAGGGGATGACGGTCGGCCAGTTCAAGTCGATCTTCTGGTGGGAATGGACGCACCGTCTGCTGGCCCGCTCGATCGGCCTGATCTTCGGCCTTCCTCTGCTGGTTTTCTGGCTGACCGGACGGGTGGAAAAGCGATTGCGCCTGCCGCTGGTCGGCCTGCTGGCGCTTGGCGGCTTCCAGGGCTTCATCGGCTGGTGGATGGTCTCTTCGGGCCTGAGCAAGCTTACCAGTGTTTCGCAATACCGGCTGGCAACGCATCTGACGATCGCCTGTCTGATCTTTGCGTCCTGCGTCTGGATCATGCGCGGACTTGCGCGCCACAGTGCCGACCGCGCGCCGGCCTCGATGACGCGGCTTGCCGGCGTCGTCGCCTTTCTGGTCGTCCTGCAGATCTATCTGGGCGCCCTGGTGGCCGGCCTCGATGCGGGCATGTCCTACAATACCTGGCCGTTGATGGATGGCGCCATCATTCCCTCGGACCTCTTCGCCCAGCATCCGGCCTGGCGCAACCTCTTCGAGAACCCGAAAACGGTGCAGTTCCTCCATCGCTGCGGGGCCTATCTGCTCTGGGCCATGGCGCTGTTGCAGATGCTCCTCCTGCAGCAGAAAGCGCCGGGCACCACCCATGCCCGTCGGGCGATCGTCTTCTTCGGGCTGGTGACCCTGCAGGCCATCCTCGGCATCTCCACACTGCTGATGCAGGTGCCGATCGACGTGGCGCTGACCCATCAGGCAGGCGCGCTTGTCGTGCTGTTCTTCGCCGTCGCCCACTGGCGCGGTTTCATTGGTGAATATCCGCGTGAGACGCGGGTGGTCGTTGCCGATTGAGGCGAGGGCTTCGTGACGCCTCGATAGCCGAAATCCTGCCGATCCGGTATGAAACCGAAAGGCCGCTTCCGTGTTAGCCTATCGGACGTCCGGCGCGTTTTGCCCGGTATCGGGTGGCCGGTATCGCGTGGCCGGTGCCGAGGGGAAAGTCGCCGGACGACGAATTCGATATCACGGAGATGAAGATGGCCCTGTTTCGCCCGGAAAACCGCACCAAGTCACAACGCAACCGCCGGATCTATGCGATCTACGAGATCGCCTACACGCTGGTCGACTTCAGTGCCGCCTTCCTGTTTCTCATCGGCTCCGTGCTGTTCTTCTACAAGAGCCTGGAGACTCCGGCGATCTGGTGCTTCGTGATCGGTTCGGTATTCTTCGCCCTGAAGCCGACACTGAGGGTCATTCGCGAGTTCCAGTATCTCGCCGAAGGCGATTGGGAGGATCTGGCCGAGCGCGCGGAGAGGTAGTCGGATCCGCGCACCGAGATAGAATTGTTCGTGCCCCGGCCAACGGTTTCCAGAGTATCGCCGTTGCGGCAAAACTGCTATTCGCTCACAACCTTGTCTTGAGCGTTGCAGAGGAACATTGCTGATGAAGATCTTGCAGGTACTGGCTGGCGGCAAGTTCGGTGGGGCGGAAACTGCCTTTGTCGACATGGCGATCGCCCTGCATGAGGCGGGCCAGACGGTAGAGGTCGCAACCCGGGCCAACGACATTCGCGTACCACGGCTGCGCGCCGCAGGCGTACCGGTCCATACCCTGCCGTTCGGCGGTGGCTTCGATTTCTATACCCGTTGGAAACTGAAGCGGATCATCCGCCGGTTTCGTCCGGACATCGTTCAGAGCTGGATGTCGCGCGCGTCTGCGGCGGTGCCGAAATGGACACCCGGTATGGGCATCCCGCGATACCAGGTGGTCTCGCGCCTTGGCGGCTATTACAAGCTCAAATATTTTCGCGCCGCGGATCACTATCTGGCCATCACGCCGGACATCGCCCGCTATATCGTGGCGGGTGGGATCAATGCCGGGCGGGTGCATTTCATCGCCAATTTTGCCGAAACCGAGCCGGTGGAGCAGCCTGTCGACCGCAGCCAGCTGGCCGTGCCGGAAGGCGCGCCGCTGCTGCTGGCGATGGGACGGCTCCACGACGCCAAGGGCTTCGACACCTTGATCGAAACCGTCGCGGCGATGCCGGGTGTTCATCTGCGCATCGCCGGCGAAGGACCGGACCGGGCCAGCCTCGAGGGATTAATAGCGCGTTTGGCGGCAGACGGAGGGGCTGCTGCCGATGCGCAGGCTCGCATCAAACTGCTCGGCTGGCGCACCGATCGGGCCGCGCTTCTGCAGGCGAGCGACATATTCGTGATGTCGTCGCGCAAGGAGCCTTTCGGCACGATCTTCGTGCAGGCATGGGCGGAAAACACACCATTGATTGCCACCCGCGCAGAAGGACCGAGCCAGTTTGTGCAAGACGGCGAAGACGGTCTTCTTGTCGACATCGACGACAAGGCAGAAATGCGTGCCGCAATCCAGCGGCTGATCGATGATCCGGCTCTGGCCCGACAGTTATCCGCTGCCGGCTATCAGCGCTATTTGCAGGAATTCACCAAGCAGGCGTGTGTCGAAGCGCATTTGGCATTTTACAATGCCATCCGCGTCGGGGTCTCCGCTGATCCTGCTTAGCGTTTTGCTTTGGTATCTACGGCCTGAGCTCTGAACATGATGTTGATCGTGACGCTAACGTGGGCGTGTCGGCTACACGGCACCCTGGGTCAGCAAGCGATGCGCCTGTGCGCCGAATGCCAGCCGTTCCGCGATATTCTGATTCTCGGGCGGCAGGTCCTGGGCAAGGCTCCAGCTGACCGACAGGGCGGCATGCGCGATCGCGTGGCGCAGCACCTTTTCGGGCGGGCAGCCGAAGACGCCGGCGAAGTGTCGGGCGAGATAGAGCGCGCGCTCGGGCGCCAGCACAAGCGAACTTGCGCCATCCGGATTGCCGAACACATTTGCGACATCATAGACGGGATCGCCGATCAGCCCCTGCGGGTCGATCGCCAGCCAGTGTCCGGCCGATGAGGCTATGATGTTTTCGTGGTGCAGGTCGCCGTGCAGCGGACGACTATCGGTCTGGTCGGCCAGAAGCGCCTCCGCGAGCGGCACGGCAGCCACGAGGAGTGCGGCAATGGCGGGCTGCTGCGGCTTGGCCGCTTGACGGAAGAGTTCGGAAAAATGCGCTCGAAGCGGCAGCAGCGCCGGTGGGGGAGGACCGGCTGCCGGTGCATGAAGCGCTCTGAGCACGTGGGTCAGGATCTCGGTCGCCGCCACGTCGCCTTTGGCAAAGAGCGTGTCGCGCAGTAAATGCTCGCCTGCATCCTCCAGCAGGTAGCAGTCATCGATCGTGTCGAGCAGCCGGACAGCACCTTTTCCGTCCCGCCAGCGGAGATAGGCCATGCCGGTCCGCTCGCGCTCGCCGGCGGGCTTCAATTGCTTGACGATCCGCGATCCCTCGGGCGTCTGGGCCCGAAAGATCCGTGAGGTGAAGGTGTCGGCAATCCGGAGCGGCTCTCTCAGCTGCCATCGCTGGCATATGTCAGAAGACAGCCTCGATGCCATCGGTCAGGCCGAGAGCATCAGGTCCATGTTCTGGACGGCGGCGCCGGAGGCCCCCTTGCCGAGATTGTCGAGCAGGGCGACCAGATTGACATGGGCGCCACCCGGCATGCCGAAGACGAAGAGCTTCATCGTATCCTGCCCGACCAGTTCCTCGGCATCGACGCGCGGCAGCGCCGCACTCTCCGCCAGCGGCACCACCTTGACGACGTCCTGTCCGGTATAGTGCTCGGTGAGAGCAGCATGGACGCTCTCCAGGGTCGCGCCGTCGTTCAGATCGTCCAGGAACAGCGGCACCTGGACGATCATCCCCTGGGCGAAACGGCCGACCGATGGCGAAAAGATCGGCGCGCGGTCGAGCAGTCCGTGGGCCTTCATCTCCGGCACATGCTTGTGCTTGAGGTTCAGGCCATAGAGGAAATTGTTGGCCGCCAGATGATCGGCATGCGTTTCGTCTTCCATCTGGGCGATCAGCTGCTTGCCGCCGCCTGTATAGCCGGAGACGGCATTGACGGTGACGGGATAGCCGTCGGGCAGGATGCCGGCTGCCCGCAGCGGCCGGATCAGCGCGATGGCGCCCGTCGGATAGCAGCCGGGATTGGCGACATAGCGCGCGGCGCGGATCCTGCCGGCCTGGGCCTTGTCCATTTCGGCAAAACCATAGGCCCAGTCGGCCGCCGTCCTGTAAGCCGTGGACGTGTCGATCAGCCGGATCTTGTTGTTGCCCTCGACCATCCGCACCGCCTCGCGCGAGGCATCGTCGGGCAGGCAGAGGATCGCGACATCGGCCGCGTTCAGCAGGTCTTCGCGCATGGCGGCATTGCGCCGCTCCGCTTCGGGGATCGACAGCAGTTCGACGTCGCGGCGGTCGGCCATGCGGGTGCGGATCTGCAGGCCCGTGGTGCCGTGTTCGCCATCGATGAAGATCTTTGCCGTCATGTCGTCCTCTCCCGTGTGGAGGCTGTCGCGTTTGAAGGAATGGTGTATCGCAGGCCGTGCCGAGACCGGATCAGCCGGCGCTGGCAAGCTTTTCGGCCCTGAGGCCAAGGATATACAGTGCAACCGTCGCTCCGGCAATGGCCGTGATATCGGCATGGTCGTAGGCGGGGGCCACCTCGACGACGTCGGCGCCACGCATGTCGAGCGCACCAAGCCCGCGCAAGACCGAGAGGATCTTGGCGCTCGAGGGGCCGCCGGCGACCGGCGTGCCGGTGCCGGGGGCATAGGCCGGGTCCAGGCAGTCGATGTCGAAGGTGAGATAGGCTGGATGGCCGCCGATATGGGCAAGGATCGTCTCGGCGATCTCGGATGCCTTCATCTCCTCGACCGCGTGGCCGTAGAGAATGCGGATGCCGCAATCCTCCGGCGCGTGGGTGCGGATGCCGATCTGGATCGAGCGTGCGGGATCGATCAGTCCCTCTCTTGCTGCCCGTGCCACGAAGGAACCGTGGTCGATCCGCTTGCCGTCGTCGAACCAGGTGTCCTGATGGGCATCGAACTGGACGAGCGCCAGCGGCCCGTGGCGCGCGACATGGGCCTTCAGCAGCGGCCAGGTGATGAAATGGTCGCCGCCGAGCGTCAGCAGGAAATTGGCCTCTTCGAGGATGGTTGCGGCGTCGCGCGCGATGGTCGCAGGCGTTTCCCAGTGCTGGCCGTAGTCGAGCAGGCAGTCACCGTAATCGATCACCGCCATCTCGGCGAAGAGATCCCGGTCGAAGGGGTATTGCGGATCATTGTCGAAGATCGCCGAGGCGCGGCGGATCGCCTGCGGCCCGAATCGGGCGCCGGGCCGGTTCGACGTCGCGGCATCGAAGGGAATGCCCCAGACGACCGTGTCGACGCCGGCCAGATCCTTGGTGAAGCGGCGGCGCATGAAGGAGAGGGCGCCCGCATGGGTCGGATCGGTCGCAGCCGAGGTCAGCGATTGGGCGGTAAACGCGTGGTCGATGGTTTTCTTCGGCAAGGCGGTCACTCCCACTGATGGCGGTCTTGATGATTCTTCGAGATCAGCACAGGACGGAGCGTATGGAAAGCCATCGGCAATTGCGTCTGTCCTCAAGAGCGAGGGAAAGGAGGGTGTTCCGCGATCGCCGTCAGGCGCCTGCACGCATCGCATTCCGGCGATTTTGAATATGAGGGGTGCCTGATAAGGTTGCGAAATCCGAAGCCTGTCGCAGCATGCGGAATCCGATTGCCAAACGGCTTGCGCGACGGATGAAGCTTGCTGGCGCCTCAGCGCAGGAAGGCTTCGGCGGCCTCGAGCTGCTCGGCCGTCGGGGCGAGGCGCGCATGGGCGACGAGTTCCTGCCGCAGCGCCCGGTCTCGGGTGAAGTCCTCAAAGGCCATGCGGATGAAGGGCTTGTCGTTCTTGGTCAGGTAGGTCTGGATCACCGGATAGATGACCTGGGCGCCGGCGGCGCCGAAGGAGGCCGGCCAGTGGCGGCGAACCCTGGTCTCCTCGATCTTGTCGAGGGAGCGGGTCAAAACGACATAGTGGCAGTCGGCGATCGCATCGAGCACGGGCAGCAGCAGTGCCTGCAGCGGATGCTTCAGCACGATCTCGTCGCGGCCTTCCGCCTTGGCCTGCGCATACTGCGCCGGCAGCCAGGCGGCGAAGAAGTCGATGAACTTGTCGGTGTCGCCGATGAATTGCAGGGTGTTCTCGTCGATCATCTCCAGCAGTGCGGCGCGGTACTGCTTCGGCTCGTAGCAGTTCGGCGTGCGCGGGTCGGTGGTATGCAGATGCGGCGGGCAGCTATAGGCGCCGCAGTGGTCAAGATAGCCGGTGACCGCCGTCGAGCCGGTGCCCCAGGCGCTGAGGATCGCTGTGACGCGCGGTTTTTCCATCTCGAACCCTTCCCGGCAATTTCGTGGATGCGGCGCCACGTTAGGGGGCGGGCCTTGCGCGAGGGGTGTGTTTGCGCGTGCCTGCGGTGTGGCGGTTGCAGATCGTCCGGGTGTTCCGCCTTCCGGCAGCCCCAAACGAGAAAAGGCGGAGCCGAAGCCCCGCCTTTTCGAACATGAACCGTATCCGGTTGCCCAGCGATTAACGCTTGGAGAACTGGAACGACCGGCGGGCCTTGGCCTTACCGTACTTCTTACGCTCGACGACGCGGCTGTCACGGGTCAGGAAGCCACCCTTCTTGAGGACCGCGCGCAGCGCAGGCTCGTAATAGGTCAGCGCCTTGGAGATGCCGTGACGAACGGCACCGGCCTGGCCAGACAGACCGCCGCCGGTAACCGTGGCGATGATGTCGAACTGGCCGTCACGGGCGGTCGCGACGACAGGCTGCTGCAGGATCATCTGCAGAACCGGGCGGGCGAAGTAGGCTGCGAATTCGCGGCCGTTGACGGTGATCTTGCCGGAGCCCGGCTTGACCCATACGCGGGCGACAGCGTTCTTGCGCTTGCCGGTGGCGTAGGAGCGGCCGAGGCTGTCGACCTTGCGGACATGTACCGGAGCAGCAGCGGTTTCGCCCGTTGCTTCGCCGGTCGTGCCGAGATCCTTCAGGGAAGAGAGGTCAGCCATATCAGGCGCTCCTTACATTCTTGCTGTTGAGCTTGGCAGCGTCGAGTGCGACGGGCTGCTGCGCTTCGTGAGGGTGGTTGGAACCGGCATAGACGCGCAGGTTCTTCATCTGGCGACGGCCAAGCGGGCCGCGCGGGATCATCCGCTCGACAGCCTTTTCGAGGACACGCTCGGGGAAGCGGCCTTCGATGATGGCGCGCGCAGTGCGCTCCTTGATGCCGCCCGGGTAGCCGGTGTGCCAGTAGTATTTCTTGTCGGTGTATTTCTTGCCGGTCAGGACGACCTTTTCGGCATTGATGACGATGACATTGTCGCCGTCGTCAACATGCGGCGTGTAGGTTGCCTTGTGCTTGCCGCGCAGGCGCGTGGCGATCAGGGTGGCGAGGCGACCAACAACGAGACCTTCGGCGTCGATGATGATCCACTTCTTCTCCACCTCGGCAGGCTTCTGAACGAAGGTAGACATGATTGCTATCTTTCCGTTTGAACCGACGGGATTTGCATCCCTCGGGCGTTTCTTGTTGCTTGAATTGCAGACTGTAGCCCGCAATAGAAGGCGTGGGGTGCTTAAAGGTCCCCGCGTCTCGGGCTGGCTTATACTGGCGGGGAGGACAGGCGTCAAGCGAGGCCGGAAAGCAGGTCGTCGAAATAGCTCATGAAAATCAGATGCTTACATATGTGGTAATGTAATACCGTAAATTTTCTGCATTTCGCGGCCGTTGAGGCTCGCTGTCCGCCATCCTCTCCCGGGCAGAGGGACAGCGACAGCCGCCAAATCCTGAAATTCCGCCAATTTCAGCAGCCGGGATGCTTGTTAGTGAGGAAATACTAATGCAAGTTGGAACGAATGGGGATCAGAGCGTGGTCATAAGGGGTTTGACGGCGCCTGAAATCCCGTGCCGAGAATATAAATAAGTACCTGTGATTAGTTCGGGTAAAAATATACCACTATTTTGTGGGGATTTGTTCTTGGGGGTGAGTACGATATTTTTCTCGATTGTACTTCAAGTCTAAAGTTAATACCGAATTGTAGCGCCATTATGACACACTGCCTCTCAATATTTGAGCAAGGTTGTTAAGGTATCATGAGCGCGGGACGATAGCGGGACGGTGATGATGGACGGCCTTGTGCCGAGGAGGAAACATCATGCGTTACGATCGATATTCTCACGACCACTATTCCATTGAGGATCTCGCCGCGATCCTGGGAGACATCCATTCGGTCGCGATTGTCGGTGCATCCGTGCGCGACGATCGGCCGAGCCATTGGGTCACGGGTTTTCTGCTCGGAAAGGGCTATACTGTCTTTCCCGTCAATCCGCGACACGCCGGCCTTACGGTGCTCGGTTGCCCTGTCCGGGCCAGCCTGTCCGATCTCGATCAGCCGGTCGACCTGATCGACGTGTTTCGCCGCGCCGATGCCTTCGGCGATGTGGTTGACGAGGTGCTGCGGCTCGACTGGCGGCCGAAAGCGATCTGGGGCCAACTCGGCGTGCGCGACGACGAGGCAGCCCGGCGGGCGGAAGATGCCGGCATCCGGGTCGTCATGAACCGCGCTCTGGTGGCCGAATACGGCATGATCTACGGCCTGACGCATGGACATGGCCGGGAGAAGGAAGTGACCGGGAGCAAGGTTCGGGTTGCGGACGGCGTTGCCTGATACCCTGTCCGCTTCGGAAGGCCTGGCCTTTCGGAGCGGGCTTATCTTTGAGCGACGGGCCCTCTCAGAGCGAATTGTGCGGCAGGAAAAAGCGGAAAGGCCGCTCGTCGCGATCGGGGCGCGGCTTGCAGGCGAGCACCCGGCATTTCGGTGCGTCGCGCGTCGGCACCGTCACCCAGTCGGCGAATTCGTGCGGATCGCATTGGGCATTGTCGCGCACATAGCGATCATAGAGGGTCATCCCTTGCACATGGGTCGAGGGATAGCGAAGGATCACGGCACCCTCCGAGCGGATGGTCTGGCGCGCCTGTTCGCAATTCAGCGATTTTGACTGATACCGGCTGATCGCCGCCGCAGGCCCGGCGAGAAGGACGCCAGCCATCGCGACCGCCAGGGCGCCGGCCAATCCACACAAGGTTCTCATGTCTAGCTCCTGCTTCAGTCGATTCCTCCCTCTGGAATCTAGGTTCGGCAGCGGCAATGACAATATCACCTCCGCGCCCGTCGATCAGGCTGGGGCGGCCGCGCTACCGCAAGGGTTGCCGCAGCAATGCTCCGGGGCGGGTGCTGCCGGCACTGTGGCCAGAATGCAGCGCGGTCGGGATTCCTGCCCCTGCGGCAATTCCAGGGGGCATTTTGGCCCTTCCCCTCACGGCACCGGGTACTAACAAGAGGTTGAAAGACGTTTCACGAGTCGCTGATAGACGAGGTAAGCATGTTCCACCCCCATGATCAGTATGATGACGCACTGCTTGCCGCGATCCTGCACGACACCAGGACCATAGCGCTGGTCGGTGCCTCGTCGAAGCCGGAGCGTCCGAGCTTTTCGGTCATGCGGTTCCTGCTGTCGAAGGGCTACCGTGTGTTTCCGGTAAACCCCGGACAGGCGGGCAAGGAGATCCTCGGCCAGCCGGTCTATGCCACCCTTGCCGATCTTCCCGAGCCGGTCGACATGGTGGATGTGTTTCGCGCCGCCGATCAATTGTCCGCCGTGGTCGACGACGTCCTGAAGATGTCGCCTTTGCCGCGCTGTCTCTGGGGCCAGTTGACGGTGCGCGACGACGACGCGGCGCTGCGCGCCGAGATGGTCGGCATCACGGTTGTCATGGATCGCTGCCCGGCGATCGAATATCCGCGGCTGCTGGGCTGAGATTTCGCACCGGTCGGGCACTAGTCGCTCAGCGCCGCCGGTATGGGCTTCAGCCAGCGCATGTCCTGGGCATTGGCGCAGAACCTGTCGAATTCCTGCGCGGCCTTGTCGGCTGCAAGGCTTGCACGACAGGTGTCCTTGGCGGTGCAGCGGGCGCAGTTGTTCTGCATGTCGCGATTAAGGGTCTCATAGCGGGTCTCCACTTCCATGGGGTCGATGCCGAGCGCGCGCATCATCTACGCCATCTCTTCGGATGCCGGCTGTCCGTGCCCGGCGCGTTCGACCATCTGGTCGGCGGTGATCCGGCCCGAGCGCGCGATCTGCCGGAGCAGGTCTTCATCGATCCAGGCAATCATGTCGCTTTCACCCGCGGTCTCGAAGGCCTGAGCGGCCCATGTAGCGAGACGGGACAGCAGCGTGGCGTCGGTCTGATCGGCAGCAGGGGGCATTGCTCGGCTCCTTGTCATTCGTTCCCCGCCATGTTCGCCTCCCTTGGCCCGCGGCGCGTTGATGGAGATCAAATGGATCGACCGCCCTTGCAGCCCTCCGGCAATGGGTCTTAACTCCGGCGGGGCGCATGAACGTCGCCCAGTGGAAAAGGGAGGAAGGCATGCCTGACATCAATCCGGGATTCGACACGCTTGCTGTTCATGCCGGCGCCCAGCCCGATCCGTCGACGGGCGCGCGGATCACGCCGATCTACCAGACGACGGCCTATGTCTTCGACAGTCCGGAGCATGCCGCAAACCTGTTCGCGCTGAAGGAATTCGGCAATATCTACACGCGGATCATGAACCCGACGCAGGCGGTGCTCGAGGAGCGGGTGGCGGCTCTGGAGGGCGGCACCGCGGCCCTTGCGGTCGCCTCGGGCCACGCCGCGCAATTGCTGATCTTCCACACGCTGATGCGACCGGGCGACAACTTCATCGCCGCACGCAAGCTCTATGGCGGTTCGATCAACCAGTTCGGCCACGCCTTCAAGAGCTTCGACTGGCAGGTGCGCTGGGCGGATCCTTTCGACCTGGCGGCGATGGAAGCCGAGATCGACGACCGCACGCGGGCGATCTTCATCGAGAGCCTCGCCAATCCCGGCGGCACCTTCGTCGATATCGAGGCGATCGCCGAGGTCGCGCATCGCCATGGTCTGCCGCTGATCGTCGACAACACCATGGCGAGCCCCTATCTGGTGCGCCCGCTCGAACATGGTGCCGATATCCTCGTCCATTCCGCCACGAAATTCCTCGGCGGCCATGGCAATTCGATGGGCGGTGTGATTGTGGATGGCGGCACCTTCGACTGGTCCACCTCCGGCAAATATCCGGCCCTTTCAGAGCCACGGCCCGAATATAACGGCGTGGTGCTGCACCAGACCTTCGGCAATATCGCCTTTGCCATCGCCTGCCGGGTGCTGGGGCTGCGCGATCTCGGGCCTGCGATCGCGCCGATGAACGCCTTCCTGCTGTTGACCGGCATCGAGACATTGCCGCTTCGCATGCAGCGGCACTGCGACAATGCGCTGAAGGTCGCCGGCTGGCTGAAGCGCCATGACAAGGTGGACTGGGTCAGCTACGCGGCGCTCGACGGCGATCCGAACAAGGCCCTGCAGGCGCGCTATTCGCCGAAAGGCGGCGGCGCGGTCTTCACCTTCGGGCTGAAGGGTGGGCTCGAAGCCGGCAAGACCCTTGTCCAGAGCCTGCAGTTATTCTCGCATCTGGCCAATATCGGCGACACCCGATCGCTGGTCATCCATCCGGCCTCGACCACGCATGCGCAGCTTTCGCAAGAGCAGCAGATCGCGGCAGGAGCCGGGCCTGACGTCGTGCGGCTGTCGATCGGCATCGAGGGCGCCGATGACCTGATCGCCGACCTCGAACAGGCGCTGGGAAAGGTTTAGGTGGCATGACGAGCGTCAATATCGCGACATTCGATCTCGACGCAGTGGAGCCGGAGGAGGGCGCACCCGCGCCCGATCGGCTGATTGCCGGCGATCCGCGGTTCACCACCTGGAATGTAGAGGAGGCGGAGGGCGGGATCTATGCCGGCGTCTGGCAGGCGACGCCCGGAAAATGGCGGATCGAATACGACGAATGGGAGTATTTCCATATTCTCTCCGGCTATTCGATCGTCACCGAGGAGGGTGGAGAGCCGGTGCATCTGCGCGCCGGCGACCGGCTCGTGCTGCGGCCCGGCTTCAAGGGAAGCTGGGAAGTCATTGAAACGACCCGCAAGGACTATGTGATCCGGCTCTAGTCCCCGGGCGTTTTGCGGAACGCGGCGGCGAAGGCATCCGAAGAGATGAAGGCGAGGGTGCGGCGCAGCTCCTCTGCCCGGTCTGCCCCGAATGCCGCGTCGAAGCGCGCCTGTGCCTTTTGCCACAAAGGTACCATCGCCCGATGGGCAGCTTCGCCCGAGGGCGTCAGCCTGACACGGCGCACGCGGCCATCCGTCTCATCCTTGATGATCTCGATGAGCCCGTCGCGGATCAGTGGCTTCAGCGTGTGGCCGAGCGCCGACAGGTCCATCACAAGCTCTGCGGCCAGCGCCTTCTGTGTCGGGGCACCGGAAAGCGAGATCTGCGACAACAGCGCGAACTGTGTGCCGTTGAGGCCGGCACCCGCCATCGCCTCGCCGTAAAACTGGCCGAGCTGGCGGGCGGCCCGGCGCGCGGCGCTGCTGTTGCAATAATCGAAAATGCTCCGGCTCGGCTCGGTCATGGGTCTTTCCTGCGCTCAAGGGCAATGTCTGTTCTGCCATATCGGCGTGATGCGGCCTGCGTCAAAAAAATATCGTCCGGCATCTTGTCGATGGGGAACCTGATCTGCATTTAGTGGTATGTGCCAGCAAATCAAGAAAGGAACTGACATGACATCCAATTCGCTTCCCGGTACGGCCCTCGTGACCGGTGCTTCCTCCGGCATCGGTGCCACCTATGCCGACCGTCTGGCCAGACGCGGCTATGATCTCATCCTGGTTGCCCGCAACCGCGAGCGCCTTGACGCGGCTGCCGAGCGGCTCGCCCGCGATCATGGCGTGAAGGTCGATGTGCTTGCTGCCGATCTGACGCAGCACGAGGATGTGCTGCGCGTCGAGGCCAGGCTGCGGTCCGATGCCGCCATCACGATGTTTGTCAACAATGCCGGCATGGGAAGCGGCAGCGCGTTGAAGGACGAGACGGATCTCGACCTGCTCGACCGGATGGTGGCGGTAAATGTTGTCGCGGCAAACCGTCTGGCGATCGCTGCCGTCCAGGCCTTCCTGGCCCGCGACCGGGGCACCATCGTCAACACGGCCTCGGTCGTTGCGTTGTCGCCCCACTTTTTCAACGGCACCTACAGCGCCAGCAAATCCTTCGTCCTGACCTTCACCGAAAGCCTGGCGGGCGAATTGCAGGGCACCAATGTCCGTCTGCAGGCGGTTCTGCCCGGTCTGACCCGCACCGAGATCTTCGAAAGGGCCGGCGGTTCCGTCGATGCGCTCGACCCGGAAAAGGTGATGGACGTCAGCGATCTGGTGGATGCGGCGCTTGCAGGTCTCGATCAGGGCGAACTGATCACCATTCCCTCGCTTGCCGATGCCGGTCTCTACGATGGCTATATCGCGGCCCGCGATGCGCTGGGGCCGCATCTGTCGCTGCGCAAGCCGGCCGCCCGTTACGGGGTGACCGATGCAGCATCCGATGCCGCCTGAAGGCGGCCGCATCTCCGGTTGAAAGCGCGGAAATTGCGCTTGCCGAAGTCATGATGCGGGTATATACCCGCGTCATGACTTGTCCCGATTGCCACTGCATTTCCTTGCGCAAGGCCTCGCGCCGCCTGACCGCCGTCTATGACGGGGCGATGGCGCCGTTCGGCATCACCATCACCCAGTTCAGCGAGCTGCGCAACATCCAGCGTCTGCAGCCGGTATCGCTGAGCGAGCTTGCCGAAAAGCTGGAGCTCGATCGCTCGACCATCGGCCGCAACGTCAAGGTCCTGCAGCGCCTCGAACTGGTCGAAACAACCGATGGCGAGGATCGCCGGCAGAATGCGCTTCGTCTGACGCCGAAGGCGGCGGACCTCCTGAAGGAGGCCGCGCCGGCCTGGGACGCGGTACAGGCAAAGGTCGAGGAGGCCATGCCGCAATCCGTCCTGCTAGAGCTTTGCGACCGCCTCGAAACACTTTGATACCCGCAATTGTGCAGCCGGGCCGGCTGTCATCCGGAAGGGAACACCATGATCTCGACACGCCTTGCCAGCTATCTTGAAGCCCGGGGCATCTATTATGGCTGGGTGGTGGCCGGGGTCACCTTTCTGACCATGCTGGCGACGGCCGGCGCCATGGGGTCCGCCGGCGTGCTGATCGGCCCGCTCGGTAAGGAGTTCGGCTGGACGACCGAGCAGATTTCCTCGGCCATGGCGCTGCGCCTCGTGCTCTTCGGTCTGCTCGGACCGTTCGCGGCGGCCTTCATGAACCATTTCGGCGTCCGCCAGGTCGTGACGCTGGCCGTTGGCCTGATCAGTGGCGGCATCATCCTCTCCTTCTTCATGACCTCGCTCTGGCAGCTCGTGCTGTTCTGGGGCGTGATCGTCGGGGTCGGCACCGGCATGACCGCGCTGGTGCTCGGTGCGACCATCGCCACCCGCTGGTTCGTCGAACGCCGCGGCTTTGTCGTCGGCCTGATGACGGTCAGCAATGCCACGGGACAGTTGATCTTCCTGCCGATCCTCGCGAGCCTGACGGAAGCCTATGGCTGGCGCGTCGCGCTCTCCTTCAACATAGCGACACTGCTGTTCGCCATGGTCGGCATGCTGCTGTTCATGCGCAATTATCCGGCGGATGTCGGTCTGGCACCCTATGGCGAAAAGTCGATCGAGCCGCCGCCGGTGCGCGCTGCCTCGCTCGGCCAGATGCTGGCGTCACCGATCAAGGTGCTGGTCGAGGCGTCTGCCAAACCCGCCTTCTGGATCCTGTTTCTCACCTTCTTCGTCTGCGGCCTGTCGACCAATGGCCTGATCCAGACCCACTGGATCTCGATCTGCGGGGATTTCTCCATCCTGCCGGTCGCCGCTGCCGGCATGCTGGCAACCATCGGCCTGTTCGACTTCGCCGGCACGCTGTTTGCCGGATGGCTCTCCGACCGGTTCGACAATCGCTGGCTGCTGTTCTGGTTCTACGGCTTGCGCGGCCTGTCGCTGATCTTCTTGTCGATGTCCGGCTTCGACTACGTGACACTTGCGGTCTTTGCAATCTTCTACGGCCTGGACTGGGTGGCGACCGTGCCGCCGACGGTCAAGCTGACCGTCCAGCATTTCGGCCGGGACAAGGCCAATATCGTCTTCGGCTGGGTGTTTACCGGTCACCAGATCGGCGCTGCGACCGCGACCTTCGGCGCCGGCTATATCCGCACCGATTTCCAGACCTTCCTGCCGGCCATCTACATCGCGGGTTTCGCCTGTCTGGTGGCGGCCATCATGGTGCTCGGCATCGGCCGCTTCCGCCGCCGCGGCGGCGAGATCGCCCAGCCCGCCTGACCACCTGGCGGCAAACGCGACGACAACAGCAATCGCCCGGTGGCATCCGTCACCGGGCAATTGTCGTGCGGGGGGCTGCGGCCCTTATGAGGCGGCGGCCGCCTTGTCCGCCTCCGCCTGATGCTGTGCGGCCAGCGCCGCGTCCTCGGCGGCGACGCGCTGGAATGCGGGCCGGCCGGTCATCCGCGCGATATAGGCCTTGATCGCCGGGCGCTCCGGCACCAGCCCGAACATCACCGTCCAGTTCAGCGCCATGCCCCAGAGGATGTCCGCGACCGTCAGGCGTTCGCCGAGCAGATAGGGGCCGTTCGACAGGCTGTCCTCGATCATGGCGATGAGGTCCTCGTAGCGGCCATAGGGTGTGTCGTTCGGATCGGACGGGACATACTGGCGGTGACGATCGATTACCGCCGGCTCGAAGCTGCTGCCGTAGAGCGCGATCCAGCGCAGATAGGCGCCGCGGTCCGGGTCGTTGATCGCCGGTGTCAGGCCGGCTTCCGCAAACAGGTCGCCGAGATGCAGATAGATGGCGACCTGCTCCGTCACCAGCGTCTCGCCGTGCAGGATTGCCGGCACCTTGCCGAGGGGATTGATCGCCAGATAGGGCGGCTGGCGATGTTCCCCGACCTTGAAGTTGAGAACCTTCAAGATGTGCGGAGCGCCGAGCTCCTCGAGCAGTACGCGCACGCCGGTCGCGCGGGTCTGGGGCGCATAGTAGAAAGTGATCGGTTGGGTCGTGGCCAAGGCTGGTGTCTCCTGTGATGGACGTTTCGATGCACACAGGATGCGGCTCCATACCTGTCAGTTTTTGTCAGGTTGAGATAGCATGATCGGCGGAACGGAGATTTTTCGATGCGTGCCAGCCGGCTGATCAACATCCTGACGACCCTGCAGGCGAGGGGACTGGTAACCGCCGAGGCGCTGGCTGCCGAAAACGAGGTGTCGGTGCGCACGATCTACCGCGACATCGACGCCCTGTCGTTGTCGGGCGTGCCCGTTTATAGCGAGCGCGGGTCCGATGGCGGCTATCGCCTGCTCGACGGCTACCGTGTGCGGCTGAACGGCATGTCGCCGGGCGAGGCCGAAGCCATGTTCCTGTCGGGTCTGCCCGGTGCGGCAGCCGATCTCGGCCTCGGATCGCTGATGGCCGGGGCCCACAGGAAGCTGACCGCGGCCCTGCCGGAAGAACTTCGCCGGAGTGCGGCGCGCATGCAGGCGAAATTTCATCTCGATGCACCGACCTGGTTCGGCGAGAGCGAGCAGCCGCTTCATTTGCAGGCGGTTGCCGATGCGGTCTGGAATGCCAAGCGGATCCGCATGCGCTACCGCGCGTGGAAGTCGGAGAAGGATCGCGAGGTCGAGCCTCTCGGCATCGTCCTGAAAGGCGGTGCCTGGTACCTGGCCGGACGGGTGGACGACAGCGTGCGGACCTATCGCATCGCCCGCATTCTCGACCTCGTTGTCACCGACCGGATCTTCGAACGGCCGAAGTCCTTCGATCTTGCAGCCTATTGGAGGGAGAGCACCGAGCGTCTGGAAGCGGAGCTCTACAGGGAGACTGCAACGCTGAGACTGTCTTACTGGGGCATGAAGATGCTGGAGGGAGTGAGCCCGGCCTATGCACGCAGCCGCATGGAAACCGTCGGTGATCCCGACGCCGACGGCTGGCAGACGGTGCGGATGCCGGTCGGTTCGACCCGCCATGCGGTTTCGGATATCCTGCGGCTGTCAACGGAAGTCGAGGTCATCGCACCGGAGGCGCTGCGCACGGCAATGGCCGAGACGACGGCGAAGATCGCCGGCTTTTACCGCGATGTCATCCCGCCACAGCCGGAGGCGTCCACGCCAGTTCCAGCCGCTCCAGGCCATGGAAATGATAGACATCCTTGACCGCGGGCTTCGCTGCAAGCTCAAGGTCCGGCAGGCGTCTGAACAGAAGCGGCAGCACTATGTTGAGCTCCAGCCGGGCAAGCGGTGCGCCGATGCAGAAATGAATGCCGGCGCCGAAGGACAGATTGGCGCCCTCGTCGCGATCGGGGCGAAAGGCGAGGGGATCGCTGAATTTCAGGGGATCGAGATTGGCGGCGGCGAGGATCAGCCCGACCTTGTCGCCACGCTGGAAGGAAATGCCGTCGATCTCGCAGGGCTCGATGCACCAGCGCTGGAAGATGTGCACCGGCGCGCAAAGCCGCAGTGTTTCCTCCACCGTCCGCTCGGTCGCCTTCGGATCGGCAAAGAGGGTCTTCGGGTCCACGCCGCTTTCCAGGATCACCCGCACCGAATTGCCGATCTGGTGCACGGTCGCCTCATGCCCGGCATTCAGCAGCACGATGGTCGTGGATACCAGTTCGTCATCGGTCAGATGCCGGCCCTTGTGCTCGGTATGGATCATGTGGCTCAGCAGATCCTCGCGGGGTTCCGCCCGGCGCGCGGCAATCAGGCGGCGGACGTAGTCGGCGAATTCCCTTGCCGAACGGTCGGCGGCATCCTCGTCGGCGCGCGAGCGCTTTAACATGTACATGCCGACATAGTCGTGGCTCCATTTGAGCAATTGCGGCCCCATGTCGTCGGGAATGCCGATCATCCGCGCGATCATCGTCACCGGAATGATGTCGGCAAAGGACGAGAGCAGTTCGGTCTCGCCGTCTCGTTCAAAGCCGTCGATCAGCCGGTTGGCGAGCGCCTCGATCTCGCCTGTCATCTTCTCCACATGGCGCGAGACGAAGGCGCGGTTGACCAGGGTGCGAAGTCGCGTGTGCTCCGGCGGCTCGATTTCCAGCAGCGAATGCTCCTCCGCCTTGTCGAAATGCCGCGTATGTTCGGCCGGTGCCGGCAGGTCTAGTTCCGCGCGGCTGGCGACATGCAGGATCTGCCGGCCGAAGCGACGGTCGCGCAAGAGACTGTTCACATGGTCGTAGCCGGTGAAGAACCACATCTTCTGCTCCTGCCAGTAGAACGTCGGGCAGGCCGCATGCAGGGCGGCATAGGTGGTGTTGGGATCGCTGTAGAACGCCGGCCTGCGGGCGTCGAGGCGGACCTGGCGACGCGCAGCGTCGATGGCAAGAAAGGTATGATCGGTCATGGTCCCGTCTTATCGTAACCGCTTGCACGTGCAAGCGGCTGGCGGCAGGATCAGCTATGCGGCTGGTTGACGGCGGTAATCCGCTGCAGCACCGCCACCTGGCGGTCGGCATTGTCGTCGATCATCCGGGCCTGTTCCCCGACCTGCGCGTTCTCGTCCTCGTTCCACACCACCACCCGGTTGCGGCCGCGCGCCTTGGCGAGATAGAGCGCCTTGTCGGCGAGCGTCAGCGAGCGGTCGAAACTTGCCATCTGCGCCGGCGTGGTGACGACGCCGGCACTGGTGGTGACCTGGATGGCGGCCTGATCGGCCTCGATCCTGACAGCGGCAAAGGCGCGGCGGATTGCTTCGGCGTGGCGCGTCGCGTCGCGGATGTCCTGCTGTGGCATGGCAAAGGCGAACTCCGCCCCGCCGGTGCGCCCGAACGGGGTGTCGGGGGGCAACAGACGCCGGCAGATGGCGGTGAACTGTTTCAGCACCAGGTCACCGGCGGCATGGCCATAGGTGTCGTTGACGACCTTGAAATGATCGATGCCGAACAGCACGATCGAAACCAGGGCTGCGGGATTTTCGGCCTTTGTCTGGTTGAACCCCTGCTCGAAACCGCGCCGGTTGAGGGCGCCGGTGAGGGGATCTATCCGCGCCAGGCGGGCAAGCTCGCTGCTGGTCCGGTCGCTCATCATCCGGCCCACGAGCAGCACGATGGCGATGAAGGCGGTGATCGTGATGGCGCAATAGGCGCCGGAAAAGGCAAGTTCGGTAAAGTCGCTTGCCGCGTGGATGAGGGCATCGGCACCCATCAGGGCCGCGCTGGTCGAAAGCGCCATGAAAATGCCGACAAGCATCAGCCTGCAGCGCCAGGAGCTGTGGCCGCCGACCAGCAGCAGCATCGACAGCGTCGAAAAGCCGATCATCGAGGCGATCTCGAAGGCGACGACCCGGTAGGCGAAGGTCTCGCGGACGAGGGGGAAGAGACAGGCCGTCGTCCAGACAAGCGCCGGCACAAGCGGAAAGGCGGTTGCCGGTCTGCTGTCGAAGAGCCGGATGCCATGACCCCAGAAGCCGAAGGCGAGCAGCGCCACGGTGTTGGCAATGGGGATCGACAGGACATCCGGGATCGTGCCACGCAGCGCGATCAACAGCACGCCGAGCGCATAGCTGAGAAAGCCGAGGCCGAAATACAGGCTGTGGCGCTGGCGGCGATCATGCCACCAGACGCTGACGAGGATCAGCGACAGGGTGATCCCCTGGCCTGACCAGAGAAAGATGGCCGTGTTGAAATCGATCACGACGGTGTCCTAAAAATTTTCGCCCAGCATCGGCATCAAGGGTTAACCGAGCGTTTGGACAGGGTGCCAGAAAGCCACGCTTGGTCAATGGTTCATTGCGTTTTGCCGACACGGGCTGTTTACCATGCCGGGCGGAAGCGTGGGGGATGTGGCGGCAACGCCACGATCCCCCCTCGATTTCGCCTGCGGGGCGGGCTAGACGCAGCAGGCTCACGCAAGGCTTGAGTATTAAGGATATCCCGCGCTCGCGTCTTGAAGTCCGGGGTGGTGACACTCTATGTAGGAGTGGCAGATTTGTTGATGATTCCCGCCGCGACTATCCGTGTCAGGGATGAGTTTCACGAAGGACGGACATGACTAATCCAGTAGATACCGCAATGGCCCTGGTGCCGATGGTCGTAGAACAGACCAACCGGGGCGAGCGGTCGTATGATATCTATTCGCGGCTGTTGAAAGAACGCATCATCTTCCTGACCGGCCCGGTCGAAGATCACATGGCATCGCTCGTATGTGCCCAGCTGCTGTTTCTCGAAGCGGAAAACCCGAAAAAAGAGATCGCTCTCTACATCAATTCGCCAGGCGGCGTCGTGACGGCAGGTCTGGCGATCTACGACACGATGCAGTTCATCCGTCCGGCCGTATCGACGCTGTGCATCGGCCAGGCCGCATCCATGGGCTCGCTGCTTCTGGCGGCCGGCGAGAAGGGCATGCGCTTCGCCACGCCGAACTCGCGCATCATGGTGCACCAGCCGTCCGGCGGCTATCAGGGCCAGGCGACCGATATCGAGCGTCATGCTCGTGACATTATCAAGATGAAACGTCGCCTCAACGAGGTCTATGTCAAGCACACTGGCCGGACCTTCGAGGAAGTCGAAAAGACGCTCGATCGCGACCACTTCATGGATGCGGACGAGGCCAAGGAGTGGGGCGTGATCGACAAGATCCTGACCACCCGCCAGGAAATCGAAGGGGCGACCGGCGGCTGACGTCGGCGCTCCAGCGCCAGGCCCCGCTCTTTTCTTTGTGAACGGGCGGGGCTTCCACTAGCTGGTGAAAGCGCGCTAGAAGTTGCTATTAAGGCTATGTTGAATTTTTATGACATAGTCTGCCATTTGGAGGGGTTTTCGTTGCCTCC
This sequence comes from Heterorhizobium halophytocola, assembly GCF_017873095.1. GTDB lineage: Bacteria > Pseudomonadota > Alphaproteobacteria > Rhizobiales > Rhizobiaceae > Allorhizobium > Allorhizobium halophytocola. The sequence continues at coordinate 110,858 of NZ_JAGGJU010000005.1, read as the reverse complement.
GCCCCCGTAAAGGGTGGAAAGTACCCCGCCGAAGCCGATACCGGTCTGTGCGACGGTCCGGTTGAGTGAGTCATCCGTAGGCCCTCGAGGGTCATACGGCGTGCTGGAAGGAAGAAGACATGAGCAAGGTCAGCGGAAGCAACGGCGGTGACTCCAAGAACACCCTTTACTGCTCTTTCTGCGGAAAGAGCCAGCACGAAGTCCGGAAGCTGATTGCCGGACCGACGGTCTTCATCTGTGATGAATGCGTCGAATTGTGCATGGACATCATCCGCGAAGAGAACAAGAGCTCCATGGTGAAGTCGCGGGACGGCGTGCCGACCCCGCAGGACATCATCAAGATTCTCGACGAATATGTCATCGGCCAGCAGGGTGCCAAGAGGATCCTGTCGGTTGCCGTGCATAACCATTACAAGCGTCTGTCGCATGCCTCCAAGGGCGGCGACGATGTCGAACTGGCGAAATCCAATATCCTCCTGGTTGGACCGACCGGTTGCGGCAAGACCTATCTCGCCCAGACGCTCGCCCGCATCATCGACGTGCCGTTCACCATGGCCGACGCGACGACGCTGACGGAAGCGGGCTATGTCGGCGAAGACGTCGAAAACATCATCCTGAAGCTGCTGCAGTCGGCCGACTACAATGTCGAGCGTGCGCAGCGCGGCATCGTCTATATCGACGAAGTCGACAAGATCAGCCGCAAGTCGGACAACCCCTCGATCACCCGCGACGTGTCGGGCGAAGGCGTCCAGCAGGCGCTGCTGAAGATCATGGAAGGCACGGTTGCCTCCGTGCCGCCCCAGGGCGGCCGCAAGCATCCGCAGCAGGAATTCCTGCAGGTCGACACCACGAACATCCTGTTCATCTGCGGCGGGGCCTTTGCCGGTCTCGACAAGATCATCTCGGACCGTGGTGAGAAGACCTCGATCGGTTTCGGGGCCGCGGTGGCGGCGCCTGACGATCGTCGCGTCGGCCACGTGCTGCGCGAACTCGAGCCGGAAGATCTGGTGAAGTTCGGCCTGATTCCCGAATTCATCGGCCGTTTGCCGGTGCTGGCGACGCTCGAGGACCTGGATGAGGATGCCTTGATCCAGATCCTGTCGGAACCGAAGAACGCGCTGGTCAAGCAGTATCAGCGGCTGTTCGAGATGGAAGACGTGGAGCTGACATTCCACGAGGACGCTTTGCGCGAAATCGCCCGCAAGGCGATCATCCGCAAGACCGGCGCCCGTGGTCTGCGCTCGATCATGGAGAAGATCCTGCTCGACACCATGTTCGAACTGCCCGAGCTCGAAGGGGTACGCGAGGTCGTGATTTCCGACGAGGTCGTCAACGGCAATTCGCGCCCGCTCTACATCTATGCCGATCGTCAGGACGACAAGGCCAACGCTTCGGCGTGATATTCGAGCGATGAACTCGATTTTGTGGACGGGCTCGGTGTAACCGGGCCCGTTTGCATGTGCCGCACCGGCCCTGCGTCCGGTGCCTTCTGCGAGGATAACGCGGCGGTTTTGCGTGATTTTCGCTTGCAGCCCGGCGGGCTTGCGATAATCCTTGTCATCGATCGTTGCTGATCAGGCGAGCGATTCCCTTTGATGAACGGTTGCGTTCCCGGGAATGCGCAAGGTTCGCGATAGCCTGACCGGGCATCATGGGCGTTCGCCAATCTGCGTTATCCTGCACTCGGCGCATGGCAGGCAAGCACGGCCTTGCTGGGGTTGAATTCGGGTTCCCGGCACGCCATTTCAGCTGGGAACAAACATTAGGGGCCGTTGCCTATCGAGGGACGGCCACCCCTCCCTGAACCGGGAGGAACTGAAAGGACAGGCAATGACGAACATGACGTCTGCCGCAGGCGACACCAATACCTACCCGGTTTTGCCGCTACGCGACATCGTGGTCTTTCCCCACATGATCGTACCGCTCTTCGTTGGGCGTGAAAAATCCATTCGCGCACTCGAGGAAGTGATGGGTTCGGACAAGCAGATCATGCTTGCCACCCAGATGAACGCGGGCGATGACGACCCGGAAGCCGATGCGATCTACCGCGTCGGAACGGTCGCCAACGTGCTGCAGCTGCTGAAGCTGCCCGACGGCACCGTGAAGGTGCTGATCGAAGGCCGTGCCCGCGCCAAGATCGAAGCCCATTCCGACCGCGACGATTTCTACGAAGTCCAGGCCACCATTCTCGGTGAGCCCGAGGAAGATGCCGTCGAGATCGAGGCTCTTTCGCGCTCCGTGGTGTCCGAGTTCGAAAACTATGTGAAGCTGAACAAGAAGATCTCTCCCGAGGTCGTCGGTGCGGCAAGCCAGATCGAGGACTATTCCAAGCTCGCCGACACGGTCGCTTCGCATCTGTCGATCAAGCTGACCGAAAAGCAGGAAATGCTGGAAACCGTCTCCGTCAAGGAACGGCTGGAAAAGGCGCTCGGCTTCATGGAAGGCGAGATTTCCGTCCTGCAGGTCGAGAAGCGTATCCGCTCGCGCGTCAAGCGCCAGATGGAGAAGACCCAGCGCGAATACTATCTGAATGAGCAGATGAAGGCCATTCAGAAGGAACTCGGCGAGGGCGAGGACGGCCGCGACGAGATGGCCGAACTCGAAGAACGCATCGCCAAGACGAAGTTCTCCAAGGAAGCCCGGGAAAAGGCCGACGCAGAATTCAAGAAGCTGCGCCATATGAGCCCGATGTCGGCGGAAGCCACCGTCGTGCGCAACTATCTCGACTGGCTGCTGGGCCTGCCGTGGAGCAAGAACTCCAAGGTCAAGATCGACCTCAATGCGGCCGAAAAGGTTCTCGACGAGGATCACTTTGGTCTCGACAAGGTCAAGGAGCGGATCGTCGAATATCTCGCCGTCCAGGCGCGCCAGAAGAAGTTGAAGGGCCCGATCCTCTGCCTCGTCGGCCCTCCCGGCGTCGGCAAGACCTCGCTCGCCAAGTCGATCGCCAAGGCGACCGGCCGCGAATATGTCCGCATGGCGCTTGGCGGCGTGCGGGACGAGGCCGAGATCCGTGGTCACCGCCGCACCTATATCGGCTCGATGCCCGGCAAGGTCATCCAGTCGATGAAGAAGGCGAAGAAGTCGAACCCGCTTTTCCTGCTCGACGAGATCGACAAGCTCGGCCAGGACTATCGCGGCGATCCGTCATCGGCCCTGCTCGAGGTGCTCGATCCGGAACAGAACTCGACCTTCATGGACCACTATCTGGAAGTCGAGTACGACCTGTCCAACGTGATGTTCATCACCACGGCCAACACGCTCAACATCCCGGGTCCGCTGATGGACCGCATGGAGATCATCCGGATCGCCGGCTACACGGAAGACGAAAAGCGCGAAATCGCAAAGCGTCATCTGCTGCCCAAGGCGATCAAGGAACATGCGCTCCAGCCGGAAGAGTTCTCGGTGTCGGACGATGCCCTGATGGCGATCATCCAGCAGTACACCCGTGAAGCCGGTGTGCGTTCCTTCGAGCGCGAGCTGATGAAGCTCGCCCGCAAGGCCGTGACCGAGATCATCAAGGGCAATGTCAAGTCGGTCGAAGTGACGGCTGCCAACATCCACGACTTCCTCGGCGTGCCGCGTTTCCGTCACGGCGAAGCCGAAGGCGAGGATCAGGTCGGTGTGGTCACCGGGCTGGCATGGACCGAGGTCGGTGGCGAACTGCTGACGATCGAAGGCGTGATGATGCCGGGCAAGGGCCGCATGACGGTCACCGGCAACCTGAAGGAAGTGATGAAGGAGTCGATCTCGGCTGCGGCATCCTATGTTCGGGCGCGTGCCGTCGATTTCGGCGTCAAGCCGCCGCTGTTCGACAAGACCGACATCCACGTGCATGTGCCGGAAGGGGCAACCCCGAAGGACGGCCCGTCGGCCGGTATTGGCATGGCAACGGCGATCGTCTCGATCATGACCGGCATCCCGGTCTCCAAGGACATCGCCATGACTGGGGAAGTGACCTTGCGTGGTCGCGTCCTGCCGATCGGCGGCCTGAAGGAAAAGCTGCTCGCAGCTCTTCGCGGTGGTATCAAGAAGGTTCTGATCCCGGAAGAAAACGCCAAGGATCTGGCGGACATTCCGGACAATGTGAAGAACAATCTCGAGATCATCCCGGTCTCGCGGATGGGTGAGGTCATCGCCCATGCGCTGGTGCGCCAGCCGGTGCCGATCGAATGGGACGGAACCGTTGATTCCCCGGCGATTGCGGCCGCAGACGTGGTCGATGACACCGGTGCATCCATCGCACACTGACGGCCTTTGAAGGCCATTGGTTGCGCAAAAGGCACAAATCTCGAAAAGGCTGGCGAATTTGCCAGCCTTTTTTGTGTAAACTCTCCTGAGTGCCTTGTTTTTCAGTCGGTTGAGTGGCTTTTCAGTTGTCAAGGGCCGAAGCATTTGTATTCTCCGCCCGAGTTAATTTCTCTGAGTCGTTTCATGCCAATCAAGAAAGGGTGGAAACATGAACAAGAACGAGCTCGTATCTGCTGTTGCCGAAAAAGCTGGCCTCACCAAGGCTGATGCCCAGTCGGCTGTTGATGCAGTTTTCGAAACCGTACAGGCCGAACTGAAGACCGGTGGCGACATCCGTCTCGCCGGCTTTGGTGCTTTCACGGTATCGCACCGCGAAGCCTCCAAGGGCCGCAACCCGTCCACCGGTGCTGAAGTCGACATCCCGGCTCGCAACGTGCCGAAGTTCACGGCCGGCAAGGGCCTGAAGGACGCTGTCAACAACAAGTAATGGAGCCACGGCCCCCCGAGGCCGGTTCTCTTGCGACCACGAACTGACCCGCCTTCTTCGGAAGGCGGGTTTTTCGTTTTCAGGGACACAGTGTTCAGCGGGCCGCACGGCGCCTCGCCTTGTCGCGCGACCGGCTTTGTAATACCAACCGGTAAGGCCGGATATCCGGCTTCGTTCTCGGGGCGGGGTGAAAATCCCCACCGGCGGTAAGGGATGTCGTTCGGCATCCCGAGCCCGCGAGCGCCTCTTCCGGCAATGGCGGGAGAGGGTCAGCAGATCCGGTGCAACTCCGGAGCCGACGGTCACAGTCCGGATGGAAGAGAACGGGTGAAGCGATGTCGTGGGCGGCATGCGCGGTGCGGGAGCACCGGCAGTGGCGGCCCGGCGCCAGTGATCGCCGTCCGTGTCCTCGTCCGGGGGGCCGGCGGGGATCGCGGACAATTGTCTTTCACCCTGCGCCCTGATTTCGTGTTGGTCCTTCGTGAAGGAAAGAGGCATGAATCAAAGTGTTGCAGTTCTCCTGCGGTCCCCGGCCGTCATCGGCGCCAGCTATATGGTCGCTGCCGGCGTCGTCTTTGCCGCGATCAATATCGTCACCCAGTGGCTCGCCATGCAGATGGCCTTTCCGGCAGCCTCCGTCGCCTTCTGGCAATATGGTTTCGCGCTCGTCCTGTCTCTGCCCTTGCTCTTCCGCCTTGGCCTGAGGGCGATGAAGACCGCCTATCCCTGGCGCCATGTCGTGCGCGTCTTGCTGGCTGCACTTGGCGTACAGACCTGGCTGCTGGGCCTTGCCTCCGTGCCGATCTGGCAGGCGATCGCCTTGGTGATGACCTCGCCCTTCTTCATCATTGTCGGCGCCCGGGTGTTTCTCGGCGAGCGGGTCGGTGCGGCGCGCTGGGGCGCAACCCTTGCCGGCTTCACCGGCGCCATGCTGATTCTCAGCCCCTGGTCGGACAGTTTCACGCCGGCTGCCCTCTTGCCGATCGCCTCGGCCTTCCTGTGGGGCGGCTCGTCCCTGCTGATGAAGAACCTGACGGCGCATGAACCGGCCGAGACGGTGACCGTCTGGCTGCTGGTCATGCTGACGCCGATCAATGCCGGTCTGGCGCTGGCCGACGGCTTGGTGGTGCCGGGCGGGCTGGCGCTCGTCCTGCTGCTTTCAGCCGGCCTGCTGACGGCCATCGGGCAATATCTGCTGACGCTTGCCTATTCCGCAGCCGATGCCACCTATGTCCAACCTTTCGACGACCTGAAACTGCCGCTCAACGTGGCCGCCGGCTTTATCGTCTTCGGTTATGCACCGGCCGACTATTTCTGGATCGGTGCGCTGCTGATCCTCAGCGCCTCGCTCTTCCTGATGCGGCTGGAGATCGCCAGGGGGAGGGCGGCGGTCGCCTGACCCTTGCCAACCGGCGGCATTGCCGCGTCGCAGGCGGTTTCCCACGACGGAAACGGGCATTGTCATCGGCCTGTCATCGACAACGCGCAAAACGCCCCCTGTCACGTTCACGAGACAGGGGGATACCACCATGATCCATCGTTTTTCGCGCGTTGCCCTGACGGCAGCACTTCTCGGCTCCGTCGCGCTGCCAGCCGGCGCTGCCGAGGTCTTCAACCGCATCGCGGCCTTCCCGGTCGCCAGCAACCTGCCGGCCGACAAGGACCCGGCAACCGAAACCTCTTCGGAAATCATCACCGCCACGGACGACGGCAACACCATCGTCTATTCCGACAGTCCGCTCGGTGCGATCGGCTTCGTCGACATCACCGATGGCAAGGCGCCCAGGGCCGGTGGCGCGGTGATGATGGGCGGCGAGCCGACCTCGGTTGCCGTTGCCGGCACCAAGGTTCTGGCAGCCGTCAACACCTCGGAGAGCTATGTGAAGCCATCCGGCAAGCTCTCCGTCATCGATCTTGCCACCAAGAAGATCGAGGCAAGCTGCGAGCTCGGCGGCCAGCCGGATTCGATTGCGGTGTCGCCGGACAAGACCTTTGCCGCGATCGCCATCGAAAACGAGCGCGATGAAGAGCTGAACGACGGCAAGCTGCCGCAGATGCCGGCCGGCGACCTGGTGATCGTCTCGCTGAAGGACGGTGTCGCCGATTGTGATTCGATCCGGCATGTCGATGTGACGGGCCTGGCCGAGATCGCGCCGGAAGACCCGGAGCCCGAATTCGTCTCGATCAACAGCCTGGGTGAGATCGCGCTGACGCTGCAGGAAAACAACCACATCATCATCATCGACGGCAAGACCGCCAAGGTGACGGCGAATTTCTCCGCCGGTAGCGTCGATCTCGACGGGATCGACACGGAGAAGGATGGCAAGCTGGATTTCACCGGCGCGCTGAAGGGCGTCAAGCGCGAGCCCGACACGGTCAAGTGGCTCGACGACAACCGGCTGGTGATCGCCAATGAAGGCGACTACGAAGGCGGATCGCGCGGCTTCACCATCTTCGACAAGAGCGGCAAGGTCCTCTTCGAATCGGGAGCCTCCTTCGAGCGCATCGTGGCGGCGGCCGGGCATTTCCCCGACAAGCGCGCCGACAAGAAGGGTATCGAGCTCGAAGGTCTGGAGACCGCGACCTTCGGCGATCAGAAATACATCTTCGTGCTGTCCGAGCGCGCCTCCGTCATCGGCGTCTACAAGGACACCGGCGGCGAGCCTGAATTCGTTCAGATGCTGCCGTCGGGCATCTCGCCGGAAAGCGCTGTCGCCATTCCGGGCCGCAACCTCCTGGTGAGCGCCAACGAGGTGGATCTGGTCAAGGATGGCGGCGCGCGCTCGCATGTCATGGTCTACGAACTGGGTGAGGGCGAAGCGGCCTATCCGATGATCAGCTCGGCGGTCGGCGACCAGCTGATCGGCTGGGGTGCGCTTTCCGGCCTGACCGCCGATGCCGAGAAGCCCGGCATGCTCTATGCGATCAATGACAGCTTCTACAGCGCCCAGCCGGAGATCTTCACGATCGATGCGACGGCCAGGCCGGCAAGGATCACCGCGGCCCTGCCGATCACCCGCGACGGCAAGACGGCCGAAAAGCTCGACATCGAAGGCATAACTCTCGACGGTCAGGGCGGCTACTGGCTGGCTTCGGAAGGCAATTCCGAGAAGGACGTTCCGCACGCCCTCTACCATGTCGACGGCAAGGGCTCGATCACCGAACAGGTCCTGCTGCCGGAGGTTCTGCTGAAGAACGAGATCCGATTCGGCTTTGAAGGCGTCACCATGGTCGGCACCGGCGACGACGCGACGCTCTGGATGGCCGTTCAGCGCGAATGGAAGGACGACGAGAAGGGCATGGTCAAGCTCGTCACCTACAAGCCGTCTTCCAAGGAATGGGCTGCCGTCCATTATCCGCTCGACAAAAGCGAAAAGGGCTGGGTCGGCCTGTCGGAAATCACGGCCAAGGACGGCGCGCTCTACATCGTCGAGCGTGACAACCAGATCGGTGATGCCGCGAAGATCAAGAAGCTCTACCGCGTTTCGCTGGCCGACCTGACGCCGGCGGCCCTCGGCGGCGAACTTCCGCTGGTGACCAAGGAAGAGGTCCACGACTTCCTCCCCGACCTGAAGTCGGCGACCAACGGCTATGTCGTCGACAAGCTGGAAGGCTTCACCTTCGACGCGGCCGGCAAGGCCTATGCCGTGACCGACAATGACGGTGTGGATGATTCGTCCGGCGAGACGCTGTTCTTCCCGGTCGACATGACCGCCACCAACTGATCGCAGTCCTCCCAAGGCGAGCGGCGAATAGGGCCGGGCGGGCAACCGTCCGGCTCCTTTTTTGCCGAAGGATAGGAACAGTCACTGTGTTGCCGACGGCGCCACACACACGGTTTCTTGTTTAACCCGAACGCGTTAGACTCCGTCCATCAGAAACTGCCGGAACGCCCAGACCTTGGAAACCGACCTCTATCCGCCCGTCAAACGCTTTCTCGAAAACCTCGGCTTCGAGGTGAAGGGCGAAGTGCGCAGTTGCGATGTCGTGGCGATTTCAAAGGATGTCACCGAACTCGTGGTGATCGGCGAACTCAAGCGGACGTTTTCGCTGGAACTGCTGCTGCAGGCGGTCGAGCGGACATCGGCCTGTGACGAGGTCTGGCTGGCGGTCGCGGCCTCGAAGACCGGGCGGGGCCGGGAAGGCGACAAGCGGGTCAAGAAGCTGCTGCGCCTGCTGGGCTTCGGACTGCTCTCGGTCGCTGCCAATGGCCGCGTCGATGTGCTGGTCGAGCCGGGGCCCTGGAAACCGCGGCGCGATCCGAAGCGGCGCTCGCGAATCGTCAACGAATTTCACCGCCGCAAGGGCGATCCGATCGCCGGCGGCTCGACCCGCATCCCGCAGATGACCGCTTACCGCCAGCAGGCGCTGGTCGTGGCCGAAGCGTTGGCCGAAGGACCGCAGCGCCCCCGCGACCTGAAGGCTGCCGCACCCGATGCGGCCAGGATGCTGCAGGCGAATGTCTATGGCTGGTTCGAGCGGATCGAGCGCGGCGTCTATGGCCTGACCGAGGCCGGCCGAGCGGCGCTGGTGACATGGACATCCGAGGCGCCGGCCGAAAAGGCGGACGCAACCCGGGCGGCCTGATCGAGCCGGCCGCCCGTTTGCCGTCCGTTACCAGCGCTGGTGGACGCTCGGCGCGATCAGTCGGTCATAGACCTCCTTGGCCGCCAGCATGACCTCGCCGGTCACCGCTGGCAGATCGGAGGCGGCGGCATTGCCCCTTGCCTGTTCGCCATTGCGCGCGCCCGGGATGACGACCGTGACGGCCTCGTGCATCAGGATCCAGCGCAGCGCGAATTGCGCCATCGAGGCGCCCTCCGGCACCAGCGCGCGGATGTCCTCTACGGCCTGGAGCCCGGTCTCGAACGGCACGCCGGCAAAGGTCTCGCCGACATCGAAAGCCTCGCCTTGGCGATTGAACTTGCGGTGGTCGTCGTCGGCGAAATGCGTGGCCGCGGTGATCTTGCCCGACAGCAGGCCGCTTGCCAGCGGCACGCGGGCAATCACCGCCACGTCGCGGCGCTTGGCTTCGGCAAAGAACAGGCCGGCGGGGCGCTGGCGGAACATGTTGAAGATGATCTGGACACTTTCGACTCCTGGATATTCGATCGCCTTCAGCGCTTCCTCGACCTTTTCGACGCTGACGCCGTAATGGGCGATCTTGCCGGCGGCTTTCAATTCGTCGAGCGCCGCGAACACCTGCGGACGATAGAAGACCTCCGTCGGCGGGCAATGCAGTTGCACGAGATCGAGGCAGTCCACTGCCAGATTGCGGCGCGAGCGGTCGATGAAGGCTTCGAGATTGGCTTTCGTATAGCCGTCCGCGACATGCGGATCGAGACGCCGGCCCGCCTTGGTGGCCACCATCGGGCGCGCGCCGCCGCGTGACTTGAGCACGTCCGCGATGATCTTTTCCGACCGGCCGTCACCATAGACATCCGCCGTGTCGACGAAGGTGACACCGGCGTCCAGCGCTGCATTCAGCGCATTGCGGCCATCCGTTTCGGAGACCTCGCCCCAGGATCCTCCGATCTGCCAGGCACCGAAACCGACATCGCTGACGGTAAATCCGGTTTTTCCGAAGGCGTGTTCTCTCATCTGGAAATTCCTCCCTTTCAATCTGCGGTCGGGCCTAGCAAGTGCGGTTGTTCCACACAAGGTCGGTCGCGATCGGTTGCAAATGTTCTTTATTTGTTCCATGTGTTTTAGCATGACCATACTGATCGATACGCTCGGAAAGGCGGCACGCCACAACATGCTGGTCCAGGCGCATTGTCGCAAATGCGGGCGTCAGGCGAAGTTTCTGGCAACCGATCTGGTGCGGTTCTACAGTCCCGGCCGGAGGATCGAGACACTGCCATTCAAATGCCGTGAATGTGATGCATCCGATTGCCGGATCGTCCCGATAGAATTCATTACCGACAGGACTCGCGAGACCATTGTCTGGCGACCGACCAAGGTCAAGCAGCCCGGTTGACGATCGGAGACCGGTGAATGGCATTTGCCTTGCGGGTATTTTCTTTGTTGCCGCTCGTTCTTCTCGCCATCAGTTTCGGCGGGGCGGTCGAGACCACCTACCGGACCGGCGTGTTGCTGGGACTGGTCGATCCCGCGCGCCTTGCCGAATACCGCCTCTATTTTGCCGATACCGCCGCGTTCAACGGCGAGATCGAGCAGGCGATCGGCGCGGGCGACTACGACTATGCCGAATCGCTCTACAGTCTTGGCGTCCACTATGGCCACGAATTGTCGCCCGACCTCGGCGAACGCGCCCGCGCGACACCGTTGCGTCGGATGTCTGCCGCCAGCGCGCAGGTCGTCAAGGGATTCGTCTTCGGCAGCGTCGATACCGGCGCCGAGATCGGCGGCACACTGGCAAGCGACCTCATCGGCGTCGGCGACGTCAGGGATTTCTCCATTCACGGCTACCGGTATCTGTCGGGCGGCGACTATGATCCGCTTCTGCTGGGGCTGTCTGCCGCCGGCATCGGGCTCACGGCTGCGACCTATGGCACGGCCGGGGCCGCATCTGCCGCCGACGCCGGCATTTCGCTGGTGAAGAACGCCTACAAGGCGCGGCGCCTGTCGAAACCGCTAACCGCCTATTTCTCGAAGCTGGCGGGCAGGGCGGTCAATCTCGGCGTGATGAAAGCCGAATTCCGCGCGGCCGACCAGGCCCTGTCGCTGCCGGCCAGGGTGGAAAAGGCGGCCGTCAAAGCGGTCGACCGCAAGGCGCTGAAAACCCTGGGGCAAGAGGCCGAGGTGCTGAACGGTGTGCGCCGGCAGTCCGGCGTGCGCGCGTCGGTCGCGGCCCTGTCGATTGCCGATGGACCGAAGGAACTGCGGCGGCTTGCCCGGGTCAGTGCCCGGTTCGGCGAAAGTGGTCACGCGGTGCTGAAATTTCTTGGCCGTTCGGTGCTGCGAATCACCGGCCTGATCGTCGATCTGCTGAAGACCCTGGCCTGGTTCGTCTCGACCGTGCTGATGGCACTTGTCCGCTGGCCGGCGCGCATTCTGGCAAAGGCTGTGGCGCGCCGGCTCGGTTTCGATGTGTGGGGCGGAATTATCCGGCCGGTCTTGAAGCTTTGTTGATGGCCGCACCGTTCTTCGCAACGCTTTCCGGCCGCTGGGCGCCAGTGGTCTGTGCCGTCTCCGCACCGGGCGCGCCGGTCGTCTGGGTGGAGGAAATCAGCGCACCTGCGCCGTCATAAAGATATCTGCCTGGCATGGATCTGTCTTTCGTTTGCCGCCGTGGCGAACCTTGTCCGCCCTCGAATGGCGCAGTCTGTGGCGCCGAAATTGTTCCGGAATTATGGCAGGGCGCAGATTTCTCACAGCCCTTGACGCTTCGTCATCGCGCCGCCCCTTTGAGCGGAACGGAAGCAGGGCTCTCGCGTTGACGTGCAGAAGTTTTCAACAAGGAGATATTCCATGCGAATCGTCGGAACCCAGGTGCATGAAGAGATGGGCGGCCGCGGCGGCTATATCGTCGAATTCGTCAGCGAAGACGGTGATGTGGCCTCCGTGCAGCTGCGCCAGACCGAGAGTCGGGGCTTGACCCGCGGCAATGCGGTGGAGAAGGCCAAGGCCCTGCTGTCCAGCGCCGCCGGATATGATCCGCAGACCGGTGACGAGGACAAGGCCGCTGCGGTCAAATCCGCCCGGCAGTCCAAGGACCGTGAGGAACAGGAAAGCCAGCTGGAGGAAGGCCTGGAAGACACGTTCCCGGCGTCCGATCCGGTCTCGGCATCCTATTCCTCGACGGCCGGCAAGCACTGATAGCGTGACCCCGTCCGGCGGCCGCCGTCATGGCACCGCTGGATCGTGAATGACCAAGGCGCCCTGCAGCGATGCGGGGCGTCTTTGCGTTTGTCGCCACGCCTTAAGTCGACTTGCATGCGAATTGACGTTCTACCCTAGGTAGATTAGCTTGCGCTAGGAAAGCAGCATCACCGGGGGGAGGGGATCATGCAGCTCAATCGTCGCGGGTTCATCGCCTCGGCTGCTGCCGGACTGTCGGCTGCGATGATGACCAGGGCATCGGCGCAGGTGCTGGCGGACACCCTGGGCGGCACCCGATCCTCGTGGGAGGAACTGCGCCAGGCGGTCGGCGGCAACCTCTATATGCCGGCAGACCGCAATTTCGCCCTGCGGGCAGCGGTCAACAACCTGCGCTATATGGCGCTGTTGCCGGAAGCGGTCGCCGTCGTCTCCTCGGTAAGCCAGGTGCAGGCGACCCTCCAGTGGTGCAAGGCAAACCGCTTCGAGTTTCGGATAAAAGGTGGTGGACATTCCTATGCCGGCTTTTCCACATGCCCGAAACTGGTGATTTCGACGGAGGGCCTTGGCGGCGTCAGTCTGGGACCGGGCGCCGATCCGCGTGTCGAGGTCGGCGGCGGCATCATCAATTACGATCTCTATGACGCCCTCGCCCGGGCCCGGCGCACGATCACCCATGGCCGCTGTTCGACGGTCGGGATTTCAGGCTTCGTGCTCGGCGGCGGCATCGGATTCGACATGCGGCGACTCGGCATGGCCTGCGACCTGCTGGAAAGCGCATCGATCGTGCTGGCCGACGGGCGGTTCGTCACCGCCTCGGAGCGCGCCTATACAGACCTTTTCTGGGCCTTGCGCGGCGGCGCCGGCGGCAATTTCGGCATCTGCACCGGATATTCCTTCAGAACGGTGGACGTGGCCGCGGAGGAACTCATCGTCTTCCAGCGCCAGTATGCCACCGGCAGCATCACGACCATGCGCAGTTTCCTTTCGCGTCTGCTGGCCGGCTGCGAGGCCATGCCCAACGGTTTCGGCTCCCGAATTTCCGTCCGCTACGTGAAGCCCGCGCCCGGCATCGGCGGCGAACCGCAATTCCTTGTCGATTTTCTCGGCCAGTCCGCCGGCGGGCGGGCCCGCCTGGCGCAGCTGTTCTCCGCGGTGGACGAGATCCTGCGACCAAATGTGCTGATCGATTTCCGCGGGGAATACTGGCAGGGCCAGCATCTGCTGGCAGAGGAGGATGCGCCGGCCTTCTATCAGGAACGTTCGACCTTTCTGAAAACCACGCCCGCCGACGAAGCGATCATCGAGGCCCTGCGCATGCTCACCCAGCGTCCCGACGTCCATGGGACATGCGATCTGCGATTCTTCCAGACCGGCGGCGAGATCGACGTGAAGAGACCCGACGCCACGGCCTATGTCCATCGCGGCAATCACTGGCTGGCGCTGGTCGGATATTACTGGCAGGCACGCGATCTGCGCGATCCAGGCCTGATCGCGTCCGGCCACGACTGGCAGAATCGGTTCTATCGGCAGATCGTCGAGCAGTTCGACGGGGCCGGCGCCTTCCAGAACTTTCCCGACATCTCGCTTCAGAACTGGGCGGAGGCCTATTACGGGGGCAACCTGAAGAGGCTGCGCGAGGTGAAGCAGGCCTATGATCCCGATGGCCTTTTCGACTTTCCGCAGGCGCTCCAGAACGCCTGACGCCGGGACAATGCGATACGCGCATGATGCAGGACAGGCAAAAGCAGCGTTTTGGCGGCGGATAAGGAAGGAAAGAAGGAATGGTGGGCGATGAGAGACTCGAACTCCCGACATCCTCGGTGTAAACGAGGCGCTCTACCAACTGAGCTAATCGCCCTTCGCGTCAACCGGGCTCGTTGCCCGCCGCGTCGGTGGTGGTGATCTATGCGGATCGAAAAAAAACCGCAAGAGGCTTTTTGAGAAAAATGCCGTCTTTTTTGCAAGCGCGCCGATTTGGCGGGCAGCCAGACGCAAGAATGCCTGAGGGCAGGGCGATGGTCGCGGCGGCAGTTTTATCGCTTTCCCACAGGTCGCGAATGGAAAAACCGGGCGGCTGGAGAATTGTCTTCGAACCAGCTTGACACCATAAACCGAACAGCATAGTTAGCCGCTCATCGAACGGGCCAGCCCGGTCGGCAGGAGAGGGCGCAAGCGCCTTTTCGAGAATATTGCGGGTGTAGCTCAGTTGGTTAGAGTGCCGGCCTGTCACGCCGGAGGTCGCGGGTTCGAGCCCCGTCACTCGCGCCATTCTCGTCTCTCTGAACCGTTCGACGGCTCCGGCCGGAGGACATCGTGGCCGGATAGGGTCACGGCAATGCGCGGGTGTAGCTCAGTCGGTTAGAGTGCCGGCCTGTCACGCCGGAGGTCGCGGGTTCGAGCCCCGTCACTCGCGCCATTTCTTCTTGCCTCCATAATTGTTTTGTTGTGCCGCAGCATGGTCTCATGCTTTGCTGCAGACGACGACGCGCTCGGCGAAATCGCCGAACCGGGTTCGGGGGATTTAAAGCTTCCCGCACTTGCGCTCCGGCGTCGCCTGCGCTAACCAC
This sequence comes from Heterorhizobium halophytocola, assembly GCF_017873095.1. Classification (GTDB taxonomy): domain Bacteria; phylum Pseudomonadota; class Alphaproteobacteria; order Rhizobiales; family Rhizobiaceae; genus Allorhizobium; species Allorhizobium halophytocola. The sequence goes on along the minus strand of NZ_JAGGJU010000005.1, from coordinate 95,768 downwards.
GGGCTCGTTGCAACTCTTCTTTCGGCTTGCTCGGCAAGAAGCTTTAGTGAAGTGCCTTCCGGCACTTGCGAGCAGGCAGGGATGGATATGATGACTGAACTGCTCAGCTCCTACATTCCGATCGCAATCTTTATCGGTATCGCCTTCGTCATCGGTCTCGCGCTGCTCGTGGCGCCGTTTGCCGTTGCCTTCAAGGCGCCCGATCCGGAAAAGCTTTCGGCCTATGAATGTGGTTTTAATGCGTTCGATGATGCTCGCATGAAATTCGACATCCGGTTCTACCTGGTGTCTATCCTTTTCATCATCTTCGACCTTGAAGTCGCGTTCCTGTTCCCCTGGGCGGTGTCCTTCGGTGCAATCGGCTGGTTCGGCTTCTGGTCGATGATGGTGTTCCTGGCCGTTCTGACGATCGGCTTCATCTACGAATGGAAGAAGGGGGCTCTGGAATGGGAGTGAACACGCAAGAGACGACGCTTGTCGCCCAGCAGCCGAAGGGTGTGATCGATCCCGCCACGGGAAAGCCCGTCGGTGCCGACAATCCTTTCTTCTCCGGGGTGAATGACGAGCTTGCCGACAAGGGGTTCATCGTCACCTCGACGGAGGCACTGATCACCTGGGCGCGTACCGGCTCGCTGATGTGGATGCAGTTCGGCCTTGCCTGCTGCGCCGTCGAAGGCCTGATGCAGGTGTCCGGCCCGCGCTACGATCTGGAGCGCTTCGGCGTGGCGCCCCGCGCCAGTCCGCGCCAGTCGGACGTGATGATCGTCGCCGGCACGCTGACCAACAAGATGGCGCCGGCTCTGCGCAAGGTCTATGACCAGATGCCCGAGCCGCGCTACGTGATCTCCATGGGCTCCTGCGCCAATGGCGGCGGCTACTACCATTATTCCTATTCGGTGGTGCGCGGTTGCGACCGCGTCGTACCGGTCGACATCTACGTGCCGGGCTGTCCCCCCACCGCAGAAGCGCTGCTTTACGGCGTGCTGATGCTGCAGAAGAAGATCCGTCGCACAGGCACGATCGAGCGCTAAGGGAAGGGACTTTAAGACAATGAGCGAGGCCCTTATCGAGCTTTCCTCCTACTTGACGGAAACCCGCGGCGAATTGCTGACCGGTGCCGATGTCAAGTTCGGTGAACTGACCGTCACGACGACGCCGGACCGCATTCTGGCGCTGCTGAACTTCCTGCGCACCGACGTGCAGTGCGGATTCGTCAATCTGGTCGACATCTGCGGTGCCGACTATCCTCAGCGCGTGGAGCGCTTCGAGGTGGTCTATCACCTGCTGTCGCCACGTCAGAACCAGCGCATCCGCGTCAAGCTGTCGGTGGCGGAAAACACGCCCGTTCCCTCGGCCTGCAGCATCTACATGGGGGCCGACTGGTTCGAGCGCGAAGCCTGGGACATGTACGGCATTGCCTTTTCGGGGCATGCGGACCTGCGCCGCATCCTGACGGACTACGGGTTCGAAGGGCATCCGCTGCGCAAGGATTTCCCGCTGACCGGGTTCGTTGAAGTGCGTTACGACGATGAGCTGAAGCGGGTGCTTTACGAACCTGTCGAGCTCAAGCAGGAGTTCCGCAGTTTCGATTTTCTCTCGCCCTGGGAAGGAACCGACTATGTTCTGCCCGGCGACGAAAAGGCAGCGAAGTGAGGACGAAAGGCTTTAAGTCATGACCGAACATAACGTCCGCAACTTCACCATCAATTTCGGCCCCGAGCATCCCTCGGCGCACGGCGTTCTGCGTCTGGTTCTGGAACTCGACGGTGAAATCGTCGAGCGCGTCGATCCGCATATCGGTCTCCTGCATCGCGGCACCGAAAAGCTGATCGAGACCAAGACCTATCTGCAGGCCGTACCCTATTTCGACCGGCTCGATTACGTCGCGCCGATGAACCAGGAGCATGCCTTCGCGCTGGCCGTCGAAAAGCTGCTCAACGTCGAGATCCCGATGCGCGGCCAGCTGATCCGCGTGCTCTACTCCGAAATCGGCCGTCTTCTCTCGCACATCATTAACGTTACCACGCAGGCGATGGACGTTGGCGCGATGACGCCGCCGGTCTGGGGTTTCGAAGAGCGCGAAAAGCTGATGATCTTCTATGAGCGGGCCTGTGGCGCGCGCATGCATGCGGCCTATTTCCGCCCGGGTGGCGTCCATCAGGACCTTCCCCCGGAGCTGGTAGAGGACATCGGCAAGTGGTGCGACCCGTTCCTGAAGTCGCTGGATGACATCGAGAGCCTGCTCACCGGCAACCGCATCTACAAGCAGCGCAACGTCGATATCGGCGTGGTCAGCCTGGAAGATGCCTGGTCGCTCGGCTTTTCGGGCGTCATGGTTCGCGGCTCGGGGGCTGCCTGGGACCTGCGTCGCGCCCAGCCCTATGAGTGCTATTCGGATCTCGAATTCGATATCCCGATCGGTCTCAACGGTGACTGCTACGACCGCTATCTCGTGCGCATGAACGAGATGCGCCAGTCGGTGCGGATCATGAAGCAATGCGTCGAACTGCTGCTCGGCAAGCACAAGATCGGACCGGTGTCTTCGCTCGACGGCAAGGTCGTCCCGCCCAAGCGTGGCGAGATGAAGCGGTCGATGGAAGCGCTGATCCACCACTTCAAGCTCTACACCGAAGGCTATCACGTGCCGGAAGGCGAAGTGTATGCGGCGGTCGAAGCGCCCAAGGGCGAGTTCGGCGTCTATCTGGTGTCCGACGGTTCCAACAAGCCCTATCGCTGCAAGATCCGCGCGCCGGGCTTTGTGCACCTGTCGGCGATGGACTTCCTGTGCCGGGGCCACCAGCTTGCCGACGTGACCGCCATCCTGGGATCGATCGACATCGTGTTCGGCGAGGTCGATCGCTGATGCGAATGGCGCGCCCGACGATCGATCACTGTCCCGCGCGGCGTCAGGCCGTCCGGAACGGAGCCGATCTCGCCGGACGCGATCAATCGGGCTTGACGGCAGGGGCGGGGAACCGCCCCTCCGCTGCCGGGCTCCTTCTTGATAAAACTGCCCGCGGGGACCTGGCGATTGCAACGCCCGGCCTGCAGGGCGGGTCCATAAACTAGACAAGGCTGAGAAAGAATGTCCGTTCGTCGACTAGCCGAAGACCAGGTCCAGCCGGGAAGCTTTTCCTTCACCGAGGAGAATGCCGCCTGGGCAGATGCCACCATCCTGAAATATCCCGAAGGCCGCCAGCAATCGGCGGTCATCCCGCTGTTGATGCGGGCGCAGGAACAGGACGGCTGGGTCACGCGCGCGGCCATCGAATTTGTCGCCCAGAAGCTTTCCATGGCCTATATCCGGGTGCTGGAGGTCGCGACCTTCTACACCCAGTTCCAGCTGAAGCCGATCGGCACCCGCGCCCATGTGCAGGTCTGCGGCACGACGCCCTGCATGCTGCGCGGCTCGGAAGAACTGATCAAGCTCTGCAAGAGGAAGATCAACGCGGAACCGTTCGAGCGCAACGAGGACGGCACGCTGTCCTGGGAAGAGGTCGAATGTCAGGGCGCCTGCGTCAACGCGCCGATGGTGATGATCTTCAAGGACAGCTACGAGGACCTCACACCTGAGCGGCTGGAAGAGATCATCGACCAGTTCCAGGCCGGCAATGGCCAGGATGTGAAGACCGGCACACAGATCGACCGCGTGTTTTCCGCCCCGATCGGTGGCCTGACCTCGCTGAAGAACGGCGATGCCGCAGGCAAGACCGTGCCGAAGAACAGCTCAGGCGCCGGCGAAGTCGACGTGCCCCCGACCAAGGCTGCAAGGCCGGACACGACGGCTGCGGAAACCAATCCCGCGCTGCGCACGCCGGCCGACGGCGAAACCGCGACCCCCGATGGTCCGACCGTCAAGCGCAGCCGCAAGTCGGCTGCGCCGACCAGCGACGAGGAAACGGCGCCGATCTCCGACACGGCAGCCGCCGATGCGCGCAAGCCCGGCCTCGAGGATGCCGACCGTCCGGCCGCAATCGACAGGCCGGCCGAGACCGACGACCTGAAGCTGATCTCCGGCGTCGGCCCGAAGCTCGAGGGCACGCTGAACGACCTCGGCATCTACAAGTTCTCCCAGATCGCCGCCTGGACCAAGGCGGAGTGCGACTGGGTCGACGGTTACCTGAAATTTCGCGGTCGCATCGAGCGCGACGATTGGATCAAGCAGGCCGATGCGCTCGCCCGGGGTGGCGAAGCGGAATACATCAGGGTCTTCGGCAAGAAGCCGCGCTAAGGGGTTGACGATATGTTGAAAGATCAGGATCGCATCTTTACCAATATCTACGGCCTTCACGACAAGTCGCTGAAGGGCGTGATGTCGCGCGGCCATTGGGACGGCACCAAGCAGATTCTCGAAAAGGGCCGTGACTGGATCATCAACGAGATGAAGGCATCGGGCCTGCGCGGTCGTGGCGGCGCCGGCTTCCCGACCGGCCTGAAATGGTCCTTCATGCCGAAGGAATCGGATGGCCGTCCGCATTATCTCGTGGTCAACGCCGATGAGTCCGAACCCGGCACCTGCAAGGACCGCGACATCATGCGGCACGATCCGCATACGCTGATCGAGGGCTGCCTGATCGCCTCCTTCGCGATGGGCGCGCACACGGCCTATATTTACGTGCGCGGCGAATATATCCGTGAGCGCGAAGCGCTGCAGGCGGCGATCGACGAATGCTATGACGCCGGCCTGCTCGGCAAGAACAACAAGCACGGCTGGGACATGGACGTCATCGTCCACCACGGCGCCGGCGCCTATATCTGCGGCGAGGAAACCGCGCTGCTGGAAAGCCTCGAAGGCAAGAAGGGCCAGCCGCGTCTGAAGCCGCCTTTCCCGGCGAATATGGGTCTCTACGGCTGCCCGACGACGGTCAACAATGTCGAATCGATCGCGGTTGCGCCGACCATCTTGCGCCGCGGCGCCGGCTGGTTCTCCGGCATCGGCCGTCCGAACAATGTCGGCACCAAGCTGTTCATGATCTCCGGTCATGTGAACACGCCCTGCACGGTGGAAGATGCGCTCGGCGTGACCTTCCGCGAGATCATCGAAAAGCATGCCGGCGGCATTCGCGGCGGCTGGGACAACCTGCTCGCGGTCATTCCGGGCGGCGCATCCTGCCCGATCGTCAAGGGTGAGGACATGATGGATGCCGTCATGGACTTCGACGGCATGCGCGAGGTCAAGTCGTCCTTCGGCACCGGCGGTATGATCGTCATGGACAAGTCGACCGACGTGATCAAGGCGATCTGGCGCATCGCGGCCTTCTTCAAGCACGAGAGCTGCGGCCAGTGCACGCCCTGCCGGGAAGGCACGGGCTGGATGATGCGCGTCATGGAACGCATGGTGCGCGGCAATGCCCAGAAGCGCGAAATCGACATGCTGTTCGAAGTGACCAAGCAGGTCGAGGGACATACGATCTGCGCGCTCGGCGATGCGGCTGCATGGCCGATCCAGGGTCTGATCCGCAATTTCAGGCCTGAAATCGAAGCCAGGATAGATCAATACACCCGCAACGCCGTGGCCCATGGCGTCGTGATGGAAGCGGCCGAGTAAACCGGCAAGAAGGGGATAAGGGACCATGGCCAAGGCACCGGACAAGAAGACGGAAGGGCAGACGGCATCGCCGGATGATCTCTCTCGGCTTGCCGATGCGATGAAGGACATGTCCTCCAACCCGCTGGTGACCACGCCGGCGGCGGCCATGATGGCGGCGTCGGCCATCGGCTTCGGCATGGCAACGCAGATGACCGGCATGTTCTTCAGCATGATGCAGGCGATGGCGGATGACGGCCGCAAGGCCGGCGATGCGGCCCGGGACATGGCGGAAGAACCGGTTGCCAAGGCCGCTTCGGCCCCGCAGCCTGCAACGGCCGAGGCCGTCGCCCCGGTCGCAGAGGCGCCTGCAGCGAAAACACCGGCGGCAAAAGCACCGGCCCGCAAGTCCGCCGCGCCGGCAAAGGCCAAGGCAAAGTCTGTCGAGAAGACCGTAGCCAAGGCTCCGGCCAAACCGGCTGCAAAGACGATAAAGCCTTCGCCGAAGGCGAAAAAGGCGACCAGGCCCGAGACGGTGGCGAAGCCGGTTGCCAAGGCTGAAAAGCCGGCCGCTGCACCCAGGCGCAAGGCGAAGGCCGGCGACCTGAAGCAGATCGACGGCATCGGCCCGAAGGTCGAGGAACGGCTGAAGGCCATGGGCGTCGAGACGATTGCCGATATCGCCGGCTGGAGTGCGGCGGATATCGCCCGTTTCGATACGGAATTGAGCCTTGCCGGGCGTATCGCGCGCGACGACTGGGTCGGTCAGGCGAAGACGATCGTCGGGGGGCGAGGGTGATGCATCTCGCCGAACTGAACATCGCGACGCTGAAATATCCGCTGGATGATCCCCGGGTGGCGCCCTTCGTGGACGCACTCGACCGGGTCAACACCATCGCCGAACGGCTTGATGGTTTCGTCTGGCGGCTAAAGGAGGAGAGTGGCAACGCGACGGATATCCGGGCCTTTGACGATCCCATGACGATCGTCAACCTGAGTGTCTGGCGCGACGCGGAAGCCCTTGAGAATTTTGTCTGGAAGACCGTGCACAAGCAGTTCTACGCACGTCGCGCGGAATGGTTTTCCATCATGGATAAGCAGCATTTCGTCCTCTGGCATGTCGAGGAGGGACACCGTCCCGACATGCAGGAAGCGAAACAGCGGCTCGAAGCATTGAACAAGCACGGCGATAGCGACCATGCCTTTGGCTGGTCGCACCTGCCAGAGGTGAAACTGTGGCGCGAAGCGCGGTGTGCGTGAGACAGGAAGGCGAAAATGGTAAAGCTGAAGGTCGACGGTAAGGAAATCGAGGTCCCGGATCATTTCACGCTGCTGCAGGCGTGTGAGGAGGCCGGTGCCGAGGTTCCGCGTTTCTGTTTCCACGAGCGGCTCTCGGTAGCCGGCAATTGCCGCATGTGCCTCGTCGAGGTGAAGGGCGGTCCGCCCAAGCCCGCGGCCTCCTGCGCCATGGGCGTGCGTGATGTGCGTCCGGGCCCGAACGGCGAGCCGCCGGAAGTCTTCACCAACACGCCGATGGTCAAGAAGGCCCGCGAAGGCGTGATGGAATTCCTGCTGATCAACCATCCGCTGGATTGCCCGATCTGCGACCAGGGCGGCGAGTGCGACCTGCAGGACCAGGCCATGGCCTTCGGTATCGACTCGTCGCGCTACACCGAGAACAAGCGCGCCGTCGAGGACAAGTATATCGGCCCGCTGGTCAAGACGGTGATGAACCGCTGCATTCACTGCACGCGCTGCGTCCGCTTTACCACCGAAGTCGCCGGCATTTCCGAGCTCGGCCTGATCGGCCGCGGCGAGGACGCCGAGATCACCACCTATCTCGAGCAGGCGATGACGTCGGAACTGCAGGGCAATGTCGTCGACCTCTGCCCGGTCGGTGCGCTCACCTCCAAGCCGTTCGCCTTCACCGCCCGCCCGTGGGAGCTGAACAAGACCGAATCGATCGACGTCATGGACGCGCTCGGCTCGGCGATCCGCGTCGATACCCGCGGCCGCGAAGTGATGCGCGTCATGCCGCGCGTCAACGAGGAGATCAACGAGGAGTGGATTTCCGACAAGAGCCGCTTCATCTGGGACGGCCTGAAAACCCAGCGTCTCGATCGTCCCTACGTGCGCCGCGACGGTCGCCTGCAGCCGGCCAGCTGGGGCGAGGCCTTTGCCGCGATCAAGGCGCAGGTTGCCGCCACCACCGGAGACCGGATCGGCGCGATTGCCGGCGACCTGGCCTCGGTCGAGGAAATGTTCGCGCTGAAGACGCTGATCAACGCGCTCGGCTCGACCAATACCGACTGCCGCCAGGACGGTTCGGCGCTCGATCCGTCGCTCGGTCGTGCCAGCTATCTGTTCAACCCGACCATCCAGGGTATCGAGGAAGCCGACGCGCTGCTGATCGTCGGTGCCAATCCGCGCTTCGAGGCAGCTGTCCTGAATGCCCGCATCCGCAAGCGCTCGCGCCGCGGCAACTTCCCGATCGGCGTGATCGGTGAGGGTGGCGAAATGCGCTACGGCTACGACTATCTCGGTGCCGGCACCGAAACGCTTGCCGATCTGGCCGGTGGCAAGATCGATTTCCTCGACAAGCTCAAGGCTGCCGAGCGGCCGATGATCATTCTGGGCCAGGGCGCGCTTGCCGGAGAGGGCGGTTCGGCTGTCCTGTCGGCGGTTGCAGCCCTCGCGCAGTCGGTCGGCGCAGTTGCCGAAGGCTGGAACGGCTTTGCCGTGCTGCACACCGCCGCATCCCGCGTCGGTGGTCTCGACCTCGGCTTCGTGCCGGGCAATGGCAGTGTCGACGCAGCGTCGATGCTGTCGTCGATGGATGTCCTCTTCCTGCTCGGCGCGGACGAACTCGATTTCGCCGCCAAGGGTGCGAAGTTCACCGTCTATATCGGCAGCCATGGCGACAACGGCGCACACCATGCCGACGTCATCCTGCCGGGTGCGACCTATACGGAGAAGTCGGGCATCTGGGTCAACACCGAGGGCCGTCCGCAGATGGGCAACCGTGCCGGCTTCGCACCGGGCGAGGCCCGCGAAGACTGGGCGATCCTGCGCGCACTTTCCGACGTGCTCGGCCACAAGCTGCCCTTCGATTCGCTGAGTGCCCTGCGCATGCGGCTGTTCGAGGCTTTCCCGCATTTCGCAGCGCTGGACGAAATCATGCCGGCAGATGGTGCCGATATCGCCACCATCGCGAAAAAAGCAGGGAAGATGGACAAATCCGGATTTGCGTCTGCGGTCAAAGACTTCTATTTGACGAACCCGATAGCGCGCGCTTCCGCCGTCATGGCGGAGTGCTCCGCGCTGGCGCGCAACAACTTCCAAGCTGCTGCGGAATAAGGGGTGGGGATCATGGACTCGTTTGCATCAACTTATCTCTGGCCCGGCCTGATCATGATCGGCCAGTCGCTCCTGCTTCTGGTCTGCCTTCTGGTCTTCATTGCCTATGTCCTGCTCGCCGACCGCAAGATCTGGGCGGCTGTGCAGCTGCGCCGCGGACCGAACGTGGTCGGACCCTTCGGTCTGTTCCAGTCCTTTGCCGACCTGTTGAAGTTCGTCTTCAAGGAGCCGATCATTCCGGCCGGTGCCAACAAGGCCGTCTTCCTGCTGGCACCGCTGGTCAGTGTCGTGCTCGCGCTCGCCACCTGGGCGGTCGTGCCGTTCGCCGATGGCTGGGTGATGGCCGATATCAATGTCGGCATCCTCTATATCTTCGCCATCTCGTCGCTCGAGGTCTACGGCATCATCATGGGTGGCTGGGCGTCGAACTCGAAATATCCGTTTCTCGGCGCGCTGCGCTCGGCAGCCCAGATGGTGTCCTATGAAGTCTCGATCGGCTTTGTCATCGTCTGCGTCTTGCTGACGGCTGGCTCTCTCAATCTGACGGACATCGTCAATTCGCAGCGCGACGGTCTCGGCACGATGCTCGGTCTGCCCAACACGCTGCTCGACTGGAACTGGCTCGGCCTGTTCCCGATGTTCATCATCTTCTTCATTTCGGCGCTGGCCGAGACCAACCGCCCGCCCTTCGATCTGCCGGAAGCGGAATCGGAACTGGTCGCTGGCTTCATGGTCGAATACGGCTCCGCCCCCTACATGATGTTCATGCTCGGCGAATATGCCGCCATCTGCCTGATGTGCGCGCTGACGACGATCCTGTTCCTCGGGGGCTGGCTGCCGCCGGTCGATATCGTCGTGCTGAACTGGGTACCGGGCTTCATCTGGTTCGTGCTGAAGGCCAGCATGGTGTTCTTCATGTTCGGCATGGTGAAGGCCTTCGTGCCGCGCTACCGCTATGACCAGCTGATGCGTCTGGGCTGGAAAGTCTTCCTGCCGCTGTCGCTCGCCATGGTCGTCATTGTTGCATTCGTGCTGAAGCTGACGGGATGGGCATGATCATGACCATGCTCTCACACAGCGGATTTGGAGGTTGAAGATGGCGGGTGTTGCTCAAGCTATCAATTCCCTGTTTCTCAAGGAGTTCGTCGGCGCCTTCTTCCTGACGATGCGCTACTTCTTCAAGCCGAAGGCGACGATCAACTATCCCTTCGAGAAGGGACCGGTCTCGCCGCGCTTCCGGGGCGAGCACGCCCTGCGCCGCTATCCGAACGGCGAAGAACGCTGCATCGCCTGCAAGCTTTGCGAGGCGATCTGTCCGGCCCAGGCGATCACCATCGAAGCCGGTCCGCGCCGCAATGACGGCACCCGCCGCACGGTGCGCTACGACATCGACATGGTGAAATGCATCTATTGCGGCTTCTGCCAGGAAGCCTGCCCGGTCGATGCGATCGTCGAGGGGCCGAACTTCGAGTTCGCCACCGAGACGCGCGAGGAGCTCTACTTCAACAAGGAGCGGCTCCTCGAAAACGGGGATCGCTGGGAACGGGAAATCGCGCGCAACATCGCGCTCGACTCGCCTTATCGGTGATAGGACGGCCAGACTGTTCCGGCGGCGGCAAGCGCATGGCGGAACGCATAAAAATTGGAACCGGAGTGCTCAGGGGCGGGGATAGCTTCAACGCACTCGCAAGGGCAGCGGCAATCTCCTCGCCGCAGTCCGGGGGAAATGAAAAGGCACGGCTATGGGTCTGCAGGCTCTATTTTTCTATATCTTCGCCATTGTCGCGGTGGTCTCGGCATTCATGGTCATTTGGGCCAAGAACCCGGTCCACTCGGTTTTGTTCCTGATCCTCACCTTCTTCAATGCCGCCGGTCTGTTTCTCCTGACCGGGGCCGAGTTCCTGGCGATGATCCTTCTGGTCGTCTATGTCGGCGCGGTCGCGGTTCTATTCCTCTTCGTCGTCATGATGTTGGACATCGATTTCGCCGAACTGAGGGCAGGGGCGGCAAAATATACGCCGATCGGCGCCCTGATCGGCCTGATCGTCGCTACCGAACTGATCTTCGTCATCGGTGGCAGCGCCATTTCGCCGGAAGCGATGCATGCGGTCAGCATGCCGATCCCGGCGATCGCCGACCGCTCCAACACGGCAGTCCTTGGCGACGTGCTCTATACCAACTACGTCTATTTCTTCCAGATCGCCGGCCTTGTGCTTCTGGTCGCGATGATCGGCGCCATCGTTCTGACGCTGCGTCACCGCCAGCACATCCGCAGGCAGGACATTTCCAAACAGGTCGCCCGCACGCCCGCGACCGCCGTCAAGGTGGTCAAGGTCAAGCCGGGTCAGGGCATCTGAGGCAGCTGAGAGGTCAAGGAAACAAATCATGGAAATCGGTCTTTCCCACTACCTGACGGTCAGCGCCATTCTCTTCACGCTCGGCGTTTTCGGGATCTTTCTGAACCGCAAGAACATCATCGTCATCCTGATGTCGATCGAGCTCATCCTGCTCGCGGTCAACATCAACATGGTGGCCTTCTCGGCCTTCCTCAACGACATCGTCGGCCAGGTCTTTGCCCTGTTCATCCTGACGGTTGCGGCCGCGGAGGCCGCCATCGGCCTCGCGATCCTCGTTGTCTTCTATCGCAACCGCGGTTCGATCGCCGTGGAAGACGTCAATATGATGAAGGGCTGATCCGGCTATGCTTATCTACAAGGCTATTGTCTTTCTGCCGCTGATCGGCGCGATGATTGCCGGCCTGCTCGGTCGCCAGATCGGCTCCAAGGCTAGCGAATACATCACCACCGGCCTCATGGTTCTGGTGGCGCTGCTGTCGTGGTATGCGTTCTTCTCGGTCGGCTTCGGCAGCCACGAGGACGGCGAGGTCCTGCGCGTGCCGGTTCTCCAGTGGATCCAGGTCGGCGGCATCGACGTCCAGTGGTCCCTGCGGATCGATACGCTGACCGCCGTCATGCTGGTGGTCGTCAACACCGTCTCGACGCTGGTTCACCTTTATTCGATCGGCTACATGCACCACGACCCGCATCGGCCGCGCTTCTTTGCCTATCTGTCGATGTTCACCTTCGCCATGCTGATGCTGGTGACCGCCGACAACCTGCTGCAGATGTTCTTCGGCTGGGAAGGCGTGGGCCTTGCCTCCTATCTGCTGATCGGCTTCTGGTTCAAGAAGCCGTCCGCCACGGCTGCGGCGATGAAGGCCTTCGTCGTCAACCGCGTCGGCGACTTCGGCTTCCTGCTCGGCATTGCCGGCATCTTCGTGCTGTTCGGCTCGCTCAACTTCCAAACCATCTTCGCCGCCGCCAAGGATTTCCTGCCGGCCGAAGGTGCCGAGGGCGGCGAGGCCGTACTGGTCAGCTTCTTCGGCATGAACCTCGACAAGGGCCATGCCATCACCGTCGTCTGCCTGCTGCTGTTCATGGGCGCGATGGGCAAGTCGGCGCAGTTCCTGCTCCACACCTGGCTTCCCGATGCCATGGAAGGCCCGACGCCGGTGTCGGCCCTGATCCATGCCGCGACCATGGTGACCGCCGGCGTCTTCCTCGTCGCCCGCATGTCGCCGCTGTTCGAACTGTCGCCCGACGCGCTGACCTTCGTCACGCTGATCGGTGCGATCACCGCCTTCTTCGCCGCGACCGTCGGCCTGGTGCAGAACGACATCAAGCGGGTGATCGCCTATTCGACCTGTTCGCAGCTCGGCTACATGTTCGTGGCGCTCGGTGTCGGTGCCTATGGCGCGGCGATCTTCCACCTGTTCACCCACGCCTTCTTCAAGGCGCTGCTGTTCCTTGGGGCCGGTTCGGTCATCCACGCCGTCGATGGCGAGCAGGACATGCGCTACATGGGTGGCCTCAGGAAGCACATTCCGGTGACCTTCTGGGCCATGACCATCGGCACGCTGGCACTGACCGGCGTCGGCATTCCCTTCACCATCTTCGGCACGGCCGGCTTCTATTCGAAGGACGCGATCATCGAATCGGCTTTCGCCTCCCATTCGGCGGTCGGCGGCCTGGCCTTCTGGCTGCTGGTGATCGCCGCCCTGTTCACCAGTTTCTATTCCTGGCGCCTGGCCTTCCTCACCTTCTTCGGCAAGCCGCGTGCCTCGGCCGACGTCATGCACCATGTGCATGAATCGCCGCAGGTCATGCTGATCCCGCTATATGTACTGTCGGTCGGTGCGCTGTTTGCCGGCTGGATCTTCCATGGCTACTTCTTCGGCGAAGGCTATGAGGGCTTCTGGCGCGAGGCGCTGTTTACCGGGCCGGAAAACGAAATCCTGGAGGCGCATCACCATGTGCCGGTCTGGGTGGCGCTCAGCCCGTTCCTCGCCATGCTGATCGGCTTCCTGCTCGCCTGGTACATGTATATCCGCTCGCCCGAGACTCCGCGCAAGCTGGCCAACCAGCACCGCGTTCTCTACCAGTTCCTGCTCAACAAGTGGTATTTCGACGAGATCTACGACTTCCTCTTCGTGCGTCCTTCGCTGGCGTTGGGCCGGTTCCTGTGGAAGAAGGTCGATGTGGCCGTCATCGACCGTTACGGTCCTGACGGTGTCGCAGCCGCCGTGGTCGCAACGACCAGGCGCGCCACCCGCATTCAGACGGGTTACCTCTACCACTATGCCTTCGTGATGCTGATCGGCATTGCAGCACTTATTACCTGGATGATGCTCGGGAGTTCTATCTGATGACCGATTGGCCAATTCTGACAGTGGTCACATTTCTGCCGCTGGTCGGCGCGGCGCTCCTGATGTTGACCCGTGAGGATAGCGAGCAGGGCCGCAACAATATCCGCATGGTGACCTTGCTGACGATGTTGTTCAACTTCGTGCTGTCGCTGTTCATCTGGGCCGGCTACGACACGACGGCCGGCGGTTTCCAGATGACCGAGCAGGTCGACTGGCTCGGCACCGGCATCGACTACCATCTCGGCGTCGACGGCATCGGCGTTCTGTTCATCCTGCTGACGACGCTGCTGATGCCGTTCTGCATCCTGGCGTCCTGGGAAGCGATCCAGGTACGGCTGAAGGCCTACATGATCGCGTTCCTGATCCTCGAAACGCTGATCATCGGCGTCTTCGTGTCGCTCGACATCGTGCTGTTCTATGTCTTCTTCGAAGCGGGCCTGATCCCGATGTTCCTGATCATCGGCATCTGGGGGCATGAGCGTCGCGTCTATGCGTCGATCAAGTTCTTCCTCTACACGCTTGCCGGTTCGGTCCTGATGCTGATCGCGATCATGGCGATGTATTGGGAAACCGGCACCACGAGCGTGCCCGAGCTCCTGCGCTACAACTTCCCGGTCAGTATGGAATACTGGTTGTTCCTCGGCTTCTTCGCCTCGTTTGCGGTCAAGATGCCGATGTGGCCGGTGCATACCTGGCTCCCCGACGCGCACGTCGAGGCACCGACGGCGGCCTCCGGCGTTCTGGCCGGGGTGCTGCTGAAGCTCGGCGGCTTCGGTATTCTGCGCTTCTCGATGCCGATGTTCCCGGAGGCCTCGCACTTCTTCGAGCCGTTCATCTGGACGATGTCGGTGATCGCCATCATCTACACCTCGCTGGTCGCCTTCGTGCAGACCGACATGAAGAAGCTGATTGCCTATTCCTCAGTGGCCCATATGGGCTTCGTGACGCTCGGCATGTTCTCCGGCAATGTCGAGGGCGTGCAGGGATCGATCTTCCTGATGTTCTCGCACGGCATCGTGTCGGGTGCGCTGTTCCTCTGCATCGGCGTGATGTATGACCGGTTGCACACCCGCGACATCGCCGCCTATGGCGGCCTGGCGAACAACATGCCGAAATTCGCGGCCGTCTTCATGGTCTTCACCATGGCCAATGTCGGTCTGCCCGGCACCTCCGGCTTCATCGGCGAATTCCTGACGGTCATCGCGATCTTCAAGGTCAACACGTGGTTTGCGCTGCTGGCGGCCACCGGTGTGATCCTGTCGGCGATGTATTCGCTGTGGCTCTATCGCCGGGTCATCTTCGGTGCACTGGAGAAGGAAAGCGTCAAGGCGATGCTCGATCTGAACCTGCGCGAGAAATTGGTACTCTATCCGCTGCTGGCGATGACGATCTTCTTCGGGGTCTATCCGGCGCCGATCCTGAATCTGACGGGCTCCACGGTTCATTTCATGGTGAACAACTACCAGGCAGCAATTCAGGCGGCACAGCACGTTTCGCCTATTGCGAATTGACGACGGGACGCTTTGAATATGACCGCTGAAACACTTCTCGCAAGCCTGCACCTGATCGCTCCGGAGCTGATCCTGGCCGTCGGGGCTCTTGCCCTCCTCATGATCGGCGTCTTTTCCGGCGACAAGTCGGCTCCGACGGTCACGGGTCTGGCCGTTGCCCTGCTCGTGGCATCGGGCATGTGGATGCTGCTGGTCCCGGCCGAGGGGCAGGCATTTGGCGGTGCCTATGTCGCCGACAATTTCGCGACCTTCATGAAGGTGCTGGCGCTGATCGGTTCGATCTTCGCGATGATCATGGCCGTCGGCCATGCCAGGTTCGACCATCTCGACAAGTTCGAATTCCCGGTCCTGCTGGTGCTGGCGACGCTCGGGATCATGCTGATGATCTCGTCGAACAACATGATCTCGCTGTATCTCGCGCTCGAATTGCAGTCGCTCGCCCTCTACGTCGTCGCCGCGATCAACCGCGACAGCCTGCGCTCGACGGAAGCGGGCCTGAAATATTTCGTTCTCGGCGCCTTGTCGTCCGGCATGCTGCTCTATGGCATGTCGCTCGTCTACGGCTTCACCGGCAATGTGAATTTCGAGGAAATTGCTCGCGTTCTCAGCGCCGGCACGCCCAATCTCGGCGTCATCTTCGGTCTGGTCTTCGTGCTGGCCGGCCTGTCCTTCAAGATCTCGGCCGTTCCGTTCCACATGTGGACGCCGGATGTCTACGAAGGCGCGCCGACACCGGTCACGGCCTTCCTCGCCGCGGCGCCGAAGGTTGGCGCCATGGCGATCCTGGTGCGCATCGTCATCGAGGCCTTCCAGCCGATCTTCGTCGAGTGGCAGCAGATCGTCGTCTTCATCTCGATCGCCTCGATGCTGCTCGGCTCGTTTGCAGCCATCGGGCAGCGCAACATCAAGCGCATGATGGCCTATTCGTCGATCGGTCACATCGGCTTTGCCCTTGTCGGCCTGGCTGCGGGCTCGAAGACCGGCGTCTCCGGCGTGATCCTCTACATGACGATCTACCTGGTGATGACGCTCGGCACCTTTGCCTGCATCATGGCGATGCGCCGCAAGGAAGGCGGCAATGTCGAAAACATCGACGATCTCGCCGGTCTGTCGACGACCAAGCCGTTCATGGCCTTCGTGCTGACGGCCCTGATGTTCTCGCTGGCCGGCATTCCGCCGCTGGCAGGCTTCTTCGGGAAGTATTTCGTCTTTGTGGCCGCCATTGAAGCCAAGCTCTACGGCCTGGCGATCGTCGGCATGCTCGCTTCCGTCGTCGGCGCCTTCTACTATCTGCGGATCGTCAAGGTCATGTGGTTCGATGAGCCGACCGGCGAATTCACCCGGGTTGCCGGCGAGCTTCGCCTCGTCTTCGGGCTCTCCGGCCTGTTCGTCACCTGCTACGTGCTGTTTGGCGGTCCGATCGACAGGGCTGCCAGCATCGCAGCGCAGTCGCTCTTCTATTGAGCGACCAGGCGTCACGGCATCGATCTTTGCCGGCCGACTTCAGGCATGAAGCCTTGCAGGAGGTGGGGTCCACCAATGCCGAATGCTTCGAGCGTGCCCTTGCCGGCGACCCCGGCCATCTCTGGATCACGGCGACCGCCCAATCGGGCGGTCGTGCGCGTCGCGGCCGGACCTGGGTGTCCGAGCCCGGCAATCTCTATTCATCGCTGCTGTTGATCGATCCCGCGCCGATGGCCGATCTTGGATCGCTGCCGCTGGCTGTGGCGCTTGCCGTACATGATGCGATCCGCACGGTGCTCGCCGCCGATGCCGCGCCGCTCGAGATCAAATGGCCGAACGATATCCTGATCGGCCGCCGCAAGACCTGCGGCATCCTGCTGGAAGGTCAGTCGCTGCCGGACGGACGTCACGCTTTGGTGATCGGCATCGGCATCAATATCGCCTTCAAGCCGGAGCTTGCGACATATCCGGTGACGTGTCTCGCCGACCATGGTGTTACGATGTCGCCCGAGGAACTGTTCGCCCGGCTCTTCGTTTCGATGGCCGAAGCCCTGGATTTGTGGGATCGGGGGCAGGGCACAGCACGCATCGTGCAGCGATGGCGCCGGCATGCCTGCGGAATCGGCGAAAAAATCACCGTCAATCTGCCCGACCGGTCGATTTCCGGCGAGTTTAGCGGAATTGATGATAAAGGCTTGCTCCTGTTAAGACAGGCGGATGAGCGCATGACGACGATCGCAGCCGGCGACGTCTTTTTCGAATGATGGACTGAGACAGTATGAGCAAGACAGACGAACTGGTGTTTGTGCCATTGGGCGGCGTGGGCGAGATCGGGATGAATCTCGCCCTTTACGGTTATGGCCCGGCAGCGAAACGCCAGTGGATCATGGTGGATTGCGGCGTCAGCTTCGCCGGACCCGACCTGCCCGGCGCGGACCTGATCCTGCCGGACATTCGCTTCGTGCGGCAGGAGAAGAAGAACCTCAAGGCGATCTTCATCACCCACGCGCATGAAGACCACTACGGCGCGCTGAACGATCTGTGGCCGGGGCTCAACGTTCCGGTCTATGCCTCCGGTTTTACGGCCGGGATGCTGGAAGCTAAGCGGGATTATGAGGGCAGTCGCCGCGAAATCCCGATCACGCCGTTCAAGGCCGGCGACCGGGTGAATGTCGGCCCCTTCGAGGTGGAGGCCGTCGGCGTCAACCATTCGATCCCCGAACCGATGTCGCTGATCATCCGCACGGCGCTCGGCAATCTTGTCCACACCGGCGACTGGAAGATCGACCACGCGCCGTCGCTCGGACCGTTTACCGACGAGAACCGCTTCCGCCAGATCGGCGACGAAGGCGTGCTGGCGCTGATGTGCGACAGCACCAATGCGATGCGCGACGGCGTTTCTCCCTCGGAGGAAGAAGTCTCCGACGGCCTGCGCCAGGTGATCGAGAACGCCGAGGGACGCGTCGCCATCACCACCTTTTCTTCCAATGTCGGCCGCATACGCTCGATCGCGCAGGCGGCCGAGGCGGCAGGCCGCGATGTGCTGCTGCTCGGCAGTTCGCTGAAGCGGGTCACCAATGTCGCCTATGACATCGGTCTGATGGAAGGCATCCAACCCTTCATCGCCGAAGACGAATACGGCTATATTCCGCGCGACAAGGTCGTCATCATCCTGACCGGCAGCCAGGGCGAGCCGCGTGCGGCGCTGGCCAAGCTTGCCCGCGACGAGATGCGCAATGTGGCGCTGACGGCAGGCGACACGGTCGTGTTTTCCTCGCGCGCCATTCCCGGCAACGAAAAGGGCATCATCGAGATCAAGAACGGCCTGATCGAACAGGGCGTGAAGATCATCACCGACGCCGAAGCCCTGGTGCATGTCTCCGGCCATCCGCGCCGCAACGAGCTGCAGCAGATGTATCAGTGGATCCGTCCCGAGATCCTGGTGCCGGTGCATGGCGAGGCGGCCCATCTGGTTGCCCAGAAGGAACTCGGCGAGCAGTCGGGCATCAAGACCGTGCCGAAGGTGCGCAATGGCGACATTCTGCGCTTGGCGCCGGGCGCGCCTGAAGTTATCGACCACGCGCCGTTCGGCCGGGTGTTCAAGGACGGCAAGCTGATCGGCGATGCCGACGAGATGGGTATTTCGGATCGCCGCAAGCTGTCCTTCGTCGGCCATGTCGGCGTCAATCTGGTGCTCGACGGCCGCTTCGACTTCCGCGGCGACCCCGAGGTGGTGCTGATCGGTCTGCCGGAATGCGACGACGAGGGCGAGGACATGGAAGACGTGCTCTATGACGCTGTGCTCGGCGCCGTGGAGAGCATTCCGCGTGCCCGGCGCAAGGATCTGGAGATGCTGCGCGAAGCGGTCCGGCGGGCAGTCCGCTCGGCGGCCAACGAAGCCTGGGGCAAGAAGCCGGTCGTAACGGTATTCGTCACCAAGGTTTGATCGCGCCGGGCCCTGCAGGGGCCCGGTGTTCGGCAGTGGAGAAGGGAGGCTCTGACATGCTCGGACGGGTAAATCACATCGCCATCGTCGTGCCGGATCTCGGCAAGGCGGTGGCAAGCTATCGAGACACGCTGGGCGCCAGCGTGTCGGCGCCGCAGTCGCTGCCCGAGCATGGGGTGACGGTGGTCTTCGTCGAATTGCCCAACACCAAGGTCGAGCTTCTCGAGCCGCTTGGCGAGGGCTCTCCGATCCGGTCCTTCCTCGACAAGAACCCCTCCGGCGGCATGCATCACATCTGCTACGAGGTGGACGACATCCTTGTCGCCCGCGACAGCCTGATCGAGCGCGGTGCGCGGGTGCTGGGGGCCGGCGAGCCGAAGACGGGCGCGCATGGGCGGCCGGTACTCTTTCTGCATCCGAAGGATTTTTTCGGCACGCTCATCGAACTGGAGCAGGTCTGATCGTCCATTGGCCCTGTGAGCCCGCTCGCCTGCCGTCATCGAAATCCACGATCCAGCGCCACGATCCCGCCAACCGTCCTCTCGAACATGTGAGTCGCCCGTGATTGCCTTCCTCGAGCATTTTGCAATTTTTTTCATCATCTGGTGGATCGTGCTGTTCATCGTCCTGCCGATCGGGCTGCGCACGCAGGCCGAGGAAAACGATGTCGCGCCGGGCACGGTCGAGAGCGCACCGGCCCGTTACCGGCCATTCCGCACGCTTGCCGCGACCACCTTGATCTCGCTGGCGCTCTATTGCGGCTGGCTGCTGGCGAGCAGCTATTTCGGATTCAGCTTCGACGACTTGCCGCAGATGGTGCCGGATTTCGGGTAATCCCGCCGAAAACGGCCGGACAGATTCGCCGGCAATGGAAAGAGGTGGGTGAGGAGATGGTCTGGATGCCGGCTGCGGATGTGCCGGATGCCACCGCGCAATCTCAGAAAGCCAAAAAAAAACAAGGCCGTAAGGCCTTGTTCTAGTTTCGCGTGATCCTTAACCAATTAAGGGGCTGCGACAAGCGCGCCTAAGATCTAATCCTCCCAAGACTTTACCGCGGTATGGCAAAGATTTGATCTCCCTGCCTGTTTTATAAGCTAACGCTAGCGTAGTACGAACACTTTGTCACCCCATATTTTGCAAATTTGAGACAGCAAGTGAGAAAAAAGTATCGGGTCGAATATGTCGCAGTGCAGCATCAATTCGCCTGACATTTCCGCGACCTGGCCTATCCTTCTTCGTGTGGGGAAAACTAGTCGGGACGGCGCGGTACAGCGGGTTTTCTTCCGCGGCCGAACCGGGTATGAACGCAACCAATTATTGACCCGGGCGGGTTGATTCCGCGCATTTGCGGAAGACCCCATGCAATGGAAACTGCCATGCGTCTGTCGCGCTTCTTCATGCCGATCCTCAAGGAAAATCCCAAGGAAGCGGAAATCGTCTCCCACCGCCTGATGCTGCGCGCCGGGATGATCCGCCAGCAGAGCCAGGGGATCTATTCCTGGCTTCCGCTCGGCAAGCGCGTGCTCGACAAGGTCTGCGCCATCGTGCGCGAGGAGCAGGACCGGGCGGGCGCCAACGAAATCCTGATGCCGACGCTGCAGTCGGCCGAACTCTGGCAGGAAAGCGGACGCTACGAGGCCTATGGCAAGGAAATGCTGCGCATTGCCGATCGTCAGGACCGGCCCATGCTCTACGGCCCCACAAATGAGGAGATGGTCACCGACATCTTCCGCTCCTCGGTCAAGTCCTACAAGGACCTGCCGCTCAACCTCTACCACATCCAGTGGAAGTTCCGCGACGAGATCCGTCCGCGCTTCGGCACCATGCGCTCGCGCGAATTCCTGATGAAGGATGCCTATTCCTTCGACCTTACCAAGGAAGACGCGATCCACGCCTATAACCGGATGTTCACCGCCTATCTGCGCACATTCGACCGGCTTGGTCTGCGCGCCATTCCGATGCGTGCCGACACCGGCCCGATCGGCGGCAATCACAGCCATGAATTCATCATCCTGGCAGACACCGGCGAATCGGAAGTCTTCTGCCACAAGGACTTCACCGAATTCGACATTCCCGCCGAAGATACCGATTTCGACGACGTGAAGGGCCTGGAGGCGATCTTCGACAAGTGGACCTCGCTCTATGCCGCAACGTCGGAAATGCATGACGAGGCGGCCTTCGACGCCATACCCGAAGGCGATCGCCTGTCTGCCCGCGGCATCGAGGTCGGCCACATCTTCTATTTCGGCACGAAATATTCCGAGCCCATGGGCGCCAAGGTGCAGGGCCCCGACGGCAAGGAGCACTTTGTCCACAGCGGTTCCTACGGCATCGGGCCGAGCCGCCTTGTTCCCGCCATCATAGAAGCCTCGCATGATGATAACGGAATCATCTGGCCCGACAGCATCGCCCCGTTCAACGTGGTGGTGATCAACATGAAGTCGGGGGATGCATCGTGTGACGGCGCCTGCGAGAAGCTCTATGGCGACCTGCAGAAGGCCGGCGTGGACGTGCTCTACGACGACACCGATGACCGGGCGGGCACCAAGTTTGCGACGGCCGACCTGATCGGTGTGCCGACCCAGGTCGTGGTCGGACCCCGGTCGATCGCCAATGGCGAGGTCGAGGTCAAGAACCGTCGTACCGGTGAACGCGAAACGATGACGGTCGAGGCAGCCCTCAACCGTCTGACAGCCTGAGCCTGAAACAGTCGGGTTCTCAAGGCCGGCATAGGAGACGACATGGCGAAAGCGACGGTTGCTGGGGACGAAGCGGAAGCCGGGCCGACGACGACAAGGGTCGCCCGGCCCTTTTCGGCCTTCGAGCGCATGGTGGCCTGGCGCTATCTGCGCGCCCGGCGCAAGGAAGCCTTCATCTCGGTGATCGCCGGCTTTTCCTTTGTCGGCATCATGCTCGGTGTCGCGACCCTGATCATCGTGATGGCGGTGATGAACGGCTTTCGCACCGAACTGATCTCGCGCATCCTCGGCATCAATGGCCACATGATCGTCCAGCCGGTCGATAGTCCGCTGACCGACTATGCCGACCTTTCGAAGAAATTCGACGGGGTCGAGGGCGTCAAGCTCGCCGTGCCGCTCGTCGAGGGCCAGGTTCTGGCCTCGGCCAAGCAGGGCGCCAGCACCGGCGCGCTGGTGCGCGGCATCCGCACCGAAGACATCATGAAGCTGAACCTTGTGACGAACAATCTGAAGTCCGGCGACATGGTCGGCTTCACGTCGGGACAAGGCGTGCTGATCGGCAGCCGCATGGCCCAGCAACTGGGTATCCAGGCCGGCGACAGCATCACCTTCGTCTCGCCGGAAGGCGATGTGACGCCGATGGGGGTCAATCCCCGGGTCAAGAGCTACACGGTTTCGGGCATCTTCGAGATCGGCATGTCGGAATATGATTCCACCATCGTCTACATGCCGTTCGAGGAGGCGCAGCTGTTCTTCAATGCCGACGGCATCGCCCAGTCGATCGAGATCTATGTCGATCACCCCGACGATATCGACACGCTGCGGCCGAAGATCGAGGCGGCGGCAGGCCGGCAGATCTTCATCACCGACTGGCGCGAGCGCAACCAGACCTTCTTCTCCGCCCTGCAGGTGGAGCGCAACGTGATGTTCATGATCCTCACGCTGATCATTCTGGTGGCCGCGCTGAACATCATCTCCGGCCTGATCATGCTGGTGAAGGACAAGTCGAGCGACATCGCCATCCTGCGCACCATGGGGGCGAATGCCTCGTCGGTAATGCGGATCTTCTTCATGACGGGCGCTGCGATCGGCATCAGCGGCACCTTTGCCGGCGTGCTGCTCGGTGTGGTCGTCTGCCTCAACATCGAAAGCATCCGCGCGTTCTTCTCCTGGGTGACGGGTACGGTCCTGTTTAATCCACAGCTCTATTTCCTCAGCCAGCTGCCCGCCGACATGGACTTCCCCGAGACCTTCTCGGTTGTCGTCATGGCGCTGGTGCTGTCGTTTCTCGCCACCATCTTCCCGGCCTGGCGTGCATCGCGCCTGGATCCGGTACAGGCCCTGCGCTACGAGTGAGGATGCAGAACGTGAACCAGATGAAAAAACCCGTTCTGACGCTGACCGGTATCGATCGCCACTACGGACAGGGGGAGAGCGTGCTCTCGATCCTGAAGGGTGCGAATTTCACCCTCAACGCCGGCGAGACCGTGGCCCTAGTCGCTCCCTCGGGCACCGGCAAGTCGACGCTGTTGCATCTGGCGGGGCTGCTGGAGCATCCCGACGCCGGTGAGGTCAAGGTCGGTGGCCTGGAATGCAACGGGCTTTCCGACGAGCGGCGCACCGCCATACGCCGCGAAAGCGTCGGCTTCGTCTACCAGTTCCATCATCTTCTGCCGGAATTCTCCGCGATCGAGAACATCATGATGCCGCAGCTGATTGCAGGGCTCGGCATGGCGGAAGCGCGTGAGCGGGCAAGCCAGCTGCTCGACTATATGCGGATCGGCCACCGCGCCTCGCACCGGCCGGCCGAATTGTCGGGCGGCGAACAGCAGCGCGTGGCGATTGCCCGTGCGGTTGCCAATGCGCCGCTGGTCCTGCTTGCCGACGAGCCGACCGGCAATCTCGATCCGGAGACCGCGTCCTACGTCTTTGCGGCGCTGGAGGCGCTGGTTCGCCAGTCCGGCCTTTCGGCCCTGATCGCCACCCACAACCACGATCTGGCACGGCGGATGGACCGCTGTGTCACGCTTGCCGACGGCAAGGTCATCGCCTACGACCCCGGCGCCGCCTGAGTCTAGCGCAAGCGTGGTTGGCGCGCCGGGCATAAGGCCAACTCTCCCGAAATCATAGCTTTTTGATGCATCCAAGACGCAGCGTTGACCGCACTGCAGTGCCTGGCTGCATCCGTCATTTCGCGGCCCCCGTCGCCCACCGCAGACGTCGCTCTGCCGGTGATGCCGACGGCCGCGTCATCTTTAGGAAAAAACCTGTTGACGACGGAACGAAAGTAGAACAAAGTAAAAACATAAAGAGATAGGAGAGAGCCATGACTGAAGTTTTGCGTGACGTAGCCGCCTTTGCCTCGATCACCATGTTCATTGCCAGCATGTCGGTGCTGATGTTCGCACTGTAAGATAATTTCGGTCGGACAAGCTCCGGCCGCTCTCCTTGCGGGGTGGACTTCCGTCGCCCCAGAGAGGAAAATCCACAGCGTCTGTCAGAGTCGCAAGGTGGGTAAAAATGGCTGATTTGAATGTCGAGCAGGATGCGGGTGTCGCGGTGGGTGGATCGCCGGGCTTCGTGCATCTGCGGGTACATTCGGCCCATTCCCTGCTTGAGGGGGCATTGCCGCTCAAGAAAATCCTGAAGAAGGCCGTCGGCGACGATCAGCCGGCGATTGCGATTACCGACACCAATAATCTGTTCGTCGCCCTTGAATTTGCCCAGAAGGCCAAGGACGAGGGCCTGCAGCCGATCATCGGCTGTCAGGTCTCGATCGACATGGAAGACGCGAGCGAGGATGCCTCGCGCGGTAGCCAGAACGGGTTGCGCAAGTTCCCCGTCATGGTGCTGCTGGTCGCCACAGAGGCTGGTTACGAGCGGCTGGTGGATATCGTCAGCCGTGCCTATCTGTCCGGCGAGGCGAGCCAGGCGGTGCATGTCAAGGCATCCTGGTTCGAGGAATACGGGACAGACGGGCTGATTGCCCTGACGGGCTCTTCCAGCGGGCCGATCGATCAGGCGATCAAGGATGGACACAGGGCGCTTGCCGAACAGCGGCTCGTGCGGCTGAAGCAGGCTTTCGGCGATCGTCTGTATGTCGAACTGCAGCGCCATGCCGCCTATGACCGCAAGCTCGAGCGGCGGCTTGTCGATCTTGCCTACGCGCTCGATCTGCCGCTGGTGGCGACCAACGAGGCGTTCTTCCCGTCCCGCGACGACTTCGATGCCCATGATGCGCTGATGGCGGTTGCCCATGGCGCCATCGTGTCCGACGACACCCGCTTCCGTCTGACGCCGGATCACTATCTGAAGAGCCGTGCCGAGATGTGCGAGCTCTTTGCCGATCTGCCGGAGGCGCTGGAAAATACCATCGAGATCGCCAGGCGTTCCTCGTTCATTCTGAATACCCGCCAGCCGATCCTGCCGCGTTTTACCGGGGCCTCCGACGATCCGCTGGAGGCGGAGCGTGCCGAGACCGAAGAGTTGAAGCGCCAGTCGCGCGAGGGCCTCGATGATCGCATCGCGGCGCTCGGCATCGCGCCTGGCTATACCGAGGCGGAATATCGCGAGCGGCTCGAATTCGAGCTTTCGATCATCGAGCGGATGAAGTTCCCGGGCTACTTTCTGATCGTTGCCGACTTCATCAAATGGGCGAAAGCGCAGGATATCCCGGTCGGACCCGGGCGAGGTTCGGGTGCGGGCTCTCTGGTGGCCTATGCGCTGACGATCACCGACGTCGATCCCTTGCGCTTCTCGCTGCTGTTCGAACGCTTCCTCAATCCGGAACGCGTGTCGATGCCCGACTTCGATATCGACTTCTGCCAGGACCGCCGCGAAGAGGTGATCCGCTACGTCCAGAAGAAATACGGCCGCGACCAGGTGGCGCAGATCATCACCTTCGGTTCGCTGCAGGCCCGTGCGGCGCTGCGCGACGTCGGGCGCGTGCTCGAAATGCCCTATGGCCAGGTCGACAAGATCTGCAAGCTTGTGCCGAACAACCCGGCCAATCCGACGCCGTTGTCGAAGGCGATCGAGGAAGA
The DNA here is from genome assembly GCF_017873095.1 of Heterorhizobium halophytocola. Lineage (GTDB taxonomy): Bacteria > Pseudomonadota > Alphaproteobacteria > Rhizobiales > Rhizobiaceae > Allorhizobium > Allorhizobium halophytocola. Next base: position 70,016 of record NZ_JAGGJU010000005.1, on the reverse strand, counting down.
ACCGAAGCTGCAGGAGGCGGCCGACGAGGAGCCGGTGGTCGGCCGTCTGCTCGACATCGCCCAGAAGATCGAAGGCCTCTATCGCCACGCCTCGACCCATGCCGCCGGCATCGTCATCGGCGACCGGCCGCTGTCGAAACTGGTGCCGATGTACCGCGATCCGCGCTCGGACATGCCGGTCACCCAGTTTAACATGAAATGGGTCGAGCAGGCCGGCCTGGTGAAGTTCGACTTCCTCGGCCTGAAGACGCTGACGGTGTTGAAGACTGCCGTCGATTTCGTTCGCCGTCGCGGCATCGAGGTCGATCTGGCGGCAATCCCGCTGGATGACCAGAAGACCTATGAAATGCTGTCACGCGGCGAGACGGTCGGCGTGTTCCAGGTGGAAAGTGCGGGCATGCGCAAGGCGCTGTTCGGCATGCGGCCGGACTGCATCGAGGACATCATCGCGCTGGTGGCGCTCTACCGTCCGGGCCCGATGGAGAATATCCCGGTCTACAATGCCCGCAAGCACGGCGAGGAAGAGATCGAATCCGTCCATCCGACGATCGACTACCTGCTGAAGGAGACGCAAGGGGTTATCGTCTACCAGGAGCAGGTGATGCAGATCGCCCAGGTGCTGTCGGGCTATTCGCTCGGCGAAGCCGACCTTCTGCGCCGCGCCATGGGCAAGAAGATCAAGGAGGAGATGGACAAGCAGCGCGCCCGCTTCGTCGACGGTGCCGTGGCAAACGGCGTCTCCAAGCCGCAATCCAACGTCATCTTCGATCTTCTGGCGAAGTTCGCCAATTACGGCTTCAACAAATCGCACGCCGCCGCCTACGCCATCGTCTCCTATCAGACGGCCTATATGAAGGCGCATTATCCGGTCGAGTTCCTCGCCTCGACCATGACCTATGATATGGCCAATACCGAGAAGCTGAACGATTTCCGCCAGGATGCGGGACGTCTCGGCATCGAGGTCATCCCGCCTTCGGTGCAGACATCCTATCGCCGGTTCGAGGTGGGCGAGAACCGGATCTATTATGCGCTCGGCGCCATCAAGGGCGTCGGCGAAGCGGCGGCCGATCATATCGCCGAAGTGCGCGGCGACACGCCGTTTGCCTCGCTGGAAGACTTCGCGCTGCGGATCGACCCCAAGCAGATCAACCGCCGGGTGTTTGAAAGCCTGATCACGGCCGGTGCCTTCGATTGCTTCGGCTTTGACCGGGCGCAGATGAGCGCCGGTCTCGACCGCGTCATCGGCTATTCCCAGCGCGCCCGCGAAAATGCCGTCAGCGGCCAGTCCGACATGTTCGGCGCCGGCGGCGCGAGCGGTCCGGAAAAGATCGTCATGCCGCAATTCACCCCCTGGCTTGCGTCCGATAAGCTGCTGCGCGAATTCCAGGTGCTCGGCTTCTATCTTTCGGCCCATCCGCTCGATGCCTACAGGCCGATCCTCGACAAGATGCGGGTGCAGTCCTTTGCCGATTTCTCCGCGGCAGTGAAGCAGGGGGCGACCGCCGGGCGACTTGCCGGAACGGTCGTCGGCCGCCAGGAGCGCAAGACCCGCACCGGCAACAAGATGGGCATCATCGTCTTTTCGGATTCCTCCGGGCAATATGAGGCCGTGCTGTTTTCCGAGGCTTTGAACCAGTATCGCGACCTGCTGGAGGCCGGCAAGTCGCTGGTCATCACCGTCCAGGCCGACGAGCGGCCGGAGGGTATCGGCCTGCGCATCCAGACGGTCCAGTCGCTGGAGGCGAAATCGGTACAGATGCAGAAGGCGCTCCGGATCTATGTGCGCGATTCCGGGCCGCTGAAATCGGTCGCCGCCCATCTCAATGCCCGGGGCGAGGGGCTGGTCTCCTTCATCGTCATCAAGGAGGACGGCAAGCGCGAGATCGAGGTCGAGCTGACGGAGAAATACCGCATCTCGCCCGATATCGCCGCCGCCTTGCGCTCGGCGCCCGGCGTCATCGATGTCGAGCTGGTATAGCCGCGCTCCGACGATCCGCGGCATGGGGTTCTGAACGAGGATGTTCCGGCAAGGGGCTGATTGTTATGGCCGCATGCGGTCAGGCGACCTGAGCCGTAGGCGCGTGCACGCACGGGCTTGATACAGATTCCGGGCCGTGGTTTTGCGTGACATGCCATACGGTAGAGGCCGCCCGCGCCAGTCTTTGCCGAGGCGGGGCGCTCTGTGCCAGAACTGACAAATGCAGGCTCTTTGCGCAGCTTCCCTGTCCTGGCCGCAGCCCCCGCGAACCGGCGGCCCCGTGTTGTGAGGATCGCCGATGCGCCGGCAGACGCAAGGTCAGAACATTCAGCTGCGCGGTGTCGGGCGGGTCATGGTGATGAAGTCCGTGCCGCGACCTGTCTCGCGGGGATCGCTGGCATCTGTGATGGTAATCGACGAGCCGGCATCGAGCAGGGTGGCGATCTTGGCCCGCAGGTCGCCGGGCACGGTGATCCGCGACAAAGCCTCTTCCATGTCGCTCGCCTGGCTGTCGGTATCGATGCCGAGGCGTCTGGCTGTCGGCGAGGGGATGTAATTGTCCATCGTCACCCCGTGCCAGTCCGCCTTGCCGGCGGCGCGATCGACATGGGTCGCCTCGAGAAAATGCGTGCCGAGCGGCCTTTGCGGATCGGCAATCTCGATCGGACCTTCAAACACCGGCCTGAAATTCTGGCGGACCAGCAATTGCCCGTTTGGTGCAGCGCTGCGGCCGGCGCTCTCGTGCAACGCGTCGAGAAAGGCGGTGGTGATCTGCGGTCCTTCGGGCAGCTTCTTCCACCGCTTGTAGCCGGCGATGGCGCTGCGCGTCTTGCTGCCGATCACGCCGTCGGGCGTACCGGCGTCGAAGCCGAGTTCGGTCAGCATATCCTGCACGTCGTGTACGGTCTCGCGCATGTCGCGCCGGGTGATCAGGATGCGCAACGGCGCCTCGTGGGCTGCCGCGGCCTTCGGGCTGGCGGCCGAGCCGGCGGCCGGTTTCGGCAGCGGCTTGGCCATCGCCACTTCGATGATGCTGCCATTCGCCTGGATCGAGGTTGGGCGCAGATCCGCATCCGACAGGGCCTCGCCCTGCGTCTGCGTCCCGGCAGGATTGAACAGTGTCGGCGAATAGACGGGCCGCGGCGTCACCTCGTCATCGGTAATGATCACATGCGCGCCGGTCTTCGTCATCCGGTAGAGCGAGTGGGCGAAGTTTGCCGGCAGGCGCACGCATCCATGCGAGGCGGCATGGCGCGGCACGCTGTTGGACTCGTGCAGCGCGATGCCGGACCAGGTCAGCCGCTGCATCCACGGCATCGGTGCGTCCGAATAGATGTTGGATTCGTGGTAGCGCTGCTTTTGCAGGATGGAAAAGACGCCGGACGGCGTGGTGTGGCCCGCCTTGCCGGTCGAGACCCTGGAGGTCGCCACGACCGCGTCGCCATCATAGACCACCAGCGACTGGGTGGCCTTGGACACATAGATCTGAAGCGCCCTGCCATCGTCGGCCGAAGCGGGGGCGCAGACGCCCGAAATCGTTGCGGCACAGACCAGAAGGCCCAAGGTGAAACGCTTCATCATGAAATCTCGCCCCTGGTGAATATTAACGCGTAACCATATAAGCGGGTGTTTAATGAAGTTTTGAAGCAGTGCCTAGTTCACGGTTTCGTGTAGGCCGGTTTTCGCCCAAAAAGGTTCCGCTGGCAGGCAAAAACGCATCAGTCCCCGGCGTCGCGTTTCGGCACGAAGGTGTAGCCGGTCTCCACGCTGGTCTTGCCGAACTTGTCGCGCAGGCGGTCGATGGCGGCCTCCGCCGCGGCACGGCGCGCGGCCTGCGGATCGACGAGATCGGGTGGGTCGGCGCGCACGGGATCGGTCAGGTCGGTCACGCCTATGCCGATCAGGCGGAATTTCGTGCCGTCCAGTTCCTTTTCCAGCAGGGACAGGCCGGTGCGAAAGATCCGGTCGGCAAGCTGGGTCGGATCTTCCAGTCGCCGGTTGCGGGTCCGCCCCTTGAAGTCGGCCGTCTTCAGCTTCAACACCACGGTGTGGCCGGCAAGCTGGCTCTTCTTCATCCGCCGCGCGACCTTTTCCGACAGCGCCCGCAAGTGGCTGACAAGCGGTTCCCGAGCGGAAATATCGTCGAAGAACGTGGTTTCCGCCGACACGCTCTTGGCGCCGTCATTCGGGTGGACCTCCCGGTCGTCATTGCCACGGGAAAGCCGTGCCAGCCGCTGGCCGATCAGGCCATAGCGGCGCATCAGTTCGGTCTCTTCCATGGTCTGCAGCTGACCGACGGTGCGGATGCCGTCGCGTTCCAAGGTGGCGGCAAAGGCGTGCCCGACACCCCATATGGTCGTCACCGGCCGGTCGGCCAGAAAAGCCATGGCCTCGGCCCGGCCGACCACCGAGAAGCCGCGCGGCTTTTGCAGGTCGGAAGCGACCTTGGCGAGAAACTTGCAATAGGACAGCCCGACAGACACGGTAATGCCGATCTCGCTTTCGATCCGCTTGACGAAGCGGGCGAGCACCCGGGCAGGGGGATCGCGGTGCAGCGTCTGCGTGCCTTTCAGTTCGAGAAAGGCCTCGTCGATCGACAACGGTTGCACCAGCGGCGTGAGGTCCGACATCATCTGGCGGATCTCGCGCCCGACGCGGCCGTATTTTTCCATGTCGGGCCGAATGACCACGGCGTCGGGACAGGCTTCCAGCGCCTTGAACATCGGCATGGCCGAGCGAACGCCATGGATACGGGCCACATAGCAGGCGGTCGAGACAACGCCGCGCTTGCCGCCGCCGATGATCACCGGCTTGTCGGCGAGGTCGGGATTGTCGCGCTTTTCGACCGACGCATAGAAGGCGTCGCAGTCGATATGGGCGAGGGTCAGGTCGAAAAGCTCGGGATGGAAGACCAGCCGCGGGCTGCCGCATGCGCTACAGCGTCTGCGACCGGCCGGTTGAAGGGTCAGGCAGTCACGGCAAAAACCCTGGGTGCTCGTCTGGTCTGGCGTCATGTCGGAACAAAGGTTGAACAGATGAACCATAGGCGCTAGCGTGTCGGCGAACAAGCGGGGGCTTTTCGCATGCTGGGTATTTTGTCGAGGCCAGAGGGACGTGGTTCAGTCGGGCCGCGAGACGGCAAAATGGCGACGGATGAGGCGATCGGCCTGCAGCCAGCCATCGGCGCGTTCGGCGGTAGGCGGCGTTGCCGGGGCCAGGCGGTGAATGGCCGATCTCGGCTGCAGATGGACCAGAAGACAGTCCGCCACATGGGTACCGACCGAGATGAGATTGCCCACCATGTCGTCGACAAAGGCAAGGGGCAGCGAACGTGCCCCATGCAGCTGCGCGACCAGCGGTCCCTTGGGCGCTTCGGTCGCGATCAATGGCTGGGAGAAGCCCAGCCTGTCGAGCAGCCGGCGCCGGCGGTCGAAATAGCGCGGCGACATGGCCGTCAGAAACACCACATCCGCCTCCGCCGAAAAGCCGTCCAGCATGGCATGCGCGCGCTCGGCCGGGACCTGCCAGTGCTCCTGCTCGTCATAGAAGGTGTCCAGCAGCGACCGTACCGCGCTGTCTTCCACGGCCGTGCCGTCACGCTGCGAAACGATATTGCCGGTGAGACGAAACGAGCGTGGCACGAGTTCGAGGTCGCGGTCGACGAGGTACCGCTCGAACGGCTGGACGAATTGCAGGACGACATCGTCGACGTCGCAGACCAGCAGCGGGCGGTGGCCGAGCCTGATATCCGCAAGCTGTCCGTCAGCCGTCATCAATATTCGCCGGAATCCAGGCCCGGGCCGGAAAGTTTCGCCCAGGCCGCCGCAACGGTCTCCGGCTTGGTTTCGGTCGCTTCACAAAACAACAACAATGTCGGCTCATGGTTCATGACGAAATCCAGCAGGCCGGCGAGGAAGGCCGGGTCCGCGACGGCGGTGCGCAGCTGGTCTGCCCGAAGACCGGACAGCGCCAGGAAGCGCGACAGCATGTCCGGTTCGCCGGCAAGCCAGGTCAGTATTTCGAGCGCCGTCTCGTGGGCCGGTGGTGCCAGGTCTTTTTGCTGCATGGATTTTCCAGAGATTTCCGAAGGATTACGATTTTCTCAACCAAATCGCTTTAGGTTTGGGGACCTGTATAGAGCGATCATGATGACGTCGGCCTCCTGGTTCGCCGCATTTGCTGATGTCTGAGGGGCCGGGCGATGTCTAAGAAAGTTATGATTGTAGAGGACAATGAGCTCAATATGAAGCTCTTCCGCGACCTTATCGAGGCGTCCGGCTACACGACAATCCAGACCCGCAACGGGATGGAGGCGCTCGAACTTGCCCGCCGCTACCGTCCGGACCTGATCCTGATGGACATCCAGTTGCCGGAGGTGTCCGGCCTGGAGGTCACGAAATGGCTGAAGGACGATCCGGAGCTGCATGTCATTCCGGTGATCGCCGTGACCGCCTTCGCGATGAAGGGCGACGAGGAACGCATTCGCCAGGGTGGCTGCGAAGCCTATGTCTCCAAGCCGATTTCCGTGCCGAAATTCCTGGAAACCATAAAAACCTATCTTGGGGACGCCTGACTGGGGAGGGGCTGCCGTGACTGCGCGCATTCTGGTCGTCGATGACATACCCGCCAATCTGAAGCTGCTCGAGGCACGGCTCGTGGCGGAGTATTTCGACGTGCTGACCGCCGAAAACGGCGCCGACGCGCTGTCGATCTGCGAGCGGACCCAGGTAGATGTCATCCTGCTCGACATCATGATGCCGGAGATGGACGGCTTCGAAGTCTGCGAGCGGCTGAAGGCCAATCCGCGCACCTCGCATATCCCGGTGGTCATCGTCACCGCGCTCGACCAGCCGGCCGATCGCGTGCGCGGACTGAAGGCCGGCGCCGACGACTTCCTGACCAAGCCGGTCAATGATCTGCAGCTGATCTCGCGGGTCAAGAGCCTCGTGCGGCTGAAGATGCTGAGCGACGAACTGCGCATCCGCAGCGAAACCACCCGCGACATCATGATCGAGGACCTGACGCGCAGCGGGGAGCCGCGTCTGGAGGAGCCGGCGCAGGTTCTGGTCGTCGATGGCCGCGCCAGTTCGCAGGAGCGCCTGATCAAGACGCTGAAGCCGATTGCCGAGGTGACGGCGATGTCCGACCCGCAGGCGGCCGTCTTCGAAGCGGCGGAAAACGCCTTCGATCTCGTCATCGTCAATGCCAATTTCGACGACTACGACCCGCTGCGCCTCTGTTCGCAGCTCCGCTCTCTGGAGCGTTGCCGGTTCATCCCCGTGCTGCTGATCGTCGAGGAGGGGGCCGAACCGATGGTGGTGCGCGCGCTCGATCTCGGGGTCAACGACTATGTGCTGAGGCCGATCGATCCGAACGAACTCGTCGCCCGATCCCTGACCCAGATCCGCCGCAAGCGCTTCAATGACCGGCTGCGCAACAGCGTCAAGCAATCGATCGAACTGGCCGTCACCGACGCGCTGACGGGGCTGCACAATCGCCGTTATCTCGACAATCACCTGAAGACGCTGTTCAACCGGGCGCGCCAGCGCGGCCGCGAGCTGACCGTCTGCATTACTGATATCGACCGCTTCAAAGCTGTCAACGATACCCATGGCCACGATGTCGGAGACGAGGTGCTGCGCGAATTCGCCGCCCGCCTGCGCTCCACCGTGCGCGGTGCCGATCTCGCCTGCCGCTTCGGCGGCGAGGAATTCGTCATCGTCATGCCCGACACGACGGCGGACACGGCAGCCACGGTTGCCGAGCGCCTGCGGGCGATCATCGAGAACAAGCCGTTCAGTCTGCCGGAGGGGGCGGGTACCCTGACGATCACCGCATCGATCGGACTGGCAACCATCGGGGCCGGAGTGGATACGCCCGAGCAGTTGATGAAGCAGGCGGATCTTGCGCTCTACGAAGCCAAGAAAAACGGTCGAAATCGGGTGGTTGCGGCTGCCGCCTGACAGACTGATTCCGAATCAGCGCGGTGGTTTCGAAGGAAATGCGGCAAGACCGCACTTGCATTCGGTAGAAATCTCGGCGATGTTGATTCATTATGTATGCATAGCGCTTCGCTATGCTTGGTGACTTGCCGCGTTACTTGTCCGAGTAAGGCGCAGTCCCGATCTGTCGCCGGGAAAAACAGTCTGTGGCGCAAAGCATAAGATATTCAAAAATTAGAGATTAATCAAAGGCTCTCAGGGTCCCTGCAAGTCTGTCGGATAAGGCGTTGGCGCGCCTGTGCGCGAGGTTGCGCCTTGATCTGCGAGGGGACTATGTTTTGTTGTCGTCGGCACTGGTTGAGCGGTGTTGATATATTCAAATGGCGCCGAGAAATACTTGGGGTTCCTCGATCGACAAGAATGCCTCAAGAGGGGTGTCGCCGGGCTTCTTAACCATAATTGAGGACAGAAACCTGGGCTGGTTAAGAATTGGTTGATTTTTCTTTCAGATTGCGCGAACTTGGGATCAACAAGCGGGGATGAAGAATTTCAGATACCCCATGATGCTCAGGTCCGCCGCATCTCCTGGGTCGTGGGGTCGGTCGGTTGACATGCATATTACCGCGGTTCCTCGTGCCGTGTTGTATGTCGACCGACCCCCTTTTCAAAAACACCGTATCGGTTCGCGCCGCTACGGTGTTTTTGTTTGGGATGACGGTGCGTATACTGTCTATACTTGCGGAAAGCGGCGATGGCGTCTCCGTGGAAAGGGCAAAGAAAAAGCGCCTCGCGAGGTGCGAAGCGCTTGGGCATGCCAGTCGATGGGAAGCCGATCTTACTTGATCTTGGCTTCCTTGAATTCGACGTGCTTCTTGGCGACCGGATCATACTTGGTCTTGGTCATCTTGTCGGTCATCGTACGGCTGTTCTTGGTGGTAACGTAGAAGAAACCGGTGTCGGCCGTCGACAGCAGCTTGATCTTGATTGTGGTAGCCTTGGCCATGGTTGTTCTGCCTTACTAATAGTGAAGCCGTGGACGGCCCGGGGCACTCCACGGCAAATTCTGGCCGGAAACTACAAATCGCCGGCGAAAAGTCAAGTGCGTTTGGGTCTGAAAAACAGTCGTCCCAGTGAGATCAGCACATAGAGGCTGAAGAATCCGGCAATTGCATCGGCAAAACCGTGCCGGCCGGAGAAATCCATGGCTGCGCCGATGGCCTGCGGGCCGGCAACGGTGCCGACGGCATAGCAGAAGATGAAGGCGGCATTGGCCGCCGCCAGGTCCGAGCCTGTGAGTCGGGAGCCGAGATGGCTGAGGCCGACGGTATAGAGCCCGGACACGCAGCCACCGAAGAACAGCAGCAGAATGGCCAGCACCACCCAGCTCTCGGAAAAATAGGGAAGGGCAAGCGAGCCGCAGAGCCCCATCACCGCCATGATGGTCAACAGCAGCCTGCGGTCCCGCAGCCGGTCGGACAGCATGCCGATCGGAATCTGGAAGACCATGTTGCCGACGCCCATGGCCGTCAGCAACAGCGCCGCCTGGCTCTCGTTGAAACCGCTGCGGGTGGCATAGATCGGAAACAGCGACAGGCCGCCGGCCTCCACCGCGCCGAACACGAAGACGGCGGCCGTCGCGGTCGGCACCAGGAAGATATAGCGGAAGAAATGGCGCGGTGGCTTCTCGTCGAGCTTCGGGCTCTCGCCGCGCGCGACATAGATCGGAAGGGCTGCCATCAGGATGATCACCGCACCGATGGCGAATGGCAGCAGGCCGTCGCTGCCGATCAGGGAAAAGATCAGCGGTCCGCAGGCAAAGCCGACCGACAGCACGGTCGCATAGAGCCCGAGGACAAAGCCCCGCTTGGACGGTGGTGCGGCGACATTGATCCAGAATTCGGACAGGATGAACAGCGTCGTCGTGGCGCCGTGGAAGACGATGCGCAGCGGGAACCAGAGCCAGAAGGCGTCGGCATAGTAAAAGCCGACGGCGCTCAACGCCGACAGCACCACGGCCACCAGCATGGTCGGTGCGACGCCATAGGCATGGGCGAGCCTCGTGGTGACGGGCGCGGCCGCCATGGCCGCGATACCGGCCATGGCCGAATTGAACCCGATCATGGTCGAGGCGATGCCGCGCTTTTCCAGGATGATGCTGAGCAGCGGCAGGCCGAGACCCATGGCGATGCCGACAGCTGTGATGGAGGAAATTGCCGCCACGAGCGAGGGCCAATGAATGTCCTCGCGATGCGCGTCGGCGTGGCAGTCTTTCTGCGACATGCGGTCGAACCCTTAAGGATGGCGGCGGTCTGGCCGCGCGCCTCTTTCAGTATCTAGGTGCTCGGCAGAAGGTCCGAGACGCGACAGGACGGCGTTTTGCCAGACCTTTCGTGCCCGGTCCCTCATGGCTCCCGCAAGCCAGGTTCTGTTCACACCGGAAGCAAGCCCGCTGTCAAGTCGATTACGGCAATGGCCGTGACGGGGACCGGCCGCGCAAACGGCGCCGGAGCCGGTCCGGCCCAGGTGAGCAATGCGGATGGTCGAGGGCAGGGGCGTGGTTGCGCTTCCCCCCCTTCCGGCAGGATCAATGCTGGTCATCAGGTCCCCGAACCCTCGTCGAAGCTTTCGGGCGTGTCGTCGTGACCGCCGAAGCCATGCATTCTGAGGGCCCATTGCAGACCGATGACACCGCCCTTGACCGGCTGCAGAGCGGCGATCGCCGTCAGGACGCCGATCGGCGCCCAGATCGCCAGATGCAGCCATTCGGATGCGGGATAGATCAGATCCGTCAACATGAAGCCGCCGACCAGCACATGGCCCAGTATCAGGATGACGATATAGGGCGGCAGGTCGTCAGCACGCTGGTGGTGCAGATCCTCGCCACAGGCCTCGCAACGGTCGACGGGCTTCAGGAACGCCTTGAAAAGCCGTCCCGTTGCGCAGCGCGGGCAACGGCCGGCGAGGCCGCGCATGATCGAGCGACCAAGCGGCCGCTCCGTATCGTCTCCTCCGCCAAACCGCTGGAGTTCCACTCCGCGATCCTCCCCCAGGCTCATTGATGCGTTCCTCATCTGCGCTTGCCGCGGGGTGGGCGTGTGCCGGGCACCTTGCCCTTGCCGCGACGGTTGGACTTGTGGAACGAGCGCACGGCGGTCGGCATTTCGCGCCCTTCGCTCAGCATTTCAAAGCGCAATGCACCGGCGATCGGCAGCGCCTCGACGAGGCGCACCTCGACGCTGTCGCCCAGCTGGTAGCCGAGCCCCGTCTTTTCCCCCGACAGGGCCTGATGCGCTTCGTCATAGATGAAATAGTCGCGGCCGAGCGTCGAGATCGGGATAAACCCGTCGGCGCCGAATTGCGGCAGGCTGACGAACAGGCCGGATTTGGTGACACCGCCGATGCGGCCCTCGAATTCCTCGCCGATACGGCCGGCCAGATGATGCGCGATCAGCCGGTTGACCGTATCGCGCTCGGCGGCCATGGCGCGCCGCTCGAAGGTCGAGATCTCGGCGGCGATATCGTCGAGGCTTGCCTCTTCTTCCGGCGTGATGCCGCCCTCACCAAGGCCGAGAGAGCCGACGAGGGCACGGTGGACGATCAGGTCGGCATACCGGCGGATCGGCGAGGTGAAATGGGCGTATTTCAGCAGATTGAGGCCGAAATGGCCGATATTCTCCTGGGCATAGATCGCCTGGCTCTGGCTGCGCAGCACCATCTCGTTGACCATCTGCTGGTGCTGGGTATCGAGCGCCTGGGCGAGGATCCCGTTGAACGAGTTGGCGCGCAGATTGCCGCGCGACAGCGACATGCCGATCGTGCCGAGGAATTCGCGCAAGGCTTCCTGCTTGGACATGGAGGGGGTGTCGTGGATTCGGTAGATCAGCGGCTGGCGCTTCTTTTCCAGTGTCTCGGCGGCCGAGACATTGGCCTGGATCATCATTTCCTCGATCAGCTTGTGGGCGTCGAGGCGCTCCGGCACGATGACCCTGTCGACCGTTCCATCTGATCTGAGCACGATCTTGCGCTCCGGCATGTCGAGTTCGAGCGGCTGGCGGCGGTCGCGGCCGCGCTTCATCGTCGCATAGGCGTCCCAGAGCGGCTTCAGGATCGGCTCCAGCAGCGGGCCGGTCTGATCGTCCGGCTTGCCGTCGATCGCCGCCTGAGCCTGCTGGTAGGAGAGCTTGGCGGCACTCTTCATCATGATCCGGTGGAAGGTATGGCCCGCCTTGCGGCCTTCCCTGGAAAACGTCATGCGCACGGCCAGCGCCGGCCGATCGACGCCTTCGCGCAGCGAGCAGAGATCGTTGGAGATCCGCTCGGGCAGCATCGGCACGACACGGTCGGGAAAATAGACAGAATTGCCGCGCTTCAGGGCCTCCCGGTCGAGCGCTGATTTCGGTCGGATATAATAGGACACGTCGGCAATCGCCACGGTGACGATGACGCCGCCCGGATTGTCCGGCGAGGGATCCGGCTCGGCATAGACCGCATCGTCGTGGTCCTTGGCGTCCGCCGGGTCGATCGTGACCAGCGGAACGTCGCGCCAGTCCTCGCGATGCGACATCGAGGCGGGCTTTGCCTCTTCCGCTTCCGTCATCACCGCCTGCGGGAAGACGTGGGGAATGCCGTGGGCGTGAATGGCGATCATCGAGATCGCCTTTTCGCTGGCAACCGAGCCGACTACGGTCAGCACCTTGGCGCGCTTGAGGCCGAGCCTGGCGGCGCGAATGGTCTCGACCTCGACCAGATCGCCGTCCTTGGCGCCGTTGAGGTCAATGCTGTCGATCGTCATCTCGTCGTCGCGCCTGTCGACGGGAAGAATGCGACCGCCCTCCGATCCGACGCGTTCCTTGTAGACGCCGAGCACGGACAATCGCGTCTTGTCGATGATCTTGATGATCCGGCCGTGATAGGCCGGTCCGGCACGATCCTTCGATGCGAAGATCTTGGCGAGCACCCGGTCGCCCATCCCGCCCACCGGGGTCTTGCCGGACTTGCGGTCCGCACTCGACTGGCGGATCAGGACGGCGGGTGCGGCCCCCAGTTCCTCGTTCCACTCGGTCGGACGGCCGATCAGTTCGCCGTCCTTGTCGCGGGTGGTGATGTCGAGCACGGTCACCGGCGGCAGGGCGCCGGGGCGGGCGAGAGACTTGCGGCTCTTCTGCACCAGGCCGTTGTCTTCCAGATCGCGCAGCGCGTCCTTCAGCTTGATGCGCTCCTCGCCCTTCAGCCCGAAGGCCTTGGCGATCTCGCGCTTGGAGGCCCGGTCCGGATTGTCGGAGATGAATTCCAGCAGCACTTCGCGGGAGGGGACCTCGCCGTGAATGATCGTGTTGCCGGGCGAACGCCGCTGGGGCGCGGTGCCCGAGGCCGCCTTTGCCGCGCGCCGCTCCCGGCGGTTCTTCGGTGCGGCGTCGTTTTCGGTCTCGGGCTCTTGTTTACTCAAAGTCAGCTCTTTTTCGTCTTTGCGGCCGGCTTCTTCTTCGCGGCGGCCTTTTTCGGCTTGGCTTCGGCGCCGTCCTCGGCCTTTGCGGCCTTGGTGGCGGTCTTCTTGTTGGCCGGAGCCTTCTTCTTCGTCTTGGCCCCGGTCTTGGCGGCGCGTTCTGTAATCAGCGCCAGGGCCTCTTCCATGGTGACCGATTGCGGATCCTTGCCCTGGGGGATCGTCGCGTTGATCTTTGCCCAGTTGACATAAGGCCCGTAGCGCCCGTCGCGCACCGTGACCGGTCCGCCGTCTGGATGCTCGCCAAGTTCCTTCAGGGCAGCCGGTGTCCCACGGCCGCGGCCAGGACCCTTAGCAAGCTTTTCCGCCAAAACCGTGACGGCGCGATTGAGCCCGATGGTAAAGACGTCCTCGACGCTTTCCAGATTGGCATAGGTCCCGTCATGCAGGATGAACGGACCATAGCGGCCGATGCCGGCGGAGATCATCTTGGCCGTCTCCGGATGGGCGCCGACCTCGCGGGGAAGGTTGATCAGAGACAGGGCCTTTTCCAGGTCGATATCGTCGACCTGCCAGCCCTTGGGCAGCGATCCGCGCTTGGCTTCCTTGCCTTCGCCGCGCTGGACATAGGGCCCGAAACGGCCGGAGCGCAGGGTGATATCCTCGCCGGTTGCCGGGTCCTTGCCGAGTTCGCGCGGTTCATTGGCAAGCGCACCTTCGGCCTCGCCGTTCGGGTCATTCGACAGTTGCCGGGTGAAATTGCATTCGGGATAGTTCGAACAGCCGACAAAGGCGCCGTATTTTCCGAGCTTGAGCGACAGCTGGCCGTTGCCGCAGACTTGGCAGATGCGTGGATCGGACCCATCCTCGCGGGCCGGGAAGACCAGCGGCGCCAGAACCTCGTTCAGCGAATCCAGCACATTGGTGACGCGCAGTTCCTTGGTGTCCTCGATCTGGCCGAAGAAATCCTTCCAGAAATCGCGCAGCACGCTCTTCCACTCGAGTTCGCCGGCCGAGATGCGGTCGAGCTTCTCTTCGAGCTCGGCGGTGAAGTCGTATTCCACATATTTGGTGAAGAAGCTTTCCAGGAAGGCGGTCACCAGCCGGCCCTTGGCCTGCGGCGTCAGCTTGCGCTTGTCGATCGTCACATAGTCGCGGTCCTGGAGGGTCGCCAGCGTCGCGGCATAGGTGGAGGGGCGGCCGATGCCGAGCTCTTCCATCTTCTTGATCAGCGAGGCTTCCGAATAGCGCGGCGGCGGTTCGGTAAAGTGCTGGCTGGCGTTCACCTTCTGCTTGGCAAGCGTCTCCCGCGCGATGATCTCCGGCAGGCGACCATCTTCCTCGTCCTCGGCCGGCTCGCTGTCGTCGCGCTGATCGGTATAGGCGGCGATGAAGCCGTCGAAGCGGATGACCGAACCGACGGCGCGCAGGCCTGCCTGTTCGCCGTCCTTGCCGGCAAGAATTTCAGCGGTGGTCCGCTCGATTTCGGCGGAGGCCATCTGGCTTGCGATACCGCGCTTCCAGATCAGTTCGTAGAGGCGCAGCTGATCGCCGTCGAGATAGCGGCGCACCTTGTCCGGCGAGCGCTCGAAATCGGTCGGGCGGATCGCTTCATGCGCTTCCTGGGCGTTCTTCGCCTTGGTCGAATAGATTCGCGGCTTTTCCGGCAGATAGCGGGCGCCGAACTGGCTGCCGATCGAGGCCCGCGCAGCGTCGATCGCTTCGGGCGCCATCTGCACGCCGTCGGTACGCATATAGGTGATCAGACCGACCGTCTCACCGCCGATGTCGATGCCTTCATAAAGCTTCTGTGCCACCTGCATGGTGCGCGAGGCCGAAAAGCCGAGGCGCGAGGAGGCGGCCTGCTGCAGGGTCGAGGTGGTGAAGGGGGCGCTCGGATTGCGCTTGACCGGCTTGGCCTCGACCGACTCGACCACATAATTGGCGCCGTCGAGCAAAGCCTTCAGCCGGTTCGCCGTTTCGGCGTCGGAGACCGAGAGCTTCTGCAGGCGCTTGCCGTCGGCCGAGACGAGGCGGGCCTCGAACTCGTCGCCGCGCGGGGTCTTCAGCACGGCCGACAGGTTCCAGTATTCCTCCGAGATGAAACGCTCGATCTCGCTTTCGCGGTCACAGACGAGGCGCAGCGCCACGGACTGCACGCGGCCGGCCGAGCGGGCGCCCGGCAGCTTGCGCCACAGCACCGGCGACAGATTGAAGCCGACAAGATAATCAAGTGCCCGGCGCGCCAGATAGGCGTCGACCAGCGGCACGTCGATATCGCGCGGTTCGGCCATCGCATCGAGGACGGCCTTCTTGGTAATGGCATTGAAGACGACGCGCTTGACCGGCTTGTCGCCGATCACCTTCTTCTTCTTCAGCAGATCCAGCACGTGCCAGGAAATGGCTTCGCCCTCGCGGTCGGGGTCGGTCGCGAGAAACAGTGCGTCGGAGGATTTCACCGCATCGGCAATATCCTTCATCCGCTTGGCAGACGCGCTGTCGACCTCCCAGATCATCTCGAAGTCCTGATCCGGCTGCACCGAGCCGTCCTTGGCCGGCAGGTCGCGGACGTGACCGAAGGAGGCGAGAACCTTGTAGCCCGACCCGAGATACTTGTTGATCGTCTTGGCTTTGGCTGGAGATTCTACAACGACTACATTCATTTTTTTCTCTAACGGCCCCATCGATTGTTATACGAGCCTTTGTCTTGCCCGCCGCGTATGGCCCTTCGACATGGACAGGGATTCGACTGCGGTCAAGAGCAGATGGTGAAAATCTGTGACATACAACGCGATGCAACCTATACGTGATTTACCATAGATTGCAATTCCAGATACTTGTAGTATGGTTCCCGGACAATGAGCCAGACCTCGTTGATTAAAGTGGGGCGAAAGACGAAATCATGGCTTCTGACAGGCTTGGGACGGATGAAAGAGACCGTCGCACTCGGCAGAACATCGCGTATATCCGGGAGATGCTCGGAGAGTTGCGTCAGGTCGCGGAACGCGAGCATGCCGACATGCTCTGCTATCTGATCGAGATGGCCTATGTCGAGGCCGGCGACGTGCAGAGCGGCAAGCGCGCCCTGTCATTCCGCCATGAGGATGGAGACCAGCCCTCCCGCATGCCGATATAGGCGTCCGGCCAGGTCCAATTCAAGGAGCACCAGGTAAACACTTGCGGCGTCGATGCCGGTATGGCGGATGATGTCGTCGATTTCGACCGGGGTCGGGCCGAGCGCATCGACGATCCGAGCGCGCATGCTGTCGTCGGGCAGATCGGGCAACCGGCCCTCGCCATCGCGCACCGGTTCCTCCGCCTCCGGCCGGATCGGCAGATCCAGTTGCGACAGCGGTGCCAGCGCCTCCAGCACATCGTCCGGCCCGGTCGTCAGGATCGCGCCCTGCTTGATCAGGTCGTTGGTCCCGTGGCAGCGTGGATCGAGCGGCGAGCCGGGCACGGCAAAGACCAGCCGCCCGAATTCGCCGGCCAGTCGCGCGGTGATCAGCGATCCGGATCGCGCCGCCGCCTCGACAACGATGACGCCAAGGCCGATACCGGCGATCAGCCGGTTGCGACGGGGAAAGTCGCGGGCGCGGGCCTCCCAGCCGAAGGGCATTTCGCTGACGGCCAGGCCCCTCTCGGTGATTTCGGCGAACAGCCGCTGGTTTTCCGGCGGGTAGGGGCGGTCGAGGCCTCCGGCCATGGCGGCGATCGTGCCGGTGCCGAGGCTGGCCTCATGGGCCGACGCGTCGATGCCGCGCGCCATGCCCGAAACGATCGTGTAGCCGGCGGTGCCCGTGGTGCGGGCGAGCATGGCGGCAAATTTGGCGCCGCTGATCGAGGCATTGCGCGAGCCGACGATGCCGATTGCCGGATGACTGGCAACGGAGGGCCGCCCCTTGACTGCGAGAAGCGGCGGGGCCGCCTCGATCTGCCGGAGCGCGAAGGGATAGTCGGGCTCGCCGATGCCGATGAAGCGGGCGCCGTAGCGGTGTGCGCGATCGATTTCGGCTTCCGCGTCTTCGACGCTGGCGATCCGGATCGGCCGGGCAGAGCCGCCACGGCGCGACAGTTCCGGCAGCATGGCGAGTGCCTGTTCGGCCGAGCCGAAATGGTTGATCAGGTCGCGAAAGGTGGCGGGGCCGACATTGTCGGAGCGGATCAGCCGGATCCAGGCAAGCCTTTGCCGATCGGTCAGCGCAATCCCTGTTCGTCTTGCGCCGGCGTCGGTCATTTAAGATCCTATCCCTTTTGTCCGATCTTGCTTTCCGTCCTGGCAATCAGTCGTTCGATATTGGTCTTGTGCTTCCAGTAGGTGATGACGGTCATCGCCGAGGTGACAAGCGCTGCATCCTGCCGGCCGAGTATCCACAATGCAACCGGAATGACAAGGGTTGCAACCAGAGCGGACAACGAGGAATAGCGGCTGAGCCAGGCGATGCCGATCCACACGACCGCGAAGACCGCGACCATGATGGGTTCAACGCCGAGCAGCATGCCGACATAGGTGGCCACGCCCTTGCCGCCCTTGAAGCCCAGCCAGACGGGAAACAGATGGCCGATAAAGGCGGCAAAGCCGCCGAGCAGGCCGGCCAGTTCGCTGCCGAACAGATGCTGGGCGAGAACGGCGGCCGCCGTCGCCTTCAAGGCGTCGAGCAGCAGGGTGGCGGCCGCCAGCGGCTTGTTGCCGGTGCGCAGCACATTGGTCGCGCCGATATTGCCAGAGCCGATCTTGCGCACATCGCCAAGCCCCGCCATGCGGGTGAGCAGAAAGCCGAACGGGATAGACCCGAGAAAATAGCCGATGACGAGCGAGGCAGCGATCGCGGTCGCCGTCAGTGAGCTGTAGTCGAGACTGGGCACGGGCAATTCCTCTCCTTGTCGTTTCAGTGCAGCGTCAGGCCTGCACGGCATGCACGCAGCGGCCGGCGACATAGGTCGCGACCGCGCGGCCGGAAAAACGCGCATCCTCGAAGGGTGTATTCTTCGATCGCGACAGCAGTGTCTCGGTCGTCACCATCCACGGCTCATCGAGGTCGATCAGGGTGATGTCGGCCTTGGCTCCGGGCTTCAGGCTGCCGGCGTCCAGACCGAAGATCGCAGCCGGCCGGGTCGACATCGCGTCGATCAGCCGCATCAGCGGCACCCGGTCCGAATGGTGCAGGCGAAGGGCGGCGGCCAGCATGGTCTCCAGCCCGACG
Source organism: Heterorhizobium halophytocola (assembly GCF_017873095.1). Taxonomy (GTDB): domain Bacteria; phylum Pseudomonadota; class Alphaproteobacteria; order Rhizobiales; family Rhizobiaceae; genus Allorhizobium; species Allorhizobium halophytocola. The sequence goes on along the minus strand of NZ_JAGGJU010000005.1, from coordinate 51,449 downwards.
GCGCCATCGGCGGCATCGGCAAACGGCAGGCGCTTGGTATCGACATCCTGCGGATCGTGCGAGGAGACGATGATGTCGATCTCGCCTCGGGCCAGGGCCTCGACCATGGCCACCCGGTCGGGTTCGCTGCGCAGGGGCGGCGACAGGCGGAAGAAGGTCCGGTATTCGCCGATATCGTTCTCGTTGAGCGACAGATGGTTGATCGAAACGGCAGAGGTGACATGGACGCCCCGGCGCTTGGCAGCCGCGATCGCCTCGACCGATTCCGGCACGGAGATCTTGGCGGCGTGATACTGCGCGCCGGTCAGTCCGGCGATCCTGAGATCCCGCTCGAGCGGAATGATCTCGGCCTCCTTCGGCACGCCCGAAAGGCCGAGCCAGCTGGCAAACAGCCCTTCGTTCATCACCCCGTCGGCGCCGAGATAGCGCTCGCGCGCCTCCAGCGAGATCACCGCGGAAAATTCCCGGGCATAGGTCATAGCGCGGCGAAGAAGCTGGGTGTCGGAGATACCGTGGCGGCCATTGGTGAACGCGACGGCACCCGCCTGCTGCAGCAGGCCGAGTTCGGCCATCTCCTCGCCGCGCAGGCCGCGGGTGAGGGCGGCGGCCAGATGGACATTGACGATCGCCTGGTCGCGGGCGGTCTTCTTGACGAATTCGACCAGTGCGATGTCGTCGATCACCGGATCGGTGTCCGGCATCATGATGAAGGTGGTGACGCCGCCCGCTGCCGCAGCCCGGCTGGCAGACGCGATTGTCTCGCGGTGCTCGCCGCCCGGTTCCCCGGTAAAGACGCGGGCATCCACAAGCCCGGGTGTCGCCACGAGCCCGCGACCGTCGCGGATCTCGGCGCCGTCGGGCGTTCCCTGGTTCAGCGCATCGGCGCCGGCGGCCAGGATCTTTCCGTCTTCGCCGGCTATGATCGTGCCCGTCTCGTCGAGACCGCGCGAAGGGTCGATGATGCGGACATTCTGGATGACGAGAGGCTTGGTCATGGCATCCGTTCCCTTATTCACTGCGCGGACCCTGGTTCTGCGAAACCAGAAGCGTCTCCATGACGGCCATGCGCACGGCAACGCCCATCTCGACCTGCTGCTCGATCACGCTCTGCGGACCGTCGGCGACTTCCGAGGCGATTTCCACCCCGCGGTTCATCGGGCCGGGATGCATGACGAGCGCATCTTCCTTGGCAGCCTTCAGTTTCTCGGCGTCGAGCCCCCAGAAGCGGAAATATTCGCGCATCGACGGCACGAAGGCACCGGACATGCGCTCTTTCTGCAGCCGCAGCATCATCACCACGTCGGCGCCCTTCAGGCCCTCCTTCATGTCGTGGAAGACTTCCACGCTCATGTCGGCGATGCCCGTCGGCAGAAGTGTCGGGGGCGCGACGACGCGGACCCGCGCGCCCATCTGGTTGAGCAGGATGATGTTGGAGCGGGCGACGCGCGAATGCGAGATATCGCCGCAGATCGCAACCGTGATGCCCGAAAGCCGACCCTTGGCGCGGCGGATGGTCAGCGCGTCGAGCAGGGCCTGGGTGGGGTGCTCGTGCTGGCCGTCGCCGGCGTTGACCACCGAGCAGGCGACCTTCTGGGCGAGCAGCGCGACCGCTCCGGCGGACGAATGCCGGACAACCAGCACGTCCGGGCGCATGGCGTTCAGCGTCATCGCCGTGTCGATCAGCGTCTCGCCCTTCTTGACCGAGGAATTGCTGACCGACATGTTCATCACGTCCGCGCCAAGCCGCTTGCCGGCGAGCTCGAACGACGATTGCGTGCGCGTCGATGCCTCGAAGAAGAGATTGATCTGGGTAAGGCCGCGCAGGGTCGTCGTTTTCTTCTCGCGCTGACGGCTGATCTGCACCGCAGCATCGGCCTTGTCGAGAATGTAGGTGATGTCCTGTTCGGAAAGCCCCTTGATGCCGAGGAGGTGGCGATGGGGGAAGTAGAAGACCATATGGTTGTCCTCCGGGGAAAGTCATGCGCTCTATAAAGAGTGACGATGGCGGCGGCAAGCTTGTGCTATGTGGATAGCCCTCTATTTCACCATGTAATAGAGAATCAGTTTGCGTTAGAAGGGCGTTATGAGTGACATGAACCGGTCCGAGGACAAATTCGCCGAGCTGAACCAGCCCAAGCCCTGGGCCGGCGTCAATGCCTTTCGTACCGATCCGCTGCTCGTGGATCTCGCCTCCGGCCTGCCACGCGGGTTGAAGGACGAGTTCGACGCTCTCGGCCGCTATGTGACCTCCCACGAGGCCCAGGAACTGGCCCGCATGGCCAACCAGAGCCCGCCGCAGCTGCGCACTCATGGCGTGCGCGGCGAGCGGCTTGATATCGTCGAATTCCATCCGGCCTGGCATGCGCTGATGCGCCGCTCGATGTCGATCGGCCTGCATTCGTCGGTCTGGGAAGGCGAGGCGAGCGGCAAGGGGCAGGAGCACAAGTCGCGCGCCGTCCGCTTCTTCCTGACCGCTCAGCTCGAATGTGGTCATCTCTGCCCGCTGACGATGACCAGCGCCTCGGTGGCCGCCCTTGCTGCATCGCCGCATGTCCAGCGCGAATGGGCGCCGAAAATCCTGTCGCGCAAATATGATTCGTCCAACAAGCCGCCGATGCAGAAGAGCGCGATCACGCTCGGCATGGGGATGACGGAAAAGCAGGGCGGCACGGATGTCCGTGCCAATACCAGCCGTGCGGAGCGGGCAGGCGAGGGGATCTACCGTCTCAAGGGCCACAAGTGGTTCATGTCGGCGCCGATGAGCGACGCCTTCGTCATGCTGGCCCAGACGAATGACGGCATGGGCTGCTTCCTGGTGCCGCGCCTGTTGGAAGACGGCTCGGCCAACGGGCTGGAATTCCAGCGGTTGAAGGACAAGATCGGCAACCGGTCCAATGCCTCCGCGGAGGTCGAATTCGACGGGGCCATGGCCTACCAGCTGGGCGAGCCGGGCGAGGGTGTCCGCACCATTCTCGACATGGTGACGCTGACCCGTCTCGATTGCGCACTGGCATCGGCCGGCATCATGCGGGCCTCGATGGCCGAGGCCGTGCATCATGCGCGGGGCCGCAAGGTATTCGGCACCTATCTGATAGACCAGCCGATCATGGGGCGGGTGATGGCCGACATGGCGCTCGATGTCGCAGCAGCCACGGCGCTGGCCTTCCGTCTTGCCGAGGCCTTCGACCGGGCGCGCGACAATCCGGCCGACGCTGCCTATGCGCGCATCATGACGCCGGTCGTCAAATACTGGGTCTGCAAGATCGCGCCGGCACTGATCTACGAGGCGATGGAATGCCTCGGCGGCTCCGGCTATGTCGAGGAGCGCCCGATCGCGCGGCATTACCGCGAGGCGCCGGTCAACGCGATCTGGGAAGGCTCCGGCAATGTCATGGCGCTCGACGTGATGCGGGTGCTGAACCGTGGCAAGGATCTCTTCGAGATGCTGTTCGAGGGCTTCGAGCGGGATCTCGGCCCCTCCGGCAAGAAGACCGTCGAGGTGTTGCGGGCGGCGACCGCGCTGTGCGAGCGTGACGAAGGTTCGGCCCGCCTGCTGATCGAACAGCTGGCACTCGCCGGCGCCTCCGCCGAACTCTACAGGCTGGGGGCCGGAAAGATTGCCGACTCGTTCCTGGAAACCCGTCTTGCCGGCGGTTGGCGCCATACCTACGGCGTGCTCGACGGCCGTTTCGACGCCCGCTACGTGCTTGACCTGCTTTATCCGCCGGTAGCATAGGCGGCCAGCTTCAGCACCAGCGGGATGGAGAAGAAGGCGGCGATGGTCTGCACCGTCGTCGTCGCTGCATAGAGCGGCGCATCGCCGCCCAATTGCTTTGCCAGCACGTAGCCGTTCATCGCGGTCGGCACCCCGGCGCTGAGGGCCAGCATCAGCAGAATGTCCCCGGAAAGGCCGGCCGCAAGTCCGATCGCCAGCATCACCGCCGGAAACACCAGCAGCTTCAGCGCCGTCGACAGCACCACGGCAGGCTGCGGCTTCAAGGCATCGGAGACCCTGAGCCCGGCACCCACCATGATCAGGCCGAGACCGAGAGCCGATCGCGCGACGAGGTCTATGGCCGTCATGACCGGTGCGTAGACCGCAATGCCGGAGGCATTGACGATGACGCCCAGCAGGCCGCCGATGATGATCGGGTTGGTGAAGATCTTGACCAATAGGGCTCTCGGATCGCGATCGGCGCCGCTGAACCAGGTGACCACCGCGACATTGACGATATTGGTCGGAATGACGATCGCGGCCATCACCACGGCCACGACGGTGAGGCCGGTGTGCCCGGCGATCTTCTCGGCAAGCGCAAGCGCCATGAAGCCGTTCCACCGCGTGGCGGTCTGGAAGAGCGTGCTGAACGAGGGGGCCGCCATGCCGGCGCGTCGGGCGATCGGCCAGATCGCAAGTGTCATGACGATCATGGCCAGGAAGGCGGCGACGGCCGTGAGCACGACACTGCCCGAGGCCATGGCGGCAAAATCGGCCCTTGCCAGCGTTTCGAACAGCAGGGCTGGAAACAGCACATAGTAGCCGAACTGGTCGAGCCCGTCCCAGAAGCTGGCGGAGATGACCGGCAGCCGCTTCAAAACGACGCCGGCCACCACGACCAGAAAGACGGGCAGGATGCTTTCGAACATGCCGAGCATCAGAAAATCCTGGGAAAAGGTGGAACGGGCGAGGGCGCCGGCGGCGCTGCGAGTGGGTCTCGACCCTGCGGATGTTGCCATGCGGTGTCAAGGTGCCTGTGGATGACCGCGCCGCCGTTAACCATACCGACGGGATTAAGTTGAGATGGGGGCCCTTGCGCTCCATGTTGGATTAATGATTTGTTAACCAAGGCGATTGGGAACCCACGTGTCTCGAATAGTGTTTCTGATTGTCATGATGACGTTTTTCGCGGTGCTGGCGCTGGACATCAATGTACCTGCAACCGTGCTGACGGCCATGGCGGCCGTGAATTCCGTCATCCTGGCGCGGACGGATAAACAGGCCGGAGGAGAGACTGCATGAAGTGGTTCCTGATCTTGTGGGCGGTGCCGATCCTCATTCTCGGCGGGTGGTACGGTCTGTCCTACTACGACATCAATTTCGGCATCTTCATGCTGACGCGTCAGGCCCATGATCTGGTGTTCACGGTCTATGGCAATATCCTCGGCATGCCGCCGGAAAGCATCCCGCCGCTCGTGGCCCGCGCCATCCTGTTCGACAGCCTTGTCGTCTTCGCCATCATCGCCTATCGCAAGCGCCGCGAGATCGCCGCATGGTGGGCCGCCCGCCAGGCGAGCGCCGGGCACGCTCAGCGCAAGCTTGCCGGTCCGAGCATGGAGAGCCTGTCCAAGGCGCCCTGAAGAATGAAGCTGGCGGCGGCCGAATCGATCCGGCCCGCACGCTTGGCCCGCGACACGTCCATCTCCAGAAGCGCCCGCTCGGCGGCCACCGTCGACAGCCGCTCATCCCAATAGGTAAACGGAATATCGGTCTTGTCTGCCATCGAGCGGACGAAGGCCCGCGTTGCCTGAACCCGCGGACCGGCAGAACCGTCCATGTTCATCGGCAGGCCGATGACGAAGGCCGCGACCTTTTCCCGCTCGGCGAAGGCAAGCAGCACCTCTGCGTCCTTGGTGAACTTCGTCCGCTTGATCACCGGACGCGGCGAGGCAAACCGTCGACCGAGATCCGACATCGCAAGTCCGATCGTCTTGGTGCCGAGATCGAGCCCGGCGACCGCCAGGCCGGGCCCGAGATGAGCTGCCAGTTCCTCGATGGTGAGCGTTGCCATGATCGTCTACCCTTCAGGCGCTCAGCGCTTGCGTACGAACTCGGTCCTGAGCACCAGACCCTTGATCGAATCGTGGCGGCAGTCGACTTCTTCCGGGTTGTCGGTGAGGCGGATCGACTTGATCACGGTACCCTGTTTCAGCGTCTGGCCGGCGCCCTTGACCTTCAGATCCTTGACCAGCACGACGGAATCGCCGTCAGCCAGCACATTGCCGGCGGCATCTTGCACTGCCGATGCGGCGGCGGCTTCTGCTGCCATTTCCGATGCCGGACGCCATTCGCCGGTCACTTCGTCATAGACGTAGTCGTCATCTGCCATGCTGCACTCTTTCCTGATCGTCCGCGCGACCGATGTCCGATAAAAGAAAAGCCGTTTCATCGGCAATGTCGCCTTGGGCCGGCTTTACAGCAGCGTTCCCGGCCGCGCAACTCGAAGGCCGAGCCGGCGAGTGCCAGACTTTGCGGATGTCGGGCGGTGCTGCGGTTGTCCTCGGGGCAAGCTGCAGTATATTCCCGGCCAGATCCTTCCCAAACGGAGTACCCCCGATGAACATCACCTGGCTGGGCCACGCCGCCTTTCGCATCGAGATCGCCAAGGCGAACATCCTGATCGATCCTTTCCTCACCCACAATTCGAGCTTCGAGGGGCAGGATATCAAGGAGGTGACCAAGGACATCACTCATATCCTGCTGACCCACGGTCACGGCGACCATGTCGGCGACACCGTGGACATCGCCAGGGAAACCGGGGCCACCGTTCTTGCCAATGCCGATCTGGCGACATGGCTCGGCACCAAGGGCGTCGAAAAGCTGGAGCCGGGCAATACCGGCGGCACCATCCATTTCGACGGCTTTACCGTGACCTTCACCGATGCCAAGCATTCGTCGTCGCAGATCACCGAGGACGGCGTCTCCCACGCTCTCGGCAACCCGAACGGCCTGGTACTGCATTTCGACGACGAGCCGACCGTCTACCACATGGGCGACACGGACATCTTTTCCGACATGGCGCTGATCAACGAACTGCATCAGCCGGAAATCGGTTTCGTGCCGATCGGCGACCGCTTCACCATGGGCGGTGCTGTTGCAGCGCTCGCCTGCCAGCGCTTCTTCGAGTTCAAGACCGTGCTGCCCTGCCACTACGGCACCTTCCCAATCATCGATCAGAACGCCGACAAGTTCGTCCAGGCAATGGAAGGTTCGGCGACCAAGGTGGAAGTGGTCAAGGTGGGCCACCGCTACAGCGTCTGACAAAACCCCGTTGCACGGGGCGGTTTGCGCCTTTATAGCGAGGTCAATGATCGAGATGGAGAATGTCTATGTCCGTTGACCTCGCTACCGTGAAGCGCGTCGCGCATCTGGCCCGTATTGCGCTGGACGATGAGGCCGCACCGAAGATGATGAACGAGCTGAACGACATCCTCGGCTTTGTCGAGCAGCTGTCGGAAGTCGATGTCGAGGGTGTGGAGCCGATGACCTCGGTGACCCCGATGGAGATGAAGAAGCGCATCGACGCCGTCACCGACGGCGGCAAGGCCGACGATATCGTCGCCAATGCGCCTGAGACCGACCGCAATTTCTTCCTCGTGCCGAAGGTCGTCGAATAGGCCCGCGCGCCTTTCGACCGATCCGCCGATATCCGGGCGCCAGCCGGCGCCAAAGCCTTTCAAAGTGAAGCGACATCATGAGCGAACTGACCCGCCTGACCATTGCCGAAGCCCGCACGAAACTCACCGCCAGGGAAATCACGGCCGTCGAGCTGACCGAGGCCTATGTCGGCGCGATCGAAGCGGCCAATGACAGCCTGAATGCCTATGTCACCGTGACGCCGGAAAAGGCGCTCGGCATGGCCAAGGCCTCCGACGCGCGGATCGCTGCCGGCAAGGCCGGTGCGCTGGAAGGCATTCCGCTCGGCATCAAGGACCTGTTTGCCACCTATGACGTGCACACCCAGGCGTGCTCGAACATCCTGAACCGCTTCAAGCCGAAATATGAATCGACCGTAACCCAGAATCTCTGGGACGACGGCGCCGTCATGCTCGGCAAGCTCAACATGGACGAGTTCGCCATGGGCTCGTCGAACGAGACCTCGTTCTACGGTCCGGTGACCAACCCCTGGCGCGCCACCAACTCGAACGAACAGTTGGTGCCCGGCGGTTCGTCCGGCGGGTCTGCCTCGGCCGTTGCGGCTCAGCTCTGCGCCGGTGCGACGGCGACCGATACCGGCGGCTCGATCCGCCAGCCGGCCGCTTTCACCGGCACTGTGGGCATCAAGCCGACCTATGGCCGCTGCTCGCGCTGGGGCACGGTTGCCTTTGCCTCCTCGCTCGACCAGGCCGGCCCGATCGCCCGCGACGTGCGCGACGCGGCGATCATGCTGAAATCGATGGCAAGCGTCGACGACAAGGACACCACCTCCGTCGACCTGCCGGTGCCGGACTATGAGGCAGCCCTTGGCCAGTCGCTGAAGGGCATGAAGATCGGTATTCCCAAGGAGTACCACATGGACGGCATGCCGGCGGAAATCGAAAAGCTCTGGAAGCAGGGCATGGCCTGGCTGAAGGATGCCGGTGCCGAGATCGTCGACATCTCCCTGCCGCACACGAAATACGCTCTGCCGGCTTACTACATCGTCGCTCCGGCCGAAGCCTCGTCCAACCTTGCCCGCTACGACGGCGTGCGCTACGGCCTGCGCGTCGATGGCGGCAAGGACATTGCCGAGATGTACGAAAAGACCCGTGCGGAAGGTTTCGGCAAGGAAGTCCAGCGCCGCATCATGATCGGCACTTATGTGCTGTCGGCCGGCTATTACGATGCCTATTACCTGCGCGCCCAGAAGGTCCGCACGCTGATCAAGCGTGACTTCGAGCAGGTCTTTGCGGCCGGCGTCGATGCGATCCTGACGCCCGCGACACCGTCGTCGGCCTTCGCCATCGGCGACAAGGAGCTCGCCGCGGACCCGGTCAAGATGTATTTGAACGACGTCTTCACCGTGACCGTCAACATGGCCGGCCTGCCGGGCATTTCGGTACCCGCCGGCCTCGACGACAAGGGCCTGCCGCTCGGCCTGCAGCTGATCGGCAAGCCGTTCGAGGAAGAAACCCTGTTCAAGACCGCCTTCGCCATCGAGCAGGCCGCCGGCAAGTTTACGCCGGCAAAGTGGTGGTAAAACAGTAGGTTATGCCTGAGTAGTCAATCGGCGCCCGAGGGCGCCGGTTTGCGTTTCGGGGGCGCGCTTAATCTTTTTGAGAAAGCATATAGGCCTTCAGCACGGCGTTCATCCGCGTCTGGTATCCCTCGCCCTGGGCGCGAAACCATTCGAGGACATCATTGTCCAGCCGCAGGGTAATCTGCCGCTTGGGACCGGGGGTCACCAGACGGGCATGACGGAAGAAGGCTTCGTCTAGCTCCGGGATCTCGCTGTAGTCAATTCGCTCTTCAGCGCGATTCTTCAGGTCTTCCAGTCTTTTCTGCGAGAGAGGCACGATAGAGCGTCCTTTCCTTGCGATTTGCCAGCCGGGCGGAGATGATCCGGATCACGCCGGCTCTGTCCGTGTGGACGACGACCACGAGTACGACGTCGGCAATCGCGCCGATGGAAATCGTGCGATCCTCGCCGTAGTCGAAGCGTAGGTCCCGATAGCTGAGCATCGGCCCGTTGAAGATCTCAGCGGCTTCTTCGAACCACAGGCCGTGCTTTGCCCGATTGACCCTGTTCTTGGCGTCGTCCCATTCAAAGATCATGGAAATGTAACTACATATGGCGTTACGTTCAAGGCTGCTTTTTTGCGGATGGCTTTCGCGTTCTCGGCTTGCGCGGGGCGACGGCACCCTCCTTGGTGGCCGAGGTACTTGCCGTCGAGGTGGCCGCGGTTCCGGGCGCTTGTCCGGGCTGCTCCCCCAACTTCACCTCCACCGGCGTCTTCATGATCACCTCGCGGTGCGGGAAGGGGATGGCGATGCCGGCGTCCTTGAAGGCGTCGAACAGGGCAAGCAGGATCTGTCCGCGCACATTGGTCAGCCCGTTGGCCGGATCCGCGATCCAGAACCTGAGCTTGAAGTCGAGCGAGGAGGCGCCGAAGGCGGTGAGCCAGCAGACGGGGGCGCGATAGGTGGAGACGCGCGGGATATCCTTGGCGGTCTCGGTGGCGATCCGCACCACTTCATGCGGATCGCTGGTATAGGCGACGCCGAAATCGACGTCGATGCGGACATATTCGCTGGAGAACGACCAGTTGATCACCTGCTGGGTGATGAAGTCCTCGTTCGGAATCAGGTATTCGCGGCCGTCCCGGGTGATCACCGAGACGAAGCGGGCGCGCAATTCGCGGATCCAGCCAAACGTGTCGCCGAGCGATATGGTGTCACCCGGCTTGATCGACTTGTCCATCAGGATGATGATGCCGGAGATGAAGTTGGACACCACCTTTTGCAGGCCGAAACCCAGGCCGACGCCGACGGCGCCGGAAAACACCGTCAGGGTCGTCAGGTCGATGCCGGTGGCCGACAGCGCCAGCATGCCGGCCAGCAGGATCAGCGCGATCTTGACGAACTTGCCGAGCAGCACGCGGAAGGACGGCGAGATGTCGTCCAGCCGATCGACCTGGTGGGACAGCACATTGCCGAGAAAGACCGCCACCCAGACCAGTGCCGTGGTGATGATCAGCCCCTTGATCACCGACATCAGGGAGATGCGCATGGCACCGAGCGAGATGGCGACGGAATCCAGCCCCCGCACGGCCGGAGCGTCGAGGCCGAGCAGATTGAGCGCCAGATAGGTCCAGGTGCAGAGGGCGACAAAGCGGGCGAAGGCGCGGTTGCGGATGACCCGCGTGAGCACAGCGACGATCAGCCAGGCTGTCGCCAGGGGCAATGCCTTGGACAGCATCCACGAGCGGCTGGGCCAGGTCATTTCCTTCATCAACAGATCGGCGCCGGTGAGCCATAGGATGAAGAACAGCCAGTGCAGCCGGCGCATGAAGGCGATGACGATGCGCAGCAGATCCGGATTGCCCTTGATCGCCCGGGCCCGCTCCTCGATATAGGGCTCGAGGATACGGGCGATCAGTTTGGCGAAGATGAAGCCTGCGGCGATGATGGCGATCTGGTAGGCGGCCCATTTGTTGAGCAGCAGATAGTCCAGCCTGTCGCGGGTCGTGTCGAATAGGATCTGCCAGTCCAATTGCCGTCTCCTCGCTGCGGACAAGAGCCCGCCTCCAGATCGAAACCCCCGGCTGGTGCGTTTTGTTTCGTGGTGGCGCCGCGGCTGCGGGCGTGATCTCAAGGGGAATTGTTTCGCAAGCCGAGCGATGCCGCAAGGCCGAAGCGCCTGCAATACTGGTCAAACCCGGCCAAGGGTGCTTTATTCATCGGGGGATCATGCGGAGCAGCAATGGCCAGTATCCGGGGAGCGCGATTGGAAGAGGCCGAGCTCTTGGCCGAAATCGGTCTGCGGGCCTGGGAACAGGCCATGATCCCGGTCGGCGAAACGCGGCAGATGCTCGACAGCGCCCGGCGCGCCTTTCGCAATTTCACCCACAGTTCGTGGATCACCATATTCGTGGTCGAAACCGGTGGAGCGACCGCCGGCTGGGCTGCGCGCGAAGGCCTCGACGAACTGATCACCGACTTCTGGATCGATCCGGCCAGCGAGGGACGTGGGCTCGGCACCCTTTTGCTGGAGGCCATCGAGATCGAGATGCGCGAGCAGGGCCATGCGACGGCGCGGGTCGAGACCCATGCGCGCAACGAGAAGGCCATCGCCTTCTTTCGCGCCCGCGGCTATTCGATCCACTGGTTTTCCGCCGCCTACAATCCGCGCTTCGACCGCGATGTCGAAACGGTCGGTCTCGTCAAGCAACTTGCCGAGTTGACCGAGAGCGGCTACGGACAGGAATTCTGAGCGCAGCGCCACGGGGTGAGCGTTGCGAAAGCCTTGCACCCTCTGGTCAATTGCTCTACCTCACGGCCTTGAGAAAACGCATCATCACACGGACAGACGATGACCCTAGTTGATACCCGCACGCCCGATCCGAAACGCCTGATCTCCGGTGCCACCGGCGATTGGGAAGTGATCATCGGCATGGAGGTCCACGCTCAGGTGACGAGCCAGTCGAAGCTGTTTTCCGGCGCTTCGACGGAGTTCGGCAAGGCGCCGAACTCGAACGTCTCCCTGGTCGATGCTGCCATGCCCGGCATGCTGCCGGTGATCAACGAGGAATGCGTGCGCCAGGCCGTGCGCACCGGCCTCGGGCTGAAGGCGCAGATCAACAAGCGCTCGCTGTTTGACCGCAAGAACTATTTCTACCCGGACCTGCCGCAGGGCTACCAGATTTCGCAGTTCAAGGATCCGATCGTCGGCGAGGGCCAGATCGTCATCTCGCTCGGTCCCGACCGTCAGGGCCAGTTCGAGGATATCGAGATCGGCATCGAGCGCCTGCACCTGGAACAGGATGCCGGCAAGTCGATGCACGACCAGCATCCGACCATGTCCTATGTCGACCTCAACCGGTCCGGCGTTGCGCTGATGGAGATCGTCTCCAAGCCCGACATGCGCTCGTCCGACGAGGCCAAGGCCTACATGACCAAGCTGCGCTCGATCGTGCGCTATCTCGGCACCTGCGACGGCAACATGGATGAAGGTTCGATGCGCGCCGACGTCAACGTCTCCGTGCGTCGTCCGGGCGAGGATTTCGGCACGCGCTGCGAAATCAAGAACGTCAACTCGATCCGCTTCATCGGCCAGGCGATCGAATACGAAGCGCGCCGCCAGATCGCGGTGATCGAGGATGGCGGCGTGATCGACCAGGAAACCCGGCTGTTCGACCCGACCAAGGGCGAGACGCGGTCGATGCGCTCCAAGGAAGACGCGCACGATTATCGCTATTTCCCCGATCCGGACCTGCTGCCGCTCGAATTCGACGATGCCTTCATCGAGGCGCTGAAGGTCGACCTGCCGGAACTGCCGGACGACAAGAAGGCCCGCTTCGTCTCCGAACTCGGCCTGTCGGTCTATGACGCCTCGGTGCTGGTGCAGGAAAAGGCGACCGCCGACTATTACGAGGCCGTATCCGCCCGCCGCGACGGCAAGCTGGCCGCCAACTGGGTGATCAACGACCTGCTCGGCGCCTTGAACAAGGCCGGCAAAGGCATTGAAGACACGCCGGTTTCGCCGGATCAGCTCGGTGCCATCATCGACCTCATCAAGGACGGCACGATTTCCGGCAAGATCGCCAAGGACCTGTTCGAGATCATCTGGAACGAGGGCGGCGATCCGAAGGAGATCGTCGAGACCCGTGGCATGAAGCAGGTGACCGACACCGGTGCGATCGAAAAGGCCGTGGACGAAATCATCGCCGCCAATCCGGACCAGGTCGAGAAGGTCAAGGCCAAGCCGACCCTTGCCGGCTGGTTCGTCGGGCAGGTGATGAAGTCGACCGGCGGCAAGGCCAATCCGCAGGCCGTGCAGGCGCTGGTCAAGGCCAAGCTCGGCATCGAGGACTGAGGCCAAAAGACTGCAAGATCACGAGGGGCGGTGGGCCGGTTGCCCGCCGCTGCCTTGCCGGAGTTGAGACCATGTTCTTTGTCCGAACCGCCATGGAAGGCGATGTGAAGGCCGTGCGCGACCTGCTGGTCGACACTTTCGAGGCGACCTATCTTCCTTTCTACGGTGCCGAGACGGTTCGCAAGATGCTGGAAGGCTGGCATTCCCTGCCGGCGATCAAGGCGCGGGTGAGCAAGAAGGATGCCGAGTTCCTCGTGGCCGACGACGGCAAGCGGATCGGCGGCACCGGCTATGCGGCGATGTATCCGAAAATGGCCAAGACCGCGATGCTCCACCAGCTCTATGTGCATCCGTCCTGCCAGGGCGAGGGTGTCGGCCGCGATATCTTTGCCGAACTGGAGACCTGTTTTCCCGATGCGGAGATCATGCGGGTCGAGGTCGCGGTCGAGAATGTCCGCGCGATCAGCTTCTATGAGCGCCTAGGCTTCGTCGAAGTCGACCGTATGGTCGATTGCGGCGGTCCGGGATCCGGCCTGCCGGCGGTGCTGATGGAAAAGCGGCTCGAGCTCTAGCCGTCAGTTCTGCCCGGGCATGTCCAGCGTCTTCCCCGAGGGGTCGTATAGCACCACCGGTGCGCATTCGATCAGATCGGGACGGCGCGTGCGGTCACAGATCGTGTCAGCCACCGCCATGGCCGTTTGCGCGTTGTCCAGGCCGCAGAAGAATTCGTGCCAGTGCGGGCCCTCCCGATGCTGGACGAAGACATCGACGCTGAAGCGCGCCGGATTGCAGTAGGCGATCTCGAGACAGTCTTGCGCGGTTCCGCCGCCCTCGATGCATTGCGTCTCGGCACAGGCGAAGGCTTCCGCCGCGGTGTCGCCGCGACAGAGGTCGCTCGACATTTCCGGCGCCTGCACATAGGCGATGCCGCTCCCCTCTTGCGCATGCACGGAGACAGCCGCTATGGCGAGAATTGCGATGCCTGTCGATAGCAGACGCATCATCCTGGTGTCCTCCTGTCCCTCTCAAGCGCCCATCTTGTCCAACACCACCGCATGAGCAAGCCCATGACCGAAAACGGACCGACAATTCGAAAGGCAGCCGAGGCCGACGTGCAGGCGATCGCCGCGATCTTTGCCAAGGATACGCTCGGCGGCCATGGCGACACCGACGATCCCGCAGCGCTTCCGGACTATATCGCCGCTTTCCGCACCATCGCCGATTCGGCCAATCAGGATCTCTACGTGGTCACGGAGGATGGCGAGGTCGTCGCCACATTCCAGACGATGATCACCACCACGATGCCGGGCAGGGGCTCGTCGTCGATGATCATCGAGGCGGTCCAGACACGCCCCGATCGCCGTGGCCGGGGAATCGGCAAGCTGATGATCGAATTCTGTATCGCGGATGCCCGGGACCGGGGCATGCGGATGGTGCAATTGACGTCGAACGCCGTGCGCAAGGACGCCCATCGCTTCTATCAGCGCCTCGGTTTCCAACCGACCCATCTGGGCTTCAAGATCAAGTTGAAATAACGGCTTCGGCCGGCGAGGCACTGGACATCGCAGGGCTAAGATTGCATAAGCGGGGAAGCCTATTCTGCTTTCGTCCGCGCCATGCGGGCACGAGGTCAAGACATGAAGAACTTCCTGCTGCACACCTTCACCTGGTGGAACAACTACACCATCGGAACGCTTGTGGCCCTTCGCGGCTTCAAGAAGGTCGGCGAGGACGAGTTCGGCAACGTCTATTACCAGGGCGGCAAGTCCTCCTACGGTCTGCCCAAGCGCTGGGTTGTGTATGCAGGCTATGCCGACGCCTCGCAGATCCCGCCCGGCTGGCATGGCTGGATGCACCATCGCACCGACATCGCGCCGAGCGAGGAAGACTACAAGCCGCGCGAATGGGAAAAGACCCACCGTCCGAACATGACCGGAACGGCCGCGGCCTATCGTCCGCAAGGGGCGATCGAGGCGCTTGGCGAACGTCCGCGGGTCACCGGCGACTACGATGCCTGGACCCCGGGCAACTAACCCCATTTGGCCATAATTGGCGTTTAGGCGCAGGATCAGCGTCGGCAAGGTACGGCGCCAGTTGAAACCGGCGGCGCCCCGTTGAAGGCGCTGGAGACGGGCATGATGACATTCCAGGCAGGACAAAAGGCTTTTCGGCTGACTTCGGCATTCGCTCTTGCCACGATGACCGGCTGCCTTGCCACGGCCTTTCCGGCCCGCGCAGAGCGGATCGAGGACAAGGTCGCTGTCTTTTCCGGCATCGACAAGATCACTGGCCGCATCACCACCTTCGATGTCTATGTCGGCGAGACCGTTCAGTTCGGCGCGCTGCAGGTGACCCCGAAGGTCTGTTATTCGCGCGACGACAGCGAAACCCAGCAGATCGACGGTTTCGTCGAGGTCGACGAGATCACCCTCGATCGCAAGATCCGCCGGATCTTTTCCGGCTGGATGTTCGCCGCAAGCCCCGGCCTCAATGCCGTCGAGCATCCGATCTACGACGTCTGGCTGAAGAACTGCAAGCAGACCTCCGACGTCCCGCCGCCGAGCAAGAGCTGAGGCGTCTTTTCGGCCCTCTGCGCGACATCGCTTCATTCCCCGCTTGATATTGCGCTCGGCAGGTTGAGATCGGCCCACTGCGCTTCCGGCACGGCCTCTTCGACCGCAAAGGCGAAGTCGGACACGCCGCGATGGTCGGCCTTTGCCTTGCACCGATACCGCAATCCATACCAGCCGTCCTTGCTGTGAAAGGCCGCGCCGTCGGCCGTGATATCCAGGCCGTGCTGGCGCATGTCGTCGCGCGCATAGGCAAGCACGAAGTCCGGCTTGAGGGACGGATCCTGGCGCTCGATCTGCTCCATGGCCTCCAGATTGCACACCTGCACGACCTGTTCGTCGACATCGATCGTTTCGAGATCCTTAAGGGCAGGGGCGCTGCGTGGATCCAGGAGGATCTTTGCCGCATAGAGTGTACGGGCCGGCGTCAGGCCGTCCCGGCTTGGGGCCGGGGCTGCGGGTGTGTCCTGCCCTTTCGGCTTGATGTCCGGCTGCGGCGGCGAAGGCGCGCTGCGAGCGGGATCGGCATGTGGCTGTGGCGCGGCCATCGGCTCGGGCTCCAATCTGCCGTCCAGCTTGCGGGCAGGGGGCGGCGGGGCAACGAGTTCGACGCGGACCGCATCGTCTTGCGGAAGCGGCAGGGGATGGCTGAGAGCCAGGGGCAGCAGCGCCAGAGCAAGCACGAGGTGGAGCGTAGCGGCGATCGCGGTGCAGTGCCGAAAGCTCCATCCGCCGGACACCTGCGTCAGTGCTGCCATCAGGACCTCCGTGCGGGCGGTGGATCTTCTTCAGAATTCCGCGTCGGCCTGCATCATCGCGTCCTCCAGCAGGATCCGATAGTCCTCCTTGGGGATATCCACGGCGCCGAAGGTTTTCAGATGGTCTGTGGTAAACTGCGTGTCGAGCAGGGTGAAGCCCTGTTGCCTCAGCCGCTCGACCAGATGCACGAGGCAGATCTTGGAGGCATTGGTCCGGCGCGAAAACATGCTCTCGCCGAAAAACGCGGTGCCGAGCGAGACGCCATAGAGCCCCCCGACCAACTCGTCCCCCTCCCATGCCTCGACCGAATGCGCATGGCCCATCGTGTGCAGCGCGCTGTAGAGCGACTTGATCTCGACATTGATCCAGGTGGAGGGGCGATCGTCGGCGGGTTCGGCGCATTTGTCGACCACCGCGTGAAAGGCGGTGTCGAAGCGGACCTCGAAGGGGCGCTTGGCCATCGCCTTGGCAAGGCTTTTGGAAACATGGAACTGATCGAGCGGAATGATGCCGCGGATCTCCGGCTCGACCCAGAAGAGCTCGGGATCATCGGCCGAATCGGCCATCGGGAACAGCCCGATGGAATAGGCGCGCAGCAGGATGTCCGGAGTGATTTTCCGTTCCCCGCCGCGCGCCAAGGTCACAGCCTCACTTGGCCGTCTCGGCCAGATAGTGCTCCAGCCAGTGGATGTCGTAATCGCCATTGGCGATGTCCTGGTTGGACACCAGATCCTGGAACAGCGGCAGCGTCGTCTTGATGCCGTCGACGACGAACTCGTCCAGCACGCGGCGCAGGCGCATCATGCATTCGACGCGGGTGCGTCCATGCACGATCAGCTTGCCGATCAGGCTGTCGTAGTAAGGCGGGATCTTGTAGCCGGCATAGGCGCCCGAATCGACGCGTACCCCAAGGCCGCCCGGCGCATGGAAATGCGTGATCGTGCCGGGCGACGGCACGAAGGTGCGCGCATCCTCGGCATTGATCCGGCATTCGATCGCATGGCCGGAAAACACGATCTCGTCCTGGGTGACGGACAGGCCGGCGCCGGAGGCGACGCGGATCTGCTCGTGCACCAGGTCGATACCGGTGATCGCTTCGGTGATCGGATGTTCCACCTGCAGGCGGGTGTTCATTTCGATGAAATAGAACTCGCCGTTCTCGTAGAGGAACTCGACCGTGCCGGCGCCACGATATTTCATCTTGCGCATGGCATCGGCGCAGATTTCGCCGATCTTCATCCGCTGCTCGACGTTGAGGGCCGGGGAGTTGGCTTCTTCCCAGACCTTCTGGTGGCGCCGCTGCAGCGAGCAGTCGCGTTCGCCGAGATGGATTGCATTGCCTTCGCCGTCACCGACGACTTGCACTTCGATATGGCGCGGCTTGCCGAGATATTTTTCCATGTAGACGGCCGCATTGCCGAAGGCGGCCAGCGCCTCGGAACGCGCCGTCGAGACGGCTTCCTCGAGCTCGGCTTCGGTCTTGGCGACCTTCATGCCGCGTCCACCGCCACCGGCCGTTGCCTTGATCAGTACCGGGAAGCCGATCTCGCGGGCGGTCTTCAGCGCATTGTCCGGCGTGACTTCGCCCTCGGAGCCCGGAACGACCGGGATGCCGAGATCCATCGCCGTCTGCTTGGCGGTGATCTTGTCGCCCATCTGGCGGATATGGTCCGCGGTCGGGCCGATAAAGGTGATGCCGTGGGCTTCCAGGATATCGGCGAACTTGGCGTTCTCCGACAGGAAGCCATAGCCGGGATGGACCGCGTCGGCGCCGGTAATTTCGCAGGCGGCGACGATCTGATGGATGTTCAGGTAGCTGTCGCGCGAGGGCGGCGGGCCGATGCATACGCTTTCGTCGGCGAGGCGCACATGCATGGCGTCGGCGTCGGCCGTCGAATGCACGGCCACCGTCGCGATGCCCAGCTCCTTGCAGGCGCGCAGGACACGCAGGGCGATTTCGCCGCGGTTCGCTATGAGGATCTTTGAGATGACTGCCATCAGAGCTTACTCGATGATTACGAGAGGTTCGCCGTACTCGACGGGGCGGGCGTCGTCGGTCAGGATCTCGACGACCTTGCCGGAGCGCGGCGACGGGATCTGGTTCATCGTCTTCATCGCTTCGATGATCAGCAACGTCTGGCCTTCCTTGACCGTCGCGCCGACCTCGATGAAGTTGCGCGAGCCGGGGGCCGGGGCGAGGTAGACGGTGCCGACCATCGGAGCCGTCACGGCCTTGGAGAGGTCACGACCGGGGGCTGCTTCGACGGCCGGAGCGGCGACGGGCGCGGCTGCCTGCGGCGCCGGCGCCATCTGCGGTGCATACTGCATCTGCGGCATCGCCACCGGATAGTTCGCACTGTTGCGCGAAACGCGGATGCGCAGGTCGTCCTGCTCGACTTCGATCTCGGTCAGGTCCGTGTCTTTGAGAATGTTGGCCAGATCGCGGATCAGCGCCTGATCAATTCCGTTCTTTTTATCAGCCATTGATGGAATCCTGTATTTCTTGTTATTGCGTCAGCGACTTCAAAGCCTGCAGCGCGAGGATGTAACTGTCTGTTCCGAAGCCGCAAATCACGCCTTTGGCGGCAGGCGCTATCATCGATTTGTGGCGGAAATGTTCGCGCGCATGTACATTCGACAGATGCAGCTCGACCACGGGGATCGAGATCGCGCGAATGGCATCGTGCAGCGCATAGGATGTGTGTGTGTAAGCCCCGGCATTCAGGGCAACGCCGATGGCCTTGTCATTGGCTTCATGCAGCCAGCTGACCAGATCGCCTTCGTGGTTGCTCTGACGAAAATCGACACCGAGGCCGATCCCGCCGGCATAGGCCTGACACTTGGCTTCGACATCCGCCAGGGTATCAGCCCCATAGATCCCGGGTTCCCGCTTTCCCAACATATTGAGATTTGGCCCGTTGAGGACGAAGATTGTCGCGCTCATCATGTCATTCCACAGCTTCAGACCCGCCTCCTATAGACCGGAGGCACCGCAAGGAAAAGCCCCAAGCGGACGCCAAAGCCTTGGATCACAGGAAAAGCCAGGTCAAGCCGGCAATGGAGGATGTGGTAAACCGTTCGATCAGCAACTGGCCTTGCCGCAGGCGCGGACATTGGCGATCTTCTGCTCGAGGACATCGACACCATAGGCACCGAAGATCGCCTCGCCGCCGATGACATAGGACGGCGTGCCGGTCACCCCGAGATCGGTCGCCAGCTGATAGGCTTGCCGCACCGAGGCGTCGTTCGGGTTATCGGTCATCTCTTTGCGGATGGCGGTCTCGTCGACGCCAAGGGCGGCCGCAAGCTGGATGGCCGAGGCTTCCGTGGCACGGCCGTCGCCGCCCAAGAGCGCACGGTGGAAGTCGGCATATTTTTCCGGTGCCAGCTTGCGGAAGGCATCGGACACCTTGTGGGCGGCGACCGAATCCTCGCCGAGAATCGGGAATTCCTTCAGGACGAAGCGCACCTTGCTGTCGTCGCGGATCACCTTGTCCATGTCGGACAGGGCGCGCTTGCAGTAGCCGCAATTGTAGTCGAAGAACTCGACGATGGTGACGTCACCATCCGGATTGCCAAGCGAGATGTCGGAGGAAGCATGGTAGAGCGCCGCCTCGTTCTTCTCGATTACCGAGGATGCCTGTGCCTGTTGGGCGCTCGCCTGCTTCTTCTGCAGCGCTTGCTGCACATCGACCATCACTTCCGGATTGGCCAGCAGATAGGCGCGGACCTGCTCGCCGAAACTGGGAGCGTCCTCGACGGCTGCGACTTGCTGACGTCCATCGCTTTTCAGCCCGACGACGATCGCGGTGGCCGCGACGGTCCAGCCGACGAGCGCGATGCCTGCGAGTATGGCGATTTTGGCAGCCTTGGTCGTCATGTCCTGTCCTTGTCCTTCAGCCCGATAAAGGGCTGTCTATGCCGTTTGCGTCCTTGATAGCGAAGCAGAATGCCGTTTGATAGTGAAAAAGCCGTATCCAGCGGCGTCTCGCGCCATTGTGAAGCGGCTGCGGATGCGGCAGAAGTCAGGCTGACATTGAGCATTTGAGGTCGAGCCTTTGATTTCCCTATCCCGTCGCAGCGCCGTTGAACCCTTCCATGCCATGGATCTGCTGGCGGGGGCCACCAGGCTTCGCCAGGCCGGGCATCCGGTGATTTCCATGGCGGTCGGCCAGCCCGGCGCCCCGGCGCCCCAGGCAGCCCTCCTGGCCGCCCGGGAGGCGCTCGAGCATGGCCGGATCGGCTATACGGATGCGCTGGGAACGCTGGACCTTCGACGCAAGCTTGCCGGCCACTACCGGGCCCGCCACGGCATCGATCTCGATCCCGCCCGCATCGCAGTCACCACCGGTTCGTCGGCCGGCTTCAATCTCGCCTTTCTTGGCCTGTTCGAACCCGGCGATGCCGTGGCGATCGCGCGGCCCGGCTATCCGGCCTATCGCAATATCCTGAAGGCGCTGGGCCTCGTGGTCGTCGAGGTGCCGGTCAATGCCGGGACCGCCTTTACCCTGACACCGGAAAGCCTGATGGCCGCCGAGCGCGAGCGGGGCGTCACGCTGAAGGGGGTTCTGCTGGCAAGCCCCGCCAATCCGACCGGCACGGTGACCGGACGCGCACAGCTGAAGGCCCTGCTCGACCATTGCAGCGACCGGCAAATCACCATGATCTCCGACGAGATCTACCATGGCCTCACCTTTGCCGGCGAGGAGACCTCGGCGCTCGAACTCACCGACGACGTGATCGTCATCAATTCCTTTTCCAAATATTATTGCATGACAGGCTGGCGGATCGGCTGGATGGTGCTGCCGGACTATCTGGTCCGGCCGATCGAGTGCCTCGCCCAGAGCCTCTATATCTCGCCGCCGGAACTGTCGCAGATCGCCGCCGCCGCAGCGCTTGCCGCGACCGACGAGCTGGAGATCTACAAGGCAAGTTGCCGGGCCAATCGCGACTTCCTGGAGCGCCGCCTGCCGGAACTCGGCCTGCCCTTGCTGTCGCCCGTCGACGGCGCCTTCTACGCCTATGCCGACGTCAGCGCCCACACCAATGACAGCATGGAATTCGCCAGGCGCATGCTGGCCGAGATTCATGTCGCGGCGACGCCCGGCATCGACTTCGATCCGGTCGAAGGCCATCGCGCCATGCGGTTCTCCTATGCCGGCACCATGGCCGAAATGGTGGAGGCGACCGACCGCATCGGCCATTGGCTGAATGGCAGCGATCGCTAATAAGGATTCGGATCCAGAGGCTTCCGACGTGCGGCGGAATCAGATCCTGACGGACCTGAAGCGCTGCGGCAAGGGACGGCCGGCGGGGAGAGGCCCACGGGCGTTGAGAGGAAGAGAGGTAGGACATGGACACTCTGCTGCAACAGGAACGGACGGCGGATATCCTGACCGATCGCCTGCGGCTGCGGCTGCCCTGCAAGGCCGACTTCGAGCCCTCGGCCGCGCTCTGGGCCGACGAGCGGACCGTCCGCTACATCACCGGTTTGCCGTCCCCACGCAATATATCCTGGGCAAGGATCCTGCGCGGCATCGGTCACTGGCATGTCATGGGCTATGGCTACTGGACCGTGGAAGACCGGATGACGGGGGCGTTTCTGGGCGAGGTCGGCTTTGCCGATTTCAAGCGCGGCCTCGATATCGCCGTCGACGGCCTGCCGGAGGCGGGCTGGGTGATGACGCCGGCGTGGCAGGGACGCGGTTTCGCGAGCGAGGCGGTGGCAGCCATGATGCAATGGGGTGACCGCTATCTTCCCAGCCGTCATACCTACTGTCTCATCGCGCCTGAACACGGCGCGTCGATCAGGGTGGCGGAGAAGGCCGGCTTTCGACTGACGGGCCGCATCGCCATCGAGGACAAGCCGGCACTGGTGCTGGAGCGGTTGCCAAGCTGAACGCAGCCGGGCTCATCTCTGTCCCCTCACGATCCACAATGAAAAAAGCCGCGCCGTATCATTGAACGGCGCGGCTTTTCAGTCTCTGACCAGGCTGTCAGCGGCGGCTCAGAAGAAGCCGCGGCGCTGCCACCATCCGCCCTTCTTGGGCTTTTCGTCACCGTTCGCGGTCGAGGTGACCACCGGCTCCGAGCTCGAGATGTTCTCGCCGCGATTGGCGCGGACGGACTTGTCGTCCTCGGACGTTTCGTTGGCTTCCGCTTCCGCAGGCTCTGCTTCCGCCGGAGCTGCTTCGGCCTTTTCGCTGACCTGCTCGGCGGCCACGGGGGCAGCGCTTGCGGGCGCGGCTGCCGCCTGCGGGGTCGCCTTGGCGTCCTCGTCGTCGAGATCGGCGGCTTTTTCACCCACTTCGGCTTCGACCGGCTTTGCAGCCTCCTCGATGACAGGCTCCTCGACGGGCGAGGGCTCGCCACCCTTGGCGCGGCGGGTGCGGCGCGGCTTGCGGGCCGGCTTTTCCTCGGCCGCGGCCGGGGCTTCGGTAGCCTCGATCTCGTCCATGGCGGTGCCTTGGGCGACGCTCGTCTCCGCGATGTCCTCGATCAGGGCAGCCTCGGTATCGCCGGCATCGTCGCCTTCGGACCCGTCCTCATTGTCGTCGGAAGACGTCGTTGCCTCGTCGCCATTGCGGTTGCGGCGACCGCCGCGCTTGCCGCGGCGGCGGCGCTTGCGGCGCTGGCCGTCGTCTTCGCCGTTGTCGTCGCTGGAGGCTTCATCGCTGTTGCCGTCCTGATCGGCGTCGGCCGAGGCTTCGTCGCCGTCATCCTCGTCACCGCCCTGGTCGTCGCCATTGGCGTCCGGACCCTGGCCATTCTTGTTGCGGCGACGCCGACGACGCTTGCGCTTGCGCCCGTTCTGGTCGTCGCCCGCTTCCGGTGCCTTTGCGGCAACCGGCGCGTCTTCGACTTCCTCGTCTTCGATGTCCTCTTCGACCTCGTCGGCGTAGTCGTCTTCTTCGGGTGCGAACGCAACCGGCATCAGGTTTTCGATACGAATGGGGTTTTCAACCGGCTCGCCGCGATCGATGGCAAAATGCTGGTGGCCGACGGATGCATCCGAGTCGATCGTGATCGTCACGCCGAATCGCTTTTCGTAATCGGTGATCGTCGCGCGCTTCTGGTTGAGCAGATAGAGCGCGATCTCAGGCGTGGCACGCACGGTGATGTCGTGGGTCGTGGCCTTCAGCAGATATTCCTCGACGCCGCGCAGGACATGCAGGGCGACGGACGACTGCGACCGGATAAGCCCGGTGCCGGTGCAGTGCGGGCAAACCTGCGTCGTCGATTCCAGCACCGAGGCGCGGATACGCTGGCGCGACATTTCCAGAAGGCCGAAATGCGAGATCCGGCCGACCTGGATGCGGGCGCGGTCGTTCTTCAGGCAATCCTTCAGCTTCTTCTCGACGGAGCGGTTGTTGCGCTTCTCCTCCATGTCGATGAAGTCGATGACGATGAGACCCGCAAGGTCGCGCAGGCGCAGCTGGCGGGCCACTTCCTCGGCAGCTTCAAGGTTCGTCTGGAGCGCCGTGTCCTCGATCGAATATTCGCGGGTCGAACGGCCGGAGTTGACGTCGATCGCCACCAGCGCTTCGGTCTGGTTGATGATGATGTAGCCGCCGGACTTCAGCGTCACCTGCGGCTGCAGCATCTTGTCGAGCTGGCCTTCGATGCCGGAGCGCGAGAAGATCGGGTGCAGGTCGCGATAGGGCTGAACCACCTTGGCATGGCTCGGCATCAGCATCTTCATGAAGTCTTTCGCTTCACGATAGCCGGCTTCACCGGCCACGACGACCTCGGTGATGTCCTTGTTGTAGAGGTCGCGGATCGAACGCTTGATCAGCGATCCTTCCTCATAGACGAGACAGGGGGCGGTGGAATTCAGTGTCAGCGTGCGGACGTTTTCCCACAGGCGCATCAGGTATTCGAAGTCGCGCTTGACCTCGACCTTGGTGCGGTTGGCACCGGCGGTGCGCAGGATCACGCCCATGCCCTGCGGCACTTCGAGTTCGCGTGCGACTTCCTTCAGCCGCTTGCGGTCACCCGGATTGGTGATCTTGCGGGAAATGCCGCCGCCGCGCGCCGTGTTCGGCATCAGCACCGAATAGCGGCCGGCGAGCGAGAGATAGGTGGTCAGCGCCGCGCCCTTGTTGCCGCGTTCTTCCTTGGCGACCTGGACCAGCAGGATCTGCCGGCGCTTGATCACTTCCTGGATGCGGTACTGCTTGCGCTGGCGGCGCACGACGCGGTCGGGAACCTCTTCCATGGCGTCTTCGGCGCCGACGGATTCGATTTCTTCCTTTTCCTCGTCGCGGTCGTTGTCGTCATCGTCGTCGTGATGACGGCGATTGTCGACATCCTCGGAGACGCTGTCGCTGTCGACCATGGCGGCAATCGAGCCGCCCTTGGCGTCGTCGTCGCCGTCATCGTCATTGCTGCCGGCTTCGCCGGCAGCCGCTTCGGCCGAGGCTTCGCCGTCCGTTGCCGCCGTCTCTTCGGCTGCCTTGTCGGCCGCCTTCTTGCGCGGCTTGCGGACGCGCTTCGGCTTGGCCTTGGGGGCAGGGGCCTCTTCTTCCGGGGCGTCCGTCAGGGTCTCTGGCGTGTCGGCCGGTGCGTTGTCGCTTGGCGCGCTCGGTGCGGGCGTCGGGGTTGCCAGCACCGGGATGTCCATCGCGATGTCGGGCTGTTCGCTCTTGGACAGATCGACGGCCGGTTCGTCATCGTGATGATCGTCGTGCTGGCGATGTTCGTCGGCTTCGGCCTTCAAAAGGGCCTGCCGGTCTGCCAACGGGATCTGGTAATAGTCGGGGTGGATTTCGGCGAAGGCCAGGAAGCCGTGGCGGTTTCCGCCGTAGTCGACGAAAGCGGCCTGAAGCGACGGTTCGACCCGCGTCACTTTCGCAAGATAGATATTGCCCCGGATCTGCTTCTTGTGCTGGGACTCGAAATCGAATTCTTCTATCCGGTTACCGCGGACAACGACTACGCGCGTCTCTTCTTCGTGAGACGCGTCGATCAGCATTTTCTCTGCCATTTAAGATGTGCTCCTCGGCCCACGCGCGGCGAGGCTTGTCGTGTCCTGCGTTGGATGCAGGAACGGCTTCTTGCGCGGCTTGGGCCGAATAAAATTGTTCGCGTCCGTGTCTCGCGACGGCAACAGCCAGCAAGCCCTGGGCGACCTCGGTCGCTGTTCCTCCGGTGCTTCTGGGTGAAATCTGCTGCAACGACTTGAAACCAAACGAGAACGACAATGCCTAAGGCCGATTATGGCCCGATGAGTGCTCGATGAGAGCGGTCGGTGATTTCTCACCTGATAGTTCCACCGGTTTTGGCCGGCTTTCCGATCCATCCAGAACAAAGGCGCTTCAACGGCAGATGATCATTCCGGGTATGCTGGCGCCAAACCATTTTAGGTTGGCTGCCTGTGGAATGATTCTATCCCGAGGCGCTTTTTGTCCTCACTTGCGTTGTATGTTGTATATATGACAATGGCAAGCCAAATCCGGTTTGCGCCATAATATCGTTGGAATTTTCAGGCCTAAGGATATCTCTCTGGCGGGCTCTGTCCGGCATTCTAAGGCCATGGCTTCGCAACGTAAAATTGCGAACCGGGCGGCAGGTGGCGTGCCGGATCTTGACGCGTAACGCGCGAATGCGGAAGACGGTATGAAGGGGTCCGGCCAGGCACCGCATTTGAGGCATGGAAGATGTAGCGGCCGGATGGTCGATGCATAACCAGGAAACGGGATGATCAGGCGGCGTATGATCGCATCAGTTGAAGGGCGGACGACCCGCCGGCACCTCGCTCGCAAATTCGTCGTCTTCGCGTCGATAGTTCTGCTGTCGATGACGGGGCTTGGTCCCGCTGCCAGCGCCGCTGACGGCAAGACACCGCCAGGCAAGGCTGCCGCCTCGGCGGCCAAGCCGGCCGGCAAGGGTGCAGCCAAAGGGCTTGGCGGGCGTCCGCTGGTCGCCTATGCGGCGCGTATTGCCGGGGACGAGGTGCGCACCCGGGTCGTCATCGACTTCGACCACAAGCCGACATTCAAGGTGCATTATCTCGACGGCCCCCAGCGGATCGTCATCGACCTGCCGGACACGGTTTTCGGCTTCAAGCCCGGTGCGCTGGCCGCCCGCGGCGTGTTTACCGACATCCGCTACGGGTCGATGGAGCGTGGTGCCGCGCGCCTGGTGATGACTGCGAAACGTCCGACCGTGCTGGCGCTGAGCGAAGTCCAGAAGGACGAGAAGGATCGCGGCTACCGGCTGGTGCTCGATGCCAAGGTGGTGCCGCAAGAGACCTTCGAGACGCAGGTGAAGGCCGGTTGGGCGGACGCCGCCAGGGCCGCGGGCGAACGCCATGAGACGGTCGACATCGCACCGCATGTGAAGAAGTCGACCTTCATCGTTGCCGTCGATGCCGGTCATGGCGGGATCGATGCGGGTGCGACCGGCGCCCGCACGAAGACGCCGGAAAAGACCATCACGCTGGCCTTTGCCAAGACATTGGCCGACCGGCTGAACCGGAACGACGGGATTCACGCCTTCCTGACCCGCAAGGATGACGAGTTCGTCTCGCTGTCGGGGCGCGTGGCGATTGCGCGCGAGCATGACGCCGACCTGTTCATCTCCATTCATGCGGACACACTCAGCATCCCCACCATTCGCGGGGCGACGGTCTACACGATCTCCGACAAGTCTTCGGACCGGATGGCCGCCGACCTCGCCGAGCGTGAAAACAAGTCCGACACGATTGCCGGCGTCGATTTCAACACCGAGCCGCCGGAAGTCTCCGACATCCTGCTCGACCTGACGCGACGCGAGACGCAGGCCTTTTCGGTGACCATGGCCAATGCGGTCGTCAGCGCCTTCGAAGGCCAGATCGGACTGATCAACAACCCGCACCGCTATGCCGGCTTCCAGGTGCTGACGGCGCCGGATGTGCCGTCGATCCTGCTGGAGCTCGGTTTCCTGTCGAACAAGGATGACGAGCAGCAGCTACTGGACGAGAAATGGCGCGAGAAGGTGGCGAACCGGCTGGCCGAGGCGGTGTCACGGTACAGGCACCCGCTGGTCGCCAATGGCGGGTGAGGGGCGGCATCGGTCGCGCGGCCGCGACGGGCGGGGCAGGGCGCGGATGCTGGAGATCATGCCGCACGTGATTGTGAAGAACCCGGGCGCCGGCCCCAATTTACGCACAATCACGGCGTTAGAGCCGCTCACCGACCGCTGGAGGTCCAAAGCCGGCCATGGATTGGCCGCCCGGGCTTGCTATCGGAGGCGCTGCGTGCAAAACGCCAATGGATATGCGATGCTGATATCGCGCAAGAACCGTAAGCAGACCCGGTACTTCGAATATGATTAGACTGATTGGATATCTCTTCGGCATCGGCTCGGTGGTCGCGCTGGGTTTCGCTGCGGCTGCGGCGATCTATCTCGTGAGGATATCGAAAGACCTTCCCGACTATGAAGTGCTGGCCAAATATGCGCCGCCGGTGATGACGCGCTTTCACGCCGGCAATGGCGCGCTGATGGCCGAATATGCCCGCGAACGCCGGATCTTCCTGCCTATTCAGGCGGTTCCCGACCGGGTCAAGGCCGCCTTCCTGTCGGCGGAAGACAAGAATTTCTACAATCATCCGGGCATCGACATTTCCGGCCTGACCCGTGCGATCGTCGTCAACCTGCAGAATCTCGGCAGCGGCCGCCGTCCGGTCGGCGCCTCGACGATCACCCAGCAGGTGGCGAAGAACTTCCTTCTGAGCTCCGACCAGACGATCGACCGCAAGGCCAAGGAAGCGATTCTCTCGTTCCGCATCGAGCAGACCTATTCGAAGGACAAGATCCTCGAACTCTACCTGAACGAAATTTTCTTCGGGATGAATTCCTACGGGATCGCCAGCGCGGCACTCACCTATTTCGACAAGTCGGTCACCGAACTGACGATCGCCGAGGCCGCCTATCTGGCATCGCTGCCCAAGGGGCCGGCCAATTACCATCCCTTCCGCCACCCGCAGGCCGCCCTCGAGCGCCGCAACTGGGTGATCGACCGGATGGTGGAAAACGGTTTCATCAGCGCCGAGGACGGCACGGAGGCCAAGACCGAGCCGCTCGGCGTGCATCTGCGCATCGGCAGCTCCTATCTTTTCGCCTCCGACTATTTCGCCGAAGAGGTCCGCCGCCAGATCATCGACAAATACGGCAGCGACACGCTTTATGAAGGGGGGCTTTCGGTCCGCACCTCGCTCGACCCGCAATTGCAGGAGGAGGCGCGCCGCTCCCTGCAGGACGGCCTGATCGGCTATGACGAACGCCGCGGTTTCCACGGCCCGATCAAGCAGATCTCGGCCTCCGGCGACTGGGGCAAGGAACTCGCCGACCTGACGCCGATGCGCGACGTTCCCGAATGGAAGCTCGCCGTCGTGCTCGATGTCTCGCCCGAGGGCCTCGATATCGGCATTCGTCCCGACAAGGGTGACGACGGCAAGATCGGCACCGAGCGCGAAACCGGCAAGGTCTCCGCCAAGAACATGGAATGGGCCTATCGCTCGGCCAGCGGCGATCGCAAGACGACCAAGTCCCCGGTCGGCGTCGTCGCGCGTGGCGATGTGGTCTATGTCGAGCCGATCGGCAAGGATGACCCGAACGCCTACAGGCTGCGCCAGCCGCCGAAGGTTCAGGGCGGCCTGGTGGTGATGGATCCGCATACCGGCCGTGTTCTGGCCATGGTCGGCGGCTTCTCCTACGCGCAGTCCGAATTCAACCGCGCAACCCAGGCGATGCGCCAGCCCGGCTCCTCGTTCAAGCCCTTCGTCTACGCAGCCGCCCTCGACAACGGCTATACGCCGGCCTCGGTGATCCTCGACGCGCCGGTCGAGTTCGTCTCCGGCGGCGAGGTGTGGAAGCCGCAGAATTACGGTGGAAGCTTTGCCGGTCCGTCGACGCTGCGCACCGGTATCGAGCAATCGCGCAATCTGATGACCGTGCGCCTGGCAAACGACATGGGCATGAACCTGGTGGCCGAATATGCCGATCGTTTCGGCGTCTACGACCATATGAACCCGGTTCTGGCGATGTCGCTCGGCTCGGGCGAAACCACGGTCCTGCGCATGGTCTCGGCCTATTCGGTGCTGGCAAACGGCGGCAAGCAGATCAAGCCGACCTTGATCGACCGCATCCAGGACCGGTTCGGCAAGACGATCTTCCGTCACGAGGAGCGTATCTGCGAGGGCTGCAACGCCAATGATTATGACGGCCAGGACGAGCCGGTGATCACCGACACCCGCCAGCAGGTGCTCGACCCGATGACCGCCTACCAGATCACCTCGATGATGCAGGGCGTGATCCAGCGCGGCACCGCCTCGGCGCATGTCAAGCTCGACCGGGAAGCCGCCGGCAAGACCGGCACGACCAATGACGAGAAGGACGCGTGGTTCGTCGGCTATACGCCGGATCTCGTGGCCGGTCTCTATATCGGTTATGATTCGCCCAAGCCGATGGGCCGCGGCGCGACCGGCGGCGGTCTGGCAGCGCCGGTGTTCAACGAGTTCATGAACATGGCGACCGCCGACATGCCGAAGAGCAAGTTCCATATCCCCGACGGGATGAGCCTGATCCCGGTCAATCGCAAGACCGGCATGGCCGCCTATGACGGTGATCCGGACACGATCATCGAGGCGTTCAAGCCGGGCACCGGACCGGCCGACAGCTTCTCGGTCATCGGCGACAGTGACGAATATGCCGCGCCCGAGGAAATCCTGCGCACCTCGCCGCAGGCGAATCAGGCCGTCACCTCCGGCGCGGGCGGTCTGTTCTAAGGACCGCTCCGACGAGCTTCAGCGGGCATCCCGCCCTTTACATCAAAGACCCGCCCCTCTATGTCACGGGCGGGTTTTTTCGATCCAAAAAGACAATCGATCAGGCCGAAAAACAAAAGATCAGGATCTATGCGAAACGAAATCGAGAATGTTGTCGACGAAATCAAGCAGGCGATAACCCTGCTGAGGAGGCATCTTTGACTGGGATCAGGCGGTAAGACGACTGGACTGGTTGAACAACAAGGCCGAGGATCCGAACCTCTGGAACGATGCGGCCGAAGCGCAGAAGCTGATGCGCGAGCGCCAGCAGCTCGACGACGGCATCAACGGCGTCAAGGCGCTGGAACAGCAGCTGGCCGACAATATCGAGCTTATCGAGCTCGGTGAGGAAGAGGGCGATCAGGACATCGTCACCGAGGCCGAACAGGTGTTGAAGAACCTGAAGACCGAGGCCGCACGGCGCCAGGTCGAGGCCATGCTGTCGGGCGAAGCCGATGGCAACGACACCTATGTGGAAGTGCATTCGGGCGCCGGTGGCACCGAGAGCCAGGACTGGGCGAACATGCTGTTGCGGATGTATATCCGCTGGGCGGAGCGCAACGGCTTCAAGGTCGAGGTGCTGGAAGTCCATGAAGGGGAAGAAGCGGGCATCAAGTCCGCGACGATCCACATCAAGGGCCACAATGCCTATGGCTGGATGAAGACCGAATCGGGCGTGCACCGCCTGGTGCGCATCTCGCCCTACGATTCGAACGCGCGTCGCCACACCTCGTTCTCGTCGGTCTGGGTCTATCCGGTGATCGACGATTCGATCAATATCGACATCAACGAGAGCGATTGCCGCATCGACACCTACCGCTCGTCCGGCGCCGGCGGCCAGCACGTCAACACCACCGACTCGGCCGTGCGCATCACGCATATTCCGAGCGGCATCGCGGTCGCCTGCCAGCAGGAGCGCTCGCAGCACAAGAACCGCGCCAAGGCCTGGGACATGCTGCGTGCCCGCCTCTACGAGGCCGAGCTGAAGAAGCGGGAAGAGGCGGCCAATGCCGAGGCGGCGTCCAAGACCGATATCGGCTGGGGTCACCAGATCCGCTCCTACGTGCTGCAGCCCTACCAGATGGTCAAGGACCTGCGCACCGGCATCGAAAGCTCGGCGCCGGATGACGTGTTGAACGGCGACATCAACGCGTTCATGGAAGCAGCCCTCGCGCACCGCATCAGCGGCAAGGCCGACGCCGAGGTTGCCGACATCGACTGACCGACTTCGTCGGGCTGATGAGTTGAAAGATAAAAGGCGGCGGTGCTTCCAGGAGCGCCGCCGCCTTTTGCTGTCTCTGGCGGGGGACGACAGCGTTTATTCGGCGGGCTGGATTTCGCCGGAGCGCCGCAGGGTGACGGTGGCGAAGCCGAGCACCGTGACGCTGCAGAGGGCGATGATGCCGATCATCGGCAGCGAGGTGCCGTCGACGAAACGGCCGCCGATGCCGATCACCGTGGCTGCGACGATGAACTGAATGGTGCCCATCAGTGCCGATGCGGTGCCGGCGATGCGGCCATGGGTTTCCAGCGCCAGAACCGCGGAGGTCGGGATGATGCAGCCGAGAAAGCCGTAGCCGGCAAACAGGAAGGCAGCCATCACCGGCAGCTGGGTGAAGCCGAGGCTGGTGACGACGAACAGTCCGGTCATCATGGCGGCATAGCCGATGACGGCCGTGCGGATCAGCCGCCGGAGGCCGAAGCGACGGGCAAGCCGGCCGTTCAG
Organism: Heterorhizobium halophytocola; assembly: GCF_017873095.1. GTDB lineage: Bacteria > Pseudomonadota > Alphaproteobacteria > Rhizobiales > Rhizobiaceae > Allorhizobium > Allorhizobium halophytocola. Next base: position 19,297 of record NZ_JAGGJU010000005.1, on the reverse strand, counting down.
CTGCGACGCGCCGATAAAGGCGACCGCATTGACGGAAAAGACCACGCTGTAGAAGGTCGGCGACAGGCCGTAATGCTCGATCAGCACGAAGGACGAGTTGGCGACATAGATCATGTAGCTCGACATGCCGAAGGCGGCGATCATCACCAGGCCCAAGTAATAGGGGTCGGAGAGCAGCGTGCCGAAGGCCGCGAAGGTGGCCTTGAGGCTGCTTTCGGTCCGCTTTTCGGGCGGGCGTGTCTCGTCAAGCAGGAAGAGGCACATGGCAAGGCCGAGCGCGGCGGCGACGACCATGACCCAGAAGATCAGCCGCCAGCTGCCGAAGAAGCTGACGGCGCTGCCGGCCAGCGGCGCCAGGATCGGCGAGATCGAGAAGATCAGCAGCAGACGCGACATCAGCTGTGCGGCCTCGACGCCGGTATAGCAGTCGCGCACGACCGCCCGGGCAATCACCGAGCCTGCGGCCGCGCCGACGCCCTGCAGGAAGCGGAAGGCAACCAGGCCTTCAATGTCATTGGTCAGCGCGCAGCCGATCGCGCCGATGACGAACAGGGTGAGGCCGAAATAGAGCGGCCGCTTGCGGCCGAACATATCGGACAGCGGTCCGTAGAAGATCTGCGACAGCGCCATGGCGGCGAAGAAGGAGATCAGGCTGGCCTGCACTTCATGGCTGTCGGCGCGGAGCTGTTCTCCGATTGCCGGCAGGACGGGCAAATACATGTCGACGGCGAACAGGCCGACAGCCATCAACAGTCCGAGAATCGCGGACAGCGGCAAAAGTCTCGTATACATGCGGAAACCTTTCTCATCGGCCGCGGGGCGGCGAGAGTGCGTCTGGTAGGAATTGGCGACAAAAACGCAAACGATCGCAGGCGGGACATTGCGCTTGCGATCATGTCAAGTATATTGGACAGTGTTGTCCAATTCGTCAAGCCCCCCTATGTAGAAAGCATGAAACACTCTCCTGCCGATTTCCGTCAGCAGCCTGACCGCGCCACCGGTCCTGCTGGCAAACGCGATCTGATCATCGAGGCCGCGGCCGAGATTTTTGCCGAGGTCGGTTATGCTACCGCGAGCATTGATGGCATTGCCTCGCGGGCCGGTGTCTCGCGCCAGACCGTCTACAACCAGTTCGGCGACAAGGAGAAGGTGTTCAAGGAGGTGGTCGGCGAGATCACCCAGCGCTCGAGCGCCGGCTTCTTCTCCGTGCTCGACACCTTCCCGGACAATCCGGCGGATCTCGAAGCGGAACTGACGGCCTTCACCGTGCGCATGCTCAAGACCGCCGCCTGCAATCCGCACAGCCGCTGGCTGACGCGGCTGATCGAGCGCGAGGGCCAGCGCTATCCGGCGCTTTTCGCCACTTGGCGGGAATATGGACCGGGCAAGAAATATCCGGCGGTCGCCGCCCGCTTCGCACAGCTTGCCCATGCCGGCCATCTGCAGATCGACGATCCCTCACTGGCTGCCCGCCAGTATATGGCGCTCTGCATGGCCGATATCCGCAGCGACATGCAGCTCGGCATCCAGCCGGCCGACGCCGAGATCGAGCTGATGGCCGCCAATGCGGTCAAGACCTTCCTGAGGGCGTTTTCCGCGCGCTGATCCGACCGAACAGGGCTCAGTTCGTGGCCGGTTCCACCTGCACCTGGCCGAATTCGTCGACGATCACCGTCCAGCTTTCAGGCTCCTTTGCGGCGGGATCGGTCTTCAGGTAGACGGTGGCGAAAAAACCGGGCTGCGTCGTCACGCCGGTTGAATCCTCAGGCCGTATGTCGGTGACATAGGGATTTAGCGCCGCCAGCTCGTTGAGCGGTGTGCTGGCGACCATCTTGAGCTCCCCATTGGACGCCACCTCGATCTGCTGCAGATAGACCTTGGCGGTTCGGTCCGGCTGGCGGATGGCGACCAGCTTGTAATAGCCGTGTGGCGGCTTTTGCGCGGCCTGGCTGGCCTCGGCGTCGCTGGCATTCGGAGCCGGCGTCCCGGCGGCCTTTGCCGTTTCGGCCTGGTCCGGATCCTCCCAATAGCCGCCGCTGGTGACGAAGATGGTGGTGATCGGCAGGGCATCGATCGCGTCGGCAAGCGCATGCCCCGTCGTGGCGAGCAGCAACGCCAGCGCCAGTGACCATGCGACGCCCCGCCGGGCCGGCGCGCGAGCGGGCGAGGCGCCGGAAGCGGTGTGATCTTGGGGGCGAAATGTCCGGGCCATGTCATGCTCCCTGAAGCGGTGGTCCGATGGCGGTCCTGGTAAGGCGGTTTCTGTCGACGGTATGGCAAGCACAGCTATGTTTTCGCAAAATCCGCAAGGCGGCAAAGCCCCGCCGCGCTTCGGTGTCTCGCATGCGACCCAGGCGCTTTGGACCGTATCGCAGGAAACCGACGGCGGAAACGGTCCTAGTTGGCAAACTGTTCCGCAAGGATCCGGTCGGACCAGGAGCGGTCCGGATCGGACAGGATGCGGGCCGTCGTGTCGCTCGACTGTTCGATCCGCACATAGGTGACGGATTTGACCTCGATATGGTCGGCCACGGCGTTGACCGGTCGCTTGTCGGACTCCAGAATGTCGATTTCCACCGTCACCTTATCGGGAAGCAATGCGCCACGCCAGCGTCTCGGCCGAAAGGCGCTGACCGGCGTCATCGCCAGCAGCGGCGCCTCCAGCGGCAGGATAGGGCCGTGGGCGGAGAGGTTGTAGGCCGTCGAGCCGACCGGGGTTGCGACCATCAGCCCGTCGCAGATCAGCTCCTCCAGCCGCGTCTTGCCGTCGACGGTGACCTTCAGCTTGGCCGCCTGGTAGGATTGGCGCAGCAGCGAGACCTCGTTGATGGCAAGGGCAATCGAGGTCGTGCCGTCGGCACTATGGGTGGTCATGCGCAGCGGATGGAAGGCGTTCTCGACCGCGGCCGAAATCCGCTCCATCAGATTGTCCAGGCTGAATTCGTTCATCAGGAAGCCGACGGAGCCGCGGTTCATGCCATAGACCAGCTTGCCGGAATTCATCGTCTCGTGCAGCGTCTGCAGCATGAAGCCGTCGCCGCCAAGCGCGACGATGACGTCCGCCTCTTCCGGCGGCACACCGCCATAGCGACGGACCAGCGCGTCGCGCGCGGCCTGGGCCTCTTCGGTGGGAGAGGCGCTGAAGGCGTGCGACTGAAAGGAACGCGGCATGAACTACTCCCTGACCTATCCGCTGTTGGTAGCGGATAAGACCGCAAAGGGACAAGGTTTTTTCCCGCGACCGCCGTGCCGACCGCCTGTTGTCGGGACATCTGTCCACCGATCCCGTTTTTTGCTTTACACGAAAGCAGAATATGGTATCTCGCCAGTCAGATGTGCCCTTGTAGCTCAGTTGGTAGAGCACCTGATTTGTAATCAGGGGGTCCCGAGTTCGAACCTTGGCGGGGGCACCATCTCATTCTTTCGTATCTGATTTCTTTAAATTTTTTGCTGAAAATCCCTCACCGGTAGCAGGGTGAGGGGCGAGGATGTTCGTCAGCTGTTCCGAAACAATGCGCGAGGACTTAACGCCTAGTCGTGCGCGATCGGCTCCTCGGGTATAGACTTCGGCCTGTTTTGAGTTTGCCCAGCCGAACTGGCTCATGAGCTCGTGAGCGCTGGCTCCGCCATTGGCAGCCGTGGTTGCGGCGAATTTTCGAATGCCATGGGTGTTCTTTTCTATGCCTGCCTCCCGTGCCGAAGCGCCGAACCAATTGCCGAAGCCGGCTTCGGAAAATGGCTTCCCATGGCTGGTGATCAGCAGATGCAGATCCCCGCACTTTGTCGCCTCGATGATTTCGAGAACGCGTTTGGGCAATTCCACCGTTACCCGGGCGCCCGTCTTCTTCGTCGTGATCGCCAGCACGCCATCGGTGATGTGCTGACGGCCCGCACGCACCAGGTCAGACCGTCGAAGGCCAGTGTGAACCGCAATCTCCAGAGCGAGGCGCTGGGTCGTGCCGATTGGCCAGCGCAGGCAGTATGCCTTGACGTCCTCGACGTTCCACGCAGGGAAACCGTTGCTTCGCACCCGGAGCCGTTCGACGCTCTCTGTCGGATTGGTCGGCAGATAGCTGTTGCGGACCGCCCATTTACAGAGGCCGGCCATCGCCTTCAGATAGTTGTTTGCCTGGACAGGGGTTGCCCGTCGGTCGTCCAGTCCGTTCTCGATCGCCTTGCTGGTGATCCTCGAATAGGGGTGCTGGCCGTTCTTTTCCTTCACATGGTAGAAAATGTTGCTGCGCTGTCTGCGCGTCGCTGGCGCGAGTTCGGCCCACATCTGGCTTTCCATGTAGCGTGCCAGCAGCCATGCGATGGTGTGCGGCGCCTCGGCCGTCTTCGATGGAATGGGCTCGCCGCGCAAGCAGGCGGCATAGGCCTCCTTGAATTCCGGACTGCCGGGATCAGGCAGGCGAATGCGCTTTCCCTTGCCGATACGAAAATAGAAGACCCAGTTTCCGTGTCGTGTCTTCTGCTTCACGACATACATCTGCAATTTGCGAGGCATGGTTCCGCTCACAGTCTCAGTTCGCTGTCGTCATCCTTGCGATCGGTAGAGGGCCGGGTGTCGGGGGATACTCCGATCCGCCGGCCGTCGACCTCGATCCAGACCGTAACACCTTCGCGCTTGGCGACGGTAGCCATTCGTTGAAGGTCGGATTTTCGTATCAATGCGGAACTTGTCATCGGCCAACTTCCTCACATTCCAGCACGGGGCCGCCGTTGTGGCCGAGCATGCCTTGCTTGGCCTGCTCGCGGCGAATGGCGTTGCGTTTCGCGGTCACAAGTTCGGTGTGCCGGGGGGTCGGGTTGACGCAAAGGCGATTGCGGCAGACGTGGTCCAGTTGCTTCTTGCCGGGGATATAGCCGTGCTCGTTGGTCCACATGACCAGGTGCACGGCGACCGTCTGGCCGCCCAGCGACATACGCGGGTAGCCGGCGCCGCGACCTTCGTCGCCGCTGGTCGGGCCGGTCCAGATCCAGCAGCCGGTATCCGGATCGACGAAGACTCGGGCCATGATGCGGGCCCGAATATCCTCGCGGCGGGTCATTGGCCGGTCCTCTGCCAGACTTCGAAGTCTGCATAGAGTGCCTTCCAGCGATCGGCAGCCTCCGCGTCGGTATTGAGTTCGGCACGTGATCCGATGTCGAGCTTATCCCTGATGAAGGTGGCGATCCGTTCGCGATCGGATGTGTCTGCGCCATGGACGGACGAGAGCCATTGCCGGAAGGCTGGCTTGTCGCAGGCCATGGCGCACTGGGCCGCATAGTCTTTCGGCTTTTCCGCCGATCCCCGTTCGCCCTGCAGATCCTTCACAGACTGCTGCAGGTGGCGCACCTGATCGAAAGAGGCCTCGGCCATGAGTACGCATGCTTCGATGTAGGCGCGGCTGTTCAGCAGCACGTCTTCGTCATCCGGTCCGCAGCTGCGCAGGAGGGTGGCAATCGGCGTGACCAGATGGGACCGCTCGTGGCGGGCTCCGATCTGCGGGAGCTTCGCATTCGGATCGTAGAGGCGCACGTAATCCGGCGAGGCGCTCAGGATGACGCTGCGAGCCTTAAGATAGAGTACACGCGCCGTCTCCATTCTCATGCCGGCACCTGCTTGTTCTTCATGATGGCGTTTCGGCTCGTGACCATCGTGTAGCCATCGGCAAATCTGACCAGGCATGAATTCATTGTCCGACCGCGCACCAGCAGTTCGCACGGCTCACCCTTTCGGCCCTGACGGTCCCAGCGGTAGATATATGGCAATAGCCCGGTCATTCCGGCACCTCGCCAACATCGAGCATGACGGGCGGGTGGCCCGTGCCAAGGATTCGCAGATGGATCGGAGCGTCGGCAGCGATGCGGGCGATCTCGTCCGGTGTGGGTATCCAGGCGGTGACCATGGCAGGCGTGCCTTCGCCGCCGACCGTGCCGGTGATCAGCTCGTCGCGGATCGGCAGGCCGAGATAGCCTTGGGATTCTCCGAGAATGCGGGTGTGGCCGGTGACCATTCCGATCTGCATAGCTAACACTCGAGCGCTAGCGCGGTGGCCGCAAGCTTGACTATTGGTTGAGCAATCCTAACGTGCGTAACTCTGAGTTCAGGTGGGGCAGAATGGACTTTCGGAAATTGTGGGATAGATGGCTTTGGTTGCCGATCGCAGTGGGGCTCGCAATCGCATTTGCGAGGTTGCTCTTCGGGCGAGAGCCGTTTTGCGCAAGCAGCCCTGACGAGCACTGTCTGCGAGAATGGTTGTCTGCGCTTGGCGGTTGGGCCGCAGTCACGACCGCGCTTCTGACGCTGGTGCCAGTATTTCTGCAACTTCGAGAAATGAAGCGGCAAACGGCATTTATTGTGGGAGATGAACTGCCATCCGTAGAGATATTGACCAATAATGATCACGCGGTTTACCGCTTCCGGATTGTAAACTGGAACAGAAGAGCTTTCCTCATAAATCAAATCCGGTGGACGAACGGTCCGCAGATCGACCTCGAGCCTCGACTCAGAACGGACAAAGTGACCGATGAAGAACTGAAACCCGACAAACATTATGAGATCCAAGTGGATGGACGTATCGAGGGATGGGTGCCTTTGGAGGGATGGGAAAATCGCAGTCGTCGGCCAGATGCAAAATTCTTTTGGCGCTACGCGATGCAGGATCCTGACATGACGTTCAGCCCAGCCTCGGAACTTCCGGTGATGCTGGAAGTCACAGGAACATTGGCTGGCGATGTGCAGCGTTCCGTCGTGTTGCGCGCGGAGGCGCCTACGCTGGTCGATCCGCAACCCAAACGAGGTGGGCCAGGCCCTTATACAAAACCAAAACGACAACGGCCCAGGCGTATTAAGTTCCTTAAGCGGGTTTAGAATACGAGCTGTCGCAGGTTGGCCCGAAATACGGTTAGTTAGATTATTGCGGCAGGATCTGTATGGGGTAGCGTAGTGGGATCTCAGCGTCAGTCGGGCATTATGCAGGCATGTCGGCCCTTCGCTAGATTGAGATTTGAGGTCAGCAACGCAATCCGCCAGTGCGCCGATAAATCCACCGGTTTTGAGCTCCTCGTATTCGTTCTGCGGGAAAGTGATGCTGAGGCAGGCGGCAGTCATGGGTGCGCCTCCAGCATCTTCTGCCATTCGGCAAAGCCAGTATATTTGCGGTCGGCACGGGCGTTGTGTGTCTCGATGTCGATCTTCAGGAGGTCGGTGATCCATCCGATTACAGCCTCCATGTCCGCCAGCTCGTCGGCGAGTGCTTGCCGGTTGGCGATGCCGGACTTGGGGTCGGAGGCATCGAGACCCTGGATCATGCAACGGGCGGCGATCTTTGAAAGCTCGCTCGCTTCCTCGGCTGCCTTGCCGAGCGCCTGATGGGTAACGATATCGGGCTCGGGGAGCCATAACGTGATGGCCGGTACGGAATTTTCCTTGCTCATGCCGCGTCGTCCAGTTCGGCCGCGACGAAGCGGTTGCGGAAGTCGGGCCATTTCGGCCAGCACAGCGTCAGCGCCTGATCGTTGCCGCTGGTGACGGCGCGCAGGAAGGTTTGGGCGTGCTGGCTGGACAGCGTCAGCGAATAGGCGATCGCGGCGCGCAGCTCGGCGGCGCTCTTGCTGCGGCGGGTGCGCATCAGCATGGCGAGTGCCCATGCGCCGAAGGCGAGACCGCAGGCGGCGAACACGATGGCGGTGACGAGGCCCGTGTTGGTCAGCAGCCAGGGCGTGGCCGGTATCTGCGCCCTTAGCCAGGCAACGTCGCCTGTCTCCTGCGCCATCGCGGCGCGCGCCCATCCGTCGGCGACGAGATAGGGCACGGTGAAAGCGAGCACGCCGCCGAGGGCGTAGGTCAGGCCGCGGTTGATAGCCGCCTGGCTGTCGGCCAGCGTCTGCAGCGGCGTCATTGCCGGCGTCATGGGCCGGATCTCAACGGGTTTGCGCGGGGCGCGGCCTGTGAAAATGGGTATGCGGATCTGCGCGGTCATGTCGGCGTCCTTTCATCCGTTCGGGAAACCGCCTCCTGGAAGGCGGCAACCGGAGCGGATCAGGCGACCCGGGGCTCGATGCCGGCGGCGTAGAGACGGCCGGCGGCCTCGACGACGGTGTCGGTCAGCTGGTCGTCGCTGAGGCCAAGCTCGCGGCGGGCTTCCTCGCGGGTAAAGCCCTGGCCACGCTCAAGGGCGCGGTTGGCGATCAAGCGGGCGGTTTGTCTCTGGTTGGGGGTCATGGTGCGTCCTCTCAAAACCTCCCGGGTGGCGCGGCGGCCGGCAGGGGTTCCTGGAGGAGGAAGGGGTAGACCCGTGCCGGCCGCTTTCGCGGTGTCCGCCGAGGGAGGGAAAGACGGCGGGACGGGTCAAAACATAATTCGGTTTATGTACCTAGTCAATAATAATTCGGTACATATACCTAAATTGCGTCCGCTGGAAATAAGTTCGAATACCGAATCATTTGTGTTTTCAATGAAGTGATGGGGGAGCAAAATTCCGTCTCTGAGGACTGGGGGGTGCAACGATCTTGAAGAAAGCAAATCATCTTAAGCGGTTTCCGCTTGCGGTCGGGGAGTGCATTTACGAACCGGCGATGACGGTGCGCGGAAGCCAGCACAGGAAGGCTGACGTGGCTAACTTCGTAAAGGCAAAGGAGCCTGAAGTTGAACTCAGGATCGTACCTGACGGGCGTGAATATGCTGGTGCGATCGAGGTTATCGGAGTGTGGAAGGGATGGTGGCTCACGCACCGAAAATTGATCGGATATGTCCCGAAGGAGGTGGTCGCTGCGCTAGATGGGGCAAATGCAAAGCGTATCGTCCGTGCCCGGCTGGTTCGGACCTTTGTGGACGACGAAGGCTTTGTCGACGTTACGATACAAGTTGTGGGGCCAAAGTCGGACTTCAAGCGCTATCAGCGACAGCGCCGAAACGACGAGGGAGACGTCCTCTTTGAGGCGCCGGATAGCCATTGATCTTACATGTTGATGTAAGATCGATAGACGCGGCCGAAGATGCCGGGAAGATTGCCTTTGTCTGGGAAAAGTGGTTCGTGAGCAGGGTTTGTCGAGACCGGTTCAAATCTAGCGGGGCTCTGCCTGTATCGCTTATATGTTGCTGCGCCGTCTGTATCTGTGATGACGTAACAGGCGTTGGGAATTAGCCTTTTGCTCTTTCTGTTTACGATAATTACTGAACCCGGAGGAGATATTCGATCCATAGAATCATATCCCTCCGGGATATCGAAAGCATACCATTCGCCGTCGGGCAGGTCGGCCGCATAGACCGTGTCGAATTCGTCCGTGGGCAGAACTGAATCATTGATCGCGAATGCGCCGGCGCTAACCCATGAGATACGTGGCACCGCAATGGCTGGCCTCGTCGGGGTTTGAGCTTCAGTGTCTTCGGGGCCGACACCATAAGCAAGCCATTCTGGAGTTGTAGCCAGAGCTGGCGCGACAACCTTGAGTGTCTCAATTCGCGGCATCGCGCCACGGCGCCAATTTCTGATTGTACCTACCTTGGCCTGCGCTTTTACCTCGGCTGCGTGTTCGGTTATCCCCAGCGCCTCCAGGCGTCGTTGAACGCGGCTAAGGATCTGTTCCAAAACGGTTTGTGTCATATTCTCTGTCATTCGGTAAATATACCGTCGCGGCGAACCTGTTGCGATAGGTACATGGACCGTTGACAAGTCGGTACATGTACCGGATAACGGGTGTATGACGCTCATTTCATCATTTCTCTTGCTTGTCGAAGCTTACTGCGATGCTGCCTCGGTTTCAGCGTCGACGGTTTCGTCTCGGATTTTCAATGATGGCAAGCGGATCAATCAAATCCGAAATGGAGCGGATGTCGGAGCGCGCCGGTTGGAGCTGGCAATAATGTGGCTTTCCAATAACTGGCCTGAGGGCGCCAATTGGCCTGCCCAAGTGCCTCGTCCGATCCCGGAGGCTGCCGAATGAGCGGCTCGCTTTCCATTCCCTTCCCGCCGACCCACGGGCCGCACTCCCGTGGCGGGAAAAGCCTTGCCGTCCCTTTCCTTCTCCTCGTTGGGGGCAGGGGCGGCAAGGGTCATTTCCAGAGTTCTCCCGCGCGTGGTGCCTCCTTGCCTGCCGCGCGCCAACTGCCGCCGGAGCGCGCCAGATCGTGGATCTTGCGTGGCGGACTGCTCCGGCGGTCTTTTCTCTGGAAATGGGCATGCGGGCCTCCGTGATCCCGATCGCGGACTTCCGCGATCTGATGGCCTGACTTTCTGACATTCCGACCCTTCCCGCCACGGGAATATCCCGCCGGACTTCCCGGCGCGGGAACGTGATTTCTTTTGTCTGGAGACCGACATGTCCGATGCATTTCTCTTTCGCCTCAAGGCAGCGCAACGCGACCTGATCGAGCGCTGCGGCGGCATCATCCGCTGCGGTGATCTGACCGGCTTTTCGAAGAGCGAGGTGGGCCGCTGGAACAACCCGAATGACGGCGCCGTGATGCCGGTTGGCGCCATCGTGGTGCTGGAAGGCGATTGCGGGCAATCGCTGGTGACCGCCGTGATGGCGGAGAAGAACGGGCGCCGCCTGACCGACCCGGAGGCCGAGCGGGCCAGCGAAGTTTCGGTGCTCACCTCGCATGCCGAGCTGATGCGCCAGTCGGCGGAGCTGGCCAATTCGATTGCCATGGCGATTGCCGACGGCGTCGTCACCATTGCCGAAGCGCAGGCGGCCGACCGCATTCTCTCGACACTGGAGCGCTGCGCCTCCGACATGCGCGCCTCACTGGCCGCCATCAAGGCACGGGGCGGCGAGAAGGCGGCGCTGTCGATCGTCGGCGGGGAGGGCTGAGGCGATGGACAGGATCAATCGGAGCCTCGGTGATCCGCCGCGTCTCGGGTGGATCGACATCGCGGCGAACCGCCGCCTTTCCGCCAACGTGATCCAGATCAGCGAGAAACGATGACCCGCCGCGACCCGAACACCGCCCGCCAGCTGATCATCAAGCGGCAACTCGCCGAGGCGATCCTTGAGGCGTTTCACAGCGAAGGCTGCTCCACGACCACGATTGCAGCGCGCTTTGCGCTGAGTGAGGCGGAAGTCTGCGGCGTGCTGAACGAGATGGAGCGGCGGTGATGGAGGGAAATGAAGTGGTGCTAGCTTTCCTTCGCAAGCCTTGGCAGCTGGTATCGCAAGTGTGCTCCGGGGTCTTCTGGATCGAGGGGAGTGGCAGAAGCGAGCAATTGCTGCTGATATTCATCTGCCAAGAGCGTGGGGGTGCCGGGAAAGGGCGAAATTACCAATCGCGGCGGGCGATTTTGCCAATAGGTCCATTGGCCGCGTTCTATCAGTCTGACGACGCTCGCGACCTCCTCCGGGTGCGTTTCAATCGTGGCATCGGACAGGTCGCAGTTCTTGAAACTATTTCTGATGAGATTCACGAGACCGAATGTGCTCCCGGTAAAATCGCAAGTTTCGAAAGAACATGCGCTACAATAGCGGATGACCTTTTTTACTTCGCAGTTGCAGAACGCTGCTTTTGTCACGAAGCAAGCCGCAAGCGGAGGTATGTTGAGGCCTTCGAGAAAATTCTCCAAATGGGAGCAGCCCCTAAAGCCTCCGCCAGTATACCGGTAGCTGTTAAAGCCGTAGGCCTCTGGCCAATATTTCTCGCTCTCTGTCTTGGCTTCTGCCGCGTCGAGGGACAAGCCAACGGTACTCCAGATGCCTTTCTCGGTTACAGCCCTTTTAAGGGAGGCGAGAAGATTGGTGAACAAAGCACCCGTACTATGGGGGTGGTTCGCCAAATGGGAGGCGAGCACATCCATGGCTTGAACCGAGAAGCGACTTGCGGGGTCCTCAATCACAGCGCTCAACAGAGCCACGCCGGCGATGCCTTGAGTTTCCTCTGTATTCTCGATGAGAGAGGACCCTTTCTCAAGCAGAAGCGCGAAGTGGGCTCGATCGTTCGCGTCATTTTGACGCTTTTGCTCGGTGGCTTGACGATCAGTGATCAGGCCGCGCCAGATGATTGTGCAGAACGTAACGAGGGCGCCGAGGATCACGCCGAACGGAGCCAAAGACTCAACTCGTTTTTCCGGAGTTTTCGGGAAGCCGACTTCGAACGAAAACCAGAAAGCGAAAGAAGCCGCGATTCCCAACACCACGGCAAAAACGACTGCCCAGATCAGCCACGTGTCCGGATTTTTGTGCGGGTAGTCGGAGACTGCCCGGTCGTCATCCTTGTTTTCCCCGTTCATCGGTTCCCCAGCCATTCATTCATTTCCGAACCTATAGGTCATCGCCGCTGCCCGGCGCAATCGCAAGTGGAACGCTTTCGGCGTCAGCGTGCTTCGCCATGAACGCTGTCGCCCAGATTGTTGCAGAACCGACGGCCGACCTTCTGGTCACGCTGGAACGCGCCCGGGCATTGCTCGACGATGGCGACCTGGCGGCGGCACGGCTGATTGCCGGGGTCGCCTATGACCAGGCGAAGGCTGCGGCAGGGTCTGCCGAGAAGGTGAAGGCCTCTCGCCAGCTGATCGACAAGGCGCGGCGGATGCAGGCCGATGCGCTGTTCATCGAAACGCATGCGACGATCCGTATGGCGGATGCCGTCGACGAGGCGCAGGCCCGGGGGCAGGTGGCCCGGCCGGGGCGCAAATCAAATATTTCCGGCGATAATATTTTCACGCTCGATGAGGTCGGGCTCGATGCGCAACACCTGCACCAGGCGCGCAAGGTGCGCAATGCCGAGCGGGCCGAGCCGGGCTTTGTCGATCGGGTGATTTCCGTCCGGCTTTCGGAAGGGCTCGAGCCAAGCCGCGCCAGCCTGAAGAAGGCGGCGGGGCACGCGATTGGCACGAAGACCGCGACGAAGGACGAGCGCGGCGAGGATCTCTACGAGACGCCGATCGAGGCGATGCGCACGTTGCTGGCACTGGAAAGCTTCTCCGGCGGCGTGCTGGAGCCGAGTGTGGGCAAGGGCGCGATCCTGCGACCGCTGGAAGATGCGGGCTACGCGGTGATGATCTCGGATCTCGTCGATCGCGGGATTGCCACGCGGCATGGCGAGCTGCAGCAGGTGGGCGACTTCCTGCTGTCCACCGGCCCGAGCAAGCTCTGGTCGGTTGGCCGGGATATCGTGACCAATCCGCCTTACGGCGTGGCCAATGCCTATGCGGCGCATGCGCTGCGCGAACACCGGCCGGGCAAGATGGCCCTGCTGCTCAACTGGAATTTTGCCGCCGGGTTCGAGGATGTCGACCGCTGTTTCGTGATGGATGAATGCCCGCCGTCGCGGATCTACGTGTTTACCCGTCGGCTGCCGATGATGCACCGGGACGGATGGGACGGGCCGAAGGCGTCGAGCCAGATGAATTGCGCCTGGTTTGTCTGGGAGCGAAACCACGAAGGCAGTTATGGCGACGGCTATCCGCAGATGATCCGGGTGGACTGGAAAGCCTATGAGGCGGCCGAGCCGCTGGCGCCGGGTACTGGCGGGCATGTGGCGCCGATCGGTTTCAAGCCCGGCGTCGACGAATTTGCGCGGGAGACGCCGCGGAAGTCGGTCGAGGAGCGGGTCGGCGAGGATCTCGACGACGCCATCGCCTTTGCCTCGGGGCGGGATAGCCTCTCGGTCGCCGAACTGCGCAAGGGGCTCGGCATTCGCAACAGCGTGGCCGAGGCGCTGATGGCCGCGATGATTAAGCGCGGGATGTTTCACACAGCTGCGGACTACGAACGGACCCGCCCATCGACAACGCTACTCGATGCAGAAAGCACTAGCGACGCTTTAGCTAAGCCAATGGGAGAGCGAGCATGTTAATGGGACGCATCGGGGACTTGTGGATAGAGATCAGGATAAATAATAGCTGCTTCGTGCCAAGTAATTGTGCATTCCGGATCAACGTTGTATTCCAAATATTCTATAAGATTCAAGTTTTGGGGAGCGTCACGTGGAATAGGGGCGCCTTCTGGAACTATCAGATTCGGCGTGATGCCTCTGACATCCTCAGGTGTGGAGTTGGCAACTGCCGAACGCGAATTGAGTTCTTGCGCGTTCGCACGGCATCGAGGGTCCGCGAGGACAATTCGCTCAAGTATGGATGGAGGCAATGGAAGCTTTCGCTGATATTGCCCCCGCACACTAGTCATAGGTGGCGCGTCTGCCCATGCCCAATTTTTTCCCCTTTCACTTTCCAAGCGAGAAAAAATATCATCTTTTGTCTCATCCTCTTGGGTGATGGACGAGATTATTTCGCTCAATTCACGCTGGCTGCCGTAGTAAAGACGCGCCGCGCTAATGTTGCTCTTTTTTACATTTTTGAGAAAATCTACAGGGGCGATAAAGTAGGAAGCGTCATTATTGGAGAATTCAATATTTTTGTATCCATTTCCTATGTATGTATTTCTGACTTCGCTCTCTTCTATGAAAGTCTTATTTTCAGCCAACTTAATTTTCCCTTCGGTTTCAACCTCGGAGATCTCGGGGGGCGTGTAGTCGAGAACCAGGGAGGTGAGGTTGCTCTTAAGTATAATGTTTCCACGAAAGTAGAAGAGATTCACGAGATCTTTGCCGCCTGGTATGGAAGAGAATATAGGCCACTTATAAGTGTAATCGTACCAATCTTTGTCAACAAGGAATTGCGAAAGTTTCAGGTTGGAGAAGATGGCCGGGCGAACGCATCTTTTGGCTTTGTCATCCCACTCGCCAGTCTGCTGGCAACCGAGATCCAATTCTTTGATGCTGATTCCCGCTTCCAGCAAATTATTCAAAGCCACGCCCTTGCGGACATCGCCTCCTTGTCTGACCAGCAACCTATCCCAAGCCCTGTCGTACCTTTCCTCTTGCTGGGCCTCCTCCTGCTGCTGCCGATGTATGAAATAATCGGTAAATTGCCAATATCCGACTATAATTGCTCCAAAGCTTATTATTGCAGCAGAATAGCCTGTGAGGTGACCAATTGCGCTTCTCTCAAATTTGTGCAGAAAAGGTCTGATTTTTCTATCTATTTTTATAAGCTTATTTATCACTCTAATATTGCAATGGTAATAAGCTTGTTTGTTAGACTTTTGCCGATTGCGCGGGAATGCAAACCGATTTTTTCTTGGCATATCATCTCCATCGAGAACAATATATTATTTAGGCTAAGGAAAAATATCCAAATTGAATTATTATTAATATTTGTTATTAAAAATGTCTATCGATGCCTTGCGGCTTTCTCAGGTCTTGGCCGGTTGAAGTTGAGGCGCGCCCAGCATGGGGCCGCTGGACCCATTGCAGATTCAATCGCGCGTATCGCCTTGAAAGCGGCGAGGGCGGCGGCATGAACGAGAAGCTGCCGATCTTCGACAGCCTGGACGGCGCGGCGGACGATGCAGAGCGTGCGGACTGGCTCGGGCGGGTCTCGCCGGCGCTGCTGATGACCTATCAGGCAATGATCATGGCGCGGTTTCGCGCACTGGACTGGCCGGAGGCGATCGACTTCATCGAAGCACGGCTGACGGCGCTGCGCCGCAATGCCGACGAGCACGGGTGGCTTGCGCAGGCGGCCTACGAAATGTGCGAGGCGGCGCAATTGCGGCTGGCGGAGAGTGTGGCGGGGAGGGCGAGATGAACGTTCGCCGTCGCGCTTCGACAATTCCCGCTGCTATTTCCCAACTAGTCGGGCTGAATAGTGGCCATTTGCTGCAGCAGGTTTGCGTTGAACGCTTTGGCGTCCGCTCCGGAATGCGCGCGCCGGTGACAGTTCGGACACAATGCAATGACGTGATGGATGTCATCTGGGCCGCCGTCGCTGACGCGCAGAATGTGATGCGGTTCCAGGTAAGGCTCGCCATTTGCCCGCAGGAATGGTGCCGGGGCGCCATCTGCCTCGCAGTGGCCGGCAGCTCTGCGCAGAACCCATTCGCGCACGTGTTTACTACGGAGATAGGTGTTGCTGATCGTCGTAGTACCCGGCGCCATGGGTTGCCCCGCATCGCGCGCACGCGCCAAAAGTTCTTCGTCGGACAGCTTCAGCGGTTCTTCATCATTCAGGACCGTCTCGACGATGTTTTCGAGTGGGCGAAGCTTGAAGACAACGGCTCTTCGCATAGCACCGGTTTCATCAGGCGCCATCTGCCAGGTGTAACTTTCCAGGACGTATTCGCCTTTAAAGCGCAGCCCCTTGCGACGCCCGACCTCCTGAAACAACAACAGGCTCCTAGAGTCCGCACTGTGTTCCACGATCGCCTTGTTGCCCCGGACCAACTCCATATCACCCATGCGACCGGCGCCGAAATAGTCAAATGTTCCATCTTCATTCTCTCGATCTTGGTAGCCGTAGGAATGGCCACCGGGGCCGGTGATCGCTATGACCAGGTTGTGTCGCGATGGTCTGATGATGCCGCCTTGCGGTGTGCTGCTGAAGCGGGCGTTGATATCGGCGACCCGGTTATAAATTTTCCCGCGTTCAAATCCCCAAGACATGCGTCGTTCGTCCTCCTGTGCCTGTCGCAATGCGGATCAGGCGTGCTCAGGTTAGCAATCGGAATCAAACGGATGCAAGTGGCGGATGGTAGGATGTCGTTCCTATGAGCATCATGGTCATGTCTAGAATGTTCAAAGCTTCGCTCGGTTCTTCCAGCCGTAAGATAATGGCTGTGCGTCTGGCGGATTTTGCCGACGACGAGGGGCGAGGGATCTGGCCGACGGTGGCACGGCTTGCGCGCGAAACGGAGCTTTCGGAGCGGACTGTGCAGCGGATTCTCGCCGATTTTGTTGCCGAGGGATTGCTGGTCGTGGTGCAGGAGGCAAGCGGCAAGCCGGGGCAGGCCACGCGCTACGATTTCGACCTCGCTGCCATCGCAAGGCTGGGCCAGGACAGGCACACGGGTGACGTCATGTCACCCGTCGCCGGTGCTCTGACGGGTGACACCATGACGGAGACGGGTGACACTGACGACGAAGACGGGTGTCACCATGACACCCGAACCGTAATAGAACCACCAGTAGAACCATCACTTGAGAGAGAGGGCGCGAGCGCAAGCGCGAACGGGGAAGAAAATTCCAGGAGCGTGATCCGTAAGTTCGACAAGTGGTGGCCGAGTTATCCGGACTATGCCGGCACCAGCCGCGACGCGGCGCTGAAGGAGTGGTTCGCCCTGACGGCAGACGAGCGGGCGGACTGCATTGCCCGCACACCGGCCTTCATCAAGGCGACGAAAGATGCCAAGGGCAGCTTCGTCTACCCATCCGTTTACCTCAAGGAACGCAAGTGGACCCTGCTCGACGATCCGCGCTCCGACGTGGCGCCGGCGGCGATGTACAACCCATTCAGCCGGGCATGGATGGCGCTGAGGCTAGCCGAGCTTTCCAAGCCGATGACCTCCGAGGGTTGGCCAGCGCCATCGGCGTTTCAGCGAACACTGATGCGGGATGCCGACAAGGCGGCCGAGATCAAGCGCGAGCGCAGGGCTCGCTATGGCTGGCCGAAGGTGACGGCCATGGATGCCAAGGTCGAGAACCGGTTTGGCGCCTTTGTGCCGGGACCGCTGCTGGTGGTCTCCGAGGGGTTTCAGAAGATGCATCGGGACAGCGCCGAAGCGGCGGCCTGGAAGGCGCTGCACGAGCGCATGGGCTGGCCCTGGCTGCCGGCGACCGGGCACGAATGGCTCTACTTCCCGGCCGGACAGCCGGAAGAGGCGATGGCGGAGTTTCAGGCCCTGGTGAAGGGCGAAACCCATGAAGCGGCGGTGTGAGGCGATGATGCAGCAGGGCAACATGACGGGCAAGGCAATTGCAACCCATTCCAGAAGGACGTTCGACGAGGTGGAAACCGAAGCGCGGCTTGCGACGCTCGAACAGGCGGCCCGAATCATCGGCGACGATTCGCCGTGGTTTGCCCTCCGGGTGATGACCGGACGTGAGGCTTTCGTGCAGGAGGCGCTCGACGTGTTGGGGATAAACTCATTGGTGCCGATGCGGAAGGGAAAGACCTGGGAGCGTCGTGGACGCAAGATAGAGGGCGTTATGCAGCCCGTGATCTTCGGTTATGTGCTCGTCCAGAGCGACCCGAACCCTTGCGTGCTCGTCGCCTTCAAAGGGGTGCAGGACGTCATCGGTGTGCTCGGCGGAGCGGAGAAGCCAATGCGGGTGAGAGCAATTGAAATCAATCGCTTCAAGACGATGGCTGATGCAGGGCTTTATGATTGGGAGAAGCCGTCAGAGCTTGTCGTGAAGGCTGGCGACAAGGTGTCGATGACGGGCGGGCCTTTCGAGGCGATGACAGCTATCGTCATCACTCCGAACGGCAAGGGCAAGGGCGACGTGGTGGTGACGGTGGACATCCTTGGTGGTGCCGTGCCTATGACGCTGCCTCTTGCCATGCTCGAAAAACTGTGAGAGTCATTTCGCCACTGGACGCGCTGATGATCCTGCTAGTGAGCCTCTGAGAACGCCGTAGAAAGCGGGGAGAAATCCCGAGGTGGTACACCGGTCAGCCCCAGCCCTGAAGCAAGCCGAATACGGCAGAAGCGATTCAGGGCCAGTGCGCAAGCTATGTCCTATTTTGCTTTTCGGAACAGAGCGACGACCCCTTGGTCATCTCGAGCGACACGCTCGAAAACATATTGTTGGGATCCCATAAAGCGAAATGAGCATTTGTGGTTGAGGTGACACTGGTCAAAGCCGTTGCCAGCTACCGGTATATAAACGTACCCGCGTTCTGCCACATCTCCGACTGTCGCTAGTAGTCTGCCGTCTGCCTCACAGAATTCTAATCCTTTTCTAAGGATCAAGACATCAAGCGACCGGATCTCGTTCACCTGAAGACAGTCGCTTGTGTCAAAGATGTTTGTTGTCCCATTGGGTTGAGATGAATTCCCGGCTTTACCGGATGGTAAGGCACGCAGCTTGGCTTCTAAAGCGTCGTTCACGATATCGCGAATTGCTGCTTCGCTTACAGAAGCGCGCCCGACAGCACCGGGCGTACCCTGCTCACCCTGAGCCCCGACTTCACCACGAGGACCCCGAGGGCCGATTGGTCCCGGCTCGCCAGGGTCACCTTTCTCACCCTTCTGGCCGGCTGGACCGCGCAGCCCCGTGAGAGTTGCAGACTGTGTCTTCTGCAAGAGTTCTTGCAGTTGTGTTACCTGCCCTTTCAGTTGAGCCACTTCCACCTGGGAGCTATCGACCTGATTTTTCAAGTTTCCTACCCAGATGCCGAGCGCGATCAGGGCGCCAGCAACAGTGATCAGACTAGGCAGGTCACTAGGTCCTGTTGACAAAGTGGATTCCCAAATCAGCTGAAGCGTGATTCAAGGCTGCCTTTTAGGAGGCGGTTTTGGCTCGCGGCGACCTGAC
>NZ_JAGGJU010000004.1 GCF_017873095.1 Heterorhizobium halophytocola | reverse complement strand
AAGGCAGGACAGATCGCTGAAACCCTGGTTCGCCTCGATCTCCTGATCCTCGATGAATTGGGATACCTTCCGTTCAGTGCCTCAGGGGGAGCGCTGCTCTTCCACCTGCTAAGCAAGCTTTACGAGCGCACCAGCGTGATCATCACCACCAACCTCAGCTTCAGCGAATGGGCCACCGTCTTCGGCGACGCCAAGATGACGACAGCTCTCCTCGATCGCCTGACCCACCGTTGCCACATCTTGGAAACCGGAAACGACAGCTTCCGATTCAAGGCCAGCTCGGCCGCCGCAGCACAAAAGAGAGGAGAAAAGACCAATCCCTTGACCAAAGCCTGATCAAAAAACCATACTCAGAGGTGGCTCACTTCTCGGTGGAAAAACCGGCTCAGTTCCGCGTGGAAATCAACACTGTGGCGTTATTTCGGCGGCTGGCTGAGAAGTTGCAATCGAACAGCGCCTATCCTCGGTAGGCAGGTAAGCCTGAGATGGATCGTAGGAGGCAGCTAAATCGCCGTTCTTCGCAGAATATGAGGCCGCAATGCATTAGCTCTCTGACGTAGAGTTTGATGAAGTCGATCCTAATGTCGATCTGACCAGCCGATGACATTAAAGGATGTTTGACTAAGGTAAATGAGGTGATCCTGAGCATGGGAGCGTAGTCGCCCATTGAGGTACATTGCGCGGTACACTTTGGGGTACGCAGCAACTCATAACGCTCTGATATATATGGTAAAATAAGAATTGGCTGGGGAACCTGGATTCGAACCAAGATTAACGGAGTCAGAGTCCGTCGTTCTACCGTTGAACTATTCCCCAACAGGATACGGACCGGTGTGGCCCGTCGGTGAGGCGGCTTATAACCAAAACAGGAAAGAATGCAAATAGGTTTCGGCAAAAAAAATCGAGCCTCTGTCCGTGGTGCTCGATCGGCGCTTGGGCCGGCGGTTGTGGGGGGTGCCATTGCTTGGCTCGTCGGTCTGTGCGGCGGGGTATCTGCCTGACAGATGCCATGGAGGCCGGCGTCGGCGGATGATGCGGGCGCAAGGGCCTCGCGCAGGCTGTCTGCGGCGTGGCAGGTCACGCCGCGAGAAAGCGGTTGGCGAAGCGATGTGTCGCTGGTATGCTGATACCAACCGTAATGAAGATTGCGCCAGCTGCACCCCGGTTCGGGAGATGCGCGGTGCTCAAGGAAGCGACATTGACTGACCCCGAGAGCGGCGCGAAGCCGCACATCGACGGGGCGTCGGCCAAGCCGCGCGAGGAAGCCAAGGCTTCCCGGCGCAGCAGGGGAAAACGAAGGGGGAAATCCGCTTCGTCGAACCCGGCGCCTGCAGGCGCCAGCGAAGGGGCAAAAACTCCCGAGCCGGCCGAGCGTCCCGATCAAGGCGAGGGGAAATCCCTCCGCAAGCGCAAGCGTCGCAGGCGTGGGGGCGGCAAGCCGGGCGTGCCCGGTCAGGCGCCCGCCGCAGGCCAGGCAAAATCCGGTCAGGTGCGACCCGGCCAGATCCGGCCGGTGCAGGCGCGCGAGCGCCCGGGCGCGCGGCCTGCCGACCCGGCCGGCGATGATACCCAGCGCAATGATGGCGGACCGACAAGTCTGGCCAAATCCACCAAGAAACGTCGCCGTCGGCGCAATCGCCGCACCGGTGGTCCGGGTGCGGCCCAGCCGAACGCGGTCGTGCCGGTTGTCGTGCCGGACATCGGGCCGATTTCTGTACGCGCGGCCGAGGGGCGTCCGTCGGGTCCGGCGCCGGCTGTCCAGCCGGCCAGCACGCCCGATCTCTATGCGGCGCTCGATCTCGGCACCAACAATTGCCGTCTGCTCATCGCCCAGCCGACCAAGCCCGGCAATTTCCGGGTGGTCGATGCCTTTTCGCGCATCGTGCGGCTTGGCGAGGGGCTCGGGGCCAGCGGCCGCCTGTCGGACGATGCCATGGACCGCGCGGTCGAGGCATTGAAGATCTGCGCGGCCAAGCTTGCCGGGCGCAAGATCCGCCGCATGCGCTTGATTGCCACCGAAGCCTGCCGCGCGGCGGCAAACGGCGAGGAATTCCTCGACCGCGTCACCCGCGAAACCGGCCTGGAACTCGAAATCATCAACCGCGAAACCGAGGCGCGGCTTGCCGTGTCCGGCTGCTCGTCGCTGGTCGGCCGCGAGGCCCGCTCGGTCGTGCTGTTCGATATCGGCGGCGGCTCCTCCGAGATCGCGGTAATCCGCATCGGCGGCAACCGCGCCAGCCGGCTCGCCCATCATATCACCCACTGGACCTCGCTGCCGGTCGGTGTCGTCACCCTGTCGGAGCGCCATGGCGGCCGCGACGTGACGCCGGACATTTTCGAGGCGATGATCGGCGAAGTCACCGGCATGCTTGGCCATTTCGACTGCCCTGACTTCGTCGATGCCGGCCTGCATCTGATCGGCACGTCCGGAACGGTGACCACGCTGGCCGGTGTGCATCTGGATCTGCCGCGCTATGATCGGCGCCGGGTGGACGGCCTGTGGCTCTCCGACGACGAGGTTTCCGCCATGCAGGCCAAGCTTCTGTCCTGGGATTATACCGAGCGCGCGGCCAATCCTTGCATCGGGCCCGACCGCGCCGATCTGGTGCTGGCGGGCTGCGCCATTCTGGAGGCAATCCGCCGCCGCTGGCCGGCAAGCCGCATGCGGGTGGCCGACAGGGGGCTGCGTGAAGGCCTGTTGACCGACATGATGGCCGATGACGGGGTCTGGCGGCGCGGCCGCAGCCGCCGTCCGCTGCGCGACCGAGAGCTTTGAGGAACATGCCATGACCAAGACACCAGTCGGCCGCAAGCTCGGCCAGAGGGTGAAGAAGGGCAAGCTGAAGGCCTCGTCCCGCCGCTGGCTCGAGCGCCATATCAACGACCCCTATGTGCAGCGTGCCAAGCTCGAGGGCTACCGCGCGCGCGCCGCCTTCAAGCTGCTGGAAATCGACGAGAAGCACCAGATCCTGAAAGGCGCCCGTCGCATCATCGACCTGGGTGCGGCGCCCGGCAGCTGGTCGCAGATCGCCGCCAAGGTCACAAGCTCGACCGAGGACGACATCCGCGTCGCCGCGATCGATTTTCTCGAAATGGCGCAGATACCCGGGGTGAAGTTTCTCGAGCTCGACTTCCTCGATCCGACGGCCCCGGACAAGCTGATGGCCGCCGTCGGCGGCACGCCTGATGTGGTGCTCTCCGACATGGCAGCGCCGACAACCGGCCACAAGAAGACCGACCATATCCGCACCATGCATCTCTGCGAAGTGGCGGCCTATTTCGCCGTCGAGGTTCTGGCCGAAGGCGGACATTTTCTCGCCAAGACCTTCCAGGGCGGCACGGAGCACGACCTGCTCGCCATGCTGAAGCAGAATTTCCGCCAGGTCATCCACATCAAGCCGGCCTCCTCTCGTCAGGAATCGGTCGAGATGTTCCTGCTTGCCAAGGGCTTCAAGGGCCGCAAGGCGGGAAATGACGACGAAGCCGATCACGCCGAGGACGACGCGCCCGAGGTCTCGGGCTGAGCGGGACTATCAAAGGCTCGGCGACAGGCCGCCGTCGATCCGCAGGTTGATGCCGGTGATGTAGCCGGCAAGCGGGCTTGCCAGAAAGGCGACGGCATCGGCGATGTCCTCCAGCCGCCCGACGCGGCCAACCGGCACCTGGGCAAAGAGCGGCAGCACCGCGCGCTCGATCTCCTCCCAGGGCGCATCGACCTTGGCGAAACCCCGCTCGGCGGCCGTCTCGCGAAATCGCGTGTCGAGCGCCGCACTGTGAATGGTGCCGGGCGAAACCGCGTTGACGGTGATGCCATTGCCCGCGATCGCCTTTGCCATCGATGCCGTCAACGCGTTGATACCGGCCTTGGCGGCAGCGTAACCGGGGCCGGAGGGCGGCGCCATGACGGCGGCAAGGCTGGAAATGTTGATCACCCGTCCCCATCCGGCCTGTCGCATGCCCGGCAGAAGCGGCGCGGTTATCCTCAAGGCCGCGAGCACGTTGCGGTCATAGGTGGACGACCAGGTGGCGGCCTGCGTGTCGTTCCAGGTTTCCCGGTCGCCGCCGGAACCCCCGGCATTGTTGACGACGATGTCGATGCTGCCGGCAATTCTTCTTGCCGAGGCGAGAAGCTCCGCCACGTCGTCGTCGCGCGTCAGATCGCCGAAGACGGCATGGGCGGCACCGCCGGCGGCCGTGATCGAACGGCTGACCGCTTCGGTCTTAGCAGGGTCACGGCCATGCACGAGCACCGTTGCCTTCTCGCGGGCGAGCGCGCGGGCGATCGCCTCGCCGATACCCTTGCTGCTGCCGGTCACGAGCGCCGTCCGGCCTTCCAGTTGCAATTCCATGGTCGAGATCCCATCCTTGTTTCCTGCGTGGCTGACACATAGGAAGACGGCAATGGACGGCACAAGTACGCACTTTAATGTGCCTACGCAGGCGCAAGGCCGCGAGCAGTGTCTCGGGCCGGATGGTTCGGTCGCTCATGTGACGCGGGTGCTGAAGATGATCCAGGGCCGCTGGAAGCTGCCGATTCTCTTCCGTCTCTATGCGGACCCGGCGCTGCGCAGCTCGGCCCTGTTGCGCGACCTGCCGGGGGTCTCGCAGAAGATGCTGACGCAGCATCTGCGGGAACTGGAGGCGGACGGGCTCGTCCATCGGATCGACTATGAGGAAAAGCCGCTCAGGGTCGAATACCGGCTGTCGGAAGACGGGTTGCGTCTGCTGCCGGTGCTGATGGCGATGCGGCGCTTCTCCACCGGCCATGCCACCGGCCTTGCCGATCCGCGGGCTGACGCGCCGTGAACGGATGCCGGCGGCCGTCATGCCGATCGTCTATTTCGCCGGCACTTCTGCCTGCGAATCGATCGGTCGGCGGTGGCCGGAGACGTCCGAACCGGCATCGCGTGGCAATCTGAGATAGGGAATGACCGCGAGCAGCGACAGGGTGGCGACGACGGCAAAGGCGATGTGGAAATTGCCGACCGTCAGGCTTTCGCCCGACACATATTCGCAGGCTTCCAGGATGAAGGCGGCGCAGGCAACCCCGATCGCGAGGCTCATCTGCTGCAGCACCGAGGCAATCGACGTCGCCTGGCTGGCCTCGGCATTGGATATGTCGGCATAGCCCAGCGCGTTCGTGCCGGTGAAGAAGAAGGACCGGAAGAAACCGGAAAAACCAAGGAAGGCGACAATGAGCGCGATCGGCGTCTCGGGGGTGAAGAAGGCGTTGGCATAGGTGGTCAGGGCGCCGAG
This sequence comes from Heterorhizobium halophytocola, assembly GCF_017873095.1. Lineage (GTDB taxonomy): Bacteria > Pseudomonadota > Alphaproteobacteria > Rhizobiales > Rhizobiaceae > Allorhizobium > Allorhizobium halophytocola. The sequence continues at coordinate 384,966 of NZ_JAGGJU010000004.1, read as the reverse complement.
CGTGCCGGCGCCGACCAGCAGCGAGCGGAAGCCAAGGGCGGCAAACATGCGCTTGGCGATGAACTTCGTCATCAACGCGCCGCCGGCGCCGACGAAGGTGGTGAGCCCGGACTGGAACGGCGTCATGCCGAAGCCGAGCTGCAGCATCAGCGGCATCAGGAAGGGGATCGCCCCGGTGGCAATCCGGAAGGCGGTGCCGCCGGTCTGAGCCGCGCGGAAAAGCCTGTTCTGGAAGAGTTCGAGCCGGAGGATCGGGGAGGGGTGGCGCCGGGCATGAAACGGATAGGCGATGCCCGAGAGAATGCCAACCGCCGTTGTGGTGATCCCGACGGCCGGCGGCAGGGCCGGCAGCGAAATGACGGAGAGCCCGAAGACGATGCCGGCGGCGAACAGAGCAACAAGCAGGAAGCCGGTCCAGTCGATCGGTGGCGGTTCCATCTTCTCGATGTCCGGCAGGTAGATGGTCGACAGCACCATGCCGAGAATGCCGATGGGGACATTGATCAGGAAGATCCAGTGCCAGGTGAAATAGGTGGTGATGAAGCCGCCGACCGGCGGGCCCGTCAGCGGGCCGACAAGACCTGGAATGGTCAACAGCGCCATCGCCGAGACGAGGTCGGAGCGCGAGGTGGTGCGCAGCAGCACGAGGCGCGCGACCGGTGTCATCATCGCGCCGCCCATGCCCTGCAGGAAGCGCGAGCCGACGAAGGACAGCAGCGAGCCCGAAAAGGCGCAGGCGATCGAGCCGATCAGGAAGACGAAGATGGCGAAGCGGAAGATCCGCTTGGCGCCGAACTTGTCGGCCATCCAGCCGCTGATCGGAATGAAGATTGCTAGCGCTACCATATACGAGGTCAGCGCCAGCTTCAGCGTGATCGGTCCCACATCCAGATCCCGGGCAATGGCCGGAAGGGCGGTCGATATGACCGTCGAATCCATGTTTTCCATGAACAGGGCGACGGCGAGGATGAGGGGAACGATGCGGTTCATGAGGTGATAAGACGTCCGGAAGATGCTCCCCCTTCTAGCCCTCTCTTCGACGACTGCCAATCATTGAATTCGCATGCCGGGACGCGGTCTTCATCGGAAGGCAGCTGCGGCCATCACGTCTTGGTGATTGCGCTTCCCGCCTTAGACCTGCCGGTTATATGTGCCAGTGGACCGGCAGCCCCTGAAAATCACTGCCGGGGGACAAAAGGAGGGTCAAAATGGTAATGCTCGACAGACGCAAACTGCTCGCAGCCGGGGGTGCTGCAACGCTTGCCGCACCGATGTTGATGACGCGGGCGGCCACGGCGCAGGACGCATCGCAGTCGGCCAGTATCGATCACGCCATGCCGCCGCCGACCTCGGTCTACAAGATCGGCGATTTCGACATGGTGGTCGTGCGAGACGGGGCGAGCGCGTCCGATGATCCCGGCGGCACCTTCGGTACCGACCAGCCGAAGGAAGAGGTCGCCGCGCTGCTGGAGAAGAATTTCCTGCCGACCGACAAGTTCGTCAACACCTTCTCGCCGGTGCTGATCAATACCGGTTCCGACGTCATCCTGTTCGATACGGGTCTTGGCGAAGGGGCGCGGGCCAATGGGGGAGGGCGGCTGATCGAGGGCATGACGGCCGCCGGCTATACCCGCGAGCAGGTCACCGCCGTCGTCATCACCCATATGCATGGCGACCATATCGGCGGCCTGATGGAGAAGGGCGAGCCGGCCTTTCCGAATGCCCGCTACATCACGGGCCAGACGGAATATGATTTCTGGACGGACGACGCCCGTGTCGGCACGCCGGCGGAAGCCAATCACAAGGCGGTGATGGAGAAGGTAAAGCCCTTGTCCGACCAGATGACCTTCATCGTCGACGGCGCCGAAGTGGTCTCCGGCATCTCGGCCATGGCCGCTTTCGGCCATACGCCCGGCCACATGATCTACAAGGTCGAATCGGGCGGCAAGACGCTGATCCTGACGGCCGATACCGCCAATCATTTCGTACTGTCGCTGCAGCGTCCCGATTGGGAAGTCCGTTTCGACATGGACAAGAAGGTGGCGGCCGAGACCCGCAAGCGCGTGTTCGACATGATCGCCACCGACAGGCTGGCCTTTCTCGGCTACCACATGCCCTATCCGGCGCTTGGTTATGCGGAAAAGCTCGACACCGGCTACCGTTTCGTGCCGGTCACCTACCAGTTCGAGGTCTGAGGAACTCAGGCCCGGACATGACAGCGGGCGGCTCGATAGGCCGCCCGTCTTGTCTTTATCGAGATTGCGATGTCGCCGCAGCGATCAGTGGCTGACTTCCAGCGCGGCCTGGTCGAGCATTTCTTCGAGACAGGCGCGGATCTCGTTGATCGTCAGGGCGACGCCGGCCTGGGCCAGTTCGCTGCGCAGCTGCTTGGCGATTTCCTTCTCGTCATTGCCGTTGGCAGCATTCAGCACGTGGGAGTAGACGTCCGCATTGCTCTTGCCCATGGCCTTCGCGGCCCATTCGGCAACCATGTGGTTGCGACGGTCCTGAACCTTGGCAAGCATGTCCTGCTGCGCGGCCAATTGGGTCTCACGGAGAGACGGGATAGCATGTGCACTCATGGTATTTTCCTTCCTGTTCGACACGCCCGCCGGAGCGCTTTCATTTTTTAGTATTTTCTAATTTGATCTGCATATACGAACAAATCGTATAGGCTCGGCGGAAAATTGTCGGACCTAAGGCAATTTGCGGGCGCGAGGAACCCCTTTGAGTGCGCAGCGGCTAGGCGCTGGCCGCATAGCTGTTGGCTATTCCCTTCCTGTCATGAACGTGTTACGAGCCCTCGCCAACTTCCACGCATCATGCAGGGACAACCGGTCGTTCATTCTGTCCGGCAGCGATCCCCGCATTTCCACACGAAGGAATTGGCAATGGCACGCATCGTAACGACGGCAACTGGCGCGGAAGCGCTGACCTTTGATGATGTCCTCCTCCAGCCGGGGCATTCGGAGGTCATGCCGGGACAGACCAATATCGCGACGCGGATTGCCAAGGACATCGACCTTTCGCTCCCGATCATTTCGTCGGCCATGGACACCGTCACCGAGAGCCGGCTGGCCATCGCCATGGCCCAGTCGGGCGGCATGGGGGTTATCCACCGCAATCTGACGCCGATCGAACAGGCCGAGGAAGTGCGCCAGGTCAAGAAGTTCGAAAGCGGCATGGTCGTCAATCCGGTGACCATCGGACCCGAAGAGACCCTGGCCGAAGCCCTGGCGCTGATGAAGGCGCATGGCATTTCCGGCATTCCGGTCGTCGAAAACGGCGGTCGCCCCGGTCGTCTCGTCGGTATCCTGACCAATCGCGACGTGCGCTTTGCCTCCGATCACAGCCAGAAAATTCACGAGCTGATGACCAAGGACAACCTGATCACGGTCAACGAGAGCGTCGATCAGCAGGAAGCCAAGCGGCTGCTGCACTCCCACCGCATCGAAAAGCTGCTGGTGGTCGATGCCGACGGTCGCTGCATCGGCCTGATCACGGTCAAGGACATCGAAAAGAGCCAGCTGAACCCGAATGCCGCCAAGGATGCCCATGGGCGCCTGCGCGTGGCGGCCGCCATCTCCACCGGTTCGGATGGCGTCGAACGCGCCGAGCGGTTGATCGATGCCGGCGTCGACGTCATCGTCGTCGACACGGCGCATGGTCATTCGCAGAAGGTGCTGGATGCGGTGGCCGCCACCAAGCGGATGTCGAACGCCGTACGCATCATCGCCGGCAATGTGGCGACCGCGGAAGGCACACGCGCCCTGATCGATGCGGGCGCCGACTGCATCAAGGTCGGTATCGGCCCCGGGTCGATCTGCACGACCCGCGTGGTCGCCGGCGTCGGCGTGCCGCAGCTGGCCGCCGTCATGGCCGCGGCGGAAGAGGGATCCAAGCACGGTATTCCGGTGATCGCCGATGGCGGCATCAAGTTTTCCGGTGACATGGCAAAGGCGATCGCTGCCGGTGCCTCGGCCGTCATGGTCGGCTCGCTGCTGGCCGGCACCGACGAAAGCCCGGGCGAGGTCTATCTTTACCAGGGTCGCTCGTTCAAGGCCTATCGCGGCATGGGATCTGTCGGCGCCATGGCCCGCGGCTCGGCGGACCGCTATTTCCAGGCGGAAGTGCGCGACACGCTGAAGCTGGTGCCCGAAGGCATCGAAGGCCAGGTTCCCTACAAGGGCCCGGTGTCGGCGGTCCTGCACCAGCTGGCCGGCGGCCTGAAGGCGGCCATGGGCTATGTCGGCGGCAAGGACATCCAAGACTTCCAGGAAAAGGCGACCTTCGTGCGCATTTCCGGCGCGGGCCTGCGCGAAAGCCATCCGCACGGCGTGACCATCACCCGCGAAAGCCCGAACTACCCCGGCGCCTGACCGGACCGCATGCCTGTCCGGCGGCATCCCTAAGGCTGCCGCCGGTTTCGACCTTTAGACAATGCCCAAGGAGGCGGAGCGACGCATGACCGGGTTTCAGATCTTCTGGCCGATCCTGGCCCATGTTTTGCTCGTCTATGGCCTTTACGGGCTGTTGCGCATCCGCCGCGGCCGGCTGTTTCGCGAGCGGCGGATCAATGCCGACAATGTCCGCTGGAGCATGGGCGAGCCGCCGGAGAGCCAGGGCGTGCTCAACGCCATAGGCAACCAGTTCGAACTGCCTGTGCTCTTCTATGTCTGCTGCATCCTGCTCTACATCGCCGAGGCCGACAATCTGGCCGCGGTGCTGCTGGCCTGGCTCTTCGTCGCCACCCGCTATGCGCATGCGGCCGTGCATGTGACGACCAACCGCATCCGCTTCCGTTTCTACATGTTCATCTCGGGCTATCTGGTGCTCGGCGCCATGTGGATATGGCTCGCCGTCTGGATGGCGACGAGCTGAGGGCGCAGGTCCGCCCGTCAAGGTCACGCGCTTGTGTCTTTGGCCCGTCGCCTTTGCTCCGTATTGTTTCCCCGGATACGTTTCAATTCGGGAGGGAAAGCCATGACGGAGCCAAAGACTGCCGAGCCGAAGATCAGTCAGGCGATGATCGACGCCTATGACGAATATACCCATCTGACCCTTGATCGCCGCCGTTTCATGGAGCGGCTGACCATGCTTGCCGGTTCCGGCGCTGCCGCGGCCGCGATCGCCCCCATGCTGGCGGCGAGTTCGGCCAGGGCGGCTGTTGTCGAAGAAGGCGATGCCCGGCTCGACATTCAGGACATCACCTATCCCGGTGCGGGATCCGAGATGAAGGGCTATCTCGCCTTGCCGAAGGAGGCGACCGGGCCGCTGCCCGGCGTCGTCGTCATCCATGAGAACCGCGGTCTCAACCCGCATATCAAGGATATCGCCCGGCGCATGGCGCTGGAGGGATTCGCCGCCCTGGCGCCGGATTTCCTGTCGCCGCAGGGCGGAACACCGACCGACGAGGATGCGGCGCGCAACATGTTCTCCTCGCTCGACATGGGCGCGACCGTCGACAATGCGGTGGCCACCGAGACCTTCCTTGCCGGCCATGACAAGGTCAATGGCAAGGTCGGCGCAATCGGCTTTTGCTGGGGTGGCGGCATGGTCAACCGGCTGGCCGTCGCCTCGCCGGATCTGGGTGCTGCGGTCGCCTATTATGGCGCCCAGCCACCGGCCGAGGATGTGCCGAAGATCAAGGCACCGTTGATGCTCCACTATGGCGGGCTCGACGAGCGCATCAATGCCGGCATCGATGCCTACCGCACAGCGCTCGAGGCGAATGGCAAAAGCTTCGAGATCTATGTCTATGACGGCGTCAACCATGCCTTCAACAACGACACCTCGGCGGCCCGCTACGACAAGGCGGCGGCCGATCTTGCCTGGTCGCGGACCGTGGCATTCCTGAAAAAGAACCTCGCCTGACGGCAGGCTCCGGGCGGCGCCTTGCCGCCCGCCATGCCGGTCCGGATTTCTCCCCGATCTCTCCTTCGCTTGACCGGGGTCAAACCTTCGCTGCGGCAAAGGCCTATTCTTCCCTTCGAAAAGGCACCGGGAGCATCCCGCTCGAAGGGCCGGAATGGATCGCCGTAACCTACGGCGCCGACAAGGAGAAGAGCCATGGCCGACACCATGAAAGCCGCCGTCGTTCGCGCATTCGGCGAACCCCTGACGATCGAGGAACTGCCGATCCCGCAGCCGGGGCCCGGGCAGATCCTGGTGAAATACGAGGCGACCGGCGTCTGCCACACCGATCTGCATGCCGCCAATGGAGACTGGCCGGTCAAGCCGAGCCCGCCCTTCGTGCCCGGCCATGAAGGTGTCGGCTATGTGGCCAAACTCGGGGCAGGGGTCAGCCGGATCAAGGAAGGCGACCGGGTCGGCGTGCCCTGGCTGCATACCGCCTGCGGCTGCTGCACGCCGTGCCGCACCGGCTGGGAGACGCTTTGCGGTAGCCAGCAGAACACCGGCTATTCGGTCAATGGCACCTTTGCCCAATATGGTCTGGCCGATCCCGACTTCGTCGGACGCCTGCCGGACAATCTGGAATTCGGTCCGGCCGCGCCGGTGCTTTGTGCCGGGGTGACCGTCTACAAGGGCCTGAAGGAAACCGAGGTGAAGCCCGGCGAATGGGTGGTGATCTCCGGGATCGGCGGGCTCGGTCACATGGCCGTGCAATATGCCAAGGCGATGGGCATGCACGTGGTCGCCGCCGATATCTTCGAGGACAAGCTGGCCCTGGCCCGCGAACTCGGTGCCGATGTCACCGTGAACGGCACCGCCGCGGATGCGGTGGAGCAGGTGCAGACGGCAACCGGCGGCACGCATGGTGCGCTGGTAACCGCGGTATCGCCAAAGGCCATGGAGCAGGCCTATGGCTTCCTGCGGGCCAAGGGCACGATGTCGCTGGTCGGTCTGCCGCCGGGCTTCATCTCGCTGCCGGTGTTCGACACCGTGCTGAAGCGCATCACCGTGCGCGGCTCGATCGTCGGCACCCGGCAGGATCTCGAGGAATCGCTGGTGTTTGCCGGAGAGGGCAAGGTGAAGTCCCACTTCTCCTGGGACAAGCTCGAAAACATCAACGCGATCTTCGACCGGATGAAGCAAGGCAAGATCGACGGCCGCATCGTTCTGGACCTTGCTGCCTGACCTTGAGCCCAAAGGGCGGCGGTGGAGAGAGATCGCCGCCTTTTTTGCCGCCATCCTTTGATATGTCGCATTGCACGCATTACCTTCGCGGTTGCGAAGTAATCAGCGGAGCGACTGCGCCATGTCCGAACGCCTAACGACCAATGTCATCGTTTTCCAAGGTGGCGGTGCGCTCGGCGCTTACCAGGCGGGTGCCTACGAGGCCTTGCACAAGACTGGAATCGAACCCGACTGGCTCGCCGGCATCTCGATCGGAGCGATCAATTCGGCAATCATCGCCGGCACGCCGAGGGAAAGGCGCGTGGAACATCTGCGCCGCTTCTGGGACCGCGCATCCTCCGGCTTCGATGCCGGCTGGGCGCCCGAGGATCCGGCGTTTCGCCGGCTGTTCAACGAGGTCTCGGCGATGACCTCGGCGATGACAGGGGTTCCGGGCTTCTTTTCGCCGAGGCTCTACACGCCCTATCAGTTGCTCCTCAATCCGGAGAGCCTGATCAGCTTTTACGATACCCAACCGTTGATCGACACGCTGGAAACGCTCGTCGATTTCGACTTCCTGCAGCAGTCGGACATTCGCCTCAGCCTCGGCGCCGTCAATGTGACGAGCGGCAACTTCGCCTATTTCGACAACCGCAAGGAATGTCTCAATGCCCGCCATGTAGCGGCGTCCGGCGCGCTGCCGCCGGGATTTGCCCCGATCGAGATCGACGGTGCCCACTATTGGGACGGGGGCCTGGTGTCCAATACGCCGCTGCAATACGTGCTCAACAAGAGCGGATCGGATCAGGATCTCTGCATCTTCCAGGTCGATCTGTTTTCGGCCAGGGGCCAGATTCCACGCGACCAGTTCGAGGTCGAGGCGCGCACCAAGGAGATCCGCTTCTCCAGTCGCACACGCATGAACACCGACGAATTCGCCCGCAAGCAGATCCTGCGGCGCGCGGCCAAGCGGCTGCTGGAGAAGTTGCCGCCGGAGATGCGCGACGACGAGGATGCCAGGATTCTCGCCTCGGCGGGCGTGGAATATGATGTCACCATCGTCCACCTGATCCATCGCAAGGCGGCGAACCTGTTCCACGGCATGGATGCGGAATTCTCCCGTGCCACCATCGAGGATCACTGGCGCGCCGGCTATGACGACGTGATGACGACCCTCGAACACAAGGCCTGGAAAACCCGCAAACGGCCGAAAAAGGGCATCCAGATCTTCGACCTTGCCGGCAAGCATGCCAGGGTGACCGAGGATGCCGCGTTTTCCGAGAGGATGTAAGCAAAGCATCTGCCCAGGCCAGGTCCTTTGCCACACCGACCGGCCTTCGGCCGCGCGAAATTGTGCGGTCGCGAAATAAAAGCTTCTCCAACAGGCCATTCCCTCTAGATTGTCTGGATGCGCGGCCCCGTGACCGCCGTTGCCGATCGTGTCCCGCGCATGCCGATCAACGACAACATCCGTGGAGAACAAGCATGAGCCTGGCCCCTTTGAAGATGAAGCGTCTGGCCCTGTCGGCCGGCGTGGCGCTTGCCTTTGCCGTATCCGCTCCGGCCTTCGCCGACGAGAGCGTGCCGCAGAACGACCTGTTGAATGCGACCCTGTGGATGCAGAAATCGGTCGAGTACAAGGGCAATGTCCTCGGCACCTTCGCGCTTGCCAGGATACGCCTCGACGAGGCTCTGGCCGACAAGAGCTGGACGGCGCTGCCCGAGATGCAGGATGCGGCCAAGGTCTCCGACATGCCGACCGCGATCATCCTCGACTGCGACGAGACCATTCTCGACAACAATCTCTACGAAGCGCATCTGGTCAAGGACGGCACCGATTTCAGCCCCAAGGAATGGACGGCCTATGTGAACTCCGAACAGACCACGGCGATGCCGGGTGCTGTCGAATTCACCCAATATGCGGCATCCAAGGGCGTGAAGGTTTTCTACATCACCAACCGTACCAAGGAAGAAGAGTCGGCGACAGCCACCAACATGGAAAAGCTCGGCTTCCCGATGGGCGGCAATGTCGATACGCTGCTGACCAAGGGTGAAAAGGAAGAATGGGGCTCGCCCAAGGGCAGTCGCGACCAGCTGGTGGCCAAGGATTACCGCGTGCTGCTGATGCTCGGCGACAATTTCTCCGACTTCACCGACGACTACAAGGGCACGCTGGAAGAACGGCAGGCGGTGTTCGAAAAGGCCCAGAGCCACTGGGGCAAGGACTGGCTGGTGCTGCCCAATCCGGAATATGGCTCGTTCGAAAGCGCGCCCTTCCTCTCGGATTACAAGCTGTCGGCGGACGAGCGCCGCAAGAAGAAGATCGACGCGCTCGACGGCTGGACGCCGAAGAACTGATCAGTCCGCTCTCTGCAGCGAAACGGCACTGGCGGCGAGCGCGTCGGCCAGTGCATTCATCTCGGCCAGGCGTCGCGACGAGCGGCGCCAGGCAAGCCCGATCTGCCGCGAAGGCTGCGGATCGGCAAACGGCACGATCCTGAGCGCATTGCGCGCCGTCTCGGTCTCGATTGCCATTTCCGGGATCAGGGTCATGCCCATATCATGCGAGACCATCTGCAACAGCGTCGACATCGAGGTCGCCCCCACATTGACGAGGCTGCGCCGGCCCGCCGTCTTGCAGACCGCGAGCGCCTGATCGCGCAGGCAATGGCCTTCCTCCAGCAGCAGCAGCCGGTCCGTGTCGACCGACGTCTCGGTCATCGGCGACATCAGCACGAGATTGTCGTTGTCGGCGATCGCCATGAAGAAGCGGTCGGTGAAAAGCGGTCTTTCGGTCAGGGCGTCGTGGTCGAGCGGCAGGGCGACGATCGCGGCGTCGAGATGTCCCTCCTGCAGGTCGGCGATCAGCCGGTCGGTGACGGCCTCCTTCAGTTCCAGCTCGATCAGCGGAAAGGCGGATCTGAGGTGCGGCACGGCCTTGGGCACCAGATAGGGCGCGACGGTGGGGATAATGCCGAGCCGCAGCAGGCCCTCCAGCTGACCGCTCGGCTGCCGGGCCGCTTCCTCCAGCTTGTCGACGTCTGTGAGGATGCGCCGGACATGCGCCAGGATTTCCCGGCCCTTGTCGGTCAAGAGCGTGTTGCCGCGGGACCGCTCGACCAGCGTCACGCCCAGATGGCTCTCCATTTCCTGGATCTGCGCCGAAAGCGCCGGTTGGCTGACATGGGCCAGCTTGGCGGCGCGGCCGAAATGCAGGGTGGTCGCCAGCGCATCGAAATAGCGCATTTGACGGATGGTAATCATGATAGGATTTTCCGATCGTAGTTTTTCATAAATACGATTGGAGATTATCGTTGGCAAGTGCGAGATTTTCCGCTGCAGGACCCTACATGGTCCCACGAAACACCAAACGGAGGAAATCATGACCGATCGCCCCACATTGACGACGACCGCCGGGTCGCCGATCCCCGATAATCAGAATTCGGTGTCGGCCGGCGAACGCGGCCCGCTGCTGCTGCAGGATTACCAGCTGATCGAAAAGCTCGCCCACCAGAACCGCGAGCGTATTCCGGAACGCACCGTGCACGCCAAGGGCTGGGGTGCGCATGGCACGCTGAAGATCACCGGCGACATTTCCAGATACACCAAGGCCAAGGCGCTGCAGCCGGGCGCCGAAGTCCCCATGCTGGCCCGCTTCTCGACAGTGGCCGGCGAGCAGGGTGCCGCCGACCATGAGCGCGACGTGCGCGGTTTCGCGCTGAAATTCTACACCGAGGAAGGCAACTGGGACCTCGTCGGCAACAACACGCCGGTGTTCTTCGTCCGCGACGCCTACAAGTTCCCGGACTTCATTCACACGCAGAAACGTCATCCGCGCACCAATATGCGCTCGCCGACCGCCATGTGGGACTTCTGGTCGCTGTCGCCGGAAAGCCTGCACCAGGTCACCATCCTGATGTCGGACCGCGGCCTGCCGGTCGATCCGATGCACATGAACGGCTACGGCTCGCACACCTATTCGCTGTGGAACGATGCCGGTGAGCGCTTCTGGGTCAAGTTCCACTTCAAGACCGAGCAGGGCCACAAGCATTATTCCAATGCCGAGGCCGAGCAGATTGTCGGCAAAACCCGCGAGGGCTACCAGGAGGCACTCTACAACACCATCGAAGAGGGCCGCTTCCCGCGCTGGAAGATGCAGATCCAGGTGATGCCGGAACTCGAGGCCGAGACCTGCTCGTTCAACCCGTTCGACCTGACCAAGGTCTGGCCGCATGCCGACTATCCGCCGATCGATGTCGGTCATTTCGAGCTGAACCGCAATCCGGACAATTATTTCTCCGAGATCGAGAACGCCGCCTTTTCGCCCTCCAATATCGTACCGGGCATTTCCTGGTCGCCGGACAAGATGCTGCAGGCGCGCATCTTCTCCTATGCGGATGCTCACCGTCACCGGCTCGGCACCCACTACGAGCAGATCCCGGTCAATCGCCCAAAATGTCCCGTCCATCACTACAACCGCGATGGCGAGATGAACGTCTATGGCGGCTCGATCTCCGGCGACGTCAACGCCTATTACGAGCCGAACTCGTTCAACGGCGCGGTCGAGCAGCCGTCGGCCAAGGAGCCGCCGCTGAAGGTGTCCGGCAATGCCGATCGTTATGATCATCGCACCGGCCATGACGACTACAGCCAGGTCCGGGCCCTGTTTGCCGAGGTGATGGATGATGGCGAGCGCCAGCGCCTCTGCGCCAATATCGCCGGCGCCATGGCGGGTGTTCCCGACTACATCAAGGAGCGCCAGTGCCGCCACTTCGACCTCGTCCATCCGGACTATGGTGCAGGCGTGCGCAAGGCATTGGCCGATGCCGGCGAGGGCTATGACCCGAACGGCATCCCGGTCGATGAAAACACGCCGCAGGCCGCCGAGTAATCGGGACGCGGCTGTGCACACCGTGAACTGATCGTAGGGCGCCCGGCAACGGGCGCCCTTTCGCGTACCGGCGGCAGACGGCCGGGATTGCGGCCGCGAGAGGGACAAATGCAACGCTCGTCGCGACATCGACGCGGCCTTGCGCGCGCCTGCTTGTTTCGTCTCGGGCGCAGGGATAATGTCTGGCCGCTTCGCCGGGTACGGCCTGTCGTCTGTCGGAGAGGACGGGCGTCATTCGCGGCTTTTTTCTGTTGTTGTCGAGGATATCGAAATGGGAGACCCACGGAACGACAGACTGCTTCAGCGCAAGCAGCCGCAGCAGGAGCGCAGCATGCAGCGGCTCGACGCCATCCTCGCGGCGGCCACCGATATCGTCTGGAAGGAGGGGGTCGAGGGGCTGAAGATGACGGAGCTCGCGCATGCCGCGGGCGTGCCGATCGGGTCTCTCTACCAGTTCTTTCCCTCGCGCGCGGCGGTGTTGAAGGCGCTGCATGATCGCCATACCGAACGTGTCGAGACCGGAGCCGAGCGCGTGTTCGGCGCCGTGCAGACGCTCGAAGAGGCCGAGGCGCTGCTGGTTGCTGCCGTCTGCCAGTTCTACGATGTCTTTCGCAACGATCCTGTCTATCTGCCGGTCTGGCAGGCCGCCAAATCCGACCGTGACCTGCAGCGGCTGAACATCAATCACGCCGAACGGCTGGCCGACATTCTCGTGCGCCATTTCAAGCGCCTCATGCCCGCCGGCACGGATATTGACCTGAAGGCCCGCAGCCAGATCTATGTCGAGCTCTCGGGCGCGCTGGCGCGCCGCGCGATGCAGGAAACCGACGAGGTGGCAGTCCGGCTGCTCGAGGAGTGGAAGGTCATGGTCCGCAAGGGCATGTTCACGCCCTAAGACGGGGCCTTCCCGGGCGGGATGCCGGCAGCCGGCGGAGCCGCCGGCGCGCCGGACAACCCTACCAGCTCGGCAGGATCTGCGCCGACCGCGCCCGTCCGATCTGGCGGGGCATCAGCTTCAGGTCGCCGTCGCTGTCCAGATCGTTCGACACCGGCGTGATATTGTCGAGACAGGCCGCGATGTGATCGGTGATCGCATTGGTGAGCGTCGCGGAAAACCCGGGGCGCTTCATGATGCCGATCTGCACCGGTGGCAGCGAGGGGAAGCCGTCGGCATTCGTCAGCACCCGCATGCCGGTGCGCAAGGCCGATTCCGGCAGCACGGAGACCGCCATGCCGGCCAGCACCGCCGAGGCGACGACGGTCGACGACCAGCTGGTAAACAGGATCTGGTGTTCGCGCCCGGCCGCATCAAGCGCCGAACAGGCGAGCTGGCGCCAGTTGCAGTCGCGGCGACCGACGGCCAGCGGCACCGGGGCATTGTCCGGCAGCGGGTGGTTGGCCGAAAACACCCAGCAGAGTGGCTCGGTGCGCACCACATCCGAGGTCCGCGCGCGCGGATTATGGGTGACGAGCGCGATGTCCAGTTCGCCGCGGGCCATCTTCTCCGCCAGGTCGACAGAGGGTTCGCAAACGATATAGAGCTCGACATTCGGATGGCTTTTGGCGAAACGGCCGATGATCTCCGGCATGTAACGGTCGGCATAATCGTCCGGCGTGCCGATCCGGAGCGTGCCTTCCAGGCGGCTGTCGTCGAAGGCGGCCAGCGCCTCGTCGTTCAGCCGGATGATCCGGCGGGCATAGTTCAGCAGCTTCTCGCCCTCGGCCGTCAGCCGGTTGCCGCGTCCGTCCTTCATGAACAGCTGCTTGCCGATCCGCTCCTCCAGCCGGCGCATCTGCATCGAAACGGCCGATTGCGTCTTGAACACCCGGCCGGCAGCCTTGGTGAAGCTGCCGCTGTCGATGATGGCGATGAAGGTATGCAACTGGTCGATATCGAGGGGTGCGGACATTGCCTGGTTCCACATCATTAGCTTTGATGATTACCATTAAAAACATTCGTTGGACTGATCAATAGGCTTTCGCCATCTTGCTGCTCGTCAAGTGATCCTCTCCGAGGTTCGATCCCCGATCGATTCCCCAAGGTCCGCCGCCTGCAAAGCCTCGGAGAGGAGGCTTTGCTCCCGATCGTCAAAATGATCCCGTCGTCGACATGAAAGGACGAATTGCCATGTCTACCGTTGCGTTCAGCCCAGCTACCGCCGCCCAGCCGGTTGCCCTGAGCACCAATGTGGTCGTGGCCGTCCTGACGCGTGTGGCAGGCCGCTGGCAGATGATCGTCAACCGCCGTGCCGCCCAGCGCCTCTGCGATCTCGACGACCATGCGCTGGCCGATATCGGCCTGACGCGCTCCGATCTCGACAGCGTATTCGCCAGGGCCGGACTGATCGGTGATCCGACAGTCGATCTTGCACGGCTTGCCCGTCACCGCAGTGTCGCCAGCCTCTGATCTTTGCATGTCCCATCCCCGCAGGGTGAAGCCATAGCCCTGCACTTTGCCCGACGCCGTCTTCAAGGATCGCGTCGGGCTTTTTGCATGCCTGAACCTGCCCTAAAATACTAACCGATTATAAACCACGGCGTGCAAAGCTCCGGCCTGAATGCAGGTCCGAGGGGGGACTGCAAAAAAATACTTTGGTCAACATGACACTGACCTTTTTCCATCGGAGCACCATCCATGCGGATCTCAAGGAAGCTGCCCGCGGCAGCGGCTTTGTTCGCGCTTGTTTCGCTGAGCGCCTCTTTGATCATCAATCTTTATCTGGAAAGCGAGACGCTCAAGAACCAGGTCTACCAGAAACTGGAGGCGACGGCTGACGGGCGCCGCAACGAGGCCCGCGAATATCTGCAGGGCGTCCGGCTCGACGTGGAGGCGCTGGCCTCCAACTTCACCACGCAGCAGGGCTTTTTCGGCTTCAACGGCGCCTGGCGCAAGCTTGGCGAGGATCCGACGGGCGAATTGCAGACGCGCTATATCGACGACAATCCCAATCCGGCCGGCGAGAAGTTCAAGCTGGAAAATCCGGGCAAGGACAATTACGACCGTGCCCATCGCCAGTATCACAAGATCCTGCTCTCGCATCTGCAGGCGCAGGATTACTATGACCTTTTCCTGATCAGCCCGACCGGCGAGATCGTCTACAGCGCGATGAAGGAACGCGACTTCGCCACCAATCTGACGACCGGTCCCTACAAGGACAGCGGTCTCGGACAGGCCTTCCGCAAGGCGATGGAAGGCAAGGACGCCGGGTCCGCTGAGGCGGCGATGTCGAACTTCGAGCCTTACGAGCCGGCCGGCGGCAAGGCGGTCTCCTTCATCGCCTATCCGATGCTGCAGAACGGCCGCTCGATCGGCGTTCTGGCTTACGGACTGTCGAACAGCCGTTTCAATGCCATCTATGCCAACCGCAAGGGGCTTGGCCAGACCGGCGAAACCATTCTGCTTGGTCCGACCGGGCTGATGGTCAACGACAGCACGCTGACAGCGGAAGACGATTCGATGACCTCGAAGCTCGCCGACACCGTGGTGAAAAAGGCGCTCGATGGTCAGGAAACCACCGGCATTCTCGATGGCTACCGCGGCATGATGAGCTATGCGGCCGCTGTGCCGCTGGAATTTGCCGGCAACCGATGGGCGGTGGTGGCCCTGATCGGCGAAAGCGAGATCGGGGGCGAGATCTTCTCCGCTGCCCTCTGGTCGATCGGCTTCGGCCTGCTGCTGATCGTCGTCGGCGCCATCGTCGCGGTGATCTTCGCCCGCAGCATCACCAAGCCGATTTCCGACGTGGTCGGCGCCATGCAGGCACTGGCCGGCGGCGACACCAGCATCGAGCCGAAGGGACAGGAGCGTCAGGACGAGATCGGCGACATGGTCCGCTCGGTGGCGATCTTCCGCCAGGCCGAACTCGACAAGCAGTCGCTGGAAAAGGAGGCCGAGACCCGGCGCCATTCCAGCGAGAGCGAGCGCCAGCTGCGCGAGACCGAGCGGGCGGCCGAACAGGCTGAACTTGCCGAGGCGATCGACGTGCTGGGCAAGGCCCTGCACCGGCTGGCCGAGGGCGACCTGACGGCAACGATCACACGCCCCTTCGCCTCGGGGCTGGACCGGTTGCGGCTCGATTTCAATGCCTCGCTGGAACGCCTGTCGCAGACCATTTCCTCCGTGCGCGGCAATGTCGTCGAGATCAACGGCAAGAGCCGCAAGGTGGGTACGCTCACCGACGACCTGTCGCGCCGCACCGAGGAGCAGGCCGCCGCACTGGAGGAGACATCGACCGCGATCCGCCAGATCATGGACGCCATCCGCCATTCCTCCGAACGGGCCGAGACGGCTTCCAGGCTCGCGGCAGATGCCCGTACCAATTCCGACCAGTCCGGCGAGATCGTCGGCGATGCGGTCAGCGCGATGGAGCGGATCAAGAACGCCTCGAGCGAAATCTCCAAGATCATCAATGTGATCGACGAGATCGCCTTCCAGACGAACCTGCTGGCGCTTAATGCCGGTGTCGAGGCGGCGCGGGCCGGCGAGGCCGGCAAGGGCTTTGCGGTTGTCGCGCAGGAGGTGCGCGAACTCGCCCAGCGCTCCGCCAACGCCGCCAAGGATATCAAGCAGCTGATCACCAAATCCGGCGCGGAAGTGGCAAGCGGTGTCGACCTCGTGCAGCAGACCGGGCAGGCGCTGTCGACGATCGCCGGTCAGGTGGTCGAGATCAACGATCATATCCATTCGATTGCCGGTGCCGCGCGCCAGCAATCGTCGGGGCTGAAGGAGATCAACGCCGCAGTTGGCCGGATCGAGGAGGCAACCGCCAAGAATGCGCAGGCGGCCCAGCAGACCAATGCCGAAATGCGCCAGCTGTCAGGCGATGCCGACGGCCTGTCGCAGCTGGTCGGTCACTTCGCGGTAGAGGCGAGCGAGGGTCATGGCCACGCATCGGGCGACCGGCCGGCATCGGCCGCGCGCCTCGCGGTTGCGACCGAAGGGCAGAAGCCCGCAGCCTCACCGGCCCGCTCCCTGATGAACCGGCTGACGGCCGGGCTGGGCGGTGCAAAGGCTGCGGCTTCCAATGCCGAGACGAACAAGGACTGGGAAGAGTTCTGAGCCAGACAAGCGCTGTCATCGATATGAAAAGACCGCCGGATCAAAACGCGCCGGCGGTCTTTTACGTGGACTGGATAAGGACGGAGGGGGTTAATTGCCCTTCGGTGTGACCGACGGATCGGCCGGGGCATCGTCCCCGTCCGTCGCGCTGTCTGCCGGCGTGCGGTCGTTCATGTAGCCATCCATGATCTGCTCGACGGCCTTCTGGTAGTTCTTCTGCACTTCCAGTCCGCTGTCGAACATCGAATTCATCATGTCGGTGAACGGCGCGCTCATTGCCGCGGCATCCTCCGCAGGCTTTGTCTTCGACTTCGGCTGCGCTTTCTTGTCCTTGGCATCGGCTTCGGCTGTCGGGGCCGTGCCCCCCATCATATCCTGGAGGCTCTTCACGAAGGGGTTGTCGAAGAAGGGATTGCCGGCAAACGGGTTCGCAGCGGGCTCGGCTTCCTTCTTGGTGCCCATGCCCATCATCTGCTGGAAGGCCTGGGTGAAGGGATTGTCGAACGGATTCATCGCCTGCGGTTCCGGCTTCTTCGGGGCAAAGCCGGTGTTCTCGAGCCACTGCTGCGTCATCTGGGCCATCGGGCCGTTGGCAAACGGGTTGTTCGCCATGTTCATCTGGCCGGTCGCCTGCTTGAACAGGCCGCCCATCAGGGTTCCGGCCATCACCGGCATCATCTGCTTGTAGATTTCCTGACCGATGCCGGTCACCTGGGCCGCCTGGGCGGCGATGGCGCGGGAGACCTCCTTCGAGCCGAACAGCTGTTCCAGCACGGAATTGCCGTCGGCCATGCCCTGCGGCGTGAAGGCCTTGTTCATGTCCTCGAAATATTTGGCATAATTTCCCGACGACAGCGTCTGCCACAGGCTCGTATAGTCATACGGATTGCTGGCCGACCGTTTCAGGCCCGAGGAAAATGCCGGCGTCAGGGCGGCCATCGCCTGGGCCGCCTGTTCCTGCGCAAGGTTGAACTGGGACGCCATCGCCTCCATGGCCTTACCGTTCTGGGCGCGAAGCATCATATCGAACAGTGGCAGCATGGGTGGTCCTCTCCTTTACGCTGAAACATGGGTTTCGGCGCACTATAACCGGAAAGGACGCGGTGCAAACAGGCTTTTCTATCAAACCGGAAGCCGGCGAGGTCTAAACCTTCTGGAATCTCCGACGGTTAGTATTGGTATTCTTCGAATACCGGTTCGACCGAGCCGTTCCACCTGCCGTTGAACAAGCCGATAAGGTCGTCGGCAAGCGTGCCGCGCTTGGCGAGGATCTCGTCGAGAGAGGCGAGGAAGACGCCTTCGTCCTGACCTTCGGCATTGAGCCGGCCGCGGCGCTTCAGGCCGTCGCGCGACAGGCCGACAAGGTCCCGGGCGATGGCGTGGACGCTGCGATTGCCAAGCGCCGCGTCGAGGCCGCCGGCGGGCACGGTGTTGCGCAGGCCGATCACGTCGTCATAGCCCCAGTCCTTGGTATACTGGTCTGCCGCGTCGAGTGCTTCGCCGTCGTAGAGCAGGCCGACCCAGAACGAAGACAGGGCGCAGATGCGCCGCCAAGGGCCGCCGTCGGCACCGCGCATTTCGAGAAAGCGCTTCAGCCTGACGTCGGGGAAGAGTGTCGACAGGTGATTGGTCCAGTCGCCCATGGTCGGTTCCCAGGCGGCGATCTCGCCCTTCAGCGCTCCGGCCATGAACTGGCGGAAGGTGATTGCGGTACAGTCGCGGTAGCGGCCGTCGCGGACGATGAAATACATCGGCACGTCCAGCGCCCATTCGACATAGTCGGCAAAGCCGAAATCGTCGGTGAGCGTAAACGGCGGCACGCCGGAACGGTTGTTGTCCACGTCGCCCCAGATGTCGCCGCGCCAGGACTTGAGCCCGTTCAGCGTGCCCTCGGTAAACGGCGAGGAGGCAAAGAGCGCCGTCGCGATCGGCTGCAGCTTCATGCCCACGCGCATCTTCTTGCGCATGTCGGCTTCCGAGGAGAAGTCGAGATTCACCTGGATGGTGCAGGTGCGGTACATCATGTCCAGGCCCTTGGTGCCGACCTTCGGCATGTAGCGGGTCATGATGTCATAGCGGGATTTCGGCATGCGCGGCGTTTCGGTCAGGGTCCATTTCGGGCTGCCGCCGATGCCGAGAAAACGGATGCCCATCGGTTCTGCGATTTCGCGCAGCATCGCCAGATGCTGGTTCGACTCGCGACAGGTCTCGTGCAGGGTCTCGACCGGCGCACCGGAGAGTTCGAACTGGCCGCCGGGCTCGATCGAGATCGCGCCTTCGCCACTGCCGCCGGCAAGGCCGATGATGTTGTCGCCGTCCATGATCGGCTCCCAGCCGAGCCGCGACTGCATGCCGGTCAGAAGGGCCGAGATCGAGGCATCGCCGTGATAGGGGACGGGCGCGTGGCTATCCTTGAAGAAGGCGAACTTCTCGTGCTCGGTGCCGATGCGGAAATCGCTTTCCGGTTTGCAGCCCTCGGCCAGGTAGGCGACAAGTTCTTCAACCGCGTGGATCGGTGTGTCGTCGGTGGTATCACGGGCCATGAAAACTAAACCTTGGATCGAGTGCCTGCCGGCGCATTGCTATGGAGCTGTCGGGCTCGTTGATTGGCCCGGATTGACATGGGGCACAAGTGAATTTCTTTCAACAGCCTGTCAACGCGCCAAAAGTCGCGATCGCCTCCGGGCGGCTGTCGCTCAGCGCCAGTCGCCGATGGTGGCCTGGACGACGGCCAGCGCTGCCACCGCCGCCGTGTCGGCGCGCAGGATCCGCGGACCAAGCGGGATGGCTGTAACGTAGGGCAGGGCGCGCAGCATGTTGCGCTCGTCGTCGGAAAATCCGCCCTCCGGCCCGACCAGTACCGCCAGCCGGCTTTCGCCGATGGCCAACAGCTTCGGCACGGGATTCTGGGTGTCGCTGTCCTCGTCGCAATAGATGATGTGCCGCTCCGGCGACCAGCTTTCCAGAAGATCCTTCAGCTTCACCGGCGGTTTCACGTCGGGAATGTCGAGGATGCCGCATTGCTCGGCGGCTTCCAGCGCATTGGCCTGCAACCGGTCGAGATTGGTGATCTTGCCCTGCACGTGCTGCGTCATCACCGGCTGCAGCACGCCTGCGCCCATCTCGACCGCCTTCTGCAGCAGGTAGTCCATCCGGCCGACCTTCAGCGGCGCAAACAGGAATTGCAGATCGAGGGGTGCCGGCTGCGGCCGGGTCTGTTCGGAAACGTCCAGACGGATCTTCTTGCGCGACGGGAAGGTGACCGACGCTTTCCATTCCCCGTCACGACCGTTGAACAGCAGCACCTCGGTGCCCTCTTCGTAACGCAGCACATTGGCGAGATAATTGAACTGTTCGGGCGTGGCATCGACGGGGACGCCGGCGCTCAAGCCTGCCGCGACATGCAGCCGCTGCATCCGGTAGTTCGCGCGCATCGAGGTCTCCTTACGTGAAGACGGCGAACATAACCCAATAAAGCCCGGCCGCAATGGCCGCGGCCGCGGGCACGGTGATGATCCAGGCCGCGACAATGGTCATGAAATGCGAGCGGCGCACGAGATAGCGCCGACGCATCTCGTCCGGATTGACAGGCTTCTTGTCCTCGATCTCCCAGCTGTCGGCCTTCATGCGCATATATTCCATGCGGCGCTTGGAATTGCGGGTGTACCATTCGCGGAAGAAGCCGACGCCGAAGACGGCACCGACGGCAATGTGGGTGGAGCTCACCGGCAGGCCGAGACCCGAGGCGACAATCACGGTCAACGCGGCCGACAGCGCCACGCAGAAGGCGCGCATCGGGTTGAGCTTGGTGATCTGCTCGCCGACGAGCTTGATCAGCCGGGGGCCGAACAGCAGCAGGCCGAGCGAAATGCCGGCAGCCCCAATCACCATGACCCAGAGCGGAATGGCGACATCGCTGGCGATCTCGTGCGCCTGGGCGGCATGCACAATGGCCGACAGCGGACCGATTGCATTGGCGACATCGTTGGCGCCATGGGCGAAGGAGAGCAGGGCGGCCGAGAAGATCAGCGGCAGCTTGAACAGCTTGCGCAGTGACTGGTTGCGGTTTTCCAGTCCCGATGCCTGGCGGCGCACCAGCGGCACCGAGACGGCCCAGCCGAGAAAGGCAACGACGATGCCGACGCCGATCGCCTCGACAAGCGTCAGGGCGATCAGGTGCTTGAGGCCCTTGACCGCCAGATAGGCGGCAAAGGTGCCGGACATGATGGCAATCAGGATCGGCACCCAGCGCTGTGCGGCAGCCAGCTTGTCGGCGCGGTAGATGATGAATTCCTTGATGAAGGCGAGGAAGAGCGCGGCGATGATGCCGCCGAGCAGGGGCGAGATCACCCAGCTGGCGGCGATGCCGATCATGGCGCTCCAGTTGATCGCCGTAATGCCGGCGGCGGCCGCACCGGCGCCCATGACCCCGCCGACGACGGCATGCGTCGTCGAGACGGGCGCGCCGATCCAGGTCGCCAGGTTGACCCAGAGCGCGGAGGACAGCAGGGCTGCCATCATCGCATAGGTAAAGACGTCCGCATTGGCGACCCGCGCCGGATCGATGATCCCCTTGGATATGGTCGAGACCACGTCGCCGCCGGCGATCAGGGCACCGGCCGTCTCGAACACGGCAGCGATCACCAGCGCCGTTGCCATCGACATGGCGCGCGAGCCGACGGCCGGGCCGACATTGTTGGTGACGTCGTTGGCGCCGATGTTCATCGCCATGTAGCCGCCGATCGCGGCGGCTGCGATCACCAGAACCGCGCCAGGCTGGTTGGAGACGTAAAGACCGGCAAACAGCGCCGACAGCACGAGGAAGATCAAGGCAAAGGAGAGCGGCAGATAGCCGCGCGACACGAACTGGGTCGCTTCCTCGACATAGGTGAACTTGTCGAGGTCCTTGTCCAGGGTCGGCTTGTAGAGCTGTGGTTTGGCCTTGCCCATGGCAGACGATTTCTCCGGCGAGCGACGGGACGCTCCCCGTGTAGCGCGTAGTCGTGACACTGATGACACGGCGGACCGGCGCGATGGCAGGCCGCTGATGGTTTAACCCGGGGTCCTAGAGGGAAATCCGGCCGGTTTCAATATGACAGTTATGTGACAGCCGCTTCTCCTCAGGAGACTGCGGATTTGACGCTTTCCTGGCGGGCGATCTCGGTCTCCTGACGCAGCCGCAGGAAGAGGATCTTCAATTCGGGTTCCTGCACCCGCGCGGCGGCTTCCTGGCAGCTGACCCATTCCAGGCGGCGGCTGGCGCGTTCGGGAAAGTTCTTTTCCATTTCCCGGACTTCCAGCAGATGCGTCTGCACCCGGCAGGTGACATGCAGGCCGGTGCGCAGCTTCTTCTGGTAGCTGTAAAAGCCGTAGGGCTCCCGCTCCACATTGCCCTTGACGCCGGCCTCTTCCCAGGCTTCGCGCTCGGCCACGGCATGGGATTTCTTGCCACGCATCGGCCAGCCCTTGGGGATCACCCAGCGGCCGGTATCGCGGCTGGTGAGCAGCAACACCTCGATCCCCGCCTGCTTCTTGCGGCGCCGATAGCATAGCGCTGCATATTGCTGGCGCGGAGGGCGCTTGAGCATCAATTGCATGTCGTGAGCGATGCGGCTGACCAAGGTCAATTTTGAACGAATCTCCCTGAAAACGGTTAGAGTGCCGCCGTCCTGCGGCAATTTCAATCACTCTGAATATCACTATACGCGTATGAGACGCTTCGAGCCGCCGCAGGATGCGCAAAAAAGACGACCATTTGCGCAAGGATGCAAAACCGGGCAGCAGCCAATGCTGGGTGGCTTATGCTGAATGCCAGCGAATCTTAATATATCAGGCTTTGCCGAAGCTTGCGCGCCTGATGGCCGGTTTATTTGCCTTTGAAAGGCGGCCGGCTCATGGGGCAGGCTTCAGGTGGCGGCTGTCACCGAAGCCGGCATATTCACGACGCCACCGGATGCAGGAAGGCGAGCCTCAAAGGGCGGTGCGAAAATGCAGAAGGCCTTCCGTGATCCCGTCCGCGGTGTCCTGGCTGGCATGGAAGAAGCGGGAACCCTGCGGAAAGCGTCGGCGCAACTCCTCCAGGCCATTGGCGGGTATGATGCCCCTGACGTCCGGTACCTGGAACATGCCCGCGTCATTGCCGGTGTCTCCGGCGACGATCACGTCTCCAAGGCCGATGCCGAGCTTGTCGGCAAGCCAGATCAGCGCCTGTCCCTTGTCGGCATTGGCCGGCAGGACGTCGAGATCGCGACCGCTGGAATAGACCACCTTGACCGCCAGCGCCTCGGCTTTCAACCGCTGCTCCACTGCGCTCACATCCTCTTCGGTGGCATCGTGGAGATACCAGCTGGACTTCAGCGCATGCTGATAGCGATCCGGCTGACGGGCAAGACCGGGCATGCCCGCCAGCAGGGCATTGATCCGCTCGACGTCATAGCCATCCGTCAGGGTTTGCGTATAAGCGTCTGCCAGATGCGGCTGGCGGTCGGAGATCAGCATGGTGCCGACGCCGCCGATGACGAAATCGGCGGGCGGGAGGCCTTCCCCGGCGGTGAAGTCGAGGATGTCATCCACCAGGCGTCCGCTATTGTAGACCAGAAGCGGGCGCTGGACCGGATCGAGGCTGTCCCAGAATTCGGCAAAGCGCTGACTCGCGTGCCGATCGCCGGCAAGCGTGCCATCGATATCGGATGAGAAGAGGCGAGCCGACATGTCCGATCAGTCGCCGTCGTTCCAGGGCTCGGCCCAATCGCTCTCGTCGAGCGCCTGGTTGACCGGCCGACCCTCGACCAGCGCCACCAGCTGCTGGGCGATCCCGGTCCAGGTGAACAGCGAGCGGGCCTTGTGGGCGCCCATGCGCGACAGGCGGCCGTAGAGCCGTGCATGCTTGAACGGCTTCATCATCGTGATGCCGAGATCCTCCTTGTCGAAGGGATCGGCAAACAGGGCGTGCCGGCCGTAGCTGACCGCACGGAACAGGCCGCCATGCACGGTGATGACGGTCGGCGTGCCGGAGGCCATGGCCTCGATCGCGGTCATGCCGAAGGGCTCGTAGCGGCTGGACAGCACGAACATGTCGGCGGCGCGGTAATAATCCGGCAGTTCCTCGTCGGAGACGAAGCCGGAGAATTTGACCCGATCCTCGATGCCGTATTCGGCGACCTTGTCCTTGAGCTCCTTGAGGATCTTTGCCTCGTTCTCGTCCATGTTCTCGCCGCCGAGCGCCAGATGCAGGTAGGCGTCGGGCACGCGGCTCGCCATCACCGAGAAGCCGTCGATCAACAGGTCGTAGCCCTTGTTGGTCGCAAGCCGGCCGAGCGCCACCACCACCTTGCCCTCGAAGCCGAAATGCTGGCGCGCCATTTCGCGTGATGCACTCGACACCGGATAGAAGCGGTTGTCGTCATAGCCGGGCGGAATCATGTGCACCTGATTGCGGGCAAGCCCGTAGTCATTCATCAGCATGTCGAGCTGGATCGGCGTCGTCGCCACCACCAGCTGGCAGCTGCGATAGACGATCAGCTCGTGCTTGATGCGTTCGGAGAAGTTGAACTCCTCCTCGAACCTGTCGGCCTTTTCCGGGTAGTCGGTTTCCATCTGCCGCTTCTTCCACAGACCCAGCGAATGCGGGGTGTGGATGTGCGGCACGTTGAGCGCCTCCGACAGCCTCTGGCCGGCAACGCCGGCATCCCAGTAGTGGCTGTTGATGAACTGATAGTTCAGGTCCTCGCGCTTGATGAAGCGGAGCGCCTTTTCGCACCATTCGCCAAGATGGCGGTGCAGATATTCCTTCGGGATGAAGTCCTTGCCGCCGCAGGGGATGCGCACGACGCGGACCCGCTCGTCGACTTCGTCAAATGCCGGCTGGTCCTCGAAGCGTCGCGTATAGACGTCGACATAGTGACCGAGTTGTCCGAGTTTTTTGGCAAGCTCCAGCACATAGACGACCTGGCCGCCGGTGTCCGCTGCGCCCAAAGGAGGGTGGGCTGCGACATAACCATGGGTTGAAACCAGGGCAATGCGCGGCATATCGTGATAATCTTTATCGGTGTGCATAACTATCCTAGGTTAGGAAATGCATTCTCTGAAGGCAACCCGCTAACGCCAAATTGGCGCATTTGTTCCGCTTCTGCAAAATAATATTGCGCATTGCATTCCAATTCGAGGAGTCATAAGGCGCCGGTGGGTCCGCTTACTTTTGCGAGCATGAAAAAGTGCAGTGTTTTCCTGACCCTATGGCGAGCACGGTGAACCTCGCGGTGCAACATTCCGGCCTGCACGGCTGGCCACGCGGCGTTGTCGCCTTTGTACCGGAGCGGCACGGCGCGTCGGAGCGCTGCCCAATTCGGCGTCTCCGTGCCTCGAAACATCATTTGAAAAAAATCTGAACCGGTTCGATTGAAAAAGCCACCTTAGGTCGAAACCCAAGGCGGTGGAGCGAAAACTGCGGTGACCAACAGGGAGCGCGTATTTCAGGCCTATCTTGTGTCGGCCGCCCGGCTTGGCGACCGCAAGGCGATGGAGCGCCTGGCCGAGATGTGCGGACCGCGGCTGCTGGCCCATGCCGGCCGCCTACTCGATGACCGGCAATCCGCCGAAGATGTCGTCCAGTCTGCCTGGATCGACATCCTGCACGGATTGCCGCGCCTTGCCGATGATCGGGCCTTTATGCCCTGGGCCCTGCGGATCGTCAGTCGCCGCGTCGTGCACGTGATCCGGAGGCGCCAGCGGCAGAGGCGGCTTGCCAGTCAGCTGCGACCGGAGGCTCCTGAAAGCGCGACGTCGCAGGGGCCGCCAGCTGCCGATGCCGCGACGATCCGCGCGCTGATCGACAGGCTGGATGCACCGCACCGCGCCACGCTGGCGCTATTCTATCTCGAAGACCTGAGCGTGGCCGAGGTGGCCGTGGCGCTCGACATACCCGCCGGCACGGTGAAGTCCCGGCTGACGACCGCGCGGCACAAGCTGCGGGCATTCCTGAAAGGAGAAACCGATGAGCAAGATCGATGACATGATCCGTGAGGCGCTGGAGGGCCGCGACCGGGACCTGCTCGGCCAGACGGGGGAACTGGGCTATCTCGAGCTCGGCCTCAGCCAGTTTCGCGGCCGGCTCGGCTGGGTGACCTGGGTGGTGATGATCGCACAGATCATCTTCTTCCTGATCGGTGTCTGGTGCCTTTTCCATTTCTACGGCAATCCGGATCTGCTGTCCGCGCTCAAATGGGGGATCAGTGCGGCGATCTCGTTGCTGTTCGCGCTGCAGCTGAAGCTGAGCCTGGCGCCGCAGATGCAGGCCGACCGGGTGATCCGCGAGTTGCGCCGGGTGGAATTGTTGCTGGTCGCCCGGGGTGCCAAGTCGGACGATGCGACGAAGGATTGACGCTGCGGGCCCGGACCTTACGCCCAGGTGCCGCCGATCTCAGGTTTTGCCCGCGTCCCAATAGGGAACCGGGCCATACAGTCCCGCGAGATAGTCGATGAACAGTCGCACCTTTGCCGGCAGGAATTGCCGGCTCGGATAGACCGCCCAGAGCGCGACATTGCGCGAGCTCTCATAGGCCGGCAGCACCTGGACCAGCCGGCCCGTCTGCAGCTCCGGACCGATATCCCAGGTCGAGCGCAGGGCGATGCCGAGGCCCGAGATCACGGCTTCGCGGATTACCTCGCTCGAATTGGTGATCAGCATGCCCTCCGGCCTGAGGCTGATCGGGCCGTCCGGTCCCTCCAGCCGCCAGGTCTCGAAATTATGCGCCGGCAGGCAGCGATGCATGGCGAGATCCTCGACCGTCTCAGGCATGCCATGGGCGGCAAGATAATCGGGCGAGGCGCAGAGAATGCGCCTGACGGAGGCCAGACGCCGCGCAACCAGGCTGGAATCGGTGAGCTCCGCGATGCGGATCGCGAGATCAAAGCCATCGCCGACGATGTCGGTGAAGTCGTCTGAGAGTTCCAGGTGAACCGCCAGTTCCGGATGCGCCTGCATGAACGGCTTCAGGTGCGGGGCGATATGGATACGGCCGAACGAGGTTGCGGCGGAAACCTTCAGCGTGCCGCGCACGTCCGTTGACCGGCCGGTGGCGAAGGCATCGGCCTCTTCCAGTCCCGCCAGAACGGAGAGCACCCGGTCGTAGTATCCCTGGCCCGCCTCGGTCAGCGAGATCTGCCGTGTCGTGCGTTGCAGGAGCCGCGTGCCGAGCCTGTCTTCCAGCCGCTTGATCCGCTTCGACACCACGGCCGGGGATAGGCCGAGCGATCGCGCCGCCGTCGACATGCTGCCGGTCGCTATCACCCGGGCAAAGACTTCGAGATCGCCAAGATTGGTCATGATCCATTTATTCCGTTTCGGACATAAGTGACTAGCATTTGCGCCGATCCACTGGAAGTGGTAATTTTTAAAGACCAATTGCCGAAGGCAAGCGGGTGATGTATGCCGGAGGTCACAAAAGGGGAGGCTTTTGATGAGCGATGCGATCGCATTTCTGCCGCCGGATCAGGCGATCCTGGGACGGCGCGCGCAGATCATTGCCGACCTCGAGGACCTGTTGCCGCCGGAGCGGCTGGTGCACGCGCCGCACCGGCTGGTGCCTTTCGAGACGGACGGCTTCATTGCCTATCGCCGCCGACCGCTGGCGGTGGCGCTCCCGGAGACCACGGCCCAGGTCTCTGCCGTTCTGAAATACTGCCACCGCTATGGCATTCCGGTCGTCCCGCGCGGCGCCGGGACCTCGCTGTCGGGTGGTGCGATCCCGCAGGAGGATGCCGTCGTCATCGGCCTGTCGGCAATGACCGGTATCCTCGATATCGACTATGCCAACCGTGCCGCGACCGTGCAGGCCGGCGTCACCAATCTGTCGATCTCCGACGCTGTCTCGGCCGATGGCTTCTTTTATGCCCCCGACCCGAGCTCGCAGCTCGCCTGCACGATCGGCGGCAATATCGGGATGAATTCGGGCGGCGCCCATTGCCTGAAATACGGCGTTACCACCAACAATCTGCTGGGCGTCAAGCTGGTGCTCATCGACGGCACGGTGGTCGAACTCGGCGGCAAGCATCTGGATGCCGAAGGCCTGGATCTGCTCGGCCTTGTCTGTGGCTCGGAGGGGCAACTCGGCATCGTCACCGAAGCGACCGTGCGGCTGATTGCCAAGCCGGAGGGCGCGCGCCCGGTGCTGTTCGGCTTCGACAGTTCGGAAGACGCCGGCGCCTGCGTCGCCGACGTGATCGGCGCCGGCATCATCCCCGTCGCGATCGAATTCATGGACAAGCCGGCGATCGAGATCTGCGAGGCATTCGCCCATGCCGGCTATCCGCTCGATGTCGAGGCGCTGCTGATTGTCGAGGTCGAGGGTTCCGAGGCGGAGATGGAGGCGATGTTGTCGAGCATCGTCGAGATCGCCGGACGCCACGGGGTGAAGACCGTGCGCGAGTGCCAGTCGGCGAGCGAGGCGGCGCTGATCTGGAAAGGCCGCAAATCCGCCTTCGGCGCCACCGGCCGGATCGCCGACTATATCTGCATGGACGGCACGGTGCCGCTCAGCCAGCTATCCTACGTCCTGCAGCGCACCGCCGAGATCGTTGCGGGCTACGGGCTTCGCTGCGCCAATGTCTTTCACGCCGGCGACGGCAACATGCATCCGCTGATCCTCTACAACATCAACGACCCCGAGGATGCGGCAAAAGCCGAAGCCTGTGGCATGGACATCCTGCGGCTCTGCGTCGATGCCGGCGGCTGCCTGACCGGCGAACACGGCGTCGGCATCGAGAAACGCGACCTGATGCGCCACCAGTATTCCAAGGCCGACCTCGCCCAGCAGATGGCGGTCCGGGCCGCCTTCGACCCCGGCTGGCTGCTCAACCCGAACAAGGTGTTTCCGCTGGAGGGCAGGGGATGAGAGATGTGGAGCGACGTTTGCCGTCCGTGCTGGCAAGGGACGGATACGTTTACGCGATGGGTGGCTGGTATGTGTCGCGTTGTCGGTGTTCGCGGCGATACCCCCCTCTGTCCTGCCGGACATCTCCCCCTCATGGGGGGAGATCGGCTGGGCGCGAGGTCAGCGGCCTAGTAGAGACTCGCAATCGGCGCGAACACACACTTCCGAGCGCCTTGAAACGGCTTCACCTAAACCGATCGGTCCGCGATCAAGCACGGGGCCGCCTCGAGTCGATCTCCCCTGTTGAGGGGGAGATGCCCGGCAGGGTAGAGGGGGTTAGCCGCGGAACACTGATGCGAGCGATCGCGCCGAGGACATGGCCATGCTGACCCCCGCAAGCGAAATCGAGGCCGCGGGGCTGATCCGGGACCACGCATCCTCCGGCCGCACGCTCGAGATCGTCGGCGGCGGCACGCGCGGGGGGATCGGCAATCCGGTTCGCGCCGACGCGCAGCTGTCCTCGGGCGGGCTCACCGGCATTGTCGCCTACAACCCCGCGGAAATGGTGATGACGGTGAAGGCCGGAACGCCGCTGGCCGAGATCGAGCAGGCGCTCGACGCCGCCGGCCAGATGATGGCGTTCGAGCCGATTGACCATCGGGGCATCATGGCAACGACAGGCGAGCCGACCATCGGCGGCGTCTTCGCCGTCAACGCCTGCGGTCCCCGACGGCTGCTGGTCGGAGCTGCCCGCGATCATCTGCTGGGGCTGCGCCTGATCAATGGTCAGGGGGAGATCGTGCAGGCCGGCGGGCGCGTGATGAAGAATGTCACCGGTCTCGATCTCGTCAAGCTGATGGCCGGCTCGCACGGCACGCTGGGTTTGCTGAGCGAGGTGACCTTCAAGGTGTTGCCGCGTCCGCGCGACCAGTTGACACTGGTGTTGTCGGGGCTCGACGACGCGCAGGCATCGCGCGCGATGGCGGCTGCCATGGCGCTGCCGGTCGAGGTGTCCGCCGCCGCGCATCTGCCGGTTACCGTGCATCACAAGATCCTTGCCGGCCGTCTGCCGGACGGTCCGGCAACGGTGCTGCGGCTGGAGGGCATGCAGGCCTCGGTCGTCATCCGCCTTGAAAAGCTGGCGGCAGCCATGGCGCGGGCCGGTGCGGTCACCCGGCTGGACGCCGATGAGAGCGCCGTGCTCTGGCGCGAAATCCGCGACGTTGCACCCTATGGCGACGGCACGGACCGCCCCCTCTGGCGCGTCTCCGTTGCCCCCGGCATGGGGGAGGCGCTTGTGGCCGATCTCCGGCTCGAAGCCGGCATAGACGCCTTTTACGACTGGCAGGGCGGGCTCGTCTGGATGCGGATGGAGGCCGATCCGGACGCCGATCTCGTGCGCCGCCACGTCCGGAGCGTCGGCGGTGGCCATGCGACCTTGATGCGCGCGCCGATGGAGGCGCGGCAGAGGGCGAGCGCCTTCGAGCCGCTCGCACCCGCCGTGGCGCTCCTGAACCAGCGCGTGCGCGAAAAATTCGATCCGGCCGGAGTATTCAATCCGGGCCGGATGGCAAGAGGAGAGGCGGCATGAGCGAAAATCGGCAAGCCCCGATTCCGCGCGATCCCGACAGCTGGCTTGCGCCCGGCGAGCGCAACCTGCAGCTTATCTACGCGCTTTACATCCTCAGTTTCGTGTTCGGTATCACCAGTCTCATCGCGATCGTGATGGCCTATGTCAATCGTGGCAAGGCCGGTGGCTGGATGGAGAGCCACTACACCTTCGCCATCCGCACATTCTGGATCGGCCTGCTCTATGCGGTGATCGCCAGTATCCTCACTCTCGTTCTGATCGGCGTCATCCTCGGATTGCTGACGGCCATATGGCTGATCGCGCGCTGCGTCGTCGGGCTGCAGAAGGTCGGTGCCGGCGAGCCGATCGGCAATCCGAAAACCTGGTTTATCGACCGCTAGCGGGCAGGAGCACGTCCTTGCAGACCAATTTCACCACCGAGCAACTGGCCGACCCGCATCTTGCCGAAGCCGAAGGCATTCTCCGCAAATGCGTGCATTGCGGCTTCTGCACCGCCACCTGTCCGACCTATGTGACGCTCGGCAACGAACTCGACAGTCCGCGCGGGCGCATCTACCTGATCAAGGACATGCTGGAGAACGGCAGGCCGGCGGACGAAGAGATCGTCACCCATATCGACCGCTGTCTCTCCTGCCTTGCCTGCACGACCACCTGTCCGTCCGGGGTCGACTACATGCATCTGGTCGATCATGCCCGGGTGCATATCGAAAATACCTATCGGCGCCCGCTGTTGAACCGGCTGACGCGCAATGTGCTGGCCATGGTGCTGCCCTATCCGAAGCGGTTTCGCGCGGCGCTGAAACTGGCCAAACTGGCAAGGCCGCTTTCCGGTCTGCTGAAGGGCGTGCCCGGGTTGCGGCCGTTCGGCGCCATGCTCGATCTGGCGCCTGACAGCATTCCGGCTGCTCCGGTGGATCGGTCGTCCCGCCATGCCGCCGTGGGCCAACGGCGCGGTCGTGTGGCGCTGCTTTCCGGCTGCGCCCAGTCGGTGCTCGATCCGGAGATCAACGCGGCGACCGTCCGGCTCCTGACCCGCCTCGGCATCGAGGTCGTCACGCCGCAAGGGGAAGGCTGTTGCGGCGCGTTGGTCCATCACATGGGCCGCGAGCAGCAGGCGCTCGCCAGCGCCCGGCGCAATGTCGATGTCTGGATCAGCGAAATCGAGCGCGGTGGCCTCGACGCGGTGGTCGTCACGACATCCGGCTGCGGCACGACGATCAAGGATTACGGTCATATGCTGCGCCTCGACCCCGATTACGCGGAAAAGGCAGGCAGGGTGTCTGCTCTGGCAAAGGACGTCACCGAATATCTGACAAGCCTCGATCTGCCGCGCCAGGAGCGCAAGGGACTGACAGTTGCCTATCATTCCGCCTGCTCGCTGCAGCACGGCCAGAAGGTGACGAGCCTGCCAAAGCTGTTGCTCGCCAATGCCGGCTTTGCGGTCAAGGACCCGCCGGAGGGCCATCTCTGCTGTGGCTCCGCCGGCACCTACAACATCATGCAGCCGGATATTTCGGCACAATTGAAGGCGCGCAAGGTGAAGAATATCGAGGCGACCAAGCCGGATCTGATCGCGGCCGGCAATATCGGCTGCATCACCCAGATCGCCAGCGGAACGGCCCTGCCGATCGTCCATACCGTGCAACTGATGGACTGGGCCTATGGCGGGCAAAAGCCGGCGGCGCTTGCCGGACGGTGAGCCGCTTTTCTGCAAGTGCCGACGCGCAGAGATGTATATGCGCACAGCCTCCATTATGGTTATCTAATTGTCCGACGCGGTCTTATTGTTTACCTTTCCCTCGTAGCGTCGGGGGCGGAACTCGTCCCCGTGCGGGACAATGGAGACTATACGATGCGCATGTTGATGGCCCTGACAACCGTTGCCTTGCTGACCGCCGTCTCGGCGCAGGCGCAGGCAGACCATGTCTATTGCGCGCTGGATGGAGATGTTTTCAGGCTGTCGCTCGAAAGCGGCGTCAAGCATACCGCGCCCTACGAACTCGATGGCTTCCGGGGTGTCGTGTCCCTGAAAGACGTACCGGTCGAAGGCATGCACAAGAATTTCCGGCTGACCCAGGAGATGCTCGAGACATCCATGCTGGACAGAGACATGCTCGAATTGCTGCTGGTCTCGCAAAGCAAGACCGACCATCCCTTCGTCACGCTGACCCTCAAGGTGTCGGCGACCGCGGCCGACAAGGCCGGCCATTACCAGATGACCGTCACCAGCGCGCCGACGCGCTCGTCGATGGATCGCAAGACGGTGCTGTCGGACGATGGCCCGATCAACTGCAGGCTGCCGTGAGCCGGTCTGTTACCAGCTGAAGGTCACGCCGACATTGATCGCGTTGGTCATGATATTGGTCTTCAGCGACGCGCCATTGTCGATATCGACGTCCACCCAGGAATAATTGCCCTTGTATTCGGCAAAGGCCGCCAGGTG
Source organism: Heterorhizobium halophytocola (assembly GCF_017873095.1). Classification (GTDB taxonomy): domain Bacteria; phylum Pseudomonadota; class Alphaproteobacteria; order Rhizobiales; family Rhizobiaceae; genus Allorhizobium; species Allorhizobium halophytocola. The sequence goes on along the minus strand of NZ_JAGGJU010000004.1, from coordinate 352,035 downwards.
ATCGGTAAACTGGTAGGCGACACCGGCCTGCGCCTGCACCGTCGGACCGCCGAACTGGTATTCGAAGGTCGTGCCCGATCCGCGCGCGACCTCGACATGCGGAACGTTGATGCCCGCGCCGGCGCCGACATAGGGGACGAACTTCGTGCCGTCGATCGGCATCCGGTAGAGTGCGTTGAGGGTTAGCAGGTTGAGCCCGTCGGTGAATTCGAAATGGCTGAAACCGCTTTTGGACAGCGTCTCGTCGTCGGCATAGACCTTGTCATGGGTGTAGTCGAGCGACAGGCCGAGATTGGGATGGCCGAGATCTTCCATCCACCACGTCGCGCGCACGCCGTAATAAGGCGGCGCTGCAAAGGACTTGCCCTCCCATCCGGCGGTGAAGTCGGGTCCGTCCGACAGATCGACATGGCTGTGCGGCGCCGACTGCACGCCGCCATAGGCGGATATCGCCATTTCGGCGCGGGCGGCGGGCGGGGTGATCATGAGGAAGCTGACGGTGCTGAGGAGAAGCGCGGCAAGCGTGGAGGAAGAATTCGATGTCATCGGGTGATCCGCAAAACGGGCGCAGGCGAATCCGCCCCGCCATCCTGTGAGTTCACGCAACCTAGCCGGCGATTGTATCAGGAATTTAAATAGAAGCCCGGCCGAAGGGCCGGGCCTGAGTTCGTCGCAGAGGACCTGTCGGAATGGCGATCAGCCGCCGAAGATCGTTGCCAGAAGATCGATGCCACGGTCGTCATAGGACACGTCGCCCTGGCGGTTGCCCGGACCGATGACGATCACCTTGGTGCCGACGCCTGCGCGCTCGTAGAGATCCTCGACATCCTTGTTCATCATGCGGATGCAGCCGGACGACATGTTGAGGCCGATCGTCCAGGGCTGGTTGGTGCCGTGGATGCGGAAGATGGTGTCGCGGCCGCCACGGTAGAGATACATGGCGCGCGCGCCGAGCGGGTTGTCGATACCGCCCTTCTGCACGACCGGCAGATTGTGCCCCTTGCGGGCCTCGCGGGCACGCATTTCCGCCGGCGGACGCCATTCCGGCCATTCCGCCTTGCGGCCGATCTTGACCACGCCGGACCAGCCATAGCCGTCGCGACCGACGCCGACCCCGTAGCGCACGGCGCGGTTCTTGCCTTGCACATAGTAGAGGAACTTGTGGTCGGTATCGATGATGATCGTGCCCGGCTTCTCATCGGTGACCAGGCGCACGATGCGGCGCTTGAACTTGTCGGGCACGCTCTTGCGGACCGCGACCTGCACCACCTGGCTCTGCTTTTCGACCGGCGCGGCACCGGCGACATTGGTGAATGCCTGGGCCGAGATCGGCGACAGGACGGAAGCGCTGACGGCCAGAATCACTGCCGCGCGAAGGATTTTCATCATGTTGACCCTCTCCAGATTAGACGCGTGCGACGTTACTGAAGTGAGGCCGGGGCACAACCCCATATGAGCAATCAGTAAAGTGGAATTGAAGCCACAATGCGCTTTTCGAGCGATTGTGGCTTCATCTCCTCACATGACGATGACGGAGGTACCGACATCGACCCGCGAGTAGAGATCGGTGACGTCCTCGTTGCGCATGCGGATGCAGCCCGAGGAGACGCCGTAGCCGATCGTCCAGGGCGCATTGGTGCCGTGGATGCGGTACATGGTCGATCCGAGATACATGGCGCGGGCGCCGAGAGGATTTTCCGGGCCGCCGTCCATGTGGGCGGGCAGGTAGTGACCCTTGGCTGCCTCGCGCGCCAGCATTTCCTGCGGCGGCGTCCAGCCGGGCCATTCGCGCTTGGCGGTGATCTTGTGGGTGCCGGCCCAGGCAAAGCCCGGCTTGCCGACGCCGACGCCATACCGGCGCGCCTTGCCGCCGTCGAGCACCAGGTAGAGGAAGCGGTTGTTCGTGTCGATCACGATCGTGCCGGGCTTTTGCGTCGTATCATAGGCGACGATCTGCGGCAGGAAGCGCGGATCGATCCGGTTGCGCACCGGACGCGGCGCGTTGACGGCGACCTGGCGGGCCGCGCGCGGGGCAAACAGCGGGGCTGCACGGCGCGGGGCCGGTGCTGTCGCTGCGGCGGCGCGGGGGGCGGCATAGGCGCGCGCGGCGGCGGGCGGACGGCCGCCGAGCTGCAGCACCCAGGGTGCCGTCAGATCGGGGCTGACGACGACGGGCGGACGTTGCTGATAACGGTCATTGGCGGCGGCCGGACCTGCCACGGCGACGAGAGCGGCGGCGGCCAGTGCCATCAGGGAAATCTTCATGGGGCAAACTCGCTACAAAAAACCCAAGGGAAGGCGGAAAGACGAAAATGCACGTCTCTTGTCTCTGCATGCTGACATCCTTCAAACGCGAAACTGGTAAAGACGGCATCGATAAAAAGCGACCGAAGCCGTAAACCTTCCGTCAGGGTTTACATCCGGTTTGGAGAAAGAGTGAACAAATGGTAAACGAGCCCGGACGGAACGGAGAATCGCAGGGCATGGAAATCGAGGGTTTGCTGACCGGGGAAGACGGGCTTGCGCGCTGCGCCTGGCATGGCGGCCTGGACGACTACCGCCGCTACCACGACGAGGAATGGGGCTATCCCGTCACCGACGATATCAGGCTGTTCGAGAAGATCTGCCTGGAAGGGTTTCAGTCCGGTCTCTCCTGGCTGACGATCCTGCGCAAGCGGGAAAATTTCCGGGCTGCCTTCGACGGCTTCGATGTTCACAAGGTGGCGGCCTATGGCGATGACGAGATCGCCCGATGCCTTGCCGATGCCGGCATTGTTCGCCATCGCGGCAAGATCGTCTCGACGATCAACAACGCCAAGCGGGCGATTGAACTGCAAAAGGAATTCGGCTCGCTGGCCCGTTATTTCTGGAGCCATGAGCCGGGGCCGGACGAGCGGCCGGAGGTCGTCGACCGGGCGGCGATCGCCGCCAATCCGACGACACCGACCTCCATCTGGCTGTCGAAGGATCTGAAGAAACGCGGCTGGAGCTTTGTCGGCCCGACCACGATCTATGCCTTCATGCAGGCGATGGGACTGGTCAACGACCATTTCGAGGGCTGCCATTGCCGCCCGAAGGCCGAGCGCCTGCGCGCCGAACTCGTCCGTCCCTGACGGGGCGCCTGCGCCGTCAGTCGATGCTGACGGCGAGCACCCGGCTGATCTCGGTCAGCGAGCGACCCGACTGCGCAGCCCACCTGTTGAAGGCGGCCTGCACCGCCGCGCGTTCCTTGGCCGATGTCGGCGGCTTGTCGACGACACCCTCGGCGATCAGCCGGCCCACCACGTCGTTCGACAGGATGAAGCCGTCGATACCGGCAAAGCGCAGAAAATACTGTCCCGTATTGCCGCCAAGTCGCGTGCCGCGCTTTTTCAGGAGATCGAGCAGCCCCATATAGTCCTCACCTGGCCAGTTGGCGAGGAAGGCGGCGGCGCTGCCATGCGCGTCGGACAGGTCGGCGATGAAGCGGGCATTCTCCTGCACCGCGCGGATCTTCGGTCCGTGGCGCACGATGCGGGTGTCGGAGACAAGGCGCTCGAAATCCTCGTCATGCAGCATCACGCAGAAGCCGATCTCGAAACCTTCGAAGGCGGCCTCGAAGCCCGGCCACATCGCCTCGACCACCTTCCAGGTAAAGCCGGAATTGAAGATGCACCGGGTCATCAGTGCCAGCAGCCGGTCGTCCGGCATGGCCGCGACCTCGGCTTTCGGTTTCGGGTAGCGCAGCAAGGCCTCGACGGCCGCATCGCCTCCCTTGCGTTCCGCGGCAATCGCCCAGATCTCGTCGAAGTTTCGCATTGATTGCCTTCCCTTAGCCGAGACTGTCCAGCAGGGGCAGGAATTCGCCGAGATGGGCGATCTCCTTGAACCGCGGTGCCTCGGTCGGCTTTTCCACATGCTCCAGCGCCCAGGTCAGTGCGTGCGGCACGAAGACGCCCCAGGCGCCGGTGGCGATGGCCGGCACGATGTCCGATTTCAGCGAATTGCCGACCATCATCGCATGCTCCGGCCCGTCGCCCTTGCCGAAGATGCGCCGATAGGTGGTGGCGGTCTTGTCGGAGACGATCTCGACGCTGTCGAAGAAATCGCCAAGCCCCGATTGCGCCAGCTTGCGCTCCTGGTCGAACAGATCGCCCTTGGTGATCAGCACCAGATAATACTGCCCCGCCAGCGCTTCCAGCACCTCATGGACATGCGGCATGGTCTCGACCGGATGGCTCAGCAGGTTGCGGCCGATCGACAGGATCTCGCCGATCACCTTGCCGGGCACCTTGCCCTCGGTCACGTCGAGCGCCGTCTCGATCATCGACAGGGTAAAACCCTTGATGCCGAAACCATAATGGCCGAGATTGCGCCGCTCTGCCTCGAGCAGACGCTCGGAGATATGCTCACCCTCGGCATAATCGGTCAGCAGTGCCTGGAACTGCCCTTCCGTCAGCCGGTAGAACTGCTCGTTCTGCCAGAGGGTGTCGTCGGCATCGAAACCGATCATGCGAATGGGGTGTAAGGTCATGGCTGCCGCCCTCCCGCTGTCTTTCAGCGGGGGAAACTAGGACCTAAAGCGGGTTTTGAAAAGGCGAAGTCTCAGCCGACCTGCAGCCAGTGGATCAACAGCAGGCTGATGCCGCAGAGCAGCAGCAGCGAGACGCTGGCCGCCGCGATGACCCGGCCGCCGGCCTTGGCGACATGGCGTACATCGACCGACAGACCGAGGGCCGCCATGGCGATGATGGTCAGCACGCTGGACGTTTCCGAGATCGGCTTCAGCGCCAGTGCGGGGATCAGGTCGAACGAGCGAAGCCCCATCATCACGGCAAAGCCGAGGATGAACCAGGGCAGGATATGGCGCAGCGACATATGCCCGCCACTGCGTCCATGGATCACGCCGAGTACCAGCAGCACGGGGCCGAGCATGAGCACGCGGATCAGCTTGACCACAGTGCCGGTCTGCACGCTGATCAGCCCGATCGGCGCGGTGGCGGCCAGCACCTGCGGCACGGCATAGACGGTCATGCCGGCAAAGGTGCCATACTGGACAGCGTCCATGCCAAGCGGCTCCATGACCAGCGGCATGACCAGCACGGCGATGACGCCGAGCACGGCGGTGAAGGCGATCGAGGCCGCGACGTCGTCCGATGGCGCGTCGATGACCGGGGCAGCGGCGGCGATTGCCGAATTGCCGCAGATCGAGTTGCCGCAGGCGACCAGGGTGGCAAGCTTGGCCGGAAGTCCCAGCATGCGGCCGACGAAATAGCTGGCGATGAGCGAGACGGCCACACCCCCTGCAATGCCTCCGACAAGGCCGAAACCGGCTTCTTCCAGCGTCGCGGTGCTGATCGATGCGCCGAGCAGCACGACCGCGAGTTCCAGCAGGAACTTTGCGCTGAAATCGATGCCCGCGTGAAACCGTGGCGATAGCGTCAGGCCGGAACGGATCATGGCGCCGAGGATGATCGCCAGCACCAGGCTTTCCAGCCAGCGGCCTCCGAGCAGATTTTCTTCCAGCGTTTCCAGCCCGATGGCAAGGCCCGTTACCGCTAGACAGAGCAGGAGACCGGGTGCGATGCGCATGGCGCAGGCCGAGAGGGGACGGGACGGCGTCGGGGAGGCGATGGGGGACACGATGGACATTTCGATCTGGCCTTGAGGTTGCCTTCCCAAAATACGGTTCCCTGAGCCTTATCTTCCATCGAATAATATGTTACGTTTCATTCTCTAAAATCGAATGATATTGCTTCCCTTGATCTTCGCCTTGAGTCTCTTCCTCTCATGATGACCATCGAACAGCTCGTCATCTTCGTCGCCGTGGCCGAACGTGAGCACCTGACGCGCGCCGCCGAGGCGATCCGGCTGACGCCTTCGGCCGTCAGTTCGTCGATCAAGAAGCTCGAGGCCTTTTACGGCGTCGCGCTGTTCAACCGGGTGGGGCGACGGATCGAACTGACGGGCGAGGGACAGGCTTTCCTGGCCGAGGCGCGGGCAACGGTAGCGCGCATCCAGGCGGCCGAGCTGATGCTGTCCGAAATGGGCGGGCTGGAGCGCGGCAGCCTGTCGATCCATGCCAGCCAGACGGTGGCGAGCTACTGGTTGCCGCCGCTGTTGATGCGGTTTCACGCGCGCTATCCGGGGATCGACCTGTCGCTGACGATCGGCAACACCGCCTCCGTCGCCCATGCGGTGCGCGAGGGCATTGCCGAGATCGGCTTCGTCGAAGGCAGGGTCGATGACGGCGCGCTCAGCGTCACGCCGGTTGCCGATGATGCGTTGCAGATCGTCACGGCGCCGGATCACGCCTGGGCGGACGGGCGGCTGCTGAAGCCTAAGGATCTGCTGTTGTCCACCTGGGTGCTGCGCGAGACCGGGTCCGGCACCCGCCAGGCCTTCGAGCAGGCGCTGCTGGCGGAGGGGATCGACCTGCAGCATCTCAAGGTGGTGCTGACATTTCCTTCCAACGAGGCGGTGCTGTCGGCGACGCGCGCCGGTCCCTGTGCGGCCGTGGTCTCGGGGATTGCCGCGGAATCGCAGCTGCATGAGGGGCTGCTGGTCAAGGCCAATTACCGTTTGCCGACGCGGCGCTTCACACTGCTGCGCCACAAGGAGCGCCGTGCGAGCCGGGCAACCGAAGCCCTGATCGCCATCAGCCGCGAGAGGTGACCGCCGCGTCGACGCGGCGGCCACCGGTTTTTCCGCGCCTTATTGCGCCTGCCTTGCGAGCCAGGCCTTCATCATCGCGATCTCGGCTTGCTGGGCGGTGACGATCTCTTCGGCAAGTTTGCGGATCTCCGGATCCTTGCCATATGCGAGCTCGATCTTCGCCATGTCGATAGCACCTTGATGGTGCGGGATCATCGAGGCGACGAAATCGACATCGGTCCTGCCGCTCAGCGGCACGGCCATATCCTTGTGCATCTTCATGTTCGCCGCTTCGAAAGCCTTTGACGATGGTTGATCGTTCGGCATTGGCATGGTCATCGTCCCGTGATCCTGGTGCGGACTGGCATCCTGCGCATTGGCGAGGGTGACGGTGGAGAAACCGGCAAGCGCAAGGGCTGCCGCGAGAATTGCGGTCTTTGTCATGGAACTGTCCTTTGTCTGAATGGAATGGGTCGCGTCTCCGGTCGAAGGACCGGTCTGCAAGCCTCAGGCGCGGGGCGGGCGATCCGGCGGCGTGGGCGGCGTGGATTGCAGCAAGCGGATGATCTCGATTGCATTCGGCGAACGGCCGAAACGCCAGCCTTGCGGAAAGGCAATCGCCGCCGCAAGCGTCTGGCAGGCGGCGCAATGCCCGCTGGCGAGATGCCCCGGCCGTTTCCCCTTGCTGCCTTCACCGTGCTCGACGGCAGCTGGCAACATCGCCGCCTCATGGGCGCAATCCACCATGGCAAGCCTTTGCAATCCCTCGTCTGCCATCGGCATGACATGCGCCGCAATGCCCTGGTGTCCTGTCACCGGCATAGCCGCTGAGGCCATCGGCACAGCGCCATAGGCAAGGGCTGCAAGCAGAAAGAGGAGGCGAAGAACCCGGATCATGATGCTGAGTTTTGCGCGCAGATCACGGCGAAAGAAAGCGCTTTCCAGCCAGGCTAAGCTCCGGTCAGATCACGATGACGCGATGAACGACCTGGTAGTCGGGGCTCTCCTCGCCGAAGGGCACGACCGGCCAGTCCCATTCGGCCCGCTCTGGCGGCAGGATTGCGCCGCGCATCAGGTCGACCTCTTCATGCATCTTGCCGCCGCGATCGACCACGCGGTAGCCGATATCGGTGACGAGGCAGGTGGAGGCGGGAACTGCGGCAAGGGCATCGAGATGCGCCGCGACAAGAGCCGGGATGACAGTATCCGGCTGGCCGCCTGCCGGATCGGCTTCCAGCCGCCGTTTCGTACCTGTGGCGATCTGCGACAGCAGGTTGGCCGAAACGACGAGGTCGAGATAGGGCACCTGGCGCAGGAAGCCGAGCGGCTCCGGAGTGTCGCCGGTTGTCAGCGCCGCGTAACCGGAAAGGTCGCGCTCGATCAGCCGCACATGCCGCAGGCGTTTCAGCATCAGCCAGGCCCGCACGCTTGCCAGATGCACGAGATCGACCAGGACAACGGTGTCGAACAGGCGGGCAAGTTCGACGATGGGCACATCCCGCAACAGGCCGGAGCCGAGGACCACGGCCGTACGCTTCTGCCGGCAGCGCGCCGCCGCCTGCAGGATGGCCGTCTTGGTCTTCTCTTCGTGATCGGCCCAGTCCCGCGCGCAGCGCCCGGCCCGTGCGCAGAGATTGACGGAGGCGCGGATCGCACGCCGGCTGTCGGGACCGGTCAGCGGCCAGGTGGCGGCGTAGTTGAGTGCTTCGAGGATCATGGCTCAGCGATAGACCTGGGAACGGTGGCCGATCTCGATGACGAGAACGACGACACGCGCGTCCTGGATATCGCAGATGATCCGGTAGTCGCCAACCCGGTAGCGCCACAGATGCCCGCGCTCGACCCCTTCCAGCGCACGACCGATTTGCCGCGGGTTGGTGAGGGATGCCAGCCGCTGCTCAAGGAATGTCCGGATCCGTTTGCGTGTTTGCGGGTCCAGTTTGGCCACATGCTTTCGAGCTGCGCGGTTATACTCAATCGTCCAGGCCACGCCAGAACTCTTCGCCGCTGACGATCCGGCTTTCCCCGCGTTCGATCGCGTCGAGCGCCTCCTCGGCACGTTTGACGAAATAGGCGTCCTCCAGCCGTTCTTCGAGGATGTCGAGCATATAGGCATCGGGTGCCTTGCCCGCTTCCTCGGCATATTTGAGGATGAGACGGTGCATGTCGTCAGGCATTTCGATGGTGACGCGCTTGTTCATGGTCTTGTCCCTGGAAAGAACCGCGGTGAATATACCATTGCCGCCCGCCGCCCGGAAGCCTTCACCCTTGCCGCGAAAAGCCCGATCCTCTAAGACACCGGCAATCCCTGAAAATCAGAAGAAATCCCGGTTCCCGACATGAGCGACAAGACCAAGAAGAAGCCGCAGAAACTCAAGGCCCGCCTGCCGCGCGGTTTCGTCGATCGCGAGGCCCACGACATCCGCGCCGTCAACGAGATGACCGCGAAGATCCGCGAGGTCTACGAGCGCTACGGTTTCGACCCGGTCGAGACCCCGCTGTTTGAATATACCGATGCGCTCGGCAAGTTCCTGCCCGACAGCGACCGGCCGAACGAGGGCGTCTTCTCCCTGCAGGATGACGACGACCAGTGGATGAGCCTGCGCTATGACCTGACGGCGCCGCTCGCCCGTCATGTGGCGGAGAATTTCAACGAGATCCAGCTGCCCTACCGCACCTATCGCGCCGGCTATGTCTTCCGCAACGAGAAGCCGGGCCCGGGCCGTTTCCGCCAGTTCATGCAGTTCGACGCCGACACCGTCGGCGCGCCGGGTGTCCAGGCGGATGCCGAGATGTGCATGATGATGGCCGACACCATGGAAGCCCTCGGCATTGCGCGCGGCGACTATGTGATCCGGGTCAACAACCGCAAGGTTCTCGACGGTGTGATGGAGGCGATCGGTCTCGGCGGCGAAGACAATGCCGGCCAGCGCCTGAACGTCCTGCGCGCCATCGACAAGCTCGACAAGTTCGGTCCGGACGGCGTGAAGCTGCTGCTCGGCGAGGGCCGCAAGGATGAGAGCGGTGACTTTACCAAGGGTGCCGGGCTGAACGGGGAACAGATCGAAAAGGTGCTGTTCTTTGTCGGAATCGAGGACTACGCCAAGAGCGCCGAGGCACTGGCGTCTCTTGTGGCCGGTACAGCCAAGGGCGGCGAAGGCGTCGAGGAGCTGAACATGATCGGCAGCCTCGCCGTCAGCGCCGGCTACGATGCCACTCGCATCAAGATCGACCCGTCGGTCGTGCGCGGTCTGGAATATTACACCGGCCCCGTGTTCGAAGCCGAACTCCTCTTCGACGTCACCAACGAGAAGGGCGAGAAGGTCGTCTTCGGTTCGGTCGGCGGCGGCGGGCGTTATGATGGTCTCGTGTCGCGCTTCATGGGGCAGCCGGTGCCGGCAACCGGGTTTTCCATCGGCGTCTCGCGCCTGATGACGGCGTTGAAGAACCTCGGCAAGCTCGGCGCCGACGAGGTGGTCGCGCCGGTGCTGATCACCGTCATGGACGGCGATGTCGACAGCATGGGCAGATACCAGCGCTTCACCCAGGCGCTGCGTGCCGAGGGTATCCGGGCCGAGATGTACCAGGGCAACTGGAAGAAGTTCGGGAACCAGCTGAAATATGCCGACCGGCGTGACTGCCCGATCGCCATCATCCAGGGTGGCGACGAGCGCGAAAAGGGCGTGGTTCAGTTGAAGGACCTGATCGAGGGCAAGCGCTTGTCCGGCGAGATCGAGGACAATGCCGCCTGGCGCGAGGCGCGGGTGGCGCAGGTAGAAGTTGCCGAAGCCGACCTCGTTGCCAAGGTGCGGGAGATTCTCGAGGCTCATGCGGAAGATCGCCGCCGGGCACCGTAATCGTCGTCTCCGGGCGGGCGCCCCTGCTCGCAGATCCAATCGGCATGTTGCGCATACTGCCGGTTGCCGTCGGCCATCGCGATTTCGCCCGATACGGGAACCTTTGGCCCGCCCCGGCGTCCTGTTTCTAACCGATACTGGTGAAAACAGGAGGGCCGGGGGATGTCTCTGCTAGCGATCGATCATGTCCAGCTTGCCATGCCGGTGGGCGGCGAAGACAAGGCCCGCGCCTTCTACGAGGGGCTTCTCGGCATACCCGAGGTGGAAAAGCCCGATAATCTGAAGGCGCGCGGAGGGTGTTGGTTCGCCGTCGGCAATGTCAAGATCCATCTGGGTGTCGAGGAGGAGTTCAGGCCGTCGCGCAAGGCTCATCCGGCCTTTCTCGTCGAGGAACTGAAAAGCATGATGGAGCAGATCCGCAATGCCGGCCACGAAGTCGCGGCCGCCGACATCGTCGGGGACTATGAACGTTTCCACGCCTTCGATCCGTTCGGCAACCGGATCGAATTCATGCAGCTCTCGATCATGAGCAGAACCGAGGAGGACAGGCAGATGCTTGCCGCCACCTGACGGGCCTATGCAGCAGGCGGATGGATCGGGAATTCCTCCGGGCTCAGGAGCGAATGCCGTGCGGCAATCCCGGGTATGGGCGACGGTGCGAACCGCGCCCGCATTCCGATAAAAATGCCGCCGGAACGACACCAGTCGTTGACATGGCCGCCAAAGGGTGGTGTTCGCTTCGTCCCGAAGCCTATCGAGAAAAAGACGTCGGGATAGTTCATGCCCATGATCGACATGCCGGACTTCACCGGTGACATTCTGGCAGAGTTTGCCAACCGCCGCACGACCCGTGTCGATACGCCGGTGATCCAGCCGGCCGAGCCGTTTCTGGACATGGCGGGCGAGGATCTGCGCCGGCGGATCTTTCTCACCGAAAACGAGCGCGGCGAAAGCCTTTGCCTGCGCCCCGAATTCACCATCCCCGTCTGCCTGCGTCACATCCAGACCGCCACCGGCACGCCCAAGCGCTATGCCTATCTTGGCGAGGTCTTCCGGCAACGCCGCGAAGGCGAGAACGAATTCTACCAGGCGGGCATCGAGGATCTCGGTGATACGGCAACGGCCGGTGCCGATGCGCGGGTGATCGGCGATGCCATTGCCGTGCTCGATCGCGTGCTGCCCGGCCGCAGACTGGCCGTCACGCTTGGCGACCAGGCCGTGTTCGAAGCGGTGGTCAATGCGCTCGGCCTGCCGGCCGGATGGCGCAAGCGGTTGATCCAGAGTTTCGGCAATGCCGACCGCCTCGCACAACTGCTGCAGGATCTGGCCACCGCCCATCCGGTCGACGGGCTGGACTTCAAGGTCGCCTCGCTGGTGGCTTCGGGGGATGACGCCGCGCTGATCGCCCATATCGACGAGACCATGCATGCGACCGGCTACTCCACCAATGCCAGCCGCGCGCCGGCGGAAATCGCCGCGCGGCTGAAGGAGAAGCTGATCCTGGCGGCGACGCGGCTTGACGAACGCACGCTGTCGCTGCTGCAGGAATTCCTGTCGCTCGAACTGCCGCTGGACGAGGCGTCCTCGGCGTTGGTCGGTTTTGCCGACGCGGCCGGCCTCAAGCTCGGCGGCGCCGTCTCGCGCTTCGACGAACGGGTGGCGGCCCTTGCCAATCTCGGCATCGACCTTTCCACCATCACCTACAGGGCCGCCTTCGGCCGTCCGCTCGACTATTATACCGGCCTGGTCTTCGAGATCCTCGACGCGGATGACGATCAGGCGGTGCTGGTCGGCGGTGGCCGCTTTGACCGGTTGCTGACCCTGCTCGGTGCCGAAAGCCATATTCCGGCCGTCGGCTTTTCCATCTGGCTCGACCGGATCGAGGCTGCGAGGACATCCGCATGACGATCACCATCGCACTGCCCTCCAAGGGACGCATGAAGGAAGCCGCCTCCGGGATTTTCGAAAAGGCCGGGCTGAAGATCGAGGCCGTCGGCAATGACCGCTCCTATCGCGGCCGCGTCGAAGGCGCCGACGATATCGAGATCGCCTTCCTGTCGGCCTCGGAAATCTCCCGCGAGATCGGCAATGGCACCGTCGATTTCGGCGTCACCGGTGAGGATCTGGTCCGCGAAGGGCTGGCCGACGCCGATGCCCGGGTCGAATTCTGCGCCCGGCTCGGCTTCGGCCATGCCGATGTCGTCGTCGCCGTCCCGGATATCTGGCTCGACGTCGACAGCATGGCAGACCTCGGCGATGTCGCTGCCGATTTTCGCAGCCGTCACGGCCGGCGCCTGACGATTGCCACCAAATACTGGCGCCTGACCCAGCAGCATTTCTCCCGCCAGCACGGCATCCAGCTCTACCGCATCGTCGAGAGCCTGGGCGCGACGGAGGGCGCGCCTGCCGCCGGCCAGGCCGACATCATCGTCGACATCACCTCCACCGGCTCGACGCTGAAGGCCAATCACCTGAAGATCCTCAAGGACGGCGTGATCCTGAAATCGGAAGCCTGCCTTGTCCGGGCCCGCAAGGCCGAGCATGACGGCAGTCAGACGGTGTCGCGCATCGTCGATGCGATACGGACGGCGCTCTGATGGAGCCGTCGGCGGCCATCCCCGGGCTCTACGAGCGCCATGCGGATGCCTTCGACCGGACACGTGGCAAGACGCTGTTCGAAAAGCCCTGGCTTGACCGCTTCTGTGCAGGCCTGTCGCCGGATGCCGCGCTGCTCGACCTCGGCTGCGGCACGGGTGAGCCGATCGCCGCCGATCTTGTCCGCCGCGGATATCGGGTAACCGGCATCGATACGTCCTCCAGGATGATCGCACTGTGCAAAGCGCGCCTGCCGACCGCAGAATGGCACGTGGGCGATATGCGCCACATCGCACTCGGCAGGACATTCGAGGGCATCATTGCCTGGCACAGCTTCTTTCACCTGACGGCCGATGACCAAAGGCGGATGTTTGCGATCTTTTCGAAACATCTGCGGGCGGATGGCGCGCTGATGTTCACCTCCGGCTCAAAGGCAGGCGTCGCAATCGGCGTATTCGAAGGCGAGGCCCTGTTTCACGAAAGCCTGGCGTCTCGGGCCTATCGGGAGCTGCTGGACGAGAACGGCTTCACCGTCGTTGAGCATGTCCGCGATGACCGGACATGCGGCGGAGCAACCGTATGGCTTGCCACGCGGCGGCTATGAAACCAGGCCAGCCAAGGCCGGACCCGGTTTTCGCGCGCCGCGTGGCGAGCCATTGCGTCCGGTCACGGCGCCCGCATAGAGGCATTGAAAAAAGCCGCCGGATCGCTCCGACGGCTTTTTTCGTATGGCGATCGCCCCGAGCAGGGATGCCTCAGGCGGCGACCGGCAGGGCCGCGCCGCGGCGGACGTCGAGCGAATAGGCGCCCGGGCCGAAGGTGGCGAGCAGGATATAGGCGCCGGCCAGCGTGATGTTCTTCATCAGCATGATGCCATTCAGTGCATTGATCCAGCCGGTGGCCGCATCCGGCCAGCCTTCAACGGCAACCGTGCCGGAATGAAAGACGAGACCGGTGAAGACACAGAAGAGGGCCAACAGCCAGCCGGCGATCTTCGTCTGAAAGCCGACGAGAACCGCAAGGCCGGAAAGAAGTTCGAACAGGCCTGCCAGATAGGCAAGGGCCGTGGCGGCCGGCATTCCGGCGCCGCTGATCATGCCGGCGGTGGCGGCGGGATCGGCAAGCTTGCCGAAGCCGGAATAGATGAACATGAAGGAGAGCAGGATGCGGGCGACGAGGACGACGGCATTCTGGGTCGAGGTGTTGGACGAGGTCATGGAATTTCTCCAGGGTGCGCTTGTTGCGCGAAGGGCATGCGTTAAGTGATGGCGCGAAGATGGCCTCTCGCGACTGTCTTGGATAGATAAACGACGTTGCACATATTGTTCATCAATATAGAACGATGGCCCGGCCGTCATCGACCTTGAAAGGAACCTGCTCATGACCGACCTCTCCCGATTTCCCGTGGCACGCCGCTGGCCGGCCACCAATCCCGACGCGATCCAGCTTTATTCGCTGCCGACGCCAAACGGCGTGAAGGCGGCGATTGCGCTGGAGGAACTGGGGCTCGCCTATGAGGCGCACCTGATCTCGTTTTCGACCAACGACCAGAAGTCCGAGGAATTCCTGTCCCTGAACCCGAACGGCAAGATCCCGGCAATGATCGATCCGAACGGCCCGGACGGGCAGCCGATCGGCATTTTCGAGACGGGGGCGATCCTGACCTACCTGGCCGACAAGACCGGCCGGCTGATGCCGAAGGAGGGCGCGGGCCGTTACGCCGTGCTGCAATGGCTGTTTTTCCAGGTCGGCGGCGTCGGGCCGATGTTCGGCCAGTTCGGGCATTTCTACAAGTTTGCAGCCGACAAGGTGGCCGACAATCCCTATCCGATGGAACGCTATCGCGACGAGACCCGCAGATTGCTCGGCGTGATCGAGGGAGAACTGGGCAAGCGGCAATGGCTGGCGGGCGACGACTATACCATCGCCGACATCGCTACCTTCCCCTGGGTGCGGGCCTTGCGCGAAGGCTATGACGCCGCCGATGTCATCGGTCTGGATGCCTATCCGAAGACGATGGCCTGGGTCGAGCGTGCGGCGGCACGACCGGCAAGCCAGAAGGGTCTGAATATCCCGCCGCGTCCCTGAGGGACACGGTCAGCTCTGGCTGGCCAGCAGCGGATGTTCGGTGTGAAAACGCGGAAAGATGAAGATGCCGGTCATCGACGCACCGGCGGAGCTGTCCATTTCGCGCGACTGGCCGATGCAGAAGATCGGCTGGCGCCGGTCGCCGGACTGGCGGATGGTCGTGGTGTAGCAGAATTGCGAGGATGCGGCGGCCGCCTGTTCGAACAGTTGCAGGATGCGGCCCCTGTCCTGGGGGTCGTATCTGCGCATCATGGTCAGCAATCCGCATTCGCCACCGGGCAATTCGTGCAGGATCGCGGCGCGGTCGCCAAGCCGCATGACGCCGTTGGCAAGGTCGCCCTCCCAATCCTCTGTGACCGCGTAGCGCTCCATCAGTTCAGGCGCCAACCGCCCGGCCAGTTCGAAGAACGGGTCGATCGTCTTTGTCAGTGTGGAATCGGCTATCTTGAACAATACATTCCCCAAATGTCGCGGCCAAGAAAACTGCCGGCAAAGGCAGAAACATGCGACCGTCCCATTGGCCCCCCGGCTTAATGGCGATCGCTCCCTACGTGGTGGATGCGCGACCGATGATCGATTTACTGTGTACTCCTCTCCATCACGATTACGCAAACAAGGTCGTATTCAAAGATATGCAAATGCTTTTCGAGATGCGATCCGAAGTCGGCCTCCGATACCCGATGAGCAGAGGCAATACGGACCCGCAATAGGATCGTCAGGCTCTTCCGGTCTCTCAATGCCAGGGCGGGAGCCTCGGCATTCAGCGCATCCGTCGACGCCGGATGCCGGAGAAGCGCGTTCTTTTCGCAACAAGATGTAGCATCAATAGAAATCTAATCAATCATCGATTGTGCGCGCGCAATATAGTCAATTTGATAAATTCTAGCTTCCAATGCAATGACAGTGTTTGCGAAAGTCACTGTGGGAGACGCGTAAACCTGTGCTTTGTATTGATAAAAGGACAGTCGAGAGACGTCGAACGCGGCTTGTTTCTGCTTCGAAAGCAACTCAAACCCTTTGGCCGCACTTTGACTATCCCAAGATCTTGGGAGATATGCCGGCACTCAATAAAAAAGGGCGACCCGAAGATCACCCTTTTCAAACGTAAGCGCTTAACCGGCAGGCAAGGACCGAAGTCTTGCATTCCGATGCCCATGCCGCGATTTCAGCGCGCTTGACGCGCTGAAACACTTTGGAACATGGGCGTGCTTGATGGTCAGCTTATCGTAATAAGGCTGTCGCCTTATTACATCATGCCGCCCATGCCGCCCATGCCGCCCATGTCAGGCATGCCGCCGCCGGCTGCTTCCTTCTTCGGAAGCTCGGCAATCATGGCTTCCGTCGTGATCAGCAGCGAAGCAACCGAAGCTGCGTTCTGCAGAGCCGTACGCACAACCTTGACCGGGTCGACGATACCCATGGCGATCATGTCGCCATATTCCGACGTCTGGGCGTTGTAGCCGAAGTTGTCCGTGTCGCCGTCGAGGATCTTGCCGACAACGATCGAAGCCTCGTCACCAGCGTTGGTGGCGATCTGACGGACGAGCGACTGCAGAGCCTTGCGAACGATGTTGATGCCAGCTTCCTGGTCATCGTTCGCACCCTTGACGGTGATCTTGGTCGACGAACGCAGGAGGGCTGTGCCACCGCCGGGAACGATACCTTCCTGAACAGCAGCGCGCGTTGCGTTCAGAGCGTCGTCGATGCGGTCCTTGCGTTCCTTGACTTCGATTTCCGTCGAGCCGCCAACGCGGATAACGGCAACACCGCCAGCGAGCTTGGCAAGACGTTCCTGCAGCTTTTCGCGGTCGTAATCGGACGAGGTCTCTTCGATCTGAGCCTTGATCTGGGAAACGCGACCTTCGATGTCCGACTTCTGGCCGGCACCGTCGACGATCGTGGTGTTTTCCTTGGTGATCGAGACCTTCTTGGCGCGGCCGAGCATGTCGAGCGTGACATTTTCGAGCTTGATGCCGAGATCTTCGGAGATAACCGTACCGCCGGTGAGGATCGCGATGTCTTCCAGCATGGCCTTGCGGCGATCGCCGAAGCCCGGAGCCTTGACGGCAGCGATCTTCAGGCCGCCACGCAGCTTGTTGACGACGAGCGTTGCCAGAGCTTCGCCTTCGACGTCTTCAGCGATGATGACGAGCGGCTTGCCCGACTGAACGACAGCTTCCAGAACCGGCAGCATGGCCTGGAGGTTCGAGAGCTTCTTTTCGTGGAGCAGGATGTATGCGTCTTCGAGATCCGCAATCATCTTTTCCGGGTTGGTCACGAAGTAAGGCGACAGGTAGCCGCGGTCGAACTGCATGCCTTCGACGACTTCGAGTTCGGTTTCAGCGGTCTTGGCTTCTTCGACGGTGATGACACCCTCGTTGCCGACCTTCTGCATGGCTTCGGCAATGTCCTTGCCGACCTGCGTGTCGCCATTGGCGGAGATCGTGCCGACCTGGGCAACTTCTTCCGAGGTCGAGATCTTCTTGGCCTTGGCCTGGAGGTCCTTCACGACTTCGCCGACAGCGAGGTCGATACCGCGCTTCAGGTCCATCGGGTTCATGCCGGCAGCAACAGCCTTGTTGCCTTCGCGCACGATGGCCTGGGCCAGAACGGTCGCCGTGGTGGTGCCGTCGCCGGCGATGTCGTTGGTCTTCGAAGCAACTTCGCGGACCATCTGGGCGCCCATGTTTTCGAACTTGTCTTCGAGTTCGATTTCCTTGGCAACCGATACGCCGTCCTTGGTGATGCGCGGTGCGCCGAAGGACTTGTCGATGATGACGTTACGACCCTTGGGGCCGAGCGTAACCTTCACAGCGTCAGCGAGGATATCGACGCCGTGCAGCATCTTTTCGCGCGCAGTGCGGCCAAACTTGATTTCTTTAGCAGCCATTTTCAAAACTCCCGGGCATCAAGCCCATTGGTGAATTGTTTATCGGGAAGAGGGGTCTTCGGCAGTTCAGCCGATAACGCCCATGATGTCGGATTCCTTCATGATCAGGAGATCCGTGCCATCGAGCTTGACTTCGGTGCCCGACCACTTGCCGAACAGAACGCGGTCGCCGACCTTGACGTCGAGTGCAACGAGTGCGCCCTTGTCGTCGCGAACGCCCGAGCCGACGGCAACGATTTCGCCTTCAGCCGGCTTTTCCTTGGCGGTGTCGGGGATGATGATGCCACCCTTGGTCTTTTCTTCAGACTCGACGCGCTTGACTACAACGCGGTCGTGCAGCGGACGGAAATTGGTGCTTGCCATTGTCTAATACCTCGATCGAATGACATTCGCGGGCATCGAGCCCGCCTGGATGTTGTTAGCACTCTCGTCGGTGGAGTGCTAGCGGCTTCGATCTAGGGATGGAAAAAGGCTGAGTCAAGAAAAAGCGAGAAATTCTCTTCGCAACGTCATCGGTTTTATAGGCGCCCGCAGTGACGGGAATGTGTCTGACCGGCCGAGCCTTTCGGGTCAACCGTCTTGTGATGCGCACACGACCGGAATCGGCAGGCATGGTAAACGCTGCAACGGCGCCCGGCGGGATGGCGCATGCCAGCCGCACCGGCGCCGATCCGAGCGGCGTTATGTGACCGTTTTGCCGTCGTAAAGCGCGTCGTGATAACTGCCGAATTCGCCGATGATCTCCAGTTCGGCCATGAACCGTGCGGGGTCGAAGCCTTCCTTGGCGTGGAAATCCGCCATCGCGGTCTTGGCCGCTGCCATGGCGGCCGCGTCCCTCCATTCGACGAGCGTCGCGATCTTTACGACGGGGGTTCCATGCGCGACGAGGACGCGATTATAGAGGCAGCCGTCCAGTGTACCAACATAGCCGTGGATGGTCGCCAGCCTTTCGGCAAAGGCAGCGACATGGGCTGCGGGGCAGAGGAAGGTGTCGAGGCGAAAGACCGAGCGTCCGCTATCGGGTGGCGGCATCATCTTCATATCTCCCGTTCTGGTGCGGTTGAGGTTCCCATTCTGCCAGGCTAGTTCCTCAACCATGGTCGAGGTCAACACGGTCGTTCCGGTGCCGCGACCCGACGGTCCTGGGCTGAAAATCGGACGTTTGCGCCTGCCGCTATCGGCTTTCCCTGCCGTTTCAACGCAATCTCTCTTGTAATCAGCCGGCCGGTTTGCGATGTGACGCGTGACATTTCGATATGGGACGATGACATGGCTAAGCGCATTCAGGCACTGAACGAAGCGATCGGCGACTACGACGTGATCCTCTGCGATGTCTGGGGCGTGCTTCATAACGGTGTCGATGCCTTCGATCCGGCGTCACAGGCGCTGGCGGCGGCGCGCGAGGCCGGGCTTACCG
Source organism: Heterorhizobium halophytocola (assembly GCF_017873095.1). Taxonomy (GTDB): domain Bacteria; phylum Pseudomonadota; class Alphaproteobacteria; order Rhizobiales; family Rhizobiaceae; genus Allorhizobium; species Allorhizobium halophytocola. The sequence continues at coordinate 332,555 of NZ_JAGGJU010000004.1, read as the reverse complement.
TCGTGCTGATCACCAATTCGCCCCGTCCGTCACCGGGCGTTATCACCCAGCTGCGCCAGATCGGCGTGCTCGACACCGCCTATGACCGGATCGTCACGTCTGGCGACGTGACCCGCAAGCTGATCGCCGAAGGCCCGAAAAAGGTCTTCCTGCTCGGTCCCGAGCGCGATCTGCCGCTGCTCGACGGCACCGGCGCCGAGGCTGTCCCGGCAGAAGAGGCCGATGCGATCGTCTGCACCGGCTTTTTCGACGACGAGAAGGAAGTGCCGGAAGACTATCACGACATGCTGACGACATTTGCCGGCCGGAACGTGCCGCTGATCTGCGCCAATCCGGATCTGGTGGTCGAGCGCGGCCACAGGCTGATCCCCTGCGCCGGTGCGGTCGCCGCCTATTATGGGCAGCTTGGCGGCGCGACACGCATTGCCGGCAAGCCGCATCGGCCGATCTACGAGGCGGCGATTGCGGCTGCCCGTGAAGCGCGCGGCACCGACATCGACATGACCCGCGTCCTCGGCGTCGGCGACGGGATGCCGACCGACGTCAAGGGCGCTCTCGATTACGGTCTCGATCTGCTCTATATCTCCGGCGGCATCCATGCCGGCGAATACACCCTCGACGGCGAGACCGATGAAGCCCTGCTCAACGCCTATCTCGAACGCGAAAAGGCGACCCCGCGTTTCTGGATGCAGCGTCTCGCCTGAACCCTTCTGAGCCCATGACCGTCTTTCACCGCAACGAACACAAGACGCCGCTTCCCGACACGCTGAAAGGCGGCGTCATTGCCATCGGCAATTTCGACGGCGTGCATCGCGGTCACCAGGCGGTCTTGAGCCGGGCGCTCGAGATTGCCGGGCGCCTCGGCGTTCCGGCCCTGGCGCTGACCTTCGAGCCGCATCCGCGCTCGGTGTTCAACCCGGACAAACCGGTTTTCCGGCTGACGCCGGCGCCGGTGCGGGCGAAGGTACTGGAGGCCATGGGCTTCCAGTCGGTGATCGAATATCCGTTCGACCGGGCGTTCTCTCAGCGTTCCGCCGACGAATTCATCCGCTCGATCCTGATCGACTGGCTGGGGGCCAGTCATGTCGTGACCGGCTTCGATTTCCATTTCGGCAAGGGGCGCGAGGGTGGGCCGGCCTTCCTGATGGCGGCCGGCGAGAGCTACGGTTTCGGCGTCACACTGGTTGACGCCTTTCGCGACGAGAATGCCGATATCGTCTCCTCGAGCCGTATCCGGGCACTGCTCGGACAGGGGGAGGTGGCGGAAGTCGCGGGCCTTCTCGGCTACCGGTTCACGGTCGCTGCCGAGGTGATCAAGGGCCAGCAACTGGGCCGCACGCTCGGCTATCCGACCGCCAACATGGCGCTGGCCGGCGAGTGCGAGCTGAAGCCCGGAATCTATGCGGTGCGCCTTCGTCGCGCCGACGGTTCGCCACATGACGGCGTTGCGAGCTTCGGCTACCGGCCGACCGTGACCGATGACGGCGCACCCTTGCTGGAAACCTTCATCTTCGATTTCGCCGCCGATCTCTATGGGGAGATCTGCACGGTCTCCTTCTTCGGTCATCTGCGCGACGAGCTGAAATTCGACGGTCTCGATCCGCTGGTCGCCCAGATCCGGCAAGACGAGGAAGAGGCAAGGGCGCTACTGGCTGGCGTCACACCGCTTTCCGATCTCGATCGGCGCCTCTGCTTCGCCTGAAAGCCTTCATGATTGACGGCCTTCTTCGGGCGCGGCTGCGCCCGCAAGATTTCAGAATATTCGATCTTGAGCTATTTGCTGCGATGTATAATTAATAGAGTTCAACTCTATTTCTCACCCGCCTGAAGGCAGCATCATCATGAACAAGCGATTTGGAACAGCGGCCTGTTGGCTGCTCGTCATTCCCTATATCGGATTGCTCTGGATCCCGTTTTACAACAAGCACGATCCCGTCTTTCTCGATTTCCCGTTTTTCTACTGGTACCAGCTCGCCTGGGTTCCGATCACTGCGCTCCTGACCTGGATCGCCTACCGGAGCATGCGCCATGACGACTGATATCAATCCGGTGGCGCTCGGCGTCTTCATCTTCTTTTTCGTGCTTGTCACCATCATGGGCTTTGTCGCCGCCCGCTGGCGCCGACCGGCGACCATGGCGCATATCGATGAATGGGGTCTTGGCGGCCGTAATTTCGGCACCTGGATCACCTGGTTCCTCGTCGGCGGCGACTTCTATACCGCCTATACGGTGATCGCCGTGCCGGCGCTGGTCTATGCTGTCGGCGCCTATGGCTTCTTCGCATTGCCTTACACGATCCTCGTCTATCCCTTCGTCTTCATGGTGATGCCGCTGCTGTGGAAGCGGGCAAAGGACCATGGCTACGTGACGGCGGGCGACGTGGTTCATGGCCAGTTCGGCTCGCGTGGCCTGGAACTTGCGGTGGCCGTCACCGGCGTCATCGCCACCATGCCCTATATTGCCTTGCAGCTGGTCGGCATGACGGCGGTGTTCAAGGCGCTCGGCCTGCACGGCGAATTGCCGCTGGCCGTCGCCTTCATCATCCTGGCGCTCTACACCTATTCGGCGGGTCTTCGGGCACCGGCGCTGATCGCCTTCGTCAAGGACATCATGATTTATATCGTGGTGATCGTTGCTGTGGCGATGATCCCGTCGAAACTCGGCGGCTATGCCAATGTGTTCCAGTCGGCAAGCGATGCCTTTGCCGCCAAGGGCTCCGGGTCGATCCTGCTCGGCTCCAACCAGTATGTCGCCTATGCCAGCCTGGCGCTCGGCTCGGCACTGGCGGCCTTCATGTATCCGCACACGCTGACCGGCATCTTCGCCTCTGCCAGCGGCAACACGATCCGCAAGAATGCGGTTCTGCTGCCGGCCTACACGCTGCTGCTCGGGCTGCTGGCCCTGCTCGGCTACATGGGCCATGCGGCGCATCTCACCCTGGCGAGCCCGACAGATGTCGTGCCGGCGCTGTTCCAGACGCTGTTTTCCAGCTGGTTTGCCGGTTTTGCCTTTGCCGCGATCGCCATCGGCGCGCTGGTGCCGGCGGCGGTGATGAGCATCGGGGCAGCCAACCTCTTCACCCGCAATTTCTGGAAGGCCTATGTCAATCCGGATGTCGATCCGGCCGGCGAAGCCAAGGTCGCCAAGCTGACATCGCTGGTGGTCAAGGTCGGCGCTCTTCTGGTGATTTTGTTCCTGCCGACGCAGTTCGCGCTCGACCTGCAATTGCTCGGCGGCATCTGGATCCTGCAGACCCTGCCGGCGCTGGTCTTCGGCCTCTACACCGGCTGGTTCCGCGCTCCGGGACTGCTGGCCGGCTGGGCCGTGGGCTTTTTCGGTGGCACCTGGCTCGTGTGGATCAACGGGCTGAAGCCGCTGCAGGCCATCGGCTTCGGCGAAAATCCCGTCACCGTCTATATCGGCCTGTTGGCGCTTGCCGCCAACATCGCCGTGGCGGTGATCATCAACGCGCTGACGCCGGCCCGGGCGACCGCCTCCGCGTGATATCGGCCGCATGAGAGAACAGGCGCGGGCTTTGCGGTCCGCGCCTTTTTAGTTTGAAGCTTTCTCTGTCCTCAGACTGTCTCCGACGAACCGGCGGATTTCAGTATCGCATTCGCCGTATGGCGACTTTGCAGATTGTGCGGCACCAGAACCAGTTTGCCGGTCTCGCCGTGCCGCCATTTGTCGTGCGAGCCCTTGATATTGGCGAAATAGGCATACCCGAGTGCCGCCAGGATCTTTGTCACCTGCCTGCAATAGCCGACCGGCATCACGCTGCGGCAGGCACCGGCCGCTCCCAGATGATGGCCGGAATGACGTCACGCAGATCTTTGCCGTGCAGGTCGTTGGCGCGCATGTGATTGCTGGCGATCAGATCGATTGCGGCGTCGAACAGCACATCCTCGAAGGCGTCGCGAGTGGGGGATTCGATGTGCAGACCCTCAATGTCGCTTTCCGAGTGGAAGACCTTGGCCTCGTCATCCCAGTGGGCCTTGACGTATTAGCTGCGCTTCAGCATGTCATCGATCCGTCTATTCAAGAATAGCGTGATGATACTGCCAATCCGAGGCATTTTCCAAAGCGATCGGTCGACGGCGTTCTGCCCCCTTCCTTTTCGCCTCAAAACCGCTTAAACAACCGCCACCATGGCGATGAAGCGGTTGATGATCCTATCCCGAATTATTGGCCCGGCCTTCCGCGCGCGCTGATTGCGAGGCCGGAGGGTCCGGGCTACAGGCGCATGTTTGATGTTGCGCGACCTTCACCCTCCCTTGACGAAGACACTCTATGCGGCCCGCATCCGGGCGCCCGATTGGCCGAGATCATGACCGACACCGTTGAAAAAGTAGACTATTCCTCCACCCTCTATCTGCCGCAGACGGATTTTCCGATGCGGGCCGGCCTGCCGCAGAAGGAGCCGGAAACGGTGGCCCGCTGGCAGAAGATGGATCTCTACAAGCGCCTGCGTGCCTCGGCCGCCGGCCGGGAAAAATTCGTCCTGCATGACGGCCCGCCCTATGCCAATGGCAATATCCATATCGGCCATGCGCTGAACAAGATCCTGAAGGACGTGATCAACCGCTCGTTCCAGATGCGCGGTTATGATGCCAACTACGTGCCGGGCTGGGATTGCCACGGTCTTCCGATCGAATGGAAGATCGAGGAAAAATACCGCGCCAAGGGCAAGAACAAGGACGAAGTCCCGGTCAACGAATTCCGCCAGGAATGCCGTGACTTTGCCGCCGACTGGATCAAGATCCAGGCGGAAGAATTCAAGCGGCTGGGCATCGAGGGCGACTTCGACAATCCCTACACCACGATGAATTTCCACGCGGAAGCGCGGATCGCCGGCGAACTGTTGAAGATCGCCCGGTCCGGCCAGCTCTATCGCGGCTCCAAGCCGATCATGTGGTCGGTGGTCGAGCGCACGGCACTCGCCGAGGCCGAGGTGGAGTATCATGAGGTTGAGAGCGACACGATCTGGGTGAAGTTCCCGGTACAGATGCTCCAGGTCGAACGGGAATCCGGGAAATCGGACCTACTTGAAGCTTCGGTCGTCATCTGGACGACCACGCCCTGGACCATCCCCGGCAACCGCGCGATCTCCTATTCCTCGCGCTACCCGTACGGCCTCTACGAGGTCACGGCCGCCGAAAACGACTTCGGCCCGCAGCCGGGTGAAAAGCTGATCTTCGCTACCCGTCTGGCAGAAGAATGCGCGGCCAAGGCCAAGGTGACGCTGGCGCTGGTCCGGTCGGTCGAATCCTCCGAGCTGGCAGCCATCACCTGCGCCCATCCGCTGGCAGCCCTCGGCTACACCTTCCAGGTGCCGCTGCTCGACGGCGACCATGTTACCGATGACGCCGGTACCGGTTTCGTCCACACCGCGCCCAGCCATGGTCGCGAGGACTTCGACGCCTGGATGGACAGGGCCCGCGACCTGGAAGCGCGCGGCATCTCGTCAAAAATCCCGTTCACCGTCGACGATGCCGGCTTCTACACCGACGAGGCCCCCGGCTTCGGCCCGGATGCCGAAGGCGGTGCTGCCCGCGTCATGGACGACGACGGCAAGAAGGGCGATGCCAACAAGCGCGTCATCGAGGCCCTGATTGCGGCCAACAACCTCTTTGCCCGCGGCCGGATCAAGCACGATTATCCGCATTCCTGGCGCTCGAAGAAGCCGATCATCTTCCGCAACACGCCGCAGTGGTTCGTCTACATGGACAAGAACCTCGACGACCAGACCACCTTGCGCAGCCGTTCGCTCTCTGCCATCGACGACACCCGTTTCGTTCCGGCCAGCGGCCAGAACCGCCTGCGCGCGATGATCGAGGGACGCCCGGACTGGGTGCTGTCGCGCCAGCGCGCCTGGGGCGTGCCGATTGCAATCTTTGCCGATGACAAGGGCGAGATCCTGGTCGACGAGGCCGTCAATGCCCGTATCCTCGAAGCCTTCGAGGCCGAGGGCGCCGATGCCTGGTTCGCCGAGGGCGCGCGCGAACGCTTCCTCGGCGGGCGTTCGAACGAGCCCTGGATCCAGGTCATGGACATCCTCGACGTCTGGTTCGATTCAGGCTCGACCCACACCTTCACGCTGGAAGACCGCCCGGACCTGAAATGGCCGGCCGACGTCTATCTGGAAGGCTCCGACCAGCACCGCGGCTGGTTCCACTCGTCGCTGCTCGAAAGCTGCGCGACGCGGGGCCGTGCACCTTACAATGCCGTTGTCACCCATGGTTTCATCATGGATGAGAAGGGTGAGAAGATGTCGAAGTCGAAGGGCAATGTCACCGCACCCCAGGACGTGATGAAGGATTCGGGTGCCGACATCCTGCGGCTCTGGGTGATGACATCGGACTATTCCGAGGACCTGCGCGTCGGCAAGTCGATCATCCAGACCAATATCGACAGCTATCGCAAGATCCGCAACACGGTGCGCTGGATGCTCGGCACGCTCGCCCATGACAAGGGCGAGGAGATCGCCTATGGCGACATGCCGGAGCTCGAAAAGCTGATGCTGCATCGTCTTGCCGAACTCGACAGGCTGGTGCGCGAAGGCTACGACGCCTTCGAATTCAAGAGGATCACCCGCGCGCTGATCGACTTTACCAATATCGAGTTGTCGGCCTTCTATTTCGACATCCGCAAGGACGCGCTCTATTGCGACGCGCCCTCGTCGCTGCGTCGCCGGGCGGCGCTTGCCGTCATCCGCCGCATCTTCGATTGCCTGGTGGCCTGGTTTGCGCCGATGCTGGTGTTCACCATGGAGGAGGCGTGGCTGTCGCGCTATCCGGATGCCGAGTCGGTCCATCTGGAGCAGTTCCCCGAGGTGCCGGCCAAATGGCTGAACCCGGACCTCGATGCCAAATGGGCCAAGATCAAGAAGGTCCGCACGGTGGTGACCGGCGCGCTCGAGGTGGAGCGCCGCGAAAAGCGCATCGGCTCGTCGCTGGAGGCCTCGCCTGTTATCCACATCAATGATCCGGCGCTTGTGAAGGTGCTGGACGGGCTTGATCTGGCGGATATCTGCATCACCTCGGGTGTCACGATTGCAACCGACGAAGGTCCGGCAGAGGCATTCCGCCTGGCCGATATCCCGACGGTTGCCGTCGAGCCGAAGCTGGCGGAGGGCACGAAATGCGCCCGCTCCTGGAAGATCACCGCCGATGTCGGCTCCGATCCGCAGTATCCGGATGTCTCGGCACGCGATGCGGCTGCGCTGCGGGAACTGGCGCAACAGGATTAACGAAATCTGACCGGAGGGTTTGCACATTAGCGGGCCCTCCGGTAATTTGCCTGAAATTGGCCGGATTTTTCCGGCAGGCGATGGTCGAGGATAAGACCGTCGGGGGCAGGGAAGCCGGCAAGGCTGGAAGGTTGGCATGAGCAGGGCAGATTTGTTTCGAGTTGCAGTCGGGATCTCCGGCATTCTTGTCGGATGCGCCGGGCTTTCGGGTTGCGTGGGCAGTCCCACATACGGCACCGACAAGACCGCCATGGAACAGTTGGTGGACGATGTCGGCTCTGCCGTTGCAATCGGCAGCCCGGCCGACAAGAAGGCCGACGTGAAATACAACCCGCGTCCCAAGCTGGTCATGCCGCCGAAGGGCGAGCAGGCCGCGCTGGTTGCCCCGCAGCAGTCGCTGGCCTCGTCCGAGAGCAATCCGGAATGGCTGGAGTCGCCGGAGCAGACCCGCGAGCGCCTGAGACAGGAAGCCAGCGAACACGCCGACGATCCGAACTACCGCTCGCCGCTGCTGGAAGGCTATGGCAAGGCCGGCACCCGGACCGAGACGCAGAAATGGCAGGACTTCCGCGATGCCCGTGCCCTGCAGAAGGGTGCCTATCTCGACCAGCGCCGCTATCTCTCCGATCCGCCGAGCCAGTATCGGGAGACCGAACAGGCAAGCCTCGACGACCTCGGCGAGCCCGAGCTGAAAAAGGCCAAGCGTCGCAAGAAGGAAGCCAAGGCCGCCCAGCAGACCAGCGAATGGTGGAAGCCGTTCCAGTAAGCGTGTGAGCGACACAGGTTTCAGAAAGCAGGCCTTGCGGCCTGCTTTCGTGTTTCAGGGGACATCATGACTTTTACCATCCGCCGCGCGACAGCCAAGGACGTGCCGACCATTCTGCAGTTCATCCGCGACCTGGCGGAATTCGAAAAGGCGCTGGACCAGGTCGAGGCGACTGAGGCGACGCTGGAGGCCGCCATGTTCGGGCCGGGCGCCGTCACTTCCTGCCTCATCCTGGAAAAGGATGCCGTCGCCGCCGGCTTTGCGATCTGGTTCTACAGCTTCTCCACCTGGCAGGGCCGCAAGGGCCTCTATCTCGAAGACCTCTATGTGGCCCCCGCCTTTCGCGGCCGGGGTGGGGCCCGCTTCGTCCTGACGCAATTGGCGAAGATCGCGCTCGAGCAAGGCTGCGGCCGATTCGAGTGGAGCGTGCTCGACTGGAACACCCCGGCGATCCGCGTCTATGACGGCGTCGGTGCCGAGCCGCAAAGCGAGTGGATCCGCTACCGCCTGTCCGGCGACAGGCTGAAGGCGCTTGCCGAGCAATAGGCAGGCAGCGCCAAAGCGCAGGACCGGAACCGGCCCTGGTCGAGCCCTCAGTCTTCCGCCACGCGCCTTTCCTGGAAGAAGGCCCGCAGGATCTCGGCGGATTCGGCCTCGCCGATTCCCGAATAGACCTCCGGTGCATGATGACAGGTGGGCTGGGCATAGAAGCGGCCGCCATGGTCGACGCCGCCGCCCTTCGGATCTTCGGCGCCGTAATAGAGGCGCCGTATCCGGGCAAACGAGATCGCCGCCGCGCACATCGCGCAGGGCTCCAGCGTCACATAGAGATCGGCATCGACAAGACGCTCGTCGGCAAGCGTGGCCGCTGCCCGGCGGATCGCCAGGATCTCGGCATGCGCGGTCACGTCGTTCAACCGGCGTGTCTCGTTGCCGGCGCGTGCGATGATCTCGCCGTCTTTTACCAGGACGGCGCCGATCGGCACTTCGCCGCGTGCGCCTGCAGCCCGTGCTTCCTCGATTGCCGCTGCCATGAAGCCCTTGCCTGCGCGCGCGATCACAACTTTCCTCTTAACCAAAAGGCCTCGACCTGATAGGAGACGCCAAACGACAGGCAAACAGCAAATGACATTCAAAGACAAGCCCAGACGCCCGCCGGCCGGCAAGGCCGCGCGCGGTGGCCCATCCAAGACTCGCAAGCCGGGACCGCGCAAGGATGCTGCGCCCGAGGAAAAGCGTGCGCCAAGGCCGGCTCAGGCCGAGGTCGAGACGGGGGTGGCCGCCGGCAAGCCCGAGCGCATTTCCAAGCTGCTCGCCCGCGCCGGCATCGCCTCGCGGCGTGATGTCGAGCGGATGATCATGGAGGGCCGGGTCAGCCTCAACGGCAAGGTGCTCGACACGCCTGTCGTCAACGCGACCTTCGCCGACACGATCGCGGTGGATGGCGAGCCGATCCGCGGCGTCGAGCGCACCCGGCTCTGGCTCTATCACAAGCCGGCCGGCCTGGTGACCACCAATGCCGATCCGGAAGGACGCTCGACCGTGTTCGACAACCTGCCCGGCGATCTGCCGCGGGTGATGTCCATAGGCCGTCTCGATATCAATACCGAAGGCCTGCTGTTGCTGACCAATGACGGCGGGCTCGCCCGCGTCCTGGAGCTGCCGACCACCGGCTGGCTGCGCCGCTACCGCGTGCGCGCCCATGGCGATGTCGATCAGGAAGCGCTGGACAAGCTGAAGGAAGGCATTGCCGTCGACGGCGTGCTCTACGGCGCGATCGATGCGACGCTCGACCGCAAGCAGGGCCACAATGTCTGGATCACCATGGGTCTTCGCGAAGGCAAGAACCGCGAGATCAAGAACGTGCTGGGCGCCCTCGGTCTCGACGTCAATCGCCTGATCCGCATTTCCTATGGTCCGTTCCAGCTCGGCGATCTCGACGAGGGCAAGGTGCTGGAAGTGCGTGGCCGCATGCTGCGCGATCAGCTCGGGCCCCGCCTGATAGAGGACGCCAAGGCCAATTTCGACGCGCCGATCTACAATGCGCCGGTCGGCGAAGACGAGGAAGACGCAAAGCCGAAGGCGGCGCCTGCGAAATCCACCGGCTGGGACAAGCCCAAGCGCGCCCGCGACTACGATCCGCGCGAGGAAGCCCGCGACCGTCTCGACACCCGCAAGGGGCCAGGTCCGAAATCCTTTGGCGGCAAGGACGACCGCAAGGGTGGAGATCGCAAGGGGGGCTTCAAGAAGAAATTCGGCGATGATGATCGCCGTGGCGGTTTCGCCGCGGACAAGCGCGATGGCGGCAAGCGTGACGGCGAAAAGCGCGAGGATGACAAGCGCAAGCCGTTCGGCACCAGCCGCACCGCCAATGTCTGGATGGCGCCCGGCGCCCGTCCGATGGGCGAGAAGAAGGCCGCCAAGGTGGCCGCTCGTCCGAACCGCCCCGAGCGCGACGAGCGCCCGGCCGTGCGTCCGAACGAGCTCCGCGTGACGGTCGCCCGCGCCCGCGACGAGGATGGCGAATGGATTCGCGCCGAAGGGCCGGACAAGAAAAGCGGTCCTCCGCGCCGTTCGCGCGACGAAGGCGGGTTCGGCGAACGCCGTGACCGTGGCGGCGATGATCGCTCATATCACGGCGGCGGCGGCCGCTCTGACGAAACCGGCCGCGGCGAACGCACCGCCCGTGGTCCGCGGGGCGGCAAGCCCTTCGGCGAGGGGCGCAGCTTCGAGGGCCGGTCAGGCGACGGACGATCGGGTGAAGGACGCCCAGGCGAAGGGCGTGGCGGTGACAAGCCCTATGCCAAGAAGCCCGGCGGCAAGCCTTTCGGTGGAAAGCCCGGTGGCCGCGGCGGTTCCAGCCGTCCGGCACCCACCCGCAATGGTCCCCCCAAGGGCAAGAGGTAAGGCTTCGTGCGGATCGTTGGTGGTGAGTTCCGCGGCCGCAATCTGGCCACGCCGAAGACGAACGCGATCCGGCCGACGACCGACCGGACGCGTGAAAGCCTGTTCAATATCCTGGCACATGCCTATCCGGATGCCGTCGATGGCACGCGTATCCTCGATCTGTTCGCCGGCACGGGCGCCGTCGGCATAGAGGCGCTGTCGCGCGGCTGCCGGCAGGCGCTGTTTGTCGAAAACAGCGTCGAGGGCCGCGGTCTGCTCTGGGAAAATATCGATGCGCTCGGCCTGCATGGTCGCGCCAAGATGCTCAGGCGCGACGCGACCGATCTCGGTCCTGTTGCCCGGGTCGAGCCGTTTCACTTCGTCTTCGCCGATCCGCCCTATGCTCAGGGGCTCGGCGAGAAGGCGCTCTCGGCAGCGCATACCGGTGGCTGGATCGTGCCGGAGGCGCTGGTCATCCTGGAAGAGCGGGCCGATGTCGAGCCCGGTCTTGATCCGGCCTTCGTCATGCTCGAAGATCGCGGCTTCGGCGACACGCGGGTGCATTTCTACCGCTACCGCCCATCCTGAAATCCTGACGAGGCGGGAGGTTCGTCCGTGAACGAGATTGTCGTAGACCCGGTCGCTGCCCCTTCCAATGGCTCCATGCCGACGATTGCCCTGGCGCTGGGCGCCGGCGGCGCGCGGGGCCTTGCGCATATCCCGGTTCTGGAAGCGCTGGACGAGATGGGCCTGGAGCCGGTGGCAATCGCCGGCGCGTCCATGGGCGCGATTATCGGTGCCGGCCGGGCGGCCGGTCTTTCCGGATTGGCAATGCGGGACTATGCGATCGAGACGATCGGCAAGCGCGGAACGATCGCCAACAGGCTCTGGTCGCTCGGTCCCGGCAGCATGCGCGACGCGCTTGGCGGTCTGCGCATCGGTCAGTTCAATCTGGAGCGCATTCTCGAGGCTTTCCTGCCGCCGGAAATTCCGAGCGAATTCGCCGAGCTGAAGATTCCGCTGACGGTGATTGCCACCGATTATTACGGCCAGTGCGAGGCGGTGCTGACCGATGGCAAGCTGCATGAGGCGCTGGCGGCATCGGCCGCCATTCCGGCGCTGTTCATGCCCGTCCGGCTGAATGGCCGGGTGATGATCGACGGCGGGCTTTTCAATCCGGTGCCCTACGAGCACCTGCGGGCGGCAGCCGATATCGTCATCGGCGTCGACGTGATCGGCGGCCCCGAGGGCGACGGTACCACGACGCCCACCCGGATGGAGAGCCTGTTCGGCGCCACCCAGCTGATGATGCTCTCGGCCATGCAGCTGAAACTGCAGCTCGGCCGGCCCGACATCTTCCTGCGCCCCCCGGTCAACGCCTTCGGCGTTCTCGATTTCCTCAAGGCGCGTCAGGTGCTGGAGGCGACCGAAGGCGTCAAGGACGAGCTGAAGCGGGAGCTCGAAACGGCAATCGAAGCGCGGATCAAGGCGGGCTGAACGGGGAGGGGGTGCGGTCTTTGGTGGGGCGGTCTTCGTTTCGCGCCACAGCCGATGGCGTCATTTGCAGCCCACCCCCTCTCTCCTGCCGGACATCTCCCCCTCAAGGGGGGAGATCACCGTGTGGCTGGCTCTCGGCTTTAGTCGTGGTAGGTCGGACGACCGAGGAAGACAATCAGATACAGAGCGTTAGATCCTCAATGGGCGTCGGCAGCCTCCCGCAGGGGATCGAGCCTAAGCAGCGCGCCCAGCTGATCTCCCCCTTGAGGGGGAGATGTCCGGCAGGACAGAGGGGGGTGTCGCACGCTCTCACCGCACCCCTCAATCCGCGGCAGCCTTGCTGTCCTCGTCGCTTTCCGGCCGCGGCTCGGTGTATCGCTTGGGCTTGGTGAGCGGTTCGGGGTGGACGGGGCTGTTGAGCAGCATGTCGCGGCCGGCGGTGACGCCGTGGGTCGCCTGGACGCGCAGGCGCTCCTCGTCCCGGCGGCGGATATCGTCCTTGATGGCGATTGCATCCTCCTCGCTGACACCGAGACCTTCCAGGACGCGCTGACCGAACAGCAACCCCGATTCCAGCGTTTCGCGCAGTTCGAAATCGATATCCTTCGCCCGCAGCTCCAGGCTGTGGATACGGTCATAGGCGCGCACGAAGAGCCGGGCGTCGGGGCATTGCTGGCGCACCATGTCGACGATGAAATTGGTGGTCTCCTTCCGCGCGGTGCAGACGGCCACGAGCTTCGCCCTTTCGAGCCCGGCAGCCCGCAGCACGTCGAGCCGGTTGCCGTCACCGAAATAGATGCGGAAGCCGAAGGAGGCGGCCTGGCGCACGCGGTCGGCGGAGTTGTCGATGATCGTGACCTCGCGGCCGCTCGCCAGCAGGATCTGCGCCGCGATCTGGCCGAAGCGTGAAAAGCCGATCATCAGCACGTCGGCCCCCGCCCCGTCGAAATCCTCCTCCAGTTCCTCGTGCGGTTCCTGGATGAGCAGACGGCGCGACAGCAGGGCGGCAAGCGGCGTGCAGGCCATGCTGAGCGTCACGATGGAGATCAGTACCGATGTGGTGCTGGTGGAAAACAGTCCGGCGCTCGACGCCGTGGTGAACAGCACGAAGCCGAACTCTCCGCCCTGCGGCAGCAAGGCGCCGATCCTGACCGCATCATTGTGTGATGAGCCGAACCCACGGGCAAGGCCGTAGAGCACGAGAGCCTTGATCACCATGACCGCCACCACGCCGCCGATGACGAGGGCGATATTGTCGAGGATGGCGCCGAGATCCATCGATAGCCCGACCGCCATGAAGAACAGCGCCAGCAGGATACCGCGAAACGGCTCGATATCGGCTTCCAGTTCGTGCCGGTAGGACGATTCGGCCAGCAGCACGCCGGCCAGGAAGGCGCCCATGGCCATCGACAGGCCGACAGCCTGCATCAGCATGGCCGATCCGAGCACGACGAAGAGGGCCGCCGCGATCATCACCTCGTGCGCACCGGTGCGTGCGATGATCTGGAACAGCGGCGTCAGCAGAAAGCGGCCGGCGACGATCAGCGCGATGATGGTGACGACCGCGATCAGGATGCTCGACCACAGCGGATCGGCAGCCTCGCTGGCGCCATGGCCGCCGAGCAGGCTGACCAGCGCCAGAAGCGGCACGATCGCCAGGTCCTGCAGCAGCAGGATCGAGAAGGCCCGCTGGCCATAACGGGTGTTGCGGTCGTTCATGTCGTCGAGCAGCTGCATGGCAAAGGCCGTCGACGACAGCGCCAGGCCAAAGCCGACGACCAGCCCGCCGCGCCAGGACGTCAGGCCGATCGCCACCGGCAGGGCCGACAGCAGAAGCCCGCTGAGGACCACCTGTGCCGTGCCGAGCGCGAATATGTCGGCCTTCAGCGCCCAGAGGCGCGACGGCTTCAGCTCCAGCCCGATGATGAACAGCAGGAACACCACACCCAGTTCCGCGACGCTGAAAACGCTCTCGGCATCCAGCAGAAGATGCATGATCGGCCCGAGCATGACGCCGGCGGCGAGATAGCCGAGCACGGTGCTGAGCCCGAGCTTGCGGAAGATCGGCGCGGCTGTGACCGCACCGCCAAGCAGGAGCAGGATTTCGTAGAACTGGCCGTGGGAGGCGCTCATGGGCGTCGGTCTGTCTCTTGGTGGCTGATCGGAATACGGCGTTGAGAGGCGGTGAAATGCACAATCGCATGCCATCGCCCTTGATGACCATCGTCTATCACAATAAATGGTGCCGGAACGAAAGGCCAAGCCATGTCCTCTGAATTCGATTCCCAAAGCCTGCTGTCGCGTGCCGAACAGCTTGTCGATCTCGCGCGCAATGCCGGTGCCGATGCCGCCGATGCGGTTGTCGTCCGGTCTCATGGACGGTCCGTCTCCGTGCGCAACGGCAAGGTCGAGTCGACCGACAGCGCCGAGAGCGACGATTTTTCGCTGCGCGTCTTTGTCGGCAAGAAGGTCGCCAGCGTCTCGGCCAATCCCGGCTTCGACCTGACGGCGCTGGCCGAACGGGCGGTCGCCATGGCCAGGGTGTCACCCGAGGATCCCTATGCGGGCCTTGCCGATGACGCCGATATTGCCCGGTCCTATCCCGATCTCGAACTTTTCGATCCGACCGAAATGTCGGCCGAAGAGCTGACCGATGCAGCCCTTGCGATGGAAGGAGCTGCCCTTGCTGTTCCGGGCGTCACGAATTCCGCAGGTTCCGGGGCATCCGCCGGCATGGGCGGGCTCGTGCTGGTGACCTCGCACGGGTTTTCCGGCTCCTACATGGCCTCGCGCTTTTCCCGCTCCGTCGGGGTGATCGGCGGCGAAGGCACGAAGATGGAGCGCGATCACGATTTCGACAGCCGTCTCTATGCCGCAGATCTCGACGATGCCGCGCAGATCGGCAAGCGGGCCGGTGACAGGGTGGTCCGCCGCCTCAACCCGCGCCAGGTGCCGACCGGCTCCAATCTGACGGTGGTCTTCGATCCGCGGGTGTCGCGCGGCTTCGTCGGGCATATCGCCGGTGCGATCAACGGTGCCTCCGTCGCCCGCAAGACCTCCTTCCTGCGCGACAAGATGGGCCAGCAGGTGCTGAAGGCCGGCCTCAACATTACCGATGATCCGCTGCGCATGCGTGGCTCGTCCTCGCGTCCCTTCGACGGCGAGGGGATCAAGGGCGAGGCGTTGACGATGATCGAGGACGGGGTGCTGAAGCACTGGTTCCTCTCCTCGTCCACAGCGCGCGAGCTTGGCCTCAAGACGAACGGGCGCGGTTCGCGCGGCGGCACCACGGTGTCGCCATCCTCGACCAATCTGGCGCTCGAGCCCGGGGATATTGCCCCCGAGGACCTGATCCGTTCGATCGGCACCGGTTTCTACGTCACCGAACTCATCGGCCACGGCGTCGACATGATCACCGGCGAATACAGCCGTGGCGCAAGCGGCTTCTGGATCGAGAACGGAGAGCTCGCCTATCCCGTGTCGGAGGTCACCATCGCCTCCAACCTGAAGGACATGTTCATGCGCCTGACGGTTGCCAACGACATCGATCGCAAGTTCGGCGTTGCCGCGCCGACGATCGCAATCGAGGGCATGACGCTTGCCGGTCTGTGACGGCTGTGCTTAAGCGGTTAGCTCATGACAGATAAAGACAACCACGACTGGCTGCTGGATCTTGCCCTGATCGGCGAGGCGGCACGGCGTGCCGGGGATGTGGCGCTCGGCTATTTCCGCCAGTCGCCGGACGTCTGGTTCAAGAACGAGGGCCGCTCGCCCGTCAGCGCCGCCGATCTTGCCGCCAACACGCTGCTGGAAGAGATGCTGCGTCCGGCCAGACCGACCTATGGCTGGCTGTCGGAGGAAAACGACGACGATGCCGCGCGGCTCGATTGCGAGACGGTCTTCGTCGTCGATCCGATCGACGGCACCCGCGCCTTCATCGCCGGCGAGGAGACCTGGTGCGTCAGTGTCGCGGTGGTTCATCACGGTCGACCCGTTGCCGCCGCCCTTTTTGCTCCCGTCCTTAACGAAGAGTTTCTCGCCGCCGCCGGCCTCGTGCCGACCCGCAATGGCGCGGCAATCGCGGTGTCTCAGCCGCAAGGCGACGCGCCGCTCCGGCTGGCAACGCCCCAGGATCTGCTCGGCTCCGTCGAGCCGGGCCTGCGCCAAACGCTGGAACGCGTGCCCCACATTCCCTCTCTGGCCTACCGTCTGGCGATTGTGGCGGATGGCAGGATCGATGCGACGCTGGTCAAGCGCAACTCCCACGACTGGGATCTAGCGGCCGCCGACCTGATCCTCGAACGCGCCGGCGGCCTGCTGTGTGGGCTGGACGGACAACCGCTGCGCTACAATCGGCCTGATGTTCGCCACGAAATGCTGTGTGCCGCGCCGATCGGTATCATGCCGCGGCTGCTGCAGGGTCTTGGCGGGCGCGCTCCCGGTTGACCTTTGCGCTGAAATCGCGCAGATGAGGGCCGACGAAAACCCAACGGAAAGACCAGAGCAATGACGGAAAACGAAGGCAAGAAGCAGCTTCTTCACCTCGTCTTCGGTGGCGAATTGACGAGCCTGACGGAAGTCCAGTTTCGCGACCTGAACGACCTGGACATCGTCGGAATTTATCCCGACTATGCAAGCGCGCTGACGGCGTGGAAGTCGAAGGCGCAGCAGACGGTGGACAATGCCCATATGCGGTATTTCATCGTCCACATGCACCGGCTGCTGAATCCGGCCGAAAAGACAGCCTGACTATTCGTTTCCTGATGCCCGAAGCCAGCTGGTTGTCGGGCATCATTATTTAAGCAAAATTTTACTTCACTTGTTTTCCTGCGTCCGCTGCGTTTTCCTGACAGCAGGCGCGTCACACGCAAAAACGGGTTTGTAGACGCAATGCGCAGCGGAATGGCATCGATCGCACTTGCCGCCTACCGTCTGGCAGGCATCGCAGCCTATCCATTCAGCGGCTTGCTGTTTGCCGTGCGCGCGGCCAAGGGCAAGGAAGACCGCGCCCGCAAGCCCGAGCGCTTCGGTTATCCGAGCCTGGAACGGCCCGATGGTCCTCTCGTCTGGGTGCATGCCGCCAGTGTCGGCGAGACGCTGGCCGTCGTGCCGCTGATGCGCGAGCTCAAGCGGCGCGATATCCATGTGCTGCTGACCTCGGGCACCGTCACCTCCGCCGAAGTCATCAACCGGCGTCTCGGCGACGAGGTGATCCACCAATATGTGCCGCTTGATGTCGAGCCGGCGATCGGCCGCTTTCTCAACCACTGGAAGCCGGATGCCGCGATTTCGGTCGAGTCGGAGATCTGGCCGACGACGATCCTGGAGTTGTCGCGGCGCCACGTACCGCAGATTCTGGTCAATGCCCGCATTTCCGATCGCTCCTACAAGCGTTGGATGAACAACCACGGGGTGGCCGAACAGCTGTTCGGCAAGCTCGGCCTGGTGATCGCCCAGTCCGATCTCGACGCGGAACGCTACAGGGATCTCGGTGCCTGGCCTGTCTCGGCCGCCGGCAATATCAAGGTCGATACCGATGCGCCGGCTTGCGATCCGCAATTGCTGGCCCGCTATCGGGGCCAGGTCGGCAAGCGCCGGACATGGGCCGCGATCTCCACCTTCGAGGGCGAGGAGCAGGCGGCCGTCATGGTGCACCGGGCGCTGAAGGCGAAGAACGACCAGCTGACCATCATCGTGCCGCGCCATCCCGAACGCGCCGACGAACTCGCGGCGATGATGGTATCCAAGGGCCTGAAGGTGGCCCGTCGCAGCCGCGATGACGTGATCGGCGCCGATACCGACATCTTTCTCGGCGACACGATCGGCGAGATGGGGCTCTATCTGCGGCTGACCGAGATCGCCTTTGTCGGCCGGTCGCTGATGACGGCGGAAGGCGGACAGAATCCGCTGGAGCCGGCCATGCTCGGCTGCGCCGTGCTGTCCGGTCCGAAGGTCAACAATTTTCGTGAAAGCTATCAGAAGCTGGTGCGCTGCGGCGGCGCCAAGATCATCCGGGACGCAGAAATGCTGGCAAAGGCCGTCCATTTCCTGTCCACCAATGACCTTGCACGGCACAAGATGATCGACGCGAGTTCCGAATGCGTACAGAACATGCGCGGCGCGCTGGCCACGACGATGAAGGGGCTGGAACCCTATCTCAACCCGCTGACGGTCAAGGCGCGGCTGGAGCCGCGCTCGCAGGTCCGTTGACCGGTCTGAACGCAGGAGGCGACATGACATTCTCGGCGATCAAGGGCATCCTGTTCGACAAGGACGGCACGCTTCTCGATTTCGACAAGAGCTGGGAAGTCGTCAATCGCGAGGTGACGCTCATGGCGGCGTCGGGCGATCAGGCGATCGCCGACCGGTATCTTGACCGTTGCGGCATGGACCCGGTCACCGGCCATATTCGCGCCGACAGCCTGTTTGCCTCCGGTAACACGCGCGAACTGGCAGAAAGCCTGATTGCCGATGGTGCCGGTCATGGGCTGGAAGACCTGGTCGAGCGGATCGACATCGCCTTTGCTGCTGCCGCCGACCACTCGGTTGCGATCACAGAACTTGCGGATCTCTTCGCGGCGTTGAAGGACCAGGGTTTCGCACTCGGCATTGCCTCCAGCGACAACGAACGGTCGATCCGCCGCACGGTCGAGCGTTTCGCCCTGACGCCCTATGTCGATTTCGTCGCCGGCTATGACAGTGGCCATGGCGTCAAGCCCACCGCCGGCATGGTTCTCGGCTTCTGCGCCGCAACCGGTCTTCGGCCGGCACAGGTGGCGGTGGTCGGCGACAACAACCACGATCTGCATATGGGGCTGAATGCCGGGGCGGGACTGAAGATCGGCGTGCTCTCGGGCACCGGTTCGCGCGAAAGCCTGCAGGCGGACAGTGACATGCTGATCCCGGATATTTCCCATTTGCCGGGCCTGCTTGGCGCAAGTACGCCCGCCTGAGGCGCCAAGATTTCCGGATCGCCTTGCACGATCAAGGCTTTGGCGTCTATTTAGAAGACCGTAATTGTCAGGCGGACAGCAAGGCCCGCAGGGGAGAGTTGAGTATATGATTTCGGACGCGCCGCCCTTCTGGTGGAAAAGGCCGGACTGGCGGGCCCGCATGCTCTGGCCGATCAGCTTTCTCTATGGACGCATTGCCGGCTGGCGCATGCGCGCCAAAAGCCCGCGCAAGGTGCCGGTGCCGGTGATCTGTGTCGGCAATTTTACCGTCGGCGGGGCGGGCAAGACGCCGACGGCCCTGACGCTCGGGCGCGCGGCGCGCGCCAGGGGGCTGACGCCCGGCTTTCTCAGCCGCGGCTATGGCGGTTCGCTCGATGTGACGACGCGGGTCGATTACGATCACCACAAGGCGGCGGCCACCGGCGACGAACCGCTGCTTCTCGCCCGCGAAGGGCTGACGGTCATCTCCCGCAGACGGCTCGCCGGCGCCAGGATGCTGATCGAGCAGGGCGCCGACCTGATCATCATGGACGACGGTTTCCAGAGCAATGCGCTCTACGCCGATTTCGCGCTGGTGGTGATCGACACCCATCGCGGCATCGGCAATGGCCATATCGTGCCGGGCGGCCCCATGCGTGCACCGCTGAAACGGCAGATGGCGCGGCTGTCGGCGATCCTGAAGGTCGGGTCCGGCCCGGCCGCCGACAAGATCGTGCGCAGCGCGGCACGCGCCGGAAAGCCGATCTATGTCGGGACGATCACGCCGCGAGAGACCGAATGGCTGGCCGGCACCAGGGTTCTGGCCTTTGCCGGGATCGCCGATCCGGACAAATTCTACCGCACGGTCGAGGAGGAGGGGGGCGTCATCGTCGAGCGGCGCGGCTTTGCCGACCACCAGCCGCTCAGCGACGACGAGATCGAGGAACTGCTGTCGGTGGCCTCGGCGCAGGATCTGGTTCTGGTGACAACGGCCAAGGATCTCGTGCGGTTGCGCCACGGGCATGGCCGCTCGGCGGACCTGGCGGCGCTTGCAAGAGTGGTGGAGGTCGACATGGCCTTCGACGATCATCAGGCGCCGGGCAAGATCATCGATCTGGCAATCGATGCCTATCGCCGTCGCCGCAATGCGGATGGTCCGCAACAGGGTCGCGTGAAACGCGGCTGAGGCTGGGCAGAGGATCTCGGCGCCCTGGGCTTGGTGCGAAACCCGGCTGGCCGTTACCGCTTCTGGTTCGGCAACGCGCCGGCGCTCTTTTCCGCATCCAGCGATGCCGCGCAGTCGACATAAGGCTCTTGGCGGCTGACGCTCCAGTAGCGCAGTTCCTCGAGCGGGATCGACTTGCCGGTCATGGCGCAGGTGACGTGCGAGCCGGGCGACAGGATCTGGAAGTCGGCATCGAGATATTTGAGCCGCGCTTCGCGGTTTCCACCGTTGTCGAACCGGTTCAACATGACCTTGCCCTTTCGTGCTCTGCGTAACCCTGAGATAACCGGGCTCGTGCGCGATTTCCAGAAAAACTTGATGACGCGGGCCATGTCGAGCGCGACCGGCGTCAACTGCGACCGAACAGGCGTTCGATATCGCTGAGCTTCAGTTCGACATAGGTCGGCCGGCCATGATTGCACTGGCCGGATCCCGGCGTCACTTCCATCTGCCGCAGCAGCGCGTTCATCTCCTCGACCCGCAGCACGCGGCCCGACCGCACCGATCCGTGACAGGCCATGGTGGCGGCGACATGCTCGAGCTTGGCGGCAAGCCCGCCGGCGGTGTCCCATTCGGCGATCTCGTCGGCCAGCTGGCGCACCAGCGCCGGCGAATCCACCTCGCCCAGCATGGCCGGCGTTTCGCGCACGGCAATGGCGCCCGGCCCGAAGCGTTCGATCGCCAGGCCCAGCTTGTCGAGTTCCTCGGCATGGGCGATCAGCCGGTCGCAATCTTCTTCCGGCAGGTCGATGATCTCGGGGATCAGCAAACCCTGCGAGGGCAGGCGCCGGCCGCGCAGCGCCGTGCGCAGGCTCTCGAACACGAGTCGCTCATGGGCGGCATGCTGGTCGACGATGACGAGCCCGTCGCCGGTCTGGGCGACGATATAGTTTTCGTGCACCTGCGCGCGGGCGGCGCCGAGCGGATGCTGTGCGGGCATCTCGATTGCGCCATTCGGGCGCGCCGCCGCCATTTCGGCCGGTTCGCTGCGCGCGGAGGGTGACTGGAAGTCGGCAAAACGGGCCTGTTGCGCCTCTCCAAAGCCGGACGCTCCGCCAAAGCTGCTTGCGGGGCTGCCGAAAGGCCGGCTGGGCGAACCCGAGGCGCTCCAGTTGGCGGCAGGTGCCGGCTGCGCCGAAAACCCCGGCCGGAAGGCGCGCATCATGCCGCTTGCGCCGGTGGTCGAGGCGCGGTCGCCCTCCCGGTGCAGCGCCTCGCGAACGGCACCGACGATCAGGCCGCGCACCAGTTGCGGATCGCGGAAGCGCACATCCGACTTTGCCGGATGGACATTGACGTCGACCATGGCGGGATCGAGCGTCAGCGACAGCACGGCGACTGGATAACGGCCCTGCGGAATGGTCTCGGCATAGGCACCGCGAATGGCTGACAGGATCAGCTTGTCCTGCACCGGGCGGCCGTTGACGAAGGCGTATTGATGGGCGGAATTGCCGCGATTGAAGGTCGGCACGCCGGCAAAGCCCGTCAGCCCCACATCCTCGCGCGCCGCGTCCAGTTCGATGGCGTTTTCGCGGAAGTCCGCGCCGAGGATCTGCGCGATGCGGGCCAGGCGGTCCTCGCCGGTGGCGTTGAGTTCGAGCGTCGAGCGGTCCGAGCCCGACAAGGTAAAGCGCACCTGGGGGAAGGCGATCGCCAGCCGCTTGACCATTTCGGTGATCGCGGCCGCTTCCGCCCGCTCGGTTTTTAGAAATTTCAGCCGCGCCGGCGTGGCGAAGAACAGGTCGCGCACCTCGACGACGGTGCCGGGATTGGCACCGGCCGGGCGCACATCGGACACCTTGCCGCCTTCGATCGCGATCTCGAAACCGTCGCCGCCCTTCAACCGGCTGGAAATCGTAAGCCTGGCGACCGAGCCGATCGACGGCAATGCCTCGCCACGAAAGCCGAGGCTGCGGATATCGTCGAGGCCGCCGCTGATCTTCGAGGTGCAATGCCGTCGCACGGCAAGCACCAGATCCTCGGCGCTCATCCCAGAGCCGTTGTCGGTGACCCGCAGCAGGGCCTTGCCGCCGCCGGCCGTCGCGATTTCGATCCGGGTCGCCCCGGCATCGATGGCATTCTCGATCAGTTCCTTAGCAGCGCTTGCGGGACGTTCGATGACCTCGCCGGCGGCTATCTGGTTGATCAGTGTTTCTGAGAGTTGCTGGATGGCCATGATCCATTTTCGCGGATTCGCGGATCGGAGGGAAGGGGGCGCATCAGAAGGCTCGTGATTCTTAAGAGATTTGCGCGTATGTTTTCAAGCTGTGGCAAAATTCAATCGGAACGAGACGCGGCGTGGGTGCGCAAGAAGACCAGCAAGGACCGGATGCGGCCGGTGAACGGCCGTCGGACACCTACACCGATCCGCTGACGCGACTGGGCAATCGCAATCGACTGCGCGACAAGGTCGCCATGCTGGTGTCGGAGCGGGCCGCCGATCCGGCGCCGTTCACCATTGCCCTCGTCAATCTTGATGGCTTCCGGCCGATCAATGATCTTTTCGGCACGGTCGGCGGCGACGAAATCCTCTCCCAGGTGGCGCACCGGCTGAAGGCCTGCGTACCCGAGGGCGCGATGGTGGTGCGCGATCGCGGCGATGGTTTCGCGCTGCTCCTGCCGCTGGTCTTCGAGGAGCAGACGGCGATCCGGCTCGGCGAGCTGATCAAGGACGTGCTGTCGGCCCCCTATGACCTGGGCGATCGCAATGTGCGGCTCTCCGCCTCGCTCGGCTTTGCCATCTATCCGTTTGCAGGGGATGAATTCGATGCGCTGATCAAATCGGCGGAAACCGCGCTTTATCGTTCCAAGCGCCAGGGGCGTGGCGCGATTACGGTCTATTCGACGACGATTGCCGAGGACATGCGTCGCGCCACGCAACTGGAGCAGACGCTGCGCAATGCGATCATCAACGACGTGATCGACGTGCATTTCCAGCCGATCGTCCGGCTGAAGGACACGCGGCTGGTCGGTTTCGAGGCGCTGGCCCGCTGGAACGATCCGGAACTCGGTTTCGTCTCGCCCGCGGTCTTCGTGCCGCTTGCCGAAGAGCGCGGCTTTATCGACACCCTGTCGGAGGCGCTGTTGCGCAAGGCGGCGGAATCGATGCTCGCCTGGCCGCCGGAACTGTTCCTGTCATTCAACCTGTCGTCGGCGCAGATGACCGATCCACGCACGGCGGTCAACACGCTGGCCATTCTCGACAGCGTCGGTGTCGATCCCTATCGCATCGAGCTCGAGATCACCGAGACGGCGGTGATGACGTCGCCCGACACCGCAAGGCGGATCATCGCCGAATTGCGGTCGGCCGGCATTGCCATCGCGCTCGACGATTTCGGCACGGGCCAGTCGAGCCTCGGGCGCCTGCGCGATTTCATCTTCGACAAGGTGAAGATCGACCGGGCTTTCGTGTCCGGTATCGACCAGGATCGCGCGGCCGCCCATATCGTCAAGGCGGTGGTAGCCATGTGCGAGGGGCTGGGCCTGAAGACGGTGGCCGAGGGTATCGAAACGCCCGAGGAGGGCGAGACGCTACGCAGTCTCGGCTGCGGCATGGCGCAGGGCTATTTCTTCGGCAAGCCCGCCGATGCGGCAGCCACGCTCGCCTATATCAAGAATGCCGGTCTGCCCAGGGCCGCTTCCTGGAGCTGAGCGCTCGCCGACGAGCGGGCCAAGCTGCCCTCAAGACGGACTGACCCCGAACAGCGTTCGACGGCGGGAATGATAGCTTCCCTCCTGGAAATAGCTGTTGGTCCAGCGGTCGGTTGGATCGAGATAGACCACCTTGCCCAGTTGGCCGCCCTGGCCGCCGTCCGCGTCCGGCCCCTGGCCCGGCGCTTGCCCGCGTCCCGCCACGGCATTCGCCACGGTGCGAAAATAGAAGTGGTTGAACAGGCGAAAGAATTCCGTCGTGTAGATGTCGGCCACCCGGCTGTCGCCCGAGATCAGCAGCATGTTCTCGTCGTTCGACGACAGGGAGGCGGGCGAGAAATTGGCCGATCCGGAAAAGATCTGCGGGCTTGCCGTCAGGGGATCGATCGCCATCAGCTTGGTATGGACGTAGAAGACATGGCCCTCGTGGCGGAAATGGTCTTCCTCCAGCAGCCACTGGTCGAGCTTCCAGCCCGGCAGCTTGCGCCCGAAGGTGTCGCGACCGAGCGGCATGCCGAGCGCGATGCGCGTGTCGCGGTCCCGCTCCAGCATGGCCTGGGTTTCCGGGCTTGCATTGGCCCGCTCCATCAGCAGGAAGCGCAGGTAGTCGCGATCATTGTCGAAATGTGCGGCCAGTTCGCGGGTCACGCCGAAGGCCGCCGTCAGCATCACCGTCTGCTCCGCCGCATCGATCCGCTCGCCATACCATTTGAGCATGCGTTGCGAAGGGCGGGGAGAAAACACCACCGAGGTGCCATGCCCCGGCAGCGGCCCCTTGGGCTCGGGATTGTTGGCGTCGACCCAGGCCTTCAGCTGCTTGCGGTCCGGGTCTGTCGCCAGCTGTTGCCAATAGTCGTTGTAGGTCGACGCGACGACCGGATCGCGGACCAGGTGCCCGACATTGGTCTGGCCGAGAAAGCCCGAGGGGGTGATGTTGGTCGATCCGGTCCACAGCGTCTGCGGCACGCCGTCCTTCAACAGGATCATGAACTTGTTATGGGGAATGGAGATGTGCCGGGTGCGCTTGTGGAAGGTCAGGCCGGCGACATCGGCATATTGGGCGACCGTTTCCAGATTGGCTTTGGCGGTCACATCGATGTCCAGTTCGCCGGAGGCGAGCACATGGCCGGCATCGAAGATCACCTGCACCTTGGCGCCGGCCATGGCGGCGGCCCTCAGGGCGTCCAGAACGGGCTTGTAGGTGAGCTCGTAGAAACAGCAGCGCAGCTCGAAGGACGGGCCACCGGCCTCGGCGATGAAGCCGAGCGCTGCCTCGAGAAGCCCGCGCGACAGCCAGCGAACCTCTTCATCGGCAGGATCGTCCGGATTTGCCGGAGCGCGGTTGCCGAAACGCTCGGCAAAGGCCTGGCTGACGATCGCCCCGCGATTGAAGAACACCGAATGGGTGCCGGTCTCGCTCTCCTCTGTGCGTACCGCAATTGTCAGATCCGTGCCAGGCCGCAGGTGGGCCGGGTCGCCATCGGCCGGGAAGAACATCGGGCGGATGACATAGTGGTAGCGCTCGCCGGGTTCGGCGGAATAGTGACCCCAGAGGAAGGACTGGATCGGATGGTCGTGCGTCGACCGCCGCTCGCCGGGCTTCGGGTCGGGGACACGGCTTTTGAAGAACTTGAACCCGCGCAGCCATCGCGGCCCCTCGGGGCCGACCATGCCGATCGCGAAGCCTGCCAGATGGCGGCGCGCTTCCGGCGTCGCATTCATCGCCAGCAGCACCGCGTGACTGCCGGAAATCGCGTGGACGGAAAAGCCGTCCGCCTTCTCGGAACTGCGCATGACCGGATCCTCCCGGACGTCCAAAAAGGTTGGCGCGTCGTGAAATGCTACTTTTGCGTGTTGTCGGGCGGAAGGCAAGGGATAATGTTGTCACGCCGCAAGCGCAGTTGCGGCCGGGTCATCGGGCACCGCGGACGGCTTGTCTTCATGCATAAAAAAAGCGGCGCCGAAGCACCGCTCTTTTTTTGGGATGTAATCCCGCCAGCTGATCAGTTGCCGGTCGTCGACGAAGTGGTCGTCGCGTCAGGCTGCTGGGCAGTCGTGTCCTTCTGAGCCTGCTGCTGGTCCAGAGTCTTAAATTCCGGAGCAGACTTCAGCGCATCGGCTGTTTCCGTCGTGGTCAGCTTGACATCGTCACCGCCATCTTCGTGGGAAATGGTGATCTTGTCGAGCGGAAGGGCGACGTTCTTTTCACCCATGCCGAGGAAACCGCCAACGCCGATCACTGCGGCAGCAACCTGGCCGTCCTTGGTGATGATCAGGTCGTTGATATCGCCGATGCTTTCATCCTTGCCGTTATAAACGGACGAACCGATGAATTCGTTGGCGCTGACCTGCGTTTCCGACTGTTCGGTCAGATAGGTGCCGCTGGTGGCAGCGTCGTTCTTGGCCATCGGCTTTACGGCGCTGTTGGCGTCGGTCGACATGCTGTCCTTCGACATCGAGCCGTCGGTCGCACCGGCATCCGGGGTCTGAACGGCCGGAGCGGACGTGTCGGCGGCAGGAGCCTTGGTGGTCGCATCCTGAGCCATTGCAAGCGGTGCCATGGCGGTGGAGCCGAGCAGGGTGGCGGCGGCGATAAGCTTCAGAGTCTTCCTCATAGGGGTATCCTTTCCTCTCTCTCTTGGTCTTATGACGAGGCCGTTTATGGCGACCGCGTCGGTTCGAGAGGAAAATGCACAGAGCCTGCGTCGGTTCCGAAAGAAATACCGATGTTTTGCATAAAATTGCCGTCAGGCGCTCCCTGGGGGCAGGTCAAGGCGCGCCAGGAAATCTCGCAAATTCAGGTGCTTAAAGCCTGTAATCGGGTTCCGCGCGGCCCCTCACGGTGATGCCCAGTTCAAAGGTCTGCCCGTCTGCAGGCGTGGCGGCATCGCCGAGCCCGTCGCGCGCCGTCGTCACCAGAAGGCGGTCGAGCGCGGGTCCGATAAAGGCCGGGCAGCTGGGTTGCCGGGCAGGCACGAGATAGCGTGCGACATGCTGCCCGGACGAATCGTAGCGGTCGACCGCGCCGGCACCCCAGCGCGCATTGATGATGTCGCCATCGGCATCGCAGACGGCACCGTCGAAGTCGCCTAGTGCGCCGTCGTTCTCGATCAGCACTTGCGGTGTGGCAAGCGGCAGGCCGGTATGCGGGTCTATCTTCACCGTCATCAGGTGGCCGATCTTGGAGTCGGTATAATAAGCGGTTGCCCCGTCGGGCGAAAAGCAGATCGCATTCGGGATGGAGATCTGCGGAAACAGCGTCGTCACCTTGCCGCCGGCAACATGGTAGATGGCGCCGGCCTTCTCTTCCGCCGATTTGCCCATTGTCCCGATCCACAATGCGCCGGAGCGATGAACCCGTCCGTCATTGGACCGGTTGCCGGGCTTTTCCGGCTCGAGCGCCGTCAGAAAGGTCAGCACGCCGGTGTCGGTCTCGCGCAGGAAAAGCCCGTCCTCCGTTGCCATCAGCTGGCGGTGGCCGTCGATCCGGGCAAGCACGCTGGCCATGAAGGGGAGGGCGTGAACCTGCTTTTCGCCGCTGGAGAGCTGGAGCTGGTGCAGTTCGCGGCCCTTGATGTTGAACCACCAGGCAGTGTCCGTTGTCGGATCATAGGTCGGCCCTTCGCCCAGCGTCAGCTGCTGCGCACACAGGATCGTGCCGGTGAATTCTACAGTTTCGACCATTTTCGCCACTCCTCCACATTGCGGTGTGCCGTCCATGCCGCGCAAACGGCATCGTTGTGTGTCACAATTTTACACGGGACACTGGACTGCGCGCTGTTTGTACGGCTATGGTCGGCGAAAGAAAAGGATGAGATTCGCGATTGTTCATGCCTTGCGATGCCCGCGGCCATTCTCTATCAAAACAGGGTGGTCTAATATTTCGAAGGCTGGATCTTATTGTTAAGAATGCTTATTATTTCAAACCTTTCTGCGTTCCAGATATTCCGAGCACGATCCGTTCATTGAAACTCATCTTCGGTATGGGTCTTTCTGTGGCCATAGTAACCTGTTGCGGTAAGTGAATACTGCCTAGCGCGCATTAAAGAGCCATATATGTCCACGGTTGATAGTCTTTCTTTAGTGAGTGCAGTCGGGGCGCTCATAGACGAGTTGCATCAGTTCAAGACGCAGTTCGATGTCTTCAGGTTCATGAAGCGCTTGACCGAGCTGTCCGGCATGCGGGCGTTTATTGTCGGTCATATGCCGGCATCGACGTCACCGGATCTGGCCAGCAATTCGATCATCTCCAACTGGCCGGCAGATCTTCTGAACAATTACGACCAGCATCACATGCTGGCGGAAAGTTCTTCGCTTCACATCCTGCGCAGCTCGACCATCCCGCTGCAATATGATTTCAATGTCTCGGAGAATGGCGAAATGGCCGGCGCACAACTGGTGCGACGCGATCTGTTTGCGCGGTTCAGCATGCCGCGGGGGGCGATGTTCCCGGTGCACGACGCCAGCAACAATCGCGGCATCGTCGTATTCTCCGGCGATCGTGAGCCGTTCTCCCTGCCGGAAATGATGGCGCTGTCATATCTTTCAGCCCATGTCTACAACCGGCTGGCGGAGATCCGCGAACTCGACAATCGTGCCACCGAAATGCTGACGGAACGCGAGATCGATTGCCTGAACTGGACGGCGGCCGGCAAGACCAGTGTCGAGATTGCCGAGATCCTCGGCCTCTCCGAGCACACCATCAATCACTATCTCAACCGCGCCACCCGCAAGCTCGATACCGTCAACCGCACCCAGGCGGTGGCCAAGGCCTTGCGCATCGGGCTCATCAAGTAAATCGACACCGGGGCGGGATTATCGCCTGCAGAGGATTGTCCGGCGGTCGCTTTTCGCTCATGAATGCTGCCATGCACAATCCCGATCTGACAATCCTGGTCATCGATGAAAACGCGATCCGGGCCTCGGTCATCGAGGCGGGGCTGCTGGCGGCCGGCCATCGCCAGATCACCATCACGCGGGAAGTGTTGGGGGTGGCGCGCGAGATCGAGCGGCTGGCACCCGATGTCATCGTCATCTCGCTCGAAAATCCCAACCGTGACATGCTGGAAAGCATGTTCCAGCTCTCCCGCTCGGCCAAGCGGCCCATTGCCATGTTCGTCGACCGTTCCGACGACGGCATGATCTCGGCCGCCGTCGAGGCGGGCGTCTCGGCCTATGTGGTGGACGGCCTGCGGCAGGAGCGCGTCAAGCCGATCCTCGATATGGCAATCAGCCGCTTCAACGCCTTCTCCCGCATGGCCCGGGAACTGGAAGAGGCGCGCACGGAACTCGAAAACCGCAAGCTGGTCGATCGGGCCAAGGGCATCTTGATGCGGACCAAGGGTATTTCCGAAGACGAGGCCTACAAGCTGTTGCGTTCGACGGCGATGAAGCAGAACAGGAAAATGGCGGAAATTGCCCAGAGCCTTATCATGGCTGCGGGATTGCTAGGGGACTGAAGGATGGCGAATGCGCGCGAGATGACTGTAGGCTTCATGCCGCTCTTCGACAGCTGCATTCTGATTGCAGCGGCCGAAAAGGGGTTTGCAAGCGACGAGAATCTCGATCTGCATCTGATGCGCGAGACGTCCTGGGCGAGCATCCGCGACCGCATCGCGGTCGGCCACTTCCAGGCGGCGCATATGCTCGGTCCGATGCCAATTGCCGCCAATCTCGGCCTGCATCCGATGGCTGCCCCGATGATCTGCCCGATGGCGCTGAACCTTGGCGGCAATGCGATCACCGTGTCGAAGGATCTGCATGCCGGCATGCTCGCCAATGGTCATGTCGATGACCTGGAGCCGCATGGAGCGGGGCGGGCACTCAAGGCCACCATCGCGGCGCGCCGTGCCGAGGGCAGGCCGGCCCTGCGCTTTGCAGTCGTGCATTTTCATTCCGGGCACAATTACGAACTGCGCTACTGGCTGTCGGCCTGCGGCATCTCGCCCGACAGCGATGTCGAGATCGTTGCCGTGCCGCCGTCGCTGATGCCGGATGCGCTGGAACTCGGCCGTATCGACGGCTACTGTGTCGGCGAGCCGTGGAACACCATTTCCGTCGACCGCGACATCGGCCGGATCGTCGCCGTCAAGGCGCGCATCTGGCGCAACAGTCCGGAAAAAGTGCTGGGTGTGTCCAAGCCTTGGGCCGACGACAACCGCGATCTGCTCGACGCGCTTCTGCGTGCCTGCTACCGCGCCGCGCAATGGTGCGGCAATCCTGAGAACATCGAGGAACTGGCCGGCATCATGGCCGCGCCCCAGCATCTCGGGGTCGAGGGTCGCCTGCTGCTGCCGGAGCTTACCGGCCGGATCAATCCGGCGCCGGGCGTCACCGTCCCGGTCGAGGATTTTCTCGTGCTCAGCCGTCGCGCCGCGACCTTTCCGTGGCAGAGCCATGCGCTGTGGTTCTACAGCCAGATGGTGCGCTGGGGTGACTGCCGGCACAGCGCCGAGAACGCCGAGATAGCCCGAAATTCCTACCGGCCGGATATATTCCGCCAGGCGCTGAAGCCGATCTTCGCCGCCATGCCGGCCGCCAACCTGAAGGTCGAGGGTGCCTTGACCGTCGAGCAGGATGTCGGCACGACCGCCGGTCGCCTGACGCTCGGCCCCGATGGCTTCTTCGACGGCAAGATTTTCGATCCCGACAGGCTCGAGGAATACATCGCCAGCCAGATGCCCGGTTTCGCAACTGCGTGATATGTTTGCATGCAGGTCAAGGTGCGGCCCAAATTTTGAGCAGCACTTTCGACGCTGTTTTTGCCCTGAAGCTCTGCGACATTCGGTCAACCATCTGAAAATCATGCATTAATTTTTTATCTTGCAAACTGGCATGATTCCTGCATGCTAATGCACAAGTCCAGAGGGGACTGACCATAAATGCGTCCAATGAAGGACGCTCAAGGCGAAGCCGCCAAACCCGTACCAAGTGCCGTATGTGCAATTGGGTCTCAGGGTTTGGCGGCTTTTTTTGTTTTTGAGCGTCCCATTTTCAATCGCAATTCGGCCGGTGAACCGGCCGTTCGGGAAAACAGGGAACTGACGATGACCGCCACTTTCTTACGCCGTTCGATGTTGATGGCCGTGCTGCTCGGTTCGAGCGCGCTCGCCGCCCATGCCGAGATGCTCGATGTCGAGAAGGACGAGCTGAAATTCGGCTTCATCAAGCTCACCGACATGGCGCCGCTCGCCATTGCCAAGGAAAAGGGCTTCTTCGAGGACGAGGGCCTCTATGTCACGCTGGAGCCGCAGGCCAACTGGAAGGTGCTGCTCGACCGGGTGATCACCGGCGAACTCGACGGCGCCCACATGCTGGCCGGCCAGCCGCTGGCCGCCACCATCGGCTTCGGCACCAAGGCCCACATCGTCACGCCGTTCTCGATGGATCTCAACGGCAATGGCATCACCGTTTCCAATTCGGTCTGGGAGGCGATGAAGAAGAACGTGCCCGTCGGTGCCGACGGCAAGCCGCAGCATCCGATCAAGGCCGACGCGCTGAAGCCGGTGATCGACAGCTACAAGGCCAGTGGCAAGCCGTTCAACATGGGCATGGTCTTTCCGGTCTCCACCCATAATTACGAGCTGCGCTACTGGCTCGCCTCCGGTGGCATCAATCCGGGCTATTATTCGCCAAGCGACGTCTCCGGCCAGATCAAGGCCGACGCGCTGCTCTCCGTCACCCCGCCGCCGCAGATGCCGGCCACGCTCGAGGCCGGAACCATCGAAGGCTATTGCGTCGGCGAGCCGTGGAACCAGGCGGCCGTGTTCAAGGGCATCGGCGTTCCCGTCATCACAGACTACGAGATCTGGAAGAACAATCCGGAAAAGGTCTTCGGCCTGACCGAGGAGTTCACCGAGAAATATCCGAACACGACGCTGGCGCTGACCAAGGCGCTGATCCGCGCCGCCGAGTGGCTGGACGAGAACAACAATGCCAATCGCGCCGAAGCGGTGAAGATCCTGTCCAAGTCCGAATATGTCGGGGCGGACGCAGAAGTGATCGCCAATTCGATGACCGGCACCTTCGAATACGAAAAGGGTGACAAGCGCGACGTGCCCGATTTCAACGTCTTCTTCCGCTACAACGCGACCTATCCCTTCTATTCCGATGCCGTCTGGTACCTGACCCAGATGCGCCGCTGGGGCCAGATCCCGGAAAGCCACGACGATGCCTGGTACGACGCGACCGCCAAGTCGGTCTACAAGCCGGACATCTACATGAAGGCAGCCCAGATGCTGATCGACGAAGGCAATGCCAGCAAGGAAGATTTCCCCTTCGACACCGACGGCTACAAGCCGGCGACTGCCGATTTCATCGACGGCATTTCCTATGACGGCAAGACGCCAAATGCCTACATCGACAGCCTGTCGATCGGCCTGAAGGGTACCGAGAAGATCAACGGCTCGCAGATCGTCGGCGGTTGATGGCAATTGCCGGGGGAGGGTGTTGCACAACGCCTTCTCCCTGCCGCCAAGCCGCATTTTTCACATTCACTCGCCTCCACTCGCCTCATTCGCCAGGGATCAAGGATCAGATCATGACCGATGCGACCGAAACCTTCAGCGCAGTCGCCGCCGAGAAAGCCGCACGCCGCGAACGCATGTTCCAGCGCATCAACCGCGCCTCGCGCTGGCTCGATGCCCTGGGCCTTGCCTGGTTGACGCCGATCCTCAGGATCGCCGCCGGCGACAGCCTGTCGGAGCAGTTGTCCGAACTGAAGCGGGTGCTGATCATTCCGCTGATCGGCATTGTCGTCTTCATCCTCGCCTGGGGCGTGCTGGCCCCGAAGGTTCAGACCTCGCTCGGTGCCATCCCGGGTCCGGTCGAGGTGTCGCAGCAGGCCGGCGCCCTCTGGCAGGACTATCTCGACGAGCGGGCCAAGGCTAGGGCCTTCTATGTCCGCCAGGACGAGCGCAATGCCAAGCTGGTGGCTGAAGGGCATCCGGACCGGGTCAAGGAGCGCGCCTATACCGGCCGTCCGACCTATCTCGACCAGATCGGCACCTCGCTTCTGACGGTGGGGCTCGGTTTCATCATCGGCACGCTGATCGCGGTGCCGGTCGGCATTGCCTCCGGCCTGTCGAAAACCTTCAATGGCGCCATCAACCCGCTGATCCAGATCTTCAAGCCGGTCTCGCCGCTCGCCTGGTTGCCGATCGTCACCATGATCGTCTCGGCCCTCTATGTCGATCCGATGGACTGGCTGCCGAAGTCGATGGTCATCTCGGCCATCACCGTCACACTCTGTTCGCTCTGGCCGACGCTGATCAATACCGCCGTCGGCGTCGCCTCGATCGACAAGGATCTGGTCAATGTCGGCAAGGTTCTGCAGCTGTCGACCGGTACGACGATCCGCAAGCTGGTCCTGCCCTCGGCCCTGCCGCTGATCTTCACCGGCCTGCGACTGTCGCTGGGCGTGGGCTGGATGGTGCTGATCGCGGCTGAAATGCTGGCGCAGAACCCGGGGCTCGGCAAGTTCGTCTGGGACGAGTTCCAGAACGGATCGTCCACCTCGCTTGCCCGCATCATGGTCGCTGTCATCACCATCGGCATCATCGGTTTTGTGCTCGACCGCATCATGTATGCGCTGCAGTCGGCCTTCACCTTCTCGACCAACCGCTGAGGAGGGGATGATGGCTATTCTCCAGCTCAAGGACGTTTCGAAGGGTTTTGGCGACGGCAAAGCCCGCAATGACGTGCTGACCGATGTCAACCTGGAGGTCGCCGAGGGCGAGTTCATTGCCATTGTCGGCTTTTCCGGCTCGGGCAAGTCGACGCTGATCTCGCTGCTGACGGGGCTGACACAGCCGGACGCAGGAAGCGTCACCTTCAAGGGAAGCGAGATCACCGGCCCCGACAGTGCCCGCGGCGTCGTCTTCCAGAACTATTCGCTGATGCCGTGGCTCTCGGTTCGCGCCAATGTGGCGCTGGCCGTCGATGCCGTCCACATGGGCAAGACCCGGACTGAACGGGCGGAGCTGGGCGAGCGCTATATCGCGATGGTCGGCCTCGCCCACGCCGCGGACCGCAAGCCGGCCGAATTGTCCGGTGGCATGCGCCAGCGGGTGTCGGTCGCCCGCGCGCTGGCAACCCAGCCGGAGGTCCTGCTGCTCGACGAGCCGCTGTCGGCGCTCGACGCGCTGACGCGCGGCAAGCTGCAGGACGAGTTCGCGGCGATCTGCGAGCAGGAAAAGAAGACCATCGTTCTCGTCACCAATGACGTCGACGAGGCCATTCTCCTGGCCGACCGGATCATCCCCTTGACACCGGGCCCCAAGGCGACCCTCGGCAGAAGCTTCGACGTCAAGCTTGCCCGGCCGCGTGACCGGGCCGACATGAATTCCGACGAGGAGTTCGTGCGCATCCGCGCGCAGGTGACCGAGTATCTGATGGATCTGGGCAAGGCCCGCAGCCAAGATCTGGAAACCGAGATCGCGCTGCCGAATGTCACGCCGATCACGCAGAAGCCGCAGGCGGAAAAGCTTCCCGCCGCCTATGCCGCCAGGTCCCGCTCGGCCATCGACAAGGGCTATGTCGAGTTCTTCGAGGTAAAGAAGGTCTATCCGACGCCGAAGGGGCCGCTGACCGTGGTGGATGGCTTCGACCTGAAAATGCGCCAGGGCGAGTTCATTTCGATCATCGGCCATTCCGGCTGCGGCAAGTCGACCGTGCTCTCCATGGTCGCCGGTCTCAATCCGATCTCCGGTGGCGGCATCATCCTCGACGGCCGCGAAGTGGCCGGCGCGGGTCCGGACCGGGCCGTGGTGTTCCAGGCGCCGTCGCTGATGCCCTGGCTGACGGCGCGCGAAAACGTCGCGCTAGGCGTCGACAAGGTCTATCCCGACGCCACGCCTGGCGAACGCCGCGACGTCGTCGAATATTACCTGTCCAAGGTCGGTCTCGGCGACAGCATGCATCGCATGGCGGCCGACCTGTCGAACGGCATGAAACAGCGCGTCGGCATTGCCCGCGCCTTTGCGCTGTCGCCGAAGCTGCTGCTGCTGGATGAACCCTTCGGCATGCTCGACAGCCTGACCCGCTGGGAACTGCAGGAAGTCCTGATGGATGTGTGGAAGCGCACCCAGGTGACCGCGATCTGCGTCACCCACGACGTCGATGAAGCCATTCTGCTCGCCGACCGGGTGGTGATGATGTCGAACGGCCCGAACGCCCGCATCGGCAACATCATGGAGGTCGACCTGCCGCGTCCGCGCAGCCGCAAGGGCCTGCTCGCCCATCCCGACTACTATGCCTATCGCGAGGAATTGCTGGAATTTCTCGAGGCCTATGAAGGCGGCGCCAACCCGAGCGCCGAGCAACTCGCATCCATCGAAGAAAAATGCGCCGCCCGCATGAAGCGCCAGCGCGCCGCCCGTACTGAAGCCGCGGAATAGGAGAGAGCCATGACGGAAAAACTGGTCATCATCGGCAACGGCATGGCGCCGGGCCGCATGCTCGAGGAACTGTTCGAAAAGGCGCCCGGCCTTTACGACGTGACGATCTTCAACGCCGAGCCAAGGGTCAATTACGACCGCATCATGCTGTCTCCGGTGCTGTCGGGCGAAAAGGCCTATGAGGACATCGTCATCCATGGCGACGACTGGTACGAGACCCATGGCGTGACCCTGCACAAGGGCGCGCGCGTCACCGGAATCGACCGGGCGAACAAGACGGTCACATCCGCGGCCGGCGTTACTGTCGCCTATGACAAGCTGGTGATTGCCACCGGCTCCAATCCCTTCATCATCCCGGTTCCCGGCCACACGCTGCCCGGCGTGCTGGCGTATCGCGATCTCGACGATGTCGAGACCATGCTGACGGCCTGTCGTACCGGCGGCCCGGCCGTGGTGATCGGCGGCGGCATCCTGGGACTCGAGGCCGCCTACGGCCTGAAGCGCCAGGGCATGGATGTCACCGTGATCCATCTGAGCGACACCATCATGGAACGCCAGCTCGACCCGCCGGCGGCCTATCTGCTGGAAAAGGCGCTGACCGAGCGCGGCATCGACATCATCACCAAGGCCAACACAAGGCAGATCCTCGGGACCGAGAAGGTCGAGGGGGTCGAGCTGGAAGACGGCCGGATCATTCCGGCCCATCTGGTGGTCATGGCGGTCGGCATCCGCCCCTCCGCGCAGCTCGCCAGGGAAGCCGGTCTTGCGGTCAACCGCGGCATCGTCGTCGACGACGGGATGCAGACCTCCGATGCCTCGATCTTTGCGCTCGGCGAATGCGCCGAGCATCGCGGCATTTGCTACGGCCTGGTCGCCCCGCTTTACGAAAGCGCCCGGGTGCTCGCCGATCGTCTGGTGGGCGGCAGCGAGGAATACAAGGGCTCGGTGGTCAACACCAAGCTCAAGGTCACCGGCATCAACCTGTTTTCCGCCGGCGATTTCGGCGAGGGGCCGGACCGCGAGGAGATCGTGCTGCGCGATGCCAATGCCGGCATCTACAAGCGCCTGATCCTGAAGGACAACCGGATCATCGGCGCGGTGCTCTACGGCGAGACCGCCGACGGCTCGTGGTTCTTCGACATGCTGAAGCGCGGCACCGATATCTCGGAGATGCGCGACACCCTGATCTTCGGCCAGGCCTATCAGGGAGGCTCCCCGCTGGACCCTACGGCGGCCGTTGCAGCCTTGCCGGATGATGCGGAAATCTGTGGCTGTAACGGCGTATGCAAATCCAAGATCGTCGGCGCGATCACGGGCAAGGGACTGACCTCGCTCGACGACGTGCGGGCTCATACCAAGGCGTCCGCCTCCTGCGGCTCCTGCACCGGGCTCGTCGAGCAGCTGATGGTGGTGACGCTCGGCGATGCCTATAACCCGGCGGCCGTCACCCCGATGTGCGGCTGTACCCATCTCGGCCATGACGACGTGCGCCACCTGATCAAGGCAAAGAGCCTGAAATCCATTCCAGCCGTCATGCAGGAGCTGGAGTGGAAGACCTCCTGCGGCTGCGCCAAGTGCCGTCCGGCGCTCAACTACTACCTTGTCTGCGACTGGCCGGATGAATATGCCGACGACTACCAGTCGCGCTTCATCAACGAGCGTGTCCATGCCAACATCCAGAAGGACGGCACCTATTCGGTGGTGCCGCGCATGTGGGGCGGGGTTACCTCTTCCGCCGAGCTTCGGGCGATTGCCGACGTGGTCGACAAGTTCGAGATCCCCATGGTCAAGGTCACCGGCGGCCAGCGCATCGACATGCTGGGCATTCAGAAGGAGGACCTGCCCGCCGTCTGGGCCGATCTCGGCAAGGCCGGCTTCGTTTCGGGCCAGGCCTATGCCAAGGGGCTTCGCACGGTGAAGACCTGCGTCGGCTCCGACTGGTGCCGTTTCGGCACGCAGGATTCGACCGGCCTCGGCATCAAGCTGGAAAAATTCATGTGGGGATCCTGGACGCCGGCCAAGGTCAAGCTTGCGGTATCCGGCTGCCCGCGCAACTGCGCCGAGGCGACCTGCAAGGATATCGGCGTGATCTGCGTCGACAGTGGATACGAGATCCATTTTGCCGGTGCCGCCGGTCTCGACATCAAGGGTACCGAGGTACTCGGCCTTGTCCGCACGGAGGAAGAGGCGCTCGAGCATATCGTGGCGCTGACCCAGATGTACCGCGAGAACGCCCGCTATCTCGAGCGTATCTACAAATGGGCGAAACGCATCGGCTATGCCGAGATCCGCCGCCAGATCATGGAAGACGAGGTCAAGCGAAAGGTCTTCTACGACCGCTTCGTCTTTTCCCAGAAATTCGCCCAGGTCGACCCCTGGTCCGAGCGCGTCTCGGGCAAGGACAAGCACGAGTTCAAGCCGATGGCGACGATCGGCTATTCGCAGGCAGCTGAGTAAGGAAACCGGCCCCCCTCTGGCCTGCCGGCGCCGCGTCGCGGGGAGAGACCCGAGCCGCCAGTGTGGCGACAGGTCTCGGCCGGCAAGTCCCTCCCCCTTGTGGCGAGGTGGCGGGGAGGGGTCTTCATTTTTAAGGAACGAACCCATGAACTGGATTTCCATCGGCCACATCAACGAGATTCCCCGCCGGGGCGCACGTTGCGTCAAGACGCCGGACGGCAAGATCGCCGTGTTCCGCACGGCCGAAGACCAGGTCTTCGCGATCGAGGATCACTGCCCGCACAAGGGTGGACCACTGTCGCAGGGCATCGTCCACGATGCCTCGGTGACCTGCCCGCTGCACAATTTCGTCATCTCGCTCGAAACCGGCAAGGCGCTCGGCGCCGACGAGGGGCAGGTGAAGACCATTCCGGTGCGCAATGTCGATGGCGAATTGTCCATCGCGCTGGGTGAGGCCGCGCTTGTGGCGGCGGAGTAGGGTCTATGGGGGCGAAGCGACGATCAGCCAACCGCTTCTATTTCCTTGCGGGCACAACTGGCAAGGAAGGCGGAGCGGGTGAGGCCGCGCTTCGCTGCAGCCTCGTCGATCGCTTTCAGCGTGCCAGCTTCGAAGGTGACGTTTGCCCGCACGACGCGGACATCGTCCTCGATCAGCGGAACCCGAACGAGAAATGCGCCACCAGCCAGCGCGTGACGGATATCCTGCCGCTCGACGATCGCCTCGATCGGGTTCGGGGCCGGCAACGGCGCGTCTTCGGCCCACAGGCGCAGGGCCTCGATCGCATTTCCGATCAGGTCGCCTTCCTCATCTGCGGCCGAAAATACGCCGGGCAGATCCGGAAAACTCACGCCGAAGGCACTCTCGGCATCCTTGTGTACCAGGGCGATATAGTGGCGCATGGTCATTCTTCCTTGGGTAGCCAACCAGCCTGGGCCGCGATTGCGCGGGCGGTGCCGATCGGTAAATCCTTCTTCGGGTGGGGAACGATCACCGTTTTCCCGTTCTTGCGAAACTTGTGGTGCGAGCCGCGAACCGCAATCAGTTCGAAGCCATCCGCTTTCAGGCGCTGGATGATCATGCGGCTATCGCATTCCATGTACCCGTCGCTCCGCAGTATCGGTGCGCATTTATATACACATTTCTGTTTGGCCATTCAACAACGTCGCAGCGCGCGAACATGGGGGAGGCTCTTCCATGCCCACTGAAACCAGGACCACCTGTCCCTATTGCGGCGTCGGCTGCGGGGTGATTGCGACGGTGGCGGAGGACGGTGCCGTCAGCGTCAAGGGCGATCTCGACCATCCGGCCAATTTCGGACGCCTCTGCTCCAAAGGGTCGGCGCTCGCCGAGACGCTGGGCCTGGAGGGCAGGGCGCTTCATCCGCAGATCGGCGATCGGTCCACGGATTGGGACGAGGCGCTCGATCTCGTTGCCGCGAGATTTTCCGAGACCATCGCCACCCATGGTCCAGACGCTGTCGCCTTCTATGTTTCCGGCCAGTTGCTGACCGAAGACTACTACGTCGCCAACAAGCTGATGAAGGGCTTCATCGGCTCGGCCAATATCGATACCAATTCCAGGCTCTGCATGTCGTCGTCGGTGGCCGGTCATCGCCGCGCCTTCGGTGCCGACACCGTGCCCGGCACCTACGAGGATCTCGAGCTGGCGGATCTGGTGATCCTGACCGGTTCCAATCTCGCCTGGTGCCATCCGGTGATCTACCAGCGGATCGTCGCGGCAAAGGAAAGGCGGCCCGAGATGAAGGTCGTCGTCATCGATCCGCGCCGGACCGCGACCTGCGATATCGCCGACCTGCATCTGGCGCTGCGTCCCGATGGCGATCTGGCACTGTTCAATGGATTGCTGGCGCATCTCGCCGATGTCGGCGCGGTTCACTGCGAATATGTGGCAAACCACACGAGCGGGTTCCCGCAGGCCCTGGAGGCGGCCCGTGGCCTGTCTCCCGATGGCGTTGCGAACGCGACCGGCCTGCGCCGCCCCGAGATTGCTGCCTTCTATGATCTCTT
This sequence comes from Heterorhizobium halophytocola, assembly GCF_017873095.1. Lineage (GTDB taxonomy): Bacteria > Pseudomonadota > Alphaproteobacteria > Rhizobiales > Rhizobiaceae > Allorhizobium > Allorhizobium halophytocola. The sequence goes on along the minus strand of NZ_JAGGJU010000004.1, from coordinate 292,468 downwards.
CGCCGCCACCCAGAAGGTCGTCACCTGCTACAGCCAGGGCGTCAACCAGTCGTCGATCGGCACCGACAAGGTCAATGCCATCCTCAACTGCCATCTGGCAACGGGCCGCATCGGTCGTCCCGGCATGGGTCCGTTTTCACTGACCGGCCAGCCGAACGCCATGGGCGGACGCGAGGTCGGTGGTCTGGCCAACATGCTGGCGGCGCATATGGCGCTGGAAAGCGCCGAAGACCGTGACCGGGTCCAGCGCTTCTGGGGATCTGCGACCGTGGCCAGCAAGCCCGGGCTGAAGGCGGTCGACATGTTCGATGCCGTCGCCGATGGCCGGATCAAGGCGCTGTGGATCATGTCCACCAATCCGGTGGTGTCGATGCCCGATGCCGACAGGGTGCGGGCGGCGATCGAGGCCTGTCCCTTCGTCGTCGTCTCCGACATCCAGGCCGATACCGACACGGCAAGACTGGCGGACGTGCTGCTGCCGGCCACCGGCTGGGGCGAAAAGAGCGGCACGGTGACCAATTCCGAACGGCGCATTTCGCGCCAGCGCCCCTTCATCGCGACACCGGGCGCGGCACGCCCCGACTGGTGGCAGCTGGCCCAGATCGGTCGGCGGATGGGCTTCGACGGCTTCGACTTCACCGCGCCGGCTGAGATCTTCGCCGAACATGCGGCGCTCTCCGCCTTCGAGAACGACGGCACCCGCGATTTCGACATCGGCGCCCATGCCACGATAGACGCGGCGACCTATGACGCGCTCGGCCCATTTCAGTGGCCGCAGCGCGAAGGCACGCCGCAGACGGAAAGCCGTTTCTTTGCCAATGGCGGCTTTTATCATGCCGACGGAAAGGCACGGCTGGTGCCGGTCAGTGCCCCCGTGCCCGCACGCACCAGCAGCGATTATCCGCTGATCCTCAACACCGGACGCATTCGCGACCAGTGGCACACGATGACGCGCACCGGCAAGAGCGCCCGGCTGTCGGCGCATATGGCCGAACCCTTTGTCGAGATCCATCCGGACGATGCCGCCAAGCTGGAGATCCGCGACGCCGATCTCGTGGCGCTGGAAAGCCCCTGGGGTAGAGCGGTGCTGCGCGCGCTGGTGACAAACCGCCAGCAGCGCGGATCGCTGTTTGCACCGATGCACTGGACGGGCGAGTTCTCCAATGCCGGCCGCATCGATGCGCTGGTGGCGCCGGTCACCGACCCGCATTCCGGCCAGCCGGCGTCCAAGCATGTGGCCGTGCGCGCCAGCCGTCATCCGGCGGATGCGTATGGCTTCATCGTCTCGGCGCAAGGCCCGAAGGCTCTCGACATATCCTATTGGGCGATTGCGCGGGCCACCGGCGGCTGGCGCCTGGAACTCGCCTTCGACACGCGGCCGGGCGACTGGGAGGACTGGTGCCGGACCCGGTTCGACCTGCCGGTCGGAGCCGAGAGCATCGGCTATGCCGATGCCATGACCGGGGATCTGCGTCTCGCCTTCTTCGCCGGGTCACGCCTGCTGCTGGCGCTGTTCATCGCCCGGCAACCGGTTGCCGTCTCGCGCAGCTGGGCGGTGACGCAGTTGTTGCAGGAGCATGCCGACGCCCGCACCCGCTACAGCGTCACTGCCGGACGGCCGGGGGCAGGGCGGCCCGATCCGGGGGCCACCGTCTGCTCGTGCTTTTCCGTCGGCATCAACCAGATTACGGCCGCCGTCTCTGCCGGCTGCCACACCGTCGAGGCCGTCGGGCAAAAGCTCTCGGCCGGCACCAATTGCGGCTCCTGCCGCGCCGAAATCAGGGGGATCATCCATGCCTGCCATCCACTCGCAGCCGAATGAAGCCACGCGCCCCGGCAGATCCGACCGTCGGGCGCTGGAGCGCATGGCCCCGCTCGCCAAGCTGCCGGTGTTCTGGTCGCTGGAAGGAAAGCCCGTTCTGCTTGCCGGCGGAACCGAGGGCGCCGCCTGGAAGGCCGAACTGCTGATGGCCTGCGGTGCCGATGTCCATGTCTGGTGCCCTGCGGCAGAACTCGGCGAGACATTCCGCACGCTGATCACTGAGCGGCATGGCGCGGATTCACCTCTCGCCGTGCGGGCCTCTCCGCGGGTCGAAGTTGTTGAAGGTGAACCAAGGCACATAGAACCTCTTGCTTCTCTCGGCATGGAGATCGAGGGCAAAGGCGATGCTGGCGGCAGCTTACCCCCCTCTGTCCTGCCGGACATCTCCCCCTCCAGGGGGGAGATCGACCCCGCCGCTGCCGCTCGTGCTATCGTCGGCGTTGAGGATGAGGTGGCGTCTGCAGGGCTCCGGGGCAGGCTGGAAAGCAAAGCCATAGGGGCGACTGCATCACGTTTGCTCGCAATCAATGATCCACCGGAGAGGGCACACGATCTCGGCCGATCTGCCGCTAAGGCGCAGTCAACGAAGGTTCAGCCCAACCTTGCTGCGCCGGCCGTCGACCGATCGGCCGGCCGCCAGCCGATCTCCCTGCCTGAGGGAGAGATGCCCGGCAGGGCAGCGGAGGGTGTCCTCACGCAAGGACAGCGGCATGAATCCACCACGGCCAGACGCGGCACCCTCCATCACCACGACGCGCCCTGGTCTCCCGCAAGCTTCGCCGGCGCATCCCTGGCGCTGGCAGACTGCGAGACCGACCTGGAAGCGCTGGCGTTTCACGACGCCGCGGTCGAAGCCGGCGTGCCGGTCAATGTCATCGACAAGCCGGCTTTCTGCCAGTTCCAGTTCGGTTCGATCGTCAATCGCTCGCCGGTGGTCGTGTCGATCTCGACCGATGGCGCGGCACCGATCCTCGGCCAGGCCATCCGCCGCCGGATCGAGACGCTGCTGCCGCCGGCACTGAAAGGCTGGGCCGAACTTGCCCATGCGCTGCGCGACCGGGTGAACGCCCTGCTGGCGCCCGGCAGCGAGCGCCGCAATTTCTGGGAGCGCTTTGTCGATCATACGTTTGCCGGAAACCGGGAACCCGGGGAAGACGCGGCGGAGCGGCTGCTGGCCGATGCCGGCCGGATCTCGGCTGCTGCGCGGACCGGTCGCGTCACACTGGTCGGGGCGGGCCCCGGGGACGCGGAACTGCTGACGCTGAAGGCCGTGCGTGCGCTGCAGGCGGCAGACGTCATCCTGTTCGACGATCTCGTCTCGGCCGAGGTGCTGGAACTGGCGCGGCGCGAGGCCAAGCGCATGCTGGTCGGCAAGCGCGGCGGTCGCACGAGCTGCCGCCAGGAAGACATCAACGCGATAATGGTAGGTTTTGCCAAAGCCGGCAAGCGTGTCGTGCGGCTGAAATCCGGCGATCCGATGATCTTCGGACGCGCCGGCGAGGAGATCGCGCGTCTCGAGGCGGAAGGTATTCCGGTCGATGTCGTGCCCGGCATCACCTCGGCCTCGGCCATGGCCGCGCGGCTCGGCATCTCGCTCACCCACCGCGACCATGCGCAGTCGGTGCGCTTCGTCACCGGCCATTCGCGGCATGGCGACCTGCCTGATACTATCGACTGGAACGGGCTGTCCGATCCGGCCGTCACCACCGTCTTCTACATGGGCGGCCGCACCGCGCCGAAAATCCAGGCAGCCCTGATCGCCGCCGGCATGCCGACGACCACACCCGTCGCGATCATGACCTCCGTCTCCCGCGACAACGAACGCCGCTGGAGCGGACCGCTTTTGGACCTGAGCGACGCCGTTGCCGCAATCGGCGTCGACGAACCGATCCTGATCGGCGTCGGAAATGCGTTTTTGAAGGCGTCGTCTCAGGGGGTGGTCCACCTGTCGGGTGACGCGTTTTCGGTCGCGATCTAAGGAGTAGCCCGGCCGAGCGGAAGCCGATAGAATTTGCTGACGGCCAGCCAAATCAGGCTGGTGGACAGGATCGCCAGATATCCGTCCAGCGCGTAGTGCCAGCCGGTATAGACCGAGCCGAGCAGAATGAGGGCCGCCAGGAGCCAGCCGATTGTGCCTCGAACGGGACCGAAACTTGTCAGATACCAAGCCGTCAATACTGCCAGCGAGACATGAACACTCGGCATTGCCGATATGCCGGAGCCCAGAAGCGCCATGCCGCTTCGGTAGCTTTCCAGCAGGTAGTCGGCATATAGCGGGACATCGTTGATATACGGGTTGCTGGCAATCGCCGCGTTGAGGCCGTTGAACTCCTGTCCTGAATAGAAGTCATGATAGAAAATTGGACCGACCGACGACAAGGCGATCGCAAGAATGGTGCCGTTGATAATCAGGGTGGCAAGGAAGGCGCTACAGAGGCGACGAAATCGTTTCGACGGCTCGATTACCGCGGCGACCATCAGTGTACCCAGCACCAGTCCGAACCACACCCGTGAATAGACGATGTCGATCAGCAGGCCGGTTATATCCGGCAGGCGATGTGCGATCTTCCATGGCTGGTTTCCGTGCAGCCAAAGGCCGGCCCGCGCGATCCAGGGGTCGGCATAGAATGGCACAAGATTGGGTATATTGGATTTCAATGTGGTGAACGCGGTGATGACCAGAATGGTGAGCACGACCGTCGCTGTCAGCCGAGGTGCGCGTTCACGACCAATCCCGATCATGAACTTGATCGGCGATGGTGTCAGGGCCGTGACGGCCAAAACCGCCAGAATGATCAGGATACACAGCGGTAGCGCAATCGCGAACTTGCTGATGTAGATTGCAAGTAGGCCGGTGAAGGTCTCGTGATAGGCAAGAAATGCAACTGAGACATAAGCCATCGCGCATATCGGCAAGGGCGCGGCGAGGTCGGACAGTGGCGAAAGCCATCGCAAAAAGCGCTTGGTAAAGGAATGACTGCCGGTTCGGCGTGCCTCCGGCGGGGTGGCTGTCACATCCGTCATCGCTTACTCCCTCATCCTCGCCAACTCGGCTCTTCCGTTTTGATATTGAAGAGCCTATGTCAGAACTATCACCCAAAAGGTTCGGATTTGGTAAGCACACGCGTAGGCTTTGCCCGGACGACACATCGCATCACAGGATTTAAATATGAGTGACGTGACGAAGGAGACAATTCTCGAGACCCTGAAGACCATCAAGGGGCCGGATCTTGAGGGCAATATCGTCGATCTCGGCATGGTGTCGGACATCTTCATTTCTGATGCGAAGGCCTATTTCTCGATCAGCGTGCCGGCCGAGCGGGCGCGTGAACTGGAGCCGTTGCGGATGGCTGCCGAACGCGCCGTGACCGCGATTGCGGGTCTGAAGGGTGCGCTGGTGACATTGACGGCGGAGAAGAAGGCCGGTGCTCCCAGCCCCCGTCCCGAGCCGACCCGTCAAGCAGCCGGCCACGGCCATTCGCACGGCGCCGGACATGGCCATGGCGCCCCGGCAGGCGGTGCGCAGCGCCCGGCCAAGGCCGGCATTCCCGGCATCAAGACCATCATCGCCGTCGCCTCGGGCAAGGGCGGGGTGGGCAAGTCGACCACTGCCGTCAACCTGGCGCTCGGTCTGGTGGCGAACGGCCTGAAGGTCGGCATTCTCGATGCCGATGTCTACGGTCCGTCGATGCCACGGCTGCTCGGCATTTCCGGCCGGCCGAAGCAGATCGACGGCCGCATGATCGTGCCGATGGAAAATCATGGGCTGAAGGCCATGTCGATCGGCTTCCTGGTCGACGAGGGCACGGCGATGATCTGGCGCGGGCCGATGGTCCAGTCGGCGCTGATGCAGATGATGCGCGAGGTTGCCTGGGGCGAGCTCGACGTGCTGGTCGTCGACATGCCGCCCGGCACCGGCGACGCCCAGCTGACCATGGCCCAGCAGGTGCCGCTGACCGGCGCCGTGATCGTCTCGACGCCGCAGGATCTGGCACTGATCGATGCCCGCAAGGGGATCGCCATGTTCAACAAGGTCGAAGTCCCCGTTCTCGGCATCGTCGAGAACATGAGCTATTTCATCGCGCCCGACACCGGCAATCGCTATGACATCTTCGGTCATGGCGGCGCGCGGGCCGAGGCCGATGCGATCGGCGTGCCCTTCCTTGGCGAAGTACCGCTGACCATGTCGATCCGCGAGCATTCCGATGCCGGCACCCCGGTTACCGTCTCCGAGCCGGATGGACCCCAGGCCGAAACCTATCGCCAGATCGCCATCAATGTCTGGGAACAGGCCAGCGCCGGCGGCAGCAGGGCTGCCCCTTCGATCGTCTTCGAATAGCGGACGGGCTCAGGCAACTCCCGCATCCGGGTGAAAATCCGGTCTGCAGGCGACGGTCGCCCGGCATCGATCTTGAAATGTGGCGGGAAGTGCGCGATATGCCAGTGAGCGTTCAGAAGACGCGCAACTGCGGGCCCCTCTGGCGGGAGAATTCGGCTTTCCCGTGATGTCGGAGTTGATGGTGTAAACACCGCCGGCGCACAGTGTGTCCCAAATGCCAATCTTGCAGTTCGACTTCCTCGGCCAGCCGTTGTGGATGTGGCTCGCCTATCTCGTCTTCGTGACGGTGCTCCTCGTTTTCGATCTCGGCGTGCTCAGCAGGCGCGACAAGGAGATCTCGGTCTCCGCGAGCCTCAAGCTCTCGGCGTTCTACATCGCCATGGGGGTTGCCTTTGCCGGCTTCGTCTGGTGGCGGATCGACAGCGATGCCGCCGTCCTCTATCTCACCGGCTATGTGATCGAGAAAAGCCTGTCGCTCGACAACATCTTCGTCATTGCCCTGATCTTCGGCTATTTCAGCATTCCCCGGCGCCATCAGCACCGGGCGCTGGTGTTCGGCATCATCGGCGTCATCATCCTGCGTGGCGCCATGGTCGCGGCCGGTTCGGCGATCGTCTCCCAGTTCCACTGGGTGCTGTACCTCTTCGCCGCCTTCCTGATCTTCACCGGCATTCGCATGCTGTTTAACGGCGACGAGCAGTTCGACGTTTCCGAAAACCGGCTCTACAAGTTCCTCCACCGCAACCTGCCGCTCACCCGCGATCTGCACGGCGACAAGTTCTTCGTCTGCGAGACCGAGCTCGAGGCGCTCGGCAGGGAAAGCGTCGACCGGCCCGGCCGGCGCAAATTCTTCGCCACCCCGCTGTTCGTCGCGCTTGTCATGGTGGAATTTGCCGATGTGGTCTTCGCCGTCGACAGCGTGCCGGCGATCTTCTCGATCACGACGGATCCCTACATCGTCTTTACCTCGAACATTTCCGCCATACTTGGATTGCGCGCGCTCTATTTTGCCCTGTCGGCCATGCTGGAACGGTTCTCGCTGCTGAAATACGCGCTCTCGGCAGTGCTGATCTTCATCGGCGGCAAGATCCTGATCGGTGAAATGCTCGGCATGGGCGATCTGCCGCCCCTGTGGTCGCTGGCGATCACGGTGGTCATTCTGGCCAGCGGCGTCATCGGCTCGCTGGTCCTGACACGCAAGCACTGAACGAGACGTCGAGGAGAACGCCCCATGATCAAGACCTATTGCCTGGAGAACGGGGGCGGCGAACTGAAGGTTTCGGAGCCGCCGGAAGCCCTGAGCTCCGGCCTTATCTGGCTCGACCTCGTCCATCCGTCGAAGGAAGAGGAGGCGCTTGCGGAGCGGCTGCTCGGCATCGACCTGCCGACCAGGGAGGAGTTGAAGGACATCGAGCCCTCCAGCCGCCTCTATGTCGAGGACGGTGCCGCCTTCATGACGGCGTCGCTGTTGTGGAAGGCCGAGAGTGCCACGCCGCAACTGGCCGACATCGCCTTCATCCTGATCGGCAACCGGCTGGTGACGATCCGCTACGCCGAGCCGCGCTCCTTCGATCTGTTCGCCGCCTCGCTGAAGCGTCAGCACAGCAAGTGTCGCGAGGGCCGCGAGCTTCTGGCCCGCCTGCTGGAGACCGTTGTCGATCGCACGGCGGAGATCCTGGAATTCGGCGTTGCCAAGGTCGACGATCTCTCGGTTCATGTCTTCGTTGACCGCAAGGCGGCATCCCGTCGCCCGCCGGGCTTTCTCGAGGACAAGCTGCTCGACATCGCCAGTCACCACCGGCTGGTCAGCAAGGCGCGCGACAGCCTCGTGTCGCTGTCGCGGCTTGTTAGCTTCGTCCGCTCGCTTCCCGAGCTGCGCAAGGACAGCGAAGCCAATTCCCTGCTGAAAATCGTAGCACGGGATGTCCAATCCTTGGCTGAGCATGCAGCCTTCATTGCGAACAACATCACCTTTATGCTAGACGCCACGCTCGGCCTCATCAATGTCGAGCAGAATGCCATTATCAAGATCTTCTCGATCGCCTCGGTCGTCTTCCTGCCACCCACTCTGGTGGCCTCCATTTATGGGATGAACTTCCATTTCATGCCTGAATTGTCCTGGAGCTTCGGCTATCTCTACGCCATCGCGGCAATGATCGTCTCGGCCGTCGTTCCATTTCTGTTTTTCCGCTGGAAGGGCTGGCTCTAGAGGCCTGACACCGCATGGTCCAAGAACATTCCGCCACCTCCGAAGCCGCCCCGCCGCCCAAGGGCCTGTTGCCCCTGGCGCTCGGATCGGTCGGCGTCGTCTACGGCGATATCGGCACGAGCCCGCTCTATGCCTTCCGCGAGGCGCTGAAACCGATCAGCGTCGACGGCGTCACCCATTTCGAGGTGGTCGGGGTCATCTCGCTGATGATCTGGTCGCTGACGATCATCGTGACGCTGAAATACGTTCTCTTCCTGCTGCGGGCCGACAATGAAGGCGAAGGCGGCACCCTGTCGCTGCTGGCCCTTCTCGCCCGCAAGGGACCGCACAAGACCAGCAAGACAGGCTTTCTGGTGGTGCTCGGCCTGATCGGTGCGGCGCTCTTTCTCGGCGATTCGATGATCACGCCGGCCCTGTCGGTGCTGTCGGCCGTCGAGGGTCTGAAGCTCGTCGCGCCGCAGCTCTACACCTATATCCTGCCGATCTCGGCCGGCATTCTGGTCGGGCTCTTTGCCATCCAGTCGCGCGGCACCGAGGCGGTCGCCCGCTTCTTCGGACCGATCACCGCACTCTGGTTCGTGATCATGGCGCTTGGCGGCATCATCCATATCAGCGACGACCTGTCGATCTTCGCCGCCTTCAATCCCTATCACGCCGTGGCCTTCCTGGTATCGGAGCGCTTCATCGGCGTCGTCGTGCTCGGCGCCGTCTTCCTGACGGTCACCGGTGCCGAAGCGCTTTATGCCGATCTCGGCCATTTCGGCCGCAAGCCGATCCAGCTTGCCTGGTTCGCGCTGGTCTTTCCGGCGCTTGTGCTGAACTATCTGGGCCAGGGCGCGCTGGTGCTGAAGCATCCGGAAGCGGCTACCGATCCCTTCTTCCTGATGTTCCCGGACTGGTCGCGCCTGCCGATCGTCATCCTGGCGACGGCTGCGACGATCATCGCCAGCCAGGCGGTGATTACCGGCGCCTTTTCGCTGGTGCGCCAGGCAATCCATCTCGGCCTCCTGCCGCGCCTGCAGATCCTCTTCACCTCCGAGACCCACACCGGCCAGATCTATCTGCCGGCGGTCAACACGGTGCTGCTGATCGGCGTGCTTGCGCTGGTGTTCTCCTTCGGCAGCTCCGAAGCGCTGGCGACGGCCTACGGCATCTCGGTGACCGGCGCCATGGTGGTCACCACGATCATGGCCTTCCAGTTCCTGCGGGAGCGCTGGCACTGGTCCGTGCCGGCCGCCACGGTCGTGCTGGCGCCGCTGCTGGTGGTCGAGCTGATCTTCCTTGGCGCCAACATGCTGAAGATCTTCGACGGCGGCTATATCCCTGTGCTCTTTGCCATCGCCTTCACCCTGATTATGTGGACCTGGCGGACCGGCACAGACCTCCTGTCGTCCAAGACCCGGCATGCCGATGTGCCGCTGGGCTCGTTCATCGACGCAATCGAGCGCAAGGGCGAGCATTCCCCCGTGATGGTGCAGGGGACCGCGATCTTCCTGACCAGCGATCCGGAAACGGCGCCGGCGGCGCTGCTACACAATCTCAAGCACAATCACGTGCTGCACGAGCGCAATATCATCCTGACGATCCGCACCGTCGGCCATCCGCGCGCCTCGATCGAAGAGCGCTTCAAGGTCGAGAAGGTGTCGGATCACTTCAGTCGGGTGGAGATCCGCTTCGGCTTCATGGAAAGCCAGAACGTGTCGAAGGCGCTGGCGAGCCTGCGGCGCGGCGGTTTGAAATTCGACATCATGTCGACCTCCTTCTATCTCGGCCGACGCAAGCTGGTGCCGGATGCCAAGTCCGGCATGCCGATCTGGCAGGACCACCTGTTCATCGTGCTGGCCAATGCTGCCGCCGACCCGAGCGACTATTTCCACCTGCCGGCCAATCGCGTCGTCGAACTGGGGTCGCAGGTCATCATCTGAGCGGCGGGGGCGACCTTCGCCCCACGCTGGCACAGCAGGGTCTTCCGCACCCATTAGCGTTAACTGATCGCTAAGGTTAATAAGGCATTTTCGGGCAACTAACCGATGTCTTGTAGGGAGTTCCGGTTTTGCTGTTCAAGCGCCGCCCGCCCGTTGTTTTCCGCCGTCGCGGAGACTGGGCCTCACCTTTGCTATTTGGTCTGGCCTGCTGGCTCGGCTTCCCCGCCGCCGCCAGCCATGCGGACCTCGCCGGCCTGCTGGCGGGCCTCGACGGACGCGGCGACAACTGGCGCATGGTGCTGACGAAATCGCCCGCCGGCTCGATCCATACGGCGGAGCTTGCCTTTGGCGGCGAAAACGCGGCAGCGCCGATCCCGGCGGATGCCGGCGTGACGCTGCCCGACGGCCGCAAGATCGCCTTTGCCGAAACGGTCAAGGCGCCGGTGGATACGCCGGACGAGGACCGCGTCAACCGCGGTGACAAGCGCGGCCGCGTCGTCGCGGTCGAGCCGATGCTGCCGCCCAGGGCGTTTTCCGCAGGCTCCATCCTGCAACGCACCAGCATGCTGTTCGAACCCTCCAAGGCGCGCCAGGACCAGGATGGCTTCGTCAAGGCCAAGCCGGCCGACGTGCAGGTCGCGAGCTTCTATTTCCGCAAGGAGGAGCCGCAGATCAGTCACGGCGTGCCGACCTTGCTGGCCAATCTTGTGACCAATCCGCACGCCGACGTGCTGGCCACGGCCTATGCCCCGCCAGCGCCCGATTTCTCCCGCAGTTCGCCGTTTGCGGCCATCCTGAAGCAACCGGAGGCCGGCCGTTTCGTGCCGCCGATCAATCCGGAAGACCATGCCTGGGCTGCCAGCATCCTGCCGCCGGAGGTGTTTTCGGCAAGCGAGCAGCAATGCCTGTCGTCGGGCGTGTATTTCGAGGCGCGCGGCGAATCGGTCAAGGGACAGGCGGCGGTCGCCCAGGTGATTCTCAACCGGGTGCGCAATCCGGCCTATCCGGACACCATCTGCGGTGTCGTCTACCAGAACAAGGACTGGCGCAACCGCTGCCAGTTTTCCTTCGCCTGCGACAATATCCGGGACCGGGTAAACTCCAAGGACCATTGGAAAATCGCCCGCGAGGTCGCGATGGCGGTGACGGCCGGCAAGATCTGGCTGAAGGAAGTCGGATCCGCCACCCACTACCACGCCGTCTATGTGCGCCCGCGCTGGGCACGCTCGATGGAAAAGGTCGGGCGCATCGGGCTGCATGTGTTCTATCGCACCTATGATGGCGGCTGGGGCTGACCGTATTCGCCCGTCATGTCGGGCACTGCCGGCGAATTCTCCACAGGCAGCGTGGAGATTCTCTGGCGTAAAATCATCACTTGCTGCTAAACTTTGTCGCGCCGGGGCCGCCTGTTTTCGGTGGTGACGCGTAAGTGCATGTTTTTCCTTTAAATAATTGTCATGAATTGGCAATTCGTATAGCTTGACTATGCGGGTGCGCAAAATTATGGTGCCCCGACTTCAAAACGGGCCGGGCCGCGTTAAATCCGAGCTGTATGAAACTCTACGATCGACTTAGTGTAAGGCGACGACGAGCAGAAGCAGGGGGATCGGATGGCTGGAAACCGGGAAGAGAGTCTGGAAGAGCGACGCACACGACTGGGAGCCGAACTGGCTGAGGTTCGTGGCGAGGCGAGGGAAGAAGCATCGAGGGAAGAGCATGCAGAGCAGAGCCGTAAAGGTTTTGCCCTGGCTATGAAGCTTTCAAGTGAATTCATCTCCGCAATCGTCGTCGGCGCACTTCTTGGCTATCTGTTCGACCGTTTGGTCGGTACATCGCCCTGGGGCATGATATTGCTTCTGCTTCTGGGGTTTTGCGCCGGAATATTGAATGTCTTGCGGTCCGCCGGCGTTGTTTCATCGCCACATCCGGCAGACCGCATGATGGAACAGCCCAAGGACGACAATCGGCGCGACAGCGTCTGATATCCTCCTTGAAATGACCGAGAATGCCGCTTCGGTGGCCAGACGAGAGAGATCAAGACGGTGTCAAACGATCCTATCCACCAGTTTTCGGTCGCCAAGATCGTTCCCATCGAGATTGGCGGCATCGATTTCTCGTTCAACACGGCATCGTTGTTCATGGTTGCCAGCGTCGGCTGCGCCTCGGCCTTCCTGTATTTCTCGACCGCCAACCGTGGGCTGATCCCCAGCCGGTGGCAGTCGATGGCCGAAATGTCCTACGAGTTCATCGCATCCATGCTGCGCGAAGGCGCCGGCAGCGGGGGGATGAAGTTCTTCCCGATGGTGTTCTCGCTGTTCATGTTCGTGCTGACCGCGAACCTGCTGGGCATGTTTCCGTATTTCTATACCGTGACGAGCCAGATCATCGTCACCTTCGCGCTGTCGCTGTTCGTCATCGGCACCGTGCTGTTCTACGGCTTCTACAAGCACGGGCTCGGCTTCCTCAATCTGTTCGTGCCGGAAGGCGTGCCGGGCGTGCTGTTGCCGCTCGTCATCTTCATCGAGGTTCTGTCCTTCCTCTCCCGGCCGGTTTCGCTCTCGGTTCGTCTCTTCGCCAACATGCTGGCGGGCCATATCACGCTCAAGGTGTTCGCGGGCTTTGTCAGCTCGCTTGGAGCCCTTGGCGCCCTCGGGATCGGCACTGCCATCCTGCCGCTGGCCATGACCGTCGGTCTGACCGGCCTCGAATTCCTCGTCGCCTTCCTGCAGGCCTATGTCTTTGCGGTGCTCACTTGCATGTACCTCAACGACGCAATACACCCGGGCGGGCACTAAGGGATAAACGTTTTGGCGTCCATCTGACGTCAGTCTTCGCCGCAACAACCATTTCGAAGGAGTTTCATACATGGAAGCGGAAGCAGCAAAGTACATCGGCGCCGGTATCGCATGCCTCGGCATGGGTGGCGCAGGCGTTGGCCTCGGCACGATTTTCGGCAACTACCTGTCGGGCGCCCTGCGCAACCCGTCGGCTGCTGACGGCCAGTTCGGCCGCCTCATCTTCGGCTTCGCCGTGACGGAAGCTCTGGGCATCTTCTCGCTGCTCATCGCTCTTCTCCTGCTCTTCGCCGTTTGATTTTCGGCTAAGTTTTGGATCACGGCAGGCGCTTTTTCAAAGACGCCTGTCGTGATCCTTCGCATTCGGAGGATCTCTGGAGATGAGCATGTTCGTGACCCCCGCCTTCGCCCAGGACACTGGCGCGGAAGACCAGCTACACACGGAAACGGGTGTCGCCCACGAAACGGGCCACAGCGGCGCTTTCCCGCCGTTCGACACATCGACTTACGCGTCGCAGCTTCTTTGGCTCGTGATCACGTTCGGTCTTTTCTACCTGCTGATGCAGAAGGTCATCGTACCGCGCGTCGGCGGCATTCTGGAGAACCGGCACGACCGGATCGCCCAGGACCTCGACGAGGCCGCACGGCTGAAGTCGGAGGCCGATGCCGCGATCGAAACCTATGAAAAAGAGCTGGCGGCAGCCCGGGCCAAGGGCCAGGACATTGCCGGCAAGGCGCGCGACGAAGCCAAGGCCAAGGCCGAGGTGGAACGCCAGAAGGTCGAAGCCGAGCTGATGCGGAAGATCGAGGCTGCCGAAGCGCATATCGCCGAGATCAAGGCAAAGGCCTTTGCCGATGTCGACGAAATCGCCAGCGAAGCCGTGGGTGCCGTCGTCAATCAGCTGATCGGCGCCAAGGTGACCAAGACCGATATCAAGTCGGCCCTGACCGCATCTGCCAAGGAGGCCTGATCGATGGCATTTGACGCAACATTCTTCGCGCTTGTCGGCCTCGTCATCTTCCTTGCCCTGATGGTGTACCTGAAGGTGCCGGGCATGATGACCAAGGCTCTGGACGAGCGCTCGGACAAGATCCGCGAAGATCTGGCCGAAGCCAAGCGCCTGCGCGAAGAGGCCCAGCACGTGCTGGCCGAATACCAGCGCAAGCGCAAGGAAGCCGAAGCCGAGGCTGCAAACATCATCGCCTCTGCAGAACGCGAGGCTGCCGCGCTTGCCGCCGAAGCCAAGCAGAAGACCGAGGAATTCGTCGCCCGCCGCACGGCACTGTCCGAGCAGAAGATCAAGCAAGCCGAGATCGATGCGGTCAACGCCGTGCGCAGCGCCGCGGTCGATCTGGCGATCAGCGCGGCGGAAAAGGTTCTCGAGCGCAAGACCGACGAGGCCGTGCAGCAGAAGCTGTTCGAACAGGCGGTCGGCGAGGTCAAGACTCGGCTCAACTGAGCCACCTTTACCATTCCATCAAAGAAGCCGGGCTCTGTCCCGGCTTTTTTCTGTCTTGCATCTTGAGGCGTCGCTCTTGCGCGCGGTCGGTCAATCCTGGCGCAAGGGCCGAAAGCTCATCCGGTGCAGGGGGCAGGGGCCGTGGCGGATAATGGCCTCGCGGTGATGGGCAGTACCATAGCCGGCATGCATCTCGAAGCCATAGGCCGGGAATTCGAGGGCCGCTCGGGTCATCATCCGATCGCGCATGACCTTGGCGATGATCGACGCGGCGGCGATCGAAAGCGAGCGGCCGTCCCCCTTGATCAAAGCATCGGCCGGGCAGCCAAAGCCGGGCGGTACATCGCGGCCATCGACCAGCACATAGGCCGCGGTCTGCGGCAAGCCGGCCACGGCCCGGCGCATGGCATCGAGGCTTGCCTTGCGGATATCGATCCGGTCGATCAGGGCCGCACTGGAACTGGCAATCGAAACGCTTGCGGTCTTCAGGATCTCTTCGAACAGGCTTTCACGCCGCGTCGCGGACAGCTTCTTGGAATCATCGAGCCCATCCGGGATCCTTTTGGGATCGAGGATCACGGCGGCGGCGACGACCGGACCTGCGAGTGGCCCGCGGCCGGCCTCGTCGGTTCCCGCGACCGGCCAGAGGCCGCGCTTGCGCAAACGCAGTTCTGTCGAAAAGTCCGGTCCTTCCGGCAGCGCGGAAAAAAGGGCGGGAGAATCGGGCGGTGAGCGGTGCTTCATGCGGCAGAAGTCGCACACCGGCCCGATTTCCCGCAAGCCCCCCGGTTCGCCGAATGCCCAGGGAATGGAAACATTCGGCGAGGCGGCTCCCGGGGGTATCAACCGGTACGAGGCGGACAGCGTACCGGAAGAGGGGCGACGAGCCGCCCAGGCGGCGGACGACCCGTCAAACTGCAATTCTCGACACGCCCCACCCCTTAGCGGGCAAAACGGTCACAAGATTCTGACAGGCGCCATCGTGACGACAGCGTCCATCCTACGGCACGACCTGCGTCAGAGCAGTGACAGCTGGACTCCGCTGCCATTCGGCGGCACGAACAGGTCGTCGCGCATCTGGATGCCGCGCCGTGCCAGTCCGAGCCGCTTGGCCGTCATCTCGAAGCGGCGGCTGATCTGCCAGGCATAGGGACCGGCGCCCTTCATCCTCTTGCCGAATTCGGCGTCGTAATCCTTGCCACCGCGCATCGAACGCACCAGCGACATCACATGCCGGTAGCGGTCGGGATAGTTCTGCAGCAGCCAGTCGCGAAACAGCGGGCTGACCTCCAGCGGCAGGCGCAGCAGCACATAGCTCGCCTCGCTGGCGCCGGCGGCCTTGGCCGAATCCATGATCCGCTCGATCTCGTGATCGTTGAGTCCGGGGATCACCGGCGCCACCATCACCGCCACCGGAATGCCGGCCTCCGACAGCGCCTTGATCGCCTCCAGCCGCTTGGTCGGCGTCGAGGTGCGCGGCTCCATCGAGCGGGCCAGCTTGCGGTCGAGCGTCGTCACCGAAATCCCGACTTTCGCCAGTCCCCGTTGCGCCATCGACGACAGGATGTCGATGTCGCGCATGACGAGCGCCGACTTGGTCACGATCGCAACCGGATGATTGGCCCGGTCCAGCACTTCGAGGATCTGGCGCATGATCCGCCATTCCCGCTCGATCGGCTGATAGGGATCCGTATTGGTGCCGATCGCGATTGTCCGCGGCTTGTAGCCGGGCTTGGCGAGCTCCCGCTCCAGCAGCTTAGCCGCATCCGGCTTGGCAAACAGTCGCGTCTCGAAATCGAGGCCGGCCGAGAGGCCCATATAGGCATGGCTCGGTCGGGCAAAGCAGTAGATGCAACCGTGCTCGCATCCCCTATAGGGATTGATCGAGCGATCGAAGGGGATATCCGGCGATTCATTGCGGGTGATCACCGAGCGCGGACGTTCGACCTGGACCTCGGTCTTCAGCGCCGGCAGATCTTCCAGCGACTGCCAGCCATCATCGAAAGCAACCCGCTCGGACGATTCGAACCGGCCGGACGGGTTGAGCCCGGCCCCGCGGCCCCGCCGCCTCCCGACATCGATCCTGAGGCCGGATCCGTTGACCAGGGCATCGGCAATATCTGCCGTATTCGCCGGCTGGAAGGCAGCCTGCGTCAGTATGGACAGCTCGCTCATCTTAGATACTCCGTAGGGACTCATGTCCCCCTCAGTGACTTTATTCCTAGCGCTGGAATGAGAACAATGCAAGAACAAAATTGAAAATCTGGCAATAGCAATTATGGCGGCAATGGGGTAGAGATGTCCCATGCTGACAGTCATAATGGAATGCCGAGATCAGGAGCCTGAACTGGCGCAGACGCTCGCCGGGCTGGTGTGCGGCGCGGTGGAAGGCCTGGTCAGCGATGTGGTGGTGCTGGATCACGGATCGAGCGACGGCACGGCACGGGTGGCCGAGGCCGCCGGCTGCCGCTATCACCTGACCTGGAACATGGCCGACATCGTCCAGGCGGCGCGCGGCGACTGGCTGCTGCTGCTGGAGCCCGGCGCGCGTGTCCTGCCCGGCTGGATCGAAGAGGTGGCGGAATATGTCGCCTTCAACAAGGTCCCGGCGCGGTTTTCGACCTCACGCGGTCACAGGCGATCTTTCTTCCGGCGGTTTGTCCGGCGGGCGCCGCCGCTGGAGCAGGGGCTGCTTTTGCCGAAACGCCAGGCATTGTCGCTTGCCCGTGCGGACACCGATCTCGCCGGCTTTGCCCGTGGGCAGAAGCCGCGCAAGCTGATGAGCCAGGTCATTCCGTCCTGGGTGGCGCGGGAAGGCCGGATGCACAGTCTCGAGGCCGGACAGGCGCACGCCTGACGGCTGCAGGCTGCGCTGCCGGTTGCGGGCCGGAACGGCCTTTGGCCGCCATTCTTGCGCAAGAAAATGAAGGCGGCCTTCCCGTTGGCCGGCACGTGCCCGATAGCGTCAACCGGTATTGCGCTTCAGGTGCTCGTCCAGCCGTGGCATGATCTCGACGAAATTGCACGGCATGTGGCGATAGTCGAGCTGCAGTTTCAGGATGCCGTCCCAGGCGTCCTTGCAGGCGCCGGGCGAGCCGGGCAGCACGAAGATGAAGGTGGCATTGGCCACCCCGCCGGTTGCCCGCGACTGGATCGTCGATGTGCCGATCTTGTCGTAGGAAATCCGGTGGAAAACCTCCGAAAACCCGTCCATGCGCTTCTCGAACAGCGGCTCCAGCGCCTCCGGCGTGACGTCGCGGCCGGTAAAGCCCGTGCCGCCGGTGGTGATCACCACGTCGATCTCCGGGTGTTTGGTCCAGCCCTCGACCTTGCCGCGGATCGCATCGCGGTCGTCGGTGACGATTGCCCGATCGACAAGCTTGTGGCCGGCCTCGGCAATGCGGGCCGCCAGCGTGTCGCCGGATTTGTCGGTGTCTGCGGTGCGGCTGTCCGAAACGGTGAGCACCGCGATGCCGACCGGCACGAAGGGACGGCTTTCGTCTAGCCTGGTCATGTCGGACGCTCTCCTTGCAACGTTTCGGCCGGCTGGAAATACCAGTCCGGCATCTGCTCTTCCATGGCTCTCGCCGCCGTCTTGGCCGATGCCAGGTCGGCATAGATGCCGAAACAGGTGGCGCCGGAGCCGGACATGCGCACCAGCTCTGCGCCGCTCTCGCCAAGCATGTCGGCAAGCACGGCGATTTCGGGCAATACCGTGCGGGCAGGTGTTTCCAGATCGTTGCGCAGTTCACCCAGAAAGTCGAGCCAGTCGCCATGCGCCGAGCTTTTCGGTGCCGGGCTGATCGGCGGATTGGTCTTCGACGTCAATTGGCGAAAGATGTCCGGGGTGGAGACCGCCTTCAACGGATTGGCAAGCAGGATGGCAAAGCGAGGCATGCTCTCCAGTGGCGCCAGCGTCTCGCCGACGCCAAGCGCGCGCAGCGGCAGCGAGGCGAGGCACATGGGCACGTCGGCGCCGAGGGCAAGTGCGATCATCGACAGGTCGGCGGCCGGCAAAGTCGCATTCCACACCTTCTGCAGCAGGCGCAGGGTCGCGGCCGCATCGGCCGACCCGCCGCCGATGCCGGCGGCCACGGGCAGGTTCTTTTCCAGCGTGATGGCGACGGGCGGCGCGGACTGGCCACGACTTTCCAGATAGCGGCGCAGCCGGTCGCGCGCCTTGGTCACCAGATTGTCGGCCGGTGCCTCGCCGCCGGTGACCAGCAGCGCGGCAAAGCGGCCGCAGACGGTGAAGCTGTCTGCATTGGACGTGCTGCAGCCCAGGCGATCGCCCTGGCGGGTAAAGGTCACGATGCTGTCGAGCAGATGATAACCGTCCGAGCGCAGGCCGGTGACATGCAGCGCCAGATTGACCTTGGCCGGTGCGACCTCGAGGATGGCACCGGCCGAGAGGGGCGACTCAAGTCCTGCCATGGTCAGGACTTCTTGTCGCCCTCCTGTCCGGCGGGCGCTATTCTGTCATCCGGCTTTTCGGCTGTCTCGCCGGCCTTGTCGAGCGGCGGCAGGCCGTTGGCGATCTTGTCCTCGATCTTCGGGATTTCGGCAGCCTCGGGCTCGTCGCCGAGCGCGCGCTTCCACTGGTAGACGGCCTCCAGCGTCCGTCCGACACGCCAGTAGGTGTCGCCCAGATGGTCGTTGATCGTCGGATCGCCGGCCTTCAGTTCGGCGGCCCGTTCCAGTTCTGTCACCGCATCGTCGAAGCGGCCGAGGCGGTAATAGGCCCAGCCGAGCGAGTCGACGATATAGCCGTCATCGGGCTTCAGCTCGACCGCCTTCTTGATCATGTCCAGACCCTCTTTCAGGTTCCGGTTCATGTCGACCCAGGAATAGCCGAGATAGTTGAGCACCTGCGGCTGGTCGGGCGAAAGCTCCAGCGCCTTGCGGAAATTCGGCTCGGCCTTGGGCCAGTCCTTCAGTCGCTCATAGGCGATGCCGCGCTGGAAATAGATCGACCATTGCGAGCGGGTCGGCTGCTTGATCGAGGTCACGGCGTCGTCGTAGTTCTTCGCCATGGCCGGATAGTCCTTGGCGTCCGACAGCACGCTGCCATAGGCAAGATAGCTGCGAAGGTCGGTGGGATCCGCCTCCACCAGCGCCTTCAGGTGCTGGCGCGCCTCGTCCAGATTGCCGCCCTTGGCAAGCGTCAGGCCAAGCTGCATCTCCGAAAGCCGCGACATCGGCGAGGTCTTCGGAACGTCGCGGTAATAGGTAACCGCCTTGTCTTCCTGGCCGACATTTTCGGCGATGCCGCCAAGCAGGATCAGCATGTCGGCGCTTTTCGGATCGAGCGCGCGGGCAAACTGCAGATAGAGCATGACGGTGTCTTCGGCGCCGGGGCGGTTCAGCGCCCCGCCGACGCCGAAGAGCACGCCGGCTGCGCCTTCTGCGGCCGTCGTGATCAGCGGCGGCAGCTTTTCGCCGGCATTGATGCTGGTGCGCATGGCCTTGAACGGCGCATAATTGTTGAGCGCGTTCTCGCCGACCGACAACGCGTCGAGCGCCTTCTGCTTGTTGCCCTGGTTGGATTCGAGCGTGGCCAGCGCCATGACCGAGCGGACGAAGAGATCGGTGGCGGTCGCAGCGCCATCACGATCGGTGATCGCATCGGCCAGATATTTGCGCGCCCCGTCCGTATCGCCGATCAGGTTGGCGGCGACGCCGGCATTGTAATTCTTGAAGATGTCGTACCAGGGCGGACCCTTCAGGCCGGCCATCCTGGCGACGGCCTGTTTGCCCTTGCTGGCACCGAGCTCGGCCCAGGCGCTGAGCAGGGCGTTCATCAGCCGGTCCAGATCGTTCGGACCCTTGTAATCCAGCGCCTTGTCGGCGGCATTGTATTCCCGGTCGCGGATCGCAGCCAGGCCACGGGCGACCCCGGTGACGCGCTCGACGGCCTTGTCGTTCTTCAGGTCCTTGGCATAACGCACGCCCTCGTCGAAGTCGCCGTTCATGAACAGCGCCAGCATCAGGCGTTCGCGCACATCCACACGGCCTGGCTCGAAGGCGAGGGCCTTCTTGTAGAAGCCGATCGCGTTGGGAAAGTCACGGTCGCCGTCCGCCGTGCGGGCGGCCAGAAAGGCACCGGAAAACGTGTCGATGGTAGACATGTCGAAGGGTTTTTCGACGTGTGCCTTGCTATCCTCGGCAGAGGTGGCGGCAAGGGCTGTCGAATGGACGCCTGCCATCAGCAATGTGGCGAGCGCGGCGCCGGAGAGGAAACGATTGGCAAGGGTCTGCCGCATAAATTGAACCTTTCAACAAGCAAGGGTCGAATCGCGTCGGGCGCCGACGGACTTTTCGACCGTCAAAACGATTCCCGAACACAATGGCTTTTTTGAAGCGGGGTCGCAAGCAAGAGCAAAAATAAGCCTCAATTGATCCGCGCGACGCAGAAATCGATGACCTCCAGAAGGGCGTCTTTCCAGGCACTTTCCGGCAGCGGCGCGAGCGCGTCCCTGGCAATCGTGCCGTAATGCAAGGCGCGCTGGATGGTGTCGCCCAGGCTGCCGTATTTGGATATCAGGCCGAGCGCCTTTTCCAGCTGCGCCGCGTCGGTCTCGCCGCCCTCGATCGCATCGCGCCAGAACTGGCGTTCCTCCTGCGTGCCGCGGCGATAGGCAAGGATGACCGGAAGGGTGATCTTGCCCTCGCGGAAGTCGTCGCCGACATTCTTGCCGAGATCGGCTGCCTTGCCGCCATAGTCGAGCACATCGTCGACCAGCTGGAAGGCGAGACCCAGATTCATGCCATAGGACTTCAGCGCATTGCGTCCGGCCCGGTCGGCATTGGCGATGATCGGCCCGACTTCGGAGGCGGCTGCAAACAGGGCCGCGGTCTTGGCCCGGATGACCTGCAGATAGTCGTCTTCCGTGGTTTCCATGTTCTTGGCGACGGAGAGCTGCAGCACCTCGCCTTCGGCGATCACCGAGGCGGCGGTCGCCAGAACGTCGAGTGCATCGAGCGAGCCGACCTCGACCATCATCTTGAAGGCCTGGCCGAGCAGGAAGTCCCCGACGAGCACGCTTGCCTGGTTGCCCCAGATGATCCGGGCGGTCGACTTGCCGCGGCGCAGATCGCTCTCGTCGACGACGTCGTCGTGCAGCAGCGTCGCCGTGTGCATGAACTCGACCGAGGTCGCGAGCTTCACATCGCTGTCGCCCTGGTAGCCGAACATCGCGGCGGAGGCGAGGGTCAGCATCGGGCGCAAACGCTTGCCGCCGGACGAGATCAGGTGATTGGCGACCTCCGGGATCATCTGCACGTCGGAACCGGCCTTCGACAGGATCAACTGGTTGACGCGGTCCATACCCGAACTGGTCAGATCCACGAGCGGCTTCACCGAGGCCTGTTTGTTCTTGTTTTCACCAAGCGGTATGACTACACCCACCGGACCGTACTCCTGTTCATTTGTTGCGCAGACAATAGTAAACGGGCCACTTGTCCGGCAAGAGGCGAATTGCCTCGCTTCACCGAATTAGGGGAGTAATTCTGTAATGAAAGAGCTGATCCGGACCAATGATCCGGTCGTGTTGAGCTTCGCGGAGAGCCTGATGCGCGATGCCGGCATCCATTGCATGGTGGCCGATCAGGCCACCAGTCTGATCGAAGGGTCGCTCGGCATGCTGCCGCGCCGCTTCCTGGTCGAGGGGGATCGCTCGGGGGAGGCGCGCAATATCCTGGTCGACGCGGGGCTTGCCGACGAATTGCGCGACGAGGATCGCGGGTGACCAGCGAACGCCAGGCATCATCGGTGGAAACCGTGGATGCCTTCCACCGGGGACGGTTTTTTCTTCTTCAGCCCAAGGGCAGGGGCCACCGCGCCGGCATGGATGCCATGCTGCTGGCGTCGCTGGTGACCGGCGCGGGCCATGTCCGCATCGCCGATCTTGGCGCCGGCGCGGGGGCGGCCGGTCTTGCCGCCGCAGCCCGCTTGACCGAGGCGGAGGTGACGCTGGTCGAGCGCTCCGACGAAATGGTCTCCTTTTGCCGTCGCACGCTGGCATTGCCGGAGAATGCAGGGCTTGCAGCGCGTGCGCAGTCCCTGCAGGCGGACGTTACGCTGACGGGGCGTGCCCGTCGCGCGGCCGGTCTCGAGGACGATGTCTTCGACCATGTGATCATGAACCCGCCCTTCAACGATGCCAGCGACCGCAAGGCACCGGACCTGTTGAAGGCGGAAGCGCATGCGATGACGGAGGATCTGTTCGAGGCCTGGATCCGCACGGCATGCGCGATCGCGAAGCCGGGCGGACAATTGTCGCTGATCGCGCGCCCGCAGTCGATCGCCGAGATCATCGCGGCCTGCGGCGGCCGCTTCGGTGGGCTGGAAATCACCGCACTGCATCCCAGGCCGGGCGAGAGCGCTGTCCGGATCCTGGTGACCGGCATCAAGGGATCGCGGGCCCGCCTGCAGCTGCGAAGCCCGCTCACCATGCATGACGACCCGCAAAGCCATGCTTTTTCCAGCGCAGTCGACGATCTCAACAACGGGCGGACCGCCTATTCGCGGCTGCGCACCGGCAAATAGGCCTTGTTCCAGACCGTTCAGCCGACCACGAAGTCGAGAACCAGCTTCACGTTGAGGGCGGTGATGATCACCGCGATCATCAGTGTGATCGCGGTCAGCCAGCGGGGCGAGACGAGGGCGCCCATCTTGCTCTTGCTTGCGGTGAACAGCACCAGCGGGAAGACCGCGAAAGGCAGCTGCAGGCTGAGCACGACCTGGCTCAGGATCAGCAGCTCGGCGGTGCCCTGCTGGCCGTACCAGAAGGAGACGATGGCGGCCGGGATGATCGCCAGGCAACGGGTGAACAGACGCCGGATCCACGGATTGATCCGCATCCGCAGAAACCCTTCCATGACGATCTGGCCTGCAAGGGTTGCCGTCGCGGTCGAGTTCAGCCCGGAGCAGAGAAGCGCAATGCCGAAGAGGACCGGGGCGATGGCTGCGCCGAGCAGCGGCGACAGCAGCGCATGGGCGTCCCCGAGCTCGGCCACTTCGCCGTAGCCGGTGGCATGGAAGGCGGCCGCCGCCAGGATCAGGATCGAGGCATTGATCAGCAGCGCGAAGAACAGCGCGACCGTGCTGTCGATGGTGGCGAAGGTCAGCGCCTCGCGCTTCTCCGCATTGCTCTTGCCGAGCTTGCGGGTCTGGATGATGCCGGAATGCAGATAGAGATTGTGCGGCATCACGGTGGCGCCGAGAATCCCGATGGCGATGTAGAGCATGTCGGGATTGGTGAGGATGTCCGTTGACGGCATGAAACCGGCGGCGACGGCACTCCATTCGGGACCCGCAAGGAAGAGCTGGGCGGCAAAGCAGCCGCCGATCACCAGGGTCAGCGCGATGACGAAGGCCTCGATCCAGCGGAAGCCGAGGCGTTGCAGCATCAGGATCAGGAAGACATCGACGGCGGTGATCAGGATGCCGAGATTGAGCGGGATGCCGAACAGCAGCTGCAGGCCGATCGCGGTGCCGATCACCTCGGCGATGTCGGTGGCGACGATCGCCAGCTCCGCCAGGGCCCAGAGCGCGACCGAGACCGGCCGCGAATAGGCGTCGCGGCAGGCCTGCGCCAGGTCGCGGCCGGATGCGATGGCAAGCCGGGCTGCCAGCGACTGCAGCAGCATCGCCATCAGATTGGAGATCATCACGACGACGAGCAGCGTGTAGCCGTATTTCGAGCCACCGGCGAGGGAGGTCGCCCAGTTGCCGGGGTCCATATAGCCGACCGCGACCAGGTAGCCGGGGCCGAGAAAGGCCAGAATGCGCTGCCAGTAGGGCCGGCTCGACCGGACGTCGATACTGCCATGGATATCCGAAAGGGCGGGTTCTCCGCGATCGGTGCGCCAGGCGTCGCTCTCGGTCTTGTCGAGGACTGTATCGGTCATCCGATGATGGGCTTTCTATGGATTAAATTGCGACTAATTCGCAAGAAGCTAGTGCGAACCGTTCGCAATTGCAAGAGAGGAGGCGAAACGGAGCTGATGACTTTATACGTCCGCCAGGGTGGAACGGTTCAACGCCTGAAGGGTTGCGGGAAGGATAGCCGTCCTGGCGCCCCGGCCCATTGTGTTTTGCCGAAGAAGACATACATGCAAACGCAAAGAGCAATGCAGAACCGCCAACGCAACCGCCACCGCAGCCGAAGGAATTGATCAGGAATGCCGAACTATCTCGCTCGCCTCGTCCCGGGTCGTTTTCGCAAGAAGAAGACGATCATTCCCGTGGTGCGCATGCAGGGCGCGATCATGTCGGGCGGCAGCAAGTTCAAGCCATCGCTCAATCTCGCCAATATCGCGGCAGCGCTGGACAAGGCCTTCGCCAAGAAGGATGCGCCGGCGGTGGCCATCTCGATCAATTCGCCGGGCGGTTCGCCGGTCCAGTCGCGGCTGATCTTCGAGCGCATCCGGGCGCTGGCAGAGGAAAAGAACAAACCCGTGCTGGTCTTCGTCGAGGACGTGGCGGCCTCCGGCGGCTATATGATCGCACTTGCCGGCGATGAGATCTTTGCCGACCCGACGTCGATTGTCGGCTCGATCGGCGTCGTCTCCGGCGGTTTCGGCTTTCCCGAACTGTTGAAGAAGGTCGGCGTCGAGCGCCGTGTCTATACCTCCGGTGAAAACAAGGTGATCCTCGATCCCTTCCAGCCGGAGAAGGAAAGCGATATCGACTATCTGAAGTCGCTGCAGGCCGAGGTCCACGAGATCTTCATCGACATGGTGAAGGCGCGCCGCGGAATCCGGCTTTCCGATCACCCCGATCTGTTCTCCGGCCTGTTCTGGACCGGCCGTCGCGGCCTGGAACTCGGTCTCGTCGATGGTCTCGGCCATATGCGCGAAGTGCTGCGCGGCCGCTACGGCAAGGACGTCAAGCTGGAACTGGTCGGCGCGGCGCGTGACTTCTTCGGCCGCAAGCTGCCGAGTGTTGGCGGCATGTTCGGCAATGTCGATCATATCGCCGCGGCCGCCGTCAGCGGTCTTGCCGAAACCGTCGAGGAAAAGGCATTATGGGGGCGTTACGGCCTTTAAGGTCCTCGCACGGGCCACGCCTGCGCAAGCGCGTAGCCGTCATGCAAAGCCAGCAAGTTCAAGAAGCCCAGTGAGGGGCGATGCCGCAGATTATCCTTCTTCTCCTGTTCGTCGGTGCCGGTCTCTGGCTCTACAGACGCTTCGTCTCCGATGCCCAGCATCTGGCCGGCCGGTCGCGCGTCGATGAGAAGGAGCGTGAAACAGGCGCCAGCGGCACGCTGATCAAGGACGAAAAGACCGGCGAATACCGCCTGCGCCGCGACGACGAGTAGACGCCGCGGCATCCCTTCGCCTCCGTCGGCTAAAGCCCCAGTTCGCTCAGCGACTTGTGGTCATCGGGACGGCGGCCCTGCGGCCACAGGAACAGGCGCTCTTCGTTACCGATCCTCAGATCGTTGATCGACGCATGCCGTCTCGTCATCAGGCCATCCCCGTCGAACTCCCAGTTCTCGTTGCCGTAGGAGCGGAACCACTGGCCGTCGGCATCGTGCCATTCATAGGCAAAGCGCACGGCGATGCGATTTCCCGTGTAGGCCCAGACCTCCTTGATCAACCGATATTCCAGTTCGCGCGCCCATTTGGCCGTCAGGAAGGCAACGATTTGCGGCCGGCCCGTGAGAAATGCATCGCGGTTGCGCCAGCGGCTGTCGGCGCTATAGGCGAGCGACACGCGCTCCGGATCGCGGCTGTTCCAGGCATCTTCGGCAGCGCGTGCCTTCTGGCGCGCGGTTTCCTCGGTGAACGGGGGCAGGGGCGGTCGCTGGCCGGACATGGCGTTTTCCTCGATAGACAGATCTGTCTATACAGTTGACCTATACAGATCTGTCTGTCAATCAGGGGCATGCGCAAAATATCGACACAGTCCGACACGCCTGCCAAAGCCGCTCCGGCCCGCGACCGCATCCTGGCGACCGCTGCCCGGCTGTTCTATGCGCAGGGGATCCGCGCCACCGGCATCGACCGGATCATCGCCGAGGCGGGCGTCGCCAAGATGTCGTTCTACAATCACTTTCCGTCCAAGGACGATCTGGTGCGCGCCTTCCTGGTGGCGCGCCACGAGATGTGGATGGCGATGTTTCGCAGCCGGGTGCAGCCCCATGTCGAAGCGCAAGGGCTTGCCGCGATCGCGCTGGCGCTCGGTGAATGGTTCGCGGAACCCGACTTTCGCGGCTGCGCCTTCATCAACACCGTTTCCGAATTCGACCGGGATTTTCCGCAGGCGATCGCCCACAAGCAGGATCTGGCGCACTATGTCGAGGAATTGGCCGAAAGCCTTGGTCTCGACAGCCCGCAAGGAGTGGCCGCCGCGGCAATGATCGTCATCGAAGGGGCGATCGTGCGGGCGCAGATGGGTGAGACGGAGGGGCTTGTCGAGTGTGCCCAGGCGCTGCTTTGCATGATCGAGGGCAGGGCCCGCAGCGGCTGAGCGCCGCGGACCCCATGGGTCGGAGCCCGCCTTTCTCTCAGAAGCGGGTGGTCAGTTGCGTCAGCCAGTCGGGCGACGCTGCGACGAGGGCGGCTTCCAGCTGCTTGTCGGCGCCGCTCAGGATCAGCACGCCGAGCAGCACCAGCACGACGCCGAAAATGCCCTTCAGCAGCTTGCCGGCATTCAGCATGCGATCGCGCATCCGGTTGAACACGTCGCGGGACAGCACGCCGAGAAGCAGCAGCGGCAAGGCGGCGCCGATGCCGAAGGCGAGCATGGTCGATCCGACCGCCGCGAGATTCTCCCCGCGGGCGGCCATCAGCGAGGCGGCACCCAGTGTCGGTCCGACGCAAGGGCTCCAGACCATGCCGAGCAGAAGGCCGATGCCAAACTGGCCCTGCCAGCCATCGCCGGTACCGCCGCCGAAATGCCGTTCGCTCCAGTTGCCGAGCGGCCCGGCGGCGGTCGCAAGCCGCGTCTGCATGGCGGGCACGAGCAGCACGGCGCCGAGCCCGATCATGATCACCGCCCCGACCGAGCGGAACACACCGAGATCGAGGCCGAGGCCAAAGCCGATCAGCGCGACGAACAGACCGACGGCCACGAAGGAGACGGCAAGCCCGACCGCAAGGGCGACCGGCCCAAAGCGATGCTTGCCGGCCGCCGTCGCCAGCACGATCGGCACCAGCGGCAGCACGCAGGGTGACAGGATCGACAGAACGCCGGCAAGCGCTGCAAGGAGGATCGTCGTGATCATTGGGTCTTTGCAAGCGAGGACGTGAACAGGGCCTTGATCGTCTCGGGCTTGGTGTCGCCGACCGATCGGGCCGTTTCGGTCGTCCCGTTGAAGGCGATCAGCGTCGACTGCATATTGGCGCCGAAGGCCCGCACGACATCCTTCTGGTCGTCGAAATCGACCTGGAAGACGGTGACCGGACCGAGCGCCTCGGAGGCGGCGAGTTCGTCGATGATCGGCTTCTGCGCCTTGCAGGTCGGACACCAGCTGGCGGTGATGTCGACGACGACCGGCGCGCCCGCCTTCTGTGCCGTTTCGAAGGTCTGCTGGCTGTAGGGCTTGATCTCGCCCGCAAGCGCGGCGGAAGCGGCGATGATCGAAAAAGCGGCGGCCGCAAGGCCGGTGAGCATTGTCGTTCTGAGCGTCATCTGGATTGTCCTTCCTCGGGTTGGCATGGGCGCCACCCTCCCGGTGGCATCATGACGCAATTCGAGTTGGCGGGCATGGCGGTTACAGGGCTCTCCTACACATTTGCGTGTTCGCCGCGTGAGGTGGTCGCAGACTTGACCCTGCCGCTGCACCGTGGCACCAGACGCCAAAGACATCTTTCGCGAAACCGGACATCCGTCATGACCACCACGCTCGCCCCCCATATGGATCCGAAGCGCTCCTTCCAGGCGCTGATCCTGACGCTCCACAACTACTGGGCGGACAAGGGGTGCGCGGTGCTGCAGCCCTACGACATGGAAGTCGGTGCCGGCACCTTCCATCCGGCGACCACGCTGCGCGCGCTGGGTCCCAAGCCCTGGCGGGCCGCCTATGTGCAGCCGTCGCGTCGCCCCACCGACGGTCGCTACGGCGAAAACCCGAACCGCCTGCAGCATTACTACCAGTACCAGGTGATCCTGAAGCCCAACCCGTCCAACCTGCAGGAGCTCTATCTCGGCTCGCTGGAAGCGATCGGTCTCGACCCGCTGCTGCACGACATCCGCTTCGTCGAGGACGACTGGGAAAGTCCGACGCTCGGCGCCTGGGGGCTTGGCTGGGAATGCTGGTGCGACGGCATGGAAGTCTCGCAGTTCACCTATTTCCAGCAGGTCTGCGGCATCGAATGCGCGCCGGTGGCCGGCGAACTGACCTATGGTCTCGAGCGCCTGGCGATGTATGTGCAGGGCGTCGACAATGTCTACGACCTGAACTTCAACGGCCGCGAAGGCGATGAAAAGATCTCCTATGGCGACGTCTTCCTGCAGGCCGAGCAGGAATATTCCAGGCATAATTTCGAATATGCCAATACCGAGATGCTGTTGCGCCACTTCACCGATGCGGAGAAGGAGTGCCAGGCGCTGCTCGCCGCCGGGGCGCCTGGCGACAGCGACAACCAGCGCCTGCACAAATGTGTCTTTCCGGCCTATGACCAGTGCATCAAGGCAAGCCACGTCTTCAACCTGCTGGATGCGCGCGGCGTGATCTCGGTCACCGAGCGTCAGAGTTACATTCTCAGGGTGCGCACGCTCGCCAAGGCCTGCGGCGAAGCCTTCCTGCTCACCGACGCCGGTGGTGCCAATCTCGGCAAGGCCGCGTGACAGCGAGCCATAAAGCACCGGCCGAGGTCCTCGGCCGGCGGCTGGCGCATGCGCGCCGGGTCTGGTGGACCCTGGCGCCGCTCACCGGA
Source organism: Heterorhizobium halophytocola (assembly GCF_017873095.1). Taxonomy (GTDB): domain Bacteria; phylum Pseudomonadota; class Alphaproteobacteria; order Rhizobiales; family Rhizobiaceae; genus Allorhizobium; species Allorhizobium halophytocola. The sequence goes on along the minus strand of NZ_JAGGJU010000004.1, from coordinate 263,029 downwards.
CTGCTTCTGACCGGATCGGTTGCCTATCAGCTCTATTTCGCCTTTATCAGCTACGTGCTGCAGCACACCGGCACGACGCGCAACACCGGCGCCGGCAGCGGCGTGACGCAGGTCATCGTCTCGATCGACGGCTTCTACATGCTGCTGCTCTATCTGGCCGAGCTGATGAGCCTGCTTGCCTGGCTGCGCTATATCTGGCTCTCGCTGCTTCTCACCGACCGCATCGCGCCCGGCCTGCGGCGCCTGTCGCCGCTGGCAACGGTTACCGGCTTTTTCGTGCCGGTCGCCAGTTTCTGGATCCAGATCCAGGCGATGAACGATATCGCCCGTGCCGCACGGAGGGGCGAGACGCAGCGCCGCCCGCTGAACCCGGTGCTGCCGGCTGCCATCACCCTGTCGCTGTTTATCGCGCTGCAATTCTCCCGCGCGGTCGCCGGCATTCCGATCGACGTGTTCTCCGATCCGAATGCGGCCCAGCACGCCATGCAGATGTCGTCTATTGCCGACATTGCTGCTTTCATGCTGCTGATCCTGTGCGATGCCTTCATGCTTTCGGTCGGCCGCGGACAGGCGCGTGCGCTTGCCAAAGAAAAAGGGCGCCGGTCGGAACCGGCGCCTGAGTTGAGGGAGGAGAAGTCAAAGGAAGGCATGTCGGACTAGGCTGATCCAAACCCTGGTGGGTCGGCGTAGTCCGGTTCGGGTAGCCAGTGGAAGCCAGCCACGGCTCCGGTCGGCAATTGCTTTGCACACATCTGCAGAAGGCGCCGGGTTCCGCCGCTTTCCGGGGGACGCATCGCGACCCCGTAGTCGAAGAACAATGCCATGAACGCCACGACATTGATCGCTTTGATGACCGTACACATTGGTTCGGACTTCCGAATTGGTTTCGTGGAACGCCTCGTAAACCGCTCACTGTCCGCCTGGTCCGCCAACCAGGTAGGCTCGGCTTGACCGGTCCGCCAACCGGCCAAGCCTTGAGTTTTACCGGTCCGCCAACCGGCTTTACTCCAACCTGCCCCGACCCGCCTGCCGGGGGACGCTTCTGCCTGCCGCCTCGTTTCTTTGACCTGCATCAGCGAATGATTGAAAGGTATCGGCATCCGGCATCTCTGGATATTCGATGAACTTGCTAACCAGTTCTGCTTAGCAAGATCTTTGGAGTTGCCGGGGGTGGTTGTGGCGATTTGCCGACAGCGTGCGACGACGGCTTTTCCCAGTCAGGTCAACGGTTAAGCGCAGGTCCGGAGGGCGTGACACCGGCCGGGACAAATTTGGTACCTGCTGCGTCATCACGGCGGAGACCGGTCCCCCCATCGGTGGAAAGTCGGCTGACGGGCGGCCATGGCCGGGTCCCGCAAGAGCATGGTTGCGCAATCGCCGTAGTCCGGGGCACGGTCTGCGCGCGCGGTGCATGCGATCGGCCCTGCAGGACCGCTGATCCGGCGTTGTGCTTGTCAAACCAAGTGCCTATGGTTCAATCCGCCGCCCGCGGAAGAACCGCGGCTGCCAAATCCGGAGAGGCTGATGTCCACCATTCTCGTCATCATTGCGCTTGTCGTGCTCGTCGGTCTTTATGCCGTCACGATCTACAACGGCCTCGTCAAGGCGCGGCAGATGGCCGAGGAGGCCTGGTCCGGCATCGATGTGCAACTGAAGCGTCGCGCCGACCTAATCCCCAACCTGGTCGAGACGGTGAAGGGCTATGCCGCACACGAAAAGACGACCCTGGAAGAGGTCGTCGCGCTGCGCAACAAGGCCCAGTCGGTGCCGACGGGCGATGTCGAGGGGCGGGCTGCGGCCGAAGGACAGCTGACCCAGGCGCTCGGCCGGCTGTTTGCCCTGGCGGAGGCCTATCCGGATCTCAAGGCCAACCAGAACTATCTGGAACTGCAGACCTCGCTCGAAACGATCGAGGGCGAGATCCAGATGGCGCGCCGTTATTACAACGGCGCTGCCCGCGATCTGAATGTCCGCGTCGAAAGCTTCCCGTCCAACCTCGTCGCCGGTCAGTTCGGCTTTTCGAAAAAGCCCTATTTCGAGATTGCCAACGAAGCCGACCGTGCTGTACCGACGGTCAAATTCTGAAGACCGCGACGCTCTCGGCACGACCAGACCTTGACCAGACCTTGAAATGACGGACCCGATGACCACCGACAAGCTCACCATTCTTCCGCCCGGCCATCCGCTTTCCGGCCATGTCAGCCCGCCCGGCTCCAAGTCGATCACCAATCGCGTGCTGCTTCTGGCCGGCCTTGCAAAGGGTACGAGCAGGCTCACCGGCGCACTGAAGAGCGATGACACCCGCTATATGGCGGAGGCCTTGCGGGCGATGGGTGTGTCGGTCGAGGAACCGGACGAAACCACCTTCGTCGTGACCTCCACGGGCGAATGGAAAGCCCCGTCCGCGCCGCTCTTTCTCGGCAATGCGGGCACGGCCACGCGCTTCCTGACCGCCGCCGTCGCAAGCGTCAACGGCCAGGTGATCGTCGATGGCGACGAGCACATGCGCAAGCGGCCGATCGGCCCGCTGGTCGCCGCCTTGGCCTCGCTCGGCATTTCGGCAAAGGCGCCGACCGGATGCCCGCCAGTCACCGTCGACGGTCGGGGTCATTTCGGCAGCGGCCGGGTGGAGATTGATGCCGGACTGTCGAGCCAGTATGTCTCGGCCCTGTTGATGGCCGCACCGCTGGCGCCCGCGGGTTCGAACGCGCCGGTGACCGTGGCGCTCACCGGCATCGAGATCGGTGCCCGCGGCTATGTCGATCTGACGCTGGATGCCATGCGCGCCTTCGGCGCCCGGGTCGAGGAAACCGATCTCGGCACCTGGACGGTCGAGCCGACCGGCTACAGGGCTGCCGATTTCCACATCGAACCGGATGCCTCTGCTGCTACCTATCTCTGGGGCGCCGAAGTACTGACCGGCGGCACCATCGACATCGGCACGGCAGCGACCGCGTTTACCCAGCCCGACGCCAAGGCTTATGACGTGATCGCGGCTTTTCCCGACATGCCGGCCGTGATCGACGGCAGCCAGATGCAGGACGCGATTCCGACAATCGCGGTGCTCGCCGCCTTCAACAATCAGCCGGTGCGTTTTGTCGGCATCGCCAATCTGCGGGTCAAGGAATGCGACCGCATCCGGGCGCTGTCGACCGGGCTGAACGCCATTCGCGACGGGCTCGCGGTCGAGGAAGGCGACGACCTCGTGGTCAATGCCGATCCGGCCCTGGCCGGGCAGCTGCTCCCGGCCGAGATCGACACCTTTGCCGATCACCGCATCGCCATGAGCTTTGCGCTCGCCGGCTTGAAGATCGGGGGGATCACCATTCTCGATCCCGGCTGCGTGGCCAAGACCTACCCGGGCTACTGGGATGCGCTTGGCAGCCTTGGCGTTCAGACCGTGGCACCGAACGCCGCCTGAGACGATATTTTCCGGTCTCGCGATCGTGATCGGAACCTTTTGCCGTGTTTCGCATTGTGGAGCGATTGGCGCAGCCCGCGCTCAGTTTATTTGAGAGGATATTTCATGAACCGTACCAACGGTCTTTATCTCGTCATCGGTGCCCTGGTTGTGGTCGTCATCGGCCTCGGGGCCTATGTCTACCACGAGAAGCAGAAGCCGGAGGGCGTCGAATTGAGCATCGGCAAGGATGGCCTCGCCATCGAGAAGAAATAATCGCGATCAGGCACTTCGGTTGTCGCGCGAACCAAGGAGCGCCGCGCAATCGAAGTGCCGAACGGCTTTTCATTATCCCCCGTCTGCCGCTATAACCGCCCCGGAGCCTGCAAACGGGGACGACAGATGAGAAGATTGATTTTCGGCCTCGCTCTGCTGGTGGCCGCCATCTGGTTTCAGACATTGCCGGCCGCGGCCCGCGAAGTCATCAACTCCTATCATTCCGACATCACCGTACATCCCGACGCGTCGCTGACCGTGGTCGAGACAATCGCCGTTCGTGCCGAGGGTCGCGATATCCGACGGGGGATTTTCCGCGATTTTCCGCTCTATGCCAAGGATCAGGTGGGACTCCGGATCAAGGTCGATTTCGATCTGGTGTCGGTCGAACGCGACGGTCAGCCGGAAGCCTATCATACCGAAAGCGTCTCCGGCGGCATCCGCATCTATGCCGGCGATGCCGATACCTATCTGTCGCCCGGCAACTACACCTACAAGATCACCTATAATACCCGCCGCTGGATCCTGCGCTATCCGACGCAGGACGAGCTCTACTGGAACGTGACCGGCAATGGCTGGCAGTTCCCGATCCTGAAGGCCTCGGCAAGCGTGCATCTGCCCGGCGATGCCCGGCCGACGGAGACGGCGGTATTTACCGGCGGCTATGGCGAGGAAAGCAAGGATGCGCTGGGCAGCGTCAGCGGCAGCGATGCCGATTTTCAGACCACCCGACCGCTCGATCCGCAGGAAGGGCTGACCATTCTTGTCGGGATTCCCAAGGGCGTGCTGGCCGCGCCGAGCGAGACCGAGGCATGGCGCTATTTCCTGCGCGACTATGCCGGCCTGCTGATCGGCGGCATCGGGCTGCTGCTCGTCTTTGCCTATTACATGAAATCCTGGATCGCGGTTGGCCGCGACCCGCAGCCGGGCGTCATCGTGCCGCGCTGGGATGCACCGGACGGGCTGTCGCCGGCACTGGTCAACTATGTCGACAACAAGGGTTTTTCCGGTGGCGGCTGGACCGCATTTTCCGCCACCGCCATCGACCTCGCGGTCAAGGGCTATGTCGAACTGGACGACCTGCGGGAGAAACTGGTGATCCGCAGGACCGACAAGCCGGTCAGGGACAAGCTCTCGGCCGGCCAGAAGGTTCTGCTGGACCAGGTGGGTGGTCCGGGTTCCGAATTCGACATCGACAAGGCCCATGGCGCCGCCGTGCAGTCCGCCGGAAACCGCTTCCGTTCGGCGATCGAGAAGGAGCATCGGGGCAAATACTACAAGAGCAACTGGGGTTATGTCGTGGGCGGCGTGGCCTTGAGCCTTGCGGTGCTGCTGGCACTGCTGATCTTCGGTGCGATTCCGGCCGAAGCCGTGCCGCTGATGATCGCGCCTGCCTTCTTCTCCTTTGTCTTTGCCATGCTGGGCATCAAGGTCGGCCGTGGGATCCTGCGCAGCAAGTCCCTGATATCGCGGCTGATGTCGGTGATCGGCATCGTGTTTTTCGGTTTCGTCTTCCTGACCACCTTCGGCGGTCTCGGGGTCTCGCTGGTCAGTGAACTCGTCAGCTCGAACGAGCTGATCGTCGCGGTTGCAGTCGGCGGCATCCTGGTGCTCAACATCCTGTTCTTCTTCCTGATGGGGGCGCCGACGCCGCTCGGCCGCAAGCTGATGGACGGCATAGAGGGCCTGCGCACCTATCTGACGCTGGCGGAAAAGGACCGGATGAACACGGCCGGCGCGCCGACGATGTCGCCGCAGCATTTCGAGACACTGCTGCCCTATGCGGTGGCGCTCGGCGTCGAGGAACCGTGGTCGAATGCCTTCAACGCCTGGCTTGCAACGGCCGCTGCCGGTGCAGCCGCTGCCACCGCCTATGCGCCCGTCTGGTATCACGGCAACTCTATCGGCGGCGTCGCCGGCAATATCGGCAATATTTCCTCCTCCATGGCCTCGACCATTTCCTCCACCATCCCGACACCCAAATCGAGCTCGGGTTCCAGCGGTGGCTTTTCCGGGGGCGGCGGCGGTGGAGGCGGCGGCGGCGGCTGGTGAGCCGCATGTGCCCAAATTTTGGCGTGCGAATGCCCCACCTTTGCGCCCAGCGCATGACTGGCCTGAGGCATTGGCGCTTTTGCCACGCGGTCGGGAGGCGTAGGTTGCCCTCATCAAACGACGCCGGGGCCGAGCAAGGCTGCTGACGTCAAACGGAACCTCAGAAAGGGGATCATCATGAACGTCGCACGTACCCTGAACAACTGGCGCAAATACCGGCAGACCGTGAACGAACTGGGCCGCATGAGCAACCGCGCGCTCGGCGATCTCGGTATCGACCGGTCCGAAATCGAGCGCGTCGCCCGCGCCGCGACCAATTTCTGATCGCTCGCAAAACGCTGAATTTCCGCGAAACGCCCGCTTCCTCGAAGCGGGCGTTTCGCGTTTCTACATCCCACTCGAATGCTCAGTCAGCCAGGCGCTGAGTGCATGGCTGTCATGCCGATCACAGCCCTCGGCCACTCAAAGCCGCAGGTCGAGTTGCGAGCTGTCCTGCTCCGTCTCGCGGGTCAGCGATGAGAGCGTCACGCCAAGCAGCCGCACGGAACGCCGGAAGGGATGGACGCCGGCGAGCAGAAGCGTGGCGATGTCGAGCAGCTCCTCGGCGCTGGAAAACACGGCTGCCATCGTCCGGCTTCGGGTGGCCTGGGTGAAATCCGAATATTTGATCTTCACGGTCACCGTCTTGCCGCTGATGTCATTGGCCTCGCAGTAGCGCCACACCTTGTCGGCCAGCGGCCGCAATTCGGCGGTGGCAAGCGCCAGATCATCGATATCGCTGGCGAAGGTGTCCTCGGCGCCGACCGATTTGCGGATCCGGTCCGGCCGCACCTGCCGCTCGTCGATGCCGCGGGCAATGCCGTAGAAATAGGGACCCGACTTGCCGAAATGCTGCTGCAGGAAGGCCAGCGATTTCTGCTTGAGGTCCAGCCCCGTCTCGATGCCGTGCCGCTTCATCCGTTCGGCGGTGGCCGGCCCGACGCCGTGAAACTTCTTCACCGCCAGGCCCTCGACAAAGCCCGGCCCGTTCTTCGGCGTGATCACGGCTTGGCCGTTCGGCTTGTTGAGGTCGCTCGCCATCTTGGCCAGGAACTTGTTGTAGGAAATGCCCGCCGACGCATTGAGGCCGGTCACCTGCTTGATCTTTGCCCGGATCTCCAGCGCGATTTCGGTGGCGATCTCCATCTGCTTGAAGTTTTCGGTGACGTCGAGATAGGCCTCGTCGAGCGACAGCGGTTCGATCATCGCGGTATATTCGGCAAAGATCTCGCGGATCTGCTGCGAGACCGCGCGGTAGACCTCGAAGCGCGGCTTGACGAAGATCAGGTCCGGACATTTGCGCTTGGCCGTCACCGAGGGCATGGCGGAGTAGACGCCGAAGGCGCGCGCCTCGTAGCTTGCGGCCGCCACTACGCCGCGCGCCGCCGATCCGCCGACGGCGAGCGGCTTGCCCCTGAGGGATGGATCGTCACGCTGCTCAACGGAGGCATAAAAGGCATCCATGTCCACATGGATGATCTTGCGAACGCGGGCGGCTGCAGGCGGAATGTCGACTGCATGTTCTCGTTCGCCCGTACTCATCGCAGTCATGGTCAATGCGTCAGTCCCGCTTATGCGTGCTTCGTCCCGTCGATGTGCGGAACGTAAGGCGAACATATCAGCAAGATCGGATAATGAAAAGTCCGCCGCATCGGGAAACCGACGCCTCATCAGGAGGGCGGCCGTGGCGGAAAAGGGGGGAGGCTGGTGGCCCGATATGGCTAGCCCATCCCTGTCTGCGAGGAGAATATCGACCAAAACGCCAGCGAATGCCGGCAAACGTCATGGCTTTTTTGCGCGGATCAACGGATGACTTTTTGTGCCGGGCTTGCTAAGTCCGCGACACCTGATCAATCCCCTTGAAAAGTGTGCGTGTCCCATGCCCGATCTTCTGCTCGAACTCCGCTCCGAGGAAATTCCCGCCAGCATGCAGCGCAAGGCGGCCGGCGATCTGAAGAAGCTCGTCACCGATGCGTTGGTTGACGCGGGTCTGACCTATGAGGGCGCGCGCGAATACTGGACGCCGCGCCGCCTGACGCTCGACATTCGCGGCCTGACGGCCCGCTCGGCCGACGTCAAGGAAGAGCGCAAGGGACCCCGCACCGACGCGCCGGAAAAGGCGATCGAGGGCTTTTTGCGCGGGGCCGGCCTCTCCGATATCTCGCAGGCCATCGTCCAGACCGATCCGAAAAAGGGTGACTTCTACGTTGCGCTGATCGAAAAGCCCGGTCGCGCAGCCGAGCAGATCGTTGCCGACGTGATGCCCGGCATCATCCGCACCTTCCCCTGGCCGAAGTCGATGCGCTCGGGCGCCGCCTCCATGCCGAGGGGCTCCAGCTATGGCGGCATCGAGGGCCGCGGCACCGAGGCGATGCGCTGGGTGCGCCCGCTGCAGACGATCGTCTGCACCTTCGGCACCGACCATGACGAGACCCAGGTCATCCCCTTCGAGGTCGACGGCATCACCGCGTCCAACATCACCTATGGCCACCGCTTCCACGCGCCGGACGCGATCAAGGTTCGCCGCTTCGACGACTATGTCGACAGCCTGGAAAAGGCGAAGGTCGTGCTCGATGCCGACCGCCGCAAGCAGATCATCGACCAGGAAGCCAAGAACCTCGCTTTCGCCAATGGCCTCGATCTGGTCGAGGATGAGGGCCTGCTGGAAGAGGTCGCGGGCCTGGTCGAATATCCGAACGTGCTGCTCGGTACCTTCGAGCCCGACTTCCTGACGATCCCGCCTGAGATCATCCGGCTGACGATCAAGACCAACCAGAAATGCTTCGTCACCCGTCCGCAGGGCGAGCCCGACAGGCTGTCGAACCACTTCGTCCTGGTCTCCAACATCGAGGCCAAGGACGGCGGCAAGGAAATCATGCACGGAAACGGCAAGGTCGTGCGCGCCCGCCTTTCGGATGCCCTGCATTTCTGGAAGCGCGACCAGGGCGACCTGCCGGATCTCGGCGATCTCACCGCCTCGGCCGAAAAATTCGGTCTCGACTTGAAAAAGCCGCTCGACCAGCGCATGGCCAAGCTCGACGCGCTGAATGTCACCTTCCATGCCAAGCTCGGCACGCAGGGTGCGCGTGTCGCCCGCATCCGCGAACTCGCCGGCACGCTTGCCCCGATCGTCGGCGCCGATGCGACGCTCGTCGATCGCGCCGTGGTGCTGGCCAAGGCTGACCTGCGCACCGAAGCCGTCGGCGAATTCCCCGAGCTGCAGGGCCTGATGGGCCGCAAATATGCCGTCCTGCAGGGCGAGGATGCCTCGGTCGCCGCAGCCATCGAGGATCACTACAAGCCGCAGGGCCCGTCCGACCGCTTAGCCGAAGACGCCGTCGGTCTGACGGTCGCGCTCGCCGACAAGCTCGACACGCTGGTCGGCTTCTGGGCGATCGACGAAAAGCCGACCGGCTCGAAGGATCCCTATGCCCTGCGCCGGGCGGCGCTCGGCGTTGTCCGCATGATCCTGGAGAAAGGCATCCGCCTGCCGCTGTTGACGGTCGTCAAGGACCTGGATCTCCTCTCCTTCTTCCACGACCGCCTGAAAGTCTATCTGCGCGATCAGGGCGCCCGTCACGACATCATCGACGCGGTGCTGACGCCGGAGGCGGACGATCTCCTGATGATCGCGCGCAAGGCGGAAGCCCTGACCGCCTTCATCACCTCGGAGGACGGCCTCAACCTGCTGGCCGGCACCAAGCGCGCCACGCAGCTTCTGGCGGCGGAAGAAAAGAAGGGCACGGTCATCGCCGACGGCGTGTCGGAGGAGTTGCTGAAGCTCGATGCGGAAAAGGCCTTGTCCGCCGCGATCCGCTCCGCCAGCGAAACGGCCGCTGCCGCGGTCGCCACGGAGGACTTCCGCTCGGCCATGCAGGCACTCTCGACCCTGCGCGCGCCGGTCGACACCTTCTTTGACGACGTTCTGGTCAACGACGAGGACGCCGCTGTCCGGGCCAACCGCTTGGCCCTGCTGAAGGCGATACGCGAGGCGACCGGCACCGTCGCCGACTTCTCGAAGATCACGGGGTAGCGGTATGGACGGCCCCGGGATCGTTCTCGTCGTCTCAGGCGCCCGCAAGTTTTCGATAGAGACGCCCGTCGGGCACCTCTGCCTCTTATCGTTTGTCGGTTTGTGGTGCAGCTTCGCGGCTTTGTTCATCAGGATTATATGGGGATATTTCCGCTATCCGTTGACCGAAGCACAAGAAAAAACGCCCGAGGATAAAGGTTTCTGGGGCAAATATAATCGCAGCGCGCGGGGCAGAAACGACATGAATGTCCTGCTGATGAAGGACCTCGGGTCCTATTTTTCCGGCCGAACCGGCATGGTTCACGGCTGGCTCATGATGCTGTTCCTATGCTTGACTGTTATTTTCGGGATCTGGATGTTGGCCGAGCGAAAGGCTTTGCTGCAACGGCACGATAATATTTCGGTCGACACCACCGTCTGAAGTCTGGGACCGATTCGCCGGCAAGCGCTAGGCGATGACAACTGAGCCCGGCCATGTCCGGGCTCTTTGCGTTTCACGAACGTTCAAGACGAAAGGGCAGGCGGGTCATAGGGAGGTTCCCGATAAGCCTAGGAGGCCCTGATGACCGAACAGACCCGCACCCATACCGCCATCAATTTTGCCGACAAGCTGTCGCAGATCACCGATCGCTGGCAGCCGCGGGTGATGGCCGAGCTCAATGATTACCAGCTCAAGATCGTCAAGATCGAAGGGGACTTCATCTGGCACGACCATCCCGAGACCGATGAAGCCTTTATCGTGCTGGAGGGCACCTTGTTCATCGACATGCCGGATGGCACGGTGACGATCGGCCCGGGCGAAATGCATGTCGTGCCGAAAGGCGTGCGCCACAGGCCGCATACGCAGGACGTCGTCAGCATGATCCTGATCGAACCCAAGGGCACGCTGAATACCGGTGCGGAGGGCGGCGAGCGCACCGCTGAGAACGACATCTGGATCTGAACGGCGATTGCCTCGCGGCAGGCGCAGTTCTATCCTGCGGCCATGTCGGCAAAAATCCTGATCAGCGCCTGTCTCCTCGGCCGCCCTGTCCGCTATGACGGCAAGGGCAAGCCGCTCGACCATCCGGCGATTGCCAGGTGGAAGGCGCAAGGGCGGCTGGTCGGCTTCTGTCCCGAACAGGCCGGCGGTCTGCCGACGCCGCGTCCGCCGGCCGAGATCGAGGGTGGCCTGTCCGGCGAGGACGTGCTTTCGGGGCGTGGGCGGGTGATCGAGGTGACCGGCGGCGATGTCACCGCGGCATTCATCGCAGGCGCCGAGCAGGCCGTTGCCTATGCCAAGGCGCAAGGCTGCCCCTTTGCGCTGCTGATCGACGGCAGTCTCTCCTGCGGATCCGGCTTCCTTTATGATGGCCGCTTTTCCGGCGGGACACACGCAGGCGAGGGCGTCACCGCCGCGCTGCTGCGCCGGGCGGGCGTCGCGGTCTTTTCCGATCGCGAGATCGCGCAGCTCGAGGCGCTTCTGCCGCAATGACAGACAGGCCGGCGCAATTGCACTGATCGCTTGAACGACAAAGGCCGCCGGGTGACCGGCGGCCTTCGATGGGTCGAACGGCAGTCCGTCTCAGCCGGCCTTGCGCATCGTCTCGGCCATGGCATGCAGCGTTTCGCTGTCATCGTCGGAGAGGTTGAAGCCGCGGATCAGGTCGAGCAGCTGTTCGGTATCGGCTGCCAGCGTTTCGGCGGCCGCCGTGCTTTCCTCGGCCATCGCCGCATTCTGCTGGGTCGCCGAATCCAGCTGGTTGACGGAGGAGGCGATCGCGCGGAGCGTGGTGTCCTGCTCGACGGCCGAATGCGCGATCTTGTTGACGTATTCGTTGGCCTGCTTGATCTGCTCGGAGATCTTCTTCAGCGCATCACCTGCCTGGCCGACCAGGCCGACGCCATTGCCGACCTGCAGCGAGGACTGCGAGATCTTGTCCTTGATCTCCTTGGCGGCATTGGCCGAACGCTGGGCGAGTTCACGCACCTCCTGGGCGACCACGGCAAAACCCTTGCCGCTTTCGCCGGCGCGGGCCGCTTCCACCCCGGCATTGAGCGCCAGAAGATTGGTCTGGAAGGCGATGTCCTCGATCACGTCGATGATGCTGGCAATCTGCTGCGAAGACTGCTCGATGCCGCTCATTGCGGCCATGGCTTCGGCCACGACACTGTCGGAGCGGGTGGCCTCCGACGAGGCGCTGTTGACCTTTATGGCCGCTTCCTGGGCGCCTTCGGCGGTCTGGCGAACCGCGACGGCCAGTTCGTCGAGGGCCGCCGAGGTTTCCTCCAGGCTTGCCGCCTGGCGTTCGGTGCGTTCCGACAGATCGGCGGCAACGCGGCGGATCTCGTCCTTCGAGGCGCCGATATCGCCACCCTTGGCCTTGACCCGCCCCATGGCGGCTTCCAGCCGATCCATGGCCTCGTTGAAGTTGTCGCGCAGGCCCGCATACTGACTGCCGAGATCGGCGCAGCGGATGCTGAGATTGCCGTCGGCAAGACTTTCGAGCGCGTTGCCGATGGTGGCCACGACATGGGCCTGGGTCTCGGCTTCCGTGCGCTGGATATCGGCGCTGTGCTGGCGCTCGTCGTCAAGCTGTCGCTGTTGCTGCTTCTGCTGCTGCGCCATCGTCTGGCGCTCGCGCACTTTCTCCTGCAGCGCCTGGGTCGCCTTGGCCATCATCCCGACTTCGTTGCTCATGTCGGTATGCGGGATGGTGATGTCGACATTCTCATCGGCCACGGCCTCGAGCGAATCGTGGATGTTCTTCAGCGGCTGCGTGATGCCGCGGATGACGAACCAGGCAGACGCCAGCGCTGCCATGAGGACAACGGCACCTATGCCGATCGCGCTCAGGAACATGCCGCGGATCTGGGCCTGGAGATCGTCGATATAGACACCGGTCGACAGAACCAGTCCCCAGGGCTCGAAGGCCTTGGCATAGGAGCTCTTCAGATAGGCGCCATCCGGTTCGTTCGGCTTGACCGAGCTGTAATAGTTGACGATGCCACCGCCGGACCTGCCGACGGAAACGAGCTCGTCGCGGAACATGTGCCCGACATCGTCGGGCTTGCCCTTGCCGCTCGTTCCCAGCTTCTTGGGATTGGGATTGATGCGCATGATAACATCGTAGTCATAGGCAAAGAGGTAATTGTCCTGCCCGAAGCGGATCCGTGTGATCGTGTCGAAGGCCCGCGCCTTGGCTTCCTCCTCGGTAAGTTCGCCCGACGTCTGGCGGTCGTAGAAGGTCTGCATGATGGAGGTGGCCGCCTCGACCTGCTGTCGCAGCATGGCATAGCGCTCGGCATAGATCGCATTGGTGGAAACGTGGATCTGGTAATAGATGATGCCCGCAGCGGCGATCACCAGCCCGGTCACCAGCATGAACAGCTGGCGGGAAATCTTCAAATTTTTCATCGTGGAGGCCTCGGTGGCAAAACGAAAGGGTCCGGAGGAGGGAGATGCGGCCGATCATCGGGCGCAGTTCCATGACATGCGTGGGGCCTCCGGCTGCTCATTGCCCTCAGCGATCCTCAGAATATTGCAAACGGTACGTATCAATGACGAACAAATTGATAATATTGCATACAATAAGGTAACTATTGATGCCTTCGGCGGACCTTGATGCACGACGCTGCCGAGGCGCAACACGCCAAACGACAATGGCCGCCGCGGAAACCGCGGCGGCCATTGTCGTTTCGGCAGATGTCGGTGCTGATCAGCCAGCCTTGCGCATCGGGTCGGCCCGATAACCGGCCATCGGGCTTCTGGCCTTGGCGGTATTCACCTTGAAGGTCTGGATCAGGTCCAGCAGGTCGCCGGTGTCGTTGGCCAGCACTTCCGCCGAAGCGGTCGTCTCTTCGGCCATCGCGGCGTTCTGCTGCGTGGCGGTGTCCAGCTGGTTGATCGATGTGGTGATCGAGCGCAGCGTCGTGTCCTGTTCCTCGGCCCGGTGGGCGATTTGCGACACGACCGAATTGGCGCTGTCGATCTGGTTGGAGATGCGCTTCAGTGCCTCGCCGGCCTCGGTCACCATGTGAACGCCGGAATCCACCTGTGCCGACGACTGGGAGATCTTTTCGCGGATCTCCTTGGCCGCATTGCCCGAGCGCTGGGCAAGTTCGCGCACTTCCTGGGCAACGACGGCAAAGCCCTTGCCGCTTTCCCCGGCGCGGGCCGCCTCGACGCCGGCATTGAGCGCCAGAAGATTGGTCTGGAAGGCGATTTCGTCGATCACGCTGATGATCTTGGTGATGTCGCTGGAGGATTGCTCGATCCCGGTCATGGCGAGGATCGCCTGGGCGACGATGCTGTCGCTCTTCTGGGCTTCGCTGCGCACGGAGGTGACCCGGCTTGCGGCTTCCCGGGCGCCTTCCGCCGTCTGGCGCACGGCCACCGACAGCTCGTCGAGAGCGGCGGATGTCTCTTCCAGGTTGGCAGCCTGGCGCTCGGTGCGCTGGGCCAGTTCGTTCGAGGCGCGGCGGATTTCTTCCTTGCTCGTGCCGATATCGTTGCCCTTCAGGCGAACCCGGCCCATGGCCTGTTCCAGGCGCTCCATGGCCTCGTCGAAATTCTGGCGCAGGCCGGCATATTTCGGGCCGAGATCGGCGCAGCGTACCGTCAGGTCGCCCTTGGCCAGTTCCACCAGCGCATTGCCGATGGTGGAGACCACATGCGCCTGGGTTTCTGCTTCCGCGCGCTGCATGTCGACATTCTGCTGGCGCTCGTTGTCGATCTGCTTCTGCTGGTCCTTCTGGCGATCGGCCATGGCGTGGCGCTCGCGCACCTTCTGCTGCAGCGCCATCGTCGCCTTGGCCATCATGCCGACTTCATTGCCCATGTCGGTATGCGGAATGGCCATGTCGACATCTTCGTCGGCGACGGCTTCGAGGGCCTTGTGGATGTTCTTCAGCGGCCTGGTGATACCGCGAATGACAAGCAGGGCCGCGCCCACGGCAAACAGGACGATGACAAGGGCCGTGCCGATCGTGCGCAGCGTCGCAGCCCAGATGTCGGCCTTCAGGTCATCGGTATAGAGGCCGGTGACCACGACGATCTGCCAGGGTTCGAAAGCCTTGGCATAGGCCGCCTTGGGAAAGCTGTAGTCGTTGGGATCATGGCCGGGCTTGGGACCTATGAACTCGGTCGAACCGCCGCCGGCACGGCCAAGCTGCACCAGCGCGTCACGATAGGCATAGCCATTTGCATCGGTCTTGCCCTTGCCGCTCTGGCCGATCAGCTTGGCATTGGGATGGAAGGCCATCTTGACGTCGTAGTCATAGCCGAAGAAGTAGCCGTCAGGCTCGAACTTCATCTTGTTCATCATCTCGTAGCCGCGCTTCTTGGCCTCTTCCAGGCTGAACTCGCCGGCCTTGGCGCGGGCGTCGTAGTCCGACAGAACCGAAATCGCCGTCTCCACCTGCGTGCGCAGCATTTCGTACCGTTCTTTGTAGATCGATGCTGTGGACTCACGCACCTGGACATAGGTCATGGCGGCGAAAAGCGCGATGATGGTGCCGACGAGAAGGAAGAGCTGCGTCGATATTCTGATGTTCTTCATGGATCTGACCCCGGAGAGGATTGTCTCGACAATTACCGGTGGCGTGGACCGAACCTCTGGCGACATACCGTGCCGGATGATCGTGACCTACCGGAGCACTATCGCTTCATCTCTAGAAATGGAGGGGTATGATTAAAATTACGCTAATTAAGGAAAATGCGAATTGTTCGCCGGAACGCAAAAGCGCCCTGGCGTGGATGCCAGGGCGCTGGCCGTTGCTTCTGCGCAACGGGCCCGGCCCGTCTGGATCGTTCGACGGAGCGGGGCAGGGAAGGGGACGCGCGTCAGGCGCCTTTCGGCTTCAGCCGCAGGTTCTCGTCGTCAGCGGCGGACGGCGACAGCGGCTCCGCCCCGGCCGTATCCGTGGTCGAGGGGCCGGTCTTTGCCGGCTCGACGGCGGCCGTGGTCGCTGCGGTGTCCACATAGGGTGCGATTGCAAGTTCGGTGCCGTTGGCGTCTGCCGCCCAGACAGGCGAGGTGCTGACGAAGGTGACGGGCGAACCGCCCATCCAGGCTTCGGTACGCATCACCTTGCGCACGCCGCCGATGTCGCTGACGGTGATCTTCTGCGTGCCGATCGCGAGCGACGGGACGTCATTTGCCGTCGCCTCGGCCGGCTTCGGTGCCGGGCAATGGGCGCAGCTGATCGACATCACGCTGTCGCCGCGGGCGTCTCTTGCCGTCAGATACTCGATCGATCCGGCATGGCTCTGGCCGGCGATCGCCAGAAGTGAAACGGTCAGCAATATCCCACGCATCTACACAGACTCCCTTGTTCTTGGGAGAAACCATAGCGCGGCTTTGTTTCCATGCCCTCGACGGGAATGCTAGAATTTTATCGACCTGACGATTTTTGGGCAGCCAGACAGGCCTCAGTCCGGGGTCCGCTCCAGCGCGCGCCAGCCGATGTCGCGGCGGCAGAAACCGTTCTGCCAGTCCACGGTATCGGCCATTTCATAGGCTTTTTTCTGCGCCGCCGCGACGCTCGGTGCCATGGCGGTGGCGTTGAGCACGCGCCCGCCGGTCGCGACCAGCTGGCCGTCTGCCGTGGCTGTGCCAGCATGAAACACTTTGGCGTCCGAGGTCTCCTGCGGAATGGCATGGATCGGCGTGTTCTTCTCGTAGGCGCCGGGATAGCCCTTCGAGGCCAGCACCACGGTCAGCGCCGGCTGGTCGTGCCAGTCGGCCGAAACCGTGTCCAGCCTACCCCGGGCGCAGGCGTCGAGCAGCGGCAGCAGGTCGCTCTTCATCCGCATCAGCAGCACCTGGCATTCCGGATCGCCGAAACGGACATTGTATTCGATCAGCTCCGGCCCCTTGTCGGTAATCATCAGTCCGGCGAAGAACACGCCGGAAAACGGCATGCCGATCTCGGCCATGCCGCGCATGGTCGGTTCGATGATCTCGCTCATCGTCCGCGCGACCATCTCGGGCGTCATGACCGGTGCCGGCGAATAGGCGCCCATGCCGCCGGTGTTCGGCCCGGTATCGCCATCGCCGACGCGCTTGTGGTCCTGCGCGGTGGCAAGCGGCAGCAAGGACTTGCCGTCGCAGAGGCAGAAGAAGCTGGCTTCCTCGCCGTCGAGAAAGGCCTCGACCACGACTTCCGCCCCGGCCGCACCGAAGGCGCCTTCGAAGCAGTCGTCGATGGCAGCAAGCGCCTCGTCGAGCGTCATCGCCACGGTCACGCCCTTGCCGGCGGCAAGCCCGTCTGCCTTGATGACGATCGGCGCACCCTGGTCGCGCACATAGGCCTTGGCCTTCGGCGCATTATTGAACCGCTGATAGGCGCCGGTCGGAATGTCGAAGCGGGCGCAGATATCCTTGGTGAAGCCCTTGGAGCCCTCGAGCTGGGCGGCCGCGGCAGACGGGCCGAAGACGGCGATGTCTTCCGCGCGCAGCACGTCGGCGAGGCCCGCCACCAGCGGCGCCTCCGGCCCGACGACGACGAGATCGATCGCCGTGTCGCGGGCAAAGGCAAGCACGGCTGCATGGTCATCGACATCGAGCGGGACGAGTTCGCAGTGTTCGGCGATTCCGGGATTTCCCGGTGCCGCGTAAAACGCCTCCAGCAGCGGCGACTGGGCAATCTTCCACGCCAGCGCATGCTCGCGTCCGCCCGAACCGATCAACAGAACCTTCATCGCCAGTCTCCGCCAGTCTTTGAGTGTCTTGGTCCGTCCGGCGGTTAAGGGGCCGCAGGCGAAAGGTCAAGGCCGAAGGGACCGTTTGCAGCCATGCTTTCCTGTGGGTCCGGCCACCTTCGCCGTTGCCTTGCCTTGTTCGGTGGCTAAATTCGCCGCCAAGACAAGTAAAGGAAGTGCGACCGCCCATGGCCGAAGATTTGAAGACCCTCTCTGCGACGATTGCCGGCGAGATCAAGGCCAGGCCCGACCAGGTGGTGGCGGCGATCGGTCTTTTGGACGAGGGAGCGACGGTGCCGTTCATCGCGCGCTACCGCAAGGAGGTGACCGGCGGTCTGGACGACACCCAGCTGCGCGAGCTGGCCGAGCGGCTGACCTATCTGCGTGAGCTCAATGCGCGCCGCAAGACGATCTTCGACAGCATCACCGGCCAGGACAAGATGACCGACGAGTTGGCGGTCAAGATCGGCTCGGCCACCACCAAGGCGGAGCTCGAGGATCTCTATCTGCCCTACAAGCCCAAGCGCCGCACCAAGGCGGAGATCGCCCGTGAGCGGGGGCTTGCGCCTCTGGCGGACGCGATCCTGTCCGACCGCGCCTGCGATCCGGCAAGGCTTGCCGAGGCTTATCTGACGGAAGAGGTCGCCGATGTGAAGGCGGCGCTCGAGGGCGCGCGCGACATCGTCGCCGAGCAGATCACCGAAAACGCCGACCTCCTCGGTCGGTTGCGCAACGACATGCGCACCCGCGCCTTCGTCTATGCCAAGGTGGTCGACGGCAAGCAGGATGCCGGCGAAAAGTTCGCCGACTATTTCGACCATTCCGAACGCTGGTCGAATGTTCCGGGCCACCGGGCGCTTGCCATGCTGCGCGGCTGGAACGAGGAAATGCTGACCCTCGCCATAGAGATGGACAAGGACGAGACGGCGCCGATCAAGCCGGCCCAGCGCACCATTGCGGCTGCCTACGACATCCGCGATCGCGGCCCGGCCGACAAGTGGTTGATGGATGTGGCAGGCTGGACCTGGCGGGTGAAGCTGTCGATGTCGCTGTCGCTCGACCTGATGCGCGAACTGCGCGAACGGGCGGAAGAAGAGGCGATCCACGTCTTTGCCCGCAACCTGAAGGACCTGCTGCTGGCAGCCCCCGCCGGCTCGCGCGCCACCATGGGGCTCGATCCGGGCATCCGCACCGGCGTCAAGGTTGCAGTCATCGACGGCACCGGCAAGGTGCTCGACACCACGACGGTCTACCCGTTCCCGCCGAGGAATGATGTGCGCGGCACGCAGGCCGAACTCGCCGCGCTGATCCGCAAGCACAATGTCGAACTGATCGCGATCGGCAATGGCACCGGCAGCCGCGAGACGGAAAAGCTGGTCGCCGACATGCTGGCAGCACTGCCGGCGCCCAAGCCGACCAAGGTGATCGTCTCGGAGGCGGGCGCCTCGGTCTATTCCGCCTCGGCGCTTGCGGCCAAGGAGTTCCCGGGCCTCGATGTGTCGCTGCGCGGCGCCGTCTCGATTGCCCGCCGGCTGCAGGACCCTCTGGCCGAACTCGTCAAGATCGAGCCGAAATCGATCGGCGTCGGCCAATACCAGCACGATGTCGACCAGGGCAAGCTCGGCCGCTCGCTCGACGCCGTGGTCGAGGACGCCGTGAATGCCGTCGGCGTCGACCTGAACACCGCCTCCGTGCCGCTTCTGGCGCGCGTTTCCGGCCTGTCGAACGCGATTGCCGAGGCGATCGTCACCCACCGCGACCAGTCGGGTGCGTTTTCAAGCCGCAAGGACCTGATGTCGGTGCCGCGGCTCGGTGCCCGAACCTTCGAACAATGCGCCGGCTTCCTGCGCATCCCGAACGGCAAGGAGCCGCTGGATGCATCCTCCGTCCACCCGGAAGCCTATGGTGTCGCCAAGAAGATCGTTGCAGCCTGCGGCCGTGACCTGCGCTCGCTGATGGGCGACAGTGCGACGCTGAAGCAGGTCGATCCGCGCCAGTTCATCGACGACAAGTTCGGCCTGCCGACGGTCAGGGACATCATCGCCGAACTCGACAAGCCCGGCCGCGACCCGCGCCCGAGCTTCAAGACCGCGACCTTTGCGGAGGGTATCGACGAGATCACCGATTTGAAGCCCGGCATGCAGCTGGAAGGGACCGTCACCAATGTCGCGGCCTTCGGCGCCTTTGTCGATATAGGGGTTCACCAGGACGGGCTGGTTCACGTGTCCCAGCTGGCCGACCGTTTCGTCAAGGATCCGCACGAGGTGGTCAAGGCCGGTGACGTGGTGAAGGTCCGTGTCGTCGAGGTCGACGTGAAGCGCAAGCGCATCGCACTGTCGATGCGCAAGGATGGTGGCGAGGCACCGCCGCCGTCGATGCGCGAGAGCCGTGGTCCCGGCAACAATTCGCGCGACAAGGCGCGTGCCAATACCGAGCGTCCGTCGCAGACTTCGATGGGGGGATTGGGCGCGGCTCTGGCGGAGGCGATGCGCAAGAAATAACGAGGCAGGCCCGTCAGCGCGCTTCGTCAGGGCGCCCTTACCCCCCTAAGTTCAAAATATATGAAGCTGTTATAACAATCTGGTGCTTGTTTCCGGATCGTTTGAGGCGTTAATGTCAGTGGCATTGACGTAAACGGTTACATTATGGGGCGTATCATGACCTCGGCACTTAGTGATCTGCTGACCAAAATCATTCGCAAGGGATGTCTTGAAGTGACCTACGCCGACGGGCGGGTCGAGACTTTCGGGGATGGATCCGGCGAAAAAGTCAGCCTCCTGCTCACCGATGAAAAGGCGGAGCAGGACCTCTACAACGATCCGCAGCTGAAACTCGGCGAACTCTATATGCAGGGCCGCATGCAGGTGACGGCCGGCGATATTTACGAGCTTCTGGCGCTGATCAAATCCAACACCCTGGCGGAGGACCTGACCTTCGGAATGATCTGGCGCGGGATTGCCAGGATAGCGCTAACAAAGCTGGAATCCTTGAGTCCCGTCAATCACAACCGCCGCAACATCGCCCATCATTACGATCTGTCGGCCAAGCTCTATGATCTCTTCCTCGACGAGGACTGGCAATATTCCTGCGCCTATTTCAACCCGCCGGGCATAACGCTCGAGGAGGCCCAGCTCGCCAAGAAGCGGCACATCGCGGCAAAGCTTCTGCTCGAGCCCGGCCAGCGCGGTGTCGAGATCGGCTCAGGCTGGGGCGGCATGGCGATGTATCTGGCCGAAATGGGCGAGATGGACATGACCGGCATCACGCTGTCGACTGAGCAGCTGGCCGTGTCGCGCGACCGGGCCGACAGGCGGGGCCTCTCCGGCAATGTCCGCTTCAACCTGCAGGACTATCGCACCATGCAGGCCGAGCCCTTCGACCGGATCGTCTCGGTCGGCATGTTCGAGCATGTCGGCAAGAAGAACTATCTGAATTTCTTCAAGAAGATGTTCGAGCTGATGAAGGACGACGGCGTCATGCTGCTGCATTTCATCGGCCAGCCCTATCCGGCTGTGATCAACAATCCGTTCTTCGAGAAATACATCTTCCCGGGCGGCTATATTCCCTCACTCGCCGAGGTGGCGCCAGCAATCGAGAAGTCCGGCCTCATCGTGCGTGACCTCGAAATCATGCCGATGCACTATGCCCACACCCTGCGGGCCTGGCGCGAGCGCTTCGTCGCCCGCAAGGCCGATGCGATAGCGCTCTACGACGAAGCCTTCTTCCGCATGTGGGAATTCTATCTCGCCGGGTCGGAGATGGCCTTCACCCACGAGAATTTCTCGATCTTCCAGTTCCAACTGGCCAAGAGCCAGCATGCGACGCCCGACAATCGCGACTACATGTATCGCCGGGAGCAGGAACTGAAGGAGAAGGAGGCCCGCCGCCGTCCGCTGGAACCCGTGTCCTCCGAGGTGCATTGGGAAGAGGATGAAAAGGTCGCCGCGATGGCGTGACATGCCGCCGCAGCGACGGTCAGCGGTTTGCAGTCTCGCTTGACCGTCTGCGGCGCCCAGCCTTAGATGCCGGCATGGAACATACCGGCAATTTGACAGACCGCGTCTCCGACGCACCATCGGACAATTTCGTCTATCGCATCCTTCCGCGCGGGCTCTGGCCCTATGCGCAACTGGCCCGCTGGGATCGGCCGATCGGCTGGCAATTGCTGATGTGGCCCTGCTTCTGGTCGTCGGGCCTTGCCGCCAACCACATGGCGGCGGAAGGGCGGCTCGATGCCGGCCTGTTCATCTTCCATCTCGTGCTGTTCTTCGTCGGATCGGTCGCCATGCGCGGCGCCGGCTGCACCTATAACGACCTGGTCGACCAGGAGATCGACATGGGTGTCGAGCGCACCCGCTCGCGTCCGCTGCCGTCCGGCCGGGTCACGCGCGGCCAGGCCAAGCTGTTCATGCTGCTCCAGGCCTTGACCGGTGCCGTGGTCCTCTTCTGCCTCAACTGGTTCTCGGTGGCGCTCGGCATCGCCTCGCTGCTGCTGGTGGCGATCTATCCCTTTGCCAAGCGTTTTACCGACTGGCCGCAATTCTTTCTCGGCCTTGCCTTTTCCTGGGGCGGATTGATGGGCTGGTCGGCGCTGGAGGGAAATATCTCGCTCGCCTCGGTGCTGATCTACGCAGCGGCGATCCTGTGGACGATCGGCTATGACACGATCTACGCCCACCAGGACAAGGAGGACGATGCGCTGATGGGGGTTCGCTCGACGGCAAGGCTGTTCGGCGAAAACACCCGCAACTGGCTGATCGGGCTCTACGGGCTGGCGCTGGTCCTGCTGGCGCTTGCCTTCGTGGCGGCCGGCACCGGTCTCCTCGCCTATGCCGGTCTCGTCATCGCCGGCGCGCTGCTGGCCTGGCAGATCCTGACGCTCGATATCGACGATCCGGTCAAATGCCTGGCCCTGTTCAAATTCAACACACGGGTCGGTGCTGTGATCTTTCTGGGGCTGGTTGCGGCGCTGATCGCGGTTTGACATCTGTGTCGGAATGACACGAAAAAGCCGCCTGGGCAGCGATTGCCCGGCGGCCTTGTTAAGCGCATCGAATGACTTTCGCCGTCAGCCGCGCGCGATGATTTCCTTGCCCGAGATCTTCATCGCGACACCGAGCTTGCCGGTCGAGCGGCGCACGAGGAAGCGCGGACGGCGCTGGGCGAAGTAGGAATGCCGGCGGCGTGGCTGCAATTCGCGGGTGCGCACGACACCCAGATGCTCTTCCAGCGGCCGGGCGACGCCGTCTGCCTCGACCATCAGCATGGGAATGCGAAACGCATCCGACCAGCCGCGCCAGTCGGCGGCGATATCGCAAAGGTCGTGGGCGACCAGAAGCGGGATGCACAAATCTGGGTCGTCGTGATGCAATTCCAATGTCACCGTTACCTCGCCGTCTCCGTGGTCGATCGCCCGCGCGGCAACGCCACGGAAGGCGCGCGCCGGCAGTGCGAACGAGATTGGCAGCCCACTGGAGGGGAGCATCTTGCGAAGCACTGCGCCACGTTCGTCAAGTGTAATCGTGACATCTTGCGATGAATCGCGCAATGCGTAAGTGGCATGCTGGGGAAAGCGTGCCGGATCCAAGCGTAACGTCGCGCCCGCCCAAGCTGGCTTCAGGACTGTATTGGTCATTCAAACTACCCTTGTTTTACCCGAGAGCCGATTTCCGGTCTTCCCGCTGGGACTTTTCGTCCTCTGTAGTCCCGAGCATAGGGCGGCCCCCTTCTGGAGGGCTTAAAAATCGCGGTTAAGAAAAGTTTGCTGCGCCAAATGGTTAGCGAAGTCGCACGTATCAGGGTTGCAGCGAGGTTAATGGATGCGCGCGGATTTGATGCAAGGTGAAAGGCTACACGCAAGGCTGGAGGGGCAGACTGGCGCTGAAGCGCTGTCTATCTCCTTGTCTTGAGGGTTCTCCGTCCATGGTCTCGACCTATCTCGCCTACAACCTGGTGTCGCGCGACCTGCGTGCCACCATGGATCGCACTGCAAGCCAGGGGCAGGTCCAGCGCGAGACCGACTATTACGAGGAAAACATCGGCAAGGTCACCTCGGTCGACGATTTCCTCGACGACTACCGGCTCTATTCCTATGCGATGACGGCCTATGGCCTGGAAGACATGACCTATGCCAAGGCCTTCATGAAGAAGGTGCTGGACAGCGATCTCAGCGACGACAGCTCCTTCGCCAACAGCCTGTCCGACGACCGGTACAAGAAATTCGCCCAGGCCTATCAGTTCGACAAGGGCACCGAAGTGCCGATGACCGACGAGCAGATGGATTCGCTGATCGGGCTCTACAATCAGCAGATCGACGACATGGACTCGGATATCACCGGGGAGGCGGGGTATTTCAACGCCAAGATCAAGACGATCACCAGTGTCGACCAGCTGCTGGCCGACGATCGCATGCGGGCCTATGTGTTCCAGGCCTTCGACATCGACGAAAACACGTATGACCGCTCGCTGATCCGCGGCCTTCTGACCAGCGATGCCGACGATCCGGATTCCTATTTCAATACGCAGATCCTGCCCAATGCGACGGACTCGCAAGGCACAATCACCGCCAATGCGGCGACCCTGTCGAAGATCAACGCGCGGGCCAATCTGGTCAGCACCCGTGACAAGGTCCAGGGCTATGCCGATAGCATAGCCTCGGCCCGCAGCCAGATCGCCACCCTGCAGGCACAGCTTTCCTCGGCGAGCGACAAGGAAGGCGTGCAGTCGCAGATCAATACGCTCAATGCCCAGATCAACACGGCGTATGTCGGCTATGACACCGCCCAGGCTTCCGTGCTGTCGTCCACGATCTCCAGTCTCAAGGCGCAGCAGGCGGAAGAGGGAGCGGATGTCGACGGGCTTCAATCCCAGATCGACGCGACGCAATCCCAGCTCGACGGCTGGAATGCGGACAAGTCGAGCCGCAGCAGCTGGGCCTCGCTGACCAGCCAGAAGGCGGCGCTGCAGCTGCAGGTCGACTATCCGAAGTCGGGCACCGACCCGGATGCATTGCAACTGCAGATCAATGACCTGCAGTCGCAGATCTCCGGCATCGAGCCGACGCTGAAATCGCTGGGCGACGGTGACTTCACCAGCTTTGCCAGCCAGTTGCAGAGCCAGATCGATTCCTATGACGGCGACCTGCCGGCGCTTGGAGCAGACACCGACAAGCTGAAGGCGCAACTGACGGCGGCCAACAACACGGCCGCCGGCTATCTGTCGGCGGCGTCCAGCTATGTGAGCCTGGTCGATGCCTTCGACTTCAACGCCGATGGCAGCGTGCCCGACACCGGGGCGGTCAGCGACGACAATCTGGAAGTGATCAACAATGCCTATATCTTCAAGCAGGACCGGCTGACAAAGTCCGGGGCGACGCTGAACGACCAGTATTTCCGCGACAACATCAACAATTACACCACGATCGACGACCTGTTTGCCGACAGCACCATGGTGGATTACCTGAAGGCCGCCTTCGGCCTCAGCACCTATGCGGCCGTCACCTCGTCGACGCTGGAATTTGCCATCGAGAGCGATCCCGACGATCCGACCAGCTATCTGAACACCCAGTACAAGGGCCGGGAATACTACGACAACCTCGTTTCGCTCTCGCGCGCCTTCAACTTCAAGGACGATGGCACGCTTGCTGATGGCGACGTGGCCATGAGCCCGGAAAAGATCGTGTCGACGTCCAGCAGCTATTTCTCCAAATATGATGACGCCGACGAGGCCGACGACGAGGCGGCGATCGCCGGGCTGAAGGCGGCGATGAATTCGTTCAACAGCGAAGGCAGCGAGATCGCCAATGTCGACGATCTCGTCAACAATGCCAAGGTCTACGATTTCGCCATGAAGGCCGTCGGCCTCGACCCGGACGAGGTCTCGAAGCGCACCATGAAAAAGGTGCTGATGAGCGATCTCAACGACCCCAAGAGCTTCGTCTATACCCTGAAGGACGACCGCTATGTCGAGTTCGCCAAGTCCTTCAACTTCGACCAGGATGGCAAGCTGACCTGGCCGACCATGGCGCTGAACGAGTCCGACATGCAGGACTATGCCAGCAAATACATCATCGAGAAGATCCGTTTCCTCGACGGGGACGACAAGGACAAGGCGCAGACCGAGGCGGAGGACGAGTCCAAATACTTCCAGGAACAGATCGCCACGCTCGACAGTCGCGACGACTTCCTTAAGGATCGCCGTCTGGTCGATCTCGTGCTGACCGCCAGGGGCATCGATCCCTCCGGCGTCACCGACGAATATATGAAGAAGATGTTCGAGTCCGATCTCGACGATCCCAACAGCTTTGCCAATACGGAGCCGGACTACCGCTTTGCCGAAATCGTCGCCTCGTTCAACTTCAACGATGACGGCCAGGTTCAGCGCGCGGATTCGAGTGCGATCCAGAGCAAGGGCGACGTGCTGCAGACGGTCGATCTCTATCTTCGCCAGACCATCGAAAATACCGAGGGCGAGGACAATACCGGCGTGCGCCTGGCGCTCTATTTCGAGCGCGTGGCACCGACGGTCACCAGCGCCTATGACCTGCTGGCCGACGACGCGCTTCTGGAATTCTTCCGCACCACCTATGGCTTCTCCGACGAGTTCTCCAACATGGATATCGACGTGCAGGCCAAGCAGGTGGAAAAGAATCTCGACCTGACCGATCTGCAGGATCCGGACAAGCTGAAGAAGCTGATCACCCGCTTCACCGCGATGTACGATTCGGCAAATGCCGAAACCGATCCGCTCCTGTCGCTGTTCTCCGACAGCTCCTCCACCGGCATCAGCGCCGACCTGATGCTCTCGATCGCCTCGCTCAAGGCCGGCTGACGATAGCCCCAGACAGGCGGCTTGTCCGCCTCCGGTTTTTTCGCTATCGATATATCCAGCAGAATATATCGATAGCGTTTCAGGAGTTTTCCAATGTCCATCAAATCGAGGTTTCAGGGCGCCGCGCGCCGGCTCGGGCTCGCCTTGGCGCTCACCGCCGTTCCGCTGGCCGGCGCCTATGCGAAGGATGTCACGGTCTTTGCCGCCGCCAGCCTGAAGGATGTCATGGGCGAGATCGCCGGCTCCTGGAAGACCGAGACCGGCAAGACGGTGAAACTCTCCTTTGCCGCCAGTTCGGCGCTTGCCAAGCAGATCGAACAGGGCGCGCCGGCCGATCTCTATCTGTCGGCAGACCTGAAATGGATGGACTATCTGGAAAAGCAGGGCCTGATCGACAGTGCCTCGCGGCGCAACCTGCTCGGCAATGCGATCGTGCTGATCGCGCCGAAGGATGCCGATACCAGCATCCGCATCGGCAAGGATTTTCCGCTGGCAGAAGCGCTCGGCGATGAGCACCTGGCGATGGGCAATACCGACGCGGTACCGGCCGGCATCTACGGCAAGCAGGCGCTGACCAGCCTCGGCGTCTGGAATAGCGTCAAGGGCAAGATCGCCCAGGCCGACAATGTCCGCGCCGCCCTGCTGCTCGTCTCACGCGGCGAGGCACCGCTCGGCATCGTCTATTCGACCGACGCCAAGGCCGATCCGGGCGTCAAGGTGGTCGACAGTTTCCCCGAGGACAGCCATACGCCGATCATCTACCCGGCAGCCAGGTTGAAGGCCGGCGACAACGAGGATGCCACGGCCTTCCTTGAATATCTCTCCTCGCCGAAAGCCGTGGAAGCGTTCAAGGCTGCCGGCTTTACCGCCCTTGGCGCCGGTCATTGATGAATCTCGATTTCGGTTTTACCGCCGATGACTGGACGGCGATGGCGCTCAGCCTCCGGGTAGCGACCGTCGCCGTCGTCATGTCCCTGCCGTTCGGCATCGCGGTTGCCTATCTCCTGTCGCGCAAGGAGTTCTATGGCAAGACGCTGGTAAACGCGCTGGTGCATCTGCCGCTGGTCATGCCGCCGGTCGTCACCGGCTATCTCCTGTTGCTGACCTTCGGTCGCCGGGGAACGGTCGGCATGCTGCTCGACCACTGGTTCGGGCTGGTACTGTCGTTTCGCTGGACGGGTGCGGCGCTGGCCGCCGCCGTCATGGGCTTTCCGCTGATGGTGCGATCGATCCGGCTGTCGCTCGACAATGTCGACCTGAAGCTCGAAGCCGCCGCATCGACGCTCGGGGCCAGCCGGCCACAGGTCTTCCTGAGCGTGACCCTGCCGCTGATCCTGCCGGGCATCGCCGCCGGCGTCATGGTCGCCTTTGCCAAGGCGCTGGGCGAGTTCGGCGCGACCATCACCTTCGTCTCCAATATTCCCGGCGAAACCCAGACGCTGGCCTCGGCGATCTACACCTATCTGCAGGTGCCGGGCGGCGAACTGGCGGCTTCGCGCCTGACCGCCGTTTCCATCGTCATCTCGATCGGCGCGCTGGTCGCCTCCGAAGCGCTTGGGCGTCGGCTCCAGGCAAGGGCCGGTGGCCAATGACGCTGGCAATCGATGTCCGACACCGCCAGGGCGCCTTCCAGCTCGATGCAAGCCTGCGTATCGATGGCGGGCTGACGGCTCTCTACGGCCCCTCGGGTTCCGGCAAGACGACGCTGATCAATCTGGTGGCAGGTCTCGCGCGTCCGGTCGAGGGACGTATCGCCTTTGACGACACCGCCTGGGTGGACACCGACAAACGGCTCTGGGTGCCGCCGCACAAACGCCGGATCGGGTATGTCTTCCAGGAGGGCCGGCTTTTCCCGCATCTGACCGTCGAGCAGAATCTTCGCTATGGCATGCGATTTTCCAAACAGCCGGTAGACGGCGCCGATTTCGGCCGCATCGTCGACATGCTGTCCATCGGTTCGTTGATGGCGCGGCGGCCGGGGGCGCTGTCGGGCGGGGAGAAGCAGCGGGTGGCGCTCGGCCGGGCGCTGGCAACCGGGCCGCAGATGCTTTTGATGGACGAGCCGCTGTCTGCGCTCGATGCCGGACTGAAGACCGCGATCCTGCCCTATATCGAGCGGGTGCGCGACGAGGCGGCGATCCCGATCCTCTATGTCAGCCATGCGATCGAGGAGGTGGCGCGGCTTGCGACCGGCGTGGTCACGGTCGATCGCGGCAAGGTCGCGGCGGTCGGCGCGACCGACACGTTGCTGTCGAGCCTTTCCGATGCGGGCGCCGCCATGTCGCCCGGCAATTTCCTGCACGCCACGGTCACGGCCCATAGTCCGGAAGAGGGGCTGACAATTGCCGAATGCCGGGCCGGAACGCTCTATCTGCGCGAGACCGACATGGCCGTCGGCACGCGCATCCGCGCCTTCGTGCCGGTCGGCGAGATCGTGCTTTCGGTCGAAGCGCCGCACGGTCTCTCCACCCTCAACCGGCTGCCGGGCGTCATCGAGACGGTCGCCGATGCCGGCCGCACCGTGATCGTCACCGTCGACTGCAACGGCGATCGCATGGCGGTGCAACTGACGCGGCGCTCGGCAAACCTGCTGAACCTGCATCGCGGGCAGCCGGTCCACCTTCTGTTCAAGGCCGTCTCGATCGCGACGGAATCCGTTTTTCGCGCGCGTTGAGACGCCACCGGGAAGTGGCCGGCATGGCAAGACCTGCCGTCGATCACGGCACCCGTTGCAGCGATCGTCTCACGCGACGCCGGAGACGCTTCGATATTGTCCGGCGCGCGGATCGGCGCGGTCGATTTCGGTCATCACCTGCGGACAGCGCCGGCAGGCTTCGCCCCCCTGCTCGGCATACCATCGGCAGCTACGGCGGATCACGCAGGGCGGCAGTGCGTCTGTAACCGGGTCGAGCTGTGCAACGATGCGGCTGGCCAGACGACAGGCCTGCCCGTCGAAATGGGTGCAGCGGCTTTCCTCGCAACGGGCGGCAAAGCGCAGAACCTGCAATGGCTTTGCCGGCGCGGTCATCGCCAGGATCTGGGGGGTGACGGGCTGATGCGCGTTCAGATAGGCAAGGTTGGCCCCGTCGACGCCATGTTCCACCACGCCGAGGATCTCGGCTTCGGTCATATCCGGCTGGGCGCTTGGGCATTTCAACGCCGGCGTGCCGTCAGGCTTGCGCATGGCGTTCACCGGATCGCGACATCGATCGGGAAGAAGCCGACGAGAATGCCGCCGTTCTTCAGCAGCACGCTCGCGCTCTTGACGCCCGCCGGCGAGAACCGTTCGGCCACGGCACCGGCTGTCGCCTCGAGCTCCTTGATGCTGAGCCCGCGGGCGACATCGTCCCGCAGGATATAGCCGATGATACCGGGATCGGGGATGTAGCGCGCCGACAGGTCTTCCGGCAGCAGCTTGGGCGCCACCTTTTCCAGCCCGATGACGGATTTGCCGATCCGGTCGGAAAGATCGGACAGCGCGATAGAAGCAATATTGGCCACGGCCATTTTCCTCCTTCGAATCTTGGGTGCAGTCTTTTGGAAAAGAAACAAAAAACATCGATCACGCTGGTCGGAGACCGGCATGGGGCGCAGAGCTTTGCAACGCGAATACGGAACGAAATGGGATGCTTGGTTTCGAAGTTTAGAATAAACCGGAAATTGTATCCCGTCAATCTTGACGTGCAGCCGCTCAGTCGACGTCTGGACGTTTTGTCGCCGCGCGCGCGCCGCGTCCGGAACCGCTTTCGTCCGCAGCCGGCGCCTGGTTCCTTTCCAGAAAGCGCAGGTCCGCGGCGATCGCATCGGCACTTGCCGCTTCCATGCGCCGGGCGGTATCCAGCAGGCGCTGGCCGAATGCCGTCAGCTCGGCGCCGCCGCCGCTTTTGCCGCCGTGGCGGGTGGCGATCGAGACCTCGGTGAACATGCGATTGATCTCGTCGCCGAGCAGCCAGGCGCGGCGATAGGACATGCCGATCGCTTCGCCGGCCTTGCGGATCGACCCATGTTCGAAGATGCCCGACAGGAGGGCGATCTTGCCCGGCCCGAGCCGGGTACCGTTCGGCAGATCAATCCTCAAGGTCACGCGGGTCTGCTTGCTGCTCATCGCCGCATCTCCGTCCACCGCGCGACCGGGCTTGCGCGTGTCGGGCGCCCAAGGGTCATGGGACGTCGATCACCTTGCCGGGATTCATGATGCCGGCGGGATCGAAGGCGATCTTGATGCGGCGCATAAGTTCGGTTTCGATCTCCGGGCGGATGCCGGCCAGTTCGTCGCGCTTCAGCTGGCCGACACCGTGTTCGGCCGAAATCGAGCCACCATGCTTGCGCACGATTGCATGCACGACCGCGTTCATCTCGCGCCAGCGGCCGATGAAGTCAGCCTTGTCGGCCCCGAGCGGCTGGCTGATATTATAGTGGATATTGCCGTCGCCGAGATGGCCGAAGGCGCAGATCCGGGCGCCGGGCATGGCCGCCATGACCGCATCCGCTGCCTCGCGCATGAAAACCGGGATTTTCGAGATCGGCACCGACACGTCGTGCTTGATCGAACCGCCTTCCGGCTTCTGGGCATCCGACATGCTTTCGCGCAGGTGCCAGAATTCGGTCTGCTGCGCGATCGATGCGGCAATCACCGCGTCTTCCACCAGTTCGTCGCCCAGCGCCGCCTCCAGCAGGGTCGTCATCATCGCGTCGGCGGTCGCTGCCGAATCCGAGGTCGAGATGTCGATCAGCACATACCAGTCATGCGGGGTGGCGAGCGGATCGCGCACGCCCTCGATATGCCGGCTGGTGAATTCGATGCCGATCCGCGGCATCAATTCAAAGCCGGTGAGCGCCGTGCCGCACAGCTTCTCCGCCCGTTCGAACAGTTTGAGCGCCGCGTCCGTCGACTTCAGCCCGACAAAGGCGACCTGCCGGCCGAGCGGCCGGGGAAACAGTTTGAGAACCGCGCCGGTGATGACGCCGAGCGTGCCCTCGGCGCCGATAAAGAGGTCGCGCAGGTCGTAGCCGCTATTGTCCTTCTTCAGCCGGCGCAACCCGTCCCAGATCTCGCCGGTCGGCAGCACGACCTCGAGGCCGAGGCAGAAGCTGCGCATATTGCCATAGGCGAGCACCGCGGTGCCGCCGGCATTGGTCGACAGATTGCCGCCGATCCGGCAGGACCCTTCCGAACCCAGCGACAGCGGGAACAGCCGGCCGTGGGCTTCGGCCGCCTTCTGCACGTCGGCCAGAATGCAGCCGCCATCGGCAACCAGAATATTGGCGACCGGATCCACCTCGCGCACCCGGTTCATCCGCTCCAGCGACAGCACCACATCCTGTCCGTCGTCGCGCGGCACCTGTCCGCCGACAAGGCCCGTGCGCCCGCCGGCCGGCACGATCGGCGTACCGGTCTCGCTGGCAAGCGCCAGGATGGCAGAGACTTCCTCTGTCGAGCCGGGCTTCAGCACCAGCGGCGTTGCGCCATGATACAGGCCGCGGTTTTCGGTCAGATAGGGCGCGACATCAGACGGCTCCGTCATCGCGTTCTTCTCGCCGACAAGGGCAATGAAACGCTGCAGCAGCGGTGTCTCGGGCATGGTTTCGGGTCTCTGGACGGCAGGGCGGTCGCTCATCGCTGTCTCCTGGTCAGGCTTGCCGGGGCGCTGCCGCCCGCAACAGTCGGTCGTTGATTGCTTCACCGAGCCCGCGATCGGGGATCGGCATGACGGCGATGGTCCGGGCACCGCTGGCATCCGCCTGTTTCATATAGGCGAAAAGATTGGCGGCGGCTTGTCTGACATCGCCTTCCAGGCTGAGGTTCAGTGCAATCAACGCTTTTTCCGCGCCGTCGATCCCTTGCCCGCCGAACGACAGCAGCGCTTCACCGGGTTCGACGCGCCGCGCATTCAGCCGGATATGGGCGTTGGGCGCATAATGCGAGGCCAGCATGCCCGGCGCCTCGATGATCGCACCGGCGGCCTCCGGGCGGATCAGCACGGATGCGAGTTCCGCTTCTATGTCTTCGGCTGCCACGCCGCCCGGCCGCAGCAGCCGCAGCCTTCCGTCGGGTTCCGCCTTGACGATGGTCGATTCGACGCCGACGGGCGAGGGGCCGCCGTCCAGAATGAGGTCGATCCGCGGACCGAGATCGGCGTCCACATGGCCGGCGCTGGTCGGGCTGACCCCGCCGGATGTATTGGCGCTGGGAGCGGCGAGCGGCCGGTCGAAGGCGGCGATCAGCCGGGCGGCAGCCCCTGCCGGTACCCGCACGCCGACCGTGTCGAGCCCGGCGGTCGCCAGCGGATGAATGCCGGATCCGTCTTTCAGCGGCAGCACCAGGGTCAGCGGTCCCGGCCAGAAACGCTCGGCCAGTCGTCGCGACAGCGGATCGAACACGGCGTAGCGCTCGGCCATGGCCAGATCCGACATGTGGCAGATCAGCGGGTTGAAGCGGGGGCGTCCCTTGGTCTCGTAGATCGCCGTCACCGCCTCGGCACTTGTGGCGTCGGCGGCAAGGCCATAGACCGTCTCGGTCGGCAGGGCGATGGGGCGGGCGGCATGGAGCACGGCGAGTGCCGCATCAC
Source organism: Heterorhizobium halophytocola (assembly GCF_017873095.1). GTDB lineage: Bacteria > Pseudomonadota > Alphaproteobacteria > Rhizobiales > Rhizobiaceae > Allorhizobium > Allorhizobium halophytocola. The sequence continues at coordinate 230,147 of NZ_JAGGJU010000004.1, read as the reverse complement.
GGGCGGCCGGCCAGTCGCCGCTGAGGGACAGGATGCGGGCCATCTGCTCGTCCGTTGTTGCGTTCATGCCTTCCATAGCGCGTCTTAACCCATCCTCGCAAACCCTGATTTCGGCGGGCCTGTATACAAAACTGCGCCATAATGACGTATCAGTAAATCTTTATGGAATGGCGTAACGCAAAGCTTGGACTCCTTTCCTATAGTCGCTCCCGGATAGAAATTGCGCCGGGGAAACACACATTATGCAGCCGCTGAAGAACCCTGCCTCGAGCATTGCGCTCCGAGTAGCCACCGCCATGCACCAGATGGGCATCGACGGACTTCCACGCAATTACGAGCTCGTCTACGAGGCCTATTCGGGGACCAATCCGGATCTGGTGCGCGATTTCATAGCGCTCGGCAAGCTGAAGACGCAGGAAGCCCTTGATGTGCTCGGGCAGAAATATCTGCCACATCATCACGAGGAAAGCGTGCTTGCCCAGCAGAATGGCAAGGTGCGCTCGGAGATGAGCAATTTCATCAGCATGCTGAACGAGGAAAAGGTCTCCCTGTCCGACTACGGCCGGGTGATCGGCCACGCTTCCCGCGCGATGCAGAAGGAGGGCGATATCGATCCTGCCGAACTCGGCAATTCGATTTCCGCGCTGCGGGCGGCGACCGAAAAGCGCGCCAGCGAAAACAGCAATGTCGTGCGCGCCGTGGTCAACAAGACCGCAAGCCTTGCCGAATTGCAGCGCGAGGCGGAAGAGCAGGATGCGACTCGCTTCACCGATGCGCTGACAGGCCTCGGCACGCGCCGTGCCTTCAATGTCGCGATCTCCAAGGTCTATGCCAATCCGTCCATGCCGGTGCTGTGCGGTGCGGCGATTGGCGAGATCGACGACTATCAGAAGCTGGCAGAGCAACTGGGCGCGCCGGTTGCGGAGCGCTTCCTCAAGCAGACCGCAAAGGTGATCGAAGCCGTGGTCGGACGCGAGGACGTCGCCTGCCGGTTTGACGGCGGTCGTTTCGGCCTGCTGTTTTACACCGGCGACCAGGACGAGATCAGCCGCATCATCGAACTGGTGCGCCAGAAGCTGAAGGCGACCGTGATCAACACGCCCAACGGCAAGGCGATCAGCCCGCTCGGCATGTCCTTCGGCATCTGCCTGTCTTCGCAGGCACCGAATGCCTTCGACCTGACGAATTTCTCGGAAAAGGCGCTGGCTACGTCAAAGGCCGCCGGCGGCAACACCGTCACCGTCTACGGCGCTTCAGACGGCAACTTGCCGAAGAGCTGGATGATCTACCAGAAGGACGTGCGTCCGGCCTGATCGGACCGCGCGTTGAAACACGCGATCTTGAAGCGGCTTTGCCGGCTGTCGGCAAAGCCGCTTTCCCGTGCCGGCAATGTCCGCAGCCTAAAAGACAACACGCGTTACATGCGGTCGATGGCGGCGCGCATGGCAGCGGTCGGTGCGCCGAGCTTCAGGATGTTCTTGATCGCCTTGTTCGGATCGCGGGTGACGAAGAGCACGCCGTTTTCCCGGACGCTGCGGTCGATCTGCACGCGCTTGTTGGTCTTGTCGGGCGTGATCGCGACGGCGAAATACATCCGCGTGCGCTGCGGCTCGATGGTCTCGAAGAACAGCTCGTCGTCGCCGATCTCGGCTGCGAAATTGGCGATGTAGAACGACCAGTTGACATCCGGGTGCTTGGCGAAGGTGGTGCGCGATGCCGTCACGTGACAATAACCCAGATGCGGACTGTTCTTCAGCACCCGGTGAAAGACGATCTTGGGAAAACGGATGTCGCGGTGAAAGGCGTTGATCCGCTCGTGACTGGTCTCGGCGGCCAGTGCCAGCTGGCGTCCCGTGCGCTCGGCCACTTCCTCATAGGTGAGATACCGCCGCTCTTCGGGCAACCAGTCGTCCCGCCGGCGCGAGATCTGGCCCGTGCGCAGGAATTCGGAATGGGCGGTGGCTACCGCGCCTTTCGATCCGATGCCCTTCAGTTTTTCGTAGTATCTCAGCTTCGTCATCAATGCACTTCCGTCTCGATAGGCGGACTCGAGGGCCTGCGCCGACTCATCGTCCGCTTGCTAACAATTACATTCGACGGTTTCGCGAGGCTTGCTTGAAACAATAGGCACTGTTTTAGCGTTTAGTAAATCTGAGCTGGACCTGAACGTTAACAAGTCTAAAACCGTTAATCCAAGGTTCAGCTTGATCCACGTAGTTTCAAAGGCATCCGCACAAGAAACAGGCGCCGATCCGCAAAACGGATGCCTGGCGCGGAAGAACCAGAAAGGGAGAATACCCATGTTCATTTCCATCAAGGGCTTGGCCATTGCCGGTCTGACTTCCGCCATGATTGCAACCAGCTTTGTGCCGTCCCAGGCCCTGCCGCTGTCTGCAACTGCCGTTCCCACGGTCGCGCGGACGGGCGATACCACCAATGTCGTCGACGTTCAGTATCGCCGCCACCGCGCCGACCACTACCGCGGCTATCGCGGTTATCGCAGCCATCGTCGTGGCTATCGCTACCACAACGGCTACTGGTTCCCGCTCGCAGCCTTCGCGACCGGCGCCATCATCGGCGGTGCCGTGTCCTCCGCGCCCGCACGCTCGGCCGGCATCAACCCGAAGCATTACGCATGGTGTGAATCGCGCTACCGGTCCTACGATGCGCGCTCCAACACGTTCCAGCCGTATAACGGCCCGCGTCAGCAGTGCACGTCGCCTTACTATTGATCGCCTGACGGCGATCCCCATGGAAAATGCCCGGTTCGCGCCGGGCATTTTTTTATGGGCGCAAGGGGGCACGCCGCGCTCCATCACCGTTGGCAGCCTTGCCGGTGGGCATTCCCCGCCTCGTCGAAAAGGGTCGCAGCCCGGCCGACGGCACCAAATCCGTCACGCTCCACGTGCCGGACAATTGACGTTTACGTAAAAATCAATTAGCTCAGAGCGGGCTGTCCGGGCCAGGGGACAGTACGGTTTCGAGGAGGATATTGGCATGTACAAGGCACCGGTAGACGCGATCGGCTTCACCCTCAAGCATGTGGCGGGCCTGTCGGGCGCGCTGGACGAGGGTCTGCTCGGCGATCTGAGCGAAGACCTGGTCGATGCGATCCTGCAGGAGGCCGGGCGCTTCGCCAGCGAGGAAGTCGCGCCGCTGGCCGAGATCGGCGATCGTCAGGGCGCCCGCCTCGTGGATGGCAAGGTCGTGGTACCCGATGGCTGGGACGGGCTTTACCGCCATTGGGCGGAAGGCGGCTGGAACTCGCTTGTCGCGTCGCAGGATTATGGCGGCCAGGCGCTGCCGCACATGCTGAATGTCGCGGCGCTCGAAATGTGGAATTCCGGTTCCATGGCGTTCGCGCTCTGCCCGACACTGACAATGGGCGCGGTCGAGGCGGTCACGACCCATGGCACCGACACGTTGAAGACGACCTTCCTGCCGAAAATGGTCTCCGGCGAGTGGACCGGCACGATGAATCTGACCGAGCCCCATGCCGGCTCCGATCTCGGGGTGATGAAAACCCGGGCCGAGCGCCGCGACGACGGCAGCTACCGGATTTTCGGACAGAAGATCTTCATCACCTGGGGCGAGCACGAGGTCACCGACAATATCGTCCATCTGGTGCTGGCACGGCTGCCCGACGCGCCGGCCGGGACCCGCGGCATCTCGCTCTTCCTGGTGCCGAAATTCCTGGTGAACGACGACGGGTCGCTGGGCGCGCGCAACGATCTCCATTGCCATTCGCTGGAGCACAAGCTCGGCATTCACGGCTCCCCCACCTGCACGATGATCTATGGCGACGGCAAGCATGGCGATGCGGCCGGTGCCGTCGGCTATCTGGTCGGCGAGGAGAACAAGGGCCTCGCCTGCATGTTCACGATGATGAACAATGCAAGGCTTGCCGTCGGCATGCAGGGTGTGGCGATCTGCGAGGCGGCGACGCAAAAGGCGATCGCCTATGCCTCCGACCGCACCCAGGGCAGGGCGCCGGGCTGGACCGGTTCCGGCATGAGCCCGATCATCGAGCATCCCGACATCATCCGCACGCTCCTGACGATGAAGGCGCTGACCCAAGGGGCGCGCGCGATCTGCTATGCCTGCGCCCACGCGATCGACATGTCGCATCGCGCGCCGGACGAGACCCGCGCCTTCTGGGCGGAGCGGGCGGCCCTCCTGACGCCGATCGCCAAGTCCTTTGCCACCGATTGCGGAGTCGACGTCGCTTCCCTCGGCATTCAGGTGCATGGCGGCATGGGCTTCATCGAGGAGACCGGCGCTGCCCGCTATCTGCGCGACGCCCGCATCGCCCCGATCTATGAGGGCACCAACGGCATTCAGGCGATCGATCTGGTCGCCCGCAAGCTGCCTTTGTCCGACGGCGAACAGGTGCGCGGCTTCATCGGCGAACTGACGGGGATTGCCGATGCGGTGCGTGCCGCCAACCGTGACGGCTTCGGCGGGACCGCCGATCGGCTCGAGGCATCGATTGGCGATCTCGCGGATGCCACCGACTGGCTGATGGCTCGGCTGAAGGCTGGTGAAAGTGCCGAAGCGCTCGCCGGCGCCACGCCCTATCAGCGGCTGTTCGGCCTGGTGCTGACGGGTGCCTATCTGGCCAAGGGCGCGCTGGCCGAGGAAGATATCGGCCGTCAACAGCGCATCGCGCTATGCCGCTTCGGTGCGGAAAACCTGATTGCCGAAACCGCGGCCTTGAAGGACCGCGTGATCAACGGTGCAGCAAGCCTCGCTGCCGCCAAGATCCTGTTGAGCTGAGGAAAGACGCGCCATGACCGACCACGTTCTGATCGAGCGCCCCGAAGCCCATCCCGGCGTGCTGGTGATCCGCTTCAACCGTCCGGACAAGAAGAATGCGATCACGCAGGCCATGTACGGCGCCATGACGCAGGCGTTGCTGGCTGCCAATGATGACAAGGCCATCCGCTGCATCGCCTTTCTCGGCACCGAGGGCTGCTTTTCCGCCGGCAACGACATGGCCGATTTCCTGGCCTTCGCCATGGCGGGTGCTGTCGGAGAGCCGGCGGCGTTTTCTTTGCTGAAGGCGCTGGCCGGTGCTGAAAAGCCGCTGGTGTCGGGCGTCGACGGGCTTGCGATCGGCATCGGCACGACGCTTCATATGCATTGCGACCTGACGATCGCGTCAACCCGCAGCCTGTTCAAGACGCCCTTTGTCGATCTGGCATTGGTACCCGAGGCCGGCTCCAGCCTGCTGGCGCCGCTTGCCATGGGCCATCAGAGGGCCTTTGCCCTGCTGGTTGCCGGCGAAGGGTTTTCCGCTGAGGCAGCACGCGATGCCGGATTGATCTGGAAGGTGGTCGAACCCGCCGAAGTCGAGGCAGCGACGCTCGGCATTGCTGCCTCGCTGGCCGCCAAGCCGCCCGAAGCGCTGAAGATCTCGCGTGATCTGCTGCGCGGCGACCGGACCGCTCTGTTGCAGCGAATGGACGAGGAACTGGACCATTTCGTCCGCCGGCTGAAGAGCGCGGAGGCGCGCGCAGCCTTCGAGGCGTTCATGACCCGTACATCTGCGCCGTGATAATCGACGGAGGAACCTTTGCGCGTTCCCGTCCTTATTCCAGGTGTTCAGAAGGACAGGCAAATCCGGAGTGACATGATGTCCAAGTTTCTCGTAATGGCAGCCATTGTCGGCCTCACATGCAGTTCCGCGGCGCTGGCGGCCGAGCCCCAGTCGTTTTCCCCGATTAAGCTGCCCGGCATGCAGCTTGCCGACAATGACAGCGTCAACGTGATCACCCGCAGCGACGAGCGTCAGACCGAACGGCCGGGCTATCGGCCGGGCGCGCGCACGATCTATCTCTGCGTCATCGACGACGACAAGCGCTGCGTGACGACCCCGCAGCGTGTCGGCGGTGTCTGCCGCTGCTCCAACATGACCGGCAGCGGGCGCGTCGTTACCCGCTGACCGGCATCAAGGCATGTCGCGACCTTCCAGATAGGCTTACATGCCTTCAGCGGCTTTAGGTCCGCGTCTGTATTTTCCAGACCGCTGTGCCTCGTTCGGCAGACATGACCTGGAAAAAGGTGGGTAAAACCGGACGGCGCGGTTGCCCGGCCCTTCTACCTTCGCGTCAGCGTGGCGACCGCCTCGACATGGTGCGACCAGAGGAACTGGTCGATCGGCGTGACGGTGCCGACCTTGTAGCCGCCGGCCGTCAGGATCGCCAGGTCGCGGGCAAGCGTCAGCGGATTGCAGCTGATCGCAACGATCTTCTTGACCTTCGAGCGGGCCAGTTCCTGGCATTGCGCCTCGGCGCCCGCGCGCGGCGGATCGAACACGACCGCGTCGAACTTGTTCAGTTCCTGGGTCATCAGCGGACGCCGAAACAGATCGCGCTTTTCGGCGGTCAACTGCTTCAGCCCCTGCGTGTTGCGCCAGGCATGGTCGAGCGCTTGAACGGCATTGCCGTCGGATTCGACGGCCTGCACCTGGCCGATCCGTGCCAGCCGGAGCGAAAACGTGCCGATCCCGGCAAACAGGTCGGCGATCCGCTTGGCCTTGCCGATATGGGCGATCGCAAGCTCGGCCATGGCCTCTTCGGCGCGCACCGTCGCCTGGGTAAAAGCTCCCGGTGACGGCACGACGCGCGCGCCGGAAAAATCGAGCAGGGGTTTTGCCGGCTCCAGCAGGATCTCACCGTTGAGCGATACGCGCCCGATGCGCTGCATCGAATTCAGCGTGTCGGTCAGGGTGCGTCGCTGACCGCTGCCGACCGTTTTCGGACCTTCGATCGAGACGTCCAGCCCGTTCAGGGTTTCCGTCACCGTCAGGCGTGCGGCATCGCTGCCGGTCACGATCACCGCGGCGATCCGCTTGAGGTCGCCGAGCCGCGAAACGATGCCGGGCACGGCGATCGGACATTCGCTGATATCGACCACGTGGTGGCTCTGCGCCTGATTGTAGCCGAGCAGCAGCCCCTTGTCGGTACGCTTGGCCGTCAGCACCACGCGGCGACGCTCGCCGGGGGCGGCCGTCATCAGCGGCGCCACCTCGGCCTCGATCCCCTTGGACTTCAGCGCCTGTACCACGAGATCGCGCTTGAACGGATGGTAGAGCGCATCGCCGGCATGCTGCAGCGAACAGCCGCCGCAGGTTCCGCCATCGCCATCCGGCCCGAAATGGCGACAGACCGGCTTGATCCTCTCCGGTGCCGCCGACATCAGCGAGATCAGCGTTGCCTGATCCTTGACGCGCGCGACCTTGGCTTCTTCCTTCGGCAGGGTGAAGGGCACGAAGACCGTCGCGCCTTCGGGATGCGCCACGCCGTCGCCCTGGGCGCCGAGACTGTCGATCTGAAGGGTTTCCGCGCTCATCTCAGCTCCTGTCCGGCTTTCTGCCCGCAAGCAGATATTCCTGGTTGCCGTCGCCGCCGGCGATCGGGGAGGGGAGGATGCCGAGGCTTTCCCATCCGATTGTCCCGGTCAGCCACGCCTCGAGATCGGCGGCGATTGCCGGCCCGCCGTCGGGGTCCTTCAACAGGCCCTTGCGGTTGACCCCGTCGCGCCCGGCCTCGAATTGCGGCTTGACCAGCAGCACGCAGCAACTGCCGGGCTCGGCCATCTCGAGCGCCGGCGGCAGGGCCAGTTTCAGCGAGATGAACGAGACGTCCGAAACGATGAAATCGATCTCGCGATTGTCGATGTCATCCGGCGTCATCGCGCGGGCGTTCAGGCCCTCGATGTTCTCGACACGCGGATCGGACGAAACCATGGCATGCATCTGGTCATGGCCGACATCGACCGCCGTGACATGATTGGCGCCGCGCTCCAACAGAACCTGGGTGAAGCCGCCGGTCGATGCGCCGACGTCGAGACAGTCGCATCCGGCGGGGTCGAGGCCGAAATGGTCGAGGGCCGCCACCAGCTTCAGAGCCGCGCGGGACACGTATTGGCGCGCCGGGTCGGCAATCTCGATGGCCCGGTCGGGTGACACCATCATGGCCGGCTTCACCACGACGGTGCCATCGACGGTCACGGTGCCGCGTTCGATCGCGTCGCGCGCCCGGGCGCGGCTGGCGAACAGGTTCATGCTGACGAGTATTTGGTCGAGGCGCTGGGGGCTCTGGTCTGACATGGAACTGTCAATGACGAGGGTCGGTGCCGGACGCAAGTCTTTTCGACATTTATACCGGATGTCCGCGCCTCTTCCGGGCGCCTTGTACCGATCCGCAGGGCGCTGTCGACGCATCTGTGGCACTGGAATAGGAAGTATTGGTACCTGTTCTGGGTGAATGATACTGCGCAAAATCATTTAGACGATTAGAATATACTTAACGTTTTTGCGGCAACTTGATCGATGGGGAGACGACCGGCACTTCAGATGCGCCGCCACGACGCGCCATCGGCATGCGGCTTGGAAACCTCTCCGGCCAGCGGCCCCTGGCCGCATCGCGAAGAACAAAATTGGGATTGCGAAATGAGACGGCTCAGCCTGAAAGCGTCAACGTTAGGTGTGTTTGCCCTGATTGCCATGGCAGTGGCGGTCAACGGTTACTTTTCCCTGCGGTCTTTGGACTCGGTTGCAAGTTCGGGTGCCGAGATCGCCCGGAAATGGTTGCCGAGCGTTGTGGCTGCCAAGGACATCAAGGCTGAAGTCCTGGAGACCCGTGTTGCCTATCTGAGCTATGTCGCGGCCATGAACCCGGCGCAGGTGCAGGAAGCGGGCGACCTGATCAAGGCCAAGCAGGCAGCCTTTGTCGAGGCGGCCGATCGCTACATGCCGCTGATCTCCTCACCCCGCCAGAAGGAGCTGGTCGACAAGATCAAGGCCGACTTCGATACCTATGTGAAATCCGGCGAGAAAATGATCGTGCTGGTGGGCATCGGCGATTCCTTCGGTGCGAACGACATGATTTCGGGCGAGCTGCATGCCTCCTCCGCTTCGGTGCTGAAGGATATCGACGAACTGGTCGACAGCAGTATGCGCGGCACGGCGGCGGCGACCCAGTCGTCGTTCGCGATAAATGACGATGCACAGCTCACCTCCTATATCGTCCTGGCGATCATCGCGGCGGCCGTCGCGGCGGGCGTGATCCTCATTCTGCGCAGCGTCATTTCGCCGATCCACCGGATCACCGCTTCGATGCGGGGACTGGTCAATGGCGATGTCGAGAGCGAAATCCCGTTCGTTGGCCGCACCGACGAGGTCGGCGCCATGGCCGGTGCCGTCGAGGTGTTCCGTCAGTCAGCCGTCGACAAGTTGCGCCTTGCCGCCGAGGCCGAGGAAAACCGCCGCCGCAACGACGAACAGCGTATCCAGATGCAGCGCCAGGCCGAACAGGATGCGCGCCAGACCCTGCTGGATGCGACCAGCGCCTTTGCCGTCGGCATGAAACAGCTTGCGGCCGGCGACCTCACCTACCAGATCACCGAGACGGTGTCGGAAGACTTCATTGCCCTGCGCGACGACTTCAACACCGCGGTCGAGCAGCTGGCATCGACCCTGTCGGCCGTGGTCGGCGCAACCCGGACGATCGACACCGGCACCCGCGAGATATCGAGCGGCGCTTCGGATCTCTCCAAGCGCACGGAGCATCAGGCTGCCTCGCTGGAGGAGACCGCCGCAGCCCTCGACGAGATCACCGCCAATGTGAAGAATTCCACCGGTCGTGCCGAAGAGGCCCGCCAGGTGGCCGTGGAAGCCAAGGACAGTGCCTCGCGCTCGGCCGGTGTGGTCGCCGAGGCAGTGGACGCCATGGGCCGGATCGAAAGCTCGTCCGACCAGATTTCCAATATCATCGGGGTGATCGACGAGATCGCCTTCCAGACCAACCTTCTGGCGCTGAATGCCGGCGTCGAGGCGGCGCGTGCCGGCGAAGCCGGCAAGGGCTTTGCGGTCGTCGCGCAGGAAGTCCGCGAACTTGCCCAGCGCTCGGCCCAGGCCGCCAAGGAGATCAAGGAGCTGATCCAGAACTCCGCCGGTCAGGTCAAGAGCGGGGTCAAGCTGGTCACCGAGACCGGCACGGCGCTGAAATCGATCGAGAAGCTCATTCTCGTCATCAACGACCATATGGGGGCGATCGCCGTCTCCGCGCAGGAGCAATCCGGCGGTCTGGCGGAGGTCAATTCCGCCGTCAACCAGATGGACCAGGTAACCCAGCAGAACGCCGCCATGGTCGAGGAAACCAATGCGGCCGCCGCCACGCTTGCCAGCGAAAGCCTGCGCCTCAGCGGTCTGATTTCACGCTTCAAGCTTGGCGAAGCCTCGGTTGCGGCAGCCGCAGCGGTGCCGAGCGCCCCGGCGCTCGCCTCGTCCGGATTCCGTTCGCCTGTGGTCCATGGCAATACCGCGCTCAAGGAAGAATCCTGGACCGAGTTCTAAGCGGATCTTCTCCTCTCTGAGATCCGCGACAGTGGAAGCCCACCGGATTCGGGCCCGGTGGGCTTTCGCCGTCTGCATGCCTTGGGCTAAGGTGGGCTCGGCGGACGAAGACTTGGAATTGAAGGACAGGGAATGCGTTTCCACACGATGCTTTCGGGTGCCGCCGCCCTGGCGGGCTTGAGCGGCCAGCCGGGCCTTGCCAATGACACCATGGCCGAACTGAAGACCGGCGGCATCGCATTCGTCGCTTCGCCGGACGTGCGCATGGTCAGCGAGGACCTCTATCTGTCGCCGAAGGCGGTCAAGGTGGACTACCTCTTCCACAATGACGGCAAAACGGACATCGACACGGTCGTGGCCTTCCCGATGCCGGACATCACCGGCGTGCTGGAGGGCGACATGGCCCTTCCGGACGAGAGTTCCGACAATTTTCTCGACTTGAAGGTCAGCCAGGACGGCGTGGCGATCCCGCTCGACCTGCAGCAGCGCGCCTATTCGCCAACCGGGCTCGACGTTACCGGCGACCTTAACGCCCACAAGATTCCGCTCATGCCTTACGGCACCCGGACCTGGACGGCGCTGGAGGGCCTGCCGCCGGAGGTGCTGGCCGACTTCGAGGCCAAGGGTCTGATCATCGACGACCTCTATGACAGCGGCAAGGGCATGGAGCACCATCCGCAGCCGGTCTGGACGCTGAAATCCGTCTATTACTGGCGCACCACCTTCCTCGCAGGCAAGGACGTCAGGGTGCATCACGACTATGTCCCGAGCCTTGGCGGCACGGCGGGCATCAGCTTCGTCTATGACGGCGAAACCAATGTCGATATCTTTCAGGACTACCAGAAGCGCTATTGCGTCGACGATGGCTTTATCCGGCTGGCCGACAAGCTGCAGGCGGCGGCCGCCAAGGATAACGGGCCCTATTACGTGGAGAACTGGATCTCCTACATCCTGAAGACCGGCAGCAACTGGCGCGGCCCGATCGGCCGGTTTCACCTGACGGTCGACAAGGGCGAGGAGAGCAGCTTCGTTAGCTTCTGCGGGCAGGGCGTGGTCAAGACCGGGCCCACCACCTTCGAGATGCAGGTCGAGAATTTCCTGCCAGAGAAGGACCTCGACGTTCTGTTCCTGGTGCGCGCCGGCGATTGACCAGGTTCAGCGGTCGTCCAGATTCGAGACCAGACACGACGAAAGCCCGGCATGTGGATCTGCCGGGCTTTTCATAAGGGCATGACTGGAGATCATGCAAAAAAAGATCCAAGCGATCAGCTATCGTCGGACACGGCAGTCTCGGGCCGGTCGGCGCCCTCGGCATGCTCCTGATGCCAGCGGCCGCCCTGATCCTGGAAATTGATTTCCGCATCGCTGCCGTTCTGCTGATGCTCGGTGGCTGCGATCCGCGCAGCCTCCAGAGCTTCGTCATGGGTCGGAAACGGCTCGGAATAGACATCGCCGACCCGGTAGGCAAAGCCTTCGTCATGCGGGACGACGTGATATGTGACGGTTGCCATCAATGCGTTTCCTCAAATGTCCGGATTGCCTGCGGTCCGGCTCAGTTCCAGCGCCAGCGGCTGGTGCGCTCGGGCTGCATGCTGTTGCCGAGCAGATAGCCGATCAGGCCGCCGACAAGACCGACTGTCAGAAGGGCGGTCGAGGTCGCTGCCGGGTGCTCGCGGGCAATGCTTGCCATGCTGTCGGCTTCGTCGCGGGCATAGCTTGCTGCGTTACGGGCCTTGCTCGAGGCGACATCGATGGCTGCCGAGCCACGGCTCTTGGCTTCGGCCGCCATGCTGCGGCTCTCGCTGCCGAGCAGATCCTTGAAATGTACGACCTGGGCTTCGAGGCTCTTCAGTTCCTGCATGATGTCGCGATTGTTCAAGTTAGCCATGGTGTGGTCCTTCCCGTGCGGATGGTTTTAAAGACGTGTTGACCAGACAACGCGGTCTCCCGGCCTAAGGTTCCGGAGGAAGATGACGGGCATTTCAATCGCACGGCAGGCGCAGGAGCGGGCGGAGCCGGAGGGCGGCAAAATCGATCTCCGGTGTCATTGATGAGCACCCCTATAATTATGGGGTAAATAACTAATTGTTGTCATTTTTGCGTTAGACTTTGTTCACCAATAAGGAGAATGGGGCAAAAAAATGCAAATCTCAGTAGCAAAACTTCTGGCCGGTATCAGCGGCCTTCTGGTCGCGGTCATCCTGGCGCAGGGACTGTTCTCGGTTCGCTCGCTCTCTACCATTCGTATGGACGCCCATGCTGTGGTCGACAGCCGTGTGCCGGCTTTTCTCGTCCTCGGACAACTCAATGCAGATCTCGCCCGAATGCGGATCGACGAGAGCGGATTGCTGAACGCCCCCGCGGGCGATCACGACAGCTTCCTCTCCAAGCTGGAGGATACCGCCGGCCACCTCGACAAGGACCTGCAAAGCTACGAGGCCTTGCTCGTTGATCAGGCCGACAAGGACGCTTTCGCGCAGGTCAAGCAGGCGCTGACCGCGATGGGGGCCGAATGGGACGCCACCTTGGCGCTGCTCGAAGGCGGTGATCGCACGGCGGCGACCGAAAAATTCTTCGGCTCGGCACTGACGGCCTATGAGAACGCGTCCCGCGCGCTGCAGGACGCCGTCGACGACATGTCCGGCGATGTGAGCCAGGAGGGCGCCAACATGCTGGCGACCGCGGCCAGCGCCAGCAATTTCACGATTGCAACGCTGATCGCGGCCCTGCTCCTCGGCATTGCTTCGGCGATCTTCGGCAATCGCAGGATTGCCCGTCCGCTTGTGCAGATCGCCGGCGTGATGCATCGCCTCACCGAGGGCGATACCGACGTCAAGGTGCCCGGCGGCAACCGCAAGGACGAGATCGGCGATATGGCCGCATCCGTCGAGGTGTTCCGCCAGGCCGCTATCTCCAACAAGCGGCTGGAAGCCGAGGCAGAGGCGAACCGCCTGCACACCGAGGCCGAACGGATCGCCACCCAGCAGCGCGCCGAGTCCGAGGCCGCCGAACGCCTGCGCATCGCCACATCCGGTCTGGCTGCCGGTCTGAAACGCCTGGCATCCGGCGATCTCTCCTTCCAGCTCACCGAGGCGTTTGCGCCGGACTTCGAAGCGTTGCGCCACGACTTCAACCGGTCGGTACACCAGCTGGGCAACACGCTCGGGGAGATTTCAACCACCATCGTCACGATGGAATCGGGCACCCGCGAGATCGCCAGCGGCGCAAATGATCTGTCCAAGCGCACGGAGCAGCAGGCTGCAGCGCTCGAAGAGACGGCCGCCGCCGTCGAGCAGATCACCGCCAATGTCAGCAATTCGACCAAGCGGACGGACGAAGCCCGCACGGTCGCTGCCCAGGCCAACAAGTCGGCCGGCGAATCGGCCAAGGTGGTCAGCCATGCCGAAGACGCCATGCGCCGGATCGAGGAGGGGTCCAAGCAGATCTCGACAATCATCAGCGTCATCGACGAGATTGCCTTCCAGACCAATCTTCTGGCGCTGAATGCCGGTGTCGAGGCAGCCCGCGCGGGGGAAGCCGGCAAGGGCTTCGCCGTGGTGGCCCAGGAGGTTCGCGAACTTGCCCAGCGTTCCGCCAATGCGGCCAAGGAGATCAAGGACCTGATCAACACCTCGGCCGGCGAAGTGAAGAACGGCGTCGATCTGGTGCGTGACGCCGGCAGCGCGCTCAACACGATCGGCGAATTCATCGTCCAGATCAACACCCATATGGAGGCGATCGCCATCTCCGCCAAGGAACAGGCAACCGGCCTGACCGAGGTCAATCAGGCGGTCAACTCGATGGACCAGTCGACCCAGCAGAACGCGGCCATGGTCGAGGAATCGACTGCGGCATCGAACTCGCTGGCGATGGAAGCCGCCAAGCTGCGCGAGCTGGTCGGCCAGTTCCACCTGGCCGAGGCCGAACCTGCGGTCAAGGTCGCAGCCCTGCGCCAGACCGCGGCCGCAATGGCCAAGCCTGCCACGCCGGCACCCCAGGCAATGAAGCGCGCCGCCGGCGGCGGCTCGGGCGAATGGCAGGAATTCTGATCCACCGTCTAAGAGCATGATGGAAGAGGGGCCGACAGTCGTCGGTCCCCTTTTTTCATGGAGGTCAGGATATTGGTCGCAGCGGCAAACCGTCGCGCCGGCGATCAGCCCATGGTGCCGAAGCCGAGACCCTTCTGGCCGAGGGCGTCGAACACGGTCTTGACGATGCCCGGTGCGTCGAGGCCGGCGGCGGCATACATCACTTCCGGCTTGGCCTGGTCGATCCACAGATCCGGCAACACCATCTGGCGCACCTTCAGGCCGCCGTCGAGCAGGCCTTCTCCGGCGAGGAACTGCAGCACATGGCTGCCGAAGCCGCCGACCGAGCCTTCCTCGATGGTGATCAGCACCGCGTGCTCGCGCGCCAGCCGGCGGATCATGTCGTGGTCGAGCGGCTTGGCGAAACGGGCATCGGCGACCGTGGTCGACAGTCCGGCGGCATCCAGATCTTCTGCTGCCAGCAGGCATTCGGCAAGCCGCGTGCCGAAGGAGAGCAGCGCTACCTTGGTGCCCTCCTTGACGATCCGGCCCTTGCCGATTTCGAGGATTTCGCCGCGCTCGGGCATCTGCACGCCAATGCCTTCGCCGCGCGGATAGCGGAACGAGATCGGGCCGTCGTCATAGGCCGCCGCGGTGCGCACCATGTGCTTCAGTTCGGCCTCGTCGGATGCCGCCATGACGACAAAGCCGGGCAGGGCGGCAAGGAAGGTCGTGTCGAACGAGCCCGCATGGGTCGGACCATCGGCGCCGACGACTCCGGCGCGGTCGATCGGAAAGCGCACCGGCAGGCCCTGGATGGCGACGTCATGGACCACCTGGTCATAGCCGCGCTGCAGGAAGGTCGAATAGAGCGCACAGAACGGCTTGTAGCCTTCCGTCGCCAGGCCGGCGGCAAAGGTAACCGCGTGCTGCTCGGCGATGCCGACATCGAAGGTGCGCTCGGGGAAGACCTCCTGCAGCTTGTCGATGCCGGTGCCGGACGGCATGGCGGCGGTGATGCCGACGATCTTGTCGTCCAGGCGCGCTTCCTGCACCAGCGCCTCGCCGAACACGGCAGTATAGGCAGGCGCGTTCGGCTTGGCCTTGGCCTGCGCGCCGGTGATCACGTCGAACTTGTTGACGCCGTGATATTTGTCGGCGGCGGCCTCGGCCGGTGCGTAGCCCTTGCCCTTCTGGGTTACCACATGGATCAGCACCGGACCCTTGGCGTTGTCGCGGACATTGCGCAGGACCGGCAGCAGATGATCGAAGGAATGCCCGTCGATCGGCCCGATATGATAAAAGCCCATTTCCTCGAACATGGTGCCGCCGGTCACATAGCCGCGGGCATGCTCGACGGCGCGGGTGACGGCCCGGTCGATCGTCTTGCCGAGATAGGCTGTCAGCTTCTTGCCGAAGTCGCGAAAGCCCATATAGGTGCGGCCGGAGGCGAGACGCGCCAGATAGGCGCTCATCGCCCCGGTCGGGGGCGCGATCGACATGTCGTTGTCGTTGAGGATGACGATCAGCCGGGCGTCCAGCGCGCCGGCATTGTTGAGCGCCTCATAGGCCATGCCGGCCGACATCGCGCCGTCGCCGATGATCGCGATCACCTTGCGGTCGGCTCCCGACAGGTCGGAGGCGACGGCCATGCCGAGGCCGGCCGAGATCGAGGTCGAGGAATGCGCCGCGCCGAAGGCATCGTATTCGCTTTCCGCCCGCTTGGTGAAGCCGGACAGGCCGCCCTCCTGGCGAAGCGTGCGGATACGGTCGCGGCGACCGGTCAGGATCTTGTGCGGATAGCACTGGTGGCCGACGTCGAAGATCAGCCGGTCGTCGGGCGTATCGAAAACCTTGTGGATCGCGATCGTCAGCTCGACCACGCCGAGACCGGCTCCCAGATGGCCACCGGTCTGCGATACCGCGTCGATCATCTCGTCGCGCACTTCGCGGGCAAGCTGCGGCAGGTCGCGGTCCTCGATCGCCTTCAGGTCGGCCGGGATATGCACGGTGTCGAGCAGCGGTGTGGCGGGCAGGGATGTCACGGGGCTATCGCCTCTTCTTCTGATCTTCGGATGCGCGATATCATTCCCCGGATCGTCAGGCAATTGTCCCGCATTCCTCCCTATATAGCGAGGCCTAGCCGGCCGGCAAAGGGACAAACTCCTCTTCGTCCCCCGGTACGATGTCGAAACCCCCGCTGCGCCACTCTTCCTTGGCCTGTTCGATCCGCTCTTTCGAGGACGAAACGAAGTTCCACCAGATATGCCTTTTGGAGGAGAGGGCCGCTCCGCCGAAGACCATGACATGGCAACCGGCCTCACCACCCTTGAGCGTGATCGGGTCGCCCGGCCGGAACACCAGAAGCTGGTCCGCTGCAAACACGTCGCCCGCGACATCGAGCGTACCGGAGAGGATATAGACGGCCCGCTCCTCATGCGCGGTGTCGAGCGGAAAACGTCCGCCGGCCTCGAGTGTCACGTCGACATACAGCGTGTCGGAGAAGACCTTGACCGGCGAGGTGAGCCCGCCCGTCGCGCCGATGACCACCCGTCCGCGGGCGCCGTCCGCGGCAAATTCCGGCATGTCGGCGCGCGCCGTATGGGCGAAGGCGGGGTCAATCTCCTCCATGTGGTCGGGCAGTGCCAGCCAGGTCTGCAGGCCGGAGACGGAGTGGGCCGCGCCGCGCAGCCGCTCCGGTGTGCGCTCCGAATGGACGATGCCGCGTCCGGCCGTCATCAGGTTGATGTCGCCGGGTTCGATCACCAGTTCGGTGCCGAGGCTGTCGCGGTGCTTGATCTCGCCGTCGAACAGATAAGTGACCGTCGAAAGCCCGATATGCGGATGCGGCTTGACGTCGAGCGCGTCGCCGGCCCGCAGCAGGGCAGGGCCCATCCGGTCGAAAAAGATGAACGGGCCGACCAGCCGGCGCCTCGCCGTCGGCAGCGCGCGGCGTACGGCAAAGCCGCCGATATCGCTGGAGCGCGGAATGATCAGGTGCTCGATCGCGTCGCAGGCAAAGGCGTCGCCCACCTGCGGATCGTTGCCGGGAAAGAAGGACATTGGAAAAAGGCTCCTCTTGCAATCGCCCGCAATCTACGCCCGCAGGGGCCGGACCGGAAGGCGCTTTGCGTATACGCATCGTCAACCCTGGCGCGGATCTGGCGGGAAAATCTGTCGCGTGTGCATTGCAAAAATAATCATATGGGTCTATATCATATGGACCCTTATGAAATCTTCCGACTTCGTGGAGCTGCCTTGTGGCCTGTGCGACGACCCCGCCTTCGCTCGGGTTCCTGCTGAACGACATATCGCGCCTGATGAGCAAACGGTTCGAATTCCGCGCCCGTGACACGGGTTTGACCCGGGCGCAATGGCATGCGCTCGCCTACCTGAAGCGCAACGAAGGCATCCACAATGCCGGACTGGCCGAACTTCTTGCCGTCGAGCCGATCTCGCTTACCCGCGTGCTCGACAAGCTTGTCGAGCGCGGGCTTGTCGAGCGCCGCGCCCATCCGACGGATCGGCGGTTGAAGCTGATGTATCTGACCGACGAGGCCCGGGGCCTTTTCAGCGGCATGCAGGGCCTTGCCGAAGAGACCCGCGCCGAAGCGATCGAAGGGTTTTCCGCCGAAGAGCGGGAATTGCTGCTGTCCATGCTCGAACGCGTGAAAACCAACATGTCGCGCGCCTGCCAGGCCCAGGGCCTGGAAGAGGCGACGCCTTGAGGAAAATGAGATGCCCAAAGTGACTGCCGTAGCGAACAATCAGGATCGGGATCTGGACGAGGCGACGCCGGAAACGGCACGCGCCACGGAGACCGTTGCCGCCAATGACCGGGACAGCGCTGTTAGCGCTGTCAAGCCGCGCCGCCGGCGCAGCCTGACCCGCCCCCTGCTGTTTCTCGTGGTGCCCCTCGCGCTGATTGCCGGCGGCTATGTCTACGTGACCGGCGGCCAGGTGATGGAGACCGACAATGCCTATATCGGCGCCGACATCGTCAACCTGTCGACCGATGTCTCCGGCATCGTGCAGGAGATCGCGGTGCACGACAACCAGCCCGTCAAGGCCGGGGAGGTGCTGTTCAGGCTCGACCCGAAGCCGTTCCAGGTGGCGCTCGACGCCGCCAGGGCCAAGCTTGGCGCGGCCCGCAACCAGCTTTTGAACCTGAAGGCCGCCTACAAGGCGTCTCTCGCCGAGACCGCGCAGGCGAAGGCCGATCTGCCCTATTTCCAGACGGTTTATGACCGCCAGGTGCGACTGAATTCGACCTCCGTCGCCTCGCAGAACACGCTCGACGAGGCCAAGCACGATCTGGAGGCCGCCCGCCAGAAGGTGGCGGTCGCCAGGGCGCAGGCCGACCAGACGCTGGCGGTCCTCGGCGGCGATGCCGATGCCGCGATCGAAACCAATCCCACCTATCTGGAAGCCAAGTCTGCCGTCGACGATGCGCAGCGCGAACTCGACCACACCGTGGTGAAGGCGCCGTTCGACGGGATCGCGACGAATGTCAGTGCGCTGCAGGTCGGGAGCTATCTGCCGGCCGCCCAGGCCGCCTTCTCGGTGGTGTCCTCGGAGCATTTGTGGATCGACGCCAATCCGAAGGAAACCGAGCTTACCTATGTGCGCCCCGACCAGCCGGTGACGATCACGGTGGATGCCTATCCCGGTGCGACATGGACCGGAAAGGTGGCGAGCGTCAGCCCGGCATCCGCCTCCAGCTTTTCCCTGCTGCCGTCGGAAAATTCGTCGGGCAACTGGGTCAAGGTCGTCCAGCGCATCCCGATGCGGATCGATATCGACGAGAACCCGGACAATCCGCCGCTGCGGGTTGGCATGAGCACCGTGGTGTCGATCGAAACCGGTCACGCGCGCGGCCTGCCGCTCTTCGTCGAAAATCTGCTCGGCCACGAGAACGCCTACGCCCATGAGTGATGCCGTCGCCGCCGCCAAGCCGATCTTCAATCGCGGCGCGATCTCGGCCTGCGTCATCCTTGCGGTGATCATGCAGGCGCTCGACACCACGATCGCGAACGTCGCGCTGCCCTTCATCCAGGGCAGCGTGTCGGCGAGCGCCGACCAGATCAACTGGGTGCTGACCTCCTATATCGTCGCGGCCGCGATCATGACCCCGCCGTCCGGCTTCCTCGCCGCCCGCTTCGGCCGCAAGCGCGTGCTGCTGGTGGCGATCGCCGGCTTCGTTACCGCCTCGATCCTCTGCGGCCTTGCCCAGTCGCTGACCCAGATCGTCGGCTTCCGGCTGCTGCAGGGCTTCTTCGGCGCGGCGCTCGTGCCGCTGTCGCAGGGCATCCTGCTCGACATCTATTCCGTCGAGGAACGCGGCTCGGCCATGGCCATGTTCGGGGTCTCGGTCATGGTCGGCCCGGTGCTCGGACCGGTGATCGGCGGCTGGCTGACCGACCACCTGAGCTGGCGCTGGGTGTTCTACATCAACGTGCCGATCGGCATCCTCGCCTTTGCCGGCATCTCCGCCTATGTCCACGAGACCGACGTCAACGACAAGGCCAAGCTCGACTGGCTGGGCTTCGGCCTCCTGTCGATCGCCATCGGCGCGCTGCAGATGATGCTCGACCGCGGCCAGCAACTGGACTGGTTCGCATCCGGCGAGATCATCATCGAAACGGTGATCTTCGTCAGCTGCTTCTACATGCTGCTGGTGCACACCTTCACCCGCGAAAAGACCTTCATCAATCCCAGGCTGTTCCTCGACCGGAACTTTGCCGTGTCGATGCTCTTCATCTTCGTCATCGGGGTGACCTATCTGGCCTCGCTGGCGCTGATGACGCCCTATCTGCAATCGCTGATGGGCTATCCGGTGATCACCGCCGGCATTGTCATGGGTCCGCGCGGGCTCGGCACGATGGTCTGCATGATGCTGGTCGGCCGGCTGATCAACAAGGTCGATACCCGCCTGCTGCTGTTCATCGGTCTCGGCATCACCGCTTGGGCGATGTATGACATGACCGCCTGGACGCCGGATGTCTCGCAGTGGACAATCATCTATGTCGGTTTCGTCCAGGGCGCGGGGCTCGGTTTCCTCTTCGTGCCGCTGACGACGATGGCCTTTGCCACCCTGCCGGCCGAGATGCGCGGCGATGGCACCGGGCTCTACAACCTGTCGCGCAATATCGGCTCCAGCGTCGGCATCGCGGTGGTCTCGGCGCTTCTGGTGCAGAATGTGCAGATCAACCATGCCGAACTGATGAGCCACGTGACACCGTTCAACCATGCCTTCGACAATCCGGCGGCGGCAGGTCTCAGTCCCTTTACCGCGGCCGGCCGTGCGGCGCTCGACCAGATGGTGACGCTGCAGTCGACGATCATCGCCTATACCGACGACTTCAAGCTGCTGATGCTGATGTCGCTCGCCGTCATGCCGCTCTGCCTGCTGCTGCGCAAGCCGGGGCAGACGAAGAAGGCCGACGACGACGACCATGCGATCGTCATGGAATAGACGAACGACAAAGCCCGGCGGGAGGCATCTCCGCCGGGCTTTTGCATTCCTTGCTGCCGATGTCTTACTGGCTGTCCAGCGGCTCGACGCCTTGCGGCTTGCCGGCGCGGTCGAGGCGGATCTTCTCGATCCGGTTTTCCGCAGCCGACAGCAGTGTCTCGCAGTGCTTCTTCAACAGTTCGCCGCGCTCATAGATCGCAATCGACTCGTCGAGCGCCACGTCGCCGCGTTCCAGCCGCGCCACGATGCTCTCCAGTTCGGCCACCGCCTTCTCGAACGTGTAGGATGCGATCTCCGTCGTCGCGCTGTCGCTCATGTCTAACCCTTCATCAGTCTCGAAATATGCATGCCTGCCGACTCGGCAAGCCCTTCCAGATCATAGCCGCCTTCCAGCAGGCTGACGACCCGGTTGCCGGCAAAACGATCGGCGACCTCAAGCAGCCGGCCGGTCGCCCAGTCGAAATCGTCGCCGACGAGATTGATCTGCGCCAGCGGATCGCGGTGATGCGCGTCGAAGCCGGCCGAGATCAGGATCAGGTCCGGCGAGAAATCCTTGAGGGCGGCCAGCACCCGCGACTTGAAGGCCTCGCGGAAATGGTCCGACCCGGTATTCGGCGACAGCGGCGCGTTGACGATGTTGTTGCCGGTGCCGGTCTCGTTCTTTGCCCCGCTGCCGGGATAGAGCGGCATCTGGTGGGTGGAACAGAACAGCACCGACGGATCGTCCCAGAAGATGTCCTGCGTGCCATTGCCGTGGTGCACGTCCCAGTCGACGATCGCGACGCGCTCGGCCCCGTGCACCTTTTGCGCATGGCGGGCGGCGATCGCGATATTGTTGAACAGACAGAAGCCCATCGCCTTGGTCTTTTCGGCATGGTGGCCGGGCGGGCGCGAGGCGACGAAGGCGTTGTCGACCGCACCGGTCATCACGTCGTCGACCGCGGCCAATGCCCCGCCGACCCCGGTCAGCGCCGCCTGCAGCGACTTCTGCGAGACATAGGTGTCGGACTCGATCTGGGCGATCTCGCCCTCTTCCTCGGGGATCTGCCGCATGACGGCGAAGAGATGCTCCTCCGGATGGGCGAGCGTCACCGCATCCTCATTCGCCTGCGGCGCCTGCCGGCGGTCGAGGCTGGAAAAATTCGGATGCTGGAGGGCAATGTTGAGCGAGCGCAGCCGGTCCGCGCGTTCGGGATGGCCGCTCGGCGTATCATGCTCCAGAAAGATCGCGTGCTCATAAAGGCGGGTGGTCATCTCTTCGGTTCCTTCTTGCATCCGCATGGAGATGCCATGGGTTTTCGATGGTTCACTTGGGCGATAGCCGGGTTTTGTCAACACGCCACACCGCCCATGCGGCGTCCAGACCCTGTTCTCGCCGTAAATATCCCTCTAAGAATGGGTAGACAGAAGATATGAGGCAATTGCATGAAGCATGTTGAGCGCGTTGTGGTCACCGAGATGCGCGTTCCCTTCCGGGATATCGATATGGACGGTCGGATGCGCGCATCGGCCTATATCGATCACGCGGAAGCGGCGCTTGCCAGCTTCTGGCGTTGCCGACCGGCGATCGAAGACGAGCCGCTCTTCCTCACCACCAAGACCGCCTGCCGCATCGCCGACGCGCTGAAGCCGGACGACCTCGTGCGGATGACCGTCAATGTCGACAAGATCGGCGGGAAATTCGTTGGCTTCACCATCGCCATGGAGCGCGGCAACGTGATCGCCGCCGAAGTCGAACTGATGCGCACCGCCACCGACCGTGACGCCAGCGACCCCGTCGCCATCCCCGAAGACATCCGCGATTGGCTCTATCAGTATCTGGACTGAAAGCTCCTAGAGCTTCTCTTGCGCGACCATGCGCGCCGCTGCGGTCGTTCGCTCCACTGCCGGCCGTCCCCGGTAGACGAAGGCTCCGGGCTTTGCGTTTCCGTCCGTCTCTGCCGCGTCAGCCAGTGTGGCGTGCAAGGGGGAATAGACGCAGACCGGGTCGGTTGCTGCCGCATCGCCGGCAAGCGCCATCGCCTGGCAGCGGCAGCCGCCATGGTCGATGGGTTTTCGCGAACAGCTGCGGCATGGCTCCTGCATCCAGTCGTCGCCGCGATAGGCGTTGAAGGCGGCGCTGTCGTACCAGATCGCGGCAAGCGGCGTGTCACGGACATTTTCGAAGGTCAGATGCGGTATGGTCTCGGCTGCGTGGCAGGGCAGGAGGCGGCCGGACGGCGTGACATTGAGCCCGCTCGAGCCCCAGCCGCCCATGCAGGCCTTGGGGAACCGCGAATGGTGGTCGGCCGGCACGTAATCGATCACCAGCGTCCCCTTCAGCCGCGCGCGCGCGGCGGCCACGATCGCGTTCGTTTCGATCACCTGTGCGCGGGTCGGCATCAGGCTCTGCCGGTTCTTCTCCGCCCAGCCGTGAAACTGCACGGTGGCGATCTCGATGCGCCGGGCGCCGAGCCTGATGGCAAGCTCCAGCATGGCGCCGATATCGCCCATGTTTTGCTTGTGGCAGACGGCGTTGACCGTGAGCGGCAGGCCGGCATCGGCCAGCCAGCCGGCGACTGTCATCTTGCGGTCGTAGCCCCCTTCATACCCCGCATAACGGTCGGCATCGGCCGGTCGCACACCCTGGATCGACAGTTGCACATGATCGAGTCCGGCATCCGCAAGCTCACGGACGCGCCTTTCGGTCAGGCCGATACCGGAGGTGATGAGATTGGTGTAAAGCCCGCGTTCCGAGGCGTTTTGGGCAAGCGCGACGAGATCACGCCGGACGGCTGGCTCTCCGCCGGACAGGTGGAGGTGCAGGACACCGAGATCCGCGGCCTGCTGAAAGACGTCGGTCCATTCGAAGGTCGTCAGCTCTTCAGCAGCGTTGGTCAGTATAAGAGGGTTGGAGCAATAGGGGCACGCAAGCGGGCAACGATGCGTGAGTTCCGCCAGCAGTGCGATCGGTGGCGCCGGACGTGGCTTGGAGGCCGGGGCGGAGGTATCGAGTGGCGCGGTCATCGGACGAACTCCAGCAGCCGGCGCTCGGAAAAGGCGCCGATCATCGCGATGATGTCGGCGAGGATCGTGTCTTCGGGCGCGTCGAACTGGTGGGCGAAATCCGCGGCGATCGCCTGCAATGTCCGTTCGCCGTCCAGCGCCTTGACCACGGCAATGGCGATCTCGTCGAGCGCCAGCGCCCGCTCCGGCGCGAGAAGCACGGTCTGGCCACGCACCGGATCCTCCCGCAGCCGCACACCACGGGCCAGCCGCACCACGCTGTCCCCGGAAATCTGCACGACGGTGGGTTGCCCGGTCATTCCGCCGCTCCCCGCAACCGGTCCTCGTCGACGGCGCCGGTCACGCCTTCACGCCCATCCCAGCCGCCCGGCGCGATCCGCCCGGGGCTGACATAGGCCGCGTGCAGCGCATCGAGCTGCGCCCAGAGAACATCGGTCTTGAAGGTGAGGGCCGCCGCTGCCGCATCCTGACGTTCCAGCGTATCGGCATGGTCGAGCACCCAGGCAAGGCCGAAGGCGACATCGTCGGGTGCCTCGTTCAGCCGCTTACGGAAATAGGAGAGGGCGGCATCATCGGCAAAGCCGTAATGCTCCAGAAGGCCGGCAATCCTGTCGCGATGGATCTGCGGCGCGAAGAGTTCCGTCAGCGAGGCCGCGACGGCGTCCAGCAGCGGCATGTCGCGGACAAAGCGGACATAGGCATCGACGGCAAAGCGCGTGGCGGGCAGCACGCCGCTGGTCGAGGCGACATAGTCGGGATCGAGGCCGACGGCTTCCGCCAGCCGCAGCCAGCGCCGGAGGCCGCCGCCATCCTCGACCCCGCCGTCATGGTCATCGATGCGCCGGCGCCAGACGCGGCGCAGGTCCGGATCCTCGCAGCGCGACAGGAAGGCCGCGTCCTTCATCGGAATGCGGCTTTGATAGTAATAGCGATTGATCACCCAGGCGCGCACCTGTCGCATCGAGCATTGTCCGCCATGCAGCATGGCGTGAAAGGGGTGCTTGTCGTGATAGCGTTCGGCGCCGATTTGCCGAAGCCTCCGTTCGAAGGCCTTGCGATCAAGCGCCGTGTCATTGGAACTGGGCATCGAGGATTACCTCCAGCCCGTCATGGCAGATGGTGAAGCCGGCAGCCTCCACCGCGGCCCGTTCGGGGCCCGCCCGCCAGATCGGGTTCGTGTTGTTGATGTGAATGTAGAGCCGTCGGCCGATCGCAAGACGCCCGAGCGCCTCCAGACTTCCGCCGTCGCCGGTGATCGGCATGTGCCCCATGCGCCGGCCGGTCTTCAGGCCCGTTCCGGCACGGATCATCTCGTCGTCGGTAAACAGCGTGCCGTCGAAGAAGACGATGTCGGCACCGTCGATGCGTCGTGCCAGCGCTTCCGTCATCCGACCGCAGCCGGGAATATAGTAGGCGCGGCGCCCGCCTGCGCAAAGCTCGACGCCGACGGTCTGGTCGGTCTCCTGATCGAGCGAAAGCTCTGACGTCTCCTGGTAGAGGGGTACCTTGCCGGGCACCGCAAACAGCCGCACCGTCAGGCCGGCAAGCGGCGTGATATCCGTTTCGAGATCGACCTCGATCTTCGCGACCAGGGCCGGATCGAGCACGCCGAACACCGGATGGGCGGCGAGAAGCGCCTGCAGTCCGGGCGTGGCAAAGAGGCTGAATTCCTGTTTTTCCCGCAGCGTCAGCAGGCCGGCAATATGGTCGACATCACCGTTCGTGAGCACGACGGAGCGGATCGGGCTGTCGCGCAGGTCCTTCGGGTGAAGCATCCGGTTGTGCTCGATCTGGGTCCGCAGATCCGGCGAGGCATTGAACAGCACCCAGTTTTCACCGTCCACGCTCGCCGCCAGCGACGACTGCGTCTGCGGCATCAGCGGTGCGGCGGGATCGCGCGCGGCCCGGCAATTGACGCAGCCGCAATTCCATTGCGGCAGTCCGCCACCTGCGGCCGCGCCGAGTACCAGAAACCGGATGGATGCCATCGGTTCTCGCTCATCAATCCTGGAACAAGAGGATGCCGGCACGCGGCAAGCCGCGACGCTGCAGGCTTTTGCTGTCATCGGGCGCGCCATGGTGGTCGAGTTCCATGCCCCGCCCGATGCAGGGGCGCATAGGGCACCCAGTCTCGTCGAACAGTGTCGCGTATTCGAAACGCCGGCGGTCGGACGAACGGCACCGAGCGGAAAAATCCGTGCCCGATGCAAAGGCCGTTGAAGTGCCCGCTGTCTGAAGTCGCGACAGCGCTGCGGCTTTCGTCAGAACAGGATCGGCTCGTTGCCGTCGGCCGGCGCGTAGCGATTGATCTCCATGCCGCAGGACACTTCGACGAATTTCGGTGCAGTCCATTTCATGGCAATTCCTCCCGGTTGATACTGTCGGTCACTGCCGCGGACAGCATGCGCCCGATCGACAGCTTGGCCCTCTCCTCAAGGCTCGGCTCATGGTAGGCCGCCGAGGCGAGGCGGCCAATACAGCCAAATGTATCGGTTCCGCGAAATTCTCGTGATACGTGTGTGAATATCGATCTTCCCCTTTGTTCGCGGTCCCTGGCAGGCGTAGAGTCGGGCAGCCGCAAATCGCCGGAGGGGAAACGATCATGCGTCGGATTGTGTTGATGGGCCTCGTCGCCGGCCTTGAGGCCTGGGCTTTTCCGGCCATGGCCGACGAGGCTGTGACCTATGCGGGCACGCTTGGCAAAATCGCTATCATCGCCGAATTCATCAAGCCCGATGCCGGACCCGTCCGCTTCGGCCGCTATGCCTATCTCGCCAAGGGTGGCGACATCCCGCTGCATCTGACGGCGGCCAAGTCGGGTCTGCAGATTGCCGAGGAGGCCCCGTGTCGCGCAGAGACCTGTCTCGGCAAGGATGATGTGCCGCTCAGCAAGGCCGTCATCGGGGCACACTGGACGCTGGACGGCAGGATCGGGCAACCGAGCCTTAAGGGATCCTGGCGTGCGGACAAGGGCAAGACGTCCTTGCCGATCGTGCTTGCGATCAAGGGGACCCGCAAGGCCCGGACGGTGGAGGCGCTCGACTACTTCACCTTCGATCTGGCCGATGAACCCGACGCCGACAAAGATCTGGCAGTCGCGCAATGGAGCGCCGAGGCGCAGCCTTATGTGGCCGCCAAGATGGCGTTCGCGTTGACGCCCGGGAAGGACATCTCGCTCGGCAAGGGCCGCTACCGGCTCGACGTCGATTCGCGCATCGGCTTCGAATATCCGGTTGTCACGGTTCTTCCCGGCGCGGATCTCGCCCGCCTGAACGGCTTGCTTGGCCGCCTGCGTGCCGAGGCCGAGGACCCCGCTTTCGACTGTCTTTCCCAGGCTTATCTCGGCTTTGACTGGTCTCCCGCCACACCGGTCGGCAGCAACGGCTTCGACGGCAATCACAGCATCACGGTCGATCATCTGACCGACCGATTGATGGGGATCACCGAAGGCGGCAGCTTTTTCTGCGGCGGTGCCCATCCCAACAATTTCGAAAACCACGTCATGATCGACGTAGAGGCCGGCCGACTGGTGCGGCCGCGCGACCTGGTAAAGGGTTGGGTCGCCCGCGATTTTGACGGCAATATCGTCGATCCGGCGGCAGTTGGGGTCGATCCGGACCAGATCGTCTGGGGACCGAGCGATGAACTGGTCGACTATCTGGAGGCGCACCGGCAGAAGGGCGACGACCAGATGGAAGCCGATTGCGGCATTCCCGATCTGATCCGGACCAATCTGACCGCCTATATCAAGGGCGAGGATCTGGTCTTTGCCTTGAGCGACCTGCCGCATGTCATCTTCACCTGCACGGATGATGTGCTGAGCCTTCCCTTGAAGGATGCGCGCCCGCTCCTGTCGGAGGCGGGCGCACGGTATTTCGAAGCGCTGGACTGATCGTCAGGCGCGCCGCGGCAGCAGCGGATAGCCGACCATCACCGAGCGGCCGGCAAGCGCCACCACGGCCGATTTCAACAGGTCGCCCGGCACGAAGGCGAGCGAACCGAGGAAGGCCTTGGAAAGGCCGAGACCGGCGCCGAGGCCGAGCCACAGGATGCCGCAGAGATTGACGACGACGATGCCGCCGAGCGCTGCCGCGGCGAAGAAGCCGATCGTCTGCGTCACGGCGGAAAGCGACGGCCTGGCGAAGCGTTCGGCGATCAGGCCGGCGACATAGGCACCCGGCACCCAGCCGATCAGATAGCCGACGGTCGGACCGGCAAAGACCGCAAGGCCGCCGCGGCCGCCGGAGAGCACCGGCAGGCCGATGACGACGAGCAGGATGACGAGCAGGGGCGCCAGCGCGCCGCGTCTTGCGCCGAGCACGACGCCGGCCAGCATCACGCCCATCGACTGCAGGGTGATCGGCACCGGCACGAAGCCGAGCGTGATCGGCGGCATCAGGCCGAGCGCCACGATGATCGCGGCAAACAGTGAAACGAGTACGAGGTCACGGGTTTTCATGAAACTTCCTCAAATAATCTCAGGCGGGTCTTCATTGGCGGCGAATGCCGCGGGCGTCAATGGCGTCGGCGATCGCGTCCGCATCCTTCAGCGTCTGGATCACCAGCGGGGCGATCATGGTAAGGACCGCGGGCTTCAGGCCCCGCGCGCGGTGGGCGAGTTTCAACGCCGCGTAGCGGGCAAGGATTTCCGGCAGGAACCGGATCACCAGGCCGACCGACAGGCCGATATCGTCGGCCCGCACCAGACCGATGCGCTCGAGCGGTCGGGCGGCGAAGGATATTGCATCGACCAGGTCGCCGATCCGCGTGGTCGCCGTGACCGCCGTGGCCGCCAGCACCAGCGCGGTCAGCCTGAGCACGGTCACCAGTGCCTCACCGGGTGAGACGAAGACGAGATTGAACAGGGTGACGACGGCAATCGTCAGAAGGACCGGCCGCAGCGGCTTCAGCGCGGCGCCCGGCCTCTGCCCGAGGGTGAAATAGGCAAGTGCCGCGCAGCCGAGGCCGGTTGATAACAGGGCAGGGCTGCGGGTCAGGAAGAGCAGCAGGCCGAAGACCATCAGCCCGATCAGCTTGACCCCGGCGGGCAGGCGGTAAAGCGGCCCACGGCCTGCGACATAGAGACTTCTCATCGAAGCGCGATCTCCCTGTAGCGGGCAATCGCTTGCTGCGCGGGGCCGTCGAAGGCGATGCGGCCCTGGTCGAACACCAGCACGCGGGGGAATGTCGCGACAAGGTCGAGGTCGTGGCTGATGACGATGGCGCTTTCGTCGAGTGCCGCGATCGCCTGTTCGACGACCGCGCGGTTCTTCAAGTCGAGCTGGTTGGTGGGTTCGTCGAAGATCACCAGGGACGGCGCGGTGACCAGAACGGCGGCAAGCGCTGCCAGCTGCAGCTCCCCGCCGGAGAGCTCGTGCGGGCGACGCTTGGCCAGATGGGCGATGCCGAGACGCGACAGCGCCGCCTCGACCCGGGCCGCGATCTCCGCCTTGCCGAGCTTCAACGGCTTCAGGCCGAGCGCGATATCGTCCTCGACGATCGGCAGGATGATCTGGTTGCCGGGAGTCTGGAAGATGAAGCCGATCCGTCCGCGCAGGGTGTTGGCGTCGGCAACGCTGTCGAGGCCGTCGATCATCACCTTGCCGTCGCTCGGCACTGTCAGACCGGCGATCAGCCGCGCAAAGGTCGTCTTGCCGGACCCGTTGAGGCCGATCACGCCGATCCGATGATCGTCGAGCGAGAGTGTGAGCGGATGAATGGCTTCGCGCGCGTCATGGCGCACCGTCGCGCCGTCGAAAATGATCTGCAAACCTGATGTCCTCGGCCCTGGTCGGCCCCTCTATAGCCATTCCGTCCGCCGATGCGAAGACCGGCACTCCCGGGTTCGCTGGGCGCCGCAGAGAAAACCGCCGCAGACATATTGAACATAACGGGAACATCGGCTAGCGTCGCAACCATGGCTATTCCGGTAAGCAATTCCCAGGCAAGGCGCATCTTTCTCGAACGACAGGGGCTGTCGCGGCCCCCGCAACGGGCGATGGCGCGTGGCGAGCTCTATCAGCTGATCCACGATCTCGGCTTCGTCCAGGTCGACAGCATATCGACCGTCGAGCGCGCCCATCACCAGATCCTGTTTTCGCGCAACCAGACCTATCGGCCGGCGCAGCTGACACCGCTGCTCGAGAAGGACCGGCTGCTGTTCGAGCACTGGACCCACGATGCGGCGATCATCCCGACCGCCTTCTATCCGCAGTGGAAGCATTTCTTCGCCCGCAAGGAAGAGCGCATCCTGGAGCGCTGGCCGAAATGGCGTGGCGAGGGCTTCGACCGGGCCTTCGACGAGATACACCAGCGGATCGTCGACGGCGGGCCGATCCGTTCGCGCGAGGTCAAGGACGAGGACCACCAGTCGGGCGGCTGGTGGAACTGGCATCCGTCGAAGACCGCGCTGGAGTTTCTCTGGCAGTCCGGCAAGCTGGCGATCTCGGCGCGGGAAAATTTCCAGAAGGTTTACGACCTGGCCGAACGGGTGATCCCGGCCGAGCATTTCGCCGCCGTGGTCGAGCATGACGCCTTCGTCGACTGGGCCTGCCGCGAAGCTTTGAAGCGTCTCGGTTTCGCGACATCCGGCGAGATCGCCGCCTTCTGGGCGATTGTCACGCCGCAGGAAGCCAAGGACTGGGTGGAGGCCAATCGCGCGGAGCTGGAAGAGCTGTCTCTCGAAACGGTGGACGGCAGGCCACGCAATGCCTTTGCCTTTTCGGACGGGCTCGAGGCACTGCTCGATGCGCCCGAGCCGCCGGCGCGCATCCGCACGCTCAGCCCGTTCGATCCGCTGATCCGCGATCGCAACAGGGCGGAGCGCCTGTTCGGCTTCTTCTACCGCATCGAGATCTTCGTCCCCGAGCCGAAGCGGCAATACGGCTATTATGTCTTCCCGCTTCTGGAAGGCGACCGGATCATTGGCCGCATCGACATGAAGGCGGATAGGAAGGCAGGCACGCTCGCCGTCAAGCGGCTCTGGCTGGAAGACAAGGTGCGTCCGTCGGCGGGGCGGCTGGAAAGGCTGGACGCCGAACTGATGCGGCTTGCAAGGTTCGCCGGCGTCGAGACGGTGACCTATCTCGAGGGATGGCGAGGGTGACGCGCTAAACACCAAAGTTCTGGCAATTCGTCACCATTTGACCTATATATCCTCCATCATCTGATGGAGTTGACCATGGCGGAACTGGTGGAACTGACACGGAAGAGCGGCACACGACAGGGATTTGCGGCAGAACAGGATCGTCAGCGGCTGTCGAAGACGGCGCTGAAGGCCTATCGGCGGCTGGCCGGCCAGTGGAAGCTGACCGGCGCGCAGGCCGCCGCCTTGCTCGGGGTGTCGACGAGCACCTGGGAGCGAATGAAGCCCGAGGCAGGCGCAAAGACGCTGAGCCAGGACCAGATGACCCGTATCTCCGTGCTGACGGGCATCTACAAGGGCCTGCATCTGCTGTTTGCCGACGACATGGCGGACCGCTGGCTGCAGCTCGACAATTCGGGGCCGCTGTTTGACGGGCGCCCGCCCGTGGCGGCCATGGTGGAGGAGGGCATACCGCTGATGCTGGAGGTGCGGCGCTATATTGATGCCGTTCGTGGAGGATTGTGAGTGCGTTCAAGTGGCGTTCCGGTCGTAACGCTTGCCTATCCGAAGACGGTGCGGCTGGTCTCGACCGCCAGATTGCGCGAGCCGGTGCTGTCGCCGCTCGTCGATACCGATGAGGAGCTGTCGGCGCTGGCCGAAATCGAAGGCGCAACCAGTTCGCGCCGGATGGCCGAACTCGGCGGCATCTCCGGCCTGAAGGCCAATGAACTGGTGTTCGACGTGCCGCATGCGCATTTCATCAATGCCAGTTTCGCCTATGCCAGACCGCGTGCGCCGAACCGTTTCAACGGCCAGACCCGGGGCGCATGGTATGCGGCGCTCGCCGTGGACACCTGTCTTGCCGAAATCACCTTCCACATGCGCGAATTCCTGCGCCAGGCGGGAGACTTCCACGCGGTCGTCGAATATGCGGAAATGTTTTGCAGCCTGTCGGGTGACTTCCTCGACCTGAGGGCGGTGCCGGACCATCCCTCGCTCGATCCGGACATCCGGATCGGCTATCCGGCCGGCAATGCGCTGGCGGCCGAAGCGCGCCGCGAGGCCCTCAACGGCATCGTCTATCCCTCGGTGCGCCAAGAGGGCGGGACCTGCTTTGCGGTGCTGCGGCCCGCCGCCGTCCAGTCGGTGCGCCAGGGCGATGTCTATCGTCTCGT
This sequence comes from Heterorhizobium halophytocola, assembly GCF_017873095.1. GTDB lineage: Bacteria > Pseudomonadota > Alphaproteobacteria > Rhizobiales > Rhizobiaceae > Allorhizobium > Allorhizobium halophytocola. Next base: position 198,019 of record NZ_JAGGJU010000004.1, on the reverse strand, counting down.
CTGGGCCGGCGATCCCGACCCGCAGACCGATGGCCCGCTGACATTGCCTTGAGCCCCTGGAACCAGCAGGCGTCTTTTGACCGATGCTCCGGATTTTTTGAGCCTGCGTCCTTCATTGACGGTGAGGTTACTCATCGTGCCCTTGGCGCAGCGCACAATGCGTCTTACAACAGCATGAAACGGAAATCGGAAAGACCGCGACGACGTTCATTGGCCGGCGCGCGTCCGAAAGGCAGCGAGTTGATATGACAAAGCCCGTAATCGGTGTGATCGGCAATTCCTATAGCGTGGAACAGCGTTTCGAAGTCCAGATGGTCGGCGTCACCAACATGAAGGCGGTGGCCGAGGTGGCGGGGGCAACCCCGATCATGTTCGCCGGCGATCCGGAGCTCACCGATATCGACGACCTTCTCGACGTGGTCGACGGCATCCTGCTCACCGGTGCGCGCGCCAATGTCCATCCCCTGCGCTTCCACACCGAACCCGATCCGAAGCACGAGCCCTATGACGAGGCGCGCGACAGCGTCGCGCTGCCGCTGATCGATGCCTGTCTGGAGCGCGGCGTGCCGCTGTTCGGCATCTGCCGCGGGTTCCAGGAAATGAACGTTGCGGCGGGCGGCACGCTGCACCCGGAGATCCGCGAGCTTCCCGGGCGCATCAACCACCGCATGCCGAGGCTCGAAAACGGCGAGATTCATCCCGATCCGACCGTGGTCTTTGCCGATCGCCACGAGGTTCGCCTCGTGCCGGAGGGCCGTTTCGCCGAAATTCTCGGTCGTGACGTGATCCGGGTGAATTCGCTGCACGGCCAGGGGATTCTCGACGTCGGAGAACGCATCGCCGTGGAAGGCGTCGCCGACGACGGGACGATCGAGGCGATCCGCTTCAAGGAAACCGATGGCTTCGCGCTCGGGGTCCAGTGGCACGCCGAATACGACCCGGCCACCAACCCGATCAACAAGGCGCTGTTCGAGGAGTTCGGCCGCTCGGTGCGGACCTACCGGACGAAGCGTCGCGGTTGATCTGCAAGCGCGACGGGGTGTTTGAGGCCGGTCAGCCGGCCAAGGCCTGATAGGCAAGCCAGCCCGTCGCCGTAGCGGCCCCCAGCCAGATCAGAACGAAGACGGCGGCGGCAATCCGGCTCGTCGGCCGTTCGGAAAGCTGCGCGGCCCGGGCGCGGCAGTCCGCCATCACCTCGCGGGGCACAAGCCGCACGGCGATCCACAGGCCGATCGGCACGAGCACGACGTCGTCGAGATAGCCGATGACGGGGATGAAATCCGGGATCAGGTCGATCGGAGATAGCGCATAGGCCACGACCGACGCGGCGATGAGCTTTGCAGGCCAGGGTGTTCGCGGGTCACGGGCGGCCAGATAGAGAGACAGCGTATCCCTCTTGATGATCCCGGCCCATTGGCGGATGCCACTCACCATTCCCTTAGCCTATCAGTCTGGTGCTCCTCCACCTGTCCCGGCCGGACAGGGCTAGCGGCAGGCGGTCTGTCCCGCCTGCGTTCGTCGTGCCGCCACAGGTGTGCCCTTGGAGACGGTGCGCCGGCAAGCCCAAGCCGCCCGCCGGCAGCGCCCGGCCCGATCCATGCCGGGCCGAACGACGGGCCGGTTGCAGCCTCAGGCCGTATCGGTGCTGGCGATGCGGATGCCGAAGCCTTCCAGGCCGACATAATGGCGTTCGCGCGACGCATAGAGCCGGATCGAGGTGATGCCGAGATCCTTCAGGATCTGGGCGCCGAGACCGATTTCCAGCCATTCGCTTTCCCGCACCTTCGCCTCGTCATGGCCCTCGCGGTCGAACTTGCCGGTGCGCGCCGTGGTCGAGGCGCCGACGCCGACCGACCCCTCGCGCAGATAGACGATGATGCCGCGGCCTTCGTCGGCGATCCGCTTCATCACGGCATCCACCTGCCGCTCCTTGCCGAATACGTCGCGGCCGACATTTTCAAGTTGCAGGCGCACCGGAATGTCCTCGCCGTCGCGAATGTCGCCGAAGACGACGGCCAGATGCTGCATCGGGTCCCAGGGGAGCGAATAGGCATGCCCCTTGGCCGGCCCATAGGGCGTGTCGATATCGAAGGTGGAGACGTGCTGGATCAGCGTTTCCTTGCGCTGGCGGTAGGCGATGAGATCCGCCACCGAGACATGCTTCAGCTTGTGCGTCTCGGCGAAGGCCGAGACCTGCGGTCCGCGCATGACGCTGCCGTCGTCGTTGACCAGTTCGCAGATCACGCCGACCGGCGGCAGGTCTGCCAGCTTGCAGAGGTCGACGGCGGCTTCGGTATGGCCCGAGCGCATCAGCACGCCGCCTTCGCGGGCGATCAGCGGGAAGATATGACCGGGGCGAACGAAATCGGCGGCACCGACATTCGGATTGGCCAGATTGCGCACCGTCATGTTGCGGTCTTCGGCCGAAATCCCGGTGGTCGTGCCATGCTTGAAATCGACGGAGACGGTGAAGGCGGTGGTGTGGGCGCTGTCGTTTTCGGCCACCATGGCATTCAGGTTCAGCCGCTTGGCCTCTTCCTTCGGCATCGGCGTGCAGACAATGCCGGAGGTATGGCGGACGATGAAGCCCATCTTCTCCGGCGTGCAATGCACGGCCGCGACGATCAGGTCGCCCTCGTTCTCCCGTCCGTCATCATCGGTGACGACGACGATTTCGCCGGCCTCGAAGGCACGGATCGCGTCGACGACGCGCTTCTGGTCAAATGACATGGGCTTGTCCTCGTCTCTGTCTGGTGCCGGCCCTCAGGGCTGGTGGCTCTGGCGGCCGGTCTGGCCGCGGTCTCGCAGGAAATGATCGGCGATCACGCAGGCGAACATCGCCTCGCCGACGGGCACGGCGCGGATGCCGACGCAGGGGTCATGACGACCCTTGGTTCTGAGGTCGACATTGTGGCCGTCGGCGTCGATGGTCTGGCGCTCTGTCAGGATCGACGAGGTCGGCTTGATGGCAAAGCGGGCGACCACCGGCTCGCCGGACGAAATGCCGCCGAGCACGCCGCCGGCATTGTTCGACAGGAAGATCGGCTTGCCGTCATTGCCCATGCGCATCTCGTCGGCATTTTCCTCGCCGGAGATTTCGGCAGCACCAAAGCCGTTGCCGATCTCGACGCCCTTGACGGCATTGATCGACATCAGGGCGGCGGCGATATCCTGGTCGAGCTTGCCGTAGATCGGCGCACCGAGGCCGGCGGGAACGCCTTCGGCGACCACTTCGACGACGGCGCCGATCGAGGAGCCGGCCTTGCGGATCTCGTCGAGATAGGCCTCCCACACGGGCACCATCGCGGGGTCGGGGCAGAAGAACGGATTGTTGTCGACTTCGTCCCAGGTCCAGTTGTCGCGGTTGATCCTATGCTTGCCGATCTGCACCAGGGCTGCCCGGATGGTGACGCCGGGAATGACGAGCCGGGCGATCGCGCCGGCCGCCACGCGGGCCGCCGTCTCGCGGGCCGACGAGCGGCCGCCGCCGCGATAGTCGCGGATCCCGTATTTCACGTCATAGGTATAGTCGGCATGGCCGGGTCGGTACTGGCGGGCAATCTCGCCGTAATCCTTCGAGCGCTGGTCGGTGTTTTCGATCACCAGCGAGATCGGCGTGCCGGTGGTGATCATCGTGCCATCGTCCTGCGGCATGACACCGGACAGCACCTTGACGATATCATCCTCGCGCCGCTGGGTGACGAAGCGCGACTGGCCGGGCTTTCGCTTGTCCATGAAGGACTGGATGTCCTCCGGGCGAAAGCGCAGGCCCGACGGGCAGCCATCGACCACGGCGCCGAGCGCGGGCCCATGGCTTTCGCCCCAGGTGGTGACACGGAAAAGATGACCGAAGGTATTGTGCGACATCGACTTTCAACCGGGTATTGGCGCAGGCGCGCCGCGTGAGGCAATCAGGCGGCCAACACATAGTGGAAAGGCGGCGTGGAAAAAAGGCTTTCCTCGCCTGTTTCCGCCCGATCGTGACGGTCGGCCATGGCGACCGGTCTCAGGAGGCCCGCGCCATGGGTGGGCGCAGCGCCAGCGCGGCCAGCTGGTCGAAGGGCAGGGGCTTGGCGAAGGCATAGCCCTGCAGCATGTCGCAGCCGAGTTCGCGCAGCATGGCGGCATGCTCCTCCGTCTCGACCCCCTCGGCCACGCATTCGATGCCGAGCGAGCGGGATATCTCGACGATCGAGCGCACCAGACTGCGCTCGCGCGGCGAATGGACGATCGGCATGACCAGCTGGCGGTCGATCTTCAACCGCTTCGGCTTCAGTCTCAGCAGGCTGACGATCGAGGTGTGGCCGGTGCCGAAATCGTCGATCTCGATATCGACGCCCAGCGCCTTGATCGCATCGATATTGTGGGCGGCCAGGTTGTCGCCGTCGTCGAGGAAGATCGATTCCACCAGCTCGAAACAGATCTCGCCGGGGGTGAGCGACAGGGTCTTCAGGTGTTCGATCAGGCCGGTGTCATGCAGCCGTTTGGCCGAAACATTGACCGAGACCCGCGGCAGCCGAACGCCGAGGGCTGCAAGCCGCATCTTGTCGATCAGCGACTGCTCGAGCACCAGGCTGTCGATCCGCGCCATGACGTTCAGCTCTTCCGCCGTCTTCAAGAAAGCGCCGGAGGTCAGCAGGCCGCGCTCGGGATGCTGCCAGCGGATCAGCGCCTCGGCGCCGACCAGTTCCATGCTGCGGGCGTCGAACTGCGGCTGGTACCAGGCGACGAATTCGTTGCGGTCGAGGCCGTCGAGCATCTCGTCGGCCAGCTGCCGGGAGCGGACGATATTGGCTTCCAGCTCGGGTGTGAAGAATTCGTGGCAGTTGCGGCCGCGTTCCTTGGCCCGGTAGAGCGCAATATCGGCATTGATCAGCACCTTGCGCGGATCGGCCTCGCGCGTCCTGGCCGTGGCAATGCCGATCGACACGCCGCAGCGGCAGCCGAAGCCCTCGAAATCGATCGGAAGGCTCATCTCCTCGATAATGCTTTCCGACATGGCCGAAAGTGCCTCGCGGTCGGCGTGACCGCGTACCAGGATGACGAATTCGTCGCCGCCCATGCGCGCCACCAGATCGTTCAGCCCGACATGCCGGCATAGCACCTGAGCCGCGTGCACCAGCACGGCGTCGCCAGCGGCATGCCCCAGCGTGTCGTTGATTTCCTTGAAGCGGTCTAGGTCGAGATGGAGGATCGCGAACTTGTCGCCTGCGGCCGATCCGGCCGGCACCAGTTCGTCGAGCTCGATGTCGAGCATGCGGCGGTTGGCAAGCCCGGTCAGCGTGTCGTGCAGCGCGTTGAATTCGATGCGGCTCTTGGCGAGCTCCAGTTCGTGGGCGCGGTTGTCGGCCTCTTCCTTGGCAAGCTTCAGCTCCTCGGTCATCAACACGTCCGAGGTCACATCGAAGGCGATGCCGATCGTCTTCAACCGGCCGTCGCGTCCGACATGCAGCTGCCCGACCGAGCGGACATAGCGGAAGCTTCCGTCGTCATGCAGGATGCGCGACACCGTCTGGACGGTCTTGCCCGGCGCGATAGGTCCTTCAAAGCGTTTGCGGATGGTCGAGCGATCCTCCGGATGCACGGCCTGCAGCCATTGGCTGCGCGTCACCGTGCCGTCCTGATAGGCAATGCCGTGCAACTGGTGCATGCGTTCGTCCCAGATGCCGTTGCCCGTCGAGGCATCGGTTTCCCACAGCCCGCAATTATAGGAGGCCAGCGCCAGGTCGAACTTGTGCGACAGTTCCGAGAGGTCGTGCTCGCGCGAGGTCAGCTCCTCCAGCGCGAGTTCGAGTTCGGCATTCTTGATGTCGCTGCCTTCCTTGGCTTCTTCGAGCATTTCACGCACGGTGGTGTCGGCGGTGGCGTCCCAGGCAACGCCGGTCAGCCGGCTCCTGCCGTCTTCGTCCTCGCTCGAAAGACAGGCGACCTTCAGCGTGCGCAGGCCGCCATCGGCCAGCAGAACACGGCAGCTCCATTCGCGGGTGCTGCCGGGCTCGACCCGGATCAGCGAAAGCGCCACCCGGTCGTCGGGATGCACCGCGCCCAGCCAGTCGCCCATCCTGTTCAGGTTCTCATCCCCATCCGTGCGGCAGCCATGCAGCACCGCCGTGCGGCTGTCCCAGATCAGCCGATGCTCGGCCGGATAATACTCCCAGATTCCGATATTGGAGGAGCGCATGGCAAGATCGAAGCGCTCTGACAAGAGCCGCCAGCGCGCGTCGCGGATGCGAAGGGCGGCGATGTTCTGGTCGCGCTGGTTGAGGATGATCGCCGACAACAGCACCGTCAGGATGAGAAGTCCGCCGGTGCCGTAAAGCATGACGTCGAACAGCCAGTCCGTCGGGATTGCGTCAGCCCAGCCGCTGCTCGGCAGGATCGAGATCTCCAGCCGGGTGCCTTCGAGGTCGAGAGAGGCGGAGAGCGGATGTTCCTCGGCCGGAATGCCGATGCCGTAGAGGAGTTCGGTTCCGGTGAGATCGCCGTCGGGCGCCTGGCGGTCGACCAGGGCGACGGCGAGTGCGATGTCGGGGGTGGTTTCGTCGAGAATATGGCTGAAGCCGAGAATGCTGTCCCGGCGCATGACGGTGACGGCACCGTTCCATTGCGCCGGCGAGACCTGCGCCGCATTGACGGCGATCAGGCAGAGCTGGTCGGCCCCGCACGTCCGCACGATCGCGGCGGACGGACCGGAAGCGCCGGCGCCGAGTGCACCGATGGCCGCCTGCAGCCTGTCGATCACATCGCCCGACATGCCGAGTTCGGCGAGCTGGGCGGAATCGAGCCTGAGATCCGGTGCGAGCACCACGCCGTCGATCGGCACGTGGCTGGTGACGAAATTGCGCCGCACGCCGAACAGCCGGGCGTCGCTCTCCCGGTCGGCGGCGCTCATCGTGGCGGACAGATAACGGGTGAAGGCGAGGGACGGGGTCAGCACCGAGCCGAGCCCGTTTCGCACGTCATGCAGACGGTGGGTCAGACGGGTTTCCAGGTCACGGCGCGCATCGGCAGTGTGGGCGCGGTCGATATTGACCGTTGCAAGTCCGATTCCGATAACGGCAAGTACAGCGGCAGCCAGACGCAGCCGAGAACGGCCCGCCTTTCCAATGCGACGTGCTATGCCGACTATGCTCATGCGCCCAACCACCCCGTTGCCACCCCCTTCAAGGGCTATAGGCAGCGAGTTAATTTCAGGTTTCCCGAAATGGTTATCGCCGGGCCGGCGGAAAAGTTGTTGTCCGATGAAAGTATGTGTTGCGACAAGCATTTGTTCTTGAAGCGACAACACTTGAAAGGATCACATTTCCGATCCGAAAATTCCACGAACAGTCATCATTCCGAGCAAATTTCGCCATAATGTTCCGGCTAGTTCGGATAATCGGATTTTACTCAATTGCCCCTTTCAGGATTGCCGGAATGCGCGTCGTCATTGCTTTTCTGCTCGCCACTGCGAGTTTTCTCTCCCCGCTCGAGGGTTATGCGCGCAGTGCCGACATCGAGGCGACGATCAAGTCGGTCAGCATAGAAGGCATGTCGCTGACCCTCGATGACGGCCAGACCTACGATCTGCCGCCGGAATTCGATTTCGAGGGATTGACGGCCGGGACCAAGGTCGTGGTGTTCTACACCGAAGTCGACGGCAAGCGCGTTGTCGACGATCTCGAAGTGGTGCAATAACCCCAGCCGCTTTTAGCTACTTCAAGTTAAGGCCCGCGCTCGCGCTGAGCGCAGGTTTTTCTACATCCAGAGGGCCTGACCGCCATCGCGGCGGATTCTGAGAATGCGATCCTGCGGAATGTTGATCTCGCAGGCGTCGTCTGCCGAATGTCCACCGACAAGCTTCAGGATCGTGCGGATCACGCCGCCATGCGCGACACAGATCGTTGGCCGCGCGATTTCATTCATCCATGCACCGATCCGCCACGACAGGATCTCGTAGCTTTCGGCGTGGTCGCCGGGTGGGATGAAGCTCCATTTGTCGAGCGCGCGGGCCGCGATCCGTTCCGGGTCGGCCTTGGCAAGCTCGTGATAGGTCTGGCCTTCCCAGTCGCCGAAGCAGATTTCCTTCAGCCGGTCGTCGGTGCGGTAATCTTGAGGCTCCAGACCCATGGCGTCGCGCAGGCGCTCCATGGTCTCGCGGGTGCGCGAGAGGGGAGAGGCGACATAATCGAAGGATGTCGCCTCGTTTCCCAGCACATGGGCGAGGGTCTCGCCATTGAGGCTTGCCTGGCCACGGCCCGTGGCATTGAGGGGGATGTCATGCTGACCCTGAAACCGTCCTTCGGCATTCCAGTCTGTCTGCCCGTGACGGATCATGTAGATGAGCAAGCCTGTCTCCGCTGCCTTTGGGTATGTCAGTCCTTGACGACCGAGATATCCGGTGCGTCCACGGCCTTCATGCCGACCGTGTGATAGCCGGAATCGACGTGGTGCACTTCGCCGGTGACACCGGTCGAAAGATCCGAAAGCAGATAGACGCCCGAACGGCCGACTTCGTCGGTGGTGACGGTTCGTTTCAGCGGCGAGTTGTACTCGTTCCACTTCAGGATATAGCGGAAGTCGCCGATGCCGGAGGCGGCAAGCGTCTTGATCGGACCGGCCGAGATGGCGTTGACGCGGATGCCGCGGGCGCCCATGTCGACGGCGAGATAACGCACCGAGGCCTCGAGCGCGGCCTTGGCGACGCCCATGACGTTGTAATGCGGCATGACCTTCTCGGCGCCATAATAGGTGAGCGTCATCAGCGAGCCGCCGTCGTTCATGATCCGCTCGGCGCGCTTGGCGACGGCGGTGAACGAGTAGACCGAGATATCCATCGAGCGGGCGAAATTCTCGCGGCTGGTGTCGATATAGCGACCGGTCAGCTCGTCCTTGTCGGAAAACGCGATGGCGTGGACGACGAAGTCGATCTTGCCCCAGGCCTTTTCGATGTTTTCGAAGACGGCGTCGATCGAAGCCAGATCGGTCACGTCGCAATCGCCGGCCATCAAGGCATCCAGTTCGGCCGCCAGAGGTTCGACGCGCTTCTTCAGCGCATCGCCCTGCCAGGTCAAGGCGATCTCTGCTCCGGCTTCCCGGCAGGCTTTCGCAATGCCCCATGCGATCGAACGATTGTTGGCAACGCCCATGATGACGCCGCGCTTGCCTGCCATAAGGCCAGACCACTGAGCCATGCTCTGCTCCCTGAGAATTAAACGAACCTGCCTATGGCATAGCCCGATCCGGGGTTCAAGCTAGCTGACCATCATCAACTGTTAGGGAGCGTAACAAAGGGTGTTATTGTCGTGGAAGGCTCACAAATAGAGCCCTTCGCGCATCAAACGCATGAGATCAGTGACTTTTTCATCCGGCTTTTCCCACAGGATGACACTGAGTTCGACCTTCAGGTCGCCGCGTCCGCCCTCGCCATCGGGCAGGCCCTGGCCCTCGAGCGTCACCACCTGATCGGAACCCGACCAGGCCGGCACGGTGATGTCGGCGCGGCCCGTCGGGGTCTCCACCGTTGTGTCGAAGCCGAGCACCGCGTTTTCCAGCGTCACCGGCAGGACGGTACGGATGTCGAGCCCGTCGACGCGGAAACGGTCGGACTTCTTGACCCGGATGGTGGCGACGACGTCGCCGCGGGTCATGCCGGCAAGTTTCAGGCCCTGCGCCTTCAGTCGCACGGTATCGCCCTCCGAAAGACCGCCGTCGAGGGCGACCCGCACGTCGCGGCCGTCGGGCAGTTCGGCGTTGACCGCCGTCTGGGCAATCAGGTCCTCGATCGTGACGGTGGCATCGACCTTGATATCGGGCGCCTTTTCCGGCGGCGGACCGCCGCGGAAGCGACGCACGAGAAGATTGAGGAAATCGAAGGGACCGCCGAGGCGCGCTTCCTCGCTGCCGTCTTCGTCGGCGCTTTCGCGGCGCAGGCTTTCGGCCGCGGCCTGAGCTTCCGGCGAGGCGCCGAAGATCTGGGAAACGATGTCTTCGGCGCTCGCCTGCGCCGTTTTCGCGCGAGCACCGCCCTGGGTGCTGTCACCGGCACCATGATGGCCGGACTGATTTGGCTGTCCCTGCGCCGCATCCGCACCGGCCTTGGCCGCCTGCGGCTGTGCCGGCTGCTTCGCCTGCTGGCCCGTCTGCGAATTTGCAGCCTGCGCGGTGTCGGCGCGCGTTCCCGAGGTCTGCGCACCGCCGGGTTGACCCTGTCCGGCCTGGTTCTGCCCAGCCTGGGTCTGGCCGGTCTGCGGATTTGCGGACTGAGGCTTTTGCGTCTGCGTCTTGTCGGTCTTTGCCTGCTCTGCCTGAACCTTTTCGGCCTGGGCTTTCTGGGCCTTTGCCTTTTCCGCTTCGGCGCGGGCGAGTTCGGCCAGCACGGCCTCCGCCTTGATCTTGGCGGCGCGCGCGCGCTCCTCCGCCTCGCGGGCGGCCTGGCGCTGCTGCATGATGGTCTGGCCCTGTTCCTCCGCCTTTGCCCGCAGAGTGTCGTAGCGGGTGCGCTTGGCCGGATCCTTCAGGACTTCATAGGCCTTGCCGGCCTCTGCGAATTTCTGCGTGGCGTCGGGATCGTCGCGATTGGCATCCGGATGCAGCGACTTGGCCTTCTTGCGCCAGGCCGCCTTGATCTCTCCGGTATCCGCGGTCTGCTTCAGGCCAAGGATGGAATATGGATCACGCATCGATAACCACCGATTTCAATCTGTCGGGTCCGTGCCCCCATGCCATTCGGGCGCATGCCGGAAAACTGCTTCTTCCCGCCTCACTCCCATGCGGGCGGACTCTTGCAGCGAATGATGCGCTAAAACTGCTAATTAGTGGTTACAGGGAAAAGGCCCCTGCGGGCCGTTGTCAATCAGGAGTCGCGGGCAAAGGCGAGCAGGTGCCACTGGCCGTCGTTCAGCAGGCAGGTGCGCCCGTCGAAGCTTGCGATCCCGTCATAGGCATGACGTGTCGTGGTGAACTTGCGGCAGATGGATCCGGTGTCGCGGTCTTCGTTGATGACGCTGATGACGCCGGCGCTGCCGGTCGTGGTGTTGGCCCATGGTACCGGGTCGCCGGCAAGCTTGGACAGGTCGGCGGAGGTCACGGCGTTCTGCACGGTCGCTTCGTCGGAATGATCGGCGGTCTTGGCCGTGGCGATGGTGCTGGTCGAGATCGAACGGTCGACCTTGTCGCCACCGAAGAGATCGAGGCCGGCTCCGACGCAGCCTGAAAGGGCAATCGTCGCAAGTCCGGCGGCGGCAAACCGGATCACCAGCAGCGCCATGCCCTTTTTGTCATCTGTCGACTTTGCTATGTCTTCCACGGATCATCCAGTCCCGGCATTGGGTTGTCGGGGATTGAAACGACTTTGAAACGCATTCGAGGCAAATATGTCTGATACTAAGTTAACATCCGGTGACTTTACCGAAGAAACCGAACCTTTTGCCCTGTTTGGCGCATGGCTCGAGGATGCGACAGCCTCCGAACCGAACGATCCGAATGCCGTCGCTGTGGCAACGGTGGATGAGAATGGCCTGCCGAATGTGCGCATGGTGTTGTTGAAGGACTTCGATTCGCGGGGCTTCATCTTCTATACGAATTTTGAAAGTCGCAAGGGACGAGAAATCCTTGGCCAGAAGAAGGCGGCAATGTGTTTTCACTGGAAAACGCTGCGCCGCCAGGTCCGCATCCGCGGCGAAGTCGAGGTCGTCACCGACGCGGAGGCCGACGCCTATTATGCATCGCGCCCGCGCGGCAGCCGCATCGGCGCCTGGGCATCGAAGCAGTCGCGGCCGCTGGAAAGCCGTTTTGCGCTGGAGAAAGCCGTCGCCGAATATTCCGCCCGCTATGCGCTCGGCGACATCCCGCGCCCGGCCCATTGGTCCGGCTTCCGGCTGAAGCCCCTATCGATCGAGTTCTGGCACGACCGCAAGTTCCGCCTGCATGACCGGGTCGAATTCCACCGCGACACGCCCGATGGCGACTGGGCGAAGACGCGTATGTATCCCTGACGCACGACGGTTCGTGCGCAGGGGCGGACGGGCCTTTGACGGTCAGCCGCCGATCAGCTTGAACGGAATGCCGCTGGCCAGGGCCGCCGCATAGCGCGGTGCCTGGAAAAACCCGTTGAGCGAAACGCGGGGCAGGGCTTTGAGCGATTGGCCGGGAGCCATGGTGCCCGGCCGCGTCGTCACGGCGGCGGCAAAGCCCGACCGGTCCGCCGCGGCGATCGTGGCGTCCGAAACGCTGCGCTCGTCGCCGTAGGGATAGGCAAAGACCATGCCATGGCGATCGCCGAAGGCCGAGGAGACATAGGCTCTGGAGTGCCGCATTTCCGCCTCGGCCTCCTCGGGTGCCATCCGTGCGAGTGACCGGTGGCTGACCGTGTGGGCGCCAAGGGTGACGAGCGGCTGTCGCGCAAGTTCGGCCAGCGCCTTGCGATCCATCACCAGTTCCGCCGTCAGCGCCAGCGGATCGATCCCGTTTTCGCGGGCAAGGTGGTCGAGACGGGCAACGCCGTCCGCCTCCCGCCCTGAGGTTATCGCAGCACCGATGGCAAGGGCGGCGGTCACGCGCTGCGACGGCGTGGTCAGGGCAAACTGCCGCGGTCCGGCGCCGCAATCGAAGGTGACGTTATCCAGTCTGTTGACCACAAGGTCGAGCGTTTCCCACCAGAGCGTGTGCGTGCGCTCGGAAAAACCCTCGCAGACGAAGATGGTGAAGGGCACCTGGTGCCGGGCAAAGACCGGCATGGCATGGACCGCATTGTCGATGAAGCCGTCGTCGAGGGTGAAGACGGCGAAAGGTCTGTCGTCGTCGGGTCGGCCAAGCAGATCCGGCACCTCGTCCAGCCGCACGAAACGGTAGCCGTCGGCCTTCAGTCTGCGGATGGCCGCGTCCAGAAACTCCGGCGTGATTTCGAGATGGCGGATCGTGTTGGTGCCGCGATGGGCATAGGGACGCACGTGATGCAGGGTGAAGATCACGCCGCGTCCGCGCGCGCCGCGCAGAAGGCCCGCGGTCTGCAGCACATGGGCGACCTCCAGGCCCGACGCGATGATGCCGCGTTTGATCGCGCTTTTCAGCATGACGTCTCCTCCTTCCCCACGCGCCGGCCCCTCGGCCCTTGCCCGGCCCGTCGGCCTTCGCACGCCGCTTAACTTGGAACGGATGTGTTAAGTCTTGCTGAAACCCTGCCTGTTAAAAATCCCGTGCTCAGCGCAGAACAGGATCAAGGATCGGCAGGCCGATGATCACGGCCGTGGCGATCAGACCATAGCAGATCCGCCGAAACAAGGTTTCCTCCGCCAGACGGAAACCCGCCGACCCCGCTTTCAGGCCGATCGCATAGGCCGGCGCGGCTGCAAGGGCCAGGGCGGCAGTCTTGACGGTGAGAATGCCGGCAAGACCGTAATTGACGCCGCTCAGCACCGAGGAAAGCCCGAAATAGATGATGATATTGGCGCGAACCAGATTGGCGGGCAGGTATCCGCCGAGCCAGTAGGCGATCACTGGGGGACCGCCCACCTGGGCAGCGCCGGCAAATATCCCCGACAGCGCGCCGACGCCGGCGGTCAGCGGCGGCTTCGGCGCGCCGCCATAGCGCCAGCCCGAGACGAGCAGTCCGAGAAGCCCGATTACCAGCACAACGATGGCCCAGCGCAGGGCGAGCGGGTCGGAATAGGTGAGCACTGCGGTTCCGAGCGGCAGGCCGATGACCGCGCCCGCCAGCATGAAGCCGACCTGCTTTTTGTCCGACAGCCGCCAGGCGCCGGGCAGCATGGGCAGCGACATGGTCGTGTCGATGAACCAGAGGATGGCGGCGGCCGATTTCGGGCCGACCAGGGCGCTTGCCACCGGCATGAAGATCAGCGCCGCACCGAAGCCCGAAAAGCCGCGGGCCAGCCCGGCGACAAGTGCGAAAGCCACCATGACGGCGACATCGCTGCCCGAAGGGCCGCCGAGCTGACCGATATCGGCATAGGTAAGCCAGGTGTCGAACATGTCACGGGGTCCTGACGAAGGAGGGGCAGCGGATCAGCGCCGGTGGGGCGGGATGTGCGTTCTTCTCTTGCTAGCGCGGTTCGGCGGTCGGGGAAAGGGCGCATGCATCCAGATCCGCATCGGCCAACATGTCGCGCCGGGTGGCGCGGACGGCAGCAGCCACGGCCAGGGCCGCCAGCAGGCTTGCCAGCGAGAAGGCGGCGACGACGGGTTGGCGCACAGCCTCGCCGCTGGCGCCGTTGACGAAGCCGGCGGCATTGGCGGTGAAGCCGGCGATCGCGCCGCCCAGCGCAAAGCCTGCACTTTGCAGTGTCGGCAGCAGCGCCGAGGTCTTGTCACGCTCGCTGCTCAGCGAGGCTGCCATCATCGTCTGGCTGATGAAGCTCCAGCTGGTGCCGAAGCCGCAGCCGACGAAGATCTGGCCGGTGATGATCAAGGCCAGGTGCCCGCTCAGAAAGCCGGTGGTGATGAAACCGATACCGATGGTCTGCAGCAGCGGGCCGACCCAGATCAGTGTGATCTGCAGGCGGGGGTGGTGGATGTTGGCGACAAGAACGGCCGAAAGGCTCCAGCAGATCGCCATCAGCGCCCCGGTTGACCCGGCGATGGTCGGGCCGAAATGCCAGAGGTTCTGCAGGCCATAGACCATGAACACGCCGCTTGCAGCCTGGGCGACCGACATCATGACCACCACCCAGAAGCCGAGTCCGGAAAGCGAGGAGAAGCCGAAGGCACTGCGCGGCAAAAGGCCGTTTGGCGCTCGCCGGTCGAGCCGCGCCGTCAGCGGAAAGCCGGCGAGTGCCAGCGCCAGCAGCAGGCCGGAAAGGATGCGGTCCTCGACGACGCCGGCGATCATGACGGCGAGCATGCCAAGGCAGATCAGACCGAGCCTCAGCACGGGAATGGGGCCGTGCGGCTCCGCCCCGTCGCCGGGCACGGATTTCGGCAAAATCAGGAGGACGAAGGCGAGGAAGGTCAGGATGATCGGCACATTGACATAGAATGCGGCCCGCCAGGAGACGAATTCGGTCAGCAGGCCGGCGAGCACCGGTCCGGCAAAGGCGCCGATCGCCCAGACGGCAGCCTCGGTGCCGAACACCTTCGACATCAGCCGCTTGGGATAGATGTCCGGTATCAGCGTGTAGCAGGTGGCCGCGATCAGTCCGTCGCCCAGCCCCTGGCCGATGCGTCCGACGAGCAATTGCGGCATGCTGCCGGCATTGGCGGCGATCAGCGTCCCGAGCAGAAACGTTCCGCCGGCGGCGGTCAACGATGCGCGTGCGCCAAACCGCTGCTTGGCATGCGCGGCCATCATGCCGGCGATGATCGAGGCTGTCAGGAACAGGCTGACCGACCAGGAGATCAGCCGCGCCCCGCCGATCTCGGCAATCGCGGTCGGAAGCGTCGTCGAGACCAGGAAGCCGTTGAACGAAAAGATCGCGACCCCGAGGCAAAGCATGGTGGTCGTGGGCGCATAGGTGCCGGTAAAGATTTCGAGCCAGCGCCCGCCGCTCGGTGCGGGCTCGGTCGTCTCGACTTTCGTGATATCCATCAGGGTCTCCTCGATCTGGGAGCCCGACGCTAGGGCCTCAACCTCTGTTGAGGTAAAGCACATTTTTCCGCAATTGCATCGTTCTTGCTCGATATTCCCCGGGGTGGCGAATCTCGCCATTCGGCCATGCGAAGCCGCTAATCAAAGCGATGCTGAAGTATTTTTGGTCCGCGGGGATATCCGCTAAGCTCCGTCGATCGCCAGCAAACGGGAGGCAAGCGATGACGGACCTTTCGCAACGGATGAAAGACAGGGTCTGCCTGGTGACCGGCGGCGGCACCGGGATCGGGCGGGCCGCAGCCTTGCAGATGGCGCGCGAAGGGGCCGTGGCCGTGGTGATTGCGGCCAGGCGCCGCGAAGAGGGCGAGGCGGCCGCCGCGGCTTGCAGGGCAGAGGGCTGCGAAAGCCTTTTCGTGCCGACGGATGTGTCGCAAGAAAGCGATGTTGCGCGGATGGTCGAGACGACGATCGCCACATTCGGGCGGCTGGATGCGGTGTTCAACAATGCCGGCTACCAGGAGCGGCGCGCACCGCTGGAGGAGCAGACAGCCGAGGTCTATGCGAGCGTCTTCGACACCAATGTGCGCGGCGTCTTCTTTTGCCTGCGGCACCAGATCCCGGCCATGGTGCAGCACGGTGCCGGCACCATCGTCGTCAACGCTTCCGTCAGCGGCATCCGCAATCCCAATCCGGGCTTCTCGCTCTACAATGCGTCGAAGGCAGCGGTGATCGCGATGACCAGAACGGCGGCACTGGAAAACGCGGCGCGCGGCATCCGCATCAATGCGGTGGCCCCCGGCCGGGTGGTCACCGACATGATGCTGTCGGCAGGCGTCGGCGACATTGACACGGTCGCCAGGACGCTGCCGCTGAAGCGGATGGGAACCCCGCAAGAGCTGGCCGAGGCGACCGTCTGGCTGCTCAGCGACCAGTCGTCCTATGTCGTCGGTCATGTGCTCGCGGCCGATGGCGGATTTCTGGCGGGCTAGAGGTGTGGGCGAGGGCGCCAGACAGCCGGTCGGCGAGGGGCCACGGTGCGCCGCGACATTTCGCATTCCCTTGTTTAGGCTTCATTTACCATAAAAGGCGACATCTGGATGGTTGCTCCATTCTTGCCCCAATTTGACGATATTGCGACTGCATTACCTTCTTGATCGGTGCGGGCCGGCCAGACAGAAATGCAGCCGATGGCGGCGGCTGATGGTTCGACGTGTCTGTTTCAGAGCATATGAGTTTCCCTGGGGGACGAATGAGAAAATTACTGGTAGCCCTTGCCTGCCTCGCCGCGACGGTTCTGTCTCCGCAGCTGGCGTCCGCAGGCGGCGCGCAATTCCTGATGGATGCCCGTACCGGACAGGTCATGTTCTCCGAAAGCGGGGACGACCTCAATCATCCGGCATCGCTGACCAAGATGATGACGCTGTACCTCACTTTCGAGGCGCTTCATCGGGGCAAGATCTCCTGGAACAGTTCCGTTCCCTTTTCCAAGCATGCATCGTCGCGTCCGCCGACCAAGCTGAGGGTCAAGGCCGGCGATTCGATCACCGTGCGCGAAGCCGTTCTCGGCATGATCGTCCAGTCGGCCAATGATGCGGCAACCGCCATGGCCGAAAAGCTCGGCGGAACCGAGCCGCAATTCGCCCAGATGATGACCGCCAAGGCCCGCCAGCTCGGCATGGCGCGCACGACATTCGTCAATGCCTCGGGCCTGCCGGACGACCGCCAGATCACCACGGCGCGCGACATGTCGACGCTCGGGATCGCGCTGATGCGGGATTATCCCAAGGAATACGCGCTGTTCGCCACCAAGAACTTCGCCTTCCGCGGCCGTACCATCCACGGCCACAACAACCTGATGTACCGCTACAAGGGCATGGACGGGATCAAGACCGGCTATACCAATGCCTCGGGCTTCAATCTCGTCAGCTCGGTCGAACGCGGCAATGCCCGCGTCGTCGGCGTCATCATGGGCGGTCGCACGGCCGCCAGCCGCGACAAGCTGATGGAACGTCTGGTCAATGCCTATATCGGCCGCGCCTCCGGCGGTTCGCAGCTGGTGGCGGCAACGCATTCGGCGGGCTCCAGGCTCGCCAAGCTCGGCGACGACGTGCCGGTTCCGACCACGCGCCGCTCCGCCGTCGCAGCCGTCAACGCGATGAGCGCCAGCACCGTGCCGGTTCCGGGTGGTCGCTATGATACGGCCTATGCCGAGGACGGCGCCGAAGTGGAGCTGGTGACCAATTCGATCTCGTCCTCGTCCGACGATATCGCGCCGATGCCGGCAAACCCTGTCCTGCCGTCGGCGCCAAGCTCGGCGTCTAAATCGATCCTGCGCCAGATCAACAAGACGGCCGCCAAGACCCAGGCTGTCAGCACGCAGAATGTCGTCGTGGCCAGCGAGCCGGCCCCGGTCGACGGCTGGCAGATCCAGGTTGCAGCCTCCGACGACCGGGATGCTTTGGTCAGGCTGCTGGGCGAAGTCCAGGACAAGTTCTCCGGTCCGCTGCGCGGCATGAAGCCCTATACGCCGGCCGTCACCAGCGGCGGCTCGACCCTCTACCGCGCCCGCTTCGTCGGCTTCAATTCGAAGAAGTCGGCCTGGGATGCCTGCGAGGCGCTGAAGAAGCACAAGCAGGCCTGTCTGGCCTTTCCGGCCCAGGGCTGAAGACCAGCCAGGGCTTCGGCATTCGCCATCATTTTAAGGGCCGGTCTGATGAAGACCGGCCCTTTTTCATGCATCGAACGGGATGACAAACACTGGAGGTGATCCGGTGAGATTTGATCGGCTCAGCTCGCGACCGGACGCTCGCCGAGCGTTTCGCAGAACCGCAACAGATAGCCGTCCGGGTCGGCGACGACGAACTGCCGCTGGCCGAGTTCCTGATCGTCGCGGCGATACCATTTTTCTTCCGGCTCGAGATAGAGCGGGATGCCCGCGACCTTCAGCCGGTCGAGGATGGTGTCGATCGAGGGCACCTTGATCTGCACATTGAGGCCACGACCGAAAGGCCGCTCCAGCGGCGCGCCTTCGATCTCGAAGGTGCGGCCCACCCCGACCTGGTCGATCATCAGCTGGGCGTCGCCGAGCTCCAGATAGCTGAAGCCTTCCTCGGGTCTCTCATAGGCAACCGAAAAGCCGACGAGGTCGCAGTAGAAACTGCGGCTCGTCCACCAGTCGCCGACAGAAAATTCCGGAACCAGCGCGTTTGCGTTTTCCACGTCAGCCCGCCTTCGTGCCGCCCACCGTGACCTGATCCATGCGCAGATGCGGCTGGCCGACGCCGACCGGAACCCACTGGCCGGCCTTGCCGCAATTGCCGAGCCCCTTGTCGAGGCTCATGTCGTTGCCGATCATCGAGATGCGCTTCATCGCGTCCGGGCCGTTGCCGATCAGCATGGCGCCCTTGACCGGCGCACCGATCTTGCCGTTCTCGATCATGTAGGCCTCGGTGCAACCGAACACGAACTTGCCGGAGGTGATGTCGACCTGGCCACCGCCGAAGGAGACGGCATAAATGCCTTTCTTGACCGAGGAAATGATCTCTTCCGGCGTCTTGTCGCCGGAGAGCATGTAGGTATTGGTCATGCGCGGCATCGGCTGATGCGAATAGCCCTGGCGACGGCCGTTGCCGGTCGGCTTCATCCCCATCAGGCGCGCATTCTGGCGGTCCTGCATGTAGCCGACCAGCCTGCCGTTCTCGATCAGGACATTATAGGCGGATGGCGTGCCCTCGTCGTCCACCGTCAGCGAACCGCGGCGGCTGTCGATCGTGCCGTCATCGACGACGGTCACGCCGGGGGAGGCCACCATTTCGCCCATCAGGCCGGCAAAGGCCGAGGCCTTCTTGCGGTTGAAATCGCCCTCGAGCCCGTGGCCGACGGCTTCGTGCAGCATGACGCCCGGCCAGCCGGAGCCGAGCACGATGTCCATGGTGCCGGCCGGCGCCTCGATCGCGTCGAGATTGACCAGCGCCTGGCGCAGCGCCTCGTCGGCACCCTGCTGCCAGCTTTCTTCGGTGAGGAAATCGTCGAAGGTGAAGCGGCCGCCGATGCCGTAGGAACCACTTTCCTGGCGTTCGCCGGCGCCGGCGATCACCGAAACGTTGAGGCGTGTCATCGGCCGGATGTCACGGACCCGGTGACCATCGGCGCGCAGGATCTCGACCACCTGCCAGCTGGCGGCGATCGAGGCCGAGACCTGGCGCACCTTGGCATCCTTGGCCCGGAGATAGGCGTCGATTTCGGCCAGAAGCTTGGCCTTTTCCTCGAAGCTCGGCGTGCCGATCGGATTTTCGTCGGTGTAGAGCTTCTTGTTGGTGCCCTGGGGCGCGGCCGCATAGGAGCCGGAATAGCCGCGGGTCACCGCGCCGACCGCATCGGAGGCGCGCTCCAGCGCCTTCATCGACAGGTCGCCGGCATGGGCATAGCCCACGGCCTCGCCGGCTACCGCGCGCAGGCCAAAGCCCTGGTCGGTATTGAAGGTACCGCCCTTCATCCGGCCATTGTCGAAGGACAGCGCCTCCGCCTGCGCATGCTCGATGTAAAGTTCGCCGTCGTCGGCCCCTTCCAGCGCCTTGGCCACCTGCCGCGTCAGTTGTGCTTCGTCGCAGTCGAACAGGGTGATGAGGTCGGTGGTCATGAAATGCTCCTTTGGGCGACGATGCGCCGGCTGCCACCCGATG
The DNA here is from genome assembly GCF_017873095.1 of Heterorhizobium halophytocola. Classification (GTDB taxonomy): domain Bacteria; phylum Pseudomonadota; class Alphaproteobacteria; order Rhizobiales; family Rhizobiaceae; genus Allorhizobium; species Allorhizobium halophytocola. The sequence continues at coordinate 177,817 of NZ_JAGGJU010000004.1, read as the reverse complement.
TAGGCCGCGTGGCCCGCCGGATCAAGCCTCGGCGGCGGCAGCGCGTGCCCTCAATCGCGTGACCGCCTGCAGGGGCATGCCATGTTTGGGCAGGGTCTCGAACTGATATTGGCCGGTGAACACCATGAAGAAACCGTCGGTTTCCCAGATTTCGATGACGAAGGGCCAGCCAACCATGCGCTGGCCGGGGCCGGAGCGGATGGCGATGCCGGTCTCGTCGACGGTCACCTCGGCGGTTTTGCTCGGCAGGTTGCGGAACCGGCCGAGCGTGTCGGCATGATGGGTATTCCAGAGGAGACCGGTGACGACGAAGGGCAGGGCCGCCGCCACGACGGCAAGCAGCGGCAGAAGATTGGGTTCGCCGCTGACCATCGGGGCGACCGCTGCCAGAAACCCGGCTGTCAGGAAGCCGATCACCCACAGGGTTTTCTGCTGCAGCACGCAGCGGCGCCACACGAAGACGCGGACTGCCCGGCGAAGCAGGTCCTCGTCATATTGAATCTCGAACCGGTTGCCTGCCTGAGCCGATGCCATGGGCGGTTTTTTGCTTTTGTCAGGGCAGGGCGTCGTAGCCGTCGCCGAAGCCGTTGAGTTCGATCGGAATGCCGACGCGGTCCTGGTCGGCGGATTCGCGCAAGGCAAAGACCGCGTTCTTGCCGGAGCGCAGGATCTTCATCAGCTCGTCGTCGATTTCCACCTCGACATAGCAGCCCTCGGAAAAGCAGCGGGTGAAATAGGCGCGGCCGATATTGTTGCCGTCGACATAGAGTTCCATGCCGTCCTTCAGCAGGACGCCGAGCGGCGCCAGGATGCGCAGGATCTTGGCCTTGCGGTCGGCGGTCTTCAGGATGACGACGGACAGCCCGACTTCCGGGCGATCCTCGGCAATCACGTTCTGCATCAGCGCGCATTGTTCGACGGTCGCACCGGCCGGCTTGTCGCAGATCACCGACCAGGCGCCATGGGTGGAGCGGACCGTACCGGCTTGCGGCTGCTGCTGTGCCGTTGCCGTGCCGGCCCCGATCCACAGAGCTACGGCGACCGCCAGCCCCCGATACGCCAAACTGCTCAAACCCATTGATACCTCTGAAAACCGAATCATCGCCGCTGTTCTTGTCGCCCGCTCGAGCCATTCAACAGGCTCGGCCTCCCTTTTTCAAGCCGAACGCGGCATAATTGGGACTGAATGTCCCCGGGCGGAAAAGAAGGCTCTCTACAGACAGTCCCGCGCAGTCGCAGCGTGTATAGGTCTTCGGAAACATTAGGGGAAGGGCAATTTGCCGCGCCTGTAAAGCGGCGAAGATATTGCGAACAAGACTGAACTATGGTTTGAACAATAGCATAGCACGGAGTGCGCGTTCTGATTTGAGTGAGATCAAACGCAAGTGGGGAGAGACATTGTGATTAACAGAGCCCATGCAGTGCTCGCCGCCTTGGCGTGCCTGCTGTTTGCCTCGAATAGCTTCGCCGACCAGCCCGCGCCATGGCAGATCGATCTGCAGCCGGCGGCTTCGCCGATCATGGAACAGATCCGCTGGTTCGAACACTATACATTGTGGTTTGTAGTACCGATCACATTGTTTGTTCTGGCTCTTCTGGTGGTGGTGGTGATGCGCTTCCGCGCCTCGGCCAACCCGGTCGCGACGACGACGAGCCATAACTCGGCAATCGAGATCGCCTGGACTGTCGGGCCGGTTCTGATTCTTCTGTTTCTGGCGATCCCGTCGTTCAATCTCCTCACCGCCCAGCTGACCGTCCCGGCCAATCCGGACCTGACGATCAAGGCGACCGCCACCCAGTGGCAGTGGAATTATGAATACGAGGGCGAGGGCGAGGACCCGCTCGCCTTCGACAGCTATCTCCTGAAGGACGGCGACCGCGCCGCTGCCGGCAAGGAAGACAAGTCGATCTATCCGCGGCTTCTCGCCGTCGACAACGAACTGGTGCTGCCGGTCAACAAGAACATCCGCGTTCTCGTGACCGCCGCGCCGAGTGACGTGATCCATGCCTTTGCCATGCCGTCCTTCGGCATCAAGGTCGATGCCGTGCCGGGTCGGTTGAACGAGACCTGGTTCCGGGCCGAGCGCGAGGGGCTGTTCTACGGCCAGTGTTCGGAGCTCTGTGGCAAGGACCACGCCTTCATGCCGATCGCCATCCGTATCGTCTCCGAGGACCAGTACAATGCCTGGTCGCAGGCAGCCGCCGGTGACCTCGGCGGTGCCTACAAGGCGCTGATGGCTTCCGTCGACCGTCCGGCATCCGCCGTTCAGGTCGCCGACAATGTTTCGAACTGAGGGGAGTGAAGACAATGGCTGACCATGCTGTCCATCACCATCACGACCATAAGCCCGCATTCTTCACGCGCTGGTTCCTGTCGACCAACCACAAGGATATCGGCACGCTCTACCTGATCTTCGCGATTATCGCCGGCATCATCGGCGGCCTGCTGTCGATCGCCATGCGGGCCGAGCTGCAGGAGCCGGGCATCCAGATCTTCCACGGCCTGGCCTCGATGGTCTACGGCTTCGAGGGCGATGCCGCGATCGACGGCGGCAAGCACATGTTCAACGTGTTTACCACCGCGCATGCGCTGATCATGATCTTCTTCATGGTCATGCCCGCCATGATCGGCGGCTTTGCCAACTGGATGATCCCGATCATGATCGGCGCGCCGGACATGGCCTTCCCGCGCCTCAACAACATCTCCTTCTGGCTGATCGTCCCGGCCTTCCTGCTGCTCCTGCTGTCGATGTTCGTCGAAGGACCGGCGGGTGCGTATGGTGCCGGCGGGGGCTGGACCATGTATCCGCCGCTTGCGACCTCCGGCCAGCCGGGACCCGCAGTCGATCTGGCGATCTTCGCGCTGCACGTGGCCGGCGCATCGTCGATCCTCGGTGCGATCAACTTCATCACCACGATCCTCAACATGCGCGCACCCGGCATGACCATCCACAAGATGCCGCTGTTTGCCTGGGCCGTTCTGGTGACCGCGTTCCTGCTGCTGCTGTCGCTGCCGGTTCTGGCCGGCGGCATCACCATGCTTCTGACCGACCGCAATTTCGGCACCACCTTCTTCTCGCCGGAAGGCGGCGGTGACCCGATCCTCTACCAGCATCTGTTCTGGTTCTTCGGTCACCCGGAAGTCTATATCCTGATCCTGCCCGGTTTCGGCATCGTCAGCCACATCATCTCGACCTTCTCCAAGAAGCCGGTCTTCGGCTATCTCGGCATGGCCTATGCCATGGTCGCGATCGGTGCCGTCGGCTTCGTCGTCTGGGCGCACCACATGTACACGGTCGGCCTTTCGCTCGCCGCCCAGCGCTACTTCCTGTTCGCCACCATGGTGATCGCGGTGCCGACCGGCATCAAGATCTTCTCCTGGATCGCGACCATGTGGGGCGGCTCGCTGTCGTTCCGCACGCCGATGCTGTGGGCGATCGGCTTCATCTTCCTGTTCACGGTGGGTGGGGTGACCGGCGTGCAGCTCGCCAATGCCGGTCTCGACCGTTCGCTGCACGACACCTATTACGTGGTGGCGCACTTCCATTACGTGCTGTCGCTCGGCGCCGTATTTGCAATCTTCGCCGCCTGGTATTACTGGTTCCCGAAGATGAGCGGCTACATGTACAACGAATTCGTCGGCAAGCTGCATTTCTGGGTGATGTTCATCGGTGTGAACATGGTGTTCTTCCCGCAGCATTTCCTCGGACTGGCCGGCATGCCGCGCCGCTACATCGACTATCCGGACGCCTTTGCCGGCTGGAATTTCGTCTCGTCGATCGGCTCCTATATCTCGGGCGTCGCCGTGCTGATCTTCCTCTACGGCGTCTGGGAAGCCTTCGCCAGGAAGCGTCTGGCCGGTGACAATCCGTGGGGCGAGGGTGCGACCACGCTGGAATGGCAGCTGTCGTCTCCGCCGCCGTTCCACCAGTGGGAACAGTTGCCCCGCATCAAGTAAGACAGCATATCGGGCGCCGCCCTGCCGGGATGAAGCGGGCGGCGTTCGAAAGCACACATCAGGACAAGCATAGATGACGGTCATCGACGAATACGAGGCATTGGGCGGCCAGAGCGAGAGCAGGCTGTCGGAGGCGAGTGCCGGTGACTTCATCGCGCTTTTGAAGCCGCGCGTCATGTCGCTCGTCGTCTTTACCGCCTTTGCCGGCCTGGTGCTGGCGCCGGGCCACATCAATCCGATCCTCGGGGCCATCGCCATCCTGTGCATCGCCGTCGGCGCCGGCGCGTCCGGTGCGCTCAACATGTGGTATGATGCCGATATCGATGCGGTCATGACCCGCACGGCGCGCAGGCCCATTCCGGCCGGCCGCATCGCGCCGCAGGAGGCGCTGGCCTTCGGCCTGACGCTGTCGGCCTTTTCCGTCGTCATTCTCGGTCTTGCGGTCAATGTCTTTGCCGCCGCGCTGCTTGCCTTCACCATCTTCTTCTATGCCGTCATCTACACGATGTGGCTGAAGCGCTCGACACCGCAGAACATCGTCATCGGCGGTGCGGCCGGCGCCTTTCCGCCGATGGTCGGCTGGGCCTGCGTGACCGGTGGCGTATCGCTCGACAGCATCGTTCTCTTCCTGATCATCTTCCTCTGGACGCCTGCCCATTTCTGGGCGCTGGCGCTGTTCAAGATGCGCGATTATGAATCCGTTGGCGTGCCGATGCTGCCCAATGTCGCCGGGGAGCGCGTGACCAAGCACCAGATCGTCGCCTATGCGGCGCTGACCGGCATTATCGGCGTGGTGCCGACCGTCACGGGGCTTGCAAGCCTTGGCTACGGCCTCTTCGCCGCGGCGCTCGGCCTCGTCCAGTTCATCTGTTCCATCGCGGTCTGGCGGATGGCCGACGGCGACCCGAAGATGGTTCCGGCAAAAAAGCTGTTTGCTTTTTCGATCGTCTATCTGTTCGCGATCTTCTCGGCATTGCTGGTCGATCATTACGTGGCCGATCTGACCTTGCTGATCGGGGCTTTGTGATGGAAACCGTTGAACTGACCGAAAAACAGAAGAAATCGCGGCGCGGACGCAATATCGCGCTGGGGCTGGTGCTGGGGGGATTGGTGATCGCCTTCTACCTCATCACGCTGGTGAAGATCGGCCAGCCGGGATAGGCTGAGGGAAAGAGGGGGAGGACATGACGGGACAGAACGAACGGGAGCGAAGATCGGCACGCCGCAACGGCGCCGTGCTTGTCGCATGCGTCGCCTTTGTCGGCGGCATGGTCGGCATGAGCTATGCCGCCGTTCCGCTCTATCGGATGTTCTGCCAGGTCACCGGCTTCAACGGCACCACCCAGCGCGCCGAGCAGGGTTCCGACGTCATCCTCGACCGCAAGATCACCGTCACCTTCGACAGCAATGTCTCGCCGGGCCTGAACTGGGCGTTCAAGCCGATGCAGCATGCGGTCAATCCGAAGATCGGCGAGACGGTCAAGATCAAATATCTGGCGACCAATCGTTCGCCGCGTCCGGTCACCGGCCAGGCCGTGTTCAACGTCACGCCGCTGGAGGCTGCCGCCTATTTCAACAAGATCGAGTGCTTCTGCTTCACCGAGACAACGCTGAAGCCGGGGGAAAGCCTTGAAATGCCGGTTGTGTTCTACGTCGATCCGGAGATCACGACGGCGCCGGAGACCAAGGGTATCAATACCCTGACCCTGTCCTATACCTTTTATCCGCGGGAGCCGGCCGAGCCGGTCGCAGCCCTGCCGGACAAGGCGGACGAGGCCAGGCGCAAGCTTTAATGTGAGAGAGGGGCCTGCCTTCCGGCAGGTCTGGAGAGACACTATCGGGGATTGCTGACATGGCAGACGCGCATCAAAAACAGCATGATTATCACATCATCGATCCGAGCCCCTGGCCGCTGATCGCTTCGATCGGCGCCTTCGTGGCCACGTTTGGCGGTGTGTGCTTCATGCGCTATCTGTCGGGCGGCTCGTTCAGGCTGTTCGGACTGGAACTGGCCAATCCCTGGCTGTTCTTCATGGGACTGGCGCTGATCATCTACACGATGATCGGCTGGTGGGCCGACACGATCAAGGAGGCCCATGACGGGGCCCATACCCGCGTCGTCTCGCTGCATCTGCGCTACGGCATGATCATGTTCATCGCCTCCGAGGTGATGTTCTTCGTCGCCTGGTTCTGGGCCTTTTTCGACGCCAGCCTCTATGCCAACGAGGCGATCCAGGCGACCCGTGTCGAGTTCACCGGCGGTCAGTGGCCGCCGAAGGGCGTCGAGGTGCTCGATCCCTGGCACCTGCCGCTTTATAACACCGTGATCCTGCTGCTGTCGGGCACCACGGTCACCTGGGCGCACCATGCGCTGCTGGAAAACGACCGCAAGGGCCTGATCTCCGGCCTGACGCTGACAGTGCTGCTCGGCATTCTGTTTTCCTTCGTCCAGGGCTGGGAATACGTCCACGCACCGTTCGAGTTCAAGAGCTCGATCTACGGCGCCACCTTCTTCATGGCGACCGGGTTCCACGGCTTCCACGTGCTGATCGGCACGATCTTCCTGCTGGTCTGCCTGTTGCGGGCGGTAAAGGGCGACTTCACCGCCAAGCAGCATTTCGGCTTCGAGGCGGCCGCCTGGTACTGGCATTTCGTCGACGTGGTCTGGCTGTTCCTGTTCTTCTCGATCTACATCTGGGGTGGATGGGGCGCGCCGCTGGCCGAAGGCTGAGCCTTGGCAACCACAATCACAACGGCGCCTTGCGGGGCGCCGTTCATCGTTTCGAGCACCTTGTCGTTTCCGATTTGCGATCCGCCCGGCACAGTTTGACGCATGGCGCCGGCTCTGGCCGCGCCCTATAATGCCGCAACGCGCAGTATCCGGATCGCTGGCGGCAAGCGGGCGGGGGAAGGAATAGCATGGATGAAGATCACGCCCATTTCGCGCCTGTGGACCCTATAAGGGCCGGGCTGACGGCGCGCTGTCCGCGCTGCGGGCAGGGCAAGCTGTTCGACGGGTTGACCAAACTGAAGCCGGTCTGCGCCAATTGCGGGCTGGACTATTCCTTCATCGATGCCGGCGACGGGCCGGTGATCTTCGTCATCCTGCTGGCCGATCTGATCGTCGTCGGGCTGGCGGTCTGGACCGACATCACCTACCAGCCGCCGATCTGGGTGCACATCCTGATCTTCGGTCCCTTGGCGATCGCAGTCTCGCTCTGGCTGCTGCGCACGATCAAGGCTATGCTGATCGCCCTGCAGTATCGCCACAATGCGGGCCAGGGCACGATAGACCGTGGCTGAAACCTCCAGGCGTCCGTCCTTTCGCCTCCTCGCTGCCGTGATGGCCGCGCTCGTTGCCTTTGCCATCCTGATCTCCCTCGGCAACTGGCAGGTGCGCCGGCTGCACTGGAAGGAGGCACTGCTGTCGGACATCGAGACGCGCCGCACGGCCGCCGTGGCGCTGCCGCTCGAGGATATCCGGCGGATGGTGGCCGACGGGCAGGATGTCGACTATCGCCGCGCCACGGCAAGCGGCCATTTCCTCAACGACAAGGAGCGGCATTTCCTTTCGACCTACCAGGGCGAGGCGGGCTTCAACGTCTATACGCCGCTCGCGCTCGACGACGGCCGCTATCTGTTCGTCAATCGCGGCTTCGTGCCCTACGATCTGAAGGCGCCTGACAAACGCGCCGCCGGGCTGCCGGCGGATGCGGTGACGGTCACCGGCCTTGCGCGCGGCAGGCTTGCGGCCAAGCCTTCCAGCCTGGTGCCGGACAATGATGCGGCGAAGAACATTTTCTACTGGAAGGATCTCGACGGCATGGCCGCAAGCGTCGGCCTGCCGTCCGACAAGGTGCTGCCGTTCTTCATCGACGCCGATGACACGCCCGTGCCGGGCGGCTGGCCGAAAGGCGGGGTGACCCTGATCGATCTGCCGAACAGCCACCTGGAATATGCGATCACCTGGTATGGACTGGCGCTGGCCCTTGCCGGCGTTTGCGGTTACGCACTGCTGCGCCGCAGGCGGTAGGGCGATTCCCGGCAAAGCCGGAACCGGTCTCCTCTCCGGACATGGTGGGAGAGCCTCGGGATGCAGCCGTGCCGGCGATCCGTTTTCGCCGGGAAGTCCGTATCTTGTGGCGGCAGGCAATGCGTGATGCCGTGCCGGACACGGTTAGAGATCAACGGGGAGGATAACGATATGCATTATCTGGGGCTCATTCTGGTGGCGCTGGTCGCCGTCGAACATGTCTATATTCTCGTGCTGGAAATGTTTCTCTGGACCCGGCCGCGCGGCCTGAAAGCCTTCGGCATGTCGAAGGCGCAGGCCGAGGCGACGCGGGTGCTGGCGGCCAATCAGGGGCTCTATAACGGCTTCCTGGCGGCCGGCCTTTTCTGGAGCCTTCTGGTGGCCGATGCCGGCTTCGCCACCGCATTGAAACTGTTTTTTCTTGGCTGCGTGGTCATCGCGGGCCTATATGGGGGCCTGACGGCGTCGCGGCGGATCCTGCTGATCCAGGCATTTCCGGCCGCCCTTGCCTTTCTTGCTGTTCTGATTGCTGGCTGACCGACATGAACATGACCGTGACCAAACCGAAACTGACGATCCGCCTTTGCGGCCCGCGCGGCTTTTGCGCCGGCGTCGATCGGGCGATCCAGATCGTTGTTCTGGCCCTCAAGCGCTACGGAGCCCCGGTCTATGTCCGCCATGAGATCGTCCACAATCGCTACGTGGTCGAAGGGCTGGAGGCCAAGGGGGCCGTCTTCGTCGAGGAGTTGCACGAAATCCCGGCAGAGCATCGCGACCAGCCGGTGGTGTTTTCCGCCCATGGCGTGCCGAAATCGGTGCCGGCCGATGCGTCCGATCGCAATCTCTTCTATCTCGACGCCACCTGCCCGCTGGTCTCCAAGGTGCACAAGCAGGCGATGCGCCACGAGCGTCTCGGCCGCCATGTCGTGCTGATCGGCCATGCCGGCCATCCGGAAGTGATCGGCACCATGGGGCAACTCCCCGAAGGCGCGGTATCGCTGGTGGAAACTGTCGCCGATGCCGAGACCTACCAGCCGGTCGATCCCGACAATCTCGGCTTCGTCACCCAGACGACGCTTTCGGTCGACGACACGGCCGGGGTGATTGCCAAGCTGACCGAGCGCTTTCCCAATTTGAAGGCGCCGGCGGCAGACAGCATCTGCTATGCGACCACCAACCGCCAGGAGGCGGTAAAGCAGGCAGCCCCCGGCTGTGACTTCTTCCTGATCGTCGGCGCGCCGAATTCGTCCAATTCCAGACGCCTTGTCGAAGTGGCACTGCGGGCAGGGGCCAAGCAGTCTCTGCTGGTCCAGCGTGCCTCGGAAATCGACTGGGACGCCATCGGCCCGGTCGCGACCGTCGGCCTGTCTGCCGGTGCATCGGCGCCGGAGGTCATCGTCAACGAGATCATCGAGGCGTTCAAGGCGCGGTATGAAACGACGCTCGAACTGGCCGAATTCTCGATCGAGAACGAGCATTTTCTCGTCAACCGCGAACTGCGGGACGTCGAATTGACGACCGAGGACATGGCCTGGGTAAATGGGTGAGCCGCGATCGATCCCGTGAATCGATTGCAGCGGCGAACGCCCGCAGCCAAAGCGACGGGCCGGCAGTGCGCGACGGCTTTGGCCGCCACTGCCAGCCCGTGAAATCATTTGATCGATACCTGCGGTAACCTCTGACGGCGTTCCAGCGGAACTGTCAGGCGACTTCGACCCCGCAGTCCCAACCTCCGCGCCTCACCGCTCGCTTACCATTCCCACCCCCCCCGCATCCGGCATGCCCTGAAGCCTCCTCAGCATCCTCTCCAGGCAGCGTTGTGCAGTTGACCTCATGCAAAGTATGCTTATCTTCAATCGGCAGATCGAGGTCGCCAAATGCCGCCGGAGGATAGGGTTTGAAGAAAGTTTTGGTGGCCGTGTTCCTAGGGCTTTTGGCCTGCTGCCATGCCGGCGCCCAGACGATTGCCCTGGGCGACGAGGATCTGACCGACAAGCGGACCTATGCCGCGCGTGACGGCTATTGGAGCGCCATCGGACGGATGGAGCCGGACGTGTTGGCGCCGCTGGTCAGCGCCGGACTGCGTGGCGCCGCCGCCTGGCCGACGACCCGTCAGGCCTACCGCGTGATCCGCCGCGACGGCCGGGTGATCCTTGCCACCGACGGCCTTTCGGATCCGTTCAAAGGCGTTTCCGGCGCCGGCAACGGCTTCGAGGTCGAACTCTTCATCGAAACGGGCGACATTCCGGACGATCTCGCAGGCCCTGCCGGCACGGTCGGCGATCTCAGCCGAAGCTGGGCCTTCGTCATCCTGCAGCAGGTCGCCGGCATGGTCGCGGAGGCCGGCGGCATCCGGCCGCAATTGCAGGACTACGGCGTGCTGTCGCTCGAAATCCCCGGCGTCAGCGCCTCGCAGGTCCTGACCAGCCAGTTGCCCGCACGCTTTGTCACGTCGGACGATGCGATCGGGATGCTGATCGGCGGGCCGGCTCCCGATTTCGCCACCCGGATTTCCGACACGCCGCTTTCGCCCGTCACCGTCGTACCGGTGGTGCTGTTGACGGCGCGCGAACTCGAAGCGATCCGCAAGGACGGCGCCAGTGCCCGCCGCAGGGTGACCGAGCGGCTGGCGGCCCGCCCACAGGGGGCCTTGAGCGATCTCGGGCGCGAGGACGTTTCCGACTGAGCGTGGGAGCCACGCGAACCTGTACGCCACGATGGATCGACGGAGACCATTTTAGGGTGACGACCGATCGCCGCATTGACCGACCGGCGGCATCGCTCCATACCGGCCATGGGGTAAGCGACGTTCGGGCGTCGCGGACATGTCGGTGTTTGCGCCCCTTTTGGGGGAGTTCATGCAAGGCATCGGCCGCCATCTCGGGCCTGTTTTCAAGGTTGTCCTGTCGCAAGGTGCCGTGCTGGCCGCGCTCTGGCTGCTGCGCGACCTCATTCCGCCGGTCGGCTCGATCACCCAGATCGTCATTTTCCTCGTCCAGGGGGCGGCGGCGGCGCTGATCGGCCGGCTTCTCGGCCTGCCGCTGATCTGGTGGCCGCTGCAACTCCTGCTGCCGCTGATGCTGGCCATGGCCCCGATCGTGCCGGCCTGGACCTTTCTCGCGGCCTTCGCCCTCTGCCTGCTGATCTACTGGAACAGCGCGTCCGAACAGGTGCCGCTTTATCTCACCAATCGCCGCACCTTCGAGGCGGTCGGGCAGATCGCCGAGGACGCGGGTGCCGAAAGCCTGGTCGATCTGGGCAGCGGCACCGGCGGCATCGTCCTTTATCTGGCAAGGACACGGCCGCATCTGCATGCCCAGGGCGTCGAGACCGCACCACTGGTCTTCCTGCTGTCGCGGTTGCGGCTGCTGCTGGCCCGTCTGCCGAATGCGCATATCCGCTATCGCAGCCTCTGGGCAGAAGACCTGTCGCGCCACGACCTCGTCTACTGCTTCCTCTCGCCGGTACCGATGCCGAGACTCTACGAGAAGGCCAAGGCCGAAATGCGCCCCGGCACGCTGCTGGTCAGCAACAGCTTTCTGGTGCCGGATGTCGAGCCGGAGCGGGTGGTCGCGGTCGATGACGGCCGCCGGACGGCACTGTATGTCTACCGAATGGAATGATCCTCCACTGCCTTGCACGCCTATCCGCCATCGCCCCGAATTCCTGTGCTCATTTGCGCGAAAGGCTGGCACTCGCTTTTCCGCCCCTGTATGCCTTGCGCTAAGCTTCAGGGCGAAACCGCAAGTCAGGGAAAAGGCGCAAGGCAACCGTGGCAGTCTATACCGACATCAACGAAGTCGATCTGAAGGCGTTTCTGGCCGAGTACGAGGCAGGCGATCTGCTGTCGTTCAAGGGCATCGCCGAGGGCGTCGAAAATTCCAACTTCCTGCTGCACACCTCGACCGACCCGCTGATCCTGACGCTTTACGAAAAACGCGTGGACAAGAACGATCTGCCGTTCTTTCTCGGTCTGATGCATCATCTGGCCGAACGTGGGCTGAGCTGCCCCCTGCCGCTGCCGCGCAGGGACGGGGCATTGCTGGGCGAACTGTCGGGACGTCCAGCCGCGCTGATCTCGTTTCTCGAGGGCATGTGGCTTCGAAAGCCGGAGGCACGGCATTGCCGCGAAGTCGGCGTAGCGCTGGCGCGGATGCATGTCGCCGGCCGCGACTTCGCCATCCGCCGCCCGAATGCGCTGTCGCTCGACGGCTGGCAAGACCTCTGGGCGAAGTCGAAGGATCGCGCCGACGAGGTCGAGCCCGGTCTGGAGGCCGAGGTCGGCGACGAGATGGCCTTTCTCGGAACGCACTGGCCGAAGGACCTGCCGGACGGCGTCATCCATGCCGATCTCTTTCCGGACAACGTCTTCTTTCTCGGCGACGACCTGTCGGGCCTGATCGATTTTTATTTCGCCTGCAACGACCTGCTCGCCTATGACCTGGCGATCGGCCTCAATGCCTGGTGCTTCGAGAAGGACGGCGCCTACAACATCACCAAGGGCAAGGCGATGATCGAGGGCTACCAGTCGGTGCGCCCGCTCCTTGACGCCGAAGTCGATGCCCTGCCGGTGCTTTGCCGCGGGTCTGCGCTGCGCTTCTTCCTCACCCGCCTCTACGACTGGCTGATGACGCCGGAGGGCGCGCTGGTGGTCAAGAAGGACCCGCTCGAATATCTGAAGAAACTGCGCTTTCACCGCGCCATCGAAAACAGCACGGAATACGGACTGACGCCATGAAACATGTCGACATCTTCACCGACGGGGCCTGTTCGGGCAATCCCGGTCCCGGCGGATGGGGTGCGGTGCTGCGCTACGGCGACACCGAAAAGGAACTCAACGGCGGCGAGGCCCAGACGACCAACAACCGCATGGAGCTGCTGGCGGCGATCACCGCCCTCAGTGCGCTCAAGGACCCCTGCGAGGTCGATCTTTATACCGACAGCAAATATGTGATGGACGGTATCTCGAAATGGATCTTCGGCTGGAAGAAGAACGGCTGGAAGACCGCCGACAAGAAGCCGGTGAAGAACGGCGAGCTCTGGCAGCAGCTGGACGCCGCCAACCAGCGCCACAAGGTCAAGTGGCACTGGGTCAAGGGGCATGCCGGCCATCCGGAAAACGAGCGCGCCGACGAACTCGCCCGCAATGGCATGGCGCCGTTCAAGAAGCCCAATCTGGGCAAGGCGCTGCTCGGCAAGTAGCCCGCCGGTCGTCCTCAACCTTGTCAGACGGTGCTTCGCGACTTGATTTAATCAGCGCTCGTCTTATTTTCCGGCGGTTCGAACCAGGAGAATTTCATGATCCAGCACAGCGTTTTTCTGCGCTTCAAGGCCTCATTTCAGGCGCCCGACAAGGAGGCGATCTATGCCTCGCTCGCCGATCTGCAGCAGGATCTTCCCGGCGGTGTCGACTTCAAGTCGGGCCCGAATGTTTCGACGGAAGGCCTGAACGGCGGGTTTCTCGACGGCTTTTCCGTCACCTTCACCGACGCGGATGCGCTCGATATCTTCCTCAGCCATCCCAAGCACCGTGAGATCAACGAGCACCTGCTGGCCGTCACCGACGGCGGCCTGTCCGGCATGCTCGTCTTCGACATGGAAGTCTGAAGGGGGCAGGAGGCGCGGTGATGCCTCACCTCCTGCCGTCGCTCGGCGACAGCGCTCAGCTATTGCCCTTCATCGCCTTTGCCAGCTGCTGGATGTCATAGCGCATCATCTGCTCATAGGTTGCCGCCGGGCCGGAGGCGTCCGACAGCGATTCGACATAGAGTTCGCCACCGGGCCTGGCGCCGGTCGCCTTGGCAATCTGGTTGACGAGGCGCGGATCGTTGGAGTTCTCGAAGAAATAGGCCTTCACCCCCTCCGCCCTGATCTGGTCGATCAGCCCGGCAACGCCGGCGGCCGAGGCCTCGCTTTCGGTCGACAGGCCGACGGGCGACAGAAACGTCACGTCATAGGCCCGGCCGAAATAGCCGAAGGCGTCGTGGCTGGTCAGCACCTTGCGCTCGGAGACCGGGATGCTGTCGAAGGCCTGATGCGCCTGCGCGTCCAATGCGGAGAGCTTGGCGAGGTAGGCTTTCGCATTGGCCGCATAGGCCTTGGCATTGGCGGGATCGGCCTTTGCCAGCGCCGCCTCGATATTGCCGACCCAGGTTTTGACATTGTTCGGGTCGTTCCAGACATGCGGATCGGTGATCGTCTCGCCGTCCTCGTCCATCGTCCTTGTGTCTATCCCGGCCGAGGCGGTGACCGGCGTACCGGCAAAGCCCGATGCCGTGACCAGCCTGTCCATCCAGCCTTCCAGCCCCTCGCCGCTGACGAAGACGAGGTCGGCCGATTTCAGCATCTTCGCGTCCTTTGGCGAGGGTTCGAATTCGTGCGGATCGCCATTGGGGCCGATCAGGCTTTCGACCGTGACGTGATCGCCGGCGACCTGGTGGACCACGTCGGCCAGCACGGTGAAGCTGGCGACGGCCGTCAGATCCCTGGCGGACGCCGTGCCGGCGACAAGCGGCAAAGCGAGGCTGGCAAGCAAGAGATATGGTCTCATGGGGAACTACTCCTTGGTTGATGTCAGTTCTGCAGGTGAGGGCGGGGAAAGAGGCGGCGGACCAGGCCCGACGGGGCGGCGAGAAGCGAGACGGCGTAGAGGAGGGCCGCGGCAACGATGATCGTCGGACCGGAGGCGAGCGCCAGACGGTAGGAGACGACGAGGCCGGAAAAGCCCGCGGCAAAGGCGCTTGCCGCGGCGATCGCCATCATCCCCGGCAGCGACCGCGCCCAGAGCTGCGCGATCGAGGCGGGCAGGATCATCAGGCCGATGGAGAGCAGCGTGCCGAGCGTCTGGAAGCCGGCGACGAGGTTCAGCACCAGCATCAGCAGGAAGAGCCCGTGATAGACGCTTCCGCGCACCTTGATCGACCGCAGATAGCCGGGGTCGAAACATTCGGCGACCAGCGGGCGATAGATCAGCGCCAGCAGCATGAGGGTGAGGGATGCGATCCCGCCGACCAGATAGAGCGCCTCGTCATCGATCGCGAGCACGCTGCCGAACAGCACATGCAACAGATCGATGTTCGAGCCTTTCAGCGAGACGATCAGCACGCCAAGGGCCAGGGAGGCGAGGTAGAAGCAGGCAAAGCTTGCATCCTCCTGCTGGCTGGTCAGGCGGCTGACGGCGCCGGCCAGCAGCGCCACGGACAGACCGGCCACCAGCCCACCGAGGCCCATGGCCGCAACGGAAAGCGAGCCGGCCAGCAGATAGCCGATCGCCGCCCCCGGCAGTACCGCGTGGCTGAGCGCATCGCCCATCAGGCTCATCCGCCGCAGCGTGAGGATACAGCCGATCGGGGCGGCACCGAGTGACAGGCAGAGACAGGCAATCAGCGCGCGACGCATGAAGCCGTAATCGGCGAAGGGCGAAACGATCAGGTCGTGCAGCATCAGGAGACTTTCCGGCAGGGTTCGCTGTTCTCGTCCCAGGCCTCGGCAAGCGCCATGGCGTGCGCCAGGTTGTCGGGGCTGAGCGCCTGGCATGTCTGGCCCCAGGCAATCGGGCGGCGCGCCAGCAGCAGCGTCTCTGGAAAGTGGCGGCGGATGAGGTCCATGTCGTGCAGCACGGCAAGCACCGTACGGCCCTCGCGATGCCAGCCGGCGATGATCTCGACAAGCACCGCAATGGTGCGTGCGTCGATGGCGTTGAACGGTTCGTCGAGCAGGATGACAGGCATGTCCTGCAGGATCAGCCGGGCGAACAGCACGCGCTGCAACTGACCGACCGACAGCGAACCGATCAGCCGGTAGTCGAAACCGGCAAGCCCGACATCCTCCAGCGCCGCGCGCGCAAGCGACAGCATCTCCCGTCCAACCCGGCCGAAGGCGCCCGTCGCCTTCCAGCCGCCCATCAGCACCGTGTCGAGGACGGTGATCGGGAAGCGGCGGTTGATCTCGGCGATCTGCGGCAGATAGCCGATGTCACGGGCATGCGCGCCGTGGACGATCCGTCCCTCGGACACCGGCACCTCGCCGATTATCGCCTTCAGCAGCGTCGATTTGCCGGCCCCGTTCGGCCCGGCCACCGCCGTCAGGCTGCCCTCCTGCAGCTTGCCGCTCAGATGGTGCAGGGCAGGGTGGCGCTGGTAGGCGAGCGTGACGTTGTCGAAGGTCAGGACCGGCGGGGTCATGCGAGGTTGGCGGCCCAGAGGATCGCAAGCCAGAGACCGGCGATCAGCAGGCAGGCGACGACCAGCCGGTGCAGGGCACTCTGCTGCAGCAGATCGGTGAAGCGGAATGGAGAGGACATCGGTACCCGAATAAATGTTATACAATTACATTTGCGTAATTGTATAACATTAAGGCGTAAATGCGGCAGCCCGACGTTTTGCCTCTCTGTTTGTGAGACGAGGGGGCAATGCGGGGGAAGGGTGGGCCAATAGGGGAAGACGGATGCGGCCCCCTAAGTCCTTCCGCGCGCTCCGTCAGGGCGCCGGATGTTGGACGGCAGGACGAATGCGGGTTCACACGAACCGCGGCCGCAGAAGATGAGCATCACCAAATGCCTGAAACGCCCGCGACTGTTCGCGCCTGTGCGCTCGTTGTTCAAAATGCCCTCGCCGGAATGCGCGCGGATCCGCTAGAAGCCGCTGCCGCCGCTCCGTTCGGCAAACGCCTGTTGGGCCGACAGCACGTCCCCCCGGTGGTCGCTGGCCCATTGCAGGATGGCCTGCAGATGTGGTTCCAGCGAGCGGCCGAGCGGCGAGACCTCGTAGACCACGGCCACCGGCGCCAGGCTGGCCACCGAGCGGGTGATGAAGCCGTTCGATTCCAGCCGGCGAAGGCATTGGGTCAGGGCCTTCTGGGTGACCATCGGGTTGGCGCGGCGCAGCGCATTGAACCGCATCGGGCCGCTGCACAGACAACCAAGCACGATCAGCGACCATTTGCTGGTGATCTCCTCCAGCACGATGCGGTTGATTTCGAGGTCTTCGGACGATGTCGCCGACATTTCGGTATACTCCCGGCTACCAGGTAGCATGCAGGTGCGTAATTGCCTCCACGTATAAAATGTATACCTAGTCTGGCCTCCATAAACAAGGAGGCTAAAATGCCAGCTGGAAACGACAGATCACAGACCCGAAGCGCGGATGCTTCGCATGACAGCAAGACCATTCTGGTCTTCGGTGCCACCGGCCAGCAGGGCGGTGCGGTGGCCGAAGCGCTGCGGGCCGCCGGATGGAACGTGACCGCCCTGGTGCGCGCGCCGACGAGCGCAAAGGCGCAGGCGCTTGCTGATATCGGGGTGGCCCTGCATCAGGGCGATCTCTCAAACGGCGCGTCGATCAGGGCCGCGCTGGCCGGGGTTTACGGCGTCTTCAGCGTCCAGCCGAGTTCCGGCCAGGGGGCGGCCTATGGTGTCTCCGACGCGCAGGAGATCGGTTACGGCAAGACCGTTGCGGACCTGGCCGTCGAGGCCGGCGTCCGGCATCTCGTCTATACCTCGGTCAATGCCGCCGGCGAGGAAAAGACCGGCATGGGCCATTTCGACAGCAAGGCGGAGATCGAGGCGCATATCCGCGGGCTTGCGGTCGCCAGCACCATCATCCGGCCGGCGGGCTTCATGGAATTGCTGATGCTGCCCGGCATGGGACTGGATCAGGGCCGCTTCAATTTCTTCCTGCGGCCGGATCAGGTGGGGCAGACGATTGCCGTGCGTGATATCGGCCGGATCGTTGCGGCGATCTTCGCAGATCCCGACACCTATGTAGGGCGCACCTTCGAGATCGCCGGTGATCGCCTGACGGGCAAGGATCTTGAGAAAAGCCTCAGCCGCGCCGCCGGACGGCCGATCCAGTATGCGCGCTTCCCCGACGCTGTGCTTGAGTCAAATCCGTTTCTCGGCCATCTGGCCGCACTCTTCGACGACGGGCGGCTGGCAGGCAATGCCGACATCGAGGGCCTCCAGCGCGAATTCGGCCCCTTGCTCAGCTTCGACGCATGGCTGGACGGGCCGGGCAAACCCCTGTTGCAGAGGGCGCTCGAGGCGGGCGACGCGGATCTCGCCCTGCGCTGAAAAATCAGAGAGGCGGTGCTCGATCGCGCCGCCTCTCGACGATTGTTCATTGCAAGCGCCGTTGCTGCAGACCGATTATGGTTCAGG
Source organism: Heterorhizobium halophytocola (assembly GCF_017873095.1). GTDB lineage: Bacteria > Pseudomonadota > Alphaproteobacteria > Rhizobiales > Rhizobiaceae > Allorhizobium > Allorhizobium halophytocola. The sequence goes on along the minus strand of NZ_JAGGJU010000004.1, from coordinate 159,670 downwards.
CGCTCAGATGGTCGAGCATGGTGGCCGCGGCCGAGACGGTCGCCTTGCCCGGGCTGTCCTCGACGTCGAGTGACTTGACCACGCCGTCCTTGACCAGCATCGAATAGCGCTTGGAGCGCGTGCCCATCATACCGCCCGAAAGGTCGATATCGAGGCCGACGGCCTTGGTAAAGGCGCCGTTGCCGTCGGCGAGGAACCGGATCTTGCCCCTGCCGCCGCTCTGCTCCGACCAGGCGCCCATCACATGCGGATCGTTGACCGAGACCACGGCGATCTCGTCGACGCCGCGTGCCAGGATCGCGTCCCGGTTTTCCAGATAGCCGGGAAGATGGTTCAGCGAACAGGTCGGCGTAAACGCGCCCGGCACGGCAAACAGCACGACGGTCTTGCCGGCAAACAGGCTGTCTGCGCCGACATCGACGATGCCGTCGGCCGTCTTTTCCTTGAATGTGGCTTCGGGCAGACGATCACCGATCGCAATGGTCATGGGATATCCTCCAGGGGGGCGAGATGGGCCGACAGGACCCGCTTTGAAAATTATAGGGGGCGGTCAGTCGAAGGCAAGGGGCGTCTGCATGGCGCGGCTGCCGTCGATGGCAAGCAGGCGCCAGGTGCCGGCCTCGGCCTTCGGTTGGCCAGCGAGCGGCAGGCCCGCAATCGGCATGCGTACGCTGACGAGACCGCCCGCCGTCTTCTCGACGTTATAGGTCATGTAGACCATGCCGGGCTTGCCGGTGACATAGAGTTGCAGGCCCTCAGCCGAGCCGCCGGGCAGGGCGAGATCCATCAGCAGCGCCTTGCCGTCGTCGCTGCGGCGTACATCGGCCACGCTGAAATCCTTCGATGGTGCGGCCGGCAGCGTCTGGCGGGCCATGCGGATCCTGATCGCATCCTGCGGCTCCGAGCCGGCCGGCACGGCCAGCTTGAAATCGGCCTGGAAGGGAATGCAGATATTCTTGCAGAGCCCGATGAACACCTGCAGGTCCAGGGGCTTGCCGGCGGCATCGACCTTGCCGTCCGTCTGGAATGTCAGCGGCAGGGACACCGGTCTGTCATAGGCGAGATCGGTGACGGGACCGTTGTCGATCCGCTTCGGCGTCGGATAGGCGATCGATTGCAGCGTCAGCGGACTGTCCGGCGACACGGTGATCTGCGGTGGAATGCCGCTGTCGCCCGGCTCGCGCCAATAGGTGATCCAGCCCGGCTGCGGCTCGATTTCGAGCGCGCCCTCATAGATGCCGTTGCCGTCATTTCCAGCCAGGATCAGGCGCATGCGCCCGCCCTCCGTCTCGGCCCAGGCGCTTTCGCCGGCGGTGGCTGCGGTGGACATGGCGGTTGCTCCGGCAAGGCCGGCGGCAATGACAAGAAGCGCACGTAGCGCCCGTATATGCGGGAACGAACTCATGGGTCAGGGATTTAGCCTATGGCGCCAGTCCGGACCAGTCACGCTTTCGGGTCGGCGTTCATTTTCAGTTGATTGAACGGCTGGGATGCAGCATGCTGTTGCTCAAGCATGCAACGGTGAACTCGAAGCACGGCCCTTGAACGGGCTCCTGGCCGGAGGAAGCATGACACTGACAACCCTGACCAAGGATAGGGAACGCGGCTTTCTCGACGGGCAGTTCGTGATTGCCATGCCGGGCATGGCAGACAGCAACTTCGCCAGGGCCGTCGTCTATATCTGCGCCCATTCGCCTGCCGGCGCCATGGGCTTCATCATCAACCGGCACCAGGCCGTGACCTTTCCCGACGTGCTGTCGCATCTGGAAATCGTGCCCGGCGAAGAGCTGATCATGCTGCCGCGCGAGGCGCGCGATTTTCCGGTGCAGAATGGTGGCCCGGTCGAAAGCGGCCGCGGCTTCGTGCTCCATACGGACGATTATCTGAGCGACAGTTCTATCCCGGTCAGCGACGACATCTCCTTGACCGCCACCCTCGACATTGTCCGTGCGATCTCCGACGGCCATGCGCCACATCGCGCCGTCATGCTGCTCGGCTATGCCGGCTGGGGGCCGGGGCAGCTGGAACAGGAAATCTCCAACAATGGCTGGCTCAACTGTACGGCCGCCGACGAACTGATCTTCGACCGCAGCCTTGATGACAAATACGACCGCGCCTTGGCCCTGATGGGCATCAACCCGGCGATGCTGTCCATGGAAGCCGGACACGCCTGAGGCGGTTGAACAGGGACACGCCTGAGGCGGTCGAACCGGACGGCGATCAGCGGAAAACCGCGCGTCGACGTGTTGCGGAAGGCGAAGAGAGGTTGCGGTGCATCAGATGCCGGCTCTTCAAACCCGGCTTTCACGCCCGCTTCATCAACGGAAACCGCTCCCGCAGCAGCCGCAGCACCGAATCGGCACCGACCGGCGCGCCGTAATGGGCACTCTGGCCGAACTGGCAGCCGATCTTCTGCAGCACTTCGGCGTCTTCTTCCGTCTCGATGCCTTCGGCAATCACCTGCATGTCCATGCCACGCGCCATCGAGACGATGGATTTCAACAGTACGGCGCGCTTGTCGGAACGGTCCTGCACCAGCGCCCGGTCGAGCTTGACCGTATCGAAGGGCAGGCGCGTCAGATAGGTCAGCGAGGACGAGCCGGTGCCGAAATCGTCGAGCGCCAGTTTTACCCCGATGGTTTTCAGCGTTTCGAGCACGAGACGGGCCTGCTCGGGATTTTCCTGCAGGACGGCTTCGGTCAGTTCCAGCTTGATCCGGCTCGGTTCGCACTGGGTCTTCGACAGCAGGCTGCGCACGTCGTTGCACAGTTCGGTGCTGATCAGCTGGGCGCTCGACAGGTTGACGGAGAGGAAGACCGGCAGGTCGCCGGTGGCCTTTTCCCATTCCATCAGGTCCTGCGTCGCCCGCTCCAGCGCATACATGCCGAGTTGTCCGATCATGCCCGCCGCCTCGGCAATCGGGACGAATTCGGCCGGGGAGATCGCGCCGCGGCGCGGATGTTCCCAGCGCAGCAGCGCCTCGAAACCGGCGATTTCGCTGTCCTCCAACCGGACGATCGGCTGATAGGCGATGGTCAGTTCCTGGCGCTCGATGGCCCGACGCAGATCCGTCTCGATCTGCAGCCGGTCGGTGCCGCCATTGCGGAAGGCGGGCCGGAAGGGCTCGACGCGGGCGCCGCCGGCGCGTTTGGCGCGGTACATGGCAAGCTCGGCATCGTTCAGCAGGCTGGCTGCATTCTCCTGCTGATCGACCCAGGAGACCAGGCCGATCGACGCGGTGAGCACGATGTCGCGGTTGCCGAAATTGATCGGCACCATGATCGCCTTCGACACCGCATCGGCGAAATCCGCGACCTTGGCCGGATCGCTTTCCGACATCAGGATCAGGCCGAACTGGTCGCCGTTGAGGCGTCCGAGCGTATCCTGCGGCTTCATCAGCCGGCGCAGGCGCCGCGTCAGCGCGATCAGCAGATTGTCGCCGGCAGCGATGCCCAGCTGGTCGTTGACCTGCTTGAACCGGTCGATATTGATCGCCATCACCGTCGGGCGCAGCTGCACATGGGCCGGCGCCAGCGTCAGCGCCGCCTGCAGCCGGTCGAGGAAGACCTCCCGGTTCGGCAGGCCGGTCAGGTTGTCATGCATCGCGTCCGACATCAGCCGGTCGATCGAGTTCTTCTGCTCGGTCGTGTCGATGATCGTGCCGACGCAGCGGATCACCTCGCCATTGGAGCCGAGCACCGGCCGCGCGCGGATCTTCAGCCAGTGATAATGGCCGTCCTCGGCGCGCACACGGAATTCATGGGCCAGCCGTCCCTTGCGGTGTTCCAGCAACACATCGAGGGTCGCGCGGAACCGGTCGCGGTCCTCCGGATGCAGCCGCGACAGCCAGGTGCGGGCAGGCCCGTGCATGGCGCCCGCCTGCAGGCCGAGCAGGCCGGCGATATCGGGACTGGTCAGCAGCCGGTCGCGCGCCACGTCCCAGTCCCAGACGGTGTCGCCGGAACCGGTCAGCGCAAGCGACTGGCGCTCCAGGTCCGAGAACAGGCCCTGCTGGTAGGCGCCGCCGGCAAAGGCGTGCTGCATGACGGTAAAGCCGATCAGCAGCACGATCAGCACGAGGCCGCCGCCGAGCGCAGGCTGGATGATGTCGTTGTCGAGCTGGCCGGTGACGGCCAGCCAGCCGCCGAACAGCCAGACCAGCAGCAGTGCCCAGGTCGGCACCAGCAGGATCGCCCGGTCGTAGCGGCTGAAGCCCAGATAGATGATCAGCCCGATACCGGCGGTCGCCGTCAGGGCAAAGGAGAGGCGGGCAATGCCGGCGGCAATCGACGGGTCGTAGATCGCAACGCCGAACAGCAGGCCGAGGCCGAGGATCCAGGCGAAGGTCGCATAGCCGAGATTGACGTGCCAGCGGTTTAGATTGAGATAGGTGAACAGGAAGATGACGAAGCTGGAGGCGAGCGCCACCTCCGCGCCCGCATGCCATATGCGCTCGTCGGAAGAGGTGACGTTGATCAGCTTCGTGAGGAAACCGAAATCGACGCAGATATAGGCAAGCACGGCCCAGGCAAGCGCCGCTGCCGCCGGCAGCATGGAGGTGCCCTTGACCACGAAGAGAATGGTGAGGAAAACCGCCAGCAGGCCGGAAATGCCAAGCACGATACCGCGATAGAGGGTGAACGAGTTGACCGTGTCCTTGTAGGCGTCGGGTTCCCAGAGATAGAGCTGCGGCAGGTTGGGGGTCGAGAGTTCGGCAACGAAGGTGATCACCGCGCCGGGGTTCAGCGTGATGCGGAACACGTCGGCATCGGGGCTCGGCACCCGGTCGAGCGCAAAGCCTTCCGAAGGCGTGATGGCGATGATCCGCTGCGAACCGAGATCCGGCCAGAACATGCCGGAATTCACCAGCCGGAAATGCGGGGCGACGATCACCCGTTCGAGCTGTTCTTCCGAAACATTGGCCAGCGCAAATACCGCCCAGTCGCCCTGGTGGGCCGGCGAACTGGAGCGCACCTCGATGCGGCGCCGGATGCCGTCGGTACCGGCCGCCGTCGATACCTGGAAGGCCTCGCCCTGGCCGCTATAGATGTCGGTCGTCGGCGTCAGGTCCAGCGCCGTGTCATCGCGGGAAATCTTGACGGGCTCCAGCGCCTCGGCGGTGGTCGTCCCAAGCCCGATCGCGCCTGCGACCGTCACGGCCAGCAGCAGGATCATCAACAGGCGGTCTCGCATTGCCGTCCGCATTACATTCACGGCCTTCATTCGCAGCGGGTGTCCCCATTCAAACTGACGTCGGTCGAAAGCAGCGCGAAAAGCTGATGGTCGCGCCAGGCTCCGTTGATCTTCAGGTATTGCCGCAACAGCCCCTCCGTCTTGAAACCGGACCGTTGCAGCAGGCGCATGCTCTTGACGTTATCCGGAATACAGGCAGCTTCGATCCGGTGCAACTGAAGCTCCCCAAAGATGTAGGGTTTTGCGATTGCAAGTGCGGCAAACATATGGCCCTTGCCCGCATGCGGGGCGCCCATCCAGTATCCGATCATGCAGGCTTGCGCCGCACCACGCCGGATCAGGCCGATCGTCAGCCCGCCGAGCAGGCCCCCGCTGGAACGCTCGAAGATGAACAGCGGAACCGCCGCACCGGATTGATATTCCTGCTCGTTGCGCTGGACCCGGGCGCGAAACGAATGGCTGGTGAATTCGTCCGGCCGCCAGCTCGGCTCCCAGGGCTGCAGGAAATCACGGCTTTCGACCCGCAGGCGGCGCCAGGCGTCGAAATCGCTCATCTGCGGCAGTCGGAGCCGATAGGTCGCATTGCCGAGATCGGGCGTTTCCGGCCGACGGGACAGGAAGTGAAACACCGAACGTGCCATGCCGCACTCCCACGGACCTGCCCATGGCGGGTCGAACGATCGAACTGTTGCCTCTCTCGCCGCCTTAGCCGGCGACCTTGATCTTGTCGACGGAGCCTGCATTCAGCGACTGCATCAACTCGTCCAGCGGCACGAGATTTTCCAGTTGCCCGACGGCAGACAGGGTCGGCTTGGTATCGAAGAACAGCCGGCCGGCAAGATCGGTCAGGCGTTCGATGGTGATGCCTTCCAGCCGTTCCATCATCTCCTGGGTGGAGATCGGACGGCCGTAGAGCATCAACTGGCGCGCCATCTGGCCGGCACGGGCGGACGGGCTTTCCTGACCCATCAGCAGCTGTGCACGGATCTGGGCACGGGAGCGCTCGATTTCCTGCTGGTCGATGCTGTCGGCGACCTTGCGCATCTCGTTGATCAGCACCGGCATCAGTTCCGGCAGGTTCTCGCCGCCGGTCGCGGCGTGGATGCCGAAGATTCCGGTATCGGAAAAGCCCCAATGGAAGGCATAGACCGAATAGCACAGGCCGCGGAATTCGCGCACTTCCTGGAACAGCCGCGAGGACATGCCGCCGCCGAGGATATTGGCAAGGATCTGCGAGCAGTAGAAGTCGCGGGCATGATAGGCGCGGCCCTCGAAACCGAGCAGCAGCTGGGTGTCCATCAGGCTGCGGGTTTCGCGCATCTCGCCGCCGGTATAGCGGGCGGGTTCGGCAATCGGCTCCGGCGTATCGCCGCGCGGCTTCAGACCCGCATAGCGCTGCTCGACCTGGCGGACGAACTTGTCATGATCGACGGCACCGGCCGCGACGATGAAGATCCGCTCCGGCGTGTAATTGCGTGCCAGGTAGGCGCGGATATTGTCGCTGCTGAACGAGCGCACGCTTTCCGGCGTGCCGAGGATTGGACGGCCGAGAATCTGGCCGGCATAGGCCTGTTCGGAAAAGCGGTCGAAGACGACATCGTCGGGCGTGTCGTTGGCAGCGCCGATTTCCTGCAGGATGACGTGCTTTTCGCGCGTCAGTTCCTCGTCGTCGAATTCGGATTCGGTCAGGATGTCGGCGAGGATATCGACGGCCAGCGGCACGTCGTCCTTCAGCACCCGGGCATAGTAGGCGGTTGTCTCGGTCGAGGTCGACGCGTTCAGTTCACCACCGACATTCTCGATCTGCTCGGCAATGTCACGGGCCGAACGCGACCGCGTGCCCTTGAAAGCCATATGTTCGAGAAGATGGGCGATGCCGTGTTCGGCTTCGGTTTCATCGCGGGATCCCGACTTGATCCAGGTTCCCAATGCCACACTTTCCAGATGCGGCATCCGTTCCGTCACGACCGTTACCCCGGACGGCAGCCGGGTGCACTCAACATTCATGTCTTGTCTTTCCGCATTTCACTGTGTCGACTATCGCGCGCGGGCCTTGTCGCCGACGAATGTTTCGACGGCCTTCAGCTCGGCGTCCAGGACTGTGAAACGCTCCTCCATCTGCATTAGTTCAGAAAGCCACGGCGGAAGTTCCGGGTCAATACCGCAGGCGGATTTGACTGCTGCGGGAAATTTTGCCGGATGCGCCGTGGCCAACGTGATCATCGGAGTATTGGCTTTTTCGTGCTTCTTGGCAACCAGCACCCCGCAGGCCGTGTGCGGATCGATGAGGTAGCCGGTCTTTGAAAGCATCTCGCGGATGGTCTCGGCCACCTGCTTTTCGGTGGCGCGGCCGGCGCGGAAATTTTTCCGCATGGCCTTCAAGGCGCTCTCCTTGATGTCGAAGGCGCCGGACTGCTTCAGGTCGGCCATGGCCGAACGCACGGCGGCCGGATCGCGGTCATAGGCCTCGAACAGCAGCCGCTCGAAATTCGACGAGATCTGGATATCCATCGACGGCGAGGTGGTGGCCTTGACGCCCTTCATCTCGTAACGACCGGTCTTCAGCGTGCGTGCCAGGATGTCGTTGTCATTGGTGGCGATCACCAGCCGGTCGATCGGCAGGCCCATCTGCTTGGCCACATAACCGGCGAAGATATCGCCGAAATTGCCGGTCGGCACGGTGAAAGACACCTTGCGGTCCGGCGCGCCGAGCGACAGCGCCGCGGTGAAATAATAGACCACCTGCGCCATGATCCGCGCCCAGTTGATCGAGTTGACGCCGGAGATCTTCAACCGGTCGCGGAAGGCCGCGTCGTTGAACATCTCCTTCACCAGGTTCTGGCAGTCGTCGAAATTGCCCCGCACGGCAACCGCATGGACATTGTCCGACAGATGGGTGGTCATCTGCCGCTGCTGCACCGGCGAGACCTTTTCATGCGGGAAGAAGATGAAGACGTCGGTGCGCTCACTGCCGGCAAAGGCATCGATCGCGGCTCCGCCGGTGTCGCCGGAGGTGGCCCCGACGATGGTCGCCCGCTCGCCGCGCTCGGCCAGCACGTGATCCATCAGCCGTGCGAGCAACTGCATCGCCACGTCCTTGAAGGCGAGCGTGGTGCCGTGGAAGAGCTCGAGCACGAAGGAATTCGCGCCGGTCTGTACCAGCGGCGCAACGGCCGGATGACGGAAGGTGCCATAGGCGTCCTCGATCATCGCCTTGAAGGCGTCCCGCCCGATCTCGTCGCCGATGAACGGGTAGAGCACTTCGAAGGCGATCTCCTGATAGGATCTGCCGCGCAGTGCCTTGATCTCCTTCTTGGAGAGCTTCGGCCAGGTTTTCGGCAGATAGAGACCGCCATCGCGCGCAAGACCCGCAAGCAGGGCATCGCAAAATCCGAGGCTCGGGGCTTCGCCCCGGGTGGAGATATATTCCATTGCGGTCATCCTTGGTATTGGCAAACAGGCGGTTCGATCGCCCGCAGTCTTGCAGGTGGGAGAGGTCGGGTGCGCCTCTGTCTGCGTCCGCTTTCAGCCGCCGACGTCGCTTCCAGTCCGACGCGATGCGGTGGAGCGTCCGGTAGCCTGCAGTGACATGCTGCGCAGTCGGCTGAAAATTCTCTCAAAACGCGAACGACCCAATCGATTTTTTTTGGCGTCGCTGATATAGACCATCGGCATTGGTCATGAAAAGGCCTCTGTCACGGCTGAATTCCACTCTTTTGGCCGCGATCGGGTCGTGAATGCAGAAGGTTTAGGTATCGTGTTTGCAAAAGTCGCCCGCGGCGTTCTCTTTCTTTCCATGGCGACAGCCCTCGCATCCTGCAATTCGACCGGCTCCGGTCTGGGCTTCGGCAAGTCCAATCCGCCGGCCGATGCCGGTCGTGCCGCAGCCGTCGTCCAGGGCATCTGCCCGCCGCTCGAGCTTCGCACCGGCACGGCCTTCTACCGCACCTATGCAAATGGCGGCAAGGACGATCCGGAAAAGGTGATCTACCAGGCTTCGCTTGCCGACAGCACGCGCGCCTGCACCCGCAACGACACCAGCCTCGGCGTCAAGGTCATGGTGCAGGGCCGCCTGATCGCAGGCCCGGTCGGCAAGGCCGGCACGGTGCAGCTGCCGATCCGGGTCGAAGTGGTACAGGGCGATCAGGTGATCTATTCCGAGCTGACCCAGTTCCCGGTCACACTTGCCGATGCCGATCTGCCGCAGCAGTTCCTGTTCACCAAGGACGTGGCCGGCCTGCCGGGCGACATTACCGGCTTTGCCAAGGTGTATGTCGGCTTCGACGACGGCGCCAAGACAAAGAAGCGCTGATCGGCTCCAAAGCCCGATCGTTCAGCGGCGTGGCCCGTTGCGGGCCACGCATGGGCCGGCTGACGGCCGGATAGCGGCGCCTCAGAGCACGCCGTTCCATTCCGCAAGCGCCGAGATCACGCCGGGCAGATCGCTCATCCGCGCAATCACGGTTTCCGCGCCGGCATCGGTCAGCCGGTCGGCATGCGACGGATAGGTGTGCGATCCGCCGGTAAAGCCGATCACCCGGCAGCCGGCGGCGCGTGCGGCATGCACGCCGTGCACGCTGTCTTCGATCACGACCGCATCGGCCGGCTTGACGTTGAACTGCTCGGCGCCGTGCAGAAAGATGTCCGGCTTGGGCTTCACCCGGTCCGCGCCCAGATCCTTGGCGGAATAGATATGCGGCGCGAAGGCCTCCTTCAGGCCGACCTTGGTCAGCATCATGTCGAGCCGCGACAGGGAGGAATTCGAGCAGATGCAGCGCGGCCCGGGGATGCGCGAGAGGGCGAAGGCGACGCCTTCGATGCTCTTCACGTCGCGCGCCAGCCGCTGGTCGAGCAGGGCTTCCGACTTGTCGATCAGGCTTGCCGACAGCGGAATGTCGATTTCCTTCTCGATCGCCAGGAGAATGTTCTTCCAGGTCATGCCGGCAAAGCGCTCGCCCATTTCCTCGACCGAGATCGGATAGCCGGCCTCGGTCAGCAGCTTCGATTCCACGCGCGCCGCGATGATCTCGCTGTCGACGAGCACGCCGTCGCAATCGAAAATGGTCAGTTCAAAGCCGCTCATGGGATATTCCGTCGTGATGGATGGTGTCGCGTCCACCTACAGCAAAAGTCGCAAGGCGGCAAATCCGTCGATCCCGGCAGGCAGACGGCATCGCGCCGCCTCTGCCTTCCGTGTTTTTACAGCAGGATATGATCGACCGCCGCCGGCATCGGCGGCAGATCCTTGTCGCCGAGGGCCTCGCGCAGATTGATCTCGATGACGTCGGCGATCGTCGCGATCGGCAGGCCGTTGGGCGACGTGCCGAAGGGCTCCTCCAGCTGGTCGCCCAGGGCGTCGAGGCCGAAGAAGGTGTAGGCGACGAGCGCCGAGGCAAACGGCGTCGCCCAGCCGAGCGCATCGGCAAAGCCGAAGGGCAGGAAAAAGCAGAAGAGATGCGCCGTGCGGTGTAGCAGCAGGGTGTAGCCGAACGGCACCGGCGTGTGGCGGATGCGCTCGCAGGAGCCGAGCGCGACCTGCATGCCGCCGACGGTTTCGTCCAGCAGGCGGAACTGGAGGTCGCTGATCCGGCCCTTGCGCAGCAGGGCCACCAGCCGCATTTCGATCTCGCGCAGGATCAGGTCCGGTGGGTTGCGGCTGGCGGCGATCTTCTCGGCCAGTCCCGCCGGCATCCAGCGCAGAGCCTTGTCGAGCGGGTGGCCGGGCCGAAGATGGCTGACCATCATGTGGCTGAAGGCGATCGTCAGTTCGAGCATGTCGCGGCGGGCGGCACTGTTGATCTCGTTGTCGGCCAGCAGCAGCGTCTGGCGGGCAAAATTGCGCACCGCGATGACCTGCAGGCCCCAGATCTTGCGCGCTTCCCACCAGCGATCGTAGCAGGCATTGTTGCGGAACCCGAGAAAGATCGACAGGGCCAGCCCAAGCAGCGCGAACGGCGCATTGATCAGCGAGGGAATGTCGCTCGGATAGGCGCGGTGCAGCAGCACGATGGCAAGCGACACGCCAAAGACGACGAGCACCTGCGGATAGATCATCGGCACGATGGAGCCGCGCAGGATGAAGAACAGTCTGAGAAGACCGGGGCGGTCGCGAACGATCATGGATTTGGGCTTTTGGTAGATGTGACGGCGGAACGGTCGTCTCCATACGCTGTCGCAAAGGCGGCGTCAGGGACTTCCGGCCGTGCGGCCCGTGCCGAATTGACGCATGCCAGGTTGCCGAAAGCGATAGTTCGGTCCCGGCCGAAGCATTGCGCCTGTCCGGCATGGCAGAATGGCCGCATTGCAAACGGAGTTGCCCCCATGATTACCTGTGTCATCCGCTACCAGATCGATCCCTTCGCCCGCGACGCGTTCGCCGAATATGCCCGCAACTGGGGGCAGGCGATCCCGCGGGCGGGCGCCGACCTCGTCGGCTATTTCGGCCCGCATGAAGGATCGGCGACGACGGCCTACGGCATCTACCATGTCGACAGCCTGTCGGCCTACGAGCAGTATCGCGCGCGGCTGGCGGCCGATCCGCTGGGACGCGAAAACTACGAATTCGCCCGGCGCGAAAAATTCATTCTGAAGGAGGAGCGGCTGTTCCTCAAATGCATGTCCATGCCGCATGCAGGGCTGGTAAAGCCGTGATCGCGGTGATCTTCGAGGTCTGGCCGGCGGAAGGCAGACACGACGCCTATCTCGACATTGCCGCCAGCCTGCGCGGCGAGCTGGAGCGGATCGAAGGTTTCGTCGGCGTCGAGCGGTTCCAGAGCCTTACCGATCCGCAAAAGATGCTGTCGCTGTCCTTCTTCCGCGACGAGGAGGCCGTCCGCGCCTGGCGCAATACGAAAGCCCATCGGGCCGCGCAGTCGGCCGGGCGAGGGGGCGTCTTTGCCGGCTACCGCCTGCGCGTCGCAGCGGTCATCCGCGACTACGGTCTCGATCAGCGCGACGAGGCACCGGATGACAGTCGCCGCACCCACGGATGAGGCGAGGTGCGCCGGAGGTCATCGGCTCGGGCAGACCCCGAACACCCCCGGCAGTTCGCCTTCGACGCTGCACAGGATGCCGCCCCACTGAAAGGCGGTCTTGCCGGATGGCAGCCTGACCTCGAACCAGTCGTATTCGTTGAAGCGTATGCCGGCATTGCTGACGATCGTCAGCGGTGCGCCTTCGCCAAGGCTGCCCACCTGGGCGAACTGCATGCCGGGGCCCTTGCGCAGCTTGCCGCCCCAGGACTGGCCGGGACGGTTCACCGGCGTCCCCTTGCCGTCGGGCGATGTCGGTGCGGCGGGCGTGCCGGCGGCATGGGAAGCGGCGGAGGATTCCGCACAGGGCGTCGGTCCGGAGGTGATCTCGAATTCGGTCGGCTTTTGCGTGGTCCGAAGGGTCATGTGGACACGGTTGGACGTGTCGTCGCAGTCGGAGCCGGCGGCAAGCGCCGTGCCATAGCCTCCCATGAGAAGCACGACGGCTGCCCCTGTCATCACGCTGATCGATGTCATCCACGCTCCTCCTTGGGTGTCGTCATCCAGACGGCCTCGCTCGACAGCCGACCCTATGGGCAAACGGCGTTCGACGAAAGCCGCAAATGAACCGCGTCTCCCGGTCCTCTGCGCCTCGCCGTTGCCGGTCCCTGCCTGCCCGGCCCATGCCGGCCCTTGACCCGCCGATTATTTTTTGTCGGGCGCCGGTGATCCTTCAGGGTTTGGTAACCAAGTTCGGTAACCATAACAGACACTAAGTACAGCGTCCGTGTAACAGTGAGTATCAGATGCCAACCGTTTTTCCGCTCGCCGAACTTCGCCGTTCCTCCGCCCCGGTTTCGGTCATCGACACGATCATCAAGGGCGATTGCGTCGCGGCCCTCGAGGCCCTGCCGGACAATTCCGTCGACATGATCTTTGCCGATCCGCCCTATAACCTGCAGCTCGGCGGCACGCTGCACCGTCCCGACCAGTCCAAGGTCGACGCGGTCGACGATGCCTGGGACCAGTTCGCCTCCTTCGAGCTCTACGATGCCTTCACCCGCGCCTGGCTCTTGGCCTGCCGCCGGGTGCTGAAGCCGACCGGCACGATCTGGGTCATCGGCTCCTACCACAACATCTTCCGCGTCGGCGCGACCCTGCAGGATCTCAATTTCTGGATCCTCAACGACATCGTCTGGCGCAAGACCAATCCGATGCCGAATTTCAAGGGCCGGCGGTTCCAGAACGCCCATGAGACGATGATCTGGGCCAGCCCCGATCCGAAAGCCAAGGGTTACACTTTCAACTATGATGCGATGAAGGCGGCCAATGACGACGTGCAGATGCGCTCGGACTGGCTGTTTCCGATCTGCTCGGGCGGCGAGCGGCTGAAGGGCGACGACGGCAAGAAGGTCCACCCGACCCAGAAGCCGGAGGCCCTGCTCGCCCGCATCCTGATGTCGTCAACCAAGCCGGGCGACGTGGTGCTCGATCCGTTCTTCGGTTCGGGGACGACTGGCGCGGTCGCCAAGCGTCTCGGCCGCCATTTCGTCGGCATCGAGCGGGAGCAGGACTATATCGATGCGGCTGCCGCGCGGATTGCCGCGGTCGAGCCGCTCGGTAAGACGGAACTGACGGTCATGACCGGCAAGAAGTCCGAACCGCGCGTCGCCTTCAATGTTCTGGTCGAGAACGGCATGATCAAGCCCGGCCAGGTGCTGAGCGATGCCAAGCGCCGCCACAGCGCCATCGTGCGGGCCGACGGCACGCTGACGGCCAACGGCGAGGCGGGCTCGATTCATCGCCTCGGGGCAAAGGTTCAGGGTCTGGATGCCTGCAATGGCTGGACCTTCTGGCATTTCGACGACGGGACGTCCCTGCGCCCCATCGACGAGCTGCGGACGGTGGTCCGCAATACCATGGCAAGGCTGGACTGACCTCCGCCACCAGCCTGCCTTCGCATACTCCTGCCGGTTAAGTACCTTCAGTCCCGGCAGGAGCTGCATGACGCCCGGATCGGCCACGATCCGGGCGTCATTGTTTTAGCATTTTCAAACGGTCAGCTTCGGGCAAGCAGAAGTTTTTATCCCTCTTTTCACCGGCGAGCGGGGGCTAGCCGAGCCGCTAAACAGCGAGAACAAGGGGACACTCGCGACACTTCCAAACTCGCGCATGTCACAAAAAAGAACAGTTGTCGAAAGACACATCTTTCGTTCGTCTTGACGAACGAACTGGCGCGGGTCGGGGACCGCCATTCTCTCCCGCGCCAGTCCATCTTTTGCATGTCTTCAAAAAAACCGAACCGAATCCAATTAGCGCGTCAGGCCTCGTGGTCCTTCCGCGTGATGTCGCGCGGCACGCCCTTGGAGATCTTCGGCCAATCGGCCTGCTGCATGCGAAGGTTATGGGCCGCGAGCGCCGATTCGCTTTCAAACACCTCCGAGATCATGAAACGTCCAGGCATGCTGTCGCTCGGCCTTGCCGCGAACTTGATGCAGCCGGGCTCTGCCTGTGTCAGCCGGACATGCTCGGCCAGCGCCGCCGACAATTCTTCAAGGCGCTCTTCCGGCAGGTCGATATAACCGCTCAGATAGACTTTTTCGTCGTGCATGTTTTGCCCTTCTCAAAGATGTCTGTTGTCGTCGGATGTCGCCGCCCGCGCCGCGGAAGTCCCCCAGATGGACGTGTCGGGTGATAGTGGCAGCGTTTTCGCGATCGGCAAAGGTTTGCGGTCTTCAATGCACAGGGCAGACGGGTGCTGGAAGTGAGCCGTGCTCGGCGCAGGACGCCAAGCCCGCTTGCAATCCATTCTCTGCCGCTGCCCTCAGCCGCAGCTCTTGGTGGAGGCGCAGACCACGCCGGTTTGATAGGCCTTGCTGCTGGTGCATTTTTCCAGTCGCTGAATAACCGTCAGCACGTCGCCGACCTTGATCGGTCGTGTCAGCCCGACCACCATTCCCGAGCCGTCGCCAATCTCGGTGAGGGCGGCATCGTAGACGAGGATGCGCGCACCGGCTGCCGCCGAGGTCACCGTCACGAAGTTCTGTCCGACCAGCGGCGTTGCGATCGCCGGCGGGTCGAGCCTCTCGCATCCGCGGGCCGGCGGGATCTCCACCTTGGTTGCGTCGCAGAGCTTGGAGACGATGACGAATTTGTCGCCAGGCAGAATGGGGCGGCCAAGGACACTGGCAACATCAACCTCCGGATTCCAGGTGACCGCCGTGGAGAACGTGTTGACCGTGCCGGCGGAGTTCTCGTCGACCGTGGTCAGGGCGCCCTCGGCAAGGTTCGAGACATGGACGATCGGCTGCCCGGCGATCGGCTGCTCCATCTTTGGCACGGGCAGCGGCGAGGGCTCGGACACGGCCGTCTCGGGCCCAGATGTTCCGCTCGTGTCCGTGCACAGCGCCTGCTGGGCGGTGTATTTGTCGCCGAGCACGAACGGGCGGATGGCCGGCGGCAGATTGCTCCAGTCGCCACCCGACGAATAGGTGGCCGGTGAGCCGCCATTGGTGAACACGGTCACCTGGGCGCCGCGCACGTGGCGCACGGCGATCACGTGGCCGCATTCGTGGATCTTGGTCGGATCGATGACGGGTGTCGGAAGCCCGGAAGGGTATGCAACGGTGTGGTCGATGACGTCGACAGGCGGGAAGGAGGGATCGGAGACTACGCCGTCCTTGTCCTGCACGGCCGTCACCTGGTCGCCTGCAATAAGCGTGGCAACCTTGACCATTGTCTTGCTCGGGGTCGTCACCGTGACGGCCGGCTGGGGATTGCCGTTGACCGACACGGTGAGCTTGGCGCCGTAAATGCCCCCGGCCACCTCAACCATGTCCACGCAGGCATAGAGCGGCCCGAGCACCAGCGGCGGGGATACGACGTCCGGGTTATCCTTGGTATCGGGCACCGGCACGTCACCCTGTTGCGGGGTCTGTTGGCCGCAAAAGGCGAAGATTGCCTGCACGTGCTTGTCGTAGGAACTGCCTGGGCCGGGCATGGTGTTGCCGATCGCCGATTTGAGGATCGTCCTGCAATAGCTCGATTCGCCGCCCGCCCAGGCATTGAGGGCGAGAATGTCGGGAAAGCGTCCCGCATCGCCTTGGCTGTGGCAGGTCAGGCAGCTGCTGTCGCTGACCGGCGGCAGCGGGTTGATCGGCACCATTCCGAGCAACGAAAACGGCCCGGGATTTTGCGGCCAGGAGGGCTTGATCAGCGGAGTATAGAAATTCACGGCATGATTGTCCGGACGCATGTCGAGCGGTCCTCCGGGATGCACGACATAGGGGTTTTCGCCGGCATGGCAGTCCGTGCACACGCCGTTGAACAGGTCGGCACCGCCGAGAAAGTCGCTGATCGGCTTCTTGTCGCCGACCGGCACGTTTGCCGCATCGAAGAAACATGCATTGCTACTCTGGGTACCAAGACAGATAATGCCGAGCGCGGAGATATTCGATCCGCTAACCCTCGGCAAGGCGACGCACAGTCCCTTCGGTGAGGCGCTGTCCCAGCGCCAGACCTCGGCCGGATTGCCCAATCCGAGAAAATTGGTGGTCAGGTCGCCGACATGCTTCCACTGCGACGATCCCCAATCGGGCGGGATCGGCACCTCGGCCTTGCGGCATTCAGCGAGGTATTCGCGCCCGGATGCGGTGGTGGCCTTGGTCAACATGCCGAGACGCTCGGCCGCGTCCTTGACCGTGAACGGCAGGTTCGTGCGGGCGTCGACCTCCTTGCGATACCGCTCGATGCCGAATAGGCCCTCGTACCACTGGCGGCGCAGGACATGGCTGCGAACCTCGAGCCGCGCCTGCTCGGGGCCAGTAAGGCTGTTCGACAGGAATTCCAGAAGCAGGAACTTCTGGACCATGTCGTCATCTCCGAAGGCCTCTGCAATCTTGCCGCGACGGTCGTCCAGCGCGGCGCGGGCGCTACGTGCTGCCGAGACGGAGAACCGCTCGATATAGAAGTCGAGCGCCCGGCGCATGAATTCCGGCGTCACCTCGATCTGCTTACCCCTGGCGTCGAACAGTTTGCCATAGGCGGCAAACGCGATCGGATCGGTCTGGTCGACCGCTCGCCTGGCCGGATCGATCCGCAGTGCCGGCGCCGGACTGGCCTGGGCATGCGCATCGCCCGGTGAAAAGGCGAGACCCGTAAGGACCGCGATGACGAGGTAAGAGAGATGCCGACAGACGCTATTCATTCCAGCCTCCAGACAAGCGGGCTGCCGGACGGCCGGCGGCCGACGATAGGGACTCCGGGCTACAGCACGCGCGCACAGCAGGGCCTCAAGCGAATGACATTGAGATACGCAATCGAGAGAACGCAATCGTAAGAATGGTTATGAAAGTGGTCTTCGGATGCAGAGCGGCCGAAGGCGGATGGCGCACCACGCCGCGCAGCATCTTAGATGCGGCAACGTTTCCCCGCATCAGATATGATATTTATAGCAGAACAACTTAAGATTGCTAGTGCAAGATAATGACGGCGCAGACGGAACGACGGAGAATCCTGCCCCCGCCTTCCGCCGCGCAAGTATCGCCGGGAGGAACGACAGCCATTTGCATCGGATGATTGCGCTGCTGCCGGGTGCCGGGGCCTGGTCCCCGGGAAGGACTGAGTTCGTCGTGCCGGGATGAGCCGGGCGGTGCCTCGTCACGCCGCGATGCCGTATCCGGCCAGATCGCGCTTCAGCGTCTGCGCATCGACAAACTGTACCGACTGCCAGCCGGCGGCTCTCGCGCCGTCCACATTGGCAGCCGAATCATCGATGAAAAGGCTTTTCGCCGGGTCGAGGCCGAAGCTGCCGGCATGGGTCTCGTAGATCGCCAGATCGGGCTTGATCAGCGCGATGTCTCCGGAGACGGTGACGCCGCGGGGAATCTTGAGGAACGGATAGATTTCCTGCGCCTCGCGAAAGGTGTCGGAGGCGAAATTGGTTAGCAGTGTCACGTCGCGGCCCGCCTCGATCAGCGCAAGCATGATCGCGACGCTGTCCTCATAGGCATGCGAGACCATTTCCGGCCAGTATTTGCGAAAGGCGCGGATCTGATGCTCGCGGTCCGGATAGTCGGCGATCAGCACGGCTTCCGCCTCGTCCCAGCGCCGTCCGCGATCCTGTTCCAGATTCCATTCATGGGTGCAGACATTGTCGAAGAACCACTGGCGTTCCGCAGCGTCCGGGATGACCCGCTGGAACGGCAGGTTGGGGTCGTAATGGATGAGCACCTTGCCGATGTCGAAGACGATGTGCTGGATGTCGGGTTTCATGCATTATCCTTTTGGTACTCGAAAAACGTGGGGAATAGCAGCTTCGATTGCCTTTTTCATGACGGTTGGAAGCGCCTGGTCGGCCAAGGTCTCGAGCGGCGCCCACCAGCCGCGGTCGTCTGTCTCCGCGATGTCGACGGCGAGATAGACCGAAAGCCGAAGCTCGAAATGGGTGAACACATGGATGACCGTGCCCTTTGGCTGCCAGTCGGCGGCAAAGGGGGCGGCGTCGCTGCCGGATGCGCCGTCGATACGCGCGGTCCAGTCGGTCGTCGGCACTTCCGTCATGCCGCCGAGCAGGCCCTTGTCCGGTCGGCGGCGCAGCAGCATCCGCCCTTTGGAACTTACCGCGACGAAGACGGCGCCCTGGCGTACCGGCTTTGCCTTCTTCGGCGCCTTGACCGGGAAGCGCTCGGGATCGTCGGCTAAAAGCGCAACGCAGGCTTCGCGGAAGGGACAGAGCACGCAGCTCGGCCGTTTCGGCGTGCAGGTGGTGGCGCCGAGATCCATCATCGCCTGGGCGAAGTCGCCGGGCCGGTCGGCGGGTGTCATCTCCGCGACCCGTGCCTTCATCTGCGGCTTGGCACCGGGCAGCGGCGCGTCGATCGCGTAGAGCCTCGATATCACCCGCTCGACATTGGCGTCCATCACCGCCGAGGGGCGGTTGAAGGCGATCGCGGCGATGGCGGCGGAGGTGTAGTCGCCGACGCCCGGCAGCGCCCGAAGGCCGTCTTCCGTGTCGGGGAAGATACCGCCATGGTCGCTGGCGACCGCATCGGCGCATTTCTTCAGGTTGCGGGCCCGGGCATAGTAGCCGAGCCCGGCCCAGGCGGCCATCACGTCCTCGACCGGGGCTGCGGCAAGATCGTTGACCGTTGGCCAGCGGCGGACGAATTTGTCGAAATAGGCCTTCACCGCCTGCACGGTGGTCTGTTGCAGCATCACCTCCGAAAGCCAGATATGATAGGGGTCGGGCAGCACGCCCTGTTTCGCCATCGGCGGCGAGACGCGCCAGGGCAGGTCGCGGTGATGGCGGTCGTACCAGGCAAGCAGCGCACCCGCGTCGGGTCTGGCTGTCGATGTTCTGGAGACCCGTTCGTTCATCATTTGCCGTGCCTTTGAGATTTGCTATGACTATCTGGCCAAATCAGCCGGCCCGATCAAGGCATTGCCGGCAAAGGACAGGTTTTTGCCCGCATGAAAGAGCCGAGACGAGGCGCAAAGCAGCTCGCCGAACTCGCCAATGGGATCGTCGATCCGGTGCTGGCAAGGCGCGCCGGCATCTCGACCGCGCTGCTCGGCTCGTGGAACGAGATCGTCGGCGACAGCTTTGCCGATTGCACGCGCCCGGAAAAGATCGCCTGGCCGCGGCTGCGCGATATCGGCGAGGATGGTGGCCATCGGCCGGGCGTGCTGACCATTGCCTGCGAGGGCGGGCGGGCGCTGTTTCTCTCCCATGCCCAGGGCGAACTGATCGGCCGGATCAACTCCTTTTTCGGCTACCCGGCGGTGGTGCAGATCCGCATCGTGCAGAAACCGGTGCTGCCGCTCAGCAACCGGCGCAAGCTCAAACCGCTGGATGCGGTCAAGTCGCGGCGGCTGGAAGCCATGGTCGAGGATATCGAAAGCGACAAGCTGAAGGACGCGATCCGCAGGCTCGGGCGCGGCGTGCTCGGAGCCAAGCGGTAGGTGCGGCGGACACGAAGATGACGAAGAATTCATCTTCAAACCCTTGGCTTGTCACGTTTGTTTGACTTAATTGACGACACATTGCCTTGTTTCCGGCCCTTGGCCGCTATAACGAGAGGCATGACAGATGAAACTCTTTGCGAGCGACCCATGGCCGAATTTCAGATGACTTCCACCAGACGCGCCCTTCTCGGCGGCTTTGCCGTTGGCGTCGGCGCGTCCTGCCTCTCCGTCCCGGCCTTTGCCGCAGAGATCCCGAAGCCGGATCACGATGTCGACATGGCTGAAGTGATGAAGCCGGGGCCGTTGCCGGAAATGGCGATGGGCGACGAGAAGGCGCCGGTGAAGATCGTCGAATACATGTCGATGACCTGCCCGCACTGCGCCCATTTCGAGACGACGACGCTGCCGGAAATCAAGACCAAGTATATCGACACCGGCAAGGTCTACTTCATCACCCGCGAATTCCCCTTCGATCCGGCCGCAACCGCCGCCTTCATGCTGGCCCGTTGCGCACCCAACAACGAGGCTCTCGCCTTCATCTCGATGATGTTCAAGCAGCAGCGCGCCTGGGCCGCTCCCGCAGACGGCGATGTCAAGGGCGCCATGCTGCAGCAGTCGAAAATCGCCGGTTTTACACAGGAGAGCTTCAACGCCTGCTTGACGAACCAGGAACTTGCCGGTCAGGTGACGGCCATCAGGGATCGTGCGGCGAAGGAATTCGGTGTCAACGCGACGCCGACCTTCATGATTGATGGCAAGGCCTATGCCGGGGATATGTCGGTCGACGAAATGTCGGCCCTCATCGACAGCCTTCTTTAATCGGCGCCTCTTCAGATCGACGGGCGGCGGGGAAACCCGTTCGCCCGTTTTTTCGTTTTGGGGACCGGGTGCGGGATCGGCAGAGCCGGATGTGCGGGGACGCGAGGCGCCAACCTGGCGGATCAGAGCTCCGGTTCTGAGCGTCCCCGGAGCTCGGCCATGAAGTTCACCAAACTTCGCCTGCTGGGCTTCAAGACCTTCGTCGAACCTTCCGAATTCATCATCGAGCGCGGGCTGACCGGCGTTGTCGGGCCGAACGGCTGCGGCAAGTCGAACCTGGTCGAGGCCTTGCGCTGGGTGATGGGGGAGAATTCCTACAAGAACATGCGCGCGTCGGGCATGGACGACGTGATCTTTTCCGGTTCCGGCCACCGCCCGGCGCGCAATTCGGCCGAAGTCGGCCTGTTCCTCGACAATTCCGACCGCACCGCGCCGGCCGCCTTCAACGATGCCGACGAGATACAGGTGACGCGCCGGATCGAGCGCGAACAGGGCTCGGTCTACCGGATCAACGGCAAGGAGGCGCGCGCCAAGGATGTGCAGCTGCTGTTTGCCGACGCCTCCACCGGCGCGCGCTCGCCGTCCATGGTCGGGCAGGGGCGGATCGGCGAACTGATCCAGGCGAAACCCCAGGCCCGCCGCCAGCTGCTGGAAGAGGCGGCCGGCATTTCCGGCCTGCATTCGCGCCGCCACGAGGCCGAGCTTCGCCTGCGTGCCGCCGAGACCAATCTGGAGCGGCTGGAAGACATCACCGCCCAGCTGGAAACCCAGATCGAGAGTCTGAAGCGCCAGGCCCGCCAGGCCAACCGCTTCAAGGCGCTGTCAGCCGATATCCGTGCCCGCGAGGCGACGCTGCTTTATGTCCGCTGGGTGCAGGCCAAGCAGGCCGAAGGGGAGGCCGAGAGCGAGCTCAACCAGGCGACCTCGATCGTTGCGGAAAAGGCCCAAGCGCAGATGGAGGCGGCGAAGGCGCAAGGCATCGCCAGCCTGAAAATGCCGGAACTGCGCGAGGCCGAGGCCGCCGCTGCCGCCACCCTGCAGCGGCTGCAGATCGCCCGCACCCAGCTCGACGAGGAGGCCTCGCGCCTGATGCGCCGCCGCGAGGAACTGGTCCGGCGGCTGGCGCAGCTCGACGAGGACATCCGCCGCGAACAGCGCCTTGTCGCCGACAATGCCCAGGTGCTCGAACGGCTGGCGGCCGAGCAGGCGGAGATCGAGGCATATCTCGCAGATGCCGGTCATCAGGCCGACGAGACCCGCGCCGCCTTCGAGACGGCCAATGCCGAACTTGCCGAAGCCGAGCGCGTCTTTGCCACGCTCACCGCCGAACGCGCCGAAGCCTCGGCCGGCCGCAACCAGCTGGAGCGGGCGATCCGCGATCTTGCCGAGCGACGCATGCGGCTGGAGCGCCAGTCGGATGATGCCAGATCGGAGCTGGAGGCCATCGCCGAAAAGATCGCAGACCTGCCGGATCCGGCGGAAAAGCAGGAACTGGTCGAAAGCGCCGAAGCGCTGGTCGAGGAAGGCGAGAGCCGCATATCCGAGGCGGAAGACCGGATAACCGGCGCCCGCCGCGCCGAGGCCGATGCCCGCCAGCCGGTGGAAATGGCAAAGTCGCGGCTGAATGCGCTGGAGACCGAGGCGCGCACGATCGCGCGCATGCTCGCCAATTCAGCGGCCTCCGGCGATTTCCCGCCGGTCGCCGATGCGCTCGATGTCGACCGCGGCTACGAGATGGCGCTGGGTGCCGCGCTCGGCGACGATATCGACTCGCCCGTGGACGAGGAGGCGCCGGCCCATTGGCGCTATGTCGGCGATGGTGCCGGCGATCCGGCCCTGCCACCGGGCGCCGTAGCTCTTGCCGATCACGTACGGGCGCCGAAGGCGCTTGCCCGCACCCTGCGCCAGATCGGCGTGGTCGAGACCGCCGATGCCGAGCAGATGATGCCGGCGCTCGCCCCCGGCCAGCGGCTGGTGACCCGCGACGGCGCCGTCTATCGCTGGGACGGCCATGTGCGCAGCGCCGAGGCGCCGAGCGCGGCAGCCCTGCGTCTGTCGCAGAAGAACCGGCTGGCCGAACTGGAAGACGAGACGGCCGAGGCGCAGGAACAGCTAGACGAGGCGAATGAACGGCTGGTGGGCGCACAGGAGGCGATCGAGGCCGCCGATCGCGGCCTGGCCGAGCAGCGCGAACGCCAGCGCCTGGCCGCCCGGCAGTTGAGCGAGGCACGCGAAGCGCTGGCACTGGCCGAGCGCGCCTCCGGTGACCTGATCCGCCGCCGCGCGGTGATCGAGGAGGCGCTGAACAGCCTCACGGCGCAGGTCGAGGAGGTCGATGCGCAGGCCGAGGATGCCCGGATCGCGCTGGAAGACGCGCCCGACGTTTCCGATCTCGACCGCCGGCTCGCCGAACAGCAGACGGCGGTCGCGACAGGCCGTGCGGTGCTTGCCGAAGCCCGTGCCGTGCATGAAAGCCTGAATCGCGAAAACGAGCAGCGGCGCCGGCGCATCCTGGCGATTGCCCAGGAGCGCGTCACCTGGCAGGAACGCGCGGCCTCTGCCGACGATCATATCGCCACCTTGCGCGAGCGCGAGCAGGATGCGCGCGAGGAGATGGAAGGTCTCGATCTGGCGCCGGAGGAATTCGACGACAAGCGCCGTGCGCTGCTCGACGAATTGCAAAAGGCGGATGGCGCGCGCAAGGCGGCCGCCGACCGTCTGGTCGAGGCCGAGACGAAACAACGCGAGGCCGACCAGCTGGCGGCCCAGGCTCTGTCGACGCTGGCCGAGGCCCGCGAACGGCGCGGCCGTGCGGAGGAGCGGCTGGTCTCGATCCGCGAGCGCCGCCGCGAGGGCGAGGCGCGGATTTCCGAAGCACTCAGCGTCCAGCCGGCCGGCGCCTTCCAGTTGACGGGCCTGAAGAGCCCCGACGAGATCCCGGATCTGCGCGAAGTCGAGCGCGATCTGGATCGTCTCAGGATGGAGCGCGAACGGCTCGGCGCGGTCAACCTGCGGGCGGACGAGGAACAACAGGAGCTGTCGGAAAAACTGGCCGCCCTGATCAAGGAACGCGACGACGTGATCGACGCCATCCGCAAGCTGCGCGGCGCCATCCAGAGCCTTAACAAGGAAGGGCGCGAGCGGCTGCTGGCAGCCTTCGACGTGGTCAATGCCCAGTTCCAGCGGCTCTTCACCCATCTTTTCAATGGCGGCACGGCCGAACTGCAGCTGATCGAAAGCGACGATCCGCTGGAGGCGGGCCTCGAAATTCTCGCCCGCCCGCCGGGCAAGAAGCCGCAGACCATGACGCTTCTTTCCGGCGGCGAGCAGGCACTGACGGCCATGGCGCTGATCTTTGCGGTGTTCCTCACCAATCCGGCGCCAATCTGCGTGCTCGACGAGGTCGATGCCCCGCTCGACGACCATAATGTCGAACGCTATTGCAACCTGATGGAAGAGATGGCGTCGTCGACCGAAACCCGCTTCCTGATCATCACCCACAACCCGATCACCATGGCGCGGATGAACCGCCTGTTCGGCGTCACCATGGCCGAGCAGGGCGTCTCCCAGCTCGTCTCCGTCGACCTGGAGACCGCCGAGCAGATCCGCGAGCGCGAGACGGCCTGATTGCAGCTAGCGGCTGGTCGGCGTCGTCGCGGCCATCGAGGGGCGCGCCTTCACCCGCGTCCACCATGCCGAAAGATTGTGGTGCCGTTCGATCAGCGCCCGGCCTTCGGCGGTCATCAGAGCGTAATCAAACATCGGGGCGGCATAGAGGTCCGCAAGCGTGATGGTGTCGCCCGCGAGCCACGCAGCGTCCCCCATGATGTCGGACATGGCAGCCAGGCACGTGCGGGCCTTCGGGAGCATGGACGAGATCGCCTCTTCGTTTGCTGGCGTGCCCCGCGCCGGCTTGGAGAGCCTTTCCACATAGAGACCCCATACGAGGTGGGGATAGGCGTAGTGGTCGGCAATGCTGATCATCTGGTTGCACCGCGCGCGCTGCCGGGCGTTCGATGGCTGGAGCGGCGGCCCGGGGAAACCCTCGTCGATATAGCGGGCTATCGCGCTGGTCTCGAACAGGAGAAACCCGTCATGCTCAAAGGCGGGAATCCGGCCGAACGGATGTCTCGGGAGGTAGTCCGATGGCGGGCCCGTTTCCGCGAAGACATCGACCGGCAAAAGGTCGTAATCGATTCCCTTCTCGATCAGGCACAGCCGGACAATTCGCACATAGACACTGTAGTCCGCACCGAAAACCTTGGGCCGTTCGATCATCGTCGCGCTCCCTGAGCCGAGGGCCTGGGCTTTCAAAGCGCCAGCCGTTGATGCTAACCTAAGCATGTCTGGCGCAATTGGCGAACCGCTTTCGGGCTCTGAGCATTGTGTTCTCAGGTCTGAATCATCGAAAGACAGGTTCTAGGACGCGCATCTCGCCGACGCCTTGCTCTAATGGGGCGAGGCCGGGACCGGAAGATAGAGGTGACGAGGCTGCTGATTTGGATGTCCGGGGTGGGTATATCAATCTGATGCGCAGAGCCTCTTTTCAGCTCGGCCTCGGTCTTGTCTTGACCTTTGCGGCTCTTGCCGTCCATGCCGCAGAGCCAACCCTCGGTGGGCGATTCCTGCCGCAGGTGGTGGCGACGTCGAAACCGCATCACGATTCGCTGGAAAAGCTGATCCGGGGGCGGGCGGGCATCCCGACCTGGGTCCGCAACATGCTCTACCGCGACCGCTATGTCGCGCTTGCCTCGGTGCCGGTCGATCTCGGCAAGGAAAGACATGAACGCTTCGACGCCTGCGAGGCCGGGCGCTGTGCCGCAAGCCGCATCGTCGTGCTCTATTCGGGCGACGGCAAGCATGCCGCAATGGTGGTCGAGGACATCAAGCTGGGCGAGGTGTTTCTCGGCGACCCCAGCGCCGCGGAGAAAAAGGTCCTGTCAGCGCCGGTTCGCTGAACGCCTGTGCGTTCTCACCGGCGTTGCGGCCGTCTCCCGCCAGAACGGCGTATTGGCGATTGCCTCCGCCGCGCCATAGGTCAGGCCGAAATCCTTCAGCATGCAATCCGGCATGGTCGGCAACTCCCGCCGCAGCGCCCGGCGTTCCCGCCGGCGCGCCAGCCAGCAGCGCAGCACGAAGGAGAAAGGCGCCGGCCGCCTGTCATCCCTGGCATCAGCCGTGTCGTTGCGGCGCGTCTCCAGCTGGGCAAGCAGGGCGCCGGTGTCGAGGGTGACGATCCGGCCGGTGTTTTGAGACTGTTCCAGCATCATTGTCTTCTCCTTGTCGTTGTCTGTGAATATGCCTCTTGCCGGTGCCCGGGAAAATTGAATAATGCTGCGTTGCTATGTGAGAAAAAGAAACATTGTAGAGATCTGCGGATCATCTGGGGAAACCGGCCATGGATAGATTGCCGCCGCTTGCATCGCTGCTGGCCTTCGAGGCGGTTGTCGAGACCGGATCGGTGACCGCCGCGGCCATAAGGCTCGGGCGCACCCACGGCGCCGTCTCCAAGCAGATCCACCAGTTGCAGGCGCATGCCGGCGTCGAGCTGTTCTCAAAGCGCGGCACAGGCATCGTGCTGACGCTGGAAGGGCGAAAATTCGGGCGGACCGTCGCGCAGGCCTTTGCCGATCTGCGCGAGGGTTACCGGCATCTGGCGGGATCGGATGCCGCGCGGCCCGTGACCATCGCGGTCAGTGCCAGTTTCGCCCGGGTCTGGGCCATCCCGACGATTTCGCGGTTCAACAAGGACCATCCCGATATCGACGTCTTGATCCGCCTGATCGGCCCGCGCGGCAGCCGCGAACTCGATCCGCCACCGGACCTGGTGATGTCCTGGGACCGGCTGCTGGCGCCGCGCCGGGTCGATCCCTATGCGATCTCGCTCGGCGACGTGCACATGGGCCCGGTGGTGGCGCCCGGCCATCGCTTCACCTTCGACGGCAAGATGCTCTCCTGTGGCACCCGCATCGACAGGCGCGAGGCGGAGATCGTCTGGGACAACTGGCAGAAGATGTCCGGCATCCGCCTGCGGGCCGAAAAGGAGATCGCCTATGAGCACTTCTATCTCGCCTTCGAGGCGGCGCGGCTCGGCATGGGCGTGGCGATCGCCCCGCGCTTTCTGATCGAGGAAGAGCTGGCCTCCGGTGCGCTACTGGCACCGGCCGGCTTTCTCACCTTCAGGGACGGTTTCTATGTACGCCCGCATGAGCATCTGCAGGACCGGCTGCCGCGCAATGCGGCGGTCTTCCTTGAGTGGCTGAAGCTCCATGCGCGCACGGGGGCATGAGAAGGGGCTATCAACCCAACCGATGCCGCATTTATGATGCAATGCAGCAAAATCTGATCGTACAGCGTTTTCAAGCCGCAGGGATTGCTGTAAATGGCATGGAAAGGGTGGAGAAGAGGAATGACCAAGTGGGTCTATGCGTTCGGTGGCGGCAAAGCCGAAGGCCGGGCTGTCGACCATGAGCTTCTGGGGGGCAAGGGTGCCAATCTGGCGGAAATGGCAAGTCTCGGCCTGCCGGTGCCGCCCGGTTTCACGCTGATTGCCGATGCCTGCCGGCGCTTTCACGACAAGGGCCGCTGCCTGGAAGAGACGATCCGCGCAGAGGTGATGGACGCCTTGCATGCGCTGGAAGGCGAGACGGGCCGCCACTTTGGCGATACCGCCCATCCGCTGCTGCTCTCGGTCCGCTCGGGCGCCCGGGCCTCGATGCCCGGCATGATGGACACCGTGCTCAATCTTGGCCTCAACGATGAAACCGTCGAGGCGCTTGGCCACACCGCCGGCGATGCGCGCTTTGCCTGGGACAGCTATCGCCGCTTCATCCAGATGTATGGCGACGTGGTCATGGGGCTTGACCACGAGGTGTTCGAGGAATTGCTCGAGCATGAAAAGGGTCGGCTCGGCCGCGACCTCGACACGGAATTGTCCGCCGTCGAATGGCAGCATGTCGTCGGCCTCTACAAGACGCTGATTTCGGACGAACTCGGCCAGACCTTTCCGCAGGACCCGTTCACCCAGCTCTGGGGCGCCATCGGCGGAGTGTTCTCCAGCTGGATGAACCCGCGCGCCGTCACCTATCGCGACCTGCACCAGATCCCCGGCCACTGGGGCACGGCGGTCAATGTCCAGGCCATGGTGTTCGGCAATCTCGGCTCGTCGTCGGCCACCGGTGTTGCCTTTACCCGCAACCCTTCGACCGGCGAAAACGCGCTCTACGGCGAGTTCCTCGTCAATGCGCAGGGCGAGGACGTGGTGGCCGGCATTCGCACGCCGCAATCGATCACCGAGGCCGGCCGCATCGCCTCCGGCTCCGACAAGCCGTCGCTGGAAAAGCTGATGCCGTCGCTGTACGGCGAATTCGCAGCCATCTGCAACCGTCTCGAAGCCCATTACCGCGACATGCAGGATGTCGAGTTCACCATCGAGCGCGGCAAGCTGTGGATGCTGCAGACCCGCGAGGGCAAGCGGACCACGAGGGCGGCGATGAAGGTCGCCATCGACATGGTGGCCGAAGGGTTGATCTCGGAGGAAGAGGCGGTGTCGCGCATCGATCCGGCCTCGCTCGACCAGCTTTTGCACCCGACCATCGATCCGAGGGTCGACCGCCAGGTGATCGGCTCAGGCCTGCCGGCGTCGCCGGGTGCGGCCTCCGGCGAAATCGTGTTTACCGCCGAGGATGCCGTGGCCGCCGACGCCGAGGGGCGCAAGGTGATCATGGTCCGGGTCGAGACCAGCCCTGAAGATATCCACGGCATGCATGCGGCCGAGGGCATCTTGACGACGCGCGGCGGCATGACGAGCCATGCGGCGGTGGTGGCGCGCGGCATGGGAATCCCTTGCGTTGCCGGTGCCGGCACCATGCGCGTCGACCAGCGCAACCAGCTTCTGATCGGGCTCGGCGTGTCGCTGAAAAAGGGCGACATCATCACTATAGACGGCTCCACCGGACGGGTGCTGAAGGGCAATGTCCCGATGCGCCAGCCGGAACTGTCCGGCGATTTTGCCCAGCTGATGGTCTGGGCCGACAAAGCGCGGCGCATGACGGTCAGGACCAATGCCGATACGGTCGCCGATGCGCGGGCGGCCCGCGATTTCGGTGCCGAGGGCATCGGCCTTTGCCGCACCGAGCACATGTTCTTCGAGGGCGACCGCATCCATGCGATGCGCGAAATGATCCTGGCAGAGGACGAGCAGGGTCGCCGCGCGGCACTCGACAAGCTGCTGCCGATGCAGCGGGCCGACTTCACCGAGCTGTTCTCGATCATGCACGGCCTGCCGGTGACGATCCGCATGCTCGATCCGCCGTTGCACGAGTTCCTGCCGAAGACCGACGAGGAGGTGGCCGAGGTTGCCGCCCGCATGGGCATGGAAGAACCCTTCCTGCGTCGCCGGGTCGATGCGCTGCACGAGTTCAATCCGATGCTCGGCAATCGCGGCTGCCGCATCGCCATCTGCTACCCCGAGATCGCGGAAATGCAGGCCCGCGCCATCTTCGAGGCGGCGGTGGCGGCCGCCCGCGACACGGGCGCGGCGGTGGTGCCGGAAATCATGGTGCCGCTGGTCGGCCTGAAATCCGAACTCGACTACGTCAAGGACGTGATCGACCGGATCGCCCGCCAGGTGATGGCGGAAGCCGGCATGGAGCTTTCCTATCTTGTCGGCACGATGATCGAATTGCCGCGCGCGGCCCTGCGCGCCCATGTGATCGCCGAGACCGCCGAATTTTTTTCCTTCGGTACCAATGACCTGACGCAGACCACCTTCGGAATTTCGCGCGACGATGCATCGAGCTTCATCGCCACCTATCAGCGCAAGGGCATCATCGAGCACGATCCCTTCGTGTCGCTCGATTTCGATGGGGTCGGCGAATTGATCAAGCTTGCGGCCGAGCGCGGGCGCCAGGCCCGGCCGGACATGAAGCTCGGCATCTGCGGCGAGCATGGCGGCGAGCCGCGCTCGATCCGGTTTTGCGAAAGCGTCGGTCTCGACTATGTCTCGTGTTCGCCGTTCCGCGTGCCGATCGCGCGCCTTGCCGCCGCCCAGGCGGCGATCGCGGCAGCAAAGGGGTAGGCGGGTTTCGAGATGACATCGGGAGATTACAGCAGGGGAACGCCGGATACGGCACCCGGGGAGGCGAAACCGCATCTGAGCCGCGCCGAACGCCGACGGCTGGAGCGGGAGGCGCAGAAGGCGCCCGAGCAGGCGCTGCCACCGTCCGGGCTTGCCGGACGCCTGCCCCCGGCACTGCGGGAAAAGGCAGCCACCGGCGGCTTTCGGCTTGCCGTCGGCTTCCTGCTGCTCGGCTTCGTCATCCTCGGCCTCTCCCAGACCATTCCGCATGACTACGGCTTCCTGGAACTCGGCTGGCTTTTCCCGTTTTCGGTCTATGACCTGGTGCTTGCCATGCTCGGCCTTGGCGTCGCCGTCGGCATGGCGGCATCCACGCGACGGGCAGCGCTGATCGTGGCGGTCTTTGTCGTGGTGATGCTGCCGATGCTGATGTTTTTCGACCTGATCTTCACCGCGGTGCGCGAAAGTCCGCTCGGCAATTACCTCTTCCTGATCGCGCCGGGCGCCGTCGTCTCCACCGGTCTCGTGCTCTGGCTGCCGGGGCGGGTCCGCGATCACGCCGCCCTGTTTGCCAGCGCCTTCGTCTCCTTTGCCATGTCGCTGTTCATCGGCCTCGACGACATGGGCGTCGGCATTGCCGATTTCGCCTCCGGCACGCTGTTTTCCTCGATCTGGCTGGTCGCGGCACCCGGCTTCGTGCTGCGTCAATTCGCCGGTCCCTGGCTGAAGATCCCGGCCCGCATCGTCGGATCCTGGCTGGTGGTGATCGCCATCGTCGTCACGGTGTCCCTCTATGTGCCGACGGTGCCGTTTGCGCCTCCGCCGCCACAACTGGGCAGCGATGTCGAACAGAACACGATGGACATGGCGCCGGACGGCAGCCTGCCGGGAGACGTCATACCGCAGGACATCCTGCCGCAGGACGTTTCCCCGGACGACGGCATGCCTGACGAGGCGATGCCGCAGGATCCGCCCGGGGACGATGGCGGGGATCCGTCGGGCACCTCGCAGCAAGGCGAGGCGCCGCCGCCCTAACCCTGCTTGCGGGAAAAAGCGCCGAACGCTAAACAAAGGGCATCCGGGGGCAGGTCTGTGCCCTTGCCGCGGGGCCGGTTCTGGCCAGGCCCCGGTTTCGTTCCCGCCTTGCCGTGCCGCTTGAAAGACCGATGAACCCTTGATGACGATCCGCTACGACCGCCCGGTTTCCAATTCGGCCCTGATGGCATTCCGGCTGGCGGTGTTTGCCGCGTCGATGATCGTGCTGACGGTGGCCGCCCATCGCTTCGGCCCGCTGGCCACGCCCGATTTCGTGGCGCTTGCCCTGGTATCCGCCATCCCGGCGCTGATTGCCGTGCCGCTCGCGGTGATCGGCCTGATGCAGCTTTGGCAGAACGGCGCCGAAGGGGGCGCTGCGGCCGGCAAGGCGCTGGTCTTTGCAGCGCTGCCGCTTGCCTTTGTCGGGTTTGGCCTGGCGCGCGGCCTGACGTTGCCGACGCTCTACGACGTCACCAGCGACACCGCGGCGCCACCCGTCTTCATCGTGCCTGTCGCGGCCAACCAGAAATGGCTGCCGCGTCCGCCGATCACCCTTGCCCAGCGTGCAGGGCAGGCCGAGGCCTATCCGGGACTGACCGGCCGGCGCTACGAGGGCGCACTCGACCGCGTCTACGAGGCGGTGGTCACCGTTGCCGACAAGACCGGCTGGCGGATCGGGGCGACGCGCGGAACGGAATTCGCCCTGCCGGAATTTCCGGCCGAAGACGAGGCCGCCGACAAGAACGCGGCGAAAGCCGACGATGACGCGCCACCGGATGTCGGGCCGATACCGCTGCCGCGACCGCTCGAACAGCCGGCGGAGATCGACCCGACCGTCGAACCGGGCGTCATCCGGCTGCAGGCCTCCACCCGCACCCTGTTCCTCGGCCTGCCCTTCGACGCGATGATCAGGCTGCGCGAGGAGGCCGAGACGACGCTCGTCGACGTGCGCGTGCAAAGCCGCTACGGCCCGACAGACCTCGGTATCAGCGCCGAACTCGCCGAAGACTACCTGCATGCGCTGGATGCCGAACTGCTGGGGATTGCCGGAGACTGAGGGCAGGGGGCTTGCGGTCGGCAAAGCGCCAGACCGCTCGACGATACTGACGCAAAGGTGCAGCGCTACCTACAGGTGGGACCGCTACGGCATCGCCGCCGCGCCTCAAGCGGCCAGATACACCCCATCCAGCCGCGGCGGCCCGTCGGTCGAGACCAGACCTTTCTCAATGAGATCTTCGATATGGGCATAGACCGACAAGGCGGCCGCGCCGTGCAGGCGCGGGTCGGTGTCGCGGTAGATCGCCTTGACCATCTCGGGGATCTTGCGATCGCCGGCCTTGATCCGCTCCAGCACGGCACGCTCGCGCATTCGCCTGTGAGTGCGAAGCCCGCGCAGGAAAGCATCGGGTGCTGTCACAGGTCCGCCATGGCCCGGCAGATAGATCCGGTCGTCGCGGCCCATCAAGCGTTCCAGCGAGGCCATGTAGTCTCCCATGGCGCCATCCGGCGGGGCAACGATGGTCGTGGCCCAGGCCATGACGTGATCGGCGGAAAACAGGATGCCGGTGCCATCCAGCGCAAAGGCCAGGTGGTTTGCGGTGTGGCCGGGGGTATGCAGCGCTGTCAGCGAGAAGCCGTCGGCCTCGACCCGGTCACCATCGGCAAGCCGGATATCCGGCACGAATGCGCTGTCGGAGCTTTCGGCAAACGGATTGCTTTCGCCCTGGTGCAGCGGCCGCGAGGCCCGGTGCGGGCCTTCTGCGACGATCACGGCGCCGGTCTCGGCCTGCAGCCGGCGCGACAGCGGCGAATGATCCCGGTGCGTATGGCTGACCAGGATATGGCTGACCGGCCGTCCGCCGATCTCCCGCAGCAGCGCCTGGAAATGCGCCTCGTCCTCCGGCCCCGGATCGATCACCACCAGGCTTTCGCGGCCGACAAGATAGGAATTCGTGCCATGAAAGGTAAAGGGGCTCGGATTGTTGACGGTGATGCGCGACACGCCGTCGGCAACCGCCACGGCTTCGCCATAGGCAGGCTCGAACATCAGGTCAAAAACCGGCAGGTCGGACATGGAAAAACGGCCCCGCGTCACGCATCGTCATCCTTACTTGTACTCGATCTCGATGAAACTCATCGGCTGCTCTCCGCCATTGACCACGTTGTGCGACACGCCGGCCTCGCGGCGATAGACCTCACCCGCCCTGGAAAAGGCGCGGCTCTCCCCGTCAGGGCCCTCGATCAGGAAGCTGCAGTCGGTCATCGGCACGACGACATAGCGCAGTCCGTGGGTATGGTGGCCGGTCGCGGCCCCCGGTTCGAAATCCCAGCGCGTGACGCCCACGACGGCATCATCGACCAGCAGGCTGGCAATTGCAGGCGGGCGGGCGGAAAATCCGGGCATGACCAAGTTCCTCGCATGGACTGGCAGCAGTCTTAGCGGTTGAGGGGGCCGCTGGAAAGGGCAGGGGTCGGAGCACGCGTCCGCACGCTTGGTGTGTCGTTTCGGCGGGTCGCAGATTGGCTACCAACTGATGGTGGACCATAAAAAATGCCGCGCCCACCCGTCTGTCCACCCCGACGGGACATTCGAGCAGGCGCGGCCTCTGCCGGGCTAGGCAGATCTCTTGAACCGGATTATGAGCTTCGCGGCTTCAAGCGGCGTGACGCTGATGGCGTCCTTCGCCGATTTCCTCGACGATCTTGGCCACGAAGGCATCCAGATCGTCAGGCGAACGCGAGGTGATGATCCCCTCGTCTGTCACGACTTCCTTGTCCTGCCAGTTGGCGCCGGCATTGATCAGGTCGGTACGGATCGAGCTGAACGACGTGGCATCACGTCCCTTGAGGGCATTGGCCTCGACCAGCAGCCACGGACCGTGGCAGATCGCGGCAACGACCTTGCCGGAAGAGACGAACTGCTTGACCAGATCGACGGCGGTGTCTTCCTTGCGCAACAGATCCGGGTTGATCTGGCCGCCGGGAATGACGAGGCAATCGAAATCGTCGATCGAAACCTGCTCGACCGTCAGGTCGACATCGATCGTGTCGCCCCAGTCTGTCTTGTCCCAGCTCTTGATCGGATCGGTCGCAAGCGAGGCGATCTTCACCTTGGCACCCTGCTGGCGCAGCTTGTCATAGGGTACACGCAGCTCCGAGCGTTCATACCCGTCAGTGGCCAGAATGAGTACCCGTGCGGATGTGATAGCAACCATGTGGTAACTCCTTCTTTCGGTTTGTCTTAGAATGTGACCCTACAACCGACGAGCCGAGGGGAAGGTTCCCGGATTTTTATGTCTTCGTCGCATGGAACTTGTGGGCGCCACCGGTTTCGCGCGGCGCGCTGCGAAAGCGCGACTTTCAGCTGCAACCGCCACAGCATATGCAGGCCCGGTCGCCGCAGAACCGCTTCTGCGCGCCTGGCGCAAGGCGGCCGCCGCAAGATGGTGGAAAAAAGTCATTCCAGTGATTGCCGCAGAACGGAAGCTTTGCTAATCAGGCGTTCCGGGCGACGCAGTGTTCCACACGGCGATTTCAGCCCCCGGCATTGGGGTGTAGCCAAGCGGTAAGGCAGTGGTTTTTGGTACCGCCATCCCTGGTTCGAATCCAGGCACCCCAGCCACTTTGCAGGCTTCCACGGTTCTCGCTCCCGCCTGCGTGCCGGCGCCATCGTGAGGCGGCAGGGCTAACCCCCTGTTAACCATGCTTGTTCCCCCGCCATTAACCCTAACGCTTTTATAAATATGCCTGCGGCGTGTGAGGACGTCGCGGGGCGGATGCGGCATGTGATCAAGGCCGTTCGCTGCGTCTCGTCATCTGTATTGCGTCACTACGAGTATTTTGATGATCACATTGCTTACCAATACCAATACCAAAACCGCGCTTGAGGTCCTGCGCGCCAATGGCAGCCAGATCAATTCGGCCGAGCGGCGGGTGTCCACCGGCTATGCGGTGGCGACGGCGGCCGACGATGCGGCCTACTGGTCGATCGCCACCACCATGCGATCGGATTCCAAGACCCTTTCGGCGGTTGAGGATGCGCTCGGCATGGCCGCCGCCGTGGTCGACACCGCCGCCAACGGCTTTTCCAACGCGACGGAAGCCTTGAAGGATGTGAAGGCATTGCTGGTTCTGGCGCGAGAGCCCGGCGTCGACCGGGAAAAGATCGGCACCGATCTCGACGAGTTGAAGGCGCAGCTGAAGAGCGTTGCCCATGCCTCGTCGTTTTCCGGCGAGAACTGGCTGTGGCGCAGCGATGCATCGCAGGATGCCGACCGCAACCTCGTCGCCTCGTTCAACCGGTCGGCGGACGGCACCATCAAGCTGGTCGACATGACCTATGAGATCGCCGGCCAGGCCGGCACCTCGGACGTCAATTTCCTCGTGGACGACGCCTCCGGCGAAAGCGGCATCCTGACCGGCAGCGGTTTTGCAAGCGAGCTTGGTACGTCGAAGGACTGGGTGCTGTTCAACGGCGAGAATGGCCCCATCCACACCGAGATGGCGCTGTCCAAGACCACCAGCGATGCCGATATCGACGAGATGATCACCGTGGTCGATGCCATGGCGGAGCGGGCGATCGATGTCGGCAGCACGCTCGGCTCGCTGTCGTCACGCGTGGCCCTGCAGACCAGCTTTGCCGGCAATCTGACCGATTCCTTGAGCCGCGGGGTCGGCAAGATGGTCGATGCCGACATGGACCAGGAATCGTCGAGACTGCGCGCGCTGCAGGCGCAGCGCATGCTCGGCTCCCAGTCGCTGTCGATCATCAATGCCAGCGCCTCGGTCTTCCGCCAGCTGTTCAACTGATCTGGCACCGGCGTGCCGGGGAGGGCACAAATGCCACGCCCCGATGCGCCCAATCCTTCCTGCGCAATCCTGCGCGCTCAGCCCAGCAGTTCTTCGCAATAGGTCTTGCCGTTCTGGCCGGGCTTGTCGACCACGATGCGCACGCTGCGGATCGTGTAGTCCGGGCTGACGGAAAGCTGCACCGCGCAGTTCATGTATTCGACGCGGGCGGGGGTCAGGCGCTTGCCGCGCTTGCCATTCGGCAGCGTCTCGTAGGTGGCGGCGATGGTGCGCGTCTTGTGGCCGCCGCGCCAGGAATAGAGCGTGGTGCCGCCGGCCGGCGTATCGCTCGACGGCGCGCCGAATTCGGCGAAGAACGCACCGGCCGACTGGCCGTTCCAGCGGGCCTCGACGGCATTGCGCGTGCCGCTCGTGGTGGTGCATCCCGCGGCAGCAAGCATCAGGCCGGCACTGAGAAGTCGAAGAAAGCGCATGTTTTTCATTATCCCTGATCGCCCGCCTGCCATGATCGGCCTTGGAGCCCAATTGTCCGCATGACCCCGCGCCGTCCCGGGCGCGATGCCGTCCCGTCCGGCTTTATCGCGATTTCCTTCACGATGAAATCGGCAGCCCGTCCGTCGCGGTGAAATCTTCCACCTGATGCGGCGGCGCAACGCTTTGGCGGGCCACGGGGAACCGACTTTCTTGCACGGTCGAGGACCGCTTGCCGCTCGCTTGGGATGCGCATCTTCCGATTTTTCCAAAATCCCGCTTGTGCATCAAAAACGGCTGGTCTATAGAGGCGCCGCTGGTCACGGAGTGTAGCGCAGCCTGGTAGCGCACCACGTTCGGGACGTGGGGGTCGCAGGTTCAAATCCTGCCACTCCGACCAGCCAAAACCGTTCGGTTTTCCCCTCCCGAAAATTTGTCGATATCCTCTGCGATCTGGCTGATCGAACCGAAGTCGGGTCGATGGCTTTGCGGATTGCCGTCATCCGCTGCCGCCTTGCATCGCAAGCCGTCGCTGGAACAAATCTCAGCTCATGCGAATTGAATTTGACGAGAATTCGATTCTAGAAAAAGAGCGCGCCGATCCCGGCCGCCCGCA
This sequence comes from Heterorhizobium halophytocola, assembly GCF_017873095.1. Lineage (GTDB taxonomy): Bacteria > Pseudomonadota > Alphaproteobacteria > Rhizobiales > Rhizobiaceae > Allorhizobium > Allorhizobium halophytocola. Next base: position 122,712 of record NZ_JAGGJU010000004.1, on the reverse strand, counting down.
ACGCGCGAGGACGATGTCATGGTATTCAAACCCGCAACCTTTCATGGCGAGCCACCCGAAGTCGAGATCGAGAATCCGCCCCAACCCAGCCTCGAGATCGTCGCGGCCGACCTGCTGGCGACCACCGACGGGGTGGATGCGACCGGCATCAGCGTGACGCAGCGCGATGGCGGCATCGTGCTGTCCGGCACGGTGGCCGAGCCGAGCGAAGTCGAACGCGCGCTGCAGATCGTGCGCTCCATTCCAGGCGTCGAAAGCGTCACCCTGGAACTGGAGGTGATCAATGCGGCCGAGCGTCATCTCGGATAATCATATTTCGCCGGTCGCCATCGGAACCAACGCCTCAGGTTGGAATTGTAGCAGCGGCAATTCTGCCACTTTAGGGAGAGAGTAGCATGGCTGACAAAACGCTGGACGATCTGTTTCACGACACTCTGCGAGACATCTATTACGCAGAGCGCAAGATCCTGAAAACCCTGCCCAAAATGGCACGCGGCGCCCAGTCTGAAGAGCTGAAGCAGGCCTTTCTCACGCATCGCGACGAGACCGAGGGCCAGATCGAGCGCCTGCAGCAGGTGTTCGAGATCATCGGCAAGCGGCCGCGGGCCAAGACTTGCGACGCCATCGAAGGGATCGTCTCCGAAGGCGAGGAGATCCTCGATGAGTTCAAGGGTACGGCGGCGCTCGATGCCGGCCTGCTGGCGGTCGCCCAGGCGGTCGAACACTACGAGATCAGCCGTTACGGCAGCCTGCGCAGCTGGGCCGAGGAACTCGGTATGAAGGATGCGGCAAAACTTCTTCAGGAAACCCTGGACGAGGAATCGAAGACCGACGAGCTGTTGACCAAGCTTGCCAAGACGACGATCAACCTGGCGGCACAGAAAAAGGCGGCGTGAGAGCTCCTCGGCTTGACGGAATGCAAGAACAAAGGCCGGCTTCCCTCGAAGCCGGCCTTTTCCATGGGCGTTTGTGTTGATTGTGGGGACAGGCCGATGATGTCGCGCCTTCGCTTGTTACATCAGCCGCGTCGATGCGACGAGATCGTCGACCACCTGGTCATAGCTCAGCGGCTTGGAGCGGATCACGCCGGGCGGTATGCCTTCGCGCTCGATCAGTCCGGGGGCCATGCCCGATACGATCCGGAACGGGATCTTGCCGTCATTCAGGCGGCGGATCACTTTCAGGATCGTGCCGTCCTGCACCTGATAGTCGAGGATGGCTGCGCGGAACCGCCGGCTTTCGAGAAGCGTCAGGGCTTCGCCACCGCGGCCCGTCATCACCACGTCGAAGCCGGCCGCCGTAACACTGCTGGCGGCATCGAGCGCCAAGAGGGCGTTGTCTTCCACGACGAGAATCGTCTCGCTCGGTAACTCTGAAATGCCTGCCATGTCGGTCTCCATTCGGCGTTGCACAAGGAAAACGCCATGGACGTGTATTTGTTCGAAACTGGCACAGAAAAGTGCTTCTTATGGTTGATGAAGGGTTAATCTCGACGCCGCTCATGGTGCGCTGCGGAACAAAGCCGATGCTCCCGCATTTAAGGCGAGCCTCAGGGGCATTCTCTCGCACAGGAACGTCATATATGGACACGTTGCGCAGCACGTATGAAGTCAAGCCCGGTGATCCAAGCCGGCGCGGGGCGGTTTTCGATGGCGAAGGCGTCAATTTCGCGCTGTTCTCGGCCCATGCCGAACGCGTCGAACTCGTGCTGTTCGATCCGGCCGGCAAGACCGAGACCGCTCGGATCACTCTGCCGGAATTCACCAACGAGGTCTGGCATGGCTACATCCCCGGGTTGAAGCCGGGTGCGCTCTATGGATACCGCGTTCACGGCCCCTATGACCCGTCAAACGGTCACCGTTTCAATCCCAACAAGCTGCTGATCGATCCGTACGCGCGCGAACTGGTGGGGGATGTGACGTGGGGGCAGGAAGTGTTCGGCTACGACCTCGAAAGCGAGGAAAAGGACCTTTCCTTCAACGACAGCGACAGTGCGCCCTTCATGCCGAAATGCCGGGTGACGGACCCGGGCGCGGTCGATTGGGCCAATGACCGGCGGCCACAGATCTCCTGGGCCGATACCATCGTCTACGAGACCCATGTGAAGGGTTTCACGCAGCTCAATCCGGCGATCCCGCAGGACCTGCGCGGCACCTTCGAGGGACTCGGCCACAAGGCGGCAGTGGATTACATCCGCAGCCTTGGCATCACCTCGGTCGAACTGATGCCGATCCATGCCTTTCCCGACGACAGCTATCTGCAGGAAAAGGGTCTGAAGAACTACTGGGGCTACAATACGCTTGGCTTCTTTGCGCCGGCCGCCCGCTATTTCGGGCCACGCGGCACTCAGGGGTTCCGCGACATGGTGCGGGCCCTGCACGATGCGAATATCGAGGTCATCCTCGACGTGGTCTACAACCACACGGCCGAAGGCAACGAGCTCGGCCCGACCCTGTCCTTCAAGGGCATCGACAATTTCTCCTACTACCGCACCCTTCCGGACAATCACCGTTACTATATCAACGACACAGGCACCGGGAACACGGTCAACACGTCGCAGCCGCGCGTGCTGCAGATGGTCATGGACAGCCTGCGCTACTGGACCGAGGAGATGCATGTCGACGGCTTCCGTTTCGACCTCGGCACCATTCTCGGCCGCGAGCCCGAAGGCTTCGACCAGCGCGGCGGCTTCTTCGATGCCGTGCAGCAGGACCCGGTCCTGTCCGGCGTCAAGCTGATCGGCGAACCCTGGGATATCGGGCCGGGCGGTTACCAGGTCGGCGGCTTTCCGCCGGGCTGGGCCGAATGGAACGACAAATATCGCGACAGCGTGCGCGAATACTGGCTGAACGGCGACAATTCCGCGCCCGACTTTGCCGCCCGCATTCTCGGCTCCGGCGACATCTACGACAAGCGCGGCCGACGCCCCTGGTCGAGCGTCAATTTCGTCTGCGCCCATGACGGCTTCACCCTGAACGATCTCGTCTCCTATGACGGTAAGCACAATGATGCCAATGGCGAGGATAACAATGACGGCCACAACAACAATCTGAGCCACAATTACGGCGCGGAAGGGCCGACGGAGGACGAGGGAATCAACGCCGTACGCGAGCGGCAGAAGCGCAATTTCCTGGCGTCCCTGTTCTTCTCGCATGGTACGCCGATGCTGCTGGCCGGCGACGAATTCGGCCGCTCGCAGATGGGCAATAACAACGGCTATTGCCAGGACAGCGACATCAGCTGGCTGCATTGGGAAGACCTGCCTGAGACCTGTGACAGCCTGCGCGACTTCACCCGCAAGCTGATCGCGCTGCGCAAGGCGCAGCCGCTGTTGCGGCGTGAGAACTGGCGCGACGGTACCGTCATCGAATGGCACAATGCGGAAGGTGGCGAGCAACTGCCCGAGCACTGGCTGGACGGCAACACGCTGACGCTTCGATTGCGCCGCGATGACCTCGAAGGCGAACCGGAAGTCTGGTCCGAACTCCTGCTGCTGTTTAACCCGGTGGATGAGGAGACGGAATTCGCCCTGCCGGAAGGGGATGGCCGCTGGCGTCTCGAACTCAGCACGGACGATCCGGATGTCGAGCCGTACGTGATTGAAAGTGGTGCAACATTTCGCATGCCCCCGCGAAGCCTAGGGTTATTTTCGATTGCCACGTGAGTTAGACTTGGGTCATAAGTGACGTATCGTCAGACAGGCCGCTTCACGTGCCTGCATGCCGGGGCCGATTGAACGATCACGCCCCGGCTGCCCATCGCACGGCCGGTCACGACCCAGGTCAGGAGTGGTAATTTCAGCATGCGGAAAAGACGGAACGGACACGCAGAGAGAGTTACTCTGAACGATGTTGCTCGGGCTGCTGGTGTTAGCGCTATCACGGTGTCCCGCACCCTGCGCAATCCCGATATCGTCTCTCCGGAGGTGCGCGAGAAGGTGCTGAAATGCGTCGACAGTCTGGGCTATGTGCCGGACCTTGCCGCCCGCTCGCTCGCCAGCCGCAATTCGAGCCTGATCACCGTCCTCGTCCCGTCGATGACGAGCTATCTGTTCGCCGAGGTGATGCATGGGATCGAGGCGCGGATCGAAGACAGCGATTTCAGCCTGCATTATGCCAATTCGCGGATGAGCCAGGAGGCGGAAGCCCGTCACCTGAAGCTGCTCGCCGGCCAGCGGCCGGTGGGCTTGATCATCGCCAATGTCGCGGGCGAAATGGACAACAGGGAGCTGATGCGGCGCCTGGGCTGCCCGGTCGTGCAGGTGCAGGACATCAGCCTCGACGTGTTCGACATGGCGATCGGCATCGATCACGCCAAGGCGGGCGCCACCGCGACACGGCATCTGCTGGATTGCGGCTACAGGCGCATCGGCGTGCTCGGGCGTTTCTACGGCACGCGCGGCGAACGGCGGCATTACGGCTACCGCAGCGAGCTGGAACGGGCAGGTTGTTATGATCCCGCGCTGATCGAGGATGCCTCGGGGGGCTTTACCGTGCAGTCCGGCGGCGAAATGCTGGCATCCTTGCTTAATCGTGTCGGCCCCGTCGACGCGGTGCTGTGCCAGAGCGACGAACTGGCGCTCGGGGCGGTGTTCGAAAGCCAGCGTCGCGGCCTGCGGGTCCCGGAGGAGATCGGCATTTGCGGTTTCAACGATCTGGAATTTTCCAGGGTCAGCGTGCCGCCGCTGACCACCATCCGCCTGCCGCGCTTCGACATCGGCTACAAGGCCGCCGACATGCTGCTGCGTGCTCATCAGGGCCGCTATGACGGCCCCATGACCACCGAGATGGAATACGAGCTGATGCCCCGGGGATCCACCGTGAAGGTCGCAGACCGGTAGGGCAGGGGGAAGGTCAGGCGAATGTCAGGCCGACAGGAAAAAACCGGTCGAGGCGCAGCCCCGACCGGCTTTTCGATTTTCCGACTGGACGCGCTTTGGGCTCAGTCGAGTCCGCCCAGCAGGTCCTGCGCCTTGGCGGCCGTGGTGCGGCGGATCTCGACCTCGTCGCGACGATTGGCCATCAGTTCGGTCGCCATCAGCTGGTCGGCAAGATCGGCCGGCAGCGAGACGAGGACGCGCGCTTCGCCGGCGTTCAGCCCGCCGATTTCCGTGCGCTTGGCCGTAATCATGCCGCCGGCCACCGTGTTGTTGGTGTCGGGGTCGATCAGGATGAAGGCGCCGGTGACGCGGTTCTGCTCGTAGGGATCGAAGATCGCGGTCTCGTCGAAGGCCAGATGCACCTTGCCGATCGCGTTCATCGCCAGGCTTTCGGCCGGGTTCCACTTGCCCGAATGGAGATCGAGCTGGGTGACCGGCTGCACCTGCACGCGCTGGCGACGGGCGCCGGACTTCAGCCAGTAGCGCTTGTTCGGCTGGATGCCGTCCTGCTGCAGGGCAACGAGCTGGGCGTCGAAGGCAAGACCGGTCTGCGGCTGCGCATCGACCGAAACGATCACGTCGCCGCGCGACACGTCGACCTGACGGTCAAGCACCAGGGTGATCGCATCACCCGAGACGGCGGCGTTGCGCACCAGGTCGAAGGTGACGATCTGCTTGACGTTGGCGATCTGACCGGATGGCAGGATGGCGACGCTGTCGCCCGGCTTGACCGAACCGCCCGAAACCGTGCCCTGGTATCCGCGGAAGCTTTCGCCCGGGCGCGACACGCGCTGCACCGGCAGGCGGAAGCCGGTCGTCTGGTTGGACCGCTGGGTGGCAAGCTCAAGCGCTTCGACCAGCGTCGGGCCGTCATACCAGCCCATCACGGCGGTGCCGCGATAGACGACGTTTTCGCCCTTCAGCGCCGACATCGGGATCGCGGTCACCTGGCGCACGCCGAGCGACAGGGCGAGCGCCTTGAAGTCGTGGGAGATCTGGTCGAACACCACCTTGTCATAGCCGACCAGGTCGAACTTGTTGACCGCCAGCACGAATTGCTTGATGCCCATCAGCGAGGCGATGGTTGCATGGCGGCGCGTCTGTTCCAAGAGCCCGGTGCGCGCATCGACCAGCAGCACCGCAAGATCGGCGGTCGAGGCGCCGGTTGCCATGTTGCGGGTATACTGCTCATGGCCGGGGGTGTCGGCGACGATGAAGGAGCGCTTTTCCGAGGCGAAATAGCGATAGGCGACATCGATGGTGATGCCCTGTTCGCGCTCGGCCTGCAGGCCGTCGAGCAAAAGGGCGAAGTCGGGCAGGCCGAGATCGTTCTGCTTGGACGAGTCGCGGTTGAGGGCGGCGGCCTGGTCTTCCTTGACCGCCTTGGTGTCCCAGAGCAGGCGGCCGATCAGGGTGGACTTGCCGTCGTCGACGGAGCCGCAGGTGATCAGCCGCAACGGGCGCGAATCCCGCACGATCGGCTGGACTTGGGTTTCGGGCACTTCGGCCCTGAGTGTGTTGGCGACGGTCATCTCAGAAATATCCTTCGCGTTTCTTCTTTTCCATCGATCCCGCTTGGTCGCGGTCGATGGCGCGGCCCTGGCGTTCGGAGACGGTGGCGATTTCAAGCTCGGCGATGACCTCGTCGAGGGTGGTGGCGGTGGATTTGATCGCCCCGGTCAGCGGCCAGCAGCCGAGCGTGCGGAAGCGGATCATGCCCTCCTGGATCTGCTCGTCGGGCAGGGGTTCGAAGCGCGGATCCTCGGCCCAGACCAGCATGCCGTCGCGATCGACGAATTTGCGGTTCTTGGCATAGTAGAGCGGCGGCAAAGGGATATCCTCGGCCTGGATGTAGCGCCAGATATCGACCTCGGTCCAGTTCGACAGGGGAAAGGCGCGCACGCTCTCACCCTTGCGGATCATCCCGTTATAGAGGTTCCACAGTTCCGGGCGCTGGTTGCGCGGGTCCCATTTGTGATCGGGCGTGCGGAACGAATAGATGCGTTCCTTGGCGCGGCTCGCCTCCTCGTCGCGGCGCGCGCCGCCGAAGGCCGCGTCATACTGGCCGGCATCGAGCGCCTGGCGCAGGGCCTCGGTCTTCATGATGTCGGTGTAGAGTGCCGAGCCGTGGGTAAACGGCGTGATGTTCTCCGCCTTGCCGCGCGGATTGGTGTGGACCACGAGGTCGAGATCGAAACGCCGCGCCATCTCGTCGCGAAAGGCGATCATCTCGGCAAACTTCCAGCCGGTGTCGATATGCAGCAGCGGGAAGGGGATGCGGCCGGGATAGAAGGCCTTGCGCGCCAGATGCAGCAGAACGGACGAATCCTTGCCGATCGAATAGAGCATCACCGGTGTCTCGAACTCGGCCGCCACTTCCCGGAAGATGTGGATCGCTTCGTTTTCGAGGGCCTTCAGATGGGGATCGAGCGGAGACTTGCTCTTGGCGTCGGTGGAATGCGGATCGAATTCCGACTGGTGACTGTGATACATGAGAAACTTCCGTACTGTGGGCGGTCCGGCGGTGCAGGGACTGACTGCCGCCTTAAAGCGAACTGGAATTGAGCGAGGGGATGGCCGCGTCCGGCACGTGCAGGCCGCATTCGCGCTTTTCGTCGTTTTCCCACCACCAGCGGCCGGCCCGTTCGGGCTCGCCCGGCTTGATGGCGCGGGTGCAGGGTTCGCAGCCGATCGACGGGTAGCCGCGCGCATGCAGCGGGTTGATCGGCACGCTCTCAGCCTCGACAAAGGCGTTGATGTCGTCGATCGACCAGTCGGCCAGCGGGTTGACCTTGATCAGGTTGCGCTCGGCGTCATACTCGGCGAACGGCGTATTGGCGCGGTTGCCCGACTGCGAGCGGCGCAAGCCCGTGACCCAGACGGAGGCACCTTCCAGCGCCTTGCCGAGGGGAACGATCTTGCGCACATGACAGCAGGCATGGCGGGCTTCGACGCTTTCGTAAAAGCCGTTGATCCCGTATTTCGCGGCGAAGTCCTCGACGTCGGCCGGATCGGGGCGGAACCGCCGGATCGCGAGGCCGAAACGCTCTTCCGTCTCGCCGATCAGGTCGACGGTCTCCTGGAAGAGACGGCCGGTCTCCAGCGTCGACACCTCGATGTCGAGCCGGTCGAGACCGATGGCGGCGGTGATCACCTGGTCCTCGATGCCGAGCGAAGTGGTGAACACGGCGCGGCCGGAAAGCCCGGCCACCAGCGCCAGACGTCCGGCAAGGTCGAGTTCGCCAAGCTGTGCGTCGAGGGCTGCTGCGGTGTCCTGGCGGGAATGAAACGTCATCGGCCATATCCTCCTTCATTCAGAGCGTGGCCGATTATTTCAGCGGTTGCGAAGAAGAGACAGGAAAACCCGTTTCGATTTCTCCCGTGGCGGAGCAAATATCTCTCTGCTGCTTTCGATCCTGCGGAAAAGGTGCTCCGCATTGCAGTAACCTATCTTCCGGTTGTGGTTTGAGTTTACCGGGAATTTCGCGTAAGCCCGATATTGGAACTGGCTTTCTCCCTTTCGCAGGCGCATGAAATCGCAATGATCTCCCAAAAGGCAAAATATGCATTTCGAGCCCTCTCGGTCCTGGCACGGGCAGAGCCGGACCAGCCGGTGCTGACGTCGGAGATCGCAAGGCAGCAGCGCATCCCGAAGAAGTTTCTCGAACAGATCCTGCTGGAGCTGAAGCGGCAGGGCTTCGTCGTCTCGCGCCGGGGCAAGGCCGGCGGCTACCAGCTCTTGAAATCGGCCTCCGACATCAGCTACGGCGAAGTGCTGCGTGTCATGGACGGGCCGATGGCGCCGCTGTCCTGTCTGTCCGAGACCGCGTATCGCCGCTGCGACGACTGCGACGGCGAACAGATGTGCGAGATCCGCCGCGTCTTCCACAAGGTCGCCCAGTCGACCCGCCAGGTGCTGCTCACCACCACCATCGCCGATGCGCTGTCCCAGGACGCGCCCGTCGAGGAAGACGCCTGAGGGCAGCCTCGGACGGTCCTTTGCGGCCGACGCGAACTTTTCTCCGTTTCCCGTTTTCCCGGTCGATCCATCGCTTCGGCTGTCCGGCTGCTGCCGGTTTTTTGCGTGCCGCGCGGCGCCGGCGGGAACCATTTTGCTATTTTCCGGCTTATCTTGACTAACTCGACCCAGTAGGTAGGGTTTAGTTGTCAACGGAAATAGAGGAGAAGTTGCATGAATGGGTTCTGCAAGTATCTGGGAAATTTCCTGATCGGCCTGTCGCTGACGACAGGGACCTTCACCCCCGCCTTCGCCGAGACGCGGCTGCTGAATGTGTCCTACGATCCGACACGCGAGTTCTACGAGGACTTCAACGCCGCCTTCGTCAAGTACTGGAAGGGCCAGGGCGGCGATGAGGTGACCATCCAGCAGTCGCATGGCGGCTCCGGCAAGCAGGCCCGCTCGGTGATCGACGGGCTCGACGCCGATGTCGTGACGCTGGCGCTGGAAAGCGATATCGACGCGATCGCCAAGGCGACCGGCAAGATCGCGCCCGACTGGCGCAAGCACCTGCCGAACAATTCCGCCCCTTATACCTCGACGATCGTCTTCCTGGTGCGCAAGGGCAATCCGAAGGGCATCCACGACTGGGGTGACCTGGTGAAGGGCGACGTGCAGATCGTCACCCCCAACCCGAAGACCTCGGGCGGTGCACGCTGGAACTATCTGGCCGCCTGGGCCTGGGCCAGCAAGCAGTATGGCGGCGACGAGGGCAAGATCCGGCAATATGTCGCCGATCTCTACAAGCGCGCGCCCGTGCTCGACACCGGTGCCCGTGGGGCGACGATCAGCTTTGCCCAGCGCGAGATCGGTGACGTGCTGCTCGCCTGGGAAAACGAGGCCTATCTCGCCAGCGAAGAATTCGGCGAGGACGCCTTCGACATCGTCGTGCCCTCGATGTCGATCCTGGCCGAACCGCCGGTGGCGGTCGTCGACGCCAATGTCGACGAGAAGGGGACGCGCAAGGTGGCCGAGGCCTATCTCGACTACCTCTACTCGCCGGAAGGGCAGACGCTGGCGGCTAAGCACTATTATCGCCCGTCGCGGCCGGATCTCGTTCAAGGCGACGTGCCGAAACTGCCCAAGCTCGATCTGGTCAGCATCGACGACCCGCTGTTCGGCGGCTGGGCCAAGGCGCAGCCGACCCACTTCGCCGACGGCGGCGTCTTCGACCAGATCTACAAGCCCGGCCTTTAGGGCCGCCCTTGACGCCATGCGGATCCGCCGGGACACCGGCGGCTCCGGCCTGCAACCAACCTGACAGGAAGGGCTGATTGCCTATGGTGAGCGGATTGCTGACGACCCCCTGGCGCAAGCCGGGGATCATTCCGGGCTTCGGCCTGGCCTTCGGTTACACTCTCTTTTATCTGACGGTGATCATCCTGATCCCGCTCGGCGCCCTCGTCTGGCGGACATCGAGCCTCGGGCTGTCCGAGTTTCTCGCCATCGCCTCCGATCCGCGCACGCAAAAGGCGCTGCAGATCAGCTTCGGCTCGGCGCTGATGGCCGCCGCGATCAACACCGTATTCGGCGTGCTGACCGCCTGGGTTCTGGTCCGTTACCGGTTTCCCGGACGGCGCCTGCTCGATGCGATCGTCGATCTGCCCTTTGCCCTGCCAACCGCCGTTGCCGGCATTGCGCTTGCCTCGCTCTATGCCTCGAAGGGCTGGATCGGCCAGATCTTCGCACCCCTCGGCATCAAGATCGCCTTCACGCCGCTCGGCATCGTCGTCGCCCTTGTTTTCGTCGGCCTGCCTTTCGTCGTGCGCACCGTGCAGCCGGTGATGGAGGAGCTCGACCGGGAGGTGGAGGAGGCGGCCGCCACGCTCGGCGCCAGCCGTTTCCAGAGCCTCGTCCATGTCGTTCTGCCGATGCTGCTGCCCTCCGTGCTGACCGGCTTCGCGCTCGCCTTTGCCCGCGCCGTCAGCGAATACGGTTCGGTGATCTTCATCGCCGGCAATATCCCGTTCAAGTCGGAGATCGCACCGCTGCTGATCGTCATCCGGCTGGAAGAATTCAACTATGCCGGTGCCACCGCGATCGCCAGCCTGATGCTGCTGATTGCCTTCGTCATGCTGCTGGTCATCAACCTGTTGCAGGTGTGGAGCCGAAGGAGATATGCCGATGTCCGCTGATATCGCCCTGCCGGCCGTCGTTCCGGTCCGCCCCCAGGCTCGCCCGCCGCTGCAGGAGGTGGCGCATGAACCGCGTCTGGTACGCCTGGTGCTGATCGTAATCGCCACGCTGTTTCTCGGTCTCGTGGTCGTGGTGCCGCTGGTCGCGGTCTTTGCCGAAGCCTTCCGCAAGGGGGTGGGCCCGTTCCTCGAGGCGTTGAGCGAACCGGATGCGCTGGCCGCGATCCGCCTGACGCTGACGATTGCCGCGATCTCCGTACCGCTCAATCTCGTCTTCGGCATTGCCGCTGCCTGGACGATCGCCAAGTTCGCGTTTCGCGGACGCACCTTCCTGATAACCCTGATCGACCTGCCGTTCTCGGTGTCGCCGGTGATCTCCGGTCTGGTCTGGGTGCTGCTGTTCGGGTCGCAAAGTCTTGTGGGCCCCTGGCTGAAGGGCCAGGGCATCGAGGTGATCTTCGCGCTGCCGGGCATCGTGCTCGCCACCGTCTTCGTCACATTTCCCTTCATCGCGCGCGAGCTGATACCGCTGATGGAGCAGCAGGGTACCGGCGACGAGGAGGCGGCGCTGTCGCTCGGTGCCACCGGCTGGCAGACCTTTCGCTACGTCACGCTGCCGAACATCAAGTGGGGCCTGCTCTACGGCGTGCTGCTGTGCAATGCCCGCGCCATGGGCGAATTCGGCGCCGTCTCGGTGGTCTCGGGTCATGTGCGCGGCCTCACCGAAACCATGCCGCTGCATATCGAGGCGCTTTACAACGAATACGACTTCGTCGGCGCCTTCGCCGTCTCGACCCTGCTGGCGGCCCTGGCCCTCGTCACGCTGGTGCTGAAAACCCTTCTCGAACTGCATTACGGCGATGAGCTCGCCGCCGCCCGCAAGCACTGACCCGCAAGCCTTGATGCAAGGAGCCGATACCATGGACGTCACGATCAAGCATATCTGCAAGGACTTCGGTGCCTTTCCCGCCCTCGACGATGTCTCGCTGAATGTCGGGACCGGCGAGCTGATCGCGCTGCTCGGCCCTTCCGGCTCGGGCAAGACGACGCTGCTCAGGCTGATTGCCGGACTGGAACAACCGACCTCCGGCCAGATCTTCTTCGGCAGCCAGGATGCCTCGTACAGAAGCGTGCAGGAGCGCCATGTCGGCTTCGTCTTCCAGCACTATGCGCTGTTTCGCAACATGCGGGTCGAGGACAATATCGCCTTCGGCCTGAAGATGCGGCCGAGCGAGACGCGGCCTTCGCCGGCGGAGATCCGTCGTCGCGTCGAGCATCTGATCGACATGGTGCAACTGACCGGCATGGAGCGTCGCTATCCGAGCCAGCTTTCGGGTGGCCAGCGCCAGCGGGTGGCGCTGGCGCGCGCACTGGCGATCGAACCGACCGTGCTGCTGCTCGACGAGCCCTTCGGCGCGCTCGACGCCAAGGTGCGCAAGGAGTTGCGCCGATGGTTGAAGGACGTGCACCAGCAGACCGGCCACACGACCTTCTTCGTCACCCACGACCAGGAAGAGGCGCTGGAACTGGCCGACCGCGTGGTGGTGATGAACAAGGGCAGGATCGAGCAGGTGGGCTCCGCCGACGAAGTCTATGACCGGCCGAACTCGCCCTTCGTGTTTTCCTTCATCGGCGAGTCCTCCAGCGTGCCGGTGACGGTGCGCGACAGCGACATCTATTACGACAACCGTCCGATTGCGCTTGCCGGGGCCGCGCCGCATGGTCAGGCAACGCTGTTCTTCCGCCCGCAGGACGTGGAAATGGCGGAGGGTTCCGAGAGGGCGATTACCGGCAAGGTGATTGCGGTGCGCCGGCTGGCCGGCACCCGCATCGCCGAGATCGACATATCCGGCAATCTCAGCCATTCCGTCGAGATCGAGGTGCCGCTGTCGGTCGAGGTGAGGCAGGGCGCGCCGCTCTCCTTCCGTCCGACGATCACCCAGCTGTTTCAGCAGGATATCCGATAGTTCTGGCACAGTGATTCCGCCCAGGGCAGCCGGGTTCCCATCACGGGGCCGGGGCTGCGGCATTCCGGTGACATCATTTTGGAAACCATATTGCAAAGTGCTTGCGAAGAGGCGTGCACAAGCTTCGCACATGCGTGATATCTAATACAATTACGTCGCGTTTGGAGTAGGGCAAGACAATTATGGCGGGATCGGCAGCTGTGCACGAATTTCAGGACATCAAGGGACCAACCTCGGCAGGCGGCGGCATACCGGCTGCCCGACTGGCTGTGATCGCCGGCATCGCGCTGGCGCTCATGGCGGCGGTCAGCGCACTTGCAGCCTTTTATCTCTGGCTGCTGGGCGCGCTGTTCTCGCCCGGAGACTGGGACGTGACCGCTTCCTGGATATTGGGGTTGCCGGGTAGCGATGGCGGCCTGCAGTCGATTTTCGCAGCGCTTGGCGGGCTCGCCTTCGGCCGCACCGGCTTCACGCCCTATCGCCGCCCCGACGAACCGTCTTACGACGACATGGCCCGCGCCGTGGAGATCCTCGGGCGCCAGCCGAATGCGGCGGCCGGTCTGGTGCGGCTCGGCGACAAGAAGCTGATGTTTTCCGATTGCGGCTCGGCCTTCATCATGTATGCGCGCCGCGGCCGCTCGATGGTGGCGCTGTTCGATCCGGTCGGCGCGCGCGAGGCGCTCTCAGCCCTGGTTGTCAAGTTCATGGGCGAGGCGCGAAGGCTCGGCTGTCGCCCGGTCTTTTATCAGGTGACGCCGGACTTCCTGCCGATCGCGGTCGAAACCGGTCTCAAGGCCTACAAGCTCGGGGAGCAGGCGGTGGTCGATCTGACCTCCTTCAGCCTTGCCGGCGGCGACTGGCTGAAGCTGCGCCGCTCGATCAACCGGGCGGAGCGCGACGGTCTGGTCTTCGACATGCTGGAGCCGCAGGCGGTGCCGGCCGTGCTCGATGAACTCTCCGAGGTGTCCGATGCCTGGCTTGCGGGCCATAACGCGGGCGAAAAGGGCTTTTCGCTCGGGACCTTCAAGAGGGACTATGTCGCCTCCGAGCCCGTCGCCATCGTCCGGCTGGAGGGCCGGATCGTCGCCTTTGCCAGCGTGCTGACAACCGCATCCGGCGGCGATGCCTTCATCGACCTGATGCGGCATCTGCCGGGCGTCCATCGCGGCATGATGGACCTGCTGTTCGTCAGGATCATGGAGCATTTGAAGGAGCGCGGCCTGCGCAGCCTCAATCTCGGCATGGCACCGCTTGCCGGTCTTTCCACCCATCGTCGTGCGCCGTTGTGGAACCACCTCGGCAACAAGGTCTTCGAGCGCGGCGAACGGTTCTACAATTTCCGCGGCGTGATGGCCTTCAAGTCGAAATTCGATCCGGAATGGCGGCCGCGCTATCTGGCGGTGCCGGGCGGCGGCCTGCCGCTGGTGTCGCTGCTGGACGTGACGCTTCTGATCGGGGGAGGCTTCAAGGGGCTGCTGCGGCGATGAAATTCCTGTCGCTTGCGGCCCTGGCGGCCGTCACCTTCGCGTCGGTGTCGCCCATGCCTGCGCCCAGGCTCTACGATACCGTCAGTCTGCCGACCGACCGGATCATTGCACCAGGCACCTCGGCGGCATCTTCCGTCATCATCCTGCTGTCGTCCGGCGCCGGCTGGACGGCGCGCGAGACGATGATTGCCGGGCGCTGGACGCGACAGGGCGCCATCGTCGTCGGTGTCGATCTGCCGAAATATTATGCGGCGATCGCGCGCGAGACCCGCGACTGTCATTATCTGGTGTCCGACATCGAGCGACTGGCACGCCAGATCCACCGTCGTTTCGGCCTTGCGGCCTATCATCCGCCGGTCGTCGCCGGCCTGGAGGAAGGCGGCACGCTGGCGCTGGCGATTGCCGCCCAGACACCCGTCTCGACGATTTCGGCCACGCTTGCCGCCGATCCCGGCGAGATCGTTCCGCTTGAAAAGCCGCTTTGCACGCCGGCCATGAAACAGAAGGTCGATGGCGGCCGGGTCTATGGCCTGACGAAAGGCGCGCTGCCCGATCCGGTGACCGTGATCCTGTCAAAGGCGGCAACGCCGGCCGCAGCGCGCCATGCAAAGCGTCTGAAGAAAAGCCACCCGGCCGTTGCGATCGCGCAGGCGAGCGACGGCGCCGATGCGGCCTTGGCCTATCACGGCGTCGCCCTGATGGCGCGGCAGGCGGCCCGGACGGCCCCGCTCGATTTGCCGCTGGTCGAACTGGTCGCCAGGCCCCGCTTCGACACCATGGCGATCGTCTATTCCGGCGATGGGGGCTGGCGCGACATCGACCGCAAGCTCGGCCTGTCCCTGCAACAGGGCGGTGTGCCGGTGATCGGCATCGACGCCCTGCGCTATTTCTGGAGCCAAAAGACCCCGGGCGAGACGGCCGCCGACCTGTCCGACATCATCGCCGTCTACCGCGCCCGCTTCGGCGTCTCGCGGGTGGCGCTCATTGGCTATTCCTTCGGCGCCGACATCCTGCCCGCCACCTATGGCCGGCTTTCGAACCAGGACAAGCAGGCGGTCACGCTGGTGTCGCTGCTGGCGCCGTCACGGCGGGCCGATTTCGAGATTTCGGTCGGCGGCTGGCTCGGATTTGCCGGGGACGGGCGTCATGGCGACCCGGTCGAGGATGCGCTGGCGATCCGCCCGGACAGACTGCAATGCGTCTATGGCGCGGCCGAACTCCAAAGCGGCTGCCTTGGCCTTGCATCGCTGGAGAGACATGGCATGGATCTGGTCGAACGCCCGGGCGGACATCATTTCGACGGCAATTACGCCCTGATTGCCGAGCGCATACTCGACCGCCTGCGCCCGCGATGAGGTGACCTTCAGGCCTTCGGGGCGACCGGCTCGCCGGTGTCTGCCGCGTCGGCTTCCGCCTTGGCCGCGGCCCGCTGGATGCGGATGCTCTCGGCCACCCAGATGCGCGACAGCCCGTGATAAAGCGGCTCGCGCGAGATCATTCGCGAGGTCAGATAGCCGAGCATGGCGGCGATCATCAGCGAGATCACGCCTTCATGGCTGTCGGTCATTTCCAGGATGATGACGAAGGCGGTCATCGGCGCCTGCACGACGCCGGCGAAATAGCCGGCCATGCCGAGCACGGCTGCCAGGCCGACCGAGACGCCCAGAACCTGCCCGACCGTGCTGCCGAAGCCGGCGCCGACCGAGAGCGACGGGGCGAAGATGCCGCCGGGAATGCCCGACACCATCGACAGGAAACAGCTGGCAAGCTTGCCGAGGAAATAGAACAGCGGCAGCGGTTCGCCCTCGATGGCGCTGCGGGCCTGTTCATAGCCGGTGCCGAAGGTGCTGCCGGAGGAGATGACGCCGATGATGGCGACCAGCAGTCCGCAGCCCGCCGCCATCGCGACATTGCGCATCATCGGCTGGGGGGCGGCCCAGCGTCGGATCCGCCTTGAAAGACGGAGGGCGCCGGCCGAAAAGATGGCGCCGAAAAAGCCGCCGCCGATGCCGCAGACGATCACGGCCGCCCATTCGCGGGCCGAATGCACCGCAATCGAGGCCGAGCCGAAATAGGTATAGCTGCCGACCGTGCCGAGGGCGGCGAGGCCTGAGAGGATGACGGCGGTGAGCACCAGGCCGTTCGCCCGCGCCTGGTAGGTGCGGCTCATCTCCTCGATGGCGAAGACGATCCCGGCCAGCGGCGTGTTGAAGGCGGCCGCGATGCCGGCGGCGGCCCCGGCCAGGATCAGGCCCTGCGCCTGCGCCATGCCGCCGATGCGGGCGGCGAGCAGCATGATCGAGGCGCCGACCTGCACGGTCGGTCCCTCGCGACCGATCGAGGCGCCGCAGAACAGGCCGACAATCGTCAGCGCGATCTTGCCGGCTGCGACCCTGAGCGACAGCAGCCGGTTGCGCTCGTCGTCGCGGCGCAGATGCCTGGCGGCGATCGCCTGGGGGATGCCGGACCCCTGGGAGGCCGGAAAGACGGTGAAGGCCAGCCAGCAACAGAGTGCGAAGCCGCAAGGCGTCAGGATCAGCGGCAGCAGGAAATTATACTCGCCCCCGCCAAGCATGGTGTGGAACAGGTCCTGGGCGATATCCGCCATTTTGGCAAAGCCGACCGAAATCAGGCCGATGGCCAGCGCGCCCGCCCAGAACACCACCCTTGGCCGCCAAAGCCGCCACGATCCCCACATCACGCGGGATCGCCTGAGCATCTTCAGCTTCTTGTAACTAGTGGCCATGTGCTTCGGCGTCTTCGCGCAAAATAACGGGGGGAATTATCCATGGAGACCGGATGGCGGCAGGGTCATCATGGAGCGAATGCGATTATGAACCCTTAACGCGGATCGGATTTTGTTGGCAAGGAAAGCAAATGAAATCCTTGGCTTTCGGGCATTTTTTGAAGCGGCTTCATGCAGGCGCGGTAAACAATCGCGCATGCTGGCGCAGGGACATGCGGCGGCAGGCTGTGTCGGGTTCGGGGCCGACATCATCATCCCGGGCGTTCGGGGAAGGATGACCCTAGGCATGTCGAACCGGATAGACTAATCTTGCATCGCAATTGCAACGCAGGAGACCTGTCATGAAGACTGCAAGCCTTCCCTCCCTGCGGGTCGATCCCGAGCTTCGCGCCGCGGCGGAAAGCGTGCTGGAAGACGGTGAGACCCTGTCGGCCTTCGTCGAGGCCTCGGTCAAGGCGCAGATCCATTTCCGCAAGACCCAGTCCGAGTTCATCGCGCGCGGAATTGCCGGCTTTGCCGAAGCGGAACGCACAGGTGTGTTCTACACATCGGAAGACGTGCTTTCACTTTTGAAAGGAAAGCTCGAGGCTGCGAAGGCTAGCCGGAAGAGATGAAATACACGCTGCGCTACACCCAGACGGCGCTGAACGATTTCGATCGTCTCTACGACTACCTGATCATGTACGATCTGGATCTCGCCGCCCGCGCCTATGAGGCAATAGCGCCCGCCATCAGTCAGCTTGAGCATTTCCCCTTCAGCCATCGCAAGGCGCCCGGCGATGACGCCCTGCTACGCGAACTGCTGGTGCCTTTCGGTTCGTCCGGCTTTGTCGTGCTCTATCGGATAGACGGAGCGGATGTGATCTCAGTCCTCGCTGTTCGCCACCAGCGCGAGGACGACTACCACTAGCCCCCGCGCCGGAACCCTTTGCCTTACCGGTCGCTGGTCTCCCAGCGCGGATTGATCCACGGCTCCTGGTTGGAGCGGGGCAGCGGCTGGCGGCCGAGAATGTGGTCGGCGGCCTTTTCGCCGGTCATGATCGAGGGGCCGTTGAGATTGCCGTAGGGAATGTCGGGGAAGATCGAGGAGTCCGCGACACGCAGGCCTTCGACGCCGATCACCCGGCAGTCCGGATCGACCACCGCCAACGGATCGGTTGCAGCCCCCATCCTGCAGGTGCCGGAGGGATGATAGGCGCTTTCCAGGTGTTCCCGCAGGAAGGCGTCGATCTCGTCGTCTGTCTGCACATGCTCGCCCGGCTGGATCTCCGGTCCACGGAAACCGTCGAACGCCTTCTGGCCGAACAGCTCGCGGGTCAGCCGCACGCAATGGCGGAATTTCACCCAGTCTTCCTCGTGGCTCATATAGTTGAACCGGATCAGCGGATCGGCCATCGGGTCGCTGGACTTCAGCGTCACATTGCCGCGCGACTTGGAATGATTGTAGCCGACATGCACCTGGAAGCCGTGGCTCTTGGCGGCTGCCTTGCCGTCATAGGAGATCGCGACGGGCAGGAAGTGGAACTGGATGTCGGGCTGCTTGATGCCGGGTGCCGAGCGCACGAAGGCGCATGATTCGAACTGGTTGGAGCTGCCAAGCCCGGTGCCGGAAAACAGCCATTGCGCCCCCGCCACACCCTGCCAGAACCAGGGCAGCCAGGAATAGAGCGAAACCGGCTTGGTCGAGACCTGCTGGAAGTAGAATTCCAGGTGGTCCATCAGGTTGGCGCCGACGCCGGGGCGGTCGACCTTGACCTCGATGCCCATCTCCTGCAGATGCGCCGCCGGTCCGATGCCGGACAGCATCAGGAGCTTCGGCGAGTTGAAGGCGGAGGCCGCGACGATCACCTCGCGGTTTGCCTTCACGATCTCGATCTTGCCGTTGCGCTCGATCTCGACGCCGGTGGCGCGACCGTTCTCGATCACCACCTTGCGGGCAAAGCAGCGCACGAGTTCGACATTGTCGCGCTTCAGGGCCGGCTTCAGATAGGCATTGGCGGCAGACCAGCGGCGCGATTTCCAGATGGTCTGCTCCATCAGGCCGAAGCCTTCCTGTTTTTCGCCGTTATAGTCGGCGGTCTTTTCGAAACCCGCCTGCGCGCCCGCCTCGACAAAGGCCTGCACGAGCGGGTTCTTTGCCGGGCCGCGCTGGACATGCAGCGGCCCGTCGGTGCCGCGCCAGCCCTCCTGTCCGCCATGCGAGGTTTCCATCCGCTTGAAATAGGGCAGCACGTCGGCATAGTTCCAGCCGCTCGCACCTGCATCCTCCCAGCGCTGATAGTCCTGCGCCGACCCGCGCACATAGACCATGCCGTTGATCGACGACGACCCGCCGATCACTTTCCCGCGCGGCGCGGTGATCCGGCGGTTGTTGAGGTTCGGCTCGGGTTCGGTCAGATAGCCCCAGTTGTAGCGCTTCATGCTCATCGGCCAGGCAAGCGCCGCCGGCATCTGGATGAAGGGCCCGAAATCCGACCCGCCATATTCGAGCACCATGACGGTGTGCTTGCCGTCTTCGGACAGACGGTAAGCCATTGCCGAGCCCGCGGAGCCGGAACCGATGATGATGTAATCTGCCTGGTTCATGTCGATGTTCCCGTTGTCGTGGCAGGCCTTTTGCCGGTGATGATCTCCCCACCTTGAGGGGGAGATGCCCGGCAGGGCAGAGGGGGGTAACGCAGAGCGGGGTGGCCAACGTTCACCCCCTCTGTCGGCTGCGCCGAGATCTCCCCCTCGAGGGGGAGATTGGCCGCATCATCTCAATACGGTGCCTCGCACGGCCCCATCGACACATAGATCGTCTTCAACTCCGTGTAGTGCTCGATCGCCGCCAGCGAATTCTCGCGGCCGAAACCGGACTGCTTGGAGCCGCCGAAGGGGACCTCGACCGGGCACAGATTGTAGGTGTTGATCCATACCATGCCCGCCTCCAGACGGCCGACCACGCGGTGGGCGCGGGTCATGTCGGCGGTGAAGACACCGCCGGCGAGGCCGAATTCGGTCGCATTGGCGCGGTCGATCGCCTCTTCCTCGGTGTCAAAGTCGAGCACGCACATCACCGGCCCGAAGATCTCTTCTTTGACGATCGTCATGTCGTCCTTGAGGTCGGCAAAGACGGTCGGCTGGACGTAATAGCCCTCGGCCGACACGGCGTTCGGGATGCCGCCGCCGGTCACCAGCCTGCCGCCTTCGGCCTTGCCCTTCTCCATATAGCCGAGCACCTTCTCGCGCTGCGCCCGCGAGACGAGCGGGCCCATCTGGGTCTCTTCCTTCTGTGGATCGCCGATGATGATCGTCTCGGACCGCTCCTTCAGCCGGGCGAGGAATTTCTCCTTGATGCCCTTCTGCACGAAGACGCGCGTGCCGTTCGAGCAGATCTGGCCGGTGGAATAGAAGTTGCCGAGCATGGCACCCGAGATCGCGCTTTCGATATCGGCGTCGTCGAAGACGATCATCGCCGACTTGCCGCCGAGTTCCATGGTGACATGCTTCAGCTGGCTTGCGGCGGCGCCCGCGACCTTGCGGCCGGTCGGCACCGAGCCCGTCAGCGAGACCTTGGCGACATCCCTGTGGCCGACGAGCAGGGGACCGGTCTCGCGGTCGCCCTGGATGACGTTGAACACGCCCTTGGGCAGGCCGGCCTCGATCAGGATCTCGGCGATCTTCAGCGCGCCGAGCGGGGTGACTTCCGACGGCTTGAACACCATGGCATTGCCGGCCACCAGGGCAGGCGCCGCCTTCCAGCAGCAGATCTGCTGCGGATAGTTCCAGGCACCGATACCGACGACGACTCCGAGCGGCACGCGCGTCGTATAGGCCCAGTCACCGCCAAGCGGGATATGGCTGCCGTTCATTGCGGCCGGTGCCACGCCGCCAAAGAATTCCAGCGCGTCCGCGCCCGAGGTCGGGTCGGCGACGATGGTTTCCTGGATCGGCTTGCCGGTGTCGAGCGTCTCGAGTTCCGAGAGTTCGCGGTTGCGCTCGCGCATGATCTCGGAGGCGCGGCGCAGGATGCGGCCGCGCGCCGTCGGGCTCATGGCTGCCCATTCGCTCTGCGCGCGCTTGGCCGAGGCAACGGCCTTGTCGACGATCGCAGGCGTTGCGGCATGCAGCGTCGCGACGACCTCGCCGGTCGCCGGATAGATGCTTTCGATGACGGTGCCGTTCGTGTCCTCGACATATTCGCCGTCGATGAAGTGGGAGGCGGGCGGTTGGGTCTTCATGTTCATTCTCCTCGCGGGTAGCGCTTGGATTCTTCCAGGATGTTCAGGTCCATGTGGTTGCGCATGTAGCGCTCGGATGCCTTTTGCAGCGGCTGGTGGTCCCAGGGATAATAGCTGCCGTTGCGAAGCGCTTCATAGACCACCCAGCGGCGTGCCTGGCTTTCGCGCACGCTGGCGTCGAATTCCGCCATGTTCCAGCGCGCCTGGCGCTTGGCGATGAAGCCCTCGAGCACAGCGATATGGGCGGGATCGCCGGCAAGATTGGTCAATTCGAGCGGGTCTGCCTCCAGATCGAACAGCTGGTCCGGATCGAGTTCGCAGTGGGTGTATTTCCACTTGCCCTCGCGAATCGCCACCATCGGCGCATAGGATCCTTCGGCCGCATATTCCATCAGCACCGGGGCCGTGCGTTCCGCGCCGTTCATCATCCCCTTCAGGCTCATGCCGTCGGTCCAGGGCATGATCTCGTCCATCGAGATGCCGGCCAGGTCGCAGAGCGTCGGTGTGACGTCGAGATTGGAGGTCGGGGTCTCGTAGAGCCCGCCATCGATCCCGGGACCGGCGATCATCAGCGGCACCCGCGACGATCCCTCGAAGAAGTTCATCTTGAACCACAATCCGCGCTCGCCCAGCATGTCGCCATGGTCGGAGCAGAAGAAGATATAGGTATTGTCGAGCATGCGGGTGCGCGTCAGTGTATCGACCAGCTCGCCGACCTTTTCGTCGAGATAGGAAATGTTGGCGAAATAGGCGCGCCGCGAACGGCGAATATTGTCTTCCGTCAGGGGGAAGTTGTCGTAGTCGCAGGAATGGATGATGCGCTTGGAATGCGGATCCTGCTCGTCGAACGGGATCTCGCCGACTTCCGGCAGCAGGTGCTCGCAGTCCTCGTAGAGATCCCAGAATTTCTTGCGCGCGACATAGGGGTCGTGCGGATGGGTGAAGGACACCGTCAGGCACCAGGGGCGGCGGCCCTGGTCGTCGTTCTCGCGGGAGAGGTGGTAGAGTTTCTGGTTGGCGAGGAAGGCGACTTCGTCGTCATATTCCATCTGGTTGGTGATTTCGGCGACGCCGGCACCCGTCACCGAGCCGAGATTGTGATACCACCAGTCGATCCGCTCGCCCGGCTTGCGATAGTCCGGCGTCCAGCCGAAATCGGCCGGATAGATGTCGGTCGTCAGCCGTTCCTCGAAACCGTGCAGCTGGTCGGGACCGACGAAATGCATCTTGCCCGACAGCGCGGTGTAGTAGCCGGCGCGGCGCAGATGGTGCGCGAAGGTCGGGATCGACGAGATGTATTCGGCGGCATTGTCATAGACCCGCGTGCGGCTCGGCAACTGGCCGGCCATGAACGAGGCGCGGGCCGGTGCGCAGAGCGCCGACGAGGTATAGTTGTTCTTGAACCGCGCCGAGCGCGCCGCCAGCGCCTTCATGTGCGGCGCATGCAGCCAGTCCGCCGGACCGTCGGGGAAAAGCTTCCCGTTCAGCTGGTCGACCATGATGATCAGGATATTCGGCTTGTTGGCAGTCACGGTATCAGGCTCCCGAAGTGCGGTCATGTGGTGAAAAGTCTCCCTCTGCCTTCAGGCATCTCCCCCATAAGGGGTGAGAAGGCTCGCGAAAGCCGCTCGATTTCCACGGCAAAGGTTGTGGCTGGGTGAAGCCCTCCCCCTTGTGGGGGAGGGTTGGGGAGGGGCATTGCCGCACAGGCGATGGTTCCACCCTCGTGGCGACGTCGACCGGCAGGCCGCAGGAGCCCCATGTTGGCCTGTGCGCTCATGCGCCGAATTCCTTCAGCTGCGCATCGAGATGGTTCTCCACGAGGGCGACGGAGGCCTTGGAACTGATCGGGGCGGATTGCAGGCTCTGGCGGATATAGAGGCCGTCGATCATCGCGGCGGTGCCTTCGGCGATCCGCGCCGCGTCGTCGATCGGGCAGAGGGTTTTCAGCGCCGACAGAAGGTTCGAGCGCAGGCGCCTGGCATAGACCACCAGCAGCCGGCGGGTTTCTTCCGAGCGCTGGGCCTCGCCGTAAAAGGCAAGCCAGGCCGCCACCGTTTCGGGCGCGAACTGGGCGGTGTCGAAGCTGACGGCGATGACCGCCGACAGCCGTGCCCTCTGGGTCGGCGCCGATCCCAGCGCCTCGATCGCATCGCGCCTGAGGGAGCGCAGCAGCTCGCGGATGGTTTCCACAAGCAACTGTTCCTTCGAGCCGAAATAGTGATGCGCGAGCGCCGGCGAGACGCCGGCTTGCCGGGCGATCTCCGACATGGTGACGGCAAGCGAGCCATGCTGGCCGATGGCGCGCAGCGCAGCGTCGGTCAGGGCCTTTCGGCGCACAGGCTCCATTCCGACCTTCGGCATCGGGCTCCTTCTTGGCGTTCGCGTTTTATTGATTGATCAGTCAATTAAAAACACGAAAGCGCATCCGGATGCAAGCCCCGTTCCGAAACACGCCGGTCTGCAAGCGGCGGGGAGGGGCGTGACAGCGCGCAGATTTCATCAAACTGTCACATGCCGGAAACCGTTTCTTGAGGATTTGCAGACGGTATTAAACCCATAAAAACAAAGTGGTTTTGGAGAATATTCGAATGAACGCGGAAGCCGTGGCGAGTGCCGGAATAGTGCGTGGCTTTGCCAATGACCAGTTGCTGTCGCTTGCCAAGCTTGTCGTCGAAAATGCCTTCCAGCCGATCGTCGAAGCCGGCACAGGTGCGGTCTTCGGCTATGAATCGCTGATGCGCGGCCAGGAGAAGATCGGCTTCGAAACCCCGGTCGACCTGCTCGACGGCGCCCATGACGCCGGCCACCTGCTGCTGCTCGAACAGATGGTCGCGACCCGGGCGCTCGCCAAATTCGCAGCCATTCCCGACCACGCCGGCGCGACGCTGTTTCTCAATCTCGACGTCCGGCTGATCCCGCACGGCCAGGTGCTGATCGAGGTGCTTCTCGACCATCTGCGCAAGGCGTCGATACCGCCCTCCTCGGTCTGTTTCGAACTGTCGGAGCGCTTCGACAACACCGACCATCCGGAATTTCCGGCGCTTGTCGAGACCATGCGCCGTTCCGGCTTCAAGCTGGCGATCGACGATTTCGGCGTCGGTCATGGCGAGATGAAGCTGCTCTGCGACTATCCCGTCGACTATGTGAAGATCGACCGCCACTTCATCTGCGATCTCGACAGCAGCCCGCGCAAGCGCCACCTGGTGAAGAACATCGTCAATATCGCCCATGTGCTCGGGGTGCGGGTGATCGCCGAGGGCATCGAGACGGAAGCGGAATTCCTGACCTGCCGCGAATTCGGCGTCGACCTCGTGCAGGGCTGGTTCGTCGCACGCCCGACGACCTTTCTGTCCGAACTCGCGCCCGGCTTTCCGCATCTGGCCGATCTCGGCAAGCGCCGCGCCGGCAACCAGAGCCTCGACGAGATCCTGATCCGCAAGCAGATCGAGAAACTGCCCGCGGTCTACGAGAACGACACGATCGACAGCGTTTTCGATCTCTTCCGCCGCAATCCGCAGCAGACCTTCTTTCCGGTGCTCAACGCCAATGGCGAGCCGCGCGGCACGATCAATGAATATCATCTGAAGGAATTCATCTACCAGCCGTTCGGCCGCGATCTGCTGAAGAACAAGCTCTACGAGAAGACGATCTCCGCCTTCGTCACCCGCGCGCCGATCGTCGGCCTGGATGCCGATGCCGAGCGCCTGACCTCGATCTTCGCCAACATGGATGGCTCCGACTGCGTCATCCTGACGGAAAACATGCGTTATGCCGGCATCGTCTCGGCCGCCTCGCTGATCCGGGTGATCAACGAGAAGCAGCTGAAGACGGCGCAGGAGCAGAACCCGCTGACCGGGCTTCCCGGCAACCGCTCGATCCGCGACTACATGCAGCAGGCCGGCCGGGACGGCGACGATGTCAGGTTCTTCTGCTACTGCGACTTCGACAATTTCAAGCCGTTCAACGACCATTACGGCTTCCAGCTCGGCGACCATGCGATCACCCTGTTTGCCGCCCTGATGCGCCGCTATTTCTTCTCCGAGGGCGATTTCCTCGGCCATGTCGGCGGCGACGACTTCTTCATCGGGGTGCGCGACTGGTCTCGCGGCGAACTGACCGAGATCCTCGACCGCCTGCTGTCCGATTTCCAGCATGACGTGATCGACCTCTATTCCGAGGAAGACCGCCGCCGCGGCCTGATCCGCGGCCACGACCGCCAGGGATTCGCCCGCGAGTTCCAGCTGATGCGCTGCTCGATCGGCGTGGTGGAACTGCCGGCCGATCTGGTGATCGAGGATATCGGCCGTGTCAGTGCGGTGATCGCCGAGGTCAAGGGCCATGCCAAGGAGAGCGAGCACGGCCTGTTCATCCGCGCTTTTGACGAGCAGGGTTGAAGCGCTGTCGCCTCGCCACCTTTGCGTAGCAGCGGCCATGCCCTAAGTAGGGGGCTGTTACAAAGCAGGAGCACGCCATGCCGCAGACCGCCCCATCCCTTCCCGACAGGATGCAATTCGTCGACGTCCGTGCCGCCGGTGGCCCGGAGGTCATGCAGATCGCCGAAGGGCCGGTGCCGGTGGCGGGACCCGGAGAAATCCTGGTCAAGGTCGAGGCCGTCGGCATCAACCGGCCGGACGTCGCCCAGCGCCAGGGCACCTATCCGCCGCCGAAGGATGCAAGCCCCGTTCTCGGCTTGGAACTGTCGGGCGAGGTGGTGGCGCTCGGCGAGGGTGTTTCGCAATTTGCCGTCGGCGACAAGGTCTGCGGGCTGGCGAACGGCGGCGCCTATGCCCAGTATTGCCTGCTGCCGGCCGGACAGACGCTGCCCTGGCCCAAGGGGTACGACGCGGTCAAGGCGGCCGTTCTGCCCGAAACCTTCTTCACCGTCTGGGCCAATCTCTTCCAGATGGCGGGACTGACCGAAGGCGAGAGCGTGCTGGTTCATGGCGGCTCGTCCGGCATCGGCACGACCGCGATCCAGCTGGCCAGGGCTTTCGGCGCGACGGTCTATGTCACGGCCGGCTCGGCGGAAAAGTGCAAGGCCTGTACCGATCTCGGGGCGGCCCGCGCGATCAATTACAAGAGCGAGGATTTCGTCGAGGTGATCAAGGCCGAGACGGACGGCCGCGGCGTCGACGTCGTGCTCGACATGGTCGGCGGACGCTATTTCCAGCAGAACCTTGCCTGCCTTGCCAAGGACGGCTGCCTGTCTATCATCGCCTTTCTCGGCGGCCCGACCGTCGAAAACGCCAATCTCGCGCCGATCATGGTCAAGCGCCTGACAGTAACCGGCTCCACCATGCGGCCACGCACGGCGGACGAAAAGCGCGCGATCCGCGACGATTTGCAGGGCCAGGTCTGGCCGCTGCTCGAGTCCGGCAAGGTGGCACCGGTCATCGACACCGTGCTGCCCTTCGACCAGGTGGTCGACGCGCATCGGCGGATGGAGACATCCGACCATGTCGGCAAGATCGTGCTGACGGTGGGGTAAGATCCGGGGCTTTGCCGGTATGGCCCGGGATGGGCTGAGCGCGGCATACCCCCCTCCGGCCTGCCGGCCGTCTCCCCCTCAAGGGGGCAGATCGGCTTGGGGCGGGCTCTCCGGTCACCCCCAGGCGTCTGAAATCGTAGCTTCATGGGTTAACGCGTCAGGAGTTGGCGGTTGGCTGTCGACAACAACATGGCCAGCCATCATCTCTGCACCATTCCAACCGCTATCGCTCTGAGGTCTTAAAAGACGGACTCAATGTCCGCGCCGGAAACAATCGGCCGCGCCCAGCTGATCTCCCCCCTCGAGGGGGAGATGGCCGGCAGGCCAGAGGGGGGTAGGCAAGAGGGGGGAGGCCAGAAAAGCAGACCTAATGTCAGCGCCGGAAACAATCGGTCGCGCCCAGCTGATCTCCCCCCTTGAGGGGGAGATGGCCGGCAGGCCAGAGGGGGGTAGGCCAGACATGCCGACAACCGACATCTTCCGCAGCAGCGACGGCGATCAGGAAGTACCACCAAACTTCCAATGTCCCTCCGGAAAAGCTTCGGGCAATGCCGGCTTGCTAGGCCCCCTTGCCATGCCGGGCGGGATAAGGAGAGATGTTCTGTCGGAGACGAGGATCGGGATCGGAAGAGGGCCAGGCGATGAGTGACATGCAAGCGGCGATGAAGGAATATCAGGCCGGCCGCCTGCCGCAGGCGCTGAAGCTTGCCAGCCGCGCGCTGCCCAATTCGGGAGCGCAAAGGGGCGGACTGCTGGCGCTGATCGGCAATATCGAGTTCAAGCTCGGTCACCGCGAGGCTGCAGCCGATGCCTTCAGCGAGGCGGCCGGGCTGACGCCGGCCAAGGCTCCAGAGTTCCTGAAACTTGCCACCACCCTCTATCTCGGCGCCGGCCGGCGTGACCGGGTGGCCGAAATCGGCCCGGATGCGGTCGACCGGAACCCGAGCGACAGTGCCTTCGCCTTCGAGGTCGCCAACGTGCTCTTCACGCTCGGAGAGCGGGCAAGGCTGGCGCCGCTTCTGGCGCATCTCGATCGCGCCAACGACCGGCACATGGCGCTGATCATCAATTTCCAGCGCCTGACGCGCCGGTTCGAGCAGCTCTGGGCCGAGCTCCAGGCCGCCGCCAGCGCCAATCCGGACAATCTCTTCCTGCAGATCTCGCGCTATGCCGTCAGCCGCGAGGTCTGCGCCTTCGACGTCCAGCGCGAATACGAGGCGATCATGCGCACCCCCGACACGCCGCAGGCGCAGGCTCTGCTGTCCGGCGAGGCGGCGCTGGCCCGGATTCTGTGGTCGGGCGACGAGGCGCTGAATGCCCGCCCGTCGCAGGACAGCCTCAAATATGCCGGAGCGCGTGTCGCAGACAGGCCGCCGCAGCGTCGGGCCTTTTCGCCTGAAGGTGCGCCGATCACCATCGGCTATCTTTCCAATGACTTCTTCGATCACGCGACGATGACGCTGTTTCGCGAGGTCATGGGAAGGCATGATCCGCAACGCTTCCGCATCAAGCTGTTCTGCTACACTCCCCCGGCGATCGCCACCCAGCAGGCCAGCTGGCCGGAGGCGCTGCAAAAGGCCGTCATCCGCATCGACCATCTCGACGACAAGGCGGCCGCGGCCGTCATCGCAAGCCATGGCGTCGATATCCTCGTCGACCTCAAGGGCCACACGATGGGGGCCCGGCTCGGCATCGTCAATGCCTCGGACGCACCGGTCAAGGCGACCTATCTCGGCTTCCCGGGCAGCGTCACCGGCATAGATCTCGACTATGCGATCACCGACAGGATCGTCACGCCCGACAGCAGCATCGCGCATTTCTCCGAAACGCTCTGCCGCCTGCCGGAAACCTATCAGGCGAACAACTGGCAGACCCGGCCGAAGCCCGAATATACGGAGCGGGCGGACCACGGCCTGCCGGAAGATGCCTTCATCTTCGCCTCGTTCAACGCCACCTACAAGATCACGCCCGCCACCCTCGACCTCTGGTGCCGGGTGCTGAAACAGGTGCCGGACGCGGTGTTCTGGGTCTATATGCCGAGCGCCTTTGCCGGGGAGAATTTCCTGAAGGCGCTGGAGGCGGCGGGCATCGCGCGCGAGCGCGTGGTGCTGACCGGCATGACGGCCTATGACCGGCACGTCTCGCGGCTGCCGCTTGCCGATGTGGGGCTCGACGCCATCCCCTGCAGCGGCCACACGACGACCTCCGACATGCTCTGGGCCGGCCTGCCGATCCTGTCGCTGCATGGCACCGCCTTTGCCGGCCGGGTGTCGGAAAGCCTGCTCAACGCCATCGGCCTGCCCGAACTGGTCTGCGCCGACGAGGAGAGCTTCGTCGATCTGGCGGTGCGTCTGGCCGAGGATCCGCAGCTCCTCTTTGCCTTCCGTCAGCGGCTGGAGAACAACCGCCTTCGGGCGCCGCTGTTCGACGGTGAACGCTTCACCCGCCACCTGGAGGCGGCTTACGAGGCGATGGCTGCCCGCGCCAGGTCCGGACTGGCCCCCGAACTGATCGACGTCGCCGCCTTGCCGCCGCGTGGCGAGCCGTTCGGACCCTAGGCCGAATCTGTGCCCGACCAACCGGCGCTGCGACGTCAATTCAAGCATTCTTTCGCACTGCAAAACCAAGTGTTCAGCGCACACTTGCCGTTCGCGAATTTTGCGCCTACCTTCCTTGTCAGTGTTCAACGAAACGAAAGGAGGTGGTCCAATGTCTAATGAGATTACGGTGCTCGGTAAGGACTTTGGAAAGGTAACGGTTTTGTCGAGGCAGCCCTCGGCGTGATCCGCACCTTCTTCGGATCGATGTGAGATCCGGGTCTGAAACCAGGCCGAATTTCATGGGAAAGGGTCGCGAGAGCGGCTCTTTTTCCATTTCTGGGAGGTGCTGAGGGCATCCCGCAATTCCTCAAATCTGTTCCATCCCGGTCACCGCATCGCGCCGGCCCGCCCAGGGGCGGACCATGCCGAAGGCCGGCACCTTCAGCGCCAGGTCGGGTGCCACGCCGAAGACGAGGCCGAAAAGGTTGATTTCCAGGCCGCTGCGGGCGCCGGCATTGATGCCCGCCAGCCCGCCGAGGCTCAGGTGATAGTCGCGCCCGTCGCTGTCCGCAAAAAAGACTTGCCCGCCGGCGAGATAGTCGCGGCCGACCGCGTCGGGCGGCAGAACGGCGCCGAGTTCCGGCACCTGGCGCAGCACATGGGCTGCAAAGCTGTTGGAATTGGGACCCGGATAGATCCGGTAGTCGCCGGGCCGCGCGTGTGGGTAACCGGCAATCGCCGCCTCGACCTTCGGGATCAGCCTTTCGGCGCTCTCGCCATGCAACGCTGCCACCAGCCGCGGCCGGTTGGAATACCAGTAGGCGTCGGCAGCCCTGGAATTGCGCCGGATCGGCGTGCCCCAGCCGAGCTTGTCGTAGCGGGTATAGGCCGCTGCATCCCGCGCCTTGGTGACGATCCAGGCATGGCTGGCGACAGCCCCCTTCAGGCCGCCGGTCATCGCCGAAAAGACGTAGATCGCCGCTGGACGGCTCTCGCCCGCCCGCGGCAGGATGCCGGCCGAAGACCAGTTGGCATCGCGGTAGGACTGCGGCCGGTCAGCCGATATCCACAACCCTGCCGAGACCAGCGGCGGCAGGATGAAGACCACGACGAGTGTCAGCAGCAGTCTTTTCAGAAATTTCAAATTTTGCCCCTGCATTTGCGATGGTTTCGGTCTATGTGCGAGACAATCTCGTGCATTTGGAGGCAGTTTCCATGAACAATCCCGTTACCGTCGAAGTCATGCGTGGCGATCATGTCGAAAGCCGCCACCGTGGCCTGGCCGTCGTGGTCGATGGCGACGGCGATGTGGTCTTCTCCGCCGGCGATGTCGAAGCCGGCGTTTTCCCGCGCTCCGCCTGCAAGGCTATGCAGGCCCTGCCGCTGGTCGAGAGCGGGGCTGCCGACGCCTATGGCTTCGGCAACCGGGAACTGGCGATCGCCTGCGCCTCGCACAATGGCGAGGATGCCCATGTGGAACTGGCAGGCGCGATGCTGGCCCGCGCCGGGCGCGACGAGAGCGCACTCGAATGCGGCGCCCACTGGTCGTCCGACCAGGCAACCCTGATCCATCAGGCGCGCACCATCGACAAGCCGAATGCCCTGCACAACAATTGCTCGGGCAAGCATGCGGGCTTCGTCTGCACCTGCACCCATATGGGCGTCGATCCGAAGGGATATGTCGGCTACGACCACCCGCTGCAGGCGGAAATTCGCAGCGTCATGGAAAGCCTGACCGGCGCCGTTCTCGGCCACGACAATTGCGGCACCGACGGCTGCTCGATCCCGACCTATGCCGTGCCGCTGGTCGGGCTGGCCCGCGGCTTTGCCCGGATGGGTACCGGTGCTGGACTGGAGGCCGGCCGCGCCGCCGCCTCGAAGCGGCTGATGGAAGCCTGCATGGCCGAACCTTTCTATGTCGCCGGCACCAAGCGCTTCTGCACGGAACTGATGGAAGTCGCCCCCGGCAAGATCTTTGCCAAGACCGGCGCCGAGGGCGTGTTCTGCGCCGTGCTGCCGGAGAAGGGCCTGTCGATCGCGGTCAAATGCGACGATGGCGCCAAGCGCGGCGCCGAGGCGATGATCGCCGGCCTGCTCGCACGGTATTTCGAGCCCGAAAGCACGGAGCGCGAGGCGCTGCTCTCCATGGCGCAAAGGCCGCTCATCAACTGGAACGGCATCGATGTCGGCGCCATCCGCGTGACTGACGCGTTGTTTGTCTGACGCCCTTGTCGGTCGGGGGCGAAGGTCTCCGGCCGATTGCACAACGCATGAGGGCTATCCTGCCTGCCTGGCTTTCTCCAGCAACGTTCTGATGGCATCGGCGCAGTCATCGAGTGTCCGGTCGGAGGTGTCGAGGGTGGTGCACTGTGCGACTTCGGCCTCGCGGCGCAGATAGGCGGCCCAGCCCATCATCTCGGCCGGCCAGTTCCGGCTGTCCACGATCGACGACCAGCCGTCGCGTACGCACAGCCTCGTTGCAGTCCACCAGCACGGCGAAATGGTCTGTGACGCCGGCTGCTCTTGCGGCCTCCGAAACGAAGGCAAGATGAGCCTGCCCTTCAAAGACGATATCGGCCCCGTCGTGCAGGAGGGGAGCAAGCCGTGCCATCCACGTGATGAGCGCCGATCGCTGCCAGGCCTCGGGCGATCCGAACTGCCTTGTCATTTCCTCGAGAGAAGGGACACCGATATCGTCGAGATGGAACACCCGTATTCCCGGATATCGCGTGGCAATGGTGCGGGCGATGGCTGTCTTGCCGGATCCGGATGCCCCGGTGAGGACAGCGAGCGCCATGTCAGCGACTGCTCACGGGCGAAATGGCAGCGGATTGGTCGTTGCCGACCTGGTGCTCATACCGCAAAAATCTGCAGATCGTCGGCGAAGGCCTTGAACTCCAGCGCGTTGCCGGAGGGGTCGTAGATAAACATCGTGCGCTGCTCGCCACTCTCGCCCTCGAAGCGCAGTTTCGGCTTCAGGCCCCAGCGGGTCGAGGGGTCGGCGTCCAGCCGTTTGACCAGCGCCAGAAATTCCCCCATCGCCAGGATCACGCCGAAATGCGGGATCGGCACGACATCGCCGTCGACCGCGCCACCGGCCACGCGGTCGGCCGGCATTTCGGCGCGCAGATGGGCCGAGAGCTGGTGGCCGAACAGATCGAAATCCACCCAGTGGCCGGGGCTTTCCCGGCCGATCTTGCAGCCCAGCACCTCGCCGTAGAAGCGGCGGGTCGCCGCGAGGTCGGTGACCGGAAAGGCAAGGTGGAACGGACGCATCGGCAGGGTCTCCGGCAAGGGCGATGGGCGAGAATAGAACAGGTCTGCGACAGCTGTGAAATGGTTTTCTGACGACAGCCATGTGTCATCCCGTCTCCGATTTGCCGATACCGGTCGTTCCGAGCAAAAATCCCCGCACAGGACAGGGTTGTCTCAAGTGTCGATCACGCGGCATAATGGCATCAGTAGCGCGTTTTTCACCCTGTCGGCCGCCGCCGCGAGAATTCCAGTCATGAAGGAAGGGACCGTGGACACCGTTTTTCTCACGTCGCGCGAAATCGCCTCCGCCACCTATGACAGCGGCAAGGCGCGGTTGCAGCTGGAGATGCGGCGCGGCGGCGTCTACGAGATCGCCGAGGTGCCCGAAAGCGTGTACCGCATGCTTGTCACCTGCCAGTCGCCCGGCACCTATTACCACCTTCACATCCGCAAGGGCGATTACCCGATAAGGCGGCTGCGCTGAGCGGGACGCGTTCGGCCTCGTCAGAGCGCCTCCGCCTCGCGCCTTGCCCACATCGCCTGGAAGGCCGGCCGCGCCTGGCAGTGTTTCAGCCACGCCGCGACCACCGGGTGAGCGTGCATGACAGGCGCATGGGAGGAGGCATAGCGGACGATCTCCGCCACGTTGATGTCGGCCACGGTAAACCGGTCGCCGACGAGGAAGGGGTGATCTGCCAGTCGGGCAGCCAGCGCCTTCAGCGGCCGGTCGAGCAGCCGCACCAGCGCCTTTGCCACCGCCTTGCCGGCTTCATGGTCCAGCCTGCCCTCGGCGCAGAGATAATAGAGCTTCAGGGCATTCGCCTCGATCTCGGTTGCGGCAAACAGCGACCATTGCAGCATCAACGCGTCTTCGGCCAGATCCGCGGGGCCGAGCGGACCGCCGTGCTTTTTTGCCAGATAGAGTGGAATCGCGAGCGATTCATGCAGCACCAGGCCGTCGTCGTCGATGGTCGGGATCGCGCCGAAGGGATTGACCCTCAGGAAGTCGGGCGAGCGGGTATTGAGCGGCGCGTCGGCGGCCATCGGGTCGTCCAGCCGGTAGGCCTGGATGACGGGCACCTGCGTGAATGCGATACCAAGCTCCTCGATCAGCCAGAAAAGTCGGGTCGCGCGCGACCGATAGACGCCATAGACGGTGAGCATGAAGACCTCGCGATGGATGAGATCGCGAGCCTAGAGCATTTCCAGGAAAAGTGTAGTCGTGGTCTTCTGTCCGCAAATGCGTAAAAACAACAACTGGAGC
Organism: Heterorhizobium halophytocola; assembly: GCF_017873095.1. Lineage (GTDB taxonomy): Bacteria > Pseudomonadota > Alphaproteobacteria > Rhizobiales > Rhizobiaceae > Allorhizobium > Allorhizobium halophytocola. The sequence continues at coordinate 88,707 of NZ_JAGGJU010000004.1, read as the reverse complement.
AGGTCCGGTGAACGCGTGTTTACGGGACGTGCTCCAGCGCGATTCCGCATGCGAGCGTGAGGCGTCTTCGAAGCTGCCGGTGAAAATACTGCGTTGTCGGCCAAGGCGCGAAACCTGTGCCCTCGCCATGCGATCGGCCTCTTCGTCAGGCGCTGGCAGATATGGCGATCTCGGTCGGTTCCACCCATTGTCCCTGCAGCAGGGTTTCCATGGCCGCCGGCGACAATGCCCTTGCATAGAGGAAGCCCTGGGCGCGTTCGCAGCCGAGCGCGCGCAGCAGCGTTTGCTGCTCGATCGTCTCGACGCCCTCGGCCACCACGCCGATGCCGAGACCATGGGCAATGTCGATAATGCCCTTGATGATGACCGAGCCGGGATTGTCCTTGAGCAGGCTCTGCACGAAGCTGCGGTCGATCTTCAGCATGTCGACCGGCACGGTCAGCAGATGGGTGAGCGAGGCGAAACCCGTGCCGAAATCATCGAGGGCGACGACCACGCCGGCTTCGCGCAATTCGGCAAGCCGCTGCGGCACGGTCTGGTCGCGCTGGTCGAGATAGACGGACTCGGTGACCTCGATGACAATTCGCGACAGGGCAATGCCGGTGCCGGAAAAGGCCTCGCCGACGCGGGCGAGCAGGTTGTCGCGGTAAAGGTCGGCCGCCCCGACATTGATGCCGACACGGCCGGTGAAAAGCCCCCGCCGGTTCCAGTCGCCGACATCGCGCGCCACATGAGCGAGCATCCGTTCGGTGATCGCATGGGCCCTGTCGCCGTCACGGATCGCCTCGTGGAAATGCTGGGCGGCGACGATCTCGCCTGTGGTCGTGCGGATCCGGCAAAGGGCCTCCAGGCCGATGATCCGGCCGCTGTCGATCTCGATCAGCGGTTGGTAATGGGCCTCGACGCGTGCCTCGCGAAGGGCGTCGGAGACCTGCTCGATTGCCTGGTAGCGCCGGGTAATGGTGCTGCCGAAGCCAGGGCGGTAAGGCATGAAGGTGCCGCGGGCGCGCTCTTTGGCGTGGTAGAGCGCGTGGTCGGCGTTCTGCTGGGTCTCTTCTGCCGGTCTGCCGGGATGGCCGACCGCGCCGCCGATGGTGATCGAGGGGAACAGTTTTTGTCCGCCGACTTCTCCGGCCGTCTTCATGTCGCGCAGCAAGGTCTGGGCGATGACGCCGAGATCCTGTTCCTCGACATTGGCGATGATGACGGCGAATTCGTCGCCGCCGAGCCGGAACGAGCGGCATTGCGGCGGAAGGGCCGATAGCCGCTTGCCGATATCGATGATCAGGTCGTCGCCGGCCTTGTGGCCGAGCCGGTCGTTGACCAGTTTCAGATTGTCGGCGTCGGCCAGAAGCAGGCCCCAGCTTTCGCCGGAGGCCTCGGCCTCGGCCAGCGCTTCGGTAAAGGCGCCGCGATTGAGCATCTGGGTCAGCGGATCGGTCTGGGCAAAGCGGCGGCGCTCCTTCAGCCGCTGCTCGCGCTCGATCGCCAGCGCGCAGATATGGACGCAGGCCGCGACCAGCCGCTGCTCCATCTCGCTTGGGCCGCGCGCGGTGCGGAAATAGAAGGCGAATGTGCCGAGCACCTGGTCCTGCGAGCAGATCGGCGACGACCAGCAGGCCTTCAGCCCGATGTCGAGTGCCAGATGCTTGAAGTCGCGCCAATAGGGATGGGTGGCGATGTCGGTGACGATCACCTGTTCGCCGCGTGCCGCTGCCGTGCCGCAGGATCCGACGCCTTCTCCGGCGGGCGTTCCGTTGATCGCATCGGCATAGGAGGCCGGCAGGCCTGGGCTGGACAGGTGGTAGAGGCGGCCGTCCGCCTCCAGCGACAGCACCGAGCAGACCACGTCCGGCATGAGCTCCTCGACGGAGCGACAGAGCGTATCGACGGAATGTTTGAGATCGGCCCCTTTGGCGATCAGTTCGAGGATCGTGTTTTGTAGTTTGAGCAGCATGGACCGCGTTCTCCCAGTATCCAAAGGGAGCACACAGGTCGTTAAAGCCATATTACTTATATTTGATAGACCTGTAGTTTAGGCAGGTTATTCCGCCGATAAGCGGCTCCGGTTAGCTGAAAAGGTAAATTGGCGGTAAAGCGAGGCGTCCTGCAGCAGGTCGCCTGTGACCTTTTCGTTCCAGCGAAAGCCGACAATCGCGCCCTTCGGCGTCTGGGCAAACAGATTGCCGGTAAACACGGCCTCTCCGGCCCCCTCGGCGACGCTGACATAGATGCCGATCGGCGCCTTGCGGACGATATTGCCGCTGACGACGATGTCGCGCAGATATTCGCCCCAGCCCACCATCATGCCGTAGCGTGGTGCATCCTCGATGACATTGCCCGACACCAGCGCATCGGCCTCGACGGCAATGCCGAAACCGAAGCCCGCCTCGTCGTCGGCATAGGGGCCGTCGAGCCGCAGGTTGCGGATCAGGTTGCCCGAGACGGTTGACAGGCGTCCGCCCTCGTTGAAATTGCCAAGCACGATGCCGTTGGCCGCCCCGTCGACCAGGTTGTCGGAGACAACGGCGCCCTGGAAGTCGAATTCGACGAAGATCGCCGCTTCGCCGCTTGCCAGGCACTGGTTGCCGGTGATGGCGACATTCGAGGCGGAGTTCGCCCGGATCGCGGAAAAGGCGCAGTCCGACACATGGTTGCCAGCGACCATTACATTGTCGGCGCGAAAGACATTGATGCCGTTGCCGTATTCGCCGGTGCCGCCTTTTTTGGCGGCAATGCGCAAGACGCGGTTGCCGCGCACGATCGCGCCGTCATCGCTCTTTTCCCAGCGGTGCACGAGAATGCCGCCATTGCCGCAATCGCCCACCACATTGTCCTCGATCGAAAGCCTCTCGCATTCGACGGCATAGAGCCCGGCATCACCGGCATGGTTGAGGTTCGAACGCCTGAGCGATCCGCCGCAGCGCTCCAGGGCAATCGCGTGGCCGGCGCTGCCGGTCACCTCGATCGTGTCGAGAATGGCCTCCTTGATATTGGCGAGGTAGACGAGGCCGAGCGCCTGGCTGTCGAGGCGATGGCCGCCGCCGTCGATCACCAGATTGCTGAGACCGATCCGGCCGGCCCGGTCGGCCCTGATGCCGTAGCCGCCTTCGAGGACGATGCGGCTGGCGCCTGCAATGCCGGTCAGCCGGGCACCATCCGGCAGGTCGAGACGGGATATCCGGTATCGGCCGGGCGGCAGGAAGATCGGCAATTGCGCCTTCGCGGCCCTCTCGACGATCGCCTGCAGCGCGACGCTCTGGTCGTCGGTGGAGCGCGGTGAAAGCCCCGCCCGGGCGGCATCGATCGCACCGCGCAGTGGGGTTTCGTCGAGCGATTGCGCCATTGCCCGGCCTGCGAAGGGCAGGGGAGCGAAGGCGCCTGCCAGGCCGCCCGCCAGACCACGCCTCAAAATCTCCCGTCGTCCGATCATCCCCACGCCCGTCCGTTTCCGCTGCGGCATGAGCTTATAGCACCTCTCGAGAATGGAAAGCGAAGGGGCCATGATCCCACCGACGCGATTCGCGCGGCCCTCCGGCGAGGTGCCCGTCCTGATCGCTTCCGACGGGTAGCGACCGCCCGGTCCTTTCGGGAAAAATCCCGATCAAGCCCGACCTCCAAATCCATTTCATCGCGCCTTGGCATGTTCATTCGAATCCAAGCTTCGAGTGTAAGGAAAGACTAGCAGGTTTCGCCATAGAATAGGGGAGGGCCGCTGCCGGCCAGTGCCTGTGCGGGCGCGGCGGCATTTCCCGCGTAGCGAGCGTGCGCTGCTAAACTTCACTCCACTTCCGCTCCATTGTCGTAAATTCTTGGTTAAACTAATATGCTAATATGTCTAAGTGTGGAGTAGCAGATTGGTGCCAGAATTGGTTCTGTTTCATCCCTTCAAGATAAAGCCGCCGCGCACTGACGATGTTTTGCGCGAACTCCATGCCGCCTTTTCGATGGCGCAAGCGACAGACGTCTGCTGTTCGCGTTGCCTTGTTGCCGAACACGACGAGCCGGTCTGTGCCGAAACCTGTCTCGCGGTCACCGATCCGGTTCGTCTGCTGCTCGTTTACAATGTCGATTCAAGCGAAGCGGTGAGGACGGGTGCGATCCGCCACCTGCTGCCCCATGCGCTCGAAACGATGTTCTTCGACGAGGAGGTCTTTCCAAATCTTGCGGTGCAGGCTTTCCGGTCCGGGGCCTGGTTCTGGAGCGAGCCGGAGCAGGCGGCTCTTCGCGACCTGTTCTTCCGGGTGGCGATCAACTGGTTTGCCGGTCGCGAGCCCGAGCCGCTCGCGCTCTCGCCGGACTTCCGGCACTATCCTTCGGGACAGATTTACGGTTGGCGGCAGCCGGCCATGTCGTCGCGGATCATCGAAGCGCTGATCCTGATGCGGGTGCGCCCCGAAGCGGTGATGGACTGGCTGGTCGAGACCGGCGGGCGCCGCGTCATCAACTGGATCGTCCAGGCCGTGACGAGCTGGACCATCATCGACCGGCCCGGCGACGAGGACCTGCGCGACCTGCCGGCCGCCACGCAGCAGTTGATCGCGGTCAAGGCCGCGCTGAACCGGCTGGCGAACCACGCGCTGTTCAATGCCCTGACGCCGGAGCGGCTGTTCGGCTGGTGGCAGGAATGCCTCGAACTCGCCCCCGAGCTCGTCGGCCCCCTCGAGGAACTCGAGGCAGCCTTTTGCGCCCATGACCGCCAGCTGTCGCACGACCAGCAGGTGGCCGACCTGGCGCTGATCGAGACTTTTCTGGCGTCGGGCAACACCTGCCGTGCCATCATGGAAGCCGCGGCGCAAGGATAGGGTCGTCCACGTCCCGATCAGGACCGGGCGGTGCCGTCGAGCTGGCGGCCGAGCGCGCCGCTGAAGAATTCGACGAGACTGGCGGGTGCGTCTGGACCGAGGCAGAGGCCGAGGATCGCATGGGCACCGGTGGCGGCGGCCGCGCTGCGCGCAAACATCCCCTCTTCATATATTGCCAGCGCCGCTTCGCTATCGCCCGGATGGGCAGCCAGCGCCGCACCCAGCTCGGCGCCGTCTAGCATGGCAAGATTGGCACCGTCGCCGGCGGGCGGCATCAGATGCGCGGCATCGCCCAGCAGTGTCACGCCGGCAATCCGCTGCCATTGATGTCCGTCCGGCAGGGCAAAGAGCGGACGCAGCGTCGGTGCCGCCTCGCCATCGGTGATCAGCGCCTTCAGTTCCGGCGCCCATCCCTGGAACTCGGCCGCGATCCGGTCGGTGGCAGCCGCCGCGTCGGCAAAGTCGATAGCGGAAAACCAGTCGAGCGGGCGGTTGAGCGCCACATAGGTGTGCAGCACGCTTCCAGCCTCCCGGTGGGCGAACAGCGCCTGTCCGGGCGCCGGCACAAACAGGCCTCCGCCGCCGACGGCCCTTGCCGCCGCAGGATGGCGCGCGTCGGCGTCGCCGAGATAGGTCTCGACGAAGGATATGCCGATATAGTCTGGCTTGGCGTTGGAAAGCAGCGGCCGCACCTTCGACCAGGCGCCGTCGGCGCCGACCAGCAGGTTGCTCGTCACGGTCGTCCCGTCGGTGAAGGTGAGGGCATGCCGGCCGTCGCCGCGCGGCTCGACATGGGCGAGTTTGCGGCCCCATTTGACCGTGTCCGACGGCAGGGATCGGAGCAAAATCTGCCTGAGATCGCCGCGCAGCACTTCCGGTCGCCCGCCGGTTCCGTCATCGGGCATGTCGAGCAGCACCCTGCCGTCCCGGTCGAGCACGCGCGATGCCTGCCCGCCCTCGCAGATGATCGCCCGGAAGGCGTCGATCAGTCCGGCGGCTTCCAGCGCCTTCTGGCCGTCATGCGCGTGGATGTCGAGCATGCCGCCCTGCCGGCGCGCCTCTGCCGACGGCTCGGCCTCGTAGATCTCGCTTTCGATGCCATGGACATGCAGCACCCGGGCCAGCGTCAGTCCGCCGAGCCCGGCGCCGATGATCGTGACACTGTTCATCATCCTGTTCCTTCGCATCCCAACTGGAACGTCGTTCCATGCTTTGTATTTGGAACATTGTTCCATTCATGTCAAGATGGCGCCATGAAGACAGATAAGAACCAGCCCGAACGCCGCAGCGACGCGCTCTCCAAGGCCCGCATAGTCGAGGCGGCGATCGCTATTCTCGATAGCGGCGGCGAAGGCGCCTTGACCTTTCGGGCACTCGCGGCACGGCTGTCGACCGGGCCGGGCGCGATCTATTGGCATGTCGCCAACAAGAACGAGCTGCTGGGCGCCGCTGCCGACGAGATCATCGGCGGTGTCATGGCAAATGTGGAGCGCGACGCCGCGCCGCAGGCGGTGATCCGGGCGATTGCGCTCGGCGTGTTCGATGCGATCGACCGGCATCCCTGGGTCGGTACGCAGTTCTCCCGTGATCCGCTGCACTCTGCGTCACTGCAGGTTTTCGAGGGGATCGGCGGCAGGCTGCAGGCGCTCGGCGTCTCCGAACGGGTGCTGTTCGATGCCTGGTCGGCGCTGGTCAACTATATCCTCGGGGTTGCCGGGCAGAACGCCGCCAATGCGCGCATCCAGCCGCCCGACACGGATCGCGCGGCCGTGCTGGGCGCGATCGCCGCCCGCTGTGCCAGGCTCGATCCGCTGGAATTTCCGTTCGTACGGCAGGTGGCGGCGCAGTTTCGCGACCATGACGATCGCGAACAGTTTCTCGCCGGCATCGACCTGATCCTGGCGGGCATCGCGACGATCCGCTAGGGCATGTCCCCGACAAGGGGCTCCCGTGTCTCGGCAATGACAAGCACCAAGCCGGGAGGCGGGAGCGCGATCGCCAATCTTGTGGATCGCGCGGTGCTTCAGGCCGTGGTCGAAGGGGCGGGGGCCGCTCCCGCCTCCCGCTCTGCGGCTTTCTCTTCGGCGCGCGCGGTAATGGCGCCGATAAACTGTTCGAACATCTCGGAAAAGCGCGACACGTCGGTCTCGGACCAGTCGGAAACGGCGTCCCGGATCAGCGTGCGCTTGGCGATCCGGATCTGCTTGACCAGATCCAGGCTGTGGTCGGTCAGCCGCACGACGGCGCGGCGGCCATCGGCCTGGCTGACGTCGCGGCGCAGCAGTCCGGCCTCCACCAGCTGGGCGACCATGCGGCTGGCGCGCGACGGGTCGAGCCCGAGCCGCTGGGCGACCGCGCCGACGGTGGCCTCGCCTTCCTCTTCCTCCTCGGCGCGGCGCACCGCCTCGATCACGTCCAGATGGCTGAGCTGCATGCCCACCTGATCGACAACCACCCGTCCGATCACCCGCCGGCTGACCATGCGCCGGATCGCCGACATGGCGAAGTCGATGCGGACGATCGGATCATCGGCGGAGGGATCCGGGTGAACGGCCTGGCTGGACACGGGGCGGCACTCCTGAGGCATTTGTCCTGATTTATTTGACATTGACATTTATATGCTGATCGCACATAGATTGCCAGAGTTCAATCGGAAATTCCCATGGATACCTCGTCTACGCCCAAAGCGGCGGCCGCGTCGGCTGGCGTGCCAGAATCGCTGGTGCCCGATCCGCGCCGCCGGCTCATCGTCTTCCTCGTGCTGATGACCGGCATGTTCATGGCGACGCTCGACAACCAGATCGTCGCGACCGCGCTGCCGACCATTGTCGGCGAATTCGGTGCGCTCGAGCGCTTCGGCTGGGTCGGGTCGGCCTATCTGCTGGCTTCCAGCGCGGTGATGCCGATCTATGGCAAGCTCGGCGACCTGTTCGGCCGCAAATACGTGATCATGGCAGCGGTTGCGATCTTCACCATGGGTTCGCTGGTCTGCGGCCTCGCCGTGTCGATGAACACGCTGATTGCCGCCCGGGTGCTGCAGGCGCTCGGCGGCGGCGGCATCATGGTGTCGATCTTCTCGGTCAACGCCGATCTCTTTGCCCCGCGCGAGAGGGCGAAATACCAGAGCTATTCGAGCCTGGTGCTGATGATGTCCGGCGCCATCGGCCCAGTGCTCGGCGGCACGCTGTCCGACCTGTTCGGCTGGCGCTCGATCTTCCTGGTGAACCTGCCGATCGGCATCGCGGTGCTGATCCTGCTTGCCATTCTGCTGCCTTATCGCCGCCCGCAACGCCGTCCGAAGATCGACTTTCTCGGCGCGGCGCTGCTGGCCGGCGCCATCGCGACAGTGGTGCTGTGGGCCGACAGCGGCCAGATCTTCGGCTCGCTCGTCGCCTCCGGCAGCCTCATGACGCTGGCACTCGGCGCGCTCTGCGCCACCGCATGGGTGTTCGTCGAGCGCCGGGCGCCCGAGCCGGTGATGCCGCTGTCGCTGTTCAAGAGCCCGACCTTCTCGCTGATGCTGGTGATCTCGATCGGCAGCGGCGCCGTCGGCATCGGCATGGTCAACTACACCGCGCTGTTCCTGCAGACGACGACGGGACTGTCGCCGTCACTGGCCGGCCTGATGTTCGTCATCACCACCGGCGGCATTGCGGCGGGTTCGCTGACCGCGGGACGGCTGATTTCCCGCAGCGGCCGCTACAAGATCTTCTCGATCGCCAGCACCGCGACCATGGTGCTCGCCATGCTGCTGTTCTCGCGGCTGGGTGCCGGCACGCCGATCATCCTGATCGGAGCGGTCATGCTGTTCCAGGGGCTCGGCATCGGCGTCGGCCAGCAGGTGCCGATCATCGGCGTGCAGAACGCCTCGCGCGTCGGCGATGTCGGGGCGGCCACCGGGGCCGTGACCCTGACCCGCATGGCCGGTGCCTCGCTCGGCATTTCGATCTACAATGCGATCGTCTCTTCGGGCATTGCCGGCAGCGGCCTGAAAATCCCGGGTGTCGAGAGCATCGAGCAGTTGACGCCGAAGGCGCTGGCAGGCCTGCCGGCCGAGATGCAGCAGAAGATCGCCGAGGTCTATGCCGAGGCTTTCCACCCGATGTATCTGGCGGCCGCTGCCCTGTGCGGCATGGCGTTCCTCGCCGCCCTGGCGTTGAAGAACACGCAACTGCCGACCCACAAGCTGGACCCGACGGCCAATGCGAAGGTCGTACCGGCAAAATAGCCGCTGTCGCCCCAGGGCGACAGCTTCGCGCCAGCCGCGGGCGTCAGACTGGGCCGGAGTTTGGATCTGGTACCGAAGCGGTTTGCGATGACCTTCAGTTTTTCACGTCTGTTCCGGCGGCTTTTTCTCGTGCCGTTGATGGTGGGGCTTTCCGGCCTGTCGGGCTGCATCCTCGTGAACGACAATTCCAGCATGAATGTTGATACCTTCCAGGATCAGGTCTCGCCCGTCTGGTATCCGCCGGCCCGCAATCCGCCGGCGGTCGTGCAGCCGGTGCCGGAAAAGCGCAATCTCTACCAGACGCAGTTCCACCAGACCTATGGCCTGCCGGTCGCATCCCCGGTCAGCCGTCTCTATTACGGCGAGGTGCGCGACGACGACCGCACCGTGCCGGCCGTTCCGGTGTCGCGCGTCGACCAGCGGTTCCTGCGCCAGGAAGTCTCCTACCAGACGCCGGAAAAGCCGGGCACCATCGTCGTCGACACCGCCGCCCATTTTCTCTATCTCGTTCAGCCGGACGGCAAGGCAATGCGCTACGGCGTCGGCCTTGGCCGCCAGGGCTACGCGTGGAAGGGCAGAGGCGTGATCGCGTGGAAGCAGAAATGGCCGCGCTGGACGCCGAGCGACGACATGGTCTCGCGGCAGCCGGATCTTCGGCCTGTCTCGGCATCTGAAGGCGGCATGGAAGCCGGTCTCAACAACCCGCTCGGCGCGCGTGCGCTCTATATCTACAAGGACGGCAAGGATACGCTCTACCGCGTCCATGGCACGCCGGACTGGCAATCGGTCGGCAAGGCGACCTCGTCGGGCTGCGTGCGGATGTTCAACCAGGACGTCATCGATCTCTATGAGCGGGTCGGCGCCAAGGCCCAGATCGTCGTGATCTGAAGCCTGTCTCCCGAGGGAGCCACCTGCGCCTGCTGCAGACTTCTGCAAGAACAGAGATCCGGGGTGCGCAAGCGGCGCCGGACGATCGCGACGGGGTTCATCCGGGCAGGCCGAGCCCCTCCCTCTTGCGCTTCCCGACCTCTTCGTGCCGTCCAAGATTACCAATTATTCACTGTATCTCGCGATGATGTGAACATCCAAACCAGGCGAGAGTGTTGCTAAAATACGGCAGCCTCCCGATAGTCCCGGCGTTGCGGAACAATCATTGGCATACCGACTTTGATGATTGTACCGTTGTTCCCGTATCCACGAGGTCTTCCGAAAATCCATGTCCGCCAGCCATTTATCGTCTCGTCGCCAGTTCCTTTCCTTTGCTGGCCTCGGCGCCGCCAGTCTGCTGACCAGCTGTGCCTCCTCCGGCGGGCCTGCTCCTGTCACCACAATTACCTACCGCAACGGTCAGGCGCCGGGCGTCGTTCAGGCCCCGCTGCGCAATGGCCGCAGCCCCGAACTCGACGCCATGTATGGCGAGATCTTTGACGGCGGCTTTGTCATCCCGGCAGTTCCCTACTGGAAGATCGATGCGCGCTATTACCGCCAGCGGGTCGTCGATCCGACCGGCCAGCCGCCCGGCACGATCGTGGTCGATACGCCGAGCCGCTTCCTGTATCTGGTCGAATCCGGCGGCACCGCCATGCGCTACGGCGTCGGTATCGGCCGCCAGGGCTTTGCCTGGCAGGGCGACGGCGTGATCCAGTGGCGCCAGAAATGGCCGACCTGGACCCCGCCGAACGAGATGATCGCCCGCCAGCCGGAGCTGACGAAATATTCGGCCAAGAATGGCGGCATGCAGCCGGGCCTGATGAACCCGCTCGGTGCGCGTGCGCTCTACATCTTCCACAATGGCGAGGATACGCTCTACCGCCTGCACGGATCGCCGGAATGGAATTCCATCGGCCGCGCCGTCTCGTCGGGCTGCGTGCGCCTGATGAACCAGGACATCATCGATCTCTATGATCGCGTGCCCGAGCACGCCAAGATCATCGTGCGCCAGTAACCATCGACAGGACGCCGGTCCGCCGGCGGCCTCTCCTTTAGGGTGTGCGTGCGATAAAATGCGCGCACCGCCATGAAGTGCACACAGTTGCTGTTTCAAAGACCGGAACTGATTTCAGAGGTTGTGCGTCGGATCGGGTTTACGGAAAGGGCAGGGGAAACCCTGCCTTTTTTGGCAAAAGAAGGTCGCCCTTTGGCGGCCTCAGTTCGCCGTCCAGCCCGGGACACCCTTGGCCCTGCGTGAAGCCAGCGCCCTCTATTCGACCTTTTCCAGATTGTCCTTCAGCAGATGCAGCCGGTCGCGCAGGTCCACCATCTCGCTCATCTTGCAGCCGGTGGCACGGCCGATCGACAGCATGATCTTTTCGGCGGCCGCTTCCATCGCCCGGCCTTCCGCCGTCAGGTAGATCCGCACCTGGCGCTCGTCGGTCTCGTCGCGGCGCTTGGCGATCCGCGATGCGAGTTCCAGCCGGCGCAACAGCGGCGACAGCGTGCCCGAATCGAGCCCCAGTTGCGTGCCCAGCGCCTTGACCGTGGTGCCGTCCTTCTCCCACAGCGCCATCATCACGATATATTGCGGGTAGGTAAGTCCGAGCGGGTCGAGCAGCGGCTTGTAGGCGCGGGTAAAGGCGTGCGCCGCGCCGTAGAGCGCGAAGCAGAGCTGCTGGTCCAGCCGGACGGCGGGCTTGCTGGCCTCATCTGTCATGGTCGCCATCTCTCGTTCAGTTTGGCCAGAGTGTCGCAATTTGCGGCAGCACTTGCAATGCCATGGCCAAAAATGCGCCAATATAGATTGCACGCAATTTAATATCGTGATATCTGTTAAGCCGATCCATACGGACCGCCTGCGCCAGGTTGCCCGAACCACCACCAAGAGAAACACCGCATCGCCAGATGCCCGAAAGGAGAAAACACCATGGCTATCCTCTACACCGCTAACGCATCCGCAACCGGTGGCCGCGCCGGCCGCGCCCATTCCGACAATGGCGCTCTCGACGTCACCCTGACCGTTCCGAAGGAACTGGGCGGCGACGGTGCCACCGGCACCAATCCCGAGCAGCTGTTTGCCGCCGGCTATTCCGCCTGCTTCCTCGGCGCGCTGAAGAATGTGGCCGGCAAGGAAAAGGTGAAGATCCCGGAAGACACGAAGGTCTCGACCAAGGTCGGCATCGGCCCGCGCGAAGACGGCACCGGCTTCGGCATCGAGGTCGCGATCACCGTCGAAATTCCCGGCATGGACAAGGCGCAGGCCGAGGATCTGGTCGCCAAGGCCCATATCGTCTGCCCCTACAGCCATGCCATGCGCACCTCGACCGAGGTTCCGGTCTCGGTCGCCTGAGGCGAGCCCGGGTCCACGATCTCAGTACCGAACGCAATGCGGGGCCGCCAGGCCCCGCAATCGTCTCGTGGTATTCCGTATCGTGAGATTCGTGCCGCGCTCTATTCGACGGCGAGTTGCTGCCGCTGAAACGCAACATATCCGACGACCGCCGGGACGACCAGCCAGACCGCCAGCACCAGCAGGCCGTTTGCACCGATGACGGCGTCGGCCCCCGAAGACAGCCAGTTCCTCAGCGCCTGCGCCCCGTAATAGGGCATCGGAACGACCGGCAATTTGCCGGCGAGATAGACCTGGACGGCCGTCGCACCGAGGGCCAGCAGGAAGGCCGAGATCACCGCGGCGATCATCGAGCGGGCGATGATGGTAATGGCCGAGACGACCGCGGCCAGCACCGCGAGTTCCGCAAGCGAGATGCAGAACTGACCGGCCAGCAGGGGCAGTCCGCCCGGATCGACGATGAGGGAGGCGAGCCCGCCTGCACCAGTCAGCGCGAACAGGATGTTGGTGGCGAGGTCGCCGGCAGCCGCGACAATCAGGCTGGCGCCAAGGCAGGTCAGGCAGGCCAGCAGTTTGGCGGCCCACAGCGCCCCCCGGGCGGCACGCGGCACCATCAGCCGCCATGTGGCATGGCGGTATTCGGCAAAGAACACCGTGGATATGGCGATGGCAAAAAGCAGTTGCGCCACCGAATTGCCGGAGATGGCAAGAGAGCGGGCGGCCGACTGCAAGAGGTCGCCGCCGCCGAGCGTGCGGCCTGCCCGCAGGAAAACCATGCCCTCGAGCGCGGCCTTGAACAGGATCGCCGCAAGCGGCGGCGCCAGAAAGCCCCAGAACAGGATGGAGGGCTGGCGGAAAAGCTTCAGCAGTTCGGCCCGGTACAGCGCGCTCATTCGCCGCTCTCCCGCGTTTCGGACAGGAAGACCTGCTCCAGGTCCGGTTTGATCCATTTGGCTTCGTGGATCCGCACGCCGGATGTTGCCAGCGACTGGATGAGGTCCGGCACTGCCTCGCGCGCCGTCTGCACATAGACCCCGCCATCACCGGCTTCGGCCGCTGCGCCGAGGCGGGCCAGCACGACGTCCGGGGCATCGACGGCCAGAAAGAAGCGTCCCTGCCGGTCGAGCAGGTCGGCGACATCGCCCTCGGCGGCCAGCTTGCCGCGTCTGAGGATCGCCACGTGGTCGCAGACCCGTTCGACCTCGTCCAGCAGATGGCTGGAGAGCAGCACGGTCACGCCGTCCTGCTCGGTCAGTTCGCGGATCAGCGAGCGCATCTCCAGAATGCCGTCCGGATCGAGCCCGTTGGTCGGCTCGTCGAGCACCACTGCCTGAGGTTGCCCGATCAGCGCGCAGCCGATCCCCAGTCGCTGTTTCATGCCAAGGGAAAAGCTTGAAACCCGTTTGTCGGCGGCTCCCAGGATGCCGACACGCCGCAGCACCGGCTCCACTCTCTGGGTCGTCCCGGTCAGCCGGGCCAGCATCTGCAGATGTTCGCGCGCGGTCAGGAACGGATAGAAGCTCGGCGTTTCCACCAGCATGCCGAGCCTGCGCCGCGCGGCGGGTCCGGCCGCCTCGCCAAAGATCTGCACAGTGCCCCGGTCGGGCCGGATCAGGCCGGCGATGATCCGCAGCAGCGTGCTCTTGCCGGCACCGTTCGGCCCGAGCAGGCCGTAGACCTTGCCGGCCGGAACGGTGAGCGACAGGCCGTCGAGGGCGGCCACCGAACGGGCGCCGAAACCATAGCGCTTTTCAATCGCCCGGATGGCGATGGCATCGCCGGCTCCTGCCGCGTCGGTCATCGGCCGACCCCGCCGGCACGGGCTCTGTCCGCGGTTCTTCTCGGCGCGTGTGCTCGGTACTGCAATGATCGATCCTGTCGTCTGTCGCTGGTCGGACCGCAGTCATAGGGGCTCGCCCCGTCGCCTGGCAAGGCAGGCAGGGCCGGACGGCGCATTTTCAGGATGCCGGATACCTCGCGGCACCATCGGCGAGTGCCGGGGGAGGGGGAAGCTCAGCCGCCGATCTCGATCAGCGCCTTGCGCACATGGTCGGCGTCGGTCTCGACGAGCCGTGCCTCGACCGCCGCATGGGTCTTTTTCCAGATCGGCAATGCCTCGACCAGCACGGCCATGCCGTCCTTCGTCAGCGCCAGCCGCTTCGACCGCCGGTCGTTCGCGTCCGGCTCGACGCGCACCCAGCCGCGCTGCGCAAGCGGCTTCAGCGCTGCCGTCAGCGTCGTGCGGTCGGTGCCGAGCAGCGTGGCGACAGGTCCCATCGGCGGCGGTTCCGGCCGGTTCAGCGCCATCAGCAGCGAGAACTGCTGGTTGGTCAGGCCGACAGGCTTCAACGCGGTGTCGAATTCGCGCGCTATGGTGCGGGCCGCGCGTTGCAGATGCATGCACAGACAGGTGTCCCGGACATGCAGGGTGGTCGCGAACGGTATGATTTCGGGATTTGACATGAGTTATATGTGTTGATATCAACTTAAAAGTCAAGTGGAAGCTTCGGGGAGGACCCAGTTATGCAGCATTCCGTGGTGTCGAGGGAAGAGTGGTTGAGCGCCCGCAAGGCGCTTTTGCAACGGGAAAAGGAGCTTACGAAGGCGCGCGATGCGGTCAATGCCGAGCGCCTGCAGCTTCCCTGGGTCCGGATCGACAAGGCCTATGCCTTCGATACGCCGGCCGGCCGCATGTCGCTGGGCGATCTGTTCGACGGACGCAGCCAGCTTCTGGTCTATCATTTCATGTTCGGTCCCGACTGGGATGCCGGCTGCCCCGGCTGCTCCTTCCTGGCTGACCACATCGGCGGCGCGCTCGTGCATCTCAACAACCACGATGTGACGCTGACCTGCGTGGCGCGCGCGCCGCTTGCCAAGATCGAAGCCTACAAGCGCCGCATGGGCTGGGATTTTCCCTGGGTGTCGTCCTTCGGCTCCGACTTCAATTTCGACTTCCATGTCTCCTTCACCCGCCAGGAACTGGAGGCCGGTCCGGTCGATTACAACTACCGCCCGACGCCGCCGGAACAGGCGCATGACGAACTGCCCGGCCTGTCATCCTTCTATCGCGATGGCGAGGGTAATATCTTTCATACCTATTCGAACTATGCCCGCGGCGGCGAGGAAATGCTGGGCGCGCTGATGTTTCTCGATTGCGCGCCGCTCGGCCGCAACGAGACCGGCACCCTGAGCTTCGTCAAGCGGCATGACGAATATCGGAAAACCCCGGCAAAGGCTGTCTGCTGCCAGTAAGGCCGGTGATCGCTTCAGAAATCCTGGATACCGCAGCCAATTTCGACGCAAAGTCTGATCGAGGAGCATGACGATGAAACACGGCAATTTCATCTGGTACGAGCTGGTCACCACCGACCCGGCGGCGGCAGCCGATTTCTACGGCAAGGTGATGGGCTGGGAGGCCGATCCCGAGGCCGGCAAGACGCTCGGCGCCGGCGACTATACCGTCGTGCAGGTGCCGGGCTTTCCCATGGGCGTGGCCGGCATGATGCAACTGACGCAGCAGATGGCCGACAATGGCGGCCGTCCGGCCTGGATGGGCTATGTCGCGGTCGACGATGTCGAGGCGACGATTGCGGCCTTCGAGGCGTCGGGCGGCAAGGCCCATATGGGCCCCGCCGACATCCCGAATGTCGGGCGCATCGCGGTCGTCGCGGATCCGCAAGGCGCCATCATCTGCCTGCTGAAGCCGCTCGCGATGGATGGTCCGATGCCGCCCGCCCCGGCCGAGAATGCGCCGGGAACCTTCGGCTGGCGCGAACTTTATGCCGACAACGGCGACACGGTCTTCGACTTCTATGCAGGGACCTTCGGCTGGCAGAAGGACAGGGCGGTCGATATGGGCGAGATGGGGGTCTACCAGCTGTTCAAGCTGGACGGGCCGGCACTTGGCGGCATGATGACCAAGATGCCGCAAATGCCGATGCCGTTCTGGAACTACTACGTCAATGTCGAGGATATCGAGGCGGCGATCGCCCGGGTCAACGAGGCCGGCGGCACCGTGATCAACGGCCCGCACGAAGTGCCCGGTGGCGCGATGATCGTCCAGGCGCTCGATCCGCAAGGCGCGATGTTCTCGATGACGGCACCGCCCAAGGGGTGATGGCCGAGGGAGGGATCCGCTCTGCCCGGGCGCCCGGGCGACAAGAGAACTGTGCGTGCGTTGCGCGCCGTTCCGGATGCGGCCTCAGCTCACCTTGGTGAACAGCGCCTTGCGCTCGATCGTCTCGCCGGACAGCGTGAAGATGCCATCGCCGCGGTAATGCAGCATCTTCATCTCCTCGGCATAGTCGGAGACATGGGCCTTCACCACTTCGAAGATGAAGAAATTATAGTCGTCGATCAGCCTGCCGTCGTGCAGGTGGCATTCGAAGCTGGCAAAGCACTCACCGATCAGCGGTGCCTCGACCGCATCCGCCGGCATTTTCGTCAGGCCGAATTCGGCGAACTTGTCGACCTGGGCGCCGCTTGAATTGCCGATCTTCGCCACCGTATCGACAAGCGAGGCATCGGGAATGTTGATGACGCATTCCTCCGAGGCGCGGATCATCTCGAAGGAATGATTGCCCGCCGAAATCATCGCGCCGACCAGCGAGGGCGAAAATTCCATGACCGTCAGCCAGCCATGGGCCATGATATTGCTGCGATTGCGCCAGCTGGAACTGATCAGCACGGTAGGCCCCGCCTCGAGGAAATGGCGGATACGGGCGACGGGATATTCGGATTTGGCATAGGCCGGATGCGGCACGGACAGGCTCTTGCAGGATCGTGTTCCAGATCCGCAGTTATCTAGGGTCCGACCCGGGGTTTGCCAGTGTCCCGACGGTGTGGCCCGACGGTGCGGCCGGCCGCCGTCAGCCGGTGGCGCGCGCCGAAGCCGGCAGGCCGAAAATCCGGTCGAAGGCCCAGTTGAACAGATAGGTATAGACGAGGAAGAAGGTCAGCAGTCCGAGATTGGTGACGAAGGCTTCCGTAATCGAAACCGACAGGATGAGGGCAACGATCGGGGTCAGCATGATCGCAAGCCCGCCCTCGAACAGCACGGCATGGACGATCCGTCGGGCGATCGTCCGCCCCTTGAGCGCATTGTTCGCCTCCCAGCGCTCGTAGAGGCTGGTAAACAGCAGGTTCCACCCGAGTGCCACCAGCGTTTCGATTGCCGCCACGGCGCCGGACAGCGTCCCGTCATGGCCGATGGCGGCCAGGATCAGCGTGTTGCAAACCAGCGCGATGCCCTCATAGGCCAGGGCATAGACGATGCGGCGGGTGATCGGCGACATGGGAGTTCTGGCCTTGGGACGCGCGGAGGATTGGCTCCTTTTAGGTGACCCCATGCGAAAGACAAGCCGATCTTGCCCGCCGGGGCGCTTATCGTCCTGCTCTGCAGGCTGGCGTCACTTAGCCGGCGATGCTGTTCCGTCCGTTCCGATCGCCTGAACCGGATCCGGTGTCCGCTCTCCACGGACCGCCCAGTAGAACAGTTGTAGCTTTCGGCTTTGCGGCTGGTTCGGGAAGGTGTCCTCATAGGCCTTGTCGAGGATGGAGGGATTGAAGACGACCTTCTGGTTCAATATCTCGAAGAAGCGGGCAACTAGCAGCTTGCGCTGCACCAGGCCAGCATCCCGCTGCGCAGGCGGGGACGAGCCATCCACGGTTGGTGCGGTTGCCGTACCGGCGCGACAGGCTAAGGTAGCCTCCGGCGAATTCTTGTCGCGGGTACCCATTGCGCGGCCGAAAATCGCGTAGCGGTCGTTTGTATAGGTGGTGAGACCGTTCTCGATGATGCAGCCTGGTATTGCCGCCACATGACTGCGGATAATCTCGACGTCACCAAGATAGTAGTGAAAGCTCTTGGTCACGCAAAAAGCGTAAGCGGCCGCTTGATGACTGGGGTAAAACCTTACCATCTCCTCACCGGGCTTGCAAGGCAGCGACATCCCGGTCTCCGTGGTTTGGCTATCCCTGCTTTTCTGAATATAGGCCATCAGTTTGTCTTTGTATTTCGGTAGTTCATTGGCGGTAATCAGCGCCTGTATGCCTTCCCTCGCTGCAGTCGTTTCGCCCACAAGGCCGATCAGCGCCGGGCTCTCCGAGCGAGTTCCTGTGCTGTTGCGTGCGGTTTCCTGCGCCTTGCCGCCTGTTTTGTTGGCTTTGGGATCCGGTGTGCCACAGGGGTTGCCGGGTGCAGGTACATTTTTCAGGCTCAGATAAGCGATGCCGGTCAGGAAAAGCGGTGGCGAAACCTGGGCCCAGCGATTTTCACTGGTCATCGTGGCGGGATCGCACAGGATGTCGAAATGCGTGCCAAGTTCGAGGAACCGTGCGGCCCCCGGTTCAGGTAGCCGAGGCCTGTCCGTTCGCTCATCGGGAGGCCCGGGTCTCTGCGATTCTATCTGTGCATACCTGTGGGTTTCGCTCAGATTGTAGATCTGGATATCTTCAAGCGTCAGCGGCGGCGATATCCCCGGATCGATCATCATCTCGGCCAGCACGGCGTCGCAAATCCTGATCATGTAGCCGCTATAGCCGCGGCGGCTGAGAGGACCGCGGGTGGCGTCGCTGTCTATGCTGACATCATTCAACCTTTTGTAGGCAAAGGGACGCGCATCGCTTCGAACACCAATTATCAATTTTGGTGTGTCGGCTCGGCCTGGGGTGTTGGGCGAGGCGCTAACGAGACTGAGAATAAGAGTGAGCAGGACGGCGGCTGCGCGTTTCACGACATTCGCCTCTTCTCTGCGGTATCTTTGTCGGGTGGCATGTCGTACTTGGGCCTTGCCTTTTCGCTCAATTCCAGCAGCCATCCAAAAAACACCAGAAACATGGCAGGCAAGGCGCTCAGGATCAACGCATCTCGTACGGACCGCGAAAACGGCGCCGATGAGGGAGAGTCGACGTCGAGTGGCAAAGTCAGATAGAGCGTACACCACTGGTAGACGGCATAGAGGATTCCGCAGCCAAGTGCGAAGCTGACGGTTCGGCGCCGAGTCCAACCGCTGTCCTTGTGCCGATCCATCAGCGTTAAAGCGGAGACGCCGAGGATAAGACCTGCTCCGAACTGCAGTGCAAATTGACCACCTGAAGCACGAAAGAGGTCAATAACTTGGTTGTTGGTGATATCGAAATTTGCAAACCACCAGATCTGGGCAATCTTTACGAGAGGTGCAAGAAAACAGGCCGAAAGGCCTGAGAGAATGGATGTCGTTAAGAAACGGAGAATGGGGAACTGGTAGAAGTTCCAATCTTCGGGCCAAGACTGTTCCTCCCGCCTTATGTCCCTGGCAATCATCACAAAAAGAACGCCGGACACGGTGATTGACAAGGTCAAAAGCTGATCCCAGATTGATTGCGCCAGCAACTCCGGGGACCTTTGTCGAAGCCATTGTTGTTCCGCCTCGCGCCGTAGACGAGCATCATTGATCCCTGATCCTCCGGTATTGCCGCTTGGCGAAGCTTGGGCACTCTCGGCTATGGGATGCCAAATTTCTTCGTAGACTTCGGGATGGTCCATTACATACCAGCGATCCCATTGTTGATAGAGTAGGAAGATGCTTAGAAAGGACAGGGCGCTGGCCATAATCAGGCCGAGCACGAATGAGTTTCGTTCGTCCTTTTCTGCAGTGAAGACTGCGTCGCGGATTGCCCGCACTGGGTTATTGTCGAGTTTGGGCTGGTCCCTTTTGTCCGGAGAGTAAAGTGCATAATTGTTGCGGACGAACAGGACGGCAAAGTAAGCCATCAGATTAGATTTCATTAGCATCGCTTCATTAATCAGTTCGGCGAGCCGTTCCTCCAGCAACGCGTCCTCTGGCGGTCGGAAATCACCTTCAGACTTCTCGACTTTGCGATCCAGATCAGAGATAGTTGACTTCAGCCTGTAATACTGGTCATCGAGCTTTTCGCTCAGCGAGCGCAACTGCTCAAGGTTGTAGAGTGGAAAGTAAAGGTTCCGGCTCACCGGATTGGTGACTTGGCGAAGGCAATCGACGGCTTGTAGCATCTCGGTGATCTGGGTTTTCTCGATCGACCATTTCACCGGTGTCGCGCCGCTAGGTGGCATGTCCTTCTTCGATCTACCTTTGCTATGTGCACTTTCATCGTTACTATTTAGCTGTCCAATTGCGCTGATCTTGGCTTTAAAAAGCCCTCCCAGCGGATTTGGATGGCGTTCCATCACCCGGGCATAGTCAACCTTGCGCTGCAGGTTCTCGATCACCCTATATATGCCACGCGGCACGCCTGCAAACCGATGAGCAATCGCGCGCATCGTGCTTTCAATCGGCCGCACCGCCCCAAGAGATAGTGATGAGACGATTAGCGCCGAAACGATAATCGGCTTGCTGTAATCGGTTGAGGCTCCTGAAATAACGCCTTCAATAAATGGATTATCAACGCCGATCTCCGCACCGGCAGCGCCAATTGTTTTAGTCGCGGTGCTCGCGTTAGATACGAGGGCGTAAACCTCGGCGGAGCTTAAAATAACTGCATAGGCAATAAGATAGAAGAAGGCGTACCAGATGAAACCGAAGAGGATCTCACCACTGGTACAGAGATTGCGCACCTCGACCCCTTTGAGGATCGGGTGCAGTTCGAAAGGATGACGGGCGCTGACCGAGTTGAAATTGCGGTATGCTTCTATTACGAGCGTCGCAGCGCCGGCCAAAATAAAGCCGACGTAGAGCAGGTCGTCCATTCGACCTTGAGGTCCGAACTAGCTCAGATGCAACTCTGAACTGCAGGATTGCAATAGCCCGCCGCCATCGCCGGCCCGGCCGTTCCCACAGCTAGCGCACTTACAAGCAGAGTTACAGAAGCAAAAGCGATACCCAGTTTCAACATCAGACCAGCTCCCCAGTTGTAATTCTATACACTATACTTTTTGAATGCCGAATGCAACCTTAGCAGTTATTTCTTTGAGATGCGCCTTTGGCGCGAAATAGATACCCGTACTTACCGTTTGAGACTGCCGAGGATACCGCGCACGATGGCGCGGCCGACGGAGGTGGCAACCGAGCGGGCGGCGCTCTTCATCGCGGCCTCGATCACCGTCTCGCGCTGATAGCCGGAGCGTCGGCTCGAAGAGCGGCCTGTGCGCGACGACGATTGCCGGTCGTCGTCGTCATCGCCGAAACCGGGCAGCGACCAGCGGCTGCCGGCGCTCTCTTGCCTCTCGCTGGCGCGGTCTTCCGCCTGTCTGGCTGCGGCTTCGTCGGCCTTGGCCTTTTCCGCGCGGGCGGCCAGGATCTCGAAGGCGCTCTCACGGTCGACTTCCTTGTCGTAGAGCCCACCGACCGGGCTTGCTCCCATCACCTGCCGGCGCGCCTCGTCGCTGATCGGGCCGACCTGCGCGGCCGGCGGGCGGATCAGCGTGCGCTCGACCATGGCCGGCACGCCCTTGGATTCCAGCGTCGAGACCAGCGCCTCGCCGATACCGAGGGTGGTGATCGCCTGTTCGCAGTCGAAGGCCGGGTTCGGGCGGAAGGTGTCGGCCGCCGTCTTCACCGCCTTCTGCTCACGCGGGGTATAGGCGCGCAGCGCATGCTGGATCCGGTTGCCGAGCTGGGCCAGCACGCTTTCGGGAACATCGAGCGGATTCTGGGTGACGAAATAGACGCCGACACCCTTGGAGCGGATCAGCCGCACGACCTGCTCGACCCGTTCCAGCAGCACCTTCGGCGCATCGTCGAACAGCAGATGCGCTTCGTCGAAGAAGAACACCAGCTTCGGCTTGTCCGGATCGCCGACTTCGGGCAGTTCCTCGAACAGCTCCGACAACAGCCAGAGCAGGAAGGTGGCATAGAGCCTCGGATTCATCATCAGCTTGTCGGCCGACAGCACCGAGATCACCCCGCGCCCGTCGATCGTCGTGCGCATCAGGTCGCTGATGGCGAGCGCCGGCTCGCCGAAGAAATCCTCGGCGCCCTGCTGCTCCAGCACCAGCAGTCCGCGCTGCAGCGAGCCGACCGAGGATTTCGAGATCAGGCCGAAACGGCTCGAAAGCGCCTTGGCGTTTTCCGCCATATAGTTCAGCAGCGACTGCAGGTCCTTCAGGTCGAGCAGCGCCAGGCCGCCTTCGTCGGCGATCTTGAAGGCGATATTGAGCACGCCCTCCTGCGCTTCCGAGGCATCCATCAGCCTGGCGAGCAGCAGCGGTCCCATCTCGGCAATGGTGGTGCGCACGCGGTGGCCATTCTCGCCGTAGAGGTCCCAGAAGATCACCGGGAAACGGTCGACCGCCCATTCGGTAAAGCCGATCTCCGCTGCCCGCGCCGTCATCCAGTCCTTGGCGACGCCCTGGGCCGCGATCCCCGACAGATCGCCCTTGATGTCGGAACAGAACACCGGAACGCCGGCCTTGGAAAAGCTCTCCGCCAGGCCCTGCAGGGTGACGGTCTTGCCGGTGCCGGTGGCGCCGGTGACGATGCCGTGGCGGTTGGCATATTTCAGGTCCAGATACTCTCCCTTGTTCAGGCTGTCGTCGGGATTGCGGCTGGTGCCGAGATAGATCTTGCCGTCCACGAGCATTCGTCGATTTCCTTCAAGCAGGGTGCGCGGACAGGCCGCAGATCGCCATGACGATCTTTTTATTGAAACATCACAAGGCTCTTATAAGGATAGCCGGACGAACCGACAATATCGGCTTGACCCGACCGGCATGTCGCTGGAGGGATAAGCTCCGGTCTTGTGGCCGGCGATCAAATCAATTACGTTGACGTTAACGTCAAAAACAATACGCGCCAGGAGGCTCCCCGAAATGAACGCACTTGCAACCCGTATCGCCGAGAATGTCGGACTGGAACCGGCAGTCGCCGAAAAGGCGCTCGGCATGATGCTCGGCTTTCTGCAACGCGAGGCCGATGACGGCGCGATTGCCCGGATGATCGAGGCCATCCCCGGCGCGCCGGAGCTTGTTGCCCAGTTCAACGGCGAAGGCCAGAGCAAGGGCGGCCTGATGGGCGGGCTGATGAGCGCGATCCGTGGCGGCGGCGTCATGGGTCTCGGCCAGCAGCTGATGGCCGAAGGCCTCGGCATGGGCGAGATCACCTCGCTGGCCAAGGAAACCATCGCGGCGGCCCGCGAATATGCCGGCGATGAAATCGTCGACGAAGTCGTCAATTCGGTTCCGGGCCTGTCGCAGTTCGTCTGAGCCGGATAAGGTCAGGTTTCTTTCGCGGAGAGGGGGAAAGCTCTGCGGAGACGGAAAAGCCGTCGGGGAAACCCGGCGGCTTTTTTGGTGTCTCGGCCACCCTCGCGAAATTGAAAACCGCGCCTGCGCAATCCCTTGCTGCACCGAATGCGCCTGATCGGACGATCCGGGCGAACCTGTCCGGCCGTAGCCCGCCATCGGAACGAGCCGGATGCGGCAAGGCCCCGGAGAGAACTTCGGGGCCCTGCTGTTCCTACACTATGATCTCTGCCGATCAGTCCGGCAAAGCATAGGCGATCACGTAGTCGCCACGGTCGGGCGACTGGCGCGCGCCGCCGGCCGAGATCAGGATGTACTGCTTGCCGGTCTCAGGCGAGACATAGGAGATCGGCGAACCCTGGCTGCCGACCGGCAGGCGGGCCTTCCAGACTTCCTTGCCGGTCGCGCCGTCGAAGGCGCGCAGGTAGTAGTCCTGGGTGGCGGCAAAGAACACCAGGCCGCCCTGGGTCGACAGCGAACCGCCGATGGTCGGCATGCCGATCGGCATCGGCAGGCCCATCTTGATGCCGTAAAGGACGGTGTCCTGAACGGTGCCGAGCGGAACCTGCCACTTGACCTTCTGGGTCTTCATGTCGATCGCGGTCATGGTGCCGAAAGGCGGCTTCTGGCAGGGAATGCCGAGCGGCGACAGGAAGCGGTCCTTCTTCACCGAATAGGGCGTGCCGCCGAGCGGCACCGCGCCCATGCCGGCATTGACCGATTCGCTGGCCGAGCCCTGGCCGCCGGCGCGGTCTTCCTTTTCCATATGCACCCACAGGCCAAGCCGCATGTCGTTGACATAGAGCGTCTGGTCGGTGTCGTCATAGGACATCGAGCCCCAGTTCAGGCCGCCGAGCGAGCCCGGGAAGCTGAGCGAATAGTCGACATCCGGCGTGGTGAACAGGCCGGTGTAGCGCATCTCCTTGAAGATGATCCGGCACGCCAGCTGGTCGAACGGGGTGGCGCCCCACATGTCCGCCTCGGTCAGCGTTTCCGCCCCGATCTGCGGCATGCCGACCGAAACCGGCTGGGTCGTCGAATATTGCTCGTCGGGGATGCTGGCCTTCTTCACCGGCTGCTCCACGACCTTGGTCAGCGGCTTGCCGGTCTCGCGGTCGAGGACGAAGATCTGGCCGACCTTGGTGCCGACCGTCAGCGCCGGTACCTTGGTGCCGTCGGCCTTGGTGAAGTCGAACAGTGTCGGCTGCATCGGCACGTCATAGTCCCAGAGGTCGTGGTGGACGGTCTGGTAGTGCCACTTTTCCTTGCCGGTGGTGGCATCGAGCGCCAGCACCGAGGCACCGTATTTCTCGTCCAGTTCGGTGCGCTTCACGCCCCACAGATCGATCGCGGCGCCGCCGACCGACATGAAGACGGTGTTGAGCATCGGATCATAGGACATCGGTGCCCAGACATTCGGGGTCGAGCGGACAAAGCTGGTCGCGGCCTGATCGGTCGGGTTGCCCGGATCGAAGGCCCAGCGCTGCTGGCCGGTGATCACGTCGAAGCCGCGCACCACGCCGCCCGGCATGTCGAGCTTGACATTGTCGGCAACGCGGCCGCCGACGACGACGGTGGTGCCGGCCATGGCCGGCGGCGAGGTCAGCTCATAGAGCGGCGAGGGGGCCGCGCCGAGACCCTTTTTCAGGTCCACCTTGCCGCCATCGCCGAAGCCCTGGCAGAATTCGCCGGTGTCGGCGTCGAGTGCGACCAGGACGGCATCGATGGTGTTCATCAGGATGCGGCGCTGGCAATTGGCGCCTTCGGCAACCGTGGCTGCCGGCACCGGCGTGCTGCCGGGTCCGGTGGGCTGGGCGACGGCGGCCGTGGCGTCGAAATAGGCCAGACCGCGGCAGCGCACCCAGGTCTTGTTGTCGGTTGGGAATTCGTGGCGCCACTCTTGCTTGCCGGTCGCGCTGTCGACCGCGATCACGGTGTTGTGCGGCGTGCACAGATAGACGCTTTTGCCGATCTGCAGCGGGGTTTCCTGGTCCTCCGCGCCGCCGCCATTCGGGCTGATCGGCGTGTCGCCGGTGCGGAAGGTCCAGGCGACCTTCAGGTCCTTGACGGTGTCGCGGGTGATCTGGTCGAGCGCGGCGAAGCGGTTGCCGCCATCGGTATTGCCCCAGGCTGCCCAGTTCTTTTGCGCCTTGGCCGGATCGACCGGCGTCAGCGGAGCCGGCGTGCCGGCAAAGGCGACCGTCGGATGCGGCTGGAACATGCCGTAGAAGCCGCCGGCCGCGCCGATCGCGCAGACCACCGCTGCGGCCAGCGACATGGCATAGCCCGCCCTGTTGCCGCGGCCACGGAAAAGAAGCGCGGTGGTGGCCATCACCACCGCAGCGCCGACCGCAAGCGCCAGCAGGCGCGACACCAGCGGCCAGAAATCAAGGCCGACTTCCCACAGCGACCAGAGGATGGTGGCGATGAAGATCAGGCCGAACAGCAGGCCGCCCGACAGGCGGGCGCGGATCAGCTGCACGGCAGAGGCGATGAGGAAGGCGCCGGCAATGAGGAAGTACCAGCTTCCGCCGAGGCTGACGAGCTTGCCGCCGCCGATCAGGAAGAAGAGGCCGGCCGCAAGCAGCACGATGCCGAGAAGGATGAGCCAGGACCGCATCAAGGCGGATGGCCGGTAGAGTGGGGTTTCCAAGGTGGTGACTCCGGACCTGTTGTTTCAGTCTTCATATTGTCCTTGGCCGGCGATCCCGCATCAGAACGCGCTATCGTCGGCCGGGTCTCCTCCCGGATGAATTAATTAGGATGTTTATAGTTGTGATGCCAGTTATTTCTTGATGACAATATGTTTCCGATTTTCATCCGGAGAGAAAGGCCGCACGGCGCCCGGCTTCGAAGCGCGGACCGGGCTTGTCGGCCAATGCTATCGACCCGCCCTGTGCGTCCGGACTCGCAGTCTCGGATGACGCTTCCGGCGCATCCCTCTCGGAAAGGCGTTTCGGCTGCGGGGAAAAGACCTGCGACGAAGCAGGAGACCTGAAGCGCCTGCGCACATCTGGAGGATCGCGACGGGGTGTCCCATCGGCGGAAGACGGAAGCCTGGCTGGCTGTCCGGCGTCGGCAAGAGCCGGCGCCACCATGTTCGGTCTGCGGATCGGCGGTGCTTTCAAGCTGCGCCGCGCGTCAGCCGTCTGTCAGTCCCAGTCCGGCGCCAGATGGGCGGGATTGATGATCCGGCCGTCGGGACGGGCAAGCGCGTTGATGGCGGCAACTTCCTCGCCGGAGAGGAGAAAATCCATGACGGCGAAGTTCTCCGCCAGCCGGCTTTCGGTCGCCGTCTTCGACAGTGCCGTAACGCCCGGTTGCTGGAGCGCCCAGCGCAGCGCCACCTGGGCGGCCGTCTTGCCGTAGCGCGCGCCGATATCCTGCAGCAGCGGTTCGCGCGGCACCTTGCCGTCTGCCATCACGTAATAGGCGGTCACCGCCATGCCGTAGCTGTTGGCCGCCTGCAGCACCACGTGCTGATCGAGATAGGGATGGTATTCGATCTGGTTGGTGACGATCGGCGCGCGCGACAGCTCGACCGCCTGGCCCATCAGCGCGGTCGAATAGTTCGACACGCCGATATGCTTGACCTTGCCCTGCTCGACCAGTCGGTTGAGGCACTGGATCTGCACCTCCAGCGGCACGTCGCTTTTCGGCCAATGCAGCAGCAGCAGGTCGACATGGTCGGTCTGCAGTTTCTTCAGGCTCTCCTCGACGGAGGGAATGAATTCATCCTCGGCGAAATTGTCGACCCAGACCTTGGTGGTGAGAAAGATCTCGTCGCGGCCAACACCGCTCTGCCTGATGGCGCTGCCGACGGCCTCTTCGTTTCGATAGGCCTGCGCGGTGTCGACATGGCGAAAACCGACCTTCAGCGCCAGCGGCAGGATATGGGCGACGTCGGGTTCCGACATACGGAAGGTGCCGAAACCAAGCGCCGGGATCTCGGCGCCGTGAGCGTTGACTGTGTCCATCTGGGGCTCCTTGAACGTCGTGATGGCATGGGGCGAAAGAGGTCCGGCTTTATCTGGACAGATCTGCTGCGCATTCAAGGGTAATTGGAATTCAAGCAAGATGGACTATTGCTAAGAAAAAAATTAATATGATTGCTGTGTTGTCTTTGATTTTCGTGTAGAGTTGCGGGGAATGGAAATGGCGAATGTCTTCAAGGAAACATCGGCGCCATTTGTGTTGGCCCTTGCTCTTGGAATTGTTGGGTGGTTGTTTAATTCGGCGCTCGATACGGCGAAGACGCTGCGCGTGCTTGATGTCAGCTACGAATTCGGCACGGATCAGGGGGTGCCGACGATCACCTATTGGATCTCGAATCTGTCTCTGGCGCAGGCCGTCAATGCCGGCGAGTTCGTCTTTAAATGCCCGGCAGCCGACAATTCCTCTGCCGGACCCGATGCTGCCGCCAGACCAGACGACTCGCCCAAGCCCAATGCCTCTGCCGGATCCGATGTCGCGGTTTCCGGCGGCGAAGCCACCGGGTGTCTGCGGCGCCTGCCCAGTGCCGGCGCCGCGGCCCAGTATCTGGTTGGCGGCAATATTGGGTTGCCGGTCTCGCCGGGCGTTGCCCCCTCCCGCGACGGAATCCACGCGGCGGCACGCGTGCCGCCGCGTGGCAATGTGGGGTTCACAATGGGGCTCGACCAGGCTGAGACCAGACTGCAATTCGTCTATCTTCTGGATCAGGCGGACATTTCCGGAGATCGCTCCCGGTTGCAGACGCTGGTACTGGGTAAGGGAACCGATCGAAAGATCGGTTATCTCGACCGGGTCACCGTCTTTGTGATCAGCAATTACCTGAGTTTGGTCACGCTGGCGCTGGCGGCCTTCTCGCTCTGCGTCCTGATCTACCTGCTTGTGCAGTTCCTGGCCGTGATTTGGCCGAAGCGGCGTGCGGCCGCGCCCTCTAAGGCCCGTTTCATCGTGAAGCTGAGGGGGGAGACCCATGTGCTCGAAGTGGAAGAGATCTAACCGGCTGTGGCGGATGCGGTCGTTGCTGGCGATGCTAGCACCCGCCGTGCTGGCGGGTCCGGTACCGGCCCTTGCCGATTGGGTGCTGATCCGGACGGTCGCGACCAACGGCTCCGTCGTCTATAGCCGCTTGGATATGAGTGTCGATACGGGCGACTGGAAGACGGTGGAGGGAGAGCGGACCGGCAACGCCGTCAAGGTCTATGTGTCATCCTGCGACGGTAAGATCCGATTCAGGGCCTTCGAGCGGGACGAATTCGGTTTTTTTACCCGTCAGTCGCCGCAGGGCATCAAATACTGTCAGGCGGAAGTCGTGTTCGACGATTATGTGCCGACGAAGCTGGCAACAGTGCTGGAGCCGGGCCGGCTGGTGAACCGCACTCTGTGGATCGCAGCCTTCGGCGACCGTGTGAGCGGGCAGCATTATGCCGCGGCCCTCGATGACGCCCTGGCGGAAAAGAAGTTCGGCTTTGTCGCGATTGCCGCGAGCGAATTGGCGGCAAGTCTTAGAAAGGCGGGTCAGAGCGAGTCTGCCAAGCCGTTTGCGGCCCTATCGGTGCAGGCGACGATCGCCGGTGTCCTCGACCAGCAGAAGGCGGATCCGAGTCAATTGCCGATCCTAACGGGCAACGAGGTGGGAGACCTGGTGATGACGCCACAGGCGAAGTCCGTACTGGAGACCTATCAGCAACAGGCGCTCGGCCTGTCAAAGGGCGCCGGTGAAATCGGCAAGACCGGCTGGAAGACTATGCGCAGCCTGCCCGGAGGCGATGAGGTCGATGCCAGTGCGTGGAACCTGCCGACGGAAGCACTTGTCGATTTTAAACCGGGACTCCTCGCCGTCATGGACGAGCGTCCCCATACCTGAGCGGATTCGTTATCCTTTTTGCAGGCTTCGGCAGTGCCGCTCGGCGCCGCCGAAGTCTGCGCTCAGCCTACCAGCGGTTATAGGGCAGGAACTTGCCGCTCATCCGGATCTCGATGCGGTCGCCCTTCTCATAGGGCACCTTCTCGACCGACATGTCGAAATCGATGGCGCTCATGATGCCGTCGCCACCCTTTTCCTGGATCAGTTCCTTTAGCGTCTGGCCGTAGACGCCGATGATCTCGTAGAAGCGATAGATCAGCGGGTCGGTCGGAACGGCCTGCGAAAACACCTTGGTCGGGTATTCGGCGAGAACCACCGCGGCCTCCTGCGGCAGGCCGAGCGTGGTGACCAGCAGGTCGGCCTTGTCGCGCGGCAGCGAATTCATGCCAAGGCATGCCGAGGTGGTGAACACGTCCGACAGGCCGATGGCATGCGAAATCTCGGCCCAGGTCATGCCGGTGGCGCGCTTGCGCTCCATGATCATCTCGGTGACGTCCAGTTTGTTCATGCAATCGTCCTCTCTTTTGCGATCGTCGTTTCTATCGGATGGAATTCGCCGGCCCGGCCGTGACTTGCAAACAGCAGCGCGACAGCGGTGAAAAACAGCAGCAGGCAAAGCCCCTGCCAGAACCGCAGCGGATTGCGCTCGATCAGCGCCAGTCTGCGGGGTCGGGCGAAGGCCGGGTTCGGATGGGAGAGATCGTGGATGAATTCGCTGATCGCCTGGTAGCGGCGGGCCGGCTCGGGATGCACGGCCTTTTCCAGCGCGCAGTCGACCCAGTCGGGGACGGCCGGATTGCGCGGCCCTGCCGGCCGGTAGCGCAGCCGGGTGAGATCGCGCGGGCTGCGGATGCGCGCGGCATCGGCCCCGTAGGGCAGGTGGCCGGTGAGCATCTGGTAGGTGATCACGCCGAGCGAAAACAGGTCGGACTGCTCGGATCCCGGATGGCCGAGCAGGCATTCGGGCGCCGTGTATTGCAGCGTGCCGGGGATCGGCTCGTCGCGTGCGGCCGTGACCGCTTCGTCGACGCCGGCCACCTGCACCGAGCCGAAGTCCAGGATCTTCACCGTGCCGGTGCGGTCGATCAGCAGATTGGCGGGCCGGATGTCCTGGTGCAGCATTTCCATCCGGTGGAAGGCCCGCAGCCCACGCGCGATCTGGCCCGCGATATCGCGAACCGGGCCGAGCGCCATCTGCCCCCTGTCGGCCATTCGCGCCTCCAGCGTCTCGCCCTCGATGAATTCCTGGGCGACAAACAGACACTGCCGGGGCGCCTCGCGGGCATAGGCTCTGGCCACATGGGCGCTGTTGATCCGCCTGGCAATCCATTCCTCCATGGCGAACCGGCGCAGATAGTCTGGGTCGTCGCGCATGTCGATCGATGGCAGCTTCAGCACGGCCAGCGCGCCGGTCTCCATGTCTTCGGCGAGAAACACGTGGCTGCGGCTCGACGACGACAGGGTGCGGCAGATGCGGAAGCCCTCGAATTGGACGCCCGGCTGCGGGATCGCCGGCAACGGCAGGCCGGAGGCGCTGCCCATATAGTCATCGGCCTCGGGATCGGGCAGGGCGTTGATCCGGACGATCTGCACCGTCACATTGTCGTTGCTGCCGTTTTCCAACGCCTTTTCCGCGATCAGCCGGGCTGCGAGATCGAGATCGCCGCAATTGCGCCCGATCGTGGCGGCCATGGTCGCCGGATCGACTGCGTCATGCACCCCGTCGGTGGTCATCACGAAGATGTCGCCGCGCGCAACGGCCAGGCTGCGATGGTCGATCTCGACATGGCTCTCGACGCCGAGCGCCCGGCCGAGATAGGCCTGTGCCGAGGACAGGCGGACGGTGTGGTCCTGCGTCAATTGCTCGAGCGAGCGGCCGGCCAGGCGATGGATCCGGCTGTCGCCGACATGGAAGAGATGCGCGGTGCGCGCCTTCAGGACGAGGGCCGAGAGCGTCGTGACATAGCCACGGTCGCGATCATAGGCGCCTGCGCTGCGGCGTGTCTCGGCCGCAAGCCAAGCATTGGCGGCGGAGATCACCCGTTCCGCCGCCGTCTTCACCGGCCAGCTGTCTGCGGTGCAGTAATAGTCGCTCAGGAAGGATTTGACCGCTGTCTCGGCGGCCACATGCCCGACATCGCTGGTCGATATCCCGTCGGCAACCGCCAGCGCAATGCCCTTCAGCGCCAGCGCGGAGCCATCCGGCACCAGCGCGCCAAGGAAATCCTGGTTCCCGGCCTTGCGGCCCTTGTCCGAATACTGGCCGATGGTGACGGAAAGGCTGGAGGGCATCTGTCCCCGCATCTGGTGTATCGCATTGTCCTGTCCGGGCGAGGGGAGGGCGGATTCCGGAAATTCGTGTCTCGAAATGGCTGGCCGCAATATCGCGACCGTTCCTGCTGCCGGGTCCCCCCCTCTGTCCTGCCGGACTGTTGGCTCGAGCCACGTGTCTCGACCCGTCCTTCGGACCCCGCCTCAAGGGGGGGCGATCACTTGGCGGCCACGAAAAGCCCCACTGTTGGCATCGAACCTGTAGCTGCCAAGGTAGAGATTGGCGCGGATGCAATCGGTTGTGCCCAGCTGATCTCCCCCCTTGAGGGGGAGATGCCCGGCAGGCAGAGGGGGGTAATGCCGACGACGGAGGTCTCGGCAAACCGCCCGACTACTCCGCCGCCACCAGTGTCGGCTTGGCGGCCTCTGCCTTGCGCTTGGCGCCGGTGCGCACATGGGTGGAGTAGAGCGTCAGGCCGACAAAGGCGAGGCCGCCGACAAGGTTGCCGAGCACGGTCGGGATCTCGTTCCACAGCAGATAGTCGCCGATCGAAAAATTGCCTTCCAGCATCAGGCCCGACGGAAACAGGAACATGTTCACCACCGAGTGCTCGAAGCCCATGTAGAAGAACAGCATGATCGGCATCCACATGCCGATGACCTTGCCCGACAGCGAGGTCGACATCATCGCGGCGACGACGCCGGTCGACACCATCCAGTTGCAGAGCACGCCGCGCACGAACAGCGTCAGCATGCCGCCGGCGCCATGCGCCGCGTAGCCCACCGTACGTCCCTCGCCGATATGGCCGATCGCCTTGCCCACCGCATTCGGCTCGGTGGTGAAGGCAAAGGTGAAGGTGATCGCCATCATCACGGCCACCGTCAGGGCGCCGGCGAAATTGCCGAGGAACACCAGGCCCCAGTTGCGCAGCACGCCGCCGATGGTGACGCCGGGGCGCTTGTCGATCAGGGCGAGCGGCGCCAGCGTGAAGACGCCGGTCAGAAGGTCGAAGCCCATCAGGTAGAGCAGGCAGAAGCCGACAGGGAAGAGCACGGCGCCGGCCAGCGGCTGGCCCGTCTGGACATTGATGGTGACGGCGAAGGCGGCGGCCAGCGCCAGGATGGCACCTGCCATGAAGGCGCGGATGAGCGTGTCGCGCGTCGACATGAAGATCTTGGATTCGCCGGCATCGATCATCTTCGTGACGAATTCGGTAGGAGCGAGATAGGCCATTGCAGTTCCCCTTGAAATGGTCCGGGTCGATCATGGAACGCCCGCGACATGCGGGCGAGGTGGTCCCTCTTGTCAGATGTTTCCCTGTTGTCGTCTCCGGTCCGGCGTGGCCCTTGGTCCGTCAGGGGGCCGCCGCAGGCCGGAGATCTTGTTCTGGTGTCAGCCGGACACACGAAAAAACGCTGCGCGAAAGCGAACAGGCTTCGATTGGAAGCACTCGCATTCACACAGCGTCGTTGCTGCAGACTGACATGTCTTTGAGTGTACCCGCGCCGTTGCGGGCCATGTTACCGGCAGGTCATTCCGGGCGTCTGGACGCCGGATCCCCTGCTTATCCGGGATAAGAGATAATCCAGAAACAGAAAGTGCACAAGATTTAATTTTTACTGAAATGTGCCTATTATTTATTCAGCCTTCGCGCGGATATCGCCCAGCCAGACCGGCGCCCGGTTACAGGCGGGCCAGAAGTTCGGCCTTTTTCGCTTGATATTCGTCATCCGTCAGAATGCCGCGGCCATGCAGCGCCGCCAGCTTCTCGATCTTGGCGAAGATGTCGTCCTCGACAGTCGCCGGCGCCGCGTTACCGGTGTTTTCCGCCATCCGCGGAGCGGGTGCCTGAGCTTGCAGCCCCGGATCCGGGGCCTGCATGTCGGGCGCGGTAGCTGCCGGCGGCGGTTCCGCCGCGTCCGCCACGGCCGGGCCCACGACCGGCAGTTCGCCGACGCGCACAAGGCCGTATTGCGAGGTGAAGGTCAGCGACTGGTCGCCGCTCTGCTGCTGCGAAAAGCCGGAGATACGGTGGTCACCGGTATCATAGACGGTGATCTTGCCGCCCAGATCGATCGCCAGCCGGCGCGTGTCGGGAAACACCGCATAGCGCAGATCGTTCTGCGCCCCGGTCGATGCGGCATGGCCGAGTTCCGCCGGCCAGCCGCCATTCTGCTGGAAGCTGCCGGGGACGAACAGGCTGGCACCGCCGCCGGAGGTCGATCCGCCTTGAAAGGCGCCCCCGGCATATCCCTGGCCCTGAGACTGGCCGCCAGGATAGGAGCCGCCCTGGCTCTGGCTGCTGTAGCCGCCGCCGCTCTGGCTTTGCGACTGGTGGCTGCCGGGGCTGGCGGCCAGCAGGTCGCCATTGCGCGCAAGGCTCGAAAGCTCGCTGCACAGCGCGTCCACTCTGGCCTTCAGCCCATTGTTGAACATGTCGCCGACCATGGTCATGCCGCCCAGCGACCACTGGCCCATGCCGCCGAGATCGGGATGGTTGAACTGCGCCTGGTTGCCGTGCCCGGCCATCACCGCCAGCAACATATGCTCGGCCGCTTCCAGGCTGACGGCGTGGCGGGCGGCGATCTCGCCGATGGTCTTGCGGCCCTGTTCGCTGAGTGCGGTCATCGGCATGGTCCCTTTTCGGGGTTGCGGGGAGGCTATCGAGGCTCTGTCTCTGCCGACACCTAGCATGGGCGCCCACGCCATGACAGGCCGCATTCCGGTGCCGGCCCCAACGCCGCGAGAATGCCGGCCCCGATGGTCGCGAGAATGCCGTTCCTGTCGCGTGCGAAAGAGCCGGCGCGCTGCTTGATCCGTCTTCCGTCTCGCGCCATCCTGGGCGGCACACCACCCATGAGGAGAATGTGGAGATGACGGACAGCAGGCGGCCTGATTGCATTGCCCACTGGCGCGACGTCGAGGGCCCGGATGACAGCCGTTACAAGGGCGACGACGAGCGCCTGTCGATCGGGGCGCCGCTCGCCCGGCATTTCGGGCTCACCCGGCTCGGCATCCACCACGAGCGTCTGCCGCCCGGCCGGCGCACCTCCTATCCGCATGCCGAAAGCGCCGAGGAGGAATTCGTCTATGTGCTCGCCGGCACGCCGATGTCTGGCTCGACGGCGCGCTGCACCGGCTGCAGCCCGGCGACGCCGTCGGCTTTCCCGCCGGCACGGGGATCTGCCACACCTTCATCAACAATTCAAACAGCGATGCCGAGCTTCTGGTGGTGGGCGAAACGCCACGCCACGACAACCGGATCTTCTACCCGCGCAATCCCGAGCAGCGCCCGCGTCGCAGGGACTGGTGGGACGATTGGCCGGGGCGGACACTCGGCGACCATGACGGCTTGCCGGACAAGGTGCGGGCGCAACGGGCGGCGAAGGATTGATGGGGGCGTGGGCGTGGGAGCCGGGGAGATGACGGGGCGGCTTCCTGGCCTGGGACGGGGTAGGGTTGAATGCTCAGCTGCCGGACGGCTAACGATCGCAAGGCTGTAGGACCACACTCCCTCGGCATGCCGGCTGCGTCTTTTTCAAGGCACCGCCCGGCAGGGCAGAGGGGGTGCCGCCGGGCAAGAAGGCCGGCCTCTTGGTACTAGCGCAGAAGCGAATGCAAAGCCTCCAGGAACGCGTGTCTCCCAATCCGAGCCGCCGATCCCTGGAGCCTTCATGTCTGCCGGATGGCAATGCCCGCTTCGATGGCCGCCTCGAGGAAGGCTTTGCGCGCCTCCTCGTCCTTGCGCTTGCCGCGCACCACGTCGGCACAGATCAGCAGGGCCTTGTCGAGCACCTCTCCGTCTTCCATCGGCCAGTCCTCGATCATCGCCCAGGACGCCGCCTCGGTGCTGTCGATGGTCACGTCCTCGCCGTTTTCGCCAAGGGCGAGGACGATCGGTTTGGGCCAGAGGGTCGGCATGATCTTGGTCTTTCGTGGAACGGTTCGGCGCACGGTATCCGCCGCCTTCGGCGCCCTCTCTACAAGTTTCAGCGCTTGATCGCCACCACGAACAGCCGTGGAAATTTCAACAGCCGGCGTCCGTCGGCCATCGGCGGATAGGCCGCGTCGATCCGGGCGGTATAGTCTGAGATATAAGCGTCCTGATGATCCGCGCCGGCGGCCGCCAGATAGGGGCGAAGGCCCGTGCCCTTGACCCATTCGACGATCGCTTGCGCCGAGGGCATCGGATGATTGTAGATCGTGTGCCAGACATCGACGCGAACCGCCAGCGGCCCCAGCGCATCGAAATAGACGGATGGCGGCGGCAGATGGGCGCGGCGCACCCGGCCATCGGCAAAGGCGCCCGACCAGGGCCCGGCGGCACCGGCTTCCTCCATGGCGATATGGCTGGGTTCGCCGAGATTGTCGGGCATCTGCACGGCCAGCACGCCGCCGGGCCTGAGGCTCTGCATCAGCCGACAGAGCACCGCGACATGGTCCGGGACCCACTGGAACACGGCATTGGCATAGAGCAGATCGGCCGGTTCGGGCGGTGCCCAGCCCTCCAGATCCGCCTTGTCGAAGCGGGTGAGGGGTAGCCGCTTGCGCGCCTTTTCCAGCATGTCGTCGTCGCTGTCGAGCCCGTGGACGCCTGTAACGCCGAAACGCTCGACCAGCAATTCGGTCGAATTGCCCGGCCCGCAGCCGAGATCCCAGGCATTGCGGACGTCCTCCAGCGGCACCTGCGCCAGCAGGTCACGGGCAGGCCGCGTGCGTTCATCCTCGAATTTCAGATATTGCTCGGCCGACCAGGTCATTGGGGTTTCCTTTGAGTGCGGTTTGCTACTGCGGTGTGTTGTGCGGCATGCGATGTTGCGTGCGGCGGCGGTGCCCCAAGCGCCGCATAGCCGTCCACAACCTCGCCCCTACAGACTCTCCAGCGACGGCAGGATCAGGTCCGGTGGCAGGTCGGTGTATTCGTCGGGCAGGCCGGCGCGGTTGAGCCAGACGGTGCGGAAGCCGAAGGCGTGGGCGCCGGCGACATCCCAGCGGTTGGACGACTGGAACGACACGGCCTGCGGATAGAGCCGGTACTGCGTGGCGACCAGGTCATAGACCGGCGGTGCGGTCTTGAAGGTTTTCAGTGGTTCGACCGAAAACACGTCGTCGATCACCTCGTCGAGCGCGGCATTCTTCACCGCGGCGGCCAGCATGTCGGGCGAGCCGTTCGACAGGATCGCCACCTTGGAACCCTGGCTTTTCAGCCGGCGCAGCACGGCCGGCACCTCGGGATAGCAGTCGAGCGTCCAGTAGGCCGACAGCAGGTCGTCGCGAAGCCTGCGATCGGCGCTCGGGATATGGGTGAAGCAATAGTCGAGCGCTTCCTCGGTCAGCGTCCAGAAGTCACGGTAGCGCCCCATCAGCGCCCGCACCCAGGAATATTCGAGCTGTTTTGCCCGCCACATTTCCGAGAAGCGCAGATGATCGGGGCCGACCCTGTCGGCATGGCGGCGCACCGCGGCATGCACGTCGAACAGCGTCCCGTAGGCATCGAAGACATAGGCCGAAAATTGCATGGTTCTCCTCCTGTGGCGCTGGGCGGCTGCCGGCTTTCCGATTGCGACAATGCCCTATCCCCGGGGCGCCTGCATAGCGCGGCGCGATCATTTTTTGTGATAGGTTCATTCGTCAAGATTTTGATTTGGCGAAAAAATATCGAAGAGCGTCGATCGCAGCCGGTTTTGCCTTGACCCTGCACCGCCATCTGTCCTTGATACCCGACACTTTGAAAAAGGAGACACATGATGTCGGTCGATACTGCGCCGCGCTCAACCACTTGGACCTATGTCGACGGGGACTGGATTGCCGGCAATCCGCCGCTGATCGGGCCGACCTCGCATGCCATGTGGCTCGGCACCAGCGTGTTCGACGGCGCCCGCTGGTTCGACGGCATCGCGCCGGATCTCGACCTGCACTGCCAGCGGATCAACCGCTCCGCCGCCGCGCTCGGCCTGAAACCGACACGGACGGCCGAGGAAATCGCCCGGCTGGCGCTCGAGGGCGTGGCAAAATTCGACGGCAAGACCGCGATCTACATCAAGCCGATGTACTGGGCCGAGCACGGCATGCCCTATTCGGTGGTCGCCGCCGATCCCGATTCCACCCGCTTCGCGCTCTGCCTGTTCGAGGCGGCGATGAACACGGCAAAGCCTTCGTCGCTGACCGTCTCGCCGTTCCGCCGGCCCTCGGCCGAAGTGGCGATGACCAGTGCCAAGACCGGCAGCCTCTATCCCAATTCCGGCCGCATGCTGGTCGAGGCCCATGGCCGCGGTTTCGACAATGCGCTGGCGCTCGACCTGAACGGCAATGTCGCGGAAACCGCGACCTCCAATGTGTTCATGGTCAAGGACGGGGTGGTGATGACGCCGGTGCCGAACGGTACCTTCCTGTCGGGCATCACCCGTTCCAGGATCATCGGCCTGTTGCGCCAGGCAGGCTTCGAGGTGCGCGAGCTGTCGCTGACGGTCGCCGACTTCAAGGCAGCCGACGAGATCTTCATGACCGGCAACTATTCCAAGGTGGCGCCGGTCGTCCGCTTCGAGGAGGTCAACCTGCAGGAGGGCCCGATCGCCCGCAAGGCGCTGGAACTCTACATGGACTGGGCCAGGGGCGGCAACGACGCCTGATCGACCGGTTCCGGCCGGGGACCAGCGACCAGAATCGCTCAGCCGGTCTTTGCCGACCGGCGCAGGCTCCGCTGCGGTTTGCACTCTATGCCGACGATATCGGCATAGTCGCCGATCTCCTGCGGTCGTCCGATCAGGAAGCCCTGAATGTTCTGGCAATGCTCGCCGGCCAGAAAGGCGCGCTGCTCCTCGGTTTCGACACCTTCCGCGACAATCGGCACGTCGAGGCCGCGCCCGAGGCCGATCACGGCCCGCACGATCGCATCGGTCAGGTGGTCCGTGTTCAACCGGCTGATGAAGGACCGGTCGATCTTCAGCGTGTCGAAGGGGAAGGACTGCAGGTAGGAGAGCGAGGAATAGCCGGTGCCGAAATCGTCCATGGCGATGTGCACGCCGAGTTTCTTCAGGCTGCGCAGGGTCTGCAGGGCGCGGGCGAAATCCTTCACCAGCACGTTTTCGGTGATCTCCAGCTCAAGGCGCTCCGGCGAGAGACCGGTTTCCATCAGGATCTGCAGGACGGTGGTGGAAAGGTCGTCGTGCCGGAACTGCACCGGGGAGAGATTGACCGAGATCTGCAAGGGCGCCGCCCAGGTCACCGCATTGCGGCAGGCGGTGCGCAGCACCCATTCGCCGATTTCGAGGATCAGGCCGCATTCCTCGGCAATCGGGATGAAGACATTCGGCGACAGCAGGCCTCTGGTCGGGTGACGCCAGCGGATCAGCGCCTCGAAGCCGTAGATCTCGCCGGTGATGCGGGCCTGCGGCTGATAGTAAAGCTCCAGTTCGTCGCAATCGATTGCGCGCTGCAGGTCGTGCTGCAGCATGCGCTGGTCGTGAATGCGCTCGTCCATCTCCGGCTCGAACATCCGGACCATGCCGCGCCCCTCCGCCTTGGCGCGGTAGAGAGCCGCGTCGGCCGCCGCCAGCAGTGCACCGCGGTCCATGCCGTTCTGCGGAAAGATCGAGATGCCGATGGACAGGCCGACTTTCAGCTGGCGGCCTTCGAACAGCACCGGTTCGCGGGCAGCCTCGAGCAGCCGGTGGGCCAGCATTTCGGCCGCTTCCGGCTGGTTGTCGCTGGGCGACAGGAAGCAGAATTCGTCGCCGCCGAGCCGTGCCGCAATGTCGTCCTCACCCCGGCAGGCGAGGAAACGCCGCGAGATCTCGCTCAGCACCGCGTCGCCGGCGGCATGGCCGAAGACGTCGTTGATGTCCTTGAACCGGTCGACATCGACCAGCAGGAGACCGAGTTTGGCATGGCAGGCGCGGGCATTCTCGATCCGGTTGTCGAGCATCGCGTTGAGGCTCGCGCGGTTGGGCAGTTCGGTCAGTGTGTCGTGGTTTGCCAGAAACGTGATCCGCGCTTCGGCATGTACCTGTTCGGTGATGTCCTTCTGCATCGTCAGGATCAGGTCGTCGCCGAGCAGGCGGTCATGCACGGCGAGCATCCGGTTGCCGACCTCGTTTCGCGCCTTGAATTCGCCGTCGCGCTTCAGCGTCTCGACCAGCCGCTCGAAAAAGGCGGCCGGATCGCTCTTCCAGTCCGAGAAGGCACCATTGGCAATCAGCTTGGCGAAGGTGATGTCCGCCTCCCAGCGCTCCCCGACGTCATAGAGTTCGCGGAAATGACGGTTGAGCAGTACGGGACGACCATCGAGCCAGAACAGCCCGACGGCAAGCGGCAGGCTTTCGATGGTCAGTTCGAGAGCGGCAAGGCGATCCCGGCCATTTGCGATTTCAAACTTGGTTTTCCTGCTCGCTGTCATGGGCACCTGCTTCCGGCATGGTGGCCATTATAGTTAGTCTTCACTAATGAAACCTATACGGGAGCGTCGGGATGGCGTGCCTTTTCGCAACAGGGCAGGGGGCCACGGACCGGACCCGGCCGCAATGCCTGCCGGATGACCTAGTCATCCGCCGCGGCCTTGCGCCCGCCGAGCAGGCCCCATTGCCGCAGGACGACGCCGTAGCAGACGAGCGTCATCAGCGCCATGGCGAACCAGGTGATGGCGTAGGAGAGATGCGAGTTGCGGAATTCGACCACCGTCAACCCGCCGCGCGGGAAAGCGTCCGGATCGCTGCCGAGCTCCTCGTCGATGAAATAGGGGGCGGCGGGCGCCAGGTCGAAGGCCTTGGTGATGGAGCCGATGTCGCGGCGGTACCAGGCCTTGTGTTCGGGGTCGTTGGCGCGGGAAAACAGCCAGCCCTTGTCCTCGGAGATGCGCAGCAGGCCCTTCACCGTGACCGCGCCGGTCGGCGGCGTGCGCTTGGCCGGATCCTTGAGTTCCTCCGGCACGAAGCCGCGGTTGATCATCACATAGGTGCCGTCGTCGCGCTTCAGCGGCGTCATCACCCAGTAGCCGGGGCCGAGCCTGGTGGGCACGTAGATCTGCACCTCGTCGGCGTTGACGAAGGTGCCGGTCACCGAGACATGCCGGTATTCGTCGCCCTCACGGGTGACACTCGCCCATGCGTCCTCGGCTGGAGCGGGGACGGCATCGGCGTGGACGCGCGCATCGACGCGGGCGATCAGGTCGAGCTTCCATTGCAGGCGCTCGATCTGCCAGATGCCGAGCCCGACGAACATGGCGGTCACCAGCGCGGCCAGGGCCGTGGCGACGAGGACGCGGGGGCGAAAGAAGGACGGCGCTTGCGTGGTCTGCATGGGTCTTGAGGCTCGTTCAAACAGCAACGGGCGCCGAGATGTCGGCGCCCGTCTTTGCAATCGGGTCTGAGAGAGGTCTTAGTTGCCGCTCTCGCCGCTCGGTGCGATCCCCTGGGCTTCCGGATCGGTCTGCATCATCTGCGAGGCATCGACATTGCCCATCGGCATCATGTGCTCGTTCATGTTGTGCATGACCCAGAGCGAGCCGGCAAGCACGATCAGAAGCACGATCAGCGCGAAGATCGACGCGGTGAGCGTCCAGCCTTCTTCCGAGGCGCTGTTCAGATGCAGGAAGTAGACCAGGTGAACGATGATCTGCACGGCGCCGAGGCCCATGATGATACCGATCATCATGGTCTTGGTGATTTCGACTTCGAAGATGATGAGGCCGAAGGGGATCAGGGTCAGCACGGCGGCGAGCGCGAAGCCCACCATCAGCTGGCTGAAGGTGCCGTGAGAGGCTGTGCTGTGGGTGCTGTGATCACTCATCGTACAATCGCCACCAGATAAACGAAGGAAAAGACGCCGATCCAGATCAGATCGAGGAAGTGCCAGAACATCGACAGGGTCGACAGGCGGCGCAGATTGGCTTCATGCAGACCGTATTTGGCGATCTGCACCATCAGCGTCACCAGCCAGATGCTGCCGGCGGTCACGTGCAGGCCGTGGGTGGCCACCAGCGTGAAGAAGGCCGACAGGAAGGCCGAGCGCGACGGGCCCGCGCCGATTTCCACCAGGTGGTGGAATTCGTAGATTTCCATGCCGAGGAAGCCCAGCGCCAGCACGCCCGAGACCGCCATCCAGGCGAGCACGGCCGACTGGCGGCGCTTGTCCATGGCCAGCATCGCCATGCCGAAGGTGACCGACGAGAACAGCAGCAGGGCCGTTTCGACGAGCACGAATTCCGGCTCGAACAGGTCGGCCGGGGCCGGCCCGCCCGCAAAATTGCGGCCGAGCACGGCATAGGCGGCGAACAGGCATCCGAAGATGATGCAGTCGCTCATCAGGTAGATCCAGAAGCCGATCGGGGTCGGGCTCGCCGGATGGTCGTGGTGGTCCGCGCCGTGATGTTCTACGGCCGCTTGCCTTTCGGATACGGCGACACTCATGCCGGCACCTCCTTGGTCCGTGTCTCATGGGCGACGATGTCGTCCACGGGGATGTAGAAATCCCGGTTGTAGTTGAAGGTGTGGGCAATCACGCTGCCGATGATCAGCAGGAAGGACAGGGCTGCCAGCCACCAGATGTACCAGATCATGGCAAAGCCGAAGACCAGGGCGAAGAAGGAGACGACGATACCCGCTGCCGTGCTTTTCGGCATGTGGATCGGGTGGAAGTCGGTCGACCACTTGAAGCCTTCCTGCTTCATCCGCCAGAACTCGTCGAGACCGCGCACATGGATCGTCTGCGGGAAGTTGTAGTCCGCAGGCGGCGATGTGGTCGCCCATTCGAGCGTGCGGCCACCCCAGGGGTCGTTGCCGCAGCGCAGCTGGTCGCGGTTCTTGATCGACACATAAAGCTGGATGAAGGTCGACAGGATACCGCACAGGATCATCAGTGCACCGCACAGGGCGACGATGAAGTAGATCTGCCAGCCGGTGTCCATATAGGTGTCGAGACGGCGGGTAACCCCCATCAGGCCGAGCGCATAGAGCGGCATGAAGGCGAAGTAGAAGCCGACGATCCAGAACCAGAAGGAGCGCTTGCCCCATTTTTCATCGAGCTTGTAGCCGAAGGCCTTCGGCCACCAGTACTGGATGGCCGCCATGACCGCGAAGACCACGCCGCCGATGATGACGTTGTGGAAGTGGGCGATCAGGAACAGCGAGTTGTGCAGCTGGAAATCGACCGGGGGAACGGCGAGCAGCACGCCGGTCATGCCGCCGATGGTAAACGTCACCAGGAAGCCCAGCGTCCAGTACATCGGCGTCTCCATGCGGACATTGCCCTTGTACATGGTGAACAGCCAGTTGAAGATCTTCGCCCCCGTCGGCACCGCGATGATCATCGTCGAGATACCGAAGAAGGTATTGACGCTGGCACCCGAACCCATGGTGAAGAAGTGGTGCAGCCATACGATGAACGACAGGACCATGATGCTGGCCGTGGCATAGACCATGGTGCGGTAGCCGAACAGCGGCTTGCCCGAGAAGGTGGCGACGATTTCGGAATAGACGCCGAAGCAGGGCAGGATCAGGATGTAGACTTCCGGGTGGCCCCAGATCCAGATCAGGTTCACATACATCATGGCGTTGCCGCCGAGATCGTTGGTGAAGAAGTGCATGCCGAGATAGCGGTCGAGGGTCAGCATCGCAAGCGTGGCCGTCAGCACCGGGAAGGCGGCGACGATCAGCACGTTCGTGCAGAGCGCGG
Organism: Heterorhizobium halophytocola; assembly: GCF_017873095.1. GTDB lineage: Bacteria > Pseudomonadota > Alphaproteobacteria > Rhizobiales > Rhizobiaceae > Allorhizobium > Allorhizobium halophytocola. Next base: position 45,398 of record NZ_JAGGJU010000004.1, on the reverse strand, counting down.
TCCAGGTGAAGACCGGCATGCGCATCAGGGTCATGCCGGGTGCCCGCATCTTGAAGATCGTGGCAAGCATGTTGACGCCTGAGAGCGTGGTGCCGACACCGGCGATCTGCAATGACCACAGATAGTAGTCCATGCCGACACCGGTCGAATAGTCCGATCCCGACAGCGGCGGATAGGCCAGCCAGCCGACGCGGGCGAATTCACCGATGAACAGCGAGATGTTGATCAGGATCGCACCGGCCACCGTCATCCAGAACGAGAAGTTGTTCAGGAAGGGGAAGGCGACGTCGCGCGCACCGATCTGCAACGGCATGGCATAGTTCATCAGTCCGGTGATGACCGCCATGGCGAAGAAGAAGATCATGATCACGCCATGGGCGGTGAACACCTGATCGAAATGGTGCGGTGGCAGATAGCCCTGGGCGCCGCCGGCGGCGAGCGCCTGCTGGCCACGCATCATCAAGGCGTCGGCAAAGCCGCGCACGAGCATGACGAAGCCGAGCACCATGTACATGATGCCGATCTTCTTGTGGTCGATCGTGGTGAACCATTCCGACCAGAGATAGCCCCAGAGCCGGTAATAGGTCAGCAGGCTGAAGACGATCAGTCCGCCGATGGCGACGCCGGCAAAGGTGCCGACGAGGATTGGTTCATGATACGGGATGGCGGAGAGGTCCAGCCGCCCGAAAATGAGATGTTGCAAGCTATCATAGTTCATTTTTTGACAAGCCTTACTGTGTCGACACCGGGGCCGCGGCGGCGTTCAGCGCCACGTCCTTCGGAGTGAAGCTGCAAAGATCGGTGGCAAGCAGCTGGTTGAGCATCGAGATGCGCTCGGGCTCGCTGGCCTTGTCTCCGGTGGCGATCAGGTTGCCGTGACCGTCTTGCGTGCGGTTGTTGTCGTATTCGTAGAGTTTCTTGGTGTCGGTGCCCTTCAGGCCGCCGCCGCCGTTCATGTCCTGCATCATCATCTGGTCGACGCAGACCTTGCCTTCGGCAACGCACAGCCCGACGATCCGCGAGAACAGGTTCGGCATCACGGCATTGTAGTAGGAGACCGGTGCTGCGATCGACGGCTTGTCGAGTTCGATATAGCGGTCACGCGACAGTTCCTCGCCCTTCGCGCGGACCTTGTCGGCCCAGGCTGCGAAATCCGCCTCGTTCATGGCGTAGGTCTGGAAGTGCATGTCCGAATAGCCGGGGCCCGAATAGTTGGCCGAGCGGCCGTAGAACTCGCCGGTGTGGTCGGCGACCAGATGCAGTTTGGTTTCCATCGCCGGCATCGCATAGATCATGCCGCCGAGCGCCGGGATCGAGAACGCGTTCATCATCGAGGTTGCCGAGATGTCGAATTCGATCGGGCGGTTGGCCGGGATCGCCAGTTCGTTGACCGAGGCGATGTTGAGCTCCGGATAGATGAACAGCCACTTCCAGTCCATCGCCACGGCTTCGACCTTGAACGGCTTGCCCTCGACCTGGGTGAGCGGCTTATAGGGGTCGAGCGAGTGGGTGTAGATATAGGTCAGCCAGCCGAGCGCCAGGATGATCAGCACCGGGACGCCCCAGATGAAGACTTCGAGGATCGTCGAATGATCGAAGGAGGGATCGTATTCGGCGGTACCGGCCTTGCGGGTGGAGCGGTAGCGATAGGGGATATAGAGCGACATCGCGATCACCGGAATGATGATGATCAGCATCAGAAGCGTCGACCAGATCAGCAGGTCGCGCTGCTGGCCAGCGACCCAGCCCGACGGTTCGAGCAGCACATACTGGCAGCCTGACGTCAGCGATGCGGCGCCGAGGACCAGCGCCAGGCGCAAATTCCTGAAAGAGAACATGGTGTCTTCATGCCATACAGTTTCGATCCGCTTGCCCCCTTGAAACGGGTTGGCAGACCGAAGGTTCAACGGACGATGTCAGGGCGAAACCCGGGTTGGGAAGACCCGGCCGCATGGCATCGGTGAAAGGAAGACGCTTGAGGGCGTCGTCTTCGTGGGGCTTTTCAGCGCTTTTTTTGCCCGAAACGCTAGGGGGAAAATGTGTGGCAAATCGTCACGACAGAGAGGAATGGGGGCGCCAACAGCTCTGTCGCGCCGGCCGCAAGCCCCGGAAAACATGGGCAAAGCAGACGATCGTCAAGGATTGCGGCAGCCGTTTATCTGCCTTGACTGCGACACAATGATCCGCATCAAATCGCTGCATTGCAGCTATGCGCATATTGCAATGCAGCACCCATGGCGCGAGACGGCTGTCGCCATGCTCGCATATGGTTAGTCGACCGTTCCCGGCACCCGTTTGCCCAGCCATCCCGCCCCCTCTTTGATTCTGCCTTATCGACAGCCCGGTCTGCTTGGGCTAGAGCCGGGAGATGTCGGCGGCGTCGATGCCGCCTGGACAGATGCCCCTGACCGGGGACAGTGATTCCTGTTCCCCGAATGCCGGCCCGGATCGTGGCCCGAATACTGGAGAGTGATCTTGCGCGCCGTTGCCCTTCCCGAGGATGCCGTGCCCGACTGGGCCGCGATTGCGATCGTCATCGTCGGCGTGACGGCGTTTGCGGTCGCCCAGGGGCTGACCTATCCGCTGATCGCCATGCTGTTCGACAGCCGTGGCCTGTCCTCCAGCCTGGCGGGCCTGAATGCCGCCTGCTATGCCGCGGGGCTGGCGGTCTCGACGCTGATGCTCGGCCGGCTGATGAGCCTTCTGCGCGGCGACTGGCTGATCGTCGCAGCGTTGCTCGGGGTCTCCTTCGCGCTTTCGACCTTCGCCCTGTTCGACAGCCTTTCGGTCTGGTTTGTGGCGCGGTTCGTGCTCGGCTGTTCCGTCGGCATCATCTTCACCGTCAGCGAGGCCTGGCTGAACAGCGCCTGTCCCGACCGCCTGCGGGGCCGGGTGTCCGGCATCTACGGCGCGAGCCTTTGTGCCGGCTTTGCCGCCGGGCCGCTCGCCATTCCGTTTCTCGGGACCGAAAACGGCTTCGCCTTTGCCCTGACGGCCGTCTATGTGGCGCTGGTCGCCTTCGCCTCGGCGCTTCTCGGACGCTTCTCCCGCAGCAAGCCCGTGGCATCGGCGCCCGGCGGTATCGTCGCCTTTATTCGGCTGGCGCCGGTCCTGGCGCTGATGGTGCTGGTCTTCGGTTTTGCCGACATCGCCGCGATCTCGACCATGCCGGTCTACCTGCTGCAGCGCGGCTATTCGCAAAGCTTCGTCGCCTTCGTCGCCACCATGGTGGCACTGCCCACCGCGCTGACCCAGCCTCTGGTCGGCTGGCTGCTCGACACGGTGTCGCGGCCGGTGGTGGCGCTGATGGCAACGCTGGTCTGCGCGCTGGCCTTTCTGGTCCTGCCGTTGATCGGCTCGGAGATCGCGCTGCTGCTGACGGTCTCGGTGCTCGGGGCCGGTTGCTTCTCGCTTTATACCTGCGCCCTCACGCTGCTGGGCGAGCGTTTCAGTGGCGGCTTGCTGGTCGCCGGCAGCGCCGCCTACAGCCTGGTCTATGCCCTTGGCAGCGGCCTCGGCTCGGGCGCGACCGGCTGGATCCTCGACCTGTCGCTGACTGCCTGGCCACTCGCCATGGGCGCGATCCTGATGCTGTTTGCCATGGTCTTCGCCGTCACCCTGCGGCGCCCCGCCATCGTCGAGGGGAGGGGCGAATGAGCACACATCTCGCGCCCGTCGATTACGACTGCCAGGCCTGCGGTGCCTGCTGCGCCTATGACAGCGACTGGCCGCGCTTTTCGCTGGAGACCGATGCCGAGCTGGACGCCATCCCGGAAAACCTGGTGGCCGCCGGTCTCTGTGGCATGCGCTTCGAGGGCGGGCGCTGTGCAGCCCTTTCGGGCAAGCTCGGCGAACATGTCGCCTGCACCATCTACGCGCTGCGCCCGCTGGTCTGCCGCGAGTGCCAGCCGGGCGATCCCGAATGCATGGAGGCGCGCGCAGCGCTCGGCATCGGGCAGGGCACCGGCTGAGCCTGGCATTCCAAGGCCTGTTTGCCGTGCCTATTTGCCGTCGGGGATCGTCACCTGCAGTGCGTCCGCCTCGAAGCCCTGGCTGATCTCCGCCGTCTGCGCCGCCTTGTCGTAGACGCAGGCGAGGCTGAGCGGCTGGGCGGTGGGATCGCGCGACGTGCCGGTGATCACCGCGATGCCGTAATGGTCGGTGCCGAACGGATCGACGACAATCTTCGGCTGCGTCAGGCTGTCTGCGGCGGCGCCGAGGCAGGCCTTTTCGACACCGGCACGAAACGCGTCCCAGGCGTCCTGGGAAGAGGCGAGGGCGGGTGCCGCGCCGAGAGCCAGCATCACGGCTGAAAGGGCAAGGTTTCGCATGGCATGCTCCTGGTCGAACCTATTGAACGGATTTTCAAAATCCCTGACCCACCGATGCGGCAGGGGTTTGGCGGCGGCCGGATAAGTTTATGTCCGCACGGAACAAATTTGGCCCCGTGCTGGTTGCCTCCTCAAGGTTCCGGACCTATGTTCCGGACAACATTTCTTCCATTCCGTTTGCCGAAAGGAGATTACACCATGGCTTTCGAATTGCCCGAACTGCCCTACGCTTATGATGCTCTCGCCCCCTATATGTCGGCCGAGACGCTCGAGTTCCACCACGACAAGCACCACAATGCCTACGTGACCACGGGCAACAAGCTTGCGGCCGAAGCCGGCATGGGTGATCTCCCGGTCGAGGACGTGCTGAAGAAGGCGTATGGCAACAACCAGCCGCTGTTCAACAATGCCGCCCAGCATTACAACCACATCCATTTCTGGAAGTGGATGAAGAAGGACGGCGGCGGCACCAAGCTGCCGGGCGCGCTGGAAAGCGCCTTTGCCTCCGACCTCGGCGGCTATGACAAGTTCAAGGCCGATTTCGCCGCTGCCGGTGCCGGCCAGTTCGGCTCGGGCTGGGCCTGGGTTGCCGTCAAGGATGGCAAGCTCGAAATCATGAAGACCCCGAACGGCGAAAACCCGCTGGTTCACGGCGCGACCCCGATCCTCGGCGTCGACGTCTGGGAGCATTCCTACTACATCGACTATCGCAATGCGCGTCCGAAGTACCTGGAAGCCTTTGTCGACAGCCTGATCAACTGGGATTACGTCCTGGAAATGTACGAAGCCGCCACCAAGTAAGCGGCGCTTCGCTCATCGTTTCTTTACAAAAGCCCGGTGCCTGCCAAGGTGCCGGGCTTTTCCTTGTGCGGCAGAACCCGATCCGCCGCATCTGCCCTTGCGGATCGGTCGCGGCTTCGATCATCTTGTCCGACGACATGGAATGGGGGCGGACGGATCTTGCACGCGGACATGACCGACAGCGGCCGGCGGAACCTGGTCGGGATCACGCTGATGGGGGCGGGCGTTGCCTGCCTCTGCATCAATGATGCCATCGCCAAGACCTTGACGACGCATTATGCGCCGCTGCAGATCCTCTTCCTGCGCAACATTATCGCTCTGCCCTTTGCCCTTGCGATTGCCCGCATGCTCGGCGGGCCCGGCGCCCTGCGCTCGCATCGCCCGGCCGTGCATCTGCTGCGCGGGTTGATCTGGATCGGCGCGACCATCCTGTTCTTCAGCAGCCTGCGCTATCTGGGACTTGCCGAGGCGACCGCGCTCACTTTCGTCGCGCCGATGTTCATCACCGCGCTGTCGGCGCTGCTGTTGAAGGAGCATGTCGGCTGGCGGCGCTGGACGGCGGTGATCGTCGGCTTCCTCGGCGTGCTGGTGATCGTCCGGCCGAGTGCCGCGACCTTCCAGCCGGCCTCGCTGCTGTCGGTCGCGACGGCCCTTCTCTATGCGCTGCTGCTGATCAGCGCCCGGCTGGTCGACCGGCGGGAAAGCGTGTGGACGCTGCTTCTCTACCTGACCGGGGCCAGCGCATTGTTGAGCGCCTTCGTCGTGCCGTTCGTCTGGGTATCCCTGCGCGCCGAGGATCTCCTGCTGTTCGTCGCCATCGCGCTGTTCGGCACGGCCGGCATGACGATGATGACCCAGGCATTCCGGTTCGCCACCGCCGCGGTTGTCGCACCGCTGGACTATACCGCGCTCGTCTGGGCAACCGTGCTCGGCTTTCTGGTCTGGGGTGAACTGCCCGACCATGCCACCTGGCTCGGCGCCGCCATCATCATCGCAAGCGGAGTCTTCATCATTCTGCGCGAGCGACAGATGGCCAAGGCCGGCGGCATCAGCGGCTGAGCGGTCCACCTTGCCGTCTCGCCGAAACCGTCCCGGATTTATTTCGCAATCGCCACTAGACGACTGGTCTATTCCGATCTATGTCTGTCGGCATGAAAGCCGCAAACGACACCGTCGACATCCGCCAGCATATTCTCGACACCGCCCATGGAATGATGAGCGGCAGGGGCTTCACCGCCGTCGGTCTCAACGATCTGCTGACCGCCGCCGGCGTGCCGAAGGGCTCGTTCTACCATTACTTCAAGTCGAAGGAGGGGTTTGGCGAGGAATTGCTGCGGCGCTATTTCGACGATTATCTCGCGGCCATGGACGAAACCTTCGGCGCGGAGCGACAGACCGGCCGGGAGCGGCTGGTGGCCTATTGGCGCCATTGGCTGGAAACGCAGGTCACCCATGACGCCCGCAGCAAATGCCTGGTGGTCAAGCTTGCCGCTGAGGTGGCCGATCTCTCCGAGGGCATGCGCGGCGTCCTGTTGGCCGGCACGGCGCGGATCATCGAGCGCATCAGGCTTGGAATTGTCGCGGCGGCCGCCGACGGATCTCTCGTCGTCGAAGACGATCCGGCGCGCCTGGCCGAGACGCTATACCAGACTTGGCTCGGTGCCAGCCTGCTGCAGAAGATCACCCGCAACGACGCCCCGCTGCAGGCCGCGATGGCAACAACGCAGCGTGCCCTCGGGCAGGTGGGAGCCTAGATCTTGGCCCGCTAGTCCGATCGCAGGTCCCGACATCACCGCGTCCTCAGGCCACGCCCTGACCCGCACCCACATCGCCCCATCAACAGGAAAGGCCCGTCACCGCACACCCGATTTTTCGGCATTTCTGTAGACGACCGGTCTACTAGATCCGGAATATCGGACCGTCTCAAGAAAACCTCACCCCACCGTCCGCCGTCACGGCGGACATGTCCGGCAGCCATCCGGCTGCCGCAATGCCAAGACCGAAAACACCTGAAAGGAACCACCCAATGAACATTCTCATGGTCCTCACCTCGCACGACACGCTCGGCAACACCGGCAAGAAGACCGGCTTCTGGTTGGAAGAGCTCGCGGCACCCTATTACGTGTTCCGCGAGGCCGGCGCGACGATCACGCTTGCCTCGCCCAAGGGCGGCCAGCCGCCGCTCGATCCGAAGAGCAACGCGCCGGATTTCCAGACCGACGAGACCCGCCGGTTCGAGGCCGATGCCGAGGCGACGGCCGCACTCGCCGCCACCGTGAAGCTGTCGGATGTCTCGGTCTCCGATTATGACGCCGTCTTCTATCCGGGCGGCCATGGCCCGCTGTGGGATCTGGCCGAAGACAGCCAGTCGATCGCACTGATCGAAAAAGCCCATGCGGAGGGAACGCCGCTGGCGCTGGTCTGCCACGCGCCCGGCGTGCTCAGGCATGTGAAGGGGGCCGACGGCAAGCCGCTTGTGGCCGGCCGCACGGTTACCGGCTTTGCCAATTCGGAAGAGGCGGCGGTCGGCCTGACCGACATCGTGCCCTTCCTGGTCGAGGATGTGCTGAAGCAGAATGGCGGCGTCTATTCGGCCGGTCCCGATTGGGGGGTCTATGTGGTGGAAGACGGCCACCTGATCACCGGCCAGAACCCGGCCTCGTCCGCCGAGGCCGCCCGTCGCCTGCTGCAGGCGCTGGCCGCCCGCAAGGCCGCGTAAGCCGCGGACCCGCCTGGCTCCCTCACCTGAGGGGGCAGGCAACCGCACAGCATAAGCATCCCGCCCGAAACCGTCACAAAGGCGCCGCGGCTGCACCTGGCACCTCTTCTGGAGCAGGATCCAGCAGCCTGGCGGACCAGCACCCGCTCCCCGCCGTCCGTCTCGCCCCTTTTAGGCGAGATGCCCGGCAGGGCAGAGGGGGGCCTGTTCGAGACAAAAGTCGGTTGGGAAGGGTAGCCCGAAAGGCTACCCTTCCTTGCTCTTGCTCTTGCTCTTGCTCTTGCTCTTGCCCTTGCCCCGGCAACGCCGACGCTCAGACCGGCGTTGCCGATCCTGCGGCAAGCTTTGCCTCTTCTTCCCGCTTCACCACATCCGACATCCAGCCGAAATCGCGACCGAGACCGCGCAGCAGCCAGAAGCCATAGGCAAACAGCGGCAGCACTATCAGGCCGGGCACGGCGATCGCGCTGAAGGTCACCTCGATCTTCTGGTCGATCGGCCCGGAGGCATGCGCCACCATGAACAGCGAGAAATCCCAGAGCATGTGGATCACCATCATCGGGTAGATCGACTGGGTGCGGATGCGGATCGCGATATAGAGCATGCCGCTCAGGAAGGCGGCGCAGGCCTGCAGCACGGCAACGGCCAGATTGCCGGTCGAAAACACGTTCAGGGTATGGATAAGGCCGAAGATCACCGAGGTGAACAACAGGGCCGGCCAGAGCCGCATGCAGCCGAGCGCCCCGCGAAACAGGATGCCGCGAAACATCGCCTCCTCGGAAAAGCCGACCAGCACGCAATTGGCAAAGACGATGGCGATGGTCCCGGCCGGCGGCAGGCCGCCGAAGATCGCGCCGCCGAGCAGCAGCACGATATAGGTGAGCGGCACCCAGGTAATCAGCAGCGAGCGGCGCGGGCGCGGCGCATTGAAACCGAGCAGGTCCCATTTGAGAAACGGCAGCACGATCAGCAGGAATATCGAGGCGGCGACAAGGCCGAGCGCGATCTGGCCGCTGATCAGCACCGCCTGATTGGCCGCCGGCTGCGGCTGCAACAGGCCGGCGAGAAGGGTCACCACCACCCACAGGAACAGAATGACGAATGCCGCCAGTAACTTGCCGAATTTTCTCACCGCAACTCCTTATAAACGCCGCATGACGACACCGGTGCCGGACGCGCATCGCCGCAGAGTGGCCGATAGGTCCGGGGATGCTGGGTGCCGGCCGATCCGCCGGGCAGAACATAGCGTTGTTTTTTCATCCGTCGAGAGTGTGCACGCGTCAGGTCACGAGAGGGTTAACCACCGGTGCCGTCACATGATTGTCTTCAACAGGCTCTATCCACCGGCATGAGAGTGACCACCCCCCGGCCCATGCTCCCCCCTTGAAGCTCGATCCTTGACGATGACCGTTTATCCTGCCCGCCCGCCGCTGCGTTTCGGCGTCATTGCCGATCCGCAATTCGCCGATGTGCCGCCCTCGCGCGAGCACGACCGCTTCTATGGACGAAGCCTTGGCAAGATCGCGGAGGCGGTTGGCGTCTTTGCCGCCGAAGGCGTCGATTTCGTCGTCACCCTCGGCGACCTGATCGACCGAGACTTCGTGCATCTGGCGCCGGTCTTGTCGCTGTATGAGAAGCTTGCCTGCCCGCATATCGTCCTTCCCGGCAATCACGACTTCCAGGTCGAGGCGGACCGGAAGGGCGCGGTGCATGCCACACTCGGCATGCCCGCGCCCTTTTATTCCCGCGCGATCGGCGGAATCCGCTTCGTCGTCATCGACACCACCGAGATTGCCCTGTTTTCCAGCAACCCGGGGGAGCCGCGCCACGACGCGGCGGTCCGGCAGCTCGAGCAACTGCGGGCCAGCGGCGCGCCGCAGGCGATGGACTGGAACGCGGCGATGTCGGCCGAGCAGGTCATCTGGCTCGCCGAGACGCTGGCGGACGCCGAACGGGCAGGCGAACGCGCCATCGTCTTCGGCCATTATCCGCTGTTTCCGCTGACCGACCATTCACTCTGGAACGCCGGCGAGGTCGCCTCGGTGATTGCCCGCTCGCCGGCCGCCATCGCGTATTTCTGCGGCCACGACCATCGCGGCAATTACGGCCGCAAGGGCACCACCCATTTCCTCAACATGCATGGCATGGTCGATACCGAGACGCAGAACGCCTTTGCCATCGTCACCGTCGGCGACGACCGCATCGAGATCGAGGGCTTCGGCCGCCAGGTCAGCCGCACCCTCAGGCTTTGACGATGCCGAGGGGGGAGGTCGGCTGGTTCGTCCATCCGGCGACCCAGAGCTGGCGCAACCGCTCGCCGTCGCCTTGAAACCGCTGACCCGACGGCATGACGGCCAGGATGCGGTCGGTTCGGAAATTGCGGATTGCCTGCCGCAGATCGCACCACGCCACCAGCGTCATCCAGTCGGAATAATAGATCAGCGCGATCGGCCTGATATCGCGCGCGCTGACGCGGCCCTGTTCGTCGCCGTAGCGGAGCGACAGCACCGTCTCGTCGCGGATCGCCTGGCGGATCAGTCCCATGTCGACGCCAGGCGGCGCGGTGGCAACGCCACCCCAGGCATAGAGCGGCGCCGACATCAGGCTCTTTCGCAGGGGCTCCGGCACGGCGGCGGCGATCTTGTCGCCGACCCGGCCGGCGGCGTCCTTCAGGGCCATGTCGCCGGTCCGCTCCAGCAGCCTGAGGCCGAGCAGGATGGCGTCGGCTTCGGCATGGTCGAACATCAGCGGCGGCAGGTCGAAGCCGGGGCGCAGGATATAGCCGAGCCCGCGCTCGCCTTCGATCGGCACCCGCATCGCCTGCAGGGCGGCGATGTCGCGGTAGATCGACCGCACCGTCACCTCCAGCCGTGCGGCGATCTCGGCCGCCGTCACCGCCCGGCGCGACAGTTTCAGGATCTGGATGATCTCGAACAGGCGGGAGGCCTTGCGCATTCTTGCCTGCCTTTCAACTGACAGAACGCTGTCAGGAGCGTTTCGCTATGAGAAGGGAACAACGGATTGAAATTCCGTCACAAACCAGGGTTCCCTTGCATTTTTGGAAAGCGCATACTGACATGAATTACGACGATAGTCTCTGGCTCTTCTTCCTTCTCGTGTCCGGCATCATCGCCGTGCCCGGCATGGACATGCTGTTCGTGCTGGCCAATGGCCTGACGGGTGGTGCGCGGGCGGGATTGACCGCAACGCTCGGCCTTGTCGCGGGCGGCGCGGTGCACACGCTCTATGGCACGCTCGGCACGGCGTTGCTCGTCACCTTCGCACCGGCGCTGTTCCTGCCGCTTCTGATCGCCGGTGCCGCCTACATGGTCTGGATCGGCTACACGCTGATCCGCAGCCGGATCGTCGTCGAGACGGTGCAAGGCGCCGGGCGGACATCGACGCTGAAGATTGCCGGCCGCGCCATGCTCACCTGCCTGCTGAACCCCAAGGCCTATGTCTTCGTCATTGCCGTCTATCCGCAGTTCCTGCGGCTGGAATACGGGTCCTTTGTCGCCCAGGGCGTCGTCCTCGGGCTGATCACGGCCGGCGTGCAGTTCAGTCTCTACGGCGGCGTCGCCCTTGCCGCGTCGCGTGCCCGCAAAATGTTGCTCGGCGCCCCGCGGGCAACGATCTGGCTCGGCCGCAGTGTCGGCATTTTCATGATCCTGGCGGCCCTGATCACCGCCGGCGAGGGCTTCCTGCACTATGCCTGAGCCCTGCCGGCGCAGGTTTTGCCGATATCTTTCAAGGGAATGGCGCAGGGGGCGGGTTTCACCGCATTGTGACTTCAAACGGTCACGGCTTCTTGCAATCATCGCTGCGCACTTCACCGCGCCGCCGCGGTGGCCAGCCCCAGGGAGACAGAAGAATGAACATGAAACTCGTCCTCGCCGTCGGAGCCGCGCTCTGTCTCGGCATCGGTGCCGTCCATGCCGCCGACGAGCCGCAGGTCGTGCGCCAGGCCATGATGAAGAAGATCGGCGGCGCCATGGGCGCGCTGTCCAAGATCGCCAAGGGCGAGGAGGCCTATAGCGCCGACACGGTCAAGGCGTCGCTGACGACGATCGACGAGACGATCAAGGCCTTCCCCGAGCAGTTCCCCGAGGGGTCGGAGACCGGCATGAAGACCGAGGCCAGCCCGAAGATCTGGGAAGACATGGACGGCTTCAAGCATGAGGCAGCCGAGCTTGCCGAAGTCGCGGAAGCCGAGCTTGCCGCCATGCCGGCCGATCCGGCCGCCGTCGGCGCGACGATGAAGAAGCTCGGCGCCGTCTGCAGCGATTGCCACGAATCCTACCGGATGAAGAAGTAACGGCTGATGGGACGGATCGCCGGCGGTCGAACCGACTGCCGGCGGTCTTTTCGTATGTGCGGCATGCGGTACACGGCATGCAGGTGGGGAGAGCAGGGATGGTATCGACCTTGGCAAAGGGCCTCGGCCTGCTGGTCGCGATCGGCGTTATCGGTGCGGCGGGCTTTCTGGTGGTCACGGCGCCGAAGCGGCAGCCGGCAGACCACTGGGCCAATCTGGGCGATCCCGATGTCGCCCATGGCCGGGACATCTTCTTTGCCGGCGGCTGCAGCTCCTGTCATGCCAGACAGGGGGCCGAGGGCGACGCCCGCCTGGAGCTGACCGGCGGCGTGGCGTTGAAAAGTCCGTTCGGTACCTTCTATCCGCCCAATATCTCGCCAGACCCCGATCACGGCATCGGCCAATGGAGCCTTGCCGAATTCGGCGATGCGATGACCCGCGGCGTCGGGCGCAACGGCGAGCATCTCTATCCGTCCTTTCCCTATGGCTCCTATGCCCGGATGACGCCCGGCGACATCAACGACCTCTACGGCTTCCTGAAGACGCTGCCGGCAAGCGCAAACGATGCCCCGCCGCACGATCTGCCATTCCCCTTCGATATCCGCCTCTCGCTCGGTGGCTGGAAATTCCTCTATTTCGACACCGGCCCGCGCGTGGCGCTGCAAGATGCCGACGACGAGGTGAAGCGCGGCCAGTATCTGGTCGAGGGTCCCGGTCATTGCGGCGAATGCCACACGCCGCGCGATGCGCTTGGCGGTTTCAAGTCGGGCAAATGGCTGGCCGGCGGACCCAATCCGGAAGGCGAGGGCACGATCCCCAACATCACGCCGGGGTCCAAGGCGGTTGGCGAATGGAGCAAGGATGATATTGTCGAATATCTGACCAGCGGTTTCACCCCCGATTTCGACAGTGTCGGCGGGTCGATGGTCGAGGTACAGAAGAATCTGGCCGAACTGCCGGCCGCCGATCGCGAGGCGATTGCCGCCTATCTGAAGGCGGTGCCGGCAGTGGAGTAAGGGTAGTCAGGGGCATGAAGGGGACGGCATAACATGGGGAAATGGCAGGACTTGCTGGACGAGATCCGGTCTCTCGAAGAGATCTTGCTCGATCCGGAAACGCGTGGCGTGGCGGAAAGCATAGACGTGCTTCTGGACGAGGGCTTCTTCGAGATCGGCAGCTCGGGCCGGGTCTATGAACGCGAGGACGTGATCGAGGAACTGGTGGGCGAAGAGCCGCGCGCCGAGGACGACGAACTGGTGGCGAGCGACTACGAGCTGACGCCGATCTCCAAGGATGCCGTGCTTCTGACCTACCAGACCGAGCGGCAGATCGCCGGCAAGGCGGTGAGCCGGGTGCTGCGAAGTTCGATCTGGAGCTATGACGGCGACAGCTGGCTGATGCTGTTCCATCAGGGCACGCCGGCGCCGCTGTTGCAGGCGGACGAGGCGGCTCCCGGCGATCCGTCTTGACCTCCCGGAGGCGCCGTTCTACATATTGTCGTGTCTAAAACGGTTAGGGCGGTACCTGGTTAGTCCCCCGCGTCTCAGCAATCACGAGGCGTTCCGACGGATAGCATCCGTCCCCTGACGTGGAACTGCCGCAGCCTGCGGCAGCAAACGTTTGGGATGCAAGCAAATGACCAAGATCCAGCAGCAGATTTCCGTTGTCACTCTCGGCACCGCCGATATGGCGCGCTCGCACCGCTTCTACTCCGAAGGTTTCGGCTGGGAGACGGTGTTCGAAAACGAATTCATCCATTTCTACCAGATGAACGGGATGGTGCTCGGCCTCTTTCGCAACGACATGATGCTGGAAGACAGCGGCCGCGCGGCATTCAATCCCTCCGGCGCCTTTGCGCTCGGGCACAATGTGGCCAAGGCCGAGGATGTCGCGCCGCTGATGGAGCGGCTGGTGGCCGCTGGCGGCCGGATCATCCAGCCCGCCGCCGCCCCGCCGCATGGCGGCATGCGCGGCTATGTCACCGACCCCGACGACAATGCCTGGGAGATCGCCTGGAACCCGGCCTGGACGATCGACGAGCACGGCCACGTCACCTTCGGGGTGTAGCGCAAGGCATAGCCATCACGGGTGAGCAGTCCGGCTGGCGGCGACCGATCCATGGCCCGGCATCCGCGGACTGCCGGGACCCTGAGGAGGCCGCCGTCGCCCGATTTTTCTGTTGCAGCGCGTATGGCCGTTGTTGCCGGCCAAGGCCTGCCGTCTGCCGTCCGCCCCGGCTGTGGGGAGATGTGAGGCAGGGTGAAGCGGGCTTGCGGGAGGCGGCCGCACCCAACGACGTCGGGCGCAGGCGCCGGCCTTTCTCCACGCGCGGTTGCATCAGTCTCGCAAAAGCCGCCTTGCGCATAGTCCGGACTGTAATGATCGGAGTGCCCGCATGAGTCCCCAGCGCAAGCGGATGGAAAATGCCATCCGCTCCCTGCTCGACAGCCACCCAGACCCCGCCTTGCACCGATGGGTGGTCGACACCGTCGCCGCCTTCGATCTCCGGCTGAAGGGCATCGCCGATCCGCGCGAACGCGACCAGGCCCGCCAGGCAGCCCTGGTGTTCATCAAGGCGACCTTGCAGAACTGGTCGGAAAACCCGCCGCTGAAGCATTGATAGGTCGAATTGACGGCGAGAACCGTCAGCGGTGCTCGGCGGAAAATCCGGCCATCTCGGCCTGCGCCTCCGCGCTCCAGAGGCCGACGGCCTTCAGCACCTCGACGGCGAAACTGTGGGGCGCATTGCCGGAGGCGGTGACGATCCCCTTGTCGGAAACGGCCTGCGGCTGGTCGCGGTAAAGGGAGGCACCCTGATAGCCGGGCTGGCGCTGGTGCGATCCGAGTGCATTGCCGGTATGGGCGACGTCGTCCAGCACGCCGCTGCCGGCCAGGGCACTGGCGGCCGCGCAGATGCCGGCGACCACCTTGCCGTTTGCGCGGAAAGCGCGAACGAGCGGGGCGAAATCGGGCGCATTGCCCTTTTCCCATGCCAGTCCGCCAGGAATCACCAGCGCATCACACGCTGCCGGATCGAGATCGGCATAGGCGAGATCCGGCGTGACGCTCAGGCCGCCCATCGAGGTCACCGGTCCGCCATCCGGGCTTGCCGTGACGATCTTCGCGCCGAGATAGCCGCGGGCGGCGGCCATCAACAGGGCCGGTTCCCAGTCGGCGAAATCGTTGTGCAGGGCAATCGCAAGGGTCGGCATGACAAATCCTCCGTTCGGCAAGGGACGGCCGGCGTCGGGCAGTGCGGCCGAGCTCAGGCCAGTTGCTGGTGATAGCGCATGCCGGTTACCGGCCGCGGCACGAAATCCATGTGTTCGTAGAAGCGATGGGCGGCGAAATTGCCGGTGGCGGCGCTGACCGAGAGATAGTCGCAGCCGGCCATCTTGGCGAGGTCCCGGGCGCGGTTGACCAGATGCTGGCCGATACCGTTGCCGCGCTGGCCGTCCTTGACGAAGAGGTGGTGCAGGTCCATGCCGCGCTTGCCTTCCTGGGCGCGGTAGAGCGGCGTGAGAATGGCGTAGCCGATCAGTTCGTCGCCGTCGTCGGCAACCAGCGCCTTGATCCACGGCATCGGGCCGAACAGGTCGCGCTCCAGCGTCTCGGCGGTCATGGCGGAGGGGTCGCCGTGATGGCGGGCCAGCTCGGCGATCATCGCTGCCAGTTCACCAAGATCGCCGGGCCGCGCCGTGCGGATCACGACGACGGGGGCTCGGGGCAGGGTGATATCGGTATCTTCGGTCATGTCGCTTCCCTTTTTTTCCGTTTGCCGTCAGGGGAGCTTGGTTCTGAAACAACAAGGCCGCCTGACGGCGGCCTGTTGACAAGTTCGATCTGTCGGGCCGCCTGTTACCGGTAGGCCCAAAAATACGTGCAGGAGATGAGTGCGCGTGCGTCGATCATGGCGGGATTGATGCTCCGGATTTTCCATCTTGTCAAGCGGTAGGATGGCGGCTTGCGAAGGCTGTAGTGATGGCATAAATTACATCAATATTGCGGAGCTGGTGATGGCGAAGGCGATACTGGTTCAACGAACGCGGAACGTCCTGCGTGACGACGTTTTCGCGGAGATCCTGATCTGGCGTGTTCCCGTGCCTTTGCGTGGCAGCACTCACGGGTTCAAATACAGCCTGGCGCTGGTGGCAGGCGGTATCTGCGTCCTTCGCTACGACAATGAGGCCGGCAAGGGCGACCATCGGCACCGGGGCCCGCAAGAGACGGCGTATGCATTCTCCGGCATGGACAGTTTGCTCGAAGATTTCGGGCGTGATGTGAGGCAGTGGCTCGATGACAACCCTGAAGGTTAAGATCCAAACTCTCGGCGAAAGCCTTTCGGCGGCGGGGAAGGCTGCAGCGGAACATGGCGCAGCCCTGTCCCCGCACGTTCTGGCCTTTCCGTCCTGGGACGCGATGCACCGGGTGCTGGCACCCAAGCGTCTGGACATCCTGAAGGTGATGGCCGGGCAAGGGCCGTTGACGATCCGCGAACTGGCGCGTCGCGTCGGACGGGATTTCAAGGGTGTCCATACCGATGTCGATACGCTCTTGAAAAGTGGCGTCATCGACAAGGCCGACGGCGGCGGAATCGTTTTCCCCTATGACAGGCTGCATTTCGACTTCGACATCGACGCGGCAGCCTGACGAGGATCAGGCCCCGTCCCACCGTTCCAACAAGCGCCCTGCGGCCTGCGCAACCGCCTCGGCCATGCCGGCATCGCCGGTGGAATGCCCGGCATTGTCGATCATCACGCATTCGCTGTCGGGCCATGCCCTTGCCAGCGCGTGCGCTGTTGCCGGTGGTGCCTGCAGGTCGAGCCGGCCCTGGATAAGATAGCCCGGAATGCCGTCCAGTCTGTGCGCGTCGCGCAGCAGCTGATCCTCTGCAAGCCAGGCGCGGTGATGGAAATAATGCGCGCAAAGGCGGGCTCGGGCGAGCCGGTAGGCCGGGTCTCTCCACCGCTCGGGCCAGCCCATCCGCGGATCGGCCGAGATCGATCCCGCTTCCCATTCATGCCAGGCATCGGCAGCGGCCTGCCGCGTGGCCGGATCGTCGGCGTTGAGAAGGGCGCGATAGGCATCGACCGGATGCAGATGCCGCAGGGGCGCGGGGATGGCCTGGGCAAAACGCGCCCATGCTTCCGGCAGGAAACGCTGCAAGCCATTGTAGAGCCAGTCGATCTCGCTCCACCGTGTCATCGTCACGCCCGCGAGGATCAGACCGAGCGTTGTTGCCGGATGGCGCTGCGCATAGACAAGCGCGAGCGTCGCGCCCCAGGACGCACCGAAGACCACCCAGCGCGCGATCCCGAGTTGGCAGCGCAGCGCCTCGATATCGTCGATCAGGTGCGCCGTCGTGTTGTCTGCGAGATCGTTGTCGTGGTCGCCTGCACCGGGCGTGCTTTGGCCGCAGCCGCGCTGGTCGAAGGCGATGGTCCGCCAGCGCTCCGGATCGAAGCGGCGCACGGCAGAGCGCGATATTCCCGATCCCGGACCGCCATGCAACAGCAGGACCGGCAGGCCGTCTGTCGCGCCGGCGCATGCGTAACGGATGCGGTGCCCGCCGGGACGATCCAGATAGCCCGCCTGCATGCGGTTCAATGCTCGCTCTCGCAAAGCCCGTGGTCGGACAGCGCACGGATGACATAGCAGTCCTCGATCGCGTGGTCGCCGTCGCAGTGGCCGGTGATGCGCTGCAATTCGCTTTCGAGCTTCTGCAGCCGGGCGATCTTTTCGCGCACCTGCGCCAGCTGTTCGGCGGCGATCGTGTCGGCGCGGTCGCAGGGGCGGCCGGGATGTCCCGACAGCGAGATCAGCTCGCGGATTGCCTCGATCGGAAAGCCGAGATCGCGGGCATGGCGGATGAAGGTCAGCCGTTCCAGGTCACCCTTTTCGTAGCGACGCTGGTTGCCTCCGGTGCGTTCCGCCGCCTCGATCAGGCCCATCTGCTCGTAGTAGCGGATGGTCGGCACCTTGACGCCGGTGCGCCGCGACAGTTCGCCGATCGAATGCATCACGTGTATCTCCCTCTCATGTCCAAGTCCCAAATCCCATGTCCCAAGTCCCATGTCTCATGTCCCGAGGCTCAATCGGGGCTTGAACCTCTAGTCGCTGGAGAGATTACAGTGGAGGACATCCAAGGTTCAAGCAAGAAGGGAAAAGACCAATGAGCGGGTGTTGCGGACAGGATCACGGCCCTTTCGACGGCATGTCGGTCGGCTACAGGCGGCGGCTCTGGGCGGTCATCGTGCTCAATGCCGCGCTGTTTGTCGTGGAAATGACGGCCGGGCAGTTGGCCGGTTCGCAGGCGCTGAAGGCGGATGCACTCGACTTCTTTGCCGATGCCGTGACCTACGGCCTGTCGCTTGCCGTGATCGGCGCTGCGGTTCGGTTGCGCACGGCGGCAGCGGCGGCCAAGGGGCTCAGCCTTTTTGCCATGGGCCTCTTCGTCTTCGGATCGACGGTCTGGCGGGTCTTCGTCGCCAGCACGCCGGAAGCGCCGGTGATGGGGGCGATCGGTTTTCTGGCGCTCCTCGCCAACCTGGCGAGCGTACTGCTGTTGATGAATTACAAGGACGGCGATGCCAATGTCCGTTCGGTCTGGCTCTGCTCGCGCAACGATGCGATCGGCAATGTCATCGTGATGATCGCGGCGCTCGGCGTCTGGGGCACGGCGACCGCATGGCCGGACCTGCTCGTCGCCGGCGTGATGGCCGGACTGTTTCTCACCTCTTCCGTGCAGATCCTGTCGCATGCGCTGCGCGAGTGGCGCGCCGGTGCTGCAAGCCGGACGCAGTTCCGCGTGGAGGTTTCAACCCGCGTTGATGGGTGTCAGAGCCCTGTCTCAGGCTCCGGCAAGGCCTCCTGCTCGGGTGGTCATCAACGCCTGCGCGCCCATTCTGCGCCTTGAGCGCGAACATGCTTTGCCTGGATCGGGGCAAGAAGGGTATGGTCTGCGGGATCATTCGACCAGGCGCTGAGCGTCTCAGGCCTGCGGGTCGCCATATTCCAGATAGAAGGCTTCCACCTGCTCGGCCTCGTTGAAGCGGGGCTGGTCGGTGGTCATGCGCATCGTGCTGCTGCCGGTGGCATCGGTCTCGCTGCTGCCTTCGAGCGCCCAGAGCGCGCCGGACAGCGAAGCGGACAGGAAACTGCTGCTGACCGACGGATCCTGCGTGCGCGCCCGTGCTGTGGTCGCGGCTTCGCCTGACGCGTCGTCGGCATCGTCCTTGGAATAGCTTACGCGACTTTGATAGTAATAGCCGTTCAGGCCGCTGTCGATCCTCATGGCGGGCCTCGTTTGCAATGGTCTCGTTAACAGCTTGTTAAGCTTTGAAGCTTGCGCGAGGCTTTCGTTCAATTAGCGATTGCGAAATCACGGCCCGGTGGACTGGGGGGTGCAGCTATCGCAATGGGTGCAGTTCCGGCCCGGAGAGCTTTTCCAGAATGGCGTCCAGCCGCTCGCGGTCCATGTCGTGCGGCAGGCCCTCGCGGGCGCGGGCGGTCACCGTCTCGCCCATGCGCCGGGCGCAATCGGCCAGTTCCGCGTCGCCCACCTGCGTCAGGCCATACAGCGCCTGCAGCATGGTGGTGACCACCTCGATCATGCCGGCGCCATCGCGGGCGATCGGCAGATAGGCGGCTTCCATCAGTTCGGTCGTGGTGATCGGCATCAGATGCACCCGCTTGAAGTCGGCGGCTTCCTCCGCGCCTTCGATTTCCAGCCGGCGGCGCTCGACAAAGGCCTGCCCCAGCCGCGTCATCAGCCGTGCCGCCTGCACCGTCACGTCGTTTGCGGTGCCGGGATCGTTGATCCCCGGCGACAAGGCCCGCGAGGCGATCTCCGACAGCACCGTCAGGCCGAACAACGGGTCCTGGTCGTAGGAGCGCTGCGGGCCGATGGTGAACACCTGCTTGATCTCGCCGAGATTGTCCTCGTCCGGTTCGCCGAGCCCCTTCGGCGCATCGACATAGGCGATCGGCTGGCCAAGCCAGCAATAATCGCCCGGCCGGACCCGGACATAGAAGGTGAGGTCCAACGCCTCGGCCATGGCCTGCAGGCGGGCAATATCGAGATGGCGGATGAAGCCGGCGTCATCGGCGAGCACGGCGGTCGCCGTATCGGGCGGCGTCGCCCAGCCGACGGCGCCGAGATAGGGCCGGCCGGCCAGCGCCGTCAGCGGCGGTTCGGTGGCATCGGCGACCCGCCGGATCGTCTCGCTCACCTGCCCGAGCCCGGCCAGATGGTCGATCCAGCGCAACAGCATGACGACGATCAGCGCCACGACCGCGAGCGTCACGGCAAACAGCACGACCCGGCCGCCGCCACCATACAGGCCCGTGTTGAGGGCGATCAGGCCGACCAGCGAAAACAGGAAGGCGCCGAGAAAGGTGGAAAGGGCCGATTGCGCCGTGCGGTCCTGCAACAGCAGGCTGATCGCCCGGGGCGTGCCGCTGGTTGCGGCAGCCGAGGTCGCCGAGACCAGCGTCGACAGCGAGAACGTCGTCACCGTCAGCATCGACGAGGCGATGATCGTCAGGATCGCGTCGACGGCCTTGGTGCCGATCACGTCGGACAGGCTGTCTGGAATGAAGCGACCGAGCGCGATGCCCAGCACGGCGGTGATTGCTGCGATCACGGCATAAAGTGTCGCGCGAAACCACAGGCGACGCGCCACCTGCAGGGCCAGCCACCAGTGACGGCTCATGCATGGTCCTCAAGCGTGCGGGCCATCTCGGCGAGTTTGGCAATCGTGTTGATATTGCGCGCCGTACCGCGCTTCAGCACCGGCAGTTTCAGCCGCGAGGTGCCCGACCCGCCGGGGAAGTGCACATAGATCTCGCGGCCGTGCAGCACCGTCTCCTCGCCATCGGGGGCGCTGGCGCCATCGAGCGCATTGTCGGGCAGCCGGCGGGGAAAGAAGCTGACGAGAACCTTGGACGGCTCGTACCTGTCGAACGGATTGTCGGCGATGATACTCTCCAGTTCCTGTGTGCTGCGGATGAAGACCTCCGGCGGACTGCCGAGCACCAGGCCGAGCGCGGTGCTCAGCATGGCGGCGATCTCGTCCGGCTTGCCCCTGTCACGAAACACCAGATTACCCGACTGGATGTAGGTCGTCACGTCCTTCAGGCCGATATCCGTCGCAATCGCCTTCAGCATGGTCATCGGCATCTTTGCCGTGCCACCGACATTGAGAGCCCGGATCAGGGCGACGTGAACGGTCATGGATACTCCTGTTACGCGGTCGAAGCTGCTGTCGCACCACGTCAGAACGCGGGACGCGGTCGCAGTCCTCGTCAAGTCAACGGTTTGGTTCAGCCGACGGCAGGCCTTTCTGGCAGGCCGCCGACCCCGGCGTGCCCGGCGTCGATCCCTCGACACCGCACATCGTCGCTGGACGCCGCCGCATTCGCATAGGCACGCGCGGCGACCTGATTTTCTGGCCTGGGCATGGTCCCGAACGCGATCTTCGTGTTCGCGGGGCTACCCCCGTGGCAAGAACCTTGCACGCGGGGCCTTGTTCCCGCCGATCGGCACGGCCAACAACTTTATTTGGCATCCGGCGGAAAGCGCGCGGGCATCGGGCGGCGAGAGGAAACGAAAGGGAAGTCGAAGGCGCCGGACAGGGGGCCGGGAATACGCTTTATGCATGCCGTCTGGCGCAGGCGCCGGCTGCGATGGTAAGTCTCTGGCTCCGTTCGTTCCTGGAGGAAGATCATGCTGACACTCTATACCGGCAAGGGCACCTGCGCGCTCGCCTCGCATATTGCCCTGGAGGAGGCGGGCGCGGCCTATGAGGCCGTGGCGCTCGACATGGCCAATGGCGCCCAGCGCGCGCCCGACTATCTGGCGATCAATCCGAAGGGCCGGGTGCCCGCCCTGGTCACCGACCGCGGCACGCTGACGGAAACACCGGCGATCCTGGCCTATATTGCCCAGACCCATCCGGCGTCGAATCTCGCACCCATCGACGATCCCTTCGCCTTTGCCGAGGTGCAGGCGTTCAATTCCTATCTCTGCTCCACCGTGCATGTGGCCCATGCCCATGGACGTCGCGCCGGGCGCTGGGCCGATGACGCGGCGGCGATCAGCGAGATGAAGCGCAAGATGCCGGAAGTGATGGCCGCCTGCTTCGCGCTGATCGAGAGCGAGATGTTCAAGGGCCCCTGGGTCATGGGCGACACCTATACCATCGCCGATCCCTATCTCTTCACCATCGCCTCCTGGCTGGAGGGCGACAAGGTCGATCCGAAGCAGTTCCCGAAAGTCCACGATCACCGCAGCCGCATGGCGGAGCGCGCGTCGGTCAAGGCGGCAGTGGGAGTATATGTCGGGTGAGGGAGCGATTTCTCATGGCTCATGCAAATTGCAAGCAATATTTTGATAGGTTCAGTGTAATTTTAGTGACTGTAAATTTTATGTCAAATAAAGTAAAGTAAATAAATTTTGCGGTTTCTTCAAGGTTATCGTTGATTAATGTAAGGTGTAATTACTATTTAAGTATGCGGTTTTGGGCGCATTTGACATCGGTTGAATCGCCGCCATTGGGGTATTTCTCCGTGACGATTGAATACATTGCCTATGTGGATGAGGCGGGTGATGAGGGGTTCGGCAAGCTTGGGAAAGACGAGCCTACTGCTCAGTCACGGTGGTTTGCGATCGGCGCCGTTGTGGTTCAAAAGTCATTTGATCGTGAGGTTCCGGGATGGAAGACCGAAGTTCTCGAGCACTTTCCAAAGAAGAAATCACTTGATCTTCACTTCCGGGAATTGAAGCATGATCAACGTGTTCAAGCTTGTATTCTCCTATCCCAAAAGCCGATTGGCGCATGTGTGGTCTGCTCGAATAAAATCACGCTTCTCGAGCACCCAAAGAAGGACATATTCAAGCAACGGCAGCATCTTTACAATTACCTGACGAGATTTTTGCTTGAGAGACTCACTGCGGCTTGTCAACGTAAGGCGTGGTTGGAACATCGAGCAGAAGCGCATTTGAAAGTCGTTTTTTCCCGCCGCCGAGGCACGGACTACCATGCCATGCGACGTTATCTTGAATTCATGCGCGACGGAAAAGAAGTAGTCCGCCCGGTCCGTTCCATAGACTGGAACGTGCTGGATCCGAGCGATATCCTTGTTGAGAATCATAGTAAAAGAGCTGGTCTTCAGATCGCTGACATTTTCACCAGCGCGATCTGGCACGCGCTTGAGCCAAATTCTTTCGGCTTCTGCGAGGCAAGATATGCGCGCCTCCTTGTCCCTCGATTGTTGAGAAGCCAAGGTCAGCGTTATGGCACAGGATTAACCATCGTTCCGAGTAAAGACAACCATATACTCACGGCTGAACAGCACGAATTCATCGACTACGTTAAAGCTTATAGGTAAGAAGCGTGGGCCCCCAGCTCCTGATTCACGTCGTTTAGAACGCTGCCGCCTCGAAGGCAACTCGGAGTGTGTCTGGCGCCTGCCCACAAACTAAGCATGGGAATATTTCCGCAAAACTCAAATGAAGTTTTGTAACAGAGTGGCGGAGGCGGAGGCCGGCGCACCTCCGCCTGCTATGGAAATGTCACATCTTTCCCGCCACCTTGATCGCGAACGCATATTCGAAGGCGATCTCTTCCAGGCGCTGGAAGCGTCCGGACTTGCCGCCATGGCCGGCGGCCATGTTGGTCTTCAGGAGGTAGGGGCCGGCCTCCGGTGCCTTCTCGCGCAGCTTGGCGATCCACTTGGTCGGCTCCCAATAGGTGACGCGCGGGTCGGTAAGGCCCGACAGGGCAATAAGGGGCGGATAGGGCTTTTGCTCCACCTTGTCGTAGGGGCTGTAGGCGGCGATCCAGTGATATTCCTCTTCCGATTCGATCGGATTGCCCCATTCGGGCCATTCCGGCGGAGTCAGCGGCAGGGTGTCGTCGAGCATGGTGTTCAACACGTCGACAAAGGGTACGGCGGCGATGATGCCGGCGAATTTCTCCGGCGCCATGTTGGCGATCGCCCCCATCAGCATGCCGCCGGCCGATCCGCCCTCGGCGATGATCCGGTCGAAAGCGGTGAAGCCTTGCGCCACCAGATGATCGGCCGCGGCGATAAAGTCCTTGAAGGTGTTTTCCTTGTTCTCCATCTTGCCGTCTTCGTACCACTGGAAGCCCTTGTCCTTGCCGCCGCGGACATGGGCGATGGCATAGACGAAGCCGCGGTCGGCCAGCGACAGCGCATTGGTGGAAAACGAGGCGGGGATGGCGATGCCATAGGCGCCGTAGCCGTAGAGCAGGCAGGGCGCGGAACCGTCGAGCGGCGTGTCGGCGCGGTAGAGCAGGGTGACGGGCACCTCGGCGCCGTCATGCGACCGGGCAAAGACGCGGCGGGTCACGTAGTCGGCGGGGTTGTGGCCCGACGGCACTTCCTGCGTCTTCAGCAGCCTGCGCTCGCGCGTCGCCATGTTGTAGTCGTAGAGCTGGCTCGGCGTCGTCATCGACGAATAGGAAAAGCGGATGATGTCGGTGTCGTATTCGGCAGCACCCGAAAGACCCAGCGAATAGGCCTCTTCGGCAAAGGCGATCTCGTGCTCCTCGCCGCTCTTGCGATCGCGGATCATGATCCGCGGCAGGCCGTCGCGCCGCTCCAGCCAGATCAGATGCCGGGCATAGGCCATGTGGCTGAGGATCAGCCGGCCGGGCTCGTGCGGGACGACTTCCGTCCAGTTTTCCTTGCCCGGAGACGCAAACGGCGCCTGCATGATCTTGAAGTCCTTGGCATCGCCGTCATTGGTGAGGATGTAGAAGACGTCACCGCCCTCGGTCATCGAATATTCGACGCCTTCCTCGCGCGCCGCCACCAGCTTCGGCTCTGCGGCCAGGTCGCTGGTGGACAGGATCCGGTATTCCGAGGTCTCGTGATCGTGGATGTCGATATAGATCACGTCGTCCAGCAGCGAGCCGCCGACGCCCATGAAGAAGCCCGGATCCTTCTCTTCGAACACCAGCCGGTCTTCGCTCTGCGGCTGGCCGACGATGTGGTGGAAGACCTTGGACGGCCGGTGGTTGTCATCCTGCAGCGTATAGAAGAAACTCTGTCCGTCGGGCGCCCAGACGCCGCCGCCGGCGGTGTTGTCGATCACATCGGGGAGATCCTCGCCGGTTGCCAGATCGCGCACCTTCAGGGTGAAATATTCCGAGCCCTTGTCGTCATAGCCCCAGATGCCGCGGTTGTGGTCGGTCGAATGGTCGATCCCCGACAGGCGGAAATAATCCTTGCCTTGCGCTTCCCGGTCGCCGTCGAGCAGCAGCTGACGGGCGCTCTCGTCCTTCGGGTCGGCGTCGCGCGGAATGCGGAAATAGCGCGGCTGCTCGCCGCCGGTGACGAAATTCGTGCCATAGGCATAGGGCCCGTCCTTCACCGGGATCGACGAATCATCTTCCTTGATCCGCCCCTTCATTTCGGCAAACAGCACTTTCTGCAGCGGCCGGGTGTCGTCCATCGCCGCATTCATATAGGCGTTTTCCGCCTCCAGATGGGCGCGGATCTCCGGGTCTAGGATCGAGGTGTCCTTGAACATCGCCTGCCAGTTGTCGGCCCGCATCCAGGCGTAGTCGTCGGTGCGGGTCACCCCGTGGCGGGTATCGCTCACCGGCTTTTTCGGTGCTACCGGGGCGGCTGGCAGGGCAGTGAATGGGGGCAAGGCGATCTCGCTCTTCTATCAAAATTTCTGTGGTTCGTTCAGCCGAATTCCGGGGTGAACGAAATTTGTCCTCTTTCGCGAGAGATAAAGCCCGCATGCGGCCCTATCAAGGGCCAAGGGAGGTCGAAGGGGCGGTGCCCGCTCATTTTGAATTCCCCATTATTTTTACTGGAAACGCCCTCATCGCGACGGTATCGTCCCGCGCGAATGAAACAGGTAGAAGGTGGTAGCGATGCGTACAGGCCTGCTTGGTCTCCTCTCTTTGCTGATTGCGGCAGCCCCCGCACTGGCACTCGACAACAGCACGGTTCAGCAGTTGAAGAGGCTCGATCCGGAAGAGGAACTCGAACAGCGCTGCGACATCGAAGCCATGGAGCACATCAAGAAGGTCGGCGACTATCGACCCGACAAGGTGATTGCCTATACCTTTTCCGAGACCAAGGTTTCGGGCACCACCATCCAGGCCCCCGGCGCCGTCTTCCGCAGCCGCGGCGAATGGTACCGGCTGAAATACAAATGCTCGACCGGGCCGAAACGGCTCGAGGTGACCAATTTCAAGCTGAAGATCGGCTCCATGGTCCCGCGCTCCGACTGGGTCCGCTATTATCTCTACGACTGAGATCCCGAGGGGCACGGCAGCTTGCCGGCCCTCCTCGGCAAAGACCGACCTGGCTTCCGGCTGACCGGGCAGGGTGTCTCATGACGCGGTGACCCGTGGGCTTTCGGTCGTCGCGGCCCTTCCATCGACAGGCGGGAGTGCTTGCACCTTCGGCAAAACCCGACAGCGGCCGTGCAAGGATCGAGGCGCTCCTGCCACACGCTGCCACCAGAAGCGACGGCAGCCCATGCGGGGCACGTCCCCGACACAATTCCGGCGCTTTCCGGGTAAACGAAGCGATCTCCTCGTTCTCCCGGTCCCGCCTCCCATGCCCTCCTCGAAAATGCGCCTCCTCGCCCTCGGCCTTGCCGCCGTGACCCTTGTTCCCGGCGCGGCCTCTGCCCGCGGCCATGATGGCCTGATCGAGCCTTCCCTGACCGTCTCCCATGGCGATGCGGCGCATCCGCATGTGGCGCTGACCTTCGATGCCTGCTCGGGTCACACCGACATGCGCATTCTCGACACGCTGTTTGCCGAACGCATCCCGGCGACGATCTTCGTCACCGGTCGTTGGCTGAAGCGCAATGGCGACGTGGTCAAGCGGCTGAAGACCCGGCCGGACCTGTTCGAGATCGAAAACCACGGGCTCAACCATGTGCCGGCGGTCGATCATCCGGCGTCGATCTATGGCATTGCCGCGGCAGGCTCCGCCCGCGCGGTCGCAGAGGAAGTCGAAGGCGGCGCGGCCGCGATCACGGCGGCCGGTTTTCCCGCGCCGCATGTCTTTCGGGGCGCAACCGCGCTTTATACCCGTTCGGCGCTCGTCGAGATCAACACTCTCGGCTTTGCCATCGGCGGCTTCTCGCTGAACGGCGATCAGGGCGCCTCGCTGCCGGCTGCAACCGTCACGCGGCGGATTTCGGCGGCCCGCGACGGCGACGTGGTGATCGCCCATATCAATCAGCCCGGCCGCGCCTCCGGTGCCGGCGTGGCGGCGGCGATCCGGGCACTGAAGGCCCGCGGTACCGTCTTCGTCCGGCTGGACCAGGGGCGACAGGAGCCGGCCGCACTTCGCCCCGCAGCCCTTGCGGCGGTCACCCCCGCGCCCTAATCTTTAACACAACGGACCGATCGCGACCGCTCTGCCGCGCTGCCCATGCCGTCGGCAGATGCGGCCGTGCTGCTGCCCGCATTCCGATGACCCGCATCCTGGAGGACACCCATGCTTGCTGCTTCCTGGATGCCCGACACCGTGATGCTGTCGCGCTTTCTCGATGATCATTCGGCGCTGATCGGCCTTGTCGTGCTGCTCGCCATGCTGGTCGGCTTCATCCGCGAGAAGACCCCGCCGGCGGCCATCGCGGCGATGGGGGCGTCGCTGTTCATCGCGCTCGGCTTCGTCAAGCCGGACCAGGCGCTCGGCGTCTTTTCCAATCCGGCTGCCATCACCGTCGGTGCGATGTTCGTCATCTCGGCGGCCGTCCAGCGCAGCGGCCTGATGGAGGCGGTGATCTCCCGGATGATGGAGCTCGGGCGAACCCGGCCCAAGCTGGCGATCGGCTCGCTGCTGGCGCTGACCATGCTCGCCTCCGCCTTCATCAATTCGACGCCGGTCGTTGTGATGATGATCCCGGTGATGATCTCGATTGCCTCGGCCACCGGACTTGCGCGCCGCAAGCTTCTCATTCCGCTGTCTTACTGCGCCATTCTCGGCGGCACCTGCACGCTGATCGGCACCTCCACCAATCTTCTGGTCGACAGCATCGCAAGGCGCGAAGGCCTCGAGGGCTTCGGCGTCTTCTCGATCACCCCGATCGGCCTCATCCTGATGGTCGGCTGCGCGCTGTTTCTCTACCTCACCCAGTCCTTCCTGCTGCCGGACCGGCGTGACGGCGAGACGGCCGGGGGCGGCGAGGCGAAGCCGGACATCCTGACGGAAGTGCGCATCGGGCCAGGCTTTGCCGACATCGGCCGGCCTTACGAGAAAGCGCGACTGCTCAGTCCGCGCGGTGTCGAACTGGTCTCGGTGTTTCGAAGCGGGGAAAAGCTGAACATCGCTTCATCGGACGAATTGATGACCGAGCGCGACCGCATCGTGCTGCGCGCGACGCAGGCGGAACTGGCGACGCTGCGCACCACCGCCGGCCTGCAGATCGGCGTGCAGGTGCGCGCCTCCCAGGCCCCGGTCGAAAAGGAGGAGGTCAGCCGCGTCGTCATCGCCTCCGGCCACCGCGCCATCGACCGGCGGATCGCCGATGCGGAATTCCTGTCACGCATGCCGCTGCGGGTGCTCGGCGTCAGCCGCCGCACCAATCCGGCCGGGCCGGATCTCGGCGGTCTCAGGCTGAAGGCCGGCGACAGTCTCTGGGTCGCCGGTTCGCGCGAGGCCCTCCAGTCCCTGCGCCAGGACATGCGGCTTTTGCCGGCCGAGGCACCGCTTGCCAAGCCGTTCCGCCGCGACCGTGCGGCCCTGGTGCTGATGACTCTGGCCGTCGTGGTCACGCTGGCCAGCATCGGCCTGCTGTCGATCTCCGCCCTTGCCATCATCGCCGTCGGCTTCCTGTTTGCCATCCGCGCCATTGATCCATCCGACGCCTGGGTCGCCATGGACGGCGACGTGCTGGCGCTGATCTTCTCGATGCTGATCGTCGGCCTCGGGCTGGAAAACGCCGGCAGCGTCCAGGCGATCATCTCGGCCGTCCTGCCGGTGCTGCAGCAGGCGTCGCCGGTCGTGGTCGTGTTGTCGATCTACGTGCTGACCTCGATCCTGACGGAAATGGTGACCAACAATGCGGTCGCGGTGATCATGACGCCGATCGCCATCTCGCTGTCGGACAAGCTCGGACTCGCCCCGGAAGCGACCGTGCTTGCCGTGCTGTTCGGCGCCAGCGCCAGCTTCGCCACCCCGATCGGCTATCAGACCAACACGCTGGTCGCGTCAGCCGGCGGTTACCGGTTTGCCGATTTCCTGCGGGTCGGCGTCGCCATGAACATTATCGCCGCCTGCCTGACCACCGCCGGCATCTACCTGTTCTATCTGCGCTGACGGTACAGCTGCAAAGGCGAGACTATGGGGCACGGAGCAAGATAAGAAGCGCACGAGTCCTGATGAACTAAAATGATTAGTTTAATACCTTAGGAAGAAATAATGTGTAAGTTCAATAGGGAGAGTGTCGGTCATCGCTGCATTATTGGGTCCGGGGTCAGGGCATGCGCAAGGGAAATGTTACCGGCTTGGTCAAGGGTGAGACCGATCGGAATGAGGTAAGGCCAAGCGCCGAGACGATGCGCCAGGAGATGGCGGCGGCATTCCAGCCGATCGTCCGGGGCTTCGCACTCCCGGTGGCGTTGTTCTATCTGCTGGTCATTCCCAGCAATTTCTACTTCAGTTCGCTTGTTCCGGCGCTCGAGCTCAGCGTTGTGTCCGCCTCTGCCGCCATCGTCATCGGGCTTTGCCGGATCTACCTGTCCCGCAATGGGGTGGTGCGCTTCGAACAGCTCGAAATGGTCAATGCTCTCATCCTGCTGCTGATGTATGTCAATTGCGTCAACGTGCTGATGGTCGATTTCCAGTCGCTGAACCTGTTCTACATGCTGATGATGCTGTTGCTGTCGGCGGCAGCCGCCGTCAGCCTGCGGGTGTTTTGCGTGGCAGCAGCGCTGACTGTGTCGACGGTGCTCGCCTGCGCGGCGCTGATGGGGTGGCCGCATTTCGTCTATTTCTGCGTGGCCAGCGCAACGGTGCTGGCGGCTGCCTTCGGTGTCGCCGTGCTGGTACGCACGGCGATCAGCGGCGTGGTGCGCGAGCGCCTGATCGCCGATGAATTGCGTGCCCGGGCCGAAAAGCTTGCCGATTACGACGCGCTGACCGGCCTGCCCAATCGCCGGCATTTTTTCGCCCATGCGGAGAATGCGCTGGAGACCGGAAGCCGCGACAAGGTCCTGCATCTGGCGCTGATCGATCTGGACGGCTTCAAGCCGGTCAACGATCTCTATGGCCATATGGTCGGCGACGAACTTCTGGTGCAGGTCGCCGAACGGATCCGCAAGGCCTGCGAGAACACCGGCCTCGAGACGCTTCTGGCGCGGCTCGGCGGCGACGAATTCGTCCTTGCCATCGACCAGCCGCTGACCGATGCGGACTTGCGCGTCGCCGGCAGGGCGATCTGCGAAGGGCTCCTGGAGCCTTTCACCATTCACAATATCGGGGTTTCGATTTCCGCCTCCATCGGCTTTTCCCAGTATCCGCGTGACGGCAAGACCGTGCGCCAGCTCTACGAGCGTGCCGACCATGCGCTTTACAGCGCCAAGGAGAATGCCCGCGGCGACGTGGTGGTCTTCTCGCCGGAGCACGAGGCGCAGCTCGGCAGCCATGGCCGCATCGAGCAGGTTCTGCGCACCGCCGACCTGCACCGCGAAATCCACCTGCAGTACCAGCCGCAGCACGATCTCCTGACCGGCCGCGTCACCGGCTTCGAGGCGCTGGTGCGCTGGGAAAGCCCGGTGCTCGGGCGCGTCAGCCCGGCGGATTTCGTCGGCATTGCCGAACGCACCGGCTATATCCAGGTCATCAGCAGCATCGTCGTGCAGAAGGCCATGGCCGCTGCCCGCGAATGGCCCGACGCGATCGGCCTCTCGGTCAATCTGTCGGCCGTCGACATCATGTCAGAGCGCTCGATGGCCGGCATCGCCCATCTGGTCATGGAAGGCGACATCGAGCCCGGCCGGCTGACCTTCGAGATCACCGAGACGGCGGTGATGACCGATTTCGGCCGTGCGCGCAAATCGCTCGAAATGCTGACCGCGCTCGGTTGCAAGATCGCGCTCGACGATTTCGGCTCCGGCTATTCCAGCTTTGCCTATATCCACCGCCTGCCGCTGCACCGGATCAAGACCGACCGCAGCTTCATCACCCGGCTGCACGAGGATACGGAACCGACCTACAAGATCCTGCGCGCCGTCGCCGAACTCTCCGTCAGCCTCGGTTTCGACTGTCTCGCCGAGGGTGTCGAGACCGAGCAGCAGATGGCGATCGTGCGCTCCGCCGGCATCCGCTTCGTCCAGGGTTTCTATTTCAGCCGTCCGATCGGCAGCGAGGCGGTCGAGGATTATCTGGAGCGGCACGGCATGCCGGTTGGCCGCGAGATCTACGCACCCGCCTGGGCGCCCGCCCTGCAGCAGGTGCCCTGACCGTCATGTTTTGTGTATAAGCTATATGAAATATATAGCTATGTGTCGGAAACCGGTGTACGCTTCCGATGCTTGGAGATGCAGCGGATGCGGCCCGGTTATTGCGAGATGCCGGGCCGCCGCAGCATTGGGGCGGGGAAGGGCATACGGCGACAGGGAGCCGGCTGTGCCCGCGGTAACGCGCCTCAGGCCGCCGACAGGGTGATGCCGATGCCCCAGGGGTCCTTCAGGCTGTAGCCTTCGCTGCCCTTCGTCACGTCGATCTCCAGTGCTTCAAGCGTCTGCAGCGCCGTGTCGAGCGCAGCCTTGTCGTTGAAGCGCAGCGAATAGTCGGACAGTCCCGACATCGCGCCGGTGCGGGGCCCGGCGCCGCGGCTGTTCCAGATATTGGCAGCCACGTGATGGTGGTAGCCGCCGCTGCCGAAGAAGCTTGCACCCGGATAGGTGGCCATCACCTTCAGCCCCAGCACGCCCTCGTAGAACCGGTCGGCCTCCGGCAGGGCGCCGACCTGCAGATGGATGTGGCCGATCGCCGCCCCCGGCGCCATGCCGGCCCAGTCGCCCTTCGGCGCGCTGTCGTAAAGCGCCTGCAGGTCGAGCGGCAATGTTGCCATTTCCACTGTCCCGTCGTCCCTGTAGGCCCAGTCGCCGGGCTTTCGGTCGGCATAGATCTCGATGCCGTTGCCCTCGGGGTCCGACAGATAGAGCGCTTCCGATACCAGATGGTCGGAGGCGCCTTCCAGGCGGATATCGTTGCGGGCGGCATGGGCGAGCCAATGGGCAAGCTCCTGCCGGTCTGGCATCAGGAAGGCGGTGTGGAACAGGCCGGCAGCCCGGCGCGGCGCGGCCACCACGCGGGCGTCGGTCGACAGCGTCAAAAGCGGCGTGCCGGCAGCGCCAAGCACCATGCCGCTTGGCGATTTCTGCAGGACAGCGAGACCCAGAATGCGCTGATAGAAGGCCGAAACGCGGTCGAGGTCGCGCACCTGCAGATGGGACATGCCGACATGGGCCGGTCGGGTGAGGGCAAAGCCCGCATCTGCCGGGATCGCACCCGCTTTTGCCGCGGCTTCGGCTGTGGTGTCGGTGAAAGACGTCTCGGTCACGATGATGATCCTTGAGGGTTGCAGCCCTTGAGGGCCGGGGGCTTTGCGGTTTTTGAACCGCAGCCTTGTCGTGTCCCAATGTGACCTGTCGGGACTGTTCGATAAAGATCCGGGATGACGGATATTTCGTTCGACAATCGTTGACGGCGCCATGCAGCGAACTTGATCCGGATCAATGCGGGGCGCCACGGGCGGGAGGAGGGTAACGGCATTTCCAACGGATGACCGCTTGCAGCGGCTGAAGGAGTGCACCATGTATAAGAAGATCGTCGTGCCGGTGGATTGCGGCCAGCTCGACAAGGGCGAGAAGATTCTGCTCAAGGCGAAGTCGCTGCTGGATGAAGGCGGCGAGATCCTGCTGCTGACGGTGGTCGAGGATATGCCCGGCTATCTGGCGATCGACGTGCCCGTCGATATCGTGTCGAGCGCGATCGACGACGGCAAGACAAGGCTTCTGGAACTGAAATCCAAGACCGGGATCGCCGCCCGGATCGAGATCCGCACCGGAACGCCGGCGCGGGAAATCCTGGCAGCAGCCGACGAATTCAAGGCCGATCTGGTCATCGTCGCGTCCCATGTCCCGGATCTCGCCAATTATTTCATCGGCGCCACGGCGGATCGTCTGGTGCGCCACGCGAAATGCTCCGTGCTCGTCGATCGATAGCCGTGAACCGGCAGTCCGACCGGCTTCAAGGCGCGATGGCATGGGCCGGTCGGCGCCTTTCCGACATCCCTTCGGATCGATGCCGCACGGCGAAAAAAGACAAAAAAGCAAACGAGGAGGATCGCTCCATGACTATGCAGAAATACGAGGAAATCCTGCGGGCCCGCCAGCGCGAGATCTTTGCCCGTCAGCACAAGATCGACGACGATCTGGGCTCGGAAAAAAGCGATGACAGCGAGGATCGCGCCGCCGAACGCGAGAACGACGAGGTTCTCGAGGAGCTCGGCCAGAGCGGCGACCGGGAGCTGAAGGCGATCGACGCGGCTCTGCAGCGAATCCAGAAGGGCACCTTCGGCATCTGCGTGCGGTGTGACGAGCCGATTTCGCCGGAGCGGCTGGCGGTCGTTCCCTATACGCCGTTCTGCAAGACCTGCGCCGCGCAGATGTGATGGGACAAAATGGCGTCCTGCGCGTTGAGAAGGGGCGCGGTCTGACGTGCCGCCATCATGTTTGCTCCCTCATCGACAGGAGCATGTCCTTCCCGGCAGCCCGCTGCCGGGCCCAATGGCCGCGGTAACTCTGGCGGGGGACCGTGGCCTGCCGCAGGCCGATCGCCAGGCGCTTTCCGTTCTCCTTGGAACATCAGCGCCGGCTTGATTGGCCGCGGTTCGCCTTCCCCTTCTTCCTTCCTTTCTGGAGAGGGGGAAGGCTTCTATCTGGAGGCCGGGCGCGCTTTCGCCGTCAGGCGGTCACGATCATCGCGCCGGCAGTACCGCCGACCAGAAGGATCAGCGATATCACCCAGGTCAGGGCGGCTCCCGGGCCGCGCTTCTTGGCGTTGGAATAATATTCGACCGCGTAAAGCGCTCTCGCGCCGGTCCACATCAGCCCGAGCAGGCCGGCGATCTCGTCGGACACGAAGGTGCCGAAGATCCACAGCGACGGCAGGAACAGCACCAGCTGCTCGACCGTGTTCTGCTGCACCCGGAACACCCGTTCGAAGGCGACATTGCCGGTGGTCTTGGGCGCCTCGATGCCGAATTGGCGGCGCGCCAGGCCCACTTTGACGAAAAAGAACGCATAGGCCATCAGGGCCGCAAAGGTTGCCAGGACGGTATAACGCATGAATGCTCTCTTCCTTCGATATCCGCCAGCAGCGTTAGTGGAGGTGCGCCCCGGGGGCAAGGCGAACCTCGCTGGCTTATCGGCGCATGCTTGTGCCAAAAGTAACGCGGCCGCTTGCCTTGCTCTCACCGCGCAAGTGTCGCATGATCGTCGCATCCAACCGTTACCGTTGGGCACCTCTTGACTTCGACCCGGACAGGCATGACCGACCTTTTTCGCTTCGGCAGACCCTATGACCTTACAGAGCTCGTCGCTGACGGCATCGTGCATGGGGTGGGCGTCGTGTTTGCCCTGATCGGTGCCACGGTGCTGATCTTCTACGCCACGGTCTGGTCCAGCCACGGGGAACTGGCGGCTGCCTGGATCTATGGCCTCGGCCTCGTTCTGGCGCTGGCGGCCTCGTTCACTTACAATATGTGGCCCCGCTCGCGGGTCAAATGGGTGCTGCGCCGGATCGACCATTCCGCCATCTTCGTGCTGATTGCCGCCACCTATACCCCCTTTCTGCAGCGCGGCGCGGAAGATCCCTTCGTCTTCTTCCTGCTGATCGCCATCTGGGCCTCGGCCCTGCTCGGCATCATCATCAAATGCGTCTTTCCCGGCCGCTATGACCGGCTGGCCATCCTGGTCTATCTCGCCATGGGCTGGAGCGGCCTGCTGGCCGTCGGCCCGATTTCCAGCTATCTGCCGGCCTCCACCATGGTCCTGATCGTCATCGGCGGCGTGCTCTATTCGGCGGGCGTCATCTTCCATGTCTGGGAAAAGCTGCGCTTCCAGAACGCGATCTGGCACGGCTTCGTCGTCGCCGCTGCCGCGGTTCACTATTCCGCGGTGCTGACCGCCTTCAGCCTCTCCTGATTTAATCGCTGTACCAACAGGATATGCCCTGGCCGCGACTGGACAGGGCCGGATCCGCATGGCTACAAATCGGGCGGACACCTCTCAACGGATTTCAGTGAGCATGACCAGCACCGTCACCATCCGCGACGCCGTCGAGGCCGATCTTCCTGTGATCCGCGACATCTACAACGATGCGGTCGAGAACACGACGGCGATCTGGAACGAGATCCTCGTCGATCTCGACAACCGCCGCGCCTGGTTCGAGGCCCGCCGCGCGCGCGGCTTTCCGGTGCTGGTCGCGGAAGTCGAGGGCAGGACGGTCGGCTATGCCTCCTATGGCGACTGGCGCGCCTTTGACGGCTATCGTCACTCGGTCGAGCATTCCGTCTATGTCGACCGCACCTGCCGCGGTGCCGGTCTCGGGCGCACATTGCTCGCAGCGCTGATCGACCATGCCGGCGCGCACGGGGTTCATGTGATGATCGCGGCGATCGAGGCCGGCAATGCAGCCTCGATCGGGCTGCACGAGAAGCTCGGCTTCCGCATGGTCGGCATCCACCGCGAAGTCGGCACGAAATTCGGCCGCTGGCTGGATCTTGCGATGATGGAGCTTAAATTCGGCTGAGGCGCCGAGCGATACGGAAAGGGCAGGGCATGAGACAGCGCAGGACAGACCTTCCAGCCCGCGCTGCCATGGCCCTTCTGGCCGGCCTTGCCGTCGCCTCTCCCCTGGACCCCCTCGTCGCCTCGACGGCGCTGGCGGAGGGCAATGTCGAGGCGCTCGACCTGTGTGGCGGGCTGGCCGGCCAGACGAAATCCACCTGCCAGGACGCCTTCGCCCTGCTGACCACGCGGCCCCATCTGCCGGATGCGGACATCACCGTGTTCGGCCAGGCGAGCCCCGACCACTGGCTGGTCGAATACCGGTCCGGCAAGACCGATCCGCAGGCCTGCCCGCGCCTGGGGCCGCTGGTCGTGCCGACCGGCATGAAGGTGCGCGCCATCGTCAGCGCCGATGCGCAGGTCTATCACTGGTCGGTGCCGGGCCTGAAGATCGACCAGTCCCTGGTGCCCGGCCGGGTCGAGGAATTCTGGATCCCGACGCAGCGGGCCGGCATCTTTGAGGGCGAGGTGCTGCGCGATGGCGGCGGATCGCCGGTCGAGGCCGATGGCGGCATTCATGTCGTCACGCCGGAGGAATATCTCGCCTGGCAGGCAAGCGAAGACGTGAAGCCCTGCCAGTAGCGCGGTGTCCCGGCCGGGATATGCCGCGCTACCAGCGCAGCAGGCGCGGGCCGATCAGGGCGCCCAGGGCACCCAAAAGGACGATCGACAGCGTGTACCAGATCAGCACGAAGGCCATGCCGTTCTCGTCGCAGAACCAGGAATAGACCCAGGCGCCTGCGGCTCCCGCGGCAAGGCCTGTCACGAGGCCCGTGCGCCGCAGATCGGTCGGCGCCGACCGTCGCAGCACCCGGATCGCGGCGATCAGGATCGGCAGCGAAAAGCCGAAGATCAGGAAGGGGCAATCGAGCGCCGAGGAGCCCATCACCAGCTTGCTGTATTGGTCCGAAGGCTCGATCCAGATCTGCGTCGCGGCGATCAGGCCCATGATCGCGAAGACGGTGCCGGCGGCGGTGAAATAGCCGCCATCCGACCCGTCCGGCCGCGCCATGCGGTAGAGTGCGACGAAGCCGAGCACGGCAAGGGCCGCATTATAGGCCGACTTGATCCAGAATTCCGGCAACATCAATGCGTTCGGCATGTCGAAGCGAAAGCCGAGCACGGTCACCATCAGGACCAGCGAGAGGCAAAGGGCCGGCACGAGGTTGACGAGGAAACGGGTGCGCAGCGCATGGCGCGGCACCGGCGCCAGATTGCTGGCCAGCCCGTCGATCAGATCGTCCGTTTGCATCCTCTTCGTCGTCTTCGTCTCCATCATGTCTCGCCTCTCAATGTGTCGGCCAGGGCTTTCAGGGCGCGGTGCACGCCGACCTTGACGGCCGATTCCGACTGGCCGGTGCGGGCCGCCGTGTCGGCGATCGATTGGCCCTCCAGCCGCACGTCGCGGATCAGTTGTCGCTGCCGTTCGGGCAGAGTGTCCAGCAGCCGCTCGACGTCCAGTCTGGCGGAAAGCGCCGCCTCGCTGAAGCCGCTGTCGAGCGTCTCGTCCAGTTCGACCTGGAGGCGGGCCCGCCCGCCCGGTCCGCGCAGATGATCGATCAGCTTGTAGCGGGCGATCGAGAAGAACCATGCGGTGAACGGACGTGCGCGGTCATAGGTGGCGCGCCGCGCATGCACGGCCAGAAGCGTCTCCTGCACCAGGTCGTCCACGTCCGCTGCCGCTCCGCCGGTCAACCGCCGGCCGTAATAGCCGGCAAGCACCTTGCCGAGCGCCTTCAGCAAATGCCGATAGGCCGCCTCGTCGCCGTCCAGCGCGAGCAGCATCAGACCCTTCAGCACATCTTCGGTCGCCGGCGCTTGCGTCATGCAGCCTCACTCGTCATTCGGCGAAAAGGGGTAATCGGTTACAGCGCAGATGCAATTTCCGTTGTCCGCAACGAGATCACATATTTGTGATCTCGGTAACCAAATTGGTTCTCATGCGTCTTTGTCTGTGTGAACGGCCTGCAAAGAGACCGCACGAGCCGAGACAAAATGGGAGAACACTTATGCGCAAGATCATGTCCGCCATCGCCACCGGTGCCTTTGTCGTCAGCCTTTCGGCCGGCGCTGCCTTTGCCCAGGATACGTCGAAGTCCGACAACACCGGCCCGGAAGCCGGCCAGCCGGTAGCCTACGCCAGCAAGGCTGATTGCATGGAACATGCAAATGCCGAAACGGATCAGACCAAGAAGAAAGAAATCATGGAAAAGTGCGAAACGATGTAATTCGTTTCCACGCGCGACCTTTTCCGGTTGCCTTTCAATCATGCCGGCTCTCCCTCTGGAGGCCGGCATGATTGCGTTTGGGGCCCACTCTTCCTGGCGGCTGCGCCGCATGCGGTTGTTGACGGCCGATTTCCCGGTCACGCCGGATCGCGTTTCGTTCACATGGACGTGAGGGCTGTAACCGATCGAGTCCCGATCCCGAATGGGTGACAGTGAGCCGCAGGCAGGAGGCCGGCGGCCACGTCAAACACACCATATCCCTGAGGGAGAGTTTCTCATGACCAAGCTTGTTTCGTCCATCGCCGCTGCCGCCTTCATTGCCGGTCTGGCCTTTGCCGGTTCGACCTTCGCCGAGGACGCGATGAAAACCGACAGCATGTCTTCCGACACGATGAAGACCGACACGATGAAGACGGACGCCATGAAGACGGACGCGATGTCGACCGGTTCGACCAAGGACGACTGCATGCACAAGGCCGAAATGGAAACCGACAGCATGAAGAAGGACGACATGATGAAGGCCTGCGACGCGATGAAGTAATCGCAAGACCAAAGGCGGCCGCGAACCTTAAGGCTTCGCGGCCGCGTCTCATTTCCATTCGCCCTTTTTCATGTCCGGAGATTTCCTCATGGCAGCGATTGACGCCGGCGGCGCGACCCGCCGTACCCTTTTCTACCGCCATTCCCTGCTCGTGCGCCTGTCGCATTGGGTCAATGTGCTGTGCATGACGGTGCTTCTGTTTTCCGGGCTGCAGATCTTCAACGCCCATCCGGAACTCTATTGGGGCAAATACGGCGCCGACAACGACCCGTCCTTCATTGCCATGGAGGCCGAAGGCTCCGGCGACGACGCCCGCGGCGTGACCCGTATCGGTTCCTTCTCATTCGACACCACCGGCGTGCTCGGCCTGTCGCAGTCGAACGGCCATGCCAGTGCCCGCGGCTTTCCCGACTGGCTGACGATCCCCAGCTACCGGGACCTGGCAACGGGCCGGCGCTGGCATTTCTTTTTCGCCTGGGCCTTCGTCCTCAACGGGCTGATCTATCTCGCCTGGGGGCTGGCCAGTCGCCATCTTCGCCGCGATCTGCTGCCGGCTTCGGCGGAGCTGACGCCGGCCCATCTCGGTCACGAGATCGCCGACCACGCGCGTCTGCGGTTTCCGAAAGGCGAGCAGGCGCGTCGCTACAACACGCTGCAGAAGCTCACCTATCTGGCGGTGATCTTCCTTCTGTTGCCGCTGATGATCGCCACAGGGCTGACCATGTCGCCGGGCTTCAATGCGATTGCGCCCTGGCTGCTCGATCTGTTCGGCGGTCGCCAGTCGGCCCGCACGCTGCATTTCCTCACCGCCTTTTCGCTGGTTGCCTTCGTCATCGTCCACATCGTCATGGTGCTGGTCTCCGGCGTGTTCAACAATCTGCGCTCGATGATCACCGGCTACTACGCCATTGAAGAAGGAGAGGGCCGATGAGCATTCTCTTGAACCGCCGCCGCTTCCTGATCGGCGCCTCGCTGTCCGCTTCGGCTCTGGGCCTGTCCGGCTGCGATGCGATCGTCGAGAACCCGACGTCGAAATCCGTGCTGAAGCTGGCGGAAGGCCTGACGATGAAGACGCAGCGTCTGCTGCAGGGCGACATGGCGATGGCGCGCGAATACAACGAGGCCGACCTGTCGCCGGTCTTTCGCGCCAATGGCACCAGCATGCCCGACAATGCCCGTTATGCCGGCTGGATGAACGACCGGTTCGACAGCTGGCGCCTGGACGTGACCGGACTTGTGGAGAAGCCGGCAAGCCTGTCGCTCGCCCAATTGAAGGCCATGCCGTCGCGCACCCAGATCACCCGCCACGACTGCGTCGAGGGCTGGAGCGCGATCGGCAAATGGACCGGCCTGCCGCTCGGCGCGCTGCTCGACAGTGTGACGCTGAAGCCCGAGGCGCGCTATATCGTCTTCCACTGTGCCGACGAATACGAGAAGACGCTGGACGGCTCCGGCTACTATTATGAGAGCGTCGATCTCGTCGATGCCTTCCACCCGCAGACCATCCTTGCCTACCGGATGAACGACCGGGATCTGGAGGTCGCCCATGGCGCGCCGCTGCGACTTCGCGTCGAGCGCCAGCTCGGCTACAAGCAGGCAAAATACCTGACCGGCATCGAGGCGGTCGCCGACTTCAGCCAGATCAGCGGCGGCAATGGCGGCTTCTGGGAAGACCGCGGATACGAATGGTATGCGGGCATCTAAGCGTCTGAGGGTTGCATGAAATCGGGCGTCGCGACCTTTGCGCGACCCCGTTAATTATGAATCGTTGAAGTTCCCCCAGGCGCATTTCTCTTCTGAACAATCCGGCTATACGGGCGTTACGATAGCGAAGGCCAGCACGGCTGCTACCGGCAACGACCGGACCGACAGGAGAGATGATCGATGACCTATGACGAGCGCAAATCCGGGGGACTAAGCTTCTTCGTAACCCTGGTTATTCTCGCCATGGCCGGC
Source organism: Heterorhizobium halophytocola (assembly GCF_017873095.1). Classification (GTDB taxonomy): domain Bacteria; phylum Pseudomonadota; class Alphaproteobacteria; order Rhizobiales; family Rhizobiaceae; genus Allorhizobium; species Allorhizobium halophytocola. Next base: position 4,637 of record NZ_JAGGJU010000004.1, on the reverse strand, counting down.
ATGACGGCAGCCATTGCCTACAAGAGCACCGAGGCGCGCGAGCGTCCGTCGCGCGTCTTCGTTCCCGTCGCCGCTTCCACCATCCAGCCGGCGAAGTGAGGAGAAGACCCATGAAAGCGATTGGAGCCATCGTCTTCGGTATTGCATCGTCTGTCGGCATTTGTATGGCAGGGGTCACCTTTGCCTCCTACATCTCCAGCGAATCCCAGGTCAGCCGCTTCGACAATCCGGATCAGCCGCCGCTCTGGACCGCAGCCCCCAAGGTGATCGACACGAAGTCGCAGGACCTTGCCCGCCTGCCGGCGCGCCTCTCCACCTATGCGGTTGCCGAACTGGAGCGCGAGAAGACCGATCCGAACGCGCCGCAGGTTGCAAGCGCCCGCCCGTCGCGCAATGCTTCCGCCTCCTCGATGGTCGATGTTGCCAGCACCACCGGCTCGATCGATGACGACTATGCCCGGCAAAATGTCAGCGGCGCCGATCTGCGCGGCAATGTCCAGACCGTGCAGCTTTCGAGTGCTCATATCTCGTGGTGCGAGGCCAATTACCGCTCCTACGACGCGTCCACCGACAGCTATCGCAGCTTCAGCGGCGACATTCGCCCCTGCGAGTCGCCGGTCGAAGACAGCCCCTCGGTCACGCATGTCTCGACATCGACGCCGGATCGTGCCGCCTATACGCAGGCACATCTGGACTGGTGCGGCAACCGCTATCGCTCCTACCGCGCCTCCGACAACAGCTACCAGCCCTATGACGGCAGCCGCACCCAGTGCGTGTCGCCCTATTCGGATGGCGCCATGAACATGGCCTCGAACTGAACCCTACGAAAACAACCGGAGGCGCCTGACCGTGGGGCGTCATCCACGGCTGACCGGCATTTCGCCGTGATGGCGCGGCGCTGATCGGAGATTGTGTTCTCCCGGCGTCGCCCGCCGTGCATTGCATGCGACCATGGCCCTGGAGGGTCCCGGTTGCACATCTGTTGTCAGAGAGAGCAGTGCAGCGCCCCAAATATTGTTTCCGGCAATATTGCGGAGTACCACCGTTTCGACGGTTGCGGGTTACTATATTTGCCGAAATTTACCAATTGTTAGTAAATCGCCCAGGTTTGGCCTACTGTTATCCAATATAGGTCGGGTGTTTTCGGTGCCGTGACGATCCGGGTTCGTTCTCAAGGGTGGCACCAATGGTCTCGATGCGCATTTTCGATCTGGATTCCCCTCCGTCTTCGCCGGATTTGCACAGGAGGCGACGGCTACGCCATGTCTTTATACTGCGTCGGGCAGCGCTGCTGGGAGCCACGCTCTGGCTGACACAGGCATCGCTTGCCCGGGCGGCCTGCACCCTCAATACAGTGGAAACCGCCACTTTGGCCGCGCTCGACCGCGGCGACACGCTGGTCTGCAACGATACCGTCCTGAGCGCGACGATCGCCGCGGCAGCCGGGGCCGGCGGGGCCGATGTCGTGCTCGGCGACGGACAGGGCCCGGTCGGCAGTGACGGGACGATCGGCGCGGATTCCACCCTGACCGTCAACGGCGGCCGGGGCATCGCCGTCGGTGCCGGCAGCAAGGTCACCGTCGATGCGGATGCCGCGATATCGACGACCGGAACCTATGCCTACGGCATTCATGCCGTGGGCGACGGTTCGACGATCCTGCTGGATGGCGGCGCGATCTCGACGGGAGGTGAGGGACGCGGCGGATGGTATTCCTACGGCGTTTACTTGCAGGGGGACGAGAATACGGTCACGCTCGAGGCCGGCAGCATCGCGACACTGGGTTCGGATGCTGCCACCGTCTATGTGGTCGGCGATCGCAACACCGTTACGGTCGACGGCGCAAGGCTGTCGACAACAGGTGAGACCGCAGCGGGCATCAGGGTCCTCGGCGATGACAACGTCATTTCGCTCACTGACACGCAGATCACCACCAGCAACCGGAATGGCTGGGGCGTCGCGATCTGGCAGGGCAATAACAGCGACATCACGCTGGATCATGTCACGATCCAGACGGCGGGTCCCAACGCCCACAACATCCTGCTCAACAAGGGGTCCGGGCACACCGTGCATGTGAGCGAAAGCGCCCTTTATTCCGCCGACGGAAGCACCGTGGTGCTCGACAGCGGCGGCGATGTGCACTTTGTCATGGATGGCGGCAGCATCACCAATGCCGGAGCGACGAAGTCCGCGATCGTCGCGGCGGGCGAAAGCACGAGCATCCGCCTCGACCGCGGCACCGTGACGGCATTGGGTGCGGACGGCTATGCGGTGCGGATGTCCACCAATGCAGGCGTCACCGATACGCTGGCGATCAATACCGCCGTTTCGATCACCGGCCGGCTGGTGGCGGACGGGGGTGGACGTACATTTATGACATTGACCGGCGAAGGGGTGGGCACGCTGTCGGGTCCGATCATCGGCTTCGACGGCATCACCAAGGACGCGTCCGGCACCTGGGTCGTCGACGGCGACATCACCGATGTTGCGGCGGTCGACGTCACGGCCGGCGCCATGCTGGTCAACGGCAATGCCGGCGGCAGCCTGTTCACCGTCGATACGGGTGGCCTGCTCGGCGGCAGCGGCTTTCTCGGCAACGCCGCGATTCTTGCCGGCGGCACGCTGGCGGCCGGCACATCGATCGGCACCTTGACCGTCGGCGGCGATGTCAGCTTTGCCGGCGGCTCCGTTCTGCAGGTCGAACTCGACGATGCCGGCGATGCCGATCTCGTGGCGTCCGGCACGGCCCATATTGATGGCGGCACGGTGCATGTGCTGGCGGCGAACCGCACCGATGACGGCTCCACCTACGATCCGTCGAAAACCTACACCATCCTGACCGCCGCGGATGGTGTGGCGGGCACATTCGAGGCGGTGACCGACGATTTTGCCTTTCTCGACGCCCAACTCGCCTACGACGCCAACAATGTGCTGCTCAGCCTGACGCGCAATGCCACCGGTTTCGACGATCTGGCGGGCACACCGAACCAGACGGCCGCGGCCAGCGGCCTTGAAAGCTGGGGGGAGGGCGAGGCCCATGACGCCGTGCTGCCGCTGGACCGGGATGCAGCGCTCGATGCCTTCGACCAGCTGTCTGGCGAGATCCACGCCTCGATCAAATCGGCAACGCTCGTTGACAGCGCCGTGCTGCGCGGAACGATCGGACGGCATGTCGATGCGGCGCTCCGGCCGGCGCTGGGCCTCGATCCCCGAGCGCCGCGCGGCAAGGACGGGGCCCTCTGGGCCGAAAGCAGCGTCGCCACCCGGCGGTTTGACGGCGATGGCAATGCCGCCGACTTTGGCGACGGCAGCGGCACCGTCCTGACCGGCGCCGACATCAGCTTGAATGGCTGGCTGTTCGGACTGATGGCCGGTTACAGCCGCGACATGGCCTCCGTGCCGGATCGCGCATCGAGTGCGGATATCGACAGCTACCATGTCGGCTTCTACGGCGGGACGCGGGACGACCGCGCCCGGATCGACTTCGGTCTCACCTACAGCTACCACGATATCAGTACCACCCGCGCGCCCGCCTACGGCGATCTCAGCCAGCAGCTGCAGGCCTCCTATGGCGGCAGTACCCTGCAGGCCTATGCCGGATACGAGGGCCAGTTGTCCTTAGGCCATGTGCAGGTGCAGCCCTATGCCAATGCCGCCATCATCCGGCGCGCCAGCAACCGCTTTTCGGAGACCGGCGGCAGCGCCGCCCTAGACGGTGCCGCCTCGGCACAGGTCTGGGGATCGACGGAACTCGGCCTCAGGGCCGGCTACGCGCTCGACCTCGAAGGCGGCAGCCGCGCCACGCTGAACGGCGGTATCGGCTGGCGACATACGATCGGCGGACTGGTGCCGACCACCAGAATGGCCTTTGCCGGCGGCCATGAATTCACCATCGCCGGCGTGCCGATGGCCCGCGACATGGTGCTTGTCGAGGCGGGCCTGGCGCTGCAACTTGCCAATCAGAGCCAGGCAGACCTGCGCTATCGCGGCGATTTCGGTGCCGGCGACACGCACAACCGGCTGGACCTGACGCTTTCCAGGCGTTTCTAGTGGTCCGATTCCGACATCTCCATCCGTCTGCAGCACTCTCGGGAGCAAATGTCGGAATCTCAAGGACCACTAGAACATGTCTCCCGAAAGTGGTCCCGGTTTCGGGAACAAGGCATGCGCAAGAACAAGGCGTGAAAACAAAAAGATAGAGCATGTCAGGCAATTCTGTTTTCGCCGGTAATGCTTCAACTGAAATTTTCAGCGCAAGCCGTTAGCATCGTGCTGTACGACTGCGATTTCTGCCAATCGTGTTGAGGAAAAAGGGCAGCTAGTGGAATGGATTTGACATTTGATACCCACCTGCGGCGATCTCGAGGATCAAATGTCGGAATCGGACCACTAGGTCCTGTTGACAAAGTGGATTCCCAAATCAGCTGAAGCGTGATTCAAGGCTGCCTTTTAGGAGGCGGTTTTGGCTCGCGGCGACCTGACGGATACGGAATGGCGGATCATCGAGGGGCTGTTGCCCACTGAGCGTGGGAGGAAGTCCCGGCCCGCGCACGATAATCGACGATACCTGAACGGCATGCTGCATGTTCTTCGGGTCGGATGCCCCTGGCGCGACATGCATGAACGCTACGGCAAGTGG
>NZ_JAGGJU010000003.1 GCF_017873095.1 Heterorhizobium halophytocola | reverse complement strand
TCTCGACTAATTCATCATCGAGTGGGGCTATGCCAGGAGGCCTGCTTTTGTCACGTAGGAGGCCATCCACACCTTCGGACATAAACCGCTCTTGCTAGCGCCAGACGCAGGTTTTGGATTTGCCAGTTTCCTCCATGATGGCCACAGTTCCAAAGCCATCTCCGCTCATGAGGATGATCCTCGCTCGCCACACATGCTTCTGTGGCGAGCTGCCAGCGGCTACAATGGCTTCGAGCCGAGCACGGTCGGCAAGTGTAACGTCGAATGTGATCCCGGTACGCATGAGATACTCTCGCATATCCGGGACACCATAGGAATCCGAAAAATGGACTCTTTCGTTTCGATCAATCCACTAGCGGCCAAAGGGACGGATTTGGCCGGTCGTCGACCGTTCATCCCCGTTGATGTCGTCGTCCTCGATCTCGTCGTCTTCTGGCGGTCACGGGTTCATTCTAGCCTTTATCGCTTCCGCGACACGGGGCCCAAGCTTGAAGGAATGCGCTTCGCGCGGTTGTTTCTGGTAGACGTCGCCATCTTCCCTGGCCTCCACGTAGCCGGCGTCGACATTGAGAGCAAAGAGCTGGGCCTGTCGGTATTCCGGGCTGTCCTTTTCTATCAGCCCTTCGTCCAGGCGTTTTTTCAGACTAAGCTGATAGTTATGCGCGTTTTCATGCACCACCAGGTCGATCACCGCGAAGAGGTCGTCCATCTTGCCCGAGGGATGGGTGTTGATCCTGATCACGTGCTGCCGATCGGCGTAATAGGCAGTCATGTTGGAAGCCTCCTCGTAGGGCTCCAGTGCCACCATCGGCATGCCATAAATCTTGCATTGTGCCGCCAGCGTCCGGCGCAGCAGCTGTAGACGCTCCTTGATCGACTTTCCAGGCCAGCTCTCCTGTGCGGCCATGAGTTCTTCGTCTGCAGCGATGCTGGTGATCAACGCGCTTTCGCGGGTCTCGTCCAGGGCGGTAAATGCCGGATCCGGCTCGATCGCGGCGTAAAGCTTGCGCTGCGCCGCCCGCTCGGCCGTCGAGAGGCCGGCTTTTCCGGCCTGAAGATCCTTCAGGAGCTGGAGCTTGGTGTCGAACGACTGTTGGCGCAGCTCTTCGCCATCGCTGGCTTCGATTGTCTTCACCGCATTGGCGGCAGTCTCCTTGGCCTTCTTGAGCGCCGCGCGATAGACTGTTTCGCCCCCGCCAAGGATGCTCTTCACGACCTTGGCGTTAGCCGCATTGTCGAGCGCCTTTGCAGCTTGCAGGGCGGTCCGCTGACAAGCCTCGATCGCCGCGTCGTCGAACACCGCGTAGGCCGCCTCAAGCCGGACTTTCGAGTCGAGCAGCGCCTTGCGCAATTTGGCCAAGTCAGGTGTTAACGGCAGGATCTCCAGGGATTTTTCAACGATCCCGTCAACCTTGGTCTTCATCCCGAATTTTTTCTTCCGCAGGGGCGTGTACTCCCCCTCGAGTGCAATAACCTCCCTTGCCGCGTCAACAAGTTCTTGCCAAGTGCGCCCCGCATCTTCATAGCGGTGTTGTTTGTACGCCTGATGGTAGTCCGTCGACACCGCGTCGAACAACCATCTCCGCTTGCTCAGTTCCTGGGTGCAGCCTGGTATGCCGGAAGCCTTCTTAACCAGCTCCCGGTCTTGCGCCGACCGGCCGGCGTCGAACCGCTCACGCGCGTCCTCAACCCTGGCCCTGGCCGTCACATAGTGTGCGTCGAAAGGTGCAAGCCGTTCACACACCGCCTTCATCTCCCGTAGCGTCGCGGTGGCCTTCTCCCAGAGCCCCTCCGCGCGCTCCCCCTTCAGCTGGGCGTCAAGCCCTGTCAGCGTCTGGTGATCGGCCGAGATGGTGGGCAAAACCGTGGGATCATAGGCCATGGCACCGTCGATCCGCGGTCTGGCGTCCCGTTCGGCACTGAAGAATTTGTCCTTTAATACCTGGTTCCGCTGTTCCACCTCCGGCTTTTTCGCAATTATCGTCTCGGCACACGCAAGGACCTCCTGCGCCGCTTTTTGCGCCTCCCCGTAGCGGGACTGCTTCTTGAGGGTCGACACCTTGGCCGTGGCGGCCTGCAGGGTCTCTTCTTCCTGATCGAGCAAGGGCCGGTTCGCTTTGATCAAGACTCGTGCTTCACCATATGCCTGCTGGGCGCGTTTTTGTTTCTCGTCGAAGGCCGACTTCGCTGCCTTTGCTTGCGCTGCCTCAACGGGTTCGCGGGCCAACACTGCCGCGACCGCTTGCGCGTAGTGTTCGAGCTTCTCCTCCCAATCCTCCTCGCCGCCGTTGCTTGCCTTTTGGAAAGCTGCGAGGGCGTCCTGCATCTTGCGGTAAAGCACCAAGCCTTCCTCAGTCATCGGCTTGATGGCCCCTGCCGCTGCCTGGTCTGTCTTCCGCTCAGAGAAAGCCGCTCTGGAATCATCGCGTCTCATCTCTCGTGCCTTTTCCTGCTCTTCGATTTTTGGGGCCTGCCGTTTGAGCGTGCGGCTGTACGCTTCAATCTCTTTCAAAGCGAAACTCAGCCTGCCTTCCTCGACATGGTCCGAAATCGCGGTCAAAGCCTTTCGGATTTGCGCCTGCCACTTCGCCTTTTCAGGTGAGATCGCCGGATTTTTGAGCGGAATTCGACAGACCTGCAGTACCTTCCTGTATTGCTGCAGTTGGTCATTTTGTCCGTCTGCCTCATCCCGAAGTGCGATGATCTGGTCGAGGATGCCGCCCGCCGCTCTGGCAGCGCCTTCCATGGCAACCCAGTCGCGATCGAGGCGAGCCTTGTCGGCCGCTTGCAGATCGGCGAAAGCCCGTTCCCAGAGTTTGAAAACCTCAGGAAGGGTTACCGGGATCTCTTCGGCGATCTTTCTTTTTGCCCGGGCCTCTTGCAAGGCCGCGAAAGCCTGCCGATCCCGTTCCTTGCTGTGGTCGACTGCGGGAAGTCGATCCAGCAGCCTTTCGGCCGACAGCCGCGCGATGTCGATTTGCCGGATCGCCTGTGCGTATTGTCCGTCCAACTGCGCCTTGTGAAGCACCTCGTCCTGCCTCTGAAAATTCTCGAAGGTCGCCTGCAAGCTCTTGTCAGGATGATATACGGCGCGGGCACGGGTCAGGATCGGCTCGACCTTTGCCAGTTCTTTCTGGAATGCCATGATCGGGGCGATTTCCGCCATAAGGTCGGCGGTCGTGCTCGCGATATCCGCCAGCATGTCGGTCGCGTCATCAAGTTTGTCGTCTCTTTTCAGCAACAGTTCGAACTGGCGGCGCTCGGCGGCAAGCTGCTCCCACAGCTTGCGGATTTTGTTGCTCTCATGCTTGAAGGCATTCAAGCGCATGGCACGCGTAACAAGCGCGCCGTGTCTCTCCTGGAGGTTGCGGCGCCTCCGCTGCTGTTGGGCGTCGGGCTCTGCTTTCGACCGACTGGTGGCGTCCATTTTGCGCCGTTTTTCCAGACGCGCCGCCAACCGGGCCATGGTTTCATCGGTTGGCGGCGTGTCAATGGAGAAATTGGACGGCTCTGCGCGTTTTGCCTCATCCGCGGCCTCTTCGCCGTCGTCGTCAAGCGCTCGTCCCTGCTCATCCAATAGTTCGATCCGCATCGGGACGTCGATGACTTTCAGAAATGCGCGGAGTCCGGTGGCGATGCCGCCCGACGGCTTGCCCTCGCATGTCAGGCTCATCGTATTGCCTTCGATCGTGACTTTGCCGAAGGCGGATCGTGTCGTCTTGGCCCGCGCCCTGGACACCTGCAGGAGCGCCTTGCCTTTGCCGCTGCGCGCACTGAGGGATAAAAGCGTATCCTCCGGGCTCTTGCCGAGCCATACGGCGAACGACATCTGCTTTTTTCGCGCCGTCGGGATCAACCTTTTCAGTGTCTTGATTTCGTTGGCATCTAGCGGCATGGACCGGACTCTCTATACAGGGCGATGGCGCGGCGATGTCCCCGATAGCGGTGCTGGCCTCCTCGATCTCGATACGCCGGCGCATGGCCCCGGCGGTTGCCCAAAGCTCGATCCCAGTCCCGCCCCGCGGTCGTGCGCGCTGTGGCATGGTTGGTGCGTGGCGCCAGCAGTCCGCAAGCAGGACGCGGCGATGACGGACACGCGAGGAAAGCGTTTACATCGGAAATGTCGCGACAGGCCGAATGCCGGTCCGCATCTGCGCCCACAGAACAGGGATTGGCACGCGAACGCGATCCGATCCCCATCGGGCTGCGGCAAGGCTGAAAGCAGGGAAGGGCGATGGGCCGGCAAAAACGCGAACAGGCGCTGGCGGAAGCGGTGGGATTCGAACCCACGGTACGGTCTCCCGCACGCTGGTTTTCAAGACCAGTGCCTTAAACCACTCGGCCACACTTCCGTCGATCGCCGCATAGCTTGACGCTGTGCCTGATGCGACGTGAACCGGTCAACCGTCGCCGAAGCACGGTTTAGCCTCCGGACTTTCAGTTCGATATCCGGTCCCACCCAGGTTTTCAAGCGGCGACCAGGGCCGCCCGGAGCCTGTCGGGCATGCAGGCGCTTATGGCCAAACCGCGCCCGCTTTGCAAGCGCCGTTTCACCGAGCGCGACTTTCAAGATCTGCCGCCGCGATATCGCCCGAATCAGCAGCATAAGTCGTTTACGAATTACTAACTATGGACGGCTAATCTCACTGCCAACGGCAGATTGGCCTGACGATCGTAGGATGTTGTCAAAGCGCGACCCTTCCTGTAGGAACGAGCTTACGGATAACCTTGTGTCAGCCATTTTATGCAGCCGATTTCTCGGGATCGGCTGCGGATTTGAGACGAAGCGGGGACGATGAAGGACTTGCATAAACGTGGGATGAGAGCGGCTTCCGTAGCGGCTCTCTCGGTAGCCTGCATGGCCACCGCATCGTGTACCACCACCACGAACGCACCGAAGAAACACGCCTCCAAGGAACATTTCTCCGAATCGGAATATGGCGTGAAGGCCAGCCCAAAGGTTGCCAGCAATGGCAAGATGCCGCGCGGCGGCGGGCGCTACCTCGTCGGAAAGCCCTATGTGGTCAAGGGCAAGACCTATTATCCCAAGCTCAACCCCGACTACGAGAAGACCGGCCTTGCCTCCTGGTATGGCGACGCCTTCCACGGCCGCAAGACCGCCAATGGCGAGGTCTACGACCAGTATTACCTGTCCGCCGCAAGCCCGACAATGCCGCTGCCGAGCTATGCACAAGTCACCAATCTCGACAATGGCAGCTCGGTCGTCGTGCGCGTCAACGACCGCGGCCCGTTCCATCGCGGCCGGATCATGGACGTCTCGGAAAAGACCGCCGAACTGCTGGACATGAAGACGATCGGGACCGCGCATGTGCGGGTCAAATATGTCGGCCCCGCGCGGATGGACGGTCACGATCTGCCGTATCTGATGGCCTCCTACACGCCGGGCCCGAATGCCGCACCGCAGGTACTGCCGAACGGCAGCGTCACGCCGGGCGTCATGGTCGCATCCAACACGACCAATCTCTCCACCGAATTCGAGACGCCGCCGCCTGCCGCCGCCGTGCCGGGTGCGGTTCCCGTGCCGCTGGCCGAGCCCGACCGGGTGCGCGTCGCCAGCGCCTATCTGGCGGTACCGACAGACGGAACGACGGCGGCCTTCGACCAGTTCGCCACGCTGCCGGAAACCGGTCCCTATGTCACGGAACGGCCGGACCGCTTCGCAGCGATCTCGCCGGCAGGTTCGCTCGTCGCAGCCTACGCGGAATCCGATGCCGCGGATGGCAGCGATGCCTTCGATGCCATCCTGGTGCGCGACAACCGGTTGACCCAGGACGCGATCCGGGACTATGCCCGCCGTCACGATCAGGCCGCGCTCTGAACCGGCCTGGCCGGCCGATCGTCGTCAACATGCCGCAGCGGACCGAACGCATGCCTCCTCGTCTTGCCGTTCCCGCAACCTTCATCCTGTGTCTGCTGACCGCCTTTCCGGCTGCAGCAGCGGTGATCGGCGACTTCCAGCCGAAGGCCGGAAACGTCCTGCTGATCGAGGCCTCCACCGGCACGGTGCTGCTGTCCAAGGATGAGGATGCCATCATTCCACCGGCGTCGCTGACCAAGATGATGGTGGCGGACGTCGTGTTCGAGGCGCTGAAGAGCGGCGAAATCACACCCGACACGACCTACAAGGTCTCCGAGCATGCCTGGCGCACCGGCGGTGCGCCGTCGCACACCGCGACGATGTTTGCCGCGCTGAAATCCGAAATCCGCGTCGAGGACCTGATCAAGGGCGTCATCGTCCAGATGGCCAATGACGGCTGCATCATCCTGGCAGAGGGGATGGACGGATCGGAGGCGAAATTCGCCGCGCGGATGACGGCCAGGGCCAAGGAACTCGGCCTTGCCCACACCGCCTTTGCCAATGCGACCGGGCTTCCCGCTCCGGGCAACAAGACGACGATCGCCGACATGGTGAAACTCGCCCGGCATCTGCAGGAAACCTATCCGGATTTCTACCAGATCTATGCGCAGCCCGATTTCGAGTGGAACAAGATCTTTCAGCGCAACAAGAACCCGCTGCTGAGCCATGGGCTCGGCGTCGACGGTCTGGTGACCGGCTATGCCGAGGAGGCGGGCTATGGCCTCGTGGTCTCCGCCCTGCATGACGGCAACCGGTTTTTCCTTGGCCTGAGCGGTCTCGACAACGAGGCCGACCGGCGCGACGAGGCCGACCGCATCCTGCGCTGGGCGGAGGGTTCGTTCGAGCGCCGCCGCGTGTTCCAGGCCGGCGACGTCGTCGGCCAGGCCAGCGTCTATGGCGGGGCGAGCGGCGATGTCGATCTTGCAGCCGATGGTCCTGTCGATGTCTTCGTGCCGGCCAATGATCCGGCGCTGCTCGATGCCAGGATCGTCTATCACTGGCCACTCAAGGCGCCGGTCGCCAGGGATGCCGCCGTCGGGCGGCTGCAGATCTCGCTCAACGACCATGTGCTGCGCGAGGTGCCGCTGAAGACGATCGAAACCGTGCCGCGGGGCAAGCTCTGGCAGCGCTCGCTGGATGCGCTGGTCGAAGGGCTTTTCTTCTGGCTATGAGCCGGTGGCGCAGGCTTGAGGATGCTTGCCGCGTGGACCGGCCCGCCATCTTGGGTTAAACAGACGCTAGACGATCGAAACGGGTTTTTGAGTGCTGGTAAGGGCAAATGCAGGGCAGGGGCGTGTTCATAACATTCGAAGGCGGTGAAGGGGCCGGAAAATCCACCCAGATTCGCCGCCTTGCCGACAGTCTGCGCCGCGCCGGCCACGAGGTGCTGACCACCCGCGAGCCCGGCGGCTCGCCAGGGGCCGAGGCATTGCGCCACGTGATCCTGTCGGGCGGTGCCGAGGCCTTCGGCGTGCGCATGGAGGCCATGCTTTTTGCCGCCGCCCGCAACGACCATGTGGAAACGGTCATCCGTCCGGCGCTGTCGAAGGGCTTCATCGTGCTCTGCGACCGGTTCATCGACAGTTCCAGGGTCTATCAGGGCGTCACCGGCAATCTCGAACCGCAATTCATCGACGCGCTGGAGCGCGTGGCGATCAACGGCGTGCTGCCCGACATCACGCTGATCCTCGATCTTCCGGCCGATCTCGGGCTGGCACGGGCCAAGGCACGCAGCGCCCGCGGCAGCGGTGCGAACGAGGCCCCGGACCGCTACGAGCGCGAGGAGGTGGAGACCCACGAGACGCGGCGTCAGGGCTTTCTCGACATTGCCAGGGACAATCCCGACCGCTGTCACGTCGTCAACGCGGCCGGCGACCCCGACCAGGTGGCGCGCGATATTCTGGCCGTCGTCGAGCCGAGACTGGCATCGCGGCGTGACGCACCGGCCAAAGAACCGGCAAGCCTGTCATGAGCGAACTTCGCCCAGGCGTGCTCGAAGGCGCGATCGCGCCGGTGCTCAACACCGTGCTCCACGGCCATCAGCAGGCCGAGCAGTTCCTTGCCGAGGCCTATCGCTCCGGCAAGTCGCATCATGCGATCCTGCTCGAGGGGCCGGAGGGCATCGGCAAGGCGACGCTCGCCTTCCGTTTTGCCAATCACGTTCTGTCGCATCCAGACCCCGAACAGGCGCCGGACCGTCTTGCCGACCCCGATCCGGCATCGCCGGTCAGCCGGCAGATCGCCAGCGGCGCCAGTCACAACCTGCTGCATCTGACCCGGCCGGTCGACGAAAAGACCGGCAAGGTGAAGAGCACGATCACCGTCGATGAGGTGCGCAAGGCCGGGCATTTCTTCTCGCAGACCTCCGGCAGCGGCAATTGGCGGATCGTCATCATCGATCCGGCCGACGACCTCAACCGCAACGGTGCCAATGCGATCCTGAAGATCCTGGAGGAGCCGCCGCGCCGTGCGCTGTTTCTGGTGCTGTCGCATGCGCCGGGACGGCTGTTGCCGACGATCCGCTCGCGCTGCCTGCCGCTCAGGCTGAAACCGCTGTCGGACGAGGCGATGCGCGCGGCGCTCGACCATCTCGGCTTTGCGCTGCGCTCGGACGAGGAGGCACGCGCCGTGCTGAAGATCGCGGACGGCAGCGTCGCCCGGGCGCTGAAGATCATCAATTACGGCGGGCTGGACATCATCGCCGCGTTCGACAAGGCGATCGACGGAGAGGGCCCCGCCCGCCGCAAGGCCATGCATCAGCTGGCCGACGCACTCAGCGGTCGCGACAGCGATGCGGCGTTCAACTTCTTCACCGAGCATGTCGGCGATTTCCTCAGGCAGCAGGCCCGCGCCGCAGCGCTGGACGGCCGGCTCGATCTCGCCAACCGGTTTGCCGGGCTGGTTTCGGCCATCGACGAACGGTTCACGGTGGCGGGTGCCTACAATCTCGACCGCAAGCAGACCATTCTCGACGTGATGAGCGAAATCGCGGCCTGATATTCCGGCTGGCGGTCAGCCGAGAATCATCTTGGCGCCGACCAGGATCAGGGTGGCGGCAAGCACGCGCCGGACGATCAGTTCGGGCATGCGCGGCGCGATGCTGCTGCCGAGGATGATGCCCGGCACCGAGCCGATCAGCAGCGACACCAACAGGATCCAGTTGATCTCCCCGATCATCCAGTAGCCTATGCCGCCGACCAGCGTCAGGGGTATGGCATGGGCGATATCCGAGCCGACAATGCCCTGGATGGGGATCATCCTGTAGAGAAGCAGCAGGACGGTGACGCCGATCGCGCCGGCACCGACCGAGGTCATGGTGACCACGACGCCGAGGAAGAGGCCGAGCAGAACGGTGAGAGCGGCAATGCGGGTCGCCGACATCGGTTTTGCCGACAGGGATTTTGCCGACCCAGGCCTGCCGGCCAGGCTGAAGGTCGAGATGCGACGCCCGAGCAGCAGCACCAGCGCGGTCAACAGCAGCATCCAGCCGAGCGCGCCTGTCAGCAGCGACACGGCCTGGACGCTGTGCCGATCGACGCCCGACATCAAGAACAGGGTGACGGCGGCAGCCGGGATGCTGCCTGCGGCGAGCAGTCCGACCATGCGCCAGTGGATCTGTCCGTGCCGGTGGTGGACGGCGGCCCCCGCCGTCTTGGTGATCGCGGCATAGAGCAGGTCGGTTCCGACCGCCATCACCGGATGAACGCCGAAAAACAGCACGAGAAGCGGCGTCATCAGGGAAGCGCCGCCTACGCCGGTCACGCCGACCAGCAGACCGACAAAAAATCCTGTGACCGAGTAGAGCGGTTCGAAGGTGTCAATGAACGACAAAGAGCATCCCCTTGGCGAGCCGAACCCGGCTGACGGAGCCGCTGTTTAAAAAACGGCCCGCCTTGCAGATTCCATCCATCGGGGGGTAGGGGGCCGGGCGCGGTCTGTCAAGCTTGCGCCACCCGCCGAAACGCCTGCCCGCGGCGCGGGAATCGACCGCCCGGTGTCAAACTACATGTTTCGCAAAGCAGCAACATGGGTTAAGAGCGGCAGGACATGATGCAGGGAAGCTCGTCTAAGGCTCGTCGATGAAAGATACCTTCTATATTACCACCGCCATTGCCTATCCGAACGGCAAGCCGCATATCGGCCACGCCTACGAGCTGATCGCGACCGACGCGATCGCCCGGTTCCACCGGCTGGACGGCAAGGATGTGTTCTTCCTGACCGGCACCGACGAGCACGGTCAGAAGATGCAGCAGACGGCGCGGGCCGAGGGCATAGAGACGTCGGAACTGGCACAGCGCAATTCCGACGAATTCCGCGCCATGGGCGCGCTGCTGAACGCCTCCAACGACGATTTCATCCGCACCACCGAAGAGCGCCACCACGAGACGTCGCGGGCGATCTGGAAGCGGATGGCCGACAATGGCGACATCTACAAGGACAGCTATGCCGGCTGGTATTCGGTGCGCGACGAGGCCTATTACCAGGAAGACGAGACCGAATTGCGCGCAGACGGCGTGCGCTACGGACCGCAGGGCACGCCGGTCGAGTGGGTCGAGGAGGAGAGCTATTTCTTCAAGCTCTCGGCCTATCAGGACAAGCTGATCGCGCTCTACGAGAACGATCCCGACTTCGTCGGCCCGAGCGAACGCCGCAACGAGGTGATGTCCTTCGTCAAGTCGGGGCTGAAGGACCTGTCGATCTCGCGTACCACCTTCGACTGGGGCATCAAGGTGCCAGACGATCCGAAGCACGTGATGTATGTCTGGGTCGACGCGCTGACCAACTACCTGACGGCGACCGGCTATCTTACCGATCCTGAGAATGCCCGGGCGAAATACTGGCCCTGCGACGCCCATATCATCGGCAAGGACATCATCCGCTTTCACGCCGTCTACTGGCCGGCCTTCCTGATGTCGGCCGGCGTGCCGCTGCCCAAGCGCGTCTTTGCCCACGGCTTCCTGCTCAACAAGGGCGAGAAGATGTCGAAGTCGCTCGGCAATGTCGTCGGCCCGAAGGAACTGGTCGAACATTTCGGTCTCGATCCGATCCGCTATTTCCTGATGCGCGAAGTCTCCTTTGGCCAGGACGGCAGCTATAGCGAAGAGGCGATCGGCACCCGCGTCAACGCCGACCTCGCCAACGGTATCGGCAATCTCGCCAGCCGCTCGCTGTCGATGATCGGCAAGAATTGCGATGCCAAGGTCCCGGTCTGCGGCGATCTCACCGAGGCCGACCGCGCGATGCTCGCCTCCGTCGACGGGCTGATCGACATTGCCCGCGAGGAAATGGCAAAGCTCCACATTCACAAGGTGGTGGCGGCGATTATTGCCGTGGTGTCGGAAGCCGACCGCTATTTCGCCGGCCAGGAACCCTGGGCGCTGAAGAAGACCGATCCGGCCCGCATGGCGACCGTGCTCTACGTGACGGCGGAAGTGGTGCGCCAGGTGTCGATCCATCTGCAGCCCTATGTGCCGGCCTCGGCCGCCAAGCTGCTGGATCTCGTCGCCGCTCCGGACGATGCTCGCGATTTCGCAAGCCTCGGCGCGTCCAACCGGCTGGTTGCCGGCACGCCGCTTCCGACACCGTCGCCGGTCTTCCCGCGCTATGTCGCACCGGAACCGAAGGGCTGATATTTCGTATGCTTATCGATACCCATTGCCATCTGGACTTTGCCGATTTCGACGATGAGCGCGACGCGCTGATCGCGCGGGCGCACCAGGCCGGCGTGAAGCAGATGGTGACGATCTCGACGCGGGTGAAGAAGCTCGAGACGCTGCTGGCGCTGACGGATCGCTATCCGAGCGTGTTCTGCTCGGTCGGCACGCATCCGAACAATGCCGGCGAAGAGCTGGACGTGACGACCGACGATCTGGTGCGGCTGTCGCAGCACCCGAAAGTGGTGGCGATCGGCGAGGCGGGTCTCGACTATTTCTACGACACGCAGACGCCGCAGGACCAGCAGACCGGGTTTCGCCGGCATATCGCCGCCGCCCGGATCACCGGTCTGCCGCTCGTCATCCATGCGCGCAGCGCCGACGACGACATGGCCGCCATATTGACGGAGGAAGCCGGGAAGGGGGCCTTCCCCTTCATCCTGCACTGCTTTTCGGCCGGCGAAGCGCTGGCAAAGACCGGTATCGAGCTTGGCGGCTACGTGTCCTTCACCGGCATCCTGACCTTTCCCAAATCGACCGAACTGCGCGAGATCGCCGCCGGCATTCCGCTCGACCGGCTGCTGGTCGAGACGGACGCACCGTATCTGGCGCCGAAGCGCTGGCGTGGCAAACGCAACGAGCCGTCCTATGTGGTGAACACCGCCGAGGTTCTGGCCGAGGTCAAGGGCGTCAGCTACGACGAGATCGCGGCGATCACCACGGAAAATGCCTTGCGTGTCTTCTCGAAGATGCCGAGCCTGTAAGGTCATGGAGTACCGCCGTCGTTTCACCATTCTGGGCTGTTCGTCGTCACCAGGTGTGCCGCGGATCACCGGAGACTGGGGCGCCTGCGATCCGTCCAACCCGAAGAACAGGCGCATGCGGGCGAGCCTGCTGGTCGAGCAGATTGCGCCGGATGGCGCGCAGACGACCGTGGTCGTCGATACCGGGCCGGATTTTCGCGAACAGATGATCGCCGCCCGGGTGCAGCGGATCGACGCGACGCTCTATACCCACGCGCATGCCGACCACCTGCACGGGATCGACGATCTGCGCGGCTATTTCCATGCCCAGCACCAGGCGATCCCGATCTATGCCGAGCCGGAAACCATGCGCCGCATCCGCGCCGGTTTCGGCTATTGCCTGCACACGCCTGAAGACAGCAGCTATCCGCCGATCGTCACCGCCAATCTGATCGAGGATCTGGACGCAACATTCGCAATTGAAGGGCCGGGCGGTGCCATCGGCTTCCTGCCATTGAAGCAGCAGCACGGCGACATCATCTCGCTCGGCTTCCGGATCGGCGATTTCGCCTATTGCAGCGATGTCAGCGCGATCCCGGAGGAAACCGCGAAAAAACTTGCCGGACTGGGCGTGCTGGTGATCGACGCGTTGCAGTACAAGCCGCATCCAAGCCATCTGTCGGTCGACCAGGCGCTGGCATGGATCGAGAGGCTGAGGCCGAAGCGCGCCATCCTGACCCACATGCACACGCCGCTCGACTACGATACGCTGATGGCCGAGACACCGCCGCATGTCGAGCCGGCCTATGACGGACTTTCGCTGGAAATGGCTGTTTCGGCCGACTGATCAAGGCGATTGCGAGATTTACGAAGACGGCAGATCAGCCGGGCTTCACAGCTATCTGAAGCGTCACGCAAATGTGCGCCGGAGATGGCGCAGAGAGACGAAACGGGAGTAGCCACATGATCTGCATCTTCATCCAGGTTCGCTGCCGGCCGGGCAAGACCTACGACGTCGCCGACCGGATCTATGAGAAGGAAGTCGTCTCGGAGCTCTATTCGACCAGCGGCGAATACGACCTGATCGCCAAGGTCTATGTGCCAGAGGACGCCGATGTCGGCAAATACGTCAACGACATCTTCTCCGACATCGATCACGTCGACCGCACGCTGACGACGTTGACATTCAAGGCATTCTGATCGGCATTGGGGCTGAGATCGAGGCGGAAAGCCCGGATTTCGCGGCTTTCGGCATATCGTTTAGTTCCATAATCTATCTTATGTGATCATCGGATGTAAGAGGGGTACATTCTATTTCCAAGTGCGACATGCCAGTAATTTCACGAGATGGCCCGCCAGCTCGGGCGTCATCGTTCAACCATCTACCGCGAGATCAGGCGCAACGCGTTCGTCGACAAGGTCGTCCCGGATCTGGATGGCTACTACCGTCACAGCGCACGACATGGCTTGCTCGTGACGGGCCAAGCTCCGGAAGCTGGTTCGCTTCGCAAATGTGAGGCAGTCTGTTGTCGAACGGATCAAGCACGGTTGGTCACCACAGCAGATCGCCGGAAGGATGCGTCTGGAGCGGCATCCGATCTCGGTCAGTCACGAAACGATCTACAAGTTCGCATACTCGTCTGACGGCCAAGAGATCAAGCGAGGACGGCACCTGCCGGAGATCGGGCGCAGCGGCGGCGACCGCGACTGAAGGCCCGTGCGATGCCCTCTTAGTGCGACTGTGGGAACCGGTGGCCGATATGGTATCGTCACCACATGTCAGCGAGCAGCCGCTACAAATTCCAGAGGGTGACGCCGGCCGATTTCGGGCGGCTGGCGGCGTGGCAGTCGCGACCGCATGTCCGCGCGTGGTGGGATGCGGCCGAGCCCTTCAGCGCGCAGAAGCTGCAAGACCTGCGGGTCAGCCGATGGATTGTCTCGATAGCGGAACGCCCCTTTGCCTATCTGCAGGACTACACGGTTCATGGCTGGGACAATCATCATTTTTCCGCGCTCCCGAAGGGCTCCCGGGGTATCGACCAATTCATCGGCGAGCCCGACATGATCGGCAAGGGCCATGGCCCCGCCTTTATCGCGCAACGCCTGCAGGACTTGTTCACCGCCGGTGCTCCGGTCGTTGCGACCGATCCCCACCCGGAAAACGCCCGCGCCATCTCGGCCTATGAAAAGGCAGGTTTCACGGTCTTCGGCCCGGTTCAGGAAACGCCCTGGGGCCCGATACTGCCGATGCAGGCCAGTCCTTAGGCACGCGCGATTGCGATCCACCGTCGACGCTAACCGGCGCGCCCTCTCCCAGACAATCATGGACCGCGGTCGATCTCGGGGGCGCGCAAGCCTTCAATTCCTGCTTGCAAGTGTCGCGGTTTGCGCTCAATTTGCGGCACGGCAGTATCGTTGCCGGGAATTTCCGCTTTCTCATTTGTGACACTCTTCTTTCTGACGTCTTCATTCCGTCGCCGCAGACGCCTTGCGGACCGTTTTCTTCCAGAGGGTTATCGCGATGCTTTATGCTCTTGCATTGCTGATCGGGATCATCGCCGGGCTCAGAGCCATGACCGCGCCGGCGGCGGTATCCTGGGCTGCCTATCTCGGCTGGTTTGATATCTCGGGCTCCGCCCTCGCCTTCATGGGCTATCGCTGGACCCCGTGGATCTTCACCGTGCTGGCGATCGTCGAACTCGTCACCGACCAGTTGCCGTCGACGCCGTCGCGCAAGGTGCCGGTGCAGTTCGGCGCGCGCATCGTCTCGGGCGCGCTCTGCGGCGCCACCCTCGGAGCTTCGGGCGGTGCGCTGATCGGCGGCCTGCTGGCCGGCATCATCGGCGCGGTCATCGGCACCCTGGGCGGCGCGGCCGTCCGGGGCAGGCTCGCGGCCGCTTTCGGCAGTGACCGGCCGGCGGCCCTGATCGAGGATCTCGTGGCGATCGCCGGCGCACTGATCATCGTCGTGGCGGTCTGATGCGGAGCTTCGACGCCATCGTCATCGGTGCCGGCCAGGCCGGTCCGTTTCTTGCCGCCCGCTTGGCTGAGGCCGGGCGCAAGGTTGCCCTGGTCGAGCGAAAGTTCCTGGGCGGAACCTGCGTCAATGCCGGCTGCATGCCGACCAAGACGCTGGTCGCCAGCGCCCATGCCGCGCGGATGGTGCAGCGCGCCGCCGAATTCGGGATCGTGACGCAAGGTGCGTCCAGCGTCGATATGGCGAAGGTGCGCGATCGCGCGGCAAGCGTGACGCACAATGCCCGCCAGGGGCTGGAAGACTGGCTCGGCGGTATCGATAACCTCACGCTGCTGCGCGGCCAGGCGCGGTTTGAGGATGCCCGCACGGTCATCGTCAACGGCGAGAGGCTGCAGGCGCCGCAGATCTACATCAATGTGGGGGCACGGCCGACGATCCCGGATTATCCGGGGCTTGCGGACATACCCTATCTCACCAGCACCTCAATCCTGCAGCTCGATACCCTGCCCCGCCATCTGGTGATTGTCGGCGGCAGCTATATCGGGCTGGAATTCGCCCAGATGTATCGTCGCTTCGGCGCTCAGGTGACCGTCATCGAGCGCGGCGAGCGGATCGCGTCCCGCGAGGATGCCGACATATCCGATGCCATTGCCGGCATCCTGTCGGCCGAGGGCATCGATATCCGCACCGGAACTGGCGATCTGCGGTTTGCCACCGATGGCGCGGATATCGAGATCGTGGCCGGTGGCGAGACGCTCTATGCAAGCCATGTGCTGGTCGCCACCGGACGGACACCCAATACCGACGACCTCGAGCTCGAGGCCGCCGGCGTCACGTGCGACGCCCGCGGCTACATTACCGTCGACGACCGGCTGCAGACCAATGTGAAGGGCCTGTGGGCGCTCGGCGACTGCAACGGGCGCGGCGCCTTTACCCATACCTCCTACAACGACTTCGAGATTGCCGCGGCCAACCTGCTCGACGGCGAGGACCGCAAGGTCAGCGACCGGATCCTCGGCTATGCGCTCTATATCGATCCGCCACTCGGGCGGGTCGGCATGAGCGAGCGCGCGGCGCGCGCCAGCGGACGCCCCCTGCTGGTCTCGGTCAGGCCGATGAGCGCCGTCGGCCGGGCGGTCGAGAAGGATGAGACGCAAGGCTTCATGAAGCTCGTTGCCGATGCTTCGAGCGGACAGATCCTCGGGGCCGCGATCCTCGGAACCGGCGGCGACGAGGCGATCCACGGCATCCTCGACGCGATGAATGCGAAGACCTCCCATCATGCGCTCAAATGGGCGGTGCCGATCCATCCGACAGTATCGGAACAGGTGCCAACGCTGATCGGCGGCTTGCAGCCCGTCTAGCGCCGGGTCGGGCACTTAAAGCCCTTTTCGCTCGTCTGTCGTGGACCTGGCATCAGCAGGCCGGGCCAAATTCAGCGGCGTACTCTTCCATTTTCTCCAATTGCCCCTATCATACATAAGGTGAAACTAATCCACGAGGTGTTGCGAATGCCCGGATACCGACTTTTCACCCCGCTCGCCCTCAGTGCCACGCTGTGTGCCCTCCTCTTCTCCCTCCCCGCAAAAGCCGCCGACGCGATGACCGAGATGCGCGCGGTGATCAGCGGCCAGCTCACCGCCTTCATCAACAAGGATACCGATGCCGCCTTCTCCTATGCCTCGCCGGCGATCAAGAAGCTGTTTCGCGAGCCCCAGCTGTTCGGCGAGATGGTCCGCCGGACCTATGAAGCGGTCTACAGCCCCGGCTCTTACGCTTTCGGCGAAGGCGAGCTCGATCCGGACGAGAAGCACGGCTTCCAGGTGGTTCTCATCGCCGATCACGACGGCCGGCAATGGGCAGCCCTTTACGAGTTGGAGCGCCAGCCGGACGGAGTCTTCGCGATCAATGGCGTGCGCATGCTGCGCGACCGCGTCAGCAACGGCATCTGACAGTCTTTTCGCCGGTCCCGGCAGGTATATCCAAGTGGGCCGCACCGGCAACCTATCGGCGTAACTGCAGCGCCGCCGACACGCCCGCCCAGAATTGGCCACGCTTTCGGCAAGTCTTTGCCGGGCTCAAGGCAGAAGCCCGGCGCCATCATGGCGAATGTCGGACCAGATCTGCGAACCACGCACTAATATGTACTGTGCTACTTAAAACTTGTGGAACGGCTCATCGAATCGACTTAAGCTCCATTATGGCAACACGATGGATTTAACGCCGATGCAGCCAGACGAACTGGAGATCTGGGCCCTGTCCCGGGCAGAGCAAATCGTCCTCAAGGAAGGCATGAATCTGGTTCATGCCGGCCAGTGGATGGACAAGCAATTGACGGCCCGCAGCGCCTGCCGGCTGCGAAACGAAATCCTGCGCGCGCTGATGGATGCGCTGGAATTCAAGGATGGGGGTCTCGCCCAAGCTGCGGCCGGCGAGCGCCAGGCGGCCGAAGCAGCGAACTATAATCGCGCCAAGGCCAGCGCTGCCATGTAAGGTGGCGGTTTCCCATCCTGCCTCAAGGGTTAGCCCCCCTGCGGATATGTCACGGAGATGCGCATGCCGAAAGGATCCTGTCTCTGTGGCGCCGTCCGCTTCGAGGTCGAAGGTGATTTCAAGGATCCCGTCGCCTGCCACTGCACCCGGTGTCGCAAGCTTACCGGCCATTATGATGCCGCCACCGAAGTCGCGAAGGTTTCTCTGACGATCGAGGGCCAAGACAATCTCACCTGGTACCAATCGTCGGGCAAGGTCCGGCGCGGTTTCTGCACCACCTGCGGCGCGCATCTGTTGTTCGACCCGGCCCGCGACTGGATCTCGGTGGCGATGGGCGCCTTCGATGCCCCGACCGGCACCACGCTCGCGCTCCACATCTTCGTCGCCGACAAGGGCGACTATTACGCGCTTGCCGATGGCGTTCCGCAGACCCCGCAATAGAGCCGGAGATCAGACAAGCGCGATCACAGCAGCCTGTGGCGGCCGAGCAGTTGTTCCTCCGCCTCGTCGCGGTCCATCTCCAGCACATGCCGGGCGAGCGCCAGCGAGAAGCCGTTACGGGCAAAGGCCGACAGTTCCTTGGTCATGCGCTTTTGGTCGGGCTCGACCTTGCGAAACGGTCCGAAGGCACGCTTGCGGGCGAAGATGATCGCGGCATCCGTGTCGTCGGCGTCGACAAGCGTCTCGGCGATCAATTCCTGCCCGACACCCTTTTCGGCGAGCTTGCGGGCGATCATGCGCCTGGAACGGCCGCTGCCGGTCAGCGAGCGAGTCTTGACCTCGGCATAGTTGGCATCGTCGATGGCACCGGCCATCCGGCCGAAATCGACGGCGGCGCAGGCGAGCAGCGCCACATGCTCTTCCGGTATGTCCTCGAATTTCTGCCGCGCCTTGCGCGACACCGCGTCCGACAGTTCACGCTCGGTCATCATCTTGCGCGAAATGCGCCAGGCGGCCGAATTGCGCGCCCAGGCAAGCATGCGTGGTGTCGGACCGGCCGGCGCATCGGGCACCTCGGCGCCGGGCGTCCCGTCATCGGCGGTATCGGTCCGCGCAGTGTCGTCGTCGCTGTCGCTCATCCCTGCCCTGCCCGGCAAACTGTTGTCCGCTTATAGCGGATCGATGTCGCCGCGTGCCCACATCTCCTGGGTCTCGGCCATGAAGTCCTCGAACCGGCCTTCCTCCAGCGCCTTGCGGATGCCCTGCATCAGTTCCTGGTAATAGGCCAGATTGTGCCAGGAGAGCAGCATGCCGCCAAGCGCCTCGTTGGCGCGCACGAGATGGTGCAGATAGGCGCGGGAATAATCGCGGCTTGCCGGGCAGTTCGACTGCGCGTCGAGCGGACGCATGTCCTCGGCGTGGCGGGCATTGCGGATATTGACCTTGCCGCGGCGGGTGAACGCCAGACCGTGACGGCCCGAACGGGTCGGCATCACGCAGTCGAACATGTCGATGCCGCAGGCGACCGATTTCAGGATATCGTCCGGTGTCCCGACGCCCATCAGATAGCGCGGCTTTCCGGTGGGTAGCGCCGGCAGCGTGACGTCGAGCATTTCCAACATGACATGCTGCGGTTCGCCGACAGCCAGCCCGCCGACGGCATAGCCCTTGAGGTCGAGCTGGGTCAGGCCTTCCGCCGAGCGGATGCGCAGGTCCGGCTGATCGCCGCCCTGGACGATGCCGAACATCGCCTTGCCCGGCTGTTCGCCGAAGGCGACGCGGCAGCGCTCGGCCCAGCGCAGCGACATCTCCATGGCTCGCTCAATCTCCTTGCGCTCCGACGGCAGGGCGACGCATTCGTCGAGCTGCATCTGGATGTCGGAGCCGAGCAGGCCCTGGATCTCGATCGAGCGCTCCGGCGACATGTGATGGGTCGAGCCGTCGATATGGCTCTTGAAGGTCACGCCCTGCTCGTCGAGCTTGCGAAGCCCCGACAGCGACATGACCTGGAAGCCGCCACTGTCGGTCAAGATCGGATGCGGCCAGCGGATCAGCTCGTGCAGGCCGCCGAGACGGGCGACGCGCTCGGCGCCGGGGCGCAGCATCAGGTGGTAGGTGTTGCCGAGAATGATGTCGGCGCCCAGCTCGCGCACCTGGTCGAGATACATCGCCTTGACCGTGCCCACCGTGCCGACCGGCATGAAGGCCGGCGTGCGGATAGTGCCGCGCGGCATGGACACTTCGCCGAGCCGGGCCTTTCCGGAAGTGGCTTTCAGGGTGAACTGGAAGTTCTCGTGCATCTCACGCTTTCCGGAAAAGCAGGCTGGAATCGCCGTAGGAATAGAAACGGTAGCCGGTGGCGATCGCATGGGCATAGGCGGTGCGCATCGTCTCCAGGCCGGCAAAGGCCGAGACGAGCATCATCAGCGTCGACTTCGGCAGGTGGAAATTGGTCATCAGCAGATCCACCGCCTTGAAGCGGTAGCCGGGCGTGATGAAGATGCCGGTCGGGCCGGCAAAGGGCCGGATCGTGCCGTCGTCGTCGGCCGCACTTTCGATCAGCCTGAGCGAGGTGGTGCCGACGCAGACAATGCGGCCGCCCCGCGCCTTCACCGTATTCAGCCGCTCGGCGTTCTCGGGCGTCACATGGCCGATTTCCAGATGCATCTTGTGATCGTCGGTGTCGTCGGCCTTGACCGGCAGAAAGGTGCCGGCGCCCACATGAAGCGTGACGAAATGGCGCTCGATGCCGGCGGCGTCGAGTTTTTCAAACAGGTCGGGGGTGAAGTGCAGGCCGGCCGTCGGCGCGGCGACAGCCCCCTCCTGCCGCGCGTAGATCGTCTGGTAGTCGGCCCGATCCTGCGCGTCTTCCGGTCGCTTGGCGGCAATATAAGGAGGCAGCGGGATGTGGCCGACGATGGCGATCGCCCGGTCGAGCTCCGGGCCGGAAAGGTCGAAGGCAAGATCGATCTCGCCCGCCTCGCCCTTTTCTGCGACTGTCGCCATCAGCGCGCCGTCGAGGCATGCGCCATTGGCCTCGCCGAACGCGATCCGGTCCCCCGCCTTGATCCGCTTGCCGGGCCTTGCGAACGCCTTCCAGCGATCGGCGGCAGTGCGCATGTGGAGCGTGGCGGAAACGGCGGTCCGTTCTGCTCCGTCGCGCAGGCGCACGCCCTCGAGCTGCGCGGGGATCACCCGCGTGTCGTTGAACACCAGCGCGTCGCCCGGCTGCAGGAAGTCGACAAGGTCGAAAACCTGCCGGTCTTCCAGCTGCGGCTCACCGTCCGGCCTGACGACGAGCAACCGCGCATGATCGCGCGGGCTTGCGGGTCGCAGCGCAATGCTGTCCTCGGGAAGGTCGAAATCGAAGAGGTCGACGCGCATGGAGATCCATCAGAAAACAAAAAAGCCCGCCCCGCGTCCTTCAAGACACCGGGCGGGCTCGTCCAATAACCGGCTTAGGCGTCGGCGGCAACCTTCATCGAGACGATCGAGTCGGGATCGGTGACCGGCTCACCCTTCTTGATCTGGTCGATAACGTCCATGCCTTCGGCGACCTGGCCCCAGACCGAATACTGCTTGTTCAGCCAGGGCGCATCGGTAAAGCAGATGAAGAACTGCGAATTGGCCGAGTTCGGGCTCTGCGAGCGGGCCATCGAGCAGGTGCCGCGAATATGCGACGTTGCCGAAAATTCAGCCTTCAGGTCCGGCTTGTCGGAGCCGCCCATGCCGGCACGACCCGGGTTGAAGCTGTCGCCACCCTTCTTGCCGAACTTGACGTCGCCCGTCTGGGCCATGAAGTCGGGGATCACGCGGTGGAAGACGACGCCGTCATAGGCGCCTTCGCGGGTCAGTTCCTTGATGCGGGCCACGTGCTCGGGCGCGACTTCCGGCAACAGCTGGATGACGACATTGCCCTTGGTGGTTTCCATCAGGATGGTGTTTTCCGGATCCTTGATCTCGGCCATGGGTGTTTCTCCTTCTTCTCGGGCCAAACGCCCCCGTTTGCCCCACTCTCTATAAAAGCGTGTCTATTGTTACTTGCGGCCGACGGTGACCTTGATCATCCGGTCGGGGTCGTTGACCTCGCCATTGCCGCCTTCGCCGCGCTTGATCTTGTCGACGTATTCCATGCCGGAAATGACCTTGCCGAACACGGTATACTGCCCGTTCAGGAAGCTGCCATCGGCAAACATGATGAAGAACTGCGAATTGCCGGAGTTCGGATCCTGGGCGCGCGCCATACCGAGCGTGCCGCGCTCGAAGGGAACGCTGGAGAACTCGGCGGGCAGATCGGGCTGGTCGGAACCGCCGGTGCCGGCGCGCTGGGCGTCATAGCCGTCCTTCATGTCGCCGAATTCGACGTCACCGGTCTGGGCCATGAAGCCCTCGATGACGCGGTGAAAGGCGACATTGTCGTATTCGCCCTTCTTGGCAAGATCCTTGACGCGGGCAACCGTCTTCGGCGCCACGTCCGGCAGAAGCTGGACGACGACGGGGCCGTCCTTCAGCTGGATGGTGAGGTAGTCGTCTTCGGCGGCGACAGCCTGTGTCGACAGGCTGGCCAGACCGAGCAGGCCGGCAAAGGCAAGAGCGATGAGTTTCATGGGTGCTCCCAGTTTTAAAACAGAGCTCATTGTTCGAGCTTGGTTTTCAAGGCGTCCAAAACGACGGTCGGGACGAATGCCCGCACATCGCCTCCCATGGAGGCGATCTGCCGGACCAATGTGGCGGTAATGGGCCGCGAGGCCGTGCCCGCCGGCAGAAAGATGGTCTGGATGTCCGGCGCCAGTTGCTGGTTCATGCCGGCCATCTGCATCTCGTAGTCAAGATCGGAGCCATCGCGCAGGCCGCGGACCAGAAGCCTCGCGCCCGCCTCCCGCGCGGCATCCACCGCCAGACCGTCGAAGGCAACGACCGCAATATCGCCGCCGCGTTCCGGCAGTGCCGCCGCCAGAGACCGACGAATGAGCTCGGCCCTCTCCGCGTAGGAGAACAGCGGCGCCTTGCCCGGATGGGTGCCGATACCGACGATCAGCCTGTCGGCGACATTCAGGGCCTGGAGCAGCACGTCCAGGTGGCCGTTCGTCAACGGATCGAAAGAGCCCGGATAAAATGCAGTCGTCATGGTCAGCCGATTAATGTTTCACGCCTTTTGTCATGGACCGCAGCCGACCGCAAGCGGCTTTCGAGACCCGAGCTTCGGGCCATCAGGATGAACGCCAGATGAACAAAGGGTTCAGCCTCTCGTCATCGCCGTTCACCATAATGGCAGCGATCGGTAAGAGACGCCGGATAACCCCAAAAAGAGAATTGCCATGCTCGCTGTTCTTGCTATAGCCGCTGCCGTTGCGTCCCTCGTCTTGGAAAGACTGGCTCATGCCATAACCGATTGTCTCGATCAGTCCCGGCTCTGACTGCCGTTTTTTTTCAACAGAAAGAATCGCTTGCCGATTTTTCGGCCTTTTTTCCACCTTTTTCGCTCCATAGGGAACAAAATGTTGCCCCAGCGATTAAATGGGTCGAGAGAGGGATTTCTAAGAGGTGAATACAATGCTCAACAAGGTAACCGTGATCAACTTGCTTTGGATGATGACCATGACCGCGATGCTGGCAACCTCCGTCGGCTTCTACATGGAAAACGAGGATCAGGCGACCTTCTACGGACCGCCGATCAGCGCTCGCTACCACAGCTTTGGACACTGAGCGGCTTAGCTTAAACCGCCACTTTACGGGAGACTCCCGAGTATGTTTGCAATTCTGACCATTCTTGCAGCGCTGATCAGCGGCATGTTCGTCCTGACCGTCGCCTCCAGCGTTTCGTTGATGCAGCGCGAAAACGAGGACATCAAGTCGATGGCCCATCGCCGCGAGCTTTTCTGAGGCAAACCAGCCGTTAGAAGTAGATAGTCAGGTTTTTGCGTCTTTTACTTGAGAAGCCCCGGTCACCGTAGCCTCCGGCCCCGCGATATCCTATCGATCCGAAGACATCCCCAACGAAAAACGCCGCCCTTTGCATCACGCAAGGCGGCGTTTTTCGTGCGATCATTTGGGGCCGTGCTACGATGAACAGCCCCGGATGGGCAAGGATCCGCGAGGAACATGCGGCGGGCGTTAACCCGCCGCCCGATCACTCTTCGGTCGGCGCCTCGCCGGCGCCCTCGGCTGGACCACCGTCGGCAGGGGTTTCGCTGCTCGATGTCGGCAGGTCGGCGGCACTACCCGCGTCCGTTGCGGCATCGACGCCCTCGGCCCCCTCGCCTTCCAGCACTTCGGCCTCTTCCTCCGGCTCGCTGACGCGTTCGACGGAGACCACCTTCTCGTCCTTGGCGGTGGAGAAGATCGTCACGCCCTTGGTCGCGCGGCTGGCGAAGCGGATGCCGTCGACCGGTACGCGGATCAGCTGTCCGGCATTGGACACCAGCATGATCTGGTGCTTCTCCTCGACCGGGAACGCGGCAACCAGTTCGCCGATCTCGCTCGTCTTCGAGGTGTCGGTGGCACGGATACCCTTGCCACCGCGACCGGAGGTGCGGAAGTCATAGGAGGACGACCGCTTGCCATAGCCCTTTTCGGAGACCGTCAGCACGAACTGTTCGCGCGCCTTCAGCTCCTCATAGCGCTCGTCACTCAGCTGGCCTTCCTCGACCACCTCTTCACCGACCAGCGCGATCTCGTCCTCGTCGGCGCCGGCCGCACGACGGTCGGCAGCAGCGCGCTTGAGATAGGCGGCCCGTTCCCACGGCTCGGCGTCGACATGGGCGAGGATGGTCATCGAGATGATCCGATCGCCGTCTGCCATCGAGACACCACGCACCCCGATCGAGTTGCGGCCGGCAAACACGCGGACATCGTCGACCGAGAAGCGGATCGCCTGGCCGAGCGCGGTGGTCAGCAGCACGTCGTCATGCTCGGTGCAGGTCTCGACATTGAGGATGGCGTCACCCTCGTCATCGAGCTTCATCGCGATCTTGCCGTTGCGGTTGACCTGGACAAAGTCGGACAGCTTGTTGCGGCGCACCGTTCCCCGGGTTGTGGTGAACATCACGTCGAGCGTTGCCCAACTGTCCTCGTCCTCGGGCAGCGGCATGATCGAGGTGATCCGCTCGCCGGCTTCGAGTGGCAGCATGTTGATCAGCGCCTTGCCGCGCGAGGTCGGCGTGCCGATCGGCAGGCGCCAGACCTTTTCCTTGTAGACGATACCGCGCGAGGAGAAGAACAGCACCGGCGTATGGGTATTGGCAACGAACAGGCGGGTTGCGAAATCCTCGTCCTTCATCGCCATGCCGGAACGGCCCTTGCCGCCGCGACGCTGGGCCCGATAGGTGGCGAGCGGCACACGCTTGATGTAGCCGGCATGGCTGACGGTGACGACCATCTCTTCGCGCGCGATCAGATCCTCGTCGTCCATGTCCGGACCGCCCTCGATGATCTGGGTGCGGCGCGGCGTGCCGAATTCATCGCGCACGGCCGACATCTCGTCCTTGACGATCTGCTGGATGCGCAGGCGCGAAGACAGGATGTCGAGATAGTCGGAAATCTCTGCCCCGATCTTGTTCAGTTCCTCGTCGATTTCGTCGCGGCCAAGGGCCGTCAGGCGGGCAAGACGCAGTTCGAGGATGGCGCGCGCCTGTTCCTCGGAAAGATTGTAGGTGTTGTCCTCGTTGATCTTGTGACGCGGATCGTCGATCAGCCGGATCAGCGCTTCGACGTCGTGTGCCGGCCAGCGGCGTTCCATCAGCTGTTCGCGGGCGGTGGCCGGATCCGGCGCATGGCGAATGAGCTTGATGACCTCATCAAGATTGGCGACCGCGATCGCCAGGCCGACCAGCACATGGGCCCGGTCGCGTGCCTTGCGCAGCAGGAACTTGGTGCGGCGGCTGACCACGTCCTCGCGGAACGAGACGAAGGCCCTGAGCATGTCGAGCAGCTGCAGCTGTTCCGGCTTGCCGCCATTCAGCGCCACCATGTTGCAGCCGAACGAGGTCTGCAGCGGTGTATAGCGGTAGAGCTGGTTCAGGATGACGTCGGCATTGGCGTCGCGCTTCAGTTCGATGACGACGCGGTAGCCTTCGCGGTCGGATTCGTCGCGCAGGTCCGAGATGCCCTCGATGCGCTTCTCGCGCACCAGTTCGGCCATCTTCTCGATCATCGTCGCCTTGTTCACCTGATACGGGATCTCGGTGATGATGATCTGCTCGCGGTCGCCGCGCATCGGCTCGACACGGGCCACGCCACGCATAACCACCGAGCCGCGGCCGGTCTCGTAGGCCGAGCGGATGCCCGAGCGGCCGAGGATCATCGCACCGGTCGGAAAATCCGGGCCGGGGATGATCTCCATCAGTTCCGCAAGCTCGATCTCCGGCTTGTCGATCAGCGCAATGCAACCGTCGATCACTTCGCCCAGATTGTGCGGCGGGATATTCGTGGCCATGCCGACCGCGATGCCGCCGGCGCCGTTGACCAGAAGGTTGGGGAACTTGGCCGGCACGACGACCGGCTCGGACAGCGTCCCGTCATAGTTTTCGCGGAAATCGACGGTGTCCTTGTCGAGATCGTCCAGCAGCGAGTGCGCGGCCTTCTGCAGGCGGCACTCGGTGTAGCGCTCGGCAGCCGGCGGATCGCCATCGACGGAACCGAAATTGCCCTGTCCATCGATCAGCGGCAGCCGAAGTGACCACGGCTGCGCCATGCGGGCCAGCGCGTCGTAGATCGCCGAATTGCCGTGCGGGTGGTATTTACCCATCACGTCACCGGTGACGCGTGCGCATTTGACGTATTTCTTGTTCCAGTCGATGCCCAGCTCCGACATGCCGAATAGGATTCGGCGATGCACGGGCTTGAGGCCGTCGCGGACATCGGGAAGGGCGCGGCTGACGATAACGCTCATCGCGTAATCGAGATACGACCGCTGCATTTCCTCCATGATGGAAATCGGCTGAATGTCGGACGGGAAGCTTCCGCCGCCGGGAGTGCTTTGCTCAGTCAAAACTTGTCACGATCTCTTTCCAGAATCACTGAAAAGTTTATAGCGGAAAGGTTCCGGCCACGCCAATTTTCCGGCCCCGTTGTAAACAGGCTTTTGAACCCTTGCCCATACCCGCGCGCGCTTTGAGGCAATCGCCGCCGACGGCCTTGCCGCCGGAGAGCGCGCCAATTATGGTTCGCCGCAAAATCGGGACGGATCATGGAACTTTCAGTCACGCTCGTCAGCGCCTTCACGACACTTCTGGTGACGCTCGACCCGCCGGGTCTGGCGCCGCTGTTCATCGGCCTGACCCAGGGCATGACGTCGACGCAACGACGCGAGCTTGCGGTGCGCGGCTCGCTGATCTCGTTTGCCATTCTCGCCGCCTTCGCCCTGTTCGGCGCCGGCATCCTCGGCGCGCTCGGCATATCCATGGGCGCGTTCCGCATTGCCGGTGGTCTGATGCTGTTTACCATCGCCTTCGAGATGATCTTCGAAAAGCGCCACGAGCGGAAGGAAAAGACTACCGAGGACGCGATCACCAAGGATCACATCGACAATATGGCGGTCTTCCCGCTGGCGATCCCGCTGATTGCCGGGCCCGGTGCCATTTCCGCCACCGTGCTGCTCGGCGGGCAGATGGATTCGATCTTCGGCAAGATCTCGCTGATCGCCGTGATTGCCGTCTCGATCGGTATCGTCTTCATCGCGCTGATCCTCTCCAACCGGCTGAACCGCTTTCTCGGCGTCACCGGCCGCGCCTTGCTGACCCGCCTTCTGGGCGTGCTGCTGGCGGCCCTTTCGGTCCAGTTCGTCGTCGACGGCGTCAAATCGGCGTTCCCGGGCTGATGGAGCGCCGGTCGATCGCCAGGACACCGCGTCATTGCGCAATGCCATGCATCCCCTCCTGATCCGCTTCCTGCCCGACATGGCGGCCGTCAGCGGCCGTGAGCGGCTACGCTCCGGTCTTGGCGCCGGTGTCGGCATTCTGCTGACCGGGCTTCTCGGCAGCCTCAGTGCCGCGATCGATCCGTCGCTGCCGACGCTCGTCGCGCCGATGGGTGCCTCCGCCGTGCTGCTGTTTGCCGTGCCGTCCAGCCCGCTGGCGCAGCCCTGGTCGATCATCGGCGGCAACATGCTGGCCGCCGCGGTCGGCATGACCGCGGTCATGCTGATCCCCAATGTCTATGTTGCCGGTGCCGTCGCCGTCGGGGCGGCCATCTACCTGATGATGCTGTTACGCTGCCTGCACCCGCCGAGCGGCGCCATCGCGCTCACGGCCGTGCTCGGTGGTCCGGGTCTGCACGCCCTCGGCTATGGCTTCGTCCTGTGGCCGGTCGCCGGCAATTCGCTCTGCCTGCTTCTGGCCGCCCTTGCCTATAACAGACTGGTCGGCCGGACCTACCCGCACCGGCCGCGGCCCGTCACGCCCGACCAGACGGCGGGGACAGCTGCAAGCCCCGTTGGGCGCGGCTTCCACGCAGACGATCTGGATGCGGTGCTGAAGGACTATGACCGGGTGCTCGACATCGACCGCGACGATCTCGAGACCATTCTCAGGCGCACCGAACTGCACGCCTTTGCCCGCCGCAGCAGCGCCACGCGCTGTGGCGACCTGATGCTCCGCGGCATACCGGCGGTCGCGCCCGACATGCCGCTGCGGGCCCTGCATGGCCTGCTGGCCTCAGAGGTTTTCGGCACCCTGCCCGTCACCAATGACCGGGCGGAAGTGATCGGCATCGTCACCGAGGGAGACTTGCTGAACCGCGCCGACTGGAGCCGGGGCAAGCCCGAGATCGGCATCCGCCAGCGCCTGCGGCTGATCCAGGACGGCGCCTCCGCACCGAACGGCACGGTCAAGGACGTGATGAGCGCGACGGTGCCGTCGCTTGGCATCGACATGCCGATCTCGGCGGCGGCGGCCCTGTTTGCCGAAACCGGCTTCAACGCCCTGCCCGTGACGCGCGCGAACGGCAAGCTCTCCGGCATGGTCCGCCAGGCGGATGTGTTGAATGCGGTGCTTGCCGACGCTGCCCGCGAAGGCTGAGGCGGCGTCCAGACGCCTCGCCCCGTCTGGACGCGTGCCGTGGCCAACTCCTTAACGGGCCCTGAGGATGCGCTTCCAGAGCGTGCCGCCGATACGGTTGCCGACGACGAAATAGGCGATGATCAGGACGAACAGCAGCAGGGCCGGCCAGCCGTTCAGGGCGAAACCGTGCCCGGTCAGGCCTCCGGTCAGTGCGGCGATCAGCCATCCGCCCAGGATGAAGATCGTCAGGAAATCGAAGATTGCGGCAAGCACGACCCGCCAGGTCGATGGACGGTTGTCAACGTCACTCAAGATTGAAACTCCCTGATTGCATTCGGATCACGGGCCTCGAGCCTGTCGGGATCCTTCCGGCCCGCTCGACTGCCTCAAAGCCCGGTTTCGGCGCCCGTCCCTTCCGGAAACCGGACCCGGGTTCGGCAGACATGCGCAAGCTCAGCGCGCCGAGGCGAGCAGCCGCAGGCCAAAGCCGACGAAAATCGCACCGGCTGCCGCATCCACCCATTTGCGGCCGCGGCGATAGCCCGCCAGCACCTTCGGATGCGACAGCGCGCTCAGCACCACGGTGTACCAGAGGGTGGACACCACCGCCATGATGGCGACGGCACTGGCGCCATGCAGCCAGTCGGGATTGCGCGGCAGGGTCGCCATGAACAGCGAGGCGACGAAGAGCGCCGTCTTCGGATTGGCGAGATTGGTGGCAAGGCCGAGCAGGAAATTGCGCCTGAAATCCGGGCGTGGACGCTCGACCGTCCCCGCGTCGGCCGTCTCGCCGCGGCGCAGCCGGACCAGCACCCGCAGGCCGAGCCAGATCAGATAGGTGCCGCCCAGAAGCTTCAGAAAGACATAGGCATAGGGCGCGACGGCAAAGACGGCGGACACGCCGAACCAGCCGGCAATACCCCAGCAGATGGTGCCGACCACGGTGCCGGCGGCGCTCGCCATACCGGCACTGCGGCCGCTTTCCAGCACCGTCCTGACGGTGAGGAAGAAGTTCGGACCCGGCGTGATCGCCGCCACCGTCCAGATCGCGACGACAGAGAGAATGAAGACCATGCTTTGACGCTTTCTTCCCGGGGTACCGCGGCAGGCCGACATCGCGAGATGCGCGGCAAGGGACCCGATCCACATGGCAACAGGTGCGGAGAACCCGCACCTGTCGTGATCGCCGGATGACCCGGCATTTCTATCACGTCGTCCAGCGGACACATGTCCCTCTAGCCGTTCGGAATGCGCCTTGCGGCACGCCGATCAGCAGACACCCGTATCCGCGCCTCGCCTGGCCGAAAGACCCTCGGCCGAAGCGGGATATCAGATCAAAACGGAATGTCGTCGTCGAGATCGCGCGAAAAGTTGCCGGCGGCCGGCGCATTGCCACCCTGGCTGCGACCGCCGGACGCTCCGCCTCGTGCACCGCCGCCACCGCCGCCATTGCCGTAATCATCGTAGCCACCGCCGCCGCCACCGAAATCACTGCTGCCGCCGAAGTCGCCACCGCGACCGGCGCCACCGCCCTCGCCGCGACCGTCGAGCATGGTCAGCGTCGAGTTGAAGCCCTGCAGCACGATTTCCGTCGAGTAACGGTCATTGCCGCTCTGGTCCTGCCATTTGCGGGTCTGCAATGCGCCTTCGATATAGAGCTTGGCGCCCTTCTTCACATACTGTTCGACGACCTTGCAGAGGCCCTCGTTGAACACCACGATCGTGTGCCATTCGGTCTTTTCGCGGCGCTCGCCGCTGTTGCGGTCGCGCCAGGTTTCCGAGGTCGCCAGCCGTATATTGCCGATCGGACGACCGTCCTGCGTGCGGCGAATTTCGGGATCGGCGCCGACATTGCCGATGAGAATAACCTTGTTCACGCTGCCAGCCATTGCATTTACCTCACTGCCGCTTGCCACCGCGGCCTCTTATCTACACTCTGCTGCCACAATAGAGCATCGCATGCGCTAATTGGGGCGCGCCGGCAGACAATCCACAAAGAATAATGTTCTTTTTTTGTTCTACAATCTGTCTATAGTGAAGTCAAACCGAATCGCCTTTTCCAGAGGTTTTCGGCTAATGTCTCGACAGACGCATGTTGGTCCCTACATAAGTAGCGTTTCTCCCCCAGACAGGCAATGTGATGAGTGAACTGAAGACGATCTCCATTCGCGGTGCACGCGAGCACAATCTCAAGGGCGTCGACCTGGAACTGCCGCGCGACAGTCTGATCGTGATGACCGGGCTGTCCGGCTCGGGCAAGTCGTCGCTGGCCTTCGACACGATCTATGCCGAAGGGCAGCGGCGCTATGTGGAAAGCCTCTCGGCCTATGCCCGTCAGTTCCTGGAAATGATGCAGAAGCCGGATGTCGACCAGATCGACGGACTGTCGCCGGCAATCTCGATCGAGCAGAAGACGACCTCGCGCAATCCGCGCTCGACGGTCGGCACGGTCACCGAAATCTACGACTATATGCGCCTGCTGTTTGCCCGCGCCGGCGTGCCCTATTCGCCGGCGACCGGCCTGCCGATCGAGAGCCAGACGATCAGCCAGATGGTCGACCGCATCCTCGCCTTCGAGGAGGGCACGCGCCTCTATATCCTGGCGCCGATCGTGCGCGGCCGAAAGGGCGAGTACAAGAAGGAAATGGCCGACCTGATGAAGCGCGGCTTCCAGCGCGTCAAGGTCGACGGCCAGTTCTACGAGATCGCCGACGTGCCGACGCTCGACAAGAAATACAAGCACGATATCGACGTGGTCGTCGACCGTCTGGTCGTGCGCCCGGATATCGGCAGCCGCCTGGCCGACAGCCTGGAGACCTGCCTGCACGTGCTGGCCGACGGTCTGGCGATCGCCGAATTCGCCGACAAGCCGCTTCCGGCGGAAGAGACCTCCGCCGGCGGGTCGGCCAACAAGTCGCTGAACGAGACCCATGAGCGGGTGCTGTTCTCGGAAAAATTCGCCTGCCCCGTCTCCGGCTTCACCATTTCGGAAATCGAGCCGCGGCTGTTCTCGTTCAACAATCCGTTCGGCGCCTGCCCGACCTGCGACGGCCTCGGCTTCCAGCAGAAGATCGACGAGAACCTGATCATTCCCGAGACCGAACGCCGCCTCAACGACGGTGCCGTGGCACCCTGGGCCAAGTCGTCCTCGCCCTATTACAACCAGACGCTGGAGGGGCTCGGCAAGGCCTTCGGCTTCAAGCTCTCCAGCAAGTGGTCCGATCTGTCGGACAAGGGCAAGAAGGCGATCCTGCACGGCACCAACGAGAAGATCGAATTCAACTATGCCGATGGTGCCAGGACCTATACGACGTCGAAGACCTTCGAAGGCATCGTGCCCAATCTGGAGCGCCGCTGGAAGGAGACCGACAGTGCCTGGGCGCGCGAGGAGATCGAGCGCTATATGTCGGCGGCCCCCTGCCCGGCCTGCAACGGCTACCGGCTGAAGCCCGAGGCGCTGGCCGTCAAGATCGACGGCCTGCATATCGGCCAGGTGACGGAAATGTCGATCAAGGTCGCCGGCCACTGGTTCGAGACGCTGCCGGAGAAGCTGACGGCCAAGCAGAACGAGATCGCCACGCGGATCCTTAAAGAGATCCGCGAGCGCCTGCGCTTCCTCAACGATGTCGGGCTTGATTATCTCTCGATGTCGCGCAATTCCGGCACGCTATCGGGCGGCGAAAGCCAGCGCATCCGGCTGGCCTCGCAGATCGGCTCGGGCCTGACCGGCGTGCTCTACGTGCTCGACGAGCCGTCGATCGGCCTGCACCAGCGCGACAATGCCCGCCTGCTCGACACGCTGAAGCATCTGCGCGACATCGGCAATACGGTGATCGTCGTCGAGCACGACGAGGACGCGATCCTCAATGCCGACTATGTCGTCGATATCGGGCCTGCCGCCGGCATTCACGGCGGCCATGTGGTGGCCCAGGGCACGCCGCGCGAAATCATGGCCCATCCGAAGTCGCTGACCGGCAAATACCTGACCGGAGAGATGGGCGTCGCCGTGCCGGACAAGCGCCGCAAGCCGAAAAAGGGCCAGCGGCTGAAGGTCGTCGGCGCGCGCGGCAACAATCTGAAAAACGTCACCGCGGAAATCCCGCTCGGCGTCTTTACCGCCGTCACCGGCGTGTCGGGCGGCGGCAAGTCCACCTTCCTGATCGAGACGCTCTACAAGTCGGCGGCGCGCCGGATCATGGGTGCGCGCGAAAATCCGGCCGATCACGATAGGATCGACGGTTTCGAATTCATCGACAAGGTGATCGACATCGACCAGTCGCCGATCGGGCGCACGCCGCGCTCCAACCCGGCCACCTATACCGGCGCCTTCACGCCCATTCGCGACTGGTTTGCCGGTCTGCCGGAAGCCAAGGCCCGCGGCTACCAGCCGGGCCGTTTCTCGTTCAACGTCAAGGGCGGCCGCTGCGAGGCCTGCCAGGGCGACGGCGTGATCAAGATCGAGATGCACTTCCTGCCGGACGTCTATGTCACCTGCGACGTCTGCCACGGCAAGCGCTACAACCGCGAGACGCTGGATGTCGCCTTCAAGGGCAAGTCGATCGCCGACGTGCTCGACATGACCGTGGAGGAAGGTGTGGAATTCTTCCAGGCCGTGCCGGCGGTGCGCGACAAGCTGCAGGCGCTGTTCGACGTGGGGCTTGGCTATATCAAGGTCGGCCAGCAGGCCAACACGCTGTCGGGCGGCGAGGCGCAGCGCGTCAAGCTCGCCAAGGAACTGTCCAAGCGCTCGACCGGCCGCACGCTCTATATCCTCGACGAGCCGACCACCGGCCTGCATTTCCACGACGTCTCCAAACTGCTGGAGATGCTGCAGGAACTGGTAAAACAGGGCAATTCGGTTGTCGTCATCGAGCACAATCTGGAGGTCATCAAGACGGCCGACTGGATCATCGATTTCGGCCCCGAGGGTGGCGATGGCGGTGGCACGATCGTGGCCGAAGGCACGCCGGAAGACGTGGTCAATGCCGAGGCCTCCTATACCGGCCAGTTCCTGAAGGAGCTGCTGGAGCGGCGGCCGATGAAGAAGATCGAGGCGGCGGAGTAGTCCGGCGATGACCGCGTCCGCCCGCCTCGATGTCCGGCAAGCCGAAGCGAGCGATCTCGACTGGGTGCGGCGGACGACGACAGAGGCTTACGCAATCTATCTGCCGGTGCTGGGTTACCCGCCGGTGCCGGTCGACGAGGACTATGGGCCGCGCATCGGCCGCGGCGAGGTCTTCGTCTTTTCCCGCGCGGGGGCCGATCTGGGGCTGATGGTCGTCGAGGAGCATGACAGGCATCTGGAACTGTTCAGCATCGCAGTTGCGCCCGCCGGGCAGTCCGGTGGCGTCGGCCGGGCCATGTTGCAGTGGCTCGACGCGCGCGCGAAGGCGCTCGGCAAGGCAGAGATCCGGCTCTATACCAATGCGCGGATGGAGCGGAACATCGCCATCTACACGCGGTTCGGCTACCGCGAAACCGGGCGGCGGGCCAATCCGAAACGACCGCAGTTCACCATCGTCGACATGGTGAAACCGGTTGCGACCTAGATTTTTTCAAGAGGAGGTATTTGCATGACGAAGAGCGGCAAAATCCGCGCAGGCATCGGCGGCTGGACCTTCGAGCCGTGGGACACGAGTTTCTATCCGGAGAAGCTGGCGAAGAAGCGCCAGCTGGAATATGCCGCCGGCAAGCTGGCCGCGATCGAGGTCAACGGCACCTATTATTCAAGCCAGAAACCGGCGACCTTCGCCAAATGGGCTTCGGACGTACCCGACGGCTTCGTCTTTTCGCTGAAGGCCAGCCGCTATTGCACCAATCGCAAGGTTCTGGCCGAAGCGGCGCCATCGGTCGAGAAATTCGTCACGCAAGGCATAGCCGAGCTCGGCGACCGGCTCGGTCCGATCCTCTGGCAGTTCATGGGCACGAAGAAATTCGAACCCGACGATTTCGAGGCCTTTCTTGCGCTGT
Organism: Heterorhizobium halophytocola; assembly: GCF_017873095.1. Taxonomy (GTDB): domain Bacteria; phylum Pseudomonadota; class Alphaproteobacteria; order Rhizobiales; family Rhizobiaceae; genus Allorhizobium; species Allorhizobium halophytocola. Next base: position 446,980 of record NZ_JAGGJU010000003.1, on the reverse strand, counting down.
TGCCGCGCGAGATCGACGGCATCAGGCTGCGCCACGTGGTCGAGCCCCGGCATGACAGCTTCAAGGTGCCGGAATTCGTCGCCATGCTGCGCAAGCATGACGTGGCGGCGGTCTGCGCCGACCATGCCGACTATCCGATGTTTGCCGATGTCACCTCCGATTTCGTCTATGCCCGGCTGCAGAAGGGCTCCGACGACACGCCGACCTGCTATCCGACGAAGGATATCGCGACCTGGGCCAGGCGCTTCGAAACCTATGCCGCCGGCGGCGTTCCGGACGATCTCGACCTGATCGACACGGACCGCAAGGTTGAGGTAAAGCCGCGCGATGTCTTCGCCTTCTTCATTCATGGCGGCAAGGTCAATGCGCCCAATGGCGCCCAGGCTTTGCAGAAGACCCTCGGCTGAGCGCTGAGGGGCTCGGGGGAATGCGCAGGACGGTTTTTTGCTTTTTGCGGATCCGGCGCTATGCTGCGCGATTGCCGATCGGCGGGTAGGCCCGCTGCCGGTAAATCCAGCGTCGCGCATCTTTCGCGGTGCAACATCGTCGCTGCAGCGGTATTTCAAGCGTGCACACGGCGCCCCGTCGGCAACCCGCCGATGCGGCGGCGCCTATGGCCATCGTCGCGATCCGTCATGGCCGCGGCGCCAAGGAGCAGATCATGTCGGGCATTGTCGTTTTCATCAATCTTGCGGGCGCCGTCGCACTTCTGCTGTGGGCTACGCGCATGGTGCGAACCGGCATCGAGCGCGCCTATGGCAGCTTCCTGCGCCAGAAGCTGAAAAAGGCGATCGCCAACCGCATGACCGCCGCCTTTGCCGGCTTCGGCTTTGCCGTGGCGCTGCAAAGCGCGACCGCGGTCGGCCTGATCATTTCCTCCTTCGTCGCCGGCGGCTATGTCAGCTCGACGATCGGGGTGGCAACTCTGCTGGGTGCCGATTTCGGCTCGGCCTTCATCGTGCGCGTGCTGCGCTACGACCTGACGCTGATGGTGCCGCTGCTGCTGCTGGCCGGAACCATCGCCTTTCGCATGTCGGAGGAGCGCAACTGGCGCCAGATCGGCCGCATCCTGTTCGGCCTCGGGCTGCTGCTGCTGTCGCTCGAACTGATCGGACGCGCCTCCGATCCGCTGCGGTCGAGCGAGGTCGTGCCGATGGTCTTCAACTATCTCGCGCAGGACTGGATATCCGCCTTCATCATCGCGGCGATACTCGCCTGGGCCTTTCATTCCAGCGTCGCCTCGATCCTGCTTGTCGCGTCCCTGGCCGACCGCCACCTGCTGCCGCCGGCGCTGATCATCCCACTGGTGCTGGGAATCAATTTCGGCGCGGCGGTGATCGCCGCCATCCTGACCAAGAATGCGGAGGGTGCCGCACGCGTCGTGCCGGCCGGCAATGTCGTCATCCGCGGCCTGATGGCGATCCTGGCGCTCGGCCTGCAGATGTTGCTGCAGATCGACCCGCTGCTGTTCTCCTCCAATCCGGGCGATGCGGTGGTCTATGTGCATCTCGCCATCAACGCGGCGGTCGTCGTGCTCGGCCTGCCCTTTGCCGGGCTGGTCGCCGGCTGGATGCAGCGCCTCCTGGTGCCGGCTGCCAACGACAATGCACCGCCCGTGCCGCGGCTTTCGGCGCTCAACCCCGACGACCTTAAGACGCCGCCCCAGGCGATCTCCAACGCGACGCGCGAAATCTTCGGCGTCTGCCAGAAGACCGAGACCATGCTGGTGTCGATATTCGACCTCTTCGACCGCTATGACGGATCGCTGGACCGGCGCATCGCCGCCCTCGACGACCAGATCGACCTCGATCACCGGGAGATCAAGTTCTACCTCGCGCGGATCTCGGAACATGCGCTGGACGAGGCCGCGGCCACCCGCTCGCAGGACCTGCTGGGAACCGTGATCAAGCTGGAACAGGCCGCCGACATCATCGCGCAGAACATGCTGACCCGGGCGCGCAAGAAGCATGAGCGCAAGGTGGTGTTCTCGCCGGAAGGCTGGGCCGAGCTGACGGCGCTGCACAGCGAAGTCGCCAGCAATGCGCGGCTTGCCTTCAACCTCCTAGTCAACCGCGACGTGGAACATGCCCGCCAGCTCGCCACCCGCAAGGAGGCGGTGCGCAACCTGGTGCGGATCAGCGAGGAACGGCATCTGCAGCGCCTGCGGGACGGCAACGAGCTGAGCTTTGAATCGAGTTCGCTGCATATCGACACCATGCGCGACCTGAAGGAGATCAATTCGCTGCTGGCGGCGATCGGTTATCCGCTGCTGGAGGGCGAAGGCCTGCTGCGGCGAAGCCGCCTGCTCTGAGGCGCATCAGCCGGCGAGCAATCCGGCCAATGCCGGACCGATCGCGCCGACCAGATCCTCGGCCGTAAGGCCTGCCCCGAGCCGGCCGCCGGCATCGCCGTGCAGCCAGACGCCGGCCGCCGCCGCCTCGAAGGCCGGCATTTTCTGCGCCAGCAGGGCGCCGATGATGCCGGCCAGCACATCGCCGGAACCGGCCGTGGCGAGCCAGGGGGGGGCGTTGGCGTTGATCAGCGCGCGGCCGTCCGGCGCGGCAATCACCGTGTCGGCGCCCTTGTAGACGATCACCGCATTGGCGCGGCTGGCCGCCGCCCGCGCCTTCTCCACCTTGCCGAGGCTTCGATCGCCGGCGATGTCGGCAAAAAGCCGGGCGAATTCCCCCTCGTGCGGGGTCAGCACCCGTTGCCCCTGCTCCTCTCCCCTCTCCTGCCGGAAGGCATCGAACAGCGATTGCGGGTCCTCGCTGAAACTGCTGATGCCGTCGGCATCGAGCACCAGCGCCCGGCCTGAAAGCGCCAGGGCAAAGGCGCGCGCCCTTTCGCCGATGCCGAAGCCGGGTCCGAGGACGAAGGCCGTCAGGCGCTTGTCCTCCAGCACGCCCTCCAGGCCATCGAGATCATCGATCCGCTTCAGCATCACCGCCGTCAGCTGGGTCGCCAGAACCGAAAGAGCGTTGCCGGGTGCGGCAATGGTGACGAGGCCGGCGCCGGTCCGGAGGCCCGCGGCTGCCGACAGCCGCCCCGCCCCGGTCGCGCTCGGCCCGCCGGAAAACACCATCAGGTGGCCGCGCACGAATTTGTGCTGCGCCGTCTCGGGCCGCGGCAGGCTTGCCTGCCAGACAGCCGGCCCGTTCTCCGCCAGCCGCCCCGCACAGGCAGCGACGATCCGTGCGGGAATGCCGATATCGGTGACGGTGACGTGACCGCAAAGGTCGCGGCCGGGCAGCAGCAGATGGCCGGGCTTGCGCGCCATGAAGGTGATCGTGTGCTGCGCGCGAAGCGCCGCCCCCATCACCCTGCCCGTTCGCCCGTCAATGCCGGACGGCAGATCGACGGCGACGACCGGACATTCCGCCTCATTCACCGCCTCGACCAGGGCCTTCACCTCGCCCTCCAGCGGCCGGGCAAGGCCTGCCCCGAACAGGGCGTCGATCACCACATCGCCATCTGCCTTACCACCATCGGGCCGGTAGGCGGAAAGCGGCGCGCCATTGATTTTGCAATTCCGGTGCGCCCTCTCGGCGTCCCCCTTCAGCCTGTCGGGGTCGCCCAGGTAAAACAGCGCCACCGGCACCCCGCTCTCTGCCAGCACCCGCGCCGCGACATAGCCGTCGCCGCCGTTATTGCCGGGGCCGCAAAGCACCACGGCGCGCTCAAGAACCGGGAAATGGCGCAGCACCTCGGCCGCGACGGCACGACCGGCCTGCTCCATCAGGCCATAGGATGAGAGCCCCGACAAAGCCGCCCGCCTGTCGGCTTCGGCCATCTCGTCGGGGGCAAGCAGAGTGTGCGACGGGATCAACATGCGGCCCATCTAAGCTGGTTAGGCGATGCGCCGCAAGCCGGCACTGCCGCGCGCCGACGACATGTTTTTGCTTATATTTTTCCCATTTGCCCATTGTTTAATCTGTTTTGACGATCCATGACGCAGTGCAACAAGAGGACAAACCGTCAAATCAGCGAAAAACCCGGTTTGATCATAAAAAATAGGCAGGACCGTCTGGCCTTTTCATTCGGATTGGTGAAGATTTGCAGCGGCCCGGTTGAACCGTTGTCCTCTTGCCATCGCCAGATGGCAGAACTGGCACATTCCATGCATCCAACCGGGCGAGCGGGGAATCCCCTGCGACATTGAGGGAACGGAGAGACATTTTCTCATGAAGAAGATCGAGGCGATCATCAAACCTTTCAAGCTGGACGAAGTGAAGGAAGCCCTTCAGGAAGTCGGCTTGCAGGGCATCACCGTGACCGAAGCCAAGGGTTTCGGGCGTCAAAAGGGCCATACCGAACTCTACCGGGGCGCGGAATATGTCGTTGACTTCCTTCCCAAGGTAAAAGTGGAAGTGGTCCTGGCCGACGAGAATGTCGATGCCGTCATCGAGGCCATCCGCAATGCGGCGCAGACCGGCCGTATCGGGGACGGAAAAATCTTCGTTTCCAACGTCGAAGAAGTCGTCCGCATCCGTACCGGTGAAACAGGCGTCGACGCCATATAACAACAAGCCGGACCAGGGAACGGACACCATCGTCACATCACCCAAGGAAACCGATACATGACGACTGCAAACGAAATCCTCAAGCAAATCAAGGACAACGACGTCAAATTCGTCGACCTCCGCTTCACCGATCCGAAGGGCAAGCTGCAGCATGTGACGATGGATGTCGTCTGCGTCGATGAAGACATGTTCACCGACGGCGTCATGTTCGACGGTTCCTCGATCGGTGGCTGGAAGGCCATCAACGAGTCCGACATGGTGCTGATGCCCGACCCGGCGACCGTGCACATGGACCCGTTCTTCGCCCAGTCGACCATGGCAATCATGTGCGACATCCTCGACCCTGTTTCGGGCGAGCCCTATAACCGCGATCCGCGTGGTACCGCCAAGAAGGCCGAGGCCTATCTCAAGGCCTCCGGTATCGGCGACACCGCCTTCTTCGGCCCGGAAGCCGAGTTCTTCATCTTCGATGACGTGAAGTACAAGGCCGACCCCTACAATACCGGCTTCAAGCTCGATTCGTCGGAACTGCCGTCGAACGACGACACCGACTACGAAACCGGCAATCTGGGTCACCGTCCGCGCGTCAAGGGCGGCTATTTCCCGGTGCCGCCGGTCGACAGCGCTCAGGACATGCGCTCGGAAATGCTGACGGTCCTGTCCGAAATGGGCGTCACCGTCGAGAAGCATCACCATGAAGTGGCGGCCGCCCAGCACGAGCTCGGCATCAAGTTCGACACCTTGGTGCGCAATGCCGACAAGATGCAGATCTACAAATATGTCGTGCATCAGGTCGCCAATGCCTATGGCAAGACCGCGACCTTCATGCCGAAGCCCGTTTTCGGCGACAACGGCTCGGGCATGCATGTGCACCAGTCGATCTGGAAGGACGGCAAGCCGACTTTTGCCGGCGACGAATATGCAGGCCTGTCGGAAAGCTGCCTCTATTACATCGGCGGCATCATCAAGCATGCCAAGGCGCTGAATGCCTTCACCAACCCGTCAACCAACTCCTACAAGCGCCTGGTCCCGGGCTATGAAGCGCCTGTGCTGCTCGCCTATTCGGCCCGCAACCGGTCTGCCTCCTGCCGCATTCCGTTCGGCTCGAACCCGAAGGCCAAGCGCGTCGAGGTCCGTTTCCCCGACCCGACGGCCAACTCCTATCTGGCCTTTGCCGCCATGCTGATGGCCGGCCTCGACGGCATCAAGAACAAGATCCACCCTGGCAAGGCCATGGACAAGGATCTCTACGACCTGCCGGTCAAGGAGTTGCGGAAGATCCCGACGGTCTGCGCCTCGCTGCGCGAAGCACTTGAGAGCCTCGACAAGGATCGCAAGTTCCTCACCGCCGGCGGCGTGTTCGACGACGACCAGATCGACGCCTTCATCGAGTTGAAGATGGCCGAGGTGCAGCGCTATGAAATGACGCCGCACCCGGTCGAGTACGACATGTACTACTCGGTCTGATCGACCAATCGCCGGCCCGCCTGTCGGGCCGCAAAAAATCAACCGGCGGGCCGCGAGGCTCCGCCGGTTTTTTATTGGGCGAACGGGTTATCGTCACATCTTGAGACGTTGCCTCAGCAAGTCGAGATACTGGTCGTTTCCGATCGTTGCCGGCGCTTCCGGCTTCCTGGTACATTTCGGCGCATAGTCGACCGTCATGCCCACCTCCACGCAGGAGCCGACCTGCCAACCGGGCGGCAGCGCCGAAAGATCGACGGTCTTCCACTTCGGATGACCGGTCTGCTTGAGCGTGTCGAGACCATTCAGGATGAGGCTGGAAAAATCCGAGACGGTCGTGCAGCTATCGCGGTGATAGGCGTTCTTCTTCGGATCGTAATCATAGGTCATCAAAACGGCCTTCACGGCGACCAGATCGACGGGGTCCTTCTGGAACGCGTAGGTGCCGGCCGGAATGCTGGCGGCGGTATAGGTCGCAAGCAGCGGCGCCTCGGTGATCGGCAACAGATGGAAGTTGGCCGCATCGATATCGGCGTCGGCAAATAGCGAGGCGGGCGCGCCGGCGACGTAGAAGAAAGCGTCGATCTCGCCCGAGAGAAGCTTTGGCAGCGCCTGGTCCGGATTGAGAGGCAGGCGCTCGGCGTCGTTGACCTGCAGAATATCGAGGATCAGCGAGGCCGTGAGATAGGTACCGCTGTCTTTTACCCCGATGGCCACCTTTTTGCCGGCGAGATCCCGCACGCCGCTAATGTCGGCGCGCGCGAGCACATGGACTTCCTCGTTGTAGAGCGGGAACATGATCCGCACGCCGCGCACCGCATCCTGCACCTCGGCGTCATTGGCCTCATAGGTCTTCAGATATTCCAGCACGTCGCTCTGAACGATACCGAACTGGGTGTTGCGGCGGTTGCGCACGCCGACGAAATTTTCGAGCGAGCCGGCGCTTTCCACGACATTGAGCGTCAGTCCGCATTCCGCGCCCAGCGCAGCGATATCCTTGCCGATGCGAATATAGGTGCCTGTCGGGCCCCCGGTCATGATGTTGCGCTCGAATTCGGCGCCGTTCGCCATCGTCGCGGCCATCAATCCGGCGGTCACGACAATCAGGCGGACGAGAGTGGTGAAGGCGTTCACGGGATCATGTCCTTTCGTCGACCGCCGCTATCGAGATCGCGGATCGGAATACGCAAGGCGAGGACCGGCAGTCGCCAAAGCGCTGCCGGTTTTTTCGTCGTCCCCGCCTCCCGATGCGGGCTGCGGTGGATTATTCCTTCAGGTGCTTGCGCAGCAGGTCGAGATAGGCCTGGTTGGCGCTATCGTCGGCAGGTGCCTTGGTGCACTGGACTTCGTAGTTCGGGTCCAGGCCCTTGCGGACGCAGTCGCCGATTTCCCAGCCATTCGGAATTTCCGTCAGGTCGATGTCCTTCCACTTCGGGTGACCGGTGCGGCGCAGTTCGTCGATATTGTCGACGATCAGCTTGGTGAAGTCGGCCACGGTCTTGCAGGACTTCTGGTAATAGGCGTTCTTCATCGAGCCGTATTCATAGGTCATGATGACCGTCTTGACGGCGATGGTCTCGACCGCATTGGGCTGGAACTTGTAGGTGCCGGCCTTCAGCGTCGTCGGCTTGTAGCTTGCCTTCAGCACACTTTCGGTGATCGGCACCATGTGGAAGCGCTCGTCCAGGCGGCCGTCGGCCAGCGCATCGACCGGCGCACCGGCAACGCGGATCAGCGCGTCGATCTCGCCTTGGCGCAGCAGTTCGATCATGTCGTCGTTGGAACCCTTGACCAGTTCGCTCGGCTTAACATGCAGGATGTCGAACATCAGCTGGCCGGTAAGGTTTGCGGCACTGTCTTCCGGGCCGACACCCACGCGGCGGCCGGCAAGATCGGCCAGCGAATTGATGCCGGAGCGGGCAACGACCTGCACTTCGGCATCATAGAGCGGCAGCATGATACGCATGCCCTGCACCGCCGAACGCACATCGGCGTTCTGGCTCTGATAGGAATTCATGTAGTTCAGAACGTCGCCGGCGACGATCCCGAACTGGGTGTTGTGACGGTTGCGCACGCCGAAGAAGTTTTCCAGCGAGCCACCGGACTGGACCAGGTTCAGGTCCAGGCCGCATTTCTTGCCGAGCTTTGCAATGTCTTCGGCGAACGGCCAATGGGTGCCGCCGGGCTTGCTGGCCATAATATTGCGTTCTGGTTCTTCCGCCCGGACGAGGCTGGGCGCAAGGCCGGCTACCAAGGTCAGAGCAAGGACCGAAAGGGTCGCTAATTTCACAGTACACCTTTGATTTTAATTAACAATCACTATTGAGATCACGGATCAGGTTGCGCAGGGGAACCACCGGAACGGGGTTGCCGAACAGCTCTTCGAGACTGGTCGCCACACACTCGCCGGCCATCAATTGGCGTTTCAGTCCGTCCCGCTCACTGGTGGAAACGTCGTCGAGGCCGGTGGCCTTCTGCATGGCCGCTTCGACCGTCTCGGCGCTGCGTCCGGGCCTGCCCTGCTTGGTGGAAGGGCTATTGGCCGTTGCACCCGCAGACCCGGCACTGTCGCTCTGCGAGACGACGGAGGAGCCGAGCTGGCTGGACGACCTTTCCATGATCTTCTGGACACTTGGATTGATCGTGCGCTGGCTATCTGTATGCGCACTATCGGAAGACGCCGAATTGGTCACAGGTATGAAGCGACCGGAGGCATCATTGGCCGGAGCGAAATTGCTTTCGGCTTCGACGAGATTGGCATCCGGCTGGCTGGCAAGCTCATTGACCTTGCGCTGCATGAGGTCGGCGGGTGGCGTTGCAACGGCAATGCTTTCGGCTGTGGCCTGCTTCTGCTGTGCCGCGGTCAACTTGGCTTCGGCAGCCGTCTTGGCCTGCACGGCCTCTGCTGCCCGCTCCTCGGCATTGGCGATCCGCTCATTGAAGGCGCGCTGCGCCGTCTCCTGCTCTCGCGCGCTGATTTCGGATTGCTGCTGGAGCTTGTCGACCTGCTTGCGCAAGGCGGCGACTTCGTTCTGCGCCTCCTTGGCAGCCGCCGCCCACTTGATCCGCTCGGCGGCAAGCTTGGCGTCACTGTCGGCTTTTGAAACAGTATTTCCGCTCACCGTCGACGGCTGCGGGGCCGCTGCCGGCGGCGTCCGTGACAGGTCGTAATAGTTCATGATGGCAGCTCCCGCGATGAAGGCCACAGGCACAGCCATGCCCATGGCAAGCGGAATCATGCTAAATTTGCCGCGCGAACCTGCGCTGACTTCGTCTTCTTCGTCCCAACGAGTACGCAATTACATTACCCCTTGTTAATTGGGCTTTTTGTAACCAAGCTGGCTTCAATCAGCAACTTCGAATTAGCTGTTTGTCTTAAAACCGCCTATTTTCGGTTAACAGCGTTAGTGGCTACTTGATTTATCTGTAAAAAATTTCGAAAATCTTATAAAACCTTGAAAATATCTCCTCCTTGAGTTACAGTACAGCCCCATATCAACCAAAAGTTGATCGTTTCTTAGCATTGCTGTTATAGTTCCTCATAAACAAGCTTCTTTCAAGCCTGTTCCTCCGCAAGGACGGTGACATTGGCATTATGGCGTTTTTCAGCCAGGCGCCCGGTAGTGCGGCGTTTTTGATCGAGATCCCGGCCAATTTGGCCAGCCGTGCCGTCAGTGACCCCGTCAGCGGCTCGTCCACCAACCCTTCCGGGATCGTTATTTGGTAGCACACCCCTGTCGGGCCCTACCCTGCCGCGCAGCGAATGGCCGTGGGCTCTACCGGCGTATTTCCCTTAGAAACGATGAGGTCCGAGCCCCGCTGCAACCCGGCCTGGCGTAAGGGAGAGTCATATAACGTTATGTCCGGACCGTCCCTGAGCCCTTGATCTGGCGAGCAAAATCCCCAAATCTTGTAGGGAAAGGAACAAGCACCATGAAACAACGCACCGCAAAATTTGGCATCGGCGACGTCGTGAAGCACAGGATCTTCCCGTTCCGCGGCGTGGTGTTCGATGTGGACCCGGAATTCGCCAACTCCGAGGAATGGTGGAATTCTATCCCCGACGAGGCCCGTCCGGAAAAGGACCAGCCCTTCTACCATCTGCTCGCCGAAAACGAGGAGTCGGAATATGTCGCCTATGTCTCGGAGCAGAACCTGATCCCGGACGAGAGCGCCATTCCGTTGCGGAATTCGCAGATCGGGCAGATCTTCGTCATGGAAGACGCAGGCCATTATCGTCCGAAGGCGAATTTCGCCCACTGACGGTTGCCGGACCCGGCGTACGCCAGCGTGCCGCTAGTGAAAACGACAAAGGCCCGGGCGTTTCCGCCCGGGCCTTTGTCGTGGAATGGTCGCGATAAGCGGCCCTATCAGTTGCCCTGCTTGGCGTCCTGCTGGGCTTTTTCCAGCGCGGCGCGGCTGGCGTCGGCCTTCTTCTGCATCATTTCCTGCAGCAGTTTCTGGCGCTGTTCGGCCTGCGACTGCGAGATCGGCTGGCCGTCATAGGCGCCGGTAAAGCCGCTCAGCGAAATCTTGATCGGGTTCGGGGCGCGGCGAACATTGATCGAGGTGAAGACCACTTCGCCACCCTTCTTCAGATTGGCAATGGTCTCGTCGGTCAGCGGAATTTCCGCCGTGCAGCGATCCGGAAGGCAGACGGCATAGTCGAGCTTCTGGCCCTTGCCGCCGTCGATCTGCATCTGGATGCCCGGGGGCAGGATGCGCGCGGTCGGCACGGTCACCTGCATGAACTTGCGGTTCACCTTGCCGGTGACGTCGATCAGGCCGACGGCGGTGATCAACTGGCCATTCTGCGCCAGGACCTGGTTCTGCACGATGCAGACATCGGACTCTTCCTGCTTGCTGCAGGTCTTGAACCAGCCCTGCGGCGGCTTTTCCTGCGACGCTGCGTCCTGGGCGGTGGCTACGCCAGCGGTGCCTCCGGCAAACGACAGGACAAGGGCGGAAAGCGCAGTCCGCAGCGAAAGGGTTTTGTTCAGTTTCATAACTAAATCCGTCTCCTGAAACTCGGGGTGAATCGCAAACTGACGATCCAGAATTGACCCGATCCTTGCGCCGTCACCTGTAGGGAAAATGAGGCAAAGAAATGACCTGGGTCATCTGAGGCATTCAGTTACAATGCAGGGACCGGAATTTCCAGCTTTTCTTTATCCGCAGCCGCCCTGGCGCCACGATCCCGCATTATCCGGGGGCCGACGCTGCCAATATGGGACGGCCGTGCTAAGCTTTTAAAACCGTGCATGCGCGATTCCGAACAGAAAGACGAAAGGCCGCCTCTTGCGACAGATCCTTGCTGCCACCCTTCTCCTTTGCGCCGGCCTGCCGGCGTCGGCATCGGCCGAAACGCTCGGTGGCATCGCGATGCATGGCGCCCCGGCGCTGCCTTCAGACTTTCAGCATTTTTCCTATGCGGACCCGAACGTCAAGAAGGGCGGCAAGATCGCCTATGGGGTGGTCGGCACCTTCGACGCGCTGAACCCCTTCGTGCTGAAAGGCATGCGCACAAGCGCCCGCGGCATCTGGGACCCGGAATACGGGAATCTCTTCTATGAATCGCTGATGCAGCGGAGCTCAGCCGAACCCTTCAGCCTCTATCCGCTGCTCGCCGAAAGCGTCGAATGGGACGACGACCGCAGCTATATCCAGTTCAACCTCAACCCCAAGGCGCACTGGAACGACGGCGAGCCGGTGACGGCCGACGACGTGATCTTCTCCTTCAACCTGCTCGCCGACAAGGGTCGCCCGCCCTATTCGAGCCGGATGAAGGTGATCGACAAGATCGACAAGATCGACGAGCACACCGTGCGCTTCACCTTCAACGACCAGGCCAACCGCGAGACACCGCTGCTGATCGCCATGTCGCCGGTGCTGCCGAAGCACGCGATCGATCCCGACAGCTTCGACCAGTCGTCGCTGGAAAGCCGCGTCGCCTCCGGCCCGTACAAGATCAAGTCGCTGCAGCCAGGCGAGAAGATCACCTGGGAACGCGACCCAAACTATTGGGGCAAGGACATTCCCTCCAAGGTCGGCTTCGACAATTACGATGAAATTTCGGTGTCCTACTTCCTCCAGGATTCCACCCTGTTCGAGGCCTTCAAGAAAGGCAATGTCGATGTCTATCCCGACGGCAGCGCCGGTCACTGGGAGCGGGCCTACGATTTTCCGGCCGCCAGCGCGGGCGACGTGGTGAAGGAGGAATTCAAGTCCGGCCTGCCGACCGGCATGCTCGGCTTCGTCTTCAACACGAGACGGCCGATCTTTGCCGACGAGAAGGTGCGCGAAGCCCTGTCGATCGCTTTCGACTTCCACTGGCTGAACAAGAACCTGTTCGACAGCGCCTATCAGCGCACCGAAAGCTTCTGGCAGAATTCCGCGCTCGGCGCCTATGGCAATGCGGCCAATGACAGCGAACTTGCGCTGCTGGGCGATGCCGCCAAAGCCATGCCGCCGACGCTGCTCGAGGGTGAATACACGCTTCCGGCCAGTGACGGCTCGGGCGCAGACCGGAAGAACCTGCGCGCGGCGGTCAATCTGCTGAAACAGGCGGGCTACACGATCAAGGGCGCGAAGATGGTCGACAAGAATGGCCGCCAGCTCGCTTTCGAGGTGATGACCCAGAGCCCCGATCAGGAAAAGATGGCGATCGCCTACCAGCGCACCTTGCAGCTGATCGGCGTCGCCATGGCGATCCGCACCGTCGACGACGCCCAGTACCAGGCCCGCTCCAACAGCTTCGACTATGACATGATCGTCAAGTCCTACACCTCCTCGCTGTCGCCGGGGGCCGAGCAGTTTAACCGCTGGGGTTCCGCCTCGCGCGATGCGCAGGGCTCCTTCAACTATGCCGGCGTTGCCGATCCGAATGTCGACAAGGCGATCAACGCGCTGGTCGATGCGCGCAGCCAGGAGGATTTCGAGGTCGCCGTGCGGGCGCTCGACCGCCTGCTGGTCGCCGGCCACTATGTCGTGCCGCTCTACCATGTCGACAGCCAGTGGGTGGCGCACTGGAAGCATATCGGACATCCGGACGAGACGCCGCTCTACGGCTACCAGCTGCCGGTCTGGTATGACGCGAGCGCACAGAAATAGCCACGACCCCGCTCAAAAACGAACCATCGGCGATTGAAGTTGCGGTGGCGATGACCTACCTCGTCGACCAATCCAACGCCTGGCTCGCCCACGCTTTACGTGCCTGAAAGGACCCATCATGGCCCGCATCACCATCGATATCGTCTCCGACGTGGTCTGCCCATGGTGCTATCTCGGCAAGGCCAGGCTCGATCTTGCGATCGCCGATGTCCAGGACGAGATCGGCATCGACGTCAACTGGCGTCCCTACCGGCTCAATCCGGACTATCCGGCCGAAGGCGTCGACCACCAGACGGTGCTGGCCGAAAAGCTCGGCGGCAAGGCGGCGATGGACGAGGCACATGCCAAGCTTGCAGCGCTCGGCGAGGAGGTCGGGATAAACTTCGACTTCGCCGCGATCAAGGTCGGCCCGAACACGCTCGATGCCCACCGCCTGATCCACTGGGCCGGCACCGAGAGCCGCGAACATCAGGACACGGTCGTATCCGCCCTGTTCAGGGCCAATTTCGAGGAAGGCCGCAATATCGGCGACCGCGCCGTTCTGCTGGAGATTGCCACGGCGGCCGGGCTCGATGCGGCGCTGATCGGCCGCCTGCTCGACAGCGATGCCGATGCGGACCACGTCTTGGCCGAGATCGAGGCTGCCCAGAAGATGGGCGTCAACGGCGTGCCCTTTTTCATTCTCGACCAGCAATATGCGGTCTCCGGCGCCCAGCCGCAGCAGGTGCTCGCCAGTGCCTTCCGGGAGCTGGCCGAAGAGAAGAGTGCAGCGCACAATAAACTGAATTGACGCGCAGGACCTGCGGTCCTAAGCAGGGCATCACGCCTCCCCCCATCGTCAGGGATCTCGTCCGTGCGCGCCGACAGCATTTTCACCGGTATCCTGATCGCCTTTGCAGGTTTTGCCGCCTATTCGATCTCCGACGCCTCGGTCAAGCTCATCGAGGGGCGGATCACGCCTTATGAATCCGGCTTTTTCGGCGCGCTGTTCGGCATAGCCTGCCTGCCCTTCCTGTTGCGGAAAGGCGACCGCTATGTCGACATGTTCCGCACCAACAACTGGCCGCTGTGGATCGTCCGCTTCTTTGCCTCGGGCGTCGGGATCATCGGATCGGTCACCGCCTTTACCCATCTGTCGATGGCCGAGGCCTTCTGCCTGATCTTCCTGCTACCGTCCTTCGTGACGATCATGAGTGTCGTGTTCCTGAAGGAGACGGTCGGGGTCCGGCGCTGGGGGGCGGTGGCGATCGGCTTCCTCGGCGTGCTCGTGGTCCTCCGGCCCGGCTTTCGCGAATTGTCGATCGGCCATCTGGGCGCGATCTTCGCCGGCATGGGCGGCGCCTTGTCGATCGTCATCTACCGCGCGATCGGGCCGAGCGAGAAGAATATCTCGCTGTATGGCGCCGGCCTCTGGGGCGGACTGGTGATCTGCGGTATCGCGATGATCCCGGACTATGCGACGCCGGTCGGCAGCGACTGGCTGCTGCTGGCCGCCTATGGCATCCTGGGCGGCGTCGGCAATATCTTCATGATGTTCGCCGCAGCCCGGGCGCCCGCGGCCGTCATCGGTCCGATCCAGTACAGCCAGATGCTCTGGGCGATCGCGTTCGGCTACCTGATCTTCGGCGACCATATCGACCTGCCGATGGTCGCCGGCATCGTGCTGATCGTCGGCTCGGGCCTTATGACCATCGCCCGCGAACGCGTCCGCGACGTCGCCCTGCCCCCGTCGGTCGGCCCGAATGCCGAAGGCGCGCTGGCGATGGTGCCGGAAGACGAGAGCACTGAAGGCTAGCGCAGGAGGCGCCCGTCGCATCGACACGCGCGGCAAAGTCCGGTTCTATCCGGGTATAGACAAGGCTAGGCGAAAGGCGCATGCGATGTCGGTTCTCAGCCACATCACCCTCGGAACGAACGACAAGGACCGGTCGATCCGCTTCTATGACAGCGTCCTCGGTGTCCTCGGCTTCGCCCGCTTGCCACGACCGCCCGAAAAGGCGCCGGCCTACGAGAAGAACGGCGAGTTGCCGACGCTGTTTCTCTACCCGCCGGACGACGGTCGACCCGCCACCTGGGGCAACGGGACGCATGTGGCGTTTCTCGCCGACACGCGCGATCAGGTCGACCAGTTTCATGCGCAGGCGCTGAGGCTCGGCGGCATGAGCGAAGGCCAGCCCGGCCTTTGCCGACACTATGGCCCGAACTATTATGCAGCCTATGTCCGCGACCCGGACGGCAACAAGCTGCAGGCGGTCTGCAAGGCCGAGGGTTGACCGAGCATGCCAGGCAGCCGATCGTGCCAGCCGGGTCGCGTCCCGGAATTGCCGCGTCTACGCCGCGTCCCGGAAACCCGTTTCACCGGCATTCAGGAAGACGAATTTGTCGAATAGCTGGAGGTCGAGATGGTTTGGCAGCCGGATGTCGGAGAGGTCCGGCAGTGTCCGTCCGCTGTCGTCGAACATTCGGTCGATCTGTGAAATGAAGACGAGTATGACGCCGCTGGACCTCGCAAACGCCTTCAGTGCCGCGATCTGGTCCTGCAAGGGTGGATTGTCGCGACGCTGGTCGAGCAGTTGCAGATAGTCGATGACGCCAATGCTGCCAGCCCCGGCTTCAGCCAGGGCCGCGATGATATAGTCCGCATTGATCCCGTCGGAATCGTGAAAGGCAAAATCTGGCCCGAGCTGGTCCCTGTTTGTCCCGAGCCGTGAAAGCCGCGCGTCAAAGTCGCGTTGCGTATAATCGAGCGTGAAGAAGGCGCCGGTGCGACCCGTTTTCGCGGCGGCAATCAAAAGACGCAATCCGAACAGTGTCTTGCCCTGGCCTGGCCGGGCGCCGATCAGCACGGTTTCGCCGGCAACAAACCGCGCCAGTTGCGCAAGATCCTGCGTTCGCCCGTCCGTACCGATGGAGCCGGCCAAATGGCTCCATGCGTTATAGCCCTCGGCGCGCGCAACGCGATCGAGAGCATCGCCAAGCTTCATCTTGTCCCTGCGGGACATCAGCTTGGCTTTTCGTTTGAGCATGAATATGGGAGCGGATAATGCCATTGAAGAACCTCCTGTGCGGGCCGTTCTTGCAATCCCTCCTTATGCGAGCGCCCGAAAGGTCGGCTCTGAAATCAAATACCCTGCATGATCGATGCTGCCCCGGATGGAGGGGGGAGGCATGGGCTTGCCCTGCCCCTTCCTCGCCCGATTCCATGGTGGCTGACCAGTGCAAAATTCGTCCGTGAACAGTCCGATCCAGTACAGCGAGATGCTTTGGGCGATTGCCTTCGGCTATCTGTTCTTCGGCTATCTGCCGATAGAGGGGAATTGCGAGGCGCTCGATACGCCCTGATCCTCTCCTGCCGGTGTGCGCCTGCCTGTCCCCGTCTCAAGCACATTTGTCGCCGATCTCCCGGCATGGTATCCGGGTCGAAAAGACACATCCGAGAACGAGAGTGGGGACAGCTGATGGGAGAGCAGTTTTGGTCGAGTGTCACGCAGGAATTCTCCGATCTCCCTGACCTCTCTACCGTCACGCTTGTCACCGTCCGTCTTGTCATTGCCGCGGTCCTCGGCGGCATCCTCGGTTATGAGCGGGAGCGCAAGCGCAGAAGTGCGGGGGTCCGGACGCATATGCTGGTTGCCGTCGGCGCGGCTCTTTTCGTCATCGGCCCGCTGCAGATCGGCATGCAGACCGGCGACCTTTCGCGCGTCTTGCAGGGCATCATCCAGGGCATTGGTTTTCTGGGCGCCGGCGCCATCATGGTGCGCTCGTCGAGGCATCAGATCGAGGGGCTGACCACAGCCGCCAATATCTGGGCCACGGCCGGCATCGGCGTGATCGCAGGGCTCGGCCTGGAAGCAACGGCGATCCTTTCGACCGTGCTTGTCCTGATCATTCTCGCAGCCGTACCGTTGATCCTGCCGAAGGACATCGAAAATGGCGATGAATCAGGGCCCGATGAACGTCGGTAGTTCAGTCCGCCGGGGTTTTGCCATGAGCGATCGCCTCTGTTAGCTGATCTCCGGCGACAAGGTGAGCCTGCCGATGCCACTGTCGCCCGTCCGCTCTGGTGTCCCCGTCAGACCGCCTTCGCAAGCTCCGCCAGCTGCGTCATCACCACGGCCGCGCCCTGCAGGCGTTTTTCAGGCGTCGGCAGGTCGCGGGTGAGGAAGACCGAATGGTCGGGGCGGATCTTCGCCATGGTGCCCTGCTTGCCGATATAGCCGACAAGTGCCGCCGGATTGGGGAATTCCTTGTTGCGGAACTGCACGACCACGCCCTTCGGCCCGGCCTCGAGCTTTTCGACATTGGCCTTGCGGCAGAGCGCCTTGATATAGACGACCTTCAACAGGCTCTGGACCTCGGGCGGCAAGGGGCCGAACCGGTCGATCATCTCCGCGCCGAAACCGTCGATATCGGAGAGCTCGGTCACTTCGCCGAGACGACGGTAGAGCGCCAGACGCAGATGCAGGTCCGGCACGTATTCGTCCGGGATCATCACCGAGGTGCCGACGGAGATCTGCGGCGACCAGCTGCTGTCCTGGATGTCCGGATCGCCCTTTACCTCGGCGACCGCCTCTTCCAGCATCGTCTGATAGAGCTCGAAGCCGACTTCCTTGATATGGCCCGACTGTTCTTCGCCGAGCAGATTGCCGGCGCCGCGAATGTCGAGGTCGTGGCTTGCCAGCTGGAAACCGGCGCCCAGCGTGTCGAGCGACTGCAGCACCTTCAGCCGCCGCTCGGCGGTGGTCGTCAGCAGCTTGTTGACCGGCAGCGTCAAAAGCGCGAAAGCCCGCACCTTTGAACGCCCGACGCGGCCGCGCAGCTGGTAGAGCTGGGCGAGACCGAACATGTCCGCCCTATGGACGATCATGGTGTTGGCGGTCGGCACGTCCAGGCCCGATTCGACGATGGTCGTCGACAGCAGCACGTCGTAGCGCCCGTCATAGAAAGCATTCATGATGTCTTCGAGTTCGCTTGCCGCCATCTGCCCATGGGCGACCGCCACCTTCAGTTCCGGCACATCCGATTGCAGGAAGGCCTGGATCTCCGGAAGATCGGCAAGCCTTGGGCAGACATAGAAACTCTGGCCACCGCGATAATGCTCGCGCATCAGCGTTTCGCGGATCACAAGCGGATCGAAGGGCGACACGAAGGTGCGCACGGCCATGCGGTCTACGGGTGCCGTGGTGATCAGCGACAGTTCGCGCACGCCGGTCATGGCCAGCTGCAGCGTACGCGGAATCGGCGTCGCCGACAGCGTCAGCACGTGGACGTCCGATTTCAGGTCCTTCAGCCGCTCCTTGTGCTTGACGCCGAAATGCTGTTCCTCGTCGATGATCAGCAAACCCAGATTGGCAAACTGGATGCTGGAGCCGAGCAGCGCATGGGTGCCGACGACGATGTCGGTCTTGCCCTCGGCGAGCTCCTTCTTGACGAGGTTCAATTCCTTGGTGCCAACCAGGCGCGAGGCCTGCTGGATGCGGATCGGCAGGCCGCGGAAGCGTTCGGAAAAGGTCTTGAAATGCTGGCGGGCCAACAGCGTCGTCGGCACCACGACCGCCACCTGAACGCCGTTCATCGCCGCGATGAAGGCGGCGCGCAGCGCAACTTCGGTCTTGCCGAAGCCGACATCGCCACAGATCAGCCGGTCCATCGGCCGTCCGGCTCCCAGATCACCGCGGACCGCCTCGATGGCGTTCATCTGGTCCTCGGTCTCGTCATAGGGGAAGCGGGCGGAAAATTCGTCGTAGAAGCCTTCTGTGGTGGTCAGGGTCGGGGCGCTGCGCGTCAGCCGCTCGGCGGCGACGCGGATCAGGCCGCCGGCCATGTCGAGCAGGTTCTTCTTCAGCTTGGCCTTGCGCATCTGCCAGGCGCCGCCGCCGAGCCTGTCTAGCTGCGCGTCGGAGGTCTCGGAGCCGTAGCGGGACAGGAGCTCGATGTTTTCGACCGGCAGGAAGAGCTTGGCCTCGCCGGCATACATCAATTCGAGACAGGCATGTGGCGCGCCGATCGCCTCGATCGTTCGAAGCCCGATAAAGCGACCGATGCCGTGTTCGGCATGGACGACGATCGACCCTTCCTCCAGCGCGGTCACTTCCGAGATGAAGTCGGCGGCGCGCTTGCGGCGCTTGGTCCGGCGCACCATGCGGTCGCCGAGAATGTCCTGCTCGCCGATGACGATCAGCCCATCGGCCTCGAAGCCCGCCTCCAGCGAGACGACCGCGGTCGCCGCCTGGCCCTTCTTCAGCGTGTCGAGATCCTTGAGCGCCGCGATCGGCGTCAGGTTCTCCAGGCCATGCTCGTTCATCACCTGCAGCAGCCGGTCGAGCGATCCCTCGGACCAGCCGGTGATGACGACCTTGAAGCCGTCGGCGCGCTTGTTGGCGACGTATTTGACCGCCTGCTCGAAGACGTTGACGCGGCTGCCCTCGCCGCTTTCGTCCAATGCCGCCTTGGCCCAGCGCGGGCTTTGCCGCGCCTGCAGTTCGACGACGCGGCGCGCGCCGCTTTCCGGCTCGGCAAAGGGCGTCAGCCGGATCGGATTGACGGTGTCGAGCATGCGGCCGAACTGGCCGGCGCCCAGATAGAGATGTTCCGGCGGGATCGGCTTGTAGGGCGTGCCGCCGGAAAGCTGGCCCTTGCCCGGTTCGCTGGAGGCATGCCGGGCCTCGAAATAGTCGCGGATCAGCTTGGCGCGCTCTTCGGCGGCTTCCCGTACCGTATGGTCTGTGACGATGGTGAAGCCGTCGAGATAATCGAAGACCGAGCAGACATTCTCGTAGAACAGCGGCAGCCAGTGTTCCATGCCGGCATAGCGCCGACCTTCCGACACGGCGGCATAAAGCGCGTCGTCTCGGGTGGCGGCACCGAACAGCGACAGGTAATTCTTGCGGAACCGGCTGATCGTCTCCGGCGTCAGCGTGACCTCGCTCATCGGATTGAGATCGAGCGAGCGGACCTGTCCGGTGGTGCGCTGGCTTGCCGGATCGAAGGCACGGATGCTCTCCAGCGTATCGCCGAAGAAGTCGAGCCGGACCGGCTCTTCCGCACCGGGGACGAAAACATCGAGAATGCCGCCGCGCACGGCAAACTCGCCGACCTCGCGCACGGTGGCGACGCGATCGAACCCGTTGCGCTCCAGCCGGGAGGCGACGTCCTCCAGCTTGATCTGCTGGCCGGGTCTCGCCGAAAAGCCCAGGCTCTCGATCACCTCGGCCGGCGCCATCTTCTGCAGCGCCGCATTGACCGTCACCAGCACGATCGCCGGATGCGGCTTTTTCGCATGCGCCATCAGTCCAGACAGGGCGGCGAGCCGTCTGGCCGACACATCGGCGGACGGTGACACGCGGTCATAGGGCAGACAGTCCCAGGCCGGCAAGGTCAGCACCGGAATCTCAGGCGCTGCAAAACCGATCACCTGCTCGACGTCGGAGAGCCGCTGGCCGTCGGAGACGATATAGGCGACGGACCGCCCCTCGCGCGCAAGTTCGGCGAGCAGGAAGGCATCGATGCCCTGCGGCACGTTGGAGACCGTCAGCGGCGCGACGGCCGTGGACTGGAGAATTTTCGGATCGATGAAGCGGATCATTTGGCGGTGCCGTCAGGCTCCCGGGTGACGAGGGAAAAATCCGGGCGAAGGGCAGCTATCCGCGTGAACAGAGCGGTCTGGTGCCGCTCCGGCACCGGCTCGGCACCGTTGATCCACTTGATCAGGTCGTTGTCTTCCTCGGCCATGATGCGCTCGAGTTCGTCGAGGTCCGCCTCGCACAGATCCGCGATCTCGGCTTCGGCGAACTGACCCAGCATCAGGTCCATCTCGCGGATGCCGCGATGCCAGCAGCGGAACAGAATACGCCGGCGGCGGGGGTCGAGATCGGCACTGGAGCGCGCTAGCCCTGTCATGGTCTTGGTCACCTTCCTGTTGATGCGCCTCTATAGCGTCCCGGTCGCCGCTTGTCAGCCTTGCCTTGGTCCTAATTTCCGTCGCATCTTGGCCGCCATGAGACCAGCCATACTCGATCCGCTTTTTGCCTCCATCACCTCGCTTGCCGGCGTCGGCCCCAAGGTCGCCGAGATGATGGCGACCGTGCTTCAGCGCGACAGCGCCGACGAGGCGAAGGTCATCGACCTTCTCTTCCTTGCGCCCTTCCGGCTGATCGACCGGCGCCACCAGCCCGGCATCGCCTTTGCCCAGGAGGGGCAGATCGTCACGATCACCGGCACGGTGGAGCGGCACCTTCCGCCGCAGAATGCCCGCTCCAACCAGCCCTACCGGGTGATCGTCCGCGATGAAACAGGCGAACTGGCACTCACATTCTTTCGCGCCAAGGGCAACTGGCTGGAAAAGACGCTGCCGCTCGACGAGAAGGTCATGGTCTCCGGCAAGGTGGACTGGTTCAACGGCCGCGCCTCCATGGTCCATCCCGACATGATGGTGAAGGTATCGGAGGCCGGCGACATGCCGCTTACCGAGCCGGTCTATCCGCTGACCGCGGGCCTGTCGCCGAAGACGCTGCGCAAGGCGATCGAGACCGCGGTCGCCGCCCTGCCCGACCTGCCGGAATGGGCCGATGCGGCGCTGGTGCAAAAACAGGGCTTCATGACCCCTGGCGATGCCGTGCGGGCTTTGCACCACCCCCGCGACGAGAGTGATATCGACCCGCAGGCCCCCGCCCGTCGGCGGCTCGGCTATGACGAATTCCTCGCAGGCCAGGTATCGCTGGCGCTGGTCAGGCAGAAGGTGCGCCGTGCACCGGGCAAGCCGGTGGTCGGCACCGGCGCGCTGTCGGAGAAGATTCGCGCCGCACTGCCCTTTTCGCCGACCGGCAGCCAGGAGGCCGCGGTGCGCGACATTCTCGCCGACATGGCCGGCCAGCAGCGCATGCTCAGGCTGCTGCAGGGCGATGTCGGCGCCGGCAAGACGCTGGTGGCGCTGCTGTCGATGGCGACGGCCGTCGAGGCCGGCGGCCAGGCGGTGCTGATGGCGCCGACCGAAATTCTCGCCCGCCAGCACCATGCGACCATTTCGAAGCTTGCCGAGATCGTCGGGATCAGGGTCGAGGTGCTGACCGGGCGCACGAAGGGCAAGGAGCGCGAGGCGATCCTGGAGCGGATCGCCTCCGGCGAGGCGCAGATCATCATCGGCACGCACGCGCTGTTCCAGGATAGCGTCAGCTATCACGACCTGATGCTGGCGGTCGTCGACGAGCAGCATCGCTTCGGCGTGCATCAGCGCCTGCGCCTGACCGCCAAGGGCGTCTCGCCGCATATGCTGGTGATGACGGCAACGCCGATCCCGCGCACGCTGGTGCTCGCCGCCTTCGGCGACATGGACGTCTCCAAGCTCACCGAGAAGCCGGCAGGCCGCAAGCCGATCCAGACGGTGACCGTGCCGATGGAGCGCACCGGCGAGATCGTCGAGCGCCTGCGCGCCGCGATCGCCGAGGGCAAGAAGGCCTACTGGATCTGCCCGCTGGTCGAGGAGTCGGACGTCTCAGACCTGATGAGCGCCGAGGAGCGGCATGCGGTACTGGAAAAGGCCGTCGGCGCGCCGATCGGCCTCGTCCACGGCAAGATGGCCGGTCCCGACAAGGATGCCGCCATGCTGGCCTTCAAGTCGGGCGAGACACGGTTGCTGGTGGCCACCACCGTGGTCGAGGTCGGTGTCGATGTACCGGATGCCTCGATCATGGTGATCGAGCATGCCGAGCGCTTCGGCCTGGCGCAGCTGCACCAGCTGCGCGGCCGTGTCGGGCGCGGCGAAGAGGCCTCCTCCTGCATCCTGCTCTACAAGGGCCCGCTGTCGGAAACCGGCCAGGCGCGGCTGAAGATCCTGCGCGATTCGGAAGACGGTTTCCTCATCGCCGAGGAGGACTTGAGGCTGCGCGGCGAAGGCGAACTTCTCGGCACCCGCCAGTCGGGCACGCCGGGCTTCAAGATTGCCAGCCTCGAGGCGCATGGCGACCTGCTGGAGATCGCCCGCAAGGATGCGCAATATCTGCTGGAAAAGGATCCCGATCTGGAAAGCGAGCGCGGCCAGGCGGTGCGCACGCTGCTCTACCTGCATCGCCGCGACGAGGCGATCCGGTTTCTGCGTGCCGGCTGACGACCGGTCGGACGTTTACGGCTCGGAAGAAACGGTCTGCGGGGAAACGGGCGGCACGGCGGTCGGCAGCGGCGGCGGCCCATCCTGCGGCTTGGCGGGCTTGTATTCCGGCGTCACCAGACCGGCCGAAATCAGCAGCTTGATGCCCTCTTCCGGGGTCATGTCGAGCAGTTTCAGCTTCGAGCGCGGCACGAACATCAGGAAGCCGGCGGTCGGCACCGGTGTCGGCGGCAGGAAGACGGCGACCATTTCCTCGCCTTCCTCGTTGAGCTTGGCCGCGATCTCCCCTTGCGCATCCGTCGAGATGAACACCAGTGCCCACATGCCGGGGCTCGGAAACTCGATCAGCCCGCACTTCTTGAACGAGTTCGACTGTTCCTTCAGCACGGTCTCGAAGATCTGCTTGGTGGTCTTGTAGACCGTGCGCACCAGCGGCATGCGGTTGAGGATCGATTCGCCGTACTGGACGATCGACCGGCCGATCAGGTTGCGGCCGAGAATGCCGACGATGGTGATGACGATGACGGCGATGACCAGACCGGTGCCGGGCACCGCGAACTTCGTGTAGGAGGCCGGGTTGTAGCGGTTCGGCAGATAGGGCGTAACCCAGCTGTCGGCCCAGTGCACGAAGGTCCAGGTGAGATAGATGGTAATCGCCATCGGCGCACAGATGATCAGCCCCGTGAGGAAACTGTTTCTGAGGCGCGTCGCAAGCGAAATGCGCTCCGGTCTGTCGTTCATCGGCTCATAAGCTCTGTTCAGGCCACGTCGCCGTAAAAGGCAGGATGGAACGTGACAATGCCCAAGGGTTGCGGTGCACGCAAGGTCAGGGCCATGAAATATTCGGCCCGCTCGCCGATGGCCGACAGGCCATCCGGATGGGCAAAGCCGAACCGGCGATAATATTTCGGCGCGCCGACGAGAACGCAGCCCGCCGCATCCCTCTCCCGCAATGCATCGATACCGCGGCGGACCAGTTCGCCGCCGATGCCGGTGCCCTGCCAGTCGGGACGAACGGCCACCGGACCCAACGCATACCAACCCTTTTCACCGCCCGACAGTTCCACCGGCGAAAAGCCGATATGGCCGATGACGGCGCCCTCGCCTTCCGCGACCAGCGACACGGCGAGCACCCCGGCTGTCCGCAGCCGCACGATGATGGCCGGCTCGCTGCCGTCGCTATACCATTTGTCGGTAAAGGCCTGCGCCGTGACCGTGCCGATCGCGGCCGCGTCCGACGGCCGCTCCGGCCGGATGATCATTCCACGGTCACCGATTTCGCCAGGTTGCGCGGCTGGTCCACATCGGTGCCCATGAAGACGGCCGTATGGTAGGCGAGCAGCTGGATCGGCAGCGAGAACACCATGGGGGCGATGATCTCGGCGACATCCGGCAGCACGATCGTCGCCATGGTCTCGAGCTTGGAGGCGGCGGCCCCCTTCTCGTCGGTGATGAAGATGATCTTGCCGCCGCGGGCGGCGACTTCCTGCATGTTCGACACGGTCTTTTCGAAGAACCGGTCATGCGGGGCGATCACGATCACCGGCATGGTCTCGTCGATCAGCGCGATCGGCCCGTGCTTCAGCTCGCCGGCGGCATAGCCTTCGGCATGGATATAGGAAATTTCCTTCAGCTTCAGCGCGCCTTCGAGCGCCAGCGGATAGCTGGTGCCGCGACCGAGATAGAGCACATGGCGGAACTTCGACAGTTCGCGCGACAGCTGTTCGATCGGGTCATGGATCGAATTCAGCACCCGGCTCATGATCCGCGGCATCTCGGAGAGATGGCGGACCATCTCGCGCTCCTCTTCGGCGGTAATCCTGCCGCGCGCGCGGCCGGCGGCGATCGACAGCGAGGCAAGCACGGCCAGCTGGCAGGTAAAGGCCTTGGTCGATGCGACCCCGATTTCCGGGCCGGCCAGGATCGGGAACACGGCATCGGCCTCGCGGGCGATGGTCGATTCGCTGACATTCACCACGGCACCGATCGACAGCCCCTCGTCCTTGCAGTAGCGCAGCGAGGCCAGCGTATCGGCCGTCTCGCCCGACTGCGAGATGAACAGCGCCGCCTGGTCCTTCGACAGCGGCAGTTCGCGGTAGCGGAACTCGGAGGCGACATCGATCTCGACCGGGAGACGGGCATAGCGCTCGAACCAGTACTTGCCGACCAGACCGGATAGGTAGGCGGTACCGCAGGCGGAGATCGCAAGCCCCTTCAGGTGCTCGAAGTCGATGCCGGCGATATCGGGACGGATCGAATAGCTGGCAAGATCGACATAATGCGACAGCGCATGGCTGATAACCTCCGGCTGCTCGTAGATCTCCTTTTCCATGAAATGGCGGTGATTGCCCTTGTCGACCATATAGGCGGTCGCCTGGGAGATCTGGTGCGGCCGCTCGACCGGATTGCCGGCAAAGTCGATGATTTCGGCACCGGTGCGATGGACGATCGCGCAGTCGCCGTCGACCAGATAGACGATGTCATTGGTGAACGGCGACAAGGCGATCGCGTCGGAGCCGAGAAACATCTCGTCCCTGCCAAAGCCGACGGCGAGCGGCGGCCCGAAGCGGGCGGCCATGATCGTCCCCGGATCGTCCCGGAACATGACAACGAGCGCATAGGCACCGGTGATCTCGTTGAGGGCCGCCAGCATGGCGGCGCGGTTGTCGAGGCCCTGGCGGATATGGCGGGCGATCAGCTGGGCGACCACTTCCGTGTCGGTCTGGCTGGTGAAGGTCGCGCCGTCGGCGACGAGGCCGTCCTTCAGTTCGGAGAAGTTCTCGATGATGCCGTTGTGGACGACGGCGACGCCTTCGACGAAATGCGGATGGGCGTTGTCCTCGTTCGGCACGCCATGGGTGGCCCAGCGGGTATGGGCAATGCCGACCGCGCCGTCGAGCGGCTGGTCGTCGAGCACCTTTTCCAGGTTGAACAGCTTGCCCTTGGCGCGGCGGCGGTTCATCGCGCCGTCGTGGATGGTCGCCACCCCGGCCGAATCATAGCCGCGATATTCGAGCCGCCGGAGCGCATCGACCAGTCGTCCGGCGACAGGCTGGTTTCCGACTATTCCGACAATGCCGCACATGTAACTCTCCGTCGCCCAATTGGTATTATCGCGCCACTCCTAGCGATTTTGCGCGAATGCGCAATCCGGACAATGGAAACCGGCGGTCACAAAGGGTTTCGTCCTGTTACGGCAGCCGGTTAGCGGAAGTGGTATTCATCCCTTGGCGACCTTTTTCGCAGCCTTGATCGCCAGCGCGCGCTCGCGCAGCACGGTGGCCCGCTCCGGCTTGATCTCCTGCCGCGCCCGGCCGAGCGCCAGTGCATTGTCCGGCACGGCCTCGGTGATCACGCTGCCGGAGGCGATATAGGCGCCGTTCCCGATCGTCACCGGCGCGACGAGCGCGGAGTTCGAGCCGATAAAGGCATTGGCGCCGATCTCCGTCTTGTGCTTGTTCACGCCATCGTAATTGCAGGTGATCGTGCCGGCGCCGATATTCGTCGCTTCGCCGACCGAGGCATCGCCGATATAGGTCAGGTGGTTGACCTTGGCGCCACGGCCGATATCGGCGTTCTTCACCTCGCAGAAATTGCCGACCTTGGCGCCTTCGGCCAGATCCGCGCCCGGGCGCAGACGGGCAAACGGGCCGACAGTGGCGCCGGAGGCGACATGCGCGCCCTCGATATGGCTGAAGGCATGGATGACGGCACCGGCGTCGATCGTCACGCCCGGCCCGAAGACGACATTCGGCTCGATCAGCGCATCGGCGGCGATCGCGGTATCATGGGCGAGGAACACGGTTTCCGGCGCGATCATGGTGACACCCGAGATCATCAGTTCGCGGCGGCGGCGTTCCTGCCACAGGCGCTCGACCACGGCGAGTTCGGCGCGGTTGTTGGCACCGGCCAGTTCCGCCTCGGGGGCCTCGACTGCTTCCACCTTGCTGCCCTCGGCGCGGGCGACCTCGACGATATCCGTCAGATAGTACTCGCCCTTGGCATTGGCATTGCCGATCTTCTCCAGGTAGCCGATGGCCTTGTGGCCATCGATCACCATCAGGCCGCTATTGCACCAGGTGATCGCCCGTTCGGCTTCGCTGGCGTCCTTCTCCTCGCGGATCGCCACCAGTTCGCCGTCCCTGACGATCAGGCGGCCATAGCCGGTCGGCTTGTCGGTGTTGAAGCCGATGACCACGATATCGGCCCCTGCCGCCAGTCGGGCACGCGCAGCGGCAAACGGCGCCTCGGTGATCAGCGGCGCATCGCCATAGGTCACCAGGACGTCGTCATATCCCCTGGCGATACTGTCGCGGGCGGTCAGCACGGCATGGCCGGTGCCGAGGCGTTGGGTCTGCACGACCGTCGTGATCTCGACGCCATCGACGGCGGCAGCTGCGGCAACCTTTTCGGCATCCCGCCCGACCACAAGGGCAATATCGGAAATGCCGGCTTTGGCCACGGCGCGCGTCACATGGCCGATCATCGGCAGGCCGGCCA
Organism: Heterorhizobium halophytocola; assembly: GCF_017873095.1. GTDB lineage: Bacteria > Pseudomonadota > Alphaproteobacteria > Rhizobiales > Rhizobiaceae > Allorhizobium > Allorhizobium halophytocola. The sequence continues at coordinate 419,281 of NZ_JAGGJU010000003.1, read as the reverse complement.
CCGGGTGCAGCACCTTCGACATCGACGATTTCATCCGCGTGCTTTCACCAGCGGCAAGAATGACGGCAAGACAACTGCGGCTCATGAAACGACCTCTTCCAATCCTTGGGCAATCGGCCGCGCTACCGGCCGGAATTCGGCGATACACCTAACGGCAGCGGCCGGAACCCGCAAGAAGAATGGCGCCGCCCGTGCAAACGGGCGACGCCATTGTCCTGCCTATGTCTCGCGATCCGAAGCGCTCAGATGGTCTGGCCGCCGGACACCTCGATGCGCTGGGCGGTGATCCAGCGATTGTCGTCCTTCAGCAGACTGGCGATCATCGGCCCGATGTCGTCGGGTACACCGACGCGTCCGAGCGCCGTCATCTCGGCGAACTGCCGGTTGAGGTCCGGCATGTCGCGCACCGCGCCGCCGAGGAAATCGGTCTCGATGGCGCCGGGGGCGACCGTGTTGACGGCGATGCCGCGGCCGGCGAACTCCTTGGCCATATAGAGGCTGAGGATCTCGACCGCCCCCTTCACCGCCGAATAGGCTGAAAAGCCCGGAAAGGAAATCCGGGTGAGCCCGGACGACAGGTTGACGATCCGGCCGCCATCGGCGATCAGCGGCAGCAGCGCCTGGGTCAGAAAGAAGACCCCCTTGAAATGCACGTCGACCAGCCGGTCGAACTGCGCCTCGGTGGTGTCGGCGATTGCCGCCATGTCGCCATGCCCGGCATTGTTGACCAGATGGTCGAAGGTATCGCGCTGCCAGAGATCGGCCAGCGCCTGCGACAGGGTGTCGGTGAAGACGCCGAGGCCGGCAATATCGGTGGTGTCGAGCTTGAGGGCAACCGCCTTGCGACCGCGTGCCGCGACCTCGGCGACGACGGCCTCGGCATCCTCCCGGCGGTTCTGATAGGTGATGACGACATCACCGCCGCGGGCGGCGATGCTGAGCGCCGTATTGCGGCCGAGGCCGCGGCTGGCGCCGGTGACGAGTGCGATCTTGGTCATGGGGAACTCCTTGGGTTCTGGATGTCGCCTTTCCTAGGACCGCCGCGCTGCTGCGTCGTTGCCGAGAGCTCGCCGTTCTTTGCCCAATCCTCTCAGCCCGTGGTGCGCCGCTGGAAATGCCGTTATGATCGCCGCATGACAAATAGCCTGCTCGAAACCGTTTCCGCCTATGTCGACAGCTGCGCCGATCCAAACGGGCTTGCCCAAACGCCCATTCCCGGCCTGACGACGATCCGCACCACGGCGCCGAGTGGACTCGATTACGCGATCTCGCGACCGCTCGCCTGCCTTGTGCTGCAGGGCCGCAAGCATGTGACGATGGGAAGCCGGACCTTCACATTCGAGGCCGGTGACAGCCTGCTGATCACCGCCGACGTGCCAACGGTCAGCCAGATCGCCTTGGCATCGCCGGAGAAGCCTTATCTGTCGCTCGTCCTGGATCTCGAGCCGGCCGTGATCGCCGATCTCGCAATGCAGATGGACGCGCTACCCGAGATCGACGGTATGGCCGTGCATTCCAGTCCAACCGACCGCGAGGTCGAGGAGGCCGCGCTGCGGTTGATGCGGCTGCTCGACCGGCCTTCCTCCGTGCCGGTGCTGCACCAACAACTGGTGCGGGAAATGCACTACTGGCTGCTGGCCGGAAGGCATTGTGCCGCGATCCGGCGGCTCGGCTGGCCGGACGGTGCCGCCCGGCGGATCGGCAAGGCCGTGGCGGCCCTGCGCAGCCGGTTTGCCGAAACCATGGCCATCGACCAGCTGGCGGAGATCGCCGGCATGAGCGCATCCTCCTTCCACAAGCATTTCCGCAATGTCACCTCCCTGTCGCCGCTCCAGTTTCAAAAGCAGCTGCGGCTGATCGAGGCGCGACGGATGATGCTGGCCGGTGGCATGACAGCCAGCAGTGCGGCCTTCGCGGTCGGCTATGAAAGCGTGTCGCAGTTCAACCGCGAATACCGGCGGATGTTCGGATTGCCGCCGGCGCAGGAAACAGAAGTCGCGCGGACGAAAGCAGGCGAGGCCGCGTGAACCAGAACCTTCTCCGCTACAGGCCGTGCTCCTGGGCATAGGTTATGCGGGCCCGCTCCTGGCCGGTCAGGATCACCTGCTCCATGGCAAGTCTCGCGGCGGCCGGGTCGCGCGCCCGCAAGGCATCGACGATTTCCATATGCGATGCGCGCACCTCGTCGCCCCGCCCGCCGGCCGGAAGCAGCGACGACATGCGGAAGGCGCCGACAAGTGCGGCCTTGATCAGCCCGCCCAGCGTGCGCATGAAGGGATTGCGCGAGGCCGTGGCAAGCGCCAGATGAAAGCGCAGATCGGCGAAGGCGAGGCTCTCGATGCTGTGGTCCGCGTCGCCCAGTGCATCGGCCAGCTGTCCGAGCGCCTCGATCTCCTCGACACTTGCCCGCGTCGCGGCCAGCGCTGCCGCCGCCGGCTCGAAGGCCAGCCGGATGTCGTAGAGATGCATCAGGAAGTCTTCATCGACACCGACATCGAAATGCCAGGCGAGAATATCGCCGTCGAACATGTTCCAGGAGGCCCGCTCGGTGACCCGTGTGCCGATCCGCGCCTTGGGCACGACAAGCCCCTTGGCCGACAGGGTTTTCATCGCTTCGCGCAGCACCGTGCGCGATACCCGGAAACGGCTTGCCAGCTCGGCGTCATTCGGCAGCAGACTGCCCACCGACAGCTCGCCGCTGACGATCGCGCGCCCGAGTTCTCGCACCACCTGACCGTGGCTGTTGCGCGAAAGACCGCCTGTCGGCTCGAAACCGGTCATCTCCTGCAATCCACCATTCCTTTCAGCTCATCTGTTCTGCCTTCGCGACAGCGTCAGGATGATCTTCTGCATCAAGATGAAGGCGAAGAGCAAGAAACCGATGAGAATCTTGGTCCACCAGCTCGACAGCGTCCCGTCGAAAGTGATGTAGGTCTGGATCAGTCCCTGGATCAGAATCCCGATAAAGGTGCCGAGCACATAGCCCGATCCGCCGGTCAGCAGCGTGCCGCCGATCACCACCGCCGCAATCGCGTCGAGCTCCACCCCGACCGCCGACAGCGGGTAGCCGGCAGACGTATAGAGCGAGAAGACGATGCCGGAGAGACCGGCCAGGAAGCCGGACAGCGCGTAGATGCCGATCGTGGTTGCGGCAATGGGGACGCCCATCAGCTGCGCCGTCTGGATACCGCCGCCCAGCGCATAGACATTGGCGCCGAAGCGGGTGCGGTGGGCAATGACGGCACCGACGATGAAGACGACGATGACGACCATGCCGATCAGCGTCAGGCGCCCGCCGCCCGGTAGCTTGTAATAGACCTTGCGCAGCACCTTGTAGAAATCATGGGCGATCGGCACGCTGTCGATCGACAGCACGAAAGCCATGCCGCGCGCCAGGAACATGCCGGCCAGCGTGACGATGAAGGCCGGCATTTCCAGATAGTGGATGACCGCGCCCATCACGGCGCCGAACAGCGTCGTGACGATCAGCAGCAGCACGAAGGCGACCAGCGGATGAACGCCGGTGTCGCGCAGCAGCACCGCCAGGAAGACGCCGGAAAAGCCGATCACCGCACCGACCGACAGATCGATGCCGCCCGACAGGATGACGAAGGTCATGCCGACGGCAACGACACCGAGAAAGGCGTTGTCGGTCAGAAGATTGGCAAAGACCCGCAGCGACAGCATGGCCGGAAACTGGAAGGCGCAGACGGCATAGGCGACGAAGAAGATCAGGATGGTGGCCAGAAGCGGCAGATGACGGGTGCTCATCGGCTGCCCTCCCGGCTACGCGATCTCTGGGCCCACCAGAAGGCGATCGCCGACTGCACCGAGGGAGACTGGACGACCAGGATCATGACGATGACGGCGGCCTTGATGATGAGATTGAACTCCGGCGGGAAGCCCGACAGCAGGATGCCGGTATTGATCGCCTGGATGATCAGCGCGCCGAGCACCGAGCCGGCGATCGAGAACCGCCCGCCGAGCAGCGAATTGCCGCCGAGCACGACGGCCAGGATCGCGTCGAGCTCCAGCCAGAGGCCGGCATTGTTGGCATCGGCGCCACGGATATCGGCGGCGATGATGATGCCGGCGATCGAGGCGGCAAGCCCGCTGATCAGGTAGACGGTGACCAGCAGCACGGGCGCTGCCACGCCCGCCAGCATGCTGGCGCGCCGGTTGATGCCGACCGCCTCGACCAGCAGGCCGAGGGCTGTTCGCCGCACCACAAGGCCGACGACCAGCGCGAAGGCGAGAGCGATGACCACGGGCACCGGAACGTAGAACCAGGCACCCGAGCCGATGAATTCGAAGCCCGGATTGACGAAGGTCAGGATCGTGCCTTCGGTGATCAGCTGGGCGATGCCCCTGCCCGCCACCATCAGCACGAGGGTCGCGACGAAGGGCTGGATGTCGAGAAAGGCCACGAGCACGCCGTTCCACAGGCCACATCCAAGACCGGTGGCGACCGCCGCCAAGAGCGCGATCGAGAGCGGTTGGCCGCTCGCCACGACGGCTGCGGCCACCGCACCGCAGATCGCGATCACCGCGCCGACGGAAAGATCGATTCCCTTGGTGGCGATCACCAGCGTCATGCCGACGGCCAGCAGTGCCACCGGTGCGCCGCGGTTCAGCACGTCGATCAGGCTGCCATAGAGCCGGCCGTTCTGCACGCCGATATTGAAGAAATCCGGAAAGGCGGCAACGTTGAGCAGAAGGATCACCGCCAGTGCGATCAGTTGCGGGGCAAGCCGCTTCAGGCGTTTGACAAGCGCTGCCGTCATGGGGTCCTCGCGGTCTTCGTCTGCGCCGGCAGCGAGGCAATCGCGTTGACGACGGCATTGGTGGTCATATCTTCTCCCGAAAGCTCCGCCACATGCCGCCGGTCGCGCACGACGATGATGCGCGAGGAATAGGCAAGCAGCTCCTCGAGCTCGGAGGAAATCACCAGCAGCGAAAGGCCCTGGTCGCAGAGCGTCTCGATCAGCCGGATGATTTCCGCATGGGCGCCGACGTCGATGCCGCGGGTCGGCTCGTCGAGGATCAGGAAATCGGGATTGGTAGCCAGCCAGCGGGCGAGGATCACCTTCTGCTGGTTGCCGCCCGAAAGCTCGCGGATCGGCTTTTCGCGGCCGCTGGTGCGGATATCGAGCATGTCGATATAGCGATCTGCAAGCTCGACCTGTTCGGCAAGCCGGATCGGCCGCCACCAGCCGCGTCTGGCCTGCAGCGCCAGAGCGATGTTTTCGCGCACCGACAGGTCGCCGACAATGCCGTCGGTCTTGCGGTCCTCCGGGCAGAAGCCGAAGCCGTGGCCGACCGCGTCGCGCGGATTGCGGATGCTCGTCTCGCGGCCGTCGACCTTGAGCGACCCCTTGTCGGCCGGCGTGATGCCGAAGATCGTTTCGGCCGTCTCCGTCCGGCCCGATCCCAGAAGGCCGGCCATGCCGACCACCTCTCCGGCGTGGATGTCGAGATCGAAGGGCTCGATCTTGCCGCTGCGGCCGAGACCGGAAAAGGCAAAACGCACCGGCGAACGGGCGGCGTCGACACGGTGCGGCCGGGCCTCGGCCGCTTCCAGATCACGGCCGAGCATCATCGCGATCAGGTCGCGGCGCTCCAGCCTGGCCGTCTCGTCGGTGCCGACAAGGCAGCCATTGCGCAGCACGGTGACGCGGTCGGTCACGTCGAATACCTGGCCGAGAAAATGGGTAATGAAGACGATGCCGAGCCCCCGCGCCTTCAGGTCGCGCATCACGCCGAACAGCATCTCCACTTCGCGCGCGTCGAGGCTGGCGGTCGGCTCGTCGAGGATCAGCACCTTGCCGGAGAGATCCACCGCGCGGGCGATCGCGATCACCTGCTGGATTGCCACGGAATAGCGGGCAAGCTCGGCCTTGACGTCGATGTCGAGGCCGTAGCTCGCCAGAAGATCGCGCGCCATGGCGTTCATCCGGCTGCCGGAGACCATGCCGAACCGCGTCGGCTGCCGGCCGAGATAGAGATTTTCGGCCACCGACAGGTTTGCGAGCAGGTTCACCTCCTGGTAGACCGTGCCGATGCCGAGCGTCTGGGCGTCATGGGTGTCGCGCGGATCGATCGGCCGGCCGTCGAGCAGGATCTGGCCGGTGTCGCGGTGATAGGCACCGGTCAGACATTTGACCAGCGTCGACTTGCCGGCGCCGTTCTCGCCGAGCAGAGCGTGGATCTCGCCGCGTCGCAGCGAGAAATCGACATTGTCGAGCGCCTTGGCGCCGGGGAAGCTTTTGGTGATCCGCTTTGCGGCGAGAACGTCTTCGCCCGGATCGTCTTTCATGCTGTCGGATTGTGCGGAGGTCATACTCGGATCGTCATCCTTGCGGCTGGCACGCAAAACGGGAAGGCATCCTCCGGCGCGGACGAGCGATCGACGCCCCCCAAGGGGACGCCGTGGCCGCTCGAACCCGGCTGTGCGATGCGTGAGGCCGGCAGCTGGACTGCCGCCGGTCTTCCGTTTGAGGGTGGATGCGGGAACGCCCCACCCGGCATCAGCTCAGGATCAGTAGCCGAGGCCCTTCTTCTCTTCGTAGACGGCCTTCGGGTCGTCGGCCTGGGTGTAGAGCTTGGATTCGGTCTGGATCCATTTGGGCGGCATGGTGCCGTCCTTCTTGTAGGCGGCCAAAGCGTCGAAGGCGGGACCTGCCATGTTCGGGGTCAGTTCGACCGTGGCATTGGCCTCGCCGTTTTCCATGGCCAGGAAGATATCCGGTACGGCATCGATCGAGACGACCTTGATGTCGGTGCCCGGCTTCAGGCCCGCTTCCTTGATCGCCTGGATGGCGCCGACGGCCATGTCGTCGTTATGGGCATAGAGCGCGCAGATGTTCTTGCCGCCGTCTTCCGCCTTCAGGAAGCTTTCCATGACTTCCTTGCCCTTGGTGCGGGTGAAATCACCGGTCTGGCTGCGGATGATCTTCAGGTTGGCGTGGCCGGCAATGCCTTCCTCGAAGCCCTTCTTGCGGTCGATCGCCGGCGACGATCCCGTCGTCCCCTGCAGTTCGACGATGTTGCAATCCTTGTCGCCGACCTCCTTGGCCAGCCACTCGCCGGCAACCTTGCCCTCATGCACGAGGTCGGAGGTGACGGCGGTCATGTAGAGATCCTTGGACGAGTCGACCGTGCGGTCGAGCAGGATGACCGGAATGTCCGCATCCTTGGCTTCTTCCAGCACTTCGTCCCAGCCGGTGGCGACAACCGGGGCGACGAGGATGGCGTCGACCCCTTGCGCGATAAACGAGCGGAGCGCCTTGATCTGGTTTTCCTGCTTCTGCTGGGCGTCGGCGAATTTCAGATCGATGCCGCGCTCTTCCGCCTGCTGCTTGGTGAGCGTGGTTTCGGCGGCGCGCCAGCCGGATTCCGAACCGATCTGCGAGAAGCCGACGGTCATGTCGGCAGCCATGACGGGCGTAAACATCAGGCCAGCAAGAACCGTGGCGCTGGCAAGCGCAGTAAAGCGTTTCATGTAGGTATCCTCCCAAAAAACACCGTCCTCCAACGGCGTGCAATTTTTAAATCATACTATATTACTTTTGTAAATCGGCCTCCCGTGAAAATTGCAATCAGCAAAAAGGGCGCCGCAAGCGACGCCCTTCTGCAAGTTTCCGGTGCCCAGCACCAAAGGCGCCCGGCGGCTTATTGCGGCAGCTTGTCGTCCACGCCTTCGACGTAGAAATTCATGCCGAGCAGCGTGCCGTCATCGGCCACTTCGCCTTCCTTCAGCCAGGGCGTGCCGTCCTGCTTGTTGATCGGGCCGGTGAAGGGGTGCAGCGTGCCGGCCTTGATCTCGGCTTCGGTCTCGCCCGCCATCTTCTTCACGTCTTCCGGCATGTTGGTGTAGGGGGCCATGGTCAGGATGCCTTCCTTCAGGCCGTCCCAGCTCTGTTCAGCCTTCCAGTTGCCGTCGAGAAGCGCCTTGGCGCGCTTGACGTAATAGGCGCCCCAGGTGTCGACAATGGCCGTCAGCTGGGCGTCGGGACCGGCCGCGATCATGTCGGAGGCCTGGCCGAAGGCCTTGATGCCGCGCTCCTGGGCCACCTGCATCGGCGCCGTGGTGTCGGTGTGCTGGGTCAGGATGTCGACGCCCTGGTCGATGAAGGCCTTGGCGGCATCGGCTTCCTTGCCGGGGTCGAACCAAGTGTTGACCCAGATCACCTTCATCTTGAACTCGGGATCGACGGACTTCGCGCCCAGTTCGAAGGCGTTGATGCCCATCACCACTTCCGGGATCGGGAAGGAGGCGATGTAGCCGGCCGTGTGGGTCTTCGACATCTTCGCGGCGATCTGGCCGAGGATATAGCGGCCCTGGTAGAAGCGTGAGTTGTAGGTGCCGACATTGTCAGCCGTCTTGAATCCGGTCGCGTGCTCGAACTTCACGTCGGGGAACTTGGCGGCAACCTTCAAGGTGGCGTCCATGAAGCCGAACGAGGTGGTGAAGATCAGCTTGCAGCCGGAGCGGGCCATGCGCTCGATCGCACGCTCGGCGTCGGGGCCTTCCGGCACGTTTTCGAGATAGGGCGCGTCGACCTTGTCGCCCATCTCCTTCAACAGTTCCTGGCGGCCGCGCTCCTGCGCCTGGGTCCAGCCGCCATCGGTGATCGAGCCGACATAGACGAAGCAGATCTTCGTCTTGTCCTCGGCCTGGGCGCCTGCTGCCAGGCTGAATACGGTGGCGGCGGTGGCCGCGAGCAATGTTGCAAATCTTTTCATTGTTGCCTCTCCTTGTTCTTGGAAGTTCTTGTTGACTATGAGCGCCCTACCGGTCCGGCACGAATGGCTTGCCGAGCGATGCGGGGGTGTTGATGAGCGTGGTGCGGCGATTGTGCGATATCACGATCAGAACGACAATGGTCGCCACATAGGGCAGCGCCGACATCAGCTGCGAGGGGATGTTGATCCCGAGCGCCTGCACGTGCAGCTGCAGGATGGAGACCGCGCCGAACAGGTAACCGCCCGCCAGCAGCCGCCAGGGACGCCAGGAGGCGAAGACCACCAGCGCCAGCGCGATCCAGCCGCGTCCGGCGGTCATGTTCTCCACCCATTGCGGGGTATAGATCAGCGACAGCTGCGCGCCGGCAAGCCCGGAACAGGCGCCGCCGAACATCACCGCCAGATAGCGGGTGCGGATGACGCCGATGCCGAGCGCATGGGCCGACCCGTGATTGTCGCCGATCGCCCGCAGCTTCAGCCCGGCGCGGGTCTTGAACAGGAACCAGTTGACGCCGATCACCAGCGCGATCGACAGGTAGAAGATCAGGTCCTGATTGAACAGCAGCTTGCCGACCACCGGGATCTGCGACAGGCCGGGAATGGCGATATTGGGCAGGCGCAGGCCCGGCTGGCCGACGAAGTTTTCCCCCATCATCGAGGAGATTCCGAGACCCAGAATGCTGAGCGCCAGCCCGGTTGCCACCTGGTTGCTGACCAGCGTCAGAGTGAGGAAGGCGAAAAGCTGCGAGTAGAGCGCCCCGGCCGCCACACCGCAGACGATGCCGATATAGGGTGAGCCGGACATCTGCGAGCCGATGAAGGCGCTGACGGCACCGACCACCATCATCCCCTCGACACCGAGATTGAGGACTCCCGAACGCTCGGTCACCAGTTCGCCGAGCGCTGCCAGCACCAGCGGCGTCGAGGCTGTGATGATGGTCAGAAGAATGGCCTCGGCGATCATGTGCCGCTCCGCGTCAGGGTGGATGCGACCTTCTGGCGAACCAGCCGGATCTTGTAGTGGATGACGGTATCGGCCGAGAGCACGAAGAACAGCAGCAGTCCCTGGAACACGCGGGTCACCTTGTCGGATATCCCGATCGACAGCTGCGCCCCCTCGCCGCCGAGATAGGTGAGCGCCAGCACGAAGCCCGACACGATGATGCCGAGCGGGTTGAGACGGCCGAGAAAGGCAACGATGATCGCGGTAAAGCCATAGCCCGGCGAGATCGTCGGCTGCAGATGGCCGATCGAGCCGGAAACCTCCGAAATTCCGGCCAGACCGGCAAGCGCGCCCGACAGCATCATCGAGAACCAGATCATCCGCGATGGCGAGAAGCCGGCAAACCGCCCTGCCCGTTCCGACCGGCCGAGAACGGAAATCTCGAAGCCCTTCAGCGTGAAACGGTCGACCAGCCACAGGACGATGGCGATCACGATGGCAAAGACGATCGCCCAGTGGGCGCGGCCGGACGAAAGCACTTCCGGCAGCACGGCGTCGGGCGAAAACGAGATCGATTGCGGGAAGTTGTAACCCTTCGGATCGCGCCAGGCACCGCGCACCAGCCAATCGAGAAACAGCTGGGCGACATAGACCAGCATCAGGCTTGTGAGGATCTCGTTGGTGTTGAGCCGCGTCTTCAGAAAGGCCGGGATTGCCGCATAGAGCGCGCCGCCGATCATCCCCATCACCAGCATCAGCGGCAGCACGAGGAAGGAGTGGAAATCCGGCACCAGGATCGGCAGGATCGAGCCGGTGATCGCACCGACGGTAAACTGGCCCTCGGCGCCGATATTCCAGGTATTGCCGCGGTAGCACACGGCAAGTCCGACCGCGATCAGGATCAGCGGCGCGGCCTTGATCGCCAGCTCGTGCAGCGACCAGACCTCGGTCAGCGGTTCGATGAAGAAGCTGTAGAGAGCCTCTATCGGGTCCTTGCCGAGCAGCATGAACATGATGCCGCCGAAGACGTTTGTCAGCGCGAAGGCGAGCAAGGGTGACAGCATGGAAAACAGGGGCGAGATGCCGGCGCGCTTTTGCAGTTCAATGCGCATGGGCAGGCTCCCTGCCGGCGGTGCCGTCATGCAGGCCGCCCATCAGCAGGCCGATCGACTGGCGCGTCAGCTCGCCGGCCGGATAGGCCCTCGACAGCCGTCCTTCCGAAATCACCGCGATCTCCGAGGCGATCTCGAAGATCTCGTCCAGGTCCTGGCTGATCACCAGCACGGCCGAGCCGGCGCGTGCCAGATCGACCAGCGCCTGGCGGATGCGGCTTGCGGCCCCGGCATCGACGCCCCAGGTCGGCTGGTTGACGACCAGCACCGAGGGCTGGCGATCGAGCTCGCGGCCGATGATGAATTTCTGCAGGTTACCGCCCGAAAGCGCGCCTGCCGGCGGATCCTCACCGCTCTTGCGCACATCCATGGCCGCGCAGACCCTTTGGGTTGCCGTGCGGATCGCGTCGGAGCGAATGACGTCAAGCAGGCCGCCGGAAAGGAAGGCGCGCCGGTCGGATTTCCAGCGCGACATTAGCAGATTGTCGGTCAGTGCCAGCTCGGTGACGGCGCCGTGGCCGTGGCGCTCCTCCGGCACGAAGGAGGCGCCCATCAGGCGGCGGGCGGAAATCCCCTTGCGTCCGACCGGCTTGCCGAGAATGCGCACGGCTTCTGCATCCGCGACCGGGCTTTCGCCCGAGACCACGTCGAACAGTTCGCCCTGGCCGTTGCCGGCCACGCCGGCGATCGCCAGGATTTCGCCGGCCCGCACGGCAAGATCGACCTCGCGCAGCGGCATGGCAAAGGGCGTGCGCGGCGAAAGCGAGACTCGCGACAGCTGCAGCGCCACGTCGCCGCGCGCGGAGCCCACGTCGCGGTCGACCGCCGCGACATTGCTGCCGACCATCATCCGGGCGAGCGAGGCTGCGGTTTCCTGCCGCGGATCGCAGGCGCCGGTCACCTTGCCATGGCGCAGCACGGTCGCGCCATCGCAGAGCCGCTGCACCTCTTCCAGCCGGTGGGAGATATAGAGCACGGAGCGCCCCTCGGCCCGCAGCGTCTCCAGCGTCTCGAACAGCCGGTCCGCCTCCTGCGGCGTCAGCACCGAGGTCGGTTCGTCGAGAATGATCAGCTTGGGGTTCTGCAGCAGCGCCCGGACGATCTCGATGCGCTGGCGCTCGCCGACCGAGAGATCGGCGACATGGGCATTCGGATCGAGCGGCAGACCATAGGCCTTCGACAGCTCGGCCGCCTTTTCGGCAATGGTTGCCAGCGGCACGCTGTCGTCGAGCGAGAGCGCGATGTTTTCCGCGACCGTCAGCGATTCGAACAGCGAGAAATGCTGGAACACCATGCCGATGCCCAGCGTCCGGGCTTCGGCGGGGGTGGCGATCGTCACCGGGCGCCCTTCCCACAGGATGGCGCCTTCACTCGGCTCCAGCACACCGAACAGCATCTTCACCAGGGTCGATTTTCCCGCCCCGTTTTCACCGAGCAGGGCATGAATCTCGCCCGGCGCGATCGCAAGATCGATCGCGTCACAGGCGGCGAAATGACCGAAACGCTTGGTCAGTCCTGCGACAGACAACAGTGCGGCCGTGTTCGGCTGATGCGAAGGCGACACGGGTTCCCCTTAGATGCCACCGGGTTTGTTGTTGCTTTCCCCGGCCAGTTCCCTTCAGTGCGCAACCCCGAAGGGTGGCGACAGGCCCTTATTGATACCCGGATTGTTGCCGTGCACAACGTCCCCTGCCCGACTTTTTTGTGGGCAGCGCCTAAAACCCGGGCAATCGGGCTCAGCCGCGGCGGCCAAGCCTGGGGAAGAATTGCAGCACGGCGCCGATGACGTAGAGATAGAGACTGCTGACGATGAACGGATAGAGCAACCAGGGCGGCGTCTGGAAATGGGCAAGCAGCGCATAGCCGCCGCAGATGCACCAGACGGCGAACATGGCAAGATTGAGCGGCCGCAGCCGCTGCACCCGGACCGGATGCAGGAAATTGATCGGCAGGAAGGTGAGGATGACAGAGACGACGACGAAGACCAGCGCCACCTCGGCAGTCGGCTCGACGACGAAGAAGCCGAAGATCATCATGTTCCACACCACGGGGAAGCCGGAGAAGAAGTTCTCGCCGGTCTTCATGCCGGTATCGGCATAATAGATCGCGCTGGAGACGACGATCATGCCGGCCGCGGCAAACGACCAGGGCTGGCCGATCATGCCGCTTTCATAAAGCGCAAAGGCCGGCAGCAGCACATAGGTGACGTAGTCGATGATGTTGTCGAGCATGACGCCCGACCAGTTCGGCAGCACTTCCTTGACCTTCAGCCGACGGGCGATCGGGCCGTCGATGCCGTCGACCGCAAGCGCCAGGCCGAGCCACCACCACATGTCGACGAACCGGTGCTCGGCTGCGGCGACCACCCCCAGAAAGGCCAGAAACGACCCGGAAGCCGTCAGGATGTGAACCGAAAACGCGCGAATTTCGGCGTATGGCACACGCCTGTAATTGAATATTTTCATACCGGACCGGGACCCTCTCTCAGCGGTGCCGCGATATTCCCCGAAAACAGGAGATTTGCAACCGCCTTGCCCCTGGCGACTTCGTGTTTTTACGGTTGCCGCGCCTTGACAAAGAACAGGACTGCGGCGGATCGCCCATGGATTTTGCCGGTCATCCGTCCTAGATAATCATCGGAAAACAGGTGGAAAAACCATGAAGCATTTCGAGATCGCCGTCATCGGCGCCGGACTTGCCGGCACCATCGCCGCCATCGCGCTGGCCCGCCGCGGCCGCAAGGTCGCGCTGATCGCCCCGGCGACACGGCCCGATGACCAGCGGACAACCGCGCTGATGGACCAGTCGATCGGCTATCTCGACCGCCTCGGCCTGTGGGAGGCGATCCGCCCCGCCGCCGCGCCGTTGCAGGTCATGCAGATCCTCGACGGCACCAGGCGCCTGCTGCGCGCGCCGCCGATCGCCTTTCGCGCCGGCGAGATCGGGCTCGATGCCTTCGGCTACAACATGCCGAACGCGGCACTGATCGAGGCGCTTCGCCCGGCGGCTGAGACCGAACCCAATCTGACGCTGATCGAGGCCAGCGCCGAGACCATCGACATGACGGCCGACTCCGTCAGCATCACCCTGACGACCGGCGACGGCGTCACGGCGGATTTCATCGTCGGCGCGGACGGTCGGGCGTCGAAGACCCGGGAGGCCGCGGGCGTCGCGGTCAAGACCTGGACCTATCCGCAAACCGCCGTGGTGCTGAATTTCGCCCACCGCCTGCCGCATCGCAATGTTTCGACCGAGTTCCACACGGACCATGGACCATTTACCCAGGTGCCGCTGCCGGGCGACCGCTCGAGCCTTGTCTGGGTGGTCGCGCCGAAGGAAGCGGAACGGCTGACAGGTCTTGGGGCGGCGGAGCTTTCCCGCGCGGTCGAAACGCGGATGGACGCCCTGCTCGGCAAGGTGACCGTCGAGGGCACGGCGCAGGCCTGGCCGCTGTCCGGCATGAGCGCACGGCGCTATGGCAAGGGTCGCGCGGCCTTTATCGGGGAAGCGGCGCATGCCTTCCCGCCGATTGGCGCGCAGGGGCTCAATCTATCGCTGCGGGATGTGATGGCGCTGGAAAGCCTGCTTGCGGCATCCGGCACGGAGATCCGGGCGGATGTCGGGGATCGCTACGATGCCAAGCGGCGCGCCGACGTGTGGAGCCGCACGGCCAGCGTCGATCTGCTCAACCGCTCGCTGCTGTCGTCCTTCCTGCCGGTCCAGATGCTGCGCGCCGCGGGCCTGCACGTGCTCGCCAATCTGGCGCCGCTGCGCCATCTCGTGATGCAGGAGGGCGTCGCGCCCGGTTTCGGTTTTACCCGGATCGGCCAGGGCCTACGGGAAAAGGTCCGCCGGAAAAAGGCCTGACTTCATGGCGTAGAGAAACAGCGAGACGGTGACGACGGAGAGCGCCGTGGTGATCAGGATCGTCGCCGAGGCCCGCTCCTGCCAGACACCGTATTGCTGGGCGAGCACGAAGACATTGGTGGCCGCCGGCAACGCCGCCAGCAGCATCGAAGCCTGGATCCACACCGGATCGAAATTGCCGGCAAGGCTCAGCACCACCCACATCAGGAGCGGATGGACGACGAGCTTGACCGGCACGATGTAGCCGATCTCGACCGGAATGCGCTTCAGCGGCCGCAGCGCCAGCGTGACACCCATGGCAAACAGCGCGCAGGGGGCCGCTGCCTGCGCCAGATAGTCGATCAGGCGCTGCAGCGCCACCGGCGGCTGGACCTGCAGGGCGGCCACCAGAAAGCCGAGCGCGGTCGCCACGATGAAGGGATGGGTGCTGACCTTCCTGACCACCTCCCATGCCACCTGATGGGGCGGACGCTTCTCGTCGCCGGCCATCGCCATCATCGCCGGCGCCACCATGAAATGCAGGGCGTTTTCGAAGCAGACGACCAGGGCCACCGGCACCGCCGCCTGTTCGCCGAAGGCCAGCAGGCCGAGGCCCGGCCCCATATAGCCGATATTGCCGTAGGATCCGCCGAACGCCTGGATCACCGACTCGTCGAAGGCATTGCGGCGCAGATAGCGGCCGATGATGAAGACCAGGGCGAAGACCAGATAGGTGCCGAACAGATCGGCGGCGATGAAATCGACCTGCGCCAGATCCTCGATCGGCGTCTGCGCGACCAGCTTGAAGAACAACGCCGGCAGCGCGACATAGATGATGAAGACATTCAGCCAGCCGAGCGCCTCGGCCGGATGATGCTTGACCTTGGCGACCAGGAAGCCGATCAGGATCAGCCCGAAAAACGGCAGAACCAGTGCAACGATGTCTGCCATGCCAAACCCCACCCGGACGCGTGCTCTTTAAACCCGGATCTGGCCTTAGCCGATTTGCGACAGGATTGGAAAGGTCTGCTGGAACCAGATCGCCAGATCGCTGACGAATCCGAAGATGAAGGCAAGCCCGGTCGCAACCAGCAGCCCGCCGATCAACTTCTCGACCAGGCCGAGATGGCGGCGGAAGCGGGTGAGGAAGCGCATGAAGGCGCCGGAAAAAGCGGCCGCGATCCAGAACGGCACGGCCAGACCCAGCGAATAGACCGCCAGCATCAGGGCGCCCTCTCCCACCGTGTCGCGCGACGCGGCGATACCCAGAATGGCGCCCAGCACCGGCCCGATGCAGGGCGTCCAGCCGAAGGCAAAGGCAAGGCCCATGACATAGGCGCCGGTCAGCGTCGCCGGCTTGCCGCCGCCCTGGAAGCGCGCCTCGCTGGACAGGAAGCCGATGCGGAAGACGCCGAGGAAGTTGAGGCCCATGACGACGATGACGAGGCCGCCGATCTTGGCCAGCACGTCCAGATGTTGGCGCAGGACCATGCCGATGGTCGAGGCGCCGGCACCGAGGGCGACGAAGACGGTGGCAAAGCCGAGGGTGAAGGCAAGCGACGAGAACATCACCGCGCGACGGGCAGCCGCCTGCGATCCATCCGCATCCGGCCCTTGCGCCACGGCGCCGCCGCGAAACTGATCGACCGAGATGCCGGCCATGTAGCAGAGATAGGGCGGAACCAGCGGCAGCACGCAGGGCGACAGAAACGAAAGTGCACCGGCCAGCAGCGCGCTGAAGAACGAGATTTCGGCAATCGACAACGAACGGGGCTCCTGGCTAAGTTTTCGTGCTGACGGCGGTGGCGCCTACCTAACCCCGCCACCCCTCACTTGCCAATCACCTTTCCGTTCGCCGCGACATTCGGTCCGGTCGCGTCCACGACCTCTCCGCCCTGGCCGGCAGCCGATCCGGCACGCTTCAGGCAGCCCGTTTTGCCCCCGCCACGACACTGGGGATTTTCACGATTTTCCGGGTTGACCGGACAAATCGACCTGCCTATGTTCCGCGCACTTCCGACGGCCCCGATTTGGCCGCCTTTGGGAGAGCGTAGCTCAGCCGGTAGAGCAACTGACTTTTAATCAGTAGGTCCAGGGTTCGAACCCCTGCGCTCTCACCATATTCTCGCGATCATTCCGCAAATTGCCGTCGGTCATGCCGAGCGGGACGCCGGTCGTACTTCTACGCCCGGCTCGCGTCTGACGTATGAGATCCGCAATTACAGCTGCTGACGATGCCGCGTGCAAACGAAGTGGATGACTTGCGGGGTATCGTATAAGATGCTCCGATGAAGAGAGCCGATGCGATAGACCTGCTGACTCAGAATGCCCATGCCGTGAGGGATATGGGCGCGACGGCTCTTTATCGTTTCGGATCTACGGCGCGCAACGAAGCCCAGTCATCCAGTGATCTGGACATCTTCATCGACTATGATCCTTCGTCGCGTTTCTCCCTGGTTCAACTGGTGGAAATCAAGCAGTTTCTGGAAGCAATGCTGGCGCTCGAGGTGGATCTGACGACCCGCAACAGACTCCATGCGCTGCTGCGGGACGAGATCGAGCAATCCGCCATCCGCGTCTTCTGATGGCCAACCGGAAGGTGGAGCCGGTACTTTTCGAGATGCTGCAAGCCATGGAGGGCATCGAGAGACACACAGCCGACCTTCGCTCGACGATTTCAGTCAAAACTGGCTTCTGCGGTTGGCAGGCCAGAGAGCACTGGAGATCATTTCGCAGGCGGCACGACACCTTCCGGATGAACTGCTGGCGCACGCGCCCGGTGTGCCGTGGAAACAGATCCGCGGCATAGGCAACATATTGCGCCACCAGTATCACCAGATTGCAGACGATGTGATCTGGGCCGTCGTCACCGACCACCTTGAACCCCTGAAAGCCGCCGTGCTGGCCATGTCCGAAATCAGCGGGCCAGACGTTTGACAGTGCGCGGCCGAGACGTCTTTTTACCGAAGCCTCGGGCTTACTTCCATGAGCAAGGATCGGCGCGCGACGCACAAACGGTTGCCGCTGCTGTGGAGAACCGCATCTTCGTTGGAACCATTCGCATGCTCATCCCGTTGGGTCCTCGTAAACCAGGGAGAACTATCATGAATGGTATTATTTATCTCGTCGGCCTCATCGTCGTTGTCGGTGCCATCCTGTCCTTTATCGGACTGGGCTGAAGAACAAGTCGAGCCATGGCGGAGTGCGCCCGACGCCTCCGCCAGCCGCTCGCTCCCGTCCGACCATCAACTCCCCGCCCGCAGGCGTCCGCCCGTTTCAGCCGGCGCAGCCGTCGAGAGACGCCGGGCACACCGCCTCAGCCTCAGCGTGACCAGTCCGTCGATCCATTATCCGGACAGATGCTACCCACACCTAACATCCCGCAAATATTACCGGATTTTCACTGGCCAACCGCCAGGTTGCATGGAATCCTGTTTCGCGTGAATTGCTGCGCGCCTTCACCTCGCCGTGTTTCTGATGGCAGGACGGTTCGGCGCATTTCCGATTTTTCGACACCCTTGCGAGACGACGTCCTTTCATGAGCAACCCGCCCGACCAAGCCTCCCCGACCAAGACCTCGTCAGAGGAGCTTTCCGCACTGTTGAAATCCTCGGCCAAGCGGCGCCGCGGGTCGGTGTGGCTCTGGCGCATCGTGGTCGTGCTGGCGCTTGTCGCGGGCGCCGGCCTCTATCTCTTTGTCACCGGCGGCGAGACCACCTATAGCTACACCACCACCGCCGTGAAAAAGGGCGACGTCACGGTACTGGTGACCGCCACGGGATCGCTGGAGCCGACAGTGCAGATTGACGTGTCGAGCGAGCAGTCGGGCACCGTGCGCGAGGTCATGGTCGACTATAACAGCCAGGTGAAGAAGGGCGAAGTGATCGCAAGGCTCGACACCACATCGCTCGAAGCCTCGCTGAAAAGTGCTAAGGCGAGCCTGCTTGCCTATAAGGCGGCCGTCGCCAAGGCCGAAGCCGACATGAAGTCCGCCAAGGCCTCGCTCGACCGGCTGACCTCGCTGGTCAGCAACCGCGTCTCCACCCAGCAGGATCTCGACGCGGCGCAATATAACTACGAGGCCGCCGTCGCCACCCGCGACAGCGCCAAGGCCAATGTGCTGCTCGGCGAGGCCGCCCTCGACACCGCCCGCACCAATCTTTCCAAGGCGACCATCATCTCGCCGACCGACGGCATCGTGCTGTCGCGGGATGTCGATCCGGGCGCCACCGTCGCCGCCTCGCTCGAGGCGCCGACGCTGTTCACCATTGCCGGCGACCTGAAGAAGATGCAGCTCGAAGTGGCGATCGACGAGGCCGATGTCGGTGAGGTCGCCGTCGGACAGAAGGCGACATTTACCGTCGACGCCTTTCCCGGTCAGCGGTTCCCGGCCGAGATCACCTCCGTGCGCTATGCCTCGACGACGGAAAACGATGTCGTCACCTATACCGGCATCCTGTCGGTCGACAATGCCGCGATGAAGCTGCGCCAGGGGATGACCGCCACCGCCGATATCGTCGTCGACCAGGTGAAGGACGCCCTGGTGGTGCCCAATGCGGCGCTGCGCTATACGCCGGCAGCCGTCGCGGCCCAGGCGTCGCAGAGCAAGGGCGGCAGCATGTTCGGCATGTTCCGTCCGCCGCGCATGGGCCCGATCACCGCGCCCGAGCCGACCGGCGACCAGCGCACCGTCTGGCTGCTGAAAAACGGGCAGCCGAACGCCGTCAACATCACCATCGGCCCCACCGACGGCCAGAACACGGTGGTCGCCAAGGGCGAGATCGCAGAGGGCGATACGATTATCACCGACGACACGGCTGGCGGCCGCTGATGGCGGACATCCCTCCTTCCTCGGCAATCGTCGACCGGCCGCCTCCCCCACTGGTCGCGTTTCGCGGCGTCTCCAAGGTCTATGGCCGCGGCGAGGCGACGATCCGCGCCCTCGACACTATCGACCTGACGATCGCCACCGGCGAATTCGTCGCGATCATGGGGCCGTCGGGCTCGGGAAAATCGACCGCCATGAACATTCTCGGCTGCCTCGACGTGCCCAGTTCCGGCGATTATCTCTTTCAGGGCATCGATGTCGGTAGCCTCGACCAGGCTCAGCGGACGATCCTCAGGCGCCATATGCTGGGCTTCGTCTTCCAGGGCTTCAACCTGCTCGCCCGCACGTCGGCCATCGAGAATGTCGAACTGCCGCTGATCTACCGCGGCATGGAGGTGCGCCAGCGGCGCGACATGGCCCGCCATGCGCTGGCCCAGGTCGGCCTTGCCGGGCGCGAGAATCACAAGACGCAGGAGCTTTCCGGCGGCCAGCAGCAGCGTGTGGCGATCGCCCGCGCCATCGTCTCCAACCCGCAGGTGCTGCTCGCCGACGAGCCGACCGGCAATCTCGACAGCCGCACCAGTGGCGAGATCATGGACCTGATCACCGGGCTCAATGCCGATCACGGCATTTCCGTCATCATGGTCACGCACGAGGACGACATTGCCGGCTATGCCCGGCGCATCGTCCGTTTCGTCGATGGCCATATCCAGTCCGACATGCAGAACCTCGAGGGCGCCGATGTTTCTTGAGACCGTCAAGCTGGCGCTGAGGGCCATCACCCGCAATCTGCTGCGCTCCTTCCTCACCGTGCTCGGGGTCGTCATCGGCGTTGCCGCCGTCATCGCCATGGTGACGATCGGCAATGGCACGACGGCGCAGGTCACCGCCCAGATCTCCAAGCTCGGCACCAACATGCTGTTTGTCCGGCCGGGGCAATTCGGTCCGGGCCGCGCCAGCACCGACGCGAAGAAATTCTCCGAGCGCGATGTCGATGCGATCCGCAACCAGGTGGCAGGCCTGCAGGCGGTCGCGGGCGTCGACCAGTCGACGGCAACGGCGATCTTTTCCGGCCAGAGCCACAGCACCTCGGTGGTCGGCACCGTCAGCGACTATCTGATCGCCCAGAACTGGACGATCGGCGAAGGGCGCGGTTTCTCCAGTTCAGAAGACCGCGGCGCCCAGGCCGTCTGCATGCTCGGTGCCACTGTACGCCAGGAACTGTTCGGCTCGACCCCGCCGCTCGGCAAATCGGTGCGCGTCGGCGCGGTCGCCTGCACCGTCATCGGACTGCTGGAAAAGAAGGGCCAGAGCGGCATGGGCAACGACCAGGACGACGTGATCCTGATGCCGCTGAAGGTGTTCCAGCGCCGCATCGGCGGCTCCAACACCATCCCCTCGATCGTGTTGTCGGCGCGCGACGGTGTCTCGACGCAGAAGATCCAGGCCTCGGTCGAACGCCTGCTGCGCGAGCGGCGCAAGATCGTCGCCGGCCGCAAGGACGATTTCTCGGTCAATGACATGACCCAGATGGCCTCGACGCTGACCGGCACGACGACGCTGATGACCGGGCTGTTGAGCGCGGTCGCCGCCGTCAGCCTGCTGGTCGGCGGCATCGGCATCATGAACATCATGCTGGTCTCGGTCACCGAGCGCACGCGCGAGATCGGGACGCGACTCGCGATCGGCGCGCTGGAGGGCCAGGTGCTGATGCAGTTCCTCGTCGAAGCCGTGACGCTGTCGGTGTTCGGCGGCGTGGTCGGCATCCTGCTCGGCCTTGCGCTTGCCTATGGCGCCACCAGCCTGATGCATCTGCCCTTCGTCACCAGTCCTTCGATCATCCTGATTGCCTTCCTGTTTTCCGCGGCAATAGGCATGGTCTTCGGCTATTTTCCGGCCCGCAGCGCTGCCCGGCTCAACCCGATCGACGCGCTGCGGCACGAATAGCGCCAACGTCAAACCATTGATTGTCATTGACTAACAGGCCAGCATAGTTGCAATTAGAAAACCATTTCACGCGGTAGGATTGTTTTCCTGTTGCCGAAAACGATTTTCATGGCGTCAATAGCCACGGTCTCCAGAGGCGCCCGGCCCGCCCCCCGCCCCGCTCCCCCGCGAACGCTTGAAAATTAGACAGATCGAAAAATCGCCCATTCGTTAAGCTTCGGGTAAGGACAATTCGAGATCATTTTCCTGTAATCGTCTGCGCCGCGCTCTCCAGCCGGGCTTTCCCGCCCACAGCGGGAGACGAGGCGTCAGACGAGTTTGGAAGGCTCCTCACCCTGAAGGAGCTCACGGGAACAGGATGCGCCATGACCAGACCGACCGCATTGCTTCGCCTGACCTTTGCGGCGTTCGCCGCCCTTTCGGCCGGCGCACCGGCCTTTGCCTACACCATGCCGCAGGACATCTCGTCGCTGATCGACCTGCCGCGCCCCTCGGCCCCGCTCAACTATTCGCACCGCGTCATTCCCTGCATCGACGGGCGCGAGACGAAGATCTGGATCAACGGCGTCGTGGTCTCCGGCCGCTGCTATGCCAAGGCACTGGAAATCATCCGGTCCTGAGACGAAAAAAAGCGCCCGTCGGCAGACGAGCGCTTCGATGCTCTGGTTGCTCTGGCCGTCTAAGGCTCAGCCGACAAAGGCCCGTTCGATGACGAATTCCGCCGGCTTGTTGTTGGCGCCTTCGGTGAGACCCGCCTTTTCCAGCAGGGCCTTGGTCTCCTTCAGCATGGCGGTCGAGCCGCAGATCATGCCGCGATCGATGGCCGGATCGAAGGCCGGCACGCCGAGATCGGAAAACATCTTGCCGTTTTCGATCAGGTCGGTGATGCGGCCCATGAACGGATAGTCCTCGCGGGTCGCGGTCGAATAAAGCTTCAGCTTGTCGCCGACGAGCTCGCTCAGGAATTCGTGGCCCCTGATCTCCTCGACGAGATCCAGCCCGTATTGCAGCTCGGCCACCTCGCGGCAGGTGTGCGTCAGGATCACTTCCTCGAACTTCTCATAGGTCTCGGGGTCGCGGATCAGGCTGGCGAACGGCGCGATGCCGGTGCCGGTCGAGAACATGTAGAGCCGCTTGCCGGGCGTCAGCGCGTCGAGCACCAGCGTGCCGGTCGGCTTCTTGCGCATCAGCACCGTGTCGCCCGGCTGGATCTTCTGCAGATGCGAGGTCAGCGGGCCGTCCGGGACCTTGATCGAGAAGAATTCCAGCTCCTCGTCCCAGGACGGGCTCGCGACCGAATAGGCGCGGTAGATCGGCTTCTCGCCGACCATCAGGCCGATCATGGCGAATTCGCCCGAGCGGAAGCGGAACGAATCCGGGCGGGTCATCCGAAAGCGGAACAGGTGGTCGGTATAGTGCTGGACCTCGAGCACGGTCTCGGCGAATACGCCTTCCGGCACGATCATCTCCGCCTTGTCGGTCTTCACTGGAGCGTTCATCGGTGTTTGCTTCCTGTCGATCTCATCTTGCATCATGACCACGTGCCGACGGGCGACGGATGGCGTGCATCCGGCACCCGGACATGGTCGATTTGCCGTCTGTGGCAGTTTGGGGCAGCACATGCCCCAAAACCTTGATCCCCGTCAATCGCCGGCACGGCATAGCCGGTCTGCGAAAACCCTTGGGGTTCAGGCGCGACGGCGCCAGCTGTAGCCAGCAACGGCCTCCGAGCTTGTGGCTGCCGGCTGGTAGTGTTCGGCGATACCGGGCAGCCGGCCCTCTTCCAGCCGCTTCAATGCCACCGGATTCCTGACGGCAAAGCTGTCGATGCCGGTGCGCAGCATCAGCGGGATCTGGTCGATCAGCACGTCGCCGGTGGCCCTCAGCTCGTTCTTGTAGTCGAGCCGGTCTCGCAGCAGCGAGGCCTGGCTGTAGCCGCGACCGTCGCTGAAGGCGGCAAAGGTCAGCGCCACGATCTCCAGACGGTAGAGATAGGGCTCCAGCGCCATCACGTCATCGGCCGGGCCGAGCAGAACGCCCATGCCGACATCATTGGACGCCTCGGCGGCCTCGATGAAGGCTGCGAGCGGCAGCAGGGCGCGCTCGCCCTCGCCGGCCTTCGTCTCGTCTGTTTCGACGATCCACGGATCGTCACCGACGAAGCCGGTCTCTTTCCAGATACGGGTCATTACGATCACTCTCCTCAAGCGGCTTCGACGGCGGTCGGATAGAGCGCGTCCTTGAACGGCTGCGGCCCGACACGGCGATAGGCGTCCAGGAAGGTCTCTTCCTTCGATTGGCGCAGGCCAAGATAGGTGTCGACGATGGTCTCGACGGCGTCGGTCACCTTTTCGGGGACAAAGCCGCGGCCGATGATCTCGCCGATCGAGGTGTGCTCGTCACCGGATCCGCCAAGCGTGATCTGGTAGAGTTCGGCACCCTTCTTTTCAACACCCAGCAGGCCGATATGGCCGACATGGTGGTGGCCGCAGGCATTGATGCAGCCGGAGATCTTGATCTTCAGGTCGCCGATCTCGTCCTGGCGTGCGGCCGAGCCGAAACGCTCCGAGATCGCCTGGGCGACCGGGATCGAGCGGGCATTGGCAAGCGCGCAGTAGTCGAGCCCGGGACAGACGATCATGTCGGTGATCAGCCCGGCATTGCCGGTCGCAAGCCCCTCTTCCAGCAGCGCGTCGTAGACGGCCTTCAGGTCGGCGCGCGCGACATGCGGCAGGATCAGGTTCTGCTCGTGGCTGACACGGATCTCGTCGAAGGCGAACTGCTCGGCAATGTCGGCGACGCGCTCCATCTGCACATCGGTCGCATCGCCCGGAATGCCGCCGATCGGCTTCAGCGAGATGGTGACGCTGGCATAATCCGGATGCTGGTGCTCGGTGACATTGCGGCGCACCCAGATCGAGAAGCCCTCGTCGGCCTTCTGCTGTTCGGCCAGCCGGCCCCAGCCTTCGGCCCGCTCGGGCAGTTCCGGCGGCGCGAAATAGGATTCGATCGCACGGATGTCCTCGTCCGGCAGCTTCAGTTCGCCGCCCTGCAGTTCGGCGAATTCCGCCTCGACCTGGCGCGTCAGTTCTTCCGTGCCGGTCTCGTGCACGAGGATCTTGATGCGCGCCTTGTACTTGTTGTCGCGGCGGCCGTGCAGATTGTAGACGCGCACGATCGCGGTCACATAGGTCAGCAGGTCCTCTTCCGGCAGGAAGTCGCGGATCAGTTTGGCCACCATCGGCGTGCGGCCCTGGCCACCGCCGACATAGACGGCGAAACCGAGCTTGCCGTTCTCGTCTTTCTTCAGCTGCAGGCCGATATCGTGCACCTGGATCGCCGCGCGGTCCCGCGGGGCGCCGGTGACGGCGATCTTGAACTTGCGCGGCAGGTAGGAGAACTCCGGATGAACGGACGACCACTGGCGCAGGATCTCGGCATAGGGCCTGGGATCGGCAAGTTCGTCGGCCGCGGCACCGGCAAAATGGTCGGCGGTGACATTGCGGATGCAATTGCCCGAGGTCTGGATCGCGTGCATCTCGACGCTTGCCAGATCCGTCAGGATTGCCGGAATGTCGGAGAGCTTGGGCCAGTTGTACTGGATGTTCTGGCGCGTGGTGAAGTGGCCATAGCCGCGGTCATATTTGCGCGCGACATGGGCCAGCATCCGCATCTGCTTGGCATTCAGCGTGCCATAGGGCACGGCGACGCGCAGCATATAGGCATGCAGCTGCAGATAGACGCCGTTCATCAGGCGCAGCGGCTTGAACGCATCCTCGGTGATCTCGCCGGACAGACGGCGCTCCACCTGGTCGGTAAACTGGGCGACGCGGGCCTTGACGAAGGCTTGGTCGAATTCATCGTAACGATACATGAGAGTCCTCAGGCGGCAATAAAGTCGGGATCGGCAAAACCGTGTCCCTTGGCATAGGGAATGGTCGGACCGCCGGCACGCACGCGCTCGCGCAACCTTGTCGGCCAGAGCTTGCCGTCGGTTTCCTCGACCTCGATGACGTTGACATCAACGACGAGATTGTCGCTGAGGGCCTTGCGGCCCGTCTCTTCCAGTGCTGCGACGGCCTCGTCGTGGCGGGCCACGAAGGCCGTCTGGAGATCCTCGCTCCATCCGCCTGCGGCATCGAGCCATACGGCAATGCCATCGGTCAGGCGGTTCGCGGTGAGTACCTTTTCAACCATGTCAGATCCTCGCAAGGGCAGTTTCGGCTTCGACGGCCGTGAGGCTACGAAGCGCTTCGGAACGGGTAAAATTCGCACCGGCAACCGCATCGCCGATGATGACCATCACGGGGCCAGAAAGGCTCGTCTCGTGCTCGAGGCGCGGCAGCTCGGCCAGCGTGCCATGCAGCAGGCGGCGATCGGACCGCCCGGCATTCTCGACCACGGCAACGGTGGTATCCGGCGCAAGGCCAGCCTCCATCAGCCGGCCGGCAACGGATGCCGCCACTGTCCGGCCCATATAGACCGCGACGGTGGCGCCGGAAAGGGCAAGCCTTGCCCAATCGGGTAGGACGGCGCCCTGCAGATCGTGACCGGTGGTGAACACAAGTGTCGAGGCGACGCCGCGCAGTGTCAGCGGCAATTCGAAATCGGCGGCAGCTGCCAGGGCCGAGGTAATGCCGGGCACGACCTCATAGGCGACGCCGGCCGCGCGCATCGCCGCCATTTCCTCGCCGGCCCTTCCGAACACCAGCGGATCGCCGGCCTTCAGCCGCACCACGCGCTTGCCCTCGCGGGCCAGTTCGATCAGTAGGTCGTTGATCTCGTTCTGCGACTTCGAATGACAGCCCTTGCGCTTGCCGACGGAGATGCGCTCGGCATCGCGCCGGCCCATGTCGACCACTCCCTGCGGCACGAGGGCGTCGAACAGGATGACGTCTGCCTCCATCAGCAGACGGTGGGCGCGCAGCGTTAACAGGTCTTCGGCGCCCGGTCCGGCGCCGATCAGGAACACCCGGCCCTCGACGCCTTCGGCCCGCGCCTGCTTCAACAGGCCCGTCGCCCGGCGGCGGGCGGTGGAAAGATCGCCCGTCTCGACGGCATCGGCGACATCGCCCTTGAAGAAGCCGCGCCAGAACAGCCGGCGGGCAACGCCCTTCGGCAGCAGCGCATCGACGGCGGAGCGGTAGCCATTGGCAAGCACGGCCAGCATGCCGAGCGATTTCGGCAGCAGCCGGTCGATATCGGCGCGGATCATCTGGGCGAGCACGGGTCCCGCGCCTTCGGTGCCGATCGCCACGGCAATCGGTGCACGATTGACCAGCGCCGGGGTGAAGAAATCGCAATAGTCGGGCTGGTCGACGGCATTGGCCGGAATTTTCGCGGCCCGGGCGGCATCGACAATGGCCCGGTCCATGGCGTTTTCGCCGGTCGCGGCAAATACCAGTTTCGCGCCTTCGACCTGCCGGACATCGAAATCCTCGGCGACATGGGCGACCATGTGTTTCGCCAGGTAGGCGGCAAAGGCGGGATCCGGTTCGGCGCCGTAAGCGATGATCTTCGCCTTGGTATTGCCGAGCAGCCGCACCTTGGCAAAAGCCTCTTCGCCGCAGCCGAACACGGCCACCACTTCGTCCGTCACACGGAAGAAGGCGGGAAATGTTCCTAGCTGGTGTTGCGATCGGGCCATGAGCTCACTCCTTCGTCAGGATCGGCGACACTATCGGTTCTTGCAGCATAAATATGAAGAAAGAGAAATGCGGGTGCGCCCATGGTGCAGACATTTCTTTCCTAGCGGGAGCGGATGTGCGAGCAAATTCGACCCCTCGGCTTTCCTTGGGAGCGACCCGGGCTTTGCCACGCCTGTCGATTTACATCCCCGACCGGCGTCGCTAACGTCGCCAGCCAACAACAGTCCCGCCCTTTCAAGGATCATCCCAGTGACCGCGCTACCGTCTGCCGCCCGCCTGCTCGACGTCATCGAGCACGATATCCTGCCGCTGACGACAAAGGGCGTTGCCGCCGGCAACAAGGTCTTCGGCGCCGCGATCCTGAAGAAATCGGATCTGTCGCTGGTGCTGGCCGAAACCAACAACGAGACCGACAATCCGCTCTGGCATGGCGAGGTCCATGCCCTGAAGCGCTTCTACGAGCTAGGCGAGAGACCCGATACAAGGGATCTCATCTTCCTGTCGACACATGAAC
This sequence comes from Heterorhizobium halophytocola, assembly GCF_017873095.1. Lineage (GTDB taxonomy): Bacteria > Pseudomonadota > Alphaproteobacteria > Rhizobiales > Rhizobiaceae > Allorhizobium > Allorhizobium halophytocola. Next base: position 391,698 of record NZ_JAGGJU010000003.1, on the reverse strand, counting down.
CCTGCACCATGTGCATGTCGGCGATCACCTGGGCCGGGTTCGACAATTTCTACTATTTCTTCAGCCACGAGGACAGCCGCGACGCCTTCGCCATTCCGCACGATCTGAAGATCTTGAAAGAGGTCTTCGGCCTCGAGCCGGGCGGCTATCGCAAGCAGAACGCGTTCTGGCATTGCCACCGGATCGGCGACCTTGTCGCCGCAGAGCCGGCGGCAGCCAGAACACCGCTGGAAGACCAGACCGACCGGATAAAAGCGTCGTATGCCGACCTTTCTGCCCAATACCAGTCCGGAAAATCGAAAAACGACATCCCGCTCAGCTGAGCGCCCCAATTTCGCCGCATCAAGGCGGCTTTCCGAGAGTTCCAGACGAGGAGGACGCAATTGGAACCATCCAAGGATATATCACGGCTGATCGAAATCATGGCCGCGCTGCGCGACCCGAAGACCGGCTGCCCCTGGGATGTCGTCCAGACCTTCGAAACCATCAAGCCCTATACGATCGAGGAAGCCTACGAGGTTGCCGATGCGATCGAGCGCAAGGATCCCGATGATCTCTGCGACGAACTGGGCGACCTTCTGCTGCAGGTGGTGTTTCACGCCCGCATCGCCGAGGAGGCCGGGCAGTTCTCCTTCGACAACGTCGTCGAGGCGATTACCGCGAAGATGATCCGCCGGCACCCGCATGTCTTCGCCCGCACCGAGGCCGATACGCCCGAAGCGGTCAAGCGCCAGTGGGACGAGATCAAGCGCCAGGAAAAGGCGACCCGCGCCGAACGGCGCGCGGCGCGCGGCCTTACCGAAGACGCGGATCCCAGCCATCTCGGCTCCGTCCAGCGGTCCTTCCCGGCGCTCACCGAAGCCCTGAAGCTGCAGGAACGCGCCGCCAAGGTCGGCTTCGACTGGTCCGACCCCGAGCCGATCCTCGACAAGATCGAGGAGGAAATCGGCGAATTGCGCGAGGCGCTGGCAAGCGGGCAGAAGCATCGGATCACCGACGAACTGGGCGACCTGATCTTTGCGCTGGTCAATATCGGCCGCCACGTGAAGGCCGATCCGGAGCAGGCGCTGCGCGGCACCAACACGAAATTCCGGCGTCGTTTCAGCCATATCGAGGCAGAATTGAAGGCGCTTGACGTGTCGCTGGAAACGGCCGGCCTCGAGCGCATGGAAGCGCTCTGGCAGGCGGCCAAGGCTGCGGAACGCGATACCCCATGAGACTGACAGACCTTGACGTGGCGATTGCCGGAGCCGGCATTGGCGGCCTTTCGCTGGCCATCATGCTGGCGCGCGGCGGCGTGCGCGTGACCATCTACGACCAGCTGGAACGGCCGCGCGCCGTCGGCTCCGGCTTCGTGCTGCAGCCGCCCGGCGCCTTGGTGATCGAATCCCTCGGCCTGCTTGCCGAAGTCGAGGCCCGCGGCGCGCGCATCCACCGCATGCTCGGCCGCCTGTCGCGCAATGGCCGCCGCGTGCTCGATGTCGGATATCGCGAGGGCGAACATGGCACCGCCATCCAGCGGGTGACGCTGTTCAACCTGCTGCTCAGAACCGCGATCGCCGCCGGCGTCCGTTTCGAGACCGGCAGGGCCGTGCGCGAGGTCGAGACCGGCAGCAAGCCGGCGCTGATCTTCGCCAACGGACAGAAGTCGCCCGCCGTCGATCTCGTCGTCGACACCATGGGCGCCAATTCGCCGATCGAACTGTCGCCCCGCACCGAGCTTGCCTATGGCGCGCTCTGGGCGACGGTGCCCTGGCCGGTCGACGGGCCGTTCCAGGCCGACCTGCTGGAACAGCGCTACGAGCGGGCGCGGCGCATGGCAGGCGTCCTGCCGGTCGGCACCGAGCGGGAAGGCGCGCCCGAGATGGCGACCTTCTTCTGGAGCCTGCGCAATCGCGACATCAATGCCTGGAGCAAGGCAGGCCGCGGCGCCTGGGTCAAGGAAGTCGAGAAGCTTTGGCCGGAGGCCGCACCTTTCGCTGCCCAGGCCCAGCCGATCTATGCGCGCTATCGCCACCAGACGCGCCATCCCGTCATCGGCCGCGGCGCGATCCGGATCGGCGATGCCTGGCATGCCACCAGTCCGCAGCTCGGCCAGGGCGCCAATATGGCGCTGATCGATGCCGCATCGCTGTTTCTGGCGCTGCAGCGCGGCGAGACCCTGCGCTCCTCGGTCGCGACCCACCTGAAACAGCGCCGCAGTCACATCAAGGTCTACCAGACGCTAAGCCGCGTCCTGACGCCATTCTATCAGTCCGACAGCCGCCTTCTGCCGGCCACCCGCGACCTGCTGATCGGCCCGATGACGACGATGCCGGTGGTGCGCCATCTGATCACCCGCGTGGTCACCGGCGACCTGATGAACCCGATCAAGCGGATCGGCCTCGTTGGCAAGCCGTGATGCGGCCAGCGCGAAAGATTGATGCGCTAGCCGCTTCATGGCCGCGACGTCGTTCACAGTAAGCTACGGCAAGGGCGACGTATCCGGTCGATGGCGACCGTGTTCAAGCGCCTGTTTCTTTGAATTTTGCCTGATGCGCGAAAAAGCGACGGTATCCTGTTCTGTACTATCGGCAAACGTTGTGCGTATCCCGGCGGCGGATCATCGTCGCTACATCTGCTGTGCTCCAGCGGCACGCCCTGTCTCATTGAGAGGGCGGGCGGTCGCGGTGCAAGGAACAACAGCAGGATTTCCCCCATGTCGCAGAACAGCTTCACCTCCCTCTCCATCACCCGCGAGGCCGCAGCGCGGCTGATCGCCGAGACCCTCACCGCCTCCGAACGCGCCGGCTTCGAACCGGTCATCGCGATTGTCGATGCCTCGGGCAATCTCAAGGCCTTCGAGCGCAGTGACCGGAGCTCCTATCTCGCCGTCACCATCGCCATCGACAAGGCCTATACCGCGGCGTCCTTCGGTCTCTCGACCGCACAGTGGAACGATCTCGTGGATGATCGCGGCGCCTCCAACCTTCGTCACGTCCCGCGCGTGACGGCGGTCGCCGGCGGTTTTCCGATCATGGAAGACGGCCGGATCATCGGTGGGTTGGGCATTTCCGGCGGCAGCTGGGCGCAGGACCAGGAAGCCGGCGAAGAGGCCCTTCGCGCGTTCGGCCAGTAGCGCGGCACCCGTGTCGATAAAGGGCGGCAGATGTCCTGCCGTCCACCCACCCCTATCTTCCTTCCGCAAGCGGATTTCACCATGATCAGACCGACGTCCCCTCTGCTGGCGACGGCCCTTGGCGCCCTCGTTTCCGCCACCAATGTGCAAGCCCAGACACCATCCGAGACCTATGCCCGGCTTGACGCCGCCCCATACGGGCTGCTTGTCAAGCTGCCGATCCACGCCGGACAACGGCAGCAATTCCTGAAGCTCATCAAGTCCCGCATCGCCGAAAGCCGCGCCATGGCCGAGGTCATCGACTTCGAGGTTCTTTCGACGCCGGACGACAACACCTTCATTGCCGTCGAACGGTTCCGAGACAAGGCGGCGGCGCATGCCTTCGAGGCCCTTCCGGAAACGAAGCGGTTTCTCAACTCCCTGAAGCCCATGCTCGGCCCAGGTCTCGAAGCAACAGTCCTCACGCCGCTGCCCTGAATCGATATCGTTACACCCGCAACCATCGAAAGATTACAGCCATGCCCGCCTATGTCGTCTTCACCCGCGAGAACACCACAGATCGGAGTGCCCTCGATACCTATTCCGCCGATGTCAAAGACAGCTTTGCCGGTCGCGACGTCGCGTTTCTCGCTGCCTATGGGCCACACGAAACCCTGGAGGGGCCGCCGATCGAAGGTGCCGTCATTCTGGAATTTGCCGACATGACTGCCGCCCGGGACTGGTACCACAGCCCTGCCTATCAGCAGGCGGCAGAGCATCGGTTCAGAGGCGCCAAGTACCGCGCCTTTATCGTCGAGGGCCAGTGACTGCCGGTCCAGAGTAGCAGCGGCCCTGGCGAGACGAACTAGAAGCCTACCAGCAGGTTGTCGGAGAATTGCGGCTCGACGCCCAGCAGCGGTGCCGCGCGGCTGACGATCTGCTTGACCATCGGCGCCGCCGTGCTGGTGGCAAAGGTCAGGCCGTGTTCGCCGGTCAAAGGCTGGTCGATGAAGGACAGCACGACGTAGTCAGGGTGATCGATCGGGAAGGCGCCGAGAAAGGCGTTGAAGCTGAGCTTGTGCGAATAGACCCCGTTGATCACCTTGTTGGCCGTCCCGGTCTTGCCGCCCACCTGGAAGCCCGGCACCTGCGCCGGCACGCCGGAGCCCTCCTGCCCGTTCAGCTTGAACAGCGAGCGCATGATGTCGGAGGTCGAAGGCTTGACCACGGTCTTGGCGATCTCGCTCGCCTCAGCCTGGGTCCGCGGCAGGAAGGTCGGCTCGATCAGCTTTCCGCCATTGATCATCGCAGCGCCTGCCACCGCCGTCTGCAGCGGCGTGGTGGCGACCCCATGGCCGAAGGAAATCGTGATCGAGTTGATCTTCTTCCACACCTTCGGCTGGCTCGGCATCTTCACTTCCGGAAGCTCCGTATCCATCTTGGTCAGCAGGCCGAAGCGGGTCAGATAGGCCTGCTGGTTCTCCATGCCGACCGTGTCCATCATCTTGGCCGTGCCGATATTGGAGGAATAGCGGAAGATTTCCGGCACGGTCAGCCAGCGGCGCGGCACGTCGTGGTCGTCATGGATGGTGTAGCGGCCGTAATGCAGCGGCGCCGAGGCGTCGAACTTGTCGGTCGCCTTGACCGCGCCGAGGTCGAAGGCCATGGCCATGGAGAAGGTCTTGAAGGTCGAGCCCATCTCGAACGTGCCGTCGCTCATCCGGTTCAGCCAGCCGTCGCCGCCGCTCGCCTGCGGATCATTCGGATCGAAGTCGGGATCCGACACCATGGCGACGACCTCGCCGGTATGGACGTTGAGCACCACGGCCCCTGCGGACTGCCCCTTGTAGCGGGCCAGCGCGTCCTCGACGACATCGTGGACGATATTCTGCACCCGCAGGTCGATCGAGAGCTTCACCGGCTTCAGCGCGTCGGTTGCCGTCAGACCCGTCATTGCCAGGTCCGAAAGCCCCTGGCTATCGAGATAGCGTTCCATGCCGGCCTTGCCGTGATTGTCGATATCGACATAGCCGACGACATGGGCGGCGGTGCGGCCTTCGGGGTAGAAGCGCTTGACCTCCGGGCGGAAACCGACGGCCGGGATGCCGAGCGCCAGCACTTCGCTTTCCTGCTTCGGCGTGATCTGCCGCTCCAGCCAGGTAAATCGCGAGCGCGCATTGGCAAGCTTGCGATAGGTGGCACGGCGGTCGAGATCGGGAAACACCTGGATCAGCTTGTCGACGGCGTCATCGACATCGACCACCCGGTTCGGCTCGGCATAGAGCGATACCATGCGCAGATCGGTCGCCAGCAATTCGCCATTGCGGTCGATGATATCGGGCCTCGAGGCCACAACATGCACGGGGGGAATGGAGGACGTCTCGTCGTCGGGCTCCATGCCGAAATAGACGAGCTTGCCGGCGATCAGCAGGTTTCCCGCAATCACGCAGCTCACCAGCGTGACGATCCGGGAGCGCGCACGCTTCGAGCGGCCGATCATCTTGGCGCTGGCCTTGCCATGCGCCTTGGACCCGATTGTCAGTTGCGTGAGACGGCCACTCTTGAGACCGAGGCTGCGGATGATCGACATGGCGAAGTGCTACCGGTCAGAAACTCTTAACAAACCCTGACTAGACCTCCTTGGTTAACGAGGCCTTAAGCGGTTCGCGGTCTGCGGTGCGGATTGCCGGATATCGATGGCCGATCGCACGATCGTGAACGGCCTCAACGCGCCTGCGGGCACGGGAAAAAGAGCGGGCGCTCAGCGCTCCCAGTCTTCCCGCGCAGCCGGTGGTGTGGTGCCAAGCTTTTTTTCCAGCTCGCTCGCCTGGCGGTCGGTCAGTTTCACGTCGAGATCGACGGAGCCGTCCTCGTTGTCGGTGCGACCATCGACCACGGCATTGTCGTAGAGCCAGGAAATCAGCGCATGCTTGTCGGCCGGGATCGTCACGGTCGCTTCCGTCAGCACGCCCGAAAGCCGCTCGGAGATCGTCTGCAGCAGCGGATCGATCCCCTCGCCGGTGATCGCCGAGGCGGTATAGACATCCGAGCGCACCTCGGCGCGCTCGATCAGCGCATCGTGGGTTTCCGGCTCCAGCCGGTCGATCTTGTTCCAGATCTCGATCAGCCGTGCGTCCCGGGCCTTCTGGTCGATCCCGAGTTCCTCCAGAATGCGCGTCACGTCCTCGGCCTGGGCGGCATTGTCCGGATCGGACATGTCGCGCACATGCAGGATGAGATCGGCTTCCAGGACCTCTTCCAGCGTCGCGCGGAAGGCGGCCACCAGATGGGTCGGAAGATTGGAGATGAAGCCCACGGTGTCGGACAGGATCACGGTGCGGCCCTGCGGCAGCTTCATCCGGCGCAGCGTCGGGTCAAGCGTGGCAAACAGCATGTCCTCGGCCAGAACCCCGGCCCCGGTGATGCGGTTGAACAGCGTCGACTTGCCGGCATTGGTATAGCCGACCAGGGCCACGATCGGATGCGGCACCTTGCGCCGCTTGGCGCGGTGCAGCTGGCGGGTGCGCACGACCTGCTCGAGTTCCTTCTCGAGCTTGACGATGCGGTCCTGCAAGAGCCGGCGGTCGGCCTCGATCTGGGTTTCCCCCGGACCGCCCATGAAGCCGGCACCACCGCGCTGGCGTTCAAGGTGGGTCCAGGACCGCACAAGGCGACCCTTCTGGTAGTTCAGATGCGCAAGCTCGACCTGCAGCGTGCCTTCCTTGGTGGAGGCGCGGCGGCCGAAGATTTCGAGAATGAGGCCGGTGCGGTCGATCACCTTGGCGCCCCATTCCTTTTCCAGATTGCGCTGCTGGATCGGCGTCAGCGGATGGTCGACGATCACCAGGCCGGCATTGTGGCTGTCGAGGCTCTCGCCGATCTCGGCGATCTTGCCGGTGCCGAGCAGCGTGCCGGGCTTCGGGCTGGCGATCATGACGATCAGGCCTTCGGCCACCTCGAGATCGATGGCGCGGGCCAGTCCGATTGCTTCCTCCAGCCGGCTTTCGTGACTGCGCAGCTGCAGGCCACGCGTCTCCGACGCGGCACCGCGGCCGGTCTGCTTGAGCACCGGCACGATGACGATCGCACGCATGTCATCCCGGTGCTTCTCCTGCTCCGGAATGATCGAATCATTGTTTGTATCGCGGATGGCTATGGCCCGATCCTATCAGCCTGCGGCTTCTTCGCTCTCGAACATCTGCAGCGGCTGACCGGGCATGATTGTCGAGATGGCGTGCTTGTAGACCAGCTGGGAGTGGCCGTCACGACGCAGAAGCACACAGAAATTGTCGAAAGATGTCACGACCCCGGTGAGCTTTACACCATTGATCAAAAAGATCGTCAGCGAAATCTTCTGCTTGCGTACGGTGTTGAGGAAAAGATCCTGCAGATTCTGAGAACGTTCCGCCATGGCGCCGATTCTTTCTTAGTTGCCGACGTTTTTGTCGGGTTCTTATCGTATTAGTTCAAAAGCTTGGCCGAGGTGCCCGAAAACCCCTCCGAGGCAGTTGGTATCAAATTGGCGTCTTTTCCGCAATGTCGAAAAAGTGGCTGCCCGTTGATGCCGCGCCGGAGCTGTTCCTGTGCCCGCGGATGCCGGATGTCCGCCGCCGCAGCCTTCAGAAATACTGGATCGACACGCGAAACATCTGCTCCACATGGCGCACCGAATTGGCCGTGACGAACAGCACGACCCGATCCTTGGCCTTGATCTTCAGCTCGCCGTCGGGCCTCAGCACCTGCTTGTCGCGGTAGATGGCGCCGATGCGGATACCGTCGGGCAATTCGAGTTCGCGGAACGGCACGCCGACCAGCGGCGAGGTTTCCAGCGCCTCGGCCTCGATCACTTCGGCGGCCCCCTTCTGCACCGCATAGACCGAGCGGATGCGGCCCTTGCGGACATGCTGGAGAATGCGCGAAATGGTCACGGCACGCGGATTGATATAGGCATCGATGCCGATCGAACCCGTCAGCTCCTGATAGGTCGGGTCGTTGACCAGCACCATGGTCGAACGGCAGCCGATCCGCTTGGCGAGCGCTGCCGCCAACAGGTTCGTCTGGTCGCTGTTGGTGACCGTCACCATCAGGTCGGCTTCCGGCACATCCGCCTGGGCCAGAATATTCTGGTCGAGCGCCGACCCATGCAGCACGATCGCATGCTTCAGCTGTTCCGACACCATGGCGGCGCGCACCCGGTCGCTCTCGATGATCTTGATTCGGGTCTTCGGCTGCAGCTGTTCGATCGTGTGGGCCACATAGTAGCCGATATTGCCCGCACCGGCGATGACGATGCGACCCGCTTCCTGCTCCTCATGGCCGAACAGGCCGAGCGTGCGGCGCGTGTGGTCGCGCTGGCAGATCACATAGGCCAGATCGCCGGCGAGCAGTTGGTCGGTCGAGCGCGCCACATGCAGCCGGCCATTGCGGTAGACGCCGACCACGGTTGCCATCAGGTCGGGAAAAAGCTGGCTCAGCTGTTTCAGCGGCGTGTTGAGGACCGGGCAATCCTCGGTGCATTCGATCGCGACCATGGCGATATGGTCTTCGGCAAAGCGCACGATATCGTTGGCGCCCGGAAACGAAATGCGCCGCAGCACCATCTTGCCGACCTCGATCTCCGGCGAGATGATCACGTCGATCGGCAGATGATCGCGCGAGAACAGGTCGGAATATTCCGGCTCCATATAGGCCTGGGCGCGGATGCGGGCGATCTTGGTCGGCACGTTGAACAGCGAATGGGCCACCTGGCAGGCGGTCATGTTGATCTCGTCATGCAGGGTGACGGCGATGATCATGTCGGCCTGGTCGGCGCCGGCCTTTGCCAGCACGTCCGGATGGGCGCCATGGCCGACATAGCCGCGCACGTCCAGCGTCTCGGTCACCCGGGTGACCAGAGAGGCGGAGGTATCGATGACGGACACATCGTTGTCTTCCTGGGACAGGCGCTCGGCGATGCCGTATCCAACCTGTCCCGCCCCGCAGATAATGACTTTCATCGATACACTTTCATCACTTCACTCGACGCGTCCGGCTGCAATCGTCCGGAACGCCGTTCGTTATACGCCAAGCGATTTCAGTTTTCGATGCAAAGCTGACCGTTCCATGCCGACAAATTCGGCAGTCCGCGAAATATTGCCGCCGAAACGGTTGATCTGGGCCACCAGATAATCGCGCTCGAACATTTCGCGCGCCTCGCGCAGCGGCAGGGTCATGATGTGGGTGTCGCTATGGGCCGAGACCTTGGGCAACATGTCTGACAAATCCGGCGGCAGCATTTCGGCGCCGATCACCTGATCGGAATCCTCGTTCTTCGTCAGGATCAGCAGCCGCTCGATATTGTTGCGCAGCTGGCGATTGTTGCCGGGCCAGTCATTGGCCTGCAGCACCGCCATGGCGTCCTCGCCGATGCGGCGCTGGCGAATGCCGGCCTGCTCGCAGATCTGCCGCATGAAGACGTCGACCAGGAAGGGGATGTCCTCCCGGCGCTCGGCCAGCGCCGGCACCTTGACCGGAACCACGGCCAGCCGGTGGAAAAGGTCCTCGCGGAACCGGCCCTCCGCAATCATGCTTTCCAGATTGTAGGCACTGGACGAGATGATCCGCACATCGACCTTGACCCGCTTGTTGCCGCCGACACGCTCGAACTGCTGGTCGACCAGCACGCGCAGGATCTTGTTCTGCGTCTCGCGCGGCATCTCGCCGATCTCGTCGAGATAGAGAATGCCGCGATGGGCTTCCTCAAGCGCGCCGATCTTGCGCGGCTGGCCGGGGCCGCCCTCGGTGCCGAACAGCGCGATCTCCATCCGGTCCGGCGTGATCGCCGCGGCATTCAGCGTCACGAAGGGCCCGGCCGAGCGGGCCGAGCGCTTGTGGATCATCCGCGCCACCAGCTCCTTGCCGGAGCCGGACGGGCCGACGATCATGATGCGGCTATTGGTCGGCGCAACCTTGTCGATCGTCTGGCGCAGCTGCGACACGCCGACCGAGGTACCGATCAGTTCGGTCGAATCGCCGGTGCGCCGCTTCAGTTCGGAGACTTCGCGCTTGAGCTTGGAATTTTCCAGCGCCCGCTCTGCGATCAGCACCAGCCGGTCTGCCTTGAACGGCTTTTCGATGAAGTCAAAGGCACCGCGCTTGATGGCCGACACGGCGGTCTCCACCGTCCCGTGACCGGAGATCATCACCACCGGCAGATCGGGATGGCGCGACTTGATCTCGTCCAGCAGGGTCAGGCCGTCCAGCCGGCTGCCCTGCATCCAGATGTCGAGAAACACCAGCCGGGGCACGCGATCGGAGATCGCCGCAAGGGCGCTGTCGGCATCGTGGGCGGTGCGGGTTTCGTGTCCCTCGTCGCTCAGGATGCCCGAAACGATTTCGCGAATGTCTTCTTCATCATCGACGACCAGAATATCAGAGGCCATGTACTATTTCCTTGTCGTGTTCGCTGGACGGACCATGCTCCGTGCCGCTCGGCGGCAGGACCACGCGGATCATCGCCCCGCGTCCTTCGTCAAAATCGTGTGGCGCGTCATGCAGTTCGATCTGCCCGCCATGCTCTTCAATGATCTTCTTGACGATCGCCAGACCAAGGCCCGTGCCCTTGTCGCGCATCGTCATGTAAGGTTCGAGAATCCGGTGACGGTTCTCCTCCGGCAACCCCTTGCCGTTGTCGATCACGTCGACGACATACCGCTCCCGCGCGGCCTCGTAGCGTGAGCGCACCGCGATCCGTCCGCTGGCCGCAGGTCTCTCGGATGCCACCGCCTCGATCGCCTCGGCGGCATTCTTGATCAGATTGGCAAAGGCCTGGCCGAGCATCCGCGAATCGAATTGCCCCTCCAGCGGCACATCGCCGAAGTCGCGTTCATAGGTTATGTCGTGGCTGCCCATTTCCCGCAGGAAGACGGAATCCTTGAGGATACCGCGCAGGTCGCTCGCCTGCTTGGTCGGCTTCGGCATGCGGGCAAAGGACGAGAATTCGTCGACCATGCGGCCGATATCCTCGACCTGGCGCACGATCGTGTCGGTGCACTGGTCGAAGACGACGCGGTCATCCTCGGCGATCTGGCGGCCGTAGCGGCGCTTCAGGCGCTCGGCCGACAGCTGGATCGGGGTCAGCGGATTCTTGATCTCGTGGGCGATGCGCCGCGCGACGTCGGCCCAGGCGGTCGAGCGCTGGGCGATCACCAGATCGGTAATGTCGTCGAGCGTCACCACATAGGAATCGTCGCTGCCGCGGGTCTCCTCGCGGGTCACCTGCACGTTCAGCGTCCGTTCCTTGCCGCCACGCACCAGATTGACCTGCCGGCGATAATCCGTGCGGTGGCGGGCGGCGGCCTCCGACAGGACCTGATCGATCTCCGGCGCGATCTCGACCAGCTTGCGTCCCACCAGTTCATCGACCCCAAGGCCGAGGAAATATTCGGCCGACGGATTGACGATGGTGATCACCCGGTCGTCCTCGACGCCGATCACGGCCGCCGTCACGCCCGACAGCACCGCCTCGATGAAGCGACGGCGGTCGTCGACCTCGTCCTTGGCCTCGAGGATCTCGTTGCGCTGGGTGCGGATCTGCGAAATCATCTTGTTGAAGGTTCGCGACAGGCTGCCGACATCGCCATCGGCGCCGCGCACCGGCACGACGACATTCAGATTGCCGCCGGCGACATTGTCGGCCGCCCCGATCAGCGTGCGGATCGGCCGGACGATCCTGTCGGCCACCGCGATGGCGGTCCAGATTGCCGCCAGCAGCACGACCAGGGCAAAGCCGACATAGAGAACGGCAAAGGCGATCTGCAGCGAGGTGCGGCCGGCTTCCATCGCCTTGTACTCGGCGGTGTTGTCCTCCATCTCGCGCATCGCGCCCATGACCTTCGGGTCGACCGCGCGGATGGTGTAGAGATAGGCACCGGAAATCTGCTCCAGCTTGATCATCGCGCCGACCAGATTGGTGACGCCGGGCGGGATCAGCGTCGGCTGGCCGGCAACCGCACTTTTCAGCGCATCGGTCGGGATGGCCGGCAGCGGCTTTTCCGTGTCGATCTGCGCCTGGGTCAGCACCGAACCGTCGGAGCGCACCAGGAAGGCGCCCAGCAGTCCCCGGCCCTTGGCCTGCCGGGTCAACAAATCGACGAAGCCGGTGCGATCGAGATAATAGAGCGCCCGGTTACGCTCCAGGTCGTTGGCCATCGAGATCGTCTGGCCCTGCAGATAGCTGGCATTCTCCAGCATATAGGCCTGCGCGACATTCATCGAGGACTGGACAATCGACTGCGTGCGGATCGAGAACCAGCGGTCGAGACCGACATTCAGGGTGATAGAGGCGAAGATCGCCACCATGATCGCCGGGGTGATGGCGACGATCGAGAACAGCGCGACGATCCGCACATGCAGCCTTGCGGCCGCGCGGCCCTTGGTGCGGGCGCGCACGAGGCGGAACAGTTCGCGCCCGATCAGCATCAGCAGGCCGACGACGAACAGCGAATTGACCGCGGCGGAGGCAATCAGCACCTTCGAAGTCGGCTCGATCGGCGTCAGCCCCAGCAGGATCGGCAGCGTCAGGATCGCGCAGGCAAGCGCACCTCCGGCCAGCAACAGGCCGGGCAATGCAAAAGACGCTCGCCTGTCATGGGCGACCGCGCCGTCGCCTTCGGCGATTGTGCCGACGCTCGTCTTCGCCATGTTCATCAAACTCCTGACCCCGTTGCAGGGCGAAAAGAAACACCAGAGCTGCAGACCGACCTTTGCAGGTCGAGGCAGAACGTCATGGGCCGGGCGTACCGACCCCACCGTGTCCTTTCAGCAACGCAATGTGGCGAAATTGCAACTGTGGTCGAAGCTTGTCAAGCGGAGCGGGAACTGCGGTAGACCGAGACGCCGAGCTCGCGGATCTTCTTGCGCAGCGTATTGCGGTTGAGGCCGAGAAGATCCGCCGCCTTGATCTGGTTGCCGCGCGTGGCGGTGAGCGCCGCAAGGATCAGCGGATACTCCATTTCCCGCAGCACGCGCTCGTAGAGGCCCGACGGCGGAAGCGCGTCGTCGAAGCTGGCGAAATAGGTCCGCATGTTTTCCTCGACCGACTGGGCGATGGTCATCGACCCCGTCGCGCCGCCCGACTTGGCGATCGGGCTGTCGGTGACCTCGGAGCGCAATTCCGATTCGATGATCTCGCGGGTGATCACATCCTGCGGATAAAGCGCCATCAGCCGGCGAATCAGGTTTTCCAGTTCACGCACATTGCCCGGCCACGGATAGGCCTTCATCGCATCGACGGCCTCGGTGTCGAACCGCTTGGAATCGAGACCTTCCTTCTCGCCCACCTGAACGAAATGACGAACCAGATCGGGAATGTCCTCGGCCCGGTCGCGCAGCGGCGGCAGGCGCAGCGGCACGACGTTCAGCCGGTAATAGAGATCCTCGCGGAACAGGCCCTGATTGATCGACTGCTTCAGGTCCTTGTTGGTGGCAGCCACGATCCGCACATCGGTGCGGATCGGCGTGCGGCCGCCGACGGTGGTGTATTCGCCCTGCTGCAGCACGCGCAGCAAACGGGTCTGCGCATCCATCGGCATGTCGCCGATCTCGTCGAGGAACAGCGTGCCGCCTTCGGCCTGCTCGAACCGTCCGGTCGAGCGCGACTGCGCGCCGGTAAACGCGCCCTTTTCGTGGCCGAACAGTTCCGACTCGATCAGGTCGCGCGGAATTGCCGCCATGTTGATCGCGACAAAGGGACCGTTGCGGCGCTTGCCGTAATCATGCAGCGCCTTGGCCACCAGTTCCTTGCCGGTGCCGGACTCGCCGGTGATCATCAGCGTCAGGTCGGTCTGCATCAGGCGCGCCAGCACCCGGTAGATCTCCTGCATGGCGGCCGAACGGCCGACAAGCGGCATGCCGTCCTGCGTGTCGTCTTCGGGGTGGACCGGCTTCTTCTTCGGCTCGGCCAGCGCCCGGCCGATGATCGCGATCAGCTCGGTCAGGTCGAAGGGTTTCGGCAGATAGTCATAGGCGCCGCGCTCGGAGGCCTTGATCGCCGTCATGAAGGTGTTCTGCGCGCTCATCACCAGAACCGGCAGGTCCGGCCGCGCCTTCTTGATCCGTGGCAGAAGGTCGAACGCGTTCTCGTCGGGCATGATCACGTCGGTGACCACCAGATCGCCCTCGCCGGCTGAGATCCAGCGCCACAGCGTGGCGGCATTCGAGGTGATGCGCACGTCGTAGCCGGCGCGGCTCAGCGCCTGGTTCAATACGGTGCGGATGGCAGCGTCATCGTCGGCGACAAGGATCGTTGCAGTCATGAATTCGGTCCTGTGGGGTTCGCGTCAAATGGATCCTGACCGCCTGTCACCTTGGACACGGGCATCAGAACGCGGAATGTGGTTCGGCTCGACTGGCTGTCGCATTCGACAATGCCGCCATGGGTGCCGATGATCTTGGCAACCAGCGCCAGGCCGAGACCCGAACCGTTCGTCTTGGTGGTGATGAAGGGATCGAACAGATGCGGCAGCAGGTCGGAGGGTACGCCCGGACCATTGTCATGCACGCAGAATTCGAGAGGCAGCGAAATCTTCTCGCGCGAGCCGGAGACCGACAGCTTCATGCCGGGCCGATAGGCCGTGCTCAGCTGGATCTCGCCATCGGCCCGGTCGACGACGGCCTCGGCGGCATTCTTCACCAGGTTCAGGAAGACCTGCACCAGCTGGTCGCGATTGGCATAAACCGGCGGCAGCGACGGGTCGTAGCTCTCTGTGATCTTGATGTCGCGGGCAAAACCCGCCTTGGCGACCGCCTTCACGTGATCGAGCACGGAATGGATGTTGACCGCCGTGCGGTCGATCGGCCGCTCGTCGGAAAACACCTCCATGCGATCGACCAGCGAGACGATCCGGTCGGTCTCGTCGCAGATCAGTCGCGTCAGCGGCCGGTCCTCGTCGGGTACGGAGCTTTCCAGCAGCTGGGCTGCGCCGCGAATGCCCGACAGCGGGTTCTTGATCTCATGCGCCAGCATCGAGGCGAGACCGGTCACGGACCGCGCGGCGGCGCGGTGCACCAGCTGCCGGTCGATCTTGTCGGCCATCGAGCGTTCCTGGAAGACCACGACGACGGCATGCGGATCGGTGACGACCGGCGCGACATAGAGGTCGACCAGCTTGTCCTGCCCCAGCCGCGGCGACGACAGGTCGACGCGGTATTCGTTGACCGGTCCACGGCGCTCGCGCACCTGGTCGATCAGCGCCAGCAGCGGGCTGCCGAACGGAATGAAGGTCGAGATCGGATAGCGGGCCAGATGGCTGGCGCTGGCCCCGAAAAAGGTTTCCGCATCCCAGTTGGCAAAGGCGATGTGGCCCTCCCCGTCGATCAGGATGACCGGGTTCTGGATGGCATTCAGCACATCCATCGCCAGACCGCTGTTTTCGGCCAGCAAATTGGGGTTTGTCATGCTGCCTCCTGGCAGGTTGCGCTTCGGCCCCGATCGCCCGACAGAAGCCGGCGAAGGCAGGCAGAGACGAAATCCGGATCGTTCGAGGTCATCACCGCCACACGCTCGTCCGCCGTCATCGACGGCGCGAAGCGCTCGAGATACCAGCCGAGATGCTTGCGCGCATGGCGAATGCCGGTCTTGGCGCCGTAGTGGTCGATCATCATGGCATAATGCTCCTCGGCGATGGCGGCGATCTCGCCCTGCAGCGGCGCCGGATGGCCGGCCAGCACGCCGGCATGCCAGGGTCGGCCCTGGCATCCCCGGCCGATCATCACCGCGTCGGCGCCCGAACGACGCAGGATCTCGCCAGCATCGGCCACCGTCTCGACATCGCCATTGGCAATCAGCGGAATCGAGATCGCGGCCCGCACATCGCCGATCGCATCCCAGTCGGCGCGTCCCTCGTAGAACTGCATCCGGGTACGGCCATGCACGGTGATCATCTGCGCGCCCGCCCGTTCGGCACGGCCGGCAAGCGCCGGCGCATTGATCGACTGCGTGTCCCAGCCGAGCCGCATCTTCACCGTCACCGGCACCGAGACGGCCTTGACCACCTGTTCGATGATATCGAGCGCGTGGTCGGGCTCGCGCATCAGCGCCGAACCGGCATAGCCGCCGATCACCTTCTTGGCCGGGCAGCCCATGTTGATGTCGATGATGTCGGCACCCTCGGCCTCGCAGATCCGCGCCGCCTGCGCCATCCAGTGCGGATCACGGCCGGCGAGCTGGACCATATGCGGGCGGAAGTCCGCGCCCTTCAGACGGGTCCAGGATTCGGCGGCGTTCTGCACCAGTTCGCGGCTCGCCACCATTTCGGTGACGACCAGCCCGGCACCGTAGCGCATGGCAAGCTTGCGAAACGGCAGATCCGTCACGCCCGACATCGGCGCCAGCACGAGCCTGTTGCGAACGGTGACCGGTCCGATCTTGAAGGGCGTCTCTAACGCGGGAATCGGCAAATGATGATCTTTCGGGCACACAATCTTACTGCACGATTTTTAGCCAGAAGCATTGGACTTGCCAAGAGAAATCGCTGGTAAATCGACAAAAATCAGGCAAGTGCTGGAAAAGTGTCTGGCCTGCCGCTAGAGCAGGCACGGAAACTGCCGTGTTGTTCAGGATTTTGTTCGCAAATGCAATATGTGCCCGACGAAAGCCTGGGAATCGTTGTCGTCGCCGCCGGACGCGGCGAGCGGGCCGGCTCGCCCGCAGATGGCCCGAAGCAGTATCGCCGGATAGGCGGCGCGCCGGTCCTTTGCCATACGCTCGCGACATTTCGCCGCTTTGCCCCGGCCTCCCCGATCGTCGTCGTCATCCATCGCGACGACACGATGCTGTTCGAGGCAGCCCTCGACGCGCTCGAACACAGGCGCGGCATCGCCCATGTCTTCGGCGGCCAGACCCGCCAGCAATCGGTGCTGAACGGCCTCGATGCGCTTGCGGCGAGCGATGCGCTGCGCCACGTGATGATCCACGACGCCGTGCGCCCCTTCATCGATGCCGAGACACTGCAGCGGGTCGGCTGCGCGCTGGCGTCCGGCGCGCCGGCGGTGCTGCCGGCGGTCGCCGTTGCCGACACGTTGAAGCGTGGCACTGCCGACGGCCTCGTTGAGGACACGGTGTCGCGCACTGGCCTCTATGCCGCCCAGACGCCGCAGAGCTTCGACTTTGCCGCCATCCTGGACGCCCACCACAAGGCCGCCACAGCCGGGCGGCATGATTTTACCGATGACTGCGCCATCGCCGAATGGGCCGGCCTACCGGTCCGGCTGGTCGAGGGCTCGCCCGACAATGTCAAACTCACCCTAGCCAAGGATCTCGCCATGGCCGATGAACGGCTCTCCCGCACCGCCCTGCCCGATGTTCGCACCGGCAATGGCTACGACGTGCACCAGTTGGTCGAAGGCGACGGCGTCACGCTGTGCGGTGTCTTCATTCCGCACGACCAGAAACTCTCGGGCCATTCGGATGCCGATGTCGCGCTGCATGCGCTGACCGACGCCTTGCTGGCCACCTGCGGCGCCGGGGATATCGGCGATCATTTCCCGCCGTCCGATCTCCAGTGGAAAGGTGCTGCATCGCGGATCTTCCTCGAGCATGCGGCCAGGATCGTGCGCGATGCCGGCGGCACGATCATGAATGCCGATGTCTCGCTGATCGCCGAGGCCCCGAAGGTCGGTCCGCATCGCCAGGCGATGCGCGCGAAACTCTCTGAAATCCTCGACATCACCATCGATCGTTGCTCGGTCAAGGCGACGACCAACGAGAAGATCGGCTTTGTCGGCCGCGGCGAAGGCATCGCCGCGATCGCCACGGCCACCGTGGTCTACGCGGGCTAGCGCCATGCCCTTGTTTCCGCCCGATATCGAGCAGCTTGCAGAACAGATCATCCGCGATCTGGCGGCGCGCGGTCTGACACTTGCCACGGCCGAATCCTGCACCGGCGGCCTGATTGCCGGTGCGCTCACCGAAATATCGGGCTCGTCGGCCGTCGTCGACCGCGGCTTCGTCACCTATTCCAACACCGCCAAACGTCAGATGATCGGCGTCGACGCAGAAACGCTCGAGCGCTACGGTGCGGTATCGCGGGAAACGGCGCTGCAGATGGCAAGGGGGGCGCGGCTGAGAGCCGGCACGGATATCGCGGTCGCCGTCACCGGCATCGCCGGTCCCGGTGGCGGATCGGCACAAAAGCCGGTCGGCTTGGTCCATCTCTGTGCGTCAGGACGCAATGCCACGCTGATCCACCGCGAGATGCGCTACGGCGATCTCGGCCGCACCGGCATCCGTCTGGCGACCGTGAGGACAGCGCTCGAAATGCTGCGCGAGGCGGCTCAGGCGGTCGCGTAGATCTTGTCGGCGCGCGCCTCGAAGGCCTCGGTGAACATGCGAAAGGCGCGGTCGAACATCGAGCCCATCAGGGCGCCGAGAATGCGGTTCTTGAACTCGTAGTCGATGAAGAAATGCACGATGCAGCCGCCGTCGTCCGTCGGCTCGAAGCGCCAGCGATTGTCGAGATAGCGAAACGGGCCGTCGATATATTTGACGTCGATCGCCTTTTCCGCATCGTTGAGCAGGACCTGCGTGGTAAAGGTCTCGCGGATCGCCTTGTAGCCGACGGTCATTTCCGAAACCAGCAATTGCTTGCCGTCCCGCTCCTTGCGCGAGCGCACGGTGAGGCTGTCGCACAGCGGCACGAATTCCGGATAGCGCTCGATATCGGCGACGAGATCGAACATCTGCTGGGGCGAATGCTTTACGGGTCTGCGGGTCTCGAACTTGGCCATGTCAGCCACTTAAGTCGGCTGGCCGGCAAGATCAAGAAGTTGCGTCATTTCTGCATGGGATTTCCGTATGCAAACCGGCACTTGCGGGCCATGCTTATCCAGTCCCGCAATTACCTTCGGCGTCGTGACGCGCTCGAAATTCCAGATATAGGAGAGAAATTCCCTGTCCGGCAATTGCTCCGGACAACCGGGCGCCATGTCCGGCCGCACGCGTCCATAGGACCGACAGACCCGCCGTGCGACACCCAGCAGGCAGCGTCATCGCGGCAACCGGAGCCGAAGCACCAGATCCGCGCGCGGAAGCCGCAGATCGAAACTCGAGGATCCGCGCCCATCCATCACCCAGCGCTCACGCCCGACGAGGTCGACGATGATCGTCGCTGCTGCAGCATTTCCCGCTTCCGCCAGCCTGGCAGCCAGAAAACGTCGCGGTCGAGGGACTGATATTCGTGCCCGAACCGCGCGGCGATCTTCCGCGACAAGGTCGATTTGCCACCGCCGGAGCAGCCGATGACCAGCACGCGACCTGCCTGTTTCAGGCGGGCGGCCGCCCGGTCGTTGTCAATGAAATTCGGCATGGAAACCCCTGATGACGCCATGGTTGGCTGGGATGGAAAAAGCCGCAGCCTAATTCCGCCAGGCCACAGATCAGCTCAGAGCTTGGCCTTCGGCACCCGCTCGCTTGGAAGCGGTGACCCGACCTCGTACCACTTGCGGCGCCCCATGCCCCAGCGCACCAGCAGATCCTCCCAGATCCACGGCAACACCTGCTTGCGTCCCCGCACATAGGGCATCAGCGAGGCCGTGTCGTAGTGGACGAAGGGCACGAAGGGATTGGGCCGCTGGGTCACATAGATCTCGATGCGCACCGAGGGTTTCGACGACGGACCGCGGGCGTGGAAACCGAAAGTGTCGCCGACGACCAGCGTATTGCCTGGAACGGCAAAGGATGTCGGCTGCGGCAGGCGCATCAGCTTCAGATCGATCGGCCTCAGCCGGAAGGAGCCGTTGTCCGACTTGCGCGAGGCGAGGATGCTCTTTCGCTTCTGCCAGGCAAGCCGCCGCTTGGTCAAGCGGTGCGAGCCGGCGACATAGTTGAACGGCCCCTCCGCCTCCTCGACGTCGTGGAGGAAGAACCAGGCCTTCACCGTCGGGTGAAAGGTATCCATGTGCAGATTGGTCTGCGGATCCTTGCCGCCTTTCTGCTGGGCGGTGGCATCGGAAAAGATCGTCTGGATCGAGATGATCGGCTCGTTCTTGAAGCTGCCGACATAATAGATGCGGTTGCGCCATTCGAGGCTGTCGACCAGCGCCTTCACCGCTGGCAGCCGTGCCAGAACCTCCGGCGTCAAGGGCGTGCGGCGGGTCACGGCATTGCCCTCATACATCTCGCGCGCCGGGACGCGCAGCGTCTCGACTTCCTGCACGAGGGCGGCAAACTGCTCAGGCGGCAGGAAGTCCCGTTTCTCGATATAGCCGTTCTGCTCGAAGAACAGCCGCTCGGGTTCCGGTATCAGGTTCTGCAGCTTGCGGCGGCGATAGGCGGCGAGACGGGCTGCCGTCTTCACCCGCCAGACATGCAGGCCGCGACGGTTGAGCCGCTCGCTCTTCAGGACCGGATTGTTGTTGAATGCCTTCTGCCCGCTGATGATCTGAAACAGATACCAGGGCATTTTCAGAATATCCGTAAACCGCGTCATGGAATCTGCTCCGCAATATGCAATGAATCTTGCCAATGCGGAGCAAATTTAGCGCAACCTACGATACTGTCGATGGTCTGACCGCAAGTTTCTTTTCGCGGTTGGCCTTCAGCCGGGCGAAATCGTCGCCGGCGTGGTGCGAGGAGCGCGTCAGCGGGCTCGACGACACCATCAGGAAGCCCTTGGAATAGGCAACCGTCTCATAGGACTTGAACTCGTCCGGGGTGACGAAGGCCATTACCTGGTGGTGCTTGCGGGTCGGCTGCAGATATTGGCCGATGGTCAGGAAGTCGACATCGGCGGTGCGCAGGTCGTCCATCAGCTGCAGCACTTCGTTGCGCTCTTCGCCAAGCCCGACCATGATGCCCGACTTGGTGAACATCGTCGGATCGAGTTCCTTGACCCGCTGCAGCAGACGGATCGAATGGAAATAGCGTGCGCCCGGGCGCACCGTCAGGTAATTGCCCGGCACCGTTTCCATGTTGTGGTTGAACACGTCGGGCTTGGCCGCGACGACCCGCTCCAGGGCACCCGGCTTCTTCAGGAAGTCCGGCGTCAGGATCTCGATCGTCGTCTCAGGCGAGGCCGCGCGGATCGCCCAGATCACCTTCTCGAAGTGCTCGGCACCGCCGTCCTCCAGATCGTCCCGGTCGACCGAGGTGATCACCACGTGGTTGAGCCCCATCTGGGCCACGGCCTTGGCGACGTTTTGCGGCTCGTCCATGTCGAGCGCGTTCGGCTTGCCGGTCGAGACATTGCAGAACGCGCAGGCGCGGGTGCAGATCTCGCCCATGATCATGAACGTGGCGTGCTTCTTGTCCCAGCACTCGCCGATATTCGGGCAGCCCGCTTCTTCGCAGACCGTCACCAGCTTGTGGGACCGCACCAGATCGCGGGTTTCGTGGTAGCCCTTGGAGGTCGGCGCCTTGACCCGGATCCATTCCGGCTTGCGCAGCACTTCGGTATCAGGCCGGTGGGCCTTTTCCGGGTGACGCTGCCGCTTTTCCGGGGCCGTTCTGTCCAGGATCGTAACCATCAAGTCCTCGTCGGTTGCGCGGGGGCGCCCATGGCGCCTGCGCTTTCCTTTTATGGCGTCTTACATAAACGGTCCGACGGAAAAAGTCAGGCCGCCATTTGCATGGCGGCCCGAGCAGATCTGCATATGTCTTGCGACACAGACTATCGTCGGACCACCCTGGCCACAGCGATCAGCAGGCATGCGCCGATAAAGCCGATCAGCAGGTAGGCGAGCCAGCCCGTGTATCCCACGTGAAAGATCGCCGCCAGAATGAAGTTCAGCACGATCGCGCCGACAATGCCGAGGATGATGTTCATGATCAGCCCCATGTCGGAGCGCATGAACTTTTCCGCAAGCCAGCCGGCGAGACCGCCGATAATGATCGCACCGAGGAAACCGACGCCGTTCAGATCCATTTGATTTCTCCCTCTCTTTCGAAAATCTTGAAGGAGAATGGCACGGCGTCGACAAAGTTCCCGGCGCTTGGCCTCATCAGGCGTTCAGCACGCGCCCATAGGCATCGAGCACCGCTTCCTTCATCATTTCCGACAGGGTCGGATGCGGGAAGATCGTGTGCATCAGTTCCTCTTCGGTGGTCTCCAGGTTCATGGCGACGACGAAGCCCTGGATCAGTTCGGTCACTTCCGTGCCGACCATGTGGGCACCCAGGAGTTCTCCCGACTTCTTGTCGAAGATCACCTTGACCAGGCCCTGGTCCTCGCCAAGCGCGATCGCCTTGCCGTTGGCGCCGAAGGAATAGCGGCCGACGCGGATGTCGCGGCCGGCCTCCTTGGCCTTGTCTTCGGTCAGACCCACCGAGGCAACCTGCGGGTTGCAATAGGTGCAGCCGGGGATCTTGCTCTTGTCCATCGCATGGACATTGGGCAGGCCGGCAATCTTCTCGATGCAGACCACGCCTTCGTGCTCGGCCTTGTGGGCCAGCATCGGCGGGCCGGCAACGTCGCCGATCGCGTAGAGGCCCGGCACATTGGTCTTGCCGTAGCCATCGATGACGATGCAGCCGCGGTCGGTCTTCACGCCCAGCGTCTCGAGCCCGAGATTCTCGATATTGCCCTGCACGCCGACGGCCGAGATCAGCCGGTCGGCGGTGATCTTCTCGACCTTGCCGTCCTTGGTCTCGACATGGGCGGTGATCGAGTTCGACCCCTTCTCAACCTTGGCGACCTTGGACTCGAGCAGGATCTTCATGCCGCGCTTTTCCAGCTGCTTGCGGGCAAGGGCGGAGATTTCCTTGTCCTCGACCGGCATCACCTGGCTCATCACTTCGACGACAGTGACATCGACGCCCATCGAGCGGTAGAAGGAGGCGAATTCGATGCCGATGGCGCCGGAGCCCATCACGACGATCGATTTCGGCATGACATCGGGCTTCATCGCCTCGAAATAGGTCCAGATCAGCTTGCCGTCCGGCTCGATGCCGGGCAGCGCGCGCGGGCGTGCACCGGTGGCGACGATGATGTGCTTGGCGGTATAGGTGCCCTCGCCCAGCGTGTTCTTCGGGATCGGGTTCTGCGGCTCGACGACCGGCTTGGTCGACTTGCCGACCTTGATCTCGCCGGGCTTGGTCAGCTTCGCCTCGCCCCAGATGACGTCGATCTTGTTCTTCTTCATCAGGAAGCCGACGCCGCCGTTCAGGCGCTGCGACACGCCGCGCGAGCGGGCGACCACGTCCTTGACGTCGGCCGTCATCTTGCCTTCCAGCGTCAGGCCGTAGCTTTTCGCGTGATTGGCCTGGTCCATGACGTCGGCGCTGCGCAGCAGCGCCTTGGTCGGAATGCAGCCCCAGTTGAGGCAGATGCCACCGAGATGCTCGCGCTCGACGATGGCGGTCTTCAGGCCCAGCTGGGCCGAGCGGATCGCGGTGACGTAGCCGCCGGGACCGGACCCGATGATAATGACGTCATAGGCATTGGACATGGGCGCTTCCACTCCTTGGGGTTTGCCTCGGGCACCGGTTGGTCCGGCATCCGATGGGACTGGAAGCG
Organism: Heterorhizobium halophytocola; assembly: GCF_017873095.1. Lineage (GTDB taxonomy): Bacteria > Pseudomonadota > Alphaproteobacteria > Rhizobiales > Rhizobiaceae > Allorhizobium > Allorhizobium halophytocola. The sequence continues at coordinate 368,112 of NZ_JAGGJU010000003.1, read as the reverse complement.
TCCGGCCGCCCGCTGTCAGTGCGTGGTCGGCAATTCGGCTTCCGGTTCGGCTCGAACCAGCATCCCGTAAATTTCATCCTTCAGCCGCATCCGCTCCTTGCGCATGTCCTCCATGCGAAAGTCGCCGACCGGCGCGATATCCGTTTCGGCCCTGTGGATCTCGCCGTTCACCGCGTGATAGCTCTCACAGAGCCTGGCAAAGTGACCATCCGTTTCTCGCAGATGACGCATCAGTGCGGTGAACTGCGGAAATTCCGCGGCCAGTTCATGGGGCGTATGCGACATGATGAGCCTCCTTCATGTGGGGTTTCATCTCGCCAGCTTAAATACGCCCTGCCGTTCCTCCTTGATCCCGATCAAACCCCAAGCATCATCCGGACGACTGGCTCCAGCCCGCGCCCGATGGCGCGGGTATTGTCCGCATCCAGATGAATGCCGTCGAGCGGCGTCGTTTTCGCCACCGATCCCGCATCATAGAAACCGCAGCCGGTTTCGTCCGCCAGATCCCTGTAGAGGCTCGCCATCATCGCCGACTCGCCGATCGCGCCCTGGAACATCGCCGAAAACGGCGCATTGGCCGTTTCGCAGATGGCCGGCGGCGAGACCAGCAGCACATCCGGCACCTCGTAGCCGAAGGCCCATTCGTGATGGCGGATCAGCTTGACCAGCCGGTCCATGCCCTTGACCGCATCCATCGCCGTGCCGGCGACCCCGCGCTTCATGTCGTTGGTGCCGAGCATGATGACCACCAGGTCGAGCGGCGCATGGGTTTCAAGCACGCTCGGCAGAAGCTTCACGCCATTGCGCTCGGCATCCGCCAGATAGTCGTCATAGGCGGTGGTGCGGCCGTTCAACCCCTCGGCGATAACGTTCACCCCTGCCCCGAGCGCCCTTTGCAGGACGCTCGGCCAACGGTCCTCCAGGGCGTGACGACCCAGATTTTCCGGATCGTAGCCCCAGGTCAGACTGTCGCCATAGCAGAGAACGGACTTCATCGGCCCAGGTCCCCGCTTAGACGAGCATGCCCATCGGGTTCTCGATATGCCGCTTGAAGGCCGCTGCGAGTTCCGCGCCGAGCGCGCCGTCGATCACGCGGTGATCGAAGGCGAAGGTCGCGGTCATCACCGTGCCGACCTTGATCTCGCCGTTCTTGACGACCGGTTTCTCGACGCCGGCGCCGATCGAGACGATCGAGGCCTGCGGCAGGTTGACGATCGAGGTGAAGGACGAGACGCCGAACATGCCCAGATTCGACACCGACGTGGTCCCGCCCTGGTATTCCTCCGGCTTCAGCTTCTTGTCGCGGGCGCGCTTGGCCATGTCCTTCACCTCGTTGGAGATGGCAGACAGGGTCTTGGTTTCCGCCTTGCGCACGATCGGGGTGATCAGTCCGTCCGGAATGGAAACCGCAACGCCGACATCGGAGAACTTGTGCAGCACGCGCGCCGTCGAGGTCCACGAGGCATTGGCCATCGGCACGTCGCGCAGCGCCAGCGCCATCGCCTTGATGATGAAGTCGTTGACCGAAAGCTTGAAAGCCGGGACATCGCCCTTTTCGGTCTTCTTCGTCGGTGCCGAGGCGTTGATCTCGCCGCGCAGCTTCATCAGCGCGTCGAGGCTGCACTCCATCGAAATGGTGTAGGCGGGAACCGTCTGGGTCGATTCCGTCAGGCGCGCGGCGATCGTCTTGCGCATGCCGTCATGCGGCAGCAGCTCGTAGGAGCCTTCCGCAAACAGCTTCAGCACGGCGTCGTCCGACGGGCCCTTGGCCATGGCCGGTGCAGCAGCACCGCCAGCCGCAGCTGCGGCCGGTGCCTTGGCGCCGCCCGAAGACTTGGCCGTCTCGACATCCGACTTGACGATGCGGCCCTTCGGACCGGAACCGGAAATCGCGGTCAGGTCGAGACCGGCTTCCTTGGCCAGGCGGCGTGCCAGCGGCGAGGCGAAGATCCGCTCCCCGCTCTGCGACTTCGGTGCCGGCGTCGAGGGCGCGGGGCCCTGATCGGCGACCGGTGCCTTTTCGGCGGCCTTGTCGGCCGGTGCTGCCTCGGCCTTTGCCGGTGCTGCCTCGGCCTTGGGTGCCGGTGCGTCACCGCCCGACGCCGCTGCCGCCTTCACGTCTTCGCCTTCCTCGGCAAGGATCGCGATCAGCGCATTGACCTTGACGCCTTCGGTCCCGGCCGGAACGACGATCTTGGCGACCGTGCCTTCATCGACGGCTTCGACTTCCATCGTCGCCTTGTCGGTCTCGATCTCGGCGATCACATCGCCAGGACCGATCTTGTCGCCTTCCTTGACCAGCCATTTCGAAAGGTTGCCCTCTTCCATGGTCGGGGAGAGCGCCGGCATCGTGATATTGATTGGCATATTAATCCTCCGCCCACAAAAGTTCGAATTCAGCAAGTTCTTCCGGATTTTCCATCAGCCGGACCGCCTGCTCGCTAGACACTTCGATGTAGCCAGCAACGTTTTCGAGCCACCCGTCGACTGCACCGATGACACCGATCTCTTGCTGGGGAACACCGACGATGACCTCGGTATCCTCGGCCTTTACCAGGGCCCACAACACGATTTTGTCCAGAACCGGGTTCTGCTTCGTATTGACGACCCTGAACCACGACCCTGAAACGGGAAGGATTTGCTTCACAGAAGACTTAGCCATGAGCCAGCTCCCTCACTTGTAGCAAACGGTCTTCACCGCCTGGACGACTTCGCCGACATTCGGCAGCGCCAGCTTTTCAAGGTTGGCGGCGTAGGGCATGGGCACGTCCTTGCCGGCGATCGACAGGATCGGCGCATCGAGATAGTCGAAGGCCGCGCGCTGGACCGAGTTGGCGATGAAGTCGCCGACCGAGTTCTGCGGATAGCCTTCCTCGACGGTCACCAGACGGCCGGTCTTCTTGACCGATTCGATCACCGTCGGCAGGTCCATCGGACGGATGGTGCGCAGGTCGATCAGCTCGACATCGATGCCATCCTTTTCCAGTTCCTCGATCGCCTTGACCGCATAGGTCATGCCGATGCCGAAGGAGACCATGGTCACATCCTTGCCCTTGCGGTGGATGCGCGCCTTGCCGATCGGCAGGACGAAGTCGTCGAGCTTGGGAACCTCGAAGGACTGGCCGTAGAGGATCTCGTTTTCGAGGAAGATGACCGGGTTCGGATCGCGGATCGCGGCCTTCAGCAGGCCCTTGGCGTCGGCTGCCGTGTAGGGCATGATCACCTTGAGGCCCGGGATCTGGCTGTACCAGGCCGCATAGTCCTGGGAGTGCTGTGCGCCGACGCGGGCAGCCGCCCCGTTCGGGCCGCGGAACACCATGGGCGCGCCCATCTGGCCGCCGGACATATAGAGCGTCTTGGCCGCCGAGTTGATGATCTGGTCGATCGCCTGCATGGCGAAGTTGAAGGTCATGAACTCGACGATCGGCTTCAGGCCGGCCATCGCCGCACCGACGCCGACGCCAGCAAAGCCGTGCTCGGTGATCGGGGTGTCGACGACGCGCTTCTCGCCGAATTCCTGCAGCAGGCCCTGGGTAATCTTGTAGGCGCCCTGGTATTCGGCGACTTCCTCACCCATGACGAAAACATTGGGGTCGGCCCGCATTTCCTCGGCCATGGCGTCGCGCAGCGCTTCGCGCACGGTCGTCATCACCATTTCGGTGCCTTCGGGAATATCCGGATCGGCGGCCACATCGACCTTGGGAGCAGCCGGCGCCTTTTCCGACGGGGCCTCTTCCTTGGCTTCGCGCGCCTTGCCGGCGGCAGCGTCGGAAGCGGGGGCGGCGTCCTCGCTCTTGGCGGCAGAGCCACCCGACTTGATGTCGTCGGCGCTCTCGCCTTCTTCCAGCAGCACCGCGATCGGCGTGTTGACCTTGACGTTTTCGGTGCCGGCCTCGATCAGCAGCTTGCCGATCACGCCTTCATCAACGGCTTCCACTTCCATGGTCGCCTTGTCGGTCTCGATTTCCGCGATGACGTCGCCGGAGGTGACCTTGTCACCTTCCTTCTTCAGCCATTTGGAAAGTGTGCCCTCTTCCATCGTCGGAGACAGGGCAGGCATAAGGATTTCAACAGTCATGGATCAGGCCTCCCCGCTCACAGAAGAATATCGGTGTAGAGCTCGGATGCATCCGGCTCCGGTTCGTTCTGGGCGAAGTCGGCGCTGTCGGCGACGATATCCCGGACGTCCTTGTCGATCGCCTTGAGCTCGTCTTCGGTGGCCCAGCCCTTGTCGATCAGACGGGCCTTGACCTGCTCGATCGGATCATGGTCGGAGCGCATCTTCTGCACTTCGTCCTTGGAGCGGTACTTGGCCGGGTCGGACATCGAGTGACCACGATAGCGGTAGGTCATCATTTCCAGGATGACCGGCCCCTTGCCGGAGCGGGCATGCTCGAGCGCCTGCTCGGCAGCGGCCATGACAGCGCGCACATCCATGCCGTCGACCTGAATGCCGGGGATGCCGAACGAGGCACCGCGCTTGGAATAGTCGGACTGGGCGGTCGAACGGGCGTTCGAGGTGCCCATGGCATAGCGGTTGTTCTCGATCACGTAGACGACCGGAAGCTTCCACAGCTGCGCCATGTTGAAGCTCTCATAGACCTGGCCCTGGTTGGCCGCGCCGTCGCCGAAATAGGCGATCGAGACCGCCTTGTTCTCGCGGTAGCGGTTGGCAAAGGCCAAGCCCGTGCCGAGCGAGACCTGACCACCGACGATGCCGTGCCCGCCGTAGAAATTCTTTTCCTTGGAAAACATGTGCATCGAGCCGCCCTTCCCGTGGGAATAGCCGCTCATGCGGCCGGTCAGCTCGGCCATCACGCCGCGGGCTTCCATGCCGGTTGCCAGCATGTGACCGTGGTCACGGTAGCCGGTAATGACCTGGTCGCCGTCCTTCTGCGCCATCTGCATGCCGATGACGACAGCTTCCTGGCCGATATAGAGGTGACAGAAGCCGCCGATGAAGCCCATGCCATAAAGCTGGCCGGCCTTCTCTTCGAATCGGCGGATCAACAGCATCTCGCGATAGGCCGTCAGTTCGGCCTTCTTGTCGAACTCGGCGATCCTGCCGGACTCGAGATCCTGTTTCTGGGTTTTGACTGCGGATTTACGACCGGCAGCAGACGCGGTTTTGCGCGGCGCCATACAAACCTCCCTGTTTGATAGAAGTCTTTGAAACCACCATAAGCAGAAAAGGGAGGCACGGCAATGCTATAAATGCATGCCTTGTATTCCGGATAAGCATCTGAAATACATGGACATATTCAACTTAACCAATTACAGGTTAATCCATGTAGGAGTTGAAAATCACGATCTCGTCCGGACGCGACACGTTCAGCTGGTACCGCGCCTCCTCGTCGATCATGTCGCGTTCGAGCGATCCGTCGCTCATCAGCTGCACCTGGGTTTCGAGCGACTTGCGCTTCTTGACCAGGCCCGCGAGTTCCCTCTCCCGTTCGAATCGAACCTGTTCGAACCGCTGCGCAGCGATCAGTCCATATTCGCCATGAACGGAATGATAGCCGAAATAGCCGAGGAAAGCGATGGTCACGGCGGGCAATATCAGCCGGCCGGTCTTCCGTTTCTTGTGGTAGCGGGTCCACATACAGATAAGCCTTGGGTACGCAATACTAGGATTCCAATGCTAGTGCGTATTGCTTAACCGATTGTTGACTCTGACCGGCCGCAGTCAAAAAAAATACCCGCGCCGTGAAGGCGCGGGTCCGGATCGTCAAAGCCGGGCAGCACCGGCCAGCAACGGTCGCTGTGGCGTTTACGCCTTCAGGATCGAGGTGCCGGCATAGACGGCCTGCGGGCCCAGACCCTCCTCGATTCGGATCAGCTGGTTATACTTGGCCAGACGGTCCGAGCGCGACAGCGAGCCGGTCTTGATCTGCCCGCAATTGGTGGCGACCGCCAGATCGGCAATGGTCGAGTCTTCCGTCTCGCCGGAGCGATGCGACATGACAGCGGAATAGCCGGCCATGTGCGCGGTCTGCACGGCGTCCAGGGTTTCCGACAGCGAGCCGATCTGGTTGACCTTGATCAGGATCGAGTTGGCGACACCCATCTTGATGCCGTCGCGCAGGCGCTGCGAATTGGTGACGAACAGATCGTCGCCGACCAGCTGGCACTTGGAGCCGATCATCTCGGTCAGCGTCTTCCAGCCATCCCAGTCGTCCTCGGCCATGCCGTCCTCGATCGAGATGATCGGATATTTGGCGACCAGTTCGGCGTAGTAGGCGGCCATTTCGGCGCTTTCGAGCACGCGGCCTTCGCCCTGCAGGTCGTATTTGCCGTCCTTGAAGAATTCGGTCGAGGCCGGATCGAGCGCCAGGCAGATGTCTTCGCCCGGCTTGTAGCCGGCCTTTTCGATCGCCTTCATGATCAGGTCGAGCGCTTCGGGCGCGCTCTTCAGGTCGGGTGCAAAGCCGCCTTCATCGCCGACATTGGTGTTGAGGCCCTTGGCGCTCAGTTCCTTCTTCAGCACGTGGAAGACTTCCGAGCCCATCCGCACGGCATCGCGCAGCGTGTCGGCGCCGACCGGCATGATCATGAACTCCTGGAAGTCGATCGGGTTGTCCGCATGCGCACCGCCATTGATGATGTTCATCATCGGCACCGGCAGCACATGGGCATTGGCGCCGCCGACATAGCGGTAGAGCGGCAGGCCGGCCGATTCGGCAGCGGCCTTGGCAACGGCGAGCGAGACGCCGAGAATGGCGTTGGCGCCGAGGCGGCCCTTGTTCGGCGTGCCGTCCAGCTCGAGCATGATGTTGTCGATCTGGATCTGGTTTTCCGCGTCATGGCCGCCGATGGCGTCGAACAGTTCGGTATTGACGGCTTCGACCGCCTTTTCCACGCCCTTGCCGTGATAGCGGCTGCCGCCGTCACGCAGTTCGACGGCCTCGTGGGCACCGGTCGAAGCACCCGAGGGAACCGCTGCGCGCCCCATGCTGCCGTCTTCGAGATAGACGTCGACTTCGACGGTCGGATTGCCGCGGCTGTCGAGAATTTCGCGGCCGATGATGTCGGTGATGGCGGTCATGGGAGGCCTCCCTGGCTTATGGGTGGGGACATTGGGTCGGGGCATGTCTTAATCCACGGAGCGAAAAAGACAATGGCAACAATGTAAAACTACGCGCAAGGGCCGACAGCAATGCAAAAGTCCGACCCGCACCCTCCGCAACAATTGGTTTTGCTAATAAAATACATAATGAAAAACAGACATATGCGAAATCATGCCATGCGAATGTACCATCCCGTTAATATTTCGGCAATTTGCCCGATCTAAGCCCTTAACGCTTGGACCTGCAAAACCGCCGTTTTGCCTGGGATTCCGGGCTTGTCGCACGCACTTGCGCCGCCGGGCGCCTGTGCATGTTTTGGGGGTAATGATGAAGATAACAATTGCACGCAGTCTGGTCATATTCGGCGCGGTCGTCGGCATGGCGGTCGCAGCCTCGATCGGCATTCAGACTACCAGCTTCCACGAACTCAAGGTCAACGGACCGGTCTACCACCAGATCGTCAACGGCAAGGATCTTGTCGCCGACATCCTGCCGCCACCGCTCTATGTCGTCGAATCCTACATGCTCGCGCTTGAGGGCGCGGAGCATCCGGAGCTCGGGCCACAGCATGCAACCCGCATCGCCGATACCCTGAAGACCGAGTATGAGGAGCGCCGCCGCTACTGGCAGGCATCGGATCTGGAAGCCGGTCTGAAGGACAAATTGCTAAACGACGTCCTCCAGCGCGGCGACGCATACTGGCAGGTCATGACGCAGCAGATCCTGCCGGTGCTTCAGGCTTCCCAGGCACAAAACGCGATGGCCGCCTTCGACGCGCTGAAGGACGCGTTCCACCGGCACGAGGACGCCGTCACCGAACTCGTGGGCATGGCAACGGCCTTCCAGACAACGACCGAGACGGCAGCGGCGCAGGAGACCGCAATCCGCTCCGGCCTTGCCCTCGGCGCCGGTGCCCTGTCGCTGACCATCCTGATGGCCGGCCTCTATGGCATGCGCAGGCGGGTCGTGCGGCCGCTTTCTGCCATGCGCGATTACATGGCGCTGCTGGCCGGTGGCGACTACGGCAAAAAGGTACCCTATGCCGAGCGCACGGACGAGATCGGCGAAATGTCGAACGCCGTGTCGGTGTTCCGCGAGGCGGCGCTGGAGCGCATTGCCCTGCGCAAGCGTCAGGACGAGGACCGGGAAAAGGCGATCGACCAGGAGCGGCGGCAGATGGCCGACCGCGCCGAAGAGGACCGTCAGCGGGCGCTGGTTATCGATCGCATCAGCGCCTCGCTGTCGCGACTGTCCCAGGGCGACCTGACCTGCAAGATCGGCGAGACCTTTTCTGAGAGCTACGAGGCCTTGCGCGGAGAGCTGAACGACAGCCTGCAGATCCTGGCGACGACGCTGGGCGAGATCGCCAGCGTCACCGATGCGGTGCGTGGCGGCTCCTCGGAGATCGCAATGGCAACGGACGACCTCGCCCGGCGCACCGAAACGCAGGCGGCATCGCTCGAGGAGGCCGCCGCGGCGCTGGATCAGATCACCGTCACCGTGCAGACGGCGACGGAACGGGCCCGTGAGGCCAGCACCATGGTCGGCAAGACCAAGAACAGCGCCGAACAGTCTTCACGGATCATGAAGGAAGCGGTTGCCGCCATGGAAGAGATCGAGGGGTCGTCCAGCCAGATCAGCCAGATCATCAACGTCATCGACGAGATCGCCTTCCAGACCAATCTGCTGGCCCTGAACGCCGGCGTCGAGGCGGCCCGCGCCGGGGAAGCCGGCAAGGGTTTCGCCGTCGTCGCCCAGGAGGTGCGCGAACTTGCCCAGCGGTCTGCAACGGCCGCCAAGGAAATCAAGGCGCTCATCCAGACGTCGTCCAATCAGGTCTCGACCGGGGTCTCCCTCGTCTACCGGACCGGCGAGGCGCTGACGGCGATCGATGAGCAGGTGCAGCAGGTCAATACGCTGATCGGCTCGATCGTTCAGGCGTCGCAGGAGCAGTCCCATGCTCTCGCCGAGGTCAACCAGGCGGTCAACCAGATGGACCAGGTCACGCAGCAGAACACCTCGATGGTGGAAAAGACCAATGCGGCCTGTCGCGAGCTCAACGGCCGCGCGCTCAACCTGAACGATCTGATCTCGCGGTTTCAGCTGTCGCCAACCGACAGCGGCGCGGGTTCCCGCGTCCAGACGTCGCGCGCCGCGTGAAGAGGTCGCCCGGGGTTTGAGGGCCCCGCTGTCGGTGGCGACACACCGAAGGCAAGCGCCGCCCGGTTGGAGCGGCGCTTGCTGCATGAGCGGCGCATTGTCGACCGTCAGCCCTTGGCGATCGCGTCGAAGGCGAGCAGCTTTTCCAGGAGTTCGGAGAGGTTTTCCAGCTTGACCATGTTCGGACCGTCGGAGGGCGCGTTGTCCGGATCGTCATGCGCCTCGATGAACAGCCCGCCGACACCGACGGCGACGGCGGCACGCGCCAGCGTCTCGACGAAGCGGCGGTCGCCACCGGTCGAACCGCCCTGCCCGCCCGGCTGCTGCACCGAATGGGTGGCATCGAAGACGACCGGCGATCCCATGTCCGCCATGATCGGCAGTGCGCGGAAGTCCGAGACCAGCGTGTTGTAGCCGAAGGACGCGCCGCGTTCGCACAGCAGCACATTCGGATTGCCGCTGTCGACGATCTTGGCCAGCACGTTCTTCATGTCCCAGGGGGCCAGGAACTGGCCTTTCTTGACGTTGATCGCCCGGCCGGTCTTGGCCGCGGCAATCAGCAGGTCGGTCTGGCGGCAAAGAAAGGCCGGGATCTGCAAGATGTCGACGACGGGGGCGACGGTCGCGCAATGGCCTTCGGTGTGCACGTCGGTCAGCACCGGAAAGCCGAATTCCTTCTTCAGGTCGGCAAAAATCTCCAGCGCCTGGTCAAGGCCGATGCCGCGCGCGCCTTTCAGCGAGGTGCGGTTGGCCTTGTCGAAGGACGACTTGTAGACCAGACCGATGCCGAGCGTGTCGCAGATCTCCTTGATCTTGCCGGCCATCATGAAGGCATGGTCGCGGCTTTCCATCTGGCAGGGTCCGCAGATCAGCGAGAACCGGGCGGTGTTGGAAAACGAAACCCTGGTCGACCCTTCGCCGACGGTGACGACGGAATTCGGTGACATGCTCATGAAATCTCCTCGAACGCGAAGGCCACACCCTGTCCCGCTGCCGGCGGAACGACCAAGCGGCCGTGACTGCGGCTGAATGGCAGCCCCTTAGCAGCCAGCAGCTTTTCTGTCACCTGCATATCCGCGGTGGCAAACAGCACCAGACCGGCTTCGACGCCGCCCTGATCCTCCGGCAGCGGCGCGCCATACAGCGGCTCGAATGCGTCCGGTGTGACGACCTCGAGGCGCAGATTGCCGGTGCGGAATGTCAACACCGAGCCCGTCGCATCCCTGTCTGTCGTGCCCCTCACCGTGGTGTCCGCGTCCGTCGCCGGTGCTTCACGTACCCCCAGCAATGCCGCAAGCAGCGTAGCCGGCGCCTGCGGCTGTGCTGCGACCAGCACCAGGCCGGCCATGCCGTGCACCGCATTGGCATGGCGCTGCAGCGCGCCGCGATCGGCCGGCAGCGCGTTGATCCGCTCGCAGGCAAAGGCGAACAGCGGCTCGGATTTCCGCGTGGCGGCAAAGGCCAGGCGGAAGCCGGCAACCGTGCGGCTGCCATCCGGCAGGGCAAGCGGCCGCTCGAAATCGAGCATCGGTCCGGCCGAAACGCCGGCCGCTCTGAACCGCGCATCGTCGGCTGCGGCATCGCCAGACTTCGCGACGATCGCCGACAGGCCCGCCTCCTTCGCCATCCGGTATTGCCGGTCGCGGGCGACGAAGACATTGCCGGCCTCGATCGCCGCGGCATAGGCCGCCCTATCGCCGATCGCCAGCGGCTCCAGATAGGTGTCGTCGGCAAAGAACACGCAGGCGTTTTCCGTGCCGAAGGGATGGCGGGCGTCACTGGCAACGGTAAAGCCGAGCTGCGTCAGACGCTGGCGCGCCACGGCGAGCTCCGTCACCGGCAGGACCAGATGGTCGATGGCCGCAGCGGGGGTTGCAATCTCGGGCATGGCCGGATCCTTCTGCATCGGGCTTTGGGGCATGCAAAAGCCTGCAAGACCCATCCCGGCTTGTTGTCCCTGTGTCTAGCGCGGCCCTGCCAGCGCGTCCACGGCGCTGCGCAGCGCGGCGATCTCCTCGCGCGCGGCGCGCAATTCCTGCAGCACCTGCAGGTCGATCTTGCTGTCGAGCGCCAGCACCTCGATTTCCGCCTTGAGATTCACCTCGTAATCCTTGGCCGCCATGAAGCGATCGCGCTCGGCCTGGCGGTTCTGGCTCATCATGATGATCGGCGCCTGGATGGCCGCCAGCATCGAGAGCAGAAGATTGAGGAAGATGAAGGGAAACGGGTCGGGCGCGCCCCGCGTCAGGATGAGCGTGTTGATCGCGACCCAGGCCAGCAGAAAGACCAGGAAGGCAATGATGAAGGCCCAGGAGCCACCGATCCGGGCAATCGAATCGGCCAGCCGGTCGCCGAAGCTGGCATTGGAGAGGAAATCCTCGTTCGCATCGCTCGACACCACCCGCCGTTCGCGCGCGTGCCGCAGCACCCGCTTTTCCACGGCGTTCAACTCTTCCGCCGGCTTGCCCAGCAGGCGCTGCCCCAGACTGCCCGTCATTGTCGTGCTCCGCGCTTGTTTGATCGCGCCGCGACATGGCGGCACCGAGGCTACAAGGAGAACGACGCGCCCGAGTCGTCAAGACGGCGAAACAGGAAGAGAGCGGATGCGACCGGCGCCCGCGCGGTTTCAGCAGACTGCTGTGCATCCCATGCCGGGCGTGCTGTGCGGGGCAGCAGGCCGCGATCAGCGGCGGATCGGCGCCCCCAGCGCTGCGGCCATGCGGGCGATGGCGGCCAGTTGCGGCGCATCGCGGCTCAGATAATCGTCGGCGGAATAGCCCCACCAGTCCCAGCAGCCCTTCGGATTGCCGGCAAAGGGCGAAAATGCCGAGGCCGGGATCACCACCGCCTGCGGATAGAGCACGACAATGCCATTGGCCTCGGCCCAGCCATTATAGCCGGTGAGCCGCGCATAGGCGTCGCCGATCGTCTTGCGGCCCTGCTGGCAGCCATGCAGAGCGATATGCAGCCTGCACGGCGCGCCCGACCGGCAGCTGGCGGGGATATAGACGAAACCGGTATCGTCCATGCCGAGCGCCCCCTCGGTATAGGCCGACTGGTCGAAGCTCAGCAGATTGTCCGCCACACCGGTGGGGCCGACCGGCGGGGCGAGCTCCCCATAGAGCCATTTCAGGATGTCGCCCGCCTGGTCGATATCGCAGTCGTTGAGGAAATCCGGCTTGGTGACGCCACAGGCGACCGGCCCTTCATCGGTCAGGAAACCATGCCCTGCGCCGACATCGGTGACATAGCGGATATTGGCCGCCGGAACGTCGAGACGGCCATAGACCTCGGCCAGCACGTCCATGCTCTTGCGCCGCACGGTATCGTCGGCAGTGCCGTGAAAAAGATAGATCCTGTCGGAGGCGATATCGGAGAGCGGATCGATCCTGCCTTCCAGTGTCTTGAAGGCTGCGAAGCTCTCGTCGGCCACCGGGGCCGGCCAGTACATATACCACGGCGGCACGAGGCAGCCGAACACCGCTTTGTAGACGCTGTCCTCGGCGCAATTATAGGGGCCGCCCGACACCACCCCGGCCCCGGCAATGGCGCTGGAAAAGGCCGTCTCCAGCTGCACGGCCATGAAGGCACCGCTCGAAAGCCCCGATACGGTGGTCTTGGATATGTCGAGGTTCAGCTTCGGCAGGGGCTCGGCCGCGTGCGCCACCGAAGGCTGCAGCGACACATTCAGGGACAGCAGAAGGATCGTCAGCATGAAAAGCAGGCTACGCATGAGGCCCCCTATCTTGAACTGATCAATTTCTGGTTGCGACATTACCGCACATTTCCCTATGAGGGAAGCAACGAAATGCTGCGGCGCACATTTCGCCAAGCAACAGTGCAGGCCTGCCCTCACGACACGCCCGATGCTTCAATTTGACTGTCGCACGCATCACGCAAATTAAATGTCTTGCGGAACACAACTGGAACAGATAGTGTTCGTTCTGCATTTGTTTCACGCAGGACTCACCTCATGCTGACCCGCAAACAACAAGAACTGCTTCTGTTCATCCACGAGCGCATGAAGGAATCAGGCGTTCCTCCATCGTTCGACGAGATGAAGGACGCGCTCGATCTGGCCTCGAAATCCGGCATTCACCGGCTGATCACGGCGCTGGAGGAACGCGGCTTCATTCGACGGCTGCCCAACCGGGCCCGCGCTCTGGAGGTCATCAAGCTGCCGGAGGCCTATTCGGCCAGTCTGCAGCCGCGCCGCGGCGGTTTCGAGCCGGCGGTGATCGAGGGCAGCCTCGGCAAGAAGCAGCCGCCTGTCAATTTCTCCGCCAAGTCCGCGCCGGCCGACAATTCCAATTCGGTCAATGTGCCGGTGATGGGGAGGATTGCCGCCGGTGTGCCGATCTCGGCGATCCAGAACAACACCCACGACATCTCGGTGCCGATGGAGATGCTGGCCAATGCCAATAGCGAGCACTACGCCCTCGAGGTGCGCGGCGATTCGATGATCGAGGCCGGCATTCTCGACGGCGACACGGTGATCATTCGCAACACCTCGACCGCCAGCCCCGGCGACATCATCGTCGCCCTGGTCGACGACGAGGAAGCGACGCTGAAGCGGTTTCGCCGACGCGGCGCCTCGATTGCGCTGGAGGCCGCCAATCCGGCCTATGAGACCCGGATATTCGGTCCCGACCGCGTCAAGATCCAGGGCAAGCTCGTCGGCCTCATCCGCCGCTATCACTGAGCCGCGCCAGCGTCGCTTCGACGGGCGCCGGCCGGTACGTCCCGCTTCTCCAGTCATAGCGGCGATGGCGTTGCCAGGCCCTGGCAGCGCCGGCAAAGGCGGACCGGATCTGCAGATGCGCCGGCCTTGCCGTGTCGGGGGTGATTTCAAGCGCTCCGGTGATGCGCAGGGTTTGGCCATGGATCAGCCGGGCGCCGGACCGGCAGGTATCGAAGCGCAGATGCCTCGGCGTCACGACCATATCGGCGTGATCGCAGGCAAGGCCGATCAGACGGGGGTCCTCGATGGTCGCAACCAGCAGCCCTCTCCCCCCATCCCTGCTGGCTGACTGTCCCAGGCAGAAGTCCTTGCCGAAACAGACGAAACGCCCGCGTGTCTGCCGCGCCGCGGCGGCCAAGCCCACCACCACCGGCAGCGCCAGTGCCCGGACCGCGGGCAGCGGCGTCTCGCGGTCGGCCAGAGCCGCCATTAGCCCGGCATGGGTGTCGCTCCCCTCGAGCCGGTCGGGCGCCATATGCGCGTTGCGCTCCAGCGCCTCCTGCCATTGTGCGAAGAGGAAGGACGGCGGGCGTGTGCGGTTCGTGGCAAGACCGGCCGGGCCGGTGAAGGCGACAAGATCGCCGGTCTCGGCAATCAGGATGTCTCCCGGAGCCTGGCGCGGCAGGGCGATCAGGCCCAAAAGCGCCAAAGCGATCAGCCCGGTGCCCAGATGGCGCAGCCGGGTGCGCAGCAATGTCAGCAGGACGAAGCCGCAGACGGCCAGCGGCAGGAACCAGCCCGGCAGCCTCTCGACGCCGCCATTGCCGCCCCAGCCGGCGACGGTGGCGGCGATCCGGATCACCAGGTCGAGCCCGAGCCCCATCACCTTCAGCGGCAGCCAGTCCAGCCCGAACGGCATCAGCACCATGGCCACCAGTCCGGCCGGCATGACGATGAAGGAGACGATCGGCATGGCCCCCAGATTGGCCGGAAGGCCGTATAGGCTGACCCGGTGGAAATGCTCGGCGGCGAACATCGCGGTCGAGAGCCCGCCGATCGTCGAACTCAGCGCGATCGCGCCGATCACCGTGGCCATGGCGCCGACCGGCCCGGGGACGATACCGGCCGGCAGCACACCGTCGCGGCGGCTTCGTCCGCGCAAGGCGGCATAACCGGCAATCAGCGCCGCCGTGGCGGCAAAGGACATCTGGAAGCTCGGCCCCAGCACCTCGTGCGGCCAGACGATGACGACAACGATCGCCGCCAGTGCCAGGTTGCGCAGGCTGATGGCCGGTCGGTCGGTCATCACCGCGACCAGCATGACCGCTGTCATGATGAAGGCGCGGGTGGCGCTCACCTGCGCGCCGGAGATCAGCAGATAGATCAGGGCGGCAATCAGCGCGCCGGCAGCCGCGACCTTCTTGGTCGGCCAGCGCTGCGCGATCGTCGGCGAAAGACTGAGGAGAATGCGCAGGCCGACGAAGAAAAGCCCGGCCGCCAGCGCCATGTGCAGGCCCGAGATCGAGATGATATGGGCAAGCCCGGAGACCCGCAACTGCTCGGTCGTCTCATCGGACAGGCCGCGGCGCTCGCCGGTGATGATCGCCGCGGCAAAACCGCCGGCGTCGCCCGGCAGCACCGCGCGGATCCGTCCGGTGATCGCCGAGCGCAGCGCCACCAGCCGTCTTTCCAGCCGCCCCGACAGACCGGGATCGTCCGGCAGGACGGCGGCCTCCGGAGCGATATGCGCAGGACTGCCTAAAAAATAGCCAATCGCTCCGAGGCCGTCGAAATAGGACGGGAAAGCAAAATCATGCAGGCGCGGCAAGGCCGGCCCGGACGGCGGGCTCAACCGCGCATGGCCGGCGATCGGCGCACCGATGTCAACCGGATCGTGGCGGCTGCGCGCCACCAGTTGCACCGTCTCGGGCGGCCGCCGCAGCGTCGGCTGGGCGGTGTCGAGGAGATGGATCCGGTAGCGCCACACGCCACTCGAATCGACCTCGCGCGCATCGACGATGCCGCGGATATGGGTGGTCACCGGGCTGTCCAGAACCACCGTCTGGCACCGCTGCGTTTCCGCTTCCGCCAGCAGCATGCCGCCGGCGACCAGTGCTGCGGCCGCCGGCACGCGCCAGGCGAGATCGCCCCTGCCCCGCAGATGGACGAGCGCCGCCAGGGCGAGGCAAAGGCCGGCCAGCAAGGGCAGGAGGTGGAACGGTTGCGATGTGGAAAGATGATAGGCGGCGCCCGTGGCAAGGGCGACCGGCACGAACAGGAAGAGGTGGCCGTGATCGGCCTCGGCCTCGAGATACGCCATCAGCCGGGCGGCCGTCAGGGAGCGCCGCGCGAACACGCCGGCAGGGGCCGGAAACATGTCGGCTGCCGCATTCCCAGGCTCGTTCCGTGGTACGCCCTCTCCAAGCGACATTGCCCTTCGGCCCGCTGCGCCCTACCTCTGCGATTGAAGCCAAACTAACAGCAGGTTGCAGGCGCGAAAAGAGCGCAACGCCATACACACGCTGAGTTTAAGGCCCAAGCTTTCGCAACGCACAATTTGCCTGCGCTTGAACTTGGCATTCGCCCGAAACTCATATAGCTAAGGTCTACGCTTCACCGGTGGCGCCTTTTTTTTGGGCGCCTTCTGCCACTTTGGAGAACTAGAATGACGGAAAAAAGCGCTGAACTTAAACTGGGTGAGAGCACGGTCGAGCTCTCGGTCAAGTCAGGTACGCTTGGGCCGGACGTCGTTGATATCGGCGCCCTCTACAAACACACCGGGGCTTTCACCTACGACCCGGGCTTTACCTCGACGGCGTCGTGCGAATCCAAGATCACCTATATCGATGGCGACGAAGGTGTCCTCCTGCACCGCGGCTATCCGATCGAACAGCTGGCCGAAAAGGGCGACTTCCTCGAAGTCTGCTACCTGCTGCTCTACGGTGAACTTCCGACCGAATCCCAGAAGAAGGATTTCGATGACCGCGTCGTTCACCACACGATGGTGCACGAACAGATGAGCCGCTTCTTCACCGGCTACCGCCGCGACGCCCATCCGATGGCCGTCATGGTCGGCACCGTCGGGGCGCTCTCGGCCTTTTATCACGACTCGACCGACATCACCGATCCGCACCAGCGCATGGTCGCGTCGCTGCGCATGATCGCCAAGATGCCGACGATCGCCGCCATGGCTTACAAGTACCATATCGGCCAGCCGTTCATCTATCCGCAGAACGACCTCGACTATGCGTCGAACTTCCTGCGCATGTGCTTTGCCGTGCCTTGCGAAGACTACAAGGTGAACCCGGTTCTGGCCCGCGCCATGGATCGCATCTTCATCCTGCATGCCGATCACGAGCAGAACGCCTCGACTTCTACCGTGCGTCTGGCCGGCTCGTCTGGCGCCAATCCGTTCGCCTGCATCGCGGCCGGCATTGCCTGCCTCTGGGGGCCTGCCCATGGCGGCGCCAACGAGGCAGCACTCAACATGCTGACGGAAATCGGCTCGGTCGACCGTATCCCGGAATATATCGAGCGTGCCAAGGACAAGAACGATCCGTTCCGTCTGATGGGCTTCGGTCACCGGGTCTACAAGAACTACGACCCGCGCGCCAAGATCATGCAGAAGACCATGTACGAGGTGCTGGAAGCGACCGGCCGCGCCGACGATCCGTTGATGCAGGTGGCGCTCGAGCTCGAGAAGATCGCGCTCAACGATCCCTACTTCAAGGAAAAGAAGCTCTACCCGAATGTCGACTTCTATTCCGGCATCACGCTGCGTGCGCTCGGCTTCCCGACGACCATGTTCACCGTGCTGTTCGCGCTCGCCCGCACCGTCGGCTGGATCGCCCAGTGGAACGAGATGATCGAGGACCCGCAGCAGCGCATCGGCCGTCCGCGCCAGCTCTACACCGGTGCTGCCCAGCGCGACTACGTGCCCTGCGAAAAGCGCTGATTGGCACGCAGTACCCGAAGACCTCCAAGCCCGGCCGTCGCGCCGGGCTTTTTCTTTGGCCGGCATGCCGCTGGGTTGGCGTGCGGACGCGGGCAAGGCGACCGGTATCGCCCCTCGTCCACTCCGCCGGACATCTCTCGGTATCCCTGACGTCTCGGCAGCCTCGCCACGACGCGGCGTCTCGCACGCCAGTCGTTCGCGCACGACCTGACCAGTGCCGCGCCGGTCCCCGCGCAATCCGCAAATAGCCCGCCGACCGGCTCACTGCCCCCACATCCATGCCCCCTGCACTCTCCACATGAACCTCCCGCGCGTTCGCCGACACTTAGCAATAACGCGGCCATAAAGCAGCGCTCTACGGCTATGAGCGCGGGAGATCACTCTGAATGAAGAAGTTTGGCACCAAGGATTATCCCGAGATCCCAGAGGAGATTTTCTTACGGAAAGATGGGTTGTGGGAAGCGCTCAAGGCGTTCTGCAACATGAAGCGGGAATTCCGCCAGCTGGAAGACTTCTATAATACAGAGTGGACAATTGACGACCTGAAACCGAAACGGCGCGCTTACAAATTGGAGACATCCATTCAAACGAAGATGGCCGCCTTCTGGGAATCCGATATCTTCAGGGAACATCACCTCCGGATGGGCGGAGAGCAGAAAGACCTCACGAAGATAACGGCTGAGGCGCTGCAAGACCTCGTCGATGCAGGCACGAACAAAGACAGGCAAGACATCCTCCGGCTCAACTCTGTCATCTACACCGAGTACCGCAAGGGAGGTGAGGAAGGGTTCAAGTTGGCGGGTCAGGCACTCGCAGCCCTCGTCAGGCTCTTCCAAAGGCTTCCTGGAGGCGATCTTTTGAACGCCGAGCAGCTTCGCCAGATGATCGTTCGGTCTACCAAGAAGCGCGTCAGGATGGACGGAAAACAGAAAGACCCTCAGACGTTAACAGCAAAGACCCTGCAAGAGGTCGTCGCTGCAGGCACGGGCAAAGACAGGCAAAACATCAAGCGGCTTGACGCCGCCCTAATCGAGGCGCTCGAGAAGGGCAGTGCGGTGGACCTGCGAGAAGCGAGAAAAATAATCGACGATCTCGTCGCTCTCTTCCGAAGCCTTCCTGGAGGTAGCGAGTTGGATGCCGCGCAGCTTCGCAAGTCGATCGCTGACTCTAATCGCATCGGGCAGCGCAAGAAGCGCGCCATGAAAAAGAGGCTCGTCAGATTCAAGGAAGAGGTGGAACAGCACACGCCGGACCGCTACGAAGTCGAGGAGAGTGATGACGACTCTCTAACGTCTTTTGACCCAGACGATTGGGAGTGGGGTGAAAGCGACGATTCCACTGAGGAAGATCCGGAACATGATTCGCTTCGGGAATACTTCGCCACTCGTGATGCACAGCCTCCTGCGGCGCCAGTTCGCAACATGGCGAATGTGCCCAGCGCGGAATCCGAAATCGTCAAGGCAGCCAGGCGGCTGGAATGTGCCAATTTCCACACGATATACGGCACGAAGAAGCTTATGAGTGACAAGCAGCTAAAAGACTTCGCCGTCGCGGTTGCCAAAAAGGAACAGCCCGCTGGACGCAAGGCGGCCTGCGAAACATTGCTCAAGAAAAGCAAAATATCGCTGGCAGGAACGAAATTCGAAAACAGTGACCATCTGGCACAGGCGCTCTGGCAGGCTGCAAATCTGAAGCTCCGGGATAAACCGGTCAAAAAGGTCATCAAGTACAGCCGCAATTGGAAAATGTCGGAGCAGGACGACGAAAGTTAGGACCTGCACCCGGAGAGACCGCGCCCAGTCGTGGGCTCTCCGGTCCCGCGGCAGGCGATCGTCGCCATTCACCGATCACGGCTCGCCAGGCCGGCAGGGCAAGCTCTCCGCGGATGGCGCGCCCACAGCTTGTCGACCTCGCCCACCAGCAGCGGGCCGGAGGCCAGCAGGACCATATGTCCCCATTGCGAAAGGCCGGACCGCCGGATACGGCGCAGAGAGCTGAGGTCCGGAAGACAGATGCCGACGAGATGGAGCGCCTGGCTCGTCCAGATTCCGAGAAACAGCAGCGGCATCGAGACTGGGCAACCGTCCGGATCGGGCCCTCGACGGCCGCCTGCCATTTTCGCCAAAGATCCCTTCAATTCGCCGGCGCTTTGCTTTAAGGAACCTCCACTGCTTTGCCCATTGAAAGCACAGACTAGAGGTTTGCCGTCCCGATGCTCGATTCCCTGCGAAACGCCGCCCAGACCTGGGTCGCCAAATTGTTGCTGCTGCTGCTCGTTGCCTCTTTCGGGGTATGGGGCGTGTCGCGCTCGCTCGTCTCGGGTCAGGCCGACACGGTGATGACGGTCGGCGACCAGCAGATCTCGTCCAATGAATTCCGCTTTGCCTATCAGCGCCGCCTCGATGCCCTCAGCCAGCAGTTCGGCACCAGACTGACGACCGAGCAGGCGCGCGCCTTCGGCGTCGTCAACCAGGTCTATGCCGAACTTTCGGCCGGCGCCTCGCTCGACCAGCTGGCCGACGAGATGCATCTGGGGCTGTCCCAGGACCGGCTGGCGCAGCTGATCGCCGAGGATCCGGCCTTCAAGGGCTCGAACGGTCGCTTCGACCGGCAGCTGTTTGCCTCGCGCCTGGCCAATTCGGGCATCCGCCAGGAAGACTATATCAAGGAACGCTCGGACGTGGCCGTGCGCAGCCAGGTGGTCGAGGCGATCTCCGACGGCTTCAAGCCGCCGAAGGTGCTCGTCGACGCGATGACGAAATACAGCACCGAAAGCCGCGACATCGACTATCTGCTGCTGACCAATGCCAATATCGATCCGATCCCGGCGCCCTCCGACGAGGTGCTGAAAAAGTGGTTCGACACCGTCAAGAGCCGCTACCGCGCGCCGGAATATCGCAGCTTCTCCTATGTCAAGCTCGAGCCCGCCGACATCGCCCATCCCGGCGACATCACCGACCAGCAGATCGCCGACGAATACGCGGCGCGCAAGAAGTCGTTCGAGATTGCCGGCACCCGCACGATCGAGCAGCTGACCTTCGCCGACAAGGCGGCGGCGGATGCCGCCGCAGCCAAGCTGTCCTCCGGCACCTCCTTCGACCAGCTGGTCACCGATACCGGCAAGACCCCGACCGACGTGCTGCTCGGCGACTTCAGCCACGACAACATGCCCGACCAGACGCTTGCCGACGCCGCATTCGCGGTCGACAAGGACGGCGGCACGACGCCGGTCATCGACGGCGCCTTCGGCCCCGTGATCCTGCGCGTCACCAATATCAAGCCGACCCGCGTCAAGAGCCTCGACGAGGTGAAGGACGAGATCCGCCAGCAGCTGGCAACCACGGCGGCTGCCGACGACATCCTGAGCGTCCATGACAATTTCGAGGACCTGCGCGCCTCCGGCGCCACGCTGGAAGACGTCGCCCGCCAGCTGAAGCTCAACGTCGTCAAGATCCCGGCGATCGACAGCCAGGGACAGGACCGCGACGGCAAGGCGATCGACGTGCCCCAGGGCAAGACGCTCGTCACCCAGGTCTTCCAGGCCGATGTCGGCAGCGAAACCCAGCCGCTGTCGATCGGCGCCGACGGCTTCCTCTGGTTCGACGTCACCAATATCGAGGAAGCCCGCGATCGATCGCTCGACGAAGTGCATGACCAGGCGGTGAAGGACTGGACGACGGAACAGCAGCGCACCGCCCTCGGCGCCAAGGCCGAAAGCCTGAAGGCACGCCTGCAGAAGGGCGACAAGCTTGCCGACATCGCCGGCGAACTGAAGATCGCGGTCGAGACCAAGGCCGGCCTGAAGCGCGGCGCGCAGGACAGCGTGCTCGGCCCGGCCGCCATTGCGGCCGCCTTCAGCGGTCCGGTCGGCACCGCGGGCTCCGCCCCCGGCGGCGACCCTTCGACCCAGATCGTGCTGTCCGTCACCCATGTGGACGACACGCCGAGCGCCGACGTTCTGGAAAACGACAACCGCCAGGTCACCGCGCTTGCCAATGCGGCCGGCGACGACATCCTCGACCAGATGGTACAGAAGTTGCAGAGCCAGTACGGTGTCAGCATCAACCAGCAGCTGGCCGAACAGGCCATGGTTCGCTGAGCGGAAGGAAGCGCGTCGCGATGAGAAATCTGAAGACCCATATCGCCGCGCTGGCCGCCGGACAACCGATGACCAGCGAAGACGCGCGCGAGGCCTTCGGCATCATCATGTCGGGCGAGGCAAGCCCCGCCCAGATCGGCGGCTTCCTGATGGCGCTGCGCGTGCGCGGGGAGACCGTCGACGAGATCACCGGCGCCGTGTCGGTGATGCGTGCCAAGATGCTGCCGGTCGAGGCGCCTGTCGATGCGATCGACATTGTCGGCACGGGTGGCGACGGCACCGGCACCTACAATATCTCGACGCTGGCCGCCCTGATCGTCGCCGGCGCCGGCGTGCCGGTCGCCAAGCACGGCAACCGCGCGCTGAGCTCCAAGTCGGGTGCCTCCGACAGCCTCGCGGCGCTGGGCGTCAAGCTCGACATTCCGCCGGAGACGATCGCCGCCTGCATTCGCGAGGCCGGCATCGGCTTCATGTTCGCCCAGCTGCATCATTCGGCCATGCGCCATGTGGGCCCGGCCCGCGTCGAGCTCGGCACCCGCACGATCTTCAACCTGCTCGGCCCGCTGACCAATCCGGCCGGCGTGAAGAAGCAGCTGCTCGGCGTGTTTGCCCCGGAATGGGTGCGCCCGCTCGCCGTCGCGCTGCGCGATCTCGGCTCGCAAAGCGTGTGGGTCGTGCATGGCAACGGCCTCGACGAGATCACCACCACCGGCACGACCTCGGTCGCGGCGCTGGAAAATGGCGAGATCCGCGAATTCGAACTGACGCCGGATGATTTCGGCGTGCCGATGGTCGAACTCGACCAGCTGAAAGGCGGCGACGGCGTCGTCAATGCGGCCGCCCTGACCGCCGTGCTCGACGGTGCGCGCAATGCCTACCGCGACGTTGCGCTCTGCAATGCGGCCGCGGGCCTGGTGATTGCCGGCCGCGCCGCATCGATCGCCGACGGCATGATGCTGGCCGCCCAGTCGCTCGACGGCGGCGCGGCGAAGGCCGCCCTTGCCCGCCTGGTAAACGTCTCCAACCGCGCCTGAGGAGGATTGCATGAGCGATATCCTGACCCGCATCGAAGCCTATAAGCGCCAGGAGATCGCCGCCGCCAAGGCCACGGTCTCGCTGGCCGAGCTCAAGGCCCGGCTTGCCGATATCGAGCCGCCGCGCGGCTTCCTGCAGGCGCTCGAGGCAAAGAGGGCGGCCGGTCGCTACGGCCTGATCGCCGAGATCAAGAAGGCAAGCCCGTCCAAGGGTCTCATCCGTCCGGATTTCGATCCGCCGGGATTTGCCAGAGCCTATGAAGCCGGTGGCGCCGCCTGCCTCTCGGTGCTCACCGACGGCCCGAGCTTCCAGGGCGCCCCGGAATTTCTGGCCGCCGCGCGCAATGCCTGTTCGCTGCCGGCGCTGCGCAAGGATTTCATGTTCGAGGCCTATCAGGTCTATGAAGCGCGCGCCTGGGGCGCCGACTGCATCCTGCTGATCATGGCCTCGCTGTCGGACGGGGAAGCGAGCGAACTGGAACAGGTCGCCTTCGATCTCGGCATGGACGTGCTGGTGGAGGTGCATGACGAGCCGGAAATGGAGCGCGCGCTGAAGCTCGCCTCCCCGCTGCTCGGCATCAACAACCGCAATCTGCGCACGTTCGCGGTCAGCCTCGAAACCTCCGAGCGCCTGGTTTCCATGGTGCCGGAGGGCAGACTGCTGGTCGGCGAAAGCGGCATCTTCACCCATGCCGATTGCCGGCGCCTGGAAAAGGTCGGCATATCCACCTTCCTCGTCGGCGAAAGCCTGATGCGCCAAGACGATGTCGCGGCCGCGACAAGAACCCTGCTGTTCGGCGAAACGGCCGCTCAGGCGGCCCCATGAGCGACGCACCCCGCCTCACCCATATCGGCGCCACGGGCGAAGCCCATATGGTCGATGTCGGCGACAAGGGCGAGACCGTGCGGGTCGCCGTCGCCGAGGGATCGGTGCGCATGCTGGCAGACACGCTGACGCTGATCCGCGACGGCAATGCCAAAAAGGGCGACGTGATCGCCACCGCCCGGATCGCCGGCATCATGGCGGCCAAGCAGACGGCCAGCCTGATCCCGCTTTGCCACCCGCTGATGCTGACCAAGGTCACCGTCGAGATCGCGGAAGATGCCGCCCTGCCCGGCCTGCGGGTCACAGCCACCGCCAAGCTCACCGGCCGCACCGGTGTCGAGATGGAAGCGCTGACCGCCGTCTCGGTCGCCTGCCTGACGATCTACGACATGGCGAAAGCCGTCGACAAGGGCATGGAGATCTCCGGCATCCGTCTCGTCGCAAAGACCGGCGGCAAGTCGGGAGACTACCGCAATCCCGAGGCCACGGCATGAGCGATCTGCTGCCGGTCGCCGATGCGCTGGCCCGCATTCTGGATGCGGCCGTGCCGGTCATCGAGACCGAAACGCTGCCGCTCGACACCGCCGCCGGCCGTATCCTCGCAGACGCCGTCACCGCCCGCCTGACCCAGCCGCCGTTCAATGCATCGGCCATGGACGGCTATGCGCTGCGCGCCGAGGATGCGCCCAGGCCCGGCGCGGCGCTGACGGTGATCGGCGAATCGGCGGCCGGCCATGCCTTTGACGGCGAGATCGGCCCGGGCGAGGCCGTCAGGATCTTCACCGGCGCGCCGGTGCCGGACAATGCCGATGCGATCCTGCTGCAGGAAGATGCCGAGCGCCTCGACGAGAAGACGATCCGCACCACCTTTCCGGTGGCCCCCGGACGCCATATCCGTCCGCGCGGCCAGGATTTCACCGAGGGCGAGACGGTGCTTGCAGCCGGCACCCTGCTCGACTTTCCCCGCCTGACGCTGGCGGCCGCCGCCAACCATGCAGCACTTTCCGTCTACCGACGGCCGCGCGTCGCCATCCTTGCGACCGGCGACGAACTGGTGACGCCCGGCTCCGCGCTCGGGCCCTCGCAGATCGTCTGCTCCAACACTTTCGGCGTGGCGGCCCTTGCCCGCGGATGCGGCGCGGACGTGATCGATCTCGGCATTGCCGCCGACAGCCCGGAAGCGATCACCGCCGCCGTCGATGCAGCCGTTGCCGCCAAAGCCGATATACTGGTCACCCTCGGCGGCGCTTCTGTCGGCGATCACGATCTCGTCCAGTCGACGCTGGTTGCGGCCGGCATGACGCTCGATTTCTGGCGCATCGCCATGCGTCCCGGCAAGCCGCTGATGGTCGGCGATCTGAACGGCATGGCGGTGCTCGGCCTTCCCGGCAACCCGGTTTCCAGCATGGTCTGCAGCCTGCTGTTCCTCGAACCGCTGATCCTCAAGCTCGCCCATCGCGGCCGCACCGCGCGTTTGATGCCGGCCATCGCCGGCGTGAGCCTGAAGGCCAACGACAAGCGCCAGGATCACCTGCGCGCCACGCTCGCCCGCGACAGCACCGGCCAGATGCTGGCCATGCCCTTCGAGAAGCAGGACTCCTCGATGACCCGCATCTTCGCCGAAGCCGATTGCCTGATCGTCCGCCCCCCGTTCGCGCCGAAGGCGGAGGCGGGGAGCGCGGTCGACGTGCTGCTGTTAAGGCCGGTTGGGGTGTGAGGGGTTGCGGATTTGCTACACGTTCGTCGTTTTAGAACTGGAAGCGTGGTGGTGGTCGTCTGACTCGAGCCGAAAGGTCATCACTTATTGAAAAGGCCTGGCTGCTTTGCGCCCTCCATTTCAGACATTAAGTCCACCTCGACGATGCCCCAAAAGCTGTCGCTCCGCTAACAAGCCAGCGTCGGCAATATGGGGTGGAAACCTGACAGTCCGCTTTTGATCTTCGGGCAGCAAAGAGCGGACGTTTCCCGCTTGGCGTGTAGGGCCCGCAAGCTGACTGGCAGGTATAGGGAGGACGCTGCAGAGTAACTGCGCTGAACCGGCGGTTTGCCACCTCCTGATCGGCAACTCGCGAGGCGGCAGCTAACCTGTAAATCCGAGACCCGTCAGCGGCGGGCGCGCGGTGCCGCCTCCTAGGATCGCTTTCGTGCACGATTGTAGAGGTTTACCACGCTTCGCCGCGCCCCGGCATGCTTCAGGCCAAGCCCTCGCCGAAAGAGTTCCGGTACCTCGTATGGCGGTTTCTCGCCAAAGATGATGCCGTGACGGATCAGGGCGGAGAGTTCTGTTTCTGTGAGGCCAAGCTTATCAACTACTTCCTGGCTGAGCGGAACGGCAAGCTCATCGGCCTGCGACTTGAACTTAGCGAAGGCAGGTTTGAGCTCGCCAATCTCTTCCTCGGTCTCTTCCACCTTCGATTTGCTCGTGGATTCGACCGCCACCCGTAACGAGCGGGGCGTCAACAGACGTCCCGCATAGAGCGTGGCTTCCTCCCCTTCTGGCGGGACCGCTGCCGCGTTGGCGAGAAGACGGACGAGATCGCGAGGCACAAGACGCCCGCGCAGATCAGAAAGGACGGCGACGATCCAGGTGGCCGTATAGGCCTCCCGTGTGCGTTGGCCCGGCTTGTCATCTGGGCCAAGTTTGGTGCCCCAGAGCGGCTCAAGCTTTGCGGCGCGTTCCGCCGAAGAAAGATTCTGAAAATTTGGATCCCAAAGGGTTGGAATCGCCCCAGACTGCGATGCGAGCCATGCGGCCAGCTCCAGGACGTCATCTTCCGTCCAGGTGAGCGCGAAGGCTGCATATTCGCGCCTAAACTGATCAAGGTTCTGACGGATCGCGGCTTCAACGGTATCTCGGCGCACAAAGGCTATCATCCCGATCGGCCGCCGCAATTCGGACCGGAGTCTCTGTGGAAGCGAGACAAGGAGCGCACGCATCGCCACTTCGACACCTGCGTCAGTGGCGGAAGTATAGAGTTCCTCTAGCCCTTCAAAAACGGCCACGATTGTCTTAGTACCCGCGCGAAGCGCGTCGAAGAGCGCTTCACCTGCCCCTTCGATTTTAACGTTGTAGCCTACGCTCCATGCAATCACATCGAGCCAGACCGATACCCATTTGCTTTCGCTCAGATTGCTCTGGAGCTTCTCCTTAATATGGCTCGTTGTCTCGAAGATGTTCAGCGGCGAACCGTGACCCATTCTAGTGGCAGCGGCGCGACGGGCATCGTCTGCCTCCTGCTGCAAGATGGCGCTTGACTGTATCGATGCGGCGATTGGCAAAACCGCGGCGGTAACGGCATTATCGCCGCCGACCAAATCTGTGGCGACCTGGCTCCATTCAGCTTTGGAAACGATGAAGCGTGCCGCGAGAGTCTTGCCGGTGCCCTTAGCGCCTTCCGCGATCGCGATCGGTACCTCGGACTTATACCGCAACGCCAGGGCACTGAGCGGCTGGGTGACCAGAGGGCGCGGCACTGTCCCCTGGACATTCTCGGCAGCGATCAGTTGGTTGGCGAAGTCGCTAAGTGCTAGGCGCTTTTCGGCGACGGCCGGCGATGATCTTTCCGGTTCGATGCCGCTCGGCAGCGTACTGAAGGACAATTCGGTGGCGACAAATTCTTCACTGCCATTTGCTAAGGCACGCGAAAATCCGCTGCTGCCGAGCTGCTCGACGAAGTCGCGCCAATTTCCCGTAGGTACTTGGATGTCTGGAAGTTCCGGTACGTCGACCTGGACAAAAGGCTGAATGTCGAAAGCGCTTGAGAACAGGTCTTCGCCCGCACCTATCTCGACCGAGGCATCTCCGACAAGCGAATTCAGGAGCTCGGTGGTCAAGGGTTCGGTGACCTTCTTGTCCATTCCCGTCTGTCGGAAGAGAACGGGCACGCGATTTACGACCAGTAATGGTCGGCGCGGCGTCGCGCCGTTTCTGCGAAATTCGCGTGCGAGGAAGCTGACGAAGCCCGCCGTCGCTTTGATCGACTGGTCGGCCAAGGTAGTGACGAAGATGGGCGACACGTTTGGGTCCATCGCCAGGTTGACTCCGATCGGGACCAGACCCGCTCTTACATCCACAACAACCCCCGCGACGCCGAGATGGGCCGCAACTTCAGCAAGCAGATCAGCAAGCGCGAATGGCCTCTCTGGAGTGGAAAGATGTTCTGATCGGACTGACGAACTTGCCAGCTCGGCAATGTCGCGCCGCAGGGGCAGAACAAAGATATTGCCGGGCAGCAGATGGTCGCGAAGGCGTTCAGCAACGAAACGCGTGGTCTCCGGCGCGCCATCAGTCTCTTCGGCATGTGCCAGGGCGATCAGGTCCTCCAAGGACGTCTTAGGTTGTCCGGCGAATGCCTCAAACAAATAGCTGATCCCCGGCGCCTCGAGATCCGCGTCGACAAGCAGTATAGGAGTTCCGCCTGTGGAAGCCCAATGTAGGGCGAATGCGACAGCAGTCGTTGTTCGGCCCGTGCCCCCCTTGACACTCAGCGCCGCCGCGATCGGGATGCGCCTTTGCATGCTTTGTGCTTCGGCAGGCCGGAAATCAATCCAACCGTCGATCACGCCGAAAGGCTGTCTTGATGCCCCCTGATCGGTGACGATGTCGATCTCTACCGCAAGGTCGCTTGCTGACTGGCTGCCTTCGAGTTCGATTCGCACCGGGTTATCTTTGATACGCGAGGGGAACAGCGCTTCGAGCCCGACGATGAGCTGCGCGGTGTCTACGGCTGCGGTAGCTTGAAACAACAAACCGAACCAGCCAACCCGTGCGCTTGCGATTTCTTTGGGCAAGGGGGAATGCGCAGGATCGATACCCGCCAGGCAGCGGGCAACGTCAACCCAGGTTACCGGGGAATGATCGGGAGTGCTCATCGGTTTTTCTTACACCATTCTAGCAAAGATTTTAGCCAATCGTAGATTGCGTCGGTACCCTGGATCTTTTCGCCATACCGCCATGCCTCGTGGAGGACCGTTGGCGTCCCATTCAAGCGGAGCCGAACCGTCACTACAGCCGGTGCCGATACCACACTCGCACGGGGGATGTTCAGCGCCTGAATTAGCGCGACGATGTTGTGCGAAAAGCTGCGCGCCGATCTTGCGCTGCCGCGCTCTTCGTCGGTGTATTTCAGGTTGTTCTGCAGCATGTAAACGGACTTGAGACCACATTCGACCGCATAGAATAGCAGCAATGCAGCGGAGTCAGAATCGTTCGGCTTCTCGCGCTCAGCGGATGCGAAGAGCTCCTCTGATCGTCGACGCAGTGCCATCGCTGGAGGGTTGATCACGAGGCTCTAATGCTCCTTGCCACATTCAGCGAGCGGGTAGTGTCCCCTTATCCCGTAGAAACGAGGCGATGTCGATAGTCGATACGGCGCTGGCCAGGACGCATTCTATCATAGTATTAACTGCCTTATCTCAAGCATTTCCATCCTGCCAAACAGTAGGGTCTGCTTCCATGATGGTGGCAGCTATCACAATAGCAGAATGGGGCGTGTTGCTGCGCCTATGGGGACAACAGCCAACGACAGCTTTCCGCGTCGAAAATCGGCCCGTACTGACCGATTTGGAGTCGGGAGCTGCCTTTTGCCGATTGTCTGGTGTACGTCAGTCAGCACAATTCAGGCCCCAGAAGCGGACGGTCCGCTTCCGGCCCCAATACGGTCAACCACCGATATCCGGCCAAGCTCGTCACCCGCCTCACCCCGCCCCCTCCACCGCCGGTCCCACATAGCGTGCCCTCGGCCGGATCAGCGCGCCGCCATCTGCCTGTTCCAGCGCATGCGCCAGCCAGCCGACCGAACGGGCGAGCGCGAAGAGGATGATCGGAGCGTCGGGCGGCAGGCTGTAGGTCGCGGCAAGCGCCGTCAGGGCGAAATCGATATTGACCTTTTCGCCGGTGATCTCCTCGCCGCGTCGGCGGATCTCGGCCAAAACAGGCGGCAGATCGAGCCCGGCAAGCAGGGCTTCGGCGCGGATATCGCCGTTCGGATAGAGCGCGTGGCCGAAAGCCGGCAGGGTCTGGTCGCGGGCAAGCGCGCGGCGGAGCGCGGTCTCGACGCCATCGGCTTTGGCGGCCTCGGCGAGGTTCGCCACCGCCAGCCAGGCCGAGCCGTGCAATGGCCCCGTCAATGTTGACAGGCCGGCCAGCACCGCTGCCGAAAGCGACGCTCCTGACGAGGTCGCGACACGGGCGGCAAAGGTCGAGGCGTTCAGTTCGTGATCGGCCATCAGCACCAGGGCGCAGCGGATGCTCTCTGCCGCATCCGGCCGGCCGAAGGCCCGCGCCAGCGCCTCATGCGCGGCAAGGGCGGGAAACCCCGGCGCCAGGGTTGCTCTCAAGTCGGAAAAGACCGAGCCGGCATCGCCCACCAGCGCCCGCCGGCTGCGCCCCATGGTCGGCAGATCGTTCGGCACGCGCGAGGCCAGCATGACGAAGGCGGCGGCCAGCGAAGGATTGGTCGGCGCCGTCCCGACGGCAGGTGTGCCAACGTTTAATTCCGTATGATCCCATTGAATTACAGCGATCTCTTCAAGTGTCGCGCGCGCCGCCAAACCGACAGCATCGCGACCGCGATAGTACAGCCGTCCATCCACCACCGTGGAGACCGCCGAGGGCAGGATCGGATCGCCCCAGTGGATCGTCTCTGCCGCCAAGGTCTCGGATTTGCGCCGGCCCTGGCGGCGCTTCGCCATCCGCTCGACATCGGCTGCGTGATAGAGGCTGCGCCTTGGATCGGCCGGATCCGGCTTTGCCTTGATCCGCCCGCGGCTGACATTGGCATAGAGGGTCTGCGGTTTGGTGCCGAGACGGGCGAGCGCATCGCCGGCGGTGAGCCAAGACATGGACGACCTCACATTGATCTTTTTCA
Organism: Heterorhizobium halophytocola; assembly: GCF_017873095.1. Classification (GTDB taxonomy): domain Bacteria; phylum Pseudomonadota; class Alphaproteobacteria; order Rhizobiales; family Rhizobiaceae; genus Allorhizobium; species Allorhizobium halophytocola. The sequence continues at coordinate 337,421 of NZ_JAGGJU010000003.1, read as the reverse complement.
TCAAGATTGACGTCAATCAACCTAGACCCGATCCTTGCCGGAGCAAAGGAGAATTGTTGATGACAAACGGTTTGGAAAATGTGGTGGCCGCCGAAACCCGGCTCTCGGATGTGGATGGCGCCGCAGGCCGGCTGGTGATCCGCGGCGTGTCGCTCGACACGCTGGTGCGCGACGGCACGTTCGAAAGCGTGGCGGTCCTGCTGCTCGACGGGCTCTTCGACGCCGACGGCCCGCGCGACGTCGCGGCGTTGCAGTCGGCCCTGGGCGCTGCCCGTGCGGCGGCGTTCGGGCAAGTGGCGGCCATCGATGCCACGATCCTGGCACTGCCGCCGGTCGATGCCATGCGGGCGCTCGTGGCGCGCCTCCCCGACGGCGAGGATGCCGCGACGGCACTGCGGCTCCTGGCGGCGCCGGCCGTCTTCCTGCCGGCGGTCCTGCGCCTGCAGCAGGGACTGCCGGCCGTCGCCCCGGATGCCGCGTTGTCGCAGTCCGCCGATATCCTGCGGATGCTGACCGGCAACCACCCCACGCCGGAACAGACATCCGCGCTGGATGCCTATCTGGTGACGATCTCGGATCATGGGCTGAATGCCTCGACCTTCGCCTCGCGGGTGATCGCCTCGACCCGTGCCGGGTTGACCTCGTCGGCGCTGGCCGCGCTTGGCGCATTGAAAGGGCCGCTGCATGGTGGCGCACCGGGCCCGGTGCTCGACATGCTCGATGCAGTCGCCACTCCGGCAAATGCCGCCGCCTGGCTGAATGCGGCGCTCGACCGTGGCGACCGGCTGATGGGGTTCGGCCACCGGGTCTACCGGGTGCGCGACCCCCGCGCCGATGCCCTGAAACAGGCGCTGAGGCCGCTCATCGCAAGCGGCCAGGTCGATTCCGGCCGCATCGAACTGGCCGAAGCGATCGAGGCCGCCGCACTCGACATCCTGAAGACCCGCAAGCCGGACCGGCCGCTCGACGTCAATGTCGAGTTCTACACGGCGCTGCTGCTGGAAAGCCTCGGCTTTCCCCGGGACGCCTTTACCGGTGTGTTCGCCATCGGGCGGATGACCGGCTGGATTGCCCATGCCCGCGAACAGGCGCTCGAAGGGCGGCTGATCCGGCCGAGTTCCGTCTATATCGGCCCGCTGCCGCGCGCCGCCTGACGGACTGCAAAGAGCATCGCTTGCGCCGGGCCTGTCGGCCCGTCGCCGGCATGCCGCGTGCGGGCCCGGCTTTTCAGCGGCTGAGCCGCAGGGCGACCCAGAAGGAGATCTGCGCCACCAGACCGGCGCAGAGCAGGATGAGGGCCGCCGAAAAAGCGGGGTCCGTGCCGACGCCGGACAGCGCGCTGCAGAGCGCGCCGACCAGCATCTGCGCGCAGCCATAGAGCCCGGAGGCAGAGCCCGTCACCTTCGGATTGACGCTCACCGCCTGGGTCAGCGCCATCGGCGAGGCGCCGCCGCAGCCAAGGGTGAAGATGAAGATCAGCGCCACCGTGCCGGCGACCGTCATCGTGCCGGTGACGACGGTGGCAAACAGCGCCGCCGCAGCCGCCACGCTGATCAGGTTGGCGCCGATCAGGATGGTGCGCATCGCCAGCCTGCCGATCAGCCGGCTGACGATCATCGAGCCGATCCAGACGCCGAAGACGAGGGTCGCGATATAAAAACCGGTCTCGCTGGCCGGACGGCCGAGATCCTGGGTAAAGATGAAGGGGGCCGCCGTGACGAAGGCATACATCGAGGTGGTGGCGCAGCCGCCGCCGATGGCAAAGCCGAGAAACACCGGCGAGGAGACCAGCGCCCTGTAATTGCGCCCGACCTCGCGGGCCGAGGCGCCCTGGCCGGGCGACGCGGTTTCCGGCACCTTGCGCCAGGCGAGCAGCAGCAGGCCGCAGCCCATGGCGGTCAGCACGACGAAGATCGAACGCCAGCCGAGCGTCACCGTCAGCGCGCCGCCGATGATCGGCGCCAAACCCGGGCCGATCACCGTCATCAGGTTCATCAGCGCCATCTTGCGGGCCGTGTCTTCCGCCGCGGTGATGTCGCGCACGATCGCCCGCCCCAGCACCAGGCCCGCACAGCCGCCCAGCGCCTGAAACAGCCTGGCGGCCAGAAGCGAGGTGATGCCCGGCGCAAACAGCGCCACCGCGCCGGCGACCGTATAGATCACCAGTCCCGCCATCAGCACCGGCCGGCGACCATAGCGGTCGGAGATCGGGCCGTAGAAAAGCTGGCCGACGGCAAGACCGAGGATATAGAGGCTGACCGCCATCTGCATCCGGCCGATTCCGACGCCCAGCCCTTCGGCGGCCGCCGGCATGGCCGGCACGAAGATATGCATGGCCAGCGTGCCGGACAGCGTGATCAGTGCCAGAAGCCAGATCGCGACCTTCGGCCGGGCAGCGGGCAGCCCGTCTTGCGGCCCGGCACGCCCGGACCTGTCGCAGACCATGTCCGGAACAGCGGCAAAGTCGGTGTCCGCCATCAGACCGCGTCCTGACCGGAGATCTCCGCCTCGAAGAAGCCACGCAGCGCCGACAGCCCGGCTTCGACGGCCGCGACCTCGGACGCCGCAAGGGTGGCGACGGCCTCGGCCGAGAGCGTGAACACCACCTCCTGAACGGAGGCGACGAGTTCGGCGCCCTGCTCGGTCAGCGCCAGCTGCTTGGCCCGTCGATCCTGCGTCCCCTCGGTGCGGCGCACATGGCCGGACTTTTCCAGCCCGTCGACCAGCCGGGCCACCGAGGAACCGTCCAGCGACAGGAAATCGGCTAGGTCCTTCTGCCGCGGCGGCTTGTCCGCATTCGAAATCATCAACAGCGCCCGCCAGGCGGATTCGCCGAGACCATAGGGCTGAAGCCGCCGGTCGGCGGCGCGGCGCCAGAGCCTGGCGGTCTGGCTGAGAAGGCGCGCGATATCCACCGCGCGCTCGAACTGGTGCTGAGACATGAAGACCTGCTTAGATGCATTCGCAATTGTTGCTGCTACATCTAATTTACCGCATGACAGACGACAAGGGGGTGCGTGCGGCAAGATCCGGCGATTTCGGCAGCCAAGCATACGCCTATCCGAGGATGCCGAGTGCCCGCGCCCCCATCCAGAGCCCCATCGCCACCATCATCAGGTCTTCGGTCAGAGAGACGAAGCCGAGCGGCACGTTGGACGATCCGCCGACACAGGCGCATTTGAGCTCTCGCTTCTGCACGTAGACCGCCCGGAAGACCGAGACCGCGCCGATGGTCCCGATCACCAGCGCGATCGGCGCCGAGACAAAGGTCAGGATGCCGGCGAGCATCAGGATGCCCGCGCCGGTCTCGAGGAAGGGATAGAGATAGGCATAGGGCACGAAGCGCTGGGCGGCGAGGTCGTAGTTCAGGAACATGGTCGAGAAACTCTCGACATCCTGCAGCTTCTGGATGCCGAGGATGCACATCGAGATGGCGATGAACCATTCGACGATCCGCACCGGCGCGAGCGTGCCGAGGGCCGCGATGGAGACGGCGATCGCCATCAGCAACGCGGTTGCAAAGATCGCGATTACCGGCTTGTAGCTCGTCGATCCCTCTACCGGCAGAGGGTGTCCGAAGAACTGGCCCAGCTCGTCATAGCCACCGATCCGCTCGCCGCCGATGAAGACCTGCGGCGTCGTCTCGACGTCGTGCTCCCGCTGGAAGCGATCGGTCGCCTCGCGGGTCTCGAGCCAATGGTCGTCGACCGTGTAGCCGTTGCGTTCCAGCAGCCATCTGGCCTTCTGGCCATAGGGGCAGATATGCTTGGGCATGACCATGCGGTAAAGGCTGGCGGTGCGGTCCTGCGCCGGGGCCTGCGATACCGGTTCCAGCCCCGGGTCCGGCACCGAGATGCCGGCGGCAAGCGGGGTTGCAAGCGGGATCGGGGTTCCGAGCGGCGGCGTCTGGTCCAGGCCGAGCATGTCGTCGTCTGGCGTGTCTTGCGGGTTCGCATCCTTGCGCAGCATGGCCGTTCCTCCTTATCGTCACATTCGAAGGGTTAACGGCCTTCCCATGGGGCAAGGTTCCGCAATTGCAAGTCCAGACCTGCTGGCCGCCGGAGCGTGTTCAGGTCCCGGACATCTTTCGGCCGTCGCTTTCCCGGCCTGCGCTCTCGCCCTCCTCGACCCGCCGGCCGGCGATCTCCAGGCCCCATGCGGCCAGCATGTCGAGCACCGGCATCTGTCGGCGGCCATAGTCGGAATAGGAGTAGCGGACGAAGACGACCGCATCGCGCCGCTCCTCGTTGCGCTCGATCAGCCCGTCCGCCTCCAGTTCCTGCAATTGTGCGGCAAGCACCTTGGCCGAGACGCCGGGCAGCCGGCGGCGCAGTTCGCCGAAATGATAGGGCCGCTCGCGCAGCAGCCAGAGGATGCGGGTCTTCCACTTGCCGGCGATCACACCGAGCGCCGTCAGCACCGGGCAGTCGAACAGCTTTCTGTCATCGTCCGGGGTCGTCACCTGAAGGTAACCTCTTGTGGTCATCGAAACCGCCTCGCTAGAGTGCCGCCTTGAAGGCAGGCGCGAAGTTTGCCGGATACCGCCGGCCGAGGAAAGAGACATTCCGGCAGCACTCAGACAACCGTTCGTTCTCGCCGGCCCGGCAGAGGGATGCGCCCCGTCAGACAGGGGCGGCCATCGTCTGTCGCCGGCATCGTCGCACCCAATCAGGAACTCCACCGATGATCGTCGAATATCTGCGTTATGAAATCGATGCCGCGCGCCAGGCGGCCTTCGTCTCGGCCTACAAGGCGGCCGAGACACCGCTGCTCGCCTCGCCCTATGCGACCAGTTTCGACCTCTGTCAATGCGTCGAGGACCCGGCGCACTTCATCCTGCGCATCGAATGGACGAGTGCCGAGGACCACATGCAGCGGTTTCGCGCCAGTCAGGACTTCCGCGCCTTCTTCGCCCATATCCAGCCCTATCTGAAGGATATCCGCGAGATGCGGCATTACCAGCGGCTCTAGAGGCGACGGGACCTCGCCGCCTCTCGCACCATCGGCAGGATCAGACGCCGCCGGCGCCGGCGATGATCCGGCAGATATTGGCGCGCATATTGGGGGCGCTCTGGCCGGGCTGGACAGTGAAGGTGGCATCGACGCGACTGCCCTTGCCGCTCTGGCGCACCACGACCTGCAGCGTCTGCGGCCGGCCGGAACCGCTGGTTTCCTGGACGGCTGTCACCGTGCCGTATTCCTGCTGGACCGTGACGTCGGAAAAGCCCTCGGCCATGATCGCGCGGGCGACATTGTTGAGCGCGGTCGCCGGTTTCAGCGAGAAGCTGTCCCAGCTCTTGTAGGTGACGCCGGTGACCAGCGGTATGCCCGTCTGGGCATAATGGCTGGTGCAGGCTGCGGCGGAAGCACTTGTCGCATGGCCAAGAACAGTGGCGGCCAGGAGCGTGGCGGCCGTCATGGCGGACCTGAACATCATGGGAACTCCGGCAGATCAAAAGGGGAGGAGGACAGAGAGGCTGGCCGGACGCCTCGGCACGGGGTCAGGCGATGGCTGTCTGGCCGCGGCGGTGTGGCCCGGCCGGATGCGCATTGCCGTCCCGGCAGTAGCGCCGGACCTCCGACCTCTATTAGGCCGCATGCGTATCGTCAAGCCAATCGCGTGACCCGCATGGCAAAAGACCCGGCGCGTGGCACCGGGTCCTGTTCTTGGAGCTGTCGCTTAAGTCGAGACGGATCAGCCTTCCGGCGTCAGCGTCACCGAGGTGCCTGTGGCAGCGAGGTTCAGGCCGACCTGGCCCTGTACCGAAATGGTCTGCAGCTGGATCGAGCCGGAGGTGCCGCCGACCAAGACATTGGCACCGACGCCGAGACCGACCGTGGCTTCCGCCGTGGCGCCCTGGTAGAGGCCACCGAGCGAACCGTGGTGATAGCCGGCGGTCGGGGCAAAGACGGCCCAGACGAGCTTGGCCTGGGTGGTGAAGCCCAGATCGACACCCATCTTGCGCACGACGCCCGAATAGTGATCCAGCGGCTCGCTGCCGATGGCGGACGAGAAGGTGCAGTCAGCCGACTTGGACGAGCCGATGACATAGCCGACACCGCCACCGATGTCGCAGGTCAGGTAGCCGATGCGAACGCCGTCACGGGCGCCATCCTGATAGACCGGAGCCGGTGCGGGGTCGGCAACGACCATGTCTGCGGCAAAGGCGTTTGCGGCAGTGGCCAGAACTGGCAGGGTGGCGACGGCGGTTGCGAGGATCTTGTTCATAATGCACTCCTTCGAATTCCATATGCTGCGGTCAAGGATGATGCGTCGTCACCCTTGCAGCCCGGCAGTCCCGAACAAAACGCAAGCGCGGCCGATATGATCCATGCGACCGCACACGAAATGTCACAAATTATGTTTTCGTGTGAATTTGCTTGCCCTGACGCCGTCTCACGGGATTGCGGCCGATGCGTGACAGACGGTGCGCAGGCAAGGCCTCACCGACAGACCCGCTTGCCGGCCAGCTGTGACGTCGCAGCTTGCGACGGCGCCTTGTCTCGTGTCGGCAAGCACCCTCCCCCGATGGTGCCGCCGTCCACCCACGGCAAAACCCCGGCCGGGCCAGAGACCCTCCGGTGGATGCTGCCATTTCTGTTGTCTTCCTCTCGGGAAGACGGACGGGGCGCCTCCGGCTGCCGCGTTAAGTAATTAAATAAGACACCCGCAGGCGCCCCGTTCGGTGTTCTTGTGCCGGTGCTGTGCGATCCCTCTGCGCGGATCCGGTGCCTTTTCCAGGGACGGTGCTCATCGGGGCGCTACCCCCTTGGGACGTGTCAGGTCCGGCACCGCGAAAGCCGGGAAACCCCGACAGTCACCGGTCATGTCATGTGTGCCCCACAGGCACGCCCCGCCTGCAGTCAGGCGAGAGGGAGATCCGTCATCACGCGGCCCCTGGCATCGCGGTCCACGTCATCGACCACGCCCCCAGGGCACCGGCCCCGCCTCGCCGGCGACGTTCACCGGTGTATCCGAGGGCGGGACGGGTTGAGTGTGGCACGGGGTCGGAGGGTGGGGAAAACGGGGGCAAGTTTTTTGTGGGGTCTGGGTTGGTGGAGCGCGGTTGATGCGAGGCTGGGGGGACAGGTTTTGGCTGCGTGCGGGGAGGAGGAAAGTGTGGCGATGGTGAGACCGCCGGGGGTGATGCGGTGGCTCGGCAAGGGCCAGCATCTTGATCCCACAATGCTTTCGTTGATGAACGCCATCAGCCGCGCTGAACGTGAACGGGTGCGGCGTGGTTCTGTCCCGGCTTGCGGTGAAACGATCCCGGCAGCGAGCGGAGAGCGAGGAAAAATCGCTGTCACCGAGATTTTTCGGTTTTGATTTTCCCCGTCGTCGTCGCCTGTGGCATGGCCTCGCGGCTTGCGCGACATAACCCTCCCCCTTGTGGGAAGGGTCGGAGCGCAGCGACGGGGAGGGGTTTTGGGTTCGGCGGGCGCAGCGCGAGGAGATCTTGGGAGAGCGTTGCAGGCAAGACCCCTCCCCAACCCTTTCCATAAAGGCGAGAGCGCGCGTCGGCGGGTTACGGGTTGCCCCTCGGCTTGACGGTTCCGGCAGGACGGCGCAGGCCAATCGCTATCGCGGATCGATCTTGAACACGTCGTCGCCGACGAAGACGATGACGTAGCCGCCGGTCGCGGCAAGGGTCGTCGCCCAGTCGACGAGTGCCTCGGCATAGGGGGGCGCTCGCCAGGCGTCCGGCATGGCGGGATCGACCAGCACGGTCAATTGCAGGCCCTGGCGGTAGAGCATCATGCCGGACCGTTTGGGGTCCCAGTGATCGCCGAATCGAAGATCGGTGCGCCAGAGGCAGAGGAAGTCGCGGCAGGTCTGCGGGCGTTCGGCATAGATCGAGCAGCCGTCGCCCGCCCGGCAATGACGGCAGGGCCGGTTGGCCGGCTTGTCGAGTTCGTCGATATCGGGGAGCCAGCAGCAGAGAATGCAGCCGTCGCAGGCGCGCTCCGGCAAAGCCAGTTTCGCAGCAGGCATGTCCGGCGTATCGGACACATCGAAGGGGTGCTCGGAGCGGGGCGTCGGGAAACACGGATTCCCGGCCGAGGTTGAAGGTGGCAAACGCTGCGGGGTTGCCGGGCGCGGTGTCAGGGCCGACATCGCCTCAGCGCTTCCCGGCCATCCAGATGACATGGCGGGCGCCGCCGCGCCTGCCATTGGCGCGGGTATTGATCGCCTCGGCCGTGAAGCCGGCCTGGGTGAGCCGCCGGGTGAAGGCGGCGTCGGGATGCGCCGACCAGACGCCCAACACGCCGCCGGGGCGCAGCGCAAGATTGGACGCCGCAAGCCCCGCCGCGTCATAGAGCCCGTCATTGTCGGCACGGGTGAGCCCGTCCGGGCCGTTGTCGACATCGAGCAGGATCGCGTCATAGGCGTTGCGGCCGGCGCGGATCAGCGCCTTCACATCGCCTTCGTGGACGCTCACGCGCGGATCGTCGAGGCAGCCCTTGAACACCTGCGCCATCGGGCCGCGCGCCCAGGCGACGACAGCGGGCACGAGTTCGCAGACGGTGATGCGCGCATCGGCCGGCAACACGGCAAGGGCGGCGCGCAGGGTAAAGCCCATGCCGAGGCCGCCGATCAGCACGCAGGGTCCGGGCCGGCCGCGGATGCGCGCTTCGGCCAGTGTCGCCAGCGCCTCCTCCGAGCCGCTCAACCGGCTGTTCATCAACTCGTTGGTGCCGAGCATGATCGAAAATTCCTGGCCGCGCTGCTTGAGCCTCAGATCGCCGGCTTCGCCGGGGATTTTCGCGCTGTCGAGTTGGATCCAGGGAAGCATGGGATCGGCCTTGGCTGGTGTGATTGTCCGCGACATAGCATATCGGGGCGGAAGGTCACGGGAAAATGCCGCGCTCGGAAAGGGACGAGCCAGGGCGGCCGGCATCCTGCGTGGTGCGCCCGCGCTGATCCGCCAGCCCCGAAAAGCAGAGAACCCGGCGTTTCCGCCGGGTTCCGATAATCACGCAAGCGAAAGCGCCCTGCCCTCAGACCAGGCGGCTCTGGGCGAGTGCCGCCTCGACGAAGCTGGCGAACAGCGGGTGCGGGTCGAGCGGGCGGGACTTCAGTTCCGGGTGGTACTGGACGCCGATGAACCAGGGATGGTCGGCATATTCGACCGTCTCCGGCAGCACGCCATCCGGCGACATGCCGGAAAAGACGAGGCCGCATGATTCGAGACGTTCCTTGTAGTCGACATTCACCTCGTAGCGGTGACGATGACGCTCGGAAATGTCGGTCGAGCCGTAGATCTCCGCGATCCGGGTGTCCTTCTTCAGCGCCGCCTTGTAGGCGCCGAGACGCATGGTGCCGCCGAGATCGCCGGATGCGGCGCGCTTCTCCAGCGCATTGCCCTTGACCCATTCGGTCATCAGGCCGACGACCGGTTCCTCCGCCTTGCCGAATTCGGTCGACGAGGCCTTTTCGATGCCGGCCAGATGCCGGGCCGCCTCGACGACGGCCATCTGCATGCCGAAGCAGATGCCGAAATACGGCACCTTGCGCTCGCGGGCGAACTGGGCCGCCCGGATCTTGCCTTCCGAGCCGCGCTCGCCGAAGCCGCCGGGCACCAGAATGCCGTGGACCTTGTCGAGCCAGGGCGTGGGATCTTCCTTTTCGAAGACCTCCGACTCGATCCATTCGAGATTGACCTTGACACGGTTGGCGATGCCGCCGTGATAAAGCGCCTCGATCAGCGACTTGTAGGCGTCCTTCAGACCGGTGTATTTGCCGACAATGGCAATCGTCACCTCGCCTTCCGGCGTGCGGATGCGGTTGCAGACCTCTTCCCAGGGGTCGAGCCGCGGCTTCGGTGCCGGCTCGATGCCGAAGGCCGAAAGCACTTCGTTGTCGAGACCCTCGCGGTGATAGGCGACCGGCACGTCGTAGATATTGGCAACGTCGAGCGCCTGGATGACGGCGCTTTCGCGCACATTGCAGAACAGCGACAGCTTGCGGCGCTCGGCCTGCGGGATCTCGCGGTCGGCGCGCACCAGCAGGATGTCGGGATGGATGCCGAGGGCCTGCAGTTCCTTGACCGAATGCTGGGTGGGCTTGGTCTTCAGTTCGCCGGCGGCCGGGATATAGGGCATCAGCGTCAGATGGAGATAGACGGCGGTGCCGCGCGGCAGGTCGTTGCCGAGCTGGCGGATCGCCTCCATGAACGGCATCGCCTCGATGTCGCCGACCGTGCCGCCGATCTCGCAGATGACGAAATCGTAATCGTCATTGCCCTCGATGACGAAATCCTTGATCTCGTTGGTGACATGCGGGATCACCTGGACGGTGGCGCCGAGATAGTCGCCGCGCCGTTCCTTGTCGATGATGTTCTTGTAGATGCGACCCGTGGTGATGTTGTCGGTCTTGGTCGCCGAGCGCCCGGTGAAGCGCTCGTAGTGACCGAGATCGAGATCGGTCTCGGCACCGTCGTCGGTGACGAAGACTTCCCCGTGCTGGGTCGGGCTCATGGTGCCCGGGTCGACATTGAGATAGGGGTCCAGTTTGCGCAGGCGCACGCGGTAGCCCCGCGCCTGCAACAATGCTCCGAGTGCGGCTGCTGCGATGCCCTTACCAAGTGAGGATACCACGCCGCCAGTGATGAATACATATCGCGCCATGGGAGTCACCGGTTACCTTTTCACTTCTGATTCCGCCACCCCTAAAAGCACAACACACAGGCTTTTTACGGTTGGCGGACTGAATTCACGCAAAAGAAAACCGGCGGACCCTTTTCACGAAGTCCGCCGGAGCGATGTCATGCTCGACCGATCAGTTGCCGGTCGGGACCGCGTTCGGGTCCTGGGCGGGGGCCGCGGGCTTGGCGGGCGTTGCCGCGCCGTCGGTGGCCGGTGCCGCGCCATTGGCCGCCGGTGCCGTGCCATTGGTGGCCGGTGCTGCGCCCGGAAGCTGGTCGAGAACGCTGGAGCCTTCCGACTGCTGTTCGGTCTGGTTGATCCGGTCGAGAATGTCGGTCGGCTTGGCCTCGTAGCGCGCCAGGATCGTCAGCGCCATCGAGGTGACGAAGAACAGGGCCGCCAGGATGCCGGTCGTGCGGGTCAGCGCATTGGCCGTGCCGCGCGCCGACATGAAGCCGGAACCGCCGCCGATCCCAAGGCCACCGCCCTCGGAGCGCTGGATCAGCACGACGCCGACGAGCGCAAGCACGATCATGAGATGAATGACGATCAAGACGGTCTGCATATATAAATCCACCTGCCCTAGACGGGGCTCATGCAATTCGGGTTTTGCGGCTCTTTACATGAGGCGCCGCGGCATGAAAAGCCATAATTCAGCCAAATCCGCGACGGTGCCGCAAATTCGCCCTTCAACCGGCGGTGCCTGCGCTAGCCCAAACGGGCGAGCGCGGGCGGGTCGCCGAGATCATCTGTCAGGCCAGAAGCCCCTCATAGACGCGGTATATGGCGAGGAAGTCCTCCGCCTTCAAGCTCGCGCCGCCGACCAGGCAACCATCGACATTGTCGATCGCCATCAGCGTTGCGGCATTGCGCGGATTGACCGAGCCGCCATAGAGAATGCGGGTCCTGGCGCCCTCCTCCGCGAAACGGGATGTCAGCTCGGCGCGGATGAAGGCATGGGCGGCCTTCACGTCGTCGGGCGTCGGCGTCACACCGGTGCCGATCGCCCAGACGGGCTCATAGGCGATCACGGTGTTTTGCGCCGTCAAACCGTCAGGCAGCGAGCCGTCGAGCTGGCGCTTCAGCACGTCGAGCGCCTGGCCGGCGGAGCGCTCGTCGCCGGTCTCGCCGATGCAGACGATCGCCGTCAGTTCGGCCGCATGCGCCGCCTCGGCCTTGGCGCGCACCAGATGGTCGGTTTCGGCATGGTCCTTGCGCCGCTCGGAATGGCCCACGATCACATGGGTGCCGAAGCAGTCGGCGATCATCTCGGCCGACACGTCGCCGGTATGGGCGCCGGAGACCTGCTGGTGGCAGTCCTGCGCGCCGATCAGGAGCGGGCTTTCGTCGCAGAGCGCGGTCGCCACATACAGCAGCGTCGACGGCGGGCAGAGCAGCACGTCGAGCTTTGCGCCGAGCGGGCCCTCGATGCCTTCGGCAATCGCCTTGATCTGCGGAAGCGCTGACCGCGTGCCGTTCATCTTCCAATTGCCAGCGACGAGCGGGCGAATTTCCGGCGTCATGCAGTCCTCCGTCTGTATTGTCACGACAAGCCCTCTAGCAAACCTGACAGGGGATAGAAAGATAAGCCGCCGATTTAATCGATTGCAGGGGGAATGAGGCGAATTACGCGGCGTCTATTAGCGTGTCAGGAGGAAATTCAGCGCCTCGCGCCAGTCGGTCATCCGGACCGGCGTGCCGTGCGAGCCGGTGGCAAACAGCCGGAAGCGGGTGGCCTCGCCCCTGGCATGGAGCTTGCGGTAGAGCGCGATCTGGGCATCGGGCGCATAGACCGGATCATTGCCGCCATGGGTAAAATAGATCGGCAGCTTTGCCGCATAGCCGGCACTCTTGGCATAGTCCGGATCGGGGGCGCCGCCCATGATCATCATGCCGGCGAGATTGTCGACGACGGTCTGGTCGCGGGCCGCCCCCCAGCAGAGAATGCTGCCCATCGAGGCGCAGGCCAGCACCACCGGCTTGCCGCCGGAGCTTGATTTCGCATGGGCGATCAGATCGCCGATCAGCGCAACGCCGCCGGTGTCGAAGGCCGGCACGCTCGGCGCGTAATAGGTGGCATGGGCGCGCACCACCAGGTTCTTCAGGCGATTGAAATTGCCGCCGAAGGTGAAATCGTTGACACCGAGGCGGCGGTCGCCACCCCGGCCATGGATGAAGATGACGGTAAAGGCCTGTCCCTGGTCGACACCGACGCGGGCGAGCTGGAGCGTGCCATTGGGCAGCGACAGCGTCTGGTTCTGCTGCTGGCGGCGCACGCCGAGCGAAACATAGGCATCCTTGACCCGGCGCTCGGGAATGCGGTCGCGGCCATTGATGTCGCGCAGCTCCTGATAGTCGAGCACCTCGAAATCGCCGTTGTCGTCGCTGGACAACACCGCCTGGCCGGCGAACTGGTCGTCGCGGTAAGGGGCCAGCGGACCATCGGCACCGGCCGCCCGCAGCGGCAGCGGCAGGGCGACAAGCGCCGTGAGCAGGGCGAAAAATGCAAAGCGGGGGAAATGACTTGTGGACATTGGTCTCCAACGGGGCCAGTGAGGGGCAAGGGGCTTGCCTTCGCGGCGCGCGGCCCCCAACAATCCGGCCCATACCTGCACGCGATATGCGGCAAGCTCGCGTCCGACCTGCCTTTCTGGCAAAATCTCGCCGATTCGCGGAGCCGGGGCTACCCCCCGAGATGCGGATCGCCCCCTTGCCGCTCAGCGCGCCGACCCGACAGAGTTCACGGTACCGATTGACGATGGAAGACAACGACCTTTTTTCCGGTGTGCCCGGCGGCCAGAAGCCGGCAGCGCCCGAGGCCCCCGCAGCCGAGAGCCGGCCGGCCGCTGCGCGCCCGGCAGCAGACGCACGCCCGGCAGCCCCTGCCCCACCGGCCGGGAACGGCAATGCAGGCGACGACTACGGCGCCTCCTCGATCCGCGTGCTCGAAGGCCTGGAGCCGGTGCGCATGCGGCCCGGCATGTATATCGGCGGCACCGACGAAAAGGCGATGCATCACCTGTTTGCCGAAGTCATCGACAACTCGATGGACGAGGCGGTGGCGGGGCATGCCAATTTCATCGACGTGCATCTGGGCGCCGACGGCTATCTGACGGTGACCGACAACGGACGCGGCATCCCGGTCGAGAACCATCCACAGGTGCCCGGCAAGTCGACGCTCGAAGTGATCCTCACCAAGCTGCATGCCGGCGGCAAGTTCGACGGCAAGGCCTATGAGACCTCCGGCGGCCTGCATGGCGTCGGCGTTTCGGTGGTCAACGCGCTCTCCGACGATCTGGAAGTCGAGGTTGCGCGCAATCGCAAGCTCTACCGCCAGCGGTTTTCACGGGGCGTGCCGGTCGGCGGGCTAGAGGAACTCGGCGATGTGCAGAACCGGCGCGGCACCCGTGTGCGATTCCGCCCGGACGCGCAGATCTTCGGCGACGGCGCGAAATTCGACGGCGGCCGCATCTTCCGCATGGCGCGCTCGAAGGCCTATCTGTTCGGCGGCGTCGAGATCCGCTGGTCCTGCGATCCGGGCGTCGTGCCGGAAGGCGGCGAGATCCCCGACAAGGCGGTCTTCCACTTCCCCGGCGGGCTGAAGGACTATCTGGCCGCCACCCTCGGCAAGGATTTTACCGTCACCCGCGAGATCTTCGCCGGCAAGACCGAGAAGACCGGCGGCCACGGCGCCATGGAATGGGCCGTCACCTGGTATGGCGGCGATCCGCAGATCCATTCCTACTGCAACACCATTCCCACGCCTGAGGGCGGCACGCATGAAAGCGGCCTGCGGATTGCGCTGACCAAGGGCCTGAAGGCCTATGCCGAGCTGACCCAGAACAAGCGCGCCCAGCAGATTTCCACCGACGACGTGATGATCTCGGCCGTCGGCATGCTCTCGGTCTTCATCCGCGAGCCGGAATTCGTCGGCCAGACCAAGGACAAGCTGGCGACCGTCGAGGCGCAACGCATCGTCGAGAACGCGCTGCGCGATCCCTTCGACCACTATCTCGCCGACAATCCGAACGAGGCGGCCAAGCTGCTGGAATGGGTGATCGAGCGGGCCGAGGAGCGCCTTCGCCGGCGCAAGGAGAAGGAAGTCTCGCGCAAGACGGCGGTGCGCAAGCTGCGCCTGCCGGGCAAGCTTGCCGACTGCGCGCAGAACACCGCCGAGGGCGCCGAGCTGTTCATCGTCGAGGGCGATTCCGCCGGTGGCTCCGCCAAGCAGGCGCGCAACCGCTCCAACCAGGCGATCCTGCCGCTGCGCGGCAAGATCCTCAACGTCGCCAGCGCCGGTCGCGACAAGCTGCATGCCAACCAGCTGATCGCCGACCTGATCCAGGCGCTCGGCTGCGGCACGCGGACGAAATATCGCGACGAGGACCTGCGCTACGAGCGGATCATCATCATGACCGATGCCGATGTCGACGGCGCGCATATCGCCTCGCTGCTGATCACCTTCTTCTACCAGGAAATGCCCGAACTGGTGCGCGGCAGCCATCTCTATCTGGCCGTGCCGCCGCTCTATGTCATCCGTCAGGGGGCCAAGACCGTCTATGCGCGCGACGATGCGCACCGGGCAGAACTGATGGAAACGGTGTTCAAGGGCAAGAAGGTCGAGATCGGCCGGTTCAAGGGCCTGGGCGAAATGATGCCGGCGCAGCTGAAGGAAACCACCATGGATCCGGCCAAGCGCACGCTGCTTCGGGTCGAGATCGACGAGGTGGATTTCGAGGGCACCCGCGGTGCGGTCGACGCGCTGATGGGCACCAAGCCCGAAGCCCGTTTCCGCTTCATCCAGGAGCGCGCCGAGTTCGCCGAGAATCTCGACATCTGAGACCTGACGCGTCGGTGCACGCCGACGCGCTATGCCCACACCGTGCCATGAGGACGACGGCATCTGCCGGAAATCGGACGCGCATTTTGCAAGGCCCGCTGCGTCGATGAATGAGGGTACGGCTCCGGCACGCCGCGATGGTCCCCCGGCCTGCCGGCTGTGGTTCGCCATCCCCGTGATGCAGCAGGCCCGCCGCCTCTCCTGTTGCGGATCTCGCGATATCCCCTGCGGGGCGCGCCGGCAACTTTCTCAAATCCTGCAACAGCCTGGCAGACCGCGAGAGGTTTTCCAGTCGGCGCATCCATGCGGGCACGGCAAAAAATCAAATATTGCGCCATGGCTGCGAACCTTTTCGCGCAAACCAGCAACACAAAGGAGCAAAAAGAGTTCAACTTATTTAAGGAATTCATAAATGGCCGTTACATTCAAAGATATCGACGCCATCAAAAAGGATGCCAAAGCTTTTAAAGAATTCTCTTTATCTCTTGGGCGCCTCACGTCTAAATGGAATATGCTGATGTTCTACTTCGCGGATCTCGACGTAGACCAGTTCAAGGCCGCGAAATATGATTACCTCAACAAATTCGGCCCTACAGCGAAGATCATCGCCAAGGAGCATATGAACGGATGGAAAGATCCCTATACATGCTGGTTGAATGTCAAGAAGGCGATCAAGGCTCACCTCCAGACGGAGGTCAATCAATACAACAAGGATCACAAGTGATCGCTTTGATGCGAATTGACTGGCCTTCCCGCTAGCATCCAAGATGAATTCACGGCTGCGCACGCCCCGGCCAGGTAGCGTGACGTGGTCGTGAATTCCGTTGATCCGGTGACGGCGCCTATAAAGATGGCGCTATTCGCATGGGTCGGCTTTCCCGCATGGACGACGTGGTGATCAACCGCAACAGGGGTAGGCTGCAGCCGCCCGGCTTGCTTTGCCAACCTGGCTCTCCGCCAAGGCGCAACAGCTTGCGCTTTCCCGTTCGTCCTCCAGTTCCCCCGCTGTTTCGACTACCCAAAGTCGATCTAGTTTGCATACGCATCTTATACGAAGCATGCGTCTTAGTATCATCCCGAACTTGCCCGATTTTCGCCCGGTTGCCGCTACATTTCTGCAATCCCTCCTGTGTCTATTGGGCGGGCAACGGCCCTTCTTGGCGGCCAGGCCGGGATGGGATGTCATCGTCGGACGGTCCAAGACGCCGGGGCTCGTTTTAAAGGCCCGGACCCACCGGGCTGATTGAAGGCCCCTTCCAACCCTCCATCACATTTGAGGAATTCCCCATGCGCTCCGCCCCTCTCTGTCTCGCCCTTGTACTGGCCGCTTCCAGCGTCGCGGCACCGGCCCTCGCCGAGACCAAAACCGCCCCGCACTGGAGCTATGACGGCAAAACAGGGCCGGAGCACTGGTCCACCCTCTCCGACGCGTTCAAGGCCTGCGGCAGCGGGACCAGCCAGTCGCCGATCGACATCCATCCGGGCAAGGCGGCGCCGCTGAGCAAGCTCGACCTGCACTACACGTTCGGCCCGAAGGACATCGTCAATAACGGCCATACGGTGCAGGCCGATGTCGCCGACGGCAATACGCTGACGCTGGACGGCAAGACCTATACGCTGGCGCAGTTCCATTTCCACACGCCGAGCGAAAACCATATCAAGGGCGTGGCCTTCCCGATGGAGGTCCACTTCGTCAACAAGGCGGCCGACGGGTCGCTGGCGGTGCTGGCCGTCATGGTCAAGCGCGGCAAGGCCAATCCGGACCTGGCAGCGCTGTTTGCCAAGACGCCGAAGGCGGGCGCCGCGCCGGCGGCCTTCAGCGATGCCGCATTCGACATCACCAAGCTGCTGCCGGCGGACGGCAAATATTATCGCTTTTCCGGCTCGCTGACGACACCGCCCTGCACCGAAGGCGTCAGCTGGCTGGTCATGGAAAAGCCGATCACCGCTTCTGAGAAGCAGATCAGCGCGTTCCACAAGTTCTACAAGCACAACAACCGTCCGCTGCAGCAGAGCACCGGCCGCGACATTACCGCGTTCGAAGACTGACCACGGCCCTGCCCGGCATATCGGCGGCGCGGCCGACGATATGCCGGGGGTTCCGCCCGATGCCTGGCCCTGCCCGGCGCCGGGCACCGCTGCCGACGGGCTGCCCTTGTCATGATGACAAATTTCGGTTGGCATCGCGCGGCCATTGGCTTTACTGCTTCTGCCATCGTTCCATCGGCTATCGCGTTGATCCATGAAGCAGATCCTGTCCATCCAGTCGCATGTCGCCTTCGGTTATGTCGGCAATCGCGCCGCGGTGTTTCCGCTGCAGCGGCTCGGCCACGAAGTCACGGCGATCAATACCGTGCAGTTTTCCAACCATACCGGTTACGGCGAATGGACCGGCGAGGTGTTTTCCGCCGCCCATATCGAGGCCGTCATCGACGGGCTGGGCGCACGCGGGGTGCTGGACAGGACCGATGCCCTGCTGACCGGCTATCTCGGCGATCCGGCGGTCGGCGACATCATTCTGGCATTGCGGGAGCGCCTGCCGGAAAAGGCCGTCTGGCTTTGCGACCCGGTGATGGGCGATGTCGGCCGCGGCTTTTTCGTCCGCCCCGGCATTCCCGACTATTTCCGCGACCGGGCGCTGTCGCGCGCCACGATCATCACGCCGAACCAGTTCGAACTGGAATATCTGACCGGCCGCACGATCACCACGCTGGACGACGCCCGGATGGCCGCGCGGGCAGCACACGAGATGGGACCGGACACGGTGCTGCTGACCTCGCTGATCCACGAGGACACGAAAAGCGACGAGATCCAGATGCTTGCCTCGTCGGCGTCCGGCGCACAATATCTCGTCACCACCCCGCTGCTGCCGCTCGATCCCGCTCCGAATGGCGCCGGCGACTGCACATCGGCCCTCTTCCTCGCCCATCTGCTGTCGGATGCATCGCTCGATCAGGCGCTGTCGAAGACAGCGTCCAGCATCCTGGCTTTGTTCGAAAAGACCATGGCGCTGAAAAGGCGCGAGTTGAACCTGATCGGCGCGCAGGACGCGTTCGCCGATCCAGCTCCCCTTAGCGTGCAGCGTCTCTGACATTTCGTCTGAAGGAATCCCGCAGCAAACGCATCTCTTCAGCCCACCCCTGGCGCTTTGTGCTTGCACGACGGCCACAAGGGGCACATATGCACAGGGACTTGAAGGCGGATGACCAGAGCTCTTGACAGACAAAGAACACAGAAAGCCGCAGAACGCGCCCCGCTGGCTCGGGCCGGTCGCCCGTAACGGCACGGCGCTCATTCCGCCGATCACGGCGGCGCGCTGGCTGCTGGTGCTGATCGTCATCGCCGGCATCTATTTCTTCCATGGCTTCGTCGTGCCGATGCTGGCAGCGCTGGTGCTCGCCTTTGCCAGCTGGCCGCTCTACACGCGGCTGGTCGCGCGCGTCGGCGGCAGCCGGACAATTGCCGCAAGCCTGGCCATCCTGTTCATCCTGCTCTTCCTCATCGTGCCGATCAGCATCGCCATCACCTATACGGTGGGCGAGGTGCGCGAATGGATCGGCTGGGCGGCAGAGGTCAACAAGTTCGGCGCGCCGCCGCCGATGTGGATCCTGCGCCTGCCGGTGATCGGCGGCTGGCTCGGACATCAATGGGCTGCCTATATCGGCAATCCCGGCGCGATCGGCGACCTGATGCAGATCGTCAGCGGCGCCCATATCGGCAATATCTACCGCGCGGTGGTGGCGACCGGCGGCAGCGCCTTCCACCTGGTGCTGACGCTGCTGTTCATGCTGATCACCCTGTTCTTTGTCTATCGCGACGGCTCCAGCTTCACCCGGCAGGTGGACCTGCTCGGCGAGCGCATCCTGCCGACCCGCTGGGAGCGGATTTCCCGCGTGGTGCCGGCCACCATCAGCTCGACCGTCACCGGCATGACGCTGATCGCCATCGGCGAGGGCCTGGTGCTCGGCACGGCCTATTGGCTGGCCGGCGTCCCCTCGCCCGTCACCTTCGGCCTGATCACCGGCATCATGGCCCTGATCCCCGGCGGTGCACCGCTCTCCTTTACCCTCGTCTCGCTCTATCTGCTGGCGAGCGGCTCCTATGTCGCGGGCATAGCGCTGTTTGCCTGGGGTGCGGTCGAACTCTTCATCGTCGACAAGACCATCCGCCCGCGGCTGATCGGCGGACCGATCAAGCTGCCCTTCCTGCCGACCTTTTTCGGCCTTGTCGGCGGGGTGAAGACCATGGGCCTGCTCGGCCTGTTCATCGGCCCGGTGCTGATGGCGCTGATGGTGTCGATCTGGCGCGAATGGATGCGCGAGGTGGAGCTGTCCGATGTGCGCGAGGCAACGACCACACCCCGCACGGAAACCGAGACGGAAATCATCTCCGTGCGCGATGAGGACGGCGAAGTCGCCGTCCTGCACAAGACCGTCATCCGCTCCGACCGCTAGAGATTACTCTGCCGCCTGCGAGCCGAACTGCGCCCGGTGCAACCGGGCATAGGCGCCGTTCCTCGCGATCAGCTCGCGGTGGCTGCCGATCTCGACTATGCCGCCGCGATCGACCACGGCGATGCGGGCGGCGTCGCGGATGGTGGCCAGCCGGTGGGCGATGACCAGCGTCGTGCGGCCCTCGGCAAGCTCCGACAGCGATTGCTGGATCGCCCGCTCTGTCTCGGTGTCGAGCGCCGAGGTGGCCTCGTCGAGGATCAGGATCGGCGGATTTTTCAGGAACATGCGGGCGATCGCCATGCGCTGCTTCTGTCCGCCGGACAGCTTGACGCCGCGCTCGCCGATGGTCGTGTCGAGACCATGCGGCATGGCCTCGATGACGCCATCGAGCCGCGCCTTGCGCGCCGCCGCCCAGACATCGGCATCGGAGGCGCCGAGCCGGCCGTAGCAGATATTGTCGCGCACCGAGCCGCCGAACAGGAAGACATCCTGCTGGACGATGCCGATCTGGCCGCGCAGCGACGCGAGCGTGACATCGCGCACATCCAGCCCGTCGACCAGGATACGGCCCGAGGTCGGCTCGTAAAAGCGCGGCAGGAGCGAACAGAGCGTGGTCTTGCCGGCACCGGACGGGCCGACAAAGGCGATCGTCTCGCCAGGCGCGATCGACAGGTCGACGCCGTCGAGCACCGTGCGGCCATCGCTATAGCCGAAGGCCACGTGATCGAAGCGGATGGCGCCGCGCAAGGCCGGGGCCTCAACCGCATGCGGCGCATCGGCGATCTCCGGCTCGGTGTCCATCAGTTCGAGGAAGCGGCGAAAACCGGCAATCCCCTTCGGATAGCTTTCCAGAACCGAATTGATCTTCTCGACCGGGCGGAAGAAGACGGCGACCAGCAGCAGGAAGGACACGAAGCCGCCGGCCGACAGCTCGTTCTTCAGCACCAGCCAGGCGCCGGCGATCATCACCACCATCTGCACCAGCCGCATGCTCATATAGCTCATCGACACATTGGCGGCCATGATCCGGTAGGCGGCAAGCTTGGTCGTGCGGTAGCTCTGGTTCTCGCTCTCGAACAGGCGACGCTCGTGATCCTCGTTGGCGAAGGCCTGGACGACGCGGATGCCGCCGACATTCTCTTCGATCCGCACGTTGAAGGCACCGATGCGGCTGTAGAGCGCGCGGAAATTCTCGGTCATCCGGGCCCCGTAGCGGCCGGTGAGCCAGGCCGTCAGCGGCACGATCAGGGCGGTCAGCAGGGCGAGCTTCACATTGACCGACAGCATCAGCAGGAAGGCGCCGATAAAGGTCATCACCGCGATGAACACATCCTCGGGACCATGATGGGCGACCTCGCCGATCTCTTCCAGGTCCTTGGTCAGATGGGTGATCAGGTGACCGGTCTTGGCGTTGTCGAAATAGCGGAAGGACAGCTTCTGCACATGGGCGAAGGCGAGCCGGCGCATGTCGGTCTCGATATTGATGCCGAGCATATGGCCCCAATAGGTGACCGTCGCCATCAAGCCGGTGTTGAGCACATAGATGACGATCAGGGCGACCGAGGCGGCCACGATCAGCCGCCAGTCGCCGCTCGGCATCAGCCGGTCGACGAACAGCTTCACCGCCATCGGAAAGCCGAGCTCCAGCAGGCCGGACAGCACCGCGCAGCCGAAGTCGAGAAAGAAGAGCACCCGGTAGGGGCGATAAAACGTCAAAAAACGGGAAAACATGAAACGGCTTTGCAGCAAGACACATCGGGAAAGATGTGTCTGTTTGTCATGTTTGATACGCGCGGCCAAGTGCGAACCGTCGCTTTCCCGAGCCGGGATGCGGCGGCCGTGTCCGTTCTGCCACGCCGGGCGGCCATCTGCTCGATCCCTGCCGGACGGATCGGTCCTTCACACGCCTGACATCGAAATCGGCGACAAGAGGGCTATTCGATTATCCATTCGTCGCCGCGCCCCAGACAGCGAAGCGTCCCCGAGGTTTTTCCATGACCAAAACCTTTTTCACTGTCGCCGCGCTGGTGATCGCGGTCGCACGGGCCGCATCGGCAACCGAGATCGCAACGGTGGTCGATACCCCCTGCCCGTTCGGCGATTGCACAGCGCATCTGGCGCTCGGCTATCTCGGCGCATTCTCCATTCCGACCGGCACGGTGTTCGACGGCGTGGAATTCGGCGGCATTTCCGGTCTCGACTTCGATCCGGCGAGCGGTCGCTATGTGGCGATTTCCCACGACCGCTCGGAAAAGGCGCCGGCCCGCTTCTACGACCTCGATATCGATGTCGACACTGACGGACTGAAAGGCGTGAGCGTCGCCAGGACAACGGTGCTGCGCGACCGGGACGGCAAGCCGTTTGCCGCAAAGGGCGTCGATCCGGAAGCCATCCGCGTGACGGCCGGGGGCGTCTACTGGTCGAGCGAGGGCGACGCCAAGGCCGGCGTTTCGCCGTTCCTGCGGGTCAACGACCGCGACGGCGCCTTCCTCCGCGAATTCGACCTGCCCGACGGCTTTGCCCCGACGGCCGACCGGTCAAGCGGCATCCGCAACAACAATGCCTTCGAAAGCGTCACCGTGCTGCCTTCCGGCGATGTGATCGTCGGACTGGAGGCAGCGCTCCATCAGGATGGCCCGGCCGCAAGCCTGACGACCGGCAGCCTCGCCCGGATGATCCGCTACGATGCCAAGACCGGCAAGGCGAAGGCGCAGTATGTCTACCCGGTATCGCCGATCCCGCAGGCGCCCGACAAGTCCGGCGGCTGGAACGACAATGGCGTGCCGGAAATGCTGGCGCTCGACGAACACCGTCTGCTGGTGCTGGAGCGCGGCTTCGCCGAGGGCTTAGGCAGCAGCATCAAGCTGTTCATGATCGACCTCGACGGCGCCACCGATGTCAGCGACATCGCCGCGCTTGCCAAGACCGATGCCGGCATCGTCCCGGTCCGCAAGTCCCAGCTGCTCGACCTGCGCGGCATCGGACTGGAGCCGGACAATATCGAGGCAATGACCTTTGCCAAGGCGAAGGACGGCACGGATCTGCTGATTCTCGCCGCCGACAACAATTTCTCGGCAGAGCAGAAAAACCAGTTCTACGCCTTCAAGGTTTTGGCCCGGCCGCAATAACCGGCCCGGATACCGGGCTTGGCGGCCCGCCGGGTGGCAAATACCCGGTCAGCCAAGCCGCCTGCAAAACACGGCCTTGCTTGCGGCACAATCCTCTGCATTCTGCCCCTTCGACCCGAACCGAGACGAATGAGGCGAAGCCATGCAGGCGGCACTGATTATGATGACCATTCTGGGCTGTGACGACGGCCTCAATCAGTGCAAATACGTCGACACGGCGCGCGAGCGCTATGTCAGCGTCGAGCTTTGCGACGCGGCGTCGGAAAACATTCTCGACGGCTATGGCGACATCAACTATCCGACCGTGATCGCCGTATGCCAGAAGCCCGGCCAACAGGTTGCCGCGCTTCCAGGCGGTGCCGTGCGGCCGGAAGATGCGCCGACGCCGGGGGCGGTCAAGCAGGACCTTTCCGACCTGTCGGACGAGGGCGGGGAAAACGCCGACGGTCAGGTCGCCGCTTTGCCGCCGGCGGGCAGCGGCAGCACACCGCCTGCGGCAGCCCTCCCCGGGGCGGTTCCGGCGGACGACCCGCATGCGCATGAGAACCTGGCAGCCCGTGCCCTCGAAACCATCAAGCGTGCGCTGCCGGGCAAGGAGCGCGTGCGCATGGTGTTCACCGCACCGCTGCACGTGATTACCGACAGCTATTCCTGGGTCGCCAAGCGCGTCAAGCACTGACGCGCCGCAGCCTTCCAGCCTTCCCGGCTGTCGGCTACACGGGGCCAATCACAGCTTGCGTGATGATGGTGAGGGATGCCGTCAGGCGGCGGCCAGGGACAGGGCCGAGGCGAAATCGCGGGCGCGGCGGCGCTCTTCGAGACGCTGGAATTTCACCACGATCTCGAGCAGCTCGGCCGCATCGCCATCGGTCTCGCCCACCTTGCCGCTGCGCTCGACCAGCTTTTCCAGCACATCGCAGACCGCGACATGCGGCGCCTGTTCCAGCGTCTGGCGCCAGAGCAGGATCGCATCGACGAACAGCGAACTGACGCTGCGCGACAGGCCGGCGCTTTCGATCAGCGCGCGGACGGAATGGTAGCGGCCGGTCGCGAGAATCGAGCGCACGCGGCGCTCTTCCATCTGCGTCAGCGCTGAAAGAGCACCGGCGAAGAAATCGGTGCGGCCGGCGCAGAGGACCTGCATCAGGAAGGCCGGTGTCAGCTCGCCCCTTGCGCGCATCTGTTCGACCAGCGCGTCGCATTCCTGCGCATCACCCTGACCGGCGAGTTCCAGTGCGGCGCTGACCTTGGCTTCCCCGGCGATCTTTTCGGCGCGCATGCGGCCCATGGCGGCGGTGACAAGCAGCAGGCCCGAGACCGCGTCGGAGACATGTTCGACCAGCACGTGGCGCGCATCGACCGGCAGATCTTCGCGGTTGAGCAGGCATTCGCGCAGGCTGGCATCGGCACCGTGGCGTTCGGCCATGCGGCGCAGCGCCACCCGGCCGAAACGGGCCGTCGGGTTTTCAAGCAGGATCAGCAGTTCCTCGACACCGGCAACCTCTGCCAGGGCCGCCACCACCCGGATGTCGAGCGAGGGGCGCGAGGCGATCAGGGCGCGGGTATGGGCACTGCCGCCGGCGGCCAGATCGACGAGGTCGGCGGCCGACAGCACCGGCGAGGAAAGAATAACGGGGGCTGCGATTTCCAGCTGGTCTTCGGCAAGCGCCAACACGATGGAATGCGGCGCATCGGCCGACGGCGCAAGCGCCCGCGACAGCGCAACCCGCACCTGCGGGGCGGGATCGTCCAGCAGATAGGTCATCGCGATCGCGGCTGCGCGCTTTTCTGCCGGCGCCATGCCGGAGGTTATGTAGGCCCGTGCCAAAGCATTTGCGGCTTGCGCCCTGTCGTTTGCCTTTGCCTTATCGGCCCAGCGAAGAAAAGCCTGTACAATCACGTCCGGTCCTACTCACCAACACCCGCTCGCCAATACTGTGCGCGCCTTGGATATATATTAGATCGCAAAAGTTTAAGATTGGTTCACCATGTTTTCAGAGCGTTCATCGAAGCCGGAAAAGAGCATGGCGCAGAGGTTCGAAGCCCTGCCGGTCTGGCATCTGCAGGCGGCAGCGCCAACAGGCGCCGGCGCAGAGGACGGGCCGGCCGCAGAGACCAGGATCCTCGACCTGCGTGGTCTTGGGGGGCCGGATGACGGTTGGGCGGAGCTTACGCAGACGCTGCGGCAAGGGCGCGATTCGGCAGCGCTTGCCTGCCTGATCGCAGAGCCGCAGGACAACCTGCCGACAGAGCGTCAGATCGCGCTCGCGGTTGCGCTCGAAGCCTGTGCCGTGATCGTCGAGGCGCAGACGCCGGCGATGATCGAGAGGCTCTGCACACTGCTGCGCGTCGAAGAGGTGGTGTCGGGACGGCGCGACGGCAGCACCGGCATCATCGTGCTGTTCGGTGTCCATCCCGCCGCGCTGTTTTCGGCAGCCTCCCTTGCCGCCGCGTCACCACGGGTCGCCGCGCTGGCCTTCGACGCCGAATCGCTCGCCGCAAGGCTGAAGGCGCCGCAGGGCTCGGCCGGCGTGCGGACGGCGACCGGGCTGGTGCTGCTGGCCGCGGCCGCCGCCGGCGTGCCGGCCCATGCGGTGCTTTCCGAGGTGGAGGCGGCGCAAGACCTGGCCGCGCAGACGGCCAGCGCCACCGCTCAAGGATTTTCCGGCGTCATCCGGCGGGGCCGTGCGGCACGCCCGGCAGCGGCCGGTCAGGATTGAGTCGTCACGACCGGTTCATCGACGGGCGCAGGACCTCGAAGACATCGCTGCCTTCGGCATAATCCATATAGCCCATGCGGGCGACAGGACGGGCGCGGGCCATGTCCAGCCGACCGTCGACGATGATCTCCTCGCGGATATGGATGCCGACCACCTGGCCGAAGACCGCCCAGTTGTCGCTCGCCTCGCCGTCCAGACCCTTCGGCCGGATGATCTCGGTCACCTTGCATTCGAGCACGGCGAAGGCGTCCGCGACATAGGGCGCGTCGATCATTCGCCCCTGCCCGAGCGTCAGTCCCGCCTCCGCGAATTCGTCGATCTCCGAGGGATAGGCCGCCGAGGACTGGTTCATCCGGTCGAGAAGATTGCGGCTGACGAAATTGCAGGTGAAGACGCCGGTCTCCTGCGCATTGCGGGCGCTGTCCTTGTAGCCGGTGGAGGAAAACATCACCAGTTTCGGCCGGTCGGAGACCGCGTTGAAGAAGGAATAGGGGCCGAGATTGTTGACCCCGTCGCGCCCGCGCGTGCCGATCCATCCGATCGGCCGCGGCACGACGATCGCCTTGAACGGATCGCGCTCCATGCCGTGACCATTGGTTTCGGTGTCATAGAACATCAGAGATCTCCTCCATCCCAGCTGACGACCTCGGCAAGCTCCGGACGCGGCCGTTCGGTGACCGGGAATTCCGTCGAGCCGATATGGATGAAGCCCGCGAGCTTCTCGCCGTCTCTCACGCCCAGAAGTTCAAGGGCGCGCCCGTCGAAGGCATACCATTCCGTCAGCCAGTTCGACACATAGCCATGGGCGTTGGCGGCCATCAGCAGGTTGAGGCAGACGGCGCCGGCCGACATCACCTGTTCCCATTCCGGCACCTTGACGTGCGGCGCCGCGGTCGAGATGACGGCAATGACGACCGGCGCCCTGGTCAGCCGGGTGCGCTCGACCTCGATCATTTCGGCGCTGAGGTCCGGCTTGTTCTCCAGTGCCATTTTCAGCAGTTCGGCGCTGAGTTCGGCCCGGCGCTCGCCGCGATAGACGATGAAACGCCAGGGCGCGATCTTGCCGTGATCGGGCACGCGGATCGCCAGGCGCAGGATCTCCTCGAGCTCCGGTTTCGACGGACCCGGCTCGCACATCTGGAACGCCGGGGTCGAGCGTCGGGTTTTCAGATAGTCGAGCAGGCTTGTATTCGGACTGGCTTTCATTGGGACTCCTGAGGGACGTGGGGCATGCGGACTTGAAAAAGCCACGCCATTGCGCTTGAACTTGCTTTCCTGGATCAAGAAGTCAACCGGTGCCCGTCTCCATGTCAGCCTTGTGTCCGGCCAAGCCCGTGCTTGCCGCCATTTTCGGAGTTTTTCTGCTCGCATCGGCCGCGTGCGCGCAACAGGCGGATGCGGAAAACGCCTTCTCCGAATTCAAGCAGCTGAGCGGCGCGCCGAAAATGCCGAAGGTGGAAGCGTTTTCACCGATTCTGCCGAATGCCGGCTCGTCGGTCGCGGCCGGTACCAAGGACGTCTCGATGGAGGCGCGGCTGACTTCGGACAGCGAGCCGATGCAGGAAGGGCTGTCCTGGCGCGTATTCTCGCCGATCCCCGGCGATGACGGCAAGCTGCCGCTGGTGGCGAGCTTTCGCGGGGGCACCGCCGATTTCCATCTGTCGCCCGGCGACTATTTCGTCAATGTCGCCTTCGGGCGTGCCGGGGCGACCAAGAAGCTTTCGGTCACCGCCGACGGCGAAGTGGCGCATCAGGTCATGGTGCTCGACGCCGGCGGCCTGGTGCTCAACGCCGTGTCCGGCGACGATACGCGCATTCCCGCCCAGCAACTGAAATTCTCGATCTATTCCGAGGATGTCGGGGAGAACGGCGAGCGCCGCATGGTGATGTCGGCCGTCAAGCCGAACACCATCGTGCGGCTGAATGCCGGCACCTATCACATCGTCTCGGAATACGGGAAGCTGAATGCGCAGGTGCGGGCCGACATCAAGGTCGAGCCCGGCAAGCTGATCGAGGCCTCGATCCAGCACCGGGCAGCCCAGATCAATTTCAAGCTGGTGTCGCAAAAGGGCGGCGAGGCAATTGCCGATACCGCCTGGTCGATCCTCACCTCGGCCGGCGACATCGTCGGCGAAAGCGTGTCGGCCTTTCCGACCATGGTGCTGTCGGAGGGCGAATATACCGCCGTTGCCCGCAACAAGGACAAGATCTACCAGACCGATTTCAGCGTCGCTGCCGGCGTCAACAAGGATGTCGAACTGATGCTGGGCGGCTCCGGCGCCGACGGCGGCGCGCCGGTCGACACAGGCCCGACCTTCGAGGAAACCGACTGATCGGCACGGTGTCGGCCCCGGCAGACAACCGGCGCCCCGGGCATGGGCGGCTCAGGCGGCCTTCTGGCGGCCGAAGCGCAAGCGGCGGATGGAGCGCACGCCGCGCACCTTCGGCGGACGGGCCTTTTCGCTCATCGAGAACACGGCGTCATAGAGCTTGGCCAGCAACAGCTTGCGGTCGGGAATGGCCGCCAGTTCGTCTGCGGGCATCAGCCGGCCGACGCTGGCTGCAATCGTCGAGCCCGACAGCCGGGCAAATTCGCGGATCAGCAGCGAGACGCGCAAGGTCATCGAGATCCGGCTTGCCAGGTGGAACAGGCGGCCGTTCTGGCCGGCGAAATGCACCGGCACGACGCTGGCATTGGCCGACTGGATGAGCTTTGCCGGGAAGATCTTCCACGGCAGATCCTCGGCGGCCCCGAAGCCCTTCTTCGCGGTGGCCACGCCGCCGGCCGGGAAGACGACGATGGTGACGCCTTCCTTCAGCAGCCGGACGGCCTCGTGGCGGGTCTTCATGTTGAGCGCCAGTGCTTCCTTGGTCTCCTCGAAGGAGACCGGCAGCGAGTAAGGCGCCATTTCCGGCACCTTCAGCAGCTCGTTGTTGATCAGCACGCGGAAGGGTCGGCCGAGCTGCTCGGCCATGGCGAGAACGGCGATACCGTCACCGATGCCGAACGGATGGTTGGCGACGATGACGATCGGACCTTCGGGAATGTCGATCGGTGGCCACTGACCGGAGATCTCCAGATGGACGTCGATCAGGTCGAGCATCTTGCCGAAGGTGCGGTCCGACTTGCCGACGATGTCGGTGCGCCAGATGTCGTAGAGACGGGCATAGCGGTCCCGGCCCGAGAGGTTTTCGATCGAGCGGATCAACCAACGCTTCAGCCGCGGATCGGCAGCGTTGGAATAGGTCAGTTCCTCGAATTGCACATCAGCGCTCCGTCGTTGTTACCGTGCTATGGGCGCCATTCGTGACAAGGCGATGACATAAAAACGGCGGGTCGTCAAAAACGACCCGCCGCCTGATCTCAGACCCGTTCGATCCGGCGCCCCTAGGAGGCGCTGGCCGCCGCGTCCGCTTCCCTTTGCGCGCGGGCCAGAAGCTTGCGCTTCAGGTCGGGCGGCGTTGCCTCGCCGGAAAGCAGCGCGATCGCTTCGGCAAGCGGCATCGCCGTCTGGTTCTGCGAACCGAGACGGCGGATGTTGACGCTCTTCTCTTCCGCCTCGCGCTTGCCGCAGACCAGAATCACCGGCACCTTGGTGACCGAGTGCTCGCGGACCTTGTAGTTGATCTTCTCGTTGCGGAAGTCGGTCTCGACATGCAGGCCGGCGTCACGCAGCTGCTCGGCGACTTCGCGACCGTAATCGTCGGCCTCCGACGTGATCGTCGCGACCACGACCTGCAGCGGCGCGAACCACAGCGGGATGTGGCCGGCGAAGTTCTCGATCAGGATGCCGAGGAAACGCTCCATCGAGCCGCAGATGGCGCGGTGGATCATCACCGGCTGCTGCTTTTCCGAGTTCTGGTCGATGTAGAAGGCGCCGAAGCGTTCCGGCAGGTTGAAGTCGACCTGCGTCGTGCCGCACTGCCATTCCCGGCCGATGGCATCCTTCAGCGTGTACTCGAATTTCGGCCCGTAGAAGGCGCCCTCGCCCGGCAGGATGCCGGTCTTGATGCGGCCTTCCGACTGGTCCTCGATCGTCTTCAGCACCTCGGTCATGATCGCCTCGGCGCGGTCCCACAGGTCATCCGAACCGACGCGCTTTTCCGGGCGGGTCGACAGTTTGACGACCACTTCCTGGAAGCCGAAATCCTCGTAGACCGAGAGGATCAGCTCGTTGATCCGGAGGCACTCGGCGGCCAGCTGCTCGTCGGTGCAGAACACATGCGCATCGTCCTGGGTGAAGCCGCGCACGCGCATCAGCCCGTGCAGGGCGCCGGACGGCTCGTAGCGGTGGACATTGCCGAATTCCGCAAGCCGGATCGGCAGATCGCGGTAGGACTTCAACCCGTGCTTGAAGATCTGCACGTGGCCCGGGCAGTTCATCGGCTTCAGGGCGAAGATGCGCTGGTCGGCTTCCTCGTCATCGGGATGGGTGAAGGCATGGGCGGATTTCACCGCGAACATGTTTTCCTGGTACCAGCCCCAGTGACCGGAGGTCTCCCAGAGCGACTTGTCGAGGATCTGCGGGGCGTTGACCTCCTCGTAGACGCCGGCGAGACGACGGCGCATATAGGATGTCAGCGCCTGGAACATGCGCCAGCCCTTGCCGTGCCAGAAGACGACGCCGGGGCCTTCCTCCTGGAAATGGAACAGATCCATCTCGCGGCCGAGCTTGCGATGGTCGCGCTTTTCGGCTTCCTCCAGAATGTGGAGATAGTTGTCGAGCTCCTCCTGGGTGGCCCAGGCGGTGCCGTAGATGCGCGTCAGCATGGGCTTGGTGCTGTCGCCGCGCCAATAGGCACCGGCCACCTTCATCAGCTTGAAGGCCGTGCCGATCTGGCCGGTCGAGGCCATATGCGGGCCGCGGCAGAGGTCGAACCAGTCGCCCTGGCTGTAGATCTTCAGGTCCTGGCCCTCGGGGATCATGTCGACGAGCTCGACCTTGTAGGCCTCGCCCTTTTCGGCGAACACGTCGCGAGCCTTGTCGCGCGACCAGACCTGCTTGGTGAAGGCGGCGTTGCGCTGGATGATCTCCTTCATCTTCTTTTCGATCTTCGGCAGATCGTCGGGCGTGAAGGGCCAGTCCTCGCGGCTGTCCGGATGGAGGCGCTTGAAGTCGTAGTAGAAGCCGTTTTCGATCACCGGGCCGATGGTGACCTGGGTGCCGGGCCACAATTCCTGCACGGCCTCCGCCATCACATGGGCGGCGTCGTGGCGGATCAGTTCCAGCGCGCGCGGGTCGGTGCGGGTGACGATCTCGATCCGGCCATTGGTCACGGGATCGGAGAGATCGCGCAGTTCGCCGTCCAGCGCGATCGCGACGGCCTTCTTGGCGAGCGACTTCGAAATCGATTCGGCGACGGCAGCACCCGTCGTGCCAGCGTCGTATTCGCGCACGGAGCCATCGGGAAATGTAAGGGAAACGGACATTCTGCTCTCCTGTACCAGTCCCGCCAACGAATGCGGGTGGTGAAACGGTGCGGCATCACGCAATGCCTTATGATGAAGGCTCGCGTGATAATCCGAAAAGGCAAGCGAGTAAAGGCGCGGGCGGCTGCGGGTTACTTCCAGTCCTTGAGGTCCTCGACGACGACCGTCGTGATCAGCCCGCGCTCGTCGAAGGTGATGGTCTCCACGCCGTTGCGGCTCATCGGGGCACCGGTCTGCGCATGGGTCGCCGTCAGGTGCCAGAAGGAGCGGGCCTCGCGATCGCCGAGCCGCTCGACCCTGTCGTCATGGGCCACCTGGTCGGGATAGGCGGCGAAATACTTGCGGAAGGCGGCCATGATCTGCGCCTTGCCTTCCAGATCGCCGGTGCCGCCGGAGAGATAGACGGCGTTCTCGGCAAGCATGGCTTGCAGCACCGGATAATCGATGGCGTTGACCGCCGCATGGAACAGGTGGAGGCGCTCGGCCGGATCAAAGGACATCTGGTTTTCCTCTCTGGTTGACGAGACAGGCTTGTGGCCGACGCGAAACAGGCGCCATGGCGCCCACCAACGCATATCGCCCGCCAAGGTTTCCGGCACCGGATCGAAACCCCATGTGCCGCCCGGCCCGCAGCGTCCGACCCGGAACAAGGTCAGCCAGCCGCCCTGCCAGAGGCCGTGCCGCCCGATCGCCTCATAGCCGTATTCCGAACAGGTCGGCTGATGCCGGCAGGCCTGGCCGATCAAGGAGGAAAATGTCAGCTGATAGGCGCGGATCAGCCCCATGGCGAGCAGGCGGTCCGGGGTCTTGCGATACGGGCCGGGATGGTTGCGGGAGCGCGGATGGTGATGGTGATCGCCGGCGCACATGTCAGCGGGCCCCACGGTGAGACGTGTCTGGGATGCTCTCTATAGTCAGCGCCTGGGGCCTACCCCCCTCTGTCCTGCCGGACATCTCCCCCTCAAGGGGGGAGATCGGCTGGAGGCGCAGGCGTGGCGCAAGCCGCGTCGGGCGGGAGGAAACGCGGTTCTGCGGGACAAGGCGAAACGGAAAGATCCACGCTGCGCCAGAGGCGTTGACCCGTGGCTGCGGGAAGGTCAGCGCCTGGGGCATACCCCCCTCTGTCCTGCCGGACATATCCCCCTCAAGGGGGGAGATCGGCTGGAGGCGCAGGCGTGGCGCAAGCCGCGTCGGGCGGGAGGAAACGCGGTTCTTCGGGACTAGGGGAAACGGAAAGATCCACGCTGCGCCAGGGGCGTTGACCCGTGGCTGCGGGAAGGTCGACACCTGGGGCATACCCCCCTCTGTCCTGCCGGACATCTCCCCCTCAATGGAGGAGATCGGCTGGAGCCGGGGAATCGGCGCAAGCCGCGCCGGGCGGGAGGAAACGCGGTTCTGCGGGACTAGGGAAAACGGAAAGATCCGAGCCGCGCCAGAGGCGTGGACCCGTGGCTGCGGGAAGGTCAGCGCCTGGGACATACACCCCTCTGTCCTGCCGGACATCTCCCCTTCAAGGGGGGAGATCAGTTGGAGGCGGGAAATCGGTGCAAGCCGCGTTCGGGGAGAAAGGAGAGGATATTCTTTGATGGAGACTGCGGAATCGTCGCGATGAGAGAAGAGGACACGCGAGAGGCACCGCTTCAGCGGATGCGACATCCGAGGCGGCCGGGCGCGTGCCGCACGTCGATCTCCCCCCTTGAGGGGGAGATGTCCGGCAGGACAGAGGGGGGTAGGCCCGGCGCGAACATGGCTGGCGGGCCTTTTGTCTCTCGACACAGCCGAGAACCGGCGGCGCCCGTCGCAGCGCTCCCGAGCGCCCCCCGCACACAGTTCGGCAACGGCAGCCGGCATCGTCATCGCACGCCTGCCCCGAGCTGGACTGGCGTCGCCGGCGAACAAGAGCCCGGCCATCTGCCCCGGCGCCGTCACGCGGTCGCGACCGCCTTCGCCTCGATCTGGTCGAGACAGTCGACCACGGCGTCGAAGGTGAGCATGGTGGAGGGATGGCGGGCCTTGTAGTCCTTGACCGGTTTCAGGTAGCGCATGTCCTCGAAGCGGCCGTCCGGCCCCTCGCCGCCTTCCTTCAGCATGGCGAGCATGGCGGTGCGGGCCCGGCGCAGTTCGTCCGCGGTGGCGCCGATCACGTGGCGGGCCATGATCGAGGACGAGGCCTGGCCGAGGGCGCAGGCCTTCACCTCGTGGGAGAAATCGCTGACCGTATCGCCGTCCATCTTCAGGTAGACGCGCACCTTGGAGCCGCAGAGCTTGGAATGCTTGTCGGCAACGGCATCGGCATCGGCAAGCGCGCCGGTGCGCTCGATATTGCCGGCGAAATCGAGGATCTTGCTGTTGTAAATCTCATCCATGACCATGACATCCAGAAGGCAAACAAGGGCGGCGTGCCGGCCCGAGAAATGACAGGAGCCGATTTGCGTCGGCGGAAAAGGGTTCGCGGCGTCCTGCGCGAACACAGCGTCGTATCCGCAGCCCCTTCCCGAGCAGCGCCTCTCCTCCATATAGGAGATGTCCCGGCGCCAATCAAAGAAAACGGCGTTTTCCAAGCAAGGCGCCGGACAAAACCGAGAGCCGCACTTGCCAAGGCGGGGGAAAGTCCTCATTTACGGACCGTATTCAAGGACAAAGCGGCGACACGCGCTTGCCGTGGAGAAAAATAGTATGGATGCCATTGTGAAGAAGCTGGTTCCCGTGGAGGGCAAACCGAGCCGCGAAGAGGCCGAAGAGGCCGTACGGGTCTTACTGCGCTGGGCCGGAGACGATCCGAACCGCGAAGGCCTGCTGGACACGCCCAAGCGCGTGGCAAAGGCCTACCAGGAACTGTTTGGCGGCTATGACGCCGACGTCGACAGCGTGCTCGGCACCACTTTCGAGGAAGTGGCCGGCTATAACGACATGGTGCTTGTCCGCGACATCCCGTTCTTTTCCCATTGCGAACATCACATGGTACCGATCATCGGCAAGGCCCATATCGGCTACCTGCCCGACAACCGGGTGATCGGCCTGTCGAAGCTCGCCCGCGTGGTCGATATCTTCGGCCGTCGGCTGCAGACGCAGGAAGCGATGACCGCCCAGATCACCTCGGCGATCGAAAGCGCGCTGGCTCCCCGCGGCATAGCGGTGATGATCGAGGCCGAACATATGTGCATGTCCATGCGCGGCGTGCGCAAATCCGGCTCGACGACGCTGACGACCACTTTCCGCGGCTCGTTCGAGGAGCCGACCGAGCAGGTGCGCTTCATGACCATGGTGCGCGGCCGCTGAGGCTTTTCGCAGGAACACGACGATGACGATCGAGTTTGCCCCGCCCCCGTCCGACAAATCGGCATTGGAGGGCAATGGCCCCTTCACTCCGAAATTCGACGATCACGGTCTTGTGACCGCGGTGGTGACGGATGCGCGCGACGGTGAACTGCTGATGGTTGCCCACATGAATGCCGAGGCGCTGTCGCGCACGCTGGAGACCGGCATTGCGCACTACTTCTCGCGCTCGCGCCAGGCGCTGTGGAAGAAGGGCGAGACCTCCGGCAATCTGCAGACGGTCGTGGAACTGCGCACCGACTGCGACCAGGATGCCATCTGGCTGAAGGTCGAGGTGGCGGGCCATGACGCGACCTGCCACACCGGCCGGCGCTCCTGCTTCTACCGGGTGGCGACCGCCAGCGACGACGGGGCCGCCCTGACGATTACCGACGATCACCGCCATTTCGACCCCTCAGAGGTCTATGCCGAAAGCGCCGACAAGGCCTGAGAAACGCCGCCGACCCGGTGCGGGAGCCGGCCTTTACCGCCCAATATTATCGTTGCCGGCGCCTTGGCGTGCACGGTCTCCTCTCGTGGGTGCCGGCCAATTGATAAGCCGTCTTCACACTCTTCGAGCCTGCGTTACAAGTTGTTTTCTGCACCATCTTTGAACAGTCCCATTGGGGCTGTAAATGAAATGGTAAACTTGTCATGCGCTAATTCAATATTCGGGACATTTAATATACCGGGAGCCGCGTCCATGCTGAACTTTACGCTCAGCCGCCACACATCAGCCATCGAGACCGAGGGTCTCAAGGCGCTCGAGCCGCTGCACCCCGGTGACGACGAAGCCCCCGCAAAGCCTGTTCGTGCCAAGATCGCTCTGGCGCTCGGCGGCGGTGCGGCGCGCGGCTGGGCCCATATCGGCGTGCTGCGGGCGCTCGACGAGGCCGGGATCGAAGTCAGCATGATTGCCGGCACCTCGATCGGCGCGCTGGTCGGCGGCTGCTATCTGGCCGGCAAACTCGACGAGCTGGAAACCTTTGCCCGCTCGCTCACCATGCGCCGCATTGCCGGCCTGCTGGACCTGACCATCGGCGGCGGCGGACTGCTCGGCGGCATGCGGCTGACCAAGCGGATGCAGGAGCATCTGGCCGACCTCAACATCGAAGACCTGTCGATCCCCTTCGTGGCGGTCGCCACCGAACTGCGCACCGGCCACGAGGTCTGGATCGACGGCGGCAGCCTGATCAACGCGATCCGCGCCTCCTATGCCCTGCCCGGCATTTTCGAGCCGGTGAAGAGCGAGAACCGGCTGCTGGTCGACGGCGCCATGGTCAATCCGGTACCGGTCTCCGTCTGTCGCGCGCATGAACAGCAGCTGGTGATGGCGGTCAACCTGAACTACGACCTTTACGGCCGCTCGGCCGTCGTCAAGCACCGGCCCAGCGACCAGCCGCCGGCACCAACGGCGCCCCAGGGGCGCGGCCTCGGTGCGGGCAGCGTCATGGTGCAGGCCTTCAACATCATTCAGGACCGGCTGTCGCGGGCGCGTCTTGCCGGCGATCCGCCGGATCTGGCGCTGCAGCCGCGGGTCAACGATATCGGCCTGTCCGAATTCCACCGGGCCGGCGAAGCGATCGACCGCGGCTATGAGGAGGCCAAGGCGCGGATCGTCGAGATCCGGCGCATGCAGGAAGTGATTGCACGCTGATCGGCCACAGCGCCGCCATGGCGCTCGCCATCGCCTCCCACTTCGACAGGCTCCATTGTCGACATGCTCCATTGTCGACATGCGCTCTTGCCGACATGCCGCGACGCATGGAGGACGGATGCGCCGTTCCACGCCGGTCAAGGCGGGGCGCAGTCTGACGCGGGAGACGGAACCGGCAAGACGCGGCCGGTCGCCGGGCGCCGGAATTGTCAGCCGGCGATATAGGCCTTGATCTGCTCGGCCTCGTTTTCGATCTCGCGGATGCGGCTCTTGACCACGTCACCGATCGAGATGATGCCGGCAAGCTTGCCCGCTTCCTCGACGGGCGCATGGCGGAATCGCCGGGATGACATGACTTCCATCAGCTCGTCGACCGTGGTGTCGTCACCGCAACGATAGACATTCGCCGTCATCGTGCTTGCGACCGGCTCGTCGAGGCAGGCGGCACCGCGCTGTCCAACAGCCTTGACCAGATCGCGCTCGGTGAAGATGCCGACAATGCGGTTTTCCATGCCGACCACGACGACAGCACCGATCTTGTGGGTCTCAAGGGTTTTTGCGGTCTCGGCCAGCGTCGTCTGCGGACCGATGGTCACCACGTCGCGGCCCTTTGCGTCCAGAATGGTTTTCACGAGTACGGGCATGTTGTCCTCCTCTGCTACAGTCCCATGCGCTGCCGGCCGCCCCCAACCGGGTCGCGCGATCGCAAGTCTGCCTCTATTTGCAGGAATCCGCAATAACA
Source organism: Heterorhizobium halophytocola (assembly GCF_017873095.1). Classification (GTDB taxonomy): domain Bacteria; phylum Pseudomonadota; class Alphaproteobacteria; order Rhizobiales; family Rhizobiaceae; genus Allorhizobium; species Allorhizobium halophytocola. The sequence goes on along the minus strand of NZ_JAGGJU010000003.1, from coordinate 300,487 downwards.
ACGCGGGCGCCGCAGATAAGCGCGGTTCCGCCGCCGCGGCCAACGGCAGATCACCGCTGCGGGTCGAACAGACCGAACAGCAGGAAGCCGAAGAGAAAACCGCCGAGATGGGCATCCCAGGCGATCGCGCCGCCGACCTGGCCAAAGACGCCGAAGGCCGCCAGCAGATTGCCGACCAGCCAGGCGATGGTGAACATTAGGACGGTACGGGTCTGCAGCGCCTGCAGGATCGACAGCCGCGGCCAGGCGACGACGCCCGGCGCGCGCAGCACCGGCGGCGAGAAGGCAAAGCGGCAGGCCGAGCCCATCAGGCCGGATATCACGCCGGAGGCGCCGATCATCAGCGACGGATCGCCGAAATTGACCGCAAGATGGAAGGCGGCGCCGGCAATCGAAGACAGGATCCAGAACAGCAGGAAGCGCAGCGGGCCGATGCGGCGGGCGACCGGCGTGCCGAAGGCGGCAAGCCAGAGCGCATTGAAGCCGAGATGGGCAATGCCGCCATGCAGCAGGGAATAGGTGACCGGCGTCCACAGATAGGCAAGCCCGTCCGGGGCAAATACCGGCGCGTAGCGCAGCGGCGAAAAGCCGAAGACGATGACCATCCATTCCTCGACATCCGGCGGGACGATCGACTGGATGGCGAAGATCACGACGATCACGGCAAGTGCCGCCAGCACCGGGCCCGGCAGGTTGAACACCGGCTCGCGCGGCGGGCGACCGGGAGGCGTCGGACCGGGAGGGATGGGACCGGGGCCGCTATCCGGCCTCTGCTCGGGAAGTGCTGCGTTCATCGACCTGCCTGACTGTCTCTCACTCGCGCCACCGGGCGAGCCATACAGCAGTGCTGCGCCAAAAAAAAGCCGTCCGGGCAGTTAACCGGACGGCTCAGCGGGGTTTTTCAGCCCCTACCAATTGGTGCCGACAGCTGCATGACGCGCTGCCTTGTGGGGATCCAATCGCATCTGGCCCAGTAACGCGCAACTGAAACTCTCTTTTAACCTTAATACCGGTGTGCCTCTAATTTTCGCGATCTTAAAAAGCAAAACCTTCTGTTAACCGCGCAGGTCTTATGTTGAGGCATTACAGTTGAGATAATTCGATGTATTCATTCAGATCAGAGCCGAGCGCGACCCACCCTGCCCATGTCGATCAAGGCGCCTTCCAGCGCGTCACGATCAATCTGGAAGGCCGTCTGATGCTGGCCAATTACGAGGAATATGTCTGCACGGCGACCGATATGTCGCCGGGCGATGTCGCCTTTGCCTGCCAGGGCCGGCCGCGGACCAGCGAACGGGTGATCGCCTATATCGATCATCTCGGACGGCTCGAGGGCATCGTCACACGGGTCAACGACAACGGCTTCGTCATGTCGATCAACGCGACCGACCGCAAGCGCGAAAAGCTTGCAGCGCAGCTGATCTGGATTGCCAACAAGCACGAACTGGGCCTGCCGGAAGATCGCCGCCATGACCGCCTGTCGCCGCGCCAGACGAAAACGCGCCTGACGCTTGGAGACGGCACTTATTTCGATTGCCGCCTGCTCGACCTGTCGCTGTCGGGTGCCGCAGTCGATGTCGACATTCGCCCAAAGCTCGGCACCGAAGTGCAGGTCGGCAATATGCGCGGGCGCGTGGTGCGCCACTTCCTCGAAGGCATTGCCATCGAGTTCGCCACCCTGCAGTCGCGCGAAAACCTCACCGAATTTCTCTGACGGGGGCTTCGCCCCGCTACGCACGGCAACCGCGGCGGCCAGGCTGTGATCTTTCGAGCCCCTTGTCGGGCCGGATGACCATCGGGCCGCCCCACCCCTTCACATATCCCAAAGCTTGAGCGCACCCAGAGTGCGCCTGCGCGACGTCGTGCCGACATCACCGGATGGCCGCCGGCGGCGCTGAAGCCTGGCTAAGTGTCCTCAACGGGGCTCCATGGGAAGGGACCGCACGGCCGATTGCGGCTTTGCGACAGCTCGCAGGACGAGAATGCGGGCCGCGCGACAAAAAAATCTCACGATGACACAGTTTTTTTCGCGGTCGATAACGACCGATTGAGCATCCGCGCGCGCATGTCGATGTGCAATATCCCGCGCCGCGCAAGCAAAACGGGCCATCCGCAGCGGCGTCCGCGGCACAGGTTTTCCGCCTGTCGCCAGCTGATCGCGCGGATCAACGTGCTGTTTTCATTGAATTTTCATATCTTACGCTCGCGCACGCATCTGAAATTTCACGGCATTTATCGACAGTTTTAGATAAATTTGCTTCGCATTTTAATACTATTCTATTCTTATTTGATCCGTAGTTTAGTCTGATTTAGACTTAGTTTTACTTTGCGATTTTGCGATGGCTAAAAATCTTCGTGCGATTGTCCTTCCAACAACGGGGAGACAAGCTCATGACAACGGCAACCTTCGCCAAGACGATCATCGCCGCCGCGGCTTTTGCGGCTCTCTCGGCCCTGCAGGCCGCAGCCCTGCCGATCAGCATGCATGTGGTCGGCCGCGCCAATCCGCCGATCGGCCATTATGAATTCTGCAAGACCCACCAGGCCGAATGCCAGCCGACAGCCGGCGACCAGGGGCCGTCGGTGCTGACCCAGGCGCGCTGGAAGCGTCTTCTGGAGATCAATTACGACGTCAACACCGAGATCCGTCCGATGACCGATCAGCAGATCTACGGCGTCGAGGAACTGTGGACCTATCCGCGCACCGTCGGCGACTGTGAAGACTATGCGCTGCTGAAGCAGAAGCTGCTGGAACAGGCCGGCTTCTCGCCGTCCGACCTGCTGCTGACCGTTGTGCTGCAGCCCAATGGCGAAGGCCATGCCGTGCTGACGGTCCGCACAGACCGCGGCGACTTCGTGCTCGACAACATGCGCAACAAGGTGCTGCTGTGGTCGGAGACCGAATACACCTACCTGAAGCGCCAGGCGACCGACAATCCGGCGCATTGGGTCAAGCTGCAGGACGGTCGTGCCGTCGCCGTCGGCAGCGTCTCGAGCAACTGAGGCCACAAGCGCCCGCCTCAAGAACAGCCAGTTTTGGCCTCGGTCCGTCCCCCCGCATCCCCGTCCCCGACCGGAGCCAGAAAAGCCGACCCCGAACGCCCGGGGTCGGCTTCCCCGTTTTCACCGCAGCCTTCCTCCCCTGACGCCTGAAGCACTTAACTGCCCGTTAACCATAGTAAATCACGGTGATCCCAAGGCCGACTCAAGGGATGCGGCCATGGCTTGACCACCGGCCCCGGCGGGGTTCGGCGGCAAAAGCGACAGGGGCGAGGACGATCATGTCAAATGCGGGCAGCAAGGCCGAAGACCTTCCGCTTCTTTCGAGCGGCTTCGTGGCCAAGGTCACCGCCGTCGTACTGGTCATCGCCGCCCTCTCCGTCGCAATCAACATCGGCGCCCGCATGCTCGGCGACCGGCTGGTGATCGCCGGCCATACCGACAGCACCGAGGTCCTCACCATTGTCGTCGGACAGGATGCGTTGCGCCTGCCGGCCAATACGCTGCGATTTGCCAGCCAGCGCCATTCCGGGCTGACCGAGCGGGTTGATCTGGCCTTTCTCTGGCCGGAGATGAGCGGCTATCGCCGCGAATATCGCGACCGCTTCGACGACGTCTCGCGCTCCGACGGGCTGATCTTTCTCCAGCTGTCGCAAAGCACCATGTCGCGCGACATGTCGGGACGGCTGGACGCGATCTATGATCACCTGTTCGAGGGCAGCCCGAAACCGTTTTCCCACGGGCTCGTCGAGCACCGGCTTCGCCCCGGCACCGGTTTCGACGGTGAGATCGTGCTGACCGCAGCGCGGCCCGGCGAGCCCGACTACGTGGTGCGCTGCCTGATGCCGGCCGCCGGCCAGCCGACCTCTTCGGGAGACTGCCAGCGCGACGTCCATGTCGGACAGGACCTCACCGTGCTCTACCGGTTCTCCGCCAAGCTTCTGCCCGACTGGGCCAAGCTCGACAGCAGCGTCGTCGGCTATGTTTCCGACCGCGTCAGCAAGGTCCAGACCGCCGATTTGCAATAAATCCGCCCTGAACAGGCAAGGTTTTCTTCATCATAAACCTCTTGGTAACGGCACCAAGCTAGTCTTTCGGTCAAGGGTCGCGGGGGCGTCCGACAAATACGAACGAATGAAGAGTTCAGCGGTGCAACTATCTAATTTTACCCGCAGTTTGACGAAGGCCATCTCCCGGCCGTTCGCAAACCCTCTCGTACGCTTGACGGTTGTCGCCGGTTTTGCCTTTGCTGCCTGTGCCGCGCCTGCCGCCGCCGCCCCTTATGCCGGCATCGTCATGGATGCCAAGACGGGCAAGGTTCTCTATGAGAGCCATGCGGATTCCAAGCGCTTCCCGGCCTCTCTCACGAAGATGATGACGCTCTACCTGACGTTCGAGGCACTGGAGTCCGGGCGCATCAAGCTCAGCGACCGGATCACCGTCTCGCGCCATGCGGCGGCCCAGCCGCCGAGCAAGCTCGGCGTGCGTGCCGGCGGCAGCCTGACCGTCGAACAGGCCATGCTGTCGCTCGTCACGCGGTCCGCCAACGACATGGCGACCGCGCTCGGCGAATATGTCGGCGGCGGCTCGGAAGCCCATTTCGCGCAGCTGATGACCGCCAAGGCCCATAGCCTCGGGATGCGCAACACCACCTATCGCAACGCCAATGGCCTGCCGAACAAGGCGCAGATGACCACGGCGCACGACCAGGCGCTGCTCGGCATCGCGCTGCGCCAGCATTTCCCGCAATATTACCACTACTTCAACACCCGCGTGTTCAAGTTCGGCAAGCAGCGGATCGGCAATCACAATCGCCTGCTGGGCAAGGTTCGCGGCGTCGATGGCATCAAGACCGGCTATACCCATGCTTCCGGCTTCAATCTCGCCACGTCCGCCGAATATGGCGGCCGCTCGGTGGTGGGCGTGGTGCTCGGCGGCAAGACCGGCCGCAGCCGCGACGCGCAGATGAAGAAGCTGATCGCCAGCTACATGCCCAAGGCAAGCCGCGGCCCGCAGCGCTTCACCATTGCCCGCACGCCGGGTGCGGCGAATGTCAACGTCCCGGTCGCGTCGCTGCCGGCCGTCGGCCCGATGCCGATCCCGCGCTACGACAACGGTGCTGTGGCCTCGACAAACGCTGCACTTGCCTATGCCGACGGATCCGCCGGCACGGCTACGGCTGCCGTCAATGCGCTGGCGGCCCGTGTACCGTCGGCCGAGGTGCCGGTGCCTGCGCCCGCCCCGGCCTTCCTGCCGGGCGGTTCGTCCGCAGCGGAGCTTGCCGCCACGGATTCTATCAAGACCGGCTCGATCAAGCCCAGTTCCGGCTGGATCGTGCAGGTCGGCACCTCGCCAAGCCGCGACGGTGCCGAAGAGCTTCTGCGCCATGCGCAGAACAAGGGCGGAAAGGTTTTGCGTTCCGCCTCCCCCTTTGCCGTCGCCTACAACACCGGTTCCGGCGACGTGTATCGCGCCCGGTTCGGCGGTTTCGACAACCAGAATGATGCAGTCGATGCCTGCAAGTCGCTGAAGCGGCATGGCGTCGGCTGCTGGGCGGCGCCGCTTTAAACCCGGCCTGCCCGACCTCGATTTTTTGTATTGCGTACGAGGATTTTTTGATGGCGACTTTAGAGAACGGCCTGGATCTCGCACGGCACAACGTTGCCGATGCGATGCCGCAGCGCCCTACCCTGCATCCGCTGCACGAAGCGGCGATGCGACTGGCCGAAATCGGCCTTGGGCGGCAGCGTTCGCGGACCAAGGACCTGATCGGGCTGCTGCTCGGCCACGGCGCCCGCGCCTGGCGCCAGTCGCAGCCGCCGGTCGCCATCCATCTGCACATCAGCACGCCCGAGCGGCGGTGCCCGGTGGTGATGAAACTTCGCTAGGAGAGCTTGGCCTTTTCCAGCAACGGACGGTATTGCACCTTGCATCCTTAGACGGCGCCGCGCATCCTTCTATTGCGCGGCGCCTTTTCGTTTCCGCAAAGGGCGATTGCGTCGATGATGCCGACGACCCCGGAGGATTTAAAACGTGCCTGTCTACCGCCTTGCCGACCTCACCCCGACCCTGCCGGACGCCGATCGCCACTGGATCGCGCCGGATGCCCATGTGATCGGCGATGTCGTGATCGGCGAGGATGTCGGGATATGGTTCGGCACGGTGCTGCGCGGCGACCAGGCGACGATTTCGGTGGGTGCCGGTACCAATCTGCAGGAGGGCGTGATGGTGCATGCCGATGCCGGTTACCCGACGACGATCGGCAAGGGCTGCACGATCGGCCACCACGCGATCGTGCATGGCTGCACGCTCGGCGACAATGTTCTGGTCGGCATGGGCGCCACGGTGCTGAACGGCGCGAAGATCGGCAATAACTGCCTGATCGGCGCCAATGCGCTGGTGACCGAGGGCAAGGAATTTCCGGACAATTCGCTAATCGTCGGCGCGCCGGCGCGCGCCGTGCGCACCCTCGACGACAAGGCGGTCGCCGGGCTCAAGCTTTCCGCCGCCCATTATATCGCCAACTGGAAGCGGTTTCGGGCCGATCTGGTCGAACTCTGAGCCGGCCACCCGGGCGCCGCGGCTCGGCTACCGGCCGGCCGTCGCCAGCAGCCGCTCCAGCTGGCTGTCGGTGACGAGGGCAAATATCTGCGTGTTGTCCAGCGCGCGGGCAGACAGCATGGCGCCGTGGACGGTCGCCATCAGTGCCTGGGCCTCGTCCTGCGGGCAGCTGGTCAGGCGAAACAGCCCCTGCTCGCTGCCGGCACGCAGGATCTCGGTCAGCCATCCTGCCAGATGCTCGAAATGGGCGCGCACGCCCGCCGCCACGGGCTTGGGCAGCATGTCCTTTTCGCCCGCCAGCATGGCGCAGACGCAGAAGGGCTGCGAGGCATCGCCGATACAGGTTTTCCAGTAGGTGAGATAGGCGCGCAGTTGATCGGCCGGATGCGGCACCTGCTCCCGCAGGTGGGAGAGACCCGTCCGCGCCTGCAGCCGGTAGCGCTCGACCAGCGCAGCCACGAGATCGGCCTTGGCCGGAAAGTGATGGTGGATGCTCGCCTTGCGGATGCCGATCGCCACCGCGATATCGGCATAACTGAAGCCGTTATAGCCGCCCGCAATGACAAGTGACTGGGCGATGTCCAGGATCTTTTCGGAGGTCGAGACGGTTGGTGTCATGCCGCTGCCTACCTTCAGGTAGGCTGCTTGTCAAGCATTTCCCCACCGGTCGCAGCTTCACGAGAAGGTGCACGCAGGCCAGATTGACGGAATGAATGAATCTACCTATCAGTTGGTAGATTCATTCATCAACGGGAACCTCGACATGCAAAACCAAGTCTTGAACCAATCCGGCAGCCATTGGCTGCAATCCTATTATTTCGCCCGCGCCGGCTTTTCGATCCTGTGGATCCTAGCCGCCGTCGCCCTGCACGGTCAGGCGCTGGCAACCGCCCTGCTGCTGGTGCTCTATCCGGCTTGGGATGCGCTGGCCAATCTGGTCGATGCCCGGCGCAATGGCGGGCTGAAGGCCAATCCGTCGCAGGCGCTGAACGTCGCCGTCAGCACGACCATGACACTGGCCGTCATCGTCGCCGTCGGCCACAGTCCCTATGCGGTCCTGGCGGCCTTCGGTGTATGGGCGATCTTTTCCGGCCTGCTGCAGCTCTACACGGCTGTCCGGCGCTGGCGGGCCTATGGCGCGCAATGGGCGATGGTGCTGAGTGGCGGGCAATCGGCGCTGGCCGGCGGCTTCATGATCAGCCGGTCGCTCGCAGCCGCCATGCCGACCATTCTCGACATCACGCCCTATGTCGGCTTCGGCGCCTTCTATTTCCTGGTGTCGGCGGTGTGGCTGGTCGTGCTGTCGCGCCGGGCCGCCACCGTGTGAGGCAGCCCGTCAGGCGGCGCAGCTGGCACAAAGACCACGCAATTCGATCGTGGTCTTTTCCGGCTTGAAGGCCTTGCGGCTCGCCCAGGCGCCGAGCCGCGCCTCGATCTCGTGATCATGGAATTCCTGAACCTGGCCGCAATTGGAGCAGATGGCAAACGCCACCACGCCGTGCGCATGGGCGCAGCAGGCTTCGCTCTGGTGGGCACAGGCGACGAAGGAATTGATGCTTTCCAGGCGGTGGACAAGCCCACCCTCCAGCAGTTTTTCCAGGGCGCGGTACACCTGCAATGGTGCGCGAAAACCGTTGTCGCGCAGACGCTCCAGAATGGTGTAGGCCGACAGCGGCTGCTCCGACTTCTGGAGCACGCCGAGCACCAGCGACTGGTTCTTGGTCAGGCTGTTCGCCATGTCGATATCTCCGTCAGCTGGGTTGCGCCCGAAGCCCCCGGGTGAGGGGCAGAAGCGTCAACAGGAAGAGCACCAGGGCGGCCACCACCACCGAGGGCCCGGAGGGCGTGTCGAATTCGAGCGAGCCGAACAGCCCGCCGACCGCCGCAAGGGCACCGATCAGGCCGGCAAGCGCGGCCATCTGTTCGGGCGTGGCGGCAAGCCGCCGGGCGGCCGCGGCCGGGATGATCAGCAGCGCGGTGATCAGCAGAATGCCGACGATCTTCATCGCGATGGCGATCACCAGCGCCATCAAAAGGGTGAAGCACAGGCGTGCCCGCTCGGGGCTCAGGCCTTCGGCGGCAGCGATCTCCTCCGAGACGGTGGAGGCCAGCAGCGACCGCCAAAGCAGCGCCAGACAGCCGAGAACCACGACGCCACCGATCCAGACGGTGGCCAGATCGGTGCGGCTGACCGCCAGGATATCGCCGAACAGATAGGCCATCAGATCGATGCGGATCCAGCTCATGAAGGCGACCATGACGAGGCCGATCGCCAGCGTCGCATGGCTGAGGATGCCGAGCAGCGCATCGGCCGACAGGCTCTGGCGCCGCTGCAGGGTGAGCAGCAGAAGCGAGATCACCACGGTGACGGCAAACACGCTGAGCGTCAGGTTAAGCTCGAACATGAAGGCGATCGCCACGCCAAGCAGCGCCGAATGGGCCATGGTATCGCCGAAATAGGCCATGCGGCGCCAGATGACGAAAGCGCCGAGCGGGCCGGCAGTCGCCGCCACACCGACGGCGGCCAGAATGGCGCGCACGAAGAAGTCGTCAAACATGGCGGTGCTCCCCGCTGGCCTCATGGCCGTGGCCGTGTGCATGTTCTTCACCATGGGCATGGGCGTGACCGGCGTGATCCCCGGGATCGCGAGCGCCATGATCATGACCCTGGTGATGGCCGTCGTCGGGATGGCAATGTTCCGTCACCGAACCGTCGGCATGGCGCACACGGCCGTCCGGCAGGTGGGTATGGTCGTGATTGTGATTGTAGACGGCAAGCTTGCCCGCCGCCCCCGCGCCGAACAGGCGCTGGTATTCGGCGCTCTGGCTGACCGTCTGCGGCGTGCCCCGGCAGCAGACATGACCGTTGAGGCAGATGACGGTATCGGTCTGCGCCATGACCACATGCAGGTCGTGCGAGATCAAAAGGATGCCGCAGCCGGTGGCGCTGCGAATGCGGGTGATCAGCTCGTAGATCGCCAGCTCGCCGGCAAAATCGACGCCCTGCACCGGCTCGTCCAGCACCAGCAGATCGGGCCTGCGGGCAATGGCCCGCGCCAGCATGGCGCGCTGGAATTCGCCGCCGGAGAGATTATGAACCTGGGCCCCGGCCAGATGGGGAATGCCGACCTGCTCCAGGGCGTCGTCGACCACGGCCGCCGGCAGTCGCCCGGTCAGGGTCATCAGCCGGCGAACCGTCAGCGGCATGGTGCGATCGACCGACAGTTTTTGCGGGACATAGCCGACGCGCAGGCCGTCGAGACGTTCCACCCTGCCCTCGTCCGGCTTGTGGACACCGATGGCCAGCTTGGCGCTGGTCGACTTGCCGGAGCCGTTGGGACCGATCAGGGTGACGATCTCGCCGCGCGCCACCTGGAATTCGATGCCGCGCACCAGCCAGCGGCCGTCACGCCGCAGGCCGGCATTGTCGAGGCGCACCAAGGGTTTTGCAGCGGCCCTGGAGGCAGCGCCGGAGAGACGGTCGACGGGGGTGAAGCTGTTCATGTTCGGCTTTGAAATTCACTCTTGCGGCACACAATCGCACACGTTATAGCATAACGCAACAAATGTAATAACATTACTATCGCGTTACAAGGAGTGCGACATCCATGCGATCCGCCGCCATGACCGGCCTTCTCGGGCTGCCAGCCCTCGCCCTCCTGCCCCAGCTCGCCCTTGCCGCGCCGAACGTGGTGGTGTCGATCAAGCCGATCCATTCACTGGTCGCCGGCGTGATGCAGGGGGTCGGCGTGCCCGCGCTGATCGTCGAGGGTGCGGCCTCCGCCCATACCTACAACCTGAAGCCGTCGAATGCGCGCAATCTGGAACAGGCCGACCTGGTGGTCTGGGTTGGCCACGGCATGGAAGCCTTTCTGGAAAAGCCGCTGGAAACGCTGGGCGGCGGTGCGACGATCCTGACGCTCGAAGACGCGCCGGGCCTCACCCATCTGGCGTTTCGCGACGGGGGGTCGTTCGAGCCGGAGGCCGAGGATGCCCATGACCACGAGACGGAGGCCGGTGGCGCGGCGCATGACGATCACGATGCCGACCCGCATGGCTACGACACCCATCTCTGGCTCGATCCGATGAATGCCAAGGCTATGACCGCCGATATCGCCAGGACCCTTGTCCGTCTCGACCCGGACAATGCCGCAACCTACGAGAAGAATGCGGCGGCGATGGAAGCCTCGCTCGATACGCTGAACGCGCAGATTGCCCGGGCCGTCGCGCCGATAAAGGACAAGCCGTTCATCGTCTTTCACGACGCCTATCACTATTTCGAGCATCGCTATGGCCTCTATGTCGCCGGCTCGGTGACTGTCAGCCCCGAGGTCATGCCGGGGGCCGAGAGGGTCCGCGAGATCCAGGACAAGATTGCCCGCCACGGGGCTGCCTGCGTCTTTGCCGAACCGCAGTTCAATTCGAAGCTGATCGATGTGGTTGCCGAAGGCACCGACGCGCGGGGCGGTGTGCTCGACCCGCTCGGCGCCGACCTCAACCCCGGCCCTGCCCTTTATCCGCAGCTGATGCGCAATCTGGCAAAGTCGCTGGTCGCCTGCCTCGGCAGCTGAGCCTGCTCAAGCCCGGGACAAGGCCGTTCGACTAGACCTGCCTGACGATCGACCGGGAGAGTTTGACGACGTGCAGGATATATTCGCCACCGCAAGGGCTGCCTATGACGGCGCCCGTTACGAGGAGGCAATCAGCCTGCTGGCGCCGATGCTGGCAGAAACGCCGGACTGGCAGCCGGTAGCGCTTCTGGGGGAAACCTTCGACAGGCTCGGCATGGCTGCCGAGGCGGCGGAGGTGTTCGAGATGGCCGCTGCGCGGCCCGACGCCGAGACGCATTATCTGCTGCAGCGGGCCGCCCGTCTGCAGCTTGCCAGCGGCCGGCGTGACAAGGCCATGGCACTGGCCGCCCGCCTGCGGCGAATCGACCCGGCGGACACGGTTGCCGCCGAAGTGCTGGCAGAAGCCATGCCCGCCGCCGTGCTGTCCAGCCGCAAGGTGGAGACGGTGGACGACCTGATCGCCAGCGACGATCCCGAACGCCTGCTGAAGGCGGTCGGCCTGATTGCCGAGGACCAGCGCGACCGCCGCAACCTGACGCTGTTTTCCAGGCTGCGGAGCCATTTTCCCGAGGACCCGTTCATTCGCGCGGCGCTGCTGGCCAGCGCGCGCTATTTCCAGGCCTATGACATTCTCACACGCGAGGAACCGCTGCTGCGTCGCGCCGTCGAGAAGGACGCCGCAGCCGTTCTGGCCGGCGAGACACCCTACCAGAACCTGCTCTGGTGCGGCGACGAGGCGCTGAACGCGCTTGCCACCAATGTCAGCGGGCTGGAGCCGCCGGCAAGCGATGCAAGCGCCAGACGGCGTGCGATGCCGCATCACTGGGGCGAAAAGATCCGCATCGGCTATCTGTCGAACGATTTCTGGGACGATCACGCAACAATGCGGCTGTTCCAGAGCGTGCTGACGGCGCATGACAGCGCGCGCTTCGAGGTCACCCTGTTCTGCTACACCAATGCCCGCTTTGTCGGCTTCGACGGCGGTGGCCGGGCCGACTGGGGCCGCATCGTGCGGCTGGAGAAACTGTCCGATCAGGCCGCGGCCGACGCCATCCGCGCGGCCGGAATCGACATCCTCGTCGACCTGAAAGGCCATTCCGCCGATTCCCGTTCACGGCTGATGAACCGGCCTCTGGCGCCGGTCCATGTCGCCTGGCTCGGGTTCCCCGGCACGGGCGTCAATGTCGATTGCGACTATGTGATCGGCGACCCGGTGGTCCTGCCGCAGACCGCGCAGGCGCATTACCGCGAAGCTTTCTGCCGCCTGCCGGAGAGCTATCAGCCGAACGATCCGCATCGGCGTCCCCTGCCGGACCCGCTGCCGCGCGAAACCCTGGGGCTGCCGGCAGATGCCGTGGTGTTTGCCAATTTCTGCAGCCCGCGGAAGAATTCGCTCGAAAGCATGGCGCTCTGGGCGCGGGTGCTGCAGCGCTGCGAGAGTGCGGTCTACTGGATGATGGTCGACGGTGACGCGGAACAGGCCTCGACCCGCCGCCATTTCGCCTCCCTGGGCATCGATCCGGCCCGCATCCTGTTTGCACCCAAAATGGCCTATCACGCCCATCTCGCCCGCGCACAGGCGGCCGATGCCTGCCTCGACACGTTTCCCTATAACGGCCATACGACGACCTCGGACATGCTGTGGGCCGGCGTGCCGGTGGTCACCAAGCGGGGCACCAATTTCGCCTCGCGGGTGTCGGAAAGCCTGCTGAAAGCCATCGGCCTGCCCGAGCTCGTGGCTGACGATGCAGAGGGTTTCATCGATCTGTGTGCAGCGCTTGCAAGCGACCGCGCCCGCATCGCGGAGCTGAAGCAAAGGCTTGCCGCAAACCGCATGTCGACGCCGCTGTTCGATGCCGACCGGTTCTGCCGCCATCTGGAGCAGGCCTATGGGACGATGACCGAGCGGGCCAAGGCCGGCCTGGAGCCGCAGGCCTTCGACGTCGAAGCCTTGCCGCGATAGTCGGGGTCAGGAGAGCGGCAGGATCTCGCGGCCGTGCAGCAGGTCGAGCACCAGTGCGGCCCCCTTTTCGCCCGGCGGGACGTCGGTCTGCAGCCGCTCCAGCACGGTGTCGAAACCGGCCAGCATGGCCTTGCGCTGCAGCGTGTCGGTCGTCAGCCGTTCGGCCCAGCGCACGAGGCTGCCGGGGCGCACCACCGCGTTGATATATTCCGGTACCACCGCATAGTCGGCCACCAGATTGGGAAGCGCTGCGGTCCAGATCTTGATCCGGAAGGTCATCATCTTGACGATCCAGTCGGCCTTGTAGGCGGATACGACCGGTATGCCTGCAAGAGCCAGTTCCAGGATCACCGTGCCCGAAGCCGCAATCGCCATGTCGGCCGCCTCGAAGGCGTCCCACTTGGCCTTCGGACCGACCATGATCTCCGGTTGATGGCGCCAGCCGGCCGTCATTTCGCGGACCAGCTGTTCCTGCCGCGGCACGGTCGGCAACAGCAGCCGCGTCGGGCCATTGCGGTTGATGAATTCCAGCGCCGCCTCGCCGAAGACCGGCAGCAGTGCCCGAATTTCCCCGCCGCGCGAACCGGGCAGCAGCATCAGCGTGCGCTGCTCGCCATCCTGCGGCAGGGGGCGGACGGCGCGGGCGGCACGCACCCGGGCCACATCCTCGTCGGCCGACAGGCGGTGGCCGACGAAATGCGTCTTCGGTCCGCCAAGCCGCTCCATGACCTCCGGCTCGAACGGCAGCACCGCGAGCACCAGATCGACATAGTCGCGCATCACCGGCGCCCGGTATTCCTTCCAGGCCCAGACGCTCGGGCAAACATAGTCGACAACCGGCAGGTCCGGCAGCTTCTTGCGGACCTTTTTCGCCACCCGATGGGTGAAATCCGGACTGTCGATGATGATCAGCAGGTCGGGCCTGGCGGCGATGACCGCATCCACTGTCTCGTTGATCAGCCGGATGATCTTCGGCAGCGTCTTCAACACCGCGGTAAAGCCCATGACCGACAGTTCGGAGACGTCGAAGATCGGCTCCAGCCCCTGTGCCCGCATCGCCTCGCCGCCGACGCCCATCAGTTCGATCGGACCGTCATGCCTGGACTTCAGGCTTTGGATGAGGTCGCCACCCAGAAGGTCGCCGGACACTTCGCCCGCGATGATCGCTATCTTCAGTGTGCGTGTTGTCGTCATAAGCCGTCCTCCGCCAGGCTGCGGTCGATGCCGCAGACGAAGAGGCCGAGATCATCTGCAAGCGCGCAGACGGCCTCCCGTTCGATGACCAGCGCCCTGCCCGCTTCGACCGCAATGCCGGCAAGGCCCGCCCGCGCGGCATTTTCCACGGTCGAGCGGCCAATTGATGGCAGGTCGGCGCGAATGTCCTGTTGCGGCTTGCAGAGCTTGACGATCACGCCGCGACGCTTGGCCGAGATGCGCCCGGCCTGGCGCAGGGCGGCCACCCGCTCCAGCATGGCATCGGTGCCCTCGACGCCTTCGAGCGCCACGACACGGCCACCGACCGAGACGGCACCCTGACCGACATCGAGCCTGCCGAGCAATTCGGCCGCCTCGCCGGCGCGGGCGATATCGCGGCGCGCGGCATCATCCGGCGCATGACGGCCGACCGGCCCGAGATTCGCCAGGAGATTGGGCGCAATGTCCTGCGCGCCCACCACCTGGCATCCCTGCGCCTCGATCAGCGAGATCACCATTTTCAGGACGGCGTCGTCGCCCCCCGACAGCAGCGTGCGGATGGTCGAGGGCAGCTTGGCGATCGTCTTCAGATTGACGTGAATGTCCTTGAAATCCGGACGCCGCTTGACCCCGCCCGACATCACCACCCGGCCAATGCCGTGGCGCTTGATCAGCCGGGCAAGACCCGCCATGTCGCCGACGCCGATGGTCGCGGCGTCGAAACCGGACCAGTCGCCGCCCGCCTCGTTCTTCAAGGTGAGAATCAGCGGATTTTCGCCGCTGTCGCGCGCCGCCTGCGCAACGTAATGCGGCAGCCGCCCCTCGCCGGCGATGATCGCCAACCGGCCCGAGGATGCCGCGGCCGCTTCGGGCATGGCTCAGGCCTTGCCGCGATAAGGCGAAGACAGGGGCCGGTCGCTGTCGACGGCGATGAAGTCGAGGATCTCCATGACTTCCTTGCAGTCGGCAAAATCATCACGGATGGCGGCCGCATTGCTGCGTGCGGTACCGTCTTCGGCAAAGATCGCCTTGAACGCCTTGCGCACCCGATGGATGGTGGCCCGGTCAAGCCCTGCCCGCGTCATGCCGACGACATTGAGGCCGCCGAGCACGCCGGGATTGCCGTTCAGCATGCCATAGGGGATGACGTCGTAATTGACCGCCGCCAGGCCGCCGACAAAGGCCTGCCGGCCGACCCGGGTGAACTGGTGTACGGCCGAGCCGCCGCCGAGAATGGCGCGGTCCTCGATCGTCACGTGACCTGCGAGCATGACATTGTTCGACAGGATGATGTTGCTGCCGAGCTGGCAATCATGCGCGACATGCGAATTGGCGAGAAACAGATTGTCGTTGCCGACCACCGTCTTGCCGCCGCCATGGACGGTGCCGCAATTCATCGTCACGCCCTCGCGGATCGTGCAGTTGTCGCCGACCGACAGCGTGGTTTCCTCGCCGTGATAATCGATCGCCTGCGGGATGCCGCCGATCACGGCGCCCGGGAAAATCCGGCAGCCGCGACCGATATCGGTCCGGCCGGACACCACCGCATTGGAGATCAGTTCGACGCCTTCGCCCAATACCACCTTCGGGCCGACATGGCAGAACGGGCCGATCGTGACGTTTTCACCGATAACGGCACCGTCTTCGATGACGGCATGCGCGTGGATGCGGGCGCTGGGGGCAATCGAACTCATAATGTCACTTGTCCCTTGGAGCGATCATCGCACCGATATCGGCCTCGGCGACCAGCACGCCATCGACCTTGGCGTCACAGTGGAATTTCCAGATATTGCCGCGCTGCTTGTGCTTGACGACATGGTATTCCACCCGGTCACCCGGCAGTACCGGCTTGCGGAAGCGGGCATTGTCGATCGTCATGAAATAGACGAGGTCGCCGGCAGCCCCCTGCTTGCGGGCGCAGATGGCGCCCGCCGTCTGGGCCATGCCTTCGATCAGCAGGACGCCCGGCATGATCGGCTTGTCGGGAAAATGACCGGTAAAATGCGGCTCGTTGGCCGTGACATTCTTGATCCCGATGGCGGAATCGTCTCCGTCGATCTCCACGATCCTGTCCACCAGCAGGAAAGGATAGCGATGCGGCAGAAGCCGCATGATCTCCATGATGTCCGCCGTTCCCAGGCTTGCCTTTTCCTGTTCGCTCATTCCTTTTTCCCCTTGGCCTTCGCCTTGTCCGCCTGTCCGATCAGATGGGCGACATCGCGCAGAAAATCCTTGATCGGTCGCGCCGGTACGCCCGCGACCTTTTCGCCCGGTCCCAGACTTGCCATCACACCGCTCATGGCGGCGACCTGCGCGCCATCGGCAATGGTGATGTGTCCGTTGATGCCCGATGCGCCGCCGATCATCACACCGTCGCCGATCACCGTGCTGCCGGCAATGCCGACCTGGGCGACGATGCCGCAATGGCGGCCGATGCGGACGTTGTGGGCGATCTGCACCAGATTGTCGATTTTCGTTCCTTCGCCGATCACCGTGTCGTCCATGGTGCCGCGGTCGATCGTCGAATTGGCGCCGATCTCGACCCTGTCCTGGATGATTACCCGGCCGACCTGAACGATCTTCAGCATGCCGCGCGGGCCGGGCGCATAGCCGAAGCCGTCCTGCCCGATACGTGCACCGTCGAAGATGATGACCGCGTCGCCGATCAGGGCCGACTGGATCGAGCAGCCGGTGGCAATCGTCGTATTGCGGCCGATTCGGACACCGCGTCCGATGACGCTGCCGGCGCCTATGCGGCTGCCGGTGCCGATTTCGACATCCGCGCCGATCACCGCATTGGGATCGACGATAACCCCGGCTTCGAGCCTTGCCGTCGGATCGACGAAAGCCGTCGGGTGAATACCCTCGGGCACCACCGCCGACGTGCGCGGACGCATGGCATCGGGAAACAGGATCGAACCGGCAATGGCAAAGGCCGCATGGGCCTGCGCACTGACCAGCATCGGAATGTGGTCCGGGATCAGGGAGCGCAGCTCCGGCGGGCAGATGATCGCCGAGGCATGGCATGTCTCGAGCTCACCGCGATTGCGGCGGGTCAGCATGTAGCAGATATCCCCTTCCCTGGCGCGGTAGACCGGCGCAAGAGAGGTGATTGCAATGTCTGACTTCGTCGGATCGACAAGCTCAGCGCCTATGCGGGACGCCAACGCCCCAAGACTGATGCCGTCCTGGGGCGGAAAAAAGTGATCATGCTCCATCGAGCGTATTGCCTTTGAACATCGTCGGTCGGCGGCCAATGGCCGCCGAGAGATTAGAACTGGCCGGCCATCGAGAAGCGGAAGTTCTGCGTCTTGTCGTAGTCTTCCTTCATGACAGGCACGGCATAGTCGAAGCGCAGAGGCCCGAACGGCGAAAGCCAGATGACGCCTGCACCGACGGAGGCACGCATTTCCATGTCGGTGCCAAGGGCGCCGGCGCTGTTGTCGACCTTGTTGCCGTAGAGCGTGCCGGCATCCGCAAAGGCGGCAAGCCGCATGTTGAAGTCCTGCGGAACGAACGGCATCGGCATGTTGGCTTCAGCCGAAGCGGTGAAGTAGGTCGTGCCGCCGAGCGCATCGCCGTCCAGGCGCGGACCGATACCCTGGCTTTCGAAGCCGCGGATTTCCTTGCCGCCGATCTGGAACTGGTCGAAGACGTTCAGGTGATCGCCGGTCGGCGCCACATAACCACCGCCGACGGCGACCGAACCGACCAGGTCCATCTCGTCGGAAAGCGTGTGGAAATAGCGGAACTTGCCGTAGATCTTGTAGTATTCGGAATCCCCACCAAGACCTGCAAACTCGTTGGTGACGGTGCCGTAGATGCCGTCATGCGGGTTCAGGCGGTCATCCACCGTGTTGTAGGTGATCGTGTTGGAGATGATCGACTGGCTGAGCGGGCTTGCATCGACCAGATCCTGATACGGCGCCGACAAATCAAGGTAGTCGCTGCCGTCGCTGTCGTAGTCGATTTCCTTGTAGGTGTATTTGAACGTGGTCGCCAGATCGTCGGTGATCGGCGCGGTCACGCGCAAGGTCACACCCTGCTCGGCGTAATCATAGTTGTCGTAGCTGCTGGTCGTGTTCTTGAACAGATCGAAGCCGGCGGCCAGACGATACCCGAGGAAATAGGGCTCGGTGAAGTTCAGGTTATAGGAGCGGTTGTCATCGAGACCGCCACCCACGGCGACACGGATGAACTGGCCGCGGCCAAGGAAGTTCTTCTCTTCGACAGAGGCTTCGATCACCGGACCGTCACCCACCGAGTAACCGGCGCCGATACCGAACGAACCGGTCGGCTGGTCCTCGACATCGACGACGATGACGACGCGGTCGGACGCGCTGCCCGGACGGGTCGAGATATTGACCTTGGTGAAGTAACCGAGGGCCTCGAGACGACGCTTCGCCTTGGTGATGGCGGTCTGGTTGAACGCGTCCCCTTCGGCGATGTCGAATTCGCGGCGAATGACATAGTCGCGGGTACGGGTGTTGCCGCGCACTTCGATGCGCTCGACATAGGCACGCTCGCCCTGGTCGACCAGATAGGTCACACCGATCGTGTTGTTGGAGAAGTCGCGGTCGCCGCGCGGAACGACGCGGGCAAACGGATAGCCGGCAGACGACACGCGGTCGGCAATGGCTTCCATCGACTTCTGAACCTTGGTGGCGCTGTAGGTATCACCCTGCCCGGCCTTGACCAGACCCTGCAGGCTGGAACCATCCACGCCCGGAACCGTTGACTCGACGGCAATGTTGCCGAAGCGGTATTTTTCACCTTCATCGACCGTGATGGTGATGGTGTACTGGTTCGAGGTCTCGTCCAGCTGCGCATCGGTCGACACGACGCGGAAGTCGGCATAGCCGTGGTCGTAGTAGAACTTGCTCAGCGCCTCTTCGTCGGAACGCAGCTTGTCGGAATTGTAGACGTCCTTGCGGGTGATGAAGGACAGGATGCTCGATTCCTTCGTCGTCAGAACGGCTGCAAGGCGGCCATCGCTGTAGGCATGGTTGCCGACGAAATTGATCGACTGGATCTTGGTGCGGTCGCCCTCGTTGATGACGAAAGCGAGGTTGACGCGGCCGGGAGCGACCTGAACGGTCTGCGTCGTGATTTCCACGTCGCTGCGGCCGATGGCGCTGTAGGCTTCGCGAATGCGCTCGATGTCGGACTTGATCAGGCTGTCGCTGTAGGGGCCGAGCGGCTGCGTCTGAACGACGGCTGCCAGCTTTTCGTCCTTGATCTTGCGGTTGCCGTTGAACACGACCTGGTTGACCAGCTCGTTTTCCGAGACCGTGACGACCAGTGTGCTACCGGAAACCGAGATGCGGACATTGGAGAAGAAGCCCGTGGCGTACAGCTTCTTCACCGAATCGTCGATGTCGGTATTGGAAAAACTCTCACCGGGGCGGATGGTGATGTTGGACCGGACAGCATCGGGACCGGTGCGTTCGGCGCCGCGGACCTCAACGTGTCTGATAACGGCCGCCTGGGCCGACACGGTGGAAGCCATCAGGACTACGCTTGCGCCTGTCGAAAGGACACCTGCAGACAGCGCTACCGCCGAGACCGCGTTCAAAAATCTTGAACCAGCTTTCATCGTATTACTTTAACCTTTTCCGTTTCCCGCAGCCCTATGCCCCGACTCCGGCTCGTGTGTTTTTTAACCGGTTTTTCCCTACAAGCAAGCAGGAGCGTTAAATTCTGTTTACTTCATTTCCAAGCGTGTCACATACGCCACTATCAGTTTGAAACATCGTAAACAAATCCTTCCTGCGACCCGCAAGCCGGGTCAGCCGATTAACCTGCTTATGTCGTTCCATGTCGCAAACACCATCAGCGACAAAATCATCGCGAGACCGATGCGAAATGCAATTTCCTGGACCCCCGGTCCCACCGGTTTCCCACGGACCGCCTCCAATGCATAAAGCACCAGATGACCACCGTCGAGGACCGGGACCGGCATCAGGTTCAAAAGACCGATCGATACCGAAAGTACTGCCGCAAGCTGTAGCACGGCTGCAACGCCCAGGGATGCCATTTGACCGGATGCCTGTGCAACACGCACCGGTCCGCCCAGCTGATCGGCATTCATCCGGCCCCTGAACAGGTTGGACAGGTAATCGAACGTCCCGGCAACCACGTGCCAGGTCTCCCGAACACCCTCCGCGAGGGCCTGACCGGGCCCGAGATTCTCGATCCGGAAATTGCCGCTTTCCTGATTCGTGACGATTCCGATCAGGCCGACTTCCATCTTGTTGCCGAACTGGTCGGTGATCTCGGTGCGCCGCGGCGTCATCTGAAGATCGACGACCTCGCCGCCGCGTTCCAGCGACACGGCGATCGGGACCTCGGGGCGCATGCTCACATAGCGGCGGACGTCGTCGAAGGTGGCGACCTTCTCGCCGTCCAGCGACAGCAGCCGGTCGCCCGCACGCACGCCGGCAACGGCTGCGGCACTCTCCGGCTTGACTTCGGCGACGACGGGATCGGCAATCGGCTTGCCGTACACGCCAAGCAGCACCGCGAAGATCAGGATCGCCAGCAGGAAATTGGCGATCGGGCCGGCCGCAACGGTGGCCGCCCTCTTCCACAGCGCGGCACCTGCCAGCGTCTGGGCGCGGTCCTCATCGCTCATCGCCTCGAGCTCATCCTGTTCCGGCTTGCTCGCCGCATCGGCATCGCCGAAGAAGCGGACATAGCCGCCAAGCGGAATGGCACAGATCTTCCAGCGCGTGCCCTTGGCATCCGTCCGGCCGATCAGCTCCGGCCCGAAGCCGACCGAAAAGGCCAGAATGCGGATGCCCGACCAGCGGCCGACGAGATAGTGGCCCATTTCGTGAACGAAGACGAGCAGCGTCAGGACCAGCACGAACGGAACGATGTATCCGACAAGCAGATGGCCGATCGACATGATGAACTGCATTTTAGCTTCAACCTTTCGCTCGCGTATCGGCTCTCAGAGACCGAACAGGAAGCTGCCAAGCGTGTCAACCGAGCGTGCATCGATCGCCGCATAGATAATCGCCAAGAAGAAGGCTGCAAAACAGGCGAAAACAAGTCCGTCCACCCGATCCATGACGCCGCCATGGCCCGGAATGAGGCGACTGGAATCTTTCACCCCGAACCGGCGCTTGATGAAGGATTCGAACAGGTCGCCAATCTGGCTGGAGACCGACAGCAGCAGGGCGACCGCGACGTTCCAGACGCTGACCGTCTGGAAGATCGTCAGGGCCACCAGCAGACCGCCGATCACGCCGGCAATCGTGCCGCCGATTGCGCCCGACCAGGTCTTGCCGGGCGAGATGCGCGGCGCGAGCTTGGGGCCGCCGATCGCCCGGCCGACGAAATAGGCCAGAATGTCGGTGGCCCAGACGATAACGAAGACGAAGATCATGGCGCTGAAGCCGACGGCATCATCGCCCCGGATCGCGGCAAGGGACACGGCCGACAGGCCGGCATAGGCAATACCGCCCGGCAGCCAGCCGCAGACCCGCCCGAGAATGGCGAGGATCAGCACGGTCACGACAAAGCCCGACAGCAGCGGCAGCGTCATGTCCGGCGAACCGAACAGCAAATTCAGGCAGACGACGACGATCGACAGCCAGCCCCAGGCATTGCCGCGCAGCGACTTGTCGGCCAGGCCGGTGATCGTCGACCATTCATAATAGATCAGCAGGCCGATCAGGGCGGAGATCGCCCGGAAGGCAATGTCGCCGAGCCAGGTCGCGCCGAGCACCAGGGGAATCAGGACGATGGAAGAAAGGATGCGCAGTCTGAGTTCTTCTGACATCAAACCTCAGGACCTGACCGCAATGGCCGGCTCCGCCGTCAACCCGCCGAAGCGGCGTTCGCGCGCATAGTAGCGCTCCAGAGCGCCGAGAAAGGTTTCCCGGCTGAAATCCGGCCAGAACTCCGGCACGAACATCAATTCGGAATAAGCCGCCTGCCAGAGCAGGAAGTTGGAGAGGCGTTCCTCACCGCTGGTGCGGATGATGAGATCGGGATCCGGCATGCCGACCGTGTCGAGCCGCCCGGCAATCGCATCGGCCGTCACCGCGTCGGCCGACAGCCGGCCGGCGGCCACGTCGGCCGCCAGCGCCGCTGCGGCGCGCGCGATCTCGTCGCGCGAGCCGTAGTTGAAGGCGATCACAAGCGTCAGCCCGGTATTGGCGCGGGTCGTCTCTTCCGCCTCGACCAGAAGCGGCAGGATGTCGCTCTTGAGGTTGTGGCGGTCGCCGATGACCCGAACGCGGACATTGGCCCGATGCAGTTCGGCCAGGTCGCGGCGGATAAAGGCGCGCAGCAGGCCGAACAGATCGGAGATCTCCGCTTCCGGGCGGCGCCAGTTCTCCGAGGAGAAGGCAAACAGCGTCAGATAGCGGATACCGACCTCGCCGGCGCAGCGCACGCATTCCCGCACGGCTTCGACGCCCTGACGATGCCCGACCGTGCGCGGCAGGCCGCGCGCACTCGCCCAACGGCCGTTGCCGTCCATGATGATGGCCACATGCTCCGGCGGCTGACGATGGTCGTGTGTCGACATAGGCTTTCCGCTAAGACGAGATTTCAGCACAGTCGCAGGCAATTAGACCTGCATGATTTCCTTTTCCTTTTCGACGAGCAAGCGATCAACGTCGGAAATCGTGTCGTCGGTCATCTTTTGCACCTTTTCGGAAAGCGCGCGACTCTCGTCCTGGCCGATCACGCCGTCCTTTTCGGACTTCTTCAGACCGTCCATGCCGTCCCGGCGCACGTGACGAATCGCGACCTTGCTCTTTTCGGCATAGTCATGGGCGACCTTGACCAGCGACTTGCGGCGCTCTTCGTTGAGTTCCGGCAACGGGATGCGCAGGTTCTGCCCATCCATGATCGGATTGAGGCCGAGATTGCTCTCGCGGATGGCGCGGTCGACGGCGCCGACCATCGACTTGTCCCAGATCGAGACGCCGAGCATGCGCGGCTCAGGGACCGTAATATTGGCCACCTGGTTCAAAGGCACGCGCGATCCATAGGCCTCGACCGTCACCGGATCGAGAATGTTGGCCGAGGCGCGCCCGGTGCGCAGCGACGCGATGTCGCTCTGGAACGCGTTGATCGCACCGTCCATGCGGCGCTTGATGTCATTCAGGTCAATGCCTTCAGTCATTGTCGGTAACTCCCGTTCTTCCCCGGCATCGCCTCGCATCATCATTGCGCGCGGGATGCCTCGTTCAAGTCAAGTGTCGGAGACGATGGTCTTGCGGCCACCGCCTGCCAGGATATCGCAAAAGCCGCCCGTCTCGTGGATCGAGAAGACGATGATCGGAATCGCGTTTTCGCGGGCCAGGGCCACGGCCGCCACATCCATCACCGCCAGGCCCTTTTCCAGGACTTCGCTATGGGTCAGCTGATCGAAGCGGGTGGCGTCCGGCACCTTTTTCGGATCGGCGGAATAGATGCCGTCCACCTGGGTGCCCTTGAAGATCGCCTCGGCATTCATTTCGGCCGCGCGCAGGGCGGCGGCGGAGTCGGTGGTGAAATAGGGATTGCCGGTGCCGCCGGCGAAGATCACGACGCGCCCCTGCGCCAGATGGTGCTGGGCACGACGCTGGGTGAAGCTTTCGCAGATCTCGGGCATGGCGATCGCCGAGAGGACGACGGTCTCGACATCGAGCTTGCGCAGCGAGGTCGCCAGCGCCAGCGCATTGATCACCGTGCCGAGCATGCCCATGTGGTCGCCTGTTACCCGGTCGCCGCCCTTGGAGGCCACGGCCACGCCACGGAAAATGTTGCCGCCGCCGACGACAACGCCGACCTCGACGCCCATCTGGCGTGCATTGGCAATGTCAGAAGCAATCCGGTCGGCCACGGCCACGTCGATGCCGAAGCCCTGACTGCCCATCAGTGCCTCGCCGGAGGCCTTCAGAAGAACCCGTTTATAGAGCGGTTTTGACGTCATGTCGGCTCCTCAAAATGAACTCACAGCCGGATACACGAAGGGCATCGCGTTGTCACGCGATGCCCTGAGTTTTCCCTAACGAGGGCGATCCCTTCGACAGGAATCAACCCTTGGCAGCAGCCGCCACTTCGGCTGCGAAGTCGCTTTCTTCCTTCTCGACGCCTTCGCCGAGCAGCAGACGGGCCATGCCGGTCAGTTCGATCGGCGCGCCGACCTCCTTTTCGGCTTCCTTCAGCGCAGCACCGACCGTCAGGTCGGGGTTGATGACGAAGGCCTGCGACAGAAGCGCGACTTCCTCGAAGAACTTGCGCATGCGGCCTTCGACCATCTTCTCGATGATCGCTTCCGGCTTGCCGGACTCCCGCGACTGCTCGATGAAGACGTTGCGCTCGCGCTCGGCGACGGCGGCATCGACTTCTTCCGCGCGGATGGCGAGCGGGTTGGTGGCGGCAACATGCATGGCGATCTGGCGACCGATCTGCGTCAGCTTTTCCTTGTCGCCGGTCGACTTCAGCGCCACGAGAACGCCGAGCTTGCCGAGACCGTCGGCAACCGCATTGTGGACGTAGGTGGCGACGACGCCCTCTTCGACCTCGAGGCGGGCTGCGCGGCGAAGGCTCATGTTCTCGCCGATCGTGCCGATCGCGTCCTTGATCGAGTCGGCGACCGACTTGCCGGTTGCCGGATAGGTTGCAGCCGCAACAGCCTCGACCGAACCGTCGGTTTCCAGGGCGACCTGGGCAAAGCCGCGGACCATGTCCTGGAAGGCATCGTTGCGGGCCACGAAGTCGGTTTCCGAGTTGACTTCGACGACGACAGCCGCCGTGCCGGCGCTGGCCACACCGATCAGACCTTCGGCGGCCGTGCGGCCCGACTTCTTGTCGGCCTTGGCGATGCCCTTGGCGCGCAGCCAGTCGATGGCGGCTTCCATGTCACCGTTGTTCTCGGTGAGCGCCTTCTTGCAGTCCATCATGCCTGCGCCGCTCTTTTCGCGCAGTTCCTTCACCAGTGCAGCAGTGATTTCAGCCATTGTTTGCCTCTTGATCGTTTCGCTCGGCGCAGATGCAGCTCAGTCGGCCGCGATCGGCGCGCATAGGCACGAAATGTACCCTTGAATATGACGTCGTGATGAAACTCCCATCACGTCAAAATGTCCCCGAAGGCGCAACAGGCCGGACGGATCCGGCGATCGCCACGCCTCAAAGGAACAGGCCGCCCAAGCATCCTTTTGTCAAAGGGTGTGGCGGCCAGGTCCTGACCGAAGCCGGGGCCGCCTGAACGGCCCCGCCTCGATGGCCGACGCCTCAGGCGCTGGCGCTTGCTTCTTCTTCCAGAGCCGGCTCGATCAGCGCTTCGTCCGAAGCACCGAGATCGCGACCGGATGCGCCCTGCTGGCGCGCGATGCCGTCGATGGCAGCGCGTGCGATCAGGTCGCAGTAGAAGGCGATGGCGCGCGATGCGTCGTCATTGCCCGGGATCGCATAGTCGATCTGGTCCGGATCGCAGTTCGAGTCGATGATCGCGACGACCGGGATGCCGAGGCGCTTGGCTTCGTCGATCGCGATCTTTTCCTTGTTGGTGTCGATGATGAACATCAGGTCCGGAGTGCCGCCCATGTCGCGGATACCGCCGAGGGCCTTTTCAAGCTTCTCGCGTTCGCGGTCGAGGGTCAGACGCTCCTTCTTGGTGAAGCCCTGCGCTTCCGAGTTCAGGATCTCGTCGAGCTTGCGCAGACGCGCGATCGAGTTCGAGATGGTCTTCCAGTTGGTCATCATGCCGCCGAGCCAGCGGGAGTTGACGTAATACTGGGCCGAACGCTTGGCAGCATCGGCGATCTGCTCGGATGCCTGACGCTTGGTGCCGACGAACAGAACGCGACCGCCACGGGCTACCGTGTCGGAAACGACCTGAAGGGCCTTCGAAAGCATCGGGACGGTCTGAGCGAGGTCGATGATGTGGACGTTGCTGCGGTCACCAAAGATGTAAGGTTTCATCTTCGGGTTCCAGCGGTGCGTCTGGTGACCAAAGTGTACGCCTGCTTCCAGCAGCTGGCGCATGGTAAAATCGGGCAATGCCATGCCTGTTCTCCTTTTTCCGGTTTAACCCCCGCGCAGCAAACAGCATCTTCGATGCCACCGGCGGAACGGACCGGATTTCTCCCGGTCAATCCCAAGCCACGCGTGTGGAATGGAGGTGCCCATATAGGTCCCGGGACGGGAAAGCAAGGAATTTGTGACAAAAGACGGGACAAGCCGCCCGGCAGCGGTCAGGCGTCAGTGGCAGGCGCCGTCGTCGAGAACATCCAGCGTCTTCAGCCGTGCCTTCAGCACGAAGTCGCCATAGTCGAGCGTCAGATCCCGGGTGATGCCGTTCTCGTAAAGCTTGAAGGTCTGGGTATAGACCGGCAGCTGGTCGCCCGGGTTCTTGTCATCGTAATAGGCGATGGACACAGGCCAATAGGGCATCGAGGCAAGATCCTTCCCCATCGCCCTGGTTTCCGCATCCGGCTTTTTCGGCTTTTCCTGGTCGCCGACGACGACGGTCGTCAGATAGCCGATATCGCCGTCTTCCGAGCCGTCAAAGATCCGGGTTTCGAAAATGTGCTGGTGGCGCTCGGCATGCTTGATGATCTCGATCATGTGGGCGGCCGGAAACCGGCTGTCGGCAATCTCGACCATGCGCTGGTCGGGCTTCGTCAGATTGATCTTGATGCCCTTGTCGTCTTCCTGCGCCGCGCCGCTGACGCCCTTGTCGAGACGCTGGTCGGTGAAGGACTTGGTCTCGAATTCGAAGCGGCCGCTCTTCACGTCCTCGTACATCACGCTCTGCTGGTCGGTGATGCGCACATCGTCGCCGGTGTCGATCCGGTTCACGAAGCGGAAATTGGTGGTGTAGCCCGAGCAGGCGGTGCCGCTGAATTGGTAGACCAGCCGGCCTTCCAGCCCTTCGATGCCGGAGCGGTCGGAGGCATCCTGAAGGGCAACGTCATAGACCGCCCGGTGGCCGATCAGGCCCTCACCGACGCCGGCGCGTGCGCCGTCCGTGCCGATGCAAAGTGACAGAGCGCCCACGCTCAACGCAATCGCCGTCGTCGCGCGTTTCATGCAATTCCTCCTGTCGGACTCGCCACAGATGCGATATGAGAATCCCGTGCGTTTCTCTCACGGCCCCTTGCCCCTTGAATGCAGGATTCCGGGCCACTTTACAACAAAACCGGGTAATTAAAATGTCACAGACCATCGAAAGCCGCCTCGAGGCCAAGGGCATCGCCCTGCCCGCAGCGGCCGCCCCTGCCGCAAACTATGTTCCTTATGTCATCAGCGGCAACCTGCTCTATCTCTCCGGACAATTGCCGATGGAAAACGGCAAAGTTGGGGTGACCGGGCTGGTGGGCACCGAAGTGGCGCTTGAAGACGCGCAGCGCGCGGCCGAACTCTGCGCCATCAACATCCTGGCGCAGGCAAAGGCGGCGCTCGGCGGCGACTTGTCGCGCATCGTGCGGATCATCAAGCTCAACGGCTTCGTCGCTTCCGGCGCCGGCTTCACCGACCAGCATCTCGTCATCAACGGCGCCTCCAACCTGATCGCCGACATCCTGGGCGATGCCGGCCGCCACGCCCGCGCCGCCGTCGGCATGGCCGCGCTGCCGATGAACGCCGCCGTCGAGATCGACGCCATCATCGAGATCGCCTGATGGCGCCACTGGCCTTTCTCACCGAGCAGCCGATCGCCCATCGCGGGCTTCACGACATGAACAAGGCCGTCTGGGAAAACACCCTGGCGGCGGCAACCCGCGCCATCGAGGCGGGCTTTGCCATCGAATGCGATATCCAGCTGTCGGCCGACAGCGTGCCGATGGTCTTTCATGACGGCGACCTGAAGCGGCTTTGCGGCATCAATGGCGAGGTGCGCGAGCGCACCGCCGTCGAACTGCAGGCTCTCTCCATCGGCGGGACGAAGGAAAAGATTCCGACGCTGAAACAGCTGTTTGACCGGGTAAAGGGCCAGGTGCCGCTGGTGATCGAACTGAAGGGCGCCAAGGCCGAGGACGATGACGGCTTTGCCGACGACGTGCTGGAAGTGCTCGAAGGCTACAAGGGCCCCGTCGCGCTGATGAGTTTCGATCATCACCTGCTGAAGGCGCTGAAGGAGGCCAAATGCCCCTACCCCGTCGGACTGACGGCGGAAGGCGCCAAGCCGGAAGACTTCTTCATCCACGACGAGGCCATGGCCTATGGCCTGGACTTCATCTCCTATGCCGTGGCGCATCTGCCCAACAGCTTCATCGCCGCCCAGCGCGCGCGCGGGCTACCGGTCATTACCTGGACGGTCAGGGATGAAATGATGCGCGAGCGGACCTATATGCATGCTGATCAGATGACCTTCGAAGGCTTCGACCCTGGAGCAACCGGCGCCCGATCGGACGCATAGGGAACGCTCCAGCTCTTTCAAACCCGGCATCGGGCCTTGCGGAACGGCCGTTCCGACTTCCGGCCCGATGCTCCAGGAAACAGCAGACAGCGACCGCATGACGCAAAACGTCACCATCAGGATCGCAGGATCCTTCGACGAGATCGCGCCCGAGGACTGGGGGCGGCTCACCGGCACCGTCCGGCGCGACGGCGAGACCTATAATCCGTTTCTCAGCCACGCCTTCCTTTCCTCGCTCGAACAGTCCGGCTCCGCCACGCGCGAAACCGGCTGGCTGGGCCATCATCTGCTGATGGAAACCGAAGGCGGACCGCTGATCGGCGCCATGCCCTGCTATCTGAAAAACCACAGCCGCGGCGAATATGTCTTCGACTGGGGCTGGGCCGATGCCTTCGAGCGGGCCGGCGGGCGCTATTATCCGAAGCTGCAGTGTTCGGTGCCGTTCACCCCGGCGACAGGACCGCGCCTGCTGACCGGCCGCGGGGTCGAGGCGTTGAGCGCCCAGGCTGTGCTCGCCGAGAGCCTGGCGGAAGTCACCCAGCGCCTCGGCGCATCCTCCGCCCATGTCACCTTCCTGCCGGAAGACGAGCTGACCGCCTTCGAAAGCGCCGGCTATCTGCACCGCACCGACCAGCAGTTCCATTTCATCAACAAGGGCTATGCCGATCACGAGGCGTTCCTGGCGGAACTCTCGTCGTCCAAGCGCAAGAACCTGCGCAAGGAAAGACGGGCGGCGCTGGAAGGCGGGATCACGATCGACTGGCTGACCGGCCGCGACCTGACAGAGAACGTGTGGGACCAGTTCTATGCCTTCTATGCCGACACGGGCGGCCGCAAATGGGGCAAGCCCTATCTGACGCGGAACTTCTATTCGCTGATCGGCGAACGCATGCCGGACGACATATTGCTGGTCATGGCCAAGCGCGAGGGTCGCTATGTCGCGGGCGCGATCAATTTCATCGGTTCGGACACGCTTTATGGGCGCCACTGGGGATGTATCGAGGATCACCCCTTCCTGCATTTCGAGGTCTGTTATCACCAGGCGATCGATTTTGCCCTCGCCCACAAGATGAAGACCGTGGAGGCGGGCGCGCAGGGCGAGCACAAGCTGGCGCGGGGCTATCTGCCGGTTACCACCCATTCCGCCCACTACATTCCGCATCCGGGCCTGCGGCAGGCGATATCGGACTATCTCGATCACGAGCGGGAGGACGTCGCCCATACCGGCGAATATCTGCAGGAGCACAGCCCGTTCCGCCGCGGGGAATTGCAGCAGCGTTGCGTCGAGCCGGACGAATAGCCGGGCCGGCTCAAAGGCTTGCCCCGGACGGCCGTGACCCTTTAACTAGCTGCCAAACAGCCGAGGAGATTCCCGATGACCGCCGCTTATGAACCCGACAATATCTTCGCCAAGATCATCGCCGGCGAAATTCCCTCGGTCAAACTCTACGAGGACGAGGACACGCTGGCCTTCATGGATGTAATGCCGCAGGCGCCGGGCCATCTGCTGGTGATTCCGAAATCGCGCGCCCGCAACCTTCTCGACGCCGACCCCGCCGTGCTCGGCAAGCTGATCGCCGTGGTGCAGATGCTGGCCAAGGCCGCCAAGACAGCGTTTGCCGCCGACGGCGTCTATGTCGCCCAGTTCAACGAACCGGCGGC
Source organism: Heterorhizobium halophytocola (assembly GCF_017873095.1). GTDB lineage: Bacteria > Pseudomonadota > Alphaproteobacteria > Rhizobiales > Rhizobiaceae > Allorhizobium > Allorhizobium halophytocola. The sequence continues at coordinate 270,168 of NZ_JAGGJU010000003.1, read as the reverse complement.
CGGCCAGACCGTCTTCCACCTGCATTTCCACGTCGTGCCGCGCATGGACGGCGTCCCCCTGAAGCCGCATGCCGGCGGCATGGCCGATGTCGAGATGCTGAAGGAACAGGCGGAGCGCATCAAGGCGGTGCTCTGAGACGCCGACACGATCACGGCGGTCGACGGTCCTGTCAATTTGGCGGCCGTTGTCCGCCGGACGGACGGGCCGTCGACCTGAAATCGATGACATCAGGAAGACGCAGGGCGGCCGATTTCAGGATCTGCGTGCCGGTCACCTGGATGTGCCTTGCCCGCAAATAGGCAGCCAGCTCGTCCGCCCTGGCGGCTGCGAGGATATCGGCGCCCCGCGACAAGGCATGGACAATGCCATCCATCGACTCATCAATTTCGTCCTGCAGCCGGCGCGTAGCCTGCGGCGGTCGGACGGCGGTGGAGCCGGACGCTGCACACGGCGCGCCGCGGAGGACGGTGTCCCCGGGTCCGATACCTTGCCCCGCTCGCTGCCAATTCAAGTCATCCGGCATCGTATGCCTCCATGATGAAATACCCATGCTTCTGTGTGCCAAGGCAGAGGGAAAAGGTTCGAAACAGTCCTGATTGTTCGCTTTTCTGACGTTGGGACTGCCGGTAGGCGGCGCCCTGATTGGTACGGACACCAGCCCTTGATCGTCGAGATGTCATTGGAAACGATAGATCTGAGAAACCGGCCGTCCTCACCGCATCGCCAACTCGCGGCCCGGTGGCGCCGGCGTCATCGCGGTCGCGAGGACAAACGAGAGCGCCAACACACGAGGGCGGCTCTGCCAATCACCAGTGATCGCGGATGCCGAGTTGGCTCATGGCCGACGGGGGGCGAAACCGTATCTGTGAAGCGGGCGCGGTATCATGGGAACAGAGCGGACGCCGCGAAGAGGCCCGCGCCTCAGAGGCTCCAACCGAGCGCCAGCAGGCCGCCCACCAACAGCCCGACGGAGACGAGGACGCCGACGAAGACCTTCTGTCCGCTGGCGAGGAAGGCGCAGAAGCCGAGGGCTGCGGCACCGATCCTCAGCCAGAGCGGTGCATCGGCGAGCGTGCCGGTCGGCAGTACGACGAGCTTGGCGGTGACGGCCATGACCAGCGAGGTGGCAACCGCGCGGACCCATCTCAGCGCTTCGGACTCTTCATTCAGCCGGCTCCCGGCAATCACCCCCAGCCAGCGCCAGACATCGGTCGCCAGCCACCCGCCGAGGATGATGACGATATAGACCCACCAGTTCTCGATCATGCCTTGCCACCCTCCGCGACAGCCCTGCGGCTGCGCCAGCCGCGATCGATCAGATAGGCAAGCGTGCCGCCGCCGATGCCGGCAATCAGGATATCCCAGCCGGGCAGCAGGAGCGCCAGCGTCGGGCCGGACACCAGGCCGATGACATAGGCAAGCCGCACCACCGCCTGTTTCGACGTGAGCCAGATGGAGGCGATGAAATAGACCGGCGTCAGGAAGAACAGCGCTCCGGCCACCAGCGGCGGGAAGCCGGCCACCAGGCCGTAGCAGATGCCGACGATCAGCGTGTTGACCGCCGTCAGAGTGTAGCCGAAGCCAAGAAAATAGATGACGCGGTGCTCGCGCGGCACCGACTTCACCGTCTGCATGGCGAACACCCAGGCGGTGATGGCGACCACGTGGGAGCAGAGAAGCAGGATCAGGACGGAGGTCTTTTTCGTGCGGATTTCCGGCACGAGGGCTGCGACCATCGGCATCATCCGGATCGACGACAGCGAGACGGCGACGATGATCGCAATCAGCGGCGCGCCGCCCGACAGCATGCCGGTCAGGATCATCGCCGCCGGCAAGGCCCAGACGCTGAAGGTCATGAACATCGCCTCGCCGCGCGTCAGGCCTGCCTCGAAGGCAAAGGCGGCGAAGCCGACGAAGGAACACATCAGGATCAGGGCGGGAATGGAGAACAACCCGCGCATCCCCTGAAGGAGCCAATAGGAGGCGGGGCGGTCATCGAGGATATCGGACATGCCCTATGCGCTAGCGCAAAAAAGGGGACCGGGCAATGCCCGGTCCCCTTGCTCTCGGTACGCTCGCAGGCGTTATTTCTTCGGCACCCGCGGTACGGCACTCTTGCGCTTCGGCGCGTCGTCCGCATCGGCCTTGGCCGAGTCGCTCGCGGCCGATTTGGCCTTGGACTTCGCCTTGGCGGGCTTCTTCTTCTTGCCGTCGTCCTTGGCATCTTCGAGCTCAGGCTCGTTCTTCGGCTTGACCGGCGCCAGTTCGGAGACGGTTTCCAGGTCGAGGATATCCTCGCCCTTGTCGTCCTTCTTCGTGCCGACCTTGACGACGCCGCCCTTTTTGAGCTTGCCGAACAGGATCTCGTTGGCGAGCGGCTTCTTGATATATTCCTGGATCACGCGGCCCAGCGGTCGCGCACCCATCTTCTCGTCGTAACCGCGTGTCGCCAGCCATTCGACGGCCGCATCGCTGAGGTCGAAGGTGACATTGCGTTCCGACAGCTGGCTCTCCAGCTGCATGACGAACTTCTGCACGACCTGGTTGATGACGTCGGTGGGCAGCGGTGCGAAGGGAATGACCGCATCCAGACGGTTGCGGAATTCCGGGGTGAACAGGCGGTTCAACGCCTCTTCGTCTTCGCCGCTGCGCTTGGACGAGCCGAAGCCGATCGCCGCGCGTGCCATTTCGGACGCCCCCGCATTCGTCGTCATGATCAGGATGACGTTGCGGAAGTCGATCTTCTTACCGTTATGGTCGGTCAGCGAGCCATGGTCCATCACCTGCAACAGGATGTTGAAGATGTCGGGATGCGCCTTCTCGATCTCGTCGAGCAGGACCACCGAATGCGGATGCTGGTCGACGCCATCGGTCAAGAGACCGCCCTGGTCGAAGCCGACATAGCCGGGAGGTGCACCGAGCAGACGCGAAACCGTGTGCCGCTCCATGTATTCCGACATGTCGAAGCGCAGCAGTTCCACCCCGAGCGACGAGGCAAGCTGCTTGGTGACCTCCGTCTTGCCGACGCCTGTCGGGCCGGAAAAGACATAGGCACCGATCGGCTTGTCGGGCTCGCGAAGGCCGGCACGCGCCAGCTTGATCGCGGTCGAGAGCGCCTCGATGGCGGCATCCTGGCCGTAGACGACCGAGCGCAGTTCCTGCTCGAGATTGGCAAGCACCTGCTCGTCGTCCTTCGACACCGTCTTCGGCGGGATCCGCGCCATGGTGGCGATCGTGACCTCGATCTCCTTGTCGGTGATCAGCTTGCGGCGACGCGACTGCGGCAGAAGCATCTGGGCCGCCCCGGTCTCGTCGATCACGTCGATCGCCTTGTCCGGCAGCTTGCGGTCGGAGATGTAGCGGGCCGAGAGTTCCACCGCAGCCTTGATCGCGTCATTGGTATAACGCAGCTTGTGGTAATCCTCGAAATACGGCTTCAACCCCTTCATGATCTCGATCGCATCGTCGATCGACGGCTCGTTGACGTCGATCTTCTGGAAGCGGCGAACAAGGGCCCGGTCCTTTTCGAAGAACTGGCGGTATTCCTTGTAGGTCGTCGAACCGATGCAGCGGATCGCACCCGAAGACAAAGCCGGCTTCAGAAGGTTGGAGGCATCCATCGCACCGCCCGACGTCGCGCCCGCACCGATGACGGTGTGGATCTCGTCGATGAACAGCACTGCGCCAGGATAGTCCTCGAGCTCCTTGACGACCTGCTTCAACCGTTCTTCGAAATCGCCGCGATAGCGGGTGCCGGCCAGAAGCGTGCCCATGTCGAGCGAGAAGATCGTCGCGTCGGCGAGTGCTTCGGGAACCTTGCCCTCGACGATCCGCTTGGCCAGACCTTCGGCGATCGCCGTCTTGCCGACGCCGGGATCACCGACATAGAGCGGATTGTTCTTCGAGCGGCGGCACAGGACCTGAATGGTCCGGTTGACTTCGTCATTGCGGCCGATCAGCGGGTCAATCCGGCCACCCTTGGCCTTTTCGTTCAGATTGACGCAGTAGGCCTTGAGGGCTTCCTGCTGCTTCTTCTGACCGGCCTCTTCCGGGTCGCGGCCCTGCTTGGCCTCGCCCTCGCTTTCCTCCGCACCGCGCGGCGGCCGGGAGGGGGTGGCGCCGGGGCGCTTGCCGATACCGTGGCTGATGTAGTTGACCGCGTCGTAGCGGGTCATTTCCTGCTCCTGCAGGAAATAGGCAGCATGGCTTTCCCGTTCGGCAAAGATCGCCACCAGCACATTGGCACCGGTGACTTCCTCGCGACCGGACGACTGGACATGGATCACCGCGCGCTGGATGACGCGCTGGAAGCCGGATGTCGGCTTGGAATCCTCGTCGTAGCCGGTAATCAGGTTGGCAAGCTCGTTGTCGACATAGTCGGTCACGGTCTTGCGCAGGGCGTCCAGATTGACGTTACACGCCCCCATTACGGCGGCAGCGTCAGCATCATCGATCAAGGCGAGCAACAGGTGCTCGAGCGTCGCATATTCATGGTGACGCTCGTTGGCGTAGGTCAGTGCCTGATGCAGTGCTTTCTCGAGGCTGGGAGAAAATGTTGGCACAGTCAGATCCTCATTTCTTTTCCATCACGCATTGAAGCGGATGCTCGTGCTGTCTTGCGAAGTCCATCACCTGGCTGACCTTGGTCTCGGCAACCTCGTAGGTGAACACGCCACATTCGCCTACGCCGTGATTATGCACATGCAACATGATACGTGTCGCGGCTTCCAGGTCTTTCTGGAAAAACCGCTCCAGAATGTGAATGACGAACTCCATCGGCGTATAGTCGTCATTGAGAAGTAGCACGCGATACAGATTGGGCTTTTTCGTCTTAGGCTTGGTACGCGTGATCACCGAGGTGCTGCGACTGGCGTTGTCCCCATCCCCTTGCTGTTGCATGAGAAGTGGCTTGGCGATCATTCCGTTCGTTCTCCTTGCCCGGGCGCCAGCGAAAAGCGTCCGAAGCGCGTCTGTCATTAAGTAGTTCGATTTGAGCCGATTTTAAGCCCACCACTCTCCGGTGCCAACGGAAATTGTGCAGCGGTTCGTCCAATGTAGGCGCAAAGCGGGGGATTTGCGATGATAAAAACAGAAGAACCGGCCGCGATGAACGGCCGGTTCCGACAAAACCACTGAATTTGCACCCGCAAGGATGCATGGATGGGCCTCAGGCTGCGACTTTGGCAGCGGCCGGTGTGGCCTTCTTCATCTGAGTCTCTACCGGCTTGTAGGCGGTCTTGGCCAGATCCGAATACATTTCACTCAGCTTGGTGGCCTCGGCAATGAAGCCCTCATAGGAGGATTTCACATAGCCCTGCTGCAGTTCGACGGCGGCCTCGATGCTTTTCACACCGGTCAGGGCCTCCATGTAGGAGGTCATGTCCTGGAAAGACTTCTTCGAATATTCGGACGCCTCGGCAGCGATCGCCTGAAAGGCCTTGGCGACTTCCGAATAATTCTTCAGCGCCGTGTCCATCACTTCCTTGCTCTGCTTGTTGGCTTCTTCAAAATTGAACATCTTGAAATCTCCTTCCCTATCGCGAGTTGAGCCTCAAATATAAGGAAAGCTTAACTTTTGGTCAAGTGTTTTTTGTGCGACGCACATAAACCCGTGGTTGTATTATTTCTGTCAAAAAAAGCCTGCGATGCTGATGCGCCGCAGACTTTTGACAAGACGCAGTCTCAAGCCTTGCGGTTCAGAGATCGACGTCGAGGATCGCCATCGAGAAATTATAGGACAGGTCGCCGTCCTCATCGTCCTTGAAGACCACGCCCAGGAACTCTTCCCCGATATAGACCTCGGCGGAATCGTCCTTGCGGGGACGGGCCTTGACGACCATGTTCGGGTTGAACATGCGCTTGAAATAGACGTCGAGCTTCTTGATTTCGTCGGGCTTCACCAGTGTCTCCATCGGGCTGTTCAAATCGGTGCGCCTTGTCGCACGGCGCAATTGGCGGTGTAAACCCGAGGCGACCGGATTTCTTCCCGGCATGGCCGGTTTTGACCGGCCGGCCATGCCTGCGACCTCAATCCTCGCCGCGCAGCAGCTGGTCCATCGAGCGCGCCGGCTCGGCGCAGCCGGCCTCGCCGACGACGCGGGCCGGAACACCGGCAACGGTCGAGCATGGCGGCACGGCCTTCAGCACCACCGAGCCTGCGGCCACGCGCGAGCATTTGCCGACGACGATATTGCCGAGCACCTTTGCGCCCGCTCCAATCAGCACGCCATCGGAAATCTTCGGATGGCGATCGGCGCCTTCCTTGCCGGTGCCGCCAAGGGTGACGCCGTGCAGGATCGAGACATTGTCGCCGATCCGCGCCGTCTCGCCGACGACGAGACCCGTGGCATGATCGAGAAAGATGCCCTTGCCGATCTGTGCCGCCGGATTGATGTCGGTCTGGAACACGCTCGACGAGCGGCTTTGCAGATAGAGCGCAAGGTCGCGGCGGCCGTGGCGATGCAGCCAATGGGCCAGGCGATGGGTCTGGATCGCATGGAAGCCCTTGAAATAGAGGACCGGATCGAGAAAGCGCAGGCATGCCGGATCGCGGTCGTAGACGGCCTGGATGTCGACCCGCAGGATCGACGACCATTCCGGCCAGTCGGCCAGCATTTCCTCGAAGGTCTGACGCAGGAGAACCGCCTGGAGATCGGCATGATCCAGCCGCTCGCAGATCCGATGGATCACGCATTCCTCCAGCGAACGATGATTCAGCACCGTCGAATAGAGAAAGGCAGCCAGCAAGGGCTCCTGTTGCGCGGCAGCGCGCGCTTCATGGCGCAGGCTGTCCCAGATGGGGTCCATCGACTTCACATGCTCGACCCGCAGCTCTTCACTCTTCGCCGACATGGCGTTCTCCTCGTCAGTCCGGTGAAGCTTCTATATAGATGAAGAACAGGGTGTTATAAATGGGCGTGATGCGATGAAAATGAACAAAGCCTTTGCGGGCGACCGACTGACGGCTTCAACCGTCGACGGCATAGGCAGCCTGGTGCTCGACAATCCGCCCCGCAAAAACGCCGTGACGCTGGCGATGTGGCGGGCCCTTCCGGATGCGATCCACTTCCTTGCGGGCGAGGCCGGTGCCCGCGTCATCGTGCTGTCGGGCGCAGGCGCGACGGATTTTTCCGCCGGCGCCGACATTTCCGAATTCCCGACGGTGCGCAAGGATGCCGAGACGGCGCGGGTCTACGAGGCCGCCAATTCCGCAGGCTTTGCCGCCGTCAGGGGGGCGCGCGTGCCGGTGATCGCCGCCGTGCGCGGCATCTGTTACGGCGGCGGCTTCGGCCTTGCCGCGGCAGCCGATGTGCGGCTTGCCGACGAGACCGCAAGCTTCTGCATCCCGGCCGCGCGGCTGGGCCTTGCCTATCCGGCCGATGCGGTGATGGATCTGCTGCATGGTCTCGGCTCGCAGCTCGCCCGCACCGCCCTTTTCACCGGCCAGCCGATCCCGCCCGATCAGCTCCTGGCGCAAGGGTTCCTCAGTGACCGTGTCGCCGCCGTCGCGCTGGAAGAGACCGTGCTCAGGCTTGCCCGACAGATCGCCGACAATGCGCCCTTGTCGGTCCAGGCCGCAAAACTGGCGATACGCGCCGTCGAGGAGGGCGATGCAGCGCTTCTGAGCGAGGCGGCCGTCATCGGTGCCTCGACTGTCGACAGCGCCGATTACGCCGAGGGACGCGCGGCCTTTGCCGCCCGGCGCAAGCCGCTGTTTACCGGGCGATAGAGGCGCCAAGGCGCCCTGCCCGCTCGCGCCGCGGTTCAGCCGTCGAGCCTGCCGTAGAAGTCGAGAACGGCGGATTTGAACACCTTGTCGCCGACGGCCAGCATGTGGTCGCGGTTGGGGATGTCGATGGCGTGCGCATCCGGCATCAAATCGGCCAAAGCCTGGCCGGAACCGGCAATATCGTCCTTGGTGCCGACCGCGATCAGCGTCGGCTGGCGCACCGAGGCAACCTCCTCGGGCGTGACGAGCTGGCGCGAGGTCTCGATACAGGCCGCGAGCGCGAAGCGGTCGGACCGGGTCTGGTCGGCGAAGATGCGGAACATGCGCCCGCGCTCGTGGGTGACGTCGGAGAGTTGCGGCGCCAGGAGTGCCGCCGCAATCGGGTCCCAGTCGCCGACACCCTCGATCATGCCGATGCCGAGTCCGCCAAGGACCAGCGAGCGGACGCGCTCAGGATGGGCGAGCGTCAGGAAGACCGACAGCCGCGCGCCCATCGAATAGCCCATGACATGCGCCTGCTCGATACCGAGATGGTCGAGAAGCGCGCGCGAATCCTCGGCCATTTCGGGCGGGAAATAGGCATCCGAATCATGCGGCTTGTCGCTGGCGCCGTGGCCGCGATTGTCGATGGCGATTACCCGGTAACCGGCTTCGACCAGCGTCTTTACCCATCCCGGATGCACCCAGTTGACCGATGCCGTCGACGCAAAGCCGTGGATCAGCAGCACCGGCGGCGCATCGCGCTCACCCACGTCGAAATAGGCAAGTTGCAGGCCGTCATGATAAAAGAGCGAAAAAGCCGGGGCATTCAGGTTCATTGCAGGCGGGATCCCTTGGACACAATCGGGCGCACTGTAAGAGAAGGCGGGGCCGGATCAAACGGCTGCGCGGCGATTTTCTGTGCAATGTGCGGCATTGCGCCCCTACACATTTGTCATGAAGGCGTCTAAGGTCCGGCAAAATCAGACCATGCATCGGAGACAAACCCATGGCCGGGCACACCATTCCCCATTTCCAGAACGACGGTGGCCATTCGCTGATCGAGATCGGCGTCAAGGAATTCATGTGCACGGGCGCCAACCAGCCCTTCGATCATCCGCACATCTTCATCGACCTCGGCGGCGACACTGAAAAGGTCTGCTCCTACTGCTCGACCCTCTACCGCTACAATCCTTCGCTGAAGGCCGACCAGACCAACCCGCAAGGCTGCGTCTACCACGTCAAGGCCGCCTGACCGCCTGCGGCACCTGCCGCAGCGTCGAGGAAATTTCATGCCCATCAAAACTGCAGCGATCGTCGGAGCCGGGGTCGCAGGACTTTCGGCTGCCCTCGCCCTCGCCCGCCATGGCATCGAGAGCGATATCATCGAGCAGGCAGCCCAGCTGTCCGAAGTCGGTGCCGGCCTGCAGATCTCGCCCAATGCCTCGCGCATTCTCGACGCGCTCGGCGTGCTGGACACGCTCAAAGACAAGTGGAACGAGCCGGACTGGCTGAACCTGATGGATGGTCGCCGGCTGAAACCGCTCACCGCCCTGCCCGCCGGCCAGTTTGCCCAGCGGCGCTGGGGCGCGCCCTACGGGGTGCTGCACCGGGCCACCCTGCAGCAGGCCTTGCTGCAGGCGGTCATCGACAATCCCCTCTGCCGCCTGCATCTGGACGCGCGGCTGCTGTCGCCCGACCGCGCCTCGGTCGAGGCACTGACCGGCCGCGCGGCCGCGATGACCATCGGCGCCGACGGCGTCTGGTCGGTGATGCGGGCCGCGATCGCCAATAGCCCGAAGGTCGATTTTTCCGGCAATATCGCCTGGCGCTTCACCGTGCCGCGCAAGGATGCCCCCGATTTCCTCCGGGCCGAAAACCTGATGGCCTTTCTCGGGCCCGACAGCCATCTGGTCAGCTATCCGCTGCGGGAGACCGATGCGGTCAACGTGGTGGCGATCACCGCCGGGGCGACCACCGGCGAGACCTGGGCGAGCAAGGGGTCTGACGCCGAGCGCGCCATGCTGGTGCGCCGCTTTGCACGCTGGCACCCGGCGGTGCGGCAATTCCTGGCCGGCGCTCCCGATCCCAGCTTCTGGCCCCTGTACCAGGCCGGCGACGGCCGCTGGCACAATGATCGCGATACCGTGCTGATCGGCGATGCGGCGCACGCCATGATGCCCTTTGCCGCCCAAGGGGCCGGCATGGCCATCGAGGATGCGTTTGCGCTGGCCTCGGCGGTCGCCACGCGGCCCCTCGGCGAGGCGCTTTTGCAGTTCGAGCAGATGCGCAAGCCGCGCATCGCAAAGGTTCGCCGCCGCGCCGACCTCAACCGGTTTGCCTATCACGCCCGAGGCCCGTTCCGGCTCGGACGCGACATGGTGTTTTCGCTGCGCCCGCCCGAGCGGCTGGCCGCAGACCTCGACTGGCTCTACGGCTACCGCTGCGGGCTCTGACGCTCAGACCTCGGCGGCCGCGGCAAAGCCGCGCGCGAGATCGGCGGTCAGATCCTCGACATTTTCCAGTCCGATCTGCAGGCGGATCACGGCCCCCTCCTCGGGCGCCTTGCGGATGGTGCGGTCCGACAGATCGACCGGCACCGCCAGGCTTTCGTAACCGCCCCAGGAATATCCGAGCCCGAAGATGTTGAGGGCATTGAGGAAGGCACGGGCCTTCGGCTTGAACTTCGCCGGGTCGTCGGCGGCCAGGACGAAGGAGAAGATGCCGCTGGCGCCCTTGAAGTCGCGCTTCCAGATCTCGTGACCGGGAAAGCTCGGCAGCGCCGGATGCAATACGCGGGCGACGTCGTCGCGCGGCTCCAGCCATTCGGCCACCTGCAGGGCCGCCTTTTGATGCGCCTCCAGCCGCAGCCCCATGGTCCGCAGACCGCGCAGGATCATGTAGCTGTCGTCGGGCGAGGCCGACATGCCGAGCACGGTATAGGCGTCCTCGAGCTTCTTCCAGTGCGCCGCATTGGCGGAGACCGTGCCCATCAGGATATCCGAATGACCGGAGGGATATTTGGTCGCCGCATGGATCGACACGTCGACACCGAAATCGAGTGCCTTGAAGAAGATCGGCGTCGCCCAGGTATTGTCCATCGTGACCACGCAGTCATGCCGGTGCGCGGCCTCGGCGATCGCGCGGATGTCCTGCATCTCGAACGTGTTGGAGCCCGGTGCCTCGGTGTGCACCAGCCTGGTGTTGGGCCGGATCAATGCCTCGATTCCGGCGCCGATCTCGGGGTCGTAATATTCCACCTCGACGCCGAGCCGCTTCAGCATGCCGTTGCAAAAGCGGCGGCACGGGCCGTAGACGCTGTCGACGATCAGCGCATGATCGCCTGCCGACAGATAGGCAAGGAACGGCACGGTGATGGCGGCAAGCCCAGACGGCACGAGGATGGTGCCGGCAGAGCCTTCCAGTGCATCGATGGCCGAACACAGGGCGTCCGTCGTCGGGGTGCCATGGGTACCATAGGTGTATTTCTGATTCCGTGTTTCCATCGTCTGGACATCGGGAAACAGCACGGTCGAGGCATGGACGACGGGCGGATTGACGAAACCATGATATGCGAAGGGATCATTGCCGAGATGGCAAAGTTGCGTGTCCCTGCCGGCTGCAGCCAGCGCGTTTTTCCGATCGTCCATGCTTGAGATACCTGTTTTCAGAATGCGGGAGCGTCAAGTTTTGGCCTTGCTTGACGAGCGGGTCAAGACGGCTCGGCGGTTTAGGCCGCGGACGGCCGTTTGCCCAAGGGGATCGCTAAAACATGGCGCGAGCGACGCATTTTTGATCACCAGCTGCCCGCTCGAAAACCATTCTGCCGCATTTTAAGTCCGTTTTTGAAAATTGCCCTTTTTATGACCGATTTTGGTCAAGAAGGCTTGACCCGTCACCCCTTTGCGAAAGAGAGTGGGGGTATCCGTACCCGGGAGGTCAACGGATACGGGGGGCCTTGCGCAGTTCAGACTTTTCGCGCGCAATCCACCGTAAACAAAAATACAACAGACAAAGGTTGGGAAAAAATGAACAACAAGATTCTGTCAGCCGTACTCGGCGCCGCAGCAGTCGGTTTTGTCGCACCGGCAGCCTTCGCCGGTACGCTTGACGACGTCAAGGCCAAGGGCTTTGTACAGTGCGGTGTCAACGGTTCGAACCTCGCCGGCTTCGGCGCGCAGGATTCGTCCGGCAAGTGGTCCGGCCTCGACGTCGACATCTGCCGCGCCGTTGCCGCTGCCGTCTTCGGCGACGCTGAAAAGGTCAAGTACACGCCGCTGTCGGCCAAGGACCGCTTCCCGGCCCTGCAGTCGGGTGAAGTCGACATGCTGGCGCGTAACACCACCTGGACCGCCAGCCGCGACAGCCAGCTCGGCCTCGATTTCCGCGCCGTCAACTACTATGACGGCCAGGGCTTCATGGTCACCAAGGAACTGGGCGTAAAGTCGGCTCTCGAACTGTCGGGCGCTGCCGTCTGCGTACAGGCCGGCACCACCACCGAACTCAACCTCGCCGACTACTTCAAGGCCAACAGCCTCGAATACAAGCCGGTCGTGTTCGAAAAGCAGGAAGAAGTCGACGCTGCCTACCAGTCGGGCCGTTGCGACGTCTACACCACCGACCAGTCGGGCCTGTATTCGATCCGCCTGTCGCTGTCGAACCCGGATGATCACATGATCCTGCCGGAAATCATCTCCAAGGAACCGCTTGGCCCGGCCGTTCGCCAGAACGACTCCAAGTGGCTCGACGTCGTGTCCTGGGCTCACTACGCCATGGTTGCTGCTGAAGAATTCGGCATCACCTCGGACAACCTCGACGAGATGACCAAGTCCGACAACCCGGACATCAAGCGCTTCCTCGGCGAGGAAAAGGACCAGACGATCGGCAAGGACCTCGGTCTCGACGAGAAGTGGGCCTACAACATCGTCAAGCAGGTCGGCAATTACGGCCAGTCCTTCGAGCGCAATGTCGGCTCCGGCTCGCCGCTCAAGATCGAGCGCGGCCTGAACGCGCTGTGGACCAAGGGTGGTCTGCAGTACGCTCCGCCGATTCGCTAATACAGCGAAAAAACATGGAAGGCGCCTCGGCGCCTTCCATTCGTTAGAGAAGAACAATGCGGCCTTGCAAAAAACAAAAACGGGGGCCGTCGCAGTTGGGGATAACAGATGGCACTGGTCGCGACAGACCGGAACGGCTCAGGCCGTTCGGGCAAGTCCTTGCTTTATAATCCAGTCCTTCGGCAGTTTCTTTACCAGGCTTTGACCGTCATCTTCGTGGTGGGACTGATCTGGTACGCTGGCACAAATGCCGCGGAGAACCTGGCGCGGGCAAACATGACCGCCGGTTTCGGCTTCCTGAACAATCGAGCCGGCTTCGACATTGCCCAGACACCGCTCGCCTATTCGAGCGACGAAACCTATTTCGATGCCCTGATCATCGGCCTGATCAACACCCTGATCGTGGCCGTCGCCGGCATCATCACCGCCACCATCGTCGGACTGCTGGTCGGCGTCGGCCGCCTGTCCAACAACTGGCTGATCGCGCGGCTGACCACCGTCTATGTCGAGGTGTTCCGCAACATCCCGCCGCTGCTGGTCATCTTCTTCTGGTACATGACCATCCTGAACATCCTGCCCGGCGTGCGCGATGCGCTCTCGCTGCCGCTCTCGGTGTTCATCTGCAATCGCGGCCTCTATATGCCGGCGCCGATTTTCGGCGCGAATTTCGAATTCGTGCTTGTCGCCTTCGCCATCGGCATCATCGCGGCGATCTTCTACAGCCGCTGGGCCAATGCCCGCCAGCTCGCAACCGGCATCCGCCCGCCGGTTCTGTGGGTCAACCTGGCGCTGATCATAGGCCTGCCCGTGCTGGTCTTCCTCATCGTCGGCGCCCCGCTCACCTTCGACATTCCGGAGCTGGGCAAGTTCAACATGCGCGGCGGCACCGTGATCGGGCCGGAATTCCTGTCGCTCTACATGGCGCTGTCGTTCTACACCGCTGCCTTCATCGCGGAAATCGTTCGTGCCGGCATCCGCGGCGTATCGCATGGCCAGTCGGAAGCCGCCGCTGCCCTCGGCATCCGTGCGGGCCTGACGACCCGACTCGTGGTCCTGCCGCAGGCGCTGCGGATCATCATCCCGCCGCTGACTTCGCAATATCTCAACCTGACGAAGAACTCGTCGCTTGCCGTTGCCGTCGGTTATGCGGATCTCGTCGCCGTCGGCGGCACGATCCTCAACCAGTCGGGCCACTCGATCGAGATCATCGCGATCTGGATGGGTGTCTACGTCTCGATCAGCCTCGTGACATCGCTGTTCATGAACTGGTTCAACGCCAAGATGGCACTGGTGGAGCGCTGAGATGCAGGAAAATTACGTCCCTTACGTGCGCGAGGACTTTCTCGAGTCCAAGCCCGCCCCCACCGGTAACCGGTCGGCCGCCGGATGGATGCGCCGCAACCTGTTCGCCACACCGTTCGATTCGATCGTCAGTGTCGTCTTCGGCGTGATCGTCATCTGGTTCGTGATCTCGACCTTCGACTGGCTGTTCATCAACGCCGTGTGGATGGGCGGCGGACGCCAGGTCTGTGCAACCGATGTCCAGGGCGGCATTCGCGCCGACGGCTGGAGCGGTGCCTGCTGGGCCTATGTCGGCGACTACTTCACTCAGTTCATGGTGGGCTCATACCCCCGTGACCTGTTGTGGCGGCCGATCCTGGTGGCCCTCCTGTTCGTCGCCCTGCTCGTGCCGATGCTGATCCCGTCGGCACCGCGCAAGGGCCTGAACGCCATCCTGCTGCTGATCGTCCTGCCGATCGTCGCCTATATCCTGCTGCTCGGTGGCTATTTCGGCATGCGCCATGTGGAAACCAGCCTCTGGGGCGGCCTGATGGTCACCCTGCTGCTGTCCTTTGTCGGCATCGTCGTGTCGCTGCCGGCCGGCGTGCTGCTGGCACTCGGACGGCGCTCCAACATGCCGATCGTCAAGGCGGCCTGTGTCGGCTTCATCGAACTGGTTCGCGGCGTGCCGCTGATCACGGTGCTGTTCATGGCGAGCGTGCTGCTGCCGCTGTTCCTCGAACCCGGCAACAATATCGACAAGTTCGTCCGCGCCCTTGTCGGCGTCTCGATCTTTGCCTCCGCCTATATGGCGGAAGTGATCCGCGGCGGCCTGCAGGCCATTCCCAAGGGTCAGTATGAAGGTGCCGATTCCCTCGGCCTCAGCTATGGGCAGAAGATGACCTTCATCATCATGCCGCAGGCGATCAAGCTGGTCATTCCCGGCATCGTCAACACCTTCATCGGCATGTTCAAGGACACCTCGCTGGTGTCGATCATCAACATGTACGACCTGCTTGGAACCGTCAAAGCCAGCTTCGGCGACGCCTCCTGGCAGACCCCCGTGACACCGCTTACCGGCCTGATCTTCGCAGGCTTCATCTACTGGCTGTTCTGCTTCGGCATGTCGCGCTACTCGGCTTTCGTCGAACGGCGTCTCGACACCGGCCACAAGCGCTGACCAGCGGAACAAGAACAGTATCAAGAGGAATGACGACCATGGCTGAACCCGCCGCAAAACAAGAGATCTCCAAGACCGACGTGGCGATCGACATCATCAACATGAACAAGTGGTACGGCGACTTCCACGTGCTGCGCGACATCAACCTGAAGGTGATGCGCGGCGAACGCATCGTCATTGCCGGACCGTCGGGCTCCGGCAAGTCGACGATGATCCGCTGCATCAACCGGCTGGAAGAGCACCAGTCGGGCAATATCCTCGTCGACAAGATCGAGCTTACCAACGACCTGAAGAAGATCGACGAAGTGCGCCGCGAAGTCGGCATGGTGTTCCAGCACTTCAACCTCTTTCCGCATCTGACCATCCTGCAGAACTGCACGCTGGCGCCGATCTGGGTGCGCAAGATGCCGAAGAAGGAGGCCGAAGCGGTCGCGATGCACTATCTGGAGCGCGTCAAGATCCCGGAACAGGCCAACAAATATCCGGGCCAGCTTTCCGGCGGCCAGCAGCAGCGTGTGGCGATCGCCCGGGCGCTCTGCATGAAGCCGAAGATCATGCTGTTCGACGAGCCGACCTCGGCGCTCGACCCGGAAATGGTCAAGGAAGTGCTCGACACCATGGTCGGCCTTGCCGAAGAAGGCATGACCATGCTCTGCGTCACCCACGAAATGGGTTTCGCCCGGCAGGTCGCCAACCGGGTGATCTTCATGGACCAGGGCCAGATCGTCGAGCAGAATTCGCCGGCCGAATTCTTCGACAATCCGCAGCACGAGCGCACCAAGCTGTTCCTCAGCCAGATCCTGCACTGATCACGCGGCTGGGCGCCCCTGCCCGTCCAAATTTAAAAAGGCCCGCTGCAATTTGAAGGCCCGCTGCAATTTGCAGCGGGCCTTTTTTCTGTTCTGGTGCTGGGTATGGCGACGCATCCGGGCGTGTGGAAAGCCCGCTGCTAGGGGCACCAGCCGGCGGCGGCTCCTCGCGGGTGCGCCAGACCTTCCGAAGCCAGCACGGCGCCGACGGAACGGCCATTGCGCATCACCAGCCTTGCTGCGCCGGCGGTCGCCGCACCATCGGTGGTGGCGAGCTCGAAGCGGCCGGCATTCAACAATTCGCGCAGCCGCACCTTGGCGGCAAAGCCCAGATCGCGTTCCTGCTGGCATTTCGCCTGTTCCATCGCCGGCGCCGTGACGTCGGCCAGGACGATCTTCTGCTTGTGGAACCAGAGCGTATCCCCGGAGGCGACGCAATTGTCGAGGCCGGACGTGCCGCAATAGTAGAATGTGTTGGTAAAGCTTCGACCATTGATCGCCTGCCCGGCACTGGCAAGGCTGGCGGTCAGCGGACGCTTTTCCGGCACACCGACAGCTGCGGGCGGGATGTAGGCGGCATTGGTCGCGGCCGGCGCCGGGGTGACAGGTTTGGCGCGGGCCGGACTGATCGCCGCGACCGTCGCGCGATCGACGCCGCCCGGCGGCCGCCAGATCGGCTTCGGCTTGGACGCATCAACCGCCACCTGCTGGTGACGGGCGGCCGGCTTGCCGAAATAGCCGGCAAAATTCCGCTCCAGCTGCGGCTGGTGGTCATGGGCATAGATCGCCCCGCCGACCGCAAGCAGCGACAGGACCCACGGCCATGTCCGCCCGCCACCGGCCGACTTGCGCCGGCGGACCGGAGTTTTTCTGCTGGATTTTCGTCGAGCCATGCCAGCTCCTCATCATCGCGAGCCACTTGGGTTCAAGATTTGGCCGGAGAAGGTTAAGTCTTCGTCAATGCCGGTGCTTAATCCCGCCTCATGCCGGGACGGTTGAAGCCGTCAGGCCCTGGCCAGGCGGGCCCCTGAGGGAGGGCGCCACACCGCAATGCCGCGCATGGCATGCCTTTTTAGCAAATGCGTACCAAAAGCGCGCTATCCGCCCTCGCCAGACGCCGGCATTGCCGCACAGAATGGGCCCGCAAGCAAGGAGGCGACTTGCTTCCCCACCTGCCCCGCGACTGGTCTCCAGGCGGGGCATTTTTTTGGGGGCCCTGCCTCGTCCTACCGGGCAAGGCTCAATTCAGGGCGGGACTGTAGCGCTCCATATTGAAGGTGAATGTCAGCCGCGCAAGCGGCGCGCCCCATTCGTCGGACAATTCGATCGAGGAATGGTCCGGCAGATCGTAGCTGCGGGCGAGGAAGATCCGAAGCGCCCCCATCGCCGCGTCGATCGCCGCGCCGTTGCTATCCTCGTCGAACCGGTCCGTCGCCAGAACCGTATTTTTGCCATCAACAATATTGAACTGATACAGGGCCATCGGCTGTCTACGCTCCTCGTATGATCACATCATTGCTTCCATGATTACGAGTTTCCATTTTCAGCGGATCACAACAATCCCAAGATTCCGGGAATAAAATGACAGTGGCCGCAAGCTTTCGGTAAGTTTGTAGTTGTATGCAGGCTGGCTTACCTACATTTTTATTGGTTTGATCGGCAAATTGATAGTATGCGGTGTACGGCTCTCCTTGCGTCGCCACGCTCACATTCAGGGCAGGACCTGCTCCCAAAAGGCTTCAGCCATATCCGACATACGCGAGCGCGGCCTGATCAGAACGATCCTGACATCGACAGACCAGTCGTCGGAGCCGGCGGCATCCGCAAGCCGACCGCCCGCGCTTAGCTGATCGGCGGCGAGGCTTCTTGGAATCCAGGCGACACCCTTGCCGTCTTCGGCAAGCGCCTTCAGCGCCATGGCAAGATGCGATGTGAAGACCGTCTGCGCATGCAGACCTTCGCCGCGCTCCGACAGGCATGAGGCCAGGATCCGCCCCATTCCGGATTTCTCTTCGAATGCCAGCCTTGGGACCGGCGCATCCGCCGTGCCCGGCAGCCGATAAAGCGCTTTGCCAGCCTCGTCCCTGCCGGTGACCGGGATCAGCCGGTCACTCGACAGTTCGACATGCCTGTAATGCTCCGCCTCCAGGCCCATGGGGCTGTCAGCATGGTAGTGGCACAGCAGGAATTGCGCGCGCCCCTCCTGCATGATCCTCTCGCATTCGTTCATATTGTCGGAGAGCAGACGGATCGGCAGCGTCCATGTCGTCGAGCCCAGCTGCTGGATCCAGCGCGGGAAAAACACGAAGGACAGGGCGTGCGTGGCCGCAAAAGTCACCGTGGACGCTGTCGCGCTGATATGTTCGAGGTCGCGTTGCGCACGCGCCAGACGCGCAGCCACGTCTTGCGCTGCCGCCAGCATCGTCTCGCCGGCCGGCGTCAGGCAAAGCCGGTGCGTCGAACGGTCGACCAACGCGCTGCCGCACCAGGCTTCGAGCGACCGGATCCGGCGGCCGAAAGCCGGCTGCGTCACGTTCCGCCGCTCGGCGGCCCGTGAAAAATTGAGCGTTTCGGCCAGCGCCTGGAGGTCCGCCAGCCAAGCCGTGTCCATGATCAACTCCAATCCCGATTTGTCCATGCCAAAGAGGCATAGGGTAGAGCAGCAAGGCGGGTCTCTTCAACCGCTATGCGCCGCACGCAGCTGGATTTGGGAGAAACGGCTATGCCGATCAGGCACTGATACAATCCCGATCGGCATTGGACCATACCGGATATCCCTCCTAGGATTGTCCTCGGTGGCGCTTTCCTGCCACGTTCGTTGGTCCAGGATTGCCACCCTGCAGGTCGGCTGCAGTCCCCCTTTATTCGAACAAAGACCGGAGCCCTCCATGCGCATCATCGATGTCCGCGAAGTGACAAAGCCGATCGCCTCGCCCATTCGCAACGCCTATATCGATTTCTCGAAGATGACCGCCAGCCTGGTTGCCGTCGTGACGGATGTGGTCAGGGATGGTCGCCGGGTCGTCGGCTATGGCTTCAACTCGAACGGCCGCTACGGCCCGGGCGGGCTTATCCGCGAACGCTTCCGGGACCGTATCCTCGAGGCCGAACCGGCAGGCCTGATGAACGATGCCGGCACCAGTCTCGATCCGCACAGGATCTGGGCTGCGATGATGCAGAACGAGAAGCCCGGCGGTCATGGCGAGCGCTCGGTCGCCGTCGGCACCATCGACATGGCTATATGGGATGCCGTCGCCAAGATCGAGGGCAAGCCGCTGTTTCGCCTGCTTGCCGAAAGGGAGCAGCGCGAAGCCGACCCCAGGGTCTTCGTCTATGCCGCCGGCGGCTATTATTACCCGGGCAAGGACAATGGCGCGCTGCGCAAGGAGATGCGCAGCTATCTCGACCGCGGCTACACGGTGGTGAAGATGAAGATCGGCGGCGCGTCGATCGAGGACGATCGCGGCCGCATCGAATCGGTGCTTGAGGAAATCGGCTCCGAAGCCAGACTTGCCGTCGACGCGAATGGCCGCTTCGACCTCGAAACCGGCATCGCCTATGCCAAGATGCTGCGCGACTATCCTCTGTTCTGGTACGAGGAAATCGGCGACCCGCTGGATTACGCGCTGCAGGCCGCGATCTCGGAATTCTACGACGCGCCGATGGCGACCGGCGAGAACCTGTTCTCGCATCAGGATGCCCGCAATCTCCTGCGTTATGGCGGCATGCGCGCCGACCGCGACTTCCTGCAGTTCGACTGTGCGCTTTCCTACGGCCTGGTGGAATATCTGCGCACGCTCGACATACTGCGCCAGTTCGGCTGGTCACGGTCGCGCTGCATTCCCCACGGCGGCCATCAGATGTCGCTCAACATCGCAGCCGGCCTCGGCCTTGGCGGCAACGAGAGCTATCCCGACCTGTTCCAGCCCTATGGCGGCTTTCCCGACACCGTGAAGGTGATCGACGGCCACATCACCATGCCCGAACTGCCCGGCATCGGCTTCGAAGGCAAATCAGACCTCATCAAGGTGATGCGCGCACTGGCGGATTGAGCAGCCGAGCAGCCCGGCCCCGTCAGGTTTCGCGGGCCGCGCCTGTTCCAAGGGAAAATCCACGCCGGCGCAATCTGACAAAAACTGCCCTAACCCCGTCGCGACCCTGCAGCTTCGCGTCCGCGCCTTTGCGCCATGTTTTTGCGACGGTCTTTTTCCCGAGGCCGGGGCGGATCTCGTAAGACATATTCCAGCCTCGGCACCTCTGGCAAAGTTCAGGCGCACCCTATTCCCCGAGCAATCGCACCTTGAATGAAATCAACATGTTAAGGGTAGGATTGGCGACCCCTGCAGGATTCGAACCTGCGACCGTCGGCTTAGAAGGCCGGTGCTCTATCCAGCTGAGCTAAGGGGCCTTTCTCAAGGCTGTGGCATCTGAAGCGTCCGGCGGCTGGCAGCGGACGATTGCCGACTGGGCGCGGAAAGCCGGGCCTCAGTGCGTCCAGGGTTGCTGGCGCGTATAGCGGAAATTGTCGGTATAGGAGACGTTCTGCCGGTTGGGCTCCTTGGGCGCCACGACCCGGTATTCGATCCCGTTGCGCATGGCATAGGCTTCCGCCAGTTCCTGGGTCTCGAAGGTGAGCTTGACCTGCTGCAGCGTGTCGACCGAACTGGTATACCCCATGATCGGGTCGATCTTGCGCGGCTGCGACTGGTCGAACTCCAGAACCCAAAGATGCGTCTTGGCCTTGCCCGACTGCATGGCGGTCTTTGCTGGGCGATAGATCTTGGCAGACATCAGCTCTCAAGCTCCCATAAGCAGATAAAGGGTTACCGTGCCCCGCCGATATCAAGGCCTGCCCGTCCGGTCGCTTCCCTGCGGAAGAAACAGAACGATGGTCGGAGTGGAGAGATTCGAACTCCCGACCCTCTGGTCCCAAACCAGATGCGCTACCAGGCTGCGCTACACTCCGTGCCTTGCTATCCCCGTGGCAATACACGGTTCATATAGGGGCCGCAACCTTAAAAAAAGCCTATCCCGTTCCAAACAGACAACATTTTCGCTGTCGATTTCAGGGATGCTGCAAGGCAGCACCGCCGAGCCTGTCGCCGACCTTGATGCCGAGTTCCTTTGCCCGCCCACCCCTGATCTCGACGACATAGAGCACGTCGCCGCCCGAGCTGATCAGGTCCTCGGAAAACGGCGTGGTCATCGCGGCGATCCGGGTGATCCGGCCCGTCTTGTCGGCAAACAGCATGTCGAGTGGCTTCGGCGTGTCATGCATCCACATGGTGACCAGTCGCGGCGCACCGAAATCGAAGAGCATGCCCGCATCCGGATCCAGCGTATCCCGCTCCATCAGCCCGCGCTCGCGCTCCTGCGCCGTGCGGGCCACTTCGACGGTAAAGGCATGGGTCTTGCCGGAGGCCATCTCGACGGTCAGCGCCCGGGTGGCAAGCTCTGCCCTGGCCGCGACGGCCAAGGCCGAAAACAGCACCCCACACAGCAAAAAGAGCGCAACAGATGCGCTCCTGAAGGAAAAACGGACCATGATCGGTTCTCTGATAAGCAAGGGACACCCGTCAATGGGATCGGGCAGCGGGACCGGGTGTATCTGGATGAATCTCGGCCGCCATCAGGCCCTTTTCCCCGTCGCCATAGCGCACCAGCACCGTCTGTCCGGGGCGAAGCTCGGTGAGGCCGAAGCGGCGCAGGGTTTCCATATGGACGAAGATGTCCTCGGTGCCCTCGCCGCGCGTCAGGAAGCCGAAGCCCTTGGTGCGGTTGAACCACTTGACCAGCGCCCGTTCCAGCCCGCTGGTCGGCGTGACCTGGACATGGGTGCGCACCGGCGGCATCTGCGAGGGGTGGATGGCGGTGGACTGGTCCATCGACAGAATGCGGAAGGCCTGGAAGCCGCGATCACGTTTCTGCACGAGAGCAACGATGCGGGTGCCTTCCAGAATGGTCTGGTAGCCGTCGCGGCGAAGACAGGTGACGTGAAGAAGGACATCCTGCATCCCTTTGTCGGGGATGATGAATCCGAACCCCTTGGCCACATCGAACCATTTCACGACGCCCGTGATCTCGACAAGATCAAGGTTGTCGCCGGACAAGTTCTCGATACTCTCGAGATCTTTCGATGATAGCCTTTCCGCCATTTCCCTCAGCCCCTCGATAACGCGTCACTCATAACAGTTAACTGATTCTTGCAAAACAGATTAACATTTCAGTAACGGGTGGTTGCAAGCCCTAGTTTCCAAAGTTTCCTGTTTGCTTGTTTATGCACTGCCGGCCTTGCTCGAACCTGTGCTGTGGGCCATATGCTGGGGCCATCAACCAGGAGGCAATCATGCGTTATCTACACACCATGGTCCGCGTAAAGGACATCGACAGCTCGCTGCGTTTCTACTGCGAGCTCTTCGGACTGGAAGAGGTTCGCCGGATCGAAAACGAGAAGGGCCGCTTCACCCTGATCTTCCTTGCCGCCCCGCAGGACAAGCACGCCGCAGAGGCGGACCAGGCACCCTGCCTCGAACTCACCTACAACTGGGATCCGGAGGATTATACCGGAGGCCGCAATTTTGGCCACCTCGCATATGAGGTCGACGACATTTATGCGATCTG
Source organism: Heterorhizobium halophytocola (assembly GCF_017873095.1). Lineage (GTDB taxonomy): Bacteria > Pseudomonadota > Alphaproteobacteria > Rhizobiales > Rhizobiaceae > Allorhizobium > Allorhizobium halophytocola. The sequence goes on along the minus strand of NZ_JAGGJU010000003.1, from coordinate 247,511 downwards.
CCAGAAGCTGATGGACAATGGCGTGACGATCAACCGCCCGCCGCGCGACGGCCACATGGCTTTCGTGCGCTCCCCGGACGGCATCTCGATCGAAATCCTGCAAAAGGGCGAGAGCCTGTCGCCGCAGGAACCCTGGACATCGATGGCCAATACCGGCGCCTGGTAAGACCCTTTACGCCCCGCGCAAGCTTCAGCCCCGATACTGGAGACTGAACAGACCAGGGCATCCCGGCCACCTGCACAGGTATCGCCGGGATGTCTTGCTTGCACGAGGACGGCCCCATGACCCCTGCCCTTCACCGGATTGCCATCGGCCTTGCAGCCGTCTGCCTCGTTTCGGGGACACTCACGGGCTGCAAGACGGCCGGCGAACTGCTGGCGGTCAACACGGCGGGCAAGGGCAAGGCGGCAAAGACCGCAGATGCAGCCGTCGACGGATACAGTGATCCCCGCGTTATGGTGCTGAGCGACGATGCGCGGATCGCCGGCACGAATGCGACGATCGACACTGCCGACGACATGCCGGCAGGACATCCGGCCGGCACCGGTCAGGCCACCGCGCTGAATTCGGCTCCGGCCGATCTCGGCGAATTGACGACCCAGCCGACCGGCGTATCCGCCTATCAGTCGAGCATCTTTGCCGCGGCTCCCCAGCCGGCAATAGAGACGCCCGGCGGACGGGAAACCCAGGCGAGCCTGATGCCTGTCGGCATGCCGCATTATGGCTATAATGCCGCGAGCGCCAGCCTGTTCAGCGCCCGCCGCCCGGTCGTGGCAGCCGCCGCCGACACCGGCGCAGGGATGGATGACGGACTTTAGACGCGCCGGAGGCCACAAGGCATGACGGACGGCGAAACCACCGGCGCCCGGGCTTTATCACTTCCTTAAGAATTTCGACCAACCGCCTGAAAATAGTTGGTGTTTTCGCTCATCCACAGGCTCGCGACAAGCGTGACATATTTTTCAAAATTTCGTCATTTTGCGCTTGCGAGAACCGCAACCCCTGACTATAAGACCGCTCAGCGCACGCGCCCTTCGTCTATCGGTTAGGACGCCAGATTTTCATTCTGGAAAGAGGGGTTCGACTCCCCTAGGGCGTGCCACTCTCTCCCTTTTAAACAAATCCGTTTTCCGCCGTCGTGACGTCCGTCACCGCCGGCGTTTGCCCACAGGCGCGGACATGCGCCTGTCATGCTGCCTTGTCATGCTCGGGGCCACCGATCACACCGCCTCGCGATCGGCCCACCCCATTCTCGCCCAAGGAGCAAGACCAGATGACCGATCTTCCGATCGTCGGCGCCGCTTTGACGCTGGACAGCCTCGACACCCACCGCGACTGGCTGATCGAGCGGCAGCGTGACCTTGAATTGCAGGACTTTATCGACGCCGAGATTCTTGACGGTGACTGGCATCCTTTGGTCACACGGTTGCGCGCGCTGCTCGACGGCTATCAGGGCCGGATGGGCATCCACGGGCCCTTCTGGGGTTTCACCATCGCCAGCGAGGATCCGGATATACGCGCCGTCGTTACAAAACGGCTGCTGCAGGGGCTTGAGGTCTGCGAGGCGCTCGCAGCGACCCATATGGTGGTGCATAGCCCGTTCACCACCTGGTCCTACACCAACATGACGAAGGATCCCGGCGCTTTCGAGGACGTGATCGAGCGGTGCCACATGACGCTGGCCGAGGCGGTGCGCCGGGCCGAATCGATCGGCTGCAACCTGGTCCTGGAGAACATCGAGGACCGGGATCCGGCCCACCGGACCCTGCTTGCCAATTCCTTCGGCTCGGAAGCGGTCTCGGTGTCGCTCGACACGGGCCATGCCCACTGCGCCCACATCTCGCATGGCGCGCCGCCGGTCGACTACTATGTGCGGATCGCCGGCAATCGCCTCCGGCATGTGCACCTGCAGGATGTCGACGGCTATGCGGACCGTCACTGGTCGCTCGGCGAAGGCAATATCCGCTGGCATTCGGTGTTCGAGGCGATAGCCGATCTGCAGTCCGAACCGCGGCTGATCCTCGAACTGCGCGACCACGACCGCATCCGCGATTCGGCCGCCTATCTGGCAGATCTCGGCCTGGCGCAGTAGCGCCACGCCTGATCAAGGCAACCGGTGGCCGGCGCCTTGTGCGCCCGCCTCACTGAACCCGCCGCTTGAGCGTCAGGCGCTCTGCGGCAAGGTTTCGCCGGTCCGAGCATTGGCCCATTCGGCCGCAGCACTTATCCCGCCGAGCGGGAAGAAATGCACCTGTTCGATCAGGCTGTCTTCCTGCGCCACATGATCGGCCAGCGCCGACAGCACATCCGTCGGTTCATAGGGCAACATCAGCTTGGTGATGTCCATCGCCCGCTTCTGCAGCACCTTCAGCGAGGGACCGACGCCGCAGGCGATCGCATATTTCAGCAGCGTCTGCAGCTTGGCCGAGCCGGCGACGCCGATATGCACCGGCATGGTGATGCCGGCCGCGCGCAAGCGCCGATCCCAGGCGATGATCGTCTCGGCGTCGAAGGCAAACTGCGTCGTGATGGCCATCGCCGCATCGGTGCTTTTGCTATAACGCTGCTTCCAGGTCAGCGCATCGTCGACGAGCCTTGTCGTTCCGTCGAGGTCGATGTCGCGATTGCCTTCCGGATGGCCGGCGACATGCAGCCGCTGAAAGCCATAGCGGTCGAAGAGCCCTGTCTCGATCATCTCGATCGAGCTTGTCAGCATGCCGGCCGGGCTGCGGCTGCCGCCACCGAGCAGCAGCGCCTGGTCGACGCCCGCTTCGTCACGGTAGCGCTTCAGCCATAATTCGAGTTCGCCGGCGTCACGGATGCTGCGTGCCGGCAGATGCGGCATGACCGGGAAGCCCTCGCCCGCGATGCGCACCGCGGTTGCCACCATGTCGTCGATCGGCGTTCCGTCGATATGGGCGATATAGACCCGGGTGCCGGCCGGCAGCAAATGGCGAAAGTCCTCCACTTTCGCGGCAGTGCGCGGCATCACCTCGATCGAATAACCCCGGATCAGCTCTGCCATTTGCGGCGCGACCGGCGCCTCGGCCGGCTGGCTGTCCATCAATGTCCTGAACACATTCCGCAAGGCGGCCTCCTGTTTGCCCCATGGCGCCGAAGCGCGCACTCCTGCCTTCCAAAACGTCGAACGCGACCCGGCACCCGGGTTTTCACCCCGTTACAGAGCATGCCGGGAACCCCTGGCCGTTCGACAGCCCGATCTTCCAGAGGAATACGACGCCGCGCGTGCCAAACCGCGCCGTTCGATGTCGCGCAGTTGACGGCAACGACCATGCGCGCCCGTCAATCGTCAGCACGACCGGGATTGCGCGGGCCGCCAATGGGCGGCCCGCTCTCGCATCAGCATCCGGCAATAGCCGGCGATGACCGCCGCCGTCAGCCGGCCTTGCGGGTGCGCCAGCTGTCGGCGTAGTTTTCGCGGGCCTCGCTGGCATAGGGGGTCGGCGCCACCCGGACCTTGATTTCGGCCTGGCGGTGCTTCTCGGTGGAGGTCTTCTGCGTCGTCTCCGGCTCGCCCCAGACGAGGGTCAGCACATCGCCGACCTCGACATCGTGATTGACGACACCGAGCGACAGGACGCAGCGTTCGTTGAACGAATAGCCGTTGAACATCGACATGCCGACCATCTGGCCGTCGCGCATGATCATGTCGGCGCTGGTCGAGGCATAGTTCGGCTGCGGGAAGTCGATCCACTTGTAGGGCGTGCCGTCCTCGAAGGCCGAGGCGATCACCTTCAGCACGTCGTCGCGATTCCACTCGAAGGTCACCTTCTTGCGGCTCGCCTTGCCCTTCATCTCCTGGAGCGCCTGCTTGCCGACGAAATCGTCCTTCTTCCAGCCGATATAGAAGTCGTAGCCGAGCTCGAAGGGGGTGACGTAATAGTCCTCGATATTGTCGGAGACGAAGGAGCCGCCGATGGCACCGCTGGCCTCGTAGCTGTCGGCACCCAACCACTGACGATAGTCGGCCAACATGCCGTCACCGGTATAGATGCCGGGCAGCGGCGACGGGATCCAGCCCGATTCGAGCGTATTGGTCGAATAGGCGCGCGCGCCGCATTGGACCAGATCGACGCCGGCATCCTTCGCCGCCTGCATGATGCAGGCATGGATATAGGACTTGTCGGCATAGGGGCCCCAGATTTCCAGCCCCGGCGCGCCCGACATGCCATGGCGCAGTGCCTGCACCTTTTTCGACCCGACATTGATCGGCTCGACGTGGAAGAACTTGATGTCGGGGATCGGTCCGCCGTTCATCTTCTCGAAGATCTTCGGCGCTTCCGGTCCCTGGATCTGGAAGCGGTAATGGGTCCGCTGGACGCGCTCTCCGTCGGGCCGCGACGGCGAACGGGGATCGTGGCGGATGCGTACATTCCACTTGCCATAGGCGGCGCAGAACTGCAGCCAGTTGGAGTTCGGCGCCCGGCCGACGAGAATGAACTTGTCCTCACGCTCGCGGAAGATGATGTGGTCGCCGATCACGTGGCCGGCCGGCGTCACGGGCACGAAATGCTTGGCGCGGTTGAGCGAGAAATTCGAAAACGCGTTGATACCGTGATAGCTTAGAAACGCTTCGGCCTGCGGCCCTTCGACGATCAACTCGTCCATGTGGTGGGACTGGTCGAACAGGACCGCGCTGTCGCGCCAGGCGCGCTGCTCGTCGCGCCAATTGGTGAACTCCGGCGCCACCACCGGGTATACATACATGCCGGTTTTCGAATTCCGCAACATCTCCACGACATTGCCGGATTCCTGGATAAGACCTTCTAGGCTGGTAGCTGACATGATGACTCCTCCCAAAATCCGTCAGTTAATGTATACATTCTTGATCAAGAGACCGGTAGGCGCAAGGGATTTTTTCGCAACCGGGACGGTAAATCCGTCATCGCGATGCAAATGCTGGAGGGTCAGTCCCTGAACACCAGCGCTAGGCTCGGGACGCGCTCCAGGATTTTTCGGTCGCCGGCCATCAGCACGCTTTCGAGATTGACCCGGGTCGCCCGGGCATGCTCGCGCGCCAGAGCCTCGGCCCTTGCACCTTCGCGCCCGGCTATCGCCTGGACGATCGCCTTGTGTTCGGCATGGGCGACATGCAGCGAGCGGGTGAAGGCCATGTCATCGGCCCGCTCGGGCACGAAGGCGGATGGCGAGGCGAAAGGCAGCCGGGCGGCGCGTTCGATCTCCCTGGCGATCACGTCGCTTTGCGGAAGCCTGGCCAGCTCATCGTGAAAGGCCGCATTCATTTCGGCATAGCGCTCGAAATCGATGTCGGCATGGCCGCTGCCGAAGCAGTCGTCGACCGCGGCCACGATCTCCAGCATCCGGTTCAGCCTCGGGCCCTCTATGCCGCGCTCGGCCGCCAGCCGTGCCGCCGTTCCCTCCAGCACGCCACGCAGCTCGATCGCGTCGATGACATCGGCGAGCGTGAACCGGCGGACGATGAAGCCGCCGCTGCGGCCGCGCTCCAGCAATCCCTCTTCCGCCAGCCGCGACAAGGCGTCCCGCAAGGGGGTGCGCGAAATCTCCAGCTCTTCGGCGAGCGGCACCTCCAGCAGGCGGGTCCCCCCGACCAGTTCGCCCGAGAGAATCTTCTTTCGCAACTCGATGACACTGCGGGTCGCGTGCGTCTTTCCAGGCGCTTCCATCATCCCCACTCCCCCCAAATATTAATGCGACCTGTGATTGAACCCTTGGAATCGCACTATCAATGCATGAATCGCCCACACCATGCCAGCCACTTTTCATATAGTGACATGCCGCAGCGGCGTTGAATCCCCTACATTGTGTACATCGACCGGGCAAAGTCTCAACCACCAAGGCCGCGAAGGCCCGTCTGCGACCTGCCGCAAGAGTGTCGCATCAAGGCTGCCGGCGCCATCCTGTTTCGCCACGGAAAAAGGCGCCGGCCGGACCGGCCCATGAGTACCAGCGGACGCTCCGGCGCCGGCTTTGCGCGGCCGCAAAATCTTTTCGAAACAACGTCATTTTCCGCTTGCCGGACTTCCGATGCCTGACTATAAGGGCGCCCACAGCACGCGCCCTTCGTCTATCGGTTAGGACGCCAGATTTTCATTCTGGAAAGAGGGGTTCGACTCCCCTAGGGCGTGCCACTGTCGATCCTCATGACAATTTGAAGCCCGATGCCCGGATAATGGCGCTGACGCGTTTTACTCGCGCATATCGCCGGCCCTCGCCCACTCTGCAGACGTCAGAACGCCTTGGCGGCGTCCGTCACGCGCAACTGCACCCGACGCGATCCCTGCCAGACATCGGCACTCAACGACCCCGCGACATGCAGCTGCTCGCCGCGTGCATTCAAAAGCAGGTGGCCGAGGGGCGTTTCGGCCGCGCGAAAGGCAATGCCGTCGAGCCGCTTGCCGTCCTGCCCTTCCAGCGTGATCTTGACATGGGTGGTGCCGACCGGCCGCGCATCCTTCAACCGGTGCGCCGGCAGGGCGAAGACCGGCTGCGAATGGCCGGCACCATAGGGGCCGGCGGTTTCCAGCATGTCGATCAGCTCGAGCCCGGCCCCGGAGGCGCCCAGCGCCCCGTCGATCTTCAGCGTGCTGGTGGAGACGAGATCCATGACCTGACGCGCCGCCTGCTCGTCGAAAAACGCCCTGAGCACGCCGAGTTTCTTGCGGTCGACGGTGAGGCCCGCCGCCATGGCATGGCCGCCGCCCTTGACCAGCAGCCCCTCGTCGACGGCCGCGCGGACCATGCGGCCGAGATCGAAGCCGGCAATCGAGCGGCCGGAGCCAGCCCCCTTGCCGTTCGGATCGAAGGCAATGGCAAAGGCCGGCCGCTGGAATTTCTCCTTCAACCGGGCGGCCAGCAGGCCGACGATGCCCGGATGCCAGCCCTCCCGCGCCGTGACGATCACGGCGGCGCCATCGCCGGTCCCGTATTCCGCCAGTGCCTCGGCCTCGGCCTCGGCCAGCATGACCGTCTCCATCGCCTGCCGCTCTCGGTTCAGTTCGTCGAGACGTGCGGCGATCTCGTCGGCCTTGGCGCCATCATCGACGGTCAGCAGGCGGCTGCCGAGCGCCGCGTCGCCGATCCGCCCGCCGGCATTGATTCGCGGTCCGACGAGAAAACCGAAGTGGTAAGGTGTCACGGGCCCGCCGATGCCGGCCACCTTCAGCAGCGCGGCAAGGCCGGCATTCTGCTGGTGGCGGGCGGCAATCAGCCCCTTGACCACATAGGCGCGGTTGAGGCCCTTCAGCGGCACCACGTCGCAGACGGTCGCCAGCGCCACCAGATCGAGCAGCGATAGCAGATCGAGGCTGCCGACCCGCATGTCGCCCTGCTCGCGCAATTTCCGCACGGTGGCGACCAGAACGAGATAGACGACGCCTGCCGCGCAAAGATGCCCCTGCCCCGACAGATCGTCCTCCCGGTTCGGATTGACCAGCGCCAGGCAGGGCGGCAGTTCATGGCCCATCTGGTGATGATCGATGACAAGCACCGGCACACCGCGATCGGCGGCGGTCTGCAAGGCCTCGTGGCTGGTCGAACCACAATCGACGGTCACGATCAGCTGCGCGCCGCGTTCGATCAATTGCTCGATCGCCGCCGGATTCGGGCCGTAGCCTTCGAAGATACGGTCGGGAATGTAGATTTCCGCCTCAAGGCCGAAATGGGTGAGAAAGCGGTACATCAGCGCCGAGGATGCGGCGCCGTCGACATCGTAGTCGCCGAAGATCGCCACGCGCTCCCCTTTGGCGACCGCCTTCGCCAGCCGGTCGGCCGCGGCATCGCAATCGGTCAGCGTCGAGGGGTCGGGCATGAGGCCACGCAGGGTCGGATCGAGAAATGCGACGGCCTCGTCGACAGCGACGCCGCGCCCGGCCAGCACCCGCGCCACCAGTTCCGGCAGACCATGCAGCTGGCTCATTGCCAGCGCCCGGTTCTGCCCCGCCTGATCGATCCGCGAAATCCACCGCTTGCCCGTCACCGACCGCTCTACGCCCAGAAAGGCGCGCGGGACCGGATCGACTTCCTGCTCCATGCCTGCTCGTCTCCGTATGCCCCTCTTCTTTGACAGAGCCGGCATGCGAAGGAAAGCCCGGGCATGACGGCCCGCGCCATCGATCGTGACGTCGTCGCCACCTGCAACAGATCGCGGCGCCGATGACCGGCCGGTTCAGCCGGTTACAGGAACAGCGAGGCCGCCACGACGAACGGGGCGGCCAGAACGGTGCCGAAGACGATGATGACAGTCCAGTTGCGGCCCGGCGCGATCCTGCTGCCGTCGAAGAGATAGCCGCGATGTCCGAGATATCCGATGCTCATGCGCGTATCGGCCGCACGCCTCAGCGGCACGGACGACCGCCGCCCCATGTGTTCAATCATTGAAGGCACCTCCCAATACCTTAGATGATCGCGGGAGGTTACTCCATCTCTGCGGTATTGACGACGAAATTCGCGACCGGCTGCGCGGTCATCCAAGGTTTCGCGCAATTTCGCCAGTATAGGTTCCGTCTCGCTGACGGAGACGCTCCGCAATACCGCGGCAGCCGGCACCCACCGGGCGCCGGATGCCGGTCGAGGCGTGAGTCGTTCTCAGTTTTCCTTGGGGCGTTCGATGCGGATCACCTGCGGTTCGCGCACCAGGTATCCCTCCTGCTGGATCGCCGCGACCGCCGTGCGGACATCGGCTTCCGTGGTGGCATGGGTGACCAGCACGATGGTCTGCGAGGCATGCGTCTCGCCGCCGTTTTTCGGCCGCTGCACGATCGATTCCAGCGAAATGCGGTTGTCCGCCATCTTCGTCGCGATCGAGGCGAAGACGCCGGTGCGATCCTCGACCGTCAGGCGGATGAAATAACCGCCTTCATGGCTCTTGATCTCGGCCTGGCGATAGGGTTCCAGCAGATGCGCCGGACGGCCGAAGGCCGGAACCTTCTGCTCGCCGGGCCGGCTCTTGGCGATATCGGTAACGTCGCCGAGCACGGCGGACGCCGTGGCATTGCCGCCGGCACCGGGCCCGACCATCAGCAGTTCGCCCAGGATATCCGATTCGATGGCCACCGCATTGGTGACGCCGTCGACCTGCGCGATCACCGAATCCTGCGGCACCATGGTCGGATGGACCCGCTGCTCCACGCCGGTTTCGGTCTTCTGCGCAACGCCGAGCAGCTTGATCCGGTAGCCGAGATCGGCCGCCGCCTGGATATCCTCGATGGTGATGTTGGAAATGCCCTCGAGATAGATGTCGTCGGCGGAAATCTGGTTGCCGAAGGCAAGCGTCGTCAGGATCGCCAGCTTGTGGGCGGTGTCGTTGCCTTCGATGTCGAAGGTCGGATCGGCCTCGGCATAGCCGAGGCGCTGCGCTTCCTTCAGGCAGGCGTCGAAGGTCAGGTTCTCCTTCTCCATCCGCGTCAGGATATAATTGCAGGTGCCGTTCATGATGCCGTAGACGCGGCTGAAGCTGTTGCCGGTGAGGCTCTCGCGCATGGTCTTGATGACCGGGATGCCCCCCGCGACCGCTGCTTCATAGTTCAGCAGCACGCCTTTTTCTTCCGCCAGCAAGGCAAGTTCGACGCCGCAGCGCGCCAGCAGCGCCTTGTTGGCGGTAACCACGTGAATGCCGCGCGACAGTGCCTGCCGGACCGACAGGTCCGCCGGTCCGCTCGCGCCGCCGATCAGTTCGATGAACACGTCGATATCGGCTTCTGCTGCCAGCGTGACGGGATCGTCGAACCATTCGATGCCGCTCACGTCAACGCCGCGGCCGCGGGTGCGGTCCCTGGCCGAAACGGCCTTGATCTCGATTGCGCGGCCGCAGGCAACAGCCAGCGCATTGCCGCGTTGCTGCAGGATGCGAACGAGCGAGGCGCCGACGGTCCCCAGTCCCGCAACGCCGATCTTAAGGGCATCTGCCATGTAGTCTTCCTGATGGTTCTTGGAACTTGGGGCGGCTCCGGCCGGAGCCGCCTTTCGCAATCAGCGCCTGAAATCAACGATGGGCGTTGAGCGAAATCACGTTGTGCAGGGTGTCGTCCGCCGTCGACAGGAAACGCTTCAGATTGCGCGCCGCCTGACGGATGCGATGCTCGTTCTCGACGAGCGCGATGCGGACATAGTCGTCGCCGAGTTCACCGAAGCCGACGCCGGGCGCCACGGCCACGTCCGCCTTCTCGACCAGCAGCTTGGAGAATTCCAGCGAGCCGAGCGCGCGGAATTTTTCCGGGATCTTGGCCCAGGCAAACATCGTGGCCGCCGGCGGCGGAACCTCGAAGCCGGCCTTGCCGAAGCTCTCGACCATGACGTCACGGCGACGCTTGTAGACGCCACGCACTTCGGCAATGTCAGCACCGTCACCGTTGAGCGCATGGGTGGCCGCCACCTGGATCGGCGTGAAGGCGCCGTAGTCGAGATAGGACTTCACCCGCGTCAGTGCCGAAATCAGCCGCTCGTTGCCGACGGCAAAGCCCATGCGCCAGCCGGGCATGGAGAAGGTCTTCGACATCGAGGTGAATTCGACCGCCACATCGATCGCGCCCGGCACTTCCAGCACCGAGGGCGGCGGATCGTCGTTGAAGTAGATTTCCGAATAGGCGAGGTCCGACAGCACGATCAGGTCGTGCTTCTTGGCAAAGGCGATGACGTCCTTGTAGAAGTCGAGGCTCGCCACATGCGCCGTCGGGTTCGACGGGTAATTGAGAATGAGCGCCAGCGGCTTCGGGATCGAGTGGCGCACGGCGCGCTCGAGCGGGCCGAAAAAGGTCTCGTCTGGCTCGACCGTCATCGACCGGATCACGCCACCTGCCATCAGGAAGCCGAAAGCATGGATCGGATAGGTCGGGTTCGGGCAGAGGATGACGTCGCCCGGCGCGGTGATCGCCTGCGCCATGTTGGCGAAGCCCTCCTTCGAGCCCAGCGTGGCGACGACCTGGGTGTCCGGGTTGAGCTTGACGTTGAAGCGGCGCGCATAATAGGCGGCCTGCGCACGACGAAGCCCGGGAATGCCCTTGGACGACGAATAGCGATGGGTGCGCGGGTCCTGGACCACTTCGCACAGCTTGTCGACGATCGCCTTGGGCGTCGGCAGGTCGGGGTTGCCCATGCCGAGGTCGATGATGTCAGCGCCACCCGCTCGCGCCGTTGCCTTCAAACGGTTGACCTGTTCGAAAACGTAAGGCGGCAGACGTCTGACTTTGTGAAATTCTTCCATTTCTTTCCCCGTGGAACGGCGCGGCTACCGGCCGCGTGCGGCGCGTTCGTGCTTGGTTCAAGCGATCCTCGGCCACGAACGTCAAAACCGAAGTATCGCATCTTCCGTGCCTGCTCCCAAGAGCGGAATTGCCGCATCTTCTAGCGTAGCATCCGGCCGTGCGAAAGGCCTCATCTGATGGGTGAATTGCGGCCGTTCGAGGAGACAGGCAATTCCTATTTGCCGATCGCCGCCTCGGTATCGCGGCCGTGATTCGCGGCCAGCTGCTGCAGCGCCAGCATCTGGCGACGATACTCGGCCTCCGACACGCTCCCGGCGCGGCGGGCATGCGACAGCGCATTCATCCGGGCCGACAGGGCGGCGGCCTCCTCGTTGCTCATCTGGCTGTTGGCAGCCGTCAGCGGCGTGGAGAAACTCGGATAGCCGTCAGCGGTGCGCAGCTGCCCCGAAGACATCGGGTCATGGGCTTCCTCGATGGTGACGATCGACGAATCGGCCGTATCGGCTGAAATCGGCTGCACCATCACATCGCGGGCGGAGCAACCGGCGAGCAGCGCCATGGCTGCCAGAACCGTCAGCCGGCGCCCGGAAAGACAGGCGCTGAGAGAGTTGCGGAACTGGTCAGACTGCATGAACGATGACTTTCGGCGCCGGCGGGTCTCCGGCACGGCTGGAAGCCTGAGCCTTGACCCTGTTATTCGGTGAAACATCTAGCTCTTTTGCGCAATGATGTGCAAATATAAAACGATAACAAGACGCCGTGCGGGAGGATGTCAGTGACGGATGCGAGGAGCACCAAGGGAACGACAGGCGCGCAAGGCGCCGGGCCCGGCAAGGAGCAGGAGAGGCTGGATCCCTATGTCGTCAGGGATCCGCAGGCGCTGACAATGAATTTTGCCCGGGCGCTGGAGAATCTCGGAAAAGCCGCCTCCGCGTGGATCGCGCCGCGCGAACGGGGCGAGATCGACGATCCGCTCGCCGATCCGATGAGCCAGCTGGTCAAGTCGCTCGGCAAGGTCGCCGAATACTGGATGGCCAATCCGCAGCGCACCCTTGCGGCCCAATCCATGCTGTTGCAGGAGCTCTATGGCGGGTGGATGCAGAGCATGCAGAAATGGGGCGGCCAGCAGGCAGCAGCCCCGATGCCTGCCCCGAACCATGACAAGCGATTTGCCGACGAGGACTGGCAGAAGAACCCGTTCTTCGATTTCCTGCGCCAGACCTATCTGATCGTCAGCGCCTGGGCCGAGCGCCTGGTGGCGGAAGCCGAGGATCTCGACCCGCATACCCGACACAAGGCGGCCTTCTACGTGCGGCAGATGACGGCGGCCCTGTCGCCGGCCAATTTTGTCGCGACCAATCCGCAGCTGTTTCGCGAACTGGTCTCCACCGACGGCGCCAATCTGGTCAAGGGCATGAAGATGCTGGCCGAGGATCTGGCCGCCGGCCAGGGCAACCTGAAGATCCGCCAGACCGACAGCTCGAAATTCGAGGTCGGCCGCAACATGGCGATGACACCGGGCAAGGTTATCGCGCAAAACGATCTTTGCGAGATCATCCAGTACGAGCCGGCGACCGACACCGTGCTGAAGCGTCCGCTGCTGATCTGCCCGCCCTGGATCAACAAGTTCTACATCCTCGACCTCAACCCGCAGAAAAGCTTCATCAAGTGGTGCGTCGAACAGGGGCACACCGTCTTCGTCATCTCCTGGGTCAATCCGGATGAGCGGCATGCCGACATGGGCTGGGAGGCCTATATCCGCGACGGCATCGATTTCGGCCTGGATACGGTCGAGAAAGTGACGGGCGAGACCGAGGTCAATGCGATCGGCTACTGCGTCGGCGGCACGCTGCTGGCGGCCGCCCTGGCCTTGCATGCCAGGGAAAAGCGCCAGCGCATCGCCAGCGCCACCCTGTTTACCACGCAGGTCGACTTCACCCATGCCGGCGACCTGAAGGTCTTCGTCGACGAGGAACAGCTGGAAGACCTCGACAAGCGGATGAAGACCGCCGGCTATCTCGACGGCTCGAAAATGGCGCAGGCCTTCAACATGCTGCGCGCCTCCGAGCTGATCTGGCCCTATTTCGTCAACAACTACCTGAAGGGCAGCGAGCCGATGCCCTTCGACCTGCTCTACTGGAATTCCGATTCGACCCGCATGGCGGCTGCCAACCACTCCTTCTATCTGCGCAACTGCTATCTCAACAACACGCTGAGCCAAGGCAAGATGGAGCTTGGCGGCAAGACGCTGTCGCTGAAGGACGTGACGATCCCGATCTACAATCTGGCGACCAAGGAAGACCATATCGCGCCGGCCCAATCGGTGTTCCTCGGCTCGAAGGCCTTCGGCGGTGATGTCCGCTATGTGCTGTCCGGGTCGGGCCATATCGCCGGCGTGGTCAATCCGCCCGACAAGAAGAAGTACCAGTTCTGGACCAATGGCGCGCCGGTCGGCGAATTCGAGGACTGGCTGAAGGACGCCAAGGAAACGGCCGGCTCCTGGTGGCCCAACTGGCAAACCTGGATCGAGGCGCAGGACGCCGAGCGCGTGCCCGCGCGCAAGCCGGGCGGCGGCAAGCTGAACGCCATCGGCGATGCGCCCGGCGCCTATGTGCTGGAGCGGGTGTGAGACCTTGGCGGGACGGGTGGTGATCAGGCCCTGCAAGCCGGCGCCCGGATCGGCAAAGGCGCATCCATGATCTTTTCGCCTGCCCTCACTCCGGCGCGGCTTGTCCGCCGCTACAAGCGCTTCCTGTTCGATGCCGTGCTCGATGACGGAACCGGGATTACCGGCTTCTGTCCGAACACAGGCTCGATGCTGGGGCTGACCGATCCGGGATCGCGGATCTGGATGTCGGACCATGCCGGATCGACCCGCAAGCATCGCTATGCGCTCGAACTGGTGGAAGCGCAGGGCACGGTGGTCGGCGTCCATGCCGCACTTGCCAACCGGCTTGCCGAAGAGGCGATCCGGGCGGGCCTCGTCGAGGATCTCGCACGCTACGAGACGATCCGCCGCGAGCAGCGATACGGCCGGAATTCGCGGGTGGATTTCCTGCTGTCGTCGCCCGGTCGGCCGGATGCCTATGTGGAGGTGAAGAACGTCCATTTCACCCGCGCGCCGGGCCTTGCCGAATTCCCGGATACGGTGACGGCCAGAGGCGCCAAGCATCTGGCGGAACTGGGCGAGATGGTCGATGCCGGGCACCGGGCGGTGATGCTTTACCTGATCCAGCGTGGCGACTGCGAAAGGTTTCGCCTGTCGGGCGATCTCGATCCCGCCTATGTCGCCGCCTATCGTTCCGCTGCGGCCCGCGGCGTCGAAGCCTATGCCGTCGATTGCCGGGTCAATGCCGCAGAAATCACGCCTCTCAGACGGATCGGCATGGACGAACCGGCTCTTGCTGCTTTAAGTACGATGTGACGTCCATCCACACGAAGGCATTGCAATGGTCAACTATATCGACGCGGCCACGGCGCCCCCGAAGAATACCGGTGCGATCCGACTTTACGGGCCCGAGGCCTTCGAGGGCATGCGCCAGGCCTGCCAGCTGACGGCACGCTGCCTCGATGCGCTGGCCGACATCGTCAAGCCGGGCGTGACGACCAACGCGATCGACCGTTTCGTCTTCGAATTCGGCGCGGACAATGGCGCATTGCCGGCAACGCTCAATTATCGCGGCTACAAATATTCCGTCTGCACCTCGATCAACCATGTCGTCTGCCACGGCATGCCCGACGACAAGCCGCTGCGCGAAGGCGATATCGTCAATATCGACGTCACCTTCATCCTCAATGGCTGGCACGGCGATTCGAGCCGGATGTATCCGGTCGGCACGGTAAAGCGGGCCGCCGAACGGCTGATGGAAGTCACCTATGAATGCCTGACGCGTGGCATCGCGGCCGTCAGGCCGGGCGCGCGCACCGGCGCCATCGGCGAAGCCATCCAGACCTTTGCAGAGGCGGAGCGCTGCTCGGTGGTGCGCGACTTCTGCGGCCATGGCGTGGGGCAGCTGTTCCATGATTCGCCGAACATCCTGCACTACGGACGCGCCGACGAGGGCCCGGAAATGCGCGAAGGGATGATCTTCACCATCGAGCCGATGATCAATCTCGGCAAGCCGCATGTCAAAGTCCTGTCGGATGGCTGGACCGCCGTCACCCGGGACCGCTCCCTCACCGCCCAATACGAGCACACGGTCGGTGTCACGGCCGATGGCTGCGAGATCTTCACCCTATCGCCCGGTGGCCTCGACAGACCGGGCCTGCCACCGCTGCAAGGATAAGACATGGCGAGACCTCCCCGCGACTTTCCCGAATTCGGCGACACCGATCCCGATCTGGAGCCATCGCAAACGGAGGACGTGACGGAGGCCGCCGACGAGCGCGGCTTTTTCGCCGATCAACCGCACAAGGCGCGCAAGGTCCAGTCGGCGACCGAAAACGCCGGCGGCACCGAACACTACCACGGCCACCGCGACCGCCTGCGCCAGCGCTTCCGCGACAATGGCGATACGGCGCTGGCCGATTACGAGCTCCTGGAACTGCTGCTCTTCCGGCTCATTCCGCGCCGCGACACCAAGCCGATCGCCAAGGCGCTGATCGCCCGCTTCGGCACGCTTGGCGGCGTGATCGGTGCCAAGGCATCGCTTTTGACCGAGATCAGCGGCATCGGCGAGACGGTCGCCGGTGACCTGAAGCTGATCGGCGCCGTCGCCCACCGCATGCTGAAAAGCGAGCTGCAGGGCAAGCAGGTACTGTCCTCCTGGTCCTCGGTGATCGACTACTGTCATGCGGCGATGGCCTATGAAGAGCGCGAACAGTTCCGCATCCTCTTTCTCGACAAGCGCAACGGCCTGATCGCCGACGAGGTGCAGGGCCGTGGCACCGTCGACCATACGCCGGTCTATACCCGCGAGGTGGTCAAGCGGGCGCTGGAGCTGTCATCGACGGCGATCATCCTCGTGCACAACCATCCGAGCGGCGATCCGACCCCGTCGCGCGCCGATATCGAGATGACGAAGATGATCATCGACACCGCCAAGCCGCTCGGCATCACCGTCCACGACCACATCATCATCGGCAAGGACGGCCATGCCAGCCTGAAGGGGCTGCGGCTGATCTGATTCGTCCGGCGCTACCGGCTGTTATCGCGAATGACCTTGAGGAAAGCGTCGCCGTAGCGCTCGAGTTTGGACTGCCCGACGCCGGATATGCCGAGCAGTTCTTCCTCGTCCATCGGGCGCTCGGTGGCAAAGGCAACCAGCGTGGCGTCGTTGAACACCACATAGGGCGGCACCGACAATTCCCTGGCGATTTCCAGCCGCGCCATGCGCAAGGCCTCGAACAGTTCGGCATCGGCCTCGTCCAGCGACGCCTTGGCCATCGACGCGCGGGGCGAGGCCGCCCGCGCCGCCTTGCCCTTGGTCGGGCGGTCGATACGAAACTTCACTTCGCGCTCATGCCGGAAGACCGCGCGGGCGGCCTCGGCATCCAGTTTCAACGCACCATAAGCGGCGTGATCGACGGTCACGAGGCCGGCCGCCAGAAGCTGGCGGTAGACCGATTGCCAGGTCTTGGCCGGCAGATCCTTGCCGGCGCCGAAGACCGGCATGTCGGCATGGCCGAAGCGCCGCGTGCGCTCCGTCTCGTTGCCGAGCAGCACGTCGATCAGATGGCCGGCGCCGAAACGTTCGCCGGTGCGGTAGATGGCGGCCAGGGCCTTGATCGCGGCCTCGGTTCCGTCCCAGGTGTCGACCGGCTTCAGGCAGGTGTCGCAATTGCCGCAATTGCCGGCATGGGATTCGCCGAAATGGGCCAGGATCGCCTGGCGCCGACAACCCGGCGTCTCGCAGATCGCCAGCAGCGCATTCAGCTTGGCCCGCTCCACCCGCTTGATCTCGTCTGTTGACTTGCCGTCGTCGATCATCCGGCCGCGCTGGATCACATCGGCCATGCCATAGGCCATCCAGACATCGGAGGGCAGCCCGTCACGCCCCGCCCTGCCCGTCTCCTGGTAATAGGCCTCGACCGAGCCCGGCAGGTCGAGATGGGCGACATAGCGCACATTCGGCTTGTCGATACCCATGCCGAAGGCGACGGTCGCGACCAGGCAGAGGTCCTCTTCCTTCAGGAAGGCACCCTGGTGGGCATCACGCTTCTGGCGGTCCATGCCGGCATGGTATGGCAGCGCGCGAATGCCCTGCTTGTCCAGCCATTCGGCTGTGTCCTCGACCTTGGCGCGCGACAGGCAGTAGACGATACCGCTTTCGCCCTTGTGGCCGGACAGGAAGCGCAACAGCTGCTGGCGCGGCTGGTCGCGCTCGACGATCTCGTAGGCGATATTCGGCCGGTCGAAGGAGGTGGTGAACACCTCGGCCCCGCCAAGCCCCAGCCGCTCGATGATGTCGTCGCGGGTATGCGGATCTGCGGTCGCGGTCAGCGCCAGCCGCGGCACGCCCGGATAGTCTTCGGCAAGCCGCCCCAGTTCGCGGTATTCCGGGCGGAAATCATGGCCCCACTGAGAGACGCAATGCGCCTCGTCGATGGCAAACAGCGCGATCCTGGCATTGCCGATCGTGTCGCGGAAGCCAGGGGTGACGATGCGCTCGGGCGTCACGTAGAGAAGATCGAGCTCGCCGTCCGCGATCGCCCGGCGAATGTCGAGAAACTCCTCGCGGGTCAGCGTCGAGTTCAGCGCGGCCGCCCGCACGCCGAGCTGTTTCAGCGCCTCGACCTGATCGCGCATCAGGGCGATCAGCGGCGAGACGACGATGCCGACGCCATCGCGGCAAAGAGCGGGGATCTGGAAGCAGAGCGACTTGCCGGCACCGGTCGGAAACAGCACGACGGCGTCGCCGCCCGCCACCACCTGCTCGACCACTGCTGCCTGTTTGCCGCGAAAGGCCGGATAGCCATAGACCTCGTTCAACACCGCAAGCGGGTTCTTCACCCCTTTGCGGTCAAAAACAGGATCGATACGGTCTTGCAACTGCGGCATGGAATCGCTTTCGTGGAAAGAGCCGCATCTATGGCACGGAATGCGGCTCTCTTTCGACCCTGACGCCGGCAATCCGCCGGTTTGTTGCCCTGCCTGACCTATCAGCCGCGAGCAGCGGCCGCCGCGTCGAGACCCTTGCCGACGCCGGCGAACATGTCGTCGATCTGCTCGCCCGTGATGATCAGCGGCGGGCAGAAGCAGATCGATTCGCCGATATTGCGGGTGATGACGCCCGCATCCTGGACGGCCGCCTGCACGGCGGTCGCCGCATCCCCGCTGGCCGTTCCCGCCCAGGGCTTGATCTCCAGCGCCCCCAGCAAGCCGACGCCGCGCGACGAGGCGACCAGCGGATGCCCGGCCAGCTTGGCAAGCCCGTCGAGAAACTGTCCTTCCAGCCGCTGCACATTGCCGACCAGGTCGCGCTCCAGGATGATCTTGACGTTTTCCAGGCCGACGGCGGTGGCGACCGGGTGGCCGGATGCCGTGTAGCCATGCCCGAACGACCCGATCCGGTCCGACTCGTCTGCGATCGGCTGGTAGAACTTGTCGTTCAGCAGGATCGCCGACAACGGCATGTAGGACGACGAGATCTGCTTGGAGAGCACCAGCGCATCCGGGGCGATGCCGAAGCGTTCGCAGGCAAACAGGGTGCCGGTGCGGCCAAAGCCGCAGATGACCTCGTCGACCACCAGGAGGATGTCGTATTGCTTCAGGATGGCCTGCACGCCCGCCCAATAGCCGGCTGGCGGCACCAGAACGCCGCCGGCGCCCATTACCGGTTCGCCCCAGAAGGCGGCGACAGTTTCGGGGCCCTCGCGCAGGATCAGGTCCTCCAGATCCTTCAGCATGCGGGCGGTGAAATCGGCTTCGCTTTCGCCGTCTTCGCCGAAATGGACGAAGGACGGGCAGGACGTGTGCAGCATCCGGTCCAGCGGCAGGTCGAAGCTTTCGTGGTTGCGCGGCAGGCCGGTGATCGAGGCCGAGGCGATGGTGACGCCGTGATAGCCCTTGATCCGGCCGATGATCTTCTTCTTGTCCTTCTGCCCCAGCGCATTCGACCGGTACCAGACCATCTTGGCGACGAGATCGTTGGCCTCGGAGCCCGACGAGGTGAAATGCACCTTGGACATCGGCACCGGCGCCAGCTGGATCAGCATTTCGGCGAGGTCGACCGAGGGTCCATGCGTCTTGTAGGCGAAGGTGTGATAATAGGGCAGCTTCTCCATTTGCGCCTTGGCGACTTCGGCCAGACGTTTTTCGCCGAAGCCGAGTGCCACCGACCAGAGACCGGCAAGACCCTCGATATAGCGCTTGCCGCTGCTGTCGAAGACATAGATGCCCTCGCCGCGCTCGATCACCAGTCCGCCGGATTTCTCGTATTTGCGCAGATTGACGTTGGGATGCATCTGATAGGCGATGTCGCGGCCTTCGGTGGAATTCGGCATGACGGTCATGGTGCTGCTCCTCTGCTGCAAAGGCGGGAAATGGAAACGGATTCAGGCGGCCGCGCGGCCGAGGACATGGCCCGGCTCAGACATGCTGGCCGCCATTGATGTGGATCTGGGCGCCGTTGATGTACGAGGACGGGCCGGAGCAGAGGAAGAAGATGGTCTCGGCCACCTCCTGCGTCGTTCCAAGCCGGCCGAGCGGAACCTCGGCCGCGACCAGATCATCTGTTCCCGGCGACAGGATCGCGGTGTCGATCTCCCCCGGCGCGATGGCGTTGGAGCGGATGCCGAGAGGGCCGAATTCATGGGCGAGTTCGCGGGTCAGCGACGCGAGCCCGGCCTTGGAGGCGGCATAGGCAACGCCGGCGAAGGGGTGGACGCGCGAACCGGCAATCGAGGTGACGTTGACGATCGAGCCCTTGGCCGCCTGCAATTGCGGCATCAGCGCTCGCGCCAGCAGCGCAATGGACACCAGATTGACATTAAGCACATGCGTCCAGGTGGCAGCATCCGTCTCCCTGACCCCGAGCCGGGCGCCGTCGGAGCCCTTGGGCGAGATGCCGGCATTGTTGACCAAGGCTGCAAGCTTGCCGTCCGGCAGGCGCGAGCGGACCTCTTCGGCCAGGTCGTCAATGCTGGAGAGATCGCCGAGATCGGCCTGGATATGGCTTTCCCGGGCCGTCGGCCAGCGGCATTCCTCGGAAAACGGCTGGCGGGAGACGGTCAGGATGCGCCAGCCATGCGCCTGAAACAGCTTGACCGTCGCATGGCCTATGCCGCGGCTGGCTCCGGTTAGAAGCATATAAGGAATTGCCATCGTGTCTCAGTTCCCTTTCATGCCCTCGCCTCTCCGGCATATATCGGGATATCGAGGGACGTCCAGCGGTTTTCCGCGGAGGCCTCTCCCGCGCTCCGGGGCCGCCGCGGCGCGCGGCCGGCGGTGCAGCAATTCTTGCCGTCATCGCCTTTCTCATGTCTTGCCGCAGTGCGATAACGAAACAGTTAGACTGAGGCGCTATTCTGGCGCCGGACGAGCGGCCACGGCGCGGCATTCACTCACCCCATGCAAACGGGACAGACTATGAACCAGTATGATTTGATCGTGATCGGCAGCGGACCCGCAGGTCGGCGCGCAGCGATCCAGGCGGCAAAGCTCGACAAGCAGGTGCTCGTGGTCGAACGCGGCCGGCGGGTGGGCGGCGTCTCCGTCCATACCGGCACGATCCCATCCAAGACCCTGCGCGAGACCGCGCTCAACCTGACCGGCTGGCGCGAGCGCGGCTTCTACGGCCGCGGCTACCGGGTCAAGCAGGAAATCTCGATCGACGATCTGCGTCGCCGCCTGTTGATCACGCTCGACCACGAAGTCGACGTGCTGGAGCACCAGTTTTCACGCAACCGCGTGCATCAGATCCGCGGCAGCGCCAAATTCGTCGATGCCAAGACCATCGAGATCGAGAAGGATGACGGCGAGGTGCTGCACGCCAAGGGCGGGTCGATCCTGCTGGCTGTCGGCACCAAGCCCTACCGCCCCGACAACATCCCCTTCGACGGCGAATCGATCATCGACAGCGACGAACTGCTGGAAATCAAGAAGCTGCCGCGCTCGATGGTCGTCATCGGCGCCGGGGTCATCGGCATCGAATATGCCACGATCTTTTCCGCGCTCGACACCACGGTGACCGTGGTCGAGGGCCGCGACACCATGCTCGACTTCATCGACAAGGAGATCGTCGACGACTTCTCCTATCAATTGCGCGACCGCAACATGAAGCTGATCTTCGGCCAGACGATCGACAGCATCGAGAAGGAGGTCAGCGGCAAATGCCGGGTGACGCTCGCCAATGGCCGGGTGCTGAACGCGGAAATGGTGCTCTATGCCGCCGGCCGCTCCGGCGCCACGGAGACCCTCAATCTGGAGGCCATCGGCCTCGTGCCGGACAAGCGTGGACGCATCAAGGTCGATCCGGAAACCTTCCAGACCGATATCCCCGGCATCTATGCCGCAGGCGACATCGTCGGCTTCCCGGCGCTGGCCTCGACCTCGATGGAACAGGGCCGGATCGCCGCCCGCCACGCGGTCAACGCACCGGCCCGCGAACCGCCGCAGTATTTCCCCTATGGCATCTATGCCGTGCCGGAAATCTCCACCTGCGGCATGTCGGAAGAGGAAGTGACCCAGCGCGGCATTCCCTATGAATGCGGCATCGCGCATTTCCGCGAGACCTCGCGCGGCCATATCATGGGCCTCGACACCGGCATGCTGAAGATGATCTTCTCGCTGAAGACCCATCGGCTGCTCGGCGTTCATATCGTCGGCGAGGGCGCGACCGAACTGGTGCATATCGGCCAGGCGGTGCTGAACCTCAAAGGCACGGTCGAGTATTTCGTCGAGAACACGTTCAACTTCCCGACGCTTGCCGAGGCCTACAAGATCGCCGGTCTCGACGCGTGGAACCGGATGGGCGAACTGGAAGAGGAAAAGGCGGCGGAGTAGTCTCACCGCAAACCGGCAGGCCCGTCTCAGGTCTGCCGGAAACGCCAGGGGGCGTGATGCGAATTCTATCCCTCAACGTCTGGGGCGGCATGCTGCATGCGCCGTTGCTCGATTATCTGCGCCGGGTCGATGCCGACATCTACTGCCTGCAGGAAGTGGCGCAGGCACCGGCGGCAGAGACCGAGTGGCTGACCTATCGCGACGGCACGGTCGAATTGCAGCAGCGCGCGAGACTTTATGACGAGATTGCCACCGTTTTGCCGGACCACCGTGGCGGTTTCTATCCGACGGCCCGCGGCGAACTGCTGGATGGTGACACGCCCTGCCCGCAATTCTTCGGCCTTGCGACATTCGTGCGCGACACGATCCCGGTGGTCGGCAGCGTGCTCGATTTCATCCACGGCAGCTATTCGGCCGACGGCTTCGGTGACCATCCGCGGTCCCGCAATGCCCATGGTCTGCGCATCTACGCCCACGAGACAGACGTCCATGTCAGCGTCGTCCACCTGCATGGGCTGCGCGATCCGCAGGGCAAGCACGACACGCCGGCACGACAGGCGCAGGCGATCAAGCTGAAGGCGCTCATCGAGGCGCTTTGTCAGGACGGCGATCGGCTGGTCGTCTGCGGCGATTTCAACCTGCTGCCGGAGAGCGACACATTCGGCGTGCTCGCCTCCCTCGGGCTGCGCGATCTGGTGACCACAGGCGGCTTTTCCGGTACGCGCACCGGCTACTACACGAAGGCCGGCCGTTTTGCCGACTACATGCTGGTCAATGACGCTGTCGACGTGCAGCGCTTCGAGGTGGTGGCGACGCCGGAAGTGTCCGACCACTGCGCCCTGCTGCTGGATCTCGCCTGAACCGGCACCGGCCTATGGTCGCGGCAGCGAGGTGACGGCGCCGACCAGGTCGGTGCAATAATCCGGCGTGACGTCGCGGTCGCCCATCAGCAGGTGATAGACGATCGGGGCGAGAACACGGTCTTCGACCTCGCCGATGTCAAACCCCGCCTCGCCCCGCGCCAGGGCACGCGCCTGCAGGATCTCCAGCTGCTGGCGGGTATATTCGCAGCAGCGGCACGAATAGGCGCTTTCACCCGAGCGGGTGAAGAGATCGGCGTACATCTGGCGCCCCACCGGCGTCGCCATCTCCTCGGCATATTGCCGGGCCCAGGCCTCCACATCGCCAAGCGCCGAGCCGGTATCGGCAGGCTCCGTCTGCGGGCGCATCCGTTCCGAGGCGACGTCGGCCAGCACTTCGGACAGGTCGCCCCAGCGGCGGTAAATTGTCGACGGCGTGACGCCGGCCCGCTCGGCCAGCATCGGCACACTGATCTCGGTGCGGTCGATCTCGCCCAGCAGTTCACGAACCGCCTTGTGCACGGCTTCCTGGATGCGGGCACTGCGCCCGCCCTGACGGATCATCACCTTGGCCATCGCCATGTCCTTTGTCTGTTGTTACCCCCTATGTGGCCCATGGCCTGATTATTTGAAAGACATAAACGCAAATATGTTGCATTAAGACAAAACAGGCCTATGTACTTAACGCAAATTCTTTGCTTTAAGGATCCGATTCATGTCCGCCTCCCATCCTGATCTGCGATCCGCCGCGCTCGCGCGCGTCGCCCCGTTCGGCTTTGCCACAACGGTCACCTTCTACACCGTCAGCGGCGCGCCGACGCCGCTCTACCATCTCTACCAGCAGGCCTTCGGCTTCTCGGCGCTGACACTGACGGTGATCTTCGCCGCTTACGTGGTCAGCCTGCTGCTCGGCCTTCTGTTCTTCGGCAGCCTGTCGGACTATCTCGGCCGCAAGCCGGTGATCGTCGCGAGCCTGGCGATCAATGTCGCGGCGCTTGCCGCCTTTCTTCTCGCCGATGGTGCAGACATGCTGATCCTTGCCCGCTTCCTGCAGGGTCTCGGCACCGGCATCGCCATTCCCGCGCTTGGCGCCCAGATTCTCGACGCCGATCCCAAGCGCGGACCGGTGCTCAACAGCACCGGCGCTTTTCTCGGCCTGATGATCGGCACGCTGCTGTCTGCCGTGCTCGTCACCTATGCGCCCTATCCGATGCATCTGGTCTATGGCGTGCTGCTTGCCGTCATTACGCTTGAGGCCCTTGCCCTTGTCGCCATTCCCGAAACCATCACGCGAAAGGCCGGCGCCCTTGCGTCGCTGAAGCCGCGCATCGCCGTCCCGGCCTCGGTCTTCGCCACGCTGATGCGGGTGACGCCGGTCAATATCGCCGGCTGGGCGCTTGGCGGCTTCTATCTGTCGCTGATGCCGAGCCTCGTCAGTGCGGCGACCGGCAACAAGAGCGTCTTTGTCGGCGGCGGCGTCGTGTCGGCGCTGATGCTGTCGGCCCTGATCACCGGTCTTGCCACCCGCGGCACACGCCCGACGCGGGTTCTGGCTGGTGGCTCGCTGGCGCTGATTCTCGGGGTTGCGACGACCCTGACAGCCGTCGCGGAGCATCAGGTCGGCCTGATGTTTGCCGGAACGGTGATTGCCGGCTTCGGCTTCGGCGGCAATTTCGGCGCCATCCTGCGCATCGTCCTGCCGCTCGCCGACCAGAACGACCGCGCTGCCCTACTGTCGACCTTCTTCGTCGAAAGCTATCTGGCCTTCTCGCTGCCGGCGATCGCCGCCGGCCTTGCCGCCCCGCATATCGGGCTTGCCCTGGTCACCTATATCTATGGCGCCGCGATCGTCGTGCTGGCGAGCCTGTCGCTTGCCGGCATGCGGCAACTCGCCAGAACGGCCTGACCGGCGGCGCGTGTACGGATCCGGAAACAGTGCGTGCAGCAGGGCACGACTGTAACCGGGCGGGCCGACATGCCATCTAGGGATCAAGATCTGATTCAAGACTTTGAGGCATGACCATGAAGAACATCGGTTTTCTCTCGTTCGGACACTGGACCCCGTCGCCGCAGTCGCAGACCCGTTCGGCCGGCGACACCCTGCTGCAGTCGATCGATCTCGCGGTTGCTGCCGAAGAACTCGGCGCCGACGGCGCCTATTTCCGTGTCCACCATTTCGCCCGACAGCTTGCCTCGCCCTTTCCGCTGCTGGCCGCCGTCGGCGCCCGCACCTCGAAGATCGAGATCGGCACCGGCGTCATCGACATGCGCTACGAGAACCCGCTCTACATGGCGGAAGATGCCGGCGCTGCCGACCTGATTTCCAGGGGCCGGCTGCAGCTCGGCATTTCCCGCGGCTCGCCGGAACAGGTGATCGAGGGATGGCGCTATTTCGGGTATCAGCCCGAGGAAGGCCAGAGCGATGCCGACATGGGCAGGCGCCATGCCGAGGTCTTTCTCGACGTCATCCAGGGCAAGGGTTTTGCCAAGCCGAACCCGCGTCCGATGTTCCCCAACCCACCCGGCCTCTTGCCGCTGGAACCCTATTCGGAGGGGCTGCGTGACCGCATCTGGTGGGGCTCGGGCTCCAATGCCACCGCCATATGGGCCGCCGAGCAGGGCATGAACCTGCAATCCTCGACGCTGAAGGACGACGAAACCGGCGAGCCCTTCCATGTCCAGCAGGCCAAGCAGATTCGTGTCTACCGCGACGCCTGGGCGGCCGCCAGCCATAGCCGCACCCCGCGGGTGTCGGTTTCGCGTTCGATCTTCGCGCTCGTCAACGACATGGACCGCGCCTATTTCGGCCGCGGCGGCAAGGAACAGGATTCGGTCGGCTATATCGACGAGAGTACCCGGGCGATCTTCGGCCGGTCCTATGCCGCAGAGCCGGATGCGCTGATCGAGGAACTGAGGAAGGACGAGGCGATCGCCGAGGCGGACACGCTGCTGCTGACGGTGCCGAACCAGCTGGGCGTCGACTACAACGCCCATGTGATCGAGGCAATCCTGAAGCATGTGGCGCCGGCGCTCGGCTGGCGCTGAACCTCGCGTCCTGCCGCCTCTGCAGAACCCGGCGGCGGCAGGATCAACCCTGCAGCATCGCTGCTCGAGCCGCCGCACCGCGAATCGTGGTATAGCAGACGTTCCTTCGCCGGCTTTCCTGGCCGGCGCATGTCTGCTCTCCCGGGACCGCGATGTTCTCCTCCCTCGGCTATATTCTGCGGAGCCGTCAGCTGACGGCCCTCAGCCTCATGGTGTTTCTCGTCGGCACCGCGGGTGCTGCCACCCTGCCCTATCTCTCGGTCACCGCGATCGGCGAACTGCATATCTCGAACCGCAATTTCTCCCTCATCATCTTTGCCAGTGCGATCACTGCGGTGACGATCAGCGTCGTTATCGGCATCCTTTCCGATCGCATGCATGACAGGCGGCCGATGACGGCCATCCTCGCCCTGGTCGGTGCCCTGGGGTTCGGCTCGATCTTCCTCTTCCCGCGCATTCCGGTCTTTGTCGGCGCAACGGTCCTGCTGATACCGTTTTTCCAGGCGGTCCTCGCGACCGTGTTTTCGACGACGCGGCTGGAGACCGCCAGCCTGTCGCCCCGCGAGGCGGCGCAAGTCAATGCGACGATCCGCACGGCACTGTCGGCGGCCTGGGTGCTGATGCCCGGCGCCATCGGCCTGCTGCTGGCCGGCGCCGGCTGCATGCTGGGTGCCTGGGGCCTTGCCGGACTGGCCTGCCTGCTCGTCGCACTGGCCGCCGCTTTCCTGCTTCGGGCACCGGATGGACCGCGCGGCCACGACGCGGACCGTCCGGGCTTCGTCGCCGGCCTGAAGGCGCTGGCGACACCTGCGATGCTGGTGCGGCTGCTGTCGATCTCGGCGATCACCGCCACCATCCGGCTGACCGCCAATACCTGGCCGCTGATCCTGACGCTGGAGCTTGGCGGCACCACAGCCAATGTCGGCCTGATCGCCGGCATCGTGGCGCTGGTCGAGATCCCCTTCATGCTGCTGTGGGCATCCGCCCTCAGGCGCATCGGCATCGTGCCGATCATCATTGCGGCGGCCCTGCTCTACATGGCCCAGATGCTGGCGATCTCCATGGCCACCGCCGCCTGGCAGATCTATGGACTGACGGCACTTGGTGGTGCCGCGGCAGCGGCCCTGCTCTCCATGCCGCTCAGCTATTTCCAGGATCTGTTTCCCGGCCGCCCCGGGCTCGGCACCTCGCTCTTCCCGATCAACAACTTCATCGGCAACGGCCTGACGGCATTGGCCTTTGCCGCCGGCACGCATTTCTTCGGCTATGGCGGCACGCTCTGGCTCGGAGCCGCTCTCGCGGGCGTCGGCATCGTGGCGCTGCTGGCCGTCGAGCGAAAGACCGCGCCGCCCGCTCCGGCGGCGTGAACGGCAGCCTGCGGCCTTACGGCAAAATCTGCTTGTCACGACGCGCGGATCGCCGCCTAATGGGGCCGGCGTTCCATCGCCCGAAACACGGCGGCGCCTGATCTCGGGAGCAGCCGGCATGGTCGCCATGCGAAATTCGTCACCCCTTGCTGGCCTTGCAGGTCTCTTTGCCGTCGCCATGCTGGCTGGCCTCGTGAGCCTTCTTCAGCCCCTGCCGGCCAAGGCTGCCAAACCGACATTCCCCTGCGCTAGGGACGGCCATGCGATCGAGGTCCTGATCTGCGGCAATGCGGCGCTGGCGGAGAAGGATCGGAAGCTTGCGGAGGTCTATGCGCAGGCACTTGCCGCGCTGAAGGGACTGGCCGACGAAAAGCAGGCGACCCGAGACCTGAAAACCTACCAGCGCGGCTGGATCGGCGGGCGCAACGACTGCTGGAAGGCCGACGACACGCTCAAATGCACCAATGACAGCTATGACACCCGGATCGCCGAGCTGCAGGCCCGCTATTTCCTGGTCAAGGGTGGCGACCCGGTGTTCTTCCGCTGCGACGACAATACCGAGATCGTCGCCACCTTCATCGCCACCGAACCGCCGGCCGTGCGGCTGGAGCGCGGCGACAGCCAGAAGATCGGCCTGCTGGCACCGAGCGCCTCGGGCGCCCGCTACGTCGCCGATTTCGGCGTCTCCTTCTGGACCAAGGGAGACGAGGCGATGGTGACATGGCCCGAAGGCAGCGAATTCCACTGCACGGTGACGACGCCGTGACCATCCGGACCGGCACAGCCGCGCCGATCAGCGCAGCTTGATCATCAGCACCAGACGGGCCAGCCAGCCATAGGGCGGGCGCACGAGGCTTGCGAGGTTGAGGCGCCCCTGGGCATAGACGCCCTTGGCATGGCTCAGCCGCCGGAAGCCCTCGATGCCGTGATAGGCGCCGATGCCGCTTTCCCCGACGCCGCCGAAGGGCAGGTCCTCCTGGGCGAAATGCAGCAGGGTGGCGTTGATCCCGAGATTGCCGGAGGTGGTTTGCGCGCGGACCTGCCGGCAGGCTTCGCCGCGCGCCTCGCCGAAGAAATACAGGGCGAGCGGACGCGGTCTCCCGTTCACATAGGCGATCGCATCCTCCATTCCGCGGTAGGTGACGACAGGCAACAATGGCCCGAAGATCTCGTCGCGCATGACCTGCATGCCGTCATCCACCCCGAGCAAGAGATAGGGATCGAGCTTGCGGCCGGCGTTTTCGCTCTCGTCGAGCGCCGGGCCAAGCCGCGTAACGGTCGCCCCCCGGTCTTCCGCGTCCTCCAGCAGTCCGCGCAGCCGCGCATGATGCCGGTCATTGATGATTGCCGCATAGTCCCGGCTGGCGCTTCCGTCGGGAAAGAGCCTTGCGACGGTTTCGCCATAGCGTCTGACGAAGGACAGGCGGTCGTCTTCATGCACCAGAACATAGTCCGGCGCGATACAGGTCTGGCCGGCATTGGCAAGCTTGCCATAGGCGATGCTGGAGACCGTGCGGTCGTTCACCGCCCCCGGCTCGATGATTGCCGGCGACTTGCCGCCGAGTTCCAGCGTCACCGGCACCAGGTTTTCGCTGGCGGCCTTCATGATCGACCGGCCGACCTGCGTGCTGCCGGTAAACAGCAGATGATCGAAGGGGAGGGCCGCGAATGCCTTTGCGACATCCGAACCGCCCGTGACGACGGTCACCTCGTCTTGCGCAAACACATCCGCCAGCAGGGTCTTCAGCGCCGCGCTCGTATGCGGTGTGAACTCGGACGGCTTCAGCATCACGCGGTTGCCGGCGGCAATGGCGGTGGCCAGCGGCGTCAGTGCCAGCGATACCGGATAGTTCCAGGGGGCGATGACGCCGACCACGCCGAGCGGCTGGTATTCGATCCGGGCCCGCCCCGCCTGGAACGCCCATCCGACATGGCGGCGCTGGGGCGCCATGAAACGGCGCAGGTGCCGAACCAGGTAACGGATCGTCTCGCAGGCCGGCAGGACCTCCATCAGCGCCGTCTCGGCGACCGGGCGATGACCGAAATCCGCCATGACGGCATCCTCAAGCGCGGAACGCCTTGCAATGATTGCGCCGCGCAAGGCCTTCAGCCGCGACAGCCGGGCGCCCAGATCCGGCGGCCCGTCGCGCAGGTAGGCCTGCTTCTGCGCCGCCAGCAGGTCACCGAGCGCCCTGACCGTGTCTGCCTCATCCGATTGCTCCACCGGTCTCCCCCCGTTCGCTCTGTCACGGCATGCCCTGACCTCCAACTTTCAGGGAACACCGCACGCGTCGTCTGCAGGTCGTCAGCATGCACCCGGCTCGAGGGCCGCGCAAACGGAACTTTAGGGCGTCAATCGGGTTCGAACTCTGGTAAACCCTCCATAATACCCATCCCAAAGGAGCTCTGTCGCGCATGTTTCCGCTGTGGTTTCGCCTGTTGTCCAGCGCCAGCCTGCTGCTCGCAGTCGCCTGTGCCGTCTTCATCCTGCTCGACCTGTCGCGCCGCCCGCAGCCGATGCGGATCATGAATGTCGTGTGGCCGGTCTGCGCCCTGTTCGGCTCGATATTCCTGCTGGTGTTCTATTGTCTCTACGGCCGGGCAAAGACCAGGCCATCGCTGAGCGGCGCCTCCGCCGGCACGACAATGTCGCACGCCGGCATGCAGGGACACGCAAGCGGGCATCGGCACCACAGGGCCAATCAGCGCAAGGCGCCGTTTCCGATCGCCGTCGCCAAGGGCGCCCTGCATTGCGGCAGCGGCTGCATGCTGGGGGACCTTGCGGCGGAATGGCTGGCCTTTGCCCTTCCCGGGATCGCGGTCGCCTTCGGCTGGCAGTGGCTGTTTGCCGACAAGACCTTTGCCGTCTGGATCCTCGATTTCCTGTTTGCCTTCGTGCTCGGCATCGTCTTCCAGTATTTCGCCATCGTGCCGATGCGCGGCCTGTCGTTCCGCGAAGGGGTCCGCGAAGCGGTGAAGGCCGACGCCCTGTCGCTGATCTCCTGGCAGGTCGGCATGTACGGGGCCATGGCGATCTTCCAGTTCTGGCTATTGCCGGACGCCTTTGGCAGCCGCGCCGAGGTCAACCAGCCGAGCTTCTGGTTCATCATGCAGATCGCCATGCTGGCGGGCTTCGTCACCGCCTATCCGGTCAACTGGTGGCTGATCCGCAAGGGCGTCAAGGAAGCCATGTGAAGCCATGTGAGGCGACGTCAGGCGGGCTTGACGGCCGTGACATAGAGCCAGTCGGTCGGTCGATCGTCATAGCCCGATCCCTTGGCAGCGGAAATATCGACCGCCTGCCAGTGGAACGCGGCGTAAAACGCATGCAGGTCGTCCCGGGACGGATAGTTGTAGTAGCGCCCAAGCCCGTCCTGTCCCTCGCCAGCGCCTTCCTTGTAGCTGGCGAAGAAGACACCGCCGGGGCGAAGCGCCCGGTGAATACGCTGCAGGACATCGGGCAATCCGCTGCGCGGCACATGCAGCAGGCAGGCATTCGCCCAGATGCCGTCGAAGCGTGCGATCTCGTCCAGTTCGTGGAACAGCAGGGTGGCGACCGGCATGCCGAGATGCTGCGAGGCCAGGGCCGCCATTTCCGCGGAACCGTCGGTCGGCCGGATGCGATATCCGCGTTGCCGCATGACGTCGCTGTCGGCCCCGGCGCCGCAGCCAAGCTCCAGGATATCGCCGCCATCGGGCAGACGCGCCAGAAAGCCTTCGAGCCTTGCCTCGGCGGGCAAACGCTTGCGCCGACTATAGGCCTCAGCCTGCCGTGCATAAAAGGCCAGCGTATCGGGATCCGAACTCTGCACGCCTTGAGCTCCTTGCGGTCGCGACAGCGCGCAGACTAACCCTGTCGGCCCGCATGCCGCAACCGCCATCCGGCCGTGGGTGCGAACGCCGCTGCGTTGCGGCATCCAAACGCAAAAGGCCGCCCCGAAGGACGGCCTCTCTCAATTCCAGTGGGATCCGAAGATTACTCGGCGTCGGCTTCGTCGGCCTTCTTCTTCTTCGGTGCGGCCTTCTTTTTCGGAGCAGCCTTTCCGTCGCCTTCGGCGGCGTCGGCAGTCTCGTCAGCCTTGGCGGCAGCCTTCTTCTTCGGCGCAGCCTTCTTCTTGGCCGGCTTGTCGGCATCGCCTTCGCCGTCTTCGTCCGCGAACAGCTCGTCCTTGGTCACGGTCTTGTCGGTGACGGAGACTTCGCTCAGCAGATGGTCGATGACCTTCTCTTCAAAGATCGGCGCGCGCAGCGAGGCCGAAGCACCGGGGGTGTTGCGGAAGTAATCGAGGATTTCCTTCTGCTGACCCGGGAACTGCTGCAGCTGGGCGAAGAGCGCACGCTGCATCTCGTCTTCGGATACTTCGACCTTGGCCTTCTCACCGATTTCCGAGAGCACGAGGCCCAGACGAACGCGACGCTCGGCCAGCTTGCGATATTCGTCGCGGGCTTCTTCCTCGGTCGTCTCTTCGTCTTCGAAGGTCTTGCCCGACTGGGCGAGATCGGTGTTGATCTGGCGCCAGATGTTTTCGAACTCGGCATCGACGAGCTTCGACGGTGCTTCGAACTGGTACATGGTGTCGAGCTGGTCGAGGATCTGACGCTTCACCTTCTGACGGGTGGCGTTGCCATACTGGCTCTCGATCTGGCTGCGCACGACTTCCTTCAGCTTGTCGAGCGATTCGAGGCCGAGCGTGGTGGCCAGCTCATCGTTGAGCTCGATCTTGCCGGGAGCTGCAACGTCCTTGACGGTGATGTCGAAGGTGGCTTCCTTGCCGGCGAGGTTTGCCGCCGGATATTCGGCCGGGAAGGTAACGGTGATCACCTTCTCGTCGCCGGCCTTGACGCCGACCAGCTGCTCTTCGAAGCCCGGGATGAAGCGGTTCGAACCGATGACCAGTTCGGAATCCTCGTCCTTGCCGCCGTCGAAGGCTTCGCCGTCGACCTTGCCGAGATAGTCGATGGTGACGCGGTCGCCGTCGGCGGCCTTGCCCTTCTTGGTCTCGTAGGTGCGGGCGCTCTCGGCGACCTTTTCGATCTGCTCGTTGACTTCGTCTTCGGAAACCTCGACCACTTCGCGGGTGACCGTGATGCCGGAAGCGTCCTTCAGCTCGATCGGCGGGATCACTTCATAGGCGACGGTGAATTCAAAGTCGGCCTGGGCGTTGAGGATCTTGTCGGCCTCCGCCTCGTCCTCGGTCATGGCGATTTCCGGCTGGGTCGCCGACTTCTCGCCGCGCTCGGAGAGAATCTGGCCCGGCTGGTCGCGAACGATCTCGTTGACCAGTTCGGCCATGATCGACTTGCCGTACATCTTCTTCAGGTGGCCGACCGGAACCTTGCCCGGACGGAAGCCATTGATGCGAACCTTGTCCTTGGCATCGGCGAGGCGCTCGTTCATCCGAGCTTCCATGTCCTTTGCGGGGATAACGACCTTCAGTTCGCGCTTCAGCCCTTCAGCGAGCGTTTCAGTAACCTGCATGTTCTTAACCTTCATGTC
Source organism: Heterorhizobium halophytocola (assembly GCF_017873095.1). Taxonomy (GTDB): domain Bacteria; phylum Pseudomonadota; class Alphaproteobacteria; order Rhizobiales; family Rhizobiaceae; genus Allorhizobium; species Allorhizobium halophytocola. The sequence goes on along the minus strand of NZ_JAGGJU010000003.1, from coordinate 214,595 downwards.
GTGACGGCCATGTCCGGACAGCCGTTGGTTTTCCCGTGAACACGTCGCCGAAAAAAGATCGGGCGTGTCTGTTCGTCAAATCGTCAAGCGTTAAGCCGGCGAAGACTTGGACACTGGACGATCGAACTTCGACCGAACCAACCCGTATCGACCCGCGGCGTCGCTGGTGCGGGTAGAGAGACTCGAACTCCCACGCCTTGCGGCGCTTGGACCTAAACCAAGTGCGTCTACCAATTCCGCCATACCCGCGTCCGGTCAGACCGCATGCCGCCAACAGGCGCATGCCCCCTGCGGAGCGCGCGTCTCTATATCACCCGTTTTTGCTGGCGCAAAGGAAAAATGCGCAGCAAAAGCCGCCGTCCAACAGCAGTTTGGCGAAGACCGGTGCTGCCGCTACTCGGAACCGACGGTGTAAACCGGCTCACCGTCGATGAACAGGGACTCGACCTGCGCGCGTCCTGCATCATCGACGCGCACGCCGAGCATCAGAGGCTTGGCGCGGGCCGCCGCCTCGACGCGCGGCCCCTCGCCTTCCGGCAGATAGAAGCGCTCGATGCCGTAGCGAACATGGTAGTCGCGCGCGGAACCGGCGGTCTCCCTGGGCGGATCGAATGGCAGGCTTTCGATCACCACGGTGCCGTCCTGTGGCTCCAGGCGATCGAAGGCGGCCTCGGCGATCTGCCAGGTCTCGCCCTCGGCCGTCGGCTTCAGCCGCACGCGCAAAACCTGCTGTCCGCCGGCGTCGGACGGCTTGTCCTTCACCAGGTCCGCCGGCACGCGGTCGATATCCGGCGACAGCGCCACATATTCGCCGCGCAGCAGATCCCGGGGATCGACCGGCCGGATCGACAGCAGGACCTGGCTGCCCTGCGAGAGGATGGCGGCACGCCGGCCGATCTGGCCGCCGAGAATGGCAGTCATCACCGCCGAGATCAGGATGGCGCCGCACAGCGCCGCAAACAGATTGCCGCGATTGACCACACCCGTCATGCCGCGTCCTCCCCGGCCTTTGCCCTTGCGGCAAACATCTGCTCCAGCCGGATGACCGCAAAGGCAAGCGCTGCCATGACCACGCCCGACAGCAGGAAGAAGCCCGATGAGCCCAGCATGCTGCCGATCGTCTCGTAGCTCAGATAGAAGACTTCCACGACGAAGACGCCATAGGCCAGAAAGCGCGCCGCCCCATTGTCACGGCCGGCCAGCGTCATCACCAGGATGACGGTGACGACGGCAATGCTGGCAAGCAGGGCCCGACCGCCGACCCCATAGACATCGATGTGCAACAGGGCCAGGCCGAGGACCGCAATCAGCAGGGCATAAAAGGCGGGCGCCGCACCGGCGCGCGCGATCGGGCCCGGCAGCGGCATCAGACGCTGGCTCAGCAGGCTAAAGACGGCAAGACCAACCGCAAGATAGGCGGCCGCCAGCACGGGCGAGCTGTCCAGGGCATAGAGCCACCCCAGATAGGCGACAACCAGCAGGTAGACCATATGGCGCACCCGGTCGGCGCCGGTCCACCAGATCAGCGGCAGCATGGCAAACGCGATGGCAAGCACGATCAGCGGCAGTCGGCCGCTCCATTCGAAATCGGCCTCGCCGAGATAGGTGAGAAACAGACCCCATAGAAGAAGAGAGGCAAGCCCGGTCAGGGCGCCTGAACGCATCAGGACCGCCGAGCCGAAGGTCACGCCAAGCCAGACCATCAGGGCGTCCACGGCATCGCCGGAGATCTGGTAAAGTTGCCCGACAAGCGCGATGCCGCCGCCGAAGCTCGCCGCACCGAGCAGCAGAAGCGAAGCCTCCAGACTGCGCGCGCCCTTCCAGCGAGCCAGTGCCGCAGCGATATGGAAGACCCAGATCAGCAGGATAATGCCGCCGATCTTGACGCTGCGCGGAATGTCCTGCCAGCCGGCGGCAATCAGCAACAGAAGCGAGGCCGACAACAAGATGGCGGCCAGCACCAGCAGGACGGCGCCGATGCTGAAGGCATTTTCGCGGCTGTCATACTCCTCGAGCAGGCGCTCGGCGCGCGCGGGCTCGATCAACCCCAGCTCGCTCCACCGCTCGAAATCCCGCTTCAGTCTGCCACGATACAAGCTGTGTCCCCTCGTGCTTCCGGTCCGAATGCCGAGGCTTGTCTTAGCGTCGCCAGATGAAAAGACAATGGCGATGACGGCCCGTTTGCCGGGAGCTGCCGAAGCCATGCGTAATGCGCATGCCTTCCATGATTATATTGCGCTGCACATTGAAGCCGGCTTCGGCTAGAAAGATCGCAACGGAGCGACGGACACCCAGCCGGGATGTTCGAAACTTCCCCATAGTTCGGCGTCGTGCCCTCCTCCTCCTCCCAAGCACGATGTCGACCGGTAGACGACACCTCCTCCTCCCAGTTGTCTACCACCTTTCATAGCGCTCACCGGATCTCCTCCCCCGGTGGGCGTTATGCGTTTCGGCAGCCTGGTGAATGCATGACCCCGGCGCCGGTCCTCCCGCCCGAGTCACAGTCCCCGTGGCCCGATCCATGCCCTGCATGCCGGAGCTTTCGGCAGCTTGCCTCCGAAATGATCAATAAACGGGCAGGTAACGGGTGTTTAACCAAGATGCCATGCGATTTGCGCATGGGTGCCTCCATGCATTGTCTCTTCATAACGCGTGCAGCGCAGCATATATTGCAGTCATGAGATTGAAGCCAGCGAGACGAGGTCGCCGGCGGACTGCAAACAAAGGACAAAGATCATGAAAATCACACGCTCTTTCAACAATTGGCGCAAGTATCGTCAGACCATCACCGAACTCGGCCGCATGACCGACCGCGAACTGACCGATCTCGGCATCGGCCGCTCGGACATCCGTCGCGTTGCCCGTGACGCGATCGCCGGCTGAACCGCTCTGCGATGACGGTTCCGGCATGATGTCGGAAAACGCCTGACATGACGTCAGCGACAAAAAACCTCCCCTTGCGGGAGGTTTTTTTGTGTCTGCGGACTGCCTGCCCACCCGGCAGACCGGAGACGGACGGCCGCGTGGGCAGAAAAGCTGTCAGACCAGCCTGGAAATGCGCACGCCGATGATCGGCGCGGCGAGCTTGCCGATCACGCCGAGATGCAGCGCGCTGGACAGTCGCGACAGCAGGAGGCTTGTTGCAAGCGTCACACCGGCCCGTATCCAGGGATGCCTGCTTGCGCGCTGCGATGCATCACGGCTCTGCCCTAGCCGCTGGCGCAAAGTTTCCACCTCATCGCTCAGCCTGGCGATCTCCGCGCGGATTGCCCGCGCCTGGGTCTGGTCGCGCATGTCATCGACATAATCCTGCGCTTCGTTGATGTATTCGCGACGCTGCGCATCGCTGTCGAACCCGTTGGTGCGAATATCGGTCATGTTTTCTCCATCTGTGCATCTGGCATTGCCGGCGGCCCGGACCTCCGCGCCACCGCCCCTTTTGCCCTCGAAGAAGGAGAGCGTTGGCGGTATCCCGTCCGCGGTTGCGGCTGATGTTCCAAGAACGCGCAGCAAGGGCTCGGAGTTGCATGGGAACTGCGCAACCGCGCGCCCGCCCCCAGGCCCGACGATGCCGGTTTTTCAGCCGCTATCCGCGATTTGATGCTTATTTGTTCAACACATTGCACAAATGCATGGCAGTCATCTCGAGATTGCACTGCACAATAGGCATGAATGCACGTATATAGAGTGCAAGCGCTGAGGCGGCGAAAAGACCGCAGACCCAGCGAGCAAAAAGATTTTTCGAGGAAACACCCCATGAACCCGATTCGCTATGCCAAGAACTGGATCAGCTACCGCCGCACCATGAACGAGCTCGGCGGCCTGTCGTCGCAGGCTCTGTCCGACATCGGCCTGACCCGTTACGACATCCGTCAGGTTGCTTCTCGTTCGTTCCGCTAAGCGCGGTTATCGAGAGTATTTAAAAACGGCGCCTCCGGGCGCCGTCAGACTGCTGACAAACCCTATTCAGCTTTAGCCTTCCCATCAGATTCACGGAACGTCTCTGAATCGAAACCAGAACGGATCGGAATCAATCAAGCTGCGCGGAGACCTCAAAGAGGTTTGTCAGCAGTCTGACGGCGCCTCCGGGCGCCGTTTTTGCGTTTTGCGGGTGGGACACGGTGTGCCTCTTGCAAGGCTCGCCGGCCGGCCTTCAGTACCGCATGGCAGCAAGGTCTTCGAGCAGGGTCGGACCTGTCGGATTCCATCCAAGGGTCTGCCTTGTCCATTCGCTCGTGGCCTGCATGTCGAGGCCGACAAAGATGCCCATCCAGCCGAAATGGGCCTGCACATCCTCGGGCGCCACCGAAACAGCCTCGACCTTCATGCCGCGCGCCAGTGCTTCGGCGATATCGCGGGCCGGAATGCCCTCCTCGGCAACCGCATGGTAGCGCGCGCCGGCAACTGCCCGCTCGATCGCCAGACGGTAGACCTGCGCGACATCCTCGACATGCCCGGCCGGCCAGCGGTTGCGTCCCTCCCCGACATAGCCGGAGACGCCCTTTTCCCGGACGATATCCAGAAGCGGGCTGATCAGGCCCTGGCGGACCGGATCGTGCACCTGCGGCAGGCGGACCACCGACAGGTTGACCCCTTCGTCGAGAAGCGCGTTGCCGGCCATTTCGGAGGCGATCCGCGGATTCGGATGATCGGTGTTGAAGATGTCCTCCCGTGCCGGGCCGCCGTCCGACGGGCTGCCGATCCCGGTGCCCGAGGTGATCAGCATCGGACGATCCGAGCCCTTCAGCGCCTGGCCGAGGGCCGCGATCACGCGGGCGTCCTTCTGGCAATTCTCGACAAACCGGGAAAAGTCATGGTCGAAGGCCAGGTGGATGACGCCATCGGCCTTGTCCACGGCGCCCAGCAGGGTGTCGGGCTCTTCCAGCGAGGCATGATAGGGTTCCGCACCGGCCGCCTTCAGGCTTTCCGCACCGGCCTCGGATCGGGTCATGCCGATTACCTGGTGGCCGGCTCCGATCAGTGCCGTGACGACCCTCGAGCCGATGAAACCGCTGGCGCCGGTAACAAAGATACGCATGGTGTTAAGTCTCCTTCGATAGCAAGGAGCGCACTATCGCCTGCGCCGTTATCCTGTTAAAGTAGTGACCTTATCCTAGTATAGTAACTACCGGGCAGCCCATGTCGCCAGACCCCTCCCAGTCCCTCGCCGCCTTCTTGAAGGTTCGCCGCGCGCGGCTCGATCCGGCCACCTTCGGCTTTGCCGGCCGCCGGCGCACGCCCGGGCTCCGGCGCGAGGAAGTCGCCCAGCGGGCCAATATCAGTCCGACCTGGTATACCTGGCTTGAACAGGGCCGTGGCGGCGCGCCCTCCGGCGACGTCCTGAACCGGATCGCCAATGCGCTGATGCTGACCGAGACCGAGCGCGAACATCTCTTTTTGCTCGGCCTCGGCCGTCCGCCCGAAACCCGCTACCGGTCGGAGGATGGCGTCAGCCCGCGACTGCAGCGCCTGCTCGACCGGTTCGACACCTGCCCGGCCGTGGTCAAGACGGCGACCTGGGATGTCGTCGGCTGGAACCGCGCGGCGACCGTCGTGCTGACGGACTACAGCGCATTGCCGCCCGACCGGCGCAATATCCTGCGCTTCCTGTTCTGCGACCCGGAAAAGCGGGCAAAACAGCACGACTGGGAAAACCTGGCGCGATTCGCGGTTGGTTCCTTCCGCGCGGATGCGGTGCGCGCCGGCGCCACCTCGGACGTCAACGCCCTGGTCGAGGAACTCTGCCGCGAAAGCGCGGAATTCGAAAAGCTCTGGCATGAAAACGAGGTCCACGGCCATGGCGACGGCATCAAGAAGCTGAAACATCCCGATCTCGGCCTGATCGAACTGGAATTCTCGACCTTCGCCGTCGATGGCCGGCCGGATCTGACCTTGATGCTCTACAATCCGGTCGATCCGGCGCTGGCCGAGCGTATCCGCACACTCACCCTCCAGACCTGACCGGGCGACCGGATCGGAAGAGCACGGACTTGCCGCCGGCCCGCAAGAATGCCCGTTTCATCCGGCGATGGACCGTGATATGGCAGCGCCCATGACGACAAAGCCTGACTTTTCCCCCATTCACGTGATCGGCGGCGGCCTCGCCGGCTCCGAAGCGGCCTGGCAGATCGCCCATGCCGGCGTGCCCGTGATCCTGCACGAAATGCGCGGCGTGCGCGGCACCGATGCGCACAAGACCGATGGCCTCGCCGAACTGGTCTGCTCCAACTCGTTCCGCTCGGACGACGCCACGGCCAATGCGGTCGGCGTCATCCATGCCGAAATGCGGCTTGCCAATTCCGTCATCATGGCCTGCGCCGACCGGCACCAGGTTCCGGCAGGCGGCGCGCTGGCGGTCGACCGCGACGGTTTTTCCGAAGCCGTCACCGCGACGCTTGCCGAACACCCGCTGATTACGGTCGTGCGGGAGGAGGTCTCCGGCCTGCCGCCGGAGGACTGGGACCAGGCGATCATCGCAACCGGCCCCCTCACCTCGCCAGCACTTGCCGAGGCCATCCGCGCCCAGACCGGTGAGGATGCGCTGGCCTTCTTCGACGCCATCGCCCCGATCGTCCACAAGGATACGATCGACATGGATATCTGCTGGTACCAGTCGCGCTACGACAAGGTCGGCCCGGGCGGCACCGGCAAGGACTATATCAACTGCCCGATGGATGAAGCGCAGTACAACGCCTTCATCGACGCGCTGATCGGCGGCGACACGGTCGGCTTCAAGGAATGGGAAGGCACGCCCTATTTCGACGGCTGCCTGCCGATCGAGATCATGGCCGAACGCGGTCGCGAAACCCTGCGGCACGGGCCGATGAAGCCGATGGGCCTGACCAATGCGCATAATCCGACGGTCAAGGCCTATGCCGTGGTGCAGCTGCGCCAGGACAATGCGCTCGGCACGCTCTACAACATGGTGGGCTTCCAGACCAAGCTGCGCTACGGCGAGCAGGCGGAGATCTTCCGGATGATTCCCGGGCTGCAGAATGCCGAATTCGCGCGGCTCGGCGGCCTGCACCGCAATACCTATATCCATTCGCCGGTGTTGCTCGACCATACGCTGCAGCTGAAATCTCGGCCGGGCCTGCGCTTTGCCGGCCAGATCACCGGCTGCGAGGGTTATGTCGAAAGCGCCTCGATCGGCCTGCTGGCCGGCCGCTTCGCCGCCGCCGAACGCAAGGGCGAAACGCTGCCCCCTCCGCCGCCGACGACGGCCATGGGCGCATTGCTCGGCCATATCACCGGCGGCCATCTGGTCAATGACGAGGAGCCCGGCAAGCGCTCCTTCCAGCCGATGAACGTCAATTTCGGCCTGTTTCCCGACCTCGCACCCGGCTCGATCAAGAAGCCCGAGGGCGTGCATCGGTTCCGCGGCAAGGACAAGTCAGTGATGAAGAAGAACCTGATGGCGGCGCGTGCGCTTGCCGACTGCCGGACCTGGCTCGGCCTGCCGGCCGCCGAATAGGCCGCGAGCCGGTGCTACGCCTCAGGCAGCCTGCTGCCGGAGGTCGGTGATATCCTTTTTCGGCGGCGTGCCGAACAGCCGGGCATATTCGCGGCTGAACTGCGACGGGCTCTCGTAGCCGACCTGGAAGGCCGCCGTTTCGACATTGAGCGCGCCCGACAGCATCAGCCGCCGCGCCTCCAGAAGCCTGAGCCTTTTCTGATACTGCAGCGGCGTCATCGCGGTCAGCGCCTTGAACTGCCGATGGAAGGCGGAGGGGCTGAGCTGGGCCACGGCCGCAAGGTCGTCGATGCGCAGCGTCTCGGCGAAGCGGTCGCGCAGGAAATGCACCGCATCGACGATGCGGCGCGCATGGCTGTTGCCGAGCGTCAGCCGCGCGATCTCGCCGCCATGCGGCCCCGTCAGCAGCCAGTAGCAGATCTCCCGCATCACAGCCGGATAGAGCATCGGGATCGCCTTCGGCGTTTCGAGCAGGCGCACCGCGCGCAGCACGCAGTCGGCCAGCCGGTCGTCGAGATCGGCCACAAGGGCGCCGGCGCCCGGCTCGCCGCTGGCGGCCGGCGGTTCGTCCAGTCCCTCCATCACCTCCTGCATGATGCCGGGATCGAATTCGATCACGACACCCAGAAATGGCTCGTCGGGGCTTGCCGCGACGACGCGGCCGCAGGCCGGCATCTCGACGCTGACGACCAGCGCCTTGCCCGCGGCATAGGCGTAGTCACGGTCGCCGAAGCTGGTCACCTTTGCGCCCTGCACCACCGCGCAGAGCGCCGGCTTGTGGATCAGGTGCGACGGCGGCCTGGCATGATCGGCGCGCAGCACGATGACGCCGTCGATCGTCGTGACGAAGGGGCTGTCGCCCGACTGTCGTTCCGCATAGCCACGAAGGGCCTGCAGCAGTTCTTCGATCATCCCATGTTCCCCTGATCCGGTTGTCGGGTCTTCGGCAGCATCCGAAGCAGAAATAGGCAAGAAGCAGGCGAGTTCCGGCATTCAAATGTCAAAAGCCGCCTCCTAAGGTGCGCGCCTATCAAAACGCCCGGAGCTCCATCATGCAAGTCGAAAACACAGAAAACTCAACGCCCAAGATCGCGCTCGTCACCGGTGGCAGTCGCGGGCTCGGCCGCAGCACCGTGCTGGCGCTGGCCGGGAGCGGCGTCGACACGATCTTCACCTATCATGCAAATCGTGCAGAAGCCGACAAGGTTGCGGCCGCTGTTGCCGATCTCGGACAGCGCGCGATCCCGTTGCAGCTCGACACTGGCGACACCTCCTCCTTCTCCGCTTTCGTCACGCAGGTGCAGGCCGCACTCGGCACATACGGGGCCGAACGGATCGACTATCTGGTCAACAATGCCGGTACGTCGCACCACAACGCCATCGAGGCGACCACCGAGGCGGAGCTCGACGGGCTCTACAATGTCCATTTCAAGGGCGTCTTTTTCCTGACGCAGGCGCTGCTGCCGCTCATCCGGGACGGCGGACGGATCGTCAACATCTCCTCCGGTCTCACCCGATTCTCCGTGCCCGGCAGTGCCGCCTATGCCGCGATGAAGGGCGCCGTGGAGGTGCTGACGCGCTACCTCGCCAAGGAACTGGGTGCACGCGGCATCACCGCCAATACGGTCGCACCCGGCGCCATCGCCACCGATTTCAGCGGCGGCATGGTGCGTGACAATCCGGAGGTCAACAAGATGGTCGCCGGCATGACGGCGCTCGGCCGTGTCGGCGTTGCCAACGATATCGGTCCGCTGATCGCCTCGTTGCTGGGCGACAGCAATCGCTGGATCAACGGTCAGCGCATCGAGGCATCCGGCGGCATGGTGCTGTAAGCCCGATCGACCCGGCCCGGTGTCAGACGGAGGGTAGCGGTCCGTCCGGCAGAGGTCCGCCATGCTGCGGCGCCACCTGATTCTCCAGCATCCACAGCGAGACTTCCGCCGCTTCCTTGACGTTGGCAAAGCGGAACTCGCCGGACTGCGACGGAAATTCGCGAAACTCGACGGCAAATCCCTTGCCGTCAGCCAGCGGCTGAACCCGGATCGTGCCCGGCTCGATCAGATGGCAGGCATAATGATGCCGCGTCTGGCGCATGAAGCCGGCGCGATTGTCGAACAGCCGGACGAAGACCGTCTGCTGGTCGGCCGTCGTGTGCAGGCTGCGGATCGCCTCATTGGGAAAGGCCCGGCCGAATTCGAGGATGGCAAGCCCGGTATCGCCCAGGCCCTCCTCGTCCTCCCGCTTGGTCAGCCGCGTCGAGAAATAGGCAAAGACAATGACCAGGCCGAATATGAAGGCCCACGAAAAAAAGCTCAACTTCGTCTCCCGCGCATCAGGATGTGATGCGTCTCTGGGTTCTGCGGTTCAGGCGTCGTACCAGCCGAGCCTTGCGCGAATGCTGTGATCTGAAGACAGGGCAGCAACGGCTGGATGCTACAGCCGGCGCATGGCAAGCGCCGACACCATCCTGATCTGGCGACGCAGCTGGCCCGGCCGGATATCGGTGGACAGAATGCGGCCGCCCAGTCGCGACGCCTTGATAAGCACGGGCTCTGCCAGCGTCGCCGGCAGATAGGCCGGCATCAGCCCCGCCGGCGGGCGCCCTGCTTCCCTCGCCTTCTGCAAATGCTCTCGCCCGAGCCCCGCAAAGGCTTCGATCGCTGCATCGAGACGCGGATCCTTGTCGATCCGCAGGAAGCTCTCGCGGTCGAGGCCGACCGAGGTCAGCAGCTCGACCGGCAGATAGACCTGGCCGCGACGACGATGGATCGGCATCAACAGGATCAGTCCGGCGATCGCCTGCGCGATCCCCGCATGGCCGGCCGCCTGCGCATGACCGGCGGCCGCCCTGGGATCCAGCACGAGGCTTGCCAGCTGGATCAGCGCCGAGGCCGTTTCGCCGGCATAGCCTTCCAGCATGCCGCGGCTTTCGATCGGATCGTCATAGAGGTCGAACAGTCGCGCATCGATCATCGCCAGAAGCGGCGCCCTCGGCAAATGATGGGTCTCGACGGCCGCCATCAGGGCCGTTGCGACAGGATTGGCCTGGGTCTCGCCATGCGCCTTGCCGTCCAGCAGGTCGCGCCAGTATTGCAACCGGATCTCGCCGGGCAGCGGCTCGTGCACCACGTCGCGCACGCGTGCCAGTTCGGCGGCAAAGGCATAAAGGGCCGCCAGCGCCTCGCGCCTGTCTGCCGGAGACAGCAGGCAGGCCAGGTAGCGGTCGCGATCGAGATCCCGCAACATTCCCAGGCTTTCCGCCGCATTGTCGTGTCGAGCTTGGCTCACCGATGACCTCTTGATGGCTGTTGCGGCGATCCTTGGCGGTCGACGTCCGGACGCGGCAAAACCAATGACATTGCCGCCTGCCCGGCGCCCCGGCAACGACCTGCGGACGGTGCCGCTAGACCACCGCGATCAGCGCGGCAGCGACGGCGCGCTCTTCCGCCAGCATGATGTTGTAGGTGCGCACCGCAGCGCCGGTGCTCATCGGATCGCTGGCGATCCCCCTGGCCTTCAGCGCCGCCTTCAGTTCGGCCGGCAGGGGGACCATCCCCATGCCGGTGCCGACCAGCAGGACCTCGATACCGTCGGCGTCATCCAGCACCTGCTGGAAACGGTCGGCGGTGAGCGGATCCCCCTCGGCCATGTCCCATCCGTGCACCCCCGACGGCAGCATCAGCAGAGAGCCGCGATGCGACATGTCGGCAAAGCGAAAGCCGCCATTGCCATAGGCATCCACCGGCGCACGCCCCGGGAAATGCGCATCGCGCATGATGATTCCCTTTGCCAACAGCTCAGACCTGCGCCTTGTTGGCGCCGGCCGGCGCATCGTCCTTGTCGTCCGCAAAGCTTTCCGGACGCAGCTTGAAGGCGATCAGCACCGGTGCCGCGATATAGATCGACGAGAAGGTGCCGACAAACACGCCGAACAGCATGGCGAGCGTAAACGAGGCAATGACTTCGCCACCGAACAGGTAGAGCGCCAGAAGCGCCAGAAGCGTCGTCGAGCTGGTCAGCACCGTGCGCGACAGTGTCTGGTTGATCGAGGTGTCGATCACCACGTCGAGCGGCATCTTGCGATAGCGCCTGAGGTTTTCGCGCATGCGGTCATAGACCACCACCGTGTCGTTCAGCGAGTAACCGATGATCGTCAGGATGGCCGCGATACTGGTGAGGTTGAACTCGATGCCGAGTGCCACGAACAGGCCGAGCGTCAGGATCACGTCATGCAGCGTGGCGATGATCGCACCCACGGCAAACTGCCACTCGAAGCGGAACCAGATATAGACGAGGATCGCCAGCAGCGCCACGGCGACACCGATGGTCGCACTGCGGGTCAACTCGCCCGAGACCACGGGGCCAACCACTTCCACACGCCGGAAGTCGTAGTTGTCCTCGAGTTCGCCGCGAACCTTGGCGATCGCCGATTGCTGGGCGCCGTCGCCGCCGTCCTGAGCCTGAACCCGCACCAGAACGCTGGCTGGATCGCCGAAGCCCTGGGCCTGGACGTCGCCGAGATTGAGGGTGGTCAGCCGCTCGCGGATGTCACGAATGTCGGCATCGCCCTGGCGCGCCTTCAGCTCCATGATCGAGCCACCCTTGAAGTCGATGCCGAGATTGAGGCCGACGGTGGTGAAGCCGACAAGCGAGGCAACGGACAGGATGGCGGCGCCGGTGAAGATATAGCGGCGGATGCCCATGAAGCGGATGTTCTGCGCATCGAAGATACCGGTGCGGATGCCCTTCGGCAGATGCTTGGGCCGCCGCCAGCGATACCAGGTGGCCACCAGCCAGCGGGTCATGGTGAAGGCGGTAAAGACGGTGGTGATGATACCGACGGCAAGCGTCACCGAAAAGCCACGCACCGGACCGGAGCCGAGGAAGAACAGCACGGCTGCGGCAATCAGCGTCGTCAGGTTGGCGTCGACGATGGTGGCGAATGCCTTGTTGAAGCCGATCTCGATCGCCTGGACCAGCGAACGGCCGGATTTCACCTCTTCGCGGATACGCTCGAAGACCAGCACGTTGGAGTCCACCGCCATGCCCATGGTGAGCACGATACCGGCGATACCCGGCAGGGTCAGCGTCGATCCGATGATGCTCAGCACGGCGAAGATCATGATCACGTTGGCGACCAGCGCGATATTCGCCATGACGCCGAAACCGCCATAGAAGAGCAGCATGAAGACCACGACGGCAATCGCGCCGATGATGCTGGCATTCATGCCGGCATTGATCGAGTCCTGGCCAAGGCCCGGACCGACGGTGCGTTCCTGTACGATGGTCAGTGTTGCCGGCAATGCACCGGCGCGCAGCAGCACGGCCAGGTCGTTGGCCCCCTGCACGGAGAAATTACCCGAGATCTGGCCGGATCCGCCGACGATCGGCTCGCGGATCACCGGTGCCGAAATCACCTGGTTGTCGAGGACGATGGCAAACGGCTTGCCGACATTCTGGGTGGTGATCTGGGCGAAGCGCTGGGCGCCCTGGCTGTCGAAACGGAAGGTGACGACGGGCTCGTTGTTCTGCTGGTTGAAGGTCGCCTGGGCATCGGTGAGGTTTTCGCCGGAGACCAGGGTGCGCTTCTGGATCAGATAGGGCACAGCCGGTTCGTCGGTCGAATAGAGAACCTCGGAGCCTGCCGGCGGGCGACCGCTGATCGCCTCCTGCACCGGCATCGAGCTGTCGACCATGTGGAAGGTCAGCTTGGCGGTCTGGTTGAGCAGGGCCTTGAGACGCTGCGGATCCTGCAGCCCGGGCACCTGAACGATGATGCGGTCCTCACCCTGGCGCTGGATCACCGGTTCGGTGGTGCCGAGTTCGTCGACGCGGCGGCGCACCACCTCGATCGACTGCGTCAGCGCCGAGGAGACCCGGTAATTGATGCCGTCATCGGTGAGGTTCAGCCGCAGCAGGCCGTCGCCGGCGTCGTCCAGCGAGACTTCCTGCACGGTACCGCCCGTCAGACCACCGACGCTGACCGGCGCGGTGAGGTCGTTCAGGGCATCCTTGGCGGCCTGCAACTGGGTCGTATCGCTGATGCGCACCTGGACCGTCTGGCCATTGCCGGCAAGACCGGTATAGCGAATGCTCTTGTCGCGGAGCGCCGTGCGCACATCACCGACCACCGTCTCCAGACGGTCCTTGACGATGTCGCCGCGCTCCAGCTTGAGCATGATGTAGGAACCGCCCTGCAGATCGAGGCCAAGCGTGACCTTGTCCTTGGGCAGGAAAGACGGAAAGCGATCCAGCTGGTCCTTGGTGAAAAGGTTCGGTACGGCGAACAGCACGCTGACGACGACGATCAGCCAGATTATCAGGGTCTTCCACCGCGAGTAGTACAGCATGTAGGTCTCGATTTCCGGGGTTGGGGCTTACATAATTGAGCAAAGGCGCGGGGGAATGCCCCGCGCCTGCCATTCAGGACTTCGCGTCGGTCTTGACCGGTTCGCCCTTGACGCGAACCTCGGCCACATGGGTGCGCATGGCACGGACACGGATACCGTCGGCGATCTCGACTTCGAGTTCGTTGTCGTCGACCACCTTCGACACCTTGCCGATGATGCCGCCGCCGAGGACAACCTGGTCACCCCGACGGATCGACGAGAGGGTTTCCTGACGCTTCTTCATCTGGGCACGCTGCGGACGGATCAGAAAGAAGTACCAGACCACCATCAACGGCACGAACAGGAAAAGCATTTCCATGCCCGAACCAAAACCACCTACTCCTTGAGCAGCGGCGTCCTGGGCATATGCCGGTGTGAAAAACATAGAAGACTCCCTCATCTTTACAGAAAGGCGCGGCACATATGCCTCGACAGGTGGCCGGAATATATTGTTGCAAGGGTGGAATGCAACACAAACAGGCCTTCTGCGTACCGATTTTGCGCCTGTAATCCTTTCTGCGGGCAATTTGCCGTGTTACCCGCAGCGCCAGCATGTATTCAGACCGCCCCGAAAGCGGTGAACGGGAGACATCATGGCGAAGAGAATCGATGACCTGATCCTGGAAGTGCGGCGTCTGGCCGATGCCGTCGAGCGGATCGCCGGCCCGGCGCCTGCCGAAAACGACTGGCAGAGCGCCGACTGTTTCGTCTGGTCGCCCGAACGTCGCCACCTGCAGCCGGTGCCCCGGCCAAACCGCGTGGCCCTGACCCTGATCCGCGGCGTCGATCATGTGCGCGACATCCTGCACGAAAACACGCTGCGCTTCGCCGAAGGCTTCGCCGCCAACAATGTGCTGCTGTGGGGCGCGCGCGGCATGGGCAAGTCGTCCCTGGTCAAAGCCGTGCATGCCGATATCCGGTCCGCGGGCCACGACCGGCTGAAACTGGTCGAGGTCCACCGGGAGGATATCGACACGCTGCCGCAGCTGCTCGACGTGCTGAAGGGCGCCCGCTACCGCGTCATCCTGTTTTGCGACGACCTGTCCTTCGACCATGACGATACCGCCTACAAGTCGCTGAAGGCAGCCCTCGACGGCGGCATCGAGGGGCGCCCGGACAATGTCCTGTTCTACGCCACGTCGAACCGGCGCCATCTCCTGCCCCGCCACATGATGGAAAACGAACAGTCGACGGCGATCAATCCGTCCGAGGCGGTCGAGGAGAAGGTGTCGCTTTCGGACCGTTTCGGCCTCTGGCTCGGCTTCCACAAATGCAGCCAGGACGACTATCTGGCGATGATCGACGGCTATGCCGACCATTTCGACCTGGGGCTTGAGCGCGCGCAATTGCACCATGAAGCGCTCGAATGGGCCACCACCCGTGGCGGTCGCTCGGGGCGCGTGGCATGGCAATATATCCAGGATCTCGCCGGGCGCCTGCGCAAGCCCCTGCCAGGTGCCTGAGACAGGCTTGCCCCGGACAGCAAGAAGGCCCGGTTTGCACCGGACCTTCTGCTTTACATCCTGATACGCAAAACACTATTCCAGGAATGTCATGGGGTCGACGGGGCTGGCGTCCTTGCGCACTTCGAAGTGCACCTGCGGACGTTTCGCGCTTCCGCTCATCCCGGATTTCGCAATCTGCTGGCCACGCTGGACCTTCTGGCCGCGCTGGACGCTGAGCGCATCCGCATGGCCGTAGACCGTCACGGTTCCGTCCTGATGGCGCACCAGCACCGTATTGCCCAGTTCCTTCAGGCCGTTGCCGGCATAGATGACCACGCCGTTTTCGGCAGCCTTGATCGGCGTGCCCTCCGGCACCGAGATGTCGATGCCGTCATTGCGCTTGCCGCCGACATTCTGGCCGTATTTGGCGATCACCGCGCCGGTGACAGGCCAGCGATACTTGCCGATGCCGGTGCTCTGCGGGGCGCTTGCCTGCGGATCGGCGCTGGCAACCTGCCCGACGCTTTCCGACGCGGCCGAACTCGGCTGCGGATCGGCCTTGGCAACGACCGGCTCGGCCTTGACCACAGCCGGCTCCGCCGAGGGCTTGGAAGAGGCCGGAACGCTCGCGGTCTTGACCATGTCGGCACCCTGGCTCGGCACCTTGAGCTTCTGGCCGACGCGGATGGTGACGCTGCTCAGATTGTTGGCGCTCTTCAGCGCATCGACGCTGGTGCCGGTGTCGCGGGCGATCTTGGCCAGCGAGTCTCCCGGACGGACCACATAGGCGCCCGGATCGCTGTCGGAATTGCCGGCATTGGCGCTATCGGCCGAGCCTTCCTGCTTGACCCGCGACGTCGTCGGCTTGGGCAGGAGGGCGACCTTCTGCTCCGGCGAATTATGCGGCACGGGCACATTGCCCGGATCCGGCAGCGAGGCCGGCTGGGCGGCGACGCGCGACGGATTGCTGCCGGTCACCAGCTGCTCGCGATTGCCGGACGAGGCCGGCTCGATGCGACGGGGCTGCTGGCTTGCCGCGCTTGCCGGCATCGGCTGGGCCAGCGCCATCTGGCGATTGCCGCTCGAGGAAGACGCCTGGTTCGGCGCATCCGAGGGGGCTGCCAGCGCCGAGCGCTCGACGGCGACCGGCTGCGACGAACGGCGGGCGGCCGAGGACGGTTCGGAGGGATAGGATTGAGACGGATAAGGCTGGGCCATGGCCTGGCTCCGCGCGCCGTAGTCCTGCTGGCCCATCTGCGGGGCCGCATAACCGCCGTTTCCGACACTGGCCGCCGGCACCGGAGCGCGCTGGTTGTTGATCGACGCGGTCGTCAGCTCGTCATGGCTCGGCATCAAACTGGAGAAGCGGCTGGCGTCCGAACTGCAGCCCGTGGCAGCACTGGCGAGGAGGGCGGCCGCAACGATGCGGGCAACGGACCAACCGTTTGTCGGTGATTCACTCTGACGCATAACTCGTTCCACAAATACGCAACTGGATGTGGAGTTGATTAAAGCGCGTTAGTGTTACCGGGCCGTTAATCCGACCCCCAGGGCATGAACTATTTCCGGATTTTCCCCGCAACAGGCATCCGGGAATCGGCCCCTCACAGGCAGAGCGACAGGCGCGGCTCGAGCGGCAGAAACGGCACGGGACCGAGCTCCTCGCGCTCGAAACGGCTGCCTGTCTTGGCGAGCCGGGTCAGCATGCAGCGGCCCTCGTCGACGATCACCGGCACCACCGCCACGCCGCCCGACGCCATCTGCTCGGCCATGAAACGCGGCATCTCGGGAAAGGCGGCCGTCGCGATGATCCGGTCGAAGGTCCCCTCGCCCGTCACCCCGGCAGAACCGTCGGCAAGCCGCACCACGACATTCTTCAAACCGAGGTCATCGATCCGCTTTTGCGCGTCGGTCGCAAGTCCGCGATAGCGCTCCAGCGACAGGACACGCTCGGACATCCGGCCGAGCACCGCCGCCATGAAACCGCTGCCGGTGCCGATTTCCAGCACCCGGTGGGCGGGCTTGACGTTCAGTTGCCGCAGCATGCGCACCGTCAGATCGGCCCCTTCCATGAAGGAACCGCAGTCGAGCGGGATCGAGCGGCTGGAATAGGCATGCTCCGCCAGGTAGGACGGCACGAAGGCGGAGCGCGGCGTCTGCTCGACGGCCGTCAGGAGATCGAGATCCGAAATGCCTTCGGCCCGCAGACGCAAAACCAGGGCGGCAAAGCCTTCCCTTTCGATCATGCCTGTCTTCAATCCGGTACTCCAAGCCCCAAAGCTCTGGCCACGCTGTCGCGCGCCGCATAATCCGTCGTATCGACCTTCAACGGCGAAACCGAGACCTTGTTCTCGCTGATCGCGTGCAGATCGGTGCCTGCGGTGAATTCGGTGATCCGCTGACCGAAGCGCAGCCAGTAATACGGAAGTCCGCGGCCATCCTGGCGCTTTTCGACTTCAAGGCCGAAATCGAGCTTGCCCTGCGCCGTCACCTCGACGCCCCTGACATCGGCGGGCGCACAGCGGGGAAAATTGACGTTGAGGAAACTGCCGGCCGGCAGGTCCGTCTCGATCAGCTGCCGGATCAGCCCGGGCCCGATCGTCTCGCCGACCTCCCAGGGCACGCCGTGCTCGGGATTGGCATAATCATAGAGCTGGCTGAGGGCGATCGAACGCACCCCCTGCAGGGCGCCCTCGATGGCACCGGCAACCGTGCCGGAATAGGTGATGTCGTCGGCCAGATTGGCGCCGACATTGATGCCCGAAAGCACCAGATCCGGCTTGCGGTCGAGCACCTCGCGGATCGCCATGATGACGCAGTCGGTCGGCGTGCCGCGCAGGGCGAAGTGCCGGTCGTCGAGCTTGCGCATGCGCAGCGGATCGGACAGCGTCAGCGAATGCGCCAGACCGCTCTGGTCGCTTTCCGGCGCCACCACCCACACATCGTCGGACAGCGTGCGGGCGACACGCTCGAGGACCTTGATGCCCTCGGCGTGAATGCCGTCGTCATTGGTCAGGAGGATGCGCATCAGCCGTCCTCAGTCCGCCTTCTCGATCCGCGTGAGACCGCCCATATAGGGCAGCAGCACGTCTGGCACGGTGATCGAACCGTCCTCGTTCAGGTAGTTCTCCATCACCGCGATCAGGCAGCGGCCGACGGCGGTGCCCGACCCGTTCAGCGTATGAACGAAGGTCGTCGCCTTGTCATCCTTCGCCCGGTAGCGGGCATTCATCCGCCGCCCCTGGAAATCGCCGCAGACCGAGCAGGACGAAATCTCGCGATAGGTGTTCTGCCCCGGCAGCCAGACCTCCAGATCGTAGGTCTTGCGCGCGGAAAAGCCCATATCGCCGGTGCAGAGCGTCATCGTGCGGAAATGCAGGCCGAGACGCTTCAGCACCTCTTCGGCGCAGGCGGTCATCCGCTCATGCTCGGCAATCGCGCTTTCCGCATCGGTAATCGACACAAGCTCGCATTTCCAGAACTGGTGCTGGCGCAGCATGCCGCGGGTGTCGCGGCCGGCGGATCCGGCTTCCGAGCGGAAGGACGGGGTCAGCGCGGTGAAGCGCAGCGGCAGTTTTTCCTGTTCGAGGATTTCCCCCGAGACGAGGTTGGTGAGCGTCACCTCCGCCGTCGGGATCAGCCAGCGGCCGTCGGTGGTCCTGAACAGGTCTTCGGCAAATTTCGGCAGCTGGCCGGTACCGAACACCGCCTCGTCGCGCACCATCAGCGGCGAGGAGACTTCCGTATAGCCATGCTCGCCGGTGTGCAGGTCGATCATGAACTGGCCAAGAGCCCGTTCGAGCCGTGCCAGCGGACCGGTCAGCACCGTGAAGCGCGAGCCCGACAGCTTGGCGGCACGTTCGAAATCCATGTAGCCGAGGGCTTCGCCGATCTCGAAATGTTCCTTCGCCGGATGGTTCCAGCCGGGCTTCTGGCCGGTCGTGCGGGCAACGACATTGTCATGCTCGTCGGCGCCCTCGGGCACGTCATCGAGCGGAATGTTCGGCAGGCTGGAAAGCCGGTCGGCCAGTGCGGCACTCGCGACCCGCTCCTCTTCCTCGGCCTGCGGCAGGCTTTCCTTCAGCTTTGCGACTTCCGCCTTCAGCGTGTCGGCAAGCTCCATGTTCTTCTGCCCCATGGCCGCGCCGATCTCCTTGGAGGCGGCGTTGCGACGGGACTGCATTTCCTGCAGCGAATGGACGACGGAGCGACGCGTCTCGTCAAGCGCGATCAGGGTTGCGGCCTGCGGCTCCGCGCCGCGCTTTGCCAGCGCCGCATCCAGAGCCTCGGGATTGTCGCGGATCCATTTGATGTCAAGCATTGTGCGTACCGGTTCCCAGTCGAGTTCTAGCCGGCCGGAGCGCATGAGATCATGCAGTCCGGCTCGGCGCGTTGGGGCACGCTTGGGTGGAGAAAGGCGAACGCCCTATTCCGGACTGTCCGTCTCGTCGGAAGTCTGAAGAGCTGCTTTCGCCCGGTTTTTCTCCACGAGTCGAGCCGCATGGATGGAAATCTCGTAGAGAAGGATGGTGGGCAGCGCAAGACCGATCTGGGACATCGGATCGGGCGGCGTCAGGATGGCCGCGGCAATGAAGGCGAAGACGATCGCGTATTTGCGCTTGGATGCCAGCCATTTGCTGTCGATCATGCCGACGCGGGCCAGAAGCGTTGTGACCACCGGCAGCTGAAACACCAGGCCGAAGGAGATCACCAGGGTCATGATCAGGCTCAGATATTCCGAGACCTTCGGCATCAGCGAGATCGCGACTTCGCCGTCGGTCGGCGCCTGCTGCATCGACAGGAAGAACCACATCACCATCGGGGTGAAGAAGAAATAGACGAGCGCACCGCCCAGCAGGAACAGGATCGGCGAGGCCACGAGGAACGGCAGGAAGGCTGCCCGTTCGTTCTTGTAGAGACCGGGTGCCACGAATTTGTAGATCTGCGAGGCGATGATCGGAAAGGCGATCACCAGGCCGCCGAACATGGCGACCTTCACCTGGGTGAAGAAGAATTCCTGCGGCGCCGTATAGATCAGCTCGGTCTTCTTGACGTCGAGACCGGCCCAGAGGACCGCCCATTTATAGGGCACGACCAGCAGGTTGAAGAGATCCTTGGCAAAGAAGAAGCAGACCAGGAACGCGAGGAAGAAGGCGCCGATCGACCAGATCAGGCGGGTGCGCAGTTCGATCAGGTGTTCCAGCAGCGGCTGGGGCTTGTCTTCGATATCGCCGGTCATGGCTTGTCCTTCGCGGCGGCAGGGTTCTTCCTGGCACGCGTTGCAGCGGTTTTCGCCTTGGCGGCGACGGGCGCTTCAGCGGCCGGCGTGGCCTTCGCCTTGGCTGCTGCCGGGGCGGCGGCCGCCTTGGCCCTGGTTGCCGGCTTGGCCGTGGCGGCTTTGCCCTTCTTCGTCGCGGCCGTCTTGGCCGGCGCCGTTGCCCGGCTTTTGGTCGATGTGGCCGGCTCGGCCATTTCCACGGCCTGCGCCTTCTTCGCCGCGGCGCGCCTGGGCTTGGCCGGCGCGGCCTCGTTCGCCTCGACCGGGGCAGCCGGCGGCATGATGGACGGCTGTTCGACCAGTTGCGATGTCACCGGCGGGGGCAGAGGATCGGCCATCTCGGGCTTCAGCGGATCGGGGACCGATGTCGCCTTGCTCAGCTCCGAGCGGATATCGTCGCCCGCCTGCATCAGCGGGCTGACGGCATCGCGCACTATCGAACGGGGATTGAACTTGCGCACGTCGGAGATCGTCTTGCTGACGTCGTCCAGCTCGGCCTCTCGCAGCGCTTCGTCGAACTGGGCCCGGAACTCACCGGCCGTATGTCTGAGGCGCGAGGTCATCTTGCCAAAGGCGCGCAGCATCTGCGGCAGGTCTTTGGGCCCCACCACCACGATCAGAATGACCGCGATGACGAGAAGCTCGCTCCAACCTATGTCCAGCATAGAAAGGCTCCTGACGGCGCTGAAGGCGGATGCCGCGCCGAACCTAGAAGGTTACTTGGTTTCGTCGGCCTTGTGCTCGACGGGCTTGACATCGACGTCGTCCTTGTCGTCGTCGGACATGCCCTTCTTGAAGCTCTTGATGCCCTTGGCAACGTCGCCCATCAGCTCGGGGATCTTGCCGCGGCCAAAAAGAAGAAGCACGATCGCCAGCACGATCAGCCAGTGCCACACGCTCAAAGAACCCATACTGCAAACTCCCATATGTCTCAGTCAGATCGATGTAAGGATTTTAGCGCTCTTTTTCAAACACCAAAATATCCTGCTGCTTTACACTGATCGTCACGTCCCGCAAGCCTTTCGGCAGCAAGTCCGCACGAATTCGAGAGCGGATCGCCCGCTCCGAGCCGGGCACGGCCAGTTCGAGGATCTCGACGACACCGATGAAACGTCGCGACAGGACGCGTGCCGGGATCTCGCCCCCCTGCGCTGCGACGGTGACATCCGACAGTCGCACCGCCGCAGAAACCCTTGTTCCGTCGGCATGATTGCCCGCCGGCACGGTGCCGAGCGGGGTCTCGACGCGCCCCTGCTGCACCCGGGTCTGGAACTCGTTGATCTCGGCGAAAAAGGAGGCCGCGAACAGGTCTGCCGGACGGCGATAGATCTCGTGCGCATCGCCCACCTGGACCAGCGCACCATCACGCAAAAGTGCGATGCGGTCGGCCATCCGCATGGCTTCCTCGGCATCGTGGGTGACGACAATCGCCGTCGCCCGGCTTTCGCGCAGGATCGCCAGCGTGTCGGCGCGGATCGTGTCCTTCAGCCGCGAATCCAGCCCGGAAAACGGCTCGTCCATGAGCAGCACACCGGGTCGCGGAGCAAGCGCCCGGGCAAGGGCGACGCGCTGCTGCTCGCCACCCGACAGAACATGCGGATAGGAGGCTGCGTAATGGGCAAGCCCGACCCGGTCCAGCGCCTCGTGCGCCTCGGCGACCGCCGCCTTGCGGCCGAGCGCCGTCAGGCCGAAGCGGACATTGTCGAGGATGGTCATATGGGGAAAGAGCGCGAAGTCCTGGAACATCAGGCCGATGCCGCGTTTTTCCGGCGGCAGGAAGGCCAGGGGGCCGGCGACCTCGCGGTCGTTGATCATCACCCGTCCGCGCGACTGCGCCTCGATGCCGGCGGCAATCTTCAGCAGCGTCGACTTGCCCGATCCGGAGGGGCCGAGCAGGCAGAGGACCTCGCCCGGTTCCGCCGTCAGGCTGACGCCGCGGATCGTCTCCTTGCCGTGATAGCTGTGGTGCACATCATCGAAGGACAGACGTGCGGCAAAGGTCACGGCAAGACGCGGATGGCGCTGCGGCGCTCCGTCGTCAGAATGCGGTTCGGCCATCGTCTTCGCTATCATTCACACTCCGACGGATCCGGTGGCCGGTCGCCTGCTTGCCTCGAAAAAGATGACCCTATTCCTCCGCTTCACCGCCAGGAGTCAAGAGGCCGAGTTCCTCCAGATCGAGCTGGGTGATCGGATCCTCGTCCTCGTCGAGCCCGTCTTCGGCCGAGGGCAGCGGCACCTGGAAGTTCGGCGGGATGCGACCCGACAGCAGCCCCGCGGCCTTCAGCTCTTCCATGCCGGGCAGGTCGCGCAACTCTTCCAGCCCGAAATGATCGAGGAAGTCGCGCGTCGTGCCAAGGGTGACGGGACGGCCGGGCGAACGCCGGCGCCCGCGAAAGCGCACCCAGCCCGCCTCCATCAAGACGTCGAGCGTGCCCTTGGAGGTCTGCACGCCGCGGATCTCCTCGATCTCGGCGCGGGTCACCGGCTGGTGATAGGCAATGATCGCCAGCACTTCGAGGGCTGCGCGCGACAGCTTGCGCACTTCCGTCTCGTCGGTGCGGATGGCAAAGGAGAGGTCGGCGGCGGTGCGGAAGGCCCAGTGACCGTCGACCTGGACCAGATTGACCCCGCGCGGCGCATAAACGGCCTTCAGGCTCTCCATGATCGCGCGGATATCGACCCCACGCGGCAGACGGTCGGCGATGAAGCCTTCCGACACAGGCCCCGACGAGGCAAAGACCAGGGCCTCGGCGATGCGCATCGCCTCTTCGACGACGCGCGGATCGATGGCGGCAGGCTCGATGGCGGCAGGGTCTGTGGCGGCAGGCTCGGTGGCGGCAGTTGCCTGCCCTTCCCCGCGCTCCCGTTCTTCGTCGTCCACGCCCGCACCCTCCGTCAAAGCGTCGGCGCCGTGGAGGGCGCCGGCCGCGTCCCGGCACGCATGAAGATCGGTTCGAACGCCCCGTCCTGGCGGATTTCCAGCCGCCCTTCCCTCACCAGCTCCAGCGAGGCGGCAAAGGCCGATGCGATGGCGGTCACCCGCTCCTCCGGCTTGGTGAGGTAGCGCAGCAGATATTGGTCCAGCGCCATCCAGTCGCCGATCTCGCCGACCATGCGCGTCAGCAGCGCCCGGGCATCGGTCAGCGACCAGACGGTGCGGCGGGAAATCGTCACCTGGGTCACGGCCTGGCGCTGCCGGAGCGAGGCATAGGCGGTCAGCAGGTCGTAGAGCGACGCCTCAAAGGCGGAGTTGGAACGCTCCGGCACATGCTCCGGTGCGCCTCGGGCAAAGATGTCCCGGCCAAGCCGATTGCGGTTGATCAGCCGCGAGGACGCCTCGCGCATGGCTTCCAGCCGCTTCAGCCGGAAGGCCAGCACGGCGGCCAGTTCCTCGCCCGACGGGCCATCGTCCTTGGCCTGCTGGGGAATCAGCAGCCGGGATTTCAGATAGGCGAGCCAGGCCGCCATCACCAGATAGTCGGCGGCAAGCTCGATGCGGATGCGCCGCGCCGTCTCGACGAATTCGAGGTACTGCTCGGCCAGTGCCAGAACGGAGATGCGCGACAGATCGACCTTCTGGCTACGGGCCAGATGCAGCAGAAGGTCGAGCGGACCTTCAAAACCGGCAACGTCGATCAAAAGAGCCGGATCCCCCGTCGCCCGGTCGCTGTCGACGTCCTGCCACAGCTTGTCCATCGGCGTCGTCTGGCCGGTGGCGCGCGGGGCAGGTCCGTTGGCAGCGGGGCGATCGGCCATCAGACAGAGGCCCCCAGATTGTCGAATTCGGCACGCAGGGCCGCCTCGTCGGCATCGTCCGGCGCGGTGAATGCCGCCTCGGCCCGCCGCACGCGCTCCAGGGCCCTGCCCTCCAGCGGACCGACTTCGGCAACCACCGCCTTCATTTCGTCCATCAGGCCATTGCAGTGCAGCACGATGTCGCAGCCGCCGGTGGCGATGTCCCGGGCTCGCTCGCCGATCGTGCCTTTCAGCGCGTTCATCGACGAGTCGTCCGACATCAGCAGTCCGTCGAAACCGATACGGCCACGGATCACCTCCTCGATCACCTTGCGCGAGGTGGTCGCCGGGCGGTCCGGGTCGACGGCGGTGAAGACGATATGCGCGCTCATCGCCATCGGCATATCCGCCAGCTTTCGAAACGGCACGAAATCATGGGCGTCGAGCTCATCCAGCGAGGCCGTCACGACCGGCAGTTCATGATGGGAATCCGCCATGCCGCGGCC
This sequence comes from Heterorhizobium halophytocola, assembly GCF_017873095.1. Taxonomy (GTDB): domain Bacteria; phylum Pseudomonadota; class Alphaproteobacteria; order Rhizobiales; family Rhizobiaceae; genus Allorhizobium; species Allorhizobium halophytocola. Next base: position 189,765 of record NZ_JAGGJU010000003.1, on the reverse strand, counting down.
GTGGCCCGGCATGTGCTTCATCACCGGCTGCACGCCGCCCGACGAGAGGCCGTCGGCCGCCGCCTTGCCCATGGCGGCCACGATTTCGGGGTCTGTCGCATAGGCCCGGTCGCCGATGACGTTCGAAGCGCCTTCGACGGGCACGTCCAGCACCGGCAGGCAGTCGACATTGATGCCGAAGCGCTGGAGGTCGAAGGCGTGCAGGCGCGACATCAGCCAGGCGGCCCGCAGTCCGTTTTCGGCATTGCGGCGGTAGATTTCACCCAGCACGGCCGCAGACGGATAGCGCTGTGCGATCGGTGGGCGAATGCGCTGAACACGGCCGCCCTCCTGGTCGATCAGTACCGGCGCGTCCGGCCGGCCAACCGCATCGCGAAGGCCCGCGACCAGGTCCGAAATCTCGCTGGCTTCGCCGATATTACGACCGAAGAGGATGAACCCCCAGGGCTGCTCGCCGGCATAAAAGGCACGCTCCTCGGCCGTCAGGGACGTGCCGGAAACGCCAAGGATCATCGCTTTTGAAGTACTCATGCCACCACCTTAGTGCGCCTCTTCCGAAAGCCGAAGGGCCGCGCCACGCCATACACAGGAAAAAGGGCGGAAAACCAGTGGTTTCCCGCCCTTCATCGTCTCATTTGTCGAAGCTGCCCCTGGGGTCAGCGGGCAATCAGGCAGGAGCCGCCGGCCGCCCGGTAGCTCTCGCACATATTGGCCGCGGCATCCTTGTCGCCGGCCGGAATGCGCACCCGGTAATAGGTGCCCTTTCCGGAAATGTCGGCGCGCTTGATATCGACGCCCTTGCCGCCGATCACGCTGGCATAGCGGGCGGCAAGATTGCGATAGGACTTCTGTGCCTCGGCTTCGGACGGCAGCGAAGCGATCTGGATATAATAGCCGCCTGCCGGCGCCGGCGTGTTGGCAACCGGCGCGCTGGCGGCCGGGGCGGCGGCTGCGGTCTCGGTCGGAGCCTGCGTCAGCGGTTGCGCCGGCTGGACGGGCGCCGCAGCCTGCGAACTGGGCGGACGGAGCGAGGGCACGGGCGCGGAGAAATCCGAGCCCTGGGCGGCGCCTGCGCCGGCCTCGACCGAAGCATCGGCGGCGGAAGGCCGCAATTCGGTTCCGAGCGTATCCTGCTGGCTTGCGCCGGACGTCGATCCTTCACCGGTCGGGGCGGCCAGCGCGGGCGCCGTCGCCACGGTGCCCGAATCCTGCGGTGCCGGCGTCGGCTCCTCGGCGGCCACCAGGGTACCGTCCGAGCGGACGATCATGGTGCGCACCTTGCGCGGCGTAATCGTCACGTCGCCATCATCGCCGGCGGCCGAATCTTCCGACCGCATGCCGGGCAGCAGGCGCGGATCCTCCGTTTCGCCGACAGGCGTTGCGTTGTTGCCGGACCCTTCTGCATCTTCCGGAAGGCTCTCCGGCAGCAGCGTCTTCTGCACGACGTCGACGGGCTCCTCGTTGGAGGAGATCAGCGTCTTCTGTTGCGGATCGGTCTTCTGGCCGGCCACGCGGTCATAGACGGCCTTGTCCTGGTTCGGCACCTTGGTGCCACCCGGATTTTCCGGCAGAACCTTGATCGGGTCCTTGTCGGCCAGGATGATCGGCGGCTCGCCGGAGGACAGCACACCGGCGCTGTCGCCGCTGAGGACGAAATAGCCGGCACCGAGCGCCAGCACGGCGACGGCCGCGACCGAACCGATCAGCAGATAGCGGCGAGCGCCACCCGACTGTCCGGCATCGAGCGCGACGCGGGCGGTTGCCACCGGCTCGCGGACCGGGCGCGGCGCGTTGTCGCGCAGATCGACCTCCAGCGCGCGCTGGAAATTCTCGAAATCGTCACTGCTGGACGGAGCCGGGGCCGAGGCGGCCGGGGCCGATGACACCGGAGCCTGCGGCGAGACCGGCTGCGGCGCCGGCGGCACCGTTTCGGCGGCAGCGGCACCGGCAAAGATCGACCCCAGTTCGCTTTCCAGATCGAAGTCGTCGTCCTGGGTCTGCGCCGGCGGCTCGGCCTCGGCAAGGTTGAGGTCCGGCACGTTCAGCGATCCGATCGCCGAGGGGCGATCATCCTGCTCGGCGATCTGGCTCGGATCGAAGGGCAGCGGTCCTGCCGGGGCAGGCGCTGGCGCCACCGCCGCTGCCGGCTTGCGCTCCACGCTGGCATGCATCACCGGAGACAGGCTTGCCGTTGCGACCGACGGAGGTGCGGCCGCCACCGGTGGCTGGCGCACGGGTTCGGCAGCGACGGCCTGCGCTGCCGGCGCGGGTGTCGGTTCCGCGGCCTCAGGGGCAACATCGTCGATGAACTCGGAGAGATCGAGCTCGAGTTCATCGAGGTCGAAATCGAATTCGCCATCGGTGAACGGATCGAAGGCCTCGTCGCTGGTGACCGGCTCGTCCTGCCGCGAAGCCGCCGAGGAGATCTCGCGTTCGACGAAGTCCTCGTTTTCCGCCAGCTGGGCTTCGAACGCCGAGCTGAAATCGAAATCCGCGTGCGCTTCCGACGGTGCGGGCGCCGCAATGGGTGCCGGCGCAACGCGGTCGGGCTCCGGCGTGACATGCGACGAGCTGGCAAAGCCGTCCAGGGCCGAAAGGTCGCCCATGTCCAGCTGACCGGCAAGCTGAGCCTCGGCCATCCGGGCTGCGTCTTCGCCGCCATCCAGGGAAGACCAGGCAGGCTCGGCTGCAGGCACGCGCACCGGTTCGGATGCAACAGCTGCCGCTGGTGCGGGTGCCGGCGTGATCGGCGAGGATGCCGGCTGCGCAATACCCGAGCGCCCCATGACCGGCGTCGTGCGGCTGAAGGCGAAATTGGTCAGCGGCAGGCCCGGACGGTTGGCGCCGGGGGCCGGCCGCGTCAGGTGCGTGCGTGGCGGCGGCACGTCGTCCGTGTCGAATTCGGCAACCGCCATTTCGAGTTCGCCGACGAGGTCGTCGGTCAGATCCTCGGAGGCGGGCTCGAATGGCGTATGGGCTAGCGGCTGTGGCTGCGGGGCATCGAAATACGGCTCCGGTGCGGCGTGGCTGACCGGCTGCGCCTCGATGGGCCCTGCCGGTTCGACCTCGGGTGCCCCGGCCCGTTCGTCCTCTGCCAGCGTATCCTCGAAGGGGGAATACTCTTCGAACGGGATGGTCTCGGCGGCGTCGGCATGCGCGCCGTAGTCCGCATCGGCGGCCTGCGCAAAGCTGTCCTCGCGGCGATCTGCCTCGTGGTGTTCGGCGTAATGCGGCGCGATATCGGTGGTCTCGCCGCGCTGCCAGTCCGACATGTCGAGACCGGAGAGATCGAGGATCGGCAATTCGGGAACGGCCACCTCCGGCTCGGCCTCTGCCGAGGCGTAAGATACGGGCTCGGCGTCAGAAGCAGGCTCGGCGTAAAAGGTACCCTCCGCCTCTGCCGGCGCCGTGTCGGCGGCAGGCTCACGGTAGTCGTCGTAACCGTCCGGCGCCTCGACGAATTGAACCTCGTCGGAGAGCAGCGGCTCGGCCGCCTCGGCGTGCGCATCATCCTCGACGAATTCCGGCAGGTCCGGCTGCATCTCCTCGACCGAAAGCGCCGCGGCAAGCTCGTCTGCGGGATCGCCGCCGCTTGCCGTATGATCGTCGTCATACTCCGGCTCGAAAAACGCGTGGGAGGGCTCGGCAACCGGTTCAGGCGCATCGGGCATCGGCTCGAAAACCGGCTCTGCCGGCGCCAAGGCCGGTTCCGGTTGATCGGCGGCCAGCTGTTCGTGCTCGGAGACATCGTCTTCGGCCAGCACGGGCTCTTCGGCCAGCATGGGCTCTTCGGCCGCCACGTCGGCCGCGACCGGAACAGGTGCTGCGGCGGCGGGCGCTGCAAAGACCGGAACGCGATGGGTCTCGAACTCGCGCATCAGCTCGGCTTCGAGATCCAGCTCGTCCTGCGAGCGGACGGGGCCCGCAGCGACAGGCGCTTCGGCCGGCTCACGTTCCGCGACGTCGGAATGGGGCTCGCGGGAGACATCCTCTCGCTCGGCAGCCGGCGGTTCGAAACCTACGATGCGTGCGAGTTCGGCCAAGGGGTCATCGTCGGCGAACGTGTCGCCGCGGTGATCACCCTGCAGGGCCGCGTGTTTCTGTACCATACCCATTCCCACTCTTTACGCGACAATACGCTTGCCAGCGCTTTATGGGCAAATGGTGACAGTCTATCGCATTTCGTCCGGAGCATTGGTTCCGGTAATGCTCAGTCCCGACTTAAGGACCGACGCGACAGCATGCACCAGCCCAAGTCTGGCGACAGTCGATTGTCGATTATTATCGTTAACAAAGCGTAATTCGGGTTGATCCTTGCCTTTATTCCAATGCGCGTGGAACGAACTTGCCAGATCATAAAGGTAAAAAGCAAGCCGGTGCGGCTCATGCGCCTGGGCTGCAGCCTCGATGACACGGGGATATTCGGCGATTTTGGCGACCAGCTGCATCTCGGCGACCTCCAGCGGATGTTCGCGCACGGCCTGCGCCAACATGGCCGAATCGATGTCGAGATCCTTCAGCACCTCGTTTGCCTGGCGAAACACCGACATGCAGCGCGCATGGGCATACTGCACGTAGAACACCGGATTGTCTTTCGACTGCTCCGTTACTTTGGCAAAATCGAAGTCGAGCGGCTCGCTGCTCTTGCGATAGAGCATCATGAACCGGACGCTGTCGCTGCCGACTTCTTCCACGACTTCGCGAAGCGTGACGAAGTCGCCGGAACGCTTCGACATCTTCACCGGCTCGCCGTTGCGGTAGAGCTTGACCAGCTGGCAGAGCAGCACCGTCAGCTCGACGCTGCCGCCGGAGACGGCCCGCGCCAGGGCTTCCAGGCGCTTGACATAGCCGCCATGATCGGCACCCAGCACATAGATCATCTCTTCGAAATGGCGGTCGTACTTGTCCTTGAAATAGGCGACGTCGGCAGCGAAATAGGTGAACGAGCCGTCCGACTTCATCAGCGCACGGTCGATGTCGTCCCCCACTTCGGTCGAGCGGAACAGCGTCTGCTCGCGGTCTTCCCAGTCTTCCGGCACCTGCCCCTTCGGCGGCGGCAGCTTGCCCTTGTAGACATGGCCCTTGAAGGTCAGGTCGTTGATCGCCGACAGGATCGGGCCGCCATTGCCCTCATGCAGCGTGCGCTCGGAGAAGAACACGTCGTGATGCACGTTGAGCATGGCCAGATCGTCGCGGATCATCGCCATCATCGCGTCGATCGCCTTGTCCTTGATGATCGGCATCCACTGCGCTTCCGGCATGCCGCGCAGCCTGGTGCCGAATTCGTCGGCCAGCGCCTGGCCGACCGGCACCAGATAGTCGCCCGGATAGAGACCGGCCGGAATGTCGCCGATCGTCTCGCCGAGCGCCTCGCGGTAGCGCAGGAAGGTCGAGCGTGCCAGCACGTCGATCTGGCTGCCGGCGTCGTTGATGTAATATTCCTTGGCCACCTTGTAGCCGGCATATTGCAGGAGGTTGGCCAGCGTGTCGCCGACGACGGCGCCACGGCAATGGCCGACATGCATCGGCCCGGTCGGGTTGGCCGAGACATATTCGACATTGACCTTGCGCCCCTGGCCGAGCGACGAGCGGCCGAAATCGGTGCCCCGGTCGACCATGTCGCCGAGCAGCCGCTGCCAATAGGCGGTCGAGAGCCTCAGATTGATGAAGCCCGGACCGGCAACGGTTATCTCGGAAATATCGGCATCGCCCTTCAGGGCCTCGGAGATCGTCTCGGCCAGCGCCCGCGGATTGGTGCCGAGCGGCTTTGCCAGCACCATGGCGGCATTGGTCGCAGCATCGCCGTGACTGGGATCGCGCGGCGGTTCGACGACGATGCGGCCGAAATCCAGCTCGCTTCGCTTCTCCGCGACGATGGCAATCGTCTCGAGTGCGGATTTGATCCGGGCTTCGAAGTCGGCGAATAGGTTCATCACATCTGTCCTGCGTCAGGGTGCCTGAAAGGGCCTGTTTGTTGGGAGAATGGGCGGCGCTCTAGCGCAAATCGGGGGTATGGTCAAACAGCTCGCGGTGCGCGCGCTGGGCAAAGGTATCCGTCATGCCGGCCAGATAGTCGCCCACATGGCGGGCGCGCTGGGGCTCGTCGAGACCCGAGATGTGGTTGACCCAGAAATGGCTGCGCATCAGCTGCGGGTCGGCCATATAGGCCTGGAACAGGTCGGTGACGATCTGCGCTGCCCCGGCCCTTATCCGCATGATGTCGGGGTGGCGATAGATATTTGAAAACAACAGCTTCTTGATCCGGCGGTCGGTTTCCATCATGCCTTCGGAAAAGCTTGCGATCGTCAGGTCGGCATTGCGGATATCGGCCGCGCTCTCCGGCTTCAGCGCCGAGAGCCGCCCTTGCGTGACGGCAATCACGTCCTCCACCATGCGGGTGATCTGCCGGCGCATGATCTCGTTGGTGAAACGCTCGGGGTCGAGATTCGGATATTTGTCGCGCACCTCCTTCATCAGGCCTGCAAGGAAGGGAACGTCCTCCAGCATGTCGAAGGTGAGGTAGCCGGAGCGCACGCCGTCGTCGATGTCATGGGTGTTGTAGGCGATATCGTCGGAGATCGCGGCCACCTGCGCCTCCAGGCTGGCATAGCTTGCAAGTTCCAGGTCATGGATCTCGCAATAGTCGAGGATCGGCTGCGGCACCGGACCGCGCGTCCCCTCGCCCGTCCTGGTCAGCAGCGGGCCGTTGTGCTTGACCAGCCCTTCGAGCGTCTCCCAGGTCAGGTTCAGCCCGTCGAACTCGGCATAGCGGCGCTCCAGCTTGGTGACGATGCGCAGCGACTGGGCATTGTGGTCGAAGCCGCCATAGGGCTCCAGCATCTCGTGCAGCGCGTCCTCGCCGGTATGGCCGAAGGGCGTATGACCGAAATCATGGACGAGCGCCACGCCTTCGGCCAGGTCCTCGTCGATCTTCAACGCCCGCGCCAGGGCGCGGGCCACCTGCGCCACCTCGATCGTGTGGGTCAGCCGGGTACGGTAATGGTCGCCGTCCGGGCCGATGAACACCTGGGTCTTGTGTTTCAACCGGCGAAAGGCCGTGGTATGAACGATCCGGTCACGGTCGCGCTGGAATTCCGAGCGTGTCAGCGACGAGGCCTCGGCAAACAGACGACCCCGCGACGTCCACGGATCGGCCGCAAAGGCGGCCCTTTCGCCAAATCCGAAACCCAAGACCTGCGTGTCGATCGTCATTGCCCGTCCTTACACTCGTACCATCTGCGTCACCGGTGCCCATTGACGCCACCTGCCCGCGTTCATACTTTTAGGCTATACCGGTGTGCAACGGGGCGCATTTGCTTTTCAGAATCGCATCCGCCTTATAACACCTTCCCTTGTCGCGACCTTGACAGGTTGCGGAGCAATCGATTTCTGCGGGCCTTGAACCCGTCGGAGGCCAGATGACCGACCAGACCGTTACCCTATCGCAGTCCGCCGCCAAGCGGATCGCCACCGTGATTTCCTCCGAAGCCGGCAAGGACGCGCTGCGCGTCTCCGTCGAGGGCGGCGGATGTTCCGGCTTTTCCTACAAGTTCGACCTCGAGGCCGGCCGCCAGGACGACGACATCGTGATCGAGCGCGACGGCGCGACCGTGGTCATCGACCCGGTTTCGATCGTCTACATGGCCGGCTCGCAGATCGACTTCGTCGACAACCTGCTCGGCCAGTCCTTCCAGATCAACAATCCGAATGCCGTCGCAAGCTGCGGCTGCGGCACGTCCTTCGCGGTCTGACACCTTCGAGATCGACCGACCCTGGAATATTTCCGGGAAAAGTGGGGCCGCGGCTTTCCGTCCGCAAATGCGAAAAACAAAAAGCTGGAGCACGGCGGCAGACCGGATCTGCCGCCGCTATTGTTGTGTCCGGTCCTCAGGCGCGCGCACCCAGCTTAGCCGGCGCCTTTGCGGCAACCGGCGCCCGGTCCGGGATTGCCAGCGACAGGATGATCGCGGTCAGCCCGGATAGCGTGATCGGGGTGGCAAACACCTTCTGGATCAGGTCGGGCATCTGCTTGATCGCATCCGGCACCAGCGTCACCCCGAGGCCGAGCCCGAACGAGATCGCCATGACATAGACCTTGCGCTGGTCGATCTCCTGCGAGGCGAGGATGCGAATGCCGGCCACCGCGATAGAGCCGAACAGCACCAGCGTCGCGCCCCCCAGCACCGGCTTCGGGATCAGCATGAAGACACCGCCGATGACCGGGAAGAAGCCGAGCACCACCAGGATCGCCGCGATATAGAGCCCGACATGGCGACTTGCCACGCCGGTCATCTGGATGACGCCGTTGTTCTGGCTGAACGTGGTGTTGGGGAAGGTGTTGAAGATCGCCGCGAGGCCGGAATTGAGCCCGTCCGCCAGCACGCCCCCCTTGATCCGCGACAGATAGAGGTCGCCCTCGACCGGCTCGCCCGAGATCACCGAATTGGCCGTCAGGTCGCCGGTCGTCTCGATTGCCGTAATCAGGTAGATGAAGGCGATCGGGATGAACAGCGACAGGTCGAAGGACAGCCCGTAGCGGAACGGGATCGGCAGGGCAAAGATCGGCTGGCTGCCGAGGCTTGAGACGCTGACCTTGCCGAGCAGCGCCGCGACGATGACGCCGGCGATCAGGCCGAGCATGATCGCCGAGATCCGCAGCAGCGGGCTTTTCTGGAAGGTGAAGAAGACGATCACCGCGACCACCAGCAGTCCAAGCCCGATATTGACGGGCGCGCCGAAGGCGTCGCCCGCGCCCACTCCGCCGGCAAAGTCGGTGAAGCCGACCTTGACGAGGCTGAGACCGATGACGGTGATGACGATGCCGGTGACCGTCGGCGTGATGATCCGGCCCATCCTGTCGATGAACTGGCTGAGGATCACCTCCACCAGGCAGCCGACAAGGCAAAGCCCGAAGATCATCGCCAGGATATCCTCCGGCGTGCCGCCGCCGGCCTTGACGCCGAAACCGGCGGCGAGCACGGCGCCGAGAAAGGCAAAGCTGGTGCCCTGCAGGCTGAGCAGGCCGGAACCGACCGGACCGATGCGCCGGCACTGGATGAAGGTCGCCACGCCGGACACGAACAGCGACATGGCGATCAGGTAGGGCACGTGCTCGCCGAGACCGAGCACACCGCCGATGACGAGCGTCGGCGTGACAATGCCGACGATGCTGGCGAGAATGTGCTGGAAGGCGGCAAGCAGTGCCGGCGCGGGTGGTGGCGTGTCCGCCAGGCCGTAGATCAGGCCGGATGGCGGCGCTCTGTCTTCAATCGTCATGGTCGTCCCCTCTTTATGTCGGATCCTTGATCCTTTTTTGGACATCTCGTCCGGGCGCCTGCGCCCTCCCAAACACCGGCATCTCGAAGTTGAACCACAGCGACCGGCAGATGCAACGGCAAACTGACGGTTGCAGGCGCCGGCTGCTGACATTCTTGGGGCTTGCGGCTGGGGATGCCGCACAGGCCAGCTTTCCTCCGGCCGCCGCCTCGACTACAAACAGGAACGACCGCGACCGGCCTGCCCGGCGCATCCAAGAAAGGCGAGCCTCATGAAAATCGCGACCTGGAACATCAACGGCGTCAAGGCGCGCATCGCCAATCTGGTGCAATGGCTTGAACAGTCGGCGCCCGACATCGCCTGCCTGCAGGAAATCAAGTCGGTCGACGAGGGTTTTCCGCGCCTGGAGATCGAGACGCTCGGCTATCACGTCGAGACGCACGGGCAGAAGGGCTTCAACGGCGTGGCACTGCTGTCGAAAATCAAGCCGGACGAGGTCAATCGCGGCCTGCCGGGCGATGACACAGACGAGCAGGCGCGCTTCATCGAAGGCGTGTTCAGCGTCGAGGGCGGTGTCTTCCGGGTCTGCTCGCTCTATCTGCCGAACGGCAATCCGGTCGACGACCCGGTCAAATATCCCTACAAGCTCGCCTGGATGAAGCGGCTGAAGGCCTTTGCCGAGCAGCGCATGGCGCTGGAAGAGCCGCTGGTGCTGGCCGGCGATTACAACGTCATCCCCCAGCCCTTTGACTGCCACGATCCGGCGGTCTGGGCCGGCGACGCGCTGTTCCTGCCGACGACGCGGCAGGCCTATCGCGAGCTCGAAAATCTCGGGCTCACCTGCGCCACCCGCGCCAGCACCGACGAAACCGGGCTCTATTCCTTCTGGGACTACCAGGCCGGCGCCTGGCCGAAGAACAACGGCATCCGCATCGATCACCTGCTGCTGTCGCCGGAAGCCGCCGACCGGCTGGCCTCGACGGCGATCGAGAAACATGTGCGCGGTTGGGAAAAGCCGTCCGACCACGTGCCGGTCGTTGCCTGGTTCAACGCCTGAGGCCCCGGGGCTATATCGGCCGCTCGTCACCCGGCCGGATCGTGCCGGGACGCAAGCTACGATCCACCTTTCTGCTGCAAGGTCCCCTTGCGGCTTCCGGCGCCTCCCCGGCCCCAAAAGTCGCCGGTTCTGCCCTTTCCCATCCCCCGCCCCCTGGCAGATCCCGTGGCGCGCCTCGTTCGAGGCATCCAGGAGAAGACTCATGGTCGACATTGCATCGATACGCATGACATCGGCACAGACGCTGATGAAGGTACTCAGCGAGAACCCGGTGGAAACGGATACGTCCACGCAGGACGATGACGATTTCAGCCCGGTCGCCAGTTCCTACCTGCTGCAGAGCTTCGGCGTCGGCAGCAGCGAGGACGGCTCGGACACCTCGCTCTATGACCAGTTTGCCGCCCGCCTCGGCATCGACGCCAGCCAGACGACCGACACGGCCGACGAGACCGACGCCGCGGACATCGATACCGACGACTTCATGCAGAGCCTCAAGGACAAACTGGAAGAGATGCTGAACACCGCCGACGGCAAGCAGCAGGCGCAGGAGATGCTGGAAGCGCTGTCTAACGGCACGCTGACCGTCACCGATGCGGCGGCCGGCACCACGGTCACGGCCTGGGATGGCGCGGGCGACACGGCGAGCGCAGACAAGACGGCCACCCGGACGACACCCGCCGACTGGACAGCCTTCCTGCGCTCGGCGCTCACGCGCAACAGCGATGCGACCTATCTGCGCGGAGAAACCGGTGCCTATGTCGATTCGACGACGGGAAAGAGCGCCTATTTCGGCATGGTCGGCGGCACCTACGCCTACATAACCTGGCCCCAGGCAGACACCGCGGGCGCCTGACGGCGTATACCGATACTTTAAAAGATGGGCCGGATAGCCTCCGGCCTTTGATCATCGTCAGTCGCTGTCGCCGGCATGGATGGTCGGCGCCAGGGCGACCGCGACGCGGCGGTCCTTTTCATTGGCGACCGAGAAGGCCTGCTCCTGCAGCGCCTGCATCCAGAGGCAATCCTTGGGCGGACATTTCTCCAGCGCAGCGGTCATGTAGGCGAGACCGCTGACGGCGTGGCCTTCCTGGAACATCAGATTGCCGAACACCGCCATGGCGCCGGGATGTCCCGTCTTGCGGGCCAGATTCAGCCACTTCTTCGCCTGGCGCACATTGGCCTTGCCGCCTTCGCCGGCCAGCAGCATCTGGGCCAGCTGGAACTGCGCCTCGGCAACGCCGAAGGTGGAGGCGGCCTGGAAATAGAGCTGGCGGGCCTGGGTAAGGTCGATCTTGATCGGGCTGCCCTCGATGCCGTCGTGATAGTAACGGGCAAGCGACATCAGCGCATAGACGAAGAACCCGGTATCCTTCGATCCCGGCTCGACGCCCTGATTGGCAATCTTGGAATAGATCTTGAAGGCCTCGAAGTCGTCTTTGACGACGCCGTCGCCATCGGCATACATCTTGGCCAATGCGTATTGGGAGGCGGTATGGCCTTTTTCGGCGGCATAGCGGTAGGCTTCCACCGCTTCCTTCGTCTGGCCAGCCTTTTCGGCCCCGAAGGCAAAGCGGAACAGCGCGACCGGATCGGATTCCTTGCTCACGCCGGCATTGATGTCGAAGGCGAGACTCGCCGTCGTCATCGACAGAAATGCCGCCAGAGCCAGACAGGTCTGCGCCGGCACCCTTAACCCAAAATTAACCATAGTTTCCTATGTCTTCCATCTCCAAACGGCGGTTACCGGGCTTCCGCGGAAGCCGGCCCCTTTTCGCCGTGCCCAGCTTGGCTGAAAACCGTCAACATCCGGTTCACATCCAGCGAGCTTCGCCACCCCTCTCGCCCCAGGCATCCCAAGTGCCCGAAGCTACCGGCCATTTCAGGCGAGACTGCGGCTCCTGGCCGAAGGCTGCCTCGAAATTCCCGAGCCCTCACGCAAAGTCCCCGGAAAGCCGCTACTTTCCTCCACCACCGCGCAGGTTGCCGATGGATGCCTTTGCACGCGAAGCCCGAGCCTTCGCCGATTGGCCATTCTGCTGCGCTTCGTTTGTGGCGGGAAATGGACAAAACGCCCCGGCCACCGATCGCCGACCAGACTTGCCCGAACTGTTGCATTTTTGTGACAAAAACGCTGACCGAAACCGTTGTCGCCGCAAACGAAGACGCGCAAAGGCCCGGCCGAAGCCGGGCCTTCACAAGGTCAGATCACATGATGAGCTTAGAAAGCGATCCGGTAGGAGGCGTTGACCGCGTAGGCCCAGTCTCCGTCGACGGTGGCGTCGAAGTCTGCACCCTTCGCCACAGACTGGCTGCCGCTGGTCAGGTACGAGACTGCGCCTCCAAAGCGGAGCTGGCCGGGGCCGACGTCAGCCTGCAGGCCTGCTCCGATCGTCCAGGTATCCGTATTTATGTCCGCTCCGGTGCTGACGCCGCGATCCCACGTGAGGCTGATCGCGCCGCCCACCGTGTCGGTGAATTTATGGCCCACGCCGCCCGAGATCGTCCAGCCATCGCGCCAGAAGAAATTCTTCTCCTGATCGCCAAAAGCACCATCGATGTTGTAATTGAGGGTCTGCAGCACGCTCCAGTCCGTCCATTTGGCCGAACCGAAGACGAGCCAGCCTGGCGCTACGCCAGTCTGAAGGCTCAGTTCGAGCGACTGAGGCAGAGTACCGGCTCCTGATGCGGAATAGTCGCTCCCCAGATTATAGCCAATATTGGCCAGAGACGCCAAGCCGGGGCTGTAGTCCCCATCAGCCTTCTGTTCTACCTCAGAGCGATACATCAACTGCGCGCGCAGCGCGTATTCCTTGATTTCATAGGCGGCACCGATACGATAGCCGAGCGAGCCGTCGTCCTTCAGATGCAACTTGCCGAAGTCCTTGACTTCCGTGTAGTCGAACGACTGAAGGAACAGGCCGCCAATGATGTAGAACTGCCCCTTTCCAGCCTCGAAGTTCGCCGCGCAGGTACCGCCAAATTCGTTCGAGTCGAACGATGCCTTCTTGACGGCGTTGCCGTTGCTCCAAAGGTTGTAAAGATTGTAGCCTGTGCCGGCTTGGAACGCAGGACTGCTGGGATTATAGGAGGGGCTGGCGGGGTTGGCGATGTCGGAGTACGGCGCGTAAGCCGCAACGGAAGCTCGATCGCCTGCCCGGTCCGCATCCTGCGCCTGCGAGCCGTATTCCGACTTGGCTCCGAACGGTTGCGTGTAGGTCAACGCGCAGGAGAAGTTGTCGGAAAATCGAAACTTCGCCGCGACCGACGGAATGGCAAAATTCCCGGTAAAGTCGTCGTCGGTTCCATCCACTCCGCTGATCGTATCGTAACCGCGCTGCGGGCTCACATAGGTAACGACCGCTCTCCCGGCCATGGTCCCGTCTTCGAACAGGATATCCGTGTCCGCTTCGCCGCGCGAAAAGCCGCCTGCTTGCGCTGCACCCGCCAGTGCCGATCCGCACGCCAGGCCGATCAATGTTGCCTTGAACAGTTTCATTACTTGGTGTCTCCCCCATGAGGCATCTGTTGGACGCCATCTTATCCATTCGGGAAACGCTCACAACAATTAGTCGTCATAGTCGCCAGCGGCCAAGGTGGCATTTTTTTGACGTATGCACGTCACGATCACGTTATTTTAGCGGCATTTTGAAAAATAGTTCCCGACCAGCCGGCAAAAAGCGCGATGTCGAGAATATCTTACCCGGATACGGGAAATGTGTGCCTGAGGGGCAACAATGCGATAATTGCAATTGTGCATTGCACTAAAAGCATAGCTCGCAGCAGAGCCGGCTCTTGCGCGGCTGGAAAGCGGCCGGAGCGAAACCCCGGCCGCTTGGGACACGGACCGGCTTAGTCAGCCGGCTTCGGCGATTCGGCTCAGCGCCACCTGCAGGCTCGCCTTCTGCTGCTCGAGCTCGGCAAAGCGCTCGCGCTCGGCGGCAACCACATCCGGATTGGCATTGGCGACGAACTTCTCGTTGTTCAGCTTGCCGGTGATCCGGGCGAGATCCTGGTCGACCTTGCCGATCGCCTTTTCCAGCCGCGCCGTCTCGGCACCGACATCGACCAGGCTGCCGAGCGGCAGGCAGATCGTCGCCTCGCCGAGGACGATCTGGGCCGAACCCTTCGGCGCCTCGTCGGCAAAGGTGATCGCGTCGACGCGGGCAAGCCGCTTCAGCGCCGCCTGATGGCGTCCGATCCGGGCGCCGGAGGTTTCGCTGGCGCCGACGACCACCAGCGGTGCCACGGCACCGGCCGGAACATTCATCTCGGCACGCACGGAGCGGATGCCGGTGACCAGCTCGATCAGCCAGTTGACGTCGTCGGCCGCCGCCGCATCCTGGAAATCGGGCTCCGGCCAGTCGGCGTGGCAAAGCAGCGCGTCGCGGCTCTTGCCCTCGCCGGCCGTATGCGCCCACAGCTCTTCGGTGATGAAGGGCATGAAGGGATGCAGCAGCTTGTAGGTCTCCTCCAGCACATAGGCGGCGCAGGCCTGTGCTTCGGCCTTGGCGTGCTCGTCATCGCCCATGAAGACGGGCTTCAGCAATTCCAGATACCAGTCGCAGAACTGGTTCCAGACGAAGCGGTAGAGCGCACCTGCCGCATCGTTGAAGCGATAGGTCTCGATCGCCTCGGTGACCGCGCGCTCGGTGCGGGCAAGCTCGGTCAGGATCCAGCGACTGACGGCAAGCGTCGTCTTCTCCGGCGCAAAGGACGGATCGGATTTCGCGCCGTTCATCTCGGCAAAGCGGGTGGCGTTCCAGAGCTTGGTGCCGAAATTGCGGTAGCCGGCGATGCGGGCCGGATCGAGCTTCACGTCGCGGCCCTGGGCGGCCATGATCGCCAGGGTGAAGCGCAGCGCGTCGGCCCCGTATTCGTCGATCAGCTCGAGCGGGTCGATGACATTGCCCTTCGACTTCGACATCTTCTGCCCGTCCTTGTCGCGCACCAGCGCGTGGACATAGACGGTCTCGAAGGGTTCGACGGGGTTGCCCTTCTCGTCCTTCATGAAGTGCAGGCCCATCATCATCATCCGGGCGACCCAGAAGAAGATGATGTCGAAGCCGGTGACCAGAACATTGGTCGGGTAATAGCGGGCAAGCTCCGGCGTCTCGTCCGGCCAGCCGAGCGTCGAGAAGGGCCAGAGCGCCGAGGAGAACCAGGTGTCGAGCACGTCCTCGTCGCGGGTCAGGATCTTTTCGGGCTCGAGGTTCTCAAGGCGCTCCTCGACCCAGGCCTTCCACGGGCCCTCATGGGCGATATAGTGCTGGATGGCGGCGTCGAGCGCATCTTCCTCGGTCTTTTCGACGAAGACCTGACCGTCGGGGCCATACCAGGCCGGGATCTGGTGCCCCCACCAGAGCTGGCGCGAGACGCACCACGGCTGGATGTTTTCCATCCACTCGTAATAGGTCTTGTCCCAGTTCTTCGGCACCAGCTTGGTGCGGCCTTCGCGCACCGAGGCGATGGCCGGTTCCGCCAGGGTCTTGGCGTCGACATACCACTGCTCGGTCAGCCGCGGCTCGATCGGCACGCCGCCGCGGTCGCCATGCGGGACCATGTGCTTGTGCGGTTCAATCTTGTCCAGGAGCCCCGCCTCTTCGAAGATCTCGACGATCACCTTGCGGGCAAAGAAGCGGTCCTGACCTTCCAGCCGATCCCAGGCACCGTGCAGGGCGGCCGGATGATCGAGGCCTTCGAGAAAGTCCTCGTTCTCCTTGATGAAGATCGTTCCATCAGGATTGAGGACATTGATGACGCGCAGCCCCGTGCGCTTGCCGACATCGAAGTCGTTGAAATCGTGGGCGGGCGTCATCTTCACCGCGCCGGTGCCGGCGGTCGGATCGGGATAGCTGTCGGCGACGATCGGGATCTTGCGTCCGACGATCGGCAGGATCACATGCTTGCCGACCAGATCCTGATAGCGCTCGTCTTCCGGATTCACGGCAACGCCGGTATCGCCCAGCATGGTCTCGGGCCGGGTGGTGGCGACGACCAGATAGTCTCGCGTTTCCCATTCTATCGCCTTGCCGTCCTCGTCGAAACCCACCGGATGACGATAGGTGACGCCCTCCTCCAGTGGATAGCGCAGATACCAGAGATTGCCGGCGACCTCGAGCTGCTCGACCTCGATGTCGGAGATCGCCGTCAGAAGCTTGGGATCCCAGTTGACCAGACGCTTGTCGCGGTAGATCAGGCCTTCCTTGTAGAGCGAGACGAAAACTTCCAGAACGGCCTTGGACAGGCCTTCGTCCATGGTGAAGCGTTCGCGCGACCAGTCGCAGGAGGCGCCGAGGCGCTTCAGCTGGTTGAAGATCAAGCCGCCGGACTCGTCCTTCCACTGCCAGACCTTTTCGATGAAGGCTTCGCGGCCCATGTCGCGGCGGCCGGGAAGCTGCTGTTCCATCAGCTTGCGCTCGACCACCATCTGGGTGGCGATGCCCGCATGGTCCATGCCCGGCTGCCACAGCACGTCCTTGCCGCGCATCCGCTCGAAGCGGATCATCACATCCTGCAGCGTATTGTTGAGCGCATGGCCCATATGCAGCGATCCGGTGACATTCGGCGGCGGGATGACGATGGTGAAGGTGTCGGCACCGGCCTTGGCATTGGCCCCGGCGCGGAAGGCTTGCGCATCGTCCCAGCCCTTGGCGATTTTCGGTTCGACGGCGGCAGAATCGTAGGTCTTTTCGAGCATTGTCCGGCCAGTTTTTTAAAATTTCAGTGTGTGGGTTCTAAATAGGACTGGTCTGGGCAAGTCAATAAAAAAGCCGCCCCGGAAGGAGCGGCCCATTGACCTTGAAGTGGGTGAGGCGGTCAGCGACGCGGGCCGCGGGCGACCCGCTCGATCTCTTCGCGCACCAGCCGCTCGACCATGGTCGGCAGATTGTCGTCGAGCCAGGACTGCAGCATCGGGCGCAACAGTTCCTCGGCCATCTCGTCGAGCGAGCGGCGCTGCTGGCCATCGACGGCAGCGGCAAGATCGGAAAAGGACTGGGCAACCAGCGCGCCCGTCTGCGCCGACACCAGCGAGGCGTCCACAGGTGCTTCCATCGTCTCGGCCCGTTCATCCTGCATCGGCATCTGTTCCGCGACCTCGGCCATTTCGGGCGACTGCTCAACCGGCTGCGCGACCGGGCTGAGGACATAGGGGGCTTCCGTGACCGGGCCGGAACTGCGCAGACTGGCAAGCCGGCTGGTCATCACCGGGCTGTCCTCGACAGGCGCCGCCTGGGGCTGGGGCTGGGCCGCCATGTCGGGCGCCAGGGACACTTCGGCGCGCTGTACCGTTGCGCGCACCCGGGCGGCGAGATCGGCCAGCGATACGGTCTTCTGTTCGGGGGCCAGCGGGCTTTCGACGCTGACGGCCAGCGGACCGGCATCGTTTGCGGCGTCGAAGCTCAAGGTCGCGGCGTCAAGCTCGTCATCCAGGCTGCGGGCGCTGTCGTCGAGTTCCACCATGTCGTTTTCGACATAGATCGACGCGCCGTCGGCCGAAGCCCGGTCGGGACCGACATCATTGCTCTCGATGATCTTGCGGATCGAGGCAAGGATTTCCTCCATCGACGGTTCGCGCGCTACGCTTGGCTGTGCCATTTCAGTCCCCGTTTCTTCGAAAAGATACCCCGCTGCTGGCCGCACGCCGGCAGACGAATCGACTTCACCCTAGGATACTCGGCTCTCGAAAAAAATCACGCCCCGCTAAAAAGCAGGTCCCGATACACAGGTTTTCCGGCCGGTGTGGCATCTTTGGAGAGCGTGCAGGCACCCTGACGGAACGGCGATGAAAAACGGCCGGCAACCCCTGGAGATACCGGCCGCGCAAAGGGAAGACGGCGGTCAGGCCGCGATGGTCAAAAGACGAATTCGGCGGCGCGGCGGAAGCCCGGCAGCGGCTTGACCGCGGCATTGAAGCTCTCCGACATCGAATAGCTGTCGCCGGTCCTGACCAGCGTCACGGCGCGTGCCGCATTGCCGAGGCCCAGCACCGTCACCAGCCGGCCACCCTGACGCAGCTGGCCGATCAGCGCGGAGGGAATTTCCTCGACCGCGCCATTGACGAAGATCAGGTCGTACGGCGCTTCCGACGGATAGCCGCCCTCCAGGTCGCCGGAGACCACGGCGGCGTTATCGCAACCGAGTTCGGCCAGCGTGGCGGTCGCATTGGCGGCCAGCACCTCGTCGCTCTCGACGGCGACGACCGAGCCTGCGAGATGCGACAGCAGCGCCGTCGCATAGCCGGCGCAACAGCCGATCTCCAGCACCACGTCGTCCTTGCCGATCTTTGCAAGCTGCAACAGCTTGGCGAGCGGCGACGGCTCCATGACGTAGCGGCCCGGCGCCACCGGCATGTCCTCGTCGATATAGGCAAGCGGCTTCAGATTGTCCGGCAGAAAGGCTTCGCGCGGCACGGTCAGAAACGCGTTCAGCACCGAATGGGCGGTCACGTCGGTGGTGCGGATCTGGTTGTCGACCATCTTCTCGCGCGCAGCGGTAAAGTCCATCATCTCGGTAAGCCCTATCTCCAGCCGGATTCTCTCGTCCCCTCGTGTCTTAAATCCCGCAAGGCCGGCTTTCAAGTCGCCAAGCGAGCCAGCCGTTCGATTTCCAGCCGGCGCACCGGGCAGCAGGCATGCGCTGCCCATCCCGACCTGCCGTCTCACCGCTTGCCGAGCGCTGGCGGAATCAGGCGAAGACTGCGGATTGGGAGAAAGCCGCGCCAGCGGTTGCTTGATAAGCTTGCGCGCATCCCGAAGGTTGAATCGCAGGCCCGAACAGCGCGTTTGAGCCCTCGCACCAGCCTCGGCCAAGCTTCGCGGACGAAGCGGAAGGCGTCCTTGCCGGCCACCGGGCGAGGTCGAGTTTGCGCATAGGATGGAAAGACTTGAGGACATACGACATGGGTTATGATTGGGATGGCACACGCACGAAACGGATGAATCTCGCCAAGACGCTCGGCTTGATGTTCCTGCTATATTCGGCCGCCGCCGGCCTGGCGGTGACCGGCTCCCTGCTGCTTTAGGCCGGGCGCCGGCCCGCAAGCCATCCCCCGCTTGCCGCCCTGCGGCGAGAGCAGCGACGGCGTGAAAACAGCGCAAACTTCTTCAAAGACATTCTGAAAGAGATGCAGGCCACGCCCGGACCCGCTGATTATTCGTTTATTCAATGTCTTAGCAAGTGATTGCCATACGACCAAACATTTAAAACTGCGAATGTTTTCAGCGTCGCTTGCCACACTCTGCCACACCTCGACCAGGTTCCAGGCCTGGGCTAGCCGCGCTTACGACGCCAGTGAAATCCAGACGTCCATGGCGCACAGGGGAAGGTAGATTGCTGTGATGACCGCATAGTATTTTCTGTCGCGCAGGAAGAACGCTAAAGCGGGAAGGATGATCATCGGAACGTCTGTGATAGCCCAGGCTGTTTCAAGCGGGCTTTGGAATCCGAAGACGTTCACAACTAGCCCGAACAACAGAAAGGCTGTCAGCGAAATCAACGCAAAGCGCCCGTCCTGCTCGAAATACACACGCAATCCCTGATCTTCGTCCTCACCGCGACTGGGCAAAATTAGCGCTGCGGTGACAAACAGCATCAGGGTCATCAGAACCAGAAAAATGAATTCGCTGAACGCAAATGTCTGCCGAAGCGCAGACAACTGATTGATCGCCCACCAATACTGCAGTTGCATGATGAACAAGATGCTGCTCCAGGCGAGCGGCACCCAATCCATGGGCGACTTCCTTCGTATGCGAAAAATGGTCACAAACCCGGTTAGAAGGCGGGTCACGGACAGGCCGAGGACCATCGAGATGACTGTCGCGAGAATCGGAAAGTTCATGAACGTGCCATTTTTGCGTATCAACCGGCTGCGACCGCACGGCTCGACGACACTATATTATCTCCTGTTGCCGTCCAGCTCCGCTCACACGCAAGGGCGCAGATAGCCGTGCCAGGTTGCCCTTTGTAGGTGTGGCTGCGATTGTCAAGATCTTGATAGGACGCATGACGTCTGCGTACAGACGGCGCCTTTCCGATATGACCAGCGCCTCAGATTTGGCATCCGCTAAGCATCAAGCCGTCGAACTTCCTCACTCCGGTTACCTCACCCGGCTCTTCTAGGTTGCCATCTGGTGAAGATGCCCCATTTGCTCGAGCATCAAGGAGAAGCCCATGAAAATGAAAATCATTACTGCGTCCACCCTCGCCCTCGTTTGTCTTACGACGGTCGGCTGCGTCAGCGAAGGCGGATCTTACGTCGTCCAGGACTCCGGTCCACGATATTACCACGTGGATCGAGGGGATCGTGACCGAGGCCGCCCCGATCGCGATCGCCATGATCAACGCTATGACCGCCGAAGCGACGGCCGACGCGGCCACGAGGGATGGCGCGACAAGGATGGTCGTGAAGGCTGGAATGGTGATCGCGCTCGTCGCTCGCGGCACGAGAACGTCCAAAACGGCCGCTGGATCATCCGTGACGGGCGTCGGATCTGGGTGCCTGAGCGCCGCTGACTTCAGCTACAGAGCAGGTGGCGGCGCCCACCTGCCCTCGCGACTGTTGGTGGTCCCGAAGGGCCACATATAAAGCGGCGATAACAGCCGGTTAACCGACCGGTTCGCCACCAACTTTCGCGATATATTCCAGACCCACGGCTAACCAGCTGTGCTAACCGGCATGTTAAGCATTGAAATAAAGTAGGAAACCATCGTGTGAGGCATATCGGCAGATATCGCTCTGCTGCTGAAGAGAGCAATCAAGACTGCCAGAAATTACCGCTGCATTTTGCTCCCTCCCTAACCGAGCCGGCATTTACATCATTCCGATGGACTAAGGTCAACAAACGCTCGACCATTCATCCCCCGTGAAAAACGTCACGTTGAGCACCGGCTTAGAAGGCCAGGGCCGACCTCGGAATTTTCAGGCTGTCTCGTGCCATCCGTTGACCGTGCCAGCCTGTCTCTCCTTGAGCAATCTCGAATTCGTGTAAACCGTTTCCACCTGCGGACGCCTGTCTTGCCGCATGCGCTTGTTCCATATTCGTTCACGGTAGCAGCGCTGCGATGAGCGACCCCTAAAATACGAATGGAATGCAGTATGGTAGACGCAACGAAGACCTCCGACCAATCCACGCAGAGCATTCTTGCCAGCACGTCCGCTGCAAAAAGTGCGGATCGTTCGGTTATGACCGGAACGGCCGCACCGACGGGGTTCCATGCTCTTCACGGCTATCAAGGGAGGTATTGGAGGCCTCGCCCGGAATCGAACCGGGGTGCAAGGATTTGCAGTCCTCTGCGTAACCACTCCGCCACGAGGCCGATCCAAATCAAAAGTGCGTGTGGTGGCGCGGATTTAGACGGGTTCCAGACAAACCGCAAGAGGGATTTTCCGAAAATCCGGTGATTTTGCAAGGCCACCGTCGATCCTCGCCGCGCATCGTTGCCCGCAAGGTCCGGCAGATCACGGCCACCGCCGGACAGCCCCCGCTCTCCGCCGCCTCAGAAAGCCGCCCGCCCGGCATTCCATCGGCTTCAGATCCCGCGTATATTCGCAGGACCGGATACGGGTAAGGCCGCCGAAACATGATCGAAAACCAACAGAGCGGCCTGCCAGGGAGACTGCCCGAAATGCCACTTCGCCACCGATCCCGCCCAGCGGCCGTGACGGCTCCGACCCCGATCGGCACGCCATGCAGATGATTTCGGAAAAGCTGCGGGCGACCGGCCCGTTTTCCTTCGTTCGCCTGCTCGTCGATATCGAAGGGCGCCCGTGCCGGCAGGAGGACGCCATGGCGGTGCGCTACGAGGTGCAGGATGCGCAAGGCAACGTGATCTGCAATTGCCTCGACGAGGAGACCGCCGTGACGGTCGCGGCCGCCCTCAGCGCCTACGCACCGCTCAATCCCTGATCATCCGTGCCTGAAAACCGCCGGACGCCGTCGTTGCGGGCTGCCGCCACGGCGCTCGTTAAACGGCTGCGGCCTCGCCGCCGTCAAACCGCAGCTGAGCGCAAAACAGCGCCGCATCGCGCTGTTCGACCGGTGTCGCGTCGGTGGCAGAAGGGTCGCAGGTCAGCGTCAGCTGCGCACCCATGCTGGTCAGCAGCCGCTCGACGATCGAAAGCCCGAGGCCCGAGCCGGGCCCTGCCCTCTTGCCGCGGGTGAAGCGGCTGCGCATCGCGGCGATTTCGCCCATGGTCATGGCCCGCGCGCCATTCGTCACGGAAATCGTCTCGCCGTCGAAGGAAATCGTGACCGGGACGTCCGGCTCGCCATGGGTGATGGCGTTTTCGACAAGGTTGCGGATGACGATGGCGAAGGCGTCGGGATCGACGGGGCGGACCAGGGCGGCATTCGCCGGACTGTGATAGCGAATTGGCCTGCCGTTTGAATCCCTTGCCTTGAAGTCTTCGACAACCGAATCGAGCACTTCGACCAGATTGACAGCGTCGGCCGACGCGCCGATCCCGGCCTCGGCGCGCGACAGCTGCAGCAGCTTTTCCGTCAGCGCCGTCAGCCGCGTCAGCGCCCGGTTCACCTGCACGGCGCGGCTGCGCTGTGGCCCCTCCTCCAGCGAGCGGATCAGCAGCTGGGTCTGTGCCAGGGCGCCTGCCAGCGGCGTGCGCAATTCATGCGCACTGTTGGCGGCAAATTCCCGCTCCGAATCGAAGGCGGAGCGTAGCCGGGCGAGCAGATTGTTGACCGAGCGGGCGATCGGGCGCAATTCGCGGGGCAGTTCGGCGATCTCGATTGCCTCCAGATTGCCGCTGTCCTTGTCGGCGATGGCGCCGCGCAGCCGGTCGATCGGCAGCAGGCTGCGGCGCACCACCAGCCAGACGAGCAGGATCGACACCGGCACGAGCAGCACCGCCGGCAGCAACAGCGCCTGCCCGCCCTCGATCAGCGCCTGGCGGCGGTGGGCCAGCAGGTCGGCGATATGAACGTACAGCGCGCCGGAATTGGCCGAGACCGTGTAGAACCGGTAGCGCTCGCTGGTCGCAAAACCGTCGCGCAGCGGTGCATCGAACGGCGTCGTGGTCACGTCGTGCGAATGCATGACGACCTTGCCGGTCGCGTCGCGCACCTGGTAGGTCAGATAGCCGTCGCCGGTAAAGCCGGTCAGCGGATGCAGGTTGATCGCCTCGTGCATGTCGGGCTGGCGCTGCAGGTCGTCGACCACCAGCGGTGCCAGGCGCAGCGCCGTCTCCTGCAGGGCGCTGTCGAAGATCTCGCCATATTCCTCGTGCATGATGACGATGCTGAGCGCCACCGCCATCGCCCAGAACAGGCAGACCGCGACGGTGATCGCCATGATCAGGCGGACCGTCATGCTGGGATGGCGCATCAGCGCCCCCCAAGCCGGTATCCGAGACCGCGCACGGTCTCGACCACCTGCCTGCCGAGCTTCTTGCGCAGCCGGCTGACATAGACCTCCACCGTATTGCTCTCGACCTCGGAGCCGAAGGCATAGAGCGCCTCGTCGATCTGCTGCTTGGAGACGATCGCGCCCGGCCGGTCGATCAGCGCCTCCAGCACCGCCCATTCGCGGCTGGAGAGTGCCACGTCCTTGCCGTCCAGCCTGGCGATGCGATCGTTGAGCTGCACCGTCAGCGGTCCCCAATGCAGGGCCGGCGAGATGCGACCGCCATAACGGCGGCTGACGGCCAGGATGCGGGCGCTGAGTTCGTCGAGATCGAAAGGCTTGACCAGATAATCGTCGGCGCCGCTTTTCAGCCCCTCGATGCGGTCGGAAATCTGGTCATGGGCAGTGAGGATGATGACAGGGGTGTCGACGGAGCGTCGACGCAGCGTGCGCAGGAAATCGACACCGCTCCCGTCCGGCAGCCGCAGATCGAGCAGGATCAGCCCGTAGACGACGGCACCTGCCGCCGCACCGGCCTCGCCGAGGGTCCCGACCCAATCGACCGCATGGCCCGAGCTTGCCACGTGATCGCGCACCGCCTCGCCCAGAACGCTGTCGTCTTCCACCAATAATACGCGCACATTACCTCCGCCGTCTGTCTCTGGATCCAGCGCAAGCCCGATCCCGGACATTCCGGCAAGCATATCGCGGTCGTCGGGCGCTGCCAGCCCCCGAACGGTGGTTATTCCGGTTAAATCGTCTGCCATGACGTCCCCCACCCGTCCGACATGTCCCCTGGCATGGTCGATAACGAAAGCAATTGAGGGCGGGATCCGGCCGGAGAAGGGTAATCCGGCTATGTTATTGATCTTCGGATCCCGCGCCCCGCATGCGCCGGCGCTTACGACGTCTTCGACGTCCGGCAGGCGGTCACCAGATCCAGTTTCGGATCCCTTACCGAGGTTTCGACATGCATCAGGCCGAGCATGCTGTGGAAGACATTGTCCTGGGACTGCGGCTTTGCCGCCTCGGCCTTCAGGCAATCGGGGTCGAGCTTGGCCTTGGCCGTCGATCCGAACCAGAACAGGAACGGCACATGGGTCTGCTGCGGCGGCGCGATCATGTAGGGCGCGCCATGCAGGTAGACCCCGTATTCGCCGAGCGACTCGCCATGATCCGACAGATAGAGCAACGCCGGATCGAGCGTGCCCTGATGGGCGGACAGCCTGTCGATCACCCCGGCGACGAACTGATCGGTGGCGATGATCGTGTTGTCATAGGCGTTGATCAGCTCCTGCTGGCTGCATTTGGCAAGCTCGGGCGTGCGGCAGTCCGGCGTGAAACGCCGCTGGCTCTCGTCGTAGCGCTTGTAATAGGACGGGCCGTGGCTGCCGATCTGGTGGATCACCAGCACGGTGTCCTTCTTCACGTCCTTCAGGAAGCCGTCGAGCTCGTCGAGCATGATGGTGTCGCGGCACTCGCCTTCGACGCAGTAGCGCGGATCGTCCATCTTGAAGAAATCGCGCTCGCCGATCCGGTCGGCCTGCTGCTTGCTGCCGCTGTCATTGTCCCACCACACGACATCGACGCCGGCATGGCCCAGCACATCGACGAGGTTTTCCGTCGCAAGCGACTTGCTGTGCGAATATTGCTGCCTCGGATAGACCGAGAACATGCAGGGCACGGAGACGGCGGTCGCGGTGCCGCAGCTTGTCACCTCGGGGAAATAGAGGATGTCGCGCTTCGACAGTTCCGGATTGGTCTCGCGCTCGTAGCCGCCGAGCGAGAAGTTCTGGGCACGGCCGGTCTCGCCGACCACCAGCACCGTCAGGCGCGGCTTGCGCGCGGGCGCGCCGGCCGCTGCCGTGTTGCCGGCGCCCGGCGCGTCGGTCACATGCGCGTCCCGGCCGAGCGGCGCGGCAACGATATCGGCCTCCTCGCCGGTGTCGATCACATAGCCGACGATGGCGGCGATCGGAAAGACCGGGTTCAGCGTCGCAAACCAGTCCTTGTGGCCACGGATGCCGGCCGCATAGGCATTGAAGTTGAGGAAGGCGACGGCGGTGAAGACGCCGAGCAGCGGCAGTGCGACCGCAGCATTATAGAGCACCTTGCGGCCGAAGGTCCGGTGTTCCACCCGCACAAAGGCGATCAGCGCCGATGGCAGCAGGCCGAACAGCGCCACATAGCCCAGGAATTGGGGCGTCACCAGATTGTTGGCCTCGGCCGTGGTCGTATCGAAGGCGTTGCGGATCATCTCCTTGTCGATGATCACGCCGAAGGTGTTCATGAAATAGGCGGCGACCGCGCTGCCGATCACCATCACGATCAGAAACGGCTTGGTCACATACTTGACCGAGAAGGCGATGAACAGGCTGGTCAGGGCGGCGGCAAGACCGACGGCCAGGAGCGGCAGCGCTGCATGGCCGCCGACCAGATAGTCATATCCCTTCTTCCAGAACACGGAGTTCAAGACGAGCAGCACATAGAGCGCGGTGATCGCGCTGAGGGTGACGCTGCCGATCCGCGGCCGGCCAACCGTCCATCGCGCCGCATAAAAGTCCTGAATACTCAAAGGAAGATCCTTTCCATTCGTCGTCGGGCGAAGGAACGGCCGGGCCTGCGTCTGCTGCTCGCGGAAACATGCAGGTTCCGGCGAGGCGCGCATGAGCCCCTGCCCTCGGGAGACCGCAAATCGGTTCTCTCCCGTTCGCCACGCGATCGGCATGGCGCACCGACCTGACAGCCACCTGAACGCGGCCTGCAGCCGAGGCAAAAGCCAAGCTAATTCAGCAATCGCTCATCAACTTGGGTCGCGATGCGCGCCCAGTGCCGCTTTTTCTGGAGGATCTGGATATCAGTTTCCGGCAGCCGGCCGGTTGGATCCCCGGCGACGGCCCCACCACAAGGCCATCCGCCGGCGCAGACGCCGCACAGGCGCCAGATCCTGGCTGAGCAGCAGCAGGCCGAGCGGGATCATCCAGAAGCCGAGGATCGGCAGAAAGCCCAGGCAGCCGCCAAGGACGAGCAGCAGGCCGATAAGGATGCGGCCCGTGCGCGAGCGGGGAATGGGAAGATGAAAGCGGCCCACAACCAGGCGACCATTTTCGGTATCAACGCGGAAACGACTAGCCTTGGCCATGACCCTGCCCTGTGGATAACAGACTGAGGACATGGGGCGGAGGGCCCGGTCGGACAAGCGCAATGAATTTTTTTTGAAAAACGGCTTGGCAAATCGACCCAGCGTTTGTATTACCCCGCTCACGCCGCGACGAGCGGTGTTCCCTGGTAGCTCAGCGGTAGAGCACTCGACTGTTAATCGATAGGTCGTCGGTTCGAATCCGACCCGGGGAGCCAGATTTGAAAAAGGTCCGCTGCGATTGTCGCGCGGGCCTTTTTCTTTGCCCAGCCGGATCGACCCAATCGCCCTCCAATCAGCGGC
Organism: Heterorhizobium halophytocola; assembly: GCF_017873095.1. GTDB lineage: Bacteria > Pseudomonadota > Alphaproteobacteria > Rhizobiales > Rhizobiaceae > Allorhizobium > Allorhizobium halophytocola. The sequence goes on along the minus strand of NZ_JAGGJU010000003.1, from coordinate 162,631 downwards.
ATGCTGCTTGCCATTCTCGCCGTTTCGATCGCCTGGCAGGCCTGGAGGCGGCTGCGGCGCATGGCGGGATAAGATGAAGATTGCGCTCTGCCGGCTGGCAGGACCGGGCAAACTGTGCCAAAGAACGCGCGAACGCGAGCGCCGTAATTCTAGTACGGGTTCGGGCGGGCGATTGACGTCTCCCCCGCTGCGGCGAGATTACGTCGCCGTTCACGGCATGCATGGCACATGCGCCGTTCGCGTCCGGCGCGGCAGGATCCCCCTTCGCCCCTGCTGCCCCCCTGGCGCCGCAACACGGCAAAGGCCGGCACGCCCGGGGCGTACCGACCTTCAGAGTACGAGACGGCCTGCGTCAGGCTGCGCCGAAAAATTCCCGTCTGTGTTCGGCAGAGACCATTCTGAGCTTGGCCAGGTTCTTCAGCGCCTGCACCGGCCGTTTCAGCATGCCCTTGTTCAGGAAATACATCTCGATCAGGCTCGGTGCCCTGCTGTGCGAGCCCTTGTGGGCGACGCGGTAGACCGCGCCCCGGAACGGCAGAGAGCCGAGCGGCGCCCCGCGTTCGGCCAGGATCGGCCCGATCCGCACATGGCTGCCCAGCATGTCCTTGATCCAGTCGATCGACGCCGCCTCGGCCGTTTCCGGCAGGCCATAGAGATCGGAGCGCACGATCAGCGACGTCCCGCAATGGTGGCTGAACTGGTTGTGGCAGAGCAGCAGCGTGCCGCCATCGTCCCAGATATAGCCCTTGTCGATGGTCCAGCCGTTTCCGTCCTGGTGCTTCGACACATAGTCGACGATCTTCGCACTGACGAAATCGTCGTCATCGACCAGCATGAAGAAGCGGCTGTCGCGGGCGTCGAGCATGCCGGCAAGCACGCGCCGCCCCTTGTCGGCGCGGAACGAGTCGAGAAAATCCTCCTGCGTCGCATCCCCCCGCTCGTGGATGGTGTTCGGCGGGAACGTGACCCGGGTCACGGAGAACTTGTCCGGCAGGTCTGGAATGTCGGCGCCCTCATTGGCCACGACGATGCCGCGCCAGTCGGGATTGGTCTGGTTGGCGATCGACGCCATGGTCTGCGTCAGGTTCTGCTTGAGGACCGACCAGTCGCGGGCATTGTCCTGATGGCGCACCGGGATGATGAAGGTGACGAGGGTCATGCTGGCCTCCGGTCGTTGATGGCAAACAGGCTCAAGCCGGCACCCCGGCCCGCTCGCGCGCCCAGCGGATGCCGTCGTCGAGCGACGTCGCCTTGTAGGAAAGGTCGGTACCGCCAGAAAACGCGTTCATGAAACGGCGGATCTTGCCGTAATTGTTGTCGAGCACCGCATGCGGGCGGCCGATCAGCAGCGAGCAGATATGCACATGCAGCCGGTCGGTGACGATCGCTTCGCCGCGGGAAATCTGGCGAATGCCGCGCTGAAAACGGTTCTGCGCGGCCGCGTCCAGCTTGCGAAGGCGCATTTCCGAGGGTGTCAGATGCAGCAGGGCCGAAAACAGGCCCATCGCCTTGGCCCGGCGCACATCCATCTTGTTCTCGGTGATCCAGTCTTCCTTAGGAATGTCCGGATAGGCCGAAAAGTCGACCGCGCCCACCTGTTCCTGGTCCTGCCGGAGCATGGCCAGAACCGGCATTTGCGGCTTTTCCGGCTCGATCTTGCCGATGCAGAAGGCCATGTCGGGGCACAGGCGTACCTCGCAATCGAACTTGTCCTTGGAAAACTGGAAGGACTCCTCGTCGCGCACCAGAAGCACGAAATTCTTGTGCTTGCCGATGGCGCGCCGGCTCTGCTCCAGCCGCGCCTCGGACTTGTAGTGGATCGACTGCGGGAACTGGACGATCTGCCGGTCGGGATAGAGCTCCATCATCCGCTCGCGGAAATCCTGGTGGAAGACCCAGATATCGCCGAAATTGCCCCCGCCATGGATGAAGATCGGACCCGTGGGCGCGGCATTTGCCAGTTCGTCCGGCGAAAAATCGTCGGTCGTGCAGACATAGGCGGGCCGCTTGTTGAAGCGCGTCTGCAGATAGGCCATCTCGCCCAGCCAGATGGCGGAATCCCCGCAATTCTTGATGTCGGGAAAGTCGAGAATCGAAATCGGCGCATCGGGATCGACGAATGCCTTCAGGCAATCATGGGTCTGGTCCTGAAGCTTGGTGATGAGTTGGGCCTGCTGGACACCGGACATTGTACCTCTCTTTCGGCAATTCGAAGAATGAAGCCTGGGTTCAGGCGGGACTGACTTTCGACAGAACTTTGGATGCGATTTTGCGCACGTCGGTTTCCGGGCCGTTCGGCCGGTTCATGACGAGCCACAGGAAAAGACTGGTGCCGCAATAAAGCACCCCGCCGAGCGCCACGAGCACGCCAAGCTGGAGCACCAGGGCCATCTGCCCGGTCTCCGGGCCCATGTAGCGCTGGACGGCGGTCACCCCGGCCGCCATCACGGCGGAGCTGGCAAGCGCCCGGAAATTGGCAAACAGCTGGGCTGCGACCGACACATTGATGAACCGCTGGACCATGTACATGTTGACCAGCGCACCGAAGAGCCCCGTCGCCACGCGGCTGACGATCAGTCCGGGCAATCCCCAGAACACCAGCCCTATGGTGATGATCGGCACACGGACGAACAGCATCTGCGTGTCGCGCACGAACAGCGTGCGGGTGCGCCCGAGCGCCATGCCGAGCGGCTGGTTGAGCGAGCCCAGCGTCTGCAGGGCATAGACCGAGGCGAGCGCCTGGATGATGAAGATCACCGGCAGCCATTTTTCCCCCAGCACCAGCCGGACCAGCGGATCGGCGACCACCGCCATGCCGATACCGGCCGGCAGGGCGACCGCCGTCAGCAGCGCCTGGGTCCGCTGATAGGCGGCTGCCAGGCGCGGCGGGTCATGGCGGACATTGGAAAAGGCCGGATAGATGGTTGCCGTCAGCGGCGCCGTCGCCTCGCGGGTCGGCGTCTGCGCCAGCTGGCCGCCGAGCGAATAATAGCCGAGCGCCGCACCGTCGAGCAGCTTGCCGAGCAGCAGGTAGTCGAAACGCCAGTTGAGCTGGTTGACGATCTGGCCGGCGGTGATCCACACCGAAAACGAGAAGAACTCGCGCATGTGGGCATAGGTGACGCGCGGCCGGAACGGCATGACGAAATAGGAGGTGACAACATTGGTCAGCTGCATCACCAGCGTGCCGATCACCAGCGCCCAGTAGCTTTGCCAGATCATCGCGATGGTGACGGTGGCGATGAAGCCCGCCACCTTCTGCGCGACGTTCAGCACGAATTCCTGCCAGAAGATCAGGTCCCGCTGCAGCATGATGCGGCGCGGATTGGCCAGTCCGTTGATGAAGAATGTCAGGCTGAGGGCCAGAAGCACGCCGAACAGCCGCGGCTCGCCGTAAAGCGCTGCGGCAGGATAGGCGATGGCGGCAAACAGCAGGCTGAGAATCAGGCCGCGTGTCACCGCCAGCGTCCAGGCGGCGCTGAAATGGCTTTCCTGCGGATCCTCATGCCGGATCAGCGCCTCGTTCAGCGACAGCTCCGTCACCGTCATCACGATGGTCAGCATGGTGGTCGCAAGCGCCACCACGCCGAAATCCGACGGCATCAGATACCAGGCCAGGATGATCGTGCTGACGGTCGAGAGGCCGTTGACGATGATTCTGGAAAAGCTGACCCAGAGGCTGCCCTTGACCAGCCTGTCAGCGATGCTCATGAGCAGCCCCATCCATGGAATGGCGAGCAGATTTGAACGGCGTCATTCGGTAGCTACCCTTTTCCGTGCAAGTTCCCGCCCCTGTCGCAAGGGCCGGTGGTTGACCAGATCGGACCCGCGCAACTCCGCCGCGCGCAACCGCTTTCGTCTGTGGGATGCGCAAGGTCCGCCTTTTCGACAAGGACCATACGCATGCGCGTGTCACGCTTGGACCGCTGGTATCGAACCTGACTGCCAGCTCTCCTAAAGCCCTGATAAAACACAACAATCCTATGGAATGATCGCCTCAACTTTACGCATGAGATGGGCCATATCGCCCGGCAATCACCAGAATGAACCAACTACTTGGCCGCGAATGATGTCCGTTTTGTGGAGCCACGGCGGCAACTGTGGCGAGCACCACAGCTCATTTGCTGCAATGCACACTCTGTCAAAAAGCTGCAAAAAAGATAGTGTACTTTTTAGGGAACCCGTCTCCGTCACAGGCGTTGTTGCGGCCGGAGTACACAGAACCATGCCCCTCGACAGACCCCTGCCCTCACCACTTGCCCTTGTCATCAACGGCAGCCGCCACATCATCGGCTCGCTGCGCGAGGCCGCCTGGCTTCTCGCCGACGCCTGGCCCGATCCCGGCTGCGCCGGACTGCGCACCGCGCTTGCCGCCTGCGCCGCAGCACTCGAGGGACGCCTCTCGGTCGACGAGGCGCGCGCCATCATCCGCTCCGTCGCGGAAGGCTCCGGCATCGCGGTCGAGGGTTAAGACAATCCATGGGGATGAAAAAATGCCGCTGGACGACGTCATGTCGGCCGGCGGCCCTGGCTTGTCGGCGCGGCCCTCGGGAAGGCCGGCCATGGGCGATGATGGACGAACGGAAGAGCGGCACACTCCGCAACGCGGTCGATCATCCCCAGGGCAAACGAGCAAGCCGTCAACCGGTCGTCATGACCGCGCCCTTGAAGTACACTAACCTTATTGTCCGGAAAGTCTGTCTCCCGGCTTAAGAAATTCAGCGGCATTTGAGCGATCTCCACAATAATTCCTACCGCTTTTGCGACAAACCCGTCTATGCGACAATTCTGAATTGAATTGACGGCCACATGGTGGTTTCGAAGACCTGCCGGCCTAGATGTCGGGAACGAAGTACCGCAACGCCAACGGAGCCGCCGTCCCTCATGTCGACCGCCCCCCTTCTCTTATGGTTCCGCAAGGACCTGCGCCTTGCCGACAACCATGCGCTGGCCGCTGCCGTTGAAACCGGCCGCCCGGTCATCCCGGTCTATATCCGCGAACCCGGACATGACGGCAGCGGTCCGCTCGGTGGCGCGCAGGCGTGGTTCCTGCACCATTCGCTGGCCGCGCTCGACAAGGCGCTGAAACATGCCGGCAGCCGGCTGATCTGCAGAAGCGGCAAGGCGGGCGATGCGCTGTTTGCCCTGATCGAGGAGACCGGCGCCGATACCATCCACTGGAACCGGCGCTATGATCCGGCCGGCATGCAGCACGACAGCGCGTTGAAGACCGACCTGAAGAAGAACGGTCTGACCGTTGAGAGCTTTGCCGGGCACCTGATGCACGAGCCGTCGAAGCTGAAGACCAAGTCCGGCACGCCCTACAAGGTCTACACGCCCTTCTGGCGGGCGCTCGACGCAGACTATGATCCACCCGAGCCGGTTTCGGCACCGGACAAGATCAAGCACCCGCACAAATGGCCGGACAGCGAGACGCGCACCGACTGGGCGCTGCTGCCGACCAAACCCGACTGGGCGGCGGAGTTCTCCGATCTCTGGACGCCCGGCGAGGGCGGCGCGCACAAACGTCTCGAGCGCTTCCTGGATGAGGGGCTCGACCGCTACGAGACCGGCCGGGATTTTCCCGCCCGCGACGTCACGTCCGGCCTGTCGCCGCATCTGGCACTGGGCGAGATCTCGCCGGCAAGCATCTGGCATGCCACGCGCAATCTGGACCACGACCTGCGTGACGCCGTCGTCAAGTTCCGCAAGGAACTGGCCTGGCGCGATTTCTGCTATCACCTGCTCTATCATTTTCCCAAGCTCGACCGGGACAACTGGAACGACAAGTTCGACGACTTCCCCTGGGAGACGAACAGCAAGGCGTTCAAGGCCTGGACGAAGGGCGCGACCGGCTACCCGATCGTCGATGCCGGCATGCGCCAGCTCTGGCGCCACGGCATCATGCACAACCGCGTGCGGATGATCGCGGCCTCCTTCCTGATCAAGGACCTGATGATCGACTGGCGCCGCGGCGAGAGATGGTTCCGCGATACGCTCGTCGACGCCGATCCCGCCTCCAACGCCGCCAACTGGCAATGGGTGGCCGGCAGCGGCGCCGACGCCTCCCCCTTCTTCCGCATCTTCAACCCGGTGCTGCAGGGCGAGAAATTCGATCCGGACGGCGCCTATATCCGCGAATTCGTGCCGGAGCTCAAGGATCTGGAAAAGCGCTATATTCACAAGCCCTTCGAGGCACCCGCCGATGTTCTGAAGAAGGCCGGTGTCGAGCTCGGCAAGCATTACCCGAAGCCGATCGTCGATCACAAGCAGGCCCGCGACACGGCCCTCGGCGCCTACAAGAAGCTCAGCGGGTGACCGGGGCGGCCGGATCGGCGCTGTCGGTCGAGCTATCTGCGGGGCGGCAGGTCTAATTTTCCGCCGCTCGGCATTCTGGCAAAACACCATTTCTTGCCAATCACGGCTTGTGAACTGACAACTCGCTCCTTAATTTCCTGATGCAAGACAAGGCACGTTCCCCATGGCTTTTCATTCTTCGGTCCTCGACGCGATCGGCAATACGCCGCTCATCAAGCTTCAGGGCGCCTCGCAGGCGACCGGTTGCACCATTCTCGGCAAGGCGGAGTTTCTCAATCCCGGCCAGTCGGTCAAGGATCGCGCCGCGCTCTACATCATCCGCGATGCCGAGAAGAAGGGCCTGCTGAAACCCGGCGGCGTCATCGTCGAGGGCACCGCCGGCAATACCGGCATCGGCCTGACACTGGTCGCCAAGGCGCTCGGCTACCGCACCGTCATCGTCATCCCGGAAACCCAGAGCCAGGAAAAGAAGGATGCCCTTCGCCTGCTCGGCGCCGAACTGGTCGAGGTGCCGGCCGTTCCCTACAAGAACCCGAACAATTACGTGAAGCTGTCGGGCCGCCTTGCCGAGCAGCTGGCAAAGAGCGAGCCGAACGGTGCGATCTGGGCCAACCAGTTCGACAATGTCGTCAACCGTCAGGCGCATGTCGAAACCACGGCCAGGGAAATCTTCGCGCAGACCGACGGCAAGGTCGACGGCTTCATCTGCGCCGTCGGATCGGGCGGCACGCTGGCCGGCACGGCCGAGGGCCTGCGCGCGCTGAAGCCGGGGGTCAAGATCGGGCTTGCCGATCCGGATGGCGCAGCACTCTATGAATTCTACACGCATGGCGAACTGAAGTCGTCGGGCTCGTCAATCACGGAAGGCATCGGCCAGGGCCGTATCACCGCCAATCTCCAAGGCTTCACCCCGGACTTTGCCTATAACATCCCGGATGCCGAGGCGCTGCCGGCGATCTTCGACCTGATCGAGAACGAGGGGCTCTGCCTTGGCGGCTCCAGCGGCATCAACATTGCCGGCGCCGTGCGTCTCGCCAAGGATCTCGGGCCGGGCCACACCGTCGTCACCATCCTTTGCGACTACGGCAACCGCTACCAGTCGAAACTGTTCAACCCCGACTTCCTGACGTCGAAGAACCTGCCGGTGCCCGGCTGGCTGACCACGCGCCCGGATTTCAAGATCCCATACGAAACCGTCTGAGAGACCCGATGAGCGAACCGACCACTGCCCTTTTCCGCGACGACTTCTATCTGGCGACGGCGGAGGGCGTGGTCACAGCCGTGCATGAGGACGGCTCGGTGGAACTCGACCAGACGCCGTTCTATGCGGCGTCCGGCGGCCAGCCCGGCGACACCGGCTTTTTCGAACGGGCCGATGGCTCCCGGATCATGCTCGGGGAAACCCGCAATGGCGAGACCAAGGCCGTCATCCTGCACAAGCCGATCGAGGGGCAAGCCGTCCCCGCGGTCGGTGAAGAACTGACGCTGCATATCGACTGGCCCCGCCGCTACAAGCTGATGCGGATGCACACCGCCTGCCATCTGCTCTCCGTCGTCGTGCCCTATCCGATCACCGGCGCGGCGGTCGGCGAGGACGAAAGCCGGGTGGATTTCGACATGTCGGAGACCATCGACAAGGATCAGGTCACCGCCGACCTGATGGCCCTCGTCGCGGCCAACCATCCGATCTACCTGCAATGGATCACCGACGCGGAACTGGCCGCCAATCCGGGCATCATCAAATCGAAAAATGTTCGTCCGCCGGTCGGCATGGGTCGAGTCTCGCTCGTCTGCATCGGCGAGGACTCTTCCGTTGACAGTCAGCCCTGCGGTGGCACACATGTGTCTGAGACCCAGGAGGTCGGCCCGATTCACATCGGAAAAATCGAAAAAAAGGGCAAGGAGAACCGCCGCTTCCGGATCCGTTTCGGAGATGCGCCGACTTAAAGCAGCCCGTAACAAAAGACAGGGAGTTCTGTGGATGGCTGGAGAACAGAGCCGCTTCGTCGTGTCCGCCGACTGGGTCCAGCAGCAATTGGGCGCCGACGGCTTCAAGCTCATCGATGCCTCCTGGTACCTGCCCGCGCACCAGCGCGACGCCAAGGCGGAGTATGAAGGCGGCCACGTGCCCGGCGCCGTGTTCTTCGACCAGGACGAGATCGTCGACCATACGACCGGCCTGCCCCATTCCCTCCCCGCCCCGGATTTCTTCGCCGCCGAAGTCGGCAAGCTCGGCATCAGCGCCACCGACCTGATCGTCGTCTATGACGGCCCCGGCTTCTTCTCGGCGCCGCGCGTCTGGTGGATGCTGCGCGTCATGGGCGCCGAAAACGTCTACATCCTCGACGGCGGGCTCGACGGCTGGAAGGCGGAGAGCCGACCGGTCGAGACCGGCACGACAAGGCCCGAACCGGCCGTCTTCACCCCCCGCTTCGACGCCCGGCGCGTCACCAGCTTCCACGAGATGAGCGCGATTGCCGGCAACGGCGAAAAGCAGATTGCCGATGCGCGGCCGGCCGGTCGCTTTACCGGCGAGGAGCCCGAACCGCGTGCCGGCATGCGCTCCGGTCACATGCCGGGCGCCCGAAGCGTGCCGGCGCTATCGCTGTCGGAAAACGGCCACCTGAAGGACCTGACGACGCTGCGCACCGTCCTGACCGAGGCCGGCATCGACCTGCGCAAGCCCGTCGTCACCAGCTGCGGTTCCGGCGTCACCGCCGCCGTCATCACCCTGGCCCTCGATTCGCTCGGCCATTCCGACAATTCGCTCTATGACGGCTCCTGGTCGGAATGGGGTTCCAAGGCAGAGACTGCGATCGACACCGGCCCGGCGGCTGCCGTCGCGCCGGCGCAGCAAAACCATCTCACCGCCCATGTGACACTGCTGGAGATGACCGCCGCACCGAAGGCGAGCATGCCGGTTCCGGTCAATATCCATACAGCGATCATGCGCGCGACCGAGATCCCGCTGCCCTTCTATCGCTATCTGCAGCGCCAGGTCGGCGCCCGCTGGCACTGGTTCGAGCGCCTCAGGATGAACGACGAGGCGCTGAAGGCGATCATCCACGATCCGAAGGTCACGATCTCGGTCCTGCATGTCAACGGCGCGCCCGCCGGCTTCTACGAGTTCCGCGAACTGGACGGCGAGACGATCGAGCTGTCCTATTTCGGCCTGATGGAACACGCGCTCGGCCTTGGCATCGGCAAATGGTTCCTGCTGCAGGCGCTCTATGCCGTCTGGCAGTCCAATCCGAAAAAGGTGACGGTCAGCACCAATACGCTCGACCATCCCCGGGCGTTGCAGCTCTACCAGCGCTACGGCTTCTCTCCGGTCGAGACCTATGACGCGCTGGTCGAACCGCTGGCCGAGGAAGAGCTGCTGCAGATCATCCGCCGCGACACGCCGGGTCTTTAGACCAGACGGGGTTCCGGCGAGAACCAGCCGGCGAGAACCAGCCGGCCAGAATCAGCCGGCAAGAATCGGGTGGCCGCGTGCCGCGCTGCCGCCGATAATCGGGCTCCTGCCATCCTTTGGAGCCCGTCCATGGCCAATATCCGCTTTGAAGCCCTGCCGACCGAAACCGCTCGCGCTTATCAGAACGGCGCGCCCGACGCCTATGGCAACCCGCCGGAGCGGAAGATTTCCGACGGCCAGGGCGTGCCCTGCCGCCACTGCCTGCGCCAGGTCGCCGGCGGCGATCCCTATCTCGTTTTGGCACACCGTCCGTTTTCCGCGCTGCAGCCCTATGCCGAGACCGGGCCGATCTTCCTGCATGCCGAAGCCTGCGAACGTCACGTGCCCGGATCCGAGTTGCCGCCGGTCCTGCAGGATAGCCCCGATTTCATCCTGCGCGGCTATGGCGCCGACGAGCGGATCGTCTATGGAACCGGCGGGGTGATCCCGATTGCCCGGATCGCCGGGCGTGCAGCCCACCTGCTGGACCAGGGCGACGTCGCCTATGTGCATGTCCGTTCGGCCCGCAACAATTGCTACCAGTGCCGGATCGAGCGCGACTGACGGCGGGCCTAGGCTGGGCCTTCGGGGGTGGAGCATCGCCGCCCGAAGCCCGGCATGGACTGTGTCATTTCGGGGCTTTTTTCAGAAAAATGAGAATATCGAAAAATTTATGCATTCCGGTAACCGGAACATAGTCTGACATACGTATAGTAAGCATGCATCCAACATTCAAGGGATCGTCATGCAACACCAACTCGATATTAAAACTCGCGCAGCGAAGCGGGAAAGATGCCGGCTTGATGTCGAAGTTCACTACTTCAACCAACAGGCTGCGGCCCGTGTTGTGGACCTGTCCGAACACGGCCTGGCGCTGGACCTCGCCGCGCCCCTGCCGGCGGCGAAAGGCAGCAGCATCCGTATTACAAACCCTGAGCTGGGCGTGCTGGAAGGCACCGTCCAGTGGAGCCACCGCCACCGGCTCGGCGTGAAGTTCAAGACAAGCTCGAACAGCAGCGCGCAGGTCAATTCATATTTTCGATTTTTTCATGCGGAGATCCGCCCCGTTCTGGTGCGCTGAGCACCACCCCCCTGAACGGCCGATATCTTCCGAAACTGCGAACTACCCTTGGGTGACCATGACGGGTGCCCACATTTTTGCCGGTGCAGCGAGACGATGAAAGTCCCGCGGCCGGTTTTTTTGTGCGTTGTCGCGCATGGGGGCGCCATTGTACATCTTCATGTCATTTTCCGGATGCACTGCTGCCAAATCGATTTTAAACTCCGCGGCTAATTAGGTTCTGCGAAGGAGCATTTCATGACCTCTCTCATTCTCCCCATGACGCGGCGATCGCTTCTTGGCGGAATTGCCGCCACCTCGGCGATCGTCCTGGTCCATCCGTTTTCGGCCAAGGCGGCACCGAACCAGGCGCATCTGAGGTTGATGGAAACCACCGACATCCACGTCAACGTGATGCCCTACGACTATTACGCCGACAAGCCGAACGACACGCTGGGCCTGGCGCGCACCGCCTCGATCATCGACGGCATCCGCGCGGAGGCGAAGAACTCCATGCTGCTCGACAACGGCGACCTTTTGCAGGGCAATCCGATGGGCGACTACATGGCCTACAAGAAGGGCATGAAGGAAGGCGACCTGCATCCGGTGATGAAGGCGATGAACGTGCTCGGCTATGATTGCGGCACGCTCGGCAATCACGAGTTCAATTACGGCCTCGACTTCATGTTCAACACCCTGAAGGGAGCGAATTTCCCGATCGTCTGCGCCAACCTGACCAAGGGCAAGCTGGCCGAGGATCCGAAGAAGGACGAGCTGTTCTTCAGCCCCTATGTGATCGTCAACAAGACGATCCGCGACGGCGCCGACCAGATGCACGAGATCAAGGTCGGCATCATCGGCTTCGTGCCGCCGCAGATCATGGTCTGGGATGCCAAGAACCTCGAAGGCAAGGCGCAGACCCGCGACATCGTCGAGACGGCCAAGGCCTGGGTTCCGGTGATGAAGGAAGACGGTGCCGACATCGTCATCGCGCTCTCCCATTCCGGCATCGACGGCTCCGGTCAGACGGATCGGATGGAAAACGCCTCGCTCTATCTCGCCGGCGTCGACGGCATCGATGCCGTGTTCACCGGTCACCAGCATCTGGTCTTTCCCGGCCCGAAGGATTTCGTCGGCGTGCCCGGCGCCGATGCCGCGCGCGGCACGCTGCTCGGCAAGCCGGCCGTCATGGCCGGTTTCTGGGGCTCGCATATGGGCCTGATCGACCTGCTTCTGGAGCGCGACGGCTCGAAGTGGAAGGTGGCCGACTTCACCACCGAGGCGCGCCCGATCTATCACCGCGACGAAAACAAGAAGGTCGTGGCCGACGTCCAGAGCAAGCAGCAGGTCGTCGATGCGGTGAAGTCCGAGCATGATGCGACGCTCGAATATGTCCGCACCCCCGTCGGCAAGACCTCGGCGCCGCTCTATTCCTATTTTGCGCTGGTGGCCGACGATCCCTCCGTGCAGATCGTCTCCAACGCGCAGAGCTGGTACATCAAGGACATGCTGAAGGAAGGCCAGTACAAGGACTTCGCCGTGCTGTCGGCCGCAGCGCCGTTCAAGGCCGGCGGCCGTGGCGGCCCGGACTATTATACCGACGTGCCGGCCGGCGACATCGCCATCAAGAACGTCGCCGACCTCTATCTCTATCCGAACACCGTGCAGGCCGTGCTGATCACCGGCGAACAGGTGAAGAACTGGCTCGAAATGTCGGCCGGCATGTTCCTGCAGGTCGAGGAAGGCGCCAAGGACGCGCCACTGCTCAACCCCGACTTCCCGTCCTATAATTACGACGTGATTGATGGGGTGACCTACGAGATCGACCTGTCCAAGCCGGCGCGCTACGACAAGGACGGCAAGGCCGTCAATCCGGACTCGAGCCGTATCGTCAACCTGCAGTTCGGCGGCAAGCCGATCGACCCGGCGCAGAAATTCGTCGTCGCGACGAACAATTACCGCGCCGGCGGCGGCGGCAATTTCCCAGAGATCGCGGCCGACAAGGTGATCTTCGTCGCCCCCGACACCAATCGCGACGTCATCGTCCGCTATATCGTCGACCAGGGCACGATCAATCCCTCGGCGGATGCCAACTGGAAATTCATGCCGCTCGCCGGCACCACCGCCGTGTTCGAGACAGGCCCCAAGGGCCGCGACTATGCCAGCGCCGTCAAGGGCGCCAAGATCGAGGACGACGGGGACGGCGAAGGCGGCTTTGCCAAGTACCGGCTGGTTCTCTGAGCCGCAGCGCCGGATCATAGAGCCAGGATTGAAAAGACGGGACGCCGCATCGCAAGGTGCGGCGTTTCTTTGTTCTCTCTACTCGGCCGCCTCGCGCGTCAGGTCGCGCGCCTCGCCGCGCAGCAGGCGGTCGACTTCGGCGCCGCGGGGGCAGCCGGCAAGGCGCATCGCCATCTGGTCGATGATCCAGCGACCGGCAGGTCCGGGCGGTGAGGCACTGTGCCACTGGGCCAGCACCGGGTAATCGCGCACGTCATACCCCTCGACATCGAGCCGCACCAGCCGGCCTTCCGCCAGATCCTCCCGCACGATCGTCAGCGGCACGCCGCCCCATCCGAGCCCCGCCAGCAACAGATGCCGCTTGGTCGCCATGTCGCTGACCCGCCAGGTTCGGCGCGAAAACACGTTGAAATCGGGCCCCTCCTCCTCCGGCTGCTGCGCCTCGGAGGCGATGATCTGCACGTCCTCGCGCACATCGCGCAGGCTGAGCTTGCGGGAAAGCTTTGACAGCCGGTGTTCCGGGGCCGCGACCGGCGCCAGATAGGACAGGCCGATATCCTGGCTTTCGACGCGGTGATCCACCTCCGGTCCGCCGCCGATCGCCAGGTCGACGGCCGAGCGGTCCAGCATGCGCGAGACAAGCCGCGGCGTGCCGCAATAGAGCCGCAGCATGACCGTTGGAAACTCCAGCTGGAAGGCCTTCAGCGTTTCGGTCAGCCCGTGGTCGGGCACCATGACGCTGACGGCCAGGCGCACCTCGCCCTCCAGCCCCTCGTTCAGCGCCTTGCTGCGGGCCCGCAGATTGTCGAGTTCGGCAATGATCCGCCGTGCGTCGTCAAGCATCGCCCGACCGGCCTCGGTCAGCACCGGCTGGCGTCCCTGCCGGTCGAACAGCACCAGCTGCAACTGCGCCTCCAGATTGCCGATCGTATAGCTGACCACCGATTGCGCCCGGTTCAACTGCCGGGCGGCTGCGGAAAAGCTGCCGGCCTCGGCCACTGCGATGAACACCTGCAATTGATCCAGCGTCGGGTTGGGCAGCATGAGACCTATCCAGTTTATCGATTTTACTGATCGACATTATCCCAGTTTTATCGATTGGATGCCAGTTCTATCTGTCAGTCTCCGCCGGCGACCCCCGACCGGCCAAGCCAACAGAATACAGGTGTTCCCATGTCCTCCATTCTTCTCGTTCGCGGCAGCACGCGCGGCAATGATTCGGTTTCCGGCAAGGTCGCAAAGGCGCTGGCCGAAGGCCTGGCCGCCGGCGGCACCATTGTCGAACGCGATCTCGTCGCCACCCCGCTGCCGCATATCGGCACTGATTTCTCCTCCGCCATCCGTCTGGCGTCCGAAGATCGCACACCGGCCCAGGCCGAAGCGATCGCCATTTCCGACAAGGAAGTCGACGAATTGCTGGCGGCCGACACGCTGGTCATTTCGAGCGGCTTCGTCAATTTCGGCATCACCTCGATCCTGAAGTCGTGGATCGACCACATCGCCCGCGCCGGCCGCACCTTCCGCTACACGGAAAACGGTCCCGAAGGCCTGGTGCAGGGCAAGAAGGCCTATATCGTTCTGGCCTCCGGCGGCGTCTATTCGTCCGGCCCGGCCGCAGCCCTCGATTTTGCCGAACCCTATCTGCGCTCCGTTCTCGGCTTCATCGGCATCAAGGACGTCCAGGTGATCCGCGTCGAAGGCATCGCCATGGGCCCGGAAGCTGCCGAAAAGGCGATCGCCGGCGCGCTTGCCCAGGCGAGTGAACTCGCCAAGGCCGCCTGAGGCCTTTACCGTTCCTGAAGTTTGCGGCGGCCGCGCCTCCAGTCACGGCCGCCGCTTCGCCCAATCGCTGCGGCCAGCCGCGCGATGGGCGCTGTCCCCCCTGCCCTCAGGCCACGTCGGCTTCCCGCCTTCCCGAAAGGTCCTCGTCGCCGTCTGCCCTCAGCCGCCGCTTGACGTCGCCGGCCACATCCATGGCGATGCGGTCCACGGGCACCGGCCGGCCCAGCAGATAGCCCTGCAATTCGTCGCAGCCATTGGTCACCAGAAGCCTTGCCTGCTCGATGGTCTCCACGCCCTCGGCCACCACCTTCATGCCCAGACCGCTGCCCAGATCGATGATCGAGCGGACGATCGCCTCGGCATTGGCCTCCACGCCGAGATTGGCGACGAAGCTGCGGTCGATCTTGATCGCGTCGAAGGGATAGCGGCTGAGATAGCTGAGGGAGGAATAGCCGGTGCCGAAATCGTCGAGCGCGATGTTGAAGCCGGAGCGCTTCAGGGCATCCAGAACCTGTCTTGCGCCCTCGTCGTCGTCGATCAGCACGCTCTCGGTGATCTCCAGCTCGATCCGCTTCGGGTCCGCCCCCTCGGCGGCGACGATCGCCTCGATATTGCCGAGAAAGTCGATCTGACGGAACTGGATCGGGCTGACATTGATCGACAGCCGCTTGTCCGCCGGCAATGTCTTGAGAATCCGGCAGGCCTCGGCCAGCACCCATTCGCCCAGCTGGATGATCTTGCCCGAGGCTTCGGCGACCGGGATGAAGTCGACCGGACTGACCGGGCCCCGCGTCGGATGGGTCCAGCGCAGCAAGGCCTCGTAGCCCTCTATCTCCGTGTCCGAGCAGCGCACGCGCGGCTGCAGATAGAGTTCGAAATCGCCGTTCTCCACCGCCTGTTCCAGGTCCGCTTCCAGCGCCCGCCGCTTCTCGATCAGCTCGCTCATGCCGGGCCGATAGCAGCGCCAGGTGTTCCGCCCCGCATTCTTCGCATGGTAGAGCGCCATGTCGGCACGGCCGATCAGATCCTCGACATTGTCGGCATGATCCGGACACAGCGCCGCCCCGAGACTGACGCCGCAGCGCACATGGTGGCCGTTGCCGAGATCGATCGGCTCGCGAAAGGCGGTGACCAGACGGCGACAGAAATCCTCGATCTGATTGCCGAAGGAGGCGCGTGTCAGAATGACGGCGAATTCGTCGCCGCCGATGCGCGCGGCCAGATCGTCGCGCCCCAGCGCCTTGCGCAGGCGATCGCCGGTCTTGCGGATCACCTCGTCGCCGGCCGGGTGGCCATGCATGTCGTTGACGTCCTTGAACCGGTCGAGGTCGAGCAGGACGATGGCGCAGCCGCGGCCTGCCCGGCAATGCTCGACGCTGGCACTCAGCCGCTCGGTAAACAGCGTACGGTTGGCAAGCCCCGTCAGCGAATCGTGCAGGGCCACATGGCGGATGCGCCGCTCCGCCTCGCGCCGCGGCCTGAGATCGACCAGGCAGCCGATCTGGATCCGCTTGCCGCGATAATCGACATGGCGCCCGCGTGCCTCGATCGGGATCCGTTCGCCGAGGGCCGTCACCAGCGATATCTCCGCATTCTCGTCGACACCGGAAAAGAAGGCCTTCTCGACCCGTTCGCGGTCTTCCGGCGCGACGAATTCGAGGACGGAGCGGCCGATCAGGTCGGATAGCGGCAGGCCGGTGAGTTCCGCCAGCTGCTGGTTGCCGTCGACGATCGTGCCGCCCTCGTGCATGACGATAGCCTCGAAGGTGGCATTGGCAAGCGTGGCGACCCGTTCGGCCTCCTCGGTGTCGCGCTGCTGCGACTGCAGCGCCTGGCGGGTGCGCTCGCTCTCCTCGATGTCGTCCATCAGCCGGTTGAACAGCGTCGTCAGCTCTTCCGCCTCGTCGCCCGGGTCGACCGCCAGGCGATGGGTAAGATCCGCCTTGCCGTCGACCAGATCGGACAGGGCCGCCGACACATGCCCGACGCCCAGACGGGTGCCATGCTCGGCGATATTGAGGCCGTTATATTCGTCCTCGGCCGAGACGCGGACGCCGGCAAAACGCTTCAACAGCCAGAAGAAGCCGTAGCCGACACCGAAGGCCCAATAGAAATTGAGCGCCGCGCCGAAAACCTGGATATAGAGCTGATGCAGCCGGTCGCCGGCCGGCAGCAGTTCCGGCGGCGCCAGGAAGGCAAGGCCGACGGTGCCGACGACGCCGGCAAAGGCATGCACGCCGATCGCCCCGACCGCATCGTCGATCCGCAGCACCCGCTCGATGAACAGGATGCCATAGACGGCAGCGGCACTGCCGAGCGCCCCGATCAGCAGCGAGCCGCCCGGCGTCAGCAGATGACAGCCGGCGGTGATCGCCACGAGGCCGCCCAGCATGCCCGAAATCGATTTCTCCGGCAGCACCACGCCATCGTGGTAATAGCCGATGACATAGCCGACGCAGCAGCCCATGCCGCCGGCGAGGATGGTGTTGAGGATGATCGGCCCGATATCGGGAACGGCCGCCGTCGTCGAACCGCCGTTGAAGCCGATCCAGCCGATGAACAGCAGAAGGCCACCGGTGGTCGACAGCACCGGGCTGTGGCCGGCAATGCGAATCGGCCGGCCCTCGGCATCGAAGCGGCCACGACGCGGGCCGATCACCATGCAGGCGGCAAGCGAGATCCATCCGCCCGTCGCATGCACCACGGTGGAACCGGCAAAATCGACAAATCCGAGATTGGCCAGAAAAGCGCCCTCGTTCGGGCCGAGTGCCGTGCCCCAGGCCCAGTGAACGAAGACCGGATAGATCAGCCCGGAGAGAACCACCGACCCGAGCACATAGGACGAGAGCTTCATCCGTTCGGCCACGGCACCGGAGACGATGGTCGCCGCCGTGCCGCAGAACATCACCTGAAAGATGAAGAACCCGGCCTCCCAGGTGCTCAGATGGTCGAGAAAGAAATAATGGCTGTCGATGCCGATCGGCAGCCTGCCGGAGCGGCCGAAGGCCAGCATGAAACCGACGGCTGCGAAGGCGACAACGCCGAAGACGAAATCCAGCAGGTTTTTCTGTGCGACATTGATCGAGTTCTTCGAGCGGACCATGCCCGCCTCAAGCAGCAGGAAGCCGACCTGCATCAACATGACAAGCGCTGCGGCCACCATCAGCCAGCTGAGGTCGAGATCGGCAGCACGGGCTGTGCCGCTGGCGGGCGCGCCGGCCCCCGCAAGAACCGGTCTTGTCAGCTCGGCCAAGATTACGCACGGCGCCACCATGTACCGGCACAAGATTTTGAAAACTATGTAATAATTGATTTTCACTGTAACAATCCGGCGAATGCTTTCCCGGAATGCTATGGCCGACCACTTAAAATTGAGTGATCACAGTTTATATTTAATTTACCTTAAGTAGAATTCAGTAAACTGCGCCCGCGCGGCCGCCGGTCACACAACAGCTCAGACGGTGCGCGACTTGACGCCGTCGGAAAACAGGCTTGCGCCATTCTGATCGATGATCTGGCGTGCCTTGCGAAAGCTGAAATCGATCGCATCGTCGGCGGAGGTGAACATGTCGGCGCGGATGAACTGGCGCTCCAGCACCTCGCCGTCGACCGTTTTTTCGATCCGGCCGGCCAGCCGCAACTGGCTGCCTTCCTTGATCGGGGTCGCATAGATCTTCAAACCCTCATACTCCTGCGCATCGGCCGTCGGACCGGGTGCCGGCTTGTCAGAGGGCGAACCGCCGAAGGCGGAGAACAGTCGTGTAAAGATAGAAGCCATGACGTTCGACTAGCACAGAGCCGCGTCCAGAAGAAGTCCAAAGGTCGCGAAAAGGACTCAATGCCTCGCAAGGTTCAGCCCATTGCATTCGACATTCAATTTTCATGGAGCGTGCTGTGCTCAGACGAATTGTCACTGCGGCATTAGCAAGTATGCTCGCCATTACCGCCGCCCTGTGGCTCGCCAACACCTCGGCCTTCATGAGCTTTCCCGACATAGACGGTCCGCGCGTCATCGCCCACCGGGGCGAGCACCAGCTGTTCAACCGGGCGGGACTGACCCATGACACCTGCACCGCCACCCGCATCCTGCCGCCCACCCACGGCTTTCTCGAAAACACGTTGCCCTCGATGCGCGCGGCTTTCGAAGCCGGCGCCGATGTCGTCGAGCTCGACGTCCATCTGACGCCCGACAAGGTGTTCGCCGTGCTGCATGACTGGACGCTCGATTGCCGCACCAACCTGACGGGCGTGACGGAAGACACGCCCTTTGCCGCGCTCAAGACCGCCGATGTCGGCTATGGCTACACCGCCGACGGCGGACAGACCTTTCCCTTTCGCGGCAAGGGGATCGGCATGCTGCCGTCGCTCGACCAGGTGTTTGCCACCTTTCCCGACGGCCATTTCCTGGTCAATTTCAAGAGCCGCCGCATCGAGGAAGGCACGGTGTTGGCCGCACGGCTGAGTGCAGAGCCGGACCGGGAAAGACAGGTCTTCGGCGTCTATGGCGGCGGCGAGCCGACCACCGCGACGCTTGCCGCCCGGCCGAAACTGCGCGGCTACACGGCAGCCTCGGTCCGCGCCTGCCTGCTCACCTATCTGAAGGTCGGCTGGAGCGGTTACGTGCCGCAGGATTGCCGCAACACCCTGGTGCCGGTGCCGATCAACTATGCCCATCTGCTCTGGGGCTGGCCGCAGCGCTTCTACGCCCGCATGCAGGCCGCCGGGTCGGATGTCATCGTCATCGGCGCCTACCAGAAGGGCGACTTCGGATCCTCGGGCATCGACACGCTCGCGGACTGGACGCAATTGCCAGCCCATTTTCCGGGCTATGTCTGGACCAACCGGATCGAGGACGCCCGCCGCCTGGCGAAGCAATCGGGCGCCTGCGGCCCTGAGGCCAAGACGAGGATCTGCCGCTGAGCGCAAGCGGCGTCAGATGATCAGATTGGCGAGGATCTCGTTTTCGGTGATGTCCTCGAAGCCCATGCCGGCGGCCTCGAAACGCTCGATCAGGCCGGTGAAACTGGTCCGGTCCCGGGTTTCGATGCCGATCAGGATCGAGCCGAAATTGCGCGCCGACTTCTTCAGATATTCAAACCGGGCGATATCGTCGTCGGGCCCGAGCAGATTGAGGAAATCACGCAGCGCGCCGGGGCGCTGCGGCAGGCGCAGGATGAAATATTTCTTCAGCCCGGCATAGCGCATCGCCCTTTCCTTGACGTCGGGCAGCCGCTCGAAGTCGAAATTGCCGCCCGAGACGACCGCGACCACGCGCTTGCCTTCCAGCCGCGCGCGCCCGAGCATCTCGAGCGCGGCAAGCGACAGGGCGCCGGCCGGTTCCAGCACCACGCCCTCGACATTCAGCATCTCGGTGATCGTCACGCAAATCGCGTTTTCCGCCACCAGCATGACCTGATCGGCGGAGAAATCCTGCAGCGCCGCGAAATTCCGGTCGCCGATCCGGGCAACGGCGGCACCGTCGACGAAATTGTCGACCTTCGGCAAGGTGACGATGGCGCCCGCCTCCAGGCTGCGTTTGAGGCTCGGCGCGCCTGCCGGCTCGACGAAAAGGAAATTTTCGTTCGGCATCCGGCCGTCGAGATAGCCGGTGATCCCGGCAGACAGCCCGCCGCCGCCGACCGGCAGGACGATCAGGTCCGGCAGGCGGCCGTCCGGCAGGCCGGCGACGATCTCGGCAGCCACGGTCGCCTGCCCCTCGATCACGTCGGCATCGTCGAACGGCGGCACCATCATGCCCCCGGTTGCCTGCACATGGTCGCGGGCAGCCTTGTAGCACTGGTCGAAAATGTCGCCGGTCAGCCGGATCTCGATGAATTCGCCACCGAAGATCCGGGTCTTTTCGATCTTCTGCTGCGGCGTGGTGACCGGCATGAAGATCACGCCGCGCACGGCGAAATGGCGGCAGACAAAGGCAAAGCCCTGGGCATGGTTGCCGGCCGAGGCACAGACGAAGATCCGGTCCGACGCACCGGCCGCGATGGCCTTGCGGAAGAAGTTGAAGGCGCCGCGCAGCTTGTAGGAGCGCACCGGCGTCAGATCCTCGCGCTTCAGCCAGATCTCGGCGCCGTAGCGCGCACTCAGATGCTCGTTCAGCTGCAGCGGCGTCTCGGCGAAGATGCTGCGCATCGCCTCGGCGGCGGCATCGACCGCATCGCCACGGATTTGCGGGCGCATCGTGTCAGGGCGCATGATCTCATCCAATCCATTGAATTTCCGTTCGGTCCTCGCTATGGCATAGGGGCAAGGCGGAGACCAAGGAATTTTCCGCGCGACTGTAATCGGGGACGTCCTTCTTTTGAACGCCAGCCAGCTTCGCTCCGCGATCTACATTGCCGCCCTGTGCGGACTCTATCTATCGACCGCCATGCTCGTCCCGGTGCTGGTCGACGTCTATTACGGGCACAAGGACTGGAAGGTCTTCGCCGTCTGCGCCTTCATGGTGGGCGGCCTGTCGATGACCACGGCGATGGCGACGCGCTCGGCGCCGCCGACCTTCAACAAGCGCATGGGCTTCATCCTCGTCAACGTGCTGTGGGCGACGTTTTCGCTGGTCGGCAGCGTGCCGCTCTATTTCAGCGGCCAGGACATGACCTTTGCCCAGGCGCTGTTCGAATCGATCTCGGCGATCACCACCACCGGCTCGACGGTGCTGTCCGGCCTCGACCACATGCCGCCCGGCCTGCTGGTCTGGCGCTCGATGCTGCAATGGCTCGGCGGTATCGGCATCGTCGCCCTCGGCCTCTTCGTCCTGCCCTTCCTGCGGGTCGGCGGCGTCTCCTTCTTCAAGATGGAATCGTCGGACACCAACGACAAGCCGTTCGCAAGGCTCGCCACCTTCACCCGCGCCTTTGTCGGCATCTATGTCGGCTTTACCGTGCTGTGCACGATCTCCTACGACGTCGCCGGCATGAGCCATTTCGACGCGATCAATCATGCGCTGACGACGGTCGCCACCGGCGGGTTTTCCACCCATGACGCCTCGTTCGGCTATTTCCACAACACGCCGCTGCTGTGGATCTCGACCTTCTTCATGACGGTCTGCAGCCTGCCGTTCTCGATCCTCATCGTCTTCGTCGTGCGTGGCCGCCTCGATGCGTTGCGCGATCCGCAGATCGGCGTCTTCCTGCTCTATCTGCTGTTCTTTGCCGTGACGTCGGCGATCTACAACCACTTCGCCTTCGACATCGGCTTCGGCCCGGCCTTGACCCACGGCATGTTCAATTTCGCCTCGATCCTGTCGACCACCGGCTATGCCAGCCAGGACTATACCAGCTGGGGGCCCTTCGTGGTGGTCGCCGCCTTCGTCGCGACCTTTATCGGCGGCTGTTCCGGCTCGACCGCCGGCGGCATCAAGGCCTACCGCCTGGTCATCATGGCCGGCGTCATCAATACCGGGCTGAAGAAGCTGATCTATCCGAACGCCATCTATTCGGTGCGCTATGGCCGCCAGACGGTCGATATCGAGATGCAGCGCACGGTCTTCCTGTTCTTCTCGACCTATATGCTGCTCTGGGCGCTGGGCTCGATGATCATGGCAGCCCTCGGCTATGATTTCGCCACCGCCACCTCCTCGGTGATCACCGCATTGTCGAATGTCGGCCCGGGCGTCGGCGACCTGATCGGTCCGTCCGGCAATTTCGCCACCATGCAGGCGCCGGAACTCTATCTGCTGTCGCTGATGATGCTGCTCGGCCGTCTGGAGGTGCTCTCCGTGCTGGTCGTCTTGCTGCCGACCTTCTGGCGCTCCTGAGACCGCGCCCCGGCCAAGCCTCGCAGGCCCCGCCAGGGCGTGCGCGGTCCCCGCTAAAAAGCATCCCGCCGGACTGGATTCGGCCTTCGCTTTATGCGCAAATCCTCACGCGGAATGCTGCACCCCGAAAGAGGCGGGGGGCGGCCATGGGAGTGGCCGCAGCCAGACCCGCAATAAGAAGAAAAGACCGGGGGAGACCGTCTTGAACACATCCACGCATATCATCGGGAAGGCGCTCGGCCGCGTCCTCGCCACCGCCCTGCTGCTGTCCACATTCGCCCTCCAGCCGGCCCTTGCCGGGCGGCTGGCCGATGCGGCAACCGAGGCGGAAAGACTGGCGCAGGACGGCAAGGCCAAAGAAGCCTTCGAGACGATCCGCAAGGCCTTCGGCGACTTTTCCGCCACCCTGCCGTTTACCGTCGGCGAAGCGTCCTTCGTCTCGGAAAAGCCGACGGCCTACGGCGCCTATACGCCGCGGGAAAATTCCGTGTTCACCGCCGGCGAGCCGCTGATTACCTATGTCGAACTGATCGGCCTTGCCTGGAAGACGCTCGACGACGGCCGTTTCCAGTCGCATTTCACCGTCGATCTCGAAGTGCTCGACGCGCGCGGCGACCGCCTGGCCCTGCAGGAAGGTTTCGGCAATTTCACCTTTACCGGCCGGGTGCGCAACCAGGAACTCTACACCCACCTGACCCTCGACCTCAGCGGCGCCAGCCCGGGCGAATACACGCTGCGCTACACGCTGAAGGACACCACGACCGGCAGCACGGCCGTCGTGCAGCAGCCGTTCACGCTGAAGGCGCCCTGAAGCGAAAGTCTTCCGCAACAGCGGCAAAGCCGCCTTGGTGCGGACGGCGGGGATCGAACCCGCACAGCCATAGGCCGAGAGATTTTAAGTCTCTTGCGTCTACCAGTTTCGCCACGTCCGCATCGCTGCCTGTTTCCGATAGTTGGCCGGCAACGTCAAGGGCCGCAACGGGGCGCCGGTGGCAAAAGACGGGGACGCGGCGGTCGCGTCCGGCGCGCGGGCCCGCCGTCCGGCCCTGCCCGTCTCGAGACGAAAACGGGGCCGATCGGCCCCGCATGGTCTTGTCTGCAACGGATGGCTTGCGCCGACTGCTGGTTTCAGTCGAGCAGTTCGGCCGGCACCTTGCCGCCGTTTTCCGACAGCTTCTTCATCAGCGCCTTGTGCAGCCACATGTTCATCGTGGCGCTGTCGCCGGTATCGCCGGTATAGCCGAGTTCGGCGGCCAGTTCCTTGCGCTCCGAAAGGCTGGCATCCATGCCCAGCGCCTTCATCATGTCGACGATCGAATGGCGCCAGTCGAGCTTCTGCCCGTTCTTGCGCACGGCCTCGTCGAGGATCGGCGCGATGTCGACAGGCTTGCCGCCGGACGCTGCGGGGCTGGACGGTGCGGAGGTGCTGGCCGGCGCATCGGCGGGCGACGGCGCCGATGCCGTCTCGACCGGCGCGGCCGCAGGCTCCGCGGCAGGCGTCGAAGCCGGAGCGGCTTCCGCCTGGCCGAAGATGGCATTCTTGATCTTGCTGAATATGCTCATGATATCGCTCTTTCGAATTGGTTAATTGACGGGCTTCTAACACTTAGCCCGATCAATCGTTCCCGAAAAGCGGATTGGTGCCGCATGGCACTCATCATCATGGGGTAGACATATTTCCCGCCAGCCGGCAGGCCTCCGTCGACCTCGGCCCGTTCAGGCGTCCTCGACCGGGCGAAATTCGACGCCGACCTCGGTCAGGCTGCGCCAGCGCACGTCGCATTCGATGGTCTTGCCGTCGTCCAGTCTGATGGTGAAGTGGTCCGGCACGCCGAGCGTGGTTTCCATGGTGATGCGGGCACCGCCGACGGACAGGTTGCGCGTCAGGCCGGTCACGTTGAGCGCGCCGTCGCGCGGTGTGACCCGCACTCCCTTCATCACGGGCTCACGCGGGTGAATGCGAGATTCCGCAGTCTTCTTCATCGATCCATGTCCTCGCCCGAACGCAATGGCTAAGACACTAATGCAAAGAGATGACTGCATTCCTGCGATTATAGCGGGCATTTTAGCCAACGCGGCCCAACGCAAAACGGGGCCCCGCAAGGGACCCCGTCAAAACTTTGGCGTCGGAGACTGTCAGCCGGCCAGCTTGGCGGAGAGCTTGGCCACATGGGCGCCCTGGTATTTCGCCGCTTCGAGTTCGATCTCGGAGGGCATGCGCGAGCCGTCACCGTCGGTGATCGTCGAGGCACCATAGGGCGAGCCGCCCTTGACTTCCTCGACACCCATCTGGCCCTGGAAGGCGTAAGGCAGACCGACAACCGCCATGCCGTGATGCAGGAAGGTCGGGATGAAGCCCATGATCGTGGTTTCCTGGCCGCCGTGCTGGGTCGCGGTCGAGGTAAACATCGAGCCTACCTTGCCGACCAGCTTGCCGGTCGCCCAGAGGGCACCGGTCTGGTCCCAGAAATTGCGCATCTGCGAGGCGACCGTGCCATAGCGGGTGCCGGCGCCGACGATGATCGCGTCATACTGGTCGAGTTCCGCCGGGCTGGCGATCGGGGCTGCCTGGTCCATCTTGTAATGCGATGCCTTGGCGACCTCGTCCGAGACCAGTTCGGGCACGCGCTTGACGGTCACCTCGGCGCCGGCCGAGCGGGCGCCTTCGGCCACGGCATTGGCCATCGCTTCGATATGGCCATAGGCCGAATAGTAGAGAACCAGTACCTTGCTCATGGAATGCTCCGTTCTGTTGTCGAATTTCGGGACGGTTGTGTTGCGATGAAATTAGAAGCTGCTGGCGAAAGGGGAAGCCCCCCGACCGAAGACGGACTGTTCGCAACCGTGGCCGGCCAGCTCGCCGGTCGGCGCTTGACGGGTGCCCGTACCCGTCCCGAACATCGTCTTGCGCCGGTTGCGGCCTCGGCCAGGACGGCCGATCCCCGTCGATCACCGGCGACCGCGATCTCCACTTTTTCGTCCGCGGCTTTGCCCTATATTGAGGCGATGACTTTCAAGGATATCGATGATGAACGATGACACGATCAGGACCGCCGCCATGCTGGCCATCGGCGACGAATTGCTTTCCGGCCGGACCAAGGACAAGAATATCGGCCATCTGGCCGACGTGCTGCAGATCGCCGGCATCGACCTGCGCGAAGTCCGGATCGTGGCCGATGACGAGGTCGCCATCATCGAGGCGGTGAACACGCTGCGCAACCGCTATGACTATGTCTTCACCTCCGGCGGCATCGGCCCGACACATGACGACATCACCGCCGATTCGATGTCGAAGGCCTTCGGTGTCGACTGCATCCACGACCCGGCCGCGATGACGCTTCTCTCCGAGATGTATGCCCGCCGGGGCATGGAATTCACCGAGGCGCGCAAGCGCATGGCCCGCATGCCGCAAGGCGCGCGTCATATCGACAACCCGGTCTCCACCGCGCCCGGCTTCGTCGTCGAAAACGTCTTCGTCATGGCCGGCGTGCCGCAGGTGTTCGTCGCCATGCTCGACAATGTCGTCGCCACGCTGCCGGCCGGTGCGCAGGTGATTGCCCGTTCCATCCCCTGCCCCTTCGGCGAAGGCGATATCGGCACCCCGCTCGGCGCGATCCAGAAGGCGCACGACAACACCTCGATCGGCTCCTATCCGCAGTTCAAGGGCGATCGCTTCTTCACCGAGATCGTCGTGCGCGGCCGCGATGTCGCGGCCATCGACGCAGCGGAAGCCGATATCAAGGCGATGATCGAGACGCTGTCGCGCAGCAGCGAAGGCGTCGGCGAACGGGTCTGAGACGGCATCCGTCCGGCGCCGAACTTGATCGATATCAAGGCGGCGGTCCGGCCCGGCGTTAGCAATGGCAGGCAGACGCAACGAACTTACCCAGGGAGTAGCCCCATGTCCTACAAGACCATACTCGCGGTTCTCGACGACCCGAAGAGTGCCGCGCAGATCACCGAGATCGCGATCAGCTTCGCCGCCACTTTCGACGCCCATCTGATCGGCGTGCATTCGGAAGCCATGGCGATGATCCCGCTGTCGGCGCCGATGGAAATGCCCGACCCCACCACCGTCCAGGCGATGCAGGACATGGCGCATGACGAGACGCGCAAGATCGAGCAGATCTTCCGCAATCGCTGCGTCGCCAACGGCACCTCGCATGACTGGCGCAGCTTCCTGACCTCTGCCGGCTACGGTTCCGGCGCCTTGCAGGACAGTGCGCGCTGCGCCGACCTGATCATCGCCGCCCAGACCGATTCGTCGCTGGCCGACAGCCGCGCCGACCTCGACGGCTTTCTGTTCGAAAGCGGCCGTCCCGTCCTGCTGGTGCCCTATATCCTGACCGAGCCGAAGCCGATCAAGCGGGCCATGGTCGCCTGGAACGGTTCGCGCGAGGCGGCACGCGCCACCTTCGACGCCCTGCCGCTGCTCAAGAAGGCCGACGCGGTCGAGATCTTCAGCGTCAATCCGCCCGACAACCAGACCCAGTCGGCAGAGACGGCCGGCGCCGAGATCGCGGCCACGCTTGCCCGCCACGGCGTCCACATCACCGTCGTCACCCAGGAGGCCGACGGCGTTCCGGCCGCAACCGTGATCGAGAACCGGCTTTCCGACAGTTCCATCGATCTTCTGGTGATGGGCGCCTTCGGCCACAAGCGCTGGTGGGAGACGCTGTTTGGCGGCGTCACCCACACACTGCTCGATTCGATGACGGCCCTGACCCTGCTGTCGCGCTAAACCCGCCCGGCCGGCCCGGCGCTGATCGCCTCTGGCCGGACCTGATCGGTCCGCAATCCGCCAAGACATGCCGGGACTTGAAAAATCCCGGCATTTGCCGCTAATAGCCGATCTTCAAGAACGGGCGCCGCGCCCGTTTCGACCCCCTATCGGCCATCCCCAGGGATGCAGCAGCGGAGCCCGACCATGAGCCTGCCCGAAAAAGCCTTCCCCGTCTCCTGGGATCAGTTTCACCGCGACGCGCGCGCGCTGTCCTGGCGGCTCGCCGGCCTCAATCAGGAGTTCAAGGCGATCGTCTGCATCACCCGCGGCGGTCTGGTGCCGGCGGCAATCATCTCGCGCGAGCTGAATATCCGCCTGATCGAGACGGTCTGCATCGCCTCCTATCATGACTATGTCAGCCAGGGCGACATGAACCTGTTGAAGGGCGTGGCTGAAAACCTGAAGGAAAACGGCGGCGAAGGCGTGCTTGTGATCGACGACCTGACCGACACCGGCAAGACCGCCAAGGAAGTCCGCGACATGCTGCCCAAGGCGCATTTCGCCTGCGTCTATGCCAAGCCCAAGGGCGTGCCGCTGATCGATACCTTCGTCACCGAGGTCAGCCAGGATACCTGGATCTATTTCCCCTGGGACATGGGTTTCAGCTATCAGGAGCCGATCGCCAAGGGCACCCGCGGCTGAGACCAGCGCCTGCCGGTCCGGAAAACACCGTCAACAGCCGTCTGCGTATCCATGAAAAAAGCGCCGGATCGCTCCGGCGCTTTTCTTGTTTGTCCTGCGATCCGGGGGGCTCAGGCGGCCCGGCGATGCGGGGCGGCGGTTGCCGTGCCCTCCAGCCGGAAGTGATCGATCTGCGCCTGCAGCTGGCGGCTCTCGTTGGCGAGCACCTGGCTTGCGGCCGTCGTCTCTTCCACCATGGCGGCGTTCTGCTGGGTCATCTGGTCCATGTGGTTGACCGAGGCATTGATCTCGCCGAGCGCTGCCGACTGCTCATGCGCGGCCTTGGCGATCGAGGAGACGTGGTCGTTGACGCGGTTGACCAGATCCTCGATCTCGGTCAGGGCCTGACCGGTCGAGAGCACCAGCGACACACCGCCCTTGACCTCACCGGCCGAGGTGTTGATCAGCGACTTGATCTCCTTGGCCGCATTGGCCGAGCGCTGGGCCAGTTCGCGCACTTCCTGGGCGACGACCGCGAAGCCACGACCGGCTTCACCGGCACGGGCGGCTTCCACGCCGGCGTTGAGCGCCAGCAGGTTGGTCTGGAAGGCGATCTCGTCGATCACCGAGATGATCTGGCTGATCTTCTGCGATGACTGCTCGATCCGGCCCATGGCGTCGATCGCGTTGCGGACGATCTCGCCCGACTTGCCGGCGCTGTCCTTGGTCTCGCGCACCATGTCGCTGGCTTCGCGGGCCCGGTCGGTGGAGGTGCGCACCGTGGTGGTGATCTCTTCCAGCGCTGCGGCGGTTTCCTCGAGGGAGGCTGCCTGCTGTTCGGTGCGGCGTGCGAGCTGGCCTGCAGCCGAGCTCAGTTCGCCCGAATTGTCGGTGATCGTCGTCGATGCCTGGCGGATGCTCTGCATCGTGCGACGCAGGGTCACCATGGCATTGTTGACGTTGACCTGGAGTTCGGCGAAGGCACCCTGGAACTCGCCGCGCATGTCCTGGCTGAGGTCGGCCTTGGCCAGCGCGCCGATGACGCGGCGGATTTCCGTCACACCGTGATCGACACCGGACACCAGTTCGTTGACGCTGGCGGCAAAGCGCTGCAGGTCTTCGTCGTCATAGGCCTTGCCGATGCGCTGCGAGAAGTCGCCGGCGGCAGCCGCCGCGACGATACCGCTGATCGAGCTCTGCAGATCGCGGCTCTGGGCATGGAGGGCCGCTTCCTGGGCTTCCATTTCCTGCATCTGGGCGGCATTGGCGCGGAAGACTTCCAGCGCGCGGGCCATCTCGCCGATCTCGTCCTTGCGTTCGGTGCCGGCGATGTCGATATGCATGTCGCCGCCGGCCATCTTGCGCATCAGGTCGGTCAGGCTGTGGATCGGATTGACGATGCCGCGGCGGGCCATGACATAGCTCAGGACAACACCGGCCAGGATGCAGAAGATCGCCGTGACGACCAGCAGCATCTGCGTGGTGTTGGAGCGTTGCAGGGCTTCGGCGCGGGCGCCGGCCAGTTCGTCGCCGGAATAGGTCGAGTATTCCTTGACCGCGATGGTCACGGCCTTCTGGCCGTCCAGCGCCTTGGCAAGCTCGGCCTTCATCACGGCCTGGTCCTTGCCGGCATCGGTTGCCGCGGTCTTCACCATGGCGCGGATCGTGTTGAAATAGTCACCCAGCGAGGCGCGGATGTTTTCCAGCTGCTTCTGCTCCGTCGCATCGGCGGTCGAGGCGATCTTCGGCAGGCGACCGAGCATTTCGGCCGAACGGCGCTCGGTTTCCTTGGCGAAATCCGCGGCGTTCTCCGGCGCGAAGGCCAGCTGATAGGTCATCCGGCTGATGGCGATGATGTCGATGCGAAGATCCATGGCTTCCCGCGCGACTTCCTCGCGGGCGCCGGTGTTCTTCAAAGAGCTGCCGAGGGAGTAAAGCCCATGGGCGCCCACCACCGCGATCACGGCAGAAGCGATGCCCATCAGCACGACAAGCGAACTCACCTTCTTGAGAATGGAAAAATTGCTGAAGCTCATTGGGAAATGTTCCGCAGGCACAGCCGCCCTGATGGCGCTGCCCAGAAAATAACGAGGCGGACCGGTATCATTCCGGCACCGAATAGACCCAAACATTATGTCTCATAGATTGACGAGTGATTAAGCCGCATGCTGCGTCGCACACCCATGGTTTACCAATATTTAGCGGCAAAAGCTGAGGTCTTTAACGAGACCGGACAGTCCCGTCCGACCCGTTTTGTTGCGCAGTGCAACACAAGGCCTGCATCAGGTGAAAGGCGGTGAACACCCCGGGGTTCCGACATAGAACGTGTACGGCTTATATACGGTCACCGTCCCGCGCCGCTGCCCGCCGGCAAGTGCCGCGGCCGTCGCCGGGCCAAGGACCGCAATCATCGGCGTGTCAACACCCGCCAGCCCGGCCGTCTTGCGCACGGACAAGATTTCACCCCTGATAATTTCGCCCATTCGCGCCGGCGGCGCCTCAATTGTCCGCAAAGGGGCCGAAATCGGACGCCGGGACGGCAGGGCCGGACAGCGCGCGGCAGCCGTGCGCGATCCTCCGCCGGCCTGGATGCCGTGCCGATCCTCGGTTTGCCGCACTGCGCCCGGGCGTCGGCGCCCCATCCTGATACATATTTGCCGCAGTCTTGCCTTTCCCCGTTTTCCACAACGCGACAGCCACAAGATATGGTATTAATAATTTGGTCATAAACCACCCCTTGACGGAATCAGTCGGTTCCAACTTAATGGGGGTCAGGTTGCGGCGGCGACTGGACCGGACAGTAACGAGGCCGGTTCGCTCTCGACAAATCGCTTGTTTATCCACGGAAATCCCTGTCATGACGGCAGATTTTTCGACCGGTTTCCTGTGTGCGATTTTTGACCGTCAATGCCAATGAAAACACTGGCGGTAATAAGCTGTTAATACTATATTTAGTGTTTGCAGCGACCATCACCACAAGATACAGGTGCCGACAACTCCACCGAGTCATCCGGCACCACATGCGGATGGGACATTTAGTCGGCTGCACCTTACCGGGCAGCCGGGCGGGACAATCTTGCGCTCATTTTGCGGGGCGCGACAGAATTCAAGGGACACCGAGCGGATGCGCATAGAACGTCGTTTCACCAAGCCTGCCCAGTCGGCCTATGCGGAGATCGATTTCCGCAAGGCGGTCAGCGAGATCAAGAACCCCGACGGCTCGATCGTGTTCCGCCTGGCCGATATCGATGTGCCCTCGCAGTTCTCCCAGGTGGCGACCGACGTTCTGGCGCAGAAGTATTTCCGCAAGGCCGGCGTGCCGAAGATCCTGAAGAAGGTCGAGGAAAACGACGTTCCTTCCTTCCTCTGGCGCTCGGTCGCCGACGAGAAGGCGCTGGCGGCTCTCCCCGAGGATGAGCGCTACGGTTCGGAAACCGATGCCCGCCAGGTCTTCGACCGGCTCGCCGGCACCTGGGCCTACTGGGGCTGGAAGGCCAAGTATTTCACAACGGAAGAAGACGCGGCCGCCTTCAAGGACGAGCTTGCCTACATGCTCGCCACCCAGCGCGTCGCGCCCAATAGCCCGCAGTGGTTCAACACCGGCCTGCACTGGGCCTATGGCATCGACGGTCCCGGCCAGGGCCATTTCTACGTCGACCCCTTCACCGGCAAGCTCACCAAGTCGAAGTCGTCCTACGAGCATCCGCAGCCGCATGCCTGCTTCATCCAGTCGGTCGAGGACGACCTCGTCAACGAGGGCGGCATCATGGATCTCTGGGTGCGGGAAGCGCGCCTGTTCAAATACGGCTCCGGCACCGGCTCCAACTTCTCCTACCTGCGCGGCGAAGGCGAACGCCTGTCGGGCGGCGGCCGTTCGTCGGGCCTGATGTCCTTCCTGAAGATCGGCGACCGCGCAGCCGGCGCCATCAAGTCGGGCGGCACCACCCGCCGTGCGGCCAAGATGGTCGTCGTCGACATCGACCATCCGGATATCGAGGAATACATCAACTGGAAGGTCAAGGAAGAGCAGAAGGTCGCAGCGCTGGTTACCGGCTCCAAGCTGGTTGCCCGTCACCTGAAGGCGATCATGAAGGCCTGCGTCAACTGCGAGGCCGACAACGACGCCTGCTTCGACCCCAACCAGAACCCGGCGCTGAAGCGCGAGATCAAGGCCGCCAAGAACAGCCAGGTTCCGGAAAACTACATCAAGCGCGTGATCCAGTTCGCCCAGCAGGGCTACAAGGACATGGAATTCAAGACCTATGACACGGACTGGGATTCGGAAGCCTATCTCACCGTGTCGGGCCAGAACTCCAACAACTCCGTCTCGCTGAAAGATAACTTCCTGCGCGCCGTCGAATCCGACGGCACCTGGGACCTGACCGCCCGCAAGGACGGCAAGGTGATGAAGACGCTGAAGGCGCGCGAGCTGTGGGAACAGATCTCCTATGCCGCATGGGCATCGGCCGATCCGGGCATCCACTTCAACACGACGATGAACGACTGGCACACCTGCCCGGCCGCTGGCCCGATCCGCGCCTCGAACCCGTGCTCGGAATACATGTTCCTCGACGACACGGCCTGCAACCTCGCCTCGCTGAACCTGCTGCAGTTCAAGGATGCCGACACCAAGAAGATCGACATTGCCGATTACGAGCATGCCGTTCGCCTGTGGACCGTGGTTCTCGAAGTGTCGGTGACGATGGCCCAGTTCCCGTCGCGCCAGATTGCCGAACTCTCCTACCAGTACCGCACGCTCGGCCTCGGCTATGCCAATATCGGCGGCCTGCTGATGTCCTCGGGCATC
The DNA here is from genome assembly GCF_017873095.1 of Heterorhizobium halophytocola. Lineage (GTDB taxonomy): Bacteria > Pseudomonadota > Alphaproteobacteria > Rhizobiales > Rhizobiaceae > Allorhizobium > Allorhizobium halophytocola. The sequence continues at coordinate 129,794 of NZ_JAGGJU010000003.1, read as the reverse complement.
CCCTACGATTCGGCCGAGGGCCGTGCGATCTGCGGCGCGCTGACCGCGATCATGACCGGTGTGGCCTATGCGACCTCGGCCGAAATGGCCGGTGAGCTCGGCCCCTTCCCGGGCTATGCGCCGAACCGCGACAACATGCTGCGGGTGATCCGCAACCATCGCCGCGCCGCCCATGGCGAGAGCGCCGGCTATGAAGGCCTGTCGGTCGATCCGGTGGCGCTGGTCCACTCCGAGTGCTCGGACGCCGACCTGATCGCCCATGCGACGGCGGCCTGGGACAAGGCGCTGGAACTCGGCGAGAAGCACGGCTACCGCAATGCCCAGGTCTCGGTCATCGCGCCGACCGGCACGATCGGTCTCGTCATGGACTGCGACACCACCGGCATCGAGCCCGACTTCGCGCTGGTCAAGTTCAAGAAGCTCGCCGGCGGCGGCTATTTCAAGATCATCAACGGCGCGGTGCCGGAGGCGCTTCGCACGCTCGGCTATTCGGAAAGCCAGATCGCCGAGATCGAGGCCTATGCCGTCGGCCACGGCAACCTGAACCAGGCGCCCGGCATCAACCCCGGCTCGCTGAAGGCCAAGGGCTTCACCGACGAGAAGATCGCGGCGCTGAACGGCGCCACCAAGGCGGCCTTCGACATCAAGTTCATCTTCAACCAGTGGACGCTCGGCGCCGACTTCCTGAAGAACGAGCTGAAGGTCTCCGACGAGCAGCTGGCCGACATCTCCTTCAGCCTGCTCGACCATCTCGGCTTCTCCAGGAAGGAGATCGAGGCCGCCAACATCCATGTCTGCGGTGCGATGACGCTCGAAGGCGCGCCCTTCCTCAAGGACGAGCACCTGGCCGTCTTCGATTGCGCCAATCCCTGCGGCAAGATCGGCAAGCGCTATCTCTCGGTCGAAAGCCATATCCGCATGATGGCGGCTGCCCAGCCGTTCATCTCCGGCGCGATCTCCAAGACGATCAACATGGCCAACGACGCGACCGTCGAGGATTGCGGCGCCGCCTATATGCTCTCCTGGAAGCTCGCACTGAAGGCCAATGCGCTCTACCGCGACGGCTCCAAGCTCAGCCAGCCGCTCAATGCCTCGCTGGTCGAGGATGACGACAACGAGGATGCGCTGGAGGAACTGGTCGCCCAGCCGGCCGCCGCCCAGGCCGTCACCGTCACCGAAAAGATCGTCGAGCGGATCATCGAGCGCGTCGTGCGCAGCCAGGAAAAGCTGCCGAACCGCCGCAAGGGCTATACCCAGAAGGCGAAGATCGGTGGCCACACCATCTTCCTGCGCACCGGTGAATATGATGACGGCCGTCTCGGGGAGATCTTCCTCGACATGAACAAGGAGGGGTCCGCCCTTCGCGCCTTCATCAACAACTTCGCCATCTCCGTCTCGCTCGGCCTGCAGTATGGCGTGCCGCTCGAGGAATATGTCGACGCCTTCACCTTCACCAAGTTCGAGCCGGCCGGCATGGTCCAGGGCAATGACGCGATCAAGAACGCCACGTCGATCCTCGACTACGTGTTCCGCGAACTGGCCGTGTCCTACCTGTCGCGCCACGACCTGGCCCATGTCGACACCTCCGATTTCGGATCGACGGCGCTCGGCAAGGGGATCAAGGAAGGCAAGGCGGACGCCTTCTCCAAGGGTCTGACGCGCGGCTATCGTCCGACGCTGGTCTCCGGCGGCTCGGCCTCCGGCGAACCGCGCGGTGCGGCCCCCGCCGGCCCCAAGGGTCTGGCGACCGTCACCCCGATCGGCTCCGGCTCGGCCGTGCGCAAGCTGGAGCCGGCCGTCGCCGCCGCCCCGTCCGAAATCGTCTCGTTCAAGCGGGATTATGAGGAACGCGCCGCCGAATTCGCCCACGAGATCGCCGACGAAGTGGCAGAACAGGTCAACGGCCTGTTCAGCGATGCCGCCGCCGCTGACGCCGAAAGCGCCAAGACCGACGCCAAGAAGGTCGAAGCCGCCCGCCGCCAGCAGTCGATCGCCCAGGGCTATACCGGCAACATGTGCTCGGAATGCCAGAACTTCACCATGGTGCGCAACGGCACCTGCGAGAAGTGCAACACCTGCGGCGCCACGAGCGGCTGCAGCTGATCCTGCGCATTGAAACAGAGTGTCGACCGGGGCGATCCGGTCGACCACCGACAAAAAAAATCCAGGCATCCCGGTGCCTGGATTTTTTTCATTGGGACCCTGTCGCTCCGCCTCTCGGCGCCTTCCGCACCCCGCCGCAGCCCGCCCGTTTGCTGTACCTCAAGAGCGCGGCAACCGGGCGGCCGCGCGGTAAGCATCGCGCGCCAGGGCATCGGCCTGCTCATTGCCGGCAAGACCTGCATGCCCCTTGCAGAGTTTGACCACGACGTGGCGGTTGCTTTCCAGCAGGCTGTCGAGCTGCTGCCAGAGCGCCGCATCCGGGATGGCGCGACGCCGCAGACGCGGGTTCGCGGTGATCCGCTTCCAGCCATTGTTGCGCCAGATCGCCCGCCAGTGATGGCAGCCTTCCAGCACATGCCGGGAATCGGTCCAGAGCGTGACCGGACGGTCCTTTGCCGCGCCCCCGATCCAGCCCATGGCCTTCGCGGCCGCCAGCACCTCGAAGGCATTGTTCGACGCGCCCTTGTCGACACCGCTGTCGCTGAAAACCTGCCGCTCGCCCTCCATGACGACGAAGGCCCAGCTCCCGCTTGCGGAGGCGGCGTCGAACGATCCGTCGGTGAAAATCTGCAGGCTGTCATGCATCGGGTAGAAATAGCACGCGGTCCGGCCCTGTCGAGCGCGAGGGTGACCTGCCCTTCCCCCACCGTCGTGACGCATCGCCTGGACATCGCCCCCGCCCGCCCCCGTGCAATCCTGCCCTCCGAGCCCCTGCGGCACCCGCGATAGCATCGCCACACCACAGCCGCAACTCCACTCTCCCGCGGTGCCTCCGCGGACGCCCGCAACGGCCAGCCCCATCCGCCAACGCGCTCCCTCCCCCTTGTGGGAAGGGTTGGGGCGGGGTCTTTGCTGCGACACCCTCCCGACATCTCGTCGCGCTGCGCCCGCCGAACCCGAAACCCCTCCCCATCGCTGCGCTCCGACCCTTGTAACTTCCCAAGAGCCGCATTTGGGGATGTAATTCCGAATGCGGTGGCGGATGGGAGACCGACAGCCCTTTGGGACACCAAGCCCGTTGGGGAGCAAGGGTCTCCGTGCGCCGTTCCATCGAACCCGAACAGTCGCCAGGGCCGCTTGCGCAGGCAAAGTCCGTTTAGGCAAGGATGGGATAAGATGGATATCGTTGTTGGGATCGATGTGTCCAAAGATCGTCTGGATGTCGCCGTGGCGCCATCCGGTTTGACGTTCGCGGTTGCCAATACGCATGTGGGCATCGAAGATCTGAGCGCGCGATTGCAGTCGATCGGTGCGGTTGCCGTTGCTTTGGAAGCCACCGGCGGGTTCGAGATGCTGGCGGCGGCGGCGCTGTCTGCGGCTGGCTTTGCCGTCATTGTGGTCAATCCGGCTCAGGTCCGTTCCTATGCCAATGCGATCGGCCGTCGCGCCAAGACAGATCTGATCGATGCGGCGGTGATCGCCGCCTTCGCACTCACGACGAAGCCTGATCTCCGACCGCTCAAGGACGCAGAAACCCAAGCTTTGTCGGCACTTGTGGCCCGTCGTCGGCAGATCGTCCAGATGATCGTGGCCGAGGAAAACCGGGCGCGTCTGATTGTGGCGAAAGAGGCCCAGAAAAGCATCGCGCGGTTGCTGAAAGCCCTCAAGCGCGAGTTAGAAAGTCTCGACACCGATCTTGACGAGCATATCCGCAAGTCGCCGCTGTGGCGGGTGCGCGAGCAACTGCTGACATCGGTGCCGGGGGTGGGCCCTGCCACCGCCCGTACCCTTCTGGCCGAAATGCCGGAACTGGGCAGGCTCGACCGGAGGCAGATCGCCTCGCTGGCGGGACTCGCCCCCTGGACCCGACAATCGGGGACGTGGAAAGGCAAAAGCTTCATTGGTGGCGGCCGGGGCAAGGTGCGCGCGGCGCTATTCATGGCCGCCCTCGTCGCCACCCGTCACAACCCCGTGCTCAAAGCCTTTCGCGACCGCCTCGTCGCAGCCGGCAAACCGAAGATCGTCGCCGTGGTCGCCACGATGCGCAAACTGCTCACTATCCTCAACGCCATCATCCGGGACCAAAAACCATGGCAAAACGCTTGACTGCCAAGACAGTCGCTCCCCACAAGGGGGAGGGTTATGTCGCGCCAGCCGCGGGGCCATGCCACAGGCGCCGACGACGGGGAAAATCAAAACCGAAAAATCTCGGTGGCAGCGATTTTTCCTCGCCCTCCGCTCGCTGCCCGGATCGTCTCACGGCAAGCCTGGAAAAGAGCCATGCCGCGCTCGTTCGCTGTCAGCGCAAGCGATGGCGTTTAACGCTGGTAATCCCGCAAAAACCGAGCGTTAGCCGGTGGGCTGTCTCTGGCGCATTTGCCGGCGGTCTCACCGCCCGCCACACTTTCCTCCTCCCCGCACGCCGCCTAAACCTGTCCCCCAAGCCTCGCATCAACCGCGCCCCACCAACCCAGCCTCCACAAAAAACTTGCCCCCATTTTCCCCACCCTCCGACCCCGTGCCACACTCAACCCGTCCCGCCCTCGGATACACCGGTGAACGTCGCCGGCGAGGCGGGGCCGGTGCCCTGGGGGCGTGGTCGATGACGTGGACCGCGATGCCAGGGGCCGCGTGTTGACGGATCTCCCTCTCGCCTGACTGCAGGCGGGGCGTGCCTGTGGGGCACACATGACATGACCGGTGACTGTCGGGGTTTCCCGGCTTTCGCGGTGCCGGACCTGACACGTCCCAAGGGGGTAGCGCCCCGATGAGCACCGTCCCTGGAAAAGGCACCGGATCCGCGCAGAGGGATCGCACAGCACCGGCACAAGAACACCGAACGGGGCGCCTGCGGGTGTCATCTTAAACTAAATTTACGCGGCAGCCGAAGGCGCCCCGTCCGTCTCGCGCAAGGGAGACAACAGAAATGGCAGCATCCACCGGAGGGTCTCTGGCCCGGCCGGGGTTTTGTCGTGGGCTGCTGACAGTTTTCGACAGCACCCCTGCCCTATCAAGGCGCTGCCCGGGCCGCGCAGGCCCCATTCGCACGAGGATAACCGCCATGAAATTTGCCTCCACCCGGCTTGTCGCCGCCGATATCAAGGCCGTTGTCGGCTTCTATGAAATGGTCACCGGCGCCACCGCCGACTGGCTCGCCCCGCAATTTGCCGAGATCGTCACCCCGGCCGGCACCCTTGCGATCGGCAGCGCCGAGACGGTGGCGCTGTTCCAGCCCGGCAGCGCCGAGCCCGCCGCCAATCGCAGCGCCATCCTCGAATTCATCGTCGAGGACGTCGACGCCGACTATGAGAGACTGAAGGACAGGGCAGAACTGGTGCACGCACCCAAAGACATGCCCTGGGGCAATCGGGCCGTGCAGTTTCGCGATCCGGAAGGCACGATCGTGTCGCTGTTTTCGCCGGTGACCGAATTCGCCCGGCAACGCTTCGGCAGTCGCTAAGCCTCAGCCGCGGGCCCGCTCGATCATCGGCGACAGCAAGGGATGGCCGAAGATGAAGAAGGCGGGCACCGCGGCAAACAGAACGAGCGTTGCCGGCGGTGAGACCGGCGCGATCACGGCGGCCACCGCATAGACCAGCACCGGCGCCATGTGGACGGCGGCGATCCCGGCGCGATGTCCTGCCGCCATGGCCCCGCCTTCCCGGCCCGTCCGGCGGGTAACGTAAAGAAAGACCGCCGTTCCCGCGCAATTGGCAAGCGACAGCACGATGGCATAGAGATCGACGGCCACCGGGTCGCGCGGGTGGCCGGCCAGCAGTCCCGTCGCCAGCGGGATCAGCGCGATGGCAAACAGCAGCGCCAGATTGAGCCAGATCAGCCAGCGGTCGGCGCGGGTGGCAAAGGAAAAGAAGATGTGGTGCGCGGCCCAGTAGGTGCCGATGATGACGAAGGACAGCGCAAAGATCGCCACCTGCGGCAGAAGGCCGATCACCAGCCCCCAGTCGAGCGCTTCGCCCGCCTCCGGCAGATGGATCTCCAGCACCAGAAGCGTGATGATGATGGCGATCACCCCATCGCTGAATGCCTCAAGACGCGATGTCGTCACGCGCAATCTCCCTTGCCGACAGCAACCGGAAGACGAGACTAGAGCATGTGTCCAGAGCTGCAAACCGGTTTCGGCGCGAAGACCGGCATCAGACCCGCACTTCAACGGGTCGGCGGATGGGACGGGGCGAGACGGGGTCCCGGTCCCGGTATCCTCGGATGGCAGAACGGTTTGCGGGCGGGCGCCGAAGCACCCGCCCGAAACGACATCTCCGACCAGGTGACTTAGAACTTGTAGTTCAGGCCTGCCCGGATCGTGTGGTCGGAAATGTCGCTTTCCGAAGTGGTGCCGCCCGAAAACGTGCGCACGTCGCCGGTGCGGACATAGTCGTATTCGACCTTGGCCGACAGCGGGCCGGTGATCTTCTGCTCGATGCCGGCGCCGATCAGCAGACCGGGCTTCCAGCCGTCCGGGCCTTCGGCATTGCGGCCGTCGCGCAGATTGGTCATCGCCACGCCGGCGGTGCCGTAGATCAGCGTCGAGCCGAGCGGCATGCCGGCCTTGGCCTTGGCGGCCACGCGGTGGCGTTCCTTCAGGTCGCCGCCGGGCACGTCGACCGAGGCGTCGCCCATATGCGACAGCTCGACTTCGCCGCCGACGATCACGCCGCCGACTTCGGTGTTGTAGCCGGCCTGCAGGCCGCCGGTGAATTCCTTGTCGCCCGAAAACGGGTTGACCCGGTCCGACGCGGTGCCGGCGTTGACACCGGCATAGGCGCCGGTCCAGTCGCTCGGCGCGGCGGTGTCGGTAAACGACGGCGCCGGCTCGTTATAGGTGAGGTCGGCCGCGAATACCGGGGTGGCAGTCAGTGCCGTGACTAGCGCCAGGGCAAGGGGCTTCACGCTCTTGGTCATGATGTACTCCATACAGCGCCCCTGTCATCAGCAAGGGCAAGCAGTTACTCAGGTTACGCAACTGTCCGACAGCGACGGCCGGTATGACCGACCTTGCCCCCTTGGCATCCCGTGACTGCCGACAGTTCATCATTCATTTTCATCATTCCGTAAACGCTTCCTTAACGCAGACCCTGTGGTGCGGCGGAATCAGCAGAATCCCCATCACCATTTTGCGAGCGCCCCGCCGCGCCGGTCGGCGGCTATCGATAAATGCCTGATTCGCGAGGGGAACCGCCCTCACCCTCGCCCGTTTGTGCCCTCAGAGACTCTCGACAGGAAAGACACACCCGATGCAGACAAGACCCCGCCTCGAATGGCTCGCCCGTGCCGGATATGGAGCCCGCGGTGTGGTCTTCCTGCTGGTCGCAGGCCTCGCCCTGTTTTCCACCTTCGGCGGCAGCGGCAAGCCGGACACCAAATCGGCCATGCAGACACTGCTGTCCCAGCCGCTCGGCCGCGTCTGGCTCGGCCTCATCGCACTCGGGCTATTGGGCTTCGTCGCCTGGCGGCTCGCCCAGTCGATCGGCAATGCCGATACCCACAAGGACGACCTGAAGGGCTATATCATCCGCGCCGCGCTGCTCGGCAGTGCCGCGACCTATGTGGGTCTGGCGATCTATGCCGGCGGCCATGCGCTCGGCATGATCGGCGGTTCCGGCGACAGCGACGAGTCCAAGCGCAGCATGGCCGCCTGGATCATGGGCCAGCCCTTCGGCCCCTGGCTTGCCGGGCTTGTCGGCCTCGGCTTCGTCATCGGCGGCGGCGTCACCATCTGGAAGGGCGTCTCGCAGAAATTCCGCAAATATATCAAGCTTGGCGGCGACCGGACCTCGCCGCTGGCGCTGATCTGCGTCTACGGCCTGTCGGCGCGTGGCGCGGTGTTTGCCATTGTCGGCGTCTTCTTCTGCTACGCCGCCTTCACCGTCGATCCGGACCAGGCAGGCTCCATGGGCGATGCGCTGGCCTGGGTGCGGCAGCTCCCCTTCGGCGCCATCCTCTATTTCATCGTGGCGCTCGGCCTGGCCGCCTTCGGCCTCTACAACATGATCGAGGCCCGCTACCGGATCGTTGACACACCCGATGTCCAGGACCTCAAGCATCCCCTGTCGAACTGAGAGGTCCCCCGAAGACCGGCTTGCGCCGGCATCGGCGACAAGGCGAAACAGAGCCGGGCGGCATGGCAGCACACGACCTTTAACATGCCCCGGCGAACGCCGGCCAGGCCTCGCGTGAACGACCCGGCGCGGGCATTCCGCGGCCCCGTGCACGCAGGAATGGTTAGTACCAAAAAAAGTCGCAGGGTGCCCTAGGTGATGCTCTGAAATGAGACAATACTCCAAGGGTTACAGGCTCTTGGGGCGGATGATTCCAACCATTCCTTAATACAGACCATCCTATATTAAGAGCGCTCGACGCGCCGGAGCAGGACCGACCGAACCCATGTCACGACCGAATTTCCGCTTCACCCATTTCGACCTAAAGCAACAGAGGCCGGGCACGATTCTCGAGGTGACGTTGAGTGCGGTCAACAATGTGCGGCTGATGAACGCGGTCAACTTTCAGCGGTTCAAGGAAGGCCTGGATTTCAAGTATCTGGGCGGTATCGCCCGCAAGTCGCCGGTCAAGATGGTCGTGCCGCAGCTGGACCACTGGCATCTGGTCGTCGACATGGAAGGCCATCACGGCCTGGCCGAATCCACCGTGAAGATGGTGGCGCCCCCTGCCGCGAAGATGCAGACGGCCTCCTGAGCGCCGGCAACAGCCCCCGAATCCCTCTCATTTCATGATCTTTTCCGACAGCGGCGTGCGGCCGGGTCTCAGCTTTCGCCGCGCTCGCGCCTGAGCTTCGCCCAGTAGTCGAGCCGCTTGCGGATGTCGCGCTCGAAACCGCGCTCCGGCGGATCGTAATAGGTCTGGCGGCCCATCGCCTCGGGGAAATAGTTCTGCCCGGAAAAGGCATCCGGCTCGTCATGGTCGTAGCGATAGCCATCGCCATAGCCCTCGCCCTTCATCAGCTTGGTCGGGGCGTTCAGGATATGCTTGGGCGGCAGCAGCGAGCCGTTCTCCTTGGCCGCGCGTGTCGCCGCCTTGTAGGCGAGGTAGACGCCGTTCGATTTCGGCGCGGTCGCCAGATAGACGCAGGCCTGCGCCAGCGCCAGTTCGCCTTCCGGCGAGCCCAGATAGTCGTAGGCGTCTTTGGCGGCGTTGCAGATCACCAGCGCCTGCGGGTCGGCAAGGCCGATATCCTCGACCGCCATGCGCACCAGCCGCCGCCCGAGATAGAGCGGGTCCTCACCGGCATCGAACATCCGGCAGAGGTAGTAAAGGGCGGCATCCGGATCGGAACCGCGCACCGACTTGTGCAGCGCCGAGATCAGATTGTAATGGCCGTCCTGGCCCTTGTCGTAGACCGGCGCCCGTCGCTGGACAATCCGCGCCAATCCTTGCGTGTCGAACACCTCACCGTTGCGGGCTGCCCGCCAGACTTCCTCGGCCAGCGTCAGCGCCGCCCGCCCGTCGCCGTCGGCCATGCGCACCAGCGCCTCGCGCGCAGCCTCGTCGAGCGGCAGCGGCTTGCCCTCGGTCTCTTCGGCGCGCGACAGCAATGTTCTGAGGCTCGTCTCGTCATGAGACTTGAAGGTCAGGACGCGGGCACGCGACAGCAGCGCTGCATTCAGTTCGAAGGACGGATTTTCGGTGGTCGCGCCGACCAGGATCACCGTGCCGTCTTCCATCACCGGCAGGAAGCTGTCCTGCTGGGCCCGGTTGAAGCGGTGGATCTCGTCGACGAAGAGCAGCGTCTGGCGCCCGGACATGCGGCGGGCGCGGGCCCCTTCGAACACGCGTTTCAGATCGGCAACGCCGGAAAAGATCGCCGAGATCTGCTCAAAGGCCAGCCCCGCCTCGCCCGACAGAAGACGCGCGACCGTGGTCTTGCCGGTGCCGGGCGGGCCCCAGAAGATCATCGACCCCAGCGAGCCCGAAGCGATCATCCGCTGCAGAACGCCATCGTCACCGGTCAGGTGTTCCTGGCCGGTGACGTCGGAAAGTGTCTTGGGTCTCAGCCGGTCGGCGAGCGGCCGTCGGGCCGCCACCTCCTCCGGGACCTGGGTGGAGAACAGATCGCTCATCGGAAGATCTGCTGGATGACCTGACCGCCACGGCTGACCGCAACACGCCAGTAGCGCGGGCTGCTGGCGGCAATCGCTGCCATATCCTTTGTAGAACCGACATCCTGTCCGTTCACCGAGAGGATAATGTCGCCTTTGGCAAAGCCGAGCTGGGCAGCGGTCGAATTGTCATCGAAATCCTCGATCACCACGCCGGTCGAATCGACCGGCAGCCGCATGGCGATGGCAAGCTTCGGCGAGAGATTGGCGACTTTGGCACCGGCAAACGGACTGCGGCCGGACAGCGTGCGGGCGTCGGCCGGCACGGTTTCCGGAGCGCCGGCAAGCGGCAGCTCGACGCTGGTCTTCCGGCCGTTGTCCATCACGGTCAGGTCGACGGACTTGCCGATGCCGGTGGTGGTCAGGCGATAGGCGAGCGCATCGGGATGCTCGACGGTGACACCGTCGACAGCGGTGATCACTTCGCCGGACTTCAGGCCCGCCTTGTCGGCAGGCCCGCCGGGCACCACCTTGACGACGAGGGCGCCGAGCACGTGTTCGAGGCCCAGCGCTTCGGCGACATCCGAGGTGACCGGATCGAAGGAAGCCCCGACATAGGGACGCTCGAAGCTCTTGTCGCCGTTTTCGGCAGCAGCCAGGAAGACCTTCACCAGATTGGCCGGGATGGCAAAGCCGACACCGTTGGACCCGCCGCCGCGCGAGAAGATCGCGGTGTTGAGGCCGATCAGTTCGCCCTTCATGTTCATCAGCGCGCCACCGGAATTGCCGGGGTTGATCGAGGCATCGGTCTGGATGAAGAAGCCGAAATCGCCATCGGTGATCTGGTTGCGGGCAAGGCCCGAGACGATGCCGCTGGTCACCGTCTGGCCGACACCGAAGGGGTTGCCGATCGCCAGCACCAGATCGCCGACCTCGGCGCTGTCGGAATTGCCGAGCTTGATCGGCTGGAAACGCTCGTCGGTCTCGATCTTCAGCACGGCCAGATCGACACTCTTGTCCTTCAGCAGGACCTTGCAGGGAAATTCCCGGCCGTCGGACAGCGCCACCTTGATGTCGTCGGCACCTTCGACGACATGGTTGTTGGTAACGATCGTGCCATTGGCCTCGACGATCACGCCGGAGCCGAGCGATTCCTGCTTTTGCGTGCGGGTCGGAAACTGCTGGCCGAAAAACTGCTCGAAGAAGGGATCACCGCCAAAAGGCGAGGCGCTGCGCTGCACCTTACGCTCCGCATAGACATTGACCACCGAACCATGGGTCTGCTTGACCAGCGGCGAGAAGGAGAGCTGCATCTCCTGGCGGCTGTCGGGGACGGTGCGATCCTGAGCGAGGGCCATGCCCGGAGTGATGAGGCCGACGGCGACCACCGAGGCTGTGACCAGACGAAGCAGGCTTTGCATGAAGGGACTCCCGTAGCGATGCGCACATGGCGTTCTAGCGCATAACCCGCCGGACCGGAATTGTTCGGCCGCACGGATCAGGCGCTGTTTTCAGGTTTTACAGCGGTAACCGCGGGAAACTGGCAGGGCGCGGCACCACCGGCGGCGCCCCCTTGGGAAAACCGGAGCTCAAAGGGGTGCAGCGCTGCCCAATTTAACCCGAACCCGAACAATTCCAAGGCATGGCGCGTTACAAGTGCGTAAGGTTCGACGTCAGACAATGGAGGTTTGCCCGTGACTCGTCTTCTCTCCATCCCCCTTCCCGCCATGGCCCTGATGGCGGTGGCTTTTGCGCAACCGGCAGCGGCCGCCAGCTTCGACTGCGATGCCGACGGTCTGGCGCCCGACGAAAAGGTGATCTGCGACAACCGCGAACTCAACGATGCCGACGTCAAGATGGTGACGACCTTCGACCTGTTGTCCGGCCTGTTCGCCATGGGCAATCGCGGCCACCTGCAGGACGACCAGTCGGCCTGGCTGAAGACCCGTCAGGCCTGTGGCGACGACAATGCCTGCATCGCCAAGGCCTATGATGTGAGGCTGAAGCAGCTGAACGATGCCTATGAAAGCCTGCCCCGGCCGCTCTGAGCGACAGGGATCTCATTGCAAGCCGCCCGTCTCACGAGGCCTTGCGATTGCCGAGATAGATCAGCCCCACGGCCCCAGCCAGCAGCACAATCGCGATACAGCGACCCGGATCGAGCGGGATCCGGGCGTTGTCGAGCCAGCCGAAATTGTCGATCAGCAGGCTCATCAGCAACTGGCCGGTGATGACCGCGACGGTGGCTGCGGCGATGCCGATCTTCGGCACGGCAAACACACTGACCAGAATATAGACGACGCCGAACAGCGCGCCGATCAGCTGCCATTTCGGCGCGCTGAACAGCGTCATGTCGTGTGGCGGCTCGAAGAAGAAATAGAGCAGGAAGCTGATGGCCGCGCCGACGACGAAGGTCAGCCAGGCGGTCTCCAGGATGCCGGCCCGGGCGCCGAGGCGGCCATTGATGGAAGATTGAACGGCAAGCGCAATGCCCCCGCCAAGCACGAGAATCGTCACCAGTACAAACAGCATGATATGGACCTATTCGGGCAATCCCGACGAAAGCGGCAGCCGGCTTCACAGGCGGAATTGCCGCGGAAAACAGAGAGATGGCGAAGAGTGGAACACGCTTTTTCGCCTAAGGCGCTCTAGTTGAGGAGCCAGAGCGCGGCGAGGATCAGGGTAAGCGCGCCGAGCCGGTATCGATCGATCGGACGACGCTGGCTGCCGAACAGCGCGAAATGGTCGATCGCCAGGCTGGCGCCGACCTGGCCGCAGAGGATGCCGACCATGGTCGTGCCGACGCCGATCACCGGGGTCGCGATCGTTAGCACCACGACATAGACGGGCCCCAGCACGCCGCCGGTCAGCAGCCAGCGCGGCTGCGCCAGAAGCGTCGGCAGGCTGCGCTGCGGGGCAAACACAAGGGCGACCGTCAGCAGCAGTCCGCCGACGAGAAAGATCGACAGGGTCGCGGCCAGGTGCCCGACCTCGCCGCCGAGCGGCCCGAGCAGGCCGGCCTCCATCGACAGGCCCATGCCCGATGCGATCACCAGCAGAAGAATAAGGATTTGGCCCATTCGGCAGTCTCCAGTTCAGGACTTGAGAGCCGAGATAGAGCCTTGCATACTGGACAACAATTCCAACAAAACGCAAAAGATAATTGCCGCATGCGCAATGACATCAATCTTCTCTCCCTGCGCCTGTTTCTCGACGTGGCCGCCAGCGGCAGTTTCAGCGAGGCCGCCCGGCGCAACGGCTTGCCGCCCTCCTCCGTCTCGCGCCATATCCAGGCGCTCGAACAGCAGCTCGGCCAGAACCTTCTCTTCCGTCACACGCGGGCGGTGACGCTGACCGAGATCGGCGCGATCTATTGCGGGGAGGTGCGCGACGTGCTGGCGGCGCTGGACCTTGCCAGCGAGCGGGCGCGCGGGGCAGCGGACGCGCCGAGCGGCCTGTTGCGCATCAATGCCCCCGTCGCCTTCGGCCGGCGCCATATCGCCCCGCTGCTCGCAGCCTATCAGGCAAGGCACAGACAGGTGGAGATCGACCTGGCGCTGACGGACGGCTTCATCGACCCGGTGGCCGAAAGCACCGATATCGTCATCCGGATCGGCCGGATGCCGGATTCCAGCCTGACGGGGCGCCAGCTCACCCCGCAACGCTATGTGCTGGCGGCCTCCCCGGACTATCTTGAACGGCACGGCGACGCGCCCACGCCAGAGGCGCTGCCGCAGCACAACTGCCTGATCTACAAGGGCACCAATGGGGCCCAGAAATGGTATTTCCGTCAGGCCGGCGAGGCATTCCGCAGCACGGTCGTGCGGGGCAACCTGACGAGCAACAATGCCGAAAGCCTGGTGGAGGCCGCCCTTGCCGGACAGGGGCTGGTGCTGTTTCCGACCTGGCTGCTGCACGAGGAGCTGCGCGCGGGCCGGCTGGTCGCCCTGATGCCCGACCGCGAGGCGTCGATCGACACGGCGACCTACGGCATACACCTGATCTATCCGGAAAGCCGGCTGCGCTCGTTGAAGGTGCGGTCGTTCCGCGACTATCTGATCGAGGCGATCGGCGCCCCGCCCTATTGGGACCGCGACGAGGTGAGATGACCGGGGCCAAGCCCACCAATGGTGCTCGCCGCAGCGCCCGTCCGGCTCCCCCTCTTAGAAATGCTGCTCCAGGAAATCGGCGGTAGCATCCGATAATCCGACCAGCTTGTCGGTTGCCTGGCGGTAGAGCTTGAAATTGAGTTCCGTCTGCGGCCGTCCGTCCTGCCAGTCGCGGAAATCCTTCACCTGCTGGCGGCCGCAGGCCAGCCGGGACGCTGTGACCGGACCAAGGTGGAGATCGACACGCGGCGTCTGGCGCGACACCCGCAAGCCGCGGCACCGGCCGCGCCCCGATCACAATCGCCCTGCCGATCAGGCCGCGAAGCCCGCCCGGGCGGCTGTCGAACAGGTAGACGGTATCGCCCGCAGCAACGGCCTTGCCGCCATACATCGTCCTGATCGCCGGAAAGGATACCCTTTCGGCTCCCGCGTCCCCGATGACGGCCTTCAGCGCATAGGACATCCAAGGCCCTTCCTTGCGACGACACGGCTGCGGGATGTTAACAGCCGTACACGGTCTTCGCCAATCGCTGGTACTGAAGGATCCGAAACGCGAAAAGCCGGGCGATTATGCGCTCGGCCTTGTCTCGTCTCTGGCAGAGGCTCTGCCCCTTATTCCGGCAGGATGCGCACGGCGCCCTTGTCGGCGGAGGAGGCGAAGGCGGCATAGGCCTTCAGCGCGGTCGTCACCTTGCGCGGACGCGGTGCCGCTGGCTTCCAGCCGAGCGTGTCCTGCTCGGCGCGGCGGGCGGCCATTTCGGCATCGGTGATCGCCAGATGGATGGTGCGGTTGGGGATGTCGATCTCGATGCTGTCGCCGTTCTGGACGAGGCCGATGGCGCCGCCCTGGGCGGCTTCCGGCGAGGCATGGCCAATCGACAGACCGGAAGTGCCGCCGGAGAACCGGCCGTCCGTGATCAGCGCGCAGGCCTTGCCGAGCCCCTTCGACTTCAGATAGCTCGTCGGATAGAGCATTTCCTGCATGCCCGGACCGCCCTTCGGCCCTTCATAGCGGATGACGACGACATCGCCGGCCTGGACATCGTTGGAGAGGATGCCCTTGACGGCGGCGTCCTGGCTTTCGAAGACCACGGCGGTGCCGGTGAATTTTAGGATGGATTCGTCGACGCCGGCCGTTTTCACGATGCAGCCGTCGAGCGCGATATTGCCGTAGAGCACGGCCAGGCCGCCATCCTTGGAGAAGGGATGCTCGACCGAGCGGATGACGCCCTTTTCGCCGTCGATGTCGAGATCGTCCCAGCGCGAGGACTGGGAGAAGGCGACCTGGGTCGGCACGCCGCCGGGCGCGGCCTTGAAGAAGTCGCGGACGGTCTCGGAATTGGTGCGGGAAATGTCCCAGCGGTCGATGGCATCGCCAAGCGTCGCTTCATGCACGGTAAAGCAGTCGCGATTGATCAGACCACCGCGGTCGAGTTCACCCAGGATGCGCATGATGCCGCCGGCGCGGTGGACGTCTTCCATATGGACGTCGCTCTTGGCCGGCGCCACCTTGGACAGGCAGGGCACCTTGCGCGACAGCTTGTCGATGTCTTCCATGGTGAAATCGATGTCACCCTCGTGGGCGGCTGCCAGGATGTGCAGCACCGTATTGGTCGAGCCGCCCATGGCGATGTCCAGCGACATGGCGTTCTCGAACGCCTGCTTCGTCGCGACGTTGCGCGGCAGGACGCTGTCGTCCTCCTGCTCGTAGTAGCGGCGGGCGATGTCGACGATCAGATGTCCGGCCTCGACGAACAGGCGCTTGCGGTCGGAATGGGTGGCAAGCGTCGAGCCGTTGCCGGGCAGCGACAGGCCGAGGGCTTCCGTCAGACAGTTCATCGAATTGGCGGTGAACATGCCCGAGCACGAACCGCAGGTCGGGCAGGCCGAGCGCTCGATCGTCTGGACATCCTCGTCGGAGATCTTGTCGTCGGCGGCAGCGACCATGGCGTCGACCAGGTCGAGCGCGACGGTGCGGCCCTGCAGCGTTGCCTTGCCGGCCTCCATCGGGCCGCCGGAGACGAAGACGGCGGGGATGTTGAGGCGCATGGCGGCATTCAGCATGCCGGGCGTGATCTTGTCGCAGTTGGAGATGCAGACCATGGCGTCGGCACAATGGGCGTTGACCATGTATTCGACCGAGTCGGCGATGATCTCGCGGCTCGGCAGCGAATAGAGCATGCCGTCATGGCCCATGGCGATGCCGTCATCGACGGCGATCGTGTTGAACTCCTTGGCGACGCCGCCGGCAGCCTCGATCTCGCGCGCGACCAGCTGGCCGAGATCCTTCAGATGCACGTGACCCGGCACGAACTGGGTGAAGGAATTGACCACCGCGATGATCGGCTTGCCGAAATCGCCGTCCTTCATGCCGGTGGCGCGCCAAAGACCGCGCGCGCCCGCCATGTTGCGGCCATGGGTGGTGGTTCTCGAACGATAGACTGGCATGGGTGTCACCTCGGAATTTTCGTTGTCGCGGACAGGCTGCGCCTGTGCTGCCGGAATTTCGAGCGTTGGAAAGGTCCTGATCGGTCCTTCCCGCACACGGCCGGAAACGGCTCCGCATTTGCCTCTTTGGTAAAGGATGCCGCGGCCGCTGTCACTATCGACAGCCGGCAATTCGGTACGGTTGAACCCTAGCACAGGCGCCCGCCCGCCACCACGCCCGGCAAGCCCTGCGAAAGCCTCGACGCCCAGAATGGGTAAAAAAGCAGAGGCTCGCCATGTCCTATCGTGTTCGCAAACGCACCCCGCGCCGTCTCGACGGCACCTTGAAGTCCGGCGCCCTGCCCTCGATGCTCGGGGCGCTCGTCGTGGTGGGTGCCGTCTCCGGGCTTCGCGACCACGACCTGTTTTCCGCCGTCATGCCGGTGCCGGCGCTCAAGGCCCCGGCGGTGCGCTTTGCTCTCTGCGACAGCGGCCCGCGGGAAAACTGCGTCGTCGACGGCGATACGTTCTGGTATGGTGGCCGCAAGGTCAGGATCGCCGATATCGACACGCCGGAGCTTTCGCCGCCCCGTTGCGTGCGCGAAAAATCGCTTGGGGAAGCCGCACGGAACGAACTCCTGGAAGCGCTGAATGCAGGGCCGATCGATCTGGCCTCCGCCGGCGCCTCCGACACCGACCGTTACGGCCGGCTGTTGCGCAAGGTCGTGCAGAACGGCAGATCGATCGGCAACGACCTGGTCGACAAGGGACTGGCGAGACCCTGGACGGGAAGCAGACGCAGCTGGTGCGACTGACGCGCCAGCACAGCCACGGGCGGCGGATCGCCCGTCACAGCGCGAACACGAAAATGTGGCTGCGGGGTTTCTTTCAACCGGGCTGAAACTCTGGTTAGTTGCGTTACGTCATTCAGGCCAAGGCCCCGCGCCGCGGCCACCGGAGGAAATACCATGCCCAGCTATCGCCCGCCGAAGATCGCCTCTTCGGAAATCACCTCGAAATCGCTCTACCTGAACCGTCGCGCGCTGATCGGCGCTGCGGCCGGCAGCCTGGTGATGGCGGCAGCGCCACAGGCCTTCGCCGCCGCGCTTACGGGCCAGAAGACGGAATACAAGGTCGACGAGAAGGTCACATCCAAGGAGGACGTGACGACCTACAACAACTTCTACGAATTCGGCACGTCAAAATCCGATCCGGCCAACAATTCCGGCGACTTCAAGCCGAAGCCCTGGCAGATCGAGGTCGGCGGCATGGTGTCCAAGCCGACGATCTTCGGCATCGACGACATCATGAAGCAGTTCACCATGGAAGAGCGCGTCTACCGCATGCGCTGCGTCGAGGCCTGGTCGATGGTCATCCCGTGGATCGGCTTCCCGCTGTCCGCCCTGCTCGACAAGGTGGAGCCGCTCGGCAGCGCCAAATACGTGGCCTTCGAGACCGTCGTGCGCCCCGGTGAGATGCCGGGCCAGACCGGCCTGTTCCAGCCCCTGCCCTGGCCCTATGTCGAGGGCCTGCGCCTCGACGAGGCCCGCCATCCGCTGACGCTGCTGGCGACCGGCCTCTACGACGAGACCCTGCCCAACCAGAACGGCGCGCCGATCCGGCTGGTGACGCCGTGGAAATACGGCTTCAAGGGCATCAAGTCGATCGTCAAGATCACCCTCACCGACAAGCAGCCGCCGAATTCGTGGAACCTCTACGCGCCCAACGAATACGGCTTCTATGCCAATGTGAACCCCGAGGTCGACCATCCCCGCTGGAGCCAGGCAAGCGAACGGCGGATCGGCGAGGCCGCAGGTCTGTTCGGCGGCGCGCGGATGAAGACACTGCCGTTCAACGGCTATGGCGACGAGGTCGCAAGCCTCTATGCCGGCATGGACCTGAGAAAGAACTTTTAAAAAGCCATGGCCTTCAAACTGACCGCCGGGCAGCGCTCGGCCTCGATCTGGGCGCTCTACGCCATCGGCCTCGTGCCGGGGCTGTGGACCTTCTATCTCGGCGTGACGGCGCAGCTCGGCGCCGATCCGGTGGTGACCTTCGAGCATTCGCTGGGCCTTTGGGCGCTGCGCTTTCTCTGTCTGACGCTGCTGGTCACCCCGGTGCGCGACCTGTTCAAGATCAACCTGCTGCCCTATCGCCGGGCGCTCGGCCTGCTCGCCTTCTACTATGTGCTCGCCCATTTCACCGTCTACCTGACGCTGGACCGCGGGCTGATCCTGACGGCGATCATCGGCGACATGACCAAGCGCTGGTACACGATCATCGGGATGATCTGCCTGATCCTGCTGATCCCGCTGGCGGTCACCTCCAACCGCTGGTCGATCCGCAGGCTCGGCACGCGCTGGACGACGCTGCACAAGCTGATCTACCCGGTCATCGCGGGTGCCGCCCTGCACTACGCGCTGTCGGTCAAGTCGATCACCCTGGAGCCGGCCACCTATATCGCGATCGTCGCGATCCTGCTCACCTACCGACTGGTGCGGCCCAAGGTCATGGAGTTGAGGCGGCGGCTGACAAAGACGCCGCCGGCCCGGATGCGGGCGGCGGCGGCCCGCGACTAGAACCGGGCGCGATTCGGCCGGGTTTGCCTGCGCGCCTTGGCACCCCAGTGTCGCGCCCGCCTGCCGTTTGCGCATGTCTTTTTCCCGAAGCCGGGGCCTGTCCGGCAGACATGCCTCAGGCGACCAGTTCGACCGCCCGGTGTCCGGCGGTCATATTCGTCCCGGCCACCGGCCCGGCGTCCTCACCGCCTCGCAGTTTGCGGCGGAAGACGACCTTCTGGTAGAGACCGCCGAAATAGGTCCTCTTGCTGATCTCGAACCCCTCCACGGTGTCGGCGAGGTCGGCGATCTCCAGACCGGTCAACTCGCTGGCGAACGGCTCGAGGAGGCCGAACACGGCGGCCATCACCGGCCGCAACGGATGCAGTTTTGCCATGCGGTGGTAGTCGACGATGACCACCTTGCCGCCCGGGCGCACCGCCCCCAGCAGGCTGTTGACGATCCGGCGCTTATAGAAGCCGGGCACCTCATGCAGCAGGAAGAAGCAGCAGATGCCGTCATAATCGTCCCTCGGCGGCACGGCAGCGTCGGCGAGGCGGATGTCGACATTGCCCCGCCCCTTGAGCTTCGCCCGTGACCGGGCGATCTGCAGCGGTGCCACGTCGCGCAGGTCGAGCCTGCCCTTCAAGCCGAGCCGTGCCAGCAGCCGCTCGGAGAAATTGCCGTAGACGCTGGCCGGCTGCAGGACCACATCCCCCGGGGAAAACTCCGCAACGGCATCGGCCATCAGCCGGTCGGCATTGCCCCAGAGGATCGCCTGGACGACGAGGTGATGGTCGAGGATGCGCGCCCAGCGGGGCGAGAGATAGGCCCAGTGATAGACGCGTTCGAGATAGGCCGGAATGCCACGGGGCGCCGCAGCGCGAGCACGGGTCGCCCCGCCGCCATGGTGGTGGTGAATGTCTGTCATCGGATCTGTCCGCCTGAAATATCGCAAGCAGCGCCGCTGTTCGACCGGAGGGGTCGACGGGGCCGCAACACGCTGAAACGAGAAAGGCCGCGCTCGACAAGGGGGATTCGAGCGCGGCCTCCGGATGGCTCACCGATCAGGCGGCGAAGATCTTGCGGGTTCCCGGATGGCTGTGGAAATAGGGGGTCTCGGCGATGAAGCCGTCCAGTCCCCAATAGCGGCCGGCACTCTTGGCGCTCAGATAGACCAGCACCACGCCGTAGATGATGTGATAGTCGATGATGAAGTTGTTGTGGTCGCTGATATAGGGGAAGTCCATATGGGCCATCCAGTACATGAACAGCACCGCCGCGCCGCAGGGTGCGCTGACCCGGACCAGGCAGCCGAAGATCAGCGACAGACCGATCGCCAGATGGCCGTAGGAGACCAGGAAGGTCGTCAGCGGCGCCATGACCGGGCCGGTGAAGATCGAGAAGAAGCCGTGAAAGGTCTTGGCCGTGCCGAGAAAGCCGGTGACGCTGAAACCCGGGTTGAACACCTGGTGCGACGCTGCATAGAGAAAAGTCCAGCCGATCAGGACCCGGACTGTGAAAAGGAAATATTTATCAAGATTGGACATCGTGAAATTCCTCTGGGTTGATGACCTGGAGTTTTCACCCTTCGTTAGGTGACCGCCTTGATAAAGATCAATCGCAAGCAAAACCCGGATGCCGCGCGGTGTCGTCGACGACAGCCGATGACACCCGCCCTCCTCTGAGAATCGAGGGGAAACGCCGGGATGCAGCATATTTTTAGACCGCCGGCAGTAAAATACGTTTGATTTCAAACGAATTAAAATGCAACCATAGGATTTATTTCGCGTCGATCGGGAATACTCGCCGCCGTGTTCTGAAATGAACCATGCAAACTGTGGTTGCCTATGAGAAGACTAACCTTTTTCGCATTTCGGGAAAATATCCCCCTCCAAATTGACTGCTTATTAATATCTATACTTCTTAATTAGACAATATAAAAACGCATTTTGATTGCGCCTGGGGAAGATCATGGAGAGTAGATTGCACGGAGATGCCGTCAAGACAGAGGGCCGGCGGATACCCGCGCGCTCTGCGCGCCGCAGCTCCCGCTCGCCGGCCGAGATCGACAGCAGCATCCCGCGCAACATTCTGCTGATCGAGGATTCGCTCGCGCTCGCGTCGCTGATGAAGGCGCGCCTGACGACCGTCGGCGGCGCCAATGTGACCCATTGCCAGACGTTGAAGGAAGCCGACGAACTGATCGCCTCGCAGCAATTCGTCTTCGCGATCACCGGCCTCAGCCTGCCCGATGCCAAGGGCGACGACATTCTGCAGCATCTGGAAAATGCCGGTCTTCCGGCCATGGTGTTCACCGCCAAGCAGGATTCGCACGCCCAGTCGCACTATGTCGAACTGCGCCTGCTCGACTATGTGGTCAAGGAAGACCTGTCTTCGGTGGACAGGGTGAGCATGGCCGCCGCGCGGATCCTCGACAATATCCTGATCAAGGTGCTGGTGGTCGACGACACCCGCTCGGCCCGCACGCCGATCGTCGATGCCCTGCGCCGACAGAATTTCACCGTGCTGGAGGCCAAGTCCGGCGGCGAGGCACTGGAGCTTCTCGAAGAGCATACCGATATCGAGCTCTTGATCACCGACTACCACATGCCCGACATGGACGGCTATCAGCTGGTGCGCAAGGTGCGCCAGAGCCTGCCCTCCGACCAGTTGCGGATCATCGGCGTCACCTCGTCCACGGACCGGCTGCTGAGCTCGCTGTTCCTGAAGGCCGGTGCCTCGGACTTCGTCCACCGCCCGATCCTGCCGGAAGAGTTCCAGTGCCGGATCGACAACAATGTGGAGACGCTGAAGCAGATCAAGCGGCTGCGCTATTTCGCCGAACGCGACCAGCTGACCGACCTGCCGAACCGTCGCTATTTCTTCGAAGCGGCGACCAAGCTGATGAACGAGGATACCGAAAAGGGCATCGAGAGCGCCTTCGCGCTGCTCGACATCGACCATTTCAAGAAGATCAACGATACCCATGGCCACGAAGCTGGCGACGAGACGCTGCGCACGCTGGCCCGCTGCATGGAAAACCTGATCGCCCGCACGCCGCATCTGATCGGCAGGCTTGGCGGCGAGGAATTCGCCATCTACATGCATGGCCTGTCCAAGCAGGAGGCGCATGACTGGTGCGACACCATGCGCGCCGAAATCGCCGAGATGACCATCAAGACGCGCGAGACCACGCTGAAGATCACCGCCTCGATCGGCGTTGCCGACGTGCAGCCGCACGAGCCGCTGGACAACCAGCTGAATGCGGCCGACCAGTTGCTCTACATGGCGAAGAATTCCGGCCGCAACCGGGTGTTCTCGGAAATGTCGTTCGTTTCCTGAGGCCCCGTCTCAGGCGCCGCCTTGCGGCGCCGCAAGCCAGGCCGGCCCGTCAAGCGGGGCGCGGCCGCTGACCAGGGTCTCGACGCAATCGGCAAGCGAGCCGAAGCGCACCGGCTTTCCGGTCAGCCCCGGCCCGTAATGGGCGTATTTTCCCGAATTGGTCAAAATGACACGCGCCGCGACCGGCACCACCGGCCGATCGACCGTGCACCAGCAGGCGTCGCGCACGAAGGTCGCGCCGAAGGATTCGAGCCGTGCGGCCACGCCCTCCGCGGCAAGGACGCGGTGGCTTTCGCGCCCGAGCGTGATCGTCAATGCGACCTGCCGATGCCTCGTCTGCCCCTCCAGCCGCTGCGCCAGGGCACGGCATTCGTCGACGGAGAAATGCGGGTTGCCGAGTGCCACCAGGTCCACGTGGTCGGCGGGGCCGGAATTGAAGCCCTGCCAGATGGCCGCCAGATCCGCCCGTCCGACCGATCGTGCCGGACAGGACATCCCGCCGGTCGCCTCCGGAACGCTGCCGGCCTCCGGCGTGATGCCGAGCAGATGAAAGAGCGGCGCCGCAGACGTCGTGGCAAAGGCGGCGCCAAAGGCCTTCAAATCGTCGCGGCCGGGTTCGAGCCCTTCGAGCCCCGTGACCAGTGGGATCGCGTCCGGCGACAGCTGGCCGACGCAGTACCCCAGGAGCGGCCAGAAGGCCTCGTCGATGCCATCGGGAACACGGACCGCGATGATCCGCCGCGCCAGCCGGTTCTCGGCGATATGGCAGCCGGCAAGCGGCGCGCGACCGGTGAGCGCGATGCAGATGTCGAGGAAATCGGGATATTTCATCGTCCGGGCGCCGAGCACGCTGTTGGCATAGACCACCGCATTCGACTCGGCCCAGGCGATATCCTGCCCCCTTCCCGGCACGGCCTCCAGCAGATAGGGCGCGCAGGTGAAGGTCGGCTGGGCGCCCATGCGCAGATAGGCGTCCGCCTGGCGGCTGGCCGCCGCCGAGCGCTCGGCATCGGCGCCCATCGCCTGCCAGCCGTCGCGGTCGACCGAGATGGCATTGAGCGTCGTCGGCACCACGACGCGCCCCCCGCCTTCGGCCAGCCTCTCGGCGAAATCGAGGCCGGCAGGGCCGGTATAGATGCAGCCATCGACATGGACACCCGCCACGTCGATCAGCCGCTCGGCCGCCAGAAGCTCTGCCATGCGCACGACGATGCGCATCGCCATGCGCACCGCCGGCGCGACGTCGCCGGACAGCAGCCGGCGGTCTTCCTCTGTCAGGGTCACGGCGGCTTTCACCGTGCCGGGCAGGACGGACCGGTCCGCAGGTGCCGCACCGCCAGCGACGAGCCGTCCGGCCGCTACGGTGACCTCCAGGCCATCCGGCAAGCGGGCGAAATCCTCGCGCGAAACGACCGCCACCGGCAGGACGTGTCCATAGACCTCCTCGGCGACGATGACGCCGAGCGTCAGGATTTCTTCCGCCGCGGCAAAGACCAGCCCCGCAGGCGCCTTGCCGTTCAGGATCAGCTGCAGCAGGACGGCGCTGCCGGTGCACGATCCGCGGCCGGCCGGCATGGCAAGGATGCGCCCGGCAATCGGCTGGCCGTGCAGCGGGTGGCTCCGGTCGATGACCACGCCGGTCTCGGGATCGACGCCGCCCCAGAAGCTCAGCGCCGTGTCGGTGACCAGCAGCCTGCCGCAAGCACTCGCCTCGACCAGCATGCGGGCCGCAACCGAAAACCCCTCCGTCGCGCGATCCTTGCCATCCGTGCTGTCCATGCGCGTTCCCTGTTGCCTTCGTTTAATCATCGATTAGCATGATCATGACCCCGGACAAGGCAACAGCCGTCTGCGGTCGTGGAGGAGAAAAATGTCCGTGCCTGTCGTTTTTCTGGCGACACCTGTCGAATCCGGTGTCCGTCATTCGTCGTCAGGTCATGCGCCGCGTGAGCGCAGGTTCATCCAAGAGGAGAGATTGCAATGCGTGTGATGGTGATGGTCAAGGCAACGGAAGACAGCGAGGCCGGCGTGATGCCGACCGACGAGCTTGGCGCGGC
This sequence comes from Heterorhizobium halophytocola, assembly GCF_017873095.1. Lineage (GTDB taxonomy): Bacteria > Pseudomonadota > Alphaproteobacteria > Rhizobiales > Rhizobiaceae > Allorhizobium > Allorhizobium halophytocola. The sequence goes on along the minus strand of NZ_JAGGJU010000003.1, from coordinate 105,123 downwards.
CATGGGCCGGTTCAACACGGACCTGATCGAGGCGGGCATCATGCTGTCGGGCGACGGGCTGAAACCCTCGGCGCAGGGCAAGCGCATCGCCTTTGACGGGGCCGAGCGGCGGGTGCTCGACGGGCCCTTCGCCGAAACCCGCGAACTGGTGGCCGGCTACTGGATCTGGGAGGTGCGCGACATGGACGAGGCTGTCGAATGGGTCAAGCGTTGCCCCAATCCGATGCCCGGTCCGAGCGAGATCGAGATCCGGCCCTTCTATACGCTCGCCGATTTCGAGGACGCGATGACGCCGCAGACCCGCGCCATACACGAAAAGAATGCCGAAACGATCGCAGCCGATGACGGCACGAACGCCTGAGCTCGAAAGGAACCCAATGTCGATGAGCAAGATGATCTTCGTCAATCTGCCGGTGCGCGACCTCGCCGCAGCGGAAGCCTTCTATACCGCTCTCGGAGGCACGGTGAATCCGCAGTTCTCCAACGAGACGTCCAAATGCATGGTGCTGTCCGAGACGATCTACGTGATGATCCTGACGCATGCGCGCTACCGCGATTTCACCAGCCGGCCGATCGGCGATGCGAAGGCCAACAGCCATGCGCTGATCGCCCTCAGTGCCGAAAGCCGGGACCTGGTCGACGAGACGGTCGCCAGGGCGGTTGCGGCCGGCGGCACCGCCGATCCCAATCCGGTGCAGGACCATGGCTTCATGTATGGCCGCTCGCTGGAGGATCCCGACGGCAATGTCTGGGAGCTGTTCTGGATGGATCAGGCCAAGGTGGACGGCTGACGGCTGACGGCCGCCGGGCGGCCAGACTTGACGCTCATACTTGACCCTCCAGGGCCGGACCTCGATAGTCCGGCCCATGGACCAGCAGAGCGCACGAAAAGCGGTGGAGACGGTGTTTCGCCTGGAACGGGCCCGACTTGTCGCCGGGCTGACCAAGGTGACACGGGATATCACCCTGGCCGAGGAACTGGCGCAGGATGCACTGGTTGCCGCGCTTGATCGCTGGCCCCATGACGGCATTCCGGGCAATCCCGGCGCCTGGCTGATGATGACCGCCAAGCGGCGGGCGATTGATCGCCTGCGCCAGCAAGCGATGCAGGCGCGGAAGCAGGAGGCGGTCGCTCACGAGATCGCGCTCCACCACGGCCAGGCCATCGAGGAGATCGAAGCCGCCATGGACGACGCGATCGGCGACGAGCGGCTCTCGCTGATCTTCACCGCCTGTCATCCGCTGCTCTCGCTCGATGCGCGGGCGGCGCTGACGTTGCGGCTGATCGGCGGGCTGACGACGGCGCAGATCGCCCGCGCCTTCCTCGCCGGCGAAGCGGCGATCCTGCAGCGGATCACCCGCGCCAAGAAGGCGATCGCCGAGGCGGGCATCGCATACGAGGTGCCGCGCGGCACGGCACTCGAGGGCCGCCTCGCCTCGGTGCTGGAGGTAATCTACCTGATCTACAACGAGGGCTATGCCGCGAGCAGCGGCAAGGCTGCGATCCGTCAGGATCTTGCGCAGGAGGCGATGCGGCTCGGACGCATCCTGGCCGCGTTGATGCCGGACGCTGCGGAGGTGCATGGGCTGCTGGCGCTGATGGAGTTGCAGGCCTCGCGCTTTGCCGCCCGCGTCGATGCCGAGGGCCGCACCGTGACACTGCCGGACCAGGATCGCAGCCGCTGGGACCGGCTGTTGATCGCGCGAGGATTGCAGGGGCTGGCGCGCGCCGGCGCGATCACAGGGGCGGACGGCTTCTATACATTGCAGGCGGCGATTGCCGGCTGTCACGCCCGGGCGGCGCGCTTTGAAGATACCGACTGGAGGCAGATTGCCGGCCTTTACGACCGGCTGCTGGCGATCGCGCCCTCCCCGGTGATCGCCCTCAACCGCGCGATCGCCCATTCCATGGCGTTCGGGCCCGAGGCGGGGCTGGCGTTGCTGGCCGAACTGGAAGGCGTGCCGCAGTTGCAGGGATATGGGCCGCTGCATGCCGCCAGGGCGGACTGCCTGCGCAGGGCCGGCCAGCTGCCGCAGGCGGCCCTCGCCTATGGACAGGCTGCCAGCCTCTCGACCAATGCCAGCGAAGGCGATTTCCTGCGGCAGCGTGCCGCGCAATGTCGCGCCGGCTGACGTTTGCCGCAGCGTCAGGTCGGAATATAGATCCTCTCGCGGACATGTTTCAGGGAGGCGACGATGGTGAAGGTCATGATCACCAGCAGCGTCCACGAACTCCACTTGCCCAGATGCACCGTTGACCAGGCGCCCAGCTGGTTGGGATAGTGCCAGACGGCGAAGAAGGTGGAGATGTTCTCGGCAAGCCAGATGAAGAAGCCGATCAGGATGAAGGCCAGGATCAGCGGCATCCTGCGGTCGCGGTCGAAGGGCCTGTAGATCACGGTGGCACGCGCATAGAGCCCGATCGCAAGCGCCGCGATGTACCAGCGATAATCGCCAATGAAATGATGGGTGAAAAAATTGCCGTAAATGGCCAGGGCCACCAGCACCGCCATCCAATAGGGCGGGTGATGGCGGATGCGCACATCCAGCAAGCGCCAGGCCTGGATGATGTAGCTTCCAACCGCCGCATACATGAAGCCGGAGAACAGCGGCACGCCGAGCAGCTTGGTATAGGCAAAATCCGGATAGGCCCAGGACTGGATGGCGCCGGAGGTCTTGAACACTTCCAGCGCAAAGCCGATCAGGTGAAACAGGCAGATGGCCTTCATTTCGTCCAGGGTTTCGAGCCTGGCCCAGACCATCCAGATCTGAATGGCAAGGGCGACCACCAGCAGAAGATCATAACGCGGAATGCCGTAGAGACCGGCGCGCGGCATGGCGAAGATCGAGACGAAGAACAGCCCGGCAAACAGGCAGGCCCGCGCCTCCTTGATGCCGAACAGCAGGAACTCGACGCAGAAGCGGCGCAAGCCAGCCAGGTCCGGCATGGGCGGCAGATCCGTCAGCAGCCGATCGATGCCAGCAAGGCCGGACCGGGCCCTTGTCCGGGACATGTTCATGCGGTCGGGCCTCTTCCATCCAGGCGGTTGCGTTTTACGCCTTCCCCGATACAGAGACATGATGAGGATATCAAACACTCGCTGGCGCATGCGCGGCATCTATCTTGCCGCCGCCCTCGCCGTCATCGCGGCCGGGGTGACATTGCGGCTTGCCGGATATCAGGCAGGTCTGCCCTATCTGCTGGTGAAATACGCGGGCTCTACGCTCTGGGGCGCCATGGTCTTGCTGCTGGTGGCAGCCGTGCTGCCCGGCCGGCCGAGGCTTCAGCTCGCGCTGGCGACCGCGATCGCCGTCGCGGTCGAGTTCGTGCGCCTCTATCATGCGCCCTGGCTCGACCAGTTCCGGCTGACGCTTGCCGGTCAGCTGCTGCTGGGGCGAATCTTCTCGGTCTTCAACATCGCAGCCTACATGGCCGGCATCGCGCTCGCCGCGCTTCTCAATACATGCTGCAACCGTGCGAAAACGTGAAAAGGCCGGGTGATCGCTCACCCGGCCTTTTGATCCGTTCCCTGCCTGACGGCAGGGTTCGATTATGCGGCTTCTGCTTCAGCGTCGGCTTCGGCAGCAACGCGGGCCTTGTCGGCCTTGCCCTTGGCATCGACGTCGCGCTCGACGAATTCGATGACGGCGAGCGGTGCGTTGTCGCCCTGGCGGTAGCCGGCCTTCATGATGCGGAGATAGCCGCCGTTACGCGTGGCGTAGCGGGTGGCGATCGCATCGAACAGCTTCTTGACGGCGTCCTGATCCTGGATCTGGGACAGGGCCTGACGACGGGCGTGCAGGTCGCCGCGCTTGCCGAGGGTGACAAGCTTTTCCACGATCGGGCGAATTTCCTTCGCCTTGGGAACCGTGGTGACGATCTGCTCATGGGTGATGAGCGAAGCCGCCATGTTGGCGAACATCGCCTTGCGGTGGCTTGCGGTACGGTTCAGCTTGCGGCCGGCTTTCTGGTGGCGCATTGCTATTCTCCTTCAAGTGCAGGCTCTCTCTCAGAGGCTGCCGTTTCCTGACACATACAGGCATCCGCCTGCAGTTTGACTGGAAAAGGCAGAGACGACCTGCCTTTTTTGTTTCTTAATATTGGTCTTCGTAACGCTTGGCGAGATCTTCGATGTTCTCTGGCGGCCAGGCCGGCACTTCCATGCCGAGATGCAGGCCCATGGAAGCGAGAACTTCCTTGATTTCGTTCAGCGACTTGCGGCCGAAGTTCGGCGTGCGCAGCATTTCTGCCTCGGTCTTCTGGATAAGATCGCCGATATAGACGATGTTATCGTTCTTGAGGCAGTTGGCCGAGCGGACCGAAAGTTCGAGCTCGTCGACCTTCTTGAGGAGTGCCGGGTTGAACGCGAGTTCAGTGACGGACTCTTCTTCGACTTCCTTCTGCGGCTCGTCGAAGTTGACGAAGACGCCGAGCTGGTCCTGAAGGATGCGGGCGGCAAACGCAACTGCGTCCTCACCCGTGATCGAGCCATCGGTTTCGATGGTCATCAGCAGCTTGTCGTAGTCGAGAACCTGTCCTTCGCGGGTGTTTTCCACCTTGTAGGACACCTTCTTCACCGGCGAATAGAGGCTGTCGACCGGGATAAGACCGATCGGCGCATCTTCCGCGCGGTTGCGCTCGGCCGGCACATAGCCCTTGCCGTTGTTGACCGTGAACTCCATGCGGATCTCGGCGCCCTCATCGAGCGTGCAGATCACGTGGTCGGGGTTCAGGATCTCGATATCGCCGACCGTCTGGATGTCACCAGCCGTCACGATACCCGGGCCCTGCTTGCGGACAACCATGCGCTTGGCATCGTCGCCATCCATCTTGATGGCGATTTCCTTGATGTTCAGCACGATGTCGGTCACGTCTTCGCGGACACCCGGGATCGACGAGAACTCGTGCAGAACGCCGTCGATCTGGACAGCCGTGACGGCTGCACCACGAAGCGACGACAAGAGGACGCGGCGCAGCGAGTTGCCGAGCGTCAGGCCGAAACCGCGCTCCAGAGGTTCCGCAACGAGCGTAGCCTTGGTGCGACCGGAGGAGGTGAACTCCACCTTGTTCGGCTTGATCAGTTCCTGCCAATTCTTCTGAATCATGTTTTTACCTTCCGTTCGTCACCACCATTCAATCGTGGCGACCGAGCATGAGAAGCACCGAGAGGAGCGAAAATCCGCTCCCCGGCAAGACGGATAATGATCAGACGCGGCGCTTCTTGCGCGGGCGGCAGCCGTTGTGCGGGATCGGGGTCACATCGCGGATCGAGGTGATCATGAAGCCGGCAGCCTGGAGGGCGCGCAGAGCGGACTCACGACCCGAACCCGGACCGCAAACTTCCACTTCGAGAGACTTCATGCCGTGTTCCTGGGCCTTCTTGGCGCAGTCTTCAGCGGCGATCTGGGCGGCGAACGGGGTCGACTTGCGCGAACCCTTGAAACCCTTGGCACCGGCAGACGACCAGGCAATGGCATTGCCCTGTGCGTCCGTGATGGTGATCATCGTGTTGTTGAATGTCGAATTGACGTGGGCAACGCCCGCCGAAATATTCTTGCGTTCGCGACGGCGGACGCGTGTGGCTTCCTTGGCCATGGTATCCCTTTCGTTGATCTTAGCACCGCCGTAGTTCCAGCGGCTACACCTGTCCGGGACCTAGACCCCCGACAAAACCCAAAGAAGGCCGGCACGGACGTGCCAGCCCCAATCCCGGAATTCTCCGGAAATTACTTCTTCTTGCCTGCGATGGCCTTGGCCGGACCCTTGCGGGTACGTGCGTTCGTGTGCGTGCGCTGACCGCGGACCGGGAGGCCACGACGGTGACGCAGGCCACGGTAGCAACCGAGGTCCATGAGACGCTTGATGTTCATCGCGGTTTCGCGACGCAGGTCACCTTCGACGCGATAATCGCGGTCGATGGTTTCGCGGATTGCCAGGACTTCAGCATCGGTGAGCTGATGGACGCGCTTGTCGGCCGGAAGGCCGGTCTTGTCCATGATTTCCTGTGCGAATTTCGAGCCGATCCCGTGAATGTAGGTCAGCGCGATGACTACGCGCTTCGCGGTCGGGATGTTGACGCCAGCGATACGTGCCACGCCTTTTCTCCTTGCGTTCCAGTTGCCTCGCGGCAAGTGGCTTCTTGTTACGCGGCCTTTTCGAGGTCGCTTGTTCAAAGACTGAGGTTCTCGACAGGTCAAAGCGACCGAACCCGATCCCCTCACGGGAGAGCGCGCCGTTCACCTCACAGATGTCGCGAGTTGGCGCGCTCTTTAGCGGAATCAGCTGCTGAATGCAACCGGTACCGCAAAGATTCTTGGAATCCCGCCGGATCAGAGACCGGCGAGAATGCTTTCGATGGAGGCCGTCACGGCGTCCATTTCGGCCATGCCGTCGACCGTCTTCAGCTTGCCCTTGGCATAGTAGTAGCCGATCAGCGGCGAGGTTTCCTTGTAGTATACCTCGAGCCGGCTTGCCATGGTCTCGGCATTGTCGTCCGGCCGACGCTTGAACTCGGTCGCGCCGCACTTGTCGCAGACACCGTCCTTGGAAGGCTTGTGATCCGTGTCGTGATAGACCGAACCGCAGGCGGCGCAGGAATAGCGGCCGGAGACGCGGCGAATCAGTTCCTTGTCGTCGACCCGAAGCTCGATCACGACCGACAGGTCGAGATCCTTGGTCGACAGCATCTTCTCCGTTGCATCCGCCTGCACCAGCGTGCGGGGAAAACCGTCGAGGATGAAACCATTTGCACAGTCAGGCTGGTCGATGCGCTCGGAGACGATCGCGATGACGATATCGTCGGAGACAAGCTTGCCGGCGTCCATGACGGCCTTGGCGCGCTTGCCGACATCGGTACCGGCGCTGACCGCTGCCCGGAGCATGTCGCCCGTCGACAGCTGCGGGATACCGTGCCTTTCAACGATCCGCTGGGCCTGGGTTCCCTTCCCCGCGCCCGGTGGGCCTAGAAGTATCAGTCTCATCGTCCCCTCTTTCCTCCACGCAATTTCGATTTCTTGATCAGCCCCTCATATTGCTGAGCGATCAGGTGACCCTGGATCTGTGCTACCGTATCGAGGGTGACGCTGACAATGATCAAAAGGGATGTACCGCCAAGGGCCAACGGGATGCCGGTGCGGGAGATCAGGATCTCGGGGAGCACGCAAACAAACATCAGATAGATCGCGCCGACGACCGTGATGCGCGTCAGCACATAGTCGATATATTCCGCGGTCCGCTCACCCGGACGGATGCCCGGAATGAAGCCGCCATGCTTCTTCAGATTGTCGGCCGTGTCCTTCGGATTGAAGACGATGGCCGTGTAGAAGAAGGCGAAGAAGCCGATCAGCGCCGCATAGAGGATCATGTAGACCGGCTGGCCGTGGCTGAGCTGGGCAACGATGCCCTGGGCCCAGGACGGCAGTCCGGAGGCGCCGGTGAAGCCCGCAGCCGTCGCCGGCAGCAACAGCAGCGAGGAGGCGAAGATCGCCGGGATCACGCCCGAGGTATTCAGCTTCAGCGGCAGATGCGAGGTGTCGCCCTGGAACATCCGGTTGCCGACCTGTCGTTTCGGGTACTGGATCAACAGCCTGCGCTGCGCCCGCTCGACGAAGACGATCAGCGCGATGACCGCGATGGCGACCACCAGGACACCGAGAATCAGCGGCGTCGACAGTGCACCGGTGCGGCCGAGTTCCAGCGTGCCGGCGATCGCCGTGGGCAGGCCGGCGGCGATGCCGGAGAAGATGATCAGCGAAATGCCGTTGCCGATGCCGCGCGAGGTGATCTGCTCACCCAGCCACATCAGGAACATGGTGCCGCCAACCAGGGTGATGACGGTGGAGATGCGGAAGAACCAGCCCGGATCGTTGACGATGCCGGCGCCGCTCTCGAGGCTTGCAGCGATGCCGTAAGCCTGAAGGGTCGCCAGCAGCACCGTGCCGTAGCGGGTGTACTGGTTGATGATCTTGCGGCCCTGTTCGCCTTCCTTCTTCAGGTTCTCGAGCGCCGGGACGACATTGGTCATCAGCTGCACGATAATCGAAGCGGAAATATAGGGCATGATGCCGAGCGCGAAGATCGCCATGCGCTGCACGGCGCCGCCCGCAAACATGTTGAAGAGGCCGAGAATGCCGCCGGCCTGGCCCTTGAAGGCCTGCGCATAGGCTTCCGGGTTCAGACCGGGAAGCGGGATATGCGTGCCGAGGCGGTAGACGAGAAGGGCAGCCAGGGTGAACCACAACCGCTTTTTCAGATCCTCGGCCTTGGCGAAGGTTGAAAAATTGAGGTTGGAGGCCAGTTGTTCCGCTGCAGAAGCCATAAAATTCTCCGCGTAACCGAAGCCGGCAGCGCCGCTGATCAGGGCATGCCGCAAGGGTGTTCAATCGATGTCGGAAAACAGGGCGCGGGAATACTGTGCCGTGCCTCACCCGAGTTTTCCACTATCCCCCGGAAGACGAAACGGCGTCATCCCGTCCACTGGAAATGTGAGGCTCACATATGGGAGAAAAATCGCCCGGTGTGAAGCACCCCGGGCGACAATGCGGCAAAAAGACTATTCAGCCTTCTCGGACTTTTCTGCAGCTGCTTCGAGAAGCTTGATCGAGGCACCAGCCTTTTCGATCTTCTCGACGGCGGTCTTCGACGCACCGGCAACTTCCAGCGAAAGCTTGGCCTTCAGCTCACCACCCGACAGGATGCGAACGCCGTCCTTCGGGCGACGGATCACACCGGCAGCCTTAAGCGCTGCAGCGTCAACGGTTGCCTTCGGATCGAGCTTGCCGGCATCGACTGCAGCCTGAAGACGACCGAGCGATACGGTGACGTATTCCGACGAGAAGATGTTGTTGAAGCCGCGCTTCGGCAGGCGACGATAGATCGGCATCTGGCCGCCCTCGAAGCCGTTGACGGCAACGCCGGAGCGCGCCTTCTGGCCCTTGACGCCGCGACCGCCGGTCTTGCCCTTGCCGGAACCGATACCGCGACCGACGCGGATACGATCCTTGGACGAACCTTCGTTGTCCTTGATTTCGTTCAGTTTCATGGTCACTTCCTCCGTCTCACTTCTCGTCGACGACGCGAACGAGATGCTGGACAGCCCGGATCATGCCACGAACGGAAGGCGTATCTTCCAGAGTGCTTTTCCGGTGCATCTTGTTGAGGCCCAGGCCGATCAGCGTCGCGCGCTGCTTTGCCGGGCGGCGAATGGGCGAACCGGTCTGCTCGACCGTGATCGTCTTGGATTCGGACTTCTTAGCCATCGATGCTCTCCTTATTCTTCAGAGGCAACGCCGGCCGACGCCCGACGCGACTGCAGCGTAGCGTATTTCAGACCGCGCTGAGCGGCGACATCCTTCGGATGCACCTGATGCTTCAGGGCGTCGAAAGTGGCGCGAACCATGTTGTACGGGTTGGACGAACCGGTCGACTTGGCAACGACGTCGTTGACGCCGAGCGTTTCGAACACGGCGCGCATCGGACCACCGGCGATGATACCGGTACCGGCCTTGGCGGCACGCAGCAGAACCTTGCCGGCGCCGTGGCGGCCGTTGACGTCATGGTGCAGCGTACGGCCGTCACGCAGCGGTACGAAGATCATGTCGCGCTTGGCAGCTTCGGTTGCCTTGCGGATCGCTTCCGGCACTTCGCGTGCCTTGCCATGGCCGAAACCGACCTTGCCCTTCTGGTCACCAACGACGACGAGAGCTGCAAAGCCGAAACGACGGCCGCCCTTCACCACCTTGGCGACGCGATTGATCGCAACCAGCTTGTCGACGAATTCGCTGTCGCGCTCGTCACGGTTCTGGCGGTCGTCCCGCGAACCACGTCTATCTTGTGCCATTGTCCTCTTCCTTTTTCTTTTCCGGGTGCAATCGGCAGATTACAAAAAAGGCAAGCCCCCTGCCCCTTCCATCAGAAGTTCGAGGAGGCGACGCCTGTCTTACGGGTCCGGCTCATGCCGGAAAACCGTCCGGGACGCAAGGCCCCGGACGGGAATTCTCAGATCAGAACGACAGACCGCCTTCGCGGGCTGCATCTGCCAGGGCCTTGATGCGGCCGTGGAAGATGAAGGCGCCACGGTCGAAGACGACTTCCTTGACGCCTGCCTTGGTCGCCCGTTCTGCGACCAGCTTGCCGACGGCTGCAGCTGCAGCTGTGTCGGCGCCGGTCTTCAGCGAGGACTTCAGGCCGCCATCGAGGGTCGATGCCGCGGCAAGGGTCTTGCCGGCAACATCGTCGATGACTTGGGCGTAGATGTTCTTCGACGAGCGATGTACCGACAGACGCGGACGGCCATTGGCCACCGCTTTGATCTGACGTCGTACGCGGTTCGCACGACGAACAAGGGCTTCTTTTCTGCTTGCCATTTCGCGCGTTCCTTACTTCTTCTTGCCTTCTTTGCGGACGATCCGCTCTTCGGCATACTTGACGCCCTTGCCCTTGTAAGGCTCGGGACCGCGATATTTGCGGATCTCGGAGGCGACCTGGCCGACAACCTGCTTGTCGATGCCGGTGACGACGATTTCCGTCGGCTTCGGCACGGCAATGGTGATGCCCTGCGGCGGCTCATAGACAACGTCGTGGCTGAAGCCGAGCGCCAGCTGCAGGTTCTTGCCCTGCAACGATGCGCGGTAACCAACGCCGTTGATTTCGAGCTTGCGCTCGAAGCCGTCCTTAACACCCGTGAAGATGTTCTCGATCATCGTGCGGGACATGCCCCACTTAGAACGAGCGTCCTTGGACGGGGTGACCGGCTGGACGACAACAGCGTTGTCTTCCAGCTTGACCGAAACTTCGTCGTTCGCGACGAAGAACAGTTCGCCCTTCGGGCCCTTGGCAGTGATCTTCTGACCATCGATCGTGGCCGTGACACCTGCTGGAACCTGAACGGGCTTCTTACCGATACGAGACATAGTTCAATCCTGTCTGTTTCGTGTTCGGAGATTGTCTGCTTTGGGTCTTAGAAGACCGAGCAGAGAACCTCACCACCAACGTTCTGTTCGCGAGCCTGGTGATCGGCCATCACACCCTTCGGAGTCGAAAGGATGGTGATGCCGAGGCCGTTCGCGACCTGCGGAATGGACTTGACCGAGACATAGACTCGGCGGCCCGGCTTGGAGACGCGGCCGATCTTGCGGATCACCGAATCACCTTCGTAGTATTTCAGTTCGATCTGCAACTCGGACCTGCCGTTATCGAAGGTCACTTCCGAATAGCCACGGATGTAGCCCTCGGAGGTGAGCACGTCGAGAACGTGCGCCCGCAGCTTGGACGCCGGCGTCGAAACGCTCGACTTGCGGCGGCTTACGCCATTGCGGATACGGGTGAGCATATCGCCCAACGGATCTGTCATCGTCATGTGCCCGTCTCCTTACCAGCTCGACTTAACAACGCCGGGAACCTTGCCCGTGTTGCCAAGCTCGCGCAGCGCGATACGCGACATGCCGAGCTTGCGATAAAATGCACGCGGGCGACCGGTGACCAGGCAACGGTTGCGAACCCGGGTCTTGGAGCCATCACGCGGCAGTTCTGCCAGCTTCAGGGTTGCCTTGAACCGCTCTTCGATCGGAAGGGACTGGTTCATGATGATCGCCTTGAGTGCCGCACGCTTGGAAGCGTGGTTGGCGACGATCTTGCGGCGACGGTTATTCTTTTCGACTGCGCTTACTTTCGCCATATCGAAGTTCCTCTTCTACGCTCGTCGTTACGGTTACTGACGGAACGGGAAGTTGAACTCTGTAAGCAGAGCCCGAGCTTCGTCGTCCTTGGTGGCCGTCGTGCAAACGATGATGTCCATGCCCCACATCTGATCAACCTTGTCGTAGTTGATCTCCGGGAACACGATGTGTTCCTTGATGCCCATGGCGAAGTTGCCACGGCCGTCAAAGCTCTTCGGGTTGAGGCCCCGGAAGTCGCGAACGCGCGGCAGCGCGATGTTGACCAGGCGGTCCATGAATTCATACATGCGGGCGCCACGCAGGGTGACCTTCGCGCCGATCGGCATGCCTTCGCGGACCTTGAAGCCAGCGATCGAATTGCGCGCATGGGTGATGACCGGCTTCTGACCGGAAATCGCCGCAAGATCGTTTGCAGCAACCGTGGGCTTCTTCGAGTCAGCTGTCGCTTCGCCGACGCCCATGTTGATCACGATCTTTTCCAGACGCGGGATCTGCATCTCGTTGGTGTAGGAGAACTTCTCCTGCATCGCCTTGCGGATGCGGGAGACGTATTCCGCCTTGAGACGCGGTTCGTACTTTGCCTCAGCCATCGATCACTTCTCCCGAACGCTTGGCCACACGCACCTTCTTGCCGTCAACGACCTTGAAGCCGACGCGGGTCGGCTTGCCGTCCTTGTCGACAACTGCCAGGTTCGACAGGTGCACGGGGGCTTCCTTGTTGATGATACCGGCTTCGCTGGACTGGGTCTGGCGCTGGTGACGCTTGACCACGTTGATGCCCTCAACTACCGCACGATCGTCCTTCGGCATGACCCGGAGAACTTCACCGGAACGACCCTTGTCCTTGCCGGCGAGAATGACGACCTTGTCGCCTTTACGAATCTTTTGCATCGCTAATCCGTCCCTTTACAGTACTTCCGGAGCCAGGGAGATGATCTTCATGTGGTTCTTGGCGCGAAGTTCGCGCGGAACCGGTCCGAAGATACGGGTGCCGATCGGCTCTTTCTTGTTATCGATAAGAACGGCTGCGTTATTATCGAAGCGGATGACGCTGCCATCGGGACGACGGATGTCCTTGGCGGTGCGCACGACAACCGCCTTCATCACGTCACCCTTCTTCACGCGGCCGCGCGGGATAGCTTCCTTGACCGAAACGACGATCACGTCGCCGATCGAAGCGTATTTACGCTTGGAGCCGCCCAGCACCTTGATGCACATGACACGACGCGCGCCGGAATTATCGGCAACGTCGAGGTTTGTCTGCATCTGAATCATGTCAGGTCGCCTTCTTGTTGTACCGGCACGGTTGGGCAAACGCCCCCTATACCGGCATTGCAATATTCAGATTTTCGTCGCGCGGGTAGGATCTTGCCAAGGTGGTTTCCCGGAAAAGGGACCTTCCCTGCGCTTAAAGCAAAAGAACGCTCTCGTCGGAGCGTTCATGCGCCAGTGAGGCGCTTCATACAGCTTTTTCGGCCTGATGCAAGTGCCCAGGCCGAAAAAGGCTGAAATCAGGCGTGGGCGGCTACAACCGTCCAGCGCTTGTCCTTGGAGATCGGTGCGCATTCCTCAATGGAAACCACATCACCGACCTTGTACTGGTTGGTCTCGTCGTGAGCCTTGTACTTCTTGGACCGGCGAACGGTCTTCTGAAGCAGCGGGTGCGCGAATCGACGCTCAACCCGGACCACGACAGTCTTTTCGTTCTGGTCGCTGACGACGACGCCCTGCAGAATGCGTTTCGGCATATTATTCTTCCTTTAGGCCTTGGCTTCTGCCGCCTTCTGGCGGGCAATGGTTTTCACGCGGGCGATATCCTTGCGGACCTCGTCGATGCGCGATGACTTTTCGAGCTGCCCGGTGGCCTTCTGAAAGCGCAGGTTAAACTGCTCCTTCTTCAGGTCGCCAAGCTTTTCTTTCAACTGATCGGCGCTCATGGCGCGGACGTCTGCGGCTTTCATGGGCTTGATCCTTACTCTGCGATGCGCTGTACGAAGCGCGTCTTGACCGAGAGCTTGGCAGCACCGAGGCGCAGAGCCTCGCGAGCGATTTCCTCAGAAACGCCGTCGATCTCGAACATCATACGACCGGGCTTCACACGAGCTGCCCAGTATTCAACCGAACCCTTGCCCTTACCCATACGCACTTCGGTCGGCTTTGCCGTGACCGGAGTGTCGGGGAAGATGCGGATCCACACACGGCCTGCACGCTTCATGTGACGCGTGATGGCACGACGGGCTGCTTCGATCTCGCGTGCGTTGACGCGGTTCGGCTCCTGGGACTTCAGTCCGAATTCACCGAACGCCAGATCAAAACCGCCCTTGGCAACACCCTTGATGCGGCCCTTGAATTGCTTGCGGTATTTTGTACGCTTTGGCTGCAACATTTTCTAGTTCTCCGATTATCTTTCGCCAGCGTAAATCAAGCGTTGTCGCGGCGACGATCGCCACCACGGTCACGGCTCGACGGTCCCTGCGAATCGCCTTCGAGTGCACGGCGCTCGGAGGCCATCGGATCGTGTTCGAGGATTTCGCCCTTGAAGATCCAGACCTTGATGCCGCAGATGCCGTAAGCGGTTTCGGCTTCGGCTGTACCGTAGTCGATGTCGGCGCGCAGCGTGTGCAACGGCACGCGGCCTTCACGGTACCATTCGGTACGGGCAATTTCGGCACCGCCGAGACGACCCGCACAGGTGATACGAATGCCTTCTGCACCCAGACGCATTGCCGACTGAACGGAACGCTTCATGGCACGACGGAAGGCAATACGACGCTCGAGCTGCTGGGCGATCGACTGCGCGACCAGCGTTGCGTCGACTTCCGGCTTGCGCACTTCAACGATGTTGAGGTGCGTTTCGGAATTGGTCATCTCGGAAAGCTTGCGACGCAGCTTCTCGATGTCCGCACCCTTCTTGCCGATGATCAGACCCGGGCGAGCCGAGTGGATCGTGACGCGGCACTTCTTGTGCGGGCGCTCGATGACGACCTTGGCGATACCGGCCTGCTTCAGTTCCTTGTGAAGATACTTGCGGATCTTCAGGTCTTCATGAAGCAGCTGGCCGTATTCGGCGTTGTCGGCGAACCAGCGGCTGTCCCAGGTACGGTTGATGCCGAGGCGAAAACCGATCGGATTGATTTTCTGACCCATTATGCGGCCTCCCCTTTTTCCTCGACTTCGCGCACGACGATCGTCAGATGCGAGAACGGCTTTTCGACACGCGAGGCGCGACCGCGACCACGGGCATGAAAGCGCTTCATCGTGATCGACTTGCCAACATAGGCCTCGGCGACGACCAGCTGGTCGACGTCGAGATCATGGTTGTTCTCGGCGTTCGCGATAGCCGATTCGAGGGTCTTGCGGACCGTGCCTGCAATCCGCTTGCGCGAGAATTCCAGGTCGGCCAGTGCACGCTCGACCTTCTTGCCGCGGATCAGCGCGGCAACCAGGTTCAGCTTCTGAGGGCTGACGCGGATCGTGCGCGCAATGGCCTGCGCCTCGTTATCCTTCAGCCGGCGTTCGGCTTTTGCCTTACCCATCGTTACTTCCTCTTCGCTTTCTTGTCCGCGCCATGACCGTAATAGGTCCGCGACGGAGCGAATTCACCGAACTTGTGACCGACCATGTCTTCGTTGACATTGACCGGAACATGCTTGCTGCCGTTGTAGACACCAAAGGTGAGACCTACGAACTGCGGCAGGATGGTGGAGCGGCGGCTCCACATCTTGATGACTTCATTGCGGCCACCGGCGCGGACCTTCTCAGCCTTCTTGAGAAGATAGCCGTCGACGAAGGGGCCTTTCCATACTGAACGAGCCATTTCTGACTACCTCTCTTACTTCTTCTTCTGGTGGCGCGAGCGCATGATGAACTTGTCGGTCGACTTGTTCGTACGAGTGCGCTTGCCCTTGGTGGGCTTGCCCCATGGGGTCACCGGGTGGCGACCACCGGAGGTGCGGCCTTCACCACCACCATGCGGGTGGTCGACCGGGTTCATGACGACGCCGCGAACATGCGGACGCTTGCCGCGCCAGCGGGTACGACCGGCCTTGCCGTCATTGGTGTTGCCGTGGTCCGAGTTGGACACGGCGCCAATGGTGGCCAGGCAGGAACCCGGAACGAGGCGCTGCTCGCCCGACGTCAGGCGAAGGATTGCCATGCCGGCATCGCGGCCGACCAGCTGAACGTAAGTCCCGGCGGAACGGGCCATCTGGCCGCCCTTGCCCGGCTTCATTTCGACGTTGTGGACGATCGAACCGACCGGGATCGACTGCAGCGGCATGGCGTTGCCAGGCTTGACGTCGACGGCCTTGTCGGAGGCGATGACCTTGTCGCCGACAGCCAGGCGCTGCGGCGCCAGGATGTAGGCAAGCTCACCGTCATCATACTTGATGAGGGCGATGAAGGCGGTGCGGTTGGGGTCGTATTCCAGACGCTCGACCGTGCCTTCGACGTCGAACTTGCGACGCTTGAAGTCCACCAGACGATAGGTGCGCTTGTGGCCACCACCGACGAAACGCACGGTGATGCGGCCCAGGTTGTTGCGACCACCCTTCTTGCTCAGGCCCTCGGTCAGGGTCTTGACCGGCTTGCCCTTGTAGAGGCTCGAGCGATCGACGATGACCAGCTGACGCTGGCTCGGCGTGATCGGGTTAAAGCTTTTCAATGCCATTGTTCTTCTTCCCTCGCTCAGATGCCCGTCGATACGTCGATCGACTGGCCGTCAACAAGCGTGATGACCGCCTTCTTGACGTCCTTCTGCTTGCCGCTGAAGCCGCGGAAACGCTTGGTCTTGCCCTTGCGGACGAGCGTGTTCACGGCCTTGACCTTGACGCCGAAGAGAGCTTCGACGGCAGCCTTGATTTCCGGCTTGGAAGCGTCTTTGGCGACGTTGAAGACGACCTGGTTGTATTCGGAGACCAGCGTCGACTTTTCGGTGATTGCCGGCGAGACAATCACATCGTAGTGGCGAAGATCAGTCATTTGAACCGCTCCTCCAGAGCTTCAACTGCCGCCTTGGAGAGGACGAGCTTGCCGCGGCGCAGGATGTCATAAACATTGATGCCCTGAACCGGCAGAACATCGACATTCGGGATGTTTGCGGCTGCGAGCTTGAAGTTGCTGTCGATCTCCGCGCCGTCGATGACGAGCACATTGGTGAGACCGAGCGTAGCGAAGGTGCCAACCAGCGCCTTGGTCTTGGCATCGGCCGAAACGAGCTGATCGACGATGATCAGGTCTTCCGACTTCAGCTTGGCAGACAAAGCGTGACGCAGAGCCAGCGCGCGAACCTTCTTGGGAAGGTCATGCTCGTGGCTGCGAACAACGGGACCGTGGGCTCGGCCACCGCCACGGAACTGCGGTGCACGTGCCGAATGGTGACGAGCGCGGCCCGTACCCTTCTGCTTGTACATCTTCGCACCGGTGCGGGAAACTTCCGAACGGGTCTTGGTCTTGTGGCCGCCAGCGCGCTTCTTGGCGAGCTGCCAGCGAACGACGCGAGCAATGATGTCTTCGCGCGGATCGAGGCCGAAAATCGCATCCGACAGGGAAACCTTGCCGGCGTCTTTGCCCTCGAGGGTCTTGACGTTCAATTCCATTGGTTTGGCTCCCTTACTTCGATGCCGACTTGATGGCATCGCGAACGACGATCCAGGTTCCCTTGGAACCGGGAACTGCGCCCTTGACCAGGATCAAACCGCGATCATCATCGGTGGATACGACTTCGAGGTTCTGGGTGGTGACGCGCGTCTGGCCCATGTGACCAGCCATGCGCTTGCCCTTCCAAACCTTGCCCGGATCCTGGTTGGAACCGGTCGAACCGTGCGAACGGTGCGATACGGACACGCCGTGCGTGGCGCGGAGGCCGCCGAAGTTATGGCGCTTCATCGCACCGGCAAAACCCTTACCGACCGTGGTGCCAGTGACGTCGACCAGCTGGCCGGCTTCGAAATGGCTCGGCACGACCTGGGCGCCGACGTCGATCATGTTGTCTTCGGTGACACGAAACTCGACGAGCTTGGCCTTGGGCTCAACGCTTGCGGCGGCGAAGTGACCGCGAAGGCCCTTCGTCGTGTTCTTCACCTTGGCCTGGCCAGCGCCGAGCTGTACGGCCGTGTAGCCGTTCTTCTCGACAGTCCGCTGCGACACGACCTGGCAGCCGTCGACCCGCAGAACCGTTACCGGGACATGCTCACCGGCGTCGTTGTAGACGCGGGTCATCCCTACTTTCTGTGCAATCACACCTGAACGCATGGTTCATTCCTCTTGAGAGTCGGGGACAGGACTGAATATGTCCGTCCTTTACCTCTTTGTTTAAGGATTCCGATCAGGCCCTTCCGAACCATCCGGTTTCCCGTTTTAAGAAGCCGTTGGCAGGTCTTGCCACGTACCTTCCTTGTTATTTCGGCTCTCGCCGGAATTCCTTAGAGCTTGATCTCGACGTCGACGCCAGCCGCCAGGTCGAGCTTCATTAGCGCGTCCACGGTCTGGGGGGTCGGATCAACAATGTCGAGCAGGCGCTTATGGGTGCGCATCTCGAACTGTTCGCGGCTCTTCTTGTCGACGTGCGGCGAACGGTTAACGGTAAATTTTTCAATGCGGGTGGGGAGCGGAACAGGTCCACGAACGCTAGCGCCGGTGCGCTTGGCGGTCGAGACGATCTCCCGAGTAGAGGCATCGAGAACCCGGTGATCAAACGCTTTGAGGCGGATGCGGATATTCTGGCCGTTCATTCGACTTGTCCTATTCGTTCTTCTTGCGTCCCGCATGCGCAGAGACAGTGAATTACCAATTACGGCCGGCCCCTAATTTTCAAAAATCACAGGGACACCCGAAAAGATGTCCCTGTCACTTAATAGGTAAGGATGCCTGCCATTGTCCGGCGCGCGGGCCGATAAATTTGCAGAACAAGAGAGGGCGGCAAATCACCGCCCGACTCTTTCCATGGGCGGCGACATAGCCTGTCCCCGGCCATTCGTCAACCCGATTACTCGCAGATGGAGCAAGAGGCAGACCGTGTCGCGATCGATTGGCGCCACGGCACCCTCCGATCAGCGAAAAGGCGTCGGCAGCAAAGGCCGCCGACGCCCGTAATCCTTACTCGATGATCGAGGCGACGATGCCGGCGCCGACGGTGCGGCCGCCTTCGCGGATCGCGAAGCGCAGCTTTTCTTCCATCGCGATCGGAACGATCAGCTCGACCTGAACCGTGACGTTGTCGCCCGGCATCACCATTTCCGTGCCTTCCGGAAGCGACACGATACCGGTCACGTCCGTCGTGCGGAAGTAGAACTGCGGACGATAGTTGGTGAAGAACGGCGTGTGACGGCCACCCTCTTCCTTCGTCAGGATGTAGGCTTCTGCCATGAACTTCTTGTGCGGCTTGACCGAACCCGGCTTGCACAGGATCTGGCCACGCTCGACGCCGTTACGGTCCACACCGCGGACCAGGGCGCCGATGTTGTCGCCGGCCTGGCCCTGATCGAGCAGCTTGCGGAACATTTCAACGCCGGTAACCGTCGTCTTGGAGGTGTCCTTGATGCCGACGATCTCGACTTCTTCACCAACCTTGACGATGCCGCGCTCGACGCGACCGGTCACGACCGTACCACGACCCGAGATCGAGAACACGTCTTCGATCGGCATCAGGAACGGCTGGTCGATCGGACGCTCAGGCGTCGGGATGTAGGCGTCGACAGCCGCCATCAGTTCGCGAACGGCGTCTTCGCCGATCTTCTTGTTGGAATCTTCAAGAGCGGCAAGCGCCGAACCCTTGACCACCGGAATGTCGTCGCCCGGGAAGTCGTAGGACGACAGAAGTTCGCGCACTTCCAGCTCGACGAGCTCCAGCAGCTCTTCGTCGTCGACCTGGTCGACCTTGTTCAGGAACACGACGATCGCCGGAACGCCAACCTGACGGGCGAGCAGGATGTGCTCGCGGGTCTGCGGCATCGGGCCGTCGGCAGCCGAGCAGACCAGGATCGCGCCGTCCATCTGGGCAGCACCGGTGATCATGTTCTTGACGTAGTCGGCGTGGCCGGGGCAGTCGACGTGGGCGTAGTGACGCGCTTCCGTCTCGTATTCCACGTGCGCCGTCGAGATGGTGATCCCGCGGGCCTTTTCTTCCGGCGCCGCATCGATCTGGTCGTAGGCGCGGTAGTCGCCGAAATACTTCGTGATCGCTGCCGTCAGCGACGTCTTGCCGTGGTCAACGTGGCCGATCGTACCGATGTTTACGTGCGGCTTGTTACGCTCGAATTTGCTCTTTGCCATAACTTGGCTCTCCGTTCTCTCACTCCCTGGGGGAGAATTCTTATCATTTGGATTGCGAGGGTATTCCGGTCACTTCTGACCGGAATACTTTGCCTGGATTTCCTGTGCGACGTTCGACGGCACCGGTGCATAATGGTCGAAGACCATCGAGTACTGTGCGCGGCCCTGGCTCATGGAGCGCAGGTTGTCGACGTACTTGAACATGTTGGCCAGCGGCACATGGGCGTTGATGACAACGGCCACACCGCGGCTTTCCTGGCCCTGGATCTGGCCACGACGCGAGTTCAGGTCGCCGATCACGTCACCGACGTAATCTTCCGGCGTTACCACTTCGACCTTCATCATCGGCTCGAGCAGCTGGGCACCGGCCTGACGGGCTGCTTCACGGAAGCAGGCACGCGAGGCGATTTCGAACGCCAGGACCGAGGAGTCGACGTCGTGGAAGGCACCGTCGATGAGCGTCGCCTTGACGCCCAGCATCGGGAAGCCTGCCAGCGGGCCGGAAGACAGAACGCTTTCGATACCCTTCTGAACGCCCGGGATATATTCCTTCGGAACAGAGCCGCCGACGATCTTGGATTCGAAGACGAAATCTTCGCCATCCGGGTTCGGTTCGAAGACGATCTTGACGCGCGCGAACTGGCCGGTACCACCGGACTGCTTCTTGTGCGTGTAGTCTTCTTCGTGCTGCTTCGTGATGGTTTCACGGTAGGCAACCTGCGGCGCGCCGACGGTCGCTTCAACCTTGAACTCACGCTTCATGCGGTCGACGAGAATGTCGAGGTGAAGCTCGCCCATGCCGGCGATGATCGTCTGACCGGATTCGTGGTCAGTCTTCACGCGGAAGGACGGATCTTCAGCCGCCAGGCGGTTGAGCGCGAGGCCCATCTTTTCCTGGTCGCCCTTGGTCTTCGGCTCGATGGCGATCTGGATGACCGGCTCGGGGAATTCCATGCGTTCCAGGATAACCGGCTTCAGCGGATCGCAGAGCGTGTCGCCCGTCGTGGTTTCCTTCAGGCCGGCGAGCGCAACGATGTCGCCGGCAAAGGCTTCTTCGATGTCTTCACGGCTGTTGGAATGCATCTGCAGCATGCGGCCGACGCGCTCGCGCTTTTCCTTGACCGTGTTCATGACCGACTGACCCTTTTCGAGCTTGCCGGAATAGACGCGGGCGAAGGTGAGCGAACCGACGAAGGGGTCGTTCATGATCTTGAACGCAAGCATCGCGAGCGGCTCGTTGTCGTCGGCGTGACGAACAATGTCCTCCTCGGTCTTCACGTCGATGCCCTTGATGCCGTCGATGTCGATCGGCGAAGGCAGGAAGTCGACAACCGCGTCGAGCAGCGGCTGAACACCCTTGTTCTTGAAGGCGGTGCCGCAGAACATCGGATGGAACTTCACGTCGATCGTGCCGCGACGAACGAGTTCGCGGATCTTGTCGTTATCAGGCATTTCGCCTTCGAGATAGGCTTCCATGGCCGCTTCGTCGATCTCGACAACCGTCTCGATCAGCTTTTCGCGGTACTCTTCCGCCTTTTCCTTCATGTCGGCCGGGATCTCGACGACGTCCCAGGCAGCGCCCAGCGACTCGTCCTGCCAGATCAGGGCGTTCATTTCGATCAGGTCGATGACGCCCTTGAACTCGGTCTCGGCGCCGATCGGCAGCTGCATGACAACAGCCGTGGCACCCAGGCGGGTCTTGATCATCTCGACCGAGCGGTAGAAGTCCGCACCGGTCTTGTCCATCTTGTTGCAGAAGATCATCCGCGGGACGTTGTACTTCTCGGCCTGACGCCAGACGGTTTCCGTCTGCGGCTCTACACCGGCGTTTGCGTCGAGAAGCGCGATCGCACCGTCGAGCACGCGCAGCGAACGCTCGACTTCAATGGTGAAGTCGACGTGGCCGGGGGTGTCGATGATGTTGAAGCGGCGCATCTTGCCGTCGCGACCCTTCCAGAAGGTCGTGGTGGCAGCGGACGTGATCGTGATGCCACGCTCCTGCTCCTGCTCCATCCAGTCCATGGTGGCTGCGCCGTCATGAACTTCGCCGATCTTGTGCGACTTGCCGGTGTAATAGAGAATACGCTCGGTCGTCGTTGTCTTGCCGGCGTCGATGTGCGCCATGATACCGAAGTTACGGTAGTCTTCGATTTTATATTCGCGAGCCATAACGGACTGCCTTTCAGTAGACGATCGTTGGATTACCAGCGGTAATGCGAGAAGGCGCGGTTCGCGTCTGCCATCTTGTGCGTGTCTTCACGCTTCTTGACGGCGGAGCCACGGTTGTTGGCAGCATCCATCAGTTCGCCCGACAGGCGATCGACCATGGTGGTTTCGTTGCGCTTGCGCGCAGCGGCGATCAGCCAGCGGATGGCGAGGGCCTGACGGCGCTCCGGACGGACGTCGACCGGCACCTGATACGTTGCACCACCGACGCGGCGAGAGCGGACCTCGACGTGCGGTGCAACATTGTCCAGTGCCTGGTGAAAGATCGTTACCGGCTCCTGCTTGGTCTTATCCTGGACGGTATCGAACGCACCGTAAACGATGGTTTCGGCAACCGACTTCTTGCCATGCAACATGATGGCATTCATGAACTTGGTCACGACCAGGTCACCGAACTTCGGATCCGGGTTGATCTCACGCTTTTCTGCTTTATGGCGACGGGACATATTTTTCGTCTCTTCAATGATGTTGATGGCGCTTTATCACGCGGAGAACCTCGCGCAGCGCCCGGATTGTGTCGGGATCGACCGAAGCTTACTTCGGACGCTTTGCACCATACTTCGAACGGCGCTGCTTACGGTTCTTGACACCCTGGGTATCGAGGACACCGCGGATGATGTGGTAGCGAACGCCCGGCAAGTCCTTGACGCGGCCGCCGCGGATCATCACCACGGAGTGTTCCTGCAGGTTGTGGCCTTCACCCGGAATGTAGCCGATGACTTCGAAGCCATTGGTCAGACGGATCTTGGCAACCTTACGCAGAGCCGAGTTCGGCTTCTTCGGGGTCGTTGTGTAGACGCGGGTGCAAACACCACGCTTCTGCGGATTTTCCTGCAGCGCAGGAACCTTGTTGCGCTTTACCTGTGCCTGACGCGGCTTGCGGATAAGCTGGTTTACTGTGGGCATATAACCATCCCTTTGATGTCTTGCTCTCAGCCCTTTCGGGCCCCTAATGCCCGCCTTCGACAAACGCAACACCGCACTATCATGCGCAAAATGTGGCCCGATCCGCTTTTTCGTTGCGGATGGACCACAAAAGACAGAGGACGCGCCGGGGCGCGTCATGCGTGCAGCTTTCGTGTCGTCAACGGACGTAAAGAACCTTGTTTGAGGAAAACTCCAGGACGTGGCGTCCCGAATAGCGTGCCTCACATTGGCTCTGATGGCGGGCGTACTACTGTTTTCACCACCAGCCGTCAAGGGTGAATGACAAATTATTGCCCCCGACAGAGGCCTTGCGGCCCGAAAGTCCGGGACTTTTGCCGCCTGGGAACACCCCTCCCCTGTCAACGGTTGGGATTGTCCCTATATTGCGCTAGAATCGCGCAGACGCCCTGCCCGACACCACTTGCCGGCGCTGATTTCGAACGCGCCGGCCGATATCTCTCCCTCAATAAGGCTTCCCGGCACCATGATCAATAACCCTGACAATGACAACGCCACCGATTCGCCCATGGTCTTCATCGTCATTGCCAAGGCCTATGAGGTCGAGGGCGGCGAAGGCATCGACCTGCATGTGATGGTCGCAGCACCCGACGACGACTCGGCCGTGCGCGCGACCCTGAATGCGCTGTCGGAGGAAGGCTTCCTGGAGGCCGATCTGGACCAGATCGGCATGGTCACCGAAATGCCCGATGAAGAGCCGCACGCCTCCGCCTATCAGGGCGCACTCGAGGGCGAAGTGGCGATCATCCGCTTCGGCTGACGCACCGGCAGCCCCACGCCATCCGAACATGCGCGCCATGGCCGTCGGTAACCCCGGCGGCCATTGTCGTTTAACGGCGCGCCAGACGCGCCCCTGCCCGCGGTAGCCTTCACCGCGTCAGGATGGCAGCGGGGCATGTCCGGGACGCGTCCAGCACGGCGTCCCGGCTGCGCCTCGGCATCCGCGCACTCATCAGCGCACCAAACGGCAAAAAGGCGCCCGGGTGACCGGACGCCTTTTGCATGTCAGAGGCGCTGCCTGCGATAGCCCGCAGGCACTCCGATATTATTCGCCTGCGACCGACTGTTCGCTGGCGGCCAGATCCTGCAGCATCGGGGTCGCAACCTCCGAGCCCGAACCGCTCTTGCGCTCCTCGAGGATGAGGTCGTCGCGCGAGGTGGCGATGCGGCGGATCTGCGTCATGGTCCCGCCGGTACCGGCCGGGATCAGACGGCCGACGATGACGTTTTCCTTCAGACCCTGCAGCGTGTCGGTCTTGCCGGCAATCGCAGCTTCGGTCAGCACCTTGGTCGTTTCCTGGAAGGAAGCAGCCGAGATGAAGGACGGCGTCTGCAGCGAGGCCTTGGTGATGCCGAGCAGGACCGGCAGGCCTTCGGCCGGCTTCTTGCCCTGTTCCACCAGTGCCACGTTCAGGTCATCCAGTTCGATCCGGTCGACATTGTCGCCGACGATGTAGGTGCTGTCACCCGCATCGGTGATCTCGACCTTCTGCAGCATCTGGCGAACGATCACCTCGATGTGCTTGTCGTTGATCACAACGCCCTGCAGACGGTAGACTTCCTGGATCTCGTTGACGAGGTAGGACGCCAGGGCTTCCACGCCCTTGATCGCCAGGATGTCGTGCGGTGCCGGGTTACCGTCGAGGATGTAGTCACCCTTTTCGATATAGTCGCCTTCCTGAAGGTGGAAGGGCTTGCCCTTCGGGATCAGGTATTCGACCTGTTCGACACCGTCTTCCGCCGGCTCGATGATGACGCGACGCTTGTTCTTGTAGTCGCGGCCCATGCGGATCGTACCGTCGATCTCAGCGATGACGGCGTGATCCTTCGGACGACGCGCTTCGAACAGTTCGGCCACGCGCGGCAGACCACCGGTGATGTCCTTGGTCTTGGCGCTTTCCAGCGGCGAACGTGCAAGCACGTCAGCCTGGGAAACCTTCTGACCAGGCTCGACCGACAGAATGGCGTCGACCGAGAGCAGGAAGCGGGCATCGCCACCGCGTGCCATCTTCATCACTTCACCATTGGCGTCCTTGATGACGATCGCCGGCTTCAGATCGGAGCCGCGCGGCGTCGAACGCCAGTCGATGACCTGACGCTTGGTGATACCGGTCGACTCGTCGGTCGCTTCCAGAACGGAGAGGCCGTCGACAACGTCTTCGAACTCGACCGTACCGGCCACATCCGTCATCACAGGGCGGGTATAGGGGTCCCACTCGGCGAGACGCTGGCCGCGCTTGACCTTGTCGCCGTCGTCGACAAACAGCTTGGAGCCGTAGGCGACGCGCTGCGAGGACCGTTCCACGCCACGTTCGTCCAGGATCGTCACCGACAGCGTACGGCCCATGGCGACGAGAACGCCGTCGGAGTTGCGCAGCATGTTGCGGTTCTTGATCTGGATCGTGCCCTCATAGGACGCTTCCAGGAACGAGCTGTCGACCACGTTTGCCGTACCGCCAAGGTGGAAGGTACGCATGGTAAGCTGCGTGCCCGGCTCGCCGATCGACTGTGCGGCGATGACGCCGACCGCTTCGCCCTGGTTGACAGGGGTACCGCGGGCAAGGTCACGACCGTAGCAGACCGAGCAGACGCCCGTCTGGACTTCGCAGGTCAGCGCCGAGCGGATGCGGATCGACTGGATACCGGCCTTTTCGATCTCGATGACATCGGGCTCGAGGATCATCTTGCCGGCATCGACGATACGCTCGCCGGTGACCGGATGATCGATGTCATCCAGGGCCGTACGGCCGAGGACGCGCACGCCGATGGAGGCAACCACCTGACCGGCATCGACGATGGCGGTCATGGTGAGGCCTGTCTCGGTGCCGCAATCGACCATGTTGACGATGCAATCCTGCGCAACGTCCACCAGACGACGGGTCAGGTAACCCGAGTTCGCGGTCTTCAGGGCGGTGTCTGCCAGACCCTTACGGGCACCGTGGGTCGAGTTGAAGTACTCGTTGACGGTCAGGCCTTCCTTGAAGTTCGAGATGATCGGCGTCTCGATGATTTCACCCGACGGCTTGGCCATAAGGCCGCGCATGCCGCCCAGCTGACGCATCTGGTTCACCGAACCACGCGCGCCGGAATGGCTCATCATGTAGATCGAGTTCATCTGCTTCTGGCGACCGGTCTCCGGGTCGAATTCGACGGCCTTAATGCGGGCCATCATTTCTTCCGTGACCTTTTCGGTCGCCTTGCCCCAGGCGTCGACAACCTTGTTGTACTTCTCGCCCTGGGTGATCAGGCCGTCGTTGTACTGCTGCTCGTATTCCTTGACCAGCGATTCCGTCTCGCCGACGATCTTCGCCTTGGCGTCCGGAATGACCATGTCGTCCTTGCCGAACGAGATGCCGGCGCGGCAGGCATGGCCGAAGCCGAGCTGCATGATCCGGTCGCAGAAGATCACCGTGTCCTTCTGACCGCAGTGACGATAGACCGTGTCGATCATCTTGGAGATGTTCTTCTTGGTCATTTCCTGGTTGCAGGTGTCGTAAGGCACCTTGAAGTTCTTCGGCAGAAGTTCGCCGATGAGCATGCGACCCGGAGTCGTCTCATGGATCTCGGAGACCGGCTTGCCGTCTTCGTCCACCGTCTTGAAGCGGCCACGGATCTTCGAGTGCAAGGTCACGACCTTGTTCTCGAGCGCGTGGTGCAGCTCGCCGATGTCGGAGAAGACCATGCCTTCGCCGGGTTCCTTCTGGTTCATGATCGACAGGTAATAGAGGCCGAGGACCATATCCTGCGACGGCACGATGATCGGCTGACCATTGGCCGGATGCAGGATGTTGTTGGTCGACATCATCAGCACGCGGGCTTCGAGCTGGGCTTCGAGCGACAGCGGCACGTGAACGGCCATCTGGTCGCCGTCAAAGTCGGCGTTGAAGGCCGTGCAGACGAGCGGATGCAACTGGATCGCCTTGCCTTCGACCAGGATCGGTTCGAAGGCCTGGATGCCCAGGCGGTGCAGTGTCGGCGCGCGGTTCAGCAGCACCGGATGCTCGCGGATGACCTCGTCGAGGATATCCCAGACTTCCGGCTTTTCCTTTTCAACCAGCTTCTTGGCCTGCTTGACGGTCGAGGAATATCCCTTGGCGTCGAGACGGGCGTAGATGAACGGCTTGAACAGTTCGAGCGCCATCTTCTTCGGCAGGCCGCACTGGTGCAGCTTCAGTTCCGGACCCGTCACGATAACCGAACGACCGGAATAGTCGACGCGCTTGCCGAGCAGGTTCTGACGGAAGCGGCCCTGCTTGCCCTTGAGCATGTCGGACAGCGACTTCAGCGGACGCTTGTTTGCGCCGGTGATGACGCGGCCACGGCGGCCGTTGTCGAACAGCGCATCGACAGATTCCTGCAGCATGCGCTTTTCGTTGCGGATGATGATGCCGGGAGCGCGCAGTTCGATCAGGCGCTTCAGACGGTTGTTACGGTTGATCACGCGACGATAGAGGTCGTTGAGGTCGGACGTCGCGAAACGGCCGCCGTCGAGCGGCACCAGCGGACGCAGATCCGGCGGGATCACCGGCACGACCTTCATGATCATCCATTCCGGACGGTTGCCGGATTCCATGAAGTTCTCGACGATCTTCAGACGCTTCATCAGCTTCTTCTGCTTCAGATCGGACGTGGTCGTCGCCAGATCCTCGCGCAGTTCGCCGGCGATCTTCTCGAGATTCATCGATGCCAGCATCTCGTAGATGGCTTCGGCACCGATCATCGCGGTGAACTGGTCCTCGCCGTATTCGTCGACGGCCATCATGTACTCTTCCTCAGACAGAAGCTGGTTCTGCTTGAGGGCCGTCAGGCCGGCTTCGGTCACGATGTAGTTCTCGAAGTAGAGAACGCGCTCGACATCCTTCAGCGTCATGTCGAGCAGCGTCGAGATGCGCGAAGGCAGCGACTTCAGGAACCAGATATGGGCAACGGGCGCCGCGAGTTCGATATGGCCCATGCGCTCACGGCGAACGCGCGACAGGGTGACTTCCACGCCGCACTTTTCGCAGATGATGCCCTTGTACTTCATGCGCTTGTACTTGCCGCACAGGCACTCATAGTCCTTGATCGGACCAAAGATGCGGGCGCAGAACAGGCCGTCGCGCTCCGGCTTGAAGGTACGATAATTGATGGTTTCCGGCTTCTTGATCTCGCCGTAGGACCACGACAGGATCTTCTCCGGGCTCGCGATCGCGATCCGAATGGAATCGAAGTGCTGAGCCGGCACCTGCGGATTGAAAAGGTTCATGACCTCTTGGTTCATGCCTATCTCCTTGTGGGGCGAAACGCCCTCGCTTGGCTTGGTCAGGGGCAAATTCCCGGGATGCCTCGTCCAAGCCTTGAATGACAGCTAACCGCAAATTGCGGCAAAACTCCTCTCCGAGCCTCAGGCAATGCCTTTGGCCGGGAGGGGTGCGTGCGCCGCTTGCCGCCGCGCACGCCTTGTCAAATGGTCACTCCGCCGCGTCTGGCAGGTCCACGTCGCCCTGGTTCTCGAGCTTGGAGTTCTCGAGTTCGACACTGAGGCCCAGCGAGCGCATTTCCTTGACGAGAACGTTGAAGCTCTCGGGAATGCCCGCCTCGAAGGTGTCGTCGCCACGGACGATCGCCTCGTAGACCTTGGTACGGCCGGCAACGTCGTCCGACTTCACGGTCAGCATTTCCTGCAGCGTGTAGGCGGCACCATAGGCTTCCAGAGCCCAGACCTCCATTTCGCCGAAGCGCTGGCCACCGAACTGCGCCTTACCACCGAGCGGCTGCTGGGTGACGAGCGAGTACGGACCGATCGAACGGGCGTGGATCTTGTCATCGACCAAGTGGTTGAGCTTGATCATGTACATGTAACCCACGGTCACCTGGCGGTCGAAGGGCTCACCGGTACGGCCGTCGTAAAGGACGGACTGACCCGACGAGTTGAGACCGGCACGCTGCAGCATGGCGGACACGTCCGCTTCATGCGCACCGTCGAAGACCGGCGTGGCGATCGAGACGCCACGCTTTGCCTCGTCGGCCAGGCGGACGATCGACTCGTCGTCGAACTGCTCGACATTCTCCGGGTTGGTCCCCGTCGAATAGATCTCCTCGATCTCGCCGCGCAGTGTCGAGATGTCGTTCGACTGCTTGTACTCCTCTAGCATCTCGCCGATCCGCTTGCCCATGCCAGCGCAAGCCCAGGCCAGGTGCGTTTCGAGGATCTGACCGACGTTCATGCGCGACGGCACGCCGAGCGGGTTCAAGACGACGTCGACATGCGTACCGTCCTCGAGGAACGGCATGTCCTCGACCGGCACGATGCGGGAGACGACACCCTTGTTGCCGTGACGGCCGGCCATCTTGTCGCCCGGCTGGATCTTGCGCTTAACGGCGACGAAGACCTTGACCATCTTCATCACGCCCGGAGGCATTTCGTCACCGCGCTGGACCTTTTCGACCTTGTCCATGAAGCGCTGTTCAAGGCGCGACTTGGATTCGTCGTACTGGGTGCGAAGCGCTTCGACTTCGCCCTGGACCTTCTCGTCCTCGACGGCGAACATCCACCACTGCGACCGCGGGTATTCCGAGATCACGCTGTTGGACAGTTCTGCGCCCTTCTTGAAGCCCTTGGGGCCTGCAACGGACACGTGACCACGCAACATGTCGAGCAGACGGCCGTAGACGTTACGGTCGAGGATCGCCTGTTCGTCGTCGCGGTCCTTGGCGAGACGTTCGATTTCCTCGCGCTCGATCGCCATCGCACGTTCGTCCTTTTCAACGCCGTGGCGATTGAAAACGCGAACTTCGACGATCGTGCCGAAGGTACCCGGCGGCATGCGCATGGACGTGTCGCGCACGTCGGAGGCCTTTTCACCGAAGATGGCGCGCAGAAGCTTTTCTTCCGGCGTCATCGGGCTTTCGCCCTTCGGGGTGATCTTGCCGACCAGGATGTCGCCCGGTGCCACTTCGGCACCGATATAGACGATACCGGCTTCGTCCAGGTTCTTCAGCGCTTCTTCCGAGACGTTCGGAATATCGCGCGTGATTTCTTCCGGACCCAGCTTGGTGTCGCGGGCCATCACTTCGAATTCCTCGATATGGATCGAAGTGAAGACGTCGTCGGAGACGATACGCTCGGACAGCAGGATCGAGTCTTCGTAGTTGTACCCGTTCCACGGCATGAACGCGACGAGCGCGTTGCGGCCGAGCGCCAGGTCACCGAGATCGGTCGACGGACCGTCGGCGATGATGTCACCCTTGTTCAGAATGTCACCGACGGCGACCAGCGGGCGCTGGTTGATGCAGGTGTTCTGGTTCGAACGCTGGAACTTCATCAGACGGTAGATGTCGACACCCGACTTCGACGGATCGAGGTCTTCGGTCGCACGGATAACGATACGCGTCGCATCGACCTGGTCGACGACACCGCCACGACGGGCCGCGATCGCAGCACCGGAGTCGCGGGCCACCACCGGTTCCATGCCGGTTCCGACGAACGGCGCTTCGGCACGCACCAGCGGCACGGCCTGACGCTGCATGTTCGAGCCCATGAGGGCGCGGTTGGCGTCGTCGTTTTCCAGGAACGGAATGAGCGCGGCCGCAACCGAGACCACCTGCTTGGGCGAAACGTCCATCAGGTTGACGGTGTCACGCGGGGCCAGCATCACTTCGCCGGCATGACGCGAGACCACGAATTCCTCGACGAAACGACCTTCCTCATCGAGCTGGGCATTGGCCTGCGCGATGTAGTACTTGGCCTCTTCCATGGCGGAGAGATACAGCACTTCCTTGCTGACCTTGCCGTCGTCGATCTTGCGGTACGGGCTTTCGATGAAGCCGTACTTGTTGACGCGGGCAAAGGTGGCAAGCGAGTTGATCAGACCGATGTTCGGGCCTTCAGGCGTTTCGATCGGGCAGATACGGCCGTAATGGGTCGGGTGAACGTCGCGGACTTCGAAGCCGGCGCGCTCGCGGGTCAGACCACCCGGGCCAAGCGCCGAGAGACGACGCTTGTGGGTGATCTCCGAAAGCGGGTTCACCTGGTCCATGAACTGCGACAGCTGCGAGGAACCGAAGAACTCGCGAACCGCGGCGGCTGCCGGCTTCGCGTTGATCAGGTCCTGCGGCATCACGGTGTCGATCTCGATCGAGGACATGCGTTCCTTGATCGCACGTTCCATGCGCAGGAGGCCCAGACGGTACTGGTTCTCCATCAGTTCGCCGACCGAACGCACACGGCGGTTGCCGAGGTTGTCGATGTCGTCGATCTCGCCCTTGCCGTCGCGCAGGTCGACCAGCATCCGGACCACGGCCAGGATGTCGTCCTTGCGCAGGACGCGGACGGTGTCTTCGGCATCGAGGTCGAGACGCATGTTCATCTTGACGCGACCGACGGCCGACAGGTCGTAGCGCTCGGCGTCGAAGAACAGCGAATTGAACATCGCTTCGGCCGAATCCATGGTCGGCGGCTCACCCGGACGCATGACACGGTAGATGTCGAACAGCGCGTCCTGACGGCTTTCGTTCTTGTCGGCTGCCAGCGTGTTGCGGATATAGGCGCCGACATTGATGTGGTCGATGCCCAGGATCGGCAGTTCGTCGATGCCGGCGTCGAGCAGGCCCGGAATGTTCTTCTCGTCGAGCTCGTCGCCCGCCTCGAGGAAGATCTCGCCGGTTTCCATGTTGACGACGTCTTCGGCGACATAGCAGCCATAGAGGTCTTCTTCGGTCGCCTTCAGAGCCTTCAGGCCCTTCTCGGTCAACTGGCGCAGAAGACGCGGGGTCAGCTTCTTGCCGCTCTCCACCACGACTTCGCCGGTGTCGGCGTCGATCATGTTGGAGATTGCCTTGGAACCCTTCAGCGAATCAGGGTTGAAGGGAATGCGCCAGCCGTCGCCGTCACGCACATAGGCGGCCTGCGTGTAGAAGGTCGACAGGATCTCCTCGGCATCCATGCCGAGTGCCATCAGCAGCGATGTCGCCGGAATCTTGCGGCGGCGGTCGATACGGGCAAAGACGATGTCCTTGGCGTCGAACTCGATGTCGAGCCAGGAACCGCGATAGGGGATCACGCGGGCCGCAAACAGCAGCTTGCCCGACGAATGGCTCTTGCCCTTGTCGTGGTCGAAGAACACGCCCGGCGAACGGTGCATCTGCGAAACGATGACGCGCTCGGTGCCGTTGACGACAAAGGTGCCGTTGTTGGTCATGAGCGGCATGTCGCCCATGTAGACCGACTGTTCCTTGATGTCCTTGATCGAGCGGGCGCCCGTATCCTCATCAATATCGAACACGATCAGGCGCAGCGTCACCTTGAGCGGCGCTGCATAGGTGAGGTCGCGCTGACGGCATTCGTCGACGTCGAACTTCGGATGCTCGAATTCGTACGAGACGAATTCCAGCATCGACGCGCCGGAGAAGTCGGTGATCGGGAAAACCGACTTGAAAACAGCATTAAGTCCCTCGTCGGGGCGACCGCCTTCCGGCTCGTCGACCATGAGGAACTGATCATAGGATGCCTTTTGAACCTCGATCAGGTTCGGCATCTCCGCGACTTCAGGAATTTTTCCGAAAAACTTGCGTACGCGCCTGCGACCATTAAAGGTAAGGGTCTGAGCCATCGTCGCTCCTTGTCAATCTTGCACCCGGGCCTGCAACGGACGGAACACACTGGCCAGGCGGCTCCGTCTACTTGGGATCATCAATCTCGTCTTGGCTGCCGAACCGCCGGCCGGATTGCCGGGAGCGCGGGCCAAGACCATCCTTATGAAGACCCCATTACCCAAAAGCCGTTTTATCGGCTTTTGGGTAATGGCATCAGAGGAAATGCCGGTCGGGAGAGGGCGAAACCGCCCTCTCCCGACCGAAATCTCGAATTACTTAACGTCGACCTTGGCGCCGGCGTCTTCAAGCTTCTTCTTGAGGTCGGCAGCTTCAGCCTTGGAAACAGCTTCCTTGACAGCCTTCGGAGCGCCTTCGACGAGGTCCTTGGCTTCCTTGAGGCCGAGACCCGTGATAGCGCGGACTTCCTTGATGACGTTGATCTTGTTAGCGCCTGCTTCGGTCAGGATAACGTCGAACTCGGTCTTTTCTTCTTCAACTGCAGCAGCAGCACCGCCGGCAGCAGCAGCGGCAGCTACGGGAGCAGCAGCCGAAACGCCCCACTTTTCTTCGAGCATCTTGGAAAGCTCAGCAGCTTCCATGACGGTCAGGGCGGAGAGGTCTTCTACGATCTTAGCGAGATCAGCCATTTTGATAGTTCCTTTGGTGTTCGGTTCGAACTGGGTTTGAAATTACAGCGAAAAACCGCCTCAAGCGGCTTCGTCCTTCTTGGCGTAGGCCGAAAACACGCGCGCAAGCTGGCTTGCGGGTGCCTGAACAACCCCTGCGATGCGGGTAGCCGGTGTCTGGATCATGCCCAGCAGCTTCGCACGCAGCTCGTCGAGAGACGGCAAGGTCGCAAGCGACTTCACAGCATCCGCATCGAGCATGGTTGAACCCATGGCGCCGCCCAGGACAACGATCTTCTCGTTGGTCTTGGCGAAATCCATGACGACTTTCGGAGCCGTGATCGGGTCTTCGCTGTATGCAATCAGCGTCTGACCCTGGAAGAGATCAACGATCCCTTCCGACTCCGTGCCCTGAAGAGCGATCTTGGCCAGACGGTTCTTCGCGACTTTGACGGTGCCGCCAGCTGCGCGCATTCTCGAACGAAAATCGTTCATCTGCGCAACCGTAACACCAGCATAGTGGGCCACAACAACCGAGCCGGAAGTCTTGAAGACCTCGGTCAGCTCCGTGACGAATTCGCGTTTTTCCGCTCTTTCCACTGTCTGTCTCCAGTAGGCAGGACCAATGACTGGACCTGCCGGGTTGCCTTTCGCCCCGAGGGAACTCTTCTAAAAGAGGATCCCGCGCGACGCGTGAGGATCCTGTCCCCTTCACACCGGAGAAAACTCCAGTGCACAAGGCACACAAGGCTCGAACCGGACATCAACACGTCATCAGACGTTTTAAAAATCTCGGGTCTTACCCGTCTCATGCAGACTTTACGATTAAGGCCCGAAGGCCGCCTGCAATCTCGGACAGGAGTGTCCGGCTTTGACACCGGACATTCCCGGCCCCGAAGGGTCGGGAATTCTGATCGACGCCGCCGGAGTGACCGGCGGCGCCTGAAAACTGGTTAGGCCGAAACCGACGACGGATCAACCTTGACGCCCGGACCCATGGTCGAGGAGATCGCTACGCGCTTGACGTAGTTGCCCTTCGCACCGGTCGGCTTCGCCTTGATCACGGCGTCGGCGAAAGCACGGATGTTCTCTTCGATCGCCTTGGCGTCGAAGGAAGCCTTGCCGATACCGGCATGCACGATGCCGGCCTTCTCGACGCGGAACTCGACGGCGCCGCCCTTGGAAGCCTTGACCGCACCGGTGACGTCCATGGTCACGGTGCCGACCTTCGGGTTCGGCATCATGCCACGCGGGCCGAGTACCTTGCCGAGACGGCCGACGAGCGGCATCATGTCGGGCGTTGCGATGCAACGATCGAAGTCGATCTTGCCGGACTGGACGATTTCGACCAGGTCTTCGGCGCCGACGACGTCCGCACCGGCGGCCGTGGCTTCATCAGCCTTGGCGCCACGGGCGAAAACGGCAACGCGAACGTCACGGCCGGTCCCGTTCGGCAGGTTGACCACGCCGCGGACCATCTGGTCTGCATGACGCGGATCGACGCCGAGGTTCATCGAGACTTCGATGGTTTCGTCGAACTTGGCGATAGCCCGTTCCTTGACGAGAGCGATGGCATCGGTGAGGGCGACCAGCTTGGTCGGATCGATGCCTTCACGGATCTTCTGGATGCGCTTTGCGACCTTAACCATCATCAACCTACCACTTCCAGGCCCATGGCGCGGGCGGAGCCCTCGATCATGGCCATTGCGCCGTCGATATCAGCGGCGTTGAGATCCTTCATCTTGGCTTCGGCGATCGTGCGGACCTGATCCTTGGTGATCTTGCCGGCAGCGGCGCCCTTGCCCGGAGTCTTCGAGCCGGACGTCAGCTTTGCTTCCTTCTTCAGGAAGTAGCTGACCGGCGGCTGCTTCATGATGAAGTTGAAGGACTTGTCCTGGTAATAGGTGATGACGACCGGGATCGGCATGCCCTTTTCCATTTCCTGCGTGGCGGCATTGAACGCCTTGCAGAATTCCATAATGTTGATGCCGCGCTGACCAAGCGCCGGGCCGATCGGCGGGGACGGGTTTGCCGATCCTGCCTTGACCTGAAGCTTGAGCTGGCCTGCAACTTTCTTAGCCATATCTCTCTGCCTTTCTCATCGGACCGGTTGCCCGGCCCCTTCATGCCGGACATGCCGGCGGCTGCGGTTGCGTGGTGCGCTGTTCGACGATCCGGCTTAAAAGATCGCCCGAGCTTCCACGCGGGGTCGGAGTGTTTCCACTCCCAAGTCGCTCAGACCTTTTCGACCTGAGCGTATTCCAGTTCGACCGGGGTCGCACGACCGAAGATCGACACTTCGACCTTGAGGCGCGAACGCTCCTCGTCGACATCCTGAACGACGCCGTTGAACGAGGCGAAGGGACCGTCGGAGACGCGAACCTGTTCGCCGATCTCGAAGGAGACGGAAGACTTCGGACGCTCGACACCTTCCTGGACCTGGCCCAGGATGCGCTCGGCCTCGAAGTCCGGGATCGGAACCGGCTTGCTGTCGGAACCGAGAAAGCCCGTGACCTTCGGGGTATTCTTGATCAGATGATAGGCTTCGTCGGTCAGCTCGGCGCGGACCATCACATAGCCGGGGAAGAACTTGCGCTCGCTATCGACCTTGCGGCCACGGCGCACTTCCACCACCTTTTCGGTCGGCACGAGGATCTTGTCGAAGAGATGGGACAGGCCCTTCTGGCGCGCCTTTTCCTCGATAGACTCGGCAACCTTCTTCTCGAAATTCGAATATGCGTGAACAATGTACCAACGCACCGCCATGGAAGCCTCCGCCTGATTTAATTGCTGACGTTCAGCACGAAGCTGATTGCCCAGCCGATAAGCTGGTCAGCCGCAAAGAAAAACAGCGCCGCAAAGATGACCATGACAAGCACCATCGCCGTCGAGATCATCGTCTCGCGACGGGAGGGCCACGTTACTTTCGCCGTTTCAGCACGCACCTGCTGCAGAAACGTGAAGGGATTCGTCTTCGATGCCATTGACTTCTGCTCATACGACTACGGCGCGTAAAGCCGAACTATTCAGCTCCACGCACCGCGTGTCCGTTTTGTGCCTACATAACGACCGATTCAAGATTGCGCAAGTGGCAGACCCAAATCAGTCGGCTCAGCCCTTCCCCACTCCGCGGCAGCCAGTTGCAGCGCCAACGACGTGAAGACTGGCAGGGGCAGCAGGGCTCGAACCTACGACCTGCGGTTTTGGAGACCGCCGCTCTACCAACTGAGCTATACCCCTAGCGAAAATGGACACCTGCAAACCGAAGCCGCTGGATCCGTCATCACGGCGCTCCCTTTACGGTGCGACGGAAAGATTGGCAA
Source organism: Heterorhizobium halophytocola (assembly GCF_017873095.1). Classification (GTDB taxonomy): domain Bacteria; phylum Pseudomonadota; class Alphaproteobacteria; order Rhizobiales; family Rhizobiaceae; genus Allorhizobium; species Allorhizobium halophytocola. The sequence continues at coordinate 68,483 of NZ_JAGGJU010000003.1, read as the reverse complement.
GACCATTTTTGCAAGTTTTCGCAATCCGCACAGCGAATGCCGTCACCATTTGCGGTCGAAGCGCGCAGCCACAGAGGGTGTGGCCGCCGACCAGGGATTGGCGATCGACAGGTTGACCGAGAATTCGCTGCCGACCTGGCGGCGGATACCGACATTGCCGGTCATTTCGCGCGAAAAGGAATCATAGACTGCCGAGGTCGAGATCTGGGTGGAGAAGCGCTGCAGATCGATCGAAAGACTTTGGCTAGCCGAGACCCCCATGCCGTCTCCGGCGCTTGCGACCGCGCGGACCGTGCGGCTGGAGCGCAGGGACAGATCATCGTTCGACAGCCATTCGCGGGTCTCGCTGAGGCTGAGCACGCCCTGCTCGGCCTGGGCATCATAGGTGGCGGCAACCGTTGCCGAACGCCCCCAGTCGACCGCCCGGTCCGGCGTCAGATGCATGGTGCCGGTGAGGATCAGCGGCGTGTCGGCAAGCCGGACACGCCCGGCGCCGGTGCCGGTGACCGTGGTGCTTGCGGTCACCGTTGTCGGCACGGGCAGGACGCCCAGCCGCAGGCCGGCGGTAAAGCCCGCCGCCGTATCGCCGACCTTAGACGCGCTCCACACCAGGGGCACATCGTCCGCGAATGCCGCGTGCACGCCATAGCTGGCAATGCCTACAGAAAGAGTCACAAGCGCCGCTACCGCCGCACAGGCCTTTGACTTCATCATAAGAACCGTCGTTTTTTCAGTCCGCCTCGACGGAACCGGAGGACGCCCGGAACCACCAATCTCGAGGCACAGATATACGCTGCAACGCGAAAGAGACCAAGCAAAAATCGTGCCGGATGACAATTCGTGCGCGACCTGGTGCCGGAGGACAACAGGTCCGGCACGGGGAGACGCGACACGGACAGGCGGCAACCAGGTCCTCAGGCCATCACACGACATTCATGAGACCGCGGTATCGTTATAGATTTTCGTCTCGTAACGATATTTGCGTCGGGTGATCCGGCCTTGCGCTGGCGGTGGAGGCCGACGGGAAAGCAACTGGCCATAACCGAACGAACTGCTGGGCGGGCGAGAGGCCGGGACCAAGCGACCGCGAAGCCCATGCGGGGGCTTCAGGGGCGACAACAACTGAACGACCTGCTGGCAGCGGATACCCCTTGCCGCACACCGCGCCCGGCCGCAAATGAAAAGAGCCCCGCCGTTTCCGGCGGGGCTCCTCATCATCCCCGAAGGGAGAAGGATTACTCGATGATCGAGGCGACGATGCCGGCGCCGACGGTGCGGCCGCCTTCGCGGATCGCGAAGCGCAGCTTTTCTTCCATCGCGATCGGAACGATCAGCTCGACCTGAACCGTGACGTTGTCGCCCGGCATCACCATTTCCGTGCCTTCCGGAAGCGACACGATACCGGTCACGTCCGTCGTGCGGAAGTAGAACTGCGGACGATAGTTGGTGAAGAACGGCGTGTGACGGCCACCCTCTTCCTTCGTCAGGATGTAGGCTTCTGCCATGAACTTCTTGTGCGGCTTGACCGAACCCGGCTTGCACAGGATCTGGCCACGCTCGACGCCGTTACGGTCCACACCGCGAACCAGCGCGCCGATGTTGTCGCCGGCCTGGCCCTGATCGAGCAGCTTGCGGAACATTTCAACGCCGGTAACCGTCGTCTTGGAGGTGTCCTTGATGCCGACGATCTCGACTTCTTCACCAACCTTGACGATGCCGCGCTCGACGCGACCGGTCACGACCGTACCACGACCCGAGATCGAGAACACGTCTTCGATCGGCATCAGGAACGGCTGGTCGATCGGACGCTCAGGCGTCGGGATGTAGGCGTCGACAGCCGCCATCAGTTCGCGAACGGCATCTTCGCCGATCTTCTTGTTGGAATCTTCAAGAGCGGCAAGCGCCGAACCCTTGACCACCGGAATGTCGTCGCCCGGGAAGTCGTAGGACGACAGAAGTTCGCGCACTTCCAGCTCGACGAGCTCCAGCAGCTCTTCGTCGTCGACCTGGTCGACCTTGTTCAGGAACACGACGATCGCCGGAACGCCAACCTGACGGGCAAGCAGGATGTGCTCGCGGGTCTGCGGCATCGGGCCGTCGGCAGCCGAGCAGACCAGGATCGCGCCGTCCATCTGGGCAGCACCGGTGATCATGTTCTTGACGTAGTCGGCGTGGCCGGGGCAGTCGACGTGGGCGTAGTGACGCGCTTCCGTCTCGTATTCCACGTGCGCCGTCGAGATGGTGATCCCGCGGGCCTTTTCTTCCGGCGCCGCATCGATCTGGTCGTAGGCGCGGTAGTCGCCGAAATACTTCGTGATCGCTGCCGTCAGCGACGTCTTGCCGTGGTCAACGTGGCCGATCGTACCGATGTTTACGTGCGGCTTGTTACGCTCGAATTTGCTCTTTGCCATCTGTATGTTTCCTACTAATCGAAATTAGGTTGGCCCCGGCGAACCGGTTTGGTGTCGCCGTTTAAGGCTTCTGTCTGGAATGCGCAAGACTTAATTGATCGGCGCTCGACAGACCGCGCCGCGACGATCGCCCTTCCAGATCAACAGGTTTCGCCGTGGCGGACGCAGTCATGCGCCGGCGGCGCCGGATGCCGGAACCCTGCGGCGATCAAGCGTGTCGTGGCGGAGCGACAATTGGGCCAGAAAGACCGGCCTTGCCGCGGTTTTTGCCCCTCTCCTGCCCTGACGCCGTGCCCGACGATACAGGCGAAGGCCGTGCACGTCGCAGCACCGCGCCCTGCCCCCTCGGCCGACAGTTCAGCGGATGAACTCGTAACCGGCAAGATCGACCGCCATCAGCACAACGAAGAGAAGAAAGAAACCGACCACCAGATAAAGCAGCTTGCGGGTGATCAGCTTCAGCCGATTCTTGCCGAAAAAGGCATTGAGGCCCGACAGGCCGAGCGAGATGGCCGCAATGGCGGGGACAGACAGGATCATGGGCTTGCTTCCTTGCCGAGACCCGCCACCCCCGCAGGCAACAGGCCAAACTATGTCCGCACCTCCCCTGTCGCGGCAGGCAAGAAGACTGGATGGTCGGCGAGAGATGTCAGGCGGTAAGGAACTGGAGCGGGTAGCGGGAATCGAACCCGCGTATTCAGCTTGGAAGGCTGCTGCTCTACCATTGAGCTATACCCGCGGTGTTCGATCCAAGGACGAATGGTGGAGGGAGTTGGATTTGAACCAACGTAGGCGTAGCCAACGGATTTACAGTCCGTCCCCTTTAACCACTCGGGCATCCCTCCAGTATTCGTCTGGATCGTGCGACCAAGCTAATCAGTCGTCAGATCGTCGAGGCGTTTGGCCCTTCGATCTGCGGCGGGTATATGCCGGGCCATCTGTGAGATGTCAACACGAGGGCGGACAAAAAAACTGCAAAAAAATTCGGGCTGTGGAGGAAGTCCATTGACGCTGCGGGACTAGGCGGCTTCCCCGGCAAAAGCTATAAGGCGCCATGAGCAAAGACAACGACCCGTCCGGCAAGGACAGCCACTACGCCACCCTGAGACGCGCCGTGCGCGACAAGAAGCGCGAGCGCGGCGAGATCCCGACACCGCCCCAGAACAGGAAGCGCCGCGACGGCGCCGACAAGTGGACGCCGCCGAAGATCGCGCCCGACCAGGTGTTTCTCTACGGCCTGCATACGGTGCGCGCGGCCCTCGACAACCCCGCCCGCAAGATCATCAAGCTGTCGGTGACGAAGAACGCGCTCGACCGGCTGGAGCTCGGATCGGAAAAGGCGCCGGCCTTTCCGGTCGAGATCGTCTCGCCGCAGGACATCGACAAGGCGCTCGGGCCCGACGCGATCCACCAGGGCGTGATGCTGGAAACGCGGCCGCTGCCCGTGCGCCGGCTGGAGGCGCTGAAGGACAGCCCCATGCTGCTGGTGCTCGACCAGGTGACCGACCCGCACAATGTCGGCGCGATCATGCGCACCGCCGTCGCCTTCGGGGCCGGCGCGGTGATCACCACGCAGCGCCATTCGCCGACCGAATCGGGCGTGCTGGCCAAGTCGGCCTCCGGCGCGCTGGAGATGATCCCCTATATCCAGGTCACCAATCTGGCCGACGCGCTCGGCGAGCTGCACAAGCTCGGTTTCCAGTCGGTCGGCCTCGATTCGGAAGGACCTGAGGCAATCGAGGGTGCGTTTGCCGGTGATCGGGTGGCGCTGGTGCTCGGATCGGAAGGCAAGGGACTGCGCCAGAAGACCCGCGAAACCGTTGGCGCCCTTGCCCGTCTCGACATGCCGGGCGCGATCAAATCGCTGAATGTCTCCAATGCCGCAGCCATCGCGCTTTACGCCACGCGCCACTATCTGCATAAATCCAAGGCATGAATGTCGTCTTTTCCGATCTCGACGGAACCCTTCTCGACCACGAGACCTACAGTTTCGACGCCGCCCGCCCTGCCCTCGACCGCCTGAAGCGTGACGGCATTCCGTTGGTCCTTGCCAGCAGCAAGACGGAAGCCGAGATGCGGCCGATCGCCCAGGCGATCGGTATCGCATGGCCGATGATCGTGGAGAACGGTGCCGGTGTGGTCGGTCTTTCGGGCGACACCGAGATCCGTCAGTGCTACGGCGACCTGCGGCGCTTTCTCGCCGATCTTCCGCAGCCGCTGCGGGCGTGTTTTTCAGGCTTCGGCGATTGGAGCGATACGGAAGTCGCCCAGCGCACCGGCCTGCCGCTCGAAGCGGCAAGGCTTGCGCGGCAAAGACAGTTTTCCGAACCGGGCCTGTTTTCCGGCAGCGATGCGCAAAGGCAGGCGCTTCTGGAGCGGCTCGATGCGGCCGGCTTTCGCGCAGCCCAGGGCGGACGCTTCTTCACCCTGATGCCGAAGACCTCCAAGGCGGACGCGATGGCGACCGTCGCCGCGCATTTCCGCGCGCTCTCCAACGCCCCCGTCACCACCATCGCGCTCGGAGACGCCGAAAACGATCTCGCCATGCTTGAGGCTGCCGATCACGGGTTTATCATAGCCAACAACGCCCATTCTCCGCTTCCCGTCACACAGCGGGAACGGGATGGCCATATCCTGCGTTCGAAGGCCGAAGGGCCCGAAGGCTGGAACCGGACGATCCTCGACCACCTGACACGCAACAATTCCTGAAGCGCAAGCGCCTGCATCAATCACAAGGGGAAAGACTTGGCTGACTTCCATCAGAACGGCGTCGTCGCCACGCTGCACAATCTGCGCGAACGCTCGCTGGAGCGCATGGAGCGCGAACTGGCTTCGTTTTCCCAGAGCCGGCCGATCACCCTGATCCTGCCGTCGCTCTATTCCGAACTCGAGCAGCCGGCGCTGGAGCATATCGTCTCGGAACTCTCCGAGGTCCCCTATATCTCGGAGATCGTCATCGGTCTCGACCAGGCCGACCGCGACCAGTTTCTGCACGCCAAGGAATATTTCTCCCGCCTGCCGCAAAAACACGTGATCCTGTGGAACGATGGTCCGCGGCTGCGCGAGATCGACCGGCAGCTGGAAGACGAATCGCTGGCGCCCGATCAGCCCGGCAAGGGCCGCAATGTCTGGTTCTGCATGGGATATGTGCTCGGCGCCCGCACGGCCGGGGTCGTCGCCCTGCACGACTGCGACATCGTCACCTACAAACGCGAAATGCTGGCCCGGCTTGTCTATCCGGTCGCCAATGCACGTTTCCCTTACGTGTTTTCCAAGGGCTATTATCCGCGCGTCGCCGACAATTCGCTGAATGGCCGCGTCACCCGGCTTCTGGTCACACCGCTGCTGCTCAGCTTGGAAAAGGTCGTCGGCCACCATCCCTATATCGACTACCTGAAGGCCTTCCGCTATCCGCTGGCCGGCGAGTTCGCCATGCGCGCCCATGTGCTGTCGGACCTGCGCATTCCCTCCGACTGGGGGCTGGAAATCGGCGTGCTGTCGGAGGTCTATCGCCATTATTCCAGCAATGCGATCTGCCAGGTCGACATTGCCGACACCTATGACCACAAGCATCAGCCACTGTCGCCCGAAGATGCGGCAAAGGGGCTGTCCCGGATGTCGGTCGACATCACCAAGGCGCTGTTCCGCAAGCTTGCGACCGATGGCGTGGTGTTCAGCCAGGATACGTTCCGCACGCTGAAGGCCACCTATTTCCGCACCGCCCTCGATCTGGTCGAGACCTATTACAACGATGCGCTGATGAACGGGCTCTCCACCGATCGCCATCGCGAGGAGCAGGCCGTCGAACTGTTTGCCGCCAATCTGATCGATGCCGGCAATGTCTATCTGGAAAGCCCGAACGCCACGCCGTTCATGCCGAGCTGGAGCCGGGTCAACAGCGCCCTGCCGGATGTGCTGGACGCGATCCAGCAAGCGGTCAGGGCAGACGCGGAAGAGGCTTAGAGCTTAGAGCTTAGGATCACAGGGCCAGGACAGGCGGGATCGGCAGTGCAGGCTCCCGCCTGCGGGCGTCATCACTTCAGTACCACTGGCCAAAGACGACATGATCGAGCGAATTGCCGTAGCGGCCATTAAGGTTCTGCATGCAGGACGCAAGCCAGAGCGTAAGAGCGAGCCACATCGCGATTCCCAAGATTTTTCGCAAGGATCGCCTGAAGCCTCCAGCAGCCGGGCCGTCCACCACGAACGTCTCCGCCGCGAATAATTGCATGGCTAATTTTATATTTCCTAAAGATCAAAAAACGCGGCATCCGGGGCCGAGCGTTGGCGATCGCATGCCTTTCAGAGGAATAGCGGCCGGCGCATGACAAAGATCAAGGCGTGAGGGGCCGACGGCTGCATTCTTGAGGCCCGGCTTCACACGGAAGGAATGCATCGGTGATCCTTGATCCATGGCTGTCCAGATTGCGCCCGCTACTCGTTGCGGCACCGATCCTGGGGCTGATTAGCGCGATTGCCGGCGTCCAGATCGGATTTCCGGCAGCCTACGCTCCTGCGCTGGTTCTCTCCACGGCCCTGGTGATGCTGGCTCTTGCCGGGCAAATTCTGGCACGGCTCGGCAAGGGCGAAATCGGTCTCGACGTGATTGCGCTTCTTTCCATGGGCGCTGCCCTCGCCTTCGGCGAATATCTGGCCGCGGCCGTGGTCGCCCTGATGTATGCCGGGGGCCAATATCTGGAGACCGTCGCCGAGGGCCGGGCGCGGCGCGAAATGAGCGCGCTTCTGTCCCGCGCGCCACGCATCGCCACGCGGCTCACCGACGACGGACGGCTGGAAGAGATCCCGGTCGCGATGGTCGGCATCGGCGACAGGCTTGCGGTGCGGCGGGGCGAACTGGTCCCGGTCGATGGGATCCTCGACGACGACACGGCGGTGCTCGACGAGGCGGCGTTGACCGGCGAACCGCTCCCGGTGCGCAGGACCCGCGGCCAGCCCGTGATGAGCGGGGCCGGCAATGCCGGTGATCTGTTCAGGATGCTGGCAATCAAGCCGGCCGCCGAAAGCACCTATGCCGGCATTTTGAAACTGGTGGACGAAGCGCAGCGCAGCAAGGCGCCGATGGCGCGGCTTGCCGACCGCTATGCCCTTGGCTTTCTGGCGATCACGCTTGCGATGGCAGCGGCGGCCTGGCTGGTGTCGGGTGATCCGGTGCGCGCGGTCGCCGTGCTCGTCGTTGCCACCCCCTGCCCGCTGATCCTTGCCGTGCCCATCGCCTGGGTGGCCGGTGTGTCGCGATGTGCCCAGTTCGGCCTGCTGATCAAGGGGGCGAGAGCGCTGGAAGACCTGAGCAGGGTCCGTTGCCTGGTGATCGACAAGACGGGAACCCTGACCGACGGCCGGCCGACGCTGGTGGCCGTCCGATCGGCGATGCCCGAGGACGCCTTGCTGCAGCTGGTGGCGTCGCTCGACCAGGCGTCCAGCCATGTGGCCGCGACGGCGCTGGTTGCGGCTGCGCGCGCCAGACATCTGGATCTCATTGCCCCGACTCATGTCTCGGAAATGCCGGGCGAAGGCGTGTCCGGCGAGGTGGCGGGCAGACATGTCGCCATCGGCGGCACCGACTATATCCGCGCCAAATACGGCATGCCCGCCGGAACGCCTCTGCCCGCCGGCGCGATCGCCGCGGCTGTCGCGATCGACGGGGTCTATGCCGGCATGCTGTTGTTCGCCGACCGCTTGCGGGACGGGACCGACCGCATCCTGGCGGGCTTCGGCCGGCTCGGCGTCGACAGGATCATCCTGGCCACCGGCGACCGGCGCGATGTCGCCGACCATATCAGCCGCGGCCTGCCCTTCGACGCGGTGCGATCAGAACTGTCGCCGGGACAGAAGATCGAGATCGTCAGGGCCGAGAAGGCTAAGGCGCCGGTGCTGATGATCGGCGACGGCATCAATGATGCACCAGCGCTTGCCGCCGCCGATATCGGCCTTGCGATGGGGGCGCATGGTTCCGCCGCTGCCATCGAGGCGGCCGATGCCGTGCTTCTGGTGGAGCGCCTGGACCGTGTGCTGGCCGGGATCGAGATCGCTGTCGGCTGTCGGCGGATCGCCCTGCAATGCGTGTTCGCCGGCATCGGCCTTTCGATCGCCGGCATGCTGGCGGCAGCCGCCGGTCTGCTGGCGCCGGTCGAGGGGGCGCTGCTGCAGGAGGCGATCGATATTGCCGTCATCCTCAATGCGCTGCGGGTCCTGCGGATCAAACCCACCTTCGCGACGACCTGAAATCGGCGATCAGGGCGTCGGGGCGGCCTCGGTCTCCTGCGCCTTTCTCACGGCCTGGCCGAAGGCGATGATCACATCCCCGGCCTCCGGCCTCAGTTGCGACTTTCCAGAGGCGAAGGCCAGCCGTCCGGATTTCTTCAGTACGAACAGGATGTCCAGCCGCTCGCTGCGCTCCGCCTCGAACATCTCGTAGGGATATTCCGCACTGATGCGGGTCTTGTGGAAGGCCCAGCCGGACTGGATGCGCGCCTGCAGGCCGTCGAAGCTGTCATTGTCGCGAAACAGCGCGCGTCCACCGATGGTCGAGGGCATGGCATAGCGGTCATGCGCGGTGCTGGTATGGCGACCGATCTGGAAGACGTTGGAGCGGCCGAGTTCCGGCCCGAAATCGGTGCACAGCAGGCTGTTGTAGTCGTCGTTGTCGGTCGCAGCGATCAGATAGGTAAAGCGGCTGAAATCGATCTTGTGTTCCGCGGTTTCGCCGAGGATTTCGCCGAAATAGACCCCGATCCCGGCATCGCGGGCGGGCTTCAGGGCATGCCAGTTGCGGTCGGCGATCAGGCTCGGGATCTCCAGCTCGCGGGCCCGCCTGGCCAGCGCAATGGCAAAGGGCGAGCAGCCGACAATCAGGATGCCGTCGGGTTCCTTGCGGGTGATCTTCAACAGTCGCGCCACCGGCCGGATGGAAAAGCCGTGCAGCACCACGGTGACGGCGACCACCAGGAAGGCCAGCGCCACCAGGCGCCCGCCATCGGCAAAGCCGATATCCATCAAGGCTGCGGCAAACAGGCCGGAGACCGCGATCGCCACCACGCCGCGCGGTGCGATCCAGGCGCAGAGCAGCCGCTCGTTGAGCGGCATGGCCGTGCCCACCGTCATCAGCAGGACGATGATCGGCCGGATGACGAACAGCATCAGGGCGACGAAGGCGATATCGCGCCACCCGATGGTCAGCAGGTCGGCAATCGTGATCGTGGCCGTCAGGATGACGAAAACGCCGGAGACGAGCAGCACCGTCATGATTTCCTTGAAGCGGCGGATCTCGTTGAACGATGCGATATTGCTGTTGGCGATGACGACGCCGAGGAGGGTCACCGTCAGCAACCCGGCTTCCTCCAGCACCAGATTGGTGAGTTCGAAGGAGACGAGCACGGTGATCAGCAGCACCGCCGCCTTCAGATATTCCGGCACGTGACCGCGGATGAAGGACCAGATCAGCAGGCGGCCGAGGCCGATGCCGAGAGCGAAGGCCAGGCAGACAGCCAGGCCAACCCGCAGGGCGAAGGCAGCGGAACTGCCATGGTCGCCATGCAGGATCTGGACGATCTCAAAGGCGAAGACGGCAAACAGCGCACCCAGCGGATCGGCGAGGATCGCTTCCCAGCGCAGCAGTGACGCGGGACGCGACGGCAGTCGCGCCTGGCGCAGCATCGGCATGATCACGGTCGGACCGGTGACGACCAGAATGCCGGAAAACACCGCCGCGGTCGGCGCCTGCAGGCCGGCGACATAATGGGCGGCCAGAAAAGTCAGCCCCCAGGTCAGCGGCGATCCGAACAGGACCAGCCGGCGCACGGCGGCGGAAGTCTCCCGAATCTGGGCGAATTCCAGCGTCAGCCCGCCTTCGAACAGGATGATGGCAACCGCCAGCCCGATCATCGGGCGCAGCAGGTCGCCGAAGATCTGGTCCGGGGCGATCAGTCCGGTACATGGCCCGGCGATCAGGCCGGCGACCACCAGCACGACGATCGCCGGGATCTGCACCTTCCAGGCGAGCCATTGGGCACCGATGCCCATGACGCCGATCAGCCCGATTTGAAATGCCAGCGTATCCACTTGTGTCTCTCCGTATGGTGGCGCGAGGCAGCCTTGTCCCGGAAGGATCACTGGAACACGCCCGCACGGAAAACCGCGACCACACTTTTCCTGGAAAGTCTCTAGCACCACGCGACGAGGATCGTAACGCGGAAATCCGGACAGGAGGTTCATGCCCGGCAAGAGGCCGGCAAGATCGCCAGGGCGGCGCCGGTCACGGGCTGTCGGGCCATGGTTTCAGGTGTTGCGGATGCGCGAACCGTCTTGGCCGAAGAGGTGCAGGTCCCTGGCATCGAAGGTCAACCTGATCTCGGAGCCGGCGCCCAACACGTGCTGCCCCTGCAGGACGGCCAGAAGCTGCTCACCGGTCGCAACCTTGCCATGAACGACGGTCTCGGAGCCGAGCCCCTCGACGAGATCGATCGTCACCTTGATGCCGCGCTCGCCATCGGCACTCAGCCGGATGTGCTGCGGGCGCACGCCGACGGTGACCGGCTGGCCGGCGGTGGTGCCCTCGGCAGGGCGCGGCACCGTCAGCGTCTCCTCGCCCAGCACCGTCACCGTGGTTCCCGACGCCTCTGCAGAGACGATGTTGCCCGAGAGGAAGTTCATGCTCGGCGCACCGATGAAGCCGGCGACGAAGCGGTTGGCGGGGCGATTGTAGAGGTCGAGCGGCGTGCCGATCTGCTCGACCTTGCCCTTGCGCAACACGACGATGCGATCGGCAAGCGTCATCGCCTCCGTCTGGTCGTGGGTGACGTAGATCATCGTCGTCTTCAGCCGCTTGTGCAGCGCCGACAGTTCGGCGCGCATGGAGATGCGCAGTTCCGCATCGAGGTTCGACAGCGGCTCGTCGAGCAGGAAGGCGGTCGGATTGCGCACGATCGCCCGGCCGATCGCCACGCGCTGGCGCTGGCCGCCGGAGAGCTGGCCCGGCCGGCGCTGCAGATAGTCGCCGATCTCCAGCATGCGCGCGGCTTCGGCAATGCGCGCCTCGATCTCGGGGCGCGGCAGGCGGGCATTCTCCAGACCGAAGGCGAGGTTCTGCTTGACGCTCATGTGCGGATAGAGCGCGTAGGACTGGAACACCATGGCCAGCCCCCGGTCGGAGGCCGGCACATCCGTGACCCGGGCGCCATCGATGTCGATGGTGCCGCTGGTCGGCTTGTCGAGGCCGGCGATCTGGCGCAGCAGAGTCGATTTTCCGCAGCCCGACGGACCGACGAAGACGACGAATTCACCATCTGCGATATCCAGGTCGATGCCGTGAAGCACCTTGACCGCGCCGAAGGATTTGGTGATCTTTTCCAGTGTGATGCGGCCCATGTCGCACTCCTTACTTCAAGCCCGAGGTGGCGATGCCCCGGGTAATAAACCGCTGCAGGAAGACGAAGACGAGGATCACCGGGATCATGGTCACGACCGTCATGGCGAGAATGTATTGCCACTGCACGTTGAGCTGGCCGGCATAGACGTTGAGCCCGACCTGCAGGGTGTAGAGCGATGACCGGCTGAGCACGATCAGCGGCCAGAGGAAGTCGTTCCAACGCCAGACCACCGAGAAGATCGCCAGCACCGCAAGCGCGGGTGCGGCGAGCGGCAGGACGATGCGCCAGTAGATCTGCCATTCGGACGCCTTGTCCATGCGCGCCGCGTCGATCAGTTCGTCCGGGATCGTCAGCATGTATTGCCGGAGCAGAAAGACGCCGGTCGGCGTGGCGACCGTCGGCAGGATGACGCCCCACAGACTGTTGAACAGTCCGAGCGAGGAAACGATCGAATAGAGCGGCACCATGATCACACCCAGCGGCACCATCAGCGTGCCGACGATGATCAGCAGGATCAGGTTCTTGGCCCGGAACTGGTATTTCGACAGCGCAAACGCCGCCATCGAGTTGATCGCCAGCGTGATCAACGTCGCCGTCACCGTGACGAAGACGGAATTCCAGAGATAACGCAGGAAGTCGAACTGAACGAAGGGCTCGGTGTAGTTCGAGGTGGCGAAATCCACCATGTCGACCGGGGTGCGGTCGTTGATGTTGACCTTGTAGACCTTGGACGGGTCCTTCGGATCGATCATCTGGGCGATGATGCCGATGCGGCGCTTTTCCGCAAGCTTGGCCGAGCTGCCATCGGGCAAGGTCACCTCGAACAGCGGCAGCGGCTTGTCGAAGCCGTCGACCTTCACCTCCTGGGTGACATAGGGCAGGATGGTGGGCGGGAACTTGGCAAGCGCTGCCGGCGACTTGAACGAGGACAGGGTGAGCCAGAGCGCCGGACCGAACATGATGATCAGGCCGCCGATCAGCCAGACCCAGGTGGCGACATCGGTCCAGTGCCAGCGGTCGCCGCCACGCCTGCGGGTGATGAATGCGACGATGCGGGTCATCAGCGTTCCCCCTTCTTCTCGTTGCGGCGCGAGGCCGCCATCTGCATCAGGGTAAGGACCACGAGCACGGCGCCCATCAGGATCGAGGCGGCCGCCGCCAGACCGGGATCGCGCAGTTCGGAGGCGAAGCCCTTCTCGTAGATATACTGGATCAGATACATGGTGCTGGTGCCCGGGCCGCCGCCGGTCAGCACGAAGACCTCGTCGAACACCTGCACGGCGCGGATCAGGGCCAGCACCAGGACGACGATCAGGTTGGGCATCAACAGCGGCAGCGTGATGCGCCAGAACACCCGGCCATGCGAGGTTCCGTCCATCTCGGCGGCCTCATAGAGATCCTTGGGGATCGCCTGCAGGCCGGCCAGCAGAATCAGCGTGTAGAACCCCATATGGGCCCAGATCGAAACCCCGATGGTTGCGGCAAATGCCGTTGTGCGGTCCGTCAGCCAGTTGAACTGCTCGGCGCCGAACAGCTCGTAGGTGATGTAGTTCAGCAGGCCCTGGCGCTGCAATATCCAGCGCCAGATCAGCCCGACGACGACCGGCGACAAAAGCACGGGAAAGAAGAAGACGGCGCGCCAGAAGCTGCGGCCGATGATTTCGCGGTTGAGGATGACGGCGGTGATCAGCGACACGACGATCATCAGCGCAACCTGGATGACGACGAACAGCGCGGTATTGCCCGCAGCCGTCCAGAAGCCGTCCTGGATGCAGCTGTTGGGGTCGAGATAATTGGTGCAGGAAAAGATCTGCCGGTACTGATCGAGCCCGACAAAGGGGCGCTTGTCGAGGAAGATCTGTGCGCCGCCGGTCATCGAATAGATGAAGTTGATGACGAAGGGGATCAGCACGAAGACCAGGAAGACGGCCATGTTGGGCAGCAGGAAAAAGGCCGCCATGCCGCCCTGGCCGCCGATCTTCTGCAGCGCCCGCAACGGGATGTCGATCAGCCCCATGACCTTGCCGACAGCGCCAAGGACCAGCGCGCCGGCCATGGAGCGGATGCCTGTCTTTTCGTTCGCCATTGATATCGTCTCCAGGGGCCGATGCGCTGATGCGCACCGGCCTGGCCGCTTGGGTGACGGCCTATTGTGCTTGCTTGACCTTTTCGGCGATGTCCTGATCGATGCGCGTGTAGGCATCCTCCAGGCTCATCTCGCCGGCCATGACCTGGCTGATGCGGCTGACGAGCGCCCCGTAATAGGTGTCGGACCAGCCCCAGCCGGGCAGTTTCTGCGCTTCGGGCGCCGTCGTCTTGGAGGCCTCGACGAAGGTGTCGAGCGCCGCCTTGGCCAGCGGATTGTCGGTCTTGTAGTCAAGCCCGCCGTCGATCACCTCCTTGTTGGAGGGCAGGAACAGCGTCCGCTCGGCAAACTCCTTGGCGATCGGGGTCGAGGCGAGATAATCCATCACCTTGGCCACGTCCTCGGGATTCTTCGTCGACTTCATCGCGACGAGGCCGGCACCGCCCGGCATGCCGGTGCAGGCGGCCGGACCGCAGGGGCTGCCGATCGCCACCCAGTCGAAATCGGTGCCGATCTTGGTCATGAAGTTGGGGATCTGCCAGGAGCCGGCATAGTAGAGCGCGACCTGGGCATTGATGAAATCGTCGGCAGCGGCGCGGTAGGTCGTGCCGGCGGCCGAGACCCAGACATCCTTTTCAGCGACGCCGTCCTTGGTCCAGGTCACCAGTTCGGAGATGTATTTCTTGGCCCCGTCATCGAGCGGTGCCGGCTTGCCGTCCGCGCCGATATAATTGGCGCCATAGGAGATCGCCGGACCGGTGATGCGGTGGCCGGAGCGGTCGATGGCGAACGGATAGGGAATCTGCTGGCTGTCGGCCACCTGCTTGGCCGCCTTGACCCAGTCGTCCCAGGTGGCATCCTTGCCGGGCAGCGCGACGCCGGCCTGTTCGAACAGCGTCTTGTTGGCAAAGCCGCCGGTCAGGGTGATCTGGGTCATGAAGCCCGGAATGATGTCGGTGCCGTCAGGACGCATCCAGTCGAGCTGGTCGCCGTAGTTTTTCTTCCAGAAGTCGACGTCCTTCAGGTAGGGCGTGAGATCCAGCCAGTATTGCGACAGCGATTTCAGATTGGTGACGCGGGCGATGTCCGGGCCCTGGCCGGCGGCCAGCTGCACCGGCAGCTGTTCCTTGATCGTCGAATAGGCCACCTCGTCGACGGTGACGTGGATATCCGGATTGTCCTTCTCGAACCGGCTGATGAGGTCCTTGAACACCTCGCCTTCGACGCCGTCCGAATACCACATGATCCGCACATTGCCGGCCCAGGCCGTGGTCGATAGCAGCGCCAGACCGGCGGCTGCGAAAATTGCCTTCTTCTTCAACATCGTCTCCTCCTTCGATGGACGGTTTTTCCGTCGGTTGCATCCGGCAACGGCCCTCCTTCCCGGCCGCTACCGCATTTTCTACCGGCCGGACGACAAGGGTCCGGTCTCGAACTCTCTGGCCTCGCCCTCGACGCTCCATGCGGCCGGATCCAGCACCCGCCCCTCGGCGGAAATGCGACCGTCGGCATGCAGTGTGACCGGCCCGTATTCCGGATCGTCGACGATCAGATCGTCCCCCTCGCCGTCGCGTAGGGCAAGGCTGCGGAAACGGTTGGCAAATTCAGCCTCCGTGCCGTGCCGGCCACTGCCTCCGAGCCGAACGATCCAGGTGCCCCTGTGACCCGGCAGGCGCAGTTCGTTGCCGCTGGTCGGACCGGCATCCACCGCCTGGAGCGCGGAACTGCCCTTCAGCAGCAGCAGCCCGTCGCCCGCCCGGGCCGTCGCGACCTCTCCGGCGACCGTCGAACTGTCGAATACCGCGCACGGGAACCAGGCATGGGTGAAGCCGGGCTGCTCGGGCGCCGCCTCGAACATCATGACCGCCAGATCGCGGTAATGCCAGAGCCTTGGCAGGCTGCCGGACCCGCCCCAATAGGAGGGACGACCGTAGCCGGAATGGATGGTCTCGCCGGGGTGGTTGATCCAGACCTGCGCATCGGCCTTGGGACCCAGCCGGACATGCAGCACGGTCTCCTGATAGCCCCATTCGTTCCAGCGATAATGCGCGGCCGTGCCGATTGCATAGTCGCGGGTCTTGTAGTGATAGAGCCGCGCCACCCGGTCCTGCCCCTGGGCAAAGACCCATTCCTGCGCGCCCTCGCCCTGCCAGTCGGCCATCGGGCCCAGGTTTTCCAGGATTTCAAGACCATGGTCACGCAGGCAGATCGCCATCTGCGGCAGCGCATGCACCCGCCGACCGTAATTGCCCGTGCCCCAGATCAGCCGGGCGATGCCCGAGAGTTCGAGCGAGCCTGCGGCACGCAGCGTATGCTCGTAGGAGCGGCCCTGCGCACCGGTGAGGATGCCGTGATGGGCCGAACGGGCAACGATGGTGACCAGCCGCAGGATTGCCCTGCCGGCACGGTCACGCACATCCGCATCGGGCGCTAGCGCATAGAGCGCCGTCAGGCCCTTGAGGTCGATGGGGAAATAGGGGGCGGAGTTGAATTCCGCCATTTCCCATTGCTCGAAGTGATCGAGCCAGGCGCGGACCCGGGACAGCCCGACGGCCGACTGTTCGCGTCCGATACGACCGGAGCGCTGAAAACGGGCCTCCGGCAGCAGGGCGCCGGCAAGATAGGCAGCCGTGTGGAACAGCAGCGCATGGTTTTCGGAAAAATACCACTGCACGTCATTGCCGGGCTCGTCCATCCAGTAGCGATAGGCAAGGATCGTCTCGTCGATGCGGGCAACGATCTCAGGGGCAATGCTGGTGGCATAGGCGGTGCGGCACCAGAGCAGCGGCACCAAGGCAAAATCGGCGCAGTCATGACAGTCGAGGATCGTCGGCAGCGTGTCGGCGATCATCCGGTCTGTCTCGGGCCCGCTGCGACCGGAGGCAAGGCGTGCTAGGGCGGTGACATTGTCCGGTTCGCCATAATGCGAGACTTCGTCGAGCGTCGCCCTGATGCGGTCCGCCAGGCTGGCGGGCGCCTGCCCCTGCCGCTTGGCATGGCAGATCTCGACGCCGAAGACGCGGCTTGCGGTGAAGTCGCCGACGGTCAGATCGACATGGAAATGGCGGAAGTCCGGCGGCAGGGTGCCGGTGTCGCCGATGGCGATGCGGTCCTTGCCGGCGCCGAGCGCCACCTCGACCCGCATCGGCTCCTCGCGCGACATGAAATCACCGGCAATCGTGACATGCGCGGTGGCGGCAACCGACAGCGGCGCAAGCGTGACCAGCGCCACCTCGCCGGAGCGATAGGCCGGCCGCTCGAAATGCATGTCGTCGAGCGCCGCCTCGATCTCCGCAGCGATGTCGTCCTTGATCGAAACCGGCAAAGCCTGTTCGGCGGAAGGACCGCTGAGATAGTCCAGCTGGAAGAAATAGCGCGCATCGCGTTCGGCAAGGTCGTCGAAGAAGATCGCGATCTCGTTTTCGCCGGCCTGCAGATCGACCTCGAACTCCTGCTTCGCCTCCAGATTGCGGACGTAATCGGCCATCCAGCCGATTTCGCGGCCATTGACGAACAGGACCGCGCCGCCGCAGGTGCCGAGCCTCAGCCTTGCCTTTCCGGCGGCCCCGGACAGGATCATGGTGCGCGCCCAGGTGCCGATCACCGTCGGGCGGAACCAGAAGCCGGAGAGATCGACACGCGGCGAGCCGAAGGGCAGCCAGAAGCGTGACAGCGCGAAAGCACCCTGCACGTCCGGGCGCTTGCCGCGTCGCTCTTCGGCAAAGGCGGTGCGGCAGGGATATTCGTGCGGGATGAAGTTCTTGTGCTTGGTCATGAAGAAGAAGGGATCCATCTCTCCCTTCATCGGCTGGTCCGGCACGTCATAGCGCGCGTTGGCGGTCGCGCCGAGCTGCCAGTAGGTGATCGGCATGTCCGGCACCAGCGGCCGGCAGAGGAACTGGGTATCTTGGGTCATGGTCATCGCTATGGTCATTTCAGGTCCGCCACGGAAACTGGATCGACATCGGTATAGGCCTGGTTTTCGCCGGTCATGCCCCAGACGAAGGCGTAGGGGCCGGTGCCGGCGCCCATGTGGATCGACCAGGCCGGCGACAGCACAACGTCGCCATTGGCAACGATCAGGCTGCGCGTCTCGTCCGGCCGGCCCATCAGGTGGACGACGCGATCGGCGACGTCGAGATCGAAATAGCAATAGGCTTCCATCCGCCGCTCGTGCAGATGCGGCGGCATGGTGTTCCAGATGCTGCCGGGCGCCAGGTCGGTGATCCCCATCAGAAGCAGGCAGGAGGGGGAAACCTCGGGATGGATATACATTCGCAGGCGGCGCTTGTTGGCACGGGCATCCTCGCCGAGATCGAGCGGCTTGGACTCCGCCTGGCGGATCAGCCGGTGGGGGATGTCGCGGCCGGCCGGCACCGAATTCATGTAGAAACGGGCGGGATCGGCCGGGTCGTCGCTTTCGAGCGTCACCTTCCCTGCCCCGCGCCCGACATAAAGGATGTCGCGATTGGCCAGCGCGAAGCTTTCGCCGTCGACGGTGATGCGGCCGGGCGCGCCCAGATTGGCGATGCCCATTTCACGCGCGGTGAAAAACAGCGGCGTGCCGACATCCACACCGTCGCCGAAGACGAGCGGTTCTGCCGCCGGGCAGGCAGCCCCGACGATCATCCGGTCGACATGGGTATAGGCAAACTCGATCTTGCCCGGTGAATAGAGCCCCTCGACGAGAAACTCCGCGCGCAGGCGTTTCGTGTCAAAAGCGGGAATGTCGTTCGGCGAGACGCCGTAGAGTACGCGCATGCTCATGCCGCCACCTCGCTTGCGCCATCCACATGCTTCAGCCCCTCGACGAGGCAGAGGATCGCCAGCGCCTGGCCGTAGCCGGTCGGCTGGATCGGGATGTCGCGGTAGAATTGCAGGCTGTCGCCCATCCGCGTGCCATAGGAGACATTGTCGACCGTGCCGCTGTCATCGATATTGGCAAGCACCACATTCAGGGCGCGAAGCCCCGCCGCGCGGCAGCCCGCAGGCCCGACGCCAAGCCGCGCCGCCTTCAGCAGGCCGTAGCCGAAACCGGCGGTCGCGGAAATCTCCTCATAGGACGAGGGGTCGTCGAGCAGCGTGTGCCAGGCCCCGGACGGCGCCTGCAGCTTCAGCAGCGTGTCGATCTGGGCTTCCAGCACGCCGCGCAGGAAGGTGCGCACCGCGGCTGGAATATCGGCAAGCTCAAAGAGATCGAGAATGCCGAGCGTGATCCAGGCATTGCCGCGACCCCAGAGCGCGCGGGCGAAATTGTGCCGGCCGTCAAAGGTCCAGCCGTGATACCAGAGGCCGGATTTCGGATCGGCGAGATAACGGGTGTGCAGCAGGAACTGGTGGCAGGCCTCGTCGACCAGTTCGCGGCGACCGCTGGCCTGGCCGAAGGATGCCAGAAAGAGACCGACCATGACGAGCGTGTCGTCCCACAGTTCCTGGTCGTTGACCTTGTCGGAGACGATATGCGGCAGGCCGCCCTCGGCCGTGCGCGGCATGGCGAGCACGCGGTCCGCCCAGTCGTTCATCACCGGGACCCAGCGCGGATCCCTCGTCTCGCGCCACAGGAGCGAGAGTGCCAGCATCGGCGCTGTGGTGTTGATGTTGAGTTCCGGAAGTCCGGCGGAAATGCGCTCGGCATACCAGTTTTCCAGCAGCGCCTTCAGGCTTGCATCGCCGGTCTCGCGCCACAGCTGCACCAGTCCGTAAAGGCCGACGCCCTGGGGCCATTCCCAGGAATTGAAGCTGATGTAGTCGCCGGGCGTCCCATCCAGATTGGGCTCGTCATAGGCGCCGTCATGACGCAGGTTCGTCATGCCGGCGACGAGCGGCTTCAGGCGCTCACGCAGGGCGCGTCCATCTGGCAGCATGTCGCATCTCCTCCCAAGTTGCGTGCCGCCGGATCGCCAGGATACCGGCGGCTTGCGACGATTGGTGGCACAGCAATTCAACTTGCGCAATGTGAAAATTTCTTGCAGTTTGGGGTTCAAACACAGGAAAGGTGGCCGCGTGACAGGCAAGAAGGGCAAGCCGAGCCGAAAGATCCGGCTGGAGGATGTGGCCGAACGCTGCGGCGTGTCGCTGAGTACGGCATCCCGGGCGCTGGCGGGCGAAAAGGGCGTGCGCCCGGATATCCGCGCGCAGGTGCTGGAGACGGCGAAGGCGCTGAACTATGTCGTGCCGCGGGCCGTCGCGGGAAAGAAGGCGATCCTTGCGGCCAGCGGCGCGGCCATGATCGACTATGTCCGCAACCAGTTTACCGCGCAGGTGCTGCACGGCCTGCACCAGCGCGCCGAGACGCTCGGCGTCGAGATCATCACCCAGCCGCTGGCGAGCGGCACGGGCGACATTGGCGCGCTGCAGGCAGCACTTGAAGACGACAGCGTCGCGGGCTTCCTGTTCCTGACGCTCGACGACGAGGACGTGCTGGCGCTGACCCGCAATTTCTCCAAGCCGGTTGTGCTGGTCAACGGCGACGATCCGTTGATGCGGCTGTCAAGCGTCACCCCCTGCAATCGCTCGGCGGCCCGGATGGGCACCGAATATCTGCAGCGCCTCGGCCATCACCGGATCCTCTTTCTGATGCATCGCGGCCGGCGCACGATCGAGCGACGCTACGAGGGCTGGCGCGACGCGATGATCGTGCGCGGCCACGCCGATATCGATGATCTCGTCGTCGAGGTGGAGGACTGGCTGCCGGACCTGGCAACGCAGGCGATTGCCGCGCGGCTCGGCGAGCGCGGCCTCGACTTCACCGCCTTGCTGACGGCCGGCGAAAGCCTGGCCGCCGGCGCGCTGATCGGGTTGCAGCAGGCCGGTCATGCGGTCCCGCAGGACGTTTCGGTGCTCGGTATCGACGACCTGCCGCAGGCGGCCTTCTGCAATCCGCCGCTGACCTCCATCCATGTCCCGATGCAGGAAATCGGCGGCGCCGCGCTCGACCTGCTGTTCGACACCCTCGGCAACATGTCCGGCCCGGCGCGCCGGATCGAACTTGCCTGCCATATCGTCGAGCGGCAATCGACGGCAGCCGTGCGCCGCTGAGCCTTTGACCGCGGTTAGCCGATGGTCGCCAGCGGCACCGGCTTTCCGAGCGGATCGCCCTGCCCGAAATCGACGCCGTGCGCCCGCAGCCGGTCGGCCGTGGTGGCGTCCGGCACCTGCTTGGCGATCGTCTTCAGCCCAAGGATGCCCGCGACCTCGACGAAGCATTTGACCGTCGCTTCACTGAGCGGATCATCGAGAAGGCCGCGAATGAACTGTGCATCGATGCGCAGATAATCGACGGGGAAGCGCTTCAGATATCCGAACGAAGAGGCGCCGCCGACGAAATCGTCGATGGCAACCGCAACGCCGCGGCCCCGCGCGCTGGCGATGAAGGCCGGGGCATCGGCCATGTTGGCGATCGCAGCACTTTCGCCGATCTCGAAGCAGAGGCGCCGGCAGACGGCCTCGCCCGCGGTTTCCAGACTGTCGGCGACAAACTTGTGGAAGGCGCGATCGCCGAGCGACTGGCCGGACAGACTGACGCATATCCGGCCGCTGTCGCCGGCCGTCTCGTTGGCGGCCATCCATTCGAGCACATGCGCCAGCTGCCAGCGGTCGATGCGGGTCGCAAGATTGAAGCGCCGCGCATGGGGCAGGAAGGCGAGCGGTGCGACAGCCGTCCCATCCTCGTCCACCATGTTGACGATAATCTCCTGTTGCCGGCCGGTCGCCGTCTGGCCCAGCGGCACGATCGGCTGCACGGTCAGCGCGAAGCGGTCGTCGCGCAGCGCCTGCTCGATGCGCGAGGCCCAGCGTGTTTCGCCCGAGCGCGTCTCGATCACCTCGTCGCTGTCGACCCAGAGATGGACCCGGTTGCGCCCGGCATTCTTGGCCAGATAGCAGGAGGCGTCCGCCGCCTGCAAAACAGCCGCCACACTCAGCGAGTCCGCGTCGATCGGCACAAGCCCGATGCTGGTGCCGACGCGGAACGCCTTATCCGCGTGGACGAAATGGAAGTCGGCCATCCGGTCGCAGATCTTCTGGGCGATCCGCTCTGCCATCTCGATCGGGCAATGATCGAGAATGACGGCAAATTCGTCGCCGCCGAGCCGCGCCAGGATGTCGCCCGAGCGGATGCTGTCGGCCATCA
Organism: Heterorhizobium halophytocola; assembly: GCF_017873095.1. GTDB lineage: Bacteria > Pseudomonadota > Alphaproteobacteria > Rhizobiales > Rhizobiaceae > Allorhizobium > Allorhizobium halophytocola. Next base: position 46,469 of record NZ_JAGGJU010000003.1, on the reverse strand, counting down.
GTCCGCTGACCTGTTTCAGCAGGGTATCGCCGACCGAATGGCCGCAGGTGTCGTTGACGATCTTGAACTGGTCGAGGTCGATGTAGAGCAGCGCGCTGCGGCTGCGCTCGAGCTTGGCCTTTTCGAAGATCCGGTTCAGGCGGCGGTCGAATTCCAGCCGGTTGATCAGCCCGGTCAGCGGATCGTGGCTGGCGCGGTAGGACATTTCGCGCGACAGGCGCCGCTGCTCGCTGACATCGTGGAAGACCAGCACGACACCCAGGATCCGGCCACTCGCATTGCGGATCGGAGCTGCCGAATCCTCGATGCCGAATTCGCCGCCGTCGCGGGAGATCAGCAGGGTATCCTCGGCAAGCCCGACGACTTCGCCGAGATCGAGACAGGCGCGGATCGGATCGGCGGCGGGTGCGCGGCTCTCCTCCTCGACGATATGGAAGACCGCGCTTGACGGCTGGCCCTTGGCCTCCTGCGCCGTCCAGCCGGTCATCCGCTCGGCGACCGGGTTCAGCCACTGCACGATCCCCTCGGCGTTCGTGGTGATGACGGCGTCGCCGATCGAATGCAGCGTCACCCGCATCAATTCATGCTGCTCGGCGAGTTCGATCGCCATCCGGCGCTGCTCGGTGACGTCCCAGGCAGCCCCGATCAGGCGGCCCGGTCCCTCGGCCTGGTCCGTCACGACCTTGGCCGAAACGCGGATGTGATGGATCGAACGGTCCGGCCAGACGATGCGGAATTCCTCGTCGAGCTGCCGGCTCTTGCCGATCGCGTCGAGAACGGCCGTCTCCATGCGCTGCCGGTCTTCCGGAAGAAGCGCCCGGCGCCAGAGGTCGCGCACCGGCAGCCCTGCCCGTTCCGGCAAGCCGTAGAGCCTGTACATCCAGGCATCCCAGCGCATGACCCGGTCGGCGATCCCCACGTCCCAGATGCCGATGCCGCCGCTGTCGGTGGCGATCGCCATGCGCTCGCCCATCAACAGCCGCTCCTCCTCGGCCTGCTTCTGGCGGGTGATGTCGGTATGCGTGCCGATCATGCGGGTCGGTTCACCGGCCGCGTTGCGCGCCGTTACCCGGCCACGGTCGAGAATCCAGACCCAGTGGCCATCCTTGTGGCGCATGCGGAACTGTTCTTCGAAATAGGGTGTCTCGCCGCGCACATGGGCGATGTCGGCATTTTGCGCGCGCTGCCGGTCATCGGGATGGACGAATTCCAGCCATTGCATGCCCGAATCGGACAGCTCGTCCCGCGTATAGCCGATCAGCCTGCACCAGATGTCGGAATAGAAGGACTTGCCGGTTTCCAGATTGGCGTCCCAGATGCCGACAAGGCCGTTCTCGGTGGCGACCGCGATGCGCTCGTTGACCTCTTCGAGCGCAATGCGCTGCTCGACCTGTTCGGTCACGTCCTGGAACGCTCCGCTCATCCGCACCGACATGCCGTTTTCGAAATGGGTCGAACCGGCGGTGCGCACCCAGAGGTTTCGCCCGCTCTTCGTGATGAACGGCGTTACGAGATCCCAGTTCGCCCCGGTGTCCATGCTTTTCCGGATGGCCGCCTCGATCAGCGGGCGCGCCTCGGGCGGGTAGAAGCCGAGCGCTTCCTCCGTGGTCGGCCTGTGGCCCGGCGCCACACCGTGGATGCGGCAGGTCTCGTCCGACCAGACGACGGTACCCGCGGCCAGGTCGACCTCCCAGCCGCCGACGCCGGCGATCCGGCCCGTGCGGTCGAGGAAATCCTGGCTCTTGCGCAGCTCGTCCTCTTCCTTCTTGCGCTGGGTGATGTCCTGATGGGTGCCGAACATCCATTCGGGTCTGCCGTCATCCGTCCATGTCAGCACGCGCCCGCGATCGATAACCCAGACCCAGCGGCCGTCCTTGTGCCGCAGCCGCGTCTCGCAGGCGTAATAATCGGTCTCGCCGGCAAAATGCGCCTCCAGCCGCTTCCAGTTTTCCTTGATGTCATCGGGATGGACCCGCTGCTGCCAGGTCTGCAGATCGACCGGCTCCAGCTCTTCCAGCGTATAGCCGACGACAGCCGTCCAACCGCTGTTGATCCGCATCTCGCCGGTCTGCACGTTCCACTCCCAGGTGCCGGCCTGCGTGCCCTCGATGATCTGCTGGAGCCGCCGCCGCTCGTCACGCAGTGCCCGCTCGATGGCGCGCCGGTCGCTGATGTTCTCGATCACCGCCATGGTGCGCAGCGGCGTGCCGTCGGCGGCCCGCTCCAGGATGGCGGACAGAAGCACGTCGATCACCGCGCCGGACCTGGTCACCATCTCGTATTCGATATTTTCGCAATGGCCGGCCTTGAAGAAGGCCGGCAGCGCCGTCGCCAGCGCATAGGCGCGCGATGCCTCCGTCAGATAGCTGGACGAGAGCCTCCCGATCACCTCCTCGCGCCGATAGCCCATGACCTGGAGCCAGCGATCGCTGACGCTCAGGATCCGGCCTGCCGAATCGATGGAGTGCAGCATGGCCGGAGTGGCCTGGTAAAGGCGGCTCACCCGCTGCTCCGCCTCGATCAGATCCTCACGCACCCGGATCGCCTCCGTATTGTCGCGGATGATCTCGGTTGCCCCGACCGTCTCGCCGGCGGCGGAGACGACCGGGCCGATCGACACGGAGACCGGAACCAGGAAACCATCCTTGTGCCGCCGCACGGTCTCCATCGACCGCATGCCCGCGACATTGCGCAACCGGGCTGCAAGATCGGCCTCATCGACCTGACGGTCCGCTGCGAGAATCAGCTGCAGCGGCTGGCCCCTTGCCTCTTCGGCCGTATAGCCGAACAGGCTTTCGGCGGCCGCATTCCACTGTTCGATCACGCCGGCGGCGTTCATCGTCAGGATCGCGTCGAGGCTGTGCTGGAGAATGGATTTCGACTGCGATTCCAGCGCCGCCAGCGACCGCTCGCGCTGGAACGCCACGCGGGCTTCCAGCGCGCGGGCCGCGGCATGGGCCAGGTGTTGCAGCACCTCCTTCTGGTCTGCGCTGAGCGCCTTTGGCTCGCGGCCGACAACGCACAGCGTTCCCACATTGTCGCCGCTTGTCAGGGTAAGCGGGACGCCGGCGTAAAACCGGACCTCCGGTCCGGCCGTCACCATGGGGTTATCCTGAAACAGCGGATCTTCGCTGGCGTCCTGCACCTCCACCAGCCGATCGCCGAGGATGGTGTGCGCACAAAACGAGATCTCGCGGGATGTCTCGCTGATGCCCTCCAGGCCGATATTGGCCTTGAACCATTGCCGCTCGTGATCGATCAGACTGATCAGCGAGATCGGTGTGCCGCAGACGATGGCCGCGACCCTGGCCAGGGCCTCGAACTCCATTTCGGGAGCGTCATCCTGGACGTTCAGGTTCTTGAGCGCGAGGAGACGTTTGGCCTCCCGCAGTTCGTCGTCGACATTCGGCACGCTTCAGTCCTGTCACTAGAGGCGGTGTTGGCCGGGCCAGCGGCGCACTCATCTCCGCGCCTTCGATCCATCCTTAGGGCAGGAACGTGGTCCCAATTGGCCCGGCGCGTCATTTTATGAGCAAACAACCTTCCAATGGTGCGCGTCAAGGTGGTGATCGCGGACCGATGAAAGCACCCCCAACATCGGCACCCGGTTGGCGATGAGGGTAGAATCACCGATTTCCCGGGCCCTGAGCAACCTGCGTCTCCAGTTTTTTTCAATCCCGTATGGCTCAGAGCGGCACCGCATCAATCTCCGAGAAATCTCGAATAAAACAAAGAATATCCAGTTACTTCGCCTGGTTTTCTCTACCGTTTTCGCTTTAGCAACAGGGCATTTGACGCACAGGCAAGACAACTTTGAATTGTTAGTTAGTATTCTGCCATTTAATGTTTCATTTGTATATTCGAATTATCTTTCCTTAAAGGGAGAAAAAACATGGATGACAAAGTCGAATCCTCCGGCCTGGAAGCCAAGCTCTACGAGGCCATCGATCAATTCAGTGCCATCAACGGTCTGGCCGGTGCCCGCACGGACGAAGGCACTATCGTCCAGAGCGACGTCGACAAACTGAATTCGTCGGACCTGCGCGCGGACTCGCCCTTGTCGCAAGGCTCTTCCGTCCTGTCGAGCGCCACGACCTCGACGCCAAGCGGATCGTCCGGACCGCAGCAGGCCGCGTTCGAACAGGGACCGACAGGCGTGACCGAGACGGATATCGCGTCGAAGGGGATTGCCGCACGCGGCGGCGGACCGGGCGTCGACAACAGTGTCCCGGAGACTTTTGACCCTTCGCCCAACCCGGCTGAGGCGCCTTTGGCCGAGCATGTCATCCCGCCGTCTCAAAACACCGCAGACCAGCCCCCCGCCACTCCAAACGCCGCCCCCGAGACCGACAATGACGCCGACGGCGACAACCCGGCCGAAGGCCCGACAGAACCGGAGACCGGCCCCACCCCGATCACCGACGTGACCGACACGGTGGAGGATAAGACCGACGAAACGGAGACTGGCGATGAGGAGGTAGACGACGTCGTCGACACGCCGACCGACGTCACGGAGACCGTGGACGGCGTGGTCGAGGATGTCACCGATACCGTCGACGACCTTGCCGATAACGTGACGGACACCGTCACCGACACCGTCGACGACGTGGTCGATGACGTCACGGATATAGTCGATGACCTGACCGACGACGTCACGGATACCGTCACCGAGACTTTGGATGACGTGACTGACACCGTCGATGATCTGGTCGATGACGTCACGGATACCGTCGATGACCTTGCCGACGACGTCACGGATACCGTCACCGAGACGGTGGATGACGTGACTGACACCGTCGATGATCTGGTCGATGACGTCACGGATACCGTCGATGACCTTGCCGACGACGTCACGGATACCGTCACCGAGACGGTGGATGACGTAACCGACACCGTCGACGACGTAGTCGATGATGTCACCGATACCGTGGACGACCTGATCGATGACGTCACCGATGTTGTCGATAATATTGTCGACGATCTGGACGACCTTCTCGGCAGCGCGCCCGATCAGGATGGCGACACGGATATCACCATCGATACCGTGGTAGACCTGCCGATCCTCGATCCCATTATCACCGATATCGATGTCGGGCTCGACCCGATCGAGAACCTGCTTGGCACCGATATCGACGTGGATATCGATGCGGTCGCGGATCTCGATGCCCTGACGACCGACGTGAGCGACCTCGTCGATGACGTCATCGGCGATCTCAGCGACGTCACCGCACCGGTGACGGCCATTGCCGAAGACCTGACGGGCGGCCTCGGCGATCTTCTCGACGGCGACGGCGGGCTACTCGGCGGCGCGCCCGATCAGGATGGCGATAGCGACATCACCGTCGACACCGTGGTCGACCTGCCGATCCTGGATCCAGTCATTGGCGACATCGATGTCGGGCTCGATCCCGTCGAGAACCTGCTGGGCACGGATATCGACGTGGACATCGATGCGGTCGCGGATCTCGATGCCCTGACGACCGACGTGAGCGACCTCGTCGATGACGTCATCGACGATCTCGTCGATGTCACCGCACCGGTGACGGCCATTGCCGAAGACCTGACGGGCGGCCTCGGCGATCTCCTCGGTGGAAACGGCGGACTGCTCGGCGGCGATGGTGGGCTGCTCGGCGGCGCGCCCGATCAGGATGGCGATACCGATATCACCGTCGACACCGTGGTCGACCTGCCGATCCTCGATCCCGTCATTAGCGACATCGATATCGGTCTTGATCCGGTCGAAGACCTGCTGGGCACCGATATCGACGTGGATATCGATGCGGTCGCGGATCTCGATGCCCTGACAAACGACACCAGCGATCTCGTCGATGACGTCATCGACGAGCTCGGCGATGTCACCGCACCGGTAACGGCCATTGCCGAAGACCTGACGGACGGCCTCGGCGATCTCCTCGGTGGAGACGGCGATCTGCTCGGCGGCGATGGTGGGCTGCTCGGCAGCGCGCCTGATCAGGATGGCGATAGCGACATCACCGTCGACACGGTAGTGGACCTGCCGATCCTCGATCCCATCCTTGGCGACATCGATATCGGGCTCGACCCGATCGAGAACCTGCTGGGCACGGATATCGACGTGGATGTCGATGCGGTCGCGGATCTCGATGCCCTGACGAACGACGCAAGCGATCTCGTCGATGACGTCATCGACGATCTCGGCGATGTCACCGCACCGGTGACCGCCGTTGCCGAAGACCTGACGGGCGGCCTCGGCGATCTCCTTGGTGGAGAAGGCGATCTTCTCGGCGGCGCGCCCCATCAGGATGGCGACACGGACATCACCATCGACACCGTGGTCGACCTGCCGATCCTCGATCCCATTATCACCGATATCGATGTCGGGCTCGACCCGGTCGAAAACCTGCTGGGGACCGATATCGACGTGGACATCGACGGCGTCGTCGATCTTGCAGGCCTCACCGATGGCGACCTTTCCGGCGGCGACCTGCTGGGCGGAGCGCCTGGCGCTGGCGACGGCAGCGGAGATGCCGGCGACCTGACGGCGGCGATCACGGACCCGGTCGACGAGCTCACCGGCGGTCTCGGTGGACCCGGCGATCTGCTTGGCGGTGACGCTAACCCTCTTGCGGCAGCGCCCGAAGATGGCGACACCGACATCACCATTGATGCTCTCGTGGACCTGCCGATCCTCGATCCCGTCATCGCCGATATTGATATCGGGCTCGATCCGGTCGAAAACCTGCTGGGCACGGATATCGATCTCGATATCGCCCTGCTGGCCGATCTCGACGGCGCGCTGCTGCAACTGGACGGGGCGGCCAATGACCTGCAGCTGGCCAATGACAATCTGGATCTGATGGGCAGCGGCCTCGACATTCTGGATGGTGGCAATCTGAGCCTCAACGATCTGCTGATGCTCGATGCGAGCTCTTCGATGGGGTCGCTCGACAGCACCTTGCCGTCGGTGACAGCCGACCTGGTGCCGAGCGCGGATGCCGGCAGCCACAGCGTTCTCGATGCGGTCGTGTCGTCGAAACTCGGCGGAGGGTTATTCGGCTTTGGCTAACAGGGGATGGCGGCACGCGTCGGGGCGCGGCGGTCCCGACCGGCCATATGCGATGGAAACGCCCTTTGCGGCGCCGGTCGTCAGCCTCCTGGTGATGACCTTGGCGCTGAACGTGTTGAGCCTCAGCATCCCGCTCGCCGCTCAACTGATCTTCAACCGGATCCTGCCGACGCCGGATTCGCCGACACTTCCGCTGGTCGTCCTGGGCGTCACCGTCATCGCCCTCGCCGAAGGCCTGATCCGCCTGTCACGATCCTTCCTTCTGCTTGAAAGCAACAAGGTGGTCGCCGGCCATCTGACGAAGCGGCTTCTGACAGGGATCGTCAGAAGCGACTATTCCGCCGGCAGCCGCGGCTCGGCCCGCAGCATCGACTATTTCAGCCGCATTGCCCAGGTTGCCGAAAAACAGTGCGGCAAGCATCTGGTCGGCGTTGCCGAATTGATGTTCCTGCCCATCATCCTGACGCTGATCTTCTACATCTCAACTGGTGCGGCGCTGCTCATCTGCCTTGTCCTGGCCGCCGGTCTTTACGTTACCGTCAAGAACGCCACGGGCCTGCAGCTGAACACGCTGCTGCTCGCCCGTCAGGCGGAGCGTCGCTACCGCTTCCTGCTCAGCATCCTGACGGCCGTGCATCCCCTGAAGGCACTCGGCATCGAGGATTTCCTGCTCAGGCGCTACGAGCATATCCAAAGCGGCATCGCCATCACCAGCCTGAAGACGGCGCGTGGTTCCAGCCGCCTGCTGAACGGGGTGCTGGTCACCAACCAGACGATCATCGCAACATCGCTGGTCTATGGCGCCTATGCGGTCAACCGCGGAGAGCTGACGCTCGGCGCCGTCTCCGCCATCGTGCTCCTCGGCGGCCGCCTGATGGCCCCGCTGCAGCGCGCGGTCTTCATCTTCATCCAGTCGCGCGATGTCTGCGAGGCCGAAGCCGTGCTCGGCGAGGCCATGGCACACCGGCCGACGCGCCCGGCCACCCGCATGGCGGAACCGGCAAGGCAAGGCCGCATCGACATTTCCGATCTGGCCTTCGAGGTCCGGGAGGAAGGCAAGGTCAACCGGTTTTCCGGGGTCGACCTCAAGGCTTTTCCCGGCGAGACGGTGGCGATCTCCGGCGGCTCGGATGCGGCCAAGACCGAATTGCTGCGCATCATGGCCGGGATCATCAAGCCGGCCACAGGATCGATCCTGCTCGACGATGCGCCGATCGATGCCTTTCCGCAGGACCAGCTCAACCACGCCGTCGCCTATGTCAGCAGCGATGCGCTGATGTTCAACGGCACCATCCGCGACAACATCACCCGCTTCGGAGAGGTTTCGATCGAAGACACGATGAGCGTTGCAGCGATCATGGACCTGCAGGGCGCGATCAACGAATTGCCGAGCGGATTGGATACAAAGGTCACCGGCTCGGTCAACGAGAACATCCCGACCGGCCTTTGCCAGCAGCTCGCCATCCTTCGGGCACTGGTCTTCCGTCCCCGGCTGATCCTGATGAACAATGTGGATCGCGGTCTCGACCGGCAGGGCTATGCCCGTCTGCAGCGGTTCATCGCCAGCATCCAGGGCCAGGCGGCGATCGTCATGGTATCCGATGACCTCAATCTGACGGCCGGCGCGCAGCGCCAGCTGCTGCTGTCCGAGGACGGGCTGCGCCAGGACCTTGCCCGCAACGAGCGACGGATCACCGCCTATCGGAGCCTGAAGCTATGAACACCGTGATCCGCATGCAGACCGATCTGCACCAGGCCCTGCAGGACGCCACCGGCACGGCGAAGACGCCGACGGCACGGCTGCGCCAGCAGGCGTTCGAACAGCGGATTTCGGCCGTCGAGCGGATCGCCACCCTGTTCGTCGCCGCCGGCAACGAGGCGCTGCACAGCCGGATGTTCTGCGCGCTGGTGCTGTCCTGCGACGACGAACTGCCGATCAAGACCCTTCTCGGTGCCGTTCCGCACAAGGGTTTCAGGGCGCGGCCGGAAGGCATCATCGCGGCGATGGCCAATCTGGGTTTCTACGCCTCGCAGAAGTCCTTCGACGTGGCGCGCTGGAGCGTCCTGAAGAAACCGGCGCTGTTCTGGAACGACGACCAGATGTTCCTGCTGATTGCGTCGCCGTCGGGCGATGGCGGACTGATCTATGACGGCAAGTCATCCATCCGCCCGTTCGACCTTTCCGACCGCAGCATGAACGGCCTGAATGTCTGGAAATTCGGATATGACAGTGCTCTCAACCCGTTTTCCGACGTCTCCCGCGGACACACGGGCTATAGCTGGGCCCGGGCGATGCTGTCGCATTTCCCGCATCTCGGCTGGACCACGACACTGGCCAGCGTCATGCTGGCCCTCACCGGCATCATGCTGCCGGTGGCGATTTCGCTGTTTTTCGGCCAGGTGATCCGGCTCTCCTCCTTCTCCTCCCTGCCCTATCTCGTGGTCGGGCTGGTGCTGATCGTGCTGTTCGAAACGCTGTTCATCATCCAGCGCTCCAATATCGTTGCCTGGGTCGCAAGCCGGCTCGAATATCTGGTCAACACCTCGTCCTTCGCGCGCATCCTGAAGATCTCGCCTTTCCTCTCGGAACGCGCGGCCCCGACCAACCAGGCCGCACGGTTGCGCTCCTTCGAAAGCATTCGCGATTTCGTCAGCGGCCCAACCTTCGCGTCGCTGCTCGATATCCCGGTGTCGATGCTTTCGCTGGTCGCAGTCGCCCTGCTGTCGCTCTCCGAACTGTTGATCGTCGCCGGCAGCATCTCGCTCTTCCTCATCGTCTTTGCCATTTCCTGGTACAAGACCAGCACGCTGACGAGCATCGTCGCCGACGAGGCCACGGAGATGCAGCGGCTCGCCATCGAAACCCTCGACAAGCTGGAGCTGATCCGCAATGCCGGCATGCAGGACGTCTGGTCGGAGCGGCTCTCGCGGGCCTGCGACCGGGAACAGAATGCGCAGATGCGACTGCGGTTTACCGGCCTGATCACCGAAACGGTCTCGTCGATCATCTATACAGTCGCTGTGATCGGCCTGATGGCCGAGGGCGCGTCGCTCGTCTGGGCCGGCGAGATCAGCGGTGCGACCTTGCTGGCGCTGACCATTCTCGGCCTGCGGATCTTCATGCCGTTCCACACGCTCTGCCTGTCCGTGCAGCGTTTCGAGCAGGTCCGCCGCAGCCTCCGGCAGATCAACCAGCTGATGGATCTGCCGCTGGAAAGCCGGAAAGGCCGGGACAGGAACAATATCGAGCCGCTGACCGGGCGGCTCAGCCTCGTCAATGTCGGCTTCAAGGCGGCCGACACCCGGCCGGTCTTTGTCGGCCTCGACCTGGAGGTGGAACCGGGCGAGATCATCGGCATCTACGGCGCCAACGGCACCGGCAAGACCACCGTCTTCAAGATGCTGCTCGGCATGGTCGACATCGCGCTCGGCACCGTGCGCATCGATGGCGTGGACCTGCGCCAGCTGCCGCTGCACGAGCTGCGCCGTCGCGTCTCCTACGTCCCCCAGCGGCCGCGCATCTTTCCCGGCACCCTGCGCCAGAACCTAGCCTATGCCAATCCGCTGGCGAGTGCGGCGCAGATCGCCGGCGTGATCGAGACCGTCGGCCTGACCGAACAGGTCCGGGCCCTGCCAAACGGCCTCGACTACCAGATCACCGGTTCGGACGAGGAGCGGCTTTCGACCAGCTTCCGCTACCGGTTCGCTTTTGCCCGCGCCCTGATGATCAACAGCAAGCTGATCCTGATCGACGAGATCCCCAACTCGTTGCTCGATGGCGAGGTCGGCGAATTCATCCAGGGCCTGTTCCGCAAATTCCGCGGCAAGCGGACCATCCTCTTCGTGTCCCACCGGTCCGATTTCCTGCGCGAGGCCAATCGTGTGATCGCCCTGCGCTACGGCAAGGTGCCGATCGTCACCCAGCCGAGCCTGCTGATGGAGAGAGCCCTGTGAAGAAACGCGTCAAGCACCTTCAGCGCTTCTGGGCGGATATCCTGCCCGGCACCACCACTCTGACGCAGACACTGGGCATGCCGACCCTGGTCAACGAGCGCATGCCGGGACGGTTCGCCAAGGCGGTGGGGCTCGGCGCATCGATGGCGGTGCTTTCGGCCGTGGTCTGGGCCACCTTTGCCCGGGTGAACGAAGTCGCGGTGGCCGCAGGATCGCTGGTGCCGCTCGGTTTCGAACAGACCGTCCAGCATCTGGAGGGTGGCATCGTCCGCTCCGTGCTGGTGCGCGCCGGGGACATCGTCGACACCGGTACGCCACTGTTCGAACTGCGCGATGCCTCGACGCTGGAGGACAGCGAGACCCTGGACCACCAGAAGACGGACCTCCTGGCGCAGCTGGAGACCCAGCGGGCGCTGGTGGAAGATCGCGCGCCCGACTTCAGCTTCGTGCCTGCCCTTTATGTCGCCGCGCTCGGCGACAACCGCAATGCCTATGAGGCGTCGCACGCCACCCTGCTGTCGCAGCGGCGCGAATTCGACAGCCAGATCTCCCAGGCCGGCTTCGCACTGGAGGCGCTGCGGGCACAGCTGGCGCAGGCCCAGGACGAGGTGGAGCATGCCCTCAACGAGGAGAAGCGCTACAGCGATCTGCAGAAAAAGGGCGTGGCGACCGATGTGCAGGTCTCGGAGCGGCGGCGGCTTCGTGCCCGGGCGGAGGCCGACGTGGCGACGCTGACGAACCGGCAGGGCGCGGCGATCGAGAGACTGGCCGAAGTCGAGCAGCAGAAAGCCAGTTTCCAGGCCAATTTCCGCGCCAAGGTCCGGCAGCGCATCCTCGAACTCGAAAACGCCTATACCGCGCTCGACGGCACGATCCGCAAGAAGGACGGCCGCAAGGAGCGCCTGATCGTCACCGCGCCGATCCGCGGCATCGTCAAGTCCGTCGAAGTGCGCGGCAGCGGCGAAGTCGTGGAAGGCGGACAGGCGCTGGCGACCATCGTGCCGCTCGACAAGCCGCTCCTCGCCGAAACCCGGGTGCGGGCAAGCCAGATCGGCTACCTGAAGGTCGGCCAGGAGGCGCATGTCAAGCTGACGGCCTACGACTTCACGCGCTATGGCTGGTTGTCGGCCCGCATCGCCGGAATATCGCCCTCCTCCTTCCAGCAGCAGGGCCAGGGTTCCTACTACACGGTGAAGCTGGCGCTGGACGAAACCCATTTGTCGAAAGCCCGGGATGCCCCGATCCTGCCGGGCATGGACCTGACGGCCGACATCATCACCGGCCAGAAAACGGTCCTGCAATATCTTCTGACCCCGCTCCAGCGCACCTTCAGCTCAGCATTCGGAGAGAGATAATGCGATTACTGGCACCGGTCGCGACCGAAACACCCAAGGCCCGGGCGGCAGGCCGCATCCTGCTGGTGGACGACGACCGCGTCGGCCTGGCCATGCTGAAATCCATGCTCGAGGCATTGCACTACGAAGTGGAAACCGCGGTCAACGGAGCCGAGGCCTACACATTGCTGCGCGAAGATCCCGGCCGGGCGGATCTCGTCGTCACCGACCGGATGATGCCGGTTATGGACGGCCTGGCCCTGACGCGCAGGCTGAAGCGCGATGCGCAGACCGCGGCGATTCCCGTGGTTCTGTTGACCGGGGCATCGGCGGCCGACGATATCAGCGCCGGAATCGAGGCCGGCGCCTTCTACTATCTGGCCAAGCCGGCGGATCAGCATCTGGTCACCACGGTGCTGGAATCGGCGATGAGGGAGGTCGGGCGGCGGCGCGACCTCGCCGACAAGCTCGGCACCAACCAGGCGGCCTTCCAGAACGTCCAGATCCTGCGCATGACCCTGTCGCGGCCGGAGGAGACCGAGCCGGTCTGCGGCCTCCTGGCAAGCTTGCACCATCAGCCGGAAAAGATCGTCCAGGGAATCTTCGAACTGGTGCAGAACGCCGTCGAACACGGCCTGCTGCGCTTCGGGCTGGAGGCCAAGGCCAAGTTTCTGGCGACCGGCCAGTGGCAGCAGGCGCTGATGACCCGCAGCCGCGACCCCGCCTACCAGCAGGGCCAGGTCGAGGCGACGATGATCCGGCAGGCCAATGCGCTGATCCTGACGGTCAAGGACCCGGGGCCCGGGTTCAAGTGGCGGCCCTATCTGGGCGCCGACCCGTCACGCGCCTCGGCCCTGTGCGGGCGTGGCATTTCGCGGGCCAACACGCTGATCTTCGACAGGATCGCCTACAACCAGACCGGCAACGAAGTCACGGCGATCCTGCAGCTCGACAAGAAGACGAAGTGGTGATGACGCTATGAAACCGGCACCTGAAAAAAACGCGACCTTCCGCCTGCATTATTTTCTGGTGGCTGCAATCCTGCTTCTGACGGTCGGTCTTGTGGCGTGGTACGCCCAGCAGACACTGGCGACCCACAAGGCGCGCTTTAAGCAGGAGGCCAAGGCCTCGGCGCGTATCCTGCGGCAACAGGCCGACATCGCCATCATCCGCGTCAAGGATCTGCAAGGCTTCATCGCCGCAGGTCAGGAGGACGCGGTGAATACCAAGCTCAGCCAGGCCAGCCGCAATTCCCTTTATCTCAAGGAATTGGGCTTTTTCTATTCCGACCAGCGCGCCTATCACAAGGTCTACCTGACGGACGGAAGCAGCCTGGATCCCGATGCAGCGGACTTCGCCAAGACACTCGCCCGGTTGAACAGCAAGCCCGGCCTTGTGATGGCGTTTGGGGCCAAATCCTATCCGGGCTTTCTGGGCGGGCTCGGCAGCACCGATATCGTCTTTGCGCAAAGCCTTGTTCTGCCGGACCCGCTGCGGCTGCGGCTGGGGGCGGATCGACAGAGATATGTCGTCACCTATGCCGTTCTGGACCTCGCCCAGGTCCTCAAAGACGTCTCCGAAAACCTTACCTCTGCCGACCTTGCCGATGCCCGCTATTTCGATGGTATATCCCTGCAAAAGCTGGCGATCGATCCTGCCGCCGGGACGGACAGTGGTGCGCTGTTTGTCAACAGGTCGACCGTTCCGGCGACCCTTGCGACCAATGTGGCGGTGACCCTCAATTTCCGGGAGGTTTTCGATCAGGTGGCGACCCTGGCCTTTTTCATTGGCGGACTGCTGCTGGTGTCCCTCGGTGCGGCCACCCTGTTCATCCTGTTCGAGACGCGCAGCCGGGCCACAAATCGCAGCCTGAAGCTTGCCGCGCAGAAGGAACGCGATGCCAACAACGCCAAGTCCGAATTCCTCGCCAATATGAGCCACGAAATCCGCACGCCCCTGAACGGCGTGCTCGGCATGGTCGAACTGCTGGGCAGGAGCGACCTGACACAGACGCAACGGCGCTATACCGAGCAGATCAGGCGTTCCGGGTCGACCTTGCTCACGATCCTCAACGACATCCTAGACATGTCCAAGCTGGAAAGCGGCAAGCTGGCGATCGATCCCGTGCGCATCGACCTTCCCGCGCAATTGCAGGAAGCGGTCGCCTTCTATCTCGCCAATGCCAACGACAAGGGGATCTCGCTGCTGCTGGACATCGATGCCTCGCTGCCGCGCTTTGTAAAACTCGACCCGATGCGGTTGAGACAGGTCGTCGGCAACCTGGTGTCGAACGCGATCAAGTTCACCAATAGGGGTGAAGTGATCGTTTCGGCCAAATTCGTTGCCTCCGACGACGCCAAGTCCGAATGCGACGGCTCGGTATCCATCTCCGTTATCGATCACGGCATCGGCATGACGGATGCGGAATTGAAGGGCCTGTTTGAACGCTTCGCCCAGGCCAATACCGGCACCACCAGGACCTACGGCGGAACGGGGCTCGGCCTGTCGATCTGCAGGCAGCTCTGCGCGGCCATGGGCGGAACGATCTCGGTTGCCAGCGTATCCGGAAAGGGCTCGACCTTCACCTTCACCCTGCCGGTGACGGTAATCCCGGCCGAAAAGCAGGACCGTATCGCCAGGGGCCGCATCGCGCTGATCGCGACGTCCAAATCCGTGCGCAAGATCGTCGATGCGGCCTTTGCCGCCAGCGATACCCGCGTGCGCCATTTCGGCTATAGCGACTACCTGGAGACGGAGATCCTGCGGGATTGCGAGACGAACGGCGATTTCGACCTGTTGATGTTCGACTGCAACGGCGATGTGCACAACGCGAAAAATCACTGGCACCTGATCAAGGACAAGATCGTTCCCAACGCCAAATCGATGATCCTCGGCGACATGGCCCTGAACCGGAACTACAAGGCCTTCGATCACGTGCTGGTCAAGCCGTTTCTCGGCAACCAGCTGGCGGACGCGGTGGCGCAGGCGCTGGATCTGCAGTCCGAACCGCGCGCCCCGGGGGCAGTCCCCGCGCAAGCCACACCCCACCATTTTTCCGGCAAGAAGCTGCTGCTGGTCGATGACAACCACGTCAACCTGTTGATCGCGGACGAATTTCTCGCCGATTTCGGCTTTGTCATCGATACCGCAACCGATGGCAAGAAGGCGATCCACAAGGCGTCCGAGCAGGACTACGACATCATTTTCATGGATTGCCAGATGCCGGTGATGGACGGCTACGAGGCCGGCGGCATCCTGCGTGTGGAGATGGCCTCCGGAAAGATCAAGCGGGCGCCGATCGTGGCGCTGACGGCCAATGCGCTGAAGGGCGACCGGGAACGATGCCTCGATGCCGGGATGGACGAATTCCTGCCGAAGCCGCTGCAGGTGCAGAGCCTGAACGACCTGTTCTCCAGGCTGGCCGAGCGCGACGAATTCATCGGTTTGCGGCAGCCGGCGGAGCCGGCCGAGGCGATTGAACAGGTTGCGCCGACAGCGGCCGAAGCGTCGGCAGCCCCGCCGCGGCCGATGCTGCAGGCGGCACCGGCGGCAGCGGGCGCACCGGTCGGCGAACCGGCACCGGTGGCGGAAAGGACGCCCGCGCCGCTGCAGGCGTCGGACACTCGGAAAAATTCTCCCGCGCCAACGCCGCCCTCCTCCGAGACACCGCCGCGCGCGCAGGCGGGAGCGCCCTCCCCCCTTGCCTCGGCAAGGCCTCCTGCGGCCAAGCCGGTGGGCGCGGCAGCAGCGCCGGAAGCCAGAAAGGTGTCGCTGATGGATTGGCCGGAATTCGAGCGGACCAGAAGCGCGATGAAGAAGTTCGACACGCTGATCTCCTTCTACCGCAACGACACCAAGGATTATCTGGAAGCCATCCGCGGCGCGTTTGCGACCGGCAATGTGCAGGATGCGATCCTGCCGGCCCATACGATCAAGAGTTCCAGCCGCATGGTCGGGGCCTCCGGCCTGTCGGCGCTGGCCGAAAGCATGGAAACACGGCTGCGCACCGGCAAGGGCATTGGCCAAACGGAGCTTTCCGCCCTGTTGCAGAAGATGGATCAGGCCTTTGCCGCGACCCTGAAGCAGATCGACAACCGGATGGCGGAAACGGCAGCGGCACCGGTCCGGAATACCGGCTGATCCGGTCCGGCGGCCGGCCGGACAAACAGTTGTGATGGGCGACAACGGCGTCCCGCTGCCTGGGGGCCAGCATATCCGCCAAGCCGAAGATGCGGAACCTGAGAGCAGCGCGCGGGAATGCCCGTCGAGCGCTCAGATATCGCGCGACGGGCCTTGCACCGGCAGGACCGCGGCGCCGCCGCCGACCGCCACATAGAGGCTGACATAGGCGATGGCCGTGCCGCGCTGGCTTTGCGCGAGATCGAGCCTTGCCGAACCCAGCGAACGATTTGCCTCGAGCACGTCGAGGACGACGCTGGCGCCGCCGGCATAGCTGTCACGCGCCAGTTTCAGAGCGCGCCTGGACGACGAGACCTTGCGGTTGAGCGCCGCGGTCTCGGCATTGCCGCGATGGACGGCCACCAGCGCATTTTCGACCTCCTCGACGGCGCGCAAGACGTTTTCCCGCCAACGCAGATACTGGATGCGGCTGCGGGCGGCGGCGACATCGACTTCGGCCCTCAGGCGTCCGCCATCGAGGATCGGGGCGATAAGCGCCGGCCCGAAACTCCAGGCGACGCCCGTCGATGTCAGGCCGGAGGCCAGTATCCGGGTCACGTCGATATTGCCGGTCAGAGACAGGGAGGGATAAAGCTGGCTTTCGGCAATTCCGATCCGGGCGGCGGAGGCCGCCAGCAACCGTTCCTCGCGCCGGATGTCGGGACGGTTGCGCAGCAGGTCTGCCGGAATGCCGACATCCAGCGGGCGCGTCAGCCGCGGCTGCCCGCCCTTGCCCGGAACGGTCTTGAGGAAATCGGTGGCGGTCCTGCCAAGCAGGGTCGCCAGATGGTTCGCGCTTCGGTGCAACTGGATCTGAAGGGCCGGCATCTCTGCCGCCGCGGCATCGACCAGCGCTTGCGCCTGGGCGATGTCGAGATTGCTGGCCACGCCGGAATCGCGCATCGTCTGCGTCAGAGCAAGCGTGTTGCGATAGGATGCCAGGTTCTCGCCGCTGATCGCGATCGCCCTGCGGTAATATTGCAGATCGATATAGGTCGAGACGATGTCGGTGACATAGGCAAGCCGCACTGCCTCGACATCGGCAACCGCCGCCTGCTGTTCGGCAAATGCGGCCTGCCGGGTCATTTTGCGGCGGCCGAAGAGGTCGATCAGCCAGGAGAATTGCAGCCCGGCACCGGCATTGTTGCCGACCGCGACATCGTCCGTCCGGCCGCTGCCGTAACGCCCCGCCTGCGCGCTCGCCGTCAGACCCGGCATCCAGGCGGCACCCGATGCGACGGCCCGGATGCGAGCGATATCAAGTCGCTCGCCCGCCTGCCGCAGCGACAGGTTTTCCTCCAGACCCAGGCGCACGAGCGCGCTCAGCGTGTCGTCGCCGAACCCCTGCCACCAGGCCAGCGCATTGACGCCCTCTGTCATCGGTCGTACCGATCCCGTGGTGAACTTCTCCGGCAGAGCGATCCGTGCTTCCGGCGCCTTCGTCGTGGTGCATCCCGCCAGCAGCGAGAGCGCCAGAGCGGATTGCAGGACGGAAGGAAGGGTCGGAAACGACATGGGTGCACCTGAGCGAACTTAAGCTTTCATTATCCATAAAACTTAATAGTTTAGAGATGATGAATATATTTTATTCGCTGTATTTTCAGACCATGTGCAATCAGAAGCTGTTAGTAGGCTTATCATTTAGCGAAACAGAGGGGATCATCCCCCAAAGCCGGCCGCACAGCCCGTGCCAAGGCTTGCTCGTGGAGCGGGTCGCTGCGCTTCTCCCCCGGAACTGCGGGGGGTGCGAGCCATTCGGGCACGTCCAACCCCTGCCAAGGGTGCGCCGGCGACGCGGTCCTGCGCCACGCTGATGGCCGACGAGAGGACCTGCGTCTCGGGCTGATACCGGCAGCGACGCAATCGCCGTAGTGCCCCGGTTCCTATGTCGAAGACGACTTTCCGGACGAAAATCGCTATAAATTACAATAAATTATCAGGGGTTTTCAACGCTAAATTAAGAGCTTCATTGTGTAGCTTCGCCGTAATCAAACGCGGAGTTCTATGCAATGTCCCCCATCCGGTCTCTTCTGGTCGCTGCCTTATGCTGCCTCTTTCCCCTTCAGGCGCTGGCGGCGGTAGAGGACTGGTATGTGGCGAAAACCACGCGCCAGGTCAGCTTCAGCATCGACAACAGGAACTGGCGCCCGGTGCATCAAGGCGTGACGATCCCGAACAAGGCCTGGATCTCGACCGGGCGGCGTGGACGCGTCGAACTGACCCGCGGCGTCGAGATGATCGCGTTGCAGCCGCAAACGATGATCGGCCTGTTCAGCACCGCCGGCAACAGGACGACCGAAGTCCTTCAACAGACCGGCAGCATCGAACTCGAAGTGGAAAAGCGCAGTCGGCCGCATACCACCGTGCAGACGCCCTATCTCGCCGCCGTGGTCAAGGGCACCCATTTCACCGTGAAGGTCGGCAAGCGCACAGCCTCCGTCTCGGTGAACCGCGGCCTGGTCCAGGTGACCGCCTTTGCCAGCGGACAAAGAACCAGCCTGCGGCCGGGCCAGAGCGCCAATGTCGATGCGAAGACAGGCATGAGCGTCGCGGGAATATCGTCGGTGCCGACGATTTCCCAGGTCTCCCCCACATCCGCCCCCCTGGCTTCCGTCTCCGTCCCCTCCGCCAGCAGCGCGTCCGCTACCGGCAATGACGACGCTAACGATGGCAGCCGCGCCTCCTCGCCGTCCTCCAACAGCGGCATCGGCAATGGAACCGGGGACGGCAATGGCGCCAACCAGAACGATGGCGGCCGGGATGACTCCAATGCGGGCAATGGAACTGGCAATGACAACGGCAACGGCAACGGCAACGGCAACGGCAACGGGAACGGGAACGGGAACGGGAACGGGAACGGGAACGGGAACGGGAACGGGAACGGGAACGGGAACGGGAACGGGAACGGGAACGGGAACGGGAATAACAGTGGCAACGGCGATGGCAAGCATGGCGACCACGGCAAGGATGCCGAAAACTCCGGTCATGGCGATCATGGAAAGGGTCATGGCAAAGGCCACGGACGGGGCAAGCATGGCCATGGAAAAGGTCACGGCGAGGGTCAAGGAAAGCACGGCGACCATGGCAAGGGCCATGCAAGCGCCCATGGCGGCGATCAGGGACATGGCCACGGCAAGGGCACCGGGCATGGCAAGGGCGCGCACGGTAAAGGCAAGGGCCATCACTGACGGGCGCTGAAGGCGCGGGGGGCGAACAGGATGGCGCAGGAGTGGTGCGCCGGCTAACCCTGTGTCGGCTCCCCCGAAGCGCTTCCGCCGCCGCGAAGAGCGCGAGCCGATTCTCCAGGCGTGCCAGGCGCGCACGAGACCGAAGCCGCGTTCGGCAGACATCTGCCCCGCCGCACCGCGACCGACAAGCACCTACAAATTCAGAGAGATCCGATACCGGAAAAGAAGATGGTGCCCCCGCCAATTGTCCTAGATCGCGGCAATTTCAGGCACTTAACTTATAAAGTGAGGGTGATGAGCCCTATTGAAAACAAAACCCATTTAGGATCACTCCCCTCACCCTGTGCCTGCAAGTGCCACGCTGAATACCAGCGTTGACGAGTTATCTTGCTCGGCCGCATGATGAATATTTAGTCGACGGTAGCAGCGAAGCCCCAATGCTCTCATTTGCATTGCCGACGCCCGGATTGGAGTAAGCGGATGAACGAGCAGCCTCCCAAGAAGAAAATTGCCCCGCCAGAGGAATTGAGCACAGTTGCAACCGTCAAGGCTGAATGGGCACGCATCATCAAAAACTGGCAGTCTGGTTGGCACGAAGAGACCGGCATTCTGGGCCTCGAAAATTATGTCGAGAGCGAAAGGCTACAGCTGGAAAAAAGGAAAGTCGAAAGCGCCGAATTCGACTGGGATGAGGATTGGATTGAAGCAAAGCTTTTCCACGACCGTCAAATGGATTTCGTGAGAAATCGCAGAGCTCTTAATGAGGGCCTCGTGACGATGTGGAGGGAATGGTACGAACAACGCACTGGCGCGATGATACAACTTTCCTTGGAAGCGTTACGAAGCATGATACTTCTTAACGGAGCAGCCATATTAGCGTCGCTGACACTTTTATCAGGACAGATTGCGGCGCCGACGCAGTCAGCCGTGCTTGCAGCAAAAGTGATGCTGCTTTTTTCGATATTAAGCATATTGATCAACGGGTCAGGTCACCTCCTTGGGGCAATCACAATGAATGAGGTGACGTCCAGGATCAGAGGGGTTTTCGTCGGTCACATCCGTCATGCGAAGCTATATGCGATCTCAAGATACCTCAGGCGGCATCTGGAACCACGGGTGAAGGTTGCCAACGGGTTGATCTACAGTTCGATTTTCATATTCGCAGTGGGCGCCGCGGCTAGTGGCGTCATAATCGTCTTCAACGGTGGGCCTCCGTAGCGCACTAAGAGCATCGGCTTAGAAGGCCAAGGCCGACCTCAGGATTTGCAGGCTGTCTCTTGCCATCCGTTTACAGTGGCAGCCCTGCCTCTCATTGAACAATCTCAAACTCGTGTAAACGGTTTCCACCAGCAGATGCTTGCTTTGATGCACCCGTTTGTTCTATTTTCGTTCACTGCCGCCAAGCTATTGAGACGAGCGGCAAAAGACGAATGGAACGCACCATGCCCGACGAGACGAAGACATCCGACCAGGTCCACGAAGAGCACTATTGCCAGCACGACCGCTGCAGGAAGTGGGGATCGTTCGGCTATGACCGGAAGAGCCGCACGGACTGGTTCTGCCTCGAACATCGGCCCGACAGGGATATCCGCTAGCCACCGTCAATCTTCCGCCAGTCCGCACCACATCTGAGCCCCCGGCTTGACTGGCGCCAGCGGCTTGGCGACGAAGGTGAACCGATCCATCAGCGCCAGCTGCAGCAAGGCTGCAATGTCATGGCCGGCTTTATCGGCCACCTTCGGCTCGCGCCCCGCCCACTGCTTGGCCATCTCATCACTTATGAACAAGAGCGCCGCCTTCGTCTCGGCGATGACATCGGCTTCACTCGCCGCCTCCCGCCCGAGTGTCACATCGAATTGGCGCTGCACGCCTTGCGCGATCTCTGTCGCGATCGACGGAACCAAATCAGGCTCTCGCCGTCGGCTCTGCCCGGTTCCGCCAAAAGCATTCCTGATCGGCCTGCGAAGACAGTTGAGCCGGATCCAGATGCAGCTTTGCAATTCCGCCGAAACGGGTTTCTCGCGCATGGCACACTCTTTGGATAACGGTGAGAAAAACCCGCCCTTTGTTCCCTATCCGTTCGCGCTTTGCAAGAATGTTTTTTGAGCCAGGGATGCTCTGGCCGACTGGTAAGCCCGAACCAATTAGTAGGCGGGCACTGCTAAATCGGTGGGGGCTTCAAAGGCGATTTGGGATGGAAAACGACCTGCGCACTATCGACGGCAAAATGGTATGCTCTGCCTGCGGCAATCCCAGCAACAATGTGATGAGACTACCAACCAACTGCGGTAAACACCCCGACAACTCCAGCCAAATGAGCGGCGACACTTGGTTCAAGAATTCAGCAGCTCGCCCAATAGAGGCGGCTGGCAACGTTATTTGCGGCGAGCGATTGCAGTTTTCAGCAGATTGGTGTTTTTGGTCCACTACATGAAAACTGCTCGCCGGCCCACGAGTCGCGAAATTGGAGAGATGCGTGGACGAAACTTTGGTTTTCCGCCCTATCAACGATGATCACGCCATTGAGAGTATTAAGTTTTCGGTGATGTTCACCACCGCGCTTAGCCCCAATGCAATCGTCGCTATTGATCAGTCGCATGAAAAATGGCGCGATTCCTTGCCGGCGAGAACACCATTGGAAGTCGAGATTGACGTTGGTGGCCGAGAAGTCAAACTTCCCGGCTTGGTCTTTTCGTTCATGAAGCCTGACGGAAACCCGACTTGGTCAATGACCGTCGGCGGCAATAAGATCGAAATTGAATGCTTCTTATATTCCCGATGGCAGCGAGTTTGGAATTCGGTGCTCCGAATTCTACAAAACGCTCTGTCTGCGATTAGCGCGCTTAAAGACAATTTGCTTATAAGCTCAGTGGAGCTGGCGGTAAGAGATACGTTTATCACTCAAGATCCGGACTACGCTCTCGACCAACTAATGAATCGATGCCGATTCGTGCCCGAGTGGGCGTTCAAAGCCGGTCGCAGCTGGCATTCACACATAGGTTGGATGGGTGACTTCGCCGAGCGCTCCCGCACGCTTCACAATCTGAACGCCGACGTTGTTCCGAGAGAGAGTGAGACCTATATCAAAGTAACCCATTACCAGCTCAGAAACACGGGTACCGACTTAAAGGTTCAAGAACTAATCGATAGTAATCTTGCACAGCTCGACGTAATGTTCAATAATTTGCATGATGTGAACAAGAACATAATGAGCGAGTTAATAACTAAAAAAATGGGGCAAAGGATAGGGCTTAGCAGCGACCATGAGCACTTTTGACATCACCAATCAAAGACTTAGTGCCTACGGTGAAACCTTGTGGGCAAGTGAATATCTCGCCGCTGATTTGGATCTCTTTGATGAGGATGACAGTGATCTGTCCGATTTCGAAGCGATGGAAAAGCTATCTTCACATACAAATCTTCAAAAGCGAGCGGTTCGTGCCCATCGAGCATATGGAAATGTGGTTTATCTGAACCAGGCCTATGTTGATCATGGCACAGCTGCCGTACCACAGATCAAAAGATCTTCAGCGAGCGCCGCAGCGAGAAATCGGGTTGATGACGCAACCGTACATCCGCCGATGGCACAAAACTTAACGAAAGAGCTTGCTCGACTGCAGGTGGGTTGGGCAGGGCCCGACACTGTCCCTCCACCAGATGCGGTAATTCAGGACATCCTCCATGTTGCGTCCTGTCTTCCTTCTAATGTCTCGCAACCGGAAGCAGAAGTTGACCCCGACGATGGATCCGTTGTCTTGCGTTGGCTAGATAAGGCGGGGACAGGGTCTTTTACGCTAACTTTTCTCGGAAAAGGATATGTTACCGGTTTTGCATCAACGTCCGCCCTCTCTGCCTGGAAAATGGCGGTGAGCGAGTATGGCCGGCTTAACAACAAGTTTGCAGAAATTTCGGTAGCGAGACTTATACAATCATAATGCCTTGCTCGACTTGCCCCGATGAGAGCGTTCAGCAGGACGAAGCTTCTCCAGGACCAATCGCGGGAGAGGAACTGCTATGCCGAGGCGCGTTCGGGAAATCGTCTCACTACAACAGTGCCGGGGTGAAACCTAAATTTATCAATGACAGGGATCTCCTGGCGGGATGCCTGTCAGTTTGGCGCATGCCTGAGACTAGGGATAATTTAGAAAAAATTCGCGAAATTCTCAGCGACAATGCACCGCCTCGCAATTCTCTCTGGGATATTTTCTCATGTACAGCAGAAACGCTTAGAGAGATAAGGGCACCAAGTAGCCCTGCGGCGCAGGCTCTCCATGCGTACGATGACTGCATAATCGATGCCGAAGGAGGAAAGGACCCAGATCACGCCTCATTAGCGATTTGCCGCAATATAGGACCGGACGATCTCGCCAAAGACACCCCGGTCTATGTGGAAATACGAGACCTTCTATTTCTACATCTTACGCAGGGCAATGTCTGGACGCTTCCTGTCGACCAGCGGACATGATTACGATAAGGTGCGTAATGTCATTCAGACAACCAATCAGCCGCGGTAAACGCAATTGTAGTCACGACCGGGAGTGATCACGAGACGAAATTCGGAAACTGCCTTACACGAGCATGCCCAGCAGTTGGCTTTCGGACCGTATGCCGGCCATGTAGATATCGAGCAGAATCCTCGCCTCGCGCTTTGCCTCGATAGAATTCTTCGCAATATGCCGCTTTTCGCAGATAATATCGAAGATCTTCTGCAGGACTTGCAGGTCATCGGGCGCCAGCATCCCCGACATGTTCGCGTGCTTCTCAATCATGCGCTGATATAAAACCCGATATCGGGTCGTTTCAATGCCTTTGTGAGCAGGTTTTCGACCTTGTACCGACGATGGATACGGCAAATAACAAGCCGGCATCAGCTTGAAGTGCCATTATCCCGCCCTAGGTTCATATCAATCCTCCATACAGCCGTCTTTGGCGCAGCCTAGCCCGTGTTCGCCCCCCTTCCCTCCGCGAGCGCGGGCCTTTTTTGAGCACCTATTCCGCCCGTGAGAGCCTCTGCTGCTCTATCCGGTCGATCCGATCCCGAAGATCCAGCAAGACATCCCGCGCCCCATACACGCTCCCCTGCGCCTGCTTGATGTCGTCAACCTGCCGCTGCTGATCGGAAAAGCGCTGATCGTAGCTCTGCCAGACGCGATCGAGCTCCTCGCGCGGCACCTGGGCGTCTCGCACTTCCTTGATCGATGAATCCATGCGCGCCCGGTCCTCGGCCGCGCGCGCCTGGCGCCATTCCATCTCCTGCCGCGTGATTGCCGCCTTGGTGAACTCGGCGAGCCCGACATCCATCCGATCCTGCCGGTTGCTCAATGTGCCGTAGACGAAGGTGCCGGCGGCAATCAGCATTGCCGAGCAGACGCCGGCGGCCGACCAGATCACCGGCCATTGCGTCTTGCTATTATTCCGGAGCTCGTTGGAGAGCTGCGAAATCGCAGAGTTGATCGTCTGAAACCCGGTGTTCATGTTGGACCGGAGATCGACGATATCCTTGCCCTGATTTTCTACCCGCTCGCTCAGACGAGCGTATTGGGCCATGGGATCGAAGCCGTTTGAGGTTGTCATGTCCTGCAGTTCTCCAGATGCCATCTACCCCACTGCCCTTGTCGTAGTTTTCCGTTCACGCGCCCGCTGAACCCATCGCTTTTCAGGGTTGTCACCGCTGCTGCTAGGCGTAATCTCCAAGTCAACGTGTGGACGCACGTTGCCCCGGCCCGCGCCCCCTGTTGTTCCCATCACACAAATGCGCGGGCCACCCCTTTTTGATCTGCCGCTAGATCTGGCGTTCAGACGCCATTCACGTGAATGCCCCTAGACCAGCGCAGGGCGAGATCGATGCGATCCGCCAGACTTTCAGGGGCGGTCTGCCCCTTCGATCGCCCCTGAAGGTCACTATTCAGCAGCAAGCCGATTGCGATAATCGTCCCACCAGGTCTTGCAGTCCGCCGACATCTGATCGCGGTTTGCGGCCAGGATCTCCCACCGCTTCTGCAAGATCACCCACGGCTCACCAGCTTTAGGATAGGCCCGCTCCATTTCCGCCACACAGGCCTCGGGAAGCTCTGGAAGTTCTATCCTCACCTTGGCGACGGCCTCGGTCACTTTTGCGCTGGAGAGACGGTCCTGCGTCGTCTGGCAGGCTCTGCCGCTGGCGCCGATCGCGAGCAACACCGCCGGCACGAGAATCAAGGATGCGAGCCGTACCATTTCAGGTCCTCCTCCGATGGCGTGGAAAGATTGCCGGCCGCCCTCGCCTCGCCGGCCAGCCGCTCGATCTCGATCTGCCGATCGCCGGCAAGCTGCGCCGCCGCCTCGGCTCGCCTCCTGGCTTCCGTCGCCGCGCTGGTCGCCGCGTTCCGCAGCGCTCGCTCACGCTCGATCACCGCCCTCGCCGCATCGAGCTCGGCCTGCGTGGCCATCGTCGAGGTCGCGGCGTCGACCGCATTCGCCACCCGCCCGTTGATGACCTGACCGATCACCGGCAGGCTGATACCCTCATAGAGAAGGATCAGCACCAGAGCCGCGATCGTCATGCCGATCAGCAGGGCGGCCGGGATCTTGATGATGTTGGAGAGGTTCGAGAACATCAGAGACCCTTCAGGCAGAGGGCTCGTTCCCGCTCGCGCCGGGCGGCAAGCCCGCGGATCACACGGCCGCCCGCCTTGTTCCACCAGCTCAGCGCCTCGCACCCGCCGGCAATGTCGCCGGCGTTCAGACGCTTGGTCGCAGTGCTTTTGCCGATCGCCTCGATCCCGCAGTTGAACGCCGTCGAGGTATAGGCGGTGTCACGCGACGGGGTGAGACGGTAATTCAGAGTTGCGGGCGTGAAGTAGCCGTGCAGCTTGTTGCGAAATTCCGCGACCTCTGACCGCAGCAGCGCCCGGCATTCTGCTCGGGTCTTCTTCATTCCCAGCTTCACGCCACGCGTCGAGCCCGAGCAGATCGTCGGCACGCCGACAATGTCGAGATAGGCAACCAGCACCTCTCCCTCCTCCTGAGCGATGAAGGGCACCGCAATGTCCAGCGTCTCAGCCTCCGTCGGGGGGGCGGCATGGGCAGCGGAGGTGAAAAGCCAGGCAAGTACGAAGACAAGCGCGACGATCGCGCAGATGCGCAACCATTCCCGCCACTTGGACAGCTTTTGCTCGTAGAGGCGGCCGGTAATGCCGACGACAAGCAGCAGCACGCCCACCCACCAGAAAAAGACGGGATCGGAATCTACCCCCGTCAGCACGAATTTTGCCTCCGGCCAGATCAGCACGACAAGGCCGGCCACCTGCATCCAGAAGCTGATAGAGAGCGCGACTACACGCCGCCAGTTATCGACGATCATCATCATCATCCTTTTCTGTTGTGAGGGAACGGCCGATCGCCCGGACCAGGCGCGGATCTGCACCTGCCGCCAATGGGCGATCAGCATGGAATTGTCCTCTGGTCTCTGGAATTTCCGGAGCGCCCGATTGGTCAGAAGCCAAACAGGCCCACCTTCGAGGCCAGCGCCGCCGCAATCACAGCATTGCCTGCATCGTCGGGATGCAGATGATCGCTGACGCGCGTCACCGTCGACCAGTCGATGGCAACGAAGCGGTTGCCATAGGCAGATGCCAGGGCGGCATTGATCGCCCCGACATAGTCGATCTCCGCCTGACTGGCGTCGGCTGCATAGGGCACCGACAGAATTAGGTAGCGACCGCCATAAGGCAGGTCTGCCACCATGGCGGCGATGTTGGCGAGGATCGCCGCCTGGGCATTGCCGTCGTTACGCCCGGCACCGATGACGAACACCCAGTTCTTGCGATCATCATCCGCCAGCAGCCGCGTCTTGATCTGGGCCGACGTCTCGCCGCCCACCCCCCCGTTGAACACCGGCCGCTGCAGCAACCGCTCCAGGATAGCCGGATAGTCATAGCCGTCCGTCACCCCCGTCGCATTGCCGGCCGTGATGCTGTCGCCATAGGCGGCAATGCGCCCGTCCGGCCGCCTCGTTGCACGGGCGACCAGTTCGCCGTCGGACAGTCCGCGCGCATGCCCCTCGATAGTGCGGATGATGACAGCGCCGGAACCGGAGGCGCTGTTGCGACCGAGCCGCAGCGTCTCGATTCCGGCCGGAAACCCGGACAGGGCCGCCGTTACCACAGCCTTGCCGTTGACCGCCCAGGCCAGTCCTCCGGTTCTGAAGCTCAGCGCCAGACTTCGATCGGTATCATCCGCCCAGGCGCCGAGATCGAGATTGGCGATCTGCACGCCCCCTGCCGTCACCAGCAGGCGGCATGTGCTGTCCACCATGCGGTAGAGGCGGATGCGGTTGCTCTCGGTGCCGTCGTCGAGTTGCAGAACGGTGCAGTCCGTGCCGAGCGGCGCCCGGGCGGTGACCACCAGGCTCGCCGCTCCCTTCCGCAACCAACCGCCGACATCGATCGCCGCCTGTTCGTCCGCCAGTGCCGCCGCCGCAGACCCGGTCTTCACCAGTTGCTGGACATAACCGCGTTGACCGCCGTCGGCGTGGTATCGATAGAGGTAACTTGCGCCATCGCCGGCATAGCTCGTGACCTGCGCCGTGGTCACCATGCGCTCATAGATCGTGTACGTGGTGCTGCCGGCCGGAACGGGGAAAATCATCGCACAGAGCACCCACCCGTCGCGGAGTTTGCGGCAATAGGCCGAGGTCGTGGTGTAGATGCCGTGCACATTGCCGGTCGTCAGGTCGAACACCGCCTGCTTGCCGGCAGCCGTAAGCATGACGCGGCTGCGCGTACCCGCCTTGTAGATCCGCCATTCGGTAAAGACCGTGTCCGCCTCCAGGGCCGCAAAGGCGGGCGCTGAACGAAAGATCTGGTGATTGCCGGTCGCGATGTTCTCGGTCCACTTGGCCGCCTCGTGGCCGCCGGACGGATCAACAACCTCTGCCGTGCCCTGCTCAACCGCGCAGTTTCCCTTCGACCACTGGCCGGCGCTGACATCGTCGGAATAGCTCCACAGATTGCCCCTGTTGTTCTCCAGCAGGAGGCCGACCAGTTCGCCGGTCAGCGGATCGCAGGTGCTGCGGCCGATCCCAATCACGCCCGGCTTCAGCCGCCGGTTCTTGCCTGTCAGCGTGCCCGTGTCCGCCCGGGCTACCGCCAGCGAGGCGCCATTGGCAAAGTCGAGCGCCAGGACCGGCGGAGCCGCTAGCAGAGCCGCCTTATCCGAATCCGAGACGTCAATGCCGGCACGGGTCAGAATGCCGATGATGGCATCGATCGGCACGAGCGCCTGGCCGCTTGAAAGACTAATGTCGGCGGCAGCACCGGCGCTGGCTGTCCCGATCGCCGCCGCCTGCGCGGTCGAGACCGGCTTCTCCGCATCAGCGGTATTGTCAATATTGCCAAGACCTACGTCGGCCGCATTGGGAAGCACAAGGGGTTTGCCGGAGGATCTCTGATAGGAGACGCAGCGCCAGTTGCCGGCGGCATTGACGCACACGAACTCGGCGACATCCCCCGATGTCGTGACGATATTCGCGCCACCCGGCAGCAGCAGCGACGTCGCATTGTGGGTCAGCGTCAGGCCGACACTGGTAAAGTAAAGGGTGCGGCGCGTTCCGAGAGGCGCCGGTCCCAGCGACGCGACCACCGCCGTCCCGGTAACGTTGAAGAACTCGGCGGCAGCAAGATCCATGGTCGCAGCGGAGGCGATATTGCTGCCATAGGTCCAGACGGTCGCAAGCTCGGCGATCTCCGAGCGGGCCGGCGCGGCGAGCGCCTTGCCGCTGTTGCGAAGGAAGGAAATGCAGCGCCAGTTACCAGATCCGATTGATCGGAATATGCCGATGTCGCCGGCGGCCACCGCCATGTTTGCGCCTCCCGGTAGGATCATCGATGTCGCGTTGTAGGTCAGGGTCAGCGCCTGGTTGAAGCGCACCAGCTTTTCCACGCCGTCGTTAGCAATGCCGAACGAGGTAATGGTGGTGCCGCCGGTCACCGACACGGCGTCACTCGACACGCTGGCGAGATCGGTCGAGGCGGCGGAGGCGATATTGGTCATGTGACCCCAGAGCGGTACTGTCTTGGTCTCGACATCGGCGAGCGCGGCAGAGAAGGCCGAGGGCAGCACCAGCCCCGTCAAGGACCAGGATCCGGAGCCCGACGATCCACTTTTGACATAGACGCCGTTATAGGCCGCGTTTCCGTCATTGTAGACGACGCCGAGCGTCTGCGAGGGATGCGCGAGGTCGCCGAACAATGCGGATCGGGTCGCGAAAACGGCGGCATTGCCGACCATCAATCCATTGACGGCGGAGCTCAGAGCGGCCTCCGTCGCGTCGACGAAGGCAAAGATGTCCTCATGCTTCGTCTGATTGAAGCCCGACGCCGAATTGCCATTCTGCGCGTATTTCCGCCAAGCCCAGCGGCCGAGGTCTTTGATCTGGCCCATGAAATGCCCTCGATGTTCAGGAAATGATTGCCGTGTCGGGCCCTGCGAGCGGCCCGGGAATACTCGACCGGTTGAACGGCCGCGCGTAGATGTCGAATGTTCCGGGGTCCGAGAGGATCGGCAGCGCATAGGAGATGCCGCGCGAGACGGCGTAGCGTCCGACCTCGTGCGCCCCCTCGTTCAGGCTGCCGCCGGCCGGCACCCTGAAGACCGCGACCGTATCGAGATGGCCGTCATTCGCCGTCCCGAAATTGGCGATGAACTGGCCCGAGCCGTCGCTGGCGGAAAAGCTGATCAGCGCCTGCGGGGCCGTCTGGTCGACCACCACCGTCACCGGCACGCTGGAACCCTGGTAGTCGAAGGTCTTGCCGCCGGAGATGTTGCGGATCTGCCAGTCATAGGCACCACCGTCCGCGACGGGCGCATAGATTGCGGTGTTGTTGTTCTGGTTCACGCTGGCGTCGTGCCAGTCATTGGCATCGGCCGCAGACACCTGCACCTGCTGCGAATAGCTGTCGGGCAGGCTCGCTCCGCCGGCAGCCGTCCAGGAAAACCGCAAGACAGGCGCGCTATTCGCCTGCAGCTCGACGGCGACGGTCACGGTCAGAAGCACGTCGTCGACATTCGATGGCAAATCGGGCGGCACGATCAGCTCGTTCTGCTCGTCGACCACCGGGTTCCAGTCCGTCGCGCCTTCCCGGAAGATGACAAACGGCGAGGTCACCGTCATCGCCTCACCA
Organism: Heterorhizobium halophytocola; assembly: GCF_017873095.1. Lineage (GTDB taxonomy): Bacteria > Pseudomonadota > Alphaproteobacteria > Rhizobiales > Rhizobiaceae > Allorhizobium > Allorhizobium halophytocola. The sequence continues at coordinate 15,607 of NZ_JAGGJU010000003.1, read as the reverse complement.
TCATATTCGATGACGCCGGAGGCACACGCCACGCGCTCGAAGGCGTCTTCCGGCGCAAGGTCGAGGGTGAAGACATAGTCTTCGATCAGGTCCAGCGCCTGCGGCCCCGAGGTCAGCGACCCAATGAAATCCGGGTTGCTCTCATAGAGTGCGAGTTTGGCGAGGCGCTGCGCCTGCGTGCCGGAGGGGCAGAGAAATCCGGAGACCGTATCCGAATACTCCGTTCCGTCCTCGTCGAGCAGACCCGCATGCTGCCAGCGGACCTCGTTCGCCTTGTAGTTCAGCGCCGGCTCCGTGTACTGGAATTTTGCCGTATTGAAGAGCTGCTGCAGCGACCGGCCGCCCTCCATCTGGATCGACAGATGGTCACCGTTTCGCGCGCGCAGGGCAATCCCTGGCGTCGAGCGCATCTTTTCGCGGACGGCAAACCGGCCCTGCTCGTCGAGATAGACATCGGCATTGCAGATCTTGGCGATTTCCAGCAGCCGCGCTTCGTTCTCCGCATCAAGCGACAGCATGCCGGCACAGCGATAGCGCTTTTCCGTACCGCCCCCTCTCAGCGCCACGTTCTCATCGCAGTGGTCGGCAAAATCCGCAAAGCTCCGAAGATTGATTTCGTCTTCGTCATCCGGGTTCAGACCGTAGACGTCTGCAACTTCAGTCAGCAGGCAGCTGCCGGCATTGCCGCTAAAGCCAAAGGTGTGGCTCCGTGGGTCATATACCTCCCGCCACCCATCGATCACGACCTGCAGGGTCGGCATATTGTTCGGGTAGACATCGGCAAGCTTCGATTGCGGCACCTGCTCGACAATCTGCAGCACCATGGCGCAACCGCGATGGCGAAAAGGCGTCAGAGGTGTATCAAGCTCGGGAAATGCGGCCAGCAGTTCCGCAAATGGCTCGTCCAACATGGTGCCAAGCGTTGTCAGCAGCTGAACCCGCGAACGACCCTTGTAGACATATTGATTGGTGGTAACGAAGCCGTTCGCGTCGAGGGTGACTGGCTTGCTGTCGAGCCTGAAGGACACAAAGCCCTCGATCGGCCCCTCGCAGATATAGTGGAGCAGATAGCTTTTTTCGCCCCGCCGGAAACCGAAGACAATGACCGATCCGGCCAGGTTGCGGTGGTAATACCGCCGGCGCGGACTGATCTCCTGCTTGATGTTGGATTGCACATCCGACGGCTTCGGCGAAGCCGGCTTTTCCTGTAGGGCTTTGTTCAGAAGAAACGCACCAGCGGCGGTCACCGCATAGCCGATCCCGAGCGCGATCGTGTTTGCCGCCAGACCAAGCGTCAGGCCGACCGATACAGGCGTCAGATAAGCCAGAATGAAGCCGGCGATGGCCTGCGGCATCCGCATTTTGCGCGCGCCGATGCGGTTTTCGCCGATGAAGTAGAAACCACGTTTCAAGCTCGAAACCTCAGATCCCAGATGATGTCCGGCTCGCGCCGGCAAAATCGAATGCCACGGTCGCCCGCGCGAATGACCCACATCGATCCCGTGCAGATCATGCCGAGATGCCAGCCTTCGGCGGCCAGCAGCCCCACATCGCCGCGCTGGGCCGCACTGCCGATGCGCGGAGGCCCGAAGAGCTCGCATCCGGCCGAAACAAGGCCGCCACGACGATCGACGAGTGCCCTCGCCTCCTCCTCGCTGGAATATCTGCCTCGCCAGCTGGCGCCGGCCAGCGGCCACCCGATCCGCTCCGCCCACCCGATCGGGAAAAGCTGGCAATCGCCGTTGCGCTGGCCAGTCCACTCGAAGGCCTGCGCCCGCTCTTGCGCGAGATAGTCGTCGAGCTCGTCAGTTTCGCGCATCGAACAGGTTGAGTTTCTGATCGACCATCTTTTGCACGTAGATGAATCCGGTTGAGGTGGGATCGCGTCTCTGCTGGTCGCTATGGGTCACCATCGAATTGGCGGAACGCCTGCGGCGAACAATCTTGTCTTCCAGCAGAAGCTCGATCGAACGGGACGAAGGGCCGGACTTCGACATCCGCAGCTTGTCTCCGATCCCGGTATAGACATGAGTCCGGTAGTCGAGCGGGTTTCCATCATCGTCATAGAACTGGCGCCAGAAGATGAACTTTTGGCCCTTGATTTCCCGCTGATCGCTCTCGAAGAAGAACTCCTTGATCTTCCCGTCGTCCATGTCGAGCGAGCACGTCACCTGCCTGGAGCTGCCGACCTTCGACGCACCGAGATTCGAGACATTCGCCAGCCCCTGAAGTCCCAGCCAGCGAATTGTCTCGATTTCGCCGCTGGCTTTTCGGCTGCGCAGCACACCGCCTTCGTTATGCAGATACATCGTCGTCGACTTGAACCGCATTTCGCACAGATAGACGCAATGCACCCGATGGCCGCGGGCATGGAGCCGCATCGTTTCTGAGAGCATCAGTCCACATCCTCGACAAGACGTGTCAGATCCTCGACGAATTCGAGTGTATGCGTCCCGTAATAGCCCGCCACCAGCGCGTCATAGCCTGGGTTCTCGGTCACGCAGTAACCGACAAACACGGGAGCCAGCGAGATTGTGTCCCCCCTGGCTGCCGGCTTGCGCAGTGTCGGGCTGATCCTAATCCGCTGCTGTCCATCCTCGATCCAGGACCCCGCGACCCCATAGCAAAACTCGTCGATGGAGATCGCACATCCCGCCGGCACTTCATCGGCCTGGCTGACGTAAAGAATGCGATCGCTGAGCGCTGCTGCCTCACTGAAATACGTCTCCAGCGTCGGCACGGCGTGACCAACGCCCGTCGCGAACATCGCGTCTGTGGCGAACGGGATACCACCCGGATATTGCGCCCTCGCATCAGCCGTAGCCTCCGCGAAAGGGCCGTCTATGGCGTATCTGTCCGGCATCGGGATGCGCACCAGCTGGCTATCCGCCTCCATGCTGAACAGGAATGCGCGGATCGCCCGCACGCTCTGCTCGTCATGCACCAGCACGTCGAATTTCATACGCCATTGTGCGCCGGAATAGCCGCGCGACCGGCGCATTCCGTTTGTCGCCTCCTGGCCGGGACGGGTGTTGTAGGTCAACGCCACCGCCGGGTTCTGGATCTTCAGGCTGGAGACCGGGAAATCGAGAAAAACCGCCATCAGCCGTTGCGCTCCGTGACCTGCTGCATGCGACCGGCCAGCCCGCTATCATATTTCTGGATGCCGGCCTTGGTGACGCGTTGCGCCACCCCATAGGCTTCGTTCTGGACCGCCGCCCGCCAGTTGCCATCCTCGTCGACGTAAACCCGGATCCCCGCAATGCCGCCGCTGTGGCTCGCGGCTTCCTGCCCCGGCTTTGTGATGCTGACATTTTCCTTTGGCGAGGCCTTGAACGCCACGATCTGGCTGTCGACACCGCCAGCGCCGCCGACATTGAACGATCCGCCATTGGCAAAGCCGAACAACCCGCCGAGCAGCCCCTTGAAAATCCCGCCAAAGGCACCGCCACCGAAGTTGGCGCTCGAAAGCAGGTTCTGGGTGATGCTCTTCAGCGCGTCGAGCGCGACGTCGCGCCACGTCTTCGTGCCATCGATCACCCCGGCGATCGACGAGCCGATACCTTCAAACGCGTCTTGAATGCCCTGCCCCACATCGGACCCGACATCCTTCAGACCACTGAACGCCCCGCGTACACCTTCCGCCGTTGTGGTGGCCGACGCCACGACATTGCCCTGCAGGCTGTCCATGCCGTTCTGCAGACCCTGCATCACGTTGACGCCAACCTCGTGCATGACCTGTGATGGCGAGTGAATACCCAGCGTCGACTTGATACTCGACGTGATGCTGCCGGCGATGTTGGATACGCCCGATTTCACAGAATCCCACTTGGCCTTGATCCCATTCCACAGCCCTTCGATGATCTGACCGCCGATTTCCAGCATCTTGCCCGGCAGGTCGGCGAAGGCCTGGTAGATGTCGCGGGAAAATTCCTTGACCGCGGTGGAGACGCGGCCGAGCTTCTCGACCATCCCGTCCCAGGCCGAGACGAAGCTTGCCCAAGCTCCGGACACGAAGTCCGCGACAACTGTCCCCGCCTGCTGGATCTCCGGCCAGAAGGCGATGACCGCGGCGGTCAATGCGGCGACGCCAGCGATAGCAGCTGCCACGGGTAGACCTATTGCGGCGATCGCGGACACTGCGAGCCCTAGGCCGACAACAACGGGACCAAGCGCAGCGGTAAGACCAGCAACCACAGTCCCCCATTTCAGGATCTCGGGATTGGTCTGCGAAAGCATCGCTATCCATTCGGAGGCCTTGGTGGCCACCTGCGTCACGAAATCGATCAGGCCGCTGGTTGCCAGTGCAATCGCAACGCCCTTCACCGCCTCGCTCAACTGGCGCATCGCGTCGTTATAAGCCTTCAGGCCCGACGCCTTGTCTTCGGTAATGACCGCGGCGCCCTCGCCGAGCTTGCGAAACCCTTCGCCGCTATTTTCAAGCAGCGGGATCAGCTGCGTGGCATCCGAGGAAAGAGCTTCCAGATAGAAGGTCATTTCCTGCTGGCTGGCGCCTGCCTTCTTCAGGCTGTCGTAGTAGAGCTGCAGCGCCTGCGGGCCGGACAGATCCTTGAAGGCATTAGCAGCCAGCCCGACCTTCGGCGCGATGTTGTCGAAGAAATCCTTCATCGCACCGCCGCCGGTCTGGCTGAATTCGCCGACCCGTTCATTCACATCCTTAAAGATGTCGGCGAGCTTGTCGCTCTCGACACCGACGCTCTTGGCAGCATACGCCAGACGCTGGAAGGTTTCGAATCCCGCATTCGAAACCTGCGCTTGCTTGACCGTCTCCTGCACGCCCTCCGCGACGCCCTTCATCGCGGCGGCGAGCCCGGCGCCTGCCGCAGCCAATGGAGCGGTCAGGTAGGTCGAAAGCGAAACGCCTGCCTTCTGTAACCCCTTCCCAAGTTTGGCGACGCTCGCGCTCGCGGACTTAGACCCGTCCTCAAAGGCGCTGGTGTCAAGGCCGAGAACGACGCGAAGGGCACCGATGACTGCATTACCTGCCATGATGATCTACCGGTTGACCCAGCCCTGTACCTTGGCAAGCACCGCTCGCCAGTCGTGGCCGCTGGATTGGTTCTTGGAGGATTTTCGCCAGAAGAGCTTTTCCAGCTTGATGAAGTTTCGCGGCTTTTCCGGCGCATAGGCCGTCAGCCGGGCCGTGTGCCAGGCAAGCCAGGCACGTTCGTCGTGTTCACGCCTAGCCTTCTCGGCACAGGCATCGAGCACCAGCTTGATTTCCCGAAGCGTCAACCCCCAGAAATCCGCACGGGGCTGACCGAATTCGATCCAGGACGACAGCAAGTCGGCTATACGCGTGCCGCCGTCCTCTTCGCGTTTCCCGCTTTCGGCGCCTTTTTCGGCTCGGGCTGCGGAACGGAGGCCATGATCACTTCGCCGAGCGTCTTGACCGCGTCGATCATGCCCATGTCTGCCATGATCTCGCCGGCCTCCCGATCGGTGATGTCAGGCCGGTGTCCGGAAAGTGCGGCTCGGAAATAGCCGCGCAGATAGCGCATATCGAGCTGCTCGGCCTGCGCCTTCTCGAAGAAGTCCTTCAGCAGCTGGTCGGTCGTTTTGCCGAGCTCGTCTTCCAGCTCGCACCATTCATTGGCCGAGATCCGGAAGGAAAGCGTCTCGCCGGCCACCTCGCGGGTGATAATGCCTCGCACCTGGTTCGTCATGGATCACCTCACGTCGCGACGTTTGCGGTCGCGACGGTCGTCGCATCCGTATCGAAGTCGTCGTTGATGCCGGTGACAATGCAGGTCACGGCGCTGCCGATATCGGCGGTCACCGGCACATAGCTGGAGCCCGTTGCGCCGACGACATCGGCGCCGTCCACCTGCCACTGGTATTCCAATTCCAGCGCGCCGGCCCAGACCCCGGGATCGAGTACGAGGGGGGCGCCGACGACGGGGGTGCCGGCGACGACAGGCACCACCAGGTTGCGCGGGGCAGTCGGCTCGGTCATCACCGGTTCACCGGAGACCTTGAAAGTCACATCGGCGGTCATCTTGTCGTCGGTCGGGGCGCTGATCTCGTATCCGCTGCGCGTCCCCCGGAACAGCAACTGAACGCCGTTCGGGAATGTGGTGCGGCACCATTTCCGTCTGCCCTTTGCCGCCCTCAGCGCCTTGTCCGACGGCGAATTGGGCACATAGTTCATCGAGAACGACGCCTCGCCGGGATCGGTCAGGCCGTCGATGAATTCCATCGTCTTGTTCGGCGACTGCATATGGGTGGCGTCCGGCGTGTCGGTGCTGTCGGATGGCGGCGTGACGTCGAACACCTCCGCCAGATAGACGAAGACCGTCGGCGTTTCGATGTCCGCCATCTCGAAAGTGATCCCGTAACCAATACGGGCTTCGGTATCCGGCATGGGATTGTCTCCTTAGGATGAGTGCCAGAGCAAAATGTCGAGCGAACGCCGGAAAAGAGCGCTCGCATTACCAGCCGTCTCAGGCTGAAAATCTCTCGGGGTGTCGATGAATCCGCCTTGAAAACGCACACCGAGGACTGTGCCCCGATGAAGATCCAGCACGCGCGCTGCGGCATTGGCGATGTCGCGGCATTTGAACGCTTGTTTTGAGTAGCCATCGATCTGCAGGCGGCTCTGCTCCAGCCCCGACCGGCCGGAAGAGACGTAGTCCGGGCCACCGCCAACAAGCTGGAAGATGCAATAATCCGGCGCCTTGATACTCTGTGGCAACCGCCCCCAAAACACGTTATCGGACACGAGAGATCGCAGTCCTGCGTCAGAGAGCAGCAGCTCCGTAACAGCCTCTTCCATGGATCATCTGCCTCGCGCGATGCGCCGGGCTTCACGCGCCGCTTTGCGTGCCAGCCTGTCGGTACTTTTCTGGATCTCGAGCGCCAGTCCGTCGCTGATGAGCTGCAAGGCCTTCGCCTTGTTGGCATCCCAGGCCGGCCGCAGATGCGGCTCTGCCGCCTGGTGCTCGTTGCCGAACTCGGTCTGAATAGCGGCAGGATCATTTGGCCCGGCGTACACTTCGACCGGGCTTTCCTTCTTGCTGGTCTTACGCTGGCGCCTTGTGAGCTTCGTGCCTACCCCATACGATGCTTTCAGGTTCCCTTCCCTGACCTGTGCGTTTGCGCGACCCGCCTCTGCGATCGGCTCAGCTGCAGCCTTCAGCACCTTTCGGACGACATTCTTTGCTGTCGCTTTGGGCAGTTCCTTCAGCGCCTTTTCAAGCTCGCGCAGCCCCTCAACCTTGACCTTGACCCTGGACACGTCGGCTACTCCGCGACCGCAATGCAATCGATCTCAAGACCAACGTGGCGGCCGAGCTCGCGCGCTGGGGCACTGACTTCATAGTCCTTGCCCTCGTACCGGATGCGGTCCTGCACGCTAATCGTCCCGAAATAGCGGATATGGAAGGTCAGCACCGTCGAGCCGGCGATCTGCGCGGCGCTGAAGCGCTCCGCGCCGCGCTCCGGCCGCTGTTGGCCCCAGACCGTCTTGACCGCCACCCAATCCTCGATCGGCTGATTGAGTTCATCGCGGCCTGTCTCGCGCCATTCCAGCAGAGACAGCCGCCGATCGAGCTTTCCCGCCCGCATCAGAGACCACTCCGCCGCAGCTGACCGACCAGGTTGTCGAAACTGGCCGAGACTGGGAGGGATGCCACCGAAACACCGATGACGGTGTCTTCACGGTTCTCGTACCAGGCGCCGACCATCAGCAGGATAGCCTGCATCGCTCGATAGGGCACGATGTCCGAGCCGGCCTCATAGGTCACGCTGACAGCGCCGACCTCATCGAGATCGCCGGGGATGGAATAATCGTTCCGGAAACGGCAGAACGCCCGGCCACCGCCATCCGTCCGCAGGCTGAAATCGCCTGTATCGACGGTTTCTTCAACGCCGGTGCTGTTGCGCAATGTCACCGACGTGATTTCCTTGACCGGCCCAAGCGCGAGCGGGATGCAGCGCGAGAAGCAATCGAAATCCTCTCGCCATGTCTGCACGCCCAGGCACCGCCCGCCGAGGAGGCCGCCATACCCGTCCAGCATCTCCGTCGCCGACGCAATATAGCCGGTCAACAGCGCCGCCACCTCGGCTTGCGCCGTGGCATCCAGCGCATCCGCCGAGATCCGGCACTGCGCCATGGCCTGCTCGACGGTCACGATCGGCGCCGGCGGCGTGATGAGGACAGGACGATGCATGGTTCACTCGGCCGCCGTCTGGACGGCGCGAAGAACGGCGATGATGTCCGCCTTCTTCGACGCGTCACCGAGATCGACCTTCGTCTCGGCCGCCTTCACCTTCAACTGCGCGACGGTCAGGTCATCGAGGCCGTCACCATCCTGATCGACGGATTCGGCATGGATGCACTCGGCCCAACCGTTATCGATGGCCACCCGAGCGAGATCGCCAACGATCTCTTCGTCGACGAGGATCTGTCGCGTCATCACTGCATCATCCGGACGCCCCGGAAATTCTTTCGTCACCTTGGCACGCATGGGATTGTCTCCGATCAAAGGAAGTGGCGGGACGGCCGGTCAGTCGTCCCGTCCGGTTCTGCCGTCAGGCCTGGTCGACCTGCGGATTGTCGCTACCATTCCCCTTCAGCACGATGGCTGCGATCGGGGTGCCGGCGCCGTGCGTGCCGGAAAAGTCGGCGAGCAGCTTCAGGTAGCGTTTCCCGCCCTTGTAGCCGACACGGTAGGTCGCCGCCGCCGCGTGCGCTGCGACCAGCGACTTGATGATGCCGCCGTCGGCCACCGTGACCCCGAGCATGTCATCGGTTTCGACGGCGTCGTAGGTGACGTCGTCATCCGAATGGGTGAGCTTGAACTCGATCTTGTTGGTGCCGGAAAACGTGATGCCGCCGATACCGATGGCGAGAATGATCTCGGCGGAATTGTAGTCCCGCAGATCGATGGCGGAAGGCGTGTTATCGGCGGACAATACCGCCGCGCCGATCGCGGTTGCGACCAGGACGTGAGAATGCAGATCCTTCATGGGACCGCTCCTTTTCGGGAATTGAAATGGAAGATCCGGCGGCCGCTTAGCCGCCGGTTGATGCGACGGCGGCGCCGGTCAGGAGGTCGCGACCTTGACCAGCTTGATCGCCTGGAAATTCGTGACGCCACCGCCAACGCGCTTGGTCGTGTAGAAACCGACCTTCGGCTTGTTGGTATAGGGATCGCGCAGGACACGAATACCGATCCGGTCGACGATCATGTAGCCGCGCTTGAAATCACCGAACGCGACGGGGAAGGCGTTGGCACCGATGCCCGGCATGTTGTCGTCAGTGTAGGTAGGCTTGCCGAGGATCGTCGGCACGTCGGCTGTTGTTGCAGGCGCCGCCCACAGATAGTTGCCATCGCCGTCCTTCATCTTGCGGACAGTGCCCATGGTGGCGTCGTTCATCAGCCAGTTCGCATTGTTGCGCATCTGCTGCTTCAGCCCGTAATAGGTGTCGATGAACACGTCCGCAGGCGCTTCAGTCGCGAAGGCCGAGGCTGCACCGGTCGGGATGTAGCCGAGCTTTCCCCATTCCCAGTTGGCATTGGCGACCGCGTTGTAGGCCAGTACGCCGCGCGGCTTCTTCACACCGTCGCCGGAGACGAAGGCCGTTCCTTCGAGTTCGGAAAAGGTGATCTGGACCTCGTCGGCCAACCAGGCGGCAATGTCGATGATCCCGTCGTCGAGCATGCGCTGCGTCGTGAACGGGTTGGCGTACAATTCCATGACGTTCAGCACGATTTCGCGCAGCGTCGGCGTGCCCGTTTCCGGCCGCGCCTCTTCTTCGCCGACCCAGCCACCGCCGGCGCCGCCCATGCTGACATATTTCGTGTAGGTATCGGTGCCGATCGGCATCACGGTCGCGATCTGACGCATGACAGACATGACACCAAGCACGCGGTCGATCGTGGTTTCGACTTCCTTCGGCACAAGGAAACCGCCATCGGGGTCCGACTGTGTCGTCAGGGAAGCCTTGACCTCCAGTCCGGCGAGATCGTTGTCGACGCCCTTACGGAACCACTTGTCGAAGGCCTGTGCGTGTTCCTTGGCGGCAGGGCTGAGAGCATCGCCACCGGCGCCGCCGAGCTGCGCAGCGGCGATCAGCGCATTGGTGTCATCGAGTGCCTTCTGCAGATTGGCGACCTCAGCGTTGATCCGGTCGACTTTTTCCGTCTGTACGACGTCGGCAAACTTGGCATTGATGCCTTTCAGTTCCTCGTCGCGTGCGGCCTTGAAGTCCTCGAAGGTCTTCTTCAGCTCATTGAGGATCTTCGTGGCCGCATCGCCTTCGGCGCGCACGATGCCGGTCAGACCACGCGCGCGGGTATTGAGAACCATGTTCATGGCTCGCTCCTTTAGGATTTGAGGATGTCGATAAGCTGCTGATAGGCAGCGACGTCTTCGCCTGCATCGCGCGCGGCGGAATTGGGGCTTGCATCGCGCCGGGCCCCGGGATTTGCACCAAGCTCGGACAGGAGGTCCGAGCGCTGATTTCTGGAAAAGCCGGAACGCGCCAGCGCGGCTTCCACCTGGCGGCGGGCCTTGATGCTGTCGCGATCGACGCTGTTGTTCGCCTCACTCTGATCGAGCTTCAGGCTCTCGTCGACCCGGTCCGCAAATTTCGACTTCACCGCATCGCCTGCCCCCATGAATGTCTCCGCATCCATCAGGCTTTCAATATCATTTCGCTTGGCGCCGGTACGGGCCTCATAGATATCGGCGATTGCGGAGTCGAAGCCGTCGAACATACTGGCCGCCTCGCGCATGTCGTGGCGATTGCCAACGACCATGCCCCAGGCATTGTGCACCATCATGAACGAACCGAGGCCCATGACGATCTCGTCACCGGCCATGGCTATGATGGAAGCCGCGCTGGCTGCCCAGCCCATGACCTCGATCGTCACCTTGCCCTTGTGGGCGCGCAGCATGTTGTAGATGGCGATGCCTTCGAACATGTCCCCGCCAGGCGAGTTGACCTGCACCCGCACGTCCCGCTCGCCGATCGACCGCAGCGCCGCGGAGGCGCGCTTTGCGGTAAATCCGCCGCCGGACCAATAGTCCTCGCCGATCACGTCGAAGATCGTAATGACATTGTCGCCGGAGCTGTCGGCCGCCATCGGCGTCGTTGCCCAGCGTGCCATGACATCGCTCGGCGCATCCCACTGGAAGTTCTGCGGGCGCTGAAACGTCTTGGCTTCAGGCAGGTTTCTGAGGGTCATTGGTCGCTCCTGTTGTGGCGCCCAGGCGCTCCGGCAGTTCGTCGCTGCCCTTCTTCGGAAGATCTGAAAGCCCGCGCACTTCCGGCACGGTCATCCATGGCATACCGCCGCCGGCGCCCAGTGCCTTGGTGAAGAAGTCCGCTTGGTCCTTCATCGAGCCGCGCAGCAGCGCCCGCTCATTGAACTTGGGGTCGTATTCGTCCCGCTCGTCGTCTGTCAGAAGGTCCCGGCTGATGGCCTGTTCCCAGTTGGTGAACTGCGGCGCCAGGCCGTAAGTGACGAAGAACTGCCCGAGTGCCTCGATGCCGGAACCCCACGATGTGTCGTCCATCATCAGCAGCGGCCGAGGCGCACCGAAGATCCGGCCGACCTCCTGGATCTGGAACCCGAGGTTCTCGACCTGCTGGTTGTCGCCGAGCTTGAGTTCGAACTGCTTGGCCTTCATGTTTTCGAGGATTAGCCAGCGCCCTGCATTGACCGCCCCACTGCGCTCCTCGATCTGGTCCTTGGCCAGTTGCCTTTGCTCGGTCGTGAGCTTGGTTTCACCACTCTCAAATACGCCGCCGGCGTGCAGGCCATTGTCGAATAGCTTCTGGACTGCCTTCTTGATGCTGGAGGTGATCCCGATCGCGTCATGGGCCTGATCGATCCGTGACGAGCCTGAAACTCCGTCCTCAATATCCAGATCGCGGATGGCCAGAACATCAGACTGGCGCAGCGTGCTCTTCACGCCGTTCGAATTGGTCACCTCGTAGCTGATCGACCAGTCCCGATTTTGCTTCGGCTCGACGCGAAACTTCGCCAGCGGCTGCAACTGATAGACACGATCACGCGAACGAACGATCTGGGCATAGGCCGCACCATTCTTGAGCAGCATGACCTGCATCAGGCGCTTGAACTCATACGGCGTCTGCCAGTTGTTCGGCTTGCGATGCAACACCTTGAACACCGGATGATCGGTGGCCTTGCCTTTCGCATCGTCCGCAAACATCAGATGCAGCGGAAGCATGCCGATGCTCTCGCAGTGCAGCCGCACCGCCCGATTGACCGCGCCATTGCGCAGGATCTCAGGAGACTTTCCCGACGCCAGTCCGCGGCGGATCGCCTCCAGGAAGGCCGGATCGGTCGCGCTGTAGGACTGACCACCGCTCGCGCTCTGGGTTGCAGCCTTCGGTGTTCCGCCGCCAAAGACAGCCCGGAGCCAGTTCATTCAAAGCACCTCGATTGTGGCTTGAGCTTCGTCTTCGGTCGCCATGGCAAGCCCAACACCCATGACCGTGGCGACCATGCCGTCGATCTTGTCGAGCGAGTTCTTCTTGTCCGGCACATAGTTCAGGTTTGCGTCGAAGCGGACCGAGCAGTGCCCGGCCATCCATGCCAGGACCGGATGTCCGCCGTGTTCGACTTTGCCGGCGAACACCAACCGCTCGAATTCCTTCGTCGGCCCGCCGAGCGTCTGGTGCCCCTGCCGCATCTCGATCTGCAATTCGGCATCCATGCCGTCGAGCTGCAGGTCCCCGGCCAGCTTGCGGGCATTCCACGGGTCGAAGCCGAAGGCCTGCACGTCGAACTGGCCGCAGGCCTCGGCGATCGCCACCTGCACGAAACTCTGGTCGACGCTGTCGCCCGGTGTCGTGCGCAGCGCCCCGTCCTTCACCCATTTTTTCCAGTCGACCCTGCGATCCTGCTCGGCTCGCTCGTCGAGCGTGGCCTCCGGGACCCAGAAAAGCGGGATGATCACCCACTTCTCGTGTTCATCGTCGGGCGGAAGCACCGCGACCAGCGCGGTCAGGTCCCGTGTCGAGGAGACATCGCAGGCCAGGTAAGCCTTGCGACCCTTGTGTTTGTCCCAGAGGCGCGGCCAGGACTGCTTGTCCGCTGTGCATTCGGCCCATTTCGACCGGGGCAGCCAGCCGGAGAGCTGATCCACCCACCGGTTCAGGTGGTAGCACTGGAAAACAGCTTCCTGCGCCGGACGGCCCTTGGCCTTCTTGAACTCGGTTCGAAGGTAGTCGAGCGTCGGCGTCAGGCCGAGGCTCGGATTGGCCTTGCGCCAGACCGTCTCGTCGGTCCAATCGTCTTCCTCGGCGATCCCGAAGAACACGACCAGCGTCGAGGGATCGTCGATCTCGCCCCGCATGATCGACATCGACTCTTCGAACCACTCGAAGCCGGTGCGGTTCTGCTTCCGACCAGAGGTCGAAGCGTAGAGCTCGATCGGCTGCAGCCTGGCGCCCGTGCCCTGCCGCAGCGTGTCTGCGAGCTCGCGCGTCTTCCACTCGTGAATCTCGTCACCGACGATGACGGTCGGCGAACGTCCGTGCTTTCCGTCCGGCGCCCCTGTCAGCAGCTGGCAGAGCGACGTGGTCTCGCGCAGGAAGATGCTCTTGTCGTGCAACGAGATCCGCTCATTTCCGTGGGCATCCTCCAGAAGACCGTCGGCCTCCCGAATGATGTCCTGCATCTTGCCGAACGGTACCCTGCCCTGGTCTTCATTGCGCCCGAAGACATAGGCCTCGGCACCATTGACCCGCTCCAGCACGAAGAACAACACGCCGAGAGCGGCCAGGAATTCGGATTTCCCGTTCTTGCGCGGTATCCACAGATCAAGCCGGCGAAACACTCTGACGTGCTCGACCGACGGCTGGTGCGTTGACGGGTCGATGACCTCGATCGGCTTCTTCCACCCGACCAGAAGCCGAACCGTGATCGCCTGCCACTTGACCAGCTTGAACGGCACGCCGCGAAAGCGGTCATTCGTCAACCGGAAGATCTTCGGCCAGCGCTCGACGACCTTGGCGGCCTTGGCGTGATCGAACCATGCCCCCTCGACCGCTGCAGCCCGATCCCATCCGGACACGGCCCAGGCATAGTCAGGATCGTCGGCGACCTCGGCCAGCCAGTCTGGATAAGGCACGGCCAGCGGATATTGCGCGGCCATGGCTGTCCTCAGTTTGGCAGGGCTCCGGGCGGCGGGCTGTCAGCGCTGTTCATCAGGTCCATCGGGTCACTGCCGGCCGCCGTCGGCTGTTCCGGTTTCTGGCCCGTGGCGCTTCCACCCAGCGGCAGACGTCCCTGCCCGGCATTGAAGCTTTCGGTCTTGACCAGGTCAGCATCGCGCATCGGCGTGAATCCGAACTCCGCATCGAGCAGGCGCAGCGCCGTCTCGGCCTTGGCCATGAAATCGATCGACGGATGCGTGCGGTAGACGTACTCGCCGTGCCCGAGCTTCACCTTTACCGTAGTGCCACCGTTCGGCACCTGCTTGCGGACCTGTTCGGCGCTGGCGAGGTAGAGCTGGGTCCAGATGCAATAGCGCGTCAGCGCGTTGCGGTAGCCTGGCCGCCGGCGCCCGGCCGATTTCAGGACCTCGGAAGTCTCGCCCCAGATCTGGATGGCCCGCGACCAATAGGCTGGCGCCCGCTTGAACTCGGCCGGCAGCGGATAGGGGTTGTCAGACGTGGCCGGCATGGCCTCTGCGGCCTGCGCCGCGGCCTCGATTTCCTTTTCGACCTTGCCTTTACGGCGGCCGGGGAACCCCTTGGCTGCCTGCAGCAGCGGATCATCCTTGCGCCGTCCCATATCCGATCGCTCGCATCCAGACCGCCCGCCTCGATGGCAGCGTCAAACAGACCCTCGCGGGTACAGAAAAAAAAGATATCGCCGAAAATACCGCGCCGACTTTTTGCATGTGAGGCCGCCGGTCTCCTTCCGGCATGCTGCAGACTTTTGCCCACCCCCCGGGGGTCAGGCCTCATCGGCCCGTATGCCCCTCGCGACCCTGACGGCCATGGGGCTGTCGAGCCACAGGTCATCCAGTGTCGCCTTGCGGTGGGCGTAGAGCTGCTCAAGGCGCTGCTTGACGCTGTCGTGATGCCACTTGCAGCACGACTGCCACATGCTCGTGTCCCAGAACTTATCGGGATCGCCGTGGTGAGGATCGACGTGGTCGACGACAGTGGCTGCGACGATCACGCCTTCGGCCTCACAGCCTCGGCATATCGGATCTCGGCTCAGATGCGTGATGCGAGCCTTTGACCATCGGCTGTTGTAGCCGCGTGCGCTGGCATTACCTCGCCATTTATCGGCTTGCTGCTTCTGCTCTTGCCGCGTCGGCGCGCCTGCTGGTCGGAATTGCCTGGGATGTTTCATGTCGCAACAACCCGGCCGCTGCCATTCTGCCCGTTCAAGCGAGTCTCAACCTAATCCCCCTAGACAAGTTGCTGGGCAGTAAGCAATAGATTTCAGATCACTAGCTGGGGGAATTCATGACTGAGGGTTGGCTTAAGAAATTGACTAGGCCCTGTTGACAAAGTATGGCAGCCAAATCTTTGCGGCGGCCAGAGCGAGGAATGCTGAGAAGGATTTCCGTGTTTTGTCGTATCGGGTCG
>NZ_JAGGJU010000002.1 GCF_017873095.1 Heterorhizobium halophytocola | reverse complement strand
GGGCCTTAGTGGTCGTTGGCTGTGCGGGTAACGAGCGACAGCGTGCGGTCGCCGTTGACCTTGTAGACTTCGTGCACCTGCTTGCCGTGGGCGAAGTATTCGTTGAACACGGTCGAGCCGACCGGGGCTTCGGACAGGGTGGCGGAGGCGGAGATCGGGCCGGCAAAGGCAGCGGAGGTGCCGAGAGCTGCGAGAACGGCGGCGGTTGCGATGAGGGTCTTCATGATGGTGTTTCCTTTGTCTCTTTTGGATGTCCGGCTGTCTTGATTGTTGGCGGGGCAGCCGTGACGCAGATGTCTTGTGGGGGATGTCGGCGGCGCCCGGGGTCAGACGACCCGGGCGGCCGTCAGGGCCTTAGTGGTCGTTGGCGGTGCGGGTAACGAGCGACAGCGTGCGGTCGCCGTTGACCTTGTAGACTTCGTGCACCTGCTTGCCGTTGGCGAAGTATTCGTTGAACACGGTCGAACCGATCGGGGCTTCCGACAGGGTGGCGGAGGCGGAGATCGGGCCGGCAAAGGCAGCGGACGTGCCGAGAGCTGCGAGAACGGCGGCGGTTGCGATGAGGGTCTTCATGATGGTGTTTCCTTCCTAGGGTCTCGATGTCCGTGCGGGTGTCTGGAGCGATATCTTGGGAGGGCTCCGGCCCTGCGCGGGGTGTTTGTTATTTTCTATATCGAACTGCTTGGTTCGATGAGCTGTATCTGGTCCTGTTCGACGTGGTTTGCAAGGGGTATTTTTGCAAATCGAACCGCATGGTTCGATGTTGTGTGTCCGTCTCACGAGAAATGTCATGCAATACCAATGGCTTGACTGTTTCATTCATATAACTGTGAACGAAGAGATTGATTATTGTGAACAACGACATCCGGTTCGAGCGCCGGTTCTGCGGTGTCCGGCAGACGGCCAGGCCCGCAGCGGAGCGCAGGAAAGCTGGAGGGGGTGGGGATGGTGGAGCGGCAATCGAGGCCGTCAGGGCCGGCAGACACGCTGCCCTCCGCCCGTTCATCGGGCGGAACCGTTTCTAGCAAAGGTCAGGGCGCAAAGATGTCAGCGGACTTGCCGGCGGATGCGCGCGCAGCGCTTGGCAATCTCGTGGGTGACCCGCTCCAGCACGCGCGACGGATCGCCGCTCTGCGCCGCGATCGCCCGGGCCGCCTCGGCGGTATGGGACGTAACCCGTTCGGCCAGATCCTCGACGCGTCGCAGCGTCGCAGCGGCGCTCAGCCCCACGGTTTCGGCAAGCGCCTTCCAGTCGGCGCCATGCAACTCTGCCGCATGCAGCTTGCCGGCGATCGCCTGCGGCAGGCTCTGGTCGACATTTTGATAAACCGCCGCACACATCAGGTCGTAGAAGGGCGCAAGCCTTGCCGTGCTGCCGGCGCCGATCAGCACCGAATAATTCTTCGCATGCGAATCCGAATTGCAGATCAGCGCGTTGAAGATCACCCCGTCCATCAGCGCCAGCCTTTCGCCGGGCGAAACATGCGCGGCAACCGCCTGGAACAGGTGTGCGAGCGTGGCGCCCTGGTGCCCGATCCTGCCGCTGCGTTGGTATTTTTCGGCCGGCAACAGTCCGGTCAGCTGGCAGAGATCCTCCTGGTGCACCCGGCGCACCACACCCGCAGCGTCGGTGATCCGGTCATAGCGCGCCACCAGCAGATAGCGTCGACTGCCGGCGATGCCGACGGTCGCCTCGGCGGCAGGCAGGCCACACAGTTTCGCCAGCATCAGGCAGAAGGCCTCGTTTTCGACACTGCCGGCAAGCCGCCGGATATCGGGCTTCAGGATATGCGTCGAGGGTGTGCCGTCGACGGGGATGGAAATCGCGCCGCCGTCACCGACGAAGACCGGCAGCTTGTCCTGGACGCCGGCAAGCGACATCGACACGCCGTGCTCGCCGACGAGGAAGGGACGTTCGGGCAATGCGTCGATGATCCGCTCCAGCGCCGCCGCGTCCGGCACGGGCCGCAGATTGTTGCCGGCCTTGCGCGGCGCGCCGAAGGAAAAGGCGCCGGCCGTGTCGCGGCCGAGATGGGCAAGCAGCCCCAGCACATCCTGCGGCGAGACCTTCAACCGAAGGCCGATCTCGTTCAGATGAGTTTCCGGCAGGAGATTGGCGAGAAACGGCAGCACCCGTTCGGCCCCATAGGGCCCCTGCCCCAGCGGCATGGTCAGGGATAGCGGAAAGGCGGAGGCCCGCGCCTCCCATTCGCGCCGGTAGGCGAGCGCCAAGGGAGCCTCAAGGGGAGTCTCATCGTTCAGATCCGCCACCGGGATCGTATCATAATAGACAATCGTCATGGCCGGGCCCCGTCAAAAACGCGGCAGATGCGCGAGATCGTCATCGCCGGCTGCAGGAGCCGCGACTATCTCGTGGCGATCGACCAGATCGAGGCCGACGACGCGGGCGGCGATCAACGCCTTTTCCAGCTGGCAGCTCGGTTTCCCGGCCTCCAGCTCGACGATGAAGCGTTCGCCCGTGCCGCATCGCTCCGCCAGCTGGTTCTGCGTCCAGCCCAGCGCCTTGCGCTTTTTGCGGATCGATTGGCCGAATTCGGCGGCGGTGCGGATCATCGGTTTCTCCTGTGAGTGAACTTACCGTACAGGAAGATTTATCGATTTTCCAGTTTTTCTTACCGGAAGGGAAGTTTTCTCGCTTTCGCCGAAAAACTTCCCGATCGGGCAGCAAACCCGAAAGACACACCGGCAAGCCAAACCGTCAAAATTTTCGTGATCGTGCCATTCGAAGGCGTCTTGGCAAGATGTGGTTAAGGTTTGTTTTCTATTAACAGGGCTGGTGTGACAGCTTGTTTGAATGGTCCCGCGTAGCATGCAATTTTCCCGTACCAATATCCACGCTTCCAACGCTAACGACGTCGATTTCGAAGCCGGTCAGGCGCCTGCAAGGCAGGACGGACAGGGGTTCGAGGCACCGGCCCATGCCGGTCATGACGCACAGACCTGCGAGCCGCCTGCCTGTGGTGCGGTGCTCGATCCGGACGCCCTGCCGACTTGGCAGAAGGCCTTCGTCATCGGCCCGAACGTGCGCTTTACCCGCACGCCCGGCCAGAATTATGCGAAGCGCGACGAGGACGACGATAGTGCCGCCGGCGCGGCCGACCCGCAGCCCGCAGTGGCCGCATCGTCCCCGTCCGCCCAGCGGCCGATCACGACTTCGCCGGCCGTGCCCGCGTCTCCGTCGAGTGCCGGCAGCATGTCGCCGCCGTCCCAGACCGGTCCGGCCACGCCCTTTGCCGGCCATATCCTGACCCGCGGCAATCCGGC
Organism: Heterorhizobium halophytocola; assembly: GCF_017873095.1. Lineage (GTDB taxonomy): Bacteria > Pseudomonadota > Alphaproteobacteria > Rhizobiales > Rhizobiaceae > Allorhizobium > Allorhizobium halophytocola. The sequence continues at coordinate 500,121 of NZ_JAGGJU010000002.1, read as the reverse complement.
CTTCATCCCGTCGGGCCAGAATGCCCGCACGCTGGTCGGCGATCTCGAGCGCAAGCTCGCCGAACCCGCCCCGGTTGCGACACCGGTCGCGACGCAGGCCCCGGCCGCGATCACCATACCCGGCTTCATCATGCCGCCACGTACCGGCGCGCCGCTGAAGATTACTCCGCGGCCGATCCCGCCGCGCACAGAACAGGTCGCCCGCCCGGCGCCCGCGGTCCAGCCGGCAGTGGCATCGCCACCGCCGACGGTGCAGCCCATGGCCGTCTCGCTCCAGACCAGGACCACGACGCAGGCCATACCGCAGGCTATGCCGGCCGCCATGCGGATGCCGCAGCCACCAGCCGGCACGCCCGCTGGCGCCGCGCCGGCGGCCCATAATACTGCTCCGGCTCCTGCCGCCGCGGCCCATGCAGCGCCGGCAAAACCCGCGCGCGCACCGATCGGCATTCCCGATCACCTGATCTGGGAAATGATGAGCCTCGGCGCCTCGGATGGCGCAGACGCCAACCGTCGCCGCGCCGCGGCGCCCGTGACCGCCTCCAACGCGACCGCTCTGCCGGCACAGCCGAACCCGGTCGTCCAGATGCAGGTACAGGCGCCGCTCCAGGCCCCAAGACGTCTGACCGCACCGGTCACCGCCTATGTGCCGCCACGCGAAACGGTCGCCGGACCAACCGAGACCCCCGCACCGGCCGTGGCATCCGTGCCCCTGCCCGTTGCGGCAGACATCACCATCGGCCCCTCGGCCATCGATCTCTATCGCCAGATTGCCCTGCGCCAGCCGGGGGCAAGCCAGCCGGCGACGCCCGATCCGGTGACAGAAGCCGTCATGGCTCCATCAACATCCGCCGTCGCGGCAGCATCTTTCCCTGTCGCCCAGGCAGCCTCTCTCCCCGTCGCCCAGGCAGCATCTCTTCCCGTCGCCCAGGCAGCATCTTTCCCCGTCGCCCAGGCTCCGGCATCGATCGCCGCCGGCCTGCAGCCTCCGCCGCCCGGCGCCACGCCGGTCGCCGCCCGCACCACGGCGCTTTCGCCGCTCGTGCATGTCCAGACGGAAGACTATCTCTTCCCCTCCGTCGAACTGCTGCAGCCCGCCCGCTCCGGCCAGACGGGTGCGCTCAGCCAGGAGGCGCTGGAGCAGAGCGCCGGCCTGCTCGAAAGCATTCTCGAAGACTTCGGCGTCAAGGGCGAGATCATCGACGTGCGTCCCGGCCCGGTCGTCACGCTCTATGAATTCGAGCCGGCACCGGGGGTCAAATCCTCCCGCGTGATCAATCTCGCCGACGACATCGCCCGCTCGATGTCCTCGGTCTCTGCCCGCGTCGCGGTCGTGCCCGGCCGCAACGTGATCGGCATCGAGCTGCCGAACAACGAGCGCGAGACGGTCTATTTCCGCGAACTGATCGAAAGCGGCGCCTATGTCGGCACCGATTTCCGCCTGCCGCTCTGCCTCGGCAAGACGATCGGCGGCGAGCCGGTCGTCGCCGAACTCGCCAAGATGCCGCATCTGCTCGTCGCCGGCACCACCGGTTCGGGCAAATCGGTGGCGATCAACACGATGATCCTGTCGCTGATCTATCACCTGCGCCCGGAAGAATGCCGGTTGATCATGGTCGACCCGAAAATGCTCGAGCTTTCGGTCTATGACGGCATCCCGCATCTGCTCACCCCCGTCGTCACCGACCCGAAAAAGGCCGTGCTGGCACTGAAATGGGCCGTGCGCGAAATGGAGGAGCGCTATCGCAAGATGTCGCGGCTCGGCGTGCGCAATATCGACGGCTTCAATGCCCGCGTCGCCGAGGCCCGCAACAAGGGCGAACAGATCATGCTCTCGGTCCCGGTCGGCTTCGACAAGGGTACCGGCGAGCAGATCTTCGAGGAGCAGCAACTCGACCTGACGGCGCTCCCCTATATCGTCGTCATCGTCGACGAGATGGCCGACCTGATGATGGTCGCCGGCAAGGAAATCGAAGGCGCCATCCAGCGTCTCGCCCAGATGGCGCGCGCCGCCGGCATCCACCTGATCATGGCGACCCAGCGTCCCTCGGTCGACGTCATCACCGGCACGATCAAGGCCAATTTCCCGACCCGCATCTCCTTCCAGGTGACGTCGAAGATCGACAGCCGGACGATCCTCGGCGAACAGGGCGCGGAAAACCTGCTCGGCCAGGGCGACATGCTGCACATGAAGGGCGGCGGCCGTATCGCCCGCGTCCACGGTCCCTTCGTCGCCGACTCGGAAGTCGAGAAGGTCGTGGCCCATCTGAAGACGCAAGGGCAGCCCTCCTATCTCGGCAGCGTCACCGAGGACGAGGACGACGACAGCGAGGTCGAGGAAGACAGCGCCGTCTTCGACAACACCGCCATGGGTGCCGCCTCCGGCAGCGGCGACGAGGAAGGCGACGACCTCTATGAGCGGGCGATCAAGATCGTCCAGCGCGACAAGAAGTGCTCGACCTCCTATATCCAGCGCCGCCTGTCGATCGGCTACAACCGTGCGGCCTCGCTGGTGGAGCGCATGGAAAAGGACGGCCTGGTCGGTCCCGCCAACCATGTCGGCAAGCGCGAAATCCTCGAACCCCGCATCCAGCATGCGGTCGAGGACCAGCACGAGGAATAGGATTTGGGGGCCGGCACCGTGCCGGCCTTTCAATGCGATGGCGGGGGATCGGACGTCGTTCGCAACCAGCGCCACTGCATGCAAGGACTTCAATTGCCTCGGTTGCCGCGCGCAATCGATCGTCCACGACATCTATCCTGCCTTCGCGAAATCGTGCGGCAAACCTTTGCCCGAGATCAGACACCGACAGGGGCCGTGTCTGAAGATGTCCCTTGCCGCGCCTACGCCCCTCATTGCGCGCGCTGGCGGCGGTCCACCTCTCCCATCTAACGCGAATTTGACCACGGACCGTCCTGCAAAGGGGCAGAAAAGCAGAGGGACCCGCCCTACCTATCCCTGGTAACGACAAACGAGACGAGGGATGAGATGAACGGCCGAAAGACCACCGCTAGCCTGCTCGTTGCAGCGACCGCCCTGACCGCAGTGCTTGTCATCGGCGCGCCGCCCCGCGCCCTTGCCGCAGACCCGATCAACGCGGGGGAGCGGCAGCCGGATGACGACAAGCCCTTCAGCGCCCACAAGGTCGCCGCGTTCGATACCCCATGGGCGCTCGCCTTTCTGCCGGATGGGCGGATGCTGGTGACGGAAAAGCCCGGCCAGATGTTCGTGGTCACAGAAGCTGGCAAAAAGACCGAGATTGCCGGCGTGCCGAAGGTCGCAGCCTCCGGGCAGAACGGGCTGCTGGATGTCGCGCCGGCCCCGAGCTTTGCCGAGGACCACATTGTCTACATCACCTATGTTGCCCCGGCCGATGGCGGCAGCGTTCTGGAACTGGCGCGGGCGACGCTTGCCGAGACAGAGGGCAAGGCCGAGCTTTCCGATCTCGAGGTGATCTGGCGCCAGACGCCGCCAGGCGGTGGCGGGCAACCGGGCGGCATCATCGCCTTTTCGCCTGACAGCAAGCACCTTTTCCTGACCTCCGGCGACCGGATGCGGCCGCAAAAGGCGCAGGACCCCGACCAGACGCCGGGCAAGATCCTGCGGCTGAACCTCGACGGCAGCGTCCCCGACGACAACCCGGATGCCGCCAAAGGCGGCGTTCCGGCAATGTCCTGGACCACGGGGCACCGCAATCCCTACGGCCTTGCCTTCGCACCCGATGGCCGGCTCTGGGAACATGAGATGGGGCCAAGGGGCGGCGACGAGTTCAACCTGATCGAACAGAGCAAGAACTACGGCTGGCCGGAGGTCTCCAACGGCATCAATTACAATGGCTCGCCGATCCCGGACCACGCGACCCGCCCCGAATTCGCAGCCCCGCCGCTCTACTGGACACCGGTGATCGCACCGGCCGGTCTTGTCTTCTACGAAGGCGACCTGTTTCCCGACTGGAAGGGCACGGCGCTGATCGGCGGCCTTGCCTCCACCGCCCTGGTCCAGGTCGGCTTCGCCGCGGACGGCCAGCCAGATGAAATCGACCGCTTCGATATGGGAGCCCGCATCCGCGACGTCGCGGTTGGCCCGGATGGCGCCGTCTGGCTGATCGAGGACGACAGCCCGGGGGCCTTGCTGAAGCTGACGCCGAAGGCAAAATGAGCGGACAAAGGACGGGATAACGCCGGTGATCCTGCCGCACTGCCGCAACAGTGATTGACGAGGCGTTTGCCGGTCCCCTAGATTTTGGCGGATAAACCTTCCAGAAAAGTCAGGGGAACCAGCATGACAATCCGAACGGCGCTGCGTCGCCGCACCCTCATCACGGCCGTCGTCGGCGCGATGCTGCCGATTACCGCCCATGCCGCCGACTTCGTGGCCAAGATCGGCCATCTGGAATCGGCCCAGCAGACCCGCAACCAGATGCTCGAAAAGGTGGCCGCTCTTGTCAAGGAGCGGACCAATGGCGAAGTCGAGTTCGAGCTTTACCCGCAGGGACAGCTCGGCAACCAGCGCGAGATGAACGAGGGCGTGCAGCTCGGCACGCTCGAGGCGACCGTCTCGCCGGCGGCCTTCCTCGGCGGGTTCAATCCGGCGGTCTCGATCCTCGACATTCCCTATCTGCTGCCCGACGACCCGAAGAAGTCGGTCGAGCTGACCAACGGTCCCTTCGGACAGGCGGTCTGCGACAGCTTCTCCGCCTTCGGCGTGACCTGTCTCGGCCTCTGGCCGAACGGCCAGAAAAGCTTCACCTCCAACAAGCCGATCGCCAGCATCGACGACTTCGCCGGCCAGAAATTCCGGGTGATGGATTCCAACATCCTGATCGAGCAGTTCAAGTCGATCGGCGCCTCGGCGATCCCGATCGATTTCGGCGAACTCTACACCTCGCTGCAAACAGGCGTCGTCGATGGCGAGGAGAACCCGCTCGACACGATCAAGAACATGAAGTTCTACGAGGTGCAGAAGCACCTGCTGGTCTCCAATCACGGCGCCATGGAAGACGTGATCCTGTTCAACCCGGCCTTCTGGGAAAGCCTGCCGGAAAAGGATCGCACGATCATTTCCGATGCCTTCGAGGAAGTGATCCCCGACATGATCGCGCACAAGACGGCGGCCGTCGATGCAGCGCTTGAGACGATCAAGGAAAACGGCGTGGACGTGAAGGTCGCAAGCGACGCGGAAAAGGCGAGCCTGCGCGAAAAGATGTACCCGGCCGCCCGCGACGCCTATGTCGCCAAGGTCGGCGATGCCGGCCAGACGCTGATCGACACCTATGAGACCGAATACAAGAAGGTCATGGCCGAATAGGCGATTGCCTTCGATATCGCGGAGCGCGAAGGCCAGACAGCCGGCGCGCTCCTCATCTGATGTAGGGCAACTGCATGTGAAGGAAGGCCCCTCCCAACCCTCCCCACAAGGGGGAGGGCTTAACCCGGTCGCACCGTTCACAGACATAGATGAACGGTTTCCGCGGGTCTTCTCCCCCCCTTGTGGGGGAGATGGCCGGCAGGCCAGAGAGGGAATTTTCTCACAAGCAACCGCCCGCTTTCCCACGCAAGGGCATGCCATGTCATTCGTCCACGGTCTCCGGGTCATCGAGCGCACCGTCATCGTGTCGGTCTTCCTCGCCATGGTCGCGCTCTATTTTGCCAATGTGCTGCTGCGCGAATTCGGTGGCACGCTGGCATCCGATTTTGCCTGGATCGATGCGGCCGTCGGCGTGCTCAATCTCTATTTGGTGTTCCTGACGGCGGGTCTTGCGCTGGAAAGGGGCCGGCAGGTCGGGATCAACACCTGGCGTGACCGGATCGCGGCAAGAACACGCCTGCCGCTCAGGCTGATCATCAACATCACCGGCTTCCTGTTCTCGCTGCATCTGACCTGGCTCGGCTGGCAGATGTGCCGCTTCGTGCTGCGGCTGCACCAGACCAATCCGTCGCTCAACATCTCGACCGCCTGGATCTATGCCGCGCCGACCATCGGCTTCGGCCTGCTTGCGCTGCGCTTCCTGTTGAGCGCCACCGGACGCATAGACCGCTTCTCCGGCCCGATCGAGACGGAGGCGGCCTGATCATGCTTATCCTGGTTGCCGCTGTCGCGGTCGTCCTGCTGGTTGCCGGCTTCGAAATGTTCCTCGTGCTCGGCGTGCCGGCGCTGGCAATCAAGGAAATCTTCTACGGCCGATTGCCCGACGTGCTGATCATCCAGCGGATCGTCGGCGGCGTCGATCATTCGACGCTGCTCGCCATCCCCTTCTTCATCCTGGCCGCCGAACTGATGGGCGACGGCCAGATCGCGGCCCGGCTGATGGGTTTCGTGCGCACGCTGTTCGGCGGCATGCGCGGCGGCTTCGGCTATTCCGCTATCGGCGGCGCCATGGCCTTCGGCTCCGTCTCCGGCTCGGCGCCGGCAACGGTGGCGGCCATGGGCGGCATGGTCTATCCGGAAATGCGCAAGGCCGGTTTCAGCGAGAAATTCTCCCTCGGCCTGATCGTCTCCAGCGCCGAGACGGCGCTTCTCATTCCGCCCTCCATCACCTTCATCGTCTATGGCTGGATGACCGGAACCTCGGTGTCGAGCCTGTTCATCGGCGGCATCAGCGTCGGCGTCGTGCTGGCGTTGACCTTTGCCGTCCTTGTTGCCATCGAGGCCCGACGCTCGGGCGTCAAGGGCGATATCGGCATTACCTGGCGCGACCGCTGCACCGCCCTCAAGCGGGCGATCGGCGCCCTCGGCATGCCGGTCATCATTCTCGGCGGCATCTATTCCGGCTTCTTCACCCCGACGGAGGCGGCCGCCGTCAGCGTCATCTATGCCATCGTCGTCGAGGCCCTGTTCTATCGCACGCTGACGCTGGCAAAGCTGGTGACGATCACCGAGCGCGCGGCCATCTCCACCTCGATCATCTTCATCCTGCTGGGGGTCGGCAGCGTGCTTGCCTATTTCATCACGCTTGCCCAGGTGCCGGTGGCGATCACCGGCCTGCTGCACGAGATCGACGCCGGACCGGTCACCTTCCTGATCGTCGTCAATATCGTCTTCCTGATCGCCGGCATGTTCATCGATCCGAACTCGGCCCTGCTGATCCTCATTCCGCCGCTCTTTCCGGCCGCCCAGGCGCTCGGCATCGACCCGGTGCATCTCGGCATGATCGTCACCCTGAACATCAGTCTCGGCATGATCACCCCGCCCTTCGGGCTGGATATCTTCGTCGCGTCCTCGACGCTCGGCAAACCGGTGACAACGATCATCTCCGGCGTCTGGCCGTTCATCATCGCCAATCTGGTGGCGCTGGTGATCGTCACCTATGTGCCGGCAATCTCGCTGTTCCTGCCACATCTGCTGATGCAGTAGCGCCGGCGCCCGAAAAGACGCTCAAACGAAAACAGGCCCCGATCCGGGGCCTGTTTTTCGAGTTGGACGCTTACATCCAGTAAGGTGAGACGCCGTAGTAATCGTAGACCTTGCGGCCGGTCTCCGGCGTCCAGTCATAATCGTCACCGTCGTATTTCGGGGCGCCTTCGACCTGTTCCTTGGTCACGTCGGTGCGGTAGCCGCCGAGGTTCTCGTCATAGCTGAGCTTGGCCCAGGGCAGCGGATAGTGGTCGTGACCGATACCGAGGAAGCCGCCGAAGCTCATCACCGCATAGGACACGCGGCCGCTGCGCTTTTCGACGATCAGGCGCTCGATCGAACCGATATGTTCGCCGTCGCTGCCATAGACCTTGGTGCCCTCGACCTTGTCGCTGGCGATCAGGTCGTGGGTTTCCTTGACATCGGATTTAGGGGAATATTCGTAGGCCATGTCTTTCTCCTCACACATTGTGAGCACTGACAACGGCAGGCCGCTCGCTTGGTTCCCTCGGCAACCGCCGATCGCGGTCAGCGTGGCAACGCGCGCCCGACCACCGGCTCCGGTCCGGTGTCATCCACAGTCAGAGGCGACGTCTTCTGCCGGCACGGCCAGGTGACGGTACCGCCGGCAAACAGCGCGGCCCAGACGATCAGCGGCTGCAGCGGCAGGCGCAGGAGATGATAGGCCCATTGCAACGCGGTTCCATGGCCGGTTCCCAGCGCATCGATCGCCTGCTTGATATTGGCGGGGTAGACGCAGATCGCGTACAGCGCCAGCCCGATGCCCGCCGCGCGGCGCAGCGCCGGCGTGGAAAGGCCCAGCGCGCCGAAAAGCTCGGCAAGGCCGGTCAGCATGATCACCTCGGCCGGCCATGGTACCCAGTGCGGGGTGATCGACAGGAATGGCACCGGCAAGGTCAGATGCAGCACGCCGGCCGTCGCGTAGAACAGGATCAATGCGCGACGCAGGCGCCCGCGGCCGCGCTCAGGGCTTTCCATCGCCGGCAATCCTTTCCTCGACGGCCCTGCGGATGGCATCCAGATCGGGATGCTTGCCCGCCACCGTCTCGATGGCGGCCACGGCCAGATCGCGGGCGACATAGTCCGACTTGTGGCCGAGATTGTGGACAACGAACAGGCTGGCCCCCGGGATGTCGCGGGCGAGCTGCTCCGAATGGATCTGCGGCGAGACGATATCGTCGGTATCGCCGGTGATCACCACGGTTGGCGCACGAATATTCCGGTAGAGCGGTGAAGCGGTCTTTGCCCAGTCATTCAGTGCGGCGATCTCTTCGGCATTGCGATGGAAGGATACCGGGTTCAGCGCCTGCGATGCCTTGGTCTTTTGAACGTAGTCGGCGGGCATGGTATTGGGGGCAAACACCGCCTTTGCCGCCGTATCGAGGGCGAAGAAGCCGATCGGCGGGGCAATCAGCGTCGAAAAGATCCAGCCGGCGATCGGTACGCTCGCCGCATTGTAGTACCAGTCCACCCCGCCCTTCCACGGATAGACGGCCGGCGACAGGAAGACCAGACCGGCGACCTTGTCGGGATGGCGCACGGCAAGTTCCGCCGTGATCGCGCCGCCGAAGGAATGACCGACGATGATCGCTCTGGTGATCCCGCGCCTTTCCATCAGCAGTGCGATCGCATCGGCCTGCGCGTCCGGCAGGATGTATTTGGCTGGACCGGCACCCGATTTCCCGTGACCGGGGCGGTCGACGAACAGCAGCCGTGCCTTGCCCTCGAGCGCCTGGCGGAACGAGAACATCGGATCGAGAAGGCTCGTGCTGGCACCATGCAGGAAGACGACCGGAGGCAGTTGCGGCTTGCCGGCGGGCTCCAGAAGCACGCTGTTCAGCGTGATGTCGCCGACATCGATGCGCTCGCCATCCGGCGACGCGGCGTCGGCACGGCCGGCGCCTGCAAAGGCTGCCAGCGACAATCCGACAAGCAGCAGCGTCGCGGCGAGGTTGCGGCCGGGGCTGCGGCGGTATCGGATCAAGGGTCGGGGGACAAATTGCGGCATGACGTCCTTTGCATGTTCTTCGGGCGAACTTCCGGCGTGGCGGCCGGACATGGCCCCAAGCCTTGCCGCACGGGCCTGTCCGAACCGTCACCGGAGCGCTGTCTGCCCTTGAGTACGCGCCTGACGCGGAAAAGGTTTTATGTTCGCCTGCGATTTTAATCTTGCAGACCGATCCATCCTCCCTGCCGCGGCGTAAAGCTTTACAATAGCCAAGAGGCCCTCAACTCGAAAAAGGAGCGTGGTCATGCACCCCGCGGACACATCGCCAGCCTTCAACGAGCGGCCTGCCCCTTTAAAGCCGGTCGGCGCAAGCGGATCGTCCGGCAGACAAACGGCGCCCCGCTTTCCCTTTTTCACCTTCCGGTCCAGCGCGCCGCGCCCTCCCCTCGATCCTCTGACGCAGGCAACCGTTACCGTCTGCTGGGTTGTGGCGGCCAACAAGCCGCTCTATCCCCTCTATGTCTGGTGGCTGGTCGGGTCCGGCACCGTGGCCTCGCTGGCAACCATGCTGACAATGCCGCTGTTTGCCGCCATTGCGCTTCTTGCACGGCGCTTTCCCTTCGCCGCCCGGCTGGCGCTGCCGCTGATCGGCACCCTCGATACGCTGTTCGAAACCAAACTGTTCGGCGCTGCCTCCGGCACGGCACTGTTCCTCGCGGCCTGCGCAATGCTTGCCGCACTTGGCTTCCGCTGGACCGAGAAATGGTGGCAACGCGCATCCGCCATCCTGATCTTCCTCGCCTATCTGGCAGTGCGCGGCGGCCTTGGGACCCCACTGCATGTCTGGAACGCTGACGAGCTTGCAAGCCTCTTCGAGATCAACGCCTTTGCCGTCGCCTGCCTGATGGCCTTCATCGCGCTGCGCTATGCCGGGGTAAAGCGGTAGAGGCCGGCGCTTCATCCTCTCGGCCGACCATCTCCGCCTTCCGGCAGGAACCACTCCCGACCCCAAGGCATTCTCCCCTGGACGGCAACATAGGTCTCGTTGCCGAAAACGCGCCATTGCCGCTGCCATCAGGCGGTCCAGTCCAGGAGTACGACATCCATGCGAAAGCCCCCTGAAAAGCCGAGTGACGAAGCCGACCGCCACCAGATCGCCATGGCGAAAAAAGAAGGCGCTGCCTATCATGCCTCGCTCAAATACATGGCCGAGGAGGTCGCCGACAGCGGCGGCATGAAGCGGGCCGGCGACTATATCGTTGCCTATGCGCAGGAACGAGCCGAAGGCATGTATATGCTGAAATCCGAAGGCGAACTGGTCTGGGATGCGCCGACCGACGAGAACTGCCACCTGGAGGTTTCCGTCAGCGATGCCGGCGACGAGCGTTTCATTCCCTATCTCGCCATCGAGGCGACGCTGACGCCGGAGGACGGCAAGCCGGTCGGTCCGTTCGAGGTGCCCTTCGTCTGGCACCCCGGGCTCTATCACTATGGCTGCAATATCAAGGTGCCGGGTGACGGCAAATACAGGCTCGACATCAAGATCAAGCCACCGACCTTCATGCGCCATGACGAGGTCAACGGCAAGCGCTACGCAAAGACCGTCGAGGTACGTTTCGACGCCATCGACATCAAGACCGGTCAGGAATAACGGGCGCCGGCGAAGTAAAAGACTGGCTCTGTGAGCCCGTCCGGGGCGGCTCTCTTCGATGCAAGAGCCGCCTTTTTGCATGGCTCTGCGCGTTTCCTGGGGCCCCGCGTGAATAAACCCGCCCTCTGCAACGCCCACGCGAAATTCTGACCCTTCGCTGACAACAGAAAATTTAGACTTTTCGACAACTATGCTGGCGGGATGAGGAAATCGACGTGAGATGTACGAATTCATTGCAAGCCGGGCCGGTCGCCAATTCTTAGCCCTCGCAGGCATCGCGATTGCGATCTGGCTGCCGGGCGTGATCTTTCATGCCGACCTTTTTGCCGGTGTGCGACAGCTCAGCGGCCCGAATATCGATGTCTTCCTGCTGACGCTGACCGTCGGCGGCGGCATCAGCTTCATCTATTCGATGCTGCGGATCTTCGACCTGCGCAAGGAAATGGTCCAGCGCCGTGCCGCCGAGCACAAGGCCGACTGGATCGCCACCCATGACCAGTTGACCCGGCTTCCCAACCGCTATGCCTTCGAGCGCGTCGACCTGCGCAGTTTTTTCGGCGACATGGACACCAACGGCGTGCAGATCTCGGCGCCGACCGTCACCATCTTCTCGATCGACCTCGACGGCTTCAAGAAGGTCAATGACCTTGTCGGCCATCATGGCGGCGACCTGCTGCTGAGCGAGGTGGCAAAACGGCTCTGCCAGTTCGCCGCGACCCCGAATGTCTTCCGCTTCGGCGGCGACGAATTCATCGTCATTGCCCGCAACCTGCCGGTCGAGCGCGAGGAAAAATATGCGCAGCTGCTGATCCAGCTGATTACCCGGCCGATCCCGGTCGGCGATCTCGCGACGGAAGTCGGCGCCAGCATCGGCTATGCCCGCTGGCCGATGCAGGGCGCCACGCTGGAGGAGGTGTCGCACAAGTCCGACGTCGCGCTTTACGAGGCGAAGTCACGCGGACCGAACCGCGCCTTCCTGTTCAGCGACGAGATGCAGCATCGGGTGGCCAAGCGCGCGCAGCTGGAGGGCAAACTGCGCAAGGCGATCGAAAGCGGCGATATCCGTCCCTTCTACCAGCCGCTGATCGACCTGAAATCCGGCGCAGTCTGCGGTTTCGAGGCGCTTGCCCGCTGGACCGACGACGAGGGACACGCCATCTCGCCCCAGGTCTTCATCACGGTGGCCGAAGAGACCGGCCTCGTCACCCGGCTGTTCCAGCAGCTGCTGGCCCAGGCGGCCCGCGACGCTTGCGGCTGGCCGGAAGACATCGGGCTTTCCTTCAACGTCTCGCCCGTGCAGATGGAAGACCGGCTGCTGGCCTCGCGCATTCTTGACGTGCTGTCGGCCAATAATCTCGCCCCTCATCGCCTTGAGGTCGAGATCACCGAAAATGCACTGATGCAGGATCCGGAACTGGCCGCCGAGGTGATCCAGAGCCTGCACGATGCCGGCATCCAGATCGCCCTCGATGATTTCGGTACGGGGTATTCGAGCCTGTCGCAGCTCGCCCGCTACAAGTTCGACAAGGTCAAGATCGACAAGAGCTTCGTTGCCACCTTCGCCGACGACGAGCGTCAGGAAAAGATCGTCCAGGCCATGCTCGGCCTGTCGAAGAGCCTCAACCTGAAGACCACCGTCGAGGGCATCGAAGAGCACACCCAGCTCGGCTATTTCCTCAAGCAGGGCTGCGATGTCGGCCAGGGCTATCTGTTCGGCAAGGCAATGCCGGCCGAAGACGCGCTGAGCTTTCTGCACGCGCATCGCCAGACGATCAAAAGCGCCTGAGCTCTACCGAACAAGCCTTCAGGCCTTCGTCGCGGCCTCTTCTTCCTCTTCATCTGGACGCGGCATGCGCAGCATGCCCTTGTAGATGCCGGGCACCGAGCCCTCGATCGGGATCGCGCCGACACTCTTCTTGTAGAAATCCATCGGTCCGGCTCCGCCGATGATGCCGTAGCCGTAGCCGAGCGCCTTCATGTCGAGCAGGGTTGCCAGAAGCAGCGCGTGGCCGATGCCCTTGCCGCGCATGGCGCTGTCGACCCCGGTCGGGCCGAAAAAGCCCTTCATCGTCGCCTCGTGACAGGCAAAACCGACCAGCGCCTCATCCTTCACGGCTATGAAGCAGGTGGGCGGCTGGCGCATGGCCGCCACCGTCGCCTCGCCGACCCAGCCATGGCCGAAGCGCGGCTCGATCCAGTCGGTCAGAAGCTTCATTTCAGGCGGCAGGAGGCGGCGGATGGTGACGTTTTGGTCGCGCATGCGCCGGCCGAGCGCATGATCGCCCTGGAGTTCGTAGAGTTTGACGAGCATGTCCATGATATCGGTCCTTATGAAATTTCAACCCTTGACTGCGCCGGCCGTCAGCCCGGCAACGATGCGGCGCTGGAAGATCAGCACCAGCACGATCAGCGGCAGTGTCACGGCAACGGATGCGGCCATGATCTGGCCGAAGGGATATTCGTAGCGGCTGTCGCCGGCAATCAAGCCGATGGCGACCGGCACCGTGCGGTTCTCGTCGGTCAGCGTGAAGGTCAGCGCGAAGAGGAATTCGTTCCACGCCAGGATGAAGGCGAGAATGCCGGTAGACGCCAGCGACGGCCCCATCAGCGGCAGGAAGATCCTCGTCAGGATGCGGAAATGCGAACAGCCGTCGATGATCGCCGCCTCCTCCAGCTCACGCGGAAATTCGCGGATGAAGGTCGTCAGTATCCAGGTGGTAAACGGCACCGTCGACAGGAGATAGGTGAGGATCAGGCCGCTCGGGCGGTTGAACAGGCCAAGCCAGTTGATCAGCTCGAACATGCCGGAAAGAACGACCACCTGCGGGAAGATCGAGATCATCAGCACGATCATCAGCATCAGCCGCTTCTGCGGAAAGTCGATGCGGCCGAGCGCATAGGCGGCCGTAAGCCCGATCACCAGCGACAGGAATGTCGAGCTGACCGCGACATAGGCCGAGTTCAGCAGCGAGTGCATGAAGACCGGATTGTCGAGCAACTGCAGATAATAGTGGAAGTTCAGGGCCGGCACGAGGGCGCTGTCATAGAGTTCGTTGCCCTGCTTGGTGGAGGACACGATCGCCCAGTAATAGGGAAACAAGGTGTAGAGCAGCACCAGCGCCAGCGCGAAGAGCTTGCATGCTTTGAGGATCTGGCGTCGGGTGCGGTAATAGCTGCCGGAGCGGCGCACATGCTGTTTTTCGAAGACAAGGTCGGCCATGATCAATGCCCCGCTGCCCGGTCGAGTCGCAGAAACCCGATGATCAAGATTGCGACCAGCGCGACGAGGAAGAAGACCCAGGTGGAGGCCGCCGACCCCGCACCGAGCTCCTGAAAGCTTACCAGACGGTCGCGTGCATAGATCGAGACGGTCATGACGTTCTCGTTGCTGCCGGCCACCACATAGGCCAGATCGAACATCCGGATGGCGTCCAGCATGCGAAACAGCACCGCGACGCCGATCGCCGGGCGCAGCATCGGCAGGGTGATCGACCAGAACCGCTTCCAGGCCGGAATGCCGTCGACTTCGGCCGCTTCCATCAGCTCCGATGAGATCATCTGCAGTCCGGCCAGAATCAGCAGCACCATGAAAGGCGTGGTCATCCACACGTCGGCGACGATCAGCGACCCCATCAGCAGCGTGCCGTCTGCGGTCCAGGCAATGCCGCGGTCGATGAAGCCGAGGCTTTCGAGGATCTTGTTGATCACCCCGAACTGGTCGTTCAGCATCCATTCCCAGATCTTGGCGGCGACGACGACCGGGATGGACCAGGGAATAAGGATCGCGGCGCGCACCAGGCCGCGGCCGGGGATCGCCTCGTTGATCAGCAGCGCGATCGCAAGACCCAGCGCCGTCTCGATCGCCACCGAGACGATCGCGAAGACGGCGGTGTTTCGTACCGCATGCCACCAGGTCGGATCGTTCCAGACCTCAAGGAAATTGTCGAAGCCGACCATGGAATAATTGGTCGGATCGTCGAGATAGGCATCGGTCAGCGAGAAGAAGAAAGTGCGACCGAGCGGCCAGGCGGCGACCAGAAGCATGACCAGGATCACCGGGATCAAAAACATCCAGGCGGCAAAATGGTCGCGGCGGGCAAGCCTTGCACTCATCGCGCCACCCCTGCGGTCAGGCCATCCCGGGCGGGCAGGGTCAAGCGCCGTTCATCCTTGTCGAAAAGATAGACGTCGGCGGCATCGAAACGCAGACCGACCGGCGCGCCGACAAGCTCCCGGCCGGGCGCCTGGGCGATGCGGACGACCCAGAGCTGATCGTCACCCAGCCGGCAATAGGCGAAATGTTCGTGGCCGAGATCCTCGACCCGTTCGAGGACGCCGTCCAGCTGTCCCTCCCCGGCTGGCCCCAGCGACAGCGCCTCCGGCCGGATGCCGATCGAGGCCGCGTTTGCGACGCTATCGGGCTGACCGATCGCAAGCGAAAGCCCGCCCGGGCCGGAGATCGTCCCCCCTGTCGCCCTGACCGGCAGGAAGTTCATACGCGGCGAGCCGATGAAGCCGGCAACGAAACGGTTCACCGGTTCGCGGTAAAGCATCTGCGGCGTGCCGACCTGTTCGATGCGGCCACCGTTCAGTACCACGATGCGGTCCGCCAGCGTCATAGCCTCGGACTGGTCGTGGGTGACGTAGATCATCGTCGTCTTCAGCTCGTCATGCAGGCGCGCGATCTCCATGCGCATTTCCATGCGCAGGTCGGAATCGAGATTGGACAGCGGCTCGTCGAACAGGAAGATTTCGGGTTGCCGCACCAACGCGCGGCCGATCGCCACGCGTTGCCGCTGGCCTCCCGACAGTTCCCGCGGCCGGCGATCGAGCAGATGGTCGACCTTGAGCATGGACGCCACGCTTTTCACCTTGTCGGCGATCGCGGTACGCCTCAGGCCCAGGGTTTCCAGGGCGAAGCCTATGTTGCGGGCCACCGTCATATGCGGATAGAGCGCATAGGACTGGAAAACGAAGGCGACCCCGCGCTTGGATGCGGGAACATCGGTCACGTCGTCGCCACCGATCGAGACACCGCCTTTCGACGGAGACACGAGACCCGCGACGATGCGCAGAAGCGTGGACTTGCCGCAGCCGGACGGGCCGACGAAGACGACGAACTCCCCGTCCTCGATGGCGAGATCGACGCCGTGGATGACCGGATGGGTTCCGAAGCTCTTCGAAACCGAATTCAGGGAAACTGATGCCATGGGGTACCTGAGTGCTGCCTGAGCTGAAGGCGATGCCATCCACGCGAAAGCGTTCGGTTTTTCCCGCGCGGACCGTTCAAAACGTCAGAACCGGCTGCGGAGACTTCCGGCCCCCCGCAGCCGCCTTGAAGTCAGCGGCTCTCCTTGAGCTTTTCCAGCCGCTTCGACAGTTGCTTCAGGCCGGGTTCGACCTTAGTGTCACCCGACAGCATGCCATGGACGGAGCGGTAGAAGGCCTGCGACACGCGGTTGTAGCTGGTGCCGGTATAGCCGGACGGACGGACGGCCGCATCGGCGAAGGCCTGGCGGTTGTCCTTCAGGAAGGGGATCTTCTTCAGCACGTCCGGGTCTTCATAGAGAGCGGGCACCGAGGGGTTGACGGCATATTCGACCGCCCGGTCCTTCTGGGCGTCCTTGCCGGTGATGAAGCCGACGAAATCGGCCGAGGCATCCGGGTGGGAGGAATATTTCGAGACGCCGAAATACATCGGACCGAGGCAACCGGAGGATTTCTCGCCTTCCTTGCCGACCGGGAGCGGCATGACGCCGACCTTGTCGACGATCTTGCTGGCGTCCTCGTGCGAAGTGCCCCAGACATAGGGCCAGTTGCGGTGGAAGACGGAATTGCCGTTTTCGAAGATCGCGCGCGACGCTTCCTCGTCGTAGTTCAGTACGCCCTGCGGCGAGATCGTGCCGATCCAGCCCTTGGCCTTGTCGATCGCTTCGGCAGCCTGCGGGTTATCGATCGTCACCTTGCCGTCGTCGGAGATGATGGTGCCGCCGCCGTTCGAGGCAATCAGTTCGATCGCGTCGCAGGTGAGCCCTTCATAGCTCTTGGCCTGCCAGACATAGCCCCACATGTCCTTGTTGCCGGCCTCGCGCTCCTTGTCCTGGATGTCCTTGGCGGTCGCTGCCATGTCGTCCCAGGTCTTGGGTGGCGTCTTGCCGTATTTCTCCAGCAGATCCTTGCGATAGAACATCAGGCCGACATCCATGTAAGCCGGCATGGCCACCAGCGCGCCATCGAGCCTCGCGGCGCCCAGCGTCGATTCGAACTGCGCGTCCTGCTCTTCCTTCGGGATCAGCTTGGAGAGATCCAGCATGTTGTTCTTGAACATGCCGAGCCAGATCACGTCGAGGAACAGCACGTCCATGTCGGTCGACTTGGCCGCGAGCAGCTGCTGGTAGAGCGGGATCGCATCGTCCAGCAGCGCCGGCATCTTGTTGATCTTGGCTTCGTTGCCGGTCTTGTCCTTCCACTCGCCGGCAATCTTCGTGCAGAAATCATATTCGGTCGGGGCGCAGAAGACATTGATGGTCTCGGCATGCGCGCCGGTTGCCCACAAGGCGGCCATGAAGGCCGCGGCTGCAATGGTTTTCTTCATCTGGAACTGTTCCCTGTTGGCTGACGATGAATGCGGTCACGGAGCTCTTCGTCTCCTTGGCGCCCATTAGGTCTGGTTATATCCAGTCATGTCAATATGGACTTTCACTTGTTTTGCGCCGACACTGGTCTAAAGGACGAGAGGCTTAAGACTTGGGAAGGGACAGGATCTGAACAGCGACAGCCGCTCCGGCATCGACGCCGACAGGTGGGGATCGACGATCGATCGCGACGATGCGAGGCCGCTTCATCGCCAGGTTCATGACGCCCTGCTGACCGCCATCCGCAATGGCAAGTTGCCGCTCAGAGGCAAGCTTCCCTCGGAGCGCGAACTGGTCGACCTGTTCAATGTCAGCCGCATCACCATCCGACACGCCGTCCGCGAGCTGATCAGCCAGGGCATCGTGCACAGCCAGCCCGGCAAGGGCCTCTACGTCGCCGAACATGTCGGCGGCTTCGAGCTGCAGGTCTTGAAGAGCTTCACCAGCACGGCGCTTGCCAATGGCCGGGTGCCCGGCAACCGGCTCCTCGAGGCGCAGGTGATCCGCGCGCCGCTCGAGGTCAGCCGCCCGCTATTCCTGCCGTCGGGGGCCGAAGTTCTGGTGCTGGCAAGGCTGCGCCTGCTCGACAATGTGCCGGTGGTGATCCAGACCGACTGGCTGCCCGCCGCCCAGGTGCCGGGCCTTGCCGACCTCGACTGGTCGGGCGGCAACCGCTCGCTCTATGCCGAACTGAAGGACCGCCACCATATCCGGCCCGTCAGGGGCCAGACGACGTTGAGCGCCCGGCTGGCAACGGCCGACGAAGCCGAAATGCTCGGGCTCGATCTGCCCTCCGCCGTGCTCACCGTCGACCAGATCGCCTTCGACGACCGCAACCGCCCGGTCAACATGACGGCGCTCGTCCATCACCCCGAGCGCTATCCGCTGACGCTCGCCCAGGCGGACGGCGGCGAACTGGAACAATACTGAAGCGCCGCCGGCGGATTTCCAATTTTTTTGCTGGCCTCCGATCCGTTTGACCGGCCTCGCTCGTCCTTGGTGCATTCCCGCCTGAAGAAAGGAACCGCACCATGCCGCATGAACCGATAACACTGGTCAATCTTCTGAAAGTCGAACCGGAGAACCAGGAACGGCTGATCGCCCTACTGCAGCGAAATATCGACGGCGTGATCTGCACGCTGGACGGCTGGAGGACCAGCCGGCTGATAGCGGCCCAAGACGGCGCAAGCGTCGTGATCTATTCGGAATGGGAGACAGCCGAAGCCGTCGATGCCATGCGCCGTGATCCGCGCATGATGGCCTATTTCCCAAAGATCCGTGAGCTTGCAGAATTCAGTTCCGTGACGGGCCATGTCGTACTGACACGGGAACCGCAGATGGCAGTATCCTGAACGTCATAGGGGAGAGACGGGGAGACCGATGGCAGAGCGGCAGATCGAGGACATCCTGCAGGAACTGCGCCCGCGCCTGCATCGCTACTGCGCGCGCATGACAGGTTCGGCAATCGATGGCGAGGATGTCCTGCAGGATACGCTGGTCAAGGCGCTCGACGCCTCGCGGAACGGCATGGTTGTCGACAATGTCGAGGGCTGGTTGTTTCGCATCGCCCACAATTCCAGCCTCGATTTCCTGCGCAGCAGGGCACGCCGCACTGTCGTCCCGCTCGACGAGAGCATCGGCATGGTCGCGCTCCCGCCGTCGGATATCGCGTCGGTCAGCTTCCATGCCTTTCTGCAACTGCCGGAACTGCAGCGCTGCGCGGTTATCCTGAAGGATGTCCTCGGCCATTCGGTCGAGGACATCGCACAGATCGCGTCCTGCAGCCCGGCTGCGGCCAAATCGGCACTGCAGCGAGGACGTGCCACCCTGCGCCGGCTCGCCGAGATGCCGGACGATATACGGTTGCCGCTGATGCCGGAGGAGCATCGCCGGAAGATGGCGACCTTCGTCGACTTGTTTCGTGCCGGCGATTTCGACGCGATCCGCGCCATGCTCGCCGACGAGGTCCGGCTGGAGCTGGTCAACCGGCTGAAGCTGGTCAACCGGCTGAAGCTGGAGGGCCGCGACGGCATCGGTCCCTATTTCACCCGCTATGCGCAGGCGCGGAACTGGCGCTTCACCCTCGGGGCCATCGAGGGGCATCCCGTCATGCTGGTCTTCGACCGGCAGGCCGACAGCACCAAGCCTGCCCATTTCGTCCTGATCGACTGGCGCGGAGACCGGATCGCGGCAATCCGCGACTTCCTTTTTGCGCCCTATGTGCTCGAGGCCATCGAGTGGGCCCGGATCGGCTGAGCACAGACACGGCACTGACTAGGCGGCCTTGCCGCCCCGCGTGCGCAGCAGCAGGATGAAGGGGATGACGATCGCCACGCTCCACATCAGCACGCGGAAGACGTCGATATAGGCAAGCATCATCGCCTGTCCCTGGATCTGGCTGTAGAGCGCACCGAGCGCCTTGGTCTTCGAGCCGAGTTCCGCCGTCATCTGGCCGAGCGTATGCTGGAAATAGGGGTTGAGCTCGTTGACCGTCTCCGTCATCCGGCTCTGGTGGAACTGGTCGCGGCGCGCGAGCAGCGTCTGGGTCAGCGAAATGCCGAAGGCGCCGCCGAGATTGCGGAAGAAGTTCAGCATGGCCGAGGCCTTGTCGCTTTCATCCGGCGGCAGGCCGACATAGGCGACCGTGGTGATCGGGATGAACAGGAACGGCAGCGCGATCGACATGAAGAAGCGGCCCCAGGCGGCATCGGCAAAGGTGCTGTTCAGGTTGAAACCGGAAAACGACCAGAAGGCGACGGCCTGCATGGCGAAGGCCGGGATCAGGAGCAGCCGCGGATCGACCTTGCCGGTTATCGCCCCCGACAGCGGCATCATCAAAAGCGCGATCGCCCCGCCATAGGTCAGCACCAGGCCCGCATTGTAGGCGGTATAGCCGAAGACCTGCTGCAGCATCTGCGGGATGATCTGGATCGTGCCGAAGACGAGAACGCCGAGCAGCAGCATCATGACGGTAGAGATCGCCAGATTGCGATTCTTCAGCAGTTTCAGCGGCACGATCGGGTCGTCATGGTTCAGCTCCCAGATGGTCATGCCACCGAGCCCCAGCACCGCCATCGCCGTCATCCAGCGGATCAGCGTCGAGTCGAACCAGCCCTCGGTCTGCCCTCTGTCGAGCATGATCAGCAGGCCGGCAAGCCCGACGGCTGCGAGGATGAAGCCGACATAATCGACCTTCAGTCCTTTTTTCAGCCGCGCGGCGCGCTCGCGCACCAGGACATCCGGCTCCTTGACCAGCAGTTGCACCAGGAAGATGGCCAGAATGCCGACCGGCAGGTTGATCAGAAAGATCCAGTGCCAGGAGATGGTGTCGGTGATGTAGCCGCCGATGGTCGGGCCGATGATCGGCGCGACGACGACGACAAGACCGAAGGCGGCGAAGGCCTGGCCGCGCTTTTCCGGCGGGAAACTGTCGGTCAGCATCGATTGTTCGACGGGTGCCAGCCCGCCGCCCCCGATCCCCTGCAGCACGCGCGCCAGAATCAGGAAACCCAGATTGGGCGACAGCGCGCAGGCAAAGGACGAGGCGGTGAACAGAAAGATCGAAAACAGGAAATAGCGCTTGCGGCCGATTGCCCGCGACAGGAAGCCGCTGATCGGAATGACGATCGCGTTCGCCACGAGATAGCTGGTCACCATCCAGGTCGCCTGGTTCTCCGACACGCCAAGATTGCCGGCGATGTTGGACAGCGACACATTGGCAATCGAGGTGTCGAGGATCTCCATGAAGGTGGCGATCGAGATGATGAAGGTCATCAGCCACGGGCTGCGATTGCCCGCGGCCGAACGGGCATCCGTCCAGCCGCCTGCCGCTTTCTGCTGCGCCATCTCAGTCGACCCGGATGCTCGAGACGACCGACATGCCGGGGCCGAGCAGATAGCGCTTCGGATCGGGATTTTCGATCGAGATCCGCACCGGCACGCGCTGCACGACCTTGACGAAGTTACCCGTCGCATTTTCCGCCGGCAGCAGCTGGAAGGCCTGGCCGGCGCCCTGCTGGACGGAGATCACCTTCCCCTTGAAATCGACGTCGGGATAGGCGTCTACCGCCACATCCACGGCCTGGCCCACGCGGATGTCGGCAAGCTGGGTTTCCTTGTAATTAGCGGTGACGAAGATATCGTCCGGCACCAGCACCATCAGCGGATTGCCTTGGCTGGCAAAGGCGCCGACGCCGAGGCTGTTCTGCACGATCTGGCCCGACTGCTGGGCCGTGATGGTCGTGTGGTCGACATCGATCTGGGCGGTATCGACAGAGGCTTGCGCTGCCTGCACCGCAGCTTCTGCTGCCGTCACCTTGGCGTCGGCAACGCCGATGCTGGCCTTGGCGGTTGCGACTTCCTGGCGGCCGGCTTCGGCCTGCGCCTGCGCCTGCTTGTAGGCGGCTTCGGAATCATCGACCACCTTTTCCGAGATCGAGCCGGAATTGTCCTTGAACAGGCTCTGATTGCGCTTGAAATTCTCGTTGGCGTTCTCGGCCTCGACCTTCAGCGCATCGAGTTGCGCCTGCGACTGCGCTTCCTGCTGGCGGGCCTGTTCGGCGCTGGCCTTGGCCTGCTGCAGTTCCGCGCGGGCCTGGGCGAGCTGCGCCTTGGCGGATGCGAGGTTTGCCTTGGCGGGGGCCGGATCGATCGAGACCAGCAACTGGCCGCGATTGACATGGGTGTTATTGCCGACACCGACCGCGACGATCTGGCCGGAAGTCTGCGGCGAGATCTGGATCGTGTTGGCGTCGATGAAGGCGTCGTCGGTGGTTTCGTAAGGCGCGACATTGATCCAGTAATAGATGCCGCCGGCGATCAACGCGAGGATCACCACGGCAACGAAGATCAGGAATACAGGCCTTTTCCAGATCGGCTTTTTCGGCGCAGCGGCCTTGTCGTCGCCATCCCCGTCGTCTGCCTGGTCGGCATCGTTCCCATCGGCGCTGCTGTCGGCCGTCGCAGCTTCGGGCGGGGTCTCCTCGACCCGGTCTTCGTGCTCGCGCTCGTCCTCTTGCGGGTTGAGGGGACGTTCCTGTTTTCCGGTTTTCATATCCACGGCGGCAGTTCCTGTTTGACGCTGACCTCCCCGTTGCCATGAACGCATGACCCGCGGATTCGTTTCTAAAACAATTCGTCTGCTATCGACCAAGCGAGAGGATCGGCTGAAGGCCGGTGGGATCGGCGCGATCGACAATTCCGGTGATCTCAGCCGCGCAAAGCCCGTTCGGCGGTTTCTCAAGCCCGCCAAACCCTTTATAGAACATGCCCATGAAGCTTCTTCACACCGCAGACATCCATCTCGATTCGCCGCTGCGCTCGCTGGCCCTGCGCAATGCGGCGCTGCGAGACACGGTGCAGGCGGCCTCGCGCATCGCGCTGACGCGGATCGTCGACGCGGCGCTGTCTGAGAATGTCGCGGCCGTGCTGATCGCCGGCGACCTGTTCGACGGGCAGGAGCGCAGCGCCAAGACCGCCGCCTTCCTGATCGGCCAGCTGGAACGGCTGCGTCCGGCCGGCATCCAGGTGTTCTACATCAAGGGCAATCACGATGCCGAAAACCCGGTGACCGGCGAGGTCACGCTGCCCGATCACGTGCATGTCTTCGACGGGCGCGGCGGCAAGGTGCAGATCGGCAATTCGGATGTCTTCGTCCATGGCATCAGTTTTTCCGGCCGGCATGCGCCGGACAGCCTGCTGCCGAAATTCGGTGCGCCGGTCGCTGGCGCCGTCAACATCGCCATGCTGCACTCGTCGCTGGCCGGCGCCAGCGGCCACGACACCTATGCGCCCTGTTCCGTCAGCGAGCTTGCCGGCATGGGCTTCGACTACTGGGCGCTCGGGCATGTCCACAAGCGGCAGGTCCATGGCGACAAACCCTGGATCGTCATGCCCGGGATTCCGCAGGGGCGCGATATCGGCGAGGCAGACACCAAGACGGCGACGCTGCTGACGATCGAAGACGGGACGATCTCGGTCTCCGAGATCGTCACCTCGCATGTGGAATTCCGCGCGCTTGAGATCGACACTTCCCAGGCGGCCGACGGCGATGCCTTGCGGCGGATCCTGCGCCAGAGCCTACGGGACGAGGCCGAGCGGCTGCAATCCGACCACGCGATCCTGCGGGTGACATTGGCCGGCCGCTCGCCGATCGGCTGGACACTGTTGCGCGACCACGAGGTCTGGGAAGAGACCTTGGCGGGCTTGGCAGAAGAGACCGGGCGGCTCTGGATCGAGAAGGTGCGCTTCGACATCGATCTTGCGCCGGGCGGAGCGGATACGCCTTCTGCCGTCGGCGAATTGCAGGCGCTGATGCAGGCGATCGAAGGCGAGACCAGTTTCCAGACGGCCATTCTGGCCGAGGCCGAGGAGATGCTGGCGCTTCTGCCGCCGGACCGGCGGCAGGATCTGCTGCGCGAGGCCGACAGCGGCGCCACGCTTGCAAGGGCACTTGCCGAAACCGGGGCACGCCATGTCACGGCCCTGATGAAAGGCTCCGCGTAACCGTGCGTCTTCGCAAGCTCAACCTCGACTATTTCGGCCATTTCACCGACAAGGCCCTCGACTTCGGCGAGGCCCGGCCGGGCATCCCCGATTTCCACATCGTCTATGGCCCGAACGAGGCCGGCAAGACGACGACGATGGAAGGCTTCCTGCGGCTGCTCTACGGTTTCGAACACCGCGAGCCCTATGATTTCCAGCACCAGCGCAAGAATCTGCGCGTCTCCGGCGTGATCGATCTCAACGGCGAGGAGACCTTTTTTGCCCGCCTGCCGACACGGGCCGGCTCGCTGATCGACGCCAATGGCCATCCCCTGCCCGAGACCGCCCTTCAGGGTTCGCTGGCCGGCCTCGGCCAGGAGGATTACCGCAAGCTGCTTTGCCTCGACGACGAGACGATCGAGCGCGGCGGCGAGGAGATCGCAAGCTCGAAGGGCGATATCGGTCGCCTGCTGTTTTCCGCGGCCGCCGGCGTCAACGATCTTTCCGAGCGTCTGGCGACCGTGGAAGAGCAGGCCCGTGCGCTCTATCTGAAGGGCAGCTCCAAGGCCCATTTTGCCAGCCTGAAGAAGGAACTGGACGAAACCTCCGCGCAGATCAAGGCGCTCGACGTTCCGGCTTCGGCCTATCGCAAGCTGAAGACGGCGCTGGACGAGGCCAAGGCCGAGGAAATGCGGGCAACCGAGGCGCGCAAATCCGCCTTTGCCGAGAAGACGCAGCTGCAGGCGATCCATGACGCCTTGCCGATGCTTGACCGGATCGACAGGCTGGCGGACGAACTCGCACCGGTCGCGCACTATCCCGAGCGCCTCGACATCCATCCGGACCTGCTGGTGCGGATGCTGGCCGACCGGGAAACGCACCGCGCGCGGATCGAGCAATTGAGCGCCGACATCGCGGCGCAGGAGCGCGAACTGGGCGCGATCACGCTTGCACCGGAACGCCTGCCGCTTGGCCCTGCCCTGGCACCGCTCGGCGAACTCAATAGCCGCTTCGTCACCGCCGAGGTCGATCTGCCCAAGCGGCGCCGGGTACTGGCAGAGGCCGTCTCCGACATGACGGCCGTCGCAGCCTCCCTTGGCCTGGAGGGTGAGGTGTCATCGACCCTGCTGGTTCTGGCCCAGCCGGATCTGGCAAGGCTCGAGACGGCGCGCGAGGCCCTGCTCGACGCGCAAAAGGCGCTGGCCCGCGAGCAGTTGGAACAGGCCGGTCTCTCGGACCGCCTGCAGGAGGCCAGAATGGCTGCCGACAAGGCCGAGGCTGCAACCCTGCCCGACCAGGACCTTGCCACCTTCTGGCATAGCCAGGTCGGACCGAAACTGGTGGAGGACCATGCGGTCGCCGCCAATGCGGTAAAGACGGCGCGACACGCCTATCTTGCAAGCCTGAAGGCGCTGACAGTCAAGGGGCAGGCCTTCGACGGGGTGCCGATCGGGCAGCTGACGGTACGCGAGGCCGAAACACTCGGCCGCGACATCGCCGAAACGCGCACCGAACACGACCAGTTGCTTGACGAACGCGACCAGCTGAAGCGCCAGCTGGCCCGGATCTCCACACAGATCGAGGCGTTGAAGGCCGCCCACCAGCTGGTCTCCGACAGCGAAAGCCGCACCGCGCGGGCGGACCGCGACCGGCTCTGGGCCGAGCACCGGCAGACGCTGTCCGCCGAGAGCGCGCTTCCCTTCGAGACCGCCATGCAGACGCTGGACGGCATGTTCGAGCGCCGGCTGCTCGGCGCCGAGGCTGTCGGCCAGCTGCGCCAGCTCGAACAGGACGCGCTCGACCGGACGGCAAAACTCGCCGAAGCGGAGAGCCGGCTGGAAAAGCTGACGGCAGCGCTTGCCCGCCTGCAGACGCAGGCGGAAAAGGCATTGCAGGGGTCCGGGCTGACCGTCGATCTGTCGCTGGAAAGCTATGTCGACTGGCTGCGCCAATGCGATGCCGCGGCCAAGGCGAAGTCGGAACTGGACCTTGCCCTTGACGATCGCAGGCCGGTGCTGGACACCGCGGCGCGCCATGGCGCGCAGCTGAAGACACTGCTGAACGTCGCCCATGAGGATTTCGACACGCTCTATGCTCTCGGCCAGGAGCGGGTGCGCGACCACCGGGCGCGGCTGGAGATCCGGGAAAAGGCGCTCTCCCGGCTGGCCGATCTGCAGGCCGAGGCAGAGCGGCGCGAGGCAGCCCTCGACCGGATGTCGGCGGCGCGCGATCATGCTGCGACCGAATGGGCGCGCCTGATCGCCGACCTCCTGCCGCCCGGCCTTGCGCCCGAAACCCTGCTCCCCTCCCTGGATCCCTTGCGCCAGCTGCGCGAGATCGAGCTCGGCCGCAAACAGGCCGAACGCCAGGTCGACGCCATGGCACAGGACCAGGCAAGCTTTGCCGAGCAGCTGGCGATACTCTCCACCCGCTTCGGCCTGCCGGTCCCCGACGATGTTTCCGAGGCCTATGCAAGGCTGGCAGCCGCCGCAGAGCATGCGAAAAAGGCCGATGACGAGGCCCGGCGCCTGAGCGGCGTCATCGAGGACAACAGGCAAAAACTGGAACAGGCCCGCCAGCTGCTGGAGGAGATCGCCCACCAGATCGCCGCGCTCGGGCAGGCCTTCGACCCGGCCATCCCGACAGATACCCTTGAGGACCTGCGTCAGGCGGTCTCGACGTCAGCCCGCGTGATCGACAGCCGTCGGCGCCTTGCCGAAATGACGGGGGACCTGCTTGTCCGCCTCTCGGTCAAGGATTTGGAGGCCGTCAGGGTCCTGCTGGCCGATTACACCCTCCTAGATGTCGCGGCCCGGCTGGATGCGATCGAGCGGGATCTGCAGGAATTCGAGGAGCGCTATCGCCAGGCCATTGCCCGCCGCGCCGAGGCCGAAAGCGGGTTGCGGGCCGTCACCGGCGATGCGGATGTGGCAGTGCTGGTCGAGCGCCGCCGCACAATCGAACTCGAAATGCAGGAGACCATACTCTCCTATCTCGAGCTGCGCTTCGGCCACCAGCTGGCGGAAGAGGCGATCCGCCGCTACCGCGACCGCCACCGGAGCGGCATGCTGGAAGCGACCGAAAAGGCCTTTGCCGACCTGACGAACGGTGCCTATACGAAACTGCGCACCCAGCCGGAGGGCAATGCCGAGGTGCTGATGGCGCTCTCGGCCGAGGGTACACCGAAGCGTGCGCAGGACATGTCGAAGGGCACACGGTTCCAGCTCTATCTGGCCCTGCGTGCGGCGGCCTACGAACAGATGGCGGCCTCAGGCCATGTATTGCCCTTCTTCTGCGACGACATTTTCGAGACCTTCGACGAGGAACGCACCCGCGCTGCCTGTCACCTGATGGCCCGCATCGGCGCCACCGGCCAGGCGATCTATCTGACCCATCACCGGCATGTGGTGGAGATTGCCAGACAGGTTTGCGGCGATGATGTCAGGGTGCACGAGATTGGATGATGACTCAAATTAACCGAAATTGAGTTCATCGCATTTTTCGTATTATTATCAATGTCATAACATAGAGTCTTGAATCTGCATCGCAGCAGTTGACAGCCGTCAACCCTTGACCGCCGAGCGATTCTGTCGTCGCAGCGCATTGGGGGTTACCGAAAACGCCTTCTTGAAGCGCCGGTTGAAATGCGAGGTGTTCTCGAACCCGGTTTCGAGCGCGATCTCGATCAGCGGCCGGTCGGTTCCGGTCACCAGCCGCATGGCCTCTTCCAGCCGGATGCGCTGATAGGCAACGGCCGGCGACAGGTTGAGCTCGGTGAGGAAGATGCGTTCCAGCTGCCTCCGCGAGACACCGATGCGCCGGGCGATCTTTTCGACGCTCAGGACATTCTCGACATGCTGCTCCATCAACAGCAGGGCGGCGCCGATACGCTTGTCATGATAGCTGCCGCTCGCCAGCGGATTGCGCGGCTGCACCTCGGTCGCGTCGCGCCGGCGGATGATCTGCAGGATCTCCAGGGCGTTGCGCTCGGCGGCCGGCCCGACATGGCGACGGATCAGAAAGGCGGCGAGATCGGCCACGCTGCTGCCGCCCGCGCAGGTGATGATATTGCCATCCTCGACGAAAATGCTGTGCGAGGTCGCCTTGTTGTCGGGAAAGCGCTCAAGGAATTCGCGGTAATGCAGCCAGCTGACGCAGGCCAGCCGGTCTTCGAGCAGCCCGTTGTCGGCCAGGATGAAACTGCCGGTGCAGACCCCGATCACCGGAACGCCCGCCTCCACCGCCTTGTGCAGATAGGCGATCGTCTCGCGGTCGATCGGCTCCTCGACATTCAGCCGGCCGCCGATCACCGCGATATAGCTGAATTCCTGCGGCGGCTTCAGCGAGGCCGTCGGCGACAGCTGGATGCCGCAGCTGGACGTCAGCAGATGCCGGCTGGAGCTCAGGACTTCCCAGTCGCAGTGAATGCGCCTGGAACGGTCGGCCTCGTCGCTGCCGAGCCGCAGCGCATCGACGAACAGCGAAAACGCGCTCAGCGTGAAGCTGCGCGCCAGCACGAAGCCGACCTTCAGCACCTTCGCCGGAGGCGGCGCAGTCTTCGGGTTCTGGGCCGGTGAACGTTGATCCATGGGAAATGCTGAAACAGAATTCCATCCCGCAGGCAAGAGGCTTGCGCCGAATGAGCCAGGATCGTTGCAAAACAGGCGTGGCCGGGTAGGTAATCACGGCTCGGGCAAAGGTCGCTCGCCGATCACGCCCGCCTCGTCACGCCATCTTCTTCAGGCGAAGCTCGTCCATTGCAGCCGGGCTCTTGTCGAGATCGAGGCCCATGGCAGACAGCACTTCCGGGGTCTTGCTGTATTGCAGGTCGCGATATTCGACCACCTCGATTCGATTGCCCCAGGGGTCGAGAAAATCGAGGAAGCGACCGTCGAGCACGTCTGCGCCGGCCGCCCGTGCCAGCGCCTCGACGGCGCTGCGGTCGTCGACCACCAGGCCGAAATGCCGCCCGCCATCCGGCTTCGGATCACCGCCGGCACTCAGCGCCAAGAACTGGTCACCGAGATCGATGAAGGCCATTTCCAGCCTGTCATCCTCGCCGCGATGGGTGCCGCGCAGGTCGAAGGTGAAGATGCTGCCATAGAAATCGAGCGCCTGCTCGACGTCGCCCACTTCGAGCGCGACATGGTTGAGACCGACAAGTCGGGGTTTTCTGTGATTCATCAGGCCTTGTCTCCATTTTCCTTGCCGGCGCCCGGTTTCTCCAGGAAAGGTGGCGGCTCGGCACCCTCCAGGGCACCGGTCGCACCCTCGGTTTCCTCGTTCCGGGCAACCGCTCCGGTCGGGGCATCGCTGCCTTTTTCGAGCGAGGGGACGGTTTCGGCATCCGCCTTGGCATCCGTCCGGCCTGCGGCTCTGCGCCTTTGCGCAACTGTCATGTTCATCTCCGCTTGTAAAAACACATGGGGTCGGAACGAATGGGGCGGCCCGGCTGTTCCTCAAGCCTTGTGCATTTGCGTGAAGGAGCAGGGACAGTGGCCGAACGGAAAACAGAGATTGCCATCATCGGCGCGGGCACTGCGGGACTTGCCGCCGAGCGCAGCGCGCGGCGCGCCGGCGCCCGCACATTGCTGATCGACGACCGCTTTGCCGGCACCACCTGCGCCACCGTCGGCTGCATGCCCTCCAAGCTGCTGATTGCAGCGGCCAAGGCCGCGCAAGGGATCCGCGAGGCCGACCGGTTCGGCATCAGCGCCGGACCCGTCCGCATTGACGGCAAGGCCGTGATGCAGCGGGTCCGTCGCCTGCGCGACGATTTCGTCTCCTCGATCCTGGAGACGTTCGACGCGCTTCCCGCAGACAGCAAGCTGAAAGGCAAGGCCCGGTTCACGGGAGGCACCACGCTCGACGTGGACGGTCTTGCAGTCGAGGCAAGGGCGATCGTCATCGCCACCGGCTCGTTTGCCATGGTGCCGAAGCCCTACCGGGATCTCGACAACCTGCTGACCAATGAAAACGTCTTCGAGCTCGATGACCTGCCCGCCTCGCTGGGGGTCATCGGTGCCGGGCCGCTCGGGCTGGAACTTGCCCAGGCCTTTGCCCGGCTGGGGGTCAAGGTGCAGGTGTTCGGCGAGGGCGGAAAGATCGCCGGCCTCGGCGACGCGGCCGTCGCCACATCCCTTCGCGCACTTCTGGAAAAGGAATTCCCTGTCCATCTCGATGTCGAGATCACGCCGGAAAAGGTGTCCGGTGGAACCCGGATCCGTTGGTCGGGCAAAAGCGAAGGCAGTGCCGTCTTCAGCCATGTGCTGGTCGCCACCGGTCGCCCGCCGAAGCTCGACGGCCTCGGTCTGGAGGCGACCGGGCTCGATCTCGACGACCACGGCACCCCCGTGTTCGACATCACTACACTGCAATGCGGCGCCGCGCCGATCTTCATCGCCGGCGACACGAATGCGAAGGCGCCGCTGCTGCATGAAGCCTCGGCCGAGGGGGCGATTGCAGGCCATAATGCTGCGACCTTCCCGAAGGTCACCCCGTCGAAACGCAAGACCATGCTGGCAATCACCTTTACCGAACCGTCGAGCGCCATGATCGGCAAGCCGCCGGAAGACGACACGATCGTCGGCGAGGCCGATTACAGCGATCAGGGCCGCGCCAGGGTCGAAGGTCGTGCCGGCGGGCTGGTGCGGCTCTATGCCGATCCGAAGGGCCTGCTCACCGGCGCCAGCATGGCAGCGCCCGGCACGGAACACATGGCGCATCTGATTGCCTGGGCGATCGAGAGCCGCCAGACCGCCGCCGACCTCCTGAACCTGCCGATCTATCATCCGACGCTGGAGGAGGGTATGCGCGGGGCACTGCGGCAGATCTGCAAGACTGCCGCCCTTCCCGTGCCGGAGGACCGCGACGAGGGCAATGCCGCCGGGGTCTGATCAGACGCCGGCCGCCGCTTGTCCGCCGCGCATCTCGACGATCAGCAATTCGAAGGTGACGCAGACCGGGTTGGCGCCGCGTTTCAGCTCGCCTTTGGTCCAGTCGCCGTTCATGTCGACCACGGCGATGTCGAGCGTGGCGACCGGCGCGCCGTCCACGGTCACCACGCGGCCGCGGCGGATCAGCACCTCGGTCGCATAGGACGGCACATGCCGGCCATCGGCATAGTCGACACCGACAAGACTGCCGATGCCATGCACGATTGCGGCGGCAAACCCGGCCTGCCGGCAGATGATCTCGATCGTCTCGCAGAGATCGACATTCGGCTTGATCGTCGCCAGCAAGGCGCGCGACAGGCTGTCATGGCGCTCATCGACAAAGACCTCCGGCGAAAACAGACGGAAATTGGTCTCCGCATCGTCGCGCGCCACCAGTCCGGCCCCGGCGATCCCGAGCGCCGTGATCTCCACCGGTTCCAGCAGCCGCGCCTCCGCCGGCAGCAGGTGTCCCATCCGGGTGCCCTGCTGCGGGATCCGCCAGAGACCATGGCCATGCAGAAACGGTTCGTCGTCACGTTCTCCCAGATGAAGCCCGGCCGCCTCGATCACCCCGCCATGCGGCGGGCGGTGCGTCTCGCTGTACCAGGCGGCATGGGTGGCGTCCGGACTGCCGGCCGGTATCACATAGTCGAGCCGCACCATCGGCACCGAGGCCATGTGGGCATAGCCGAAGCGATAGCCTTCGCAGGCAAAGGCTTCGGCGATCGCAGCGCCGAGCGGCCGCCTGGCACTGACCGTCAGTTGCAAGGGCTCGACGCCGCAGGGTTGGACGCGGTAGCGCTCGGTGTCTATCGGACCGGGATGGCGGATCGTGCGCATGCTCATGCCGACAGCCCGGCGGTGACGAAACCGCCATCAACGGCCAGCACCTGCCCGTTCACATAGGCCGCATCGTCGGAGAGCAGGAAGGCAACCGCGCCCGCCACCTCTTCCGGCTGGCCATAGCGGCGCAGCGGCACGCGGTCATGCCATTGGCGGCGCACGTCATCGGTATGTACGGCGCGCGCAAGCGGCGTGTCGATCGGACCGGGCGCCACCGCGTTGACCCTTACGCCGGACGGGCCGAGCTCGTTGGCCATGATCATCGTCATGACATTGATGCCGCCTTTGGAGGCGCCATAGGCGGCCCGACCCTTGTTGCCGCAAAGCCCTGAAATCGAGGAGATGTTGACGATCGACCCGGTTTCGCCACGCGCGGTCCAGAACCTGGCCGCCGCCTTGCAGACGATGAAGCTGCCGATCAGGTTGATGTCGAGCACGCGGCGGAAATCCGCAACGCTGGTGGTCATTGCCGGCTGGTCGAAGCCGATCCCTGCCGAATTGACCACGCCGGCAAGGCCCGTCGCCCCCAGTTGCGCAATCGCCGCCTCGACCGAGGCTTCGTCCGAGACGTTGCAGACCAGGCCGAAGCCCGGGTCCATACCGAGATCGGCGCAGGCCTCGTCGAGCGCAGCCTGCTTCAGGTCGAGCAGCCAGACCGTCCAGCCGCGTTCGATGAGCAGCCGCGCCGTCGCAAGACCGATGCCCGAGGCACCGCCGGTGATGGCCACCGCCTTCTGTGTCGCATTCTCTCCCATGCGTTCCTCCCTCCGGTCCCGGCTCAGGCCGATTGTACCGTTTCACCATCCGCCAGGTCACCGCGCCGCGCCAATTCCTCGCGGATCAGCTTCTTGCTGATCTTGCCATAGGCCGATTTCGGCATCTCCTCCCAGAAGACCACCTGTTTCGGCAGCTTGTAGCGGGCGATCTTGTCGCCGAGCCAGGCTTTCAGATCGATCGCATGAGCATCGACCCCGGCCCGCGCAACGCAGACCGCGACCCCCACCTCCCCCCAGACGGGATCCGGCATGCCGAGCACCGCGACTTCCGAGATATCGGGATGGGTGAGGATCTTTTCCTCGATCTCCCGCGGATAGATGTTCGAACCGCCGGAGATATACATGTCGGAGGCCCGGCCGGTGATGTAGAGAAACCCCTCTTCGTCCATGTGGCCGAGATCGCCGGTCAGGAACCAGCCGTTGCGGAAGGCTTTGGCATTGGCCTCGGGATTGTCGTAATAACCGGCAAAGACGGCCGGCCCGATGACGCAGATCTCCCCTGTCCGGCCCGGGGACACTTCGTTGCCCTGCCCATCCTGGATCTCGACCTGCATGCCGGTGCGCTCATAGCCGCAGGTGCCGAGGCGCGCTTCCGGCCCGTCTTCGGCCCGGTGGTAGGCCGGCGGCAGGACGGTGATGTTGCCGGTGACTTCGCCAAGGCCGAAATACTGGACAAGCACCGGCCCGAGGGTTGCCAGCGCCCGCTTCTGGTCGGCCCGGTACATCGGCGCGCCGGCATAGATAACATAGCGCAGGCTCGAATGGTCGAAGCGCTCGACGCTGGGATGCTCGACCAGCATTTTCAGGATGGTTGGCACGGTGAAGGCGTTCGTCACCTTCCAGCGTTCGATGAGTTGCCAGACCGTTTCGACATCGAGCTTCTCGCCCGGCGGCAGCACCGTCTTGGCGCCGTGAGCGACCTGCATCAGCTGGTGGATGCCGGCGCCGTGGCTGAGCGGTGCCACCACGATCGAGGCGTCGCCCGGACCCGTGCCCGGCATCAGGTCGCAGAGATGGTTGTTGACGACGAAGGCCATCTGGCCATGGGTCAGCACCGCCGCCTTCGGCCGGCCCGTCGTGCCCGAGGTGAAGAAGAACCAGCACGGATCGTCGCGATCGACATCGGCAGCGCGGATGGTCTGCCCCAGATGGCGCTGGACCACCGCGTCGTACGCCTCGCCGAAGTCCGAGGCGCCGATCGACAGCACAAAGCCGATATCCGGCGCGGCGGCGCGGCATTCGGCGGCATGGCCGGCAAAGGCGGCGCCACAGATCATCCCGCGCGCACCGCTCGCCTTTGCCAGATAGGCGACTTCGGTCGGCGACTGCCGGTAATTGGTCGGCACCCAGACCGCGCCCAGCCGGAAGCAGGCGAACATCGATTCCAGCATCTGGTTGCAGTTGGCGGACTGGACGAGCACCCGGTCCCCCTTCGCCACGCCGAATTCGGTCGAGAGCGCGTAGGCCATGGCATGGACGCGCGCCTCGATCTCGGCCCAGCTCCAGGTCTTCTCGCCCCAGACGAGACCGATCTCGGCCCCATGGCGGCGGGCCGACTGGGTGAGGAAATTGGCAAGGTTCATCACCCGGACGCTGCAAGGTGCCGTGCCGCCCTTCGGTGCGGTCATGCTCATTTCACCCGCTCCAGGATCGACACATAATTGGCAACGGCGGCACCACCCATATTGAACACGCCGGCAAGCGTGGGATCAGCGAGCTGCATGTCGCCCGCCTCGCCCATCAGCTGCATGGCGGCCATCACATGCATGGAGACGCCGGTGGCACCGATCGGGTGCCCCTTGGACTTCAGCCCGCCGGAAGGATTGACCGGCAGGCGCCCGTCCTTCCTTGTGATGCCTTCGCGCACGACCTTATAGCCCTCGCCGGGGGCCGCCAGACCCATGGCTTCGTATTCGATCAGCTCGGCGATGGTGAAGCAGTCATGCGTCTCGACAAACGAGAGGTCGTCGAGCGCGGCGCCGGCCTGTTGCAGGGCACCGCTCCAGGCCCGCCTTGCCCCCTCGAAGGCCAGCACATCGGGCCGATGGCTGAGCGCGAGGATGTCGTTGGCATGGGCGCGGGCGCGAAAGCCGATGGCGCGCGAAAGACCGGCCGCCGTCTCCGCGTCGGCAAGCACGATGGCGGCTCCGCCATCCGAGACCAGTGAGCAGTCGGTGCGTCGCAGGGGGGCCGCCACATAAGGGTTCTTGTCCGAGACCGTATTGCAGAAGTCGAAGCCGAAATCACGGCGCATATGGGCGTAGGGATTGGCCATGCCGTTGGCGTGGTTCTTGGCCGCGATCATCGCCAGCTCTTCCGCGCGATCGCCGTAGCGCTGGAAATAGGCGCTGGCGATGCGGCCGAACAGGCCGGCAAAGCCGCCGTCGACATCGGCTTCCTCGCGGCGGTAGGAGGCGCCGAGCAGGATGTCGCCGACCTCCGCCGTCGGGGTCGCCGTCATCTTTTCCGCGCCGACCACAAGGGCGATCCGGCCCCGGCCCGCCTCGATGAAGTCCATGGCGCTGTAGAGCGCCGCAGACCCGGTGGCGCAGGCATTTTCCATCCGGACCGCCGGCACATGGGCGAGTGCCGCATTGCCCATCGCCACCAGCGCGCCCTGGAAATCCTGGGCGGAAAAGCCGTTGTTCATCACCCCGACAAAGATGCCGTCGACATCGCCGGCATCAAGCCCGGCATGCTCCAGCGCCGGGCCGACGACCGAGGCCATCAGCTGCTCGGTGTCCTCCAGCGGCGACCGGCCGAACTGCGAATGCGACCAGCCGACGATCTGTGCTCTGCTCATGACGATCTCCTCCTCGTCTTTGTCTGTCCGTGCCGAATTGCACCGCATTTCGGCTCCCGGTCCTGAGGCCAGGCGTCGGGCGACGCCGGCGCGCGACCCATGCGGCAAATTTCACCGCCCCGCAGCCGCTCCCCTGCGGGCTGCAAACATCGCCGCCAGCTTCTGCTCCACCTTGGCCGCCTCCTCCGTCAGATAGCCGGCAAGCTCGACCTGGCGGGCCTCCTGCATGCGGCTGTCGATCGCCGCGATGCTGAGCGCGCCGGCGGGCTTGCCGTCCGGCTGGCGGATCGCCACCCCGATGCCCCAGGAATTGGCAAGGATGCGCCCCGGATTGAGCGAATAGCCCTTGGCCCTGGTCTCCGCCAGATCGGCCCGGACCCGTGCCGCCGGCAGACCGGGATAGCGTTCGGCAAGAACCGGCGCATTGGCCTCCATCACCTGATCGACCTCCGCTTCGGAACAGGCGGCCAGCATTGCCATCGATCCGGCCCCGACGCCGAGCGGATGCTCAAAGCCCACCTGCAGTGCGTGGGTGCGCACCGGATAGGTGCCCTCCTCGCGGTGCAGGCAGACCGAATAGAACCCGCGCCGGACCGAGACGAAACTCGTGTCCTCCGTCTTGCGCGACAGTCGCGCCAGGCTGTCGAGGCAAAGCTCCACCAGGCCGAAGCGCGGCGAAGCGAGCGTGCCGAGCACATAGCTTTCCTCGCCGAGAAAATAGCGGCGGCTCTCCTCGTCCTGCTCGACGAGACCGGCACGGATCAGCGCCAGCAGAAGGCGCCGCACGGTCGGCTTGTTCAGCCCGCTCTCCTCCACCAGCGCCGACAGCTGTACGCCGCGCCCGGCATGGCGGCCGACCATGGACAGAAGCGAAAGCGCTCGGTCTGTACTCTGGGAGCCGCTCAACATGGGCAAGATCAAATACCGTTAGGTCTACAATATGGACCTTAAAATTAGCATTCCCGTTCATTTTTGTAAATATGGATAAGTCTCTGCAACGTTCCAAGCAAGAAGTTGCATTTTTAAGCTTTCGCTGCGAAATAAATTGATCCATGATATGGACCATAAGATTTTGAGAGGGGTACCTGGAGGAGACCGGTGCCCGATCGGAGTGGAGGAAGAGAATGAAGTTCACCAAGCTGGGCGCACTCGCCCTGTCATCGGCCCTTGCCTGTTTCGCTCTTGCCGCAGGGGCGCAGGCCGAGACCCTGCGCCTGTCGCACAACACAGGCGACACGACCACCTGGCAGAAGGGGGCCGACAAGTTCAACGAATTGCTGAGTGCCGCGACCGACGGCGAGCTGAAGGTCCGCGTCTTCCCCAATGCCCAGCTATCGGGCGGCGACCAGATGAAGCAGGCCGAGATGGTCAGCCGTGGCGCGCTCGATTTCGTCGTGACCTCGGCGATCAACGTGACGCCGCTGGTGCCCGAGATGGCGGTGTTCTCGCTGCCCTATCTGTATTCGAACTACGACCAGGTCGATGCCACCACCGATGGCGCACCGGGCGAGAAGATGAAGGAGATCATGGCAAGCCACGACATCATCGTGCTGGCCTGGGGCGAAAACGGTTTCCGGGAGGTCACCAACAACGTCCATCCGATCAAGTCGCCCGACGACATGAAGGGCCTGAAGATGCGCGTCGCCGGGCCGATGTATATCGACGTGATGAATGCACTCGGCGCCAACCCGCAGCAGATGCAGTGGACCGAGACCTTCACCGCCCTGCAGCAGGGGGTCGTCGATGGGCAGGAAAACCCGATCGGCGCGGTGATCATTCCCCAGCGCGTCTACGAGGTGCAGAAATACCTGACCACCTGGCACTATTCCTACGACCCGATCTTCCTCGGCATTTCCAAGAAGCGCTGGGACAGCTTCGACGATGCGACCAAGGAAAAGGTGCAGAAGGCGGCCACCGAGGCCATGGCCTACCAGAAGCAGATCACCCGCGAGAGCACGGATAGCGGCATCTCGCTGCTGAAGGAAAAGGGCATGGAGATCTACGAGCCGAGCGACGCCGAACTGCAGGCCTTCCGCGACGCGACGGCACCGGCCTTCGACACCTGGGCTGCCAAGGTCGGCCCGGAGCTGGTGGCCTCCTTCAAGGACACCGTCGCCTCTGCCAAATAGGCAGACCAACCGACGGGCCGGGCGCCTTGCGGCCGGCCCTTATCCTGACCGACTGCCGGAGACATCCCCCATGTCCTTCATCCTGCGCGATGCGGAAAAGATCATCTGCGCGGTCATCTTCCTCGCCATGACCCTGCTCGGCTTCGTCAATGTCGTGGTGCGCTATGCGACCAATTATTCGCTGGCCTCGTCGGAAGAGATCCTGACGAATGGCTTCCTGCTGCTGACGATTTTCGGCGCGGCGATCGCGGCGCGCAAGGGCGACCATCTGGCCGTCACCCTCGTCTATGAAATGATGCCGGGCGCCGGCCGCCGGGTCATGCTGATCGTCGCAAGCCTGCTGTCGATCTTCCTGCTGGTCGCCTCGGCCTGGTTCACCTGGCAGCTCGTCGAGAACCAGATCGCGAGCGGTATCAAGTCCTACGCGCTGCAGATCCCGGCGTGGTATTATTCCATCGGCCTGCCTTTCGGATTCCTGCTCGTCGCCCTGCGCTATGTCCAGCATGCGTTCGACACCTGGCGTGCGCTTTCGCTGGAGGATCCGACCCATGCCTGATATCGGCGCGGGCACACAGATGCTCATCCTGTTCTTCATCCTGCTGGTGCTGCGCCTGCCGGTCGCCTTCGCGCTCGGCCTGTCGGCGCTCTACGCCATGTGGGTGCTCGGCTTCGGGCTCGATCTCGTCGGCGACCTGATCGCGACCGGCATCGCCAAATATTCGCTGCTCGCCATCCCCTTCTTCATCCTTGCCGGCGCCCTGATGGGAAGCCTCGGCATCGCCGAGCGGATGATCCGCTTCTTCCGCGTGCTGATCGGCGGCTTGCCGGGCGGCATGGGCGTCGTCGGTACCGCCGTCTGCCTGTTCTGGGGTGCGGTCAGCGGCTCCGGCCCGGCTTCGGTTGCCGCCATCGGCCCGCTGATCATCAAGGGCATGGAGGAGGACGGCTATTCGCGCGCCTTCGCAGCCGGCCTCGTCTGTACCGGGGCCGCGCTTTCGATCGTCATCCCGCCCTCGATCGGCCTGGTCATCTACGGCGTGATCGCCGAGACCTCGATTTCGGACCTGTTCATCGCGGCCATCGTGCCCGGCCTGTTCATGGGTCTGCTGATGCTCGCCACCCTGCCCTTTGCCCGCAAGATCCCGCATCGCAGCGGCGATGGCTCGAGCCTCGACCGGCTGGTGCCGCCGCCCTATGCGGGCCTGCCCTATCACAAGCGCCTCGGGCGCGCCTTCCTCGACAGCTTCTGGGGGCTGATGACGCCGGTCGTCATTCTCGGCGGCATCTATTCCGGCGCCTTTACGCCGACCGAGGCCGCCCTTGTCGCCACGGTCTACGCCCTGCTCGTCGGCGGCCTGTTCTACAAGACGCTGACGCTGAAGGGCCTTTATGATTCGCTCGGCGAAGCCGCGGCCTCGTCGGCGGTGGTGATGCTGGTGGTCGCCTATGCCAGCCTGTTCGGCTGGGTCGTCACCGTCGACGACCTGATCGGCCAGTATTCCGACACCCTGCTCGGCATCAGCGACAACCAGTGGGTCATCCTCGCGGTCATCATGCTGGTCCTGCTGCTGGCGGGCATGTTCATGGACGCGATCACCATCATGTTCATCTGCCTGCCGATCTTCCTGCCGGTGGCAAGCCATCTCGGCTGGGACCCGGTCTGGTTCGGGGTGCTGGTGATGATCAACCTCGCCATCGGGCTGTTCACGCCGCCGGTCGGCATCAATCTCTATGTCGCGGCCAATGTCACGCGCCTGCCGCTGGAACGGGTGGCGCAAGGGGCAATCCCCTTCCTGATCATGAGCATCATCGGCATGGCGATCGTCGCGCTGCTGCCGGAAATGTCGACCGGGGTCGTGGCCCTGCTGAAGCCCTGAGGGCCGGGATGGACAGGTTTTCGCGCGATCAGGCCCGCCGCAGCCCTATTCGTCCTCGCCGCCGGACAGATGGTTCTGCGCCGAGCGCTTCAGCAACTCCATTTCGGAGAGAAGCCGCTCGATCGTGGCGGGCTCGACATCGGCCATCATGTCGTGCAGCCAGCCCTCATGGGCGGCCGCCATCCTGGCGAAGCTGTCGCGCCCCTGATCGGTCAGGCGCGCCACGGTCACGCGACGGTCGGCGCCGGGGGTTTCGCGGATCACCAGGCCATCGACTTCGAGCCGCTCGACAAGGCCGGTGACGTTGCCGTTGGTGACCATGGTGCGCTTCGACAGTTCGCCCAGCCGCAGACCTTCCGGCTCCCGGTAGAGTTGCGCCAAAAGATCGAACTGCGGCAGGGTCATGCCGAATTCCAGCCGCAGGCGGCGGCGGATGTCCTGGGATACC
This sequence comes from Heterorhizobium halophytocola, assembly GCF_017873095.1. GTDB lineage: Bacteria > Pseudomonadota > Alphaproteobacteria > Rhizobiales > Rhizobiaceae > Allorhizobium > Allorhizobium halophytocola. The sequence continues at coordinate 460,218 of NZ_JAGGJU010000002.1, read as the reverse complement.
AGCTTGGTCGTTGCCAGCAGCCGCAACCACAGCCGCAACTCCTGCTTGCTGTCACCCTGCTCGCCGTGCGCGATGATTTCGAGATCGATGGCCAACCGTATTGCTCCTCAACAGTCTTCCTGACTGCAAGAAGATGTCGCGGCCGTCAAGTACAACTAATTGAAGCCTAAATAAATCAACATAATTCAGGGGCCGGCAAGCATTTTACCCAGCAGAAAGCCCGATCCGGCACCCGTTCCCGCGCCCGGCCATGTCGAGGCGCCACACATGTAGAGCGCCGGCACCGGTGTCCTGTAGCGCGAATACCCGGCGACTGGGCGAAAGAGGAAATTCTGGTCGAGGTGATGCGAGCCCGACAGGCTGTCGCCGCCGACGAGATTGGGATTGTCGCGCTGAAGGTCGAGCGGGGAATAGACCGCGCGTGCGCGGATCTTCGCCCTCAGCCCCGGCGCATAGGTCTCGATGATGTCGATGACGCGGTCGGCATAGGCCTCCTTGATCTCATCCCAGTCCGTGCCCTCGATCTCACCCCTGGCATCGCCACGGATATCGAAGGGCAGCACCCGCACCTGCACCCAGAGCACATGACGGCCGTCGGGCGCGCGGCTCGGATCCACCGCGGTCGGCTGGCCGACAACCAGCGCCGGCTCGGCCGGCAGCAGCCCGTCCATCGCCTCGGCATAGAGCTTCGACATCATCCGCATGTCCGGCGCAACATGCACATAGGCAAAATCGCGCAGATGCGCGCCGGCCGTCCAGTCCGGCACGTCGTCGAGCGCCAGATGGATCATCATCGCGCCGGGACCGGGGCGGAAGGCCTCGACCTTCTCGACAAAACGGGGTTGCAGATCGGCCGCCGGCAGCAGATTGCCGAACAGCAGTTTCGGATGAATGTTGGCGATCACCGCCTTGCCGGCGCTGATCGTCTGCCCCGTGGCGAGTTGCACGCCGACGGCCCGGCCGGATCCGTCGCGCTCGATGCGCGCCACCCGCGCACCCAGCCGGATCTCGCCGCCACTCTGCGTCAAGACCGTGGACATGGCCCGAATGATGGTATCGGCCCCGCCCTTACCGATCACCATGCCGAAGGCCTGGTTGGCCATCGATTCCAGATAGGGAAACAGCGCACCACCGGCGACATCCGGAGCAAAGTCGAGATGCAGGCCCCAGGCCGCCATCATCACTTTCAGCTTCTCGGCCTCGAAATGCCGGTCGAGAAAGTCGCGGGGCGTGGTGACCAGCAGGTTCGCGAGGCGATAGAGGCCATCGAGCCCGATCGCCCGCCACGCCTTCCAGATCGCTTTCACCGTGCCGAATGACGGCATGGGCGCGCCGAGCAGGGCAAAGATATGCGGCGCGTCGCGGCCGAAGTCGGCAAGCATCGCCTTCCAGGCCGCGGCATCGGCGGCCGACAGCGGCTCGATGCCGGCCACCGTCTTTTCGACCTCGGTGGACACGCCGAGCGCCGTGCCGTCGCGAAAGACGCTGGCAAAGCAGTTGGCGGCCGGCATCAGTTCCAGGCCGGCGGCGACAAGCGCATCGCGATGGGTGGCGAAAAAGGCCGAGCCTGCGAACATCGAGAGATTCATCGCGCAAAGGTCGTGGCGGAAGCCGGGCTCCGTCAGTTCCAGCGTCTTGACCGCGCCGCCCGCCTGGTCGGCGGCCTCGACGACGATCACCTTCCATCCCCTCGACGCCAGATGCACCGCCGCCGCAAGCCCGTTATGCCCGGCCCCGATTACCACTGCGTCGCAGTCTGCCGCCGACGTCATTCGCCCCTCCTCGCATCCAATATACCTATATGCATACATAATTGGCCTGCAGCAGCAAGAGCCGAGGCAGCGACCGAGATTTTCAATCTGGGGAGAAAACGACTGCCTGCACGGTATCTAGGCAATTGCCCTGCTTCTGGTCAGCCGCCCGGGCAGAGTTTCAATCCTCGAAACAGGGCCTCAGGATACTTGCAATATCATATTTTCTTTCATAGGCTCGACCCAATGCCCGAAAAGAGACCGGTTGATCAAGACCGCAAGAGGTGCCGGCACCGGCTCCGGGCGACAAAAGGGGAATACCATGAATGACATGTCCGTTCTCGGCGGCCTCGGCGCTGCCCTGCTTTCCGGAAGCGTCAAGGTCGTCGACATCACCGCGCCGCTCGGGCCTGAGACCCCGGTCCTCTATTTGCCGCCGCAGTTCGGCAAGAATACGCCGAATGTGAAGGTGCACAAGATCTCCGCCTATGACCAGGACGGTCCGTTCTGGGCCTGGAACTGGATCGAGCTTGGCGAACACACCGGCACCCATTTCGACGCGCCGTCGCACTGGATCACCGGCAAGGATCACGAAGGCAACACCACCGACACGATCAAGCCGCAGAACTTCGTCGCCCCGGTCAATGTCATCGACCGCTCCAAGGAAGCGGCAGCCGATCACGACTACCTGCTGACTGTCGACAGCATCAAGGACTGGGAAGCCGAGCACGGCGAGATCGAGGCCGGCACCTGGGTGCTGATGCGCACCGACTGGTACAAGCGCAACGGCTCCACCGAAACCTTTCTCAATGCCGACGAAAACGGCCCGCATTCCCCCGGACCGACGGCCGAAGCGATCGAATATCTGCTGTCGAAGGGCATTATCGGCTGGGGCCAGGAAACGGTCGGCACCGATGCCGGCTCGGCCGGCGGGATGACCCCGCCCTTCCCGGCCCACAACCTGATGCACAAGGCCAACAAATTCGGTCTCGCAAGCCTTTCCAATCTCGACCAGCTGCCGGCCAAGGGCGCGATCCTGATCGCCGCACCGCTGAAGTTCGTCGGCGGCACCGGCTCCCCGGTGCGGGCGCTTGCGCTGATCGTCTGATCCCAACCTGCCTGGCCCGGTGCTTTGTCGCCGGGCCATTTTTTTCAGGTGACGACCTTGGCTGATTTCGACCACATCATCATCGGCAGCGGCATCAATGCGCTGGTCGCCGCAGCCCTACTCGGGCGCAAGGGCAAGCGCGTCCTCGTGCTGGAGCGCAATGCGACGATCGGCGGATGCCTGCGCACGCAGGAGATCACCGCGCCGGGTTTCGTGCACGACGTGATGGCAACCACGATGGTGCTGTTCATCACCTCGCCCGCCTTTGCGGCGCTCGGAGAAGATCTTGCGGCACGCGGCCTGGAATTCTGCCAGAGCGAGCTGCCGACCGGCGTGCTGCGGCCCGATGGCTCGCATCTCACCTATGCGATGGACCGCAAGCGCAATATTGCAAGCTTCGACGCCAAGGCCGCCGGTGAAGGCGAGACCTTCAACGCCGAGATGGCGGCTATGGGCGGCGACGCAGACTTCGTCTTCTCGCTGCTCGGAGGCCATCTCTGGTCCGGCGCGACGCTGAAGAAGATCTTGCGCGAGGCATGGAAGCGTGGGCCGCGCGGGCTGGCGGCCTGGTTCGGGGAAGCGCTTACGCCTGCGCGCGGCTATCTGGAAACCACCTATGCCTCCGAGGAGGCGAAGGCGCTCTGGGCGCCCTGGGTGCTGCATTGCGGCCTCTCGCCGGAATCCAGCTATTCGGCGCAGATGCTGAAGGTGATCGGCTTTGCCATCGAGCTTGCCGGCTGCCCGATCGTCAAGGGCGGCGCGCAGAACCTGGTTCTGGCCTTCGAGCGGCTGATCCGCGACCAGGGCGGCGAGATCCGCACCGGGGCCGATGTCGAAACCATATGTCTCGACGGTGCCGGAAAGGCTGCCGGCGTCAGGCTTGCCGATGGCACGCATTTGCAGGCAAGCGGCGGCATCATTGCGTCCGTCACGCCGCACCAGCTTTACCAGCGCCTGCTCGGCGACCAGCGTTCCGACCTGCCTGCTACGGTGAAGAAGGGCCTTCAGGCCTATCGCTACGGCAAGGGCAACATGCAGATCCACTATGCGCTGAAGGCGCCACCGCGCTGGAAGGCCGGGGCAGATCTCGCCAAGGTCGCGCTGCTGCACCTGACACCCGGCCTCGACGGCGTTTCACGCTCGGCCAACGAGGCCGAACGCGGCCTGCTGCCGGCGGAACCGACCGTTTGCGTCGGCCAGCCGACGGCGCTCGACCCGAGCCGTGCGTCGCAGGGGGCTGCAATCCTATGGCTGCAGCTTCCCGACACCCCGCGCCAGATCAAGGGCGATGCCGCCGGTATCATCGACTGCCCCGAAGACGGCGGCTGGACCGACACCGTGCGCGAGGCCTTCGCCGACCGCGTGCATGCCATGCTGAATGCCCAGATCGAGGATTTCGACGACAGCGTGATCGCAAGGCGCAGCTATTCGCCTGCTGATCTGGAGGCGATGAACATGAATCTGGTCGGCGGCGATCCCTATGGCGGATTTTGCGGGCTCGATCAGTTTTTCCTCTGGCGTCCGTTCAAAACCACCGCTAACCACCGGACCCACATACCGGGCCTCTACCATATCGGCGCCTCGACCCATCCGGGTCCGGGCCTTGCCGGAGGCTCCGGCTACCTGCTGGCCTCCTCGTTGACATAGGCGGAGTGTATTGATGGATGAACGGTTTTCAGGCTCGGTCCTGCAAGGGTCTGCCGATGGCGAGGAGATCGTCCGCAGCCTTGGCGAAATCGGCCTGAACGGCTTTGCCCCCTATCTGATGAACCGGGTGATGGCGCGCTATAACGCCAATCTGGCCGAGGAACTGAAACATCTCGACATGTCGACCGCCAAGGTGCGCACGCTGGCCGTGTTGTCGGTGACCTCCTCGGCGACGATCAACGAGCTTTCGATCTTCGCCGTCACCGAGCAATCGACGATGAGCCGCACGCTGGATGCGCTGGAGGAACAGGGCTATATCCGCCGCCAGCCGCGAAGTGGCGACATGCGTGTGCGCGATGTCTCGATCACCGAAGAGGGCCGCCTGGCCTTCGACGCGGCCTGGCCCACCATGTACGGTTTCCTGCTGCAGATGTTCGACGGCATCGACGAGGACGAACACCGCGCCTTCGTCACGACGCTGCAGAAGATCCTGCGCAATGTGAAGAAGAACGATATCTGAAGGGCTCCGGCCCGGTGCGTATCGGGTCGCCCGGCACTGAGTGTGCCGCTCTACTGCAGGCGCAGCCGCCCCGCGTCGCCAAGCCCTTCCGCATCCCGTCCTCTCCAGATTGCCGACCGACCTGGCATGCCGCGCGCGATTTGCCAAAATTTGCCGACATCCCGCCCGAACTTTCCGGTCCTTTGTACAAAAGGTTGGAAATTTACAATACCGGATAATTACACTCAAGTTATAAGGCCTGCGAAGGGGATGTCCATTTCGCAGGCCCGCCCGTTTGCCAGAGGGGAATTTCGGGCGACGTGGCCGGGGGTGCGGCAGGCTTGCCTGCACGCGTGATCGTCTCCCGCACAGTGTTTCGTCGGTCGCCCGGGCCTTTTCCGGCCGGGGCATATTTTTGAGGTTTGGACTTTTGATCATGAGCAGGCAGGGATGCCGGGTTGACGGCAGGCGGACACTTATCGGTCCCTTCAGGACCATGCTTTTGGGATGCACGGCACTGGCGGCCTTCATGCCGGGCGCGCTTCTGGCACAGGAGGCGGGCGGTTCCGGCGACACGACCGTGCTGGACACGATCAAGGTGCAGGACGCCGCCGCGCAGGACAGTTCCAAGACCATCGTCGCCACAACGTCGGCGGGTGCCGGCAAGATCCCGGGCGATATTCTCGTCACACCGGCCGCCGTCTCCGTCGTCACCTCGAAGGAAATCCAGGAGCGCCATGCCGACAGCATAGAGCAGGTGGTGCAGTACACGGCGGGCGTCGTGACCGATTTCTACGGCTCCGACGACCGCTATGACTATTTCAAGATCCGCGGCTTCTATCCCTATACCTATCGCGACGGCCTTGCCCTCGGCAGAAGCTGGGGCGGCGTGCTGGAAGAGCCGTATGCCTTCGATCGCGTCGATATCCTGAAAGGCGCGAGCTCCACGGGTTTCGGCGTATCCGATCCGGGCGGCGCCGTGAACTACGTGACGAAGACGCCCAAGACCGGACGGTTTGGCGAAGTCTACGCCACCGGCGGCTCCTATGATCACAAGGAGGCCGGCTTCGACTTCGGCGACAACATCACCGCCGACGACACCCTGTCCTACCGCCTCACGGGCAAGATCCAGCGGTCGGATGCGGAATACGACTATTCGCAGGACGACGAGAACTTCATCATGGGCGGCCTGACCTGGCGGCCTGATGACACCACCAGTCTGTCCTTCGTCTTCGATCATCTCGACAAGGACGGCACGCCGAGCAATGGTGGCTACCCGATCGGGACGGATCTCGACCGCGACAGCTTCTTTGGCGAGCCGGACTTCAACTACAACGACACGAACCGGAACACCTATAGCCTGCTGTTCGACCACGATTTCGGCGACGGGCTGAAATTCAACGCAAGCGGCCGCTACAGCAAGTCCAATTCCGCGTTCGGCTATGCCTATATCAACGATGCCCTTGGCGCCAACGATCCGTCCGACACCTCGGTGAACCGTGACTTCTTCGCCAGCGACACCTCGAACGAGCAGTTCGCCATCGATGCGCATCTGCTCTACGAGACCCGTTTCGACAATGTCGAAAGCCGGACCCTGGGCGGCGTCGAATACAATGCGGTGAAGACGACGGATGCCACCTATTACGACAGTTCCTCGCCCTATCCGGGATACTGGCCCGGTCTGACCACGCCGATCGACTGGGAAAACCCCGTCTATTCCGGCCCGCTCCCCGACCTGCCCTTGTTGTCCAGCACGGCAAAGGACCAGAAGACGAAGGCGATCTATGTTCAGCAGGACCTCACCTTTTTCGACCGGTTGACGGCAAGCATCGGGCTTCGCAACGACTGGCTCGATCTCGATGAGACCGACCGGGTCGCCGGCACCACCGCCCGCGGCGACTATAGCGAATTGTCCAAGCGGCTCGGCCTCAGCTACAAGATCACCGAAGAACTCGCAGCCTATGCAAGCTATGCCGAATCCGTGGCGCCGCCGAGCACCGGCACCGAGCCGACCACCGGCAAGCAGTACGAGGTCGGCATCAAATACCGGCCGGATGCCTTCCCGGCCATGTTCACCGCGTCCGTCTACGACCTGACGATGCAGAACATCACCACCTATGACGCCCCCACCTATCTGCCGGCGACCGTGGACAAGATCCACCATCGCGGCCTCGATCTGGAAGCCAAGGCCGAGGTCACGGACAATATCGAGCTGATCGCCGCCTATTCCTACATCGACTCGAAGATCGTCGAGCCGGGTGGTGCCTATGACGGAAAGAGCTTTTCCCAGGTGCCACGGCACATGGCCTCGCTCTGGGGCACCTACAAGCTGGAGGGCGAGGGCCAGCGCGGCGACATGACCTTCGGGCTCGGCGCCCGCTATGTCGGCTCCTACTATTTCAACAATGCCAATACCGGAAAGTCGCAAAGTGCGATCGTGTTCGACGCCGCCTATACCTATGCGATCCGGGAGAACACGAAGTTCGAACTGAATGTCAGCAATCTGTTCGACGAGAAGCATCTCGCCCACAGTGACGGCGGCGCGATCTTCTACAATCCGGGCCGCACCATCTACGCCACGATCCGCCAGACCTGGTAATGCCCGCGGGCCGGCACGGCGATCGCCGTGCCGGTTCTTTCCTCAAGGCCCGAGCTTCATCCGCCGCCAGGCGGCGGGCGTCTCTCCGGCGACGTGCCGGAAAGCCTTGGTGAGATGCGCCTGGTCGGAAAAGCCGAGCTGGGCTGCGATATCGGCAAGGCTGAGCTCGCTGTCGACCAGCAGCCGTTGCGCCGCATCGATGCGCCGGGCAAGCTGCCATTGCAGCGGGGTCCTGCCCGTGGTCTGCTTGAACACGGTGGTAAACCAGCTCTCCGACAGGCCGACGGTCGTCGCCATCTCGGCCACCGTCATGCGCTCGCCGCCGCCCGCATCGAACCGGGCAAGAAGCGCCTCCATCTGCAATTGCGTCAGCTGTCCGATGGCCGTGTCGTCTTCGGCCGGAATATCGAGCAAGGCCGACGCGATGGCCGCGACCAGGCTCTCGGCATAGATGGCATGCCTTGCCGGATGCGATAGCTCTTCGACCAGCAAGCCGGCCAGCGTCTCGATGGCACCGATATCCTGGATCTCGACCGGCCGGCGCAGCACCGCGCGGGCGGCCGACGGTCCAAGCGAAGGCGCCAGCATGCGCAGCAAGCGGTTCTGGTGCACATGCAGGTCCAGATGGGAAAAGCGATGATCGCCGGAAAACCGGGTCCACAGCGGCATGCCGGCCGGGACATAGGTTGCCCGGGTCATCGGCCGCTCCTGTCGACCAAAGCCACTCTCCCGGTTGGCAATGCGGATATGCTGCGACACGTCGTTGAAGAAGATGACGATGCGCGGATCGGGCGAGAGGTAGTAGGCACTGGCCCCGGATTGCCCCGTGGCATGCCAATAGACGCTCATCACCCCGTCGAAACCGCGCCAGGTCGGGGGCCGGACGGGGGTGATGCCTTGCGTGCGGCCAATCATCGAATGCTGGTAATTCATCTCACGCTTCCGTCTACGCCAAACACGCACTCCACGGGGCAGCACTCCAAGAGGCGGCCGGCCATGCCGGCACGGTGGATGGGGAGATTGCCGACACGCGATCAACGTGTGCGGAGGTGGAGATCAGTTCTTGACTGGAATACTCATCTTTTTGACGGATGGCAAGACGGGAGGCTTTGGCGGGAGAAATGTCCGGTTGCAGGGATATCGCACCTTCCGTGCTCACGCCCGGAAGGTGCCTCGACGATTGCCCCGGCCGCCTTAATGTCGAGGGTTGACCAACAATCCTTTGCTCACCGTGTCGACGTGTATTGCCGCGTGACACCGGCAACGCGCGCGCCATAGAGACGCGCCGTTTCGAGATCACCTGCCGACATTTCCTCCGGTGCGGCATCGGCGTCCGATTGCGCCATCGGGCCGATATAGGATCCCATGCGATTCACATCATCACGCTTGGACGCTTTCACATTCGATGGCTTGAGACCCAGGCTTACCCACAAGCCACCATGCTGTCCTGAAAGAAGGACAAAATATTGCAGGGTGTTCAGCTTGTCGCCATTGAGGCTGGCGCTGTTGGTGAAGCCGCCGAAGACCTTGTCTTGCCATTTCGCGGAAAACCAGGGCTTGGAAGATGCATCTGCGAATTTCTTAAATTGCCAGCTCGGTCCACCCATATAGGTCGGCGCACCGAAGATGATGGCGTCGGCGGCATCCAGCGCCGCCCATCCATCGTCGGAAAGGTTGCCACCGGCATCGATCGCATGGAGCACCGCCCCGGCACCGTTCGCGACAGCCTCCGCCATGCGTTGCGTATGCCCGTAGCCGGAGTGATAGACGATCGCGATTGCTGGGGACGGATTGAATTCGGTCATGACTGGCTCCTTATGCCGTGATTTTGCGCCTCGCTGCTCGATGCAGCGCGGTTAGAACTGGGTGAGAGAATGGCTGGGACTGTCGGACTGCCGTGGCGGCTAGGACGAGACCTGGAAGAAGGCGGCGGTCATCAGCAGAAGCAGGAAGACCGCCGGCGGCGGCAGGTGGCCGAAATCGCGCGCCCGGACGACGGCCAGGATCGCGGCGAGCATGATGCCGGTGCCAAGTACCAGGCCGATCGTGAAGGTCGGCGGCAAGACAAGCAGAATGGCCGTCAGGATCTCAAGCAAGGCAGTGACCCGGCACCACCACCAGGGAAAGCCGTAGCGCACGAACTCTTCGCGGACGGCCTTGCGGCCGGAAGCATTGATTACTCCACCGAGGAGAAACGCCGCGGCGGCCGCGAGCGTCGCGGCATTCCCAACGGTAAGCGATAGGATATTGGACATCGAAAGATCCTGACGGGCCGATTACAACAATTTATATCGCTGCCATTAAATCTAGCATTGCTATATTGTCAATCGTTGCCGGAAATTATTTCTGCCGCTACAGTTCCAGGAATAAGTGGCTGACGGGGTATCCATGGGTGTAAACGAGCGCAAAGAGCGGGAACGAGCCGAACGGGAACGTCGGATCATCGCAGCGGCCAGAAAGCTTGCCGAGGATGCGGGCTGGGCCTCCGTGACGATCCGCAAACTTGCGCAGGAAATCGAATACAGCCAGCCTGTCCTTTATGCGCATTTTGAAAACCGGGACGCGATCATCGGCGCGGTCGCGCTCGAGGGATTCGCAGAGCTAGGACCCGCCTTGCGGGCATCGGTTCGCCGGGACGCAGCACCGGAACAGGCAATCGAAGACGTTGCAACCGCCTATCTCGATTTCGCATTCGAACGGCCGGCGCTGTATGAAGCCATGTTCATCCTGCCGAGCGGTCTGCGCTTTGCAAGGTCAGACACGCCCCAGGTCTTGCGCGACACGTTCGGGGCGATGATGACGGTCATCGCGCGGTTTCACCCTGACGCGGAGATCGTCACCGAGGCCTTCTGGGCAACCCTGCACGGCCTGGCGGAACTGGAGCGCCACGGCCGGATCCGGGCGGCCTTTCGCAAGGAGCGCGTGGAACGGATCGTCGAGATGTTTGCGCGGGAGAGATGAGGTCCGGACCCGAGGGCCTTGAGCCGATCGATCGCGCGCCGGTGCCAGTCGACGTTCATTTCCGATGTTTCCGCCGAGAAGGCGGCGAGGCAATCATGGCGACCATCACGGAGTGATGGCCTTCGCGGATCTATGCCGGACAGTCCCATCCACCCCTTCCCTGAGGTTCTGGACTTGATTTTCAAAGCCCGGCCCCTCAGCCCTGCCTTTGGCTTCGGAGCGCCCAGGTCTAAACCCTATAAGGGCTGGCGACAGGCAGGAAAGGGCGCTCTCCGACCGCCTTGCGCTGCCCGCGGACCGTGACAGCACACCCGCCTCGCCATACCCCTCTCAGAGCGTCGCGACCGTCTTCAGCGCACCGTCCAGCGCAATGCCGGTCTCGTCGAGCAAAGCTGCCTGTCGCAGGCGTTTCAGCCAGACGGCACCGTCTTCGCGGGCACGCAGCATCGGCAGGGCATCCAGCACCCGGTCGAATTTCGACAGGCCGCGGGCATGGGTGTCGGAATAGCCCTTGACCAGCCGGCGGGTGCCGATCACCTCGACGGCCAGGTCGTAATTGATCGGCAGCACCTCCAGCGCCTTGTGCAACCAGGCTTCGCGGTGCTCGATTTCGCGGAAATGGCGAAGGCTGCCGCGGCGGATGCGGCGCAGGGCCGAGATCAGGTAGAGGCCGGAAAACCAGAACAGCGTGCCGGTCTTGACCCGCCGCCCCTTGTTGATCCGCTTGTCGAGAAAGGCAAAAACCTTGGGGCGCTGCTCGATCCACAAGCCGAGCCCCTTCGGCAGCGTGCCGCAGACCTCGTCCATCCGCGGATGCATGTATTCGGTCATGTAGAGGATCTGGTCTTCCTTCACGCCGACTTCCTTGCGCACCCGCTCGAAGCGCGAGCCGCGCACCTTGAGGTCGGCCACCCGCACGACATCGTCATAGGCCATGGCAACGGCCACATATTTTGCCGCCTGCACGGTGAAGGCAAAGCCCTTGTCCGCACCGCCCTGCGCCCGATCGGCTGCATGCAGTTCGGCGACCCGCGTCAGATATTCGTCGGCGTATCGCGGGTCCTGGAAGTCGGTGAGCTTCTTCACCCCCGCATAGAGCATAGGGTGCGCAATCTCGGGGAATTCGGCGCGGATGCGCGTCAGCAGCCTGTCGAGCTCGGCATGACCGGCAGTCTGCGGCAAAGGATCGAGGCGCTTGACGGGGGTTGCCGACAGCTTGTCGTTTTCGCCCTTGAGCGCCCTCAGATAGGCGGCATCGAAGGCCTTCAGGCTGGCCGAAACGCCCTTGCCACCGGCCTTGATCGTTTCCTCGTAGGCTTCCTTGGCAAAGGGAAGCGCCCGTGTCGCGGCAAAGGCGCCGAACATGGCAGAGGATATCACGCTGCCATTCTTCGCCGCCAGCGTTTCCATGTCGAAGGCGACCGTCTTCTTCGCGGCGAAGTCGGTGGCGTCGACCACGGTCTCGGGATTGCCGATGCCATCGCCCGGCTTCTCCTTCTCGCCGACGGCAAAGGAGCGGTGGGTGGAGGCGACCAGCAGCGTCTTGTCCGGCGTGACGAGACCGCGCATCACCGAACGGCCGGCCTCCATCAGCTCGGCAGCGATGACCACGTCGACATCGCCCGGCGTCGGCATCAGCGAGAGGATCGGGGTAACGCCTTCGCGCGCGGGGATCATCTCCAGGTAATAGATCGTCGCGCCGGTGCGCTGGGCAACGCCCGGCACCGACGAGGTCTGGGCCACCCAGCCCTGGCTTTCGGCGAGCGCGACGATCCAGTCGGCGAGAACGCCGCCGCCCTGCCCGCCCATGGCCAGAATGGCGATCGAGAAGGGCTTGTCGGCGGAGAGCATGGTGCCCATGCTGTCGGTAAGGGTATCCATCTTGCGCTCCTCAGTCGGCAAACACGATGCGGGACGACTGGCGGCGCTGCTGCAGCCAGCCGATCACCGCATTGCGGGCCCGATGAAGAAAGCGATCCCAGCCGGTCGGATTGTTGATCACATCGGCCCGATAGAACGAGGGGCAAAGCACGGCGGCCTCGGAGACCTCGCCGCAATTGCCGCAGCCGACGCAGGAATTGTCGATCGCCGCCACCGGATCGTCCTTCAACGGATCGTCGGTGTGCTTGACCGACAGCGACGGACAGCCGGACAGCCGGATGCAGGCGTGGTCGCCGGTGCACACGTCCTCGTCGACGCCGAATCGCTCCTTGACCATGCGCTTACCCTCCTTCACCGCCTTGTTGAATTGCGGTTTTACCCGGCGCTGCTTGTTGAGCATGCATTCGGACGAGGCGACGATGATCTTCGGGCCGGTCTCCTTGGTCGTCAGCGCTTCGCGCAGGGTGTCGCGCATCTTGGCGACGTCATAGGTACGATCGATCTGGCGCACCCATTTGGCGCCGATCCCGGTCACGGCATCGACGATCGAATTATTGGTCTTGCGACGGGCATTCTGCGCGCGGGACGACAGGATGTCCTGCCCGCCGGTCGCTGCCGAATAGAAGTTGTCGACCACCAGGATGACGCCGTCCTGCTTGTTGAACACTGCATTGCCGACCGAGCTTGCCAGGCCGTTGTGCCAGAAGCCGCCATCGCCCATCACCGAAATCGACCGCTTGTCGGCCTCGACGTTGAAGGCGGAGGCGGACGCAGGCCCGAGGCCGTAACCCATGGTGGTGCCGCCGATATTGAAGGGCGGCAGGATGGAAAACAGGTGGCAACCGATATCGGCCGAAACGTGGTGCTCGCCGAGTTCCTTTTCGACCAGCTTCATCGCGGCAAAGATCGGCCGCTCGGGACACCCGGTGCAGAAGCCGGCGGGGCGGGCCGGCACGACCTCGGCAAGCGCCTTGACCTTGGGGTCATTGAGCACCGGCTCGGCATCGGGCACCGGCGGACGGTTGCCGAGCAACTGCGGCGCATTGGCCTCGAAGAAGGCGGCGAGCCCCTTGACCAGCACCGGTGCAGTATATTCGCCGCCGAGCGGCAGTATGTCCTTGCCGGAGACCTTCGTCTGGATGTCGCGGCGGCGCATCAGCGTGTGCAGGGTCTGCTCGATATATTCGGGCGCGCCTTCCTCCAGCATGATCACCGCCTTCTTGCCCGCGGCAAAGGCGATGACCTCGTCGTCGATCATCGGATAGGCGACATTCATGCAGTAGATCGGAACCCGGCTATTGCCGTAGACATCGGCAAGGCCAAGCTGCTGCAGGGCGCGCATGGCGCTGTTGTAGAGACCGCCCTGCAGGATGATGCCGACATCGCCTTCCTCAGGACCGAAGAATTCGTTGAGCCTGTTGTCCTTGACGAACTGGACGGCGGCCGGCCAGCGGCGCTCCAGCTTTTCCTTCTCGTGCAGGAAGGTCGCCGGCGGCAGGACGATGCGGCTGACATCCCGGCGCGGATTTTCCATGGCCTCTCTCAGCGTGAAGGCCGGGCGCTTGTTGTCCTTGGCGGTAAACTGGCCATGCACGTGACAGCTGCGGATGCCGACCTGCAGCATCACGGGCGTGTTGGAGGCTTCCGACAATTCGAACCCCTTCTCCACCGCATCGACGATCGCCGGCAGGTTCGGCCGGGGCGTCAAAAGCCACATCTGCGATTTCATCGCGAAGGCGTGGCTGCGCTCCTGCATGATCGAGGAGCCCTCGCCGAAATCCTCGCCGATGATGACGAGCGCCCCGCCGGTGACGCCGCCCGACGACAGGTTGGAGAGTGCGTCGGAGGCGACATTGGTGCCGGCGGTGGACTTCCACGTGACCGCGCCGCGCACCGGATACATCACCGAAGCCGACAGCATGGCGGCGGCGGCGGCCTCGGAGGCCGAGGATTCGAAGTGGACGCCGAGGTCGTTCATCACGTCCTTGGCGTCGGCCAGCACGTCCATCAGGTGGGAAATCGGCGAGCCCTGATAGCCGCCGACATAGGAGACGCCCGACTGCAGCAGCGCCTTGGTAATGGCGAGAATGCCCTCGCCCCTGAAGATATCGCCCTCGCCGAGTTTCAGATCCTCGACTTCGCGCGCGAATGACCGCTCCGCCATCTCACATTCCCCTTTTCCGTAAACCGGAATTCTTCAATTAGCATGCATTAGCATATTTTTGGCATTTGGGAAATGTCAACAGGAATAGACCACGACGGACAGCATGCGGCACTTTTCTCATGATCCACTGCATGCGCCGCCCCATCCGGCCGTTAAAAGACATGCAATTGCATATTTATGCATCAGCATGCATTCGCACACCGGGCGAAAGTTTTAAACCTCAAATATTTGCCTTGCTGGACCGCCATATTTGCTCTTAGACTTGGCTCAAACAACAAGCGTGCCTCCGCGGAGAACCGTCCGACGGAGTTCAGGGGAACAAACGGAGCAAAATCAATGTCGACACTGACACGTCGCCAGACGCTTGGCCTTGGCGCAGCCGCTTTCCTGTCCGGAATCCTGGCGGGCCGTATCCCGGTCAACGCCGCCGAGGCAGGCACTCTCACCATTGCTTTCAACGTCAACCTGCCGTCCTTCGACCCGACCGTCGGGCCGTCCGCCGTCAACCCGACCATCCAGGCGATCTACCGATCGATCTTCGACCAATATGTCGGCCAGAAGCCGGATCTTTCCTTCGAACCGGGCCTTTTGACCAAATGGGGCTGGAACGATGACAAGAGCCAGGTCTTCATGGATGTCCGCGAGGGCGTAACCTGGCATGACGGATCGGCCTTCACGCCGGAGGACGTCGTCTGGTCGCTGGAGCGCGCGGCAAAGGCCGAGACCGGCAACCCGATCCAGTTCGTCTGGTCCACCGTCGGCAATTTCAAGATCGACGGCAACCGCATCACCGCCGACGTGCTGCGCTTCGAGCCGACGCTGTTCATGTGGATGGCCTTCCTCACCGGCTATGTCATGCCCAAGGCCTATTACGAGAAGGTCGGGGCGGAAGGTTTCGAAAAGAAGCCGATCGGCACCGGGCCCTATATGGTCGATGCCTATGAGGGCAACGCCTTCCTGCGGCTGAAAGCAAACCCTGCCTATCATGGCGGCAAGCCGCCCTTCGACACGGTCGTCTTCAAGTTCGTGCCGGATACCACGAGCCGCGTCGCCGAGATCGAATCCGGCTCCTCCGACGTGACGCTTGAGATCCCCTATGAGGAATATGACCGTCTGAAGGAAAAGGACGGCCTGTCCGGCGTCGCCATTCCCGTCTCCGACATCGGCATGATCTTCATCAACAATATCGAGGTGATGCTCGACAAGAACGTGCGACTTGCCGCCCATCATGCGATCAACAAGGAAGCCATCGTCAAGCGGCTGCTGTCGGGCTACGGCGTGCCGATCGACACGCTGGAGGCGCCGGAATATTCGGCCTATGATCCGTCGATCAAGGTAGCCTACGATCCGGACCTCGCCGTCAAGCTGCTGGCGGACTCGGGCTATTCGACCGACAAGCCGGCCAAGTTCACCATCCAGACCACGCGCGGGCTGAAGCCCAAGGACTACGAGATGATCCAGGCGATCGTCGGCATGTGGCGAAAGGTCGGCATCGAGGCGGAAATCGAGGTCTACGAGATCGCCAAGCACTATGAGCTGCGCGCGGCAGACCAGCTCGCGCCTGCCGCCTTCTACAACTGGGGCAATGCGATCGGCGACCCGACGACCTCCACCGGCTTTGCCATGTTCGGGCCTTCGCCGCATTCGGTCTGGAATACCGACGATCTCGACAACATGATCGCGCCGCTCTGGGGCGAAAAGGACGAGGAAAAGCGCATCGCAGGCTGGAAGGCGGTCAGCAAGTACATCGCCGAACAGGGCTATGTCATTCCCCTCCTCCAATATGTCCAGCCGATCGTGTTCAAGAGCACCATGGCGGTAACGCCGAACGTGTCGGGCGCCCTGCAGCCGACGCTCGTCGCGCCAGCCTGATCAATGCCCGGGGCGGGCAGTCCTGCCCGTCCCGGCGTATCGCGCGGCATGCAATCCACGAAGCACCTCGGAGGGTTCTTCATGTCTCTCACCGGCATTCTCAATCGGGCCGCCATGGCGGTGGTGACGCTTTTAGGCGTCGCCGTCATCGTCTTCGGGCTCCTCAGGATCGTGCCGGGCGATCCGATCGCCATGATGATCTCGCCCGGCGCCTCTGCCGCAGATATTGCCGCCCTCAGGGTCAGATACGGGCTTGATTCCAGCATTCCCGTGCAGTTCGGCGTCTGGATGCGCGACATGCTCGCCGGCGATTTCGGCACCTCGATCTCGCTCAAGCGCTCGGTCCTGTCGCTGCTGCTCGAGCGCCTGCCGGCAACGCTGGAACTGGCCTTTGCCGCCCTTTTGCTCGGCGTGCTCGGCGGTGGCCTGATCGCCATTCTTGCCACGCTTGCCAGGCGCACCCCCCTCGATCCGCTGATCGACGTGCTGAACGGCCTGTTCCTGGCGGTACCGGATTTCGTCTGGGCGCTGATCCTCGTTCTCGTGCTCGGCGTCGCCTTTCCGGTCTTTCCGATGTCGGGTCGCATCGACCCCTCGCTGTCTCAGGGTTTCGCCACGAATTTCTACCTGATCGAGAGCCTGTTGACGCTGCGCTTCCCGCTGTTTGCCGACATCCTGTCCCATATGGTCATGCCGGTGCTGGCGCTCGGCCTGCCGCTGGCGGCCGTCATCGTACGCACGCTGAAGGAAGCGCTGTCCGAGGCCATGCTGCAGGATTATGTGGCGCTTGCCCGGCTCAAAGGCATGTCGGAACTGCGCCTCGTCGTGCAGGAGGCGCTGCGCAACGCGATCGGCCCGACGCTGACGCTGACCGGCGTGCAGTTCACCTTCATGATCGGCGGCACGGTGATCGTCGAGCGGATCTTTTCCTATCCCGGCATCGGCAACATGGCGATCGACGCGGTGATCAATCGCGACCTGCCGCTGATCCAGGGGCTGGTGCTTATGTTCGGCCTGATCTTCATCGTCATCAACATCATTGTCGACATGCTGGGCGCCCTCTTCAATCCGCGGATGAAACATGGCTGATATCCCGACGACCACAGGCCCAACCGGCGCCGGGCGCCTCGGCAAGCGCGGGCATCCGATGCTTTCGGCTCTGCGGCGCGAGCAGCGCGTGCTCTGGGGCGGCGGCTTCATCGCCCTTCTGGTGCTCGCCGCCCTCTTCGCCCCGCTGATTGCGCCGCACGACCCGCTGGAACAGGACCTGATGCTTTCGACCCTGCCGCCGATCAGCTGGCCGGATGCGGAGCCGGGCTATTATCTCGGTACCGACGATCTCGGCCGCGACGTGCTTTCCCGGCTGATCTACGGCACCCGCACGGCGCTGACCGTCGCGGTGATCGCCGCCGGCCTTGCCGCCGTGCTGGGTTCGCTGCTCGGTCTTGCCGCCGGCTGGTTCGGCGGCTGGACCGACCGGGTGATCTCGCGCCTCGTCGACATCTGGATGGCCTTCCCGCCGGTTCTGCTCTCCGTGCTGCTGGTCGCCGTGCTCGGCTCCGGCCTGCATTCGGTGATCGCCGCCATCGTCATCATCGACTGGACCCGCTTCTGCCGCGTCGTCCGGGCCGAGACGATCGCGCAGGGCAGCATGGACTATGTGACGGCGGCCCGCACGCTCGGGTTTTCACGCCTGCAGATCCTGGCAAAGGAGATCGCGCCGAACATCGCGCCCGTCTTCGTCGCCCTGCTCAGCCTTGAAATGGGCATTGCCGTGGTGGTGGAGGCAATCCTGTCCTTCGTCGGCCTTTCGGTCTCCTCCGACACCCCCACCTGGGGCGGCATGATCGCGGCCGGCCGCCAGACGATCCATCACAGCCCCTGGGTGCTGGCAGCACCGCTCGTCATGCTGCTTTTGACCGTGCTGTCGTTCAACCAGCTCGGCAACGGCCTGCGCCGGGCGCTGGATCCGGTGATGCGCCGATGACCGAACCGCTTCTGTCCATAGAGGCGCTGAGCGCCGTTTCCCTGCGCGACCGGAACCGGCCGGTGCTGCGCGACGTCTCGCTGACCCTGAAGCCCGGCGAGGTCCGCGGCCTCGTCGGCGAAAGCGGCGCCGGCAAATCGACCATCGCCAAGGCCCTGCTCGGCATGCTGCCGGCAACCGTCAAGGTCACCGGCGGCTGGATCCGCTTCGAGAGCCGCGATCTGCTGCGACTGTCGCCGCGCTCGCTGCGCGAGATCATGGGCAACGAGATCACGCTGATCCCGCAGGACCCGCAGACGGCGCTCAATCCGGGCCGGCGGATCGAAGCGCAGCTGACCGACGGCCTGCGTCTCAAGCGCGGGATGACGAAGGCGCAGGCGCGCCTCGAAGCCCTGAAGATGCTGGCCGAAGTCCATATCCGCGATCCCGAGCGCGTGCTGGGATCCTATCCGCACGAATTGTCCGGCGGCATGCGCCAGCGCGTGCTGATCGCGGCGGCCTTCGCCATGAAGCCGAAACTGGTGGTTGCCGACGAGCCGACAACGGCGCTCGACGTCACCGTACAAAAGCAGATCCTCCGGTTGATCCGGCAGATGCAGAAGGCGAACGACACGGCGGTGATCTTTGTCACCCACGACCTCGGCGTCGTCGCCCAGATTTGCGACACCGTCACGCTGCTCTATGCCGGGCGGGTGATCGAGGAGGGAGCGACGGCCGAAGTGATGACCACGCCGCGTCACGCCTATACCCGGGCGCTGATCGCCGCAGGACCCCGTTACGACCGGCCGGATGCGGGGCTGGAGCCGGTGCCCGAGGCGATCTTTGGCCAGTTGCGGACGGAAATCGGCATGGCCGGGGAGGACCGGGGATGAGCGAGCCATTGCTGTCTGCCACCGGCATCAAGGTCACCTACGGCGCCGGCGCCCGGTTGTTCGGCGGCCGAAAGCCGGGCAATACCGTGCTGCACGGCGTCGATGTCGAGATCGCGGCGGGCGAAACCATCGGCATCGTCGGCGAATCCGGCTCCGGCAAGACGACGCTCGGCCGGGCGCTGCTCAGACTTGTCGATGTCGAAGACGGCCGCATCCGCTTCGATGGGCGCGATATCACCGACCTTGCCGACGCCGAGATGCGGCCCTTGCGGCGGCGCATGCAGATGATCTTCCAGGATCCGATGGCCTCGCTCAATCCGCGTCATTCGATCGGCCGGATCCTGACCGAGCCGCTGATGCTGCACGGTCTGGCCGGCACCCGGGAGGAGGCCCGTTCCCAGGCAGCCGCCATGCTGCAAAGGGTATCGCTGCCGGCGGAACTGCTGCAACGCAGTCCGCATGAACTCTCCGGCGGACAGCGCCAGCGCATCGGCATTGCCCGCGCAGCCCTTCTGAAGCCCGATTTCGTTCTGGCCGACGAGATCGTCTCGGGCCTCGATGTCTCCACCCAGGCGCAGGTGCTGAACCTGCTGAAGGATCTCAGCCGCGAGATGGGGCTGGCGATGGCCTTCATCAGCCACGACCTCTCGGTCATCCGGGCCGTCTGCGACCGGGTCTATGTCCTGCAATTCGGCCGGATCGTGGAACACGGTCCCTGCGCCGCCGTCTTCGACGAGCCGAAATCGGCCTATACCCGCACGCTTCTGGACGCCATTCCCCTGCCGGAAATCGATCCCGGCTGGCTGGATCGGGAACCGGGCGAGGCGGCCTGATGATTTTCATGGCGGGCGCGGCCGACGACCCTGCCCGTATCGACGACCAGACCCGAAAAACCGGACCGGCGGCCATCGCGCAAGACTGCCGGACGGCGGAGCCGTGCCTGCGACACGCAGCCCGGCAACGATCCAACCGCGCGCTGAAAAGGGGAATGAGATGCATATGCGCATGGCAATTTCAGCAAAGATCCTCGCGACCGCCGCTTCGATGGCCGCCTCAACCGCCCATGCCGGCGGTTTGCCGGGCATGCGGGGGCACGACCATACCGGCATTACCGTCCCGGACCTGAAGCAGGCCGTCGGCCTCTTCACCGATATCCTCGGATGCCAGACCGCCCTCTCCTTCGGCCCGATCGCCGACGACAAGGGCAGCTTCATGACCGATGCGCTCGGCGTCGATCCGAAGGCTGAGATCGAGAAGGTGACCATGGTGCGCTGCGGTTTCGGCTCGAATATCGAACTGTTCCAGTATGCCGCGCCCGACCAGCGCGACCTGAAGCAGAAGAACAGCGATATCGGTGCCTTTCACATTGCGCTTTATGTCGACGATATCGCGGCGGCCAAGGCCTATCTCGACCAGAACAACGTTGCCACCCGTCTGGGGCCGATCCCGATCACCGAGGGTGAAAACGGCGGGCAGAGCATTCTCTATTTCCAGGCGCCCTGGGGCCTGCAGTTCGAGGCGATCAGCTACCCTGACGGCATGAACTATGAGAAGACTGCAACTTCAAAGTTGTGGGACACGCGCAATCCGGGCCAGTAAGGGCGGACAGGACGGTGGCGTCGGGAGCGCGATTTTTCCTTGACGCCCCTCTTTGGCCGATGATATTTGAAGTTTAAAGTAATTGACGGCGAAACGGCAGAACGAGGGAGACGGCTATGCGTATTGTCTGCATTGGGGGTGGTCCGGCCGGTCTCTATTTCGGTCTCCTGATGAAGAAGCTCCACCCGCAGCACGAGATCCGCGTCGTCGAGCGCAACAAGCCCTACGACACGTTCGGCTGGGGCGTCGTCTTCTCCGATGCGACGATGGAATCGATGAAGGTGTGGGACGCGGAAAGTGCCGCCGAGATCCAGGACGCTTTCAACCATTGGGACGACATCGAGGTCCTGTTCAAGGGCACCCGACAGCGCACCAGCGGCCACGGCTTTGTCGGCATCGGCCGCAAGAAGCTGCTGAACATTTTGCAGGCGCGCTGCGAGGCGCTCGGCGTCGAGCTGATTTTCGAGACCGATGCCAATGGCGATCAGGACTATCCCGACGCCGACCTGATCATTGCCTCGGACGGGCTGAATTCGAAGATCCGCAACCGCTATCAGGAGATCTTCCAGCCCGACATGGTAACCCGGCCGAACCGCTATATCTGGCTCGGCACCCACAAGCTCTACGACGCCT
Organism: Heterorhizobium halophytocola; assembly: GCF_017873095.1. Taxonomy (GTDB): domain Bacteria; phylum Pseudomonadota; class Alphaproteobacteria; order Rhizobiales; family Rhizobiaceae; genus Allorhizobium; species Allorhizobium halophytocola. Next base: position 438,645 of record NZ_JAGGJU010000002.1, on the reverse strand, counting down.
TCACCTTCGATTTCCGCAAGACCGATCACGGCTGGTTCCAGGCGCATATCTACAAGTTCGACGACAAGACCTCGACCTTCATCATCGAGACCACCGAAGAGGCCTATCAGGCCCATGGGCTTGGCGAGATGGACCAGCAGGGCTCGATCGACTTCTGCCAGGATCTGTTTTCCGAGGTGCTCGAAGGCGCCGAGCTGATGACCAATGCGCGCCATATGCGCGGCTCGGCCTGGCTCAATTTCAACCGCCTGATCTGCGGCAACTGGAGCCATTTCAACGGCAAGTCCCATGTGGTGCTGATGGGCGACGCCGCCCATACGGCGCATTTCGCCATCGGTTCGGGCACCAAGCTTGCGATCGACGACGCGATCGAACTGACCAACCAGTTCGAAAAGCTCGGCCACGACAAGGACAGGATCCCGGCCGTGCTGGAGGCCTATGAGGACATCCGCCGCGTCGACGTCGCCCGCATCCAGAATGCGGCGCGCAACGCCATGGAATGGTTCGAGGTGGTCGGGCAGCGCTATGCCGACACGCTGGAACCGGAACAGTTCATGTATTCGATGCTGACCCGCTCGCAGCGCATCAGCCACGAAAACCTGCGCCTGCGCGACAAGGACTGGCTGGAAGGTTACGAGCGCTGGTTTGCCCGCAAGCAGGGCCTGAACGTAGTCGAGGGCGAACGCTGCCTGCCGCCGATGTTTACCCCTTACCGATTGCGCGAGGTCACACTTCCCAACCGCATCGTCGTCTCGCCGATGGCGATGTATTCAGCAACCGACGGCCTGATCAACGATTTTCACATGGTGCATCTGGGCAGCCGCGCGCTCGGCGGCGCCGGGCTTGTCTTTGCCGAGATGACCTGCGTGTCGCCCGACGCCCGCATCACCCCCGGCTGCCTTGGCCTCTGGAACGACGAGCAGACCCGCGCGTGGAAACGTGTCGTCGATTTCGTTCATGCCAACAGCGACGCCAAGGTCGCCATCCAGCTTGGCCATGCCGGCCGCAAGGGTGCAACGAAGCTTGCCTGGGACGGCATGGACAAACCGCTCGACGACGGCGGCTGGCCGCTGCTGTCGGCCTCTGCCCAGCCCTATCTGAGGAACAGCCAGGTGCCGAAGGCGATGGACCGCGCCGACATGGACCGGGTCAAGGCCGACTTCGTCTCTGCCACGAAACGCGCCGCCGAGACCGGCGCCGACTGGCTCGAATTCCACGCCGCCCATGGCTACCTGATGTCGAGCTTCCTGTCGCCGCTCACCAATCTGCGCGAGGACGAATATGGCGGCTCCCACGAGAGCCGGGCCCGCTATCCGCTCGAAGTCTTCCGCGCCATGCGCGAAGTCTGGCCGGCCGACAAGCCGATCTCGGTGCGGCTCTCCTGCCATGACTGGTTCGAGGGCGGCAATACGCCTGACGATGCGGCGATCTTTGCCGAAATGTTCAAGGACGCAGGCGCCGACCTGATCGACTGCTCGTCGGGCCAGGTGTGGAAGGGCGACCAGCCTGTCTATGGCCGCCTCTACCAGACGCCGTTCTCCGACAAGATCCGCAACGAGATCCACATTCCGACGATCGCGGTCGGCGCGATTTCCGAGGCCGATCACGCCAACTCGATCATCGCCGCGGGCCGCGCCGATCTCTGCGCGGTCGCCCGCCCGCATCTGGCCGATCCCGCCTGGGCGCTGCATGAAGCCGCGAAAATCGGCATCACCTCGGTGCCCTGGCCGAAACAGTATGTCTCCGGCAAGTCGCAATACGAGGTGAACATCACGCGCGCCGCGGCGAATGCCGCGCAGCCGGCGAAATGAGGATGGGCAGAGCATGATCTCTTCCCCTCTCGACGGCCATCATGCGCTGGTCACCGGCGCCGGCAGCGGCATCGGTGCGGCAATTGCAAGGTCGCTGGCCAAGGCTGGCGCATCGGTGACGCTTGCCGGGCGTCGTCGCGCGCCACTCGTGGCGGTCGCAGAGGAGATCGGCGCGGCCGCAGCCTTCATCGCCGACGGCTTCGACGTGACCGACCGAGGCGCGATCACTGCAGGCCTCGACAAGGCACGCGCCGCCCTCGGCCCGGTCAGCATTCTGATCAACTGTGCCGGCGAAGCGCCGAGCGCATCGTTCGAGAAGACGACCCTGGAGATGTGGAGCCGGGTTGTCGATGTCGATCTGACCGGCGTCTTCAATGTCACGCAACTGGCGCTGCCGGACCTCAAGGCGCGCGGCACGGGCGCCCGGATCATCAATGTCGCCTCGACGGCGGGGCTGATCGGCTATGCCTATGTCAGCGCCTATTGCGCGGCCAAGCATGGCGTCGTCGGGCTGACACGGGCGCTGGCGCTTGAGCTTGCGAAAAAGGGCGTAACGGTCAATGCGGTCTGCCCGGGCTTTACCGACACGCCGATCATCAGCCGCTCGATCGCGCAGATCGTCGAAAAGACCGGCAGGACGCCGGAAGAGGCATTGGCCGAATTTACCAGGCACAACCCGCAGGGGCGACTGGTGCAACCGGAGGAGGTTGCCGACACCGTGCTGTGGCTCGCTTTGCCATCAGCACAATCGATCAACGGGCAGGCGATCGCGGTCGCCGGCGGGGAGGTTATGACAGGATGAGTTGGAAGAGGCTCAACGAGGCCGGCGCCTGGGCGCCGCTGAAGACCTATGAAGGAAGGCATTTTCTCTGGACCGTGTCGGAAGATGGCCGCATCGGCACGCTGACGCTCAACCGGCCGGAGCGGAAGAACCCGCTGACCTTCGAAAGCTATGCAGAACTGCGCGACCTGTTCCACAAGCTCGCCACCGCGACCGATATCCGCACCGTGGTCCTGACGGGTGCCGGCGACAACTTCTCGTCCGGAGGCGATGTCTTCGAGATCATCGAACCGCTGACCAGGATGGCGATGCCCGAGCTTCTGGCCTTTACCCGGATGACCGGCGAAGTGGTGCGCGCCATGCGCAAATGCCCGCAGCAGATCGTGGCCGCCATCGACGGTGTCTGCGCCGGCGCCGGCGCCATCCTTGCGATGGCGTCCGACCTCAGATATGCGACGCCCGAGACGAAGACCGCCTTTCTGTTTACCCGCGTCGGGCTTGCCGGCGCCGACATGGGCGCCTGCGGCATTCTCCCGCGCATCATCGGCCAGGGCCGCGCCGCCGAACTGCTCTATACCGGCCGCGCGATGACCGCCGACGAAGGCGAGCGCTGGGGCTTTTTCAATGCCCTGCACAACCGCGCCGACCTGCTTGCCAGTGCCGAGGCGATGGCGCGACGGATCGCCGACGGTCCCTGGTTTGCCCATGGCATGACCAAGACCATGCTCAATCAGGAATGGGCGATGGGGATCGACGAGCTTCTGGAAGCGGAAGCCCAGGCCCAGGCGATCTGCATGGCGACCAACGACTTTCGCCGCGCCTTCGAAGCCTTTGCCGAAAAGCGCAAGCCGGAATTCGAGGGGGACTGAGCCATGGCGCATGCCTCCAACCTCAAGGCGCCCCGCGAGCATCTGTCCTGGCCGTTTTTCGAGGCGGATCACGCCGCATGGGCGGGCCAGCTCGACGCCTACGCGGCGACCGGCGCCCTTTCCGGCATCGACCATGCCGACACCGACAATACCTGCCGCAAGCTTGTGAAATCGCTCGGCGATGCCGGCCTGCTGCAAGCTGCCGTCAGCCTCACCGGCGGCGACGGCATATCGTCTCGCAAACTCTGCCTTGCCCGCGAAACCCTTGCCTTCCATGACGGCCTTGCCGATTTTGCCTTTGCCATGCAGGGCCTCGGCACCGGCGCCATCAGCCTCACCGGTTCGCACGCCCTGAAACAGGAAGTGCTGCCGAAGATCGCCGCGGGCGACTGGATCTCGGCCTTCGCGCTGTCCGAAAAGCTTGCCGGTTCGGATGTGGCGGCCATGACCTGCGCAGCCCGGGCCGATGGCGACGCCTATGTGCTCGATGGCGAAAAGACCTGGATTTCCAATGGCGGCATCGCCGATGTCTATACGGTCTTTGCCCGCACCGGCGAGGCACCCGGCACGCGTGGCATTTCCGCCTTCGTCGTCTTTGCCGACGATCCCGGCTTCTCGATTGCCGAGCGCATCGACGTGATCGCACCGCATCCGCTGGCAACGATCCGCTTCGATGGCTGCCGCATTCCCGCGTCACGCAGGCTCGGTGCTGCCGGCGAAGGCTTCAAGATCGCCATGCGCACGCTGGACATCTTCCGCGCGTCGGTCGCCGCCGCATCGCTCGGCTTTGCCCGACGCGCACTCTCCGAAGCCCTCGCCTACAGCCTCGAGCGGCCGATGATGGGCGGCAGGCTCGCCGATCTGCAACTGACCCAGGCAGCCCTCGGCGACATGGCAACCGCGATCGACAGCGCAGCACTGCTGACCTACCGCGCCGCGTGGCGTCGGGACGTCGAGAAGCTTTCGACCACCAAGGAGGCGGCGATGGCAAAGATGACGGCGACGGAAAATGCGCAAGGCGTGATCGACCGGGCGGTGCAGATGTTCGGCGGACGCGGCGTCAAGAGCGGCGAGATCGTCGAGAGCCTCTACCGCGAGATCCGGGCGCTCAGGATCTACGAGGGCGCGACGGAGGTGCAGAAGCTCATCGTCGCCCGCGAACTCATCAAGGAACAGGCAAATTCGGGAGAGGCATGACCATGGACAAGCAGATATTCGACTGGGCCGATCCCTTCCGTCTCGAAGAGCAGCTGACCGACGAAGAGCGCATGGTGCTGAAGACCGCGCATGATTATGCGCAGGACAGACTGGCGCCGCGCGTGCAGCAGGCCTTCCGCAACGAGACAACCGATACCGCAATCTTCCGCGAGATGGGAGAACTCGGCCTGCTCGGCGCGACGATCTCGCCCGAATACGGCGGTGCGGGCCTCGGCTATGTCGCCTATGGCCTGATCGCCCGCGAAGTCGAACGCATCGACAGCGGTTACCGCTCGATGATGAGCGTGCAGTCCTCGCTGGTGATGGTGCCGATCGAGACCTTCGGTTCCGAGGCGCAGAAGCAGAAATACCTGCCGAAGCTTGCCAGCGGCGAATGGATCGGCTGCTTCGGCCTCACCGAACCCAATCACGGCTCGGATCCTGGCTCGATGGCGACGCGTGCCAAGACCGTCGATGGTGGCTATGCGCTGTCAGGCTCTAAGACCTGGATCACCAATGCGCCGATCGCCGACGTCTTCGTCGTCTGGGCAAAGACCGAGGACGGCGCGATCCGCGGCTTCATCCTGGAAAAGGGCTGGAAGGGCCTGACGGCTCCCGCCATACACGGCAAGGTCGGCCTGAAGGCCTCGATCACCGGCGAGATCGTCCTCGACCAGGTCTTCGTGCCGGAGGAAAACATGCTGCCGGACGTGACGGGGCTGAAAGGCCCGTTCACCTGCCTCAACTCGGCCCGCTTCGGCATTGCCTGGGGGGCGCTCGGGGCCGCTGAATCCTGCTATGCGACGGCGCGCCAATACGTGCTCGACCGCCAGCAGTTCGGTCGGCCGCTCGCCGCCAACCAGCTGATCCAGAAAAAGCTTGCCGACATGGTGACCGAGATCACGCTCGGCCTGCAGGGCTGCCTGCGCCTCGGACGGATGAAGGAGGACGGCCATCCGCCGGTCGAACTGACGTCCATCCTCAAGCGCAATTCCTGCGGCAAGGCGCTCGCCATTGCCCGGGAAGCCCGCGACATGCTCGGCGGCAACGGGATTTCCGACGAATTCCCGGTCGCCCGCCACCTGGTCAACCTCGAGGTCGTCAACACCTATGAGGGGACCCACGACATCCATGCCCTGATCCTCGGTCGCGCGATCACCGGCATCGCGGCCTTTGCCAATTGAGGATGCCGATGTTCAAGACCCAGAGACCCTTGCGGTTTGGAGACTGCGATCCCTCCGGCATCGCCTATTTCCCCTCCTATCTGAACATCCTTGTCGGCGTCGTCGAGGAGTTCTTCGAGGCTGTCGGCACGCCCTGGGACACGATGATCGCCGAACGGCGGATGGGCACCCCGACGCTGAAGCTCGACCTCACCTTCGTCAGGCCCGGCATCCACGGCGACCTGATGGATTTCGAGATTGCCGTCAAGCGCGTCGGTAACAGTTCGCTCGACCTGTCCCATCGGATCTCCTGCAAGGGCGAATTGTTGTGGTCGGCCGAGCAGAGACTGGTCGCCACATCGCTCGACACCCACACATCCTGCCCCTGGCCCGACGACATGCGCAAAGCCTTCTCGTCCCATCTGGAGAGCCCCTGAATGCACAAGATCCTGCAACCCGAAGGCTGGGCGAAGCCCGTTGGCTATTCCAACGGCATGGAGGCGCGCGGCCGCCAGGTCTATGTCGGCGGCCAGGTCGGCTGGAACGCCAATTGCCAATTCGAGACCGACGACTTCGTCGGCCAGGTGCATCAAACGCTGAAGAACGTGGTCGCCATCGTGCGGGCGGCCGGCGGCGAACCGCATCACATCACCACCCTCACCTGGTATTTCACCGACCGCGACGAATATCTGGCAAGCCTGAAGCAGCTCGGCCCCGCCTATCGCGAGGTCATGGGCCGGCATTTCCCGGCCATGGCCGCCGTTCAGGTGGTGGCGCTTGTCGAAGAGCGCGCCAAGGTCGAGATCCAGGCGATCGCCGTCATTCCGGACGGAACCTGAAGGAGCCAGCATGGGCGCGGCCACAGATCTCACCGACCCGGTAAAGACACGACATGACGACGGCGTGCTGGTCGTCACCATCGACAATCCGCCGGTCAATGCGACAGGCGCCGCGGTCCGTGCCGGCCTGATGGCAGCCCTCGACCAGGCAAGGACCGATGCCCTGGTCGCAGCGGTCGTCATCACCGGCGCCGGCAAGACCTTCATCGGCGGTGCCGACATCCGCGAATTCGGCAAGCCGCCGGTCGATCCCGCGCTGCCGGCGGTGATTGCCGCAATCGAGGCTTTCGACAAGCCGGTGGTTGCCGCGATCAACGGAGCGGCGCTTGGCGGCGGGCTGGAGGTGGCGCTTGCCTGCCACGGCCGCGTGGCCGGCCAGACCGCTTCGCTCGGCCTGCCGGAAGTCCACCTCGGCCTTGTACCCGGCGCCGGCGGCACCCAGCGCCTGCCGCGCCTGGTCGGCACGCTTGTCGCGCTCAAGATGATCACCGATGGCAAGCCGGTCGGGGCAAGCCAGGCGCTGGAAACCGGTCTCGTGGATCGCATGGCGGATGCCGATCTGCTGGCCGCGGCCACCGGTTTTGCCCGCAGCCTTGTCGCCCAGCCGCTCCGCCGCACCGGCCAGCTCACCGTGCGCCCCCACGATGCCGGGGCCTTCGAGGCAGAGGCAGAGCGCGTGGCGAAAAAGGCACGGGGCCGAAGCGCCCCGCTGGAGGGGATCCGGCTGGTGCGGATGGCAACCGAAAGCGATCTCGACACCGGGCTGAAGGCGGAGCGCGAAACCTTTGTCAGATTGCGCGACAGCACGGAATCCGCCGCCCTTCGCCACATCTTCTTTGCCGAGCGCAGCGCCGGCAAGCCGCCGGAGCTGAAGGCCGTGGAACCGCGCAGGCTCGAGACGATCGGCATTGCCGGCACCGGACTGATGGGCTGCGGCATCGCGGTCGCCACCCTTGCCGCCGGCTACCGGGTCATCGCCCTCGACCAGACGGCAGAGGCTGCGGAAAAGGGTGCGGTACGCATCCGCGAGACGATCGCAAAATCGGTCGCCTCCGGCCGGCTGTCGCAGGAAAGCGCGGACACGCAGCTCTCAAGACTGACCGTCACCGCCGATGCGAACCTGCTGTCGGCGGCCGACCTCGTCATCGAGGCCGTGTTCGACGATCTCCAGGTCAAGACCGATCTTTTCCAGCGCCTCGACGGCATCGTGCCCGAGACCACGATCCTTGCCACCAATACGAGCTATCTCGACCCGGACGAAATCGCGGCTGCGACCGCCCATCCATCCCGCGTCGTCGGCCTGCATTTCTTCTCGCCCGCCCATATCATGAAGCTGGTCGAGGTCGTGCGCTGCGCGTCTACTGCGCCCGAGGTGCTTGCAACTGCGCTCGCCTTTGCCCGCACGTGCCGCAAGATCCCGGTCGTCACCGGCGTTTGCGAAGGCTTTATCGGCAACCGGATCTTTTCGGCCTACCGCGACGAGGCCGAGCGGCTGATCGAGGAAGGGGCGCTGCCCCAGGATGTCGACCGGGCCATGGAGGCCTATGGCTTCCCGATGGGCCTGTTTGCCGTCTACGACATGGCCGGCCTCGAGATCGCCTGGGCGCGGCGCAAGCGTCAGGCGGCCACCCGCGATCCGAACCTTGCCTATTTCGAGATCCCCGACCGGCTCTGCGAAGCCGGCCGCTTCGGGCGAAAGGCGGGCCGCGGCTTTTATCTCTACGAGGACGGCCGGAAGAAAGTCGATCCCGAGATCGACCGGTTGATCGCCGATTACCGCGCCGAGAAGGGCTTTATCGCCCGCGCGATCGGTGACGACGAAATCATCGCCCGACTGCTGGCGCGGATGGCGCGCGAGGGCCAGGCACTGCTCGACGAAACGATCGCGGCCAGGGCAGAGGATATCGACGTCGTGCTGGTCCACGGCTATGGCTTCCCGGCACACAAGGGCGGGCCGATGTTTGCCGCGCCGCAGCAATTGAAGACGACGACGTGAAGGACGCCAAATGACGATGCAAGAGCCGATGACCGAGCAACAGCCGACCGGCGAGCTGACGCTGCGCACGCTCGCCATGCCGTCCGATGCCAATCCGGCCGGCGACATTTTCGGCGGCTGGGTCATGGCCCAGATGGACCTTGCGGCCGGCATCCGCGCCAATGAGGCGGCCAGCGGTCGCACGGCTACAGTTGCGGTGAAGGAAATCACTTTCAAGCGACCGGTCAAGGTCGGTGACACGCTCTGCGTCTACACCACCGTCACGAAGATCGGCCGCACCTCGATCACCCTCTATGTCGAGTGCTGGGCGCGGCGCCAGTATATGGACCTGCGTGAAAAGGTGACCGACGCCAGTTTCGTCATGGTGGCGCTCGACGCCGAAGGACAGCCGCGCCCGGTCGAAGGCTGAGACCCGTCGCTGACGGACGGGTTTCAGTCGCTGCCTGCAACCGTGTGATAGCGCCTGGCGAAATAGACAAGCGCATCCTCCTCGCCCTCGGTCGAGACGATATCCTCGACCGCGCAGAACAGCACCTTGTGGCTCCCCTGCTCGATGACGTTCATGACCCTGCAATCGAAGGAGACCAGCGCGCCCGCAAGCCGCGGCACGCCGTTCGGCGTCCGCTCGAAGAGGCCGCTGGCAAAGCGCTCGTCCATCGGGCGGCCGCTGGCAAAGGCGCTGGCGACCTCCTGCAGGTGCGGCGCCAGCGTGTTGACGCAGAGCACCCCGTTGTTCAGCAGCCCTTGCAGCGACGAGGTATTGGCGTTGACGCAGACAAGCAGCGTCGGCGGCGTGTCGGAGACGCTGCAGACGGCGGTCGCGGTAAAGCCGAAACGGCCGGCCGGGCCATCGGTGGTGATCACATGGACGGCGGCGGCAAGCCTTGCCATGCCGTCGCGAAAGGCCGCCTGACCGGGCACGCTGACCGTCACCGTCTCGGTGTTGGCCGGCTGATTTGACATGGCGCTCATGCGCTTTCCTTCTCCGTTCAGGCCCTGAGCCCCGCGCGCTGCAACAGGGGCAGCACCCGATCGCAGAAATAGGGCAGTTCGTGAAGATAGTTGACGAAAGAAAGCGCGATTCCCTCGTAGCCCTGATCGGCAATCTCGACCATTTCCTCGACGATCCGCTCCGGCGTGCCGATCAGAGGATAGGAGCCGGCACCGCCGGCGAAGCGCTTGCGATAGCGCTCATAGGCATCCGTGTCGTGCGACTGCGAGAATTCCTTCTTGCCGGCCATATGCGCATCGACGGCGGCCGTGTCGGCCTCGCGCACCGCATAGCGCTCGTAATAGTCTTCCGCCTCGGCCTGGCTGTCGCGGCAGACCACGTGGCAGACGGTGTAGCAGCCGACATTGCGGCCGACCTTGTCGGCGCGACCCCTGATGTCCTGGACATGACGGCCGGCATCGGCGATCTCGGTGAAGGTGGTGAACAGATAGTCGCAATGGGCCGCGGCAAAGTTGCGGCCGGGATCGCCGAAGGCGGCGTTCATCGTCACCGGCCGGGGCGCCTGCAGGCTGGCCGGTCGGCTGACCACCTGCTTCAGGTTATAGTAGTGGCCCGCATAGTCGAACGGTGCGTCCGAGCCGTAGGCCCTTTCGATAACGTCGATCCATTCGGCCGCCTGGTCATAGCCCTTCTCCACCGGGGGCACGCCAAACATGCCGAATTCCTTCGGGTTCCAGCCGCAGACGATGTTGAGCCCGGCGCGGCCATGGCTCACATGGTCGACGGTCGCCAGGGCCTTGGCCGCATAGATCGGATGGATCATCGGCACATGCACGGTCATGAAGAGACCGATCCGCTCGGTCGAGGCCGCCAGCGCCGCGGCCCAGGTAAAGGTCTCGAACGACCATTCGCGCACCCTGTTCTTGCCGCCGAAACCGGCCCAGCGGGCGATCGGCAGGAAGAAGTCGAGACCCTTGCGGTCGGCGATCTGCGCCGCCGTCAGCACGTCGTCCCACTTCGCCGTCCAGCGGTCCGGCACATCGGTGATCGCCAGGCCACCATCGGCATTGGCGGAGAACACGCCGAGCTTCAATTTGTCGGGGCCTTTCAGGGGATGCGGTCTGATCATCACTGCCTCGTCTTTCGGGAGCCGGAGCGATGGCGTCCGGCGGATCGGGTCTGTTCGGCGGCCTCGCGCTGCATCTCGTCGAGCGCTGTCAGATAGGCGGCCTCGGCGGTAAACAGGAAGAGCGTCATGCGGTCGCCTGCGGCCAGCGAATCGCGGGCGACCAGCGCCTCGTGCAGCCGGCCAAGGGCGGCCACATAGCCGCGGCGGGTGGCAAAATCGTCGAAGGTCTGCAGACGGATCGCCTGGAAACAGTCCATATGGCCGGAGATCGCGATCGCCAGCCGGCGGTTGGTCAGGCAGCCGGTCCAGGCATTGCGGAAATCGAGATTGGCCCGGACCATGGCGGCGCTGTCGCTTACCTCGTGCGCCTCGCGAATGACCGCCATTGCCCCATCGAGCGCGGCCTTCGCCTCCGGCGTCAGGTCCCGCGCCGCCGCAGCGGCCGCCCGGGGCTCCAGCTGGCGACGCAGTTCGAAGAGATCGGCGACATCTTCGCGCGACAGGTCTGGCACGATGAAGCCGCGGGTCGACCCGACGAGAAAGCCTTCCGCCACGAGCCGCAGCAGCGCTTCCCGCGCCGGCATCCGCGAGGTGCCGTATTCGGCGGCCACCTCGGTGTCGACGAGCCGGTCGCCGAGACCGATCTCGCTCAATTGCAGACGCTGGCGCAGCGCCGCATAGACGGAATCGACAAGGCTGAGGGTGGCTGCGGTCATGGAAACTCCTTGACCTGAACCGTATTCAGTTTTCTGGTTATTTCAAGCCTAAAATATCGACTTGTAGCGCATTTAGTTTCCAGTGAATATTATTTCTGCCATTTCCGTATACGCTTAGCGCCTCGGCACAGGCGATGCACCCCGTCCATTGGCCACCAGCCGCCGGAAATCCTCGATTGCCTGGCGTGGCGCCTTGGCGCAGAAGGGACCACGGCTCGGCTGAAGTCCGTTGAGCGCGCAGAGCTTTACCTGCATTTCCGCCGCCTTCAGCGCCACCGCCGCGCAATTGATAACCGGGGCATGGCCGAAGCAGAGGCCGTGCTCGCTGCCGATCAGCAGGCCCGGCAGCACGCCGGCCGGCACGATCACGTCGGCGCCGCCTGTGACCATCGGCTCGGCGACCAGCCGGAAGGCCTCGATCATCCGCGCCTTGGCTTCGAGATCGCCGGCAAAGCAGGCGGAGAAGTCGGATGGGTCGGCATTCAGTCCCGCCACATGGCTGATGCGCCCCGAAAGGCCGTAGAGATCGCCCTGCTCCAGATGCATGGTGCGGAAGACATCGTCGAGGGTTACCAGCCCGATATGGCGGCCCTGCTGGGCGGCGAAATGCATCGTCGCCTCCCCCGTCCCGATCACCGGAATGGAGACGGCCGACTTCAGCTCCAGCAGGCCCGGATCCTGGAAGTGCCCCATGACCACGGCATCATAGCCGGCCTCTTCGGCAGCAAGACCATTGTCGATCGCAAGGATGGCGCAGCGGAATTCGGAAAGCCGCCCGAACGACCGGTCCGGAGGGCTGATGCCGTGTACCTCCACTGTCGTGCCCGGTTCGGCGATGCCGTTCAGGTAGTCCGAAAGCCGCGCCATATAGGCGGCCGAGGCCGTCTCGTCGATGAAGCTCTGCCAAAAGATGCGCAATGCCGGTCTCCTTCCCGTCAGCGGTTGCCGGGCACCAGGGCGATGACCCGCAGCGGGCTGCCGGACCCGTTGAGGATCTTCAAAGGTGCCGCCAACACCATGGCGCCCTTTGCCGGCAGCTGGTCGAGATTGCAGAGGCACTGCAGGCCATAGCGCCCCGCCCCGTGCAGGTAATGATGGGCCGGATAGGGTGGATGAAAATGCCCGCCCTGCCCGGCATCGGTGCCGATCGTCTCGGTGCCGAAGCCGAGGATACCGCGCTCCTCGACCAGGAAGCGGATCGTCTCGGCATCCGGTCCCGGCGTGTGGGGACCGTCATCCTCGAAATTGGCATAGGCCGCCCCTGTCCGTTTCGACCAGTCGGTGCGCATCAGCACCCAGCAGCCCCGGGGTATCTCGCCATGCTCGGTCTCGAAGTCCGCGACATGATCACGCGTCAGCAGGAAGTCGCCGTCATCGGCAGCGGCAGCCGAGCAGTCGATCACGCAGGCCGGCGCCAGCATGTCGGCCACCGGCAGCGTGTCGACCGCATTGTTGGCGAGATCCCTGCCGGTAAACCAGTGGATCGGCGCGTCGAAATGCGTGCCGGTATGTTCGCCGAAGGACAGGTTGTTCCAGTACCAGGCCGGCCCCGACCCGTCATAATGCGAGATCCGCTCGATGCGCACCGGCATCGACTGGCCAAGTTCCGGCGGCATGACGATGGTCGGAAAATCGGGCGACAGCGTCTGGGTGAGGTCGACAATCTTCACAGCACCACCGGCAAGGGCGCGGGCCAGGGCGTCTAGGGTATCGGCGTGAGAGGTGTCGGGCGGGGTATCGGGGGTCATCGGCATCATCCTTGGCGGCCAGCGCCGAGTTCACGTTCCAGCGCCTTGGGATTGCGGCGCCGGCGCTCCAGCAGGTCCTGGGCGACATCGCCGACATGGCTCTCCTCCAGCCCGCGCATCAGCGCGTCGAGGATGGCAGCGGCCAGCGCCTTCTGGTTGACCTTCGGCTGCGGAACGGCCTGATACCATTCGCTGTCGGTCGGGCCGCAAAACACATTGGCAAGGCGGATGCCGCCCTGGGCAAGCTCGGCGCGCAGGCTGTGCGACAGGGCAAGGCTTGCCGCCTGCGCCGCCGCATAGGCGGCATAGCCGGGCGCATGTGCCTCGGCAAAGACCGAAAGCAGGTTGACCCAGGCGGCAGCCCCCGCCTCGCCATCCGCGCCGCGCGCGATCATCACCGGCGCGAAGGCGCGGGCAAGCCGCATCTGGCCGAAATATAGCCGTTCCATAGCCTCGCGCGCCGGGTTCATCTGGCCCGGCTCCAGCAGGCTGCCGGGACGCAGATAATCGGCGGTATTGACCAGGATCTCGGTCTTTGCCGCATAGTCGCGGGCGACATCCACTACCGATTTTTCGTCGGTCAGGTCGAGCGGCACGATCGTCACGCCGTCGATGGCCTGAAGCTGCTCGCGGGTGGCGAACGGCTTCCACGCTTCCGACAGACCGATGACGATGTCCCGCGCGCCGGCACGCTTCAAAGCCGTCACGAGGGGCACCGTCACCGGATGACGCCCGTCGGTGACGAGCACGCGGCGGTGTTTGGGGTCGGCGCTAAGTTCGCGCCACTGCGGATCGTCGGCCAAGTCGATGTCTCCTAATAGAGGTGTCGCATAGAACACCGCCTGCCCCGCCCGGTCGAGCCTGAGGAAGAGCCGCAGCCTGTCCCCGGGGATTGCCGCGGGGTTCAGGTGGCAGAGCACGGCAGGTCCGCAATCCAGCTGGACCAGCCCGACATGGGCAGGCGCGCGCTCGCGGAAATAAGTGTCGGCCGGCACCTCGGCCCGCGTTGCCGACAGCAGGGCGCCTGTGTCGGGCGCATCCCGCATCACCAGGTCTTCCGACAGGCATTGCGGGCAGGCTTCGCGCGGCGGATAGGAGAACGCGCCGCACTGGGTGCAGGCATGCAGCGCGAACCGGCCCTCGGCTGCGGCCCATGTCAGGTCATGCGCGCGACGGCTGCGCCTGGCAGGCGGCAATAATGGCTGGCGGGTGCGGGTCAGCGGATTCTTGCGCTTGGGCACGGCAAGCGGGCCAAAGGTCGAGCCGGTCATGGACCTTCTCCCGCAAGGATGATCGCGCCCGATGCCAGGCCACGGTCGTAATTGATCATGCCGAAGCCGGAGGCGAGCGCCAGGCGGGCTCCGTTCACCTGCGCGCCCCCGGCGCTGCCGGTCACCTGACGGATGGCCTCGACGATGCCGAGATGGCCGCCGGCGGCTCCGGCCTGGCCGGTTGACAGCTGTCCACCGCTGGTGTTGTGCGGGAAGCTGCCGGTGACCGTCAGATCGTGCCGGCGGACGAAATCCGGCCCCTCGCCCTTGCCGCAGAAGCCGAGATCCTCGAACTGCATCATCGAGATCACCGGATAATCGTCATAGGTCTCGACCACGTCGATCGCATCAGGCGTCACGCCAGCCATGGCATAGAGCTCGCCGATGTCCATGGCCCAGCCACCACGCTCTTGGACCAGGTCTTCCGCAAAGGCGTGATGCCGCTCGATCGCCGACAGCAGCCGGGCAAAGGGCAGGCCTTGCGCCTTCGCCGTTTCCTCGCGCATGACCAGAAACGCCTCGGCGCCGGCGCAGGGCATGACGCAGTCGAAGAGGTGGATCGGCTCGGCGATCGCGCGTGCCGCCATATATTGATCCAGCGACAGCGGCTTCTTCATCAGCGCGTTCGGATTGTGCAGCGCATTGTCGCGCTGGGCGACGCAGATCCGGCCGAAATCCTCGCGGGTCGCACCGTATTTCGCCATGTAGTTGGCGGCGATCAGCGCGAAGCTGACATTCGGGCCACCGGTGCCATAGGGATAGACGGCATCCTGCGAGAAGCGGGAGAAATTCTCCAGCGAATGCCGGAAGGAATGGACGTGGTTGGTGTCGGCGGCAATGCAGGCGACGACGTCGACATCGCCCGCCTGTACCGCACGGGCGGCATGGCGGATCGAGACGATACCGGACGCTCCGCCCATCGGGATGAAATCGATGAAGCGCGGCGAAAGGCCGAAATGCTGGGTCAGCCCGATCGCCGTATCGGGCGCGGTGGAAAAGCTGGAAAGCGAAAGGCCGTCGAAGGCGCGGTGCGAGATGCCGGACGCTGTCGAAAGGGCCGCCAGCGCCCGTCCGACCCACCAGGCCGTCGCCTCCGTGCTGAAGCGAACATAGGGCACGGTGACGGGGGCGGCCAACACCACGCCGTCATATCCCTGTCGCCTGCCCGCCCGCATCCGGCCGCTTGCCAATCCGCTCATCCCTCTACCTTAAGCGACCGTCAGCTTGACGTCGACATTCCCGCGCGTGGCATTCGAATAGGGGCAGCGTTCATGGGCGCCGGCCACGATTTCTTCCGCCGTGGCGCGCTCTACCCCCGGCAGCGACACGGTGAGTTCCACCGCCAGCGCATAGCCGACCGGTACAGGGCCGATCCCGACCTTGGCCGTGACGCTGGCCTCGTCGGTCAGCGGCACCTTGGAGGTGCGGGCGACCAGCTTGACGGAACCCAAAAAGCAGGCCGCATAGCCGGCGGCAAACAGCTGTTCGGGATTGGTGCCCTCGCCGCCCGGGCCACCGAGCCCCTTGGGCACGCTGAGCGACAAGGAAATGCTGCCGTCGGGGCTTTCCGCCTTTCCGTCGCGGCCGCCATGGGCCTTCATTTCGGCTTCGTAGAGGATCTTTTCCGGCGTCATCGGCCTGTCTCCATCATTGTGTCTTGATCTGTCATGGTAGCGTCAGCCCCCGGCTGCTGCCGGCTTGTCCGCCTTGCGGATCGCCGCCTTATCTTGCCGCAGGTCGAGCATGCCGCCCTCCGTCAGCAGCCGCGCGGCCTCGGATTTCAGCACGCCACGTTGCAGCTTCTGGGTAGAGCCGACCGGCAGTGCATCGATAAAGGCGATGTAGCCCGGAAGCTTGTGATAGGAGAGCGACTGCGCCGCCTGCTGCAGGATTTCACCGGCAAGCGTGTCGCGATCCCTGGTTCTCGCCTCGCCGGAAAGCACGACGAAGGCGAACACCTCCTCGCCGCGCAGGTCATCCGGCGCCGGAGCCACGGCGACCGCCTCGATCGCCGGATCGCGGTTGAGCACCGCCTCGACCTCCAGCACGGCGATGTTCTCGCCGGAGCGGCGCACGACACTCTTCTTGCGGTCGAAGAAATAGAGAAGCCCGCCCTGATCGCCATGGACCAGATCGCCGGTGTGGAACCAGCCACCGGCCCAGGCCTCTTCGGTGGCCGTGGGATCGCCGAGATAGCCGGAGAAGAAACCCCGGCGCGGATCGTCGCCCTTCGCACGGACCAGAAGCTCGCCGGGTTCGCCGAGCGGCACGTCCTGGCCGGCATCATCGACGATCCGGTAGTCCATGCTGTCACGGGCACGGCCGATGCATCGCCGGCCGGCCTCGTAATCGTCGCGTGCTGTCGTGGTGACGGCCGCGCCACCGGTCTCCGTCATCGCCCAGGCTTCCACGATCGGCAGGCCATAGCGGGCCTCGAACACCTGCTTGTGGCGGGCATCGACGCCGGGTCCGAGCGCGAAACGGGCCTTGTGAAGACGCTCGGCCGGATCCTCGGGCAATTGCAGCAGGATCGCCGGGATGACGCCGAGGCAATGGACGATGGTGGCGCCACTGTCGGCGACAGTTGCCCACCAGCGCCGGGCGGAAAAGCGGTCGAGCGGAACGATTGCGCCGCCCTTGACCATCATGCCAACGGCCGTGCAGCCGAGCGCGTTCATGTGGAAGAAGGGAAGCGGCGTCAGCGCGATCTCGCAGTCCTCGCCCATTTCGGCAATGCCGCCCTGGGTGACGTACCAGTCGGCAAGCGTCATGAAATAGCGGTTGGAGAGGATGCAGGCCTTGGGCTTGCCGCTGCTGCCGGAGGTAAAGAGAAGCGCGCATTCGCAATCCGGATCGCCGGCCGTCGTCCCGGCCAGCATTTGCGGCGCCGCCTGTGGCAGGGGATCGCCCGGATGGACCGCCACGGCATCTGCGGTCAGGCCGCCCGTAACCAGCGCGTCGTGCTCGGCCAGTGCCACCACGAGACGCGCCCCGGACACCTCGAGCTGGAAGCGCAGTTCCTCGGCGCGCATGTCGGGATTGATCGGCACGATCGAGACGCCGAGGGCGTTCAACGCCAGCCAGTGAACGAAAAACTCCGGGCGGTTTTCCAAAAGCAGCGCCACGCGGTCGCCGGCCGTGTAGCCGGCAGCGGCGAAGCGGTCGCGAAGGGCAAGACAGGCATCGTGGATCGCGCCATAGCTGAAGCGGAAACCGTCCGGCGCATAAGGCAGCGCCGCACTTGCCGGCGCCAGCAGCAACGGCAGGTCCGGTCGGGCCAGAGCCTTCTGCCGCAAGGCGCTGTAGGGTGACGATGGAGCCAATGCAGTTCCCCTTTCCGGATTTACTTTAAACATAAACTATCTTGCCGCAAGCCGGCATTTCCAATTCAATTTCGCTGGCAAACCGATCGCAAACTGCTATCGATTGGCATGGAACTGAGACAACTTCACTATTTCAGGGCGATTGCCGAGGCCGAGCATTTCGGCCGCGCTTCGGCAAGGCTTGGCATCGCCCAGCCGGCGCTCAGCCGGCAGGTCCGGCTGCTGGAAGACGAGCTCGGCCTCGCATTGTTCGAGCGTCTGCCGCGCGGCGTCCGGCTGACGGCGGCGGGCCATGTGCTGCTCGGTCACTGCCGCCAACTGGCCGGCGCGCTTGACCGGGCGGTGACCGAAACCAGAGCGGCTGCGGCCGGAACCGCCGGCACGCTGCGCCTCGGCTTCATCGAGGTGGCGGCATGGCATGGCATCGTGCCGGATGCGATCCGCAGCTTCCGCGCCGAGGTGCCGGGGGTGGCGCTTGCGCTTTCCTCGCTGTCATCGGGGGCGCAGTTGCAGGCCTTGCGCGAACAGCGGCTCGACGGCGGCATTCTCTACAATCCGCCCGAGGATCCCGGCCTTATATCCATCCCGCTTGAGCGCCACCCGGTCATGCTCGCGCTGCCGGCAGACGATCCGCTCGCCGCAGCGGCGTCGATCCGTCTGGCCGACCTTGCGGGCCGCGCATTCATCGGTTTTCAGCGCGCCGAAAGCCCGCGCTATTTCGACGATCTGGCCGGCGCGCTGGCAACAGCCGGTTTTGCCGGGCAAGAGGTCGCGCAGATGCATTCCGAGGCCGACATGCTGGCGCTGGTACATGCCGGGGCGGGGCTTGCCTTCGTCAATTCCTGCCAGCGCTGGCGCCCGCCCGACGGCATCGCCTTCCGGCCGGTCGAGGACCTCGATGTCGGCCTCGATCTCTGTCTCGTCCATGCCCGCAGCCTATCGAGCCCTCCGCTCGAACGCTTCATCGCGCTATTGCCCGATCGCGCCTGATGCGCGGACGGGCCGAAGGGCTGCATTGTCGAACCGGCTTGCCAGCGCAATATATTTTATGCTTAAAATTTCTCGACCGGCGACGCAGAGCCGCGCCCCGCCTTCATCACGCCCGCCAACAACCTTGAGGATTCCCCATGACCGGCTTTCGTCAAAAATGCATTGAATTCAAGCACGTTGTCGGGACATTCGCGGCGATCCCGCATCCGGTGGCGATCGAGGTCACGGCGGCAGCCGGCCTCGATTTTCTCTGCATCGACTGGGAGCATTCGCAGATCGGTCGCGAGCGGATCGAGGACCTGATCCGCGCCGCCGACGTGCACCAGGTGCCCGCCATGGTGCGCGTGCCCGGCCATACGCCGGAATGGATTGCCTCGGTTCTGGATGCAGGGGCCGCCGGCGTTCTGGTGCCGCGCATCTCGACTGCCGCGCAGGCGAAGGCCGCCGTCATGGCCACCCGCTACCCGCCGGTCGGCGAGCGCGGCGTCGGCCCGGGCCGCGCGGCCGCCTATGGCTACCGCATTCCCGACTACCTGAAATCGGCCAATGAAACGCTGGTGCTGGCCATTCAGGTGGAGACCGCAGAAGGGCTCGCCAATATCGACGAAATCGTCAAGGTCGAGGGTGTCGACGTGATCTTCATCGGCCCCGGCGATCTCTCCGTCTCGATCGATGCCATGGGACCGGCCGGCGCCGACAAGCTGAATGCGGCGATCGAGACAATCACCAGCACCGCGCGTGCCGCCGGCAAGGCCGTCGGCATCTTCCGCCCTTCGGCCGATGACGTGGGCAAATGGTCGAAGGCCGGCATCAGTTTCTACATGCTGGCCTCCGACACGATGTTCCTCGGCGCCAGCCTCGCTGCCGGCATCGCCGCCGCACGCGCTGCAGAATAGGAAAGGCCCCGCCATGACGATGACCATCATCAAGACCGACGGCATGCTGACCGTCGAGGACGAGCAGCGCGCCTATCTCGAGGGCATGGACGTCACCTTCCTCGAAAAGACGCTGCTTACCGAAGACGAACTGATCGCCGAATGCCAGGATGCCGACGCGCTGATGGTGCTGCGCGAACCGATCACCGCGCGCGTGCTGGCCGCCCTGCCGAAACTCAAGGTCATCGGCCGCTTCGGCGTCGGGCTGGACACCATCGATGTCGAGGCCTGCACCAAGGCCGGCGTGCAGGTGACCTATGTGCCCGACAGCAATATCGACGAAGTCTCGACCCACGCGCTGGCGATGATCCTTGCCCTACAGCGCCGGCTGAAGCTGTTCGACACCGCCGTGCGCGGCGGCCGCTGGAAAGCGCTTGCCGATGGCGACGGCATAACGCGGCCCGATCGCCAGACGCTCGGCCTGATCGGCTTCGGCCAGATCGGCCGGCTGACGGCGAAGAAGGCGTCCGCCTTCGGCTACCAGATCATCGCCTATGATCCCTTCCTGCCGGCAGAGCGGGTCGAGGCTGCGGGCGCCCGCGCCGTCGATCTCGACACGCTGTTTGCGACCGCCGATATCGTCTCGCTGCATATCCCCTTTACCGAGGAGACGAAGAACATCGTCTCGGCCGAGCGGATTGCCCGGATGAAACCGGGTGCTGTGCTGATCAATGTCTCGCGCGGCGGGCTGATCGATGAGGCTGCCCTGGCGGAAGCGCTGAAAAGCGGCAGGTTGTCGGCAGCAGGTCTTGATACGCTGGCCGACGAACCGCCAAAGCCGGACAATCCGCTGCTGGCGATCGACAACCTTCTGCTGTCGCCGCATGCCGCTCATTATTCCACTCAGTCCTATGCCGAGGTGCGCTCCAAGGTCTTTGCCGACGTCACCGCCGTGCTGAAGGGTGAAAAGCCTGTTTACCCCGTCAACCTGAAGGACTGAGCCGATGAGGGCCTGCTTCTACGAGTCCTATGGCGGGCCGGACGTGCTGCAGTTCGGCGACCTGCCCGATCCGGAACCGGCCGAAGGCGAGGTGCTCGTGGCACTGGAAGCGGCAAGTGTCGCACCGCTCGACTGGAAGCTCAGGGCCGGCGAGCTTTCGGCGCATTTCACCCCGCACTTTCCGAAGATCCCCGGCCGTGACGGCACGGGAACGGTCGTCGGTTGCGGCGAAGGGGTAACGCGGTTCAAGCCGGGCGACCGGGTCTGCGTCATGGCGCCGCCCATGCCGTCGGCCGGCACTTATGCGCAGAGGATCGCAAGCGCCGAGGCGCTGGTCGTGCTCCTGCCCGACGCGCTGTCGATGCAGCAGGGTGCCGCGATCATCAATGCCGGCCTGTCGGCCTGGATCTCGGCCGTCGTCACCGCCGACGTGAAGCCGGGCCAGAAGGTTCTCGTGCATGGCGGTTCCGGCGCTGTCGGCGGCATCCTTGTCCAGCTCTGCCGCCATCTTGGCGCCGAGGTGACCGCCACCTGCCGCTCGACCAATGTCGACTACGTGCGCTCGCTCGGTGCCGGCAAGGCGATTGCCTATGACCGTGAGGATTTCACCGAACTGCAACAGCAGGACGTCGTCTTCGACCTGATGGGCGGCGAGGTGCATGACCGCTCCTACCGGGTACTGAAGCCCGGCGGCCATCTGGTCTGGCTGACCGCCCTGCCGATTGCCGATCGCGGCGCGGTGTTCGGCGTCACCGTGACCCGTGCGATGATCAGCGACAATGCAGGCGCCGTCTCGTCCATCATGGCGCTGTCAGCCGACGGCGTGATCCGCCCGCAGATCGCAGATGTCCTGCCGCTCGAAAGGGCGGCCGAAGCGCAGCGGATGATGGAAGACGGCCGGGTCACCCGCGGCCGCCTGATCCTCGAGATCTGAAACCTGAAAGATCCCTGCCTGCCGGCCTCAGCCGGCCGGCAGGACCGTCTCGGTTGCCATCGGGTAGTGGAAATTTCCGCCCTCGAAGGGCGGGAAGGTGTGGAAATCGGCCCGCATTTCATGGCGCACCGGCGACTGCAGCGCCGCTTCCAGCGCCGCCGCACTGTCGAAGACGATGCGATTGCGCTGGATATGGGCGACGCGTTCGGCGTCAATGCCGCCGCACCAGTCGACGCGGCTGAGGATCTCGATCGAGCGTATCGCGGGGAACTTTCGCATGATCGGAGGATGCCCGGCGATATAATGGCTGAGCCAGGCGTTGATGTCCTCGGCCGGTCCCGGATAGTGGACGACATAGGAGCAGGGCAAGGCTCCTTCGGACGTGCGCAGCATCGGATCGTCGACCGGATAGGGCCGCACCACCATGGCCTGCTGCGTGACTTTCGCACCCTTCAGCCCCGACAGGACGCCCGGAGACGACAGTGCCTGCAGGTGGCCCGTAGGTCCCACTGCCGTCTCCAGTTCGTCCAGCGTCTCGAAATGCAGCTGAACGCCAAGCGGCGGCGAGGCGCCGTCATGATTGAACAGGTCTTCCGCCGTCTCCGGCGTGAAGATCAGCCCGGACGACAGGCCCGGCGTGCGGGCAATGATGTCGCGCAGCTGGGCCAGATCGTCGGGACCCGCCGCAAGCGTAGTGCCGTTCTGGTTCCCGTAGAAGACGATATAGGCAAACATGGCCTCTCCTTCATCGCTGGATCAGGCTTGGCAGGAAGAGCGCCAGCTGCGGGAAGATCACGATCAGCAGGATCGTGAACAGGGTCAGACCGATATAGGGGGCGGCTGCAAGCGCCATGGTCTTCAGCGAGGTGCCCTTCGGCGCCACGCCCAACATGACGAAGAGCAGCATGCCGAAGGGCGGCGTGGTGAAGCCGACCTCGTAGGCGAGCAGCAGCAGCAGGCCGAACCAGACATTCTCGAAGCCGTATTGCGCGGCGATCGGCATGAACAGCGGCAGGGTGATCAGCATCATCGACACCTGGTCCATGAACATGCCGAGCACCAGGATCACCACGATCATCATCAGGAGGATACCGTAGGGGCCCATGTCGAAGCCGGTGATGAACTGGATGAAGCCGTTGGAGGCACCGGAGAAGGCGAAGACCTGGGAGAAGGTGGTAGACGCCGAGATGATCAGGAAGGTCATGCCGGTGACCTTGACCGCGTCGTCCAGCGACTTCCAAACGACCGCCCAGGAGAACTTGCGGTAGACGATCAGCAGGGCCGCGACGCCGGCACAGCCGAGTGCTGCCGATTCCGTCGGCGTGGCGATGCCGAGAATGATGGTACCGACCACCATGAACACCAGCACGCTCATCGGGATGATGTTGAACAGCACCGCCTTCAGCTTGACCATGCCCGAGGTCTGGACGACCTCGTATTGCGGGGCGGCCTCAGGGTCGATCGTCGTCTGCACGAAGATCAGCGCGCAGTACATCACAAAGAGCACGAGACCGGGGACCACGCCGGCGATCAGCAGTGCGCCGACATCGATCTGCGCCAGCGAGCCCAGGAGCACGCCGAGCGAGGACGGAGGAATGACGACCGCGAGGCTGCCGGCGCCGAGAATCGGGCCGAAAGCCATATGCGGTTTGTAATTGCGCTTCAGCATTTCCGGCGCCATCAGCGAGCCCATCATGCCGGCATTGGCAAGCGACGAACCGGAGAGTGCCGCAAAGACCGCGCCGGCGGCCAGCACGACATAGGAGAGCCGGCCCTTCAGATTGCCGATCGCCAGATCCAGCGCGTAGATCACCCGCTCGCCGAGACCGGAGCGGAAATAGAGGCTGCCCATGACGAGGAACATCGGCAGCGGCGCCAGCGCATAGGTCGAGACGGCGTCGGAGAAATTGGCGACCATCTGGATGACGCCGGTCGTGCCGCCGAAGAACAGATACATGCCGAGGATGTTGGTGACGAAGAACGCAAAGGCGACCGGCAGGCCGAGCCCCATGAAGACGAGAATGGCGCCGACCAGAAAGGCGAAGGGGAAGAACCAGGTCATCATGATCACAGTCCTTCCATCTCGAGCGGGTCGAGATCGTAGAGCGAGGCGTGGCCCATGAGATAGCGCAGCCACTCGATCGCCGAGACGAAGAAGCCGATCGCCATCGGCAGGAAGACCGCCCATTTCGGCATGTCGAAGCTGCGGGTCTCGTATTCCCCGCTGGCGGCCGTGCCGATCAGCGATGTGACGGCGATGAAGCCGAGGACGAGACAGAGAGCGACGCAGACGAGATAGACCACCTTTTCGAGCACCGCCCGGCCGCCCGGCGGCAACAGGTTGCGCAGGAACTCGACGAAGACATGGCCCTTGTTGTGCACCAGCCAGGGCATCGGCAGGAAGGTCACATAGAGAAGGATATATTCCGACACCGACACGCCCCAGGAGATGGGCTTCAGGTCGAGGTTTCGGATGACGACGTCGGCGATCACGATGAGGATCATCGCACCGATCAACAACTTTGCCAGCGCGGCCAGCGCCTGGCTCAGCCTGCCGGTGAGATCGAAGAGGAATTTCATGGCATGGACCTTGACCAAAACAGTGCACGCAAGCCTGCCGTTTGACAGGCATTGCCGAATGGGAACGCCGTCAGACGTCCGCCGCAAGACCGCGGGCCGGCCTGTCCGGCCGGCCCGCCTTCAAGGATCAGGGGAAGTATTTGTGCAGCGTCTCGATATTGGTCGGATCGCGTTCGGTCATGCGGTCCCAGCTGGCCTTGGCCGCCGTTGCCAGGAACTTGTCACGGCCCTCTCCCGTCATTTCGACCACCTGCTGGCCATTGTCGATCATCTCCTTGGCGAGACGGTCGGTTTCCTTGAGGTTGGCCTCGTAGCTCTGCTTCTCGTATTCGACGGAGACCTCGTTCAGGATCTTCTTCGATTCGTCGGAGAGCGAGTCCCACTTCTTCTTGTTCATCGAGACGAGCACGTCGACCTGGAAGAAGGAGGGATCGATGCGGTATTTGGTAAACTTGTCCCAGCCGAACGAGGCATAGCCCATCACCGGATAGGCATTGGCGTTGATCACGCCGCGCTCCAGCGAGGTGTAGACGTCGGTCGCGTTCTGCACGATCACCGAGGCGCCCAGCGCTTCGAAGAACTGACGGTAGAGCGGCGAGGCGCGGATCTTCAGCTTGGTGAAGTCGATGGCGCCGTCCTCGGTCATCTCCGGCTTGTTGACGGTGAACATGTGAAAGCCGGTTCCGGCATCGATATGGGCGAGCAGATGGGCATTGCCCTTCTTTTCGTAGATGCCGTTGACGAAATCCCAGCCGCCATTGGCCCGGGCGTCCCAGGGCTTGATGGTCGAGGCGGAGAACACCTCACCCTCCGGCACCATTTCCAGATAGGCGCCGGCCGGTGCGTTCAGCATGTCGATCAGGCCGGATTTCTGGGCCGTGCCGAGCTGCGGATAGGGAATGACTTCCGGACCGCCGCGCACGTCGATGCGCACCACGCCCTTGCCCTTCTCGTTCACCAGTTTGACGAACTTCAGGAAGCTTTGGGCATAGCCGTTCTGGGCCGGTGTGAAGTGGACGGCGTTGATCACGTCTTCGGCTTTCGCCGAGACTACGACGCCGCTGAGAAGGGAAGCTAAGGCGAGAGCCTTGAGAAAGCGCATGTGAAGGTTCCTCTGAAACGGTTTGACCTGGCCAGATGTCATCCCGGAAGGATGCTCCTGACTTCTTGTTCGCTCCGCTCGAGGCCTGCGAGCCCGCTCCTCGGCGGGCCGGCATTTTTGCCGGCAATCAAATTCAACATGCAGCACGGCCAAAAAACAAGTTTAAACTTAAAATATATCGGTATTTTTTTGCTTGGAGCTTTGGAGGTTCCGTGTTTCGCAATATTGTCAGATAGTTAGGAATATGCTCGGCTGGCCCCACAGTGGCCTCATGTGCCCCTGACGATCTCCTTTCCGTCTCGATAAGCGCGGCGTATCACCCTTTCAAACGCAGCCGCTGCTTGTGTTCGCGAAAATCAAAGCTATGGCGCGCAGCCATCGGGTCTGTGGCGACCACGCCCAGATCCTGCTTGCGAACCTTCTGGGTTGAAGTCGTCGGCAGCGCATCGAGGAAAACGACGTAGCCGGGCACCTTGTAATAGGTGAGCCGGGCGGCGGCATGATCGAAGAGGGCGCGGGCGAGTTCGGCACCCGGTTCGACACCGCTGCGCGGCACAACGACGGCCAGAACCTCCTCGCCGCGCAAGGGTTCGAGAACGGCGACGGCCGCCACCTGTCCGACGTCGGCATGAGCTGCGATCGCCCCCTCCACCTCGACGGCCGCGATATTCTCGCCCGAGCGGCGGATGATGTTCTTCTTCCGGTCGACGAAATAGAGCGAACCGTCCGCGTCGCGCCGCATGATGTCGCCGGTGTTGAGATAGCCGTCCTTCCAGACCTCTCTCGTGGCAGTCTCGTTCTTCAGGTAGCCGGAAAACATGGCCCGGCGCGAGTCGTCGCCTGCCGCCCGCACCAGGAATTCGCCGGGCGTGCCGTCTTCGCAGTCACGGCCCTCATCGTCGACGATGCGGATGTCTATGCCTGGACCGGGCCTGCTCCAGCGGCCGAGACAGCGTTGCCCAACATGCCGGGGCTCGTCGGCGGCACAGAGAAGCGCCGCCCCTCCCCCTTCGGTCATCGCCCAGCCCTCCAGCAGCGGCACGCCGAAGCGCGCCTCGAAGACGCCGTGATGATCGGGATGCACGCCGCCGCCCAGACCGAAGCGGAGCCCGTGCGCCCGATCGAGATCGGAGGGCGGGATTTCCAGAAGGATGGCCGGCATGACGCCGAGATAATGGAAGCAGGTGGCGCCGGTCTCCGCTGCACTCTCCCACCAATCGCGCGGGTGAAAGCGGTCGATGATCACCTGCGCGCCGCCGCAGGCGAGCATGCCCATGAAGGAATTACCCATGGCGTTGACGTGAAAGGTCGGTAGCGGCGTCATCAGCCGCTCGACGCCTTCCCTCAGGCTGATCGCGCCGGTCTGGGCGGTGTACCACTCACCCCAGGCGAGGAAATAGGCGTTCGACAGCAGGCACCCCTTCGGACGGCCCGTCGTACCGGAGGTGTAGATCACCGCGCATTCCCGGCCCAGCGTCTCGCCGGCAAGCGGGCCAGTCAGAGTGTCGCCCGCGGCTGCGACCTGTGGAAGGTCGTCGAGATCGGGGCCCACCAACGGCACGCCGAGACCCGCCGCGACATCCCGCACATGGCCGTGCCGGCTCTCGACCGCAACCAGGGCCGCGCTCTCGCTGTGCTCCAGAAGATAATGTAGTTCGTCGGCCTTGTAGTCCGGATTGACCGGCACGATCGAGACCCCGAGACTGTTGAGCGCCAGCCAGTGGAAGAAGTGGTCCGGCCGGTTTTCCAAGAGCAGCGCCACCCGGTGACCAAGGCTATAGCCGGCTTTTCGATAGCGTCCGGCGAGCGTTTCGACCGCATCAAGCGCCTGCCGGTAGCTCCACGCGCTCTGCCCCAGGTCCCAGAGATCCGCCACCTTCTGCGGCAGGATCAGCAGCGGTTTCTCGCCAGAGCGCGCCGCCTGCCGGGTGAGGAGTTCATGGGGGCTGGCCGGGTTCGTCATCAGATCGCCTCGCTGGTCGCGGCGCGCAAAACCGCCATCGCCCCTCCACGAACGACGGCACAGCGCCAAGATAGTTTAAATTTAAAATATCTTGGCGCCGGTTTGTCAAACCGCTTTTTACGAGGTCACGAACTTCTGGCGCAGGATCAGAGCCCGGCGTGCTGGTGCGCGTCGGCCATCGAGTTTTCCGCCTTGATCTCGCGCGTGATCATCGCCGTCACCGTGCGGCGCACACCGGCCAACTGGCTGATCTCCAGCCGCAGCAGCGTGTCGAGCGCGCCCATGTCGGCGGCCATGATATGCAGCAGGTAATCCGCCTCGCCGGTCGTCGCATGCGCCCGGCGTACCAACGGGTGTGCCCTTACCCCGCGCTCGAAGGCCTCGAACCGTTCCGGGTCGATGGTCACCTGCACCAGCGCCTCGACGCCGAAACCGAGTTTCACCGGATCGATGGCGGCGAAATAGCCGCGGATCAGGCCCGCCGCCTCGAGCGCCTTCACCCGGTTCCAGCACGGCGTCTTCGACAGCCCGACCGCCTCGGCCAGCTCGGCAAAGGAGATCCGGGCATCGGTTTCGAGAAGCCGGATGATCTTGCGATCGACGCTATTCATGGGTCATCATTCCTCGATTGGTCCTCTGGCGAGAATAACGTACTGAAGATTTTGCGGCAGGCGCAAGGTCCGAAACAATGTTCGCCCGGCAGCACGCTAAGCTTTCCGAAGAGCCAAGGGCCTGGAAGGCCGCCAGAAGGGAATGCTGAGACCATGGACAAGCTGCCGTATCACGACCGCATCGAAAAGCCCGTCATGCTCGACTACGGCGTCTACCTGAACGTCGAGCAGTTGCTGACCTGCCAGAAGGCGCTTTCGGAGATGGCCAATGCCGACGAGCTGCAGTTCCAGATCGTCCACCAGGTCGAGGAACTGTGGATGAAGCTGATCGCTTATACCCTGGTCGAGGTGATGGACCACATGGAACAGCAGGACACAAACCGCGTGGTGACGCTGATGGGGCGGGTGCACCGCCTGATGCGGCTGATGACGGCGCAGCTCGACGTGCTGGAAACCATGTCGCCGAAGGAATACCAGGAGATCCGTCTGCAGCTCGGCAATGGATCGGGACAGGAATCGCCGGGCTTCAAGCTGCTCCTGCGCCTGCCGCCGGATATCTGGCAGATGTTCAAGGCGCAGTATCTCGACGGCCGCGGGCTGACGGTGGCGGATGTCTATGACGGCAAATATGATCACGGCGACAGCTATGTGGTGGCGGAAGCCCTGGTCGAGTTCGACGAACTGTTCCAGAAATTCCGCGCCCACCATGTCTACCTGATCCACCGCTCGATCGGGCTCGGCTCGAAATCGCTGAAAGGTCGCCCCGTCGACCTGCTGCAGGCCGGCGCCCGGCATCGCTTTTTCCCCGACCTCTGGGACATCCGCTGCGACATGACCGACGCTTGGGGGCGTTCCTATGGCGTGGTGCGCGATTCGATCAGCGCGGAGAAGGCGAAGGGGTGAGGGATTAACGTCTGGCGTCGAGAGTCCCGCTCACCCCCCTCTGCCCTGCCGGGCATCTCCCCCTCAAGGGGGGAGATCAGCTGGGATCGACCGAACGTTTTTACCGCCAATGCCTCGCTTGCCGCAGCCGATGTGACTGCCACATCTGTAAACATGCGCGCCATCTCCCGCCACATGCGGTGGCGTGGAGCCTCGCAACACGGTGATCTCCCCCCTTGAGGGGGAGATGTCCGGCAGGACAGAGGGGGGTGGCCATGCCCTCCACCATCGATTTACCCCGCCACGAGCGCTCCCGCCTCAGCCTCCCGCCTTGCTTTCCGCCACCGCCGCGCCTGCCGTTCGTCTGCGCCTAATCCTCTCGCCCAATATCCCCTGCGGGCGCACGAGCAGAATGACGCAGAGCATGACGCCGATGGCGACGATCTGCAGGGAGGCGGCGCGGGCCTGCTGGTCTGTCGGCACGAAGACCGAGAGAACCGCGCCGGATCCGGCCCAGATCGCCCAGACGAGGATGCTGCCGAGCAGCGCGCCGCGATTGCTGCCCGAGCCGCCGACGATCAGCATCACCCAGACCTGGAAGGTGAGCGTCGGCAGGTAGTTGTCGGGCGCGATGAAGCCGATGAAATGCGCCTGCACGGCGCCGGCAAGCCCCATCACCGCACCGCCGATGGCGAAGGCCTGGACGCGGTAGAAACGGGCGCTCTTACCGAGCGAGACGGCGGCCGTCTCGTCCTCGCGCAGCGCCCGCAACACCCGGCCCCAGGGGCTTTTCGACAGATGCTCGAGCCCCAGATAGGCAAGCACCACCACCACCACCACCGTGCCGAGCATGGTAAGGTTGAACCAGAACGGCGTGGAGGCGAGTTCCCCGAAGGGGCGCGGGATGAAACCGACACCGAAAGGGCCACCGGTCAGGCTCTGGGTGTTGAGCGCCACGAGCTGGACGACGACCGCGACGCCGAAGGTGGTGATCGCCAGATAGTCGGCGCGCAGCCTCAGGGTAGCGATGCCGGTGATTGCCGCGGCAATGCCGGCCGTCACCATGGCGGCAAGCCAGCCGGCCAGGATCGGCCAGTCGAAGCCGCCGAAGCGGGCTGCATCGTCCGGCGTCGTCAGGATTGCCGAGGTATAGGCGCCGATCGCGACAAAGCCGGCAACGCCGACATTGAAGAGGCCCGTCAGCCCCCATTGCAGGTTGAGGCCGAGCGTGATCAGCGAAAAGATCAGCGCCGTCGTCAGGAAGAAGGCGCCGTAGCCGAGAAGATCGATCATCGTTCCTTCACTCCGAAAAGGCCGATCGGACGAACGAGCAGCACCGCCATCAGGATGACGAAGGAGACCGCGGCGCGCCATTCCGCGCCGATCAGCTGGACAGCCGCGGCCTCGCTGATACCGATGATCAGCCCGCCGAGCACCGCGCCCGGAACGCTGCCGATGCCCCCGAGGATCGCGGCCGCAAACATCGGCAACAGCATGTCGAAGCCCATCAGCGGGCGGATCTGCACGAGAATGCCGATCATCACGCCGGCGACGCAGGCGAGCGCCCCGCCGGTCATCCAGGTGATACGGACGACGCTCCGGACATCGATGCCGACAACCTTGGCCAAGGCAGGGTTCTGGCTGACGGCCCGCATGGCGCGGCCGGACTGGGTGCGGGTCATCATCAGATGCACGGCCGTCACCAAAATGACGGTGAGGATCAGAAGGGCGATCTGGTCGGGTGTGATACGAATGCCAAACCCGATCGGCATGGCGATCTGGATTGCCCGGCTGAAATAGGCGGGCCTGGAGGTGAAGAGAAATTCGAGGAAATTGCGCAGCGCCATCGAGGCCCCGAAGCTTGCCATGACGACGATGATCATCTGCCCTTTGGCCCGCAGCCTGGAAAACAGCACCTTGTCGAGGGCGATCGCCATCAGTCCGATCAAGACCATGGCGATCAGCAGCGAAACGATCAGCGGCCAGCCGAAGGAAAGCGGCTTCAGCGGCGCGACCTTGCCGAACAGCGCACCGATGAGGCCAAGCACCGTCAGCGTCGCATAGGCGCCCCAGGCCATCAGGTCGCCATGGGAGAAGTTGGAAAAGCGCAGGATCGAATAGGTGAGCGTCACGCCGATGGCGCCAAGCCCGATCATCGCGCCGGTGAGCGCGCCATCGACGATGAATTGCGGGTTCATGGGGCACTCCCGTCGGACTTTTTGGCGCGCTGGCCGAGATAGAGTTCGGCGACCACCGGATCGTTCCAGAGCGCGGAGGCGATACCCTCGTGCTCGTCCTTCCCCTCGACCAGCACATAGGCGCGGTCGCCGATCGCAAGGGCTGCCCTTGCATTCTGCTCGACCAGCAGGATGGTCATGCCGTGGCCACGGATGCGCGACAGCATGTCGAAGACCATCGAGACGAATTTCGGCGACAGGCCGGCCGAGGGCTCGTCGAGCACCAGCAGCGTCGGGCGCACGATCAGCGCGCGCGCCACCGCCAGCATCTGGCGCTGCCCGCCCGAAAGATTGCCGGCCGCCGTGCGGCGGCGCTCGGCAAGATCGGGAAAGACCGCATACATCTCCGCGATCCTGGCCGGGATCTCCTTCTTCGGCAGGATGGCGGCCGCCACCTTCAGATTGTCCTCGATGCTCATCAGCGGGAAGATGTTTTCCGTCTGCGGCACGAAGGCGAGCCCGCGGCGCACCATCTGGTGGGCGGGCACGGTGGTGATGTCGTCGCCGTCGAGATGCACGGTTCCGCCGCTGACCGGCACCAGACCGGCGATTGCCTTGATGAAGCTGGATTTGCCGGCGCCATTCGGGCCCAGCACGACGACAATCTCGCCTTTGTCGACCCGGATAAAGGCCCCGCGCACGATCGGCACGCCGGGCTCGTAGCCGGCAACCAGATCCTTGACGAGAAGTACCGGCTGCGTCATGCGGCACCTCCCAGATAGGCTTCGATGACCCGCGGGTCGGTGGCGACCTGCTGTGCCGTGCCCTCGCACAGCAGCTGGCCGCTCGCCATCACCAGCACCCGGCCGCAGAGCCGGCTGACCATGTCGATATTGTGCTCGATCAGCAGGAAGGAGATGCCGCGCCGGTTGATCTCCGTGATGCGGTCGATGATGACCTCCAGAAGCGTCGCATTGACGCCGGCCGCCGGTTCGTCGAGCAGGACGATCGCCGGGTCGGCCATCATCACGCGGGCCAGTTCCAATAGCTTGCGCTGTCCGCCCGACAACACCTTTGCCGGCTCCGATTCCAGCCGCGACAGCAGGACGAAGTCGAGAAGCGCGCGGGCCTTTTCGACCGCCGCCCGCTCCTCGGCCGCGACCCGCCGGGGGCTGAGGAAATTGGCAATCACCCCCTCGCCGGTCTGATTCTGGCGCGCCAGCAGGACATTGTCGATCAGGCTGAGTTGCGGGAACGGCCTTGGAATCTGGAAGGTGCGGCCGAGACCATGGGCGATGCGCCGGTGGGCACTCTGGCCCGAGACATCGCGGCCATGGACCGCAATCCGGCCCGAGCTCGGCTTCTGGCTGCCGGCCACCAGATCGAACATCGTCGTCTTGCCGGCCCCATTCGGCCCGATCAGGCCGAGAATCTCGCCCTTTGCGAGATTGAAGGACACATCATCGACGGCCACCAGCCCGCCATAACGCTTGCTGGCATGGCTGACGGACAGCACGGTTTCCGGCCCCGAGGGGCCACTTGCCGCAATCATCATTCCCCTCGCTCGTTTTTGAGCTGCAGTTTTTTGATCTGTGATCACACTTGTTTTGATCACGTTATTGAGGTTTAAAATATCTCGCAACCCGAAAAGTGCGAGGGAGAGGATGCAAGACTGGCAAGCCCAGCCGCCGGACGGCACGCAGTCCCTGCAATTGTCCCCGATCCAGCGGGAGACCGTGCAGGAACGCGTCTACAAGGAGTTGCGCCGTGCGCTGATCTGCGGCCTGTTCGAGCCGGAACAGGTTCTGACCATTCGCGGCCTTGCCGATGCGATGATGACCAGCACCATGCCGGTGCGCGAGGCGCTGGGGCGGCTGATCAGCGAAAAGGCGCTCGAGGCGCTGCCCAACCGGTCGGTGCGCGTGCCGCCGGTCACGCTTGCGCGGCTGGAAGACCTGTTGCGCACCCGTATCCTGATCGAGGGAGAGGCAATCGCGCTGGCCTGCGCCACCATGGGGCCGCGGGATCTGGCGCGCCTTAGCGATATCCTTGCCGAATGGGACGATGTGCGCGGGCTGAAGGAACCGAGCGATTTCGACCGCGAGGCGACGCTCAACCAGAAATTCCACTTCGAGATCTATCGCTGCAGCGGTTCCTCCGTGCTGCTGCCGATGATTGAAAGCCTGTGGCTGCAATCCGGGCCCTGCACGCGCTATGCCGCCTATGCCTTTTCCCGCGCTATCGACGGCCGCGCCACCGAGGATGTCGGCTTTTACCACCGCGCCATGGTCGATGCCCTGAAGGGCCGCGACGCACAGGCCGCCCGCGCAGCCCTGGTGACCGATATCAGCCGCCCCTTCGCGTTTCTGCGCGACCAGATCCTCACATCCGACGAAAAGACTGCGAGCAAAGCATGACCGAGCGCACCATCCTGATCCGCGAGGCCCGGTCCGGCCTCTCTCTGACCGCCCCGCTGCTTTATGACAAGGCGCCGGACAATGCAGCCTTCCTCTGGGAATACCTGGCGGTCGAGCGCACGGTTCCCGGCCTGCACGCGATGTGGACCGGCCCGGAAATCTCCTGCCCCATCCCCTCGGCCCATCTGGACGGCGCCGGTTATGCCCATCCCCTGCCGCCGGAAAACGCCACGCTCCACCCACAGCCGGGCGACATCGTCATGGCCTATGTGCCGGCCCGCATGTGGGGCGGCAGCCCGAACCCGATCTTCGACATCGGCCTGTTCTACGGCCCGGGTGCCCGCATGCTGTTTCCGATCGGCTGGCTTGCCGGCAGCGTGGTTGCCAGGGTGCCGGCCGGAGACATCGCCCATTTCGCCGAGGCCTGCGGCACCATCCGCCGCAACGGCGCCTGCGATGTCGTCTTCTCGCGGGGCGGCGCATGAGCGGGACCGACGACAGCTTCGAACTCTACGATCTCCGCGTCGAGGCGGTGATCCCGAAGGGGAAGCCGATCTATTGCGGCGCGCGCGAGGGCGATCATTTCGAACTGCGCGGCGAGATGCTGCATCTGCCCGACGGCCAGGGCTTCTCGATCTATTCGATCGCCGCCGTCCTGCCGCTGCTCGCCGCCAAGCAGCGCGACACCCACCCGAACGACTGGATGACCTCGGATGCCGAGATCGCCTGCCCCGACCCCAATTGCGCCAGCCGGCTGAAGATCATCCGGCTGAAGCGCCGCCGTTTCAGCCATGCCGAGACGACAGCGGTGCCGCTCCCCGATGCAAAGGATGACGCATGACGACCCAGACCTTCGAACTTGCGCCCGGCTACACCATTCCGCGGGTCATTCGCGGCGGCTGGCAACTGGCCGGCGGCCATGGCGAAATCGATCGCGAACAGGCGGTCCAGGATCTGGTCGCCGCCTTCGATCTCGGCATCACCACCTATGACTGCGCCGACATCTATACCGGCGTGGAAGACCTGATCGGCGCGGCGCGCCAGCATCTGAAACAGACGCGCGGCGCGGCGGAAGCCGCCCGCATGCAGGTCCACACCAAGCTCGTGCCCGACCTCGACGTGCTTGCCAATATCAGCCGCGACTATATTCGTGGCATCGTCGACCAGTCGCTCGGCCGGCTGAAGACCGACCGCCTCGATCTGGTGCAGTTCCACTGGTGGGACTACACGCTGCCCGGCCATCTGGAGGCCATGCACTGGCTGAAGGAGCTGCAGCAGGCCGGCAAGGTGCGCAATCTCGGCACCACCAATTTCGACACCGACCACCTGGCCGGGATCATCGACAGCGGCATTCCGCTGGTCAGCCAACAATTGCAATATTCGGTGCTCGACCAGCGCCCCGCCAAGCAGCTGGCAGCGCTTGCGGAAGACAAGAATTTCTCCTTCCTCTGCTACGGTACGGTCGCCGGCGGCTTTCTCGCCGATCGCTGGCTCGACCAGCCGGAACCGGAGATGCCGCTCGAAAACCGGTCGCTCGTTAAATACAAGCTGATCATCGACGATTTCGGCGGTTGGGACCTGTTCCAGTCGCTGCTTGCAGTCCTGCGGCAGGTCGCCGACCGTCACGCGACCGATATCGCGACGATCGCCAGCGCCTGGGTTCTGCGCCAGCCCCATGTAGCCGCCGTCATCGTCGGTGCGCGCAATCGCGCCCATGCCGAAGCCAATGCCAGAATCATGGAGATCGCGCTGTCTAAGGCCGACATGGCCGAGATCGAGGCGGTGATCGCGCAATCCGCCGGGCTCGAGGGCGATGTCTACACGCTGGAGCGCGACCGCAGCGGCCGGCACGGCAATATCATGCATTACAATCTGAATGACGGGCGCGTCTGACGCGCCTCGCCCGCGACACCGGCGGCCGGCACCTGGACGCCGCCGGGAGACTGAAATCAGGCCTGCAATCGAAAAGTCCATTCCAAAAAGGGGAACGTCAATGAACAGGACACTTGCATTGCTCACCACCGCGCTCGGCCTCGTCATGGCCGCCGGCGCCGCCAACGCCGCCGACTGCAAGATTACCGTCGGCATGGTCATGGAACTGACCGGCCCGGCCGGCGAATACGGCCAGGCCGGTGCGAAATCGGTCGAGATGGCCTTCCATGACATCAACGAGGCCGGCGGCGTACGCGGCTGCGACCTCGTCACCGATACCCGTGACAGCCAGAGCCAGGGCAATGTCGCCGTGGATGCCGCGACCCAGCTCGTGCAGGTTAAGAAGGTGCCTGTGATCATCGGCGGCATCATCTCCTCCGTCACCATCCCGATCCTGACCTCGGTCACGGCGCCCGCAAAAGTCGTCCAGGTGTCGCCTGCCTCCTCCTCGCCGACGCTGACGGCGCTTGGCCGCGACGGCAAGACCAACGGCATCTTCTTCCGCACCATCACGTCTGATGCGCTGCAGGGTGTCGCTGCGGCCAAATACGCCATCGACCAGGGTTTCAAGAAGCTGTCGATCATCCATGTCAACAACGACTTCGGCGTCAACATGGTCCAGGAATTTTCCCGCGCCTACAAGGCGCTCGGCGGCGAGATCGTCTCCGACACGCCCTATAACGAGAAGCAGTCGAGCTACCAGTCAGAAGTCACGGCCGCCATGGGCGGTGAGCCGGACGGCCTCTATCTCGTCAGCTATCCGGTCGATGGCGCCACCATCGCGCGCGCCTGGATCTCGCAGGGCGGCCCGCAGAAATTCCTGCTGAACGACGGGATGAACAGCCCGGATTTCATCGAGTCGGTCGGCGCCGACTATCTGAACGACGCCTACGGCACCTCGTCCGGCACCAGCCCGACCAAGTCGACCGAATATTTCAACGCCAACTACAAGACCTTCTCCGGCGGCATCGAGCCGTCCAACCCGGCGGCCGACCGCTCCTATGACGCCGGCGCCATTGTCGGTCTTGCGATTGCGGCCGCAGGCTCCGACAAGCCCGAGGACATCCGTGACGCCATCTTCAAGGTCACCGACCCCAAGGGCGAGCCGATCTATGCCGGCAAGGAGGAATTTGAAAAGGCGCTCGGCCTGATCAAGGACGGCAAGCCGATCCGCTACGAAGGCGTCATCGGCCCGGTCACCTTCGACAAGCTCGGCGACATCACCGGCCCCTTCCGCCTGTGGAAGATCGCCGACGGCAAGGTCGAGACCACCGGCGAAATGACCACCGACGACGTCACCGCCCTGCAGGACAAGATCCAGTAAGGGTCCGTAGATTGCATTTGCGAATTGGGAGAAGGCGTCGGGAAACCGGCGCCTTCTCGTTATCCGGACGTGTCAGCAGCTCCCCACCCGGTGCTACGGCCATTTGATCACCTCATTGCGAGCGCCTAAGCTGATGCACCAATGTAGGGAGGATCAGCATGGAAGAGCGACATGTGGGCGGTTGCCTTTGTGGCAGCGTGCGTTTTGAGGCGAGCGGCAAGCCCTATCGCGTCGGGCTCTGCCATTGCCTCGATTGCCGCAAGCATCATGGCGCGCCGTTTCATGCCTCCGCGATCTTTCCCGAGACCGCCGTATCCGTCGAGGGCGAGACACAAGCCTACAAGGGGCGCCACTTCTGTCCGCGCTGCGGCTCGTCGGTGTTCAGCCGGACCGGTGACGAGGTAGAAGTCAATCTCGGCGCGCTCGATACTTCGGGCCAGTTCACACCGACCTATGAACTCTGGACCGTCCGCCGAGAGAGCTGGCTCCCGCCAGTTCCCGGCGTCCATGGCTACGAGCGCGACCGGGACGAGACAAAGCGGACGGAATAGGCCCGCCGCTTTTCAGCCGCCCGGAGACCGTCGCGATCTCTGCACACGCGGCTAAACTGACCAATCCTCGACACGCAAACCGGGCACACGATCAAACTCGCGCCGGTTATTTGTCACCAAGACCAGCCCGCGGGAGCGCGCATGCCCTGCGATCAGCTGATCATAGGGTCCGATGGGCGTACCGCTCCGGGCAAGCTCTGCCCGCAGCTGACCTGTATGGCTTGCGGCAAAGTCGTCATAGGGCAAGACCTCAAGGCGTGCCGCAAAGCCTTCTACGACAGCCAAATTGCGTTCTGGACTGGCCGATTTTTCTGCCCCGTATATCAACTCCATCAGGCTGACGGAGCTGATGCAAAGCTGATCCTGGTGGCGATTGAAGGCCTCGCGCACCTTTTGCGGCCGGTTCTTGATCGTGAAAATGCAGATATTGGTGTCCAGCATGTATTTCAGCATCAGAACGCTTCGCGCTCCTGCAAGGCAGGCTGATCCCGTTCATCCATGAAATCGGGTGTCGCCTCCGCCCCCTCGAACCAACTGTCCCAGATTTCACCGGCGGGTGCTATCACCCGGGTACGCCCGACCGCGACGATATCCACACGCGTGACATCATCGGGCATGGCAACCGCTTTTGGCAGCCGGATGGCCTGGCTGCGATTGCTTCGAAAAACTGCACCACGCTCCATGAAAGCCCCCTTCCGCGATCCCTTAAGGCACATCCAAAAAATGGGCTTGGGATCGGGATATGTCAATGGGATATACCTGCGTTCCTTTCAGGACACGCAGAGTGACCGCTGGTGAGCGCAATTTCGGACACACCAAGCACCAGAAATTGCCGCGCGAGATAGTTGAACTCTCAAATATCTTGTGATCAAATCATCAAAACTTGACGAAATCACATGCCCCGCATGGCTACGGTCAGCGGCAAAGACCTACAGGATCCGACATGAACCTCCAGACGTCGCCGCAGCACCAGACCCTTCGCAACAGCTTTCCCGTCGATGAAATCCGCGCCCTGTTTCCGGCCATTGAAAAGGCCGGCGATTTCATCTTCCTGGAGAATGCCGGCGGGGCGCAGGTGCCCCAGACGGTGGTCGATGCCGTGACCAACCACCTGATCGACGCCAATGTGCAGCGCATGGCCCGCTACGAGCACAGCCAGAAGGTGGATGCGAATCTGGACGCCGCGCGCGAGAGCGTGGCCACCCTCGTCAATGCCTATCGCCCCGACGAAATCTCCTTCGGCCTCAACGCCACCTCCTTCATCCGGCTCGTCAGCCTCGGCATTTCGAAAATGCTGTCGACCCGTAACGAGATCGTCGTCACCGACATGGACCATGACGCGAATATCGCCACCTGGACCGCGCTGGAGGCGGACGGCGCAAAGATTGTCTGGTGGCACATGCGCGAGGATGGCACGCTCGACCCGGAAGACCTCAAACCCCTGGTCAATGAAAAGACGCGGCTGGTCGCCTGCACGGTCACCGCCCACTCGATCGGCACCATGGTCGATGTCGCAGCGGTCGGCCGCATCGCCCATGCAGCGGGCGCCGAGGTCTTCCTCGACAGCGTGCATTACGGTCCGCACGGCCTGATCGACGTCCAGGCCTGGGACTGCGATTATCTGGTCTGCTCCGGCTACAAGAACTTCTCGCCGCATATGGGCTTCCTCTGGGGCCGCTACGACGCGCTCTGCCGCCTGCCGACCTTCAAGGAAGATTTCATTCCCGACGTTCCCCCCTACAAGATCGAGGTCGGCACCTTCCCTTACGAGAATGTCGCCGGCATGGATGCCGCCGTCCGCTACCTGGAAAGTGTCGGCGAACGCTTCCTGCCGGCCGGAGAGCATAGCCGTCGCGAGGCGCTGACGGCCGCCATGGCCGCCATCCGCGCATACGAGCTGACGCTTGCCGCAGAAATGATCGCGGTGCTGAAGCGCCACGATGCGACGATCTACGGCATCTCGGACGAGGCGAGGTTGTCCCAGCGCGTGCCGACCATCTGTTTCAACATCCCCGGCGTGAGCCCGCAGCTTCTTTCCGCCGAGCTCGGCAAGCGCCGCATCGGCGTGCGCGACGGCCACATGTTCGCACCCCGCCTGATGAAGCGGCTTGGTCTTTCCATGGAAAGCGGCGCTGTGCGTGTCTCGCTCGTCCATTATAACAAGGTCGAGGAGATCGCCCGCTTCGAGGCGGCGCTGGCCGAGATCATCGCCGCGCGCAAGGGCTGAGCGGATCGCTATTGCGCCCGGACCATCACGCTTGAGATGGTCTCCCGGGCGTCACGGAAATGACGGCGGCAAGATCGCCGGCAGACTCCATGTCGAACCCGGCATGGGGGACCAACCAGAGGGAGACCAACAATAATGCTGACCCGCCGCAATACCCTGATCATGGCAACCATGCTTGGCCTTGCCGCCGGCGCCTTTTCCGCAAAGGCCGCCGATAGCCTGCAGATCGGTGCCTATCCCAGCAATCCGCCGTTTGAGTTCAAGAACGAGAGCGGCACCTTCGAAGGTTTCGAGGTCGACATCGCGACCGAGGCCGCCAAGCGCGCCGGCCTGACGCCGGAGATCGCCGATTACGGCTTCCAGGCGCTGTTTGCCGCCACCAGTTCCAAGCGCATCGATGTCGCGATCTCCTCGATCACCATCACCAAGGAACGGCTGCAGTCGCAGTCCTTCACCCAGCCCTATTACGATTCCGACATGGGCGTCGCCACCAAGGACGGCAGCGATATTGCAAGCGTCGACGCGCTCAAGGGCAAGGTCGTCGGCGTCCTCTCCGGCTCGACCGGCGAGAAATGGGTCAAGGACAACCAGGCCGACAAGGGCATTTCCGACGTGAAGGGCTATAACGCCCAGCAGGACATGTTCCTCGACCTGGGAGCCGGCCGCGTCGACGCTGTCGTATCCGACATTCCCGGCATGGAATACCTGTTCACCAAGATGAAGGGATTCAGCGTTGCCGCCCGGATCAAGACCGGCGAGCAGTATGGCCTGATGATGGCCAAGGATCACCCGCTGCTGGGCAAGCTGAACGACGCGATCACCGCGATGAAGAAGGACGGCACGATGGTCAAGATCCACGAGAAGTGGTTCGGCTCCGCGCCGGCTGAGGGCTCGTCGACGGTCACCGAACAGCCGATCCCCAAGGCGTGAACCCGGCGCCGATCCGGTAAGGATTGCCCGCCCGTTATGGAGCGCATCCCATGATGCGCTCCACCCCCTCCTGTCGCTCGAAAGTCGGCGCCCATGACCCTGACGGAAACCTTCTTCAACACCGATGTGCTCTGGGCAAGCCTGCCTATCCTGATGCGCGGTCTGGTCAACACGCTGGTGCTCGGCCTGCTCGCCATCCTGTTCGGGGTCTCCTGCGGCCTCCTCATCAGCGTCGTCAGGCTCTACGCGCCAAAGCCGCTGCGGCTGCTGACCGTCGCCTATATCGACGTCTTCCGCGCCATGCCGGTCCTGGTGGTGCTGATCCTCGTCTACTATGCGCTCCCCTTTGTCGGGATCCGGTTTTCCGCCTGGACCTCGGCGGTGCTCTCGTTTTCGCTGGTGATGGCGGCCTATTCGGCGGAAGTCTTCCGTTCCGGCATCGAAAGCGTCCCGGCCGGCCAGTTCGAGGCGGCGGCAGCGCTTGGCGTGCCCTTTCCGGTGGCGCTGTGGAAGGTCGTGCTGCCGCAGGCGATCCGCATCGTCATACCGCCGACCACCAGCAATTGCGTCTCGATGTTCAAGGACACGGCCCTTGCCTCCACCGTCGCCCTGCCCGAACTCCTGAAGGAAGCGCAGGACGCCCAGGCACTGCACGCCAATCCGACACCCCTGATCGGGGCGGCGATCATCTATCTGGTGTTTCTCCTGCCGCTGGTCCGTCTCGTCGGCATTCTGGAGGTCAGGTTCCGCAAGGAGAAGACCCGTTGATCCCCTGCACTCGGCTTGACTCGCCCCTTTGAAGACCACAAGACAAGGTGAGCTCCCCTATACTTTGGCACGCAAAGCTTATTGCAGCGAAACCTGAAACGAGATGGGAAAGATGCACAACACAGGACTGTCGAAAGTCTCTTCCAGGGTCACGGTTCAGGACGGCGTCTACGAACAGCTGCGCCATGCGCTGATGTGGGGCCAGTTCGAACCGGACCAGGTGACGACGATCGCATCGCTGGCCGCGGAATTCGGCACCAGCCACATGCCGGTGCGCGAGGCGCTGCGGCGGCTGGCGGCCGAAAAGGGCCTGGAGATCGGCCGCAGCGGTTCGGCCCGGGTGCCCGCCGTCTCCCGCGAGCGTCTCGACGATCTCTGCCGCGCGCGAAAGGCGCTGGAAGGGCTGGCGACCGAACTGGCGGCAGAGAGGCTTTCTGACGAAGAGATCGAGCACTGCCTGAAACTGGCCCGCGAACACCAGGCGCTGGGCATCGACGGTCAGGTCTACGAGATGCTGCGCAAGAACCAGGAATTCCACTTCGCCATCTATGAGAAATCCGGCTCGGAAGTCTTGCCGCAGATGATCGAGACACTCTGGCTGCGCTTCGGCCCTTATATGCGCATGCTCTCCGATCTGGTGAAGCAGCAGATCGACGCCGGAACCATCCATCCCTATTCCACCTATCACTACGAGATGATCGACAGCTTCCGCAAGGGCGACGGCAAGACGGCGGCCGCCCTGATGGTCAAGGACATCGAGGCCACCCAGGCGCTTCTGCAGGACATGTGCCCGGCGTGACGCCACCCTCGGCCCGCCTTTCTCTTTTTCATAACGCTTTCCGGACCTTACGCGCATGGCCTACTTCCTCTATCACTCGATCGGCACCTTTCCCGGCAAGGCGGAGACGATGGGCGCGGCACTCGCCCGGTTTTCCACGATCTGGTCGGCCGAAGACGACGGGCAGTGGCCCGAGGCGCTCACCTTGCGCGCGCGCTTCATTCGGGGATGGGAGACGCTGATCGGCGCGCCCGCCGGATCGATGACCACGGTCGAGAACGTGACGCTCGCGCTCTACAGCCTGATCGGCGCTCTGCCGGAGGAACGGCTGAAGGGCAAGCGTGTGCTTGCGGCGGCCGACTGTTTTCCAAGCCTGCATTTCCTGCTTGCCGGTCTGCAGGACCGCTTCGGTTTCACGCTCGACACCGTGCCGATGCGCCAGGGCGAGAGCTATGTCCGTGACGAGGATTTCCTGCAGCACTGGGGCGAGGATGTCGGACTGGCCCTGGTCACCTGGGTGTCCTCGACCACCTCTAAGCGGGCCGATCTTGAAACGCTTTCCGCACACGGCAGCCGCATGGGCTCGATTGTCGTTGCCGATATCACCCAGGGCGTCGGCATTCGCCCCTTCGAGGTCGCCGATCTCGATGTGGTCGTCGGATCCTCGCTCAAATGGCTCTGCGGCGCGTCGGGCGCCGGCGCGCTCTATGTGCGGCCCGATCTTCTGGCGCGGTGCAGGCCGGAACTGCGCGGCTGGTTCAGCCAGCCCAATCCGTTTTCCTGGGATCTCGATGCTTTTTCCTATGCCGATGACGGCAGGCGCTTCGATCATGGCACGCCGGCCGTGCTGGCGGCCATCGCCTCACTGCCGGGCCTCGATTTTGTCCATCAGACAGGTGTCGAAGCCCTTGCGGCCCATAATCTTATGCTGACCGAAATGATTGTCGAGGCCGCGCGTGCAAGCGGACTGGCGCTTTCGTCTCCGACCGATCCCGAAAGCCGGGGCGGCAGCGTGATGATCCGCGTTACGGATGCCGCGCAGGCGACGGGCATGCAGGCAGGATTGCGTAAAAACGGCATCTATTGCGATTGCCGAGGCGCCACATTGCGGTTTTCGCCCGGCAATGTGACGACGCGTGACCAGACGACAGAGCTCTGCGATCAGCTGGCGCGTTTATCTGGCCACCGCTGATGCTCAGCCGTGCCACCAGTCCGAAAGTCTGGCCTGGGCAAGGCCTGCAGAGGCCGCAAGCGGCGTCAGCCGGTGGAAGGGCAGGTTTCGCGGGCTCAGAAGTGGCACCGGAAGGCTGGCGGCACGCTCTCCGAGGGCGGCGCGCGCCAGAACCCGGCCGAGTTGCCCCGTCATCGCGATCCCCCGGCCATTGCAGCCGATCCCGCCGATAAATCCCGGACCATATTCGTGGATGCGCGGCAGGAAATCGGGGGTCATCGCCGCAACGCCGCTCCAGACGATCTCGATCTCGGGACGGGCCTCCAGCCTCAGCTCGTGCACCAGCCGATCGATGACCGCCTTGCCGACGCGTTCCGGGGCGCCGCGCGGATTGATCGCCATGCCGCCGCTGATCAGCCTATTGTCGCGGTCCAGCCGGTAGGTGAAGAGATTGAGCCGTGTGTCTCCGAC
The DNA here is from genome assembly GCF_017873095.1 of Heterorhizobium halophytocola. GTDB lineage: Bacteria > Pseudomonadota > Alphaproteobacteria > Rhizobiales > Rhizobiaceae > Allorhizobium > Allorhizobium halophytocola. The sequence goes on along the minus strand of NZ_JAGGJU010000002.1, from coordinate 395,167 downwards.
CGGCCGACGCCTCGGCGCAATCCGCTCGACGACCGTATCGGAAAGCGGCCGGGTTGCGACCTGGTAGACCCGCAGGGGCACCACGGTCCGCCCGAGGCTCGCTGCAATGCCGTCGGTAAAGGCATTGGTCGCCAGAAGCACGACATCGGCTGCGATTTCGCCACCGGCGTAACCGACCTGCCACCCCTTGCCGGTCTTTTGCACCGCCTGCACCGCGGCCTGTTCGCGGATCAGGCCGCCGCACCGGGTTACCGCCTTTGCCAGCCCGAAGAGGTAGTTCAGCGGATGGATCGTGCCGCCGCTCTCGTCCAGCAGACCGCCCTGATAGATCGCCATGCCGGTTTCAGCTTCGATTTCGTCCGCCGAGAGAAAGCGCACCGGGCGTCCAAGCCTCTGCCAGGTTTCGGCCCGGCGCCGCAGCATGTCGGCCGCCTTTGTTCCGTAAGCCGGCTGCAACCAGCCGACCTGCCGACCGTCGCAGGCGATCTGTTCCTGGCGTATCGTCGCAAAGACCGCGTCGCCGCCTTCGGCTACCAGTTGCAACAGTGCTTCGGCCTTAGCTCCGGGCAATTTGCGGCGCACGGCATCCGGATCGGCCTTGGCAAAATTCGGCACGACGAAGCCGGCATTCATGCCGCTTGCGCCTTCACCGATCAGCGACTGCTCCAGCACGACGACGCGTTTTCCGGCTCTTGCCAGTTCCAAAGCCGCCGTCATTCCGGTAAAACCGCCGCCAATGACGACAATGTCGGCCGTCTCGGGCAGTCCCGTCGTGGAATAGTCCGAGGCAGCATTCGCCGTCATCGTCCAGAGCGTTTCCTGCCGCCACTCTCGCATGCTCATTTCCGGTTCGTCCGCATTGCCATCGACCCCTTGACATAGCCCGCGCTGATCACGTGATCAAACGCCAAGCGCCACGCCTATGCGCTTGTTCACAGGCAAGCATCGGTGTCATTCGGTTCGGCGTTCCAGCGCCTGCAGCATCGGAAAGATGGAGAACTGCCCGGCTTGCGCCTTGCGGGTCAGATCCCGCAGATAACCGCCCGGCGAACGGATGATATCGGCCCGTTCGAGCAGCGCCGCCATGACCACGGCTGCCGCCTGCTCGCCCATCGCCGCGCGCGCCTTGCCCCAGGCATCCGGCGAGACACCGAGCATCGAACGCACGAGATCGGCGGTTTTCACCAGATCGGCCCAGTTGCGGATCCCGCCCTGTGCATAATCGGCAATCTGCGGGCAACTTGCCATCACCCGCTTGAGGCTTACCGCCAGACGCTCCGGCTTCGGCGGTTCATCGGGAATGACGCCTTCGCCACCTTTTGACTCATAGCCTTTTGTTTCAAGATGTAGGTCTGCATTTGAATTCTGATAATGGCGCTCAGTTTGATCGTCATTGGCGCTCAATTCCTGTTCACTGAGGGAATTCAGGTAGGCAGTCTCCACCTCGCCACGCAGCGTCACCAGGGTGTCGCGGGTGCCGTTCAGCGTCTCGAGCGACGCGTGGCGAACGCCCGCCAGGTGCGCAGCCCCCAGCCGTTCGAGATAGGCGACCCAATCGCCCTTGCGACCCTCTTCCAGGGCGATCTCGATGATCTTTGCCATGTCGCGGCGATGGAGCGTGATTTCAGCCTTCACGGTGCGGATCGCACGGGCCAGCAACCGTGCCTCCTCGGCGTGCCGGTAAATCTCGCCGGCCTTCAGGGCCAGCGGCGCCAGATCGAAGCCGAAGGCATCCTCAACCAGCCCCTTGTCGTCGCGCCGGCAGAAGCGCTTGCCATTGGCGCTGTCACGGCGAAAGATCAGCCCGGCGTCGACCAGAGCCGCCAGGTGCCGGCGGATGGTGGCAGGCGCCATGCCGCGGGCCCGCAGCGCCAGCTCACGGTTCGACGGAAAGACGATGATCGGTGCACGGCCATCCAGCAACCGTTCGGTGGTGAAGGAGACCAGCGCTTCGAGCAGCATGATGGTCCGGTCGCCCAGACCGTAGACCTGGCGCGCCTCGGTCAGCGCGCGCAGCAGCTGCCATTTGTCGGCCTCCCCGCTGTCATTGCCGCCCTGCCCTTCGGCCAACGCTTTCTGGCGGTCTTCAACCGCCTTTTGTCTGCTGAAATGGCGCGCAGTCATGCGCCCGCCGCCAAACGGCGTCGTTGCAAGTCTCTCGATCATCGTCAGGTCCCCTTCATCGAGGAGACAAGGCGGACCTTCAGCGCAGACACCACCGACAACCGGAACCATGCGGACCGGAGGCAAAGACTCGGACACGTTGAAATTGACGCAATAAATCAGGCCCGGCGCGGCGCAAACCGACGTCGACTCTTGACTTTGCCCGTTGGAAGTGATTCTCTCAAATTGCTACATCGAAGAGGGGACTTCCGAAATGGTGACGTTTTGGGGTCCTTTTTTCTTGTCTGCTCGCCCTTCCTCTCTCAGGTGATACGGATAAAGCGGCGCAGGGTTTTCCTGCACCGCCAGCGAAATCCTATTGGCCCTTCGCCTTGGCGAAGCGCGCATGTTCCTCGACAATCAGTTTCGAGATTGCCTCAATAAATTCGGGATCGGTATCGGCGACGAATTCGATCTTCGCTGCCTTGCCCTTGCGGTTGATCCGCGCCAGCAGCATGCCGTCCGCGCCGAGGATGGTTTCATCCGCCGGCTTAGGCCTAACCCATCGACGGTTCAGGCGATCAAACAGCATCTTGAAGCGCTGGTCGGTATCGGCCTTCAGGAACGGGGCGGAGTCCGTCTCCTGGTAAGCCTTGGCCAGAGCACCCTCGCCGCCTTTGGTAAAGACCTCGCCGAGCGCCATCCAGCGCTCGCGGCCGGTCTTCGGCGCCGGGCCGATCGCCCGGGCAAAGTGATGCGGCACACTGTCGGCCACCTGCAACAGACGCGACAACTCGCTCTTCTGCACGGCAAGCGCCTCACCGATCAGCTTGCGGTCGAAGCCGCGCTCGACAAGGGCCGCCGCAAACAGCGCCCGCTCGATGAAGGACAGATTGCGGCGCTCGGCATTCTCCTTGCCCTGCGCCAGCACCAGATCGTCATCGCTGAGCGCCCGCACGATCGCCTTGACCGGCTGGCCGAGCCGCACTGACGCCTGCAGCCGTCGATGGCCATAGGCGACCTGGAAGCGGCCGGTCTTTTCGGGATGCGGGCGCACGAGGATCGGCACCTGCTGGCCGCTCTCGCGGATGCTTTCGACCAGCGTCTCGAAATCCGGGTCGTCGGTAGCCCCCTTGCTCAGGCGATCGGACACGAAGGAGCCGTCGATCCGGTCTGTTTCGAGCGAGACGATGCGCTCACCCTCTTCCAGAGCCTGGCGCAGCGCACGCGCCTCCTCGGCCTCGCGGGTAATCGAGCCGAGCGACAGGCCCATGGCCTTGACTGCGCCCGAGGCCGCGCGAGGCGCCGCCGGCGGAGCGGGCCTCGCAGCGGCTTCGGGTGCCGGGACGGGAGGAGGAGACGAGGCAGCGTCTCCATCCCCCTCCCCGGACTTCGAAACGATAGGGTCCGGTACGGACTTGATTTCCGGCGCCGGCGGCATCGGTTCGCCGAACAGCGCTTTCAACGAGTTCTTGCGATCGCGACCTGCCATGATCAGCGCCCCCATGCAGAATGTATCAAAGCCTCGATCTCGCCGTTGACGGCATCGAGCGCCTCTATCGCCCGGTCATAGGTGCCGCGCGAGAAATTTTCCCGACCAACCTCGTAAAGGGTCTGCTTGGTCAGGCCCGCATCCGAGATCGCGGTGGATTTCAACATCGGCGATGTCAGCACGCGTTCACCGAACAGCGAGCGCAGGAAGCCGACGATCTGCGTCTGCGGCCCGTCATGCGGCTCGAAACGGGTGACGAGATAGCGCAGGAAATCGAAATTGAGCGTGCCGCCAGCCTCGCGCACGACATTCAGCAGATCCGCCGTCATGAACAGGAACTGGCTCATCGAGGCGACGTCGAGCATTTGCGGATGCACGGTGACGACCACCGAGGTCGAAGCGCAGAGCGCCGACAGGGTCAGATAGCCGAGCTGCGGCGGGCAGTCGAGCACGACCACGTCGTAGTCGTCGGCGACGCTTTCGAGCGCCGATTGCAGACGGGTGAAGAACAGGCCGCTCTGGTCGCCGGGCTTGCGCGTCGACAGCGCGCGCGGCGTGGCATGCTCGAATTCCTGGAGCTCCAGGTTGCCGGGCACCAGATCGATATTGTGGAAATACGTCTTGCGGATGATGTCCTTCAGCGGACGGACATCGTCGTCATAGCGGATCGCGCCATAGACCGTGTCGTTGCCGACGAGGTCGAGTTCGGGCTGATAGCCGAACAGTGCCGAAAGCGAGGCCTGCGGGTCGAGATCGACGGCAAGCACCCGGTGACCGGCCATGGCCAGATATTGCGCCAGATGCACCGAGGACGTGGTCTTGCCCGAGCCGCCCTTGAAATTGGTGACCGAGATGACCTGCAGATGTTCGCCCCGGGCGGGATCGCGCCATTTTACATAGCCGCGCGCCTTGACCGCGTTGCCCTTGGAAAGCGCCTGATCGGCAAGGAAGCGACGGAGTGCGTCAATGTCCTCAAGCGAATAGGAGCGCCGTCCACCCGCGCCGACATCCGGCTGCGGGCCGTCGCCGGCAAGCGACAGCTGCCGCAGATAGCCGTCGGAGACGCCGACCAGCCTTGCGGCCTCGCCGGACGTGAAGCGGCGCAAGGTCTTTTGCGACGCGGGCGCATAGAGCCGCTCGCGCATCGCCTGCAACTGCGCCGACAGCGCCTCGGCGTCGGCCGCAATGGTTTCATCGGCCGGCCGCGCCGTCCCTGCCTGTTGATCTGTCATGCCGGACGGATCGACCATCCAATATCTCCATTCTCGCCTCTTGCCGTCGCCGGCCAGTCACCCCCATGATGACCGCGCGCCGGAGCCACGAGGAAAATTTTTATCAGCAATACCGGCCAGCCACGCCACATACAGAGTGGGCAAGAACTAACAGGCGACCGCCTCAGTTACGGCCAGTGAATTCATATTCACCATTCTCCGTTAGCGACGGTGGTATAAACCCCGAGTCGCGTCAAGAGCTTTTTGGTTAACAAGAGGTTAATGGAATTTTGATGAAAACGCCGCGGAATCCAGCATCTGCGGCGGTAATTTTGCGCGCTCCTGGCCTGATGCGGGCGCCAAGCTCGCGCAGACGACACGGTGGATGACCTCCAAACCGTGTCTCCGGCGCATCACTTTCAGAGCCAGGCGTGGACGTGAGGCTCGACGTCCGCGTCCGATTCGCAAGATTTACCGGCCCGAATTTTCCCTCAAGCCGCGACTCAGGAGGCCACGCTGCGCTCCCGGCCGTCAGTCCGTGCCCAGTGCGGCAACCAGTCGTGATGGGCGGCCAGCAGATCGTCGGTCAGCGACCAGATCTGCTCGAGATCGAGTTCGGCGGCCGTATGCGGGTCCATCATCGCCGCGTGATAGATATGCTCGCGGTTTTCGGTCATCAGCGCCTGCACGGTGAGCTCCTGGACATTGATATTGGTCCGGATCAGCGCCGTCAGCTGTGGCGGGAGCGCGCCGATAAAGGTCGGCTGTATCCCGTTGTCGTCGACCAGGCACGGCACTTCGGCGGCACAATTGTCCGGCAGCGAGGTGATGCAGCCATTGTTGCGGACATTGCCGTAGATCACCGAGGGTTCGCCGGTCCAGACCGAGTTGACGATCGACGAGGCATATTCATGGCTCGGCTTCACGTCGATGGTCTCGGCATCCTTGAAGACCTGGGCCTGCGACTTCCAGCGTTCGATCTGCTCGACGCAGCGCTTGGGATATTCGTCCAGCGGTATGCCGTATTTCTCGATCAGGTCGTCACGGCCATCCTTGATGAAATAAGGGGTGTATTCGGCAAAATGTTCGGAGCTCTCGGTGACGAAATAGCCTAGCCGCGTCAGCATCTCGTAGCGCACCTTGTTCGGGCAACGCGGGTTCCAGTGGCTGGGTTTGGGAAAGCGGCCCTCCCGGTAGCCACGCAGCAGGGCCGGATAGAGATCCGCATAGCTGCCGTCGGCCTGGCGGTGCTCGAATTTCAGATAGAAGGCCATGTGGTTGATGCCGGCCGCACGGTAGCGGATCTCGTCGACGGGAATATCCAGATCGCGGGCCAGTTCGAAGGCCGTGCCCTGCACCGAATGGCAAAGGCCGACCTGCTTGATGGCAGGGTATTTTTCCGCGATCGCCCAGGTGTTGATCGCCATCGGATTTACATATTGCAGCATGATCGCGTCGGGGCAGACATCCAGCATGTCTTCGCAGATGCTCCAGAGATGCGGCACGGTGCGCAACCCCCGCATGATACCGCCGACGCCCAGCGTGTCGGCGATCGTCTGGCGCAGACCATAGACCTTGGGCACCTCGAAATCGGTGACCGTGCAGGGCTCGAAGCCGCCGATCTGGAAGGCGACGACGACGAAATCGGCTCCCTCCAGCGCCCGGCGCTGGTCTGTATAGGTCTCGACCTTTGCGCGTGTCTGCAACGATCGGGCAATCTTGCCCGCCACGATCTCGCTCTCGGCAAGCCGCTCGGTATTGATGTCCATCAGCGCGATGGTCGCCGCCTGCAGCGCCGGGCGATGCAGCAGATCGCCGACGATGTTCTTCATGAACACCGTCGAGCCGGCGCCGATAAAGGTGATCTTGGGTTGTCTTGCCATGGAGTTCTCCTGCCGAGGTCAGGCCTATTTGCAACGCCTCGCTTGCCTGCGGTTGAATATGCAAGGATTCGTTGAGAATAAAAGTGCCGCCTTCGGCCAACGAGGGTGGAGGGGACATGCCGGCGGGGCCCTTTTCTCCGGGGCCTTGCGCGCGCCCGCGACATCGGTCCTTCGTCAATTCGCATCGACGACAAATACCCGTAGCAGCCAAATACCGCCGTCCTATTCCGCCAGATGGCCGGCAAAGGTCCGGCCTGCATAGACCTTGCGGAACAGCCCGGCATCGGCAAGTTTCGGCAGCAACCGCTCCAGCACCAGCCGCATGGAGGACACCGATCCGCCGGGCACGGCGACGAAGCCGTCGACCGCCCCGGCCGCCGTCCAGTCGCGCACCGCCTCGAAGGCGTCCTCGACCGTGCCGATCACCTGCCAGTGGGCGGACCCCATGACTTCGGGCCGCCACAGCAGCTCGCCGACCGTCAGGGCTTCGCGCGCGATCAACCTTTGCAACAATTGCGCATGGGTGCGGCTGCGCGGCGTTTCGGGCGGCAGCGGAAGATCGCCGACCGTCACCTTGCGGTCCTGCGGCCAGTCGGAGAGATCCAGTCCGGTCATCTCCCGGATGGTTGCCAGGCTGCGTGCGCGGTCGGCCCGCGCATGGGTCTCCTTAAAAAGTTCCATCGCCTCGGCCTTGCTGCCGGCGAGATAGAGGCTGAGGCCCGGCATCAGATTGATTGCATCCGGCGAACGGCCATGGGCGGCAGCACGCATGCGCAGGTCTGCCCGAAGATCGACTGCGGCCTGCCGGTCCGGCGTCGAGGCGAACACCGCGTCGGCCACGGAGGCTGCAAAATTGCGTCCCGCCGTCGAGGCCCCCGCCTGGATCAACGGCATTCTGGTCGGGCCCTGCGCCGGCAGGTTGAGCGGCCCCCTGACGCTGAAATGCGGCCCTTGGTGCTCTATCGGCCGGACGCGGGCGGCATCGGCGAAGCGTCCGCTCCCGCGGTCCATCTTCAGCGCATCCTGGGGATAGCTCGCCCAGAGCTTCATCACGACATCGGTAAATTCGGCAGCGCGCTGATAGCGCTCCTCGGCAGAGGGCATCTCCCCCAGGCCGAAATTCTCGTGGCCGTCCAGCGCCGTGACGATGTTCCAGCCGGCCCGTCCGCCGCTCAGCCAGTGCAGCGACTGCAATTGTCGCGCCGCCATATAAGGCGGCAGGAAGGTGGTCGATACGGTCGACAGCAGGCCCACATGGCTGGTTTCCCGCGCGATCGTCGCCAGAAGCACGGTCGGGTCGAGGCTGGAAAAGCCCGGCCCGTTTTCCAGCGCCGCTGTCGGCAGGAAGAGCGTATCCGGACGGAAGACGAAATCGACATGGGCGGCTTCGGCGCGCCGGGCGATATCGACGTAATAATCGGCCGAGAAGATACCCTCCACATCGCTGTCGGGCCGCCGCCAACCCTCGCCGCTCAGCCAGGTCGGGGCCAGCGACATGCCGATGTGAAGCTTGCCGCCAACGCTCATGTCCTGATCCTCATTCGCCACCCTCCACGCAGAAATCCACGGCCTTACAAAGCCAATTTCGAATTGTGGAGTCTTTTACTATAGTTTAGTGTCGCGACAAGAGTGATTACAGGAGTTGCAATTCCGGTGCTGGAAGCCGTCGATCTCGCCGCCGCCTATGGCAAAACCCCGGTTCTGCATGGACTGAACGCCCGCTTCGCCGGTGGCCGGCTCACCGCGCTCGTCGGCCCGAACGGCTGTGGCAAGTCGACGCTGCTGAAGGCGATCATGGGCTTCCTGCCCGCCTCGTCCGGCGAGATCCGCTTCGACGGGCAGCCGATCGCCGGCATCGGCCGGCGCGCGCTTGCCCGGCGCGTCGCCTATCTGCCGCAGGAATGCCAGTGCCCCGACTATATGACGCTTGGGGAATTGATAGAGCTTGCGGGTTATGCGCGCTATTCGCTGTCAGGCGGCCCGAGCGACAAGGATCGCCGGCTGTTTGCCGAGGCGCTGGAGATTGTCGGTCTGGCCGACAAGGCCCGTTGCCAGGTCAACGCCCTGTCCGGCGGACAGCGCCAGCGCGCCTGGATTGCCATGGTGCTGGCGCAGGATACCGACGTGATCCTGATGGACGAGCCGGTCAATCACCTCGACATGAAATATCAATACGCCGTGCTCGGCCTCGTGCGCGATCTCTGCGAACGGCATGGCAAGACGGTGATCATCGTCCTGCATGACCTTAACCTGACGCTCGCCTTTGCCGACGATATCGTGATGTTGCGGGACGGGCGGGTCGCAGCCGCCGGCCCGGTCGCCACCACCGTCACGCCGGTCAGCGTCGAGCGTGTCTTCGGCCTCGACACCGAGATATTCACCCGTCAGGGACGCCTTGTCTGCGTGCCGCGGATCGAGCCTCGATACGCTTCAGGCGTCCGGCCCGGGGTCGTCGCGGTATCGGCATGACTATCCGACCTTTCGTCATTCCAGGCGCAGCGTTGCTGCTTGCGGTCACGGCCTGTGTCCACCTGACCTACGGCATCGGCGCCCTCAGCTATCGCGAGATGGCGGGAACCTTGATGCATGGCAATGTCGAGACCTATGAGCAATCGGTTCTGCTTTACCAGCGGCTGCCGCGCGCGCTGATCGCGCTCTATGTCGGGGCGACCACAGCTGTTTCCGGGATGGTGTTTCAAGGACTGGTGCGCAACCCGCTCGCCTCACCATCGACACTCGGCGTCAATTCCGGCGCCACCCTGTTCGTTATCGCGGGCGCCTTCGTCTTCGATCTCGGCACCGCCGCGCAAGGCATGGCCGCCCTTGCCGGTGCCGTTTTCGGTTTTGCCACCTGCCTTGGCATTGCCCGTATGGCCGGGCGCACGCGCGATCCGCGCGGACTGTCGCTGATCCTCTCCGGCGCGCTCACCTCGATGCTGCTGGTCGGCATGACCAATGCGCTGCTGCTGTCGGATCCAACCCGTCGCGCCGAGTTTCTGGGCTGGGTCGCGGGCAACATCAATCACGTCTATATCGACCGGCTTGCCGATTTCTGGTGGATCGGTGCCGGCGCCATCGCCCTGCTTTTTGCCCTTGCCCGGCCGATGACCCTGATTTTGCTTGGCGAGGAGAAGGCGGCATCGGCCGGCGTCGATGTGGCCAGGGTCTCGTGGGCCGGCCTCATTGCCGCCATGCTGGCAGCCGGTTCGGCGGTCGCCATCTGCGGCCCGATCGGCTTCATCGGCCTGGTGGTCCCCCATATCGTGCGTCCGCTGGTCGGCGCGAATTTTTCCAGCGCGCTGCCGACGGCCGCCTTTGCCGGGGCCACCCTCTGCCTGGTCGCCGACCTGCTGGCCCAGACGCTGTTTACCCCTTACGTGCCGCATACCGGTCTCCTTATGGACCTCCTTGGCGGGCTGGTTTTCATCGTCATCGTCAAGCGCTTCTATCTGTCGCCGGCAGGTGCCACGTGATGAAGCTCGACCGCGCGACGGATGGGAAGGCGATCGTCCGGCTGACCGGCGGCCTGCAGCTCGGCCTCGGCAATCTGTTGGCCGCTCTCGCACTGATCGGCGTCATCGTTTATCTGGCCGCGCTGTCGACCGGCCTTGGCAATACCGACACCGGTCTGCTCGATCTGGTCCAGTGGCTCTTCGGCGAACCCCTCGGCGACGAGCAGCTCTACGCGCTCTGGACCGTCCGGCTTCCCCGCATCGTGCTGGGTTTCCTGGCCGGGTGGAGCGTGGCACTGGCCGGTGCCATGCTGCAGTCGCTGGCCCGCAATCCGCTTGCCGATCCCGGGCTTTTCGGCCTCAGCCAGGGCTCGATGACGACCATCATGCTGCTTTTGGTACTGGTGCCCGGCGCGCCGAAGGTGCTGATCGCGCTGGCCGCGGTGGGTGGCGGGCTCGGTGTCGGCCTGGCCCTCATCCTGCTGGTCGGCGGGGAGCGCTCCAGCGGTCTGGCGATCCTGCTGATGGGCATCGCCATCGAGACGGTGCTTTCGTCGATCGCCGCCATGCTGCTGCTTTATACCCCGACACAGACCTCGGTTGCGCTTGCCGACTGGATGGCCGGCTCGCTGTTTCAGGCGAGCTGGCCGACGATCGCCAATTTTCTGCCGCTGTTTCTGGCAAGCCTTGCCGGCATCTTTCTCGTCGGGCGGGCCCTCGGCGTCTACGATCTCGGCCACCAGATGGCGATGTCGCTCGGCGTGTCGGTCGGATGGTCGCGACCGCTGATCCTGATCTTTGCCGTGGTGCTGAGTTCGGCCTCGGTCACGGCCGTCGGTCCTTTGACCTTTCTGGGTGTGCTCGCCCCTCAGATCGCAGCCTTCGTGTCGCCCGCCACCGGTCGCGCCCGGCTTTATCTCTCCGGCCTGACGGGCGGCATCCTCGTGATCGCGGCCGATGCTCTTGCCCGTGGACCCTTGCGCGACATGCCGATGCCGATCGGGCTGGCGCTGACCCTGATCGGGGTACCGCTTTTCATCATCGCGCTTCGCCTTCAGGCGCTTCGCAGACTTCAGCTCCATTAGTCCATTGCACGAAAAAGGTTCGCCATCATGCGTTTGACAATCATGCTCGCGGCAATTCTGGCCGCTGGAACGGTCTCGGCCACCGACCGCGCCGTGACCGACAGCACCGGACGCGCGGTCACCATTCCAGACAATCCCCATCGGATCGTCGTCATGCATGAGCCCTTGATCGGCATTCCCCTGATGGATCTCGGCACCGATGTCGTCGGCGCCTATGGCCGCGACGACAACGGCAAATTCGTCACCGCGGTCGATTTCATCGACACCGTATTCGGGCCCGGTCACGACAAGCCGAAAGGCTTCGGCGCGGTCGGACAGATCGATCTGGAGAAACTGCGCGCGCTCGACCCCGACCTGATCATCGGCACCGATCTGGATGCCGCAAAGGCCGACCAGCTGTCGACGGTGGCGCCGGTCTACCTGCAGAAGGCCGGCGCCGGCAAGGCCTACGGCTTCAGCGTCGAGGCCGATCTGGCAGAGCTTGTCGGCAAGTCGGACGTCTTTGCCAGGCGCCGGCAAACCTATGAAACGCATCTGGCCGCGGTGCGCCAGCAATTGCCAGCCGATCCCAAAGGCAAGACCTATCTGGCAATCTTCCTCACAGACCAGATCAATGCCGTCGGTGACATGTCGGGCGCCGTGCAGGCCATGGAGGATCTCGGCTACACCCGACTGAGGCTCGATGACGGCAGCGGCAAAGGCGGGCTCGGCTCGACCCTGATGGTGCCGCTGAGCGCAGAGGTGTTCGGCCGGCTCGACCCGGACCTGCTGCTGGTGATGAACACCTATACCGGCCCTGCCCGCGACGAGGCTGCCACCCGCGCCAAGCTCGACCGGATCATTCCCGGCTGGGACCACTTCGTCAAGCCGGCGAAGGAAGACCGCATGATCTTCCTCGATTCCGTCGCGGTGACCACACCCTCCGTCGCCAGCGCCATCCACACGCTGGATGCCGTTAAAGCCTGGGCGAAGCACTGACGCCATCTGCGAGAACCAGAAAGGGCTGCGAACCAGAGGGATCGCAGCCCTTTTTCATGTTTGTCGGTTGAAATCAGAACGTGCCGCGGATGCCGATGCCGAAGGTGCGCGGTGCGGTGATGCTGCCGTCGGTCTGGCCCGGCACGGAACGGCTGGCCTTCAGATAGGTCGCGGAGCGCTCGTCGAAGATGTTCTTCACATAGCCATAGACCTGCATGCTGTCGTTGAAGGCATAGCTGGTGCTGACATTGGCGATCGTATAGGCGTCGGTCGCATAGACGGCGCTGTTGCTATCGTCGGAATAGTAGCCGTCGAGATGCCGGATATCGGCCGCAAGGTTCCACTTTTCGGTGATGTCCCAGCTGGCGCCGAACGAGAGCATATAGCCCGGAGATTGCTGGAACTCGTTGCCTTCATAGGCCGGCAGTTCCGACATTTCGTCGATCTCGGTGCGCAGGACGCCGGCGGACCCGGTCAATGTCAGATTGTCGAGGACCTCGAAGCTGCCGCCGAGCTCCAGGCCATAGGCATGGGCCTTTTCGGCATTGAGCGCATAGGCTTCGAACGTCGCTGGAGCCGTCTGCACCGAGTACCAGCGCTGGGCATTCTTGATATCCATGTAGAACACGTTGGCCGTCAGCTGCAGGCGGTCGTCAAGCAGGCTGGCGCGGGTGAAAAGCTCGTAATTCCAGAGCGTTTCCTTGTCGTAGTCGAGCCATTCACCAGTGAACGTGTTGATCGACACACCGCCCGGATTGTAGCCGCGATTGACCAGAGCGCCGACGGTGAAGTCCGGCGTCACCGCATAGGCGAGCGACAGCTTCGGCAAAACCTCCTGAAACGTTTCGTCATAGTCGAGATCCGTGGAAGCGAAGACCGAATTGCCCGAGCGCTGAACCTGATCCCGCTGGTAGCGCAGCCCGCCGGTCAGGGTCCACTGGTCGGTCAGCCTGTAGCTGAGCTCGCTATAGAGCCCGAAATTGTCCTTGGTGTCGTCGAAGGACGACAGACCGTTGAAGGACACGAGCGCCTCGTCCGCCGTAGTGTGCGCATAATAGGCGCCGACGACGCCGCTCAGCACGTCCTCCTCGCTGCCGAACGTCACCCGGTTTTCGTTGGAGAAATTCTTCTGGTAGATATCGGCAGCGCTATATCTCGCGCTGTCATCCCGCCTATGGACATCGGACAGCGAATATTGCGTCTGATTATAGAGCGTCACACCGTTTTCGAAGGCGTAGCTCAGGTCGAAGATCCCGGTATCGGTCTTCTGGTCCCAGGTCGGCAGCGAGCTTGCGGTGTTCTCCAGTTCGTCATAGGGCGCGAAGGCCGCTTCCTGGGTCGGACGATTGGTGTCGTTGTGGGAATAGGTGAACTTGGCGCTCAGCCCGGGAATTTCCGGCGGCTCCCACAGCAGTTTCGCCCGCGCATTGAAAGAGCTGAAATCGGTGTCGGTCGTGTCCTCGACAAAGGCGGAGTTGATATAGTCGATAAAGGTGCCGCGGCCCCAGTAGTCAATGGCAAGACGCCCGGCAAGCTGATCTTCGTAAAGCGGACCGGAAAGCGCCACCGATGCGCGCTTCTGGCCATAACTGCCGATTTCCGCCTGATAGGCCGCCTCGGGGGCAAAGGTCGGGTCCTTGGTGTTGACGACAATCGCGCCGGCAATCGCATTGGCGCCCTGCGAGGTCGTCTGCGGCCCGCGGAACACCTCGATGCTGTCGACATCCCAGATCGAGGTGCCGGCAAAGACATATTCGAAATAGTTCTGGTAGTGGCCATCGACATTGATGGTCGCACGCGGCACCGTTCCGGAGAGGAAGGCGATCGAGCCGGTATTCGGTCCCTGCGTGTCCTGGCCGCGGATGACCGGCGCCCCGACATTGTCGGTGAGGACGACGTTCGGCACGTCGCTGACCGCCTCGGCAACGCTGGACGCGCCTTGCTTGCTCTTCCGGGCCAGATCCTTGTCTGTCACCACCGAGACCGAGGAAGCCGTGTTCTGGATACTGCGTGCGACCTTCTCGCCCTTGATGACGATCATGTCGAGTTCGGTCGTTTCCCCGCCAGTGGCAGCCGCACCCTGCGCCACGGCGCTCGTCTGCGACAGTCCCGTCAGCGCGGCCGCACTGACGCCGAGCATCAAATATCTGTTCAATCGAAATGTCATGAAGTCCCCCTTGCTGAAACAGATGACCGCGACACGGGATGACGCGAGTCAAACTTGAGTGAGGGAATCAACATTTATTTGGCGCTGTCAACCACAGGGCACGACTATCGCCTTGGTTGCACGCGAAGCGTAGCTTTTCTGCCACAGAATAATCACGAAGGCCATGTGTCAGCCCGTTCAGGTGCGCCATTAAAAGCGTCTTCCATCTCGCAGAGGTGAGCCATTAGATATACTTAACAGATAGATAGCTTGCCCCGACGTCCCGCGACATCAAGAGGCGCAGGGCAAAACGGCCTCGGCCGGGCGTCCGCAAAGCACAATACCGGCCACACAACCCGAAATAGCATCACGCACATCGCGCAGCCGCATACCGCATCCGACACCATCGAACTTTGGCATGATCTTTTTCGCGCGTCAACAAACTTGATTATTTCAGACAAGTTATATTGCGACGTCGGAAAACGCTTGCTATGGTTTGCGCGATTGCACGCCGAGGCAAATGCAACCGGGCGCGGTTGCGCCGTTCCAGCCGTTGCCCCAAAAGACCTGGCGCCGCGACGGCTCCATGAGACCAAGGACCAGACGAGTTTCCTGATGACAATCCAGCAGACCATCGCAACCACCCTGCCCCCTGAGCGCATGCCCACACGCCACCGCCATCCCGTGCGCCTGCGGCAACTGACCGTCGCACGCGTCGAGACGCTCAGCCGATCCATGCTGCGCATCGTGCTGACCGGCGAAGAGCTGGAGGGTTTTGCAAGCCTCGGCTTCGACGACCACGTCAAGATGTTCTTCCCCGCCGAGGGCGAGGGGGAAATACATCTTCCGATCGTCGGCCCCAATGGCCTGGAATTTCCAGAGGACGGACCACGCCCGACCGCCAGAGACTTCACCCCGCGCAACCACGACCCGGAGGCCGGCGAACTGGCAATCGATTTCGCCATCACGCACCAGGGCCCGGCCAGCAACTGGGCCCGCGCGGCAAGGCCCGGCGACAGCGCCTGGATCGCCGGACCGCGCGGCTCCTTCGTCGTGCCCCTCGCCTTCGACTGGCATCTGCTGATCGCCGACGAAACCGGTCTTCCGGCCCTGGCGCGGCGGCTGGAGGAACTGCCCGAGGGGACCAGGGCCGTCGCCTTGATCGAGATCGATGGACAGGACGACCGGATCGCCATCGAGACCAGGGCCGATGCTGCCATTCACTGGGTCGAGCGCGCGCCGGCCAGTGCCGCCGGCGGTCAGAGGCTGGCTGCCTATCTTGCCGCACTCGAACTGCCTGCCGGCGATTTCTTCACCTGGATCGGCTGCGAATCCCAGGCCGCCAAGGACTTGCGCAGCCTGCTGATTGCCGAGAGGCAGGCCAATCCGAAATGGATGCGCGCCTCCGGCTACTGGCGGGAAGGCGCAAAGGGCGTGCATGACCATTTCGAGGACTGAGATGGACAGCAGCGGCATTGCGCAAAGCGCCGACGACCTGACGGACAGCCTCCGGCGGGAACTCGCCCGCGTGCTCGACGAAAACAGCGCCGCAGAAGATCTCTCAGAGCATGCCAACCTCATGGAGGCGGGGCTTCATTCGCTGGCGATCCTGCGCCTGATCGAGCCGCTGTCGAAGCTTGCCGGCATCCGGCTCGACTATGCCGATCTGGCCCGCCGCCCCTCGCTTGCCGCCTGGCGGACGGTGCTCGATCAGGCGCGAGCCCGGCCCGACTGACCCGCGGGCGCATCAAGCGCCACTGGCTCAGACAAGATGAATTTGCAAGGAGTGCAACATGCCCCTGAACGCCACGCGCAGTGCTGCGCAGGACGACCGATTGCCTGGTGCCGAGCCGGGTAGCGGCCAGCGCCCGAGCGAATATGAGGAGCACATCTGGCTTTCCCAGCTGCAGCAGCCCGAGACGATCTTCAGGCGCCTGCTGTCCTATCAACTGAGCGGGCTCTGCGACATCGCCCGGCTGTCGGCGGCCATCACCCGCCTCACAGACAGCTGGCCGGCCCTCACTGTCCGTTTCCGCTTCAGCGAGGACGGCGACCTGATCCGACAGCCGGCAGAGCCCGATACGCCCGTCGTCGAGATCCTGCGGGCGCAGTCCCGGGCGGACGCCACCGCCCTTCTCCTCGATCGCCAGTCCCGTCCCTTCGATGCGGAGCAGGATCCGCCCTTCGAGGCCTTGCTGATCCTCAGCGAGGGCGAGACCGTGATGGCGCTGCTGATCCACCGCCTGCTCGACGAAAGCTGCCCGGTCGAAGCCATACTTGCCGGGATCGCCGATGCCTATGCCGCCCGGCCAATCGCCCCGCCGGACCGCAGGATCCTGTCGATCCCTGCCGCATCCGCCCCGCCGTCTTCGCTTGCCTGGTTGCAGCGTCCGACAGCCGTCGGCCCCGTCCTGCCGCTCGACGAGGGCATCGATCCGACAAGACCACCGGCCCATCCCCAGGCCCATCGCTTCAGCGCAACCCTGCCTGCACGGCTGCTGACCGCGACGGACCAGCCACCCGCTCCGGGCGATCTTCTGGCCAGGCTCGCCGCCCGCTTCGGGCTGTTTCTCGCAGGTCTTGGCGACGGCCAGCCGGTGACGATCGCCCTCCCGCGCCACCCCACCCGCCATCTCGGCGAGCCGGGCGTCATGTCAGCTGCCGACGAGACCGTGCATGTCACTCTGTCTTCGGATCTGGCCATCGACGCTGCAGAGGCCGAGATCATCGCGCGCCGGGATGGCAAGCTCACCGCACCAGCGGCCCCGCCCGTCGCCACCGTTACCTTTCTTTCCGACCCCACGGACTTTTTCCAGCTGCCGGACATGCATCTGAGAAGGCTTGCGCTGCCGATACGTGATCCCTTGGCCGGCCTCACCCTCGGTGCCGGCATGACGCCGCAGGGAGATATCGCGCTGGAGCTGACCCTGGAGCATGTCTTGTCGCGGCATGCGGGCGGCATGCTTCTGGAACGCTTTCTCGCCTTCCTCGCCGGCGTGACGGATATCCCGACGATTGCCCGGCGCGCGGGCCTGCGCCCCGTCGAGGTCTCGCCCACCACCCCGGCGGCGGCTGCACCGGTCCGTGATGGAAGCACCGACGACGCAACCACGATCGCCGCGCTCATCCTGGCCGAATTCCGCGAAGCGCTTGCCTCGCCCGACATGACCGCAACGGACGACTTCTTCGATCACGGTGGCCACTCGCTAATCGCCACCCGGATCATCGGCCGGCTGCTTGGTCATCACGGCATCGAGATCCATTTCAACGACCTGTTCAGCTATCCGACTGCAGGTGAACTGGCCCGGCATGCCACGCGTGTCACGCCGGAAACGGACAATGCCTTCAAGACGTCAGCCGCTTCCGATGACAGCCCTTCGACGGCGCCGCTGTCGCTGGCGCAGATGTCGCTCTGGAAGGCCTATCGCGCCTTCGGCTTCAACGAGATCTTCAACATTCCCTTCGCCCTCGAATTCCTCGATCCGGTGGACGAGCACGCCTTCGAATGCGCCTTCCTCGATCTCATCGAGCGGCATCCGGGCCTGCGCACCTGTTTTGCAGCGCATGGGGATAGCGTGATGCAGAGCGTCGTGCCGATGCACGACCTGTCCCGCTACACATGGTTCTGGGGCAGCGCGGACAGTATTGGCGTCACCCGTCAGTCGGAAGCCGGTTACCGGTTCGATCTGGCAACGGAACTGCCGATCCGCCTGCGCTTCCTGAAAGACGCGGAAACCGGCCGGCAGACCCTGTCCTTCCTGTTCCACCACATCGTGCTCGACGAATGGTCGGTGAACCTGATGATGGACGAGCTTGCCGAAGCCTATCGTGCCCGCATTCGTGGCCAGGCCCCGCAATGGAGCAGCAGCCCGGCACCCTTCCACGAATTTGCCCGTACCCAGGCCGCAGCCGGCGTCGATCCGGCGCATCTCTCCTATTGGACCGCGATGCTGGTCGATGCGCCACGCACGCTCGGCATTGCCGCACCCGAAATCTCGCCAGCGCCGGCCGAAACCGACACGTCGCCCGCCGGCGGCTGGGTCGAGTTCAAGCTGGAACCATCGGTGTCCGATGGCCTTTACAGGCTGGCTCGGCAAAACAGCGCCTCGCTGTTCAACATCGTCTATGCCGCGATCGCCGCCTCGCTGCGGTCGGTCGGCGATATTGACGATCTCGTGGTCGGCACCTCTGCCTCCGGCCGCACCGACCCCGCCTATTTCGACACGATCGGCTATTTCACCACCGTTGTCGCCCATCGCCTGCGGATGAACGGGACGATGACCGTCGGCGCGCTGGTCACCTCGGTGAAGGACACCATCAACGGCTCGATGCCGCATAGCGACATCCCGATCGATCTGGTCGAGGAAGCGCTCGGCTTGACGCCCGGCCGCGATCATCTGTTCGAACTGTTCATCCAGATCCATGCGAAGAACAAGCTGAACGGCGCCCTGCCCGGCCCCGACGGCCAACCGATCGAATTCCGCCAGGTCGACCCGGACAAGCACGAATCCCTGCTCGGCCTGCAATTCGAGGTGATGGAGGAAATGATCGCCGGCGAGCGCGCGATCCGCGTGCTGATGAGCTATCGCACCGAACATTACGGGCCGGACCAGGTGGAGCGCATCCGGGCGGTCACCAGCGCAACCTTCGCCCGCTTCGCCGAACCGGATGCTTCTAACCGGCCATTGCGCGAACTCGTCTGACATGTTCGGCCGCGAACGGACAGACAGGAAGCCCGGCATAGCGACAATGCGGGGCTTCCTCCTGCAGATGGCCGACCGGACGCAGAAGATCGTCAGCCGCCGACGATCTTCTCCACCACTCCTGCGACCGGCAATTCCTGCGCCGACGGCGCCAGCACGGCCTGGATGAACTCCGGCAGTGCCTGCCTGTGCCGCTCGAAATCCCCCGCCGCCATCAGCGCCGTATCACCGTCCAGATGCAAAGTGAGGTTGCGACCGTCATCTTCGCCGCGGAAGGTCAGGTTGAAGCCGTCGCCCGGGCCGTTGGCCAGGATGTGACGCCGCGCCGTCAGACCGGCGAATTCCGGCGCGCTGAACGGCAGGACATTGATCAGCGGCGCAAAGAAGAAGCGACTGCCCACCGGCACCTTGCGATCGGCGGCGATCTGTTCGATCCGGTAGCGGCCATGCAATCGCTGCCGGCGTAGCGCCGCCGCCGAACGCTTCAGGAAACCACCGACCGTCTCGCCGGCCTCGACGCCCAGATGGAAGGGCAGGATATTGACCAGCATCGCCGGCATATGGGCGCCGACACTGCCCCAGCGGCTCATGAACGGCAGCCAGAGGCTGACGACCTCGCGGCCATTCCCGGTCGTCTGGCGCGGCATATGGTGGAAGAGATAAAGACCGCTGACCAGCACCAGCAAATCCGGCCAGCCGATGCCGAGCCTCTTCGATGTGGCCTGCAGCCCCTCGGCAAGTGTTGCGGGCAGCGTCGCATCGCCATGCAATCCGCCACCGCCATAGTCCTCGCAATCCTTGGCAAGCACCGGCAGATCCGCGGTCATATCGAGATAATCCCGCCAGAAAGCCTGATCGGCGTCGAAACGGGCGCTGTGGCGGTAGGCCTCTTCCTCGGCAAGGAAGCGGGCGAACGGGTGGAAGGCATGCCCCGCCTCACCCTTGCCGCGATAATGGCTGTAGAGCTGGCCGCAGCGCTGTTCGATCAGCGCCAGCCCATAACCATCAACGATGATGTGATGGGCGCGGATATACCAGAGATAGCGGCCATCGGAGAGCCGATAGAGCGCCTGCGCCGACAGGCGGTCCTGCCTGAGGTCGAGGGGCCGTGCCACATCGGCCTCCATCCGCCGCTGCGCCTCGGCCATCGGGTCAGGCTCGGCCCGCAGATCGAAAACCTCCGCGGTGGGCGCATGGTCGGGGTCGCAGATCTGCAACGGGGCCTCACCGGCCCCGCCCGCGCGAAAGCGGACCGACAGCACTTCCGCCTCGCGAATGGTCCGCGCAACTGCTGCGACGAGGGCTTCCTCGTCGATCTCGCCGTGCAGATCGATGAAATGGGCGACCGTCGAGACGGGCTCCTCGGGATGGAAGGTGAACTCCTCCCAGAAATCGAGCTGCGGCAGGGTGAGCGGCATCCAGCCGGCGATCGGATCCATGTGCGCCATGGCGTGTCTCCTCGGTCTTCGTTCTTGTCTGTCGGGGCCGCCTTCGGCAGGGCCGGTTGCTGTCGTCAGCCGAGGCGTGGTCAGCCGGGCGCGGCCGGCAGCAGCGCTTGCACCTCTGCAACATTGCGGCACCGCAGCAGCTGTTGCGGCGAAAGCGCCAGTCCGAGCTCCTCATGCAGCCGGGTCGATATACGTTTCAGGTGCGACGGCAAAAGCCCGAGCGACAGGAAATCCGCGCCGTCGTCGCAACCGGCGTCCTGCTTGCCGAGCACACCAAGATAGATATCGAGCACCTGCCGCGCGCCCGTCTGCTCCGGCCTGACGGCGTGCGTCACCGGCCTTGCGGCCGCTTCGTCGCGCGCCTGCGTCAACAAGGACCGGGCGCGCTTGCGGTCCGGCTTGCCATTGGCCGACAGCGGCAGGTCGTCGACGGCCAGAAAGCGACCGGGCACATGGGATTCCGGCAGGTGCCGCCGGGCAAAGCCGCGCAGATCCGCAGTGGAAAGGCCGACATCCGATCGTGCCACGTAAAGCACCCCGATCGCGGCCTCGCCATGCTGTTCGACGCCGTAATCGACCACCAGCACCCGGCTGATCGCAGGATGTTTCGCGAATTCGTTTTCGATATCCGGCAGCGATACCCGCACGCCCCGCACCTTGACATAGCCGTTGACGCGGCTTGCAAAGACGATCTTCCCGTCCGCGCGATAGAAGCCGCGATCGCCGGTGCGAAAGGCGCGCACATCCTGGCCGTCAGGATCGCGGACCATGACGAAATCGGTCTGCGTCACCGCACCGTCTTCCAGATAGCCGATCGCGACATTGACGCCCTCGGTGTGAATGCGCCCCGTCACGCCGGTCGGGCAATGGCAGCCTTTCTCGTCGAGAATGAAATAGCGGTTTGCCGGCAAGGGGTGGCCATAGGGGATTGCCGCGCCATCGGCGTCGCCGATCTCGTGCCAGATGCTCCAGATCGTCGTTTCCGTCGGTCCGCCAAGCGATATCAGCCGCAGACCGGAATCGCTCTGCCGCAGTGTCTCGATCACGCCCGGCTTGATGTAATCGCCCCCTTGCGCAACGAGGCGCAGCGTTTTCAACGTATCGCCCTGCCGGCAGGCAAGCAGCATCTCCAGGATGGCCGGCACCGAGCACCAGATCGTCACCCCGTGCTCCGCCACAAGCCGGTTCCAGCGGATCGCATCCTTTTCCTCGCCCGCCTCCGGCAGGACCAGCGTCGCCCCGGCCGTCAGGCAACCGAAGACGTCGAACACCGACATGTCGTGATGCAGCGGCGTCACAGAGATGAACACGTCATCGGGCGTCACCGCCCATTCGCCAAGCGTGCTCTGGATGACATTGGCCGTCGCCCTATTGGAAACGACCACGCATTTCGGCTTGCCGGTGGTGCCGGAGGTATAGAGATAATAGGCGGGTTTATCGCTCGCCGACAGATCGTCAAGGCTTGCCGTAAGCGCCCGTGGATCGGCGGGTGCGTCGGTTGCCAGCAATCGTGCGGGCTCGACCGTCTCGAAGCCGGTGACCCCACCTGCCGCAACGATCAGGTCCGGCTGGCAATTTCGCAGGAGATAATCGAGCCGGTCGGGCGGTGAACCGGCATCGATCGGCACCCAGATGCCACCGATCAGCGCGGTCGCCAGCGTCACAGCCGTATGTTCCGGCCCGCGCGGCAGGCAGACTGCCACCACCTTGCCGGTACCGATCCCCAAAGCCGTCAACCCGGCCATGGCCCGGCCGACCGATTGCCCGAGTTCGGCGTAGGACATCCGCCGCGCACCCGTGATCAGCGCCGTGCCTTGCCGGGTTCCGTCGAAAAGATTACCGGCAATCCTTGCCAGAAACGGATCGCACGTGAAATCGGTGGGCGCGCCGTTCAGCCGGTAATGGTCGAGATCGACCACCTCTAGCGGGCTGACTTCAAGCCTGTCGGTCTCGACAATGAGCGCGATGCTGCGGTCGATGGTCGCCAGCAGGTCGCCGACGATATCGGCCCCGATCGCGGCGCGCGCATAATCGACGTCGAACACCAGATTGCCATGCGGATCGTGGCCGAAGCGAATGTCGATTGCCACTTGCGGCGTCTGGGTCTGACCGCGGACAGGCTGCATGGCGGCATCGGCGGCCGCCACTGGCCAGTTCAGGCCGTTGGTGATCACCACCGGCAGCGCCAGAGCGCCGGGATGGGCGCTCAACAACAGACGCGCAATGTCGACGCCGGAAAAATCGAGATGGCCGAGACCGTCAAGCACGTCACTCTGCAGCCGCGCGGCGCGCATGGCAAAGTCGCCGACCTGCCGGTCCCAGGCAACGGCGATGAAACTGGAACGATTGGCAAGCGCCCCATTGGCCGGCGGTGCCACCGGCAGGCCGACGCACAGCCCGCCTTCATTCAGCCAGAGCGACAACACTTCAAGGGTGACAGCTGTCAACACGGAGTTCTTGAACAGGCCCTGCCTTGCGCCGATGCGGGCCAGGCTGGTAAACCGCGCCTTCTCGATCGTCAGGCTCTGCCGGGCATAGCGGGATGTGCCGATGGTCGAAAGCGGCTTCGAAAAGGGCAGTTGCGGTGGACCATCGACGTCCTGCAGCTTCTTTGCCCAATAGGCGGCATCCTCGGCGCGCTTGGCCGCCGGCGCATCGCTGACTGCCGCGACGGCCGATGCGGCAGGCTCTGGCGGCGGCTCCCCGCCAAACAGTTCGACCGCCAGCGCCGCGATCGCCCGCCCGTCGAGGATCAGGGCGTCGAAGCGCAGGAAGACAACCGCATTGTCTTCGTCATTGTCAGCGCTGCTGCTCCCATGTCCGTGCGGCAGTCGGAAGGCCGTGACCTGCCAGGGAGAGCGCTCGAGATCGGAGAGTTCATGGGCAAAATCGTGCGCCAGGTTA
Source organism: Heterorhizobium halophytocola (assembly GCF_017873095.1). GTDB lineage: Bacteria > Pseudomonadota > Alphaproteobacteria > Rhizobiales > Rhizobiaceae > Allorhizobium > Allorhizobium halophytocola. Next base: position 371,762 of record NZ_JAGGJU010000002.1, on the reverse strand, counting down.
TCGACATGGTGGTGCGCGGCGTCCTCCGTCCGGTCGGAGAGATCGATCACCTGGTAATTGATAGCGGGCTCAGGAGAAATCCACTGGACCAGCCTCACCGCGTCGACATGGGTACGCAGGCTCTCATGGCGCACGACCATATCTGCAAGCCTTGCTTCCAGCCGACCAAGGTCGATTGTGCCGCGATAGGCGCGAAACTCCTGCATGGCGACACCGCCGAGCGGCAGATGTCCGGCCCGGCCGAGCAGATAGGCCTTCTGCAGGGGTGTCAGCGGCGTTTCCCGAACCGGCAAAGCCGCGGCGCTGGCAGGCGCGAAAGCCCCGAGCGACAGGCGCCCGCAATCCGGCGTCCCGGCGACCTGCTTCACGAGATGCAGATAATCGTCGAACATCGCGCCGATCCAGTCTTCCGGCAAGACATCCAGCCGGATGTCCCAGTTGATCAGGAGCCCGCTGTCGAGGCGCACGAGCTGCGCGTCCAGCACCACGCCCGGTCCTTGTGAAATCGCATGGACCATCGGCCCGAACACCCGGCCGACCCGCTGCGAAAACAGCGATCCCCCGGCCATGTCAAAGCCGGCGGTGAAGACGAACGGCGACGTCTCCACGCCGCCGCGCGCCCGGGACAAGTCGCGCATGATGCTGACGCCGGGATAGGCCTGGTGCGACTGGAGGTCACTCATCTGGCCGAAGAGGCCCGTGGCAAACTGCGCAAGGCTCTCGGCACGGTCGATCGCCACGCCCAGAACCAGCACATTGGAGAACTCGCCGACGATCGCATCGACCTTGTCGACCAGCGGCCGGCGCCAGAAGGTCGGCACAGCCAGGCGAAACTCCTGCGCCCCGGTGGCGCGATGAACGGCAAGGGCAAAAAGCGCGAGCATCAGTGTCGACGTGGTGACCCGAAGGCCGCGGGCCCTCTCTTCCAGCGCGTCGCATGCCGAGGCCGGAAGGGTGGCGGCAAGCCGGCTACTCCGCACGACTGCAGACTGGTTTTTCCCGGGGGCAGGCAGGGGTGGCGCCGGTGGAATCTCGGCAAGGCGGTTCCGCCACCATTCACGATCCCGCTCCCGCAGACGCCGAACCTCCGCATCACCGTTCAGCCGGTCGAGCCAGTCGAAAAAGGTCGGGCCATCGGCCTCGTCCACGCTCGTCCCCGCCCCGTAGAGACGAGCGAGGTCGTCCATGACGATACGCATGCTGGCCGGGTCGATCGCCAGCATGTCGGTATCGACATGGACACGGCACACCCCGTCCGGCAGCAGGCTGACAGAGAAGGCGGCGGGTCTGCCCGCTGCAAGATCCGGGCGCCTGTGGCCCCATGCCCTTCGCTTTTGCGCAAGTCGCCGCGCCCGCTCGTCTGCGTCGAGGGCCCTCAGATCCTCGACCTCAAGTGGGATCGGGGCTGCGACCGGATCGATCCACTGGCGCCCGTCCATCCCGACCTTGAGCCGGAGCATCGGATGACGATCACCAAGCGCCACCAGTGCTTTGGCCAGAGACTGCGGATCGAGGTCCCGCCCCTCGAATTCGGCGTAAAGGTGCGGAGCAACCCTTCCGAGTGGTTCCTGCGAAGCGCGACCGACCCAATAGGCGGCCTGCATAGCTGTCAAATCTCGCATGCGATCTCTTGGCTGTTGACAAAACATGATTATCATACTCAAGTATAAATCGACGTCAACCACCCGCATAGGAGGTGTCCCATGCAAACGGGAGCACTCAGGGCCACGCACGAACAGCCTGCCCACTCGATTGATTCCAATCGTTCTTTTCTATTCACCTCGGGCGAAAGGGAACTTCGGGCTACCGGTATTCGCGAGGCCATCGCACTGCCCGCGACCGGGGGAGAGAATCAGCATGGGGCTTTTCAGGCGGCGATCGCCGCGGCGTTTGCCAGAGCCCGCCAGGCTGGTGACGCCAATCCCGTGCTGATCGGCGCAATCCCCTTCGACGTCAGCGAGCCGTCCTGCCTTTACGTGCCGGACAACCATGAGTGGCATACCCGCCCCTTGAGGCCGGTGGTCGCGGATGCCGCCATGCCCGCCCTGATAGCGCAGAAAAGCCTGCCCGACGAGACCGGGTTCAAGCGCGCAGTGGAGCATGCCATCGTCAATTTCCGGCATTCCGATGTGCGCAAGGTCGTGCTCTCGGTGATGCGCGAGCTGACCTTTGCCGGCGACATCGATGTCGATCGCCTGCTGGCCAATCTCGGTGAACAGAACCGCAAGGGGTTTCAGTTCCGTATTCCGCTGCCCGATGGCGGCGATCTGATCGGCGTCAGCCCGGAACTGCTGATGCGCAAGGAGGGCGACCGGATCCTCTCCAATCCGCTGGCCGGATCGGCCAGGCGGATGGCTGATCCGCAGGCCGATCAGGCCCATGCCGAGGCACTCGCCGCCTCGACCAAGGACCAGTACGAGCACAGCCTCGTCATCCACGACATTCGCCAACGCCTTGCCCCGCTTTGCGCCGCGCTCGACGTGCCCGATCGGCCGTCGCTGATCAACACGGCGGCCCTCTGGCACCTGTCGACCCGCATCGAGGGCACGGTCGCCGACCCCACCCTGAGTGCCCTGCAGCTTGCCTGCCGGCTTCACCCGACGCCGGCGGTGTGCGGCTTCCCGACCGAGCGGGCGCATCGGCTGATCCGCTTCGTCGAGCCGTTCGAGCGCGGCCTGTTTACCGGCATGGTCGGCTGGTGCGACGCCGAGGGCAATGGCGAATGGGTGGTGACGATCCGTTGCGGCATGGTTCGGCGCAACACGGTCACGCTGTTTGCCGGCGCCGGCATCGTCGAGGCCTCCGAGCCCAAGTCGGAATGGGCGGAGGTGCAGACGAAGCTGAAAACCATGCTGAACGCCTGCGGGCTCGACGCCTGACGACGAAGACAACAAAAATCTAGGGACGGACCATGACAATCGAATTTCAACGCTGGCCGGATGCGCTCGCACGTCGCTACCGCGACCGCGGCCACTGGATCGACCGGCCGCTGACCGGCATCCTGACGGAGCAGGCCGGATGGCGGCCCGACGCCACCGCGATCATCTGCGGTGACCGCAAGATCTCCTATGACAGCTTCGACAGGCTGTCCTTCAACCTCGCAAGCCGGCTGGCGAGCGAGGGCATCCGCCAGGGCGACACCGCCCTGGTCCAGCTTCCCAACGTGGCGGAATTCTACCTCGTCTTCTTCGCCCTGCTGAAGATCGGCGCGGCCCCGATCAATGCACTCTACAGCCATCGGCGTCTTGAGCTGACCTCCTATGCCGAGCAGATCCAGCCAAAACTCTTCATCGGTGCCCGCGCCCATGAACTTTTCGGTGGCGACGACTTCCTGAACGAGTTGCAGACCGTCTCGCCCGACCTGTCGCTTTGCCTTCTGCTCGGCGACGGGGATCCGGCGCGCGACCTCACCCACTGGCTTGAAACCCCGCCATCCTACGCGCCCGCCTTCGGTCCCTCGGCAGCGGACGAGGTCGCCTTCTTCCAGCTGTCGGGCGGTAGCACCGGCACGCCAAAGCTGATCCCGCGCACCCATAACGACTACGACTACAGTGTGCGGGCCAGTGCCGAGATCTGCGGGCTCACACCCGAGACGCGCCTGCTCTGCGCGCTGCCGGCCGCGCATAATTACCCGATGAGTTCGCCGGGCGCGCTCGGCGTATTCCACGCCGGCGGAACGGTGGTGATGGCGCCCAATCCCGAACCGCTCACCTGCTTCGACCTGATCGAGAAGCACGCCGTCGACATCGTGCCGCTGGTGCCGCCGGCCGTGGCCCTGTGGCTGCAGGCAGCGCCCGCCCACCGCGACCGCCTGCGCTCGCTGAGACTGGTGCAGGTCGGCGGCGCAAGCTTTGCCGAAGCGCTGGCGCGCAAGGTGCCCGAGGTGCTCGGTTGCGCGCTGCAGCAGGTGTTCGGCATGGCCGAGGGGCTGGTCAACTATACCCGGCTCGGCGATCCGGATCACCTGGTGTTCACCACCCAGGGACGGCCGATCAGCGAGGACGACGAAATCAGGATCGTCGACGAGGACGGGCATCCGGTGCCCGAAGGCGAACCCGGCATGCTTGCCACCCGTGGCCCCTACACCTTCCGCGGCTACTACCGGGCACCGGAGCACAATGCCCGCGTCTTCGATGCCGAAGGCTTCTACTATTCCGGCGATGTCGTGCAACGCACGCCGCAAGGCTATCTGAAGGTCGTCGGACGGGTGAAGGACCAGATCAACCGCGGCGGCGAGAAGGTGGCATCCGAGGAGATCGAGAACCTGATCGTGCGCCATCCCGACGTCACCCACGCAGCCCTCGTCGCCATGGAGGACGCCCTGCTCGGCGAAAAGAGTTGCGCCTTCGTCGTCAGCAGCGATCCCGCGCTGAAAGCACCGGCCCTTCGCCGGCATCTGCTGATGCTCGGGGTCGCCGAATACAAGCTGCCGGACCGCGTGCGCTTCATCGAGACGATGCCGCTGACGGCCGTCGGCAAGATCGACAAGAAACGGCTGCGCGAGATGCTCGCCCAGTCCGCAGCCGCTGCCTGACCCCATCTTACCCGAGGACACCATGACCATTCCCGCGATCGCCGATTACCCGATGCCCAAAGCCGAGGCGCTGCCGACCAACAAGACCGACTGGAAGCCGGACCCCGGACGGGCCGTGCTGCTGATCCACGACATGCAGCGCTATTTTCTGCGCTTCTACGACGGGGATGGCCCGCTGATGAGCGACCTGATCGACAATCTGGCGCGGCTGAAGGCCTGGGCCCGCGAGCATGGCGTACCCGTCGTCTATACCGCCCAGCCGCACGACCAGCCCGCCGGGGACCGCGCACTGCTGAACGACATGTGGGGCCCCGGCCTGACGGTCGCCGATCCGGCCCTGCAGAAAGTGGTCGACCGTCTTGCACCCGATCCGGCAGACACGGTGCTGACCAAATGGCGCTATAGCGCCTTTGAACGCTCCGACCTGCAGCAGCGGATGACCGACTGGGGCCGCGACCAGCTGGTGATCGGCGGCGTCTACGCCCATATCGGCTGCATGGTCACCGCGATCGAGGCCTTCATGAAGGACATCCAGCCGTTCATGGTCGCCGACGCGGTTGCAGATTTCTCCGAAGCCGAACATCACATGGCGCTGCGCTATGTTGCCACCCGATGCGGCGTGGTGACGACGACGGCGGCCCTTGCCGGCATCGCCCGTCCGGCAGGCGGCGCGACCCGCGACTGGCTGCAGGGCCGCGTGCTGCAACTGGTCGAGGACGAGACCGATCTCGATCCGGACGAGAACCTGATCTTCTACGGCCTCGATTCCCTGCAGGTGATGATGCTCGCCGCAGAACTCAAGGAGCGCGGGGTGGTGGTTGGCTTCGACGAACTGGCGCGGGTGCCGACGCTGAACGCCTGGTGGGACCTGATCGAGCAGAAGCGGCTCGCCGCCTGATCGGAGACCGGACATGACAGTACCAAGATTCGACCGCCGGCGCGTGCTGGTCACCGGCGCGGCGCAAGGCATAGGCCGGCGCATCGCCGAGCGGTTTTCCGCCGAAGGGGCCGAGGTCATCGGCCTCGATCTGCAGCCGGCAAAGGGCGATCCACCGTTTCGTCTGTTGCCGCTCGACCTTGCCGATCCCGCCGCCATCGCCACGACATGCGAGGCGTTGCGGCGGGAATGGGACCGGCTGGACGTGCTGGTCAATGCCGCCGGCATCCTGCGCATCGGCGACAGTCAAAGCCTGACGCCGGCGGACTGGGCGGCCTGCATGGATGTCAACGCGACGGGCCCCTTCCATCTGCTGCGCCAATGGACCGGCCTGTTCATGCAGCAACGCCACGGTGCGGTCGTCAACATCGCGTCCAATGCCGCCAACCTGCCGCGCGCCGGCATGCTCGCCTATTGCGCGTCGAAGGCGGCGATGGTGGCGCTCAGCCATTGCGTCGGCCTGGAACTTGCCCCTTATGGCGTGCGCTGCAATGTCGTCTCGCCGGGCTCGACCGACACGCCGATGCTGGCCGGCATGCTCGCGGACGAGAGCCGGAAGCAGGCGCTGATCACGGGCATTCCGGACCAGTTCAAGCTCGGCATTCCGCTCGGCAAGATCGCCACGCCGGATGACATCGCCGACACGGTGCTGTTCCTGGCGTCCGATCAGGCCGGCCACATCACGATGCAGCAGATCATCGTCGACGGCGGCGCGACGCCCGGCACATGAGCCGAGCGCCTGCCGCGTGAAAGAAACGGGACCGGTCGAACCATGGCGACGCAAGCGGGTGAGGTTGCAGACAGGTCAGAGGAGGGCCTCGCCTTCGGCCGGCTGGAGACCGTCTGGCCCTGGGGCGACCCGGACTGTGGCTGTCATTGCGTCGCGACAAGCTTTGGCAGGACCGGCGATGTGGGCGAGCCGCACGACATTCCCCTGCCGCCGGCACTCCTCGGGGCCGTGCCCAGACGACGTGCCGAATATATTGCCGGCCGGCGCTGCGCCCGCGCCGCGCTGCGGCGCTCCACGGGCATAGACAGCATTCCCGGCATGGGCCGCGACCGGGCACCGCTCTGGCCCCGCGGCATTGTCGGCTCGATCTCCCACAGCGGCGACCGGGCGATCGCCATCACCGGCAGGGCGCAACAGTTTGCAGGCCTCGGCATCGATCTCGAAAAACTCCTCGATATCGAGACGGCCGGCGAAATCGCCGGTCACGTCCTGACTGCGGATGAACGCAAACGGTCAGGCCCGGCGCCGGATCCGTTCGCCGTGACACTTGCGTTTTCGGCCAAGGAAAGCCTGTTCAAGGCGCTCTATCCGCAGATCGGCTGCATGTTCTACTGCGACGCCGCCGAGCTTGTCGCCTGGGACAGCGGCGGCCACGGCCTTCTGGCCCTCACGACGGACCTGTCGCCCGGATGGCGGCAGGGCGCGCGGATCTCTTTCCGCTTCTGCCATTATGGTGGCCAGGTTCTGACCCGGGTTTCGATCCCGAGCCGGGCTGCGGATCAGACCGGCAGGCCGGGTGCCTCGTGGCCGGTGCGCTCGACATATTCGCTGTAGCCGCCGCCATATTGGTGAATGCCGTCGGGCGTCAGTTCCAGCACCCGGTTCGACAGGGCCGAGAGAAAATGGCGGTCATGGCTGACAAACAGCATGGTGCCCTCAAAGGCCGCCAGCGCCTTGATCAGCATTTCCTTGGTATCGAGGTCGAGATGGTTGGTCGGCTCGTCGAGCACGAGGAAGTTCGGCGGGTCGAACAGCATGGCGGCCATCACCAGACGAGCCTTTTCGCCGCCTGACAGCACCCGACACTTCTTCTCGATATCGTCCCCGGAAAAGCCGAAGCAGCCGGACAGGGCCCGCAGCGGCGACTGGCCCGCCTTGGGGAACCGGCTTTCCAGCCACTCGAGAATGGTCTGCTCGCCGTCCAAAAGATCCATCGAATGCTGGGCGAAATAGCCGAGCTTGACGCTGGCGCCCAGATTGACGACGCCCTGGTCCGGCTCGGTCGTGCCCGTTACCAGCTTCAGCAGCGTCGATTTTCCGGCACCGTTGATGCCCATGATGCACCAGCGCTCGCGCCGGCGGATCATGAAATCGAGGCCGTCATAGATGGTGCGGCTGCCATAGGCCTTGTGCACGCCTTTCAGGCTGACGACGTCGTCGCCGGACCGCGGTGCAGGCAGGAAGTCGAAGGCCACCGTCCGGCGGCGGATCGGCGGCTCGACCCGGTCGATCTTTTCCAGCTTCTTCACCCGGCTCTGCACCTGCGAGGCATGCGAGGCGCGGGCCTTGAAACGCTCGATGAACTTGATTTCCTTGGCCAGCATCGCCTGCTGACGGTCGAACTGGGCTTGCTGCTGCAGCTCGTTCTGGGCGCGCTGGGCCTCGTAGAAGCCGTAGTCGCCGGAATAGGAATTCAGCGAGCCGGCATCGATCTCGATGATCTTGGTGACGATCCTGTTCATGAACTCGCGGTCATGCGAGGTCATCAGCAGCGCGCCGTCGTAATTCTTCAGGAAGGCCTCGAGCCAGATCAGGCTTTCGATGTCCAGATGGTTCGACGGCTCGTCGAGCAGCATCACGTCGGGCCGCATCAGAAGAATACGGGCGAGCGCCACACGCATCTTCCAGCCGCCGGACAACTTGCCGACATCACCGTCCATCATCTCCTGGCTGAACGACAGACCGGCCAGAACTTCGCGGGCGCGGCCCTCGAGTGCATAGCCGTCCAGTTCCTCGTAGCGGGCCTGCACCTCGCCATAGCGCTCGATGATCGCGTCCATCTCGTCCATCCGGTCGGGATCCGACATCGCGGCTTCGAGTTCGGCCAGTTCGGCAGCCACTTCGCTGACGGGACCTGCGCCCTCCATCACCTCGGCCACCGCCGAGCGACCGGACATTTCGCCGACATCCTGGTTGAAATAGCCGATGGAGACGTTCTTCTCGACCGAGACCTGGCCCTCGTCGGGCTGATCCTCACCGGTCACCAGGCGAAACAGCGTCGTCTTGCCGGAGCCGTTGGGGCCGACGAGACCGATCTTCTCGCCGCGATTGAGCGCTGCCGACGCCTCGATATAGAGAATACGGTGACTGTTCGACTTGCTGATGTTCTCGATGCGGATCATGGGGAGGAAGCTCGTTCAGGAAAAGGCGCGCTCCCTATGGCATGCGCGAGCGCGGCTGTCACCCGGCAAGGCGCCGCATCGCCGTCCGTCAGCCCGTTTTACCGGCAGGTGGAAGCCTGGAGTCGACGAATTCACCGCTGGAAATCTCCACCTGCTCGACCAGAAACTGGATGACGGTCTGCACCCGGGCCGAATCCCGCGAATCCTGGTGGGCGGTCAGCCAGAAGGTGCGGCGAAGCTCGATCGTCTCGGGTAGCACGGGCTGCAGCAGCGGCATGTGACGCGCCATGAAATCCGGCAGGATGCACAAGCCCGACCCGGCCTCCGTCGCCCGCGCCTGGCCAAGCAGACTGGTGCTCGAAAGACGTGGTGAGAGCGCCTCGCCGATCGTGTAGATATAGTCGAGTTCCGGCGCATAGATCAGTTCGGGGATGTAGCCGATCAACAGATGGCTCGCCAGATCCTCACGCCGCCGGATCGGCTCATGCTCGGCCAGATAGCTGCCGGCAGCATAGACATGCAGGGTGTAGTCGGTCAGCTTGCGGGAAAACAGCCGCCCGCGCTCCGGTCGCGACAGGCTGATGGCGATGTCGGTTTCCCGCTTCGACAGGTTGAACAACCGGGGCATGGCGACGATCTGCAGTTCCAGCTCGGGATTGCGCCTGGACAACTGGCCGATCCGCGGGGCCAGGAAGAAAGCACCGAATCCGTCCGGCGCCCCGATACGCACGGCCCCGCTCAGCGAGAAACGCTCGCCGGCGATCTCGTTCTGGATCTTGCCCGCGGTGCTTTCGATGTCCTCGGCATGCCGCAACAGGCTTTCGCCGACATCGGTGAGCGTGTAGCCGCGCGGCGAGCGGGTGAACAAGGCGGCCCCGAGCTTCTCCTCGAGCGCCCTGACGCGTCGGCTGATCGTCGCATGATCGGTCGCCATGCGGGCCGCCGCCGCCGTCAGACGACCGGTGCGGGCCACGGAAAGAAAATAGCGGAGATCGTCCCAGTCGAAGGCCATGGTATGAGCATATGCGCACAATGGTATGGCGATCAAGGGCCTATCCTTGCGGAACCAAGCGCATAAGATGCACCTCCCATCGATCAAAACCACCGCCGGACAGGCGCGGTTTTCATCGGCAACCGGCGATCGGACCGGGACCGCGAGAGGAGGAAGCTCGCAGTCCCCGATGTCCAGCCGAAGCGCACTCTAGCGGGAGGAGGATCCCATGCTGCACAAGGCGACGTCATGGCCGAAGTAGCGTTTATCGGTCTTGGCAATATGGGCCTGCCGATGGCGTCGAACCTGGCGGCGGCCGGCCATACTGTCCGCGTCTATGACACGGTGGCCGAGGCCATCGTGAAGGCGGTGGCGGCGGGCATGCAGCCGTCGTCGAGCGCGGCCAAGGCTGTCTCCGGCGCCGACTTCATCATTACCATGTTGCCGAACGGGCCGATCGCGCTTGCGGTGCTGGCCGAGATCCTGCCAAGCGCCATGAGGGGCGCGGTGGTCATCGACTGTTCGACCATCGATGTGGCGAGCGCCCGTGAAGCCCACCGTATCGCCGGGGAAGCCGGGCTGCTGCCGCTCGACGCGCCTGTGTCGGGCGGCACGGGCGGGGCTGCCGCCGGCACGCTGACCTTCATGGTCGGCGGCGCGAAGGATGCCTTCGACAAGGCCCTGCCGCTGTTTGAGGTGATGGGCGGCAAGACGGTCCATTGCGGCGACGGCGGCTCCGGTCAGGCGGCCAAGATCTGCAACAACATGCTGCTCGGCATTTCGATGATCGGCGCTTGCGAGGCCTTCTCGCTGGCTGAAAAGCTCGGATTGTCAGCGCAAGCCGCCTTCGACGTGATCTCGACGTCGTCCGGCTCCTGCTGGTCGGTCAACACCTATTGCCCGGTGCCGGGCGTCGGACCGAAAAGCCCCGCAGACAATGATTACAAGCCCGGCTTTGCCGCCGAGCTGATGGCCAAGGATCTGGGCCTGTCGCAGGAAGCAGCCGCCAATGCGGGGCACGCGACCCCGCTCGGCGCCCATGCGCTCGCGCTTTATCGCAGCTTTCTCGAAAAGAACGGTGCAGGCCGGGATTTCTCAGCTATCATAGACTATCTGCGGACCGCGAAGAGGAGCGAGGCTTAAGCGCGGCCAGGAGGAGACGACGCCGCGATCCAAGGCTGGAGGGCCGGAAGCGCGCGGTGACGTGAGGAGACATGTCTGGTCGGGACGGACAGGCGGCGGTGTGCACACGCGGGGCATGCCACCGAAGTTCGCACAAGGATAGACCCGGGAACGGGCCAGGCATCGACGGATACCCGCGTTGAACTCTTAGATGAACTCTTGGGAGGAGTGCATGAAGTCGTTTTTTTATGGAAGTGTGAGTGTTGCCGCCCTGTTTCTCGGAACAGGCATGGCGATGGCCGACGGCATTTCGGATGATGTCGTCAAGATCGGCGTACTCGGCGACATGTCAGGCGTCTATTCGACCGGATTTTCCGGCGACGGCGCCGTTGCCGCCGTCAAGATGGCGGTCGAGGACTTCGGTGGCGAAGTGCTCGGCAAGAAGATCGAGGTGATCTCCGCCGACCACCAGAACAAGGCAGACGTTGCCTCGGCGACCGCGCGGCAGTGGATCGACGAGGATCATGTCGACATGATCACCGATCTTACCAACTCGGCCGTCGCGCTGGCCGTCCAGCAGCTCGCTTCCGACAAGGGCGTGATCACGATGTCGACCGGGGCGGCTTCCGCCGACCTGACCGGGAAGGCCTGCACCAAATACGGCATCCACTACGGTTACGACACCCATGCCCTGCCCGTTGGCACGGCAACCGCGGTGGTCAAGAACGGCGGCGACAGCTGGTATTTCATCACCGCCGACTATGCCTTCGGCCATGCGCTGCAGGACAACACATCGGCCGTGGTCAAGGAACTCGGCGGCTCGGTCGTCGGCTCGTCGGACGTGCCGCTCGCCTCGACCGACTTCTCGTCCTACCTGCTGCAGGCGCAGTCGTCCGGCGCCAAGGTGATCGGCCTTGCCAATGCCGGCCAGGACACCGTCAATGCGATCAAGCAGGCGCATGAATTCGGCATCGTCGAAGGCGGCCAGCAACTGGCCGGCATGCTGGTGCTGATCTCCGACGTCAAGAGCCTCGGCACCGATGTCGCAAAGGGCCTGAACTTTACCGTTGGCTGGTACTGGGATCTCGACGACGAGTCGCGTGCCTGGAAGGAAAAGTACATGAAGTACTCCAACGGCGCGGCGCCGACCTTCGTCCATGCGGCCGACTACTCGCTGACGCTTGCCTATCTCAACGCGATCAAGGCTGCCGGCACGGATGATTCCGACGCCGTGCGCGCCGAACTTAGCAAGCAGAAGATTGATGACTTCTTCGCCAAGGGCGGGATGATCCGCAAGGACGGCCTTTTGGAGCACGACATGTATCTCGTTCAGGTCCAGGAGGGCGCCGAAGACCCGTGGAACGTCGCCAAGGTGGTCCGCACCATCCCCGGCAACGAGGCCTATGCCTCGCTGAAGGACGGCGGCTGCGCGATGGCGCAGGAGTGAGCTGAACCCAGCCGACACAAGGCAGGCGGCCCTTCACGGCCGCCTGCTAAAAACGATCATCCGCACACGATAAAATGCTGCCGAATGGCACGGTACGGGGGGCCTTGAACGGTCATGAGCGACTTCATTCTGGAGGCGAGACAACTCGGCAAGAGCTTTGGCGGCTTTCGGGCGGTCAACAACGTCAATCTCAATGTCGAACGCGGCACGATCCACGCGCTGATCGGCCCGAACGGCGCCGGCAAGACCACCGTCTTCAATCTGCTGACCAAGTTCCTGACGCCGTCGTCCGGCCAGATCCTGTTCAACGGCGAGGATATCACCGACCTCAACCCGGTCGAGATCGCCAATCGCGGCGTGGTCCGATCGTTCCAGATCTCGGCGGTCTTTCCGCATCTGACGGCGCTTGAAAACGTCCGGCTGGCTTTGCAGAAGCGGCTCGGCGTCAGCTATCATTTCTGGCGCTCCAAGAGCCTGCTGTCGGAGCTCGACGATGAGGCGATCGAACGGCTCGACCAGGTGGGCCTGAAGCGGTTCGCCCATCTGCGCGCCGTCGAATTGCCCTATGGCCGCAAGCGGGCGCTGGAGATCGCCACAACGCTTGGCCTCGAACCCGAACTGATGCTGCTGGATGAACCGACGCAGGGCATGGGCACGGAGGATGTCGGCCAGGTGGCCGAACTGATCCGCAATGTCTCGGTCGGCCGCACCATCGTCATGGTCGAGCACAATCTCGGCGTGGTGGCGGACCTTGCCGATACCATTACCGTGCTTAACCGCGGCGAGATCCTGGCCGAGGGTCCATACGACGTCGTGTCGAAGGATCCGGCGGTGATGGAGGCCTATATGGGCATCAAGGCAGACGAGGTGGAGGCATGAGCATGGCCGTCATCGACAAGCCGCTGCTGAAGATTGCCGATCTGCACGCCTGGTACGGCGAATCCCATGTGCTGCACGGTATCGATCTGGAACTTGGCGAGGGCCAGCTGATCACCCTGCTCGGCCGCAACGGTGCCGGGCGAACCACGACGCTGCGCGCGATCATGGGCATGGTCGACCGGCGCACCGGCTCGATTGCGCTGCGCGGCGAGGAATTCATCGGCAAGCCGGCTCACCGCATCGCGCCATCGGGCCGCATCGGCTATTGTCCCGAAGAGCGGGGCATTTTTTCCAGCCTCACGGTCGAGGAGAACCTGCTTCTTCCCCCCGTGGTCGGCGAAGGCGGCATGAGCCTCGACGACATCTACACGATGTTTCCCAACCTGCGCGAGGTCCGCAAGCGCATGGGTACGCGCCTGTCTGGCGGCGAACAGCAGATGCTGGCGATTGCCAGGATCCTCAGAACCGGCGCGCGGCTGCTGCTGCTCGACGAGATCACCGAGGGACTGGCGCCGGTCATCGTCAAGGCGCTCGGCGAGGCGATCCGCCGGCTGAAAGCGCAAGGCTATACGATCATTCTGGTGGAGCAGAATTTCCGCTTCGCCGCCGGCGTCGCCGACCGCCACTATGTCATCGAGCATGGGCGGGTGATCGACCGCATCGACGATGCCGATGTCGGCACCAGCATGGACAAGCTCAACCACTATCTGAGCGTTTAAGGAGGGGGCCCGCCATCATGTTGCTGAAACTGATTCTCGCCCAGGGCATGCTGGGTCTCAACAACGGCGTGTTCTACGCCATGCTCAGCCTCGGGCTGGCGATCATCTTCGGCCTGCTCAACGTCGTCAATTTCGCCCACGGCGCGCTCTACATGGCCGGCGCCTTCGTCGCCCTGATCCTCTATTCCTATGTGGGGGCGTGGATCGGGCTCGAGCAGCTGCACATCAATTTCTGGGTGGCGCTGGTGCTGGCGCCCGTGATCGTCGGCTGTTTCGGCATGCTGATCGAACGGCTGCTGCTGCGCCATCTCTACAAGTTCGATCCGATCTACAGCCTGCTTTTGACCTTCGGCGTGACGCTGGTGCTGCAGGGCCTGTTCATCAATACCTTCGGCGCATCGGGCACGCCCTATCCGGGCCAGCCGGAGCAGCTGCGCGGTGTCGTCAATCTCGGCTTCATGATGTTTCCGAAATACCGGCTTTTCGCCATCGTCTTCTCGGTCCTGGTCTGCCTTGCCGTCTGGTTCGTCATCGAGCGCACGCGGATCGGCGCCATGCTGCGGGCCGGCACGGAAAACCCCGAACTGGTCAAGGCTTTCGGCATCAACGTGCCGCTGATGGTGACGCTGACCTTCGGCTTCGGCACCGGGCTTGCCGGGCTTGCCGGCGTTCTGGCGGCCCCGATCTATTCGGTCAGCCCGCTGATGGGCGCCGACCTGATCATCATCATCTTTGCCGTCGTGGTGATCGGCGGCATGGGCTCGATCATGGGCGCCGTCGTGGCCGGATTCGGGCTCGGCCTGATCGAGGGCATCACCAAGGTATTTTATGCGCCGGCGGCCAATACGGTGATCTTCTTCCTGATGGTCGTGGTGCTGCTGGTAAGACCGGCCGGCCTGTTCGGGCGCCAGTCATGAGCGGGGCAAGCGGGAGACACGACGCCATGAGCGAACAGACGGCCGGCATCGGCAATGCCAGCGAATTCGAGGACAGCGGACCGGCCGAAAGCGCCCCCGGCAATCGCATCGTGCAAGGCGTGCTCTGGGGGCTGCTGATCCTTTCGATCCTCGTGGCGCCGGCCTTTCTCTACCCCGTCTTCGTCATGCAGCTGCTGTGCTTTGCGCTGTTTGCCTGCGCCTTCAACCTGTTGATCGGCTTTACCGGCCTGCTCTCCTTCGGCCATGCCGCCTTTTTCGGCGGCGCAGCCTATTTTGCCGGCCATGCGATCAAGGTCTGGGGCCTGCCGCCGCTGTTCGGCATCATCACCGGCGCGCTTGGGGCCGCCGTTCTCGGCTATCTGGTCGGTGCGCTCGCCATTCGCCGCCAGGGCATCTATTTTGCCATGATCACCCTGGCGCTGGCACAGATCGTCTATTTCTTCGCCCTGCAACTGCCGTTTACCGGCGGCGAAAACGGGCTGCAGGGCATTCCCCGCGGCACGCTGTTCGGCCTGGTCAGCCTCAACGATCCGATCGTGATGTATTATTTCGTTGCGGCGATCTTCATGATCGGCTTCCTGATCATCTATCGCACGATCCACTCGCCCTTCGGCCAGGTGCTGCAGGCGATCCGCGAGAACGAGGCCCGCGCGCTGTCGCTCGGCTACAACGTCGACCGGTTCAAGCTCATCGCCTTCGTGCTGTCCGCCTCGCTGGCAGGTCTTGCCGGCGCGACCAAGGCCGTCGTCTTCCAGTTTGCCTCGCTTACCGACGCCCATTGGCAGACCTCGGGCGAAGTCATCCTGATGACCCTGCTCGGCGGCATGGGCACGATCTTCGGGCCGATCATCGGCGCCGTCACCATCGTTACCCTGCAGCACGAACTTGCGAGCATAGGCTCCTGGGTGCAGGTGGTGATCGGCGGGATCTTCATCGTCAGCGTTCTGCTCTTCCGCCGCGGCATCATCGGCGAACTGGCGCGCGTGCTGAAGGTATCCGGCGTCTGACACCACGGAGGGAGAAGCCGTTGAACCCGTTCACCTTCAACACCGCGAAGTCCATCACATTCGGCGCCGGGGCGATCGGCAGGCTCGGCGAGATCGTGCAGGCGACGATCGGCGCAAGGGTTCTCCTGATCACCGATCCCGGCCTGATGACAACCGGCATCGTTGCGCGCGCGAAAGCCTCGCTTGAAGGCGCGGGTGTCTCCGTCGCGCTGTTTTCCAAGGTCCAGGCGGACCCGCCCGAGGCCACGATACTGGAAGCAGTCGCGCAGGCGAGAGGCGCCGGCGTCGATGGTATCGTCGGCCTCGGGGGCGGTTCGTCGCTGGATGTTGCCAAGCTCGTTGCGCTTCTGGCGCGCGGCGAGGAGACGCTGAAGGAGATTTATGGCGTCGGCAAGATACGCGGACACCGCCTGCCGCTGGTGCTGGTGCCGACCACGGCCGGCACCGGTTCAGAGGTAACCCCGATCTCCATCGTCACCACCGGCACCAGCGAGAAGATGGGCGTGGTCTCGCCGGTCCTGCTGCCGGATGTGGCACTGCTCGATCCCGAGCTGACCCATGGCCTGCCGCCGCATATCACGGCCGCCACCGGCATCGACGCCATGGTGCATGCGATCGAGGCCTATGCCTCGGCGAGCCCGAACAACAATCCGGTGTCGCGCAACCTTGCCACCCAGGCGCTGACGCTGATGGGCCGCGCGCTGCTCGTCGCCGTGCGCGACGGATCGGACGCGAAAGCGCGTGCCGAGATGTTGCTCGGCTCGATGCTGGCCGGTCAGGCCTTTGCCAATTCGCCGGTCGCCGCCGTGCATGCGCTCGCCTATCCGCTCGGCGGGCATTTCCACATTCCCCATGGTCTGTCGAACGCACTTGTGCTGCCGCATGTGCTGCGTTTCAACATGGTGACGGCGCCGGCCGCCTATAGCGAACTGGCGCCCTTTGCCTTTCCGGACCTGGCAAACCTCGAAGGCCAGGCTCGCGCCGCCGCCTTCTGCGACCGGCTGGAGGCACTGTCGGCCGATTGCGGCCTGCCGCAATGTCTACGCGAGATGAACGTCCCGCAGGACTTTCTGCCGACACTTGCCGCGGACGCGATGAACCAGACACGCCTGCTGGTCAACAATCCGCGAGCGGTGACGGAGGCAGACGCTCTTGCCATCTATCAGGCGGCCTGGTGAGCGCTCGCGCCGGCCTTTCAACAAGCCAGCAGGCCTGACCACAGTCAGACCGACCGGGGGTTCACCGGAGACCTTCGATCGAGCCTTTGCCCCTCCCGGCCAATAGCGCACCGCGTCCGGCCGCTAAAGCTCCTCGACAACGCCCGCGACCTTTGACATAAAGTCAAAACCGTTCTTGACGAATTCCTGCGTTCTGTTGAACCAGGTGCTCCGCTTCGGGATATTCCTCAACGATTGTTTCTGGACCAGCTTCAGCGCCCCTTCCAGTTCTATGCGGTAGCCATCCACCCCCTGGTCCAACATGAGCTGGATCTGGTCCATCTTTTCCTCGATCGCCTTGATGCGCTTGCCGGCGTCCTCCCCATCCCGGTCTGATCCTCCCGTCTCGAGTTCCGCCTTGCAGGTGGTGAGTTCCTTTTTCAGTCTGCTGTGCTGCGCCTTCAGGGCGAAGCCGTGACGGTCCAGATTTTCGAGGGCTTCCAGGGAGGTCTGGATCGCCTTCTCCGCCTCCGTAAGCTTCGACTGGAAAACCGTGAGGCTGTCCGAATATCTATTCCACAGGGCCAGAAAAGACTCCTTGGCCTTCTTATAGGCATCATACTGCTTGGCCGTCAGGTAGACACCGGTAAGCACGACACCCGCAATGGCCGCGGCGCCGACGGGGGGAGCTGCGATGCATAGCGCCGCGATGGCGAGACCAACCACGCCGTAGATCAAGAGCGCGTGCACTATCTTTTCCGCGACCTCCACCTTGTTCTTGAACTTGGGGATCGTCAGCCCGACCGCCTCTTCTGCGACCTTCGTCATAAGCCGCCGCAACTTGTCCTCATAGGCTTTGCGGATTTGCTTCGCGCCCACCTCCCTATTGGAATTGACGAAGTCCTCCAATTGCTGGACCTGATCGGCTTCCCAATTTGACTTCTTGGTCCTGATACTCTCCAAATAGGACTTCGTCGCGTCTTCGAGCTTCTGGCAATCATCCTCAAGCTTGCCCATGAATTTCTTCATCCGCTCTTCGAAAAGCTTCTGGAAATGCTTTTTGGCCGCCCCGATGACCTTGCTGCCGTCGTTTTCCAGCATGTCGTCGGGCACTCTGTATCGAACCTGGATGTCGATTTTCAAAGCCTCGTCTGCATGCAGGCTGCTTTGCAGTTCATGCTTTACCTTTACCAGGAATCCTTCGTCGGAGGTCGTGATCTCCGCCCATTTCGACGGTTGCTGAAATCGCACCGGCTTGGCCTTGAGGAAGTCTTCCGCGTTCCAAAATTTTGACATGAGTAATCCTTCGCCTGATGTTTGTCTGCCCCACCCCGATTGCCGGCGCGCCGAACGCGGAGACGTACAGGTGAACCCTGTTCGCATCCTTGAGTGCTACCCGTTCGGGCCACGGTTCTGTGTCACCAAAAATTCATGAAGTCTCTGATCTATAACAGTTTTATGACATCGTGCGCTGCGACGGAACGGCATGGTTTTGTAGTCTTGCACAGAGACTGTGCGACCGTGGCTCAACGACATTTGCAACACCGGCGCGATTGAGGCAGAAAGGCCATGAGCGATGTCCGGTTGCTGCAAAGCGACATGCCGTCGCCAGGAGGCCGGGCGTCAACGGGAGGGACCATGAGCATTCAACTTTTCGACCTGACAGGAAAACGGGCGCTGATTACCGGATCGTCGCAAGGGATCGGCCATGCCCTGGCAGGTGGGTTGAAGGCGGCCGGCGCCGAGATCGTGCTGAACGGTCGCGACGCAGCAAGACTGGAAACGGCGAGGGTGGAACTTGACGCCCGCCACGCACTCGCCTTCGACGTCACCGATCACGCAGCCGCGCGCGCGGCGATCGACGGTTTCGAGGCCGCGCATGGCGCAATCGACATTCTCGTCAACAATGCCGGCATGCAGCATCGAAGCCCGCTGGAGGAATTTCCGGCCGACGCCTTCGAGCGCCTGCTGCGCACCAACATCTCCTCGGTCTTCAATGTCGGCCAGGCCGTCGCCCGCCACATGATCGGCCGCGGCGCCGGCAAGATCATCAATATTGCCAGCGTCCAGTCGGCGCTGGCGCGGCCGGGGATCGCGCCCTATACGGCCACCAAGGGCGCCGTCGCCAACCTCACCAAGGGCATGGCGACAGACTGGGCGAAGCACGGCCTGCAGTGCAATGCGATCGCGCCAGGCTATTTCGAAACGCCACTGAATGCCGCCCTGGTCGCCGATCCGGAATTCAACAGCTGGCTTGAGAAACGCACGCCTGCCGGGCGATGGGGCCAGGTCGACGAACTCGTCGGCGCCTGCATCTTCCTGGCCTCCGCCGCCTCGACCTTCGTCAACGGCCACGTGCTCTATGTCGATGGCGGTATCACCGTCTCGCTATAGGGATAAAGGAGGACCGGAATGCCTTCGAGGCGAGAACGGGCGACTTCGACGTCGCGCCTGAAAATGGGCGGAAAGCCCTGACGGGCGGAGGCTTCGAACGGGCTGACTATTCGTTGGACGAGCCGTTCATGTCGCGGACGACCCAGCGAAAGAAGAGATAGATCGCGAGGGCTGAAACGAGCAGGGGGAATAGGCTTTCGAGCGATTGCATGTCGATGCGACTCAATTTTTGGTTAACCCTATATTTTTAGGGGTAACACGATGCGCATATCCCGTCCAGAGTATTTTAGTTAATGTTACATTAAAGTCGCCGTATTGATGGGTGCAGATGCCTCTATTGCGGCTGCTTCAGCCGTTCGCGGATCTCCACAACGGCGCGCATCGCGTCGCGGTTGCCTGTCTCGGCCACGGCCTCGAACAGCCGCTTGGCATCTCCCAGCATGCCCAGATTCATCAGCGCATAGCCGCGCAGCACCATCAGGTCGGCCGGTTCGGCTGCCAGCATCGCCCGCTGGTCGAGATAGACGATCGCCTGGCGGTAATGCTTGGTATCGAAGGCCGACACCGCGCGATTGGCCAGAATCGCCGTCTGCAGTTCCGATGTCCGGTTCGACCCCTGCGGTGCCTTGGCGGCCGCGACCGCCGCCTTGTTGGTGAGGCCAAGCCGCAGATAGGCAAGGCTCTGGCCATAGGCTGCATCCTCGCGCGTGCGGGTATCGTTGCCGGCAAGTGCTGCCTCGAATGCCTTCGCCGCCTCCAGCGGCCGGTTGAGGTTCATCATGCACCAGCCGGTGGCCAGCGCCTGGGCGGGCGTCAGGCCGGCGACACTCGACGAGCCGTTGCAGGAAAACCGCCGGCCAGACGGGCGGGCAGGTGCTGCACGCGCGGTGCTGACAACCGTGCGCGGCTGCGGCCGAGTTTGCGGCTGGTTCGCGGCTTGGGTCTGCGTCTGGCCGCCGCTTGCCGACGGACGCTGGACAGCGTCGCGCCGATTGTCCGGCAGGCTCGCGAGACCGAGATTGGCGATCCGGGCCGAGCGGCCGGCCCAGGCCGTCTGGATCGCGGACACGCCGGCCTTGTCGTCCAGCTGCTGCAGGGTGATCGCCAGGCCATAGGCCGAAGGCTCGTCGTCCGGCTTCCATTGCAGCGCCGTGCGGAACCACTGGGCCGCGGTCTGCGGCTGGTTGAAGGCGCGGGCATACCAGCCGAGCTGCTGGGCCGTGGGGACATAACGCTTCTCGACGACGAAGCTTGCGACCCGCTGCAACACCGTCTCCGCCATGGCGGGCGGCGGATCGCCGGCAATCATGTTGGCGGTGGCGGCAAGATAGGTGGCCGTCGCATCTTCCGTCTCGGCGCGCCAGCGCAGCATGACCTCTTCGGCTTCCGCCGAGGCGTTGCGCGCGATCAGCGTCAGTGCCAGCCCCTGTGAGGCCGAGGCGCTGTCTTCGCTGGCCCGGGAGGCGCGGAACCAGCTCTCTGCCTCGGTCATGTCCTTGCGGCGCAGGTAATACCATCCGAGCAGCAGACTGTCGGAGGCAAGGTTCTGGGACTGGGCCGTGCTGCGCAGCCTTTGCAGATAGGCCGGCGCGATGGTGAGATCCGGACTTGCGGTCGCATCGGCGACGAAACGACGGGCCAGGTCGTCGCGCACGCCGTCGAACTCGTGCGCACCGCCCTCTGCCGGCTTTTCTAGTGCCAGCAATGTCTGCATGTCCTGATAGGTGAGGTCCGCCGCCGCCTTCTGGATGGTCGCGACCCGCTGCTGCGGATCGGTGCAGTTCTTCAGCACATACCCGTAGGCATCGACCGCACGGGGCATGCGGTCGGACTTGGCGAAGGCCGCGGCGACACGCCATAGCACGTCGACATCGGCGCAATTGAGCAGGCTCGGCGTCACGGCGGCAAGGCGGATGACAGTATCATATTGTTCCAGGTCCGACGCGTTGACGAGGCGCCGCCGGGTCTCGGCCACAGCCAGCCGCTCCAGCAGATCCGCGGGCGGCTTCCAGCCGGCCTCGGCCGCCTGCCGATCGGCGATCGCCCGACGCAATTCGGCAAGCTTGCCTTCCGAATAGAGTTTCCACATCGCATCGAGCTGCTGGTCATTGCCAGGTTCGATGGCAAGCGGATCCTTCGGCGGCGTCCAGTCGGGATAAAGAGACCGCAGGCGGGCGATTTCGGCATTCAGGCGCACGGTATCGCCGCGCTGGGCGAAATAGCGCAGCGCGCTGAGATCCGGCTCGGGCTTCTTGTCCTGCGTCGCCGCGTCCGGCGCGCCGCCGCTTGCAGGCGGTGTCTGGTTCTGGGCAACCGTCCCGTCCGGGCGTGGCGCGGGTAGCGGTTGACCGGCGTCAGCCGGCTCGGGACGAGCCTTGCGGATCTGTTCCGCGACCGCGTTCAGATCCAGCGGATCGGCGCGATCGGGCGTCGAGGCGGTCGTGGCGGCGCGCTCCTGCGCCACCGCGCCCGCGCCGAGGCTCAGCGCGCTCAGCGTCGCGACAGCGACCACCAGGGAGAGATTCACAGACATTCGGGGTGGTTCTCCCTGACAAAAGACAGTCCCAGCAATTGCAGGGTCGCAGGATAATAGTGCGCGGGGCTGAACTCGGTGACCTCGCGCGGCAGCGGCGTTCCGCCGAAGACGCAGGCAAGGATCGGATTGATGATCTGGTAGCCCGCCTCCGGCAACGGCTCCACCGGCCGGCCGCTTGTGATGTCGATGACCGACACCTTGCCGTCGGGCCCGGTCATGCCCTTGGAAAGCCGTTCCAGCAAAGGCTTGTCGACAATGCCGCCGCGCAGCAGATAGAGCGGAATGCGCACGGCATTATAGGAGAACTGCCGGTCGAAGCCCTCTGCCGGATGCGGTTCCTCCCTCAGGCTGATCCATTCGGACGGCAGACGTGCCGGACCGAACTGTGCCGCACGCAGCAGCGACAGGCCATCCTTGGCAAGCGCGTCCCAGATCTCGGATGGTGCAAGCAGTTTCAGGATCGGCAGCGCCTCGAACACCCAGTAGGAAGGATTGACCACCGGCCCGTCCTCGCGATCCTTGGCCCGGAACCCCCGGGCACCGGGCAGCAAGACGACATGGCCGCCGACATCGGCCACCGCGCGGCCGAGAACGCCCTTGGCGATCTTTGCCGCATCGCGCAGATAGTCCTCGCGCTGCCAGGCCGCCCCGCCAAGCGCCAGCGCATAGGCGATCAGGATGTCGCCATCGGTGGCGTTGTTGCGGTCGGTGATGTGCGGATGGGCGCTCGGGTCCCATTTCCACATGGCAAGGCCGTCGTCCCGCAGCAACAGTTCGGAACGGGTGAAATCCCAGATTCCGCTGAAATCGTCCGGCCGCGCCGCCAGATAGGCCAAGAGCATGCCGTAGCCCTGCCCTTCGCTATGGCTGATATTGCCATTGGCATTGTCGATCACCCGGCCGGACGGATCGACGAAGCGTTGCTTGTAGGTCTCCCATTCCGCGGCCGTCACCGAGGGTCCGGCCGCCGAAGATGCCGAAGCGGTGAGGGTCAGCGCCAGGCCCGTGATTGCGCTGCGCCATGCGGCCCTCATTGCCGCCTCCCCAGCCGGGACAGCATCGAGAAGGTGACGACGCCGAGCAGGAAGGACAGACCGATGAAGATCAGCGCGTAGGCGAGGATATTGTTCGACAACCAGTTGGCGGCGATCAGGCGGTAATTGCCGAGCGACGGCCCGGCCGTCTGCCGGAAGCTCGGACTGTTGGACTCGACGGAGGTCATCTGGCCCGTCTTGGTCGAAAACGTCGTGAGCCTGCCGGCGATCTTCTGCCAGTTTTCCTGCCCCGTCAAAGCGGCTGTGCCATCTCGCAGGTCGAGCGATGTCGGGGCAATGGCCGCCGTCCACACCGCCGTGCCGCCGGGGCTGTCGCCCTGGGCCAGCAACAGGCTCTGGTCCCGCCGCGGCTTGAACTCCGGATCGGCCTGCGGCAGCAGATGCAGGCTGTCCAACGAGATGTCGAAATTGCGCGATACCCAGTCCTGGGCAAGGCCCAGCTGATCCCGAAAGGCACTGCCCCGAACCTGGGAGCGCCATTCCTCGACGGTTCCCGGCGTATCCGCCGCCTCGCGGTCGAGCGGTGCGTCGGGCCGCCAGTCGGAGGCGCTGGCCGGCGAGACCTTCAGCTGACCCAGCATGTTCGGCGGCATTTGCGACAGGGCGCCGACGAACAGCGCATTGCGCTCGCCGATCGCGGTCGGCGATGTCGCCGTGTCGACCTCGATGATCTGGCCGGCAACCAGCGCCAGTCGCGCCAGAAGGGTGGCCGCCGCACCGATCGTGTCGCCGTCATAGCGGTCGAGCGACAGGATCAGCGCCTCGGAGCGTCGGCTATAGGGATAGCCGGTACCGGCAAGCGCGCTCAGGTCCGGCACATGGCCGATCCGCGCGAACACCGGCATTTTCAGCTCTGACGTATCGAACAGCGCAAAGCGCCGCTTTCCGGTTCCGTTCGAGCCGGGCGTGCAGACCCTGTCGGCCTGCGTTTGCAGCACCACCTGCAGCGAGATCGTGTTCACCCCCGGCCGGATATGGCGCAGCGGGATCTTCACCGGCAGATGACGGAAGATGCTGCCATAGGCCGAGGTGATCGGCTGGGTGGTGGCGATGTTGTCGTTGACATAGACGTCGATATGGCTGCCCGGTTCGACCTCTGCGGTAAAGGCGGCATCCAGCAGCAGCACCGCCTCGCCGTAGGAATTGGCGTAGAAGTCGGAGGGCACGGCAATCTTGAAGCCGGTGCGCAGACGCCGGCCATTGAATTCGAGCGTCCGGACGCCGAGGCGCGCCAGCGGGATCTGTTCGCCGCCGAACAGCAGCGGGGCATCCGGCGCGCTCCAGCGCTGGGTGCTGATGGAATCGCGCCGCACATCGTTGGGCCTGTCGGTGGACGCCACCATCGTGTCGATCACGGTCATGATCGAGGGCCAGGTCGGCCCGGTAACCACGAGTTCGGTGCCCGTCCCCTGCGCCGCCGGCTGCAGGAGGGCGACCGGCGTCACGTCGGCCGTCTGCGGCAGGTTCGGGAACATGGGGCGCAGTTCTGCCGCCGTCCCGATCACGACGCCAAGCCGGCCGGGACCGAGCTTGGGCATTTCGGTGGCCGAAAAAACGTAATTCTGGTTGGGCATGCCGGACAACAGCGACAGTCCCTGGGCGAGACGCATGATCGCCGGGGCCGCCCCCGATTGCCCGAGCGCCGGCATCAGGAAGTCGAATGTCGTCTTGCCGGTGTCGTCGACCCCGATCGCACTCACCGCATCGCCGATCGCGGTCGGCTTCACCGGGTCGCCGGCAAATTCCAGAAAGGTGCGTTTCGGGTCTATGCGCGTCCACAGCTCATAGGTGGAATCGACATCGCAGTCGGTGCGATGGCGTTGCGAGACGCCGAACTCGAGGACATTGGCGCCCGCCTGCAGCAGGCCCGCCGGGATCTTCAGCGACATGTCGCGCTGGCCATCGGACGAGGCGATCGGTTCTTCGCTGAGCACGCGGCCATTGACCACGACGTTCAGATGCGAAGCCTCGGGCGCCACGACGACGGCGTTCTGATAGCTGAACGACAGCGTGGCCGGCACCTGCGCCTCGCCTTCGGTCAGGTAGACGCTCCAGCTCCGGCGGTCATATTCACCCGAAAGCACGAGGTCCTTGTCGGGGATGACGAAGCGTCTGTAGGCCTTTGCCGCCACCGGCGGGCGCGGCACCTGCTGCGCATCGCCGGGCGTGCCCGGCGGCAGCACGAGGTCTGGCATGTCGGCTGCGTCCGCCGGCTTTTCCGGCGACATGTCGAAGGGTGCCGGCTGGGCGAACGCCTGCTGGGCCAGCAGCGTGAAGATCGCCAGAGCCATCGCGATTGGAAGGCGCAGAGGTTTCATGCCGCCGCCTTTCTGCGAAAGCTGCGGAAGAAGTAGACGAGGCCGCGACTGGTCTGGAACAGCGCCAGGCCGAGGAACCAGGCCGTGCCGCGCAGCAGCCCCGGATTGCGTCGGCGCCCGCGCTGGAAGCTTTGCCACTGGTCGGAATTGGCGAAGATCAGGTCGGCAATGCCGCGATGGTCGAGCGGGGTCGCCGGCTTGTACTGGATGCCGACTTCGGTGATCTCGCCCTGGCGCTCGGCCCGCCGCACCATGGTGGGCAGCACCACCGTCTCGTCGCTGTTGTGCAGACGGAAGCGGATGGAACCGGGGACGCCGATCTGGAAATTCGGCAGATCGCGGCCGAACACGTGGATCTGCGAGCCTCCGACGGAAACGTCCTGGATCGCCGCCGGATACCAGGTCTCGCCGTTCGCGATCTCGCAGCGGCGCTGCGTCTTGAACCGCCGTGAGGACGCCTTCTCGCCGCGCTCGGAGACGACGCCCAGTGCGCAGCCCGCCATGATCAGGTTCAGCAGGTTCCAGCCGCCGACGACCAGCGTCACATCCGCCTTGTAGGGCTCGGCATAGACCTTGTAGATCGCAACGAAAGTGGCAAACAACAGCGTGGCGAAGATGACGAAGAATGGCCGGCTGATTTCCGACAGCCGGCTGACCGAAACGGATTCGTCCTTGGCCGTCACCTTGAAGGTCGGCTTCGTCGGGTTGAGCAGCACCGAGATGACCGCCGGCAACAGATGCACGGTCTGGGCATATTCGTAGAGCTCGGAAATCCACGGCCAGCGGAACGAACCATAGAGGTAGTTCTGCATCATCAGGTTCACCAGCATGTAGGCGAGCGTATAGCCCAGAAACTCACCGCCCGACGCCGTGAAGATCTCCAGGTCGAACAGCAGGTAGAACAGCGGCGCGAAGAGAAAGATCGTCCGGGCGAAGGGAAACAGCCAGAACAGCGTCGACGACATGTAACAGAGACGCTGCGGCAGGGAGAGACCACACTTGAACAACGGGAAGCGGAAGCGCAGGATCTGCATCATGCCCTGGGCCCAGCGGCTGCGCTGGCCGATGAAGCTGGCAAAGGTCGCCGGCTGCAGCCCGGCAATCAGCGGCTTGTCGACATAGACGCTGTTCCAGCCCTGGCTATGCAGCGCCAGCGCGGTCTCGCAATCCTCGGTGATGCTGATGCCGTTGAAGCCCTTGGTGGTATCGAGCGCCCGGCGGCTGAGCACGGCGGCCGATCCGCAGAAAAACGAGGCGTTCCACTTGTCGAGCCCGCGCTGGATGATGCCGTAGAACATTTCGTTTTCGCCGGGCATGGTCTCGAAGGTCTTGAGATTGCGCTCCAGCGGATCCGGGTTCATGAAGAAATGCGGGGTCTGCACAAGGAAGAGCTTCGGGTCCTCGTCGAAATAGCCGACCGTGCTCTCGAGGAAGTCATGCGCTGGCGCATGGTCGGCATCGAAGACGGCGATCAGTTCGCCGGTGGAATGCGCCATGCCGTTGTTGAGATTGCCGGCCTTTGCGGACTCGTTGCGTTCGCGTGTCAAGTAACGCACGCCCAGCGTCTCGCAAAGCGCCTGCAATTCGCGCATCCGCGTTTCCGCCCGCTCCGCCTCGATCGGGTTTGCCGAATTGCGTTTCTGCAGGGTCGACCCGTCGTCGAGCAGCCAGACCTCCACCTTGTCGCGCGGATAGTCCATCGCCTTTGCCGCCGCCAGCGTGTTCGACAGCAGGACGGCGTCCTCGTTATAGGTCGGGATGAAGACGTCGACGGTCGGAAAGCGCTTGCCGTCGATCTTCGGCAGCCGGCGCGAGCCGAGCGGCATGGCGACGATGAACAGGCTGAGCGCCAGCATCACGACGCTGTACATTTCCGCCATATAGAGCAGCAGGCCGGGGATGAAGTTCGCCGGCTGATTAAGCGGCGGCAGGGTCTCGGTGGTGCGCCAGTAGACATAGCGCAGCACGATCGATGTGCCGAAGGCAAGCGCCACCAGCCGCCACCGGCCACCGGCGTCCAGAAGCTTGATCACCGCCATGAAAATGACCACCGACAGACTGCAGACGAGCTGCGTCTGCAGATTGACCGGCAGAGCGATCACGCCGATCATCAAAATGGCAATCAACGCCCACAGGGTGATGCTACGAAACATTTGCATCCAGTTGTCCTTCGGGAGGGTCCGCAAGCCTCATGCCGCGGATCCGGTCCCTGCATTCCGTTCAGTTCCACGCCGGCCGTCCAGGACGGTCAATTACAGGCCGGCGTCTTTGCGTTGGCGCCCATGCAGGCCGGTGATGGCACGGTGACCGTCGCCTGCGGCGGCGTCTGACCGCCGGCATCCTCGCCGCCCGCGGAGGCGGCAGACGGGGCG
Source organism: Heterorhizobium halophytocola (assembly GCF_017873095.1). Lineage (GTDB taxonomy): Bacteria > Pseudomonadota > Alphaproteobacteria > Rhizobiales > Rhizobiaceae > Allorhizobium > Allorhizobium halophytocola. The sequence goes on along the minus strand of NZ_JAGGJU010000002.1, from coordinate 344,224 downwards.
CCCGCCGACCCGGGAAGAGGCACGCGCGGCCCGGTGATCACCGCCGCATCCGCCTTGGCAGCCGTCGCCCGAGGCTTCGGCGCGGAGACGACGCGGACGCGCACCGGCGCTGGCGTGCGGTGGCCGTAGGAGATCGCAACCGTCTTCGGCGCGTCGGGATAGACGGGCTTGCCGACCGCCCCGATCGACGTGTCCACCGCCGAGGGCAGGCCATAGGGATTCCAGATCTTGCCGCCGAAACTGCCGGTGATGGTAAAGCCGTACATCACGTTCAGCAGTTCGCGTTCGCTGGCATCGGTGTCGCAAAGCCGGGCGCGCACCTGGATCATGCCGAGATCGCGGCCGATGCCACCGGAGCGCGAGCGGATCTGCTGCCAGGCATAGATGCAGGTGTCGCCACCCCTGCTGCGGCCGGAGGCGTAGGAAAACGGCCCATAGGCATTCTGCAGGAAGGTCGATGCGCGCCTCATGGCCACGCCCGGAGCGGCTCTTGCCATTTCGCGCGACATGCCTGTCTCCGTGAACCGCTGGAAACCGAGCGTTGGCGCACCGTCGGGACCACCGCCGCCGACAAAACGCACCTTCAGGTAGTTGTCACCCGGGACGGACGAGGCCGTGGCAAGCGAAACCGTCTGATCCACGCCATTGCTGTATTGTCGCTCGACCACTCCAACCATGGCGGGTCCTCCAGGCGGCGGCATGATGAAAGCCTCCGTGTTTTCGACCAGTTCGGGTCCGTTCGAGTGACGGACGCCGGAAGTGCTCGTACACGCCGAGATAGCAAGGCAGAGCAGCAGGACGGATGCGTTTTTCAACACTGAGCGTGATGCTCCCGGCACGATGAAGGCCAAACACAGTTGAACAAAAAGGCGAATCAAAGCCGCAACGCAGAATGAGGGGCTCGATAGTGCATAGTTTATTAATTATGGTTAATAAATATTTAATGGCCCGAAATACACGCTGGGCATGAATGAAAAGTGTGTAAAAAAGGATCAGGGCAAACATCGGTTGCCTTACAACCCTCCGGTTGTCCACAGGGTTGGAGGCAGAAGCCGGGGCCACGGATCGGCGTGCGGGGAGCGGGCCTTCAGCGGAAGCCGGCGAACCAGGTCGTCAGCGCATCGCTCATCGGCAGGTCCAGATTGACCCCGCTGCCGGGCAAGGGCTCGAGAAACCATTTGGCATAGAGGCTGGCGATCTGCGGGCTGCCATAGAGGTTGCGCAAGGCGTCGTCCACCGCATCCTCGAAGGGTTGATCGTCGCGCCGGATCATGAAGCCGTAAGGCTCTGGCGCACTCACCATGTCGGTCGACAGGTCGTAAAGCGACGGCTCGGTCGAGCCAGCGATCATCGTCTTCAACAGCACGTCGTCCATCGGGAAGGCGGCCACACGGTCGGTCGTCACCATGTCGAAGGCCTCCTGCAGGCTGTCTGCTACGACGAGGCTGAGATTGAGCTTCATCGACCGGTTGACCTTGGCGATCTGCGACACGTTGGTGGAGCCGGCCAGGACGCTGACACTGCGCCCCTTCAGATCGGCAAGCGTGTGAAAATCGTTCTTGGCGAGCGCCACATAGCGGGTGCCGACGAAGAAATGGCTGAGCGCGAAATGGACGCTTTTCTGCCGCTCGGCGGTGGCCGTGCTGGCATTGCACTCGATATCCATCGCACCGTCGCGCAGGAGCTGAACGCGGTTGCTTGCCGTGCGCGCCACATATCGGACCGACAGATCCTGCAAACCCAGACGCGTCTTCAGGCTTTCGGCGATCCGGTTGCAGATGTCGATCGAATAACCGACGATCCGGCCATCGGGCAACTGGTAGGAGAATGGCGGGGTGTGATCGCTGTAGCCGATGCGGATCTCATGGGCCTGGCGGATCCGCTCCAGCGTGCCCATGCCGCCTGCCGCCGACACGCTGCCCGCAAGGCAAAGCCAGCCGGCAAATGCCGCCGAGAGGACGAGCATCGGAAGACGACGGAGAAATTCTGTATGTGTCGACATGTTCGACCGCCTATTCGGAGTATTCCTGCGGATTGGCGAAGGCGGCCGCTAGATCGGGCGTCTCGGGCAGGTTCAGATTGCGGCCATCGGGCGGGATCGGTGAGAGGAACCACTTGGCATAGATCGTGTGGATCTCGCCGCTGGTATAGATCTCCTTCAACGCGGCATTGACCGTGTCCTTGAACACCGGATCGTCCTTGCGCATCAGGATTCCGTAGGGTTCGACCGGGCCGAAGGCTTCGTTGGAGATGGTGAAGTCTTCCGGATGGTCCGAGGACGCCACGAGGTCGGCAAGCAGGATGCCGTCCATGACGAAGGCGGAGGCACGGTTTTCGGCCACCATGCCGAAACCCTCCGCATGGCTCTTGGCCAGCATGACCGAAAGGTTGAGGTTTTCCGCGAGGTTCTTGGCATTGAGCTGGCCGATATTGACCGTGCCCGTGGTCGACGAAACGCTCTTGCCGCTGAGACTGGCGATCGTGTCAAGGTTGTCGCTCTTGCGCGAGACGAAGCGGGTGGCGGTGGTGAAATCCGGGTAGGAGAACGCCACCTGCTCGCGCCGCTGCGCGGTATTCGTGGTGGTCGTGCATTCCAGGTCCACCTTGCCGCTCTTGACCAGCACGAAGCGCGTCGCGGCGGTCGAGGGGACCTCCACGACATCGATGTGATCGAGGCCGAGGCGTTCGCCGATCTTGTCGATGACGCGGCGGCAGAGGTCGGTGGTATAGCCGATCACGTGGCCGGCCCCATCGACATAGGAAAACGGCGAGGCATCCATGCGGTAGCCGATGGAGACGGTCCCGGTGCTGGCGATCTTGTCGAGCGTCGGACTGTCTTCGGCTGCACCGGCGACGGCTGCACCGGTCACCAGGCCGAGAAGCGATAGGGCGAGCCCGAAGGCCGGACGCGGTGCCGACCGGGCGACGGTGGTGATCAGGGCATTCCGATGTCTCATAATCATACCTCTCGCATGTCCCCTCGCCGCGACCCGGTCAGCCTGCCTTCGACAGGTGCCTGATCCCGGCATTGGCCGACAACGGCCTGGGTTTACCCAGATGATAGCCTTGCGCGAAATTACATCCGCACATCTTGAGCAGGTTCAACTGCACCTCGTCCTCGACGCCCTCGGCCACGGTCTTCAGGTTGAGGCTGGTGGCCGTGTGCACGATGCCAGCGATCAGAGCGCGACACTCATGACGGTTCTCGAGATCGTGCACGAAGCTGCGATCGATCTTCAGCTTGTTGACCGGCAGCATGGTGAGATAGCTGAGCGACGAATAGCCCGTGCCGAAATCGTCGACCGAGATCGACAGGCCGAGCTTGCGCATCGCCTTCAGCACGGCGATGACTTCGGCCGAGGAAATGCCGGCGGTTTCGGTAATCTCGATCTCGATCCGCTTCGGCTCGAGCCCGTGTCTTTCGAGCGACCGGCGCAGGACATCGACGATCTCCATGCTTTTCAGCTGCAGCGGCGAGACGTTGATCGCGACCGACAATGCAGGCTCCATGGTGGCTGCATCGCGGCAGGCGCGCTCGATCACCCATTTTCCAAGTTCGAGGATCTGGCCGCATTCTTCGGCAAGCGGAATGAAATGATCGGGCGGGATCATGCCGCGTTCGGGATGTTTCCAGCGCAAAAGCGCCTCGTAGCCCGTCTGCCTATCGTCGGTCAGGCTGAAGATCGGCTGGTAGTGAAGCTCGAACTGTCCGCCGCCGATCGCCCCTTCCAGGTCCTTCATCAGGGCATAGGGATTGGTGTCCGCCATCACCATGCCTTCGCGGTAGAGCCGGAACCGGCCCCTGCCGGCCGCCTTGGCCCCATAGAGTGCAACGTCGGCATGCTTCATCAATTCGCTGAGGTCGGCGCCATGCAGGGGGGCGCAGGCAACGCCGACACTTGCGCCGATATCGACCGAATTGCCGCCGATGGCAAAGGGCGCGGAGAGGCTCTCGACGATCAGGCCGGCCAGACGGCTGGCCTCGAGCATCGGGTTTCGCTTGACCGGCTGCAGAAGCGCGAATTCATCGCCGCCGAAACGGGCAAGCGTGTCATGGCTGTCGAGCACCAGCGACAGGCGGGCGGTGACGGCATTCAGCAGCTCGTCCCCGACGGCATGACCGAGCCGATCGTTGACCGCCTTGAAGCGATCGAGATCGATCAGCATGATGTTGAAGCGGGCGCCGGAAGCCTTCAGCTTGGCCTGCGCCTGTTCTAGTTTCAGGTTGAACAAGGCCCGGTTGGGCAGGCCGGTCAGCGAATCGTGATGTGCCAGATGCTCCATCTCGCGGGCCACCTGCCGGACTTCCCGCAGGTTTTCGCGCTCGACGACGGCTTCGCGAAGGGTCTCGATCGCCTGCGCCAGGTCGCCGATTTCGTCCCTGCGATGCTGGTAGGGCGTTACCCGGCCCGTATCATCTGCCGCAATCCGCTTGAGCATGCTGATCAGCACCGGAACCGGGCCGAAGAATTTGCGCATGCCGATGGTCACGATGAAGCCGATCACCATCAGAACGGCGGCCAGCACCAGCAACGACCGCGTGATGACCTGGTCCTTCTGCGAAAAGATCTCATCGGCGGTGCCGATACTGCTGACCAGCAGGCCAAGCAATCGCCCGGAGCCGGTTTTCACCGGCAGAGAGGCGATGAAATGCTGCTGATCGCCGATCTGCGCCAGTCCGACATAGAATTTCGACGACGGCATGTTGTCGGGAAAGACGATCCTGAGATGATCGTTGGTCCCGTTCGAGCTCGCGATGCTGACAATCCGCCTTTCCGTCGAACGGGCGTCATCTTCCGCCGGAGCGAACAGCCAGACCGGGTTCTTCGTCTGGTTGGCGGCAAGCGCCAGAACGTCTGCCGGATTGAAACCGGTCGCGAGCACGGAGTCATCGTCGCCGATCGGGCTTTCGCTGACGATTCCCGTCACCTGGCCGGTCTGGTCTGCGGTAATGGCAATATCGGTATAGATGCTGCGGATGGTGAAGCTGGCAACCTGGGCATTCAGCCGGGCCTGACGCATCCAGCTGTCGGTCAGACTGCGCTCGACAAGCGTCCAACCCGCCAGGGCCCCCAACCCGTAGGCGACGACGATCCCGCAAAACAGAAAGAGGGATATCTTGCCGTATATCGAGCGATACCACCGTAGTCCCGCATGAGCAGCACCGCGTGACATCGACCGCATTATTTCCCGTGCCAAGGCTGCCTCAGTCCAGATGAGTTCATTTCATTCAGAGGCAGTATTAGTTCGGGGAAATTAAGAATTCATGATTATTTGAAAATAATCAGTATACTATATTAATGTGGAACAACAGCGCTCTACAGAGCCTCGCCAGATCGCCCACGCGATCGGCTGCGAAGGGGATGGGGCGTGGACTTGCTGAGACACGGCGCATTCCGGCTTCATGCAGCTTCCAGATTACCGCAAGCCATGTCGTCAGGGCAAAGAGGGCAAGCGCGGCCAGATGAATTTGCCCATGCGAGGCACAAGGGTTGTGACGACTTGAAGGCCGTGCGCGCTGCCTGGGGGAACCGCAGCGCGCACGGGGTGGAGGCTGATCGCTTAGCGATGCGCTCCGTATTCGAGGGCCCGGAAGGCGACATCCGCCTCGTTGAGCTCCTCATCGTTCAGATCGGCCTGGTTGACATTGGCGACCGGTGCCTTTGCCTCTTCGCCGTCCACCTCCTTGTGCTGGACCAGCGGGCGATTGCCGCCGAGCCGGCGCACGAGCACATAGAAGACCGGGGTCATGAAGATGCCGAAGAAGGTGACGCCGATCATGCCCGAGAACACCGCGATGCCCATGGCCGAGCGCATTTCCGCACCGGCCCCGGTCGAGACCACCAGCGGCACGACGCCCATGATGAAGGCCATGGAGGTCATCAGGATCGGGCGCAGGCGAAGGCGGCTCGCCTCGATCGCCGCTTCGAATGGCGTGCGTCCTTCGAACTCGAGTTCGCGGGCGAATTCGACGATCAGGATCGCGTTCTTCGCCGACAGCCCCACCAGCACCACCAGACCGATCTGGGTGAAGATGTTGTTGTCACCGCCGGTCAGCCAGACGCCGGTCAATGCGGCCAGCACCCCCATCGGGACGATCATGATGATCGCAAACGGCAGCAACAGGCTTTCATACTGCGCGGCCAGCACGAGATAGACGAGCAGCAGCGCCAGCGGGAACATCAGCACGCCGGAGCTGCCGGCCAGGATCTGCTGATAGGTCAGATCCGTCCATTCATAGCCGATGCCGGCCGGAAGGGTCTCTTCGGCAAGCTTTTCGACGGCAGCCTGCGCCTGACCGGACGAGAAGCCCGGAGCCGGACCGCCATTGATGTCGGCCGACAGGAAGCCGTTATAGCGGTTGGTGCGCTCCGGCCCGGTTGTCGCATCGACCTTCAGCAGCGCCGAAAGCGGGATCATCTGGCCGCTGGTCGAACGGACCTTCAGCTGGCCGATATCGTCGGCCCGGGCACGAAACTTCGCATCCGCCTGGGCCCGCACACTGTAGGTGCGGCCAAACGCGTTGAAGTCGTTGACGTAAAGCGAGCCGAGATAGATCTGCAGCGTCTCGAAGACGTCGGTGACCGAGACCCCGAGCTGCTCGGCCTTGGTGCGGTCGAGATCGGCATAGAGCTGCGGCACGTTGATCTGGTAGCTCGTGTAGATGCCGGCCAGTTCCGGCGTCTGATATGCCTTGGCGAGGAAGGCCTTGGTCGCATCGTCGAGCGTCTTGTAGCCGAGGCCGGCCCTGTCCTCGAGCTGCAGCTTGAAACCGCCGGTCGTGCCGAGACCCTGCACGGGCGGCGGCGGGAACATCGCGATAAAGGCATCCTGGATCGCGCCGAACTTCTGGTTCAGCTGCATGGCGACCGCCCCGCCCGAAAGATCGGGCGTCTTGCGCTTGTCGAAGTCGTCGAGCACGGCAAAGACGATGCCGGCATTCGACGAATTGGTGAAGCCGTTGATCGACAGGCCGGGGAAGGCGATCGCGTGGGAAACGCCCGGCTGCTCCATCATGATGTCGCTCATCCGCTTGATCACGTCTTCGGTACGGTCGAGCGTGGCGCCGTCCGGCAACTGGGCGAAGCCGACAAGATACTGCTTGTCCTGGGCCGGCACGAAGCCGCCGGGCACCGCGTTGAACATCGCATAGGTCGCACCGGCCAGTGCCAGATAGATGACCATGACGATGCTCTTGCGCGACAGCAGTCCACCGACGCCGCGGCCATAGGCGTTCGAGCCCGCACCGAAGGCCCGGTTGAAGCCACGGAAGAACCAGCCGAAGACCGCATCCATGGCCCGTGTCAGCCAATCCTTCTTGGCACCATGGCCCTTGAGCAGAAGGGCTGCAAGCGCCGGCGACAAGGTCAGCGAGTTGATCGCCGAGATCACGGTGGAAATCGCGATGGTCAGCGCGAACTGCCGGTAGAACTGGCCCGAAAGGCCGGTGATGAAGGCCAGCGGCACGAACACCGCGACCAGCACCAGCGCGATCGCGATGATCGGGCCGGACACTTCCGACATGGCCTGATAGGTCGCCCTGCGCGGACTGAGTCCGTTCTCGATATTGCGCTCGACGTTTTCGACCACCACGATCGCGTCATCGACCACGATGCCGATCGCCAGCACCAGGCCGAACAGGCTGAGCGCGTTGATCGAGAAGCCGAAGACATACATCACCGCAAAGGTGCCGATGATCGATACGGGAACCGCGATCAGCGGAATGATCGAGGCGCGCCAGGTCTGCAGGAAGAGAATCACGACGATGACCACGAGCCCGATCGCTTCCAGCAGCGTATCGACGACCTTCTCGATTGACGAGCGGACGAATTTGGTGGTGTCGTAGACGATCTCGTATTTCACCCCGTCCGGCATCGCCAGCTGCAGCTCGTCCATGGTCTTGTTGACCTCGTCGGAGATGGCAATGGCATTCGAGCCGGGAGCCTGGAAGACGGGAATGGCGACGGCGGACTTGCCGTCCAGCAGCGAGCGCAGCGAATAGTCCGACGCACCGAGCTCGACGCGCGCGACATCGCGCAGACGCGTCACCTGGCCGTTGTCGCCGGATTTGACGATGATGTTGCCGAACTGCTCGGGCGTCTGCAGGCGGCCTTGTGCGTTGACGTTCAGCTGCATGTCGATGCCCGGAACACTCGGCGAGGCGCCGATCGTGCCGGCGGCTGCCTGGACGTTCTGCTGGCGAATGGCATTGGTGATGTCGCTGGCTGCCAGATTATGCTCGGCGGCCTTTTGCGGATCGATCCACACGCGCATGGAATAGTCGCCGGAGCCGAAGACCTGGACCTGGCCGACACCCTGGATGCGGGCGAGCTGATCCTTGATGTTGAGCACCGCGTAATTGCGCAGATACGTGGTGTCGTAGCGGTTGTCGGGCGACAGCAAGTTGACCACCATCATCAGGTCGGGCGAGCTCTTGACCGTGGTGACGCCGAGGCTTTTCACCTCCTCGGGCAGACGCGGTTCGGCCTGCGACACGCGGTTCTGCACCAGCTGCTGGGCCTGATCGGGGTCGGTGCCGAGCTTGAAGGTGACCGTCAGCGTCATCACGCCGTCGGAGGTCGCCTGGCTAGACATGTAGAGCATGCCTTCAACGCCGTTGATCTGCTCTTCGAGCGGTGTGGCGACGGTCTCGGCGATGACGCGCGGATTGGCGCCGGGATAGGTGGCGCGCACGACGATCGACGGCGGGACAACATCGGGATATTCCGAGATCGGCAGGGAGCGCATGCCGATCAGGCCGGCGACGACGATGAGGATCGACAACACGCCGGCAAAGACCGGCCGGTCGACGAAAAAGCGGGAAATATTCATTTCGAAACCCCTCTCCGGGAGATATTCGGGACGTAGGAAGCCTGCCCGGCGGTCACGGGGACATCCGGCTGGCAAGCTTCTCTGAATGGATGACCGCGGGCGTGGCGGGTCGCCCGCGGCAGATCTGGCGGGGACTTAGTTGACGGCCGCCACGCTGTCTTCCATCTGCGGCTGGACGACGACACCGGGGCGGATCCGCTGCAGGCCGTTGACCACGATGGTTTCGCCGTCGGACAGGCCGTCCTCGATGATCCGGCCGCCGTCGACGGATGCACCCAGCGTCACCGGGCGGTAGCTCACCTTGTTGTCCTTGTCGACGACGTAGACGAACTTCTTGTCCTGGTCGGTGCCGATTGCACGATCGCTGACGAGCATGTGGTTGACAGGCTTCGGCTGACCCATGCGGATGCGCACGAACTGGCCGGGGATCAGCCGCCCTTCGGGGTTGTCGAACACGGCGCGCACCCCGATGGTGCCGCTTGCGGCATCCACCTGGTTGTCGATCAGCTGCAGCTTGCCCTTGAGCGGCGTCCCTTCATCGGCGAGCGTGCCGATCTCGACCGGGATTTCCCCCAGAGCAGGCAGTTCGCCGGAGGCCGAGGGCAGCTGGGCGAGCGCCTGGCTGACCAGTTCCTCGCTGGCGCTGAAGCTCGCATAGATCGGATCGATCGAGACGAGCGTGGTCAAGGCGGGGGCCGCCGAACCGGCAGCCACGAGATTGCCGACGGTGATCTCGATGCGGCCGACGCGACCGGCGACCGGCGCCTTGACCTTGGTATAGCCAAGCTCCAGCTCGGCCGACTTCAGTCCGGCCTCGGCCGTGCGCAGATTGGCCTCGGCCTCGGCGAGCGCATTCTGGCGGGTATCGAGTTCGCTCTGCGAAATCGTGCGGTTTTCCGAGAGCCTGCGACCGCGCTCGAGTTCCGTGCGGGCAAGCCCCATCTTGGCTTCGGCAGACGCCACCTGGCCCTGCGCCTGACTTACGGCTGCCTCGTAAGGCGCCGGATCGATGGTAAACAGCAGGTCGCCGGCCTTTACCAGCGCACCTTCGCGAAAGTCCACGGACTGGATCGCACCGGCGACGCGCGAGCGGATCTGCACCCGGTCGATGGCTTCCAGACGACCGGAGAATTCTTCCCAGGTGGTGACGTCGTGGCTCTTGGCAACCGCAACCGTGACCGGCACCGCCTGCGGGGCGGCCTGCGCATCCGCAGCCGTTGCGGGTGCGCTCATCGGCAGTTCGAAAAACAGGGCGGCGGCGGAAATGGACGCAGCAAGGCCCAGGCCGGTGCCCACAAGGGCCCAGCGCTTCATACGCGTATTCATGGCTATCTCTCCTTATGCGCCTGGCGGGGCGCGCATAATCACTTGGTCTTCAATTCACACCGCTGCGTGCGGACATCCGTTACGAAATCGTTGAACTCCTTGCGGACCGGGTCCTTCCAGCAACCTTGCCGGCAGTCCTGCCCGCCGTAAATCGATGTCCAGCCCAAGCCTTCGGGCAGGATCTTGCAGTGGACGTTGACACCGGCCGCTTCCAGCTTCTTGGCATAGACCTGTGTCTCGTCGAGCAGCGGATCGTCCGCTGCGGATATGGTCAGCGCCGCGGCAACACCGTTCAGCCGCGAACACATGCTGGGCGCGGCATAGGGATGACAGACACCCGCGCTCAGATATTCACTCCAGCCGGCAGCCCAGTGCTCACGCATGCCGATACCGTCGGCCTTCTGCATCGACGGCTGCCCCATGAAGGGATCGAGCAGCGGCGACATCAGCACCTGGCCGTCGAGTTCGTCGGCCAGATAGTCGCGGGCCTTCAATGCGATGGCGGTCGCGACATTGCCACCCGATTCCTCACCGCCGACAAGCAGAAGCGATTTTCGATCGCCGAACCCCGCCCGCTTCTTGGCGAAGTAGGAGAACAGCGCAAACCCGACTTCCAGGGGCTTCGGGAAAGCGCAGCCCAGCGGCGAATTATAGTCCGGCACCACGACGATCGCCCCGGTACCGGCCAGACATTCGGCAACGGCACTGTCCTGAAGTCCCGTCTTCAGAAAGGCGCCGCCGTGGAAATAGAGCAGGACCGGCGGGCCCTTGCCGTATTCCTCACCCTGATAGATGCGGGCCGAAACCGGCCCGATGGCCAGCTTGTCCAGCGTCATGTCCTTGATCAGCACGGTCACGGTCTCAGGATCACTTCACCCAGAGGACCGGAAGAACCAGGCCGAAAAAGAACAGGACCGGGCCTGGAAGATAACGGGGTGCGCGCATGTCGATCAGTCTCCTTGCGGCGTGGACCCTAGAACCTCAACCATGGCTGAGGTAAAGCCCCGCGGCAAAAAAATAATTGGGCAAGGCAGCTTTGGCAGATCGTGCTGCCAATTTCTGTCAGCAAGCATTCGCTTTTCCGGAATGCCACGACGCCGTCTCTTGCATTTCTGTTGATAATCTATTGTTATTCGCAATCAGGAACAAGTTGGCTAATTACGATCACACTATTCCAAATTTCGAACAATGCTGCACTGCATACTGACAGGATCGGACCTATGGATCAGCTATCTGCCATGCGAGCCTTCTTGCGAGTCGTCGAGACCGGCAATTTCACCCGCGCCGCCGAAGCCCTTCGCATGCCCAAGGCCACCGTCACCAATCTCATCCAGGGGCTGGAAGCGCATTTGCAGACCAAGCTTCTCAACCGTACCACCCGCAGGGTCATGGTGACGACCGACGGCGCACTCTACTACGAGCGCGCCGCCCAGATTGTCTCCGAAGTGGACGAACTCGATGGCAGCCTCTCCAATGCCCAGAGCAGTCCCGCCGGACGTCTCAGGGTGGAAATGGCCGGCGCCTTTGCCGACTGGATCGTCATTCCCCGGCTGATCGACTTCTACAAGCGCTATCCAGACATCCGCATCGATCTCGGCGTCGGCGATCGGCCGGTCGACTATCTTGCCGAGAATGTCGACTGCGCCCTGCGTGGCGGGCCGCCGGCCAACCAGTCGCTGATCACCCGGCGGGTCGCCGACATGGGCATGATCGCCTGCGCGGCGCCCCGCTATCTCGAAAAATTCGGCACGCCGCAGCATCCCGCAGACCTCGAAAAAGGCCATTACTGCGTGCGCTACTTCATGGCGCAGACCGGGCGGACCATTCCCTTCGAGTTTCACCGCGACGGCGAAACGGTCGTCGTCGACAGCCGCTACATCGTCTCGGTCAATGATGCCCGCAGCTTCGTCACGGCGGCGACGACCGGCCTCGGTGTCGTGCTCCTGCCCCGCTTCATGGTGATCGACTCGCTGGAGCGCGGCGAACTGGTCGAGATCCTGCACGCGTGGGACGCCGAGCCGATCCCGCTCTATATTGTCTATCCGCCCAACCGCCATCTCAGCAACAAGGTGCGCGTCTTCGTCGACTGGCTGGTAAAATTGCTGGGCGAGACGAATATGGCATCGCGCTGACTGTTCGGTCTTCGGCTGCCCTGCTACAGCATTTCCAGGAAACGTGTGGTCGCGGTTTTCCGTCCGGACATGCGTAGGAACAAAAAGCCAGAGCCCGTCCGGTGAGAGCATGTTTACCGGACGGGCTCCAGGGAGCTTGGGAGCGCCGGAAGCCTGCCAGGAAACCTGCGACCCGTCCGTGCGTTATGGGCAGCCAAATAGGAGTGCCGGCAGTATGCCGCAAATTGCGAAGTCTTGGTCTTTCCGTCTTTCCCTGCTTCTGGTCCTGCCGCTCATTCTTGCCTCCACCGCCCTGGCCGCCAATGCGCCGAAGGCCGAGGGCCCGTCCGAAGCGCTGTTCCTCATCCAGGTCATCATCCTCGTCGTCGTCGGGCGGCTGCTTGGCGAGGCCATGGTGCGCATCGGCCAGCCGTCGATCATGGGACAGATCATCGGCGGGATCCTGCTCGGTCCATCGGTATTCGGCCTGATCTGGCCCGACATGCAGCTCAGCCTGTTCCCGACGGATGTCGCGCAAAAGAGCATGACCAATGCGGTCGGCCAGCTCGGCATCCTCTTCCTCCTGCTGCTGGCCGGCATGGAAACCGATCTCGGCCTCGCCATCCGCCTGCGCAGGGCTGCCGCCGGCGTCTCGCTTACCGGCATCGCCATTCCCTTCGCGCTCGGCTTCACGCTCGGCGAACTGATCCCGGCCGACTATATCCCCGACCCCGACAAGCGGCTCGTCACCGCGCTGTTTCTCGGCACGGCGCTTTCCATCTCCTCGGTCAAGATCGTGGCGTCGGTGGTGCGCGAGATGGACTTCATGCGGCGCAATATCGGCCAGTTGATCGTCGCTTCGGCGATCATCGACGACACCGTCGGCTGGGTGATCATCGCCGTCACCTTCAGCCTGGCTGAAAAGGGTGCCGTCGATCTGCCGACGCTCGCCAGAAGCGTCATCGGCACGCTCGCCTTCATGGCCTTCAGCTTCACCATCGGCCGGCGGATTGTCTTCGAGATCATCCGCTGGACCAATGACCGGTTCAAGAGCGACCTGCCGGTGCTGAGCGCCATCATCGCCATCATGGGTGGCATGGCAATCATCACCGACCTGATCGGCGTGCACACCGTCCTCGGCGCCTTCGTCGCCGGCATCCTGGTCGGCGAATCGCCGATCCTGACACGACAGATCGACATGCAGCTGCGGGCACTGACCACAGCCCTGTTCATGCCGGTATTCTTCGGCCTCACCGGCCTGCAGACCGATCTCAGCGTGCTCTCCGACATGCCGACGCTGATCTTTGCCGGCGTGGTGATCCTGATCGCCAGCCTCGGCAAGTTCGGTGGCGCCTTTGCCGCCGCCAAGATCGGCGGCTATTCCCGCGCCGAGGCGCTGGCACTCGGCTGCGGCATGAATGCCCGCGGCTCGACCGAGGTCATCGTCGCCACCATCGGCCTGTCGGTCGGCGTGCTCGACGAGCGACTGTTCTCGGTGATCGTCGCCATGGCGGTGATCACCACCATGGCCATGCCGCCGACCCTGCGCTGGGCCTTGAAGCGCCTGCCGATGCGCGAAGACGAGAAGAGCCGGCTCGAACGGGAAAAGTTCGAGGAGACGAGCTACATGTCGCGCTTCGAGCGCATCCTGCTGGCCGGCGACCGGTCCGAAAGCAGCGACCTCGCCGCCCGCATCGCCGGCCATTTCGCCGCCCTGCGCAAGATGCCGATCTCGGTCCTTGATGTCACCGGTAATCCCGAAGACGAGGAACAGGTCGAAAAATCCGATGAGCGCGCAGCCAAGATGGTCGAAGCGGTCAACCGCGCGGCGACCCGCGTGGTCGAGAACGCCGAGGGCGAAGCGGACGTCAAGGCCGCCGACATTCATGTCACGGTGCGCTCGAAGGAAGGCAAGCTGATCGACCTTCTCGGCGAGGATTCCGAAAAGGGCCACGACCTGCTGTTTGCCGGTGTCGAACCGACGGCCGCCAGAGGCGGCGGTTTCGACAAGCGGCTGACGGAAATGTCGACAGCCTTTGCCGGCACCACGGCGATCATCTCGTCGCGCGGCACCATGCCGAAGGACGGCAAGGCGCTGAAGATCCTGGTGCCGATCTCCGGCACGACACGCTCGACGCGGGCGGCCGAATTCGCCGCCGTCCTCGCCAAGGCGGCCAATTGCGAGATCGCGGCGCTCTACATCACCGAGCCGCAGGCGGCCCGCTCGCGCCCGAGGCTCAGTGACGTGACCGACGTCCACCGCGAGGCCTTCAAGAAGATCGACGAGATCGCCGGCTTCTACGAACTCGAGATCGAGAAGATCGTCCAGAGCAGCGGCAGCCCGGAACTTTCCATCCTCAAGCGGGCGCGCCTCAAGGGCTTCAACCTGATCGTCATGGGGGTCAGTCGCCGCGAAGGCGACCGCCTGTCCTATGGCACGATCGCCGATACCTTGCTGGAATCCTCGGATCGCTCGATCGTCTTCATCGAAACCGAGTAAGGGACCGGTTCAAAGCCCGGCGGCCACGGCCTTTGCCGCCGCCGCCGCGCGCGACCCGACCTTCAGGCTGCGCAGCAGCGCCGAGACATGGATGCGCACGGTATAGGGCGAGATTTCGAGGATTCTAGCGATTTCCTTGTTCGACTTTCCCTCGGCGATCAGCTTCAGCACGTCGATCTGGCGCGCGGTGAGTTGGGCCAGTTCCGGCCCGTCGCCACTGACCGCCGGCAGAAACTCGCCGCTCGATTCGGTCTTCAACACGAATTCGCCGTTGCGGATGGCCTCCAGTGCCGCGACGATCTCGGCCGGCGACACGGTCTTCGATATGAAGCCGTCCGCGCCTTTCAGCACGACATCCTCGATCACCTCCATGTCGTCCATCATCGAGACCACGACAATCTGGGCGTCCGGAAATTCGGCCCGAAGGCCGGTGATCGACACGGGGATTTCAAGGCCGGGAAACAAGAGATCGAGCACGAACATCCGTGGCGGCATGTCGCTTCTGGCAATCGCCAGGACGTCGTCCATGCAGGCGGCTTCGGTGACCGCCGCCGCCGGCGCAACGCGCTGCACCAGCCGGCGCAATCCATCCCGGAATACCGGGTGATCGTCCCCGACGACGATCCGCTCGTTTTCCATGCAAATCGTCTTTCCGTCGCAATGCGAGGCCAACGCAAGAACCGGCACCCGGGACCCGACCGCCTTGCCGGTCGAGAACGGGCACTAAAAGCGTACGCATTATCATGTTATAAGCATAGTACGGTATAGCACATCCGTACTATTTCGCCGCTCTTGCCGTCTGTGGTGCAAAGCCTCCGGCTGCTGCCTTTGGCATGACTGCGGATGAACGTTCGGCACGGGGACCAGGAATTTGATGGCAGCAGATCTCAGCGGGTTCTTCCGGACGCGGCCCTTCGCGCGGGAGACCGAGCCCACCGCCCGGCTCGGCGAACGCAGCCAGGCCTTGATCCGGCTGTTCGTCGCTGCCGCCAACATCGCCTATGTCAGCGTCATAACGTCCAGTTACGTCCCGGTCGGACCGATCGCCGCGCATCACGCCACGGCAATCCTGATCTATCTCTGCGTCTATATTCTGGTGGCACTTGGCATTCTCACGGCCGTGATCCGCAGACCCGGGATCAATCATGCCCGGCGCATCCTTTCGATGTGCCACGACTATTCCGGCATGTGCCTGGCGATGAGCCTCGGCGGCGAAGCCATGCTGCCGGTCTTTGCCTCGCTATTGTGGGTGACGGTCGGCAACGGCCTCAGATTCGGCCCCCGTTATCTGTTGATCGCCACCGTGATGGCCATCATCACGCTCTGCATCACCACGGTCTTCTCGCCCTATTGGCAATCCAATCCCTTCATGGTGCTGACGCTGATCGTCACCTCGCTGATCGTGCCTGTCTATATCGCCAGCCTGCTGCGCGAAAACCGGAGGGTGACCGAGGAGGCTATCGAGGCCAATATCGCCAAGTCGCGTTTCCTGGCGCAGGCCAGTCACGACCTGCGCCAGCCGATCCATGCCATCAGCCTCTTTACCGCCTGCCTCCGGGATGCCGGCCTGCAGGCCGAGGAGCGCCAGATGGTCGACAATATCGATCGATCGCTGCAGAGCGTCTCCCGCCTTTTCCGCTCGCTGCTCGACATTTCCACCTTGGACAGCGGCAAGGTGGTGCCGTTGCGCGAACCGATCGCCCTGTCCGATGTGTTCGACGAGGTCATCGCGCAGAATGCCCAGGCGGCCGAATGGGCGAATGTGACGCTCCATGCGGTGCCGTCGAAGCTGCATGTCTTCGCCGACCCGACACTGCTCGGCACCATGCTGCAGAACATCGTCTCCAACGCGCTGAAATATGCGCCGGGGCGGCCTGTCCTGATCGGCTGTCGGCGGCGCGGAGGCCGGATTGCCATCGAGGTCCACGACCGTGGCGACGGCATCACGGCCGAGCATCTGCCGCATCTGTTCGAGGAATTCTACCAGATCCGGGAACGCGGCGACAAGGATGTCGAGGGCGTCGGCCTCGGCCTGTCGATCGTGCGCCGGCTCGCACGCCTGATGGAACTCGACGTGTCGATCCGCTCGAAGCCCGGGCGCGGCACCAGCGTCGTCATCGACGATCTCGTCGTCGCCTCGCCCAGAATTCGTCGCAAGGACCCCGCCCGCAAGTCGCCGCTCGACCAGATGAAAGGCTTGCGCGTGCTGCTGGTCGAGGACGACGAGGACGTGCTTCTGGCAACCGCGAGCCTGCTGGAGAAATGGGGGTGCAAGGTCGAAGCTGCCACCGCCGTGCCGGAGGCGGTGCCGGACTGCGACATGCTGATCACGGATTTCGATCTCGGCGCCAAGACCACCGGCACCGATTGCATTCTGGAGGTGCGCGCCGCTCTTGGCGGCGACATTCCGGCGATCGTGATGACCGGCCATGATGAAAACCGGGTGCGGGTCGACCTCGACGACGAGACCATCCCGATCCTCGCCAAACCGGTGCGCCCATCCGAATTACGCTCGACGATCTTTGCCCAGCTGATCCGCACGTCACGCGCGTCGGAACTGCAGTCCGCAGCTCGGTAATTTCATTAAAAATTGAGTGATACCGGACACTTATCATCCAATTGCGACTGAGACCAATAGCACATCTGCACTAATGGATTTCATCGCTTGCGCATGCAAATGCGTAGATCGCCGCCGGCTGATCGCCATGCGGCTTTGATCAGGAAGCAGCAGGTCCGCAACGCCCCCGCAGCCGGTGCCCTGCCTGCATAGAGGGATGATAATGATTAGCAAAATTCTCGCCGGGCTCTCATGCCTGGTGCTTCTGGGTGGCCTGACGTCATGCCAGAGCGCGCAGGAATCGGCAACCAGCGCCCAGATGACATGTAGCGCCCAGGGCCTAAAGCCAGGCACCAGCCGGTATGAAAAATGTGTCGGCGCGACCTATCAGAGCAATCGCCAGCAGTCGCAACAGGCCGAAAACGCAGCCGTGGCTGGCGCCGCTGTCGGCGTTATCGGTGGTGCCGTGCTCGGCGCCAGCCTTGACCGCCATCACCACTATTACCGCCGCTGCGGCCCCTGGGGCTGCTATTACTGACATCCGATCTCAGCGCCACGCCGGCGTGGCGCTGAGAATGAATTAAAGGGCGGGCATTTTATCCGAAAGGCAAGCGCCGGAAGAGCACCACCCAAACGCCAAAGCCGTTGTGCGACGCCGCCCTTCGCGCTTCCTAGACGATTCCACCGCCTGCACCGGATACCGCCGGTCTCTCCCCGGCAACCTTCGCCCTATATCCGGAGGCGCGAAACGCGCTTACAGGGTCGATCGCCGCCCCTTTTTCCAGCCGCGCCATGGCCAGGATCGGCTCGACATCGGTGCGGAAGGCCTTTTTCAGGGTACCCGTCGCCATCAATGCGTCATTCTCTTCCTGATAGCCCTTGAGCTTGGCCCGGTCGACGAGAAGCGCGCTGGCATAGGCCCGCTGCACTTCCATGGCAGACACCATCAGGCTTTCGATCGGATCGGTCACATTGTGCGACTGGTCGAGCATATGGGCGGGATCGAAGCCTTCGGCCGCACGCATTTCGGCATCCACCAGCTCGTTGAAGACCAGGAACAGGCGGTAAGGATCGATCGAGCCCGTATCGAGATCGTCATCGCCATATTTGCTGTCGTTGAAATGGAAGCCGCCGAGCTTGCCGAACTGCACCAGGCGGGCAACGATCATCTCGATATTGACGTTCGGCGCGTGGTGGCCGAGATCGACCAGGCAGAAGGCCTTCGGCCCGAGCTCCTTTGCGATCATGTAATTCGTGCCCCAGTCCTGCACGACGGTCGAATAGAAGGCAGGCTCGTACATCTTGTGCTCGGAAAAGATCCGCCAGTCCTCCGGCAGCGCCTTGTAGACGTCTTTCATCGCGTCGAGATAGCGCTCGAACTGGCGGGTGAAATTCGTCTGGCCGGGAAAGTTCGAGCCATCGCCGATCCAGACCGTCAGCGCCTTCGAACCGATCGCCCGGCCGATCTCGATACATTCGATATTGTGCTCGACCGCCTGCTGCCGCGTCGCCGCATCGGCATTGGACAGCGAGCCGAACTTGTAGGAAAGCGGCTGATCCGCCTGGTCCTGGAAGGTATTGGAGTTCATCGCATCGAAGGATAGGCCCGTCTCTTCCGCCTTCCCCTTCAGATCGGCCGGGTCGGCCTTGTCCCAGGGAATATGCAGCGACACGCTTGGCGTCGCCCCGGTCAGGTCGTGGATGACGGCGCAATCGTCGAGCTTGTCGAAGATGTTGCGCGGCTCGCCGGGACCGGGAAACCGGGCAAAGCGGGTGCCGCCGGTGCCGACGCCCCAGGAGGGCACGGCAACGCCGTAGCCCGCCACCTTGTGCTTGATGGCCCCGATGTCGATGCCGCGGCGATGCAGGTGTTCGCCGAGCGCATCATAGTCGCGGCGCAGGCCAGCCTCGGCCGCATCATTGGCCTTGGCAATTGCGGATTGATCGATCATGTCTCCTCCCGACATCTGCCGTCAGCGCGGTCGCCCGCACCCACAGATGCATGCTCCTCGTTTCATCTCAGCGCGTAAAGGCCTGCACATTGCCGGCATCGACATTGATGATGTTGCCGGTCGATTTGGAGGACGCTTCGCAGGCGAAGAAATAGGTCGCCTCGGCGATGTCTTCCGGCAGGACCGAACGCTTCAGCAGCGAGCGCTGGCGATACATTTCCTCCAGTCCGTCCTTGTCGGTCTTGTAGGTCGAGGCGCGCTGGTCGAGCCATTCGCCGGACCAGATCTTCGACCCACGCAGCACCGCGTCCGGGTTGACGACATTGACGCGGATGCCGTGCGGCGCACCTTCGAGTGCCAGGCAGCGGGCGAGATGGATCTCCGAGGCCTTGGCGGTGCAATAGGCCGAAGCGCCGGGCGAGGCGGCAAGCCCGTTCTTCGAGGCGATGAACACGATCGAGCCGCCGAGATCCTGTGCCTTCAGCATGCGGAAAGCGGCCCGCGAGACGAGGAAATAGCCGGTCGACAGGATCGACATGTTGCGGTTCCAGAGTTCCAGCGTCGTGTCTTCGACGGGCGCCGAAGACGCGATGCCGGCATTGGACACGACGATGTCGACGCCGCCGAATTCGACGGCCATGTCGGCATAGGCCTCATCGACGGCATTTTCGTCGGTGACGTTCATCGAGACGGTGCGCACGACATCCTTGGAATACCGCCCGGCGAAATTGCTCATCGTCTTGTCCAGGGCCTCGGCGTCGATGTCGGCGAGGACGACGCAGGCCCCCTCGCCCAGAAGCCGCTCGGCGGTCGCCGAACCGATGCCGCCGGCACCGCCGGTGACGATCGCCACCCGGCCGGCAAGGCTTTTCGGCTTCGGCATGCGCTGGAGCTTCGCTTCCTCGAGCAACCAGTATTCAATGTCGAAGGCTTCCTGTTCCGGCAGGCCGCAATAGGTCGATACCGTCGACGCCCCCCGCATGACATTGATCGCGTTGGTATAGAATTCGCCGGAAATCCGGGCCGTCGCCTTGTCCTTGGCGAAGGTCAGCATGCCGACCCCCGGCACCAGATAGACCACCGCATTCGGATCGCGGATCGCGGGACTGTCGGCATGGCGGCAGCGTTCATAATAGGCCGTGTAGTCCTCGCGATATTGCGCGACACTGCCGACCAGACTGTCGAGCGTGGCGGCGAGATCAGGACTTGCCGGATTGAAATCGACCACCAGCGGGCGGATCTTGGTGCGCAGGAAATGGTCCGGGCAGGAGGTGCCGAGTGCCGCCAGCGCCTCCATGTCCTTAGCGCAGACGAATTGCAGCACCGCATCGCTGTCATCGAAATGACCGACCATGTGCACCTGCTTGGAGATCATGCCGCGAATCGCCGGCATCAGCGCCGCTGCCACCTTGCGCCGTTCGGCAGGACCGAGCGGCCGGTGCTTCTCACCGCCGAACACGGTCTTACCGGCAGTCTCCGTCTCGAACCAGGCGATGGCGCGGTTGATGATCTCGATCGTCGTGTCGTAGCATTGCTCGGCCGTGTCGGCCCAGGTGAACAGGCCGTGGCTTTCCAGCACCACGCCCTTGGCATCAGGGTTCTTCAGGCAGAAGTCCTCGAGCCACAGGCCCAATTCATAGCCCGGCCGCTTCCACGGCAGCCAGCCGATCGCGTCGCCGAAGATCTGTTTCGTCAGGTCGCGGCTGTTGTCCGAGGCGGCGATCGCGATGATCGCGTCCGGATGCATGTGGTCGACATGCTTCTTCGGCACATAGGCGTGCAGCGGCGTGTCGATCGAGGCTGCCCGTGGGTTGAGGTTGAAGGTGCAATGCGGCAGGTAGCCGACCATCTCGTCTTCGAATTCCACACCGCGATATATGCCCTTCAGCGCGTTCAGCTTGTCCATGTAGAGAGTGGAGAAACCGTCCATTTTGATCGTGCCGACATCGCCGCCCGAGCCCTTGACCCAGAGCACCTCGACCATCTGACCGGTCAGCGGATCCTTTTCCATCACCTTGGCCGAGGTATTGCCGCCGCCGTAATTGGTCACCCGCTTGTCGGAGCCCAGAATGTTGGACCGATAGAGCAGCAATTCCGGCTCACTCATGCCGGCGGCGCGGTCCTTGTCCCACAGGTTCGCAAGCCGCGAACCGGCATCGATGTTCAGCATGAACGCTCCTCCAAAGGCATTTCGTCAAATGGACGTTTCGCCATATCGTTGCGCTCACCGACACCAAAGTCAATCACAAACGATCATAAATAGTCATATTGCGCCGCACAATGATTATTTATGATCGTTTGTGATTGACAATGCCGGGTTTCGGTGAAAATCTCGGATCTGGGAGAACGGTCGAATGCACGAGAAGGAACGCCATCGAATCATCTTGTCCGCGGTGCAGGAAAAACCTGTGGTCACCGTGACGGAGATGGTGGAACTGACGGAATCGTCGGAAGCGACGATCCGCCGGGACATCGCGACCCTGCATGTGCAAAAGAAGCTGCGCCGCGTGCGTGGCGGCGCAGAATCGATCAATCCGCCGCAATTCGTCGGTCTGGCCGGCCGCCCGTTCAGCGTCAACCAGACGCTCAACATCGCTCAGAAGCGCGCAATTGCGCTCCGGGCCGTCGAGCTGTGCGAGGATGGCGATCCGATCATCATCAATGGTGGCACGACCACCTTTCAGATGGTCCACCCGCTGGCGACCAAGCGCTGCCAGGTGTTCACCAATTCCTTTCCGATCGCCGAGCACCTGCTGAAGAACTCGAAGAATACCATCATGCTTTCGGGCGGAGTGATCTATCGGGAGCAGAACATCATTCTCAGCCCCTTCGACAACGACGTGACGCGCAATTTCTACGCAAAGCGCATGTTCATGGGCGCGCAGGGCCTCAGCCATCTCGGCCTGATGGAGGCGGATCCGCTGCTCATCCAGGCCGAGCAGAAACTGATCGACCAGGCCGACGAACTCGTCGTACTGGCCGATTCCTCGAAATTCCGCAAACGCTCGAGCCTCATTCTCTGCCGGCTGGAGCGGATCGCAACCGTCATCACGGACAACGGAATTCGCGACGAAGAACGGCAGATGCTGGAGGCGGAGGGCATCGCCGTGATCATAGCGGATAAGGCAGCAGCAGAGCGAACGTCCTCAGTGGCTTGAGCGCCGGGGGGAGGACATCAACATCAAAGGGAGGAACTTCACCATGAAACTGTTCAAGGCATTGGCGCTGACCACAGCGCTCGCGGCCGCAATGATGACGACCCAGGCCATGACCACGGACGCCATGGCGGCCGAGCGGGTCGCGCTGGTCGTCAAGTCGCTCGGCAACGGCTTCTTCGACGCCGCCAACAAGGGTGCACAGGATGCCGCAAAGGAAATCGGTGACGTGGAGGTCATCTACACCGGACCGACCTCGGCCACCGCCGAAGGCCAGATCGAGATCGTCAATTCGCTGATTGCCCAGCAGGTCGACGCGATCGCGATTTCGGCCAATGACCCGGATGCGCTGGTGCCGGTGCTGAAAAAGGCGATGGACCGCGGCATCAAGGTGATCTCCTGGGATTCCGGCGTGGCGCCCGAGGGTCGCATGCTGCACCTCAACCCGTCGGATACCAATCTGATCGGTGAAACCATCATCAAGCTTGCCGCCGACCACCTGCCCGATGGCGGCGATGTCGCGATCCTCTCGGCCTCGTCGACGGCCAACAACCAGAATGCCTGGATCGATGCGGCCAAGAAGATCCTGCCGGAGAAATTCCCGAAGATCAATCTGGTCGCGACCGTCTATGGCGACGACGACTCGGTCAAGTCGACCAACGAGGCCAAGGGCCTGATCTCCAGCTATCCGAATCTGAAGGCGATCATCGCACCGACCACTGTCGGCGTGGTTGCAGCCGCCCAGGTGGTCACCGACCAGAACCTGATCGGCAAGATCAACGTCACCGGTCTGGCGCTTCCGTCCGAGTTCAAGCAGTTCATCGACAATGGCGCGTCGCAGGCGGTGGCGCTCTGGAACCCGATCGATCTCGGCTATTCCGCGGTCTATCTGAGCCATGACCTGATCGGCGGCGCGGAGGCCAAGCCCGGCGCCAAGCTGTCGATCGGCAAGGTCGGCGAAATCACCCTCGACGACACGAATGCGGCGGCGATGGCAGCCCCGTTCACCTTCGACAAGTCGAATATCGAAGAGTTCTCGAAGATCTACTGATCCCTACCGGGACCGACCGGCGGCGCCTTGCCGCCGGTCGATGACCGCGCAGCAGCCGTTGCGGCCGCAGCGCCGATGCGCGCCTTTCCCGGACGCGTCGCGTGAGGCCGAAACCCGAACAGACGAAGCGCCGATGCCCATGACCCAGCAATCCATGCCGCAAACCGCGAGACGACCCCAACCGGTACCGCCGGCCGAAACGGCAGCGCTGACGCCGCGGATCGCGCTTGCCGGCATCACCAAGACATTTCCGGGCGTGCGCGCGCTGAACGCAGTGGCGCTCGAACTTTATCCGGGCCAGGTGACGGCACTGATCGGCGAAAATGGCGCCGGCAAGTCGACACTGGTCAAGACCATGACCGGCATCTACCAGCCCGACGCGGGCGAAATCCGGATCGACGGCAAGCCTGTTCATCTCGCCTCGCCGCATTCCGCCTTCAAGCTCGGCATTACCGCGATCCACCAGGAAACCGTTCTGTTCGACGAGCTGAGCGTGGCCGAAAACATCTTTCTCGGCCATGCGCCGAAGACCCGGTTCAGGACGATCGACTGGAAGACCATGCGCGACAAGGCCCGCACGCTGCTGGCCGAAATCGGCGCCGGTCACATCGACGCGGATACCCGGCTGAAGGATCTGTCGATCGCCAACAAGCATCTGGTCGCCGTCGCCCGCGCCCTTTCGATCGACGCCAATGTCGTCATCATGGACGAGCCGACGGCCGCCCTGTCGCACAAGGAGATCGGCGACCTGTTCCAGCTGATCGAACTGTTGAAGAAAAACGGCAAGGCGATCCTGTTCATCAGCCACAAGTTCGACGAAATCTACCGCATCGCCGACCGCTATACCGTGTTCCGCGACGGCGAACTGGTGGCAAGCGGGCTGCTCAAGGACACCAGCCAGAACGAGATCGTCAAGATGATGGTCGGCCGTTCTGTCGACAAGGTCTTCCCCAAGCAGCAGGTCGCGCTCGGCGACACCGTTCTCACCGTCTCCGGCTATTGCCACCCGACCGAATTCGCCGATATCGGCTTCACCCTCAGAAAAGGCGAGATCCTCGGCTTCTACGGCCTGGTGGGTGCCGGCCGCAGCGAGTTGATGCAGGCGCTGATCGGCGTGACGAAGCCGTCGAAGGGTGCCGTCAGGATCGAGGACGAGATCGCCGTCATCCGCAGCCCGGCCGAGGCGATCGCCAAAGGCATCGTCTATGTGCCGGAGGAGCGCGGCAAGCAGGGCGTGGTGGTCGACCTGCCGATCGTGCAGAACATCTCGCTGCCCTCGCTCGACCGCACCTCACGGAAAGGCTTTCTGAAGCTGGCGGAGGAATTCGCGCTCGCCCGGGAATATGCAACCCGGCTCGATTTGCGCGCCGCCTCGCTCAGCCAGAATGCCGGCACGCTGTCGGGCGGCAACCAGCAAAAGGTGGTGATCGCCAAATGGCTGGCGACCAGGCCGCGCGTCATCATTCTTGACGAGCCGACCAAGGGCATCGACATCGGCTCGAAGGCCGCCGTGCACGCCTTCATGAGCGAACTTGCCGCAACCGGCCTTGCCGTCATCATGGTCTCCTCGGAGCTGCCTGAGGTCATGGGCATGAGCGACAGGATCGTCGTCATGCGCGAGGGACGGATCGCAAGCGTGCTCGAAAATGGCCCCGAGCTGAAGGCGGAAACGCTGGTGCGCGCCGCAGCCGGCATAGAGGAGGACGCGGCATGAAGGCGTTATTGCGCACCCGCGAATTCTGGCTCGGCATGATCGTGCTCGGCATGATCGTCGGCACGGCCATCCGGGCGCCCGGCTTTGCCAGCCCCGGCCATCTGGCCGACATCTTCAACGACACCGCGATCCTGATGATCCTGGCGCTCGGCCAGATGGCCGTCATCCTGACCCGCTCGATCGATCTCTCGATGGCCTCGAACCTGGCGCTGACCGGCATGATCGCAGCCCTGATCAACGCGGCCATGCCCGGCATCCCGATCCCGCTGCTGATGGTTTTCTGTGTTCTCTGCGGTCTCGTTCTGGGCGCCGTCAACGGCATCCTGATCTGGCGGCTCGGCATTCCGGCGATCGTCGTCACGCTCGGCACCCTCACCATCTATCGCGGCATCATCTTCCTGATCGCCGGCGGCCAGTGGGTCAATGCCGACGCGATGAGCCCGGCCTTCGTACAGTATACCCGCATCGAATTCCTCGGCCTGCCGCTGCTCTCCTGGTATGTGATCGTCATCGCCGCCGCGTTCTTCGTGGTGATGACCAGGACATCGCTCGGCCGGGCAATCTATGCGATCGGCGTCAACCCGACGGCCTCCGTCTATGCCGGCATCGATGTCGGACGCACCACCTTTCATGCCTTCCTGCTGTCAGGGGCGCTATCCGGTTTCTGCGGCTATCTCTGGGTGTCGCGCTATGTCATCGGCTCGGTCGAAGTCGCCAAGGGCTACGAACTGACCATTGTCGCGGCCTGCGTCATCGGTGGCATCTCGATTGCCGGTGGCGTCGGCACGGTCGCCGGCGCCCTGCTCGGGGCTGCCTTCCTCGGCGTCATCAACATGGCACTGCCTGTCATCAACATCTCGCCCTTCTGGCAGATGGCCATATCGGGGGCCGCGATCATTCTGGCCGTCGCGCTCAATGCCCGCGGCGAAAAGCGCGGCAACCGTCTCATTCTTCGCCAAACGGAGGCCGCGTCATGACAGACATGCCGCATGATACCAGGTTTATTCCCGACCGGCTGGACAGCCGGCTGCGGGGCACCCTCCTCTCCTGGCCGAGCCTGCTGCTTGTCGTCGCCATCGCCCTCTTCGTCATAAATTCCTTCGCGTCACCCTATTTCCTGTCGCCCTGGTCGCTGTCGGATGCCACCTTCAACTTCACCGAAAAGGCGCTGATCGCGCTGGCCATGGCGCTGCTGATCATCTCGGGCGAGATCGACCTGTCCGTTGCCTCGATCATCGCGCTCGCCTCGACGATGATGGGCCTTGCCCTCGAGATCGGTGTCGGCGTGCCCGGCCTGGTGGCGATCGGCATTGCGACCGGTCTTGTCTGCGGCGCCTTCAACGGCTTTCTCGTCACCGGTCTCGGCCTGCCGTCGATCGTGGTGACCATCGGCACGATGAGTTTCTTTCGCGGCATTTCCTACATCATCCTCGGCGACCAGGCGTTCAAGGGTTACCCGGCGGGCTTCGCCTTTTTCGGCCAGGGCTATGTCTGGTGGGTCGTCTCTTTCGAATTCGCCCTCTTTCTCGTCTTTGCCGTGCTCTATTACGTGCTGTTGCACGCCACGAATTTCGGCCGGCATATCTTCGTTATCGGCAATAATGCGCTGGCCGCCCGGTTTTCCGGCGTGCGCGTCGAGCGGGTGAAATTCCTGCTCTTCTGCCTGACGGGCGTGATGTCCGGCATCGCCTCGGTGCTGCTCACCTCCAGGCTTGCCTCGACCCGCCCGTCGATCGCCGTCGGCTGGGAGCTGGACGTCGTCACCATGGTGGTGCTCGGCGGTGTCGCCATCACCGGCGGTTCCGGCACCATCCAGGGCGTCTTCATCGCCGCCTTCATCATGGGCCTGGTCACCTTCGGCTTCGGCCTGCTGAACGTGCCGGGCATCGTCATGTCGGTCTTCATCGGTGCCCTGCTGATCTTCGTCATCGCCCTGCCGATCCTGTTTCGCAAGCTGAAGGGCCTGCGCGCATGACAGACACGGAGCTGGAAAGACACGCCTTCAAGATGCATCTCAATCCGGGCATGGCCGCGGAGTACAGGCGCCGTCATGATGCGATCTGGCCCGAACTTGTCGATCTGCTGCACCAGGCCGGGGTCTCCGATTATTCGATTTTCCTCGACGAGGAGACCCACACGCTGTTCGGCGTGCTGACGCGACGCCGCGACCACGCCATGGCCGCCCTGCCCGAGCATCCGGTGATGCAGAAATGGTGGGCGCATATGGCCGACATCATGGCGACCAACGCGCAAAACGAGCCGCTGTCGACAGACCTCCAATCCGTCTTCCACATGGCGTGACGCGGATGGCAAACCCTCGCCATGTGGCCGTCATCGACATCGGCAAGACCAATGCCAAAGTGGCGCTGGTCGATCTCGACGCGCACGCGGAAATTGCCGTCTGCCGCCGCGCAAATGCCGTGCTCCCTGGCCCGCCCTATCCGCATTACGATACCGACGGCCTCTGGCAGTTCATCCTCGACAGCCTCGGCGCCTTGCACCGCACAGCGGCGATCGACGCGATCACGGTCACGACACACGGCGCCTCGGCCGCCCTTCTCGACGCGGACGGCAAGCTCGCAGCTCCGGTGCTCGACTACGAGCATGACGGCCCCGACAGCCTTGCCGCCGACTATGACGCGCTTCGCCCGGACTTTGCCGAGACAGGCTCGCCGCGGCTCCCGATGGGGCTCAATCTGGCCGCACAGCTGTTCTGGCAATTCCGCAGCTTCCCCGAGATCAGCGATGCCACGAAAACGATCCTCACCTACCCGCAATACTGGGTGTTCAGGCTGACGGGCCGTGCCGTCAGCGAAGTGACCTCGCTCGGCTGCCATACCGATCTCTGGTGCCCGACGAAGAACCGCTATTCCTCGCTGGTCGAACGGCAGGGATGGAGCGCACTCATGGCACCCGTGGCGCGGGCCACCGACCGCATCGGCCCTGTCCTGCCCGAGATCGCCGAGACCTGCGGCCTGTCACCGGATGTCCCTGTCTTTTGCGGCATCCACGATTCCAACGCCTCGCTCTATGCGCATCTCGCCACCCGCCCGGCGCCGTTTTCCGTCGTCTCCACCGGCACATGGGTGATCTCGATGGCGATCGGCGGCAAAGCCGTGACGCTCGATCCGGCGCGGGACACGCTGATCAACGTCAACGCGCTCGGCGACCCCGTACCCTCGGCCCGCTTCATGGGCGGTCGCGAATTCGAGCTGATGACCAGGGGGCATACCGGAAGCTTCGACGCAGCCGATATCGAGGCGGTTCTGGCCCGCGACATCCAGCTGATGCCGGCGGTGGAGACACGCTCAGGCCCGTTCCAGGGCCGCCGCCACAGCTGGAGCGTCGATGAGGCGAGCCTGACGGACGGCGCGCGTTTCGCAGCACTCTCCTATTATCTGGCACTGATGACGGCGACCGGGCTCGACATCGTCGGCGCCGCAGGCGAGGTGCTGGTCGAAGGCCCGTTCGGCGACAACTGCGCTTTTCTCGACATGCTGGCCTCGGCCACCGGCCGGCCGGTGCGCGCCGTCTCCGGCACCGGCACCAGCATCGGCGCCGCCCTGCTGACGGTTGCCGCGCGGCAAGGCGAGATCGATCCGCATGCCCGCGCGCGGACCGGCAGCCCGGCCCTTGCAGCCTATGCCACGCGTTGGCGCAACCGGGTTAAGTCGACAACGCCTGCCCGGCCGGGCTGATCGACAACACCTGCCGGCAGATGTCTTTGCGTCAGTTCGGCGCCTTCAGTGCCTCGAGCGCGCTCTCCGGCGATTGCCCTGCAGCAAAGCCGAAAAAGCTGGACGCCGGCAACGGTCCGGCGGTCATCAGCGAGAAGTCGAAATTGGTCTTGCGGTCGGCGTCCAGCACATATTGCCGATGCACGCGCAGCAGATCCCGCTTGACCTTGCGGTAACGCTCAGACGTCAGCATGGCTTTCAACCGGATGAAGACGATCCGCGCCTGTGGCGCGTCTTCATGCCCGCACAGCGCCACCACGCGCGCGCGATAGAAATTGACCGCGTCGGTCAGGCATTGCACATCCAGCCAGGCGATGTCGCGGGCGCGGGCGATGGTCCCGACCCGGGCACGCAAGCACCTGGCCGAGCGCAGAAGGGCGCATTGCAGCACCGCACCGCCAAGCGTTGCAAAGACAACGCGCTTGCCGGCAAACAGCTCCGGCTCCCGTTCCAGCAACATGCCGATCACATGTACGGCAGCGCTTGAGCCCATGCTGTGCGAGGTGATCAGGTATTCGTCGGCCTCTTCTTCGAGGGCATTACGGGCAGCCACGGCACACGCATCGAGCCAGGCATTGACCGAGGCGTCGTCGCCCCGCGCCACGGCGACCGCCATCTCCCAGTCGGAAAACAGATGCAGCACGTGATAGGTGTCCGACCAGCGAATGAAGACCCGGCAAAACAGCAGATAGGCGGCGATGACTGCGAGCGGGATCTGCCAGAGGGCAAGCCCCAGCCAGAGCGGGTAGCTCGAAAGCGCAAGGCTCGCGACCAGCGCGAGCAGAACGACGACAAACGGGACGGCGAAAAACAAACCGAAACGCCAGGCATGGCGGAAATAGCCAAAGCCCGCCCCTTCGACCACCACCCTGAAAGCGGCAAGAAAACCACAAGCGAGACGCTTGACGAGCGGTCGTCCATTCAGCCGGGCGACGATGTCGTCGTGGTCGAAGACATGCAGGCGGGTCACTGTCTGCCATCCCTCGCCCGACGTGCGCACGGCGAACCGGCTGCCACCGCCCTCGCTCTCAAGCCCGGCGACCTCCGCGCGGAAACCCCAGAGCGTCGCCGTCTTTTCCACCGACCGGCGATAGCGCTCGCGATGCCTTGCCGCATCCAGCGGCTCGAAACCCGGAAAGTGCAGCACAACGCGTTTACCGACAGACGCCGGAATAAAGGTCCCGTCCAAATGGATTCTCTTTCGCTCGACCGGTCACCCGCGTACCGGCCCAGCCAAGATCAAGGCGGGCAAGGGCGGGTTTTCGGCGACCCATAGACCTTTTGTGACGGTTTAAAAAGCTGGCCGAGCGGAGAAATCGGTGGAGCTGCGTGCAGCGCCGCCGATGTCAGGTCGATCTCAGGGCAGCGGTACGTTCAACAGCCAGCCGAAGCCGAGCTTTGCAATCACCGCCACGCCGACGACGACGGCAAGCGCGATCCACCAGCGCTGGCCGCGCTCGGCGATCAGCACGGCCGCACCGGCGGCAAGGGCGAGCGCCGCGGGAAGGCCGATATAGGTCATCGCCAGGACAGCGACGGCAAAGATCGCCAAGAGCACGACGCCGCGGGGGCTGACGGTGTCGTTTGTCCTGTCCGTCCCGCGATAGACGTTGAACAGATAGAAGGCGGCGATCGCCAGACCGCCGACGGCCACCAGAATCGGCATGAATCCGGTGCCGACATCGCCGCGCGAATGGGTTGGCGGCAGGGACAATGCCAGCCACAGCATGGCTGCGTTGAAGGCCAGCAGCAGAACGCCGGCCGCCGTTTTTTCGAGTCTCATAGCCACCTCCCCACGGGATCAAAGAGGAGCGGGGTGCCGCGTGGCACCCCGCCCGGATCGTCAGTTCGCCAGGCCTGCATCCTTCAGGAACTGCGTCTGTCCCTCCAGCTGCTTCTTGGCCAGCGCCGTGAACTCGGCTTCCTTCAGGTCGGGGCTTTCCTGCTTCTGATTGGTCTGGAAGTCTTTCCATTCCTGCGACGCCGTGACCTTGTCGAGGGCCGCCTGGATGTCGTTGACGACGTCATCGGATGTGCCGCCCTTGACCGCTACGCCGCGCCAGACGGAATCGACGATGTCATAGCCCTGTTCCTTGAAGGTGGGGACGTCGGGGAAATAGTCCGAGCGCTTGTCGGTGGTGATGCCGAGCAGCTTGATGTCGCCATTCATCACCTGTTCCAGCCCGCTCGACGGCGTCATCATGGCCGCGTCGATATGATGCCCGAGAATGGCGAGCGGAACCTTGCCGGAGGCATCGTGCGGGATCCAGCCGCTCTCGAAGCCGCCCATCTTCATCAGCTGGTAGAGCACATACTGGTGGAAGCCAGCCGGCGCATGGCCGCCGACGCGCAAGCCGTTCGGATGGTCCTTCATGTAATCGACGAAGTCCTTGACCGAATTGAGCTTGCTGTCCTTGGCAACGGCAAGCGACGACGGCTCGGCCTGCATGGCGCGCAGCAGGCGCAGGTCATCGATCTTGAACGGGATCAAGCCCTGGGCGATACCGAAGGTCAGCGTGCCGGTCAGAACCAGAATGTTGTAACCGTCGGCCGGCTGGGCCATCACGGTCGATACCCCGACGGCACCCGAGCCGCCCGGCCGGTTCTGGATGTTGACCGTCCAGCCCGTCTCCTTGTTCAGCAGTTCGCCGAGCTTGCGGCCATAGGTGTCGAGCGCACCGCCGGCCCCGGACCAGATGACCAGGTTGACCGGCTTGTCGGGAAAGCCCGCGGCCATGGCCTGCACGGAGCTCGTCAGCATGGCGGCGCCGGCTGCAGCGGCCAGGATGCCGCGGCGGGTGAAAGTCTTCAACATTATGTCTCTCCTCCTTAGACAGGGTTGATGGTTTTTGCCTTCTTCTCGCGGCGCTTGCGCCAGAGCGGAAGGACGATGCTGACCACGCTCAACACAAGAAACAGCGCGCTGACGGGGTCGGTGAAAAAGATCGAATAGCTGCCTTGCGACGTTACCAGCGCCGTGCGGAAATTGGTCTCGACCAGGTAGCCGAGCACCAGGGCGAGCACGACCGGCGCCACCGGAAATTGCAGCTTCTTCATCAGGTAGCCGATGAGGCCGAAGCCGAGGGTCAGCCAGATGTCGAAGGTCAGGTTGCGCAGCGCATAGGCACCGAGCACGGCAAATACCATGATACCGGCAGCCAGCACGGAATCGGGCAGCTGCACCACACGCGACAGCCAGGGGAGCGCAATCGAGCCGACGATATAGAGGGCAACGGCCGACAGCATGACGCCGAGCAGGATGGTGTAGACCAGCGCCGGCTGTTCGGCAAAGAGCTGCGGCCCGGGTCTGAGGCCATGCATTACAAGTGCGCCGACGATCACGGCCGTCGTCGGCGATCCCGGTACGCCGAGCGCCAGCAGCGGCACCATGGCGCCGCCGACGGTCGCATTATTGGCCGATTCCGGCGCTGCGACGCCGAGCGGCTCGCCCTTGCCGAATTCGACATCCGGATGGCGGCGCGTGGCAAAGTCGCGCGATACCCAGCAGGCGATATTGCCGCCGACGCCGGGCAGGATGCCGAGCAACGTGCCGATGATCGAGCCCGACAGCATGGTGCCGCCCAGCCGCTTCCAGTCGGCGAGCTTCAGGAACACATGGTTGACCTTGCCGCGCACCACGCCAGGCGCGCCGCCGGCGATGGATTCGGCCAGCAGCAGCGCCTCCGACACGGCAAACAGGCCGATCAGCGCTGCCAGCATCGGCACCCCTTCGAACAGCTGGTAGAAGCCGAAGGTGAAGCGCGGCGTGCCGGAAATCGGGTCGATGCCGATGAAGGCGAGCGACAGGCCGAAGGCAGCGCCCGCCAAACCCTTGACCAGCGATCCGCCGGACAGCGCCGCGACCGAAGTCAAGCCGAACAGCCCGACGGCGAAATAGCCGGCCGGACCGAATTGCAAGGCAAGCTTCGCCAGCGGTGCCGCCAGCACCAGAAGCGCCAGCCCACCGACCAGGCCGCCCACGGCCGAGGCGGACAGCGACACGCCGAGCGCCTCGTTGCCCCGGCCGTTCTGCGTCATTGCATAACCGTCGATCGCGGTCGCGGCAGCGGCCGCCGTACCCGGCGTCGACAGGAGGATGGCGCTGACGGACCCGCCATATTCGGCAGCCATATAGAGCGAGATCAGCAGGATCATCGAGACTTCGGGCGAAAGGTCATAGGTGAACGGGATCAACAGACTGATGCCGATCGACGGGCCGAGCCCCGGCAGAGCACCGACGACGATGCCAAGCGCCGTGCCGACTAAAAGCGAAGCAAGCCCCGGCACTGAAAACAGCACCGACAACGCGTCCATCACACCCTGCATGCCGGTCACTCCTTGCCCATCAGAAGGCGAGCCGCGTCCGGCAGGGGCGCGCTCGACCTGGAGCCAGCGCGATAAGATTTCGCGTAAATCATCATTTCTCCTCCTGCTTCAGACCGGGCCACTCGTTCCTCGCCCGGTGCGCCGCCCCTTCCTCAACACCGGCAAGGCAGCTGCAATCGATGGTATTTTGCCCATCGAGCTTGACTTACCCTGCCAGCGGGCTAAGCAAAAAGCTTATACAAGCCACGGTGCGGGTTATAAGTTTTGCAGAAAGACGATCTAAGGCTCCCAAATTTGAGGCATCTTCGGATGTTCCTGTCCGTGTGCGAAATGGGCAGCATAAACCTGGCTGCGAGCGCGATGAACGTCGCCCAGCCCGGCATTACCCAGGCGATTGCCAATCTGGAAAAGCGCTTCGACGCCAAGCTTCTGACGCGGCGCGCGGGGGGAAGTTTTCCGACCGAGGAAGGCGAGATCCTGCGCCGCCGCGTCGAGCGCTTCCTGCGGCAACTGACGGAGGCGGTCGCCGAGGCACCGAACCGCACCGCTCTCCCGGACAAATCGAAATACGAGGTCGTCGTCCACCGGATCACCGCCGTGCAATTGCGCGCGCTGGTCGCGGTGGCCCGCCATGGCAGCGTCAATGTCGCAGCCCAGAGCGAGGGCCTGTCGGTCTCCTCCATGCACCATGCGGCGCGCGATATCGAAAGCAATGTCGATTATGCGCTCTACATGAAGAACGCCACCGGTCTCAGCGTCAACCGGGCCGGCCGCGAACTGGCCCGCCGCGTGCAGCTGGCGATTTCCGAGCTCGCCCAGGCCGACGACGAGATCGCCAGCCATTCGGGCGGGGTGCGCGGCCGCGTGTTGATCGGCAGCCTGCCGATGATCCGCAGCGCGCTGCTTGGACTTGCGATCAACAAGACGCTTGCGCGCATGCCCGGCCTCCATTTCGAGGTCCTGGAAGGTGTCTATCCAAGCATGCTCGGCGCCCTTCGCCGGGGCGATGTCGATGTGCTAATCGGTGCATTGCGAAGCCCCGCGCCTGCCAATGACGTACGGGAGGAGTTTCTCTTCGAGGATCCTTATGCGGTGATCGTCAGGGCCGGGCACCCGCTGGCCGGCCAGACAGTCTCTCTGGATCAGCTTATGGCTGCCGAGTGGGTGACACAGAAGCCGGGCACACCGGTGCGCACCGCCCTCGACGCCATCTTTGCCGCGTCCGGCGCCACACCGCATGTCACCGTGGAGACGGCCTCCATGGTGCTGACGCGGTCCGTGCTTTTGACCAGCGACCGACTGACACTCCTGTCGCGCCGGCAGATTGCGGTGGAAATGCGGGCCGGGCTGCTGACTGCGCTGGACTATACCGTGCCGGCAGCAGGCCGGATGATCGGGGTGACCACCCGGACCGACTGGTTGCCGAGCCTCGGCCAGACGACCTTCCTGCAATGCCTGAACGAGACGATAGCAACCGAAATTCACGCCTCGGACGATTGATCGCGCAAAGACGTGTTTCGCTTCGACTTATAACCCGTCCGGCACTTATGATTTGCCCGACCGGGGCCCGGCAGGTCTTAATGCCGCAAAGACCGGACGCCTAGTTATACGGTGCCTTCTCCAAGGGCCCATGCGGCGAAGGGTCGATCGGGAGAGTGCTTCGACGCCTTGTCGCAAGCCGCCTTTTGGAATGCTGAGGAGAGCGACATGAAGATTGCATTTATCGGATTTGGCGAGGCGGCCCGCGCCTTCACCGACAGCCTGGCCGGCAAGGACGGCCTGTCGATCATCGCGGCCTATGACGTCAAGCAGGATGCGGCGATGATCAAGGCCTGCGAGGATCGCGGCCTCAGCTTCAAGACGACGCCGGGCGAGGCGATTGCGGAGGCAGACTGGATCGTTAGCGCGGTAACGGCCGACCAGAGCCTGATTGCAGCGCGCGCTGCCGTCGACGAACTGCGCCAGGGCCAGGTGTTCATCGACATCAACTCGGTCTCGCCGGACCGCAAGCGCGAGACCGCGGCCCTGGTCGAAGGTCGCGAAGCCCATTACCTCGACATGGCGGTGATGGCCCCGGTCCATCCGCGCGGCCATGCGACACCGGTGCTGCTGGCGGGCGAACCGGCGGAGCGACTGGCGCCGGAGCTTCAGGACCTCGGCTTCAAGCTCGAGGTAATCGGCCCTAAACCGGGTGCGGCAACGGCGATCAAGATGGTCCGTTCCCTGTTCGTCAAAGGCCTTGAGGCGCTGACCGTCGAGACCCTGCTCGCCGCCTCGGTATCGGGCTGTTTCGACCGCGTCTTGACCTCGCTGTCTTCAAGCTATCCCGGCCTTGGCTGGCCGGATGTGGCAAGCTACAACTTCGAGCGCACGCTGCATCACGGCGTGCGCCGCGCAGCCGAAATGCGCGAAAGTGCCGCCACGCTGACCGCCCTCGGCCTGACCGGCGAACTGGCCGACAGGATTGCCGATGTGCAGGCTGCCATGGGCGCGGTGCCGGCCAAGGCACTCGGCGACACGCCGCTTGAAGAGGCTGTCGCCGAGATTGCAAGACAGCGGCTGGAGAACCGCGAAGCCTGATATCGTGGGAGGACGACGATGGCGGACTACCAAGGCTTTCTTGCGGCCCTGAAACAGCATGGGTTCACCGGCGACGTCAGTCTTGCGGCGTCCGACCGCATGGTGCTGGCCACCGATAACTCGATCTACCAGACGCCGCCAGACGCCGTCGTCCATCCGCGCGAAACCGCCGATCTCCTCGTCATAGCCCGCCTGCTGGGACAGCCCGAATTTGCCGATATCGTCGTGCGCCCGCGTGGCGGCGGTACCGGCACCAATGGACAGTCGCTAGGCCATGGGCTGGTGGTCGACTGTTCACGCCACATGACCGGCATCCTTGAAATCAACGTTGCGGAAAAATGGGCGCGCGTGCAGCCCGGGGTGATCAAGGACCGTCTGAACGCGGCTCTTCAGGAACACGGCCTCTTCTTCGCGCCGGAACTGTCGACATCCTCGCGCGCCACCATTGGCGGGATGATCTCGACGGATGCCTGCGGCCAGGGATCGTGCCTTTATGGCAAGACCTCGGACCACGTTCTGGGGCTCACCGCCGTCCTTGCCGGCGGGGATGTGCTTCAGACCCGGCCGCACCGACCGGAGACGATAGAGACGCTGGACGGCCGCGAAGGCGCAATCGTCCGCACATTGCTGTCGATCGCCACCGAAGACGCAGAACTGATCGCGGCACGGTTCCCGAAGATGAACCGCAGCCTGACCGGCTACGATCTTGCCCATATGCGCCGCGCCGACGGCAGCATCGATCCGACCGCCGTGATCTGCGGCTCGGAGGGCACGCTCGCCTTCATCGCCGAGGCAAAGATCAACCTCGTCTCCATCCCGAAGCATTCCGGCCAGGTGAATGTCTTCTACGACGACTTCCAGGCGGCATTGCGCGATGCCCGGACGCTGGCAGCCCTTGGTGCGGCCGCCGTCGAGACGATCGACAGCCGCGTACTCGGCCTGGCCCGCGCCGATATCATCTGGAACGACGTCGCACCCTTTTTTCCCGACGAAGAGGCACAGGGCGTCAACCTGGTTGAATTTACCGGCGACGATATGGACGAGATCGAAGCGGTGCTCGCCCGCGTTGTCGACGTGATCGGCAAGCCTTTTCCCGGACGGCGCGGTCATTCCCTTGCCCGTGGCGCCGATGTCGGCCGGATCACCGAGATGCGCAAGAAGGCGGTCGGGCTGCTTGGTCGCACGCAGGGACCGAAGCGGCCCATGCCCTTCGTCGAGGATTGCGCCGTGCCGCCGGAAGAGCTGGAGCCGTTCATCGCGGAGTTCCGAGCGATCCTCGATGCCGAGGGGCTGACCTATGGCATGTTCGGCCATGTCGATGCCGGCGTGCTGCATGTCCGCCCGGCGCTTGACCTCACCGACGAAGCCCAGGAACCGCTGATCCGGCGGGTCACGGAAAAGGTCGAGGCACTGGCCCGCGCCCATGGCGGCCTGCTCTGGGGCGAGCATGGCAAAGGCGTGCGGTCCGAATTCGTGCCTGCCGTCTTCGGGCCGCTCTATCCGCGGCTGGAACAGATCAAGCGTGCCTTCGACCCGAACAACCAGATGAATCCCGGCAAGATCGCGGCGCCGGACGGCACGCCGCTGATGAAGATCGACGGCGTGCCCCTGCGCGGCCAGGCCGACCGGCAGATCCCGAAGCCGCTACGCGACGACTACACCGGCGCCGTCTCCTGCAACGGCAATGGCGCCTGCTTTGCCCAGTCGCCCGAGGACGTCATGTGTCCGTCCTACAAGGCGACCGGCGATCGCCGCCATTCGCCGAAGGGTCGCTCTGCCCTGGTGCGGGAATGGCTGCGCCAGGGGGGACCGCAGGGCAAGGCGGAGGCAGGCTTCGAGCGCGAGGTGAAGGAAGCACTCGACGGATGTCTCTCCTGCCGGGCCTGCGCCCGCGCCTGTCCTGTCCAGGTTGACGTTCCGGCCTTTCGGGCGAAGTTCCTGGAAAGCTGGCACACGCGACACGGACGCCCCCTAGCCGATCACGCGCTGAACCTGCTGGAACCGTTGCTGCCGCTCGCCGAGCGACTGCGCCCGTTTGCCAATCTGATGCTCGGCAAGCCAGGCGCAGCGCTATTGAAGGCTCTGGGCCTGCATCACCTGCCCCTGCTGCCGGCAACCGATGCGCGGCAGCGGTTCCGCCAGGCCGGTCTGCGCACGCTGGGCGCTGCGGATCACCCCGACCCGACACAGACGGTGGTCATCGTGCCGGATGCCTTCACCCGATTTTTCGAACCTGACCTCATCCTCGATTTCGCAGCCGTCGCGAGGGCGATTGGCTTTGAGCCCTGGCTCGCCCCCTATCGCCCCAGCGGCAAGCCGCTGCATGTGCTCGGCAGGCTTGCCGCCTTTCGGCGCACGGCGCTGATACAGGCGGAAAATCTCGGCAGCATCGCCGCGCGCAGTTACAGTCTTGTCGGTATCGAGCCCGCCGTAACGCTGACCTATGGCGAGGAATATCTGGAGGCTGTCGACCGCGAAGTGCCCGTCATGCTGGCGCAGGACTGGCTTGCCCGGCACATCGACCGGCTGGACGACGCAGCAAG
This sequence comes from Heterorhizobium halophytocola, assembly GCF_017873095.1. Classification (GTDB taxonomy): domain Bacteria; phylum Pseudomonadota; class Alphaproteobacteria; order Rhizobiales; family Rhizobiaceae; genus Allorhizobium; species Allorhizobium halophytocola. Next base: position 305,840 of record NZ_JAGGJU010000002.1, on the reverse strand, counting down.
TGCGACCGCGCCGCCGGGATCCGCAACCCTCTTCCTGCATTGCACCGAGCGGACCCTGCGGCCCGACGCCGGTGCGATCTGGATCAGGCTGTTCGCCCGCCTGAACATTGCGCTTTCCGTGCCGAAGGTCGGCTGCTGCGGCATGGCCGGCACCTGGGGCCACGAGACACGCAACGAGGCGACCTCCGCCCGCATCTTCGATCAGTCTTGGCGTGCTGCCCTGGCCGACGCCAAGGGCCCGATCACCGCCACCGGATTTTCCTGTCGCTGCCAGACGGCGATTCGCAGCAACCGGACGGCCGCCCATCCGCTCAGCCTGATGCGCACCGCCCTGACGGCAAAGGCTGTCGACAGCATCGCCTGATCGGACACCCGCACGGTAAAGCCAGCCCGGCGGCACGCCTCTGGGTCTTTCCGCGTGGGATATCGCTCCAAACGTCAAACGCTCAAATTTTTGTCATCGCGATTTTGTGCCTTGCAAATGGTCATTCGCCATGCCTGTATATACAGGTATAGACAAATGGCCCGGGTCTTCGGATCGAGGTCCAGCCGGCAAGGCGCAAGCATGACGACGAGAGCAAGACCCGCAGGGGCAGCCCCGCAATATCTGCTGATCAAGGAAAGCATTCTCGAGATGATCGAGGATGGACGCCTGGCTCCCGGTGACCGCGTGCATTCGGAAAGCGAACTGGTCGCCGCCTTCGGCGTTAGCCGGATGACCGCCAACCGGGCCCTGCGCGAACTGATGATCGAGGGCGTGCTGACGCGCTCGGCGGGACTTGGCACCTTCGTCGCCTCGCAGCGCCAGGACATCGACCTTCTGCAGATCCGCAATATCGCGCAGGAAATTGCCGATCGCGGCCATCGCCATGCGGCAAAGGTGCTGGTCGCACGCCGCATCCTTGCCGATGAGCATGTCGCCCAGTCGCTCGACCTCGAACCCGGCATCGAGGTCATGCACACCATGATCGTGCATCTGGAAGACGATCAGCCGATCCAGATCGAGAAGCGCTATGTCAATCCGAACGTCGCGCCCGACTATCTGTCGAAGGATTTCACCCGGATCACACCGAACGAATATCTGACGGAAGTCGCGCCGATCACGGCCTTCGAGCATTTCGTCGAGGCGGTGAACCCCGATCCGACCGTGCGCAAGCTGCTGGCCCTCGACAGCCACCAGCCCTGCCTGCGCGTCTGCCGCCGCACCTGGTCGAACGAGGCAGTCGTCACCTGCGCGCTTCTCTACTATCCCGGCAACCGATACCGGCTCGAGGCCCGCTCCGGCCGCGGCCCGGGCGGCCCGCTCAGCCTTCTGGGAGCTCGCGACGCATGAGCCATCGCAAAGATACCGTCACCTTTTCCGCTACGGCTCCCAGCATCGGCGACATCGTTCGTCTTGCCCGCGGCGAAGCGAAGCTCGTGATCTCCCCCGAGGTCGAGACCCGGATCAACGCAGCCCGCACGGTCGTTGAGCGTTATCTCGCAGACGAGAAGCCCGTTTACGGCCTGACCACCGGCCTCGGCGCCGGCGTCGATACGCGGCTTGAGGCGGATGACCTGATCGCCTTCCAGCGGCGTGTGCCGCAGGCGCGCGCCGTTGGCGTCGGTGCCGCCCTGCCGCGCGACACCGTTCGGGCAATGATGGCGACCCGGATCGCCGGCATGGCCGCCGGTGGCACCGGTGTCTCGCTGCCCGTGTTTGAAGGTCTCGTCGATGCGCTGAATGCAGGCGTCCATCCGGTTGTCCCCTCGCTCGGCTCGATCGGCGCGGCAGACCTTGCGCCGCTGTCGGATCTGGCCCGTGCCCTGCTCGGCGACGGCGAGGCCGAGTTTGGCGGCACCGTGATGCCGGCCGCACAGGCGCTTGAGAGGGCGGGGCTGGAGCCCTTGCCGCTGGCGCCGAAGGACGGTCATTGCCTGGTCGTTGCCAATTCGCTTTCGGTCGCGCGGGCCTGCCTGGCGCTCTCGGATCTCGACACTCTCGTCGACTGGTCGCTGTCGGCCATCGCGCTCGATTTCGAGGCTTTCCGCGCCAATGTCAGCGCCTTTGACGATCGCGCCCTTGCCGCTCGCCCTGCCTTCGAACAGCGCGAAACGGCCGCCCGGCTGCGGGACCTGCTTGCCGGCAGTTCGCTGGTGGGCGAAGGCGCCGCGCGCCGGCTGCAGGATCCGTTGAGCTATCGCTGCGCCCCCCAGGTCTGGGGCGCGCTCTCCCATGCCATCGCCGAGGCAAGGCTTGCCACCGAGATCGAACTCTCCAGCTCCGGCGACAATCCGGTCGTGCTGGCCTACGAAGGATTGATCCTGTCGAACGGCAATTTCGACATGACGGCCTTCACCCTCTCCTTCGAGCGCTTGTGCCAGGCCATGGCGCAATGTGCCGCGGCAACCGCCTACCGGACGATGAAGCTGATGTCGGCCGGCATGTCGGACCTGCCGCGCTTTCTCACGCCGCTCGGCCAGAGCCGGACAGGATTTGCCACGGTACAGAAGACGATCTCGGCGCTGGAGGCGGAAATCCGTCATCTTGCCATGCCGGTGTCGCTGACCCTGCTTCCGGCCGCCGACGGGATCGAGGACCATGCGACCCTCGCCCCTTCGGTACTCGACAAGACGCAGGAGATCATAGAGCGCCTGCGCTATCTCGTGGCGATCGAGCTCGTCGCATCCGCGCAAGCGGTCGACCTCCGCGGCGTGGAAAACGAACTGGGCGCCGGCACGGCAAAAGCCTACGCCTCCGTGCGCCGGCATGTGCCGCGGCTGGAGGAGGATCGGGCCCAGGGCCCCGATTTCGAAACCATTGCAGAGGTGATCCGCAGCCCCGTCTGACAGAGCAAGACCAGACCCTGCGCCGCTTCCAAGAACCAAGAGTCGGAAAGACCGGACAATCGCGTAAAGGCCCATATCCAACCAGAGGAATTCCGCATGACATCGTCCATCTTCGCTGCCCTGGCCGCCTCGCTGCTCGCCACCGTCAGCCTGACCACCGCCCATGCCGCCGAGACCATCAAGGTCGGCAGCAAGAACTTTACCGAACAGTATATTCTCGGCGAAATGTATGCCGCGCTGCTGGAGCATGCCGGCTACACGGTCGAACGCAAGATCAATCTCGGCGGCACGCTGATCGCCCACCAGGCGCTGGTCAACGGCGACATCGACCTCTACCCGGAATATACCGGCACGGCGCTGTCGGCCGTGGTCAAGGGCGAGATCTCGTCCGATCCCAAGACGGTCTACGACACCGTCAAGGACTTCTATTCCAAGGAACTCAAGCTGACCTGGCTGGAACCGACCGGCATCAATAACGGCTATGCCATGATCGTCAGCAAGGAAACCGCAGACGCCAACGGCCTGAAGACCCTTTCGGACCTCGGCAAGGTTGCAGGCAAGCTTGTCATGGGCGGCGGTCCGGAATTTCCCGACCGTCCCGACGGCCTGCCGGGCCTGAAGGCGACCTACGGCATCGAGTTCAAGGAATACAAGCAGTTCGCCAAACTCGGCCTACGCTATGACGCGCTGGACCAGAAGAGCATCGATGTGGCCAACGGCTATGCCACCGACTGGCAGATCGGCGCCAAGAACCTCGTGGCGCTCGACGACGACAAGGGTCTCTTCCCGCCCTATTACGTCGCGCCGGTCGTTCGTCAGCAGATCCTCGACAGCGATCCCAAGATCGCCGATGTCCTGAATGCGCTGGGTTCGCATCTCAACAATGACGTGATGCGCAAGCTGAACGCCAAGGTCGAGGTCGACCACGAAGAGCCTGCCGACGTGGCGGAAGAATTCCTGACGGCCGAAGGCCTGCTTTAATTCCTCAAATAAAGGTGACTGCAGTCTCGCGGCCGCCCGCATTGACTGAGAGGGCCGGCGCCCGGCGCCGGCCTACCACACGACATGACAGGGCCATGAACGGCCAAAGCCCCCTGGAGTACGGCAATGCAGGAAATCTGGATCGACTATCTGAACGCGCTTGATGCCAAGGCGCTCGCCCTCACCGACGAGGAAATTCTGGACGCGGTGGAAAAAGCGCTCGATGCGCAGGGACGCGGCGAGGTGGTCATCGAGCCGCGCGTCCATCTGGTGCCGGAAAGCTCCGACAAGGGCCATTTCAACATTCTGCGCGGCTATGTGAAATCGCTCGGCTATGCCGGCGTCAAGGTCGTCGGCGATTTCGTCGACAACTACAAGGTCGGCCTGCCCTCGGAAATGGCCGTCCTCAATCTCTTCGATCCCGAGACCGGCGTGCCGAAGGCCGTGATCGATGCCACGGCAATCACCGACATGCGGACCGGCGCCGTCACCGCGCTCGGCGCGAAATATCTGGCGCGCAAGAACAGCAAGATCCTCGGCCATATCGGGGCGCGCGGCACCTCCTACTGGAATGTCCGGCTGCTCGACCACATCTACGATTTCGACGAGATCCGCGTGCATTCGCGCCGACCGGAAAGCCGCAATGCCTTCGCCGAACGGCTGGAGCGCGACCTCGGCAAGAAGATCATCGTCACCGACAACTGGAAGGACTGCCTCGAGGGCGCCGATATCATGATCGAGGCCAGCCGCCTGCCGGAGCCGACGCCTCTCTTCAAGACGGAATGGGTCAAGAAGGGCGCTTTCGTCGTGCCCTATGGCACCATGAGCGCGCTCGAATTCGACCTGACCGACATCATGGACAAGGTGGTGGTCGATGACTGGGGCCAGTGCGGTCCGGGCAAGCCCTACGGCGCCCTTCGCCGCCATGTCGACGAGGGCAAGGTGACGGCGGAAAACCTGCACGCCGAAATCGGCCAGATCGTCTGCGGTCAGAAGCCGGGCCGCGAAAGCGACGACGAGACGATCCTGTTCTGGCATCGCGGCCTGTCGACCACCGACGTCGCGCTGGGTGCGGCCATGGTCGACAAGGCGCATGCGATGAATATCGGCCAGCGCATCCGGTTCGCGTGATCCCGATGACCGAGCCTCGCCCGCCATTGATCGCCTGCTCGCGGATGTACAATCTCAGTCCCCGCATCAAGGGACATTGGGATCGCTTCTTCGGCTGGCTGGCGCGCGAGGCCGGCGTCGCGCTCGATATCATCGCGCATGCACCGCCTGCGCCGCTGTCGGAACTCTGGGAGCGACCGGATCTCGGCGCCGCCTTCATGTGCGGTTATCCGTACTCGATGGTGGAGCCGGAGGCGCGACCGGTTGCGCTCGCCGCCCCGGTCCCAGCGGCCGAATGGGCGAATGGCAAGCCGGTCTATGCAAGCCATGTTATCGCCGCGCTCGGCTCACCCCTGGGCCCTAACGATCTGCCGAAGGCCCGTTGGGGCTGGACGGTGCGGGATTCGCAATCGGGCTACAATGCGCCGCGCGGCCTGCTCGTCGAACTCGGCGCTACGGCAAACCCGCCCGGCGCCGTCGGGCCGCTCCTCAATCCGCGCGGTATTCTCGATGCCGTCACCTCCGGTCGTGTCGAGGTCGGCGCGATCGACGCCTATGCCTGGCAGTTGCTTGCCCTGCACGAACCGGAAGCGTTGGCTACGGTCAGGATCGTGGCGACGACGCCCGCCGCGCCCTTCCCCCTGCTGATTGCGGCGCGCGCAACGGCAAAGGAGGCGGTCATTGCCCTGCGCAGCGCTCTTACCAATGCCGGTGACGGCGATGCCGGCCGAAGCGTCCTTCAGCCGCTCGGCCTGACGGGCTTCGCGGTGCCGGACCTTGCCGCCTACGACACCCTGCCGGACCGCGCCCGGGCCGCCGATCTCGCCTTGGGGGGACCATGGTAGCCCTCCGCCCACACACATCCCATTCCCCTGATCGAGGCATCTCATGAAGTGGGTCCCCAAGCATATCGATACGCTTTTGCAGGCGCTGGTCGAACATCTCTATCTGGTGTTTTCCTCGGTCGGCATTGCGCTCGTCATTTCGCTCGTCGTGGCGATCGCGACGGCCCGGCACCACAAGACCTACAACACCATCGTCATCGTTGCCGGCATGCTGTTTGCCATTCCAAGCCTTGCGCTCTTTGCCCTGTTCATCCCGCTGATGGGTATCGGCGCGGCCCCGGCGATCACCGGCCTGACGCTTTATTCGCTGATGATCCTGATCCGCAATATCTCGCTCGGCTTCCAGTCGATCCCGAGTGACGTGCTCGATGCGGCCAAGGGCATGGGATATGGCACGGTCAGGCGGATCTGGGAGGTGGAGCTGCCGCTCGCGCTTCCCTTCATCGTCGGCGGCGTGCGCATCGCCATGGTCACCGTGATCGGCATTGCGACAGTCGCCGCCTATATCAATGCCGGCGGCCTCGGCATGATCATCTTCCAGGGCATCGACCAGCGGTTCCCCGAAAAGATCATCGCCGGCGGTCTGATGACCGCGGCGCTTGCACTTTCGACCGACTATTTGCTGTCGTCGTTCGAGACCTATCTGCGGCGCCGCAGCGGGAGGATTGCCGCATGACCATTCTCCTCGAGGCGATCAGATGGATCATCGACAATCCCGGCAGTTTCTTCACCGCCTTCAACCAGCATATGCTGATGTGCGCCATCTCGCTCGGCATCGCGCTAGTGATCGCCATTCCGCTCGGCTTTGCGGTGGCGCGCAGGCCCGGTGCTGCCTTCGTCTCGGTCAATATCGCAGGCTCGCTGCGCTCGATCCCGAGCCTTGCCATCTTGGCCGCCGCCATGCCGCTGCTCGGCATCGGTCTCTGGCCCTCGGTGCTGGCGCTGATCGTGCTTGCCATTCCGCCGCTCCTGCTCAACACCATCGTCGGCATCCGCGAGATCGACCCCGCTCTTCTCGATGCCGCCCGCGGCATGGGCATGGGCAAGCGCGAGATCCTCTGGCAGATCGAGTTTCCGCTGGCCGTGCCCTCGATGATTGCCGGCATCCGCACCAGCGCCATCCAGGTGATCGGCGGCGCCGCGCTCGCCTCCTTCATCGGCGGCGGTGGCCTCGGCGACTTCATCAATGCCGGCATCGCCATCATGAACATGCCCCGCCTGATCGTCGGCGCCCTGCCGATCGCGCTTCTCGCCATCTTCGCCGAAGTCTTCTTCGGCTGGCTGGAGCGCACGCTGACCCTTAGACGCTGACCCTGGCGATGACCGACTGGAGAAATTGCAGATGATTACCCTCGATCACGTCACCAAGACCTATCCCGGCAGCGATCGCCATGCGGTCGATGCGCTTGACCTGACCATCGAAACGGGCACGACGGTCACCATGATCGGCCCATCCGGCTGCGGCAAGACGACGACCATGCGGATGATCAACCGGCTTGAAACGCCGACCGGCGGTCGCGTGCTCGTCGACGGCGAGGATGTGTCCAAGGTCGATGTACGCACTCTGCGCCGCCGCATCGGCTATGTCATCCAGCAGGTCGGCCTCTTCCCGCACATGACCATCGAGCGCAATGTCGCGACTGTGCCGAGGCTGCTTGGCTGGGAGAAGGCCAGGACCGACCGGCGGATCGACGAGCTGCTCGAGCTCGTCAGCCTCGATCCGTCAGTGATGCGCAAGCGCTTTCCGCATGAGCTTTCCGGTGGCCAGCGCCAGCGCGTCGGCTTTGCCCGGGCGCTCGCCGCCGACCCCGAGATCATGCTGATGGACGAACCCTTCGGCGCCATCGACCCGATCACCCGCGTCAAGCTGCAGGATGAATTCCGCCAGATCCTGAAGAAGGTGTCGAAGACCGTCGTCATCGTCACCCACGATCTCGATGAGGCGATCAAGATGGGCGACCGGATCGCCATCATGCGCGACGGAAAACTGCTGCAATACGATACGCCGGAAGCGATCCTTGCGCATCCGGTCGATGATTTCGTCGAGAGCTTCCTCGGTCCCGACCGGGCGATCAAGCGGCTGAGCCTGATCCCGGTCTTGAGCGCCATGGGCGCGGCAGGCGGCGAGATATCCGGGCCGTCGATCGGCCAGGCCGCCAGCCTGCATGATGCGCTGGCGCTGATGCTGGCCGACAATCTGCCGGGCGTCGGCGTAAAGGATGACGCGGGCATGCCCGTCGGCTATCTCTCCCGCGAGGCGGTTCTCGCCGCCCACGCCTGACGGCGACGACAGGATCGCGGAGTGGCCACCGGTCACTTGGATAAAGGGGGCGGCAGGCGCAAGCCCACCGCCCCCTTTCGATTCAGCCCAGCACTTCGCTCACGGCCTTCTTTGCGGCCGCGACCACCGTATCGGCCTCTGCCTGCGTGAGGCAAAGCGGGGGTGCGAAGCCGAGGATATCGCCCTGCGGCATGGCCCGGCCGATGACCCCCTGCTTCAGCAATGCTGCCGCCACCTGCGGACCGATCTTCCGGCCAGCATCGAAGAAGCGGCGGTCAGCCTTGTCCTCGACGAATTCGACGGCGCAGAGCATGCCTTCACCGCGGATCTCGCCGACATGGGCATGGTTGCCCAGCGCATCCTGCATCGCCTTGACGAAATAGGCGCCCGTCTTGCCGGCATTGTCGACGAGGCCGAGGCTGTCGATCAGCTTCAGATTGGCAACGCCGGCGGCCGCCCCGATAGGGTGCGCCGAATAGGTCCAGCCATGGCCGATGGCACCGTTCTCGTCTGTCCCCTTTTCAAGCACCTTCCAAACCTTGTCGGAGACGATCGAGCCGGAAAGCGGCGCATAGGCCGAAGTGAGGCCCTTGGCGATGGTGATGATATCCGCCTCGATGCCGTAGTGATCCGATCCGAACATGGTGCCGAGGCGCCCGAAGCCGGTCACCACCTCGTCGGCGATCAGCAGGATGTCGTGCTTCTTCAGCACGGCCTGGATCTTCTCCCAGTAGCCTGCAGGCGGCGGCACGATCCCGCCGGTTCCGAGCACCGGCTCGCCGATGAAGGCAGCGATCGTATCGGCGCCTTCCGTCTCGATCAGCTTTTCCAGTTCGGCCGCCAGGTGGGTGGAGAACTGTTCCTCGCTCATCGCCGCATCCGGACGACGGAAATAATAGGGCGCGTCGGTATGGATCACCTGGGACAGCGGCAGGTCGAACTTCTTGTGGAACAGTTCAAGCCCCGTCAGCGATCCGGTCATCAGACCAGACCCGTGATAGCCGCGCCAGCGCGAGATGATCTTCTTTTTTTCCGGCCGTCCGAGAATGTTGTTGTAGTACCAGACGAGCTTGATGTTGGTCTCGTTGGCATCCGAGCCGCCAAGGCCGAAATAGACTTTCGACATGTTCTTCGGGGCACGGTCGAGGATCATCTTCGCCAGCGTGATCGAGGCCTCGGTGCCATGGCCGACATAGGCGTGGTAATAGGCAAGCTCCTTGGCCTGCGCCGCGATCGCCTCGGCAATTTCCGGACGGCCATAGCCGACATTGACGCAGTAGAGCCCGGCAAAGGCATCGAGCAGCCGGCTGCCGTCGCGGTCCTCGATATGCACGCCCGAGCCGCCCGTGATCACCCGCGTCGGGGTTTCGCCGCGCGCATGCTGGGCAAGATGCGTCGAGGGGTGGAAAAAGGTCTCGCGGTCCCATTGCCCGAGTTGGTCATTGGTCAGCATTGTCTGGTCCTTTCGCTTTTAGTTCATGCCCAGTCGCGGCATATGTATTTGATGTCCATGAAGGCCTGCATGCCCTGCAGGGCCCCTTCCCGGCCGATGCCGGATTGCTTCATTCCGCCGAAGGGAATGGGCGCGCCGGTGACCTTGGTCCGGTTGACCGCCACCATGCCGAACTGCAGGGCCCGGCTTGCGCGGTAGATGCGGCGCGGATCGCTGGTGTGGAGATAGGCCACCAGCCCGTATTCGCTGTCGTTGGCCCGCGCGATCGCCTCCGCCTCGGTGTCGAAGGCCGCGATTGCCGCGACCGGGCCGAACGTCTCCTCGCGCATGACCAGCGCGTCGGCCGGCACATCCGCAAGCACGGTCGGCTCGAAGAAAAGTGGCCCGGCAGCATGGCGCCTTCCGCCGCAAAGCAGTCTTGCTCCGCGCGCCAGTGCATCCGCGACATGCTCCTCCTGCTTGGCGACCGCCTTTTCGTTCATCAGCGGGCCGATATCCGGGTCGTCGAAGCCGTTGCCAACTGTCAACTTTTGGGTCCGGTCGGCGAAGGCCTGGCAAAACCGGTCATAGGCGCGACGCTCCACCAGGAAGCGGTTGGCGCCGAGGCAATCCTGGCCGGAGGTGGCAAACTTCGCCTTTATCGCCTCGTCCACCGCCCGGTCTAGATCGGCATCGGCAAACAGCAGGAAGGGAGCGTGGCCGCCAAGCTCCAGCACCAGCCGCTTCACCGTGTCGGCCGACCGGCGGTAGAGATGCCTGCCGATCTCGGTGGACCCGGTAAACGACAGCGCCCGGACCCGCGGATCGGTCAGCCAGGGCTCGACGACGGTGGCGGCATCTCCGGTGACCAGGTTGAACACACCGGCCGGAAAGCCGGCCCGTTCGGCAAGCTCGGCAAGGGCCAGTGCCGAATAGGGTGTCTCATGGCTTGGATGGGCAACCACGGTGCAGCCGGCGGCAAGGGCCGCGGCCGCCTTGCGGGTCAGCATGGCAGAGGGAAAATTCCACGGCGTGATCAAGGCCGCCACCCCGACCGGCTCCAGCCAGGTCTCCATCTCGGCATCGGCCAGATGCGAGGTGACGCTGCCAATATTCGGTCGCTTGGCCTCTTCGGCGTAATATTCAACGAAGGCTGCGGCGTAGTCGATCTCGCCGCGCGCCTCGGATATCGGCTTGCCCTGTTCGAGCACCATCATGTGGGCCAGATCCTCGCGGTTCTCGATCATCAGGTCGAACCAGCGTCTGAGAATACGGCTGCGCTCCTGCGGCAGGCAGCCGGCCCAATCGGCAAAGGCACCTTCTGCGGCATCGACGGCCCGATGGCTCTCCAGCGCGGATAAACGGGCGACGTCGCCGAGCCAATCGCCGGTTGCCGGATCGTGGACGGCGAAGGTGGAATTGTCGGCAGATGAAATCCAGCGCCCGCCGACATAGGCGAACTGGCGGATCAGCCGCGGATCGGCAAGGCCTGAAAGAGACGATTTCGGAGCTTCAGCGGGCATTGGCATGGCGCACCTGCGATCTGTATTGAACCCGGTTGCCATTCTGCCGGGGAAGCAAAGCCGGTTGGTCTTTTGTCGGACCGAACGGCAGCGGTTTCCTCTTTGGTTTGACGGCGTGCTTGCGGTTTCGTCTGTCAGCCGCCCATCAGCGCATCGAAGGGCAGGATCCCCGTCTCCTTCACCGGCTTGGTGACGATGTAGGTGTAGTAGCGGGTCAGACCGAGCTTCTGCTCCAGCAGGCCGTCGATCAGCCGCTGATAGCTGTCGACGTCGCGGGTGACGATCTGCAGCAGGTAGTCGAAACCACCGCCGAGCGCCCAGCAGCCGGTGATCTCGTCGCTTGCCTTCACTGCGCGTTCGAAGGTCTGGAAGCTTTCCATCCGGTGGCGTTCGAGCTCGATGGTGACGAAGAAGGTGACATGCGGCAGCACCGAGCGCAGCGACACCTGGGCGCGGTAGCTGACGATGACACCGGCCTTTTCCAGCCGTTTCAGCCGCTCCCAGCAGGGGCTCGGACTGAGGTTGATGCGGGCCGCCAGGTCGACCTTGGAGATCCGCGCCTCCGAGGAGAGGATCTTCAGGATCTCGATATCCCGGCTGTCGAGGCTGAGCATGGTTCAGCCCTCACACCCTGCTCGGCGAAGACATCATCTTACGCCTCCATGACCGTGCCGACGCCGACCGTTGCAGAGGTCCGGCGGGCGAAGGTGGCGATTGCGGTGTCCTGGACGCCGGTACCGGTGAGGTCGCAGATCGTCACATCGCTCTCGCTCCTCCGGCCGACCGCGTGCCCGGCGATGACCGCGCCGAGTTCCGCCGGCATGTCGCGATCCCAGAGACCCTGAGCGATGGCACTTCGCAGCTCGCCGAGTTTTTCACACTGGCTGACGCGATCGCAGATATAGGCGTCCGCCTCGGCCAGCGCCCGCGGATCGATCTCGTTCTTCTCGCCCTGGTCCGAACCCATGGCGGTGATGTGCAATCCGGCATGCAGCCAGTCGGCTTTCAGGACTGGTTCGCGCGCCGGCGTGGTGGTGATCACCAGCTGGCTTTCGGCCACCAGACGCGCCGGCTCGCTTTCCACTGATGCCTCAATGCCAAGCTTGGCGGCGATATCGGCCGCGCAGGCGGCGGCCTTATCGGCATCGCGACCCCAGACAAGAACCTTCTCGAACGGCCGCACCAAATGGGCCGCCTCGATCTGCAGGCGGGCCTGGACACCGGTGCCCATCACGCCGGCGGTCCGCACATCCTTGGGTGCCAGATGCCGTGCAGCGACCGCCCCGGCGGCGGCCGTGCGGATATCCGTCAGATAGCCATTGTCGAGAAACAGCGCCTCGACCAGTCCGGTCTTCGCCGAAAACAGGATCATCAGCCCGTTGAGGCTGGGAAGTCCGAGCTTCGGATTGTCGAAGAAGCCGGGGCTGACCTTGATCGCAAAGCCGTCGAAGCCCGGGATATAGGCGGTCTTCACATCGACCTCGCCATTCGCCTCTGGGATCGCCATCGACAGGATCGGCGGCATGACGACCTTGCCGCTTGCGAGTTCCGCAAAGGCGCGTTCGACAACATCGACGACTTCGGACGAAAGACCGACCGATTTTCGCAGATCCGCCTCCGTCAGCATCATGATCTTATGCGGCATAGGGCACTCCCTTGACCGTCACGCCGTCGAGCGTGACGTCACGGCCTGAAATCACGTTCGTGAACTGGGCCATATCCGTGTTGCGCCCGGTGATCACGGTCCCGACCGGTCCCGATGGCAGCGTCACCTTGCCGAATAACACGGCGGCCAGCCCGACGACACCGGCGCCTTCCGCCACCATCCGGTCTTCGAAATAGAGCACCTGCATCGCCCGGTAGATCTCGTTCTCGGTGACCAGCACCACTTCGTCCAGTAGATCGCGGCAAAGCGCGAAACTCAGCCGGTTTTCCAGCCCGATGCCGCCGCCGAGCGAGTCGGCGAGACTTGCCACCTCCTCGACCTCGACCGGCCTACCGGCCCGGATCGAGGCGTCCATCGCCGCACCCCGGTCCATGGAGATGCCGATCAGGCGGATATCCGGCTTGATCGCCTTTGCCGCGAGCGCGATGCCGGCAGCAAGCCCGCCGCCCGAAAGCGGTACCAGCAGACACGTCAGATCCGGACGGTCTTCCAGCATTTCCAGCGCGATCGTCGCCTGCCCGACAATCACGTGAAAATCATCGAAGGGCGGGATCTCGACCAGCCCCTCATCCCGGCAGAGCCTGGAACTCTCGACCTGCGCATCGTCCTGGCTCCTGCCGACGATCTGCACCTCGGCCCCGAGCGCCTTGATACCCTCGACCTTGGCCTTCGAGACCAGCGCCGACATGCAGACGACCGCGCGCAGACCCCGAGCGGCGGCGGCATAGGCGACACCACGGCCGTGATTGCCGGTCGAGCAGCAGACGACGCCCCTTGTGTCAGGCGGCAGCCGCAGGATGGCATTGGCAGCACCGCGCAGCTTGAAGGCGCCGATCGGCTGGGTCGTCTCGAGCTTCAGCAGGAAGTCATGGCCCGTGCGGCGCGTCATGAAGGGCGACGGCACCATCGGTGTCCTCACCGCCGTGCCGGCAATCCGGCGACGGGCCTCGTAGACATCGGCAAGCCCCGGCCTGCCGATCGCGGCTGCTCCTCCCCGCACGGTCAATCGCCCTCCGTCACCGCGCTCAGGAACTGTTGAGTGCGCTCCTTCTGCGGATTGCCGAACAGCTCGTCGGGTGTGCCTTCCTCGTGGATCTTGCCCTTGTCGAAGAAGCAGACCCGGTCGGAAATCTCGCGGGCAAAGCGCATCTCGTGGGTGACCATCAGCATGGTCAGGTCGTGTTCGGAGGCGAGTGTGCGGATCACGTTCAGCACTTCGCCGACAAGCTCGGGATCGAGCGCCGAGGTGGGCTCGTCGAACAGCAGGATCTTCGGACGCATGGCAAGCGCGCGCGCGATACCGACGCGCTGCTGCTGGCCACCGGACAGCTGACCCGGAAATTTCTGCGCATGCTCGGAAAGTCCGACCAGCGCCAGAAGCTCCTCGGCGCGATCCTTCGCCTCGGCCTTCGACATGCCGAGCACCACGCGCGGCGCTTCGGTCAGGTTGCGCAGTACGGTCATATGGGGAAAGAGGTTGAACTGCTGGAACACCATGCCGAGCTGCGTGCGCATCTTGCGCAGATGCGCCTCTCCAGCTTTCACCAGCGTCCCGTTCTTGTTCTCGTGCCAGAGGGGATCACCGCCGACATAGACGACGCCGTCGGTGATCGTTTCCAGCGTCATCAGGATGCGCAGCACGGTCGACTTGCCGGACCCGGAGGGGCCGATGATGGTGACCTTTTCGCCCTGGTTGACGTGGAAATCGAGGTCCTGCAGGACGGTGAAGTTGCCATAGGCCTTCTTCACCTTGTCGAAGACAATGATTGGCTCGCTCATCGCAGCGGTATCCCCCTCTTCGGTAGGTTGACGTCGACATAGCGCACGATTGCCGACGCGATGATGGTGAGTATCAGATAGAGCCCGCCGACCATCGAAAGCGGGGTCAGGTAGTTGAAGGTCTGGTCGCCGATGATCTTCGAGACGTTGAGCATTTCCAGCACGGTGACGACCGACAGCACCGGCACGTCCTTCATGATCGAGACGAGATAATTGCCGAGGGCCGGGACGACGCGGGGCACCGCCTGCGGCAGGATGATGTGGGTGAAGGTGCGGTGCGGCGGCAGGTCCAGCGCCTTCGACGCCTCATGCTGACCGTGGTCGACGGCACCGATGCCGGCGCGGTAGACCTCGGAGGTATAGGCGCTGTACTGGATGCCGAGCGCCAGCGCGCCTGTCATGAAGGCCGGCAGCACGATGCCGTATTCCGGCAGCACATAATAGAGAAAGAAGAGCTGCACCAGAAGCGGCGTATCGCGGATGAACTCGGTGACGAAAGCCGCCGGCCAGGAGACGAGTTTCGACTTGGCTCCCTTGAGCACGGCGAGCACCAGGCCGAGCACCATCGCGACGAAGAAGCCGAGGATCGACGCCTCGATGGTAACGACCAGGCCGCGCAGCAGCATCGGCAGGATGGAGATCGCAAAGGCCAGTTCGCCATGCTGCGTGTCCCAGTGATATCCGAACAGCATGGGTCTACCTCCTTGCGCCGCGCCAGCGGCCGACGCTGTTTTCGAGGATCCGCATCAGCAGGGTCACCACCAGCGCCATGCCGAAATACATGAACAGGATGATCGTGTAGATCGTGGTGGAGTCCTGGTAGTAGTTGCGCAGCTGCTCTGCCTTGAAGGCGAGGTCGGACAGGCTGATCAGCGAGGCGAGCGCCGTGTCCTTCAGGTTCTGCACCGCGAGATTGGAGAAGCTCGGCATCATCTCCGGGATCGCCTGCGGCAGGGCGACGCGAAAGAGCGCCTGACGCGGCGTGAAGTTCAACGCGCGCGCTGCCTCATACTGATCACGGGTAACCGACTGGATCGCGCCGCGCACGACCTCCGCACCATAGGCGCCGATATTGAGCGCCAGCGCCAGCACGCCGGCCGTGACCGGCGGGAGGCGCAGGTCGATACCGATCGCGTCGCCGACGATCGGCAGCGCGAAGTAAAGCCAGAACAGCTGCACCAGCAGCGAGGTCCCGCGAAAGACCTCGATATAGACGATCGAGATCGTCTTGATCAGGTGATTGGGCGAGAGCTTGCCGATACCGAAAAGGAAGGAAAAGGCAGCGCCCAGGATTGTCGAATAGACGGCGAGCTGGATCGTGACCCATGCGCCCTGGGAAAGAGGTCCCAGATATTGTGTCCACTGCACCGCTGGCGTCCCCTTGTTTGATCACGCCGGGGACATGCGCCCGGCTATCGCTGAAGAGTTCCGGCCGAGACGGGCGAAGCCGCCCCAGCCGGAAACCTGACTGGTGGTTGCAATCCTGGAGCGGATTACATCTTGCAGAGTTCTTCCGTGCTCTTGGCGCTGGCGCCCTCGACGTCTGCTGGCGTGAAGCCGTAGCTGGTCAGGATCTTCTTCCAGTCATCGGTCTTCTTGAAGGCTTCCAGCTCCTTGTTGAAGGCGTCGCGGAAATCCTTCGAATCCATGTTGAAGTTGAAGCCGCCCCAGGAGCGCACTTCCTTGCCGTCGACCACCGGGTCGGTGAAGTCGTCGACGATCGCGACCTTGTCGCTCTTGCCCGCCAGTTCGCTCGCCGTCAGGCCGGTTGCGGCATAGGCATCCGCGCGACCGGTCGACACGGTGGAGATGGCGTCGGAATTGGAGGCGATGGTGACGATATTGCCTTCCGGTACCTTCAGCGACTGCAGCATGTGCAGCTGGTCGGCGCCGGCCATGATCGCGACCTTCATGCCTTCCTTGGCAAAGTCCTTGTAGGCATGCACGCCCTTCGGATTGCCGTCGGCAACGAGCAGGCCCTCGCCATAGGAGGTGTTCGGCTCGGAATAGGCAACCTTCTGGCAACGCTCGGGACGGATCGCCATTTCGGACGCCGTCATGTCGAAGCGGTTGGCCTGAAGGCCGGGGATCAGCGAGGAAAAGCTGGTGACCACCCACTGGATATTGTCGGCCTCGACGCCGAGCTTGAGAAGCACTGCGGTGGCGACATCGGGGCCTGCCCCCTTGGCTGACCCGCTCGGATCGACGAAGCCGTAGGGAATCTCGTTGGCGACCGCGATGCGGATATAGCCGCGGTCCTTGATTTCGTCGAGCGTTACGGCGCCTGCCGTGGTTGCACCCATGGCGGCAAGAATGACTGAAGCGGCCGCGGCCTTAAGCAGTGTGTTTTTCATCATATGCTCCCGGTTTGGTAGGTTCCAGATCGTTTTTGCTTGTTGTGCACAACATGACGGAGCAAACGACGATGTCAACAGCTTCTCAAGGGATTTTCTCTTTCCGACATCGAGAATGTGGGGTAGATGTACACAAATAGTGCACTTGCTTGATTTTGAAGCCATCCGGAGGATGCATGATCACCAAACGCCTTCCCTTCTCCCGCCCCGAGTTTGACCGCCGTATCGCAGAGACCCGCGCCGCCATGGCAGCCAGGGGTCTGGACGTGCTGTTCGTCGAGGATCCCTCCAACATGGCCTGGCTCACCGGCTATGACGGCTGGTCCTTCTACGTGCACCAGGGGGTGATCGTGTTCCCCGACGAGGACCCCATCTGGTGGGGCCGCCGGCAGGATGCCAATGGTGCCTACCGCACCGTCTGGATGGCCGACGACCGGGTTGCCTTCTATGCCGACAACTATGTGCAATCGACCGAACGCCATCCGATGCAGACGCTGGCCGCGATCCTGCGGGACAAGGGTTATGGCAACAAACGCGTGGGCCTCGAGCTCGACAATTACTATTTCTCCGCCAAGGCCTATCTGACGCTCAAGGACGAGCTGCCGGGCGCGGAGCTTGTCGACGCGACCGCGCTGGTCAACTGGCAGCGCACGGTCAAAAGCGACGAGGAAGTGGCCTTCATGCGCAAGGCGGCCAGGATCTCGGAGCGGATCATCGACGGCGTGACCGAACGGATGCGGCCGGGCCTGAAGAAGAACGAGCTGGTGGCCGACATTTACGGCGACGCGCTTCGCGGCCCCGACGGCGAATGGGGCGACTATGCCGCCATCGTTCCGCTGCTGCCCAGTGGATCCGATGCGGCAGCGCCGCATTTGACCTGGGATGGGCGTGAAATGGAGACGGGAACGGCAACCTTTTTCGAGATCGCCGGCTGCTATCGCCGTTATCACGCGCCGTTCTGCCGGACGGTCTTCCTCGGCAAGCCGCCGCAATTTTTGCTGGATGCAGAAAAGGCCCTGGTCGAGGGACTGGAAGCCGGGCTGGAGGCGGCAAAGGCGGGCAATCGCGCCTGCGATATCGCCAATGCGCTGGCAGCCCCGCTGGAGCGCGCCGGCATCGAGCGCGGCGCGCGCTGCGGCTATCCGGTCGGGCTCTCCTATCCGCCGGACTGGGGCGAGCGCACGATCTCCATCCGCGAAGAAGACCAGACCGTGCTCGAACCGGGCATGACCTTCCACTTCATGCCGGGCCTGTGGATGAAGGACTGGGGAATGGAGATCACCGAGACCATCCTGATCCGCGAGAGCGGCGCTGCCGAATGCCTCTGCGACCGGCCGCGCAAGCTGATCGTCAAGGATTGATCCGATGGAGCTCGCCGCGACCCGTGATATCCTGGCCGACCTGATCGGCTATCCCACCGTGTCCTTCGACGGCAATCTGGCGCTGATCGCCTATGCCGCCGGGCGGCTCAGCGATTGCGGCGCGCGCATTTCGATCATGCCGGACGAGACGGGGCAGAAGGCCAATCTGTTTGCCTCGCTCGGCCCGGAAATCGACGGCGGCATCGTGCTGTCGGGCCACACGGACGTGGTGCCGGCGGAGGAAAGCGAATGGCAGTCGAACCCGTTCGAGCTGCGCGAGGCGGATGACCTCCTTTTCGGCCGCGGCACCTGCGACATGAAAGGCTTCATTGCCGCGACCCTTGCCATGGCGCCGCATTACGCGGCGCTGGACCTGAAACGCCCCGTCCATTTCGCTTTCACCTTCGATGAAGAGGTCGGCTGTTTCGGCGCCCAGCAACTGGTCGCAGAACTGCAGCGGCAGGAAATCCGCCCCTCGGTCGCGATCATCGGCGAGCCGACCGAGATGCGGATCATCGAGGGTCACAAGGGCTGCTATGAATACACCACCGAGTTCACCGGCTTCGAGGGCCATGCCTCGACGCCCGATCTGGGCGTCAACGCCATCGAATATGCGGTGCGCTATGTCAGCCGCCTGCTCGAGATCGGCGCCGACCTCAAGCAGAATGCACCGGTCAACCGCTTCACACCGCCCTGGACCACCATCCAGACAGGCTGTTTCCACGGCGGCTCGGCGCGCAACGTGATTGCCGGCCATTGCGCCATCGACTGGGAGATGCGACCGGTGCGCCGCGCCGATGTCGATTACGTCAAGCGCACGATCCGCGCCTATTGCGAGGAGATCCTGTTGCCGGCCATGCAGGCGGTTTCGCCGGATGCCGGCATCGTCACCCATGTGGTGGGCGAGATCGAGGGCCTGGAGCCGACGGACGACAACGAGGCGCGGGCGATCGTCTCCGCCCTGACCGGCGCGACGGACGCCGATGTCGTTTCCTTCGGCACCGAGGCCGGCCTGTTCCAGCAGATCGGCATCTCTACGGTCGTCTGCGGTCCCGGATCGATCGCCCAGGCCCACAAGCCGGACGAATTCGTCAGCCTGCCGCAATTGCAGGCCTGCCTGGATATGCTAAGCGGACTGCAGGACAGACTGACCGCGTAAGGCGTGATGGCGAGGTGAAGCGATGAAGCGGCAAAAACCCGGCGTAAAGGACGAGCTGCTGCCGTCGAATGCCTCACGCGAGCGGTTCGCCCGCATCTATCACCTCTTGCGCACACGCATCTGCCTGCTCGACTATCCGCCCGGCACCCGGCTCAGCGAGGAGGCGCTGGCAGCCGAATTCGGCATCAGCCGCACGCCCCTGAGACGCGTGCTCGGCTGGCTGGAATCGCAAGGCCTGCTGCGCTCTGTCCACGGCGTCGGCACCATCGTTACCGATGTCGACATCGAGGCCTTCGGCCAGGTCTACCAGTTGCGCATGGAGCTTGCCGAACTGATCGGCAAGCTGTCGCCGGTCGCGCCGACCGCCGAAACCATCAGTCTTTTCCGCACGCTGGAGGCCCGCAGCCGGGCGCTGGTCGCAGCCCCGGATGCCCGCGATTTCGCCCAGCTGAACATCGACTTTTTTCATGCGCTGATGCGGCTTTCCGACAACGAGCCGCTGAAGGAGATTTCCGAACGGCTCTACTATCAGACCGCCCGCATCTGGCAGAAATCGATCAGCCGGATGGATCTTGCCGAGGAAGTCACGATGTTCGGGCGCGAAATCACCGAAGTGCGCGCCGCAGTCGAGATCGGCGACGTCAGCGCCGCTGCCTATATCCGCCGGTCGCATATCTCGATGAGCTTCGTTCGTCTCAGCGCCACGAAGGGCAAGACCGGGATCTAGCAGAAAGATCTGCGCGGGATAACCGATCGCGTCGACGGTCGGGCATATCCATGCGCGGATCCGCGATCAGTTTGACATCAAGCCCCTGACACCGGAGGAATAGGAATGCCGGAAGGCTGAAAATCGAAAGGCTGCAGAATAACGATGCCCACCTATTTCTCCAACGTCGGTGGTCTGCCACCGCAGACCCAGACCCTTTCCAGCAAGGCCGTCTTCAAGACCGCCTATGCGGTGATCCCGAAGACGGTGATGAGTGACATCGTCACCAGCGTCTTGCCCCATTGGGAGGCGACCCGCGCCTGGATCATCTCGCGCCCGTTGAGCGGCTTTGCCGAGACCTTCGCCCAATATATCATGGAGGTGGCCCCCGGAGGCGGCAGCGTGAGGCCGGAGCCGGACAGCCGCGCACAGGCAGCCATCTTCGTCGTCGAGGGCGAGGGCGTGATCACCTGCCTTGGAGAGGAGCATCCGCTGCGGGCCGGCTCCTTCGCCTATATTCCAGCCGGCATGGCCTGGACATTTCGAAACGACGGCCCCTCCGCCGTCCGCTTCCATTGGGTGCGCAAGAAGTTCAAGGTGGTGGAAGGGCTCGAGCCACCGCCGCCGGTCTTTACCCATGAGGATGACTGCGTCCTTCATCCCATGCCCGACACGGATGGGAAATGGGCAACCACCCGCTTCATCGATCCCGGCGACGTGCGCTACGACATGCACCTGAATATCGTGACCTTCGAGCCGGGCGCGATCATTCCGTTCATGGAAACGCATATCATGGAGCACGGCCTCTATGTGCTCGAGGGCAAGGCCGTCTACCGGCTGAACGAGGATTGGGTCGAGGTCGAAGCCGGCGACTACATGTGGCTTCGCGCCTACTGCCCGCAGGCCTGCTATGCCGGCGGCCCCGGACGCTTCCGATATCTGCTCTACAAGGACGTCAACCGCCATCCGGACCTCTGAGGCCGAAAGGACGAGAGGGCGCGACACCGTCTCCGGCACAAGGCGCAACACTTTCGCTTTGTGCCGGAGACGCCCCCCCTTGAAGGCCGCCGTCAGGGCTGCATGTCGAAGAGCAGCGCCGCCCCGTCCGTCATCCATTCGAGTTCCGGCACGTCGGGATCGGTGATCTCGAGCGCATCGCCGCCGCGCAGGGTTTCTGCACCGATCCGGGCAAGCCCCTCGATCAGATGCACGAAGATCCGACGGCCGGGTGTCTGCGGTACCTGCAATCGATCACCCTCGCGGGGATAGGCGATCGAGACGGTCGTATCCGACAACAGGCCAAGCGGCGCCGCGTCCGCCCCGCCGCCGGCAATCGGCGTCCAGTCACGGGCGCCGTCCGTCGTCGGCAGACGGGCCTGCTGGTAATGCGGGGCCCCGCCGCGCGTATTCGGAATGAGCCAGATCTGCAGGACATGCGCCGTCTCCGCATCCGAGGCGTTCATCTCGGAATGACGAAGACCGCTGCCCGCCGACATCAGCTGGATGTCGCCCGGCGTGATCACCGAGACATTGCCGAGCGTGTCGCGGTGCTCCAGCCTGCCCGACAGTACCAGCGTCAGGATGTCCATATTGTCGTGCGCATGCTCGGCAAAACCGGCGCCCGGAACGATCCAGTCTTCATTGATGACGCGCAGCAGACCGAAACCCATGCGGGTCGGATCGTGGAAGCCGCCAAAGGAGAAGGTGTGGCGGCTGTCGAGCCAACCCTGGTTGGTATGGCCTCGGTTCATGCTTTCGTGGATCATGTTCATGGCGACAACTCCTGATCGGGGCCGCTTCGGCGCCCTGCGCCGCAGAAGGATGCGGTCCGTTCCCAACGATCGCCCTGCGGCAACCTATAAGCGCTGTCGCAGGGCAGAAATGTTACCGGCTGAGGAAGGCGCCCAGCGCCTGAAGCTCGGTCTGGCGGATCTCGTGACCGCCCGGATGGATGCTGGTTTGAAGCCTGGCGCCCTGACGCTCGAAAAAGCCGGAGAGACGCTCGGTCAACGGCAGCGGGCAGATCGGATCATGCTCGCCGGCGGTTATCAGGATCTCGCGTCCCTTCAATCCGGCATTGTCGTCCGGCGCCCAGGGGATAAGCGGATGCAGCAAGGCTGCCCGGTCGAACAGATCCGGCCGCTGCATCAGCACGGAGGCCAGGATATTGGCGCCGTTCGAATAGCCGAGCCCATAGACCGGATGCCCCGGCCATTCTGCCTTCTTCTTCTCGATGAAGGCCGCCATCTTCTCCGTGCGGGCGGCAAGATCGTCCATGTCGTAGACGCCCTCGCCGGTGCGGCGGAAGAACCGCAGCGCGCCATGCTCCGACACGTCGCCGCGCGGCGAGACGATGCCGGCGCCGGGCAGGATCTGGACGATCAGCTCGGCGAACTGCATTTCGTTGCCGCCGGTGCCGTGAAAGGCGAAGACGACCGGCTGCCCGGCAGCCGGGGGCTTTTCATAGGTGTGATAGTCGAGGACTGTCATCGCATATACTCCGCAGCCTGGATCGCCAAGGGATCCCGCTGCACATTCAAACAATGTGGATGCCCTGCTCAGTCGGCGATGGCCGGCAACAGCTTTTCGATCTCGGCGCGGTGGCTCTCATACCGGGCCGGCAGTTTCAATGCCTGGCCCAGATGGGCGGTATCCTCGTCGCGGTCGAAACCGGGTTCGTTGGTGGCGATCTCGAACAGCACGCCACCCGGCGTGCGGAAATAGATTGCCCAGAAATAATCGCGGTCGATCACCGGCGTGACCTGGTAGCCGGTATCCAGAAGTGCCTTGCGGACATCCAGCTGGGCGGCACGGTTTTCAACGGCAAAGGCGATATGATGCACCGAGCCTGCGCCCTGACGGGCATGATCGGCACCGGGCAGGGTTTCGAGGTCGATGAAATCGGCACCGTTGCCGCCCTTGATGGCGAAGCGTGCCCATTCGTCCTTCTCGTTGACCTTTTCATAGCCCATGAACCCGAGCAGCTCACGGGTGGCGCCGGCATCCTTCAGCCGCATGGACGCACCATGAAAGCCCTTGATAGCCTCGGCCGCGCCGATATCGTCGTGCAGCCAGCCGTCGCGTGCATCCGTGTCGACCTCGACCAGGGAAAAGCCGTCGCGATCAGGACCGTCAAAGCGCAGGCGCTTTTCGCCGAAGACTTCGGTTTCCGCCAGATTGCCGACGCCGAGCTTTGCAAGCCGTTCACGCCAGAAACCGAGCGAACCCCTTGGAATTGCGAAATAGGTTTCGCCGACCTCGCCGACACCGGGACGACCGGCGGCGATGTGCGGGAAGGGGAAATAGGTCATCACCGATCCGGGGGTGCCGACTTCGTCGCCATAGTAGAGGTGATAGACTTCCGGCGCGTCGAAATTGACGGTCTTCTTGACCCGGCGCAGGCCGAGGGTCTTGGTGAAGAAGTCGCTGTTGACCTGCGCACTCGCAGCCATCGACGTGACATGGTGCAGGCCTTTGATCTGGGTAAGCATAGCCTTGTTCCTTCTGTTCGGACGCTGGTTTTCGTCCCTGTTGTGAGCAGAAGATGGCCCGTTACCGGCAGCTTTTGAATAGAAATAATATTGACAATATTATTGCAAAAAGTGAAATTATCTCGATGAGCGATCTCAATGACATCCGGGTTTTCCTGACGGTTGCCCGCGAGCACAGCTTCGTTGCAGCCGCGCGACAGCTGTCGATGACCGCGCCGACCGTCACCCGTGCCGTCAGCGCACTGGAGGACCGGCTGGGCGTGCAACTGCTTTTGAGGACCACGCGCCAGGTCTCACTCACCTCGGCCGGCGCCGTCTATGCCGCCCGCATCGCGCCGCTGCTCGACCAGTTCGAGGATGTGGCCGAGGCGGTGCGCGCCGAGGAGGGACATTCGGCCGGCCTGATCCGGCTCAACGTCCCGCTGTCTCTCGGCCAGCGGATCCTGCCCGACGTGATCTCGGCTATGCGGGCCGAGAACCCGGGCATCTCGGTTTCGCTGACGCTGACCGACCGCTTCATCGACATCGTCTCCGGCGATTTCGATCTCGCCATCCGGATCTCCGAGCCGCCGCGCGACAAGTCGACCATCTGGCGCAAGATCTGTCCGGTGACCCGCGTCCTGGTTGCCTCCCCCGGCTATCTCGCGGCCAATGGCACGCCGCAATCGCCCGACGATCTGAATGCCGGCGCCTGCATCGCCTATGACGAAGAGGCCTTGTCGGAGACCTGGGAGCTGACGAATGGGGCGAAGACGCGCAAGGTGCATGCCGGCCGGGGGCTTGCCGGCAACAATGGCGAGGTGATTGCCCGGCTTGCCGAAAACGGCGAGGGCGTCGCGCTGCTGCCGCAGTTCATCGTTGCCGACGCCATCGCGGCGGGCAGTCTCAAGCGCATTCTCGACGACTGGCGACCACCCGACCTCTGGCTCACCCTCTATTATCCGCCCTATGACAAGCTGCCGATGCGCGTCTCGACCTTTTCCGACGTGTTCGAGACCTATGTGACGGCCACGCGCCCGATCTAGCCGCCACACGCGCATGAAATCGCACCGGACAGGGCATGAACCGGCCGCGACTGCACCCACAGACAAGTTTCTGCACGTTTCGTCATTTACCGGTTGTCGACCCACCGGTATCCTTCGGCATTTAATGACTTTCATCCCGTTCGATACAGTCGCCGGCAGTCGGCTGACCGTTGCGAATTCAAAAGAAATTCCTGTCTGTGGAGACCGTATTGTCCGACACGTTGCAAAACCCGCCGAGCAAGGCCACGCCGATGCTGATCACCGTCGAGCGCTATCATGGAGCGGCCCGCATCCTGCACTGGATCGTTGCCGCCCTCGTGCTGGCCACCTGGCCGCTCGGCCTGATGATCGGCTTTGCCAAGAAGGAAGTCTCGCTCAACTTCTATCTGGTGCATGAGAGCCTCGGCTTTCTGATCCTCTGGGTCATGCTGGTCAGGATCGGCACCAAGCTGTTTGTCGCAGCCCCGGCGGCCGAAGAGGCGCCGGCAATCGAACGCTTCGCTGCGGCCGCCGTGCACGGTCTTCTCTATCTCTTCCTGATCATCATGCCAGTCAGCGGCTTTCTGGCCACCAATGCCCATGGCTTCCCGCTTGTCTGGTTCGGCCTGCTGCCGGTCTGGAGCCCGATCGGCAAGACGCCGGACATCGCCTGGACGCTGTCGGCTATCCACGGCTACAGCGCATGGATCCTTTTGGGCCTGTTCGCGTTGCATATCGGGGCAGTCGTGATGCACCATGTAATCAAGCGCGACCAGACCCTCTACCGGATCATCTAAGGACAATCGATGCGCAGGATCGAGATCACCGACAGGAACTGGGACCATCTTCTCTCCCTGCGCGGGGGAGCCGGCGGTTTCCTAGATCGCTCGGATCCGGTCCAGGCACTCTATGGCCCCGTGGCAGCTGCTGCGGGGTCCTTCGTCCTTGCCCAGGTCGGTCAATCGCTGGATGGCCGGATCGCCACACCGGCTGGCGACGCGCGCGACATTTCCGGTCCGGACGGCCTTGCCCATCTGCATCGCTGCCGGGCACTTGTCGATGCGGTCATCGTAGGCGTCGGCACCGTCAAGGCCGACGATCCCCGGCTGTCGGTGCGCATCGTCAAGGGCCCGGATCCGGTCCGCGTGGTCATCGACTGTCGCTCGGAGCTGACCGGCAGCGAGGGTATCTTCAACGATAGCGGCGCCCCGGTGATCGTCATCCAGAGCCGCGAGGCGCGCTGCCGCAATCTTCCCAATGCGGAGGTGATCAAGCTGCCGCTTTGCGACAGCGGCCTCGATCCGGACGCGATCCTGTCTGCCCTTGCCGAGCGGTCGCTGTCGCGCGTGCTGGTCGAGGGCGGCGCGCGCACGATCGCCCGCTTCATCGAGGCCGGCCGGATCGACCACCTGCATGTGGCGATTTCGCCGATCATCATCGGCTCGGGCCCGAGCGGCATCAGCCTGCCGCCGATCGAAAAGCTGACCGCGGCCAAGCGGCCGGCCGCCGAGGTCTACAGCCTCGGCAGCGACATCCTGTTCGATTGCTGCCTCAAGCCGGCAGGCTCAGACGTCAAGGCTGGCGAGAAGGTCCGTGTGACCGACCTCGCATAGGCTGCCCTCCGCCGTGATCGCCTGCTGGCGAAAGGCGAGCCAGGTATCAATCTCCGCCGATGACAGACTCCCGATCTCGGCAAGCGGCTGGCGCAGCCCATCGAGAAAGGCTGCCTGCAAATCGGCTTGGTCCGGCCTCATCCGCCACGGACTGTCGCCGAGGCTGATGCTGTAGCCTTCGTCTCGCAACTGCCGCGCCAGACAGTCCGTCGCATCCGGCCCGAGCGCCGGGCCGAAACCCTTGTCGGTGCGCTGATGCCGGTTGAAATCGGCAGCAACCACGTCATCGAGGGGATGAGACACCGACCAACGCATCACGCCATTGTAGTTCAGCGCCGCATAGAGGCTGCAACCGGCCTTCGCGATCCGTTTGACAAAACGGGCGCAAAAAGCCTGCGAGCAAAGATCGAACAGCGCCGAGGCGGTGACCGCCTGCACGCCGTCCAGCGGCAGGCCATCGAGATCGTTGAGATCGTGCCGGCGAAAGTCTATCCGGTCGCTCGATCCGATCCGGCGTTCGGCTTCTTCCAGCAGCAACGGATCGTAATCGAGCAAGAGCCACCGGGTGGCATCGGGCAGGATTTCCGAGAGACTGCGATAGGTGGAGCCGGTGCCGCAGCCGATGTCGAGAATCCGGGGCTTATCCCCTGCCCCCTCGAAGCGGGTTGCGAGCTCGCCCATCTGCGAGACGCTGCGCGCGGCACGGTCGGCCGGCTCTCTCAGGGCCAGCCAGTTCTTGTCGAAACCGCTCATGCCAAACTCTCCAGTCGGGTCGCGATGATCCTGGCCGTCACCGGCCAGCCCGGCAATGCGGCACCGGCCTTGCGCGATGCTTCGGCCCGGCGCTGCCGCTCGGCCATGTCGGTGAGCAACAGTCGGAGGGCATCGGCGAAGGCTTCGACATAGTCGACGTCGACCAGAATGCCGGCGTCTTCGGGCACCACGTCCGGCACTGCGCCCGCGTGGCAGGCAACGATCGGCAATCCGTGCGACAGGGCTTCGGCAAACACCATGCCATAGCCCTCGTAGCGGCTGGCAAGCGCGAAGATGTCGGCGCTGGCCATGACCGAGCGCACATCCGAGCATTCGCCGGCAAGCCGCAGCCGGGCGCCAAGCCCGAGCTGCCGGATCTGCGCCTCCAGTGCGGCGGTCACGGCCGGGTCCAGGTCGCGGCTGCCGATGATGACGGCCGTCCAGGCAAGATCTCTGACGCGGTCGAGGCTTTCGATCAGCACGTCGTGGCCCTTGCGGCCGATCAGCGAGCCGACCGACAGGATATGCGGGGTCCGGCTCTTAGCTGCCCGCATCGGAGCAGGGTCGGTTCCGGGCACCGCCGTGGTGATATCGTCAGCGGCAACGCCATAATTGGCGGAAAGCTCTCGCGCCGTCATCGGCGATGTCACGACGACGGCCGAGGCGAAGGACAGCGCCCGGCTCTCCGACTGGCGGAATGTCGCGGCCTGCTCGGCAGACAAGCCGCCTTCCAGTGCCAGCGGATGATGCACCAGGGCGACGATCGTATGGCGCAATGCTGCCTTTTCGGCCCAGTCGTCGAGGACGCCAAGGGCGAGGCCGTCAATCATCACCAGCGTCCCTTCCGCAAGGCTCGACAAGGCCTTTGTGGCAGCCGCCTTCACGGATGCCGATGGAAACGGAAACCCCTCCCCCAGCGCCAGCAGCTCGATCTCCCAGTCGAGCGCTTCGAGGCCGGCGATCACCCGCCGGTCATAGGCATAGCCGCCGGTGTTGAGATCCAGCCGGCCGGGATAGGCAAAGACGAGCCTGCGGCTCACAGATCGGCCTCGTACCAGCCGCGCGCCGCATGGCTTTCGTGCAGCGTCACCTTCAGCCGGCAGATGCGATGACTTCCCGGGCCGAGCCTCTTGTCGGCCACGGCCGCGGCCAGCTGGTCGAAGATGTGCTTGGCAATCACTTCCGTGGTCGACACTTTGCCGGAAAACATCTCGACCTCGTCGAGGTTCTTATAATTGAGCGGCTTCAATACGTCGGCGAGCACGGTGGTGGCAGCGCCGATATCGACGGCCAGACCATCCTCGTCCACATCCCTGGTGAAGAAGGCGGCATCGACCACGAAGGTTGCGCCATGCATGCCCTGGGCAGGGCCGAACACGGGACGCGGAAGGCTGTGGGCGATCATGATGTGGTCGCGGACTTCGACTGCAAACATCGGCAAGGCTCTCTTTCAATAGCGGATACGGTGACAAAGGGTGTGGGGATCGGACAGGATGTCCGGATAGCTGGTGGCAAGCGTGTCGAACGCCGTCTCGCCGGAGATCAGCGCGTCGAGCCGGTCGTCGCAGAGCAGGTCGAGCGCCTTGGCAAGGCGGCGCGCGAAGTCCCAGCGCGCACGACGGGCGGCCGGGATCGCGCCCACCTGCGAGCTGACGATCGACAGGCGTTTGGAATGGAAGGCGCCGCCGAGCGGAAGGCCCACGACACGGTCACCGTGCCAGCTCGCCTCGACGATACGCGCTTCCTGGCCGGCATGCTCGAGCGCATCGCCAAGGGCTGCCGCAGCGCCCGACGCATTGATCAGAATGTCGAATTCGCCATCGACCGCGTTGCTGTCGGCGAACGCCAGTCCGAGCGACGACGCCAGATCGCGCCGACCCGGATCACGGTCGATCAGCAGGGTCTCGGTGCCGACAATTTGCCGGGAAAGAAAAGCCACGAGCGACCCGACCACGCCGGCACCGAAGACCGCAACGCGGTCACCGGGCTGCACACCGGCATCCCAGACGATATTGAGCGCCGTTTCCATATTGGCAGCAAGCACCGCGCGACGGGCAGGCAGCGCTTCCGGCAGTGCCGTCACCATGCCCTTCGCCACGACGAAGCGATCCTGGTGCGGATGCAGACAAAACACGGACTTTCCCGAAAGTTCGTCGCATCCGTCCACGACCTCGCCGACGGCGGCATAGCCGTATTTGACCGGAAACGGAAAATCGCCCCCCATATGGGGCCCGCGCATCCGTTGCTCTTCGCTTACCGGCACCTTGCCATGGAAGACCAGCGCCTCCGTGCCTCGGCTGATCCCGCTATAGAGCATGCGGACCAGAACCTCGCCCTCGCCCGGCGCCGCAATCGCCTCGTCGCGGATTTCGCAGGCGCCGGCCTCGGGAAACCAGAGCGCACGCGCGCAGATCGGCGCAGCGTCGGCACCTCCGGTCAGGCTTGCGGTCATCAACGATCTCCTCGACGTGCATTTCGGATCAGCATATGGGGGACGAGCATGCGTTTTCTACCGTTGGAGCACAAGCAGGGCGAGACCTTGTCCGAGGACCGGCCTTGCGCCACTGGTGCGGCTTCGCCGGACTTGGTAACCGGAACCGAGACTGGCCAACTCCGGCCTCTACATCCGAATACGCCCTCGTCCGATGCCGATAGCATGGTCAACCGCCGGATATTGCAGATGACAACTGTCATTTTGTGCAAATCTTTTACCTGTCGGTGCAATTGCCCGCATCCGCCGTGGCAAAGCCGCATTGCTTCGGTCTAGAGGCCGACCCTTGCGCATGCCCTTGGTCTGCCTGTCCTCCACTTGGACCGCGACAAGCCATGCTGTTATCCAGAGAGGAGATGTCGTGATGCCCGAGACTTCAGCGCCCGGTTTTCAGCTTGCCACGCACGCCATGGTGGTGGAACGTGCGGTCGCCGAATTGCGTGCCGGCCGACCCGTCGTGCTGACGGAGGGGCCGCGCAAACTGGCGGTCCTGGCTCTCGATTGCGCGACGCCATCCGTCTACGACCAGTTGGCCGTGGTGACGGGGAAGCGACACAGCCTGCTGCTGACCGCACCACGCGCGGAACGCCTCGGCCTGAAGGCGGGCGGCGACGTGTCGGTTCCGCTCGACGGCGTTTCCTTCGCCGAGGCATCAGCGCTTGCCTGGACGCTTGGGGCAGACGCACCGGCAAGCTGGCAGCCGGCCGAGCCGCTGATGTCCGCATCGACCGAACTGGCGCGGCTGGCGCTTCTGCTGCCGGCCATGATCTGCGCCGATATCAGCGAGGACGACAGCCGCTTTTCCGCCTGCCTCACCCTCGAAAGGGCGAGCCTCTCCGGCGCCGACATGGCCCGGCAGACCTTCGAGACGGTGGTGCGCACGCCGGTCCCGCTGAAGGATCTCGGCAATGCCGATTTCGTCGTTTTTCGCGGCGGGCTTGCCCAGAAGGACCAGGTGGCCATTGTCGTCGGCAAACCCGATACCAGCCGCCCGGTCCCGATCCGCATCCACTCGTCCTGCCTGACCGGGGATCTGTGCGGCTCGCTGAAATGTGATTGCGGAGACCAGCTGAAGAACGGCCTTGCACTCTTGAAGCAGGCCGGCGGCGGCGTACTTCTCTATCTCGACCAGGAAGGTCGCGGCACCGGCATCGGCGCCAAGATGCGGGCCTATGGCTACCAGCATCTCGGTCTCGACACGATCGATGCGGATGCCGAGCTCGGCCTTGGATCAGACCACCGGCGCTATGAGGCGGCCGTCGCCATGCTGGGCCTGCTCGGCATTGCCAAGGTCATCGTCTACACAAATAATCCGGCGAAAATCGCCGGATTGCGGGCCGGCGGCATCGACGTTTCCGCC
Source organism: Heterorhizobium halophytocola (assembly GCF_017873095.1). Classification (GTDB taxonomy): domain Bacteria; phylum Pseudomonadota; class Alphaproteobacteria; order Rhizobiales; family Rhizobiaceae; genus Allorhizobium; species Allorhizobium halophytocola. The sequence goes on along the minus strand of NZ_JAGGJU010000002.1, from coordinate 275,102 downwards.
AGAAATGCAGTGACTGGAACTGTTACAAAAGAAAATAAGCATTACCTGCGAACCAAATTGCTGCGTGCAGGGCACATACTGGATATCGAAACTCTACTCGCAGCGGAGTGAATGCTCAATGTCTCGCGTTGAACCGGCGCACAACACCTCATCCAATCGGGCGGCAGATGGCCGCGGCCTGCGTGTGCCGCCAAGCCTCTGGAGCAGCACACTCGCCATTCTGGGCAGCGTGCTCGTGATCTCGATTGCCGCCTATCTGCTGGCGAGCCACCATCCGGCTCTCGGTCCCAAGGTGCTGATCGCCGCAACCGCGCTGCTGATGGCGATCTTCGGCATCGTGCTGGTCGAGCTGCCGCTGCACCGCCACAGCCGCTTCGGCTATGCCAATCTGATCACCGCGATCCGTGCGGCCATGGTCAGTGTCATCGGTGCGACGGTTTTTTTCGGCAAGGATCTCGTCCATGCCGAAGCGATCGTCTGGACGCTGATCGCGCTGGTCACCACCGTCCTGGCGCTCGACGGCCTGGATGGCAAGGTTGCGCGCCGTTACGCGCAGGAATCCGAATTCGGCGCCCGCTTCGACATGGAGATCGATGCGCTGCATATCCTGATCCTGTCGTCCGGCGCCTTGATCCTCGGCAAGGCCGGATGGTGGGTGCTGGCTATCGGCCTGATGCGCTATGCCTTCGTCGCGGCCGGATGGCTGATCCCGTCGCTGAACGGTTCGCTGCCGCCATCGCTTCGGCGCAAGACCGTCTGCGTCATCCAGGTCGCCGCCCTCTCGGTCATCCTCGTACCCTTCATCGTCCCACCGGTCTCGACCGTGATCGCCGCCTCCGCACTGGTGCTGCTCGTCTATTCCTTCGCGGTCGACAGCGTCTACCTCCTGAGCGTCGAGGACGCAGGTTCCGCCGCCATTGCAGGGACGGCAGACGAATGACCGCACCGACCCGCCTTTCGACGACGCTCGGGATGACCCGTTCGTTGCTGGTCTATTATGCCCAGCCCTGGCGCCGCCGTGCGCTGAAGCGCTTCTACCGCGACCTGGTAAGGCCGGGAGACCTCGCCTTCGACATCGGCGCTCATGTGGGGAGCCGCAGCCGCACGCTTCTGTCGCTCGGTGCCGACGTTGTCGCAGTCGAGCCGCAGCCGGCCTTTGCCGACTTCATCGAGCGCCACTTCGCCGGAAAGCTGAAGGCCTTCGAGCGCGTGGCCGTCGGTGCCGATGTCGGCGAGATCGATCTGCGCATCTCCAGCCGCCACCCGACGGTAACCAGCACATCCGGCCAGTTCATCGACCGGGTCGGCGCCACCGCCGGCTTCAGCGCCGTCACCTGGGATCACGCGATCACGGTGGCCATGACCACGCTCGACACGCTGATTGCCCGCCACGGCATGCCGGCCTTCTGCAAGATCGACGTCGAGGGGGCGGAGGCCGAGATCCTGAAGGGCTTGAGCCAGCCGCTGCCGCTGATCGCCTTCGAATATATCCCGGCCATGCCGTCCGTCGCAGTCGATGCCGTCGAGCGTCTGATCGAACTTGGCGACTACCGCTTCAACCGCGTCGTCGGCGAGCGGCACCGCTTCGTCACGCAGGACTGGGTGGATGGCGGAACGCTGCTGGCCGAACTGTCCGGGCTTGGAGCCGACAGCCCGTCGGGCGACATCTATGCAAGGCTGGACCGGTGATGCGCCCCCAGCTTCTATGCCCGCCCGATACGTCCGGTCAGGACCTGGTGGGCGATGACGACAAGACCGGGCAAGGCTGCACCGGCAAGCGACAGGCTGCCATAGAGCAGGCTTGCCGAGACGCCTTGCGCACTGGTGAAGCCGAACAGGGGCCAGAGGGCGGCAGCCGCCACCTCGCGTGTGCCCCAGCCGCCGATGCCGGCCGGAATCAGCATGGTCAGCAGGCAGAGCGGGACGGCCGTGAAGGCGCCGATCGGCGGCAGTGGCGCGCCCACGGCATGCGATGCGATCAGGAAGGTCGAGACATAGCCGGCCACGATAGAGGCGCTGAGCAGGACCTGCACCCAGCCCGCTCCGTCGCGCCAGAAGGCGGCAACGAGATCCGGCTTCAGCCGCTCGAAGCGGGCCGACAGTTTCGAGCGCCAGACGAAAATGCCGACGCCAAGGCCGCAGACGAGCAGCGCGAGGAAGGTCAGGGCAAGGCCGGCGAAACCCTCCGGCAGGCGATCTGCCAGGAACACCGGCCAGGCGATGAGCCCGAGGCCGGTCATCAGGAAGAAGGCAAGCTGGCCGGACAGGCGCTCCAGAAAGACGGCCGTCGCCGGCCGCTTCCAGCCACCCGGTTCTTCGGTCCGGTTGCGATAGGCCCGCACCGCATCGCCGGCCATGCCGCCGGGCAGCACCTGGTTGAGGACGCTGCTGACATAATATTCGCGTACCGCCAGCGACCGGGAAATCCGATGTCCGAGGCGTGCGGCGGTGAACTGCCAGCGCAAGGCGGACAGCACGATCTGCACCTGGACGATCAGCAGGGCGACGACCACAGAGCCCGCCGATACATCGCCGAAGGCAGCGATTACCTTGGCGGGATCGACCACGACGAACAGTCCGGCGAACAGTGCCAGGCAGATGACGATGGCAAGGATGCCGAGCTTTGGCACGGGCTGCGCTTTCACAAAGAGCTTTGCGCCGGTCAGACGAGACAGGCAGGGAGATGGACTTCATGAAGCGAAACGATCTGAACGGCAAGACGTTTGCCGGCCTGGACCGGAAGACGGTGGTCGCCGCATTCGTGTTCATCGTGGTCGGGTTCCTGGCCCTGACGCTGCCGGATCACCCGGGCGCCTTCCATCTGCGTGCCTTTCGGCAGTTTCCGCTGGAGATCCCGATTGCAGCCCTCGTGCTGCTCTTCCTGTCGCGGCGGCTGGCAACGCCGGTTGCCGCATTGCTGGCCCTTGCCGTCTTCACCCTGCTCTTTCTGAAGATCGCCGATACCGGTGTCGAGGCCGCCTTCCAGCGGCGCTTCAACCCCTATCTCGACATCAAGATGATGGTCGACGGCTGGAACCTGGTCTCCGGCACGTTCGGCACGGCAACGGCTGCTCTGGTGCTGACGCTGGTGTTCGCCACCTTCATCGCCGCGCTCGTCATCTTCTTCATTGCCGCACGGCACCTGGCGGCCATCGGGCAGGCCGGTCGGCGCACGATGATCAAGACCTTCGGCGTTGCCCTGACGGCCGGCGTCATACTCTTTGCCGCCGGTCCCTCCGTCGGCCTGCAGGGGGTCGCCAATCTGCGGGCGGGTTCCTATCTGGAGGCGCGGCTCAGCCTCGTGGCCCGTTCCGTCGCCGATATGAGCGTGTTCGAAAAGCAGCTAGCCGCCCCGGAAACGATACCGGCCGGCAGCGACCTGTTTGCGGCCATTCGCGGTCGCGACGTGGTGCTGATATTCGTCGAATCCTACGGCCGCAGTGCCGTCGAGGACCCGCGCTACAGCCCGATCATGAAGCCGCGCCTTGCAAGCGTCGAAAAGGAACTCGACGCTGCGGGCTTCGCCTCGGCCAGCGGCTGGAGCGTCTCGCCCACCGTCGGCGGCATCAGCTGGCTTGCCCACGGCACCTTTCTTTCCGGCCTCTGGATCGACAGCCAGGCGCGCTATGACCGCCTGATGATCAGCAAGCGCCCGAGCCTCAACCGCCTGTTTTCGCAGGCGGGCTGGCAGACGGCAGCGGTCATGCCGGCGATCACCATGCCTTGGCCGGAAGCCGATTATTTCGGCTATGACAAGGTCCTGGTGGCCAAGGATCTCGGCTATCGCGGCAAACCGTACAACTGGGTTACCATGCCTGACCAGTATACCCTCTCGGCGCTTGACCGTCTTGTGCGGCAGCCGGCAAGGGAAGCGGGCAAACCCGTGATGGTGGAAACCGCGCTGATCTCCAGCCATGCGCCCTGGACGCCGGTCGCCAAGCTGATCGACTGGGCCGATGTCAAGGACGGCACGGCGTTCAACGACCAGGCCACCAGCGGCGACAGCCCCTCCGTCGTCTGGTCCGATCCGGAACGGGTCCGGCAGCAATATATCGGGACGATCGACTACTCGCTGCAGACCGTCGGCGACTATATCGCCCATTTCGGCAAGGATGCCGTCTTCATCATCCTCGGCGACCACCAGCCGGCGGCAATCGTCACCGGCCAGGGGGCCTCCAGGGCCGTGCCGATCCACATCGTCAGCCGAGACAAGGCCCTGATCGACCGGTTCGAGGCCGAGGGTTACGCAGCCGGCATGACACCGGGACCCGATACCCCGGAACAACCGATGGACGGCATGCGCGACAGGCTCATCCGGGTTTTCGGGGCGGCTACGTCCTAGCCGACACAGACAGCATGACCGGGCTTGGCTTCAAGCCCAACGGACAATCATCAAGACCGGCGGCGATCTGCCACCGTTCAACGACCCTACGCGCCCAAGTGATGGACAACATGCTCTACCGCTTAAAAATACCACGATCGCCGCGACGAGCGGCAGGCCGCTTACCACGCCTGACACCACGTTCTCTTTCCACCTAAGCAGCAGGCACAGTGAATAAAATCTGGCCGGCACCGTCGGCGATATTGGGGAGCGACCATCTTGGGTGCGCTGAATTTTTCAACAAGCAACACGGCACTCCTGCGGGAAGACCGTTTTACCACGCTCGTCAAAGACCGGGCACAGCAATTTCCCTACTGGCGCGACTTCATCGCGCCGGTTGCCGACGCCGAACCGGGTGACCGGCCGAGCAAGGGCTTCCGCGCCGCCATCCGGGCGCGCGATCTGGGCAAGATGCAGATAGCATCCGTCCATGTCGATCCCATGACATACAGGCGCACGCCGCAGCATATCCGCCGCAGCGAGATCGACCACTGGCAACTCGTGCTGCGAACCAGCGGCGTCGATGTCGCCAACTGCAAACAGGGCTTTGTTCGCAGCACCGCCGGCAGCCTCAGCCTTCGTTCCTTTGCCGTGCCGAGCCACACGACAGCCAGCGCCGGGAGCCTCGTCTGCATCTGGATGAGCCGCGACAACTTTTCCCCGCTCGCCGAGGCGCTGGACCAGGCGATTCACAAGCCGATCGGCGGCACGATGAAACATGTGTTGAAGGAGTTCATCCTTTCGCTCAACCGCCACAAGTCATCGCTGAAGGTCGAGGACCTGCCGGTCATGGTCAGTTCGTTCAAGGCGCTGATCGGAGCCGCGATCCGTCCGACCAGCGACAGTCTGGCGGAGGCGCGCACGCCCATCGCCGCCGGCCTGTTCGAGCTTGCGCGCGCCTATGTCGACACCAATCTCGCCTGTCCGGAACTCGGCACGGAGATGCTGTGCCGCGAACTGAAGGTGTCGCGCCGCAAGCTCTATTACCTGTTCGACAAGCATGACGGCGTCGCCACCTTCATCCGTCGCCGCCGGCTTGCCGCCTGCCATGCGGCGCTGGAGGATCCGTCCGACGGGCGTCTTGTCAGCACGATTGCCTATGATTACGGCTTTGCCGATCCTGGCCAGCTGAGCCGCCACTTCCGTGCCCATTACGGCTACAGCCCCCGCGACGCTCGCGAGGCGCGCCCTGCCGGCGACATTGCCCGCAAGGACGAGCCGGCCAGCTTCGCCCAGTGGCTGCTGCGTGGCAGCAAGGTCTAGAAGGCGACCGCATCGTCTTGACGATCCGTGTCGGCTGCCCTTTGCACGCCCCGAAGATCGGCAGGCTCAGCGGCCGCGCTCCTCCAATTTGCGGATGACCAGGAACAGGGCCGGCACCACGAAGATCGAGAGCAGGGTCGAGACCAGCATGCCGCTGACGACCGAAATGCCGATCGACTTGCTGGCATTGGCGCCCGCACCCGTCGCCAGCACCAGCGGCACCATGCCGAGGATGAAGGCGATCGAGGTCATCAGGATCGGCCGGAAGCGCAACCGGCTTGCCGTCACGGCCGCCTCCATCAGCGACTTGCCCTCCTTGATCCTCAGATCCCGGGCGAATTCGACGATCAGGATCGCGTTCTTGGCTGCCAGCGCAATCAGCAGAACAAGGCCGATCTGGGTATAGAGGGTGTTCTGCAGCCCGAGGGCCAAGAGCACCGACACCGTCCCGAGCAGCGCCAGCGGCACCGACAGGATGACGGCGAGCGGCCCAAGCCAGCTTTCATATTGTCCGGCAAGCACGAAATAGACCAGGACCAGCGCCAGGCCGAAGGCAAGGTAGATCTGGTTGCCGGCAAGCTTCTCCTGGTAGGAGATCGCGGTCCATTCCGACGACGCCCCTTGCGGCAGGACCTCTGCTGCCACCTTTTCCATGAGCTGCATGGCCTGGCCGGTGCTGACACCCTGCGCCGGGCGGGCGGAAATCATCGCCGCCGGATGCAGGTTATAGAGCGAGATCAGGGCCGGGCCGATGTCCTGGCGCATGGTGAGCAGCACGTTCATCGGCACCAGATCGCCGTTCGCATTCGGCACCTTCAACCGTGAAATGCCCTCCGACAGGCTCCGATACGAGCCCTCTGCCTGGACATAGACCTGGAAGGTGTGACCGAAGCGGGTGAACTGGTTGACGAAGGCGGATCCCAGATAGCCCGACAGCGTATTGAACACGTCGCCGACCGAGACATCGAGCGCTGCCGCCTTGGTCCGGTCGATTGACACCTGCAGCTGGGGCGCTGTCACATCGGCACTGACCTTGGCCATCTGCAGGCGGCCATCCGTCAGGCTCTCGGTCGCGACCTTCCGGGCCAAGTCGGCAAGGCGGGCAAAGTCGTTGCTGCCATCGTTCAGTTCGACGACCATGGAGGCGCCACCGGTATTGCCGATACCCTGGATCGAAGGCGGCGGCACCACCAGGGCCGTGCCGTCATCGAGGTCGGAGAGCCTTTGCGAAATCGCCTTGTAGAGCGGCAGCAGGCTCTCCTCCCGACCGCGTTGGTCCCAGGGCTTCAGCACGATATAGGCAAGACCGCCATTGGCGAGCGGCGCATTGCCGTCGAGCACAGAGACGCCGGCGACGGTGATGACGTTGTCGACGCCCGGCACCGTGCGCAGCCGCTGCTCGACGTCCTTCAGGGTATTGTCTGTGCGCTCCAGCGAGGCGCCGCTCGGCAGCTCGATGGCCGCAATGAAATAGCCCTGGTCCTCGATGGGCAGGAAGCCGCTCGGTATGCGCGACAGCCCGGCAAAGGCCAGCACCACGGCGATGATCGTGCCGGCCGTGACCCAGTAGCGGTAGCGCAGCAACCGCGACAGCAGCGCGACATAACCGGCTTCCAGACGGTTGAAACCCTTGTCGAAGGCGCGGAAGACGATGTTGCGCTCGTCCACCGGCTTGATCGGCCGCATCCAGAGCGCGGCCTGCACCGGCTTCAGCGTCACGGCATTGATGGCGCTGATGACGGCAGTGGCCGCGATCACCAGGGCAAACTGCTGGTAAAGCCGACCGGTCAGGCCGGACAGGAAGGCCGCCGGCAGGAAGACCGAGATCAGCACCAGCGTGATGCCGATGATCGGGCCGAACAATTCGCGCATCGCCCGCTCGGCCGCCTCCGGCCCCTTGTGACCGTAGGACATCTGGCGCGCGGCCCCCTCGACGATGACGATCGCGTCGTCGACCACGATGCCGATCGCCAGCACCAGCGCAAACAGGGTCGACAGGTTGATGGTAAAACCGAGCACGCTCATCGCGGTAAAGGCGCCGATCAGGGTGACCGGCACGGTGGTGGCCGGCACCAGCATGGCCCGCCAGTCCTGCAGAAAGAGCAGGATCACGAGAAGGACGATGACACAGGCTTCGCCGAGCGTCTTGTAGACCTCGTCGACCGAAGCGTTGACGAAGGCGGTGGTGTCGAACGGCACGGAATAGCTGAGGCCCTGCGGGAAGGCCTTTGACAGACCGGCCATCTGGTCTCGGACCGCCTTGGCGACATCCAGGGCGTTGGCGTCCGGCAGTTGGCTGATCGCAAGCGCTGCCGAGGGCCGGCCGTTGACCCGGAAGACCTGGCTGTAGGAGCGGGCGCCCAGTTCAACGCGCGCGACATCCTTGACCCGCGTCACCCGGCCGCCGTCATCGCTCGCCGATTTGACGATCACGTCCTCGAACTGTTCAATCTGGTCGAGCCGGCCGGAGATGTCGATCGCCGTCTGGAAACCCTGGCCGGAATTGACCGGCGGCATGCCGATCTGGCCGCCCGGAACGGTCTGGCTCTGCGCCTGTATCGCGCTGACGACGTCGCCCGGCTTCAGGCCGCGAGCCTGCAGCCTGTCGGCATCAAGCCAGATGCGCATGGCATAATCGCCGGCGCCGAAGATCGAGACATTGCCGACGCCCGGCACCCGCGACAGCGCGTCCTGCAGGTTTATCTTGGCGTAATTGGCCAAATAGAGGCTGTCGAATGTGGGATCGGACGCGCTGAGCGTGACGAAGGCAAGGATCGAGGTCGAGCGCTTGCGCACGCTCACCCCTTGCGACTGCACCGAGCTCGGCAGCTGCGCATTGGCCGCATCGACGCGGTTCTGCACCAGGATCTGCGCGGTATCGGCATCCGTGCCGATGTCGAAGGTGACGGTCAGCGAATAGGTGCCGTCGCTGGCACTGGTCGATTGCATGTAGAGCATGCCGGGTACGCCGTTGACCTGTTGCTCGATCGGCAGGGCCACGGTGTCCATCAGCGTCCTGGCGCTGGCGCCGGGATAGCGGGCCTGCACCTGGATGGTGGGCGGCACCACGTCGGGATATTGCGATACCGGAAGATTGAGAAAGGCGATGGCGCCGATCAGTACCGTCAGCAAGGCAATGACGTTGGCAAGGACCGGCCGTTCGATGAAGAACCTGGAAAACATGAGCCGCCGTCCGATCAGTTGCCGGCAACGGATGGGGCATCCGCCTGCGACAGGTCTGCGCTGGAGGATGTCGGGGGGACCACCTCTTTCGGTTCGACCGTGTCACCGGGCTGCGGCCCGGCCAGCACGTTCTGCAGCACAAGGTCGCTCGCCGACACGTCGCCCTCGACCTCCTGCATCTCCCCCTGCCGGTCGAGGACCGTGATGGCATGGCGTGCCACCATGCCCTTGTCGTCGACCGCCAGCACATAGCGCCCCTGTTGATCGGTGCCGATCGATGCGGGCGGCACGAGCAGCGCGTCATCGACCTTTTCGACCGGAATGCGAATGCGCACGAATAGACCGGGCAACAGGGCGCGGTCGGCATTCTCGAACACGGCGCGGGCGGCAAGCGTGCCGGTGTCGGCGGCCGTCTGCGGGGCGGCATAATCGAGGTGCCCCTTGGTCGGATAGCCCTTGTCGATCTGCGTGCCGATCTCGACCGGGATAGTTCGCAGGTCCTTCGCCGTGCGGCCGTTTGCGCGGGCGCGCTTGCGAAGCGTCAGCATGTCACCGTCCGAAATCGAGAACGAGACGTGGATCGGATCGAGCTTGATGATCGTCGCCAGCGTTCCGCTATCGGCGCCGACCAGCGCGCCGACATCGGCCTGATGCGCGGTGACGAAGCCGTCGAACGGCGCCGTGACGGAGGTATAGCCGAGATTGAGCCTGGCCTGCGTCAACGCGGCCTTGGCCGAGGCCAGCTGCGCCTTCGATGTTGCAAGGGTCGTCTTGGCGTCGTCGACATTGCTCTCGGCGGTGGCGGAGGATTTCGAAAGCTGATCCTGCCGTTGCATCTGCCGCTCGGAATTATCGACATTCGCCTGCGCCTCGGCAACGCTTGCCTCGGCCTTTTCAACCTCGGCCTGATATTGTTCAGGCTCGATCAGGAACAGGCGCTGCCCGGCCTTGACCTCCGTGCCGTCCTTGTAGTCGATCGATTTCAGCGTGCCGGACACCCGTGCGACAAGGCTGACGGTGCTGACGGCTTGCGCCGTTCCGGTCTCCTGGAAATAGCGCGTCACGCTCGCCGTCTGCGGCCTGGCGACAAGCGCTGTCTTGCGCGACGGCTGGCCGTCATCGGCGTCCTTGCTGCAGCTGCCAAGGGCAAGCAGGAAGGCGGGAAAGAATGCCAGCGCTGCGGCGCGCACCGCGCCTGCAGGCAACCGGCGCTTCGTATTTCCAGAGAGTGAATTCTGCATGGCAAGACCGCCAGTTCTGGTTCGGGTATTACGAATGGGAAGAGAGAGCGTGTCGGCGGCGGGCGCATCCAACGCCAAGAGGCGGTGCGGGGATGCGCCCGCCGCTCTCGCCGGCACCAGGAGTGGATCGCCTGAGGGGGAGGCTTGATGCCGGCGGGTGGAGGAGTGGAGGTCACCCCTTCAGCTTGGCTGCCATTTTGGCCATGCTGTCGGCGCAAGGCTTGGACAGCTCGGCCTTCTTTTCCTTGACGCAGGCCATCACACGTCCCTCGCCGGGCGCAATACCGGCGCAGAGCGCCTTGATGTCCGCACCGCAATTGTTGCGCAGCTCGAGCTTGTCGGAGAGCGACAATTGCGCGGCAGAGGCTGCCGTGGAGACGAGGACGAAGAGCACTGTGAGATAACGGGTCATGGGTGAACGCTTTCTGGCCGGAGCCGATGTCGAGGAGGCGGATTAGTTGGAGATGGAGCCGTGCCGTATGCGCACATTGCCGGCCGGACCGCGCCGGACCGAGGTGCCGGTGCACACGCCATCGACGCAGTGACCGGTCGCCACATGGCCGGGACGCGCGGCGACACCGGCGCAGCCGCGATCGTTGCAGCCGGCAACGGCCCCACCGCGCGGCGGCGGACCGTAGGGGCCGGGGCGGTAGTAAACGTTCCAATTGCCATACCAGGGCCGGCCGACATAATGGCTGTTCCAGTAGGCCTGATTGAAGACCACCACCGTCAGGCCGAGGGCCGGTGCGACGGCCGGCGTCACCACCGTCAGGCGACCATCATAGGTGACCTGGATATAGCTTGCCGCGACCCAGCCGCGGTTTCCACCCCAGCTCACATCGCACCATGTGGTGCCGGCCGTGCAGCCATAAACGGTAAGGTCTGCATGTGCCGGCAAGGCGATGACAACAGGATACTGCGTGCTTGGACCGGCCCGCAGGTTGAGGCTGGTCACCGTGACCGCTAAGGATGCCGCCGAGGCCTGGCCGGCGGCAAGGCCGCCGATCGCCAGGATCAGCCCGAGAAACAGAGTCCGCGGCACGGTCTTGAAAAATGACATGAGACTAATCCCTTGATTTGAAAATGGATTGATCCGCTCAGCGTGAAACGGTGCCGCTGCGGGTTATGCTGCCGCCATTCGGGCCGGTCGTCGTGCGGGTGCCGGTGCAGCTGCCATAGGCACAGGAAACCGAACCCTGCCGAGTGGCGGTGTTGCCGTAAGGGCCGGTGCGTGTGACAGCGCGCGAGCAACTTCCGCCAGCGCAGCTGCCAGACGCATGAACGGAAGACGTCCCGCGCCAACCATAGACATGCGCGTCGCGGGTCCAGGCATTGGCCTGGGCAAACGTCATGACCGAGAGGGCCGAGCCCGTGAGGATGAGAATTGCGAACTTCTTCATGGTCGTGTCTTCCTTTTGTTGCCTTTCGGCCGTCGAGCCCGACTGCTCGATGAAAGCCATGACCCAGACGCTAGGCGGGTGACGTAAACCCGGTTTGAACGGTGCGTGTCCTTTTGTTTCAGTTTGTTAACGGCACGAAATGACATGTAAAAACCAGGCCATGCCGCTTGCGCGCGCATCGTTGCGGCGGCATGAATGGGCAGCATGGAAAACACCGGCGCAATGATCGTGATCGTGGAAGACGATGCCGAAATCAGGGGACTTGTGTCCGACCTGCTCGGCCGGGAAGGCTATGGCGTCAGGGCGGTCGACAACGCCGCCGCGCTCGACGCCTGCCTCAACGACATCACGCCGGATCTGCTGATCCTCGATCTGATGCTGCCGGGCGAGGACGGCCTGTCGATCTGCCGGCGGATGCGTGCCACCAGCAACCTGCCGATCCTGATGCTGACCGCCAAGGGCGACGAGATCGATAGGGTCGTCGGACTGGAAATGGGGGCGGACGACTATCTGGTCAAACCCTTTGGACCGCGTGAACTGCTGGCCCGCGTGCGGGCACTTTTACGCCGCGCCGAGGCGTCGACCGTACAACCGGTCAAGGCAGCGCGTCGCTATGCCTTCGACCGCTTCGTCGTCGACCTGGATTCCCGCCAGCTGACCGACAAGGAGGGCATCGCGCTGTCGCTGACCAGCGCGGAATTCGACATGCTGGCCTGCTTCGTCACCCGCCCGCGCCGGGTTCTCAGCCGCGACCAGATCCTGGACTGGATCCACGGCCGCAGCAGCGAGCCCTTCGATCGCACCGTCGACGTCCTGATCTCGCGGCTGCGCAAGAAGCTGGATTCGGCAAGTCCCGGCACCCCCCTGATCAGCACCGTCCGCAATGGCGGATATCTGTTTACCGCCACCGTCCAGCAGCAGGCCGGCTGATGCGATCGTTCACCCTTGCAAGCCGCCTCTCGGCCATTGTCATCGTCTCCGTGATCGCCGTCTGGCTGGGTGTGGTAATGAATTTCTACGCCGGCAATGGTTGGGAACAGGATGATGGCTGGCCCACCCCCGACCGCATGGACGCGATCATCTCCGTCGTCGAGCGCGCCGCCCCTGAAGACCTGCCGCGGCTTTTCGATGCCCTTGGATCACAGACGATGATCATCGGCATAGAAGACGGCGGCGAGAATGCCGATCCCGACCAGACCGACCGGCAGGTCAGCGAGGAACTGCACAGACGCTATGCCGAGGGGCTGGCGGGGCGGGCCTTCACCGTGGCGCATATCACCGTTCCGGCGCGGGGACCGGGCATATTGCGGGTCGGCAACAAGCAGCGTCATGCGCTCAATTTCCGCATCGGCCTGGAGGACGGGCGTACACTCGTCGTGCAGAGCATAGCGCCGCTGGTGCTGGCTGCCACAGGCCTGCCGGTCGGGCTCGTTGCCGGGGTGATGGCCGCGATCATCGCGCTCTTTGCCCTTTTCGTCATGTACCGCGAGGTCAAGCCGCTGCGCCAGCTTGCCCAGGCGGTCGACCGCATCGGCCTCGACGGCGAGATGGTGACGCTGCCGAATGTTCGCCGGCAAAGTTCCGAAATCCGGGCCCTGGTGACCGCCTTCGACCGGTTGCAGACACGGCTGCAGCAGCTGTTGCAGGGACGGCTTGCCATGCTCGGCGGCATATCACACGATGTGCGGACCTATGCGACCCGGCTGCGGCTGCGTGTCGATGCGATCCCCGACGATATCCAGCGCGAACGGGCAATCGAGAATATCAGCGACATGATCCAGCTGCTCGACGACGCCCTGCTGTCGGCCCGTGTTGGCGCCAGCGACGTTTCGGTCGAACTGCTGGACTTTGCCGAAATCGTTCGCGGCGAGGCCGAGGACCGGCACGCCGCGCCCCAGGACCTGGGATTGGCGATCCAGAAGCGCACCGAGTTTTCCGTGCTCGGCGACCGCATCGCCCTCAAGCGGATTGTCTCGAACCTGATCGACAATGCCGGCAAATACGGCAAGGCCGCCCGGATCAGCCTGACGGCCAGCGACGGTGACGTGCTGATGACGGTCGATGACGACGGCCCCGGCATTCCCCAGGAGATGATCGGCATCCTGATGGAACCCTTCGTGCGGGCCGAAGCCTCGCGCGGCCGCGCCACCGGCGGCGCCGGTCTCGGCCTTGCAATCGTGCGCACCCTTGTCGAGGCCCATGGCGGCACGGTGACGATCGAGAACCGACCGGAAGGCGGCCTGCGCGTCAGCGTCCGGCTGCCGCGCTTCGAAGGTTAAAGCACTTCCAGCGTTCTGCACTGCGAGAAGGACGCAAGATCAAGCCGTGAAGGTTTGCCGGCTTCGCCGCCAATGGCTCAGATGATGCCCCAGGCGCGAAACCGCCCACGCCCGGTCAGTTCGCGCAGGTTGAGTTCGCCGACAATCTTCAGCGCTCCTTGCGGCGTCACCTCGATCTCCTCGGCGATCATCCGCGCCGTGACCATCGGCCGGGAAAGCACCAGCTCGACCACCTGCGGCAGTTTCGATGACGAGCGGCGCCCGGCGAGCCGGTGCTCCATCTGCTGGCGGGCCAGAAGCAGTCGGTCATGCTCCTTCAGCCCCGTCTCCGCCGCGGCCGAAAGGCCCTCCAGGGCGGCGACCAGACGCTGGTCGCGGCTGCCGGCGGCGCGACGCTCGCGCGCGATCTGCTTCAGCCCGAGATTGACAGGCACAAGATAGGCTTGGGTGAGCCCAACCTGCCTCAGCAAAGCGGCAGCCAGCAGCCGTCCGAGCCAGGGTGCATGCTGCAGGACCCTCAGCTCGTTCCAGGCATCGACCAGCAGCACGGCCCGCAGAACCGGCGGAATATCCTCGGTCCGATGAAGGACCTCGCGCCATTCTTCCAGCCGCGCCTCCTCGTCCCAGTCCGGTTCGTAGAGAAAGGGATCGCGCGTCGGCGGCGCACGCGTCTCGATCACCGGCAGTTCCCCTGCAAGGACGGCATTGGTGCGCGCCAGCACGGCATCCATGGCCGCCAGGTGTGCCTCGAAGGGATCGGCATCGGCCATCGCGGTAGCGTGGAATGCCGTCTCGTCCTCGCCCTCCACGGCGCCGGCCTGCGCCATCTTGCGCTCCGGGGCCGATCGTTCGGTCTCTTCTGCGTCCAGCCCTGTCCCAGGCGCCCCGTCGCCCTGGCCGCGCAGCCGACCGAGCCCTTCGGCGCTCAGGGCCCAGCCAGGCGGTTGCGCCAGGATGCGGCGGCGCGTGCGCAGCACATCCTGCGCGATGCTCACCTCGTGGGTCGGGGTGCGCACACCCATGGCCGCGTCATGCAGCACCAGATCCTCCAGATGCACCAGTTCGCCATCGACCCAGAGCGACGCCACCGCATCGGCAAAATGCAGTCTTGCAACCAGGCCCGCCCCGACATCCGAACGCCCGATCCTCTCGTCCAGTCGCACCAGAACGGATGTCGCCGCCGTGACCGGAGCCAGCAGGGATTCGATCGGAAGATGGCCGAGATCATAGCGCATCCGGCAGTTATAGCCGGGGCGTGCGACGAAAGCGATGCGGCCGTTCGGTTTCGTTGTGGCAAAGTCCTGACCTCCGAGCCCTCCCGCGCGTCGGCACGGTCCCCGGCCATACCTTATCCTCGCCCTGCTCACTTGCTCGCTTGCCACCTGCGCACTTGCTGGAACTCCGTCTATGGACTCGAGTTTATGCTGCAGGCAGTGCATGGCGAGATCGCGCACATCGCTGCGGTTTCGATACTGGACACAGATCTCATGCCCGAACCGAAAGCACCGTCGACCACGCCGGATGGCCGGTATATCATCGTGCGTGGCCGACTCTGGCGGGCTTCGAATCCGGCGCTCCCGGGCAGCGAGCGACAGCGGCTGGTGGACGCCCTGATGGCGGCGAGGCGCGCGGTGAAGGAGGCAGGCGGAGACGAAAACCTCCTCCGTGCCGCGCGCGATCAAGTCGACACGGCCAAGCGTGCGCTTGGCGAACGCGGTCCGGTCTGGTGGAATGACGGTGCGGCGGATCTGAACCGACACAGAATTGAAAACACGCCTTACAGGGATTGGTATCACGACATGACCGACGGCAGCCGCGGGACTGACGGCAATTGACGTGGCGCAATCTGCTCATGGTATTGACGCTTGGCCTGCCGGCTCTTGCCGTGCCCGTGGCCCCGGCGACAGCCGCTGCGGATGACGGCCCGGATCGCGCGAACGGGCAGGCGCAAACCTGCCTTTACACGACGGCCATCAACGGCGAGACGCTCTGCATCCGCAAGGAGACTTTCAACACCGATCTCTGTCACGGGATAGACAGCGTCGCCACCGCCCACGACCTGCCACCCGCATTCTTCGCGCGGCTGATCTGGCGCGAAAGCCTGTTTCGGCCGGAAGCCATCAGTCCCAAGGGGGCGGAAGGCATTGCCCAGTTCATGCCCGGCACGGCGCGCGAACGCGGCCTTGCCAACAGTTTCGACGTGCTGGCAGCGCTCGATGCCTCGGCCGGTTACCTGGATGAACTTCGCAACCGCTTCGGCAATCTGGGACTTGCGGCAGCCGCCTATAATGCCGGCGAGCATGGGCTCGAGCGCTTTCTCTCAGGCGGCGGCCTGCCGATAGAAACGCGAGACTATGTCTTTGCCATTACCGGCCATCTGGTGGAGACCTGGCGCGATCGCCCGCCAAAGGCGGCAGCACCGGCCCTTGATGACGATCAACCGTTTCGAAAGGCTTGCGTGACCCTTGCCCGCACGCGGCAGATGCGCGAACCGGTGCTCACCGGCTCCGCAGACTGGGCACCCTGGGGCGTCCAACTGGCAGCCCATTACAATCCGGCGGTGGCCGAGCGCCTGTTCGAACGCTCGATCGGCCAACTGCCGTCCCCGCTGAACGACGAGCGCGCGCTCATCGTGCGCCAGCGGCGCGGCAATTTCGGCTCCCGTCCCCGCTATGCCGCCCGGATCGGCCGGGAAACGCGCGTCGAGGCCAACGCGCTCTGCGGAAAGATCATGGCCGCGGGCGTGGCCTGCACCGTCTTCCGCAACAGGTAGCGCGTCGGCAACGGAGCATTCCGCCACCGACAGGCATAAACAGTCACCCGGTCAGAGCGTCTCGGGCCAATAGAGACGCGTCGGATTGTCGACCAGCAGCCGCTTCAGCAGATCCGGCGTCGGCGCGATGATCTTCAGCAGGTCCACCAGGGCTCCATCGTCTGGCATGTTCTCGTAGATGTTCGGATGCGGCCAGTCGGTACCCCAGAGCACGCGATCGGGAAAACGCTCGACCAGCATCCGGCCGTACTCCGCCGCGTCCTCGAAGGGTGGACCTTGCCGCGACAGGCGCTCGGAACCGCTCACCTTCATCCAGCAGCGCTCGTCCTGCAGCAGGTCGATAAGGAGCTGGAAGGCGAGTTGCTCGGGTCCGGCAGCGACATCGATGCGGCCCATATGGTCGATCACCAGGGGCACATCGAGGCTTTTCAGGAAGGGCGCCAGCTCTTCCAGACGGAAGGCATCGAAATGCAGGACCGCATGCCAGCCGAAAGGCCGGATCTTGCCGACGATCTCGCGGATCGCGTCGTGGTCGGCCGGGGCGCCGAGATGGGTGACGAAGTTGAAGCGCACGCCGCGCACCCCGGCGTCATGCAACGCCTGCAGTTCACCGGCGTCGATATCGCGCTTGACCATGGCGATGCCGCGATAGGCGTCTCCGCCGGCGATCAGCGCATCGACCATGGCGCGGTTGTCGGTGCCGTGGCAGCTCGCCTGGACGATGACGGACCGCTCGAAGCCGAGGTGGCGATGCAGTTCGAACAGTTTTTCCTTCGGCGCGTCAACCGGCGTATAGGTGCTGGACGGGGCGAAGGGAAAGCGGGCGGCCGGCCCGAAGACGTGGCAATGGGCATCGCAGGCACCAGCCGGCAGCGTGATGTCCGGGATCTTCGGGGCGGGATGGAAGGGCAATGCGATTTTGCTCATATCGACACATCTTTCGGCAGTGACTTGAAAGGAAAGGGTTGGGCCGGCGCTGTCAGGAGGTGACGGACGACGCAGCCTGACCGCGCCCGCGCAGCAGGCGCAGCGCGATCGCAGTCAGGATGACGAAGCCCAGCAGGCGGGCACCGAGCGTCAGAACGTCGGTCGAGGCCACCGGCGCCGGCCAGGCGATCAGCACCGCCGAGGCAATGAGCCCGGCCCGCTCGAGCCGCGCCAGCCCCCGACCGAACCAGCCGGCAAAGGCAACGGTCATGGTGGACACGGCAATCGTCGCAAGCAGGGTGGCGATCACGATGTCGCCGGTGGTACCGATCATCAGGATTCCGGGCATGCCGACAAAGAGGAAAGGCACGAAGAGCTTGACGAAGCCGAGCCGCATGGCCTCGACCGCCGTTGCATTGGCATCGGCCCCGGAGATGCTGGCCGCCGCATAGGCGGCAAGCGCCACCGGCGGGGTGATCGCCGAGACCAGGCCGAAATAGAAGATGAACATATGGGCGGAGATCGCCGGCAGGCCAAGCTTGGTCAGAGCCGGGGCCACCAGCACCGCCAGCAGCAGATAGGCAGCCGAGGTCGGCAGGCCCATGCCGAGGACAAAGGAGGCACCTGCGGTCAGCAGCAGGATCGCCCAGACACTGGAACCGCCGAGATCGACGATGAGGCTGGAGAACATCAGGCCCATGCCGGTCAGGTTGAGCACGCCGATGACGATGCCGGCGGCAGCCACCGCCGCGACGATCGGCAGCGTCGAGGACAGGGTGTCGCGGCAGACGAGCCAGAGTCCTGCCGGACCGATGCGGGTTTCGCGGCGGAAGGGGCTGATGGCAAGACCGAAGATCAGGCAGTAGACCGCCGCCTTGGTCGGCGTCATGCCGGTCATCAACAGCGTGACGAGACCGATCAGCGGCAGCAGCAGATAGCCGCGCTTGACGATGGTTTCGCGCAGCAGCGCGAAGCCGCCTTCCATGTCGGGCGCCAGATTGAGCCGCCCCGCCTCGAGCCTGACCGAGATCATCAGCGCCAGCACGTAGAGCAGGCCCGGAATGAGCGCCGCAAGCGCGATCTGGCTATAGGGGACACCTATGATCTCCGCCATCAGGAAGGCCGCTGCCCCCATGATCGGCGGCAGGATCTGGCCCGCAGACGAGGCGGCCGCCTCGATGGCGCCAGCCAGTACCGGCGAATAGCCGACCCGTTTCATCAGCGGAATGGTGAACGTGCCGGTGGTCACGACATTGGCAACGGCACTGCCGTTGATCGTGCCGAGCAGCGCGCTCGAGAGCGCCGCCGACAGGCCGGGTCCGCCCTGGATGCGCCCTGTGAGCCCCCGGGCGATGTCGACGAAAACCTCGCCGGTGCCGATCTTCATCAGGAAGGTGCCGAGCAGGGCAAAGAGGAAGATGTATTCGACCGCGACCCCCATCGGCACGCCGTAGAAGCCTTCCGTGGAGAGCAGCAGCGTCGAGGTCAGGCGCGAGATGTCATAGCCGCCATGGCCGTATTTGCCGGGGATCAGATAGCCGAAATAGGCATAGGCGAGCGCCACCAGCGACAGCATCAGCAAGGCCCAGCCGAGCGAGAAACGCACCAGCACCAGCACGGCGATCAGCATGCCGACAAAGACATAGCGATCCATCGGCTCCGACATGGCGCCGCGCATGATGATGTCGAGATAGGAATGCCAGAGATAGGGGCCGGGGATCAGCGCGACGATCGCCAGCAGATAAAAGATGATCCGGCCAAGCGGCGCGCGGGTGCGCATGCCGAGGGCGGCAAGGCCGGCGGCCGTGACCGCCGACAGAAAGGCCGACCGGAGAAGCAAGGCCGTTATGCCGCCATAAAAGGCCCCGTAGATGACGAGCGCGGTCACCGCGATTGCCAGCAGACCATAGATCAGCGACACGACGGTCGCCTCGGTCTGCCCTGTCTGGGCATTGTTCAATCTAAGGCTTGCAAGCATGTTGGGCATTGTCTTCATCCGATCGGGACTTGGTCGTTACTTGCCGGCTTCGTCGAAGAAGCGCTTCGCACCGGGATGCAGCGGAACAGGCGTGTTGGGCGCCGTGTCCAGCTTGATCGCCTTGGCCTGCGGATGCACGCCGCCGAGCTCTTCCAGATTGCTGAAGATCGTCTTCTCGACATTGTAGATCAGGTCTTCCGGTGCTGCCTGGACGGTGAACAGCGTGGCCGGGTCGTTGATCGCCGCGACAACCTCGTCCTGGCCCTGATAGGTCCCGGCCGGAATGTCATAGACCTTGTAGAACGGATATTTCTCCAGCATGCCGGCGACCTTGTCCTTGTCGATCGACAGCAGGTGCATGGTCTTCTGCGCGCCGAGATCGATCAGGGCGGCGGTCGGTGCCCCGGCCAGCACGACGGTCGCATCGATGGTGCCGTTGACCAGCGCCGAGGTGCCTTCGGTATAGGACAGGAACTGCGCGTTGGACGGATCGAACACGCCATAGGCCTCCAGCAGGCGCTGGACGAGGACGGCGGAGTTGGAGCCGGGCGGGCCGAGATTGATCCGCTTGCCGGCGAGATCGGCCATGGTCTTAACGCCGGTGCCATCGATCGTCGCGATCTGCAGCACGGCCGGGTAGAGATAGGCCATCCCGGCGACGGGCAGCGCCTCCTTGAACGGCCCCTCCCCCTTGCTCGCCTCGTAGAGCGTCGAGGACGAGGAAAAGCCGAAGGTCATCTGGCCGGCAGCAACGCGGCGGATGTTTTCGACCGAGGCGCCGGTCACCTCGGCACGCGCCGTAGTGTCGGCCATGTGCTTGTTCAAGAGTTCGGCAACGCCCGCACCGATCACATAGAACAGGCCGCCGGTGCCGCCGGTGCCGATCGAGATCCGTTCGGCTGCGGAAACCGGGCCTGCGGCGAGTGCCGCAGCCAGACCGGCGGCGACAAGAAGTTTCGATAGTGTCATGGGGTTCCTCCTCCCGTTGTGTTGAACGTCATGTGGCCTTGAAGACGGGGACTCCCGACAAGGCGCGAAAGCTCGCATAGGTGGCGTTGACCAGATGCTCGACGGCCGCCGCGTGGTCGTTGCCATCGGCAAGACCGTTCGACAGGCGGGTGACGCGATCCGGGTTGATCAGCGCGTAATAGAGCGCGCCGAGCAGAAACTGGCTGCGCCAGACGAGGCCGTCGACCGGCGCACCCGGAAGGCAGCCGGAAATCGCCTCGATAAAGGCATGGCTGGTGGCATCGAAGGCATTGGCAATGATCGCCTGCGCGTCTGCATTGCCTTCGGCCGACAGGATGGCGCGCATGCGGGTGAATTCCGCGCCGCCGCCATCGCCCTCGGTCGAGGTGAGATAGGCCGGCACGACATAGGCGCGCAGGATGGCCAGCAGTCGCTCGCCGTCGTCGGAGATGCGGCGGGCCTCGCCGAGCAGTTCCAGGCGCCGGGCATTCATCGGCCGGGTGTGGCGCTCATAGACTTCCCGCAGCAGATTGGCCTTGGAGCCGAAATGATAGCTGAGACTGCCGACATTGGCGCCGGCCTCCTTGGCGATGTCACGCAGCGACACGGCGTTGTAACCGTTCTGCGAAAACAGCCGGATCGCGCTTTCCATCAATGCTTCTTTGAGACTGGCTCGCATCGTCGCCCAATTATCAATCGACCTGTTGATTTATACAACTGTACAAATTGAATGCGAGAGTCAATGGCGAGACGGGTTAAAACTTCTCGGAGAGATGAATTCTGCTCTGTCGGGGGAGGTGGCGGCAGACCGTCGAACCGAGGCGCCGGGTTCAGACCGCGGCCCTTTCCCAAGCCCGTCCTGCCCATCGGATCGATGGTTATGGTTGAGGCGTCGTCGCGCCCGCAATGCGCTGCATCTGCAGGCTTTGCGACGCCAGCGGGATGGCCTCGGCGAAGACAGGCAATAGCCCAGTCCGCTGCCAATCGGCGAACCGAAATCCTGATCGAAAGAGCGACACGTCCCCGGCCCACACCAGTCCGATGCAGCCCCCGAAAAAGGTCGTTCTGCTGATTACAGCACAGAGATCATACCGCCATCGGCGTAGATGATCTGCCCGTTGACGTAATTCGAGGCGTCGGACGCCAGGTAGATGGCGGTGCCCGCCAGCTCTTCGGGACGCCCCCATCGGCGCGCCGGCGTTCGGCTCTTGACCCAGGCGTCGAATTGCGGGTCGGCGATCAGCGCCTCGTTCATATCGGTGACCATGTAGCCCGGGCCGATCGCGTTGGCCTGGATGCCGTGCTCGCCCCATTCCGCCGCCATGGCCCTGGTCAGCATCTTGATGCCGCCCTTGGCCACCGTATAGGGCGCGACCGTGGCGCGGGCCAGCTCGGAGGTGAGCGATCCGATATTGATAATTTTTCCAGAGCCGCGCGGCACCATGCGTCTCGCCGCCTCGCGACCGACCCGGAAGGCCGAGGTCAGATTGGTGTCGATCACCCTTTGCCAGTCGGCGGTTGCCAGGTCCAGCATCGGCTTGCGAAACTGGATGCCGGCATTGTTGAGCAGGATATGGATTTCGATGCCATCGGCATCAAAGCGGTCAAAGGCGGCGATTACGGCGGCCTCGTCGGTCACGTCGAAGGCCGCGGTCAGCACATCGTGACCCGCGGCCCGCAGCGGATTCGCCGCTTCGGCGAGGCGGTCCGGATCGACGCCGTTCAGCACCACCCGCGCGCCGGCCTCCGCCAACCCCCTGGCGAAGGCGAACCCCAGTCCGCGCGAGGATCCTGTCACCAGCGCGGTCTTTCCGTGGAGATCGAAAAGCGTCATCCTCAGACTTTCGACAGGCGGCTCGTCAGATCCGGGCGATCGAAGAAGGAGGGCAGCAATTCCAGTCCGAGGCCCGGCGCCTCCGTCGGATAGACATAGCCGCCCTCGATCTTCGGCATTTCCGTCACCAGTTCCAGATACCAGCCCTTGTAGAAGGCGCGCACGCTTTCCTGGATCAGGGTATTGGGCTGGCTGAAGCTCATCTGGATCGCGGCGGCAAAACCGACCGGCCCGATGCAGTCATGCGGGGCGAAGGGCCGGTGATAGGTATCGGCCATGGCCGCGATCTTGCGCCCTTCGGTCAGCCCTCCGGTCCAGCAGAGATCGGCCATTACCACATGCGCCGCGTCGCGATCGAGATAGTCCTTGTAGGCAAAGCGCGAGCCCAGTGTTTCCGATGCGCAGGTCATCACCGATGTCGAGCGGGCGAATTCCGCCAGCGCCTGCGGCGAGTTCATCTTGATCGGATCCTCGTACCAGAGCGGCGCATAGTCCTCGACGGCGCGGGCGATCTTCATCGCCGCCGGCAGGTTCCACAGCGAATGCATTTCCAGCATGATGTCCATCCTGTCGCCGACCGCGCGACGGATCTCCTCGAACGGCTTCAGCGCCGTCTTCGTCGCCTCGGTACTGATATGCTGGCCCTTGAACTCGGCCGCATGCGGATCGAACGGCCAGATCTTCATGGCGGTAATGCCGTTTTCCAGCAGATCTTCCGCCAGTTGCGCCGGGCGATGCATGAAACCGTCGAGATCCTCGTAGGGGCTTTCGACGGTGCCGAGGTTCCAGTTCGACACCGGCTTGATATTGTTGGAACGCACATAGCGGGTGCCGGCGCAGGTGTTGTAGATGCGCATGCGATCCCAGCACTGGCCGCCGAGCATCCGGTGGACGGGCTGATTGCAGACCTTGCCGAACAGATCCCAGAGCGCGATGTCGATGGCAGAGGCCGCCCGGTATTCGACGCCGGTACTTGCCTGCGCCATCGGCAGCGAGACCATTTCCTTGTTCAGCAGTTCGATATTGCGCGGATCCTGGCCGAGCAGGCGCACCGACAAGGTATCATGGATATGCGCCTCCACCGCGCCGGCACCGTAGAATGTCTCACCAAGCCCGGTGATACCGGCATCGGTCTCGACATGGACCCAGAGCACATTGGCAAACTCCGCCGCACGATAGGTTCTGATGGCTGTGATTTTCACGTTGGTTCCGTCCGTTTCCTGGCCGTGGCTGCCTGCCACCTGATGATCGAAAGTCCATGGCTTCGCCGGCCACCTGGCCCAACGGGGCGACGCCGGCTGCCAACACGAATTCTGCGGGAGGATGCGAGACGCGCAGGCGTCATCGATTTTGCAACAGCCGGGGCTGCGTTCGAAACGGCCCCGGATGATGCCGCGCTGACGCCCCTTCTCCCATGGACTGCAGCGACATGCATGCCGGCTCTTCTCTTGAAGGCGCTGACAGGCTACTTTGCCCATACTGAAATCAGAGATACTGTATGTCAATATGAAAAAACCTGTCAGACAGCTTTCAGATCGAGACGATATGGCGAAGGTCGGACTGGTCGACCGCACGATTGCCGACATCCGCCTCTATATGCGCGAGAACCACCTGTTGCCTGGCGACGCCTTTCCGAGCGAGGCAAGCCTCAGCGAAACGCTCGGCGTTTCCCGGGCGGTGGCACGCGAAGCGTTGCGCGCCCTTGCAGCGCTCAATATCGTCGAGATCGGCAATGGCCGCCGCGCGCGGGTGGCAGCGCCCGATGCCACGGCCCTGAGCATGATCGTCGATCACACGGTCTACACCCGACAGCTGAGCATCCAGCAGGTGCTGGACGTCCGTCGCACGCTGGAAATCCGCACGGTCGGTCTCGCGGCGCTGCGCCGGACGGATCTGCAGGCGCAGGAACTGCAAGCCATCGTCGAGAAAATGTTCACCTGCATCGCGCGTCCCGACGACCTGATGGAACTCGATATTCTGTTCCACGAAGTGATCGCCCGGGCGTCCGGCAATTCGCTCTATTCGATCATCATCAACTCATTCCGGGTGATCACCCGGCAGACCTGGCACATCGGCTGGCGGAGCCGGGCAAGCGATGAAAACCGCCGCGAAAACATCCGCTGCCACGAACGCATCGCCATGGCAATCATTGCCCAGGATGCCGCGCGCGCCGAGGCGGCCATGGTGGAGCATTTCGATTCCGCCGCAGCCGTATTGATCCATGCCGGAGTGATCTGAAGGCCATTGCAGCTTTCCCCGGACAGTCGCGCCGCCCCGACAAGGTCATCCATGCCTTCGGCGATGGCCATGCCGGTGTCACCACAGCCGCCGTCACAAGCGACATCGTCGCAGCCCTTGCCGCGTGACGACCGCCGGCAATCGATCCGACTGCCCTTCGGCCGCAGCAAGATACGCTCCCGCTTCGGACCGATATCCGGCCTTTACGGTGCGGAGCAGGGTTGCGTTGCTACGGCGTTGCCGGCTCCTCGTCCTCGTGCACCACCTTGCGGCGGAGCCTGGAGATCGTCAGGAACAGGAGCGGGACGAAGAACACGCCAAGCACGGTCGCGCAGATCATGCCTCCCATGACTCCGATGCCGATGGCATTCTGGGCAGCCGAGCCGGCCCCGGTGGCGCGGGCAAGCGGCAGGACCCCGAGGATGAAGGCGAGCGAGGTCATGACGATCGGCCGCAGGCGCAGGCGCGCCGCCTCGATCACCGCGTCGAAGGCCGACTTGCCCTGATCGACCAGATCCTTGGCGAATTCGACGATCAGGATGGCGTTCTTTGCCGTCAACCCGATCGTGGTCAGCAGCCCCACCTTGAAATAGACGTCGTTCGACTGGCCGAACAGCTTGGCAAACAGCAGCGCCCCGAAGACGCCGACCGGCACGGCGAGGATGACCGAAAACGGAATGGCCCAGCTTTCGTAAAGCGCTGCAAGGCAGAGAAAGACGACGACCAGCGACACGGCATAGAGCATCGCCTCCTGCGAGCCGGCCAGCTGCTCCTGATAGGACAGCCCGGACCAGGCCGCGGTATAGCCATCGCCGAGCTTCGCGACGAGATTTTCAGCTTCTGTCATCGCGTCGCCGGAGCTTGCGCCGGAGGCCGCCTGTCCACTGATCGCCACCGCCGAGATACCGTTGAAGCGGGCAAGCGTCGGCGAGCCACTGACCCATGACGTCGAGACGAAGGCCGAGAGCGGGATCATGTCGCCGCTGCTGTTCTTGATCGCCCAGTGATTGATGTCGTCGGGCTGCATGCGAAACGGCGCGTCGGCCTGGACATAGACAGGCTTGATGTCGCCCTTGTAGACGAAGTCGTTGACGTCCTTGCCGGAAAACACCGTGCTGATCAGCGTGTTGAGGTCCGACAGACTGACACCGAGAGCACTTGCCTTTTCCTGGTCGATATCGATCTTCAACTGGGACTGCAGGGTCTTGGTATTGCCGCGAATATTGGTGACCACCGAATTGCCGTTGGCGCTGTCGGCCAGCGTGTTGCTGGCCGCATCAAGGGCCGTGCGTCCCTTGTTGCCGCTGTCTTCAAGGTACATCGAGAAGCCGCCGCTCTGGCCAAGCCCGCTGATCGCCGGCGGCGAGAGCACGAACACATTGGCATCGCGGATTCGGGAGAAATAGGTCGAGGCCCGCTGCTGCACGGCCGAGGCCGTCAGGCGGCTGTCGGTGCGTTGGTCGAAATCCTTGAGCCGGATGAAACCCATCGCGGTATTTTCATCACTGCCGCCGAAGCCGAAGCCGAGCGTTATGAACACGCTCTGGACGGCATCCTTCTCCTGGTTCAGGTAATAGTTCTGCACCATGTCGATGACCGCCTGGGTGCGAGCCGCATTGGCGCCTTCCGGCAGGGTGATCTGGGTGATCAGCACGCCCTGGTCCTCTTCCGGCAGGAAGGAGGACGGGATCTTGCTGTAGAGCCCGTAGGCGGCAAACAACAGCACGGCGAACAATGCGAACATGCGCAGCGGCCGCAGGATCAAGCTCGACACCCAGCTGCCATAGCGGTTGGTCAAACCGTCGAAGCCGCGATCGAACCAGCCGAGCCAGCGGGTCAGGATACCGCCATGGCTGGGTTTCAGCATCATCGCGCAGAGCGCCGGCGTCAGGATGATCGCCACCAGCACCGACAGGATCATCGCACTGGCGATGGTGACCGAAAACTGCCGGTAGATGACCCCGACCGAGCCGGAGAAGAAGGCCATCGGAATGAACACGGCCGTCAGCACCAGGGCGATCCCGATCAGGGCGCCGGTGATTTCCCCCATCGACTTTTCGGTTGCCTTGCGGGCGGAGAGCTTTTCCTCGCGCATGATGCGTTCGACATTCTCGACCACGACGATGGCGTCATCGACCAACAGGCCGATCGCCAGCACCATGGCGAACATCGTCAGCATGTTGATCGAATAGCCGAGCGCTGCGAGCACGCCGAAGGTGCCGAGCAGCACGACGGGCACGGCGATCATCGGGATCAGCGTGGCGCGGAAATTCTGCAGGAACAGCAGCAGCACGATGAAGACGAGGACGATCGCCTCGATCAGCGTGTGGATCACCTTTTCGATCGCCAGCTCGACGAAAGGCGTGGTCTCGTAGGAATAGGCGATCTCGACGCCCTCGGGCAGCGAGCTTGCAAGGCTGTCGAGTTCGGCATGAACCAGATTGGCCGTGGAGACGGCATTGGCGCCGGACGCGAGCTGGACACCGAAGCCGGCGGCCGGCATGCCGTTATAGGTCGAGCTCTGGCCGTAGCTTTCCAGCCCGATCTCGACCCGCGCCACATCGCCGAGCCGGACCACGGAACCATCGGAGCCGGTCTTCAGGATGATCCGCTTGAACTGATCGACCGAGGTCAGCTGCGTGCGGGCAATGATGCTCGCCTTCAGCTGCTGGCCCTTGACCGCCGGGCTGGCACCGATCGAGCCGGCCGCAAGCTGGATGTTCTGCGCACCGATCGCGTCCGAAACGTCGCTCGGATCGAGCTGGTATTTCTGCAGCAGGCCGGGATCGAGCCAGACCCGCATGGCATAGCCCGAACCGAAAGCCTGGATCGAGCCGACACCGTCGAGACGTTCGACCTGATCCTCGATCTGGCTGGAGACGATATCCGACAGCTGGTCGGAGGTATATCGGCCATCGCGCGAGATGATGTTGCCGATCATCAGGATGCTGGAGGTCGAGCGGTTGACCTGGATGCCGGCAGTCTGCACGGCGTCGGGCAGCTGGGATTCGACCCGCGACACCTTGTTCTGCACCTCCACCTGGGCGATATCCCCATCGGTATCGCTGGAGAAGGTCATCGACAGCGAGGCGGAACCGGAGCTCGACGTCGACTCCATGTAGAGCAGGCCGTCGAGGCCGGTCATGGCGCTCTCGATCTTCTTGGTCACCGAATTCTCGACGGCTTCGGCTGTCGCGCCGGTATAGGTGGCGCTGACGCGCACGGTCACCGGTGCCACTTCCGGATATTGCGAGATCGACAGGGAATAGATGCCCATCACCCCGCCAAGCGAGATGGCGATGGCCAGGACGATGGCAAAGACCGGTCGACCGATGAAGAAGCTGGCCAGCGCGTTGCGCGGATTGGGCGCGCTCATTGGCCGGCTTCCTTTTGGTCCGCGGATTTGGTGTCTGCCGTGCTGCCGGATGTCAGGCTCTGCTTGACCACACCGTTTTCGTCGATCTCGGCCACAACCGCCGTCACGGCTTTGCCGTCTTCCAATTTCTGAAAGCCGTCGACGATCAGCTTGTCGCCATTCTTCAACCCGTCGGTGACGATCCAGTCATTGCCGCTGGTGCCATTGGTGGTGACGCTTCTCTTCTTCGCCTTGCCGTCGTCGGACACGAGGTAGACGGTCGCCGTGCCGTCGTCGCTGCGGGTCAACGCCCTTTGCGGCACGAGGAACGCGTTGGTCAGATTGCCGAAATGCACCTTGGCGGTGACGAACATGCCCGGCACCAGGATACGCCTTTCATTGGGGAAAGTGGCACGCACGGTGAAGGTCCCGGTCTCTTCGCTGACAACCATGTCGGCGAAGGACACCTCGCCCTGTTCGTCATAGGCCTTGCCGTTCTCCAGCGTCAGGGTCGTTGTCGCCGGCCCGTCCCGCTCGCGGCCGAGCTGTCCGGCGTCGATCTCGCTTCTGACCCTCAGCATATTGGCGCTGGTATCGACCAGATCGACATGAATCGGCCGGATCTGGCGGATCGTTACCAGCGCGTCGGTCTGGTTTTCGGTGACCAGCGCGCCGACACTGACAGAGGAGGTGCCGATCATACCTCCGATCGGCGCCTTGATGGTGGCGTTGTCGAGGTCGATCTTGGCGGCATCGAGATCGGCACGTGCCGCTTCTTCGGACGCCTGGGCCTGCAGCAGGTTCGACTGCGCATCGTCCAGCGTCTGGGCACTGACGGCATTGGTCCTGGCCAGCGTCTTGTTGCGATCATAGGTGGCCTGGTAGCCCTGGCTTGCGGCCTCGGCCTTCTTCAATGCCGCTTCCGCCGAGGCGTAGGCTGCCTGAAATTTTCGCGGGTCGATCTCGTAGAGGGTATCGCCCTGCTTGACCTCCCTGCCCTCGGTAAAATCGATGCTGCGCACGATGCCGTCGACCTGCGGGCGCACCTCTGCCGTGGCATAGGCGACCACCCGGCCGCGCAGCTCCTCGAGTTGCGGGACCGATTGCGAGGTCAGCGAGACATAACCGACCTCGACTTTCTGGACGTCCGGCTTGTTTTCAGCGTCGTCCGCCGAGCAAGCCACCAGCAGCGCCAGGCTCATCAGGGTGGCGCGCTTGCCCGCCACGATGAAATAGTGTCTGCCCATGGTCATATGCTGCATCTCCCTGCGAAACAACCCGGACCCCGTGTAACACAGATCGGGCATTTGCGATAATTGGCATTACCCTTTATATTATGGCGAATGAATGTCAAGCATCAGCAATCGCTCATGAACAAAGACGATCCAGCCGCTGATCCCAGCCTCAAGGCACGTGCGGGCGCCGCCGGCGATCCCGCGCGCCCTCGTGGAAGGCCGAAGGTGGTGCCTGACCATGCCCAGCGGGACCTGATCGCCGAAACGGCATGGTCGCTGTTTCTCGAAAGCGGCTATGGCGGTACGGCGATGAGCGATGTGGCGGCCAAGGCCCATGTCTCGCTGCGCACCATTTATCGGCTGTTTCCCGGCAAGCCCGAACTGTTCGCGGCGGTGGTCGCAATCCATCGGCGCAGCATGCTGGCGCTGCCCGGCGACTATGACGCCCTGCCGGTTGCCGATGCTCTCGCCCGGATCTTCCAGACCGATCTCGCGCCGGAGGCGGAGCGGCAGCGCGACGCGCTGATGACGATGTTCATCGTCGAGTGCCGGCAATTTCCGGAACTCATGCCGATCCTGCACAAGGAAGGTCCGGAGTCCTCGCGCCGTCTTCTGGCCGACTGGCTTGAACGCCAGAGAAATCTCGGGCGGATCGGCTTCGAAGACGCGGACTTGGTGGCCGGCATGCTGATGGATGTGGTCTTCGGTGCGGTGGCGCTCAAGACATCGGACTTTCCCGCATGGCCGGGGGGACGCGACAGGTGGTCCTATCTGCGCTCCTGCTTCAGGATCATCGTCGAAGGTCTGACCACGCGCGCTTGAACATTGGTTTCGACGTTCACGTCGCACCACGCACTGACGTTCACCGCGAAGGCGCAGCGTCGGCGCGCGTCCGCCATCCCGGCGGGACAGAGCGTGCATTCCGGGCAAAAAAAAGGGCCGTCGGCAAAACCGCGGCCCATAAAGTGTGAAGGTCATGGACCTCCAGAGGGGAACAGCTGCTGCGCGGAACTGGGAGGCACCGCATATGCATCAGCTGTGCGCAACATGACGCTTTTTTGATCATTTGGAAAACATTATTTGTGCAGTGCAGCCATGCAGCCACCGCGCTGCTCGCAACCGCACAACAGACACGGTGGTCTCCGATCACCAGCCGGCGCTGAAAACATCTCTCAAAAGCTTCGCTCGTCGGCCCCGCCAGCGCCAAGACAGACGACGTTCGTCCTTGATGGCGACGCCCAGAAAAGCACGCGCCAGCCTCCCCAAGGCCGACCGCACGGCCTTGAGAGGCCCTTAGCGCTCGGCGCGTCCCGCCCGTCGATCCGAGGCCACGCCGATGACCGGCTTCCGTAAATCGCCCTGCTTGCCGTTTGCAGGTCATCGCGACAGGCCGGACATGCGCGAGCGCGGCGCGGCAAAGAGAGGGGTGGCATGCGAGCCAAATGAGAGGTGATGAAAAAAATCTTCCGCCGAAACGGTTCGACATGCGCGAACGGCCGGCGGACCGCCCGAAAACGAAAAAGCCTGCCGCGGGAGGAGGTGCGGCAGGCTTTCTCAAAAGAATCGAACAGCAGATCGGGAGGAGGAGGAGCTGCTGTTCCTGCAGACGCCTTTGGGAGGAGGAGGAGAGGCGTCCGCAACACGAAGCATCTGCGGGAGGAGGTGCATAGCTTCGATAGACACCGTTATAAACGGATCCGCCGGCATTGAAATCTATAATGTTGCAGTGCAGCTATGCGCCAATCGCACGACTGCGCCACAGCGATGCCCATGCCAAAGGCAAATCCGCCCGGCCGCGCCTTTATCCGGTGCCCAGAGATACCGATCCGGGAAGAGATTAGGTCCGGGCGTATCCGAGCCATTCCCAAGCCGCTGGCCCGACCGCGACGTATGGCAGACTTTTCCGCGATGCTCTCTCTGATCGCGTCGGCGCCTGAAGCCAGGGACATCGCCACATTATCTCCGGCGATATCGCAAGCCTTCGAGCAGCAGGCGGAACGCGGCACTGCGCAGCCTGCAGCCTTGAGGCCGCCCAGCGAGAGAGCGGCACACCGTTGGCACCGGCCTGCCGGTCACCCCTCCCCCTGCTCCCAGCCGAGGATTGCCCGCTTGCGGGTCAGCCCCCAGTGATAACCAGTCAGCGCGCCGGATTTGCCGACGGCCCGGTGGCAGGGCACGACGAAGGAGATCGGGTTGGCGCCGATCGCCGCCCCAACGGCCCGATTGGCCTTGGGCTTGCCGATATCATTGGCAACGTCGGAATAGGTGACGGCGCGACCAAAGGGGATTTTCAGCAGGCTCTGCCAGACGCTTACCTGAAAATCGGTGCCGATCAGCACGACATTGAGCGGCCGGTCGCGGGACCATTCGGCCCGGTTGAAGATCCGTCCCACATAAGGCCGCGTCGCTTCGCGATCCTCGATATATTCGGCATTGGGCCAGCGTCGGCGCATGTCCTCGAAACAGGCCGCCTCGCCGCCCTGATCGGCAAAGGCAAGGCCTGCCAGTCCGCGATCGGTCGCCATCACCAGCGCGAGACCGAAAGGCGAGGGATGGAAGGCATGGCGGATCGTCAGCCCCGCGCCCTTGGCCTTCCACTCGCCGGGGCTCATCGCCTCATGGGTCACGAAGAGGTCATGCAGGCGCCCAGGGCCCGAAAGCCCGACCTCGAAGGCCGTCTCCAGCAACGGCATGCCC
This sequence comes from Heterorhizobium halophytocola, assembly GCF_017873095.1. Classification (GTDB taxonomy): domain Bacteria; phylum Pseudomonadota; class Alphaproteobacteria; order Rhizobiales; family Rhizobiaceae; genus Allorhizobium; species Allorhizobium halophytocola. Next base: position 243,349 of record NZ_JAGGJU010000002.1, on the reverse strand, counting down.
TCGCGACCGAGAAGTCGCTTGGCATGATCGAGCGTGACCGCCTGCAGGAAGCCCTTGGGCGACAGGCCGGCCCAGCGGGTAAAGACCTTCTGCAACTGGGTCGGCGACTGGTCCAGTTCGGCGGCGATCGTCTCCAGCGATGGCTGATCGCGGTAGTCCAGCGTGATCAATTCGATCACCCGGCGCACGGTCTCGTAGTCGGAGCCCCGTGGTGTGACATTGACGGCGGCGTCCTGCGAAACGGCCTGGGCAAGTGTAAGAGGGGCGTTCATCTCGGCATCTCCTTCATGACGCGGAAGATGGCACCGCCAAGTCCCTGCCGCCACCCGTTTCTTGCACGCAGGCGCAGGCTGTGCCCCTGCCCCCGGGACGTTCGTCAGATCCGCTGCTTCACCGTCGCCAATGCGCCCTTGAACGCCCTTGCGAAGCTCTCGCGATCATCGGGATTGAGAAAGGCGCCGACCTCGGTTATCCGGCCCTGCGCGGCCACTGCCATCGACAGGATGCCGAATTCCTCGTGGCGGCGCACATGAAAGCGGGCCCAGAACGGATTGTAGCGGTGCTCGACCATCCGGCCGGAGGGCGCAAACTTGCGGATCGACAGATTGGTGCGCGACACCTCGACCTCTTCGCGCGCTTTGGCCGCCCGGTAGTTCATCCGGAAGGCGCCGTAAAGCAGCAGGAAATCGAGCCCGAAGAACAGGAATACCGGCCAGGCGCCTGTTGCCAGGAAGAACAGGCCGTAGCCGAGGCAGATCAGTCCCGACAGCGCCAGCATGACGCGAAAGCCGCGGCGCCCGAGAGACCGGTGCGGTACGAGTTCGGCCAGGAAGATCGGCCGTTCACCGCCATGTTCGAGATTGCTTTCCGTCATGATGCCCGACTATAGATTTTGACATGACCACGCCGAAGCCGAAATCCAGCACCCAAAATCCGCAAAAGTCAAATTCTGCCACAGCAACCGCCAAGGGGAGTGCGCGCCGCAAACCGACCGCGCGCAGCGTCTATTCGAAGGCGGAGATCGAGGAGATCTTCCGACGTTTCTCGATCCAGCGCCCGGAACCCAAGGGCGAGCTGGAGCACGTCAACCCGTTCACGCTGGTGGTCGCCGTGGCGCTCTCGGCCCAGGCAACCGATGCCGGCGTCAACAAGGCGACGCGGGCCCTGTTTGCGATCGCCGATACCCCGCAGAAAATGCTCGATCTCGGCGAAGACAAGGTTCGCGACCACATCAAGACCATCGGTCTCTACCGCAACAAGGCGAAGAACGTCATCGCCCTGTCGCGCATGCTGGTCGACGAGTTCGGCGGTGTCGTGCCGAACACCCGCGAGGAACTCGTCCGCCTGCCGGGCGTCGGGCGCAAGACCGCCAATGTCGTGATGTCCATGGCTTTCGGCATCGCCACCATTGCCGTCGATACTCATATCCTGCGGATCGCCAACCGCATCCGGCTTGCCCCCGGCAAGACGCCCGACGAGGTCGAGGCGAAGCTCGAGCGAATCATCCCGAAACACTATCTCTACCATGCCCATCACTGGCTGATCCTGCACGGGCGCTATACCTGCAAGGCGCGCCGGCCCGAATGCGAGCATTGCGTGATTGCCGATCTCTGCCGCTGTCCGGAAAAGACCGTCGACGTGGCGGCGCCGCTCGTCGAGCTGCCGGCCCAGGTCATCGGCCCTGTTACGGCCGCGCCGGCGTAAGTCGCGGATCGGCGCGTGCCTCCAGGAAAGGATCGCGGGCCGAAATCTTCTTGTGCAGATGCACCATCAGCGAGGCGGCAAACAGCGGCGTCAGCAGATTGAGGATCGGCACGGCCAGGAAGGCGGCGATCAGCAGCCCGGCAAGAAAGACCGTCGTCGAATGCTTGGCGCGGAACTGCCGCGCCTCGGCCGGTGACCTATAGCGCATGGCGGCGAATTCGAAGAATTCCCGACCGAGCAGGTAGCCATTGACCAGAAAGAAAGCGACGATGTTGATCCCCGGCACGAGCAGCATCATGAAGGCGAAGATATTGCCGATCACCACGATGCCGAAAAACTTGATCGACGACAGGATCGCTTCGCCCATCGGCATGGCCCGACCCATCGGCTGATCGGGATAGTCGCGGGCCTCGATCACCTCGGCAACATCGTCGAGAAACAGCCCGGCGATGATCGCGCTCACGGAGGACAATAGCAGCGCCAGCGCCAGTGCCAGGCCGATGCTTGCAAGGATACCGAAGACAAAGGTCAACCATCCCGCCCATTCCGGCAGGTCCGGAAAGAACCCCTGAAGCCAGGGAAGAGCAAAAGCGATAAACGTCTCGCGAAAAGCGATCCACAGCCCGACCAGGACCAGCGCCGTCAGCCCCAGGACCTTCCACAACACCTTGCGGGTTTCCGCAGCAGTCAGGTTTTTCAGAGCCAGGCTCGCAGCGTCGAAGATCATGGGCGCCTCTCGAATGAACAATCGGGTTCGCCGTTATGTGGGAAGGACAGGTGGCGAGGGCAAGATTGCGGGAACCAGACCAGAAGAAACCAGGATAGTGGTCGCCGCTTCTCAAGCCACAGGCAAATAAGCCGGGGCTCGCCAGCTTCCTGCTCGGCGACATGCCACACTTGAGCGAACGGCCCTTGGACAACATGGTTGGCCTTCCTTGCGGTCCAGAGGCAGGCGAGCCGAACTTCGAATAAGCGCCTGAGGAAGCAATGCCCATGGCATGCCGGAGAGACATATATCAGGCCAACCTGGTTTGTCAGTCCAGCGGCGCAGCCACCAAACCGAACTGAACTGAACCGCCGAGGCAGACCAAGCTTAGCGAGACTGGAACAATCATAGTTCGTTTTGCGACCCGTAATGGAAAGTCTTATGGGACTCTTGGTAAAATTGAACCGACAGTCAACGATACAAATCTGCAAGGCGGCACCGTCATCATTTTGATATATTGTCGCCTTGCACCTAGAAAGTGTTACAAAAAAAGCCACTCGCGCGACGAATAATGTAGTTGCCTCATATTTACTATCTCACTTATATCCATGAAATAAATTTCAAACATAGGGAGGCTATGTTGCTTGAGATTTTATTTCCCTGAATGCCGCGCCAGGTCGTTATCGAAAAACGTTTCGATCACTTCTCAAATTCGCTGAAAAGCATCAAACAATTCTCTTCTGAGTTTTCTACCGAATTGATCTACGATGAATATCGAGATTTCAGCGAAGATAGGTAAACGCATACCGTTGGTTGCCATACAGCAACAATCCGCTGCGCTGTTATCGGTCAATGAGCAAGATCCACGCTTTGCAGGTGTTTTTGCCACCCAGCACCGATGGCTGATGGGGCATGTCGGGTTATCGCTCTATTTCCAGCTTTGCAATCAGAACCGCCAGGATGAGTTCAATGCGGCAAACTTTCTCGAGGTCATACAGCAGCATCGCGTGACCAGCCGAAATACGGCGGCCGCATTTCTCGGCGAAATGCTGCAATACGGCATCCTCACCCAGAGACCGCACCGTCGCGACAAGCGCATCCGGGTGCTGGTACCCACGGCCTCGACGATCGAGGCTTTCCGGCTCTGGGTCGAGATCCATCTCGCGACCCTCGACAGGCTGGATGATGGTGGACGCTGCGCGCACAGCCGCGCGCATAACAGGCTGTCTCACTTTCAGCCCATGGTTGCGGAAGGCTTGCTACAGAGCGCGCTCATTCGCGAACCGGCCGCGCCGATCGCGCATTTCATGTCGATCAATAGCGGCTTTCTTATCATGGAGCGGCTCATCCTCTCGATCGATCGACACGACGAACGGCGCGCACGATATCACACCCGCCTGCGATCGATTCAGGAAGTGGTCACAGGCTTCCGGCTGTCGCGCTCCCACTCCGCCCGCAAGATCAGTGAGGGCGAAGCGTCCGGCATCCTGGGATGGGAAGGCGCCAAAGGACGTTCGACCATCTGGGTCTCGGCGGAATTCGTCGATGGCTTTATTGCCCAGCAGATGGAAAAGCTGGCCATTATCGACCGTGCCTTCGATCAGCAATGGCGCATTGCCGAGCAGAACTGACATTGTCCAGCACGGCCGCAGCAGGGTTTACAAGCAGTTAAATCATATATTCGCATTCTTCGCGCTTTTAAACATTTCGAATACCATCTTCAGTGACGTATATCTTAATCGCTGAATGGCATTGTTTCCCCACAACGGAACGGGGAGTACAACAATGTACAATAAAAATGCTGCTTACATCTCTTTTGCGGTCGGAATGTTCTTTGCTGCATCTGCCAGCGCCGGCCCCTCGGCAATGTCGCTTGCCTTTGTACCACAGGCATCGGGCACCGCTTCGGCCGCGATCAGCACTGCCGACATCTTTACACCATCGATGAAGGTCCTGGATGCCGCACGTCCGGCCGTCAACAGCAGTTCGCTGGTCGGCAATCTCTCGCTTGTCTATCAGAGCGGCGAGTTCAACACGGCGTCGATCGAGCAAACCGGCACAGGCAATGTCGGCTTCATCCAGCAGGTCGGCTACATGAATGCCGCCACCATCCAGCAGACGGGTGTCGGGCACCAGGCTTTCATCAGCCAGCAGGGCACGGGCAACGTGGCGATCATCCGCCAGCGTTGAGTGCATCTCTTCAGAGCTGCGAAGAAGGGGCTGTTAAACGGCCCCTTTTCCGTGAGCCGGCCGGATCAGCCGCCGGTGCTGGTGTCGACGTCCGGAAGGTCGGTGGGATCGGTCGCCGGCTGATCGACGCCGCCAAAGTCCGGGAAATCGATCGAGAAGCCGGAATCGCCGCTGGCACCCGCCCCCTGGGCGCTCGCCTGGGACAGCAGCCAGCTGCCGTTCAGCGGATCGCCGCCGAGCGACGGGTTGACAGGGCGGTAGACGAGTTCTGAGGCGAAGCTGCTGCCGGCAGCGGCAAAGAGAGCCGCGACGGCAAGCACGGTAATCATCAGTTTCATGGCGAAGATCCTCATTCAATTCTAGCGTTTGGGCAGGACATACATTCGGCCGGGCACCACGACGACAACCTTGTTGTCGAGGCCACGCAGCCCGGTCGGCATCATGTAGCTTCCACTTTGCGGCGTCTGGAACGCCAGCACGGTGGAATTGGTGGAGTCGCGCACATCGAGCGCGCCAGCCAGATTGTCGCCAACCTGTACATAGGCAACCTGGTTGTCGGAGCCGGACACGCCGACCAGCTGGAAATCATTATTGCCCTTGGCAGCCTGCACGACGGAATTGTTGCGCCCGCCTTGGGCAAGCAGCAGCGCCGAGCTGCTGCCCTCGATCGACTGGATCGCACGGTTGTTGTCGCCGGCCTGCTGTATCAGGGCGAGACTGCCATTGCCGGCGATATTGACCGCCGCGTTGTTGGCGCTTCCGAGCTGGATGATCGAAGTGGTCGACCCCTGGGCGCCTCCCAGAAAAGGCTGGATCGGCTGCATCAGCGCGCCGACGGCCGCCGCATCGGTCTGATAGTCCTGGACGAGCAGATCTTCAGCCTTGGCCGTCGTGGCGGCGGTCGTCGCTGCGGCAAGGGCGATGCCGACGGCCAGCCCATGCAGGGTACGGTATGTCTTGAATGCCGTCATGTTCGTCACTCCTGGTTTCTCAGATATCCGTGGCCTGCTTCCCGAGCGAAAGCTGATGCTCGAGAAGGCAAACCGTGGCGCCCTGTTCCGTCCAGACCTCAAGGGTCACACGAAGCCGGTCCGGGTGGTCGATGAACAGGTTGCTGGCTTTCAGCTCGCCTGCATCGATCCGGTTTTCCTGGCGCGTTTCCGCGACAGAGCCCGACGTCCACGTGATGACCATCAGGCGATAAGAGCCTTGCAGGTTGTCTGCCGCATCGAGAAAAGGCGAAAGGCGGGTGAGCGCCCCTTCGGCAATCTCGATGCCGCAGTCTTCAACCTGACTGCCCGATGGGATGCCGTAGATTCTTGTCGCATCCTGATCATCGGCCTCGGCCAGACCAGCATGGCCGGCTAGAGAGAAAGCGACAAGGAGCAACACGATCTGCGGCGCCATCGGATAGGCCCTTGTGTGGAAGGCGGGACGCGTGTTCAAGCGCCCCGCCCGTCCCTGTCACTTCTGAGCGACGAAGGCGACGTTGGCCCGGCCCTGCTGCACGACCAGAGAGTTCTGGCCGGCGCCGGACTGGCTGACGACCGCGTAGTTGCGGTCGGCATCGCTGGAGCCGGAGCCGTACTGGATGATCGCCGAGTTCGACGCGCTACCCGTCTGGCTGACCCAGGCGTTGGAGTAGGCGCCGGTCTGGACGACCGCCGAGCTGTTGCCGCTGCCGCCCTGGTCGATCAGCGCGATGCTGTGACTTGCGTGCTGCAGGATCGCCGAGGTGTTGCCTGACGAGTTGGACTGGTTGACCAGGGCCGCGTTGTAATCGCCGTCCTGGACGATCAGCGAAAGGTTGCCGAGGCTCGCCACCTGGGTGGTGCCGGCAAAGTTGCGGTCGCCGTTCTGGACTGTGGCGGCTGCCGAAGCGACCGCCAGCGTCTGGGTCGTTATCGCACCATTGTTGCTGCCGTTCTGCACGGTGCCGGCAAGGACACCGATCGTTCCGGTCTGGCTGTTGGACGAGAAGTTATGATCGCCGATCTGGACGGTTGCGGCGAGCGAGGCGGCAGCAACGGTCTGGAAGTTGAAGGCGGCATTCTCGTCGCCGACCTGAACAATGCCTGCTGCGGAGGCCACTGTCGGAATGGTGACTTCGCCGAGCGGGTTGGTCACGTCGGCGTCAAGAAGTGTGACGTCCGTTGAGCCTTGAGAGTAGGTGTAGGGGCTGTCAACAAAACGTCCGATCTTGATCCCAGCGCCACCTTCATACTTCGGCGCATAAACCGTTCCGGTCTGTGTCACGTGGACCACTTCCGGCACGATGAGCTGGCCGACCTGGCTGTTCACTGCGGCGTTGTCGTTACCGAACTGCGCGGCAACCGCAATGGAATCGACCGCCGGGGCAGAGCCCGTCCCGGACGCCAACCCTTCGTCGGCTATGAGGCCAGTCAGGAACGGACCAGTGGAGCCTGAGCCACCGATGAAGTATTTCGGCATCGAGATGTTGGTCGTCAGATTGTAGCCCGGCACCGCGCGGCTCACAGTCTGGCGCTCACCCTGCGTGTTGAGCGCGGTGTTGCCGGTGCCGACCTGCAAGATGGCGGCGGTAACGCCCGAGCTCTTCTCCTGCTGGATGTTGCCAGCCGTGTTGCCGGAACCGAACTGACCGATAAAGGCCGTGGTATCCATCACGCCGTTCTGCAGGTTGAAGGCATTGTTGCCGGTACCGCCCTGGACGATCAGACCAGTCAGGTCACTGCCGCTCTCCTGGGTGTTCAGCGCCATGTTGGCCGAGCCGAACTGGGCGATGCCGGCGTTCGAACCGATCACATCCGTCTGGGCGTTGGCAGCACCGTTGCCGGAGCCGATCTGCAGGATCCCGGCCGCGGTCGGGTCGACATCGACCTGGGTGTTGAGCGCGACGTTGCCGTTGCCGAACTGGGCGATCGCGGCGGTTGCATCAGAGCCCCCGGACTGAAGGTTGGCAGCGCCGTTGTCGGAGCCGAACTGGGCGATACCGGAAGCGTTTGCCACACCCTCCGCCTGAACGTTGAGCCCGGTGTTGCTGCTACCCAGCTGCAGAGCCGCTGCCGCATTGCCCTCACCGTTGGACTGCAGGTTGGTCGCCGTGTTGCCAACGCCGCCCTGGATGATGCGAGCCGTCTTGCGAAGCCCGCCCGTCTGGGCATTGGCGGCGATGTTGTCACTACCAAGCTGGAGGATGGCAGCGTCGCTTTCCGTCAGCCCTGCCTGTACGTTGGCAGCCTCGTTTCCGTCGCCCCCCTGAAGGATTGCAGCGGAGGCGTCACCGACGAGCGTCTGAGCGTTGGCTGCGCTGTTCTCCCTGCCGATCTGGCCGATAGCGGCCGAGGACTCGGCGACGAGACCCTGGACGTTGCCAGCGTTGTTCTTGTTGCCTGACTGAACGATCGCTGCCGACGAACCCTGGACAAGGGTCTGCGCATTGGCGGCATCATTGTTGTTGCCGGTCTGACCGATGACCGCCGAAGAACCGGCGACGAAGGTCTGCCCGTTGCCTGCTGTATTCTTGTTGCCGTCCTGAACCGTCGCCGTCGACGAACCGAAGACGAAAGCCTGCGCACTCGCCGCTTCGTTGTCGTTGCCGTCCTGGGCGATCGCCGCGGAAGAGTTCGCCACAAGGGTCTGCACGCTTGCGGCTTCGTTCTCGTTGCCTGTCTGGACCGTCGTTTCAGAAGCACCGGCTACGTTGGTCTGCGCGTTAATGGCATTGTTGTTCTTGCCATCCTGCAGGATGAGCGAGCTCGCATCGACGGAGGAAAGCTGGCCGCTGGCAGCGGTATTGCCCTTGCCGGTCTGGACGATGCCACTAGCGCTGTCCGCCACATTCGTCTGGCCGGTATAGGCGCCATTCCCGGTTCCGCTCTGAAGCGTGATGGCACGCGAGTCGGTGGCACCCGACTGCGCCGTGATCGCGCCATTTCCGGAGCCGACCTGCAGCGTGCCGGAAACCGCACCCTCGCTGGCCGTCTGGGTGCTGGCGGCGAAGTTGCCGGCTGCATTTTCGTCGGTGTTCAGCTGGACGATGCCCGTGTCGTTGGTGCCGCTGTCCTGAACGTTCTGCGCCAGGTTGTTGTAACCGCCCTGGAAGACGGCACCGCGGTTGGAGCCGGTCTGCAGAAAGCGGTTGACCACATTGTGCGTGCCGAACTGGCCGATGGCGCCGGTGTTGTTGCCGGACTGCAGGAAGTCGCCGCCGACGAAGTTTTCGGTGCCGAGCTGCTCTACGCCGAGAATGTTCGAGCCGCTCTGCGCATCGCCCGGTCCGCCATTGGCGATAGGCAGGAAGACGTTGCGCTGTCCGTACTGGTAGATGAAGCCGTCATTGCTGCCGTCCTGAGACAGGTAGGCGAAGTTGCTGCGGTCACGTTGACCGATATAGCCGGTGTTTGCTTCCTGCGCGACGGCGGTGCCGGCGATCGCCGACAGGGCGACCCCTGCTAGAAGCGTCATTTTTCTGCTCGGAAATGCCATGACTTTACCCTCCTTGGGACTGCACGCTCTACGGGTGCCAATCCTGAATTTCATTCTTAACGAATGCTTAAATGCCACCGCCGCTGTAGCCAAGCAAGACATCCTTATAGATTTATTAAGTAAAGGTTAATTGACAAACGCATATATACCCAAAAATGGGACTGTACTTTGAATATAAAATGCAGAAAGGCCGACATCATCGACGCCGACCCTGCATTTTTACATAATTTATCTATTCAAGCGACGTCAGAACCGAGGAACTTGCTTCCCACTATAGGATGTCTCGAAATCACTGACGAAACCCGACTCGCTCGATGGGTCTTTCAGATGCCACAGACCCTGCTTCACGCCCTGCACCGCCAGCGAATAGACCGCGAGCTCGATCCCTTCCCGCACGGCAAGCGAGGTCGGGTCGTTGCGCGACTGGCCGAGTTCGATCTCCAGCAGCGAATCGGAGTCGATGAACTTGTAGGCTCCCCCGCGAACCTGGACCGAATAGATCTGCTTGGTGGTGGTGGTCGAGGCCAGCACTTCGCCTGTCTGCACGCTGACGGCACGCAGATTGACGGTCACCACATCGGAGCGATACTGGACGTCGCCGCCGATGCCGAGATATTTGGCGCCAGCCCCGCCGGTTACTTCATTGGAGTCGTAGCCGATAATGCCGCCTTCCAGCAGCAATCCGGCAAAGCGCACAGGCGGCAGGCCACTCGCACGGCCGTAGGAGCGCTGGGTGTTCTCGATCAGGGTACGCTCCTGCACAAGATTCTTCAGCCCGCCACGCTCGACCACGCGGAACCACTGCCCGTTGCCGGTTCGCTTGAGCACGTCGATCAGGATGGCGCTACCGCCTTGCGTGACGGCGCGGCTGTATTCGGCAAAACTCTCGTTCGGCTTTGCCTGGCCCGTAAGGTCCGGAAAATCATAGACGGCGACATCGATAGGTATCTGCGGCGAGGGCATCTGGCGAACCTTGGCCGTTGTCTTTGTCGGCGCAGATAGCGTGGCCGCAGGCGTATCAAGTTGCTGCCCGCTTTGACAGCTCGCAAGAGCTGTACTAAGCGTCAGAAGTAACGCAATCTTCAAATTCATCTTGCCCCCGAGTCACACCACCGCCCAATATTCTTTCACAAGAAGAACAGGGTTTAGCTTCGCCTGGAGAGGCTTTCTCCATGCGGTGGCATACTTGAAATATGTAATTCCTGCCCGAACGATATTTCCCTATTATTTCCTACGGGCGAGAAACCACTAGCATCAAGTTTTAGGGAATGAGCAGTCTCATTTTTGGGGCGATCTGTAGTTTTGATATTTAAAGAGGCGGATTCCGGTCTATTGGTTAATTCTGACAGGTCTTGTGGCTATCTCGTCACAGTTCCGCGGCCGACCGTCGGCCAATCGGGCGATGTCGGACGCACTATCGCGGTCGAGCCGGTCCCGACGGAGGGGTAAATATGTGCAAGCGAAGGCTTACCGCTCGCGGGGAGCACGGCCGGACGCTCGGCCGTCGCCTGCGTTTTCGGCCGGATAACCTGCCGACGCGGAGCCATGGGCTTGGCGCCCGGCGGCACCTGCTGCAGGTAAGCCGGGTTGTAGGAGGCGGTCGGTGCTGCCTGGTTGACATAAGCCTGGGCGAAAGCCTCGAAAGGCAATGCCGTGAGGAGGAATGAAGTTATGGCGGCGGCCATCAGGTGTCGTGCAGGCTTTTTCATTCCATCATCCTCGCTCATGCAGGTAATGTGGAAGTAAACGAATTTTCAAATTTTATGCAATCAGGAAAATGCGCTACGCTATATAAAAATTGTGGTCGCGCGCTTCTAGCCAAATCGGGGAAATACAATGAACGATACGACAAAGGCTGCAGGTTTTGCAGCCCTTCTCTGCGCGACTATTCTTGTCCCAAACACCTGGGCGCTGGCGCAATCGACCGCCCCCCTGTTTTCAACACCGGCTTCGCGCTCGACCACCGGAGCGCCGATCTTGAGCGATCCGACCACCGACCAGAATGGCATTATTCCGTCTACCGGCGGTGGAACGCGGTCCGCTCCAAAGCCGGCCGAGACGGAGGCACCGGCCCAGGCGGCCAAGCCTGCCGATGACAAGGTGAAGGCAGCGACAGACAGTGCCTGGGAGATGTCCTGCGAGACCGTAGCGGGAAACCGGATGTGCCAGATCTCGGCCAGCACCATAACCGGCGACAAGAGCCAGGTTATTCTCGTGATGAGCCTCGCGCCGGCGGCAACCAAGGGAATCGCCATGCAGATGGCCGTGCCGCTCGGCATCGCCGTTCAGGACAAGGTAGAACTGACGATCGAGGACGCTTACCGGACAGATCTGAGCGTTGATCGCTGCACCCAGCAGGGCTGCCTGATCGAAGAGACGGTCGAGCCGGGAATGATCGCGGCCATGAAGGAAAAGGCAAAGGCCCAGGTGATCGTCACCACGCCCGAGGGCAACAAGGTGCCGATCGACTTGTCGCTGAGCGGTTTTTCCAAGGCGCTTGAAGCCATGGAAAAACAGGTGGGCGCCACCCAGTAACGACGAGGCCGCGGAGAAGCCCGCCCGGCCAATCCCGTTGGACCGTCTGTCGCGATCCTGCCTAGCCAATGTCAATGCCGGCTGCAGGGCTCGGCGATGGATAGCGCGTCACCAGCCGGTTAAGACGAACGACGGCGGGACGCTCTACTCCACCTGCACCAGGTGCCCTTCCGAAACCTCACGATACTGTCGCTGCGGCGGGACATAGCCGGCGGGGCGCACGGGACTGAGGATTTCGTCGGTCATCAGGTCGCGACGCAGGCTGCGGCGCGCCGGGTCCGGTACGGGCACGGCCGACATCAGCTTTTTCGTATAGGGATGCTGCGGGTTTTCAAACACCGCTTGGCGCGGGCCGATCTCGACGATCTCGCCCAGATACATCACCGCGACCCGGTGACTGACCCGCTCGACCACGGCCATGTCATGGGAAATGAACAGGTAAGCGAGGTTGAAATCCTTCTGCAGGTCGAGCAGCAGGTTGCACACCTGCGCCTTGATCGACACGTCGAGCGCCGACACCGCCTCGTCGGCGATGATCACCTTCGGGTCGAGCATCAGCGAGCGGGCGATCGCGATGCGCTGGCGCTGGCCGCCGGAGAATTCGTGCGGATAGCGGTCCATCATCTCGGCCGAAAGGCCGACGCGCTCGAACAGGTCGGCGGCCTTGTCGCGCGCCCTGGCCGTGCTGCCGAGCTTGTGCTCGATGAACGGTTCCATCACCGCGCGGCCCGCCGTCATGCGCGGGTCGAGGCTGGCAAAGGGGTCCTGGAACACCATCTGGATGGTGCGCCGCATCTTGCGCAGCGTCGCGGGATCGAGCTGGCGCACATTATAGCCGTCCACCTCGATAGTGCCCGATGTCGGCTCGACCAGGCGGGTGATCGAGCGCCCGGTGGTCGACTTGCCGCAGCCGCTCTCGCCCACCAGCGACAGCGTTTCCCCCGGCTTCACCGAAAACGACACGTTCTCCACCGCGTGGACGGCCCCGGTCCGGCGTGAAAACAGGCCGGAGCGGATATCGAACCGGGTCACAAGGTTCTGCACCGACAGTACCGGCTGGTCGTGCGGCGCCGGATCGGGACCCTCTTCCTCGGCACGGGTCAAGGCGCCGCTGGCGATGTCGATAATCGGAAAGCTGGCCGGATTCTCGCGGCCATTCATCGAGCCGAGCCGCGGCACGGCCGACAGCAGCGCGCGGGTATAGGGATGGTTGCCACGATGGAAGATGTCATCGGTCGTGCCGGTCTCCACCGCATCGCCGCGGAACATCACGATCGTCCGGTCGGAGACTTCGGCCACCACGCCCATGTCGTGGGTGATGAACAGCACTGCCATCCCTTCCTCGTCCTGCAATTCCTTGATCAGGTCGAGAATCTGGCCCTGGATGGTGACGTCCAGCGCCGTCGTCGGCTCGTCGGCGATCAGCAGCTTCGGCCGCGAGGCGAGCGCCATGGCGATCATCACACGCTGGCGCATGCCGCCGGAAAACTGGTGCGGAAATTCGTCGAACCGGTTCATCGCATTGGGAATGCGCACCTTGTCCAACAGTTGCAGGACCTCGCGCTTGGCCTCGGCCTTCGACACGTCGCGATGGCACAGGATGGCTTCAGAGATCTGCTTGCCGATCGGAAAGATCGGGTTCAGCGATGTCATCGGCTCCTGGAAGATCATCGAGATGTCGTTGCCGCGCACCTTGCGCATCTCCTCGTCGGACAGTGCCAGCAGATCGCGGCCTCCAAGCCGGACCGATCCCTCGATCCGGCTCGAATATTTCGGCAGCAGCCGCATGATCGACAGCGAGGTGACGCTCTTGCCCGACCCGCTTTCACCAACGATCGCCACCGTTTCACGCGGCGCGACGGAAAAGCTCATATCGCGCACGACCTTGCGCCACGTGCCGCCCACCCGAAACGAGGTGGTGAGGCCCTCGACCTGCAGCACCGGTTCCGCAGTTGCAATTGTCGTCATCGTGTCTTCGACCGTGTTCGTCATGTCTGCCTTACCCTCTCGTCCGATCCGCTGGGAACGCCGGCTCCCCGCCATTTCCAGCCTTCGCCCAAACGCCGATATCAGGCCGCAAGCGCCGTTTCGGCCAGCGTCACCCAGTAGCTGATGCCGTAGGGAATGGCCTCGTCGTTGAAGTCGTATTTCGAGTTGTGCAGATTGGCGGTGTCGCCATTGCCGATGAAGACGAAGGCGCCCGGGCGGCTTTCCAGCATGTAGGAGAAATCCTCCGCGCCCATGGCCGGCGGGAAGGCGTCGGAGACGGCCTTGTCGCCGGAGACCTTGCGCAGGATTTCCAGCGCGAAATCCGTTTCCGCCTCGTGGTTGACCGTCACCGGATAACCGCGGTCATAGACCACTTCGGCCGAGGCCCCGAAGGCGGCGGCAATGCCTGTCGCGATGTCCTGGATCCGCTTTTCCGCCATGTCGCGAAGCTCGGGCAGCAGTGTGCGCACCGTACCGCCGAGCGTGACAGTGTCGGGAATCACGTTGAACGCCTTGCCGCCATGGATATTGGCGACCGTGACGACGACGGACTGCAGCGGATCGGCTTCGCGCGCGGCAATCGCCTGCAGGCCGACGATCACGTGCGCCGAGACCAGCACCGGATCGACCGACTTGTGCGGCTGGGCCGCATGGCCGCTGCGGCCGCGAATGACGATCTGAAACTCGTCGGCTGCCGCCATCAGCGGGCCCGCACGGGTGCCGAAGGCGCCGACCGGCATGCCCGGGTGATTGTGCATGCCATAGACCTGCGAGATGGCGAACTTGTCCATCATGCCGTCCTGGATCATCTCCAGCGCACCGCCGCCGCCTTCTTCGGCCGGCTGGAAGATCACCGCGATGGTGCCTGCGAAATTGCGGGTTTCGGCGAGATATTTGGCAGCGCCGAGCAACATGGCGGTATGCCCGTCATGGCCGCAGGCATGCATCTTGCCGGGTGTCTGCGACCCCCATTCCACGCCGCTTTCCTCGTCGATCGGCAATGCGTCCATGTCGGCGCGAAAACCGATGACCGGCCCGTCGCCCTTGTTGCCCTTGATCAGTCCGACGACGCCCGTGCGCCCCAGTCCAGTCTCCACCGTATCGCAGCCGAACGCTTTCAGCTTCTCGGTGACGAACGCCGCCGTGTTGTGCACGTCGTAGAGCAATTCGGGGTTCTGGTGGAGGTATCGGCGCCAGCCCGCCACTTCCGGCTGGAGTTCACTGGCACGGTTGATGATCGGCATGAAATATAACCTTTTGCGCTATGCGTTCCCACGAGTTTGGGCAGATACTGTGCTTGTCGACGGCGCTTTTGCAAGCCGCAAATTTCAGGCTTGAACGAAAAATAGCCTCATGCTTAGATGGCCTAAATTTTGATCAATGCATCGAATTCCGACCCTGTCGGAAGGGTGGGAGCGCTTGTCTCCAAGGATCGGCGATGTTCGAAATTTCCAAGCAAAATAATGTAGTTAGCGGTTGAAATTCATCCCGAACGAGCGATAGGTTCGCTTCGGCATGTGGCAATGACGCATGACACCCAACCAATAATAATCGGGGAATAGCATAATGACGAAATCCAGACTTCTGCTGGCCGCATCGGCCGCAGCGCTCAGTCTCGCGGCCGCTCCGGCCATGGCGGACCGCGGCACGGACGGCGACCTGAAGATCATCTTCTGGCAGGCCGCCTCGACGATGAACCCCTACCTCTCCGGCGGCACCAAGGAAGTGTATGCCTCGTCCATGGTGATCGAGCCTCTGGCCCGCTATGACGAGACCGGCGAGCTTGTGCCGATGCTGGCAGCGGAAATCCCGACCGTCGAGAATGGCGGCGTCGCGGAAGACCTGAAGAGCATGACCTGGAAGCTGAAGGACGGCCTGAAATGGTCCGACGGCACGCCGGTCACCGCCAAGGATGCGGTGTTCACATGGAAATACTGCACGGCGCCGGACGGCGGCTGCGCCCAGGGCGCCTATTATGAAGGCGTCTCCAATGTCGAGGCTGTCGACGACAGCACGATCAAGATCTCGTTTACCGAGCCGAAACCCTATCCCTACAGCGCCTTTGTCGGCGCCCAGTCGCCGCTGATCCAGGAAAAGCAGTTCGCCGACTGCATGGGGATCAAGGCGCCGGAATGCACCGAGGCCAATTTCCATCCGGTCGGCACCGGCCCCTTCGTCGTCAAGGAATTCAAGCCCAACGACGTGGTGACCTTCACCGCCAACGAGAATTATCGTGATCCGGCCAAGCCGGCCTTTGCGTCCGTCACCCTGAAGGGCGGCGGCGACGCAGCCTCGGCGGCCCGTTCGGTGCTGGAAACCGGCGAATTCGACTATGCCTGGAACATGCAGGTCGAGCCGGAAGTGCTCCAACAGATGATGCAGTCGGGCAAGGGCCACCTGGTCACCGCCTTCGGCACCCAGGTCGAACGTATCGACCTCAACCATTTCGCCGTCGATCCCGCGCAGGGCGACAAGCGCTCGACCAAGGCTGCCGGCCCGCACCCCTTCCTGACCGACCCGGCCGTCGCCAAGGCCCTGTCGCTTGCCATCGACCGTGAAATCCTGGTTGAAGCGGGCTATGGCGAAGCGGGCAAGCCGACCTGCGACATCGTACCGGCCCCGGACGCCTACGCGTCGCATGCCAATGACGACTGGTGCCTGAAGCAGGACATCGACGGCGCCAACAAGCTGCTCGACGACGACGGCTGGAAGATGGGCGGCGACGGCGTGCGCGAAAAGGACGGCGTCAAGCTGTCGGTGCTGTTCCAGACCTCGACCAATTCCGTGCGCCAGGGCTCGCAGGCGCTGATCAAGGACTGGTGGAACCAGATCGGCGTCCAGACCGAACTGCGTAACATCTCGGCCAACGTCTTCTTCGGCGGCGACCCGTCCTCGCCGGACACCTTCCAGAAGTTCATGGCCGACGTGCAGATGTACACCAACAATTTCGACGGCACGGATCCGGAAAAATATCTGGCCGGCTGGATGTGCAACAAGATCCCGACCCCGGAAAACGGCTGGCAGGGTGAGAACGAACCGCGCTACTGCAACCCCAAATACGACGAGCTGGTCAAGACCCTCAGCAAGACCGCCAATCTTGAAGAACGCGCCAAGATTGCCAAGCAGCTCAACGACATGCTGACCACCGAATTCGCCCAGCTGCCGCTTATCCATCGCGGCCAGCTGTCGGCGGTCAACAACACGCTCGAAGGCGTCAAGATGAACGCCTGGGACAGCGAACTCTGGAATGTCGCGGACTGGTCGCGCAAGAAGTAATGCCTTTGCCGGCCCCGTCACATTGCGGGGCCGGCATCGCAGACTTCCGAGACGGTCTGGAGAGTGCCCTAAATGTTCACCTACACCCTGCGGCGATTGCTGTTTGCAATCCCGACCCTGCTGTTCATCAGTTTCATCATCTTTGCGCTTCTGGATCTCGCCCCGAGCGATCCGCTGGGCGACCTTCCCCTGACGATACCGCCCGAGGTTCGCGAACAGATCCGCAGCGCCATGGGTCTCGATCAGCCCTTCTTCATCCGCTATCTGCTGTGGCTGCAGCAATTCTTCATCAATGAGCCGCTCAATGTCCTGCAGGACATGACCGGTATCGCGATCGGCGATCCGCACCGGCTGCGCGTGCTGTCCTGGGCAACCCGAAGCCCGGTGGTCGATCTGATCGTCCAGCGCATGCCGCAGACGCTCTGGGTCGTCGGCCTCTCCTATCTGTTCGGCGTGCTGCTGGCGATCCCGATCGGCGTCGTCTCGGCCTACAAGCAGTATTCGATCTTCGACCAGATCGGCACCTTCGTCTCGATGATCGGCTATTCCGTGCCGACCTTCTTCACCGGCGTGCTGCTGATCGTCATCTTCTCGGCCAAGCTCAACTGGTTTCCTTCGGTCTACGACACCAATCTGGTCGTGCATGACTGGTCGAGCTTCGTCGCGCAGGTGCGGCAGATGTTCCTGCCAGTACTGGTGCTGACCCTCTACAACACCTCGCAGATCAGCCGCTTCGTCCGCGCCTCGATGCTCGACAACCTGCACATGGACTATGTGCGTACCGCCCGCGCCAAGGGGGTGAAGGAAAAGACCGTGCTTCTGGTGCATGTGCTCCGCAACAGCCTGATACCGGTGGTCACGGTGATCGCGCTCGGCGTGCCGACGATCTTTTCCGGCGCGATCATCACCGAGCAGATCTTCCGGGTGAACGGGCTTGGCCAGTTGCTGATCGTCGCCATCCAGGGCGCCGACCTGCCGCTGGTGCAGACGCTGACCTTCATCTTCGCCTTCCTGATCGTGCTGTTCAATCTGATTGCCGACGTTCTCTACGGCATCCTGGACCCGAGGATCCGCTATGACTGACGCCGCCATCACCGCAATCGCACCGCGCCGCCGCTCGATGATCGGCGCCATGTGGCAACAATTTGCCAAGCATCCGGGCGGCGTTGCCGGCCTTGTCGTCTTCGTCTTCATCGTCGCTGCGGTCTATCTCGGGCCGCTGATCCACACGGTCGACGCCAACAAGATCAATATCCGCGACAAGAACCAGGGGCCGACTTTCGCCCATCCCTTCGGCACCGACAATCTGGGCCATGACATGCTGGCCCAGGTCATGGCCGGCGGGCAGATCTCGCTGGCCGTCGGCATGGTGGCGATGCTGATCGCGCTTTTCCTCGGCACGCTGGTGGGGGTGACCGCCGGCTACTACCGTCGTCTCGACGGGCCGCTGATGCGCCTGACCGATCTCTTTCTGGCGCTGCCGCTGCTGCCGTTGCTGCTGGTGATCATCATGCTGTTTCGCGACACGCTGCGCTCGGCATTCGGTCCGTCCACCGGCATCTTCATCCTGATCGTGACGGTCATCGGGGTCACCAGCTGGATGCATACGGCGCGTATCGTGCGCGGCGATGTGCTGGCGGTCAAGAGCCAGGAATTCATCATGGCGGCCAAGTCGAGCGGCATGCGGCAATACCGCGTGGTGCTGAAGCACATCCTGCCCAATGTGCTCTCTTCGATCATGGTCTCGGCGACGCTCGGCATCGCCTCGGCGATTATCACCGAATCCTCGCTGTCCTTTCTCGGCCTCGGCTTCCCCTCGGACTTCCCGACCTGGGGACGCCTGCTGTTCGACGGCGCCAATTTCCTGCAGATAACGCCATCGCGCGTGCTGTGGCCGGGGCTGGCCATCTCGCTCACCGTGCTCAGCGTCAACTATATGGGCGACGCGATCCGCGACGCGCTCGATCCGCGCTCGCTGAAACACTGAGCCGGCGAGTGCAGACGCTTCGAAAGACGCCGCCGGATAGGGACATCCGGTGGCCGCAGTGCGCGGGGTCTCGTTGACGGGCGCCATCCTGGCGGCCGTCCGGCGGGCAGATCCGGAAGGCGCGCGATCTTGAGAAGCGCCCTGGCACGGGGATGCGCCGGCATCTTGTCGACCCGGTTAAAAGCTGGAAAGGTGCGCGCAGGTGATCGGCGTGACCGATAGGCGCTGTCTCTTCTTTGTCATCCCTCATTGCCTTACACGTGAACGCCATGCCTGCACCCCTTGATTTGCCCTCCGTCGATGCCTTCCTGCCGTATCCGGCAGCAGACGTCGGATGCGCCGAAACCGGCCCGCTTGCCGGCTGCACGCTGGCGGTCAAGGATCTGTTCGACGTCGCCGGCTATCCGACGGGTTGCGGCAGTCCGCTGGTTCTGGCGGCAAGCGGGACCAAGGACAAAACCGCGCCGGCGGTGCAGACCCTGCTCGACGCCGGCGCCCGCTTCGTCGGCAAGACCCATACGGACGAACTCGCCTGGGCGCTCTACGGCGTCAATCCGCATTTCGGCACGCCCCGCAATCCGGCAGCGCCCGACCGCATTCCCGGCGGGTCTTCGTCCGGCTCGGCCAGTGCCGTGGCCGCCGGCCTTGCCGATATCGGGCTTGGCACCGACACCGGCGGTTCGATCCGGGCGCCGGCGAGCTTTTGCGGGCTCTGGGGCCTGCGCCCCACCCATGGCCGCATCTCCCTCTATCGCTGCATGGAGCTTGCCGCGCGCTTCGATACCTGCGGCTTTCTCACCCGCGACGGCGATCTCCTCGCGCAGACCGCGGCCGTGCTGCTCGGCGAGGACCGGACGCCGTTGCCGGACGCGCCGCGGCTTGTGCTGGCAGCCGACATGGCCGCACGCCTGGGGCCGTCCCAGCGCGCCCTCTTCGATCGGACCTTTGCCGGGCTTGAGATGGCAGAGGCGAATGTCTACGGCGCGATCGGCCCCGATGGCCTCTACCAGGCGTTCCGCACCCTGCAGGCCGCCGATGCGCGCCATTTCGTCGTGCCGCTGATCGCGCGGACGGGCATGCCGCTCGGCGGTGGGCTTGATGCCCGCTACGCCTTTGCCATGTCGCTCACCGATGCAGACGTGGCGAAGGCAGACGCGGTGCAGACGGTCTTCACCAGCCATATGGAGGGATTGCTCGGGTCGTTTTCGGTGCTGGTGGCGCCTGCGGTGCCGGATGCGGCCTTCCGGCGCGATGCACCGCCCGAGATCTTCGAAAACTTTCGCCACGCGGCGATGACGCTGCTGTCGGTCGCCGGCATGGCCGGCTTGCCGCAGGTGGTGATGCCGGCCGGCCTGATCGGCGGCGCACCGTTTGGCGTATCCCTGATCGGGCCGCGCGGCTCCGACCTCTCGCTGATTGCCTTGGCGATCCGCCTTGCCGCACGCGGCTAGAACATTTCCAGGAAAGGCGCAGTCGCGGTTTTCCCCTCTGGACATGCGCAACAACAAAAAGCTGGAATAGGTCCGGTGAACGCGTTTTTGCCGGACCTATTCCGGGCGCGAAACACGTGCCCACCCTTTTTTGGCATGCCGCTCAGCCTGCCTCTTCGACCCGATCGCCGGCCTCGTCGAAAATGTGCAGATGTTCCTTCGGCAGGTCGAAGCGGATCTTGGCGCCCGGATTGAGGGCGGAACGGTCCAGCGTGAAGGCCTTGATCTCCTGCCCCTGCATGGTCAGGTGCAGGATGATGCCGAAGCCGGTCGGCTCGACCAGATCGACGGTTGCGCCGTAACGCCCGTCCGTATTGAGGGCCAGATGCTCGGGCCGGATGCCGATCGTGGCCACACCCGCCTCTTCCATGCCGTCGCGTGCACCGACCGGCACCGACAGGCCGCCACCGTTCAGGGTGATCTCGGAATTCTCCCCGGCGCCGTGATAACGGCCTTTGAGAAAATTCATCGCCGGTGAACCGATGAAACCCGCAACGAAGAGATTGGCCGGCCGGTCATAGAGGTCGAGCGGCGAGCCCACCTGCTGCACAACACCGCCATGCATGGCGACGATCCGGTCGGCCAGTGTCATCGCCTCGATCTGGTCATGCGTGACGTAGATCGACGTGGCGCCGAGATCGCCATGCATGCGCTTGATTTCGGCCCGCATCTGCTCGCGCAGACGGGCGTCGAGATTGGACAGCGGTTCGTCGAACAGGAAGGCCTTCGGCTGGCGCACGATGGCGCGGCCCATGGCGACGCGCTGCCGCTGACCGCCGGACAGCGCTTTCGGACGACGGGCAAGCAAGGTCTCGAGCCCCAGCTTGCCGGCGGCAGCCTCCACCGCTTGCCCGATCTTCTCCTTGGCGGTCTTTCGGAGCCTGAGGCTGTAACTCATGTTGTTGGCAACATTCATGTGCGGATAGAGCGCGTAGGACTGGAACACCATGGCGATGTCGCGGTCCTTCGGCGCCAGATCGTTGACCGCCCGGTCGCCGATCCGGATCGTGCCGTCGCTGACATCCTCCAGCCCGGCGATCATTCTGAGCAGCGTGGACTTGCCGCAGCCGGACGGGCCGACCAGCACGATGAATTCGCCGTCCCGGACGTCGAGGTCGACGCCGTGCAGGACCGGGACATTGCCGAAGCTCTTGCGAACCCCTTCGATAGCGATGGAAGCCATGGGCTAAAGTCCTTTCAACCTTTGACGGCGCCGGCCGTGAGGCCCTGCACGAGGTAACGCTGGATCAGCAGGAAGAAGGCTGCTGCGGGGATGAGGGCGAGAAAGCCGGCGGCCATCATCTGGCCGAAGTCGACGGAAAATTTCGACACGAAGCTGAGCAGCCCGACCGGGAAGGTCGCCTTGTCCGAATTGGAGATCAGCATCAGCGCGAAGAGCAGTTCGCTCCAGGCCGCGGTGAAGACAAAGCCGAGGCCGGCGGCGATGCCGGGCAGCGTCAGCGGCAGGATGATCTGCCGGAACGCCGTGAACTGCGTCGCTCCGTCGATCATTGCGGCCTCTTCGAGATCCTTCGGGATGCCGTCGAAGAAGGACTGCATCAGGAAGGTGGCAAACGGCACATTGAAGGCCGAATAGACGATGACCAGCCCGGTCAGGCTGTTGGTCAGGCCGAGCGGCGCCAGCATCTTGAAGATCGGCGCGACCAGCATGACCAGCGGAAACATCTGGGTGACAAGCAGCAGGCCGATCAGCAGGAACTTGCCGCGAAAGGCAAACCGCGACAGCGCGTAACCGGCGAGCGAGGCGAGCACGGTGACGATGATTGCGGTCGAGCCGGAGACGATGACGCTGTTCATGAAGAGCGTCGGAAAGGCCGTGTGCTGCAGCACGAAGGAGAAGTGTTCGAGCGTCGCATGGCTCGGCCACATCCGGACCCCTTCCGAATAGAGAAGGTCGGTCGGTGTCACCGCGACCTTCAGGATCCAGTAGAGCGGAAAGAGGGAAAAGACGATGTAGACGAGGATCGCCAGGCGGTGCAGGACAGTGAGGGTGATTTTTTGCATGCGCATGGCCGTCAGTCCTTTTTCAACAGCGTCTGGCGCAGCACGACGATCAGCAGCGAATAGATCAGCAGCAGCACCAGAAGCACCAGCGCGACTGCCGAGGCGTAGCCGAAGTCGAGCCGCTTGAAAGCGATGGTGAAGATATAGCTGGAGACGATCTGGGTGCGGTCGGCCGGCCCGCCATTGGTCATGACGACGATCAGGTCGGCGAAATTGGCAATCCACACGGTGCGCAAGAGAACGGTGATGGCGATCGTCGGCGCCAGGAAAGGCACCGTGATCGAGAGGAACCGCTGGACCGGGCCGGCGCCATCGATCTCGGCGGCTTCATAGAGGTCGCGCGGGATCGCCTGCAGGGCGGCCAGCAGCGTGATGGCGAAGAAGGGAATGCCCCACCAGACATTGGCGGCGATCGGGCCCCACATCGCCAGATGCGGGTCGGACAGGATATTGCGCGGCTCGTCCATAAGGCCGAGCGCGTAGAGCCAATGCGGGATCGGCCCGATCACCGGATTGAGCAGCCAGGACCAGTTGAGGCCCGTGAGGAAGGTCGGCACCGCCCAGGGCAGGAAGACCAGCGCCTGGACGAGGCCCCTGCCCTTGAACGGTTCGGCCAGCAGCAATGCCAGGATCAGCCCGAAGACGAATTGCAGGCCGACCGAGGCGCCGGTCCACCAGAGCGTATTGGTCAGCGCACCGAAAAAGGCCCTGTCGCGGGAGAGTTCGCGAAAATGCTCCATGCCGACAAAGCCGCCGGAAAACGGGTTGAGCAGCTGGATGTCGCGAAAGGCATAGGACACGCCGAGCACCAGCGGCACCAGCATCACGGCGATGATCAGGATCAACGCCGGCGCGCTGTAAAGATAGGGCTCGGTGGCGTCGGTCAGCCATCGCTTGAACGGCTTTCGCCGGCGCGCCTTGGTGTATGTGGCCATGCTGTATCCAGGTCTTGAGACCGGCCGATGGCCGGGCAGGTAAAGTGAAAGACGTGACGCGACCTGGCGGGAGGCAGGGGGCATGTCGCCTTTGCCCCCGCCAGGCCTGTTGTCCGCTGCTACTTCTTCGACGCCAGATATTTCTGCTGGGCCTTGGTCATGTAGTCAGCCCACTGGTCGGCCAGTTCCTTCGGCGTGATGTCGCCGAGCAGCGCCTGCTGCGAGGTCTTGATCACCAGCGAATCCTTGAAATAGGCGAACTCTTCCAGATAGGTCGGCATGGTGATCGGGTGCACATCCGGATCCGACAGTTCGGCGAACCAGCCCTTGAACTGGTCGCTCGAATAGAAGGGGTCCTTTTCGGCGGATTTCAGCGCCGGCAGCGTGCCGACCTTCTTGTTCCACTCGATATTGCCGTCGCGGCCTTCCAGCGTGGTGATCAGCTTCCAGGCGAGATCCTTGTCCTTCGACGACGACATCATCGACCAGCCGGCATAGCCGATCGTCGGATAGGTCTTGCCGGACGGGCCCTTGGGGAAGGTGGTGACGCCGAAATCCTCGGCCTTCATCCGCGAGGAAATGCCGATCAGCGCATCCGGATCCTGGTTGAGGAAGGCGCAGGTGCCGGAATAGAAGCCGGCAACCGTCTCGTTGAAGCCCCAGTTGACCGCATCCTTCGGCGCATAGCCCTCCTTGTAGAGGTTGACGAGCCATTCGATGCCCTTTTCCCAGCCTTCCGAATTGAAGGTCGAGGTGCCGTCCTCTTTGAAGAACTTGTCGGAGCCGGCCATGTTGGCAGCAAACTCCACCCAGCTGTTCAGCCCGCCGGAGCCGCCGCGCAGGCAGTAGCCGTATTTGCCCGGCAAGGCGGAGATCTTCTTCGACGCTTCGAGGAAGTCGTCCATCGTCACCGGCACATCCTTGACGCCAGCCTCCTCGAGCAGCTTCTTGTTGTAGAACATGGCGTTCAGATAGAAGCCGTAGGGCAGCATATAGGCCTTGTCGTCGACCGCGCGACCGAGCTCCAGCGCCCTGTCCGTCAGGTTCGACGTGTCGTCCCATTTTTCGAGATAGGGCTCGAGGTTCTCGACCAGGCCGTTGTTCGCATACAGCGCCAGCCAGGTGTCGGGCATTTCCATCACGTCTGGAATATCCCCGGCAGACACCATGGTGGCGAATTTCTGGAAGGCTTCGCCCCAGGGCAGCGAGACGATCTCGACTTGGGTGCCGGGATTGGCCTTTTCGAAGGTGCCGACGATCGCCTTCAGCGTTTCGGTGCGCTCGGGGCTGGTGATCACCTCGACCAGTTTGAGCGTCGTGTCTGCATAGGCGGTGCCGGCCATGGCGGCTGCCAGGAAGGCCGCGGTAATCAGTGTCTTTTTCATGTCAGTTCCCTCTCTTTTATTTAGGTTTGGTGGCTTTTGTTCCGGTTTGTCGGCTCTGCTCAGGGGGTCGCGGCAGCAAGCGCCTCCTCGATATCGGCCCAGAGGGCCTCGGTGCCTTCGAGGCCAACATGGAGACGAATGGAGCGCGGGTCGATGCCGAAGGTCTGCGCCGAGTTCGGCTGGGCCTTCTGCTGCAGCACCACTTCGCCCGGGACGATCAGGCTTTCATGGCCGCCCCAGCTGACGCCGAGCTTGAACAGGCTCAGGCGATCGCAGAAGGCGCGGATATCGACGCCCTCGCGGAAGATGAAGGAGAACAGGCCCGATGTGCCGGTAAGGCCTGCCGGCAGCCGGTTGCCGAGGCCGGGATGCTGGACGTCGGCGACGACATCCAGCGCCTCCAGCCGCTTGGCGATCTCCAGCGCCGAGCGCTCATGCGCCTTCATCCGGATCGGCAGGGTGCGCAGACCGCGGATCAGCAGCCAGGCGTCGAAGGGCGAGAGCTTGGCGCCGAGATAGGGCAGGCTTTCGCCGCGCAGCCGGTCGACCAGATGTTTGGGCCCGGCGACGACCCCGGCGACGACGTCGGAATGACCGCCCAGATATTTCGAGGCCGAGTGCACGACGAGGTCTACACCCAGCCGGATCGGCTGCTGGAACAGCGGGCTTGCCCAGGAATTGTCGATGACCGAGACGGCGCCATGACGACGGGCAATTGCAGCCAGCGCCTTGATGTCGTGGGTCTCCATCGTCCAGCTGGTCGGGCTCTCCATATAGAACAGCTTGGCGCCGGGCATGGCCTTTTCAATCGCCTCCTCGTCGCGGCCGTCGACATAGGTGACCTCGACCTTCATCCGCTTCAGGATCGTGCCGAACAGGCGAAAGGCGTCGGGATAGAGATGGCGCACGGCGACGATCCGGTCGCCGGGTTCGACGAAGGGTAGCACCGCACCGGAGATCGCTCCCATGCCGCTGGCAAAACCGAGCGCGTCTTCCGCGCCTTCGAGTTTGGCCAGCATCTCCTCGAAGATCCGCACCGTCGGGTTCAGCCCGCGCGAATAGACCGGCCGCAGCTTCTCGCCGCGATAGGTCGAGAGCATCTCGTCATAGCTGGAAAAGGTGAACAGCGAGGTCTGCACGATCGGCGGCACCACCGCCTCGAAGGCATGCGCGCCATCATGCGCCGAAATCAGCGAAGCGGCGTCGAAGAGATCGTCACCCGGGGTTGCGCCGTGCAGCGGGCCGTCGGTCATGGAGCCATATCCTTGATGTCTTCCTCGACCACGTCGAGGATCTTGAGCGTTTCGCGGCGGGCGGCCTCGGTATCCTGAGCGGCGATCGCGTTGAACAGGGTGCGGTGAAACGGATAGGACCGTTTGGCGAAATCCTTGCGGTCGACAGGATTTTCGAAGAACTGGGTGAAGACTCCGCGCATCTGCTCGAGCAGCTGGCGAAACAGCGGGTTGTGGGCCGCATCGTAGATCGCCAGGTGAAACACCCGGTCCTGCGGGCCCGAGGTCCCTTCCAGCTGGTGCACACGCTCCATCTCGTCGAGTGCCGCCTCGATCGTCACAAGGTCCTCCGCCGTGCGGCGGCGGGCGGCGAGCACCGAAACCTCCAGCTCCAGCCCGCGGCGAACCTCCAGCGACTGCAGCAGGTTTTCTTTCAGGTTGCCGCTTTCGAAGGAGAGCGGCATATGAACGGTGTCGACGCTGACGGGCTTCAGCAGATAGGTGCCGGATCCCTTGCGCGTCTCCATCACGCCGAGCGCCTGGAAGCGGCCGACGACCTCACGGATCGTCGAGCGCCCGACGCCGAGCGCATCCATCAGCTGGCGTTCGGCCGGAAGCCGATCCCCGGCCTTCAGCTCGGCTCTCGAGATGAAGCTTGCCAGCGCCTGGGTCACCTGGCCGGCGCGGTCGAGCGGTTGCAGAGCGGACATCAGCGGCGCATCGCGATCGGCGATCTCAGACATCCGGCTCCCCTCCCCTGCTCAAACACCCGACCGAAATTGGTCTGACATCTTACCAAAATCGGGAACGGCTTCGATGTCAAGGCGTGTTGTTGCGCGAGCGGGACGGCGGCGCTCAATAGGGGATTGTGCGAGGGACGTGGCAAAGCGCGTGCCGCGAAGGCGCCATCTGGCGCATGCGCTCGCGTGTCGCCGGCAGATTGCCCTAAGGCCTATGCCCCCGGTACCACTCGCAGTTTCTCGAAAAAATCGATCCTCACACCGGCCCGCATGTTGACGGAACCGGCTTCAGATCAAGCCTGGCCTGCCCACCGTCCTGAATCTGCGGTGATCGCGCAGATATATGCGCAGCGCCTTCATCGCGTCTTCGGCTTCCTCTTCGCCCTGCGTCGCGATCGTCCGCTCGAGTATCCAGGCACCGAGTAAAAGCTGATCGTCGGTGACCTGAAGCGCGATGCTGTTGACGAACAGAATGAGGCGCATCGACGCCCATGCCGTGCTTGTTGCCCTGCTCGAAGGCGTGAGCCTTGCCAATACCGCAGGCCAGATGTGCGGCGAGGGTGAAGAGATCGCTCTCGCCATAGCCGAACCTGTTGCGCGCCCGATCGGTGCCGCTTTCAAGCGCGGCCCGATCCCGGACGAGATGGGTTTCGTTGGTTTCCCGCACAGCCTGGATGTTGATCTGAATGACGTCTTCCAGGTCGAGCCAGAGAGGCTCGCCGGAGGCATTCATTTGCCGAGATAGTCCATGGCGACCTTGTCGGTCACGAGCAGCTCTCTCATGAAGGCTTTGACGTCCACCTTCGCGGGCGGCACGATGGCGTCGCCGTTTTGAGTGGCCGCAGAGTTCTGATTGGCGTCAGTCGCCTTGACTGCGCCGTTCTGCACGACAACGCTTGCGGCGAGGTCGGAACTCCTGGATGTCTTCTTCGCCATCATCGTTCTCCTGCCCCGGAACATAGCGGCTTTCACGTTCAAATTCCAGCACGAAGACCCCGGCCTTGCCGTTGCGCGGACAGATGCCCCTGGCGATTCCGGGTCGCCCCTCACCCCGCCAGCGTTTCGCGCGCAGTCTTTGCCATCGCCCGCGCCAGCGTCTCGCTGAGGCCTGTGTAGAGCGCCGGGTCGGCGGCGCGGCGCAGGTCCGCTTCCGTCACGCCGGAGAGATCGCCATGCGCCAAAAGGGTGTTTACCAGGCCTGCACCCTGGTCGACCGCTTCGGCCACCGCATGGTGGACAACGTCATGTGCCCTGGTGCGGCCGATCGCCGGTGCCAGCTGCATCATCAGGTTTTCCGACGCCAGGAATTCGCCGCCGATCTCGAGGTTTTCCCGCATCCTGTCGGGGCTGAGACTGAGCGAACCGGTGAGCCAAGCCATTTCGTCCACCAGTTCATAGGCAAGCGGCGTCAGATCCTCCACGACGGCGTTGACCACCGCATTGCAGGAGGCATCACCCTCGAAGGAGGGCTGCATGGCCTCCAGCGCCAACGGCGCCTGGGCGCGGATGCGGGTGGCGAGTGCGATGATCTTCACCGAGGTTTTCGGGTTGACCTTGTGCGGCATGGTCGACGAGCCGATCACATCGGCGCCGAGGCTTTCGGCAACTTCGCCGAACTCGTCGGCCATCAGCGCGAAGAGATGGCGGGCAATCTTGCCGCTGGTGCCGGCAAACAGCGCCAGAACGGTGGCATATTCGGCAAAACCGTCGAGCCCGGCGCGCGACGGGATGGCGTAGACGCCGAGCCCGAGCCTTTCGCCGAGACGGCGGTTGACCTCCGGGCCGGCCTCGCCCAGCACATGCATCGCACCCACCGTGCCGCCCCATTGCGCGCGCAGGATCCGCGGGGCTGCCTGCTCCAGCCGCTCGCGATTGCGCAGCCATTCCTCGATCCAGCCGGCCACCTTGAAGCCGAAGGTGATCGGCAGGGCCTGGCGCATATTGGTGCGCGCCACCGTCACGGTCGCAGCCTCCGCCTCGGCAATGTCGGCGAGGATGGCAAGCGTGTCGTCGAAGCGCAGCATGAAGGCGGCATGCGCCTTTGCCATCAGCAGGGCATACCCCGTCTGGATGACGTTCTGCGTCGTCGCACCCCAGTGGACGTATTTCCCGGCGTCCCCCTCGCAGGCATCCGACAGCACCCGCACCAGCGACACGATCGGTGCGCGCGTGCGGCGGACATCGGCAAGGATCGCGACGTGGTCGAGATGGTCGAAGCTCGCCTTGGCCCGGATCTCGACGGCCGCCTCTTGCGGGATCAGCCCGAGTTCGGCCTGCACCTCGGCCAGGCAGGCCTCGACCTCGAGCCAGGAGCTCCAGACCGAATGGCTGGAAAAAAGCGCGCGAATGTCTGCCACGCTTGCGCGTGGTGCGTCTTGATCATCTGTCATGTCGGTCTGCCTTCGTGACGGAGCGTCAAAGAACCTGATTGAGGAAATGCTGGAGACGGGGGCTCTTCGGCTGGTCGAAGACCTCGTCGGGCGGTCCCTGCTCGACGATCCGGCCCTTGTCCATGAACACCAGGCGCCCCGCCACTTCGCGGGCAAACCGCATCTCGTGGGTGACGACGATCATCGTCATGCCCGATTTGGCAAGCTCGCCCATCAGTTCGAGAACACCCTTGACCAGCTCGGGATCGAGCGCAGAGGTCGCTTCGTCGAACAACATGATGGCGGGCTGCATGGCCAGCGAGCGGGCAATCGCCACGCGCTGCTGTTGGCCGCCGGAAAGATCGGCCGGTCGGCGGCGTTCGAAACCCTTCAGACCCACCGCATCGAGCTGTTCCATGGCCAGCGCCTCGGCTTGTGCCCTGCCCATCTTGCGCACCTTGCGCAGCGCCAGCGTCACATTGTCCATGACGTCGAGATGGTTGAACAGGCAGAAATGCTGAAACACCATGCCCACGCGCTCGCGCAGCTTGTCGATATTGGTGTCCCTGGCCGTTGCCTCCTCGTCGCCGATCATGATCTTGCCGGCTTCCGGGCGCTCCAGCAGGTTCGTGCAGCGCAAAAGGGTCGACTTGCCCGAGCCGGACGGGCCGATGATACAGGTGGTGGTCGCTTCCGGCACGTCGAGATTGATGTCGTGCAGGACATGAACCGCACCATAGGACTTGTTGAGGTCGATGAAGCGGACCGCCGCTTTCGGATCAGTCTTCACTGGTGGTCCTCCTCGAAGATACGCCCATGCGCCTTTCCCAGGCATTGACCAGATGGGTCATCGGCACGGTCAGCAGCAGATAGAGAATGCCGGCGGCCATCAGCGGCGAGAGATTGGCATCGTTGATCGCCGCATCCTGGGCGATCGAGAAGATCTCGCGCTGGCTGGAGGTCAGGCCGAGCAGGAAGACCAGCGCCGTGCCCTTGATCACCAGGATGAACTGGCCGGTCAGCGGCGGCAGCACCCGACGGACGCCTTGCGGCAGGATGACGTAGCGCATGGTCTGCATCGACGTCATGCCGAGCGAGCGCGAGGCCTCGATCTGCCCCCGCTCCACACTCTGCAGGCCGGCGCGGAAGATTTCCGCCATGTAGCCGCTCTCGATCAGGCCGATCGCCAGCGCCGCATAGGCGTAGGTGTTGTTGCCGAACAGGGCGAGACCGGCCAGCGGCAGGCCCTGTCCGATGATGTAGATCGTCAGGATGTGCGGGAGACCGCGCAGGATGTCGACATAAACACGGCAAGGCGCCTTCAGCCAGCGACGCGGTGACGACAGCCCCATGGCGACCAGCAGGCCCAGAATGATGCCGATGATGCTGGCGACGATCGCCAGCAGGATCGTGTTGGGCAATCCCACGCGCAGGAGCTGCGGCATCACCCGTCCGATCTCCACCGGATCGAAGAAAGTCTGCTGTATTCTGATCAGTCCCTCGAACATCCTGCCAACCTGTCCTTACTTCTCGGCCGGCTGCTGCGGCATGCCCGGATAGTCGCTGTAGAGCTGGTCGGGAATGCGCACGGAGGCCGGGTACCATTTGACGAACATCTTGGTGAAGGTGCCGTCCTTCATCAGGCCGGTGATCGCGTCATCGAGCGCCGCCTTCAGCTCCGGATTGTCCTTGGAAACCGGAAAGGCCGCCTCGCCGGTCGTCACCATCTGGGATGCGGTCAGCTCCTTGTGCTGTTCGACCAGATGGGTGGCGGTGGTCAGACCGGTAAACAGGCCATCGACCTGCTTGGCGAGCAGCGCGTTGAGGCTGGCGGCAATGTTCGGGAATTCGCGCACCTCGACACCGGGCGCCAGGTCCTGCAGCTTGGGGATCAGGGCGCTGCCGCGGGTGATGGCGACCGACTTGTCCTTGGCGCCGTCGACCTTGTCGATCGCGGCATCCTTGCGCGAGACGAGACGCGCCTGCGAATAGCCGACCGCCTTGGTGAAATCGACGACCTTTTCGCGCTCGGGCGTTACCAGCGTCTGGAAGGCGGCCGTGTCATAGCGGTTGTTGCGGACCGCCGGCACCATGCTGGCGAAATCGGTTGCCACATACTGGACCTTGAGGCCGAGCTTGTCGGCGACCGCGGTGCAGAATTCGACGAGGAAGCCCGCGGGCTTGCCTTGCGGATCGATGAACGAGACCGGCCGGTCGTCGGTGCGGTAGGCGACCGTCAACTGGCCGGGATTAACGGTTTTCACGGTCTTGGCGTCGTCGGCCAGCGCGAAACTCGCCGGCAGGGTGACGGCCAGGGCCAGCAGGGCGGCTTTGGCTAGGGGCTTCATGATGGAATCTCCTCCTCTGGAAACATGGTCTTTGCGGACGGCCGGTAAGGGTCAGGCTGACCTGCGCCTTACCGGCGAAGCAATACGTCCGCGGCGGCTCCTCTCCGCGAAAATACGGGCGACGCCCAGAACCTACGCCATCTCCAGACGCAACCAATAGCGTGGAAGCGCGAATATCATAAGCTGGCCTTATGGATCGAGCGCGCGGCCTTCAGCGCCTCGCGCAGCGCCGGTGCCGTATCGGCCCGACGGTAGATCAGGTTGAAGTCGGTGACCACAGGGTCGCGCAGCGCCCGGCAGACGACGCCGGGCATGCCGAGCCGCGATGCCGATTCCGGCACCAGCGCCACCCCGAGCCCGGCACCGACCAGTGCCAGCATGGTGGCGATCTGCGGCACCGTCTGCGAGATCTGCGGCTGGAAGCCGGCGCGTTCGCAGGCGCTCTGCGTCAGGAGATAGAGCCCGCCGCCCTCCTGCTGGCGATATTGCAGAAAGGGCTCCTCGGAAAAGTCTGAGAGGTCGCAGGGCCCCTCCCCGGCCGCATGGATGTTGTTCCTGGCAATCGCCAGCACCATGGCCTCCCGCTCCAGAGACAGCGTCGCAATGGCCGGATCGAGCGCCGGCATCGGCGAGCGGATAATGCCGATATCGAGATTGTGGTCGCGCACCTGGGCGATCTGCTTGGTTACCGCCGACTGGTCGAGCCTCAGGATCAATTCGGGGCGGATGGCGGTCAGTCGGCCGATCAGCCGGGTAAACAGCGGATGCAGCGCCGCAGAGCCGACATAGCCGATCGCCAAGGTCCGGCTGGAACTGCGCCCGGCGACCAGCCCCAGCCGTTCGGCCCGCCGGCTCTGGCTCAGCACCGCCTGCGCCTCCGGCAGCATGGTGCGGCCGGCCTCGGTCAGGCTGACGCGGCGGCGCGAACGGTCGAAGAGACGGACATTGAAGGCATCCTCCAGCGTCTTGATCAGCTGGCTGAGCGCTGGTTGCGTGAGGCCCAGCCGCTCGGCGGCGAGCCCGAAATGCAGGGTTTCGGCCGCCGTGGCAAAGGCCCGCCAGTGCCTGATCTCCAGCGCCATCGCGCGCACCTCCTGTTTGCCTTTGCCATGCGGTCGCCGGGCATGTCCCCGCCAGGCATCGTAAATGGAACTGTCGCGCGCTCGCAACGGAGCGTCTGCGTTACACACCGATCATGCCGGAGCGTCAGGGCGTTTCTGATATCATCGATCCCCGTAATCCTGCATGCAGGGCACCCGAGATCGACAAATCGCGCGGCTATTCCACGCGTGAACCTTGGCGGTGAATGAAATTTTCCTAATTTACCTCGAAACGGGAGGTCTTCATGGAAAAGTCTATCAGCTTCGCAGGCCGGGTTCTTCTGCTGGCCATCGTCTTTCTCGGCGCAGCCGCCACCGCATCTGCTGCGCCCAAGGTGGTCAAGGTCGGTCAGGACCACTATCGCGGGACATGGCTGGAGATCGGCAGGACGCCGATGTTTCTGACCAATGGCTGTGTCGCGGGATATTCGACCTACCGGCAGGGCAAGACGCCGGATCAGGTTCTGGTCGAGGATGGTTGTCACGTCGACACGCCCAACGGCCGGCTGAAGACGGTTAAAGGTGTCGGCAAGATCCAGGACTTCGGGTCCACCAACGCCAAGATGCGGGTCCGCTACCCGCTGCTGATCACGTTCAACTACTGGGTGCTCTACAAGGCACCGGACAAGTCTTGGTTCATCAGCGCCAATCCCTCGATGAGCGACCTCTGGATCTACGCCCGGAAGGTCCCCTCCAAGGCCAAGCTCCAGCGCATGATCCGAAAGGCAAGCGAACTCGGCTACGATGTTCGCAAGCTCGAATTTCCCCCGGCCCGCTGACCGCGATCCGCTCTCGCCCGCGTCTCGAACCTTGGGGGATGCGAGAAACCGGATGCCCCCCCGAGGAGCTGCCGCCTTGCGTCATCGCCGGCTGCAGCTTCTCGCCCGCCGGCATTGCTCCCGTCAAGATCTCGTCGCAGACGACGCCAGCCGCTCCGCGCGCAAAGGACCCGTCGGCTTGTCCCTCTTAGGCGGCGGCGTGCAAGGGCGCTTGGCCAGCCGACGTGCGATCTTCGATCAGGCCCTTGTGCAGGGCCGAAAGCGTGGCTTCGAAATCGGCGGGATCGACGATGACCTGCAGGTCCACCTTGCGGATCAGGTCGTTGACGCCGAGCGGCTGGATGCCGGCGGCGGCCAGCACGCCAATGGCTTTTGTCAGCACGGCCGCATCCCCCAGATTGCGTCCGATCGCCGAGACCAGCGATACCTTGCGCAGCTGGATCTCGGCGCTTGGAAAGGCGTCGGAAAGATCCGCCTCCACCCGCTTGACCGCCTGCATCGATCCTTTGAGAAAATGCGTGATGGTATTGGCGTTGGAGGTCTTGGAAATGATCCAGATCTTGTGCCGCCGCAGGGCGTCGAGGATCTTGGCATCATAGCCCTTCACGCCGACCATGTCCGGGTCGTGAAATTCGAAGGCATAGACATTTTTCAGGCCGGTGATGATCTCGACCTGTGGCGTCGGCGCATCGAGGTCGGCGCGGATCAGCGTTCCGTCGTGCTCCGGCTCGAAGGCATTCTTGACGCGCAGCGGTATGCCGGCCTGGCGCAGGCCCTTGGCGGCCCGCGGGTGGATGGCTTCCATCCCCATGTTCGACAGCTGGTCGGCGACGTCGTAATTCGTCTCGCCGATGACGCGGACCACATCGGCGCCGACCACGTTCGGATCGGCCGACGACAGGTGGAATTCCTTGTGAATGATCGCCTCGCGTGCGCCGGTGACGACGGCCAGCCGCGACAGCGTCACCTCGCTGTAACCCCGGTCATACGTGCCCATCAGCACTTCGCTGCATTGGGCATATCCGGTGACGATCGGCAACTCGCGGCTCGGGTCGACATCGGCAAAGGCCTGCGCAATCGTTTCGTCCAGCGTCAACTGCCGGTCTTCGCGCCATCCCGTCAAATCGACGAACCGGGCGTTCACGCCGGCGAGATCCAGCAGAAGGCTGGTGTTGAATGCCGACTGTGCCTCGCCCAGCGAGGAGAGCATCTCGCGCACGCTCAGCAGATGCTGCTCCAGCTGGAAATGTCCGAACGAACACAGCCGGGTCAGGTCGATCAGACAAGACCGCACACCCTCGACCCGTTCGCGGACGAACTGGTCGGCCGTGCGACAGGCCATGTCATCACTGAAGATGGCCCTGTTCAGCGCATACATGCGCTCGAGCACGCCCGTCAGCGCATCGCCCCAGGCCCAACCGCCCTCGGCACGGGCAAACAGCGAATAGACGCCGGGCTCGCCGGACTTCTTGTGTTCCAGCAGCGCATCGGTAATTCCCGCATAGGCCGACACCACGAAGATCCGGTTGTAGAGCGCCGGCCCCTTGCGGTTCCCCTTGAGGACCGTATCGAGCAATTCGGCCGTGCGCGACATGGAGGTCCCGCCGATCTTCTCGACGGTGTGGGCAAATTTGGTGTCGGTCATGCGTTCTCCCGCAGCTCCCTTCCTTTATAAGAAGGGCGCCGCATTCTGCTGTCTGTGTTCCGGTGAAAGCGGCGGCCTCAGGCCATGTTGCCGCTCTCGATGGCGATCGGATGTTCCGCGTCGCGCGAGCTCAGGAATGCCGGTCGTGGCGCCTTGGCGGCAAACGGCGAGACCACACGATTGCTCCAGGCATTGTAGACGAAGAAGGCATTGGAGCGCGGGAACGGGGTGATGTTGCCGTTCGAACCGTGCAGCGTGTTGCAGTCGAACAGGATCACGGTTCCGGCGCGACCCGCCGCATAATCGATGCCGAACTTGTCCGCCATCCTGCTCAGGCTGTCATGCGACGGCACGCCGATTTCCTGCTTCTTCAGCGAGGTCTGGTGATTGTTGTCCGGCGTCTCGCCGGCGCAGGCGACGAAGGTCTGGTGCGAGCCGGGCATCAGCATCAGCGGACCGTTCAGCGCGTCGTTGTCGGTCAGGAGCACCGACGCCGAGATGGCGCGCATGCGCGGCATGCCGTCTTCCGCATGCCAGGTCTCGAAATCGGAATGCCAGTAGAACTCCTTGCCGGTGAAGCCCGGTTTGTAGTTCAGGCGCGACTGGTGCAGATAGACCTCGTCGTCGAGCAGGTAGCGCACGCGGCCGGCAATGCGGCTGTCGCGCGCCAGCCGGTCGAACAGGGCGTTCTGCTCATCGAGCCGAAAGATCGTGCGCACCTCGTCGGAGCCGGGCTCGGTGATCAGGTTTTCCGGCGCCAGATCGGCGCCGCCGGCGCGCATGCTGGCGGACTCCTGCTGCAGCGCGCTCACCTCTTCATCGCTGAAGACGTCGTTCAGAATGAGATAGCCGTTCTGTTCGAAGGCCTTGGTCTGCGCCTCGGTCAGGGGAGCTTCGGGCGTCCACTTGCCCCAGACGGTGGGGTCGCGGCGCTCCATCCACTGCTCCTGCGGTAGTCGTGTCGGATAGACATCCTGGTTGGCGGTATTCAGGGCGTGCATGTTCATGACTTCGCCTTTCGTGGTTTGGTTTGGAATCCGGAGGGCTCAGGCATGTTCGGCCGCAGGGGCATAGGAGCCATCCTCGCGGTGCACTTCCTGGCCGCTCACCGGCGGATTGAAGCAGCAGGCCATCACCATCTCGCTCCTGGCGGACAGGCGATGACGATCATGCAGGTTCAGCGCATACATCACGCCCGGACGGATCTCGTGCACCTTGCCGGTCTCCAGCTCCTCGATCGTGCCTTCGCCCGAGACGCAGTAGACGCATTCGAAATGGTGCTTGTATTCGAACACATGGCTGGTGTTTTCGAAGATCCGGGTGATGTGAAAGCTGAAACCCATGTCGTCGCCGGCGAGCAACAGCCGGGTGCTGTCCCAGCCGTGCGACGTTACCAGGCGGTCGGTGCTGCGGGCGTTTTCCAAATCTCTGACAATCATTCGTATTCTCCTTTATTCGGCTGCGGCCAGTTGCGAACCGAGGACCGCGCCGAAGGCGGCGTCCACGATGTCGAGCCCGGCTGCGAGCTGTTTCTGGGATATGGTAAGCGGGGCAAGAATCTTGACGACTTCGTCGAAGCTGCCCGAGGCCTCGATGATCAGGCCCTTGTCGAAGCACAGCTTGCAGATTGCTTGCGCCTGTTCGCCGCCTTGCGTTTCGACACCCTGCATCATGCCGCGTCCCTTGGTGCGCAAGCCATGGGCATCGGCGATGGCCTCCAGACGTTCGCTCAGGTAAGCGGCCTTCCTGGCGACCTCGGCCTCGAAACCGCCATCGGCCCAGAATGTCTCAAGGGCGGCGGCAGCCGTGATGAAGGCATGGTTGTTGCCGCGGAAGGTGCCATTGTGCTCGGCCGGCTTCCAGGTGTCGTATTCCGGCTTGATCAGGGTGACCGCAAGCGGCAGGCCCATGCCGGAAAGCGACTTGGCCATGGTGACAATATCCGGGGTCAGCCCCATACCGTCGAAGGAGAAGAAGCCGCCGGTGCGCCCGCAACCGGCCTGGATGTCATCGATAATGAACAGCGCACCGTGACGGCGGGCGATCGCCTCGATCTGGCGCAGCCATTCCGCCGAGGCGGCGTTGAGCCCCCCCTCGCCCTGCACCGTCTCGACCAGGATCGCCGCCGGCGCATCCATGCCGCTGGAAGGGTCGGACAACTGGCGCTCCAGCATGTCGGCCGTATTGACGTCCGGCCCGTAATAGCCGTCGAAGGCCGCGCGGGTCACGCCGGAAAGCGGCGTTGCGGCGCCCTGGCGGTGCTTGCCGTTGCCGGTGGCCGCCAGGGCTCCGAGGGTCACGCCATGAAAGCCGTTGGTAAAGGCAATGACATTGTCGCGCCCGGTCGCCTTGCGCGCCAGCTTGAGCGCGGCTTCCACGGCATTGGCACCCGTCGGCCCGGTGAACTGCACCTGGTAGTCGAGCCCGCGCGGCGTCAGGATGTGGCGCTCGAAGCTTGCCAGGAATTTCTCCTTGGCCCGGGTGAACATGTCGAGCCCGTGGGCAATCCCGTCGGCGGAGATGTAGTCGATCAGGGCGGCCTTCAGATCGGGCTGGTTGTGGCCGTAGTTGAGGCTCGAGCAGCCGGCCAGGAAGTCGGTATAGGCGCGCCCCTTGTCGTCAAAGATCGTTGCGCCGACGGCGCGGTCGAACATTTTGGGAAAGCTGCGCGAATAGGATCGAACCTGGCTCTCGACGCGTTCGAAGGTCGCCAGGCGGGTGGTATTGTTGGACGTGTTCATGGAGCGCCTCTCCGGACTTGTTTGAAGTAATCGGTGATGAACGGCGATCGGACGGCTACGCCTTGAGCGCTGCGACCTGTTCGCGTCGGAAGGGACCGATCGTGACAGCCAGCTCGCTGTCATGGGTCCCCTTGAAATGAATGTCCTTCCGGAAATACTCGGCCTTCGAAAGCTGCGTCCGGAGGGTCCGTGCCACGGAGCCGAAAAGCCTCCATGACGCGGTGTTTTGCTGGGTGATGGTGCATTCCACATAGCGGATGCGGCTCGATGAGGGGCGGGCGAGCACCGCGCCGATCAGCCGGCTGGCGACGCCCTGCCCGCGGGCCTGCGATCCGACGCAGACCTGCCAGACGAACAGCGTGTCTTCGCGGTCGGGGGGCACATAGCCCGATAGCCAGCCGACAATCGCACCGTCCCTCTCCGCCACCGCGCAGGTGGAGGCGAAGTGGCTGCACTGCAGCAAATTGCAATAGGACGAATTGTCATCGAGCGCGGCGGTCGCGCTGATCAGCTCCCAGACGCTATGGCCGTCTTCGGAGCGGGGACGTCGAAACAGGATGGGTGCATCGGATTGCTGCGATCCGGTGTCTTTCAGGGCTGCGTTACCGTAAATCATGGCCTGATCGTTATCTTTGACGAACTAAATGTCAACAGCCGCATCTGCCCTAGACTGTCACAAGGTTGAAAAGAAAACAGCGCAAATGCCGCTCTTTCTCCTATTTCTCTAGCGATTCAGCATTGGGCGAAATCCGAAATAAAAAAGTTGTAGATAGATATCTCGGTCATTATCCTTAGTTTACACTAATTATATTTTTTTCTGCCATCCGCCTCTGTTTCACGCGCTTGAACGCGGCACTGGGCTCGGCTAAAACCGGTACAGTGAGCGGATAAGGGTGAGACTTGGAAGACCGGACCAAACGCGCCTTAACGGCCATGCGCAAGATCCTGCGGACCACCGAGCTCAACGGCAAGCAGGTGATGAGCACGACCGGGCTCACGCCCTCACAGCTGATCTTCATGCACATCCTCGATGAGGAGCGCGAGCAGACCGCCGGGCATGTTGCCGCGCGCATGGGAATCACCCAGGCCACGGCAACCGTCCTGCTACAGAAGCTGGAGGCGCTCGGCATGATCAGCCGGCGCAAGGGCGAGCATGACCGGCGGCAGGTCTGGCTGTCGCTGACAAAGGCAGGGCAGGATGCCCTGGCGATTGCGCCGGACGGCGTGCATGCCCGGTTTCACGAACAGTTCCGCAATCTCGAGGACTGGGAGCAGGCGATGCTGATCGCCTCGCTGGAGCGCGTCGCCGCCATGCTTGGCAATCACGACGACGATGTGGCCGCCGTGCTGGATTCCACCGCGGTGGTGTCGGACGACTGAGGGCCGCCGATTCCACCCGCTTCCGCCTGTTGCGGAGGGATTGTGCTTCCTGGGCGACGTTTAGGACGTTCAGGCACCACGATCGCTGACAAGGGCACCCGCCTCGGACACCGCTCGCATGGGCGACAAACAATGCCGATACAGGAACTTATTACAGAGCCACGCTTCTGATTGGCACCCTTTGCACGCAGTCCCGATAATGCGGTCACAATGGCGGCGGGACTGCACCGGTCCCGCGCGATCCGATCAACATATTCGCAGATCAGGCAATGCTCAAAGTCATCGACATCCATCCCCATGTCATTTCACCCGACACCGACACCTATCCGCTGACACCGCTCGGCGGCACGCAGTCGAGCTGGTCGCAGAACCACAAGATCTCCTATGAAGAGCTGATCGCGCAGATGGATAGCGCCGGCATCGCAAAGGCTGTCGTCGTGCAAGCGTCCACGGCCTATGGCCACAACAACAGCTACCTGGCCGATGCGGTTGCCGCGCATCCCGAGCGTTTCACCGGCGTCTTCTCGGTCGACGTGCTCGCCGAAGATGCGGTCGAGAAGATCAAGTTCTGGCAGGGCCGCAATCTGACGGGCATGCGCCTGTTCACCACCGGCAGCACCATGCCGACGCAGCAGCCATGGCTTGCCGACGAGCGATCGCACAAGGCTTGGGAATATGCCTCGGACGTGGGCCTGCCCATAGCGGTGCAGATGCGGCCTGAGGGCATACCGCTCCTGACGAAACTGATCGATCGCTTCCCCGATGTGCGCGTCGTGCTCGACCACCTCGCCCGGCCGGTGCTTTCCGACGGGCCGCCCTATACGCAGGCCGCAGGCCTGTTCGACCTCGGCGCGCGGCCGAATGTCTTCCTGAAGCTCACTTTGCGCAACATCCTGGCTGCCGGCGAAGGCCAGTCGACAGTCGAGGCCTTTCTCGCCCAGTTGCTCGAGCGGTTCGGCTCGGCGCGCATTGCCTGGGGGTCGAATTTCCCGGCCGCCGATCTGCCGCTGTCGGAGCTTCTGGCGGCTGCCCGCTCGGCGCTGGCAGGCCTGTCGCAACACGATCAGGAAATGATCTTCGCCGGGACGGCCGAGACGCTCTATCCCGCGCTGAAGACCGTGTGAGGTTCGAGACATGGATGGACCAATTCCCGTGCGGCTGATGCTGGCCGCCCACGCGACGACGCAGGCGCTCACAGAGGGCAAGCTGGACACCGGGATGCTGTCGATCGAGCACCTGACGTCGAAACCGATCTACAAGACCTTCGCACCTATGGTGCGCCAGCAAGCCTATGACGCATCGGAACTGGCGATCGTCACAGCGCTTCAAGCGATTGCGGAAGACAGCGGCATCGTGCCCCTGCCGATCACGGTCGCTGCGCGGTTCCAGCACAAGAACATCATCTTCAACCGCAATCGCGGCGTGATCCGGCCATCCGACCTGCCGGGCAAACGCGTCGGCGTTCGATCCTACACGCAGACGACCGGTGCCTGGGTCCGGGCGATTCTCGAGCGGGAATACGGGGTCGCAAGTTCCTCCATCACCTGGGTCACGACCGAAAAGCCGCATGTCGCGAAATATCGCGACCCCGACAACGTGGTTTTCGTCGGCACCGAAAAGGGCTTGTTGCAGATGCTGGCCGACGGCGACATCGATGCCGTGATTTTCGGCAACGACCTCCCGGACGAAGACTGGGTGGGGCCGGTCATCGAACATCCGAACGAGGTGGCAAGAGCACGGTTTGCCAGCGACGGCATCGTGCAGATCAATCATGTCGTCTGCGTCGCAAAGCCCTTCGCCAGGCAGCATCCCGAGGCTGTCCGCACGTTGATGTCCCTGTTCACGCAGGCCAAGGAAGCGGCCCCCAGGCCAAAGGACGGGATTGACCTCTACCCGATCGGCCTTGACGCGATGCGCCCGTCGGTCGACGTGCTTCTACACAGCGCCCATGCGCAGAAGTTGATCGCCAGGCCGATGACGCCCGAAATATTCTTCGCCGATGCCGTGTCTATGCTGGCCGGGTGAGGCGATGTTTTTGGACGCCGAAATGCAGGCGGTCCAGCGTCGACTCAAAGTTCGCCGCAGATAGTCTGGAGGATGTCGATTAGTTCGCGTTGCGCGAGCGTCGGTCGCCAGTTCTTCCGCACGGTATAGCCGATGGTGCGGGGCTGGGGTTGCCATTCGACGGGCAGTACCGCCAATTGCCCGTTTTTAACCTCATACCGTATCTGCTCGGGAGACAACAGTGCCAAGGCGTCACTCTCGAACAGGATGGCACGGACCGAGTTGTGCGAGGCGACCTCGAGCATCAAAGGCGGTCCGGCATCGGACATCAGCCGTTCGAATTCCCTGCGCGCGGGTGAGCCTGCGCGCGGCGCGACCCAAGGATAGCCAAGCAGCTCCCGGGTCACGATGGACTTTGCCCCGACAAGCGGATGGTCGCCGCGTGCCACGACACAAAGGGTTTCGGTAAACAGCGGCTCCTCGACCACGCTCGAGACCGGCGGCGGCTCGCGCAGGGCACCGATCAGTACATCGACATCCCCCTCGCACAGGGCCCGCAGCAGAACCGGATAGGATCCCTCCATCAGCCGCACCCGCAGCTCCGGGTGGTTGCTGGCAAGCGTTACCAGTGCCTTGGGCGCGATATAGCTGCGCGTCAGCGGCAGCGCGCCGATCGTGAGACGCCCGCGATTGACGCCGCGCGCCCAATCGATGTCTTCGTAGGCAAGCTCCAGCTCGCGCATGGCAAGCTTGGCCTGCTGCGCCAGAACCGAGCCCGAGCGGGAAAACTGGACGGCATGACCGTCGCGAAACACCAACTTGGCCGCCAGCTGTTCTTCGAGGCCTCGAATGTTGCGGTGAAGCGATGTTGCGGTGATGCCCAGCTGATCCGCCGCCACCTGGAAATCGCCCGACTGATTGAGGGCACTGAGCGCATTGAGTTGCGACGCGGTGACGTAGCGTGTCGGATCGGCGGCGACCGCATCCGCCAGGGCCGAGCCCGCAGCCTGGCCGGCGCCGGCGCCGAGAGCGAGGAAGGCGTCCATCAGCCGGTTGCGCAGCAAGGTGCCGAAATCGGTGATGTACATGCCGGTCTGGTGGCGGTTGAACAGCTCGACTCCGAACAGCTTTTCCAGCCTGGCGATGGCCTGGGTTATCGCCGGCTGCGACAGGTTCACCCGTTCGGCCGCCCGATTGACGCTCTGCATCTCGGCGACAAGCAGAAAGGCTTTCAGATGTCTGAGGTTAGGCAGTGGGCATGGCGATATCTCGCCTTCCCTGGCATCCTCTTCAGTGGCCATTGGCGCGCGGGTGTCCAGAAAGGCGTCTGTGTTCAAGATGCGCACGAGCTTACTTCAGTCCCTTGGCGATGAGAAGAGCGATCGGCAGGGCCGAGCGATGGCCGGCGGCCGGAAGACAGAGGAGTCGGCGAAGGGTGTACAGGGCCGGCGCCGCCAACACCGGCCCTGCCGGTCGAGGAATTAAAAGGCAGCCGGGATACCCCCCGACTGCCCCGCCCCGATCACTTGGCCGTGGCGATGATGTCCTTGTATTTCATCAGCAGGTCTGTCTGCTGCTGTATCAGGCCCTTCAGCTGGGCGCCGCTCATCGGGAAATAGGGTGAATTGGTGCTGGCCGCCCATGACTTAATCTGCTCGTCATGCATGGCTTTGTCGAACGCCATCTCCACGGAAAAACGCACGTCATGGGGTACGCCGGGCGGCAGACCGAAGGCCCGGATCAGCCCCAAGCTCGCAAGTGCCGGATAGCCGGCCTTGTCCGCCTTGGGAACATCGGGAAAGGCCGCAGCATCGCTTTGCGACATCAGCAATATACCCTTCAGGTCACCGCCTGTATTGAACGAGGTTGCCGTGGTGATTGGCGTTACCGAGGCCACCGCATCGCCCCGCACGACGCCGAGCAGGGCATCGTTGTTGCCCGGATAGCCGGTGATGATCTGGCACTCGATGCCGAGTTCGCTGCAGAGAATGCGGTTTGCTGCAGCGCCGGACGAACCATAGGCGGCAAACGTGATCGGCCCCTTCGCCTTTTTCAGGTCCTCGACCGAGTTAAAGGGCGAATCTTTGGAGACAACGACGATATATTGCT
This sequence comes from Heterorhizobium halophytocola, assembly GCF_017873095.1. Lineage (GTDB taxonomy): Bacteria > Pseudomonadota > Alphaproteobacteria > Rhizobiales > Rhizobiaceae > Allorhizobium > Allorhizobium halophytocola. The sequence continues at coordinate 200,213 of NZ_JAGGJU010000002.1, read as the reverse complement.
CGAAGGCCAGCGCCCCGAGCCAGTCGATCTTGTCGACGTCATATCTGACCTTGGTGCCGGTGATCAGCGGCTCGATAATGCCGGGGACATTGAAGATGGCGAAGGTGTATCCATCCGGCCGTGCGGTATAGGCGGCGGTCGCGCCGCGCTGGCCGGCAGCGCCAGAGACGTTTTCCGGCAGAACCTGCACTCCGAGCTGGTCGCTCATCGCCTTGCCCAGCACGCGGGCATAGGTGTCGAAGCCGCCACCGGGGCTTGCCGGAATGATCAGCGACAGATTGTGGTCCGGCCATTCCGCATGGGCGGGCGCGGCAAGGCACGTAGCCGATGCGGCGAGGACGGCGGCGCCGACCAGGGATTTGAACTGCTTGTAATAATTCATGCTTGATGCTCCTCCTGCTAAGCTAAATTATTGTTTTTACATATAGGCTCCGAACAGGATGCCCCCGAAGATCTTGTAGTCGAGCAGCACCTGGAACAACACATAGAGCAGCGCCACAATGCCAACGCCGGTGACCGCGGACTTGAACAATGTCTTGCGTGCATAAAGCCACAGATAGCAGAAGACATAGACCGGAATGGCGACGTAGAAACCGACCAGCACGGCCAGCACAAGAAAGGCCAGGACCCAGAGGACGGCCGCGATTTCGCGGCGCACCTGCGGATTGCCGAGCCCCGTATCGATCTCGATTTTCGGGCTGCCGGCAAAGATCCGCCGCAGTTGTTCCCCGAGCCTGTCGCGGCGCTGGGCTAGGATCTCGACGAGCAGCAACACCGTCGTCATCACGGCCACGACAAGCGGCATCGCCCGGGTGCTGACGTCATAGTCCATCGACGTGACGAGGAACGAGATGGCGATGACCAGGAGGACGACGGCAGGTCCGAAGCGGAAAACGCGATCCTTGAAGTTCATGCCTTGGCCTCCTTTTTGGCACCGCGCCGCTTTACCAGCTGCCGGACGATCGGCAGCGTGAGGCTGAGGACGACCAGGATAAAGAGCACCAGCGAGATCTTGTGCGTGAAGAAGGTCGTCCAATCACCGCCGGAAATCATCATCGACTGGCGGAAATTGACCTCGACGATCGCGCCGAGGAACATCGCGATGACCAGCGGCAGCCGCGGATAGTCGAAGCGGATCATCAGATAACCGATGATGCCGAAGACGACTGCGACGATCACATCATACATGCTGTTGTTGAGCGCATAGGCGCCGACCAGCGAAACGCAGAGAATGACCGGCACCAGATAGTTGACGTCGATCAGCGTGATCGCTGCCAGTTGCCGGGCGACCAGCAGGCAGAACACCGAGGCCAGGACCGAAGCGAAGGCCAGAGCGAGCATCAGCGTGGTGACGACGTCGAGATGATTGAGCAGGACGGCGGGGCCCGGCTGGATGCCGTGCAGCACGAGCAGGCCGAGAAAGACCGCCATCTCGGCACTGCCGGGAATGCCGAATGCCAGCGTCGGGATCAGGGCGCCGCCCTCGCGGGCATTGTTGGAGGATTCCGGAGCGATGACGCCCCGGATATTGCCGGTGCCGTAGGTCTCGGGATCCTTGGAAAGCTGAACCTCCGTCGAATAGGACAGGAAAGCCGCGACCGTTCCGCCGACACCGGGTATGGCGCCGATCACCGCTCCGATGACGGAACCGCGCAGCAGCGTCGGATAGTGCACGAACACCGCCTTGACGCCGTCCATCACCCGGGTAACCTTGACCTTGGCCGGATCCTCGCTGATCGAACCACCCTGCACATAGAGGGAGAGGATCTGGGCGATGGCAAACAGACCGATCAGGGCGGGCACCAGCGGCAGGCCGTCCCAGAGATAGTCGACGCCATAGGCGAAGCGGACGGTGCCGCTGATATCGTCATAGCCGATATAGGCGATCAGCAGGCCGATGCCGGCTGCGATCAGTCCGCGCAGGAACTTGCCTTCGGTGGACACGGCAATAGCGCAGAGCCCGAGTACCGCCAGCATGAAAAACTCCGGCGGCGCGAAGGCGAGGATGATTTCGCGGGCGACCGGTAGCACACAGAAAAGCACGAGCACGCCGAGAAGGCCGCCGATGGCGGACGCTGCGCCGGATGCGCCAAGCGCCAGGCCCGCCTTGCCCTGCCGGGACAACGGATAGCCGTCGAAGACCGTGGCAGCATTGGGCGCAGTCCCCGGCGTGTTGAGGAGAATAGCAGTGACGGAGCCGCCAAACGGCACGGCCCCCATGATCGCGCCAGCGAGAAACATCGCCGATTGCGTATCGATGCCGAAGGTCAAGGGGATGAGAAGAGCCAGCGCCGTGGGGCCGCCGAGACCGGGAATGATCCCGAACAGCAGGCCGACGAAGGTTCCGACACAGAGATAAAACGCACCTCCGGAAAAAACCAGTCCGCTGAGAGACACACCAATTGCATCAAACATGGATATTCCTCCCCCTCCCCGGGGCACGCTATGGCATCCGACATTTCAGGAAAAGCGCGCACGCATCCAGCGGTAATCAAGGCTGACGCTTGTACCAATCCGATGGTCGACGAGTGATCTCTTCCTCCCAAGCCTTACGGTCCCGACACACGGTCGGTTACGGTTAGAGGCCGTGCTCATTGACATAGCCTTTATGAGGGGACGCGCCCAATTCTAACTAAGGCCATGTTATAAGTTTCGTGCAGGCCGACACACTTCGCTCTCATCAAATTCCTAGATGAAAACGAGGAAAACAAAATTTTTTCAGCATATTAACGCTGAGTGTTCCGCTAAATTTTGTGCCGATAGACACCTGCCTGAATGCCATCAGGCGGGATCGGATATCGGGAATGCGAAAGGTGGCCGTGGCTGCGGCAACAGCACCCGGCCTGACGGACGCGCCCGCGCTGCCGCCGGAAAGCCGCCACCTCATGCCACCGGCAAGAAGCCAAGTCCGGCGGGCCGCCAGATCCGCACCGTGCTCAGAGGCTTGGCCAATGTCGACAAATGGCTGGACCGGGCATTGCAGCGAGGGCCGTGCCGTGATCCGATCACGGAACTCCTTCGGTTCCGTCGATCAGACGGTCGCGTCGGCGCAGCGGCGGAAACATCAGTGCCCAGAGCACCGAGACAAGGAGTGTCCCGGCGCCTCCGATCAGAATAGCGGGCACAAGGCCAAAGAAGGCGGCAGTGACACCCGATTCGAATTCGCCGAGCTCGTTCGAAGCCCCGATGAACAGCGAATTGACCGCCGCCACCCGTCCGCGCATGGCATCCGGAGTGTCGCCCTGCACGAGCGTCTGCCGGATCACCACGCTGAACACGTCGGAGGCGCCGAGCAGCCAAAGCATGGCAAGCGACAGATACACGTTGGTCGACAAGCCGAGCACGATCGTTGCCAGACCGAAGATCGAGGTCACGGTGAACAGCTTGACCCCGGCTCGGCGCTCGATCGGCCTGTAGGCGATATACAGTCCGAGCATCATGGCACCAACGGCCGGTGCCGACCGGAGCACCCCCAACCCCAACGGACCTACATGAAGGATTTCGCTGGCGATGATCGGCAGCAGCGCCGTCGCTCCGCCCAGAAGCACGGTGAAGAGGTCAAGCGATATGGCGCCGAGGATCACCGGCTTCTGCCAGATGAACAGCAGGCCGGCAAAGGCATCGCTGAATTTGACGGATACGCCGGTGCGTGCCTGCGGCCGCGGCGTCGTGCAGAGCATCAGCATCGCAGCAAGGAGAAAGGCTGCAAAGGCAAAGGCGAAAGGCGCCCAGCCGCCGGCGATGTAGAGACCTCCGCCAAGTGCCGGGCCAATGATCGTCGCCATCTGGCCCGTTGAGGACGAAACGCCCATAAGCCGGCTCAGCGATGCGCGCGGCACGAGATTTGCGATCATTGCCTGGGAGGCGGGATTGCCGAAGCCTCTGGCGCAGCCATACAGGAGGAAGATGGCATAGATCGCATGCACGTTGACGGCCGGACTGATCGCCATCAGCATCAAGCCGATCGAGACGGCGGCCAGGGTCAGGAAGCTCACGGCACAGACCAGACGGCGATCGAAATGGTCGGCCACCATGCCGGACAACAGCGAGATCAGAAGTTTCGGCGTGAATGCCGCAAGCCCGATCAGGCCGAGCGCCAGGGCGCTGTGGGTGACATCATAGACAAGCCAGCCGACGGCCACATTGGTGACCTGGCTCGCACAGATCAGCAGAAACCGGCTCGACAGATACAGCAGAACATTGCGCTGGAGGATGATCGGGAAATGGCCTGCATCTTCTGCAAGTCCTGGCTGCTGTGCGGGATCCATGTCTCTCCGAATATCTCACTCGCTTCACAAAGCCATGCACCACGGCTGCAATCCACAAAGCCTGTCGCGCTCTTTCAGGCCCGTTCCGGTGCTGCAATTCCCTGCTTCGCGCATGTTATCCCCAAAACCGGAATCACTGTCGGCAGACATGTGCACGCCGACAATACGCTCGGCGCACGGTGCCGTGGGCATAAGAAACGAGAGAGCCGGAATAGGATTTCAAGTCATGCATCAGCGGGTTCGGGCCATAGCGATGACCGCCTGCCCGCTTGGAAAGCCAAAATTAGAGCCCAGTTGCCATCACCGTTGGAGAGGCTCAAGGCATCGCGTTTGCTGCGCCCGCCTCCCACGACGCCATGCGATGCGGCATTTCCTGCCGTGGCTCCGTTCCAAATGACCAGCATCAGGCAGTACCATTCGGCCTTGTCGAAAGTCTCCCACAGCAGGGAGCCTCGACTGCGTGCCTTCCGCGGGCGGTCAGGGGCAGGCGGCGGCGATGGCGGTTTGCAAAGAGGGCGGCGCGGTCTAAAAGCGGGTCATCGCCGGATCCTGTGCCAGATATCATGGGCGGCGTCGAACGCAGACGAACACCCACAAGGACCCATCGATGGCGGCTCATTCCCAGACAATCTCCGATCTGCTCCGCCGTCGCTATGGTGAGGAGCAGCCCATAGAAGCCGCGCGATGCAACGAGGCTGTCGAGGCCATGCTGTCGCACCGCTCCGTGCGCGCCTATCTGCCGGATCGGGTGCCTGATGACCTCCTGCATCTGGCAATCGCTTCCGCCCAATCGGCTCCGACATCGTCCAGCCTGCAGGCCTGGAGCGTCGTGGCGGTCGAGGATGCCGAGAGACGCGCAAGGCTTGAGGAACTGGCTTCTCCCAATCCGCAGATCGTCTCGGCGCCGCTCTTTCTGGTGTGGATTGCCGACCTTTCGCGGCTGCGGACAATCAGCAAGGCGCATGGCCATACGGGCGACGGCCTCGACTATCTGGAAACATTTCTGGTCGGAACGATCGACGCGGCACTGGCCGCGCAAAATGCCCTGGTCGCCTTCGAATCGCTGGGGCTCGGCACATGCTATATCGGGGGCATTCGCAATCATCCGGCCGAGGTCGGCAAGGTATTGGGTCTCCCGCCGGAAACCTTCGCGGTCTTCGGCATGACGGTCGGCTATCCGGATCCGGCGATGGCAACCAAGGCCAAGCCGCGGCTTGCGCAATCCTTCGTCCTGCACCGGGAACGCTATCAGGTCGCCGACAATGCGGACGATTTTGGTGGCTATGACGACACCATGCGTGCCTTTCAGAGCAACCAGGGTATGGCCGTCCGCGGCTGGACCAAGGCCGTGGCCGGACGCATCGGCGATACGGCGGCGCTGAAAGGCCGACACCTGTTGTCGGATATCGTGCGGCGGATGGGCTTCAAGATAAAATAACACCTGCGGCATTTGCGAGTGGCCGCCACGACCGCCCCGGTCGCAAATGGCGCCTGCTCGGCGACACTTCCTCCGGTCACCGGAGCCGGTCGGCTGACCGGATCGATCAGCCGTCTCCCCGCCTCCCCTACCATTTTTGCACCAGCACTCCCCCAAAGGCCGCCACAGGCGGCGGCCGAGCGCATTCCGGTGCGGCGGCGAATATATTATTAACACACTAGAGAGTGAATGTTGACTTGGGGGCCGGTCTGGCTCATCTATCGGCCGGGCGACGTCGCACGCGGTGTCGGACAGGAGCGGGGTACGGCGTGGGGCTTTGGCTTATCGCCTCCCCGGAGACCTTGGCGGGATGACCGCCATGAATGTGCCAGCTTGGAGGAGCGCCATGATCGACGGCAGCATGCAGTCATTTCCGCTGACGGTCGAAAAATTCATCCAGCATGGGGCCAGGTGGAATCCGGAGACGGTTGTGGTGACCGCGCTTGCCGATGGTGCCACGCGCCGCATCCGCTATGACGCGCTTCACGACCGGGCCCGGCGCCTGTCGGGCGTGCTGGCAAAGCTCGGTGTCGGCTTCGGGCACCGGGTGGCGACGCTTGCCTGGAACACGGCAGACCATGTCGAGGTCTGGTACGGCATCATGGGCATGGGCGCCATCTGCCACACGCTGAACCCGCGCCTGGGCCCGACCGACCTTGCCGCCATGCTGCGCCAGTCCGAGCCGCGCGTCCTGATCGTCAGTTCCGATCTCCAGCCGCTCGCCCGCGCGCTGGCGCAGGCCTGCCCCTGCCTTCGCCATATCCTTGTCATCGACGGTGCGTGTGACGACGGTGCCTGCGATGCCCAACTGGCGCTGCTGGCCGACCTGCTCGACGGCGATGTGCCGGAGGTTCCCTGGGGTCGGTTCGACGAGACCGCGCCGTCCGGCCTCTGCTTTACCTCGGGCACGACGGGGGCACCGAAGGGCGTCACCTATACCCATCGCTCCAGTTTTCTTCACACCCTGCGGCTGCTGCAGGCCGACATCTTTGCGATCAGCCGCCGGGACACCGTGCTGGCCGTCGTTCCGATGTTTCATGCCAATGCCTGGGGTCTTCCGTTCGCGACGCCCGCCGTCGGTGCCAAGCTGGTGCTGCCGGGCCGTTATTCGGACGGGGCGAGCCTTGCGAGGTTGATCAATGCGGAAGGTGTGACGCTTGCGGTCGGCGTGCCGACGCTGTGGCTCGGCCTTGTCGAACATCTGGAAACCCATGGCGGCGATGTGCCGACGCTGCAGCGCGTCCTGGTCGGCGGCGCCTCCCTGCCCCCCGCCCTGATGCGACGGATCGAGGAGCGCCTCGGCGTCACGGTCCAGACCAGCTGGGGCATGACCGAGCTTTCGCCCTCCGGCACGGTCGCGCTGCCGGGCGACCCCGAGCGCAGCGCCGATCTCTCCGGCCGGCCGGCGATCGGCGTCGATCTGCTGCTGACGGATGCCGAGGGAACGCCGCTTGCCGAGCAGCGGGAGGCCGAGGGGCATTTACGGGTGCGCGGGGCGGCCGTGGTCGAGCGTTATTTCGGCCAAGCGGAGCCGGCCACCGACAGGGATGGCTGGTTTGCCACCGGCGACCTCGCCCGCATCGACCGGGACGGCAACCTGACGATCACCGGTCGGGCCAAGGATCTGATCAAGTCCGGCGGCGAATGGATCAACCCGGCCGAAATCGAGGCGATCATCGGCGCGCTGCCCGATGTCTCGCTGGCCGCGGTGATCGGCAGGCCGGATCTCAAATGGGGCGAGCGCCCGCTGCTGCTGGTCGAGATGCGTCGGGACCACGACCTGCGTGACGAGGATCTGCTGGCCTCGCTGAAGGGGCGTGTCGCGTCCTGGTGGATTCCAGACAGGGTCGTGCGCCTGGAGACCATGCCGAAGGCCGCGACGGGCAAGATAGACAAGGTTAGACTGAGAGCCGAACACGGCCAGGCATAGGATCACGCAGGCGCGCGCCCGGGAATAAAGGGGCCGCGGTCCGTTCAAGGAGGAAGACCATGAGAGAAGCAGTCGTCGTCAGTACCGCCCGCACCGGCATCGGCAAGGCCTATCGCGGCAGCCTGAACGCCACGAAATCGCCGAGCCTCACCGGCCATGTGCTGTCGCAAGCCATCACACGTGCGGGCATCGATGCCGCCGACATCGAGGATTTCGTGCTTGGCACCGTGCTGTCGGCCGGCACGGCGGGCATGAATCTTGCGCGCAACAGCATCTTTGCCGCGGGTGTTCCGGTGACCGTCTCCGGCCAGACCATGGATCGCCAATGCGCCTCCGGACTGATGGCGATCGCCACCGCTGCCAAGCAGATCATCGTCGACGGCATGGATGTCGTGGCCGCCGGGGGCCAGGAAAACATTTCGGCCGTGCAGGACAATTACTTTTCCTGGGTGCAGAAGGATCTCGATCCGGCCGTGGTGGAAAAAGTGCCGCATGCCTACATGCCGATGCTGCAGACGGCCGAATTCGTCGCCCGCAAATATGGAATCGCTCGCGATGCGCAGGACGCCTATGCCCTGCAGTCGCAGCAGCGCACGGCCGATGCGCAGTCCGCGGGCCGGTTCGACCGCGAGATCGTGCCGTTCTCCACCACCATGCTGGTCAAGGACAAGCAGACCGGTGACATCTGCGAGCGCTCGGTCACGCTCGACCGCGACGAGGGCAATCGCCCGGAGACGACGCTGGAGGGCCTTGCCACGCTGAAGCCCGTGATCGAGGGCGGCGTGATCACCGCCGGCAATGCCAGCCAGCTGTCGGACGGCGCATCGGCCGCGATCCTGATGGATGCGAAGCTTGCCGAACAACGCGGGCTGGCGCCGCTCGGCGTCTATCGCGGCATGGCGGTTGCCGGTTGCGCGCCGGAGGAAATGGGGATCGGCCCGATCTACGCGATCCCGAAACTGTTGAAGGCGCACGGGCTGACGGTCGGGGATATCGGCCTGTGGGAGCTGAACGAAGCCTTTGCGGTGCAGGCGCTCTACTGCCGCGATCACCTCGGCATCGACCCCGCGATCTACAACGTCAACGGTGGCGGTATCTCGATTGGCCACCCCTATGGCATGACCGGTGCACGGCTTGTGGGACATGCGCTGATCGAAGGCCAGCGACGCGGCGTGCGCTATGTCGTGGTCACGATGTGCGTCGGCGGCGGCATGGGGGCGGCGGCGCTCTTCGAGATCAACCGCTGAGCCTTCCAATCTTCGCTCACCAGCGAGCGAAGATTGACGCAGGACGGCCGCCAAGCCATTAATGCGCCGGTAGAAACGGCGGTTGATATCGGCGGCGGCCCGGCGGTTCGGCTGGCAGATCAGCGCCGGAGGTGGTCGTGCCACCCCGGCGACGCCCCGTCCGACTGCCAGACAGAGAGGTTCGCCCGTGCCCGCAGAACGAAAATCGCCGCCGAAACGGTCCGTCAAGGCAGAGCGGCGCGCCGAGATGATCGAGCAGATCCTCGATACGGCCGAATATCTGTTTTCCCGCCATGGCCTGCACGGCGTCACCCTGAAGGACGTGGCGAAGACCATCGGCGTGCATCACACGCTGATCAACTACTATTTCGACGACAAGAAGAAGCTGTTCGACGCCGTGTTCTCGCGCCGTGCCGTGGTCACCAGCGAGCGGCGGATGAAAATGCTCGACGACTACGAGGCGGCCTGTGGCGGCAAGCCGACGGTGGAGGGCGCATTGCGCGCCTTTCTCGACACCGACCTCGACCTTTATATCGAGGGCGGCGAAGGCTGGCGCAACTACGCGGCTCTGGGCGCCCAGGTGGCCAATACCCCGGAATGGGGGGCCGAGCTTATGGACGAATATTTCGATCCCGTGGTCCTGCGCCTCATCGACATCCTCAAAAAGGCCCTGCCCGACTGCGCCCCCGAAGATATCTTCTGGAGCTATCATTTCCTCACCGGCGGCCTGATGCTGACGCTTGCCCGCACCGGCCGCCTCGACAAGCTGTCGGGCGGGCTCTGCCGCTCCGATGATTTCCTGGCCGCCAAGCAGCGGATGGCGACCTTCATGGCCGCCGGCTTTCTGTCGCTGTGCCAGAAGCCCAAGGATTGATCCACACCTTGGATTTTACCGGAATTTCTGCCGCCCCTGATCGGAAAATCGGAAAGATTCTCTTGCATGATGTTTGTTAATTCACTAGTGAGTGAATGTAATAAATGGTTCTCAGGAGGAGACAAATGCAGCTCTCGAGTCGCACAGCCATTGTCACGGGTGCAGGCGGAGGCCTCGGGCGCTCTCACGCGCTCCTCCTCGCCCGGCTCGGGGCCGGAGTGGTCGTCAACGACATGAATGAAGAGGCTGCCCGAAAGGTCGCCGACGAGATCGTTGCCGCCGGTGGCGAGGCGATCCCCTTTGCAGCGTCCGTCACCGACGAAGCCGGGGTGGCAGAGATGGTCGGACAGGCCATGGCGCGCTGGGGCCGCATCGACATTCTCGTCAACAATGCCGGCATCCTGCGCGACAAGAGCTTTGCCAAGATGAGCATCGAGGATTTCCGGCAGGTGGTCGACGTGCACCTGATGGGCGCCGTCGTCTGCAGCAAGGCGGTGTGGGAGATCATGCGCGAACAGCGCTATGGCCGCATCGTCATGACCACCTCGTCTTCCGGGCTCTACGGCAATTTCGGTCAGTCCAACTATGGGGCTGCCAAGATGGCGCTGGTCGGGCTGATGCAGACGCTTTCCATCGAGGGCGAAAAATACAGCATCCGGGTCAACTGCCTGGCGCCGACCGCGGCAACCGCCATGACCGACGGCCTGCTGGAACCCGCGGCGCTCGCCGAACTGCTGCCCGAGCGGGTCAGCGACGGCCTGCTGGCGCTTGTCGGTGACGAGGCGCCGAGCCGCACCATCCTGTGTGCCGGTGCCGGACATTTCGCCGCCGCCAATGTCACCCTGACCGAGGGTGTCCAGATCGCCAATGATGACAATGCGCCCGAGGCCGTCGTTGCCGCATGGCCGCAGATCCGGGACCGCGCCGGCGAGATCGTGCCGGCCTACGGCTTTACCCAGCTCGAGCGGGAGGTGGCGAGCGCGACGGCACAAAAGGCCAGGCGGACCGCACACGGCTGAATTTGCCGCCCCGGCGTGGCGGCGATCCATCCCGTTTCGCCCGAGGAGCGGACGGGGCTGGTGATTGAAGAGCAGAGCCAAGCATAAAAACGGGAGGCGGAACGGGAGTTTCCGCAAAGAGGAGGAACCAATGAAACATCTATATGCAACGACGGCGCTTGCCGCCGCGCTGGTCGCTGGACTGGCAAGCCAGGCGCTTGCCCAGGACACGCTGAAGATCGGCTATGTCGACCCGCTGTCCGGCGGCGCGGCCAGCGTCGGCCAGATCGGCCTCAACCATTTGAAATTCATCGCCGACGAGGCCAATGCCCAGGGCGGCATCAACGGCGAGAAGGTCGAGGTCATCGGCTACGATAATCAGGTCAATGCGCAGACCAGCCTGGTACAGGTGCAAAAGGCGATCGACGAAGGCGTGCGGATCATCGTCCAGGGCAACGGCTCTTCTGTCGGGGTCGCCATCGAGGATTTCGTCGCCAAGTTCAACCGCCGCAACCCGGACAAGCACGTCGTCTACCTGAACTATGGCGCCATCGATCCGGTGCTGACCAACGAGAAGTGCAGCTACTGGCACGTCTCCTTCGATGCCAACGTCAACGTCAAGATGGCGGCCCTCACCAACTTCATCAAGGATCAGCAGGACATCAAGAAGGTCTACCTGATCGACCAGGACTATTCCTTCGGCCATGCGGTTGCCGACAGCGCGGTGGCGATGCTGAAGGAAAAGCGACCCGATATCGAGGTCGTCGGCAACGAGTTCCATCCGCTGGTGAAGATCACCGATTTTGCCCCCTATGTCGCCAAGATCAAGGCGTCGGGTGCCGATGCGGTGATCACCGGCAATTGGGGCCAGGACTTTTCGCTGCTGTTGAAGGCTGCAGGCCAGGCCGGCCTCAAGGTCAAATGGTTCACCTATTATGCCGGCGCCGCCGGCGGCCCGACCGCGATCAAGCAGGCCGATCTCGCAGGTGAGGTCTACCAGATCAACGAAGGCATCAACAATCTCGGCTATCCCGAGGCCGACAAGACGATCAAGGCCTATATCGACCGTTACAAGGATGCGCCCGTCGTCTTCCCGCGCATCTTCAACACCGCCGGCCTGCTGTTCAAGGCGGTCGAGGAAGCCAAGTCCGACGACCCGGCCGATTTCATCCCGAAACTGGAGGGCATGCAATACAAGACCTTTTCCAGCGGCGGCGAAGGCTTTGTTCGCAAGGAGGACCACCAGTTGTTCCAGCCGCTGTTCATCTCCAGCTTCGGCCCGCTGAAGGATGGCGAGAGCTTCGACGAGGAAAACACCGGCTGGGGCTGGACCAGGATCGGCGAAGTCGCGGCCAAGGATACGGTCGTCCCGACCACCTGCGAAATGAAGCGTCCAGGATAAGGTCGGGTCGAGGAGGCGTCGCGATCCCGGTCGCGGCGCCTCGTCCATCTGCCGGAATCGCGGCTAGACGCCCGACCGGCCCATCCGGATCAAAGGCTTGAGATAACCGTGCTCGAAATCGTCTTCGTATCCACCATCAACGGCGTGCTGTTCGGCATGCTGCTGTTCCTGATGGCAAGCGGCCTCACCGTCATCTTCTCGATGATGGGGGTGCTGAACCTTGCCCATGCCAGTTTCTATATGCTGGGCGCCTTTTTCGGCTTCGAGATCAGCCGCCATATCGGCTTCTGGCCGGCCCTGGTGCTGGCCCCGATCCTGGTGGCGCTGATCGGCATGGCCGTCGAGCGCTTCGGCCTCCGGCGCGTGCACCGCTATGGCCATGTCGCCGAACTGCTGTTCACCTTCGGCCTGACCTTCGTCATTCAGCAGGTCGTTGAAATGGTCTGGGGGCGGCTGCCGGTCAATTATGTCATACCGCCCTCGCTCGATTTTTCCGCCTTCACCCTCTTCTCCACCACCTATCCGGCCTTCAAGATGTTCGAGCTGCTGACGGCGGTGGCGATCTTCCTCGTGCTGCTCCTGATCATCCGGCGGACCCGTGTCGGCCTCATCGTCCAGGCGGCGCTCACCCATCCCGATATGGTCGGCATGCTCGGCCATAATGTCGATCGCATCTTCATGCTGGTCTTCGGTGTCGGTGTGGCGCTGGCAGCCGTGGCCGGCGTGATTGCCGGCCCTGCCCTTGTCACCCAATCCAACATGGCAGGCCTGCTCGGCCCCATCCTGTTCGTCGTCGTGGTCGTCGGCGGGCTCGGATCGCTGGGTGGCGCCTTCGTCGCCTCGCTGCTGATCGGGCTTCTCCAGACCTTCGCCGTCGCCTTCGACATCTCGCTTGCCGATGTGTTCGGCCCGCTCGGCCTCGACAATGCGCTGGGCGACTATCTCAACGATATCTGGAACGTCACCATCGCGCAGGTCGCCCCCATCCTGCCCTATCTGCTGCTGGTGCTCGTCCTGATCGTGCGGCCCCGCGGCCTTATGGGAATGCGTGACACATGACCGGAAATCCGTCCACCACCATCGCCCCTCCCCCGCACTTGCCGCCGCCAGGCGGCCCGACCGGCAATCCCCTTTTTCGCTACGGCATCTGGGTCGTGGTTGCCCTGGTGCTCGTGCTGTTGCCGCAGCTGTTCAGCTCCGGCCTGGCGATCTCGACCCTGTGCCTGATGGGCACGATGATCATCTTTGCCCTGTCCTACAACATGCTGCTCGGCCAGACCGGCCTGCTGTCCTTCGGACATGCGGTGTTTTTGGGCCTTGGCGGCTTTCTGACGGCGCATGCCATGAACATGGGCGCCGATGGTCTGTTGCCCGTGCCGCTGATGGCCATGCCGCTCATCGGCGGGGCGGCAGGCCTGGTCTTCGGCCTCCTGTTCGGCGCCGTCTGTACGCGGCGTGCCGGCACCGCCTTTGCCATGATCACACTCGGCATCGCCGAACTCGTCGCCTCCAGCGCGCTCATCCTGCGCCATGTCTTCGGCGGCGAGGAAGGCATCAGTGCCGATCGCACGGATCTGCCGCAGCCGTTCGGCATCATGTTCGGCCCGCAGATCGAGGTCTATTACCTGATCGCCGCCTGGTGCTTCGTCTCGATGCTCGCCATGTACGCGATCACCCGCACCCCGTTCGGCCGCATGTGCAACGCGGTGCGCGACAATCCGGTGCGGGTCAGCTTCATCGGCTACAACACGACCACCCTCCGCTTCATCGCCTTCAGCCTTGCCGGGCTGTTCGCCGGCATTGCCGGTGGGCTCACCGCCATCAATTTCGAGCTGATGAACGCCGCGCAGATGGGCGCTGCCGAATCCGGCACGGTCATCCTGATGGCCTATATCGGCGGCACCGGCTTCTTTGCCGGTCCGATCGTCGGTGCCGTGCTGGTCACCTATCTGCAGTTGATGCTGTCCGACATCACCAATGTCTGGCAGCTCTATTTCGGCCTGATGTTTATCGGCATCGTGATGTATGCGCCGAACGGCATTGTCGGCCTGCTGGCCGCCCAGAGACCGCTGATCGCGCGCGGCGCCCTGCACCGCATGATCCCCTATTACCTGCTGGCGCTGGTGCCGGGCCTCCTTGCGCTTTGCGGCCTTTCCATGGTGATCGAAATGACCACGCAGCTCTCCGTCAGCGCCTCCGAAGGCACGTCGATGAGCCTGATGCACATCCCGTTTGCAGCCGACGACACTCTGCCCTGGGTCATCGCCGCCCTGCTGCTCGGCATCGGCGGCTATGCCTTCGTGCGCGCCGCCGCCATCACCCGCAACGCCTATGACACCGAAACGGCCGACAGGAGGGCTGGCTGATGACATCCGCACCGCAATCTGCCGCCCCCACACCTGCCCCGGCCCTTGCGCTGCAGGGACTGGAAAAGTCCTTCGGCGCGATCAGGATCATCCGTGGCATCGACCTCGTCATTCCCGCCGGCGAGCGCCATGCAGTGATCGGCCCGAACGGTGCCGGCAAGTCGACCCTTTTCCATCTGATCAGCGGTCACTATCGTCCGACGACGGGATCGATCCGGCTGAACGGCGAGGAGATCGCCGGCCTGGCGCCCGAGAAGATCAACCGCCGCGGCCTGTCGCGCAGCTTCCAGATCACCAATATCTTCCCGCAGCTTTCCGTCTGGGAAAACATCCGCTGCGCCACACTCTGGTCGATGGGCTATCGCTATGCCTTCTGGCGCAATGTCGAGCGACTGGCCGACGCCCGCGAGAAGACCGAGCGGATCCTCGGCGAAATCAACCTGCTGCATCGCTGGAACGTACCCGCCGGCGAGCTTGCCTATGCCGAGCAGCGCGCGCTCGAGATCGGCCTGGCGATCGCCGGCGATGCGAGCGTGCTGCTGCTGGACGAGCCCATGGCCGGCATGAGCCATGCCGAGACCGAACGCATGGTCGGCCTGATCCGCACCGTCAGCGAGGGCCGCACGCTTTTGATGATCGAACACGATATGAGCGTCATCTTCGGCCTGGCCGACAGGATTTCCGTCCTCGTCTACGGCGAGCTTCTGGCCTCGGACACGCCGGAGAACATCAAGAGCAATGCGGCCGTGCAGGAAGCCTATCTCGGCACGGAGGCCGCCTGATGCTCACAGTTCGCGATCTCCACGCCCATTACGGCAAGAGCCATATCCTGCAGGGTGTCTCGCTGGATGTCGGTGCCAACGAGGTGGTCAGCATTCTCGGGCGAAACGGCGTCGGCCGCTCGACCACCCTGAAGGCGATCATGGGCAAACCGCAGCCGAAGGGTTCGATCACCTTCAACGGCAGCGAGATCGCCGGCCGAGCGCCGCATGCGATCAGCCGTCTCGGCCTCGGCTACGTGCCGGAGGAGCGGGCCATCTTTCCGACGCTCACCGTCGAGCAGAACCTGATCCTGGGCATGAAGTCGGGCGAAACCGATGCCCGCTGGAGCGTTGACGACACCTGGGCCATGTTCCCGCAGCTGAAGGACCGCGCCCATGCGCCGGGCGGTGCCTTGTCCGGCGGTGAGCAGCAGATGCTCACCATCTGCCGCACGCTGATGGGCAATCCCGACCTGATCATGATCGACGAACCGACCGAGGGCCTCTCGCCGCAAATGGTCGAGCGCACCGGTGAACTGATTGCCGAGATCGCCAGGCGCGGCATTTCCATCCTGCTCGTCGAGCAACGCCTCGTGCTCGCCATGCGCCTGTCGAGCCGCGTCTATGTCATGGGCCACGGCACAATGGTATTCGAAGGCACGCCCGGTGAGCTGATGGAGAACACGGCCATCCGCCGGGAATGGCTCGAGGTCTAGAGCACGTCCTGTAAACACGCGTTCACCCGACCTGCTCCAGTTTGTTGTTTTTACGCATTTCCGTACGGAAAACCGCGACTACACTTTTCCTGGAAATGCCCTAGGTGCGATCAGCGTGCAGGTTCCCTCGCCCGCGGGGGAAGAGT
This sequence comes from Heterorhizobium halophytocola, assembly GCF_017873095.1. Classification (GTDB taxonomy): domain Bacteria; phylum Pseudomonadota; class Alphaproteobacteria; order Rhizobiales; family Rhizobiaceae; genus Allorhizobium; species Allorhizobium halophytocola. Next base: position 184,028 of record NZ_JAGGJU010000002.1, on the reverse strand, counting down.
GCCGCCATGCTTCGGGTCGCTGCAGCCTCCGACAAAGGAGGACGTTGACAGCTGTCACCCGCGGCCCGGGAAAGTCGTCCGGTGGCGCTGCGGCGATGATCGGCCGTTGCGGATCCCACGAAAGCCGTTGCGGATCCCATAAAAAAGGCGCGGACCCTGCGATCCGCGCCTTTTTCGCATGTCAGACTGGCGTCAGGTCTCAGGCGAGCGCCTTGGAGACCTTGTCGCGCAGCGTGCCGAGGTCCTTGGCGAAGCTGCGGATACCTTCGGCGAGCTTTTCGGTCGCCATCGCGTCCTCGTTCATCGCCCAGCGGAACGCCTTCTCGTCGAGCGAGACGGCGGCATCCGGCGTGGTCTTTTCCGCCGACAGCTTGCGCGGCAGGGTGCCGGTGTCCTTGTCGAGTTCGTCGAGCAGCGCCGGGCTGATCGTCAGGCGGTCGCAACCGGCCAGCGCTTCGATTTCGCCGGCATTGCGGAAGGAGGCGCCCATGACGATCGTCTCGATGCCGTTGACCTTGTAGTAATTGTAGATTTCGCGCACCGACTTGACGCCCGGATCGGTCTCGGCGGTGTAGTCCTCGCCGGTCGACTTCTTGTGCCAGTCGAGGATACGGCCGACGAAGGGCGAGATCAGAAACACCTTGGCCTCGGCGCAGGCGATCGCCTGGACCTTGGAAAAGAGCAGCGTCAGATTGCAGTCGATGCCTTCCTTCTGCAGCACTTCGGCCGCCCGGATGCCTTCCCAGGTGGAGGCGAGCTTGATCAGGATGCGGTCTTTTTCGATACCGCGCTCCTTGTAGGCGGCGACGATCTCGCGTGCCTTGTCGATCGAGCCCTTGGTGTCGAAGGAGAGATCGGCATCGACCTCGGTCGAGACGCGGCCCGGGACCAGGCTGGTCAGCTTGGCGCCGACGGCAACGGCCAGACGGTCGGCAACGGCGCCAGCCGCGGCCTCGGGGGAACCGCCCTGCTTCTTGCCCCAGGCGATTTCCTCAGCGAAGGCCTCGTCGAACATGTCAGTGCCCAGCGCCTTCAGGACGATGGTCGGGTTGGTCGTGCAATCCACCGGCTTCAGCCGTGCGACGGCTTCGATGTCACCGGTATCGGCGACGACGGTGGTCATGGAACGCAGCTGCTCTAGCTTGGAGGTCATGCGGATAAATCCTTTGGAGAAATGCAGTCTCACGGGGTGGAACGGGTACCGGGCGATTTCGTTTCAACCGGGCCATTCCGTTGTGCCGACTATCGTGGCTCCGCGGTTGCAAAGTCAAGACATTTGTTCATTGGATTTGACATAAGTATCATCGATGGCAATAGTATGACGATCTGCCCCGACACAGGACCCATTACCTCTTGGCCAAGCTTCGACGCGCGACCCATCCGACCTATTCCGAGGCCGCGTCGCTCAGACTGCGGGCCGCCTGGCTCTATTACAACCAGGGCCTGACGCAGAAGGATGTGGCCGAGCGCCTCGGCATCAGCCGTTCCACCGTCATCCGCCTGCTCGACGAGGCGTTGAAGCGCGCCGAGGTGCAGATCTGGATTTCCGACGGCATCGGTGACTGCGTCGAGCTCGCGACCCGGCTGGAACAGGTTTTCGGCCTGGATGAGGCCGTCGTCGTCCCCTCGCCTGTCACGACCGATGCGGATGCGCTGGCGAAGGCCGTCGGCCTGGCGCTCGGCGAATTCCTCTCCGAGGTGATCACCGACAATCAGACCATCGGCGTCGGCTGGGGTCGCACGATGACCGCCTCGCTCGCCGGCTTTCGCGCCAACCGGCGCGAAAACTGCAAGGTTGTCTCCCTGCTCGGCGGCAATGTCGCGGTCCGCCAGATCAACCCGATTGACTATACCTGGCGGCTGGCAAGCCAGCTCGATGCGGAATGCTACATGTTCCTCGCCCCGCTGCTGGTCGACAGCATCGCCACGAAAAAGGCGCTGATCGAGAAATGCGGGCTGAAATCGATCTACGATCTTGCCGAGAATCTCGATCTCGCGGTCGTCTCCTGCGGCGATATCGGCCCGCATTCGACGTCGCTGTCGGAAGGCTTCATCAGCCATGAGAGCCTGGAACAACTGATCGACGCCGGCTGCGTCTGCGACACCATGTTCAATTTCCTCGATGCCGAGGGGCGCTCCGTCGACCACGAGATCAACGAGCGGGTGATGTCGGTCGACCTGGATACCTTGAGAAAGGCCAAACACATCGTCATCGCGTCCGGCGGCGCCCATCGTGCCAAGGCGATCCGCGCGACGATGAAACGCATCGGCTGCCACACCTTGATCACCGATGAGGCCGCGGCACGGGAAATGCTGAAGATGGAGCCCGCCTGAGCGGCTCTGCAGGCAGGCCCCTCGAAAGGCGGAGCCCGGCAAGCCACCGGCGAGCGATTGACGGCCCCTGGCTACCGGGCACCGTGCCGTCCGCGCGCGCGGCTTGCCTGCTGTCAGAAGCCGCAGGCCTGTCCGTCGCTGCGCGGATCGCTTGCCCCCTCCAGCAGGCCGTCGGCGCTGCGGACGATTGCCCCGGCATGCCCCATCATCGCGGTAAAGGGTTCGACGCGCTCCACCCGATGGCCGGCGGCGCGCAATCTTTCGATCACGGCATCGTCGATGCGGCTTTCGACCTTGAGGGAGGTGGTCTCGTCGCCCCAGGTCCGCCCGAGCAGCCAGCGCGGCGCGGTGATGGCCAGCTGCAGCGGCTGGCCGAACAGGGCATAGCGTGAAAAAAGCGCCGCCTGGGTCTGCGGCTGGCCTTCTCCGCCCATGGTGCCATAGACCATGTGCCGGCCATCCTCGAACGTCGCCATGGCAGGATTGAGCGTATGGAAAGGGCGGCGTCCCGGCGCAAGCGCCCGCGGCCCGTCGGCTAAAAGCTGAAAGCTCGATCCCCGGTTCTGCCAGGTGATCCCGGTCTGCGGCAGCACGACCCCGGAGCCGAATTCGAAATAGATGCTCTGGATGAAGCTGACCGAAAGACCGTCGCCATCGACCGCGCCCATCCAGACCGTGTCGCCGGCCGCAGCCGGCATCGGCCATTCGAGCGCCTGTTGCATGTCGACCGCACCGGCCAGTTGGTCGAGCACCGCATCGCCCAGCTGATCCTCGGGCCGCTCGGTCATCGTCTGCGGATCGCCGATGATCCGGTCGCGGACGAGGAAGGCCTGCTTGGTCGCCTCGATCAGGCCATGCAGGTGATCGAAGCCCTCCGCCTCGGTGACGCCAAGCCGCGCAAACAGGGCAAGGATCATCAGCGAGGACAGGCCCTGCGTCGGCGGCGGAAAATTGAACAGCCGGCAGGACGGCAGGGTCACCGCAAGCGGCGCGACCAGCCGCGCCTCGCAGGCTGCGAGGTCGGCCGCCGAGACCGGCGAGCCGGCATTGCAAAGATCCTCGGCGATCCGGGCAGACAGCGCGCCGCGATAGAAACCATCCGCGCCGTGGATGCCGATTTGCCGCAACGTCTCGCCGAGTGCCGGAAGTCTCATCTGCGTCCCCACTGTCGGCGGCTCACCACCCGGCAGGAAGGTATCGGCAAAGCCGGAAACACTCTCCAGTTCCGCCCGCTTGGCAGCGGTCAGATCGGACTGGCTCGCCGTCACCGGAAAACCATGCTCGGCGTGATGGACGGCGTCCTCGACCAGCCGGGACAGCGAAAGCGTGCCGCCGCAGGCGCTGCTCTGCCGCAGGGCGAGATCCCAGCCGGCGACGGTGGCGGCCGTCATGTTGGCCGCCAGCGGCCCGCGCACCGGGATCTGCGATAGCCCGCGGCAGCGGTAGAACTCCGCGGTGGCGGCGGCCGCGGCCCGTCCGCAGGCGTCGATCCCGACCGGCGTTTCACCCGGCCTTCCGATCAGCCAGAAGCCGTCGCCGCCAAGGCCGGTCATGTGCGGATAGACCACGCACAGCGTTGCCGCCATGGCGATCGTCGCTTCGATGGCGTTGCCGCCTTCGCGCAGCACCCGCAATCCGGCCTCGCTCGCCAGGTGATGCGGCGCGGTGACCATGCCACGATAGGAACGAACAGTGTTGAGCATGGTGAATCCTACCAGCCGATCGCATCAGGCAGCCAAGTGGCAATCTGCGGAAAAACGAAGATGAGAACAAGGGCCAGCAATTGCAGGCAGATGAAGGGAACCACGCCCTTGTAGATATCGCTCGTCCTGACCTCCGGCGGTGCGACACCCCGCAGGTAGAACAGCGCCCAGCCGAAAGGCGGCGTGAGAAAGGAGGTCTGCAGGACGGTGGCGATCAGGGCCGCAGCCCAGATAAGATCGACGCCGGCATTGATCAGCAGCGGCAGGAACAACGGCACGACGATATAGCTGATCTCGATCCACTCGATGAAGAAACCGAGGATGAAGATCAGCAACAGCATGAAGATCAGGATGCCATCGGTGCCGCCGGGGACCAGGGCGAAGGCGTCATGCACCAGCCGTTCCCCGCCAAGGCCGCGAAACGACAGGGCGAAGACCTGCGAGCAGATCAGCACGAAGAACATCGCCGCGGTGATCCGCGCCGTGGTTTCGACGGTGGATACCAGGGTCGCCCAGTTGAACCGCCGGGCCAGCACCGCGATCACGATAGAACCGATCGCCCCCATGCTGGCCGCTTCGGTCGGGGCCGCGATGCCGCCGATGATCGATCCCATCACCGCCAGCACCAGCCCGATCGGCGGCAGGCCGACCTTGATCGTCTTGATCAGCAACTGGCGACCGCTGAGCGCACGGCGTTCGGCAAGCGGAATCGGCGGCGCCTTGTCCGGCCAAATCAGCCCGACCAGCAGCATGTAGGCGCAATAGATGGCGGTCAGCAGCAGGCCCGGCATGAGCGCCGCGGCAAACAGCGTACCGACGGATTTTCCCAGAATGTCGGCCAGCAGGATCAGCACCGTGCTCGGCGGTATGAGCTGGCCCAGCGTCCCGGAGGCGCAGATCGCACCGGTTGCCAGCCGGTTGTCATAGCCGCGGCGCAGCAGGGTCGGCAGCGTCAGCATGCCGAGCGTGACGATGGTGGCCCCGACAATGCCGGTCGTCGCGCCCATCAGCATGCCGACGAGAATGATGCCGAGCCCCATGCCGCCGCGCAAGGGTCCGGACAGATGGCCAATCACATCCATCAGTTCCGCCGCCATCCTGGATTTCTCCAGCATCACTCCCATGAACACGAAGAGCGGGATGGCGATCAGCGTGTAATTGGCGGTGACGCCGTAGATGCGCGCCGGCAGAAGCGCGAAAAGTGTGGTGCCGAAACCGAGATAGCCGAAGAAGAAGCCGCTGATCGCCAGCGTCAGCGCCACCGGAACGCCGACAAACAGGAGTGCGAAGAAGGACAGGATGCAGGCGATGACGAGAAGTTCGTTATAGCACATTGACCGCCTCTAGCGGGAGACCGGCGCGGCACCCGGGGTGCGGCCGAAACAAGAAGCGACGGAGCGCAGGAGAGACGCCATGCTCTGCAGCGCCAGGAGACCGAATCCCGCCGGGATCATCGCCTTCAGCACGAAGCGGAACGGCAGGCCGCCCGGATCGGGAGAACCCTCGCCGATGCGGTAGGACTGCATGACATAGGGCCAGGACAGCAGCACGACGACCAGCGCGAAGATCAGGACACAGGCGGTCGAGAACAGATCGATCGCCTGCCGCAGGGAGGCCGGAAAACGCGCATAGAGGACGTCGACCCGCACATGGCCCTCCTGCTGCACCGTATAGGCGATGCAAAGCAGTGCCAGCGGCGACATCAGATGCCATTCCAGCTCCTGCAGGGCCACCGATCCGGTGTTGAACAGGTATCGCAGCAGCACATTGTTGGCCATCACCAGAACGAGCAGCAGACCGCTCCAGGCAGCGATGCGACCGACCACCTCGACACACTTGTCGAGGTGGTCGGCGACGGTTTCAAGCCGGTTCAGCATCGGCTCAGCTGCGGATCTGCGACTGATAGACGGCTTCGGAAATGCCGGCCCACTGGCTGTGCTTCTCCTTGAAGGCGACGAAGTTGTCGTAGACCTTCTTGATCGCCGGATCGCCGGCGGCCATCTCGTCGAGCGTCGCCTTGGTGGTGGCGCGCAGGCCCTCGACCACTTCCGGCGGCAGCGGATTGGCGATCACGCCCTCATTGGCAATCAGGTCGGCCAGCGCATCCGCATTGGTCGCCTCGCACCAGGTATGGCTGAGCACGTTGCAGGCCGCCGCAGCCGCGCGGACCATCTCCTTCAGGTCGTCGGGAAGGCTGTCCCAGGCGGTCTTGTTGATGATCAGTTCGGTGACGTTGCACGGCTCGTGCCAGCCGGTCGTATAATAGTATTTCGCCGCCTTCTGCAGGCCCAGCCGGCGGTCCTGATAAGGGCCGACGAATTCGGCCGCGTCGATCACGCCCCGTTCGAGCGCGGGGAAGATCTCGCCGCCGGGCAGCAGCTTCACATCGACGCCGAGCTTGGAATAGACCTTGCCCGCCAGGCCGGCGATGCGCATCTTCAGGCCCTTCAGGTCGTCGATCTTCTCGATCGGCTTGCGGAACCAGCCGGTCATCTGCACGCCGGTATTGCCCATCTGCATCGGCACCAGGTTGAACGGTGCATAGAGTTCGTCCCACAGCGCCTGCCCGCCGCCGTGGTAGATCCAGGCGCTCTGGCCCTGGAAGTTCAGCCCGAACGGCACGGTGGTGAAAAACTGCGCGGCCGGAACCTTGCCGGCCCAGTAATAGGCGTTGGCGGCGTTCATCTCGACCGTCCCGGCGGAAACGGCATCGAAGCCCTCGAGCGCCGGGATCAATTCGCCAGCTGCGAAATGCTGGATGTCGAGGCGCCCGCCCGACATGGTCTTCACCATCTCGCAGAAATGGGTCGGGCTGCCCGGGCCCGTGACATAGAAGGGCGAACCCGGACCATAGGCATTGGTCATCTTCCAGCTGAAGCTCTCTTGAGCCCTGGCGATGGTCGGAGCGGCAAGGCTGGCGGCGGCAGCGCTACCCACCAGGCCCTTTGTCAGAAATCCACGACGATTCATTGTTCCCTCTTTGCTCTTTTCAAGCGTTTGCGAACCTTCCGGTCCGTTCCGTCAGTGCGTGCGGTGCAACAAGGCTATGTCGCAATGCCTCCGCTCCGCAATGCTGCGCGCGCAATGCAATTTCGACTCCCGGCACAGTGAGGCTTCCCTCCAAAGGCGAAAATTCCGCGCGAAATCATCCGGTTACGATGAGGATGCTTGCCTTTTCGCGGATCGCGGCGCAGCATTGCTGCAAAGTTTTTGTGCGCCATTCGTCAAGCGCCCGTCCGCTGAACGGGTAAGATGCAGTGCAGCAAAGGGGACGATGATGAGCCGATCCGTGCCGATCTCGATCAGTGCCTTCCCGGCCAGCCGACAGGAGGCGATCTGGCGCGAGACGCTGGTGCTGCTGTCGCTGGCAAACCCGCAGCCGGCGTCCGGTGTGTTCCAGTTCGGCGACATCTCGATCAAGGATTCGCCCTCGGGGGCGCGGCTGGCGCTGCTGCGTTCCTCGTCACAGGATTTCGTCCCCCTCGCCCGGCCCGAAGGCGCGCTCAATATCGGTTTCATCCAGTATGGGCGCGGCCATGTCACCGATGGCGGGCGGCGGGCCTGCGAGTTCGCCGACGGCGACATCTGGGTCGGCGATCCGCTGGAAAACTGGCGGATGCATCTGCGCAACGACTTCGAGATGCTGCTTTTGCAAGTCCCGCGCGAGCGCATCCTGAACCGGATCGGCCGCAACCCGCATGCACCGACCACGGTGCTCGGCGAATCCGGATCGGCGGCTGCCGCAAGACCGGCCATGCGGGCCTTCTGTTCCAATTTCGCCCTCCTGGAAGACCGCGACGTGATGGCCGGGGAAGCCGCCATCACCGAGCTTGTGCTGGCGGCGCTGCTCGCCGAGACCCGTCACGACGAAGACAGCGTCAGCCAGGTGCAGGCGGCGCATTTCTCCAGGGTCTGCGCCCAGATCGAACTGCGGCTCGGCGAGCCGGAGCTGGCGATCGGCGACATTGCCAGGAGCGAGGGGCTTTCGCCGCGTTATATCCAGAAGCTGTTCGAGGCCCAGGACCGTGCATTTTCGGATTATGTGCGCCATCGCCGCCTGGAGCACTGCCGCAAGGATCTGCTCAATCCGCAATATTGCGACTGCAGCGTCGCCGAGATCGGTTTTCGCTGGGGATTCGGCAATGCGGCCCATTTCAGCCGGGCGTTCAGCAGCGCCTACGGCATATCACCTCGCGACCTGCGCAAGACGTCGGGCGAAACCGTCGAGACCCGCTGGACACGGGGCCGCCCCCTGCACGGCACAGGTCGCCCGGCCCGCAGCCAGTCCCCGGCCCCGGTTGTCACAGGCGGCGGCGACGCAGAACCGGCGCGGCCCGAGCCGGAAGGCCGCGCGCCGTTGGCACCCGGCCACCATCATCTGGCCGTCTCCCGCGATACCGTACACTGGGGCTATCTCAGCCGCTCCATACCGCCGGTGCTGCGAGTGCGGTCCGGCGACCAGGTGACGGTCGAGACCCTGACCCAGCACGCCTATGACGACTATGAGCGGATGATCCGCGGCGACGAGGGGGCGCAAAGCGTGTTTCGCTGGACGGCGAGCTACAAGGCGGTCAATCGACGCGGTGCCGGCCCGGTCAACGCCTCGATCTTCGGCCGGGGGGCCGGCGAAGGCTTCGGCGTGCATATCTGCACCGGCCCGATCTTCGTCCACGGGGCGGAGCCCGGCGATGTGCTGGAGATCGAGATCCTCGATCTGAAACCGCGTCCCTCGGCCAATCCCGAACATCGGGGCTTCGCCTTCGGCAGCAATGCCGCGGCGGCCTGGGGCTACCATCACGACGACATGCTGAGCGAACCGAAGAAACGCGAGGTGGTGACCATCTACCGGACGGACGCGGATGGCGAGAGCGGCTTTGCCGAAGCGGTCTACAGCTTTGTCTGGCAACCGCAGACCGACCCGTTCGGCGTGCTGCACGAGCATATCGACTATCCCGGCATACCGGTCGATCACGGCAAGCTCGAGGAGCGGCCCGGGATCATGGCCGGCGTCAGGATACCGGTGCGCCCGCATTTCGGATTCGTCGCCGTCGCCCCGCGCGAAGCCGAACTGGTGGATTCCGTGCCGCCGGGCTATTTCGGCGGCAATATCGACAACTGGCGTGCCGGCAAGGGCAGTTCGATCTATTTGCCGGTTGCCGTGCCCGGTGCGCTTCTGTCGATCGGCGATCCGCATCTGGCCCAGGGCGACGGCGAGATTTCCGGCACGGCGCTCGAATGCTCGCTGACCGGCAATGTCCGGCTCGTGCTGCACAAGCGCAACGAGACCGAAAAGACCTATCTGAACGGTCTCGGCGCGCCGCTGATCGAAACCCCGACCGACTGGCTGCTGCACGGTTTCAGCTACACCAACTATCTGCGCGAGCTTGGCCGCAATGCGCAGTCGGAAGTGTTCAAGCGATCGTCCCTCAACCGCGCCCTGAAAAGTGCCTTCCGTGCGGCCCGCAAGTTCCTGATGGAGCGTTATGGTCTCGACGAGGACGAGGCGATCTCGCTGATCTCCGTCGGTGTCGACTTCGGCGTAACCCAGGTGGCGGATGGAAACTGGGGCATTCACGCCAAGATCAGCAAGGCGATCTTCGAGGGGCGCGACGCCGGCTAGGGGCCTGCCCTGCAGCATCGACACAAGGGCCGACCACGGCACCGGCCCGCGCTGCCGCCGGCCCCCGATTTCCACCCGGCGTCACGGCAATCCGGTTGTCTGGGCAGCCTGGCCCCCGAAAGGAACGTTCACGGCTATCGTTCCAGCACATAGGTCCCGGGCGCCGGACAGATTGCGGCGGGCGCGGGGGCCATGGTGTCCACCTCGATATCGCCGGACGAATGCCGGCGCAGCCATTCGATCCATACGGGCCACCAGGATCCATCTTCCTCCTGCGTCTCGGCAACCCAGCGGTCGGGATCCGGATGCGGTGTGCCGTGCCGGTACTGCTGGTGGCGATAGGACCGATGGCGGTGCCCCGGCTCGGAGACGATCCCGGCATTGTGCCCACCACTGGTCAGCACAAAGTCCACATCGACATCCAGAAGGTGAATGAGCTTGAAGACGGAGCGCCACGGAGCGACATGATCCGTCACCGTGCCGACCGCGAATGCCGGCACCGCGATGTCCTCGACATGCACCGGTCGTCCGTCCACGCGAAAGCGCCCCTGGGCCAGGTCGTTGTCGAGATAGAGTTGCCGCAGATATTGCGAATGCATGCGATAGGGCATGCGGGTGGCATCCGCGTTCCAGGCCATCAGGTCGTTCATTGGCGGCCGCTCGCCCAGCAGATATTCGCGAATGACACGCGACCAGACGAGATCCTGGGACCGCAGCATCTGGAAGGCGCCCGCCATCTTGCGCTGGCTGAGGGTCCCTTCCGTCCACATGACGTCCTCGAGCAGCGCGATCTGGCTTTCATCGACGAAAAGTCCAAGTTCGCCCGGCTCCTCGAAATCGACCTGGGCGGCAAACAGCGAGAGGCTGGCCAGCCGCCCGTCCCCGTCCCGCGCCATGGCGGCGGCAGCGATCGACAGCAGCGTTCCCCCGAGACAGTAACCGACGCCATGAATGCGCGTCTTGCGAAGGCACCGCGTGATCCAGTCGAGCGCCGCCATCACACCGCGTTCGCGGTAGTCGTCGAGCGACAGGTCGCGCTGTTTCGACGTCGGGTTCTTCCAGGAGATGCACAGCACCTCGAAGCCGTGGCCCAGCAGATAGCCGACCAGCGAATTTTCCGGCGACAGATCGAGAATATAGTATTTCATGATCCATGCCGGCACGATCAGCACGGGTTCGGCCTTCACCCGGGCCGTCTTCGGCCGGTAGCGTATCAATTCCATCAGGTCGTTACGAAAGACCACGTCGCCTGGCGTTTTTGCCACCTCAATGCCGGGGCGGAACTGCTCGGCGCCAGGCGGCACTTCCCCCGCATTGCGGCGGACAAGATCGTCCAGCCAGTTCTGCAGGCCGGTCACAAGGTTTGCGCCGCCTTGCTGCACCGTCCTTTCGAGCACTTCCGGATTGAGTGCCAGGATATTCGACGGCGACAGCATATCGAGGAACTGGCGGCTGTAGAATTCCGCAAGACGCTCGTGCCGACGGGTCACACCGGGAACACCGGTCGTGGCATTGTGCCAGAACTGTTGCGTCAGCAGAAAGTGCTGGTGGATCAGATTATACGGAAATCGCTGCCAGGCAGGATGGCGGAAACGCCGATCCTGCGGCAAGGGCGAAATGCAGGGCGTCCCCGGACCACCGTCGGCGGGGAAATCGGCCAGGAAATGCGCCAGCCTCTGCGCCTTCTCCAGGGCTTTCGACTGCAGGTCCAGCATTTTGCCGGGCGACATGGCGAGATGCATGGCCCAGTCCTGCCAGGCCAGCATCAGGCTTGCGGGCGAGAGGCCGGCGGTCAGCGATGCCAGAGCGGCATGAAACAGGTGGTCCAGATCGTGAAGCGCGCGATCATGGATCTCGCCGGGTACAGAAGCCGGTGAGGCCGGATTGCCGGAGGCGGCAATGACGGCCGCCGCCGGAGCACGCACCTGGGGCCGTGCCGTTGCGGGCGACAGGCGGGATGCCGCCGTACCCTCCGGCTTTCGCCGCCTTGCGCCCGCGGCCGCCGTCTCGATGCCGGACATCGGCGTCACCCGACCGTCTTGACAGCCATGTCCTCGAAGGCGGTCACGGCCTCGCCGCGCACCCGCTCGGCCGTTTCGGAGACGAGCTTCGAGCCGATGGTCGCGATCTTTCCGGTTTCGTCCGCATATTCCACCGTCGCATTCTGGACGAAGTTGCTCATCACGTCGAAGGTGTCCTTCGTTTCCGTGCTTTGAGCCAGGTCGTTCATCAGCTTGATGTCCTCGGCATAGCGGCGCTTGAGAAAGTCGAGCGCCTCGATCTGGCAGCGCATCGCAGCCTCGAACGCCTTGACCTGCATGCGCATGGTGTTGCGCATCAGGTTTTGCGCACCGGCAAAGCCGGGAACATCTGCAAAGTCCGGAAACGATCCGTCGATCTTCAGTGTCATGACGATATCTCCACCCTGCGCGCCGGAGCGGCGCCACTGGGCAAAGACTAAGCGACTGAATGGCTGCCAGCTTTGACGTGCGTCAAACCCCGCACCGGATTGCAGCATGGGAAGCCGTGGATGGTGGCCTGCCTTGCGATACGCGCACCCAATTGAGTTTTGTCAAAGCAGGCAAGGCGAATTCGGGCGATACAGGCAATCGGGAGTTGCTTCCAGGCCCCCCACCGCGGGACCCTCAAGTCGCCGGGGGCTCCTACGACCCGGATATCGCATGCAGACGACCAGGATCGAATTCACCGGCCTCTTCTATCGGCGCCCGCCCTTGCTGGCCGAGGCCGGGGAGCGGGCCCGGAGACCCGTATCGCACCGGCCGGACAATGTCCCGGCCACCGTTCGACAAGACGCAGAGAGGAGTAAGCCCATGCAGTCCCATCTTGCAGAGCCTGCCACTGCCACATCACCGCTGACGGCCGATGAACTGGTCCTCATGGACCGCTACTGGCGTGCCGCCAACTATCTGTCGGTCGGTCAGATCTACCTGCTCGACAATCCGCTCCTGCGCGAGCCGCTCAAGGCGGAGCACATCAAGCCACGACTGCTCGGCCATTGGGGTACGACGCCGGGCCTCAACTTCATCTACACCCATCTCAACCGTGTCATCCGCGCCCGCGACCTATCCGTCCTTTATATATGCGGCCCGGGCCATGGCGGACCGGGCATGGTGGCGAGCACCTATCTGGAGGGCACCTATAGCGAGATCTATCCGCAGGTGTCCGAGGATGCTGCGGGCTTGAAGGCGCTGTTCAGGCAATTCTCCTTTCCGGGCGGGATTCCGAGCCATGCGGCGCCTGAAACACCGGGCTCCATCCACGAGGGCGGCGAACTCGGCTATGCGCTGGTCCATGCCTTTGGCGCCGTCTTCGACAATCCGGACCTGATCGCCGCCTGCGTGATCGGCGATGGCGAGGCCGAAACCGGCGCCCTGGCGGCCAGCTGGCATTCCAACAAGTTTCTCAATCCGGCCCGCGACGGGGCCGTGCTGCCGATCCTGCATCTCAATGGCTACAAGATCGCCGGCCCGACATTGCTGGCGCGCATGAGCGAGGAGGACCTGACCCATCTGTTCCGGGGCTATGGTTACGAACCGCTATTCGTCGAGGGCCATGCGCCGGAGAGGATGCACCAGTGCATGGCGAGGATCCTCGACCGGGCGGCCGACGGCATCCATGCCATCCAGCAAAGGGCGCGCAACGGCATGACCGCCGGCTGCCCGCGCTGGCCGATGATCGTGTTGCGAAGCCCCAAGGGCTGGACCGGGCCGAAAGAGGTCGATGGCAAGAAGGTCGAAGGTTTCTGGCGCGCCCACCAGGTCCCGGTTGCCAATTGCCGCGAGAACGCGAACCACCGCCGCATTCTGGAGGACTGGATGCGCAGCTACGGCCCGGACGACCTGTTCGACGGCGAGGGACGGTTGAAGCCGGAACTGCGGGCACTCGCACCGCGCGGAGAACGGCGCATGGGCGCCAATCCGCACGCCAATGGCGGGGTGCTGCGCAAGGATCTGTCCCTTCCCTCGATCCGCGACTACGCCGTCGCGGTTTCAGGCGCGAAGCGCGGCGCCGCCGTGGTGCAGACCACCGAGGTGCTCGGCCAGTATCTGCGCGATGTGCTGACGCGGAACGCGCAGAACGCCAATTTCCGCATTTTCGGCCCGGACGAAACCCAATCGAACCGTCTGGGCGCAGTGTTCAATGTCACCGACCGTGTGTGGATGGAAGAAATCGAGCCCTATGACGTGCAATTGTCACCGGATGGCCGGGTGATGGAGGTGCTGTCGGAGCATCTCTGCCAGGGCTGGCTCGAGGGATATCTGCTCACCGGGCGGCACGGCCTGTTTTCCTGCTACGAGGCCTTCATCCACATCATCGACTCGATGCTCAACCAGCATGCCAAATGGCTGAAGGTGAGTGCCGGATTGCCCTGGCGCAAACCGATCGCCTCGCTCAATTACCTCCTGACCTCCCATGTCTGGCGTCAGGACCATAACGGCTTCTCGCATCAGGACCCCGGCTTCATCGATCTCGTGGCCAACAAGAAGGCAGATACGGTGCGCATCTACCTTCCGCCGGATGCCAATACGCTTCTGTGGGTGGGCGACCATTGCCTGAAAACCTGGAACCGCATCAATGTCATCGTCGCCGGCAAGCAACCCGAGCCGCAATGGCTGAGCATGGACGAGGCGATCCGGCATTGCGAGGCGGGTGTCGGCATCTGGAGCTGGGCCGGAACCGAGACGACGGACGGTCTGTCGCCGGATGTGGTGATGGCCTGCGCCGGCGACGTGCCGACCCTGGAGACACTGGCGGCCGTCGATCTCCTGCGCACGGCAATCCCCGAATTGCGCATCCGCGTGGTCAATGTCGTCGACCTGATGAGCCTGCAGTCGCGGGAACAGCACCCGCACGGCCTTGCCGATGCCGAATTCGATCGACTGTTCACCACCGATCGACCGGTGATCTTTGCCTATCATGGCTATCCCCATCTCATTCACCGGTTGACCTATAAGCGGACCAATCATCGCAACATCCACGTCAAGGGCTTCATCGAGGAAGGCACGACGACGACGCCGTTCGACATGGCCGTGCTGAACGAGCTCGACCGCTTCCATCTGGCGATCGAAGCAATCGAACGCGTGCCCGGATTGAAGGAAAAGGCCGGACCGGCGCTCGGCGCGTTGCGGGACAAGCTCGCCGAACATTCCCGCCATGTCAGGTCCTTTGGCGAGGACATGGCCGAAATCCGCAACTGGCGCTGGACAGGCGGGTCCAAGCCTTCGGGCCTATGATGACAACGACGGTAAAAACCGATGAAAACGCGCCGGCCATACCCTTTACTCAGGGGTTGACGAGCGCCGAGGCACGCACGCGTCTGGCGCGATTTGGCCCCAACCAGCTTCCCGAACCGCGGGCCCCCTCCCCGCTTGCGCTGTTCATCCGCCAGTTTCGCAGTCCCCTGATCTACATTCTTCTGCTGGCAGCGGTTGTGTCGCTGATGGTCAGCGAGTTGGAGGATGCGGTCTTCATTGCCATCGTGCTGCTGCTGAACGGCCTGCTCGGGGCAGCGCAGGAATATTCCGCCGGTCGGGCAGCGGTCGCCTTGCGCAAGCTCGACCTGCCGCAAACGGTGGTCGTGCGGGATGGGCAGACCCTCGGGATCGAGGCGAGCCGGCTGGTGCCCGGAGACCTCGTCCTTCTGGAAGCCGGCAGCCGGGTGCCGGCCGACCTCGATCTGGTCGAGGCCAATGATCTCCAATGCGACGAATCCCTGCTGACGGGCGAGTCCCTGCCGGCGCACAAGATCGCAAGATCCGACGCAGACCGGACGGCTGATGACAAAGCCATGATCGCATTCGCCGCGACCCTGATCACACGGGGGCGCGGCAGGGGTCTGGTGACCGCGACCGGTCGCGACACGCAGATCGGCAGGATCGCCGTCGAGATCGGCAGGGCCTCTGTTTCGCAACCACCGCTGATGATCCGATTGGCGCATTTCTCCAACATGATCGCCTGGACGGTGGGCGGCATCTCCCTGTGCCTGGTTGCCATGGGTTTGATGCGCGGGCTGGCGTGGAACGATCTCTTGCTGATGTCGATCGCGCTTGCCGTCTGCGCCATTCCCGAAGGACTGCCGATCGCAATCTCGATTTCGCTCGCCCTCAGCATGCGCCGCATGGCCAGGCGCAATGTCATCGTGCGCCACATGCCGGCGGTCGAGACCCTGGGCTCATGCACCATGATTGCCACCGACAAGACGGGAACTTTGACGCTTAACGAACTGACCGTAACCGATATTCGCCTGCCCGATGGCACCCATCTGGTGCTTGATGCGCACAAGGATTTCGATGCCTGCCGGATCCATGGCGCCAACATGACGACCGCGCAGGCCGGCAAGCGGGCGGAACGGCTGCTGCGCGCGGCATCGCTACCCAATGAGGGATCGCTGGTTTGCCGGGAAGGCAGCTGGCAAGGGGTGGGCGACACCGTCGATATCGCCCTGCTGGCGGCAGCGCACAAGGCCGGGATCGCCAGCGGCGGCATGATCGACGACTACCCCCTGGTCGCGCGGATCCCGTATGAACCGGACCTCAAATACGCCGCCTCCTTTCACCGCCGGGGACAACGGGTCGGCATTTTCGTCAAGGGATCTGCCGAGACATTGATCGACATGGCCGATCGCATGGAGGTTGACAACCGCCTGGTACCGATCGAACGCGAAACCCTGTTTGCCCAGAAAGAGGAGATGGCAGGACGCGGCTTGCGGGTCCTCGCCTTTGCCGAGGGCGAGATCAGCGATGATCCGGCACAGACACCGGGGCCACATCACCTGGTCGAACTGGTCTTTCTCGGCCTGGTCGGCATGAAGGACCCGATCCGCAGCGAGGTGCCCCAGGCGATGGCGGACTGCCGGAGTGCCGGCGTGGACGTCGCCATGCTGACGGGCGATGATCCGAGAACGGCAGCGGCCATCGCGGCGCAGGCCGGACTGCATGTCTCGCCGGGACAGCTGACCACCGGGGATCAGGTTCGGCTGGCGGAAGAGGCGGGCGCCGATCAGCTGGACGCCTTGACCCGCACGGCCCGCATCTACGCGCGGGTCGCCCCGGCGCAGAAACTGGCCATCGTGCTTTCCATGGCCCGCAACGGTCATTTCGTCGCGGTCACCGGTGACGGCATCAATGATGCGCCGGCGCTCAGGCATGCCCATGTCGGCGTCGCCATGGGCCTGAAGGGTACCGAGGTCGCCAAGGAAAGTGCCGACATCGTCCTGACGGACGACAATTTCGCCTCGATCGTCAGCGGCATACGCGAGGGACGGACCGCCTATGCCAATATCCGCAAGGTCATCCTGATGCTGGTTGCGACCGGCGCTGCGGAAACACTGTTGTTTCTGCTGGCGATCCCGCTTGGACTGCCGATGCCCCTGCTGCCGGTGCAGCTTCTCTGGCTGAACCTTGTTACCAACGGCATTCAGGATGTTGCCCTGGCAAGCGAAAAACCCGAAGGCAACGAGCTGACACGGCCGCCCCGCACCCCCCGGGAGCCGATCTTCGACAGGACGATGATCTCCCGCATTCTCGCGTCGACGCTTGTCATCGGCGGTGGCGGATTCGCAATCTTCTATTGGCTGCTGGCACAGGGCTACGAACTCTCGCAGGCCCGCAACATGCTGCTTCTGCTGTTTGTCATGTTCGAGAACGTACAGACCTTTACCAGCCGGTCCGAACGCCAGTCGATCTTCTCGCTTCCCTTCTTCGGCAATCCGCTGCTGCTGGCAAGCGTTGTCGCGGCGCAGGCGATCCATATCCTGGCCATGTATATTCCCTGGTTCCGCACCACGCTCGAAATTGCTCCAAACTCGTTTGCGCAATGGATGCTGATGCTGGCTGCGGCATCATCGCTGGTGCTCACCACCGAACTGCAGAAATGGCTCACGCGTCGTCCGGCAGGTGGCAACCGTTGAGATAGATCAAGGCCGGCGCATGGGACCGGTCAAACGGAAGGCGCCCGGCAGCAAAGGGAGCCCAGCGTGCTCGCGCAGCAGATCATCAGCCCTGCCCCGTCACCGGCACACCGGGCAACGATATCCGCCGCGTCATCGCTTTGATGCTCGAACATTGGGTCAGCGGATTGCCCGTCATCGATGACGCCGGCAAGGTTTGCGGCATCGTGACCGAAGGCGACATCCTCAAGCGCAGCGATTGCGCGCGGGTGCTGCAGCCCCCCACCCGAAGACCCCGGCACCGCATTCTTCATGTCCTATGTTCAGGCAAATGCGCTGACGGCTGGCGATTGCATGACCATACCGGTGGTCTCGGTCTCGCCGATGACGCCCATGACGCCCGTGACGCCCGTGACGCCCGTGACGGACATCGTGGAGCGGATGCGCCGGCACCAGATCAGGCGATTGCCGGTTATCGAGGCAGACAGGCTGGTCGGCATCGTCAGCCGGCGCGATATCCTGAGATTTATCCCTGTAGAGCGCGATATCGTTGCCAAAGCCGACAAGGCGCTGCAGCTTGCCGTGGCCACCCGGCTGCGCGCGGACCTCGGCCTTGCACCCGAGCGGGTAACGGTAAGGGTGCGCAATGCGGTGGTCGAAATCAGCGGCGGCACCGGCCCGCCTGCGGAGCGCGCGGCCGCAGAACGGATCGCATTGCCGGCGTCGTGTTCGAACCGCCCGCTTGAGGCGCGGGCATTGCCACGCGGCCGGCGTGCCGCAACGGCATTGGCGGTGCACGCTGCTGCCTGTTCAGCCGGGAGAGGCGTCCCGCGCGCATGGTGGAGGCCGCATGGCGCGTTTCGCTACCAACGGCTGCCGGCATCGTGCTGCTCACGCCTGCCGCCTCGATCGCTGTCTTGACATAAGTCAATGTCGCGCAGCCGCCATCCGCTAGGGTCGAGTGGCAAACGAGAGACCACCAACATGCGGCAAGGCAGCAACCAAGATCGCGGCAAAGCCGGATACAGCGCGCCCTTCTTCCGGCCGCTGTTGGGGCGCAGGACAATGTCCGACATCTGGCCTCCGCTCGCCCGGCGGATCCTTTCCCGGCACGCGGAGACGGCATGACGATGACGCCCCATTATCAGGCCATCATGGCGCGTTGCGCCGGCCTTCTACCGCTGAAGACGGCCATCGTCCATCCGGTCCAGCCTACGGTCTTCGAGGCCGTCGGCGACGCCGTTGCGGCCGGGCTGATCGATCCGGTGCTGATCGGCCCGGCGACGAAGATCGCAAGGGCCCTGACGCAAGCTGGCCACAAGCCCGACACCTACGAGATCATCGACACGCCGCACAGCCATGCGGCCGCCGACAAGGCCGCCGAACTGGGCGGCGCCGGCCAGGTCGGCGCGATCATGAAGGGGTCTCTGCATTCCGACGAACTGCTGAAGGCCATTCTGGCACCGGCGGCCGGCCTGCGGACCGAGCGGCGCATCAGCCACGTATTCCTGATCATCACAAAGGACTATCCGCATCCCTTCATCATCACCGATGCCGCGGTCAATATAACGCCCGATCTGGAGGACAAGGCCGACATCGTGCGAAACGCGATCGGCCTGTGGCGCGTTCTCTGGCCGGCCGACACGCCGAAGGTGGCGATCCTTGCCGCGGTCGAGACGGTGAATCCCCGCATGCCGGCCACCCTCGATGCCGCGGCACTCTGCAAGATGGTCGATCGCGGACAGATCGAGGGCGCCCTTCTGGATGGCCCCCTCGCCTTCGACAACGCCGTATCTCTGACGGCGGCAAAGGAGAAGGGCATCATATCGCCCGTCGCCGGACAGGCCGACATTCTTGTCGTGCCCGATATCGAGTCGGGCAACATGCTGGCCAAGCAGCTGATCTTTCTCGGCGGCGCCGATGCGGCGGGCGTGGTGCTCGGGGCCCGCGTGCCGATCATGCTGACCAGCCGGGCCGATTCCGTGCGCGCCAGAATGCTCTCCTGCGCCCTCGCCGTTCTGATCGACGACGGCCGGAAAAAGGGAATGCTCAAATGAAGCCGGCAATCCTGACCCTGAATGCCGGGTCTTCCAGCCTGAAGTTCCGGGTGTTCGGACGGCACGATCTGGAGCTGCTTGCCCGGGGCGTCGTCAGCCGGATTGGCGCGGCCGCGGAACTCGAGGTCAGTCTGCAGGACGGCACGAAGATCAACAACGCCCTGCCGGACAGCGCCGATCACCGCGCCGCGCTTGGTGCCCTGATGGATTTCATCGACCTGCACGACGGTGACTGGGAGATCCAGGCGGTCGCCCACCGGATCGTCCACGGCGGCACGGACTATACGCGATCGACCTTGCTGACTCCCGCGGTTGTCAAGGATCTGGAAGCCCTGGTTCCGTTCGCGCCGTTGCATCAGCCGCATAACCTGGAGGCGATCGCGGCCGCGCAGACCCTGCTCGGCGCGGTTCCGGGCATTGCCTGTTTCGACACGGCCTTTCATGCCAGTCGCGGCCCGATGTTCACGCATTTCGCCCTGCCGCAGGCGCTCTTCGATCGGGGTATCCGCCGCTACGGCTTCCATGGCCTGTCCTATCAATGGCTGTCGCATGTGCTTGCAACCGAACATCCCGACATCCAAGGCGGTCGGGTCATTGCGGCCCATCTCGGCAATGGTGCCAGCCTTTGCGCGATGAGAAATGGCCAGAGCATCGACACGACCATGGGCATGACGGCGGTCGACGGCGTGCCCATGGGCACGCGTTCGGGTGCTGTCGACCCCGGCGCAATCCTCCTGATGAAGCGTACCTTCGGAATGCCACTGGAGGAAATCGAGGACCTGATCTACAACAGGGCCGGGCTTCTCGGGCTGTCGGGCACCTCGAACGATGTCGCGACGCTGATCGCCGATCCGGGCCCGCAGGCCCAGTTCGCGCTCGACTATTTCGCCATGAAATGCGCCCAGGCGGCAGCCGGCCTTGCCGTCTCGCTCGGCGGCATAGACGCGGTGGTGTTTACCGGTGGCATCGGCGAAAATGCCGAGCCGGTCCGCAGACGCATTCTCGACTACATGAAGCCGCTGGGTGATGTCCAAACCCTGATCATTCCCGCCAACGAAGAGCGGATGATGGCCATGGAGACCATCCGTCTCCTGGACGTCGAACCGTGATCCCCGCTTCGGCAACAGAACAGCGGCGCGAGAAAACGGACACGATCTAGGTCATGGGCACGCGGCTGGCCTTGCAGTGGGCGAAAGAGCTGGCGGCACGCAGTCACCACTCAGCCAGCCGATAGGCTTCTCCCCCGATGGACGCACGACATGCAATAAGAACCGGTTCGGTAACGCATTGACGTCGTTGGCGCCGCGCTCCTTATTGAAACGGATATGGTCGCTTGGTTTCGTTACCGCTGCAAGAGTGTCCGTTGACCACCGGTTAACCATAGCCGTTGCTGCCACAGCCTGCTGATTTCGGGGCCGTGCATCTGGTCGGCGCCTTGCCTCGCCGGTTACTTTCATAACGCATCACCCCTTGCCATGTCGATCGCCGGCGACTTGCGTCATTGGGCCTGCGGCGCATGGCACTCGACGAGTCGCGTCAGGATCATCAGGGCGATGGGCTGACCATGCAGATGCTGCTGCATCGGCGCGCGCTGCGGACAACCTCCGTCGGGAGGCTCTGCTGGAGATCCCCGGCGGCGGTCGAAAGGTCGCCGATGCCTGCACGTGACATGCGCCGGCCCGACAGGCGATCGGAAAACGGGCGTCGTCCCGCTGCGCGCCCGGCCCCGCATTTGGAATTTTGAACATCGGCCAGAGCATTCAGCGCGTAGCCCCAGAGCCGCTCGATATCGGCGGGCGTGTCACAACACTGCGCGACGGTACCAGAATTCGGCAGCCGGTGGCCCGCGCTTGCCGCGGCCATCGGCGCTCTAAAAGCACCCTTCGGACGCGAACCTCCCGGAGTGGTCGCGACGGCAACTGGCTCATGTCGACGACGTCGCTCGCCGTGGGCGGTGCGCCGGGTTGCAGCGGCAGAACTCTCCGGCTCACCCCATCGACGGACAGGGGTGAGGCCGCACCGCGATCGTCGATGTCGATGGCGTTCACGAACCCGACACAACGAGCCCCGACAGCACAGACCCACTTGCACGCGCGGTCATGACCATCTCCATCCTTGCCTGAACCGGGTGCTGAAGTGAGGATGCGAAAATCGCGCTCCAGGTTCCGCGGGGCCGTTCCGCACACAGCCGTTGAAGAGCGCTCCGAGGGTCATCGGCGCGGCATGGCTGGTGACGACTGTCGGTCGGCGATGGGGGCCCGGGAGGAGATCCATGTCTTCGTGTCCCATCGTCTGTGATGGCGCGCGCCAAGCCGACGCTGCGGCAATCGACATTCGCTTCGGCACGAACCGAAGGCCGGCTTCAGGCGGGACCGGCTGTCCAGATGACGCGGCTATGGCGCCTGTCCGAACCCGCGCCGGGATCGCGACGTTCGCTGGCGCCGGAGACCTGAGATGATCTGCCTGACCGCAGCGCCCGGAAGCGTTGCGAGGGCAGAAGGAAACGCGCGTACGCACTACATAACGCGCAATGCCGGTTCTCGTCGAAAAGACCCAACAAAGTATGAACACGGCAACATTTCCTCGCGTTCATGCAGATAATTTTTCGCCGGCTACCACGCGGACCGTCAGCGGTGGCTCATCATCGCAACGGCCGGGCCGCCTTCGCCTCCCCGTCCCTGCTCCGCTCAGCCCAGTTGACAGCTGTCAACACACTCTCCGCCGCCTCTCTCCGCTGCAAGGGACGGGTCGCGCAGACATCGCGGTCCCGGCAGGCGTCTGGCCCATCCATCAATCCGATGAATCGCTCGGCCTGAACCGATTCAGAACTCTCGTTGGACCGCGACCGTCTCGAATGAAACTGTCGCGTCATGACCGAACAGCCCATTTATCTCGAACGCATCGACCGACAGCGCAACATGGCGCGCTACTATGCCTTATCGATCGAACCCTCTCTGTTCGGCGACCCGATCCTTGTTCGCCGCTGGGGCCGCATCGGCGGCGCCAGCCAGCAAAAGCTGCAATTCTGTGTCGGCAACAGCGATGCCGAACTGCTGCTGCGACGACTTCTTGCCGCCAAGCGGCGGCGGGGATATCGCGAGCCCGCGATCTAGAGATCGTCGAGTAAGCCGATTGCCGCTTTGACATGCCGGCGCGCAATCGCCGGAGAGCGGGATGCGTCTCAGCCAACGCAGCACGACCGGCCAGGCCGCGGCATACCCGCAACGCCGATCCAACGCCCGCACCCAGGATCTGCCCTGCATTTACCAGTAGAAGGAATGGAAATTGACAGCTGTCAACGGCGGCATCGTCAGCCTGTGTCGAAGCACCAAGGTCAGGCTCTGCCCTTCACGCAATTGCGGCGCCAAACGGCGGATCAAGCCCCCTCCCCGCCAAGTTCGGCGCCCCGCGCCCGAGACAGGCCAGACCGCATTTTGCCGCCTTCGACCAGACTTCGTCAGGCAACGAAACGAGAGCGCCGAGAGTGTTGACAGCTGTCAACAGCCTTGGGAGGCCACGGCGCAAAAGAGGGACTTGCAGGGCTTCCTGACCCTTGCCGGGCAGCAGTAGAAGTGCGCATTGCGGCACGCGCCCACACAAAAACACGGCCAAGCGGGCATGATGGTGCGGATGTCATGCCTCTCGGTGCAGCGCGGCCGCCGCGCCTAAGCCTGCCGGGTCCGTTCACTGTTACGCCGATCGATATTCCCCGCGAATCAGAGGAGACGACATCATGCGTGACATAGACCAACGGCTGCACTTCCCGAGCCCAAGCGCCGTCCTTGTTCGGCAATCCGGCCCGGTTCGAATGTTCGCCCGGCACCGCCGGATCATGCTGCATACGACCGCCCTCGCGGCCGGTATCCTTCTCTCAGCCCTTTTGTTCAAGCTAGGCCATGCGGCAGAACTGATCGTCGACAACGGCGACACCGTTCTGGTGAACGATAGCCGCAGCGTGGATGGAATCCGCGTAAACGACGGCACTCTGCAGATCAACAATGGGGGCGCCGTCACCGTGTTGCCGACGCAAGAGCAGATCGTGGGAGATGGTGCCGGCGCCGCCGGCAAAGTGACCGTCTCCGGCGAGGGTTCGCAACTGAAGATCAACCAGAACAGCTTCCTGATCGGCAATGCGGGCAACGGAACCGTGGAGGTGGACGGCGGCGCCACCGTTTGGCTTCCCGAAGTATTCCTGGGCCGCGAGGTCGGATCCAGCGGCACCATCACGGTGACGGGGGAAGGCTCCAGCGTCAAAGCCGGTGGACGCGTCCATGTCGGCGTGGCCGGCAACGGCTTGCTCTCCGTGACGGGCGGTAGCCACATGTCGGCGAACGGCATCTCCATCGGCTTCACCACAGCAGACGATATCACGGCTGCTGGCGAGGTGTCGGGGCAGGGATCGCTCCTGACATCGTCGTCGGACATCGTTGTCGGAGAATCGGGCGAAGGCACGCTGGCGATCACCGAGGGGGGCGCGGCAGATGCAGAGGGGACGACGGCTGGAAATTCGGCCGGATCGAGCGGCAAGATAGGCGTGTCGGGACCCTCCTCCACGCTGACGACAGCCAATCTCCGCATCGGCAATCAGGGCGACGGGTCCCTGCAGATCGACAACGGCGCGCGGGCGCAGACCCATGCTCTCACGCTCGGCGCCGGCGCGACCGGATATGGCTCGGTCACCGTCGCCGGGTCGGGCTCGATGCTGACGGCGGACGACGCGATCACCGTCGGAGAATACGGCACAGGCACCCTGAACCTGATGGACGGCGCCCGTGTCAGCGCAGACACGCTGTTTCTCGGACAATTGGCAGACGCCGATGGCACCGTCAATATCGGTTCAGCTTCGGGGGAGGCGGCAGCGGCAGCCGGATTGCTGGACGCCTCCAAGCTGGTCTTCGGCAACGGCAGCGGCACGATCATCTTCAACTACAGCGATGCCGATTATCTCTTCTCGGCCGATGTCGCGGGCTATGGTGCCTTCATCCAGGAAGCCGGCTTTACGCACCTGACGGGCGACTATTCCGCCTTTACCGGCAAGGTCGATGTCGCGGGCGGCACGGTCAGCATCGACAGTGATGCAGGGCCGAGCCTGGCCGTCTTGGACGGGGCAGCGCTTGCCGGAACCGGCGCTGCCGGCGATGTGGTTTTCGAGGACGGCGCTCGCTTCGTCTTCGGCCTCACCCAGGATTTCCTCAACACCTCCACCTTGACCATCGGCCAGGATGTCTCTGTCGCGCTGGCGCCGACCAATGGCCGCGTCCTTCACCCCGGCGACGCCTATACGATCATCGACTGGTCGGACGCGCCGGTATCCGGAGCCTTCGAGGGCGTAACAAGCGATTTTGCCGATGAATATGCCTTTTTCGACGTCAGCCTGAACCAGGTGGCAAACAGCATCGTCCTGAATGTCGATCGCAACGGTCAGGGCTTTTCCGATGTCGCGCTGACGCGCAACCAACGGGCCACGGCCAAGGGGATCGAATCGCTCGGCGAAGGCGAGATCTTCGATGCCGTGATCAACGCCAGCGCTGCTGGCGCCCGTGCCGGGTTCGACGCCATGTCCGGCGAGATCCATGCCTCGGTCATGGCCGGCCAGCTTGCCGACGGTGCCGAGATCCGCAACGCCGTGAACGACCGGATGCGCGGGTCGATCGATCCGTTCGTCACCGGCTCCATCGCCCCGGGCCAGGGCTCCGGCCGCCTCGACGAACCGGTCCAGTACTGGGGCCAGGCACGGCACGGCCGAAGCGACGTCGATACCGATGGCAATGCCGCCGCCATGTCGTCACACAATGGCGGCTTGCTGGCCGGCGTGGACGCCGAACGCGAGGACTGGCTTGCGGGTGCGGCGGCCGGCTTCAGCCATGCGCGTTTCCGCGTCGACGACCGCGCCTCTTCTGCCGACAGCGACAATTTCCATCTCGCCTTCTATGGCGCGCGCACCCTCGGGCCGGCCAGTTTTCGCGGCGGCATCGCCTATGACTTTCGCCAGACCGATACGGACAGGGATGTCTCGGTTCTCGGCCTGGATCAGCACCTGACGGCCGGCTATGACAGCCATACCCTGCAGGCCTTCGGTGAGGTCGCCTACCGTATCGACACCGACGTGGCGACGCTGGAACCCTTTACCGGCATATCCGGCAGCCTGCTGATCGATCAGGGCTACCAGGAGAGCGGCGGCAGCGCAGCCCTGAAGGCGAGGACCCAGATCGAGACCCTGCCGCTGGCCACCCTGGGCATGAGAGCCGACCGGATCGTACAGCTTGCCAGCCATGACGTGCGGCTGCACGGCTCTGTCGCCGTGCAGCATTCGTTCGGAGATCGTGACATCTCGACGACCCAGAACTTTGCCGGCGGCCGTGATTTCACCGTCTATGCGACACCCGCCAGCATCAACACGGCGCTCATCGAGGCGGGCCTCGACCTGCCTTTGACCAGGAGCGCCAATCTCGGCTTTGCCTATCAGGGCGCATTCGACAGCGACCACAACAGTCAGGCTTTCAGCACGCGGCTCAATATCGCGTTCTGATGTCGGCCCAGACGCGCCGGCGTGCCGGACAGCGGCTCTGGATCAAAGGCAAGGGGAGAGATGAACGGTGAAGAAGGTCCTTATTGCTACCCCGTGCTTCGGCGGGCAGGTCTACATCAACTACATGCAGTCGGTGCTGAAGATCGTCCTGCAATGCCGCGATCGGGGTTATGCGGTGCATGTCCACCAGGCGACGGACGCGCTGGTGACCCGCGCCCGCAACAATATCGTCGCCGTCTTTCTCGACGGCGACTGGGATTATCTGTTCTGGATCGATGCGGATATCGGCTTCGATCCGGGGCAGTTCTTCCGGCTGCTCGATATCGACCGCGATATTGCCGCCGCCGCCTATCCGCTGAAGCGCTATCACTTTCCGGTCGAGCCGGCCGGTCTTGCCGGGCGCGATCTCGAGACCTCGATGCTACGCTATGCGATCAACCTGCCGGACGGCGTGGTGACAGTCCCAACGGACGGCTTCGTCGAGGTGAGGGACGCCGCGACCGGCTTCATGTGCATCCGGCGCGGGGTGCTGGACGACATGCGCCGCGCCTATCCCGACCTGCACTACCGCTCCGATCAGGATCTCCTCGGCGGACCGGCAAGCACCAACCATTATCTGTTTTTCGACACCCTGCTGGAGGGAGACCGCTATCTCTCCGAGGACTATGCCTTCTGCCGCCGCGCGCAACGGGCAGGCTACCGGATCTGGCTGGATATGTGCAGCGCGTTGCGCCACATGGGACCGCATGAATTCAGGGGATCGATTCCCGAGACGAGCAGGGCTGCGCAACGCAGGTCATCGCCCGGCCGCTGAGAGCGAACACGCGGAGGCGCTCTTTGGTCGGTGTCATGACCCCTCCGACGGCACGACCTCATCGAGCAGCGTGTCGGCCGCCTTCTCGGCGATCATGTAGACGGCGCTGGCGAGAAAATAGCCGGGGATGCGCGGGAAGACCGAGGCATCGACGACCCGCAGCCCCTCCACCCCATAAACCCGAAATTTGCTGTCGATCACCCCACCCTGCTCGCGTGGGCCGATCGGGCAGGTGCCGCAGGCATGATGGCCCCAGGCATTGGCCGCGATGTAATCCTTCAGCGCGGCGTCGCTGTCGCGCCAGCGGCCGGGCTCCTCCTCCTCCGCCACATCGGCGTCCATGGCATCCGCCACATGGCGGACGAAACGCACCCCGGCGACCAGGGCATCGAGGTCGTGCTCATGGTCGCCATCGCCCTCGGCGAAGGAATGGAAGGTAATGCGGGGTGGAACGCGATGGTCGGCGCTTTGCAGGCGCACGGTCCCGGCGGCATTGTCCGTATAGGCCTTCAGCACCACCCAGCTCATATAATTGCCCTTGCGGATGCGCGTCGAATAGCCGGGATAATAGCCCCGGAAATCCGCGAGCAGCGAGAAGCAGTGGAGGTCGGGCACGGCAAGGCCGGCACGGGATTTCAGCAGCAGCGAGAACATCACGCCATTGCTGGTATAGTTACCGAGGCGTAAACGCCGCCACATCCGGTAGCTGCGATCGCGGACCGTGTAGGTGACACCCTGCAGGTTCGGCCAGGCGGCCTTCATCCGGCTGACAACGCCGATCTCGTAGCGGTCCTGCAGGTTGCAGCCGACGCGGGGCAGGGGCTCGACCAGCGGAATGCCAAGCCCGCCGAGATGCACGGGATCGCCGATGCCCGACAGCATCAGCAGCTGAGGCGTGGCAAAACTGCCGCCGGCGAGAAGTGTCTCCCGGCGGGATTTAAGAATATATTCCTCCCCATCTCTGCCAATGCAACGGACACCCGTGGCGCGGCGACCGTCGAACAGGATCTGCGTCACCCGGGTGCGAAGCCGGATCTGCAGCCGGTCCGGGCAACGCCGGGCGACATCGACGAGCCGCTCGCGGGGCCCCTCGCGCCGGTGTCTCCGGGTCGAGAGCGGCGCCATGCGCACGCCGCTTGCTCCGATGTTCCAGCCGCGATGGTCATTCGGGTCGAAGGCCGCCGTCTCGAAACTTGCGCCCCGATGCCCGAACGCGTCGGCCGCTGCACCGATCGAGCGCAGCACGGATTGCCAGAGCAACCGGTCGCGGACCGGCCGCAGCGGAAACACCCATTCGGTGGTCATCCAGCCGCGCCAGCCGTGGCCGGTCGGGTTCAGCCCCGTCAGCGCTTGGAGCCAGCGCCAGAGGAAGGAGCGGTAGCGACACCGTTCGATCCGCTCGAAATAGGCCTGCATCCGGCTCGCCCGCCAGCTTTCGTCGCCGGTGATGTCGGCGATGTGGTTCCAGTCGCAGGCATTCGGCTTGACGATGATCATCGCGTGATGGGCCGTGCAGCCGCCAAGCCCCTGTGCCCGCGGGTAGAGCACCCCGTCATGCTCCGCGCTGTAGCGCCAGTCCCTTTGCTGCATCTGCCGGTCAGCATAGTGGCGCACCCAATGATCGGCGGTCATGCCCTCGTGTTCGGTGGAAAAGGCATGGAAGGCCGGCACGCTGCAGGCATCGGCAAGCGGCATATCGCTTGCCGCGTCCCCGTCCGCCTGATCGCCATACTCCTGCGCCAGCGGATCGCAGCCGGCCTCGATGACGATGACCGTGCAGCCGGCTTCGGCAAGTCTGGCGGCGAGCACCGCTCCGCCGGCACCGGCGCCCACGACAATATAATCCGCCTCGAAAGGCCGGCCGCCGCTCATGGCTTCGCCGTCTACAGTTCTAGACCCCGGTCCGCCTGCAGCACCCTTCCGTTCGCGTCCATCAGGGGAGGGGGGCTCCGTCATCGTCAGAACTGCTTCACATAGGAGATCAGCGCCTCCTTGTCGGCCGGCGGCAGGTCGGCACCGAAGGCATGGCCGGCATTGACCACGTAATCGGGGCATTTGCTAAGGCCCACCAGCCGATCGATCAGCCCAGTTTCGCGCACCACCGTCTCGGCATGAGTGCGCACCTGCGGGTCCGCCAGCTCGTCCGGCGTGCACTGGCCACCCAGCCGGGCAAAGGTCTCGATCAGCGCCGGCGCATTGGCGAGCAGCCGCTTGTAGGTGTCGAACGGCGCGGGATCGTCATGGTCGGGCAGAAGCTGGGTATTGGTCAGCGCGTTGATCGGAAAATCGGCCGGGAAGGGGCCGAGGGTGATCGAGCCGTCGTGCTTGAAGGCCCAGGGCGCGACCGTGTTGAGGATACGGCTGAAGGGCCGGATCGCCTCCGGCACGAAACCCTTGGGCACGATCAGGCAGGACGGCGCGCTGGTGCGGTAGATATAGCCCGGCACCGGCTCTTTCGTCACCGTGTCGCGGCGCCGGGTTTCCGGCGACAACATCTGGCGCAGCGAGGTTTCGAACAACGCCAGCCGGTTTTCGACGCAGGGCATATAGGGTGCCGAGGGATCGCCGCTCGGGCAGGCCGAGCCATAACCGGTTTGATAGGTGCCGTAGACCTTGGCGGAGCTTGCAGCCGTCCCGGGGGAGGGGAGGGGAGGGGAGGCAAGGGAAGGGGAGGCAAGGGGAGACAGCGCATCGGAGACCGGCGTGACCGCGCCATAGGCGGCAGAAGGCGCCGGGCCTGCCGCGGTCGCCAGACCGGCGACCTGTCTTCCGGCGGTCCCCTCGCCGGAATAATAGTCGGGATGGCCGACCGAATTGTTGAGCAGATAGGGCGCCGTCGACCAGAGCGAGACCAGCGAGGCCGGCCGGATATAGCCGCGGCCGTTCCCAAGCGGCTGGAAGGGGGCGGCCCCGCCCGACACCGGATGGTGGATCGTCACTTCGCCTGAAGGCGGCAGGGTCTTGTAGGTCGACGAGGTGAAATTGTCCCAGATGTCGCCGGCAAGGCCATTGGTGGCGATCGCGCTGCAGGCATTGGTGCCGAGCAGGTCGAGCGGCACGCGGCGCTCCGTCGACAGATAATTTCCCTCGAGGAAGTCCGGCTGCTCGACAAGCGCGCGCATGCCGGCCTTGAACGCGTCCGAACGGGCCCAGGCCCAGTAGCGATCCCAGCACTGGCGGTATTGCGGCCCGGCACCGCCGCCCGCACATTGGCCGAGATCGACGCCGTAGGAAACCGGCGGAACCGGCTGCTTGCTCGAATGGCAGGCAGCGCAGGTCTCGGCAAAGACCACACGGCCACGCGCCACCTGCTCCGGCGGCCGATTGGCGATCTGGTCCTTGTAGCCATCGAGATCCGCCAGCCTGTCGGCGCGCGCCGTCACCAGGAAGAAGGTCGCCATATCGGCCGTCATCGCTTCCGTTGCCTGCCAATAGACGGAGTTCTTCTTGGCATCGGCGATCCTGATCGGCGAAATCTTCTGGCCGCCGAGGAAGGGGCGAAAATGCAACAGCCATTCCTCGCTGAACAGGCCGATATTGAGATAGACCCGGTTCAGCGCGCCGAGCGTGCCGACCGAATCCGAGCCGTCCTTCAGCACCCGCATCGACAGCGACTTTCCGGATGTCTCGTCATAGAAGGCGGACAGTTTCGCGGTCTGCGGATAATCCTGGAACTGCCGGTTGTCGCGCTCGCCGCCTTCGAGCGTCTCCTGCCCGGCTTTCGCAGCGGTTTGAAGACGGGCGGCCACCTCGTAGACGGCGTTCATCGTGCGCGGATTGTTCATGTAGTCGCTGGAGACCAGCGAGGTGTCGAGGGTGCCCGGCGGATTGGTGTGGAACAGCTGGAAGAGAAAATTGCCCTCGTTCTGCGATGGCTTGCCGTCCTTGCCGCGCGGCGCGGTATTCCAGAAGAAGATCCGGTCGACCCAGAAATACTGGGCCCCAGGATTGGAGGCGATATCGGCGAATGCCGGCTTTTCGACATTGCCGGGCGTGTGCATCGGATTGGGCCCGACATGGCAGAAGGCGCAGGACATGCCGACCCGGTAGGGGCGCACCAGGTCGCCGCGGTTATAGTAGTCGGGATCGGTGTAATAGCGCTTGGGGTCCCAGGCCTTCGCCGCCGTCTCGTCGAAATCCGGGTTGGCAAACAGCCTGAGGCCCATGACCCCCGTCGGCTCGCCATAATAGGAACCAACGGGCAGGGTCACGGTCTTGCCGGTCGCCGTGTTCAGCACCGGCTTGCCGCGCTGCCCGACGGCAACCCCCGGATAGCGCTTGTCGGCTGCCGGATTGCCGCCGAACGGGTCCTCGCCGCCTTCGCAATCCCTGTCGCGCTGGTCGATCCAGAGGCCGAAATGCTCCGGATCGGGCCCGGCGGGCTTTTCGAAACAGGGCTCGTTGATGAGGCCGAGATAGCGAAAGCGGTTGTCATGACCATAGGCCTGCGAGGGATGCGAGGAGATGGTCTTCAGCAGGTCGAAGCTGCCGATCGTGTTTCTCGCCGCATAGTCCCAGAAGCGGTCATTGCCGCCGGTCCAGACCAGCCAGGCATTCTGCCCCCGCACCGCCGCCTGCCGCACCGCCTCGGGCTCAAGCCCGGTCGCCGCCGCGACCTCCAGCACCTCCTTCGGATAGGAACTGCCCTCTGTCGGCGTCAGCAGCAGCCCCTTGTCCATGGCAGCGAAATAGGGCTCGCCGGCGCCGGGGAACTGTTCGGCCTTGCGGCCGGCCGCGCGCGCCTCGTCCTCGACCTTGCCGAACCTGTCCGTCGGCCCCTCGATCAGCGACCAGACGAGCACCCCGACGGCGACAAGGGCCACGATGCCGAGGGTCAACAGGGCCGCGACCGCCCAGAGGACGTAATGTGTGATGCGCCGGGTGATCGTGGTCATCGTTTTCTCCCTGGCCGTCAGAGCGTCTTCAGATAGGCAAGCAGGCTTTCCTTCGCCTGCGGTGAAAGATCGGTGCCCCAGAGATGGCCGGTGTTGGCGTTTCCGGGCAGGGTCGTGTCGTAGAGGCTGGCGGCGACCGGCGGACTGGCGGGGCTGGCCGGCATGTTCGTCGCAACGAAGCCGCCATTCTCGGCATCGACAAGATCGCTGCCGCGAAAGAAGGTCTTCGGCCGAGCGTCCGGGGTCTTCAGCAGATCGCGCAGGCTCGGCACCGAGCCGTTATGCAGATAGGGTGCGCGCAACCACAAGCCTTCGAGACCGACCGCGACATAGCCTTCGGCCTTCTCGAAATGGGTGAAATTCCAGGCATAATCGTCTTCGTAGGCGGCGTAGCGACTGCGCGCTGCCGGCGACCACATGTCGATGCGGTGGCGGTCCGTGCCAAGCTCGACGATCGGGACAGGCGTGCGGAAACGCGCGCCGTCGGGCGCATGGCAGACGGCGCAGTTGTCCCGGTAGATCTTCTGCCCCTCGGCAAAGGCATAGGCATCGACATGGAAGGGGCTGTCGATCGGAGCACCGGGGCTGAACGGCGAGGGGGGAGGGGCCTCGACCCTGGCGAAATCCTCCATCCGCGCCAGATTGTCATTGGTGCGCGGATAGGTCTTGAAGCTCATTCCGTCGCCGATCGCGCCCGACACCACGGTCTCGTGCACATCGGTCTGCAATCCGTCCCAGTGCAGCGAATAGGTTCTGGTATTGCTGGCGGCGAGCGTCTTCAGGTTCCAGAGCGGCATCATGTCGGAATTGCCGATCGTGCCGTCGTCGGGCAGTTTCAGGTTCTGGAATTTCACCGGATTGAACGGGTCGATGCGCCCCGGTCCCCAGTCGGGCCGCGACGCCATCCAGGCGAACCGCTCGCCTTGCGCCCTCAGCGCCTGCCGCGTGGCGGGCACCAGCGCGAAACGATAGAGCAGGCGCTCGATCAGCGGCATGTCGGTAAGCGTTGCGATCTCGGCCATGATCCGCCCGGAGGTAAAGCGCGGATCGGCGCCCGCCGTCATCAGGAAGCGGATATAGGCCTGCGGATCGACCCGGGTGCCGGCCCCGGCACTGACGAAGACCCGGGGCTGGTCGGGAGACAGCCTGTAGCTGCCCTGGTGGCAGAAGCCGCAATTGGGCGAGACCCGATCAATGATGCCGAGCCGCGTCAGCGAAAAGCCCATGGGCACGGCGTCGCCGGCGCGCCAGTACACGCCGAAATTGCCGTAGCCGTCGCCATTGCCGGGCACCAGATCGGGAAACACCTGCGGCAGCACCCGCCAGATCCAGTAGGGCAGGCCTTGCGCCTCCTCGTTGCCGATCGAGCCGTGGTTGAAGATCTCCGCCAGATCATTGGTCTTCGCCTCGGCGACCGGCCGGAAAAGCAGGAGATAGGCCGACAAGGCGCCGACGACGACGAGTGCCAGCACGACGGCGAGGGTTTTCCAGAACAGGCGCGACAACGGGTTCACGGGTGGGCTCCCTCGCGCAATTGCTGCTCGATGCGGGTGATCTTCAACAGGCAGAGCAGCGCCAGGAGCCCGAAGGTGCCGTCGAGCAGGGCGCCGGCGAAATATCCCATCGGCTCGCCGAAGGCGAAGACCTGCAGGAAGCAGTAAAGCGCGCCGAACGTGCGCGACGGAAAGACCGCCATCCAGGCGATCACCCGGTAGCGATCGACGTCGAGGATGGAGGGAATGTAGAAGATCGACACCAGCCCGAGCAGGCCGGCGGCAAGCCGCACCCAGAACAGCTGGTTGACGATCACGCCGAACAGGCCGAGGAACCAGACGGGGCAGAAAAACAGCGGCAGGACAAAGGCGAAGTTCGCCAGGATGCCGATCCACATCACCACCGCATAGCGAAATTTCCATCGGGCGAGCGAGCGGGTCTTCATCACAGCGCCTTCATGTATTCGACAAGCGCATCCTTGTCGGTGTCGACGAGATCCGTGCCATAGGCCGGCCCCTCGTGGCCGCGATTGGAATTGCCGGGAAGGGTGGTGTCATAGGCAAACAGGTCGCCGCCGGGGGCTGCGGCATCCGTGCGATAGCCGACCTTGCTCAGATCGAGCTCGTCGCTGCCCCGGTACCAGAGCTTCGGCCGGCGGCCGAAGGGCTCCAGCAGGTCGCGCAGGGTCGGCACCGAACCATTATGCAGATAAGGCGAGCGCGCCCATATGCCGTCGAGCGGATGGTTGGCATAGCCGTCGGTCTTGTGGAACCGGTGGAAGCGCCAGGGATAGCCGGCATAGAGCAGGTTCTGGGCGGCGGCGAAATCCGGCGTATAGGAGGCGAACCGGCCGGGATCCGTGCCGATCCGGTCAAGCGCGACCGTGTGGCCGAGCCGCGGGAAGCGGTCGCGGTCATAGCTGTAGGTGCTGCCCTTGCCGAGCTCCGGCTTGTAGCCGTGGCAGCCGGCACAATATTCGACGAACAGGGCGCGCCCGCGCTCGGCCTTGGCCACGTCGATCCCGTCGAAATCCGGATAGGCGGGCGCCGGCCTGGTCCACATCCAGCGCTCGATCCGGCCGATGGCCGGACGGTCGACGGTCACCGGCGTGACGCCGGCGCCAAGCGCGGCACTCAGGTTGCGCTCGGCGACGCTGTCATTATTGCCGTCCCAGTGCAGGTTCATGCCGTCACGCGGCGCCTGCTGCCATATCGACGGATAGTCCGACGAACCGTTGAGCGCGACATCGGAGATATGCCCGGCATCCATCGGGAAATTGAATTGCAGCGCCTTGTAGGGATTGAAGGTGTCGACCCGGCCGGGGCCCCAGGGCTTCTGCCGCTGAACGAAGGCCAGCCTTTTGCCGAGATCGAGGAAGGCGTGCTTCAGCCGGGGAAAGACGATGTGGCGGTAGATCAGCCGCTCGAAGACATTGAGGTCGCCGCCGACCTCCGGGCTATCGATCGCAGCGATCAGCGTATCGGCGTTGAAGCCGGGATCGGTGCCGAGATCGGCGAAGAACCGGATGAAGTCCTGCAGGCGCAGATTGTTGGAGGGCGCACCGGGGATCAGCTGGCGCGTGGCGGTGCCGGGCATCCGGTAGGTGCCGACATGACAGGCAGCGCAGTTGAGCCAGACCCGCTCGACGCCGGTGACGACGCGGCGCGAGACGCCGATCGGCAGGTCGTCACCCGGCTTTTCGTAGAGAAAACCGAAATGGCCCCAGCCGGTCGGGCCCAGCCGGTCGCGGTACATCACCGGCAGGGCCTTGAACACCCAATAGGGTGGGCCGGTCGCCGTCTCGCTGCCGATCGAGCCATGCAGGAAATGCTGCTCGGGATCGTCATAGGCCACCACATACTGGTTGACGGCGACGGCCCAGTAGAGAATGGCGGCGATCACCGCGAGGATTACCACGCGCCAGATCCAGCGCTTGCGGGAAAGGGCCTGCTCGACCGGCGTTCTGGGATCGTTGATCTCGCTCATTCCCCTGCCTCCGGCAACGGCTCGCCCGCCTGCGGCATCGTCTCGCCGGCGAGGGTCGGCGCAGGGGCCAGCGGATCGGGCAGGGGCTTGGAACTGCCGATCCGCGAATAGGTCGGCGGGGTGAAGACCGACATCACCTCGGCAATCATCGCCGCATGGCGTTCCTCGAAGCTGTCACCGGGAAAGCGGCTGACCTCATAGCAGCCGAGCGGGTTTTCCAGGTCGTTCAGCAGGCATTTGTTGCAATAGGTGCATTCGCGGCTCGGTTCCGGACTGTTGAAGGTCTCGAGGATCTGCGGCAGATCGTTATTGGCAAGCAGCGGGCGGGCCATCGACACCCCGTCGCAGGCGCCCGATCGGATTGCGCCTGCAATCACGTCGGCATGCTGGAAGCCGCCGGTACAGAGAACCTTGACGCTCGGGTCGATCTTTCTGACCGCCTCGGTGACGGTGCGGGCATAGTCGAGATTGATCCCCTCGATCACCTTGCCGCGGCGCCAGCGCCAATAGGCGACGAAGGCGGGGCCCAAGAGCGCATTGTTGAAGATGCCGTAGTTGAACCGTGCCCTGGTGCCTTGCGACAGCATGCCGTCATACCAGCGCCGGAGATCGTTGAGCGGCATGTCGCCGGGGGGATTGCGCGGATGCGGGAAGGTCGAGCCGGAGGAAACATGGAACGCGTCGACGCCCTTGCCATCGTCGAGCAGCAGCTGGCAGATCTTGACCGTCTCGTCGAGCGTATTGCCCTTGCCGGTCCACGGATAGAGCCAGTTGTTGTGGTCGACGCCGTTGATCTTCATCTGCAGATGAAAGTCGGGGCCGACCTTTTCACGGATGGCGCGGACGATCTCCAGCACGAAGCGGGCGCGGCCCTGCCAGTTGCCGCCATATTCGTCGTCGCGGTCGTTGATGCCGGAGGACAGGAACTGGGTGATCAGATAGCCGTTGGCGCCGTGCAGTTCGACGCCGTCGAGACCGGCCTCCCTGGCACGGCGCGCGCCCTCGGCGAACTGGCCGACGACCATGCGGATCTCGGCCTTGCTCATCTTCTGGGCGAGAAGCCCGTGAAAATAGTCGCTCTTGCTGGTGGAGCTGAGGCCCTTGTTATAGAGGTTTTCGGCTCCGCCCATGTCCTGCTGGCGGCCGGAATGGCTGAGCTGCAGGATGAATTTGCAGCCATAGGGATGCACCCGCTCGCCGACCGCCCGCCAGAACGGGATCTTGTCGTCGTCGTCGATCATGGCGTAGCGCACCAGGATGCGGCCGCGCACCGAAACGGGGGTGAACGAGGAGATGATGCAGCCGATGCCGCCGCGCGCAAACTTCTCCTCGAAGTTGAGCCGGGCATTGCCGCCGTGACCGTTGTAGTCGTCGAACTGACCGGAAATATTGGAGCGGAAAAGGCGGTTCTTCACCGTCAGGTGACGGAAGGTCAGCGCGTCGAAGATCAGCGCAACATTGTCTTCCTGGCGGTATTGCATATCGTCATGCATCTTCGTCTTCCCAATCGTTCATTGGTCAGTCGGTACGGCGCAATCGATGAAGTCTGTGCAACTTAACCCAATCTATCCGCGAAGATTATTTCAGTTCCTTGTGATCGACAACGCGGCGGATCGTTAAAAATCTGTGAAAAGGCGGCCCTTCATGGCAACTGTTCGGGCGCGTCCCTCGATGGCGGCCGGGAGACGAGCCTGCTTCCCTCCCGATGCATCTGTCGCCTCTCCGCCGTCCCGTCTGCAAGCCTTGACGCGACAACGCCCCTGCGGCATGCGGGAGGCAAGGAGGACGGCCGATGACCGACAGACCGACGACAGAAGAGAGCGGCATGCGCCTGGCGCTCTGGCCGGGGACGATGATGCCCGGCAAGCGCGGGGCGGCTCTTGAGGATCGGCCCGTGCCCGCGGGCGCAATCGGCCGGGTCGAAACGCCGCTGATCGAGGTGCGCCGGCCGGTCCGGCCGAACGGCGGCGCCGTGCTGATCCTCGGCGGGGGCGGCTACCGGCATATCCAGATGGCGCGCGAAGGCGATCCGGCCGCCGATCTTGCGCTGTCGCTCGGCCTCACCGCCATCCTCCTGCATCACCGCCTGCCGATCGACGGCTGGGCGCCGGAGGCGGCGCTGCAGGACGTCCAGCGCGCCATGCGGGTGATACGGCACCATGCGGCGGACTGGGCGATCGATCCGGCGCGGCTCGGCGTAATCGGCTTTTCCGCCGGCGGCCATCTGGCAGCCATGCTCGCCACCTGCTTCGATCGCGAGACCTACAGGGCCGATGATGCCGCCGACGCCCTGTCGGCCCGGCCGGACTTTGCCGTCCTGCTGTTTCCGGTGATCAGCCTGCTGGCGCCATACGATACCACCGCGACCAGGCGCATGCTGAGCGGCAGCACCACCGATGCCGACCTGCCGAAATCCTACTCGCCGCATCTGCTGGTGACGCCACAGACGCCACCAACCTTTCTGGCCCATGCCGCCGACGACCAGGTGGCGCCGCCCGACCACAGCATTTTGATGTTCCAGGCGCTGAAGGCGGCAGGCGTCGCAGCCGAACTGCATGTCTTCCAATCCGGTGGCCACGGCCACGCGGATGGTGCGCCGAACACCCGCTTCCATCTCTGGCAGGGACTGTTCTCGAGCTGGGTCGCGCCCTGGACAGGACCGAACTGAGGCAAGATCGGCAGGAGTGGTTTGCGGGACCTGCGCCAAGACACCGCTGCTGTGCTCTACCGCCTCGCTTGTTCCGGACGGCCGTCCCGCTTGAAGCATAAGGATCAGATGCGATCCAGTCGTCCGCGTAGCCGGCGTTTGGGGGGTAGGGGAAGCTACGCGGACGGCCGGCTTGGCCGCTGGACAAGTTCGCGACATGGCTATTTTAGCGCATTCATAAACATGAACAACCCTCACATTTAAAGGGATCACGTGGATCTCCGGATTTGGAACAGGAGATTCGGCGGCGCAGAGGCTGCAACCAGGCGGTTTAAACCGTCTCCACAAATCGTTTCGCGCGTGGAGCGAGGGAACGCTTTTCCGACAACTTCGTTAATGCGGACCCCATCTGCGGTTCATCGCAGGGGGCTGAGCGCTCGGCAAAAGAGCGCCACGCAAAAAAGCCGGAAGATGGGAGACCCTTATGAACGCCAGACTCTACGAATTGACGAACGTGTTCCTGATCGCCGCATCCGTTGCCATGGTGGTGCTGGTGACCTTGACCGCCTGAGGATCACCGCCTCAGGCGCCAGACCTCCCGAACCTCAGCCCGGATGCGCCCGTCTAGACGAGCGCTCCGCTCAGGATCATGCGCGATACGAAGGTCCGCAGCAGTTTCGGATCGAAATGTCCATGCGAGCCGATCATCCTGTCGACGGCCTCGGCCTGGGTCCAGGCCTTCTTGTAGGGCCGGATCGTCGTCAACGCATCATAGACATCGCAGATGGCCGCAACGCGAGCGCAGTAGGGGATCTTCGCCGACATCAGTTGCAGGGGATAGCCCGAACCATCGTATTTCTCATGGTGATAGCGGCAGATGTCGAGGACGACCTCGGGCACCGTCTCGTCCGAGCGCCGCAGGATGGCGTAGCCCCGTTCGGGATGGCTCTTGATCAGATGGAATTCATCGGCTGTCAGAGAGCCTGTCTTCTTCAGGATATCGACCGGGATCGTCGATTTGCCGATATCATGGACGAGGCCCCCCAGGCCAAAGAGATGCACCATCTCCTCGTCGACCTTCAGCGCCCGTCCGAAGGATACCAGCAGCGCACTGACGGAGAGGGAGTGGAGAAACGTATATTCGTCGATCTCCTTGATCTTGCAGAGACCGATAAGCGCGCCCAGTTCGCCCTGCGCCATGATGTCGGCGACCGTGTCGCTGGCGGCGTGCATGTCGACGCTGTTCTGCAGCTGCGCCGCCATCAGGATTTCTTTCACCTGCGGCGCGGTCTTCTGGATGACCTCCTTGGCAAGACTGAGTTCGCGTGGCGAAAACCGCTCCGCCAGGGCAATCTCGGTATCCCGCCGATAGTCCGTGGCCGGACCACCAGGGCTTCCAACCTGGACCTTGACGCTCTTGCTGACATCAATGACCGCACTGATGGCGTTGTAGCGCATGATCTGCTGCAGATCGGACTGCTTTGTCAGCAGAAGATTTGTGCGAAAGCTCTTGTGGGCTCCTTCACCACCCTCGACGCGCTCGACAAACATTCCCAATCGAAGCTGGTGAAGGCGAACTAACTTCTTCATCGCATACCTACAGGTCGCCTGGTCATCCGAACCGCTGGCAATGCCCCTGATCTTTGTCTCCAGCAAGGTGGGCAAAGTTCTTGCTGGGCGCTGGTTACCCGAGAACTGTAGTATTAGTACTTAAAGGATTGATTAAATGTGCAGCTACACGGCATATTCGTTTCGCGTCCAAATCTAGACCGTAGTTTCTACGGCGACGCGTCGGTGCTGCACATGCAGGAAGGTTGGGGGGCGCGGATCCCCAGGCGCTGCGTCCATATCGGGCACGACCGAGACCTTGAGGGAACGTCCCGGGTACGAGACTTCGAGGCCGGTCGCGGTGCCGTCAACCGCCACGTTTCGGCCTACGCCCCGATGATGGAAAAGCGCCTGCGCCAGTGTCGGCGCTCCGCATTGTGGTTCGGCTCGGATCGACGAAAGCGACGTCTAGAGGGGTTCCATCATGTTGCCGCGGGCGCGGCAAAAAATGCCGCGCCCGGGAATTGTCTGCGCCTTTCCTGGCGCCCCCGGTTCAGTGGTCGTGGTGCAGATAGCGGGCCTGGCGGGGCAGGCGGAGCGCGACGAGGAAGGCGATGATCATCATGACCGTGACATACCAGTAAAACAGCTGCTCGTGCCCGGCCGTCTTCATCGACAGCGCAACGAACTCGGCCGAACCGCCGAAGATCGCATTGCCGACGGCGTAGGCAAGTCCGACGCCGAGCGCCCGGACTTCCGGCGGAAACATCTCCGCTTTCACGATGCCGCTGATCGAGGTGTAGAAGCTGACGATTGCCAGCGCGACGACGATCAGCAGGCCGGCCATGGCCGGGCTTGTGACATGCTGCAGCGTGGTGAGGATCGGCACCGTGCAGAGCGTGCCGAGCGCGCCGAACAGCAGCATATTGGTGCGCCTGCCGATCCGGTCGGACAGCGCGCCGAACAACGGCTGCATGCACATATAGAGGAAGAGGGCCACGGTCATCACGTAGCTTGCCGTCTTCACCGGCATGTGCACGGTGTTGACCAGGTATTTCTGCATGTAGGTGGTGAAGGTGTAGAAGATCAGCGACCCACCTGCCGTATAGCCGAGCACGGTGAGGAAGGCCGGCGTATGGTGGCGGAAAAGCTCCGACAGGGACCCCGCCTTCTTGCTGTCGCGGGTCTCCGCCTTCTGGGTTTC
This sequence comes from Heterorhizobium halophytocola, assembly GCF_017873095.1. Lineage (GTDB taxonomy): Bacteria > Pseudomonadota > Alphaproteobacteria > Rhizobiales > Rhizobiaceae > Allorhizobium > Allorhizobium halophytocola. Next base: position 143,288 of record NZ_JAGGJU010000002.1, on the reverse strand, counting down.
GGTCAGCGTCCGGCGCAGGAAGATGGAAACGACCGCGGCGATGGCGCCGATGACGAAGGGGATGCGCCAGCCCCATTCAGTGATCTGCTCCTTGGACATCAAGGCCTCGATGATGACGATCACCAGCACGGCCAGAAGCTGGCCGCCGATCAGCGTCACATACTGGAAGGACGAGAAGAAGCCGCGGCGGCCGCGCAACGCCACCTCGGACATGTAGGTGGCGGTGGTGCCGTATTCACCGCCGACCGACAGACCCTGGATCAGCCGGGCGACCAGCAGCAGGAAGGGGGCCAGCGCACCGATCTGCGCATAGGTGGGCAGGACGGCGATCATCAAAGAACCGCCGCACATCATCGCCACGGAAATCAGCATCGAGGTCTTGCGCCCGAGCCGGTCGGCGACGCGACCGAAGATCCAGCCGCCGATCGGACGCATCAGGAAGCCGGCGGCAAACACGCCCGCCGTCTGCAGAAGCTGCACCGTCGGATCCTCGTTGGGGAAGAACGAGTTTTTGAAATAGAGCGCCGTGAAGGCATAGACGTAAAAATCGAACCACTCGACAAGATTGCCCGATGATGCCGCCATGATCGCAAAGATGCGATGGCGGGTTTCCTCGGCCGTGTAGTGGGGCGTGGTGGTGGTGTCTGGCATTTCGGACAAGATGTTTCCTCCCGGAAAAGGCGATCTGAGGCGGGGCACGTGCGTTCGATAGAACTAGAACAGTTTTCGCGAAAAACAATCCGTTTGGTGGACAAGCATGATCGGCGACGACCGCCGCGGGAGCCTCGCCACCCTTCATGACGCGGCAGTTGCGTGGCGGCAGGATCGGGTTCGCACTGCACACCCGGACTTCGGCCTGCCGCTCAGCCGAGCGTTGATGAAAACCGGCCGGGATCGTAAGGCGCCAGATCGATGGTGGGGGATGCGCGTTCGGCAAGTGCACGCACGATGTCGGCCGTCACGGCTGCCGTCGTGACGCCGACATGGCCGTGGCCGAAGGCGTGGATGATGCGGTCGCTGCTGCGCGAGGGGCCGAGCACCGGCAGGCCGTCCGGCGTGCTTGGACGCAGCCCGATCCAGCGCTCGCCGGCGATCTCCTTCGTCAGGCCTGGGAACATGCGCCGGCCGAGCCGTTCCAGTGCCTCGGCCCGCTTCCAGTTGGGGGGGCTGTCGAAACCGGTGAATTCCGCCGTGCCGGCAAAGCGGATGCCGCCCCGGGTCGGACCGGCCATGATCTTTTCCGACGGCGAGAATACCGGCATCGGCACGGAAAAGCCCGGCTTGTCCCAGGTCACGGAATAGCCGCGCTCCGGCTGCAGCGCGACCTTGTCGCCGACCCTGCGGGCAAGGCGAGCCGACCAGGCGCCGGCCGCCAGAACCACGAGGTCGGCCGCAATCTCGCGGCCTCCGACGGTCAGACGCGGCCTGCCGGATGCATCGACGGCCAGATCCTGGACCGCTTGTCTTTCGAAAGCCGCGCCCCTGGCCGCAAGCTGCGCAGCAATACTGCGGCAGACCGCCAGGGGATCGACCAGCCAGCCATTGTCCAGCACCTTGCGGGCCAGGCGATACTCCGCAGACAGGGCCGGCACGAGGGCGGCGAGATCGTCGGTATCGATTTCCTCGATGTTGAGACCAAGCTTTTGCCGTCGCTGCCAGCTCGCCGTCTCCACGTCGAACTGCTCCCGGCTGCGGTAGACGATCAGATGCCCGTCCCGCCGCAGTGTCTGCGTCTCGCCGATCGAGGCCAGCAGGTCGATCCAGGCGCCTTGCGCCGTGCGGGTCAGCGCATAGAGATTTTCCATGCCCTGCCGATAACGATCCGGGCTGGAGGCGCGCAGGAAGCGAACGAGCCATGGCGCAAGCCGGGGCAGGTAGGTGGGGCGAATGGAAAGCGGCCCCTCGGGGTCGAGCAGCCAGCCCGGCACTTTCTTGACCACGCCGGGCGCTGCCGCAGGCAGGATCGACGATACCGATACGCCACCCGGATTGCCGGCCGAGCATCCCTCGCCCGGCGCCCGCGGATCGGCGATCCGTACCCGCCATCCGGCCTGCGCCAGGCGCAGTGCCGAACAGAGACCGACAATGCCAGAACCAATCACGACCGCAGTCTTCGTCATTAACTTTTCCGTCTTCCGCTCATCTCGGGCCTTGTACCTGTGATATTTCTATTGATATATCTAGGCAAGCCCGAAAACAGGAGAATGTCTTGGGGTATGATTTTGACTGGGCCGTGATCATCCGGTTCTTCCCGCGTTTCCTCCCCGCGATCTGGCTGACGATCGAGGTCTTTGTTCTCGCCCAACTGCTGTCCTTGGCGATCGCTCTGGTGTTCTCCGTCAGTGCCAATGCCGCCCGCAATCCTCTGTTCAGGCGCGCGACCGCGCTCTACTCCTGGATCTTCCGCGGGCTTCCCGAACTCGTCGTGCTGATGTTCTGCTTTCTCGCCCTGCCGAAGCTCGGGATCTCGCTCTCTCCCGTCCAGGCGGCGGTGATCGGGCTTGCACTGATCGCGTCGGCCTATGAATTCGAGGTCCTGCGCGGCGCCTTTACCGCCGTTTCCAGGCACCAGTCGGAAGCCGCCTGGGCGCTCGGCCTGTCGAAATGGAACAGCTACCGGCATGTGATCCTGCCGCAGGTGATGCGGGTCGCTCTGCCGCCGCTGCTCACCTTTGCCTGCACTTCGCTGAAGCGGACCTCGGTCGCCTCCGCCGTCGCCGTCGTCGAGATCATGGGCATGGCCAAGCGGCTGATCGATGTGCTGCAGAAACCCTTCGAGCTCATGCTGATCGCGATGATCTCCTATATCGTGCTCTCCAGCATCATCATGGCGCTCGAACATACGGTGCGCCGCCGTTATGTCATCCCCGGCCGCACGGGAGCCCGCTGATGGATTTCTCTCTCTTCACCGCCTATACCGCGACCTTGCTGCACGGCATTCTGATGACCATCGCGCTGATGCTGGTGGTCGGCACGCTGGCGCCGCTTCTGGCCTTGCCGCTGGCGCTCGGCCGGGAATACGGGCCGGCCTGGATGCGCTGGAGCGTCAACGGCTTTTCCTGGCTGATGCGGGCCGTGCCGACGCTGGTCCTGCTGTTCTTTGCCTATTTCGGCCTGCCGGCGCTCGGCATCTACCTGCCGCCGATGCTCTCGGCGCTTGTTGCGCTGGTGATCTCGGCGATGGGCTACAATGTCGAGTTTCTCGCCGCCGGTCTCCGCGCCGTGCCGGAGGGACAGATCGAGGCCTGCCGCGCGCTCGGCCTCAGACGGAACGTGATGATCTGGAAGGTCGTGTTGCCGCAGGCGCTGCCGATTGCGATCCCGCCGCTGTTCTCCAACCTGACACTCAACCTCAAGGGCACGTCGCTGGCCGGCCTCGTCGCAGTTCCGGAATTCATGGCGACGATCTCCGGCCTGATTTCGGAGACTTATCGCCCGGTGGAATTCCTGCTGCTCGCTGCCGTCGTCTATCTTGCGCTCAACAGCCTGCTGATCGGGCTGCAGGGTGTGGCCGAGCGGCGCTTCAGCCCGGAGTGGAAGGCGCAGCGGGCCGAACGGATCGCCAAGATGCAGGCGATCACGGCAGGCGGCTGAGCCGCCCGCCCGGTCGCGGTCAGGCGCGGGGCAGCGCCATCGCCTTGTCGTCGAAGCCTGCGGGAAGCACGGCGAGTGCCGTCAGCGCGGCCAGCCGGTGCGGCATGATCACGGGACAGCCGAAGAGGTTTTCCAGCGCTTCCGGCATCCTGTCGATATCGCTTTCGGCCGTGCCGAGGCCGAAGCTCCAGACCACCACCAGGTCATGGCGGGTCTTTGCCAGTCGTTCGGCAGCCGGCATCAGATTGCCCTCGAAGCCTTCGTAGACGACCTCCAGCCGATCGGCGAAAGGCTGCTGCTGCCAGAGCGCGACGTCCTGGGCCGCATGGCCGATCGAGCTCATCAGGCCCAGCCGCAATTTTTCGCGCGAGGCTGCGGCACGGGCCACGACCTGCATCACGGAGGCGCAGGGGGCAATCAGCGGCACGCCGGCGCGAAACTGGTCGGCGGCAAACTCGGTGCCGCAGCAAAGCACAATAGAGCCGGCCCCGGCCGCCTCCAGTTCGTCGATCGCCCGCTGGAAATAGCCATAGGCCCATTCGAGATCGACATAGACATGGTCCCAGCCCTCGCCGAGGCGGTTGCCGGTGGCGCCCGGCACATGCACATGCGCGCCCAGCACCGGCCGGCCCTCGGCGGCAAGATGCTCCCTGATCTCGTCCCAGGTCAGCGGATCGAGGATATGCCGGCTTTCGACCTCGCATTTGAGACCGAGCGCGCGCCCGATCCCGGAGAAATAGTGCTCGTAGGCGATGCGCGGCCCCTGGCCGGTTGTGATCAGTCCAAGCTTCACGGGGTTATCTCCTAAACTCTGAAGTCGTCCAGCGCCGTCGCGTCGATCGCAAAACCGAGGCCGGGCACTTTAGGCGCCACGACATAGCCGCCGGTCTCTGCAATATCCCTCGGCGTCAGGCGCGGCGTGGTGATGTCGCCGGTCAGCGCCTGGCTTGCCGGTCCCGGGCCCTGGTGGCAGATGCCGGCCGTTGCCGTCGTCGCGGCGGCTATATGCTGGCTGGCAAAACGTGAAATGCCGTAGGTCAGGCCGCCACCGATCACCAACGGCAGCCCGGCGGCCTCAGCGATCCTTGCCACCCGCATCGACTGGACGATGCCGCCGGCCTTGGTCACCTTGACGTTCAGCACGTCGCAGGCGCCTTCCGCCACCAGAGCTACAGCATCCGACGGCAGCTTGAGTGATTCATCGGCGGCGATCGCAATGCCGCACTCGCGACAGGCGCGCATGCCCTTGAGGTCTCCGGCTGCAACCGGCTGCTCGACGAATGCGATCGGCAGTCCCCGCAGCCCATCGAGGAAACGGCGGGCATTGTCGACGTCGAAGCCGCCATTGGCATCGACCCGGATGCTCGGGCGCCGCGCATGACCGGACAGCGCATCGCACACGGTGCGCACGCGGGCCAGATCTTCCTCGAAGTCCTTGCAGGTAATCTTCACCACGACACCGGCATAGCCATTGTCGATCATCGCCAGGGCGCGGGGCGCGGTCTCGCCGACCGGCAAGGCGCCCATGGTGTAGTCGATCAGCGTCCGGCGCGTATCGTCGGCTCCCAGCAGGGTGCCGACGGAGCGGCCGGCGGCATGGCCGGCAATGTCGAACAGGGCCTGGTCGATGGCCGTCACGGTGGCGGCATCCTTGCCGGCGACCGGCAGCAGCTGATCGACCAGCGCTTCGATCGTCGCAAAGGCATCGTTGCCAAGATCGAGGGATTGCCCGACCACCATCGGCACCAGATGATCGCGCAGCAGTGTCTCGAAATCCGCGGGGTCCTCGGTCAGGGACACCGGCACCGCCTCGCCATAGCCTGAAATGCCGTCATCGGTTTCCAGTCTGACAACGATATTGTCGAACGCGTGCAGTGCACCACGCGAGATCAGATAGGGCGCAGAAAGTGGAATGCGGATGCGAAAAACGCTTGCAGATCGGATTGTGACGGACATAGAGTTAGATGTGCTCGATGATATATCAGCTGACATATCTAATCAGATATCCTGTCGCGTGCGTCAAGCTGGCAATCGTTCAAAGCCAGTATAACCGAAAGAGGGAAATTCATGCGCTTCACGTTTTCGCTCGCCTGTGCTGCTGTCGCAGCCAGCCTGTTTGCCGCCGCGGCTCCCGCGACCCATGCCGAAGGGCTTGCGGACAATCTCGTCACCTCCGGCAAGCTGACGATCGGCACCACCGGTTCGTCGCCGCCGTCCACCATGTATGACGAAAATGCCGAACTGACCGGCCTCGACATCGATCTTGCCAAGAAAATTGCCAAGGACCTCGGCCTCGAACCGGAATTCGTGGTTCTCGACTGGTCGGGCATGCTCGCCGGCGTGCAGTCCAACCGTTTCGACATGGTTGCCTCCTCGGTTGCCCGCACACCCGAGCGCGTGGCTTCGGCCGACTTCTTCGTCACCCAGGCCTATGTCGCCAACGGCACCGGAGCCGCGATGCACAAGGACACCACCGACATCAAGGACTGGAAGGATCTCTGCGGCAAGCAGCTCGGCATCGTCAAGGGCGCGACCCAGATCAAGGCTCTCGCCAAGAAGTTCGGCGACGACTGCATCGGCACGCCGCGCGAATATCCCGGCTGGACGGAATTGCTGCTCGACCTGCAGAACAAGCGGATCGACGCGCTGGTCGGCAATTACATCACCCCGGCCTATCTGATCCAGTCCACCGATCGTCCGCTCGCCATGCTCAGCACATCGCTGGACGTCGGCGGCAACGCACTCGTCATCCAGCCGGGCAACAAGCCGCTCGCCGAGAAGATCGACGCGCTGATCGAAGGCTACAAGAAGGACGGCTCGCTCGAGGCGATCACCAAGAAGTGGGTCGGCAAGCCGCTTCCGCTCGACAGCATCGGCAAGTGACCGGCAAGTGACCGGCAGGGCCGTTGCCGATTTCGCCATTGTCGGGGCAGGGGCGGCCGGCTGTCTGATCGCGGCCCGCCTTGCCCACGCCCTTCCCGAGGCGCGGATCCTGCTGATCGAGGCCGGGTCGAAGAGACCCGGCCTTCTGAATGCCATACCGCTGCTTTCCGGCTACGCGCCCTTCGCCCGCGGGGTCAACTGGCGGCATCCCGCGCGGCATGCGGGCCGCGACACGCTGCTCTATCAGGGCCGGATCTTCGGCGGCTCCTCCGAAATCAACGGCATGGTGGTGAGCCGCGGCGAGACCCGCGATTACCTGTCTTGGGCGGACGCGGCCGGACCTGAATGGTCGTTCGAGGCCTGTCTCGATGCTTTTCGCCGTCTCGAACATTCGACCCGTGGTCCGTCTCCGCTGCATGGCGGCGACGGACCGATGGCGGTGCGGCCGATCGAGCCCTATGGTCCCCTGCCCCACGCCTTCCTCGCAGCCGCCGGCGAGGCGGGCTTTCCGCTTGTCGATGACCTGAACGGTGCCGGCGGCGCGCGCTTCGGCTTCACCGATGTCAATATAAAGGGCGGCCGTCGCCATTCGGCGAGCCGCGCCTTCCTGCCGGAATGTCCCGCCAATCTGACGATCCTCGCGGGCCGATCAGTCGAGCGTCTCGATGTCGTGAGCGGTCGCGTGGCCGCGCTCTTGCTGCGCTATCGGGGTCAGGAAGAGCGCATCGAAATCACCCGCGAATGCGTCCTCTGTGCCGGTGCGATTGGCACGACCGGCATCCTGATGCGAAGCGGGATCGGTCCCGCCGCCATGCTCGGCTCTGCCGGCATCACGCCAGAACTCGACCATCCCGAGCTCGGAGGCAATCTGCAAAACCATCCCTCCTATCTGATGCGGGTGCCGACGCATGGCGGAAGCCTGAGGGGCCTCCTGCGTCCGAACCGCGCCGTGGCGGCCGGATTGCGCTGGCTCGGCCGGCGGGATGGCCCGCTGGCACAGGGGCTTTTCCAGGTCGCCGGCTATTTCCCGGCGGGAGACGATGAGGCGGTCGCGGACGCTCAGCTTGTCCTCTCGCCCGCCCTGTTTCCGCTGTCCGCGCCCGGCAAGCCTCCCTTGGTCCCGCGCCGCCATGGTGTATCCATCGCAGTCCAGCAAGGTAGCCCGTTTTCGCGCGGGCGGGTGACGATCCAGGCGTCCGGGCGCCTCGCGGTGGACACCGGCGCGCTCTCCGATCCGCGCGATAGAGCCTTCATGGTCAGTGCCGTCGCGCGGGTGCAGGATATCCTGTCCCGCCCGGCCTTCCGCCCCCACATCGCCGATCCCGGCGTTTTCAAGACCGTCGATGCCGGCGAGATCACGTGCGCCATCGGCACCGCCTATCACATGGCCGGCACCGCAAGGATGGGCCGCGACGCGCAGGCCGTCACCGATCCGAAGCTTCGCCTGCGCGGCCTTTCAGGGCTTCGCATTGCCGATGCCTCCGTCATGCCGGTAATCCCCAATGCCGCCCTGCATTTCCCGACGATGATGATCGCGCAGCGTGCGAGCGATTTCATCATCGCGGACGCATGAAAAAACTCCGGCAATTGCGTGCCGGAGGTTCAAGGTGGGGCGATCCTTCGCCCGGGGGGGTAAACAGATGATCAGGCCGGGATTTCCGTTTCCTGCCGATCCTTCATTTCGCTGTAGGGGAGCCAGAAATAGGGACCGAGCGTTGCAAAGCTGCGCAGCGGGATCGGATCCGGTGCCGTTATCGGTACGACGAAATCATCCGCACTGACCTTGCCGGCAAGGAAGTTCGCAAGTTCACGACCGAAGGCAGCTGTCAGGGCGACACCGCGGCCATTGCAGCCGATCGGCGCCCAGAGGCCGGGTGCGAGGGTGAACAGCCGCGGCAGGGCGTCGAGCGTGACGGCGACCGTTCCAGTCCAGACATATTCTGCCCTGACGGAGCCGAGTTCGGGCAGGAACTGCTGGAAGCGCTTCTCGAAACGCTTGCGGGTGCGCGCCATTCGGAAGGGACCGGGATAGACCAGGCCGCCGCCGACAATGCGACCGTCGGGTGACCAGCGGGCGGCGAAGAGATGCCGGCGGCTGTCGGCGATCGGCGACCGGGCCGAAAGAATGCGCTGCTGCATGTCCTCGCCGAAACGCTGGGTGGCGATCTGGAAGCTGCGTGTCGGAATGATCGCGGCATCGACCTTGGGGCAGAGCTTGCCGACCATGGCATTGGTGGTGAGGACCACCTGGCCGCCGCGTATCTGGCCGTTGGCGGACTTGACGATCCAGCGGCTGCCGTCGGCGACAATATCGGTGACCGGCGAGCGGGCGAAGAGCCTGACGCCCCTGGCGACGCAGGCGCGGGCCAGCTCCCGCGCATAGGCCAGCGGATTGATCTGCCCGCCGGTCGAAAGCAGCATGGCACCGTGATAGCCCTTCATGCCGGTGCGGCGTTCGGTTTCCGCGCCGTCGAGCAGTTCGGCGGAAAAGCCGCGCTGCTGCCAATCGGCCACCTGGGCGGCACAGCCGGCAAGAGCGCTGCGCGAATGTGCGGGCTGCATCCAGCCGGTCTGCTCTGCGGCGCAGTCCATCCGGTTTTCCCGCATCAGCGAGAACAGGTGCGTGCCGGATCCGCCGATCATGGCATTGAAGGCTTCGCCGCGCTTCTCCCCGAACCTTGCCACCACACTGGAGGGCGACAATGCCTTCTTCAGCGTCGGCACGACAAAGCCGGTATTGCGGCCGGAGGCGCCGAAGCCCGGCTCTGTCGCCTCGATGAGCGCAACCTTCAGCCCGGAGACAGCCAGCTGATAGGCGGTGTTCATGCCGAGATAGCCGGCGCCGACGACGATGATATCGACCTCGCAGTCTTCGGCCAGTTGCGGATAAGGGGTGGCGGGTGCGGTGATGGCGGACCAGAGGGATGCGCCGAAGGTTTCGGAGACCATGGAATTCGTTCCTAGCGATTGCGAACGGCGCGGCTGAGAAAGGCGCGGGTGCGCTCGTGCTGCGGATTGCGGATGACGTCGGCCGGCGTTCCGTCCTCCAGGATCTTTCCGTCGGCCATGAAGATCACGCGGTCGCCGACATCCTCAGCAAAGGCCATCTCGTGGGTGACGACCAGCATGGTCATGCCGTCCTCCGCGAGTTCGCGCATGACCTTCAACACATCGTCGACCAGTTCCGGGTCGAGTGCGGAGGTGACTTCGTCGAACAGCATCAGCTTCGGCTTCATCGCCAGCGAACGGGCGATCGCCACGCGTTGCTGCTGGCCGCCGGAGAGCTGGCTCGGATAGTGGGAGGCGCGCTCGGCAAGGCCGACGCGCTCCAATAGTCCCATGGCAAGATCGCGGATTTCCGCCTTGGTGCCGCGGTTGTGGGCAAGCGGCCCTTCGCAGACATTCTGCAGCGCGGTCATGTTGGGGAAGAGATTGAAATGCTGGAACACCATGCCGACCTGCGCGCGCTGCTTGCGCAGCAGCCTTGCCGATACATGCGACGGGTCGGGTCCGCCGATCATCTCGCCGTTGATCAGGATGGCGGACCCCGCATCGGGTGTCTCCAGATAGTTGACGCAGCGCAGCAGTGTCGACTTGCCCGAGCCGGAGGCGCCGATCAGCGAGACGACCTGCCCGGGAGGAACGCGCAGGTCGATGCCCTTCAGCACGGTCTTGTCGCCCCAGGATTTGCGCAGATCGATCATCTCGAGCATGAAGCGCGGCATCTTGGCATCGGTTGCGGTTTGGATCTCGTCCATGAACGTGACTTTCTTGGCGGTCAGGGCAGGCGCACGCGCCGCTGCACCCAGGCCTGGAGCAATGCGAGCACGGAGCTGAGCAGCAGATAGACGACGGCAGCGAAGGCGAGGAATTCCACCGAGCGGTAGGTCTCGGTGATTTTTGCCATGCTTTCGGAGGTCAGTTCGCCGACGGCCACCATCGAGGCGATCGAGGTCGCCTTCACCGTCACGATCGCCCGGGTGAAATAGGGCGCGCAGAGGATCGGCAGCGCCTGCGGGATGAGGATGCGGCGGACGAAACGCCAGGGCGTGAGGCCGAGCGCGTCGGCTGCCTCGTACTGGCCGCGCGGGATCGCCATCAAGGCGCCGCGCATGTCCTCGGCCATATAGGCTGTCGTGACGATCGTCAGGCCGATCATCGCCGCGACGAAGGGCGAGACGAACACGCCGAGCGCCGGCAGGCCGTAGAAGGTGAAGAACAGGATGACGAGGAGCGGCAGGGCCCGGATGAAGTTGACATAGCTTGCGCCGGCCGAACGCAGGAACCGGTTGCGCGACAGACGGGCAAGCGCGACAAGCAGGGCCAGCGGCGTGCACAAGGTCATGATCGCCAGGAACAGCCAGATGGTCGTCTTGATGCCCTTGATCAGCGAAGGCAGATTGTCGAGCAGGATTGCGGTGTCGAAATTCATGCCGAACGCCTCCGCGCGCGACCCCAGTGCCGCTCGGACCACATCTGGATGCCGATCAGCACGGCGTCGATCAGGCCGTAGATGACCGCAACGCCGATCAGGATCTCGAACGGGCGGTTGCTGGCGACGATCGCCTGGTTGGCGCGGGTGACGAGTTCCATCACGCCGATCGAACCGACAAGCGCCGTGCTCTTCACGGTATCGGTCGCATAGGAGATGTAGGGCGGAATGATCACCGGCATCGCCTGCGGCAGGATGATGCGCCGCAGTGCCCGCAGCGGCGGCAGGCCGATCGCGGCGATCGCCTCATGCTGGCCGCGCGGCACGGCGCGAATGCCGGAGGCCACAACCTCGCCGAATATGAAGGTCTGGTAGAGCACGAAGCCACAGATTGCCGCCGATAGCGGCTCCAGCCGGATGTCGAGAACGATCGGCAGCACGTAATAGGCCGCCAGAAGAATGATGAGGGGGGGCACCCCCCTCACCAGCCAGCTTGCAACGGAAAAGATCAGCCGGAGCGCACGGCTGCGGGATGTCAGCGCCAGGCCCGTCACCAGGGCCAGGGGCGCACTGATGACGAGGACCGCCGCGACCAGCAGCAAAGTGAGCCAGAACCCCTGAAGGATATAAGGCCCGCGATGCGCCCAGACTGAGAAATCGAGTTCCATTGCCGATCCGGTTCAGATCAGTAGCCGAGCTTGGCCAGCAGGTCGGACGTGTCCGGCAGGCCCCACTTCTCGTTGAGTTCCTTGATCGTGCCGTCGGCGCGATACTTGGCCATCAGGAAGTTGACGGCAACGAGCAGGTCGGGTTCGCGACCGTTGACGCAGAAGCCGCCGACGCCCACCGAGGTCGGGGTCGGGATGATCATGAACTGATCACCGTCCGGGCCGTCGAGAACCGAGGTCGCTGCGTGCAGGCCGGTGCCGTAGACGTCGATCTGGTGGTTGAGCAGGGCCAGGCGGGCTTCGGCGACACCCGGCAGGGCCAGTGCGCTGTCTTCGCTTTCATCGAGCTTGGTCAGCAGGCTCTTGAGCTCGATCTCGCCCTTCACGCCGCCGACCTTCTTGTCCTTCATGTCGTCGAAAGACGCGATGCCGGAATCCTTGCGCACGACCGCGACATTGACCTGAACCTTGACCGGGCGGGTCAGGAAGAAGTCCTTGGAGGTCAGGCGCTCATTGGTCCAGCTTGCCCCTTCGCAGCCGAGGTCGAAGCGGTTGGCAGCCAGACCCGGCATGACGCCGGCCCAGTCCGACTTGACGAAATTGGGTTCCAGGCCGAGATCGCCGGCCATTTTGGTCCAAAGATCGATGCGCGCGCCCTGCAGGTTGCCGTCGTCGCCGATGAAGGTTTCCTTCGGGGTCTTGGCGGTGGTCACCATGGTCAGCTTGCCGGCCTCGACCAGGTTGGCCAGCGGCCAGGGCTTCGGCGCCTCCAGGTGGATGTCGAGCTTGTCGAGATCGATGCCGTCGGCATGGGCAGCCGCACCGGACATGGCGATACCGAGGCCGAGGGCGATGGTCGCGGCAGTCGTCTTGAAATTCATTCTCATGTCGATCCTCTCTGGTTTGTCGTTCGGCCTGACGCTGGGCGTTTGTTCCGACAGGGCTTTGAGCAAGGGAATATGATCAAAAACCCCGGCGAAGTTCAATGAAAAATATCATGTGATATATCATAAAAATTTTTATGAGATTTTTTGATTAAAGCCTGTGCAGCGCCCTTGGGAAGGCCGCACAAATTGCAGGCTTTGCGATTACTCCGGAGGCAGGCAGGCGAGGATTAACCGCAATGCCGCCGGTCGCGCGCCACCCGGCGCGCACCCTTGGCCATCAGCGTTGCGCGCCGGCGACGGCTGCCGTGCCTCTGCGCGCACCGACCCTCAGGGGTGCGGCGGCGAAGTCCTCGAAGAAGGCGGCAAGCCGGGTCACGGTCACCTGCAGGATGGCAGCGCCGGTCTGGGCGGTCGCCGCGGCCGGATCGCCGTAATAGCCGCAATCCTCCTCCTGGAAGATCGGCGGCCAACCGGCACCGGCAGCCGTGATCGGATCCATCTCCTCGCCATCCGCCATCCACGGCTGGACTGTCCGCGGCTTGAGGCCGGCAATCGCCAGCGCGATGCGGGACCGCTCCTGCGCACCGGTTTCGGGGATTGCAAGCGTGAGCGCTGTTTCCTGCTCGCAGGCATGTCCCGCACGCGCGAGCGCGCCCTTCAGCAGCGGCGTCCAGTCTGCGATCGAGGGTTGAAAATAGTTGATCATGCCGACGGGAAAGCCGTCCGTGACCATCTGGGTGACGAGGCTGCGCAGCGGCGCCTCGTTGCCGCCGTGACCGTTGACGAACAGCACCCGGGGAAAGCCTGCCTGCAGGATCGAAAGGGCAATATCGTGCAGCAACGCGACATAGGTCTCCAGCCGGAGGGTGATGGTGCCCGGCCAGGCGGCGTGGTGGGGCGAGAACCCGAAGGACACCGCGGGTGCCACCACGATCGGCAGGTCGCTCACCTGTCTTGCTGCGAGCCGCGTCACGGAGGTCGCAAGACGGGTGTCCGTGTCGACGCCCAGGTGATCGCCATGCTGCTCGATCGCCCCGGTCGGCACCACGACGAGGGCGCCCGATCGCGCAAGTTCGCCAAGTTCGGCGCGGGTCAGACTGTTCCAGTCCATCAGGTCCATGCGCATGTCCTTTCTGCAGACAGGAAGAACCCGGCGCTGAAGGCCGGGTCCTTTGGAAATTACATGTCGCCGTGCTCCTTCGACGGATTGGCGCAGACCGCGACCACCAGGCCCGCCTCACCGATGATGTGGCGATAGCGGTAGGTCTTCGGCAGGTACATGGCGTCACCCGGCTTGAAGATCCGCTCTTCGCCGGTCGCCTCGACGATCTGGCGGGACCAGCCGTGCAGGCAGTAGAGAACGACTTCGTTGATGCCGTTGCCTTCGACCATCACGTCGAAATTCGGCATGTAGGTGGTGATGTGGAAGGAGAAGCTTGAACCGTTCTGCTTCTTGGTGATCAGCCGGTGGCTGAATTCCTTGCCCTGGTGCACCCAGGTGAGCGGAACGTCTTCCTGCCGGGCCCATTGAATTTTTTCGTCCATGATAAAATCCTCGCTTGCTGGTACGGATCAGAGTGAGAGTGCGGCCTGGTAGCCGTCGAGAAAGGCGGCCTCGATGTCGCGCGGCGCATAGGCGTCGCCGATCGCGCGCACTTCCCCGACACGGCCCTCGAGTTCGGCAAGCAGGCCGTCGCGCGGTATGCCCGGGTCTGCCCAGACGATCGTGTCGTACTGGCGCACCGGCAGCGGCTCACGGCTGAAGACATGCTCGAGCGTGACCTCGCCCTTGTTGAAGGCGATCGGCCGGGTGGCCGGCAGGAAGGTCACGCCGTGGAGGGCGGCCTCGCGCCAGAAGAAGCTGAGGTTCTGGATCACCAGATTGTGGCCGGCATAGAAGCCCTGGGTGCTCATGTCGACGCGGCGACCGAGCTTGGCCAGATGCACCGCGGTCGCCATGGCCGGCGTCCGGTTGATGTTATCGATCACCAGGATGCGTTCGCCGCAGAGATCCGGATCGAGCACGGCATTGTCGACGATGACGATCGGCGCATCCTCGGCGCCGGGAAGGGCTATCGCCTTCTGCTCAGAACCGCAGGCAAGGAAGACGGCATCCGGTTTCTCGGCGAGGATCGCTTCGGCATCGGCCATTCGTCCGAGCTTCAGCGTCACGCCGAGGCGTTCGATTTCGGCTGCCTTGTGGGCGATCATCCGCCCCCATTCGGCGCGGCCGGCCGGACGCTTGGCAGTGTTCATGCGGCCGCCGAGCTCGTTGCGATCGTCGAAGAGTACGACCTCATGGCCGCGAAGGGCGGCAACGCGGGCAGCCTCCATGCCGGCCGGGCCGGCGCCGACGATGCAGAGCCTGCGGGTACGGGCAGGGGAGGGAAGTGCATACCAGGCCTGTTCGCGGCCGGTGGTCGGATTGCCGACGCAGGAAATGTGGCGGCCGCGATAGAGCCGGCCGAAACAGGCCTGCTCGCAGGCAACGCAAGGTGTCACCCGCTCGGCCTCGCCACGGCGCGCCTTGGCCGGGAGATAGGGATCCGCGATCAGCGGGCGCACCATGCCGGCCATGTCGGCATCGCCGCGCGACAACAGCGCCTCGGCTTCGGCCGCGGTGTGGATGCGGGTCGCGTGCAGGATGGCAACACCCGGGCAGGCGCGGCGGATGCGGCCGGCCATGCTGGCATAGGGGGCGGGCGGCAGGCCCATCGGCGGTTCGTGCAGCATGTTGGAGACATAGTCGCCGTCGCTGCCGGCGGACACGTCGATATAGTCGAGTGCGCCAGCCTCGACGAGCATGGGACAGATTTCCTCCATGTCGTCGATGGTCAGTCCGCCCGGCACCAGTTCGTCAGCGGATATGCGAACGCCGAGCGGCACGTCGGGGCCGACCGCCTCTCGCACGGCCGCCAGGACCTCGCGCGGCAGGCGGGTGCGGTTCTCGACCGAACCGCCGTATGCGTCCTCGCGCAGATTGGTGAGCGGCGAGAGGAACTGCATCAGCAGCAGGCCATGGCCGCAATGGATCTCGATGCCGTCCATGCCGGCCTCGACATTGCGCTTCGCCGCCGCCTTGAAGGCCCCGATGATCAGGTCGATCTCGGCCTTGGTCATCGCATGGGCCACTTCGCCGTATTTGTGCTCGTAGACCGGCGAGGCGGACCAGAGCGGCACGGGGCGCGCCGAGGTCGCGACGCCCATATGGCCGAGATAGCCGAAGATCTTCGCGCCGTGGCGATGGACGGCATCGGCCACGCGCTTCAGGCCCGGAATGATCCGGTCGTCGTAGTTGCAGAGCAGGCCGGTGATGCCGGGCGAGGAGGGATGGACCTGCTGGGTGCCGAGCATGATGAGGCCGACCTCACCCTTCGCCCGCTCCTCATAGTAAGCGACCATCTGGTCGTTCGGCGTGCCGTCGGTCGGCATGCCGGTTCCGTGGCCGGTCAGCACGATCCGGTTGCGGATGCTGCAGCCGTTGATCGCAAGCGGTTCGAACAGTCGGCTGAAATCGGCGGGCCGCGATGTGTCAGCGGCGGAGGTGGGAGGCGTCATGAACTCAGGACTCGCGTGGAAAAGCGTCTGGTATGTAGATTGATATTTACTGTGATATATCTATTGTGCAAGCGCGGAAAATTGTCCAACATTTTTTTGGAAGGCTTTTGAAGGCTTCAGCGCGCGTTCCAGGCGCCCGGCGCCGGCCCGGCATCACGGTTTCGATCGTTCGGGGAGGTGTGCGAGCGAGAGGTCCGCTCTGCATGGGGGCAGAGGATGATAGCCGCCGCCGTGACGCCCGAAGCGCGCGAGCGCCTCGGGCTTTTTAGTGCTTACAGGGAAATGTCCCCGAAATTCATGCTCTGCGCCAAGGCCGACAGCAGCCCCTGCCGCGTGGCGTTGTTGTGCTTGATCATGATCGCTCGGGCGGCATCGGGATCGCGCGAGGCCAGCACTTCCACGATCTCGTGGTGCTCCTTGTTCGTCTCGGTGTTTACGTCGCGCAGGGTCGCGCCGAGGTAGAAGAAGCGCTCGAGTTCATCGATCTGGCGCTCGAGCAGGCTTACCAGCCGCGCATTGCCGGATGCGCGCGCGATGGCGAGGTGAAAGTCCCGGTTAGCATTGATGAAGTAGGCGAGCGTCCTCTCCGTGCCCGGGTCGTAGCTCACTTCGGCCAGCCGTCGCAGTTCCTCCAGATCGGCCTCGGAAATGCGCTTGGTGGCGATCTCCGCGGCGCCGACCTCGAGGATGGTGCGCACGTCGAAAAGGCTGTTGATATCGCCGAGCGTGATCAGCGCCACCTGGTATCCCCTGCGGGGGAAGGTGCGGATCAGCCCGTCGAGACGAAGGGCCGCCAAGGCCTCGCGTACCGGCGTCTTCGACACCTTGAAGCGGGCGGCC
This sequence comes from Heterorhizobium halophytocola, assembly GCF_017873095.1. Taxonomy (GTDB): domain Bacteria; phylum Pseudomonadota; class Alphaproteobacteria; order Rhizobiales; family Rhizobiaceae; genus Allorhizobium; species Allorhizobium halophytocola. Next base: position 126,426 of record NZ_JAGGJU010000002.1, on the reverse strand, counting down.
AGCTCGGCCTCGGACAGCTCCGTGCCCGGCTTCAGCGTGCAGCGGAGAATTTCGTGACGAAGCTGGTCATAGACCTTCTCCGTCAGGGACCGGCTCTTCGTCGCCTTCTTGGGCTGGCGCGTCTTCACCGGTTCGATGTCGACGGAAATGGTCATTGCTCCTCGCGAAAATATCAAAGATGCTTGATGATATATTTATAGATACATCTAGTGCAACCGGCTTTGCCGGACAAGGACGGGCAATCCTCCGGTTGTTGCCGCCTCAGGCTAAATTCGCGCAGCGTGCCGATCTTTGTCAATGCGCCGGATGCGAGCCTCGATGGACGGCCTCCGCAGCGGTGGCGTGCATCCCGGCGGACGGCCGCGCCACCCTTTGACAGGGCCCTTCATCTGATATACCACGTGAAATATCTTGGTGATATCCAAACATTGTCGGTTCTTATTTCAGGTGCGTGCCTTGTCCGAAATTCTGGTGATTAATCCCAACAGTTCCGTCTCCGTGACGCAGTCCATGGAGCGCTGTCTCGACCCGGTCATCGCTGCGACTGTGCATCAGATACGCTGCATCGAACTGGCCAAGTCTCCGCCCGGCATCGAGACCGACGCGCATGTCCAGGAAGTCATTCCGAACGTGCTCGAAGCCGTGGGCGGGTCGGACGCCGGCGCCTTTGTGCTCGCCTGCTTCTCGGACCCGGGAATCACGGAGGCGCGCAAGGCAACGGACCGTGCGGTCGTCGGTATCGCCGAATCGGCCTACCTGGCGGCACTGAGCCTCGGCGGCCGCTTCGGCATCGTATCGCTCGGCCAGTCCTCGATCGACCGTCACCTGCGCTATCTGAAGACCCTGAAGATCGACGGCAGGCTTGCCGGCGATCGCTCGATCGACATGACCGTGGTCGAACTGATGGCCGGTGACGTGGTCGAGACCGTGTCGCGCTGCGGCCGCCTGCTGCGCGACGAGGATGGCGCCGATGTCATCATCCTGGGCTGTGCCGGCCTCGGCTCCTATCGCCAGGCGCTGCAGGAAAGCCTCGGCATCCCCGTCATCGACCCGGTTCAGGCGGGCGTCGCAGCCGCCTGCACGCAGCTTGACCTTGCCTATAAAAGGACCAGCAAATGAGCTTTGATCTGACCATTCGCGGCACGCTGGTGCTGCCCGAGGGCCCGGTGGAAAATGCCTGGGTCGCCGTCAGCGCCGGCAAGATCGCCGCCATCGGCACCGGTGAAATGCCGGCAGCCGCCGAACATTTCGACGCCGGACCGGACCTCGTCATTCCGGGCGTGATCGACGGCCAGACCCATGCCTGCAGCTATGGCGGCCTGCCCGGCATCCGCTCGACGACCGCATCCGCCATCGCCGGCGGCGTCACCACCATCGTCGACATGCCCTATGACAATCCCGATCCGCTGAACACTGTCGCGCGTCTCGACGACAAGGTGGCGGCGGTGCGCGAGCATGCCCATTGCGATGTCGCGCTCTACGGCACCATCATGCCCGGCCAGGCGACCGACGAGATAGGCCCGCTGATCGAAAAGGGCGTCGTCGCCTTCAAGATCTCGACCTTCGAGAGCAGCCCGACGCGCTTTCCTCGGATCGCCTCCGAGCAGATCCTTGCGACTTTCTCGGCGCTTGCCGAAACGCCGATCCCGCTTGGTGTTCACAACGAGGACCAGGAAATCGTCCGGGCCTATATCGCAGCCGCCAAGGCTGCCGGCCGCGACGGCATCGAGGCCCATTCGGAAAGCCGGCCGCCGGCCGCCGAGATGGCCGCGACCGCGCAGTTCCTCGAACTGGGTGCGGCCGCCGATGCGCATGCCCATATCGTGCATCTCACAACGGCGCGCGGCTTCCAGCTGGTCGACAACTACCTGAATGACGGCTACCGCGCGACCGGCGAGCTCTGTGTCCACTATCTCTGGTTCGATCCGGAGGTCGACGGCGCCGAACTCGGCGCCAGGATGAAGGTCAACCCGCCGATCCGGCCCGGCCAGACCGACGCGCTGTGGGGCGAGATCCTCGCCGGCCGCGTCGCCTTCGTCAGCTCCGACCATTCCAGCTGGCCGATCGACAACAAGTTCACGCCCTCGATCTTCGAGGCGGGTGCCGGCGTGCCGGGGCTCGAAACGCTGCTGCCGGCTTTCTACACGGCCGCCGACAAACGCGACCTCGATGCCGCCAGCATCACCGTGGAACAACTCTGCGAACGTCCGGCCCGGTTCTTCGGCCTGTGGCCGCAAAAGGGCGCAATCAAGCTCGGCGCGGATGCCGATTTCGTCATCCTGTCGAAGACCGCCCAGGTCTGGGATTCGGCCAAGGCCCATGACGCGCTGAACTGGAGCCCCTTTGACGGCCGCGAGTTCACCGTCACGGTGGCCCGGACCTATCTCGGCGGCACGCTCGCCTTCGACGGCGAGACGGTCCTCAACAAGCCGGGCAGCGGCCAGTATGTCGGCCGCGGCACCTCCCACTGGTTCGAATAGGAGAAGCGCATGGCTCTCATCACCACAGAGACGAAGGGTGTCTTCGTCATCGCCGCCACGCCGTTTGAAGACGACGGGGCACTGGACCGCGAAAGCATCGACCGGATGGTCGATTTCTACTACGACAAGGGCGCCGACGGGCTTACCATTCTCGGCATGATGGGGGAGGCGCCGAAGCTTACCCAGGCCGAGGCGATCGAGGTGACGAAGCGCACCATCCAGCGTTCGGGCGACAAGCCGGTCGTGGTCGGCGTTTCGGCGCCGGGGCTTGCCGCGATCGGCGAACTGACCAAGGCGGTGATGGATCTCGGCGCTGCCGGCGTCATGGTCGCGCCGCCATCATCGCTGCGCACCGACGACCAGATCATCACCTATTACCGCAATGTCGTCGATACCGTCGGCACCGAGGTACCGGTCGTGCTGCAGGATTTCCCGCTGTCGACCGGCGTGCAGATCTCGTCGAAGACGCTCGGCACGATCTTCGAGAACCATGCCTCCATCGTCATGCTGAAGCACGAGGACTGGCCGGGCCTGCAGAAGATCGCCGATCTGCGCGATGCCGAAGCCAAGGGCCGTCGCCGCACCTCGATCCTGTGCGGCAATGCCGGCGTCTTCCTGCCGGAAGAAATGCAGCGCGGTGCCGACGGCGCGATGACCGGCTTTGCCTATCCGGAAATGATGGTCGACGTGGTGCGCCTGTCGAACGAGGGCCAGCCCGACGTTGCCCGGGACGTGTTCGACGCCTATCTGCCGCTGGTGCGCTACGAGCAGCAGCCGGGCCTTGGCCTTGCGGTGCGCAAATACGTGCTCGCCAAGCGCGGCGCGATCAAGAGCGCTGCCCAGCGCCGTCCCGGCGCTGCCCTCAATGCCGCGGCGATCGCCGACGTTGAGACGCTGATCGAACGACAGACCCGCAAACTGGAGCTGCTGAACTAATGGATTTTGGTATTTCGGGTAAGAAGGCGCTGGTTCTCGGCGCAAGCCGCGGCCTTGGCGCCGCAATCGCCAAGGCGCTGGTTGCCGAGGGCGTGCATGTCTATGCAGCCGCCCGCAATGTCGACAAGATCGTCGTCGGCGACAAGATGACGCCGGTTCAGCTCGACCTCTCCGACAAGGCCTCGGTCGATGCACTGATTGCCAGGATGAAGGGCGAGGGCATCGAGATCCTCGTCAACAATAGCGGCGGCCCGAAGGCGGGCCCCGCAGTCGGACAGACCCGTGAAGCTTGGTCCTCCTCCTTCGAAATGATGGCGACCTCGCTGTTTGCGATCACCGATGCCCTGCTGGAAGGCATGATGGCGGGCGGCTGGGGCCGCATCATCACCGTCGGCTCCTCCGGCGTCGAGCAGCCGATCGCCAATCTGGCGCTGTCGAACGGCGTGCGCGCCGCAATCGCCGGATGGTCGAAGACGCTGGCCTCAGAGGTCGCCGGCAAGGGCGTCACCGTCAACATGATCCTGCCGGGTCGTATCGACACCGACCGGGTGCGCGAACTCGACGGCATCAAGGCCGACAAAACCGGCAAGAGCGTCGAGTCCGTGCAGGAAGCCTCGCGCAACGACATTCCGGTCGGCCGCTATGGTCGCCCCGAGGAATTCGGTGCCGTTGCAGCCTTCCTCGCCAGCGTCCCGGCAAGCTTCGTCAACGGCTCGATGGTCCGCGTCGATGGCGGGATGATCAAGGGCCTTTGACAGGTCAGCCTGGGACTTCTTCGCGGATGCCCGCTGGTGCAGAAGGCAGGGGAAAGTTCCAGGCAATAGCGCTCCATGTGAAGGGGGCACGGCTGTGCCGGCCCCACCCTGCCGCGGCCGACGAAAGGTGACAGGGGCCAGAATCAGACCGGCAGTCCGGCCAAGGAGCCGCAAGGGAAATTGGTATCCTCCGGATGCACCGTGCAAAAGGTCGTCCGAGGGGGATTCAAAGCTTCGGCCGATCGGGAGTACGAAGGCGTTCCACTGCTTGGCTTCGTGGAGCCCGGACGCATGGCTTAAGAGCAGGTCATGCCAGGGTATGGGATCCAACATGCGGGCGACCTTATGACTTCCATCACCCCTGTTCGCTTCCGCACGCGCCGTGATGCTGGAACGGCATGCATTGCCTATCACCCATTGCTGCCGGCTTGGTGACCGCCATTCAGCGTGCCAGTTTGCCGGCGTAGTCGAGGGCGGACAGCATGTTGACGTGATTGGCGATCCCCTTGCCGGCAATGTCGAAGGCCGTGCCATGATCGACGGAGACGTGGTCGATGGGCAATCCGAGCGACACGTTCACCGCTGTGTCGAAGGCGATCAGCTTGATCGGAATGTGGCCCTGGTCGTGATATTGCGCGATCACCAGGTCGAAGGCCCCTTGATAGACCCGATGATAGACCGTGTCGGCCGAGATCGGGCCGACGACATTAATGCCGTCCGCCTTGGCCATATCGACACCGGGCAGAATTTGCAGGTCGTCTTCCCGGCCGAACAGCCCGTTCTCGCCGCGGTACGTGGTCGAGCAATCGCTGCTGCCACGCAACCAGGTTCGGGCATTCCGAAAACGGCACTTTGGTACGTGCATTCTGCAAAAATGGCGCCGCGATATCGATGTCGGCGAGCGTCAGATGGTCGCCCACGACAAATCGGTGCTCCGCCAGATGCGCGTCGAGCACGGCCGCAGCCGCACGGATTTGCCGAACGCCAATTGGACAATGCTTTCATCCACGGACTGACCCATGAAGGGCTTTACGATCCGCTCATCGAAGGTGAGCGTTGAAAAGACCCGCCACTGTTCACCCGACCAGAACATCCACTGCAAGAGTTGATAGCGCCGGTGGCGCCAAGGAGGTCCGAGCCCGATTTCTCGGCTAGATAGATGTTGATCGCAGACGATTCATAGAGAACGACACCATCATCCACCATGACGGGGGAAAGGCCATGCGGATTGCGCCTCAGGAACTCAGGTGTATGGCTCTCGCCCTTGAAGAGGTCGATATTCACGGGCTCGACGTCGATGCCCATGATCGTTGCGGCTGCGATGACGCGACGTCGGCTGCCTGAGCCAAGGATCGCCGTAAATCCGGATTGCCATAAATATTCCTTTCGCTCCGGCGCCCCAACGGGCTGGTGAGACATCGAGTCTCACATTCCGAAAACGAATGGAATTGACGAGTATTCCATAGCATCTATTCTGAAATCGAATGATGCCGCTCGATCTATGTGGGCGTGCCGACGAGCTCGATCGAAACGCGGTCGGGATAAAAGGCAAGGTAGCCAGCGATCTCGCTTACCGCTTCGAAGGGCATTTCGTAGGACCACACACAGTTCACTCCGCGATCTCCAAGCGCGGGTAGGCTGTAATACCGGGCCTCGCCTTTGTACGGGCAATAGGTCCTGTGTTCCGAACTCTCAAGAAGGGACATGTCGACATCGCGGCGCGGTATGTATCGAACAGGCGGGTAATGGGCTTCCGAAAGCGTCAGGGCGCCGGTGGTTTCCGCGATGCGAACCGGGCCGCTTCTGACGACGACAGCCGATGAACAGGGGTCAACTGTGATCGGATGACTGTCATCCGGGGTGAGGACTTTGCGATCGGTCATGAGGGGCCCTTTCGGCTACGGGTTTTTTTGCACCTGAGCATTCTATGAAGATAAGGGGCCGCAATGCGTTCAGTTCAATGCCGGAATGAAATTCATGGATAAGCTGGACGCGATGCGCATGTTCGTGCGCGTCGTCGAAAACGGAAGCTTTTCCCAGACGGCGCGAGACGTGAATGTAAGCCAGCCAACGATCAGCAAACAGCTGGCTGCGCTCGAATTGCGCCTCGGCACGCAACTTCTTGCACGAAGTTCCCGCGCTCTGGCCGTGACATCGGCAGGGCAGGAGTACTACGAGACCGCCGTTCGCATCCTCGCAGATATCGACGCCGCCGAAGAGAAAATTCGTGATGGCCAATCGTCACCGTCGGGGCTCGTCCGCGTGACACTTTCGCCGGCATTCGGAACGACCTTGTCTGCGTTTCGATCCGGATCAGGAAACGCCGAACTCTCGTCGTGCGAAATCCTGAAAAACCGGATCATCCACATAGGCGATGTTGAGCCGCAGGAAACTCCGTTGGCTGCGCGTGCCTTCGATCTCGAACACTGATCCTGGCGCCAGAAAAATGCTTTCGCGGGCCGCTCTGCGCGCCAGTTCTATATCGTCAATTCCTTCGGGCAAAGGCACCCACAGATAATAGCCGCCGCCGTCCTCGATCCACGGCTGAAGGCCAAGCTTGCGCAAGATGCGGATGGCGACAAGCTGGGCCTCCCTGACACGCTCATTGAGACGCTTGAGATGATGGCGATAGTGGCCATCATTGAGCACGGCATGGACGATTCGTTCGACGTAACCGGACGAATTGACGATCGTGAGCATCTTCATATTGGCCAGATGCCCCGTCACCTCGGGTGCGGCAGCGATATAGCCAACTCTGAGACTCGCGGACAGGATCTTGGCGAAGGTGCCGATATAGATGACGCGGCGCAATTGATCGAGGGCTGCAAGCCGGGGCGCACTCGACGGCATCAAATCGCCGAAGGCATCGTCCTCGACCACCATGAGATCCAGCTTTTCCGCGATGCGCAGGATATCGTGAGCGCGACCGAGGGTAAGCGAACTGCCTGTCGGATTGTGGGCGAGCGACTGGGTGAAGAAGAAACGGGCGCCGCTCGCCTGCGCCTTGCGCGCGAGATCTTCGGGATCCGGTCCGTCGATGCCCCGATGGACACCCACCATGCGGGCGCCGGCAAGCTTGAGTTTTGCAAAAAGTGGATAATAGCCGGGGCTATCCGTCAGCACCGCATCACCAGGGCGCAGGTACTGGCGAATAATCAGATCGAAGGCATGGTTGGCGCCGAGCGTCAGCAGAATGTGGTCGGGCCTGACCCCGATCGAACGTTCGGCCAGCAGGCGTGACAAGGTCTGGCGTAAGGGTTCGAAGCCGATCGGGCTTTCATAGGCATGTTCGAACAGACCACGATGACCGCTGGCAATGTTGCGCAGATGGCTCTTCAGCACCGACCCTTCCACCCATTCGGCAGGCGGCCGGCCTTCGCCAAGCCGCACAGTGAAGTTGTGTTCCAGCTGTTCGCGCAAAAGCGTCGCGATATCGACCGCCTCCACCAGGCGCACCGTGACGGGATCCTCCACCCTTGTCTGGCTGCCCGTCACATAATAGCCAGCGCCGTGCCGCGGTTCGATGTAGCCACGCGCCACCAGTCGGTCATACGCCTCCACTATGGTGTTTTTCGAGACTCTATAGGCCGAGGCCGCCGCCCGCAGCGAGCGCAACTTCGTGCCTCTGGGGATCACGCCCTCGGTGATCGACAACGCGATCCGCGACGCGATCCGTTGCGCCTTGCCGTCCTCTGTGACCATCCGACCTCCAACTGTCTCCGAAATACAAATGGTACAGCAGATCGGAACACGCGCCAACTGTACCTTGCGGATATGGTACAATATTGCGAGCTTGTGGGAAAGCTTGGACGCCACGATGAGGAGATGGCATCCGGGAGAAGTTCTATCGGGAGGATAATGGTGAAAGCGCAATCGGGCGTCGCAAACTCGCGTCTGGAAAGTTTCCGGAACCTCAAGCCGTCAGAACGGTGGCAAAAAGTGGTCGAAACGGTCGGCCTCAGCACGGATGACGCAGATCTGCTCGCATCCGCAGGTGCCCTGCCAATCGATACCGCAGACGGTATGATCGAAAACGTCGTCGGCACGTTCGAACTGCCGATGGGCGTTGCCGCCAACTTCACCATCAATGGTATGGACTACATCATCCCCATGGTCGTCGAGGAGCCGTCGATCATCGCTGCAGCCTCCTTCATGGCACGCATTGTGCGCGGCTGCGGCGGGTTCATGGCGGATGTCACGGAACCCTTGATGCGCGCGCAGGTGCAGGTCGTAGGCCTGTCGGATCCCTATGGTGCACGGTTGAAGATCCTGTCAGAGCGGACACGGATCATCGAGGCGGCCAATGCCTGCGACAAGGTTCTGGTGGAGCTTGGCGGCGGCTGCCGCGACATAGAGGTTCACGTCTTCCCCGACACGCCGGGCGGCGCAATGGCCGTGATGCATCTTATTGTCGACGTGCGGGACGCAATGGGGGCTAACACGGTCAACACCATGGCCGAGCGCGTGGCACCGCTGATTGAGGAATTGACAGGCGGCACGGTGCGCCTGCGCATCCTGTCGAACCTGGCTGATCTGCGCCTGGCGCGTTGTCGCGTCGTGGTAACGCCAGCAGCACTCGCCACCAAGGACATCACGGGCGAAGACATGATCGACCGCATGGTCGGGGCCTACCAGTTCGCTGCAATCGATCCCTACCGGGCAGCCACCCACAACAAGGGCATCATGAACGGCATCGACCCGCTGATCGTCGCGACCGGCAATGACTGGCGCGCGATCGAGGCCGGGGCCCATGTCTGGGCCGTGCGCAAGGGACACTACACCTCGCTGACGACCTGGGAGAAGGACGCGAACGGCTGTCTGGTCGGTACACTGGAATTGCCGATGGCGGTGGGCATTGTCGGCGGTGCGACGAAGACCCATCCGCTGGCGAAGCTTGCCCTTCGGATCCTGAACATTCATTCGGCCGCCGAACTGGCCAGGATCTGCGTCGCACTCGGGCTGGCGCAGAATATGGCCGCGATGCGGGCGCTCGCAACCGAAGGCATCCAGCGCGGTCACATGGCATTGCATGCGCGCAATATCGCCATTGTCGCCGGCGCCGCGGGAATGGAGATCGAAGCCGTTGCCAAGCAGCTCGCCGCCGCCCATGACGTCCGCGTCGAGCGTGCACGCGATCTGCTTGCCGAACTGCGGGGGAAATGAGATCGACGGGAGCCACGGGCGTGGCTCCCTCAAGCATGGCCGGATGGGACCGGTTCAGGAGGAAAGCCCTCAAGGGCTTAAGAGAGTTCATCAAAGGGAGGTAACTATGCCAATCGATATCCGTCGCCGTTCGCTGTTTCAACTCACCGCCGGCGGTCTTGTCGCCGTAGCTGCCACAAGGCTTGCCACACCGGCCATCGCTCAGGACAGCAAGGTGTCCTGGCGTATGCAGTCGCTCTGGGACGGCGGCACGACGCCGCAGAAATACGAGGAGATCTTCGTCAAAAAGGTTGCCGAAAAGACCGGCGGAGCCTTTGAGCTGAAGCTGTTCTCCGCCGGGCAGATCGTACCACCCGCGCAGTCCTTCGACGCCGTGCGCGGCGGCGCCTTTCAACTGATGAAGACGTTTGACGGCTACACGGCCGGCAAGATCCCGGCCCATGCCTTCACCAGCACCATCCCCTTCGGCTACAAAAAATCCGAGGACTATGCCGCCTGGTTCTACGAGCTCGGCGGGATCGACATGGCGCGCGAGTCGTATGCGCCGGCCGGCCTGCACTATATCGCGCCGACGATCTATGACCAGGAACCCATCCACTCCAAGGTCGAGATCCACACGGTTGCCGATTTCAGCGGCAAGAAGGGCCGATTTACCGGCCTTGCTTCCACCGTAATGGGCGCGTTCGGCGTGGCCGTGACGCCGCTACCGACATCCGAGGTCTATTCGGCACTGGACAAGGGACTGATCGACATCGCCGATCGCGGCGACCTTCAGGCTAATCTCGATGCAGGTCTGGCGGAAGTTGCCAGATACATCATTCTTCCCGGCGTGCACCAGCCGACCACGGCAACGTCCTATGTCGCCAACAAGGCTGCCTTTGACGGTTTGCCGGATGACTTCAAGCAGGCGCTCGCCGATTCCGCCAAGGAAGTCTCGGATGAGTATCAGGCCAACAAGACCAAAACCGACGCCTCCGCGCTGGAGGCCTTCAAGAAGGCCGGGGTCACGGTGATCGAACTCGATGAGGCCGATGTCACCGGGAGCCGCGCCAAGGCTGCCGAAGCCTGGCGCACTGCGGCCAAGAGCGACGCGCTGGCGAACAAGATATTGGACAGCCAGATCGCGCAGATGAAAAAGCTCGGGCTCCTGACGTAAACGTGTCTCGCGGGCGTGTCCGGACATGGCACGCCCATCATATGCTCCAGCCATTGGGCGCCCATGCCGAAATCCGTTCGAATTCTCTATGACGCAATCACGCAGCTGAATCGGATCGTTTTCAAGATCGCGAGCGCGCTGATGTTCATCATCGTGCCCGTCATGCTGTTTGCCGTCATATCCCGCTATGTCTTCGACTCCCCGTCCTCGTGGGCCATGGAACTGGCGACGCTGGTGTTCGGCCCGTATTTTCTGCTGGCGGGGCCCTATCTCCTGCATGAACGGGGGCATGTCAGCCTCGACCTCGTGCAAAACTCAGTCGGTCCCGGTATTCGGCGTGCGCTCGAAGTCGTCAACTATCCCATTATCATCGCCTTCTGCGTCATCCTGCTATTTTACGCAGTACCGTTCGCACAGCAGTCCTGGGACTACGGTGAAACCTCCTATTCCTCTTGGAACCCGGTGATCTGGCCGGTGAAGCTTTTCATCCCCGTGGCGCTTGTCCTGCTTGGCCTTCAGGCCGCCGCCGAATGGTTGCGCGTCATGCTGGATCCAGCCGCGGTCACGGCTGACGGCGATGCCGATCACAAGGTGGTCAGCTGATGTCGTCGACCGAAATCCTCATCATCATGTTCGGTGGCCTCAGCCTCTTCCTGTTGGCGGGCCTTCCGGTCGCCTTCGTCCTTGGCGGCCTGTCGGTGCTGTTTACGGTGCTCTTCTGGGACTCCAGCGCACTCGTCGTGCTGGTGCTGCAGATGTTCGACACCATGCATTCCGAAGCGCTGCTCGGGATCCCGCTCTATATCTTCATGGCTTTGCTGCTACAGCGGTCCGACGTGATCCGCGATCTCTACACCGCTATGGAATTGTGGTTCGGTCGTGTCCGCGGCGGGCTTGCGATCGGCACTGTCTTCATCTGCCTGGTCATGGCCGCCATGACCGGCGTCGTCGGCGCGGCCGTTACCGCCATGGGCATCCTGGCGCTACCCGAGATGCTGAAACGCGGCTACGATCCAAGACTGGCCTCGGGCACAATCTGCGCGTCGGGCACGCTCGGCATTCTCATCCCGCCATCGGTACTGACCATCGTCTATTCGGTGACGGCGCAGGTTTCCATCGGCAAGATGCTGATCGCCGGCATCGTACCCGGCATTCTGCTCGGTTTGCTCTATATCGGCTACATCATCATCGTCGGCATCCTGCGGCCGGAGATGATTCCGCCGGGCAATACCGGGCGACGCGCAAGCTGGAGCGAAAAGTTCACCGCCCTGAAGACCCTGATCCTTCCCGCGATGATCATCGTCATGGTGCTAGGCTCGATCTTCTTCGGCATTGCTACGCCGACAGAGGCGGCGTCCGTTGGTGTGCTCGGCGCTGGCGTGGCATCCCTGCTGCGCGGCAATCTCAATCTTGCTATGCTGTGGGATTGCGCACAGGGCACGATGAGAACCACCGGCATGATCCTGTGGATCACCCTCGGCGCCAAGGCCTATGTCGCGATCTTTACCGGTCTTGGTGGGGCCGACACCCTGTTCCAGCTTCTGGAGGGTCTCAACGCCAACCGTTACGTCGTCCTGATCCTGATGATGCTGATCCTCGTCTTCCTCGGCACCGTCCTCGACGAGATCGGCATTATCCTGCTGACTGTCCCGGTCTTCCTGCCGGTCGTACAGTTCTACGGATTCGACCAGATCTGGTTCGGGGTGCTGTTCGCGCTGACGATTCAGATGGGCTATATCAGCCCGCCGTTTGGCTACACGCTATTCTATATCAAGGGAACCTTGCCGCCAGGCATCGGCATGGCCACAGTCTATCGCGGGATCCTGCCATTCTTCTTTCTGCAGATGCTCGGACTTGTCATCTGCGTGCTGTTGCCGGATTTCGTCACCTGGCTTCCTGATCTCATGCGGTGAGCAAGATGGCTGTCGACAAGGTAACAATCGTTGAGGTGGGCCCACGAGACGGACTGCAGAACGAAGCAGGCTTCGTCGATACGTCGCAAAAGGTCGCGCTGATCAACCTATTAAGCGACTGTGGCTTTCGGCGCATCGAAGCCACGAGCTTTGTCTCGCCCCGGTGGGTACCGCAGATGGCCGACGCGACGGAGGTGATGGCACGGATCGAGCGCCAACCGGAGACGGTCTATTCCGTGCTGACCCCAAATCTAAGAGGTTTTGAGGCGGCCGTCGCCGCGCGTGCCGACGAAGTCGCAATCTTCGCCTCGGCATCGGAGACCTTCAGCCGCCGCAACATCAATTGCACCATAGCCGAAAGCCTGGCGCGTTTTCGCCCTCTGGCGGATGCTGCGCGGCGTGCGGCTATTCCATTGCGGGGTTATGTTTCATGTGTCGTCGAGTGTCCCTACGAAGGCCCGGTCTTGCCAAGCGCCGTTGCGAGGGTAACCGCAGAACTGCTGGCGCTCGGCTGCCATGAGGTCAGCCTTGGCGATACTCTGGGCCAGGGGTCTCCGGAAACGATCGGTCCCATGCTGGATAGCGTGCTGGCTGTCGCGCCCGTGGAGCGATTGGCCGGCCATTTTCACGATACCAATGGGCGCGCGACCGAGAGCATAGAACTGAGCCTCAATCGCGGGATACGGGTATTCGACAGTGCAATCGGCGGCCTCGGCGGATGTCCTTATGCTCCCGGTGCAAAAGGCAATGTCGATACGATGAAGGTGCAGGCCCTGATGGAGCGGCTCGGCTTTGAGACTGGCCTCAGAACCGAGGGCCTTGAGGCGGCAAACGCCTTCGCACTGGCAATGCGGCCGAACGAGAGAGTCTCGACGCAATCCGCGCGATGACCGGCATGTGGCCAAGACGAAACGATGGAACTGGGTTCCCCTTCGGCCGCGAAGGCGGAGTTGATGCCGAGCCCAGAGCACCGCTCGCACAACGCATGGAATATCCGAGCCGAAAAGTCTGATCTTGCTGTGCGACGACGACAGCGAGGTGTGAGGCCCTTGAAATCCACGCGCCGATGTCAGCGGTCCATCTGAACTCATGGCCAGATGGCCAATCGCTTTCTTCTTCACCAGAAATACGTCACCTCCGCAGACCATCGCCAACTTCGGGCCCACGCCACCTCGACATGGCGGGAAATCTCTTTATCCAAGGAGGCGTGAACACTATGCCCGATGGTGGCAAACGCTCGGTCAGGCCGAGCTGCGTAGCATGATCTGCGCTTCGAGCAGGATGCGCTTGCCGTCGGGTGGCGGATCTTCCTCGTCGAGGCGGGAGAGCAGAAGCTGCGTCGCAAGCCTGCCGATTTCGTCGTAGTTCTGTGCTACCGTGGTGATCGGCGGGCAGGCATAGCGCGACAGGGGATGGTCGTCATGTCCCGCGATGCGGATATCGAATGCGTCTCCGCGCCCGACCTTCAAGCCGGATTGCCATGCCGCGGCGATCGCGCCGAAGGCAATGCGATCATTGGCGCAGAGCACGGTGCGGGTTGGTAGGCTTTTCTTGCTTTTGAGCCGTTTCAGCATCTCGTCAAAGCCGAACTTTTCGAAGTCCCAGTTCCTGTGAGATGCCGTCTCCAGGATCTCGGGCATCATGCCGAGCGATTGCATCGCCTCGACATAGGCAAGTTCGCGGGTGTGGGCATTGGTGTTGACGCCGGGCATGCCGAGATAACAGGGCGGCTCGCCGGACCGGCAAAGATAATCGACGATCAGGCGGAAGCTCTGACGATTGTCGGTACCGACAAAGGAGGAGGTCTCGTCGAGCGGCGAATCGACATAGACGAGGGGGATGCTCTTGCCGAGCTCGCTCAACGTGTCGTGATGCGAGCTGGCACCGAGCGGGGCGATGATAGCGCCGGCGATGTTCAGCGACTTCAGCGTCTCGATCGCGCGCTCCTCCAGTTCCGGATTGCCATCCGACGACAAAAGGACGGCAAGCAGACCCGCCTCGTTGGCGATCAGTTCGACGCGACGGGTCAGGGCCATGTAGAACGGGTCGGTCGAATTCGGAATGATGATGCCGAGAATATTGCTGCGCCGGCGATTGAGATTCATCGCGAACATATTCGGCCGGAAGCCGGACTGCTTGATCGCCGCTTCGATCCGCTCCCGGGTCTTGGCGCGCACCGACCCCGGCTCGTTGAAATATTTCGACACCGTCGGGCGAGAGAGCCCGACCAGCTCGGCGAATTCTTCCATCGTCCTGATCGGTGGTCTTTCCACGCTGTTTTTTCCCTCATAATCCAGAATCAAAACGATTTAATTCAGGTCAGGTCGGATGTTAACCGAACGGCCCGTCAAAGCCACATGGCCGAACTAAATCCACAATCCTTAGCTGCGGCAGGCGCTGAAATAATCCTCGAGAACAGCGCCGACGGCGGAGATCGCCAGATCATGAGCGCGCGGCTTTACCACGCCGTCGCGGACCTTTTGGTAACTGGCGCCAAGATACTGGCTGATCATCGTCTCGGGAATGTCGACGTTTTCGAGCAAATCGAACAGCTGCCCAACCGCTGCGCTGACCTCCGGCTGCGGCCAGTAATAGCGGATGCGGTCGCTATAGCTGAAATGGCGCTGGGCATGCCTTTCGCCGTCGTCGCCGTGATAGTATTTCTCCCAGTTCTCCGGCCTGGCAAGCATCACGGCTTCCAGCGTGTCGATCAGGCTTTTTTGGCGCTTTTCCGGAAACAAAAAGGTGGCGATCCGGTCGAGGCCGTAAAGCGCCTCGCGCAGGGCAAAGGTCAGCCCGGGACCGACCTTGAGGATGGCAAAACCATCGTCGACAAGCGCGGTCAGAGCCTCGCGCGTCTGGTAGTCCGTCGAGTGCGCCTCGAACACGAAGGCGGGCATCCGGCCAAGCGTGGCGCTGAGTGTGGCGGCGGCAGGCCGGTCATAGGCAATCACATTCTCGTTGCCGAATTCGACGCCCGGCTGGACAACGGCGGCAATCGCCCGGCCGAAAACCTCCGACAGTTCCGCATCGGCAAAGGCCTTTTGGTGGATCCGGACCGTCTCGAGTGCCGCCTCGGGCTGCGTCACCTCGAGAATGTCGAGTTCCTCCATGGCGCCGCCCGGGATCGGTACCTCGGTGCCGATGATATAGACCGGCTTCACGCCGCCGGTCTCGGCGACAACCTTTTCGGCAACGCCGGCAAGGTTTGCCGCACGCTCCGCCGTGATTGCGTCGGGCAGGGCAACCGGCTCGCCGGCACAGCCCATTGAGGTGTCGAGATGCAGCTTGGTGAACCCGGCGCGGGCATAGGCCGCAATCATGACGCGCGCCTTTTCCATCGCGTCTGCCGCCGGCAGCGCCTTCCACGGATTGGGGCCGAGATGGTCCCCGCCGAGGATCAGCCGATCAAGGGGGAACCCGGTCTTCCCGGCGATCTCCTCGACGAAGGTGCGGAAACTGGCCGGGGTCATGCCGGTATAGCCGCCGTCCTGGTTAACCTGATTACAGGTCGCTTCGACAAGCAAATAACCGCCATCCGTCAATGCATGCAGCATCGACGCCTCAATGACGATCGGATGGGCCGAGCAGATCGACGGGATGCCGTTTGGCCCGGGCGAGGATTTCCAGCTTGCGATATCGCTGAGTGGATTCTTCGTCATGATGGTTCTCCAGCGGCGGAAATCAGGGCTTGAAGTTCGGCGCGCGTGGAGGTGCCTTCCATCGGTCCGACCTTGGTGACGGCGAGGGCCCCGGACGCGGCCGCTTGCGCAAGCGCGACAGCGGGTGCAGCACCTTCCAGCCAGAAGCTGACGAAGGTAGCACCAAAACTGTCGCCTGCGCCTGTCGGGTCGTGTTCCTCGACGACAAATCCGGGATGGCTGATGCGGGTCGTGGCGTCAAAATACGAGGCGCCCTTGGCACCGCGTTTGAGCACTACCGCCTTGATGTCGGTCGCCAGCAATTCTTCAACCGCGGCCTCTTCCTCTGTCGCCGCGGCAAACAGGAAGAGCTCCTCCCCGCTCGGCAGGAACAGGTCGGTCTGTGTGAGGACACGAGACAATGCTTCGCGCATGCCCGGTGCCTTGAGGGTCTCGGGTCTGAGGTTGGGGTCGAACGAGACCGTACCACCACGCGCCTTGATGTTCTCGATGGCGGCCATGACGGAGTCGATGACCGTTTCACCATAGAGCGCTGTGCCCATGACGTGCAGATGGGTGCATTCCCCGATAAGCCGGCGGTTGTCATCGTTCAGCGTGATCGTGCCGCAGGCGCTGTGGCGGATATTGAACACGAAGGCGCGGCTGCCGTCGTTCCTATAGCGAACGAAAGCGCTTCCGGTCGTGCCCTGCGGGTCGACCTCAACGCCGGACACGTCGACCCCGTCGGCTTTTAGTCTGGCGAGATTGACGTGGCCGAAGTCATCATCACCAACGCGCGAAATAATGGCGCAGGGCGTGCCGAGCTTGCCGACCTGGTCGATAAAGATCGCCGGCGCACCCGAAGGGAACGGCCCGATCAAACGGACGGGCGCCCGAAAACCGTCGCCTTTCTCCGTCGCGATGATCTCGACGAGAATTTCGCCGATAGTGAGTATCTTGGTCATGATGTGAAATTCCGTACTCAGCTGGCTGTGCGTTTGGAGCGTACGTCGAGCCAGACGGCGACGAGGATCACCAGACCCTTGACGATCAACTGGTAGAAATAGGGTACCGAAAGCATGTTCATGCCATTGTTCATCACACCGATGATCAGGGCACCGATGACGGTCCCGATCATGGTGCCGACACCGCCGGCAAGGCTGGTGCCGCCTAGCACCGCTGCGGCGATAGCATCGAGTTCGTAGCTCATGCCTGCATTGGTCTGAGCCGACAGAAGGCGCGAGGACAGGAGAATGCCGCTAATTGCCGACATGATGCCGGACAGCATGAAGATGGAGATCTTCATCCGGTCGACCTTGATGCCGGAATACGCCGCCGCCTCCTTGTTGCCGCCGATCAGGTAAGCGCGACGGCCGAAGGTCGTCTTGCTGAGCAGGACATGGTTGAACAGGAACAGCACCGCGACGACCCAGATGATGATCGGAATGCCGAGGAAGGAGTTCGCGCCCAGCGCCATCCAGCTGTCATCGAGGATCATCGCCGGGGCGCCATTGGTCGGCAGGCTCACCATGCCGCGATAGATGCCCATGGTCGCAACCGTGACGATAAACGAAGGCAAGAGCAGCTTGGCGGTCAGCACGCCGTTGAAAAGGCCGAGGATCGCGCCGGCAATCAGGGTGAGTAGAACCGCTGGCACGAAACCGAAGCCGAAGGCGAAGCACTGGGCGCCGACCATGCCCGCTACCGCAATGATCGAGCCGACCGAGAGGTCGATCTCGCCCAAGAGAATGACCCAGGTCATGCCGAAAGCACAGATGGCGATGACCGAGACCTGCTGCAGGATATTGGTGAAATTGGCAATCGACATGAAGCGCGGATTGGCCACCGAGAAGATGACGCAGAGCGCGACGAGTGCGAGGAAGATGCCGCCATACTGCTTCAGGATCTTGGCAAATGCGGAATTCTTGGAATGGATCTGGGTCATCAGTGTTGCCCCGTCGCGAATGTCATGATGGTTTCAGGTGTCAGTCTGTCGCTGGTGACGGTCGCCGCCAGGCGGCCCTCGTTCATCACCACCACGCGATCGCTGAGGCCCAGCACCTCCGGCAGTTCTGAGGAGATCAACAGGATGGCTGTGCCTTCGGCGGCTAGCTGGCGGATGATTTTGTAGATCTCGAACTTGGCGCCGACATCGACGCCGCGGGTCGGCTCGTCGAGTATCAGCACCTTGGGCTCGGTCAGCAGCCATTTGGCCAGCACGATCTTCTGCTGGTTGCCGCCGGACAAGGCGCCCGCCGGGGTGTCGAGATTGGCTGTCTTGATCGACAGACGCTCGACCTCGACCAGCGCCGAGGCGGTTTCCACGCGGTGCTTCATGAAGCCGAGCCGGGCTGCGAAACGGCGCAGAGCCGCCATCGTGATATTGCTCTCGACGCTCTGGGAAAGCACAAGGCCCTGTTCCTTGCGGTTTTCGGTGACGAAGGCAATGCCATGGTCGATGGCCTCGGAGGGCGAGCGGATCTCCAGCGGCTCTCCCTCAAGGCGCACCGTCCCGGTAGCCGACTTGACCCCGAACAGGGCATTCATCACCTCAGAGCGCCCGGAGCCGATCAGCCCGAAAAAGCCGAGAATCTCGCCGGCGCGGACGTCGAAGGTGATATCCTTGAACTCACCCTCGCGCGACAGGCCTTCGACCGAGAACATCGGGGCGAGAGAGGCGCCAGGCGCCGGCACTTCCCGCGGCGGATAGATCTGGTCCATGGAGCGGCCGACCATAAGTGCGATCAACTCTTCGATCGTCACGTCCTCACGCTGGCGCGTGGTGACATAGCACCCGTCGCGGATCACCGTAATGTCGTCTGACAGCCGCATGATCTCTTCCATGCGGTGGGAAATGTAGATGATCGCCACGTTCCGGGCCTTCAGCCGCTCAATGATCGAGAACAGGATTTCCGCCTCGTTGTCGCTGAGTGAAGAGGTCGGCTCGTCAAGCACGACGACCTTGGCCTCGATGCTGAGCCCCTTGGCGATCTCGACCAGTTGTCGCTGTGCGATCGAAAGGTCCCCGACCTTGTCGGTCACGTCGATCGGCAGGCCGAGCTCGGCAACTATGTCGCGGGATTTGCGGATCAGGGCGCGGTCGTTGATGAACCCGGCCACTGCCGGCTCGCGCGTCGCAAGGATGTTTTCAGCCACCGTCAGGTTGTTGCAGAGGCTGAGTTCCTGAAACACGATCGTCAGGCCAAGGCGTGCTGCGTCCTGCGGATTGGAGGGATGATAGTTGGCGCCGTCCAGCCGGATATTGCCGGAGGTCGGCTGGTAGACACCGGCCAGGATCTTCATCAGCGTTGATTTGCCGGCGCCGTTTTCGCCAAGCAGCGTGTGGACCCGGCCACGCCGGACGTCCAGCTTCATGCCGTTGAGCGCGGTGACGACGCCGAATACCTTGTTGACGTCGCGGATCTGCAGAACGGGCTCTTCGTCAGCAGTCGCCATGCAGCATCTCCTTGGTAACCGTCTTTAGTCGGAATGTTCAATATTGCGGTGCGCGCCAGAAGGTTTCAGCTGCGGCAGCGTCGAGATGTCCGTCCCGGCCGGAGCCGGGACAGACAGGCCTTGGGAGGCTACTACTTCTTGGTATAGACGCCGGGGACGATTGGCTGGTCGGCAGGAACCGCTTCACCCGCGATCACCTTCACGGCCGTGTCGACGGCAAGCTTGCCCAACTGATCGGGGAACTGCTGGATCACGCCGGCCATGACCGGATTGGTATCGACGGCATCGCGGGCTTCCTTCATCCCATCAAAGCCGATGACCTTGACCTGATCTTGAAGATTGGCGGCCTTGACGGCGACGGCCGCTGCGAGCGCTGCGTCATCGCCAAAGCCGAATATGCCAGAGACGTCGGGATTGGCCTGCAGCATGTTCTGCGCAGCGGCCAGAGCCTCGGCGCGGGTGATTCCGGTCTGCTGCGCGACAATCTTCATCTCAGGATGCTTGGCGATGGCATCCCTGAAACCCTTAACACGGTTCACCACCGATTGAACGGTTGGGTAGTCGATGATTGCGACATTGCCCTTGTCGCCCAGGTCCTTTGCCATGAGTTCGCCAGCCTTGACACCACCGGTATAGTTGTCTGTACCAATGTGGGAGGTGACGTCGATGCCATCGGCGGGAACGTCGACGGTGATGACCTTGATGCCGGCTTTCTTGGCCTTCATGATCGCAGCCAGAACGCCCTTGCTGTCGACCGGCGAGATCACGATCACATCGACGCCCTTGATGATAAAGTCTTCGACATCCGCAAGTTGCTTGGACAGATCCTGGTTGGCGATCGAGATCTCGAGCGGTACGTTCTTGGCCTTGGCTTCGTCCTTCATCGCCTGGGCGAGGTCGATGTAGAAGGGATGTTGCTGGGTCAGAAGCGACGCGCCGATGCCGTCAGCGCGAGCTGAAACGGCAGCTGCGGATAGCAGGCCGAAAGCCAGGACTGTCTTAAAGATACCACTGCGAAACATGTAATCCTCCCGGATGAATTTGCTTGGACCTGGTAGGTGCGATGATCGGACTGCAGGTCCTCCCGCCCGATCATCCTCGGCACAGGAAACATAATATTTTACGCGCGTCAATTTTAAAAAAGATGCGAGACAATAATAAACTTTTTTCGCTGCAGCATTTTTGGTGCGGTTCCCGCTATTGAGATCGGGCCACATGACTGGGAAATGCCATGATATTCTGGAACATTTTCTCGCCGCCGCTGCGCTTCTGGCAGAAAAAGCGAGGCCGCCCGTGTGCGGCTGGCTACCTGCATAAGAATGTGTGCTCAGAACAAAATGATCGCGATCAGGAGGAATTCCAGCGCTTTCATCATCCGTTCTGTGTGGCAGACTGGTTGTCGAACGTCTTGGGTGGGAAGTTGGGATCACCTGCCCGCCAAAAAAATGAGCCTTATGGGGACCAGGCCTAACCCGACGTCTTTTTGGACGTTCCCGCGGTTGTGAGCTTGAATTCCGCCATTTCCTCCGGCGTCAGGTAGTAAAGCCTGTCCGGCGGGGTTTCCAGGGCTTTGATCCACAGCGCGCTGCTGACGCCCATCTGCTCCAGATGGCGGGTGACGCGCGCGGTCGTACGCTGGGCTGCCGACACGGCCTGCGCGGCAGAAAGCTGTTGCCGTTCGGCACTGTAGACCTGATGCACGCCCACGACTGCATCCTTTTGCGCCTCGCGCACCGCTCCGCCGGCGAAGACCAGCGGGCAAGACGAGGCACACAGCGCCTTCGCTTTCACCTGCGTGGAGAGGCCTTTTTCCCGGATCAGTGAAGACATAGACAAGGCATCTTCGACCGAGCCCCCCGGAGAATTCAGTGCAACAGTGGTTACATACTCACCGCGCGTCTCGATCTCCGCGGCAAAGCGGTCTGCAGCGCCCAGATCGATCGATCCCTCAGCCATGAGGACGCCGCCCGGCAGCAGCTCAAAACGCATCGGTTGGCGCAGGACCTGTGGCGAACTCTCCGGCGCGACCGGTGGCGCCTGCGGCCCGCCGTCGGTCAGTGCCGGTGGCAGCACAGGCGCATCTATCGGGAGATCGCCGGGAAGCGACGTGTTGGCGCGGCTCATTTCCCTGATGTCGGTGAAAAGGAAGATGCCGGCCAATATCAGCAGACCGTAGAATGTGCCGCGCATGACCAAGGCGTCATCGACCCGTAGGATCGAATTCCGCAAACGTTCGGGAAGAGAAGAGGATCTCACGTGGGAGGCCCTTTTCGGGGCGCCTTCACCGAGGTGTCGAGGCTGGTGATGTTGGAGTCCGGCCGCTCGTGCTCGACATCCTTTTCCACTGAATGCAAGGCTTGTTCGATATCGACGCCCTGCCGGCCGAGCGCTCGCTGGACCTCAAGGGCCTCCAGAAGCTCAGCCGCGGTAATCCGCTGCGCAAAGGGCAGACGTTCTTCCTGGCGCCGGATCGCCCCGTGTACGACGGCCAGGATAAAAACAAGAACTGCGGGCAGCAGGTCGATCGAGATTGCCCCCGCCCAGGCGGGAATGAAATCGGCGGCATAACGCAATACGGCTTCCGCAGAAGAAAGCGGCACAAAGCGTCGCTCCGCTACGGCCGCCCGCGCCAGAATATCGTCCGCAGCCTTTGAAAGCACCTGTGACTGGGCGGAAACCGAGGCGCGGATCGTCTGCATCACCTGGTCTTGGCGATCAGCGAGATCGGCAGCGCGGCCATCGGCGACTGGCGCAATGAAGCCGAGGGAAAGGTCTTCGGCGGCTCTCTTGACCGACGGCGCAATCGATGTCTGTTCCAGCGAGGTCATCACACCAGAAAGTGCCACGACCTCTGCAGAGAATTCGTCGCTGCGCGGTGCCACGGCACCGGGCGCGGAAACCAGCCGGCGCATGGTCGCGAGATGACCCTGCCCCTGCTCAAACAGCGTTGCCACCCGTTCGCGCGATGCAACAATGTCCGTCTCCAGTTCGCTCAGCTGAGATGACATTTGCGAGAGCAGCTGGACCACGCTGCCCGACCCCGTTGTTCCGGTCAGTGCGCCGTTCTGGCGTTCGTCTTCCGCAAGTCTCGAAAAGCGCTCCGAGGTCCGCTGTATGTCTGGAAGCAGGCTCTGGGCTGCAAGTGCATTCTGGTGCGCGGTATCGAGGTCTGCGGTATAGTCTTGTACCGTTTCGGCCAAGTGCTGTTCCAGCGCCGCGGAGCCGGCCAGCGCCGCGGCATTCAGCCAGCTGGACATCGCGATAATCATGGCACAGCCGAGACCCATGACCCCGATCAGCGCACCGCGTGCGCCCGGTCCTGTGACGTGCGGATAGAAACGCGCCATGTAGGACCAGAAGGCGTAGATCGCCACCGAGACCGACGCCGAATAGATGATTGCGGCAAAGAAGATTGCCGTTGGCGAACCGTCCAGCAGGCTGCGCACACCAAGATAGGTATAGACACCTGACGCCAACGCCAGAACAGCAAGCGCAAAGCGGGTCATGGTTTCCACGGCAAGGACGCCGTCCTGCAAACGATGCGATGCGCCAAGCGCCATGGAGATCTCCGAGTTACACATCTCAAGGATGCTCTAGAAAGGAGGCCAAATGAGGGGTGCGGTCAAGACCATTAGCCGCTCGCGTGACCGCCAGACTTGAGACCTTGATTGCAGCCATGACCGGCGACCTTGGGGCGCCGCCCCCTCGGCAATCAGAGGGCCGGACAAACAGCAAAAGAAAGACTGCACCGTCCTTCGAAGCGCGAGCCACGCTATACTGTCACACAGATAGAAGCCTGTCTCAAATTTGCGCCCTGCGACCGGCGCGTGCCTTGTCCATGGCGGTCCTCTCAGGCGATCGGCCAGCTCGCCCGAAATACCATTCCGTTGTCGCGCTCGATATGCAGTTCGCCACCAAGCTGGGCGATGAAGCCCGCGATCAGCTTGCTTCCCATGCCTTGCGGCGCCTGCAGCGGATCATAGCCCGGTCCATTGTCTCGGATCACCAGATTGCCTTTCAGCCCCTCTTGCGACAGACGCACCTTGAGCCAGCCGTGATCGGTATCGTTGAATGCATATTTGAAGGCGTTGGACACAACTTCATTGATCAGCATGCCGAGGGGAAGGGCATGGTCCCTGTCGACGGCGACGGCTTCCAACTCAAGATCCAGTGCGACATTCTTATCGAATGACGATGCGATATCCGTGACGAGCGTGTTGACGTAGGGCGCAATCTCGATGGTCTCGAACTGGTCGGTCTGATAGATCTGCTCGTGGATCGATACCATCGCGGCAATCCGGCGACTTACATCCGACTTCGCCTCCGGCGATAGCGGCTGCAGGCGAACTAGCGCCTGAACCGTCTGCAGGTTATTTTTGACCCGATGATGGATTTCTCGGAACAGGAACGTGTTCCGTTCCAACGCCCGTTCAAGTTCATTGTTGCGGATCGCAAACCCGTGCAAAAGGCGGACGATCCAAGCGGTCGCCAGACTGAGCACGCAGGCAAATGGGATGACGATAAGCAGTTGCGACTTCAAGTTCTGCCAGAACTGGTCGAGCACCTCGGCACGATCTATCGCGGCCAGGGCGACCACCGGCCAGCCATCGATTTTCTGAAATGCGACGATGCGCGATATGCCGTCGATCGGCGACACCGGGCTATGATAGATCCCGCTTTGATGATCCTTCAGCATTGCAAACCATGCGGTCTGGCCAAGATCCACTTCCGCGTCGGGCTCCGGATGCCGTGCCATCAGCCATCCGTCGTCTCGTATGATGGACACGGTCGAGTTGGCCCCGAGCCCCATGGTCCGCCAAAATCGATCGACGAAGGCATTTGAAATGGTGATCGCCGCCACGCCCTGGAATTGCCCGTCACGCATGACGCGCCTTGCAATTGTGAACGCCGAGGCGTCTATCTGATTGTCCCTGGTCAGCCGACCTATCGCCAGATCCTGACCGCCCGCCAGTTTTGCGAAATAACCGCGTGTCTCGATGTTGATAGAGCGGGCGTCGCCCACACTGGAAAAACGCAGATGCCCGGCGGCGTCGAAAACGGCGTAGTTGAAACCGATAGGAAGGTCGCCGACCGCTTTTTCGAGGTCGAGGATTTTGCCGGCCGTGCTGATGCCGTTAAGGCTCAAGGCGGCATCGATCCGCTGCAGCGCCTGATTACTAGCCTCCATCATCCACTGGGCATTGGCAGCCACTGTCTGGGCCGAAGCGGCCGCGCGGACTTCCCCGTTTCTCAGCGCCGTTCGATAGCTCTGCATCAGCAACATGCCGCCGAAGACCAGCATCAAGCCTATAAAGGCAAGGCTTAGCCAGATCGGCAGTGCCGACAGTCGGCGTGCTTCATTCACTTTGCCCCGTCTCTTCAGGATAACCATCGCATCTTCTGCCCCTTCACACTCACCTTGACTGGCCGAACCCGCAATGATGCCGGGACCGAAAGGCAATGCCATGCTTTTCCTGCCACAGCCGCTCGATGACGGCAATGTTCCGGCGTGTTGCAATTGTTTCCGGAATGACCGCAGCGGGAGGTGACCCGGACAACCCGCTGTTTCGATCAACGTAACAGCCCGTCGATGTCGAAGTCCTCCCAGCCGCGGAGCCTGGATGCCGGTTCGTCGACGTCGTTGCCTCTCTTTTTCGACGGCTTGCTGCTTTTCCTGGCCAACCGCGTCAGCTTTGCCTGATAGGCAGCGTTCCTTCTCTTTTCCGCCTTCGCCTCGGCATCCTCTACCCGCCACTCGTCGACGGCACCCCGATCAAGAAGGTCTTCCACAACCTTCGGATCGAACACATGGAAGGTGATCTGGCGGGCCCGTCCGGCCAGGCGGACAGTTCGCGTGCCAGCACTCGGGAGGCGGCCATCTGCAAGCCAGCGGTGCCGCTCGCTGGTCTTCATCCCGAGGATATCCTGTATCTCGCGTGGGATGACAGGAAGTGTCGGCGCTTCATCCATGGCCTTCGCAATGACTGATAGGGCAGCATTGAACGCCGTCTTCTCATCGGCCGACATCGCCAGAACCAGATCGACCCCGTCCAGCGAGATCGCTTTCTTAAACGCGGATGGCAGGCGCGCCTGGATCTCTTGAAGGATGCCCTTCGCGCGAACGGATGACCCCATCGTGATGTCGGCAGCCAAGGTCCAGGTCCTGATCAGCTCGACGTCGTTTTTTTCGTGTTTCGGCATACGACCTAGATGGTGCGTCCGAAGTCAGCGATCAACGTGCCGTCGGGCGACGTTTTACGGGAATGTGCGATGACCTCGTCAATTTCCCGCAGTGTCACACCGCACCTCACGCGGAAGCGTCCGCCCTGGGCATATTTATGCGGCCGTTCTCCTCGCCGTCCCAG
Source organism: Heterorhizobium halophytocola (assembly GCF_017873095.1). Classification (GTDB taxonomy): domain Bacteria; phylum Pseudomonadota; class Alphaproteobacteria; order Rhizobiales; family Rhizobiaceae; genus Allorhizobium; species Allorhizobium halophytocola. The sequence goes on along the minus strand of NZ_JAGGJU010000002.1, from coordinate 100,561 downwards.
TGTTGGATCGTCCTTGCCGAAACTTTGATAAGGACGATTCCCGGCGTGTCGATGCCTTCGGGAAACCATCGATCGAGATCCTTTGCCCAGTGTTCCGCGAACTGGGTCTTGTCGCGAATCACGCGTCCTTCGCCCTCTACAGCGATGAATATACCCGGCTTACCGAGCAGGCTTGGGGGTGCGGTGAATGTGAGCGTGACACCGCTGTTGTGATTAATGTCACTGACCTTCCTGGTGTTTTCAAAAGAGAAGAACCAGGAGTCGCCGTCGTATTCCACATCGCCGTTGTTGCTCATGGGCCGGGTTTCGATCCTCCCGGATCCCGAATGCGTGTTGAACATGCAGAAATCGATCTTGCCGAGCTTCTTCGACAGCTCTTCAATCGTCATCGTCGTCATCGAGATCTCCCTGAATTGTTCACATGAACCCGCCGTGACCGGGATGGTTCCGCTGGATTGAGAGGGTTGCGTGTATCTTGGATGTGCGCGATCCGTTGACTGAACCGCGCCGGCTTTGCCGGAGACCCCAACTCGTGAGAAGTAGGGTCTATGACAAGCAAGACGACGAACAAATTTTCTCCTGAAGTCCGCGCCCGCGCCGTTCGAATGGTGGCCGATCATGAAGCCGAACATCCTTCCCGGTGGGCGGCTGTATCTTCCATAGCGGCCAAGATCGGCTGCTCGGCGCATACGCTCAATGAATGGGTGAAGAAGGCCGAGGTCGACAGCGGCAAGCGTGCAGGTTTGCCGAGTGACGTGGCGGAGAAGATGAAGGCTTTGGAGCGGGCGAACCGGGAGCTTCGTCAGGCGAATGAGATTTTACGCAAAGCCTCGGCGTATTTTGCCCCCTATCGGCGAATGCGAGCATTCGCCTGCCGGGCAGGGAGGCGGAGCTCGACCGCCCACTGAAGCGATGATTTCCTTCATCGATGCACACCGCTCGGTGCTCGGGGTCGAGCCGATCTGCAGGCTGCTGCCGATTGCCCCGTCCACCTACTATGAGGTCGTTGCCAAACGCACGGACGTGGACCGCCTGTCAGCCCGCGAACGGAACGATATTGCCATGAAAGTTGAGAGACGCCGGGTGTTCAACGAGAACTTCCAGGTCTATGGCGTGCGCAAAGTCTGGCGGCAGCTGCAGCGAGAGGGTTACGATATTGCCCGCTGCACCGTCGCTCGGCTTATGAGAATGATGGGGCTTCAAGGCGTCATTCGCGGCAAGCCAGTCAAAACCACCGTGTCGGACAAGTCCGCTCCATGCCCGCTAGACCGGGTGAACCGACAGTTCTTCGCTCCCGCGCCGAACATGCTGTGGTTATCCGATTTCACCTATGTCGCGACCTGGCAGGGCTTCGTCTACGTGGCGTTCGTCATTGATGCCTTCGCCCGCCGTATCGTCGGTTGGCAGGCATGCCGAACGGCCCATGCGGGCTTTGTGCTCGATGCCCTCGACCAGGCGCTTCATGATCGGCGGCCCGTCGAACGTGGCGGGCTGGTTCATCATTCCGACCGCGGCTCGCAATATGTGTCCATTCGCTATTCCGAACGGCTGGCGGAGGCAGGCATCGAGCCGTCTGTCGGAAGCGTTGGTGATAGTTACGACAATGCTCTCGCCGAAACGATCAACGGTCTTTACAAGGCCGAGGTCATCCATCGGCGAGGACCATGGCGCAACTTCGAAGCCGTGGAGTTCGCCACGCTCGAATGGGTCGATTGGTTCAACAACCGCCGCCTTCTGGAGCCCATCGGCAACATACCGACAGCCGAGGCCGAAGAACGATACTACGCCATGCTGGACGCACCAGCTATGGCCGCATAACTTAAGCCAAACGGTCTCCGGCAAAGCCGGGACGGTTCACCTCCGGGCACCATCGCGAACTGCGAATGGCGGCGATAAGCCTGTGGGCGGAAATTGTCCGAGCATGAGAGATATTTGCGGATAGCGCCTTTCGCTGGCCCTTCGTCCATTAAGTTTGCGATGCCTGCTGGTGAGATTGACGAGAACGGACCTTCTGAAATGCCAGAGGAAGCTCCAATCAAACCCGACGACGCTGGTATCCGCTCGATCTGACGAGCATCGGCGGCCAGAAGTGACGAGGCTAAAGTTTGGTCGCTCTTTGAATTAAAAATGGACGGCTCTGCACTTTAAACTGGACGAAGCATGAGCTAAGAATGGCCGTATGATTGGTCATTCGAATTTGAAGCCCCTCGTCGATCGAAAAGCGTTGCCTCTCGTGGAGGCAGCTCTGGCCGATACCCGTGTCGTTTTGATATCCGGGCCGCGGCAGGCAGGCAAGACGACGCTCGCGCGCACGTTCTCGGACAAGGATCGACCATACATCACATTGGATGATGCGGGCACCTTGAATGCCGCGAAGGCCGACCCGACCGGGTTTATCCGGGGGATCAAGCGCGCGGTTATCGATGAGGTCCAACGAGCCCCCGATCTGATGCTTGCAATCAAGGCAAGCGTGGATGATGATCAGGAGCCGGGAAGGTTTCTGCTAACGGGCTCCGCCAATCTCGCGACCATTCCAGCTATTGCCGACTCCTTGGCCGGCCGGATGGCAGTCATTCCGCTTCTTCCCTTTGCGCAGGCCGAAATCCGATCGAGTCCGGGTCTCATGCTCGACCGGCTGTTTGCGGGGGACGAACCGGCCGTAGAGGGTGAGATTGTTCTGGGCAAGGAATTGATGAGCATGGTTCTGGCTGGAGGCTATCCTGAAGCCTTAAGGCGAACCACCTCGGCCCGGCGTGTCTCGTGGCTCGAAGACTATGTTACTCTGATCCTAGATCGTGACGTGCGCGACATTGCCAACATCGATCAGCTCGATCGTTTGCCGCGCCTCCTGAACATCCTTGCGGAACATGCCGGCCAATTGATCAACAATAGCAGCTTCGGTTCTGCACTGGGATTGTCCGGCGTCACCGCTCAGAAATACATAGCCATTCTAGAGCGGCTATTCCTTATCAAAACTCTGGTGCCATGGTCGAACAACCGGCTCAGTCGGCTTGTCAAAACGCCAAAGCTTCATTTCATCGATACAGGACTTCTGGCGGCTTTGCGCGAAGAAGAAGTGGCCAGGCTATCCGACGACAAGACCCGATTTGGCGCCCTGCTAGAGAGTTTCGTCGTCTCCGAACTGATGAAGCTGGCATCCTGGTCCGAGAGACGCGTTTCGTTTTCGCATTACAGAACGAAGGATCTGGATGAGGTCGATGTCGTGATAGAGGATCGGCGCGGGCGAATCATCGGCATTGAAGTGAAGGCGTCTGCGACCGTCAAGGCCGACGATTTTCGCGGGTTGCGTCAGTTGCAGGCAGCGGTCGGTGACCGTTTCGTGCGTGGCCTCGTCCTGCATGATCATGACCGCATCACGCCGTTTGCCGAACGCCTCCAGGCTGCGCCGCTCTCAATCCTTTGGTCGATGTAAAGTGGATTTACTGGTCCTAGATTTTGCCTTTTGGCAGCGGCAGCGGCAGCGGCAGCGGCAGCGGCAGCGGCAGCGGCAGCGGCAGCGGCAGCGGCAGCGAGAAACGCGTCGCGCTGATAACTCTAGCGCCGAGGTCCGAAAGTCTGGGCGGCTGGCCGCGTGTGCCGCTGTTCAGATCTCTGCAAGCTCGACCATGCGGATTGTGGGCGACGGATAACCTGCAACGATCTCCTCTATAGTCGCGCCCTCGGTTCTCCGCAACGGTTCTTATCGGAATACCGGTCTTCTTGAGGACGGGTTCATCGCCAGCGACACCACCTCCCGTTTGATGAATGGACGGAGACCTTGGGATCGGAGCGTCTCACCGGTGCGCTACTCGATCGCGCCACTCACCACGTCAACATCCTCGAGATGAACGGCGACAGCTATCGTCTGGCTCAAAGCCGCGCCCGAAAGGCCAACTGAGACCCTTCAAAAAATCGCCACGGCCACCTGAGACCCCCGCTCGGGCTACGCGCCCCCGGCGGTCTCAGGCGGCCGCCATAGTGGCCGACTTTTGCTCCGCCCCGTGGCCGGTTTTTACTCCGCCGTTGACACATACGCTGACTTTTAGGCATGTATCTCCATACTGATGATCCGGCCGCCGTTGGCACGCGCCGCCTCCGCCAGCCAGCCCGAATATCCGAACGATGTGCCGATCTTCAGAATTATCGGTGCTTTGAGACTTCCGGCGAGCAGATCGATAGGGCGGCCGGTCTGCGGCCCAACGGCGCGCATGCGCTGATCCTGGCCGCCGTCACGCCCACCAGGAGGCTCGAAGCGCGGCTTGCTCCGCTCCTCGTTTATACGCTGATGATACAGCTCCAGAATCGCTTCGATCTGTTCGTTCATCTATGGCTCCTGCAAAAGGCTGACTGCGAAAATATGCGGTCGATGGATATCCTCCAAGCTGGTGGTTCGCCAAACGCCTATGCCGAACCGGTAACTCTCTCACCCAGGGCTATCCCATCAAGTATGTCCGGCAGATGGACCGCATAGATGGCAAAAGGCGTTTCTGTTGTGCCACCCCACCCGGCTCACGCGGCTTGCTCGGCACGTAACCCCTTGGGCCTTTCAAGGGACGATATCCTGAAACTTTATCAGGCAGCCTGGTAGGCACAGGGTCTCTTTGTCGCGGCCGGGGGCGTCCGTTCTGTCAGGATTTTGCTATAGCGGCAGGTTTTCGCGCAGCAGGATTTCCATCTTCAGCAAAGGGGCCAAGGGCGGACTGCCGTCGCCGGACAGCTCGCCGCAGGCGGCGAGCGCCGCGCTCAGCACCAGATCCGGGTCCGAATTGATGACCGCATCCATCGTGCCGTCGAGCAGAAGGCGGCGGGTGTCGGCGCTGAGGCCATGGCCGATGAAGACGAGGTCCTCGCTCCTGCCCCTTTCCTTCAATGCCCGGGCTATGCCGTCGGAGGAGCCGCCGACATTGTAGATGCCGACAAGCTCCGGATGGTGATCGATCAGCGCGAGCGTGTGACGGTAGTTTTCGTCCCGGTCGTCATGCCCCTCGCGCACTCCGATGATGCTGAGCTCCGGATACATTTCCTCGACCAGGCTCTGGAAGCCCATTTCCCGGTCGGTATGCGCCCGGTAGATGCGGCTGCCGGCGATGACGGCGACGTCGCCCTTCTGGTGCCGGCAGAAGCGGCCGAGCAGATAGGCGGCGGTGCGGCCCGCCTGCTGGTTGTCGAGGCCGACATAGGCGCTGCGCACCGCCGGCGCGAAATCCGAGACGATGGCGACGACCTTCTTGTTGCGTGCCACGATCTCCGCCGTCGCCTCGCGCACAGCCGGGTGGTCGAGGGCCATGCAGGCGATTGCGTCCGCCCATCTGGCATGATGGCGAAGGGCGGCCGCAAGAGCGGATGGTGCGAAGCTGTCGACGAAGAAACAGCGGATGTTGGCGCTGTCGCGAGACCTCATATCCGCTCTTTTCCGGACTTTCTCTCCGAGCAGCCGCAGATAGGGATTGGTGCCGTTGGGAAGCAGGAAGACGACGTTTGGCGGACGCGGTCTCACCAGCAGGTCGTATTCCTCCTGGCTCAGATATCCGACTTCTAGGGCCGAGCGCAGCACTAGCGATACCGTGCGTTCCCGCACGCCTTTGCGCTGGTTGAGCACGCGATCGACGGTCGCAAGCGAGACGCCGGCGCGGACAGCAATGTCGTCCATCAGCGGGAGCCGGTTGGTTCGACCGGTGTCGATTTTGTCTGACGACACATCAACATCCATCATTTAATACGGTTTGACCTGAAGCATGCGCCTTCGTAGCTTCCTGTCAAGAGGCACGCCTTGAGGAGGTGTGCGCCGGCAGGGAGCAGTCAGGGAGGAAATGATGGCTCAAGAATTTGCATTGGCGAAGTCGGCGGTTTCGCGCCGGTCTGTCCTGGGTATCGGCGCGGGGGCGGCCGCATCGATACTCATGGCGCCTTATATCGCACGGGCGCAGTCGATGACGTTGCAGTACGGCCACAACAACGAGCCTGCGAGCGTCGCCGGAGCCCAGGCCGACTGGTTCGCCGAGGCCGTGGCGAAGAATTCCGGCGGCGACATCAAGGTCGATGTCTTTCCGGCATCCCAGCTCGGAAAGCTGCAGGAACTGGCCGAGTCCGTGTCGCTTGGCAACATCGCCTTCTCTCACAATACCGCCGGCGGCATCGGTTCGCTCTACGAGCCGTTTGCCGCTCTCGACACACCTTATCTCTACCGCGACGTCGATCACCTGATGAAGGTCATGGACGTCAATTCGCCGGTGATGGCCGAACTCAATCAGGGGCTCGTCAAGGCCGCCAATGTGCGTGTCGTCTACGCGCATTATTTCGGTCGCCGCAACCTGACCTGCAACAAGGCCGTGATGTCGCCCAAGGATCTGGCGGGGGTAAAGATCCGTGCCGTTCCGTTCCCGATCTACACCACGGCCGTGGAGGGCATGGGCGCCGTGCCGATCCCGGTCGACTGGTCGGAAGTGCCGACAGCGCTTGCGACCGGTGTCGCGTCCGGACAGGAAAATCCCGTCAACGTGGTTCTCAACGTCAAGCTCTACGAGGTGCAGTCGCATCTCATGCTGACGGGGCACATGTCCAATGCGGAGGTCGTCGTCATGAACGAGGACGTCTGGCAGGGCCTCAGCGATGCGCAGAAACAGGCCGTCAGTACCTCGGCGTCCGAAATCCGCGACCGGGCGACCAAGGCGATTGCCGACAACGAAGCCAAGGATACCGAAGCCCTCAAGGCAAAGGGTATGACGGTCATCGGTGTCGACGAGGGCCTGAAAATCGGCGAGTTCCGGGCATCGGTGCAGAAACTGGTCGACGAGCGTTTCGGCGAGAAATACGGCGACCTCTACGCCAAGATCAAGGCGATCGCCTGATCGCAAGCTGGGGGAGCCAAGTTATGACGTCGACGGCCGGCACGATGGTGACATTCGCACACACGATACTCCTGCGGATTGCGCAATTGTTGATGGCCGTTGCCGTATTGCTGCTTGCCCTGATGGCGGTCCTCGTCGTGCTGCAGGTCGTTGCCCGCAACGGCTTCGATCTGGGGCTGCCGTGGGCAGACGAGCTGGCGCGCTTTTCCGGCGTGGCGCTCGTCTATCTCGCCCTTCCGCTTCTCGCCGTGCGCAGCCAGCATGTCGCGGTGGATATGCTGCCCCAGTTTCTCGGCGGTCGTTCAAGGCGCGTCATGGCGGTCGTCGCGGAAGCCGGTGTCTTCGTCTTCTGCGCGATCACCCTTTACGGCATGCAGGCCTATCTCATGCGGGCAGGCAAGTTCGCGACCCCGGCCATGGGCTTGTCCAACTGGATCTTCTATGCGCCCGCCGTGGTTGGCATCACACTCCTTGGCCTCGTGGCTCTGGTAAGGCTTCTCTGTCTTGCGGGTGGCGGCGTGGCCAATCAATCTCCGGCCGGCGGTCCGCAATGAGCCTTACTCTTCTTATCCTTTTCCTGCTGACGCTTGCGATCGGCATGCCGGTTGCCGTTTGCCTCGGCCTTTCATCCGCGGTGGTGATCGTCGCATATGGTCTGCCGGTCAACGTGCTGGCGCAGCGCGCCGTCAACGCTCTCGATTCCACGCCATTGCTTGCCGTGCCGCTGTTCATCCTGGCTGCCAACCTTCTGACGGCCATGGGCGTGACGACCCACCTGTTCGACTTTGTCCGCCTGCTGGTCGGCCGGGTCCGCGGCGCGGTCGCCCAGGTCAGCATTCTCGTCAGTCTCGTCTTTTCCGGCGTCTCCGGGGCCGCCCTGGCCGACATCGGTGCGCTTGGCGCGATCCAGATCAACCAGATGAAGAAGCAGGGCTACCGGGAGGATTTCGCCGCCGGTATCACGATCGCCGCTGCCACCATCGGACCGATCTTCCCGCCCTCCATACCGATCATCATCTATGCGAGCGTCGCCAATGTCTCGGCCGTCAAGCTGCTGCTGGCCGGCATCGTGCCTGCGATCCTGATCACCCTGCTGCTGATGGTCCAGGTGGCTATCACGGCGCGGCTGAAGAACCTGCCGCGGGACGATGTCACGCCGAGCCTTGCCGCCATAGCGCGGAAATTCGTCATATCGCTTCCGGCAATCCTGGCGCCGGTCCTGCTGATCGGCGGACTAATGAGCGGCTATTTCGGCCCGACGGAAGTGGCGGGCGTGACCGTCGCCTATGCCCTGTTCATCGGTCTTTTCATCTACCGCAGCCTCGACTGGCGCGGCATTGTCAGAAGCCTGCAGGAAACCGTCGAGGCGACAGGCAGCATCCTGTTCATCGTCTCGACGGCGGCGCTGTTTGCCTGGGTCCTGACCATGGACCGCGTGCCGGTCACGGTCAGCGCCTTCCTGCTCGGTCTTTCCGACAATCCGCTGTTTCTGCTGCTTCTGGTCAACATCCTGCTGCTCGTCGTCGGCATGGTGCTGGAATCGATTGCAGCGATCCTGATCATCGCGCCAATCATCGCACCGGCCTTGGCCGCGGCAGGCGTCGATCCGCTGCAACTGGGCATCGTATTCGTTCTCAACCTGATGATCGGCCTGCTCACCCCGCCCGTCGGCATGAGCCTCTACATGGTGTCAATCGTCGCAAAAATGCCGGTCCACACGGTCATCAGGGGCACACTGCCCTTCCTGATCTCGCTGATGCTTTCCCTTCTCGCCGTGACGCTGATCCCCGCGATCTCGACATGGCTTCCCAACTACATGGTGCAATGAGGCTTCCACATGAGCAGATTCCTGGGCGAAATCCGTCAGCTGGGCTACGTCGTAGACGACATAGAAGCCGCCATGGCCTATTGGCACGGCACGATGGGGGTCGGTCCCTGGTACTACAATCCGAAGGTTCCGATCGAGGATTACACCTATGAGGGCGAGCGCTATGACGTCCACAATTCCGTCGCTCTCGCCAATGCCGGCTTCATTCAGGTCGAACTGATCCAGACCCGCAACGATGCGCCGTCCATGTATCGGGATTTCATGGCTGCCGGTCACCGTGGTCTGCAGCACGTTGCCTACTGGACCCAGACATTCGACGAAGATCTGGCGCGGATGGAAGGCGAGGGGTTTCGCGTCAAGATGAACGGGACCGTCGGCGTGAACGGCCGTTTCGTCTATTTCGCCCAGGAAGACCATCCCGGAACCGTGATCGAGCTTTCCGAGGTACTGGGGCCCAAGGGACGCATGTTCGATCTGATCCGCGAAGCGTCGAAGGATTGGGACGGTAGCGATCCGGTTCGGCCCTTCCCCGATCTCAGCAAGATCTGAGGCGCGTCATGGCGGCAAGGCAATTCATCGAGGCGCGATACCTGATCGAGACCCCGCTCGATCCGGAAAAGGTCGCGGGCATCATGGCCGGCGAGCAGAGTTCCGGCACCTTCGTCAAGGTGGCGAACGAGACCGAGGAACTCAAGGAGCGGGCGGCCGCAGTCGTGCTGTCGGTAGACGAGATCGAACCGCTTGCGGAACCCAGCCTCTACAGCGCCTATCTCGAGCGCAGGCATGCTCATGCACCCTATCGCAGGGCCCATGTGCGCGTTGCGTATCCGGTCGAGAACGTGGGTCGAAACCTGCCGACGCTCGCCTCGATCGTTGCCGGAAACCTCTACGATCTGGGTGAGGTGACCGGGCTCAAGCTGCTGTCGATCGACCTGCCTGCGGCCTATCGGCAGAGCTATGAAATGCCGCGTCTCGGCATTGGAGGCACCCGCGCTTCTACGGGTGCGGAGGGGCGCCCGCTGTTCGGGACGATCCTCAAGCCCAATGTCGGCATGTCGGCGCAGGAGACGGCAGGTCTGGTGGCCAGCCTCTGCGAGGCGGGCGTCGACTTCATCAAGGACGACGAGATCTGCGCAAATCCGGTGCATGCGCCGCTTGCCGAGCGCGTCCCGGCTGTCATGCGGGAAGTTCGGGCCTATCGGGACCGGACTTGTCGCAACGTCATGGTGGCCTTCAATGTCACCGACGAAACGGATGCCATGCGGCGCCATGCAGAGCTTGTCGAGCGGGAAGGGGGCTCGTGCGTGATGGCGAGCCTCAACTGGTGCGGCCTGTCGGCTACGGAGACGCTGCGCCGATCGACACCGCTTGCGGTTCACGGCCATCGCAACGGCTACGGCGCCTTTGGCCGGCATCCGGCGCTCGGCTTCGGTTTCGATGCCTATCAGGCGCTCTACCGGCTGGCGGGGATTGACCACATGCATGTCCATGGCATCGGGGGCAAATTTTCGGATCCTGCCGAGGAGGTCGAGCATGCGGCGCGGCGCTGCCTGGCACCGCTTTCGGCCGATTCCGGTATCGATGACCGGGTCATGCCGGTCTTTTCGTCCGGCCAATGGGCGGCAACGCTGCATCGCGCCATGGAGGCCGCGGACAGTGAGGATTTCATGTTCCTCGCTGGCGGCGGCATCCTTGCCCACCCACTAGGTCCTGAGGCCGGGGTTGAGAGCCTGCGGCAGGCCTATGAGGCGATCCTGCAGGACAAAACACTTGAGGAGCACGCGGCAAACCATCCGGCCCTGGCTGCCGCGCTCGCATTTTACGGTGCACGCGGATGACGGAGCACCTGCCGGAGACTGTCTTCATCGGTGACGACTTCACCGGTGCGTCGGATACACTCGCCGCGTTTGCGCGCGGAGGCCGGCGTACAAGGCTGTTCCTCTCGGTGCCGGGCGCTGCCGATTGCGAGGGACTGGACGCGGTCGGCATCGCGACGGCGTTGCGCGCGATGGAGGCGGATGCGATCCGCCGGGCCTGCGAAGCCATGGCACCGCAGATCAGGGATCTCGGCGCGCGCTTCTATCACTTCAAGGTCTGTTCGACCTTCGACAGCAGCGAGACGGTCGGCAGTATCGGCGCAGCGGTGCGCGGCCTGAGTGAGGCGCTGCAGCCGGCGCTGACCATCATTCTCGGCGGACAGCCCAGTCTCGGGCGCTATTGCCTCTTCGGCAACCTTTTTGCCCGGGCGCCCGACGGCATCGTCTATCGCATCGACCGCCATCCCGTAATGTCGTCGCATCCCGTGACGCCGATGGGGGAGGCTGACCTGCGTCGACATCTGCAGAGGCAGGGACTTGCGGATATCTCGCTCGTCTCCGGTGCCGAACTGGATGTCGCGCCGGCAATCATCTGCCCGCGGCTTCTCTCTGCCTCCGGCAACGGCTTGCGACCTGTGCTCGTCGATGCCGCGTCGCAGGCACATGTCGATACCGTCGGGGCTGCCTTGGCTGGAATCGACTGGGAGGGCCCGATTTTGCTTGTCGGACCGAGCAGCGTGGCGGAGGCCATCTGTGCCGCGCGACCGGCGCTTGACCGAAAGACCGGTGCGTCAGCCGGCGCCACCCGTCAGACAGCGGATGCCGACCGCCCCGTGCTTCTGTTTGCCGGAAGCCGATCGTCGCTGACCGCGGCCCAGATCGCCCACGCCGCGCGCTACAGCACCTTGGCCGTGACCCCGGTCATGCTGGAAAACGAGAGCCGTCTCGATACCCTGGCCGCGACGGCGCGCGGGCATCTGGGCGAGGGCCGCAATGTCCTTCTCCATCTTCAGCACGAGGCCCGATACGGGCTCTCGGGCGAGGCGCTTGCGCTCAAATGTGCAGCCCTGATGAAAACCGTCGTCGCCGGTAAGACACTGTCCGGAATCGGCGTGGCCGGGGGGGACACGTCCTCCCTGATCCTCTCCGAACTGCAGATCTCGAGCCTTTCCCATGTCGCCGATCTGGACCGGGGGGTTGCGCTGTGCGAGGGGCGCATGGAGGAGGGCGGCCGGTCGCCGGTCCTCCTGCTCAAGGGTGGCCAGATGGGCGATGCGACCCTGTTCGACCGCTTCGCCGCCTTTTGCCGGAATTGAGGCGCGACCCTATTCCAGGGGATCCACGTCGCGTTCGCGATCCACGGCGCCTATGAGGTCGCTCGCATTCAGCCTGAACTGACGCGGAAAGCGCGGCTTTGCCTCAAGGATCTCCGGCACCTGGCCCTCCTCGACGTCGGCGATCCAGCGCAGGAGCCGCGCCTTCAGGTCGTCGGCCACCTCGCGGAAAGAGGTCAGCCCGACCAGGTTAACCATCTCGTAGGGATCATTGTCGAGATCGTAGAGATAGCTCTCGCGATAGGCGTCCGATCGCGGCGCATCGCGGTCATAGGCAGAGGTCACGCCATATTTCCAGCGATGTGTCCGCAGGGCGCGGCCGGTCTCGGTCTCCGAGATCTGGAAGAAGACGTCGTCACGCCACGGAGCGCGGTGATTGCGCACGACCGGAAGGATCGACTGTCCCGTCATCTCCTGAGGAACCGCGATCCCGGCCGCGTCGATGAGCGTCGGAGCAACGTCGATGGTCGAAAACAGGGCGCGGACCTGCCCCCCGGACTGGAAGCCGGGGCCGGTGATCAGGGTCGGGACCCGCACGGCGCTTTCATGACAGGATCGCTTGTATTCGCTGTTCCGCGTCTTGAAATGGCAGGCGTGGTCGGAGGTGAACATGATGATCGTGTCATCGAGCATGTCGAGGCTCTTCAGCGCGTCGACGAGCCGGCCGAATGCCTCGTCCAGCCGCTTGACCATGCCGTAATTGCCGCCGAGATGCCATGTGCTGGTGCCCTTCAGGGTGGCGAGGTCCGGCGGCGTCCAGAGCCGTGCGTTCATCTCGTCGGCATAGCCGTCCGGCGCGGGATAGGCGTCGGTGTGGTTCTGGTGATGCGGCTCGAGAAAGGAGACGAAGAGGAAGAAGGGATCGCTCTGGTGCTCGTCGCAGTAGCGGATCGCCGCGTCCGTCAGCGCATCCACGCGGTAGCCCGGAAGCTTGCGGCGCTGGTCATCCACATCGTAGACCACCGTGTCGTAGGCGTCGGAGGTGAATTCCAGAAGGTTGGCGGCGAGCCAGCTCTGATAGCCGCCGCGCTCGGTCTTCGGCACCGGGTCTGCGCCGCCCAGATGCCATTTGCCGATGTAGCCGGTCTTGTAACCTGCCCCGGCGAAGGTCTTGGCAATGGTGACCGCATCGTCGGCCAGCGGAATGCCGTTGCGGAAGCATCCTGTCTGGGTGGCGAACTGGCCGGTCTGCATGGAAGAATGGGCAGGACCGCAGAGCGGCTGGCTGGTGAAGGAATGATAGAGATGGGTGCCGGCCCGCGCGAGGCGGTCGAAATTCGGCGTCAGCCGGCCGTGTTGCATGGATCGTCCGGTTGACGCAATCGCCCCTAGCCCGGTCGGATTTCATAGTGTTCGTTCGAAGATCGGACGTCCGAGCTCAGTCATTGTGTTGAGAACAAGAACGCCGATGCGGGCCTCGGTCTTCTGATTGTCGAGACCGCGCGCTTGCAGCTTGGGGCCAATGACAGTGTTCCATCGGCCCATCTGGGTTTCGATCCGGCTGCGCTGATTGTAGCCCGTCGATTTCTGCCACGCCAATCGGCCTTGCTTTGCGATCTCGGCAATATGGCGATCGCGAACCGTGGGATGTGTGGCGGCGTCGGGACTGGCGGCCGCATTCTTCGGCGGTGGAATGACGGCATTCACATGATCGCCAAAGCGGGCGGCCAGAAGGTCGCGCGTCTTAATGCCATCATAGGCGCCATCGGCAATGAAGCGGGCGACGGAGCCGTCGATCTGATCGAGAAGATCCGGCAGGGCCGTCGGATCACCGATCTCATCCGTGGTCAATTCGCTGCAGACGATCTCACCACTGACCAGATCAAGTCCGAGATGTAATTTCCTCCACCGCTTGCGACTGGACTTGGCGCAATGCTTTGTTTCAAGCCACTCTCCGGCGCCAACGAGCTTCAGCCCGGTGCTGTCGACAACCAGAGTGATCGGCCCGTCACTCCCCAGGCGAGGCTCCGTCGGCGGCAGGGCCATTCCCTTGCTTCGGCGCGACAGAGTTGAGAAATCAGGAACCAGAACATCCAGACCCATCAGCGCCACCACGCTGCGCATCAGGCCCTGGGTTTGACGCAGGGGCAGCCGTAGACGACCCGCAAGGTCAGGCATAGTGTGATCGCCAGATCCGAATATGTCGGCTGTCCGCCACGCGACTTCCGCCGGGATGCCGACCAGAGACACTGCACGTCTTCACTGACCCAGACGGTTAAATCGCCGCGTCGCCTCAAGCTCTCGTTATAGGTAGCCCAGTTCGTCACCCGATGTTTCTGCCGAGCAATCTCGTGTCGGTGGGCGGAGTTGAACTTGTGCGGCATACGGAAAACCCTCAATACGATGTCCCGCCAAATATCAGCCGCAAACCGATCCATGCAACAAGGCCCATTTCCATGAGGTCGCGCATGGTTGGGGCTGCTCGCGACGTTATGTCGAGGAGCATTCCGTCACGAACCGTTATCAAGATCGGCCCGTCGCCCCCGGTCGCCCACGCTCTCCCGACGAAAGTGCCTTTATCGAAATATGCCATTCTCCATCCCTTCTTTGCCCGCGGCCGGCCGCGCTCCAGATGCTCGTCAGCTGCTAGCCGTAACCCATGATCCGTGACTGACGGATTCATCCTCTCCCACTGCGGTCGCGCGGCTTGCCGACTATTACGTAACTGCACCGCCGCGTCACCTGGGAAAGAGAAGAAGTCGTGACAACGCGCTTGACATTCGTATAATCGTATACGATCCTTAATTCGTCAATCGTGGAGAAAGCAGTGAAGACGCCGATTTCTTACGCCGGGTTCAAGCCTGAAGATCGCCCGATGGGGCCAGCTCCCTTGTCGTCTGCCATCCTTGTCGGCGATACGCTCTACCTGTCCGGGCAGGTCGCAATCGATCCGCATACCCGCGAGATTGTCGGCTCGGATGTCGGAACCCAGTCGCGGCAGGTGATCATGAACATGGAGGCGCTGCTCACCTCCGCCGGGATGACGCTGGCCGACCTCGTCAAGGTCACGATCTTCCTGACTGATCTCGGCCAATTCTCTGCGATGAATGCGGTCTATGGCGAGATGATCCCCGCGCCCTATCCGGCGCGATCGACGGTCGGTATCACGCTCAACAATGAGCGGCTGCTCGTCGAAATGGAAGCCGTCGCCGTTCGCTCGGCTGGTGTCGGGGCAGGGGCCTGAAAGGATGCGTATCCATATCCTCAATGATCGCGATCCCGCAGCCGCCCTCCGGCTTTCCCCGCAGGAACTGGCCGAAAGCGCTGCCGCCTCCGGTCTGGATGCTGCGGGCCTCGTCATCAGCGAGGGAGACGGGTCAAGCTATCCCGACGATGCGGATATCGTCTTTGCCTGCGTCAAGCCGGATGTCTCGGCATTGAAGAAAAAGCTGCCATCGCTGCGTTGGGTCCAGGTGATCTCGGCCGGCGTCGAGGCGATCATTCCAACGCTTCCGGGCGGCGTTGCGTTGACCAATGCCTCCGGCGTGCATGGCGAGAAGGGCGGAGAGTTCGTCCTCGCCGCCGCGTTGATGCTCAATTTTCGCATTCCGGGCTTCGTGTCGGATAAGGCCGCAGGCAAATGGCAGCCGCTTTTCGAAACGCCCGCCCGTGGCAAGCGTGTGACGCTGCTTGGCGTCGGTGGCATCGGCAGCGAAGCCACCCGGCGGCTCCTCGCCAACGGCTATCATGTGACGGGCGTGACGCGGACGGGCCGCGCCGATGTCGATCTCGACAATTGCATTGCGACAGATGCGCTGGACAGCGTGCTCGCGGATACCGATGTGCTGGTCTCGACCCTGCCGGCCACGCCCGCGACGCGCGGCCTCATCGACAAGCGCCGGCTGGAAATCCTTCCCGAAAGGGCCGGCATCGTCGTCGTCGGGCGAGCGGCCGTGATCGATTATGCCGTCATGGCCGACATGCTCGAGTCCGGCAGGCTTGCCGGCGCTGTCCTCGATGTCTTCGATATCGAGCCCTTGCCGGCCGGTGACCGTCTGTGGTCCTGCCCAAATCTGATCATGACCCCTCATTGCAGCGTCGACGATCATGCGACCTACATGGCGGGCTGCCTTTCGATATTCAACGACAATCTCAAGCGCCTGGAGAACGGCGAACCGCTCAGGAACGAGGTTGATCCGAAGCTTGGGTATTGAGGCAATTCCACCGGATGTGGGGACCGGTCCCGCACCTAGAATTTCTTTAAAGCAGAAACAGATAGAGCCGTTACCCCTTCGAGAAGAGGCGGAAGAGCTTAAAAGTTACGGCAATCGAAGCGATTGCCTATGCAGCAGGTTCGCGCGGCCCTGCCGGCATCCACCCCGCACCGCGCCAATAAGGGAACTAACATGAAATTCGCAGCAAAGAAGACCACGCTTGCCATGCTCGGCATGGGCGTTGCCCTTGCCTTCTCGACGGCCGGTGCCCGCGCCGCGGACGATATCAAGCCGTCCGCCAAGGATTTCGCCGGCATGCAGGAATGCAACGCGCTCCAGACGAAGTACCCGTCGCTGGTCGGCAAGAAGCTGGTTGTCGGTCTCGGCGGCTATACCAAGGGCTTCGAAGCACCGTCCGAAAAGGACCCATCGGTCATCGAAGGCCTCGATCCCTCGCTGTTCGATCGTCTCGGCGGCTGCCTCGGCTTCACCCACGAATACCAGAACGGTTCGTTCAACGTGCTTCTGACCTCGATTTCGAGCGGCCGCGCCGATATCGGCCCGATGCTTTACGTCACGGATGCCCGCCTGAAGCAGATCGCCTTCGTTGCCTCCGTTCAGGTGCAGGACGGCTCGATCGTCAAGAAGGGCAATCCGAAGAACATCAAGTCGGTCGACGATCTCTGCGGCGTGACCGTCGCTGCTGCTGCCGGCACCTATGAGGCCAACACGCTCATTCCGGAAACCACCGCGAAGTGCCAGGCTGCCGGCAAGCCGGCCGTCGATGTTCTGCAGGTCCAGAATACCGATAACAGCATCCAGGCACTGCAATCCGGCCGCGCTGATATCTACCTCACCGAAAGCGGTTCGGCCGCCGCAGTCGCAGCCTCCGATCCGAAGCTCGAAACGGCATTCAAGGTCGATCTGCCGATCATGGTCGGCTTCCCGATCGCCAAGGACAACACCATCCTGCGTGACGCCGTTCTTGACGCCATGAAGGTCATCCAGGCGAGCGGCGCACAGAAAAAGCTGCTCGACTTCTGGGGTCAGGGCGGCGACGCAGAGCGTCCGGCCGTCTCCAAGGGCTGATCATAGAAGGGGTTCGAAGGCGACGAGATGGCCGATTTTCTGAAATATCTGACGCTGCCCTACCTTTGGCAGGGCGCTGTCATCGCCGTCGAACTCCTCGTTGGCGCGCTTGCAGGCGGGATCATCATCGGGTTCTTTCTGGCACTCGCCAGCACTTCTCGCTACATACTGATCCGGCTTCCGGTGCAGGCCTATATCTATATCCTGCGCGGGACGCCGGTTCTTCTCCAGCTCATTCTGCTCTTTAACGTGCTGCCTGAGTTCGGGCTTCGCCTGAGCCCGTTTGCCAGTGCGATGCTCGCTCTGATGATCAACGAGACGGCCTTTTGCGCCGAGATCATTCGCGGCGGCATTGCATCGACGGATCGCAACCAGCGGCTTGCCGCCCAGGCCTTCGGCTTTTCGATGACAGCCGAGATGATCCATGTCGTGATCCCGCAGGCGCTTCGGACCATCATGCCGACGCTTGGCAACGAGGCCGTCGGACTGTTGAAATCGACCTCGCTTGCCTCCGTCGTCGGCGTCAACGAATTGACCATGCGCGGTCAGGCGATCGTCTCGCAGAACTTTCTGTTCATTCCCGTCCTCGTCGCCTCCGGCGCGATCTACATGATCATGTCGTCGGCGCTGGCCGGCGCCCAGTGGTGGCTTGAAAGCCGGTTCAATGTCGACCGCAAGGCTGCCCGGCTGAAGAAGCGACAGGCTGAGCGGGAAGCGTCGGAAGAGCCCGTGGCCGCGACGCCGCCGCTCGCCAAAAAATATTCGGCCAATGCTGCCGACGTTCTGACAGTGGATGCGCTGTCTGTCGATTACGGCAATGTCCGCGTGCTGGATGCGCTGAGCATCTCCGTCCGTCGCGGCGAAGTCGTGGTCCTTCTCGGCCGCTCCGGCTCGGGCAAGAGCACGCTGCTCAAATCCATTCTGGCACTGAACCCGTTTGCAGGCGGCTCCATCAAAGTGGAGAACCATGTCATGGGCTATCGCCCGGATGGCCGCCGGCTTTCGACGCGGCTGCTGCCGGCCAATCGCGCCCGTTCGGGCATCGGCATCGTCTTCCAGCATTTTGCGCTTTTCGACCATATGAGCGCGCTGCAGAACGCCATGAGCATTCCCCGCATCGTGCAGCGCCTGCCGCATCCGGCGGCTGAACGAAAGGCGCGCCGGGCGCTGCGCTTGGTCGGCCTTGGCGATTTCGAAAATTCGTTTCCGCACCAGCTTTCCGGTGGGCAGCAACAGCGCGTCGGCATCGCCCGCGCACTCGCTGCCGAGCCGCGTATCCTGCTCTTCGACGAGCCCACCTCGGCGCTCGACCCTGAACTCGTGCGGGAGGTCAACCAGACCATCCGCGACCTTTCCCAGACGGGCATCACGATGATCATCAGCACGCATGACCTGGCCTTCGCCGCCTCCGTCGCCGACCGGATCGTGTTCCTCTCCAAGGGCAAGCTCGTGGAAGAGGGCGGGCCTGACATCATTCAGAACCCCAGGACGCCAGCCTTTACCGAATTCCTGCGACACGAGAAGGAAGAGCACGGTGCCTAATTCCGTAATGGACGGCCTGCCGTTTTCCGAAGAAGCGAGGACGGCGCTGGGCGGGGATCTCTACCGCTACATGTTAGGCCGCGCGCGTGACGCTGCGGACCTGCAAGACCTCAACGAGGCGGAGTTCCGACGCTACAAGCTGGTGCCGCGTGTTCTCCTCGGCAATGCGGCCACCGATATCTCGACGACGCTTTGCGGGCGCCACCTGTCCGCGCCGATCGTGGCCGGTGCCTTTGCCGGCGACCGGGTCTTTCACGCCGATGGCCTGCTGCCGATTGCCGCCGCCTGCCGCGCTCTGTCGCTGCCGCTTGTCATTTCGGAAGAGACGGTGACGCCGCTTGCGGAAATCTGCGCCGAGCATGACAATTGCTGGCTGCAACTGCGCGCCGCCGGCCCAAAAGATCGCATCAAGGGCTTGATGGACGAGGCTGCCAGCGCCGAGGCTGCCGGCATGGTCCTGACGGTGCTTGCGCCCGTTCACCCCGTTGCCAATCTTCAGCCGGGGGGCTTTTCCATCGGCGCCGAGATTGCAAGGCGAGGCTGGAAGACGATCGGTTCCAAATCCGTCGGCGTCGAGCCGCTTCCGGCCTTTCCGGCCTGGAGCTGGGCCGATCTCGCCGAGGTTGTCGGCCATGCGAAATCGCTTGCCCTGCCGGTGATGATCAAGGGCGTTCTCAATCCGCTTGATGTGGCCGAGGCTGCTGCTGCCGGTTGCTCCGGCATCATCGCCTCCAATATCGGCCTGCGCCAGAGTGCGCGGTGGGTGCCTGCGCTGCGCCAGTTGCCTGCCTTGCGTAGCGAGGCGACGATGACGCTGGGCTATGATGGTGGCGTCCGCTTCGGCTCTGATGTCGTCACGGCCGCGGCGCTCGGCGCTGACTTTTCCATTGTCGTCCGGCCGCTGATCACGGCGCTCGTCACTGGCGGCCAGCAAGCGGTAGAAGCCTTCCTCAAAGGCCTCATCGACGAGACGCTGGCCGTGGCAAGCTGGTGCAATGCCGCGACGCTCGCCGATCTGAAGCCTGGTCTGCTTTTGAAAGATTGCGAGGAAAGCCTCTGATGACGACAATCCTGCGATTGAACCAGGGGGACGCCAGCGAGGCGCGCATTTACTACTGCGCACACTTCGTCGCGCTGGCGCTCGGCCTCTTCGAAAAACGCGGCGTGACCGTCGAACTGACCACCACCAATTCGGGCGGCCATACCGTCCGCGGCGGCCAGATCCCTGCGGTACTCTCAGGCGAGGCGGATCTGACGATCGGCGGGCCGATGGTGACGATGAAGAACTATGAGGAAGGTGGCCCGGCGCTGGTTTCCTTCTGCGCCAGCGTGCGGAGCAATCCCTGGTTCCTCGCATCCGCGCATAAGCTGCCGGACGGCTTCTCGCTGGCGCATCTGGCCGAAGCCCGCGTGATCGATATCGGCAATGTCGGCACGGCGACGCTGACATTCCGCTGGCTGCTGGAACAGGCAGGGCTTGACGATGTCACGCTCATTCCCGGCAGCGGTGTCGAGGCGGACGATATTGCGACCGTCAAAAAGGGCGGCGCGGATTTCGTCCTCCATTCGCTGCATGCGCTTTCTCCCTATGTCGCAGGCGGAGAGCTTCCGTGGACCTATAGTCTGGCAGGTGCGACAGGGGGCGTGCCGTGGAGCGCCTATATCGCCCGTCCCGAAAGGATCGCCGACAAGCGGGAAGCCTTTTCCGGTTTCGTGCGTGCAATCGAAGAGGCGCTATCTGTTATCTCGACGGCGCCGGTCGCCGAGCTTGCGGGCCTCGTTGCGGCATATTATCCCGATATGGATAGTGAGACGCTGATTTGCGCGCTGGACGGTTACCGGAATGCCGGCGTTTTCGCCGGCGGATCGGTGATCGAACGCGGCGATTTCGAGCATTTCGCCATGCTTCTGAAGGCCATAGGCTGGCTCGGCTCTGTGGTTCCCTATGATGAACTCGTCGATACCAGTCTCTGCACCGACGGTGCCGAGGCCAAGTGAACGCGGAGGCAGAAACCATGGATACGCTCATTACCGGCGGCACGGTCGTCACCACCACGGAAGCGATCAAGGCAACGATCGGCATCAAGGACGGACGTATTGCCGCCATCCTTGGGCCCGATGCGGCGCTTCCGACTGCAACCGAAGTGATCGACGCAACCGGCCTCGTGATCATGCCCGGCGCGATCGACGTTCACACGCATTTCACCGGTTCGCATGACAAGCCCGAGGAAGAGCTGATCGGCGGCACGTTGGGGGCTGCGATCGGCGGTATTACGACGGTTGTGGAAATGCCGCATTCAGGGCCGCCGGCAACCACGCTCGATGCCTTCCTCTGGAAGAAGGCACTACTGTCGCGTTCGAGCACGGTCGATTTCGCGCTCTGGGGCGGGCTTGATGGCAAAAACCTCGGCGAACTGGCGAAGATGGATGCCGAAGGGGCCATCGCCTTCAAGGCATTCCTGTGCAGCGCCGATCCGCAAGGAGCGGCGACCGACGAGAAGGGCTTGCCCCGGCTCGATGATGACGGCCTGTTGCGCGCGATGAAGGAGATCCGCTCCTTCGATGGGCTGATCGGCATCCATTCCGAAAACCACGACATCCTGATCGGTGCCGGGCAGGAGCTGCGAAAGGCGGGCCGCCATGACGTCCGCGCTCATGCCGAATCCGGGCCGGAAGTGGCCGAGATAGAAGCTGTTGCCCGCGTGGCGACGCTGGCGGGTGAGACAGGCGTGCGCTGCCATGTGGTGCATGTCAGCTCCGGCAAGGCGGCGAAAATCCTGTTCGAAGCCAAGAAGAACGCCCGCGTCACGCTTGAAACCTGCCCGCATTATCTCATTCTCGACGAGGATGATCTTGTCCGCATCGGCCCGAACGCCCGCTGCGGCCCGCCGCTTCGCCCGCGCCCGGTCATCGAGGCGCTTTGGGACGGGGTCAAGGCCGGCGAAGTCGATATGCTGGCTTCCGATCACTGCCCTTATATGCCAGAGCAGAAGGCTGCCGGCGCGACCTCCATCTGGGAGGCGGGCATGGGCCTTGCTGGCATCGAGACATCCGTGCCGATGTTCATGGCCGCAGGTCTCAAGGATCGCGGCCTGTCGCTGGTCGATCTCGCCCGCATGTCGGCAACGGCGCCGGCCGGGGTTTTTGGTCTCTCGCACCGCAAGGGACGCATCGGTATCGGCATGGATGCCGACCTCGCGCTCTACGACATGGACCGCCCCTGGACGGTCGAAGGCGGAAATTTCCAGGGCTATGCCAAATGGAGCGCCTTCGAAGGCATGACCTGCGGCGTGACCGTGATGCGCACGTTGGTGCGCGGCGAAACTGTTCATGAGGCCCGTAAGGCATGTTGCCCGCGTCCCGGCTTCGGTCAGTTCCTGCGCCGCGGAGGCTTCCATGGCGCGTGACACAACCGGCAAATCGAAACTTGCGTCGAACCGCAAGGCCGCAGGCGTCGGGCGCGTTGCAGCCTTCGACGATGCCGCGCCTTTGGCATCTGTTTCGGACGAGGAGCATGCATGGGAACCCGCCAAGCCGCGCACACTGGTCGATCATGCCGTTGAGGCGATCCTTTCGGCTGCCGCTCGTGGCCTCATTCTGCCCGGCGACCGGATTGTCGAGCCGGATCTGGTGGCACGGCTCGGTATGAGCCGGGTGCCGATCCGGGAGGCGTTGCGCCAGCTTGAAAGCCAGGGCGTTGTCGTCAGCGAGCCCTACAAGGGCATCCGCCTCCAGGAAGTATCGCAGGCGCGCCTGATGCAGATCATCGATGTCCGCATTTCGCTCGAAGGGCTTGCGACCCGCCGCGCGATCGAGCTTGGCCATAATGGCCCAACCCAGATCGACAAGTTGAAGGCGGCGATTGATGAACTCGCACTGATGCGCAGTCGCGGCGATATCTACGGTTTTGCGTCGGCGGATACGCATTTCCACCGCGTCCTGTGCAGCTTCGCCGACAATCCGGTGCTGAGTGGCCTGTGGGAATCCATCGCCCGCCAGCTCACCGTGATTTTCGGCCTTTCGACCAGGGGCAAGCCCATGGATGAGATCATCGACGAGCATTACCGGATGGCAGACGTCTTCGCGTCGGGCGATATCGCCTTGATGGAAGCCGAGATCGAGCAGCATATCCGTTTCCAGGCACTCGATGTGAATTACGAGGCGATCATCGCCGAACGACGCGCCCAGCGCGGATGAGACAGGCGATCGCCTACCTCATTACGGGCGATCATCGTATACGTTTATACACATGCCCTGAGGTGGGCAACAGGAAGCCATCATGAAGATTACCAACGTCGAAGCATTCTACCTTCGCCTGCCCAATATCGAGGCGCGCACCGACAGTTCGCAGGACGCGCTGCTCATCAAGATTACCACCGATGCCGGCATCGTCGGCTGGGGCGAGGTCGATGGCAGCCCGGCTGTGACCAAGGCGATCATCGAGGCGCCTTATTCCCACACGATGGTGACGGGTCTCAAATCGCTGTTGATCGGTGAAAACCCGCTGGAAACGAGCCGTCTCTGGGCCAAGATGCATCGGGCGACGATCTATTACGGCCGCAACGGCGCCGTCATCCAGGCCATGGCCGGCATCGATCTGGCACTCTGGGACATCAAGGGCAAGGCGCTCGGCAAGCCTATCGTCGAACTGCTCGGCGGCGCCTTCCGTGACAAGATGCGCGTCTATTCCTCCAATATGTTTCAGTTCTCGATCGAGGATACAGTCGCTCGCGCCAAGCACGCGGTCGATACGGGCCATACCGGCGTCAAATTCGGCTGGGAGCCTTTTGGTTTTGATGAGGCCACCGACCTTGCCTATGTCGAGGCGATCCGCGCCGCCGTCGGCGACAAGATCGACTTCATGCTGGATGTCGGCCTGACTTGGGACGCGAAGACGACGATCCGCCGCGCGCAGCTGTTCGAACCCTATCGTCTGTTCTGGATCGAAGAACCGCTCCATCCGGATGACTATGCCGGATATGGCAAGGTGTCGCGCGCCTGCACCCAGCATATCGCCGCCGGCGAAGAGGAAAGCACGGTCGTTGGCTTCGAGCGTCTGATCGACGAGGGACAGATCGATATCGTCCAGATCGACGTGACGCGCACGGGCCTCACCCAGGCCATGCAGATTGCAGCCTATGCCAAGAGCCGTGGGCGCAAGGTCTGCAACCATAATTTCACTACGGATATCAACACCGCCGCCTCGCTGCATTTCCTATGTGCGATCGAGAACGCGCTGGTGATGGAATATTGCGTCGAGCCCGGCGAGATCAGCCGCTCGCTGGCCAAGACCCCTGTCGTCATCAAAGATGGTTATGCCCATCTGCCGACCGAGCCGGGCCTGGGCGTTGAGCCCCGGATGGAGGTGATCGAGAAATTCCTCGTGAAGTGATACTGGCTCGCCGGCGCCCGGCGGCAATTGGGCACCGGAGGCCGAGATTGGCCTCGCGATATTTGAGTGGACCGGATACGCAAGGCAGTACGGCGTCTAAGGTGTGTGCCTTCAAATGCTTTTCACGTCGTAGGGATAAGCAGGTCGTCGGTTCTTATCCGCTCAAGGCGAGACAGCGAGGTCAGCTCGGAAGTAGGTCGTGGCCAACATCCGAGCCGAACATTCATCCAGCTTTACGCGGCTTCCCAGACTTGATTGAGAATCTTGGCAGCTAACGCGGCCTTGTCTTGCGGAAGGAAGCGACCATAGTGCTGCTGGACGACATCGGGCGTGTCCTGAATGGCGTAGCTCGCCTGCTCGTATGATCCGGTCTGCTTCAAAATATGCGTCGCAAGAATGTCCCGCAAGTTATGCGGGCCATGCGGCAGCAAGCCTCTGATTGCACCGCGTCCGGTGTAGGGATTGTATATCCCGTAGCGTTGAATGACCGTCCGCCAAGCCTCGTAGAAGGTGGTGGAGTTGTAGGCTGCATCGATGCTGGTCGTCTTCACGGTTTTTACGAACAGCGTCCCGGGATCCTTTGCACCGCCGAGCAGAACACCGCGATGGCGGCCGATGTAAGCCTCGAGGTATTTGTAGAGATCGAGCAGGTCTGGCAGGATCAACCGGAACGGCTTTTGACCGAGGAAGGATGAGCCGGAGTTCTTGAATGCGACCGACGGGATAAGGACCTCCCATCCATTATCGCGATCACTCCAGCGCAGCTCGCCGCATCTCATGTCCTCAAGCCGGCGTTCCGATGTCGGACAATGTCCGCGCGGACAAACACGCAATTGACGAAGGTTTTTCTGCCGCAGCCCGAGGTGCAGGCCAAGCCGAAGCAGCAGGAATGATCTGACGGCCTCAGCCGCCGGCCGTGGATATCTTCTTTCATCCGGCATGCGTGCGAGGATCTCGTCGGTGATTTTGCGATACTCAGCCAATGGGCTCTCGGCCTCAAGGACACACATGATCGGCTCGAACGGATCGCGGTGGACACGCATGACGCGCTGGATTTCCTTGGATCGATTGGCGGCGTGTCGATGAAACGCGTCACAGGCGCCATCCCAGTCGCGGGCTGCGAAGTCGATTTCGTCCTGTTCAATCATGCCTGCGATGGGTCGGACATTCTGAAGCAGCTCCGGGTGCTGCCGTATCCAGCCGACATCCGCGCGGGAAAGGGCCTGGGCAACCATCAGCATGTCTTCTTCCCACTTGGTATAGAAGCCACGTCGCCGCTCCCGCCACTGCAGGTACCAGTCCCAAACACCGGGGAAGATCAAAAGGCCAAAGCTCAGCCGGCTGAGTGGAACACCGTGGCCCTTTACGGCGCTATTCGGTGACGCGGCCAATGCGCCGAACATCAATCAGGCCAAGGTGCTCGATCTTCTGAGAAGCCGTTTCCTCTCCCCAAACGCCACTCCGCTGAAATCCGATCGCCGTCAGAGTGGAGGTTTTGAAGCGAATGAGATCTGCCATTTCCATGGCAAGCTGCGGCGGCGCGTCGACGACGCCGGAGAGCAGGTCAGGATCATCAAACTCGGCCTCTACATTCTGATTGGCACCGACTGCAGATACCAGTGATCTCGGCGACAAAGAGCTTCCTCCATAGGTGACTCCGGGAAAGCGGATCGCATATCGTTGCTTGCTGGCGGCCGCCTGATAGCGACGATACTCCGTTGATCCGGAAATGATCACCCGGCGCACCCAATCGAGGATCTCTTCGCGTTTGGTGAAAGGCAGACTGCTGAAGTCATCGGGAAGGTGCAATGAGATCCTGCGCCGCTCAGCCGGGCTAACATCACCGAGATTATGACCGTAAAGCGAACGCGCCTGATGAGGCAGCTTCTCTTTGAAATATCCCTCCGAAAGTCGATAGCGCTGCTCGATGCGGCGGAGGATGTCGAAACTCGCAACAGATCGGGGTACGCGATCGCCCTGGGTCCAAGAAAGCAGCGTCTTTTGGTCGAAGGTCTCGTTCAGGTGAACAACGGCGCGATAGAGCTGCCAATATGTGTCGCCGAACCGCCGCATATGATAGGCCAGCGCGTCTTGAAAGCTTGCCGGATCCTCTGTCGCCTCGAATAATGGTTCAGGGTATGGGCTAATCGGCTTCGGTGCGGGTCCAGGCTGTGTCGACGCAGCACGGACAAAGGGATCGTCGGCCGCCGCACATTGCGGCTTTCTGGTCGAGGATGTGGAGACAGCCTTTTTGGCGAGCACAGTTTTGCGCGAGCTAGCTGTCGGCTTTGGTGGCCGTCGTCCTTCGGCTGCCGGTGGAGCGCCGAGCCACCGGATGATTG
This sequence comes from Heterorhizobium halophytocola, assembly GCF_017873095.1. Lineage (GTDB taxonomy): Bacteria > Pseudomonadota > Alphaproteobacteria > Rhizobiales > Rhizobiaceae > Allorhizobium > Allorhizobium halophytocola. Next base: position 74,215 of record NZ_JAGGJU010000002.1, on the reverse strand, counting down.
GATCGAGGCCTGGCCGAAGTTGCTTTTTCAATTCTGCCGTCAACTCGGCTTCGAGCCTACAGGCCTGACCAATCGTCGTCCAGTCGATATGGCCATTCAGGAGCGGTGGTGATTTTCGGTAAATGATCAAACTGACCAGGTAGGGCCGGATATTCTCCAACACCCGCCGGGATGCGATTGGCGCGATACGCAGCTCGCAGAATTCAGATATCTTTCGCTGGAAATGACGTGATGAAATATCATTTTTGGTCATGCTTATTCCTTTTCGCTCGGCACCAGTGCCGAGGGCGAGCGGAAATATGAGGCGAGCTTTAACAGAGGATGTATCGGGCGTGTCACTTTTAATGGCGCCTAATCAGCGCATTAGGCGCCCATGCCGCCTGGATCAAATCTCAGGAATTCAATGTCAGCGGGTTAATTAAGTGCCCTTATCTAAGTCTGTCGCTTAATTAAATGAAATGCGTCTTGTTTAAATAACGCGCGCGCTTGATATTGGGTTATGCCTGATACCAAACTTAAAAACCACCTGGGTCGCTTCGTCGAAACGGTCAGATCGGTTTCATATCGGGGTGGTTGCGACTATACTGCCGCCGGGTGGTCGGGTTCCACATGGCGCTTCCATTCTGGCTTTGAACACCGTCTTGGAATCATCATCGACCCGAACACTCAACTCAATTGTCGGACAGCCTCTAAGTCAACTCCAGTTCGGCGTCGTTCAACCGCGGTAGATTTCAGCCGTGGACCCGCGCGATCCTATCTCACCGAAATCCCGGGAGTTCGCCGCAAACAGGTTTCACGCTGCCACGTAGCCGCGGCTGCCGTCTCGTAGCATCCGCGTGCAGGGGTGGGTGATGTTTCCTTCAATCAACTGCCTGGTATCGACGATCTCGACAAAGGTCCCGTTCTGCATGACGGCAATACGGTTGCACAAGTGCGCGACCACTGCGAGGTCGTGGCTCACCAGGATGTAGGTCAGTTTCTCGCGTTCCTTGAGATCCTTCAGGAGGTTCAGGATTTCGGCCTGGATCGAGACGTCCAATGCCGATGTGGGTTCGTCGAGCAGCAGGATCCGGGGTTTCAGAATGAGGGCGCGGGCGATCGCGACACGCTGTCTTTGACCGCCGGACAGCTGATGGGGATACCGGTAGCGGAAAGCAATCGGCAGACCGACATCGGTCAGAACCTTCTCGATCCGCTCCTGGCGCTGGCCAATCCCGTGGATCTCCAGCGGCTCAAGCAGCGTGCGCCCGATCGTGTGGCGGGGATGGATCGAACCGAAGGGGTCCTGGAAGACCATCTGCTGGAGCGCAAGCTGCGACCGGGTTCGCTTGCGGCCGATCTCTTCGCCGGCGATCGCCATATGACCCGTCCATTGCTTGTTTCTGCCTGCAACGGCGCCAAGGATGGTGGATTTGCCGCAACCACTTTCACCGACGAGACCAAAGCTCTCACCCTCGGCCACCTGAAAATTGACGCCCTTGACGATCTGGATCTCGTTTTCATTCTTTCCATAGGAGACTGTGAGGTCGCGAATGTCGATCATGGTCATGCTGCTGCCTCCAGCCAGGTGGGATCGCGCTTGAGCACCTCCAGCCGGTCTCGGGGGTGGTCGAGGCTCGGCAGGGCGTTGAGCAAGCCCCTGGTATAGGGGTGACGGGCGTTGTCGAGGTCCTTGGCGGCGATCTGCTCGACGATCTGGCCGGAATACATGATGATGACCCGATCACAGAAGGTCCGCACGAGATTGAGATCGTGCGAGATGAAGATAAGCCCGATGTTCCGTTCGCTCACCAGTTCATCGAGAATGGAGAGAACCTCCTGGCGCACCGTCACGTCGAGCGCCGAAGTCGGTTCGTCGGCAATGATCAGCGACGGGGAGGCGATCAGCATCATGGAGATCATGATGCGTTGTCCCATTCCGCCCGACACTTCGTGCGGGTAAAGGTTGTAGACCCGCTCGGGATCCCTGATCTTGACCCGCTCGAGCATCGCAAGCGTGCGCTGCCTTGCTTCCCGTCTGGTCGCCTTCTCGTGCAGCAGCACGGTTTCGGAAATCTGCTCGCCGACGCTCATCACCGGATTGAGTGAATATTTCGGGTCCTGGAGGATCATCGCCATGCGACGCCCGCGGATCGAGAGCATCTCTTTTTCCGATGCTTGCAGCAGGTCCACGTCTTCGAATTGCATGTGGTCGGCGCGTACCACAGCCTGCGGCGGTTGCAGTCGCATCAGCGCCCTGCCGGTCGTGCTCTTGCCGGAGCCGGACTCTCCGATGATACCGACCTTTTCGCGGCCGATCGTGAAGCTGACATTGCGCACGGCATTGACGACGCCGGATAAGGTCGGAAATTCGACCGACATGTTGTCGACGGTCAGGATTGGTTGTGTCGTATCAGCCATTGCGGGGATCCAGAATGTCTCGGAGGCCATCGCCAAGCAGGTTGAATGCAAGGCTGACGGACAGGATGGCGATGCCGGGGATTGTGGTCAGCCACCAGGCATCCAGCAAATACTGGCGACCGGAGGCAGCCATTGCCCCCCATTCGGCCATTGGCGGCTGGGCACCGAGGCCAAGGAAGCCGAGGCCTGCTGCCGTCAGAATGATGCTGGACATGTTGAGTGTGAGGCGCACGATGATCGAAGGCGCACAAAGCGGAACGATGTGGCGCCACAGGATCCTGAGCATGCTGGCGCCTTGGAGTTCCGCGGCCACCACGAAATCTGCGTTGCGAAAGGTCAGCGTCTCGGCACGTGCCAGGCGTGCAACCGGCGGCCAGACGGTCAGCGCAATGGCGATGACGGCATTTTCGATCCCAGGGCCCAGGCTTGCCGAAAAGGCCAGTGCCAGGACAAGGCTCGGGAAGGACAGGAAGATATCGGTGATGCGCATCAGCACCGTATCCACCCAACCGCCGAGATAGCCGGCGGTGGCGCCGATCACGAAGCCGATGGGGGCGACGATGACCGTGACGAGAATGCTGATGTAAAGGGTGGTACGGGCACCATAGATCAGCCGGGCATACACGTCCCGACCGAATTCGTCTGTCCCGAACCAGTGGGCGAGGGAGGGGGCGTTCAAGGCCATGCCCAGATCCTGTGTATAAGGATCATGAACGGTGATGATGGGTGCAAGTGCTGCGATCAGCACCAGGAGCACGACGATCACCAGACCGAGCAGGGCAAGCGGATTGCCCAGGAGGTTCAGCCAGGCGACGTAGTAGGTGTGCAGTCTTGCCTGACGGGTCGAGGTGAAGTCCTCGCTGATCAGCCAGGCATGGAGGGAGGCGAGGGATCCGGTCTTTGTCATGGTGTTACCGTGTCCTCGGGTCAATGAAGCGGTAGACGATGTCCGACAAGAGGTTGATCGCGATCGAGATCACGCCGATCAACAGCACGCTGCCGAGAACGGCATTCATGTCGGCAAAGAAAAGCGCGGAGGTTAGGTATTGGCCAAGCCCTGGCCAAGCGAACACCGTTTCGATCAGAACCGTGCCATCGAGCAGACCGCAATAGGCCAGGGCCACGACCGTCAGCAATTGCACCCGAATGTTGCGGAACGCATGGCGCCAAACAACCGAGCGCTGGCTAATGCCTTTGGCCCTCGCCGTCAGGATGTATTCCTGCCGCAACTGCTCGAGCATGAAGCTGCGGCTCATGCGGCTGAGATAGGCCATGGCGGCATAGCCGAGGATGATCGCGGGGGCCGCGACGTGGTGGAGGGCGCTGAAAAACACCTCCCATGCGCCGGCAAGGATCGAATCCAGCAACAGTGAGCCGGTTGGTCCTTCGACCAGGCCCTCATTGTAGATGTCGATGCGCCCGCCGCCGGGTATCAGCCCGAACTTGGCGTAGAAGATCAGGATCACGATCGTGCCGAGCCAGAAGATCGGCGTCGAATAGCCGAGGAGACCGACGACCCGGCCGAGATGATCGACCCAGGTTCCCTTGCGCACCGCTGAGACGACGCCAAGGGGCACGCCGAGACCGGCACCGATCAAAGTCGCCAGCGTGGCAAGCTCCATGGTCGCCGGGAAGACGCGTGCAAGGTCGCTTGCCACGGGGTTCTTGGTGATATGCGATTGGCCGAAATCGAGGTGAACGATGTTGTTCAGGTAGGTGCCGAACTGGACAATGAGCGGCTGGTCCAGCCCCATCTCCTTGTAGACCCGCTCATAGGTCGCCTGATCCGCCTGGTCACCGATTGCGGCAATGACGGGGTCTGCCGGCACAAGTCGACCGATCGCGAAGGTGATGATCAGCAGACCGAAGAGCGTGGTCAGGATCACGGCGAAGGAAGTGGCGATTTTCCGGGAACCGGCCAGCAGTTTGCTGCTGCCCGGTCCCTTTGCCACGGTCGTTTGGGAGGTGGTCAATTTTGGCGTCCTTTATCAGGCCGTTATTCACCCTTGGTCACGGTGTCCCAGCGGGTGAGCCAGGTCGAGTGACCGACATAACCCTTCACTACGCTGCGCACGGCCTTTGCGTCGGTGCGCTGGAAAGACGTGATGAGAGGGGAAGATGCTTCGAGATAGACGCGATTGATCTTCTCGTAGATCTCGGTGCGCTTGGCCTTGTCGGTCTCGTGGGCCGCGGCCATGACCATTTCCTGGATTTCGGCCGGAACATCCCAGGCCGTGCGCCAGGCAAGAAGTCCGGTCAGCTTCGCTTCGTCGGCATTGTCACGGTTGGTGGCATAGGATGCGAGCACCGCATGCGGATCGGGCAGTCGTTCACCTGAACGTGCCGAAAAGATCTCGAAGGCGCGTTCGCGGAATTTGCCGATGTGGTCTCCACCTTGAAGGTCCAGCTTGATGCCGGCCTTGGCCGCGTTGGCCTGCAGGGTCTGGGCAACCTCGTATTCGGGCGTCACCGACGTGGCATAGTAGACCTTGGAAAATCCATTCGGGTAGCCGGCCTCGGCGAGCAGTTGCTTGGCCTTCTCGATATCAAGCTTGTACGGATTTTCGTCCAGGGAGCCGGGCAGGCCCGCAGGGATGATCGTCTGCTGCTTGATGCCGTAATATTTCATGACCGTATTGGCGAGGCCATCATAATCGATGAGGTAGCGGAAGGCTTCTCTCACCTTGGGGTTCGAGAGGATCTCATCCTTCTGGTTCAGCGCCAGATAGTAGAAGCCGAAGCCTGGTGTCTTCTGGATCGTAACGTCATCCTTGGCGTCGAGTGCTGCCAGATCCGTCGAGGACAGGCGGGTTGCAACATCCAGGTCGCCGGCTTCGATCTGCAGGCGCTGCGCGGACGATTCCGGCAAATGCCGCATCAGGACGCGGCGCATCGCAGGCGCGCCTTGCCAGTAATCCGCGTAGGCGTCGGCAATCATGAGTTCGTTCGCACGCCATGTGCGCAGCGAATAGGGGCCGGAACCCGCATCCGCAGTCTGCAGATACTCGCGCCCCATATCACCGTCCTTTTCCTTGTCGGCCAAAAAGGCGCTGTCGAGGACCGAAGTCGAGAAGCTTGCGAGCGACAGCAGGATGAGGTCGGCGTTCCACAGTTCGGGCGTTTCAATCTCCAGCGTCTGATCATCCGTCGCGCGGATCAACGTGTCGACGTTCTCAGCATTGAAACCCCATTGGCGCAGGTCGGTCGAGGGTGCCAGACCAAGCTTGACCAGGCGACGCAATGACCATTCGACGTCCTTGGCCGTTAGCGTATTGCCAGAGTGGAAGGCCACGCCCGAACGGATCTTGAAGGTGAAGGTCTTGCCGTCTTGCGAAACGGTCCAGCTTTCGGCAAGCCCGGGCTGAGGGTTGGAGATGTCGTCCGCTGGCAGGGTGACCAGGCGTTCGTAGATATTGGCGACCACTTCCGCGGATTCAAGCTGATTAAGCTCGTGCGGATCGAGACCCCGCATGGATGACATATTCACAGCAATCACGAACTGATCACTGGGGGTTGCAGCCTTCGCGAAACTGGGCGCGACTGCAGCAATGGCGACGCCGCTTGCGAATGCCATGAATTCTCGTCTTAGCATGGGAATTTCCTCCGTTGAGGCTCCTCAACCTCTTCTTGTAGTCGCAAATTTCGTATCGACATCGATGTGAAATCTGGTATATCAGATCTCACATCATGATTTGCGCGTCAACAGGATTTTTGCAGCAATGGTTCAGGAACACGGCCAATCAGAGCCCAGCGAACGCATCGCAAAGCTCGACCCGTCGGTGCAGGTCACGGTGCGCGATCATGTGCATCGGATCCTCCGCGCAACAATCATCGGAGGCAAATTTGCCCCGGATGAGAAGATCAATGAGCGTCAGCTTGCAGAGCAGTTCGGGGTCAGCACAACGCCGATCAAGGAAGCGCTTCGGCAGCTCGAATCGGAGGGCCTCGTGGAGGCCTTGCCTCGGCGCGGCGTAATCATACGCTTCAACATGGGCTGGGCGGAGGAGATGATCCTGGCGCGCGCCGCGCTGGAGTCGATGATCGGTCACCTGGCCGCCAAGCGCATCTCCGATGACGCGTGCCAGGCATTGCAGGCGACGGTCCGGCTCATGGAGGCCGCCACCAGTTCCGGCAATGCCGATGAACTGATCGCGCTCAACGAAACATTCCATGACCAGATCCATCGGGCCTCGCGCTGCGACTATCTGGCTCGCCTGATTGAAAGGCAGCAGTTCTATGACGCAAGCATTCGCCGGATCATCCATTCCGATCCGGCCGAACGGGAGAGAGCGCTCGCAGAGCATCGGGCAATAGCCGAGGCGATTGTCGCGAGGAATTCCGATGGTGCCGAACGCTGCATGCGCGATCACGTCGTCCGTTCCGGCGACATCTACCTATCCATCGTATTTGGGAATAAAGAGGAAAAGTAACGTGAGTAAGAAACTTGAGGTCGTCAGAAAGGCGCTAACCGGAATTTCGGGAGTTCCGGTAACACCATACAGCTCGGATGGGAGAATCGACACGGTCAAGCTTGACGCGTTGATCACGCAGATGGCGGCTGCCAAGGTTCACAATCTGATGGCTGCCGGCAATACCGGCGAGTTCTTCACGCTGACCCTGGACGAAATCCGGCTGGTTCATCGCACCACGATCAAGGCTGCGGACGGCAAGGCACTCGTAAGCGCTGCAGTCGGTCGCTCGCTGAGCGATGCGAAATCGCTGGCGTCGGATGCCATCGACGCTGGCGCCGATGCCATCATGGGACATCATCCGATGGATCCTTTTGCAGGCCCTTCCTATCAGGCGCGCTATTTTCTCGAACTTGCCGATTTCTGCAGCGTGCCCGTGATTGCCTATGTCCGCAGTGACGGCCTGTCCGTTTCCGATTTCCGCCAGATGGCGCTTCACCCCAATATTGCCGGCATCAAGTTCGCATCGCCCAATCTGATGCTGCTTGCCGAGATTATTCGCTCGACGCGCGATGCATCCGCGATTTGGGTCTGCGGCCTTGCTGAAGGCTGGGCCCCGGCATTCTATGCCACGGGCGCACGCGGCTTCACCTCTGGTCTCGTGAACGTATTCCCGGAACGCTCGCACGCAATCCATGCGGCACTGGAGAGCGCAGACTACGCCAAGGCGCGAGCCCTGATCGATGGCATTGCCGACTTCGAGGCACTTCGCACGAAGTACAACAATGGTGCCAATGTCACCGTGGTGAAGGAGGCGCTGGGCATGCTCGGGACAGAGGTCGGTCCCGTTCGTATTCCAGGCGTGGTTTCGCTCAATGACGAGGAAAGGGTGATCCTTCGGAGCGTTGTCGATCGTGTGACCGCCGAAGCGCGTGCGGCGTGACGGAGTAGGGCAATGCATATCACCGGTTTCAAGACCTACATGCAGCGGGTCGACGATCGTCCTCGCCTGCTTTTGAAGATCGAGACCAGCGAAGGTATCGATGGTTGGGGCGAGTGCTACAATCACGGACCCGATTGGGCGCTGCCGCCTCTGTTCGATTATCTGTTTCACCAGATCGAAGGCGAAGATCCGCGACGGGTTGAGTTTCTCGTGCTGAAACTCAACCAGCAATGCCGCTTTCCGCCGGGCGCTGTGGGGCTCGCGGCGATCTCCGCCATCGATCACGCGCTCTGGGACATCGCCGGCAAGGCAGCCGGTTTGCCGGTCTACATGCTGCTTGGCGGCAATGTTCGCGATCGTGTGCGTGTCTACTGCGGCGTCTACACGGCCCCGGATGCGGAACACGCCAAGGATCAGACCCATCAGTTGAACGAGGAATATGGCTATACCGCCTTCAAGCTCAGCCCCTACCGCCGTGATCTGCATTCCGGGCGCTGGGGTGAACTTGTGAAGGAGACGGGTGACTGGTTCGCCCGTATCCGTGAAATCACGCCCTCGCATTTCGAATTCGCCTTCGATGCCCATGCGAAGATCTTCGAACCATATCAGGCGGTTCAGCTCGCAGCGGCGATTGCACCCAATGATCCGTATTTCTATGAGGAACCCATTCGCCCTGAACATATTCCTGCGTGGGCGGAGCTGAAGTCGAAGGTGAACGTACCTTTAGCGACGGGCGAGTCACTCTATAATCGGTTCGAATTCCTGTCGCTGCTCACTGCGCGGGGAGCCGACATCATCCAGCCGGATATCTGTGTGGTCGGCGGCGTCTCGGAGATGCGCCGGATTGCAGCTATCGCCGAAGCCCATTACGTGACGGTCGCGCCACACAATCCGATGGGTCCACTTGCGACTGCTGTCAATGTACATTTTTGCGCCGCGCAGCCGAACTTCAAGGTGCTCGAGTTCAAGCCACACGTGCATGCCCCATGGGCCCTCGACCCCTATATGCCGGTTGATGGCCACATGGAGTTGCGCCCCGATCGTCCGGGCTGGGGCATCGAGATCGATGAAAAGGCACTCCAGAACGAAGACTACATACACTGGGAGCGCAAAGTAACACGAAAGCCCGATGGAGCTACAGCCTATCCGTAAGGTGTTGATTATGGGATGGCCCGTCCTTCTGAGAACATCGAGTATGATGTCTCTCTTTTGAAGGGAAAGGAGCCGGGCCATGCAGATTTCCATAATGGGTGTCGACATCGGGAAGAACAGCTTCAGTGTCGTTGGTGTTGACGGCCAGGGTGCCGTGATTTTGCGTCGAACGATGCGGCGACAGATATTGATTGATTTTGTCGAGAAGCTGCCACGCTGCGTCATCGCGATGGAGGCCTGCTGCGGCGCACATTATCTGGGTCGACTCTTTGCCGCTGGTGGTCATGAAGTGCGGCTGATGTCGCCGGAATATGTCAGGCCCTATGTATAAAGGCGCAGAAGAATGATGATCGAGATGCCGAAGGAATTGCCGAGGCGGCGTCTCGGCCGACGATGCGGTTCGTGGATCTGAAGAGCCAGGAGCAACTTGATATCCAGACGTTGCACCGGGTTCGGTCACGCCTGGTTGCTGAGCGCACGACCCTGATCAATCAGCTCCGCGCCGTTCTTCTGGAAAGAGGTGTCGTATTCGCTGCCGGTCGCGTGAAGTTCGAGAATGGTCTTGATAAACTTATTGCCGGAGACAACGACGTCCTGTCGCCGCGCATCCGAAGCCTGATCCTGGAATTGCGGGATGAATGGCGAAGGCTCGACGAGAAGATCGAGACGTTGACCACGGAGTTCGTAGCGCTCGCCAAGCATAACAGCGCGATGCGTCGTCTGACTTCAATACCTGGGATCGGTGTCTTGAATGCCACCGCGCTCGTTGCAGCGATCGGAGATGCCAGCAGCTTTGGCCTCGGCGGATGTCCTTATGCTCCCGGTGCAAAAGGCAATGTCGATACGATGAAGGTGCAGGTCCTGATGGAGCGGCTCGGCTTTGAGACTGGCCTCAGAACCGAGGGCCTTGAGGCGGCAAACGCGTCTACACTGGCGACAAGGCCGAGAGATGCGACAGCCTTTATTCATGGCCGCGCGCCAGGTGACATCGGGCAGCTGGACGAGGCTGTGATTTCCGTCCCCGGGCCTGCATCCGGCATGAAGTTGCGGAGAAAAAGATGTTTCTTTGCCGTGACAGGAGCACTCACCCTACCAAATGGTGACCTATCCGTCCCGGCGCCTTAGATGCAGCTGTCTTCCACCCGGTTCACCGGCAGATAGGCCCGTTCGTACGGATATTTTGGTGGCATCGCCTTGACTGGTTGCCCGAGTGGTCGGGTGAATGTGCAATTGACGCAGCGCATGATTGGATTCCTTCTTTACTGGCGATATGTACTGGTAAATGTCGAATGCGCTGAGACTAGCGAGAGGAACGTTTGGCCGGGTCGCTCTGCTCGACATGGATCGATCCCTCGTGCGCCACGCCCATCCGCATTGTCATATGCTGCTGAAGGTCGAGGGCGCCGACACGCAGTTCAGTGTCGGTGACCGCATCGTCGCGCTGACCGACGAGCAGGCCGTGTTGATCAATGCCTGGGAGCCGCACTCATATGCTCACTATGTGGGCCAGCCTGCGACGATCATCCTGGCACTCTATATCGAACCGGACTGGCTGGGTGCCTTCAGGGCCAATTGGCAGGCGAGTTCCGGCCCGGGCTTTTTCCGAAGCAATGTCGGTACCGTGTCCCCGGGCATCCGGCAGAAGGCACGCCGCCTTGCCGAGGCGATGGTCGGCGATCCCGGCGATCTTGCCGAGCACGAACGCCTGCTTGGTCAGCTGATGGTGGCGGTGATCGAGCGCTTTACCGAATGGCAGGCGGCGCTACCGTCGCTGCGCATGGCCGCCGGCTTCGGCATTGACCACCGCGTCCGCAAGGCGATCTCGATCATGCGCACCGACCCTGCAGGCGTTGACGACATGACACGCCTTGCGCGCGACATCGGTCTGTCCAGGGCGCATTTCTTTCGCCTGTTCGAGACCACGATGCATGTCAGCCCACGCGTCTATCTCAATGTCGTCAGGCTGGAGCAGGCCGTCAATTTCATCGTCGACAGCGATGCGTCGCTTGCAACCATCTCGGAACGGCTGGGGTTTTCCGTGCCGGCCCATTTCTCCCGTTTCTTCCACGACCATGCCGGCTCCTCACCGAGCACCTACCGCGCCGTATCCAGCCTGCGCGGTTGCGATTTTGAGACGCTAGGGTAAGTCGCAAGACTCTGCGGTATCGCGCTCCGGTACTCCGCACGCATATTTTCTTCCTCTGATGAAAACCTGCCGTGGGAAGAGCGGCGGGACGGGAGGAATTATGACGATGAACCAACCCGTGTCGCCATGGGTCGGACGGTCCGTGAAGCGGATCGAGGATGCCGGGCTTTTGTCCGGACAGGGCCGCTATATCGACGACCTGCCGACAACGCCGGCCACTCTGCATGCGGCAATTGTTCGCTCTCCGCACGCCCATGCCACCATCAGCAATATCGATATCTCCAGGGCGGAGAAATGTCGCGGAATTGCCGCGGTGCTGATCGGCCGCGACATCTGCGAGATGACCCGCAGCATGACTGTCGGCGTCAAGGCCGATGTCGAATGCTGGCCGATCGCCGTCGACCGGGTGCGCTATGTCGGCGAGCCGGTTGCGATCGTCGTCGGCGAAAGCCGCTATCTTGCGGAGGATGCAGCCGATCTGGTCGAGGTGTCCTACGACACATTGCCGCCGGTCGTCGATCCGGTGGCCGCGCTCGACAAGGATGCCTGCGTCCTGCACCCGTCGCTCGGCTCCAACCTGATCAACGAGCGCGCTTTCCGCTACGGCAATCCCGAGGCGGCCTTTGCCCAGGCGCCGCATCGCGTCAGTGTCGAAATTGCCTATCCGCGCAATTCCTGCACACCGATTGAGACCTATGGCGTGATTGCCTCTTACGATCCCGGCGAGGACAGCTACGATATCGATGCCAACTTTCAGGGGCCGTTCTCGATCCATGCGGTGGTGGCGCGCGCCCTGAAGGTTGCGGGAAACCGCATGCGGCTGAAGACGCCGCGCGATTCCGGCGGCAGTTTCGGCATCAAGCAGGGCGTCTTTCCCTACATGATCCTGATGGCCGTTGCCGCGCGCAAGGCCGGACGTCCTGTCAAATGGATCGAGGACCGGCTGGAGCATCTCGCAGCCTCGGTCTCAGCGACCAACCGGGTGACGCGGATCGAAGCCGCCGTCGAGGCCGATGGCCGGATCACGGCGCTCGACTGGGACCAGATCGAGGATTGCGGCGCGCATCTGCGAGCGCCCGAACCCGCCACTCTCTATCGAATGCATGGCAACATGACCGGTGCCTACGCGATCGACAATGTCGCGATCCGCAACCGCGTGGTGCTGACCAACAAGACACCGACCGGGCTGAACCGCGGCTTCGGCGGCCCGCAGGTCTATTTCGCGCTCGAGCGCCTGACCCAGCGGATCGCCGTCGAACTCGGCCTCGATGCGCTCGATGTCATGCGGCGCAACCTGGTGCCGGCAGGCGCCTTTCCCTATCGCACGGCCTCCGGCGCGCTTCTCGATTCCGGCAACTATCAGGCCGCACTCGACAAGGCGCTGGCCGAGGGCAACTATGAGGCCTTGTGCGACCGCCGCGATGCGATGCGGGCCGAAGGCCGTCTCTATGGCATCGGCCTTGCCTGCGTGGTCGAGCCGAGCGTCTCCAACATGGGCTATATTACCGCCGTGCTGACGCCGGGCCAGCGGGCGAAGGCCGGCCCCAAGAATGGCGCTCAGGCGACCGCGACGATCGGCATCGATCCCCTCGGCGCTGTCTCCGTCAAGGTCGCCTCGGTGCCGCAGGGGCAGGGTCATCGCACGGTGCTGGCGCAGGTCGTCGCCGACGAACTCGGCCTTGCACCGGACGACATATCGGTTGTCGCCGATGTCGATACCGGTCGCGATGCCTGGTCGATTGCCTCGGGCAATTATTCCAGCCGGTTTGCCGCAGCCGTGGCGGGGGCTGCCAAGATCGCCGCCGAGCGGATCCGCGGCAAGCTCGTCCAGGTCGCCGCCGCGCAGCTGAATGTGCCGCCGGACGAAGTTGTCTTTGCCGGTGGAAGGGCTGCGGCGCGTGGCAATCCGGACAACGCTTTGTCCTTTGCCCGTGTTGCAGCCGCCGCCCATTGGGCGCCGGGCACGCTGCCGGACGGAGTAGACCAGACCATCCGCGAGACCGCCTTCTGGACGCCGGAGCAACTGACTGCACCGAATGCGCTAGACGAGGTCAATTCCTCGCTCTGCCACGGCTTCATCTTCGACTTCTGCGGCGTGGAGATCGATCGCAAGACCGGCGAGACGCGGATCGATCGCTACGTGACGATGCACGACTGCGGCACCATCCTGCATCCGGCGATGGTCGATGGCCAGGTGCGCGGCGGTTTTGCCCATGCAGTCGGGGCTGCCCTGCTGGAGGAATATGCCTATGGCGAGGATGGCAGCTTCCAGTCCGGGACGCTTGCCGACTACCTGATCCCGACGATCATGGAGGTCCCGGAGCCGCAGATCCTGCATTTCGAAAGCCCGTCGCCGTTCACCCCGCTGGGCGCCAAGGGGGTCGGTGAGGGCAATTGCATGTCGACGCCGGTCTGTCTTGCCAATGCGGTGGCCGATGCCACCGGCTTTGCCGATATTCGCCTGCCGCTGCTGCCGGCGCGTCTGGCCGACCTCCTGTCGGGTGACGAACCGCAGCCGAAGAACCCGCCGGTTGCCCGGGAGGCCATGCCGGTTCGCAGCGGCCAGAGGAAGCTGACGGGCGAGGGCGCCGCCGAAGTCGTTGCTGACCGCGAGACGGTCTGGAAGATGCTGCTCGATCCGAAGACGCTGGAGACGATCATTCCGGGCGCACACGGCGTCGAGAAGGTTACCGACACCCATTTCCGCGCCGACGTCACGCTCGGCGTCGGGCCGGTCAAGGGCCGCTACCGGGCGGAAATCGAGCTCTCTGATCTCAACGCGCCGGAAAGCGTGACCCTAAGCGGCGGCACGGAAGGTGCCCTCGGCTTCGGCGAAGGGCAGGGGCGGATCACCCTGGAAGATCTCGGCGAGGGCAGGACCCGGGTTTCCTACACCTATGAAGCGGCGATCGGCGGCAAGGTGGCCTCGGTTGGCGGCCGCCTGCTCGACGGTGCTGCAAAGGTGGTGATCGGCCAGTTCTTCAAGGCGCTTGCCGGTCACGCCGGCGGCGGCAACAGCACCGACAGCCGATTGCCCGGCTGGTTGCAACAGCTGTTCGGGAGGCGCACATGAAACCCGCCCCCTTCGACTTCGTCCGCGCCGACACGCTCGATGAAGCCCTCTCGACCCTTGCCGATATCGGCGATGAAGCCCGCATCCTTGCGGGTGGCCAGTCCCTGGTCGCGATGCTGAACATGCGCCTTTCGCGGCCGCAGGTGCTGGTCGACATCATGCGGATCGATGCGCTCTCGGCAATCGAGGTGCGTAGGAACAAGGTAGTGATCGGTGCCGGGGTCCGGCAGGCCGACCTGATGCGCTGGCCGGACCTGAAGCAGAACCTGCCGCTGGTCGCCGCCATGCTGCCCTATGTCGGCCATGCCCAGAGCCGCAGCCGCGGCACGGTGTGCGGCTCGCTTGCCCATGCCGATCCAAGCGCCGAACTGGCGCTCGCCTGTCTGACCCTCGATGCCGAGATCCGGCTGCGCTCACGGCGCAAGCGTCGTGCCGTGCCTGCCGCGGATTTCTTCCTCGGCATGATGGCAACAGCTGTCGGGCCTGACGAGATGATCGAGGCCGTTGCTCTGCCGGTAACAGCGGCTGGAACCGGTGTCGGTTTTCGCGAGGTCGCGCGTCGTCACGGCGATTTCGCCATTGTCGCCTCTGCTGCCATCGCCACCCCCGACGGAGGTCATCGCCTGGCGGTCGGGGGCGTCGCCGACGTGCCGCGTGCCGTCGAACTGCCGGCGCCGGACGATGCCGCCTTCGACGAGGCGCTGAACGAATTTGCCTGGCAACTGGGTGCCCGCGACGACCTGCATGCCTCGGCGCGCTATCGCCGCGATCTGGTGCGCCGGCTCGGGCGCGACACCATGGAGGAGGCCGTCCGATGCCGAAGCTGAGCGCATCCACCACCCATCCCGTCCGCTTCACCCTCAATGGCCGGGAACGCGAGACGCGGGCGGAGCCCCGCATGCTGCTGACCGACCTGCTGCGGCACGAACTTGGCGAAACCGGCACCCATGTCGGCTGCGAGCACGGCGTCTGCGGCGCCTGCACCGTGCAGATCGACGGCGAGGCCGCCCGTGCCTGCCTGTGTCTGGCAGGGCAGATCGAAGGCGCCGCGGTGCGCACCGTCGAGGGACTGGCGATCGCGCCGGGCCGGCTTTCCATTCTGCAGCAGGCCTTCCAGGAGCATTTCGCCCTGCAATGCGGGTTCTGCACGGCGGGCATCCTGATGTCGCTCGATGCTCTGTTTCGCCGCGATCCGTATGCCTCGGAGGCCGTGATCAAGGACCAGTTGTCCGGGCATCTCTGCCGCTGCACCGGCTACGCACCGATCTTGCGCGCCGCAATGACGGCGCGCGACCGTCTCAGGGAGGAGAATGAACATGCTTGATCTGGGCACGAGCCTGCTGGCCGCCATCGAACGCGACCCGCATGCGCTGGCGATCACCGATGGCGCACTGGAGCTCACTTACCGGGAATGGTTTGCGCGGGTATCCGCTGCCGTTTCGGCGCTGGACGACATGGGCCTGAAACCCGGCGATCATTTGCTGACGCTGATGCAGAACCGCTGGGAGAACGCGACCCTGCACTGGGCCTGCCAGCTTGCGGGCATCATCGTCACCCCCGTCAACTGGCGGTCCAAGCCGGATGAACTGGCCTATATGCTGACGGATAGCGAGGCGAAGGCGCTGGTCTACGAGGCCGCCTCGGCCGAGGCGGTCGGCGCCACCGAAGAGGCTCTGTCGCTGCCGCGCCTGATCGCCGGCGAGGCGTCGGACGGCGCCCGCTCGCTGACGGATCTTCTGGGGCTGGCAGCAGACGAGGCGCAGCCGCGGGCGAAAGCCGACGACTGGTCGCTGATGCTCTACACGTCCGGCACCACCTCGGCCCCCAAGGGCGTGCCGCGTCGCCATCAGGCCGAGCGGGCGGCAGCGGTCGCCCACGTGGCGCAAAACCTTTATGGCCGCGGCGAGCGGACGCTCGGTGTCATGCCGCTTTACCATACGATGGGCGTGCGTTCGCTGCTGGCAACGGCACTGATCGGCGGAACCTTCGTCTGCCTGCCGCGCTTCAGCGTGCCGGTGGCGCTGGCCGCGATCGAGGCGCGCAAGGTGACCAATCTTTATCTCGTGCCGACCCTCTATCACGACATCGTCCATGACGAGGCCTTCAGCCGCAAACAGGTGGCCTCAGTGAAAAAGCTGGGCTTTGCCGGAGCGTCGATGACCGACGGTCTGATGAAGAAGTTGAATGCCGAGTTCGAGCCGGATCTCTTCGTCAATCACTACGGATCATCCGAGATCTACACCTTCACCATCGACCAGACCGCGGCCGTCAAGCCGGGCTCGGCCGGCCGCTCCGGCCTCAACCAGATGATCCGCGTCATCCCGCTCGACGCCACCGATCCGGACGGGCGCGCGCAGCCGGGCGAAGAAGGGCAGATCATCGCGCTTCTGGATGGCGACGAGGCTTTCGAAGGCTACTGGAAGCGCCCGGAAGCGACGCAGAAGGCACTGCGTAAGGGCTGGTACTTCACCGGCGACACCGGATTTTATGACGAAGACGGTGATCTCTTCGTCACCGGCCGGGTGGACGACATGATCATCACGGGCGGCGAGAATGTCTCGCCGGTCGAGGTCGAGAGCTGCCTGTCGCTGCATCCGGGCGTGCTCGAGGTCGCGGTCGTCGGGCTGCCGGACGAGCGCTGGGGCAAGGTCGTCACGGCCTTCGTCAAGCGCAGCGGCAATGTGAGCGAGACCGACCTCGACCGCCATTGCCGCGCGTCCGGCCTTGCCAATTTTCGCCGGCCGCGCGGCTACGTCTTCGTAGAAGAGATCCCAAAATCGCCTGTCGGCAAGCTTTTACGCCGCTTGCTGGTCTCGGGCGACTACACGCCCGAGCGCGGCATGGCCCCCGCCCAGAACGAACTGTCCTGATTCCAAGAGACATGAGAGGAAACCCATTCCCATGACCGAGACCTACCAGTTTTCCGACCCCCGCCTTGCCGATCTCGACGGTTTCGGCGTCGTCATCGACATGGCCGAGGAGAGGGCCGACATCGTGCTCGACCGTCCACCGTTCAATGTCATCTCGATGGCCGCGCGCGACCAGCTGCGCCTGGTATTCGAGGCGCTCGACGAAGACAACCGGATCCGCGTGATCGTGCTGCGCGCCGAGGGCGAGAACTTCTCGTCGGGCGGCAATATCAAGGGCTTTATGGAGGCGAGCCCCGAGCATGTGTCGAAGCTTGCCTGGAATATCGCGGCGCCTGCGCGCTGCGAAAAGCCGGTGATCGCCGCCAATCGCGGCTATGCCTTCGGCGTCGGTTTCGAGATCTCGCTTGCCTGCGATTTCCGCATCGTCTCGGAAACCTGCCAATACGCACTGCCGGAACAGAAGCTCGGCCAGATCCCCGGTTCGGGCGGCTCGGCGCGCCTGCAGAAGATCGTCGGCGTGACGCGCACCAAAGACATCGTCATGCGCTCCAAGCGCATTCCGGCAAAGACAGCGCTCGACTGGGGCATCGCCACAGAATGCGTCGCCGACAGTGATCTCGAGACCGCCGTGGACAGCCTCGTGCGCGAACTGCGGGGCTTTTCGCCGCTCGCCCAGCGCACCGCCAAGAAGCTTCTGAACGACACGGACGACGCCCTGCTGTCGACGGCGATCGAGCTGGAGGGCCTGAACTACAGTCGTCTGCGCCAATCGGAGGACTTTAAGGAAGGCGTCGAGGCCTTCCACGATAAGCGCAAGCCGGCCTTTACCGGTCGCTGAGCCAACAAAATCGGACAATTCGGAGGTCCGTCCGCAGGACGCGGGCGGAAGATTGTCACCATCGGGAGGATAGGACATGGACGCTCAAGGAAGACAAATCGTAGAGAGAGGACCCGGCTTTGCCGCATCGCTGGGTGATCTTGCCGGCGCGATCAACATCAAGACGGGAAGTGCCGGCCTCGTGGCCGCGATCTTCGGCTGCTCCGGGCCGGCGCTGATCGTCATCGGCGCTGCCGGCACCGGCAATCTGACCAATGGTCAGACGGTCGCCTGGCTGCTGGCCATCTATGGTCTTGGCGGGCTGATCAGCCTGGTACTGGGACTTTATTACAAGATGCCGATCACCGGCGCCTACAGCATTCCGGGCGCCGCACTGGTGGCCGGAAGCCTGGCCACCTTCGGCTTCGACCAGGCGGTCGGCGCCTTCATCATGGCGGGCGTTCTTGTGCTGATCCTCGGCGTCACAGGGCTGATCGGCAAGGTGATGCGCTGGCTGCCGCTGCCGATCGTCATGGCGATGATCGCGGGCGCGCTGATCCGCTTCGGCATCGGCGCGGTGACCGCGGTCGGTAAGATGCCGCTGGTCGTCGGATTGACGATCCTTGCTTTCTTCCTCTCCATGCGCTTCGTCAAGGTGGTGCCACCGGTCCTGACCGCGCTGATCGTCGGGCTGCTGGCCGTCTGGGCCACCGGCTCGTTCGGTACCGGCGATGCCGCTATCAGCTTCGTCCGGCCGCAGCTGACGGCACCGAGCTTCACCTTCGGCGCCTTCCTGGCGATCGCCGTGCCGCTCGCCATCCTCGTTGTCGGCGCCGAAAACGCGCAGGCGACCGGCGTCCTGATTGCCGAAAAATACAATCCGCCAATCAACGCGATGACTATCATTTCCGGCATTGGCGGCATCCTGGCCGGTTTTCTTGGTGGCCACAACGCCAATATCGCCGGGCCAATGACGGCCATCTGCTCATCCGACCAAGCGGGCGAGGATCGCAGCCTGCGCTATGGTGCGACCGTCATCAATGGTGTGTTGTTTGCCGTATTCGGCATCTTTGCCGGGCTTGTCGTGCCGCTGATCCTGAAGATGCCGGCAGCCCTGATCGGTGCTATCGCGGGCCTTGCCATGATTAACGTCCTGCTGATGGCCTTCCAGGCCGCTTTCAATAAGCAGTCCGGCTATCAGATCGGCGCCTTCGTCGCGCTGATCATCTCGATGTCGAACGTCTCGCTGTTCGGCATCAGCGCTCCCTTCTGGGCGCTGGTCGGCGGGGCGGTGATTTCGTTGCTGGTCGAGGAAGGCGCAGTGGTGAGCACCACCGCCGAGGCAAACCTTGCCGAAAGGGAAGCCGCCTGAAACACTGGTCGCGCGCCCGCCCCGGTCGATACAGACATGGGCGCGCGACTATCATTCCGGTGGTGCCCTCAGGTAGAGCCATCCTACTGCTACAAGGCATATATTCATGACAGATTCGCTTTATCTCGAAGACCTTCGCGTCGGCCAGCGCTTCACCAGCCGGGAATTCGTTATCGACGCTGCCTCGATCAAGGCTTTTGCGGCAGACTATGATCCGCAGCCGTTCCATCTGGATGAGGTTGCGGCAGAAGAGAGCTTCTTCAAGGGACTTGCCGCCAGCGGCTGGCAGGTCGCAGTCATGACCATGCGCACCCTTGTCGATGATGGCCCACGCATATCCGGCGGACTGATTGGCGCCGGCACCGAGCTCAGCTGGCCGCGGCCGACGAGGCCAGGCGACCGGCTGACGGTGTTCAGTGAAATCACCGAAATCCGCCCGTCTCGCTCCAAGCCCGATCGTGGCATCGTCATTCTGAAGAGCGAGACGCAGAACGACAGGGAAGAGGCCGTGCAATTGCTGACCTCAAAGCTGCTTGTCTTCAGGCGCCCACAACGGACTTCATGAGGAGCGTGTTTCTATGTGCGGATCTGGCCGATAGCTTAACTACCTATTTTCACGGGGTAAGGGCAAAAGAGACGTCAGTTTTCAGCGCGCCAGTTTGCTGGCGTAGTCAAGGGCCGACACCATGTTGACGTGATTGGCGATGCCCTTACCGGCGCCGACGACATTGATGCCGTCCATCTTGGCCATCCCGACACCGGGCAGAATCTGCGGTCGTCTTCGCGCGCCCGAACACGCCGTTCTCGCCGCACTGCGGATTGATGGCTGCAACCGCAATGCGCGCATTTTCGACGCCCATGCGCCGGAAGTGTCAGGTATTTGCGGTGAACATGAATGAGATTGGCTACCTAGCCGTGGATGGAGACGAAGCCCTGGCATTGCCGTGCCGACTTGACGCGTATCAGACGCAGGGCTGCCCGCTTGTTCCTTCGGCTTGGTATCAGGGCATCTAGGACGTAACCGTTTGCATCGACGGCACGTCATACCCAGCATTGCGACCAAGCTGTCACGATCTTGATGGTTGAGCAAAACGCTAAGGCGCGCTTGCCGTGTCGGATCATAGCCTGTTCCTCGGCGGGCATAGCGACCACGGCGGGCTGAAAGCCTTGATAGTTAAGCCGAGCACCGTAAAACTGACACTCCGGGTAGCAGGTTGTGCGATGTTGCAGAATGAGCCAAGTCGCTCGTGGTCGCCATTATCTTAGCCACCGGTTCACGGCTCAAGTAATTGCCCAGACCGTTTGTTTCCAAATTCGTTTTCGACCCAGTCTGCGTGATATCGAAGATCTACCGGTAGCGTGTGGGATCATCCTTTCGCACTAGACGGTGCGGCTCCAAGATCAGACTCTATGATTTCAGCAGTGCGCTCGTAGTGACGTTGCAGCAGCGCCACTGCGTTGTCGGCCTGGCCCGCCAAAGCCGCATTGAGGATCTTGTCATGTTCGTCCGTGACTTTGCGGGAGCGAAACGCCTTGCGGATTGACAGCGCGCGATAGCGATAGAGACGATCGGCCAGTTGTTCGCAAAAGTCGACCAGCGATTTGGAGCCGCAATTTCCGATCAGGATGGCGTGAAACCGACGATGGTTCCGCTCCCAGTCGGGATTGTCCTCGAATTTTTCCGGATCAAGAGAGCGAGGGGTGCGGGCGAGGCGATGATGGGCGACCAAAAGCGCCTCTTCCCATTCTGCCGTCGCGTTGGTGATAGACTCGCGAAGGGCAAGACCTTCGACCCAGCAACGGGTCTTTGTCAATTCGCGCAGCTCCTCCAGATCAATCGACTTAACGAAGAAGCCACGCTGCTCCTTGCCGACGACTAAGCCTTCCGCACTGAGGCGATTGAGTGCCTCGCGCAATGGTGTCTGTCCCGCTCCGTATTGCTCCATCAGAAACCGCATCTGCAATTTGCGCCCCGGTTCCAGCCGCGCCGCCAGGATGTCGACCTTCAGGCGCTCATAAATATCCGTTGCCCGTGTTGACGGGCTGTCTGCTGGTCGCTCGGTTACATCGGCAATCATGCTGTTCTCGTTGTTGGCGTGATTTTTCTATACACATTATCTCACAAATTTCAAAATTTATAAATTACGTGTTTACACGCCCTATTTTGTATTTTAAATCCAGCTGGGAGTGAGGAGACATCATGACGAGGCTATCTGCCCCAAATCGGCATATGTTCGGTCGCGGCTGCGCTTGTTGCGGCATCGACGTCCACACGCATGTGGTGCCCGCTGACCTTCCCGCTTATTTAAGCGGACCGCTGCCGACGGCATGGCCGTCGATGGTTGCAGCTGATGCTTGTCATCGCACCTTTGTGGTCAATGGGCGAAACTATCGTACCCTCCGCGACGCCTGCTGGCTGCCGGAGCGGCGCCTTGAAGACATGGCAGACATGCAGATCGGCGTTCAGGTTCTGTCCCCAATGCCCGAACTCTTCAGTTATTGGATGGACGCAGCGCCCGCTGCAGAATTGTTGCGCTACACAAATGATGTCATTGCCGAACTCATCGAAGCCAACAGCAGGCGGTTTGTCGGCCTTGGCGCCGTCCCGCTGCAAGACATCGATCTGGCGCTGACAGAATTGCATCGCCTGATGAAAATCCCGGGCTTTGCCGGCATTGAGATCGGCAGCAACATCAATGGCGGTGCGATCGGGGATCCGCGCTTCCTGCCTTTCTTCCAAGAGGCCCAAAGGCTTGGTTCAGCGGTCTTTGTCCACGCGGTGCGCCCCACCGGCATGGAGCGCCTGGTCGGGCCGGCACAGTTGCAGCAGGTTCTGGCCTACCCGACCGATGTAGGGCTCGCCGCCGTATCCTGCATCACCTCGAACCTGTTGTTGAAATTACCCGATCTGCGGATTGCCTTCAGCCATGGGGGTGGAACCCTGGCGAGCCTGCTGCCGCGTCTGCGCGAAGGCTGGAAAGTCTTTTCGACGCTGGCCGATACAATCGAAATGGACCCCTACAAGCAGGTGCGGAAACTCTATCTGGATTCGCTTGTTTACGACGAGCCGACCCTTCGCCACCTTCTGGAGATCGTTGGAGAGGACCGCATTCTCGCTGGCACCGACTATCCCTTCAATTTCCATGAGCGGGCGCCGTTAACGCGGATCGATGCGGCCTTCGCCGATCAAGGGCTGCGTGACAAGCTGGCATTCGTCAACGCTGCCAAATTCCTCGACCTAACGGAGCCGCACTGATGTCTGAATTTTCCGTCGCGGCGCTCAGAAGCGTTGAACTCTCCACGCCTGATATTGGCCGCTCGGTCGACTTTTATACCCGCGTCTGGGGGCTGGAGATCGCCGCGCGCCAGGACGACAAGGTGTTTCTGGCAGGCACCGGGAGCGACCTCTTCGTGCTGGAACTAAAGCCAGGAAGAGAAGCCGAACTGCGCAAGATCACCTTTCGAACGAGATCTTCTGAGGCCCTGCATTACCTGGCCGCGCGACTTATGGCCGCCGGCTGCTCTTTGCGCCGCCCCCTCGGTCCGGCCGATGGCCCGGCCGGCGGAGAGCGCTTCGTCGTGGGTGAGCCGCAGGGCTGCACGCTCGAATTCGTCCATGGTGATCTGACCAAGCCCGCTTCGGTCACTGCCAACCGGCCGGTCAGACTCGCTCATGTGAACATCAACAGCGCCGACATCGAGGTATTGTCGACATTCTACCAGCAGGTCCTCGGCCTTGCACTGACAGATCGGTCGAAAATGATGGCCTTTCTGCGCTGCAACGACGATCACCATTCCGTCGTCCTGGCAGAGGCCTCCAAAAACGGGCTCAATCACATCGCCTTCCTGATGCCCGATCTGGAATCCGTCATGCGCGGTTCCGGCCAGGTGAAGGATGCTGGCTATCCGATCGGCTGGGGCGTCGGCCGCCATGGACCCGGCGACAATGTCTTTGCCTATTTCGTCGATCCGACCGGCGTCGTGATCGAATATACGGCGGAAGTCCTGCAGGTCGATGACAGCTATCGGTTCAGGGGGCCCGACGAATGGATCTGGCCACCCGGGCGCACCGATCACTGGGGAATAGCTGCCCCGAAGAGCGAAGAGTGCAAGCAGGCGCAGCTTGCAATCGTTTTCGCTCCTTTCTGACATATCCGCGTTCAACATGGACTGACTGACGTGCTACACGACACTCGAATTGAAGATCATGTCCAGGTATTGGTTGTCGGTTTTGGCCCCGCGGGCGCCGTGGCCGCCGGTATCCTCGGCCGGCTTGGACATCGCACACTGGTGATCGACCGGCTGACCGAAATCTACGACAGGCCGCGCGCCATTGCGATCGACCACGAGATTCTCCGACATTTCGACAATATGGGGATCGCCGACGAGGTCATGCCCTTTATCGCGCCGTTCACCGCATCCCAGCACTTCGGCGCGAAGGGCCAGTTGATCCGCCGCATCGACATGGTGCCGGAACCCTATCCGCTCGGCTACACCCCGAGCATGGTGTTCACCCAGCCGCCGGTCGAGGCGATCCTGCGCAAGCATGCGCAAACCTTCGATTGCGTCGAGATCGCTCTGGGTCTCGAGCTGATCGCCGCGCGCCAAGAGCAGAATTGGGTGATCGCCGACATCAAGGCGGCAGACGGCACGGTTCGAACGGTGACGTGTGACTATCTGATTGGCTGCGATGGCGCCTCCAGCACCGTGCGCCAGCTGGCTGGAATGCGGCTGGAGGACCTGATCTTCGACGAGCCCTGGCTGGTCATCGATGTGCAGGTCGATGATAGCGCCCTTGAAAAGCTTCCGCAGACCTCGGCACAGTTCTGCGACCCCGCGCGGCCGATAAGCTTCATTATCGGCCCAAAGAACCATCGCCGTTGGGAGATCATGCTGCTGCCGGGCGAGAACCCGCGAGACATGGAAAACCCGGAAAACGTCTGGCAACTGCTGTCGCCTTGGCTGCAGCCCGCCGACGGGACCCTATGGAGAGCCGCAGCCTATCGTTTCCACGCCCTTCTTGCCGATCGCTGGCGGGAGGGACGGATCTTCATCGCCGGCGACGCGGCCCATCAGCAGCCGCCTTTCATCGGACAAGGCATGTGCCAGGGCCTGCGGGACGTGACCAACCTGATCTGGAAGATCGACCGCGTGCTGAAACGCCAGTCCCCCGACACGCTGCTCGATACATACGCGGTCGAGCGCAGCCGCCATGTCAGGGAGCTGACCGGCAAGATCAAGGCCATCGGCGAGATGATCTGCATCCGCGATCCAGAGCAGGCGGCAACGCGAGACGAGCGCATTCTGGCCGAAGGCGGCGGAGAGCCGAGGGTGATCACCCGTCAGGAGATCGTGCCGCCGATCCAGGACGGCATGCTGGCGGGGCCGGATGTGCCAGCCCGCGGGACCCTGTTCCCGCAGCCTGCGATCCACTGCGGCGACAAGGTGCAACTGATGGACAAGCTTACCGGATCGGGGTGGCGCCTTGTGCTCGACGGCCGCAGCGACATCGGCAATGGCGTGCCCCGGCTTGATCCGGCGCTCGGCATCTCGGTCTATCAAGTGGCACAGGGGGACGCGGGACAGGCACCGGATGGGATGCTGCTGGAGGCAGACAATGTGTTGGGTGCCTGGTTCGACCGCTACCGGGTCAGGGCCGCTTTCGTGCGACCGGATCACTATGTTTTTGGCACCGCCAGGAGTGCGGCCGAATTGATGTCGCAGCTCGGTGATCTTCAGCGCCACCTTGGTTGAAGGCGCCTTTAAAGCCATTGGCCCGAAATCGCTCACGCAAAAACGCACAGGAACAACATCGAGAGATCGCAAGGATCCTCGCCGGCAAGGAGACAACAGCCATGAAACTTTCGACAGTCGCGACCGCGGGTCGCCAGACCTGGGGCATCGTCGAAGGCGAGACATTCTTCGACGTGGGCGCAGCCCTCCAGTCGCGTTACGTCGACCTAAAATCAGCCGTCGCAGCAGGCCTTGAAGGGGTCGCCGCAGCCAAGGCTGCCGCCCGCTCCTTCGCTCTTTCGGAACTGGAGTGGATGCCGGTCATCGGCAATCCCGACAAGATCCTCTGCGTCGGCCTGAACTACGAGATGCACCGCCAGGAAACCGGACGAAGCGTGGTCGAGAACCCGACGATCTTTGCCCGGTATGCCAATAGCCAGACGGGGCATATGGCGCCGATCGTGCGGCCGCGCGTCTCCAGCGACCTCGATTTTGAAGGCGAACTTGCAATCATCATCGGCAAGCCCGGACGCTATATCAGCCGCGCCGACGCATTTTCCCACGTTGCCGGTTATTCGATCTACAATGACGGCAGCGTTCGCGACTTCCAGCGCCACACGATACAGTTCACGCCCGGCAAGAATTTTCCCGACACCGGTGCTTTCGGCCCCTGGATGATGACCCCCGACGAGCTGGGGGATCTGGCGCCTTTGCGTATTCAGACCCGCCTCAATGGCGAGGTCGTGCAGGAATCGACCTTCGAGATGATGATTTTCGGTATCGCCCACATCATCGAATATTGCTCGACCTTTACCAGGCTTGAACCCGGTGACGTTATCGCGACCGGCACTCCGGGTGGCGTCGGTGCCAAGCGCAATCCGCCGCTATGGATGAAACCGGGCGACATCGTCGAGGTGGAAATCGACAGGCTTGGTGTGTTGCGCAATCCGATTGAGCAGGAAGCCTGAGAGCAATCAGTGGCCTTTGGGAGAGAGGCCAGACATCGCAGACCCAGCATTTTTCACGGCCTGCGCGCTTGAACACAGTCCACTTTCCGGCGCCTTCGACAGCGTCCGGAGTTTGTCAAACGGGAGGAACTTATGAACAGACGCATTACTCGCAACCTGCTTGCAGCCGTCATGATCGCGGCAAGTTTTGCACCGGCAGCAGCCCAGACCACACTGAAGGTCTCGAGCTTCCTGCCGCCGAACAATGCTTGGCAGAAGGCCCTTGAGTCCTGGGGCAAGGAGCTGGAAGAGAAGTCCGATGGCGACCTCAAGCTCGAGATTTATCCGGCAGCGCAGCTGGGCCCGCCCAACCGTCAATATCAGCTGGTCACCAGCGGCGTTGCCGACATCTCGGTTGTCCTGCACAGCGCGACGCCTGGCCGTTTTCCAGTCACCGAACTGGCGGGACTGCCGCTGACCTATCCAGCCAGCGGCAAGACGAGCGCGATCATGTCGCGGCGCCTGACGGAACTGGCGCCCGAGTTTCTGGCCAAGGAACACCGCGACACGAAGATCCTCTGGATGGCGGTCACGTCGCCACTCAAACTGCACACGACCAAGACTACGATCACATCGCCGGGCGACATCAAGGGGCTGCGCGTGCGTTATGCCGGCAAGGTGTTCCAGCAGATGCTGGATGCTTTTGGCGCCTCGCCAATGTCGGTGTCACCGGCAGAAACGGTCGATGCCTTGTCGAAAGGCGTGATCGATGGCGCGATGTTCCCCTACGAGGCCACCAAATCGTTCAATCTCGGACCCGTCGTCAAACATTCTCTGGAACCCGGATTTGCAACCAATACCTTCGCGCTGGTCATGAACCAGTCGGTCTTTGACGGTCTGAGCGAGCAGGATCAGAAGATCATCGACGAGACGACCGGTGCGGACCGTGCGGAGGCGTTCGGCAAGATGTGGGATGCAGACGAGGAGGCCGGACGCCAGTACATGCTGGACAACAAGGTGGAGATTCAGACCTTGTCCGACGACCAGCTGGCGCCGTTCAAGGCCCTCGCCGAACCGATCGTGAAACAGGCGGTGTCGGCCGTGGACGGCGCCGGCAAGCCGGGCAGCGCCTTCCTCGAAGCCTATACCAAGTAAAACAATCGGCTCAGTGCTGTCGCTTGGGCAGCACGGAGCGTTCTGCGGAAGAAGGCGTATGATGTCAAGATCCACCGGGTTCCTAGGTTTTATCGAAGGCTATTTCAGACTGTTGCTCGTCATACCGATCGCTGCCCTGACGGCGATGATGCTGATCACGGTTGCTGACGTGTTCATGCGCTATGTCTTCAACGCGCCCATCAGCGGCTCCTACGACATCGTCGAAATCTGCCTGCTTGTCAGCGTGTATTTCGCCCTTCCGAGCGTGATCCTCGAGGGCGAGCCCATCCTGATCGATCTGATCGACGGGATGATTTCGCCACGCGCCCTTTTCCTGTTGAAGGCGGTAGCCGCCCTCGTCTGCGTCCTGGTCCTCTGCTTCATCTTCTGGTCGATGTTGACGCCGGCACACGAGGCCTATGAATACGGCGATGTGAAACTTGAGCTTGGATTGCCGGTCTGGATCATCTGGGCCTTTGCGCTGTTCGGAATCTTCAATAGCGTGATCGCAGCCGTCCTTGCCTTCCGGCACTTGCGCCAAGGACTGCCATCGGCCTCCACCGAGGAGGGCGCATTATGAGCGGTTCGGTGCTTGGCCTGGTCGTCGTCTTCTGCCTGTTCGGTTTGCTGATGCTGCGCATGCCGGTCTGGCTGTCGCTGATGCTGTGTGGCGTCATCGGCAACACGATCATGTCGCGTTTTTCAGTTGCCGCAGCCGTGACCGGCCAGAACGCCTTCGACACGGCATCCAATTACAGCCTTTCGGTCATTCCCTTGTTCATGCTGATGGGCGAGGTCGCGACCAATAGCCGCCTGTCGGCCGAACTGTTCAAGGCCGCGCGGATCGTGCTGTCGGGTATACCCGGCGGCTTGGCGGTCGCGACGATTGGGGCATCCGGCGCCTTCGGGGCGGTCTGCGGCTCATCGGTCGCGACGGCCGCAACGATGACCCGGATTTCGCTGCCGGAAATGCGCGAGGCCGGCTACGACGACGGCCTGGCAGCAGCGTCCGTGGCCGCAGGCGGCAGTCTCGGCATCCTGATACCGCCGTCGATCATTCTGGTGATCTATGCGGCAATCGCCGAGCAGCCCTTGCCGGAGCTATTTGCTGCGGCCTTCGTTCCTGGCATCGTGCTGATGCTTCTCTATATCGTCGTTGCGCTTTTCTTGTCGCGCAAGCAGCAGAACCTCGCCCTTGCCGATCGCTCGGCAAGCTTCGGGGAAAGACTTCTGGCGCTGAAGGAGCCCTGGCAGTTCCTGGTGCTGTTCATCTGCTCTATCGGCGGAATCTATGCCGGCGTATTCAGCCCGAACGAGGCTGCCGCCGTCGGTGCGTTCGGTGCGATCGTGCTTGGCGCACTAGGCCGCCGGCTCAGCTGGGCGAGCCTTGGGCGAGCCCTGAAGGTCAGCGTCGTCACAAGCTGCGTCCTCTTCACGATCATCATCGCGGCAACGATCTTTGCCAATTTTGTCGTCCAGACGCGGTTGCCCGATCTTCTGTTGTCGGGCGCCCAGGCACTGGACCTGGCACCCTGGGCCGTCATGGTGCTGATCATCCTGATCTATATCCTGATGGGATGCTTCCTTGAAGGCATCGGAATGGTGCTGATCACTGTTCCGGTGTTCCTGCCGGTCGTTACAAGCTTCGGCTACAGCCCCATCTGGTTTGCGATCATCGTGGTCATCGTCGTCGAACTGGGACTCATCCATCCGCCGGTAGGCATGAACCTTTTCATCATCCAGGCGCAGGCGCCGGAGATCAAGATCAAGCAGCTCTACAAGGCAATCCTGCCCTTCCTTTTGGCGCCCTTCGCGCTGATACTGCTGTTGTTCCTGTTCCCGGAGATTGCTCTCTGGCTGCCGTCAGTCCTGTATTGAGCTGGACCCGCGTACATCTGCTCGTGGCAACCTCTTCCGCACGGTCAGCGCTGGTGTGTGGATCTGAAAACAGGTGAGCCGTCGCCGTGCATTGTCGCGATGGAGGCCTGTGCTACCAGCCATTTCTGGGGCCGTTTTGCTCAAAGCTGTGGCCATGATGTACGGTGTGAGTTCATGCTGAAGCGCGACTTGCGGGCAGTGCGAAGCTATCCGGTATGCCTCAGCTGTGCGAGCAGCCTCTTGCGGAAGACATCTGCCGGTGTCCTGTATCCCAGGCACTTGCGCGGCGTATCATTGAGCTGATTGCAGATCGCGACAAGATCCGCGTCGCTTACGGATAAGGGATTGACCTCCCTCGAAAGCCATTTCCGCGCTCGTCTGTTAGTGTTCTCGACCGTGCCTTTCTGCCAAGGCGATTGGGGGTCGCAGAACCATGTCTGCGTGCCAATGCTGGCTTGCAGATAAGGCCAGTCTGTGAACTCCGTGCCGCGGTCGAACGTGATCGATCGGCGGGCGAGGTGGGGCAGCATCTGTAGCGCTTGTACAAGACCGTCCATAACTGGCCGAGATTGCCGATCATTGTTGCGCAGGAATATCGCGAACCGGCTGACCCGCTCGACCAGCGAGGTCACATTGGCTTTCCCGAACTTCTTCCGGAACTGGATCAGGTCGCATTCCCAGTGACCGAACTGCTGGCGATCAGCAACGACATCCGGGCGGCGCAGGATGTTCAGTTCAGGGCTAAACCTCTGACCATGTTTGCGTCTTGCATATCGTGGGCGCCGTCGTACCCGATGCTCCGGCAGGTGACGCCAAAGCTTGATTGCGTGTCCGTCGGCGGAATATGCGAACTTGTAGATCGTTTCGTGACTGACCGAGATCGGATGCCGCTCCAGACGCATCCTTCCGGCGATCTGCTGTGGTGACCAACCGTGCTTGATCCGGTCGACAACAGACTGCCTCACATTCGCGAAGCGAACCAGCTTCCGGAGCTTGGCCCGTCGCGAGCAAGCCATGTCGTGCGCTGTGACGCAATAGTAGCCACTGAGATCAGGTACGAGCTTGTCGACGAACATGTTGCGCTTGATCTCTCGAAAGATCGTCGAGCGATGTCGACCAAGCTTCTCGGCGATCACCTCGACACTTAAGCCAGCTGTTCTCCATCGGGCAATCTTGCGACGTTCATCGAGGTCAATGTGGGAGTAGGTACGTTCCATTGCATTCTCCTTGCGAGTGACAACCCATTGGTGTCATTCGCAAGTCGCACTTCATCCTTGAACCCACCCCCGCTACACAAAAGGATCGCGTAATACACATTATGGAACTTTGCGCAGTTCCAACTTCCGGTAGGCGCCGCCAGCGGCCCCTGTGTCCGAACGGCTAAAGGCAATTATTCTCCGCCTCTATTCAATGTAGACAGAGCCTTGCACCCGCTGGCGCGGCAAGCGCCCGGCAGAGGCGCGCGCCGAGACGCAGCAGGGTCGCAACGGCTCCACACACAAGCCCAAACCTTTGGCCGTCGGCCGCAGAGAGATGGCGGTTTCGCTATGGCTTCAGCATTGACGTCGCAAGGCTCTCAGTCGTGCAGGTAGCGCTCCGCCAGGCGGGCCCAGAGGGCTGCGCCGACGGTCAGGCTGTCGTCGGCAAAATCATACTTGTCGCTGTGCAAGATTGCCGATTTGACGCCGTTGCCCAGACGCAGGAAGGACCCGGGCTTGTGCTCGAGAAAATAGGCAAAATCCTCGCTGCCCGGGATCAGGCTGCAGGTCGAGACGTTTTCCGCCCCGATCAGCTCTTCGGCCACCGTGCGAGCAAACGCCGTCTCGGCCTCGGAATTGGTGACGACCGGATGGCCGGGATCGAAGTGGATCTCGGCGGCGGCACCATGGCCCTCTGCGATCGCATTGGTCAGCGCGATGATCCGGGCCTTGGCCGCGTCCCGCACCTGCTTGTCGAAGGTGCGTACGGTGATCGCAAGCCTGGCGGATTCCGGAATGACGTTGACCGCTTCCCCGGCATGAATCGTGCCGACGGTGACGACCGCCGTCTGGGTCGGATCGATGTAGCGGGAGACGACCGCCTGCAGCGAAACGACGAGATTGCAGGCCACCAGGATCGGATCGATCGTCAGATGCGGACGCGACGCGTGGCCGCCCTTGCCCTTGATGGTGATCTCGATCGTGTCGGACGCCGCCATGATCGGGCCGGCCCGCGTCAGGATCGTGCCTTCCGAGGCACCCGGATGATTGTGCAGGCCGAAGATCGCGTCGAAGGGGAAACGCTCGAACAACCCGTCGGCGATCATCTTCTGCGCACCGGAGGTGGCACCGGCTTCCTCGGCCGGCTGGAAGATCAGCGTCAGCGTGCCGTTGAAACGCCGGGTGCGCGCCAGATATTCGGCAGCGCCCAAAAGAACGGTGGTGTGGCCGTCGTGCCCGCAGGCATGCATGACACCGGAGGTCGTGCTTGAATAGTCGGCGCCGGTCTGTTCCTGGATCGGCAGCGCATCCATGTCGGCGCGGATGGCAACGCTCTTCCGGCCATCGCCGACCTTCAGGCGCGCGACCACGCCGTGTCCGCCAACCCCCTCGGTCACCTCATAGCCCCAGGCCTTCAGCTTGTCGGCAACGAAGCGGGCGGTCTCGGTCTCCTGATGGGAGAGCTCGGGATGGGCGTGCAGATGGCGGCGGATGGCCGTCAGTTCGGCCTTCTTGTCGTCGAAATCGGATAGGCGGGCGAATGCATTGTCTTGAAGCATGGGATCAAACCGAAAATGTTGGCACCGGGGAGAAAAATGCGCCGACCCTTGCCTTCAAAGGCCGGCGCAGTTGGGGACGACTACGGTCGCCTTGGGAGTGCTTTGGCTAGAGGAAGCGTGACAGAAAGGCCTGGGTCCGCGGGTGTTGCGGATTGCCGATGACCTCTTCGGGCTTGCCCATCTCGACCACGTGTCCGCCGTCCATGAAGACGACGCGATCCGCCGCCTCGCGGGCAAAGCCGATCTCGTGGGTCACGACGATCATCGTCAGTCCCTGCTGCGCCAGGTCCTTCATCGTCGACAGCACTTCGCCGACGAGTTCCGGATCGAGCGCAGATGTCGGCTCGTCGAACAGGATCAGCTGCGGCTGGATGGCCAGGGCACGGGCAATCGCCACGCGCTGCTGCTGGCCACCGGACAATTGCCGCGGATAGCTGTCAGCCTTGTCCGAAAGTCCGACGCGCGCCAGAAGCGCCTTCGCTTCGGCGATCGCCTCCTGCCGGTTGCGTCCGTGGACGCCGACCGGTGCCTCGATGATGTTCTGCAGCACCGTCATGTGCGGATAGAGATTGAACTGCTGGAACACCATGCCGATCCTGCGCCGCTGGCGCGCAATCGCATTGTTGGAAAGCCGCACGAGACGGCCTCTGCTCGGCTTGAAGCCGATCTGTTCGCCGGCCACCTCGATCGATCCCTTCTGGATATTTTCCAGATGATTGATGCAGCGAAGAAAAGTCGACTTGCCGGAACCGGAGGGACCGAGGATGACGACGACTTCTCCGGGAGCAACATCCAGGTCGATCCCCTTGAGCACTTCGAGCTGGTCGAACGACTTGTGGACATTGCGGGCGCGCACGAGCGGCGCCTGGGGGCTTGCGCTTTGCATCAGTGGGACGCCTCCTCGGCAAGGGCCGGAGCCGCAGCGGCCTGGACTGCGCCAGCGCCCGAACGGCGGTCGCCACGGCTGTAGTACCGTTCGATATAGCTCTGGCCGATATTCAGCACGGAGGTGATCAACAGATACCAGATGACGGCCACCATCAGCATCGGCACGATCTCGAACGTCCGGTTGTAGATCGACTGGACCGAATAGAGCAGGTCGGCCATGGCGATCACGCTGACCAGAGAGGTGGCCTTGATCATGCTGATCAGCTGGTTGCCTGTCGGCGGGACGATGGCGCGCATGGCCTGCGGGATGACGATGCGCCACAGGGCTCGCAGCCGGGTCATGCCGAAGGCTTCGGCCGTTTCGGACTGCCCGCGCTCGACCGACAGCAGGCCGGCACGAATGATTTCGGCCATATAGGCGGCTTCGTTGAGCGCAAGTCCGGCGATCGCCGCGGTCATCGGGGTGATGACGGAATTGGTGTCCCAGCTGGCGAGCGTCGGGCCAAAGGGAATGGCAATCGACAGCGACGGGAACAGCGTCGACATGTTGTACCAGAAGATCAGCTGCACCAAAAGCGGTGTGCCGCGGAAGAACCAGATGTAGAGACCGGCGAGCGACTTCGCCAGGCCATCGCCCGACAGACGCGCAATGGCCAGGATCAGACCGATGGCAACGCCGATCGCCATGGCGACCACGGTCAGGCCGAGACTGACGGTCAGGCCCTGCATCACCGTCGGATCGAAGAAATACTGCGCCACGACCGGCCAACCGAAGTTCTCGTTGTTGGCGACGATCCAGGCGAAGTCCAGGGCGATCAGGATGACGATCAGCCAGAGCGCCAGACGCCCGACCGGAAACGGTGTGTGGGCGTTGGCGACATCGCGGTCGACCGCATCGCCCGAAGGCGATGCGGAAAGCGTGGTCGCTTCACTCATTTCGGCAGAACCCCGCCGAGATTGATGCCGGGTTCCTTGATCATGTTGTTCTCAAGGCCCCACTTCTTCATGACGACCGCATAAGTGCCGTTGTCGATCAGTTCCTTGACGCCATCCTTCAGCACTTCGGCAAGCGGCGAGCCCTTCGGGACGACCGCGCCCTGGAACAGATCCTGGAACCCGTTCTTCTGGCCGACGCCGGAGAGTTCGAGCTGGCCATTGGCCTGGCTGACGAAATAGGTGAGTGGCGCCTGCGACGAGAAGAAGGCGTCGGCGCGCTTGGAGCGCACGGCCAGGATCGAGCTCGGCTGGTCGGTATAGGACTGCACCTCGACCGGATCCTTGCCGTTGGTCTTGCAGGTCTCGCTCTGGGCCTGGATCACGCGCTCGGCGGAACCGCCGGCCATCACCGCAATACGGCTACCGCAGGCCGTGTCGAGCGAGGTGATGCCCTTCGGATTGCCCTTGTGGACGGCAAAGACCACGAATTCCTGAACCCAGTCGACGAAGTCGTTTGCCTCTTCGCGGCTCTTGAAGTCGCCGACGGGACCGAAGGCGAACTGGTAGCGTCCCGCATTTATGCCGGCCAGCAGGGCCGGAAGGCCGCCGACGGTCTGGTGTTCGATCTTGACACCGAGAACCTGCCCGAGGGCGTCCGTCAGATCGGCGCTGGCGCCGCTCATCTTGGTGCCTTCGACGATCTCATAGGGCGGAAACGAACCATTGTTGACCGAGATCATCGTGCCGGATTTCTGAATGGCTTCCGGCAGCCGGGCAAACAGCGCGTCATCCTTCTTCAGCGTCGGAAGCGCATCTTCGGCATGAACGGCGCCCGCTGCCATGAAGCAGGCCAGGGCGGTGGATGCGATCATCTTGATATTCATTCGGTCATTCCCTCAAGTTTGGTTTTCAGTTTCTGGTCGAATGCTCGCGCGCAGGCGAATTCGCGGATGCCCTCAGGCAAACCGCGGGAAAAGTTCGGCAACCGTCAGGCGCCGTGGCATGATCTTCTGCTCGAAGAGCTCTTCGGCGAAATCCTCGATCATCCGGCGATTGGCAGCGATGCCGCTGTCCTTCCAGTCCGCGTCAAGATCGGCCGCGCAGCGGCGCAGCTCATCGATCATCCAGGGCGTGGTGTCGGCATATTTCTCGCGCTTTTCCAGCCAGATGCTCTGGCTCTCGTCGATCATCCGGCTCACCTCCTCCATCACCCAGGGATGTTCGTCGACTACGGCCGCCTTGAACGAGATGATATGCATGCCGGGCACATATCCAACACTGCTAAAGTAATCAACTTCTGCGGACCGGTAGTCGGGAAGAACCTGCCGGAATTGCGAGGTCTTGTCGAAGAAGCCCTTGGGCATGAACGGGGTGAAGACCGCGTCGAGGAAGCCCTCTGCCAGCAGGTCGACCATAGGACGCTCGTTAGGGCAGGCCTCGATGCGTCCCGGCCGGCCGAAGCCGTCAAGACGGTCGGTAATCGGATGGGCCTCGGTCAGACGGCCGGCATACCAGAAGGCATCCTCGACGCCGACGCCCTCGCGGCGCACCGCCGCCCGCGTCCAGGTATTGCCACTGTCGCGCCAGCCGGTGACGCCGATCTTCTTGCCCTTCAGATCGGCCAGGGTGCGGATATCGCTGTCCTTGCGGGTGATGATGCAGCGATGGCGAAAACCGCGCATGATGAAATTCGGAATGCCGACGATGGAGTTGTCGCCATCATGGCACAGCTGGGTGTAGCGGCTGAACGAGGTTTCGGCAGCGTCGTAGTCGCTCTTGCCGACATGAGAGACCAGCGTGCCGACCCGGTCGACAACCAGTTGCAGGCGGTCGGATACGACCTCTCCAAGCACGAGCGGGGTGATGTAGTCCCAATCACGGACGGCGATACGAAGGGTAATTGGCATTTCCAGTGGCATCCGAAATAAACTGTGATAGGCAGACGCTAAAAGTTCAATTTCAAAATGACAAATGCTATTACGTTATTGAACATTTAAAGGGATTAAAAATTGACCACCGAGATCGACGCCAGATGGTTTGCCGCAAAAATAAGCAATAAGAGCATTCAGGGAATCTCCATCGAAACCAGCGCCCTGATCCGCTCCGGCCTGCTGCCGGTTGGCACGCGCATGCCATCCATTCGCGACATTGCCTACGAGATGGGCGTCAGCCCGGCGACGATATCGGAGGCCTGGAGCGAACTACGGCGGCAGAAAATCCTCTCCGGCCGCGGCCGAAACGGCACCTGGATCTCCGGCGACCGCTTCATCGCCAAGCCGGAACGCCTGGCCAGCGCCGGCAATTACAGTGCCGATGTCCTCGATCTGTCGCAGGGCGTGCCCGATGTCGACCTGTTGCCGCGGCTGGATGCGGCGCTTGCCCATGCGGCCAGTCCGAGCAGCCTCAACAGCTACACCAGAAGCCGCATCATCCCCGAGCTGGAGGCGGCGATCCGGCCCGAATGGCCTTATGCGGCGGAAGCCTTCCTGACCACCAATGGTGGCTATAACGGCATCTATGCGGTGATCCATGCGCTGGTCCTGCCGGGTTCGACCATCGCCATCGAGCGGCCGACGGCGATGCGTCTGCTCGACATTCTTGAGGATCGCGGCGTCAACATCGTCCCCGTCGAATGCGACGCGGAGGGTCCCCTTCCCGCTTCGCTCGCCGCAGCGCTGGAGAAACGGCCGGCAGCCTTCCTCTTCCAGCCGCGCCTGCATTCCGTCTGCGGCCGCACGGTCTCGTCCCTGCGGCTTGCGGCCCTTGGCGACCTGCTGTCTGGCAGCGACGCGCTGATCATCGAGGACGACGGTGTCGGTGACGTTTCGCCCGCGCCGCGTCAGAGCCTCGGCGTCCGTTTCCCCGACCGCACCATCCACGTGCTGTCCTTTTCGAAGAGCCACGGCCCGGATCTTCGCCTGGCCGTGCTGTCGAGCACGCAGGCAATCACCGACCAGATCCAGTCCTTCCGCAGCTTCTCCGCCGGCTGGACCAGCCGCGTTCTCCAGGCCGCGACGGCCTATCTGATCCGGGATCCGGAAACCCGCGACCTCCTGGACCGCAGCCGCCAGATCTATCAACAGCGGCGCGACCGGCTGGAAACGGCTCTCGCCGCTCACGGCATCGATATCGGCCAAGGCGGCGGATTGTGCTGCTGGGTCCCGGTGGAGAATGAAGCCTTCGCCATGGTGACGCTCGCCGCGCGCAACATCGCGGTCCACCCCGGCGCAAAGTTCACCACCCTGCCCGACCCGCATATCCGCGTCGCGACATCGACACTGAAGGACCGCTATGACGAGGTTGCCGAGGCGATCATGCTGGCAAGCCGGCCCTGAGACCGGAGGCGGATCTATCGAAGGACGAATTTCGGCAATGCGAAACCGAAGCGCGGCCTCCCCTGCCCCCCTCAAGTCGTGGCCGAGGATTGACCGTACCTTGTCGCCCACACGGGATCTGTCGCAGATTGCGCCCATGACCGCATCCGCAGGGCGTTTGCCGCTCAGAAAGCTGCCGCGAACCGGTGGTTCGGACACCGATCGGCGATCAGTTACCGATATCGACGACAGCGGTTGAAAAGGCCATTCAACATGAGACAGCCAATCGGACAGGGTTCGGACAGGTGGCGGTGCTAGGGATTGGACATTCGAGGCGCGGACGTTTCTGAGGAGATGCGAAGTCTGCGCGGCGAAAACGGTCGTCGGGAGGAGACGATGTTCGGTGCTTTGCCGGGCGACCATGTCCAGTCACTTCGGGAGGAGCTCAGATGCCCAGATCCACATCCATTCTATTGCTGTGCGCAACGGCGCTTGCCAGCGTTGCCGTTGCTGCCGCTGCCCAGGCAGCAGACAAGCCGGCCCATTATCCGACGCGTCCGATCAATTTCGTCGTTCCCTACCCGCCGGGTGGCGGTGTCGATCTGACGGCGCGAACGCTGGCAACCCAGTTGCAGCGGATGACCAATCTCCAGTTCCGCGTCGAGAACCGCGCCGGCGGCGGCAGCGTTGTCGGCAACGCCTATGTGGCCAAGCAGGCCAAGCCCGACGGATACACCATCGACGTGATGTCCAACCCGACCATGGCAATCAGCGTCGAAGGCGGCAAGGCACCGTTCGGCGCGGATGACCTGCAGCCCATCGCCGGCATTACCTTCGCCCCGACGGTCTGGCTCTCCAATGCCAAGTCAAAAATCGGCAAGATGGATTTCAAGCAGATCATCGAATATGCCAAAGCCCATCCGGGCGAGCTGAAAGTCGGCGTCATTCCAAACGGCGCCTTCGACATCGCAACCCGTATCGTCCAGCGGGAAACCGGCGCAAAGTTTACGATCGTCCCGTTCCAGGGCGGCAAGCCGGCTGCAATTGCCCTGCTCGGCGGCAATATCGATATCGCTGCCAACTACTATGACGAAGTCGCGCAATATGTCGATGCGGGCGACATGATACCGCTTGCTGTTGCCGATAACACGCCGCTTTCGGCCATCCCCGATGTCCCGACGATGAAGGATGTGGGCATCAAGATGGAATCGGGCATCTGGGGCGCCGACCGGCTGGTCGCCGTCAATCCGAAGGTTCCGGACGACATCAAGGCCTATCTGAGCGCGATCATTCAGGACGCCCTGCACGACAAGGAAAGCCGCGAGGCTTTCGAAAAGGTCGGCATAGAATTGATGCCGCTGACCGCTCAGCAGGAACAGAAGCGCTACGACGTCTCGTTCACGGCCGTGAAGAACTATTACGCGACCGCCAAATAGCGCAATCCGACGCCCCATAGATCTGTGACGACCGCGCCGGCGCACCGGTGCGGTCCCGCTCGGTACGCGGCGCGCGTCGGTGAGGTTCCGCACGCGCCGGCACGGGTTTTTTATCTCGAATATGAATTTGGAGGAAGAACGATCATGCTCGAAGGCTTTCTGAACGCGGTGGCACCGTGGAGCCTTGCGGTCGAGATCATCGGGGTGATCATCGGCATCATCTTCGGTGCGATCCCCGGCCTGACCGCGACGCTCGGCATTGCTCTTTTCGTGCCGGTGACATTCCTGATGAGCCCGGAGCACGGCATGATCATGCTCGGCGGCATCTATGCCGGCGGCATTTTCGGTGGCAGCATCTCCGCCATCCTGCTCAACGTTCCGGGCACGCCGGCCTCGATCGTCACCGGCTGGGAGGGTCATGCCCTGGCGCGCCAAGGCAAGGCGCCCTTCGCGCTCGGACTTGCGGCCCTGAGCTCCGGCGTCGGCGGGGTGATCTCCGCCATCGCCGTCCTGTTCCTGACACCGGTGCTGTCCAGGCTGGCGCTGACCTTCGGATCGCCGGAATATTGCGCGCTCCTGATCTTCAGCTTCACCATCGTCATCGTCATGCTGGAAACCCCGCTGGTCGGCAATCTATTCGGCTGCGTGGTCGGACTGCTGATCGTCACCATCGGCCTCGACCCGGTGGTCGGCACTCCCCGCTTCACCTTCGGCGTCACAGACCTGATGTCCGGCTTCAACATGGTGGCCGTGCTCATCGGCTTCTTCTGCATGACCCAGGCGGTGGTGCTGGCGCTCGACAGCCTGCGCGGCGATCCGGCGGGACCGGTGTCGTTCGAAGGCAGCAGCGACCACGGCGTCCTGGTGCGCACGCTCGGCAACCGGATCGGCACCTATCTGCGCTCATCGGTGCTCGGCGTGTTTCTCGGCATCCTGCCGGCGCTTGGACCTGTCGAAACGCCTTTCATCGCCCACGCCGTCGAGCGACGCTTCAACCGCCGCGGCGAGAAGTTCGGCGAGGGCTCGATCTCCGGCCTGATCGCCTCGGAAGCCTCGATCAGTGCCAATGTCGGCGGATCACTGATCCCGCTGATCTCACTCGGCATTCCCGGCAGCGGGGCCGCAGCCGTGTTCATCGGCTCGCTGACCCTGCACGGGTTGCAGCCGGGGCCGATGCTGTTCGTCAATCAGACGGCGCTGGTCTATACCTTCTTCTGGGGCTTTCTGATCCTCAACCTGTTCATGCTGTTCTTCGGTCTGTTCGGCGTGCGCTATTGCGCAGCGGTGCTGAAGGTACCGAAAAGCGTGATCGCCACCTTCGTCGCAGTCTTCTCGCTGCTCGGCTCCTATTCGATCGAGAACAGCCTGTTTGACGTGTTCGTCATGCTTGGCGCCACCGTCTTCGCACTCTGGTTTCAGGCCCTCAGGATCTCGATCCTGCCGGTGGTCATGGCGATCATCCTCGGGCCGCTGTTCGAACAGCAGGCGGTGGTGCTCGCGACCTCCTACAGTTCAGTCATCGACGTGCTGGCAAGGCCGATCACCGATGGTTTCCTGCTGGTCTCCATCGGCATGGTGGCCTTCAGACTGCTGCGCCGCAAGCCGCCGCTGGAGGTAGACGAGACCGTGCCGGCCCATGGCTAGGGCAATCGCGGCGCGCTTTGGCCTCGGCGACGAAGCGCGTCGACAGCCAACAATCTGTTCCAAGGGATGCACAACCATGCTGGCCTTCAAACTTATCTCTTATCTCGCCTTTGCAATCTTTGCGGCGATCCTCGGCTACCAGGCGCTCGACATCACCGGCATGGCGATGGTCTATCCGATGGTGCTGGTGGTACTGGTGCTCGTCGGTTCGCTCGGCACGTTCGCGGTCACCGCGATATGGCGCCAGCCGATCGTGGCATCCGCGGATGCTGCCCATCTGGCGACTGCCCGCGGGCCCGAATTGACCAGGCTCCTGAGCTTCTGCCTACTGTGGGTCTGCTATCCCGTCGCCTTGCCGATCGCGGGTTTTCTCGTGTCGACCATCCTTGCGATGACGATCTCGTTCTGGCTTTTGAAAATGGGCCGGCCGATCGTGGGCTTTTTCGGCGCGGTGGTCTTTGCTCTGGCTCTGTCGGTGCTGTTTGCCACCGTCTTCTACATTCCGGTGCCGCAGGGCGTCGTCGACACCTGGCTCACCGAATATCTCTACACGCTGACCGGCTGAGCATAACGGCGCCCGCACGATGTCGACCTTGGCGCAGTCCCGTTTCGTCGGCACGGCACGGCGGTCATTCGCCGAGCTTCACCCCGAATTCGCGGGCGAGCATGCTCGTCACCATGGCCCGGCCTTCCTTCGAGATCGTCGTGCCCTTGGCAAACAGGGTTTCGGCCGCCGGGCCGACGGCCAGCTTGTAGTTCCCGAGGATCGATTCCACCTGCGACTGATAGTCGGGGTCCTGCCGGATGGCAGAGAAGGCGTCCTCATAGGCCTTGACCACGTCATCCGGCGTGTCTTTCGGCACGAAGACCATTTTCTGGGCCGGAAAGCCGGCGGCGAAGATGGCGAAATAGGCCTCATATTCCGCGCCCTCAGGCGCATGGCCCTTGATCGTCCGATAGACCTCGTCGAAATCCGGCAGGTCTGGAAAGGTTGGATCGCGGGCAAGATTGCCCTTGTCGTCGACTACGCCCCAGGTGAACAGCGGCACCGCATCCGGCGCATCGACCAGGGGTGGCGTGGCATTGAGATAGGCGGCCGTCGTCTGGTAGTCTATGTCGACATCCCCGTGGGAAAAGGCCAGCCGCGTGTCGGCCCTTCCCTTGTAGCCGAACACGTGCTGGACATTCAGCCCGAGCAGCCTGAACCCGAGCAAGGGCACGAGATCGAGCGAGGTGGCGCCGAGATTGCCAAAGGTCAGCCTGTGCTTCGCCAGATCGGCGAGATTGGCGGAAGTGACGCCAAGATCCGGCGCAGCATAGACGACCCCGTTGGTCGGCATCGCCATCAGGATGCGCCAGTCCTTGTAATCGTAGCGGACCCGGGGATCGCCGAGCAGATAGGCAAACTGGGTGGAGGCGGTGGTGATCAGCAGGTTGAGGCCGTTGGGCTTTGCGCGGGCGGCAAACTGGTTCGTCCCCTTGATCGAGCCGCTGCCCGGCTCATAGTCGATATCGACATCGGGATGGCCCGGCAGATATTTGGTCAGCAGCGGAGACAGGAACTGGGCGATGACACCCGAGCCACCTCCTGGCGGAAAGGGAACCGTCCAGGTGATCGTCTTGCCGGTGAAATCGGCCATCGCCTGCGCGCTCGCCGCCGGACCGGCGACGGCGAAACCGATCGAAAGGATCAGAGGCGCCATGCGGCGGCCCCTGGCAGTGGTCTCCCTCATGTTGCCCTCCCAGAACAACGCCCCGGCGAGACAACGCCAAGGGCGCTCCACCGGGATCGGGGGAAGCTACGTCTTTCGAAAGCCTGAATAAAGTCCGTTCCGTGAATTTAACGCTCCAGTCCGGGAAATCCTATGCGCATCGTCATCATCGAGGACAATGAAACGCTTGCAAGGGCCGTCAAGGGCGCCCTGCAGGACCAGGGCTTCGGAGTCGACTGGCTGGCCGACGGGCTTGCCGGCGAAAGCTTCCTGCGCCAATCGCGGCCCGACGTCGCGGTGATCGACATCAATCTGCCGGGCCAGAGCGGGCTGGAGATCGTCCGGGCATTGCGCCGGCGGCATGATGCGACGCCGATCCTGATCCTGACGGCCAGGGGCGCCACGTCGCAGCGGGTCGAGGGGCTGGACGCCGGCGCGGACGACTATCTGGTCAAGCCCTTCGAGATGGAAGAGCTGATTGCGCGGCTGCGCGCGCTCGGCCGCCGCCGCCCATCCATGGACGCTCCGACCGAAACGCTCGGCAATCTGACCTTTCACCGTGGCCAGCGCCAGTTGATGACCGTCGCCGGCGCGATCGAACTGCCGCGCCGCGAGCTCGCACTTTTCGAATGCCTGCTCGAACATCGGGCGCGTATAGTGTCGAAAACGATGATATCAGATACCCTCTATGGAACAGGCGCCGAGGTAGAGGCGAATGCGATCGAGCTTCTGGTATCGCGGTTGCGGCGCAAGCTGGAGGGCACCGGGGTGCATATCCACACCGCGCGCGGCCTCGGCTACATGCTCGACGGGGAGGACAATTGAGACCGACATCGCTCAGAGGACGACTTTTCCTGATGATCGTCGGACCGCTGGTCGTCGTCGCCTGTGTCTCTTCGGTCGTCCGCTACGGCCAGTTCACGCTGCTGTCGCGCCAGCTCTACGACAACGCCCTGCTGACAGTCGCCCTGACAATTTCGCGCGACGTCACGATCAACGAGGGCGACCTGTTGACCAAGACGGTGCTCGACGCCCTGGCCAGATCGCTCGGTGACACGGTCTACTATCACCTCACCGGCCCCGATGGGGCCTATGTCACCGGATATTCGAACGCGCCTCCCCTGCCCGACGGTCTCCACAACGAGCTCGGCAAGCCCGCCTATTTCGACGCCGTCTATATGGGCAAGCCCGTGCGCGCCCTCTACATGACCGAATATGTCCGGGACCTGCCCGACAGCGGCCTGGTGACCATGGAGGTCT
The DNA here is from genome assembly GCF_017873095.1 of Heterorhizobium halophytocola. Taxonomy (GTDB): domain Bacteria; phylum Pseudomonadota; class Alphaproteobacteria; order Rhizobiales; family Rhizobiaceae; genus Allorhizobium; species Allorhizobium halophytocola. Next base: position 31,372 of record NZ_JAGGJU010000002.1, on the reverse strand, counting down.
GGCAGACGATCAACCAGCGCCAGCAGCTGAGCTTCAGCCTGCTATCCTCGTCGGCGGCCTATTTCGCCATGCTGGTCCTGGTCGCCGCGATCGCGGTTTGGTTCGGCATTCGCCGCGGCCTGCGGCCTCTCGAAGAACTGGAAGCCGACATTTCCAGCCGCACGCCGGAGGACCTGCAGCCGATCAGCCGCATCGTGCCGGCGGAAATCGGCACGGTGGTCTCGGCAATGAATTCGCTGTTTTCGCGCCTCACCGAAGCCTTCGCCATCCGCGACGCCTTCATCTCCGACGCCGCCCACCAGATGCGTACCCCGGTCGCCGGCATCCAGGCCCAGGCCGAGGCGGCACTGACGGCGCGCAACGAGGCGTCGCTGCGTGAACGCGTCACCGAGGTGGCCCTGGCCGCAAGGCGGGCGGGTCGGCTGACGCACCAGCTGCTGTCGATGGAACGGGTGCGCGGTCGCAATCTCAGGAGCCTGTCGGGCACTTTCGACCTCGAGGCCCTGGTCGCCGACACGACACGCAGCTTTGCAGAGCGCGTCCTCCCGAAAGGCATAGACGTACGCTTTAGCTCCGAGGGCCGGCCGCGCCCCTTTACGGGCGATGCAACGCTGCTACGGGAAGCGATCCTGAACTTGCTGGAAAATGCCGAAAAATACGGAAACCCCGACCATCCGATGATCGAGGTGGCGCTCACATTCCACGCCGATCGGGTGGAACTGAGCGTCGAGGACAATGGCCCCGGCATATCACAGCACGCGCACAAGCGCGTCTTCGATCGCTTCTATCGGCTTGCCCCGGAAAGCGCCGTCGGATGCGGGCTTGGTCTTGCCATCGTCAGCGACGTGGCACGCCATCACGGCGGCTGCGCGACTGTAGACGATATCGCCACGGGTTGCCGTATCCGGGTCGTACTGGCAAACGCGCAATAGGGCACGGTTGATCCGTCCTCACCCATCACGATCTTCACCGCAGCATGGAACAAACCGGTGCCGGGACCATTTTCTGCATTAACCGGGGGTGCAAACATGAGTCTTCGTACAGTCCGCCGCGACTATCTGACCAAGCCCATTTTCGGCTGGGCCACCAAGGTCATGCCGCCGATCTCAGAGACAGAGCAGGAAGCGATCGGCGCCGGCACGGTGTGGTGGGATGGTGAGCTTTTCAGCGGCGATCCGAACTGGGACAGTCTCGTCGCCATGCCGCCGGCGCGCCTGAGCGAGCGCGAACAGGCTTTCATGGACGGTCCCGTGCACCACCTGTGCACCATGATCGACGAGTGGAAGATCGCCTGGGAGGACCGCGACCTGCCGCCGGAGGTCTGGCGCTTCCTGCGCGACGAGCGTTTCTTCGGCATGATCATCCCGCAGGAATTCGGCGGGCTCGGCTTTTCCAACACCATGCATTCGGAGGTGGTGCGCAAGGTGTCGACCGCAAGCGTGGTGGCCGGCGTCACCGTCATGGTGCCGAATTCACTGGGACCGGGCGAGTTGCTTTTGCATTTCGGGACCGACGAACAGAAGAACCACTGGCTGCCGCAGCTGGCGGATGGTCGCGAAATCCCCTGCTTCGGCCTGACCTCCGAGCATGCCGGCTCCGACGCCGCCTCGATGACCGACACGGGCGTGATCGAGGAAGGCGAATTCGAAGGCCGCCGCACGCTCGGCATCCGGCTCAATTTTCACAAGCGCTACATCACGCTCGGCCCGGTCGCGACCGTCATGGGGCTTGCCTTCAAGCTTTCCGATCCGGACGACCTGCTCGGCGGAGGTGTCGAACGCGGCATCACCGTGGCGCTGATCCCGACCTCGACGCCGGGTGTGCGCCATGGCGAACGCCACGTGCCGCAATTCACCCATTTCCAGAACGGCCCACTTTACGGCGAGGACGTGTTCATCCCGCTCGACTGGATCCTGGGCGGCCAGCAGCAGATCGGCCAGGGCTGGAAGATGCTGATGACGGCGCTTGCCGCCGGACGCAGCATCTCGTTGCCCTCGCAATCGGCAGGGGCCGCAGCCATGTGTGCTCGCACCAGCGGTGCCTATGCCCGGATCCGCCGCCAGTTCAACGTGGCGATCGGCGAATTCGAGGGCGTGCGCGAACAGTTGGCCGACCTTGCCGCCAACGCCTATCTGATCGACGCTGCGCGCCGCCTGACGCTCGCAGCCCTCGACGAGGGCCACAGGCCCTCGGTCATTTCGGCGATCATGAAATATCATGCGACAGAGCGGATGCGGAAATCCGTCGAGAAGGCCATGGATATTCATGGCGGCAAGGGGATCATCGACGGGCCGAAGAACTATCTTGGCGGCCAGCACCGCTCCGTCCCGGTCGGGATCACGGTGGAAGGCGCCAATATCCTGACGCGCAATCTGATGATCTTCGGCCAGGGCGCGATCCGCTCGCATCCCTATATGCTGAAGGAACTGACGGCTCTGTCGCACCCCGACACCAAGGCGGGGCTCGACGCATTTGATCGCAATTTCTGGGCGCATGCGGGCCACACCATCCGGACGCTGTTCAAGGCCCTCGGCCGGGGCTGGAGCGGCGGCCGGGTCGGCCCGGCACCCGATGCCGCTGCCCTCCCCCATCACTGGCGCCAGCTATCCCGCTTCTCGGCCGCCTTCGCGCTGTTGTCCGACATGGCGCTGCTCACCCTCGGTGGCCAGCTGAAGCGGCGGGAAATGCTGTCGGCGCGCATGGGCGACATCCTCTCCGAACTCTATCTGCTCGGTGCCGTCCTGAAACGCTACGAGGACGAGGGCCGGCAGGCCGAAGACCTGCCGATCGTTGACTATCTGATGATCCAGGGGCTGGAGCGGATCGCGATCGCTTTCGACGGCGTGCTCGACAATCTTCCGTCGCGCTGGGCCGCCATCCTCGTCCGGTGCATCGCTTTTCCCGCCGGCCTCCGGCACACCCGTCCCTCCGACAAACTGACGTCTGAAGTTGCCGCCATCCTGTTGGAGCCATCCGCGCAGCGCGACCGGCTGACGCCCGATCTCTATCTCGGCGAGGGCCGCGACGCGCATCCGGTCCAGGATCTGGAAACCGCCTTCACCCTCGTCACGGCGGTAGCGCCGATCGAAGCGAAGATGCGGCAGGCAAAGATCCGCGATCCAGAGGAAGCCGTGGCGGCTCGCATCATCACCGAAGCCGAATTCGCCGCGTTGCAGGCAGCACAGGCAACGGCGATGACGGTGATCGCCGTCGACGCCTTTCCGATGGAAGAGATCTCGCCGCTTGCCGGCCAGCATCGCCGCCAGGGTTCTCCGCGTCACGACGAGGCCGCGGAATGACGGCAGCGGACGAACATCGGAAGGCCCGGAGCACACGCATCCGTTCCGTCCCGATCACGCCGTCGGTCGCGCGCTAGAACTTCCGGCTTAGAAAAGGCGAGCCCTGAAGGCCGAAACGCCAGTCCATGTCGACAGCCTTTGTCAGCCCGATCCGCGTCCCGCGGATAACGGCTATGGTATCCGTGTCGAAATCCAGTGCGAAGGGTTCGGCATCGAGCGACCGGCCGTCGAGGTCTGCCGTCACGGCAAGCGCCTGGCAAAGCCGTCCCGGGCCCGCGCACAGTAGACGGGCGTTTTCGACGCCGCGGCGCTCGCGCATGACCTCCAGCCCCACCCTTGGCTCCAGCGCCCGGATCAGCACCGCGCTGCCGGGCCGACAGACGAAGTTGAGGCACCAGTGGATGCCGTAGGAGCGGTAGACATAGGCATGCGCCGGGATACCGAACATCGCCGCGTTGCGCGGCGTCTGGCCGCGAAAGCTGTGCGATGCCGGATCATCGGGCGTATAGGCCTCCGTCTCGACGATCACGCCGCCGACGCCGTTCACCGTCAGTTGCGTGCCGATCAGGTCGGCGGCGACCGCGACGGCATCGCGATCGAAGAATTCCGGAACCACCCTGGAGACGTCGCCTCTCATATCCACCTTCATGAGGAGCCCGGCGACAGTGCTCCGCGCCGGTATCTGCCAGGATGGAGGATTGCCAGCCGGACTGCAATAGAGCCGGCCGCGCCCCCATCAGCGGATGCTGAACGGGAAATACTTCGCGTTGATCCGGTCATAGGTGCCGTCGGACTGGATCTGGCTCAGGGCTGCATTCAACTGGCTGAGCAGCGCGGTATCCTCCTTGCGCAGCGCGATGCCGGCGCCCTCGCCGAAATAGACGGGATCCTTGATGTCGCCGCCGTCGAAATCGCAGCATTGGCCGGCCTTGGTATTGGCCAGCCAGTCGTAGATCGCCAGCTTGTCTTCGAGGATGATGTCGACGCTGCCGTCTTCCAGGCCCTGATAGAGTTCGGGCGATTTGTCGAATACGGTGATCTTGGCGCCCTCGTATTTCTCCTGGGCATAGGCAGCCTGCGCGGTCGACAGCGTGACGCCGAGCTTGACGCCATGCCAGTCGCCCTTTGCCACACCCTTCACCGGATCATCCTTGCGCCGGACCAGAACGGAAGGGCTGTCATAGTAGCGTGCGGTAAAGGCGACCTTCTGCCGGCGCTCCTGGCTCATCGACATCGAGGAGACGATCACGTCGTATTTGTCGGCCAGCAGGTCGGGGATCATGCTGTCCCATTCCTCGACAACAAATTCACACTGGATCGACGCCGCCTTGCACAAGGCGTCCGCAATCTCGACGTCGAAGCCCTGAAGCTTCTGGTTGGAATCGAGATAGTTGAACGGCGGAAAGGCGCCCTCCACGGCGATGCGCACCGGCTCTGCCGCCGATGCCCCTGTGGCGGACAGTCCGATACCCATGGTGCAAGCAAGGATCACCGAGGTCATGAGCGTAGAGATTGATCTGCGGGGCATTGTTGCGAATCCCTTCTGAATCCGGGGCTGAGGAATGGGCATTGGGATGGCCATGGGCCGTTGATCGCAGTGAAACAGAAAAACCTTAATGCGTCGTACGAGACGAATCTAAAATTCCCACATCTAAAAAAGGCTTCCTTAACGTATTTGTTAAAGCATAAAGCAACACCCGGAGTTGTCCTTTGCCTACCTTCCGCCTTAACTCGATCCTGGCCCGATGGATGCGGAGCTCGACCGGCTCTATTCTTCCGCTTGTCGCGCTGAGCTGCGCAGGCACGCTCGCTCTGGTGATCCTGTCCTCCATCTGGGCGGGATCGGAAGCCGATCTGGCAGCCCTGGACCGCCAGCAGCAACTGGTCGACAGCCGACTCAACGACCAGCTTCGCCGCGCCGCCCGCGATGTCAGGCTGATGAGCACCGGCTATGCCTCGCTGCTTCTGGCCATGCGCAGCGATAATGGCCAGATGCCGGGCATTGCCCCCGGCGCGCGCATCACCGACCCGAAGGGATCGCTGCAGAGCGACGTGTTCAGCGAGATCTTCACCTCTGTCTTCGGCTATAACGAGACCTATCTGGTCAGTGGATCCGGCGATCTATTTCTGGATGGCGACGCGGCTAGCGTCCAGCGCTACAACTGGCTTCGCCCGCTGCTGCAGCCGCAGATCGACGCGGCAAGACTGACGCAGAAACAACCTTTCACCTTCGGCAACGGCCAGGTCGGGATGCGCCGCGACGGGCCTGAAAACGCCGCCCATGTCGAACTGACGCGTCTCGAGGGCCGCCCCTCGATCGTCGGCACCATCGCCGTCGGCAAGGACCCGAGGCCCGGCCATGCCGCCGAAGCGCAGGGGGCCAAGGCTGGCGACGGGCGCATCTACCTCATCGCCTTCCAGTTTCTCGACGGCGCGGTGCTCGACGCGCTCAGCCGCGAACAGGGGCTGAGCGGCGCCCGCTATGCGCGCACGGCGGATGCCGAAGGGGAGGAAGTGGTCTTCCCGATCGAGGCAACCTCGGATAGCGAACCGATCGGCTACATCATCTGGAAACCGGACCTGCCGGGATCGCGGGTCGTCTCCCGCCTCGTGCCGGCGCTCTCCTTTGCCGGGCTGATCATCGCCGTCCTGTTTTTCGCCCTGTTTTCCCGCCTGCGGCGGAGCCTGACGGAGCTGCGCGCCAGCGAGCACCACGCCCGCCATGTCTCCCTGCACGATGTCCTGACCGGTCTGCCGAACCGGGCCATGCTGAACAGCCGGTTCGACGACAGCCTGCGGATGTTGGCCGAGGATGGAAGGCGCACCGCCGTTGCCCTGATCGATCTCGACCGGTTCAAATCGGTCAACGACACCTTCGGCCATCAGGCAGGCGACGAACTGCTGAAGCTGGCGGTCGACCGTATCCGCCGGCTGATGCGGCCGGGCGACACCCTGGCGCGCATCGGTGGCGACGAATTCGCCCTGCTGCTGCCCGAAATTCTGGGGGCCGATCGGGAACCGCACGCCTTCTGCATGCAGATCGTCGACGCCATGAGCGTCCCCTTTCCCCTGCGGGAGGGACAGGCAACCGTCTATGTCGGCTGCTCGATCGGCCTTGCGATCATGAGCGACAGATCGCAGACGACGGCTGAAATCCTGCAATCCGCCGACCTGGCACTTTATGCGGCCAAGGCTGCCGGCCGTGGCTGCTGCGTCACCTTCGACCCGTCGATGAGCCAGGACAGCCGCGCGCGCGAGGCGTTGAAGGGCGATCTGCGCGAAGTCCTGTCCCGCAGCGACAGCCCTGCGTCGAAGGTTGAAGACATCGGTGACGTCGGCCAGCTGGAGGTGCATTACCAGCCGATCCATTCCTCCGCGCCCTCGGCGGATTTCTGCGGAGCCGAAGCGCTGGTGCGCTGGCGCCATGGCAGGCTCGGTCTCCTCTCCCCCGACAAGTTCATCGCCCTTGCCGAGGAAGGCGGGCTGATCGTCCAGCTCGGCAATTTCGTCCTGCGCGAGGCCTGCCGGGCCGCTCTGCTCTGGCCCGAAGACAGTTTCGTCGCGGTCAATGTGTCGCCGACCCAACTGCAGCGGGAAACCTTTGAGACCGAAGTCATGACGATCCTCAAGGAGACCGGTCTTGCGCCATCCAGGCTAGAACTGGAACTGACGGAGACGGCGCTGTTCGACCTCGACTGCAATGCCCAGGCAGCCCTGTCGCGGCTTCGTGCCGAGGGCATTCAGATCGCGCTCGACGATTTCGGCACCGGCTTTTCCTCGCTCAGCCACCTCATGCATTTCGGCATAGACCGGGTGAAGATCGACCGCTCCTTCGTCGGTCTTCTGGGGACCGAGGCGAAGGGCGCGACCATTGTCTCGGCAATCGTCGGCCTCAGCCGCGATCTCGGCATCGCCTCGACGGCGGAAGGGGTGGAGACCGCGGGCCAGCGCGACTTCCTCGCCGCCGTCGGCTGCACGGTGCTGCAGGGCTATTTCTTCTCCAAGCCCCTGCCGAAAGACGCGTTCCTGCGCTATCTGCCGCAGACGGACCGCGCGGAGCGTCACTAGCCACCGCTCCCGCACCTGTCCCGAGCCCGGCCCTGCGGAACCTTTCCGCGGAATGCGGATTGAATCGGGCATGAGCGATAACCCGAAAATTCCCCGCGAGACGACGACATTCGACAGCCGCGACCGGCTGATCCTGGCCCTTTACGCCGAGCTGAAGGCCGAGCGGGAAACGCGGCAATTGCTGGAAGCGGCGATCCGCGACGGCGATGTCTCGCGAGAGGTTCTGTCTGCCATGGCCGCCGACCCGATACCGGTCGTCACCAGCGATGACATCGCGACGATCGAAACCATGCTCGATCGCGACCGGCGCCTGACGGAGCTGGCATCGAAAACGCTCGAGGAGCAATCACCCCGATGACACGACGGGCAAGCTGGAGAGGGCATCTGACGATCGGGGGCCTGAGCTGCGGCATCGGGCTCTATTCGGCGATCAGCGCCGCGGAGAAGATTTCCTTCAACATCATCAACCGCAAGACCGGCAACCGGGTCGAGCGTCAGTTCGTCGACAGCGAAACCGGCAAGCCGGTCGAGCGCGATGCACAGATCCGCGGCTACAAGCTGGATGACGGGGACTATGTGAAGGTCGGCGACGAGGAGCTGAGCGCACTCGTCCCCTCCGGCGACAAGACGCTGGACGTCGAACGTTTCGTGGCCTGCGATGCCATCGACAAGCTCTATTTCGACCGGTCCTATTATCTCGGCCCGACCGACCACGGTGACACGGAAACCCTGTCGCTGTTTGCCAGGGCGCTGTCGAAGAAAAAGGTGGCAGCACTGGCAGAAGCCGTTCTGTTCCGCCGCAATCGCACGCTGTTGATCCGCCCATCTGGCGACACGCTGGTGGCAACGACGCTGAACTTCGACTACGAGGTGCGCTCGGCCACCCGCGCCTTCCAGAGCCTGCCGGACATCAAATTCGACAAGGAGATGCTGGATCTCGCGGGGCATATCATCGAGACCCGCATGGGGCGTTTCGATCCCGCCGACTATACCGACCGCTACAACGACGCGCTCGCCGAGCTGGTGCAGGCCAAGCTTCATGGGCGCAAGCTCAAGAAGCGGGCCGAGCCGAAACATGACAATGTTCTCGACCTGAAGGAGGCCCTGCGCCAGAGCGCCGAGGCCGGCAAAAAGAGCAGGACCAAGCGCACCACGGGCAAGTCTGCTGCTGCGTCCGGCACCAGCCGCCGGAAGGCGGGTTGAGCATGGCCACCCGCACCGCAAGCCGCAAATCTGCCCGCCCTGCTGCCAGCGCCTATGCCGACAAACGCCGTTTCGACAAGACGCCGGAGCCGGAATGGAAGAAAGCGCGGGCCAAGGGCAACAGCTTCGTCGTGCAGAAGCATGATGCGACGCGTCTGCACTACGATTTCCGGCTGGAGATGGACGGCGTGCTGAAAAGCTGGGCTGTGACCCGCGGCCCGAGCCTCGATCCCGCCGACAAGCGTCTGGCCGTGCATGTCGAGGACCATCCGCTGGCCTATGCCGATTTCGAGGGCGTCATCCCCAAGGGCCAGTATGGCGGCGGCACCGTCATAGTCTGGGACCACGGCAGCTGGACGCCGATCGGCGACCTCAAGAAGGCGATGAAGAAGGGGCATCTCGAATTCGAACTCGCCGGCGAAAAGATGAAGGGGCGCTGGCATCTGGTGAAGATGCACACCGAAGGCGAAAAACGGGAGAACTGGCTGCTGATCAAGGGCGAGGACGCCGAGGCGCGTCCCGCCGACGGCGACGCCTTCCTCAGGGACAATCCCCTCTCGGTGAAATCCGGCCGCGATCTTCCGGACGTCCAGGCGGACCCCGATGGCGTATGGAAGAACGGCAAGGACCAGGCGCCAAGCGGCGACGAACAGAAAAAGCCTGTGTCGAAACGCGCCAGGGCCGAAGCGGCATCGAAGGCGAAATCGTCATCCTCGGGCGCCCCGGCAAACGGCAAGACCGGCAAACCGGCCATGCCGAAGGGTGCGCGGAAAAAGGCGCTTCCGGATTTCGTCGAGCCGCAACTGGCAAGCCTGAAACCGCAGCCCCCCAAGGGCGAGACATGGCTGCACGAGATCAAGTTCGACGGCTACCGCATCCAGGCCCGGATCGACAAGGGCAAGGTGACACTTCTCACCCGCTCGGGCCTCGACTGGACGGAGAAATTCGGATCGGACCTCGCCAAGGCTCTTGCCACCCTCGAGGTCGAGACCGCGCTGATCGATGGTGAAGTCGTGGTCGAGCGCGACAGCGGCGCCTCCGATTTCTCCGCCCTGCAGCAGGACCTGAGCGAGGGGCGCACGGATCGCTTCACCTATTATGCCTTCGATCTGATCTACCTCGACGGCCATGGCCTGGAAAACGTGGCGCTGATCGAACGGAAGACATTGCTGCAGGCGCTGGTGACCACGGGTGACAAGCGCATCCGCTACAGCGAGCATTTCGACGAGTCCGGTGGGCTGGTCCTCGACCATGCCTGCCGCCTCAGCCTTGAAGGGGTCATCTCGAAAAAGAGCGACGGCAAATATGTGTCGGGCCGCAAGGGCCAGTGGATCAAGTCGAAATGCTCCGAGCGGCAGGAATTCGTCATCGGCGGTTTCGCGCCGTCGTCGACCGGCGACAACCTGATCGGCTCACTGGCGCTCGGCGTCTACGAGAAGGGCAGGCTTCGGCATGTGGGCCGGGTCGGCACCGGCTTTTCCCGCAGCGTTGCCGAGGATCTGTTCACCCGGCTCGATGCGCTGAAGACCGATGACAGCCCGTTTGCCGAAAAGCTCACGGCCGATGCGCGCCGAGACCTCGTCTATGTCGAGCCCCAGCTATTGGCCGAGGTCGAGTTCCGCGCCTGGTCCGGCGACGGAAATCTGCGCCACGCCTCGTTTCGTGGGCTGCGGGAAGACAAGACGCCGGAACAAGTGACCCGGGAAAGCGACCGATCGGAGAAGAACATGAAGCCGCAGACCGCGATCACGTTCACCCACCCCGACCGGATCTACTGGCCGGACGCGGGCGTCACCAAGGAGGGGCTGGCCGAATATTACGCGCAGGTGTGGAAGCGGATGGCGCCATTCGTCGTCGACCGCCCGCTTGCCCTGCTGCGCTGCCCCGAGGGCATAGACGGCGAAAAATTCTTCCAGAAGCACGGTTGGCGCGGTGTCAACAAGGCCATTCACCAGATCAAGGACCCGAAGGACAAGGAGGGCAAGCCGGCGCTGAAGATCGTCGATTTCGACGGGCTGATGGCGCTTGTGCAATCCGGCGTGCTCGAGATCCATCCCTGGGGCACGACGGTCAAGCACTGGGAAAAGCCCGACATGATCATCATGGATCTCGACCCCGCCGAAGACGTCGCATGGAGTGCGGTGATCGAGGCTGCCGTCGAGCTGAAACGGCGCATCGAGGCCGACGGCCTTGCCGCCTTCGTCAAGACCTCCGGCGGCAAGGGCCTGCATGTCGTCATTCCGCTGGAGCCGAAGGCCGGCTGGGCAAGAGCGAAGGCCTATGCCAAGCGGCTCGCCGAGGATCTGGCCAAGGCCGAGCCCGACCGCTACCTGGCCGTCTCCACCAAGGCCAAGCGCAAGGGCAAGATCTTCATCGACTATCTGCGCAATGGTCGCGGCAATACGGCCGTCGCCCCCTATTCGACGCGCGCACGGCCCGGCGCCGCCGTCTCCATGCCGCTTTCCTGGGACGAATTGTCCAGCGATATCGGTCCGGCGCATTTCACCGTCGAGAACACCCCGACCCGGCTTTCCGCACTGAAGTCCGATCCCTGGGAGAATTTCTTCCGGTCGGCAAAGCCTCTTCCGACAAAATAGGCTGATACCGCAGCGACAGGCTCACGCCTTCTGGCCAGTCTTCTGACCGGCCCGCTTGTCGGCCGCGATGCTCTTTTTCAGCGCTTCTGTGATGTCGATCACATTGGAAGGGGTCTTCTCGGCCTTTTTAGCCGTCTTCTTCTTTGCCGGTTTCGATGACTGCAGCGATTTGATCAGCTTCTGGATCTTTTGCTGTACCGGGTCCTTGACCATGGCGGCCGTCCAGTTCCCGGTCTGCCTGTCGATCAGCGTCTCGATCGTCGAAAGAGCCTTTCGATCGGCCTTCTTGCCGGCATCCAGCTCGGCTTCGGGGTCGCGCACCGTCTCGGCATAGCGCAATGTCCAGAGCACGATGCCCTTGCCCACCGGTTCGAGCAGCACCGCATGTTCACGCCGGTGCAGCACAAGCCTTGCGATGCCGACGACCTTCTTGCTGCGCATCGCTTCGCGGATGACGCTGAAGGCCTCGGTGCCGATCTTGTTTTCCGGCTTCAGGAAATGCGGCCGGTCATACCAGATCCAGTCGATCGAGCCGGCCGGCACGAAGCTTTCTATATCGATGGTGCGGGTGCTCTCCAGCGCCACGCTGTCCAGTTCGTCATCCTCGAGGATCAGGTAGTCGTCACCGCCCTCCTCCTTCGCAAAGCCCTTGACCTGGTTCCGGTCGGCAACGGCACGGTGGGTCTCCCGGTCGATATAGCGGCTTTCGACCCGGTTTCCGGTTTCCTCGTTGAGGATGTGGAAGCGGATCCGTCCCTGTTCGGTGGTCGCGGGCGAGAGAGAAACCGCCGCCGTCACCAGCGACAGTTTCAGATGACCCTTCCAATAGGTATTGCGCGGCATCGCGTCTCTCCAGCAATTGTCGCCAGTTCAACGTTCGGGCGGCCCGCCGGTTGCACCCGCGTTTCTGATGCCGGTGATGATGGATGGCGTCAGACGCCGCGGGCGGCGTTGGAATTGGCGAACAGCCTGGAATGCTCGGCCGGCAGGCCACGCCAGTAGGAGGGCGGCGCGTCGATCGTCTGGCCGAGTGTTGCCGCCGCATGCCAGGGCCAGCGCGGATCGTAGAGAATGGCGCGCCCGAGGGCGATGAAATCGGCCTTCTCCTGCGCGATGATCGCGTCGGCCTGACCGGCCTCGGTGATCAGCCCGACGGAAAATACCGCCATGTCGCTGACCGCCGCCTTCACGCCCTCGGCAAAGGGCACCTGGTAGCCCGGCCCGATGGTGATCTTCTGTTCCGGCACGAGGCCGCCGGAGGACACGTCGATGAAATCGCAGCCGCGCTTTTCCAGTTCCTGCGCCAGGGCGATCGTCTGCTCCAGGTCCCAGCCGTTTTCCATCCAGTCGCTGGCAGAGACCCGCATGCCGACCGGCTTGTCGGCCGGGAACACGGCGCGCACGGCGTCATAGATTTCCAGCGGAAAGCGCATCCGGTTTTCCAGGCTGCCGCCATATTGGTCGGACCGCTGGTTGGAGAGCGGGGACAGGAATTCGTGCAGCAGATAGCCATGGGCGCCGTGCAGCTCGATCCCGTCGATGCCAAGCCTTGCGGCCCGCTCGGCGGCTGCGACGAAACCGTCGCGGATACGCTTCAGACCCGCCTCGTCAAGCGCTGTCGGCGCACGGGTGCCGGATTTGAATGCGATTGCGGAGGGCGCGAAAGTCTCCCAGCCGCCATTGTCGAGGGCAAGCTGTTCGCCACCCTCCCAGGGCAAATGGCTGGAAGCCTTGCGCCCGGCATGACCGAGCTGGATGAACACCGCCGTGTCGTTGACCGCACGCAGGGCCTCCAGGGCGCCCTTGAGCGCCGCTTCCGTGGCGTCGTCATAGAGGCCGAGATCGCCGGGCGTGATCCGGCCGGCCGGTTCGATCGCCGTTGCCTCGATGATCACCATGCCGGCCCCGGAGATCGCAAGCGTGCCGAGATGCACGGTGTGCCAGGCCGTCGCGCAGCCGTTGACCGCCTGATACTGGCACATCGGGGACACGACGATGCGGTTGGCGAGGGTCACGCTTTTCATCGTGGCGGGGGTAAAAAGTCCGGTCATGGGCAAAGGTCCATATGTCAAGGGAAAGGGCGGGTGAAGCGCACGCCGTCAGGCGCGCAGCAATTGCATGACGTCCTCTTCGATGTAGAGGCCGTTTTCAAGGGCGTCGCGGCGGGCGTTCTGTCCGCGACGTCCAGGCAGGCGCGCGCCCGGATCGGAAGTGATCGTCTGCGCCAGCAGAGCAAGCCGGTTCAGCGTTTCCTTGCCGCCGGATGCCTGCGGGTTGATGGCGATGATCGTCTGGCCGAGCGCGGGCGGCGGCCCCTTGTCGTCGAACAGCGAGGTCGCCTGAAAGGCATAATTGGCGCCCGTAAGCCCCGCGGCAAGGATCTCGACCATCAAAGCCAGCGCCGCGCCCTTGGCATCGCCAAGCGGTACCATGGTGCCGTCCATGGCAGCCGACGCATCGGTGGTCGGGCGGCCATCGCGGTCGAGCGCCCATCCCTCCGGGATCGGCTGGTCCTTCTGGCGAGCCGCCATGACCTTGCCGCGCGCGACCTTCGACATGGCGAGATCGATCACGATCGGATCGGCATCGGGCAGCGGGGCTGCAAAGGCGATCGGATTGGTGCCGAAGACCGGCTTCTTGCCGCCCCAGGGCGCCATCGCCGCCGGCGCATTGGCGACCATCAGCGCCACGAGACCGCGTTCGGCAAACCGCTCGACGGTGAGCCCCATGACTCCGGCATGATGCGAGCGACTGATCGCCGCCATGGCGATGCCGGTCCCCCGGGCGATCGACGAGAGGGTTTCGACCGCCAGATCCAGTGCCGGATAGGCAAAGCCGAAGCCGGCATCGATGCGGATCACCGCCTCTGCCGTGGAGGCTGCAACCGGCATGGCGAAGCCGTTGACCTTGCCGGCCAGTGCCTGCCCCGCATAGGCCGGCACGCGGCGAAGGCCATGGCCGCCCTGTCCTGCAGCTTCCGCCGAGACCAGTGCGATTGCGACCGAGCGGGCATTCGCCTCGCTCACCTTGTTCTTTACCAGATTGGCGGCGACCAGATTTTCAGCTTCTGAAACGGAAAGGCGCATGAGGAAAAACCTTCTAGGGGATCCGTCACTTTCACTGCAGCACCACCGGCAGGGCCGGCAGCGCCAGCGAAAGACCGGAGGCGCAGAGCAGGAGAAAAACGATGAACTTCAATGTCCTTGTCGAAATCGGCAGAGGCAGGCGCCGGGCAAGCTGGGTGCCGGCGACAACCGGGATGATGGCCAGAAAGGCCGGCCAGTACGGGCGGTCGGGAAAACTGCCCGCGCTGACGACGATCAGCAGACGCAACAGGGAATTGACCCCGAAGACCGAGACGAGGGTCTGCTTGATCGCGTTGACCGGCAGCGGCTGGCGATAGAAATGATAGACCAGCGGCGGACCGCTGGTGGAGAACAGTCCGCTCATCAGCCCCGAAAGCGTGCCGAAGAACAGGAAGGACGCGGCGCCGCTTTCGATCGGCTCCTTCTTCGGCGGCAGGATCAGCTGGATCGACGAGACGACGATGATCGCGCCGAGGATGATCCGCAGCCAGACAAGCCCCGCTTGCGCCAGATGGTCGAGCAGCAGATAGCCGATCGCCAGCGACGGCAGGCTGCTCATCAGCACCAGCGCCAGTTCCTTGCGCCTCACGTCACCGACGCCCCTGGAGAGCATGACCCCGACATTGATCAGCGCCAGGATGCCGACGACAACGGCCGCATCCTTCAATGGCATCAGGTTGGCGACGCCGACGCCGCCCATGATGACAAGGCCGAGGGCAAAGCCGGTCATGGTCTGCACATAGGCGCCGACGCCGGAAAGCAGCATGAAGAGGATGACCGCGATGACGCTCAAGGGCGTGGCCTCGCGGCAGGGCTTTGAACATGCGGGCCGCGGGCCGCCGAAACGCCCGTCATGGCGCGTCCAGCGTGATCATCAGATTGGCGAGCAGGGCCGTGCGCGGCACCACGCTGCTGACGAGGATGTGCTCGTCGAAGGTATGCGCCCCTGCCCCGTCGGCGCCGAGACCATCGAGCGTCGGCACGCCGAGCGCCGCGGTGAAATTGCCGTCGGAACCGCCGCCGGTCGCCATGCCCTCGAGCGCAATGCCGAGTTCCGCGGCAAGGGCGGCCGTATGTTCGAAAAGGCGTGCGCCTTCCGCCGTCTGGGCAAAGGCCGGGCGGTTCAGCCCGCCGGTCGCCGCGATCTCGATATCGGGATCGACAGGCTTCAGGCCCATCACCGCCGCATGCACGTCATCGGCGGCCGCCGCATCGGGAAGGCGCACGTCGATCTGCATCCGGCATTCCGCCGGAATGGTGTTGCGCCCCGTTCCACCGGTGATCGTGCCGACGGTGACGGTCAATCCGCGCGCGGCATCGTTCAACGCCTCCAGCTCCAGCACGATGCGGGCTGCGGCACGGATTGCCGAACGTCCATCGAGCGGACGCACGCCCGCATGCGAGGCGCGGCCCTTGACCGTGACATCGTACATCGCGACGCCCTTGCGGGCGGTGACGATCTTGCCGCCGTCGCGCGCCGGCTCGACCACCAGCGCATAGGCCGCCTGCCGGGCAAAATCCTCGATCATCGCGCGGGAACTTCTGGAGCCCATTTCCTCGTCCGGCACGAAGACCAGATCGATCGGCAGTTGGGTGCCCTTGCCGACCGCAAGCTTCATCGCCTCCAATGCCATCAGCGCGCCGGACTTCATGTCGTAGACACCCGGTCCGTAGAGCTTGTCGCCCTCGGTCCGGTAAGGCAATGCGCCGTCGAGCGAACCATGGGCATGGACGGTGTCGAGATGGGCAAGGATGAGAATGCTTCTCGCGTTGGAGCCTTCCGCCCGCGGCGAGCGCACGGCAAGGATATCGCCGAAGCCGAGGGTGCCCGGCGTCCGCTCGATGGCAAAACCGAAAGCCCTCGCCTTCGCCTCGACATGATCTGCCAGACGGTTGACGGCATCGGCATCCGCTGTCGGGCTCTCCATGCCGACCCAGAGCGCCAGTTCCGCCAGCAGCGCGTCGAGATCGATATCGGCCGGCGTGACGGAAAGCGTCATGGAAACTCCTGGAGGGACTCGGAGGGAAAGAAGCGGATCAGATGGGCGGTTTCCGCCTCGATCCGCTTGCGGCTATAGAGAAGCGGCACGTAGTCGCCCTTCGACCATGGATCGGAAAGATCGCCATAATGCGGCGAGCGCGGGTCGCCGGACTGGCCGGGCGTGTTGATGCAGACGGAATTGTCCCAGGCGCCGACATCCATCACGAGGCGCACCGAGGCGCCGGAATTGACGCCGAAATCGCTGAGCCGATAGGCCGCATGCATGGGCGTCGAGCGGCTGCCGCCGACACCGAGCGGGCCGACATTCCAGGCGTTTCTGTCCTTGTCCTTGGTGCGGGACGCGGCATGCTCGAACAGCGCCTGATGCAGGTCGCCCCAGCGCCATTCGGTGGTGTCGGCCCCGAGCCGCGCCGCGCAATCCTCCCATCCCCTTTCGAGGGTGGAGAGGATCAACGCGTCGCGGTCCTCATTGCTCCAGAAGTGTTCGGGCTGTTGGAGCAACGAAAGCAGGCGGTCGAAATCTCCGGGCAGCAGCAACTGGCGCAGTTCCTGACCGGGGGCGAAATGGGACAGCAGCCCGGGACGAAGATGCTTCATCCACCAGACTTCGAAGAGCGCGGCAGGCGCACTGCCGGCCTCCAGACGATGGTCCCAGCCGGCAAACAGCGCACGCGCCTGTTCCTGTGCTGCGCTCAGTTTCCGGGTCGCGGCGATCCGTTCGAAGAGGGCGCAGATCAGGTTGGCGGGCCGCGAAAACGTATCCGTCTGCAGCGCCATCGAGCCGGCCAGCGTGTGGCGATGATCGGCGCGAAGCACGGATTTGATCCGGGCCGCACGGCTGCCCTCGGCCCATTCATGGCCGATCGACGGCAGGTCGGGATCACGGTCCGCCGGCAGGTTCATCTCGTTGGCGGAGGCGACAAACCCCTCGCCCGGATTGATGCTGCGCGGCAGTTGATCGGCGGCCAGGAAGCCCGCCCATTCATGGGTGCCGTCGCCCGGCACGGGCAGCAGGCCATGCCAGTTGGGCCGGATGGGCGTGAAGCCTGCCGTGAACCAGCCGATATTGCCCTCGATATCGGCGCTGACATGGTTGACTGAGGGGGTGCCCCAGCGGCCGAGCGTCTCGCCGAAGGCCGCGACCGAGCCTTTGCGCATATAGGCGAGGCTACCGAGATAGGCGGCCGATCCGGGCTCCATCCACACCGTGCGCATGGCGATCGCGATGTTCTTCTTCGTGTCTTCGTAGAGCACCGGTCCATGGCGGGTAAACGACAGCGTCAGCCACTGGGTCGGATGGCCCTTGACGGCAAAGCTCTCGACAAAGCGGCGGATCTTCTCCGTCTCGCCGTTATAGCGATAGAGGTCCGGATTGGCGCGACCGGTCTTGTAGACATAGATGTCTTCCTGGTCAGCGCCGAAGATCGTCAGCCCGAAGGCATTGGTCTCGTTGTGGCCGATCGACACGCCGGGCACCGACGGTTCGCCGGCGCCGATGACATTGATCCCCGGCGCTTCCAGATGCACCAGATAGCGCAGCGACGGCACGGCATGCGCCCGGTGCGGATCGCTGGCGAGGATCGGCCGGCCGCTTTCGGTGCGGCTGCCATGGACGGCCCAGTTGTTCGAGCCTTCCTCGGCGCTGCGCTGGACGATATCGCCGAGATCGGTCACCTCGCTCCAGCTCCAGGCCTCCTCGAGCGTCGCCTCGAGCCGGGCCGTCTCGAAGGTGACGGGCGCGGTTGCCAGCTTGAACAGTCGCGTGGCTTCCAGCGGAATATCGGCAGGATTGATGCCGTTCGGCACCTTCACATCGACCGGCGGATCGATCTCGAAACGCAACAGGTCGGTTTCAGCGTCGGCCATGGCCATGACATTGGCCCGCAGGATTTCAGACACGCCGTTGCGGGTCAGCGCATGCGAGCGGATGCGCACGACATCCACCGCCTGCCAGCAGGACGGGCGCGTGCCGAACAGGGCAAATTCCGGCGGCAGGCGCGCCGGCTCGGTCCTGCAAAGCCCGATATAGGCGTTGATGCCGGCGGCAAAGGCGCGGGCGATTTCCCAGGTGTCCTCGGCATAGGCGGCCCATTCGGCCTCCATGTCGCCACGGTAGAGGAAATGCCGGGCGGCATGGTCCTGCGCCAGATAACCGGGGCCGAAATCGATTGCGAGCAGGCCGAGACCGCGCTTGCGCCAGAGATCGAGCTGCCAGAGCCGGTCCCTTGCCGCATTGAACCCCTGAAGGAAGAACAGATCCTGGTCGTTGGCCGCTCGGATATGCGCGATACCCCAGGGATCGACGCGGATTTCCGCTTCCGCGGTCAGCCCGGTCAGGTGAATGTCTTCTTCGGTCTCGGGTTCGCGTCTCGTCATGTCAGGGTCTCACGCGTGATGGCAGGCGACGAGGGCGCCGTCCGGCCGGGGTGTGAGTTCGGGGCGGATGTTGGAACAGATCTCGGTCGCCATCGGGCAGCGGGTATGGAAGGCGCAACCCGACGGTATATTGGCCGGGCTCGGCAGCTCGCCCGACAACATGAAACGCTCCTTGTCGCGCTGGGCGACGGGATCGGCTTCGGGCACGGCCGACATCAGCGCCCGGGTGTAGGGGTGCTTCGGCTCGGCAAAGAAGGTGGACCGGTCGGCAATTTCGACGAAACGGCCGAGATACATCACCACGACGCGGTCGCAGATATGGCGCACGACCGACAGGTCATGGGAGACGAAGAGATAGGAGACCCCGGTGCGCTTTTGCAGGGCAACCAGGAGGTTGAGGATCTGCGCCCGCACCGAAACGTCCAGCGCCGACACCGGCTCGTCGCAGATCACCAGATCCGGCTCGAGCGCCAGCGCCCGCGCGATCACCACGCGCTGGCGCTGGCCGCCGGAAAACTGGTGCGGATAGCGGTCCGCCTGCTCGGGGCGCAGCCCGACCTGGGTCAGTAATTCGCCGACCTTCTGCTGCAACGCCTTGCCGCTGGCGATGCCGCGCACCTTCAGGGGTTCACCAATCGTCGCACCGATCGTCGAGCGCGGATCGAGTGACAGGGCGGGATCCTGGAAGATCATCTGCACCTTGCGGCGAATGTCGTTCAGCTGTTTCGGCGTTGCCCCGACGACCTCCTCGCCGGCCACCTTGACGCTGCCGGAGACCGGCGCCTGCAGGCCGACAATGGTGTTGGAGAGTGTCGACTTTCCGCACCCGGATTCGCCGACAAGCGCCACCGTCTCGCCGCGACCGATCTGCAGGCTGACGCCGTTGACCGCCTTGACCACGGCGCCGGACTTGCCGAGCAGACCGGAACGGCCGCCGAAATGCACGGCGACGTCGGTCAGTTCGAGAACCGTCTGCACCTCCTTCATGCCGCCACCTTCGCGATCTCGCCGATCCGGTCGATGTGCCAGCAGGCGGACCGATGGCCACCGCCGCAATCGATCAGCGGCGGCTGTTCGGCCCGGCACTTCTCGGTCACCAGCGGACAGCGATCGGCAAAACGGCAGCCGACGCCGAACTCGTTCGGCGTCGGCACCGTGCCCTCGATGGTCGCGAGGTCCGCCTTGGGCGCGTCATCGAGAGTGGGAACACTGGCAAGCAGAAGGGCCGTGTAGGGGTGTCTGGGGGCGGCAAACAGCGCGTGCACGGGCGCGATCTCGGCGATCCGCCCGGCATACATGACCGCGACATCGTCGGCGATGTCGGCGACGACGCCCATGTCGTGGGTGATGATCACGATCGCCGTGCCGCGGTCGGAGACCAGCGCCTTCATCAGGTCGAGGATCTGTGCCTGGATGGTGACGTCGAGCGCCGTGGTCGGCTCGTCGGCCACCAGCACGCGCGGATCGTTGATCAGCGCAATCGAGATCATGATGCGCTGGCACATGCCGCCCGACAGCTCGAAAGGATACTGGTGCAGCCGGCGGTCCGGATCCGGAATGCCGACATCGGCCAGCATCTGCCGCGCCCGGTCATAGGCGTCGGCACGGGAGACCTTGTTGTGGGTCTGATAGGCAGCAGCGATCTGCGCGCCGACCGTGGTCAGCGGATCGAGCGAGGCCGACGGTTCCTGGAAGATGATCGAGATGTCCTTGCCGCGCGCCTTGCGGTAGGCACGCTCCGACAGAGCCGTCAGCTCCTGCCCGCCCAGCCGGATGGTGCCGCCTGCCCGCCTGGCCGCCGGCGGCAGAAGACCGAGCATGGAATAGGCGGTCAGCGACTTGCCGCACCCGGATTCGCCGACCAGCGCCATGACCTTGCCCGGTGCGACGGTAAACGAGACACCGTCGACGACGGGCGCACCGCCGATCTCGATCGTCAGGTCGTCCACCGACAGCAAGGGGGTGATCGCAGCGTTATCCATCACGAGTTCCCTCAGCCTCCGGTCGAAGCGGGTTCGGGCCGCTTGTAGTTGCCGATCGAATTGCCGCCGTCGACCGAAAGCACGGCTCCGGTAATGAAGGCCGCCTTGTCGGAGCAGAGATAGGCGATGGCACCCGCCGCGTCGTCGGGACCGCTGGCGCGGCCGAGCGGAATATTCTTCAGCATGTTGGCGACGTAATCGTCCGACAGCTCGGAGACTTCCGATCCCGGCGCAAAGCCCGGCTCGACCACGTTGACGCGGATGCCGTGATGGGCAAGCTCCATGGCAAAGCCCTTCGACAACCGCTCGATCGCGGTCTTGGAGGTGCAGTAGGGCACGGAGTTCTGGTTCATCTTGCGCGCGGCGCCGGAGGAGATGTTGATGATCGAACCCTGCTTCTTCTCCGTGATCATCAGCTTGGCCATTTCGCGGCTGAGCACGAAGGGCGCCCGCAGATTGACGCCGAAGACCCGGTCCCAGTCGGACAGATCCATGTCGAGCAGGCCGAAGCGGGTGTAGATGCCGGCATTGTTGACCAGGATGTCCGGCGCCTTCCATTCGCGGCGCACATGGTCCACCAGATCAAGCATCGACGCATCGCTGGTGAGTTCGGTCGCGTGCAGCAGGGTCGTCTTCGGATCGAGCGCAAGGTCGGCGGCGACTTTCTCAAGCGCCTCCATGCGAATGTCGGAGAGGCAGAGCGTGGCGCCACGGGCGGCGAAATAGCGCGCGATCCAGCCGCCGAAAATGCCCGCCGCTCCGGTGATCACCATCGTCTTGTCTTGAAATTCCATTGGATCACACCTCAGCGGGAACGGGAGCGCGGGTCGAGCTGGTCACGCAACCAGTCGCCGAGCACGTTGACGGAAAAGACGAGCAGGAAGAGGAAGGCGCCGGGAACGGCGACGATCCACCAGGCCCGCTCGATATACTGGCGGCCGACGCTCATGATCGACCCCCAGGAGGACGAAGGCGGCTGAATGCCGAGGCCGAGAAAGGACAGGCCGGATTCCATCAGGATCATCAGGCCAAATTCCGAGGTCGCGACGATCAGCAGCGGACCGGCGATGTTCGGCAGGATATGGTGGAAGAGGATGCGGGCCGCCCCTGCTCCGGCAAGCTCGGACGCCTTGATGAACGGCAGGCCGGAGACCTGCAGCGTCTGGGCATAGGCGACACGCGTGTAGCGCGGCCAACGGGTCAGGCCGAGCACCAGGACGAGCTTGAAGAAGCCGGGCCCAAGCACCGCCACCGTCAGCACGGCAAGCAGCACGGCGGGGATCGACATCATGATGTCGACGAGCCGCATGATGACGGTCTCGACCCAGCCGCGGAACCAGCCGGCAATCATCCCGAGCGACACGCCGACAAGGGTGGAGACGACCACGGAGAGGACGGCGACCGACAGCGAGACACCGGCACCGTAGAGCGTGCGCGACAGCAGATCGCGACCGAGATCGTCGGTGCCAAGCAGATAGGTGATGCCGCGATAGACGTAGCCCGGCGGCTTCAGGCGGGCCAGCAGCGCCTGCTTGTTCGGATCCTGGGGCGCGATCCACGGGGCGAAAACCGCCATCGCGACGATGACGACGAGGATCACCGAGACGACGATCACCGAGAGAGGCACGCGGCGGATGCGACCGGCAAAGGTCGCGAGTGCGGAGCTGCTCATCATCGGGCGCCTCTCATCGGACCAGCCGGATGCGCGGATCGACGACGACATAGACGAAGTCCGCCGCAACGCTGGTCAGCACATAGACAAAGGAAATCAGAAGCACGATCACCTGGACCACCAGGAAGTCGCGCGACTGGATGGACTGGATGGCCAGCTGCCCGATGCCCGGCCAGGCAAACACCGTCTCGATGATCACGGCGCCGGCGAGCAGATTGCCGATCTCCAGCGCTGCGATGGTGATCACCGGGATCGAGGCATTGCGCAGCACATGGCGGCGCACCACCTGCGCGCCCGAAAGCCCGCGCGCCCGTCCGGCCCGGACATAATCCTTGGACAGCTCGTCGATGATGGCGATGCGGGTCATGCGGGCAAAGGTCGACATCGAGATCGCCCCGAGCGCGATCGACGGCAGGATGAGGGCGGCGAAATCGCCGGCCCCCGAGGTCGGCAGCCAGCGCAGGGTCACGCCGAAGACGAAGATCAGCAGGATGGCCGACAGGAAGGTCGGCACGCTCTGGCCGGTGACGACGAGCGCGGTCAGCGCCCGCTCGACGACACTGCCGCGCATGGTCGCCATGACGATGCCTGCGGGGATGCCGACGCCGAGTGCCACCACCAGCGCGCCGGCGGCAAGCTCGATCGTATAGGGAAGCCTGGAGGCGACGATGTCGAGCGCCGGGACCCGCTGGACGACGGACACGCCGAAGTCGAGATGCGACAGCCCCTGGAGATAGTCGAGATACTGCACCCAGATCGGCCTGTCGAAGCCGAGCTGATGGCGCAGATTGGCAATCATTTCGGCAGAGGCATCCTGGGGGACCAGAAGCAAGGTCGGGTCCCCCGAAAGGTGCATGATGACGAAGACGATCGTGAGAACGCCGAAGATCGCGATGACGGCCTGTATCAGTCGTTCGACGGCGTATCTCAACATGTCGTCTGGTCCCCTCCCCGCTTCGAGGCCTTACTGCTTCCAGCTCATGTCCATGACGAACATCGCCTCGTTGGCAGAGGGCTTCCAGTCCAGGCTCTTCGAGGCGCCATAGAGCGCATAGACCTGGTAGAGGCCGAGGCCGGGCACGTCCTGGCGCAGGATCTCGTAGGCCTTGGCGTAGAGGTCCTTGCGTTCGTTCACGTCGAGCGTCGAGCGGGCCTTGTCGACCAGTTCGTCATATTTCGGGTTGCTGTACTTGGCCCAGATGCTGCCCGAGCGGTAGAGCGGGTAGATGATGCCGTCGGCATCCTGGCAGGCGCAGGACCATGCGCCGATCGCAAGGCTGCCGGCATTGTCCGCATCGCCCTGGCGGCGCTTCAGGAAGGTCGCCTGGTCGCTGGAGGAGATCGACACGTCGAGGCCGACATCGTTCAGCATCTGCTGGATGGCTTCCACCATGGCGCGGCTATAGGAAGGCGAGGTCAGGAATTCGAGCTTGCCACCTTCGGCACCGGCTTCCTTGATCAGTTCCTTGGCCTTTTCCGGGTTGTAGTCATAACCCTTGACCTGGTCGGTGTAACCGAAGATCGGCTCGGCACCCATGACATTGACCGGCTTGCCGTAGCCTTCGAGAAGGGCGTCGACGAGGCCCTGCTTGTCGATCGCATAGGCAATCGCCTCGCGGACCTTCAGGTCCTTCGTCGCGCCGGCTTCGGCGTTGATATAGAGATAGCCGACGCGTTCCGT
Organism: Heterorhizobium halophytocola; assembly: GCF_017873095.1. Classification (GTDB taxonomy): domain Bacteria; phylum Pseudomonadota; class Alphaproteobacteria; order Rhizobiales; family Rhizobiaceae; genus Allorhizobium; species Allorhizobium halophytocola. The sequence continues at coordinate 7,406 of NZ_JAGGJU010000002.1, read as the reverse complement.
CGGAACGGACAGAAGCTGGGTATCGGACGCGGTCTTGACGCTGTCGGTCTGGTCCGGCGGCACGTCGCGGATCAGGTCGGCCTTGCCGGTCTTCAGGTCCGCGATGCGGGTCGAGACGTCCGGCACGGCGCGGAAGACGACATGGGCAAAGGGCGGCTTGCCGCGCCAGTAATTGTCATAGGCGTCGAGATCGGTCTCGATGCCCTTCTTCCATTCGGTGACCTTGTAGGGGCCTGAGCCGAGCGGCTTCAGGTTGAATTCCTGGTCGCCGACCTTCTCGACATAGGCCTTCGGCACGATCGAGAGCTTGACCAGCTGGGCAAGCAGCGCCGGATAGGCCGATTTCGTCGTCACCTTGACGGTCGTCGGATCGACGACTTCGGCCTTGTCGATCTGGTTGAACTGCGACAGCTGCGGGCTCTTCAGGGCCGGATCGATGATCCGGTTGATCGAGAAGGCGACATCGTCGGCCGTCAGCTTGGAGCCGTCCTGGAAGGTGACGTCGTCGCGGATCTTGAAGGTGATCGTGGTGTCATTGTCGTAGGTCCACTTGGTGGCGATCTGCGGCACGATCTCGCCCGAGGCGTCACGGGTCAGCAGATTGTCGAAAATGTTGCGATAGACGCTGTAGCTGTCGGTGTTCCACTGCAGATGCGGGTCCAGCGTCGCCGCATCATTGGGCAGGTCGATGGTCAGCGTGTCCTTGGCCTCGGCAAAGGCCGCGGACGCCAGAAGCGCCACGGCCATCGCGGCGATAGTCGCGAAATTCTTTTTCATCTGTTCTTCACCCTCTCTTTTTTCGTTGGTACTCAACTTGTCGAATTATCGTCCATCGGCGCGGACGCCGTCGTCATGGTGATGCGGATTCAAGCGTTTTCAAGTTGCACTCGTCCGCACAGTAGCGCGCGATCTCCTCATGCGTCGCAAACCAGACACTGCCCTTCGAGCGTGCCAGACGGATGATCTCGTCCAGAATGAAGATCCGCGAGCGGTGGCCGACGTGATGGGGATGCATGGTCAGCTGGAACAGGCCGCCTTCCTGATAGGCCATTTCCAGCTCGCGGCGGAAGATGTCGAGCACCATGGCCGGTCCGCCATAGGGCCGGGCACCGGCCAGGCGGTCCATCGCCACATAGGGCGCATCATCGCGGATCCACTCCACCGGGATCTCGACGATACCGGTCGGCTGGTCACCGTCCATCAGTTCGTAAGGGTCGTCATCGGCCATCAGCGAGCTGTCGTAGAGCAGGCCGAGCTCGCGGGCGATGTCGAGCGTCGCAGGGCTGAAATCCCAGGAAGCCGTGCGCATTCCGACCGGACGGATGCCGGAAATCTTCTCCAGCATGTCGGCGGCGCGCAGCGTCAGGTCACGCTCGGTGGTCCCGTCGAGACGGGAATTGAATTCGTGGATCCAGCTGTGAATGCCGATCTCGTGGCCGGCGTCGATCACGGTGTTGACCTCGGCTTCATTGATCATCGCCGAGACGGCCGGCATGAAGAAAGTGGCCGGAACCGAGTATTTCTGCAGCACGTCGAGAATGCGCGGCGTGCCGCGGCGGGCGCCGTACTGGCCCTGGCTCAGCCGCCCGACCGACAGGCCGCCATTGCGCAATTCGAAGGTTTCATGGTCGCTGTCGAACGAAATGGCGACTGCCATTTTTGCGCCGTTCTTCCATTCGACAGGCTTCAGCGACTGTCCTGCGCGTGCCTGCCCGATCTTCGTGCGCCAGACATCCTCGCCCCATTGCCAGGGCTTGAGCTGGTCGTGCCCGTCCGTAACGCTCATCGACAACCTTCCTGCCTGCGATTCGACTGCGAACGCCGCAGTTTCGCCATTGATGAAAAATTGTTACAAGCCTAGCAATTGATCATCAATCGAGGTTTCGTTCACATATATGAACTCCGAGGTCAAAAGCGCCGGGCGCATCCTGGACCTGATCGAATATCTCGCGGCACGGCGTGAAGCCGTGGCGCTGGCACAGATCATTCGCGATCTCCAGCTGCCGAAATCGAGCGCCCATGCGCTGATCCAGACCCTTGCCGCGCGTGGCCATCTGGCCCAGGACGACAAGGGAAAATACGTGCTTGTCGAGCAGAGCCGGCACGGCTTCCCCTTTCACCGCAACGAGGAACCGCTGGTCGTTACCGCCATGCCGGTGATGGAGGCGCTGCGCGACCAGTCGGAGGAAACCGTGATGCTCTCGACCATGAATGCCTATTGCGAAATCCGCCGACTGGCTAAATGCGTGAGCCGCCAGCCGGTACACTACAATGTCAGCCTGGATGCCGCGATCACGCCCCATTGCACCGCCACCGGCCGCATCCTGCTCGCTTATCAGCCGAAAGAGGCCGTCGACGCCTATTTCGGCCGCATGCAGCTGCTGAGCTATACCCGCTACACGATCACCGATCCGGACGCCTTGCGGAACGTGCTGAAAAAGGCGCGCCGCGACGGTTATGCGCTCAACGATCAGGAATTCATCACCGGCTCGACGGGGATCGCCGCACCAATATTCGACGAGAAGGGTGCCGTCGTCGCCGCCCTCAATCTCGGCACCCTGACGACGCGCTACCTGGAAAAGCAGGATCTGCTGATCCTGATGGTGCGCGACGCGGCGCACAAGGTGAGCAAGGCGCTGGGCTATGCGGCCGGGTAAGCCCCCTGCCCGTGCAGGACAGCATGTCGCGGCTGATCTTTGCAGAACGGCCAAATTTTAACTTGACTGGCGCCTTCATGATAATAGTTTGGCGCCGCTGACCGTGGCCACCCCGCCTGTCACAGGCGCTCTGTCCCTGTCCGGCGACCCTGCGTCACTGGCTTCCTCCGGCGCTTGGCCGACGACGCGCTCGCGCGCTGCCGTTGCCAACCATGCTCCTTCAGGAGCTTCCCGCCCGCTTGACGGCGGGACGGACCAAGCCGGCGCGATTGAAAACGCCCGGACCTCGTCCGGGTGTCGAGACTTTGAGGACCTGGAATGCTCGCCCCCTTTCTGATCATGTTGCGCGAAGGCATCGAAGCCGCGCTGATCACCGGCATCATCGCCAGCTATCTTCGTCATTCCGGCCGCAGCCAATGGCTTCCCGCCGTCTGGATCGGCGTCTTCCTGGCGATCGCGGTCTCGCTGTTCGTCGGCGCCGTGCTGCAGCTGGTCAGCGCCGAGTTCCCGCAAAAGGCCCAGGAACTGTTCGAGGCCTTTGTCGGCCTGATCGCCGTCGTCGTGCTGGTTTCCATGGTCACCTGGATGCGCAAGGCGGCGCGCACGATGAAGGCCGGCCTGCAGGGCTCGGTCGACCAGGCGCTGGCCCAGGGATCCGGCGCCAGTCTCGCGCTGATCGGCATGGTGTTCTTCTCGGTTGCCCGCGAGGGCGTCGAATCGGTTTTCTTCCTGCTCGCCGTCTTCCAGCAGAGCCAGGGCATGGCAGCCCCGCTGGGGGCATTGCTCGGCATGGTCGTCGCGCTCATCATCGGCCTTGCGATCTACGGCTTCGGCGTGCGGATCAACCTGCGCCGCTTCTTCCAGTGGACCGGCCTGTTCATCCTGGTCGTCGCAGCCGGGCTGCTCTCGGCTGCGATCGGCAGCCTGCATGAAGCCGGCCTCTGGAACGGGCTGCAGACGCCCGCCTATGATCTCAGCCACGCGCTTCCCGTCTCCAGCCTTTTCGGGACCTTGCTGTCCGGCGTGTTCAATTACCAGGAGGCCCCCACCATCGGCCAGTCGATCGCCTGGGGCCTGTTCCTTGCCATCACCTTCTTCCTGTTCCTGCGGCCGGTGCGCGTCTCCGGAGAAAAGCCGCTGACCCCCGCCGCCGGAGAGCCGCAGAATGTCCGTGTCTGACCAGAACCAACCCTCGCGCGGCCTGATGGTTGCAGGCGTGGCGGGCGCAGCCGTGCTAGCCCTTGCCGCCGGCGCCGCCTTCTTCTTTGCCACGGTCAAGAACCAGGCCGTCACCAGCGGGCGCAAGGGGCTGGAGGTCCGGGTGACCGCCAATGCCTGCGATCCCGCCGACATCACGGTTGCCGCCGGCACCCGCACCTTCGACGTGTTCAACGCCTCCGACCGTCCGGTCGAATGGGAAATCCTCGATGGCGTCATGGTGGTCGCCGAGCGCGAGAACATCGTGCCGGGCATTCGCCAGAGCGTCACCGCCACTCTGGCGCCGGGCGATTACGAGATCACCTGCGGCCTGATCTCCAATGCGCATGGCACGCTGCATGTCACGCCCTCGAAAGAATATGCGAAAGCAGCCAGCACGCTTGGCCTGCGCGACTATCTGGGCCCGCTCTCCGAATACAGGGTCTACCTGGCGCTGCAGGGCAAGGCAGCGGTCGACGCGGCCAAGGCGCTGGCCGATGCCATCCATGCCGGCGATCTCGACAAGGCCCGCACGCTCTACGAACCCGCCCGCGTGCCGTTCAAACATATCGAACCGGTCGCCTTCCGCATGTCGGATTTGGAAAATTCGATCGACGCGACCGCCGACTATCTGGAAAAGCGCGAGGACGATCCGGAATTTTCCGGCTTCCATCGCATCGAATACGGCCTTTACGAGCAGAATTCGCTGGATGGCCTCGGTGCCATCGCGGACCGGCTGGTGGCTGACATGACGCTGCTTTCGGCCCGGCTGAAAGCGCTGAAGCTCGACCCGGCAATGCTGATCGCGCTGCCCGGCGGTATGGCCGATCATCTGCTGCAGGGCCGGATCGAAAAGGGCGAGGACCATTATGCCCGCACCGATCTGGCCGATCTCGAAGCCAGTCTCGACGGGATCGACAAGGTCGCCGGCCTGTTGCAGGCCGTCAGCGCCAATGTCGACCCGACGCTTGCGGACGAGATGACGACGGCCATGACCCAGGCCCGGGATATGCTCGCCTCGCTGAAGACCGGCGACCATTACCCGCCCTATGACACCGTCGACAAGGCGGCCCGCGAGCAACTGGCAAAGGCAGTGCAGACGCTTGCCGAAACCTATGCCAGGCTCGAGGGCACGATCGGAGTAGGCGCATGACCGACCGGCGCGATCCCGACAGGACGGCCGCAAGCGGTTGCCCGTTTGCCAGCAGCCGGCGGCAATTGCTGCTCGGGCTGGGGTCTGCCGCCGGCGGCGCGCTGGCGCTCTCCGTCGGCGCGGCCAAGGCCGAGGGCACCGACGGCCATCAGGTGACCGATGCGCCGGCCGGCGACAGCCAGCAGGCGCAGGTCGTTCCCTTTTACGGCCCTCACCAGGCCGGCATCGTCACGCCACGCCCGGAGGCGGGCCTGATCGTCTCCTTCACCGTCGTCGCCCAGACCCGCGACGAGGTCGAGGACCTGTTCAGGCGGCTCACCGAGCGCGCGGTCTTCCTGACCTCGGGCGGCAAGGTGCCGGATGTCGATCCGAAGCTGCCGCCCGTCGAATCGGGCATTCTCGGCCCCGATATCGCCGCCGACGCACTGACCGTCACGGTCGGGCTCGGCAGTTCCTTCTTCGACGACCGTGACTGGCTGAAACCGCTGAAGCCGAAGCGGTTGAAGACCATGGTCGAATTTCCCAACGACGCGCTCGACCGCGACCTCTGCCACGGCGACCTGTCGATCCAGTTCTGCGCCAACCGTGCCGACGTCAATATCCACGCGCTGCGCGACCTGATGAAAAACCTGTCCGATCATCTGGTGATCCGCTGGATGCAGGCGGGCGACGTGCCGGTGATCCCGCCGAAACCCGATGGATCGAGCGAGAGCGCGCGCAATTTCCTCGGTTTTCGCGACGGCACCGCCAATCCGGATGCCGGCGACACGGCGCTGATGGACCGGATCGTCTGGGTCGAGGCGGGCAAGGACGAGCCCGAATGGGCCAAGGGCGGCAGCTACCAGGCGGTGCGGATCATCCGCAATTTCGTCGAGCGCTGGGACCGCACGCCGCTGCAGGAGCAGGAAACCATATTCGGTCGCCAGAAGGCGAGCGGCGCGCCCTTCGGCGGCAAGGTCGAGAGCGACCTGCCCGACTATGCAGGCGATCCGGACGGCAGACTGACGCCCCTCGACAGCCATATCCGGCTTGCCAATCCGCGCACCGCCGACACGCAAGCCAATCTGATCCTGCGCCGGCCGTTCAACTACTCGAACGGCGTTACGAAATCCGGCCAGCTCGATCAGGGCCTGCTGTTCATCGCCTATCAGGCCGATCTCGATCAGGGCTTCATCACCGTCCAGAACCGCCTGAACGGCGAGCCGCTGGAGGAGTATATCAAGCCCGTCGGCGGCGGCTATTTCTACGTTTTACCGGGTGTCTGCTGTCCCGGGGACTATCTGGGCAAGACCATGATGGAAACCCTGCGGGCCTGACATCGAGGCACCCGGCCCCGACTGTATTCCAAGGAGACAGATTTCATGAATTTCAGACACATCCTCGCCGCAAGCGCCCTTGCCTCGGTTATCGCGGCCCCCGGCATGGCGCTTGCCGCCGGCAGCAGTGAGGCCAGCCTCGACCTCGTTCAACCCTTGAGCGACTACAAGATCTACGTTGCCGAAAAGACCGCCGAACTGGTCAAGGACACGCAAGGCCTTGTCGAGGCGGTCAAGGCCGGCGATGTCGACAAGGCAAAATCGCTGTTTGCCCCGACCCGCACCAGCTATGAGGCGATCGAGCCGATCGCCGAACTGTTTGCCGATCTCGACGGGTCGATCGACGCGCGCGCCGACGACTACGAAAAGGGCGAGAAGGACCCGACCTTTACCGGCTTTCACCGGATCGAATACGGCCTCTGGAAGGAAAACTCCACCGACGGAATCAAGGACTATGCCGACAGGCTGATGGCCGACGTCCAGGATCTGAATGACCGGATCAACAAGCTGACCTTCCCGCCCGAGGCCGTGGTCGGTGGCGCAGCCGCGCTGATGGAAGAGGTCGCCGCCACCAAGATCTCCGGCGAGGAAGACCGCTACAGCCGTACCGACCTGTGGGATTTCGAGGCGAATTTCCAGGGCGCGGAAAAGATCTTCGATCTGTTGAAGCCGCTGATTGCCAAGGACGATCCGGATTTCGTCAAGAAGGTCGACGGCAATTTTTCAACTGCCGGCGAAACGCTTGCCAAATACAAGACCGACAATGGCGGCTTCGAAAGCTACGAGAAGCTGACCGACGCGGACCGCGCCGTGCTGTCGACCAAGGTCAACACGCTGGCGGAGGATCTGTCGACCCTGCGTGGCAAGCTCGGTCTCGACTGAGCCGGACCGGCATCACCGGAGAATTTGCGGGCGGCCTTCGGGTCGCCCGTTTTCGTTGACGGCGAGATCCGACAAAGAAAGGCCCCGGCGCATTTGCGCGCCGGGGCCCTCCGAGACGCCCCGGGGGGCAGGAAGCTGGGGCGGTGGGGTGTCCTGGAGGCGGTGCCGGCTGTCGCGCGGGAGGTGGGCGGCGGGTGCCGG
>NZ_JAGGJU010000001.1 GCF_017873095.1 Heterorhizobium halophytocola | reverse complement strand
CGGTGTCGGACCCGATCCCGCAAGGGGTGACGCAGATCACCAATCTGTGCGTCGTCGACAGCGTCGAGGTGTGCCGGGTGGATACGCCGACGGCCGCGCAGGTGACGCCGGCCAAGAGCCTGACGAAGGAGACGGGCGGCACGCTTGCCGATATTGCCGAGCCCGGCGAGACGCTGGACTACCAGGTGACGCTGACCAATGACGGCGGTGCGACGGCGCAGAACTACGTGTTCGTCGACCAATACGACGCCAACACGACGCTGGTGGCGGGCAGCCCGAAGGCCGTGCTGCGGTCGGATCCGACCACGTCGGTCGGCACGATCGTTGCGGATGCGGCAGCCCATACGGCGACCTGGACGGGGGATATCCCGGCGGGCGACCAGCTGATCCTGACGCTGTCGCTGACGGTGTCGGACCCGATCCCGCAAGGGGTGACGCAGATCACCAATCTGTGCGTCGTCGACAGCGTCGAGGTGTGCCGGGTGGATACGCCGACGGGGGCCGATATCACCCAGACGAAGGCGCTGACCGGCGAAAGCGGCGTGGTTGCCGGCGTGGCGGAGCCCGGGGAGGCGCTGACCTACACGATCACCGTGGTCAACCACGGCGGTGCGGAGGCGGTCGACTACATCCTGAACGACAGGTTCCAGCCGATCTCGGCGGCGGCATCGATCACGTCGACAGATGCCGATTTCCAGGGTCAGGACGTCAACGATCCGGCGCTCTCCACCTGGAAAATCGCCAGCATTCCAGCCGGGGCCACGATCACGCGCACCGTCACGGTGACGCTGACCAATCCTCTGCCGGAGGGGCTGACCGAGGTGCGCAACACCTTGCCGGATCATTGCGTCATCACGGACAGCAATACCGGTGTGCCGTGCGAGATCCGGACGCCGACGGCATCGCCGACAACCGACATCTCGGTGACCAAGCGTGCGGAACTGCACGAGGTGCGCCGCGGCGATCAGGTGCCTTATGTGATCACCGTCACCAACAACTCGACGGACACGGCGCAGGTGGTGACGGTCATCGATCGCACGCCGCCCGGTTTCCGCTATGTCGAGGGATCGGCCAGTATCGACGGCGTCAAGACGGAACCGACGGTCGAAGGGCGACGCCTGTCCTTTGCCAATGTTTCGCTGGCTCCGCTGCAGAGCCGGGAAGTGAAGCTGAAGCTCCTGGTCCTGAGTTCGGTGACACCGGGCACCTATGTCAACTTCGCCAATGCGCTGGATCCCGAGGGCGAGCCGGTCGGACCGGATGCCCGCGCCGAGGTGGTGGTACTGGCGGAAGCGATCTTCGATTGCTCCGACGTGATCGGCAAGGTGTTCGATGACACGAACCGAAACGGTTATCAGGATGACGACGAGCCGGGACTGCCCGGTGTGCGCCTGGCCACCGTCAAGGGACAGCTGATCACCACCGACAAGCACGGTCGCTACCACGTCGCCTGCGCCATGCTGCCGGACCAGCGGATCGGCTCGAACTTCATCCTGAAGCTGGACACCCGCACCCTGCCGACCGGTTACCGGTTGACCACGGAGAACCCGAGGGTCGTGCGGCTGACTGCCGGAAACATGACCAAGCTGAACTTCGGTGCCTCGATCGGGCGGGTGGTGCGTCTGGACCTGAACGACCAGGCCTTCATCGGCAAAAGTGTGCTGCTGACGACGCGCTGGAAGAACCAGTTGCCCAGGCTGATCAGCATTCTCGACCAGGACTATTCGGTTCTTCGCCTGAGCTACATCGACGCCAACGCCGACTATGACCTGGCGGTCAGCAGGCTGGACGCGCTGGAGAAGGAAATCACGCAGCTGTGGGCGGCCAAGAAGGGGCGCTACGAGCTCGAAATTGAAAAGCGTGTGGAGGCAAAACAATGAGTGCGACGATGAATTACCGCATCCATCCCATGCCGGTCGTCCTGGCAGTCGCCTTCAGGCGCATGCTCAAGACGGGTACGGTTCTCGGGGCAACCCTGGCCGTGGCCGGCCTGGCCCATGCGGCACCGGCCGTCGGCACTTGCGCCGGCCAGCAATGCCCGTCCCAACTGCGCGGCAAGGTCCTGGACAACAGCACAACCGGGCATGCGACGATCGGTGAGAACACCGAAAAGGAGAGCCTTGCCGATCAGGGCGAGATCCCGTTTTCGATCAGCGTCGATGGCGAGGTTGTCGACGAGAGCGGGCGTCCAAGACCCGCAGTGCTCGGGTCCGACCCTTCTGCCAAGCCTGTCGACAAGCAGCGCAAGGCCGATGTGGACCTGAGTGCCGTCGATATCCAGCTGAAGTTCGACGGGCTGGGCGTCAGAACCCAGCTGAATATCTCGACCATGCCGATCCGGCGAGCCTACAAGCCCGGGGAGGTCGTCCATTTCCGGACGAGCTCCAACTATCCGGCCTTTGTCGATCACGCCGAAATCCGCATTCGCGGGGCGTTCGAGACGGATGCCGCCGAGCCGATCGCCGTCATTCCGGTTGCTCTCAACAGCGAGGGCAGCTGGACGATGCCGGCCGGGGAGGTGCACGATTTCTCCTATGTCCTGCGTGTCTATGACAGCAAGGGCCGCTTCGACCAGACCGAGCCCTTGTCCCTGCTGCGCAGCGACAGCGCCTTCATTCCGGCCGCCAGGACGCCGGCGGCAGCGCCGGGGGTTGCGGAAGACCGGACGGCTTTCCGAAACATTCCCGTCTATGGCGGGGCGGTGACGGCCTTTGGTCGCAACGTGCCGGCCGGCTATCAGGTCGAGGCCTTCAATGAAGTGGTGCCGCTCGATCCGCATCAGTCCTTCGTCGTCCAGCGCATCCTGCCGCCGGGCGACCGGAAGGTCGACGTGTCGGTCAAGGGCGCGTCGAAGAGCGGCGGCCTGCGCTTCTCGCGCGACATCAATATCCCGCAGAACGATTGGTTTTACGTGGCGCTGGCCGACCTGACGGTCGGCAAGAAATTCGCCGACAACAATATCGAGATGGTGCGCGACGGCGATTATGATCGCATCTACACCAAAGGCCGGCTTGCCTTTTATCTGAAGGGCAAGATCAAGGGGAAATACATCCTGACGGCGGCGGCCGATACCGGCGAAGACGATGTCAGGAACCTGTTCCGCGGTATGGATTCGAAGGATCCGGACCAGGTGCTGAAGCGCATCGATCCGGAAGAATATTATCCCGTCTATGGTGACGACTCGACGATGATCGAGGATGCGCCGACAAGTGGCAAATTCTATGTTCGGCTTGAGCGCGGCGACAGCCATGTGATGTGGGGCAACTACAAGACCGAGGTTACCGGTTCGACCTTCATCAACTCCGCACGCAGTCTCTACGGCGCCAACGCCGCCTATCGCTCGGAGGATGTCACGTCCTTCGGTGCGCGCAAGACGGAGGTGAGCGGCTATCTGGCGCAGCCGGAGACGATACCGCAGCGCGACCAGTTCCTGGCGACCGGCGGTTCGGCCTATTTCCTGAAGCGGCAGGACATCACGATCGGTTCGGAAACGGTGACCGTCGAGGTGCGCAACAGCGTGACCGGCACCGTTATTCAGACCAACCGATTGACATCCGGCGACGACTATTCGATCGACTATACCCAGGGTCTTATCCTGCTCAAGCATGCCCTGTCCTCGGCAACGGCCACGACGGACGCGGTGCGCAGCAGCGCCCTTGGCGGGGTCGATGTCTACCTGATCGCGCAATATGAATACACGCCGCTGGCCTCGGAGATCGACGGTTATGCCCATGGCGCCCGGGCGCAACAATGGCTTGGCGACAAGGTGCGCGTCGGTGTCAGCGAGATGACCGACAACACTGGCGAGAACAACTACCAGGCGGTCGGCACGGACATACAGCTGCGGCATTCCGCGACCACTTTTGCCGAGGCGGAAGTCGCGCGTTCGCGTGGCTCCGGCTTCTCCACCTCGACCTCCACCGATGGCGGTCTCTCGATCTCGGACGGGGCATCGGGCGGTTCGCTGACGGACCATGCCGATGCATGGCGTCTGCGCGGGCAGCTCGATCTTGCGGATATTCCCGGCAGCAAATTCAAGGGGACCGTCGGCGGACACTATGAGCGAAGAGGCAAGGGTTTCTCGACGGAAAGCGAGCAACTGACCGCGGAAAAAGAGACCTGGGGTCTGCAGGGCCAGGTGGCGTTGACGGACAAGACCGATGTCAAGCTCGCGCATGACCAGTTGCAGGACGGTGATGGTCGCTCGCAGCTCGAGACCAGCGTCAATCTCGGCACCCAAGTCACCGACAAGGTGAAGGTGACCACCGGGCTCAGCCACAGCGAACTGGCCTCCCGAACGGCACTGGAGGCCGGCAAGTCCGGGCAGAACGGCGAGCGCGTGGACGGTGGTGTCCGGGTCGATTACCAGGTCGACGACGGGCATATGGTCTATGCCTTCGGTCAGGGGACGCTGAAGACCTCGGGGGACATTCACCGCAATGACCGGGGTGGTGTCGGCACCAAGGTTCAGTTGACGGAAAAGGTTTCGGCAAACGGCGAGCTGTCCGAAGGCACCAGCGGTATCGGTGTCCAGGCCGGTCTCGACTACCAGCCGACGGCCGACGACACCTATTCGGTCGGATATCGGCTGGATCCCGACCGGGCGGACAGCCTGACGACCGAAAACGAACTCTCCGGTAGCGACAAGGGCACCATCGTCTTCGGCGCCCGCAAGAAGATGACGGAGACCGCCTCGACCTATAGCGAAAGCAATCTCGATCTCTACGGTTTGCGCCAGTCACTCGCCCAGACCTACGGTGTCGTCTATACGCCGGACGCAAACTGGACGGTCGACAGTTCGATCCAGACCGGCTCGATCCGCGATACCACGATCGACCCCGACACCGGCAAGGAGCGTTCGGATTTCGAGCGCCAGGCCGCAGCGGTGTCGCTCGGCTACAGCGACGACGATCTGGGGCTGAAGGGACATCTGCGGGGTGAATTCCGGCACGAGAATTCGCAGGACGATACCCGCGACCTGAACAGCTACCTTCTCGCCTATGCCGCCTCGATCAAGCTCAACGACAACTGGCGCGCCCTGTCGGATCTCGACGTGGTGCTGTCCCAGTCGGCTTCAAGTGTCTACAACGAGGGCGACTACATCAAGACGAACTTCGCCTATGCCTACAGGCCGTTCGACAATGACCGCTTCAATGCCCTTTTCCGATATACCTATCTTTACGACGTTCCAGGTGGCGATCAGGTCACGTCTTCGACCGAAAGCGGCGAGCCCCTGCAGCAGCGCAGTCACATCCTGTCGGCCGATCTGTCCTACGATCTCTATCCGTGGCTGACGGTCGGTACCAAGCAGGGGCTGCGGATCGGCGAGGTTCGGGGCGGTGATTTCTCCTCGGACTGGCAGAGATCGACGGCCTATCTGGGCACCTTGCGGACCGATTTCCATGTGGTGAAGAACTGGGATGCGCTGCTGGAAACGCGCGTTCTCTATATGCCGCAGGCCGAAACGGCCGACTTCGGCGCGCTTGCGGCGGTCTACCGCCATGTCGGCGAGCATATGAAGATCGGGGCCGGCTATAATTTCGGTCGTTTCAGCGACGATCTGACGGATCTCACGCTCGATGATCAGGGCCTGTTCCTGAACGTCGTCGGTAAATATTGAGCGATGATCCGGGAAGGTCGTGGAACCATGAAACTGTCGAGACGATCGCTGCTGGTTGGAACGGGTGCCGCTCTGGTCGGCGCAAACCGGCCGGGTTCGCTCCGGGCGGCGGGACTGCCTGGAGCGTCACCGGCGAACAATGAGCGCGTCTTCGACCCGAAGGTGATATACGCCCTGGCCGAGGACAATGGCATAACACTTCCGGCGATCAGTTACCGGAAACTGAAGCCGCGCTTCTACCGCCAGCTGGTCAAGGACCCGACAGGCATGGCGCCGGGGACGATCGTGGTCAGCGTCGCGGACTATCATCTCCATCTCGTCCTCGGCGACGGCATGGCGATGCGCTACGGAATCGGTGTCGGCAAGGCGGGTTTCGCCTGGACCGGAACAGGTGTCATCGACCACAAGCGCGTCTGGCCGAGCTGGACACCGACGGCCGACATGCGTCGACGTCTTCCAGAGCTCAACACCTATGCAGGCGGCATGTCCGGCGGCCTGGAAAATCCGCTCGGAGCGAGGGCGCTCTATATCTACCAGGGCAGCCGCGACACGCTCTACCGCATTCACGGCACGCCGGAATGGTGGAGCATCGGCCGTTCCGTCTCGTCGGGCTGCATCAGGCTGATCAATCAGGACGCTATCGATCTCAGCCGGAGGGTCGATCCCGGCGCCCGGGTCGTGGTGACCTGAAGGCGAGCCGGCGCCATTTCCTGACCCGGCTCCCGTCCCAGTCCCTAGCCGTGGCTGATCATCACGTGCCGGGCCACGGTATAGTCCTCCAGCGCATACTGGGACATGTCCTTGCCGTAGCCTGACTGCTTCAGGCCGCCATGGGGCATCTCGTTGCAAAGCATGAAATGCGTGTTGACCCAGGTGCAGCCGTAGCGAAGGCCGGCCGTCGCCTTCATCGCGCGGGAGATATCCTTGGTCCAGACCGAGGATGCCAGGCCATAGTCGCTGTCATTGGCCCAGGAGACGACATCGTCGTCATCGCCGAATGGCGTGACAGAGACGACCGGACCGAAGACCTCGCGCCGGACGATCTCGTCATCCTGCAGGGCGCCTGCGACCACCGTCGGCTGGTAGTAGAAGCCCGGGCCATCGGGCAGAGAGCCACCCGTTGCCAGCTCCATGTGGCCGGTTTCGACGGCGCGCTGGACGAAACTTGCCACACGGTCCCGCTGGCGGGTCGAGATCAGCGGACCGATCTCGTTGCTGGTATCGTCGTCATTGGCATAGGCAATGCTGGACACCGCCGAAGAGAGATCGGCGACGAAGCGGTCATAGACGGATTTGTGGGCATAGATCCTTGATGCGGCGGTGCAGTCCTGGCCGGCATTGTAGAAGCCGAAGGCGCGGATGCCGCTGACCGCTGCCTCGATGTCCGCATCCCCATAGATGATCACGGGCGCCTTGCCGCCAAGTTCCAGATGGGTGCGCTTGACCGATTTCGCCGCCGCCTGGAGCACCTTCTTGCCGGTCGCGATGTCGCCGGTGATCGAGATCATGTTGATGCCGGGATGGTTGATCAGCGCGTTGCCGACCGTCTCGCCGCGGCCGAGAACGATGTTGACCACGCCCTCCGGCAGGATGTCGGCCAGCAGTCTGGCCATTTTCAGGGCGGTCAGCGGCGTCTGCTCCGATGGCTTGAAGACCACGGTATTGCCGCCGGCGATCGCAGGCGCCAGCTTCCAGGCCATCATCATCAGCGGATAGTTCCACGGTGCGATGGAGCCGATGACGCCGACCGGATCGCGGCGGATCATCGAGGTGAAGCCCGGCAGATATTCGCCGGCGATCGTGCCCTGCAGGGTGCGGATCGCACCGGCAAAATAGCGGTAGCAATCGACGATGGCCGGGATCTCGTCCTGGGTGACGGCGTTGATCGGCTTGCCGCAGTTGAGCGCTTCGAGTGCCGCGAAGGCTGCCGTGTCGGCTTCGATGGCGTCGGCGATCTTCAACAGGTAGCCGGCACGCTCGCCGGGTGTGGTGGCCGACCAGCCGGCGAAGGCCCTGGTGGCGGCGGCGACGGCGGCGTCGATCTGGCCTTGCGAGGCCTCCGGCAGGTCTAGAATCAATTCGCCGGTTCTCGGGTTGAGGATCTTTTCCTCCTGTTCCTCTCCCCTGGCGAAAGAGGCGCCGATGAGCATCGATGTTTCCATGGGTCAGGTCCCTTTCCGTTTCTTTATTTCCCCACGCCGGCGGTCTCGTCGCCATTGCGGGTCATGTAGTAGGCCGCAAGGATCGGCAGGAAGGTCACCAGCACGACGGCCATGGCGACCACATTGGTCACAGGCCGCTCATGCGGGCGGATCAGTTCCTCCAGCATCCAGATCGGCAGCGTCTGTTGCTGGCCGGCGGTGAAGGTGGTGACGATCACCTCGTCAAAGGAAAGCGCGAAGGCGAGCATGCCGCCGGCCAAAAGCGCGGTTGCGATATTCGGCAGGATCACGTGCCGGAAGGTGGTGAAGCCGTCGGCGCCAAGATCATAGGATGCCTCCACCAGCGAGGATGACAGCCGGCGAAAACGGGCGACGGCATTGTTGTAGACGACGACGATGCAAAAGGTCGCGTGACCTAGAACGATCGTCCAGAAGGAGAAGGGTATCTCGAACAGACCGAAGGCCGAGCGCAGGGCTATGCCGGTGACGATGCCCGGCAGCGCGATCGGCAGGATGACAAGAAGCGTGATCGCCTCCTTGCCGAAGAACTTCGCCTGCGACAAGGCTGCCGCACACAGCGTTCCCAGCAGGAGCGCCAGCACGGTCGCGATGCAGGCCACCTGCAGCGACAGGCCCAGGGCCTGCCACACATCGCGTCTCTCCCAGGTGACGGCCAGCCACTTGGTCGTCAGGCCCGGCGGTGGCCACTGGAAGCTCTTGTCCTCCGTGGTGAAGGCATAAACGAAGATCAGCAGGATCGGCAGCTGCAGGAACAGCAGGCCGGCACCGGCGGCGATCTTCAGGGCAGTGGAGGCCTTTGTCCGGTCAGAGCGCATCGAAGGCTCCCTGTTTCTTGGCGAACCAGAGATAGAAGGCCATGATGATGACCGGCACGACCGAGAAGGCGGCGGCCAGCGGGATATTGCCGGCGGTGCCCTGCTGGGTATAGACGGCCTGGCCGATGAACAGCCTGGATGTGCCGATGATGCCTGGAACGATGTAGTCGCCAAGCGTCAGCGAGAAGGTGAAGATCGAGCCGGCGGCAATGCCCGGCATGGTAAAGGGCAGGATGACATGGCGAAAGGTCGATGCCGGCGTCGCCCCGAGATCATGGGAGGCTTCGATCAGGCTTTGCGGTACGCGCTCGAGGGCAGCCTGCACCGGCAGGATCATGTAAGGCAGCCAGATATAGACGAAGACGAGAAAGGTGCCGGTCGGACTGACCGACAGGGAATTGCCGCCGACGACGGGAAGCGACAGCCAGCCGTCGAGCACGGGCGTCAGATGCAGCTTGTCGGCAAACCAGCTGATGATCCCCTCGCGCGACAGGATCATCTTCCAGGCATAGATCTTCACCAGATAGCTCGACCACAATGGCAACATCACCCCGAGATAGAACAACGCCTTCCAACGGCCCCTTGCATAGCGCGCCGCATAATAGGCAATCGGGAAGGCGAGGATCGCCGAGGCGATCGTGACCAGCGCCGCCATGGTGACGGTGCGCTTGATGATGTCGAAATTCGACGGCCGAAAGAGTTCGGCATAGGTGGAAAGCGTCAGTTCCTGTTTCACCTGCGCGGTGAAATCATCGAAGGAGAAGAAGCTCTGCAGCAGCAGGGACAGCAGCGATCCGACATAGACGACACCGAGCCAGGCGAGCGGCAGGACCAGAAGTGCTGCGACCAGCAGGCCCGGTCGCCGCCAGAGTGCAGCCGATAGCCGCGACGTTGTCGTGCCCGTTGCCTCGATCGCGGTCACGGCGCGTCCTCCAGAAGGTTGAGCGCGGCGCGGTCGAAGGCAAGCGTCACAGTCGAGCCTTCGTCCGGCAGTGTCTGGCTGGCGGGCAGATGGGCGTGAACGGTCTCTCCGCCAAGATCGACGGAGATCCGCCTGACAGCGCCGAGAAAGCTCGAGGTCGACAGCCTGCCGCTCAGAGACAGACGGCCGGGTGCGGCGGAGAGCTCGACCATTTCCGGGCGCAGGCTCGACCAGACCCTTTTTCCCGTCAGCGTCTCGGTGATGCCGGGAGGCAGAAGGTTCGACGATCCGACGAAATCGGCAACGAAGCGGGTCCTCGGATTACGGTAGATTTCCTCCGGCGTGCCGGCCTGGACGATCCGGCCCTCGTTGAACACCGCCACCCGGTCAGCCATCGACAGGGCCTCGCTCTGGTCATGGGTGACGAAGACAAAGGTGATGCCCAGCCGTTTCTGCAGGGCTTTCAGTTCCTCCTGCATGGCCTCGCGCAACTTCAGGTCGAGCGCGCCGAGCGGCTCATCGAGCAGCAGCACGCTCGGCTTGTTGACCAAGGCCCGGGCCAGCGCCACCCGCTGCCGCTGGCCACCGGAGAGCTGGCCGGTCTTGCGGGGGCCATAGCCGCCGAGCTTGACCTGATCGAGCACCTCTTCGGAGAGCCCGTAGCGGGTCTGCTTGTCGATCCCCTTGACCATCAGGCCATAGGCGACATTGTCGAGAATGGTCATGTGCGGAAACAGGGCATAATCCTGAAACACCGTATTCACCTGGCGTTTCCACGGCGGGACGGCGTTGGCATTGACGCCGAAGATCTCGATGGCGCCGCGGCTGGGCTGTTCGAAGCCGGCGATCAGGCGCAGGCATGTCGTCTTGCCCGAGCCGGACGGACCCAGCATGGCGAAAAACTCCCCCTCGGCGATTTCCAGGTCGACATTGTCGACGGCCCTGACCGCGCCGAAAAGGCGCGAGACGGCGCGGAAGGTGACGGCTGGGGCCATGAAAGGTCTCCGGGTGGCAAAGGCTGGATGACGCGGTCGCGCTCGCGCGCCTCGCTGCCTCGTAACGTGGCATTCGATGATGTGAAGATAAATCGGGACCGGGATCCGAAGACCCCAGTCCCGCCCCCCCGGGCTACTCGCTGCCCATGACAGCGATATAGTCGCTAACCCACCGGCCATAGGGGATGCAGGTCGCATCTCCGCACTTGGCGATCGGTGTCTTCCAGAAGGAGATCTTGTCGAAATTGTCGTAGCCGTTGGTGGCGCAGCCCTCGTCGCCGAGAAGCGCGTTGCCCTTGCAGGCGGCAGGCACGGAAGGTACCGAACCGAACCACGCCGCGACATCGCCCTGGACCTTCGGCTGAAGCGAATGCTCCATCCACATATAGGCGCAGTTCGGATGAGGCGCATCGACATGCATCATCGTCGTGTCGGCCCAGCCGGTGGCACCTTCCTTCGGGACGGTCGAGGAAATCGGCAGCTTTTCGGCTTCCAGCAGGTTCACCTGATAGGGCCAGGAGCCGGAGGCCACGACACCTTCGTTCTTGAAGTCATCGGTCTGCACCGTCGCGTCATGCCAGTAGCGCCCGATCAGTGACCGCTGCCCCTTCAACAGATCGATGGCTGCAGCATATTGATCCTCGGTCAGTTCGTAGGGATCGGTGATGCCGAGATCGGGATTGGCGGTCTTCAGATAGAGTGCCGCGTCGGCAATGTAGATCGGGCCGTCATAGGCCTGGACGCGGCCCTTGTTGGACTTGCCGTCGGGCAACGTCATTTCCTTGAACACGACGTGCCAGCTGTCCGGCGCCGTCCCGCCAAATGCCTCGGTATTGTACATCAACACGTTCGGCCCCCATTGATAGGGCGTGCCGTAGTGCTTGCCGTCGACCGTGTTCCAGGCGGCGTCCTGCAGCCTTTCGTCGACGGTGCTCCAGCTCTTGATCAGATCGGTATTGATCGGCTGCACCTTGCCGCCGGCGATTAGCCTAAGCGAGGCATCGCCCGAGGCGGTAACAAGGTCGAAGCCGCCCTGGTTCATCAAGGTGACCATTTCGTCGGATGTGGCGGCAGTCTTGACGTTGACCTTGCAGCCTGATTCCGTCTCGAAATCGGTGACCCAGTCATAGGCCTTGTCGCTGTCGCCGCGCTCGATATAGCCGGCCCAGGCGACGATATCGACTTCACCTTCGCCCGCCCCGATTTCGGTCTTCATGTCGGCCGAAAAGGCATTCGTGACATTGGCCAGCATGAGTGCCAGCGCTGTCGAGACACTGAGAAATGACTTCATGATGTTCCCCTCTTTTTGGATTTTCGAACGCGCGTCAGATCCTCGGGCGAAATGATATCGAGCGCGTCCGGTTTCACAAATTCTTTTCCCAGATGGCGGGTATCGGAAAATCCGAAACCGGCTGGAAATTAACGCAGGCGAGGGGTTCGCTGGGCCTGGGCCAACGCGACAAAGTTGCGAAGCGGTTGTGAAGGACTTAATCCGCGCCGCCAGACAAGGCCGACATGGACGGCGGGCAGGGAGGCCGACACGTCGCGGACCTCGATGCGATCGCCTTCCAGCGACCACGGGCGGTAGATCATGTCCGGCAGGATCGCGACACCGGCTCCGGTCGCCACCAGACTGCGCACGGCCTCGACCGATCGGGTGCGGAAGGCGACCTTCGGGCGGGCGCCGAAGACGGCCAGCAGCTTTCGCGTGGCTTCCTCGATCTCGTCGGTGGTCAGCATGATCAGCGGCTGCTCGACGATGTCCTCGATGGCGATGGTTTCCTTTGCCGCCAGTTCGTGGCCGGCGGGGAGCCACAGGCTGAACGGCGACATTTCCAGCGTCTCGAATTGCAGCGCCTGCCGGTCGCGCAGGTTGTTCAGCAGCATGACGGCGACGTCGAGTTCGCCACCGACCAGCAGATGTTCGAGATAATTGCCGTCGTCCTCGATCGTGCGCACGTCGACGCTCGGGAAGGCGCGGCGGTAGCGCGCCAGCAGATCGGAGAGCACGTAACCGGCGACCAGTGAGGTGACACCCAGTTGCAAGGTGCCGGAGGTCGTGTCCGGCTCCGCGTCGAACACGTGCCGTGCCTCCGACACGTCCGACAGGATCTTCGAAGCATGACGCAGAAACTGGTGACCCTGCTGGGTGATGGCAAGGCCGCGCGGATGGCGGTCGAAAAGGGTGACGCCGAGGTCGCGCTCCAGGTCCTTGACCGCCTCGGTGACGGACGACTGGGAGATCGACAGGACATGGGCGGCACCCGACACCGTGCCCTGTTCGGCGACCGCGACAAAATATTGCAATTGTCTGAGAGTGAAGGCCAATGGGTGGGTTCCCGCGCGACGCGCCTGCTCGGCATTGGAGAGATATCGTAGTAGTCGATTGTTCCAGCGTTCGATCATCCGGGTCAAGCCGGCCGGACGGCGGCGGAACTGCGTTTGAACTTATGGATTATGTCAAACCTCTGCCCGCATCCTGCCTTAGGAGCTGGGTTTTGACTGCAAGGATAAAGCGATGGAATTGCCCGAAGCCATATTCACCACGACCGACTGGAGCAGTCTGCCGTCGACCGAGCATCCCGGCGAGAGCGGCATGGCGCTGTGGCGCACGATCAATCTCGGCGATGTCCGGATCCGGGTGGTCGAATATTCGCCGGGCTATATCGCCGATCACTGGTGCAATCGCGGACACATTCTCTACGTCCTCGACGGGGAGCTGATCTGCGAACTGCAGGACGGGAGGACCTTTGTCCTGACGGCCGGCATGAGCTACCATGTCTCGGACTATGGCGATGCTGCCCACCGATCCTCGACCCGAACCGGCGCCAAGCTGTTCATCGTCGATTAGAACATCGGTTTGGCCCTAAAAAGCCGCGGCACCTACGCCGGCACGACGGACCTACATCGCCAAGTAGGCGGCAATCACCGCGGCGATCTGGTCGGAATTCAGGTTGCCCATCTGGCTGTCCATCAGGGTACCGAGCTGCGCGCTGGATAGATGCCCGATATCGTCGGTCGACAGCCCCTGCAGACCATTGGCGCTGAAGGCTGCGATATCCGCCGTCGAGAAGGTCGCCAGTTCGGCCAGCGAGAGTGCCCCGACCTGTGCCGAGGTCAGCGCACTGACCTGGCCGGAGGTGAGCGCCTCGGCCTGATCCGTCGTCATGGAAGCGATGGCGCTTGTCGTCAGGCCCGAGATCGCGCTGTTGTTCAGGGCCATGATCTCGTCGGTCGACAGGGTGGCAATATCGTCGGTGCCGAGTGCTGCCACCTGTACCGGGTTCAGGGCGGCGAGCTGGGCCGTCGACAGCGTTGCGAATTGTGCGGTCGAGAGGACGGCAATCTGGTTGTAGCTGAGCGCCGCCACCTGGCCGGTCGAAAGAGCGCCGATCTCGGTCGTCGAAAGTCCTGCGATGATGGCGGTCGACAATCCGCGGATCGCACTCGGATTGATCAGTTTCAGTTCCTCGACCGAGAAGGTCGCCATGTCCGCCGTCGTCAATCCGGCCAGGCCGTTGGCGCTGAGGGCGGCGATCTGGCTGGTGGTGAAGGCATCGACCTGATCGGGGCGCAGGGCCGCGATCTGGGCGCTGCTGAGGCCTGATACGCTGGCGGTGCTCAGGGCCGCCAGATCATTGGTTGTCATGGCCGCGATGAAGTCGGTCGAAAGACCGGCCATGGCATCGGAATTGATCGCCGCGATATCCGCTGTCGAGAAGGCGTCGAGGTCCGCCATGCTGAGGCCGGCGATCGCACCGGAGGTCAGCGCCGCGATCTGACCCGTCGAGAAGGCATCGATCTGGTCGATGCTCATCGCCGCGACCTGCGTGCTGGTAAGGCCGGCCATGGCGGCGGTGCTGAATGCGGCGATCTGCTGCGTCGAGAGCGCCACGATGTCGTCGGTGCCGAGCACGGCGATCTGCTTCGATGTCAAGGCCGCGACCTGCGCCGTGGTAAGCGCCTCCAGCTGGCTGCTGCTCAGTGCGCTGATCTGCGCCGACGAGAGGCCGGAAATGCCGCCCGTGCCGAGAACGGAGATCTGGTCGGTCGACAGGGCCGCGATCGTGTCCGTCGACAGGCCGAGAATGCCATCCGCGCTGATCGCCGCCATGTCTGCGGTCGAGAAGGCTTCGAGGTCGTCTGCACCGAGGGCCGCGATCTGCTTTGAGCTCAGGGCTGCAACCTGCGCCGTCGTCAAAGCTTCGACCTGATCGGTGCTGAGAGCGCCGATCTGGGCCGTGGACAGGCCGGCAATGCCGGACGCGCTCAAGGCTGCGATCTGGGCGGTCGACAGCGCCGCGATGACGCTGGTCGAGAGGCCCTGCATCGCCGTCGAGCTGATCGCGGCGATATCCTCGCTGGAGAACAGCTCCAGATCATTGGTTCCGAAGGCGGCGATCTGCGTCGAATTCAGCACGGCGACCTGCGCGGATGTCAGCGCCTCCGCCTGCTCCTCGCTCAACGCCTCGATCTGGCTGGCAGCAAGACCGCGAATGCCCGCCGAACTCAGCGCCGCGATCTGCTTGGTCGAAAGGGCCGCGATATCGTCGGTGCCGAGCGCCGCCACCTGCTTGGAGGTCAGTGCGCCGACCTGCGAGGTCGAAAGCGCTTCCATCTGGCCGATGGTCAGGGCGCCGATCTGTCCGGTGGAGAGGCCGGAGATCCCGGCCGTGCTCAGCGAGGCGATCTGCTCGGTGGAAAGGGCGGCGATCGTGTCGGTCGACAGGCCGGCAATCGCATCGGAGCTGATCGCCGCAATGTCGGCCGTCGAAAAGACCTCGAGATCGCCGAGATCGAATGCCGCCATCTGCGTCGAGTTCAGTGCCGCGACCTGTGTCACCGTCAGCGCTTCGACCTGATCGGGGCTGAGGGCGGCAATATCGATCGTGCTGAGCCCCTTGATGCCGAGGGTGCTGATGGCCGCAATCTGGGCCGTCGACAGGATGGCGATATCGTCGGTGCCGAGTGCCGCGACCTGCTTCGAACCGAGCGCGCCGATCTGTGCCGTCGACAGTGCCTCGATCTGCGCCGTATTGAGCGCGGTGATCTGATCGGTGGAAAGGCCGGAGATGCCGCCGGTGCTGAGCGCGGCGATCTGGTCGGTCGACAGCGAGGCAAGCACGCCGGTTGAAATCCCGGCCATGGCGCCTGAACTGAGTGCCGCGATGTCCTTCGTCGAGAAGACCTTCAGGTCGTCGCTGTCGAGCGCTGCCACCTGCTTGGACGACAGCACCGCAACCTGGCTGGAGGACAGTGCTTCCAGCTGCACGGTGCTCATCACGTTGATCTGCGTGGTCGTGAGCCCCGGGATGCCGGCGGTGCTCATGGCCAGGATCTGGCCCGTCGAGAAGGCCGCAATGTCGGCGGTACTCAGCGCGGCGATCTGCCTCGAACTCAAGGCGGCGATATGATTGGTCGACAGCCCGCCGACCTGGCCGGCGGAAAGAGCCGCAACCTGTCCGGTTGTCAGGGCGGCGAGCGTCGTGGTGGTCAGCGCGCTGACCTGGTCGTTGGAAAGGCCGGCAACGATGGCCGTCGACAGACCGGTCACTGCATCGGAGCTGATCGATGCGATATCTGCGGTCGAAAAGGCCGCCAGATCGTCGGCACCGAGGATCGACAATTGCTTGGAGCTGAGGACGGCGACCTGTTTTGTCGACAGCGCCTCGATCTGCGAGGTGCTCATGGCATCGAGCTGCGCGGTCGATAGGCCGGCGATGCCCGCGGTGCCGAGCGCCACGATCTGGTCGGTCGTCAGCGCCGCAACGATCGCCGTCGACAGGCCCGACATGCCCGAGGAACTGATAGCGGCGATGTCCGCCGTCGAGAACATGGCGAGATCGTCGCTGCCGAGTGCGGCGAGCTGGGTCGAGCTCAGGGCGGCGACCTGCGTGGTGGTGAAGGCTTCCACCTGTGTCGGGCTCAGTACCGAAATGTCGAGGGTGTTGAGCCCCTTGATCCCGGCAGCACTGATCGCCGCGATCTGGCTGGTCGAAAGCGCCGCAATGTCATCCGTGCCGAGGGCCGCGATCTGCCGCGAACTCAGCGTCGCGATCTGCTCGTCGGTCAGTGCCTCGACCTGGCTCGTGCTCAGGGCATTGATCTGCTCTGTCGACAGGCCCGATATGCCGGCGGTCGAGAGAGCGGCAACCTGGTCGGTCGTCAGTGCGGCAATGGCACCTGTCGTGAGGCCCAGCACCGCCTCGGAGCCGATCGCCGCGATGTCGCCGGTCGAAAAGGACGGCACGTCGTCGGCCTTGATCACCGTCAGCTGCCGCGAATCCAGCTGTCCCACCTGATCACTGGAAAGCGCTTCCAGCTGGGCGGAGCTGAGGGCGTCCATCTGGGCGGTGGTGAGGCCGGATATGCCCAGCGCACTGAGTGCGGCGATCTGGGCCGTCGAGAGGCCCGCGATATCGTCGGTGCCGAGGGCCGAGACCTGATCTGCCGTCAGGGCCGCGATCTGCTTGGTCGAGAAGACCTCGATCTGGCCGGCACTGAGCGCGCCGATCTGCTTGGTCGACAGATTGGCGACGCTGCCCGTGCTGAGGGCCGCGATCTGGCCGCTCGACAGGGCCGCCATCACCTCGGTCGAGAAACCTGCCATGGCGCCGGCGCTGATGGCGGCGATATCGCGGGTGGAGAAGGCGGCGATGTCGCCCGCGTCGATGACGGTGAACTGTTCCGAGGTGAGAGCCGCAATCTGCCGGGTCGACAGCGCGGCGATCTGCGCGGTGGAGAGCGCATTGATCTGTTTGGTGCTCAGGCTCGCCACATCGGCGGTGCTGAGCGCCGTGATCTGGTCGTTCGACAGACCGGTGATCAGGTCCGTCGAAAGCCCGGCGATGGCACCGGTGCTGATGGCCGCGATATCGGCGGTCGAGAAGGTGGCGATATCGTCGGTGCCGAGCGCTGCGATCTGGGCGGAGCTGAGGACGTGAACCTGGGCGCTGGTAAGCGCCTCGGCCTGCGCCGTGCTCAGAGCGCCCATCTGCTTGGTCGTCAGGCTGGAGACGCTGCTGGTGTTGAAGGCAGCGACCTGGGCGGTCGACAAAGCCGCAATGTCGTCGGTGCCGAGCACGACGATCTGGTCCGGTTTCAGGGCCGAAATCTGCTTGGTCGACAGGCTCGCCAGCTGAGTCGTGCTCAGCGAATCGATCTGCTTGGTCGACAGGCCGGAAATGCCGGCGGTGCTCAGCGCCGCGATCTGCGCGGTGGAGAGCGCTGCGAGCACGGCCGTCGAAAGGCCGGCAATGGCGCCGGAATTGATGGCCGCGATATCCTTTGTCGAAAAGACGGCGATATCGTCCGTTTCCAGCACCGCGACCTGCGAAGAGTTGAGAGCGCCGACCTGCGCCGAACTCAGCGCCTCGATCTGGGCGGTGGAGAGGGCATCCACCTGATCGGGGGTAAGGCCGTTGGCTGCCTTGGTATTCAGGGCCGCAATCTGGGCCGTCGAGAATGAGGCGATGTCCTCTTCGCTGAGGCCGGACACCTGCGCCGAGCTGAGGACGGCCACCTGCTTGGTCGACAGGCTTGCAAGCTGTGCCGTGGTGAGCGCGTCGAGCTGATCGGTGTTGAGGCCGGCGACGCCTGCGGTGCTGAGCGCTGCGATCTGTGCGGTCGAGAAGGCGGCGATGTTTTCGGCGTTCAGAGCCTGAATCTGGATCGAACTCAGCAAGGCGATCTGCTTGGTCGAAAACGCCTGGGTCTGGGCGGTCTCCAGCGCCGCCATCTGCGCCGTGCTGAGACCCCGGATGCCGCTGGTGCTGATCGCGGCGATCTGGTCGGTGCTCAGCGATGCGGCGGTCTCCGCCATGAGGCCGGAAAGCGCTGCGGAGGTGAGCGCTGCCATGTCTGCAGTGGAGAAGGTGGCCAGATCGTATTTGTCGAGCACGGACATCTGCTGGGCGGTCAGGGCTGCCACCTGGGTAGAGGTGAAGGCTTCGACCTGCGCGGTGCTCAGGGCATTGATCTGCTCGGTGTTGAGGTTCCGCGTCGCCGTCACGTTGATGGCGGAGACCTGCGTCGTGGTCAGCGCCGCTATGAGGTCCGTCGACAGACCGGGTATCGACGTCTTGCTGATGGCCGCGATGTCGTCGGTCGACAGCGTGACGATATCATCCGTGCCGAGGGCCGAGAGCTGAAGCGACGTCATCGCTGCGACCTGCCGCGATGACAGAGCTTCGACCTGGGCAGTGCTCATCGCGTCGATCTGGACGGTGCCCAGCCGGTTGACGGCACGCGTGCTCAAGGCGGCGATCTGATCGGTCGACAGTGCCGCGATCTGGTCCTCGGTCAATCCGGTCACGGCACTGGAGCCGATGACGGAGACGTCCGCGGTCGAGAAGGTCGCGATATCCTCGGGCGTGAAATAGGAGATCTGTGCAGCCGACAGCACGGCCACCTGAGCCGAGGTCAGGGCGGCTGCCTGATCCGTGCTGAGGGCCTGGATCTGGTCCGAACTCAGCCCCTTGATGGCTGTCGTGCTGAGCGCCGCGATCTGCGTGGTGGAGAGCGATGCGATATCGTCGGTGCCCAGATAGTTCATCTGCGTGGCCGTGAGTGCGGCCAGCTGGCTGCTGGACAGGATCTGGAACTGCGCCGTGCTCAGCGCATCGATCTGGCTGGTGGTCAGCCGCTTGGCGGCCTGCGTGCTGAGCGCCGCGATCTGGCTGGTCGTCAGCGAAGCCACGACTTCGGTCGTCAGGCCGGCGATCGCGCTGGACGCTATCGCTGCGATGTCGCCGGTACTGAAGACCGCGAGATCATCGGTTTCCAGCACCGACAGCTGAAGCGAGGTAAGGGCTGCAACCTGCTGCGTAGACATCGCCTGGAGCTGCGCCGTGCTGAGGGCGTTGACCTGATCGGTACTCAGGGCATGAACGGTGCGGGTGGCCATGGCGGCCAGCTGCGCCGTCGTCAGCGATGCCACCACATCCGGCGACATGCCGGCGATCCCATGGGTGGAAATTGCCGCGATGTCGTCGGTCGAGAACGTCGCGATGTCGTCCGCGCCCAGGGCGGCAATCTGCAGAGAGCTCATCGCAGCGATCTGGGCTGCGGTGAGGGCTGCCACTTGCGCCGTGCTCATCGCACTGATCTGCGTCGTGCTGAGGGTCTTCGTCGTGCGCGTGCTGAGGGCCGCGATCTGATCGGTCGACAGCGCCGTGACGTCATCTATTCCAAGGTTTTCGGCCTGCGCGGGATTCAGGGCTGTGATCTGGTCGGTCCGCATCGCGGCAATCTGTGTGGTGCTCAGCGCCGCCATCTGGTCGCTGCTGAGCCCTGCAATGCCGTTGGTGCTCAAGGCCGCCAGCTGCGTGGTCGTCAACGATGCGACAACGCTCGTGCTCATGCCGACGGTCTGGCGCGCGTTCAGCATGACCAGCTGGCCCGCTGACAGTGCGGCGGCCTGAGTGGAACTCAAAACGCCGATCTGCGCCGCAGACAGGCCCCTGACGGTATTCGTGTCCAAGGCGGCGATCTGGCCGGTGCTCAGCGCTGCGATCACGTCGGTGGAGAGGCCCGATACGGCATTCGAGGCGATGGCGGCGATATCCTCCGTCGAGAAAGTGGCGATATCGTCGGCGCCGAGTGCCGACAGCTGCGACGCGGTCATGCTTGCGACCTGTGCCGAGGTCAGCGCCTGCATCTGGCCGGTGCTGAAGGCATCGAGCTGGGTGGTGCTCAAACGCCGGGCGGCGGTGGTGCTGAGCGATGCGATCTGGCTGGTGGTCAGCGCGGAAACGAGATCGGTGGAAAGCCCGCCGATCGCGGTCTGGCCAAGTGCTGCGATATCGCCGGTCGAGAACGTTACGATGTCGTCGGCGCCGAAGGCTGACAGCTGCGCCGAGCTGAGGACCGCCACCTGTGTGCTGGTCAGGGCCTCGGCCTGCGCCGTGCTGAAGGCTGCGATCTGGCTGGCGTCGAGGCGGCGCACCGTCTGCGAGCTGAGCGCCGCGACCTGGGCGGTTGAAAGACCGGCGATGAGCTGGCTGGAAAGTCCGGATATGGCCGCCGAGCTGATTGCAGCCGCATCGGCTGTCGAGAACGTCGCGATGTCGTCGACCCCTAGGGCCGACAACTGTTGCGAGGAGAAGACGGCGATCTGCGCCGAGGTCAGCGCGGCGACCTGCGCCGTGCTCATGGCCGCGATCTGGTCGGTGCCGAGACCTTTGATTGCTCGCGTGCTCAGTGCGGCGATCTGCCCGGTGGAAAGCGAGGCAATGTCGTCGGTGCCGAGCGCCGGTACCTGCGTCGAGCTGAGCGCCGCCATCTGCACCGACGACAGAACCTGCATCTGGGCGGTCGAAAGGGCGCTGAGCTGGTCTGCAGTCAATCTCTGCGTGGCGGCCGTGCTGAGTGCGGCGATCTGGGCGGTGCCGAGCGCCGCCACGACCGCGGTGGAAAGGCCGGTGATCGCGCTCGAACTGATCGCCGCGATCTCGACAGTCGAGAACGTCGCGATGTCGTCTGCGCCGAGCGCCGCCAGCTGGGTCGAATTGAGCGCCGCTATCTGGGCCGAGCCCAGCGCCTCAACCTGCGTTGCGCTGAGCGCCTCGAGCTGGGTGGCGCTAAGCCCCCTGGTCGCCGCGGTGCTGAGTGCTGCGATCTGGCTGGTCGAAAGGGCGGCTATGTCGTTCGTATTGAGCGCGGTCGCCTGCGCGGAATTCAGCGTGGTGATCTGTTCGGCGGTCAGGGCCCGCACCTGCGCTGTGCTGAGGGTGGCGATCTGATCGCTGTTCAGTCCGGAGATCCCGGTGGTGCTGAAGGCGGTGATCTGGGCGGTGGAAAGGGCAGTGATATTGATCGTCGACATGGCCGCGATCTGGTTCCGGCCGAGCGCGGCGAGCTGACCGGAGGTCAGCGATGCCACCTGGGCCGTGCCGAGCACCGCGATCTGCGTCGTGGAGAGACGGGCAACCGAGCCGGTGGAGAGCGCAGCGATCTGTCCGGTCGACAGAGCGGCAACGACGCCGGTGCTCAGGCCCGTGATCGCGGTCGAATCGAGCGCTGCCATCTCGCCGGTCGTAAACGTGGCGAGGTCGTCGACATCCAGCGCCTTCAGCTGCGCCGAGGTCAGTACCGCGATCTGCGTCGAGGTGAGGGCCGATACCTGCACCGTGCTCAGCGCGCCGATCTGGTCGGCGCTCAGGCGCCGGATCGCGGCCGTGCCGAGGGCTGCCACCTGGCCGGTCGACAGCGACGCCATCATCTGGGTCGAGAAGCCGGAGACGGAGCCCTGGCTGATCGCCGCCATATCCGTGGTGGAGAAGGTGGCCAGATCGTCGATGCCGAGCGCTGCGATCTGGGTCGCATTCAGGGCGCCGACCTGTGCGGAGGTGAGGGCTGCTACCTGCGCCGTGCTCATCGCGGCGATCTGGTCGGTGCCGAGACGGCTGATCGCCGCCGTGTTCAGGGCGGCAATCTGTGCGGTGGAGAGCGATGCGAGCGCTGCCGTAGACATGCCGCTGATCGAGGTCGACTTGATCGCGGCCATGTCGGCGGTGGAAAAGGTTGCGAGTTCCTGCGTGCTGAGTGCTGCGATCTGGGCCGAGGACAGGGCACCCACCTGGGCCGGCGTCAGCGCTTCCGCCTGGCCCGTCGACAGGCTGCCGAGCTGTGTGCCGGTCAGATGTGCTATCTGGCCGGAGGTCATGCTGGAAATGTCGCTTTGACTGAGCACGGCCAGTTGCGACAGGGTCAGTCCGACGACCGCGTTCTGCGAAATCGCGCTTACCTGCTTGGTGGTCAGGATTTCGACGTCTTCGTCATCGAGGGCGGCTACCTGCTCGGAGGACAGGGCATTGATCTGCTGCGTCGACAGGGATGCCACGTCTTCCGTCGACCAGGCCGCGACTTGTGCCGTCGACTGCGTCCTGATCTGGCTGACGCTCATGGAAGATATTGTCGAGGTCATGGCTTAAAAGGCCCCTGGTGATAAAACGATCGTCAATACCGAACCGGCCAAGCGCCGTGCCTGCACAAGATGCCTCCGTCCATGAAGCCCCCTTGCGCATGCACGACAAGCAGTCCGCATCGCCTGTCACATCAGACGACGGGATTGCCGATCTGCATCCCTTGCGCGGGACCTTATGGACGGTGGCTTGTCTGAACCTGAATTTCTTGCCGGTTTGCGTGCTTGGCGACGCGCGACAAGCAAGGGTTGCGAACAGGCCGAAAAATGGCTCGCTTCGGCGGGGAACCGGGCGGCTTGCGCCCGATGTCGGTCAGGTCATGAAGGACCGGTGGGCTCAGCCTTCGGCTTGCGAAGCCTCGACTGTCCACAAGCGCTCGTCATGCGGGATCGGCGCGTAGGCATTCCAGGTCTTCAGCTTTGCCATGTATTGCCGACGATAGGTCTCCTCGTCCTGGTAGACGATGTTGTTGTCGACCAGTTCCGTGCCGATCTCGTAGTAGAGATCGAGGTTGCGCAGATCCGGAACCGGCGTCTCGCTGCGCTCGCCTTCGGCCTGCATCTGCCAGTAAAGCTGCTCCAGCTGGCCTGCGGTGCCCGGAATGTCGCGCAACACGCTGGTTTCGCGCCCGGCCCAGAGTGCATCGCGGATCGCCTTCAGGCTCTTCGGATCGCTGGCGTAGCCGATCGCCTTTTCGACATAGTCCTGCGGGTTGCGGCAGATCAGTTCCGGCACGTCTGCGGCATGAACGATACTGTGGCAAAAGCGTGCCGCAAAGCTCTTGCCGGCGAAGGTCAGCACCGGCAGCCCGACCGTCAGCGCATCGCCGGCCGTCGAATGGGCGCCATAGGGGAAGGTGTCGAGAAAGAGGTCGGCGACCGCGATGCGGGCCAGATGCTTGGCGTTCGGGGCCTTCGGGGCAAAAACGATCCGCTCGGGGGAGACGCCTGCCTTTTCCGCCAGCTGCTTGAGACGCGCATCCACCGCGTCGTTGCCGGTCAGCAGCCAGAGCACGCTTTTCGGCACCGCGGTCAGGATCTTCATCCAGTCGGCAAAGGTACTTTCGGTGATCTTCTGCATGCCGTTGAAGCAGGCAAAGACGAAACCGTCCTCCGGCAGGCCGGCCTCCTTGCGCGACGGCTTGTCATCGATCACGCGCTTGCGGTCGATCGGCTGGCAACAGGCGATGCGCAGCACCTTTTCCGAGTAGTAGATCTCGTTTTCCGGCGGCACGATGTGCCCGTCGGTGATCATGTACTGGTGGAACGGGCTGCCCATCGATCCCGGATAGCCGCAGAAGTTGACGATCACCGGCGCCGGCCGATAGGCGAAGATCTTCGTCCGCGCCTGCTTGGTATAGCCGTTGACGTCCACTAGGATGTCGATGTCGTCGGCCGCGATCAGCCGGGCCGCGTCGGCGTCGCTGAGATTGGCCAGATCGCGCCAGCCGTCGATCACGGCCTTCATTCGAGCCTGGGTCGCATCGTTTGCTGCGGGCTCGCCGAGATAATAGGCGTAGATCTCGACGCTGTCCTTGTCGTGCAGTTCCAGCACTTCCCGAAGCGCAAAGCCGACGGCGTGGTCGCGCAGGTCCGAAGAGACATAGCCGATGCGCAGACGCTGGCCCGTGCCGGTCTTCTTCTTCACGGTCTTGACCGGAAAGCCGCTGGTGTCGGGCCGTCCGACGAAGGACAGGCAGTAGCGGTGGGCATTGGCGAGCTGGAAGATCGGGTCGTCGGAATAGGATCCGAGCGACAATGGCGACATCGCGTCGATCAGCTGGCGCCTGGAAACGTGGTCGGAGGGGGTGAGGATCGGCCATTTGCACTGGCGCTGGCGAATGGCGCTCCAGTGCTGGCCGGCTTCCGTCTTGTCCGGCCGAAGCTCGATTGCCTGCCACAGCGTGGTTTCCGCATCTTCCAGCAGGCCGGCATTTTCCATCACGCGGCCGATATGTTGCAGCGTCATCAGACGGTGCATGACGCGGTCTGCGGTGCTCTCCGCAGTCATCTCGGCAAAACTGCGCCACTGCTGCACGGCCTGCATCGCAAGACCGCTGTCCTCGTAGGCGCGACCGAGATTGATGTGGGCCTGACCAAATTGCGGCTCGATCTTCAGGCAGGCGCGCAGGGCGTGGATCGAGCCCGTGACGTCGCCCGTCTGGCGCAGCATGACCGCATAGTTGAAGTAGACCAGATGCAGCAGCGGATGGGCGTCGTTGTAGGCGATCCAGGCCTTGTAGAGATCGGCTGCCTCGCTCCTGTTCGTAGCGGCATGCCGCTCGGCGAACTGGAAGAGATCCATAAGGTTCAGACGCTGCGTGCGGGCAAGCTCCAGCATGCCAGCCAGAGAAGGGGCGGCGGGTGCACTCGAAGTCTCAGTTCTAGCCATGACAATCCCACGAATCAGCGGCCCCGCGGGCCGGGTTCGGCAATAAACTACTCATTCCGATCTGCTGTTAAACGGCCTAGCTTGCTCTGAGCATGCCGCGGCACGAGAAGCCCACAGGGATTGTGGTCATGGGGTGAGCGGGCAAAGAATCGCGGCACAAGAATGGGCGCGCGCCTGGGCCGGGTCTTTTCGCTCAGCCGATGGCTGCCGGCGCGAACGTCACGAGAGTAAATTCGCCCGCGCCCTCGACGGCAAGTGTCCGGTCGTCGTCAGCCTCCAGCAAGATGCAGTCGAGCGGGCCGAGATCGTGCCGCTGATCGGCAATCGCGATGGTCAGCTCACCGAGGGCAAGCAGCAGGCGGACGGTTCCGCGGGGTGGCAGCACCGCCGGGGCCTTCTGTCGCTCGACGGCATGCGCAACCCGGCCGCGACGCGACATGACGTTGAGGTCGCGGATCGGCCCGTCGACAAGCCAGGCGGTGGTCGGCGCATCGGCGGCAAAGGTAAGCGGAGGCGAGGTGGTCTCGAGTGTGACCGGAGCGCCGTCGCCGATAGAAAGCGTCATGCCGGCGCCGTCGAGAATCGAGAGGGTCCTGTCGATTCCGGGAAAGGAGGAAAAGGGGCCGTCCGCGGCCACGGTTGCCATGCTGACGCGCCAGTCGAAATCGTTCAGCGATGCACCGGGTGGAGAGGCAAGCACTTCGGTGGTTTCACCGCCGCCGTTCTTCCAGGGCATCGTCTTGTAATCGCCGGCGCGCAGGATCCGCATGGTATGGCTTTCGTGTCAGGAGATCGGGGCGGCCACCTTTCCGGTCGGCGCCCCGCATGCTTCAGTTTCCGAGAATGCCGGGCAGGCGCAGGCCTTGCTCCCGGGCGCAGTCGACGGCGATGTCATAGCCGGCATCCGCATGGCGCATGACGCCCGTTGCCGGATCGTTCCACAGAACCCGCTCCAGCCGCCGGTCGGCATCTTCCGAACCGTCGCAGCAGATGACCATGCCGGAATGCTGGGAAAAGCCCATGCCGACGCCGCCGCCATGGTGCAGCGACACCCAGGTCGCGCCCGATGCCGTGTTCAGCAGCGCGTTCAGCAGCGGCCAGTCGGACACGGCGTCCGAGCCGTCCTTCATCGCTTCCGTCTCGCGGTTGGGGGAGGCGACGGAGCCGGAATCGAGGTGGTCGCGGCCGATCACGATCGGTGCCGAAAGTTCGCCATTGCGGACCATCTCGTTGAAGGCAAGGCCGAGCTTGTGGCGATCGCCAAGACCGACCCAGCAGATGCGTGCCGGCAGGCCCTGGAAGGCGATGCGTTCCCTGGCCATGTCGAGCCAGTTGTGCAGGTGCTTGTTGTCGGGCAGCAGCTCCTTCACCTTGGCGTCGGTCTTGTAGATATCTTCCGGATCACCGGAAAGGGCCGCCCAGCGGAACGGGCCGATGCCGCGGCAGAACAGCGGGCGGATATAGGCCGGCACGAAGCCCGGAAAGGCGAAGGCGTTCTCCAGGCCCTCGTCCTTGGCGACCTGGCGGATATTGTTGCCATAGTCGAGCGTCG
The DNA here is from genome assembly GCF_017873095.1 of Heterorhizobium halophytocola. Taxonomy (GTDB): domain Bacteria; phylum Pseudomonadota; class Alphaproteobacteria; order Rhizobiales; family Rhizobiaceae; genus Allorhizobium; species Allorhizobium halophytocola. The sequence goes on along the minus strand of NZ_JAGGJU010000001.1, from coordinate 691,756 downwards.
GCACGCCGGCATCCCAGAAGGCCACCATGGCCTCCACATGCTGCTTCATCGAGGCGCGTGCGGCGGTCTCGACCGATTTCGGGTCGCTTTCGCGCTTGGCTCTGGCTTCCGCAACCGTCCAGCCGATCGGCAGGTAGCCGTTCAGCGGATCGTGGGCGGAGGTCTGGTCGGTGACGATGTCGGGACGCGGGCCACCGGCCTGCATGCGTTTGACGAGCTCTGGGAAGACCTCGGCGGCATTGCCGACGAGACCGACGGACTTGGCTTCGCCGGCCTTGGTCCACGTGTCGATCAGCGCCAGGGCCTCGTCGAGCGTCTGGGCCTTTTCATCGACATAGCGCGTGCGCAGCCGGAAATCGATGCGGGTCTCGTCGCATTCCACCGCCAGGCAGCAGGCGCCGGCCATGACGGCTGCCAGCGGCTGGGCGCCGCCCATGCCGCCAAGGCCGCCGGTCAGGATCCACTTGCCCTTGAGGCTACCGTCATAATGCTGGCGGCCGGCTTCGACGAAGGTCTCGTAGGTGCCCTGCACGATGCCTTGCGTGCCGATATAGATCCACGAGCCCGCCGTCATCTGGCCGTACATGGCCAGCCCCTTCTTGTCGAGTTCGTTGAAATGGTCCCAGTTGGCCCAGTGCGGCACGAGATTGGAATTGGCGATCAGGACGCGGGGTGCATCCTTGTGGGTGCGGAACACGCCGACGGGCTTGCCGGACTGGACAAGCAGGGTCTCTTCCTCGGTCAGATCCTTCAGGGTCGCGACGATGCGGTCGAAGTCTTCCCAGGTGCGGGCCGCGCGGCCGATGCCGCCATAGACCACGAGCTCGTGCGGATTCTCCGCGACCTCGGCGTCCAGATTGTTCATCAGCATCCGCAGCGGCGCTTCGGTCATCCAGCTCTTCGCATTGAGCGCGTTGCCGCGCGGGGCGCGGACGTCGCGGATATTGTGACGCGGGTTGGTCATGCTCGGTTCCCTTCGTTCTTTATCTCGTATGCGACCGCCTCGATGCGGGTGAGGATGGCTTTCAGGTGGACGCGTAATGTCTCGGCCTTCTCGTCATCATAGGCAAAGGGCAGGGTCTCGGTCGCAAGATGGCTCGACTGGGTGAGCTCCATCTGAATCGCATGCACGCCCGTCTGCGGCTTGCCGTAGTGCCGCGTCGTCCAGCCGCCCTTGAAGCGGCCGTTGACGATACTGGTCAGGCCGTTCGCGTATCCCGCGACCTCGGCGGTCACGCGCTCGATCTCCAGCGCGCAGGAGGCACCGGAATTGGTGCCGATGTTGAAGTCCGGCAGCTTGCCTTCGAAGAGGAAGGGGATATGCGAGCGGATCGAGTGGCAATCGTAGAGAACGGCAATGCCGTGGATTGCCTTGACCCGCTCGATTTCGGCTGCCAGCGCCTGATGATAGGGCCGGTGGTAGGTGGTGAGCCGCTCGGCGATATCGGCTTCGGTGGGTTCCTCGCCGTCCGCCCAGATCGCCCGCCCGTCAAAATCCGTTGTCGGGACCAGGCCGGTGGTGTTCTGGCCCGGATAGAGGCTCGCGCCTTCCGGATCGCGGTTGGCATCGATCACATAGCGATGGAAGGTGGCCCGGACACTGGTGACGTCCGGCAGCAGGCCGTCATAGAGCGTGTGGATGTGCCAGTCGGTATCGGCGAGAGCCTTGCCGTTGTCGTTCAGCCGCGCGAAGATCTCGGGCGGCACATCGGTGCCGGTATGGGGCAGGCCGAGGATGATCGGGGAGGTGCCGCGGCGGATTTCGAATACGTCAGTCATTTTGGAACCTCCGGAGAATGGATGGGTCAATGTCACGCCGCCGCCTGTCCCGCTCTGGTCTGCCGGCCATCTCCCCGTCAAGGAGAGAGATCGACCGGTGGCCGACCGCGTGGGCTCTTCCAGCCGCCTGAGAGTACGATTCTCGTCGCGACGAGATGCCTTGAAAGGTCTTGATCGGCCACATCGGAGGGCCGAAGCTCAGCGGGCTTGCAACAAACGTGCGACCCGTGGTCTCCCCCTTTGAGGGGGAGGTGCCCGGCTGGGCAGAAGGGCGTGATTCAGCGATAACCGGCATCCTAGCCTTCCAGTTCCGGCAAGATCCCGGCCGAAATGCTGGCGTTCAGCGCGCCCGACGCTATCAACTCGCTTGCCGCTGAAAGATCGGTCGCCATGTAGCGATCCTCCTCGAGCGTCGGCACGACACGGCGGACGGCTGCCAGAGCCGTCATCAGTTCGGGGCTGGAGACCAGCGGGGCACGGAACTCGATGCCTTGGGCGGCGGTCAGCGCCTCGATGCCGATGATTCCGAACAGGTTGTCGGTCATCTGCAGCAGCCGCCGCGCACCGTGGCAGGCCATCGACACATGATCTTCCTGGTTGGCCGAGGTCGGCGTCGAATCGACCGAGGCCGGGTGCGACATCTGCTTGTTCTCGCTCATCAGCGCCGCCGAGGTGACTTCGGCGATCATCAGGCCCGAATTGAGCCCCGGCTTTTTCGCCAGGAAGGCCGGCAGGCCGTAGGAGAGGGCCGGGTCGACCAGAAGCGCGATACGCCGCTGGGCGATGGCGCCGATTTCGCAGACGGCGATGGCGATCTGGTCGGCGGCAAAGGCGACGGGCTCGGCGTGGAAATTGCCGCCGGACACGACGCTGTCGTCCGAGAGCACCAGCGGATTGTCGGTGACCGCATTGGCTTCGATCTGCAGCGTGCGGGCGGCCATCCGCAACTGGTCGAGGCAGGCGCCGTCCACCTGCGGCTGGCAGCGGATGCAATAGGGGTCCTGCACGCGCTCGTCGCCCTGGATATGGCTTTCGCGGATAACCGAGCCTTCGAGCAGCGCGCGCAGGGCAGCCCCGGCGTCGATCTGCCCCTGATGGCCGCGAAGGGCGTGAATGTCGGGATGGAACGGCGCCGATGACCCCATGGCAGCATCAGTGCTGAGCGCGCCGGTGACAAGGGCCGACCGTGCTGCGCGATGCGCCCGGAACAGGCCTGCCAGCGCCAGAGCCGTCGACGTCTGCGTACCGTTGATCAGTGCCAGGCCTTCCTTGGCGGCAAGCTCCACCGGTTCGAGCTCGGCGGCTGCGAGTGCCTCGGCACCGCACATGCGCTCGCCATTGTAGAAGGCTTCGCCATGGCCCATCATCACAGCTGCCAGATGCGCGAGCGGGGCGAGGTCGCCGGAGGCACCGACCGATCCTTTCTCGGGGATTACCGGTGTGACGCCCTTCTCCAGCATGTTCTCGATCAATGTGATGAGCACGAGACGAACGCCCGAGGCGCCGCGGCCGAGCGAGATCAGCTTCAGTGCCATGATCAGGCGCACCACATTGTCCGCCAGCGGCGCGCCGATGCCGCAGCAATGCGACAGGATCAGGTTGCGCTGCAGGGTGGCCGTGTCGGCGGCATCGATCTTGATCGAGGCAAGTTTGCCGAAGCCGGTATTGATGCCGTAGACCGGTTCGTTGCCGGCCGCGATCTCGGCAATTCGTCCGGCGGCCCGCTCGACACCTGCATGGAAGGACGGGTCGATGCGCGCCGCTTCCCCGTCCCAGTAGATGCGGGCGAGCTGATCGAGAGAGACGTCGCCGGGATGAAGGACAATCGTCATTGCGCGATCCTTTCGCCCTTGAACACGCGGGCATGGAGCGGGTTGAAGCCGATACGGTAGACGAGTTCGGCCGGCCGATCGATGTCCCAGATGGCAAAATCGGCCGACTTGCCGACTTCCAGCGTTCCGGTTTCCTGAAGCAGGCCGAGGGCCCGGGCGGCTTCGCGCGTGACGCCGGCAAGACACTCGGCAACGGTCATGCCGAACAGCGTGGCGCCCATGTTCATGGTGAGCAGCAGGGAGGTCAGCGGCGAGGTTCCGGGATTGCAATCGGTTGCAAGCGCGATCGCGGTTCCGGCGGCGCGCAGGGCGGCCATCGGCGGCAGCTGCTTTTCGCGCAGGGTATAGAAGGCACCGGGCAGCAGAACGGCGACAGTGCCGGCCTTGGCCATGACGGCAGCGTCTTCGTCGCGTAGATATTCGAGGTGGTCGGCAGACAGCGCACCATAGGAGGCCGCAAGCCTCGCGCCGCCGAGATCGGAGAGTTGCTCGGCGTGCAGCTTGACTGGAAGGTTCAGGCCTCGGGCATGGTCGAAAACGCGGCCGATGTCCGCCGGCGAAAAGGCAATTCCCTCGCAAAAGCCGTCGACGGCATCTATCAGGCCTTCCGCGTGGCCGCGGTCCATCCCGGGCAGGACGACGTCGGTGATATAGTCGCCATTGCGCCCCTTGTAGTCTGCCGGTGTCGCATGGGCGGCGAGATAGCTGGTCCTGATGCGGACGGGGCGCAGCGTCTCCAGCTTGCGGGCGGCGCGGAGCATGTCGAGTTCCGACTCGACCGAAAGGCCGTAGCCCGACTTGATTTCCACGGTATCGGCACCCTCCGACAGCAGCGTGTCGAGACGGGGCAGGGCGGCCTTCGCCAGACCGTCGACGTCGAGGGCGCGGGTGGCGTTCACGGATGAGACGATGCCGCCGCCGGCACGGGCGATGTCCTCGTAGCTGGCGCCGGCAAGCCGCATTTCGAATTCCCGGGCCCGATCGCCGCCAAAGACGAGATGGGTGTGGCAGTCGATCAGCGCCGGCGTGATCCAGCGTCCCTCGCAGTCCGTCTGCCGGTCAGCGTTGCGCAGGTCAGCGGGCAGGTCCGCCTCCGGTCCGACATAGGCGATGCGACCGCCGGTCACCGCGATGGCCGCCTTTTCGACCTGGCCGAGATCCTCGGATCGGAAGCCAAGGGTGGCAATCCTGGCATTGCGCCAGACAGTTGTTTCGCTGGTCCCGGCGTGCGAGAAAATCTGATCGCTCATCCGCTTTGGCCTTTCCTGATTGCAAAACATGTATATACATAACGATCGATGTGACAAGAGGGTTTTGTCGCTGAAAATGCAGAGAGGGCACCATGAGCACGCTTCACGCTGAAAGCGCATTCCTGGCGGATGGCTGGCAGAGCAATGTCCGGCTGACGATCAGCGCGGGCCGACTTTCCAAGGTGGAGACGCATGTGGAGCCGGCGGCGGGCGACGAGCGGCATGCGGTGCTTGTGCCGGCGATGCCGAACCTGCATAGCCATGCCTTTCAGCGCGCGATGGCCGGGCTGACGGAGGTCCGCGGACCGGGGAGCGACAGTTTCTGGAGCTGGCGGACGCTGATGTACAAGTTCGCGCTGACGATCACGCCCGAACAGGTCGAGGCCGTTGCCGCCCAGCTCTATATGGAAATGCTGGAAGCGGGCTTTGGCCGCGTCGGCGAGTTCCACTATCTGCACCACGACAAGGATGGCGGTCACTATACCAATATCGCCGAGATGGCCGAGCGGATCGGCGCTGCGAGTGCGCAGACGGGGATCGGCCTGACGTTGCTGCCGGTCTTCTACGCTCATTCCGGCTTCGGCGGCGCTCGGCCGATCGAGGGGCAGCGCCGTTTCATTCACGGGATCGACGATTTCGAGAGAACGCTTGCCGGTTGCCGCAAGGTCGCCGCCGGCCTGCCGGGCGGCAATGTCGGTGTCGCACCCCATAGTCTGCGGGCTGTGACGCCGGAAGAGCTGCAGCATCTGGCTGCGCTCGCCGGCGATGGCCCGGTTCATCTCCACATCGCCGAGCAGGTGAAGGAAGTCGAGGACTGCGTCGCCTGGTCGGGGGCACGTCCCGTGGAATGGCTGCTTGCCAACGCACCGGTCGACGCGCGCTGGTGCCTGATCCATGCGACGCACATGACGGCGCAGGAGACGGAGGGCATGGCCGCCAGCGGCGCGGTTGCGGGCCTGTGCCCAGTGACCGAGGCCAATCTCGGTGACGGGATTTTTCCAGGAGACACCTTTCTTGCAGGTGACGGGCGTTTTGGCGTCGGCTCGGATTCGAACGTGCTGATCTCGGTGGCGCAGGAGCTTCGCCAGTTCGAATATTCGCAGCGCCTCGGCCTGCGGGCACGCAATGTGGTGGCGCGGACCGAGGGGTCGACCGGGCGCAGGCTATTCGAGGGCGCACTTGCCGGCGGGGCAGCCGCCTTGCAGTCCCAGGTCGGGCTTGCCGAGGGACATGCCGCCGATTTCGTATCGCTCGATATCGGCGAAGCGCCGTATGTCCGGGGAGACCAGGTCTTCGATCAATGGATCTTCGCCAGCGGTGTTGCGCTCGATTGCGTCTGGGTCCAGGGCAAAAAACAGGTTTCGGGTGGGCGGCATCACGGGCGCGAGGCGATTGCCAGCCGGTTCCGTTCCGTCATGCAGGAATTGCTGGCCCAATGACCAACGGCAAGGATGCCACCCTGCATCAGCGGATCCTCAGCGATATCGAGCGCCAGATCGTCTCCGGTACCTGGCCGCCCGGCCATCGCCTGCCGTTCGAGGTGGATCTTGCCGCCCAATACGGCTGCTCGCGGATGACGGCGAACAAGGTCCTGACCCATCTTGCGCGGACGGGTCTGATCGAACGGCGCAAGAAGCTCGGCAGCTTCGTCTCCCAGCCGGTGGCGCAGGCGGCAGTGCTCGAGATACACGATATCGAAGCGGAGGTCCGTTCGCTGAAGCTGCCCTACTCCTACCGGCTGGACAAGCGGGTGGTGCGCAGTGCCGAGGCCGGGGATGCGCAGCAGCTGGATCTGCCTGAGGGCAGCGGCATCCTTGATGTGACGGCGCTGCATCTGGCGGGAGAACGGCCCTTCTGCATCGAGGAGCGGCTGATCAGCCTGGCGACGGTTGCAGAAGCCGTCGACGAGAGCTTCGAGCAGATCGCCCCCGGTCCATGGCTTTTGAGCCGCGTGCCGTGGAGTACGGCAGAGCATCGCATCTACGCGCAGTCGGCGACTGCGGCGGTCGCCAAGGCTTTGGCTATTCCGCGCGGCACGGCGGTCCTGATCGTCGAGCGGCGCACCTGGGATGGCGGAGGTCCGGTGACCTTCGTCCGGTTCGTCTATCCGGGCGACCGCCACACCGTGGTCGCCCGCTTTACGCCCGGCTCGGAGAACGTCTCACGCGGCTAGAACGCGTCCGGTAAACATGCATTCACCGCACGTGTTCTTGCGCATTTCCGGACGGAAAACCGCGACTACACTTTTCCTGGACATGCTCTGCCATAGGACCTGTTACCAGGGCACCACGATCCCGTCATAGCCGATAAGGCTGCCACTCTGCTCCGGAACCAGCCCGTCGATGACCTTGCGCATGCCGGCGACCGACTGTTCTGGCGTCAGATCGCCATCGAAACCGGTCATCCGCGTCTGCACGCGGCCCGGACGCAGGGTCACGCATTTGCAGCCCCAAGGGCGCCAGTCGACGGCAAGATTGCGCCACATCTGGTTGAGGGCCGCCTTGGAGGCGGAATAGGCGAATTCCCGCGGCTGTGCATAGGTGGAGGAGGCCGCCAGGCTGGAGATTGCCGCCAGCGTCTTACGCTCGCCGGCTTCCAGGTTCGGGCGCAGGCGGGCCGCGAGATAGAGCGGCGCGAAGGTGTTGGTCAGAAGCGTTTCGTTCCAATCCTCGATCGTCAGGTCTTCCGGCGCCTTGTCCTTGTTGGCATTGGTCCCGGCATTCATGACGATGACGTCGATCGGCTGTTCTTTCAGCGTCGCCGCCAAGGCATCGGCACTGTCGTCGTCGAGCGCGTCATAGGGCAGAACCCGGATCGCGCCGTCGATTTTCGCGATATCATGGGCCTCGGCCGGCTGTCTTGCCGTGGCGATGACCTGCCAGCCGGCGCTTGCATATTGGCGGGCGAATTCGAGGCCGATGCCGCGATTGGCACCGGTGATGAGAATGGTCGGCATGTCGCTAGATTTCCTGTCTGTCGTTCACCACGGCACGTCGAGGCCGTCGAAGCCGATAATGCGGCCGCTGTCCTTCGAGCCGAGGCCTTCGACGACCGTCTTCAGGCCGGCGACGCTGTCCTCGACGCGGATGCCCTTGAACTCGGTCATGCGGGTGGCGACCATGCCCGGGCGCAGCAGCACGCAGGTGAGGCCGAGCGGCGCCCATTCGCGCGACAGCGCCCGCCACGAGGCGTTCAGCGCGGTCTTGGAGGCGCGGTAGGTGAACTGGGTCCCCCAGTCATTGGCACCGACCGAACTCATCAGGCTCGACATCGCCGTCACCAGCCGGCGCTCGCCGGCGAGCAGGTTGTCCTTGAGCGTGGTGGCGAGCGCCAGCGGGGCAAAGCCGTTGACCGCCTGGACCTTGAGGAAATCGGCGCGGGTGACCTCCTCGGCGCTGGCCTTCAACGCACCGGTGATCCCGGCATTGGCAAGCAGCACGTCGATCGGCCGGCCGGAGAGCCGGGTCTTGAGCGCTGCCAGCGACGTGGCGCTGTCGACCTCGAGCGGCATGACCTCGACGTTGCCGCCAAGGCTTGCCAGCTCTTCCGCGTCATCCGGGTTGCGGGCGGTGCCGATCACCGACCAGCCGCCGGCTGCAAACTGGCGCGCGAGTTCGAGCCCGATGCCGCGATTGGCACCGGATATCAGGATATTGGGCATGAGACTGTCTTTTCTGTGAGAAATGCGGTCAGGCGGCGTCCTGGGTCGGCTTGTGCCAGGGCAGGACACTGCGCTCGATCTGGCCGAGGATCCAGAAGATCACCGTGCCGAGCACCGAGAGCACGACGATGGCGGCGAATTGCTGGTCCATGCGAAAGTTCGAACCGGCGACCGTGATGACGTAGCCGAGGCCGGAATTGGAGCCGACGAATTCGGCCACGACCGCGCCGATGACGGCGAGTACGGAAGCCATCTTCATGCCGGCAAACATCGAGGGCAGGGCGCCCGGCATGCGGAAGCGGAAGAACTGCTGCAGCGGCGAGGCGCCCATCGACTGGGCGAGATAGATCATCTCCTGCGAGACGCTGCGCAGGCCGACAACCGTGTTGATGACGATCGGGAAGAAGGCCATCAGCGCGACGATGGTGATCTTCGGGATCAGGCCATAGCCGAAGGCGGCAAGCAGCAGCGGCGCGATCGCGACCTTGGGAATGGTCTGCGATCCGACGATCAGCGGGTAAATCGAGCGCTCGAACAGCGGCGAATAACAGATCAGCGTCGCCAGCGGCACGGCGACGGCCAGCGCGATCAGAAAGCCGAGCACGACCTCGATCAGCGTGACGAAGGTGTGATGCACCAGGAGACCCGACAGATTGTAGAGCGAGGTGATGATGGTGAGTGGCGAAGGCAGCAGATATTCCGGAAGATGCGAGATCATTACTGCCGCCTGCCAGATGACCAGCAGACAGATCAGCGTCATCGCCGCATAGGGCATACGGAAGCGGATGGTCGGCAGGAGGGGCTTGGTGGGGCTCATATCTGCGGCACTCATTCGTCGTCTCCTTCGCGCAGGACGCCGAGGGTCTTGAAGATCCCGGTGACCTCGTGGGTGTAGCTGGCAAATTGCGGGGTCTCGCGCACCGAAAGGCGGCGCGGGCGCGGCAGGTCGATCTCGATCACCTCTTCGATCCGGCCCGGACGCGGCGACATCACCACCACGCGATCCGACAGGAACACGGCTTCGCTGATCGAATGGGTGATGAACACCACGGTCATGCCGGACTTCTGCCAGATCTTCAGAAGGTCGAGTTGCAGCTGGTCGCGGGTCAGCGCGTCGAGCGCGCCGAAGGGCTCGTCCATCACCACCAGGGGCGGTTCGTGCAGCAGGGCGCGACAGATCGAGACACGCTGACGCATGCCGCCGGACAGTTCGTGCGGGTAGGCGTTCTCGAAACCCGTCAGGCCGACCATGTCGAGCAGCGCATGGGCGCGCCTGGTGGCGGCTGCCTTGTCCATCTTGCGGATCTCGGCCTGCAGCACGATGTTTTCGAGCGCCGTGCGCCATTCGAGAAGCACGTCGCGCTGGAAGACGATGCCGAGATCGGAACTCGGTCCGGTGACGTCATGGCCGTTTACATGGACGACGCCATTGCTCGAGGGGATGAGCCCTGCAAGGATCATCAGCAGCGTGCTCTTGCCGCAGCCGGACGGACCGACGATCGAGACGAACTCGCCCGGCTTGATGCCGAGGTCGATCTTGCTGAGCGCCAGCACGTCGCCCTTGCGTGTTGAAAAGGACTTGGAGACCCCCTCGATGGAGATGAAGTTTCCGGTGCGGTTCGTGTTCAGCATGGGCCACCTGATCCCCGCCGATCGCTGTTGCGCGGGCGGACTTCCTTCGTCTTGGTACATCGACGGTATTCCAAACTTCGGAAGGCGACAAGCGGCGCTGGCGTCGTAATGGGCAAAAATAAAATATGCATATATTTTGGGCGATCGAGCGGCGCCTCTAGGCCCGGCTTTGGCTGCGGTGGAAGCGCGACAAAGCTGTCATTTATCAAGCATAAAGCTGGATGAAGCCACATCTGCGGCCGCTATCGAGAGGGGTGCCAACGCTTCCAAGATGGGCGGAAAAAAATGGCTCTGCCTCGTTTGCAGGCAGAGCGAACGGCGCAGGCTACTGGACAATCGGTAAATGGTATCCTAGAGGTATACCATTTTTCTTCAATATCTTCGCTCGGCAATCGACTGTCTCTTGCGTCGGTTCCGGGTCTGCGTCGGCCGAGGCAAAAGGAACCGGAATGCCCCTTATCAGCACTCAGAGCAAAGGCGTCTACGTTATCGCCGTCACCCCGTTCACCGACAACGGCGATGTCGACTATGACAGCCTCGACCGCCTGGTCGATTTCTATTTCGAACACGGTGCTGACGGGCTGACGATTCTCGGCATGATGGGCGAGGCACCGAAGCTGACCCAGAAGGAAACGCTGGAGGTGTCGCGCCGGGTAATGGCAAGGGCCGGCGACAAGCCGGTGGTCGTCGGCGTCTCGGCGCCCGGGCTTGCAGCAATCGGCGAGGTCAGCGCGGCCGTCATGGACATGGGGGCTGCCGGCGTCATGGTCGCGCCGCCGTCCTCGCTGACCACCAATGAGAGCATTTTCGGCTATTATGCCAATGTCGTGGCCGCCACCGGCGAAGCGCCGATCGTGCTGCAGGACTTTCCGCTGTCGACCAAGGTCAATATCAGCACGGACACGCTCGGCCGGATCCTCGAGGCACATCCTTCCATCGTCATGCTCAAGCACGAGGACTGGCCTGGGCTTGCCAAGGTGTCGGCCCTGCGGGCGGCCGAAGAGAAGGGGCGTCGGCGCACCGCCATTCTTTGCGGCAATGGCGGGCTTTTCCTGCTCGACGAAATGCTGCGCGGCGCCGACGGCGCCATGACCGGCTATGCCTATCCCGAAATGATGCGTGACGTCGTGGCGCTTGTCCCCAAGGGCGATGTCGAGCGTGCCAGTGACATCTTCGATGCCCATATGCCGCTGGTGCGCTATGAGCAGCAGCCGGGTCTCGGGCTCGGGGTGCGCAAATACCTGCTGCACAAGCGTGGCGCCATTGCGAGTTCCGCCCAGCGCAAGCCCGGTGCCGGTCTCGACGCAGCCGCGATCGCCGATGTCGAGCGCATGCTTGCGCGGCTGACACGTCGTCTCGCCGAACTCGGCTGAGGCGAAACCGTTTTCGACAAACTGGGTGGGGATAACGTCCTGCACGCCATCCCTCCCGCTTGCCTTGCGCGGCAGGAACGCGATGCGTCCGCCGGTGTCGGGCGCGGCCGACGGCGGTCCGAAGGATCTGCGCCTGCCTTGCCAGAAATGGCAAGCGAGAGTGAGGCAGACACCCCGCCGTGTGACCGGGTGTCTGCAGCAGGGGCGCTCGGGCTATTTCAGATCGGAAAAGCCGGTGGCGACGAAGAGTTCCGACTGCAGGTTCGTCAGGTGGGCCGAACCGCCCGGAGGGGGCCAGATGCCTTCCTTGCTGGCCTGTCCACGGGCGGAAACCCGATCCTCGATCGTCTTGTAGGGCCAGATGTGGACCATGGTCTGGGGGCCATTCTCGATCGACCCCATGACCATCAGCAGCTTCGACATCTCGTTGCGACGCGGAACGACCTTGCTCCAGGCTTCGGCCGTTTCATCGAGCCCGTTCGGCGCCAGCGTGTAGGTTCTGATCTCGTAGAACGGTCCGTATGTGCCGGGCTCGATCGGATCCACGAAGAACAGCGGCTTGTAGGCGGTCTGCTCGATCCTGCCGAGGTGTTCGCCGATACCGAAGGCGTCGCCTGCCTCCATCTTGGTCTTGCGGTCGGCCATCAGCGCGTCGAGCCCGTCATAGGCGGACAGAAACGTGAAGCGGTTGAGCGTGCCGAATTCGCAGGCAAAGGCACCCAGCGCCTTGCCGTTCGGCGCCAGGCTTTCATAGGTCGCGGACAGTTTCGGGAGGACCGCGCCGAGCCGGTTGGGCAGCAGCGACAGTACCGTCAGGTCATAGATCATGCGTCATCCTTGGGTTGGCAATTGAAGCATCAGGAACGATTTGCATGTTGGCATACTAAGTGTATACCATCAATATGCATTGACGAATGTCATCCGCAAAATCGTTTGCCGGGCGGCTTTGCGGAGTTCAAACAAGCCAGCAGGAGCTTTCATGACGCGCTACGATTTGGTCATCAGGGGACGGGTTGCGACTGAGGGCGGGGTGATCCCGGATGGTTGGGTCGGGGTCTCGGGCGAAAAGATCGCAGCCGTCGGGCAGGGAGGCACACCGGATGCTGTCGAGACGGTGGATGCCGGCAAGGGCTATGTGCTGCCGGGCGTCATCGACGGTCAGACCCATGCCGGCAGCCAGTTCGGCTTCAAGGGCGTGGAGAAGACCTCGATGTCGGCGGTGGCCGGTGGGGTCACCACCATGGTCGACATGCCCTATGATCAGCCGACGCCGGTGCATGACCTTGCGACTTTGACCGACAAGGCCAAGACCATCGACGCCCTGTCCTATTGCGATGTCGCGCTTTATGGCACCGTGCTTGCCGATCCGGATCCGGTCGACATCCGGGCCCTGGTGAAGGGCGGTGTCTGCGCCTTCAAGATCTCGTCCTTCGAAAACCATCCGACCCGCTTTCCGCGGATCGACAACGGTGCGGCGATGACATTGCTGAAAACGGTTGCCCCGACCGGCCTGCCGGTCGGCCTCCACAACGAGGATCAGGACCTGATCAAGCGGCTGACGGCCGAATTCGTGGCGGCCGGCAAGACCAGCGGCGAATTTCACAATCTCAGCCGCCCGGAGGAAGCGGAACTTCTGGCGACCGCCAACTTCCTGGAACTTGGGCGGCTGTCCGGCGCCCGTGTCCACATCGTCCACATCTCCACGCCGGACGGCTTTGCCATGGTCGAACGCTTCCGCCGCGAAGGGGTGAAGGCGACCGCGGAGATGTGCGTTCACTATCTCCATTTCGACGAGGCGGTCGACATGCCGCGGCTCGGATCGCTGATCAAGGTCAATCCGCCGATCCGCCCGCACCGCAAGGAGGCCCTATGGACGGTGCTGGAGGAGGGCGGCTGCACCTTCGTCTCGTCCGACCACTCGGCCTGGGCGCTGGAGCGCAAGGTCAAGGATTCGATCTTCGAGGCGGCAGCGGGCGTGCCTGGCCTGGAGGCGCTGCTGCCGGTGTTCTTCTCCGACGTTGCGGCACGCAAGGGCGAGGATGCCGCCGCGGTCGCCTGCGCCAGGGCGCTTTCGGCGGGGCCGGCGGATTTCTTCGGCCTGTCATCCAAGGGGCGGCTGGCGCCGGGCCTCGACGCCGACATCGTCGTGCTCGACCTCGACGGCTATATTTATGATGCGGAAGAAGCCCGCGATGGCCTCGGCTGGAGCCCCTATCACGGCGAGCGCTTTGCAGCCCGTCCGGCGGCCACCTTCCTGCGCGGCAAGAAGGTATTTGATGGCGCCACGGTTACCGGCACGCCCGGCGATGGCCGGTTCGTCGCCAGGGGCTGAAAACTCCGCCTGACACTAAAGGCAAATCGAAAGGCACCTTCCGGTCACGGAAGGCGCCTTTGCTTTCAGTTGGAGGCCGCTATCGGCCTATCGACCGGCGAGTTTGTCGAGGATCTCTGTCTTGACCACGGCGATATGCTCGACCATGGCCGCCTGGGCGGCTGCGGCATCGCCGCCTTCCAGTGCGTTCAGCAGGGCAGCACTGTCGGGCGCGGTAAAGCCCTTGCGACCGGCGGTACGGTAGGCATTAAACACATGCGTGAGGCGGCGAAGGTCGCGGATCATGTTGGCGAGAAGCTCGTTGCCAGAGGCCTTGGCGATCGCGCCGTGCAAGACGTCGTCCGCCTGCCAGATATCGGCAAGGCTGGGGTCCTTCATGGTTGCCAGTTCGCTCTGATGGCGGCGGATCTCGGCGAACTCGGCTGTTTCGATATTGCCGGCCGCCAGGCGTGCTGCCTCTCCCTCGAGCAATTGGCGGATGTTGAGAATCTCAATGAATTTCTCCGCCGAGAACGGGCTGACAGTGACGCCGCGGCTCGCCTGCTTGTAGACGAGCCCTTCGGCCTCGAGCCTGCCGAGCGCTTCGCGAACCGGGGTGCGCGACGCGTTCAGCCGCTCGGCCATCTTGCGTTCGGTGATCACGTCTCCCGGGCGCAATTCTCCGAGAATCAGAATCTCGATCAGCCGCTCATAGACGTGCTGCGTCAGGTTGCGCGGCTCTTCGGCGGAGCCATCCGGGGACACGGGTTGTGGGTCGACTGCTGCCAACATATTGTATTCAATCCTTCTGGCGATGCTCTTTCAGCATCCTTTCTTGTCCTGCATACAGAAGTAGCGCTCAAAAAACCATAGCGGTCTATCTTCGGCCCACAGCGGGAATATTATTGGTATTCCAACTAAATCCCAGAGCGCGTCTGCAATCCTGGATTTCACCTCGCCACCTGTTGAAAAACCGTGGCGCCGACAAAACTGGGCTCTTGCAAAGCGGAAGGTTTTGTCTAATATCAAGTGGTATACCAGTGGCGTGCAATAAATATACAAGGGGAATGCGCCGATGACGATCAAGCCGTGGCGAGCCACATGCATCCAGATGAAAAGCAGGCGCGCCGTCGACGCGCCGGACAATGCTGCCGCGCGGTTGGTCATCGAGGCCAATCTCGCGCATTTCCGCCATATGGTGGAGAGCGCCTGTCTTTCCGGCCAGAAGCCCGACCTCGTGGTGTTTCCGGAATTCGGCATGCAGGGGCCTCCGCTCGACATGCCGGTGGCCGACTGGATCGAGCGCGCCTGCGACGAGATTCCCGGCTGGCAGACCGCCGCCCTGCAACAGATCGCACGCGAACGCGGCATCTTCATTGCCGGCAACATGTTCGAGAAGGATCCGGCCTGGCCGGGGCGCTACTTCAACTCCTCCTTCCTGATCGACCGCACGGGCGAGGTGGTCTGCGTCTACAAGCGCATCAACACGGCGGCCTTCCCGTCGCCGCACGACTTCCTGGACGACTATTTCGCCCACACGCCGTTCGACGAGATCTTTCCGGTTGTCGAAACCGAGCTCGGTCGCCTCTGTCTGATCCCCTGCGGCGAGATCAACGTGCCGGAAGTGGCCCGGATCATGATGATGCAGGGCGCCGAGGTGATCCTGCATCCGACCAATTCGAAGAAGACCGCCATGCAGGAAGCGACCAAGCGGGCGCGCGCCGCCGAGAACATGACCTATCTCGTCTCGGCCAATGTTGCCGGCAATATCGGCTTTTCGCGCGATCCCTCGGTCGTCGGCGGACGCTCCGAGATCATCGACTATCGCGGCAACACGATGGCGATCCTCGAGGGACCGGAAGAAAGCGTAACGGTGACCGCGATGATCGACATCGAGGCGCTGCGCGCCGAGCGCCGGGCCGACACGACCACGCACAATCCGATCATTCGCAATCGCTTCGAGGCCTATGCGCCGTTCTACGCTTCAGCGCGCGGCTATCCGGCCAACGGCTTCCTAGAGACCCCGATGGGGGCCGTCTCCGAAACGGCCTCGCTGCTCGAAAAGACCATTTTGCATCTGGAAGAGACCCGCGTCCTCCAGCGGCAGGAACTTTGATATAAAAGGGAATATTACCATGATCACTGCAGAGGAAAACGAACAGCTCACCCGCATTGGACCCGGGACGCTGATGGGCGAATTCATCCGCCAGTTCTGGATGCCTGCCTGCCTCTCCTCCGAGCTCAAGGCAGACGGCGACCCGATGCGGCTGATGTTGATGGGCGAGAAGCTGATCGCGTTCCGCGATTCCGACGGCAATGCCGGCATTCTCGACCACCGTTGTCCGCACCGCTGCGCCTCGTTCTTCTTCGGCCGCAACGAGGAAGGCGGCATTCGCTGCGCTTATCACGGCTGGAAGTTCGACGTCGAGGGCAATTGCCTCGACCAGCCGAACCTGCCCGACAAGACCCGCTTTCCGGCCGGCATCAAGGCCAAGGCCTACAGGGTTCAGGAGCGTGCCGGCATCGTCTTCATCTACATGGGCAAGGAGCAGGAGAATCCGCCGCAACTGCCCGATATCGAAGCGATCATGGGCCAGGGCGACGACCGCAACATTGCGCTTACCCAGCGCGAGTGCAACTGGCTGCAGGCGCTGGAAGGCGATATCGACACCTCGCATCTGGGCTTCCTACATGTCGGCGGCGTCGATGGCGACCGGCTCGACTTGAACGATCCGGAACGCTTCACCGTCACCGAGAAGGCGCCGAAGATCAATGTCTCGGTCATGCCCTTCGGAACCATGTACTCGGCGCAGCGTGATGCCTTCGAGGGCGAGGAACATCATCGCTTCGCCTGCTTCATCTTCCCGTTCTGGGTCACCTATCCGTCGAACAGGCTGGAGAGCAATGTCTCGGTCAATGCCTGGGTCCCGATCGACGACGAGAACTGCATGATCTTCAACATCGACCTGACCCGCGCCGAAGGCCGGCAGAAGGCGATGCGCTATGCCGACGGCGAGATCATCCCGGGTCTTGCCCGTCCGCTCGACTACCTGCCGCGCACCACCGACTGGCAGGGCCGATTTCGCTCGGCGAAGAACTGGGGTAACGACTACGACATCGACCGGGAATGGCAGCGCTCCGGCGGCAGCTATACCGGCATTGTCGGCGTGCCGCTGCAGGACCAGGCCATTCAGGAGAGCATGGACAAGATCGTCGACCGGACCATGGAGCACCTGGCATCGTCCGACCGCATGGTGATCGTCACCCGCAAGGAATTGCTGGATGCGGCCAAGGCCTTTGCCGCCGAGGGCACCCTGCCGCGTGTCGTCGCCGAGCCGGAACTCTGCCGTGATGCACGCGGCGGCGACATGATCGTGCCCTATGGCACCGACTGGCTGGAAGGCTACGAGGAGCGCATGGCGATCGCCAAGGGCTACAAGCCGAAAATCCGCGACGCTGCGGAGTAATCCGAAAACGCACTGCCGCACCCATGACCGGGTGCGGCATCCAATCTCCAATCTTTGCGTGCTGCCATGATGACCGAACCAGAGACGATCGACGTCGTCGTCCATTCCGTCCGGAATGCCGCCGACACCATCCGTGCCTTCGAGTTCCGGGCGCTCCATGGCGGTGAACTGCCGCCGACCTCCGCCGGCGCTCACATCGCCGTCAATGTTCCAGGCGTTGACTGGCGTTCGTATTCCCTCGTCAACGGCAATGACGAGCGCGATCGCTATGTGATCGCCGTCAACCGGGACCCGAAGAGCCGCGGCGGATCCGCCTTCATGTGCGAAAACCTGGCAGAAGGTGACCGGCTGCAGATCCGCCCGCCGGCCAACCATTTCAAGCTGGTGGAGCAGGCCGCCCTGAGCGTGCTGGTTGCCGGTGGCATCGGCATTACCCCGATCTACTCGATGATCCAGCGGCTGGAGGCCCGGCGAAAGAAATGGCAGCTGCATTTTGCCGCGCGCAGCAGGGCGCGCGCCGCATTCGTCACCGAGCTCAAAGCGCTCGAAGCGGCCAAACCCGGGCGGGTGTTCTTCCATTTCGACGACGAACACGGTGGTGCGCCGCTCGACCTCCCCACGGTTCTGGCCGGTGCGCCGGCTTATGCACAGCTTTATGCCTGCGGCCCCGAGATCATGCTCGATGCCTTCCGGTCGGCGACGAACCGCTGGCCCGACGAGCAGATCCATCTTGAACATTTCTCCGGCGTCGCGCCGGCGCTTGCCGGGGGCTTCACCGTGCAGTTGCAACGCAGCGGCCGCGAATTCGAGATACCGCCCGGCCTGTCGATCATGCAGGTGCTGCTTGCCAACGACGTGTTCGTTCCGCGCTCCTGCATGGAAGGCGTTTGCGGAACCTGCGAGACCCGCGTGCTGGAGGGCGTCCCCGATCATCGCGACAAGATCCTGTCGGATCGTGAAAAGGCGACGAACCGGACCATGCTGATCTGCTGCTCCGGTGCGAAATCCGATCGGCTGGTCCTCGACCTTTGATCTCCCCATCATACCGGCCCGACTGGGCTGCTCCTGCCCTGGAGCAGCCCCTTTTTTGTGTGCTGTGACGGCGTAACCGACGCGTCCTGCAGCGTGCGGTTGCGGCCCCGATCACAGCGAAAGTTTTGGAGAGAAATTTCGGGCCACTTAATGGTCCCATTTTCTGAATAACAAGCCTCGAACAAGCTTGATGTTAACTAATCGTTAACCATGGCCGACGTACCCCTTGGGCAACGATTTGTTAACGTAGATGACCAAAGTGCTAACCGACAACCGCTCCATCCGAATCAAGGGACGATCCTTCCTCGCCGTCGTGCTGGCGCCGGATCTGCCGTTTGACGACTGGCTCGTCCGCCTGGATGATCTGGCGGCGCGTTCGGCCGGGTTCTTCCTCGGTCGCCCGGTGGTGCTGGACGTTTCCGACCTGAAGGTCGATCGTCCGCAGTTGAAGGAATTGCTGGCCGAACTGGCCAAGCGCAATGTCTCGATCATGGGCATCGAAGGCGGGCGTCCGTCGCTGGTCGAGCCCGGCATGCCGCCTGCCCTGAAGGGCGGAAGACCGGCTGCCGACTACGAGGTCCCGCAGGCCGACGAAGCGTCGGCAGGCGAGGCGACTGAAGCCGCGCCGGCGAAGGTCGAACCGGCCGCCCCGGCGGCGGTCGCCACCGAAACGCGCCAGGGTGCCGCATCGCTCGTCATTCGCGAGCCGGTGCGCTCGGGCCAATCGGTGATCTTTGCCGAAGGCGATATCACGGTGATCGGATCCGTCGCATCCGGTGCCGAAGTGATTGCCGGCGGTTCCGTCCATATCTACGGCGCGCTTCGTGGCCGGGCGATGGCGGGTGCCGTGGGCAACAGCGACGCGCGGATATTCTGCCGCAAATTCGAATCCGAACTGATCGCGATCGACGGCATCTACAAGATGGCCGACGACATGGATCCGGACCTGAGGGGGAAACCCGTTCAGCTCTGGCTCGAGAACGACGCGATCATGGTCGAGAAAATGATGTGAACCCAATGAGCGATAGGACCTAGACAGGAGATGAATATGGGGAAGGTAATCGTCGTGACGTCGGGCAAAGGTGGGGTTGGCAAAACGACCTCCACTGCCGCTCTTGGCGCCGCTCTCGCACAACGAGGCGAACGTGTCGCCGTCGTCGATTTCGACGTCGGCCTTCGCAATCTCGATCTGGTGATGGGCGCCGAGCGCCGCGTCGTCTACGATCTGGTCAACGTCATCCAGGGTGACGCCAAGCTGCAGCAGGCGCTGATCCGCGACAAGCGGCTCGAGACGCTGTTCCTGCTGCCGGCCTCCCAGACGCGCGACAAGGACAATCTGACGGCCGAAGGCGTGGATGCGGTTATCACCGAACTGAAGCGCTATTTCGACTGGATCATCTGCGACAGCCCGGCCGGTATCGAGCGCGGCGCGACGCTTGCCATGCGTCATGCCGACACCGCCGTCATCGTCACCAATCCGGAAGTCTCTTCGGTGCGTGACTCCGACCGCATCATCGGTCTGCTGGATTCCAAGACGCTGAAGGCCGAGCGCGGCGAGCGGGTCGAAAAGCACCTGCTGCTGACGCGCTACGACATCAACCGCGCCCAGCGCGGCGACATGCTCAAGGTCGAAGACGTTCTGGAAATCCTGTCCATCCCGCTGCTCGGCATCGTGCCGGAAAGCATGGACGTGCTGAAGGCATCCAATGTCGGCGCACCGGTGACGCTTGCCGATCCGCGCAGCGTTCCCGCACAGGCCTATTTCGAAGCAGCCCAGCGCCTCGCCGGCGAGGACATTCCCGTCACGATCCCCGGGGAAAAGCGTGGTCTCTTCGGCAAGATGTTCTCGCGGAGGGCTGCATGAGCATTTTCGACCGGTTCCGCAAGCAGAGTTCCGCGCCGATGGCGCGAGAAAGGCTTCAGGTCCTGCTTGCCCATGAGCGTGCTTCGGTCGAGTCCGACCTCGTGGCGATCCTGCGCGAGGAAATCCTCGCCGTCATCGCCAAGCATGTCGAACTCGACGCCGACAAGGTGAAGGTGACCATGGATCGCGACGAACATGTTTCGGTCCTGGAGATCGACGTGGAGCTTCCGCTCAACGCAGCGAGAATGGCGGCCTGAACCGCCATCCTCTTAAGTATTCGAGGTGAAGGGGAGCGGGCGCGGCGGCCGGCTCCCTTTTTCTTTGTCCACCGTTACAGCAGCGTGCAGTAGCGCAGGGCGTCGTAGATCGCGGCGTGAATGTTGCGGCCGGAGATCGCGTCGCCGATGCGGATAAGGTCGTAACCGCCCGCTTCGTTCTTCAGTGGAAGGGGCATACGACGACCGATCAGGGCCTTGTAGTCGACGGCCCCCAGATTGCGCGATCCGGCCTTCATCTCCAGATAGACATCCGTATTGGCAACCGTGCCGTGCTCCACCACGACCTGTGCGACCCGCCGTTCGGTGAGCGTCGAGGCGGAATAGTCGCTGCCGAGCACGGCAACGAGACCGTTTCCTTCCCGGCGGACAGAGACGAGCCGGGTGTTGATCGTCACCCGGACATTCTTCTCTGCGAAAACCTTGGCGTAGGGCACGTGGTTCATTCCGCCCATTTCGGGCGCGAAGAAACGCTCGGGCGAGACCAGTTCGAGCTCTGCACCGCTCGTCGCGATGACCTCCGCCGCCGACATGCCGGGATGGCCGCCATTGTCGTCGAACAGCAGCACGGGCCCCGACGGTTTCACCGTGCCGGAGAGAATGTCCCAGGAAGAGGTCACCAGTTCTTCGCCAGCCTCCAGGCTCGGGGACTGCGCGAAACCTCCGGTGGCGACGACCACAAGGTCCGGCGCCAGCGCCAGAACGTCCGCAGCCTCGGCATAGGTGTTGTAGCGGATCTCGACCCCGAGACGCTCCAGCTCCGACAGGCGCCAGTCGGTGATGCCGACCATCTCGCGGCGGCGGGGATTGCGGACCAAAAGGTTGATCTGGCCGCCAGCATCGCCGGTTGCTTCAAGAACAATGACCTGATGTCCGCGCTCGGCAAGCACCCGGGCAGCTTCCAGTCCCGCCGGGCCGGCGCCGACGACGACCGCTCTGCGCGACTTTTCCGCCCTTTCGATATCGTGCGGCAGTTCGCCCTCGCGCCCGGTGGCCGCGTTGTGGATGCAGAGCGCTTCGCCGCCTTCGTAGATGCGGTCGAGACAGTAGGTGGCGCCGACGCAGGGCCGGATCGACGCTTCTGCGCCGCGCATCACCTTGTTGGCGATATGCGGGTCTGCGATATGCGGTCGGGTCATGCCGACCATGTCGAGCTTGCCTTCGGCGATCGCATGGCGGGCGGTTGCAACGTCGCCGATCCGGGCTGCGTGGAAGACCGGAATGCCCGCCGCCTGGCGCACGTCGCCGGCAAAGTCGAGATGCGGGGCAGAGCGCATGCCCTGGATCGGAATGACGTCGTTCAGCGCCGCGTCATGGTCGATATGGCCGCGAATGACGTTGAGGAAGTCGACCTTGCCCGAACGCGCATAGCGGCCGGCGATGTCGATGCCCTCCTTTTTGGAAAGCCCCTTGCTCCAGTCTTCATCGGCCACCAGCCGCAGGCCGACGATGAAATCCGGCCCGACCGCCTCTCGCACGGCATCGATGACACGATTGGAAAAGCGCATGCGGTTGTCCAGCGAGCCGCCGTATTCGTCATCGCGATGATTGGTCGCGGGCGACCAGAAGCTGTCGAGCAGGTGACCATAGGCTTCGATCTCGATGCCGTCGAGGCCGGCTGCCTGCATGCGGGCGGCGGCGTCTGCATAATCCTTGACGATACGGTCGAGATCCCAATCCTCGGCCTCCTTCGGGAAGGCGCGGTGGGCCGGCTCGCGGATCGGGGAGGGGGCGAGCACCGGCAGCCAGTCGCCCTTGCTCCATCCGGTGCGGCGCCCCAGATGGGTCAACTGGATCATCACGGCGGCGCCGAACTCGTGACAGTCGTCGGCAAGCGCCTTCAGCCATGGCACGATCTCGTCGCGATAGGCATGCAGGTTGCCGAAGGCCGGTGGCGAATCTGAAGAGACGACCGCCGATCCCGCCGTCATGGTGAGCGCGATGCCGCCCTTGGCCTTTTCGCGGTGATAGAGCCTGTAGCGATCGGTCGGCATGCCGCCTTCGGAATAGGCAGGCTCGTGGGCGGTCGACATCAACCGGTTCTTGAGCGTCAGGTGCTTCAGCTTAAAGGGCTGGAGAAGGGGATCATTGCTGCTGATTGCTGTCATGGGGCGGCTGGCCTCTGCGGGGCTTGATGGGCGGCATTGGAAATGGCGGCATGCTCGGCAAAGCCGATTGGTAGCACGGGCGGGGCGGCCGGACTTTATCGTCCGCGACATGGCCCCACGCCGCCTTCGACGGCGCCGAATTGCCACCGATCGAGCGCCGGCAGGCATCATATCCGGCCTTTTCGACTCATGAAAAAGGCCGGCATCGCTGCCGGCCTGTTCCCTGTCTCCGTCGCGGCTGGATCAGGCGCGGCGCATGATGCCGAGGCCGGCCAGGTTGTCGAGGGCGGTGTCGATCACCGGTGCGGTCTCGGCCATGTCCTTCATCGGGGTGCCGAGAAAGGCATTGGCGGGATAGACGGTGAAGTCATTGTAGAGGTCGCGGTACATCTCCCAGCGGCCGCGCAGCAGCGTGTTCGGCATGCCGCGATCGCGACGGGCCTCGCGCAACGCCTCGACGTCGATCTCGGCCGAGACCGCGATCGATTCGTCCCAGGGCTCGTGGTAGCTGATCGTCTTGCCGCGATAGTCGACGATGCGCGAGCGCCCGCCCTTGACCGAACCGTCGGCGGAAAAGCCGATGGCGTCGGAAACATTGGCACTGATCAGGTAGCACATGTTTTCCGACGCGCGGGCGATCTTGGCCGCCTCCTGCGCCGGGTTGTCGTCCTCATTGGTCGGGTGGACGATGATTTCCGCCCCCTGCATCATCAGCATGCGCGCCACTTCCGGCACGGCGATCTCGCCGCAGGCAATCATGCCGATCTTGCCAAGTTCGGTCTCGACCACCGGGAACACGCCGTCCTTGCCGACGGTCTCCACATAGTCGTCCATGAAGTCGTGCGGTGAGGGCCAGGCGGCGGTGTTGACGCGGCGGAAACGCAGGACCACCTCGCCCTTCGGGTCAATGAGGAAGCAGGAGTTGAAGAAGCGTCCGGGAAATTCCGCCGGGCCCTCGAACTGGTTGCCGGCGATGAAGATCTTGTGCCTGGCGGCAAGCGCCTGCAACGGCTCGGTGATCCAGCCGGGAATGGTGGTGACCGCCTTTTCCATCCAGTCGGCAACGGTGAGCCCGTGCGGCGGCCCCTGCAGGCCGAATTCGGGCAGGACGACAAGCTTCGGGGGCTGCGGCGAGGCGAGTGCTTCCTCGATCATCGCGATCGCCTTGTCGATATTGTCCTGAATGATCCGGCGGGCCTCTTCAGGCGTTGCCGCCTTGGTCGCCTGCTTGCTCGGCATCTGGATACAGGTTGCGCGCCAGGGTGTAACTGTCATCGGGTAAGCTTTCGTCTGGGACTGTTGAAAAAAGAGGGCCCCGGTCTGTCTGACCGGGGCCAAAGGTGCGCAGAGGCGCACTTAATTCATGGCGATGTAGTCGTTGGTGTAGACGGTGGAGACATCGACCTTGCCCTGCATGTCGAAATATTTCTGCAGCAGGTCTTCCGACTGCTCCCAGTCGGCCTGGTCCGTCCAGCCGAAGGGCTTGCCCTCGCTGCGGGCGGAATGCATCAGCGGTTCCAGCAGCTTCAGAGATTCCACACTGATGCCTTTTTCCACCAGGGGGCGGGCCTTCAGCATGGCGTCGACGGCCTCTTCCGGGTTCTTGAAGCCGTCGGCATAGGATTTTGCCGTCGCGGCGACGAACCGCTTGATCAGATCCTGATGCGATTTTTCATAGCTCTTGGTGGTGACGAACCCGGTGCCGAGAATGTTGATACCCTCGTCGGAGATCATCAACGGCTTGGCAATCTCGGCCTTGGACGCAACGGTCGGCACCTGGGTGAAGATCCAGCCGGTCATCGCGTCCGCGTTGCCGCTGAGCAGCGCCTGGATGTCCTGGCCGGCCTTCATGTTGATCTTCGTGACCTTGGATGCATCGACGCCGGCGGCCGCCATGTAGGCGTCGAAAAGCTTGGCCGAGGCACTGTCGGGCGTAATGGCGATGGTCTTGCCCTCAAGGTCTTTGGGCGACTTCAAAGGGTTGTCCTTCAGGGAGATCAGCGAGTCCGGCAGCTTCTGGATCAGGCCGGCGACGCCGACCAGGTCCATGCCGGCGGCAACCGACTGGATCATCGTCGAGTAGTTGGCCATGACAATGTCGGCATTGCCGGCGGCAGCCGCCTGGAGGGCCGGGTTCGTGCCCTGTCCGTCCTCGATCGTCAGATCGATGCCGGCCTCCTTGTAATAGCCTTTTTCAACGCCATAGAAGATCGGCGCATGGTAGCCGCTCGGCAACCAGTCCAGCTTCAGCTTCAGCGCATCGGCCGCAAAGCTGGCCTGTGCGCTCAATCCGGCCAGGGCGCCGGCGGTGAGCAAGAGGCGACAGCTGGCGGCAAAAACTTTGGTGACTTTCCGGATCATTGTTTGGTTCCCACTTTGTATACCACTGGTATATCTTTTCAGTTTTTTGACGTTTTGCAAGCCGCAAGCATGCAGATTCTGCATTCGATTTGACGTTGCTCAATTTTGAGGCAGGTGAGGTGGCGCCTGGCGTTGCGATGGGCAGACGCCGTGGCGAATGGCTGAGAAATGGCCGCGTCGCGCGGAATTCAGCATTCGGCACGCTTTGTGCATGCGATTGGTCGACAGTTGGTATTCCATATTTTAAGGCGGGCCGCGGCGTGGCCGGCGTAGCCATGGATGCCGTCTACAGCCAAGGGAGTACAGGCATGGCCCCGCAGGAAAAACGTTACCCGAGCCTCGTCGAGGCGCCTGGGCCCGCGCCTTTGATCGAGCTTGAAAAGGTTTCCGTGCACTTTGCCAGCCAGGATGGTGCACGGGTGACGGCATTGCAGTCGCTTAATCTGCAGATCCGGTCCGGCGAGATCATGTCGCTTGTCGGGCCATCGGGGTGTGGCAAGTCGACGACCCTGCGGCTGATCGCCGGCCTGCAGCAACCAAGCGAGGGCATGCTGACGATCCATGGTGGTGCCAAGCGCAAGGGTTTTTCGGAGGTCGCGATCGTCTTCCAGCGTCCAACCCTGTTGCCTTGGCTCGATGTACTGTCGAACGTCCTTTATCCGGCGCGGGTGCTGTCCCGTCGTCTGGGTGCCGAGCAGAAGGCGCGGGCCATGGACCTGCTCGACCTGGTCGGGCTTGCCGATGCGGCCTCGAAGAGGCCGCGCGAACTCTCCGGCGGCATGCAGCAGCGGGTTGCCATCTGTCGCAGCCTGATCCTCGATCCGAAGATCCTGCTGATGGACGAGCCCTTCGGTGCGCTCGATGCGCTGACCCGGGAAGACCTGCAACTCGACCTGCTGCGCATTCATGCCGAAACGGGCAAGACCATACTCCTGGTCACGCATTCGATCAGCGAGGCCGTGCTGTTGTCGGACAGGGTGGCGGTAATGTCCGCGCGACCGGGCCGCCTGCAGGAACTGCATGTCATCGACATTGCCAAGCCGCGCAGCCACCACACGCCGTCCGATCCGAAATTCGTCAGCCATGCACAGCAGATACGCGACGAAATCTTCGAGCCCCGCAAGGAGAACTGATCATGGTCACCGCCCGACATCGCCGCTATCTCATGCCGCTCCTGGCCTTTGCCGTGTTCATTGGCTTGTGGCAGGCCGTCAGCAGCCTGTTTGCGGTGCCGACCTATCTGCTTCCGTCGCCGATCGACATCGTCGAGGGCGGGCGGCAGCTCGGATACACGCTGTTCAGCAACGCGGCGGAAACCCTGAAGACAATTCTGCTCGGCTTTCTGCTCTCCTGCCTTGTCGGCATCCCGCTCGGCATCCTGGTGTCGGTCAATCGCACCGTCTCGGAAGCGTTCTATCCGATCATCGTTTTCCTCAATGCGATCCCGATCGTCGCCATCGCACCGGTGATCGTCGTCATTTTCGGCACCGACATGACGGCGCGGCTGATCATCGTCACGCTGATCGCCTTCTTTCCGATCATGGTGGCGACCGCGACCGGCATTCTGGATACACCCGAGGAAATGCGCGATCTGGCCGCGGTCACCGGGGCCGGTACCCTTGTCGAGGTGCTGACGATCCGGCTGCCGCATGCCATGACCTTCGTCTTTGGCGGATTGCGGATCGGCGTGACCGTCGCCGTCGTGGGTGCCGTGGTCGCCGAGTTCGTCAATGCCAACAAGGGGCTCGGTTTTCTCGTGGTCTCCTCGACGTCGCAATTCGAGATCGGGATGGCCATGGCCTGCGTCACCATGCTTGCGCTGATCAGCGTGCTGCTCTACCAGGCGGTCGGCCTGGTGCAGCGCCTTTTCTTCGACTGGACCGTTGCCGAAAGCCGGTAACGACCAGGCGTTACAAACGGTCGGAATGGCCATTCCGCCGGACGGGAAAAAATCCTCCGGCGAGGGCTTGGAATTCAAAACTGATAATCTTATATAACGATTATCGCTGTCACGGTCACCCGATCGCGCCGGCCTTTTTCATTTTTTCGGAGTCGTTAGATGAGCACCAGGCGTTTCGCCGCGGTCGCTTCGATGCTGACGGGCTTCCCGCTCTTCCTCTCGGCGCTGCTGGTTCCCAACAGTCCAATGGTCGAAGGCGTTGTCCGCATTCTGCACCGGGCCGCTGCCCCCATCACCCTTCTCATTTGAGTTGGGCCAAATTCAAATCAAGACGGCGCCGGTGGAATCCACCGGCGCCGTCCGTCTTTCTGGCGGCCCTGCCATCAGGCGGCCGCATTCAGTTCCTGATGCACCAGGCTCACCCAGTAGGCAGCACCCAGCACGATGATCTCGTCGTTGAAGTCGTAATCGGGCATGTGGTTGTTCTTAAACGCGTCGCCCTTGCCATTGCCGATCATCACATTGCAGCCGGGTCGCATCTCCAGCATATAGGCGATGTCGTCGGCGGCATTGATCGGTGGACTGTCGCCGTCGACATTTTCGGCGCCGACCAGGGCCGTGATCGCTGCAATCGCCATCTCGGTTTCGCGCGGGGCGTTGACCACTGGCGGATAGCCCCGCTGATAGTCGATATCGGCATAGCAATTCGACATCGCCGCACTGTGCTCGGCGACATCGCGCAAGCGTCTTTCCAGCAGGTCGCGAATCTCAGGGTTATGACAGCGTGACGTGCCGGTTACCTCGATTTCGGCTGGAATGACATTGTGGCTGGAGCCGGCCTTGATGATGCCGATCGACAGCACTGCGGATTCGAGGCCTGGCACGTTACGGCCGATGATCGCCTGCAGGCCAAGAATGAAATGCGCGAGTGGAATGGTGGTATCGGTCGATTTTTCCGGCGCCCCCCCATGGCCGCCTGTGCCGCGAAAGGTCACCGTCCAACTGTCGGCGCAGGCAAGCTGCGGCCCCTTGCGGGTAATGAACTTGCCGACTTCCAGGCCCGGCTTGTTGTGCAGCGAATAGACCGCGTCGCAAGGGAAGCGCTCGAAGAGACCCTCGTCAATCATCTTCTTGCCGCCGGCGCCGCCTTCCTCGGCCGGCTGGAAGATGCAATGCACGGTGCCTGCGAAATCCGGATTCTCCTTCAGATACCGTGCAGCGCCGAGCAATGTCGTGGTGTGGCCGTCATGGCCGCAGCCATGCATCTTGCCCGGGATCGTCGAGCGGTGGGCAAAGCTGTTGGTCTCCACCATGTTGAGCGCATCCATGTCGGCGCGAAGCCCGATCGACCGGTTGCCTGGCCGGTTGCCGGTGATCGTTGCCACCACGCCGGTCTCGGCAATTCCGGCTTCGAACGGAATGCCCCATTCGGTGAGCTTTTCCTGCACCAGCGCGGATGTGCGTACCTCCTCGTAGGATGTCTCCGGGTGCATGTGGATGTCGTGGCGGATCGCTATGAGTTCCGCCTCCCGGGCTTTCAGGCGGGCCGAGAGCTCTTCCTTTTTCATTATGCGGTCCTTCGCTGGCTGATGGATCTGCCTCTCTTGCAGGCAGGTCGTGAAACTGCACGCCGTCTCGGCACTAGACAGCATTCCGACGGTATTCTACTGGTATGCCATTGAGAAGTCTTTTTTTGACCCAGTTCCATCCAAAGGAGAGCCCATTGATGATCTGTCGCGTCCGATCCGTTGTCCTCGCCGCACTCGTGGCCGGTGCAAGCTTCGCCGGAAATGCCAATGCCGCCGACAAGGTCACCTTCCAGCTCGACTGGACGCCGGGCGGCATTTCGGCTGCGTGGTATCTCGGCGTTGAAAAGGGCTGCTTTACCGATCAGGGGATCGACCTGACGATCACCCGCGGCTACGGCGCAGCCGATGCGGTGACGAAGATCGGCACCGGTGTTGCCGAATTCGGCATCACGGATCTCGGGGTAATCATCGCCTCAATCGCCAACAACCAGGTCCCGGTGAAGGCGATCATGCCGGTGGTGTCGCAGTCGCCGGCGGGTCTCGCCGTCCTCGAGGACAGCCCGATCAAGACGCTGAAGGATCTGGAAGGCCACAGCGTCGCCTCGTCCAACGGCAATGCCGCCATGCAATTGCTGCCGCTCGGCATGAAGCTGGCCGATGCGGACATGTCAAAGGTCAAGGTTCTGACCGCTGAGCCTGCGACGCTGAACGGGCTATTGCTGCAGGGCAGGACGGATTCGCTGGCGAGCTATGTCACCTCGACGGTCGGGCTGCAGTCGGTTGCCAAGAAGGTCGGCAAATCTGTCCGCTCGATCGGCTACGGCGTGGATCTCGACATCTACAACGCGTCTGTCTTTACCTCCACCAAACTGTTGGCAGAAAAGCCGGAACTGGCAGCCCGTTTCGTCAAGGCCGCAGAGTGCACCTATGACCTCGCCCGCAAGGACCCGGAGGCCTCCATCGACGCCATGGTGGCGAGCGTCGAGGGCATGCAGAAGGCAAGCCAGACGGACATTGTTCCCTTCGCCTACGACTTCGCCTTCAACAACAAGGTGTTCGAGGCCAATGGCTACCGTTTCGACATGACGCGTGTGTCGCACAATATCGACGTCGTCGCCGAGGCATTGTCGCTGAAGAGCAAGCCGAAGGCCGCGGATGTCGTGGCCGAGATCGGCAAGTAAGGCTCCAACGGGTTTCGGCCGGGGTCAGTCCCCGGCCGAAACCATGCATTGGTCAGCCGTAAGACCTCTGATTGTCGCCGCCCGAGCTGCGCAGCCCGGCCGTCGCAACGCCATCGACGCTGCCATCGTCCGACAGCACGACACCGAACAGCCGTGCAGCGTCCTCTGCCGTATAGCGTTCCAGCATCACGTCATAGGCGACAGCCTGCGGATCGCGGGTCATCGGATCGCCGTAGCCGCCGCCGCCGGGCGTCATCACCCGCACCCGGTCGCCGGGCTCCAGCGGAATGTCCTGCGCCTTCGACAGGTGCAGGGGGACAATAGTCTTACCGCCCGAAAATACCTTGACCGCATTCGGCGCCCCATCGCCGCCGCCGATCGCGCCCGGTGGTCCGAAGCGGCCGTGGTCCATGACGAAGCTGGCCGTTGCCTGGCCGCGGCGCAGCTCGATCTCGTAGTCGAGGCCGAAGCCGCCACGATGACGACCGGCACCGCCCGATCCCTCGCGCAGGGCATAGCGGTGGTAGAGAACCGGATATTGCTGTTCCATGATTTCCACCGGCGGCGACTTGGAAATGCCGATTGTCGAACAGCCGTTGGCAAGCCCGTCGTGATCGACATTGCCGCCATAGCCGCCGCCCGAGATCTGGTACATGACGAAGCCCTGTCCGCGTTCGGGATCAAAGCCGCCAAGAGCAAAATTGCCGGAACTGCCGGCCGGCGACGCCGTCACCCGGTCCGGAAGCGCCTCGACCAGGGCGGCGAAGACGGCCTCGGCGATGCGCTGGGACACTTCCGCCGCACAGCCGGACACCGGGCGTGGATATTGGGCGTCGAGGAAGGTGCCCTCCGGCCGGATGATGTTGAGCGGCTCGAAGGCGCCGGCCGAGATCGGCACATCCGGGAAGATGTGGCGCATGGCGAGATAGACCGAGGACAGGGTCGTCGCCAGCACCGAGTTCATCGGCCCGCGGCAGGGTTTTGACGAGCCGGTGAAATCGAAGGTCAGTTCGCCATCCTTCGCCGTCACTTTCAGCTTGATTTCGAGCGGCTCGTCGACGACGCCGTCGCTGTCGATATAGGCGGTCGAGGTGTAGATGCTCTCCGGGATGAGGCGGATATAGCTGCGCATCTGATCGGCGGCACGGATGCGCAATTCGCCGATCGCCTCGGTCACGGTGTCGTCGCCATAGCGGTCGAGCAGGCGGGCCAGCCGCTTTTCGCCCACCAGAAGCGCCGCCGCCTGGGCCTTTACGTCGCCGATCCGCTGTTCGGCAACCCGGATATTGGAGCAGATGATCGCGTAGATCTCCGGGTCGAGCTTGCCTTCCTTGAACAGCCTGACCGGCGGCAGGCGCAGGCCCTCCTGTTCGACCGAGGTCGCCGAGGCGGAAAAGCCGCCAGGCACCGCACCGCCGGTATCCGGCCAGTGGCCGGTGTTCGACAGCCAGCAGAAGATCTCGCCATCGCGGTAGACAGGCATGGCAAAGCGCACATCCATCAGATGGGTGCCGCCGAGATAGGGGTCGTTGACGATATAGATGTCGCCCGGCTTGGGGGCTGCCGCCTTGCCCGCGGCGATCATTTCGATCAGCACCCGGGTGGAATACTGCATGGTGCCGACGAAAACCGGCAGGCCGGTCAGGCCCTGCGAGATCAGCGAGCCGTCGACGGCGGAATAGATGCCGTCGGAGCGGTCATTGGCCTCGGCAATCACCGGCGAGAAGGCGGCGCGGGAAAACGACAGGTCCATCTCGTCGCAGACCTGTTGCAGGCCGGACTGGATGACCGAAAGGGTAATCGGATCGATGCTCATGCCGCTGCTCCAAGGGTGATGATGATATTGCCGTCATGATCCTGGCTCGCGACGTCGCCGGGTTCGATGATGATCGTCGTGTCCATCTGCTCGATGATGGCCGGACCGGTGATGGTGGCATCGGCCGGTAAATGGTCGCGCCAATAGATCGGGGTCTCGACGAAGCCGTCGAAATAGACCTGCCGGGTGCCCGTCTTGGCGTCTTCCAGGCTCGACTTGCGGCCGGCGCTGTCGATCAGGGCCGACAGGTCGATTTCAGCGCGGCGGCCGATCACGGAGGTGTTGACGTTGACCAGATTGGCGCGGATTTCCGGCAGTTCGACGTGGAAGCGGGCGAAATAGGCCTCTTCGAAGCGCTGCTGCAGTTCCTGGCGCGTTGGCGCCGGTCCGGGCAGGGGCACGCGCAGCAGGTGCGTCTGGCCGATGAACTGCATGTCAACGGAGGTGATTTCGCGGATCTCGCGGATCGCGACGGCTTCCTTGCCGATCAGCCGGCGACCTTCCTCGCTCTGCCTGGCAAAGAGTTCGTGGACGGCGTCCATGTCGGCGACGGCGAGCGGCCGGTTGACGGTGTTGACGAAATCGTGGCGCAGATCCGCGACGACGCAGCCGAGCGCATTGGTGATGCCGGGGCGCGAGGGTGCGAGGACTTTCGGAATCCCGAGCTCTCGGGCGATGGCCGAGGCGTGCAGCGGCCCGGCGCCGCCGAAGGCAAACAGCGCGAAGTCGCGCGGGTCTTCGCCGAGGCTGACCGAGACCATCCGCACGGCATCGGCCATCCGGGCATTGCCGATCCGGATGACGGCCGCTGCCGCCTCGATGGCGTCGAGGCCGAGCGTGTCGCCGATCTCCGTCTGGAAGATCTGCTTGACGCCGTCAAGCGTGATCCCGCCCTGCACCTTGTTGAGGCGCGCGGGGTCGAGGCGTCCGAGCAGCAGATTGGCATCGGAGATGGTGGGGCGGGTGCCGCCGCGGCCATAGCAGATCGGTCCCGGGGTAGAGCCCGCACTTTCCGGACCGACCTGCAGCAGCCCTGCCGGCGTGATTCGGGCGATCGAGCCGCCGCCGGCGCCGACGGTGCGCACGTCTACCATCGGCACGTGGATCGGCATGGCATATTCGACCTCGATCTCGTTGGAGACCGTCGGCTCGGCATTGCGGATCAGCGCCACGTCGGTGGAGGTGCCGCCCATGTCATAGGTGATCAGGTTTGGCATGTTGGCGCGGCGGCCGGTATAGGCGGCGGCCATCACGCCGGAGGCGGGCCCCGACATCACGGTCTTTGCCGCTTCTCTGGCTACGTGCCTTGCCGAGACCATGCCGCCATTGCCGTTCATCACCAAGACATCGTGCCGGTAGCCGCGGCCGGCCAGCGTATCGGCCAGCCGTTCGACGTAGCGGCGCAGCAGCGGCTGGACCGAGGCGTTGACGGCAGCCGTCACGCCGCGCTCGTATTCCCGGCTTTCCGACAGCAGCGAATGGCCGAGCGTGATATTGCCGTTCGGCCAGAGCTCAGCGGCAATCTCGCCGGCGCGCAGTTCATGGACGGGATTGGCATAGGCATGCAGGAAGTGGATGACCAGCGCCTCGCAATCCTTGTCGATCAGCGCCTGTATCGCGCTCTTCAACGCGTCTTCATCGAGCGGGGTCACGATCTCGCCGCGGGCATCGAGCCGCTCGGGGATCTCCAGCCTGAGATCGCGCGGGATGATTGGCCTGAAGTCGCCCTTCATTCCATAGGCCTGTGGACGGGTGCGTCGGCCAAGCTCCAGCACGTCGCGAAAGCCCATGGTGGTAATGAAGCCAGTCTTGCAGAGCTGGCGTTCCAGCACCGCGTTGGTGGTCGTCGTGGTGCCGTGGACGATCAAGTCGAGGGCGGCAATATCGGCCTCCGCCGCGTCAAGGGCGGCGACCACGCCGAAGGCCTGGTTGTCCAGCGTCGTCGGCACCTTGGCGAGGCGGACCGTGCCATGGGCGGCGTCGAACAGCACGAGGTCGGTAAAGGTGCCGCCGACATCGATGCCGGCCACCACCGATTGGCGCCCAACGCTTGCGGCGATCGCCTCATCCGGTTTGACTTGTTGATCCACGCAGGTTCCCTTCTCGTTATCTGTTCTCTGAAGGTCGGGGAGGGGCTGTCAGCGCAGCCCGTCCTTTCCCTCGACCTCGGATGTCTTCAATCCGCCGACACGGGGCAACGGCCGGCCGCTATCGGTGACCGCGACCGCCACCAGGATCTCGTTTGCCCGCGGCGCGTCGTTGAGGCTGACGCGCATGGCGTCGAAATGCGAGCGGACATAGGCCGCGTCCTTGTGGCCGAGGGGCACGTCGAGGACCTGGCCCGGACCGCCGATGGCCTTGGAAGAGGGGACAAGGGCCGCACCCTTTTCAACGGCGTCACGCAGCGGCTTGCCCATCGCGGGATGCAGCAACGCGGCGGCATGTTCCAGCTCGCCATTCTCGCCGACCATCGCTGCCTTGCCGTAGCTCTCGGCCTCGCCAGGCGCGATCCCAAGAGCCTCGACGCATTTGCGACCGAGCAGGCCGCCGAGCTCCGCACCGATATCGATCAGGTCTGCAAGATCGTCTTCATAGCGCCCCGCAAAGGGATTGCGGATCACGGCGACCGCGCAGGCCTTGCGCGTTACCGGCTCCACCGCCTTGCCCATCTCCCGATGCGTCTCGTCGACGAAGACCGCGATCTTGCGGATCTCGGCTTTCATCGAAGCCCGTCCTCGCCCTTGATCTCGTCCGCCTTCAGGCCGCCGACGCGGGCATGGATGCGGCTGCCGGTGGTCATCACAAGCACCAGCGCGATCTCGTTGGCGCGGGGCCCGTCCGGCACGCCGACTTCCATGGCGTCGAAATGGCTGCGGACATAGGAGGCATTGATATGGGTGACCGGCACATCGAGGCGCGTGCCGGGAGCGCCGACCTTCTTGGTCGAGGGCACGATCGCCTTGGCGTCCCCGAGGATCTCGCGCATCGCGTAGCCGCCGGGCACATGCCAGAGGGCACCGTGTTCCAGCTCGCCGGCCTGGCCGACGATCGCGCCCTTGCCATAGCCCTGAATTGTCTTGGCATCGCCGCCGAGTGCCTTGACCAGACGGTTTGCCATTTCAAGGCCGAGCGGTTCCAGATCCTTCATGAAGCCGGAGATCTCTTCGTGATAGCCGCCGGCATAGGGGTTCTCGATCACGGCGATCACCGAACCACGCAGCAGCGGCGCATCGGCGGCCGGGCCGCCTTCGTGATAGATTTCCTCGACAGTGGTCAGGAACTTGCGGATTTTTGGGTCAGGCATGGGGTCTCCTCTCGGGAATGGGCGGTCTGGCGCCGAAGGCCGGCGCCGTGCTGTTGTTCGGGGTCGCCGTCGCCACGCGTCCCTGATCTTGCAGAAACAGGGCGGCGCGCGAAATCAGGCCACGGTCGATAAAATCCTGCGCGCGGGTTTCGCCGGCGCGGAGCGCCCTTGCGACGTCCTGGCCAGCCAATGTGTCGCAGCCGGTGACGACAAGACGGCTGCCGAGGTCGCTGTCATCCTTGATGCTGTCGGCCGGTGCGCGGGCGATCGCCGGATGGCCGGGCAGGTCGACGGCATTGGCAATCAGCGTCGCAGCGGCGTCGGCCGCTGCCGCACTCCTTGCCACGACCGTGACGCTGTCGGCGATGCCGAGGGAGAGGCTGCGCCCGCCGCGGCCGGAGGTGGCAAGGCCACTGTGTCCTTCGCTTGCCTGGACGGTGAACCGGCCGAGCGCGGCGCCGTCCTCGTGGCGGATGCCGATGGCAAATTCTGCGCCGTCATCCAGATGCAACGCGATGTCGCCGCCATTGTTGACATAGATGCGCTGCGGGCGATCGTTTTGCGGGAATGCGCGGATCATCGCGGCAAGCACCTCGTCGGCCACAGCGCCTGCCACGGCGGCCATCGGGGTGATGAAACAGTCTGCCGAAAACAGCGCCACGGCATCGACCATCCGGCCGGCGACCGCGCCTTTCGGCCGCGTACTGTGCGGCGCATGCCGCTGACGCAGGAGGTCCAGTTCGGACACGAGTTCGTCGAGGATTGTCTGGAAGCGCTGATGGGCTGCCCGAAAGGCGAGGGTGCGCTGCCGCGTCAGTCTGGTGTCGTCATCGCCGCCGTCGACACCGATGACGAGATCGATCGGGCCGTGCTGCAGATGCAGCCGGCCGCCGTCATGGCCATCGAGATAGTGTGCGACGGGCCCGCTCATGGCCTCAGCCGCCCCAGCTGAAGTTCTTGCGCGCCGTCGGCCAGGCGCCTTCCGCGACCTTGCCGATCCGGCGTTCGGCCTGCGCGATGGCCTCCTCGATCGGCATGACGGCTTCCATGTGGCCGCCAAGCGCGCGGTAGTCTTCGAGCCGCATGGTGAATTCGATCGGGGCGACGATCGCGGGGGTCGGCACATAACCGAAGCTGTTCGACGGCATCTGCGTCACATCGGCCATCACCGTGATGCCGCCACCCGGCCAGACATAGGCCGGCGCGCCACCGCAGGAGACGTAGGTCAGCGCGTCCTTGACCGACCGCGTCAGCCGGACCGGATTGGTCGTGACACCCGCCCGCAGGCTGCCGCCGGCGCCGCCCATGAACAGCACCGATGTCATCGCCGGCTCGCAGTTTTCCGAGACGACGGCGACCGTCTCCTCGATGGCTGCGGGCAGCACGTCCTGTTTCACCGGACAGAGATTGTCGTCGAGAATATAGTAGCCGTACTGGTCGCCGGTGGTAGAGACCATCAGCAGCCGCATGCCGGCCCAGGCGGTCTTCGGGTCGAAGTCGCCGAGGATCGACAAGGGGTCGGAGATGTTGGTGCCGCCCCAGCCGGTGCCGGGCTCGGCCACCTGAAAATAGCGACCGGGCGTCGAGCGACGCCCCTTGATCTTGATGCCGGTCGGCTTGATATCGAGCAGCTTGCCGGCCTGGTGCTCTGACAGAACGCCGGTGATGTGGTCGTCGACCACCACCACGTCGTCGACCATGTCCTTCCACTGCTTGGCGAAGATGCCGATGGTGGCCGAGCCGCAGCCGACGCGCATGCGCTCTTCCAGCGTGTCGTTGATAACGGGGGGCTGGCCCGCCTTCAGCGTCATGCGAGCACCGCCATCGACCGTCATCTCGACGTCTTCCAGGTTGCAAAGCCGCATCAGCGCGTCGCAGGTGACGCGGCCCTCCTTCTTCGAGCCGCCGGTCAGGTGGTGCACGCCGCCGAGCGACAGCATCTGCGAGCCGTATTCGCCGGTCGTCACATGACCGATCGCCTCGCCGTCGACGCGCACCAGCGCGGTCTCCGGACCGATGAAGCGGTCGGTGTCGATCTTCACCTTGGCCCCGCAATAGGAGAATATGCCCTCGGTGACGACGGTCACCATGTCGACGCCGTCCTGCTTCTGCGAGACGATGAAGGGGGCGGGCTTGTAGTCGGGATAGGTGGTGCCGGCGCCGACCGCGGTCACGAAGGTCTGGCCGGCATGCACGATGTCGCCATCCCAATCGGGCTTGGCGTCGGGCAGGAAGGGCACGACCTTGCCGCCATCGGCGGCGGAATGTTCGATCACGGTGAGCGGATCGACGCGGACCAGATCGCCGCCCTCATTGGCATAACGGTCACAGGCACCCGACTTGCCGTCGGCGATGTAGCACATCACCGGACAGGCATCGCACCGGATCTTGCCATTGAGCGAGCTTTCGACCTGCTGCTTGACCATTGAAGCGCTCCCGGCGCGCAAAGCGGTATGCGGCGCCTGATTGTGGATTGTTCCCGTATGCCGTTTTCGGCACTTTCATTTGTGTACGAATGACTATCTGCGCATTTTCGATCATGTCAAGCTTTCATCCGCGTCGCAAACGGCTTAAATGGGGCAGGGAGAGGCGCTTCGATCTTTGGCGGGGAACCTTGAGAGACGATCTGGGAGTGGTGATGCCGGAAGACGGGGAAGAAGAGGCAGGCGGCGAGGAGCGGGGCTCCGCGGATGCCTATCGCGTCGATCAGCAGATCGGCTATTTCCTGCGCCAGGCGAACCAGCGGCATGTCGCGCTGTTCGGCGAACGCATGGAGGAACGTCTGACCACGACTCAGTGGGCAGCGCTGACGAAGCTGCATGAACTGGGCCCTACCTCGCAGAACCAGCTCGGCCGCGTAACGGCCATGGACGTGGCGACGATCAAAGGGGTCGTTGATCGGCTGATCGCCCGCGGCTATGTCGCTTCCGCACCGGATCCGACCGATGGCCGCAGACTTGTGCTCTCTGTCAGCGAAGTTGGACAAGCCGCCATTCGGCGCAATCTCTCCGCGGCCATGGATGTCAGCGACGCTACGCTCTCGCCGCTCACCTCGGGCGAACGGCAGATGCTGATCGAACTGTTGAAAAAGATCTGCTGAGCAGGGTCTCCCGCGCGGTGTTTCGTATCCGCGGATCTGGTCTCAGAATTCATTTGCGCACCAATGATTTCCCGTTATCATTCCGGTCATGGATGCGCTCAATAAAAACCAAAATGGGAACGCCGCAATCCTGACCTTGCCGCCGCCTGGATGCGGCTTGAGGCAGCTCTGCGCGCGATGTCCCGCCGAAAGGCCGGCTGGCGATGACCCATCGGCGGTATAGGCTCGACATCAATGGCGAAATGGTCGCGTTCGACCTCGCGCCGGACACTCCTCTTCTTTATGTGCTGCGCAATGATTGCGGGCTGAACGGGCCGAAATTCGGCTGCGGTCTTGGCGAATGCGGTGCCTGCGTGGTGCTGGTCGATGGCCGGGCGGTGCGCGCCTGTGCGACGAAGATCGGTACGCTTGAAGGGCGCAGCGTCACGACCCTTGAAGGACTGGCAACAGACGGTCGGCCGCATCCGGTGCAGCAGGCCTTTGTCGAGATGCAGGCCGCCCAATGCGGCTATTGCCTGAACGGCATGATCATGGCGACGGTTGCCCTGCTGACGCGCAATCCGAAGGCGAGCGAGGCCGAGATTCGCCAAGCGCTGTCCCGGCAGCTCTGCCGTTGCGGCACCCATATGGAAATTCT
Source organism: Heterorhizobium halophytocola (assembly GCF_017873095.1). Classification (GTDB taxonomy): domain Bacteria; phylum Pseudomonadota; class Alphaproteobacteria; order Rhizobiales; family Rhizobiaceae; genus Allorhizobium; species Allorhizobium halophytocola. The sequence continues at coordinate 653,344 of NZ_JAGGJU010000001.1, read as the reverse complement.
GGCGGCGGTGCGCCGCGCCCGCGACCTGATGGCCTCAGGCGTTGAGCAGGACAGTGTGCAGGAGAAACGGCCATGAGCGGGCTGACCGAACAGGGGCGCGGTGCCTATCTGCAGGAAGACGATATCCTGCTGGTTACCGACGCTGCCGGCGACAATGACCCGGCCATCTATTTGGCCCTGCGCGGCAATGGCGACGTGATCGCCTTTAACGGCCATGTCGATCTCGGCACCGGCATTCGCACGGCCCTGGCGCAGATCGCGGCGGAAGAGCTCGATATCCCCTTCGAGCGAGTGCGCATGGTGCTCGGCTCGACCGGGGCTGCTCCCGACCAGGGACCGACGATCGCGTCCGAAACCATCCAGATTACCGCAAAACCCCTGCGGCTTGCGGCGGCAACGGCCCGGCGGTATTTGCTCGATCTCGCGGCTGCCGAATTTGGTGTCATCGTCGACGACCTCGTCGTTGATGACGGCGTCGTGTCCACGGTCTCGGACAAACGCTCCATCCCCTACGAAATGCTGATCTCCGGACGCCGTATCCGCCTGGAACTCGACGCCGAGGCTGCAGTGAAGCCGGTCGAGGCCCATCGTCTCGTCGGCCGCTCGCAGCCGCGCAACGATATCGCCGCCAAGGCGCGCGGCGACTGGACCTATGTGCATGACGTGCGGGTTGCCGGCATGCTGCATGGCCGCGTCGTACGCCCGCCTTATGTCGGCTACGATCATGGGGCGGAGGTCGGCAACAGCCTGATCTCCGTCGACGAGAGTTCGGTCGCCGACATTCCAGGCCTTGTCCGGGTGGTGGTATCAGGCGACTTTGTCGGCATCGTCGCATCCCGCGAGGAGTTTGCCGCCAAGGCTGCCGAACAGCTGGTCGTCCACTGGAAGGTGGCCGATGCCAGACCGGATCTGAATAATCCGGAAGAGGCCCTGCGCGGCAACCGCTCGACCCGACGCGTGCTGACGGATCGCGGGGATGTCGAGCGCGGACTTGAGGCGGCTGCGACCAAATTCGAGCGGACCTATGTCTGGCCCTATCAGATGCATGGGTCGATCGGCCCGTCCTGCGCCGTCGCAGACTGGCGGCCGGAGGGAATGACCGTCTGGTCCGGCACGCAGAACCCGTTCTGGATCCGTCGCGATCTCGCCCGCCTCCTCGATATGGACGAAGGCGCGATTACGGTCGAGCGCTTCGAGGCGGCGGGTTGCTACGGCCGCAATTGTGCAGACGACGTGACGGCCGATGCGGCCTTGCTGTCGCGTGCCGTCGGGGCGCCGGTGCGGGTGCAATTGACGCGGGCGCAGGAGCATGGCTGGGAGCCGAAGGGGGCCGCCCAGCTGATCGATGTGCGCGGCGGGCTCGATAATGAAGGCGGCCCGGCCGCCTATGATTTCGAAACGAGCTATCCCTCCAATCTGTCGCCGACGCTGGCGCTGATCCTGACCGGCAAGCTGCCGCCGACGCCCGATACCGCGCAGATGGGCGACCGCACGGCGATCCCGCCCTATGCGATTGGCAATATGCGGATCGCCGTCCACGACATGCCGCCGATCGCCCGCGCCTCGTGGTTTCGAGGGGTTTCGGCCATGCCGAACTCCTTTGCCCATGAAAGCTTCATGGACGAACTGGCCTTTGCGGCCGAGGTCGATCCGGTCGAGTACAAGCTGCGTTACCTGACCGATCCGCGCGCGATCGACCTGGTGAAAACGGTGGCCGAGAGGGCCCAATGGACGCCGCGCACGCGCTGGGGCAGCGAGGGCCGGGAAGGCGACGTGCTCTACGGGCGCGGCTTTGCCTATGCGCTCTATGTCCATGGCACTTTTCCCGGAACGCCCGCTGCCTGGTCCGCGTGGGTCGCCGATGTCGCTGTCAACCGCCGCACCGGAGAGATCGCGGTGACGAAGGTCACGGTCGGCCAGGATTCCGGCATGATGATCAACCCGGACGGCGTGCGCCACCAGATCCACGGCAATGTCATCCAGTCGGTCAGCCGCGTGCTGAAGGAAAAGGTAACCTTCTCGTCGACCGCGGTCGAAAGCGTCGAATGGGGCGGCTATCCGATCCTGACCTTCGAGGAAGTGCCCGATATCGACGTCGTGATGATCCCGCGCCAGAACGAGGAGCCGCTCGGTGTCGGCGAAAGTGCCTCGGTGCCGAGTGCCGCGGCCATCGTCAATGCGGTCTATGACGCGACGGGCATCCGCTTTCGCGAATTGCCGCTGACACCGGACAAGGTGTTGGCAGCGCTTGATGGGCGCGAGCAAAATGCGCTGCGGCTTGACGGCAAGAAGACGCGCAAGCGGGCATTTAAATGGGGCTTCGGGCTGGCAGGTCTTGCCGGACTGTCGGCCGTCGGGCTTGCAACGCTGTCGCCGATCCGTCCGGCGATCGCCACCATCGAACGCCCGGATCCCTCGGTCTTCAGTCCGGCCAGCATCGAGCGCGGCCGGCTGGTGGCGGCTGCCGGCGGCTGCGCCGTCTGCCACGTCGGAGCCGATGGTCGAGGCTATGCCGGCGGGCGCGCCTTCGATACGCCCTTCGGCACGGTGAGAGCCGCCAATATCTCGCCCGATGCGGCACATGGCATCGGCGGCTGGTCCTACGCGGCCTTCGTGCGCGCCATGCGCGAGGGGATATCCCGGGATGGCTCACATCTCTATCCGGTCCATCCCTACACGTCGTTCGTCAATGTCGAGGACAAGGACCTGCAGGATCTCTATGCCTATATGATGAGCGGGACGGCGGTGGCGGAAAAGCCCGAGACGTCGAACCTCAAATTTCCCTTCGCCATGCGCGGACTGATGGCCGGGTGGAACGGTCTCTTCCTGCGGCCGGCCGAAATTCCCTATGATCCGGCAAAGGGCGAGACGTGGAACCGCGGTGCCTATCTGGTCGAAGGGCTCGGCCACTGTTCCGCCTGCCACAGCGACCGCAATGTTCTGGGCGCCGAGATCAGGGGACCCGCCCATCTGGCTGGCGGATTTGCCGATCACTGGACGGCGCCGGCGCTGACAGCGGCGTCGAAAAGCCCGGTCGGTTGGACCAAGGCGGCGCTGTTTGCCTATCTGCGCCATGGTCATGCCAGCGACCATGGCAGCGCCGGCGGGCCGATGGCCGATGTGATCCGCTCGCTTTCCGGGCTGCCGGATGCCGATATCGAGGCGATGGCGACCTATTTGGCAGGCATCGGAGGCGACGTGAGCGCGGAGCAGGCGACGTCAGCGCGCGACACCGCGCTGCGAAACGCCGGGCAGGCAAGGCCTGCCGCAGCGCTTGCCTATCCCGAAGGGGCACGGATCTTTTCCGGTGCCTGCAGCGCCTGTCACGAGACCGACGGGATGCTGGCCTCGCTGGCGCTCAACAGCAATCTGCATGATGCCAGTCCGGTCAATGTGCTGCAAAGCATCCTGCACGGCGCCGAGGCTCCGGCGAGCCTGGCTTCGACGGCCGGGGCCGATACCGAGGTGATGACCATGCCGGCCTTTCGCGACAATTTTTCCGATCGGCAGATCGGCGAACTTGTCGGCTACCTGCGGGCACGCTTTGCGCCGGGTGAGAAGCCATGGGAAGGACTGGCAGATAGCATGACAAAGATGCGCGGTGCGGAGCATTAGAGCGCCCGCACCGCAACGTTCTGATGCGATAGAAAGCTGGGCCTACCCGACGAAGGCCCGCTCGACGACGAAGGTCGCCGGTGCGTTATTGGCGCCTTCGACGAGGCCGAAATTCTCCAGGATTGCCTTGGTGTCCTTGAGCATGTCCATCGAGCCGCAGATCATCGCCCGATCGACGGCCGGATCGATCTTCGGCACGCCGAGATCCTCGAACAACTTGCCGCTTTTCATGAGATCGGTCGCCCGGCCCATGCGCTCGGAATGCTCTCGGGTGGTCGTGGCATGAAGCCGGAGGCGCCCGGCGGCCATTTCGCCGATCAGCGGGTCGTCCAGCAGATTGTCGACCAGCTCGGTCGCATAGGTTAGTTCGCCGACGTCTCGGCAGGTCTGGACGAGGATCACCTCCTCGAATTTCTCAAAGGTCTCGGGATCGCGCACGAGGCTGGCGAACGGCGCGACGCCGGTACCGGTCGACAGCATGTAGAGCCGCTTGCCCGGAACCAGCGCGTCGAGCACCAGCGTGCCGGTCGGCTTCTTGCGCATCAGCACGGTGTCACCCGGCTGGATCTTCTGCAGATGTTCGGTGAGCGGTCCGTTCTCGACCTTGATCGAAAAGAATTCGACCTCCTCGTCCCAGGAGGGGCTGGCGATAGAATAGGCGCGGTAAACGGGTTTTTCGGCGTTCGGCAGGCCGATCATGACGAATTCGCCGGAGCGGAAACGGAAGCTCGGGGGACGGGTGATGCGGAAGCGGAACAGTCGGTCGGTATAGTGCTGAACCTCGACGACTGTTTCGGCGAAGACATTTTCCGGGATCGGAAAGCTGCTCTGCACGGTCTCAACGGCGTTCGTCGCACTGGTCATCTGCAAATCCCCGGTTAAACTCATTTGTACACAAACGAGTTTTTATGCGGTTGTCAATTGCCTTCCTGGCCCGCTTCGTCATCTCGCGCGCCCGTGCCGGTCTCCAGTAGCCGGCGCAGGAGATAGAGAAACGCCACCCGTTCGGCAGGGTTCAGGCCCTCCATGGTCAGGTCGGAAATCCGCGCTGCGCTGGGGATCAGGTCGCCTAGAAGCGCGTGCGCTGCCGGGGTCAGCGCCATGATGACCTTTCGGCCGTCCTGATCATCGCGCGAGACTGAAATCAGGTCGCGCGCCGTCAGGCGGTCGATGATGCCGCGGATCGTGCCTTGGTCGATCGCCGTTGCGCGCACCAGTTCGGTCTGCGAACTGGGACCGCGGTCGCGCAGCACGCAAAGGGTGACGAACTGGACCGAGGTGATGCTCGGGTCTTGTACATTTTCCTGAAAGATTGCCAAATGCCGCTGGTAGACGCGCCGAAGAAGGTGCCCGACCTGTTCCGTGACGTCGTAGGGTGTGCCCATCGATGTTCAACCTCGGAAATAGAGTACACACCATAGATACACGCAAACGACCGGATGAGAAGCGCGTGTTGCTCGGAAAAGATCAAAAAACAGGCTGAAAAATCGCTTGCATTTATAGTGAGCACACCAGAGTATCGAGCATGGCATTATTGCTTGGGCGCCCCCGATGAGGGGATCTTCCAAGGGCCGAAGCCGCAAGACAAAGAAGACCGCAAACGGTCGCAGCCAGAGAGAGAACAGTTATGAAACGCATTCTAGCTATCACGATGGGCGCCGTGGTCGGTCTTTCGGCCGGAGCGCAAGCCTTCGCCGCCGATATCAAGATCGGCGAAATCAACAGCTATTCCGGTCTCCCGGCCTTTACCGAGCCCTACAAGAAGGGCTGGCAGATGGCGCTCGACGAGATCAATGCAGCCGGCGGCATCAATGGCGACAAGCTGGTCGTCATCTCCAAGGACGACGGCGGCAAGCCGGGTGATGCGATCACCGCTGCCAACGAGCTCGTCTCCAAGGATGGCGTGGCGCTGATTGCCGGCTCGTTCTTCTCCAATATCGGCCTGGCCGTCTCCTCCTTTGCCAAGCAGAAAAAGGTCTTCTATCTGGCCGGCGAGCCGCTGACCGATGCGATCACCTGGGAGAAGGGCAATGACTATACCTTCCGCCTGCGGCCCTCGAACTATGTCCAGGCGGCCATGCTCGCCAAGGAGGCCGCCAAGCTGCCCGCCAAGAAGTGGGCGACGATCGCGCCGAATTACGAATACGGCCAGAGCGCCGTCGCGGTCTTCAAGGAACTGCTGAAGAAGGAGCGTCCCGACGTCGACTTCGTCGCCGAGCAGTGGCCGCCGCAGGGCAAGATCGATGCCGGCTCGGTGTCGCAGGCGATCGAGGCCGCCAAGCCCGACGCCATCCTCAACGTCACCTTCGGTGCCGACCTTGTCAAGCTCGTACGCGAAGGCACGACCCGCGGCCTGTTCAAGGATCGCTCGGTCGTTTCCTTCCTGACGGGCGAACCGGAATATCTCGACCCGCTGAAGGGTGACGCGCCGGAAGGCTGGATCGTCACCGGTTATCCCTGGGACAAGGTCGATATCGCCGAACACAAGACCTTCCTCGCCGACTATCAGAAGAAATACGACGACTATCCGCGCCTTGGCTCGGTCGTCGGCTATACGCTGATGAAGTCGATCGCCGCGATCCTGACCAAGGCCGGCTCGACCGATACCGACGCGCTGATCAAGGCGGCCGAAGGTGTCAAGGTCGATACGCCGTTTGGCGAGATCACCTATCGCGCGGCTGATCACCAGTCGACGCTCGGCGCCTTTGTCGGCAAGACGGCACTGGTCGATGGCAAGGGCACGATGGTCGACTTCAAATACGAGAGCGGGGCCGACTTCCTGCCGAGCGAAGAAGACGCTGCCAAACTGCGCCCTTGAGGCATTTCGGGGGCAGGATGATCGCATCTGATCCACCCTGCCATCTGATCCGGCTTGCCGGGGCGCAGGCCAAATGCGCCTCGGTCTTCAGACTCCGACAGCAGACCCCGCGCCCGGCCGGCCGGGAAGGAGCTTTTTCTTGGATCTCTATTTCGCGCAATTCCTGACCGGGCTGGCGAATGCGGCGTCGCTTTTTCTCGTCGCCAGCGGCCTGTCGCTGATCTTCGGCGTCACCCGCATCGTCAATTTCGCCCATGCCGCCTTCTACATGCTGGGCGCCTATCTGGCCTATAGCCTGACCACCCGCTGGGAGAGCGCGCTCGGCTTCTGGGCAGCGCTCATCGTTGCCGGGATTGTGGTTGCAGTCATCGGCGCGCTGGTCGAGATCGTGCTGCTGCGCCGCATCTATCATGCGCCCGAATTGCTTCAGCTTCTGGCGACCTTCGGCGTCACGCTGATCATCGAGGATGCCGTGCGTCTGCTCTGGGGACCGGAAGATCTGGTCGGCCCGCGCGCCCCCGGCCTCGATGGCGCGGTCACCGTGTTCAACCATGCCATGCCGGTCTATGACTTCGTCCTGATCGCTCTCGGGCCGGCCGTGCTCGGTCTGCTGTGGCTGCTGCTGAACCGCACCCGCTGGGGCATGCTGGTACGCGCGGCGACCGAGGATCGCGACATCGTCAACGCACTCGGGGTCAATCAGAAATGGCTGTTTACCGGGGTCTTCGCGCTCGGCATCTTTCTGGCAGCCTTCGGCGGCGGCCTGCAGATTCCGCGCGATGCGGTCAGCCATTTCATGGATCTCTCGGTGATCACCGAGGTCTTCGTCGTCGTCGTCATCGGCGGGCTCGGCAGCATTCCCGGCGCCTTCGTGGCTGCCGTGCTCGTCTCGGAACTCAATGCCTTCGGCATTCTCGTGCTGCCCGGCATTTCGCTGGTGCTGATCTTCGTGGTCATGGCCGTCGTGCTGATCATCCGCCCCTTCGGCCTGTTCGGCCAGCCGATCGCCACGTCGCGCACGGCACTGATCAAGAACGTGGCCGCCTGGCGGCCATTGGCCGGTCGGGAACGGCTTCTGGCTGCTGCCGCCCTGCTGTTCCTCGTGGTGTTTCCCTATCTGCTCGGCGATTACGGCACAGGGGTCGCCGCCGAAGTGCTGATTGCGGTCGTCTTTGCCGTCAGCCTGCAATTCCTGATGTCGGTCGGCGGACTGGACAGCTTCGGCCATGCGGCCGGTCTCGGCCTCGGCGCCTATGGCGCGGCCCTGTCTGTCCAGTATTTCGAAGTGCCGATGGAGGCAGCGCTTGTCATCGGGCCGCTGGTGGCGGCGGTTGTCTCTGCCTTTGCCGGCTGGTTCTGCGTGCGGCTGTCCAACATCTATTTCGCCATGCTGACGCTTGCCTTTGCCCAGATTGTCTGGTCGGTCGCCTATCAGTGGGTCGACGTGACCGGCGGTGACAATGGCATCATCGGGGTCTGGCCGGCAGACTGGGCGAGCAGCACCAATGCCTTCTACTGGCTCTGTCTGGCCGCTGCGGCGCTTACCATACTGGTGTTTCGCCATCTGACCTTCTCGCCCTTCGGCTACGCCCTGCGGGCGCTCAGGGACTCGCCGATGCGCTCGGCCTCCGTCGGCATTTCCAAGCAGTCGATCCAGCACATTGCCTTCACCATCAGCGCCCTGTTTGCGGGCCTTGCCGGCGTGCTGCTTACCTATCTCAAGGGCAGCGTCTTTCCCGACAGTCTCGGCATCCCGACCTCGATCGATGCGCTGGTCATGGTGTTGCTCGGCGGTTTCGGCACGGTGTCGGGCAGCGTCGTCGGCGCGGCCGTCTACAAGACGGCGTCGATCTGGCTGATGAGCAATACCGACTATCCGCGCTTCATTCTCGGCGCCCTGATCATCGTGCTCGTCGTGGTCTTCCCGGAAGGCATTGTCGGCACGTTGAAGCGGCTGGTTTACCGGTTCGACCGCACGCGACGGAGTTCAGCCGAACCGGCGAACCTTGGCAAGGCGGGAGAGACGGCATGAGCAATTCCTACTCCCTGCTGTCGGTCAAAGGGCTTTCCAAGAGCTACCAGGGCGTCCAGGCGGTGCGTGGCGTGAGCTTCGATGTCGAGCGCGGCGAACTGCTGGCCATGATCGGCCCGAACGGCGCCGGCAAGAGCACCTGCTTCAACATGTTGAACGGCCAGATCCGGCCGAATGCGGGGCAGGTCAGGATCGACGGTATCGATACCACCGGCGTCTCGCCGCAGAAGATCTTCCGCCTTGGCGTCGGCCGCACCTTCCAGATCGCCCAGACCTATCTGTCGATGACCGTGATCGAGAATGTCCAGCTGGCGCTGCAGTCGGACCGGGCCGGCACCTACGGTCTCTCGGCCTTTTTCGGAACCCTCTCGAGGCCCTGGCGCGACGAGGCGATGGCGCTGCTCGAGCTGATCGGGCTCGGCAACCAGGCCGATCGTCTCTGCAGCGAGCTGCCCTATGGCGACGTCAAGCGGCTGGAGCTGGCGATCGCGCTTGCCGGCAATCCGAAGCTGCTGCTGATGGACGAACCTGCGGCCGGCATGTCGGGGCGCGAGCGGGTTGCGCTGATGGAGCTGACGGCGCGGATCGTGCGCGAGCGGCATATCGGCGTGCTGTTTACCGAGCACGACATGGATATCGTTTTCGAACATGCCTCGCGGCTGATCGTGCTCAATCGCGGCGAGATCATTGCTGCGGGCAAGCCTGCCGAGGTGCGTGAAGACCCGCAGGTGCAGGCCGTCTATCTGGGCTCCGGCTCCCTTTATGCGCAAGCCGAGGAACACTGATGCTCGAAGTCTCCAATCTGAACAGCTGGTACGGTCCGGCCCATATCCTCTTCGGCGTCGGGCTGGAGGCAAAGGCCGGTGAGGTCGTGGCCCTGCTTGGTCGCAACGGTGCCGGCAAGTCGACAACCTTCAAGTCGATCATCGGCCTGATCGAGGAGAAGACCGGCTCCATCCGTTTTCGCGGCGAGGAAATTTCGGGCCTGGCGCCCTACCAGATCGCCCGCAAGGGGCTGGGCTATGTACCGGAGGACCGGCGCATCTTCACCCAGCTGACGATTACCGAGAACCTCGAAGTCGGTCGCCAGCCGCCGCGGGAAGGCCTGCCGGAATGGACGCCGGAGCGGATCTACGACCTCTTCCCGAACCTGGCGGAAATGCGCAACCGCGCGGGGTCTGCGATGAGCGGCGGGGAGCAGCAGATGCTGACCATCGGCCGCACGCTGATGGGCAATCCCTATCTCGTGCTGCTTGACGAGCCTTCCGAGGGCATCGCGCCGAAAATCGTCGAACAGATGGCCGAAGCCGTCACCGTGATGAAGCAGGCGGGCGTCTGTGTCCTGCTGTCGGAGCAGAATTTGCCCTTTGCGCGGATGATCTCCGACCGCGCCTATGTCCTGGAAAATGGTGAAGTGCAGTTTGCCGGCACGATTGCGGAGCTTTCCGAGCGCGAGGATATTCGAAAGGCGTATCTGGCCCTTTAAGGCACGGTCGGATTGTTCAAAAAACAGGCAAAGAATCCTGTTGACTAGAAAATGAACCGACCCTAGGTTTGACTGGAACATAGGCCCTCATCGGCCACGGCAATCGAGCCTCGATCACCGTCCTTGCGGACGGATCGGGGTTTTTTCTTTTTTGGGACCGCTTCTCGCTTTTTTCAAACAGAGATGGACAGCTTGGGACAGCGCGACACCATCAGGATCAGCCTGCTTTATTCGTCCACCGGCGCCTATGCCGCGCTGGGGCGAGAGGCGATCGACGGTGCCATGGCGGCAATTGCCGAGGTCAATTCCGATCCGGCGCTGCCCTTCCGTTTCGAGCCGGTGATCGCCGACCCCGGTGGTAGTGCCGAGCGCTATGCCGCGCTGGCCGAAGAGGCGATCATGAGAAACCAGTGCCGCCATGTGGTCGGCACCATCACCTCCTGGAGCCGCAAGGAGGTCCTGCCGATCGTCGAGCGCAGCGGCGCTCTGCTCTGGTATGCCTTTCCGCATGAAGGCTATGAAGCGAGCGACCACGCGCTCTATCTTGGAGCCTGTCCCAACCAGCATCTGATCCCGCTGCTGGATTATGTCTTTCCCCGGTTCGGCGGACGTCCCTTCGTCGTCGGCTCGAACTACATCTGGGGATGGGAAATCGGCCGCATCGCCCGCGAATTGACCGATGCCGCCGGCGGTACTGTTCTGTCCGAACGCTACGTGCCGCTCGGCTCGGTCGAGGTCGAGCACCTGATCGAGGAAATCCGGGCTCGCAAGCCGGATTTCGTCCTCAGCAATCTTGTCGGCTCATCGGCCGCGGCGTTCCTGAAAGCCTACGCGGCGCTCGGCCGCGCCGACAGCGAATTCCTGCCCGCCAGACGCCCCGTCGTGTCCTGCAACGCGACCGAAACAGACCTTCAGGACCTCGGCGATGCCGCCGAGGGGCACATCACCACGTCGATCTATTTCGACCGGCTCGACACCCCCGAGAACCACGCCTTCAAGGCGCGTCTTGCGGATCGTTTCGGCGCGCGAAAACTGTCTTCGCCCTTCGTCTCGGCGCATATGGCGGTCTCCATCCTGGCTAATGCCGTGGCCGAGGCGGGCACCGATGATCCGAAAGCGATCAGGCAACTGGTGACGGCGCGGCGCTACGACACGCCGCTCGGTCCGCTGTCGATCGACCCGAAGACCCATCACGCCGCCTTGCGTTCGCATCTCGGTCGCTCGAACCAGGCTGGCGAATTCGAGGTCATCGACAGTTCGCCGTCGCCGATCATGGCCGATCCCTATCTCGTCCATGCGCAAATGCAGGTCTCGCTGGCGGAGCCCGCATCGTCCGAGAGGCATCTGCCGGCTGCCAAATCTCTCAAGGTGATCCAATGAGCCGCCCGCGGAGACCTTCGCTTGCCGGGTGGCAGGCCATCATCCTGCACCGGCCGCATCCGGCGGTGGAAGCTCTGCGCCGGCAGCTCGAGGCACTGCAGATCACGGTGCGCGATGTCTGGCCGCAAGTGTCGCCGACAGACGCGACTGCCGATGTCGTGTTCTTCGATGCGGATATGGGCCATGACGATCAGTTTCCCTGGCCGGCCGGCCATGCGCCGATGCCGCTGATCGCGATGATCGGCTCGGAAGCGCCCGGCCGGGTCGAATGGGCGCTGGGCCAGGGCTCGAACGCCCATCTGCTGAAGCCGATCGGCTCGACCGGCGCCTACAGCGCATTGCTGATCGCCGCCCATGCCTTCGAAGGCGCGCGCGCCCAGCAGGACGATATCCGCTCGCTCGAAGTGCGGCTTCGCCAGCGTCCCGTCGTGGTGCGCGCGGTGGTGAAGCTGATGCACGAACAGGGCGACGACGAGACTGCGGCGATGCGGCAATTGCGCAGTTTCGCCATGGCCTGGCGCATGACGATCGAGGAAGCCGCGGAAGCGGTGTGCAGCAATGACCAGCGCGCCCGCAAGGGTGCGTGAGAAAGACAGGAGAACAGTTGCGTGACAGTCGTTGAAGGCTTTGCCCCTTATGGGCCCCATCAGACCTGGTACCGGATCACCGGTGATCTGACCTCCGGCAAGGCCCCGCTCATCGTCGTGCATGGCGGGCCGGGCTGCACCCATGACTATGTCGACAGCTTCAAGGATATCGCAGCGACAGGCCGCGCGGTCGTGCATTACGACCAGGTCGGCAATGGTCGCTCGACCCATCTGCCCGACAAGGGTGGCGACTTCTGGACAGTCGATTTCTTCAAGGCCGAACTGCACAACCTCATCGATTTCCTCGGCCTCCGCGACGCCTATTGCGTCCTCGGCCAGTCCTGGGGCGGCATGCTGGGATCGGAGTTCGCGCTGGAAAGGCCGGCCGGCCTGAAAGCGCTGGTGATCGCGAATTCGCCGGCGAAGATGGAGACCTGGATCTCCGAAGCCAATCGCCTTCGGGCCGAACTGCCGACCGAGGTGCAGGCCACGCTGATGAAGCACGAGGTGGCAAAGACCACCGATACCGCGGAATACAAGGCCGCCACCGATGTGTTCAACGAACGCCATGTCTGTCGCATCGTGCCGATGCCGCCGGAGGTCAAGCGCACCTTCGACGCGATCGATGCCGATCCAACCGTCTACTACACGATGAACGGTCCCAATGAATTCCATGTCATCGGCACCATGAAGGACTGGTCCGTGGTCGGCAAACTGTCGACCATCGCGGTTCCGGTACTGCTGATTTCGGGCCGCTTCGACGAGGCGACGGAGGCCTGCGTGCAGCCCTTCGCCGATGAAATTCCGGATGTGCGCTGGACGATTTTCGAGCAGTCCAGCCACATGCCGCATGTGGAGGAGCGCGAGGCCTGCATGGCCGTGGTCGGGGGCTTCCTCGACGACAAGGCACCCTAATCAAAAGCGCCGGCAAGGCGCGACAAAGACCGTCGACATGAACAGTTAAAAACAACAGGGGAACAGATGAAGATGACGAACAGGTTATCCTTTGCAGGCCGGACAGGGGCCCTGCTGATTGCGGGCCTCCTGGCGCATTCCGCGCTCTGCGGATCTGCCTATGCCGAAGACCGGGCCGCCCTGATGGAAGCCCATCGCGGTGGTACGATGACGCTGTCTGCGGTCTCGGCCGCCGGCACGATCGATCCGATGATCAACTATACCGCGCAGTTCTGGCAGGTCTTCCAGCTCACCTATGACGGACTGCTGAAATTCAAGCAGGCCGACCGCAAGGAAGGCTTCGAGATTGTGCCGGACCTCGCCGAGGCGCTTCCCAAGCCTTCGGAGGACGGCAAGACCTATGTCTTCACGCTGCGCAAGGGAATCAAGTTTTCCAACGGTAGGGCGCTGACCGCCGCCGACGTTGTTGCCTCGTTCCAGCGCATCTTCAAGGTCAACAGCCCGACGTCGGGCAGCTTCTACAACAACATCGTCGGCGCCGACGCCTGCATCAAGGATAGCGCCTCCTGTACGCTTGAGGGCGGCATCGAGGGCGACGATGCCGCAGGCACCGTCACTTTCCATCTGGTGGAGCCGGATTCGGAATTCTTCGACAAGCTCGCCGTGCCGCATGCGACGATCCTGCCGGCCGATACGCCCGCCAAGGATGCCGGCACCGAGGCCCTTCCGGGCACCGGCGCCTATGTCATTGCAAGCTATGATCCGAACGACAAGATGGTGATCAAGCGCAATCCGGAATTCAAGGAATGGAGCGTCGACGCTCAGCCCGACGGCTATCCGGACGAGATCGTCTACCGCTTCGGCATGACCGAGGAAGCCTCGATCAACGCCATCCAGAACGGTCAGGTCGACTGGATGTTCGACACGCCGCCGGCGGACCGCCTGCAGGAACTCGGCACCAAATATGCAAACCAGGTGCATGTGAACCCGCTGGCCGCCTTCTGGTACGTGCCGATGAACACCAATCTGGCGCCGTTCGACAACGTCAAGGTGCGCCAGGCGCTCAATTATGCGGTCGACCGCGACGCACTGGTCGGTCTCTTCGGCGGTGATGTGCTGGCGCAGCCTGTCTGCCAGATCCTGCCGCCCGATTTCCCCGGCCATGTCGACAATTGCCTCTATACCGAGGATCCCGGTCCGGAATGGTCGGCACCCGACATGGAGAAGGCGAAGGCGCTGGTCGAGGAGTCCGGAACGGCCGGTCAGAAGGTGACGGTTATTGCCGAGGACAATGCGACCTCGCGGGCGATCGGCACCTATATCCAGAGCGTGCTTGGCGATCTGGGCTATGATGCGTCGGTAAAGGCGATCTCGCCGAACATCCAGTTCACCTATATCCAGAATACCGACAACAAGGTGCAACTGAGCGTCTCGCAGTGGTACATGGACTATCCGGCGGCCTCGAACTTCCTGAACGTGCTGCTTTCCTGCGCTTCGTTCACCCCCGGCAGCGATGCCTCGATCAACATTGCCGGCTACTGCAACAACGATCTGGACGTGAAGATGAAGGCCGCCATGGCCCAGTCGATCACCGATCCTGACGGCGCCAATGCGGAATGGGCAAAGATCGACACGGCGTTCATGGAGCAGGCGCCGCTTGCGCCCTTGTTCACGCCGAAGAATGTCGACTTCACCTCGAGCCGTGTCGGCAATTTCATCTTCTCCAACCAGTTCCGCTGGGTGATCTCCCAGTCCTGGGTGAAGTAACCGGCATAGGTCTTGAAAAGAGGAGACGCCCGGTCTGGGCGTCTCCCGGCCATGCGCTGCCCGCCGGCAGGCGCAGCCTCCGCACAGACTTCCGATCGGCTAAGGACATTGGATTTGTCAGATCTATCGATCACCGCGCCCGTGGACGAGAAAGATGCGCCCGTTGGCGCAAAACCGGCAAGGACCGGTCTCAGCCCGTGGAAACGCGGCTGGCGGATCATACGGTCCGATCTGTCGGCCCTTGTCGCGGCCTCCATCCTGCTGGTTATCGTCGCCGGCAGCCTCGCAGCGCCGCTCTATGCAGACTATGTTTCGGGCACCGATCCGTTTCGCTCCAATCTGAGCGGCAAGATCAAGGTCGACGGCAAGCGGGTGAAGATCATGCAGGCCTCGACCGAAGGACTGGGCCTCGGCGTCACGCCGATCGGCCCGACCTGGCAGGCGCAGTATCTGTTGGGCGCCGATGCGCAAGGGCGCGACGTTGCGGCAAGACTTCTCTATGGCGGGCGAAACTCGCTGCTGATTGCCGGTGCGGCAACCCTTATCTGTCTGGTGCTGGCGGCGCTTGTCGGCATCTGCGCCGGCTTTTTCGGCGGGATCACCGACATGGTGCTGTCGCGCATCCTCGATATTCTCTGGGCTTTTCCGGTCTACCTGCTGGCGATATCGCTCTCGATCGTGCTGATCTCGCAGGGCATCACCATCGGGCCCTTCCACATCACCTCCGGCAGCCTGTTGCTGCCGATCGGCATTATCGGCATCATCTATGTGCCCTATATCGCTCGACCGATCCGGGGTCGCGTGCTGACACTGAAGAACAGCGAATTCGTACTGGCGGCCAAGGGTCTCGGCATTCCGCGCTGGCGCATCCTGTTCCACGATATCCTGCCGAACGTCACCACGACGCTGATCGTCTATATTCCCTTGATGATGGCGCTGAATATCGTGACCGAATCGGCCCTGTCGTTCCTGTCCATCGGTGTACAGGCGCCGGATGCCAGCTGGGGCACGATCATCCAGGACGGCCAGACCCTTCTTTATACCCGCCCCATCGTGGCGCTGGCGCCCGGTCTTTCGATCGTGCTGACAGTGCTTGCCCTCAACGTGCTCGGCGACAGCGTGCGGGACGCGCTCGATCCGCGCACCAAGTTGCGCTGAGGAGGGATCATGGCTTTCGCAATGCTTCAGCGCCTGGTGCAGATGGTGTTCGTGATGTTCGGCATCTCCGCGCTGGTGTTCCTGATCTTCTTTGCCACACCCGGTGCCGATCCGGCGGCCCGCATTGCCGGGCGCAACGCGGCGCAGGAGACCGTCGAGGCGATCCGCAAGGATTTCGGCTTCGACCGGCCGTTGCCGGTGCAATATGGGATCATGATGAAGCGGCTGTTCGTCACGCAGGATCTGACCTCCTTCGTCAATCGCGGCTTGAAAGTTGTACCGCAGGTGCTGTCGGCCGCCCCGATCACGCTGTCGCTGGTCTTCGGTGCCGCCGTGCTCTGGGTGGTCGGCGGCATCACGGTCGGCGTCATCGCAGCGATGATGCGCGGAACGGTGATCGACAAGGGGTTGATGATCCTGGCACTGATTGGGGTGTCGATGCCGGTTTTCTGGTTCGGCGAAATGATGAACCTCGTTTCGCAAAGCCGCTTTCACGACACCTGGCTGTTCTCCTGGGTGCCGGGACTCGGCTACAAACCTCTGCTGAGCGATCCCTGGGGCTGGTTCAAGACGCTTCTGATCCCGTGGTTCACGCTGGCCGCCCTTTATATCGGCATCTACGGCCGGGTGCTGCGCGCCAATCTGGTGGAGGCCTATCAGGAGGACTTCATCCGCACGGCAAGGGCCAAGGGGCTCGGTCCCATGCGCGTCATGCTGCGCCACGCGCTTCGCACCTCGCTGATCCCGTTCGTCACCATGTTCGGTCTCGATTTCGGCGTGCTCGTCGGGGGTGCCGCACTGCTGACCGAAGTCGTTTTCGGCCTCAACGGCATCGGGCGGCTCACCTATCAGGCGCTGCTCAATCTCGATCTGCCGATGATCCTGGCAACGGTCATGTATGCCTCCTTCTTCGTTGTCGTCACCAATGCGGTGGTCGACATGGTCTATGTGCTGATCGATCCGCGGGTGAGGGGATGACGATGAACCAGTCCCCATCGCCGCTGCTGCTCGACGTCCAGGGATTGTCCGTCTCGTTTGCCACCGACCGGGGGCGGGTCAGGGCGATCGACGACGTCTCCTTCCAGCTGCGCGAAGGCGAGATCCTGTCGATCGTCGGCGAGTCCGGATCGGGCAAGTCCGTCACGCTGCTGTCGCTGCTCGGCCTGCACGATCCGCAGACGACCTTCGTTGATGGTGCGGTCGCCTTTCGCGGCAAGCACCTGCTGCAGATGAGCGAGCGCGAGATGCGCCGGCTGCGCGGCAAGGAGATCGGACTGATCTCGCAAGACCCGATGACGGCTTTGACCCCGGTCTACACCATCGGCTGGCAGATCGCCGAGCAGATCCGGGCGCATGAGAGCATATCCGCAAGAGCCGCCCGCAAGCGGTCGATCGAACTTCTGGGCGAAGTCGGGCTTGCCAATCCGGGCGAGGCCGTCGATCGCTATCCGCACCAATTGTCCGGCGGCATGCGCCAGCGGGCGGTGATCGCCATGGCGCTTTCGTGTAACCCGGCTTTGCTGGTTGCCGACGAGCCGACCACGGCGCTCGATGTTACCGTGCAGGCGCAGGTGCTGGATCTGCTGCTCCGGCTGCGCAAGGATTTCGGCTCCGCGATCATCCTGATTACCCATGACATGGGCGTGGTCGCCGAAGTCGCAGACCGGGTCAATGTCATGTATGCCGGCCGCATCGTCGAGAGGGGAACGACGGAAGAGGTCTTTTCCCACCCCATGCACCCCTATAGCTGGGGTCTTTTGGCGTCCATACCGTCGCTGACCGGCAAGCGGGCCGAGCGGCTTCCGGCCATCGGCGGCATGCCGCCGACCCCGGAATCCATCCCGGCCGGCTGCGGTTTCGCGCCGCGCTGCCGGTTCGCCCGCGGCGAATGCCTGAGCCGACCTCCGCTGCGGCGACAGGGGGACCAATCGGCGCTGTGCGTTCTTCAGCCGTCCGAACGCGATGCGCTCAGAGGCTCGATCCTGACGCTGGAGGAGCCCGCATGACGGCGCATTCGCAAAGAGAGCCGATCCTGCAAACTCAGGCCCTGACCAAGCATTTCACCGTCGGCAAGACCATGTGGCCCGGATCGGGCCGCACGCTTTATGCGGTCGAGGATGTCACGCTTGCGGTCTATCCCGGCGAAACGCTCGGCCTTGTCGGGGAATCGGGTAGCGGTAAATCCACCCTCGGGCGTTGCCTGACGCGGCTCTACGACATCACCTCGGGGCAATTGTCCTTCGAGGGCCAGGACATATCGACGGCCGGCGAGGGGGCGTTGAAGCCGACCCGGCGCAGCATGCAGATGATCTTTCAGGATCCCTCGGCCTCGCTCAATCCGCGCCGGCGGGTGCGCGACATCATCGGCGAGGTTCTGCAGGTCCACAGGCTGAGACCCACTGGCGAGATCAATGCTAGGCTTGGCGAGTTGATGGATCTGGTCGGGTTGCGGGCGGAATATCTCGACCGCTATCCGCACGAATTTTCCGGCGGCCAACGGCAGCGGATCGGGATTGCCCGGGCGCTCGCTGTCGAGCCGAAGCTGATCGTTGCCGACGAACCGGTCTCCGCGCTCGACGTGTCCGTGCAGGCGCAGATCGTCAACCTGTTCAGCGATCTGCGCCAGCAGTTGAACCTGACCTATGTCTTCATCGCCCATGATCTGGCCGTCGTGCGCCAGATCTCCACCCGTGTCGCGGTGATGTATCTGGGCTCGATCGTCGAACTGGGCGAGGCGGATGCGCTGTTTTCCAAGCCGCGTCACCCCTATACCCACGCGCTGATCTCGGCCATTCCGCAGCCGAAGAACCGCGGACGACGCGAACGGGTGCTGCTGACTGGCGAGATCCCGAGCCCGCTCGATCCGCCGAAGGGCTGCAAGTTCTCGCCACGCTGTCCCCATGCGACGGACCGATGCCGCGTCGAGCGGCCGGTGCTTCAAGCGCTCGACGACGAGCGCAGCGTCGCCTGCCATTATCCACTTTGAAGCCCGATCCAACTTGCCGTCGGCGGTCGGGTCCTGCTAAGTCCTGCCCCACGGGCCGCCCGGCCCGGTGCTTTCTCGCATGGATCCTGCACGCGCGTTGAACCCGCGATCCCATCCGTGCGTTGATCGACTGGAATTTGGGTTCGTCACAAATGCATGAAATCTTCGATCACCTTCTGATGCCCGCCTCGATCTCGGCCTTCCTGCAGGTCGTGATGATCGATCTGGTACTCGCAGCCGACAACGCGGTCGTCGTCGGCATGGCGGCTGCGGGTCTTGCCAGGCAGGACCGGGCAAAGGCGATCCTGGTGGGTATCGCCTGCGCCACGGTGCTGCGCATCGCCTTTGCGCTCGGCGCCAGCTATCTGCTGTCAATCATCGGTCTTCTGCTCGCCGGCGGCCTGCTGCTGCTCTGGGTGTGCTGGAAGATGTGGCGCGAACTGAAGGAGCAACCGGCGCAGGACGACCACGACGACGCGACCGGACCGCGGCGCAAGAGCTTCGCCCAGGCGATCAAGCATATCATCATCGCCGACGTCTCCATGTCGCTCGACAATGTGCTGGCGGTCGCGGGCGCCGCCCATGAGCATCCGATGGTGCTGGTCTTCGGTCTCTGTCTCTCGGTGGTGCTGATGGGCTTTGCCGCTTCGGCCATTGCCGGCCTGCTGACCCGTTACCGCTGGATTGCCTATGTCGGGCTGGCGGTTATCCTGTTCGTGGCCGGGGAGATGATCTGGCGCGGGGCCATGGAAGTCGCCTACGCGGTGCAGTGACGGCGACATGGTCGTGACGGTCACGGGCCGAATAACCCGCCCGTGACCTCTTGATGCCGTCTCAGCTTGCCATCGCATAGGTCTGTGTCGACAGATCGACTGCCTCGCCGGTCAGTGCGGACTGCTGGGCTGCAAGCCCCATGGCGACGGCCCACCAGCCATCCTCCAGCGACACCTCGATCGGCTGATTGCCGAGTGCTGCCCGCTGGAAGCGCTGGTGCTGGTAGAAGGTCGAGCCGTTGTGGTCGCCGGCCGCCAGCAGCGACGGATCGACCGGGATCTCGATCATGCGCGGACCTTTCGGATCGCGCGGCGAAACGATCACCTGCGCCACCGGCGGTTCGCCGAGATGGTCCGGCCAGAATCGACCGGGGCCCGGCACATGGCACTCGATCTTGCCTCTTGGGCCGACGGCCGAGATCTCCTCCTGATAGCGTGCGCCTTCGGCAAACATGCAAAGTTCCAGCATGGCGCGCGCGCCCGAGGCGAAGTCGACGATCACATAGGCATTGTCCCAGATGTCCGAACGCTCGCCATTGTAGCTTTCGCTCACATGGTTCACCGATTGGCCGCCCGAGGCCATGATCCGCACGGGGTCCGACTTCAGGATGTGACGCATCAGGTCGAAGAAATGGCAGCACTTCTCGACCAGCGTGCCGCCGGTATTGCGGTTGAAGCGGTTCCAGTCGCCGACCTTTTCCAGGAAGGGAAAGCGGTGCTCACGGATGGTCAGCATTCGCACACCACCGGTGGCGGCCTCCGCCTCCTCGATCATCCGGGCGACCGGCGGCATGTAGCGATACTCCATCGCCACCCAGATCGGGGCGGGATAGGCGGCGCGCAGCGCTTCCAGCCGGGGCGCGTCTTCCGGCGCGGTAAACAGCGGCTTTTCGACCAGCACGGGCAGCGGTCGGATCGCGGCGATCTTCTCCAGCTGTTCCAGGTGGAAGTAGTTCGGGCTGGCAATCAGCAGGCAATTGACCGCCTCGACGGCCAGCAGTTCCTCGATCGTATTGACGATCCTGGCGCCGGGCACCATCGCGGCGGCGGCGCTGCGCATGGCCGGGTCCGGCTCGAAGATCGCGGCAACGCCGGCATTGCTCAAAAGCGCGATGTTGCGCAGATGCTCTTGCCCCATCATGCCGCAGCCGATGATCCCGTAATTCAGTCTTTCCAATGTCTCCTCCCTATTTGAGACGCGCTACGTAGCGGGCGATATCTGCGTCGAACCAGGTTTTCGAGACTTCGGCGCGTTCGCCGTCTCTCGCCTGGCTGACGCGGGTGATGAGGGGAATGGCGGTGCCGACCGGTTGCCCGAAGCTCCCAGGGCTCCAATCTGGAACGGTGCCAAGCCCGACCTGGTCTTCGGCCCGGACGATCCAGAGGCCGAGGCGGTCGCGATAATACAGGTAGAGCGATTCCGACAGCTCCTCGATTCCGATCTTTTCGACATAGCTGCCGTCCAGCCAGATTTCCTCGACCGCCGCGATCTTGCCGGACAGGCGTCTGAGACGTCGGATGCGATGCCCCTCGGGCGAGCTGCCGAATTCCGGCAAGTCCGCGGGTTTGGGCATGCGCTCGACACTCAGGACTTCCGCCGTCGGCAGGCCGCCGCCGCCAATCAGCTCCAGCCGGAACATCGCGTAGACGCTTTTCGGATCGCTGATCGCACGGATGTAATTGCCCGAACCCTGCACCCGCTCCAGCAGCCCGCGGCTCTGAAGCTCGGCCAGTGCCTTTCTGAGCGTGCCAACGGCAATGCCGAGTGTGGCCGCCATGTCGCGTTCGGGCGGCAGCCGCTCGCCGTCGATCAACCTGTTGGCGGCGATATCGCGGACCAGCAGTTCGACGATCTGCAGATAGACGGGAAGGCTTCCGGGCGTCTGGTTCATGGAGGGCGGCGGCGTCTTTCGAACGGTCGGATGCAAAAATTGATACACTATTGATTTATATCAAATCGAGTGTTAGGCAAGACAAAACTTCCAGTGAGGAGGGAAGAATTGATGACCATCGTTCCCGTCACGTCCGCCGATCTCGATGCCGCCGAAGTGTCCTGGTTTTCCGCGCTCTGCTCCGATGACTACGCCTATCTGGGCGTGCCGGACGGATCGCTGCGATCCAGCTTCGAGCACTGCTCCGATATCGTGAAGACGGCAGAGGCCAAGGGCTTTCGCAACATTCTCTGCCCGTCCTCCTATCAGGTCGGACAGGACACGCTGTCTTTCGTTGCGGGCTGTGCGCCGATCACCGACAAGATCAATTTCCTCGCGGCCATCCGCTGTGGCGAGATGCAACCGATCATGCTGGCACGCACCGTTGCCACGCTCGACCACATGCTGAAGGGCCGTCTGACGCTCAATGTCATCAGCTCCGATTTTCCGGGCGAAAAGGTCGATAGCGCCTATCGTTACAAGCGCAGCCACGAGGTGGTGGAGATCCTGCGCCAGGCCTGGACGCGCGATACGATCGACTTCGAGGGCGAAATCTATAATTTCAAGGGCGTCACCACCGATCCGGCGCGGCCCTACCAGCAGAACGGCGGGCCGCTGCTCTATTTCGGCGGTTATTCGCCGGATGCGCTCGAGCTCTGCGGTGCGCAGTGCGACGTCTATCTGATGTGGCCGGAAACCAAGGACCAGCTTGCCGAGCGGATGAAGGCTGTCCATGAGCGCGCCGCCGCCCACAATCGGACGCTCGATTACGGCCTGCGGGTTCACGTGGTCGTGCGCGACACCGAACAGGAAGCGCGCGAATATGCCGATCATCTGGTCTCCAAGCTGGACGATGAATACGGCCGCCTGATCCGCGACCGGGCGCATGATTCCATCTCTCTCGGCGTTGCCCATCAGGCGCGTGCCCGCGAGCTTGCCGATCAGTTCGGCTATACCGAGCCCAATCTGTGGACCGGCGTCGGCCGGGCCCGTTCGGGCTGCGGTGCGGCCCTTGTGGGGTCGACGGACCAGGTGCTGAGCAAGCTGGAAGACTACCAGAAAATGGGCATCCGGGCCTTCATCCTCTCGGGTTACCCGCATATCGACGAGGCCGAGCATTTCGGCACCAAGGTGCTTCCGCAGATGAAGACTTGCTCGTTGCCGCATGAATATGGGCGTGTGCCGACGGAGACCCCGGCCACCCCGCTTGGAACTGGAGAACGCCGCTAATGGAACGCATCGACATCGCACCCGGCATCACATTCAGCCGCATCGTCTATGGCATGTGGCGGCTGGGCGACGGCGAGGATACCGCTCCGTCCGATGTTCAGGCCAAGGTCGAATCCTGTCTGGAACAGGGCATCACCACGATGGACCAGGCCGATATCTATGGCGGCTACGCTGCCGAAGCATTGTTCGGCACGGCACTGAAGGCGTCGCCCGCCCTGCGCGACAAACTGGAGATCGTCACCAAGTGCGACATCGTAGCACCCGTCGGCCGGCATTCCGCCGCGCGGGTCAAATACTACGACACCACCGCCGAGCACATCAACGCCTCGGTCGAAGCGTCGCTGAAAGACATGGGCACGGACCGCATCGACCTGCTGTTGATCCATCGTCCCGATCCGCTGATGGATCCGGATGAGACCGGCCCGGCGCTCGATGCGCTGGTCAAGTCCGGCAAGGTGCTGAGTGTTGGCGTCTCGAATTTCCGCCCCTGGGATTTCCAGCTGCTGCAATCCTCGATGGAGGGAAATCTGGTGACGAACCAGATCGAGATGAGCCTTCTGGCGGCCGATGCCTTCACCAATGGCGATCTTGCCTTTCTGCAGGAACGGATGATCGCGCCGATGGCCTGGTCGCCGCTTGGCGGCGGGTCGCTGTTCTCCGAAGGCCATAAGGATCTGATGGCTGCACTGACGCGGATCGGTAAAGAGCAGGACGTCGATGCGACGGCCGTCGCGATTGCCTGGCTGCTGCGCCACCCCGCGAAAATCCTGCCGGTGCTCGGCACCAACAATCTCGCCCGCATCGCCCGGATCGGCGATGCCGCGAAGGTGGTGCTCGACCGTCAGACCTGGTTTGAACTCTACACTCTGGCAATTGGAAAAGAGGTGGCGTGATGATGGCTGCTGGCGACGTACCCGCCCGTGCTGAAAACCTATTCGTTCCCGAACCCGCCAATTCGCGCATTTTTCGCAATGCGCTTGGCAGCTACACGACCGGCGTGGCCGTGGTCACCGTCATGGGTCCTCAGGGGCCGGCAGGAATGACCGTCAACAGCTTCGCCTCGGTGTCGCTCGATCCGCCACTGGTGCTCTGGTCGCCGGCCAAGAGCTCGACCCGTCACGGCCTTTTCACCGAGGCCGAGCACTACGCCATTCACGTGCTGAGCGCAGAGCAGGATGGTCTCAGCCATCGCTTCACCCGCGGTGGCGCCGGGTTCGAAGGGCTTGAATGGGATTTCAACGATGACGGCGTTCCGGTGATACCGGGCACGTTGGCGCGCTTCGAATGCGTCCGTTCCAATCTGCATGATGCCGGTGATCATTCCATCATCATCGGCAGGGTTTTGCGCGCAGCCCACAGGGAAGGGGAGCCCTTGTGTTTTTCGCGCGGCAGTTTCGGGCGGTTCGCTCACAACATTTCATGACATATGTGCCGTCAGCCGACTGACGGCACCGCGGGAGGAGATCGCGGTGAAAGAGCAGTGTTTTTGCGTGGCCGGTGCCATGGGGGGAGGATTTTGCTCCGATTGCCCCGTGGAAGAAACGCTGCGGCTTTGTTTTAGCCCTGAATCTGTTGCAAAAATCAGCCCCATGATGAACGAGCGAGTGGGGTGCGCGCCATGACAGTTTTGCTTGGGGCGGCCGGATTGCTCGGCAGGATCAATGCCGCCGTGCTGGCACTTGGCCGCTATCTCGGCGCCGTGTGCATGGGCATCATGGTCATCGTCATCCTCGTCCAGGTGTGGTTTCGCTACGTGCTCGGCGATGGTCTCAACTGGACCGAGGAACTGGCACGCTTCCTGATGCTGTGGATGACCGGCCTGATGGCGCCGACCGCCTATCGCCGGGGCGGCTTTGTCAGCATCGGCATGATCACGCAGTTCTTGCCACGTCTGATCGCCAGCGTGCTGTCGATCCTGCTCCTCCTGTTATCTGCCGTCGTTCTCTGGTGGGGGCTGCGCATCGGTTGGGCCGAAGTCACCGGTCTCGGTGGCCGCTTTGCCATGCCGGCGATTTCCTATCCGAGTGCCATCGATTTCAGCAGCTGGACCAAGGTGCCGCGTGGCTGGATGATGGCCTCGCTTGCTGTCGGCGTCACCGCCATGTTTGCCGTCAATTTCGAGCTGCTGCTGCGCGCCTTAGCCTCCCTGCTAGGCGCCGAGACGAGACTTGAACCCATTCCGATGGAAGCCTCGCTGGGAGCCGAGTAAATGCTGAGCCTGTTTCTTCCCTTGTTTCTTGTCTTCCTTCTGCTCGGCCTGCCGATCATGTTCGGCCTGATCGCGGCACCCGGAATTCTCCTGTGGTTCAACGGGCAGGAGCGCGACATCGTGCTGCTCTACCGCAATGTGTATAACGGCATGGACAGTTTTCCGCTGATGGCCATCCCGTTCTTCATGCTGGCCGGCGAGTTGATGAACCGGTCCGGCATCACGCTCAGGCTGGTCGAATTCTCGCAGGCGATGATCGGCCATCTGCGCGGCGGTCTGGCGCATGTGAACATCCTCTCCTCGATGCTGTTTGCCGGCCTGTCCGGTTCCGCCGTTGCCGACGTATCGGCGCTCGGCTCGATGCTGATTCCGGCCATGGAGAAGCAGGGCTATTCCCGCCGGTTTGCCGCAGCAGTGACGGCATCGTCTGCCGTCATCGGTCCGATCATCCCGCCCTCCGGCATCATGATCATCTATGCCTATGTGATGGGCGAGAGCGTCGCGGCCCTGTTTCTCGCCGGCATCGTGCCCGGTATCCTGATCGGCGGCGCCCTGATGCTGATCGTGCGGCTGCTGGCCGACCGGGAAAACCTGCCGGCCGCCACCACCCGCGCCACCTGGGGCGAGCGTGGCAAGGCGAGTCTCAAGGCCTTCTGGCCGCTGTTGACGCCGATCATCATTCTCGGCGGTATTTTCGGCGGCATCTTCACCCCCACCGAAGCCTCGGCAGTGGCCGCCGGCTATGCGCTGCTGATCGGCCTTTTCGTCATGCGGACGCTGAAATTCGGCGAGATCGGCGATATCCTGACCCGTGCCGGCATGACCTCTGCCGTCGTGCTGCTGCTGGTCGGGGCGGCCATGGCGTTCAAGACGGTGGCCAGCCTGTCGCACACGCCGGAACTTCTGGCCTCGATCATTCTCGGCCTTTCCGACAATCCGTTGATCCTGCTGTTCCTGATCAACATCCTGCTGTTCATCGTCGGCATGTTTCTCGATGCGGGGCCGGCGATCATCGTGCTCGGCCCGATCCTCGGCCCGATCTTCACCTCGATGGGCGTCAACTCGGTGCATTTCGCCATCATCATGGCGGTGAACCTAACGGTCGGGCTGCTGACGCCGCCGATGGGACTGGTGCTCTTCGTCACCTCCTCGGTATCCGGCCTGAAGGTCGAGACGGTCGCGCGCGCGACGCTGCCCTTCCTGGCGGCGGAGATCGTCGTGATCTTCCTGATTACCTATTTCCCCGCGATATGCCTGACCATTCCGCGTCTCGCGGGCTTCATCAACTGACTTGAGAACCTATAGGGAGGACCAAGATGCTCAAGCCACTCATAAAGACCCTGCTGCTAGCCAGCACGCTTGGCGTTGCCGGGATCGGCATCGCCAAGGCCGCAGATATCACGCTGCGCGCCACGGCCAATTCCAACGAGAACGATGAGGACTATGACGGCCTGACGGTCTTCAAGAACTATGTCGAGAATGCTTCGAACGGCAAGATCGCGGTTGAGCTGTTCATGGGCACGCAGCTTTGCGCCACCGGCGAGGAATGCCTGCAGGGCGTGGCCGACGCCTCGATCGACATCTACATCTCGACTTCGGGCGGGGCTGCCGGCCTGTTCCCCTATATCCAGGTCCTCGACCTGCCTTACCTGATGAGCGACGACCGGATCGCCGAGGCGGTGCTGACCGGAGACTTCACCGGCAAGCTGCGTGAGATGGCGTTGACCGACAGCGACGACATGATCCGCCTGATGACCATCGGCAATACCGGCGGCTGGCGCGACTACGCCAATACGCAGAAGACGGTAAAGACCCCGGATGACCTGAAGGGCATGAAGATGCGCACGGTGCCGGCCGACCTGCCGCAGGAAATCACCAAGGCCGTCGGTGCCGCCCCGACGCCGATCCCGTGGCCGGAATTGTTCACCTCGCTGCAGACCGGCGTGGTCCAGGGCACGGCCAATGGCATCACGGACATCATGAGCATGAAGTTTCCCGATGCAGGCCTGAAATACCTGACGCTCGACAACCACTCCTACATGGGGGCCTTCTGGTGGATGTCGAACGCCCGCTTCAAGGGTCTGCCGGACGACGAAAAGAAGATCGTCGTCGACGGCTTCGCAGCGCTGCAGCAGGCGACCTTCGCCTCGCCCAAACGCAAGCAGATCGCCGCCTATGAGGAATTCGCCAAGGCCGGCGGTGAGATCTACGTGCCGACCGACGATGAGAAGGCCAAGTTCAAGGCTTCTGTCGCACCGGTGTTCGACTGGTTCAAATCCAACGTCAAGGACGGCGAGGAGGTCTTCACCGCCTTCACCACGGCCGTCGATGACGCCCAGAAGAAGGTCGATGCAGAACGGGCAGCCGAACTGAAGTAAATTTGGGACTGCGGCGCCGGAAAGTTTCCGGCGCCGCTTCGCCGTCGAGCCTTGCTCCGGCCCTTTGTCACGCCGCTTCCCGGTTGATGACCATTCGACCTTTCCCGCCCGACCTCCCGGCTTGACACCGCTAACCCGGTGCCGCAGGTTAGCACATCGCAGATGATTACTGCTCCTGTCGGAGCGCTCCATACCGGTCGGCCGTCCTTAAGAAACGGTCGGTCGTCGGCTGGCTTTTGCCCGCCCATAACACGTCAGTTTACACAACGTGGCTATGTCAAAGAGGGAGGACATCATGCCGTCAATGAAGACTTTGCTATGCGCTCTTGCGGGCGTCTCGGCGCTGGCGCTGGCTGGAACCGCGCAGGCCGATGCGCTGTTCTGGTCGACCCAGGCCAAGCCGATCGAGGAAACGCAGGCCATGCGCGAGCAGGTGCTGAAGGGGGCCGGCGAGGCGGTCGATTACCAGACCGCCGATGAAGGGCCCTGGCTCACCCGCATCCAGGCCGAACTGAAGGCCGGTTCCGGTTCGATCGATGTGCTGGGCGGGCTGCATAGCGACTTCTCGACGTTGCCCGACGATCTCGTCGACCTGTCCTCGATCGATCTCGGTGACATCAAGGTCAATGCCACCTTCAAGAAACTGGCGATGATGGAGACCTCCGAGCAGAAATACCTGCCCTGGATGCAGGCGACATACATCATGGCTGCCAACAAGAAGGCACTGGAATTCCTGCCCCAGGGTGCCGATATCAATGCGCTCACCTATGATCAGCTGATTGAATGGACGAAGACGCTGGCCGAAAAGACCGGCGGTCCGAAATTCGGCTTTCCGGCCGGACCGAAGGGCCTGAAGCATCGCTTCTTCCAGGGCTATCTCTATCCTTCCTATACCAATTCCATGGTGACCAAGTTCCGCTCGCCGGAGGCCGTCACCGCCTGGCAGAAGTTCAAGGAGCTCTGGACCTACACCAATCCCGCATCCACCAATTACGCCTTCATGCAGGAGCAACTGCTGAGCGGAGAGGTCTGGGTCGCCTTCGATCATACCGCGCGGCTTGCCGATGCGTTCAACAAGAAGCCGGACGAATTCGTTGCCTTCCCGGCACCGGCCGGTCCGACCGGCCGCGGCTTCATGCCGGTGGTCGCCGGCGTCGGCATTCCGAAGACCGCGCCGGACATGGAGGCGGCCAGGAAACTCGTCGCCTACATGATGAAGCCGGAGACGCAGATCGCGACGCTGAAGGCCACCAATTTCTTCCCCGTCGTCGATGTCGATCTGCCTGACGACATGCCGGCAGCTGTGAAGATGTCCGGGGCCGCGATTTCCAAGATGTCGAACGCGCCGGATGCCAATCCCGGCCTGTTGCCGGTCGGGCTCGGCGATCTCGGCGGCAAGTTCAATCAGGTCTACAACGACACCTTCGAGCGCATCGTGCTGGCGGGCCAGCCTATCGAGCAGGTGTTGGACGACGAGGGCGAACAGTTGAAGGCGCTGATGCAGCAATCCGGTGCACCGTGCTGGGCACCGGACAAGCCGTCGGAGGGAGCCTGCCCGGTCGAGTGACTTTTTTCGAAGCTGGCCGGCAGGTATCCAGACATCTGCCGGTCGGTGCCTCAGACAAGGAACTCGCCCATGCATGCCCGCACACTGCCTTACCTTCTGCTTCTGCCGGCCACGCTCTTCCTGCTTGTCTTCTTCATCTATCCCTTCGTTCTGGTGGCGATAGAGGCCTTCACCACCGATGGTGGCTTCACGCTCGACCACTTCAGGACCATGGCCGGCAACTGGAAGTTCCCGATTGCCTTTTGGAACACCGTCCTGCTGGCGCTGGCCGTCGTGCCGCTGCAATTGATCATGGCGCTCCTGATGGCGACGCTGGTCACCCGCATGTCGAGCGGTCGTGATCTGGTGCTCTACATCTTCACCATCCCGCTCGGCATCTCGGATCTTGCCGCCGGGATCATCTGGCTTGCCGTGTTCGAGCAGAGCGGCTTTCTGAACTCGCTGCTGTCCGGGCTGGGCATCATAAAACAGCCGCTGGTGCTGCTCGGCTACCAGAGCGTCTGGATCATCTTCCTGGCGGTCATGCTGGCCGAACTCTGGCGTGCCACGGCAATCATGCTGGTCATTCTTGTTGCCGGCATGGGCCTGATCCCCAAGGAATATTACGAGGCGGCCGAGGTCTTCGGCGCGACCGCCTGGAAGCGGTTCATCCGTATTACCCTTCCATTGCTGCGTCCAAGTCTGCAGACGGCCTTGATCCTGCGCACGATCCTCGCCTTCGAGGTGTTTGCCGTGGTGGCAGCCCTCGGTGGCACCACGCTGCCGGTACTGATGGGCGAGACCTATCACTGGCAGTTCGGCCTGCAGGACGGCCACGTGGCGGCAGCGCTGGCCATGGTCATCCTGGCCATATCGATCGGCCTGACGCTGGTCTTCCTGCGGGTGTTGCGGGTGCCGAAGGGAGCGCAGACATGAGTGTCACCCCGACGCCGGACAGGCCGGCTGCCGATTTTCGCACATGGAGCCGGGTACTATCGATCGCCGCCATCGTGCTGCTCTGCGCCTGGGTTCTGCTGCCGATCTATCTGCTGGCGATCAACACCTTTTCCGCGCCGGGGGAAGTCACGGCCTTTCCCAAGCCACTGGTGCCGACCTTCGATCTGGAAAGCATCCGCTTCTTCATCGGGTTCGCCGGCGTCGGTGCAGCATTGTGGAACTCGGTGCTCGTTGCCGTGATCACCATGGCGCTTTCGGTGCTGCTCGGGGCGCCGGCCGGTTACGCATTGTCGCGCTTCGAATTTCGCGGAAAGAACGCGTTTCGCATTCTGGTTCTGATGACCCGGGCCTTCCCGCTGCCGCTGCTGGCGCTGCCGCTTGCCGTGATGTTTATCCGCATCGGCCTCGACGACACCGTGCTCGGCCTTGCCCTCGTACACACCACGCTGGCGCTGCCGTTTGCCGTTCTCATTACCTTTTCGCTGTTTTCCGGCATTCCGATCGAGCTGGAAGAGGCCGCTTGGACGCTCGGTTGCAACCGGCTGCAGGCCTTTCGCAAGGTCGTCTTTCCACTGGTGCTGCCCGGGATCACCGCATCGGCGATCTTCGCCTTCGTGATCTCGTGGAACGAGGTGTTTGCCGCTTCCGTGCTGACCATCCAGAACCGCACGCTGCCGGCCTTCCTGCTGCAGAGCCTGGATGTCTCGCCGCTGCATCTGAAATTCGCCGGCGGCTTCGTGCTCGTCGTTCCCGCGCTGATCTTCATCTTTGCGGTGCGCAAATACCTGTTTGCGATGTGGGGTATCGCCAATCGGTAGAGCATGTCCGGTAGCGCGCGCCGCGATTTGACGTCCGGTCACGTGTGACAGAAGAGCAAGCGATAGAGTTCGAAGGAGTGTTCAGATGGCCGAAATCGAGATCAAGGGGGTCGCCAAGCAGTTCGGCGCCTTCAAGGCGCTACATTCGATCGACCTGACGATCGCCGACCAGGAATTTATGGTCCTGCTTGGTGCCTCCGGTTGCGGCAAGACCACCCTGTTGCGGATCATCGCCGGACTGGAAACGCCGAGTGAAGGCGAGATCCGGATTGGCGGAAGGCGGGTCGACCATCTGCCGCCACGTTCGCGCGGGATCGCCATGGTGTTCCAGAATTACGCGATCTTTCCGCACCTGACGGTGTTCGAGAACATCGCCTTTGGTCTCCGGATGCAGAAGCAGCCCGAGGATGAGATCAGGCGACGGGTCACCCGCACCGCGGAAATGATGCATATCGACCCGTTGCTGAAGCGCTATTCCGGGCAGCTGTCCGGCGGTCAGCGCCAGCGGGTGGCCGTGGCCCGGGCACTTGCCATGGAACCGGATGTGATTCTGATGGACGAGCCGCTTTCCAATCTGGATGCGCTGCTGCGGCTGGAAATGCGCACGGAACTGAAGGGCATTCTGGCGCAGAGCAAGACGACGACGATCTATGTCACGCATGATCAGGTGGAGGCGATGAGCCTGGCGGACCGCATCTCGGTCATGCACAAGGGCCGGATCATCCAGGCCGCACCACCGACCGAGGTCTATGCCCATCCGGCGGCGCGCTTCGTCGGTTCCTTCATCGGCAATCCGCCGATGAATTTCCTGCAGGCAACATGGGTGTCGCCCGGAAAATGGATGGTCGCCGGAATGGTCTTCGACGGTCCCGGAGGCGAGGCGGTGAAGTCCGTTGAATTTGCCATCCGTCCGGAAGACGTGCGGCCGGTAGCGGAAGGCGGTATCGCCTGCGACGTGCGGGTCGTTGAACCCCTTGGTCCGCATTTGCTGGTTACCTGCGACGTTCAGGGCCAGCTGTTCCGCGCTGTCATCGACAACGATGTCAGCGTCCAGGCGGGTGAAACGATCCTGCTGACACCTTTGGTCGACCGGATCCGCTGGTTCGATCCGGAAACCCAGGCCGCCATCACCATCCGAGGTTCCTGATGTCCATGAAACCCATAAGCCGGCTGGACATGTTCGACCATGCGGAACGAGTGCTCAAGATCAATGATATGGGCACCTATACCGTGCCGACGCACGGGCTCTATCCCTTCCAGTGGAATTGGGACAGCTGCCTGACCGCGCTGGGGCAGGCGCATTTCGACGAGCATCGTGCCTGGACCGAGATAGATACCCTCTTCCAGCATCAGTGGGAGGACGGCATGGTGCCGCATATCGTCTTTCACAAGCAGGACAAAGGCTATTTCCCCGGGCCCGACGTCTGGCAGACCGGCCGCACGGTGCCGACATCGGGCATCACCCAGCCGCCCGTCGCCGGCTATGTGGTCAAGCGGCTGGTGGATCACGCCCGCGACCCGGACCTGGCCGAGGCGCGGGCGCGGGACCTGGTGCCGAAAATCGCCCGCTGGCATGAATGGTTTCATGCCTGTCGCGATCCGAAAAAGACCGGGCTCGTTGCAATCCTCCACCCCTGGGAGTCCGGTCGCGACAATTCGATCGACTGGGATGACGCCTTCAGCCGCGTGCCGACCGATGGCGTGGGTGAGTTCAAGCGGCGCGATACCAGCCATGCCGATGCGGCGCACCGCCCGACCGACGAGCAGTACAAGCGCTATATCTGGCTTGTTCAGCGCTTTCGCAGTCTCAACTGGGACAATACGAGGCTGCACGACGCGTCCCCGTTCCAGGTGGTGGATCCGGGCTTCAATGCGATCCTCATACGGTCGGTGGCCGACATCGCAGAGCTTGCCGAACGCTATGGCATGACCGGCATCGCCCAGATGAGCCGCCGGCACGTGGCGGAAGGGCTGGCGGCACTGGAAAGCCTCTGGGACGACAGGCTCGGGCAATATGTCTGCTTCGATCGCCCGGCCGGTCGCAAGGTCGACAGCGCCTCGATCGGCGGCATCCTGCCGGTATTTGCGGCCATCCCGCTCGAGCGCGTGCAACAACTGGCTACACGGATCGAGGCGTTGAAGGCGCGCGTCGAATACCTGATCCCGAGCCATGATCCCGCCGATCCGCGCTTTGAAAGCCTGCGTTACTGGCGTGGCCCGGTCTGGCTGATCATCAACCACATGATCATCGATGGCCTGGTACGGGGCGACGTCCCGGACCTGATCGCCCGTATCACCTCCGACAGCATCCGGCTGATCGAGGAGGGCGGGTTTGCCGAATATCACGATCCGCTGACGGCCGAGCCCTGCGGCGGCGGCACGTTCAGCTGGACCGCCGCGATGATCATGGAGTTCCTGCAGATCGTCGAGCCGGTGCGCGCCGGAAGCTGATGCCCCGTCGGCGGCTCACAGTCCCCTGGCATTGACATAGACGGCATAGAGCGAGCTCGTCGCGCAGATCGCCAGCCGGTTTCGCTTCGGTCCGAAGAAGCAGAGATTGGAGACCACTTCGGGCACGCGGATCTTGCCGAGCAGTTCGCCAGCGGGTGTGAAACAATGCACGCCGTCGCCGGCCGAGCACCAGAGATTGCCGTTGGTGTCGACACGGAAACCATCGAAGGCGCCGTTGTCGCAGACGATGAAGTCGGCGCCTGGCCCAAGGCTCATCCCGTCCTCGCGGACCGGATAGGCGCGGATCTTCGGCAGGCAGTCCGGCTTGTGACTGCGTCCGGTGTCGGCCACATAGAGCAGCCGTTCATCCGGCGAAAAGGCAAGCCCGTTGGGTTGAACCATGTCGGTCACGGCGGCGGTGATCGTGCCGTCGCCTTCGACGCGATAGACCTGGCTCTTCCCGATTTCCGACGATGCGGCGTCGCCTTCGTAGTCGCTGTCGATCCCGTAGGTCGGATCGGAAAACCATACCGTGCCGTCCGACTTGACGACGACGTCATTCGGCGAATTGAGGCGCTTGCCCATGAAATGGTCGGCGATCACGCTGCGCATGCCGTCATGCTCGATACGGCTGACGCAGCGTCCCTGATGCTCGCAGGCGACGAGCCGCCCCGAGCGATCAAGGATATGGCCGTTCTGGTTGCCGCAAGGCGACTGGAAGGTCGAGACGGAGCCGTCGGTCTCGTCGAACCGCAACACCCTGTCGTTCGGAATATCCGACCAGATCAGATATTTGCCGGCCGGGACATAGGCAGGTCCCTCGCACCAGCGGCCGCCGGTCCACAGTTGTTCCAGTCTTGCATTCTTGTGCACCAGTCTGCCGAACTGCGGATTGCGGATATCGTAAAGTCCCGTCATGCGATGCTGCCCTCCCTCGTCTCCTCAGCTGCTGCGATCATAGTGGAGAAATGCACTGACGCCACCGATTGCCGTGACCTCCCTGGCGCAAGTCGTGTCGATGCCGTGTCGTTCGTGGCAGCAGAGGCGGGACGAAGCGCACAATGAGGGACAAGAGCGACCAGGTAGCCGTCTCGGAGGAGAAGAGGTTCGGAGCGAAAAGGAAAAGGGTTGAAGGCTTGGGTGTCGCCCGCCGTCCCAACAGGGCAAGCCGCCAGATCTGACGGTTCCACAAGATCCATGCTCCCCCAAGCACGGGCCGCGGGCCACTGGAGACGGCGGGCGCAAGGACGGCCGATCGGGTGTCCGGCCGTCCATCCGTCGCGGCGGGGCAACCCTCCGGCACCGCCGCGTTGTTCAGACCAGCATGACCCCAAGGCTCGCTTGCAGGTTTTGCCCATTCTATGTTTCGGGCACCCGCTGCCGCACATGCCCGCCCGCCGGGACCACGCGTTTTTCTAAATGAGATGCATAAACCTTATGCGTGCTGCCGTCAACTTTAAGCAACCATGCGCTGCAGCTGTGTGATCATCTTATCGCTGAGGCGTCGCGCGCCTCAGCCGCTCAACACGGCCGGCAGGCTGCGATAGATCATGTAGCCGGCCACAATGAGAATCATGATGGAAAACAGAATGTTCAACAGGCCCTTGCGGGCCGACAGGTGGCCGGCGAGGCGTGCTCCTCCCAGACTTCCGGCGGCACCGCCGGCGATGAAGATTGCGGCAAGCAGCCAGTCCACATAACCGGACAGGGCATAGGTGGAAGCGGTGGTGAGGCCGAAGGCTGCGACTGCCACCAGTGACGAGCCGACCGCGTTGAGGATCGGCATGCCGGTCGCGGCGATCAGGCCGGGGACGATGAGAAACCCGCCGCCGATACCGAAGAAGCCGGACAACATGCCGGTCAGCCCGCCGAAACCGAGAACCTTCGGTGCATTGGTCCGCGAGCATTGCGCGCCGGGATTGCCCGTGATCTTGCGCTTGCGGAACATCGCCAACCCGACCACCACCATCAGGAAAGCAAACAGCAGCAACAGCCGCTGACCGTCGATCATCTTGCCGACGGTCGAGCCGATCACGGCACCTGCAATTCCGGCCAGGCTATACATCCCGGCGCAGCGCCATTTCACATTGCCGAGCCGCGCATGGCCGACCAGACTGGTCAAGGCATTGGCAGCCACGGCGAAGGCGCTTGTGCCGATCGCCAGATGCGGATTGGGCACGCCGACCACATAGACCATCAGCGGCACGGCAAGGATCGAGCCGCCACCGCCAAACAGGCCGAGGGTCAAGCCGACCAGGCCGCCGGACAGGGCGCCCAGCGCATATTCAAGCGGATCGAGCAGCATGGGATTGCACCTTCTGGCATGGTACGGCGGGACAGTTCAGGTCTGCTGCGATACCGGCGCGCGTGATGCCGTTCCGGCGCTGGAGCCGAATGGCGACAGGCGATACGCAACCATGCCGGCCAGCATGGCGGCGACGAACACCGCAATCTGCCAGCGTCCGGTGACGAGTGCCGCAAAGGCCGGGCCGGGGCAGAGGCCGACAAGACCCCAACCCAGTCCGAACAGCCCCGCGCCGACAACCAGATTGCGGTCGATGCGGCGATTGTCGGGGACCTGGAAACTTGCTTCGAACACCGGCGTCTCGCGCCGGTTGCGGATCAGATAGGCAAGGGAGGACGGGATCAGTGCGCCGCCCATGACGAAGGCGAGCGAAGGGTCCCAAAGGCCTGTCACATCCAGGAAGCCAAGTACGCGTGCCGGGTCGCTCATGCCGGAGACGACCAGGCCGGCACCGAATAGCAGGCCGCAAAGGATGGAGACGATGATCTGGCGATTCATGGTTCAGATGCCTCCGACAAGATGGCGGGTGACGAAAACGGTAAGGGCGGCCACTCCCATGAAGGTGGCGGTCGCCACCATCGAACGGGGCGAAAGCCGCGCAAGGCCGCAAACGCCGTGGCCGCTGGTGCAGCCCGAGCCGAGCCGCGTGCCGAACCCGGTGAGCAGCCCCCCGACCACCAGCAGCGGCAGGGAGGAGGTGATGGTGAGGTTGACGTGCCCCAGTGCCAGATAGGCGAGTGCCGCGCCCGCCAGGATCCCGGCAAGGAAACCGGTGCCGAGACGGCTGATGCCGGCCCCCGTCAGTCCGAGGGCCGATGCCGCAAGGCCCGAGATCCCGGCGATGCGACCGTTCAACAGCAGATAAAGGCCGGCACCGGCACCGATCATGAGCCCGCCGAGAAGCGGAGAGAGATAGGTCATGTTACACCTTGTTGATCGGGATTTTCAGATACTGGACGCCGTTGTCTTCCGCCGGCGGCAGCTTGCCGCCGCGCATGTTCACCTGGACCGAAGGCAGGATCAGCTTTGGCATGGACAGGGTGGCGTCGCGCTCGTTGCGCATCGTGACGAACTCGTCCTCGCTGACGCCCTCGTGCACATGGACATTCTCGGTGCGCTCGGTGCCGACCGTTGTCTCCCACGCGTAGTCGTCGCGGCCGGGCGCCTTGTAGTCGTGGCACATGAACATCCGGGCAGCATCGGGCAGGGCGGTCAACCGCTTGATCGAGCGATAGAGTTGCCGCGCGTCGCCGCCTGGAAAGTCGCAGCGTGCCGTGCCGTAGTCGGGCATGAACAGGGTGTCGCCGGGAAAGACCGCGTCGCCGATGACATAGGCAAGGCAGGCCGGTGTGTGGCCCGGCACATGCAGGACGGTTGCCTCCAGCTCGCCGATCTTGAAGCGATCGCCGTCCTGGAAGAGTTGGTCGAACTGGCTGCCGTCGCGGGCGAATTCGGTGCCGGCATTGAACAGCTTGCCGAATACGTCCTGGACCCGGATGATTTCGCGACCGATCGCAAGCGCCCCGCCCAGTTCCGCCTGCAACAACGGGGCTGCCGACAGGTGGTCGGCATGGGCATGGGTTTCCAGCAGCCACTGGACCTCCAGCCCTTCCGCCCCGACATAGTCGATCAGCGCGCGGGCCGAGACGTTCATCGTCCGACCGGACGCGGCGTCGTAATCGAGCACGCTATCGATGATGGCCGCGGCCCTGGAGCGCGGATCGCGCACCACATGGCTGACGGTGAACGTCTGCTTGTCGAAAAAGGATGTGACGACCGGCCGGCGGGCCGGGTCGGCAAGCGCCGCGTTGATTATGTCGGTGGCATGCCGTTGTGCGTCATCGATGATGGTATCGGACATGATGGCCTCCTGAGATGATATACATATATATGAATAAATATATGTATGCAAGAGGGCGCGTTCAATCGTCGGCCCGCTCCCTGTGGAGTTGCCGGCAAAACGAGGTGGAACGCCGTGCAGAGCCCCGGCGCGAATGCTATCCGCGCCGGGGCGAGAGCCCGGTCAATGAATGGAAATGTTCAGCCGCGAGCCCTGGCGATCGCGGACTTCAGTTCCGCGACGTCCATGGCGCCGGGGTAGAGTTTCGTGCCGATGACGAAAGAGGGGGTGCCGCGAAAATCGAGGCCGACGGCCTGGCGATAGTTCCGGTCGAGCAGGCGGCCGATCTTCTTGCTGTTCTTGTTGACGGCGGCGGTGACCGCCTGCATGTCGACGCCGGCGCGGACCAGCAGCCGCTGCGTTTCCTGCGGGGTCAATTGGCCGCGGGCGCGCATCAGGGCTTCCTGCGCTTCGCGGTATTTGCCGATTTCGGCCGCGCCAAGGACGGCCTGCGCCGCATAGACGGAATTCGCCCCGAACACCGGCCAGTCCTTCATCAGCAGCCGCACATTGCCGTCCGATTCCACGACCTTCATCACGTCGGGATGGGTCTGCTTGCAATAGCCGCACTGGTAGTCGAAATATTCGACCATGGTCACGTCGCCATCCGGATTGCCGAGCACCGGCATGTCCTTGTCGGAAAACACCTCTTCCGGCGAAGGCTGGTCGGCCGCGTTGGCGAGACCGGGGCCGATGAGAGATGTAAGCGCCACTCCCGCGCCGGCCGTCATCAGCGTTCTGCGTGTGATCATGTCGAAACCTTTCTGCGCCTGCGCGATCGTCTAGATCTTTTGCCGACGCTTCTAGGCATGTTGATGGCTCCGGTCGAGTAACCTTTCGGTCATGAAGGCCGGTGGTGCCGATGGATCGGCGCTGGAACAGCGGGGCATCCTTGCCGCGGCTCTCAGTCGACCCGAACCGCGGTCCCGCTCTTGACCGAGCGTAGCGCCGCATCGGCAAGCCTCAACGCGATCAGCCCGTCTTCGGCGCCGGGAGATGGGGCCTTTCCCTGTTCCAGGGCATCGATGAAGGCCGCAATCTCGGCCGCATAGGCCTGCATATAGCGGGTCATGAAGAAGTCGTGCAGCGGCGGGCGGCTATAGCCGGCGCGGGTCGCGACCTCGATCGAGACGGGCCGCTGGTTTTCCGCCGCCACCGAACCGAGCGTGCCGTGCACCTCTATCCGCTGGTCATAGCCGTAGGTTGCCCGGCGGGAATTGGAAATCGTCGCATGGCGCCCGCTTTCCGTCATCAGGATGACGCTGGCACTGTCGAAATCGCCGGCCTCGCCGATCGCGGTGTCGACAAGCACGGAAGCGGTGGCGATCACCTGGACGATCTCCTCGCCGAGCAGAAACCGGGCCATGTCGAAGTCGTGGATGGTCATGTCGCGGAATAGGCCGCCGGAGACTTTGATATAGTCGACAGGCGGCGGTCCCGGATCGCGGCTGATGATGGTGACCATTTCCACATCCCCGATCGTGCCCTTGTCGATCTCGGCGCGTAGCGCCTGGAAATGCGGATCGAAGCGGCGATTGAAGCCGAGCATGACCTTGGCGCCGGTCTGCCTGACCACCTCGAGGCAGGCCTTTGCGCGCTCGACGTCGAGATCGATCGGCTTTTCGCAGAAGATCGCCTTGCCGGCCTTTGCAAAGCGTTCGATGAGATCGGCATGAGTATTGGTCGGCGTGCAGATGACCACGGCGTCGACGCCGGCATCGGCAAGTACCGCATCCATCGTTGTGACAGGGCATCCGGCAACCGTGGCGATCGCCTCGGCGGCGGTCGGCGAAGCATCGACCACCGCAACCAGTTCGGCGCGGGGGTCGGTCGCGATCGCACGCGCATGCACCTTGCCGATACGCCCCGCGCCCAGAAGCGCCAGTTTCGTCACCATGGTCGATCCCTCCCAGAACAGACGTGCTGCCTTTCCGATACGCGTGCCCGGACCTGCGTGACGCCTCCCGACGTCGGGGCTTTCGCACTCGCGCATTTGGAAAATATGTTCTATTTTGCTAGAGAGCGAAGGGATGACTGTCAAGCGGGAAAAGTCGACGGATATGAAGGAAACTCCGATGCAAAGATCCGGTGGGCCGACGACGATCGCCGAATTCGATGCGCGCCTGCTGGCGGTCGCACCGGACTTGCCCAAACGTCTCAGGCAATGTGCCGATCACGTAATGGCCAACCGCGAGCGGATTGCCGTTTCCACCGTTGCGGAGTTGGCGCAGGGTGCCGGCGTCCAGCCCTCGGCAATCATCCGGTTTTGCCAGATCCTCGGATTTTCCGGCTATTCCGACATGCAGAAACTGTTTCGCGATGCGGTCGTCGGATGGCCGGACTACGCCACGCGGCTCGATCGGCTGCGGGGCAAGGGCAGTGACGCCGGCCTGCTGGCCGAATTCGTCGAGGCCGGTCGCCATTCGCTTGAAGGCCTGTTGACCACGGTCGATCAGCAAGAACTTGAAAAGGCGACGGAAATTCTGGCCGACGCGAAACTCATTCATGTCATCGGCTTGCGGCGCTCCTTTCCGGTTGCAAGCTATATCGCCTATGCGCTGGAGAAGATGGCGGTGCCGGCCATGCTGCATTCAGTGACGGGCGGTCTCGACAGTTTTCAGGCGATCCGCCCGGGCGACGCGCTGCTGGCCATCACCTTCGCGCCGTATTCGCAGGAGACGCTGGATTGTGTGGCGCTCGCCCGCAGCCGCGAGGTGCCCGTCGTGGCCCTCAGTGATACGGCCGTCAGTCCGTTGCGCAGGCCGGATGTCACGCTTCTCGCCGTCTCGGAGGTGGATTTCGGCGCCTTCCGGTCGCTGTCGGCGACGCTCTGCCTGGCGATTGCGCTTTCGGTGGCGGTGGGCACCCGCCATCAGGCGGAAGGTTTGCATTGAACTCGGCAAAAATAGAATTTATAGTCCAAAAATGCGACACGGCGTCGGGAGGTCGAATTGCCGAGGAGGGTCGCCAGGCGGCGTTGATGTCGCCGGACAGCGGAGGAGGCAGTCTTGACGTCACTCGATCTGATCACGATCGGACGATCATCCGTCGATCTTTACGGCGCCCAGGTCGGTGGCCGGCTGGAGGACATGGCATCCTTCAATAAGTATATCGGCGGATCGCCCACCAATATCGCTGCCGGTGCCGCCCGGCTTGGCCTGAAAAGCGGGCTCATCACCCGCGTCGGTGCCGAGCATATGGGCCGGTTTATCCGCGAACAATTGCTGCGGGAGGGGGTAGACGTGCGCGGCGTGGCGACCGATCCGGAACGGCTGACGGCGCTCGTGCTGCTCGGTATCCGCGACGAAAGCCAGTTTCCGCTGATCTTCTACCGCGAGAATTGCGCCGACATGGCGCTTTGTGAAGACGATATCGACCCTTTGCTGATCGCCGACACCGGCTGCGTCTGCGTCACCGGTACGCATCTGTCGCATCCGCGCACGGAAGCGGCCGTCCTGAAGGCTTTGAGGCTCGCCCGTTCGAACGGGGCGAAGACCGCGCTCGACATCGACTATCGTCCGAACCTCTGGGGCCTGGCCGGTCACGAGGCCGGTGAGAGCCGGTTCATCGAATCCCGGGCGGTCACCGCCAAGCTGCAATCGACGCTCCCCTTGTTCGACCTGATCGTCGGCACGGAGGAGGAATTCCACATTGCCGGCGGCACGACGGACACCTTGGAAGCGCTTAGGGCTGTGCGCGCGGTCTGCGCCGCGGCGCTGGTGTGCAAGCGCGGACCGATGGGGGCCGTCGTGTTCGAGGGTCCGATCCCCGACAGTCTTGATGAAGGGCAGGCGGGCGAAGGTTTCCCGATCGAGGTGTTCAACGTGCTTGGCGCCGGCGATGGCTTCATGGCTGGCCTGCTGAAAGGCTGGCTGACCGATGCGGACTGGCCGACCGCGCTCAAATACGCCAATGCCTGCGGTGCCTTTGCCGTGTCGCGCCATGGATGCACGCCCGCCTATCCGAGCTGGGAGGAGCTGCAATATTTCTTCCGCACCGGCATTCGCGACAAGGCCCTGCGCAAGGACCAGGCGCTGGAACAGATCCATTGGTCGACCAATCGCAAGGGGGCGTGGCCGGTCATGCGGGTCTTCGCCTTCGATCACCGTATCCAGTTGGAGCAGATGGCGGACGACGCCGGCGTGTCGCCTGAAAAGATTGCCGCCTTCAAACAGCTTTGCCTGAAGGCGGCGCAGTCGGTGGCAGACGGCAAGCCCGGCTACGGCATCCTGTGCGATGGCCGGCTCGGCCGGGAGGCGCTGCATGCGGCCAGCGGGTCCGGGCTCTGGATCGGCCGTCCGGCGGAATGGCCGGGATCGCGGCCGCTGAGCTTCGAGCCGGAACTCGGGCTCGACTGCGGCGGGCTTGCGGAATGGCCGGTCGAAAATGTGGTGAAGGTGCTCTGCTTCTATCACCCGGACGATCCGCCGGAGATGCGCGACCAGCAGGAGATTGCGGTCAAGCGGCTCTATGAGGCGGCGCGGCGCAACCGGCTGGAATTCCTGCTGGAGGTCATCCCTTCCAAGGTCGGTCGTATCGACGACCATACCGTCGCGCGGATCATCGATCACTTCTATGCGATCGGCATCCATCCCGACTGGTGGAAGCTCGAGCCGATGAGGACGCTCGATGCCTGGTCCAATGCCTGTGCCGCGGTCGAGCGCAACGATCCATATTGCCGTGGTATCGTCGTGCTGGGGCTCGACGCGCCGGAACGCGAGCTGGCGGAGAGCTTCGCACTCGCTGCCCGGTTCGATCTGGTCAAAGGCTTTGCCGTCGGGCGCACGATCTTCGGCGATGCGGCGCGCAGCTGGCTTGCGGGCTATCTGACGGATTCCCAGGCGATCGCCGACATGGCAGATCGCTACCGCAGCCTCTGCCGCGTCTGGGACACCGCCAGGGCCAACAGGGGAGAGGCGGCATGAAGACGATCCGATTGACCGCGGCGCAGGCGATGATGCGCTATCTCGCAAATCAGCACAACGAGTACGGCGAGACCTGTATCGCCGGCGTCTGGGCCATCTTCGGCCACGGCAATGTGGCCGGCATCGGCGAGGCGCTATATGGCGTGCGCGACGTGCTGCCGACTTATCGTGGCCAGAACGAGCAGTCGATGGCGCATGCAGCGATTGCCTATGCCAAGCAGCTTCGCCGCCGTCGGGCAATGGCGGTAACATCGTCGATCGGGCCGGGGGCGACCAATATGGTGACGGCTGCGGCCCTTGCCCATGTCAACCGTCTGCCCGTGCTGCTGATCCCCGGCGATGTGTTTGCCGGGCGTGGACCGGACCCCGTGTTGCAGCAGGTCGAAGATTTTTCCGACGGCACGGTGTCTGCCAATGACTGTTTCAGGCCCGTCAGCCGTTATTTCGACCGGATCACGCGGCCGGAACAAGTGCTGACGGCCTTGCCGCGCGCATTGCGCACCCTGACCGATCCTGCCGATTGCGGCCCGGTGACGCTCGCCTTCTGCCAGGATGTGCAAGCCGAGGCCTATGATTATCCGGAGAGCTTCTTCGAGCAACGCGTCTGGCATCAGCGCCGGCCGGAACCCGATGCCGGCGAAATCGCCCGTGCCGTGGAGGCGCTGCTTGCAGCCACGCGCCCGGTGATCGTGGCGGGTGGCGGCGTACACTTCTCCGGCGCGACGGACACCCTGACAGCGTTTGCCGAGAAGCACTGCATTCCCGTCATCGAAACCCAGGCCGGCAAGTCGGCCCTGTCGTGGGATCACGACCTCAATTTCGGGCCCGTCGGCGTCACCGGCGCAAGTTC
Source organism: Heterorhizobium halophytocola (assembly GCF_017873095.1). Lineage (GTDB taxonomy): Bacteria > Pseudomonadota > Alphaproteobacteria > Rhizobiales > Rhizobiaceae > Allorhizobium > Allorhizobium halophytocola. The sequence goes on along the minus strand of NZ_JAGGJU010000001.1, from coordinate 610,327 downwards.
GGCCAATGCGATTGCCGAGAATGCCGATCTGGTGCTCGGCGTCGGCACGCGCTTTCAGGATTTCACCACCGGCTCCTGGGCGCTTTTCAAGAACCCGAGGCGCCGCATCCTGTCGCTCAACGTGCAAGCCTATGACAGTGCGAAGCATGACGCACTGCCGCTGACGGCCGATGCGAAGGTCGGTCTCGAGCGGCTGTCGCAGGCGCTGGGAAACCAGCGTTTTGAAGCACCGGACGCGGAGCTGAAATCGGCCTGGTTTGCAAGCGCGGACGCGTTGACCGCGCCGCCCGAAGACGCAAACACGCTGCCGACCGACATGCAGGTGATCGGTGCCGTGCAGCGGGCTGCCACCGACGACACCGTCGTCATGTGCGCGGCCGGCACCATGCCGGGCGAGTTGCACCAGTTGTGGAAGGCCGGTCGGCCGCTCTCCTATCATATGGAATACGGCTTCTCCTGCATGGGGTATGAAGTCGCCGGCGGCCTGGGCATCAAGCTTGCCGAGCCCGAGCGCGACGTCATCGTGATGGTTGGCGACGGCTCCTACATGATGATGAATTCGGAACTGGCAACGGCGGTCGCCATGGGCGTCAAGATCACCCTGGTGATCACCGACAACCGCGGCTATGGCTGCATCAACCGGCTGCAGATGGCAACCGGCGGGGCCGAGTTCAACAATCTCTACGCCCATACCAACCTTGCCCATCCCGCTGCGATCGACTTTGCCGCCCACGCGGCGGCCATGGGCGCGAAGGCGTGCAAGGTCGCCTCGATCGCCGAGCTGGAAGACGCCCTCGCCGAAGCCAGGCATGCGACCGTGGCAAGCGTGATCGTCATCGACACCGATCCCTATCCGACCCCGGACAGCGGCGGTTACTGGTGGGATGTCGCCGTGCCCGAGGTGTCTGCGCGCGGTGAAGTCAATGCGGCCCGCGAAGCCTATGAAAAGGCACTGAAGGAAAGACGCTGACGATGATCCTCTACGGCACCAATCCGATCGCCTGGTCGAATGATGACGACCGCTCGCTGGGCGCGCATATCGGCCTCGACCAATGCCTGGACGAGGCAGCCGGGATCGGCTTCGACGGCATCGAGAAGGGGCACAAGTTTCCGCAGGATCCGGCCGGCCTGAAGGCGGTGCTGGAACCGCGCGGGCTGCGCTATGTGTCCGGCTGGCATTCCTTGAACCTGCTGACGAATTCGCTTGAGTCGGAAAAGGCGGCCATGCAGCCGGCGCTGGACCTGCTGAAGGCCATGGGGTCCAGCGTGATCATCGTCTGCGAGACGTCGAACGCCGTCCACGGCCATGACCACGCCGCACTGGCCAGCCGGCCGCATCTGCCGCAAGCCGACTGGCCGGCCTTCGGCGCAGGCGTCGAGGCGCTGGCCGAACATGCCGCACGGCAAGGCATCGCGCTGGTCTATCACCATCACATGGGCACGATCGTCGAAAGTGAAGACGAGATCGAACAGCTGATGGCGCATACGGGGCCGCATGCGAAACTGTTGCTCGATACCGGCCATTGCCTGTTCGGCGGGGGCGATCCCGCCCGCGTCGCGCGCCAATATATGCATCGTGTCGGTCATATCCACGCCAAGAATGTCCGCCCTGTGATCGCCGACCAGGTGCGGGGCGAAAACCTCTCCTTTCTCGAGGGCGTGCGACGCGGCGTCTTTACCGTGCCGGGCGACCAAGAGGGCGGCGTGGACTTTGCGCCGGTGCTGGCAATTGCGGCACAGCATGGCTACCAGGGCTGGCTGGTGATAGAGGCCGAGCAGGACCCGGACAGGCGCAATCCCTTTCAATATCAAAGCCTCGGCCTTGCCTCGCTGAAGGCGATGGCCAGAACCGCCGGGCTCGACACGCAATAGAAGACGCAGGAGACACGACAATGGCCGACCTTCTTCGCAAGCCGACCGGCATGTCCGGCAAGGTCCATGCCATCACGCCCGCCAGTGCCGGCTGGGGCTATGTCGGTTTCGGGCTTTATCGGCTGAAGCCGGGCGAGGCCGCCCAAGAGATGACCGGCGAGACGGAGGTGATCCTGGTGCTGGTCGAAGGCAAGGCCAACATATCCGCGGGCGAGAAGGCGTTCGGCGAACTTGGCGAACGGATGAGCGTCTTCGAGCGCCTGCCGCCGCATTGCGTCTACATTCCGGCCGGGGCCGAGTGGTCGGCGGTAGCGACCACGGATTGCACGCTCGCCGTCTGCACGGCGCCAGCCTTGCCGGGCCGCGAGGCGCAGGTGATCGGGCCTGAAGGCCTTGCGCTGACGCAACGGGGCCGGGGCACCAATACGCGCTACATCTTCCCGATCGCGATGGAAGAGCGGGATGTCGCCGACAGCCTGCTGGTGACCGAGGTCTTCACGCCGTCCGGCCACTGGTCTTCCTATCCGCCGCACAGGCATGACGAGGACCGGTTTCCGGACATGACCTATCTGGAAGAGACCTATTATCATCGCCTCAATCCCGCTCAGGGCTTCGGCGTGCAGCGGGTGTTTACCGAAGACGGCTCGCTGGACGAAACCATGGCGGTCTCGGACGGCGATGTCGTGCTGGTGCCAAGGGGCCACCATCCCTGCGGCGCCCCCTATGGCTACGAGATGTACTATCTCAACGTCATGGCCGGCCCTATGCGTAAATGGCGGTTCGAAAACCACCCCGACCATGACTGGATTGCCAAACGCGACGTCTGAGGCGGCGCGCTGGATTGCCGGCACCGTGCCCGCTATCGCCGATCAAGCCGGCCGATGACCTCCGTGTTTTGCGAGGTGCATGCTTGCCTTCAGGTGCCGCGCAACGTCAGGGCCTTGAACTGGTCATGCACCTGCGGCGCCGCTGCAAAGGCGGGCCCGGAGGCCATGATGTCCCGGCCAGAGAGGAAGTCGTCGGCCAGGCCGCCGGCCTCCCGGACGATCAGCAGGCCGGCCAGGCAATCCCACGACGACAGCCGCGGCTCGTAATAGCCGAGATAGTGACCCGCCGCGACATGCGCGAGCGTCAGGGCGGCTGAGCCATTGCGCATGAAGATGCCGCCGGCGGCCAGGATACCCTCGATCAGCTGGCCGATATGATGGCTCTGTTCGGGCTTGCTGGCGCCGACAACCAGAAAGCCACCATCGAACGGGGTCTGACTGTCGACCGCGATTGGGCGTCCATTGCGTTCGGCGCCGTGCCCGGTCGCTGCCGAAAACAGATCGTCGGCGCAGGGATCGTAGACGAGGCCTGCCACCGGCACGCCTTCCTTGAGGATGGCAATGGCCACGCACCAGGATTTCAGGCCGTGCAGAAAGACCGCGGTGCCGTCGATCGGGTCGATCGTCCAGGTATAGTCCGTCTCGGTGGCATCCGCGCCACGTTCTTCTCCGATCAGGCCGTCGAGCGGGAAGGAGGCGATAATCTCCCTGCGGATGAAATCCTCGACATCACGGTCGGCGACGCTGACGACATCCTGGCGGCCGGATTTCGTCTCGATCTCCAGTTCGTCGTAGCGGTCGAAATAGTCCTTGGCCATCACGCCGGCCTGGCGAATGATGCGCTTGGCGGTTGCGAACCTGGCGGTGGTGCCGGGCTCGATGTCCTGATCCTGCATGTCTGATTACTTTCCGAAAATCTGTGATGGGTGTCCGGTGGAGCCGCGCAGCATGAGTTGCACGTCGATAATAGCGGCGCTCCTGGTTGAAGCCGGGGTTTCGATTCGCGCCAGCAGCGATCGGACGGCGGCGGCGGCGAGATCTGCCGGATCCTGGCGGATGGTGGTGAGGTCATAGCTCAGCCAGGCGGATTCGGCGATGTCATCGCAGGCGATCACCTTCAGGTCTTCGGGCACGCGCAGCTTTGCAAAGCGGCGCAGGTGGTCGAGCAGGCCGAGCGCCATATAGTCGTTGGCGCAGAACATGCCCTCGGCGATCCGTCCGGCCTCGAGATAGGCGATTGCCGCCTCGCGACCGCCGTCATAATCCTGCACCGCGCCCTGAAACGTCCCGACGATTTCCAGGCCGAGTTCGGCGCAGCGGCCGGCAAAGCTCACCAGCCTCTGCTCGATCGTGTGGGACGGGCGCCTCTGGCTGGCGATCGCAACGGTGCGGCACCCGATTTCTCTCAATGTCTCTGCCGCCAGCCGTCCGGCCTTTTTCGCATCCATCGAGACATTGTCGGCATGCGGCCCGATCTCGGGCTTGTTGATCAGCGTCAGCGGCACATGATAGGCGGCGCATTCCTCGGCGATCTCGGCCGGCGACGCGTCACCGGTGACGATCGCGCCGCAGACATTGTAATGCATCATCATGTCGATCAGGTGCCTTGTGTCGCCGCCGGCACCGGTCGGCAGCACGAAGGGGCGGTAGTGCTCCTCGATCAGCCGCCGCGCGATCTGGTCCATCATCGCTGCGCGGAACGGATTGTCGAGTTCGGAGACGACGAGGCCGATCAGGTTGGTGCGCTGCCGCGACAGGCTGCGGGCGAGGAAATTCACCCGGTAGCCAAGGCTGCGGGCCGCGTCGATCACCTTGTCGCGGGTGGCCGGCGCCACGCTGGCGCCCTCGGTAAAGGTGCGCGAAACGGCAGAGCGCGACACACCGGCAAGGGCTGCAACATCATCGGCGGTCGGTACGCGATGGGATCTGTCCTGTTTCGACATCCGGTCTGTCGTCCGATCAAGCCGCTTGGCGTTGGGCGCGTCTCAAGGCTGCCAGCAGCAGATCCGCCCGGTCAAGATTGATCATCACCGGCGCAATGGCAATGATCCTGTCGAAGACTTCGGGGTCATCCCCGAAATATTGCATCATCGGTTTCAGCCCGCGCGCCAGGCAGTCGGGGGCGTGCGCGATATAGTCGTCGATCGTCATCTCGATGATTGACGGCTTCAACGATGGGTCTGCATCGCCCGGCGTTGCCACGGCACGATAGCCGGCCTTGATACTGGCGCGCTGCGACACGGTTCTCATGCCCGATTGCAGGTTCGCATCGCCCGACCAGAAGAAGCAGTCGTCGAGGAAATCCATGTCGTCTACGAGTTCGACGAGCCTGCGCGGCGCGACGGACTTGTTCTCGATATAGAGCTTGCGCCCATAGGACTGGGCAAGGGCAATCATCTCGCTAAGCGTGGGAATGCGCTCGTTCTTGAAATGCGGCGAAAACCATGAGCCCGCATCGAGTGTCTTCAGTTGCGCGAGCGTCCTGTCGGTCACGGCACCTGTGCCATTCGTGGTGCGTTCCAGCGTCGCGTCGTGGATCACCACCAGCGCGCCATCGGCGGTCTCGCGGACATCGAGTTCCACATAGGGTGCGCCCTGCTCGAAGCTCAGCCTTGCGGCGGCCAGCGTATTTTCCGGCGCAAAGTGATTGGCGCCGCGATGGCAGACGAGCCCTATGCCCCGCATGTCGAGACTGTCCGTGCCGGCCATCATCTCGGGATTGTTGGTGCAGATGCCGAGCACCGGCAGTGCCCGAATATCGGAAAGCACACTTCTGCGCTCCTCGTGCCACAGAACGACCCCGAGGCCGCGCTTCTCGGCGTCGGCAAGCAGTTCATCTGTTGCCAGATCCTGCGGACGCTCCCCGCCACGTTCCCAGCAGAGGTGGATGATGTCGGCATCGGATTGTTCGGCGAGTTGGAACGGGTTGGCGTCGAGGGGCACCAGAACGGCCAGCGGATAGGGGCAGTCGACGGCTTTCAGGGCGGCAATCTCTGCATGCTTGAAACTGCCCAATGCTGCCCGCTCGAGCCGCATTTCGTGCAACAGGGCGGCGGCGATCACACCGGACCCGTCGGCCTTGAGCTCGACATAGAGGCTCTGGCCGAGCGCCTTTGCGAGCGCCACGGTCTCGGCAAGGCTCGGAATGTCGGGCGCCAGCGCCTTCATCTCGGGCAAGGTCAGGTCGGCAATGTCGCGGTCGATGCCGACAGCGCGGCCGAGGCCCGCATCATGCGAGACAACCGGAACGCCGTCTTGCGTCAGCTGCACGTCGATCTCCCACATGTCGGCGCCCAGCAGGGCTGCTGTGCGGAAGGCCGCAAGGGTGTTTTCGGCGGCGTGGGCGCTGGCGCCGCGATGGGCGATCGTCAGCGGGCGGTGGTCGGGCCGATGCGGCCAGGCAATCGAATTGCGCATTGTCGTCAGATCCTCAAAGGGCTTTCCCATCGGCGCCGAAGGCGAGCAAACGGTCGCGGTCGATCGACCAGGTCACCGCGTCGCCAAGCCGGATGTCGTCGCGCGCCGGCTGGATCGAGCGCAGGGCCGTGCCCTTGGCGATCTCGATGTCGAACAGCGTTTCGCGTCCCTGCGGTTCGACGAAGACGACCTTGCCGGTGATCTCGGCATCGCCGCCGGCGCCTATATGCTCCGGGCGGATGCCGAGGCTGATCGGCTGTCCCTCTGGCAGGCCTTCGAGCCGCGAGGGCAGGGGAAGTCTAAGCCCACGCTCGGTCTGCAATGTCCTGCCGCCGCCCACCCTGCCGTCGACGAAGACGATCGGCGGATTGCCGAGAAAGCCCGCGACGAAGCGGGTCTCCGGTGCCCGGTACATGTCGGTCGGCGTTGCCACCTGCAGGATCTCACCCCTGCTCATGATGGCGATCCGGTCGCACATCGACATCGCCTCGACCTGGTCGTGGGTGACGAGCACCGCAGTGATACCGGTCTCCAGCTGGATGCGGCGGATTTCCGAGCGCATCTCCAGCCGCAGCTTGGCGTCGAGATTGGCAAGCGGCTCGTCGAGCAGCAGCACATCGGGCTTGCGCACCAGCGCGCGGGCAAGCGCCACCCGTTGTTGCTGGCCGCCGGAGAGCTGGGCCGGCCGGCGCGCCAGCAGTTCCTCGATATGGGTCATTTCGGCGATCTCGCGCACCTGGCGGTCGATCTCCGTCTTGCCGGTGCGTTTGATCGTCAGCGGAAAGGCGATATTATCGTAGACGCTCATATGCGGATAGAGCGCATAGTTCTGGAAAACGACGCCGACATTGCGCTTCTGGCTCGGCAGGTGGCTGACATCGCGGTCGCCGAACAGGATCTGCCCGCCATTGATCCGGTGAATGCCGCATATGGCAAACAGCGTCGTCGACTTGCCGCAGCCCGAGGGCCCGAGCAGGGCCAGCATCTCGCCGTCCTCAATGGTGAGGTTCATGCGATCGATGACGGTATGGCCGTCGAAACTCTTGGTGAAATCCTTGAGTGCGATTTGCATCAGCCTTTCGTGCCTCCGCCGAAAATGGTCATCAGCCGGTCGCGGAAGATCGCGTAGAGCGCCAGGATGGGCAGGGTGTAGAACAGCCCGACCGACTTGAAGAGATTGAAGTTGTAGGTGGTTGAATCGGGATCCGAGACGGTGTTGAGATACATCGACAGGACTTCGAAATTCGAGGACGGCGCGAGGATGCGCGGCAGCATGTATTCGCCCCAGGCATCGATTGCGGCAAACAGCGCCAGGGCGAAGAGACCGGGCTTGACCTGCGGCAGGATCAGCCGGCGCCAGACCGTGAAACGGCTCGCCCCGTCCTGCACGCCGGCCATCTCGATCTCCCAGGGCACGGTGTCGTAGAAGCCCTTCATGATCCAGATGCCGAAGGGCAGCATCAGCCCCGCCTTTACCAGAACGACGCCGGTGAGCGTGTTGTAGAGGCCGATGAACTGCAGCACGAGAAACACGCCGATGATCAGCGTCACCAGTGGAAAGGCATGCATGACGAGCACGCCGGCCAGGAAAAATCGGCGGAAGGGCATGTTCAGCCGCGACAGCGCATAGCCGGCGGTCGAGGCGATGCAGAGCACGATCGCGACGATGCTGGCGGTAAAAAGGATCGTCGTCAGGGTCGGGCCCCAGATGTCGCCGGTGGCGCCGGGATCGTAGAGAAAGCGCCAATGCGACAGGGTGAACGCGTTCGGGATCGCCGAGCCGGGCGGCGAATTGGTCACCGTGTCGATCAGCAGGAAGGCATACATGATGATGATCGGCGCACTCATGATGAGCAGCAACAGGATCAAGGGCAATCTGGAGAAGTTGCGGGTCATGACGGGGCTCAAAACTCGATCTTCGGTCGGCTGAGCAACTCGTCAAAGCGGAACAGCCTGAGGTAGACGATCGACAGCGTCACGCCGACGATCACAAGGACCAGCGCCATGGCGGCTCCCAGCCCGTATTGCAGGTTGCCGGTGTAGTTGTTGAGCGCCGTGTTGAAGGCCTCCAGCGCCCAGACCATGGTGGTGCGCCCGGGTCCGCCATTGGTGGTGAGCCAGATCTGTTCGTAGGACGAGAGCAGCGACAGCGTCTGGTAGCTGGTGACGAACAGGATCGGCCAGCGCAGATGCGGCAGGATGATGTAGCGGATCTGCTGCCAGCGGCTGGCGCCGTCGACTTCGCTGGCCCAGAGCTGTTGCACCGGAATGGCCTTCAGGGCCCCGGAAAACAGGATCATCGAGAAGGCGGCGCCGATAAAGCCGTTGATCAGGATGACAACCGTCCAGGCCGTCGGCACCGACCCCTTCATGTAGTTGAAGGCAGGCAGGCCCAGCGCCTTGGCGGCCGTGTAGACGAAACCGCCATCCCAGGTGAACCACTTCCACATGACCGCGTAGAGCACGATCGGTGTCAGCCGCGGCAGCAGCCAAAGCATGCTGAAGGCTGTTGCCACGCTCGTTGGCAGGTAGAAGGTGGTGATGGCGAGGAAGAGACCGATAAAGACGGTGAAGGACAGGGTGGTTGCGACGTAGAAGATCGTGTTGAGGACGATCCGCCAGGTATCCGGGTTGGCAAACAGCTGGCCGAAATTGGCCGTGGTCCAGCGCCAGCCGGTGTAGCTTGCCTGGACAATCTGATCGACCGTTTCGGCCGGCACCGAGGGCAGGAAGGTGTCGATGGCGTTGCGCGCCTCGGCCGCTGTTGCAAACCGCGCATTGAGGATCGACAGCTCGAACTGGCCGGCGGCAAGCTTGAGGTCGCGGATGGCACGTGGACGGTGGCGCAGCCCCTTCAGTTCGCGCTCAAAGCTGCGGGCATCGTCGAAGGTCCTGCCCGAGAACTGCTTTTCGATTTCCGCCAGAAATTGCGGGTCGGTACCGGCAGCCTTCGCCCTGGCAAGCGTCTCCGGATCGACGCTGAAGCTGGTCTTCGACAGGGCGTCGGCGATCTTCGGCGGGACGCCCTCATCCTTCAGATGGGTCAGCAGATTGCCGGTGATCACATAGGCGCCGCCGCTGATACCGGTCGAGGTGCTCATATTGGTAAAGGCGAAGATCGCCGTCAGCACGACGGGCGTCAAAAAGAAGGCGATCAGCACGACAAGGGCCGGGCTGAGAAAGGCAAAGCCGATCAGATAGGATCGCATGCGCATCGGAATGTCTCGACATTGGCACTGGAAGAAGCGCCGGGCGGAACGATCGTCCCACCCGGTGTCTGAAGCCTGAAATCAGCGAATGACGACCTTGTCGCCGAGCGTCGTCCTGACTTCGGTCTCGACCCCGTCGACGGCATCGGCGACGGAAGACGACTTGGTCCAGGAAGCCTCGAGCCCCTTGTACATCGCCTTCCAGACGACGCCGAAATCGGGATCGTTGGGGATCGAATTGGCGTGCGGCAGGAATTCCTCCGTCGCGATCGTCGTCCAGCGGTCATTGGCATAGAGCGGAACGCCGGCTTCGGCTTCGCCGATTGCCAGGTGGCCAGACTTTACGGCGTGCAGTGCGTTGATGCGCGGCTCGGAAGCAATCGAGATCAGTTCAGCTGCGATTGTCGCATCGTCGTCACTGCCTGTGGTGGACAGCAGGTAGACCAGCGGATGGGTGATCGTATTGGCGCGACCGCGCGCGTTGCCGGCCGGGATCAGGGTCGGCTCGATCTGGCCGAAGAAATCCTTCAGGCCCCATTTGGTTTCCCACTCGGCCTTATGCCAGGTGCCACCATGCCAGGCGCCGGCCTTGTCGTGGGCGACGGCGTCATGCCAGCTGTCCCAGGCGGTTCCGAGATAGGTCGAGGGCACGACACCCTTGTCGACCGCATCGACGAAGAACTGGTACATGTCGGTCAAGGCCTGCTTGTCGAGCAGCAGCTTGCCGGTCTCCTTGTCGGTCATCTCGCCGCCGAAGCTCTGGTAGAACTGCCAGTAATCGGTGCCGTTGACCGGACGCGGCATGAAGCCCATGCCGTTTTCGACAACGCCCTTGTCCTGCATCTTCTTCACGTCGTCGAGCATCGAATACAGCGTGTATTCGCCGCTTTCGACCTTTTCCGGCAGGGCTTCGATCTGTTCGTCGGTATAGCCGATCGCTTTCAGATGCGGCTTGGAGAAGTAGAAGGGACGGGCCTCGGCATCTTCCGGAATGCCCCAGAGCTTGCCATCGAAGGTCGCGACATCCAGCAGGTTAGAATAGATCTGGTTGAGCGGCCAGGCATCGAGGTCGACATAGTCCTCGATCGGACGCAGCAGGCCGGACTTCGACCACGGGCCGATGTCTTCATGGCCCGAGACGATGATGTTCGGCGCGGTGTTGGATTCGGCTGCAAGCGTCACCGCCTGCTTGAAGTCGTCCCAGCCGGTCCATGTCTGCCCTTCGACATTGACCTTCAGGTCGTCACCGCGCACCGCCGCTTCGCGGCTGAGGATATCGGCCGCCATCTTGATGGCGTCGATGCGGTACATGGAGGATTCGCTGGTGCCGCCGGCCCAGACCTTGACGGTTACGTCCCTGGCGAAGGCGCTGCAGGCGGTGCCCGCCAGCAATACGACGGTAAATGCAATCGAAACGGAATTTTTGAGGATGGTCATCATCAGCCCTCTAGAAATGGGTCGTCAGGAGTGTTGCACGCGCGTGCAATCTCTCTAGCCGGAGCAGATGACAGGCAGATGTCAGTCCCGGCAAACGATGCCACAGAGGACCGTTGCGGCAGCAATCCCTGGACGTGCCGAGGGTGGCGTCAGACGCAAACGGGGGCGGAAATCCGCCCCCATTGAAGGTCGAAGATATCTGCCGGAGACCATAGGCGTTCCGGCAGCGCGTGTTGTCTCAGTCCGGCTGGCGCACGTCAGCAACAGTGCTCACATCGACGGCCGGTGCGGCATTACCCCAGCTGTTGCGGATATAGGTGAGCACGTTTGCCACGTCGTCATCCTTCAAGCGCCAGGCCAGCGACGGCATGGCCGGCGTGGTCGGAGCGCCCTTCGTGTGGACGGCCTGGCTGCCGGCCAGCACCAGATGAGCCAGCGTTTCAGCGCTTTTCTGCTGGACGATGGAATTGCCGGCTAGCGACGGGAAGAGCTGGTTGGCACCCTTGCCGTCCGCGCCATGGCAGGCCGAGCAATTGGCCTGATAGATGGCAAGGCCCGCCGTCATGTGGCTGTCGTCGGCCTTGATCGGCTCAGGCTTCTTCGCATCCTTGTTGCCAAGACTCTTCAGGTAGACGGCGATCGCCTTCAGGTCGCCGTCATTCATCAGCGAGGTCGAGTTTTCGACGGCCTCGGCCATCGGGCCTGACGCCATGGTATGGCCGTTGACGCCAGTCTTCAGGTACTGGACCAGATCATCATCACTCCAGCTGCCAATGCCGTCATAGCCGTTGCCGGTGATGTTGGGCGCATACCAGCCCTGCAGCGAAGCACCCTGCAGGAATTCGCTGTCCTTGTCGGCGCCGAGGAAGGACTTCGGCGAGTGACAGGTGGCGCAGTGACCGGCGCCCTGGACGATATAGGCCCCGCGGTTCCATTCGGCTGACTGGTTGGGGTCCGGCTTGAAGCCGCCTTCCTTGAAGTTCAGCATGTTCCAGCCGAGCATGGCCAGACGGATGTTGAACGGGAAGGGCAGCTGGTTGGCCTCGACGTCGTTGTGCACCGGCTCGATCGTGGTCATGTAGCGCCACAGGTGATCGATATCGTCATCCGACATCTTGGTGTAGGCCGGATAGGGCATGGCCGGGTAGAGGCGGATGCCGTCATGACCGATGCCTGTCTTCATCATCTTGTGGAAGTCGGCTTGCGACCAGTTGCCGATGCCGGTCTCGGCATCGGGGGTGATGTTCGGCGGGACCAGCGTGCCGAAAGGCGTTTCCAGCGGCGCGCCGCCGGCAAAGGGCTCGCCGCCCGGCTTGGTGTGGCAGGCCTGACAGTCGCCGAGGACCGCCTGGTAGCGGCCGTCGATGATGTCGTTGCCCTGGTCGGCGTCGCCGGCGTAGGCCGCACCCGTTGCGACGAGAGTAAAGGCGCCAAACGCCAGGAAAGTGCGAAGCGTTTTCATGCGGACACCAGACCTACACCGGGGTTGCGAAGATACTGGTTGCGGATCGCGTCCGCAGCCCAGAAGGCGAGACCGCCGACCGTGCCGGTCGGGTTCTTGCCGGCATTGTGGGCGAAGGCCGACGCACCGACGACGAAGACATTGTGCGCCTCCCAGCTCTGCAGATACTTGTTGAGCGCACTCTTCTTCGGATCCGTGCCCATGATCACGCCACCGGTATTGTGCGTGCTCTGGTAGACGGCCGAGTTCCAGCCCTTCTTGGCGCGGCTGACGGTATGCTCGCGGCCCCCCATGGCCTTGGCGATATCTTCCATGCGGTCGGAGACGAAATGCGACATGCGCAGGTCGTTGTCCGGGAAGTCGAAGGTGATGCGCAGCAGCGGACGCCCGAAGCGGTCCTTGTAGGTCGGATCGAGATCGAGGTGGTTGCCGGCGACCGGATAGCTCGACCCCTGCGAGCCGAAGGCCAGCGAGCTCTTGTAGGTCTCGGCCGTGGCTTTCTTCCAGTCCTTTCCCCAGGCCGGTGTGCCGGGCGGTGTCGGACGAGACTGGATCGGCCGGCCGCTCGAGGGCACGCAGTTGATGCCGGCGCCGCCGACGAAGTCGACATCGCTATGGTCGAAGGCGTCGCCGTTATAGTCATCACAGGTCATGCCGAGCGCACCGGCGGCGATGAACGGGTTGAAGTTCTCGTCGTCGAAATAGACTCGCGCGCCGGCATTGGTCTGGTAGCAGTAGTTGCGGCCGATCGTGCCTTCGCCGGTGTTCGGATCATAAACCTGGCCGATTCCGGAGAGCATCATCAGGCGGGCATTGTGCAGCGCATAGGCGGTGACGACCACCAGGTCCGCCGGCTGGAAACAGACCTCGTCCGAGCTGTCGACATAGGTCACGCCCTTGGCCATCTTGCCGGACGCGTCCTTGTCGATGTGCAGCACTTCGCAAAGCGTGCGCGCCTCGAAGTTCTTTTTCTTCATCAGAACCGGCAGCACGGTCGTCTGGGCGGAGGACTTCGAATAGTTGGCGCAGCCGAAACGCTCGCAGAAGCCACACATGGTGCACTGGCCCATGGCGACACCCAGCGGATTGACATAGTCCTTCGACAGGTTGCCGGAAGGACAGGGGAAGGGGTGCAGGCCCATGCCCTTGGTGACTTCGGCGAACTTGGTCGGGCCGTAGGTCATTTCCATCGGGGGCAGCGGGTAGTCGCGCGAGCGGGGATCCTCGAACGGGTTGCCGCCCTCCTGGATCTGGCCGTTGACATTGCCGGCCTTGCCGGAAATGCCGGCAAGATATTCGAACTTGTCGTAGGATTTTTCCATTTCCTGGGCGGTGACGCCCCAGTCCTGCAGCGTCAGACCGTCGAATTTCTGCGCGCCATAACGTTCCGTCAGGTGCTTGTTGATCTGGAAGTCGCTGTCCCAGAAGCGCCAGGTCTGGCCGTTCCAGTGGACGCCAGCGCCACCGACACCATTGCCCGGCAGGAAGGAGTTGTATTCGCGGATCGGCAGCGCCGACTGTCCGTCATTGTTGCGCATCGTCATGGCTTCGACGCGCGGCTGCAGGAACAGGTCGCGGCGAATGGCGTAGCGCAGTTCGTCCTGGATGTAGCCGATATTGAAATCGGTGCCGGTGTCGCGCCAGGGGCCGCGCTCGATGGCGACGACGTCGAGGCCCTCGTCCGTCAGTTCATTGGCGATGATGGAACCGGACCAGCCGAGACCGATGATCACGACGTCCTTGTGGGGAAGAATTTTTGTCATGGTTTGCTCTTTACTTCGCTTTCCAGTTCATCGCGCCAGCGATCGAAACCGGAGGCAGCGGGAAGGGCTGGTTGTGCTTGGAAACATATTCGCGGTAATCGTACCGAGCTCCGGGGAAGCCCAGCATCTTCCAGGACGCCATGTCCTTGTTGCCGCCATAGACCGGGTCGGCGAAGAAGCCTTCCATGGTGTTGCCGAGGATCAGCGCAAAGAAGGCCTTGGCATCCACGTCATCCGGAAGTTCGACCTTGCCGGCTTCCATGTCCTTGAGGAAGGCATCCTTGTCCTCGTCGGACAGAGAGGCGAAGGTTGCGCCGGACTTGTTGGCGTTCAGATATTTGGCGATGGCGCCGAGACCGCGGCGATAGCGCTCGGCATTGGTCCACTCGCCCTGGTATCCCTGCGTCGGCAGGCCGGGCTTGAACGGTCCCTGCATGTAGAGGCGGTCCGAGCTGCCGTAGAATGTCGTCAGCTGGCGATCGATATAGACCGCACAGCCGGCGTCCTTGCCACCCACCGAAAGATCGTCTTCGGGGATCAGCCGATCGACGATGGCCTCGACGGTCGCGGCCTCGGCGGGGGTGAAGAATTTCCAGCCGCCGGGCACGATCTGGGTTGGTGGCTCGGAGGAATAGGCGTTCCAGGGCAGGGTGCCCCCGGGATAGTCGCGGGCGAGTGCGGGACCCGCAGTGCCGGCCAGCAATGCCGCCGACATCGTGGAGAGGAAGGAGCGCCTGGTTAGGCGCGGTGGACAGTGCTGGGTCATGAAGCCTCCTGACAGGGTCGGGGTGGAGGGGCTGCCGGGGCTCTTTGACGAGGTCGGAAGTCCAACTGCTATGGCGATATAGTGCGCGTTCGCATCGAATAAAGCGAAGCAGGAATTTTAATAGGATGCAATTAATGTTGATTGCAATAACGTTATGCTAGAAAATTATAGATCGGGTGTGCGCCGCCGGTTGCGTGACCGCCCGACGCTTCCCCGCCCGTGCCAATGTGCCCCCATGCCCCTTCACTGCCGGCTGGTATCCGGGCGTGTCGATCGTTGCCGGGCAGGGGCTCGGTAAAACGATTGGACAAAGCCGACGAAAGACGCTAGCGTTGATTAATCGTTTAATCACGCAGGCATCGCATGGCTGCCAACCGGCCCGGTTCGACACTTAGTCAGATTGCAACTTCGCTCGGGGTCTCCTCGGCGACGGTTTCCAATGCGCTGTCGGGCAAGGGACGGGTCTCCGCCGAACTCGCCGACAGGATCAGGGCGAAGGCCGCCGAGATCGGCTACACGCCGAGCCTTGCAGGTCGCGCCCTGCGCACCGGTCGCACCCAGGTCCTGGGCCTCGTTCTGCCGGATATCGCCAATCCGCTTTTCCCGCAGATCGCTCAGGCTATCGAGAATGCCGCGAGCGAAGCCGGATACGGCGTGCTGATCGCCGACAGCCGCGGTGAAACCGCAAGGCAGACCGAGGCGATCAACCGCCTGCTGGAGCGGGATGTGGACGGCATCGTCGTCGTGCCGCGCCTTGGCACCCGCATCGCCGATCTGGGCTGCCCGGTTGCCGTCATTGACAGTCCCTCCACCCCGGGAAACACGGTGTCTGCCGATCACTGGCAGGGCGGCCAGCTGGTTGCCGAACATCTGGCCGGTCTCGGTCATCGCGACATCGTGCTGATCGGTACCAATGCGCGCTCGAACGTGCAGAACGACCGCATCGGCGGCATGAAATCGGGCCTTTCCAGACAGGTGCGCGTCGAGGTGCTCTGGGTCGAGACCATCGAACGCCAGGCAGGGCAGGGATGTCCGCTCGGACTGGAGGCCCTTGTCGATCGCGGCTTTACCGCCTTTGCCGCGGTCTCCGACCTTCAGGCCCTGCGCGCGCTCACCGAACTGCAGCGCGCCGGCATCCGCGTGCCGGAGGATGTGAGCGTGACCGGTTTTGACGATCTCGTCTGGTCGACGGCAGTGACGCCGAGCCTGACGACCGTACGGCAGGACCTGGCGACGATTGCCGAACTGGCTGTGCAGGCGCTGGCCGACATGATCGCCGAAACGGCTCCGCAACAGATCCCTCCGACAGGCCGTGCCGTGGCGGTCGCAGGGGCCGGCCGCGTGCCGATGACCCTGATCGCCCGGCAAACTTCGGCCGCCGTCGCAGCTTCCTCATCGCGCCGCCAACCTTCTGAAAGGAATGCCCCATGAAGACGAAAATGCTGGCCTCGGCTGCCGCCCTGCTGCTGAGCACGGGTCTCGCCCATGCCGACGACAAGACGCTGACGATCTCCGTCTATGCCTTCGCTCAGGACGACTTCAAGACCATCGTCTACGACCCCTTCGAGAAGATGTGCGGCTGCAAGCTCGTCGTCGAGACCGGTAACAGCGTAGAGCGTCTCGCCAAGATGGAAGAGAACAAAGCCAATCCGGTGGTCGACATGGCGGTCGTCTCGATGGCCGACGCGCTTTCTGCGTCGCGCAAGGGGCTGATTGACAAGGTCGACACCTCCAAGCTTTCCAATTTCGACAAGCTCTACGACATCGCCAAGGATCCGAACGGCGACGGCATGAGCGTCGGCTACACCTTCTATTCGACCTCGATCGCCTACCGCTCGGACAAGATGAAGATCGACAGCTGGGCCGATCTGTTGAAGCCGGAATATGTCGGCCATATCGCTTGGCCGAACGTCACCACCAACCAGGGCCCGCCGGCGCTCTACATGCTCGGCAAGGCGCTCGGCTCGGATGCCCCCGACCTGAAGGCGCCGATCGAGGCCATCGGCAAGAACAAGGACGACATCGTCACCTTCTACGTCAAGTCCTCGCAGCTGGTGCAGCTGATGCAGCAGGAAGAGATCTGGGCAGCCCCGATCGGCCGCTTCGCCTGGGCGCCGTTCACCAAGCTCGACATGCCGATCGCCTGGGCCACGCCGAAGGAAGGCCAGACCGGCGGCATGAACGTCATGGTGCTGACCAAGAATTCGAAGAACCAGGACCTGGCGCTGCAGTTCATGGACTTCTGGCTCTCCACCGATGTCCAGACGAAGCTTGCCGATAAGCTGGTCGACAGCCCGGCGAACGCCGAGGTGAAGGTGTCCGATGAGGTCGCCAACAACATCACCTACGGCGAGGACACCGCCAAGAGCCTGACCCTGATCCCGTCCGATGTGGCGCTGGACAAGCGCGACGGATGGCTCACCGAATGGAATTCCAAGGTCGGCCAGTAAGGCCGACCGGTCCCGAAAGCCTCCCAAAGGCTGGGCGGGGCGCGGTCGTACTACCCCCCAACTTGGCGGCCGCGCCTCGTTTTCTTAAACTGCTGCATAGCCACAGGATCCGCCGATCATGTTCCAGAACAGGGCAGAAGCACTCGCCCTTGCTCTCCCGGCTGCGGTGTTCGCCAGCGTCGTCTTTCTGCTGCCGGTCGTTCTGCTGCTGTCGGAGGGCTTTCGTCATGCCGACCAGTGGACGATCTCCGCCTATGTCGATTTCTTCTCGTCCTCGCTGAACCGCACCGTCTTCCTGCGCACGCTGAAGCTCGGGGTGCTCGTGACGGCCAGTGCCGCCGTCATCGGCTATGCGACGGCCTATGCCATCATATCCCTGCCGCCAACGGCCAAGGGCCGGATGATCGGTCTCGTCGTCTTGCCGCTGATGATCTCGCCCGTCGCGCGCACCTATGCCTGGATCGTCATTCTCGGACGCACCGGCATCATCAACCAGGCACTGCAGATGGTCGGCCTGACGGATGAACCCGTGCGCATTCTCTTTTCCGAGACCGCCGTCTTCATCGGCCTCCTGCAGCTGTTTCTGCCGCTGATGGTCATCTCCCTGATCAGTGCGCTGGAAAACCTGCCGAAGGATGCCGTGCCGGCGGCGCGCGTGCTCGGCGCCAACTGGTTCCAGGTGTTCACCAAGGTCATCCTGCCGCTCACCCGCGAGGGACTGGTGGTCGGCGGCACGCTGGTGTTCACCGGTTCGATGACCGCCTATATCACGCCCGCCATTCTCGGCGGTTCCAAGGTTCTGATGCTGGAGACGCTGCTCTACCAGCAGGTCACCGTCACCAACAATTTCGTCTCGGCCAGCGTCATCGCCTTCATCCTGATCGTCATGAGCTTTGCCGCCAACATCCTGCTGCGGCGTCTCGCAACGGCAAGGAGCGCCAAATGACCTCCAGGCTGTTCGCCCCGATCACGCTCGCCCTCGTGCTGCTGTTTCTCATCGGCCCGTTCATCATCATCGTCGCCGCCTCGTTCTCGGCCGGCGATACGCTGGCCTTCCCGCCGCAGGGCTTTTCGTTCAAGTGGATCGTCAAGGTCTTCCAGGTCGAAAGCTTCCGCGCCAGTTTCGCCGTTTCCATGTTCCTGGCGATCGGCGGCACCTTCGCGGCCCTCATCCTCGGCATACCCGCTGCCTATGCCATGTCGCGCTAC
This sequence comes from Heterorhizobium halophytocola, assembly GCF_017873095.1. Taxonomy (GTDB): domain Bacteria; phylum Pseudomonadota; class Alphaproteobacteria; order Rhizobiales; family Rhizobiaceae; genus Allorhizobium; species Allorhizobium halophytocola. Next base: position 591,915 of record NZ_JAGGJU010000001.1, on the reverse strand, counting down.
AGGCTGCCGGGGTCGGAGACGGTGCGCTTCCTCGTCTCCATGCCGATCATCGTGCCGGGCATCATCGTCGGTCTGGCGCTGCTGCGCTATTTTGTCATTCCGGTCGGCCTGTCGATCACGCTCGCGCTGTTCTGTGCCCATACCGCGCTGGTCCTGCCCTATGCGGTGCGCGTGGTGTCGGCGAGCCTTGCCAATCTGCGCTCCGACATGGAGGAGGCCGCGGTTCTGCTTGGCTCGTCGCGGATCGGCGCCTTCTTCCGCGTGGTGCTGCCCAATATCCGCGGCGGCATCCTCTCGGCCTTCATCCTCGGCTTCGTGACGAGCTTCAACCAGGTGCCGGTCTCGCTCTTCCTGTCCGGCCCCGGCGTCCGGACCCTGCCGATCGACATGCTCGGCTATATGGAGATCGTCTTCGATCCCTCGATCGCAGCGCTGTCCTCGCTTCTGGCCTTCCTTTCCATCGGCATCGTCTTTGCTGCCGAACGTTTCCTGGGGTTCTCCCGCTATGTCTGACCAAACCTATCTCACGCTCGACAAGCTGACGCTGGCCTATGGCCGTACCCCGGCGGTGAAGGATCTCGATCTTGCAATCCGCAAGGGCGAGCTTCTGGCACTGCTCGGTCCGTCCGGCTGCGGCAAGACCACGACCATGCGGGCGATTGCCGGCCTGATGTCGGTCGGTGGGGGGCGGATCACCCTCGATGGACGCGACATCACCAAGCTTGCGGCCAACAAGCGCGAAATCGGCCTCGTCTTCCAGTCCTACGCCCTGTTCCCGCACCTGACGGTGTTCGACAATGTCGCCTTTGGCCTGAAGCTGCAGGGCATGCGCGGCGACGAACTGCGCCGCACGGTCGAGGGTGGGTTGAAGACCGTCGGCCTGCTGGAATTTGCCGGTCGCAAAACGCCGGATCTGTCCGGGGGCCAGCAGCAGCGCGTGGCGCTTGCCCGCTCGCTCGTCATGCAGCCGAAGGTGCTGATGCTCGACGAACCGCTCTCCAACCTGGATGCGCGCCTGCGCCTGGAAATGCGCACCGAATTGCAGCGGGTGCAGAAGGAAAGCGGCGTGACGATGATCTTCGTCACCCATGACCAGATCGAGGCGCTGGCACTCGCCGACCGGATCGTCGTCATGCGCGGCGGCGCGATCGAGCAGATCGGTACGCCGGAAGAGATCTACAATCATCCGGTCTCCAGCTTCGTTGCCGATTTCGTCGGCTTCGAAAATATCTTTCCGCTGAAGGACGGTCGGCTGGTTGCCGGAAATACCGCGATCGACGTGTCCGGAACAGTGCCGGACGCCGGAGGTCTTGCCTGGCGGCCGCGTGCCGTTCCGCTCGGATCGGGACCGCTGACGGGCCTCGTGCGCGGCGTCTCGTTTGCCGGCAATTCCCGCGAATATGTGATCGAGGCACCGTTCGGCATGGTCAAGGCAGAAGTCGACGCCGCAGCCCCGGTGCATTCGATTGGCAGCGAGGTCCGCTTCGATCTGCCGGTCGCCGGCGCTGCCGTACTCCACCGGTTCGGGTGACCGGCATGGGTGTCTGGATCGATACCGACATGGGCTTCGACGACATCGCAGCCGTCCTCGTCGTCAGGCAGGCAAGCCTCGAGATCGACGGCCTGTGCCTGGTCTTCGGCAATACGCCGCTCGAGCAGGTGCGGCGCAATGCGGCTGGTGCTGCCCGGGCATTCGGATGGGCTTTCCCGATCCATATCGGTCGCGCGCAACCGGTCATGGGGGCGCTCGAAACAGCGCAGGCGATCCTCGGTGAAACCGGCATTCCGACCACCGGCCTGACCGTGCCGCAGGATCGGGTGCTGGAGGGCAAACCGGCTTTCGCAGCGCTTGTCCACTGGCTGGAGACAGCACCTGCGCCGCGTCGCATCCTGGCGCTCGGGCCGCTTACCAATCTTGCGGCACTGGTGCTGGCACGACCGGATCTGGCAACACGGATCGATGATCTGACCTGGATGGGCGGTGCCCTGACACGTGGCAATCACACGGCATCTGCTGAATTCAATGCGCTGGCGGATCCTGAAGCGGTGGCCATCGTTCTGGCGCATGGTGTGGGGCTGAAGATGGTCGATCTCGACTTCTGCCGAAAGGTTCAGGCGGGCCCTGAGGCGGTCGCGCCAATTCGCGCGGCTGGCGGCGCCAATGCCGCACTTCTGGCCGACATGCTGGCAGGCTTCATCGACATCGCCGTCAGCAGGGGACGACCGACCATGGCACTCTATGATCCTGCGGCCGCCGCCGCCTTCGTGCGCCCCGATCTCGTCACCTTCACCGATGCCCGCATCGACATGGAATGCGGCAGCGCGCTGACCCGCGGCCGCACCGTCGTCGAGACACGCGAAACGCACGGCACCTTCAATGCGGCCTTCGCGTCGGACTGTGACGCGGGCGCGATCAAGGATATCGTCCTGTCCTCGCTCCTGACGGAGGCCGGGCGATGAGCGGGATCGACAGGGCAGCCAAGCCGCATGATCTCGACGATGCCGATCTGCGCAGCCGCGCCGTCGCGGCCGCCCGCGGCGATGCACCGTTCGACCGGCTGATCGTCAACGGTATTTTGGTCGACATGGTGACCGGCGAGCATCGCGACGTCGATATCGGCCTGACCGGCCCGCTGATCGCCAGTGTCCACCCGCGTGGCACGCGCACCGATGCGTCAGAGACCATCGACGCTGCCGGCGCTTTCGTCACGCCGGGCCTGATCGACACGCATATGCATGTCGAAAGCTCTATGGTGACGCCGTTCACCTATGCCGAGGCGGTGTTGGCGCGCGGGGTCACGACCGTGGTCTGGGATCCGCATGAATTCGGCAATGTGCATGGGCTCGACGGCGTGCGCTATGCGCGGGACGCGGCAAGGGCACTGCCGCTGCGCATGATCCTGCTGGCCCCGTCCTGCGTGCCGTCGGCCCCGGGCTATGAGCTGAACGGGGCGGATTTCGATGCCGGCGTGATGGCCGAGATGCTGTCCTGGCCGGAGATCGGCGGCATCGCCGAGGTGATGAACATGCGCGGTGTGATCGACCGCGATCCGCGGATGAGCGCCATCGTGCAGGCGGGTCTTTCCGCCGGCAAGCTGATCTGCGGCCATGCCCGCAGTCTCGATGGCGCCGATCTCACCGCCTTCATGGCTGCAGGAGTGACCTCGGATCATGAACTCGTCTCGGCCGACGATCTGATGGCAAAGCTGCAGGCAGGGCTGACGATCGAATTGCGCGGATCGCATGACTATCTGCTGCCGGAATTCGTCGGAGCGCTGAATACGCTTGGGCATCTGCCCCAGACGGTGACGCTCTGCACCGACGACGTCTTCCCCGACGATCTTTTCAACGGCGGCGGGCTCGATGACGTGGTGCGTCGCCTCGTGCGCTACGGCCTGCCGGCGGAATGGGCCCTGCAGGCGGCGACGTTCAACGCAGCGAGGCGTCTGGGACGCAATGATCTCGGGCTGATCGCGGCGGGACGCAGGGCCGATCTCGTCGTCTTCGACAACCTTACGGATTTTCGCACCCGCCACGTCCTGGTTGGCGGGGAACCGGTCTCGCGCGACGGCGAGATGCTGACGGCGCTTGCGCCGATCGACATGCGCGGCCTCACCGGCTCGATGAAGCTCGGGTCCCTGACCGCCGAGCAGTTTCGTGTTCCCGCTCAAGGCAGCCGCGTCCGCGTTGCCACGATCGACCGGCCAAGGTTCACCGCCTGGGGCGAGGCGGAGAGTGAGGTCGAGGATGGTTTTGTCGTGCCGCCGCCCGGCAGCACGCTGATCGCCGTCATCCACCGCCATGGCCATGCCGAACCTGTGCCGCGGGTCGGCTATCTTCGCGAATGGGGTCGCTGGCGCGGCGCTTTTGCGACCTCCGTGTCCCACGACAGCCATAACCTGACCGTCTTCGGCGGCAATGAAGAGGACATGGCGGTCGCCGCCAACGCGGTTACCGAGGCCGGCGGCGGGATGGCGGTCGTTGTCGATGGCGAGGTCCTGGCATTGCTGCCTTTGCCCCTGTCAGGGCTGGTCTCCGATGTGCCCCTGCGTGATGTCGCGCACGCATTTGCCGAGCTGCGAGCCGCGATGGACCGGGTTGTCGACTGGGAACCACCCTATCTCGCCTTCAAGGCGTGTTTCGGCGCGACGCTTGCCTGCAATGCCGGCCCGCACCAGACGGATAGGGGCATCGCCGATATCGCCGAGGGCAAGCTGCTGGAGACGCCGGTGCTCGGACCGGCCTGACCTGCACACGCCTCCGGAAGGTCGGTTCAGCCGCCCTTCAGCTCCTGTTCAACCAGTTCCACCCAGAAGCGGACGCCCGGGCCGATCGCCGCATCGTTGAAGTCGTATCCGGTATTGTGATGCAGCGCCCCGTCGATCGCGGGACCGTTGCCGAGCCAGACATAGCAGCCGGGAGCCTCGCCGGCGAAAAAGGCAAAGTCGTCGCCGGCCGTCGAGGGTGGGAAGGCGGTGCGTGTCTTTTCACCGAACACGGCCCTGGCGGCGCCAAGCGCGCGGGCAGTGGCGTCGGCGTCGTTGACCACGGGCGGAATGCGGCGAATGAATTCGTAGTACGCCTCGATGCCGTACATCTGTGCCGTGCCCTTCGCCAAGCGGCCGATTTCCTGTTCCAGCTGGTCGCGAACCTGCGGCGTATAGGCCCTGGCCGTGCCGCCGATCTCGACGAAATCGGGGATCACGTTCAACGCCTTCGGATCGCCCGCCTGGACGGAACAGGCGCTGACCACGGCCGGCTGCAGCGGATCGACCACCCGCCCGACGATCGTCTGCAGCGAGGCGAGAAAGGTGCCGGCGGCCGTGACCGGGTCCTTGCCCAGATGCGGTTTGGCGCCATGGGTCCCGACACCGCGAAAGGTCAGTTTCCAGCTGTCGGAAGAGGCAAGCTGCGGGCCCTCGACCACGGCCATCTCGTCCACATCAAGACCCGGCATGTTGTGCAGGCCGTAGACGGCATCGCAAGGGAAACGTTCGAACAGGCCTTCCTCGACCATCCGCTTTGCGCCGCCGCGGCCCTCTTCGGCCGGCTGGAAGATGAAATGCACGGTGCCGGAAAAATTCTTCGTTTGCGCCAGATAGCGGGCGGCACCCAGAAGCAGGGTCGTGTGGCCGTCATGGCCGCAGGCATGCATCTTGCCGGGAACGAGCGACTTGTAGGGGCGATCGGCCGTCTCCGGCATGGCCAGCGCATCCATGTCGGCGCGAAGCCCGATGGTGCGCGTGCCGTTGCCAACCTGCAGCGTACCGACCACGCCGGTACCGGCAAGCTCTTTGATCACCTGAATGCCCGCCTCCTGGAGCACGTTCGCGACGATAGCGCTCGTGCGCTCCTCCTCGAAGCCGAGTTCGGGATGGGCATGCAGGTCGCGGCGCAGTTCTCGAAGAAAATCGAGATCGGCGGCGAGCGGTTGCGGCAGGTTCATGAAGGGCTTCTCCGGACGGCATGAAACGGGCGGCCCGAGCCGCCCATCCACCTGCTATAGCGGATAACCGGCCCGGGCTTAACCCGTTTCATCTATTTCCGTCAGACAGATGCCGACTGTCGATCGATCAGAAGACGACGCTTCCGGCCATCAGGGCCAGCACCAGGAAGATGATGAAGATCGCCAGGGCAATGAAGAACAGGATTCGTGCGATGCCGCCAGCGGCCGCAGAAATACCGGTGAAACCGAAAATACCGGCCACGATCGAGATGACGAAAAATATCAGTGCCCACTTCAGCATGTTGAATTCCTTCCTGTTTGTGTTCCTCAAACCAATTCAGGCCAGGAAAGTTCCGTTCCCCACGGGCTTTCGTCACGGAAAGGTAGCGAGCATACCGTGCGGGTATCCGGGAACCGCCGACCGGTGAATGCGGTTCTACCTGCACAAGAGGAGGCCAGTCATGAAGATCATCACGGACAGCAGCCGGGTTCCGGCCGAAAGCATTATCATCAAGCTCTATCCGGACGGGGATACGGTGCGCGGCTATGTCCGCACCAAGGGCGAAGGCGATCGGGAAGACGCCATCTTTCCGGGCGAGCAGCTGGAGCCGCGCAAGGCCGTCGAAATTGCCGAAAGCCATAATCGCGGCCGTACCACCCCGGTGTATGTCGAGATGGAAAAGGGCATCGTCTGGCAGTCCGCATGGGGTGTCGCCGAACCCGCCGGCCCTCACTGAGGCAGAGGTGCGGTGCCCTTCAAGATTGGGTAGATGGCTCAGAGTACCAAGGGCGTCAGAAGGCTGCAGGCAATTTGCGGCGTGACTGCTCCAGCAGCCCGGCCATGCGCAAGGTGCGGTTCGGGTAATTCTCGTCTTCGAGGAATTGTTCGATCGTGAAGCTGTGCTCTATTGCGCGAAGCCGGGCGGCCACCACCGTCACCTCCTGTTCCATGCCGAAATGCCCGTAGAGCGCCAGGAGGTTGCGAAGCGGCGGGCGGAAATTCGGAGCCTTGCGCGAGGATGCCTGGGCGTGGGTCAGCGCCTCTTCCAGCCGCCCGCTCGCCACGCAGGTCAGACAGTGAAACAGGTCCCACCAGTGGCCGTAGCGCGAACTGCTGGCAATGTGGTGACTGCGCTGCGAGACGAGATAGGCCGACTCGGTGTTGCCCGACAGCATCTGCGCCATGGCGATCGACTGCAGGGCAAAGGCGCTGTTGGGATTTGTCTCCATCGCCGGCCGGGCAAGGTCGAGCGCGCTGCAGGCGTCGTCGAACAGCATCACCTGCACCAGGGCTGCGAGCGACAGCACGAGCGCATTGTCCTGGCCCGCTGCGAGCGCCTGGTCGAGAAACCGCCTGGCCTCGGCCTGCAGATGGCCGATATCGAGGTTGAACATCTCGATCGCCTGGATATTGCGGATCAGCGCCCGCCAGGCGAGAAAGGCGGGGTTGGCATCCAGCTGATAGGCCTGATCGAGCAGCCGGTCGGCTTCGATCAACTCGCCGGCGTGAAACGAGAAGATCTTGCCGACCGCCATCTGCACCAGTCGTGAGGCTTCGATCGTCGGGCTCATCGCATGGACGACGGAAGGCAGCCGGTAGACCGTTCGTTCGGTCGCTTCGAACACCGCCCGTGCCAGGTCGTCGCTGTTGAACAGATCGACCGAGCGCTCGCTGACCTGGAACGCCTTCGAGTAGAGCAGTTGCCGATGGGGGCCGTAGGTGGTCGTGATGAAGGCGGCGGTATGTTCCTGCGCCTCGCAGACGTGGCACTTCACCTCGATATCGCTGGTCTCCGGATCGCGCTCGACCGTTTCGCTGGTGTCGGTGCGGCACCAAGCGCTCAGCTGCTCGCCGAGATTCTGGCCGATCTGGTTGCTCAGCATTTCCCCGATCAGGCCGGCGATCTTGGTTTCCGCGCTGACGCTGACGCATTTGATCGCGATCTTGGTATCGCTGGTCGGCCTTGCCACGCTCGGCATTGCAACCGATGGCGGGGCGGCGAAATGGTTGCGCGTCAGGCGCAGCCATTCCTCGAATTCCGGATCGCGGACATCGAGCCCCTCGAGGAAATCGCGGCCTTCCAGGGCATGGAGTTCGGCATCTTCCAGATCTGTGACGACATGCGCGGCGGAGAGGCGCACCGTGTTGCGGTCGATCGTGATCAGGTGGTCATAGCCCTTCAGCGTGCGACGGATCTCGCTCAGCGTCTGGCGGAGACTGGCACTTGCCTGCTCCGGCCCGCGGTCGCTCCACAGCTTGTCTTCGAGCCATCGCCGGTGGCGCTCGTATCCGGGGGAGGTGGCGAGCAGCGCAATCAGCGCGCGCGCCTTCTTTCCGCAGGGAGTCAGATCTTCCCCATCGGTTGCCATGACCGCCAAAGGACCGAATAGCCTGATCGTCGCATTAATATCGTGCATAGCTCCTGACCCCTAGGAACACAGGGGACTATAAGCTATTTCGGATGGGTCGGCAATCGATGCGTGCTGCCGTGAAAAAAGCGTTATTATTCCGAGCAACCACAATCGGTGTTTGACTTGCCGACGGCGCTTTTGCCACCATCGCCTGCGGCAGAAATCGGGAGGCCATGATGGCGGGTCTGGGCGGCAAGGGTGGTAAAGGCGGCAAGGGAGGCAAGGGCGGAAAAGGGGGGAAAGGCGGGAAGGGCGATGCCGATTTCGAAAGCGGCCTCGACCATGCCGGCAGCAGCTCCTCGCCCTATCTGAGCACGGCGCTGGCCGCCACACGGGACGGAATTCAAAACCGCTGGTCGGGTGACGCGACGCGCACGGCCCCGCATCTGACAGCACCACGCGCGGCGTGGGATGCGTTCAAGCCGCTGGAAGAAGACGTTCGCGAAGTGCTGATCGATCACAATCTGCAGCGCCTGTTCAGCGTCGATCCGGCGGCCGGCACGGTCAGTGCCGGCGGCAAAGTGCTGATCACCCTGACACGGCCGGACTTCACCCACAGCTTCACCCTGCCCGACGGCACGACGAAGACCATGGCGGACATTCAGCTTGGACACATGAAGAAGGCGGCGGATCTGCGGATAGACCGGTTGCCTGAAATCTACATCCAGCAGACCGACATACTCTCCTTCTTCGGCACCATCGCCTATCTGAGCGAAACCACGACAAAATGGACGCTCGATCTGCTGCGCGGGGTGCTGCGGCTTGCGGCCTTTGTCGAGATGCCGATCAAGCACGCCTTCGACATTCCCCGGCCGATCACCATGACCACCGAATTGCAGCCGATCATCCAGACGCCGACGCATGGCAGCTGGCCGAGCGGCCATTCCACCGAATCCTTTGCCGTTGCCACCGTGTTTTCGACTTTGATCGCCGGCGGCAGTGTTCCGGCAAAATCGGGCGAACAGGCCGTGCTCGATGAGACGCTGCCGATGCGGCTTGCGGCAAGGATCGCCACCAACCGGACGGTCGCCGGCGTGCATTTTCCGACCGACAGCATGGTCGGTGCGCTGCTCGGTATCTCGATCGGCGAGTATCTGGTTGCCCATCTGTCCGGCGGCGCTTCGGTCGCGGTCAACCGCAGCTACGGCGCGCCGGATGCCGACAATTTTTCCCTCGGGACGCTCGCCACCAAATTCGGGGCGACATCGACAGACACGGTGGCGACCGTACCGGATCTCTCCATTCTCGCCGAATTGTGGAAAGCTGTCCGTGCGGAGATGAATTCGCCCTGATGCGTTGAGGCCCTTCACCGGGCATAGGGCGGAGAGGAGGGGCGGCATCGGGGGTGCCGCCCCTTCCGTTTCAGCGGAGCGTCAGGACCGGTTACGGCTGCCGACCCTCGGCCAGAGCCCGGCCGAAAGCCGTTCGATCGACAGCGGGTCGGTGATCGGGATTGGTGCTTCGGGCCCAGGCACTGTCGGGTCCAGTTCGCTCTGGGCAGTCTTGGCGAGCGCGCGGCACACCTGCGGCGCGGCGGCACTGGTGCCACTCAGTGCCTCGATCGAGGCGGACGTGGTGGCGCTCGCGAGCACGCCCTCTAAGGCATAACCATCTTCGCTGACCGCACTGTCGGTCGGCGCATAGTTGCTCCAATCGGCTGACAGGGCCGAATAGTCGGCCGCCACCGCTTCGTCTTCGCCGCGCCACACCGCGCCGGCGGCCCGGTGAATGCGTGCCGCAACCTCTGGCGCGACGGAGGGATGGACTGTCGTCAGCGCCGAATGCGTGCCGCGATGGGTGATCGGGCCCGCCCCGAGCGCCGTGTAATCGAGCGTTTCAGGATCGAAGTCATACGCGTTCGGTCCGTCGAAATAGGATTGTCGTCCGAGAGGATCATAGCCCGGGGCCGTGTCCCCCCGCTGGATCTGCAGGATCACGTTTTGCGCTGTCGCAAGACCGTTACGCACCGTTACTGTCCAACTGCCGGATGGCGCCAGGATATCCTGCCGACCATGCCGGGCGGTGGGTGCCAGCGCCAGCACATAGGCGGCACGGGTTCGAAGGTCACTGCCATCCTGCCGCGTCTCCAGAATCCGCGACGGCACGTGGTAGATGCGGGCATAGGCGTGGCCGGCATTATCCACAAGCGAGATGAAGCTGCCGCTTGCTACCGGTGTGGCGGCAAGGCTCTGTCCGGCCGGATCGGTCAAGCCGACGGCAAACTCCGCCGGCAGTTCGTCATGCCCCTCCAGATGGATCTCGACGAAGCTGGCGGTGAAATCGTCGGGTGGTGTCACCCATTCGATCGTTCGCTCGGCCGGCTCTTGCGCGCCGCCGAGCGCTTCGAAAAACGCCACCTGCCGCGACAGGTAATTGTTGCCATAGGCATAGACGACACGCGCCTCGGGATAGCGGGCAAGCTCGCGCGCCACCTGGTATTCGAGAAATTTGGTGCCGTTCTTCGGCCCTGCGAGAATGCCGAGCGAGATATTGATGATCACCGGCGGACGGTTGGCATAGAGCTGTCCGAGCGTCGACAGGATCCACCTTACCCCCATCACCACATGCGTCTCGAACCTTGTACCCGAGGTATCCTCGATCGATTCGGGCGGCAATTGCACAGCGAGCAGCGGCCAGTCGCGCACGCGCCGATCCTCGTCGGTGGCCGTATGAAATGGGTCTGCCCCGGCCGCCACGTCCAGAACATGCGTGCCATGGCTGAACTGAAATTCCGTGCTGCGATGGGCGTCTTCGTCGAGCAGCTGCGCATTCAGTCTGGCATATTCGGCGAATTCGTCGAGGCGTGCGCCTTTGGCCAGCAGGAGATCGATATCGTCCTTGGACAATTCCCGGCCGAGCAGCACCCGCGACGCCGAGGCCGGATCGGCTTTTTCCCGCGCCTGTATCCAGACCCGGTCGAAGCGCGTGACGAACCGGCCCGTCGCGTCGTCGACCCGGGTGAAGCGCTCGTTCAAAAAGCCGATCCCGTCATCGATGATGGCGACAACCGGCTTGTCCAATTCGGGCTTTCCGGCCGGGTTCGTCACGAAGGCGGCTTCGGGCGACTGCACCGCGCTGTCGGCGAGCGCCACAGTGGAGCCGACGTCCAGCAGGTCGAACACCTCGGTCAGCCGATGCCGGAAGCGCGCGTTGAGCAGCCGCTCGCGCGGAATGTAGGCGTAAAACTCCACGACGCCTTGGGAGATGCCTGCTTCCAGCGCTTCCAACTCGTTCGGCTCGATCCGTGCATCGATCCGGGCCCGGCTCCCGGCGATGGTCTCCCCGCCGTCGCCCTGCAGAAAGGCAAGGAGGCTGGCTGCGGCGCCTGATCCATTGCCGTAGCGGGAGGCTCGGTCCTGACGAAGCCTCAGAAAGATCGGCACATAGTCTTTGACGCTGTTGGGAGAGGAGGGCGCCGGGGGCATGTCCTTGTGGGCCGCAAGATAGTCAGCCCAATCGAGGTAGCCATCCCAGAACCAGTGTACGTCGTCTGTCTCCTGCTGACCGGCCATCTCGGCTCCCCCTTCTTGTCTTCGCCTCTGTCGCGGGATGGCACTCCGCCCGGCCTTCCCGGTCAAACGAAGTTTGCGGGCGGGCGCCGAATTTACGTTTTTTTTACGCCAGGGCCGCCGGGCGGTTGGAACTGACAGCCTAAAATCACGGGCGGGTCACGCTCTCAACGCATAGTGGAGACAAATGTCGGGCGAGGGGCCGCATGACATCGATCAACGGCGCCGACCAGCGCAACACTCAATCGAGCCGAATACCTCCCACGGCTCGCATCACAGCGCCGACGACGGCCAGGACCTGGGTTATGTCGGCGCTGTGATGATTTTTTGATGGGAGACGGTCTCTTGTTCAAGGCCTTGCCGCTGCCGGTTTGATCTTCGGTGCGGCTGCCGGACTACGGGCGGAGGGGGAGCGCGGGGAACCGGTGGGGTTCTCTTGGCGTTCGCATGGGGCATGGGGTTGTTCGGTGTTGCAGTCTGCATCACCGCCTGATGGGCGGGAGGCAAGGGTTTGACAATATGCTGATCGCGACGGGTACGTTTTCCGGCCGGGGCGGGCATATCCTGCGTGGTCATTTCACGCTCACCCAGCGCGCCGATGGCGTTCTGATGACCACCAGCGAGGATTTCTTCTTCGACGGTGCGGAAGAACCCGGCTGGGCCCTGTTCGACCGTATTCCCCAGTCGAGTGCCGATCCGAGCCTGGCCGCGGCAGCCGAGACGCTCGGTTTTGGCCGTCTTGCCCCATCCTCGCAATTTCCGCATCGTGAGATCGTGGGGCGCCGGACAGCGCTGATACCGTCACGTCTGTCGGTCGACGCATACGAATGCATCTTTCTCTGGTGCTATGCGACGCAGTTCCTGCTGGGCATCGGTCCCTATGCGCTGCAGAGCGTCTGACGCCGATCAGCCGTAGCGCGCAACGCCCAGGTCCTCGGCCGATATGTCGGGCGTGCGCCCGCTGACGATGTCGGCGATCAGTTTGGCCGAGCCGGAACTCATCGTCCAGCCGAGCGTGCCATGGCCGGTGTTGAGGTAGAGGCCGTCGATCCTGGTGGCTCCGATGACCGGCGTGCCATCCGGCGTCATTGGCCGGAGTCCCGACCAGAAGCTTGCCTGGTGGAGATCGCCGCCGGGGAAGAGATCGGTGACGGAGTGTTCCAGCGTGCGGCGACGCTTCAGCCCGAGATCATTGGTATAGCCGGATATCTCGGCCATGCCGCCAACCCGGATGCGCTCGCCGAGCCGCGTCAGGGCGATCTTGTAGCTCTCGTCCATTACGGTGGAGACAGGCGCGCGGGTCTCGTCGATGATCGGGATGGTCAGTGAATATCCCTTCACAGGATAGACCGGCAGGGCGATTCCGAGCGGCTTCAGCATCAGCGGCGAATAGCTGCCCAGCGCCACGACCACCGCATCTGCGGGGCTATGCGCCCTGTCGGTCACGACCCCGCGCACCCGGCCGGCCTCGACGTCGAGCCGCTCGATCGTCTCGCCCCAGCGAAAGGTGACGCCCATAGCGGCAGCCTTCTCGGCCAGCGCATTGGTGAACTTGAAACAATCGCCGGTCTCGTCCTTCGGTGTCAGCAGGCCGCCGACGATCTTTCCGCGGGCAGCGGCGAGCGCCGGTTCCTGCGCAATGCAGCCATCGACATCCAGCAATTCATAGGCAATGCCGTCGGCGGCCAGTGCCTTGACGTCCTTGGCCGAGGCTTCCAGCTGATGGTGGTTGCGAAACAGCTGCAGGGTGCCCTGCATGCGTTCGTCATAGGCAATTCCCGTCTCGGCGCGCAGTTCGGCCAGAGACAGCCGGCTGTAATCGGCAAGCCGCAGCATCCGGCTCTTGTTCAGCGCATAGCGCTCTGCCGTGCAGTTGCGCAGCATCCGGACCAGCCAGGACAGCATGGCAATGTCGAGCTTGGGGCGCAGGATCAGCGGCGCATGCTCCATCATCAGCCATTTCATCGCCTTGACCGGAATGCCCGGTGCCGCCCAGGGCGAGCAGTAGCCGAAGGAGACTTCGCCCGCATTGGCGAAACTGGTTTCCAGCGCCGGCCCCGGTTGCCGGTCGATCACGGTCACCTGATGGCCGGCTTTGGCCAGCTGATAGGCGGTGGTCACGCCGATAATGCCTGCGCCGAGAATGGTGATGTTCATGAAAACCCCAGGATTGCGCGCGGCATGCAGGATGGCATGCATCGGGTGACAATGAAATGCCGGCGGACATGCCGGAAACGTCGAATGCGCTTTTGACGTCGGGGTGGAAGATGGACCGCACTGAAAACCAGGTGGTGGTGCGCCAGCTTCGACAATCCCGCAAAAGTCGAAGACGAACATCATCGAGACTATTGACATGATCAGGCAATATCTCGCCATTGCTGCAAGGATTGTTGTCTCTTGCGCAATTTTAAGCAATTTTATGCGATGAAATGGAGGGAATGTGCATGGATGCCATTGACGGGATCGACCGCCAGTTGATCCGCCTGCTGCGCACCAATGCGCGGACCAGCAATGCAGCTCTCGCAGCCGAGGTCGGCTTGTCGCCCTCCGCCTGCCTGCGCCGCGTCCGTGCGCTTGAGGAGGGGGGTGTGATCCGCGGTTATACCGCGCTGATCGACAGCGGCGCGGGTGAAGCGTCGATCGCGGTGATGATCAACATCACGCTGGAGCGGCAGACGGAGGAGCATCTCAACCGCTTCGAGGCCGCCGTGCGGAAATATCCCGAGATTCGGGAGTGCTACCTGATGACCGGCGGCTCGGACTATTTTCTGCGGGTGGAAACAGCCAGCGCCGGCGAGTTCGAGCGGATCCACAAGGAAGTGCTTTCCACGCTGCCCGGCGTGCTGCGGATCCATTCGAGCTTTTCGATCCGCAACGTGCTCGCCACCCGGCCCAAGCGGCGGCGGTAGAGCATTGCCGGTGAAAGCAGGCCACCTGCAATGCTCAATCTTCTTGTTATTGCTTAATTTCAGCGGCGAACCCGGGTTCCCACTTTCGCAACGACCGGGCTAGCCATCCGCCTCGATCGTCACCGGAATCGACTTCGATGCCGGGGTTTTCGACAGCTGGTCGTGATGATCGATGGCGATCAGCACATTGCATTCCGGGTAATAGGAACAGATCGTGCCCCTGGGCAGCGTGTGCGGCCTGACCGTCAGGCCGCCAAGCACGCGGCGCGTGCCGTCGTCGAAATCGCTGACGAGGCGCACGGTCTGCCCGGCCTTTAGGCCGGCGGCTGCGATGTCTTCCTCGCACATCAGAACCACGTCGCGCGTGCCCTCGATCCCGCGAAAGCGGTCGGAATATCCATAGATCGTGGTGTTGAACTGATCGTTCGACCGCATGGTCAGCAGCCGGTAGCGGCCCGGGCGATCCGCAAACGACAGCGAGTTCAGCTGCTCCGGCGTCGTGAAGATCGCCTTCTTTTCCGGTGTTTCCCAGATCCGCTCATGCGCGCCATTGCCGCGGTAGAAGCCACCCGGTGTAAAAAGCCTCTCGTTGTAGTCCTTGAAGTCCTCCGGATAGGTCTTTTCGATCAGGTCGCGCACCAGCCCGTAATCGCCGGTCCACTCATCCCATTTGAGCTTCGGGCTGGGGGCAAGGGCTGCCTTGGCGATGCCGGTGACGATCGCCAGCTCACTCTTGAGGGTTTGTGCCGCCGGCGTGCGTTTGCCGATGGAGCCGTGGATATGGGAGAAGCTGTCCTCGATCGAAACCGCCTGGTTGCCGGTTGCTTGTTCGTCGATCTCCGAACGTGACAGGCAAGGCAGGATATAGGCGTTCTTCGCCGGGAAGAGATGGCTGCGGTTGAGCTTGGTCGAGACCATGACCGCGAGCTCCTGGGCGGCCCAGGCTTTTTCCGCTGCTTTCTGGTCGGGCACGGCCCTGAGCAGATTGCCGCCAAGCGAGATGAAGGCCTTGATCTCGCCGCGCATCAGGCCCTTTATGGCATCGACGATATGGGTGCCGTCGTCTGTCGGCGGGTCGAAGTCGAACAGTGCCTTGAGCTTGTCCATCGGCACCAGCTTGGTCTTTTCGGCAACGCCGACGGTGCGTTGACCCTGGACGTTGGAATGGCCGCGCACCGGACAGCAGCCGGCACCTTCGCGGCCGATATTGCCGCGCAGCAGCAGCAGGTTGACCAGCATGGCAATGTTGAGCGCGCCGTGCGAGTGCTGGGTCAGCCCCATGCCGTAGACCCCGATGACCCGCTCGGCCTTGACATAGACGTCGCCGGCCTCGCGCAGCGCAGCCTCGGTGAGGCCGCTCTCCCGTTCGATATCGGCCCAGTCGGCTTCGCGCACGCAGTGGATGAAGCTGTCGAAGCCGGTGGTGTGCTGGTCGATGAATTCCACGTCGAGCACGCGCTTCTCGCCGCGTGCTCTTGCGATGTCATCGGCCTCGACGACCACCTTGCAGAGCCCGAGAATGGCAGCGACGTCACCGCCGCTCTGCACCTGCAGGTAATGGTCGGAAATCTGTGTTTCGTGGCCAGATATCATGTCCAGCGGGTTCTGCGGATTGACGAAGGAGACGAGCCCCTGTTCCAGCACGGGATTGAAGGTGACAATCTTGGCCCCGCGTTGCTTGGCCTCCTGCAGTGGATGCAGGAAACGGGGGCTGTTGGTACCCGGGTTCTGGCCGAAGAAGAAGAAGCAGTCGGTCTTGGCAAGGTCTTCCCACACGATGGTGCCGACCGGCGAACCGATCACCTTTGTAAGGCCGACCGAAGTCGTCTCGTGGCACATGTTGGAGCTTTGCGGCAGGTTGTTGTTGCCATAGGCGCGGGCAAGCAATGCGTAGAGATAGGACGCCTCGAGCCCCGCATGGCCGGAGGAATAAAAAACTACGCTTTTCGGATCGAGCGTCTTCAGCACGGAACCGATGCCGGCAAAGGCCTCGTCCCAGGAGACTTCGACATAGCGATCGCTTGCCGCGTCATAGCGCATCGGCTGGGTCAACCGCCCTGTCTTTTCCAGGTCGTGGTCCTTCCATTCGCGCAATTCGGTGACGGTGTGGTCCTTCCAGAAATCCGGGGTGCAGCGGGCAGTGGTCATTTCCCAGAGCGTCGCCTTGGCACCGTTTTCGCAGAATTCGAAGGCGTGGTAATTGGCCGGCTTCGGCCACGCGCAGGAGACGCACATGAAGCCGCCCGGCTTGTTCTGCCGCCGCAAGGTCTCCAGCACCGCAGGGGTCGGCCAGGTTTCGCCGTAGATCCTGGCGATCGATTTCAACGATCCCCAGCCACCGGCAGGCCCCTCGGATTCGGCGTCCTTGATGCGTTCATTCATGGCAATTCTCCACATGGCTGTTGCAGGTCGCAACGCCTGCAAACCGGGGAAGTTGCCAGATGATCAATATTTAATGTTTGCGAGGACGCGATCGCGCGGAACCGGAGCGACGCTCATGCGTTCGCGCCTCATTGAGATTGTGTCCCCGTCTTCCTCGCGCAGACCGAAGCCTGCTGTCGATGGAGGACGTTCTGCCCGATTTGCAAAGAATGAATTTTCGACAGGAGCATTGCCTGCATGAGCGACCAACAGTTTTATCCGAAGACGAAAGAGAAACCTCGCTTCGATGTTTCCCAGTATCTTGCGGGTGGACTGACGGCCTTGGGCCTTGTGCTCGTCGCTTTTGCGGTGCCGGTGCTCGGCCTGCCTTTCGGGCCGATCATCGCCACGGGCGTTCTTGCCCTCTTGGCCATCATTCAGCTTGCCGTCGATTTCACCAGTGCCGTCAAGCGCGGCCGCAGCCGATCGCGGCGGCAGGATCTGCGGCTGGTGCTGGCGATCACGCTCAGCGTCATCCTGATGATAGCAGGCCTGGCCTGGCTTCTCTACGGACAGCATGGCGGTCTGTGACAAGAGCTGACGGCCTGTCAGCTCGAGGCCATCAGCGTTTCTTTCCAGCAACGTTTACCGCTTTGCCGGCCTCAGATAGCTGCGCAGATAGGCCAGCAGCCGCTGCTCCGACACACGCATCCCGTCGCGCGTCCTGACCGGACGGCCTAGCTGCCGCTTGAGCCTGAGGCACAGGAGGTCATCCGTCGCAAGCGCCAGCACGCCCGGATGCACATAGCTCTTGCGGCAGACGGCCGGCGTGTTCGACAACTCGTCTGCGGCCGCTTCGCACAGGCTGCGGATGGTCGGTTTTTCGCCCGCGTTCAAGAGCGAGCAGGCCTTTTCGAAGGCGGCGACCGTGCCGCCCCAGGTGCGAAATGTCTTGGCCGAAATCGGTACGCCGGCGGTTGCACTCAGATAGCGGTTCAGCTGTCCGGAATCGACCGGGTGCACCACGCCGTCCTTGTCCTGCCAGACGAACAGCTTGCGCCCGGGAAGATCGGCGATCCGCTCAAGGATCTTTTGCAGGCGCGGTGCACGTAGTTTCTGCTTGATCTTCTTGCCACCCTTGGCGGCGAAGGCAAGTTCAACGACCTCGCCGAAGCGGATGTGCTTTTTCAGAAGTGTTGTTGCGCCATAGGTGCCGTTGGTCTGCAGATAGCACTGGTTGCCGACCCTCAGATGCGCCGCGTCGAGTAGCAGTGTCAGGGCGCCGAGGGTCGAGCGCTCGGTCCCGTCGATGGTCTCGGCATCGATACGGGCCCGGCGGCGCAGTTTCGGCAAGGCCGTTCCGAAGCGCGGCAGCTCGCTGTATTTCTTCTCGTCGCGCAGCGCATGCCATTCCTCGTGGTAGCGATATTGCTTGCGTCCGCGATCATCGAGACCCGTCGCCTGCAGGTGGCCATTGGCCATCATGCAGATCCAGACGTCCTTGTAGGCCGGCGGTAGTCCGAGCGCCCTTATACGTTCCATCTGCTCGATATCGTTCAGCAGTTCGCCGTTCGGCAGGCGGTAGCTGAAACCGCGGCCTCGCCTTTCACGGCGAATACCGGGTTCCTGATCGTTGACGTAAATGAGGCCGGGGGGCAGCGGCACGGGATTTCTGACAAGCTCGTTCATCGAACACTCAACACCGTTTTGTCTTGTCAGCGAAAACTCGCAAGCGGCGATCCGGGTTCCAACGCAAATCATGCGGGCGCCGCCGCGGGCTCGCCGGTCGGCCGCCCATTGTCACCATGCGGCATGCCCGTTAAAAGGGTGGCGACCTGCTGGCGACCGTGTTCTGGGGAACGCATAGGTTGCCTGCGTCCGGCGCATCGGGAGGAGCGCCGACAAGGAAGAGATCTTCACTCTCCACCCAAAAGATCTTTCACCGGGTTGCCATTGCGGCGACATGGTCGGTATCTACATAAAGTATGACTTTTTGTCCCGGCCGACGGATCGCTGCCCGAAGGCAAAAACTGAGACACGATCGAAAGGATTTCCAATGACATTCGCACCGCACGGCAAGCACCTGATCGCAGGTGAATGGGTTGCCGGCAAGGACATGTTCCAGTCGTCGCCAGCGCATGGCCCGGCCCACAGCTTCTCCAACGGCACGGCGGACGATGTCGCCCGGGCCTGCGAGGCGGCCGAGGCAGCCTTTTCCGCCTATGCTGCGACTACCCGCGAGGAGCGTGCCGCCTTCCTGAACAAGATTGCCGACGAAATCGAAGCCCGCGGCGAGGACATCACCGAGATCGGCACGCAGGAATCCGGCCTGCCGGCCGCGCGGCTGAACGGCGAGCGCGGCCGCACCACCGGCCAGCTGCGCCTGTTCGCCGAGCATATCCTGAAGGGCGAATATCTCGACCGTCGCCACGATGCGGCCCTGCCGGATCGCCAGCCGGCGGCGCGTCCGGAGATCTTCATGATGCAGCGGCCTATCGGCCCGGTCGGCGTGTTCGGCGCATCGAACTTCCCGCTCGCCTTCTCGACCGCTGGCGGTGACACCGCGTCGGCTCTGGCTGCCGGCTGCCCGGTGGTCGTCAAGGGGCATCCGGCCCATCCCGGCACCGGCGAGATCGTCGCCGAAGCGATCGCTGCTGCGGTCAAGGCCTGCGGCATGCCGGCCGGCGTCTTCTCGCTCGTTCAGGGCAATACCCGCGTCACCGGCGAGAGCCTTGTCAAGCATCCGCTGATCAAGGCGGTTGGTTTCACCGGTTCATTGGCCGGCGGGCGTGCACTCTTCGATCTCTGCGCCCAGCGCCCCGAGCCGATTCCGTTCTTCGGGGAGCTCGGTTCTGTCAACCCGATGTTCATGCTGCCTTCGGCGCTGTCCGCACGCGGCGAAAGCCTCGGTGCCGGCTGGGCCGGTTCGCTCAGCATGGGTGCCGGCCAGTTCTGCACCAATCCGGGCATCAGCGTTGCGATCGAGGGCGGCGATGCCGACGCCTTTGCCGATGCTGCCGTCAAGGGGCTGGAAAAGGTCGATGCGCAGGTCATGCTGACCGACGGTATCGCCGACGCCTACCGCAAGGGCGCCGAGCGCGTCTCCGGTACCACCGGGGTCCAGGCGTTGATGACGTCCACCTGCGACCTGCGCAATGCCAAGCCTTATCTCTTCCGTACGACCGGTGACGAATGGCTCGCCAATCACGAACTCGGCGAGGAAGTCTTCGGTCCGCTCGGCATCATGGTCACCGTCAAGGACGAGGACCAGATGCTCGAGGTCGCCAAGAGCCTGGAGGGTCAGCTGACCTGCACCCTGCACATGGATGACGGCGACGTGGCGCTCGGCCAGAAGCTGGTTCCGGTGCTGGAGCGCAAGGCCGGCCGCATTCTCGCCAACGGCTTCCCGACCGGTGTCGAGGTGGTCGACAGCATGGTGCACGGCGGGCCTTACCCGGCTTCGACCAATTTCGGCGCCACCAGCGTCGGCACGCTGGCGATCCGCCGCTTCCTGCGCCCGGTTTCCTACCAGAACCTGCCGAAGGCCCTGCTGCCGGCCGATCTCGCCAACGCCTGATCTCCTGCCGCATCACTATTGAAAAAAAGCCCGGGCGGAGATGTCTCTGCCCGGGCTTTTTTTTGGCCGAGACCGGCAATGGTCCGCCTGCTATCCGAACATCGAGTTCGGGATCAGAAGAGCGATCTGCGGGAAGGCGATGATCAGCAGCAGGCCGATGATCATTGCCATGAGGAAGGGCATGACGCCCCTGAAGATCGCGGACATCGGCACGTCTTCCGCCACCCCCTTGACGACGAAGACGTTAAGGCCGACCGGCGGGGTGATCATCCCCATTTCGATGACGATCACCGCCACGACGCCGAACCAGATCGGGTCGAATCCCGCAGCCTTGATGATCGGGAAGACGATCGGGATCGTCACCACAAGCATCGACAGGCCGTCGAGGAACATGCCGAGCGCCACATAGGCCAGGATGATCACCGCCAGGCTGCCATAGGGGCCGAGGCCGAGCGTCGTCAGCGCGGTGCCAAGCGTCTCCGGAATATGGGTCATCGCCAGGAAGGGGTTCAGCACATTGGCGCCGATGACGATGGTAAACAGCATTGCCGTCGTCTTTACCGTATCCAGCAAGGCCTCGTAGAAGGCGGACAAGGTAAGCGCGCGCATGGCAAGGGCAATGAGGATGACGAGTGCCGCGCCGATGCCCGAGGCTTCGACGGGGGTAAATGCGCCGACATAGATGCCGCCGATCGACAGCACCATGACCGCCAGCAGTGGGGCTGCCTTGCCCAGCAGCTTCAGTTTCTGCAGGAAACGGACATGGTCGCCATGCGGACCGGCTTTCGGGTCGAGCCAGGTAACGATCGAGATCGCGGCCATGAACAGGCCCATCATCAGAATGCCCGGCAGGATGCCGGCCATGAACAGGCGGCCGATCGATTCCTCGGTCAGTACCGCATAAAGGGCAAAGCCGGTCGAGGGCGGGATGAGGAAGCCGAGCGTACCGCCGGCGGCGATCGAACCGGTAGACAGGCTTGCCGAATAGCCGAGGCGCTTCATCTCCGGCAGCGCCACCTTGCCGATGGTGACGGCGGTTGCGACAGAGGAACCGGAGACGGCGGAAAAGGCGGCACAGCCGATCACCGATGCCGAGGCCAGCCCGCCGCGAAAGCCGCCGACCCAGGCATAGGCCGCATCGTAGAGGCTGCGGCTGAACCCGGCGGCCGAAGCGATGTTGCCCAGCAGGATGAACATCGGCACGACGACCAGCGAATAGTTGGACACCGCGCCATAGGTTTCGGTGATCAGCACCGCGCCCGACGAGCGGAAGCCGCCGAGAATCCAGGTGCCGAAAAAGCCGACCAGAAGCATTGCGAATGCCACCGGCGTGCGAAACGCCATCAGCGCGAACAAAGCCGCGATGCCGATGATACCGACAGTCTCAACACTCATTTGGCAAGCTTTCCATGGACGAGCAGCATGATCTGCAGGAGCAGTGCGAGCACCGCGACGGCGGTTCCGGCGGCGATCAGTCCGTAGAACGGCCAGATCGGCAGGCCGAGCATGTTCGTCGCATCGCCATATTCCTGCGCATCGAGGGCCTTCAGCGCCGCGCGCCAGACAAGGACGCCAAGCACGAAAGAGGTCGCCATTCGCGAGAACACATCGCCGACAAAGCGGCCGGCAGCGCCGATCGCATTGTCGAGAATGTCGACGCGCACATGGCCGTCGCTGGCCGTGCAATAGGGCAGGGCCATCATCACGGCGGCGACGGTCACTAGCTGCACGATCTCGTTGGTGCCGAGCATTGGAATGGAGAAAACATAGCGGCGGATCACGTCGGTCGCGATCAGGACCACCATGCCGAGCAGAAAGAGACCCGACACCGTTGCCAGCACCTTTGTGGTGCTGGCAAACAGGCGCGAGACGGCGATGTCGTCCCTGTTCTTCATTTCGCGGCAGTCAACCCGTCAACGATGGCCTTGGCGTCGATGCCCTTGGTAGCCGTCTCTTCGACCACCGTGTCGACGACCGGCGCCGAGAGATCGTTGAACGCCTTGGCTTCTTCCGGCGTGAGCCGGATCAGTTCCTTGCCGTCCATCTTGCCGAAGTCGTCGATACCCTTGTTCGCCTCGGTGACCTGCACCTTGCTGCCGAGATCGGAGGCTTCGCGACCGGCCTTTTCGACCGCTGCCTTCTGATCGTCCGTCAGACCTTCGAAGGCGTCGCGATTCATCAGGATGAAGAAGGGCGAGTTCGTCGAGTTCATTCCGACCGTCAGGTATTTGGCGACCTCACCGAGCTTGAACGACTTGGTGGCCGTGCCATCGATCAGCGCGCCGTCGATGACGCCGGTCTGCATCGCGTTATAGATGTCCGACACCGGCATCGACACGGGCAGGGCGCCCCAGGCGGCAGCGACCAGACCGGCATTGCGCGAGGGCACGCGGATCTTCAGGCCCTTGATGTCGGCGGGGCTGTGAACGGCCTTGTCGCGCATGTAGAGAATGTTATCGGCGCTCGACCACAGGCTGATCAGCTTGACACGCTTGTATTCCGGCATCAGGAGGTCGATGTTCTTCCAGAGGGCGGCCGTACCCGTCTCCTCGGACACGACGCCCGGCAGTTCCGCCAGCAGCGTGCGGGGAAAGTTGGATGCCGTATAGCCGGGCAGGCCGATGGCAAATTCGGTAACGCCTTCGACCGCGCGGTTATATTGATCGACCGGCCCGCCGCCGAGTTCGCCGCCATTGTAGAGCTTGACGGTCACGGCGCCGTCGGTCTCCTTCGCCACCATGTCGGCAAAGGGCTGGAAAGCGCCCGCGACATAAGGATGGGTCGGCGCCATGAAGTTGGCGAATTTCATCTCGTCCGCCTGGGCCGCGCCGATGGCGAGGCCGGTCAGCGCGACGGCTGTCAGAATCGTCCTTGAAAAGGTCATTGTGTTCTCCTCCATGGGCGGATCCGCTGTATCGGATCCTTATAAGTGTTCGTCTTATCGGAGCTTTGCGCGGTAGGCGGCATGCAGGCCTTGCCCTTCGCTCTGCGTAACCAAACAGCCAGCTGCCGCTCATGCGGTCACCTGTGGAAACGCCGGACAAAACGACGATAGTTCGCGGGTGTTTTGGTTGTGCCTCGCCCTCCGATGCAGCCTGTTTTTGCGCGGAAGGGGCGCGTGATGCCATTTCGAACAGGGGCGATCCCTATAAGATTCTGCTATAGCGGTTCAGATTTGTTATTGCAGGTGGCAGACTTGCGATCGTTAGAAAGAACCACGTTTTCTCGTCAGTCCGTGCCGGTGCCGAGCATATCCAGGAATTCCGCCTGGGCTGCGGTCGGTAGCCAACCTTTTCGCAAGGTCAGCCCGATCGGCCTCTCCGTATCAACCAGCGAATAGGCAAGCGGGTTCATCAATCCATGGCTGATCTCGGCCTCGGCCTGCAGTCGCGATATGCAGCCGAGGTGGTCGCTGGCATTCAGCAGTTCACGCATCAGGATCAGCGAGCGTGATTCCACCAGTTGGCCCGGCACGGCCAGCCCCTCCTGGGTGAAGATTGCCTCGAAATGGCCGCGGATCGGCGCGCCCTTCGGGGCGACCACCCAGGGATAGCGGGCGAGATCTGCCGTCGAAATGGTTTGCTGCGTCGTCAGCGGGTGATCGGCACCGGCGACCAGTACGATCGTGTCGTGAAACAGAACGCGCTGGTCGACATCACCGATCGGTGCCGGTTCGCGCAGGGCGCCGATGAGAAAATCGATCTCGCCCCTGCGCAATCCCGCCAGCAGGTCGTCATAGGTGCCCTCGACGACATCGATCGGCAGCCTTCGTCCGGCGGCGCGAAAGCGGACGATCGCCTGGGGCAGTGCATAGGCGCGCGACAGCGGCATGGCGCCGATGACGATCCGGCCGGCTTCCGTTGCGCGGATTTCACCGAGATCGGCTTCGGCCTGCGCCAGTTCGGCAAAGGCCAGCCGCGCCGCCAGTGCCAGATTCTGTGCTGCCTTCGTGCCGATCATGCCATAGGCGGTGCGTTCGAACAGCGGCCGCCGCGCCTCCTGTTCCAGCTGGGTGATCGCGCGGTGGACCGTTGCCTGGGCGAGGTCGAGCCGGCGGGCGGCGAGCGTGAAGTTCTCCGCCTCGCGCATGGCGATCAGCGATTGCAGTTGCGCGGTGGTGGCCGTCACCTGCAGTCTTGGCGAAATGTCGACCAGCGCCGGATCGAGGAATTCGAGCGCACGCCTGACGCGCGTCAGCAGGACCTCGCCGGCCTTGTTGAGAAACAGGCCTTGCGTCGTCCGCTCGAACAGCGGCTGGCCGGCAATGCGCTCGACCCGGGCGATCGCCTGGGTCACTGCCGGCTGGGAGACATGGCGCAATTCACCGGCGCGTGAGACGGACCCTGTCTCGGCAACCGCGACGAAGACCCGCAGATGGCGCAGATTATGGCGCATGCTGGCCTGCACCGGCTGCGGCAAAGGTCTCGATTGCAATTCCTGCAGGTTCGCGGAGGTTCATGATTGCACTTTCGGCGGTGTCGCGGCTGTCGGACTAGCGGTCAATGAAACGCCCGCATTTCCAGTCGTGCGAGCGTGGTGCGCGGCAATCGCGCCAGCTGGTTTCGGTCTTCGTTATAGCAATAACTTATGACCGTGCCAGCAATCCAAATTGAAAAATCTGGTAGAACCTGACCAATTGGTGAAAACGAAAATTCAGGAGGATACCCATGGCTGACAAGAAAACCGCGCTGGTGATCAGCGCCCACGCTGCCGATTTCGTCTGGCGCTGTGGTGGTGCGATCGCCGCCCATGCCGAGCTGGGCTATGATGTGACCGTGGCCTGCCTGTCCTTCGGCGAACGCGGCGAAAGTGCCCGTCTGTGGAAGGAAGGCAAGGGGCTCGACGAGGTCAAGGCGATCCGCCGCGAGGAAGCCGAAAAGGCAGCCGAGGTGCTTGGCGTCAAGGAACTCGTCTGCTTCGATCTCGGCGACTATCCGCTGGTTCTCGAAAAGGAAGACAAGTTCAAGCTGGTCGACCTGATCCGCAAGGTCCAGCCGCGCTTCATGCTCAGCCACAGCCAGTACGATCCCTACAACACCGACCACATGTACACGACGCAGATCGCGCTCGAAGCACGCATGGTGGCGCAGGCCTGGGGGCATAACCCCGGCGAGAAGGTGCTCGGTGCACCGCAGCTCTACCTGTTCGAGCCGCACCAGACCGAGCAGATGGGCTGGAAGCCGGACAGTTTCCTCGACATCACCCCGGTATGGGACAAGAAGCGCGCCGCGATGGAATGCATGAACGGCCAGGTGCATCTGTGGGAATACTACGAGCGTGTCGCCCAGCAGCGCGCCAACCACTTCAAGCGCAATTCCGGTGGCCAGTCCGGCGGGCGCGATTGCAAATATGCCGAGGGCTTCCAGTCGATCTTCCCGCGGACCCTCGACGAGCTGTAAACTCGCGGGGAGGGAGGAGAGACGAACATGGAACCCTGTTTCGATATCGGGCATCTCGGCCATGTCGAGGTGTACACGGACAAGTTCGAGGAGAGCCTGGATTTCTTCACCCGCGTCTACGGGCTGAAGCTGTCCGGGCAGGATGAGACATCTGCCTATCTGCGGGCCTGGGACGACTACGAGTTCCACACGCTGAAGCTGACGCGTCACCACACGACGGGCGTCGGGCACATCGCCTATCGTGCCTCGTCGGAGGCAGCGCTGATGCGGCGGGTGGCGGCGATCGAAGCGAGCTCCTACACGGTGATCGGCTGGGTCGAGGGCGATCTCGGCCATGGCCGGGCGTTCCGCTTCGAGGATCCGTTCGGCCATGTCTTCGAGATCTACTGGGACACCGTTCGCTATACGCCCGATGACCGGGATCGGTCGGCATTGAAGAACAATGCCAGCCGTTACCACGGCCAGGGCGCCAGCCCCCGCCGGATCGATCACCTGAACCTGCTGTCTTCCGATGTCAGCGTCTTTCGCGACTTCATGCAGACCTGCCTTGGCAGTCGCGTGACCGAACAGATCCGGCTCGACAACGGGCGGCTCGGCGGCTGCTGGTTCACCATCAACAACAAGACCTATGACCTGGCCTGCACCGAGGAGCACGGCGGCGGGCATGGTCGCTTCCATCACGTGACCTATGCCTGCGACCAGCGCGAGGACATTTTGCGCGCGGCCGATATCTTCCTGGAAAACGGCGTGCATATCGAGACCGGGCCGCACAAGCATGCGGTGCAGGGCACCTTCTTCCTCTATGTCTGGGAGCCTGCCGGCAACCGCGTCGAGCTTGCCAATTCCGGCGCGCGGCTGATCCTCGCACCGGACTGGGAGACGGTCACCTGGACCGAAACCGAGAGAAAGAGGGGGCAGGCCTGGGGCCTGAAGACCATCGAGTCGTTCCACACCCACGGCACGCCCCCCGTTGCAAAGAAGGAGCATTGATATGCCAGTCGTCGTCCAGAACATTCCGCGTGCCGACAAGGGCTTGATCGAGCGGCTGGCAAAGGCCGGCGTCGCCACCGTCCACGAGGCGCAGGGGCGCACCGGCCTGCTGCAGAGCTATATGCGACCGATCTATACCGGTGCCCAGATTGCCGGGTCCGCCGTGACCATCTCGGCAGCACCCGGCGACAACTGGATGGTGCATGTGGCAATCGAGCAGTTGCAGGATGGCGACATTCTCGTGCTGTCGCCGACCAGCCCGTCGGACAATGGCTATTTCGGCGATCTGCTGGCCACTTCCGCGCAGGCGCGCGGTTGCCGTGGCCTCGTCATCGACGCAGGCGTGCGCGATATCCGCGACCTGACGGCAATGAATTTCCCCGTCTGGTCCCGGGCGATCTCGGCGCAGGGCACGATCAAGGAAACGCTGGGTTCGGTCAATGTGCCGATCGTCTGCGCCGGCGCCGCAATCGAGGCCGGCGACGTGATCGTCGCCGATGACGACGGTGTCTGCGTGGTCAAGCGCGCCGATGTCGAGACGGTGGTGGCCGCCGCCGAGAAACGTCTGGCGGCAGAGGAAGCCAAGCGCGTGCGGCTCGCCGCCGGCGAGCTCGGCCTCGATATTTACGACATGCGGCTAAGGCTCGCAGAGAAGGGGCTGAAATATGTCTGAGGATGGTGTCCGCTGCCTCTGGATGCGCGGCGGCACATCCAAGGGCGCCTATTTCCTGGCAGGAGACCTGCCATCGGACGAGGCGGCGCGGGACGACCTGCTGCTACGGATCATGGGCTCGCCCGATCCGCGCCAGATCGACGGCATCGGTGGCGCGGACCCGCTGACATCCAAGGTCGCGGTCCTTTCCGCATCGACCCGGGACGATGCCGACGTCGACTATCTCTTCCTGCAGGTCTTCGTCGACCAGGCGCTCGTCAGCGGGGCGCAGGGCTGCGGCAATATCTTGGCCGGCGTCGGCCCGGCCGCCATCGAGCGCGGTCTCGTTGCAGTGGCGGGCGAAGAGACGGATGTGCGCATCCACATGGTCAATACCGGCGAGATCGCGCTTGCCAAGATCCAGACGCCCGGCGGCAAGGTATCCTATGCCGGCAGCACCGAGATTGCCGGCGTGCCGGGCGCCCACGCGTCCGTGCCCTTGACCTTCATGAACATTGCGGGATCGATGTGCGGTCAGCTTCTGCCGACCGGCAATGCGGTCGACGTCATCGACGGCGTCGAGGCGACGCTGATCGACAACGGCATGCCCTGCATCGTCATGCGCGCCTCCGACTTCGGTCTGACGGGCGATGAAAGCCGCGAGGATCTGGAGGGCAACGCCGCGCTGAAGGAGAAGGTCGAGGCGATCAGGCTGAAGGCCGGACCGATGATGAATCTCGGCGACGTGAAGGAAGCCTCGGTCCCGAAGATGTTCCTGGTCTCGGCGCCGAAGAACGGCGGGGCAATCTCGACCCGCAGCTTCATCCCGCACCGCGTGCACGCATCCGTCGGCGTCTTTGCCGCCATCACGGTTGCAACCGCAACCCGAATCGACGGCAGTCCGGCAGCAGCTCTTGCGGTGCAGCCGGCGGATGGACGCTATCAGGTCGAGCACCCGACCGGCATGATGGAGGTTTTCGTCGACATGGGCGACGACGGCACGGTGAAGGGTGCGGGCAATGTCCGCACCGCCCGCAAACTGTTCGACGGCCTGGTCTTCCCGAGGTGAAGCGTTGTCTCTGACCTGGCCGTGATGACAGGCGGCCGTGCGTGCCCGAAGGCCCGTGCGACCGCCTGAGCACTCGCCTCAGGCGAAGTTCTCCTTGATCGACTGCATCACCACATTGGTCGAGGTATTGGCCACATAGGGCAGGCTGGAGATCTTCTCGCCCAGCACGTGCCGATAGCGCCGGATATTCGTGGTTCTCACCTTCAGCAGATAGTCGAAACGGCCCGCGATCATGTGGCACTCCTCGATCTCGGGGATCTTCTTGACTGCCGCATCGAAGGCGCGCAGCGCCTCCTCGCGCGTATCCGACAGTTTCACCTCGGCGAAGGCGACGTGATCGAGGCCCAAGCGTTCCGGATTGACCACCGCCTTGAAGCCCTCGATGAAGCCGCTGTCGATCAGCCGCTTCAACCGGACTTGGCAGGGCGTCTTCGAAAGTCCGATCCGCGCCGCCAGATCGGTGATCGAGATGCGTCCGTCGTCGCGCAGGATCTCGATGATCTTTCTGTCGAAGGCGTCTATTTCACTGACGGAGGGGGGTGACATAGGCGGTTTCTCTTCCTGGAGTCCAAACAAAGGTATTAAAGTCTTTCTACGGGCGAAAACAAGTCCATCCCGACCTCAAGAGTTGCGCTAGATTGCCGGGCGATTGTGTCGGGCGGCGCAAAGCGCAACAATGGCCCCGACCGGCAACGTTGAAGCAAAGGGGCCAAGAGCTCCGGCCGCAGGATAGGTTCGTGCCACCCGCGGCTTCGAAGTGTGAAGGTGCCATGATGACCGCGAATGCCCTTTCGAATGCCCCCATTACCGATCCTTCGACCTCCGATGGCGCGCCGTTTGCCCGCTTCACCTCGACACCGCATGAGCGCACCAGCCTGCGCGCGGCGATCACCGCGGCCTATCGCCGTCCGGAAGAGGCATGCATCGCGCCGCTTCTGACTGCCGCCACCCTTTCCGAAAGCACGCGCCAGTCCATTGCCGATACCGGCAGAAAGCTGATCAAGGCCCTGCGCCGCAAGCCCAAGGGGTCGCCGGTCGAAGGGCTCGTGCATGAATATGCGCTGTCCAGCCAGGAGGGGGTGGCGCTGATGTGTCTCGCCGAGGCGTTGCTGCGCATTCCCGACACCGCGACGCGCGACGCGCTGATCCGCGACAAGATTTCCGAGGGCGACTGGAAATCGCATCTGGGTGGCGGCCGCTCGCTTTTCGTCAATGCCGCGACCTGGGGGCTCGTCGTCACCGGTCGGCTGACCTCGACCGTCAACGACCGCAGCCTCTCGGCCGCGCTCACCCGCCTGATCGCCCGCTGCGGCGAACCGGTCATCCGGCGCGGCGTCGACATGGCGATGCGGATGATGGGCGAGCAGTTCGTCACCGGCGAGACCATTGCCGAGGCGCTGAAGCGCGCCAAGGAGATGGAGGCGATCGGCTTTCGCTATTCCTACGACATGCTCGGCGAGGCCGCGACCACGGCGGCCGATGCGGCACGCTACTACCGCGACTACGAGAACGCCATCCATGCGATCGGCAAGGCCGCGGCCGGCCGCGGCATCTATGAGGGGCCGGGCATCTCGATCAAGCTCTCGGCCCTGCACCCGCGCTATGTCCGCTCGCAGGTCGAGCGGGTCATGGCGGAACTCCTGCCGCGGGTGAAGTCCCTGGCGCTGCTCGCCAAGGGGTACGACATCGGCCTCAATATCGATGCCGAAGAGCAGGATCGGCTGGAGCTGTCGCTCGACTTGCTGGAGGAACTGAGCCTCGACCCGGATCTCGCCGGCTGGAACGGCCTCGGTTTCGTCGTCCAGGCTTATGGTCGGCGCTGCCCCTTCGTGCTCGACTATATCATCGATCTCGCCCGCCGCTCGCACCGCCGCATCATGGTGCGGCTGGTCAAGGGCGCCTACTGGGATGCCGAGATCAAGCGCGCCCAGGTCGATGGTCTCGAAGACTTTCCGGTCTTCACCCGCAAGGTCCATACCGACCTTTCCTACATTGCCTGTGCCCGCAAGTTGCTTAATGCGCGCGATGCGGTTTTCCCGCAATTCGCCTCGCACAATGCCCAGACGCTGTCGACGATCTACCATCTCGCCGGAGCGGATTTCTCCGTCGGCGACTACGAGTTCCAGTGCCTGCACGGCATGGGCGAGCCGCTCTATTCCGAGGTGGTCGGCAAGGGCAAGCTCGACCGACCCTGCCGCATCTATGCGCCGGTCGGCACCCATGAGACGCTGCTGGCCTATCTCGTCCGCCGCCTGCTGGAAAACGGCGCCAATTCCTCCTTCGTCAACCGCATCGGTGACCCGAAGGTGTCGATCGAAGCGCTGATCACCGACCCTGCCGACGATGTGGCGGCGATGCCGGTGCCGGGCGCGCAGCACGAGCTGATCCTCTCCCCGGCCAGCCTCTACGGCGCCGGCCGGCGAAATTCCAAGGGGCTGGACGTCTCGAATGACGACGTGCTCGGCACTTTGCAGGAGGCGCTGCAGGCGAGCGCGGCAAAGGCGTGGACAGCCGTGCCGCAGTTGGCAGACGGCGCGGCCGAAGGCGCTGCACGACCGGTGCGCAATCCCGCCGATCATGCCGACATCGTCGGCGAAGTCCAAGAGCCCGATGCCGCGACGGCGTTGAACGCGGTCACGCTTGCCGTTGACGCTGCAGCCGAATGGGCCGGGACGCGGCCGGCTGAGCGGGCCGAGGCCCTCGACCGGGCGGCGGATGCCTTCGAGGCGCGGATGCCGATGCTGCTCGGCCTGATCATGCGGGAAGCCGGAAAGTCCTTGCCGAATGCCATCGCCGAGGTGCGCGAGGCCGTCGACTTCCTGCGCTATTACGCGGAACAGGCGCGCCGTACGCTGGGTGCTGCCCATGCGCCGCTCGGGCCGATCGTCTGCATCAGCCCTTGGAACTTCCCGCTCGCTATCTTCACGGGCCAGATTGCCGCTGCCCTGGTTGCCGGTAACCCGGTGCTTGCCAAGCCTGCCGAAGAGACGCCGCTGATCGCGGCTGAGGCTGTGCGCCTGCTGCACGAGGCGGGCGTTCCGCAAAGCGCTCTGCAGTTTTTGCCCGGCGATGGCGCTGTCGGCGCGGCGCTCACCGGTGCGGAAGGGATCTGCGGCGTGATGTTCACAGGTTCCACCGAGGTGGCGCGGCTGATCCAGAAAAGCCTCGCCGGCCGTACGCTCGCCAATGGCCGCCCCATTCCGCTGATCGCCGAAACCGGCGGGCAGAACGCGATGATCGTCGACAGCTCGGCGCTCGCCGAACAGGTAGTCGCCGATGTCATCGCCTCCGCCTTCGACAGTGCCGGTCAGCGCTGCTCGGCGCTGCGTGTGCTCTGCCTGCAGGACGAGGTCGCCGATCGCACGCTCACCATGCTGAAGGGCGCCCTGCACGAACTGACCATCGGTCGGACCGATGCGCTGCGCGTCGATACCGGCCCGGTGATCACCGCCGAAGCGCGTGACAATATCGAACGTCATATCGAAGCCATGCGGACGGCCGGTCTGAAGGTCGAGCAGATCGCGCTGCCCGAAGCGGCCGCGCGCGGCACCTTTGTTGCTCCGACGATCATCGAGCTGAATTCCATGGCCGACCTGAAGCAGGAAGTCTTCGGCCCCGTGCTGCATGTGGTCCGCTATCGCCGCAAGGATCTCGACCGGTTGATCGGCGACATCAACGCGACCGGCTATGGACTGACTTTCGGCATTCACACGCGCCTCGACGAGACCATCGCTCACGTGACCAGCCGCGTGCATGCCGGCAATATCTACGTCAACCGCAACATCATCGGGGCTATCGTCGGCGTCCAACCCTTCGGCGGTCACGGTCTGTCGGGGACCGGACCCAAGGCAGGCGGTCCGCTCTATATCGGTCGCCTGGTCGAAACACCGCCGGTGCCGCCGAGCTTTGCTTCGATCACCACCGACCCTGCATTGATCGAGTTTGCCACCTGGCTGGACGGCAAGGGGGAGGCGGACAAGGCAGAGGCCGCGCGCCGTCTCGGCGAAACCTGCCCGCTCGGCCTCACCCTGACGCTGCCCGGCCCGGTCGGCGAGAGCAATGTCTATCACCTGCGCCCTCGCGGCACGATTGTCCTGTATCCCGAAAGCGCTGATGGTCTCACAGCCCAGATCGCGGCGGTGCTGGCAACAGGAAACCGGGGCGTCGTCGCGGACGGGGAGGCGGCACGCGGCCTTCTGCCTGACCTGCCTCCGGCGGTGGCCGCGCGGATCCGGTTCGGCTCCGACTGGCAGGCCCATGGCCCCCATGCCGGCGTGCTGATCGAGGGCGATGCGGAGCGTGTCAAAAAAATACAAAAAATAATTTGCGCGCTGTCCGGCCCGCTGTTGCCGGGGCAGGCGCGCAGTACAACTGAACTTGCCGGTGGAGGCGGATACGACCTTCCCCTGCTCCTCGAGGAAGTCTCGATATCCACCAATACGACGGCTGCCGGCGGGAATGCGAGCCTGATGGCCATCGGTTGAGTGCCGCGCGACGTCCATCGGCAGGCGCCTCATGCGTGTATCATTTTGGTTCACTCGCGCGTGAACGATGGACGCTAACCGCTTTTGCGATTAGCGAAATTTTCAGTTTTTAGCCGTAACTCTCAATTGTCTCGCGCGAGACGATGCGGATGTTTCGCATGCTGACGATTGAAAGAGGATGACAGCACATGATGTGCGCGGAAGTGCCGCTCCCGCATTCGGGAGCGACCGGCATGGGGGGACGCTTGCATGCTGCTGACCACATGCATATCGGTTCGGTGAAGGGCCCTGGTGTGGCGCCTAAAACACTCTTTTCCGGTTTTTCTGTTTTCCCGAGTTCCTGTCGGATTGTCGGCATTCCGCCGGCGATCGCGCGCAATCGTCGTCTTGCCGTGGAGCGCGGCGCGTTTGAGAAGACGCGCAGGACACGCTCCGGCCCTCTGTGTCGACTACGCATCATGCTTCCCGAAAACGATACCGATTCTCGGGCCGATGCTGTAGCAAGAGGATTGCGGAAACGCGTAAGGTACTACCTAATTCAGATCGATCCTCTCTGAGGATCGTCACAGTGTCGTGTCTGCCGTCTCAGTCCCCATGCCAGACGGTGGGTTTAAGCACGATGCTGTGGGAGGAGCGCGTCAGCCCCCCGTCGCGCTCCTCCACCCCATTACAGTTCTCTCCATTGCCTGAGTGCCCGTCCCGCCGTCTCCGAACCGCGGGACGCCTGGCGACGCTCCCGTCCAGCCTGGAATGAGGTCGGACGCGGTTCATCTTGTCGGTTTCTCATAAATACTCTATCGCTCAGGCCTAATTTGTGCGTCGCACAAATAAAGCTGTCGATTCCACAGGCTGCCATCAGACTATCCATGCCGTCAAGACTTGTTCGTATTAGACCAAGGCAAGGGTATTCTCTGCCGGATTACTTCACTAGAAGGGAAGCTCCAGTATCTCTGCCCGCCCTGTCGTAACCGGGCGGGCGGAGCATAGGTGGAAGGGGAGACGGTCCCTCAAGCAAGAGGGGCCGGTTTTGGAGGAAAGAGGGAGTTGCACATGGCGGACCGCACATCGTCCAATGCCTATTGGGCTGCCAACAAGCGTATCATTTTCATCTCGCTGATCATCTGGGCCATCGTGTCCTATGGTTTCGGCATCATCTTGAGGCCAATGCTATCCGGCATTTCGTTCGGGGGCACCGATCTGGGATTCTGGTTCGCACAACAGGGGTCGATCCTCGTGTTCATCGCGCTGATCTTCTTCTACGCGAGCTACATGAACCGGCTCGACCGCGAATACGGCGTGGATGAGGAGTGAGGGGGCAGACATGGATCAGTATACACTCAACCTGCTGGTAATCGGGCTCTCGTTCGCGCTCTATATCGGCATTGCGATCTGGAGCCGGGCGGGCTCGACAGCGGAATTCTACGCAGCCAACCGCGGCGTGCACCCCGTTCTTAACGGCATGGCAACCGCCGCCGACTGGATGTCGGCGGCCTCCTTCATTTCGATGGCCGGCCTGATTGCCGCCGTCGGCTACGGCAATTCGACCTATCTGATGGGCTGGACCGGCGGCTATGTGCTGTTGGCCCTGTTGCTGGCCCCCTATCTGCGCAAGTTCGGCAAGTTTACCGTGCCGCAATTCATCGGCGACCGGTTCTACAGCCAGACGGCGCGGCTTGTGGCCGTGATTTGCCTGATCGTGATTTCCGTCACCTATGTCATCGGCCAGATGACCGGGGCGGGCGTTGCCTTCTCGCGCTTCCTCGAGGTTGAATCCTCGACCGGCCTGTGGATCGCAGCGGCGGTGGTCTTCGCCTATGCGGTACTCGGCGGCATGAAGGGCATCACCTATACCCAGGTCGCCCAGTATGTCGTGCTGATCATCGCCTACACGATCCCGGCGATCTTCATCTCGATGCAGCTGACGGGCAATCCGTTGCCGCCGCTCGGGCTGTTCTCCACCCATGAGGGGTCGGGCCTGCCGCTGCTGACGAAGCTCGATCAGGTGGTCACCGAACTCGGCTTCAGCCAGTATACCGGCCAGCAGTCGATCCTCAACATGACGCTGTTCACCCTGTCGCTGATGATCGGCACGGCGGGTCTGCCGCATGTCATCATCCGCTTCTTCACCGTGCCCCGGGTATCCGACGCACGCTGGTCGGCGGGCTGGGCGCTGGTGTTCATCGCCCTTCTATACCTGACGGCTCCTGCCGTCGGTGCAATGGCGCGGCTCAACATCATCAACACCATCTTCCCCGGCGGCCCCGAGCAGCCGGCGGTCGAATATTCGCAGCGTCCCGACTGGATGAAGAACTGGGAAGTCACCGGCCTTCTAAAGTTCGAGGACAAGAACGGCGACGGCCGGATCGAGTACTACAACGACAAGAATCCGGCTTTCGCGGATCAGGCCACCCAGCGTGGATGGAGCGGCAACGAGCTCGAGATCAACAACGACATCCTGGTTCTGGCGAATCCGGAAATCGCGCAGCTCCCGGGCTGGGTCATCGCGCTCATCGCAGCCGGTGGTCTTGCGGCTGCCCTGTCCACCGCGGCCGGTCTGCTGCTGGCGATCTCCTCCTCGATCAGTCACGACCTGATCAAGGATTGGCTGGTTCCAGGCATCTCGGAAAAGAACGAGCTGCTCACCGCCCGTGTTGCCATGGCCGGTGCCATTCTGGTGGCGACCCTTCTGGGGCTCAACCCGCCGGGCTTTGCCGCCCAGACGGTGGCGCTCGCCTTCGGTCTGGCGGCTGCGACCATCTTCCCGGCGCTGATGATGGGTATCTTCTCCAAGCGGATCAATTCGTTGGGAGCGACGCTCGGCATGATCACCGGCCTGGTGGTGACCTGCCTCTATCTGTTCATGTATCTGGGCTGGTTCTTCATCAAGGGCACCAACATGCTGGAGCCGCTGCCGGAGAACTACCTGTTCGGCATCCCGCCGACGGCCTTCGGTCCGATCGGCGCGATCCTCAACTTCGCGGTCGCCTATTTCGTCTCCATGGCGACGGAAGAGCCACCGGAAGCGGTGCAGGAACTGGTGGAATCGATCCGCGTGCCGCGTGGTGCCGGCTCGGCGACCAGCCACTGAGCGCTGAAAACTCGAAGGGGCGGCCTTGTGGCGCCGCCCCTTTTCGCCTGTCCCTTGATACCGTGCCCGTGGCGGTGATCGCATGAGGGGAGCATGACCCAATCCCAGGCCGACATCGTCCGCTTTCTTGAGACGGTGCATCCCTATGACAGCCTTCCGCCGGACGCGCTGGCGCATGCCGCGACATGTTTCGAACCGAAGCAGGTCGACGCAGGCGGCGACGTCTACCGCCTTGGCGAACCGCTCGAAGGCCTGTTCCTGATCATGGAAGGCTCCGTCGAAGTGCGGGATGCCGTCGGCGGCCTGATTTCGCAGCTGTCCCCGCGAAATTCGCTCGGAGAGCGGGGGCTCCTGCGCGACGGATTGGCGGCGACCCATGCCAGGGCCCTGTCCGACTGCCGTCTGCTGGTGCTGCCGACGCCCGAATTCCAGCGGTTGATGGACGAGCAACCGGTCTATCGTCGCTTTTTCACCCGGGGGCATACCTCCGACACGCGACGGTCCGACATGGCAAGCCACAAGGTGGGCGACCTGATGTCGCGTCCGCCGGTGGTGATTGCCCCCGATGAAAGCGTCTGCGTCGCGGCTCGGCTGATGCGCGACCGCCATGTCTCGAGTCTCGGCGTGGTCGAGGATGACCGCTTCATCGGCATCCTGACGACAGGGGACCTGACCGCCCGCGTGCTGGCGGAGGCGCGTGTTGCGCGCGAAACGACCGTGCGTGCGGTGATGACGCCCGACCCCACCGCGCTTGTTCCGGAGGCGCTCGGATCCGACGTCCTGCATCTGATGCTTGAGCGCCAAATCGGTCATCTCCCGGTCGTCGAGGCGGGCAGGCTCGTCGGCATGGTGACGCAGACCGATCTCACCCGCTTCCAGGCCATGTCGTCGGCCGTGCTGGTGCGGGACGTGGCAACGGCCGGCAATGCAGAAGCGCTCGCCATGGTGACCGCGCGCATTCCGCAATTGCTGGCCCAGCTGATCGGCGCCAACCATCCGCACCAGGTGGTGACCCGGCTGATCACCGACATTGCCGATGCCGTCACCCGCCGCCTCGTGGTTTTGGGCGAGGAGACGTTCGGGCCGCCGCCCGTGCCCTATGCCTGGCTTGCCTGCGGCAGCCAGGGCCGGCAGGAACAGACCGGCGTGTCCGACCAGGACAATTGCATCGTCATCGACGATCGCATGCAGCCGGACGACATCAGCTGGTATGCCAGGCTTGCCCGTTTCGTCAGCGACGGTCTCGATGCCTGCGGCTATGTCTACTGCCCCGGCGACATGATGGCGACCAATCCGCGCTGGTGCCAGCCGCTGTCCGTCTGGCGCCGCTATTTCGAAGGCTGGATCCGCCAGCCCGATCCGATGGCGCAGATGCTGGCAAGCGTGATGTTCGATCTGCGCCCGATCGCGGGTGACGAGGCGCTGTTTCGCGGCCTGCAGGCCCGCACGCTGGAAGAGGCCGGGCAGAACTCGATCTTCGTCGCCCACATGATTTCCAATTCGCTGAAGCATGCGCCGCCGCTGGGCCTGCTGCGCGGTTTCGCCACGATCCGCAGCGGCGAGCATCGCAACCAGATCGACATGAAGCATAATGGTGTGGTGCCCGTCGTCGACCTCGGTCGGGTCTATGCGCTGCGGGGCGGTCTGGTGCCGGTCAATACACGCCAGAGGCTGCAGGCGGCGAGGGATGCCGGGGTAATCTCAGGCGCCGGCGCACAGGACCTGATCGCAGCCTATGATCTGGTGGCCGAGATGCGGATTCGCAATCAGGCGCGGCAGATCCGGGCCGGGGAGCCACCGGGCAATTTCCTTGCCCCTTACGATTTCGGCGACTTCGAACGCTCGCATCTGCGCGATGCCTTCGTCGTCATCCGCACGATGCAATCGGCGCTCGGCCATGGTCGCAGCGCCCCGATTTGACAGGATTTCAAGGACGACACCATGCTGTTTGAGTTGATTGCCGCCATCGTTTCCGGTGTTGCCCTTGCGGGCGTGGCCATGGCGTTGAGATGGCTAAGCCGGGGGCTCTTGCCAAAATGGATCGTGCCGACGGCGGCGGGGCTCGGCATGCTCGCCTATGCGGTCTGGAGCGAATACAGCTGGTACGACCGCATGACGACCGGTCGGCCCGACAGCGTGGTCATTGCCTGGAAGCATGAGGCGAAGGCGCCCTGGCGTCCCTGGAGCTATCTTTATCCGGTGGTCGACCGGTTTGTCGCCGTGGATAACAGAACGGCGCAGCGCAATCCGGATTTCCCGGATCAGGTGATTGTCAATCTGGCGCTGGCCGCACGCTGGCAACTGACGGCGCAGGTGAAGGTCGCCTTCGACTGCGCCCGGCATCGCCGGGCCGATCTGTTCGGCAGGGCGGGCGGCATCGGGGAGAATGGCGAGATTGCCGGCGCCGCCTGGCAGGACCTTGCCGCCGACGATCCGGTGCTGAGGGCCGCCTGTCGCTGACACCGGCATATCGAGATGCAAGGACTGTGAATTACAATCTGCAAACCAGGGAGACCAAGAGTGGCAGAGGGGCTTTACCGGCGATTGGGCGTGCGGGGCCGGATCTTCCTGTTCTTCGCCGCATTGGTGCTCGGCGTTATACTGTCGCATGGTGTCGGCCTGTGGTTCGGCCTGCATCACACGGGCGAGCCTGATGTCTTCTCCTCGCTGCTGCGCGCCAGCATCGTCGCGGGCTTTCTTGTCATCGGATTGATCGCCTGGGTCTGGTTTCTGTTCGACCTCAATATCGCCATTCCCATGCAGCGGCTGGCCGGCGCCATGTTTGCTAGAAGCCACGCCCATGTCGAAGACGAACTCGACGATGAACACGCCCGCTTTCTCGGCGATCTGGGTACGGCGGCTTCGGCTGCCACGTCCTCGCTATCCAAGGCGCGTGGCGCACTGACCGAGGCGGTCGCGCGCGAAACGGCGCGGCTCTCCGCCGACAAGGCGCGTCTGGAAGAATTGTTGTCCGATGTGCCGCCGGGCGTGCTGCTCTGTACCGGCGGTCACCGCGTCGCGTTCTACAATAGCGGCGCCAGTCAGTTGCTCGGAGATGACCACACGGCGCTCGGTCTCGACAAGCCGGTTTTCGACTATCTCGACGAGCACCCGCTACGCCAGGCTCATGCACGGCTGCTAGACGCGGAGGCCGACGACATTGCCATACAGCTGACCTGCGATACCATCCGCGGGCAGAGACGGCTTGCCGTGCGCATGCGGCTTGCCGGCGACAGTGCCGAGGATCCCGGCGCCTATGTCATGACCTTGCGCGATGTCACGGCTGAACTCACGACGAATGCCAGCCGGGACAGGTTGCTCGCAGAGGTGTTTGACCGGCTGCTGCCCGCGATCGACCATCTGCACCGAACAGTGTCGGGCATCGCGCGGGAAACCTCCCCAACCACCGCCGATGACATCGTTCGGCTGCAGCGCGAATTGCATGATCTCCACGATAGCTACCAGGGCTGTCGGGCGGAGCCGCCAGTTGCACCGGCGGTGCCGCAGGCCGCCAGGCGCTTACCGGCGGAGCGTCATGTCGTCTATGATTTCGAACTGCTGCGCCGGCTGTCCTACGAGCGGATCAGCGACGCCCGTCTGGATGATCTGACCTATGTCGTGTTCGACACCGAGACCACGGGACTGTTGCCGGAAAAGGGCGATGCGATCGTGCAGCTGGCAGCCGTCCGCATCGTCAACGGTCGGCGCATCGAGGCGGAAGTGTTCGACACGCTGGTGGATCCACAACGACCGATCCCCGCGGCCTCGACCGCCGTGCATGGCATAACGGACGCCATGGTCGCCGATGCGCCAGACATTGCCGAGGCGACGGCGCGTTTCCATCGTTTCTCCAAGGGCGCCGTGCTTGTTGCCCACAATGCGCCCTTCGACATGGAATTCTTGCGCCGTGCCGAGCGTCAGGCGGGTGTCCGGTTCGACAACCCGATCCTCGACACGGTCCTGTTGTCGGCCGTCGTCTTCGGCCAGAGCGAGGCCCACAGCCTGGATGCGCTGGCGGAACGGCTGGGAGTTGAGATCCCGCCCGAGGCCCGCCACACCGCGATCGGCGATACGATGGCGACGGCGGATGTCTTCCTGAAACTCAAATCGATGCTGCAGGCACGCGGTGACATGCGCTTCGGCGAAGTGCTGAGCGAAGTCCGCCGGCACGGCCGCCTGCTGCGCGACCTGAACCCCCAAGAGCCTTAAAGTCGCAAGGTCAGCTGTTGCGCAGCCTGCCTTCCACGAGGTCGAGCACCGAGCGGGCGGCATCCATGACGTTCGTGCCGGGACCGAAGACCGCCGAGACACCGCTTTCCAGCAGGAAGTCATAGTCCTGCCGCGGCACCACGCCGCCGACGACGACGATGATATCCTCTGCCCCCTTGGCTTTCAGCGCCTCGACCAGTTGCGGGGCAAGCGTCCGGTGGCCGGCGGCCAGCGACGACATGCCAACGACCGTCACCTTTTCCGCAACCGCCAGGTCGGCGGCTTCCTGCGGCGTCTGGAACAGAGGTCCTGCCACCACATCGAAGCCGATATCGCCAAAGGCGGACGCGATCACCTTGGCGCCGCGATCATGGCCGTCCTGCCCGAGCTTTGCGACCAGCACGCGGGGCGCGCTGCCATTGGCTTTGGAATAGGTCGCCAGCCGGTCCGTGAGGATGCCGAGTTCCGGGTCGCCCTCATAGGCCTTGCCATAGATGTCGTGCACGACCTCCGGCGTGGCCGCGTAGGAGCCGAAGGCTTCGCGCATTGCATCGGAAATCTCGCCGACCGTGGCGCGGGCGCGGGCCGCCTCGACGGCAGCTTCGAGGATGTTGCCCTTGCCGTCGGCGGCGATCCCGGTCAGCGCCTTCAGGGCAACCTCGACAGCCTTTGGGTCGCGCTGGCGCCTTGTCTGTTCAAGCCGCTTGATCTGTGACGCGCGCACGGCCGAATTGTCGATCTGCAGGATATCGAGCGGATCTTCCTCGTCGCGGCGAAACCTGTTGACGCCGACGATCACCTCCTCGCCGCGGTCGATGGCGGCCTGCTTGCGGGTGGCGGCTTCCTCGATCAGGCGCTTGGGCAAGCCATCGGCTACCGCCTTGGTCATGCCGCCGAGGCTTTCGACCTCCTCGATCAGGGCCCAGGCCTTCTCGGCCAGTTCGCTTGTCAGGCTCTCGACGTAATAGGAGCCGGCCAGCGGATCGACGACCTTGGTGACGCCGGTCTCGTGCTGCAGGATCAACTGGGTGTTGCGGGCAATGCGGGCGGAAAACTCCGTCGGCAGCGCGATCGCCTCATCGAAGGAGTTGGTGTGCAGCGACTGGGTGCCGCCAAGGGCTGCCGACATCGCCTCGAAGGCAGTGCGCACTACGTTGTTGTACGGATCCTGCTCGGCAAGCGACACGCCGGACGTCTGGCAATGGGTCCGGAGCATCGAGCTTGACGGCTTCTGCGGATGGAATTCCGCCATGATCTTCGACCACAGCAGGCGGGCCGCCCGGAGCTTGGCCGCCTCCATGAAGAAGTTCATGCCGATGGCGAAGAAGAAGGAGAGGCGCCCGGCAAAGGCATCGACGTCGAGCCCCTTGGCAATCGCGGCGCGCACATATTCGCGGCCGTCCGCCAGCGTGAAGGCGAGTTCCTGCACCAGCGTCGCGCCAG
This sequence comes from Heterorhizobium halophytocola, assembly GCF_017873095.1. GTDB lineage: Bacteria > Pseudomonadota > Alphaproteobacteria > Rhizobiales > Rhizobiaceae > Allorhizobium > Allorhizobium halophytocola. Next base: position 550,367 of record NZ_JAGGJU010000001.1, on the reverse strand, counting down.
CCTCCTGCATGTGGTAGCCGGAGATCGAGATCGAGTTGAATTTCGGCATCTCCTTCGCCGTATATTCGATGATGTCGGCGACGATCCGCATCGAGGGTTCCGGCGGGTAGATATAGGTGTTGCGGACCATGAACTCCTTCAGGATGTCGTTCTGGATGGTCCCCGACAGCTGATCGCGCGAAATACCCTGTTCCTCGCCGGCCACGATGAAGCTTGCCAGGATCGGGATCACGGCGCCGTTCATCGTCATCGACACCGAGATGTCGCCGAGCGGGATGCCGTCGAAGAGAATCTTCATGTCCTCGACGCTGTCGATCGCCACGCCGGCCTTGCCGACATCGCCCTCGACGCGCGGATGGTCGCTGTCATAGCCGCGATGGGTGGCAAGGTCGAAGGCGACGGATACACCCTGCTGGCCGGCGGCGAGCGCCTTGCGATAGAAGGCATTGCTGTCTTCGGCGGTGGAAAACCCGGCATATTGGCGGATGGTCCAGGGGCGCCCGGCATACATGGTGGCTCGCGGGCCGCGGGTGAAAGGCGAAATGCCGGGCAGCGACCCGAGATGCCCGACGCCATCGAGATCGTCAGCGGTATAGATCGGCTTCACGTCGATACCCTCGGGCGTGTGCCAGGTGAGGTCGCCGAGGTCCTTGCCCTTCAGCTCCTTGCCGGCCAGTGCCTGCCACTCCTCGATGGTCTTGTCGGTCATGGACGCTGTCCTTTCCTGAAGGTTGCATGGATCGGCGGCGCGCCGAGACAGATGGGTTTGGCCGGTTCTCCGGTCGGATCGTCTTCTTCGGAGGGCAGGACCATCAGCGGCGCCTGCCGAAGCGGCTTTCCCGACATGTGCCGGGCGCCGCGTTCCAGCCGCGTTGCACTTCCTCCCCTGGTCCTCACCCCTCGAACTCCATGATCAGCTCGTCAACGGCAAGGCTCTGCCCGGGTTCGACGGCTACCGTCTTCACGATGCCGCGTTTTTCCGCCCTCAGGATGTTCTCCATCTTCATCGCCTCGACGGTCGCCAGCGGCTGGCCGGCCTCCACCTTGTCACCGGCCTTCACCGCAAGGCTGGTGATCACGCCCGGCATCGGGCAGAGCAGCATCTTTGACGTATCGGGCGACAGTTTTTCAGGCATCAGGGCGGCGAGCGCCGCGACCCGCGGGCTGCGGACATGGGCGGTCACATCCATGCCGCGCCAGCGCAGCCGGATCGCTGGCCCCTTCAGGTCGATCTTGATGCCCAGTGTCTCGCCGTCCACGAGGAACTGCGCGTGGCTGCGGCCCGGCGTCCAGTTCGTCACGACGGAAATCGGGTCGCCGTCATCGAGGTGAACGGTCGCGGACTGCGGGCCAGCCTCCAGGCTTGCAGTGAAACTGGCGCCTGCAAGCGTCACCACCCAGTCCTTGCCCACCCGTCGGGCGTGGTTGCCGATCGTGCCGGAGATCCGGGTCGCCCGTTCCTGCACGGTTGCGTTGATCACCGCGGCAATGGCCGCAAGCGTCCGCGCCTCCGGCTGCCCGGGCTCGACGCCCGAAAATCCGTCTTGGAATTCTTCCGCGATATAGGCGGTGGTCAGTCTGCCGGAGCGGAAGCGCTCCTGACGCATGACCGCCGAGAGAAAGGGCAGGTTGTGCCCTATGCCTTCGACCTCGAAATTGTCGAGCGCGGTACTCATCGCGTCGATCGCGATGGCGCGATCCAGGCCCCAACTGCACAGCTTCGCAATCATCGGATCGTAATACATCGAGATCTCGCCGCCCTCATAGACCCCTGTATCGTTGCGCAGCACGGTGCCGTCCGCCTGCTCGCCTTCCGCCGGAGGACGATAGCGGGTCAGCCTTCCGATCGATGGCAGGAAGTTGCGATAGGGGTCCTCGGCATAAAGTCGGCTTTCGATCGCCCAGCCGTTCAGCTTTACGTCGGCTTGAGCAAAGGACAGCTTTTCTCCGGCTGCGACCCTGATCATCTGTTCGACGAGGTCGAGACCGGTCACCAGCTCGGTCACCGGATGCTCCACCTGCAGGCGGGTATTCATCTCGAGGAAGTAGAAATTCCTGTTGCCATCGACGATGAATTCGACGGTGCCGGCGGAATGATAGCCGACCGCCTTCGACAGGGCGACGGCCTGTTCGCCCATGGCCTTGCGCGTCGCGGCGTCGAGGAAAGGCGAGGGCGCCTCCTCGATCACCTTCTGGTTGCGTCGCTGGATCGAGCATTCCCGCTCGCCGAGATAAAGGACGGTGCCATGCTTGTCGCCGAGCACCTGGATCTCGATATGGCGGGGTTCGGTGACGAATTTCTCGATGAAGATCCGGTCGTCGCCGAAGGAATTCTTCGCCTCGTTCTTCGACGACTGGAAGCCTTCGCGCGCTTCCTGCGGGTTCCAGGCAATGCGCATGCCCTTGCCGCCGCCACCGGCAGAGGCCTTGATCATCACCGGATAGCCGATCTCGTCGGAGATCTTCACCGCCTCGTCGGCATCGGCGATCAGACCCATATGGCCCGGAACGGTCGAAACGCCGGCCTCGGCCGCGAGTTTCTTCGAGGTGATCTTGTCGCCCATCGCCTCGATGGCATTGACGGGCGGGCCGATAAAGGTGATGCCGGCCTTGTCGAGCGCCTCGGCAAAGACCGGATTTTCCGAGAGGAAGCCATAGCCCGGATGCACCGCGTCGGCGCCGGTCTTTTGGATGGCGTCCAGGATCCTCTCTATGACGATATAGGACTGGTTCGACGGTGCGGGCCCGATATGCACGGCCTCGTCGGCCATCTTCACATGCAGCGCGTTGGCATCGGCGTCGGAATAGACCGCGACGGTGGCTATCCCCATCTTCTTCGCGGTCTTGATCACCCTGCAGGCGATTTCGCCCCTGTTGGCAATGAGGATTTTCTGGATCACTGACGTTCGCCTCCCGCGATCGGCATTTCGGTCATGGTCATGTCTATTTCGGCGCTGGCTTCAAAAGGCGTCCGGAAAATTCTTGCGTGCCATCGCCTCGTTGAGCTTCAGCATCGCGTTGTAGGACTTCGGATCAAAGCCGCGTTCGGCAGGCAGGATCTCCCGGCCGAACAGCCGACAGAGCCGCTCGCCGTCGAGATTGCCGCGCTCGAAGGGGGCCGAGCCGAAATATTGCCACAGTGCCTGTACGAAGCCGATATCGGCGAGGGCGACCGTCTGGTCCATCGTCCGATGGCGGGGCCAGGCGGCCAGCGGCGTGACCTTGGTCTTGGAGCGCCGCAGCGTGTACTGCCACTGGGTACCGAGAAGCCCGGCGGGAAAACCGGGATGCTTTGGCATTTCTGGTATTTTTGCCATCAAATCTGCCTCAAGCGATGCGTCGAAGGGATCATTTTCATCAGACCTCGAACACATCGTCGAAGGCTTCGGGAAAATTGGCCCGTGCAACCTTTTCATCGATCTGCAGCATGGCCTCGTAGGATAGCGGGTCGAAATGTTGATCGGCGGCGACGACTTCCCGACCGAAGAGCAGGCAAAGCCGCGCCGCATCGAGATTGCCACGCTCGAAAGGCTCGTCGCCGAAATGATGCCAGAGCGCATGCAGAAAGGCGGCGTCGATGCGATGTTCCTTGGTGTCTGGCCGGGCGCGCCGCGGAATTGCCTTCAGCGGCGTCACGCCCTTTGGATTGGCGCGGCGAATGGTGAACTGGATGCCAGTGCCCGGCAGGCCGCCGGGAAATCCGCGGTGTTTCGTCATGTCGGGCAGATTGGCCATTCCAGTTCTCCGTTTCTCTCAAGCGCCCCTCTTTAGCCCGCGGCGCCGATCTTGTCCCCGGTCTTCGTGTCGAAATCCGAAGCATCGTGCCGTTCCGGCAGCGCGGGTTCGCCGGATGCGCGGTTGACGATGACACCACGCTTGACGGCCGGACGTGCGCCGATCTCGTCGGTCCAGCGTGCCACGTTCTTGTAGCTTGCACCATCGAGGAAGGTGCCGGCATCGCCATAGGCCTCGCCCAGGATGATACGCCCATACCAGGGCCAGATCGCCATGTCGGCGATGGAGTAGTCGTCGCCGGCGATGAACCGGCTTTCGGCAAGACGCCTGTCGAGCACGTCGAGCTGGCGCTTGACCTCCATGGCATAGCGGTCGATCGCATATTTGATCTTCATCGGCGCATAGGCATAGAAATGGCCGAAACCGCCGCCGAGGAAGGGTGCGGAGCCCATCTGCCAGAACAGCCAGTTGAAGGTTTCGGCGCGGGTGCGCGGCTCGGTCGGCAGGAAGGCGTCGAATTTTTCCGCAAGATAGGTCATGATCGAAGCGCTCTCGAACAGGCGCACGGGCGCGCCGCCACCCTTCGGTGCGTGGTCCATCAGCGCCGGAATCTTGGAATTCGGATTGATGTCGACGAAGCCGGAGCCGAACTGGTCGCCGTCGCCGATCTTGATCAACCAGGCATCGTATTCCGCGCCCGTGTGACCGGCTGCGAGCAGTTCCTCGAGCAGGATGGTGACCTTCTGGCCGTTCGGTGTCGCCAGCGAATAGAGCTGCAGCGGATGCTTGCCGACGGGCAATTCCTTATCGACCTGCGGGCCGGCTGTCGGACGGTTAATATTGGCGAACTGGCCACCATTGCCCTGTTCCCAGGTCCAGACTTTCGGCGGTACATAGCCGGCGGGAAAATTGTCGGCGGGGGATTTCTCGGTCATGAAAACGGGTCCTCGAAGGTTGCGGGGGCGGCGCCCGATCAAGGGGCGCTTGAAAAGCAATATAGGAAAGGCCGGGCGGCTTTTCCGATGAAAATCGGCCTATGGCGCATGGTTCAAAATTATTCAGCTGCCTCGGCCGGAGGCTTGGCGTCGGGATATCTGGCACCCTGCAGCATGCCTTCAATGCTCAAGTCCTCATCCAGGGCGGGCCAATGGATGCCATAGGGAGACAATTCTATCGCGTTGCGCTGCTCTGTGCTCGCCGCCAGAAGAGGTGGGTACCACCAGAGCGGGGTCACGAGGGTCGTCCCGTTCCCCAAGAGCACGACAAGGCCCGTCTCGGTGCAGTAGGCGCTGACCGGCTCGAGCAAGTCGTCGTCAATGTCCAAAATGCTCATTCCACTTCTCCAGGAAGTTCCGCTGCTGCTCTGTGACGATTGCAAGCAGGTCATTCAGTTCTTTCTCCGTGCAGCGCTTGTTGCGCGCGATGGTGAGGTCCTGTAGCCAGATCTTGGTTTCCTTGCGATCGTTTCGAATGTGAACATGTGGCGGTTCAAAGCGGTGGAGACTCTAGAACTCGAACCTCCATCCCTTCCATTCGAAGACTTTCGGCATTCTACCCCCTAGAGCGGTATCGTGTCGTGCTTCTTCCAGTGGGTGCCCACCTGCTTGTTGCGCAGGGAGGCAAAGGCGCGGGCGATCCGCCGTCTGGAGGAATGCGGCATGATCACCTCGTCGATGAAGCCGCGCTCGGCCGCCTTGAACGGGTTGGCGAAATTCACCTCGTATTCCAGGGTGCGTGCGGCGATCTTGTCGGCGTCGCCAAGCTCCGAGCGATAGAGGATCTCCGCCGCGCCCTTGGCGCCCATGACCGCGATCTCCGCGGTCGGCCAGGCATAATTGATGTCGGCGCCGATATGTTTCGACGCCATCACGTCATAGGCGCCGCCATAGGCCTTGCGGGTGATCAGCGTCACCATCGGCACGGTCGCCTGGCTGTAGGCAAACAGCAGCTTGGCCCCGTGCTTGATCACGCCGCCATATTCCTGCGCCGTGCCGGGCAGGAAGCCGGGCACGTCGACCAGCGTCAGGATCGGGATCGAGAAGGCATCACAGAAGCGCACGAAGCGGGCAGCCTTGCGCGACGAGTCGATGTCGAGGCAGCCTGCCAGCACCATCGGCTGGTTGGCGACGACGCCGACCGTCTGGCCCTCGATGCGGATGAAGCCGGTGATGATGTTGCGGGCAAAGTCCTGCTGGATCTCGAAGAAGTCGCCCTCGTCGGCCAGCGCCAGGATCAATTCCTTCATGTCGTAGGGCTGGTTGGAACTGTCGGGGATCAGTGTGTCGAGACGGTCCTCCCGCCGCGCCGGGTCGTCGTGGAAGGGCCGGACCGGCGGCTTTTCGCGGTTGTTGAGCGGCAGGAAATCGAACAGCAGGCGCACCTGCTCGAGCGTCTCCACATCGTTCTCGAAGGCGCCGTCGGCAACCGAGGATTTCTTCGTATGGGTCGAGGCGCCGCCCAGTTCTTCCGCCGTGACGATCTCGTTGGTCACGGTCTTCACCACGTCCGGGCCGGTGACGAACATGTAGGACGTGTCGCGCACCATGAAGATGAAATCGGTCATGGCGGGCGAATAGACCGCCCCACCGGCGCAAGGGCCCATGATCACGGAAATCTGCGGTATCACGCCGGAAGCATCGACATTGCGCTTGAACACGTCGGCATAGCCGGCAAGCGAGGCAACGCCCTCCTGGATGCGGGCCCCACCCGAATCATTGAGCCCGATCACCGGCGCACCGTTCTTCATCGCCATGTCCATGATCTTGCAGATCTTCATCGCATGAGTTTCCGACAGCGAGCCGCCGAGCACGGTGAAGTCCTGGGAGAAAACATAGACCTGGCGGCCGTTGATCGTGCCCCATCCGGTCACCACGCCGTCGCCCGGTACCTTTTCCTCGGCCATGCCGAAATCGACGCAGCGATGCGTGACATACATGTCGTATTCTTCGAACGACCCCTCGTCGAGAAGAACGTCGATCCGCTCGCGCGCGGTCAGCTTGCCCTTGGCGTGCTGGGCATCGATGCGGCGCTGGCCGCCGCCCAGATTGGCGTTCGCCCGGCGTGTCGCCAGCTGGTCCAGTACCGAATTCATGCTTCCTCCCGACATTCCCGACGGCCTTTTCTTGGTTACGCAACCGCATTTTCGAGATGCGACCATAACCACCTCGCGCGCCGTTGCAAATGCGCCTTCAGACGGAAACGGTTTCGCCCGCGGGCGGCACCGCGGCCCGTGACAGGGGTTGACGATCCGCGCCTCGACCGCTCTCTTGATCGACAGGCAACCGGAGCAGGACCAGCAGGGACAGGGGAGACCGCATGAGCAACGAGCCGCAACTCCTTGTCGACCGCGACGGCGCCCTGGGCGTCATCAGCCTCAATCGTCCCGAGGCGCTGAACAGTCTCAACCGCGCGATGGTCGGCGCCATGCAGGGCGCTCTCGACCGGTTCGAGGCCGATCCGGCGATCGCCGCGGTGTTGGTGAAAGGCGCCGGCGAGCGTGGGCTTTGCGCAGGCGGCGACATCCGCATGGTGCACAAGAGCGGTCGTGCCGGCGACGGGCAGGGGCTTGCCTTCTGGCGCGAGGAATACCGGATGAACGTCCATATCGCGCGCTATTCCAAGCCCTATATCGCCTTCATGGACGGCATCGTCATGGGCGGCGGGGTCGGCATCTCGGCCCATGGCAGCCACCGGATCGTCACCGAGAGGCTGAAGCTTGCCATGCCGGAGACCGGCATCGGTTTCTTTCCAGATGTCGGCGCCAGCTTTCTCCTGCCGCGGTCACCCGGCGAACTCGGCACCTATCTCGGCCTCACCGGCGAGATCATCGGCGCGGCGGATGCCATTCTCGCGGGCCTTGCCGATGTCTGCGTACCGGTCGCGCAATTGCCGGCCCTGCAGGATGCGCTCGCCACACTGTCGCCTGCGGCCGATGCCGAGCTTGTTGGCGATGTCGTTGCCGCCTTCGCCACCGATCCGGGTCCGGCGCCTCTCGAGTCACACCTTCCATTGATCGATCGCTGCTTTGCCGGCGATACCGTCGAGGAGATCGTCGAGGCCCTGAATGGCGAAACCGATGTCTTTGCCGGCAGAACGGTCGAGCGGCTCTGGCAGCGCTCGCCGACAGCCCTGAAGATCACGCTGCGGATGCTGCGCCTCGGTCGGCAGAGCCAGACTTTGGAAGAGTGCATCGACCGTGAATTTGCCGGCTCGGCCGCGATCCTGACGCTTGACGATTTCTATGAAGGCGTGCGGGCCGCCGTCATCGACAAGGACCGCAACCCGACCTGGCGCCCGGGCCGGATCGAGGACGTCACAGCGGCGGAGATCATCCGCTTCTTCAAACCGCATCCCGATCCCCCGATCGGTGCCGCGGGGCGCTGACCGGGCGGCGGCGAAGCCGTCTTGCAAAGGCAACCCCGGTCCCTATCTTCCAATGAATGATCCGCCCTTCGGAACTGCTCAAGCCCACGCCGGCGGGTCTTTATTGCCAGCCCGGTGACTTCTATATCGATCCGGTGCGCGCGGTATCCCGCGCGGCCATTACGCATGGCCATTCCGACCATGCCCGCTCCGGTCATGCCCATGTGCTGGCAACGCCGGAGACGCTGGACATCATGGCGATCCGCTATGGCGAGGATTTTGCCGGCCAACGCCAGCCGATTGCCTATGGCGGCGAAGTCGACGTCAACGGCGTCAAGGTCAGTTTCCATCCGGCCGGCCATGTCTTCGGCTCGGCCCAGATCGCGGTCGAGTATCAGGGAACCCGCATCGTCGTCTCCGGTGACTACAAGCGCCGTGCCGATCCGACCTGCACCGGCTTCGAGGTAGTGCCCTGTGACGTCTTCGTGACCGAGGCCACCTTCGGCCTGCCGGTCTTCACCCATCCGCCGGATGCGGAGGAGATCGGCCGCTTGCTGCATTCCGTCGAGCAGTTTCCGGAGCGCACCCATATCGTCGGCGCCTATGCGCTCGGCAAGGCCCAGCGCGTCATCGGGCTTCTGCGCCAGGCCGGATATCACGAACCGATCTATATCCACGGCGCGCTCGAGCGGCTCTGTGCCTTCTACGAAAGCCAGGGGATCGCCCTTGGCGACCTTCGCCCGGCAACGCTGGAGAAGGGCAAGTCGAAGGATTTCGCCGGGACCATCGTCATCGGTCCGCCATCCGCCTTTGCCGATCGCTGGGCGCGGCGCTTTGCCGATCCGATCTCCTGCTTTGCCTCCGGCTGGATGCGCATCCGCCAGCGCGCCAAGCAGCGCGGCGTCGAGCTGCCGCTGATCCTGTCGGATCATTCCGACTGGCCCGAACTGACGCAGACGATCACCGAGACCGGCGCTTCCGAGGTCTGGGTCACCCATGGGCGGGAGGAGGCGCTGGTGCGCTGGTGCGAGCTGTCGGGGATCAAGGCAAAACCGCTGCATCTTGTCGGCTACGAGGACGAGAACGAATAGATGCGCGCCTTTTCCGAACTCCTCGACCGTCTCGTGCTGACGCCGTCGCGCAACGGCAAGCTGACGCTGATGCGCGACTATTTCGCGGCCACGCCGGACCCGGACCGCGGCTATGCGCTGGCGGCGCTGACCGGCGGGCTCGACATCGTCAACCTCAAGGCCGGCACCATCCGGGCGCTTGCCATGGAGCGCATCGACGAGGTGCTGTTCGGCTATTCCTACGACTATGTCGGCGACCTCGCCGAGACCGTGTCGCTGGTCTGGCCGGAAAGCGAGAATGCAGACGCTGTGCCCGAGCCGGCGCTTGCGGACGTCGTCGAGACGCTTCAGGCGACGTCGCGCGCCTCGGCACCAGAAAAATTCGTCGCCTTCATGGATGCCCTCGACACCTCCGGCCGCTATGCCCTGATCAAGCTGATGACCGGGGGCATGCGCATCGGCGTATCTGCCAGGCTTGCCAAGCAGGCGCTCGCCGATTTCGGTGGCGTCGACGTCACCGAGATCGAGGAGCTCTGGCATGGTCTGGAGGTCCCCTATCAGCCGCTCTTCGACTGGCTGGAGAAGAAGACGCCGAAGCCGGAGCGCCTCGCCAATGCGCTCTATCGCCCTGTGATGCTTGCTACACCACTGGAAGAACCGGATTATGGCCGCATCCTCCCCGACGAATATCGCGCCGAATGGAAATGGGATGGCATCCGCGTGCAGGTGTCGTCGGAGGGTGGCATCCACCGGCTCTATACCCGCACCGGCGACGACATCTCCGCTACCTTTCCCGACCTGCTTGGCACCATCGATTTCGAGGCGGTGCTCGACGGCGAACTGCTGGTCGGCGTGCCGGGCGAGCATGTCGGCACCTTTTCCGACCTGCAGCAGCGGCTGAACCGCAAGAGCGTCCCGGAGAAGCTGAAGCGCGACTATCCGGTCTTCGTCCGCATCTACGACCTGCTGATGCAGGAGGGCGAGGATCTGCGGGGAATGCCTTTCGACGCGCGGCGTGCCCGGCTGGAGCAATTCATGGGAGAGCTCGACGCGGATCGCTTCGATCTCTCGGCGCAGATCACCTACGAGGACGTTGCCGATCTCGACCGCAAGAGGCTCGATCCGCCGCATCCGGTGATCGAAGGGGTGATGCTGAAGCACAAGGACTCGCCCTACGTCACCGGCCGGCCCAAGGGCCCCTGGTTCAAGTGGAAGCGCGATCCGTTCACCGTCGACGCCGTGCTGATGTATGCTCAGCGCGGCCATGGCAAGCGGTCCAGCCTCTATTCGGACTTCACCTTCGGTGTCTGGGACGAGATCGACGGTGCCTTGCAACTCGTGCCGGTCGGCAAGGCCTATTTCGGCTTTACCGACGAGGAGCTGAAACGGATCGACAAGTTCGTGCGCGACAACACGATCGACCGCTTCGGCCCCGTCCGCTCGGTCCGCGCCAATCGCGAGAACGGGCTGGTGCTGGAAATTGCCTTCGAGGGCCTTAATCGGTCGGCCCGGCACAAATCCGGGGTGGCCATGCGCTTCCCGCGGGTCTCACGCCTGCGCTGGGACAAGCCGACGGCGGAAGCCGACACGCTGGAAAGTCTGAAAGCGCTGCTGCCGGCCACCGGGCCGGCAGACGTGATCTGAGGCTCACGCCTCGATTTCGACATCCGTCAGCGGACGGGAGCAGCAGGCGAGGATGTAGCCTTCCTCGATCTCTTCGTCGAGAATGCCGCCATTGTGCTGCATGTCGACCTCACCCTTGAGCTTAATCACCTTGCAGGTGCCGCAAAGGCCCGATTCGCACGCCGCTGCAATACGGACGCCGTTGGCGCGGCCTGCCTGGAGAAGCGTGAAGCCGGGCTCGCACTGTCCTTCCTTGCCGCTGAGGGCGAAGGTGACCTTTGTTGGTGCCTCTCCGTCCGCGTAAACAGGGACGACGAGGGGTGCCGGGGCCGCAGCCGGCAGAAAAGCCTCCTCATGGTAGTTGTCCATGTCGAAGCCGGCATTCTGCAGGGCATCGCGCACGGTTGCCATGAAGGGGGCCGGGCCGCAGCAGAACACCTTGCGGTCGAGAAAGTCCGGTGCCAGCAGCGAGATCTTTGCCCTGTCGATAAAGCCTTTCAGACCAGTCCACAGCTGCGAGCGTTCCAGCTGCTCGACGATGAAGCCGAGCGCGAAATGCGGCATGTGGCGCGCCTTGTACTCCAGCTCCCAGCGGAAGATGATGTCATTGGGCGAGCGCGCGCAATGGATGAAGGCGATGTCGCTGTCCGGTTCGCGGTCGGACAGGTCCCGGGTCATCGACATCATCGGCGTGATCCCGGAGCCTGCCGAGATGAATAGATATTTGTCGCCGGGATGGCGGACATAGGAGAAGTCGCCCACCGGACCATAGGCCTTCAGCTTCATGCCCGGCTTCAGGTGCTCCATCATCCAGCGCGTGCCGATCGAGTCCTTCTGCGCCTTGGCCGTCACCTGGATGGTGTAGGGCCGCGACGGCGTGGACGAGATCGTATAGGTGCGCATCACCGGATCCGGTCCGACCGGCAGTTCCAGCGTGAGGAACTGGCCCGGCTGGTAACGGAACCAGTGGCCGGGCTGATCGGGCTTGAAGGTGAAGGTCATCACGTCGGCCGTTTCCGGCGTCCATGCAACGCACTCCAGGAGGTGCTCCTTGTCGTTCCAAGGACGCATCTCGTCGACGTGTTTGTAGGTCTTTTCCTTTGCCATTGCCGATTATGCCACGACCGACAAAGGTGCCTTGTCGCCCTGCAGGCGATCGGTCATGAAGTTGGAATACCATTCGACGAACTGCATCACGCCACCTTCATGCTCCGGCGAATAGGGGCCGGGCTCGTAGGCCGGAGAGCGGATGCCGAAGGCATTTTCCTCGACGATCGAGCGGTCCTGGTCGTTGGTCATGTTCCAGACATGGGTCAGCTTGTCGAGGTCGTAATCGACACCCTCGACCGCGTCCTTGTGCACCAACCATGTGGTGGTGACAGCCGTCTCTTCGGCCGAGATCGGTGTGACGCTGAACGAGATCGCGTGGTCGACGAGGATATGGTTCCAGGTCGTCGGATAGTGGAACAGCAGCATGGTGCCGATCTCGCGGATCTTCACGTCATCCGACAGGAAGCGCTTCACCGCCGGCTTGCCATCCATGGTATAGCTTTCCGCACCCTGGATCAGCGGCATGCGGGCGGCGCGGAACTGGCCGGAGGGGTCCATGCTAAACGCGCTCGGCAGACCGGCTGCCTCGCAGCGCTGCCAGTGCTCGGCAATCACCGGATCGTCGCCGGCGCCCTGCACGCCGGTCGCCGTCGGCGCTTCGGGATAGGTGCGGCAGAGCTCGGGATGGTTCGGTGCGCAGTGATAGCACTCGCGGTTGTTTTCCCAGACGAGCTTCCAGTTGCCCTTCTCGATGATGGTGTTCTTGTGCGCGACCTTGGCTTCCGACAGCCGGTGCGGCTTCATGAAGGGCTCGATCGTGTCGCGAACGGGGGCGAAATCGGACGGCTGGTCGGCCAGGCAGATGAAGATGTAGCCGGCAACGGTTTCGCAGGCGACCGGCTTCAGGCCGAATTCGGCCTTGTCGAAGGTCTCGCCCATCTGTCGCGCAAAGACCAGCGAACCGTCGAGATCGTAGGTCCAGTTGTGGTAGGGACAGACGAGCTTCGCCGAGGCGCCGCGATCCTGGGTGCAGACGCGGTGGCCGCGGTGGCGGCAGGTGTTGTGGAAGGCGCGGATCTGGCCGTCACGGCCGCGCACGATGACGACCGGATAATCGCCGATCTGCGTGGTGAAGTAGTTGCCGGCCTTCGGCACTTCGCAATCATGGCCGATGAACAGCCAGTCGCGATACCAGATCATCTCCATGTCCAGCTTGAAATAGTCCTGATCGATATAGAAGGGCTGTTCGAGGGAGAAGCCCTCGCGCCGGTTCTTCAGTTGGCGCAATACCGTATTCTGCAGGTCCATCTCGTTGTCCTCGGTTCGCGTTCGGCCCCGGGTGCTGGGGCTGCCTTGCAATACTCGAAATAAGCAGTTTTGCACCGCACTCAATAAGGCGGATGCGACATCGGTCTGCCGCAAAGAGACACGTCGAAAAAATCTGCAAGGGGTGAGGGATTTCGGCGACGCCTCGCGAAAAACGTCGCGCGCATCTCGTGTGCCTGCCTCAAGCGCCGTCGCCCAGGCGGCGCGCTCATGTATAGTCGCGGCAAATCGCCCGTAATGGGTGTGTCAAAAGTGGTTGTATTTACACGATGATATCGTCTGCGTTTTCCCATGCCGGTTCTACGGTTTCCCCGGCATTTCGAGCCTTTGTCCTCTCATTTCTCGTGATCCTTGCCGGCTGCGTCACGCGGCCGGGCCCGGACGACCTGACGCCGGTAAAGCCTGTGGCCGAGGCCAAGACGGTGCAGGTTTTCGTGGCGACCACCCGCGCCACCCCACCGGCCGGCGAAAAGGGTTTTACAAGCGACCGCGCCGAAGGGCTCAATTTTGCCCGTTATACCGTGTCGCTGCCGCCCGGACACAAATCCGGCGAGATCGAATGGCCTGAAAACGGCAGGCCAGACCCGCGAAAGACCTTTGCTGTCCTGGCGCGCGAAACACTGACACCCGCCGAATTCTACGCGCAGATTCGGCAGAAGGCTTCGCATCTGTCGAAGGACCGGGCCGATGTCGGGGTCTTCGTCCACGGCTTCAACACCAATTTCCAGGAAGCGCTGTTCCGGGTCGTGCAGATGTCGGGCGATTCCAGCATAGACGGGGTACCGGTGCTGTTTTCCTGGCCGTCCAAGGCAAGCGTCGCCGGCTATGTCGCAGACAAGGAGTCGGTTACCTATTCGCGCGACTACCTGGTGGACATGCTGACGAAGCTGACGGTCAAGCGCGATGGCCGCCATGTGCTTCTCTTCGGCCACAGCATGGGGGGATGGCTGGTCACCGAGAGCCTGCGCCAGCTGAAACTGATGGGGCGCACCGATGTGCTGCATCACCTCGAGGTCCTGCTTGCCGCGCCGGATGTCGATGCGGACGTGTTCGGACAGCAGATGGCCGTTATCGGCCCGCTGTCGCCGCCTATGGTGATCTTCGTCTCCACCGATGACCGGGCGCTTCTGGCCTCCAGCCTGATTTCCGGCGACGTGCCCCGCATCGGCGCGCTCGACGTGCATGACCCTATCGTCGAAAAGGTGGCCCGCGAGGAAAAGATCGTGCTGGTGGACGTGTCGTCCCTGCAAGGCACCGGCAGGCTGAACCATGACCGCTATGTCCAGCTCGCCGCGCTCTATCCGAAATTGAGCCAGCAGAAACAGACGATCAACGATGTCGGCGGCTTCGTTCTGGAAGCGGCCGCGACCACGGTCGCCAGCCCCTTCCGGCTGGTCAAGCTGGTGGTCGATCCGCAGTAAGTGCCGGCCGTGCGCATCAACTGCGAGACGACCTGAACGCAAAAAAAAGCATCCGGCGCAAACCGGATGCTTTTTCGACTGGAGGTCGCGTCCTCGGGCAGGGGAACCGTCAGGACGCGCCTTGGATGTCCCTGATCGTTAGACGCGGCGACGGAAGGCGCCGGTCAGCAGCGAGATCAGGAACAGAACGATGAAGACGAAGAACAGGATCTTCGCGATACCGACGGAGGCGCCGGCAATGCCGCCGAAGCCAAGTGCGCCGGCGATCAGGGCAACAACGAGAAATACAAGAGCGTAATAGAGCATTGTCAGGGTCTCCTTGATGAATTTCGAAACCAGAACGTCGCCCAGCCCATATTTGTTCCCAGAGATCTGTCGTGGCCTCTTGCAGCTTCTGTCGAACATCCCATGACCACCGCATGCACCTTCTCCATCGCCGGCCGGGCTTCAGCCTCCGCCGGGCGACCAAGTGAGCCCGACCTTCCTGTCGTGGACCCGTGTCGTTTTGCTTGCGGGATCTTCGTTTTGGCTTAAAGTCCCCGATCCAAACGAAAGCGGATCGGCCAAGATGAACTATTCCTCCCGGCAGAGCGAAATCCTGGTGATCGCCAAGGTCGAGGGCAAGGTGACGGTCGAGCAGCTGGCGCAGCGCTTCGAAGTTTCGCCGCAAACAATCCGCAAGGACCTGAACGAACTCTGCGACAGCAGGGCGCTTACCCGCGTCCATGGCGGCGCGATCTTCCCGCGCGGCACCGAGAACCTCAAATACGAGGCACGGCGGCTGATGGCCGCATCGGAAAAGGCGGCGATCGGCCGGGCGGCGGCAGCGCTCATACCCGATAACGCATCCCTGTTCGTCAATATCGGCACCACGACCGAGGCCGTCGGCGAGGCGCTCTCCGACCATTCCGAACTGATGGTCATCACCAACAATATCAATGTGGCCAATCGCTTGCGGATCTTCCCGGCGATAGAGGTGGTGATTGCCGGTGGCGTCGTGCGCGGCGCAGACGGCGGCATCGTCGGCGAGGCGGCGGTCGATTTCATCCGCCAGTTCAAGGTGGATTTCGCCGTCATCGGCGTCTCGGCGATCGACGAGGACGGCGCACTGCTCGACTTCGACTACCGCGAAGTGAAGGTCGCGCAGGCGATCATCGCCAATGCGCGCCATGTGATTCTGGTCACCGACGCGTCGAAATTCACCCGCACGGCGCCGGTGCGTATCGGCCACATCTCGCAGGTGCACACCTTCATTACCGATTTCTGTCCTATCGATTCGGTGCGCGACATCTGTGCTGAAAACGATGTCAGGCTAATCGAAACGGCGCGAGCCCAAGCCGATGGCAGCGCCGACGATTGACGGTCGTTGTTTCATTTGACTTTCGTTTTCTTTTCGCTTTAGATCATTTTCAGCGTTTCTGATGGTGCGGTGCACACGGAAGCCGAAGGGGAAGGGGTGAAATGGCCGAGGCTGCGACTTTCGATCTTTTCGTCATTGGCGGCGGTATCAACGGCTGCGGCATCGCGCGCGATGCTGCCGGTCGCGGCTACGCCGTCGCGCTGGCGGAAATGAACGATTTCGCCTCCGGCACCTCGTCCGGCGCCACCAAACTCATCCATGGTGGCCTGCGCTATCTCGAGCACTACGAGTTTCGCCTTGTGCGCGAAGCCCTCAAGGAGCGCGAAGTGCTCTGGGCCATGGCGCCGCATGTCATCTGGCCCCTGCGCTTCGTGCTGCCCTACCAGAAGGGCGGGGTGCGGCCGGCCTGGATGATCCGGCTTGGCCTTTTCCTTTACGATCATCTTGGCGGCCGCAAGCTCCTGCCAGCGACGAAGGTGCTCGATCTGAAGCGCGATCCGGCCGGCAAGCCGCTGAAGCCGATCTTTGCCAAAGCGTTTGAATATTCCGACGGCTGGGTCGATGACGCCCGCTTCGTGGTGCTGAATGCCGCCGATGCGCAGGCGCGGGGTGCGACCATCCTTGCCCGCCACAAGGTCGTCTCGGCCAAGGTGGTCGACGGTCTCTGGGAGATCACCGTGCGTGACGCTGCCAGCGGCGCTACCGTGCTTCATCGTGCCCGCATGGTGGTCAATGCCGCGGGTCCCTGGGTCGACCATGTGTTGCAGGCCGCCATGGGGCGCAACGAGGCCCAGCATGTGCGGCTGGTCCAGGGCAGTCATATCGTCATCAAGAAGAAGTTTTCCGACCCGCGCGCCTATTTCTTCCAGAACCCGGACCAGCGGATCATCTTCGCCATCCCCTACGAGCAGGAATTCACCCTGATCGGCACCACGGACCGCGACTATCACGGCGATCCGAAGGACGTGAAGATCAGCGGCGAGGAGGCCGATTATCTGTGCGCCGCGGCCAGCGAATATTTCGCCGAGCCTGTCACCTGCGACGATATCGTCTGGTCATACTCCGCCGTCCGCCCGCTGTTCGACGACGGTGCGTCGAAGGCGCAGGAGGCGACCCGCGACTATGTGTTGAAGGTTGAGGACCGCGCCGGGGCGCCGCTTCTCAACGTATTCGGCGGCAAACTCACCACTTACCGTCGGCTCGGCGAGCATGCGCTGGAAAAGATCGGTGAGGCGATCGGCGAAAAGGGTGCGCCCTGGACCGCAAGGAGCAAGCTGCCCGGGGGTGATTTCGCCGTCAACGGCTATGGTTTCGAGGTCGAGGCTCTGCTGGCGCTTTATCCCTTCATCCAAAAGACCCATGGCGCCCGGCTGGTCCGCTGCTATGGTAAGAATGCCCGCGTCGTTCTCGGCGGGGCCAGCAAGATCGAGGATCTCGGTCTTCATTTCGGCGGCACGCTCTACGAGGCGGAAGTCCGCTATCTGATCGAAAACGAGTGGGCCGTCACGGCAGAAGACGTGTTGTGGCGGCGCACGAAACAGGGATTGTTCCTCACGGCAGGAGAGGCCGCGGAACTTGAGGAGAAAATGGCGGGGATGCGCCGCGCCGCTTGAAGCCAAGCGCGGGCTCTGCACGGACGAGATCCGAAGGTTGGGAGGCCTGACGGAACAATGCTCGAACTGCGCAATGTGTCGAAGATTGTCGGCACGCAGACACATATCCATCCGACAAGCCTGACGCTTCATCGCGGCACGATGAATGTGCTTCTGGGGCCGACGCTGTCCGGCAAGACCACGCTGATGCGGTTGATGGCCGGGCTTGACGAGCCGAGCGAGGGGACCGTCCATGTCGACGGCGCCGATGTCACGGGCATGCCCGTGCAGAAGCGCAATGTCGCGATGGTCTACCAGCAATTCATCAATTATCCGGCGCTGACCGTTTACGAGAACATCGCCTCGCCGATGCGGATTGCCGGTCGTGACCGCGAAACCATTGACCGCGAAGTGCGGCGCGCCGCCGAAATCCTGCGGCTGACGCCCTATCTAGACCGCACGCCGCTCAACCTGTCGGGTGGTCAGCAGCAGCGCACGGCGCTGGCCCGGGCGATCGTCAAGAATGCCGGCCTCGTGCTGCTCGACGAGCCGCTCGCCAATCTCGACTACAAGCTGCGCGAGGAACTGCGCGAGGAGCTGCCGAAGATCTTCGCCGAGTCCGGTGCGATCTTCGTTTATGCCACCACCGAGCCATCCGAAGCGCTGCTGCTCGGCGGCAATACCGCGACGCTTAGCGAGGGGCGGGTGACGCAATCGGGCGAGACGATCGAGGTCTATCGCAACCCGGTGGACATCACGAGTGCCAAGACCTTCGCCGATCCGCCGCTCAACACCATCGATCTCGTCCGTGCGGGCGACCGGCTTTTGCTGAATGACGCGCCGGTGATGGGCTTGCCCACCTATCTGTTGGGCATTCCCGAGGGCCCCGTCACCATCGCCTTCCAGCCGCATCACATTCATCTGCAGCCGACGGCGTCGACCACGCCGCTCGAAGCCCGCACGCTGATTTCGGAGATTGCCGGTTCGGAAAGCTTCGTGCATCTGGATTTCGCCGCCCGGCGCTGGGTGCTGTTGGCGCACGGCATTCACGACATCGAGCCCGAGCAGCAGATCGAGGTGCATCTCGACACCCGCCATCTGATGGCTTTCGACACCAGAACCGGACGCTCGCTTGCGGGTGCCGGCCACGAAGCGGAGTAGGCTCATGGCGCGTATCGGACTGGACCATATCCGTCATGCCTACAGCGACGCGGCCAAGGCTGCCGGCGACTATGCTTTGAAGGAAGTGCATCACGACTGGGAGGACGGCGGCGCCTATGCGCTGCTCGGACCGTCCGGCTGCGGCAAGACCACGCTGCTCAACATCATTTCCGGGCTGCTCACCCCGTCCGACGGCCGTATCC
Source organism: Heterorhizobium halophytocola (assembly GCF_017873095.1). GTDB lineage: Bacteria > Pseudomonadota > Alphaproteobacteria > Rhizobiales > Rhizobiaceae > Allorhizobium > Allorhizobium halophytocola. The sequence goes on along the minus strand of NZ_JAGGJU010000001.1, from coordinate 531,464 downwards.
TGTTCGACGGGCGCGACGTCACCGACCTGCCGACCGAGCAGCGCAACATCGCGCAGGTGTTCCAGTTCCCGGTCGTTTACGACACCATGAGCGTTTTCGACAATCTCGCTTTCCCCTTGCGCAATCGCCACGTGCCGGAGGCAGAGGTGAAGGCGCGGGTCGACGAGATTCTTCAGATGATCGATCTCGCGCCGATGGCGAAGCGGCGGGCCGAAGGGCTGACGGCCGACCTGAAGCAGAAGATCTCGCTCGGCCGCGGTCTTGTGCGCTCCGACGTCAACGCCATCCTGTTCGACGAACCGCTGACCGTGATCGACCCCTATATGAAATGGGTGCTGCGCTCTCAGCTGAAACGCCTGCATCGCCAGTCGGGCTTTACCATGGTCTATGTCACCCATGACCAGACCGAGGCGCTGACCTTTGCCGACAAGGTGGTGGTCATGCATGACGGCCAGATCGTCCAGATCGGCACGCCGGCCGATCTGTTCGAGCGGCCGAGCCACACATTCGTCGGCTATTTCATCGGCTCCCCCGGCATGAACCTTCTGCCGGTGACGGTCGAGGGGCAGACTGCCCATGTCGGCGGTGAGCAGATCGTCCTGTCGGGCGCGCCGAAGATCGGCACGTCGAGCAAGCTGGAACTCGGCATCCGCCCGGAATTCGTCCGGCTCGGCACCGAGGGCATGCCGGTGACGATCAGCAAGGTCGAGGATATCGGTCGGCAGAAGATCGTCCGCGCCGATTTCGCCGGCCAGCCGATCGCCATCGTGCTGGCCGAGGACGAGCCGATCCCGGCGGATGCTAGGGTCACCTTCGACAGCCAGGCGATCGGCATCTTCGCCGACAGCTGGCGGGTCGAGACGGAGGCAAGCGCATGAACAAGACCTGGAACAACAAGGCCTGGTTCATGGTCCTGCCGGTGCTGCTGCTGGTAGCGTTTTCGGCCGTCATTCCGCTGATGACGGTGGTGAACTACTCGGTGCAGGATACCTTCGGCAACAACCAGTTCTTCTGGGCAGGCACCGACTGGTTCAGCCAGATGTTGTCATCGCAGCGCTTCTGGGATGCGCTGGTGCGCAACCTGATCTTTTCGGGTGTCATCCTGGCGATCGAGATCCCGCTCGGCATCTTCATCGCGCTCAACATGCCGAAGACCGGTCTCGGGGTGCCCGTCTGCCTCGTCCTGATGGCGCTGCCGCTGCTGATCCCATGGAACGTCGTCGGCACGATCTGGCAGGTTTTCGGCCGCGTCGATATCGGTCTGCTCGGCCATGCGCTGAAGGCGATCGGCATCGACTACAATTATACCCAGGAGCCGATCGCCGCCTGGGTTACCGTCATCGTCATGGACGTCTGGCACTGGACCAGCCTCGTCGTATTGCTCTGCTATGCCGGCCTGGTGTCGATCCCGGACGCCTATTATCAGGCGGCCAAGATCGACGGCGCCTCGCGCTGGTCCGTCTTCCGCTACATCCAGCTGCCGAAGATGAAGCGGGTTCTGCTGATCGCCGTGCTGCTACGCTTCATGGATAGCTTCATGATCTACACCGAACCCTTCGTCGTCACCGGCGGCGGGCCGGGCAACTCGACGACCTTCCTGTCGATCGATCTGGTCAAGATGGCCGTCGGCCAGTTCGACCTCGGGCCGGCCGCTGCCATGTCGCTGATCTATTTCCTGATCATCCTGCTTCTCTCCTGGGTCTTCTATACCGTGATGACCCAGGGCGACGAGCCGAAGGCGTAAAGGAGACGGTCATGAGTATCGATACCCGCAGCCGTCACGGTTACCTCGTTCCCGTCGTCTATATCGTCTTCCTGCTGCTGCCGATCTACTGGCTGGTCAATATGAGCTTCAAGGAGACCTCGGAAATCCTCGGCGAGTTTTCGCTCTGGCCGCAGCATCCGACCCTGCACAATTACCGGGTCATCTTCACCGACCCGGCCTGGTATAACGGCTATATCAACTCGATCACCTATGTCGTCATGAACATGGTGATTTCGGTGGCAGCCGCTCTGCCGGCGGCTTACGCCTTCTCGCGCTACCGGTTCCTCGGCGACAAGCACCTGTTTTTCTGGTTGCTCACCAACCGCATGGCGCCGCCGGCCGTCTTCGCGCTGCCGTTCTTCCAGCTCTATTCGGCCTTCGGGCTGATCGACACCCATATCGCGGTGGCGCTGGCGCACTGCCTGTTCAACGTGCCGCTGGCGGTCTGGATTCTCGAGGGCTTCATGTCGGGCGTGCCGAAGGAAATCGATGAAACCGCCTATATCGACGGTTATTCGTTCCCGCGCTTCTTCGTGAAGATCTTCATGCCGTTGATTGCATCGGGGATCGGGGTCGCGGCCTTCTTCTGCTTCATGTTCTCCTGGGTGGAACTGCTGATTGCCCGCACGCTCACCACCACGGATGCCAAGCCGATCGCCGCCACCATGACCCGCACCGTGTCGGCGTCGGGCATGGACTGGGGCGTCTTGGCCGCCGCCGGCGTGCTGACCATCATTCCCGGCGCGCTGGTGATCTATTTCGTCCGCAACTACATCGCCAAGGGCTTTGCCCTGGGCCGCGTTTGAGGAGGCAGGAGATGGACCTTTCCTGGATGGCATGGACCTGGCCGACGGCGATCTTCTTCGTCGTCATCTTCTGCCTGATCGCCTCCATGGGCGTGTGGGAATATTTTTCGCCCGGCGGCAATCCGCGGGTCGGCATCCTGCGCTTCGAGACGACGCGCGGCGACCGGCTGTTCGTGTCGCTGCTCGGCGCCGCATTCATTCATCTCGCATGGCTCGGTCTTGGAGGACCGAGCCTGTGGTGGGCTCTTGCCCTTTCGGTGGTCTACGCCGTCGGCGTCTTCCGCTTCGTTTGAGGGATTAGCCAGGCGGCCGAAAGAGGAGGGCCGCCACTTGAAAAGTCGAAACTGCGCTCGCAATCGGGAGGACTAATGATGCGACGGCAATTGATGACGACAACGGCAGTCATGCTGCTGGTGATGACAGGTACGGCATTCGCCGGAATGGAAGAGGCAAAGGGATTCCTCGACAAGGAGATCGGGGATCTGTCGACGCTGTCGCGCGCCGACCAGGAAAAGGAAATGCAGTGGTATATCGATGCGGCGAAACCCTTTGCCGGCATGGATATCAAGGTGGTGTCGGAAACGCTGACCACCCATGAATATGAATCCAAGGTGCTGGCGCCCGCCTTTACCGCGATCACCGGCATCAAGATTACCCACGACCTGATCGGCGAAGGCGATGTGGTCGAGAAGCTGCAGACCCAGATGCAGTCGGGCGAGAATATCTATGACGCTTACGTCAACGACTCGGACCTGATCGGCACCCATTGGCGCTACCAGCAGGCCCGCAACCTGACCGACTGGATGGCGAACGAGGGCAAGGACGTCACCGACCCGATGCTCGACATCGACGATTTCATCGGGACGAAGTTCACCACGGCGCCGGACGGCAAGCTTTACCAGCTGCCCGACCAGCAGTTCGCCAACCTCTACTGGTTCCGCTATGACTGGTTCAACGACGAGAAGAACAAGGCCGACTTCAAGGCGAAGTATGGTTACGATCTCGGCGTTCCGGTCAACTGGTCTGCCTATGAGGACATCGCCGAATTCTTCACCGGCCGCGAGATCGACGGCAAGAAGGTCTATGGTCACATGGACTACGGCAAGAAGGACCCGTCGCTCGGCTGGCGGTTCACCGATGCCTGGCTGTCGATGGCCGGCAATGGAGACAAGGGCCTTCCGAACGGTCTGCCGGTCGATGAATGGGGTATCAAGGTCGACGAGAATTCGCGTCCCGTCGGCTCCTGCGTCGCGCGCGGTGGAGACACCAATGGCCCGGCCGCCGTCTACTCGATCCAGAAATATCTCGACTGGCTGAAGGCCTATGCCCCGGCATCGGCTGCCGGCATGACCTTCTCGGAATCAGGTCCGGTTCCAGGCCAGGGCGAGATCGCCCAGCAGATCTTCATGTATACGGCATTCACCGCCGATATGGTCAAGGAAGGCCTGCCGGTCGTCAACGAGGACGGCACGCCGAAATGGCGCTTCGCCCCCAGCCCCCACGGCGTCTACTGGAAGGACGGCATGAAGCTCGGCTATCAGGACGTGGGTTCCTGGACGCTGATGAAGTCGACCCCGGACGACCGCGCCAAGGCAGCCTGGCTCTACGCCCAGTTCGTCACCTCCAAGACGGTGGACGTGAAAAAGAGCCATGTCGGCCTGACGCTGATCCGCGAATCGACCATCCAGCACCAGAGCTTCACGGACCGTGCGCCGAAGCTCGGCGGCCTGATCGAGTTCTACCGCTCGCCGGCCCGCGTCCAGTGGTCGCCGACCGGCACCAACGTGCCGGACTATCCGAAGCTGGCGCAGCTCTGGTGGCAGGCGGTCGGCGATGCCGCATCGGGTGCCAAGACGGCACAGGCCGCGATGGATTCGCTCTGCGCCGAGCAGGAAAAGGTGCTTGCGCGTCTGGAACGGGCGGGTGTCCAGGGCGATATCGGACCGAAGCTCGCGGAGGAGCATGATCTCGAATACTGGAACAAGGATGCGGTCGCCAAGGGCAACCTTGCACCGCAGCTGAAGATCGAGAACGAGAAGGAAAAGCCTGTTACCGTCAACTATGACGAACTGGTCAAGAGCTGGCAGAAGTGATCATCTGCCGATAGAAAAAGGAACCGGGGCGCCATGCGCCCCGGTTCTGTGTTGACTGCCAGAACGGAGACTTGAGACCATGAGCGGCTATATCCTTGCCATCGACCAGGGCACGACATCGACGCGGTCGATGCTCTTCGACGCGGCCATGACGGTGGTTTCGGTGGTGCAGCAGGAGTTCCGCCAGTTCTATCCGAATTCCGGCTGGGTCGAGCACGATGCCGACGAGATCTGGGAGAGCGTTCTGAAGACGGCGCGCCAGGCGATCGACAAGGCCGGGATTGACGCATCCGAGATTGCCGCGATCGGCATAACCAACCAGCGCGAAACCACGGTCGTCTGGGACCGTGACACGGGAAAGCCGCTGCATCCGGCGATCGTCTGGCAGGATCGCCGCACCGCCCGCGTCTGCGAGGACCTCAAGGGGCAGGGCCTGGAACAGCTTTTCACCGACAGGACAGGGCTTCTGCTCGATCCCTATTTTTCCGGCACGAAGCTTGCCTGGCTACTCGACACGGTCGATGGCCTGCGCGCCAAGGCCGAGGCCGGCCAGGCCTGTTTCGGCACGATCGACAGCTGGCTCATCTACAAGCTGACCGGCGGCAAGGCGCATGTCACCGACGCCACCAATGCCGCGCGCACGCTGATCTACAATATCGGCGACAATCGCTGGGACAACGAACTGCTCGACATCCTGAAGATCCCGGCGGCCATGCTGCCGGAGGTCAAGGATTGCGCGGCCGATTTCGGCATCGCCGACAAGACGCATCTGGGCGCCGACATCCCGATCCTCGGAGTGGCCGGCGACCAGCATGCGGCCCTCATCGGCAATGCCTGTTTCGAACCCGGCATGTTCAAGTCGACCTATGGCACCGGCTGCTTTGCCCTGTTGAACACCGGCGAGGACCGCGTCGCCTCGAAGAACCGGCTCTTGACCACGATCGGCTACCGGCTGGATGGCAAGACGACCTATGCGCTGGAGGGTTCGATCTTCATCGCCGGTGCCGCCGTGCAATGGCTGCGCGACGAGCTCGGTTTCATCTCGGCCGCAAAGGAGGCGGGCGAGCTTGCGGCGAAGGCCGATCCGAACCAGGCGGTCTATCTGGTGCCGGCCTTTACCGGTCTCGGTGCGCCGCACTGGGATGCCGATGCCCGCGGCGCCATGTTCGGCATGACCCGCAGCACCGGTCCGGCGGAGTTCGCCCGTGCGGCACTCGAAAGCGTCGTCTACCAGACCTATGACCTGCTGGAAGCAATGAAGAAGGACTGGCAGGGCAGCAAGGCGGAGACCGTGCTCAGGGTCGATGGCGGCATGGTCGCATCGAACTGGACCATGCAGCGCCTTGCCGACATCCTCGACGCGCCGGTCGACCGTCCCGCCATGCTGGAAACCACCGTCTTCGGTGCCGCCTGGCTTGCAGGCTCGAGAGCCGGGCTCTGGCCGGATCGGGACGCATTTGCCAGGACCTGGCAGCGCGAGCATCGCTTCGAGCCCGACATGCAGGCTGAGGCGCGCGCAAGCCGGCTCGACGGATGGGCGCAATGCGTGAAGGCGTGCCTCGGCGTGAAGCTGGGATAGGTGGAGGCGCGGTCGCGGACTGGGTGTGTCTACGATCAGTTTGTGATGGGTGTGATGCCGATGCGATGCTGCAGCTGCGTCTCTAACGGCATGATGGCGGCCAACGGCGCGTCTACGACGCCTTAGGCGCCAAAGACGAAGGCCTTTGGTACGATCTTGGCCGCTGACGGCACAGGCGATATGCAACTGTCGCTGTCGGCATGCGCGCAACTTCGCCACGGGCAATGCTGTGCGCTGCAAAAAATATGATATTGAGTATCAAGAAATCGATTGCGATACTGAAGCAGATCGCTCCGCGGTTGTCCGTGATTGCAAAGGGCTATGGCGCATGCGCTTCATCTTGATGGGACTTGGCTGGCTGTGCGTCCTGCTCGGCGTGATCGGCATCATCCTGCCGATGCTGCCGACGACCCCGTTCATCCTGCTTGCGGCCGCTCTGTTCTCGCGCTCCTCGCCCCGCTTCGAACGGTGGCTGATCAGCCATCCGCTGTTCGGCAAGCCGCTCAATGACTGGCGCCGCAATGGCGCGATCGGCAGACGGGCGAAGATCCTGGCCGTCACCATGATGGCGTTCAGCTACGCCGCGCTCTGGTTCGTCGGTGCCCATATTCTCTGGGTGCGGTTGCTGGTCGCCGCCATCCTGATCTCCTGCGCCGCCTTCGTCGTCACGCGGCCGGAGCCGAATTAGCCCTTCGACAGCCTGAACTGCACCACGTCCAGCCGCCCGGTCCGAAAGCCCGCGGCGCAGTAATGCAGGTAATAGCGCCACATCCGGTAGAAACGCTGGTCGAATCCCAGTGGCTCGATCGCGCTCCAGCGACCGGTGAACGTCTCGTCCCATTCGAGCAGCGTGCGCTCATAGTCGCGACCGAAGCGGAAGCCGTCTTCCACTTCCAGCCCTCCGGCGCGAGCCTGTTTCTCGAAGACGGTCACGGAAGGCAGCATGCCGCCTGGAAAGATATAGGTCTGGATGAAGTCGGCGTCGCGGCGATAGGCGTCGAATTGCGCCTCGTCGATGGTGATCACCTGGATCATCGCCTGGCCGTCGATTTCCAGGAGTTCCCGAACCCGGTTGAAGTAGATCGGCCAATGTTCCTCGCCGACTGCCTCGAACATCTCGATCGAAACGATCTTCGAATAGAGCCCCTGACAATCGCGGTAGTCCTCGAGCCGGATCTCGACCTTGTCGGAAAGGCCTGCCTTTTCCATCCGTTCGCGCGCGAAGGCGGCCTGTTCCCTCGACAGCGTCAGGCAGGTGACGCGGCAGCCGGTGGTCGCGGCCGCCCGCTCGGCAAACCCGCCCCAGCCGCAGCCGATCTCCAGCACCGTGTCGTTGGCGCCGATCCCGAGCTCGCGAATGATGCGGTCGTATTTCGCGTTCTGGGCGTCGGCCATGTCCTGACCGGGCGCCGTGTAGAGGGCAGACGAATAGGTCATCGTCTCGTCAAGCCACTCGCCGTAGAAGGCATTGCCGAGGTCGTAATGGTAGGCGATGTTGCGCTTGCTGCCCGCGCGCGAATTGCGGTGCAGCCGGTGGCGCAGCTTGGCCAGCCCCTTCAGCGGCCGGAACGGCGGCTCGATGACCTTGTCCAGCTTCTCCTCGTTCGCCAGCGCGAATTCGAGGAAGGTCGCGATATCCGGGCTATCCCAGTCGCCCTCGATATAGGATTTGGAAAATCCGAGCGAACCGCTGAAGGCCAGGCGCCAGATCGGCCTGAAGTTGTTGAGCTGCAACACGGCTTCCGGGCCGGGTGCGCCGCCCTCGATCATCTCTTCCTGGCCGTCCGGATAGACCAGCCGCAGGCGGCCGCGGCAGATCTTGCTAGACCAGCGGCGCAGGAGGAAATGCCAGAGGCCCTTGCTCGGGATCACGATCGGCATGGTCTGAGGGTCTGCATGGGTCATGACATTCTATTCCCCGGGCGTCGCGTCCCGGCTGACGAGCGAACTCGCAACCGGAACCTTTGCCTTCTTGTGACGATAGATGGCGAGCCCCTTCCACCAGAGTTTCAGGGCCTCGTAGTGAATGGCGACGACGACCTTGACGGTCATCAGCGGATATTGGAGTAGGGTCTTTGCCAACGCCGCATCGGTCAGTTCGACGCGCTTTCCGGCAAAGCTCGCATACAGCAGCGAGCCGTCCGCATCGTGCTCGTCGATGGCGATCAGCACATCGTCTTCGGGGGTCACGATGCGAAAGCGGTATTCGCAATCCATCGGCACGAAGGGCGAGACATACATCGCCTTGCTGCAACGATGGCGGATCGTCCGCGCCTTGCCTGCCGTGACCGGGATGACGTATGTGTGCCGCTCCTTGAAGGTGTTGCACACCTCGTAAAGCACGGCAGCCATCTCACCGTCCGGGCGCTCGCAGAAATAGACGGAAAGCGGATTGAAGGCATAGCCGAGGATCCGGGGATAGCAGAGAAGCCGGATGCGAATGCCGTCGGTCTGGATGCCGGCACTGGTCAGATGCCGCAGCGCCCAGGCTTTCAGGTCGCCGCGCTGCAAATCGCCATGATCGGCCTCGTGAAACGAGAACGCGGAAAAGCGGTTGACCCCGAACAGTCTGAGTTTGGCGTCGAGCTCCGGCAGTTCGTCGAGGTCCAGCAAGAACGAGGCGACCTGGTAGCGCAGCGAATGGGTGCGCGGACGCTTGCGCGCATGCACCACCTCGCCCGGGAAAAGCGCCGACTGAAAGCTCATTCGGCAGCCACCACCAGCGGTGTCGCATGGATCCGGCCGGATTCGTTGTCCACCGTCCAGGGACGCTTCAGGCCGCCCAGGGCGTCGGCAACCGCCAGGCCGGATTGCAGCCCGTCCTCGTGGAATCCGCTGCCGAAATAGGCGCCGCAGAACCAGGTACGCTTGCGCCCCTGCAACTGCCAGAGGCCGCGCTGGGCTGCGAGTGCCTTCGGGTCGAACAGCGGATGGGTGTAGTCGAAGCTCGCGATCACCTTGTCCGCGGCGATTTCGCGCAGCGGATTGAGCGTGACGAACACCGGCGGTACGTCGTCCAGGTTCTGCAGCTTGTTCATCCAGTAGGTGACGCAGAGCGGTTGGTCGGCATTCTCCCGACTGCCGATATAGTTCCAGCTCGACCAGACCCGCTTGCGTTTCGGCATCAGCGTCAGGTCGGTATGCAGCACGGCACGGTTCGGCGTATAGTCGAAAGCGCCGAGCAGATCCTGCTCCAGCTCATCGGCATCGTCGAGCATGGCAAGCGCCTGGTCGGCATGGGCGGCGATCACCACATCGTCGAAGCGCTCCGGCTCACCGTTGCCGCTGTCGATCATCACTCCGTATTCGAAGCGACGGATGGCGGTGACCGGCGTGTGGGTGCGCACCTCACCGTTGAAATCGGCCAGGAGACGCGAGACATATTCCCGGCTTCCGCCACTGACGGTGCGCCATTGCGGACGCTCCTTCAGCTGGACGAGACCGTGGTTGACGAAAAAGCGGACAAAGGCGATCAGCGGATAGGCGCGCATCTCGGAAGCCGTGGTCGACCATATTGCGGCGCCCATCGGCAGCAGATGGTCCTCGATGAAGCTTTCACCATAACCATTGGCATCGACATACTCGCCGAGCGTCACATGGTCGATATCGGTACGGGCAGCAAGCGCCGGGGCCTCCTTGTAGAAGCGCATGATGCCCGACAGCATTCGCCAGAAGCGCGGGCTGAACGTGTTGCGGCGCTGGCCGAACAGGCCGGCAAGGTTCGATCCGGAATATTCGAAGGCGCCGTCGTCGATCGAGGCGGCAAAGCTCATGTCGGAGGCTTCGGTCGGCACGTTCAGGTGGTCGAACAGGGCCACCAGGTTCGGGTAGTTGAGCGCATTATAAACGATGAAGCCGGTATCGACCGGCACCGGACCTTTGGGGCCGGGAATGTCGACCGTGTTGGAGTGGCCGCCGATGCGTCCATCCTTTTCGAACAGAACGACATTCGCCGACTTGGACAACAGCCAGGCCGCCGACAGGCCCGATATGCCGGATCCGATCACGGCGATCCGCCGGACGGGGCGGGGAGGATGGATGGACATGAGATTCATCTGGTGGCTGTTCCGTGCTGTTTGTTTTGTAGTGATTACGCACAGAGCGGCAGAATGGTTTTCCGATAAAAAATAATTTGTGCACTGATCCGTTTTATTCCCCCCACCGTAACTGAGAGCATGACAGCGACCTTTCCCATCACGGCGCCGACGTGCAACAATGTGCTGCAGCGCCCCATTCGCCTCTATGCGAGGGCGCGCCGCAATATTGGCGTACCCAAGAGATCGGACAGTGGAGTGGTGGGGGAGCAGGCCCAACAGGATATGACGAGACTGATGGCCTCGGTTGCTTCCGCGCGGGACGTGGAAGCCTTCGAAGCCCTGTTTCGCCATTACGGCCCGAGAGTGCGTGCGTTCATGCTGAGGCAAACGCGCGACATCTCGCTGGCCGAGGAATTGATGCAGGAAACCATGATGACGGTGTGGAACAAGGCGGATCTCTTTTACCCCGAAAGGGGAACGGTGGATGCCTGGGTCTTTACCGTCGCGCGCAATCTCAGAACATCGGCCTTTCGCAAGATGAAGCGCCCGGTTTTCGACCCGACAGACCCGGCCTTTGTTCCCGACGAGCCGCTGGAACCCGGCGAACAGCTGGAGAGGACCGACGACGCCGAGCGTCTGCGGCTTGCGATGAAGGACCTTCCGCCGGAGCAGCTGGAAGTGCTGAAATACGCCTTTTTCGACGATATCTCCCATCGCAAGCTGGCGGCCAAGCTCGGCCTGCCCGTCGGTACCATCAAGTCGCGCATTCGGATGGCTTTCGGAAAGCTGCGCAAGGCGCTGGAGGATGCGGAATGATTATCCAGCATCACCTGAGCGACGAGACCATTCTGGAATATGCCGGCGGATCGCTGTCCGAGGCCTGGAGCATCGCGGTTGCCTCGCATCTGGCCCTCTGCCCGGCCTGCCGCAAGCGGTTGCGGGGGATGGAAGATGCCGGTGGCGCGCTGATGGCGACGATCGAATGTGCGGATACCTCCAGCGACCAGTCCTGGGAAGAGATGAAACGCCGTTTGGCCGACGCCCCGCGTGTGACGCCCGAGCCGGCAGCCTCCGCTGACCTCGAAGTCGATACGGCGACTGATGGGGCACGCCTGCCGGAACCGCTTAGGTCCTATCTCGGCGGCGATCTCGACGGCCTGAAGTGGAAATCGCTCGGCGGCGGCGCCTACCATCTGCCGATCCCGACCGAAGACCGCTCGGCAAGCGCTCGTCTGCTGCGCATCGGTCCCGGCAAGGCGGTGCCCGAGCATACCCATAACGGCCGCGAACTCACTCTGGTGCTGAAGGGCAGCTATCACGACGGCGCCCGCCAGTATCGCACGGGTGATATCTCCGAGGCCGACGAGGATGTCGAGCATCAGCCGATCGTCGACATGGACGGCGAGTGTGTCTGCCTTGCGATCACCGATGCGCCCCTGAAATTCCGCAGCTGGGTGGTGCGCCTCGTCCAGCCCTTCCTCGGCATCTGACTCGGAGCACGCCTGTCATGACCTATGTGATCGCCTATATCGCGACGGCCATCGTCTTCTTCGGCCTGGACTTCATCTGGCTCAGCAAGTCGATCGGCTTTTACCGCAGCCATATCGGCGATCTGCTGCTGGACCAGCCGAACTTCGTGGCTGCCGGACTGTTCTACGTCTTCTATATCGCCGGCATCGTCTACCTGGCCGTCGTGCCCAACCTGCAGAACGGCAGCTGGTCGAGCGCGCTGCTTGCCGGCGCCGTGCTCGGTTTTCTCGCCTATGGCACCTACGACATGACCAATCTGTCGACACTCAAGGGATGGTCGGTGACGATCGTGATCGCGGATCTGATCTGGGGTACCTTCCTCACCGGCGTTGCGGCGACCGCCGGCTATCTGATCACGTCGCGATTTGTCGCCTGATCCGGCTCCGAAGATTGCCACGGCCTCCATTTTTCTTGCCCGAAACTCCTGATCGTACCGGCTTTGCCGATACCGACCTTCTAAGTCCTTGCCAAAGCGTTAAAACAGCTTAGCGTTTGGGTCATCCGCATGCTGCCGGGGGAAAGTTTGGCGCATGCGGTCGTGACGGATTATGAGGAGACGGACGTTGAAAATCGGATCGCCGAGAGAGATCTTCGACGGAGAGCGCCGGGTGGCCATGACGCCCGACAGCGCCCTTCAGCTGCAGAAACTCGGGTTTGAATGCCTGATCGAAACCGGTGCCGGCCAGGCATCGGGCTTTACCGACGATGCCTACCGCGCAGCCGGGGTGACGGTGGTTGATACCGCCGAAGCCCTGTTTGCCGAAGCCGATGTGGTCGCCAAGGTGCGCCCGCCGACACCGGCGGAAACCGGGCGGCTGACGCCGGAAAAGACGCTGATCTCCTTCTTCTATCCGGCCCAGAACGGCGAACTGCTGGAGCTCGCGAGGGCCAAGGGCGCCAGCGTGATCGCCATGGACATGGTGCCGCGCATTTCGCGTGCCCAGAAGATGGACGCGCTGTCGTCGATGGCCAATATCGCCGGCTACCGCGCAGTGATCGAGGCCGGCAACAATTTCGGCCGGTTCTTCACCGGCCAGGTAACCGCCGCCGGCAAGGTGCCGCCGGCCAGGGTGCTGGTGATCGGTGCCGGCGTTGCGGGCCTTGCCGCGATCGGCACCGCCACCTCGCTCGGCGCGATCACCTATGCCTTCGACGTGCGACCGGAAGTGGCCGAGCAGATCGAGAGCATGGGCGCGGAATTCGTCTATCTCGACTTCAAGGACCAGGTGCAGGACGGGGCTGCCACCGGCGGCTATGCCGCGCCCTCGTCGCCGGAATTCCGCGAGAAGCAGCTGGAGAAATTCCGCGCGCTCGCGCCCGATATCGACATCGTCATCACCACGGCGCTGATCCCCGGCCGCGACGCGCCAAAACTCTGGCTCGCCGACATGGTGGCAGCGATGAAGCCGGGCTCCGTCGTCATCGACCTTGCGGCCGAACGCGGCGGCAATTGCGACCTGACGGTGCCGGACCAGAAGATCGTTTCCGACAACGGCGTCACCGTTGTCGGCTATACCGACTTCCCGAGCCGGATGGCGACCCAGTCCTCGACGCTCTACGCGACCAATATCCGCCACATGATGACCGACCTGACGCCGGCCAAGGACGGCGTCATCGTCCACAATATGGAAGACGACGTCATCCGCGGCGCGACGGTCACGCATGCCGGGGAGATCACCTTCCCGCCGCCGCCGCCGAAGATCAAGGCGATCGCGGCGCAGAAGCCGAAGGAGAAACCGAAGGAACTGACGCCGCAGGAGAAGCGGGCGAAGGACATCGCCGCTTTCAAGCAGCAGACCCGCAGCCAGGTGGCATTGCTCGCGATTGCCACCTTGCTGCTGCTGATCGTCGGCGGCTTCGCGCCGGCAAGCTTCATGGGCCATTTGATCGTCTTCGTGCTCGCCTGTTTCATCGGCTTTTCGGTGATCTGGAACGTCTCGCATTCGCTGCACACGCCGCTGATGGCCGTGACCAATGCCATTTCCGGCATCGTCATTCTGGGGGCACTGCTGCAGATCGGTTCCGGCAACTGGCTGGTGGTGATCCTGGCCGCACTTTCGGTGCTGATCGCGACGATCAACATCGTCGGTGGCTTCCTCGTGACACGGCGCATGCTCGCCATGTTCCAGAAGTCGTGAGCGGGGAGGGGAAAACACAATGACGATCGGTATCGTATCCGCCGCCTATATTGCCGCGGCCGTTCTATTCATCCTCTCGCTCGGCGGGTTGTCCGGCCAGGAGAGTGCCAAGCGTGCCGTCTGGTACGGCATTGTCGGCATGGGGCTTGCCGTCATCGCCACGGTCTTCGGACCCGGCGTCGGCCACTGGTTCATAATTCTGCTGATGATCGCCGGCGGCGCCGTGCTCGGCACCTATGTGGCAAGCCGCGTGCAGATGACGGAAATGCCGCAGCTTGTCGCGGCGCTCCATTCCTTCGTCGGCCTCGCCGCCGTCTTCATCGGCTATAACGCCCATATCGAGGCCGTCAGGGTGGCCGGCATGGATGAGGCTGCCCGCGCCGGGCTGACCGGTTTTGCCGCCATCCTCGCCGAGAAGACGCCGGTCGAACTGGCGATCATGAAGGTCGAGGTCTTCCTCGGGGTCTTCATCGGGGCCGTCACCTTTACCGGCTCGGTCATCGCCTTCGGCAAGCTTGCGGGCAAGGTCGACGGCAAGGCGAAAAAGCTGCCGGGCGGTCACATGCTGAATGCCGGGGCAGCGCTTCTCTCGCTGGTTCTGCTGATCGCCTATTTCAACGGCGCCGGGGCCTGGACGCTGATCCTGATGACGCTCTGCGCCTTCTTCATCGGCTATCACCTGATCATGGGCATCGGCGGCGCCGACATGCCGGTGGTGGTCTCGATGCTGAACAGCTATTCCGGCTGGGCGGCGGCGGCCATCGGCTTCACGCTCGGCAATGATCTGCTGATCGTCACCGGTGCGCTGGTCGGCTCGTCTGGTGCGATCCTCTCCTACATCATGTGCAAGGCGATGAACCGCTCCTTCATCTCGGTCATCCTCGGCGGCTTCGGCACGACGACGGGCCCGGCGATGGAGATCGAGGGCGAACAGGTGGCGATCGACGCCGACGGCGTCGCCAATGCGTTGAACGACGCGGATTCGATCATCATCGTTCCCGGCTACGGCATGGCGGTTGCCCAGGCCCAGCAGGCGGTATCGGAACTGACCCGCAAGCTGCGCGCCGCCGGCAAGGAAGTCCGCTTCGCCATTCATCCGGTGGCCGGACGCCTGCCGGGCCACATGAACGTGCTGCTGGCCGAGGCCAAGGTGCCCTATGACATCGTCATGGAAATGGACGAGATCAACGACGATTTTCCCAATACCGACGTCGCGATCGTCATCGGCTCCAACGACATCGTCAATCCGGCGGCCGAGGAAGACCCGAACTCCCCGATCGCCGGCATGCCGGTGCTGGAAGTGTGGAAGGCCAAGCAGGTCTTCGTCTCCAAGCGTGGGCAGGGTACCGGCTATTCCGGCATCGAGAACCCGCTGTTCTACAAGGAGAACACCCGGATGTTCTACGGCGACGCCAAAGCCTCGATCAACGAGCTTCTGCCGCTGATCAAGTAACCGCGACAGGGTGCTGCAATGACGAAAGGCCGGGGCATCGCTTCGGCCTTTCTCGATTCCGGGAGCCTGCGTCTGGTAAGGACCTGCACGTGGCGCACACGGGCCGTCCGTGGGGCACCCCCCTCTGCCCTGCCGGGCATCTCCCCCTCAAGGGGGGAGATCAGCTGGGCGCTATCGCTCGGTCCCAACTTCACGGTCTCCTTATCGTTCACCGAGTCCGCGTTCTGGAAAACACAGATCCTCCGGTGTCGGCCCCATGCAACCTCTAAGATGAGGAGCAAAGCCGTGCCACGAGTCGAGCTCCCCCCTTGAGGAGGAGATGCCCTGCCGGGCAGAGGGGGGTAGCGCCCGGCCTAAGCGGCCGCGATCCTGCCGCACTGCTTGCTCTGCCAGTGGAGAGACGCAGTTCCCGTGCGGCGGTTATCGCCCCCTTGTGAGGGAGATGATCGGCAGCGCGGAGGGGGCACATCCGCAGTCGGATGATCCTACCGTACAGCCTCCAGCGACACGCCGGAATGCTCCAGTGCCCGGATCACGCCGCGCAGTTCCGCCAACCCGCGCATGCGGCCGATGAGCGGGTAGCCGGGATGGGTGCCGCGGCCGATGTCGGAGAGGAGCTCGTGGCCGTGGTCCGGGCGGAAGGGGATTTCGGCATCCGTCCGGCCTTCGGCGCGGCGGCGCCTTTCCTCGGCCAGCAGGGCAGCCGCCAGTGCCACCATGTCGGTATCGCCTTCCAGATGCGCCGCCTCTTCGAACGAGCCGTCGGCATCCTTGCGGACATTGCGCAGATGGGCGAAGTGGATGCGCTCGGCAAAGCGCCGGGCGATCGCCGGCACGTCGTTTGCCGGATTGGCGCCGAGCGACCCGGAGCAGAGCGTCAGGCCGTTGGCGCGGGCATCCTGCTTGCTAAGGATCCAGGCGATGTCTTCCTCCGACGACACGATGCGGGGCAGGCCCAGAATGTCGCGCGGCGGGTCGTCCGGATGGACGCAGAGCCACATGCCGAGTTCTTCCGCCGCCGGCACCACTTCGGCGAGGAAGCGGGCATAATTGGCGCGCAGTTCGGCGCGGCCGATACCGTCATAGCCTGCAAGGGCGGTGCGCAGGCCGTCGACGTCATAGCGCTCATAGGCGCCCGGAAGGCCCGCCATGATACTGGACAGCAGCACGGCCCGGTCGGCCTCGCTGGAGGCCTGGAACCAGATTTCCGCCTTGCGCCGGACGTCCCCGGAATAGTCGGCCTCCGCTTCGCCACGCTTCAGCATGAAGAGTTCGAAGGCCGCCATTTCCGCGGCCTCGAAACGCAGGGCGGTGCCGCCACGGCCGGCCGGCGCGTCGAGGCGGGTGCGGGTCCAGTCGATCAGCGGCATGAAATTGTAGCAGATCGTCCGGATGCCGCAGGCCGCCAGATTGGCCATCGACTGCCGGTAGTTGGCAAAGAGCGGCGCAAGATCGCCTTCGCCCTTCTTGATCGCCTCGTGGACGGGAAGGCTTTCGACCACGTTCCAGTGCAGGCCAAGCCCGGCATCGGCCGCGATCGTTGCCTTGCGCGCCTCGATCGTCTCCACCGGCCAGACCTCCCCATAGGGGATTTCGTGCAGCGCGGTGACGATGCCCGAGGCGCCGGTCTGGGCGATCTCGGTGAGCTCGATCTTGTCGAAGGGGCCGTACCAGCGCCAGCTTTCACGCATGCGGCAGTTCTTTCACCATCGCCCGCGCCCCCTTGTCGACCAGCCCTTTGTAGGCTTCGATCAGGCTGGTGCGGAAGGCGGCATCGTCGGCAAGCGACGGCGGGAAGATCTTCCGCACTGACAGCAGGGCCTCGACCTTGTCCCGTGGCGTTCTCGCCGCTGCGCTCAGCGCCTGCAGATCCGCCGACAGCGGATCGCGCACGTCGATCGGCTTGCCCTTTTCGTCGGTGCCGCCGACATAGCGCATCCAGGCGGCGATCGCCAGGATCAGGCCCTTGGGTATGCGGCCGGCGGCCAGATTTTCCGCCACGGTGCCAAGCAGGCGCTGCGGCAGCTTCTGCGAACCGTCCATGGCGATCTGCCAGGTGCGGTGGCGGATCGCGGGATTGGCATAGCGATCGAAGAGCTGGTCCGTATAGGTCTTGAGATCGACGCCCGGCGGTGCCTTCAGCACCGGCACGATCTCGTCGTCCCAGAGATGTTTGACGAACCCGGCAAAAAGCGGATCAGCGACGGTGTCGGCAATGGTTTCGTGGCCGGCGAGATAGCCGAGATAGGCAAGCGAGGAATGGGTGCCGTTGAGGCACCGCAGCTTCATGTGCTCGAACGGGGTGACATCTTCGACGAGTTCAACGCCCACTGTTTTCAGGTCGGGCCTGTCGCCATCGACGAAGTTATCCTCGACCACCCATTGGCGGAAGGGTTCGTGCATGACCGGCGACTGGTCGAGATAGCCGGTCTTCTCCGCCAGCCGTTCGATGTCCTCCGGCTTGGTGGCCGGCACGATCCGGTCGACCATGGTCGAGGGGAAGGTGGCCTCTGTGTCGATCCAGCGGCGCAGATCGTCCTCAAGAAGCCCCGCGAACTCCAGGACAAGGCCGCGCAGCAGCCGGCCGTTTTCCGGCAGGTTGTCGCAGCAGAGCACGGTGAAGGGGCGGATGCCCGCCTTGCGGCGGCGGTTCAGCGCATGCGTCAGGAAGCCGATCGCCGAGCGCGGCGCTGCGGCGTTCTCGAGATCATGGCGGATATCGGGGTGCTCGGCATTGAGCCTGCCGGTCGACGGCTCGTGGCAATAGCCTTTCTCGGTCACGGTCAGCGAGACGATCTTCGTCGACGGAGCGCTCATGACGGCGAGAACCGCGTCCGGATTTTCCGGCGCCACCAGCACGTCGTGGATCACGGTGATGATCGCAGGTTTCTCACCGTCAGGGCCGAGCTCGACGGCGGTATAGGCGAAGTCCTGCGGCTTCAGCGCGTCGCGCTGGTCGGGCCGCATCAGGCTGACGCCGGTAATCCCCCAGTCGCCGCCGCTTCCGGCCATCGCCTCGGCGATATAGATCGCACCATGCGCGCGGTAGAAGGCGCCAAGGCCGAGATGGACGATGCCGGTGGCGGGCGAGGGGGCGCCTTCGGGCCGTTTCAGGCGCGGCATATCAGCGGGCAAGCCAGCCTCCATCGACGTTCAGAACGGCACCGTGGATATATTTGGCGGCGTGCGAGCAGAGGAAGACGGCAGTGCCGCCGATATCTTCCGCTTCGCCCCAGCGACCGGCCGGGATGCGCTCGAGGATCGCCTTGTTACGCGCTCCGTCATTGCGCAGCGCCTCGGTATTGTTGGTCGCGATGTAGCCGGGGGCGATGGCGTTGACGTTGATGCCCCTGGCCGCCCACTCATTGGCGAGCAGCTTGGTCAGCCCGGCAACACCGCTTTTCGAGGCGGTATAGGAGGGCACGCGAATGCCGCCCTGAAAGGAGAGCAGCGAGGCGATGTTGACGATCTTGCCCTCGCCACCGCGGGCCAGCACCGATTTGGCAAAGGCCTGGCACAGGAAGAACACCGCCTTCAGGTTGACGTCGATGACGGCGTCCCAGTCTTCTTCGGTAAAGTCGATCGCGTCGGCCCGGCGAATGATGCCGGCATTGTTGACGAGGATATCGACCGGCGCATTGGCCTCGAAGATCAGCCTGCCGGCCATCGGGTCGGCGAGATCGAGCTTCAGCCGATAGGCGCGGCCACCGGCCTTCTCGATCATCGATACCGTTTCATCGGAGGAGGAGCGGCCGGCGCAGATCACCTCCGCACCGGCGGCGGCCAGCGAGACCGCGATCGCCTGACCGATGCCGGTATTGGCGCCGGTCACCATGGCGCGCTTGCCGGAGAGCGAGAAGATGTCGGTCATCGCAGGGTCTCCATCGACACCATCTCGACGTCCTTGTAGTCGACATTGTCGCCGGCCATCGCCCAGATGAAGGTGTAGGAACCGGTGCCGGCGCCCGAATGGATCGACCAGGACGGCGACAGCGCGCCTTCCTCGTTCTTCAGCACCATGTGCCGGGTCTCGTCCGGTTCGCCCATCATGTGGAAGACGCGGGCCTCTTCCGGCAGGTCGATATAGAGATAGGCTTCCGAGCGACGGTCATGCACGTGGGCCGGCATGGTGTTCCAGATCGAGCCGCTGGCAAGCTTGGTCATGCCGACGACGATCTGGCAGGACTTCATCACGTCGGGGTGGACAAACTGATAGATGGTGCGCTCGTTGGAGGTCGCCTGCGAGCCGAGATCGACGGTCGCGGCATCATCGATCTTGATCAGGCGCGACGGATAGGTCTGGTGGGCGGGTGCCGAGAGAATGTAGAAGCGGCCGCCGCCGGAGAAGGTCACCTTGCCGGCGCCCATGCCGAGATAGAGCATGTCGCCGCGACCCATCGGGTAGTCCGCATCGGCTGAGACCTGGCCGTCATCGCCGATATTGACGATCACCATTTCGCGGCGGTCCAGAACGGACGGCGTGCCGCAGGGCTTAACCTCGTCAAGCACCAGGTCCTTGCCCGCAGGCACGGCGCCGCCGACGATCATCCGGTCGTAATGGGTGTAGATCAGGGTGATCTCGCCGGAGCGGAAGATGTCGCCGACATGGAAGTGACGGCGCAGCTTTTCGGTATCGAAAGTCTTGGCAGTCTCGGGGTCGATCGCGTGACGGGTTTCGACGTTCAGCATGATCTGGCTCCTTGTTGCATTTTCAGAGAAAGTCGTCGCGGCGCGGCGTGAAGGTGTCGATCAGCGTGCCGGGCTCTATTGCCCGGCAGCCATGGATGACATTCGACGGGATGACGAAGCTGTCACCCGCCCGGACGATCATGGTGCGTTCGCCCACGGTGAATTCGAACACGCCGGATTTCACATAGGTGGACTGAACGTGGTGGTGATTGTGTGGCGCGCCTTCCTTGCCCTCCGGAAAGTCGAACTGCACCACCATCAGTTCCGGACTGTCGGCCAGAACCTGGCGGCTTGTGCCGTTGTCCAGGGAGATCGTCGGAAAGATGCGCACAAGCGTCTCGTTCATGGGATTGGTCTCCTTAGTGGAACAGTGAGGGCAGCCAGAGCGACAGTGCCGGAATATAGGTCACAAGCATCAGGGCCATGACGGCGGCTCCATAGAACGGCCAGATCGTGCGCATCGCCTGCCAGATCGGGATCCGCCCGACCGCGCAGCCGACGAACAACACCGCACCGACGGGTGGGGTGCAAAGGCCGATGCCGAGGTTGAGGATCAGGATCACGCCGAAATGCACCGGATCGACGCCGAAGGCGGTGGCGACAGGCAGGAAGATCGGCGTGGTGATGACGATCAGCGGCGACATGTCCATGAAGGTGCCGAGGATCAGCAGCACGACATTGAGCAGCAGCAGGATGACCAGCGGATTGTCCGAGACCCCCTGCAGCAGGGAGACCATCATCACCGGCACGCGCAGGAAGGCGAGCAGCCAGCCGAACGACGCCGCGCAGCCGATCACCATCAGCACCATGGCGGTGGTGCGCACCGCGGCAAAGGTCGCTTCCTTGAAGTCTTCCCAGCCCATGGTCCTGTAGACCAGAGCGGTCACCAGAAGCGCGTAGACGACGGCGATATTGGAGCTTTCGGAGGCGGTGAAGATGCCCGAGCGCACGCCGCCGAAGATGATCGCGATCAGGATCAGGCCTGGCACGGCATTGAGGAAGAGGCCACCCATGGCGCCCCAGCCGGGAAAGGCTTCCGTCGGATAGCCGCGACGCCTGGCGACGAACCAGGCCGCGACCATCAGGCTGACGGCCAGGATGAAGCCCGGAATGATGCCGGCGGTGAACAGGTCGGCGATCGAGATCTTGCCCCCCGCCGAGATCGAATAGATGATCATGTTGTGCGAGGGCGGGATCATCAGGGCGATGATCGAGCCAACCACGGTGATGTTGACCGCATAGTCGACATCGTAGCCGCGTGCCTTCATCTGCGGCACCATCAGGCCGCCGACGGCCGAGGCGTCGGCCGCAGCCGAGCCGGACACGCCGCCGAACAGCACCGAGGCCAGGATGTTGACCTGACCGAGGCCGCCGCGCAGATGCCCGACCAAGGACCCTGCCAGTGCCACCAGCCGGCGGGCGATATCGCCGCGTACCATCAGGTCGCCGGCGAAGATGAAGAACGGGATCGCCATCAGCGCGAACACCGAGACGCCGGAATTCAGCCGCTGGAAGACGACCACCGGCGGCAGGCCGAGATAGAGGATCGTGGCAAAGGACGAGACGCCCAGACAGAAGGCGACCGGCGTGCCGATCAAAAGCAGAAAAACGAAGGAGCCGAAGAGGATCCAGAGTTCCATGAGATCAATCCTCCAATTCGGTCTCGCCGAAGCGGGCGGTCGAAAGACCGGCGGCCCGGCGCAGGATGCGTTCCACGCAGAAGATGACGACGAGCACGCCACCGGCGATGATCGGAATGAAATCCCAGGCACCGGAAATGCCAAGGCTTGGAATGGCGTTGTGCATGGTCTTTTTCGCGAGCTCCCCGCCGTAATAGATCATGCCGAGACCGAAGGCGGCGACGACCGCGTCGGAGATCGAATGCAGGACCTTCTTGCCGCGCTCGGGCAACAGATAGAGCACGATGTCGAAGGACAGGTGATAGCCCTCGCGAATGCCGACGGCGGCGCCGAGAAAGATGAACCAGCCCATGATCATCACCGAGGCGGGCTCGCTCCAAATCAGGCTGCTGTTGAGAATGTAGCGCCAGAACACCTGGGCTGCGATGAATACGGTCATCAGGATCAGGCCTATACCGGCGATCCAGAGGGCAATCCGCGCCAGCAAGCTGGTCAACTGCGCGAGGCTCTTCATGGTATTCTGCAAGGGAAGTCACTCCGGGGGACAAGGAGCGGCCCGCGGCTTTTTTAGCCGCGGGCCTTGGTTCAATTGCCTGTCGTTACTTGGTTTCCTGAATACGCTTGACCATGTCCTTCAGCTTGTCGGAGGTCACGTACTTGTCGTAGACGGGCTTCATCGCGTCGATGAAGGGCTGCTTGTCGATGTCGGTGATGACCTTGACGCCAGCGGCTTCGATCTTGGCTTCCGATGCCTTCTCCTGCTTTTCCCAAAGGTCGCGCATATAGGGAACGCTATCCTTGGCGGCCTGGCGGACGATCTTCTGGTCCTCTTCGGACAGGCCGTCCCAGGTCTTCTTCGACATGACGAGCACTTCCGGCACGATCAGGTGCTGGTCGAGGGTGTAGTATTTGGCAACTTCGTAATGGCCGGACGAATCGTAGGAGGGCCAGTTGTTCTCGGCCCCGTCGATGACGCCGGTCTGGATCGAGGAATAGACCTCGCCGTAAGGCATCGGGGTAGCGTTGGCGCCGAGCGCCGAGACCATGTCGACGAACATGTCGGACTGCATGACGCGGAACTTCATGCCCTTCAGGTCGTCCATCGACTTGATCGGGTGCTGCGAGTTGTAGAAGCTGCGCGAGCCGCCGTCGTAGAATGCCAGGCCGATCAGGTCGTGGTCGGAAAACGCCGCCAGGATCTCGTCACCGATCGGACCGTCCATGACGTGATGCATGTGCTCGACCGAGCGGAAGATGTAGGGCAGCGACGGAATTTGGGTTTCCGGCACGATGTTGTTGAACGGGCCGAGCGAGACGCGGTTGAGATCGATCACGCCGAACTGGGTCTGCTCGATCGTGTCCTTTTCCTCGCCGAGCTGGGCTGAATGGAACACCTCGATGCCGAGGCGGCCCTTGGTGCGTTCGTCGAGCAGCTTGCCCATGTATTTTACGGCTTCCACCGTCGGATAGCCGTCCGGATGCGTGTCGGACGACCGCAGCATCTTCTCGGCTGCGCTTGCGCTGAAAGCGGTCATCACGATCGCTGCGGTGGCCAGCAGCGCCAGCCCCATTGTCTTCATCACTTTCATATCAACTCCTCCCGTTGAAAAGCGGCTGTCCTCACAGCCGATAGGCTTCCTTCACCAGTCGATAGGCGAGGTCGTGTGCGACCTCGTGGGCCTCGTCCTCTGCCAGCCGCCCATCGGCCACCAGAGTTGCGAGATAGGCGCAGTCGACCCGGCGGCTCACATCGTGGCGGGCCGGTATCGAACAGAATGCTCTCGTGTCGTCGTTGAAGCCGACGGTGTTGTAGAACCCTGCCGTCTCGGTCGTGGTCTCGCGGTAGCGACGCATGCCTTCGGTGCTGTCGAAGAACCACCAGGCCGGGCCGAGCTTCAGCGCCGGATAGGCGCCGGCGAGCGGCGCCAGTTCGCGCGAATAGCTGGTTTCGTCGAGCGTGAAGGCGATCACCGTCAGCTCCTTGCGCATGCCGACCGCGTCGAGCAGCGGTTTCAGCGCGCGGACGTAATCGGTGCGGGTCGGGATGTCGAAACCCTTGTCGCGGCCGTGCCGGGCCATCACCTCGGCGGAGTGGTTGCGGTACGAGCCCGGATGGATCTGCAGCACCAGCCCGTCGTCGAGGCTCATCCGGGCCATCTCGGTCAGCATGTGACCGCGGAAGGCATCCGCTTCCTGCGGCGTGCAGTCACCCTTCAGCGCCTTGGCGAAGAGGGCGGCCGCATCAGCCTTCGGGAGGTCCTCGGTGCGGGCGGTCGCATGGCCATGGTCGGAACTGGTGGCGCCATAGCCTTTGAAGAAGGCGCGACGATTGCGGTGCGCCTCCAGATAGCCGTCCCAGGTCGTGGCATCGGTGCCGGCCAGTTCGCCGAAGCGTTCGATATTGGCAGCAAAGCCCTCGAATTCCGGATCGACGACGCTGTCGGGCCGATAGGCGGTGACGACCTTGCCCTTCCAGCCCGACTGCCGGAGCATCTCGTGCCATTTCAGTTCGTCCAGCGCGCTCTCGGTGGTCGAGATCGCCTCGATATTGAAGCGTTCGTACAGCGCGCGCGGACGAAATTCCGGCTTGGCCAGGCAGTCGGCGATATGGTCGTAATACATGTCGGCCGTCCTGGCCGAAAGCCGTTCGGTCAGGCCGAAGACATGTTCGAAGGAATGATCGAGCCAGAGCCGGCTCGGCGTGGCGCGGAAGAGGTGATAGTTTTCGGCAAACAGCCGCCAGATCTTGCGGCCGTCGGTCTCCGTCGGTCCGCCGTCGATCCGCGGCACGCCGAGACTTTCGAGCGGGATGCCCTGGGAACACAGCATGCGGAAGACATAATGGTCAGGCGTGACGAACAGTTGGGCGGGGTCGGGAAAGGCTTCGTTCTCGGCGTACCAGCGCGGATCGGTGTGACCGTGCGGGCTGATGATGGGCAGGTCGCGCACCGTTGTGTAGAGCGCCCGGGCCAGATCTCGTGCCTTGTTTTCCAGAGGGAAAAGCCGATCTTCGTGCAGCATGTCGATGGCCTCCCAACCACGTCCTATGTCCTCGCATAAGAAACACTTTGCATTAATCTGGTCATCTAATATGTTAGTATGCACGTCGAGTCAATGGAGGTTTCATGAACGATCAGGCGCAGATGCGGATCGGAGATTTCAACCGGGGTCCCTCCGTGACCGACCAGGTTTTCGAGGCGCTTTACCATCAGGTCGTCGAACTCGAGCTGCCGCCGGGCATGAAGCTTTCCGAAGTCGAGATGTCGAAACTGATGGGCGTGTCGCGCCAGCCGGTGCGCGATGCCTTCTACCGGCTCTCGCAGCTCGGCTTCCTGCTGATTCGCCCACAGAGGGCAACCGTCGTCACCCACATCTCCGAGCGGGATGTGCTGCAGGCCCGCTTTATCCGCACTGCGCTGGAAATGGAGACCGTCCGGGCGGCCGTCGAGCATCTGACAGATAGCCATCTCGACCAGCTGGATGCGCTGATCGAGGCGCAGAAAACGGCGGCCGCTGCCGACGACCGGGTGCTGTTTCACGAGCTCGACGACACTTTCCACAAGCGATTATGCGAGTTCTCCGGCCACGACTTCGCCTGGGCGCTGATCCGCGACAGCAAGGCGCATATGGATCGCGTCCGTTACCTTAGCCTGTCCTTCGGCGCGCAAAGTGCTATTGACGATCACCAGCTGATCATGGAGGCATTGCGCGCTCGTGATGGCGACCGGGCCGCGGCGGTGATGCGCGAACATCTTTCGAGGATCAAGACGATCATCGGACGGATCCGCGAGAGCCACGGTGCGTATTTTTCGGAGGACTGAGTTTGAGTGGTCAAGGACGCTTCGTCTCGATCGGCGAATGCATGGTCGAGATGGCGCCGCGCGCCGATGGCGCCTATCAGCGCAATTTCGCCGGCGATACCTTCAATACCGCCTGGTACATGGCAAAGGCCCTGGGTGAAGAGGGCGCGGTCGAATATTTCACCGCCGTCGGCGCCGACGAAATTTCCACGCGGATGCTGGCCTTCATGGCGCAGAGCGGCGTCGGCACCAGCGCGATCCGCAGGCTGCCCGAGCGCACTGTCGGCCTCTACATGATCGAACTGGTCAACGGCGAGCGCAGCTTTTCCTACTGGCGCGGCCAGTCGGCGGCAAAGCTTTTGGCCGAGGATCGCGCTGCCCTTGCCGCCGCCCTTGCCGATCGCGAGATGATCCTGTTTTCCGGCATCACGCTTGCCGTCCTCTCCGCTGAACACCGCACGGTGCTGTTGAAGGAGATAGAGACCGCGCGCGATCGCGGCGCCCGCATCGTCTTCGATCCGAATATGCGCGCCAGGCTTTGGCCGAATGGAGAGACCATGCGCGACGCGATCACCGCGGCCGGCCGGGTTGCCGACATCGTGCTGCCCTCGTTCGACGAGGAAGAGCGCGAATTCGGCGATGCCGATCCGGCCGTCACGCTCCGGCGCTACCAGGGTCTCGGTGTCGACACCGTGGTGGTGAAGAACGGCGCCGGTGCCATCCATGCGGCAGTCGGCCCCGAGCACCTGACCTTCCAGCCTGCCGTCGTCACCGAGGTCGTCGACACCACGGCTGCCGGTGACAGCTTCAATGCCGGATTCCTGTCGGCGCTGTTGCGCGGTGAAAGGGTTGCCGAGGCGATCGCCGCGGGCTCGCGCCTTGCAGCCCAGGTCGTCGGCCAGCGCGGTGCACTTGTCGAGGTCTCCGTCTGAGGACTGCCGCCGCGCGCGTCATCAATGTCACGATTGCCTTACGTCGCCGGGCTGATTTCCGGCGACGCAGATGGGCGCGCGGGCCGGCAGTTCCCAATTCGAGGCGAGGCGGGACGCGATATCGCCACAAAGTTGCGATCTCTGTTGCCGCGGCTGGACAGTGACCTATCAGCGGAGTTTCCGACATGTTTTTTCTTGGCTATCACGGTACGAGCGAGGCGCATGCGTTCAGCATTCTTCAAAACGGCGTCTTGGCCGAGAAGCTGTCGCCCAACGGGCAGATCGGCAAGGGCTTCTATATTGCCAAGATGAACAAGCGCCTGCCGTCTTGGGCATCGACGATCGCGACCCATGAGGGGCGCAAGGCGAGGGCCGATGCCTGGTATTCGAAGTCCTATCTGGAGCGGGTGCTGCTGTATCTGACCGGCAATAACAATCTGCCCGTTCCGCCCGAAGCGAAGAAGACCGTCCTCAAGGTCTATGCGACCAAGCCGCTGGACGATCTCAAATGGTCGGTCATGCAGATATCGACCCTGCAGATGATCAAGCTGACCGGCGGACTGTCGGCCGAGATGGAAAATGCCAATCTCCCCGAATGGCTGCAGATGGTCGTGCCGCCGGATCAGGTTCAACATCTCGTCTGTACCCGCGATGACGGGGTCGTGGAGCATTCGACGGCATGGCTCGCCAGGGAGGCGCCTGCTCCATCCGCCCGGCCAGCCGGACGCCCGCAACGCCGGCTGTCGCTATAGTCTCAGCTCATTGCCGCATGATCCTGCGGCGGTCGCCCGTTGGGGGGCAGGGCGCGGTCCCGGCGATCGGCGTGATCCGGGCCGGACAGAGCCGGTCTGCCGTCGACGGTCGTCCTCGGGACTTGCCAAGCGGGGGGATTTGGGCCTAGCGTGCCGATCTTCATGACGTGCTACGGGAATTCTCCATGCAAGCGGTTTTCGACGGTCACAATGACGTCCTTTTGCGATTGTGGAAGGGACGACAGACCGGAGCCGACCCCGTAGCGGAGTTTCGGGACGGCACGACCACCGGCCATATCGACGGACCGCGTGCCAAGGACGGCGGGCTATCGGGCGGGATCTGTGCCATCTATATTCCGTCCTCCAAGGGCCTCGTCCTGGAGGAACCCGATGTGGACGGGCACTACCACACGCCGCTCGATGCGCCGCTGGAGCGCGCGCCCTCTCTCGACATCGCTATCGAAATGGCGGCCATCGCCCATGCGCTGGACCGCGAAGGCGCCTGGCGGCTCTGTCGTTCGACCGCCGATATCCGTGTTGCCATGCAGGCGGGGATCTTCGCCGCCGTGCTGCACATGGAAGGCTGCGAGGCGCTCGACGCGGATCTGACGGCGCTCGACGTATTCTATGCCGCCGGACTGCGATCGCTCGGCCCCGTCTGGAGCCGCAACAACATCTTCGGCCATGGCGTGCCCTTTGCCTATCCGCTGTCGCCGGACACCGGGCCGGGCTTGACCGATCACGGTTTCGCGCTGGTCAAGGCCTGTAACCGGCTGGGCATTGCCATCGATCTCGCCCATATCACCGAGCAGGGTTTCTGGGATGTGGCGAAAACCACCGACCAGCCGCTGATCGCCAGCCATTCGAATGCGCATGCCCTGACGCCGGTGGCGCGCAATCTGACGGACAAGCAGCTCGACGCGATCCGCGAAAGCGAGGGGCTCGTCGGACTGAACTATGCCGTCACCATGCTGCGCCCGGATGGTCGTGACGACGCGGACACGCCGCTGTCCGACATGGTCCGTCACATCGACTATCTCGTGGAGCGGGTCGGGATCGACGGCGTGGCGCTTGGCTCCGACTTCGACGGCGCCCTCATTCCGGGCGACATCGCCGATGCTTCCGGTAATCAGAAGCTGGTTGCTGCGCTGCAAGATGCCGGATACGGTGACGCCGAACTGGGAAAGATATGCCGGGAGAACTGGCTGAGAGTATTGGCGCGCGCCTGGCACGAATGACCGGCGAAGCCTTGGAAAAACCGAATAATAACAGGGGAATGAACATGCTTTCCAGACTGAACAACACTGCCCGACTGCTGACCTCCAGTGCCGTGCTCGCGCTGATGCTTGCAACTGCCCCGCAGGCCTTTGCCGCCACGCCTGCCGACACCCTGGTGATTGCCTGGGCGATCGACGACGTGATAACCCTCGACCCGGCCGAAGCCTTCGAGATCACCATGGGCGAGATCAACGGCAATACCTATGACAAGCTCGTCAGCCTCGACATCAGCGACACCTCGAACGTCAAGCCGGACATCGCCGAAAGCTGGACGGTGTCGGACGACGGCAAGACCTTCACCTTCAAGATCAAGCCGGACCTGAAATTCGCATCGGGCAATCCGATCACCGCCAAGGATGTCGCCTATTCCTTCGAGCGCGCCGTCAAGCTGAACAAGAATCCGGCCTTCATCCTGCAGCAGTTCGGGCTGACCGGCGACAATGTCGCCGATATGGCCAAGGCCACAGACGACATGACCTTTTCGTTCACCACCGACAAGGCCTATGCGCCGAGCTTCGTGTTGAACTGCCTGACCGCCACCGTCGGCTCGATCGTCGACAGCGTGCTGGTCAAGGAGCACGAGGAGCCGGTGACGGCGAGCGACGAATACAAGTTCGACACCGATTTCGGCAATGGCTGGATGAAGACCCATTATGCCGGTTCCGGCCCGTTCAAGATCCGCGACTGGCGCGCCAATGAGGTGCTGGTTCTGGAGCGCAACGAGAATTATGCCGGCGAAAAGCCCGGCCTGCAGCGCGTCATCTATCGCCATATCCCGGAAAGCTCGGCCGAGCGTCTGGCGCTGGAGAACGGCGATGTCGACATTGCCCGCAAGCTCGCGCCGCAGGACATCGACGCGGTCAGCAAGGAAGACGGGATCGCCACCGATTCGGCGCCGAAGGGCACCGTCTACTACATCTCGATGAACCAGAAGAACGAGACGCTGGCCAAGCCCGAAGTGCTGGAAGCGATGAAATATCTCATCGACTACGATGCGATCGGCTCGACGCTGATCAAGGACATCGGCACCATCCACCAGACCTTCCTTCCCTCGGGCATGTTCGGGGCGCTCGACGAAAACCCCTACAAGCTCGACGTCGCCAAGGCCAAGGAACTGCTGGCCAAGGCCGGCGTCCCGGACGGCTTCTCCGTCACCATGGACGTGCGCAACGTCCAGCCGGTCTCGGCGGTGGCCGAAAGCATCCAGCAGAGCTTTGCCCAGGCCGGCATCAAGCTCGAACTGATCCCCGGCGACGGCAAGCAGACGCTGACCAAGTACCGCGCCCGCAACCACGACATCTATATCGGCCAGTGGGGCACGGACTACTGGGATCCGAACTCGAATGCCGACACCTTTGCCAGCAACCCGGACAATTCCGACGACACCAAGACCAAGACGCTATCCTGGCGCAATGCCTGGGACCGTCCGGAGCTGACGAAGGAATCGGCCGACGCGTTGCTCGAAAAGGACACCACCAAGCGTGGCGACATGTACAAGGACCTGCAGAAGAAGGTGCTGGAGGAAGGTCCGTTCGCGGTGATGTGGCAGGAGACGGAGGTGGCCGCCTTCCGCAAAAGCGTCAAGGGCTACAAGCTCGGTCCGACCTTCGATACCAACCTGCTGGCACCGGTGACCAAGGAATAGGCCGACAGGAGCCGAACCCTTGGCCATTCTCGACACTTCGGCCCGGGTGCGTCGTCCGCGACGACGCACCGCCACGGCTGCGATGGCGGTGCTGCGATTTTTCGTCACCGTCGTCACCACCTATCTCGGCCTGCTGGCCGTCACCTTCTTCATCGGCCGGGTGATCCCGATCGATCCCGTGCTCGCCATTCTCGGCGACCGCGCCCCGGCCTCGGCGATCGCCAGGGTCCGGGTCGAACTCGGTCTCGACCTGCCACTTTGGCACCAGTTCCTGATCTATATGGGCAAGGTGCTCACAGGGGATTTCGGCACTTCGGTGCTGACCACCTATCCCGTCATGCAGGACATCGCCCGGGTGTTTCCGGCAACCATCGAGCTTGCGACGGTCGGCACGCTGATCGGTGCGCTGACCGGCATTCCGCTCGGGGTGCTTGCCGCCGTCAAGCGCGGCTCGATCGCCGATCAGGTGGTGCGGGTGATCGGGCTTATCGGCTATTCCGTGCCGATCTTCTGGCTCGGTCTGCTGGCGCTCGTGCTGTTCTACGCCAAGCTTCGGCTGGTCGCCTATCCCGGCCGCATCGACATCGCCTATGAATACACCTTCACGCCGATCACCGGCTTCTACATCCTCGATGCGATCATCGCCCGGCAGTGGGACGTGCTGGCCGATGTGCTGCGCCATATCGTGTTGCCGGCGGGTCTGCTCGGCTATTTCTCGCTCGCCTATATTTCCCGCATGACGCGCTCCTTCATGTTGAACGAACTGGCTCAGGAATATGTCGTGGCCGCCCGCGCCAAGGGGCTGTCGGAGACGCGGATCATCTGGTTCCACGCACTCAGGAACGCCGCCGTGCCGCTGGTGACCGTGATCGCGCTCTCCTATGCCGGCCTGCTCGAGGGCTCGGTGCTGACCGAGACGATCTTCTCCTGGCCCGGACTCGGCCTCTACATCACCAATTCGCTGCAGAATGCGGACATGAATGCGGTGCTGGGCGGGACCATCATCGTCGGCTCCGTCTTCATCGGCATCAACATCTTCACCGACCTGCTGTACCGCACGCTGGATCCGAGGACGCGCCGCCGATGACGACCGAGACCCTTTCCCTGCGTCAATGGCTGACGACCGATCGCCCGGCCTCGCGCCGTCAGGCCCAGCTCGGCCGCGCCTATGTCGTCTGGCAGCGCTTTGCCGAGAACCGGCTGGCGCTGGTCGGGCTCGGCATCCTGCTGCTGCTGCTGTTTGTCGCCCTGTTTGCCGGCGTGCTCGCACCCTATTCGCCTGTTGTCGGCGATCTGAAGAATGCCCGGCTGCTGCCGCCCGGTTCGCCTGGCTATCTGCTCGGCACCGACGGGCAGGGCCGCGACATTCTCTCGCGCCTGCTCTATGGCTCGCGCCTGACGCTGATGGTGGTGGTGCTCGCGGCCGTCATCGCCGCGCCGGTCGGCTTGCTCATCGGCACGGTTGCCGGCTATGCCGGCGGCTGGATCGATGCGGTGCTGATGCGGATCACCGACATCTTCCTCGCCTTTCCGAAGCTTGTTCTGGCGCTGGCGCTGGTGGCGGCGCTCGGCCCCGGCATCGAAAACGCGATTCTCGCCATCGCCGTCACCTCCTGGCCGCCCTATGCCCGCATCGCCCGGGCCGAGACGCTGACCTTCCGCCGCTCCGACTTCATCGCCTCGGTGCAGCTGATGGGCGCCTCGCCGACGCGGATCGTGCTGCGCCACATCATGCCGCTCTGTCTGTCGTCGCTGATCGTACGCGTCACGCTGGACATGGCCGGCATCATCCTGACGGCGGCCGGTCTCGGCTTTCTCGGTCTCGGTGCCCAGCCGCCGCTGCCGGAATGGGGCGCGATGATCGCCGACGGGCGCCGTTTCATCCTCGACCAGTGGTGGGTGGCGGCCATGCCGGGCTTTGCCATTCTCGTCGTCTCGCTCGGCTTCAACCTGCTCGGCGACGGGTTGCGCGACGCGCTCGATCCGAAGGAGGCCGGCCAATGAGCGAACCGCTGCTGACTGTCGACAATCTGCGTGTCACCTTCCCGACCCGCAACGGTCCGGTCGAGGCCGTGCGCGGCGTTTCCTTCACCCTCGGCCGCGAGCGGCTCGGGATCGTCGGCGAGAGCGGCTCCGGCAAGTCGCAGACCGGCCGGGCAATCATGGGGCTGACCCCGCCGCAGGCGGCGATCTCGGCCGACCGGCTGACCTTCGACGGCCAGGAATTGCTGCAGCTTGCCCCTGCCGACCGGCGCCAGCTGCGCGGCAAGCGTCTGGCGATGATCCTGCAGGACCCGAAATATTCGCTGAACCCGGTGATGCCGATCGGCAAGCAGATCGTCGAGACGCTGAAGACGCATGAGAAGATTTCCTCAAGAGAGGCCCGTGACCGCGCGATCGCCATGCTCGAGGCGGTGCAGATCCGCGATGCAGAGCGGGTGTTCAAGCTCTATCCGCACGAGGTCTCCGGCGGCATGGGCCAGCGGGCGATGATCGCGATGATGCTGGTCTGCGGTCCAGAACTGCTGATTGCCGACGAGCCGACTTCGGCGCTCGACGTGACGGTGCAGCTCGAAGTACTCGACATCCTCGACAAGCTGGTTGCCGATCGCGGCATGGGGCTGGTCTTCATCAGCCATGACCTGCGTCTCGTCTCGTCCTTCTGCGACCGGGTGCTCGTCATGTATGCCGGCCGGGTGGTCGAGGAGCTGAAGGCGTCGGAACTGTCGCAGGCCAGACACCCGTATACGCAAGGCTTGCTCAACTGCCTGCCCAAGATCGACGACGACCGGCACCCGCTGCCGGTGCTCGAACGACAGGAGGCCTGGGCCCGATGACATCTGCTCTTGCGATCCGCGACATGGTGGTCGCCTTTGATGATTTCGTCGCGCTCGACGGGGTGTCGATCGATGTGGAGCAGGGCTCGTCTTTCGGTCTTGTCGGCGAAAGCGGGTCGGGCAAGTCCACCCTGCTGCGCGCCGTGGCCGGGCTCAACGCTTTCGAGAGCGGCACGCTCGAGGTCGCGGGCGAGGGATATTCCGACCGGATGCGGCCGAAGGCGTTTTACCGTACCGTGCAGATGGTGTTTCAGGACCCCTATGGCTCGCTGCATCCGCGCCAGACCGTCGACCGGCTGCTGCTGGAGCCGCTCGCCATTCATGGTTTCGACGACACCGAGGCGAGGATCACCCGGGCGCTGGACGAGGTGGGGCTCGGCTCCGGCTTTCGCTTCCGCTTTTCCCACCAGTTGTCGGGCGGGCAGCGCCAGCGCGTGGCGATTGCCCGGGCGCTGATCCTGGAACCGAAGATCCTGCTGCTCGACGAACCGACCTCGGCGCTCGATGCCTCGATCCAGGCCGAGATCCTCAACCTGCTGGAACAGGCGCGCCGCGACCGTGACCTCACCTTCCTGATGGTCAGCCATGACCTCGGCGTCGTGCATCACATGTGCGATCGGCTGGCGGTGATGAAGGACGGCCGGATCGTCGAGACGCTGACGCGGGACCAGCTGGAGCGGCGCGATTTCGCAAGCGACTACACGAGGGCGCTGCTGGTGGCGAGCGAGGGGTTCAAGCGCAGCGCCTGATCCTGCGAGGCTTACCCCTCAGCGCACGCGGCATAGGATCAACCCCATCATTGCGTCTGCCCGCCCATCATGCGCATGCGAGACGCTGCGTGCCCGCGCCGGCCAGCACCGAGAAGTTGAGGGAGAGGTCGATACGGCCGTGTCTACCCGCTGCGGCAACACCGCAGCTGGCGGGAAGATGAGGGGGCGGAAAGGTGTTAAAGAGCTTCGCCGAACCGACGCCGCCGAGAGGGGTAAGCGAGCGCGTGCGCGTAGGGCTGCCCGCGGACCCTATCCGTCGCAGGGCTTGATCGTCACGCCGGCGCCCGGCTTTCCGCCAAGCGCCAGGCATTTGGCCTCGGTGCAGAGGGTCCAGGGCGAGACGG
Source organism: Heterorhizobium halophytocola (assembly GCF_017873095.1). GTDB lineage: Bacteria > Pseudomonadota > Alphaproteobacteria > Rhizobiales > Rhizobiaceae > Allorhizobium > Allorhizobium halophytocola. The sequence continues at coordinate 497,376 of NZ_JAGGJU010000001.1, read as the reverse complement.
TGGCGCCGGAGGCAGCGAGGTGGAGGGACGGCTGCGGCGGCAGTTTCGGCTGCCAGACCCACCAGTCGCCTTCCAGAACCGCGCCTTCGCCCGGATCCATGCCGGCACCGGAGCCCTTGACCCGCGCCTCTGTCAGCTCGAGGCCATCGGGCGCCAGCCGCCAGCTTTCCCGCCATTCGGTCTTTTCCACCGAATGCAGCCAGGAAAGCGTGAACAGGCCGGCAGCCAGGGTGATCGTCTTGGCGCCGGTCAGGATGCAGAGCGCCGGCATCAGGTCGGATCGGCCGCGACCGACACGGCCGGGGCAAGCCTCGCTGCGCGCCGCCAGACGATGACGCCGAACAGCACGGCGAGCGCAAATCCCGCCTCGTCGGTCATCGGCAGCGCGGCAATCAGGGTGAAGGCGGCGGCCATGGCGATCAGCCGCTCGATCCAGGTGAGCCTGATCTTCATGAAGCCGATGACGGCCCCGCCCCAGAGCCCGATCGCCAGCACCGCTTTCAGCACGATATAGGCAACGGCCAGCGGCAGGCCGATTTCGGCGGCAAGCGCGCCGCCCGGCTGCAGCATCAGCGCCGGCGTATAGACCGCCATGAACGGAATGACGAAGCCCGCAGCCGCCACCTTGATCGCCTCTATCGAGATCTTCAACCCGCTTTCGCGCGCGATCGGCGCGGCCGCAAAACAGGCAAGCGCCACCGGCGGCGTCAGGTCGGCAAGGATGCCGAAATAGAAGACGAACATGTGGGAAACGATCAGCGGCACGCCGAGCGACAGCAGGGCGGGGCCTGCGATCGACGAGGTGATGATGTAGTTCGGGATCGTCGGAATGCCCATGCCGAGCACGATGCAGGTGATCATCGTCAGCACCAGCGAGAGGAAGAGGCTGGTGCCGCCGACCGAGACGATGAACTGGCCGAAGGTATTGGCCGCCCCCGTCAGCGTCATGGTGCCGACGATGACGCCGACGACGGCGCAGGCGACGGCTACCGGCAGCGCCGTCTTGGCGCCGTCAGCGAGCGAATCGCGACAGATGGCGAGCGTCTCGCGCCCGCCCCGGGTAAAGGCATCGACTGCGATCAGCACGGCCACGGTCAGCAGAACGACGGCGATGCCGAACTTGAAGAAGCTGGCGGCGAGCAGGCCGAGCACCACCCAGAACACCACCCGGGCCGCCATCTGCGACATCTGCTGCGACACGGGAGCGCCGAGGATCAGGAGCACGGTGAAGGCAAGGCCCACCGTGCCGGCAAACAGCGGCGTATAGCCGGAGAACAACAGCCAGACGAGCGCTGCCAGCGGCAGGATCAGATACCACTGGCTGGTCAGCGCTTTCCAGGCCGACGGCAGTTCGGACTTCGGCAGGCCGAGCAGATTGTATTTGCCGGCCTCCAGATGCACCATCCAGAAAGCGGCGGCGAAATAGAGGATCGCCGGCACGATCGCCGCCTTGACAACCTCGTGATATTCGACCCCCAGCGTTTCGGCCATGATGAAGGCGACAGCGCCCATCACCGGCGGCATGATCTGGCCGCCCATCGACGCGGTGGCCTCGACCCCGCCGGCAAAGGCCGGGCGGTAGCCGAAGCGTTTCATCAGCGGAATGGTGAACTGGCCGGTGGTGACGACATTGGCGACGCCGGAGCCGGATATCGTGCCCATCAGGCCGGAGGATATGATCGACACCTTGGCCGCACCGCCGCGCTTGTGGCCGACAAGGCCGAGCGAGACGTCGGTGAACAGCTTGATCATGCCGGCTTTTTCTAGAAAGGCGCCGAACAGGATGAACAGGAAGATATAGGTCGAGGAGACATAGATCGGGATGCCGTAAATGCCCTCGGTGCCATAGGTCATGTGGTCGATGACCTGGGAGAAGTCGTAGCCGCGGTGATTGAGCGGCGAGGGGAGGTCCTGGCCGAAGAAACAGTAGGCGAGAAACAGGCCCGATATGATCGGCAGCGTCGGTCCCATCGTCACCCAGGCCGCTCCGAACACCGTGACGAGCGCGATGCAGCCGAAGACGAGGTCCATCGGCAGGGGATCGCCGGCGCGCAGGATCAGCGGCGTATATTCGATCCACTGATACGCCGCGACCGCGACGCCGAGCAGTCCCATGGCCCAGGCGGCGGCCCGCAGCGGCAAGCCATGACCACGCACGAGCGTGATCAGCGGAAAGGCAAGCAAGGTGACGAATCCGACATGGATCGCCCGGACGACCTGACTCGGCAGGCCCGTCAGATGGGCGGCGGTGGCGATCTGGAATACGGAAAAGACGATGGCGATGGCAAACAGCAGCCGCCCTTCCAGCGTCTTCGGAAAGCTCTCCGCCAGCGGATCATGCAGCCCGAGATCGGCTGCTTCGGCGGTCTCTCCTGTTACCGAATCGCTGCGCCCGCCGCCTGCCTGCACCTTGTCGTCTATCATCTGGCCTCCTCATAATACCTCATGCAGCTCCGGGTGACATGTCATCCGCCAATTGCTGCCCAGCCCCGGATGTGCTGCCCGATACCTGGTATCGCGCAGCCCGTAAAAGCCAGTCTCCCGCGCGCAGTTAACGACAATCAGCCGGCAATTTCCACTGCCTGGAAAAATTAAAAAGTGACCTCTTCCAAGGAGATAGTGGGTGACGTGAAAAGCACGTGCCGGAGCGGGCGGCACGTCTTGACCTTCGGCTGCTCAGATGCGGTGCAGGCGGCCTATCGGCAGCGATGCGCCCACGGCAGCCCTGTGATGGCTGCCCGCTGCCCAGACCATCGGACGCTGACCCTCACCGGTATGCTGTGGACAGACCAGGATCGCCATGCTGCGCTGCAGCGCTGACAGGAGAGGTTGATAAATCATAGATATTTCAATGAGAAGGCTTGGCCATCGTTGTGGACCGAAATGGGCAAAGGCCCGGTCGACAGAGCGTTTGCACACACAAACAAGGCAAAGACATTGCCCAGTCGCCGCTGTCGCCGCTACCAGTTTTCAATGCACCGAACATTCCTAATTCAATTTACGCTGGAAAAAAATTATGAAGACAACATCCTTTATCACCGCTGTGACCCTGCTGATCGGAGCAACATCCGCGATGGCCGCCGACGCAATTACCGCCGCGCCTGAGGCTCCTGCGCCCCACGACTCTTCGAGCTTTTCCTGGAAAGGCGCCTATGGCGGCGTCCAGGGCGGCTTCGGCATGGCCGATGTGACGCTGCCGGGCATTTTTACTGAAACCTTCGACGGTCCGCAGGTCGGCGGCTTCGTCGGCTACAACTTCGATCTCGGCAACAATCTGATCGCCGGCATCGAAGGCGACATCAACTACATGTCGAACGAAAGAGACATTTCCGGTATCAAGGCCGGATCGGATGTCATCGGCTCCGTCCGCGGCCGCCTTGGCTACAGCATGGACCGCAGTCTGTTCTTCGTCTCCGGCGGCTGGTCGGCAGCCCGGATCAATGTTGACGCCTTCGGCGAGAAGGCCGATCAGACCTTCGACGGCTGGACTGCCGGCGCCGGTGTGGATTATGCCCTGACGGACAAGATCTTCACTCGTGTCGAGTACCGCTATACCGATTTGGGCTCGTACAACATTCTGGGCCAGGATGTCGAGATCAAGCAAAACCTGATCAATGTCGGCCTTGCGATCAAGTTCTAAGACCTCCCAGGTCGCCTAAGCGACTGGACTTGAGCAATGCAGCGGTGTCTCGAAACGCGCACTGCAAAGTCCAGTCGCTGAGGGCGTTCCTGTGATAGCCCGCCGTCAGCCCCGGCAATGGTATGATCGCGGCACCCCGGCAGATTTCAAGGACGCTCCTCCTTTAGATCACGGCAGAGAGGTCGCGCCACTGCGGCTATTCTGCTGCCTGGCACAACAACCACGATGGCTGCGGACACCCTCAATGTCAGCTTGGGCATCAAGTCCTGACATATCGCCTCGCTTCAGCGAGAGCGTTCGCAGACAAAAGCGCCGCCGTCTTTCGACCTGCGGCGCTTCAGCTTTTTCACAACTCTTGAATGGCGCGAGGCTGTCGCGACTTCAGGCCACGCACGCACTTTCGGTCAGACACCTTGGCCGGACCGGGGCCAATCAGAGCAGGCCCTTTTCCTTGTAGTAGCGCTCGGCACCCGGATGCAGCGGCACCGGCATGCCCTTCAGCGCGTTTTCGAGCTTGATCTGCGCCGCTGCCTTGTGGGCGGCTTCCATTTCCGGCAGATTTTCAAACAGCTGCTTGGTCATCTGGTAGGCCAGATCGTCCGAGACATTGGTGCTGGTGACGAGGAAGTTGACGACGGCGACCGTCGGCACGTCCTGGTCCTGACCCTTGTAGGTACCGGCCGGAATGGTGGCGGCGATATAGGGCGCGCCGAGCTTGGTCACCACATCCTCCGGCACGGAGACGACCTGGATGTCGAGGGACGTCGCCAGATCCTTGATCGAGGCCACCCCGAGGCCGGCCGACTGCAGCGTCGCGTCGAGCTGGCGGTTCTTGATCAGCTCGACCGATTCGGCAAAGGGCAGATATTCGGTCTTGCCGAGATCGTCATAGCTCATGCCGCTGGCGGCGAAGATCGCGCGGGCATTCAGTTCGGTGCCGGATTTCGGCGCGCCGACCGAGATGCTCTTGCCCTTCAGGTCGGCAAGCGAGGTGATGCCCGATTCCTTCGAAGCGACGATCTGGATGTAATTCGGATAGATGGCGGCAATGCCGCGCAGCTTGTCGAGCTTCTTGGTAAAGCCCGCATCCTTGTCGCCTTCCCAGGCGAGCTTGACGCTGTCCCCCAGGGCAAAGCCGATCTCGCCCTTGCCCTGCTGCAGCAGGTTGAGGTTTTCCACCGAAGCCTTGGTCGACTGCACCTGCGTGCGCACGCCCTCGATCTTCTCGCCGTAGATCTTCGACAGCGCCGCACCCAGCGGATAGTAGACGCCGGATGTGCCGCCGGTCAGCACATTGATGAACTCGTCGGCCTTCGCCGCCATCGGGGCGAGCGAAACGGACAGCAGTCCCAGGGCAGCAATGGCCGAGCGGCCGATCAATCGGGTCATGAATTCCTCCTCTTGTTCGCGGACGGCCTCACTCCTCGGATCGGCCGCCGCATCCCTCATTCGGTCGCCATAAAAGACCAAATGCGCCGCCAAGGAAAGCGCTGCGTGGCGCTTTTCGCCAATTGCCCGAGAGCGCCCGCACGTCACGCGGGAAGCGCCTTCGGGAACACGACTGGAAGGTGCCGCCGTCAGCCGGCAATCCGCACCTCGATGTCGTCCAGCCGCCGGAGCTTGTAGATGACCCAGGAAATCAGCCAGGCGGCCAGGAAGACGCCGATCACGGCAAAGCCGAGATTGTTGAAATTGTCGTTCAGCGCCTGCACCGCATCGAAGGCACTGCCGGAAAAGCCAAGCTTGTCGCCGATCAGGCCGAGCGCCTCGACCCCGCCGATCAACAGCGCCACCAGCACCGACACCAGCGTGATCGTCATGTTGTAATAGAGCTTGCGCATCGGCTTGACGAAGGCCCATTCATAGGCGCCGAGCATCATCACGCCGTCGGTGGTGTCGATCAGCGACATGCCGGCGGCAAACAGCACCGGCAGCACCAGGATCGCCTCCAGCGGCATGCCGTTCGCCGCCTGGCTCGCCGACATCGACAGCATCGCGACCTCGGTTGCCGTGTCGAAGCCGAGGCCGAACAAAAAGCCGAGCGGGAACATGTGCCAGGATCGCGTGACCAGCCTGAACATCGGCTTGAAGATCCGCGACAGAATTCCCCGATTGGCAAGCAGCATGTCGAGGTCCTCCTCGACATAGGTGCCGCCCGCCCGAATCCGCCGATAGCTGCGATAGATCGAGACGAAAATGACGATGTTCATCGCGGCGATGACGAACAGGAACAGCGCCGAGATGCTGGTGCTGATCACGCCGCCGACTTCGCGAAAGCTTTCGAACCGGCCGAGCATGCTGGTGGCGAGCGCCACCGCCACGGCGACAATCACCACCACCGCGGCATGACCGAGAGCGAAGAAGAAGCCGACCGATACAGGCCTCTGCTTCATCTGCATCAGTTTGCGGGTGACATTGTCGATTGCGGCGATATGGTCGGCATCCACCGCATGGCGAAGTCCAAGACCATAGATTACCAGCGCGATGCCGAGCATGGCCGGCGTGTCGCGAAAGGCCAGCAGTGCCCAGATCCAGGCACCGATATTGAGAACCGCGAGAAAGGCATAGATGATGACGAGGCGGGCCTTCAGGTCCGGGGCCCCCTCGCCGAAAAGGCGTGACAATACGTTGAACATGCTACTCTCTTGTTTGACGTCCACTGCCATCCCAGAGAAAGCGAATAGCTCGCCTCACCGGAACACCCCGTCCGATGATCTCTGTTCTGACGTCCGGTGATGGCAGGTCTCCTGGCTCGCGGGTCGTCGCGTCGTCCGCCTTCCCGGTGGCATGAACACCAGTGGCATCTGGACGAAGCTCGTCGCTTACAGTTGCGGGGGCAGCCACGGTTTTGGTCCCTGATGGGTAGTCCGCACCGTGTTCCCTTTTGATCCTTTAAGGTCAAGGAACCATCGCGGCCAATATTGCCGTTCGATGGCTGCCGGTCAATCCGCAAAGCCTGCGAAGATCGAGAACGTGCGCGCGTTTTTGGCCTTGGCAGGTCCGCCCGCCTTCCCCTAAAACCGCAGCAACCTCCCGCGATACCGGGACGAAAGGATGTGCCGATGCCTGGGCCCGATAATCTGATCACCGACATTGCAGGGGTCTTCGTCGGCCACGCGACCGATCTGTCGCTCGGCTCCGGCGTTACCGTGATCCTCTTCGACAAGCCCGTGACGGCCTCCGGCTCGGTGCTCGGCGGTGCCCCCGGCGGACGCGACACGGCGCTGCTCGATCCGGCGATGACCGTGAGCCAGGTCGATGCCTTCGTGCTATCAGGCGGCTCGGCCTTTGGGCTTGATGCAGCCGGCGGGGTGCAGGCGGGGCTTCGCGCGGTCGGTCGGGGCTTTCCCGTCGGCTCCGCGCGGGTGCCGATCGTCCCGCAGGCGATCCTGATGGACCTGCTGAACGGCGGCAACAAGGACTGGGGCCTCCAGTCGCCCTATCGCGACATGGGCTATGCCGCCTTCCAGGATGCGCTGCACGATCGCTTTCCGCTCGGCAGCGTCGGTGCCGGCACCGGCGCCACGACCGCCACCCTGAAAGGCGGCCTCGGTTCGGCAAGCGCGCTTACCACGCGCGGCACGACGATCGCCGCCCTTGTCGCCGTCAACGCCATGGGCTCGGCGACCGTCGGCGACGGCCGACACTTCTGGGCCGCCCCCTTCGAGCAGGGCGGCGAATTTGGTGGTCACGGCCTGCCGCAGACATTCGCCGCCGAGGACATCCGCCTGCGCGCCAAGGGCGTCACGCTGACGGCCACCACCATCGGTGCCGTGGTCACCGATGCGGTGCTGACCAAGGCCGAGACCCACCGTCTGTCGATCATGGCGCATGATGGGCTTGCCCGCGCCGTGCTGCCGACCCATCTGCCGGGAGATGGCGACACGATCTTCTCGGCCGCAACCGGCGCCCGCGCGCTCGCCGATCCAGCCGAATTCATGGAACTCTGCCATCTCTCGACGCTCGTCATGGCGCGCGCCATCGCCCGCGGCGTGCATGCGGCGACGGCGCTGCCCTATCCCGGCGCCCAGCCGGCCTGGCGGGACCGCTTCGGCAAAGGTGGCGGTGCTCAGGGGTGAGGGGGCAGGGTGCGAGGCGATATCCGGATATCGCCTGGCGCTTCCCTGACATGGAACTGACATCAACCGGCGCTATCTGCCGCTACAAGCAATCCAGGCAAATCGACATCGGCGCCACGGCGTCGCCAAGGGAATCACAATGACGACACAGGATGACCCGACCGGGGCCGGCACGCCGCTGGTGCTTGCCAACGCGAAACTCGTGCTTGTTGACCGGATCGTCCTCGGTTCGCTCGTCGTGCGCGACGGGCGGATCGAGGCGGTCGAGGAGAGCGGTGCCGCGGTGCCGGCGGGCGCCCTCGACCTTGGCGGCGACTACCTGATCCCGGGCCTCGTCGACCTGCACACCGATCATTTCGAAAAGCACATCTTCCCGCGCTTCCATGTGCGCTGGGATTATGTCCGGGCGGCGCTCGCCCATGACGCGCAGATCATCGGTGGCGGCGTGACCACCGTGTTCGACAGCCTGGCCGTCGGCAATGCCGAGGGCGACAGCCGCCGCTCCGAGATCCTGAAGCCGATGATCGACGCGCTGGAGCGGGCAACCGCCGGCGGCATGCTGCGCGCCCAGCACCTCGTGCATCTGCGCTGCGAGGTGATCGACCCGAAGACGCCGGCGCTGGTGCAGGAGGTCATCGATCACCCGCTGGTGAGAATTGCCTCGGTGATGGAACACCTGCCCGGCATCCGCCAGACCCGTGATCTCGAGGGCTATATCGCCCGCATGGCCGATATTCGGGACCAGGGCGTCGAGACGACCCGCGATCAGGTGATGGCGATGATCGCGGAAAAGAGCGAGATCGGCCGCAAGGTCCGGCCCGAGGTCGTGGCGCTTGCCAAGGCCCGCGGCCTGCCGCTGCTCAGCCATGACGATACCGATATCGCCCATGTCGACCTGGCCGCCGACGAGGGCGTGGCGATTTCCGAATTTCCCTGCTCGCTGGAGGCGGCCCGCGAGGCGCGCCTTCGCGGCATGGCAACGGTCGGCGGTGCGCCGAATATCCTGCGGGGCCAGTCGCAATCGGGCAATGTCGCGATGAAGGAGCTGATGGACGAGGGACTGCTCGACATTCTTGCCTCCGACTATGTGCCGCGTTCGATGCTCGACGCCGCCTTCCTGATTACCGATAGCACCGATTTTGCCGAGGACCTTCCGGCAGCGATCCGCATGGTCGCCAAGGCGCCGGCGGAGGCCGCCGGACTTGCCGATCGCGGCGAGATCACGGCCGGCCGCCGCGCCGACCTGGTCCATATCGGGCTCTTCGAAGGCCATCCCTTCCCGAAGATGATCTGGCGCGAGGGCATCCGGGTCGCCTGAGGCGGCCCGCTTGCCCTCTCAGCCAGCACCGGCAGGCGGCGGAGCTGAGGGCGCGTAGCGGTTGACGACCACACCGCTCTCGCCCTGCCGGCTCTCCAGAAGCGTCAGCGCAGAGGGGGATGCCCGCTCGGTGAAGATCCGTTTTCCGGTGCCGAGCATGACGGGATAGACCAGCAGCACGACCTCGTCGGCAAGCCCGTTTTCCAGCAGCATTGCTGGCAGCGACGACGATCCCCAGACGACGATATCGGCGCCGTCTTTCGCCTTGATGGCCCTGAGGCTTGCGGCGGGGTCCGGACCCAGCGGCTCCACCGGTCCCCAGCTCAGGCTGTCCGGCCTGTGCGTGGCGACGAACTTGACCGCCCGGTTGAAGCTGTCGGCCATAGGCCCGGGCGCTGCGTGTGGCCAGTAGCCGCTCCAGATGTCGTAGGTCCGCCGGCCAAGCAGCAGGTCGAAGCCTTCGCCATGCGCTGCTTCGATCGCTGTCCGGACCACGGGGTCGCCATAGCGCATCGCCCAGCCGCCGTGCGCGAAACCGCTGTCCCGGTCCTCGTCGGGCCCGCCCGGTGCCTGGATCACCCCGTCCAGCGAGATATGCTCGATAATCCTGATCGTCCGCATGCTGTTTCTTCCTTTCTCCCCTCCACCAGCTCGGGCCGGGTCGGCCGGCCGTGCTGCCCGAAGCGTCAGTCCGCCTTGGGCCCTCGCGCCGCGACCGACGTGGCGCGTTCCTCCGTCGGTGTGCGGGGAAATGCCGGTGGCGGCGGCAGGCTCAGTCGGGCCCGGTTGACCGTGTCCGGCCGCTCCGCCAGCCCCATGCGACTGGTCTCGACAGCGACGAGGAGCCTTACGACGTCTTCGGCAGGGGTGCCGCGCCGCAACAGCCCGGCCGCCTCGCGCAGATAGTTGTCATATTCGTCCGCGAAGGCCAGCGCTTCGCCTTCGTCCCACCGCTCCGAGGGTGCCAGCAGGCCGATCGGGTCCCAGATCGTCCAACCGATATCGCGCAGCCTCGAGAGCTTCAGCTTGGGTGGCGTGACGAGCGGCACCATCTGTTTCGTCTCCGTAGCAAGTGACCGTCAACTGCGACCACGTTTTATGGCGCAGGCGGGATTTAGAAAAGTGAAATGCTTCGATGGCAGAGTGCGATTCACGGCGGGCGGCAGCGGTATGAGCGGCAGGCGTCCGGCCGCGTGCGCGCCATGAGGCGTGTTGGAGTTAAACGATGGGGAAGGGCTTCCTTGTTTACGCAGCAGCAATTGACGTCGATCCTCTCCTCCCTTCCGGACCCAGCCTTCATTCTTACCCGCAGCGGGCGCTATGCCGCCATATTCGGCGGCAAGGATGTCCGGCATTATCACGACGGCAGCGGTCTTATCGGGCTCAACATGTTCGATGTGCTGAAGGAGGAGAAGGCGCAGTGGTTTGCCACCGAGATCGAAAAGGCTCTGCAGAGCGGTGAGCTGCATATCGTCGAATATGAACTCAGCGGTCGAGACGTGAAGGGCGCCGGCGACGGTCCCGATCATCCCATCTGGTTCGAGGGCCGCGTGCAGGCGCTGCAGTTCGAGGTGGAAGGCGAGGCGGCCGTGGTCTGGGTCGCGAGCAATATCACCGAGAAGAACGAGATCCAGCACCAGCTGCGGCAACTGAGCGAGACAGATGCGCTGACTGGCCTCTACAATCGGCGCAAGCTGATCGAAACCCTGGATCAGCGGCTGGCGCTCTTCGAGCAGGAACAGACCCAGACATCGGTGCTGGTCTTCGACCTCGACAATTTCAAGCGGCTGAACGACGAGCTCGGACATCACATGGGCGATGCCGCTCTGGTCGAAATTGCAAGACTTTGCCGGCAGCATCTGCGCCAGAGCGATGTGATCGCCCGGTTCGGCGGCGATGAATTCGTCGTGGTCATGCCCGGGACTCACCGCGAGGACGCTCTGCAAATCGCCGACCGGCTGCGCGCGGATGTTCCGATCGTCTTGCATCAGCAGCTGCGCTGTCAATCGACGATCAGCGGCGGGGTCAGCCAATTCGGTGCGCCGGACCGGCTTTCCAGCGATATCCTGAAACGTGCGGATGAGGGGCTCTATCTGTCGAAACGCGCCGGCCGCAACCGCGTGTCGGCCCTGTAGCGAATCTGGATCCCCACGGGTTTCGCAAGCCATCCACAGCTGCGCAGGCCCGCCCCCAGGACGCAAGGGTGACGACGCGGCTTTCCTGCTGCTACAGTCCGGGCTTCTTCCGGCGGCCGGCAGCAGGCCCCCAAGCATGGAGTTGCCGATGCCCGGTCCGCAGGTCGTTCCCGTTCAAGGCGATGAGGCGTTGCCGCAGACGGTCGATGTGGTCGTCATCGGCGGCGGCATCATCGGCGCGTCGGCGGCGCTGGAGCTTGCCGAGCGCGGCATCTCGGTGGCGCTCTGCGAGAAGGGTGGCATCGGGCAAGAACAGTCGAGCCGCAACTGGGGTTGGGTCAGGATCTCGCAGCGCGATCCGCGCGAGGTGCCGCTGGCAGCCGAGGCGATCCGCATCTGGAGCGGGCTCGACAAGCGGGTGCGCCGCGACACCGGCTACCGCCAATGCGGCATTGTCTTCCAGAGCCAGAGCGACCGGGACGAAGCGAGCAACGAGCGCTGGCCGGACGAACTTCGACAATACCAGCTGGCCTCGCAGATGATCGGGCAGAGGGAGTTTTCCGAACTCTATCCCGGCCTGAAGCTTGATGTGCGCAGCGCGCTGCACACCGCGGCCGACGGGCGCGCCGAGCCGCAGAAGGCGGCGCCTGCGATCGCCGAGGCGGCGCGCGAGGCGGGTGCCCATATCCTCACCCGGTGCGCGGTGCGCGGGGTGGAGACGGCCGGCGGCCGGATCTCGGGCGTGGTGACCGAGCGCGGCCCGATCGCCTGTTCCTCGGTGCTGCTTGCCGGCGGGTCCTGGTCGAGCCTGTTTTCCCGTTCCCTCGGCGTCGACCTGCCGCAGCTGAAAATCGTCAACACGGTGATCCGCACGACACCAATAGAGGGCGGGCCGGAGGAGACGCTGTTTGCCAAGGACTTCGCCTTCCGCAGGCGCCAGGACGGCGGCTATACCGTTGCCTCTCCGAGCGACAATATTGCCGATATCGTGCCGGACAGTTTTCGCTACGGGCTGAAATTCATACCGGCGCTGAAGGCGGAATGGCATGCGATGAAGCTGCGGCTCGGTCCCCGCTTTATCGAGGAGGCCGGTTGGATGAAGGGCTGGCGGCTCGACGAGGAGAGCCCCTTCGAGCGTATCCGGGTGATGGACCCGACACCGGTGCCGAAACTGACCGATCACGCGCTGGCCAAGCTAAAGGCGGCCTATCCGGTGTTTGCCCGTGCGCGGATTGCGCAGCGCTGGGCGGGGCTCATCGATGTCACGCCGGACGCCGTGCCGGTGATCTCGCCGGTCGACAAGGTGCCCGGCTTCTTCATCGCCACCGGATTTTCCGGCCATGGTTTCGGCATCGGGCCGGGGGCAGGGCGGCTTGCGGCCGATCTCGTCAGCGGTGCCACTCCTTGCGTCGATCCCACCGCCTTCCGCCTCTCGCGCTTCTTCGACGGCAGCCGGATCGAGCTGGGGACGCTGTAGGCCTCGGGCTGCCGATGCCGGCCGAAGGCTGCGGCCCTGGCGCAAGACGGCGCGCGACTGTCTCGTCGAAAGCACAGGTGACGGGTTGAGATGGCCGGCGGCGCGGGCTATCTGGAGGTCCTCGTTTCCTCGTCAACAGCAAGGCGCATCCCGGCATGATCCCAAACCACCTCGTCACCCATTCCGGTGGCTTCCATGCCGACGAACTGCTGTCCAGCGTCATTCTCACCCGTCTTTTTCCAAAGGCGGAGATCCTGCGCAGCCGGGCCAAGGAATGGATCACGCCGGGCGACGACCGGATCATCTACGATGTCGGCGGCGCCTATGACGCCGAAGCTCGGATCTTCGACCATCACCAGCGCGGCGCGCCGCTGCGCGACGACGGCCAGCCCTACAGCTCGTTCGGTCTGATCTGGAAGCATTTCGGCCGCGACTATCTGGCGGCCTTCGGCGTTCCGGCGGCGCATGTGGACGCCATCCATGCCTCGTTCGACGCGCGCTTCGTGCTGCCGATCGACCTGATGGACAATGGCGCGGTCAGCCCCTCGGTTGCCGGACCATTGTCGAACCTGACGCTGCCGGTGCTGCTGGAAACCCTGAAGCCGGTGTTCGACGACACCGATCCCGAAGCCGAGACGCGGGGCTTTCATGCCGCCCTTGCCATTGCGCGCAGCTTCGTCGAGGCGGCGATCGCCCGCAGCGACGCGAAATTGCGGGCCGAGGGGCTGGTGCAGCAGGCGATCACGGCCGCCGGTGAAGGCCGGATCCTCGAACTGCCGATGGGCATGCCCTTCCGGCCGGCGGTGGTGAAGGCCGGCGCCGACCATCTGCTGTTCGTCGTCCATCCGCGCGACAAGGACTGGTGCCTGACCGGCATTCGCCGTGCCGACGAGGGGTTCGAACTTCGCGCCGACCTGCCGGCTGCCTGGGCGGGGCTCACCAACGGCGAGCTGGAGGCCGCAAGCGGCGTGCCCGGCGCCAGCTTCTGCCACAATGGCCGCTTCATCGCCGCCGCCAAGACCCGCGAGGCTGCCTTGGCCATGGCCGAGATCGCGGTGCGCGAGGCCGAAGCCTGAGGTCTGGGATTGCGATCAGCGGTCGTGCATGCCCTTGCCGGCAAGGATACGGTCGGCATGCCTGTCGATCCGCGCAGTCCGGGTCGCCGGCTGTTTCGGCTCGGTGAAATGTAGGAGATAGCCGCGCCGGCGGCCGGGCGTCAGCGCCTCGAAGGCTTCGCGCAGGGCCGTGTCGGCGTCCAGCCGGTCGACCAGTTCGGCCGGATAGGCAAGATCGTCCTTTTCGAAGGTGACCTTCGCCCCCGCCTTCTCCAGCCCGATCGCTTCCAATACATAGCCCTTCAGGGTGTCGCGGTGCGGCGCCAGCTGCTCCAGGCTCGAAAAGCGGAAGAGCCTGACAGAGCGTGAATTGTCGCCGGGAGCAGTCAATATTCCTGCGGGATCCTTCAACAGCACGCCCTTGAAGAAGGAGAGCCCGCAGGCTTCCTTCATGGCCCAGATGGTTGCAACATTGGCGCCGTCGAAAGTGTAGCAGGGCGAGCGCCACTTGAAGTCTTCGACAAGCGGCGTCTCGGACAACAAGGACCGCAACGCCTGCAGTTCGGACTGCCATCGGCCGCTTTTCGAAAAATAGGCCTCGATCCTCGGGTCGTCTCGCGTCATTTCCATCTCCTCCTGCGCGCCACCCTGGCTCACCGGCCGCGCCCTGTCCACGGCCGTGGGTGTGCTGTATTTGGGCGGCCTTGACTCATTCATAACTCGTCGGCTATGGGTTTAATTCATAGCTGACGGGTTATCAATATCCATGCACCACGATCACGACATACTGTTCCGCACGCTGGCGGACCCGACACGGCGGGGGCTGTTCGAGCGGCTCTGCCGCGATGGCGAACTGACGGTGCGGGCGCTCACCGAGGAAGCGGGGATCTCGCAGCCGGCGGTGTCCAAGCACCTCGGCGTGCTGAAGCTCGCGGGCCTCGTCGAGGATCGCCAGGACGGGCGGCAGACGCATTACAGTGCGCGGCCCGGCGCCCTGTCGCCGCTTGCCGAATGGACGAAACGCATGGCCGGCTTCTGGGAGAACCGGTTCGACGACCTGGAAGACGTGTTGAAGAGGATGGACCAATGAGTGATGCCGAAGTCGAAACCCTGTCCGTGGTGGTCGAGCGGGAATTCGCGCATTCCCCCGACAAGATCTGGCGGGCACTGACCCAGCCGCAGCTGATCGCGGAATGGTTGATGAAGAACGAATTCGCACCCGTGGTCGGGCACGCCTTCACCCTGCGCGCGGAATGGGGCTCGGTCACCTGCCGGGTCGAGACGGTGGAACCGAACCGCAGGCTTGCCTACAGCTGGGACGCCAAGGGGCTGGACAGCACCGTCACCTGGACACTGACACCGACGGAAACGGGCACGCATCTGCGGATGGAACAGGTCGGCTTCCGACCGGAGCGGCCGCAATTCTTTGAGGGCGCCAGGGCCGGCTGGCCGCGCTTCCTCGACAATCTGGAACAGGTCCTCTCAAAGCTGGACTGATAGTCGCCGCCGCAGGGCCCGGCACCGGCGCGATGTCGCCGTCATGAAATTCCCTGACCGTCGGGCAGGGGATGCGCCGCCCTGCGCGCTTTTTACACCGGGTCGGAAGATCCGCAAACGTCACACGAGGAGTTCGTGCATGTCTTCCCCTATCCTGATCCGCCGGATCCACCGCTGGCTTTCGATCGCCTTTACCGTTGCCGTGATCGCCAATATCGCGGCCATGATGCTGGCCATACCGGCGCCATGGATCGGCTTGCTCGCCCTCGTGCCGCTGATCCCGCTGCTGGCGACGGGGCTCTATCTATTTGCCTTGCCCTATCTCCGGCGCTGGGACGGGAGCCGGCTTGCTGCCGAATAGCGGCGGTCAGGTCCGGAAGGAGGCCCGGTAGGCGCTCGGCGTCATACCGGTCTGGCTGCGGAACTGGCGGTTGAAATTGGCAAGGCTGCGATAGCCCGTTTCGGCGGCGATATGGGCGATCGGCTGGGTGGTGCCGGACAGCCTTGCGCAGGCATCGCCGACACGCAGGCGGGTGAGATAGGCGGATATCGTGGAATGGGTGTGCTTGGAGAACATCCGGTGCAGCCCGGATTGGCTGAGGGCGGCGAGGTCCGCAAGATCGCCCATCCGCACCGTTCCGGCATAGTCCCGGTGCAGCGCGTTCAGCACCCGGTCGATGCGCGAGCGGCTTTCCGTCGTCGGTGGCGGCAGCCCGGAGGCAAGCGGCTGTGCGCGGCCACGCTCGCGCTGCTCGGCAAGTTCGGCCAGGAGGTCGAGCACCGCCATCAGCCGGGCGCGGGGCGGACGCGAAAACATCGCCTCGAAGCGGCTGCGCAGGCTCTCGCCGATCTCGGGCCCGAAGGAGAGCCCGGGTGCCGCCTCGGCAAACAGCTGGCGGATCGGCGAAAGTTCAACGGCATTTCCGAGAAAGCCGTCGATCCAGTCCTGGCGGAACCAGAAGACGAGCGCGACATGCGGCCCGCCGGCGTCGATCCTTTCACGCGACGACCAAGTGTGCGGCAGGTTCGGCCCGACAAGCACGAGGTCGCCATGGCCGTATTCGCCGACATGGTCGCCGATGAAGCGTTGGCCGATCGAGTTCAGCGTCAGGGTCAGTTCGTATTCGGGATGATGATGCCACTGGAACGGGATGCCGTCGTCGAGCCTCCGGTTCAGCATCGACCAGGAAGCATCCGAGATCGGCGGCAATTTCTCCAGATATGGTCGCATTCTGTTTTCCGGGTTTGATCAACGCCAGAATAGTATCAGGACTTGCCAGAGTGGGACAACATGGATGTGGGGTGGAGGTCTAGCATTTTCCCATTGCCCGGGCGTTCCGGGCCACAACAAGGGAGAGAGCCTCATGGACACCGCACGGATCATCCGCGACAGCCATCCGACTACTGCCGCGACGACGCAGTTGAAGGACATCGAAAAGACCCTGCCGCTGCGGGTGCTTTCGCGCGAGGACTGGCAGCACTGGATTACCCGCGGCTATGTGATCGTTCGCCAGGCGGTGCCGGCCGCCAATGTCGAGCGGCTGGTCGAGACCCTCTGGGCCTTCGACGAGAAGGACCCGGACGATCCTTCGACCTGGTACGCGCCGCAGCGGCGCGATCACAAGATGAAGGAGCTGAACGGCACCGGCATGCTGGAGATCTACAATCACCAGCATCTCTGGGACAACCGGATGGAGCCGCGGATCTACGATGCCTTTGTCGATATCTGGGACCGCGAGGATCTCTGGGTGACGATCGACCGGGCCAACCTCAATCCGCCGAAAAAGGTGAAGGGCAGCGCCGACGGCTTCATCCACTGGGACGTCGATACTTCCATCCGGCCGCTGCCGATCGGCGTGCAGGGGGTGCTGAGCCTGAAGAGGCAGGACGGCGATGTCGGCGGCTTCCAGTGCGTGCCCTGGCTGTTCGAGCATTTCGAGGCATGGGAGAAGACACAAGGGGACGACCGCGATCCGATGCATCCGGACATGACCGGGCAGACCCGGGTCAATATCGACATGGAGCCGGGCGACCTGATGATCTTCAACTCGCTGCTGGCGCATGGCGTGCGACCCAACCATTCCGACGGTCGCGTGCGGATGGCACAATATATCTCCATGCATCCGGCCGAATACGCCAACGAGGCGGAACGGCAGGAGCGCATCCGGCTGTGGCGCGAGCGCGATCACCCGCAACGCGATGCCTTTCCCGGCGACCCGCGTGAATGGGAGAAGAAGAATGCCAGCCCCGCCGAACTGACGGTGCTTGGCGAAAAGCTGCTGGGGTTGAAGCCTTGGTAGGGACGCGGAAAGGGAAGGCGCCTTAGTCGACACCTTCCTTCAACTGGCGGAAACGGGCCTCGAATTCGCGACGCAGGGCGCGGCGCTCGTCGGCCTGGCGGGCGCGGCGGACCTTGTCCTCGGTGTCGAGCACCAGATCGGGTACCGGTGTCGGCCTGCCGTCGGCATCCACGGCGACCATGGTGAAATAACAGCTGTTGGTGTGGCGGCGTTCGCCAGTGCGGATATCCTCCGCTTCCACCCGGATGCCGATCTCCATGGAGGTGCGGCCGGCATGGTTGATCGACGAGCGGAACGTGACGAGTTCGCCGACATGGATCGGCTGGCGAAACGTCACCTGATCGACCGACAGCGTCACCGCATATTGCTGGGAAAACCGCGCCGCGCAGGCATAGGCCACTCGGTCGAGCAGGTTCAAAAGCGCGCCCCCGTGAACCTTGCCGGAGAAATTGGCCATGTCGGGGGTCATCAGCACGACCATTTCGAGCTGGCTGGAATCGTGGGGCATCGGGTCTCCTTGGGGCAGCAGGCGGGCACTCGGTGTTCAAAAGCACGATCGGCCAGGAGAGACAAGGGCAAGGCGGTGTTGACCGGTCATCCATGCGGCAGGCGGCGAAGGTGGCAGGGCATGCCGCCGTGTTGCAGTTCCGCGTGCCGCAGTTCGGCGGTGCGTGACGCCTCTTGCCCCCACCGCGACCCGGCTTTCGGCGTGTCCGGACAGGTTTGGTCCGATCAGAGCTGCTCTTCGATCGCCTGCTTGTCGATCACCGACCAGACATCGGCAATGCGGCCGTCCTGAAAGCGGTAGAAGACGTTTTCGGTGAAATCGACAGTGCGGCCGTGGACTGGCAGCCCGAGGAACTCGCCCTTGGGCGTGCAATGAAAGGTGAGGCGCGCGGCGACATGCGGCGGGTCGATGACAAGGAAATCGACGCCGAAGACGAGATCCGGAATGGCTTCGACATCCTGTTCCAGCATGGTGCGGTAACCGGAAAGCCCGAAGGGACGGCCGTTGTGCCGTGCACTGTCGGCGACGAAATCACCGAGCCTGTCCCAGTCGCGCGCGTTCAAGGTGTCGATATAGGCACGGTAGGCCGTTTCGAGCTGTTGCTTGTCCAAGATCGTCTCCTTTGTGGATGCGGCCGGGTAATGAGCGCTGCCGCAAGAGCAGATGGCGTCCGGGCGGATCGGGTCAAGCGCAGACGAGGGGCGTGGATCGCGTCAGGGGCGCCGTGACTGGCGCGGCGGGACGAAGTCGTCGGAGACGTAGCGGCCGTTGACCCAGCCGGAGATGCGCGGGGCGCCGAGCGTGGCGACACGGCACCAGAATTCGCCAAGCCGTTCCTGGCAGCCCAGATGCTCGACCGGGGTCGCATCGGGCAGAAGGGCGATGACGCGGAAGCGTGAACCGGGGCCGGAGCGCATGTTGAGCGTGCGGCCGGGCGGCAGGCCGAGAATATGCCACATCGCCGCGTCGTCCTCGATCGGCCCGCCGTCGAGATCCGGCGCGGGAATGACGAGCGGATCGCGGCTTGCCGCCATGGCCGTCTGCGTCATGCCGATGGCCAGCAGTGCCATCGAAATAAGGGTCGCGAACGATCGCATGACTGTCTCCTTGATCATGGTGCGAGCATAGCGGAAGATGCGGGTCGCTCCACCCTCTATTCGCGGGCAGGGTAAATGCCGAACCATTTTCGATATGAATTACTTGCTATCCAAATAATTTTAATTCAAAGAGAAACATGCACTCTAATTTGCGATTTCAATTCGGAGCCCGCCTGGTCGGACTGGCGCGTCACTGGCGCCAGCTGCTCGACAGGCACCTTGTCGAAGCCGGGCTGACGGACGCCACCTGGGCGCCGCTCACCCATCTGTCGCGGGCCGGCGGCTGGCTACACCAGAAGGATCTGGCGCTGCGTGCGGGGCTGGACGCATCCAGTCTCGTCCGGCTTCTCGACATTCTCGAGCGGCAGGCACTGGTACGTCGCCAGACGGACCCCGCCGACCGGCGGGCCAAGCAGATCCAGCTGACCGATCTCGGCCGCGCCCGCGTGGCCGAGATCGACGCCATTCTCGGCCCCATCGAGGAAAGGCTTCTGCAGGATCTCGATGAGCGCGCGCTGGACGAGCTCTCGGGGTGGTTCGCAAAGATCGAGGCCCGCATCGCCGCCGACGACCACAAGACGAAGGCCGTAGACTGATGCACGGATCGGCCCTACCGGTCACGGTCCTTGGCCGTCTTGGCTTCGACGTGCCGCGGCTTCGGTTCGCATTGCGCACGGCACTTGCCGCCTCGATTGCGCTTCTGGTTGCCTGGCTGCTGGGGCTCGACCATCCGCAATGGGCGGCGATGACGGTCTGGGCGGCCTCGCAGCCGACCCGTGGCCAATTGCTGGAGAAAGGCCTGTTCCGTGCGCTTGGGACGCTGATCGGGGTTGCGGCCGGTATTGGGCTCGTGGTGCTGGCCGATGGCGCGCCCATGCCGCTCGTCGCCGGATTGGCGCTGTGGATGGCTGTCTGCGTGGCCAGCGGCAATCTGTTGCGCGGCCTCAGTGCCTATGCAGCGATGCTTGCCGGCTACTCCGCCTCCATGGTGTCTCTGCTCGACTTCGGCCATCCGGACCACTTGCTGGTGCTCGGTGCCGACCGGGCGCTCACCATTCTGACAGGTGTTGCGGTTGCGGTGCTGATCGGCTGGCTCACCACACCTGTTTCGGCCGAGGAGCCGATCGTGGGACGCATGCGCCGGGCAACCGGCGCGGTTCTGTCGGCGCTGGCCCAGCGTCTCGACAGGGGTGGGCCGGACGCGCTGACGGAGCCAGAGCGCCGCGCACTGGCGGAGATGGCAGCGATCGACGAACTGCTCGACCCGCATGCCGCAGGCTCGCTGCGAAGGCGCCGCAGGACGCAGGCTATGCGCATGATCCTCTGGGCGCAGATCGACCTGCTCGACCTTGCCCGGCGGCAGACCCGCCCGCAGCCCGGTGTCACTGCCGCCGACCTGAAGGCGGTTGCCGAGGGTCTCGGGGGCGGGGCGTCTTCGCCCGATACGCTCGACAGACTGGAAGTGGCGCTTTCCCGCATCGGGCCGGTATCCGACTTGTACCGGCCGCTTGCCAGATTGCTGGCTGCCCTGCGGGCCTATCGCGGCATGCCGCGCGGCCCTGCCGAGGACCGCCTTTCGGTCAGCACGCCGATCCTGCACCGCGATGTGGTGGGCGCCCGGCAGAGCGCGTTGCGCGCTTTTCTCAGCCTGTTTGCGGTGGGACTGGTTTGGGTGGTGACAGGCTACCAGCCAATTGCCTTCCTGATGCTTGGCCTGTCGATCATGGTGACGATCTTCTCAACCTTCGACACGCCCGCAATCCTGATGCGCTATGTGATGCTCGGGCAGTTCTATGGTGCGCTCGGGGCGCTTACCTGCCGCTTTCTCGTCTGGCCGATCGCCGGCAGCGAAGTGCAGGTGCTGTTGCTGATCGTCCCCTTCATCCTGTTCAGCGCCGTGCTGTTCGGCCATCGCCGCACCCATCTGAACGCCTTCGACTATGCCATGGTCTCGCTTCTGCTGCTGAAGCCACATTATCCGTTGACGGACGGGCTGGCCGACTGGCTGCCCAATGTGGTGGCGATCGTGCTGGCGCCGGCCGTCGGCCTTGTCGCCTACACGGTGATTTTTCCCCTGACCCCGCGTCAGCGGTTGCAGCATCTGGTGGGCCTCGTGGCCGGCGAACTGGAACAGATGGCGCGAGCCGGACCTGCGCCGGAGCAAGCCCCTGTGTGGCGCGCGCGCCTGCATCACCGGCTGTTGCGGATGGTGCGCTATGCCGAAAGGGCAAACAGTGCCGTGCTACGAGCCGACGATGGTGGCCTGACGGCGCTCTCGCTCGGCGAGGCGATCGCGGCGTTGCAGAGCGCCCTTCGCCAGGGACGCCTGCCGCCGGCCGCATCGCGGGCGGCCCTTGCGTCGCTGGAACGGCTGAAGCGGTTGCGCCGGGAGCCGGAGCGGGTCCGGCTGGCGCTGTTGCGGGCCAGCCGCCGGATCGGCCCGGTCGATCGCGGGCTGGAAGCCCAGCTTGCCCATGCAGCCGCGATGATGGCGCATGACGAGGCGTTCTTTGCCGGGCAAAAGCGGGGCGGCCATCGTCGCGAAAAGCATCGTAACCAGGCGACATCGCGCGCATAGCGAACCGCTGGGCCGAAGAAAGGCCTTGGCAAATGGCGGTGAGCGTATAGTAGTCTGAAGGTCCTCCCAGCCCCAATCGCATTGTCCATCCCATGAAATCGACGCCGCTCGGCTATCTGTTCGCCTTTATCGCCTATACGACTTTCTCGATGCAGGATGCGATCTCCAAGCATCTCGGCGACAGCTATTCCCCCTTCGTCGTCGCCTTTTTCCGCTATTGGGCCTTTATCGCCTTTGCGCTTTATCTGGCACGCCGGGCGCCCGGCGGCATCCGCCAGACCGTGCGCACCAGGCGGCCGGTCCTGCAGGTGATGCGCGGTGTGCTGCTCGCTACCCAGATCACCGTATCGATCTCGGCTTTCCACTATGTCGGGCTTGCGCAATCGCAGGCGGTGTTTGCCGCCGGGCCTATCCTGGTGGCGCTGCTGTCGGTGCCCTTGCTCGGGGAAAAGGTCGGCTGGCGCCGCTGGACGGCCATCCTGGTCGGTCTGGTCGGCGTGTTGATCATCCTGTCGCCGCGCGCGGACGGCTTCAATGTCTATGTGGTGCTGCCGCTCGGCTGCGCGCTGGCCGGCGCGTTCTACGCCATCCTGACCCGGCTCGTCAGCCGCGATGACCCGCCGGTGACGAGCTTCTTCTACATGTGCCTTGTCGGCTTTGTCGGCTTCAACCTCGCAGCCCCCTTCACGCTCGAGCCGATCGCAATGAAGGACTGGGGGTGGATGGGAGCGCTCTGCTGCACCGGCATTATCGGCCATCTGTCGCTGATCCGCGCCTATGACAATGCCAGCGCCGTGATGCTGCAGCCGATCACCTATTGGCAGCTGGTATTCGCCACCAGCCTTGCGGTGATGATCTTCGGCGAAAGCCTGAAGATGAACATGATCGTCGGCGCGGTGATTGTCGTCGGTGCCGGCCTGTTCACCGTCTGGCGCGAACAGGTGGTGGCGCGACGGGAGCGCCGCCGTGGCGGGGTTGCCGCCACACCGTCCGTCCCGCATTGAGGCATTGCCGCGGAGACAGCGGTTAAGCCTTCTTCAATGCCACTTATGTATACGATGCTCATTATCGCACGTATCGAGTATTGAGTGGCGGGGTAGACGGTATGAAGGCGTTGTTGGGCAAATTGCGTGTTTCCCGCAAGCTTCTGCTGATCATGGGCGGATTTCTGGTGCTGTGCGGCGGCACCGGGGCTGCCGCCGTCTATATCGGCGCCGATGCGCTGCTCGGCCCCTCCTACGAAGAACTGAACGGTCTCGCCTGCACGGAAGTGCAGTCGGTCGAGATCCGCAAGAAGGACCGTCACTGGGTCCGCAAATATATCACCACCGGTTCGAGTGATGGCGAGACGCGGGTCAAGACCGCGTTGAGAGTTGCCCAGACGGTCTATGCGGCGGAAAAGCCGGATCTGGTGCAGGTCGTGGTGCTGGCGGCCGATGGCCCGACGGACCGCGCCGCGATGCGTGGCCGGGCGATCGGCGCCGATGTGCTCTATGTGCCCGATCCCGCCAAGGTGCCGGAAAAGCAGAGCGAGGTCTTCACCGCGCGCTATGTCGATGCGCCTGCAAGCGTTGGCGGGCAATTCTACGGCCAGAAGATCGACATGCCGGAAAAGGACATCAAGGCGCTGTTTGCCAAGCTCGACGACAGCACCGATTGCCTGAACCCGAAGGCCGAGAGCGCAGCCGCCGATCCGCATGCGCCGGCCGGTCACGACAAGCCGGCGGCGGAAAACGCCCATGGCGAGGATGCCGGCGGTCATGGTGCGGCAGCCGAAGAGGGCCATGCAGCACCCGAGGGGCATGCCGCGCCGGACGGGGAGGCCGTGCCGGTCGCAGCGGCGGATCACGGTGATGCGGCGAATGGCGAGGCGGCGAATGGCGATGCGAAGAAGGACGGCGGCTGGATGTCGGCCGCGCTCGGCATGGTCGGGCTCGGCGGTGACGCGCCTGCGGCCGGCGATGCCGGTCACGCCGAAACGGCAGGGGCCAACGATCATGCGAAGGCCGCCCATCCGGTCGAGGCTGCTGCTGATGGCGCAGCGCCCACCGATGCCGGCGGGCATGCCGAAGAGGTGGTGGCCAAGGCGGAGGTTTCAGCCGAGCCGGTACAGGAGGAGCCCGCCGCCGGGCCGGCTTCCGACGGGGAGGGCTGGTTCTCCAAGATCAAATCCATGGTGATGGCGGGTGCCCAGAAGGGCGCCGACGCGCCGGCAGCCGAGGTCGTTCCGGAGACGACCGCCGAACTCAACCAGGATGCCGCGGACGCCGATGCCGCCGGTGCCGACTGGCTGGCCAAGTTCAAGTCGAAGCCGGTCAAGGCGAAAGCCGAGACCCATGCCGATGTGCCGGCCGAAGACAGCGACGGTCTGCCGGCTCCGGCCAAGCCGGACGAACATGCCGACGCCGGGCACTGATCCGCGCAGATAGCTTGCGGGGCGTCGGGCGTCGCCAAATACTCGGCCGGTCGAAAAGGATCAGAAGCGGTATCGGTAATCCCACTTGCTTCCCCTCAGGGGAGTTCCGTCTCGTTCATGGCGAACCCGCGACAAGCAACCGGCGCACGTGTCGGCGGCTTGGCGAGAGCGTTTTACCGGCAATGTCCGCCATCGGCCTGCGCGTCTCGCCCGAGGAGAACGCAATGCCGATTATCCTTGCCAGCAATGGGGTCATCACTCAGATCAATGTCTTTACCGTACCCGAATACGGCCGGCAGGCGCTGATCGACCACCTGAGCGGAAGCCGTTGGCGTGGCGCGAAAGACGCCGGGCTGGCTGTCTGCCAGCCTGCACCGCAGCCTGGATGGAACGCGCGTTGTCAATTATGCCCAGACCGAAAGCCTGTCGGCGGCGTAGGCCGTGTTTCAAAGGCTGGATGCCGCCGGCATGATCGACGGCAATACGCGCTAAGGCGAAGTCCATCCCGGACTTTATGACGTGGTCCAGACCTTCGAATGAATAAGGGCTCCCTCGCAGGCGGGGGAGCCCTTTTTCGATGTCCGTGGATCGTCCGGACGTCAGTCCCGGGCGCGACGGGCCGGGAAGAGAATGACGTCGCGGATCGACGGTGCATTGGTCAAAAGCATGATCAGCCGGTCGACGCCGATGCCGAGGCCACCGGCCGGCGGCATGCCCTGGTCGATGGCGTCGAGGAACTCGTCGTCGAGCTGCTTTTCAGTCTCACCGCGGGCATGGGCCTGCTCGAGCTGTTCGACCATGCGGCGGCGCTGTTCTTCCGGATCGTTGAGCTCGGAGAAGGCGTTGCCCAGTTCCCAGGCATTGCAATAGGTCTCGAAGCGCTCGACGAGGCGCGGTTCGCCCGGCACTTCCTTGGCAAAGGGCGAGATGTCCTTGGGGAAATGCGTGACGTGGCTCGGCTGGATCAGCGTGCCCTCGACCTTTTCCTCGAAGATGAAGGCGAGGCACTCACCCCAGGTCCAGTCCTTCTCGACCTCGAAGCCGGCAGCCTTGGCGGCGGCGCGCGCTTCCTCGTCGGTCTTCATGGCGAGGAAGTCGATGCCGGTTGCTTCCTTGACGGCGTCGGGCATGGGCACCCGCTTGAACGGGCCCTTGAAGGAGATCTGGTGCTCGCCATAGGTAAATTCGGCCGAACCGTGGATCTTCATCGCCAGGCTCTCGAACAGCCGTTCGACGAGATCCATGATGTCCTCGTAGTCGGCATAGGCCCAGTAGCATTCCATCATGGTGAACTCGGGATTGTGCCGGGTCGACACGCCCTCGTTGCGGAAGTTGCGGTTGACCTCGAACACCTTGTCGGTCAGGCCCGAGACCAGCGTGCGCTTCAGGAACAGTTCCGGAGCGATGCGCAGATACATGTCCTGCTTCAGCGTGTTGTGGTGGGTCTTGAACGGGTCGGCCGAGGCGCCGCCATAGACCGAATGCAGCATGGGCGTCTCGACTTCCATGAAGCCGTCGTCTTCCATGAAGCGACGCACGCCCGAGACGATCTGCGAACGCTGCTGGAAGCGCAGCTTGGATTCCTCGTTGCTGAGAATGTCGAGGTGGCGCTTGCGATAGCGGATCTCGACATCCGCGATGCCGTTCCACTTTTCCGGCATGGGCAGAAGGGTCTTGGTCAGCATGGTGATCTGCTGTGCATTGACCGTCAGCTCGCCACGCTTGGTGCGGCGCACGAGACCGGTGACACCGATGATGTCGCCGAGATCGATCATCGGCAGCAAGTCGCGGGCCTCTTCCGGCGTGGTGTCCTTGTGGGAAAACACCTGGATCTTGCCCGATGCATCGCGCAGGTCGATGAACATGCCGGAATTGCGGGCAGAGAAGACGCGACCGGCAACCGTAACGACGTCCTGCGTCTCCGTGTCGTCGGCGAGATCCTTGTATTTCTCGGCAAGCTCCGCATTGGTGATCGTGCGGTGGAAATGGGCCGGATAGACCTCGCCTATCTTCTCGCGCAGCTGGGCGAGCTTCTGGCGGCGAACCTCGGTCGGATCGGAGGAGAGGGCGGTTTCGGTCTTGCTGTCGGTCATATCGGTCTCGCCTTTGACGGGCTGTGTTCGTTTGTGATCACCCCCTTTTGTCCTGCCGGATATCTCCCCTTCAAGGGGGAAGGTCGGATGGAGCACTTTTCTCGCCATGCCTTCGAAGTCGAATGCCCAGCGTTCAAAACGTCACTGGGGGCGGTATCGGTGCCTCTTGCTGATCTTCCCCCCTTGAGGGGGAGATACCCGGCAGGGCAGAGGGGGCATTTCAGGCGCCGCAGTCAGCCGCGGCAATCGATTTTCAGTTTGCAGCACTCACCATGCCGGCCACCACCTTTTCGGCGGTCTTCAGGCGCTGGCGCACGACCGAGCGGCCGAGGATGTCCATGCTGTCGAACAGCGGCAGCGAGCGCGAGGTGCCGGACATGGCGACGAAGAGCGGGGCGACGACGATGCGCAGCTTCTTGTCCATGGTCTCGGAGAGTTCGCGCAGGCACTGCTCGATCGTCTCGATGTTCCACTCGACCAATTTTTCCAGTGCCGGCTGCACGGCCTGCAGGATTTCCAGCGTTTCTTCCGGGCTGGTCTTCTTCAGCGCGGCAAAGGCTTCCGGCTTCGGCTCGATGTCGGACTGCAGCAGGAAGCCGGCAAGGTTGGGGATCTCGCCGAGCTTGGAAATGCGCGACTGCGACAGCTTCAGTCCCGCCTTCAGGCGCTCGTTTTCCATGGCCCAATGGAGCGTGCGGGAAATGAACTCTTCTTCCGAGAGCTTTTCGCGCAACCAGCGTCCGTTCAGCCAGTCGAGCTTCTGGATGTCGAAGATGGCGCCGGCCTTGGAGAGGTTCTCCGGATCGAACTGGGCCGCCAGTTCGTCCATGGAAAGCAGTTCCTCGCCTTCGCCGATCTGCATGAAGAACAGGCCGAGGAAGTTCATCAGCGCTTCCGGCAGGTAGCCGAGGGCGGAGTAATAGGAGATCGAGGTCGGGTTCTTGCGCTTCGACAGCTTCGACTTGTCGGCATTGCGCATCAGCGACAGATGCATGAAGGTCGGCTCGTCCCAGCCGAAATAACGATAGAGCAGGATGTGCTTCGGCACCGAGGCCAGCCATTCCTCGCCGCGCGCGACATGGGTGATCTTCATCGCATGGTCGTCGATGACGTTCGCCATGTGATAGGTCGGCATGCCGTCGCCCTTGATCAGCACCTGCATGTCGACACTGTCCCACGGGATGGACACCTCGCCATAGACGCCGTCGACGAAATCGCAGGAGCCTTCGGTCGGGATCTTCATCCGCACGACGGAAGCCTCGCCCGCTTCCATCTTGGCGGTCACTTCCTCGGCCTTCAGATGCAGGCAGAGGCCGTCATATTTCGGTGCCTTGCCGGCGGCGCGCTGCGCCTCGCGCATCTGGTCCAGGCGTTCCGGCGTGCAGAAGCAGCGGAAGGCATGGCCCTTGTCGAGCAGGTCCTGCGCGTAAGGCTGGTAAAGATCCTTGCGGTCGGACTGGCGATAGGGACCGTAGGGGCCGCCGACATCCGGGCCTTCCGACCAATCGAGCCCGCACCATTTCAGCGCGTCCAGCACCTTCTGCTCGAATTCCAGCGTCGAGCGGCTGGCATCGGTATCCTCGATGCGCAGGATGAATTCGCCACCGTGCTTCCTGGCAAAGAGATAGTTGAACAGCGCGATATAGGCGGTGCCGACATGCGGTTCGCCGGTGGGGGAGGGTGCGATGCGGACGCGGACGCCGGAAGTGCTCATTGAAACTGCCCGTTTTGACGTGGCCGTGACCGCCGGGATGTCCCGGGATCACACGATGCGACTAAATACGAAGTGCGGAGGGAAATCCGATGCTGCAGGCCCTGCAGTCACGCAGTTTTCCGATAGACGGGCCTTAGGCCATATTCACATGGGCGCGTCAAGACATACTCGGTTTTGCAAGGTATCCGAGGGTGCTTGCGCAACGCCGTCGATTTTTTTCAATTTTTTTTGGAACCAGTTGGTTGGACGCTCGTTTAGCCATCGGAACGCCGGTCCGCACCGGTGACCTCCAACCTCAAGCCCCCCCCGCCCTGAAAAGCCTGCGTCCGCCAATGCAGGCTTTTCTGGTGTTTGGGCCCCAGTGTGCCGCAGGCGAACCGCAATGGCCAAAGGTGATCTGGACAGGCCGCCAATTCGGACTAGTCTCGCCCGCATTGCCGATGATCGAGCCCAGATTCCTAGGAGATTTTCATGACTGACCCAATGACCGTACCCGTCAAGCGCGCCGACGGGCAGGAGACGACGCTTGGTGCCTTCAAGGGCAAGGTCGTGCTTGTCGTCAACGTTGCCTCCAAATGCGGCCTGACCAAGCAATACGAGGGGTTGGAAGCCCTCTTTGAGGAAAAGCAGGACGACGGCCTGGTGATTGCGGCCTTCCCGGCCAATAATTTCAAAGGCCAGGAACCCGGCACCGACGCCGAGATCCTCGAATTCTGCCAGCTGACCTATGACGTGAAATTCCCGATCTTTTCGAAGATCTCGGTCAAGGGCGAGGACAAGCATCCGCTTTATCAAGCGCTGACGGCGTCGGGTGTGCCCACCACCGGCGACGGACCGATGAAGGCGCTGCTGCGCAGCAAGGGCATGGAGGTCGCCGACGACACCGAGATCCTGTGGAACTTCGAGAAGTTCCTGATTGGTCGCGACGGTGAGATCAAGGCACGCTTCGCGCCGGATGTCACGGCCGATGATGTGCGGCTGACGTCGGCGATCGACAAGGAACTGGCGGCCGCCTGAGGCGCTATTAGTTTACCGGAGATGAGAGAGCCCGCCGGACGACTGTCGCGGCGGGCTCTTCGTGTTCAGCAAAGGGTGTGCCCTCAGTGCACCGTGTCCGGCGGGGCCTTGGTCTTGTTCTTGCGTCTGGCATTGCGGGCGAACATGTTGAGGATCTCGACCAGGGCGGAAAACGCCATGGCGGCGTAGATGTAGCCCTTGGGAACATGAAAGCCCATGCCCTCGGCGATCAGCGTCGTACCGATCATCAACAGGAAACCCAGCGCCAGCATGACGATGGTCGGGTTCTTCTCGATGAAATTGGCAAGCGGTGTCGCGGCAATCAGCATGACCATGACGGCGACGATGACGGCGACGACCATGATCGGCAGATGCGGGGTCATGCCGACGGCGGTGATGATGCTGTCGACGGAGAACACCAGGTCGAGGACGAGGATCTGGCCGATCGCGGCCGCCAGCGTCGAGGTTGCCGACGAGGCGATGAAGTCGCCGTCGTGATCTTCCGGGTCGACGCTGTGATGGATTTCCTTGGTCGCCTTCCAGACAAGGAAGAGACCGCCGGCGATCAGGATCAGGTCCTTGATCGAATAGCCGTGGCCGAACAGGTCGAACAGCGGATTGGTCAGCTTGACGATCCAGGCGATCGTGCCGAGCAGCGCAAGACGCATGACCAGCGCCAGGCCGATGCCGATGCGGCGGGCCGGAACACGCTGGTCCGGCGGCAGTTTGTTGGTCAGGATCGAGATGAAGACGAGATTGTCGATGCCGAGAACCACCTCCATGACGATCAGCGTAACTAGCGCGATCCAGGCGGCTGGGTCCTGAAGCAGGGGCAAAATATCCGACATATACATCCTTCCGGCGATTGGAGCTCACCGGTAGAGATGGATGGTCGGGCGCGGCACTGCAAGTGCCGTCGGCAGGCGTTACCCGTTTGCGTGCAAATGCCTTAGCTGCGTGGCGACCTTTCCGATCCGCTTCCTATGCTCCGGATCGTTGATCTTGACGCATGTCCATGTGCCGAAAGCGGTCACCGCTCGGGCAGACGGGTCAGGCGTGTTCCTTGCCGTAGGCCTTCATGAAGACCTTGACCGCGCATTCGACCACATAATTGGTCTCTTTCTGCGTCGGCGCCTTGGGCAATTCGTTGAACAGCTTCATCTTGAAATAGGTCGCCGTCGAGATGTCGATGAACTGCCGTGCAGCCATGTCGGGATCGTCGACGGAGAGGTTGCCTTCCTCGACATGCAGCTTGATGAAGTCGATCAGGACGGTCCGCGCATTGATCGGCGAGGAGGTCAGGAAGCCGCGACAGACGCCCGGCATGCGGTCGATCACGCCGAGCACCGTGCGCATGGCGAGAATCATGTCGGTGCCGACGATCTGATGCACGAAGGCATGCGCGAAGCGGGTCAGGCCCTCTTCAACGGTCTTGCTGTCGTGCAGAACATCGCGCAGTACCGTGGTGAAGCGACCCTTCTGCCGTTCGATCAGGGCTGCAAACAGATCTTCCTTGTTGGAGAAGTAGACATAGATCGTGCCCTTGGAGACGCCGGCCTCGCGGGTGACGTCGTTCATGCTGGCGGCGTCGAAGCCTTCGCGCAGGAAGACACGCTGTGCACCATCGAGGATCTGTTCGCGTTTTGCGGGATCTTCACCCGCGGCGAAGCGAACATTGGCAACAGCCGCACACTCCTCCGTCTTGTCTTTCAATTTTTCAGTCATTGGACTCTCGTAACAAAAATTAACCGCGTCCCACCTATAATCGAACCGGCTGGTTCGATTGCACTTGATATGGGACAAAAAACCCTCTATGTCAATCGAACCGAACGGTTCAGTTCGATATTGCTCCTTTTAGAGTATAGGCTAGTTTCATGGCAGGAACACAGAGAAATACGGCGATCCGCCCGGTTGACAATGAAGACGAGGCCCAGGCTGACGTCCAGAAGCCGGCCGAAACCGCACGGGAAGACGCAGAAGCACCGCAGGCCCCCGTCGTGCAGGCAGCAGCCCCCGAGGCCGCGCCCACAGCGCCGGCGAAGAAGAAGCGCAGCCGACTGATCCTTCCGGTCATCGTGCTGGCAGCACTGGGCGGCGCCGGCTGGTACGGCTACAACTGGTTTACCGATTACCGGTTCCAGATCTCGACCGACGATGCCTACATCCAGGGCGACATCGCCAACATCTCGCCGAAGGTGTCTGGCTACGTCGCGACGGTCGCCGTGGTCGAGAACCAGCATGTCAGCAAGGGCGATGTTCTGGCGACCCTCGACGATGGCGACTACAAGATCGCGGTCGAGCAGGCGCAGGCGTCGCTGAAGAGCGCGCATTTGACGATCGACCGCATCGACGCCCAGATCAAGGGCGGCGAAGCCTCGCTGGACCAGGCCCGGGCACAGAAGGAAGCATCGGTCGCGAGCCGCGACCTTGCCGACCTGTCGCTGACCCGCGTCACCAATCTGCAGAAACAGAAGATCGCGGCGACCTCCGAACTCGACAGCGCGAAATCGACGCTTGCCCAGGCGAAGGCCAATGTCTCGGCCGCGGATGCGACGATCGCCTCTGCCGATGCGCAGATCGCCGTGCTGAAGGCCCAGCGCGCCGAAGCGGAAGCCTCCATCCGCTCCGCCGAGCTGTCGCTGCAGAAGGCCGAACGCGATCTGAGCTTCACCGTGCTGAAGGCGCCCTATGACGGTGTCGTCGGCAATCGCTCGGTGCAGATCGGCGACCTGGTCTCCAGCGGTCAGCGCCTGATGGCGCTGGTGCCGACCGAGGACCTCTATGTCGCGGCCAATTTCAAGGAAACCCAGATCGAGGGCTTGGTACCCGGGTCGAAGGTGAAGGTCGTGGCAGACGCCTATGAGGACCATCCGATCGAAGGCACGGTGGAGTCGATCTCGCCGGCATCCGGTTCGGTGTTCTCGCTGCTGCCGCCGGAAAACGCGACCGGCAACTTCACCAAGATCATCCAGCGTGTCCCCGTACGCATCGCCCTGCCGAAGGAGGCTCTCGACAGTGGGCGCCTGCGCGCCGGCCTGAGCGTCGTCGTCGACGTCGACACGCGCACGGCTCCGAAGAACTGATCGGGGCGAAAGAGGTCAGCCATGGCTGGTACAGCAAATCCGACTGCGGGCGCCGCCGCCATGGCGCCTGCCGAGGAGCATATGGATCCGCGCAAGCTCATCGCCTTCTTCGCGATGGTGCTCGGCATGTTCATGTCGATCCTCGACATCCAGATCGTCTCCGCCTCGCTGTCGGAAATCCAGGCCGGCCTGTCGGCCGGCTCTGACGAGATCGCCTGGGTGCAGACGGCCTATCTGATCGCCGAGGTGATCATGATTCCGCTGTCGGGTACGCTGGCGCGGATCGTCTCCACCCGCTACCTCTTTGCCTTTTCCGCAGCCGGCTTCACCGCCGCCAGCGCGCTGGCGGCGACCGCGACCAATATCGACCAGATGATCGTCTACCGGGCGATCCAGGGCTTTATCGGCGGCGGCATGATCCCATCGGTGTTCGCAGCCGCCTTCACCATCTTCCCGCCCTCCAAGCGCAACATCGTCTCGCCGATCATCGGCCTGATCGCGACGCTTGCGCCCACCATCGGACCAACCGTCGGCGGCTATCTGTCCAACGCGTTTTCCTGGCACTGGCTGTTCCTGGTCAACATCGTGCCCGGCATCATCGTCACCATCGTCACCTACAATTTCATCGACTTCGACAAGCCGGAACTGAAGCTGTTCCGCCGGTTCGACTGGTGGGGGCTGGCGGCCATGGCCGTCTTTCTCGGCGCGCTGGAATATGTGCTGGAAGAGGGTAATGCGAACGACTGGTTCAACGACGACATGATCGTCATCGGCGCGATCGCATCGGCGATCGGCTGCGTCGTGTTCTTCTACCGCGCCTTTACCGTGGAATTCCCGGTGGTCGACCTGACGGCCTTCACCAACCGCAATTTCACCTTCGGCTCGATGTTCTCCTTCGTCATGGGTATCGGCCTCTATGGCCTGACCTATATCTATCCGGTCTATCTGAGCGCCATCCGCGGCTATGACGCGCTGATGATCGGCGAGACCATGTTCGTCTCGGGGCTTGCGATGTTCTTCACCGCGCCGCTTGCCGGACGACTTTCCTCGGTGCTCGATCTGCGGCTGATGATGGCGATCGGTTTCGTCAGCTTTGCCGCCGGCACCTGGCTGATGACCGGCATCACCGCCGACTGGGATTTCTGGGAACTGTTCATCCCGCAGATCCTGCGCGGCTTCGGCCTGATGATGTGCATGGTGCCGATCAACAATATCGCGCTCGGCACGCTGTCGCCTGCCAAGATCCGCGGCGCGTCCGGCCTGTTCAACCTGACCCGTAACCTCGGCGGCGCCGTCGGTCTGGCGATCATCAACACGGTGCTTACCAACCGCCAGGACGTCCATTACCAGCGCCTGCGCGAAGGCGTTCACTGGGGCAAGCCCGAGGCACAGGACATGGTCAGCAGCCTGACGAGCAAGTTCGATGCGCTCGGCATGGACGGTGCCAGCGTCGCGATCAAGCAGATGGTCGGCATCGTCACCCGCCAGGCCATGGTGATGTCCTTCTCCGACATTTTCCTGCTGCTGACCGGCCTGTTCCTGATCATGGTGCTCGGCGTCACCTTCATCGAAAAGCCGGCGCCCCAGAAGGGTCCGGGCGGCGGCGGTCACTGACCGCGCCGTCCCCCACACAAGAATCCACCGCCTGCCGGCCGCCGCGACAATGCGGCGGCCGTTTTTGCATGCGTGAAGAACCGTCCCGAGCGTCGGGGGCAGTTTTTGATTTACGTACCTCAATTTCTCCTCTAGTGCTGTCTGCCGGAGGAGACATGAAGCCCACCGTGCACGACATTGCCGCTCATGCGGGGGTCAGCCTTGCCACCGTCGACCGGGTGTTGAACCGGCGTCCGGGAGTGAGGGCGGTGACGCGCGACAAGGTGGAAGAGGCGGTAATCCGGCTCGGCTATGTCCGGGATACGGCGGCCGCCAACCTTGCCAAGGGCCATCACTACCCGCTGGTCTTCGTGCTGCCGCGCAGCGACAATCCGTTTTTCGGCGCGCTTCGCCGGGCGGTCGACGATGTCGCCGAGCGGGGCGGCGGCGAGCGCGTGACGGTAGAGATCGTCGACGTGCCGCCCTTCGATGCGCGCGCCCTGGCGACGGCGCTCGATGCCATCGATCCGGAAGCGGTTTGTGGCGTGGCGCTGGTGGCGGTCGACGCACCCTCGGTCGCCGCTGCCGTCGCCCGGTTGAAGGCCATGGGCCTCAAGGTCGTGACGCTGGTGTCGGATCTCGCCCACTCCACCAGGGACCATTATGCCGGAATCGACAACATTGCCGCCGGCCGCACTGCGGCGAGCCTGATCGGACGCTTTGCCGGCGAGCGCGGCGGGCCGGTGCAGGTGGTCATGGGGTCGCTCAGTGTGCGCGACCATCGCGACCGGCTGGAGGGGTTCGCAAGCGTGCTGGAGGCGGAATATCCGGCCCTGGACCTGCTGCCGGTGATCGAGGGCCTGGATACGGCCGAGATCGTCGAGCGGGCGCTGGGCCAGGCGCTTGCCGAAACGCCCGGTATCTGCGCGGTCTACAGCCTGGGGGCCGGCAATCGCGGGCTCATCGATGCGCTGGGCGGTCATGATGCCGAAAGACATATCTTTACCATCGCGCACGAGCTGTCGCCGGTGACGACGAAAGCCCTGGAAAGCGGCCTGATCGATGTCGTGCTGCATCAGGACCCCGGCCACGAGGTGCGCAGCGCCGTGCGGGTGCTGCGTGCCAAGGTGGACGGCCAGCCGATCATCGCGTCACAGGAGCGCATCCGGCTCGACATATTCTTAAGAGACAATCTGCCCTGAGGGCATGCAAAGCATGAGGAGTTAGCGAATGTATCTCGGTTTGGATCTCGGCACATCCGGCGTAAA
This sequence comes from Heterorhizobium halophytocola, assembly GCF_017873095.1. Taxonomy (GTDB): domain Bacteria; phylum Pseudomonadota; class Alphaproteobacteria; order Rhizobiales; family Rhizobiaceae; genus Allorhizobium; species Allorhizobium halophytocola. The sequence continues at coordinate 462,508 of NZ_JAGGJU010000001.1, read as the reverse complement.
GGCGATGCTGATCGACGGCGACCAGAGGGTCGTCGGCGTCGGCCATGCGAGCCTTGACGTCAGCCGCCCGCATTCCGGCTGGTCCGAGCAGGACCCGGCCCACTGGGTGCGGGCGACGCGGGAAGCGGTGGCCAGCCTGAAGGACACGTTCGGCAAGGAACTGGCGGCGGTCAAGGGGATCGGGCTTTCCGGCCACATGCATGGCGCGACGCTGGTCGATGCCGACGACAAGGTGATCCGCCCCTGCATTCTGTGGAACGATACGCGCTCGTGGAAGGAAGCGGCAGAGCTTGACGCCGACCCGCGCTTCCGGGCAATCACCGGCAATATCGTCTTTCCCGGCTTCACCGCGCCGAAACTCGTCTGGGTCGAGCGCAACGAGCCGCAAGCGTTCGCGAAAGTGGCCAAGGTGCTGCTGCCGAAGGACTATCTGCGGCTCTGGCTGTCGGGCGAGCATCTGTCGGAAATGTCGGATTCGGCCGGAACCTCCTGGCTCGACACCGGCAAGCGCCAGTGGTCGAAGGATCTGCTGGATGCGACGCACCTCAGCGAAGATCAGATGCCGGGGCTGGTGGAAGGCACCGACGTGGCCGGCAAACTGCGCGCGGAACTTGCCGCCGAATGGGGCATGGGCGAGGACGTTGTGATTGCCGGCGGAGCCGGCGACAATGCCGCGTCCGCTTGCGGCATGGGCACGGTCGCCGAAGGCCAGGCCTTCGTCTCGCTCGGCACCTCGGGCGTGCTGTTTGCCGCCAATGGCTTCTATCTGCCGAAGCCCGAGAGCGCCGTGCATGCCTTCTGCCACGCGCTGCCTGCCACCTGGCACCAGATGGGCGTGATCCTGTCGGCGACCGACGCGCTTAATTGGCATGCTGGTGTCACGGCCATGTCGGCCGGCGATCTCGCCGGAGAACTCGGCGACGATCTGAAGGCGCCTGGTTCTGTCACCTTCCTGCCCTATCTGTCCGGCGAGCGCACACCGCATAACGACGCGCAGATCCGCGGCGCCTTTATCGGGCTCGGACACGAATCGAGCCGCGTAGTGCTGACCCAGGCGGTGATGGAGGGCGTGACCTTTGCCATCCGCGACAATCTCGAAGCGCTGAAATCGGCCGGAACCGCGATCGACCGCGTCACGGCGATCGGCGGCGGTTCGCGCTCGCGCTACTGGCTGGCCTCGATCGCAACCGCGCTCGGCATTCCCGTCGATATCCCCGCCGACGGCGATTTCGGCGCCGCCTTCGGTGCGGCCCGCCTCGGCCTGATCGCGGCAACAGGCGCCGATCCGGTGGCTGTCTGCTCGACGCCCGAGACCGCCGCAACCGTGGAGCCGGTCGCGGCACTGAAGGATGCCTATGAGGCGGCCTACCAGCGCTACCGGAAGGTCTATCCGGCGATCAGGGGGATTTGAGGCGCGAAGGCGTTTCAGCACCCCCCCTCTGCCTGCCGGCATCTCCCCCTCAAGGGGGGAGATCGCAGGAGGAACGCTCTGGGCTCATTCCAACGCCGAAGAGAAGGCGGGGGCAGGCGCCTTGCAAATCTCCCCCCTTGAGGGGGAGATGTCCGGCAGAACCGAGGGGGGGTAAGACCCTGTGTCGGTCGGACAATCTCATCATTTCAACAGGAGGAAACCTTTCATGAGCACAGGCTTTTTCGGCAATATCCAAAAGGTCCAATACGAAGGTCCGGACAGCACCAATCCGCTGGCCTATCGCTTCTACAATCCCGACGAGATGGTCATGGGCAAGCGGATGGAGGATCATCTGCGCTTTGCCGTCGCCTATTGGCATTCCTTCGCCTGGGAGGGCGGCGATCCCTTTGGCGGGCGCACCTTCGACCGGCCCTGGTATGACGGCGAGATGGACAAGGCCAAGCTGAAGGCCGATGTCGCCTTCGAGATGTTCCAGCTGCTGGGTGCGCCCTATTACTGCTTCCACGACGCCGATGTGCGCCCCGAGGGCAAGACCTTCGCCGAGAATACGAAGAACCTCGAGGAGATCGTCGACTACTTTTCGGGCAAGCAGGAAGAGACCGGCGTCAAGCTGCTCTGGGGCACGGCCAACCTGTTCTCCAACCGCCGCTTCATGTCGGGTGCCTCGACCAATCCGGATCCGGACGTGTTTGCCTATTCGGCCGCGACCATCAAGACCTGCATGGACGCGACGATGAAGCTCGGCGGCGAGAACTACGTGCTGTGGGGCGGCCGCGAGGGATACGAGACCCTGCTCAACACCGATCTCTCGCGCGAATTCGACCAGATGGCGCGGATGCTGACCATGGTCGTCGACTACAAGCACAAGATCGGCTTCAAGGGCCAGATCCTGGTCGAGCCGAAGCCGCAGGAGCCGACCAAGCACCAGTACGATTACGATGTTGCGACCGTCTACGGCTTCCTCAAGCGCTACGGCCTCGAGAACGAAGTGAAGATGAACATCGAGCAGGGCCATGCGATCCTGGCCGGGCACACCTTCGAGCACGAGCTGGCGCTCGCCGCGGCGCTCGGCATTTTCGGCTCGATCGACATGAACCGTAACGACTATCAGTCCGGCTGGGATACCGACCAGTTCCCCAACAACGTGCCGGAAATGACGCTTGCCTATTACCAGGTACTGAAGGCGGGCGGCTTCACCACCGGCGGTACCAATTTCGACGCCAAGCTGCGCCGCCAGTCGATCGATCCGGAAGACCTGCTGATCGGCCATATCGGCGGCATGGACTGCTGCGCGCGTGGCCTCAAGGCCGCCGCGAAGATGGTCGAGGACGGCGCCCTGCAGAAGCCGCTCGACGAGCGCTATGCCGGTTGGAACGTGCCGGAGGCCCAGAAGATGCTGCGCGGCGAATATTCGCTGTCGGAGATCGCCGAAAAGGTCGAGCGGGACAACATCAACCCTGAGCCGAAATCGGGCCGCCAGGAATATCTGGAGAACGTGGTCAACCGCTACGTCTGACCGCTGGCGGCCGATTACCCATGAACAGCCTTCTCCCCGCCTGCCGGGGAGAAGGCCTTTATGCCGTCCTGGCATTCGCACCGTAGCTTCACAGAGGCGTGAGAGCCCGAACCAAGGGTGCCGTCATTCGTTGCCACCTCTGAGACCGAGAGGGGAACCGCGGATGAAGACGCTACTCATCACCATCGCTGCCCTTTTCCTTTCCGTGAACGGAGCGTGGGCCATGGACAGTCTATCGAGATATACCTGGAAAAATCGGGTCCTCGTACTTTTTGCCAGGAGCGACGATCCGAAGCTCGTGCAGCAGATTGCCGAGCTGGAGACGCGAAAAGCGGCGCTGGCCGATCGCGACATGGTGGTGCTTGCGGTGGGCGACGGCAGGCTGCGCTCTCTGCACGGCGACGGCGCCGGCATCGATTGGCAAGCCCTGAAGGCGGAGGCCATGGTCGGCGGTGATGCCTTCGAAGCCGTGCTCGTCGGCAAGGATGGCGGCATCAAGCTCAGGAGCTTCGAGGTGGTCGCGGATGACGCGCTGTTCGATCTCGTCGACAGCATGCCGATGCGCCGCGCCGGAAAGCGCTGATCAGCGCTCGGCCGCATGTGCCTTGATGAAGTCGATGAAGGCGCGCAGCGGCGCGGGCTGCAGGCGGCGGCCTGGATAATACAGAAACGGGCCGGGAAAACCGAGCCACCAGGGCTGCAGCACCGGTTCCAGCGCGCCGCTGTCGAAATGCGGTTGCAGCCAGTCCTCGAACAGCGCCATGATGCCGCTGCCGGCCACCGCCGCGGCAATGCCGAGCTCGGAGCCGTCGCCGGCCTGGACCACCAGCTGCCCCTGCGGCTCGACGATGACCTCCTCGCCATCGCGTTCGAACTCCCAGGCCATGACCGAGCGCCCGGCAAAGCGGCTGCGGATGCAGTTATGGGACAGCAGGTCGCGCGGATGCTCCGGCCGGCCGTGTTTGTCGAGATAGGCCGGCGCGGCACCAAAGGCGAAGCGCTGGACGCGAGGCCCGATCGGCACCGCGATCATGTCCTGCGCCAGCCTCTCGTCATAGCGGATGCCGGCATCGTAGCCGGCGGCGATCACGTCGATCAGGCTCTCGTCGGTATCGACCTCGAGCCGGATATCGGGATAGGCCGCCAGGAAGCGCGGCACGATGGCCGGCAGCACCAGCCGGCTGGCGCTGGCCGGCACGTTCAGCCTCAGCGTGCCGGCCGCGCGGCCGCGAAAACTCATCACATGCTCCAGCGCCGCGTCGATCTCGCCGAAGGCAGGGCTCACGCGTTCCATCAGGCCGCGACCGGCCTCGGTCGGCACCACGGCGCGGGTGGTGCGGTTGAGCAGGCGCACGCCGAGCCGGGCCTCCAGCCGCCGTACCGCGTCGCTGAGCGCCGAGGAACTGCTGCTGCTGGTGCGCGCCGCCTCGCGGAAACCGCCGGCCCTCGCCACTGCGAGGAAGGCGCTGACATCGCTCATCTCCGGCCTGTCGCGCATCGATCCATCTCCCTCACCACTGTCCGAAAATCCGGACAGCCCGTGCGGATTATAGCCGGTTTTCGGGAGGCCGAAACCACCCTATGTTCAGTTCAGATCAAACAATGGAGAACAGATCATGGCCAATCTCGAAAAGACCGGCACCTTCGCCCTCGGCGACCTTAACGTAAAGCGTCTCGGCTATGGCGCCATGCAGCTGGCAGGTCCGGGTGTCTTCGGCCCGCCGAAGGATCGCGCGGAAGCGGTCGCCGTCCTGCGCGAGGCGGTCGAAAGCGGCGTCAACCACATCGACACCAGCGACTTCTACGGTCCGCATATCACCAACCAGATCATTAAGGAAGCACTGCATCCCTACAAGGACGATCTGGTGATCGTCACCAAGATCGGCGCGACACGCGGTGAGGACGCCTCCTGGAATCCGGCCTTCTCGAAGGAAGCGCTGACCAAGGCGGTGCATGACAACCTGACGAATCTCGGCCTCGACGCGCTCGACGTCGTCAACCTGCGCGCCATGTTCGACATCCATGGCCCGGCCGAGGGCTCGCTCGAGGAGCCGCTCACCGTGCTGGCAGACCTGCAGCGCCAGGGCCTGGTCAAGCATATCGGGCTGTCCAACGTGACCGCCAGGCAGGTCGCCGACGGGCGCAAGATCACCGATATCGTCTGCGTGCAGAACCAATATAACCTGGCGCATCGCGGCGACGACGCGCTGATCGACCAACTGGCGGCCGAAGGCACTGCTTATGTGCCGTTCTTCCCGCTCGGCGGCTTCTCTCCGCTGCAGTCCTCGACACTCTCGGCAGTTGCGGAGCGGCTCGGCCATACGCCGATGCAGGTGGCGCTTGCCTGGCTGCTGAAGCGGTCCGGCAATATCCTGCTGATCCCCGGCACGTCGTCGCGCGGGCATCTCCGGGAAAACCTCGCCGTTGCCGATATCGACCTTTCGGCGGATGTGATCGCCGAGCTCGACGGCATAGCCAAGGCGGCGTGAGGCACTTGATGGAAGTTTACATCTGAGGTCAGGGGCCGATGCAGACCAGTCGATCTAGGTGAGGAGGTACCGCCAGCAGGTTCGGTGATCGCGAAGATTGCAGATATCCGCGCTCCCTGAACGGAACGAGGCCGGATCTCTTGACATTATCGGCGGTCTGGGCAATTCGCATGCTGATAACCAACGCCGGTTGCGGGCTGAGCCACCTCGCCAATAGCGCGCGGTGGCTCACTGTCTGCGGGCGGATCAGCATTGGGGCACGATCATGAGCATGCGCGTCGGGATTGTCGGGATCAGCGGGTTTGGTGGCGGCGAGGCCATGCGCCTGATCGCAAACCATCCGCATTTCGACCTCGTCTACGCCGCGGGGGAGGGGAGTGCCGGCAGCCGTTTGTTGGACCGCTTCCCCGGGGTGCCGCAAAAGCTCGCCGGGCTGGTGATTGAGAAGTGGGATCCGGCAAGTCTTCCGAAGCTTGACGTGTTGTTTGCATCGTTGCCCACGGGTGCCTCTGCCGAAGCGCTTGCGCGTGTTTCCAAGGATATCAAGATTGTCGATATCGGCGGCGACCACCGCTATGCCGAAGGTTGGACCTACGGCTTGGCGGACATCTGGCCAGACCAAATCAAGGGCCAGGCCCGGATCGCCAATCCCGGTTGCTTTCCAGCTGCAACCCTTACCGCTCTGGCGCCACTGCTCGTCAACAACCTCATTGAACCCGGCAATATCGTGATTGACGCGAAGACCGGCGTTTCCGGTGCCGGGCGCGGCGGCGCAGACAGCAAGTTCGGCTACGCCGAGAGCAATGAGAACCTACAGCCCTACGGTTTGCTCAAGCATGTTCACATGCCTGAGATGGCCAAGACGATCGCGCGGCTTGGTGGTGCCAGTGTGGCTGGGTTAGTCTTTACGCCGCACCTTGTGCCGATGACCCGCGGCGTACTCGTTACCATCTATTGCCGCGGCAGCGCCACGACCGACCAGTGTCTGGACGCGGCGCGGCGCTTCTATTTCGAACGCGCATTCGTTCGCGTCACGGACAATCCGCCGCAGACCAAATGGGCCACGGGCTCGAATCTGGCATTCGTCAGCTATGCCGCTGATCCGGCACGTAATCTTGTGATCGCGATGGGCGTCGTCGACAATCTCGGGAAGGGGGCGGCTGGCCAAGCGTTGCAGAATGCGAACCTGATCTGCGGCCTCCCCGAAACCGCCGGCCTGGACGGCGCGCCTGTCTGGCCCTGAGGACTTCTGCCCCTGAGGTCGCTCGCTGGAAGCTGGCCGAGCTTGATATGATCGTATGGGAAATGAAAAGATATTTCGGCAGCCGTACATCTATTTCTTGCCCGGCGCCGTCACCGAGCCGCGCACGACGAGATCCGGCATGATCAGGATCTCCTTCGACTCGGCAAGACCGTTGCCGAGCTGCGCGATCAGCAGCGCCATCGCCTGGCGACCGATTGCCGAGCGGGGCTGGCGCACGGTCGTCAGTGCCGGGTTGAGAAAGGTCGCCTGCGGCACGTCGTCGAAGCCGATGACGGAGAAATCGCGCGGCAGATCGTAGCCGCGGGCCGACAGGCCGTTGATCACGCCAATTGCGGTTGCGTCGTTGACGCACATGAAGGCGGTCGGCAGCGTGTCGCGCATGAAGAGCTGCTCCAGCGCCAGCCGGCCGCTCTCGATCGTTCCGTCGCCGTCGATCACCATCCGGCTGCTGGCCGGAATGCGGGCCGCGTCCAAGGCAAGGTCGTAGCCCTTGCGCCTTCGGGTGTGGCCGAGACGGGTTTTCGCTTCACCGATGAAGGCGATGCGCTTGTGGCCGGATGCCAGCAGATATTCGGCGGCCTTGCGGGCGCCGGCCGTGTCGTCCACCCCGACATAGGAGGTGCGCGCGCCGAAGACCGGCTCGAAGACGGCGACGGATGGCGGCAGGCGGGCGGTCATCTCCTGATGGCCGAACGGTTCGTGGCCGGTAAACAGCACGAGGCCGGCCGCCTGGTTGGAATTCAGGAATTTCAGGTATTCGAGCCCACGCTCCGGGTCGTTCTGGGTATGGCCGATCAGGACGCCGTATCCGGCGGCGCGCGCCTCGTTCTCCAGCCCGATCAGGATCGAGGAGAAATTCGGGTCGCCGATATCGGGCGCCAGCACCAGGATCATGTTGGAGCGGCCCATGCGCAGCGAACGGGCCATCGCATTGGTGGTGTAGCCGGTGATCGCGATCGCCTGGTTGACCCGCTGGCGCGTCGATTTCGCCACCTTGTCGGGCGTGTGGATCGCCCGCGATACCGTCGCGATCGACACCTCGGCGAGGCGTGCAACATCTTCGATGGTGGCGGAGGGCTGGATCGACACGGCGGTGGTGGCCCCGCTTCCCTGATTGACGGTTTCTCGCCGGATGCCGTTGCGGCAGGGCGGTCATCCGCCATGCACGATCCGTCTTCCGGGCCGGTCGGACTGTAGGGCGTGATCGGTCGGAGCGATAGCCGGACACCCCTTGGAAATCCCCAGCTTTCATCAAGATGTAAACCTTTACATACCTGGTGTAAAGGTTTACATAGTGGCGGACAGGCGGTTGAGGAGCTGCTTGAGGGAGGGATCATGACAGTGACCGGGGAACCGGCGCAAGCCCCCGTGCTTGTGGCCGAGCGGATTTCCAAGAGCTTCAGCGACGTGCAGGTGCTGTTCAGCGTCGATTTCGACGTTCGTCCGGGCGAAGTGCATGCACTGGTCGGCGAAAACGGTGCCGGCAAGTCGACCCTGGTCAAGATTCTCTCCGGTTTCGAAGCGCCGACCGCCGGCCGCATCCTGTTTAACGGCAGGCCGATCCATCTGCCGGCCAACAGTGCCGCGGAGGCGCTCGGCATCATCCTCATCCACCAGGAATTCAATCTGGCCGACCACCTGACCGTGACCGAGAGCCTGTTTCTCGGCCGCGAGATCACCCGTTTCGGCCTGCTCGACCGCAAGGCAATGCGCGCCGAGACCCGCCGGGTGCTCGACGTGCTGGGCGCCAGGATCGACGAGAATGCACTGATTTCCTCGCTGCCGGTCGCCGACAAGCAGATGGTCGAGATCGCCAAGGCGATCAGCCGCGACGCGCGGGTGATCTTCATGGACGAGCCGACGGCGGTGCTGTCGCGCGAGGAAACCGACATCCTGTTCGACCAGGTGCGCAAGCTGCGCGCCACGGGCACGAGCTTCGTCTTCGTCAGCCACAAGCTCGACGAGATCATGGAACTGTCGGACCGCGTCACCGTGCTGCGCGACGGGCAATGGATCAAGACGGCGCCGACCGAGATGCTGGATGCCGAGGCGATCGCCCAGCTGATGGTCGGGCGGGAACTGTCCAGTCTCTATCCGGCCAAGCACGAGCCCGATGTCGACGAGGCCGTGGTGCTGTCGGTCGCCGGATTGTCGACCGGCTATGTCAAGGATGTCAGCTTCGACCTGAGGAAGGGCGAGGTACTCGGCTTTTCCGGCCTGATCGGCTCCGGGCGCACCGAACTGATGGAGGCGATCGCAGGCCTTGTCGGTCGCTCTTCCGGCACCGTGATGGCGAATGGCGCCGCGATAGCCTCCGGCGACTTCACCGCCGCGACGAAGGCGGGGCTGGCGTATCTCACCAAGGACCGCAAGGGCCGCGGCTTGCTGCTCGGCGAGGGCATGACGCCGAACCTGACGCTGCAGTCGATCGACCGTCACGTGCGGCACGGCTATCTCGATCCGAAAAGCGAGGCGATGGCCATGGCGCGCGCCAAGCGTCGGTTCGATATCCGCGTGCGCGATGATCGCGTGCGGGTCGGCCGCATGTCGGGCGGCAACCAGCAGAAGCTGCTGCTCGCCAAGGTGATGGAAACCGAACCTCAGATCATCATCATCGACGAGCCGACCCGCGGCATCGATGTCGGCACCAAGCAGCAGATCTATCATTTCATTGCCGCACTCGCCCGCGAAGGCCGGTCGATCATCGTCATCTCGTCGGAGATGCCGGAGGTGATCGGGCTTGCCACCCGGGTGGCGGTGATGCGCGAGGGGCATCTGGTCGGCATGCTGGAAGGCGAGGAGATCTCCGAACAGGTGATCATGCGCTATGCGGCGGGCCTCAAGCGGCAGCAGATGGCAGGCTGACCCATTCGGGTCGGGCGGCGGACAGAACGACAAAGAGCCGGCGGACTTGAATCCGGCGGGCAGGGATGTGGGCAAGGACAGTCGGCAGATGAGCATAAATGGCAGCATGAACAGCGAGACCGAACCGCAGGAGAGGACGCGGGGACGAAACTGGCGCGACGTCGACCTGCGCATGGTCGCCCCCTTCGCCGCCCTGATCCTGCTGCTGATCGTCGGCGCGCTGGTCAATCCGAATTTCATCGGCCTCACCAATCTTGCCAATGTCGCGACCCGCTCGGCCTTCATCGCCATCATCGCGGTCGGCGCGACCTTTGTCATCTCGTCGGGCGATCTCGACCTCTCGGTCGGCTCGATGGTCGCTTTCGTCGCCAGCCTGATGATCCTGTTCATGAATTCCGGGGTGATCACCGATCCGGCGCTGATGCTGGTCGCCGCCATGCTGCTGGCGCTGGTGATCGGGGCTGCCTGCGGATTGCTGAACGGGCTGATTACCACCGTCGGCAAGATCGAGCCCTTCATCGCCACGCTCGGCACCATGGGCATCTATCGCGGCCTGACCACCTGGCTCAGCCAGGGCGGCGCGATCACGCTCCGGTCGTCCGAACTGCAGTCGCTCTACCGGCCTGCCTATTTCGGCACGGTGTTCGGCGTGCCTGTGCCGATCCTGGTGATCCTGGCGGTCACCGCCGTCGCCTCCGTCATTCTCTACCGGACCCGCTACGGCCGGCATGTGACGGCGGTCGGCTCCAACCGCGAGGTGGCCCGCTATTCCGGCGTGCGTGTCGACGTGGTGCGCACGGTCGCCTTCGTCATCCAGGGGCTCTGCGTCGCGATCGCGGTGCTGCTTTACGTGCCGCGGCTCGGCTCGACGTCTGCCACCACCGGCATGCTGTGGGAACTGCAGGCGATCACCGCAGTCGTCGTCGGCGGCACGGCGCTGAAGGGCGGGGCGGGCCGCGTCTGGGGCACGATCTGCGGTGCCTTCATTCTCGAACTGGTCGGCAACATCATGCTGCTGTCCAACTTCATCAGCGAATATCTGATCGGCGCCATCCAGGGCTCGATCATCATCATCGCGATGCTCGTCCAGCGCTCGCTGGCGCGCAAATCGTGACCGGCCGGTCTTAGGGGAGGGGTCCCCGGCCAATTGCACATGCGACCCCGCACGACTTGGGAGGAGAACTGACATGCTGAAGACCTTGATGGGGGCGGCGCTGGCCGCGACCATGCTGGCGGGCCACGCGCTCGCCGCCGATGCCAAGACGATCGGGGTTTCGATCCCGGCCGCCGACCACGGCTGGACCGCCGGCGTCGTCTACCACGCCAACCGCGTCGCCGATCTGCTGATGAAGGAGCATCCGGACCTGAAGGTGATCGTCAAGACCTCGCCGGACCCGGCGACCCAGGCGAACGCGCTGCAGGATCTCGAGGTGCAGGGGATCGACGCGCTGGTGATCCTGCCGACCGATCCGGATCCGCTGGTCAACGCGATGAAGGAGATCAAGAGCAAGGGGACATTCGTCTCGATCGTCGACCGGGCGCCGTCCACCAATGACGACAGCGTGCGCGACCTCTATGTCGCGGGCAACAATCCCGCACTCGGCGAAGTCGCCGGCAAATACATCGCCGAGAACACGCCGGACGCCAAGGTGGTGGTCATCCGCGGCCTGCCGATTCCGATCGACCAGCAGCGCCAGGACGGTTTCGACAAGGGCATCGAAGGCTCCAAGGTCGAAATCCTCGACCGGCAGTTCGGCAACTGGAACCGTGACGACGCCTTCAAGGTGATGCAGGACTATCTGACGAAATACCAGAAGATCGACGTGGTCTGGTGCCAGGACGACGACATGGCCGTCGGCGTGCTGCAGGCGATCGAGCAGGCCGGGCGCTCCGACATCCAGTATGTGGTGGCCGGTGCGGGCTCCAAGGACATGATCAAGAAGGTCATGGACGGCGACAAGATGATTCCGGTCGACGTGCTCTACCCGCCGTCGATGGTCGGTACCGCGATGGAGCTGACGGCAGCCGCCCTCTACGACCAGGTTCCGGTCAAGGGCACCTATACGCTGGATGCCACGCTGGTGACCAAGGAGAATGCCGAGAACTACTACTTCCCGGATTCGCCCTTCTGAGGACTGCAAGTCTGAAGGCACTCGGGTCGGACCCGGGTGCCTTCAACGTCTCGCAGGCATTCCGGGTTCGACCTTTGGCTCCACGCGTCGTCGTCATGGTCGGGCCTGACCCGACCAGCCATGTCGGGGCGGGGCGACCGGCCTCAGGCCCGCGATAGACCCTGCGCTGAGAGCAATCTCCGTAAACGTTCACGTTCGGGTCGATTTTGCGTTGCCGGATCGGTCGAAGGCCGATAGCCTTGCTCCAATTGCGGTACGTACCGCAAAACACTAGCTGGCCGCGAGGACGGTCAGGCCAAGGGAGGAAACATCATGAAGACGATCAAGGGGCCCGCCATTTTTCTCGGGCAGTTTGCCGGCGATGCGGCGCCGTTCGACAGCTGGGACGGGATCACCAAATGGGCGGCCGAAAAGGGCTATGAGGGCGTGCAGGTGCCGACCTGGGCAAGCCAGCTGATCGACCTGAAGAAGGCCGCCGAATCGAAGGATTACTGTGACGAATTCGCCGGCAAGGCGCGGGAGAACGGCGTCGAGGTGACGGAGCTCTCCACCCACCTGCAGGGGCAGCTGGTCGCCGTGCACCCCGCTTATGATGAGGCCTTCGACGGCTTTGCCGTGCCGGAAGTGCGCGGCAATCCGAAGGCGCGGCAGGCCTGGGCGGTCGAGCAGGTGAAGCTCGCGCTGAAGGCGTCCAACAATCTCGGCATCGGCGCGATGGCGAGCTTTTCCGGCGCGCTTGCATGGCCGTTCATGTATCCCTGGCCGCAGCGGCCGGCGGGCCTGGTCGAGACGGCCTTCGACGAGCTTGCCAAGCGCTGGCGGCCGATCCTCGACTATGCAGACGAGCAGGGCGTCGACATCTGCTACGAAATCCATCCGGGCGAGGACCTGCATGACGGGGTGACCTACGAGATGTTCCTCGAGCGGGTGGGCAACCATGCCCGCGCCAACATGCTCTACGATCCCTCGCACTACGTGCTGCAATGCCTCGATTATCTCGACAATATCGACATCTACAAGGACCGGATCCGGATGTTCCACGTCAAGGATGCGGAGTTCAATCCGACCGGTCGCCAGGGTGTCTATGGCGGCTACCAGGGCTGGGTCGACCGGGCCGGGCGCTTCCGGTCGCTCGGCGACGGCCAAGTCGATTTCGGCGCGGTCTTCTCCAAGATGGCGGCCAATGATTTCGACGGCTGGGCCGTGGTCGAATGGGAATGCGCGCTGAAGCATCCCGAGGACGGCGCGCGCGAGGGGGCCGACTTCGTCCGCCACCATATCATCCGTGTGACCGAGCGCGCCTTCGACGACTTCGCCGGCAGTGGCACCGACGAGGCGGCGAACCGGCGGATGCTGGGGCTTTGAGGTTCTGATTTAGCCTATCGATAGGTTCTGTGGATCTGGCTTACCCCCCTCTGCCCGGCAGGGCAGAGGGGGGTAGCCTCGGGAGGAATGCCATGCACCTTTGTGTCGCGTCCGCAGACGGGAAAACGGCAATGCGCCTAGACTCGTCTCAACGCCACGATATCGCCCCGCTCCAGCGCCCCGAGATTGGCTTCGATCACCTCGACCGGCCAGTCCCACCAGGCGATGGCGAGGAGGTCGGCGATCTGATCCTCGGTAAACCGCATGCGGATCAGGCGGGCCGGATTGCCGCCGACCACCGCATAGGGCGGCACGTCACGGGCAACCACCGCGCGGGCGGCGATGATGGCGCCGTGGCCGATGGTGACGCCGGGCATGACGACCGCCTCATGGCCGAGCCAGACATCGTGTCCGAGAACCGTGTCGCGGATCGGCAGGTCGTTATAGCCGAACGTCTCCAGCCGGAAGATGCGGAACGGGTAGGTGGTGGCGCCGCCCATCGGGTGATTGGCAGAGGACGTGATGAAATAGCCGCCGCGGGCAATCTGGGCGAATTTTCCGATCACCAGCTTCTCGCGGCAGCCGGGACCGAGATAGGGTGCGAGGATTTGGGCCGTGTCTTCCACGGGGCCGGAATGAGTGAAATAGCTGAAGTCGCCGATCTCCATCCGGGGGTGGTCGATCGCACGGTTCAGATGCACGGTGTCGCGGTAGACGGTGCCGTCGGGGAGAGTGATGGGATAGAGGGCGGAGGGATCTAGCAAAGGCATGACAGAAGACCTTTCATGAATTCGACGGATCGCGCGCACAAGATGGCGCGGATGAAATCACGGGGACCTCGAAAAGAGGCAGGTCTAATTGTTCACTGTCAGGGCATCCTTCCGTTCGATTGCGCGCCAGCATAGGCGCGGAAAGCGGCGGGATCCAGATGACACATCGAAATTGCTGAAGACGGAGGATTTGAGACGATGACGATAGAAGGAAAGAACGAGGGCGCGCGGCCGCGCCGGATCAGGCTCGGCATGGTCGGCGGCGGGCAGGGCGCCTTCATCGGCGGCGTGCACCGCATGGCCTCGCGGATCGACGATCATTTCGAACTCGTGGCGGGCGCCTTGTCGTCCACCGCGGAGAAGTCGAAGGCTTCCGGCGCCGAGCTGGGGCTCGATCCCGACCGCTGCTATGGCTCCTTCGAAGAGATGGCGGAAAAGGAGGCGGCCCGCGAGGACGGGATAGAGGCAGTCTCGATCGTCACGCCGAACCATGTGCATTTTGCCGCCGCCAAGGCCTTTCTCGAGCGCGGCATCCATGTGATCTGCGACAAGCCGCTGACCTCCAATCTGGAAGATGCTAAACAGCTCCAACGCGTCGCCCATGGCGCGGACGCACTGTTCATCCTGACCCACAACTATACCGGCTATCCGATGATCCGCCAGGCGCGCGACATGGTGCTCGGCGGCGAGCTTGGTACGCTTCGCGTCGTGCAGGTGGAATATGCGCAGGACTGGCTGACGGAAGCCGCCGAACTGACGGGTGCCAAGCAGGCGGTCTGGCGCACCGACCCGGAAAAGTCAGGCGCCGGCGGGGCGACCGGCGATATCGGGACGCACGCCTACAATCTCGCAAGCTTCGTCTCCGGCCTGACGTTGAAGAGCCTGGCCGCCGATCTCGACAGCTTCGTCGAGGGGCGCCGTGTCGACGACAACGGCCATGTGATGATGCGCTTCGAGGGCGGCGCCAAGGGCATGCTCTGGTGCAGCCAGGTGGCCCCCGGCAACGAGAACGCGCTGAAGCTCAGGGTCTATGGCGCCAAGGGCGGCCTGGAATGGGAGCAGGAGAACCCGAACCACCTCTGGTTCACGCCGTTCGGCGAGCCGAAGCGGCTGATCACCCGCAACGGTGCCGGTGCCGGTCACGCTGCCGCCCGTGTCAGCCGCATTCCGGGCGGCCATCCGGAAGGCTATCTCGAGGCCTTCGCCACCATCTACACCGAGGCCGCCGCCGCGATCCGCGCACGGCAGAGCGACACGCCTGTTGACCCGGCCGTCACCTATCCGACCGTCGATGACGGCGTGAAGGGGGTGGCTTTCGTCGCGGCTTGCGTGGAGAGTTCGAAGAAGGACGGGGCCTGGGTGAGCGTCTGAGCTGTTCCGTCCAAGACCGTGAAGTGCGCCCGACCGCGCCATGGCTCTCCCGTGCCGCGGCCGGGCGGCCGTGGATGACAATCGTCAGAGAGGTGAGGCTTGATTGTCCTTTTCGATGGATCGCTGATGGCCGACTATCATCAGGTGGTCGTGGCCGATGCGGCGGCGGCGCCTGATTTCGCCGTCGCATGGGACGCGGCTGCGCTAGACGCGCGCATGGCGCTCGGCAAGGGCTGGATGGTGGTCGCCACCGAACGAGACATGCCCGTCCCCGTCCGCGTGACGCTCTATGAGCGCGACCCGGAAGGGATCGATGACCTGGTCGATCATGCGGTTCTCGGCCACCTGCTGACACATGGCGACGTCGTCATCGCCGGCCTCAACGATTATTGGCCGACAGCCACGCATCTCACCGTACCCGCCGGCTGGCTATGGGCCCGGTGGCTGTCGATTGGCCTGTCGAGCCTTAGCGCCGACGGACTGGAGGGCGATGATCGCTACGAGATGCAGTTCTGGCCTGCAACGAGCGAAGGGGGTGCTCAGCCGATGATTTTGAAAAATCGAGCGCCGGACTGAGATTTTGCTTGCCAGGCGTGAGCAAGGTCCTTGCTGGCCCCCGTTCTCATCTGCCGGGACGTAGGCGAAATCCCTGCTCGCAGATCCCCCACAAGAAGGGAGAGTTCAACGTGGTGGTGCGTCAGTAACCAGACTTCTCTGAAAGGAAATATATCGTTCGGCCATGAAGGGCCTGCGCATGCCTGGTCCGGCGCCTTCGCCGCGCTCACCGTTTCGATAGATCGGGTAGAATCCCTGCAACGTTACAGTTTTTCCGCGGCGGCCCTTCACGCTTCCCCAGGTTTGTCGTAGAGGGTTTGCACCGGGCTGCTATGCGGCTTGGGGTTGCAGTGATGCCGGAAGGCTCAAGAAAAGCACGTGGAGACTGTACCATGATCGATCCCAAAGAATTCGCAGACCGGTTTCCCGGCGACTTCACCTTCGGGGTCGCGACCGCGTCCTTCCAGATCGAAGGGGCGGCGAGGGAGGACGGGCGCAAGCCGTCGATCTGGGATGCCTTCTGCAACATGCCGGGACGTGTCTTCGAGGGGCATAACGGCGATGTCGCCTGCGATCACTACCACCGGCTCGATGATGATCTCGACCTGATCAAGGCGATGGGCGTTTCCGCCTACCGGTTCTCGATCGCCTGGCCGCGCATCATTCCCGACGGCACCGGCCGGATCAACGAGCCGGGACTCGATTTCTACGATCGCCTCGTCGACGGGCTGAAGGCGCGCGGCATCAAGGCGTTTGCCACCCTCTACCACTGGGACCTGCCGCTGACGCTGATGGGGGATGGCGGCTGGGCGGCGCGGTCGACCGCGCATGCCTTCCAGCGCTATACCCGCACGGTGATGGAGCGTCTCGGCGATCGTCTGGACGCGGTCGCCACCTTCAACGAGCCCTGGTGCTCGGTCTGGCTGTCCCATCTCTACGGCGTGCATGCGCCGGGCGAGCGCAGCATGGACGCGGCGCTGGCCGCCATGCATTACACCAATCTCGCCCATGGCCTTTCCGTCGAGGCGATTCGGGATGTGGCCCCGCAGGTGCCGGTCGGCATCGTGCTCAATGCGCATGAGACCCTGGCAGGCTCCGACAGCGCTGCCGACCAGGCCGCCGCCGAGCGCGCCCACCAGTTCCACAACGGCGCCTTCTTCGATCCGATCTTCAAGGGCGCGTACCCGGCCGAGTTTCTCTCGGCCCTCGGCGACCGGATGCCGAAGGTCGAGGACGGCGACCTGAAGGTGATCTCGCAGAAACTCGACTGGTGGGGGCTCAACTACTACACGCCGATGCGGGTCGCCGACGATCCGGCCGAGGGAGCCGAATTCCCGGCGGCCGTCGATGCGCCGCCGGTCGCGGACGTCAAGACCGATATCGGCTGGGAGGTCTATGCCCTGGCGCTGAAGTCGCTGGTGGAACGCCTCTATGCGCGCTACGAGCTGCCGGACTGCTACATCACCGAAAACGGCGCCTGCTACAATATGGGGCCGGGGGCGGATGGCGAGATCGACGACCAGCCGCGTCTCGACTACTACGCCGAGCATCTGGGCATGGTCGCCGACCTGATCTCCGAAGGCATCCCGATGCGCGGCTATTTCGCCTGGTCGCTGATGGACAATTTTGAATGGGCGGAAGGCTACAGGATGCGGTTCGGCCTCGTCTATGTCGATTACGAGACCCAGGAACGGACGATGAAGAAAAGCGGCAAATGGTATGGCGCGCTCGCCAGCGAATTTCCGCGGGGCAATCACGGTGGCTGAGCCGGCCATCCGCCGTGATATCCTGTTCCTGCTGGGACCCGGATTCGAAGATCCGGCCTATCCCGGCCAGCAATTTTATTGCTGACACAGTGCCCTGATGGAAGGCGTGCTGGCCCGTTTCCGGCTTTGGCCGCGCGGCTCGACGTCAGGCGGATCGCCTGGACCAGACCGCCTCCGGCAGTCCTCGCCGGTGCTGGTGCTTGCCGATGGCGCCATCTCGCCGCACCAGACCGGACCGTATGCCGGGCATGCTTTCCTTGCCGAAAAGGACGCGATCCTGGCGGCACTTTCCGAGCGTCACGGTTTTCCCATGCCGCCTCCCTGAGGTCTGCCGTCTTCACCGACATCCGGCAGGAATTTCCCCGATCCTCGAAAAAGCCGGAATGGCTTTGCTCGGTTTTGGCCAGCCAAGGTGCGATAAGTCTGCAGCGACAGGCGCATGGCTGGCCTGCGGCTCCGGGGTTTGAAAACAGGAAAGCAAAGATGGTAAAGCGGCGCCAAGCCCTTCGAATGTGTCGATCGCTCTAGTCGTCGGTCACCCCATCTTTGCCCGGTTGCACCGGGTTTTCCTCTGCGAGACTTTCATGATCATCCCTCTGACATCCCGTGCTACCGGCAGGAGCGCGCCATGACCAACATCACCGCATCCCCATCCGATGCCGCACAATCCATGGTCCGTTTCGACGGTGTATCCAAGGTATTCCCGGCCTCTTCCGGCCGCTCGGCCTTCATCGCGCTCGACGGTATCGACTATGCCGTGCCGAAGGGCGCGATCACCGGGATTATAGGTCGGTCGGGGGCCGGCAAGTCGACGCTGATCCGGCTGGTCAACGGGCTGGAGACGGCAAGTGCCGGCAAGGTCGTCGTCGACGGCGTCGATGTCGGCGGGCTGGATGCCGCGGGGCTGAGAGGCCTTCGCCGTCAGGTCGGAATGATCTTCCAGCACTTCAATCTTCTGTCGTCGCGTACCGTCTATGACAATGTCGCGCTGCCGCTGGAGATTGCAGGGGTCGATCGCCAGTCGATCGACAGGCGGGTAACGTCGCTGGTCGATCTCGTCGGGCTCTCGGACCGTGCCCGGCGCTATCCGGCGGAACTCTCCGGCGGGCAGAAACAGCGCGTCGGCATTGCCCGGGCGCTCGCCACCGAACCGAAGCTCCTGCTGTCGGACGAGGCGACCTCGGCGCTCGACCCGGAGACGACGCAGTCGATTCTCGAACTGTTGAAATCGATCAACCGCGATCTCGGCCTGACCGTTCTGCTGATCACCCACGAGATGGAGGTGGTCAAGACCATCGCCTCGCAGGTGGCGGTGATCGACAAGGGCAAGATCGTCGAGAGCGGCCGCACCTTCGACGTGTTTACCCGTCCGGTTCAGGAGACGACGAAGATCCTGCTGTCGGCCGCATCGGGCGTGAAGCTGCCGGACTGGATCTCTTCCGACCTGAAGCCCGCGCCGTCCGCCGGCGACCGCGCCTTCGTGCGGCTGATCTTCATGGGCGAGACGGCATTCAAGCCGCTGACGGCACAGCTGGCGGCGGCCATCGGCCCCGATCTCAACATCCTGGCGGGCGCGATCGACGAGATTGCCGGTGAGCCCTTCGGCTCGCTGGTGGTCGCCTATCCGGCCGAGCCGGACATGCTTTCGCGTGCCGAAGCCTTTTATGCCCGGACAGGCCTGACAACGGAGGTGCTCGGCTATGGCGCCTGACATGCTCATCCATCTTCTGACCAAGGCACTCTGGCAGACCGTCCAGATGGTCGTGGTCGCCGGTTTCATCGGCAGCGTCATCGGCCTGCCCATGGGCGTCTTTCTGGCGACCAGCGGCAAGGGCGAACTCTACGAGGCGCCGCTTATCAACCGGATCGTCGGGCTGATCGTCAATGCCACGCGCTCGACGCCCTTCATCATTCTTGTCGTTGCGATCATTCCCTTCACGCGGCTGGTAACCGGCACGTCGATCGGCACCTGGGCGGCCATCGTGCCGCTGACGATCGCCACCATTCCCTTCATCGCGCGCCTGATCGAAGCCTCGATCCGCGAGGTCGACACCGGGCTGATCGAGGCGGCGCGCGCCATGGGTGCCACGCCGTTCCAGATTGTCACCAAGGTCCTGCTCGCCGAGGCGCGGCCGGGCATCGTGCTCGGCCTGACCCTCACGCTGGTCAGCCTGATCGGCTACTCGGCCATGGTCGGGGCGGTCGGCGGCGGCGGGCTCGGCGATCTCGGCATCCGCTACGGCTATCAGCGCTTCATGCCGGAGGTGATGCTGGCCGTGGTCGTCGTGCTGATCGTGCTGGTGCAGCTGGTGCAGAGCGCCGGCGATGCGCTGGCCCGCCGCTTCGACAAGCGCAGCCGCCGCGACTGATCCGGCGCAACATCTTCGAATACCAAGACAATACACCCAAGGAGAGAACATCATGAGGAAACTGTTTATCGCCGCTGCGGCCACAGCCCTTCTCGCGACCCAGGCACTGGCCCAGGACATCAAGGTCGGCGTCACCGCCGGCGAGCACGCCAAGATCATGGAGAAGGTCGCCGAGGTCGCCAAGACCAAGGGGCTGAACATCGATATCGTCGAATTCTCGGACTATGTGGTGCCGAACCAGGCGCTGAACGACGGCGACCTCGATGCCAATTCGTTCCAGCACCAGCCCTATCTCGACAACCAGATCGCCGATCGCGGCTTCGATCTGGTCAGCGTCGGCACCACGATCACCACGCCGATGGGCGTCTACTCGAAGAAGATCAAGTCGCTGGACGAATTGAAGGACGGCGCAACCATCGCCGTTCCGAACGATCCGACCAATGGCGGTCGCGCGCTTCTGGTGCTGCAGAGCAAGGGGCTGATCAAGGTCAATCCGGATGCGGGCCTGAAGGTCGGTCCGGCCGACGTCACGGAAAACCCGAAGAACATCAATTTCGTCGAGCTCGACGCCGCCCAGCTGCCGCGCAGCCTCGATGATGTCGATGCGGCCGTGATCAACACCAACTATGCCATGGAAGCCGGCCTCAACCCGCGCGCCGATGCCATCGCCATCGAGAGCGACAAGTCGCCCTATGCCAACGTCATCGTCGTGCGCAGCCAGGACAAGGACAAGGACTGGGTAAAGACCCTGGTCGCCTCCTACCATGACGCCGCGATCCGCAATTTCATCAACGAGGAATACAAGGGCGCGATCATCGCGTCCTGGTAACACTAGCCCGACCCGACGGATCGCAAATGGCTCTCCTTCGGGGGAGCCATTTTTTCGTGGACGGAGGTTCACGGGGGGGGAGGCCGGTGGCAGCCCCGGGGGATAATGGCCACCCGAATCGGCATTCAGAGGCTCCGATGACCCGCAGTTTCAAGCTCTATGCCGTCAGCGGGTCGTTGCGCGCCCGGTCGACCAACATGGCATTGCTGAGGGCCCTGCAGGATAATGCGCCTGCCGGCGTGGAGATCGCGATCTGCGACCTGATCGGCACCCTTCCGATCTTCAACCCCGATGACGAGGGCGCGGCGACGTCGGCAAGCGTTCTGGAATTTGCCGGACAGATCGCCGCCAGTGACGGCCTGATCGTCAGCACGCCGGAATACGCCCATGCGCTGCCGGGCGGCCTGAAGAATGCGCTCGACTGGCTGGTGTCGCGGTCGGAAATTCCGGGCAAGCCGATGATGATCGTGCATGCCTCGCATCGCGGCGACATGGCGCTCGAGGCCCTGCACGAAGTGCTGAACACCATTTCCGGTGCCGTCTGCGCGGAGGCTTTCCTGCGGGTGCCGCTGCTCGGCCGGACGGAAGAGGAGGTCGCCGTACGGCTGGCCGCACCGGACCTGCGCGCCGACCTGTCGAAGGCTGTCGGCCGATTCGTCTCGGCCATCGCGTTAACCAGCGACGAAACCTGACCCTCAGGGGCGCTGTGGTGCGGGCGACGGGCGGTATACTGCATGTGCCTTCTTGCGTCCTGCGCATCGATCCCTAACTAGGGGGCCACATCTAGGACGTGCCGAGCACCGGGTTTTCAGATCCGGTTTCGCGACTCCCGTCATCTCCCCGGAAAGGACATGCAAATGCTGCTCGAAAAGCTGAACTGGCGCTATGCCACCAAGAAGATGGATCCGGCCAGGCCGGTCGCGGCCGACAAGGTCGAGCGTATCCTGGAAGCGGCGCGGCTTGCCCCGACCTCCAGCGGCCTGCAGCCTTTCCAGGTGATCGTCGTCACCAATCCGCAGGTTAAGGAAAAGCTAAAGGCGGCGGGCTTTGGCCAGGCCCAGTTGACGGACGCC
The DNA here is from genome assembly GCF_017873095.1 of Heterorhizobium halophytocola. Classification (GTDB taxonomy): domain Bacteria; phylum Pseudomonadota; class Alphaproteobacteria; order Rhizobiales; family Rhizobiaceae; genus Allorhizobium; species Allorhizobium halophytocola. The sequence goes on along the minus strand of NZ_JAGGJU010000001.1, from coordinate 440,712 downwards.
TCCCATGTGCTCGTCTTTGCGGCCTGGGACAATTACACCGAAGAGCGGATCGACGGGGTGCTGGAGCAGACCAATGCCGAGCGCGGTGGCCCGAACGAGGGGCTGGATGCCTATTACGCCCGACTGAAGGGCATGTATCTGCCGCGGGATGCGCAGACCAATTTCGAGCACGCCGCCCGCCAGGCCTATATCGGTTTCGGCATGGCGATCGCGCAGGCCGCCTTCGAAGGCGTCGATGCCACTCCGATGGAGGGTTTCGAGCCGGAGAAGTTCGATGAGATCCTCGGCCTTGGCGCCAAGGGCCTCAGGTCGGTCTGCATCCTGCCGCTCGGCTATCGCGGCGAAGGCGACTGGCTCGCCCCGCTGAAAAAGGTCCGCCGCCCGAAGGACAAGTTCGTCACCGAAATCGCCTGAGGCACGGTTGTCCCGGGGCAAATGTCCCGGGCCGCCGCCCCGCGGCCAACCTTGACTGGCTGGGCTTTGCTCAGCCGCCGATATGGCGCTCGCCACGTTTTCTGGCGAGCGCGATCTGTTTCTGCCGCTCCCGGTAACGGTTGCGATCCTCTTCCGTGCGGCCGTCATGGCAATGCGGGCAGGACACGCCTTCCTCGAATTTTTCCGAGGTCACGTCCTTAGCCGTCAGCGGATAGCGGCAGGCATGGCAGAGCGTATGCTCGCCCTCGGCCAGGCCATGGGTGACGGAGACGCGCTCGTCGAAGACAAAGCAGGCGCCTTCCCACAGGCTTTCCTCTTCCGGCACGTCCTCCAGATATTTCAGGATACCACCCTTCAGGTGGTAGACCTCGTCGAAGCCCTGTTCCTTCATGAAGGCGGTCGCCTTCTCGCAGCGGATGCCGCCGGTGCAGTACATGGCGATCTTCGGCTTGTTATGGAGGCCGGTATTGTTCTTCACCCAGTCGGGGAACTCGCGGAAGGTCTTGGTGTTCGGATCGACCGCGTTTTTGAAGATGCCGATCGCCGTCTCGTAGTCGTTGCGAGTGTCGATGACGATCGTCTCGGGATCGGAGATCAGCGCGTTCCAGTCCTTCGGCTCGACATAGGTGCCGACGATGCGGTTGGGGTCGATGCCCTCGACGCCCATCGTCACGATCTCCTTCTTCAGCCGCACCTTCATCCGGATGAAGGGCATTTTCGACGCGCGGCTTTCCTTGTGCACCAGGCCGGCAAATTCCGGCTGGGCGCGCAGGAAGGCGAGAACGTTCTCGATGCCCGCATCGGTGCCGGCAATCGTGCCGTTGATGCCCTCGGCGGCAAGCAGCAGCGTACCCTTCACGCCGTTGTCGCGCGCCACAGCGTCGAGTTCGTCCCGGAAGCTTTCAAAGCGCGGGAAACGGGCGAAGTGATAGAGGGCGGCGACGCAGAAGGCGCCGCCGTCTTCGTGACGGTGGGAGGAAAGACTGTCGCTCATGGGCGCGGACATACATCCAGATGCCGGTTTTCGCAATCGGCAAGTGCCGCCGAGGCCCTGCGACACAATGGATTGACGATCGTCAAGCGGCGGCCGTTTCGGCAAACACCCGGATGCGATGGCCGTCCGGATCGGCAGCCAGGAATGTGCGGCCGAAGACCATGTCGGTTGGTTGCTGGAGGATCGTGACGCCGTCGGCCTGCCAGTCGGCGAAGGTCCGGTCGACGGCGTCAGGGGCGTCAAGGACGATCCCGATCTCGCTGCCGCCCGGCGGGGTGACATCGGGTGCAACACTCGACACCGACCAGAGGCCGAGTGTCAGGCCGTCGCCGAGGCCAATGCTGGCAAAGGTCGGAAAGCTCTCGAAGGCTTTTCGGCCGAGACGTTTCTCATAAAAGGCGAGGCTGGCAAGGGTATCCGCGACATAAAGCAGGATATAGGCAGTGGGTCTCATGAGGATCTCCTTCGGGGTTGGGGCAGAAGGAGAGTAGCGCGGCATACTGCCAAAAAATGGCAGTATGTCAGCTGGCGACCTTGACAGGCTGGTAGGGGCCTTCCTCCGCGCGGAGTGCCCGCCATTCCTTCAACAACTGTAGCCGCCGACGGGGGTAGCGGGGTCCGCCGACGTTCAGCTGCAACACCCGGTCGGTGCGAAAATGGCGAAAGTTGTTGCGCAGTTCGCACCAGCCGATGATCAGCCGCTGTTTTTCGAAATAGCCGATTGCGATCGGCCAGATCGTCCGTTCGGTGGCGGCGCCGTTGACGTCGGAATAGCTGATCGTCAGCTTGCGTTCCTCGCGGATCGCTTTCCGCACCTGGGCGACGTCGATGGCATCCATGGCGTTGTCGTGGCCGGGGGGCACCAGCAGACCGGAATTGTGCAGGTGGTTCTTCAGGTCGGCGGGCAGCACCGCCTCGATCTTGGCGAGCGCATTGCGGGCGGCGTCATTGAGCTCATTGTCGGCGCGGCTGGCGACCCAGAGCGAGCCGAGCGCCAGGGCCTCGATCTCCTCGATCGAGAACATCAGCGGTGGCAGCATGTAGCCGGGGCGCAGCATGTAGCCGACGCCGGGTTCGCCCTCGATATCGGCTCCTTGCGCCTGCAGCGCGGCAATGTCGCGGTAGAGCGTGCGCAGGGATATGCCGAGCTCGTCGGCAAGCACGCGTCCGCTCACCGCCTGGCGATGGCGGCGCAGGATTTGCAGGAGATCGAGCAGGCGGACCGAACGGCTCATGGGGCAAGCATAGCGGAAATATGCTGACAGATCATGTCAGCATGATAGGCCGACCACAGGTGACAGTCAGCTGTTTCTGTGGGTCGCCGAAAGCCAGAGGGCGGCGATGATATCCGCCTCCTCCTGTGGACTGTCGGCAAACAGCTTTCCGGCCAGACAAAGGCTTTCCCGGCGCAGTGATTGCTGCTCGCGGATCAGGACGCCGAGCAGGTGCGACAGGGTCTGATCATCGCGAACCAGTTCGGGTTCCCGGTCGAGCAAAGAGGCGAGCATGGCGATATCGTGGTCGCGCCCGAGCAGGGCCGCGAGCGTCTTGGCCGTGGTGCGTTTTCCGGCAATCGCCGAGGGCCAGACCGGCTCGACAAGGGCCAGATGCCGCCAGTAGGTCTGGGTCGCCTTGCGCAGCTCGTGAAAGGCCTCGGCATCGGCCGTGACGCTGCAATTCTCAAGCGCGACCCGGGCTTTCTCCAATGCCTCTTGCCAGCCATCGGCAAGCAGGCGTGCGGCCTTTTTCGGCTTGGCCGGAAGGTCGAAACCGTCGAGTGCGGCGATCGCCGAACCGAGTTGCTCGATTGCGTGGGCCAGCGTGGCGGCCACATCGCCGCCGTCTCCCGCGACGTGGTCGCGTCTTTCCGCCAGTGCCTGGAGCGCCGTGTTGATGGCGCGCCGCTCGTCGTCGTTCAGCGCCTTCTGGCACAGGGCTGTCAGGGTCTCGATGAAGGCCGCCGCGTCGCGCAGCGCAGAAAGGCTGCTGGCGACATCCCGCAGGCGGGCATTCTCGCTCTTGTGAAAGTGTTTCCGGTCTGTCGCCACCAGCCGGTAGAGGGCGCGCACGCGCTTGATCGCCTTGCGCGACTGGTGGATCGCCGCATGCAGGCCGTCCGGTTGCCGGTCGAGCAGGTCGCGGGCCTTTTCGAGCTGCCTTCTGGCAACCCGTCTGGCTTCATCGCCGAGCGGATGGTCGGGCCTAAAGCGATAGGGCATGAAGCAGCTCCGCCGGGCCGGATTCCACCGCGAGATAGTGATTGGAATAGCGCGCGTCGCCGGTGACCTCGCGCCCGAGCCAGGCGGGCAGTTCAGGGTCGTCCTTGGTCGAGGACATCTCCACCTCGGCCATCACCAGGCCCTTATAGGCACCTTCGAAGACGTCGATCTCCCAGACGAATCCCCCGAACTTCACCTTGTGCCGGGTCTTTTCGATGACATTGCCGACGGCGAGCGCCATCATTTCTTCGGCCTCGTCGACGGGGATATCGTATTCGAACTCGTCGCGGACGAGACCGCTGCCGCCAATCTTGATCGTCAGCCTGGCCTTGCCCTTGGCGGTGATGCGCACCCTGACAGACCGGTCGGGGCCGGAGGCGATATAAGCCTGTCGAAGCTTGGCCGCGTCCCTGGCATTTTCCCGCCAGCTCCGGTCGGCCACGAGAAACTTCCGCTCGATTTCCTTCGCCACCGCCACTCTACTCCCGGCTGACACTCTTGCCATACACTAGCCGAAACGTATGGTGGTGCAAATGCTTGGCCCGCCGCATGCGCATTTGTCTCGACATCAATGTCGTGCCGGGCTAAGCCAACCCCAATTCAATCGTTTTAAGAAAGGCGCTTCATCATGGGTGCGAAAACCGAAAAGCTCCTCGCCGTCCTGAAGTTGCAGCCGGTCGTGCCGGTGCTGATCGTCGAGGATGTCGCAAGCGCGGTGCCGCTGGCCCGTGCGCTGGTCAAGGGCGGATTGAAGGCCATCGAGATCACCATGCGCACGGAAGCTGCGCTGGAAGCGGTCAGCCGCGTCGCGCAGGAAGTGGAAGGTGCCGTTGCCGGCGCCGGCACGATCCTCAACCCCGCCCATTTCGCAGCCGCAGTCGAAGCCGGTGCGCAGTTCATCGTCAGCCCCGGCACGACGCAGGAGCTGCTCGACACCGCCCGCAAGTCGGACATTCCGCTGCTGCCGGGCGCTGCGACCGCCAGCGAAGTCATGGCGCTGCGCCAGGAAGGTTATCAGGTGCTGAAATTCTTCCCCGCCGAGCAGGCCGGGGGAGCCGCCTATCTGAAATCGCTGTCGTCGCCGCTTGCCGGCACGATGTTCTGCCCGACCGGCGGCATTTCGCTGAAGAATGCCAAGGACTATCTGTCGCTGCCGAACGTGATCTGCGTCGGCGGCTCCTGGGTCGCGCCGAAGGACCTGGTTGCCAGGGGCGACTGGGACGGCATCACGCGTCTGGCCGAAGAGGCTTTCGCGCTGACGGCCTGAGGCACTCTCCAGACATCGTCATCGACATAGCATGGCCGCTTCCCTGTTCGGGGGGCGGCCTTTCCTTTGGAATTTGCCGCCCGCCTTCCTATCTGTGTCGAAGCACGGCTAAATGAGGGAGATGCACCGATGTTGGATGCGAAAAAGCTGCTCGACCAGTTCCTGGGTTCGGAAATTCCGGGGCTCACCGGCACGGTGAAGGAGAGGGCAGGGCAGGCGGGCGACATGGCGCGCAACAATCCCTGGAAGACCGGCGCGATCGCAGCCCTGCTGCTCGGCACCAAGACCGGCCGGTCCTTGACCGAAAATGCGGTGAAGCTTGGTGGTGTCGCAGCCGTCGCCGGTCTCGGCTATCTCGCCTACCAGAACTACAAGGCGGGCAAGATGCCCGAGCAGGCGGCGCCCGCAACGCCCGCTAACGCACCCGAGCTTCTGCCGCCGCCAGCCGAATCACCCTTCCATCCGCAGTCGGGCGAATTTTCCAACGATTTCGCCCTGACCCTGGTGCGGGCGATGATCGCCGCTGCCAAGGCCGATGGCCATATCGACGCTGACGAGCGCAAGCAGATCATGGAAAAGGTGCATGCGGTCGATCTCGGCGCGGAAGCGGAAGCGTTCCTGGAAGCCGAGCTTGCCAATCCGATCGATCTCGATGCTCTGGTAACGGCTGCCCGCACCGAAGAGCAGAAGGTCGAGATCTACACGGCGTCGCGGCTGACGATCGAACCCGACAGCCGGGCGGAGCGCGGCTATCTCGATCTTCTGGCCGGCCGACTCGGTCTTCCGGATGCGCTGATCGATCATATCGAGGCGGCGGTCGCTTCTGCAAAGACCAAGGCCGTCTGAACGGCGCAGGGCGCTTGCCGGAGAGTCTCGTTGCCTTTCTAAGCGGGCTCGCCTAATCCTTGCGCACTTCAATGCCAAAGGTAACCCGATGTCCGATCTCAGCCAGTACAAGGTGGAAGCGCCCAAGCCCGTCACGATCGAAGGACGGCGCGTGACCGTCAAGCCTTACGATCGCGCACGGCATCTGTCGGCACTCTGGGACGCGCTCGGCGGCGAGGAGGTCAACGCGCTGTTGAAATATTTCCCCCAGGCGCATTTTGCCGGACCCGCGCCATTCGGCGACTGGCTCGACCGTGCGCGCGACACGCTCGGCTGGGTGACCTGCGTTTTCCAAGACAAGGCGAACGGCGACATTCTGGGCATGGCGAGCTATATGCGGCCCGATCCGGCAAATGGTGTCGTCGAGGTCGGATCGGTTGCCCATGGCGCCGCGATGAAGCGCTCGCCGCTCTCGACCGAGGCGCATTACCTGATGGCGCGGCATGTGTTCGAGGGGCTTGGTTACCGGCGCTACGAGTGGAAGTGCCACAACGGCAATGAGCCGAGCAAGGCGACCGCGCGCCGATTGGGCTTCACCTTCGAAGGCGTGTTTCGCCAGCATATGATTTCCAAGGGCGAGAACCGCGATACCGTATGGTTTTCGATGATCGACGGCGAATGGCCGCAGCTGAAGGCCGTGTTCGAGGCATGGCTCTCGCCGGACAATTTTGACGCCGAGGGTCGGCAGATCCGCAAGCTGGATGATATCCGCAGCAGCATGGCGGGATCTGCCGCATGAGCGATCCCGCCAACAACGACCGCTCTTCGGCGATAGCCGCAGCCGTCATTCTCCTCGTGGTCGGAGCGGGGATCTATTTCCTGCCCAACCTGACCCTCTGGATCGGTCAGTATTCGCCGGTTCTGGCCGCGACCGTCGGCGCGGTCGTCATTCTGTCGTTCTTCCTGATTTTCTGGGTCAGGACGATCTACAAGCGTCGTCGCGACAACAGTCGATAGGACCGGTCAGTTCTTCAGCGTGGCCAGCAAAAGAAGGGTGCCGAGCGCGATCACGGCGATCGCGCCGGTGATCTCGATCGCGTGGCCGACCATGGCGCCGGATCTCGATTGCCGCCCGGCAAGTCGTGTCGCAAGGCCCTTGGCGCCGACGGCGAGAATGGCGAGCAGCGAGACGGTGATGGTCGTGCCGAGCGCCATGGCGAAGACCGACAGGATGCCGCCGAGATAAAGCCCGTTCAGCAGCGAAAACGTCATCACCAGCAGCGCGCCGGAACAGGGCCTTAGGCCAACGGCGACGATGGCCGAGGCCACTTCTCCAAGCCCGAAGCGATCGGCCTGCAGCAGCGAGGGATCGGGCAGATGGGTCATGCCGCAATCGGCGCAGACAGCACCTGCCTGCAGAGCCTGATGGTCATGACCGATCTCGATGGCGGAGAAGGAGAGACCGGTCGCCTGTGTCGTGCGGGTGGAGACACCGGACGTGCCGAACAGGGCGCTTGCCGTATCTCCCTGGCGGACAAAGACAAGCCCCTTGAGCTTGCGCACCAGCAGCCATGCGCCGAAGGCGATGACGAGACAGTAGCTGGCGATCTCCATCGCATTGGTCGCTTGCGTCAGCGTGATGCCGGAGCCGCGCAACAGGAGATAGGCGCCGGCGACGACGCCGATTGCGACGACCGCCTGCAGCAGGGAGGCGATGAAGGAGATCGCGATGCCTCGGCGAAGCTGGGTCTCGTTTGCCAGCAGATAGGAGGAGACGACCGCCTTGCCGTGGCCGGGGCCAGCCGCATGAAAAATGCCATAGGCAAAGGAAAGGCCGATCAGCAGCCATAGCTTGGCCGGATCCTGGCGCATCGCCACCAGCGCACCGGTGAGCTGCCGATAGAAGGCCTGCTGATAATAATTGACCCAGACCAGCAACGAGCCGAACAGGCCGGTGGTGTCGAAGGAGGGCTCGGCGGTGCCGACGCCGAGCGGCGAGCGGGCATGGGCGATGCCGGCGAAAACCGCCAGTCCGAGACTTGCAATCAGGGCAAGGCGCAGGCGAGGCGGCAATCTCATTTGCAGGTCAGCTCCAGTCGGGTGGCAAACAGTTTCGACATGTCGGTGCCGGTCGGATCGTTGAAGAAGGCATCGGTCAGGCTCGTCTGGTTCTGGGCGATCACCTGGTCGGCATCGGGGCGGACGACCTTGCGGGCGCAGCCCGTAAAGCCGGCACCCCTGGCGGTCAGGTCATCATCCTTCTTGAAGTCGAGCGAGGTGTAAAGCGTCGGATCATGGATGCCGAAGGAGAGGCGTCCCTTCAGCGGCAGCGGTGCCTTCGGCTGCATGGTGAAGGAGACGGTCAGCCGGCTGTCGGCATAGGTGGCCGTCAGCACCCTGGGCGGGACCATGGCGATCTGCTTGCCGTTGGCGGTGACGAAGGTGAAATAGTCGTATTCGCCAAGCGACGCGCGGATCGTCTCCGCCAGCTTCTTCAGCTCTTCGGTCCCGAGTTTCAGGTCCATATTGGTGTCGAAGTCCATGATCACGCTGGACGAGAAGACCTCGTCGAAGCGCCAGGTGTTTTTCAGATCCTTGATCGTCCCGTCCGGACCGGCAACCACGTCGAGTTTCGCATCGATGAAGACATGGGGATGGGCGGCCGCGGCGACCGGGGCCAGCAGGACCAGGCAGGCGGCGGCGGCGAACTTCTTCAGCATGATCGAATGCGGTTCCTTTGACGATTGGGTAGTCGTTAGCCGCGTCACCGGGCCAAATTGCGGCTGGCCGCGGCTAGGCGTTCTTGCGAAACCAGGCGTGCAGAAAATCGACAAAGGCCCGCACCTTGGCCGGCAGATAGCGACGATGCGGATAGACCACATAGATGCCCCGGTCGGTCGGCAGGAATTCCTCGAGGATCGAGACCAGTTCACCCGAATCGATATAGGCGCGGGCGATGAAGTCCGGGATCATCGCGACACCCAGGCCGGCGCGCGCCGCACGCAGGGTCGCAAGCGGGCTGTTGACCTCGATCGGGCCATGGACGGCCACCGATATCCCGCCGCCATCAGGCATGGCGAAGCGCAGCGAATTGTGCGAGCGGGCATTGGTGTCGACCAGGACCGGTACGCGGGCAAGGTCCTGCGGATGCTTGAACGGGCCGTGTTTCCTGATGAAATCCGGGGTGGCCAGGGCAAAGACGCGGAAGTCCGAGATCTTCTTGGCAATCAGTCCCGAATCATCCAGCCGCGTGATCCGGATGGCGAGATCGAAACCTTCCTCGATCAGGTCGACGAAGCGGTCTTCCGCCAGGATTTCCAGCGAGATGTCCGGGTTCTGCGTGGCGAAATCGATCAGCGACTGCCCCACTTCCGCGTCGATGAAGGTGCGCGGCACCGAGACCTTTACCCGGCCTTTCAGGTCGGTATTGTTCTCGCGCACGAGATCGGCAAGGCTGTCGATCTCCTTCAGGATGTCGGCGGCATTGCGGTAATAGAGCTGACCGGCCTCGGTCAGCGAGAACTGCCGCGTGGTGCGGTTCAGCAGCAGTGTGCCCAGTTCATCCTCGAGTTCGCGCACATATTTCGACAGCAGCGCCTTCGAGCGGCCGGTCTTGCGGGCGGCGGCCGAAAAGCCCTCCGCGTCGACGACATCGATATAGGCTCTGATCCGTGTCAGCGTGTCCATGGCCGTCTCCAGGTTGTCTACACTTCTTGAACGAAATCCTTTCGTCGTTCACCCAAAAAATCAAGTGAGCAAGCAAAAAACACTTGATTGTGACGGCGAATATTCTTATCTCCCGTCTTGCCCAAAGTCGCACGTGCCTGTGGGTGTCCGCCGATCCTCGAATGGTGAGAAATCGGTAAGGTACCTGGAACTAACCCCTCCAGTCGTTATTCCGGCCAACTGGAATATGCGAGGACATCTTGAAGCAACGACGGTGCGGGCCTTTCTGGTTCTCTTCCGGCATTCCAACCGCCGGGGTCACTGAAGAGGCACACCATCATTGCCGGAAGTGCGGTCGGGTCTCCCGTTCCAATCCATGGCAGACAAAGCGGACATGCGTACGTTCTCGTGCGTTGGTCCAATTCATTCGTCGAGCATTCGCCGATGCCAGTGTTTCCACCTGCTGGTTTCTGCCGGGTTTTCGTCGTCCTTTGTCCACATGGAGTCGCTAGACTCCAGCCGTTACTGTTTGGAAGGGTTGAGACCGATGACCACTGCACGCATCCTCGACTTCATCAAGACCCGTCGCCCCGAAGGCCCCTGCCTCGTCGTCGACCTGGACGTCGTTCGCGAGAACTACAACGCCTTCCGTCACGCCCTGCCGGACAGCGCGATCTACTACGCCGTCAAGGCCAACCCGGCTCCGGAAATCCTGAAGCTCCTGGCTTCACTCGGTTCGAACTTCGATTGCGCATCCGTCGCTGAAGTGCAGATGGCGCTCGACGCCGGTGCTTCGCCGGAGCGCATCTCGTTCGGCAACACGATCAAGAAAGAACGCGACATTGCCCGCGCCCATGCGCTCGGCATCGACCTGTTCGCCGTCGACAGCCACGAGGAAGTCGAAAAGATCTCCCGTGTAGCGCCCGGCGCCCGCGTGTTCTGCCGCGTACTCACCGATGGCGAAGGCGCCGAATGGCCGCTCAGCCGCAAGTTCGGCTGCGTGCCGCAGATGGCCGTCGACGTTCTCGTCTATGCACATCAGCTGGGCCTCACCTCCTATGGCGTCTCGTTCCATGTCGGTTCGCAGATGACCAAGGTCGATGCCTGGGATGCGGCGCTCGGCGATGCCAAGCGCGTCTTCGCACAGCTGGCCAAGCAGGGCATCCACCTGGAAATGGTCAACATGGGCGGTGGCTTCCCGACCAAGTACCTGCGCGACATTCCGTCGGCCGAGGCCTATGGCCAGTCGATCGCGTCTTCGCTGCGCAAGCACTTCGGCAACCAGCTGCCCAAGACGATCATCGAGCCCGGTCGCGGCATGGTCGGCAATGCCGGCGTGATCAAGGCGGAAGTCGTCCTGATCTCGAAGAAGTCGGACAATGACAGCCATCGCTGGGTCTTCCTCGACATCGGCAAGTTCGGCGGTCTGGCCGAAACCATGGACGAGGCCATCCGCTATCCGATCCGCACCGAGCGCGACGGCGACGAGATGGAGCCCTGCGTTCTCGCCGGCCCGACCTGCGATTCGGCCGACGTGCTCTACGAGAAGAACATGTATCCGCTGCCGATCTCGCTTTCGATCGGTGACGAGGTTCTGATCGAAGGGACGGGTGCCTATACCACGACCTATTCGGCTGTGGCCTTCAACGGTTTCGATCCCTTGAAGTCCTACGTCATCTGACATTGCTGAGGCTCCGGTCCGTGAAAGGGCCGGAGCCGACGACACCCCTTATTTCAGAGCCGCTTGAACGGTTTTTCAGCTTCGGAGGCCCAGAATGGCCACTGTACTTGAAAACGTGCGCGCATTTTTCGCGCCGCATACCTTTACCATCGATGCAGAGACGCCTTCCGACGTTGTCGCGCGGGAAAACCTGCTGGACCGCGCCATGGGGCCGGATCGCAAGAAGAAGTCGTCGGAAAAGATTCGCCGCGGCCGTCTGCCGGCCGAGGGCCTGGCCCTCGTCGCCCGTGACACCAAAGGCCATCTGGTCGGAACCGTCAGGCTCTGGAACGTCGAGGCAGGCGTGACCGCCGATGGTGAGCCGGTCTCGGCGCTGCTGCTCGGCCCGCTGGCGGTCGATCCCGCGCTGGAAGGCAAGGGCGTCGGCTCCGCGCTCATGCGTGCTGCGATCACCGAGGCGAAGAAGCGCGGCCACGGCGCGGTCCTGCTGGTCGGCGATGCCGCCTATTATGAACGCTTCGGCTTCTTTGCCGACAAGGCACGCCATCTCGTCATGCCCGGCCCGTTTGCCCGTGAGCGGTTCCTCGGTCTTGAGCTTTCCGCCGGCCATCTCGACGGTGCCGTCGGCGTCATTGTTCCGACGGGGCGCAAATTGTCGCGTCCGGGCGTCATCCACCGGGCTCGCCGGGCCGCGTGACGCGGCCGTCCGCTTTTCTGAAAAGTTCCGCAAGAGATTCAAGCCCTTCCGTTCACTCGGAAGGGCTTTTGCCTATCCGCCGATCGGATTGGGCACAATGGGTATGTGATATAACTGTCACGGTGGCCGGAGAGATGAGCCGAACGAGGGGAACCAACGGAAACATTGCCCCACTTTCGACAGTTATGAGGTCGTGAATAGCCACAGACGTTCCGCAGGACGGAGCGTTGATGAGTAAGACCCAATGGGGAGTAACCCAATGAACACCAAGATCCTTCTCGGCACAGCCGCAATCCTGCTGACCGCTTCGACAACTTCTTTCGCTGCAGACGTCGTCATGGAAGCACCGCCGGCTCCGCCGGTTGCCGTCGAAGCGCCCGCCACGTTCTCGTGGGCCGGCGCCTATGTCGGTGCTGAAGGCGGCTACGGCTGGGGCGACGGTGACGTCGACGGCTTTGGCTCGGGCGACTTCGACGGCGGCCGTCTCGGCGGCTTCGTCGGCTACAACTTCGATGTTGGCAGCAATGTCATCCTCGGTGTCGAAGGTAACCTCGACTACGACTGGAATTCCGACAGCGTTGCCGGTGCCGATTTCGAAACCGGCCTGAACGGCGGCATCCGCGGCCGCGTCGGTTATGCAGTCGACCGTGCGCTGCTCTTCGCAGCCGGCGGTTGGACGGCCACCGATGCCAAGCTCGACACCGGTGCCGGCGAGGACAGCAAGATGATGAACGGCTGGACCATCGGCGGTGGCGTCGACTACGCCTTCACCGACAACATGTTCGGTCGCGTCGAATATCGCTACAACGACTACGGCGACAAGGATATCGGCGGCACCAATGTCGACTTTACCCAGCACGTCGTCAATGTCGGTCTCGGCGTGAAGTTCTAAGATTGCCAATCGGGGCCCCCCGACGGTCCCGATGTCATAGCCGGCCAGTCTCCGAGAGGAGTCTGGCCGGTTCTGTTTTTTCGGGAGAACTGGCCTCTGCTGGCAAAAAGGCGCCGGCTAGAAGCTGCCGCTTAAGCGGGTAACTACACTCGTGTCGTCATAATCTTCTGCCGCGTCCGCTTCGGTATGCAGCCGGCGGACATATTCCAGTGCCAGCTTGCGCTCGTGCCCGACGTCAAAGGTCAGCGTCGCCGTCAGATAACGGTCCTTGCTCGCATAGTCGTAGTAGATCCAGTCCCGTCGTAGCTGCTCCAGGGCAAGGTCGAAGCCGATCCCTTCTGCGGGCTTCGTCCTGACCAGGACCTGGGTCTGACGGACGAACTCGCCGATCGGATCGTCAACATCGCTCAAGGCATAATCCTGCCGGTAGCTGGCGCCGAGCGCCAGCCAGTCGGCCATTTGCCATTCTACCTCCGTGCGCAGATAGGGGCGGGCGCGGTGCAGGGACGCGCCGACATCCGGACCAGCCAATGCCGTGGCTCCGAATTCGACCAGCGCGGTGATCCCGTGGCCGACCTCTCGCCCGTAGGCGATGGTGCCGCGAAGGGCGGAAGCGGGATAGCGAAGATAGAGATCGCGCTGGTCCTCGGGCACGAAAAGGCGGCGGTAATTGATCGCGACGCCCGCTTCTCCGCCGAGCAGCGCCACGACGTGCTTGCCCATCACGTCCAGCAGCGCCTCGTCGGCATCAAGCCGGGCCGGCAGCAGCAGGTCGGGCTTGAAATCGACCTTGCCGTTGCGCTCGCCGGAAAGCTTCGCCGTGAGGCTGGTCGAGCCGCCGAACTGCGTGGTCGTCACACCTGCACCGCCCTGCAGCCTGTAGCTGGTGTTGCGGTATCCGAGCGGTACAGTCGAAACCAGCGCCAGCAGATCTCCGGTCTCGGAGCGACTGCCGCGCAGCTCGATGGTCCACTGCGTCGTCTCGGTCGCGTCGACGGCCAAGCCGAGTTCCGCTACCGTTTCGTGCGTATCGGCGAAACGGTAGCGTGGCATGCGCCTTTCCAGGTGCGACAGACGCAGGCTGGCGGTGCCGCCATCAAAGGACTGGGTGCCCCGCAGCGCGACCTCCCCGACGAAAACATAGCCATCGAGCCGCTCCGGGCCGTCGAACAGGTTGCTGTGATAGCCTTGCTCCCCCTTGTAGTCGACGACCGTCTCGGCAGCGCCTGCGGCTGTCGCAACGACCATACCGCTTGCCATGGCTATCAATCGGGTTAACTTGCGCATCCTTTGCCTCCACTAATGAAGTAAATGCTAAAATTTATTCATTAACGGACTGTTTTGCTGAGTCTGTCCATTTTATGTCGTTTGCTCAGCACCTTAGCGACGGCAAGTACAGTTTTAACGGCATTTTAATCGTTAGTGTTAACGGTTTATTATAACATTCGACTTTGCTTGAATAAGAAATCGCTAACGATATTCTTCGACGTGTATCCAGAGGGGATACGACACTTCAGAGGAGGAAATACCATGATCGCCAAACTCGCCACAGTCAGCTTCGTTCTCGCATCCGTCGTCTGCGCGGCCCCGGCCCATGCCGGCATGTTCGGAGGCTCGTCTTCCGGCAGCTCGCTGATCAACGTCTCGCCGAACGTCAACGTCGATCGCAACAGCATCCTCAACGGCAATGCGATCCTCAGCGGAAACAATACCTCGGTGCTGAGCGGCATCCTGAGCGGCAATTCGACCGGCGTCGGCATCCTGAATGGCGGCGATGACGATCACGGGTCGAAGGGTAAGAAGAAGCGCCACCACTAGGCGCCAACCTGAGACGTGGCGAAGGGGAGACGCCACGCTTCATCCTGGTCCGGCCACCGGACCCCATGCCAGACGACAAGAGGCCGGGATCGATCCCGGCCTCTTCTGGTTCAAGATCAAGGGCAATGCTGGCTCAGGCAGCGATATCGACCACGCCGCAATCGCCGGCTTCGGACGCAAAGGCCAGCAGCTTGCCGTTGGCGTTCCAGGCAAGCGAGGTGATGGCGCCCTTGCCGGGGCGGCGCATCAGGGCTTCCTTGCCATCGGCCATCCGCACGGCCAGCACCATGCCGTCGATAAAGCCGATGGCGAGCACTTCTTCCGCCGGATGGAAGGCGACTTCCGTGACGAGGATATTGGAGCGCGTGCCGAGTTCCTGCGGCGCCTTGCCCATCGGGCCGTCCTTGCCGGCAAACGGCCAGACGATGGCAGCGGGGGCGCCGGAGGAGGCAAGCCATCGGCCCTTCGGCGACCAGGAGAGCGACTTCACCTTGGCCGGATAGCCGGTCATGCGCATATGGCGGCTGTCGGCGCCGGCTTTGCTGTCGAGCTTCCAGCCATGCAGGGCGTTTTCCTGCATCATGGTGACGACGAAACGGCCGTCCGGCGAGAAGGTGACGCCTGTGTGGGCGCCCTTCCACTCCAGATCGACGGGCGCGCCGGCGACACCGACCCAATGCAGCGAGACACCGTTATAGCGGGCGATGCCGATGCGCATGCCCTTCGGCGCAAAGCCAATGCCTTCGACCGTGCGCGCTTCGGTGAATTCCTTGACCGTGCCGTCGGCAAGGCGGACATAGGCGGTGCGCCCCTGCGCATAGCCGACCGCACCCTGCGGACCGGCCTCGACCACCGAGATCCATTTGCGCGGCACCTCGGCCAGTTGCTCGACGCTGCCGTCGGCCTTGACGCGGCAGACCCTGCCGTCTTCGCCGCCGGTCACCAGCGTATCGCTGGCGGTATCCTTGACGCAGGCCAGCAGGCCATTATGCGCCTCTGTGACCCTTTCACCGCCTTCCAGGCGGTGAATGGTGCCGGCAGCGGAGGCAAAAACCGGCACGTCGCCGAGGAAAGCCGTCTTCAGGATGTGGCCGTCGATGTCGAAGGGAGCAACCGACGGCATCAGGCGCGCGCCTCACGAAAAGTCCCATGGCTTGCAGTCTGCATCATGCCGTCAAGCCTCATGCCGCTGCCTCGCAGGCCTTGAAGCTGGCTTCCAGCTTTTCGCGGTCGAGTTCGCGGCCGATGAAGACGAGGCGGGATTCGTGTTTCTCGCCATCCTTCCACGGACGCTGGTGATCGCCCTCGATGATCATGTGCACGCCCTGCACCACATAGCGCTCGGCGTCGCCCTTGAAGGCGATGATGCCTTTCAGGCGCAGGATGTTGGGCCCTTGCGTCTGGGTCACCTTCTGGATCCACGGGAAGAATCGGTCCGGGTTCATCTCGCCGCCGCGCAGCGACACCGAGGTGACGGTGACGTCGTGGATCGCCGACGGGCCGTGATCGTGATGGTGATGATCGTGGCCATGGTCGTGATCGTGGTGATCATGATCATGGTGGTGATGGTGAGCATGGTCGTGCCCGTGATCGTGGTCGCAATCGGGACCGCAGACATGCTCGTCGTCGTGGCTGAGGAAATGCGGATCGTTTTCCAGCGCCCGTTCCAGGTTGAAGGCACCCTGGTTCAGCACGCGGGCGAGATCGACGCCCGAACGGCTGGTCGAATAGATCCGCGCCGACGGGTTGATGGCGCGGACGATGTCCTCGATCTGGTGCAGTTCGTCATGGGAGACGAGGTCGGTCTTGTTGATGACGACGACGTCGGCGAAGGCGATCTGGTCTTCGGCCTCGCGGCTGTCCTTCAGGCGCAGCGGCAGATGCTTGGCGTCGACCAGCGCCACGACGGCGTCGAGCTCGGTCTTGGCGCGCACATCGTCGTCCATGAAGAAGGTCTGGGCGACCGGCACCGGATCGGCAAGGCCGGTGGTCTCGACGATGATGCCGTCGAAGCGGCCGGGGCGGCGCATCAGGCCCTCGACGACGCGGATCAGGTCGCCGCGCACCGTGCAGCAGACACAGCCATTGTTCATCTCGTAGATCTCTTCGTCGGACTCGACGATGAGGTCGTTGTCGATGCCGATCTCGCCGAATTCATTGACGATGACGGCGTATTTCTTGCCGTGGCTTTCCGACAGGATGCGGTTCAGCAGGGTCGTCTTGCCGGAGCCGAGATAGCCGGTGAGCACGGTGACGGGAATGGGGCTTGGGGAAGTTTCAGTCATGGAAAGACCTCGACGGGAACGGGGCGCTTCAAGGACGCCGGTGTTACACAGTTACCTCCATATAGGCTGAGCCGCGAACGAGTTCAAAGGGTTTCTGAAACACCGCGACCAAGGGATCGGTAGAGGCTCGGCCGGTTTGACAGCGTGCCGGCTTTGCCATACCACCCGCAGCAATGGAAACCGGGCATCTGCGGTCGCCGGCCGGGTGCAAATGCAGGCAGGTTCATGCCGATCGCGTCTTTTCTCCAGGGTCTTTCAGGTCTGCCCGAACGCCTCGGCGAGGGCATTGCCGGCCGTCGCGACGGGGTCAAGGCGCTTTTGGCCTGGACCCGGTTCTCTTCATCCCTGCGCCACGATCCGGCCCAGTACGACCACCAGCAGCGCGATCTCATCCGGCTCGGCAGAATGGTCATGACGCTCTACCCGGGTATCATGATCGGCATGGCGCGCGATGTGGCGATGCTGGCCGAAGGCATGGGCGACGAACGGGCATTCCGGATCGCGATGCAGCGGGCGCTGAAGGACGCAGGTCGGCTGGAAGCCAGGCTCGATCGCGGGCTGGCGGCCACCGTCATGCTGTTCGACTTCTACGTCTCGCTGATGGATTTCGCCGCTGCCCGCCGTGTGGCCGAGCAATTGCTGGTGGATAATTCGCAGGCGGCCCATGACTTGCTCGAGCGGCTTGCCGACCTGAAGGCCGAATGCGCTGACTGGCTCGGCGTGTTGCAGGCCGCGCATGGGAGCCTGATGGCTCGGATCGAGGGCCAGCCGACGCCGGAGCGTGCCGGCACCGTCGTCGTCCATATCCCGGTTCCCGGTTTCCGCAGCAATATCCGCGACTATCCGGGCTTTCGCAGCGATATCCGCACGGCCTTTCGCCAGATGCTGACGGTGCTCGCCGAGCGGGGCGTGCCGGTGACGATCAGGGCGAGGCTTGCCAAGCACGGCGTGCTCGCAGGCGAGGGGCCGTATATCGCCTATCATACCGTCGGGTCCGATCGCCGCGGCCTGCACATCAAGGAGAGCGACCGGCGCCAGTATTTCAGTGGCGACCCCGGCGGCTATTCCGGCTGGGCCAGCTTTGCCGACCGACCCTTGCCGGAGGCGGATGCCTTCGACCGGCAAGCGGTCGAGGTCTTTATCGCCGAGGAAAAAGCGCGGCTGATTGCCGGCAACCTGTCGAAATACGATCAACCCGATATCGTTGCGGACCTTTCCCTGCGCGACCGCCCCTATGTCTTCGTCGCCCTGCAGGTCGTGGACGACGCCGTCCAGCGTCAGGCGAGCCTGCACATGTTCGACATGCTGCAGGAGGTGGCCGACACCTGTGCCGCGCGGGGCATCGATCTGGTGGTCAAGCGCCACCCGCTCTGCCGGTCTGTCGCCGTCGCCCATGTGCTGCGAAGGGGCGCGCGCCACGGCCGGTTCCGGGTCGCGACTGGTTCGATCCATCCGCTGATTGCCAATGCCTGCGCCGTCTGCGTCACCAATTCCGGGGTTGGTGCCGAAGCGCTGCTGCATGGCCGGCCGGTCTATACCTTCGGCCGCGCCGAATACCAGGCGGCGACCTTTCAGGTCCGCCGTCCCGGCGATTTCAACCGGCTTTTCCTGCCCGATGTGCTGCCGGCGGACCCTGTACGGATCGAGGCGCTGCTCTATGCCCTGCGGCACGACTATGCGGTGGATCTGCGCGACGAGGAACGGGCCATGGCATTCTGGCGTCGCCGGATCGACGATCTGCTAGAGGCCTGAGCGCGTCCGGTCGAACAGCGACAGATCGAAGCGGTCAACGTCTTCCAGCAGGTCGGAGATCCCGGCAACCGCGTGGGCGAGCAGTTGTTCGCCCTTTTCAGCCGTGGCGGCGGAGGCGTCGCCCGCCACGCCGTGGTCGTTCAGGTCGCGCATCTTCCAGCCGAAGGCATGCGGGCCATAGGCGCGCAGATGCGTGAAATCCCGGATGAAATCCGCCTGACGGGAGGAAAAGGCCGCAGCCTTCGCCATGTCGACCCTCTCGGGGCAGAGCGCCAGCATGACCGAAGTCTCGATGTCGCCGCCATGGATGTCGATCGCCTTCTTGTCCGGTGCGATGAAACCCTGAGGCTGGCCGAAGCGGGTCCAGCTGGTGGCGACGCAGAGCATGTCGAACTGCACGCGGGCTTCGGTCGCGACGATTGTCAGCAGCGGGGAATTGCCGCCATGGGCGTTGAGCAGCACGAGCTTGCGGACGCCCTGGCGGGAGAGTTCGCCCGCGATCGTCAGCCAGCGGTAGACGGCGGCATCGAAGGCGAGGCTGCGGCTGCCCTCGACATCCATATGCTCGATCGAATAGCCGATCGGTTCGACCGGCAGGAAGGTGACGGGCAGCGCAGCGGGCAGGGCACCCAGCAGCCGGTCGACAATGCCGGCGGCAATCAGCGTGTCGGTTTCGAACGGCAGATGCGGCCCGTGCTGTTCATGGGCGCCGAGCGGCAGGACGGCGATCCAGGTCCGCCGGTCCTCCGGGCTGAGCGACGGGTCGTTGTCTTCGAAGCGGCGGGCGGGGCGCGTCATGAAAAGTCCTGTTCTCCTGCTTTGACGAGCTCTTGCCCCGTGTCGTAAGGATGGGGGAACGAGGCTTGAGGTTCGGCGGGGCGACAATGGCGAAAAAGAACAAGGACGACAAGCTCAAGGCGGGCGAGCGGTCCGGCGCCGAGAAGAAGGACGCCGACAAGAAGGTGAAGGCGCGCAAGAAGGAGGCATCCGAGGATGCGCTTCGCGAGCTGGCGCCGGCCATCGTCCAGGCGGCCCGCTCCGTGCGCACCGAACTGTCGCGCAACCTTGCCGAATGCGGGCTCTATGCCGGTCAGGACGGGGTCATCCATGCACTGTCCGGCGCCGACGGCATGACGCCCGGCGCGCTGGCCGCCCGGCTGGGCGTCAAGGCGCCGACGATGACCCGCACGATCCACCGGCTGGAGGCGCAGGGCTTCGTCGAGCGGCGCGACGACAGCGCCGACGGGCGGCTGACCAAGGTCTACCTGACGGCGGCGGGCGAGGCGACATTGACCCATATCGAGGCCGCCACGGAGGAGTGCAATCGGCTCGCCGTCAAGGGCTTTTCCGGCAAGGACGTGCGCACGCTGGTAAAGCTGTTGAAGTCGATGGATGCCAATCTCCTCGACGGGCGGGCTTCGGACGGCTGAATGTTCCAGCCGTCCACAGCGGCCGCGGCCTGCCTGTTGCATATCCGGGTTAAATTGTTTAATTAAAAAATTTAACTGAGGGGCGTGCCGCCGGGTGAGGGCCCGGCAGGGAGGACATGTGGCGCAGAAGATCAAGCTTTCCACCATCGCGGAATCGCTCGGACTGTCGACGGCGACGATATCGCTGGCCCTGCGCGACAGCCCGCTGGTGGCCGTCGATACCCGCGAGCGGATCAAGGAACAGGCCCGCACGCTCGGCTATATCTACAATCGCCGCGCCGCATCCTTGCGAACTTCGCGCTCCGGCATCATCGGCGTCGTGGTCCACGACATCATGAACCCGTTCTACGGCGAGATCCTGAAGGCAATCGAGAGCGAACTCGACCGCAGCCGGCATACCTTCATCCTGTCCAACCATTACGATTCGGTCGAAAAACAACGCAATTTCATCGAGACCCTGCTGCAGCTCGGCGGCGACGGCGTGATCATGTCGCCGGCCATCGGCACGCCGGACGAGGACGTGATGCTGGCCGAGCAGAACGGCATGCCGGCCATTCTGGTGGCCCGATCGATGGAAGGTCTCGACCTGCCGACCTATCGCGGCGACGATGCCTATGGCATCTCGCTTGCCACCAATCATCTCATCGGCCTGGGCCATCGCGCCATTGCCTTTATCGGCGGCACCGACCAGACCTCGACGGGACGCGATCGCTACCAGGGATATGTGAACGCGCTGCGCAAGGCCGGCATCGAGGTCGATCCGGACCTGCGGATCCAGGGGCCGCGCACCAAGCAGGGCGGGTTCGAGGCGGCGGTGAACTTCCTCTCGCTTGCCCAGAAGCCGACGGCCGCCGTCTGCTGGAACGATCTCGTGGCGATCGGCCTGATGAACGGCATTGCCCGCGCCGGGCTGGTGCCCGGCCACGACATTTCGGTCACCGGCTATGACGATCTGGAAGAGGCCTCGATCGCGACGCCTTCACTGACGACGGTCGCCAACGGCCAGACAGAGGTCGGTAGGCTTGCAGCGCGCGCGCTTCTGGATAAGCTGGCGGGCAATCACGATCCCGATGGTATCCATCTGATCAAGCCCGAAATGCGGATCCGTCAGTCGACCGAGCCGCTCAACCGCTAAAGGCAATCACCGTGACCGACACCAAGCCGACCGTTCTCGTTCCAGGGAAGATCCATCCGCGCGTTCTCGAGCGCCTGCAGGGCCAGTTCGATGTGTTGCAGGTACCGGTCGGCGACGATCCGGCCTTGAGCGATGAACAGGCGGCGACCGTGCGCGCCATCGCGGTGGCCGGTGCGGTCTCGGAAACGCTGATGGCAGCGCTGCCGAACCTGGAGGTCATCGCCAATTTCGGCGTCGGTTATGACGGGGTCGATGTCGCCGCCGCAGCGAAACGCGGCATCGTCGTTACCAATACGCCGGATGTGCTGAATGACGAGGTCGCCGACACCACGATCGCGCTGCTGTTGAACACGGTGCGCCGCTTCTACGCCGCCGAGACCTGGCTGCGCGACGGAAAATGGGAGAGCGAGGGCCCGTTTGCGCTGTCGCCGCTGTCGCTGAAGGATCGCCATGTCGGTCTTTACGGGCTCGGGCGGATCGGACAGGAAATCGCCAGGCGGCTGGAACCGTTCAAGGTCAAGATCAGCTATCACACCCGCTCCAAGAAGGATGTGTCCTATACCTATGTCGGCTCCTTGAAGGAGCTGGCGCAAAGCGTCGATACCCTGATCTGCATCGTGCCGAAGACCGACGAGACCCACAAGGTGATCGATGCCGAAATCCTCGCGGCGCTTGGCGACAACGGCGTGCTGATCAATGTCGGCCGCGGCTGGTCGGTCGACGAGGACGCCCTGATCGCCGCCCTGGAAAAGGGCACGATCGCGGCTGCCGGTCTCGACGTCTTCTACGACGAGCCGCATGTCTCGAAGGGGTTGATGCCGCTTGCCAATGCGACCCTGTTGCCGCATGTCGCCTCGGCCTCGGTGCCGACCCGCAACGCCATGGCCGACCTGGTGGCGGACAATCTCATGTCCTGGTTCGACAAGGGCAAGCCGGTGACCCCGGTTGCCGAAACGCCGGTGAAATAACACCATGAGCGGGGTGGTCGACTGGTCCGCGCTTCCGGTGCCGACGGATGACGGGGCCGCGCGTCATCTCGCCGGCATGCGGTTGCCTTCGGTGACCCTGCCATCGACTTCGGGAGACAGGGTAGACCTCTCCACGCTCGCCGGTCTCAGCGTCGTCTACGTCTATCCTATGACGGCTCAGCCCGGTGTCGACCAGCCGCGGGGGTGGGAGATGATTGCCGGCGCGCGCGGATGCACGCCGCAGTCCTGCGCGTTCCGCGACCACTTCGCCGAGTTGAAGGCGGCCGGTGCCGACCATCTCTTCGGCGTCTCG
Organism: Heterorhizobium halophytocola; assembly: GCF_017873095.1. Lineage (GTDB taxonomy): Bacteria > Pseudomonadota > Alphaproteobacteria > Rhizobiales > Rhizobiaceae > Allorhizobium > Allorhizobium halophytocola. The sequence goes on along the minus strand of NZ_JAGGJU010000001.1, from coordinate 418,335 downwards.
GTCCAGGACGGCGACTGGCAGAGGGAAGCGGTCGAGAGACTGCATCTGCCTTACCCGCTGCTGTCGGATCGTGACCTGTCCTTTGCCCGCGCCCTGCAACTTCCAAGCTTTGCGGCGGGCGGCCAGACCCTGTTGAAACGCCTGACGATGATCGTCAAGGACGGCACCGTCTCGGCGGTGTTCTATCCGGTTTTCCCGCCGGATCGCGATCCGCTGAATGTTCTCGACTGGCTGGGATCCAACATGATCCGAGCCTAGGTTCTGCCCTCGGCATACGCGCGCGCTGCCTCGCCGAAGGCTTCGAACAGTTTGCGGGAGGGTTGGTCGGTCTCGGCCCAGTATTCCGGATGCCACTGCACGCCGACGGCAAAGCCCTTGGCACCGATGACGGAGACGGCTTCGACGGTGCCGTCGTCTGCGACCGCTTCGACCGCAAGACCGGGGGCAACCGCGCCGATCGCCTGGCGATGCAGCGAATTGACGGCAACGCGGCCGGCGCCGAGATAGCGGGCGATGCAGGAGCCCTCGGCGATCACCACCTCCTGGCGGATGGCGAAGGCGTCGTCACGGCTCTGCGTATCAGGCTTGCGGTGATCCCACTTGCCCTCCTGCTCCTGGATCTCGCGGGCGAGCGTGCCGCCGAGCGCGACGTTCAGCTCCTGGATGCCGCGACAGATGGCGAGCACGGGAATGCCGCGGGCGAGGGCGCGGCGGATGAGTTCGAGACTGGTGGCATCCCGGCCGGGATCGAAGGGGCCGTCGCGGCCCTCGTCGGAGGTCTCGCCGTAGAGCGAGGGATGGACGTTGGAAGCGGATCCGCTGACCAGCAGGCCATCGACCCTGTCGAGCAGCGCGTCGGCATCATTGCCGCTCTCGAAGGCCGGAATGATGACGCTCATGCAATCCGCGGCGACCAGGGCTGCATTCAGATATTGATGCTGGGCGGCGTGCCAGAGGGTTCCGTCGAGTTCGCGGACATCGGCAGGCACGGCAATGATCGGCTTGGGCATTTCGAGTGGGGCTCCAGTCGGGATTTTGCCCCTTTTTGCGGCCAAGCCGCGGATCAAGTCAACGGCTATCCGCAGGGCGCTGGCCGGTCGCGTGCTGCAGCGCGATCTCGCGCCGCAGTCCTTGCCCGATATTATCCCTCAATATTATTGGTCTTTTGTCTAATGCACCACGCTCGCCCGCTTGAAAGCCTTGAGGCAACATGGTTAGCTCGCTGCATCTCGCCGACGGGAGGAGCCATCGGCAGTGTCAGATCATGAGGGAGGATATTCATGGATCGTCGTTCGTTTATCAGAAAAGCAGGGGTGGCGGGTGCGGGTGCCGCGGCATCGACCGTGCTGGCAGCACCAGCCATCGCGCAGGAAAGCCCCAAGATCACCTGGCGCCTGACCTCGTCATTCCCCAAATCGCTCGACACCATCTATGGCGGCGCTGAAGATGTCGCCGAGCATTTGAAGGCTGCAACGGACGGCAATTTCAACATCCAGGTCTTTGCCGCAGGCGAGATCGTGCCCGGCCTCCAGGCCGTCGACGCGGTTGCCGCCGGCACCGTCGAGGCCGCCCATACCTGCTCCTACTATTTCTGGGGCAAGGATCCGACCTATGCGATCGGCACGGCCATTCCCTTCGGTCTCAATGCGCGCATGCAGAATGCCTGGTTCTACCAGGGCAACGGCAATACGCTGATGAACGAGTTTTACGGCACGCAGGGCCTCTATGCGCTGCCGGCCGGCAATACCGGCGTGCAGATGGGCGGCTGGTTCCGCCGCGAGATCAACACGGTCGATGATCTCAAGGGCCTGAAGATGCGCATCGCCGGCCTCGCCGGCAAAGTCATGGAAAAGGTCGGCGTCGTGCCGCAGCAGCTGGCGGGCGGCGACATCTATCCGGCGCTGGAGAAAGGCACGATCGACGCGGCCGAATTCGTCGGTCCTTATGACGACGCCAAGCTCGGCTTCAACAAGGTCGCCAAATACTACTACTATCCCGGCTGGTGGGAAGGTGGTCCGGTGGTTCACGCCTTCTTCAACCAGGAGAAATACAAGGCGCTGCCGAAGCACTATCAGGACGCGCTGACCGATGCCTGCGCCTTTGCCAACACCAACATGATGGCGAAATACGACGCCAAGAACCCCGGTTCCCTGCGCGAACTCGTCGGCCAGGGCACGGTCCTGCGTCCGTTCAGCCAAGAAATCATGAGCGCCTGCTACGACGCGGCCATGGGCATCTATGCCGAAATGTCGTCGCAGAATGCGAGCTTCAAGAAGGTCTACGACGACCAGCTGGCGTTCAAGAAGGACGCCTATCTCTGGGCCCAGATCGGTGAATACACCTATGACACCTTCATGATGATCCAGCAGCGCGCTGGCAAGATCTGACGCACTGGACGATCATTTGACCTGAACGATGAAAGCCCCGGAGCCGATGCTCCGGGGCTTTTTCCATTCTGCTGCGGATGTCGTGGCGGCTGCCGGCCGCGGTCGCTCAGTTGAACGACGGCGGCTGCGACAGGTCGGGGGCTGCCTTCGGGGCATCCGGCGGGACTGTCGGCGTCGTTGCGGCATCCGGAGCCGACGCGGGGCCGTCGAGCTTCAGCGGCGGCAGGCCGAAGGACGGGGCAGGCTGGCCGGCCGGGGCCGCATTGCCGCCGCCGGCACCGCCGAAGTCGAGTGGCGGCAGGCCGAGCGACGGGCTAGCCGGCGCACCGGCACCATTGCCGCCGCCATTGTCCTGATTGGCGCCATCGCTGCCGAGCGGCGGCAGGGACAGGCCATTGCCGCTGCCGAAGCCCGGAACATTGATCTGCACGTCTGCCGGATCGAAGACCGGGTCGTTGGCCTTGTAGCGGGTCACCAGGCTCGGGAAGACGATGACGATGACGATCACGATCGCCTGGATGATGATATAGGGCAGTACGCCCTTGTAGATCTGCGAGGTGCGTACGCCCTCCATCATCTTTCCGGTCACCGCGTCCTTCCATGTCTCGCTCGGCGTCGTCGAGCGCAGGTAGAACAGCGAGAAGCCGAAGGGCGGGGTGAGGAACGAGGTCTGCAGGTTGATGCCGAGGATGACGCCGAACCAGATCAGATCGATGCCGAGTTTTTCCGCCACCGGCGCCAGCAGCGGTACCATGATGAAGGCGATCTCGAAGAAGTCGAGGAAGCAGCCGAGAATGAAGACGACGATGGTGACAATCGCCAGGAAGCCGTATTCCTGGCCCGGCAGGTTCGACAGCAGGTCCTCGATCCAGACATTGCCGTTGATGCCGTAGAAGGTCAGGCCGAAGACGCGCGAACCGATCAGGATCATCATGACGAAGGCGGATAGCCGCGTGGTGGAATCGAGTGCGTGCTTGACCGTCTCGAGGTTCAGCCGCCGCTTCGCCAGCGCCATCAGCAGGGCACCGGAGGCGCCCATGGCGCCGCCTTCAGTCGGCGTCGCGATGCCGAGGAAGATGGTGCCCAGCACGAGGAAGATCAGCGCCAGCGGCGGGATCAGGACGATGATCACCTGCTGGGTGAGGCGCGAGATCAGCGACCAGCCGAACGCCTTGTTGGCAATGGCGACGACATAGACGATCAGCACGGCGAAGCAGAGGGCCGCCACCAGGCGCCATTCGGGCGATGCGATACTGGCAAACAGCAGGTGGAAGCTGGCGAAATACAGCACGAGCGAGAGCACCAGCATCACCAGCAGCGAGGTGACCCCCCCGCCGAGCGTGCGGGCTTCGGCCGGCAAGGCCGGTGTCCATTGCGGGCGGACCAGCGAAATGGCGAAGATATAGGCGCAGTAGAGGGCGACGATCAGCAGGGCAGGGTAGAGCGCGCCGACATACATGTCGCCGACCGAGCGTCCCAGCTGGTCGGCCATGACGATCAGGACAAGCGAGGGCGGCACGATCTGGGCAAGCGTGCCCGAAGCCGCGATGGTGCCGGCAACCAGCGGGCGGTTATAGCCGTAGCGCAGCATGATCGGCATGGAAATCAGGCCCATGGCGATCACCGAGGCCGCGACGACGCCGGTCGTGGCGCCCAGCAGGGCGCCGACGAGGATGACCGCATAGGCGAGACCGCCGCGCACGGGACCGAACAGCTGGCCGATCGTGTCGAGCAAGTCTTCGGCCATGCGGGAGCGCTCGAGAATCAATCCCATGAAGGTGAAGAACGGGATCGCCAGCAGCGTGTCGTTGTACATCACGCCGTAGATGCGTTCCGGGTGGGACTGCAGGAGCGGCCAGAACAGCTTGATCTGCGGCGATATAGACGAGAGTTCGACGCCGACGGCGAAGTAGATGAGACCGCCGGCTGCCAGCGTGAAGGCCACGGGATAGCCGAGCAGCAGCATGGCCATCACCGAGATGAACATGATCGGGGCGAGGTTGTGGGCGATGAAGTCGATCATGTCAGACGAGTTCCTTCTCGACCGAAGCGTGCGGCTGGTTGCCTTCCGGATCCTCGATGCGGCCGGCGATGATGGCGGCGCGCTTGATGATTTCGGAAATCGCCTGGGCGGAGAGCAGGATGAAGCCGATCAGCACCATGGCCTTGGCCGGCCAGATGATCAGCCCCCCTGCATTGGTCGACATTTCGCCGCTGCGGAAGGACAGCCAGAACCAGGGCCAGGCGAGCCAGACCATCAGGAAGGCGAAGGGCACCAGGAAGATGATGTGCAGGACAAGGTCGATCCAGTCGCGGGTGCGCTTGGACCAGTGGGCGGAGACGACGTCGATGCGGATATGCTCGTTCTGGAGCAGGGCATAGGCGGCAGCCAGCATGAAGACCGTGCCGTAGAGATACCACTGCAGTTCGAGCCAGGCGTTGGAGGAGATGTCGAACATCTTGCGCACGATCGCATTGCCGGCGCTGACCAGAACGGCCGCCAGCAGAAGCCAGGATACCGATCTGCCGATCGTGCCGTTGATCGTGTCGATCACCCGGCTCACCATTAACAACAGTCGCATGAGCGCTCTCCCTTTTCCCGTCGCTCAATAGAACATGGATGTGCCCCGCGCAACCGCCAGACATACGGGTTTTAAGGGGTTTTGGAGGATGCACTGCAGCGATTAGTCACCTGAGCAGATTTTCGCGCGCAGCTGTCGCTCGTGATGGCAAAGCAAGTGCTTGCGTGCGGTCGCGCGCAGTGCAACCTGGAGATTAGGCTCCGGTTAACGATCCCGCCAGCTTTCCTTTGCTTGCCCAGTTGATCTGGTGCAGGGATATTCCACTTTTGCTTGCAGATGTTCTTTTAAACCGCGCTATATTTCAGTCTGGACTAACTTCGCCTGTGCATGTGTTTCGTTCGCTTCTCCGTTTTCCAGGCCCAGGGAGGCTACCAATGAAGGTCTGGAGCGATCACGCATTGCCGCCGGAGGTTCGCCAGTCGCTTGTGGGTTCGCTGTTTGCGAACCGGGCGACGCTGCTGACCGGCGTTCTGGTGCATGTCTTTGTGTACCTGGTCGTCTTTCACAAGACCGCCGATCCCTTCTTCATCGCGCTCTGCTTCGCCATCCTGGCGATCTTCCTCTACCGGGCGCAGGTGTTTCTGCGCTTCGGTCGAGCCGACAAACCCGCCTCGACTGCTGCCGATGCATGGCGCTGGGAGCGTCGCTATCTCGTCGGGGCCACGTTGACCGCGGCGACGCTCGGCATCGGCTGCGGCTATGCGGTCTATGGTTATGCCGACAGTTTCGTCGAGCTGGCCTGCATCTCCGTCACGCTCGCATCTATGGTCTCGATCGTCGGGCGCAATTACGGCTCTGAGCGCGCCGTCGACCTGCAATGCCTCGCCTGCTGTCTGCCCATCATCGTCGGCGCCCTGGGCAGCGGTGACCTCTATATGATCCTTCTGTCCCTGCTGCTTCTGCCCTTCATTCTGACCACGCGGTTGATGGCCGCGGCGGCGCGGGACTTCCTGGCGGAAAACGTCATCGCTTCGCGCCAGATGAAGAAGATGGTCGACAGCTTCGACACGGCCCTGAACAACATGACCCATGGGCTGATCATGCTGGACCCGGACAGCCGGATCCAGGTGATCAACCGCAAGGCCTGCCATCTGCTGCGCCTTGGCGACCGCAACCGGCTGCAAGGCTGCGCGCTGGAAGTCGCGCTCGAATTCGGTGCGCGCGACGCCGCCGGCCCCGAGCCGCTGTCGCACGTGCTGCTGGATCAGATTCGCAGCCTCGGCGGTGGTGCGCAGGATCGGGTGCAGATGCACATTTCCGACGAGCTGATTCTCGAGTTTTCGGCAAACCGGCGCCCGGAAGGCGGCGTCGTGCTGATCTTCGAGGATGTCACCGCACGCATTACGGCCGAGCGCCGGGTGCTCGACATGGTGCGCTATGACAGTCTGACGGGTCTGCCGCTGCGGGACCATTTCATCGAGCTTGTCGGCGATCGGATGGGAGATCCGGACGGAGAGGCTGCGGCCGGACTGATGCTCCTCGATGTCGATGGCTTCCGCCATGTCAACGATCTGAAGGGACATCTGACCGGCGACGAGCTGCTGATTGCGATTGCCCGGCGATTGAAGTCGGTGCTGCCGTCCGCACCCGTCGCGCGGCTGGTCGGCGACCAGTTCGTCGTCTTCCTGCTCGATCCCGGTGGAGCGGACGGCCTGACCGCGAGGATGGAAGACCTGCGCGTGGCGCTTGGCCAGGACTACGATCTGCCGGGCAGCATGGTGCGGGTCAAATTCAGCGCGGGCGGCCTTGTCGGGGCGGAAGACGATGACCGTCTGCTCCAGCAGGAATGGCGGCGTCGGCTGGATCTGGCGCTGTTTGAATCCAAGGCGCGGGGCGGCAACAGCCTGACCATGTTCACCTGCGACATCGATGCCCGCTATGTCGAGCGCCAGCGACTGGAGGATGATCTGCGTCAGGCCGTGGCTGAGGGTGCCCTGACGATCGTCTACCAGCCTGTCTATACCGCCGACGGCACGCGGATCGATCGTTGCGAGGCGCTGGCGCGCTGGCATCACCCGGTCAAGGGCCATATTGCGCCCAATATCTTCATTCCGATTGCCGAGGAGATCGGCATCATCAGCGACGTCACCCGCGTCGTGATGGAGCAGGCCTGCCGCGATTGCATGACATGGCCGGAGCCGGTGTCGGTCTCGGTCAACCTGTCCAGCCAGGACCTGCGCGACGAGCGGATCGTCGAGGTCATCCGCAACGCGCTTGCATCGAGCGGGCTTTCGGCCTCCAGGCTGCACGTCGAGATCACCGAAACCAGCCTGATGGAGGAGATCGCGACGGCCCGTGCCGTGCTCGACCGGCTTCAGGAAGATGGCCTCACCATTGCCATCGACGATTTCGGCACCGGCTTTTCCAGCCTCAGCTACCTCGACAGGCTGCCGGCACAAGTCGTCAAGATCGACCGCTCCTTCGTGCTCGACATCGCCAACCAGCCGCGCCGGCTGCAATTGCTGCAGGGGATCGTCCAGCTGACGCGCCGGCTCGGCCTTGAAATCGTCGTCGAGGGCATAGAGACTGAGGATCAGCTGGCTCTGGTCAACAAGCACAAATGCGCCGATTTCGTGCAGGGTTTCGTCTATTCGACGCCGATACAGGGCGACAGGATCGCGGATCTGGTGGAACAGGCGCGCCGCAAGTACGGCGTGCGCGGCATCCATGTCGCCTGAGCGATCGGTCATTCTCTCTGACGGCTTCGGTCTCGTCCGGCGCTGGTGATAGCGAGGACAATTGCGCTACGGCGTCGATTTGTGTATCTGGGAAGGCAAGGGACGCTTGGGAATACCGGCGTCTTCAGGAGGTTGGCCAGGGCGAGATCAGTCGTCCGCGTCTAGGGGAGAGCAGGCATGAGCGAACATCACACGGGTCCGGTCGAAACCGGTGCGCAAATGGACTATGCGGAGCATGAGCGCACCTATAACCAGTTCATCGCCGCTGCCAAATACGGCACGGCCATTCTGGTCGCTCTGATGATCGGCATGGCTGCGGGCTTTTTCACGGCCGGTGGAGCGATCGGTGGCGTCGCCGCCTTCATCGTGTTCTCGGTGATCGGCGTTTTCATGCTGCGCTGAGCCCAACCGCTTCACCATAGGCTCCATACAGTTCGGCCCGCTTGCGCGGGCCGTTTGTCTTTCAGCGACAGGCTTTGCCGCGAGCTCAGCTGCCGAGGCGGGCCAGACCCTGCTGCGCCGGGCCGTATTTCGGGTCGAGGCCGAGGGCGTGGCGATAGGACTTCGATGCCTTGGCCTTGTCGCCCCGGCGCTCATAGATCAGCGCCTGGTTGGCCCAGGATTCGGCAATCTTCGGATCGAGTTCGATCGCGTGGTTGAAATCGGCGAAGGCGTTGTCGTCCTGGTTCAGCGCGACATACGAGACGCCGCGGCCGTTATAGGGCGCCGGCGAGCTGGGTGCGAGCGAGATCGCCTTGGAGAAGTCCTCGATCGCCTTGGCGTGCTGGCCACGCAGCTGATAGATCAGCCCGCGATTGTGATAGGCGCGCCCGTCCGTCGTGTTGAGCTGGATCGCGCGGTCGAAATCGCGGAAGGCCTCGTCGGTCCGTCCGGCCTGGCGGTAGAGATTACCGCGGCCGATATAGGCGGCGTCATAGTTCGGATTGATCTTCAGCGCCGCATTGTAGTCGTTGGCCGCTTCGACCTGCTTGCCCATGTTGCGGTAGACCAGCGCGCGGTTGGCATAGGCCTGGTAGAAGCGCGGGTTCAGCTGCAAGGCGGTATTGAAGTCGTCGACCGCTCTGGAAAACTCGCCTGCACGGCCATAGGCCGAGCCGCGGACGTTATAGCCTTCAGGGTCGCTCGGATTGGCCTCGATCACGCCGGTCAGCGAGGAGATGTTCTCCTTGGAGCCCTGGGCGGTGTCGATGCGGATGAGGTCGTTGCTCTGGGTCGACTGGCACCCGGCAAGGGCGACGGTGGCGGCCAGTGCCGCTGCCAGCAAGGGGAGGGGGTATCTGCGCGTGGTGTCTGCGCGGCGGGCTTCGGTCAACGAGGTCAGCATATTCAAACCCATGGAATGCGCGCTCTCCGTCCTGTGACTGGGGGCCAAGTGGCATATCTCTCTTGAGGCATTGAAAAAGGGCGGTGCGAACAGTCGCATCCGCCCTTTGATCATCGGAAAACGTCTAAAAGACGGCAATTAACGTGCGCGGGCAACCGTGCCGACGCCACTTTCGCGCTGGGCGCGCTTGCGAGCCAGCTTGCGGACCCGACGAACGGCCTCAGCCTTTTCGCGTGCACGCTTTTCAGAAGGCTTCTCATAATAGTCGCGCATCTTCATTTCGCGGAAGATGCCTTCGCGCTGCATCTTCTTCTTGAGAGCGCGGAGCGCCTGATCAACGTTGTTGTCGCGGACAAGTACCTGCACGTCTTAATCCCGTTCCTTTGGTTTGTTCGAGTTGGTATCCGCAGACTTGATCGGTTCAGCGGAAAGCAGAGATTCCACTCGCAAGGCCATGAGGCCAGGCGATTTGGCACGCGGGATAGCAGAACATCCCGGCAAAGTCCATATGCGCCAGTGCGTGTGGCGGGAAAAAATGCATGGCTGCGGCATAAATCCGGGGCGTGTCGAAACACGGCGCAAAATGCGTCGCAAAAGAGACTTCGCCGCAGTGCTTGATTTGCGACTGCTTAAACCATACCCAAGTGCCGGAACATGAGGAGTTGTCAGGCTAATGCGCAAATATTCGGTTTTTGCCGTCGCGCGCGAGGCACTGCGAGCCCACAAAGGTTGGGGCGCGCAGTGGGCATCGCCCGAGCCACGGTCGTCCTATGACGTCATCATCATCGGGGGTGGCGGGCACGGCCTGGGGGCCGCCTATTATCTCGCCAAGGAACACGGCATCACCAATGTCGCGGTGATCGAGAAGGGCTGGATCGGCGGCGGCAATACCGGCCGCAACACCACGATCATCCGCTCCAACTATCTCTATGAAGAGAGCATGGACATCTACGAGCATTCGCTGAAGCTCTGGGAGGGCCTCAGCCAGGATCTCAACTATAATGTCATGTACTCGCCGCGCGGCGTGATGATGTTGTCGCACAATATCCACGACAAGCAGTCGATGAAGCGGCACATCAATGCCAACAATCTCTATGGCATCGACAATGAATGGCTGACGCCCGAGCAGGCGAAGGACTTCTGCCGGCCGCTGGATATCTCGGCGTCCGCCCGCTATCCGGTCAACGGGGCTGCGCTGCAGCGCCGCGGCGGCACGGCCCGCCACGACGCGGTCGCCTGGGGCTATGCCCGCGCGGCCTCCGATCGCGGCGTGCACATCATCCAGAACTGCGAGGTCAAGGCGATCCGCCGCGGACCGAACGGCGAGGTGACGGGCGTCGACACGACCAAGGGCTATATCGGTGCGCGCAAAGTCGGGGTCTCGGCCTCGGGCCACAATTCGGTGATCATGGAGATGGCCGGCGTCAAGCTGCCGCTGCATTCCAATCCGCTACAGGCGCTGGTGTCGGAGCCGATGAAGCCAATCTTCCCCTGTGTCGTCATGTCGAACACCGTGCATGCCTATATCTCGCAGTCCGACAAGGGCGAACTGGTGATCGGTGCCGGCACCGACCAGTACACCTCCTATTCGCAGACCGGCGGCATCCAGATCATTACCCACACGCTGGATGCGATCTGCGAGCTGTTCCCGATGTTCCGCCGCGTCAAGATGATGCGCCAGTGGGGCGGGATCACCGACAACACGCCGGACCGCTCGGCGATCCAGAGCGTGACGCCTGTGCAGAACCTGTTCGTCAATGCCGGCTGGGGTACGGGCGGGTTCAAGGCGACGCCGGGTTCGGCCAATCTCTTTGCCCACCTGATCGCCCGCGGCGAGCCGCACAAGCTGGCCCAGGGTCTGACGCTGGAACGCTTCAACACCGGTCGGCTGATCGACGAGGCGGCGGCTGCCGCCGTCGCGCACTGAGGATACGGGCTGACCGATGAGCTGGAATGTGGACAACAGGGCGCAAACTGCCGCGGGCAGTGTAGCCTGGGGCTCGGCCGGTGACGGCCAGCCGCTGGTGCTGGCGCATGGCTGGCCCTGGTCGTCCTTTTCCTGGCACCGGGTAATCCCGGCACTCAGCCCGTTTTACAAAGTCCACTGGTTCGACATGCCGGGCTACGGCCGGTCCGACAAGACCGCCGGCCAGCCGACCTCGCTCGATGTGCAGGGTGCGGTGTTTGCCGAAATGCTGTCGGTCTGGGGATTGGCCTCGCCGCTGGTATGTGCCCACGACTTCGGAGGGGCGGTGACGCTTCGCGCACATCTGCTGCATGGCTGCGACTTCGACAGCCTGCTGCTGATGAATGTGGTGGCGCTGAGTCCCTGGGGATCGGCTTTTTTCGACCATGTCGGTCGCCATCGGGATGCCTTCACCGGGCTGCCGCCGCACATCCATGCGGCGGTCGTCGAAGCCTATATCAAGGGCGCGCTGGTGAATGATCTCGACAGTGACGATCTTGCGGCCCTGGTGGCCCCGTGGCTGGGCGCGGAGGGGCAGGCAAGCTTCTACAGCCAGTTCGCCCAGGCCGACGATCGCTACACCGACGAGATCGCCGACCGCTTTGGCGATATCCGCTGCCCCGTGACGGTGATCTGGGGCGAGGACGATCCCTGGATCCCGGTCGATCGCGGCCGGACGCTCGCTACCAGACTGCCGGGTTCCGGCTTTTCTACACTCTCCGGTGTCGGCCACATGCCGCAACTCGAGGCACCGGACACACTGCTTCACCTTCTGGCGTCGCTGCCGGACGACTTTCCCAAAGTGGAGGGACACTAAGCTCATGTTCCAGATCAGATGCCCCTATTGCGAGGAAGACCGCTCGGAGCTCGAATTCCGCGGCTCCGGTGAGGCCCATATCGCGCGGCCGACGAATATCGCCGAGATTTCCGACGCGGAATTCGCCGACTTCTTCTTCCTGCGGGAAAATCCGAAGGGCCTGATCTTCGAGCGCTGGCGGCATATCCATGGCTGTGGCCGCTTCTTCAACGCGGCGCGTGACACGGTCAGCGACAAGATCCATTTCACCTACAAGGCCGGAGAGCCGATGCCCGATGCGGAACTGCTCGCAGCATCTGGTATCGAGACGGGAGCGAAGAGATGAGTGCTGCCAATCGCATCCCCGGCAAGGGCCGCCTGACGCCCGCCCGCACCGCGCGCTTCACCTTCGACGGCCAGACCTACAGCGCCTATGAAGGCGACACGGTGGCCTCGGCGCTGATCGCCAACGGCATTCACCTGACCGGCCGCTCGTTCAAGTATCACCGTCCACGCGGTATCCTGACCGCCGGCCCGGAAGAGCCGAACGCGCTGCTCGACGTGTCGCGTGACAGTGCCCGTCGCCAGCCGAACGTCAGGGCGACCGTGCAGGAAGTCTTCGACGGCATGAAGACCGGCTCGCAGAACCGCTGGCCGTCGCTCTCCTTCGACATCGGCGCGCTCAACGATACCTTCTCGATGTTCTTTGCCGCCGGCTTCTACTACAAGACCTTCATGTGGCCGCGGGCCGCCTGGCATGGCCTCTACGAACCCTTCATCCGTCGCGCCGCCGGCCTCGGCGTGGCGCCGACCGAAGCCGATCCGGACCACTATGCCAACCGCTATGCGCATTGCGACGTGATGGTGGTGGGCGGCGGAGCGGCCGGTCTTGCTGCTGCCCTTGCCGCCGCGGAAGCCGGCGCCGAGGTCATGCTGGTCGACGAGCAGCCGGAAGTCGGCGGTGCCTTCCACCACGACACCGGTGCAACCGTCAACGGCGCGAACGGCTATGACTGGGCGCAGGAAACGGCAGCACGGCTTGCCGCCATGCCCAATGTCACGGTGCTGACCCGCACCACGGCCTTTGGCTACTACAACCACAATTTCCTCGGCCTCGTCGAACGCGTAACCGACCATGTCGCCAAGCCCGGCCGTCATGCACCGCGCGAGCGGTTGTGGCAGGTCCGTGCCAAGACGGTGGTACTTGCCACCGGCGCGATCGAGCGGCACATGGTGTTCGCCAACAATGACCGCCCGGGCATCTTGATGGCCTCGGCCGGCCGCACCTATCTCAACCATTTCGGCGTGGCCGTCGGCGCCAAGGTTGCCGTCTACACCGCCCACGACGCTGCCTATGAGGCCGCCTTCGACCTGAAGCGGGCCGGGATCTCCGTGCCGGTGATCGTCGATTGCCGTCCGCAGCCGGGTGCAGGGCTGCTCAACGAGGCCCGCGCCCTCGGCATCGAGGTGCTGTCCGGCTACTCGGTGCTCGATACCAAGGGCCGCCTGCGGATCAAGGCAATCAAGGTTGCGCCGAACGGCAGCCGCTCGCCGCGCACGATCGAGGTCGATGCTCTGCTGACATCGGCCGGCTGGACGCCCTCCGTCCACCTGTTTTCGCAGTCGCGCGGCAAGCTGAAATTCGATGCGAAAAACCAGCGCTTCCTGCCCGACGTCTACGTGCAGGAATGCGTAAGCGTCGGCGCCTGCAACGGCACCGACGACCTGCAGACCCTTCTCGGCGAAGCCCGTGACGCCGGGCTCGCCATGGCGCAGAAGGCGGGGGCCACAGGCGGGGCTGTCACCACGCTCGAAGGTACCAATGCGCATCCCTGGACCGGCGGCATGATCGGTGCTGCAGACGGTGCCGGGCCCGACGATGCGGTCAAGGCCTTCATCGACTTCCAGCACGACGTCTGCGCCAAGGATATCCGGCTGGCGGTGCGCGAAGGCATGCACTCGATCGAGCACATCAAGCGTTTTACCACCAACGGCATGGCCTCCGACCAGGGCAAGCTATCGAACATGCATGGTCTGGCGATCGCCGCCGAGACACTCGGCAAGGAGATCCCGCAGGTCGGCCTGACCACCTTCCGTTCGCCCTATACGCCGGTGACTTTCGGTGCGCTGGTCAGCCATTCGCGCGGCGACTTCTTCGATCCGGCCCGCAAGACGCCCATGCACGACCTGGAAGTCGCCCATGTTGCCGCCTTCGAAGATGTCGGCAACTGGAAGCGCGCCTGGTATTTCCCGAAATCGGGCGAGGACATGCATCAGGCGGTCAACCGCGAATGCCGGACGGTGCGTGAAACGGCCGGGATCTTCGACGCCTCGACGCTCGGCAAGATCGAGGTCGTCGGCCCGGATGCGGCGAAGTTCCTGAACCTGATGTACACCAATGCCTGGGACACGCTGAAGCCCGGCAGATGCCGCTATGGCATCATGGCCCGTGACGACGGCTTCGTCTACGACGACGGTGTTGTCGGACGCATTGCCGAGGACCGGTTCCATGTGACGACCACGACCGGCGGTGCGCCGCGCGTGCTCAATCACATGGAAGACTATCTGCAGACCGAGTTTCCCGATCTCAAGGTCTGGCTGACCTCGACCACCGAACAGTGGGCGGTGATCGCGGTGCAGGGACCGAAGGCGCGCGAGATCATCGAACCCTTCGTCGGGGGTATCGATATTTCCAACGAGGCCTTCCCGCATATGAGCGTTGCTGAAGGCACGTTCTGCGGCGTGCCGACACGCCTGTTCCGGGTGTCGTTCACCGGGGAAGTCGGGTTCGAGATCAATGTGCCGGCTGATTTCGGCGCTTCGGTCTATGAGGCCGTGTGGAAGCGGGCCGAGGCGCTGGGCGCCTGCCTCTACGGCACCGAGACGATGCACGTGCTGCGCGCCGAGAAGGGCTACCTGATTGTCGGCCAGGACACCGACGGCACGCTGACACCCGACGATGCGGGCTATGGCTGGGCCGTTTCAAAGAAGAAGACCGATTTCGTCGGTATTCGCGGGCTGAAGCGGCCGGATCTAGTGCGCGAGGGCCGCAAGCAGCTCGTCGGCCTGAAGACCCGGGATGGCAAGACCGTACTGGAAGAGGGGGGGCAGATCGTCGCCGACCCGAACCAGCCGAAACCGATGACCATGCTCGGGCATGTTACTTCGTCCTACTGGTCGGAAAATCTGGGGGCGCCGATCGCGCTTGCCGTGGTTGCCGGTGGCCGGGCTCGGATGGGCCAGACACTCTACGTGCCGCTGAAGGACAAGACCATCGCGGTCGAGGTCACCGATACGGTGTTCTTTGACAAGGAAGGGAGCCGGATCAATGGTTGATCTGATGCAAGCAATCCGCAAGCCTGTGCTTCAGGGCCTTCGTGGCGGTGGTTCCGGCGTTCGCCTGACCGCAGCCGAGCCTGCCGGGCGTTTGGTGCTGCGCGCCGCCGAAGTGGATGTTGCGGCCCTGTCGAAATCGCTCGGCGTCAAGCTGCCGGTGAAACCGAAGACCTCGGCTGCGGCAAAGGGCCGGCTCGCCTTCTGGATCGGGCCGGACGAATGGCTCGTCATCGACGAAAAGGGCGAGGGGTTGATGGCGGCGGCCGCTGCCAGCGAAACCGTCCATTCGGCGGTCGATGTCTCGCATCGCAATACGGCGATCATCGTCTCAGGCCCGCAGGCAGCCGAGGTGCTCAACAGCGCCTGCCCGCAGGACCTCTCGCTGAAGGTGTTTCCCGTCGGTGCCGTGTCCCGCACGGTCCTCGGCAAGATCGAGGTGATCGTCTATCGCATGGACCAGGACACGTTCCGGGTCGAATGCTGGCGCTCGTTTGCCGGCTATGCCTTCGGCCTTCTGGCCGAGGCGGCGGAAGAAGCCGCGGCCTGAATTCAGCCGGATTCCAGGCAAGAAAAAAGGCGGCGCCCGCAAGGGCAGCCGCCTTTTTTCATGGGATGTGGTGACGCAGGATCAGGAAGAGCACTTGGTGTTGAAGCGGTCTTCGAACTGCTTCAGTTCGGCCTTCGGACCCGACAGCAGGATGGCGCAGGCGGAATAGTTGCCGACCAGCTTGCCGTTGTCCATGTAAGTCCAGTCGTAGATGTCGTCCTTCTTGAAGCTGATCTTCTGGCCGTTACGGACATTGCGGACAACCTCCGGCTCGTTGGCGAGCGTGGCGCTGAAGCCGTCGCCTTCCGGCTCGACATCGATCAGCCAGAAATATTCCGCATTGCGCGGCTCGCCGCCGACCGTGACGCCACCGTTCTGGTCGTCTGCCAGTGCGACCTTGACCGCGTAGTTCGACGTGCCTGCCGGCGGGTTTGCTTCCTTGGCGAGGAAATCGTCCAGACCGTCATGGGCCTTCATCGATGCGGCTGCGAGGGCCGGGTCGGCCGTGGCCACCTGGTGGGCGGCCGTCAGATCGTCTGCGGCTACCGTAAGCGGTGCGATGAGCAGGAGTGCGGACAAGCACCAGGCGGATTTCTTAAACTGAGGCACCAACTAGGTCTCCATTGTACTGCATCGACGACGACGCCAGGCGCCTGTCGCGACGTGCAACGATGCTTAAAACTCTAGCATCGCGCGGGAGTTACTCCGGCCAGATGGCAGCCGATCTAGCCGAGACAAGGGATCGCGGAACGCGCCGTGAGGCTGCCAATTTCTAGGTGCTGAAATCATTTGTTGCAGTGCAAATGTCAAGTTACATTTGTGCAAGGCAGCGATGCATCACGCCATTTCGTGCGGTCGATCCTTGGGGTCGAACTGCACGATCGTCAGCCAGGACGCGGTGAGCGCCGGCTTTTTTTCCTCTTCGATTTCAACGGTCACGTCATAGGTCGTCATCAACATTCCGGCGCCGCGGAAGCGAGCTTCCGCAAGGACGAAATGGCCACGCACGCGCTTGCCGCTCTTGACCGGCGAGACGAAGCGGACCTTGTCGAAGCCGTAGTTCAGACCCATGGTCTGTTCGCGGATCTTCGGCAGCCCGCTGAAATTCATCGCCGATAGCAGTGACAAGGTCAGGAAGCCGTGGGCGATCGGACCGCCGAAAGGCGATTCCGCTGCGGCGCGCACCGGGTCGACATGAATGAATTGATGATCGGAGGTGGCATCGGCAAATGCGTCGATGACCGGCTGGTCGACGAGCATCCAGTCCGACACCCCGACCTCCGTACCTACCAGACCTTCAACCTCGGCCAGCGAAATCTCGCGTATCATGAACCCTCACAAGAGCGATTAGTCTCAAGGGGTTATAGGGCGGATTTTTCGGCTCCGCCATGCGCGTCGATACGATCCGCGTGAAAAATGCTCAGCATTCTACAAATATCGCGATGCTGCGTGGTGCAAGTTCCGCCGTCGATGTCGTCTCGTCGGAGGAAAGCGCCCGCCAGCCCTTGTCCGCAGGCGGCAAAGTGACGCTCTGCGGGCGCCGCTGACGGTTGATGGCAATGGTGATCCGGGTGTCGAAGCTGTGAAGCGTGTCATGCGTGGCAAGCACCATGAGGAGCGCCGGCGTCTCGGCCGCTTCCCATTCGCCAACCGTCATGGCGGCACCGCCGGCAGAGAACCAGGCGACATCGTTTCCGTCACCGGTGAAGAAGGTCGTCTGGCCGAGCGCGGAGAAGCGTTTTCGCAGACGCGCGAGTCGTGCCGTATGGTCGATCAGCGCTTCGTCGGCGGTGCTCCAGTCGATCCAGATGCTTTCGTTGTCCTGGCAATAGGCATTGTTGTTGCCATGCTGCGTCCGGCCCAGTTCGTCGCCGGCCGTCAGCATGATCGTGCCGCGACTGACAAAGAGGGTGGAGAGGAGCGCCATCACATCCTGGCGTCGCCGCGTGAGGATCCCGTCGTCGGCGGTCTCGCCTTCGGCGCCATTGTTCCACGACAGGTTGTCATTGTGGCCGTCGCGGTTGTCCTCGCCGTTCGCCTCGTTGTGCTTATGCTCGTAAGAGACCAGATCCATCAGCGAAAAGCCGTCATGGGCGGCGATGAAGTTGACCGAGCGGGTCCGCGGCGCACCATCGCGGGCAAAAACGTCGGAAGCGCCGGCCAGCGCGGTCGCCATGTCACCGGTCATGTGTCCGTCGCCGCGCCAGAACCGCCTGATGCGATCGCGCGACTGGTCGTTCCATTCGAGGAAGGCGTCGGGAAAGTTGCCGAGCTGGTAGCCGCCATGGCCGATATCCCAGGGTTCGGCAATCAGCATGCGATCGGCAAGCACCGGGTCAGCCATCATCTGTCTGAGGGTCTCGGCGTTCGGATCGAAGCCCTCGGGGCCACGGCCGAGTACCGGGCCGAGATCGAAGCGGAAGCCATCGACGCCGGCGTTGAGGGCGAAATGGCGAAGGCTGTCGAGGATCAACTGCCGGACGAAGGGATGGTCGCAGGCCAGCGTATTGCCGCAGCCGGTGACGTTGACGAGATCACCCGGCCGTCCCGGTTCGTGGGCGTAGCAGGACAGGTTGTCGAGGCCGCGCAGCGACAGCGTGGCGCCGTGCCGGTCGCTTTCGCCGGTATGGTTGAAAACGAGATCAAGGATCACGCCGATGCCGGCCGCATGCAGCGCCGCGACCGTATCGCGCAGTTCGGCCACACCACCCGGCGCCAGTCTGGGGTCGATGGTCATCAGGCCGACGGGATTGTAGCCCCAGGCATTGCTGAGACCGAGCGGCGGCAGATGCCGCTCGTCGATCCAGGCGGTGATCGGCATCAGCTCCACCGCATCGACACCGATGCGCTTGAGATGGGCGATCACGGAGGGGTGGGCGAGCGCCGCGATCGTGCCACGCTCGGCTTCCGGCACATCCGGATGCCGCATGGTGAAGCCCTTCACCGCAATCTCGTAGACGAAGCCGCCCGGGGCGAAGCGCGGTGGCGCGGGCTCGACCTGTTCATGCCGGCGCACGACGGCCTTCGGCATCAGCGCAGCCGTATCCTCGCCGAATTGCCCGAGCCTCGGATCATAGACGAAAGGCCGGTCAATCTCGGTCGCATAGGGGTCGAGCAGCAGTTTCGCCGGGTCGAACCAGAGGCTCTGGTCCGGGACGAAGGGGCCGTGGGCGCGGTAACCGTAAAGGGTGCCCAGCGCAATGCCGGGCACCGAAAGCTCGAAATGGCCATCGCCTTCGTTGCGCATCTCCAGCCGATCCGTCTCGACCGCGCCGGTCGGATCGTAAAGACAGAGATGGATGCGTTCGGCATGGCCGGACCAGACACGGAAGATCACGCCCGGTGGGGGCGATTGCGGGGCGTCTGCCCGCTTGTTGCGCGTCTTGCCGCCTGCCACGCCGTTCAAGCCTTAGGTGATCACGGTCGGCGCATCGCGCCCGGTGCGGCTCTTGATGCCGGCTAGCTCTTCCGCGGCTGCGATCAGATCGGCCAGGGCCTCCTGCGTCTCGATGTTGTGACGGGCCGCATCGGGCTCGTAGCGCTCGATATAGACGCGCAAGGTGGCGCCGGACGTGCCGGTGCCGGACAGGCGGAAGACGACGCGGGAGCCACCGTCGAAGAGGATGCGGATGCCCTGATGCTTGCTCACCGATTCGTCGACCGGATCATGATAGGCAAAGTCGTCGGCCTCGCTGACCGTCAGATCGCCGACCTTTGTGCCGGGCAGGGTGTCGAGCTTGCCGCGCAGAGCCTCGACCAATTCGTTGGCCGCATCGCTGTCGACGCCCTCGTAGTCATGGCGCGAATAATAGTTGCGGCCATAGGTGGCCCAATGCTGCTGGACGATCTCGCGGGCGCTGTCGCCGCGCGAGGCCAGGATGTTGAGCCAGAGCAGCACGGCCCAGAGCCCGTCCTTTTCGCGCACATGGCTGGATCCGGTACCGGCGGATTCCTCGCCGCAGATCGTCACCTTGCCGGCATCGAGCAGGTTGCCGAAGAACTTCCAGCCGGTCGGCGTCTCATACATGCCGATGCCGAGCTTTTCCGCGACCCGGTCGGCGGCGGCAGACGTCGGCATGGAGCGGGCTATGCCGGCAATGCCGTCGGCATAGCCCGGCGCCAGATGGGCATTGGCGGCAAGGATGGCGAGGCTGTCGGACGGGGTGACGAAAATGTCCTTGCCGATGATCAGATTACGGTCACCGTCACCGTCGGAGGCTGCGCCGAAATCGGGCGCATTGTCGCCGCTCATCATCAGGTCGTAGAGGTCTTTTGCATGGACAAGGTTCGGGTCGGGATGGTGGCCGCCGAAATCGGGAAGCGGGGTGGCATTGCGCACCGTGCCGGAAGGCGCACGCAGGCGATTTTCCAGGATTTCCTTGGCGTAGGGACCCGTGACCGCGCTCATCGCGTCGAACACCATGCGGAAGCCGAGCGAGAACATGTTGCGGATGCTGTTGAAGTCGAACAGCTCTTCCATCAGGTCGGCGTAGTCGGCCACCGGATCGATCACCTCGACCACCATGCCCTCCAGGTCGAAGCTGCCGATCTGGTCGATGTCGATATCGGCGGTCTGCAGCGTCTTGTAGGCATCGATCGACTTGGTGCGCTCGAAGATCGCGTCGGTGATCTTTTCCGGTGCCGGGCCGCCATTGCCGGTATTGTATTTGATGCCGAAATCCTCGGTCGGGCCGCCGGGATTGTGGCTGGCCGACAGGATGATGCCGCCGAAGGCCTTGTATTTGCGGATGACGTTCGAGGCGGCCGGCGTCGACAGGATGCCGCTGCGGCCGACCATGACCTTGCCGAAACCGTTGGCGGCGGCCATGCGGATGGCGATCTGCACGACCTCACGGTTGTAGAAGCGACCGTCACCGCCGATCACCAGCGTCTGGCCCTCGAAGCCGTCGAGGCTGTCGAAGATCGACTGGATGAAGTTCTCGGCATAGTTCTCCTGCTGGAAAACCGGCACCTTCTTGCGCAGGCCGGACGTGCCGGGCTTCTGATCCAGATAGGGACGGGTCGCAACGGTCTTGGTCATTCTGTCATTGGCCTTTCAAAAGGAGACGTTCGTAAAGGTCCAGATAGTTGGCGGCACTGCGTCCCCACGAAACGTCGGACTTCATGCCGTTCTTCTGCATCTGGCTCCAGGGCTTGCCGGCGTGAAACAGCCGGTTCGCGCGTCGTAATGCCTGAATAAGCCCCTCTTGCGACATGGGCGTGATATGAATGCCGGTCGCCACATTGGCGGCCAGGGCCGCTTCGTTGGCGTCGATCACGGTGTCCTTCAGGCCGCCGGTGCGGGCAACCACCGGCACGCAGCCATAGCGCAGCCCATAGAGTTGCGTGAGGCCGCAGGGCTCGAAGCGCGAGGGGATCAGGATGGCATCGGAGCCGGCCTGGATCAGGTGCGACAGCGGCTCGTCATAGCCGATCGTTACCGAAACACGGCCGGAGTGGCGCGCGGCGGCATCCAGGAAAGCGCCTTCCAGCGGTCCATCGCCCGATCCGAGAACCACCAGCATGGCACCGTCGGCAACCAGCTGGTCGATGATGCCGACCAGGACATCCATGCCCTTCTGCCAGGTAAGGCGGGAGACGACGCAATAGATCGGCCCGCCGTCATCGGCAAGGTTGAACCGGGAGACCAGAGCCTCGCGGTTTTTCACCCGCTTCTTCAGCGATGAGCCCGTGTAGTTGCCGGCAATCAGAACATCGCTGGAGGGGTCCCAAATGGTCGCATCAATGCCGTTGACGATGCCGTAGAGATCGCCGGCGCGGCTGGCGATGACGCCATCGAGGCCCATGCCGAATTCGGATGAGAGGATCTCTTCGGCATAGGACGGGCTGACCGTGGTGATCGCATGGGTGGTGTTCAGCCCGGCTTTCAGAAAACTCAGCCGGCCGTAGAATTCGAAGGCTTCATGGAAGGCATGGGACGGCAGGCCGAGTTCGCCGAAGATTTCCGACCCGAATACGCCCTGGAAGGCGATGTTGTGGATCGTCATCAGGTTCGGGATCTCGAGTGCCTCGCCGTAGCGCATATAGGCGGGCGTCAAGGCCGCCTGCCAGTCGTGGCCATGTACCAGATCGGGCTGCCAATCCGGCAGAAGCCCCGCCGCAATCCGTGCCCCCGCCAGCGACAGGGCCGCAAAGCGTTTCCAGTTGTCCGGATAGTCCCTGTTGTCGGTATCGAGATAGGGGCCGCCGGCACGATCGTAAAGCGTCGGCGCATGCAATAGCAGGATGTCGAGCCCGTGATGCTTGACGGCGAGCAGGCTTGCCTGTTCGCCGAGCAGGTCGAGATCCATCAGTTTCCGGGTCTTGCCGACTGCTGCCAGGACCGTCGGATAGCCGGGCAGCAGCGTTTTCGTCTCCACCCCCAGATGTTGCAGGGCAAGCGGCAGTGCGCCCGCCACGTCAGCGAGCCCCCCGGTCTTGATCAGGGGGTAGAGTTCGGAGGTGACGGACAGCACTTTCATGATCAGATCAGCTCTCCAGCTTGTCGATCATGGCCTGGGTAATCAGGCAGATGCCGCTTTCCGTGCGCCGGAACCGCTTGGCGTCCATTTCCGGATCCTCGCCGACGATGAGACCTTCCGGGATGACGACGCCGTGGTCGATCACCACATTGGCCAAGCGCGCATGCCGACCGATCTGCACCTTGGGCAGGATCACCGCCCCTTCGAGGCGCGAATAGGAGTTGGCCCGCACGCCGGTGAACAGCAGGCTGTTGAACAGCGAGGAACCGGAGATGATGCAGTCGCCGGAGACCAGCGAATAGATCGCCGAACCGCGACGGCCTTCGTCGTCATGGACGAATTTCGCCGGCGGGTTGATCTCCGCATAGGTCCAGATCGGCCAGGACTTGTCGTAGATGTCGAGTTCCGGAACGATGGCGGTCAGGTCGATATTGGCCTGCCAATAAGCGTCGATGGTGCCGACATCGCGCCAGTAGGGGGTCTTCTCGAAATCGGAACGCACGCAGGACTGGGCAAAGCGGTGAGCCACCGCCGTGCCGTTCTTGACGATATAGGGAATGAGATCCTTGCCGAAATCGCGGCTCGAATTCGGATCGGCGGCGTCGCGGCGCAGGAGATCCATCAGGAACTTCGTGTGGAACACGTAGATCCCCATCGAGGCCAGGGCGAAGTCGGGATTGCCGGGAATGCCCGGCGGATCGGCGGGCTTTTCGACGAAGTCGATGATGCGGTCCTTGTCGTCGACATGCATGACGCCGAAGCCGGTCGCCTCCATGCGCGGCACTTCCATGCAGCCGATGGTGACATCCGCGCCGGAATCGACGTGCTGCTGCAGCATCAATTCATAGTCCATCTTGTAGATGTGGTCGCCGGCGAGGATGACCATGTATTCCGGGCCATAGGGCTCTATGATGTCGATGTTCTGGTACACGGCATCGGCGGTGCCTTCATACCACTGGGTCTCGGATACGCGCTGTGACGCGGGCAGCACGTCGAAACTCTCGTTGCGTTCCGGCCTGAAGAAGTTCCAGCCGTGCTGCAGGTGGCGGATCAGCGAATGCGCCTTGTACTGGGTCGCCACCCCGATGCGGCGGATCCCGGAATTCATCGCGTTCGACAGGGCGAAATCGATGATGCGGGCCTTGCCGCCGAAATAGACGGCCGGTTTGGCGCGGCGGTCCGTCAGCTCCTTCAGGCGGCTTCCCCGACCGCCTGCGAGCACATAGGCCATCGCGTCTCGGGCCAATGGCTGTGATCGTCTTTCTGTCATGTCTTCCAAGCCTCCCATACGCTTTTATTCCTGCTCCAGCATGACCGTTGCCAGAGGTGGCAGTGACAGTCCGGCACGGATAGTGCCGTCCTCCTGGCGGTATGCGTTGACGCGCCCGCCATTTCCCTTGCCGCTGCCGCCGTAGATGTCTGCATCGGTGTTGAGGATCTCCCGCCAGCGGCCCTCGGCCGGCAGCGGTATCGTATAGTGCTCGTGATAGACGGGCGTAAAATTGCAGATGACCGCAACCGGCTTTTCGCCCGGCGCCTTGCGCAGCCAGGCAAATACCGAATTGGCATCGTCATCTCCGATCAGCCATTCGAAGCCGTCGGGTTCGCAGTCATGGGCATGCAGTGCAAGCTTGGCGCGGTAGGCGAAATTGAGATCGCGCACCAGCCGCCGCATGCCCTCGTGCATCCGGTATTGCAGGAGGTTCCAGTCGAGCGCGCCTTTCTCGCTCCACTCGCCCCACTGGGCGAATTCCTGGCCCATGAACAAGAGCTTCTTGCCGGGATAGCCCCACATGAAGGCGTAATAGGCGCGCAGATTGGCAAATTTCTGCCAGTCGTCGCCCGGCATCTTGGCAATCATCGAGCCCTTGCCGTGCACCACTTCGTCATGGGAAATCGGCAGGACGAAATTTTCCGAATAGGCATAGACCATGCCGAAGGTGATTTCGTTGTGATGGTATTTGCGGTGCACGGGATCGCGGGCGAAGTAGCTCAGCGAGTCGTGCATGAAACCCATGTTCCACTTGAAGCCGAAGCCGAGCCCGCCTTCATGCACCGGCTGGGAGACCTTCGGCCAGGAGGTGCTCTCCTCGGCGATGGTCATCACGCCGGTATTCTTGCCGTAGAACTGCCGGTTCATTTCCTGCAGGAAACGCACCGATTCCAGGTTTTCCCGGCCGCCATATTCGTTCGGCACCCATTCGCCTTCCTTGCGGGAATAGTCGAGATAGAGCATCGAGGCGACGGCATCGACGCGCAGGCCGTCGAGGTGGAATTTCTCCGCCCAGTAGAGGGCGTTGTTGATCAGGTAGGACACGACCTCGGTGCGACCGAAATTGTAAATCGCGGTGTTCCAGTCCGGATGAAAGCCCTGGCGCGGGTCCTCGTGCTCGTAAAGCGCCGTACCGTCGAACCAGCGCAACCCGTGCGCGTCCGTCGGAAAATGGGCGGGAACCCAGTCGAGGATAACGCCGAGGCCGACCTTGTGGCAGCCGTTGACGAAGCGGGCAAAGCCCTCCGGCTCGCCGAAACGGGCCGTCGGAGCATATAGGCCGGTCGTCTGATAGCCCCAGGAGGGATCATAGGGGTGCTCGGTGATCGGCAGGAATTCGATATGGGTGAAGCCCATGTCGACGCAATAGGGGATCAGCCGCTCGGCCAGTTCGTCCCAGCTGAGCATCGACCCGTCGTGATGGCGTTGCCAGGAACTCGCATGGACCTCGTAGATCGCAATCGGCTGCCGTCGCTGGTCGACGCTTGCCCAATGCGCCCGGTGGGCCTCGTCGTCCCAGGCAAAGTCGAGCTCGGCTGCGGTGACGGATGCATTCTTCGGCCGAAGCTCCGCCCGGCGTGCGAAGGGATCGGCCTTCAGGGGCAGGAGTTCACCGTTCTTGCCGATGATCTCGAACTTGTAGGCATGGCCGGTCGAGACGTCCGGGGCGAAGATTTCCCAGATGCCGGTGTCGCGGCGCAGCCGCATCACATGGCGCCGCCCGTCCCAGTCATTGAAGTCCCCGACGACGGAGACGCGCCTGGCATTGGGAGCCCAGACGGCGAAGTGGAATCCGTTGACGCCCTGATGGGTGATCGGATGGGCGCCCATCTTGTCGAAGAGCCTGAGATGCGAGCCCTCGCGGATATAATAGTCGTCCATCGGCCCGAGTACGGGCCAGAAGCTGTAGGGGTCGGTGACGGTCCATTCCGCATCCTCGCGGCTGGCGCGGTAGCGCACCGGATAGATTCCGTCGAGGGCGACCTTGCCGACAAAAAAACCTGCCGGATCGAGGCAGGTCATCTCACCGATCGGATTGCCATCGAGCGACAGCACCGTGACTTTCTCGGCGCCCGGAATGAAGCAACGGGCGACATGGCCCTTGGCTGTCTGGTGTACGCCCAGAACGCCGAAGGGATCGCCGTGGCTGCCATTGACGATCGCCACGATTTCCTCGTTCGAGGGATGCTCTGCCTGTCCGGTATTTTCGTTTGTCGTCTTTGCTTTGGTCTTGGCTTTCGCCATCAGGCCCTCCAGATCTCTTCGGCATATTGCCGGATGGTGCGGTCGGAGGAAAACCAGCCCATGCGGGCGGTGTTGCGGATGGTCTTGGCGTACCAGCTAGCCTTGTCGGTCCAGGTCTGATCGACCGAGCGCTGCGCTTGCGCATAGCTGTCGAAATCGGCAGCGACCATGAACCAGTCATGCTGGTAGATGCCGTCGATCAGTTCCTTGAAGCGGTTCCGGTCATCCGGCGAAAACACGCCGGACTGGATGGCCGAAAGGGCTTGTGACAATTCGCGCGATGCTTCAATGGTAGCGCGCGGGTTGTGACCCTCTGCACGGATTTTCGCGACTTCGTCTGCGGTCAGTCCGAAAATCACGATATTCTCCTCCCCCACATGATCGCGCATCTCGACATTGGCGCCGTCGAGCGTGCCGATCGTCAGTGCCCCATTCAACGCGAACTTCATGTTGCCGGTTCCCGATGCTTCCATTCCGGCGGTAGAAATCTGTTCCGACAGGTCGGCAGCCGGCACCATCACCTCGGCCAGCGAGACATTGTAGTTCGGCACGAAGACGACCTTGAGCAGGCCGCGCACCGACGGATCGTTGTTGATCGTGCGGGCCACGTCATTGGCGAGCTTGATGATCAGCTTGGCGTTATGGTAGCTCGGCGCCGCCTTGCCGGCAAAGAGCTTGACGCGCGGCACCCAGTCGCGTTCCGGATGGGAGCGGATCTGGTCGTAGAGCGCGACGGTCTCGATAATGTTGAGCAGCTGGCGCTTGTATTCGTGGATACGCTTTATCTGGATGTCGAATAGCGCGTCGGGATCGAGGCGTACGCCCATGCGGCTGGCGACCAGCTGGGCAAGGCGCTCCTTGTTGGCGCGCTTGACCGCGGCGAACTTCTGCTGGAAGCCCGTGTCTTCCGCATAACCGTCGAGCTGCTGGAGCTTGGCTGCGTCGTCGAGGAAGTCGTCGCCGATCGTTTCGCGCAGCAGATTTGTCAGTCCCGGATTGCACTGCATCAGCCAGCGTCGCGGCGTGATGCCGTTGGTCTTGTTGTTGATGCGGCCGGGGAAGAGCTTGTGCAGGTCGGCGAACACCGTCTGCTTCATCAGGTCGGTGTGGAGCGCCGAGACGCCGTTGATCGAGTGCGAGCCCATGAAGGCGAGATTGCCCATGCGCACGCGCCGGTCGCCGCTCTCGTCGATCAGCGAGATATGGCGGATCTCCTCGTCGGTGAAATCCGTCTGCTTGCGTGCATGGATCAGCATCTTGGCATTGACCGCATAAACGAGCTGCATGTGGCGCGGCAAAAGCCGCTCGAACAGCGGTACCGGCCAGCTTTCCAGTGCTTCGGGCAGCAGCGTGTGATTGGTGTAGGAGAAGGTCTTGGAGGTGATCTCCCAGGCATCGTCGAGGTCCAGGCCGTGCACGTCGCAGAGCAGCCGCAGGAGCTCGACCACGGAAATCGCCGGATGCGTGTCGTTCAGCTGGATTGCGACCTTGTCTGCGAGATCGGCAAGCTCGTTGCCCTGCTGCAGATGGCGGCGAAGGATGTCCTGCAGCGAGGCGGAACAGAAGAAATATTCCTGGCGCAGGCGCAGTTCCTGGCCCGCAGGCGTGGCGTCGGCGGGGTAGAGCACGCGGGTCAGCGTCTCGGCCTTGTTGCTCTCGCGCAGCGCGCCGATATGGTCGCCGGCATTGAAGGCATCGAGCAGGATCGGGTCGATCGGCTGGGCCGACCACAGGCGCAGCGTATTGACCCGCTCGCCGCGCCAGCCGACGATCGGTGTGTCGTAGGCGGTGGCGATCATCCGCTCATTGGGTTTCCAGACGTGGCGCATGTCCTCCTCGACGCCGACCAGCGCATCGACCGTGCCGCCGAAGCCGATCTCGTAGGAACTCTCACGCCGCTCGAATTCCCACGGATTGCCGTGGGCGAGCCAGGTTTCGGGCAGTTCGACCTGCCAGCCATCGGCCATCTGCTGGCGAAACAGGCCGTGCACATAGCGGATGCCGTAGCCATAGGCGGGGATATCGACGGTCGCCATCGATTCCATGAAACAGGCGGCCAGGCGCCCGAGACCACCATTGCCAAGCGCTGCGTCCGGCTCGAGGCCGGCAATCAGGTCGAGATCGACTCCAAGCGAACCGAGCGCTTCGCGGATGTCTTCGACGAGGCCCAGATTGGACATCGCGTCGCGCATCAGGCGACCGATCAGAAATTCCAGCGAGAGGTAGTAGACCCGCTTGGAGTTGGTGTCGTAGCTGGCGCGGGTCGATTCCATCCACTTGTCGATGATCCGGTCGCGCACCACCAGAATGGTGGCCGTCAGCCAGTCATGCGGGGTCGCGACCTTGGCGTCCTTGCCGATGCCGTAGGTCAGCCGCTCGATGATCTCGGCGGCGACGGTTTCCGGGTCGGACTCGCGCGGCTTGGGAAGCGGGATATCGGCTTTGCTCTGAGACTTGATCATCGTATCGACACCCACCTGGCTCGTCATGGTCGTCTCCCGCGAACTCTGGAACGCCGGCAACGTCAATCAGCAGTTATGCATCGATACGGGACAGTTGCAACATGGGAATGCCGCAGTTGCGAAAAACCAGAAGCCGTCACGGCTCAAGTTAAGCTACTGAAAATAAAGGGCCGCTTCGTCGTCTGACGAAGCGGCCCTGACGGACGGGTGATGTCGGCTGCCGGCCTTTTGGCAAAGACCCGCAAAAGCCTCAGTTCGTCAGGCGTGTACCGGCTGCGGCGGCCTCTTCACCGATCTTGGCGAAGGCTGCGATCAGCTGGTCTGCGTCCTGGGCGTCATAATAGTTCTTGGAGGACGAGGCGCAGGCCGACAGCAGCGCCTTGCCCCCGGACGGTGCCATGAAGGCCACGGTGTAGACGGTGATGTTCTGCTTCTTGGCATCGTCACACCATTTCAGAGTCGCGGTGTTGTCGCTGCTGCTGTTGTTGTCGCCGTCGGTCATGAACAGGATGAACTTGTCCGGAACCTGGCCATTCTTGGCCTTGTGGGCCTGGTCTTCCTGCTGCGACACCAGGGTCGTGTAGGCGAGCTTGACGGCCTTGGTCGATGCCGTGCTGCCTTCCGCGTCGAGTGCCTTGACATAACTCAGGGCTTTGGACGTACCCCAGGCAAAGTCGCTCTCCGGCTGGACATCGCCATTGTAGGACACGGCGGCGGTGCGGACGAACTTGGAGTCGGGATCGACGATCTTCAACTGGTTCATCAGGCTTTCCGTGGCCACCTGAAGGGTCGCAATCTTCGTCACATAGCAGGGGCTGGTGGCCTTGGTCTTGCTGTTGCCCCAGTTCTGCGCCGTCCAGTTGATGCACTTGCTCTGGGCCGTATTGATCGTGTCGGTGCGCCAGGCCATGGAGCCGGACTTGTCGAGGACCAGATACATCGAGATCGCATTCTGGGTTTCGGCCGTGCTCTTTGCCGAACTGGAGGCTGCCAGCGATGCCGTCTTCCAGCCCAGAAGCTGCGTCATCGGGTTCAGAGCGAGATTGTAGCCGGCCTGGACGGTGACGTCGAAGGCGGCATTGCCATCCTTGACGGTCTTGTTGGCGATGACCGCCGTGTCGTCCTGCATGTTCTTCTGCATCTCGGCCTGCTCTTCTGCGGAGAGCTCGGCGCCGGTGTAGAGATTGGCCATCTGGGAGGCGAGGAATTTCTTGGCCAGCTGGATGGCATCCTCTTCGCTCATGCCCTTGCTGGCCATGGCGGAGGCGGCTGCCAGCGCCGCGGAATCGGCTGCGTTCTGCAATTCCGACCGGATCTGGACCATGCGCGTCAGGTCCATTGCGACCCCGCCCGAAGCCAGCAGTACCGGCAGCAGAATTGCGGTTGCAACACCAAAATTGCCGCGTCGATCAAACGCGATTCCATGCAATATTTTTTTCAATGTGCTTTTGGAGATCATCATGGTCATCCAGACATACGGGTTCCAATTGAGGCGTACACTACGCCGCAAAAATAGACTTTCGCTTAATCGGAAGGTTCGAATTTTATAGAAGAAGCAACTATCCGGCAGGAACCACGTCGACGGCCTGGATGATGTCGTGACTACCGTAGCTTTTTAGCACACCGATGACCGGGGCGACATCGGAATAGTCACGGCCATAAGCGACAACCACGTGGTCGGCGCCTGCCGGAATGTCATTGGTCGGATCGAGCTCGATCCAGCCGGTGGCGCGGCCGCACCATACCCGAACCCAGGCATGCATGGCATCGGCGCCTTCCAGCCGTTCCTTTCCGGGCGGGGGCAGGGTGCGCAGAAAGCCGCTGACATAGCCGGCCGGAATGCCGAGACTTCTCAACGCCAGGATCATCACATGGCTGAAATCCTGGCAGACGCCACGCTTCAGCTGGAAGGCCTGGGCCGGGGTCGTGTCGACCGATGTGGCCTCGCCGTCATAGGTGAAGTCCTCGTGGATACGCTTGCACAACGCTTCGGCCACCTGTCGGACGGTCTGACCCGCCGCCAGCCGCTCACGCCCGTAGGCCGCGATTTCCGGAACCTCGGCGAGCCGCGGGCTGGGCCCGAGGAAATGATGCGGCGAGGACCCGTCCAGCGCCCGATGTGCCGTCAGTTCGCCGTCGAGCCGGTCTAGCATCGGCGAGAAATCGGCGCTGTCCTGCGCGGCGGTAACGGCCACCCGCGCCTGCATGCGGATGTCGAGCTGCTCGTGGGCGCCGCGCAATTGCAGATAGGTCGCGGGATGCCGGAAGAAATCGGTAAAGCCGGTGACCTCGTCCGGGTCGGGATCGACCCGGATGCTGCCAGCGACAAGGCGTTGCCGCTCGCCGAGATTCATCGGCACCAGCCGCAGGATGTGATGGGAACCGGAGGCCGGGACGTCATAGACGTAGCTCATCCGCAGGGTAATGTCATACAGCATCCGGGATCAGCTCAGATAGGTTCGAGACAGGAGATCGGAGAGCTTGTCGAGCTCCTCTTCGATGGACTTGTACACCGCAGCCGTAATGTCTTCCGGCACCATGACGGCGACGTTCGAATGCAGCTTCATCGCCTCGCGATAGAAGGGCGACATCTGACCGTTCTCGAAGGCGTTCGGCAATTCTTCCACCTGGTTCTTGATCGCGGTCAGCTGGAACAGGATCGAACGCGGGTTGAGACCATCCAGGACGAGCAGGTCGGTAACCGTCAGGTGGGCGGTGTTGACGTTGTAGCGTCGGCGATGGGTCATGACGCTGTCGGCGATTTCCAGAAGCATGTCGAGCGCTCCGTCGGGGGCGTCCTCCCCCAGGAGATGGCCGAGAAGGCGCGTCAGGTGCATGCTGCGCTCGACATAGCGCCCCAGGCTGAGGAAGCGCCAGCCGGTGAAGCGGTACATGTTTTCATGCAGCAGGCCCGCAAAGCCGGCGAGCTTGCGCAACAGCACGGTCATTGCGTGCGCCGCGTCATCACCGGCCTTGACCCGCTCATGCAGGCGGCGTGCCGTCTTTGCCAGGTCTTTCAGCGCCAGCCAGCCGTCCGGGGAGAAGCGGTCGCGGATCCGGCTTGCCGAATAGACGGCGCTGTCGATGTCGCGCATCAGGCTGTCGGGAACACCCTTGCCGTCTTCCATATCGACGCCGAGGTCGTCCAGATAGAGGCTGACATTGGCGAGCAGCGGTTCCTCGCGATTGGCCGTCTCGGCATAGCGCGAATGCCAGGCCCGCAGGATGCGCAAGGTGCCTTCCGCCCGCTCGATATAGCGGCCGAGCCAGTAGAGATTGTCGGCCGCACGGCTCGGCAGGCTGCCCGGCAGGTTGCGGGTGAAGGCGTCATTCGTCTGCAGCAGCGTGGTGCGATCGACCGGCTTGTCCGAGACGATCCAGACATCGGCGGCGCTGCCGCCGCGCTGCATGGCAATCGCCGCCACATCATTGCTGCTGCCGATGCGGGCAAAGCCGCCCGGCATGATCTGCCACCCGTCCTTGGTGCGGGCGGCATAGACCCGCAGGCTCATCGGGCGCGGCACCAACTTGCCGTTATCGTAGACCGGCGTCGTCGACAGCGTCACGACCTCCTGGCCGACCAGCGCATGGCCGTCGGTGTCGAGCCATTTGGCGACCGATTCCTGCGCGGTCGTGCGCAGTGCAGAACCGAGCACCGAGCGGCCATTGTCGTCGAAGAAGGGTAGGCGCGAATAGGCCGGGCCGATCACCATGCGGTCGATATTGCGCGATACGTGCTCACGCTCGCTGTCCTGGCCGCACCACCAGGTGGCGACCGAGGGCAGGGCAAGCTCCTCGCCGAACAGGTCGTGGCAGATCGTCGGCAGGAAGGCGAGCAGGGCGCGGGTTTCCAGAATGCCGGAGCCGAGCGCGTTGACCACCGTCACCGTGCCGCTGCGCAGCGCCTGGGTAAAGCCGGGCGTGCCGATATGGGAAAGCTGGTTGAGTTCCAGCGGATCGGCATAGGACGCGTCGAGGCGCCGCCACAGCACGCCGATCGGCTTCAGCCCGGCGACGGTGCGCACCATCAGCCGGTTGTTGACGACCGCCAGATCCTCGCCCTCCAGCAGCATGAAGCCGAGATAGCGGGCGATATAGGCGTGTTCGTAATAGGTCTCGTTGGCAAGGCCGGGGGTCAGCACGGCGATCCGGTCGTCGGGGTGCTGCTTGTGGGATTGCAGCGCATCGCGAAACGCGGTGAAGAAAGAGGCGAGGCGGTGCACATGGGTGTCGGCATAGATGTCGGAAAAGGCGCGCGCCGTCGCCACCCGGTTTTCCAGCGCAAACCCTGCGCCCGAAGGGGCCTGCGTGCGATCGGCCAGAACCCACCAATCGCCATCGGGCCCGCGGCCGATCTCGAAAGAACAGAAATGCAGATGATGCCCGCCGACCGGCTTGACGCCGACCAGGGGGCGCAGAAATTCCGGATTGGAGGCGATCAGGGCTGCCGGCAGGATACCCTGCTCGACCAGCTTGTTGTCGCCGTAGATGTCGGCGACAATCGCTTCCAGCAGGTTGGCGCGCTGCACCAGGCCGGCTTCCAGCGCCTGCCATTCCTTTTCGGCGATCAGCACCGGTATGGGGGAGAACGGCCAGGGACGTTCGGAACTCTCGCTGGCGTCATAGGCGCGGTAGAACACGCCGGCATCGCGCAGATAGCGATCGGCACGCGAGAAGCGTTCGTGCAGTTCCTGCTCCGACATTGCATCGATGGCGGCGACGAATTTCTGCCAGACCGGCCGGATCCTGCCCTCGGCGTCCAGCATCTCGTCGGCGACGCCGGGCAGCGCACGGTAATGCGCCGCCCCCAGCGCACCGCCGGCCGCCGCCTGCGGGCTCGCTTCCTTCACCGATGCATCCACCATTTACAATCCCCGGGGGCGCCGCAGATCCAGAGTATGCGGGAATTCCTGCGATGTCTGCTCTTGCGCCAACTGATATCGGCCGGCAGTGTGCCCCCAAGGTTCGAAACGCGCAAGCCGCCTGGCTTCCGCCTCGTTGCCATTCACAGGGAATGTCTCGTAATTGCGCCCGCCGGGGTGGGCGACGTGATAGACGCAGCCGCCGATCGAGCGCGACGACCAGGTGTCGTAGATGTCGAAGGTCAGCGGGGTGTTGACCGGCAGCACCGGGTGAAGCCCGGATGCCGGCTGCCAGGCCTTGTACCGGACCCCGGCAACGGCCACGCCGTTCATGTCGGTGCGTGCCAGCGGCACCATCCGGCCGTTGCAGGCCACGCGGTAGCGATCCGGATTGCCGGTTTCCAGCTGGACCTGCAGGCGCTCGACCGAACTGTCGACGAAGCGCACGGTGCCGCCGATGGCCCCTTGTTCGCCCATTACATGCCAGGGTTCCAGCGCCTGGCGCAGTTCCAGCTTCGAGCCTTCGTATTCGACCTCGCCGAAGAAGGGGAAGCGGAATTCGAGTTGGGCTGCAAACCATTCCGGCCGGAAATCGAAGCCGTTTTCGCGCAGATCCGCCAGAACTTCGAGGAAATCCTGCCAGATATAATGCGGCAGCATGAAGCGATCATGCAGCGACGTGCCCCAGCGGACGAATTTGCCGGAGGTCGGATTTTTCCAGAACCTGGCGATCATGGCGCGGATCAGAAGTTGCTGTGCAAGGTTCATCCGCGCATTCGGCGGCATTTCGAAGCCGCGGAACTCCACGAGACCGAGACGGCCGGTCGGGCCGTCCGGTGAAAACAGCTTGTCGATGCAGATTTCCGAGCGGTGGGTGTTGCCGGTCACGTCGATCAGCAGGTTGCGGAACAGGCGGTCGATAAGCCAGGGCAGCGGCGGTGCGCCATCGCCGGGCATCGGCACCTGGGAAATGGCGATTTCCAGTTCATAGAGGCTGTCATGACGTGCCTCGTCGATGCGCGGCGCCTGGCTGGTCGGGCCGATGAACAGGCCGGAGAACATGTAGGAGAGTGCGGGATGGCGCTGCCAGTGCAGCACCAGGCTCTTCAACAGGTCCGGCCGGCGCAGGAAGGGACTGTCGTTCGGATTGGCGCCGCCGACCACGACATGATTGCCGCCGCCGGTGCCGGTGTGGCGCCCGTCGATCATGAACTTGTCGGCGCCGAGACGCGTCTGGCGTGCTTCCTCGTAGATCGCCTGGGTGGTTGTTACGCAGTCGTCCCAGTTGCTTGCCGGGTGGATATTGACTTCGATCACGCCCGGATCGGGAGCGACGCGGATGACATTGAGGCGCTCGTCATGCGGCGGCGCATATCCTTCGATATGGACAGGCAGGCCGAGCGAATTGGCCGCCGTCTCGGCAGCCGTCACCAGTTCCAGATAGTCCTCGACGCGCTCGACCGGCGGCATGAAGACGCAGAGGCGGCCATTCAGCTTTTCAACCGAGATCGCGGTGCGCACGGCACCGCCGATCTCGCCAAGGACCTGTTCGACGCGGTCCTGCTGGCCCCCTTCATCGGCCTGGAACGAGGCTTCCGGCATGGCCCGGCCCGCCGGCTCCCGCTTGACCGGGTCCGGCAGCGGCTTGCGGGGCTCCGACGGATCGGCCGGGTGGATGAAGGGAAATTGCGACTCCGACAGATAGGGCAGGGTGCCGAGCGGCAGGCGGTAGCCGACGGGGCTGTCTCCCGGCACCAGGAAGATGCGGCCGCGTCGGGTCCGCCATTTCTCGCTCACCCATTTGCGGCCGGAACCTGTGGCCTGGCTGTTCCAGACCTGCACCGGCAATACATAACCGGCGGCCTCGGTAAGGCCGCGCTCGAACACCTTGGCAATGCGGCTGCGCTCCTCGGGATCTTTCAGCTTGGAGTTCGACGGATCGACATTGTCCGGCAGATTGCCTTCCTTCAGCAGCCATTCGGCCGGATCCTCATAGGCCGGCACCACCATGTCGGGTTCGATTGCAAGCTCGCCGGCAATGGCCGTCAGCAGCTTCTGCGCGTCTTGCGGCGTCGCCTCCGTTTCCTTGCCTTCCTCGGCAATCAGTTCCGGGTTCTGCCAGATCGGCTTGCCGTCGCGGCGCCAGTAGAGCGAGAAGGTCCAGCGCGGCAGGCTTTCGCCGGGATACCATTTGCCCTGGCCATAATGCAGGAAGCCGCCTGGGGCGAAGCGGTTGCGCAGGCGCCGGATCAGCGCGTCGGCCAGATTGCGCTTGGTTGGTCCCACGGCGCCGGTGTTCCACTCGTCGGACTGGAAGTCGTCGATCGAGACGAATGTCGGCTCTCCGCCCATGGTCAGCCGCACGTCGTAGTCGGCAAGCTCGCCATCGACCTTGCCGCCAAGCGCATTGAGCGCATCCCAGGATTCGTCTGAGAACGGCTTGGTTATGCGCGGATGCTCGGCGACGCGGCGGACCTTCATGTCGAAATCGAAACTGGTATTGGCCTCCCCGACATAGCCGCCGGAAATCGGCGCGGCATTGCGATAATGCGGCGTGGCGGCGAGCGGAATATGGCTCTCGCCGGTCAGCAGACCGGACGTGGGATCAAGGCCGATCCAGCCGGCACCCGGCAGATAGACCTCGACCCAGGCATGCAGGTCGGTGAAATCGACCTCTGTGCCGGAAGGGCCGTCCAGCGATTTCAGGTCGGGCGTCAGCTGGATCAGGTAGCCGGAGACGAAGCGGGCGGCGAGCCCGAGGCGCCGCAGGATCTGCACCAGAAGCCAGCTGGAATCGCGGCACGATCCCTTGGCAAGCGTCAGCGTCTCGTCGGGCGTCTGTACCCCCGGCTCCATGCGCACGATATAGCCGATCTGCTGCTGCAGGCTCGCGTTGAGGCCGACGATCATGTCGACGGTCGGCTGCCCTTCGGACCTGTCGATCGTGGCCATGAAGGCGGTCAGCGCCGGGGTATCGGGTTCGGTGCGCCGGTAGATCTCCAGGTCTTCCTTCAAGTCCTGCGGATAGGAAAACGGCCACTTGCTTGCCTCTTCCTCGACGAAGAAATCGAAGGGATTGTAGACCGACATGTCGGCGACCAGATCGACCTCGATCTTCAATTCGGTCACCGGATCGGGAAAGACGAAACGGGCGAGATAGTTGCCGTAGGGGTCCTGCTGCAGGTTGACGAAGTGATTGGCGGGCGAGACCTTCAGCGAATGACTGATCACCTTCGTGCGGGAATGGGCGGCAGGCTTCAGGCGGATGATCTGCGGGCTGAGGCGGATCGGATTGTCGTATTTATAATGGGTGAGGTGATAGATACTCGCCTTGATCGACATACGCGCCCCAGTCTGTTGTTTGATTATTGGCTTTAGCCTTGCATTGCGTCGATCTTGTGCAATGCAAATTTATAAAGCAAGCACAAGCGTCCGCCGGCCAGGGTCTTTTGGACCATGCTTCCCTGTTTGCCCGCGGCGGATGGCAATCGTCGAGACGGTCTAGCCGGGCGACAGATTGCAGACGACGAAGCGCGGGGACAGCAAGACCAGCGCAGCCGGCGAGCCGAGCAGCGGAACCTCGAAGACGAACAGGCCGGCAAGGGATGATGATAATGATGATGATGATGACGGTCTGCGCTTGGCCGACCGCCCCATAGGGCGCGAGCTTGCCGAGCATGATTTTCAGCGGCTTGATCGGCATGGAGAGCCGGTTTTCCTGGTGCCGCGCTCGATCTCGTGGCTGGCCGCAAGGGCGGCAAGCGGCCGGTGAGATGCAGCCCGGCGGTGAATGGATACCGTAAAGGGCTTCAGCGGCGGAAAAAGGGCTTCGGCGGCGGATGGGACGGACATCGAATTGCTGAAGCGGCTGCTCTTGTAGGTTCTGTTGAATGGCAAAACGAACGAGCCCCGCAGCGCGCGCTGCGGGGCTCGTTCACCTCATCTGCGATGGCGCGGGATCAACTGCGGCCGAACTCGTCCACCAGGCGGATAATGTCATCCTCGCCGAGATAGGAGCCGGTCTGGATCTCGATCAGTTCCAGGCGGATCTTGCCGGGATTGCCGAGCCGGTGGACTGAACCCTGCGGAATATAGATCGACTGGTTCTCGTGCAGCAGCGTCACCTTGTCGTCGATGGTGACTTCGGCGACGCCGCGCACCACGATCCAGTGCTCGGCGCGGTGATGGTGCTTCTGCAGCGACAGCTTCTTTTCCGGCGTGACGAAGATGCGCTTGACCTGGAAGCGGTCTCCATTGATCAGCGAGGTATATCCGCCCCATGGCCGCAGCGAGGTCGGGTGCAGCTCGGTCAGCTGTTCGGTCTTCTTCGAGCTCTTCAGCTTCTTGACCAGATTGCCGACTTCCTGGCTCTGGTCGAGGTGGCCGATATAGACGGCGTCCTCGCTGGCGATCACCGCGATACCGTCCATGCCCTGCACTGCCATATGGCTGTTGCGCGACATGACGAGCGAGTTCTTCGTGTCCACCAGGGTGGCATTACCGGCGACGACATTGCCGTTTTCGTCCTTCTTGCCGAGCTTCCAGATCGCGTCCCAGCTGCCGAGGTCGGACCAGGTGATCTCCGAGGGGACGACGACGGCATTCTTGGTTTTTTCCATCACGGCATAGTCGATGGAAATGCTCGGGCTCCTGGCGAAGGCTTCCCCGTCCAGGCGCACGAAGTCGAGATCTTCTGCCGCCTTTTCGAGCGCTTCGCGCGAGGCTTCCAGCACTTCGGGGGCCAGCTTTTCCAGCTCACTGATCATCTTGCCGGCGGCAAAGACGAACATGCCCGAATTCCAGTAATATTTGCCGCTTTTCAGCATTTTCTCGGCGGCTTCAAGTTCCGGCTTCTCGACGAAGCGCACGACTTTCAGCGCGCCTTCCGGCGTCTTGTCTCCACCCTCGATATAGCCATAGCCGGTGGCCGCTTCCGTCGGCTTGATGCCGAAGGTCGCCAGCTTGCCGGTCGCAGCGGCGCGGCGGGCGGTCTCGACGCACTGCTTGTAGGTGTCGTCCACCTCGATCTCGTGGTCGGAGGGCAGCACTTCCATGATCGCGTCCTGGCCAAAGCGCTGGGCGACCAGTTCTGCGGCGACCGCGATCGCTGCGGCGGTGTTGCGCGCTTCCGGTTCCAGCACGATGGCGGAAAGCTCTATACCGGCCTCGCGCGCCTGTTCGGCGACCAGAAAGCGGAATTCTTCATTGGTAACGACGATCGGCGCTTCGAATATGGCCGGATCGGACAGTCGCTCCAGGGTGCTTTGAAAAAGGGTCTTGTCGCCGATGAAACGGATGAACTGCTTGGCTGCGGTTGCCCGCGACAGTGGCCACAGGCGCGTTCCCTTGCCACCCGCCATTACAACGGGGACGATCCTGTTAGTCATAGAGCTTTACCTTTCTGCTGGAGAAAACCTGGCGTGGCGATGCGTGCGTAGGCCTCGCCTGCCATAGGCGCCGTGGGGCATGGGGATGCCATGCGCTGCCGCGTCTCGCCCGATGAAATGAGGAGGCCGAAATGTGTGTAGCGGCAAAGTATGAATTCTGTTCAGCCGTCATGGCGTCCGAGGCTATTGATGGGATAACTGTTGAAACGACAAGCGAAAAGATATGTTCCAATGTCTTATACGAATTCGCGCTGATGGGAACCTGCCGTGCTGCAGCATTTTTCCAGACTGACAGGAGCAAGCCTGAAGCCAAGCCTCGTTGTCCTGCTCCTTGCGACGACGATGCATGGCGCCGGGGCGGAGGAGAGGCGGGCCGATGCGGAGCGGCGCCTGCCGTTCGCGCGCGCCGGTGACCGCATCTGGACGGATCGGCCCGTCCGCGTCGATCGTGACAACCAGCCGTATCAGCGGATTCCCGGCATCAGATATCGGTTCACGCTCGGCCTGCGGGCCGGGCGCGGTGTGACGGTCACGGATGGCGGCTCGTTCATCCTGAAGGGCACGGTATATCTTCTTTCCAGGGTGTTTGCACCGCCACCGCACAGGCTCTGCCGCACGGATGAAGGTCAACGCTTCGTCTGCGGTGCACGGGCACGTGCCTATCTGCGAAAGACGATTCTCAACCATTATCTGGAGTGCCGATCCGATCGGCTCGGCCGGTATGTCCGGCTGATCGATTGCCGTCTTGGCAATCTCGATCTCGCGCAGGTGCTGGTAGAAAGCGGCAATGTGCGCGCGGTGGCCGGCGCCGGGCTGGAGGCGGTGGAGGCCCAGGCGGTCGCTTCGCGATCCGGTACCTGGGCCGATCCTCTTTGTCGCGCCGGCGATTGTTGACCGGTCAGGTGATCCTGAGCGGTGCGCGGCTGCGCTCATTGACCGCGTCGGCGGCCTTGCGCAGCATCCGCATGAACAGGATCCGTTCATCGGTATCGAGCCCCTGCAGGAGCAGTTCCTGCGTATCGCGCACAATCGGGCGCACTTCCTCGAGGATCTTGGAGCCTGTCTCGGTCAGATAAAGTTCGCGCGCCCGCCTGTCGGTGGCGCTGATTTCGCGGCGTACGAATTTCTTCTGCACCAGCCGGTCCACCACCCCACCAATGGTGACGCGGTCATAGGCGATGTGATTGGCAAGTGTCGCCTGGTCCAGGCCAGGACGGTCGCTGATGGCGATCAAAGCACCATACTGCACCGGTGTAAGATCATAGCCCCGCTTGCCGGTTTCTTCCATGAACATCGAGACCGACGCCTGGTTCAGGCGTCTTACCAAATGCGATGGCATCTCAAAGATTTCCAACATGTCGTGTCCCCTTCTGCCCCCGCAGATCGAATTTACTCGGCGTCGCGATCATGTCGCAACTAACTTTCACAAACAACTGACACGTAGATATTATTCTACTGCATTACCATCGGTTATCCTTCAAATCTTATTTATTTCGTCGGAGTACATATTAGCATAACTTCTAAAATAAGAAAGTAGAATACGACAGGAGCGTGCTTTTAGGTGTTCTGGCGGCGTCCCATTTTGCGACGCGACTGCAATCCTGGCATTTAAAACAACGACTTGCACGCACTATCCAGCCACCCAAAAAATTATCGCGACGTTCACTCCAATGGCGTGTTTCAAAGTTCGTCGCATTGAACTATGCCTTTCGGACCACATTTTCGAGGCCTCCACAGACGGAACTTTCTCTCATGAAAGCATTGTTCGAAACCCCCTCCACCCCTCTCGTTCCGGTTGCGGGCGAGGTGGACGGATTTCCTGTTCACCGCATCTTCTGCGTCGGTCGCAACTACGCCGCGCACGCCGCCGAAATGGGGGCGGAGGTCGATCGGGAGGCTCCCTTCTATTTCACCAAGCCGGCTTCGGCCGTGGTCATGGCTGGCGCAACGGTGCCCTATCCGCCCGGCACATCGAACCTGCATTACGAGATGGAACTGGTGGTGGCGATCGGCAAGCCTGCGTTTCGCGTCAATTCAGCCGATGCGATGCAGGCCGTCTACGGATATGCCTGCGGTCTCGATATGACCAGACGCGATCTGCAGAATGTGGCCAAGGAAAAAGGGCGGCCCTGGGATTTCGCCAAGGCATTTGAAAACTCGGCCATCCTGGGGACGATCAGCAAGGCTGAGGATGTCGCGCCGATCGTGGATCAGCGCATCACGCTCTCCGTCGGCGGCGAGACCCGTCAGGATGCGGTGCTGTCAGACATGGTCTGGTCGGTGCCGGAGATCATCAGCCATCTCTCCGGCTACTATCACCTGCAGCCGGGCGACCTGATCTATACGGGCACGCCGTCGGGCGTGGGCGCTGTGGTTACCGGCGATGAACTGCACGGGACGATCGAGGGGCTCGAACCCGTCAGCCTGATCCTCGGCCCGGCCGAATAGCAGGCCGGTTCATCCCTCATTATAACCGTGGCAGGAGCAGGCTCTGCTTGACGCGGACGCCTGCTGCATCTCCCGGTTTTCGCCGCAGCCGGTTCAGGCCGACGCGTCCGGCCCTGACTGCATGATGTGTTGGGTAATTAGTGCCTTGAGGCGATCCATGTCGCGCATTTCGAGACAGCGCACCATATCGTAGTGCTCCAGGCTCGATTGCTGAATGCGCGCGCGCGTCGTCCATTGGGAGACGGGGGCAGACGAGGTGCGTTGGCGGATTTCCGTCACGACCTTGACCAGTTCGGCATTGCCGCACAGCGACAGCAGACGATGATGAAAGGCAAGATTCGCCTCGTAGAGCTCGATCGTGGTGCCGGACATGATCAGCCGATCGAACTGGTCTGCAAGACTGTTGAGCGCCGTGATATCGGCAGCGCTTGCATTGTCGATGATCCGGCCCGCGACCCCCAGTTCCAACAGCAGGCGGACTTCGCTCACCTGGCGGGCCTGATCGCCGTCCGGCTCGAAGACATGATAGCCGCGATTGGGGACGTGCTCGACGATTCGCTTCTGCGTCAGTCGATCCAGTGCCCGGCGGATTTCGGGGCGCGCACAGCCATAGCGTTTTTCAAGATCGATCTGCTTCAGCCAGCTCCCGGGCGCCAGTAGCCCCGTCTGGATGTCATGAAGAATAAGGTCGGTGACATCGACGGTGTTATCGCCGCCCGCTTCGTCTCGCCTGTCCGGTTTCATCGCCTCTCCTCCGGCCCTTCGGAATCATCGCTGGCCGCAAAGCAGAAATATAGTTGAGACAGGCACTTGCGCAATTCAAAAATCGGAGCATAAATTGGCGCCAATATTGGTTTAGTAGAATTTCAAGGGCAGCGGCATGAATAATTCGGATTTGGTCTGGGCATTGGTCGATGACAAGGCACCCGCATTTGCCGAGCTCAGCGACCGTATCTGGGACACGCCCGAGACCAATTATCTCGAATATGCCGCCGCTGCCGAACATGCCGACATGCTGCGCCGGGAAGGTTTCCGGCTGACCGAAGGTGTAGCCGACCTGCCGACCGCCGTCATGGGCGAGGCGGGGGAAGGCGGACCGGTGATCGCCATTCTCGGCGAATACGACGCCCTTCCAGGGCTGAGCCAGGCAGCCGGCGTTGCCGAGCAGCAGCCACTGGTCGAAGGCGGCAATGGCCATGGCTGTGGCCACAATTTGCTCGGCTCCGCCTCGATGCTCGCTGCCGCCGCGGTCAAGGACTATCTCGCGCAGAACAACCTGCCGGGCCGCGTTCGCTATTACGGATGCCCGGCAGAGGAGGGGGGCTCGTCGAAAGGCTTCATGGTCCGCGCCGGTGTGTTCGACGACGTGGACATCGCCATCTGCTGGCACCCTGCCGCCTTCACCGGCGTCAACAACCCGGTGTCGCTCGCCTGCAACGAGATTCTGTTCAGCTTTACCGGCAGGGCGGCGCATGCCGCGTCCTCGCCGCATCTCGGCCGCAGCGCGCTCGATGCCGTCGAGCTGATGAATGTCGGGGCGAATTATCTGCGCGAGCACATGCCGATCAGCGCCCGTCTTCACTATGCGATCATCGATGCCGGTGGCCAGGCGCCGAACGTGGTGCAGGCGCAGGCCTCCGTCCGCTACCTGATCCGCTCGCGCAGCCTGCCGGAATTGCTGGAACTGGTCGAACGGGTCAAGGATGTCGCCCGCGGTGCGGCGCTGATGACAGGTACCACCATGCGCCACGAGGTGATCAGCGGCGATGCCGATCTCGTCGGCAACACGCCGCTGGAACAGCTGATGCATCGCAATCTGGAGCGCCTCGGTCCCGCACAGTTCGATGACAGCGACCGCAAGACGGCGGCGGAATTCCAGAAGACCTTTACGGACGCCGACATCAGGGCATCCTTCGAACGCTTCGGTGTCAAGCCGCGCAAGGGGCTGGCCCTGTGCGACCTGATCTTTCCGCCGGAAAGCGGGGATCGCAATTCGGTCGGCTCGACCGACGTCGGCACCGTCAGCTGGGTGGTGCCGACCGTGCAGATGCGCGGCGCGACCTACGCGATCGGTACGCCCGGCCATTCCTGGCAACTGGTGGCGCAGGGCAAGCTGCCGGCGGCCCACAAGGGCATGACCCATGCCGCCAAGGTGATGGCAGCCACGGCCGTCGACATGTTCAACAATCCGCAGGAAATCGAAGCCGC
Source organism: Heterorhizobium halophytocola (assembly GCF_017873095.1). Taxonomy (GTDB): domain Bacteria; phylum Pseudomonadota; class Alphaproteobacteria; order Rhizobiales; family Rhizobiaceae; genus Allorhizobium; species Allorhizobium halophytocola. Next base: position 375,332 of record NZ_JAGGJU010000001.1, on the reverse strand, counting down.
CAAGGCCGATCATGCCGAGCGGCTGGACGGTCGTCCCTTCGTCAATCCGATCCCCGACGACGTCGAACCGCCGCTGCCGGAAAAGCGTCATGCATGATATTCGACGCGCATCGCGTTTCCGCGTCCCCGGCGCTTGCGCCCCTCTCGGTCTGAGATAAGGATCCGTCATGGCGCAACCGGGTTTCTTCGAATTGTTCGGCTTCGGCCCCGAAGGCTGGGGAGCAGCGCTTCTGACCGGTGCCATGATGACCATCGTCATCGCTCTTTCCGGTTTCGCCATCGGTGCCTGCATCGGGGTGCTCGGCGCCTGGGTGAAGATTTCCGGCGGCGTCGTCGGCCGCGCCATCGCCGGTGCCTATACAACGGTGCTGCGCGGCATTCCCGATCTGCTGGTCATCTATCTCTTCTATTTCGGCGGCTCGGCGGCAATCTCGGCGATCGGGCGGCTTTTCGGCAATGACGGCTTCATCGGCTTTCCCGGCCTGCTGGCCGGTGCCCTTGCCGTCGGCATCACGTCGGGCGCGCAGCAGACCGAAGTCTTCCGCGGCGCCTTTCGTGCCGTGCATCCCGGGGAATTGGAAGCGGCGATCGCCTGCGGCATGCCGCGCTTCCTGCGCTTTCGCCGGATCATCGCGCCATTGACGCTGCGTCACGCGCTGCCGGGCATGGGCAATGTCTGGCAGGTGGTGCTGAAGGAATCGGCGCTCGTCTCTGTCACCGGCGTCGTCGAACTGTTGCGCCAGTCGCAGATCGGGGCGGGGTCGTCCGGCCTGCCCTTCGATTTCTATGTGGTGGCGGCAGCGCTCTACCTTGCCATCTCCACCGTCTCCGGCCTGGCGCTGAATGCGGCCGAGCGGCGCACCCGGATCGGCACGAGGAGAAACCCATGAACCTTCCCTTCATGTGGGCGACCTTCCTCGAACTGATCGCGGCGGTGCCGAAGACGCTGGAGCTTGCCGCCGCCTCGATCTGCCTTGGGGCGGTGCTGGCGCTGCTGCTCGCGCTTTGCCGCGTCTCGGGGATCGCCGTTCTCGACTGGCTGGCCCGGACCTATGTCTTCGTCTTCCGCGGCACGCCGCTTCTGGTGCAGATTTTCCTGATCTATTACGGCATGGGCCAGTTTCCGGCCGTGCGTCACAGCGTGTTCTGGGTGGTCCTGCGCGATCCGCAATGGTGCGCCATCATCGCACTGATGATGAACACGGCCGCCTATTCCAGCGAGATCATCCGCGGTGGCCTGCTCTCCGTGCCGCAGGGGCAGGTGGAGGCGGCCCGGGCCTGCGGCATGTCGCGGCCGCTTGCCTTTCGCCGGATCATCCTGCCGCTCGCCATTCGCCAGGCGCTGCCCGCCTATAGCAACGAGATGATCTCGATGGTCAAGGCGACCTCGCTCGCCTCGATCATCACCATCATGGAGGTGACCGGCGTCGCGGCCCGGATCATTTCGGAAAGCTATCGGGCCATCGAGGTCTTCGTCGTCGCCGGCCTCATCTATCTCGCCCTCAACTTCATCCTGACGCAAGCCGTCGCCCTGATCGAATACCGGCTGAGCGGCCATCTGCGCCCGCGTCAGTCGTCCAGGCCCTCAAGGATCGGAACCCCGTCATGACAGAGATCGCCGCGCCCAACGCCCCCGTCGTCGATGTCGCCGATCTGCGCAAGAGCTTCGGCCCGCTGGAGGTGCTGAAAGGCATCTCGCTCAAGGCGCAGCAAGGCGAGGTGATCTCGATCCTCGGCTCGTCCGGGTCGGGCAAGTCGACGCTGCTGCGCTGTATCAACATGCTGGAAACGCCCAATTCCGGAACGATCAGCATCGCCGGCGAGACGATCCGCATGGTGCCGGCCAGGCATGGCAAGAGCAGGCCCGCCGATCCGCGCCAGGTCGACCGCATCCGCACCGAACTCGGCATGGTCTTCCAGAGCTTCAATCTCTGGTCCCACAAGACCATTCTGGAAAACCTGATCGAAGCGCCGGTGCACGTGCTGAAGCGGCCGCGCGCGGAATGCATCGCCGAAGCCGAGGCGCTGCTCGAAAAGGTCGGAATCGCGGAAAAGCGCAACGACTATCCGGCGCATCTGTCCGGCGGCCAGCAGCAGCGCGCGGCGATCGCCCGGGCGCTCGCCATGCGGCCGAAGGTGATGCTGTTCGACGAGCCGACCAGCGCGCTCGATCCGGAACTCGTGGGCGAAGTGCTGCGGGTGATGCGCGCGCTCGCGGAGGAGGGACGCACCATGCTGGTCGTCACCCACGAGATGGGCTTTGCCCGCGATGTCTCCAGCCGGGTCGTCTTCCTGCACCAGGGCGAGATCGAGGAGCAGGGGACGCCGCAGGACGTGTTCAGCCATTCGCAGTCGGAACGCTTCCGGCAATTCATCAGCAAGTGACCAACAGGTCCAGAACCGCAACGAAAAGGGGAATACCGAAATGAAGAAACTGATCCGCACCGTATCGGCGAGCGTGCTCGCTGTCGCCTCGCTGGCGACCGTCTCGGCCCATGCCGAGGAAAAGCAGTGGACCGAGGTGACTATCGCCACCGAAGGCGCCTTTCCGCCCTACAACTTCACCCGGCCCGACGGCTCGCTGGATGGCTATGACGTCGAGCTCGGCAACGAGCTCTGCAAGCGGATGGAGGTGAAGTGCACCTTCGTCGCACAGGCCTGGGACGGCATCATCCCCGCTTTGCTTGCCGGCAAGTTCGACGCGATCATGGCCGGCATGTCGGCCACCGAAAAACGCAAGGAAGTCATTGCGTTCTCGGAATCCTACGGCAGCACCGGCCAGGCCTTCGCGACCCTGAAGGGCAGCGATCTGGTCGACCTGCCGGAAAAGGGCAAGCTCTACTCGCTGGCGAGCAATGAAGAGGGTGCGCGCAAGGCGGCCGAAGAGCTGAAGCCGCTGTTGAAGGGCAAGGTCATCGGCGTGCAGTCCGCCTCGATCGCCGCGCGCTTCGTCAACGAATATCTGAAGGATGCCGTCGAGGTGCGCGAGTACAAGACGACCGAGCAGCACGATCTCGATCTCGTCGCCGGCCGCGTCGATCTTACCATGGCCTCCATGGGCTATCTCAGCACCGCCGTCGAGAAGCCGGCCAATTCCGATATGGAAATCGTCGGTCCGCGCTTCCAGGGCGGCATGCTGGGGGCCGGCAGCTCTGTTGGCCTGCGCAAGGAAGACACCGGCCTGAAGGCAAAGTTCGACAAGGCGATCGCGTCCGCCATTGCCGACGGCACGACCAAGCGCCTGTCGGAAAAGTGGTTCGGCTTCGACGTCACCCCGCAATAAGCATGAACGCCCGGCCGGCTCGTCCTTGCCTTCGAGCCGGTGATGGCAATGACACCCCCCGTGGCGCGGCCGTGTTCCTTGATCCCTGGTGGAGACTGGACCACGGTCTCGTCAAAACCCTGCGAAAGCCGGCTGCCGCTGCAGCCGGCTTTCGTCGTTATGGGAGAGGGCGATCGGCGCATTCAAAACGAAGCCGCTGCGGTCGGATCGATTCGCGTTTGGAAGCCGCCAGGACGCTCCTGCAGGCGCACTTTCGTCCCATGGGTGGGACAGATGCACGTTCCGCCGTATTGCTGCCAGGGGCCGTCTCCGTGGTCTCGGGACCCGCTCCTCGTTTGAGGCGAGGGCGGTCTGCAGATGCGTCACAGATGCTCAGGTTTTGCGTGGCGTGGGCTGGAAAGCAAAGCGCCGGCCACGAGGGGCCGGCTGCTTTTTGATCTGGATGGTGGGCGTGACAGGGATTGAACCTGTGACCCCTACGATGTCAACGTAGTGCTCTCCCGCTGAGCTACACGCCCATCCGATGGCGGCGGATAGACCACAAAACCGGCGGAGGCGTCAATAGCCTTTTTCGGTTTGTGGCGGCTTTTTTCCAGAGCCCCCGCAATGCCTGCTCAGGCAGCCAGCATCTTGTTGACTTCATTGACAAGATCACGCAGGTGGAACGGCTTGGAGAGAACCTTCGCGTCCTTCGGAGCGTTCGAATCGGCGTTCAGTGCAACGGCGGCGAAACCGGTGATGAACATCACCTTCAGGTCCGGGTCGAGTTCGGTCGCGCGACGTGCAAGCTCGATGCCGTCCATCTCCGGCATGACGATATCGGTCAGCAGCAGCGAGAAGGGCTCTTCGCGCAGGCGATCATAGGCGCTGGCACCATTGTCATAGGACAAGACGGCATAGCCGGCCTTTTCCAGAGCCTTGACCAGGAACCGGCGCATGTCATTGTCGTCTTCGGCGAGGAGGATTTTCTGTGTCATTTCGTATTGACCGTTCAAGGAGTGGATGGACGCTTCGCCCGGGACGTTAACTTTTTCCCGGTAAACATCGGGTGAAGACATTCGTCTTAACCGTCGCGCACCGGATCGCCAGTATGGACTTTGCAGGACCCTGCTGGCAACATGCGCAAAAGACAACATAGTGATTTGGTAAAGAATGAGGCGCAATGAGCCAGGTGGTGCCCGAGGCTGACCTGTTCGAAGTGCGGGAGCCGGACACCCAGGCCATCCCCTTCGTCTATAGCTCGCCGCATTCCGGTCGTCGCTATCCGCCGGCCTTTCTGGAACAGTCGAAACTCGATGCGGCGGCGATCCGCCGGTCCGAGGATCATTTCGTCGACGAACTCTTCGGCGCAGCGCCCGATCTCGGCGCCCCCTTGCTGCTGGCCCATTTCCCACGTGCCTATGTCGATGTGAACCGCGAGCCTTACGAACTCGATCCCCGCATGTTCGACGGTGCCTTGCCGCCCTTTGCCAATTCGCATTCGCTGCGCGTCGCCGGCGGTCTCGGCACCATTCCGCGCATCGTGGCGGAGAACATGGACATCTATTCCCGACGGTTGCCGGTCAATGAAGCGATGACCCGGATCGAGACAGTCTACAAACCCTACCACATGCGGTTGCGCAAGCTGATTGCCCGCACCCATGCACGCTTCGGCCACGGCATCCTGATCGATTGCCATTCGATGCCCGGCAATATCCGTTTGAGCGGCAGCGGGCTTCGCCCGGATTTCATCATTGGCGACCGCTACGGCACCAGCGCCTCGGCCGACCTGTCGCGGGCGGCAATGGAATTCCTCGAAGACCAGGGGTTTACCACCGTTCGCAACAAGCCCTATGCAGGCGGCTTCATCACCGAACATTACGGGCGTCCGGCGCGTGGCCTGCATGCCCTGCAGATAGAGGTCAACCGCTCGCTCTATGTCGACGAGGCGACGCTGGAGAAAAAGCGCGATTTCGATGAGCTGAAAGGTGCCGTCACCACGCTCATGCAGCGCATGGCCGAATTTGCCGAGCATTTCGCCGGACCCGCCTCGCTGGCGGCAGAGTAGAGCCTCGTCGCGAGCGTCGCCTTTTGGCCTTGCGCGTCGCCATCTCCCTGATTTCAGGCAAAAAAAACCGCGCCATCGGCGCGGTTAAGTCTAGGGAGGAAACACCCAAGGAGGGTATTTACAGTCAAAAGACTGTGACATGACGTTAATGTTGCGATGCACAAGTGTCAATCATATTTTGTACGTTTTTTGATCGTGCCCAAAATTAATGCACAGGCGGTTTTCAGGGGGTGGCCTTGCATGTCGGCCCCGGATATCGAAAAAACCAAGCGCACTGCCAACAGGATCCAATTATCGTGAAACTTCCCGATCGTGCCTTTCTCGAACGCCTGGCCGATGCCGCCAAGGCCGAAACCCTGCCGCGCTTTCGCCGGGGCATAGATGTGGTCAACAAGGACGCCGGCGGCTTTGATCCGGTGACGGAAGGCGACCGGGCCGCGGAAGCCGCCATCCGCCGCGTCATCGAGGCGGAATTTCCAGACCATGGCATTCTGGGCGAAGAGCACGAGAATTTCGGCACGGACCGGGAATGCGTCTGGGTCATCGATCCGATCGACGGCACGCGGGCCTTTATCTCCGGCCTGCCTGTGTGGGGCACGCTGATCGGCTTTCGCCGTAACGGCCACGCCGTCATGGGCATTGCCGAGCAGCCGTTCACCGGCGAGCGCTATGTCGCCGACGGCAGCCATGCCTGGTATTCCGGCCCGGACGGCAAGCGGCAGATCCGCACGCGCGACTGCACATCGCTTGAACACGCGATCCTGTTCACCACCTCGCCGCATCTGTTTTCGGAAGGCACCGAAAACCGCCGCTACAAGTCGGTCGAATCGCGCGTGCGGCTGTTTCGCTATGGCGTCGATTGCTATGCTTACATGATGCTGGCCGCGGGCCATGTCGACCTGGTGATCGAGAACGGGCTGAAGCCCTATGACGTCGGCGCGCTGATCCCGCTGATCGAACAGGCGGGGGGCGTCATCACGACCTGGGACGGCGGTGCCCCGGATGGGGGCGGGTCGATCCTGGCCGCCGCGACGCCGGCCCTGCATGCCGAGGCGATGGCGTTGCTGACCGCTGGCTGAGCGTCAGGCGTCTGCCTCCAGCATCTTCTGGGCCTGGCCTTCGGGATCCGAGCCCGGAAAGAAGGCGGCGATCGCCGCCATTGCCTGGGCGCGGTAGCGCTCCTGCTCCTGCAGGATTTCGTGACGCGAGCCGGCAATCGGAATGAACCGCGACGCACGGAAATATTGTGACATCCATTCCTGCGCCGGAAAGGAGACGACCGTGTCGCGCACCGGCGCGATGACGATGGTCGGCACGGTAATGGCATAGAGATGGGCCGGCGTCAGGACGCGCCCCATCGCCTTCAGGCATTCATAGATCCAGCGTGCCGTCGGCGGCCCGATGTCGAGTTGCGGGTGTTCGACGATGATCGCCCGGTTGCGCGCATAGCGTTGCGGATCGGAGGTCACCGGATTGTCGTCGAAGGTTTCCGCCCGGCGCTTCTGCAATTGGGTAAGTCCGAGGCCGGTCCAGCTGAGAAGGCGGGTCAGCCAGAAGATCTTGCCGGCCGAAAGCGGCTGCGGCGCCAGCCCGACAAAGGGCGCCGTCACCGCCATGCGGTCGATGCGGTTGGCAAGCCTGGGCGCCATGTCGAGGGCGATCAGCCCGCCGGTCGAATGGGCCAGCAGGAAGAAGGGCAGGCGGGTATCGGGCAGCACCACCTGTTCGAGAAACAGTTCCAGGTCGCGGCAATAATCGCTGAAACGGTGGACGTGGCCCTTGCTCGGATCTTTGGTCACGCGATCCGACCCGCCCTGGCCGCGCAGATCGAAGATCGCCACCCAGAGGCCTTGGTCATTCAGCGCGCGGATCGTCTCGTAATATTTCTCGATGCATTCATTGCGGCCCTGGACGATGACCACGGTGCCCTTGGCAATCGAGACTGCGGCACGGCAGACCGCATAGCGCAGCCGGATCCCGCCATGGCCGGTGAAATGGCCGGCGGTGACATCGTCGGGCGCGGGATTGTTCTCGGTTGTAAAGAGAATGTCGCTGTCTTGCGTCATGATCGCGGCTGTTCCGTCAGTCCTGTCGGCAAAGGCATAGGCGCCACAAGGCCTGAGGTCAAAGAAAAAGCGGGGTGGTTTAGCCAAGTCTTGAAGTTCGAAAAAACAACTCCCATCTCATGCTTTGGAGGCCGCCAGCGGCTCCACAACGGGTCCAGGTATCGCCTGCGGGGATGCCGAAGGCCCATCATTATCGCAACCGTCGCTTCTTAGGAGGACACCTATGCGTCACGTTGATTTTTCTCCGCTCTACCGTTCCACCGTCGGCTTCGACCGGCTCTTCACCATGCTCGACAGTCTGGCCCAGCCGGACCAGGGACAGGCCTATCCGCCCTACAATATCGAGCGCACCGGTGAGAACACCTATCGCATCACCATGGCCGTTGCCGGGTTCGACGAATCCGAACTCAGCATCGAGGCCCATGCGCATGTTCTGACCGTCAAGGGTGAGAAGGGCGAAGGCGACACTGCCGAACAGAGCGAATTCCTCTATCGCGGCATCGCCAAGCGTGCCTTCGAGCGCCGCTTCCAGCTTGCCGACCATGTCGAGGTGCGCAATGCCTCGCTGAAGAACGGCCTGCTGCATATCGATCTTCTGCGCGACATTCCCGAGGCGATGAAGCCTCGCAAGATCTCGATCGCGGCAGAAAATGCCAATCAGGCGAAGGCGATCGAAGCGCACGTCAACTGATCTCTACGCCCCTCGGGGGCGGGATAGTTGGGCTATATGCATGGGCGGTTCCCTTCGGGGCGCCGCCCATCTTCATGTCCGCCAGTGCGTTACGGACTGTCGAGCCGGCTGACTGCCTCAGCGCAGCAGGTCGATGAACTGGTCGACATCCGCTTGCGTCGTTGCAAACGAGGTGACGAGGCGTACCAGAACCTCGTTGTCGCCCAGCATGTCTGGTGTTTCTGCCGGCACGGGCCAGTCGTAGAAGCGGGCGCCTTCGGCCTCCGCCTTCTTGGCGACAGCCTTGTCGAGAACGGCGAACACCTCGTTGCTGCTGGTGTTCCAGGCAATCCGGCTGGTGTTGGAGGAGGCGAGCGCGCTGCGCAGACGGTCGGCGGCACTGTTGGCCGTGCGAGCAAGTTCGAGCCAGAGATCACCCTCGAAATAGGCCTCCAGCTGCGCCGATATGAAGCGGGTCTTGGAGAACAGCTGGGCGGAGCGCTTGCGCAGGAACGGCAGGTCGGCGGCAAGATCCGGGTTCATCACGACGATGGCCTCGGCGCACCAGCAACCGTTCTTCGTGCCGCCGAAGGAGAGGATGTCGACGCCGCGCTTCCAGGTCATCTCGGCCGGGGTGCAGTCGAGCGCCACCAGCGCATTGGCAAAGCGGGCGCCGTCCATGTGCAGCGGCACCCTGGCGCCCTTGGCGATGTCGCCGATCACGGCAATCTCGTCTAGGCTGTAGACGGTCCCCATTTCCGTCGCCTGGGTCATGGTCACGGCCATCGGGCGGCCCTGATGCACGGCGCCGGGCGGAAAGCGGCCGATGGCGGCCTTGAGATTGTCCGGGTTCATCTTGCCGGCGGATCCCTCGACCGGATAGAGCCGTGTGGCGCTTGTCAGGAATTCCGGCGCGCCGCATTCGTCGGCCACCACATGCGCCTCGGAGTGACAGAAGGTCACGCCACCCGGTCTTCCGACCGCTGCGAGCGACAGCGAGTTGGCCGCCGTCCCCGTGCCGACGAAGAAGACCTGGACGTCGCGTTCGAAGATGTCGTTGAAACGCTGCTCGATCCGGCGATCGAGATCGCTTGTACCATAGGCGGCGGCATAGCCGGTTGCTTCCCGCACGAGGCTTTCAGCGATCGCAGGGTGGGCGCCTGCCCAGTTGTCGGAGGCAAAATACATCGAAACCATCCCGGGAAGTGACAGAGAAAAATCGAGCGGCAATCTAGCGGCTTGAGACGGGTTAGCAATCCCCGGCCAGATCGGACCCATTTTGCGTTGCGGCATGCGCATGGATAAGTCACCTGATGTCGGCATTTGCGCAACAAAAGAACGCGTTGAGCCGTCATACGATAATTTTGCTGCGCCCGTCGTTCGAAAAATTTATCACGTACTTGCGTGACGATTTTCTTTCTGGCATAAAAATTGAGAAAAATAGGTCAGCTAACTTGACCTAATTGGTAATGGCTTCCAGGTGACGCCCGCTGCAGCTTGCGCTAATGTGTCGAGCAACGTGCATGCTAAAGCCCCCTGAATTGCCGGACCGGAGGAAAGTCGATGAGCGATAGAGAACCGTCCAACAAGGTCAGCCTGAGTGCCGAGACCGCTCGCGGTAAGGCGACCGGCATCGGTGCGCTGCCGCCAAAGCAGGGTCTCTACGATCCGAAGAACGAACATGACGCCTGCGGCGTCGGCTTCATTGCCCATATGAAGGGCCAGAAGTCGCACCAGATCGTCAAGGATGGCCTGTTCATTCTGGAAAACCTGACGCATCGCGGCGCCGTCGGCGCGGACCCGCTGATGGGCGATGGCGCGGGTCTGCTCGTGCAGATCCCGGATCGCTTTTTCCGCGAGGAGATGGCAGCCCAGGGGATCACGCTTCCCAAGATCGGCGAATATGCTGTCGGTCACTTCTTCTTCCCGCAGGATGAAGAGCAGATCGCGCATTTCAAGAAGGTCATCGCCGAGGTCTGTCAGGCCGAGGGCCAGACGCTGATCGGCTACCGCGACGTGCCGGTCGACAATTCTTCGCTCTCCAAGGCGCCGGAGATTGCCGCAACCGAGCCGCGCCATATCCAGGTGTTCATCGGAGCCGGTCGCGATGCCGCCAACCAGCACGCCTTCGAGCGTCGCCTGTTCCTGCTGCGCAAGGTGATCTCCAACCGCATCTATGACGAGTTCGGCGGCCAGGAGACCGGCTTCTACCCGGTGTCGCTGTCGTCCTCGACCATCGTCTACAAGGGCATGTTCCTCGCCTATCAGGTCGGCGTCTACTATAAGGATCTGGCCGATCCCCGGTTCGAATCGGCAGTCGCGCTCGTCCACCAGCGATTCTCGACCAATACCTTCCCGTCGTGGAAGCTTGCCCATCCGTATCGCATGGTTGCCCATAACGGCGAGATCAACACGCTGCGCGGCAACGTCAACTGGATGGCGGCACGCCAGGCTTCGGTGTCCTCGCCACTCTTCGGCGACGACATCACCAAGCTGTGGCCGATTTCCTATGAAGGCCAGTCCGACACCGCCTGCTTCGACAATGCGCTCGAATTCCTGCAGCGTGGCGGCTATCCGCTGGCGCATGCGGTGATGATGTTGATCCCGGAAGCCTGGGCCGGCAACCAGCTGATGGCGCCCGAGCGCAAGGCCTTCTACGAATACCACGCAGCCCTGATGGAGCCCTGGGACGGGCCTGCCGCCGTCTGCTTCACCGATGGTCGCCAGATCGGCGCCACCCTCGACCGCAATGGCCTGCGTCCCGCCCGCTATATCGTCACCAATGACGACCGTATCATCCTGGCGTCGGAAGCCGGTACCCTGCCGGTTCCCGAAGAGCAGATCGTCAAGAAGTGGCGCCTGCAGCCGGGCAAGATGCTGCTGATCGACATGGAAGAGGGCCGGATCATCTCCGACGCGGAGGTGAAGTCCGACCTCGCCCAGAGCCATCCCTACCGCGAATGGCTCGACCGCACCCAGTTGATCCTCGAAGACCTGAAGCCGGTCGAACCGCGCGCGCTGCGCCGCGACGTCTCGCTGCTCGATCGCCAGCAGGCCTTCGGTTATACGATCGAGGATACCCGTATCCTGATGTCGCCGATGGCCACCACCGGCCAGGAAGCGATCGGCTCGATGGGCACGGATACGCCGATCTCGGCGATGTCTTCGAAGTCGAAGCTGCTCTATACCTATTTCAAGCAGAACTTCGCCCAGGTCACCAACCCGCCGATCGACCCGATCCGCGAAGAGCTGGTGATGAGTCTCGTTTCATTCATCGGTCCGCGCCCGAACATTCTCGACCATGACGGGGCGGCCAAGGCCAAGCGCCTGGAAGTGCGCCAGCCGATCCTGACCAATGGCGACCTGGAAAAGATCCGCTCGATCGGCCATACCGAAGACCGCTTTGACACCAAGACGCTCGACTTCACCTATGACGTGGAGCGTGGTGCCGAGGGCATGCCGGAAATGCTCGACCGTCTCTGCGAACGGGCGGAAGCGGCCGTGCGCAGCGGCTACAACATCATCGTGCTCTCGGACCGTCAGGTCGGTCCCGACCGCATCGCCATCCCGGCGCTGCTGGCGACCGCCGCCGTCCATCATCACCTGATCCGCAAGGGGCTTCGTACCTCCGTCGGCATCGTGGTGGAGACCGGCGAGCCGCGCGAAGTGCACCATTTCTGCTGTCTGGCCGGCTATGGCGCCGAGGCGATCAACCCCTATCTCGCCTTCGACACGCTGCTCGACATGCACAAGCACGGCGAGTTTCCGAAGGAAGTCGATGCCGATGAGGTGGTCTATCGCTACATCAAGGCCGTCGGCAAGGGCATCCTGAAGGTGATGTCGAAGATGGGCATCTCGACCTATCAGTCCTATTGCGGCGCGCAGATCTTCGACGCGGTCGGCCTGTCGTCTGAGCTGGTGGAGAAGTATTTCTTCGGCACCGCCACGACCATCGAAGGCGTCGGTCTTTCCGAGATCTCGGATGAAACCGTCAGCCGTCACCATGCCGCCTTCGGCAAGGACCCGGTCCTCGCCAACACGCTCGATGTCGGCGGCGAATATGCCTACCGCATGCGTGGCGAAAACCATGCCTGGAGCCCGGATTCGATTGCCTCGCTGCAGCATGCGGTGCGTGGCAACAGCAAGGAGCGCTACGCCGAGTTCGCCGAGATGGTCAACGAGACCGCGCTCAGGATGAACACCATCCGCGGCCTGTTCAAGATCAAGACCGCCGCGGATATCGGCCGCAAGCCGGTCTCGATCGACGAGGTCGAGTCCGCCGCCGATATCGTCAAGCGGTTCTCGACCGGCGCCATGTCGTTCGGCTCGATCAGCCGCGAAGCGCATTCGACGCTCGCCGTGGCGATGAACCGGATCGGCGGCAAGTCCAACACCGGTGAGGGCGGCGAGGAATCCGATCGCTATCTGCCGCTGATAGACGGCTCGCGCAATCCGGAACGCTCGGCGATCAAGCAGATCGCGTCCGGCCGCTTCGGTGTGACGACCGAATACCTGGTCAATGCCGACGTGCTGCAGATCAAGGTGGCGCAGGGTGCCAAGCCCGGCGAGGGTGGCCAGCTGCCCGGCCACAAGGTCGACGCGACGATCGCCAAGACCCGGCACTCGACCCCGGGCGTCGGCCTGATCTCGCCGCCGCCGCATCACGACATCTATTCGATCGAGGATCTGGCGCAGCTGATCTACGACCTGAAGAACGTCAATCCGGAGGCCGATATCTCGGTCAAGCTGGTGTCGGAAGTGGGCGTCGGCACGGTTGCCGCAGGTGTCGCCAAGGCGCGCGCCGACCACATCATCGTCTCGGGCTTCGACGGCGGCACCGGCGCCTCGCCGCTGACCTCGCTGAAGCATGCCGGCAGCCCCTGGGAAATCGGCCTTGCCGAGACCCAGCAGACGCTGGTGCTCAACGGTCTGCGCTCGCGCATCGCCCTGCAGGTCGATGGCGGCCTGAAGACCGGACGCGACGTGATCGTGGGCGCCATGCTCGGTGCCGACGAATTCGGCTTTGCCACGGCGCCGTTGATTGCGGCCGGCTGCATCATGATGCGCAAGTGCCATCTGAACACCTGTCCCGTCGGCGTCGCCACGCAGGACCCGGTCCTCAGGAAGCGCTTCAAGGGCACGCCCGAGCACGTGATCAACTATTTCTTCTTCGTGGCCGAAGAGGTTCGCGCCATTCTCGCGTCGCTCGGTGTCACCCGGCTCGACGAGATCATCGGTGCGTCCGAGCTGCTCGAAAAGGATGCCATGCTGGCGCACTGGAAGTCCGAGGGGCTCGACTTCTCGAAGATCTTCCACAAGGTCAAGGCCGAGAAGTCGGCCACTTACTGGACCCAGCGGCAGAAGCATCCGATCGACGACATTCTCGACCGCAAGCTGATCGAGAAGGCCATGCCGGCACTCGAAAACAAGCAGCCGGTCGTCTTCGACGTCGATATCAAGAATGTCGATCGGTCTGCCGGCGCGATGCTGTCGGGCGAACTTGCCAAGCGTCACGGGCACAAGGGCCTGAAGGACGACACGATCCATGTGACGCTGAACGGCACGGCCGGCCAGTCCTTCGGCGCCTTCCTGGCGCGCGGCATCACCTTCGATCTGGTTGGTGACGGCAATGACTATGTCGGCAAGGGTCTGTCGGGCGGCCGCATCATCGTCCGGCCTCCGGAGAACACCCGGATTGTCGCAGAAGATTCGATCATCGTGGGCAATACGGTGCTGTACGGCGCGATCGCCGGCGAGTGCTATTTCCGCGGGGTTGCCGGCGAACGCTTTGCCGTGCGCAATTCCGGTGCTGTCGCGGTTGTTGAGGGCGTCGGCGACCATGGCTGCGAATACATGACCGGCGGCGTCGTCGTCGTGCTCGGCGGCACCGGTCGTAACTTCGCGGCCGGCATGTCGGGTGGTGTTGCCTATGTCCTCGACGAGAGCGAGGACTTCACCAAGCGCTGCAACATGGCCATGGTCGAGCTCGAGCCGGTCCCGGAAGAAGACGACATGCTGGAAAAGCTGCACCATCACGGTGGCGACCTGATGCACAAGGGTCTGGTCGATGTGTCCGGCGACATGACGCGTCACGACGAGGAACGGCTTTATCAGCTGATTTCCAACCATCTGCACTACACGGGTTCGGCCCGCGCCAAGCAGGTGCTCGACAGCTGGGCGGAATACCGTCCGAAGTTCCGCAAGGTCATGCCGGTCGAATATCGCCGCGCGCTCGAAGAGATGGAGCGCATGCGCATGGGCATCGCAGCCGAATAAGAATTGCCACCCGGCATCCCGGCGCGTTCGTCGGGATGCCCTCGCGCACGCGTGTCGTGCAGACGAAGGCTCAAGGTATCAGGACGAAAAAATGGGTAAGGTTACAGGCTTCATGGAAATCGACCGGCAGGTGGGTAAGTACCAGCCGGCGTCCGATCGCATCCGCCATTTCCGCGAATTCACCATTCCGATGTCGGACCCGGAGGTGCAGAAGCAGGCGGCGCGCTGCATGGACTGCGGCATCCCGTACTGCCACGGCCCGACCGGCTGTCCGGTGCACAACCAGATCCCCGACTGGAACGACCTCGTCTACAACAACAAGTGGGAAGAGGCGATCCGCAACCTGCATTCGACCAACAACTTCCCGGAATTCACCGGCCGTGTCTGCCCTGCGCCCTGCGAGGAAGCCTGTACGCTGAATCTCGAGGACGCGCCGGTATCGATCAAGACGGTCGAACAGGCCATCGCCGACAAGGCCTATGAACTCGGCTTCATCGTGCCGCAGCCGGCCACCATCAAGTCGGGCAAGAAGGTCGCCGTCATCGGGTCCGGTCCGTCCGGCATGGCGGCTGCCCAACAGCTCGGCCGCGCCGGCCACGAAGTCCATGTTTTCGAACGCGAGAGCAAGCCCGGCGGATTGCTGCGCTACGGCATCCCGGACTTCAAGATGGAGAAGAACTTCATCGACCGCCGTGTCGAGCAGATGAAGGGCGAGGGTGTCACCTTCCATTGCGGCGTCAATGTCGGCGTCGACATGACCGTCGAGCAGCTCACGGCCGATCATGATGCCGTGCTCTATTGCGGTGGTTCGGAGACCCCACGCGCGGCCGGCATCCCGGGCGTCGAACTGAACGGTGTCTACGATGCCATGCCGTATCTCGTGCAACAGAACCGCCGGGTCGGCCGCGAGAACATCGACAGCAATGGCTGGCCGTCCGATCCGATTCTTGCCGGCGGCAAGCATGTCGTCGTCGTCGGTGGTGGTGATACGGCATCCGACTGCGTCGGCACCGCATTCCGCCAGGGCGCGGTCAAGGTGACCCAGCTCGACATTCGCCCGCGTCCGCCTGCGACAGAGGACAAGCTTGCGGTCTGGCCCTTCTGGGCAACCAAGATGCGCACCTCGTCGTCCCAGGCCGAAGGCGCGATCCGCGAATTTCAGGTGGGTACCCTCGAATTCGTTGGCGAAGACGGTGTGCTGACCGGCGTCAAGTGCTGCCAGGTGGACGAGAAGCGGCACCCGATCGTGGGCTCGGAATTCATCATCAAGGCCGATCTCGGCTTTATCGCCATCGGCTTTTCCGGCCCGTTCACCGACAGCGTGCTGAAGGAACTCGATGGCCGTCTCGACCTCAACACCGACCGGCGCGGCTCGACCAATGTGATCGCCAGCGAAAAGGACTACAAGACCTCAGTCGACAAGCTCTGGGCGGCTGGCGACGTGCGCCGCGGCCAGTCCCTGGTCGTCTGGGCGATCCGTGAAGGTCGTCAGGCTGCCCGCGCGATCGACGAGGCGCTGATGGGGTCGAGCGTCCTGCCGCGTTAAGCGGCGTTCACCGTGGTCCGACGGCAGATGAACAGACCGTTCCCTGGACACCAGGGAGCGGTCTTTTGTCTTTATGGGACGGGCGCCTTGGCTTCTGGCCCGCTTGCCAATGCAGGCGCCTTGCTGCCGGGCATTCTGAAATCATCGATCCGGCCGGCGGGAGCGGGCGGCGGGTCGCCCTTGTCGACCAGCATCTGGCGCGGGGAGGGGATCGGCGACGGCTTGAACTCGGCCGCGTCGAGCAGGCCGGCGCTGCCATCGAGATCGGGATCGGACAGATCGATCGGCCGCGTCTTGACGATATTCTGGATTTCGGAGGGCGGCAGGCTGACCAGTTCGGGCAGGTTGCTGCCGTCGAGATGCATCTGGTCGAGGCTCGGCAGGTCGCCGAGCACGCGCTTGACCGCCTTCTCGGTATAGAAAGCCATCTTGCGCTTGCCGGCCGCCGTCAGGCCGATGCCGTCTGACCCGCGCAGGCGCACCTGCTGACCGTTGATGTCCGAGCCGGTCATGACGAAGCGACCGTCGACATCGACGAAGCCGTCCCAGATATCGATGAATTCGCCACCGGCCTTGGTCGCCGCCTGGCGGTAGATGCTGTTGAGCTTTAGCGCATCCGCCGTCATCGTCGGCGAGCTGAAGGCCGGCACGCCGACCCAGACGAGGGGGATCTTGTGATCCGTGGCAATCTTGGCGAAGGCGGTGACGCGGCGCTCGTATTCCCGGTACCAGTCGTCGGTGCGGAAATCATAGCGTCCGGCATCGGTCACCAGCTGCTGGCGGTCGTTGGCGCCGATATCGATCATCACCATGGCCGGCTTCTCCTCCTCGATCAGGGCGGGAAGCTTTTCGGGCCAGTCGTAATAGTCGTCGCGCACCAGGCCGGAGGAACCGTTGGTGTGTCCTGAAATGACGACCTGCGGCGATTGGGCGAAGGCCTCACTGAGGCCATTGGCAAGACCGCTTGCGAAAAAATCCCCGACCACGAGGATCTTGCGGGCATTGTCGAGCTTTTCAGGTGCGGCGGGTTCTTTCGGCGCAGAGGTGATCGTCGTCACGCTACGGCTGGGCGAGCTCTTCTTCACGCGCGCAGGCGGCGCGCGTCGCACGGCGCGGGGACGCGGCTCGGTCTGCGGCGGGTTGCGATCGCCGAACAGCAATTCGAGCAGGGTGCGGCGCCGCTGCTGGGCCTCGGCCGTGCTGACAAGCGTCATCAGTGTCGCTGCGGCTGTTAGCAGGACAACGGTTTTGGCGATCGCTTGTCTGGCAGACGGCATGGTCATTGTTTCTGGTTTCGCCGGCGGCGCTCCCGGCTCCTTCGGTGTCGGAGCCGGAAACTGGAGCGCCGCGCAGCGGAAGTCAATTGCGCAGGGCGTTCAGCAACTGCTTGGAGGGCTCACCATTGCTGCTCATGCCGAGCCGCTTCTGGATGGCCTCGATGGCGCTCCTGGAGCCCGAGCCGAAATTGCCGTCGATATTGCCCTCGTAATAGCCAAGCTCTTTCAGTTTGGTCTGAAGCTCGAACTTCTCCGAGATATCGAGTGCCCCGTCAGGACGCGGCCAGCGCTGGTCGACGCCGCCGAAGCCGGCGATCTGGTCGGCGAGGAGCCCGACGGCAAGCGCATAGCTGTCTGCGGCATTGTATTTCTTGATGACGAAGAAGTTGCGGGTCATCAGGAAGCCCGGACCGTTGGCACCGCCCGGCATCTTCAGTTCGGCGCGGTCGCCGGGACGCGGGAAGCCCTTGCCGCCGGGGCGGCCGAAGCCGAGCTTGGCCCACTGGCCGAGCGTCATGGTCTTGCCTTCGTAGCGCGCGCCGCCATTCGGAACGACGGTCTCGTAGCCCCAGGTCTTGCCGGTTTCCCAGCCGTTCTTGGCCAGAAGATTGGCAGAGGTGGCAAGCGCATCGGGAATGGAATTCCAGATGTCGCGATGACCGTTGCCATCGGCATCCACAGCATAGAGCAGATAGCTCGTCGGGATGAACTGCGTGTGGCCCATGGCGCCGGCCCAGGAGCCGGTCAGCCCCTTGGCGGAGACATCGCCGTTCTGCAGGATCTTGAGGGCGGCGACCAGCTGCGTGCGGGCATATTTGGCCCGGCGCTTGTCGGCATAGGCAAGCGTTGCCAGGGCCTGCGGCACGTTATGCAGCCGGCTGTCGCTTTCAAGCGCGGCGCCGTAATTGCTTTCCATCGACCAGATCGCCAGCAGGACGTTGCGATCGACGCCGAAATGGCGCTCGAGGGCGGCCAGTGTCCGGCCATGCTTGGTGGCCATCTCGCGGCCGATCTGTACGGTGTAGGGATTGACCCGTGAATCCAGATAGTCCCAGATCTTGGACTTGAATTCCGGCTGGTATTGCGCCTTGCGCAGCACGTCGGTATCGGGGCTCGTCACGCCGGCAAAGGCGGTTCGATAGGTGGATTTGGTAATGCCGCTCTTGGCGGCAGTGGAATAGAAGTCATTGATCCAGCGCGTAAACCCACTGTCTGCATTGGCGCTCAGGGGCGTCAGGCAGGCGGCAGCGGAGAGAATGAGAGCCGGAAGCAGACCGTGGCGGAATCGTTTCATGATTGTGATATCCATCCATTCGTGTTTGCGGCCGCGCCACTTACGTGGCACTCATCGATCGAATATAACTCCAGTTGGTCAACAAATTCTTTACCATGTCGCAGCGCTGAGGGATTGCAATTTTTCCCGCAAATGATTGAATTTTGTCGGTTTGCAATAATTGTGCCTTAGATGCTCGGCTACGAGGGTGTCTCAGTTTTTTGTCAAGGAGCAGATTTTGGTCAACATGAAACCTCTACGCAAGGCAGTCTTCCCGGTCGCGGGCCTTGGGACCCGCTTTCTTCCGGCCACCAAGGCGGTGCCGAAGGAAATGCTGACCGTGGTCGACAAGCCGGTCATCCAGTATGTCGTCGACGAAGCCGCAGAGGCAGGCATAGAGCACTTCGTGTTCATCACCGGACGCGGCAAGGGCGTCATCGAGGACTATTTCGACATCCAGTTCGAACTCGAGCAGACATTGAAGAGCCGCAACAAGAATGCGGAGCTGACGCTGCTGGAAGACCTGCTGCCGACCGCAGGTTCTGCCAGCTTCACCCGCCAGCAGGAACCGCTGGGCCTCGGTCACGCCGTCTGGTGCGCCCGCGACATCGTTGGGCCGGAACCCTTCGCGCTGCTCCTGCCAGACATGATCATGCATGGCGAAAAGGGCTGCCTGAAGGGCATGGTCGAGCTCTACAACAAGGTCGGCGGAAACGTCGTGTCGGTCGAGGAATGCGCTCCGGAACTGGCCCATAAATACGGTATCGTCGGCATGGGCGAGGCGCTCGGCGACGGTTTCCGCATTACCGAGATGGTGGAAAAGCCGGCCAAGGGCACGGCACCGTCCAACTATTTCATCAATGGCCGCTACATCCTGCAGCCGGAGATCTTCGATATCCTGTCGACCCAGGAGCGCGGTGCCGGCAACGAGATCCAGCTGACCGACGGCATGCTGAAGCTTGCCGGCGACCAGTCCTTTGCCGCCTATCCCTTCGACGGCCGGACCTTCGACTGTGGTGCCAAGGATGGCTTCATCCTCGCCAACGTGTTCTTCGCCGTTCAGCGCGACGACATCCGTCCGCTGATCGCCGAGCCGCTGCAGCAGCTGCTCGCTGCCCTCAAGTAAGACGAGGATATCCGGCTTCAGCGCTTGGCGCTGACGCCGATGGTCGCACGCAGGGTCTCGGTGTCGTCCGAGCTCCGGCGCTGCGTATATTCATAGCCAAGACCGCCGGTCAGCGCGAAATAGCGATTGAGCCCATAGGCAAGTTCCGCCTTGGCGCCATAGGTGGTGCTGTTGCTGTCGGACAGTCCGGGATATCGCGTCCATTTCGTCTCGCCGGAAAGCGTTGCGACCAGATCGTCCCGCACCTGCTGGGTGATGCTGACATTGGTGGCATAGACCACCGAGCCGCTGGCTCCGGCCGTGCTGGTCGGGTCGAGGGAGGTGGAAAGCCCGATCGCCACGTCGGTGCCCTCATGCGGCGACCAGCCGAGGCTGCTGTCGATCGTCATCGCCGAAATGTCATCCAGACGGCCGTCGTCGAACCGCTCCTGGGTATAGCCGAGGGCCAGCTCGCCGCGCAGCTTGTCGCGCAGGTCGAGGCTGACGCCGGCCTTGGCGGCGTAGACGTCGGCGGATCTTTGATAGCCGGAGCTATCGCGCTTCTGGTCGTATTGCAGGCGGCCGAGCGATGCCTCGACGAAAGGCGTCAGCGCCGGCGAGACTTCATAGCCGAGACGCAGCCGGAGTGCGCCGTAGTTGCGGTCACGGTCGGAGAGCGAAAGTCTGGTGCCGTCATTGAGTTCGGCGTCGGTATAGATCCAGCGCGAGCCGCTGAGACCAACCGTGCCACGCAGGCGGCCGACGTCGTGTTCCACCGCCACGCCCGCGTCCAGCCGGTGAATGCCATATTGTGTCCTGGCATTGTCGACGGCCTCGTCGTTATTCGGGTCCTCGCGGCTGAAGTCATAGCCGGCATTGAAGGTCACCGTCGTCTGGTCTGCGAGATCCAGTCGCAATTCGGCGCCGAGATTGGCGCTGGAGCCTTCGTCGCTGCGGCCGGAGAGAACCTTTTCCAGCGTGCCATTGCCGGTGACGGTCAGCAGATGCCGCGACCAGTCCGACGTCAGGACGCCCTTCAGCTGGGTCTCCGAATAGACGCTGGTATCTTTGGAGGCACCGGTCCGGGTGCGTTCGACCTGGATACCCTGGGACAAAGTCGGGCGCAGGATCATCGTGCCGAGATGCACGCCGGAGGGATCGGCCTCGGCATCGCGCAGCCGCAGATCGTCGGGACCAGTCTGCCGCAGGTTTTCGCGCTCCACCGCGGCATTCGGCTTGAAGTCGGCATTCTCGTCACCCGCCTGCAGCAGGTCGTCCGATGTCGGCACGGCATTCGCAAGGTCCGTGCCATCCGTCCCCTCGGGCGCAGCCGCGGTGCCGGTGTCCTGGCCGTAGGTCGGCTCGGTGCTGTTGCCCGTGTCGGTCGTGCCGTAGGGGGATTGGGCCGAGGATTGCGCAGCGGTCTGGGCGAGGGCTGCGCCATGACCGGCAATGCCGAGTGCGGCCGCCAGCGCGGCGATGTGCACCCGGCGGCAGATCTTGCCCGTTCGGCGGTCGCTCCGCTGCTTGGAGGCCATGATGCGCTCGTTTATCCCTGGATATATATGATTACTCAAGTCTAAAGCGACATGGTTAACAATCCATTGCGCAACCGGAGATCAACGCTGGTTCACAACGCGATCGCCGGCGTAATCCTCTGTGACCCTTGCGGACTACGAGACACATGGACACATCCGTTCGAAGAGGTTAATGAAAGCACATGAACAAGCGCGCTGTAAAACTCGTAGAAGCCGGAGCAATCGCCTCAGCCCTGAGGACGATTTCCATTGAAAAGGCGGGTCTCGATGCCCTGGAAAGGGAGCTTGCCGGACCGCTGGCCGCCCCCTTCTGCAATGCAATCAAGATCATCGGCGGGGTATCCGGCCGGGTGATCGTCACCGGCGTCGGCAAGAGCGGCCATATCGGCTCTAAGATTGCCGCGACCTTCGCCTCGACAGGAACGCCGGCGTTTTTCGTTCATCCGGCGGAAGCCAATCACGGCGATCTCGGCATGATCGCCCGCGACGACGTCATCCTGGCAATGTCGTGGAGCGGCGAGAGCGCCGAACTGCATGGGATTATTTCCTATTCTCGGCGCTTCCAAATCCCGTTGATCGCGATGACGACGAATGAAAGCTCGACGCTCGGGCGCGAAGCGGATGTGGTTCTGCTGTTGCCGAAGGAGCAGGAAGCCTGCCCCCACGGCATCGCGCCGACCACATCGACCATGCTGCAGCTTGCCATGGGCGATGCGCTGGCGCTGGCTTTGCTCGAGGCGCGCGGTTTTACCGCGACCGATTTCCGTGTCTTCCACCCGGGCGGCAAGCTCGGCGCGATGCTGACTCATGTCCAGGACCTGATGCATACCGGCGCGGAGATCCCGCTGGTGCCCGCCGGCACGCTGGTGCCCGAGGCCATCATGATGCTGGCAGACAAGCGTTTCGGCTGTGTCGGCGTTACCGATGCGGACGGCTGCCTTTGCGGGATCGTGACCGACGGCGACATTGCGCGCGGTCTCAGTCGCAACCTCGCGGACATGGCGATCGAGGATTTCATGACGGCCAATCCGAAGACGGTAAAGCCCGATGCCTTGGCAACGGCCGCCATGGCCCTGTTGAACCAGCACAATATTTCGGCGCTATTCGTCGTCGGGGAGGATCGGATTCCGGCCGGCATCGTCCACTTCCACGACCTGCTGCGCATCGGCGTCGCCTGATTTTCTCGGGCCTGCCGGTGCTGTGCTGTCAGTGGAGCGGTGCGTTTCAGGCGGCTCTCACCGGTTCGACGCGCAGCTCGCGCCCCTTGCTTTCCATGATCCTGACGGTGCTGCCGGCTGCGGTATCCGGTCCGATCACCGACCAGGTCGTGTCATCGAGATGGATGCGGCCGCGTCCATTGACGATGGCTTCCTGCAATGTGGCGGTACGGCCAACGAGGCTTGCGCCCCGCTGGTTGAGAAAGGGCTCGTCCGTGGTCGATGAGCCGCTTGCCAGAAACTTGCGCCCGATCAGGATCGACACCACCGACAGGGCGGCGAAGACCAGCAACTGAACCTGCCAGCTCCAGAGATCCGCGCCCCACAGGAGGAGCGACAGGACGCCGGTCGCGATCGCGCCGAGGCCGATCCAGACCAGGAAGACACCGGGTACCGCGAGTTCCGCTGCCAGCAGGACCAGGCCTGCGACCCACCAGCTCCACGGTCCGAGTTCCAGGGCGAGTTTCGCCAGCATGGATCAGGTCTCCCCGCGCGGATCGAAGGGGTTGACCGGGGCGGCCGTCGTCGTTGTGCGGATGGAGGGCGTCGAGCGGGACGGCGCCGTCGGGCCGGGCGCGCGGCGGCTTGCCTGCCCGTCATCGCCGAACACCTCCCGCGCGATGGCGCCGATGCCGCCGAGCGAACCGATCAGGCTGGAGGCTTCCATCGGCATCAGCACGATCTTCGAATTGCTGGCGGTGCCGATCGCCGCCATGGCCTCGGTATATTTCTGCGCGACGAAGTAGTTGATCGCATTGACGTCGCCGGCCGCGATCGCCTCGGAGACCATCATCGTTGCCTTTGCCTCGGCTTCGGCCAGGCGCTCGCGGGCCTCGGCTTGGCGATAAGCGGCCTCGCGCTCACCCTCGGCCTCGAGAATGGCTGACTGCTTGGCACCCTCCGCGCGCAGGATCTGGGCATTGCGGAAGCCTTCGGCCTCCAGCACCTGGGCACGCTTTTCGCGCTCTGCCTTCATCTGCCGGGCCATCGCCGTCACGAGATCGACCGGCGGGGCAATGTCCTTGATCTCGATACGCGTGACCTTGATACCCCAGGGACCGACGGCCTCGTCGACCACACGCAGCAGCCGGTCGTTGATGACGTCTCGGTTCGACAGCAACTCGTCGAGATCCATCGACCCCATCACGGAGCGGATATTGGTCATGGTCAGGTTCTGGATGGCGAATTGCAGATTGGTGATCTGATAGGCGGCCTGGGCAGCGTTCAGCACTTGGTAGAACGCCACCGCATCGGCCGAGACCGAGGCATTGTCCTTGGTGATGACTTCCTGGGTCGGAATGTCGAGCACCTGCTCCATCACATTGAGGCGTGCGCCGACGCGGTCGATGAAGGGCAGGATCAGGTTGAGGCCCGGCTCCAGCGTGCGGGTATAGCGCCCGAAGCGCTCGATCGTATAACGGGTGCCCTGGGGGACCGTCTTGATGCCGGCGATAAGCACCAGGATGACGAGCGCTGCCAGTGCGATTACCATGATATCGAAACCGGTCATCTGGGCAAATCCTTGTTGAATTAATCGGTTACCGTCTGATGTAGCGATCCGCATCATAGGTTACCAGCCGTCGGCGGGCAATTCGCGCCAGCATGGGCCGCTTTCGGTGCGGGTTCCCTGCAGGCGCCGGTTTGCCAAACCGGTCCTGCATCGATAGAACGGCTCCGCAATTCCAACCGGTCGCAGCCTACCCGGTCAAAACAAGGGACAAAACCATGAAAACGCTCGTCGTCTGCTCCGGCGGACTGGATTCCGTCACGCTCGCCGACAAGATCGCGGCGGAACAGGAACTTGTCGGCCTCGTCTCCTTCGACTACGGCCAGCGCCACAGCAAGGAGCTGGCCTTTGCCGCCGACTGTGCCCGGCGGCTCGGCGTGCCGCATGAGGTCATCGATATCACGGCGATTGGCGCCAGCCTTGGCGGTTCGGCGCTGACCGACGACATCGACGTACCCGACGGACACTATGCCGAGGAAACGATGAAGGTCACGATCGTTCCGAACCGCAACGCCATCATGCTGTCGATTGCCTTCGGCATGGCGGCGGCGAAGAAGGCCGATGCCGTCGCAGTGGCCGTCCATGGCGGCGATCACTTCATCTATCCGGACTGCCGCCCGGGTTTCATCAACGCCTTCCAGGCAATGCAGGACGAGGCGCTCGACGGCTATGCCGCGGTCAGGCTGATGGCTCCCTTCGTGACCCTGTCCAAGGCCGACATCGTCACCGAGGGTGTCCGCAACAAGACGCCGTTCGAGGCGACCTGGTCGTGCTACAAGGGTGGAGACGTCCATTGCGGCCGGTGCGGTACCTGCGTCGAGCGGCGGGAGGCGTTTCACCTGGCAGGAGTCGAGGATCCGACCGTCTATGCCGATCCGGTATTCTGGAAATCCGCGACGAAGAGCGGGTGAGCGTACCGGACGCGAAAGCGCGCAAGGTGTTCAGAGCTTTCAGGCAGACGGGGAGGGGGCCATGGAACAGGATATGATTGGGAACAGAATATGACTGAGGGCTCCTGCCACTGCGGCGCGGCGCGCTGGCGTTTCAGGGGCAGGATCTCGTCTGCGACGATCTGCAACTGCACAGTCTGTCGTCGCTACGGCGTGCTCTGGGCCTATGGCCACGAGGGCGAAGACATCACGGTGGAAGCCGGGCCGGACATTCTCAAGCCGTACAGCTGCGGAGACGGCACGCTCTCCTTCAACACGTGCCGACATTGCGGCAATCTGGTGAGCTGGCTGGGACTGAAGGTCCAGGCGGACGGCCGCCGCAGGATCGCCGTGAACCTGCGGCTCGCTGAACCCGACGATGTCGCCGACATCCCCTTGATACGGTTCGACGGCCTGCATTCGTTCAAGCCCCTGCCGGACGAGGGGCTTGCCGTTTCGGATAGATGGTTCTGAACTGTCGGAGGGGGTTTTCTACACCCAGCCCATCAGCTCGCGCCGAACCACGGTTTCCAGCACCCGCATGCCGTCTTCGCTGTCGTTCAGACAGGGAATGTGGGTGAATTTCTCGCCGCCGTTGTGGGTGAAGATCTCGCCTGCCTCGCCGGCGATTTCCTCCAGGGTTTCCAGGCAGTCGGAGACGAAGCCCGGGTTGATCACGGCGATCTTCTTCACCCCGTCCTTGGCAAGCTTTTCGACGGTCTTGTCGGTATAGGGGTTCAGCCACTCTTCCGGCCCGAAACGGGACTGGAAGGTCAGCATGACCTTCTCCTTCGGCCAGCCGAGCCGGTCGATCAGCAGACGCGTCGTCTTGTAGCAATAGCAATGATAGGGATCGCCCTTTTCGAAATAGGACATCGGTATGCCGTGATAGGAGGTGAGCAGCAGCTCCGGTTCCCAGTCGAGGCTTGCGATGTGCTTCTCGATCGAATTGGCGAGCGCGTCGATATAGACGGGGTCATCGGCATATTGCGGCACGGTGCGAAGCGCCGGCTGCCAGCGCATGGAGAGCAGCTTCTTGAACGCCTCGTCGTTGACGGTGGCGGTGGTCGCTGCCGCATACTGCGGATAGAGCGGGAAAAGCAGGATCTTTTCGCAGCCGTCCTTTTGCAGTTCGTCGATCTTCGACTTGATCGAGGGCTGGCCGTAACGCATGGCCCAGTCGACGCGGACATTGGGCAGATCCGTCATCGCGATCGCCATCTTCTCCGCCTGGTTGCGGGTATAGGTGCGAAGATAGCTTTCGCCCTTTTCGTGGTTCCAGATCTCCTCATAGGCCTTGCCCACCTTTTGCGGGCGGCGGTTCAGCACGATGCCGTAGAGGATCGGATACCATTTCCATGGCGACCATTCGATGACACGCTTGTCGGTGAGGAATTCCTCCAGGTAGCGGCGCATCGATTTGTAATCCGTGCCGTCCGGTGTGCCCAGATTGACAAGCAACACGCCCACTTTGCCGAATTTGACGGGTGGATGGTTGACGGGCAGATGGTCACGATCTGTCATGGTGTTATCGGTTCCGGCTTTTGTTTGACGATGCAGAGACTTACGTTGCGGCAGACGTCCTGGCTCACTTATGTCATGAAAAAACCGGCCCGGGAAAGCCCGGACCGGTCAAAGACATGCGGCAAACCGTCTTACTTGGCCGGCAGGACCAGTTCCTGGCCGACCATCAGCGCATGGGGTGACTTCAGCCTGTTGGCCTTGGCAATCATGGTCCACATGTGCCCGTCGCCATAGGCTTCCTTGGCGATGATCCAGAGGCTCTCGCCCTTGGCAACCGTGTGGGTCTTCTTGTCGCCGGACGCCATGGCGCTGTCGGCGGCGGGCATGGCCGGTTCTGCGGGCTTGGCGTCTTGAGCGGCCTTGGCCGGGTTTTCAGTCGGGATCGGCGGCACCGAATTGGCAAGCGTCGCGGAGGCGTCGGGCATATCCGGGGTGGTGATCTCGGCTGCCGGGGCGGGCGCAGGTGCAGGTGCCTCGGCGTCCTTCTTCGCATCCGTAGCCGGCGCCTCGGCCGGTGTCATGTCGGCTGGTTTCTCAACCGGTTCGTCTGCCTTCGGCGCATCGGCACCCGCGGCCGCGGCCTCGACGATGCGGCCGTCGGTATAGGGCTTGTAGGGGCTGTTCTTGGCGATGTAGTCGGCGACCACCGTTTCGAGCCCCGGACCGTAGTCATAGGCGTTCATGCCCTTGGCCTCGAAGACGCTGTAGCCGTCACCGCCGGTGCGCATGAAGTTGTTGGTGGCAACCTTGTAGGTCTTGTCCATCTCGAGCGGTGTGAAGCCGTCGCCCTCCTTGACCTCGACCGAAACAACCCGGCTGCCGGCCGGCTTGGACTTGTCGTAGGTCAATTTCAGGCCGGAGACCTGCGGGAAGCGGCCGGCGCCTTCCTCGATCTGGCTGAGGCCGTTTTCGAGGGCTGCGACGATGTCGGCCCCCTTCAGCTCGAAGGTGGCAAGCGTGTTCTGGAACGGCAGGACCGTCAGCACCTCGCCCATGGTGACGGTGCCGGCGTCGATCGAGGCACGAAGGCCGCCGCCGTTCTGGAAGGCGATCGTCACACCCTGGTCCTTGACCCGGTCGACCATGGCGTCGGCGACCAGATCGCCCATCGAGCATTCCTCGGCCCGGCAGATGTCGCGCGAACCTTCGACCGGACCCTCGGTTTCGCCGATTTCCTTGGTCTTCAGTTCCTCGATCGGCCCGGCCAGTTCCTTGACCCTGGCAGCGGCGGCCTCGTCCGGCTTGAACTTGGCGTCGACCAGGATCGGATCGCCGGAGGCGGATTTCACCACGCCGCTATCGTCGAACACGACGTCGAGATTGCCGAGATATTTCGAATAGGCGCCGGCCTGGACGACGGGAACCTTGTAGCCCCCGGGATTGTCGACCATGGTCGGGTAGGGTCCCTCGGCTTTCTCGTCGGTGTTGGACAGGAGGCTGTGGGAATGGCCGCCGACGACGACATCGATATCCGGGATCTTGGCAATCGCTGCGAGGTCGCGCGGATAGCCGACATGGGTGAGCGCGATGATCTTGTCGACGCCTTCGCCCTTCAGCTTCTCGACCTGCGCGGTAATCGTCGCCACGTCCTCGGCGATCATGATGTTCGGGCCGGGAGAAGAAAGCTCGTCGGTGTCGTTGGCGACCGCGCCGACAATGCCGATCTTCTGGCCGCCGACGTCGAGCACGATCGACGGCTTGACCTGATCGCCGATCTTGGAGGAATAGCCGGGCAGCACATTGGCACTGACGACCGGGAATTTGACCTTGTCGAGAAAGCCCTTCAGGCCGTCCTCGCTGTCGTCGAATTCATGGTTGCCGATGGTCATCGCATCGAAGCCCATCATGTTCATGAACTCGGCTTCGGCGGCGCCCTTGTAGGTGGTATAGAACAGCGAGCCCTGGAAGTTGTCGCCGGCATTCAGCAGAATGACGTTCTGGCCCTCCAGCGATTTGCGGGTCTCCTTGATCGCCGTGATGAAGCGCGCCGCACCGCCGAAGCACTCCCCCTTCTCGTCGTCTTCGGACGCGCAGGTCGAGTCGTATTTGTTGATCGATTCGATGCGCGAATGAAAATCGTTGTTGTGCAGGATGTGAAGCTCGAAGTCGGCAAAGGCCGTGCTCGCCGATATGGCGAGCACCGATGCGCTGAGCAGGCCGAATTGCAAGATTTTCAACATAAGATGGTTCTCCTGATGCGCTTGAACAGGGTCGCCGCCTTTGTCCCCCGGCGGTTCCCGTCGACCCGTTGGCGGCAATGTTTTCATCGGCGGTTTCAAACTGCAAGTGAAAACAGGAACGCCCCCGACCTTGGTCGGAGGCGTTGCGCAAAATCTGCATGTTCGACCGGTGGCCGAACGAAAAGTCAGGACCGGCGGGTCAGGGAGAACTGCGAGCCGCCCTCGGCGGTGCAATTCAGCTGGTTGGAGGTCACCAGCGCGCAATTGACCTTCTGCTGGGTGTTGCGGATCAGCGAGGTCATGTTGATTTCAACCAGTCGCCCGGACAGCTTTGTATAGGTGCCGGATGCGAGCATCTGGTTGGTGTCGGTGGTGCGGGTGGTGAAGGCGCCGCCCTGGAAGGTGGAGACGATGCCGTTCGGATCGACCCAGGCGCCTTCGACGCCATCGGCCTGCATCGGCGGCGGAAGACGACGCGGGCCGGGCGAGGACATGCACGCACTGAGCGCCAGCGGAACGACGCTGAGAAATACGAGAACTTTGGTCTTCATGGATTTGCCTCCGGCATTCGCAAGTCACGGGCATGCGTCACACTTTTGCTCAGACCATGGCCCCAAGGCTTAGGAAAAGCAAGATCTTGGCGGCTTTGACAGCAAGTTATCCCAGTGCCGCCGCTTCAACGTCCGCATCATCACGGCGACAATGAGATGGGCCGCGGCGGGTTCCCGCGGCCCATGCAATATTGCGGCGTGCAGAGCATCAACGTACGAGGATGTTGCGGAACTGCCACGGATCCTTCTCGTCCAGATCTTCCGGGAACAGGCCCGGACGGCCATCGAGCGGGGTCCAGTCGGTGTAGTGGCCTTCGACCGGGCCGAGATAGGGAAGCTGGACTTCCAGGCAGCGCTTGTAGTCGATCTCGTCGGCCTCGACGATGCCGGCCTTCGGGTTTTCCAGCGCCCAGACCATACCCGCCAGGACAGCCGAGGTCACCTGCAGGCCGGTGGCGTTCTGGTAGGGGGCGATGTTGCGGGTCTCTTCCAGCGACAGGCGCGAACCGTACCAGTAGGCGTTCTTGTCGTGGCCGTAGAGCAGCACGCCGAGTTCGTCGACGCCGTCGACCAGCTCGTTCTCGTCGAGCACGTGCAGAACCGGCTGGGCCGTGCCGCCATTGCCGAACATCTCGTGCAGCGAAAGGACCGCGTCATTGGCCGGATGGTAGGCATAATGGCAGGTCGGGCGATAGCTGACATCGCCGTCCTTCTCGACGGTGAAGTAGTCGGCGATCGAGATCGATTCGTTGTGGGTGACGAGGAAGCCGTATTGCGGGCCCGGGGTCGGACACCAGGTGCGCACGCGCGTATTGGCGCCCGGCTGCTCCAGGTAGATCGCCGCCTTGCAGCCCTTCTTGTGCTTCTTGGCGTTTTTCGGCATCCAGTTTTCGTGGGTGCCCCAGCCCAGTTCGGCCGGCTGCAGGCCCTCAGAAATGAAGCCCTCGACAGACCAGGTGTTCCAGAAGACGTTCAGCGGCTTCGGGTTCTTGGCACGCTGGGTGTCGCGCTCGGCGATGTGGATGCCCTTGACGCCGACCTTCTTCATCAGCTTGGCCCAGCCCTCGCGGTCATCCTGCGAAGGCTCGTCGAACTTGACGCCGAGTTCGTTGGCGACGTTGACCAGCGCCTGCTTGACGAACCAGGAGACCATGCCCGGATTGGCACCGCAGGTCGAAACGGCCGTGGCGCCGCCCGGGTTCTTGGCCTTTTCCTTGCGCACGGTTTCGCGCAGCGCATAATTGGTGCGCTCGGAATTCTTCATGCTCTTGTCGAAGTAGAAGCCGAGCCAGGGCTCGACGACGGTGTCGATATAGAGCACGTCGAGCTTGCGGCAGAGCTTCATCAGATCGAGCGAACCGGTGTCGACCGACAGGTTGACGCAGAAGCCCTGGCCTTCGCCCTCGGTCAGGAGCGGCTTCAGCAGCGTCTTGTAATTTTCCTTGGTCACATGCGCTTGGATATGCTTGACGCCGTGCTTGGCCAGAATGCCGCTCTCGTCGGCATTCGGATCGATGACCACCATCCGGCTCTTGTCGAACTTGAAGTGGCGTTCGATCAGCGGCAGGGTGCCGCGACCGATCGAGCCGAAGCCGATCATCACGATCGGTCCGGTGATCTCGCCATGGACCGGATAGGTTTCACTCGTCATTTGCTTCTCCTAGAAAGAAAAATTGCCGCGGTAGCGTTCGGCCGACTAATCGCCCCATGCCCCGCAGACACCGTTTCGGCGGGAAGTTGAACCGGCTCTAACCACACTTCGCTGACATAATAAAGACAGCGCGCACGGCCGGTCATCGCGCTTCGTAACATTTTTTCGCGGCGACTACTCTTGCAAGTAGGCACAAAGGGCGTCGACCCAAGCAGAAAGTCCCTTGTAGGCGATCTGCTCGGGTGCCAGAGCAGCCAACTGATCGCTGAGCAGCCGGGCCAGACGCTTGCCGTCTGGTGACTTCTTGAAGGCTGCCAGCGGGTCGAGATAGATGCGGATGGTAAACACGATTGCACCGGTCACGGGCAGGCGGCGCAGGGTCTGGCGTTCGACGCGGATGAAGGCGTGCTCGGGTTCTCCCTGTTCCCTGGTCCATTTGAGCCCGGGCGGGTGGTAGAGCGCATAGGCGCGGTTGATCGACCAGTTGAACCGCTCGACCGGCAGATCCGGCTGCAGGTTGTCGAAGATCCGGTTGACCAGCGTCGCGTTGCGGGTGCCGCCGGAAAAGCCGGGCACATGTGCATGCACGGCGTCCATCGGCTGCAGAAATTTTTCTGCCAGTGACCAGGAGGACGGGAAAGCCAGATGCGCGGCCGTGATCGTCCAGCCCCCGGTCTTGCGCTCAAGGATCACCAGGTCGTCCTGCACCAGCGAACCGGCCGTGAAGATCGGCGGATGGGCCTCGTCTGCGAGATCGACGGCATCGCTGTCTGCAATCGTCATCAGGTCAGCGCTTCGCCGGTAGATGTTGGGATGCCAACGGGCCAGATAAGCGCCGAGCATGTCGAGACATTCGCGCTGGGCCGGCAGGCTTTCTGTGCTGGAACGCAGAATGTCGTCCAGTCGCTCCGCGGCCAGCCGGCGCTTTTCGGCAAGCTGGCTTGCCAGATCGCCATCCGGCTCGATCCAGCGATCCGGGTCGAGACCGGAAAGCCCGATGGTAAAGGGGCGCGAGGAGCCGTCATACGGCGTATAGGTGGGTGCAGCCATGGCCCGCATCATGAAGCCGATCATTTGCCGGCGGCAAGGGGGTCTGGTAGAATGAAGGCATTCTTTTGGAGATCGCATATGGCCGGCCGAACCCTGACGATTGGTGTGAGCAATGCAACGATGGAGCGCCTTGCGGAAACGGCTGCGACGAGTGCTCGCAAGCAGGACGATGTCGTGCAGGAAGCGCTCAGCGAATATTTCGACCGGCGTGATCGAGAAGTGGCACTTGTCGAGCGTAATAGGCAGGCAGCAAGCAGTGATACGGTGATATCCAATGATGCCATGACCGACTGGCTGCAAAGCTGGGCACGGGCACGGAGACCACACCCCCACAGCCGGAGACCGGTCGCCGTTGATGGCAAGGATCGTCTGGTCGACAGCGGCCCGGGACGATCTGATAGCCATTCGTCGCTACATCGCGACAGACCACGCGACTGCGGCACGCGTGGTAGCCCAACATATCCTTTCGGTCGCCCAACTTCTCGCGTCGCATCCCGAGATGGGAACGATGACGCGGATTATATCCGTCCGGCGGCTCGTCGTGGGCGCCAGTCCCTATGTCATCTGTTACAAGATAACAGGTGACGATCTCGAAATTCTGGACATCTTCGACGCCCGGCGCAATCTGCCGCGGACCGCACCGGACTGAAAGCCCGCTGTTGTTGGGCAGACCGGCTAAGAAAGCGGGAATATCTGGGAATATGCTAAACTTGGTGCGAGAGCCTGAAATTAGGCCGCCTTAAGAAGAGGGCCGAGAACAGTGTCTTGTCCTGTTTTTCGCACGCTTGATTCCCGTGCCATCTTATTCCGGCCTTACCCCTTCAACACCTCGAGCCCCTCGGCTGTGCGGCTCAGATGGACCTCGGTGATCTCGTAGTCGGCAATGCCTTCAAGCATGAAGGGGTCGCTTGCGACGAAGGCTTCGATGGCGTCGCGCGGGCCCTTGGCGAGGATCACGCCGCCGGTGCGGGGCTGCTTGCGGCCGGATGCCAGGAACCAGCCCTTGTCATAGCCTTCTGCGACCCAGGCGATATGCGCCTCCATCGCCTTGTCGGCCTCCTGGCTACTCTTCTTGTAGACGAGGGATAAAATCAGCATCAGCTGTCGCTTTCCTGCAATTGGGCGCGGATCAGGCCGCGCAGGGAATTTCCGACATATATCGTGCGGTCGACAATGTCCTGCGGCCGCAGCACGCCATTTCTGGCGCGGCGCTCCCGGATCAGTTCGGCGCGCAGCACGCCCGGCAGCAGGCCGCAGGAGAGGGCGGGCGTGATCATGCCACCATCAGGGCTCTCGGCGAAGAGGCTGGTGATCGTGCCCTCGCACAGTTCGCCCCGCTCGTTCATCAGCAGCACCTCGTCGGCTTCGTCTGCCGAATACTCGGCTCGCGCGGCATCGTAGACATCGCGTCTGGACGTCTTGTGGCGCAGGAAGCTGTCGTCGGATTGGACCCTCTGGACCGCGATGCGCAGCCGCCAGACCGTATTGTCGCTGACGGGCTCGAAGGGGGTGGTTGCGACTTCGACCTCGCCGCGGTGATTCAGCGTCAGCCGGACCCGCAAGGGAGTCTCGCCGCCTACCGCATCCGTCAGCGCTTTCTCGGCCTTTTCGGGGGCGCGGAAGCCCAGGGCGTCGGCCGAGCGGCCGAGCCGGCGCAGATGATGCTCCAGCCGGAGGAACCCGATGCCGGGTTCCCAGCGCAGGGTCTCAATCAGCTCGAGAGCTGCTGGTTTGCGAGCGCGAACCGCGCCTTTAGAAGACATTCCCGATATTCCGCCTCGACCTTCGAATCGTAAACGATGCCACCGCCGACATTGAAGACCGCACGATGGTCGTTGAATAGGGTGATCGTGCGGATGGCCACCGAAAATTGCATCGGACCTACCGGATCGCACCAGCCGATCGCGCCGCAATAGACATCGCGTGGACCGGTTTCCAGGCGATGCAGGATCTGCATGGCCGACAGTTTCGGCGCCCCGGTGATCGAGCCGCAGGGAAACAGTGCCTCGAAGATGTCGCCAAGCCCCGCGTCGGGCAGGAGTTTTGCCCTGACATGGCTGACCATCTGGTGCAGGGTCGGATAGGTTTCGATGTCGAACAGTTTCGGCACGTCGACGGAGCCGACTTCGGCAATTCTCGACATGTCGTTGCGCAGCAGGTCGACGATCATCCGGTTTTCGGCGAGCGTCTTCTCGTCGGAGAGCATCGCCGCGATGATCTCCCGGTCTTCTTGCGGCGAGGCGCCGCGGGCCGCGGTGCCCTTCATCGGATGGGTCTCGATCATGCCCGTGGCATCGACCCGGAAGAACAGTTCCGGCGAGCGCGACACGATGGCCGGGCCGCCGAGCTCGGCAAGCGCGCCGTAGCGCACGGGCTGGCGGGCCGTCAGCGATTGAAAGAGCGAGGCGGCGTCCCCCTGCCATCTCGCGCTCACCGGCATCGTCAGATTGGCCTGATAGCAATCGCCGAGGCGCAGGTGCCGGTGCAGGGCCTCGAAGCGCTGCCGGTAGGTCCGGATATCCCAGGCTGCCTGCGGGTTCGACAGGACGGCGCCGGTATCGATGACCGCGTCGCTGCCGGCAAGGTTGGCGGAGGCCGAGATCTCGGGCGGGTCGAAGACCCCCATACACACCAGCGGTGTTTCCCGGTTTTCGGGTGCCAGGGGCGCAAGCTTGGGTTCGAACGCAAAGCCGGCTTCATAGGCGACGTAGCCCGCGAGCCAGTATCCCTCTCTTTGCCAGCCTTCCAGTTGCCGGAAAGCCGGGCGAACTTCATCGATCGTTCTGGCGATCACGCAGGCGCGCGGCTCGGCAAACAGCCGGTTTTCCGCCCGCATGTCGTCGCGGAAAAGGATATAGGGTCTTTTGTCCGACATTGCCGCGTCCCGTTGAAGCGAAGGCTTCTATCAGGTTCGACTGCGCATTCGCCAGCCTCCCTGCGCCGCGGCGTCGCCGATATTAGACATGGCGAAATGCCGCAGCCGCCAGATGTTCGGAACCCTGCCTCCGGCCGGACCGTTCGCTCTCTGACATATACAGTCGGACAGAACGAAAGGACAAACACCATGGATCGCTTCAACGACAAGGTCGTCATCATTACCGGTGCCGGTTCCGGCATGGGCAAGGCAACCGCTGAACGGTTTGCGACAGAGGGCGCGAAAGTGGTGATTGCGGGGCGCCGAAAAGCCCCGCTCGACGCCCTTGCGGCCGAATTGTCTCCGGCAAAGGTGCTGGTTCAGACCTGCGATGTGTCGCAGGAAAGCGAGGTCGAGGCGCTGGTGAAAGCCGCGGTAGATGCCTTTGGCGGCATCGACGTTCTCGTCAACAATGCCGGTGTCGTCGTCTCCGGCGATGTGACCCAGACCTCGACGGCCGACTGGCGCAAGGTCATGTCGATCGATCTCGACGGCGTTTTCTTCATGAGCCGGGCCGCGATGCCGCATCTGAGGGCGTCGAAGGGATCGATCGTCAATGTCGCCTCCGTGTCCGGCACCGGCGGCGACTGGGGCATGGCGGCCTACAATGCGGCGAAGGGTGGGGTGGTGAACCTCACGCGGGCCATGGCAATGGATCATGGCAAGGACGGTGTGCGGGTCAACGCGGTGTGCCCGAGTTCCACCCGGACCCCGATGGGCGAGGGGGTCGTGACCAATGACGCGCTGATGGCAAAATTCCAGGAGCGTTTCGCACTCGAAGGTCCGGCGGAACCGGAAGATATCGCGGGCGCTGTCGCGTTCCTCGCCAGCAGGGACGCCCGCTTCATCACCGGCGTCAACCTGCCGGTCGATGGCGGCATCTCCGCCTCGAACGGCCAGCCGCAGCAGTAGCCCGTCCCCATCGACGCGAGCGACAAACGCCGAAGGGCCCCGGCGCGGAAATACGCGCCGGGGCTCTTCCATATTTGCGTCGACAGGTGCCCGATCAGGCGTCCGTGTCGAGCGCTTCGAGTTCGTCGATCAGGCCTTCGATCATCGACAGGCCCTTGGCCCAGAAGGACGGGTCGGTCGCATCGAGGCCGAAAGGCGCCAGAAGCTCGGAATGGTGCTTGGTGCCGCCGGCCTTCAGCAGTTCGAAATACTTGTCCTGGAAGCCCTGGTCGGCATTCTGGTAGACGGCATAGAGCGAGTTCACGAGGCAGTCGCCGAAGGCATAGGCATAGACATAGAAGGGCGAATGGATGAAGTGGGGGACATAGGTCCACCAGTTCTCGTAGCCTTCGGAGATCCTGATGGCCGGCCCCAGGCTTTCCTCCTGAACCGACAGCCAGAGCTGGCCGATTTCCTCGGCCGTCAACTCGCCGTTCTTGCGGGCGGTGTGAACCTTGCGCTCGAATTCATAGAAGGCGATCTGGCGCACCACGGTGTTGATCATGTCCTCGACCTTCTGGGCGAGCATGATCTTGCGTTCCTTTTTCGTCTTTGCCTTGTCCAGCAGGGCGCGGAAGGTCAGCATCTCGCCGAACACGGAAGCCGTTTCGGCAA
Organism: Heterorhizobium halophytocola; assembly: GCF_017873095.1. GTDB lineage: Bacteria > Pseudomonadota > Alphaproteobacteria > Rhizobiales > Rhizobiaceae > Allorhizobium > Allorhizobium halophytocola. Next base: position 339,162 of record NZ_JAGGJU010000001.1, on the reverse strand, counting down.
GCGTGAGCGGCGTCTGGCACATCAGCGCGCCCTGTTCGCCGGCCAGTACCTGATGCACGCCATGGCCGAGCTCGTGGGCGAGCGTCATCACGTCGCGCGGTTTGCCGAGATAATTGACCAGGACGTAAGGATGGGCCGACGGGACCGTCGGATGGGCAAAGGCGCCCGGCGCCTTGCCGGGACGGGCCGGGGCGTCGATCCAGTTCTCGTCGAAGAAGCGCCTGGCGATCCCGGCCATTTCCGGCGCAAAGCCATCATAGGCCGACAGCACTGTTTCGCGCGCCTCGTCCCAGGGGATCACCCGGTTGACGGTGTCGGGCAGCGGCGCATTGCGGTCCCAGAAATTCATCTGGTCCATGCCGAGCCATTTGGCCTTCATCTTGTAATAACGGTGCGACAGGCGCGGATAGGCGTCCTTGACGGCGGCGGCCAGCGCGTCGACGACCGGGCGCTCGACGCGGTTGGCCAGATGGCGGCTGTCGGCGATGTCCTCGAAGCCGCGCCAGCGATCGGAGATCTCCTTGTCCTTGGAGAGCGTGTTGGTGACCAGCGTGAAGATCCTGAGATTTTTGGCAAAGACCTCGGACAGCGCCTTGGCGCCCTTTTCGCGGGTTGCCGGGTCGGGCTCCTGCAACAGGTTCAGTGTCGCCTCGAGCGGCTGTTCCTTGCCATCGACATTGAAGGTAAGGCTCGCCAGCGTCTCGTCGAACAGGCGGTTGAAGGCGGCAGCCCCCGTCATCGATTTCTCGAGAAAGAGCTGTTCGACCCGGTCTTCCAGCTGATGGGGCTTGTCCATCCTGAGGTCGAGCAACCATGGGTGGTAACGGGCGGCAACCGGATCCTGGTCGAGGCAGGCATCCACGGCCGCATCGCTCAGGCGGTTGAGCTCCAGGGCGAAGAACAGAAGGTGCGAGGACCAGTCGGTGAGCTTGGCCTGGACGTCGCCGAAGAACTTGGCGTTCTTCGCATCGGTCATGTCGGAATAATAGGTGAGGCCGGCATAGGAGGCGATGCGGCCGAGCAGATCGTCAAGCGCTTCATATTGGGTGATCGCGGCACCAAGCCCCGTCGCACCGGTGCCGGCAACGGCCTGTTCCAGCTTGCCCTTCCAGGTCGCCTCGAATGCGAGCGCCAGTTCCTCTGCCTTTTTCATGTCGCCAAGCAGCGCGTCGGAGGTCTGCGACGGATAGAGATCGGAAAGACGCCATACCGGCAGGTTGTCGATCGCGGTATCCGCGCTCACGGCTTCGGCGGGCATAGCGGGCAGGGTGGCGAGAGGCCACGAAAAGCGGCGCATGGCGTGCTCCTTCTGGAATTCGATACTGTCGGGTCAACCTAGTGTCCCGTCCCTGCGGAAACAAGCGCGTGAATATTAAGGAGCGGCAAGGATCGGACGGTCAGGGAATGTCGACAGGGACTGCGTCGCCTTTCGCCCCTTTGACTGTGCCATTGTTGGCATTGGTTAAAATCCGACCTTTTGTTCTCATCGCTTGTTGAAAGTTGGATGTCAGGTTCGGGCAACGGATAACGCTGCCTTCGGCATGCACCGACCTTCAGATCTCGGGAGTTCAAGTGGTGACCGCGCACATCCTCGTCGTCAACAGCGATCCGGCTCAGCGCCGGCAAATCAAGTCGCTGGTGGAAACCCAGGGCCATGTGGTGCATGCGGCCGAAAATGCAGCCTCGGCCTTTGAAAAAATGGTGAGCCTTGGCAGCGATCTGCGTGTGGCATTGCTGGATCTGACCATGAGCGGGCTGGACGTCAACCATTTCCTGTCGCTTGCCAATCAGTCCGAAGGCGATGCGGCGGTCGTGGTTCTGGCCGACGACGGCAAGGTCGAGGCGGCGGTCGATGCCATGCGCCACGGCGCCTTCGACTTCATCGTTTCACCGGCAGCCCCCGAGCGGATCGCCCATGCGGTCAGCAATGCTCTTCGCGTCAACGAACGCAGGGCCGCCCGGCTGTCGCGCAGCCGCCGCACGAGCCAGATCTCGTTTGGCGAGATCGTCGCCGTCAGCGGTGCGATGACCCGGGTCGTCGATCTGGCACGGCGTTCCGCCAGCAGCGCGATCCCGGTGATCCTCGAAGGCGAGAACGGTGTCGGCAAGCAGATGGTCGCCCGGGCGATCCACGGCGCAGGCGATCGCTCCGGCAAGCCCTTCGTCGCCGTCAGTTGCGGCGCGATGACGCCGGAGAGCCTCGATGCGATGCTGTTTGGCGAGGAGGGCGGCGCGGATGAGCATGGCGCGGGCAAGATCGCCTCGGCGCATGGCGGCACGCTGTTTCTCGATGAGGTCGATGCGCTGCCGCTGGACGTACAGGCGCGTTTGCTGCAACTCGTCCAGGGTGGTGAAATCAGCAGTCACGACGGACGACGCCAGCGCAAGGTCGACGTTCGGTTGACGTCGTCGACCCGCAAGGACCTGATCGAGGAAGTGAAGGCCGGCCGTTTCCGCGAAGACCTCTATTTCCGCATGAACGTCTTCCCGATCATGATTCCGGCGCTTCGCCGCCGACGCGACGACATTCCCTATCTGGCACGCGCCTTTGTCGAGCGCTTCTCGGCCGAACAACGCCGCGCGCATCCGCTTGGCATTTCAGCGGATGTTCTGGCGCTGCTGACCAGCTATGACTGGCCGGGCAATGTCCGACAGCTGGAAAATGCCGTCTACCGGGCCGTCATCCTGGCCAGCGGCAGCGAGCTTACCGAAGCCGACTTCCCCCAGATCGCGATCCAGGTCGCAAAGAATGCCGGAACCGACAGACATGCTGCCGCCCAGGAGCCTGCGGCACACCGCTCCTTCAACCGCGACGCGGAAGAAAAGGCTGCGGCCGGCAGCGCGATGGGGCTGTCCCACCGCGATTCCGAGCGGCTGGTGGCGGCCGCGCAAAATCCGGCCGTGCTGTCCGACAATTATATCGTCAGCGTCGACAGCGCCGGCAATGTTCGAAAGCTGTCGGAGATCGAGGAAGAGCTGATTCGCTTCGCGCTCAAATATTATCGCGGGCAGATGAGCCAAGTCGCACGCAAGCTGGGGATCGGCCGCTCGACCCTCTATCGCAAGCTGAAAGACTACGGTATCGACCCCGACAACCCGCAAAGCGACGTCGCCTGAGGCGCATGCTTCCCGCTTTTTGTTAACCCTCGTGCAAAGTTCGTCTGTTAGGACGGATTTGTTTATCTGTTAGTGTTTCATTCACCGACAGACAAAAGGTTGTGCGTCTGTGGCTAATTTGCCATGGTGTTACCGCATTTTGCAGTCAAGTGGGGTGGCGTGGGACGTCATCAATGTACGGGGACGGTTTTGCTGGACAGGCAAGCGATTAACACGCCTCTCGGCGTGAAGAAGCGTAGCTTTGACGTTACGCAAGGACGGACTGGTTTCAGGGCCGTTCTGACTGCGCTTGTCGTCGCGGTGGCGTGTGTCTTGATGCTGTGTTCGATGGCGGGCACGGCGTCTGCCGAGACGCGATCCCTGAAAATCTATTTCGTTCATACCGGCGAAAAGGCCGATGTCGTGTTCAAGCGCAACGGGCGCTACGATGCGGCGGGCCTGAAAAAGCTCAGCTATCTGCTGCGCGACTGGCGCCGCAATGAGCCGACCAAGATGGATCCCCGGCTTTTCGATCTCGTCTGGGAAGTGTATCGCCGGTCGAATTCGAGCGGCTATATCAATGTTCTTTCCGGTTATCGCTCGCCGCAGACCAATGCCATGCTGCGCGCCCGCTCCAGAGGCGTGGCCAAGAAGAGCCAGCACATGCTGGGCACGGCGATGGACTTCTTCATTCCCGGTACCGGCCTGAAGAGCCTGCGCGAGATCGGCATGAAGCTGCAGGCCGGCGGCATCGGCTATTATCCCAATTCCGGTTCGCCGTTCGTCCATATGGATGTCGGTGGCGTACGTGCCTGGCCGCGGATGTCGCGCAGCGAACTCGTGCGTCTGTTCCCGGACGGCAAGACCCTGCATATTCCCGCCGACGGCAAGCCTCTGCCGGGCTACAAGCTCGCGCTTGCCGACTACAAGAAGCGGCTCGCCAACAACGAGATCGTGATTGCCGGCTCCAGCGCGCCGAGCAAGCGCAAGAACCTCTTCGCCATGCTGTTCGGTGGCGGCGACGAGGACGAGGAAGAAGACGTCGCGATGCCGGAAGAACGTCCGAGCATGGTCGGTTCGGCCCCGGCCGTTGCTGCGCCGCCGCCCGGCGTCTCGGCTCCCGATCCGGTCTCCGTCGCACCGCCGGTCGAGACCGCCGTTGCCGCGATCGATGCACCGGTGCCGCTGGCACGCCCGTCGCTGACGTCAGCCAATGGCAGCACCAGCCTTGCCGTGGCGCTCTATTCGCAGAACGAGAGTGCGGCAGAGCAGGCCCTCAACAAGGTTGCGGCCGTCGACCAGACACCGCCCACCGGCGACTATCCCGATCTCCAGGCCTACAAGATCCCCGTTCCGACGCTGCTTGGACCGCGTGGGATGAAGGGTGACGCCGAGCCCGAAGTGCTGACGGCATCGCTGGCGCCCGACGCATCCTCGGCCACCGATATCAATGGCGAGCCCGTGCCGCTGCCGATCGACCGTCCGTCGATCGCTGAAAAGCTCGAGGCGCAGGTCGACGTGGATGCCGAAGCCGAATCCGATGTGGACGAGGTCCAGCAGGTTATCCTGTCACCCGAGGCGGCGCAGGCCATGGCCACTGCCGCCAAGCGCCTGTCGCAACCGCCGGCCATGCCGACGCTTGCACCGGCAGCTGTCGCTGCAGCCGTGCGTGAACCGCAGCCGGCGCTGACGGCCAAGCCTGCTGCCAAGCCATACCAGGTTGCCGCCATCGATCCGCCGCAGCCACTGCTTGATCGCTTCGGTGACGCCTTCGACGTGCCGGAAACCTCCGGGCAGAGTGTGAAGTCGGCAGAGCCGGGCAAGGGCGGACGCCCCGGTGAGGCGATGCGCGGCGGCAAGCTGACGAAGGACATGCTGTCGAACTGGGCGCTGAACAACAAGAAGTTCGACCCGGAAAGCCGCAAGGCACCGCGGGTTGCGGCCCGCACGCTGACGGCGGAAGCCTCCTATGTCTATGCCGTGGGCTTCAAGGAAACCCACGCCCCGGTCGATCCGGCCCGCTTCGGCAAGCCGGTGAACGACTGATCCGCGACCCACCCTGAGACACGCCATTAAAAAAAGCCGCGGAGTTCAATCCGCGGCTTTTTTGCTGATCGTCTTTGCGTGACGCTTATTCGTCGGCCGGCGGGCTCTCGAGCATGCCGAGGGCGGCCAGATAGGTGTCGAGGATCAGGTCTTCTTCCATGCGCTCCTGCTCGTCCTTCTTGCGCAGCGCGATGACCTTTTTCAGGATCTTGGTGTCGAAGCCCATGGACTTGGCTTCCCCGTAGACGTCCTTGATATCGTCGGCGATCGTCTTCTTTTCTTCTTCCAGCCGTTCAATGCGCTCGACAAAGGCGCGAAGTTGGTCCCGGGCAACGCCGTGGGCTGCATCAGACATCTGCATCTCCTGTAGAAAGTATTGGGTCGGGGCGTGACCTGCCGCGAAACCACGGCACGCGTCAAGGGGAAAGCCGACAATCGTGGCTATTCTGCGCGTGGCTTATTGTTTTCGAAGGCCTGTTTGTCCGCGTCCGACGCTTGCGTCTGATGCTGTTGCTTCCAGTCCTCATAAGGCATGCCGTAGACATGTTCGCGCGACTGGTCCTTGGTGACCGGCAGGCCGGCCTCGGCGGCGGCGTCGAGATACCAGTTCGACAGGCAGTTGCGACAAAATCCGGCCAGGTTCATCAGGTCGATGTTCTGCACGTCTGCGCGCTCGCGCAGATGCGCAACCAGCCGGCGAAAGGCGGCTGCCTCGAGTTCGGTCTGCTGTTCCCGCGTCAATTCGCTCATCAGGCAATCTCCAGGCGTTCGGGTGTATAGGGACCGGTGCGCGAGGCGTGCATCACGACCTCGTGCAGGTCCGGCCGGTCGTTGAGGGCGGCGAAGATTGGTGCAAGGCGTGCGGCCCAGGCGGCGACACCCGCCATATCGCCGATTTCGTCCTGGCGCACTTCGAGCAGCGCGTGGGCAAGGCCGCGCCGCATGCAATGGCGATACATCGTATCGCCCTTCAAGGCGCCATCATAAGGTTCGTTGTCGCCGACCACGATATCCCCGGCCGCCGCCAGCATGTCGAGCAGGGGGCTGACCGCCCGGTCGTCGCTGTCCCAGAGCACTGCCGCATGCCAGGGGCGGGCCACGCCCTTCCAGGCCGGCGTGAAGGAGTGTAGCGACAGGACCAGCGGCGCCTTGCCGCTTGCCGTCGCAACCTTGCCGATCGTCCGGTCGACAGCGTCGTGATAGGGCCGGTGGTAAAGGTCGATGCGGCGCTGCCATTCGGCCTCGCCGATCGGATGATTGCCGGGCACGACCGCGCCGTCTGAAATGCGCATGATCAGCGTCGGGTCGTCCTCGCCGCGATTGGGGTCGATCAGCAGACGGGAGAAGCAGCCGAGCACGGCGGGCACGCCCAGACGGGTGGAAAGATCGCGCGTCAGGGCTTCGACGCCGATGTCATATGCGATATGACGTGCAAAGGCGCTGTCGGGCAGACCGAGGCGATGGTAGTCTGGCGGCAGGCGGTTCATGGCGTGGTCGGCCAGAAGCACCAGACCTTTGTCATAATCGCCGTCCAATATCTCGAAAGGGACAAAATCTTGCATTTCTTACCGGTCTTGTTGTCGCGCAAGAGAGATGGCATGCAGGCCCGGTGGGTGCAAGCCCGGCCGCCGATGCCGGCTGTAACATAATTCCCGGCGCCGATTGCGGCGGGAATTTAATCGATTGAATTGACGTTGACATTCCGGCCCTATCGTCGCAAGAAGGTCCGTGTCGACAAACCGTGGAGTCCATCGGAAGCCGTGCTGAACCGATATAAACCCCATTCGCCTTCATGGTCCGGACTGGTATCCCGCATCGGTCTTTTCCTGGGCCTGTCCCTGGCATCCCTATTCCTGGCAAACAGTGCCCACGCGGAGTTCCGCGTCTGCAATTCCACGCCCAATCTCGTCGGCGTCGCGATCGGCTATCGTGCCACAAGCGGCTGGGTGACCGAGGGCTGGTGGCAGGTGCCGGCCACGACATGCGCCACGCTGATCGAAGGCGAACTGCAGTCGCGCTATTACTACCTCTACGCCGAAGACGCCGCACGCGGTGGCCGCTGGGCCGGTGACGTCAAGATGTGCGTGGCGGAAAACGAATTCAAGATTACCGGTGTCCAGGACTGCTTTGCCCGCGGCTATCAGCAGATGGGGTTCAAGGAATACGACACCGGACGTCAGGGCAGTTGGATGGTCCAGTTGTCTGATACCCCGGGTACGCAAGAAAGCCAGAATTGATGAGACGTAATCGCAAGGTCAAAATCCTCGCAACCCTCGGCCCCGCCTCTTCCGAGGAAGCGATGATCCGCCAGCTGCATGAAGCCGGAGCGGACCTGTTCCGCATCAATATGAGTCATGCAAGCCATGACGTGATGCGCTCGCTGATCCAGAAGATCCGGTCCGTCGAAGAACAGTGCGGCCGCCCGATCGGTATCCTCGCCGACCTCCAGGGCCCGAAGCTGCGCGTCGGCAAGTTCAAGGACACGACCGTCGAGCTGAAGGCCGGTCAGACGTTCACCCTCGACAGCAATGATGCACCGGGCGATGCGACCCGCGTCTACCTTCCGCATCCGGAAATCCTGGAAGCGGTCAAGGCCGGTGACCGGCTGCTGATCGATGACGGCAAGCTGCATCTGAAGGCCGAGACCTGTGACGGCAAGTCGATCGTCACCACGGTCGTCTCCGGCACGAAGATCTCCGACCGCAAGGGCGTCAGCCTGCCCGACACCATCCTCGAAACGGGTGTCCTGACCGACAAGGACCGGGCCGATCTCGACGCGGTGCTGGCTACCAACGAGGTCGACTGGGTGGCGCTGTCCTTCATCCAGCGTCCCGAAGACCTGGTCGAGGTTCGCCGTATCGCCGGTGGCCGGGTCGGCCTGATGTCGAAGATCGAAAAGCCGCAGGCCGTCGAGCGGATCGAGGAGATCATCGAGCTCTCCGATGCGCTGATGGTTGCCCGCGGCGACCTTGGTGTGGAAATGCCGCTGGAGGCTGTTCCCGGCATCCAGAAGCAGCTGATCCGCGCGTGTCGCCGTACCGGCAAGCCGGTGGTCGTCGCAACGCAGATGCTCGAGTCGATGATCTCGGCGCCGGTGCCGACCCGCGCCGAAGTGTCGGACGTCGCGACCGCCGTGTTCGAAGGCGCCGATGCGATCATGCTGTCGGCCGAATCCGCCTCCGGCAGCTATCCGGTCGAAGCCGTCTCGACCATGGCCTCGATCGCCCGCACGATCGAGCGCGAGCCCCACTATCCGGGCATCATCTATGCCCAGCGCGCCCAGCCGGAAGCTACCGGTGCCGATGCGATCTCGCTGGCTGCCCGCCAGATCGCCGAGACGCTCGATCTGAAGGCGATCGTCTGCTACACCTCGTCGGGCACCACCGGCATGCGCGCCTCGCGCGAGCGGCCGGAAGTTCCGGTCATCGCTCTGTCGCCGGTCATCCAGACCGCTCGTCGGCTGTCCGTTGCCTGGGGCCTGCACTGCGTGGTCGCCAAGGAACCGACGGATCTGGACGACATGGTCAACCGCGCCTGCCGGATCGTCGTCGAGGAAGAATTCGGCGCGCCCGGCGACCGGATCATCATTTCTGCCGGCGTGCCGCTTGGAACACCGGGGGCGACCAACATGCTGCGCATCGCCTATATCGGCGCCGACGGCCAGTCGGGCGTCTGAACGCCACAAAGCCGGACGTTGTAAAGAAAGCCGCCTCCGGGCGGCTTTTTTCGTCGGCCCGGTACCAGCGCTTCAGCGCTGCTCCTTCTCCAGCCGCGCCTCGACCTGCTTGGTGATTTTTTCGAGATCGGGTGTCTTGCCGGCGATGGTCTCGATGGTGGCAACCACCAGATCGGTGGCCTTGTAGTCCGGCTTGTGGCCGAGGCCCTTGACCCGGATCAGCCTTGCGCCCTCGATATCGCGTGCCAGGCCCTCGGAATGGATTTCCTCTGCGACGATGTGGTCGCTGTCGCCGGTGACGATCATCGTCGGCGCGGTGATCCGGCTGTAATAGGGCTGGAACTTGGTGACATAGTCGTTCAGCTTGACCACGTCGATGGCATTGGCGCGGAACACCTCCGGTCGCAACACCAGCTCCGGCGCGCTTTTGACATTGTAATCCAGCGGACGCTTGTTCGGCAGGAAGACATTCTGGGTTGCCTGGTCGAGGATCGCCAGACCCGCATGCAGCGCGACCGCCTTGCAGAAGAACCTGCCGTATTTTTCATGTGCGGCGAGCCGGTAATACCATTCGACACGGCCCGGCCAGGGGTGGCTTGCAGGGGCGAGCAGCACAAGGCCGGCTGTCCTTGCCGGCATCAGGGCCGCAAAGGTTGCGGCAATCGCGCCGCCGAAGGAGTGGCCGACGATGATCGCCCTGTCGATGCCGAAGCTTGTCATGGTTGCGGCGATCGCCTTAGCCTGGCCGAAGGGGATATCGTTTTCCGGGCTGCCGCGGTCTGAATAGCCGTGGCCCGGACGGTCGACGAAGAGCAGATCCGCGCGGTCATGCAGAATGTTGAGAAAGGCCCCCGCCTGATCGCGCAGATTGCCGCTGGCACCGTGGATGAACACGATCGGCGGCAGGTCTGCATTGGGGCCGGCCGGCATGTGGAGGGCGTTGATCATCACGCCGTCGCCGATATCGACGCGCGTTGCGATATTGGGGATCCGCCGGGTGATCTGGGCGCTGCGCCAGGGTGCGGCGACGGCGCCCGCAAGTACGGCCAGGGCCACCATGATTGCCAGGGCCATCACCATGGTAAAGAGGAGCACGACGAGGAGCATCAGGGACGCTCGCCACGGTCAGCTGAAGGCATCCGCGGCCTGCCGATCACAGCTGCGCTCACAGACGGCTGCCCGCCAGCTTTTCCGACAGCTTGGTGACGGTGTCCTGCGCCTTGCGGTCGGCGGGATAGATGTCGAGATAGCTCTGCCAGGCCGAGAGCGAGGTCTCCTCGCGTCCGGATGCATCCAGAATCGCCGCCAGCCCGGCAAGGGCGCCGAAATGATGCGGCTCAAGTTTCAGCACCTGATTGATGTCGGACATCGACTTGGCATAGTCCCCATGGGCGAAGTGCAGCGTCGCACGCTTGTTCCAGGCGCCGACAAAGCCCGGATCGAGACTGATTGCCTGTCCAAGAAAGTCGAGGGCAGCCGGCTCGCGATCCTCCGAGATCGCCTTGTCAGCCCATTGCATCAACAGATCGACCGTGGCGCTGCCGGACACGTTCCAGAGCCGCATCAGCCGGTTTGCCGTCTGCTGGGCCTTGTCGGGGTCGCGCTGACGTTTCAGTGCGGTGAGCAGCGATTCGACGGTGTCCGGCTCGGTGATCTGCTCTTGCGGCGGCAGCGTGATGCTTTCAACGGCCGGTGCCCCGCTGTCCGTCAGCGGTCCCTCGGGCGAGGGTATAGCCTCCGCCGCCAGAGCCGGCGCGGCAAGCAGGGGAATCAGAAGGGTGGCCAAACGAAAACAGCGCATGCAGACCATATTAGTCGGCATGCGCTGCCATTCAAATCGAAAATGCATCATCCCCGAAGCGTCGCTCCGGAACCGCAATCAGCCCTGACGAGCCTTGAAGCGCGGGTTCTGCTTGTTGATGATGTAAACGCGACCCTTGCGGCGGACCAGACGGTTGTCGCGATGGCGGGCCTTGAGTGCTTTCAGCGAGTTCTTGATCTTCATTTTACCGATCCGCGAGTTTTGGCTTGAACCGATCCGATTCGACGCCTGTCTCAAACATTCAAAAGCGCGCCGCGGGGCGCGCTCGTTTTGGGTTGATGGCACATACTCCGAGGGCGACCTCGATGTCAACCGTCACCGGTGTTTTTCCCCGTGCACACGGGGAAAAACGGGCGCCTAGCGCAATTCCGTGACGTGGCCCATCTTGCGCCCGGGCCGTGCCTCGGTCTTGCCGTAGAGATGGACGAGCGCCTGCGGACGGGCAAGCCAGGCGGCGAGATTGTTCATGTCGTCGCCGATCAGATTGGTCATCACGCAGTCGGAGTGCCGGGCCGGATCGCCGAGCGAAAGGCCGGCAACGGCGCGAACATGCTGCTCGAACTGCGAGATCACGCAGGCTGCCTCCGTCCAGTGGCCGGAATTGTGCACCCGCGGCGCGATCTCGTTGGCAATCAGGCTGCCGTCGGACAGCACGAAGAACTCGATGCCGATGACGCCGACATAGCCGAGGCCGGCCAGCAGCTTTTCAGCCGATTCGCGCGCGGCCTTTTCCGTCGCAGGGTCGATATGCGCCGGAACCGTCGAAGTGTGGAGGATGCCGTCCCGATGAACGTTTTCCGCTGCGTCATAGCAATGCACGGTACCGTCGACGGCGCGTGCCGCGATGATCGATATCTCGCGGGCAAAGGGCACGAAGCTTTCGAGGATCAGCGGGACGGCGCCCAGCGCATCATACGCGCCGCCCGGCGCATCGTCCTTCGAGCGGAACACGCGCTGGCCCTTGCCATCATAGCCTAGGCGGCGCGTCTTCAACACGCCGGCTCCGCCGAAATCGTCGAGCGCCTGCTCCAGATCCTGCTGGCTGTCGACCGCGTGGAAGCGGGCCGTCGGGATGCCGACATCGTTGAGGAAGCGCTTTTCGGTCAATCGGTCCTGCGCCACTTCCAGCGCCTTCGGCGGCGGGTAGACCGGCACCCTGGCCGACAGCATGGCGGCCGCTTCGACGGGCACGTTTTCGAATTCGTAGGTCACGACGTCGCAAAGTTCCGCCAGTTCGGCAAGGGCCGACTGGTCGTCATAGGCGGCGGTGATCTGGCGGTCGGCCAGCTGGGCTGCCGGACAGCCATCCTGTGGCTCGAGAATGATGGTCCTGTAGTTCAGGCGCGCTGCGGCCATGGCCAGCATGCGGCCGAGCTGTCCGCCGCCGATGATGCCGATCGTTCTGACGGTCATGGAGCCTCGTCTACCGGATAGTCTGCGATCGACGCGGTCTGGCTGGCGATCCAGGCGTCGAGCTGGTCGGCAACGACGTCGTCGTGAAGGGCAAGGACGCGGGCGGCGAGCAGGGCCGCGTTGATGGCGCCTGCGCGCCCGATAGCCAGGGTGCCGACGGGAATGCCGCCCGGCATCTGCACGATCGAATAGAGACTGTCTAGGCCGGACATGGATTTAGACTGGACGGGAACGCCGAAGACGGGGAGGGGGGTGAGCGAGGCGAGCATGCCGGGCAGGTGGGCCGCGCCACCGGCGCCGGCGATGATGATCTCGAAACCCTCGTCGCGCGCGCCCTTGGCGAATTCATACATCCGGTCTGGCGTGCGGTGCGCCGAGACGATGCGCGCTTCGTAGCTGATGCCGAGCGCTTCCAGCGTGTCGGCGGCGTTCTTCATCGTTTCCCAGTCTGACTGGCTGCCCATGACGATGGCGATGGGCGGGCGCTCTTCGCTCATTCCTGCTGGCCCTTCCTTCAGGCGATGATGTCGGGGATGATCTGATCTTCGAGATTGCTCATCCTGTCCTTGATGGCAAGCTTCTTCTTCTTCATGCGCTGGATCCGCAAGGTGTCGCAGCCGACCTGGAGCATGGCATTGATGGCGACATCGTAGTCTTCATGTTCCTGGCGCAGCCGTGCGAGAGAGAGCCGGACATCGGCTTGTTCCTGATCGGACATGGTTTGGTCCCCATTCGAGCGTGGCTCGATCTTTTCCTCGACGCCAAGGATTCGCGCAAGCTCCTATCATCAAATACCGGTAACGGGAAGTTATCCCTAGTCATGAAATGGCCCTTTGCGGGTATGTTTTCGCCTTCGACAAAACACATTTCTCATGTCACATTACCGTTGCAATGCCTGAAACTCCCGCGGTTGAGGGTGGGAGGTAGGCGAAAGGAAGGACGTGACAAATGACCATACAGGCTCATCTGGAATCGCTTGCTAAAAAACATGGTGCGTTGGAGGAACGCCTGCATGATGCCCTTACTTCTCCCTCCATTGATGATCGGGAAATTGCCGAACTCAAACGTTCCAAGCTGCGTATCAAGGATGAGATGGAACGGCTCAGGTCTTCTACCCGCCATTGAAGACGCCGGTTCTTGAACTGTACAGCGTAATTTGCGCGAATGCGTAAGGTAAGGCCCCGGAAACAGAGCGTTTCCGGGGCCTTCTTTGTGGAGGAATGCGTCCGGAACGTTGAGAGAGCGACGGTCCGGCGCGGGTCAGGACCAGAACTGGTCGAGCCAGATGGTCATGCCGTCGAAGCCTTTGGTATTGACCGCATAGATCCGCCGCGTGCCCTTGCTGGTGACGCTGACCAGATTGCTGTCGAGCAGTGCCTTCAGGTGCTGGGAAACCGCCGGGCGGCTGATCGGCAGGCCCTTGGCGAGGTCGTTGACCGTCTGCGGCGCACGTCTCAGCTCTTCCAGCAGATGACGCCGGTTCGGATCGGCTATGGCGGTGAACGGATCCTGGTTCATCATGGTGAAACGCTACGCCAAACCGGCCGGGTTCGCAAGTTCAATTGTGCGTTGCAACACGCAAGCGGCGTCAGAACCCGAGGCCGTCATAGAGCAGCTTCGATCCGGCGATCAGCGCCATTCCATAAGTGAATGGATAGAAAACCTGCGGTTTCATCAGGCGCACGACCCAGGCGCCGGCAAGCGTCGACACCAGCGCCACCGGCAGCAGGTAGGCCGACAGTTCCAGATTGCTGGTGTCGAGTTCGCCGAGCGCGAAATAGGGGATGACCTTGATCGCATTGACGATGGCGAAGAACCGCACGCTGGCGCCGGTATAGCTGCGCGGATCGAGCCTCAGCGGGAGGGTATAGATCTGGAACGGGGGGCCGCCGGCATGGGAAACGAAGCTGGCATAACCGGCGATCGTGCCCCAGAAGGTGGCAAGCGGCGTGCTGTGCGGCCGCGGATGGATCTCGATGCCCCGGTAGCTTTTCCAGGTCTGGACGAGATAGCGCAGCACGAAGAGGATGGTGATGACACCCAGCACAAGCCGCATGGCATTCGGCGTGATGTAGCTCGACGTCGCCCAGCCGAGCGCGATGCCGAACACGGCGCCCGGCAGGAGAATGAGCAATGTGCGCCGGTCGTTGTCGCGTCGCCAGGCCCAGAGTGCGACCATGTCCATGACGATCAGGATCGGCAGGAAGATCGCGGCGGCCTGCATCGGCGGGATCACCAGCGCCATCAGCGGCACCCCGATCAACGCGAAGGCGCCACCGAGGCCGCCCTTGGACAGGCCGACAACAGCCACCGCGGGGATGGCGACGAGAAAAAACTCTGGCGAGGGAAGCATGGAGGCCTGTTGATCCGTGGAGCGTCCCGGTCTATCGGATTTCCCTCGCGGATGCGAGCCCGCAGATGTAGAACAGCGCCGTGCGGCAGAATTGACGCATGGGGGACGCTGTAGCACTTTGAATTCGCATGAGACCCGGCAAACCCGAAGGGGCCCGAGGACTTGTGCCATCAAGACGACCCAGGAAAGGGATAGTCATTCATGACCGCTGCCGACAATCGATGCCGTCTCGTGCTGATTGCGCCGGATCATTCCGATACGGATGCCTGCGTCAAAATGATGGAGGATGCGCTGAAGGGCGGCGACGTCGCCTCCGTCATCATCCCGCAATACGGCCTGGACGACCGTCTGTTTCAGGATCGTGCGGAAAAGCTGGTGCCGGTCATCCAGGCGGCCGGTGCGGCAGCGCTGGTTGTCGACAACAGTCAGGTCGCCGGGCGCGCCAAGGCCGACGGCCTGCATGTCAGCGGGGCGGTCGCAGATCTTGCCGAAGCAATCGAGAAACATGCGCCCAAGCTGATCGTCGGGGGCGGCAACGCCAAGGAGCGGCATATTGCGCTCGAGATCGGCGATGCCCAGCCCGACTACGTCTTCTTCGGCCGCCTTGAGGGCGACATCAAGCCGGAGGCCCATTCTAAAAATCTGGCGCTCGGCGAATGGTGGGCGGCGATGATCGAGATTCCCTGCATCGTCATGGGCGGCACCGCAATCGAAAGCGCACTTGCGGTCGCGCAGACCGGGGCCGAGTTCGTCGCCCTTCGGCTTGCCGTTTTCGAGGTGCCCGAGCGGGCCGCAGCCGTCGTTGCAGAGATCAATGCGCTGCTTGACGAAAAAGCGCCACGGTTTGACGGTTGAAGCCTTTTATGACCTTTTTGCCAGCCGATCGCCGCCTGATCCGTCTTCCCGTTGTCGTCGTTGCATGCATGCTGCCGCTGCTGGCCGGTTCGGCGCGGGCGCAGGATGCGATCACGCGGCCCTTGGACGACAATGCAAGCGAACTGCAAAGAGGCGGGCGCGCCGGCACGGGCAGCAAACCGGGCGTTGCAAGTGGCGAAAAGGCGGACACAGGCGCGCCTGTCGCCCAGCCGACGATCAATGGCGAGGTGCCGCAGGGGCTGCAACTCTATCAGCGCATGGGCGCGCCGCTGCCGCCCTTGCCGAAGGACAAGCCCTACAAGGGGCCGGTCGACGAGGCTTACGGCGCCTATCAGCGCGGCCTCTACCTGACGGCGCTCGACAAGGCGCTGCCGCGGGCCAAGAAAGGGGATCCGGCGGCCCAGACGCTGATCGCCGAAATGACCGAGCGCGGTCTGGGTATCAAGCGCGATCCGAAGGCCGCGGCGTTCTGGTATCAGCAGGCGGCGGCCGGCGGCGATCCTGCCGGGATGTTCCAGTATGCCCTGATCCTGATGAACGGCAACACGGTCAAGCAGGACAAGGCCAAGGCCGACGAATACATGAAGAAGGCTGCCGATGCGGGCAATGCCTCGGCGCAGTTCAACTGGGCGCAGATCCTGGTGTCCGACAATCCCGGCCGAAAGGGGCTGGAACTTGGTCTGCCCTATTACGAGAAATCGGCCGACCAGGGCATCGCGGACGCCCAGTATGCGGTGGCGCAGCTCTATAATTCGCTGCCCGGGCTCGACAAGAGCAAGCGCGATCTGGCCCGCGACTATCTGCGCAAGGCCGCAAGAGCCGGCTTCGACACGGCGCAGTTCGACATGGGCATCTGGCTGGTCAACGGCATCAATGGCCCGCGGGACTACGAAAAGGGTTTCCGCTGGATGAGCATTGGCGCCAATCACGGCAATGTCGCGGCCCAGAACCGCCTTGCCCATCTTTATATCGAAGCGCTCGGCACCCGGCCGGACCCCGTCGAGGCTGCCAAATGGTATGTCCTGTCCCGCCGTGCGGGGATGAAGGATCCGGATCTGGAGGACTTCTATCTCGGCCTCACCGACGAGCAGCAGAAGAAGGCGATCGACAAGGCCAACAAGTTCAGGCTCCGTGCGCGCTGATGGTGTGCCGGCTTGGGCGGCCTTGCGTTGCGTGGGCATGTCCCGGGCGCCCAGACCCCATGGGCTGCCAAGACCCCTTGAATTCCGGCGTTATTTGTGGTCTTGAACCGGCCCGACGCTAAATCGCGATTGGCGCCCGCCGTTTTCGGCAGTGGCAGCCTGATACAGTCAACACCCTTGTCCGAGGAAACCGCCCGATGGCCCGCTCAGCCCTTCTTAATGTCATGGTCCAGGCCGCGCTCAAGGCCGGCAAGTCGCTGGCCCGCGATTTCGGCGAGGTGCAGAACCTGCAAGTCTCGGTCAAGGGACCCGGTGATTTCGTTTCGCAGGCCGACCTGCGGGCAGAGCGGATCGTCAAGGAAGAGCTGATGAAGGCCCGTCCGACCTATGGCATGCTGGCCGAGGAAAGCGACGAGACCGAAGGCACGGACGGTGCGCATCGCTGGATCGTCGACCCTCTCGATGGCACGACGAACTTCCTGCACGGCATTCCGCAGTTCGCCATCTCGATCGGCCTGGAACGCAATGGCGAAATGGTTGCCGCCGTGATCTTCAACCCGGCGACCGACGAACTCTATACCGCCGAGCGCGGCGGCGGAGCCTTCCTCAACGACCGTCGCATCCGCGTCGGCGCGCGCAAGGTGCTTTCCGACTGCGTCGTGTCCTGTGGCATGCCGCATCTCGGTCGCGGCCAGCACGGCAAGTTCCTGGTGGAACTTCGCCATGTGATGAACGAGGTTGCCGGCGTCCGGCGCATGGGGGCGGCGGCTCTCGACCTCGCCTATGTTGCGGCAGGACGCTTCGACGGCTTCTGGGAAGACAGCCTGATGCCCTGGGACATGGCGGCCGGCATTCTGCTGATCCGCGAGGCCGGCGGCTTCGTCGGCGACATGAAGGGCGGCAATGACATGTTCAACAGCGGCGCGCTCGTCGCCGGCAATGAATATATTCAGAAGGCCCTGATCGAGGTGGTCAACCGCCCCGTGCCGAAAGCTTGACTTTCAGGTGGTAAGATCGGGCTAAGGCCCTTCAATTCGTCGTATTTTTCCACTAGCCTCCGGTCCAAAGATTAGCCGGAGGCAGATGAATTATGACGCAAGTGGAGCTTACCGATCTCGATCGAGAGAGGGTCGCAGAGGCAAGCTACGGGAACAAGTTATCAAGTCCGATGCCGTTCTTCACGACGATGGTGTTTTTTCTCATCATCGTCGGGTTCATCGCTGCCATCCTGTACCGTCAGGCCCATGCCGCTTTCGTCACCAATCCCGGTCTGAACGGGTTGATCCTCGGCGTTCTGGCCGTCGGCATTATCCTGGTGTTCACCCATGTTCTCGCCTTGCGGCCGGAAGTGCGCTGGTTCAACTCGTTCCGGGCCGCCGGCGGCGCCGACAAGGCCGGGCGGGATCCGCGGCTTCTCGCGCCGATGCGGGCGCTGATCGGCAGCAATCGCAAGGTTGCGATATCGACCACGGCCCTGCGCTCCATCCTCGATTCGATTGCCACCCGCCTCGATGAAAGCCGTGACGTCTCCCGCTATCTCATCGGCCTTCTCGTCTTTCTCGGGCTGCTCGGCACCTTCTGGGGCCTGCTCGGCACCATCGGTTCGATCAGTTCGGTCATCCAGTCGCTCGACCCGGCGTCCGGCGATGGCAACGATATCCTGCAGGCGCTGAAAAGCGGGCTGACCGCACCGCTTGCCGGCATGGGCACTGCCTTCTCGTCCTCGCTGCTCGGTCTGTCCGGTTCGCTGATCCTGGGGTTTCTCGACCTGCAGGCCGGTCGCGCGCAGAACCGGTTCTATACCGAGCTGGAAAACTGGCTGTCTTCGGTGACCGACGTCGCCGGCGAGGGGCAGCAGGCGCCGCAACCGGCAACGGTTGCCGCCAATCTGGAAATGAAGAAGCTGCTAGAGCGCCTGACCAAGGCAACCGAAGCTGCCGGCGGCGGCGACCGCGCGTCTCTCGCCGGTCTTGCCGAGGGCATACAGGGGCTGGTCAAGAACATGCGCAACGAACAGCAGATGCTGCGCGACTGGATCGAAGCCCAGCAGGAGGACGCCCGCGCCATGCGCAAGACGCTGGACCGGCTGAACGACAAGCTGTCCGACAAGGTCGGCGGGGATAGCTGAGGATGGCCCTTTCCCGCAACCGTCGACGCGACCGTAGCGTCGATTACTGGCCGGGCTTCGTCGATGCCCTGTCGACGCTGCTGCTGGCGATCATGTTCCTGCTCACGGTCTTCGTCGTGGCACAGTTCATCCTGAGCCGCGAAATCACCGGCAAGGATGAAGTCCTGAACCGGCTGAACAGCCAGATCGCCGAACTGACCCAGCTGCTGGCGCTTGAAAAGGGCAACAAGCAGGACATGGAAGACCAGCTTGCCTCTCTGCAGTCGTCGCTTGCCCAGTCGCAAAGCGAAAGGACCCGGCTGCAGGAATTGCTGACCAACGGTGCCGGCGCTGCGGACACGGCCAATGCCAGGGTCAATGGCCTGACGGCCGAACTGGATGCCGAAAAGCAGGTGAGCGAGCGGGCGATGAGCCAGATCGAGCTGCTGAATCAGCAGATCGCCGCATTGCGCGCCCAGATCGCTGCCGTTGAACAGGCCCTGCAGGCGTCGGAAGCCAAGGACCGGAATTCGCAGGTCAAGATCGCCGATCTCGGCAAGCGCCTCAATGTGGCGCTTGCCCAGCGTGTCCAGGAGCTCAACCGCTACCGTTCGGACTTTTTCGGCCGCCTGCGCGAAATCCTGTCGGACCGCCAGAATATCCGCATCGTCGGCGACCGCTTCGTCTTCCAGTCGGAGGTGCTGTTTCCGTCCGGCAGTGAAACGCTCAATCCCGCCGGTCAGGTGGAGCTGGGCAAGCTTGCCGCGGCCCTGCTCGACATCGCCAAGGAGATCCCGCCCGAGATCAACTGGGTGCTGCGGGTCGACGGCCATACCGACAATGTGCCGCTCTCCGGTACGGGGCGCTACCGCGACAACTGGGAACTGTCGTCCGAGCGGGCGATCTCCGTGGTGAAATACCTGATCTCGCAGGGCGTGCCGGCAAACCGCCTGGTGGCTGCGGGCTTCGGTGAGTACCAGCCACTGGTGTCCGGCGACACGCCGGAGGCAAGAGCGCAGAACCGGCGTATCGAGCTGAAGCTCACCGAACGGTAGGGTCGGCGGTCTGCCGCCGGCCATGGCCGCTTGCCCGCAAGGGAGCGTTTGCGAAAGCCAGGGGGAGGTGGCCATGCAATGGGATGTTCTGGTCGTCGGGGCGGGGCTCGCCGGGCTGGTGGCGGCAACCGAAGCCGTCGATCGCGGTCTCTCGGTGTGCGTCGTCGATCAGGAGAGCGAAGCCAATCTCGGGGGCCAGGCCTTCTGGTCGTTCGGCGGCCTGTTCTTCGTCGACAGCCCCGAGCAGCGCCGGATGGGCATTCGCGACAGTCTGGCGCTTGCGCAGCAGGATTGGGCCGGCACCGCCGGCTTCGACCGCCCGGAGGATTACTGGCCGCGCCAGTGGGCGCAGGCCTATCTCGACTTTGCCGCAACCGAAAAGCGCGCCTGGCTGCACGGCATGGGCATGCGCTGGTTTCCGGTGGTCGGCTGGGCGGAGCGCGGCGGCTCGCTGGCAGATGGCCACGGCAATTCCGTCCCGCGTTTCCACCTGACATGGGGTACCGGCCCTGGCGTGCTGGCACCGTTCCTGAAGAAGGCCGAGGCGGCGGTCAGGCACGGCCGTCTCACCTTTTCCTTCCGCCACCAGGTGGAGCAGCTGCTGACGCGGAACGGCGCGGTTGTCGGTGCGCGCGGCGTCGTGCTGCAGCCCGACACGCAACTGCGCGGAAAGCTCAGCGGTCGCGAGGCTGTCGGACAGTTCGAGATCGAGGCCTCTGCCGTGATCGTCGCGTCCGGCGGGATCGGTGGCAATCATGATCTTGTGCGAAAGCACTGGCCGGTCGACCGCTTCGGCCCCGCACCTCGTGCGATGGTCGCCGGCGTGCCGGCCTATGTCGATGGCCGCATGCTGGACATCGCGCAGGCGGCCGGCGGCTCGGTGATCAATGCGGATCGCATGTGGCATTATACCGAGGGGCTGCGAAATTACGATCCCATCTGGCCCAATCACGGTATCCGCATCCTGCCCGGGCCCTCGTCCTTCTGGTGCGATGCGGAGGGCAACCGGTTTGCAAGCCCCGCCATGCCCGGCTTCGACACGATCGCGACGCTGAAGGCGATCCGGGCCACCGGGCACGACTACAGCTGGTTCATTCTCAATCGCGCGATCATCAAAAAGGAGTTCGCGCTGTCGGGGTCCGAGCAGAACCCGGACCTGACCGGCAGGAGCCTGCGCCTGCTGTTGCAGCGGCTCGGCCCCAATCCGCCAGGCCCGGTGCAGGCCTTCATGGACAAGGGCGAGGACTTCGTCGTGCGCGACACACTGGAGGATCTGGTGGCGGCCATGAACGAACGCACCGGCGAGCACCGCCTCGGCGTGCGTCGCATCCGCGAGCAGATCGAGGCACGTGACCGGCAGCTGGACAATGCGTTTACCAAAGATGCGCAGATCAATGCGATCCGCGGGGCGCGGGCCTATCGCGGCGACCGGTGGATCCGGACCGCCAGATTGCGGCCTCTGCTGGATCCGACCTGCGGGCCGTTGATCGCCGTCAGGCTGCATATCCTCACCCGCAAGTCCCTGGGCGGGCTGCAGGCCGACCTGTCGGCCCGGGTGCTCGACGCAGCCGGCATGCCGGTGCCGGGACTCTATGCCGCCGGCGAGGTGGCGGGCTTCGGCGGCGGTGGCATGCACGGCTATCGCGCGCTCGAAGGCACGTTTCTCGGCGGCTGCCTGTTTTCCGGCCGGGTTGCCGGTCGCGCGGTCTGCCTGTAGCGCTCCGCCGGCCGGCCCCGCACGGCGGCGGCCGGCCGCAGGATCAGGCGCGGTGAGCCGCCAGCTGGTCGCCGGCAATGTCGAATTGCAGCCGGGCGAGCTTGGCATAGATGCCGCCGTTGCGGCTCAGCGTCGCGTGGGTGCCTTCCTCGACGATGCGGCCGTCGTCGACAACGAGGATCCGATCGGCCTTCAGCACGGTTGCAAGGCGGTGGGCGATGACGATCGTGGTGCGGCCCTGCATCAGACCGTCGAGCGCCGTCTGCACCAGCTGCTCGCTTTCGGCATCGAGTGCGGAGGTCGCCTCGTCGAGCAGCAGCACCGGCGCATTCTTCAGGATGGCCCTGGCAATCGCGATGCGCTGGCGCTGGCCGCCCGATAGCGTGACGCCGCGCTCGCCGGCCGGCGTGTCGTAGCCACGCTCGAGCCTTGTGATGAACTCGTCGGCATGGGCAGCTTTCGCGGCCGCTTCCACGGCCTCGCGGCTGGCGCCGGGACAGCCGAACGCAATGTTGTCATGCAGGCTCGAGGCGAAGATCGTCACATCCTGCGGCACGATGGCGATGCGCTCGCGCAATTCGTGCAGATCGGCCTTGCGGATATCCACGCCGTCGAGCGCGATCGTCCCGCTGGTCGGATCGTAAAAGCGCAGGAGCAGGGAGAAGATCGTGCTCTTGCCGGCGCCGGACGGGCCGACGACGGCCACGGTCTCGCCGGGCTTCACCGTCAGGGCCAGGCCCTTGAGCGCGGAACGATTGGGGTCGCTCGGATAGGCAAAGCGCACGTCATCGAAGGTCACCGCGCCGCGCGCCGGCGAGGGCAGGGGTGTCGGCGTCTTCGGGTTTTCGACGGCGGAGACTTCCTGCAGCAGTTCGGTCAGGCGCTCTGCGGCTCCGCCCGCCTGCGACAGTTCACCCCAGACTTCCGAGAGGCTGCCGAGCGCGCTTGCGGCGATCACCGAATAGAGCAGGAACTGGCTGAGCGTGCCGGCGCTCATGGTGCCGGAGAGAACGCCCTGCGCGCCGACCCAGAGAACGGCAACCACGCTGCCGAACACCAGAGTGATGGCGATCGCCGTCAGTATCGAGCGGGCGCGGATAGCGGCACGGGCGGCGTCATAGGCAGCCTCGACCGATCCGCCGAAGCGGTTTGCAGCAGCAGCTTCGCCGCCAAAGGCCTGGACGGTGCGGGACGCGCCGATCGTCTCGGCGGCAAAGGCCGAGGCGTCGGCCAGCGTATCCTGGGCAGCCCTGGAGCGCTTGCGCACCGAGCGGCCGAAGGCCACGAGCGGGAAGACGATGATCGGGATGGCGATCAGCACCAGCACGGACAGTCGCGGGCTGGTGTAGGTCATCATGCCCATGGCGCCAAGACAGAGGATCAGGTTGCGCAGCGCCTGCGAGGCGGTGGCACCGAAGGCGGACTTGATCTGGGCTGTGTCGGCCGTCAGCCGTGAGACGATTTCGCCGGACTGGGTGACATCGAAAAAGGCGGGCGACAGGGTGGTGACATGGGCAAAGACGTCGCGGCGCAGATCGGAGACGATTCTCTCGCCAATGCTGATCACATAGTAGTATCGCAGGGCGCTTGCCAGGGCCAGCACCACGGCGATGACGAGCAGCATGCCGAAGTAGTTGTTGATGAAGCCGCGATTGGCTTCGTTGAAGCCGTGGTCGATCATGCGGCGAACGGCGAGGGGCAAAGTGAGCGTGGTTGCGGCCGCCAGCGTCAGGAAGAACAGGGCGGCGGCGACCATGCCGCGGTATCGCTTGAGATAGGGAATGAGGCTTGCCAGAGGTCTCGGTGAGCGTCGCGGCGATGCGGTGCCGCCGTCTCGATTTGTCACTTGATCCATGCTCCTGCGTTCACGTCGTTCGCTGCCGCCTTGGCTCTTGTTATCCGCGCGTCCTTCATGTATAGGCACCGCATCGAATTGGAAAGCCGTAGCCAAGTCAGACTACGGCTTCATTTATTCAAGACGGTCCGCTGACGCAATTGCGGCATATGGACCCTCCGGCAGATCAGGAACATCGCTATGAAGGCTGACATTCATCCCGAATACCACAAGATCAAAGTTGTCATGACCGATGGCACCGAATACGAGACCTTTTCGACCTGGGGCTCCGAAGGCGCAGTCATGAACCTGGAAATCGACCCCAAGTCCCATCCGGCTTGGACGGGCGGCAACCAGCAGCTCATGGACCGTGGTGGTCGTCTCTCCAAGTTCAACAAGCGTTTCGGCGGCCTCGGCCTCTAAGTCTCCGAACCGTTTTCGACTTTGCAAAAAGCCCGGCTTCGTCCGGGCTTTTTCACGTTGTTCGCTTTCGATCCAATCACGGCAGCGACACCGGGGAGAAAGGATACAAGAAAAAACCCGGTCTGCGTCAGGCAAACCGGGCGAAAATAGTGCTGAGTGGCGGTGGATCGTCGTGTCAGCCAGCGTTGAAGGCCGTGCGCAGCAGATTGAGCTGCGCCTGTACGCTGTTTTCATTGTCAGGAACGATGCTTGCCTCATCCGGGCGATAGATTTCGCGGTCGAGCAGGGAAATGCGGTTCTGCAGGCGCAGCGAACGTTCGACCAGGTCGCGGAAGGATTCCGGCAGATCGCTCCAGCCGGGGGCCGCACGATCGACGTTGAAGCCGTCGAGGCGCACCTTGTTCTTTTCCGACAGAACCTGATCGTGGCTCATTTCGCCGTTGTTGACCGCACGCTGCAGCAGAAGCCAGGAGGCCATCTGCATCAGGCGGGTGGTCAGCCGCATCGATTCTGCGGCATAAAGGACAGAGGCCATACGCGGCAAAACCTTGGCGGCAGCGCGGCCGGGGCCGTCGAGATAGGCAGCTGTTTCTTCAACCAGGCCCATGCCTTCGGCGTAAATCGTCTTGAACTGTGACGATTGGGCGGCGCGATTGGCAAAGCTGATTGTATTCGCGCTTTGATCCGTCATCGGTTGTTTCCCTGTTTCACGCATCACTTAGATAATTACCGGACCCTAACGCATTAGGATGGCTATTTGTTCTAAACATGATGCCAATACCTGAAAACCGCAAGCCGATAATTAAGAAAGGGTTAATTCCCACATCTTCGTGAAAACGGGGTGAGCATAAAAAAAGAGCCGCAAAAGCGGCTCTCAAGGTAAAACAGGGAGAAAAATCAGACCTATTCGCCGAGTGGAGAAACTGCCTGAGTCCGGAAGAACCGGACATATACATCTTGGCTGAAACTAGTTAATGTCCCGTTAATGCATCTGCCAATTCAGTGCCGGCCTTGGTCTGCTTGGCCTCTGCAAGTATTGCGTGTTTCGTCCTTATTTGCGGAAGAAGCTTTCCGCTGCAAGCTTGCCTGCCTGTTTCTTGCCGCATTCCACTTCGAGCCGGCGGATTTCTTCCGAAAGGAGATCAATCCTGGCGCGCAGCTCTGCGGCAGACAGCAATGTGAGGTCGCAGCCGATTTCGTGGCCGACAGGCTTTTTCGGACGATCGTCATCGAACAGGCTCATGCATCTTTCCTCTTCGTTGTCATTCGGCCGGGGCCGGACGCTCTTCTTGCAGGTTGGCACGCGGGTCGAGTTGCAGACCTTCCGGCGTATTGACCGGGTGGCCGGCGACCGACAGGCCCGGCGCCGGTCCACGGTCCTCGATCGGAACGGCGGCGCGCAGACGGCTGCGGAACATCGCATAGGCCGCAACGCCGACATGGGCAATGGCGGTGACGGCAAACAGCTTGTAGGGGCCGAACATGGTCATGATCGGACCGCCAAGGGTCGGGCCGATGATCGTGCCGATGCCGAACAGAAGCAAGAGGCCGCCGGATACCTTGACGAACTCCTCCGGCGAGGCAAAGTCGTTCGCATGCGCAACAGCGATCGGGTAGAGCGTGTTGGCGGCGGTGCCGTAGACCGCGACAAGGCCGATCAGCAGGATCGGGTTTGCCGGATTGATCACCAGGATGGCGATGGCCGCAAGGGCGGCCACAGCGGCAAGGCTTGCCAACACATAGCGCCGGTCGGTCATGTCCGATGCCTTGCCGGCCGGCATCTGGGCCAACGCTCCGAGAAAGATGGTGAAGGACAGCATGGCTGCGATGCTGCCAGGCGCAAGGCCCACGCGGGAGCCGAACACGGCGCCGAGCGTGCCATAGGCGCCATTGGCGATGCCGATCAGCAGGATGCCGACGCAGGAGACGGGCGAGTTCTTGTAGAGTTGCCTCAGATCGAGCTTCACCGATTTCAGCGGCTGCGGGGAGGCGGCAACCGAAAAGGTCGTCGGCAGCATGGCGATGCAGTAGAAGATGCCGCAGCACATGAACAGGATCGGCGTCAGCGTATCGCCGAAACCGACGATCATCTGGCCGCCGACCACGCCGATCAGGGTGATCGAGATATAGAAGGAAAAGATCGTGCCGCGGCTCTCGTTCGAGGCGCGCTCGTTCAGCCAGCTCTCGATGATCATCTGCGTGCCGGCGGTGCAGAAGCCGGTGAGCGCGCGAAGGCCGACCCAGGCATAGTCGTCGACGAAGATGCCGGTGGTCAGCGCGATGATGGCGATCATGGCGATGAAGCCGGAAAAGGCCCGGACATGGCCGATGCGCATGACGAGCTTCGGTGCATAGAAGCATCCCAGCACGAAGCCGGATGCCCAGGAGGTGCCGAGCAGGCCGAGCACTTCGTTGGAATAGCCTTCGGCCGAACCGCGAACCGGCAGGAGCAGACCGTGCAGGCCATTTCCGAGAAACAGGAAGAGGGTTCCAAGCAGAAGCGCCAGGACAGGCAGGAGATTTCGTCTCATGATGTCTTATCGTCAATCGTGGCTGGAGGTGGCGGAGGTTACGAAGAAGCGCTCTTCCTCGTAACGAGCTTTTGTCGCGTCGGTTGCACTGTAAACTTCAAAAGGCTAACGAATTCTGGCTCAAGCCTGAAGCCGAATGGTGGTCTGTTCGTGGCAGGAGCAATTTTGACCCGGGAGTCTGCATGGCCAAGATCATATCCGTTCTGCTGATCATGGCCATGATTATCCAGATCATCAAGCCGCTAGGCCTGCCGGGCTTTCGCAAGCGGCGGGATTTCTGGAAAATTGCGATCGTCGCTTTCATCGCCTGGTCGCTGGTCCTGCTGATAAGACCTTAAGACGCGCGCGATCTTTGCGATTCGGGGCCTCAGACGCGAAGCATGCCGCGCATCACCTCGACGCAGGGGCCGGCGACGCTGACGGCGCGCAACCTGCCGGCATCGCTTTCGACATCGACCACAATGCGGCTTGGCCGCCCCATCTCGACGCCCTGGTCGATGGTGAAGGTGGTCCGGCCCGATAAGGCATCGATATGCGCCAGATAACTGCCGAGCGCGGCGGAGGCGCTACCAGTGGCCGGATCCTCCGTGACATTGTCGAGCGGGGCGAACATGCGCGCCCGGATCCCGTTGTCGCCGCCCCGGACATAGAGGAAGGTGGCGCAGTCGCAATTCTCGTCCGCATGCGCCGCGCAGAGCGCCTTCAGCGCCTGCAGATTGCTTTCGGCCCTTGCCAGAGCATCGAGATCCCGGAGCTCGACCATGATGAATTTCAGCCCGACGGAAACGAAGGCCGGCAGGTGTCGCCCGGTCGCGATGTCACCCGCGCCTAGCGACAGGCACTCGGCAATGGTTGCCGTGTCCACCTCAGCGCCGATGGTGAGCGGACCGGGGGCGGTGATCCGCGCGCCGACGACTTCTCCTGCCTGCCGCTCAAGCCGCACCGCGACCAGCCCGGCCTTTTCCTCGAAGCGGAGATCGTCCCCGACAGGCTTGCCGAAGATCTCGTTCATCCGCCCCAGAGCAAAGCCCGTTCCGACATTGGGATGCCCGGCGAAGGGCACTTCGGTCACCGGCGTGAAAATCCTCACCTGCGCGGTATTGGCAGTGTCCTGCGGTGGCAGGACGAAGGTTGTCTCGGAATAGCCGAACTCGGCGGCGACCGCCTGCATCTGCAGATCGCTCAGGTCCTCGGCGTTGAAGACCACGGCAAGGGGATTGCCGCTGAACCGCTCTGCGGTGAAGACATCGACGGTGACGAAGCGGCATTCAGGCATGGGATCTCCTTAAGGTGTGCGGGGTGCAAACCTAAAGAAAAAGGCACTCGCGGGGAGTGCCTTTCCTGTCACGATGACAATAGAGAAGGGTGCGCCTGGCTGGGCCCTCAGGCCGCGCGCTCCAGTTCCTTCTTCCAGTTGCCGAGTGCCGCCAGGCCGTTCATCCGGGCCCGGTGGGTAAAGGCGCGCTGGCCTGCCGCCACGTTTTCCGACTTGCCACCCCATGCGTTCAGCGCATCTTCCTGCAGCGCGCGGCCATAGGAGAAGGTGAGCTTCCAGGGGAGGTCGTAGTTGGCGATCATCGCCGACAGATGGGCTGTCGCTTCTTCCGAGGTCTGGCCGCCCGAGAGGAAGGCGATGCCGGGAACGGCGGAGGGCACGGTTGCCTTCAGCACCTTCACCGTCTTTTCGGCCACTTCGGCGGCCGAGGCCTGGCGCAGCTTCTTGCCGTCGATGACCATGTTGGGCTTCAGGATCATGCCTTCCAGATTGACGCGGGCGTCATAGAGATCGGCAAAGACGGTATTCAGCACCTTCTCGGTCACCTCGGCGCAGGTGTCGATCGAATGGTTGCCCGGATCGCCATCCATCAGCACTTCCGGTTCGACGATCGGCACGATGCCGGCTTCCTGGCAGAGTGCGGCATAGCGGGCGAGCGCCTGCGAATTGGCCTTGATGCTGCCCCAGGTCGGGCGGTTCTCGCCGATGGCGATCACGCCACGCCACTTGGCGAAGCGGGCGCCGGCCCTGTGGTAGGCGGCCAGTCGTTCGCGCAGCCCGTCGAGACCCTCGGTCACGGTCTCGCCCGGGAAGGCGGCCATCGGCTTGGCGCCGGTGTCGACCTTGATGCCGGGAATGGCGCCGGCCTTCTTGATCAGATCGACAAAGGAGGTGCCATCTGCGGCCTTCTGGTAGAGCGTTTCCTCGAACAGGATGACGCCGGAAATGTGCTTCGTCATCGCCTCATCCGAGCGGAACAGCATTTCGCGATAATCACGCCGGCTTGTCTCTGTCGATTCCAGTCCAATGCTGTCGAAGCGTTTCTTGATGGTGCTCGTCGATTCGTCGGCAGCCAGCAAGCCCTTGCCATCGGCGACCATTTTGACGGCAATTTCTTCCAGACGTTCACTCATGGGATCTTTCTCCGGGTTCATCCTGAATCTGCGTTAGCAGATGTTTCGAGGCAGGAAAATATGGGCTAAGTTGTTGAAACGATTGAAAATGAATTCAATCGTTTGAATGTTCCGGAGAAAAAATCGGATCGACTTCGGTCATGAAAAAAGCGGCGCCGTTTCGGGCGCCGCCTTGCATGAGGCCGATAGCGGGTTGCGGGAGGCGTCAGGCGGCAGTCAGAACCGCGACGCCCGGCAGTTCCTTGCCTTCCATCCATTCGAGGAAAGCACCGCCGGCCGTCGAGACATAGGTGAAGTCGTCGGCGACACCGGCATGGTTGAGGGCCGCCACCGTGTCGCCGCCGCCGGCAACCGAGGTCAGCGTGCCGGCCTTGGTGCATTCGGCGGCATGTCTGGCCGCAGACACCGTCGCGGTATCGAAGGGCGGGATCTCGAAGGCACCGAGCGGGCCGTTCCAGACGAGCGTCGCGCCCTTGGAAATCCACTCATTGACCTTTTCGACCGATTTCGGTCCGACGTCGAGCATCATGGCGTCTGCCGGGATGGCGTTAACGTCCACCGTCTCGTTGTCGGCATTGGCCTTGAATTCGCGGGCGACCACGCCGTCGACCGGCAGAACGATGGCGCAGCCGGCGGCTTCGGCGTCCTTCAGGATCTGCCGGGCGGTGTCGGCGAGGTCATGCTCGCAGAGCGACTTGCCGACATCGATGCCCTGGGCGGCCAGGAAGGTATTGGCCATGCCGCCACCGATCACCAGCGCGTCGACCCTGGTGACCAGATTGCTGAGCAGGTCGATCTTGGTCGACACCTTGGCGCCGCCAACAATGGCGACGACAGGCCGCTTCGGCGC
Source organism: Heterorhizobium halophytocola (assembly GCF_017873095.1). Taxonomy (GTDB): domain Bacteria; phylum Pseudomonadota; class Alphaproteobacteria; order Rhizobiales; family Rhizobiaceae; genus Allorhizobium; species Allorhizobium halophytocola. The sequence continues at coordinate 309,812 of NZ_JAGGJU010000001.1, read as the reverse complement.
GCCGAGGCCCTTTTCCAGCGCTTCGAGTTCAGCCTGCATGGTGCGGCCGGCATAGGCCGGCAGATAGTGGGCCAGGCCCTCCGTCGAGGCATGGGCGCGGTGGGCTGCGGAAAACGCGTCATTGACATAGATGTCGCCGAGCTTTGCCAGCGCGGCTGCAAATTCCGGCGTGTTCTTTTCCTCGCCCTTGTGGAAGCGGGTGTTTTCCAGAAGCAGGATGTCGCCGTTGTTCATCGCGGCGATCGCGTCCTCGGCCGCCGTGCCGATGCAGTCGCCGGCAAAGGCGACGTGCTGGTCGAGCACTTCCTCGACAGCGATGGCGATCGGCTTCAGCGACATGTCGGCGACGGCCTCGCCTTTCGGCCGGCCGAAATGGGCGAGCAGGATGACCTTGGCGCCCTTCTGCGACAGTTCCCGGATCGTCGGGGCTACGCGCTCGATACGGGTCGCGTCGCTCACCTTGCCGTCGGAAACGGGCACGTTGAGGTCGACGCGCACCAGGGCGCGTTTGCCGCTTGCATCGCCAAGGTCATCGATTGTCTTGAAGGCAGGCATGAGACTTCCTGTTGTTATATCAGTGAAATTGAGGGTCTGTCTGGACTTTACTCCGCCCGCCCGTCGATGCAAAGGCGATCAGCCGGCATTTTCCTTTGCCGCCTCTGCTTCCTTTACCTTGGCCCTGACCGCGCGGCGCTTGGCGCGCACGCGCAGCATGATTTCGCGGAAGGCGGGCGAGAGTTCGCGCAAATTGAGGAAGATCGGCAGGCGCGTTGCCGGTGCCACGGCCTCCAGCGAAATGCCGACGGCCGAAATGCGCTCGTTGTCGTCGGTGTCGCGGACGATCAGGATCACATTGCCGATCCGTACGCGGTCGCCATATTCCGGCTTGCTGCCGATACGTGCCTCGATCACCTCGGCAATCGTCTTGCCCTTGTCGCTCTCGGCAATCAGGTGCGGGCCATAGGCGGCATCCAGTTCCTCGGCCGGGCGGGCCGGCGAAATGGTGAACATGCCGAAGAATTCGCTATCGTCCTCGGCCAGCGTCGTGCGCTCGGCAAACAGCCGGTCGAGCAGGCGCGAATAGCCGGGCGCGATGAACAGATAGACATGGTCGCCTTCGCGCAGACGTCCGGCATACTGGTAGCGCATGGACTTGCCGTCGCGAATGACAAGCGAGGGCATGGCCCAGCGCGGTACGCGCTCGCCGTTGACCACAGGGCTTCCGGCCACCACGCGGTAGGACAGAAGCTCGTGATTGGCCGTGCCCGGCAGGTCGAGCTCGAACTTCTCGATGGCGCCCATGCGCGGCGGCACGATCAGCCCGAGCGCCTTTGCCAGCGGCTTGATGGTCCAGCCCTGGATGGCGAGCGACAGCATGACGACAATGAAGGTGGCGTTGAAATAGATATGACCGTTCTCCAGTCCGCCCATCACCGGCAGGATGGCGAGCAGGATCGAGACCGCGCCGCGCAGGCCGACCCAGGCGACGAAGGTCGTCTCGCGCTGGGTGAAGTCGAGTGGCAGCAGGCAGAGCCAGACGGCGATCGGTCTGGCGATGAAGACGAGGAACAGCGCCAGCACGACGGAGGGTATCAGGATGACGAGGAAGTCCGACGGCGTCGCCAGCAGTCCGAGCACCAGGAACATGATGATCTGGGCAAGCCAGGTCATGCCGTCCTGGAAGCGCGATATGCTGGCGGTGGCCGGCAGCTTGCGATTACCCGCGACGATGCCGGCGACATAGACGGCGAGGAAACCGCTGCCACCGACGGCACCGGTGAAGGCAAACACTACCAGAGACAGGGCCAGCACAACGATCGGCAACAGGCCGCGGTCGATAGTCAGGTGCCTGGCGATGAAGGTGATGACATAGCCGCCGCCGAAGCCGAGCAGGACACCAAGACCCATCTGGGTGATGAACAGCCAGATGATCTCGAGGCCGACCGCCTTCTCGTCGCTGGCGACCAGGCCGACCAGCGCCATCGTCAGGAAGATCGCCATGGGATCGTTGGTGCCCGATTCGACCTCGAGGGTCGAGCGCACCTTGTCGCGGATGTTGATGCCGCCGATGCGTAGCAGGAAGAAGACGGCCGCCGCATCCGTCGAGGCGACGATCGAGCCGAGCAACAGGCCCTGAAGATAGCTGAAGTCGAAGAGCAGGGTGGCCAGCAGGCCGAACAGTCCGGCCGTGACCAGCACGCCGACGGTGGAGAGTGTCAGCGCCGGCACCGCGGCCACCTTAAAGGAATGGGGCGAGGTGCGATAGCCGGAGTCAAATAGGATGATCGACAGCGCGATCGAGCCGATCGCGTAAGCCGCGGTATTGCTCGAGAATTCGATCCCGAAGCCGTCGACGCCGGCCACCAGGCCGATGATCAGGAACAGCAGGAGGAGGGGGGCGCCGAAACGAAAGGCGATAAGGCTGGAAAATGCCGCTAACAGGATCAACGCCGTCAATATCAGCGTGACGATGTAAAAGGTTTCCAACGCTGGCCGCCCTCATGTCTTGTGTTGTGTTTTCTATGACCCTTGATGACCGCAAATCATCCGCCATTCGAATTGTGGCCGTTAAAGATGATCGGCTCAAGGCACTGTTGAAACAAATAAAGCGGGCCCCCGGGGACCCGCTTCCTTTTTGCTTCGGCTGTGGACCGGCCGCGGGGCGGCCGGTCGCCGAAATCAGATGAGCTTCGCCATTGCGACGGCCGTGTCGGCCATGCGGTTGGAGAAGCCCCATTCATTGTCGTACCAGGACAGGATGCGGACGAAATTGCCGTCGAGCACCTTGGTCTGGGCTGCCGCGAAGCTCGACGAATGCGAGTCGTGGTTGAAGTCGACGGAAACCAGCGGCTCTTCCGTATAGGCCAGGATGCCCTTCAGCTCGCCTTCGGCAGCCGACTTGATCGCAGCGTTGATTTCTTCCGCCGTGACATTGCGCGAGGGGACGAATTTCAGGTCGACGACCGAAACATTCGGGGTCGGCACGCGGATCGACGAGCCGTCGAGCTTGCCCTTGAGTTCCGGCAGCACGAGGCCGACGGCCTTGGCCGCACCGGTCGAGGTCGGGATCATCGAGAGCGCTGCCGCGCGGGCGCGGTAGAGATCCTTGTGCATCGTGTCGAGCGTCGGCTGGTCACCCGTGTAGGAGTGAATGGTCGTCATGTAGCCCTTTTCGATGCCGAAGGCCTTGTGCAGGACGTAGGCGACCGGAGCCAGGCAGTTGGTCGTGCAGGACGCGTTGGAGACGACCAGGTCGTCCTTGGTCAGGGCATCGTGGTTGACGCCGTAGACGATCGTCTTGTCGGCGCCGTCTGACGGAGCCGAGACGAGGACGCGCTTGGAGCCGTTCTGCAGGTGCAGCGAGGCCTTTTCCTTCGAGGTGAAGATGCCGGTGCATTCCAGGGCGATATCGACGTCGGCCCAGGGCAGGTCCTTCGGGTCGCGCACGGCGGTCACCTTGATCGGCTTGCCGCCGTCGATGACGATGGTGTCGCCCTCGACCGTGACGGTTGCCGGGAACTTGCCGTGGACGCTGTCATGACGCAGCAGATGGGCATTGGTCTCGACCGGGCCCAGGTCGTTGATGGCCACGACCTCGATATCGGTGCGGCCCGATTCGATGATGCCGCGAAGCACATTGCGGCCGATGCGGCCGAAGCCGTTGATGGCAACCTTTACAGTCATTACGATCACTCCCGCAAATTGACGGTTTGAGAATATTGATGGTGAAGCCGCAGGGACGCGAATGGTCCCAGCGGCGGTCGTTGATTACTTGGCCAGCGCCTTTTCGGCAGCGGAGACGACGTGTTCCGGCGTGATGCCGAAATGCGCGTAGAGTTCCTTGTAGGGACCGGACGCGCCGAAGCTGGACATGCCGACGAACAGGCCGTCGGAGCCGATGATCGCATCCCAGCCCTGGCGGATGGCCGCCTCGACGCCGATCTTGACCGGCGAATTGCCGATGATCGCGCTGCGATAGGCTTCCGTCTGCTCGAAGAACAGCTCGAAGCAGGGGACCGAGACGACGCGGGTGGCGATGCCCTTTTCGGTCAGGCTGCGGCGCGCCGTCATGGCGAGCTCGACTTCCGAGCCGGTCGCGAAGATCGTCACCTGGGCATCGGCGGCCGAGGCGATCTCGTAGGCGCCGTAGGAGCAGAGGTTCTTTTCCTCGTATTCGGTTCGCGCTGCCACAAGGTTCTGGCGGGTCAGCGCCAGTGCCGAGGGGTTGTGCTGGTCCTCGAGCGCCAGCTGCCAGCACTCGGCCGTTTCCATGGCGTCGGCCGGGCGGTAGACGCGCAGGTTCGGAATGGCGCGCAGGGCCGCGAGTTGCTCGACCGGCTGGTGGGTCGGGCCGTCTTCGCCCAGACCGATACTGTCATGGGTGAGGACGTGGATGACGCGGATCCCCATCAGCGAGGCAAGCCGGATCGGCGGACGGCAATAGTCCGAGAAGATCAGGAAGCCGCCGGAATAGGGGATCAGGCCGCCATGCAGGGCAATGCCGTTCATCGCGGCAGCCATGCCGTGTTCGCGGATACCGTAATGGAGGTAACGACCGGAGAAATCGTCCGGCGTGATGGACGCGGTCTGGCTGGTCTTGGTGTTGTTCGAGCCGGTCAGGTCGGCCGAGCCGCCAATGGTCTCGGGCACGACGCCATTGATCACTTCCAGCGCATTTTCCGAGGACTTGCGGGTGGCAAGCGTCGGCTTTTCCTCGGCCAGCTTCTTCTTGTAGTCGTCGATGGCCGGGGCCAAGGTCGCCGGCAGATCGCCGGCAAAGCGGCGGGTGAACTCGGCGCGCTTTTCCGCGTCGGCATTTGCCAGACGCTCTTCCCATTCCTTGTGGGTCTTGGTCGAACGCAGGCCGGCCAGACGCCAGGCGTCGAGCACGTCGCCGGGCACGACGAACGCTTCCTCTTCCCAGTTCAACGCCTTGCGGGTGGCGGCGATTTCTTCGGCGCCGAGCGCAGAGCCGTGGACCTTGTGGGTGCCGGCCTTGTTGGGCGAGCCGAAGCCGATCACGGTCTTGGCGGCGATCAGGGTCGGCTTGTCGGATGTCTGGGCCGCCTCGAGGGCCGCGGCGATCGCATCCTGGTCATGGCCGTCGATGGCGACCGTGTTCCAGTTGGCGGCGCGGAAGCGGGCCTGCTGGTCGGTGCTGTCTGCGAGCGACACCTTGCCGTCGATCGAGATGCCGTTGTCGTCCCAGATGACGATCAGCTTGTTGAGCTTCAGGTGGCCGGCAAGCGTGATCGCTTCCTGGCTGATGCCTTCCATCAGGCAGCCGTCGCCGACCAGCGCATAGGTATGGTGGCTCATCAGGTCGGAGCCGAATTCGTCTGAGAGCTTCTTTTCGGCAATCGCCATGCCGACGGCATTGGCAACGCCCTGGCCGAGCGGGCCGGTGGTGGTCTCGATGCCCGAGGCATGACCATATTCCGGGTGGCCGGCGGTCTTCGAGCCCATCTGGCGGAACTGCTTGATGTCCTCGATGGTCATGTCTTCATAACCGGTGAGATAAAGCAGCGAATAGAGCAGCATCGAGCCATGGCCGGCCGACAGGACGAAACGGTCGCGGTCGGGCCACAGCGGCGCCTTCGGATCAAAGGTCAGGTAACGCGTGAAAAGGACGGTCGCGATGTCGGCGCAGCCCATCGGCATGCCTGGGTGGCCCGAATTGGCCTTTTCCACGGCATCCATGGCGAGGAAACGGATCGCATTCGCCATCCGGTTGTGCTTTTCAGGAGAAGTCATGGCTGTTCCGTATAATTTCCGGGGTGTGAATGGGCCCCGCGCCTTAGGTTTGAACAGGGCGGGGTGATGAATAGCAGGTGGGTCACGCAAGTCAATAAATCCACCCTTCGTGTGACTTCTCCGTGGCAAGAATCGAACAATCTGCCGAAATTAGCAGCAGGGACAGGGGGACAGGCATGGCCGGGCGGGACGCCTTTCGTCCACAACAAGCCGTGGGCAGAAGGCCCGGATTCATTGACGGACATGATGGCCCATGGATACTGTGCCTAGCGAAAGATCCAAATACCAATTTGGCCGATTCGGAATTTCTTGAAGGATGCCCGGGATTACCAATGTCGACGGATAGCAAGGTAGAGGCGACGATTGACGCGCTGCGGCGGGCGATGTCCGGCCTTGAAAACGCCGTCGACAGCCGGATCGAGATTCAACGCGAGAACAGCGACGTCGAAGACGAGGTCAAGCGGGTCCATGCCGACCGCGCGCGGCTGGCACAGGAACTGGACCAGTCACAATTTCGCGCCAATCGTCTGGAGGAGGTCAACCGGGAGGTTTCCCGTCGTCTGGTGACGGCGATGGAAACCATTCGCGCGGTTCTGGATCGATGATCTCGTCGGCGCGTGCGAACTGAAAACGGTGACGTGATGGCGCAAGTAACGGTGATGATCGACGGCAAGGCCTACCGCATGGCCTGCGAGGAGGGGCAGGAAGAGCACCTGAGCGAACTCTCCGGCCAGTTCGATCGCTATGTCGGACATCTGAAAAGCCAGTTCGGCGAGATCGGCGATCTCAGGATCACCGTCATGGCCGGCATCATGGTGATGGACGAGCTGTCGGAGACAAACCGGCGGCTGAAGGTGATGGAGCAGGAGATCGCTTCGCTCAGATCCGGCCAGGACGATGCCCTCGCCTCGGCAGAAAAGCGCGAGGCGATGCTGACCGCCGCGGTCACCGAACTGACCGAGCGACTGACGGGCATGACCCGCAAACTCACGGTGCCGGCAGGCGGCTGAGCGCTGACATTTGGGTGCGGCTACGGCAGCCGGATAATTATTATCGCGGCGGGTGCCGTACCCTCTTTCAGCAGAGCCAAATCAGGCCTATATCTGAGTTGCGGTCTGCGCCTTTTGACAGGAAATCACAATCCCTGGGGCCATACCCGATCTTGAGGGAGCTGTCCCTGATCAGGCCCGTGGGCTTGGTTACACGGCGCCCACCTACTTTGTAGGCTCCCAGGATCGTTCATACTTCCATCGGAGGCGTGGATCGTATCTTTTCCCCATTCTCACGGTTCCGGCGTCAGCGCCGACGATATCGTCCGGCCGGAGACATTGCGCAGCGTGTTCCTCGCCTTGGCTGGACACTCACTTCCCCCAGGCGATAAAGAACGGATTGGCGAAATCGCTGTCGTCTTTCTGGTTGCGCTTGCCGTAGGGCAGGGGCTTGCCGTCGAGACCGACGGTTGTACCACCGGCTGCCCGCAGCACGGCGTCGCCGGCGGCCGTATCCCACTCCATGGTCCGGCCATAGCGCGGATAGACATCGGCCTCGCCCTCGGCGATCAGGCAGAATTTCAGCGATGAGCCGACCGAGCGGGTGTCGGTGACGGCGTTATCCTTCAGGAAGGCTTCGGTCTCGGCATTGTTGTGGGACCGGCTGGCGACGGCGACCGGCGGCTGGGCGCGCTTGCGGGCGCTGATCTCGCTGCGGCCGGTGACGGTAAAATCGGCGGAGACGGCGAGTTTCTGCGCACCGTCCTCGGTGCCGACATAGGCGACACCCTTGGCCGGGGCATAGACAATGCCGGTGACCGGCACATCATCCTCGATCAGGGCAATGTTGACCGTGAAATCCGGCCGTCGGTTGATGAATTCCTTCGTCCCGTCGAGCGGATCGACCAGTATGAAGCGCTGCCCTTCGGTCTGCGGGATATGACCGGCGGCAACCGCTTCTTCGGCCACCACGGGAATGCCCGGGAAGGCACGCTTCAGAATGCCGAGGATGATGGCCTCGGCCCGTTCGTCGGCTTCGGTGACCGGAGAGGAGTCGGCCTTGATGGTGACATTCGGCCCGGCCTCGTAGACCTCGAGGATCGCGCGACCGGCCTCGAGTGCTGCCTTTTCGAAGATATGGATCATCAGGGGTCTTTCGGGTTGGCGCGCGCGGCGAGCATGTCCTCGATGCGCAGGGCGAGCTCGACCGGATCGGTGCCGACCGTTAGCAGATGGAGCTCGGGCTCCTCCGGCGCCTCGTAGGGCGAGGAGATCCCGGTGAAGTTCTTGATCTCGCCGGTCTTCGCCCGCTTGTAAAGACCTTTCGGGTCGCGCCTTGCGCATTCCTCGATCGGCGTGTCGATGAAGACCTCGAGGAATTCGCCCTCGACCATCATGTCGCGGGCAAGCCTTCGCTCGGCGCGGAAGGGGGAGATGAAGGAGACCAGCACGATCAGGCCGGCATCGGCCATCAGCCTTGCGACTTCGGCGACACGGCGGATGTTTTCCACCCGGTCCTCGTCGGTAAAGCCGAGATCCCGGTTGAGGCCGTGGCGGACATTGTCGCCGTCGAGCATGTAGGTATGCCGGCCCTTGGCATGCAGCAGCTTTTCCAGATTGTTGGCGACCGTCGACTTGCCGGAGCCTGATAGACCGGTAAACCAGACGACGGCCGGCCGCTGGCCCATCAGGGCGGCACGCGCATCGCGGTTGATCTCCAGCGCCTGCCAGTGGACGTTTTCGGCCCGACGCAGCGGATGGTCTATCATGCCGGCGCCGACGGTGCGATTTGTCAACCGGTCGATCAGCACGAAATTGCCGGTGATGCGATTGTCCCGATAGGCATCGAAGGCAATCGGCTGCTGGGTCGAGAGGTTGCAGACGCCGACCTCGTTCATCTGCAGCGCCTTGGCGGCGATACGGGCGAAGCTGTTGACGTCGACGCTGTGCTTGAGCGTCGTCACGGTCGCGCTGACGCTGTCGGTCTCGGTGCGCAGGATATAGCGGCGACCGGGGATCATCGGCTCGGCGTCGAACCAGATCACATGCGCCTGGAACTGGTCGGCGACATGCGGCCGGGCATCGGGTGCCACCAGCATGTTGCCGCGCGAGACCTCGAGCTGATCCTCGAGCACGATGGTGACGGCCTGGCCCTCGACGGCGGTGTCGAGCGCGCCGTCCCGGGTAACGATCTGCTTGACCGTCGAGGCCTGGCCGGACTTGGCCACCGTGACCTTGTCGCCGACCGAGATGGCGCCCGAGGCGATCTGCCCGGCAAAGCCGCGAAAGTCGAGGTTAGGCCTGACGACGTACTGCACCGGAAACCGCAGAGGCTTGTCGAGATAAAGGTTCTCGACCGGCACCGTTTCCAGATGTTCGAGCAGGCTCGGGCCGTCATACCAGTCCGTCCTGTCGGAGCGCTGCGTGACATTGTCGCCGAAGCGGGCAGAGAGGGGGATCGCCTGCACCGAGGCGAAGCCGAGATCCGCGGCAAATGCCATGTAGGCCTCGACATGTTCGTCGAAGACCGCCTTGTCATAGCCGACGAGATCGATCTTGTTGACCGCGAGCACGATGTGGCGGATGCCGAGCAGCGAAGCGATGTAGGAATGGCGCCGGGTCTGGCGCAGGATGCCCTGACGGCTGTCGACCAGCACGATGGCGAGATCGGCGGTCGAGGCGCCGGTTGCCATGTTGCGGGTATATTCCTCATGGCCGGGCGTGTCGGCGACGATGAACTTGCGTTTGTTCGTGGCGAAGAAGCGATAGGCAACATCGATGGTGATGCCCTGTTCGCGCTCGGCCTCCAGCCCGTCGACCAGAAGCGCGAAGTCGATGTCCTCGCCGGCGGTGCCGTGTTTGGCGCTGTCGCTTTCCAACGTGGCCAGCTGGTCCTCGAAGATCAGCTTGGTGTCGTAGAGCAGGCGGCCGATCAGCGTCGACTTGCCGTCATCGACGGAACCGCAGGTCAGGAAGCGCAGCAGCGACTTGTTTTCCTGTTCGCGCAGATAGGCGGCAACGCCCTTGGACAGGTCAGGCGAGAGATCGATTGCAGGGGTATCGGTCATCTCAGAAATACCCCTCGCGCTTCTTCTTCTCCATCGAGCCGGCCTCGTCCCGGTCGATCATCCGGCCCTGGCGCTCCGAGGTGCGGGCGGTCAGCATCTCCCGGACGATGTCTTCCAGGCTTGCCGCATCCGAATCGATGGCGCCGGTCAGCGGATAGCAGCCGAGCGTGCGAAAGCGCACCATGCGGTCCTCGACACTGTCGGCCTCGGTCAGCGGCATGCGTTGGTCATCGACCATCACAAGCATGCCGTCGCGCTCGACCACCGGCCGCCTGGCGGCAAAATAGAGCGGCACGATCGGGATCTCTTCCTTCAGGATGTATTGCCAGATATCGAGTTCGGTCCAGTTCGACAGCGGAAAGACGCGGATCGATTCGCCCGGATTGACACGGGTATTGTAGGTCTTCCACATCTCCGGGCGCTGGTCCTTCGGATCCCAGGCATGGGCAGAATTGCGGAAGGAGAAGATGCGTTCCTTGGCGCGGCTCTTCTCCTCGTCGCGCCGGGCACCCCCGAAGGCCGCGTCGAAGCCGTATGTATCCAGCGCCTGGCGCAGTCCGACCGTCTTCCAGATATGGGTATGGGTCGAGGAGCCATGGTCGAAGGGATTGATATTGCCTTCCACGCCTTCCGGATTGATATGCACCAGCAGATCAAAGCCGAGTTCGGCCGCCATCCGGTCGCGAAAGGCGATCATCTCCTTGAATTTCCAGGTGGTGTCGACATGCAGGAAGGGGAAGGGCGGCTTTGCCGGATAAAACGCCTTCATCGCCAGATGCAGCATCACGGACGAATCCTTGCCGACCGAATAGAGCATCACGGGCTTGGTGAAGGTTGCTGCCACCTCGCGAAAGATATGGATCGCTTCCGCCTCAAGGCGTTGAAGATGGGTGAGGGGCATATGTCTTCCGGATCATTGATGTCCGAGGTCTTTTCTAGCCCGCGGCCAAAGTCATGGCAACGCGAATTGGCCCTCGCGCCCCGTTCCAGACTGTAGTGTTGGATATCCGTTGCCGCAGATTGCTGCCTTCGGTCTGATTTGTTACGCAAACATCTGTTTTCCGTTGAAGGAATATTAGATGAAGCGGGTTTGCGCTGTGGGTGCCGGGTTGAGTGGGGCTGTTATCGCGCGCGAACTGGCCGAGCGTGGATACAAGGTTCTGGTGATCGACGAGCGCCAGCATATCGCCGGCAATTGCCACACCGAGCGCGATGCCGAAACCGGTGTGATGATCCATCGCTATGGCCCGCACATCTTCCATACCGCGGACGAGCGCGTCTGGTCCTATGTGAACCGCTTTGGCGAGATGATGCCCTATGTCAATCGCGTCAAGGCGACGGTCAACGGCAAGGTCTATTCGCTGCCGGTGAACCTGCACACGATCAACCAGTTCTTCGGCACGCATATGGCGCCGGCAGAGGCCAGGGCGTTCATCGAGGCGCGGGCGCGGATGGATATCGAGGATCCCCAGTCGTTCGAAGAGCAGGCGCTGCGGTTTGTCGGGGAAGAGCTCTACAACGCCTTTTTCCGCGGCTATACCCGCAAGCAATGGGGCGTCGAGCCGAGCCAATTGCCGGCGTCGATCCTGAAGCGGCTGCCGCTCAGGTTCAACTACGACGACAATTATTTCAACCATCCCTATCAGGGCATGCCAAAACACGGCTACACGCAGATCGTGGCAGCCATCCTGGACCACGCGAATATCGAGCTCCGCCTCGGCTGCGCTTATGAGGATGTGGGGGAGAGCTTCGCGCATGTCTTCTATTCCGGCCCGCTCGACCGTTTTTTCCGCTATGACCTCGGCCGCCTCGGCTACCGGACCCTGGATTTCGAGGAGATCCGAGGACATGGCGACATGCTCGGCACGGCCGTGATGAACTATCCCGATGAGGATGTGCCCTTTACCCGGATTTCCGAGCACAAGCATTTCTCTCCCTGGGAAGCTCAGAATTTCGCCGAAACGGTCTGTTTCCGCGAATACAGCCGCGCCTGCGGGGCGGGGGACATTCCCTATTATCCGGTCCGGCTGCTCGACGACAAGAAAATGTTGGCGCAATATGAGGAGCGGGCAAGGATGCAGACCGGTGTCACGTTTGTCGGGCGCCTCGGCACCTATCAATATCTCGACATGGATGTCACCATCGGTCTGGCGCTCGATGTGGCGGCAGGCTTTCAGGCCGCACGGTCCTGACGCTTCGACAACGGCTCGCGCACAAAAAAGGCGGCCGGAGCCGCCTTTTTCGTGTCTATGGTTCAAATCCAATCCTGCCGGGTGCCAGAGGCGGGCAAGATGTCTGGCTCAAAACTCTTCCCAGTCCGCATCGCGGTTGGCGGCAGGCGCGGCGGCGCCCGGGGTGAGGGCCTTGGCGAGATTGCCCATCAGGCGGCGGGCCGGCGAGGGCGCCGGACGGCTTGCCTGCTCGGCAGCTTTCGGGCCGCGGGCCGGCATGGACGCACGGGCCGGGCTGGCATGGGCCTGGGCATGGGCCTGGCCGGCAGGGGCCGCAGACGCCGTGGTGCGGCGGGGTGCGGCGGCATAACCGTCGGCGGCAGCGCTCGTCTTGAACTGGCCGACCAGTTCTGCCAGCGTCGAGGCGCTTTCGGCCAGGCGGTGCGTCACGGCCGTGGTTTCTTCGACCATGGCGGCGTTCTTCTGGGTGAACTGATCCATCTGGCCGACGGATGTGTTGATTTCCTGCAGGCCGGTGGCCTGTTCGCGGGCCGCGGTTGCAATCGAGCCGATATGGCCGTTGATCTTGGCAACCTGATCGGAAATCTTCGTCAGCGCATCACCGGTGGCGCGCACCAGGCTGACGCCGTTGGAGACTTCACCGCTGGACTTGGTGATCAGCGATTTGATGTCCTTGGCAGCATTTGCCGAACGCTGGGCAAGCTCGCGGACTTCCTGGGCGACGACGGCGAAACCCTTGCCGGCTTCACCGGCGCGGGCGGCCTCGACGCCGGCATTCAGCGCCAGCAGGTTGGTCTGGAAGGCGATTTCGTCGATCACGTTGATGATCTTGGAGATTTCGCTGGAAGCGTTTTCGATCCGGCCCATGGCATCGACGGCGTCGGCGACGACCTTGGAGGAATTGCCGGTGCTTTCGGTCGCATCCTGCGCCATGGTGGAGGCTTCGTCGGCGCGTGTCGAGGCGGACTTGACGGTCGAGGTGATCTGCTCCAGCGCAGCGGAGGTCTCCTCCAGCGAGGCGGCCTGCTGTTCGGTACGCTTGGACAGGTCGTCGCCGGCCGAGCGCATTTCGTTGGCGCTGGCCTGGATGCCGTGGGTTTCGCGGGTCAGTTCGCCGAGCGTGGTGTTGAGCTTGGCGACCGAGCTGTTGAAGTCGGAACGCAGGCGGTCCAGATCGCCGTGGAAGGGCTGTTCCAGACGGACCGTGAGGTCGCCGTCGCGCAGCTTCTGCAGGCCATCGGCAAGCAGGTCGACGGCGTGCTGGACGCGGCGGGCTTCCTCGGCGCGGGCAGCCTCGTTGGCGGCGCGTTCCTGCTCGGTAGCCGTCCGGTTGGCCTTGGCCTGGTCTTCCAGGTCGCGGTTGCGGCGGGCATTTTCGCGGAAGACGTCCAGATTGCGGGCCAGCGCACCGATTTCGTTCTTCAGCGACTGGTAGGGAACCTCGGCGTCGAGATCACCGTCTGCGAGACGGCTGGCAACGGCCGTCAGCTGCGGGATCGGACCCATGATCTTGCGGGCGATGAACATCATGATGAGCGCTGCGATGACCAGCGTGACCAGCGAGGCAATGCCGACGGTCCAGGTCATCTGCGAGGCGACGCTGTCGATTTCGGCAGAGCGGACGCCGGCATAGAGAATGCCGATGACCTTGCCGGCCGGCGAGAAGATCGGCTGGTAGACGGTGTAGTAGGGCGTGCCGAGGATCACGGCCTGGCCGCGGAAGGTTTCGCCCTTGGTGACGACGGGATAGACGGCGCCGGTCTGGCCGAGCGCGGTGCCGACGGCGCGCTTGCCGTCGGGCTTGACGATGTTGGTGGTGCGGCGCCAGAAGTCCTGGGTCTTGTCATCCCAGCCGAAGATCGTTGCCGTCTGGCCGGTCATGCGGCCGACGGTGTCGATCATATTGTGGTTTTCGAAGCTTTCCGGGATCTCCGGTGCAACGATGCGCTCGACATTGCCGTCATTTGCCCAGGTGACCTGAACGCCGGGCAGATCGCGTTCGGCGATCGTGGCAGCCGTTCTGAGGCTGGTGTTCTGGCCATCGATCGCCTGCTGGGCGATACGGGTGGAAATGGTACCGGACATGGACACGGCAACCGCGGCCAGGGCCGCGATCATGATCACGATGGTGGAAACGGTCACCGTTCCGACCAAGCCAAAGCGAGACAAAAAGCGCATCTAGAGATCCCATCGATTGAAATGTTCTCTCAAAGGACTAATACGGATATATTAAATATTTCTTCTCCAAGGTTTCCGCGGGCGGGGAATACCGGCAGCGGTGGATCTTGAAGACATGCGCGGGACCGAGAAACGCGCCGGGATGCGGTATGAGTAACAGAGAGTTAAAGGCGCATCTGCGCCGCGATAGACTTGGCCTGCGGGATTCCCTTGCAATCGATAGGCGTATAGAGGCCTCTTTACATATCGCTGATCATGCCGCTGCGGGCATCGAAGTCCTGCCCGGCGAAATCGTCTCGGGATTCTATCCCCTGGGGTCGGAGGTCGATGTCCGGCCGCTGATGGCGCTGTTGAAGGACAAGGGGGCGAGGCTCGCGTTGCCGGTGGTGCTCGATCGCCAGACGATCGTCTTTCGCGAATTGCTGCCCGGAGCCGAGCTGACCGACACCGGCTTCGGCACCCGCGGCCCGGGACCGGAGGCGCCCGTGGTCGATCCCGATACCATGCTGGTGCCGCTGTCTGCCTTCGACCACCGGGGTCACCGTATCGGCTACGGTGCCGGCCACTACGATCGCGCGATCGCCAGGCTGATCGAAAAAGACAGTGCGCCGCGGCTGATCGGCATTGCCTTCGATTGTCAGGAAGTGCCAGAAGTACCCTTCGAACCGCACGATGTCGGACTGCATGCCATCGTGACCGAAAGCGGCATGCGCACCATCGCTGCCGGGCAGGAATAGAGTAAGAATGCGATTGTTGTTTCTGGGAGATATGGTCGGCAAGACGGGACGCACAGCCGTGTGGGAGCGTCTGCCGGGCCTGATCTCCGACCTCAAGCTGGATTTCGTCATCGTCAATGGCGAGAACGCCGCGGGCGGCTTCGGCATCACCGAGGACATCTATCTCGAAACGATCAATGCCGGGGCCGATGTGGTGACCACCGGCAATCACGTCTGGGACCAGAAGGAAGCGGTCGGCTTTTGCGAGCGCCACGATCAGTTCCTGCGGCCGGCCAATTACCCGCCCGGCACGCCGGGTCGCGGATCGGGCGTCTATTATGCCCGCAACGGCGCACGCGTCCTCGTCGCCAACATCATGGGTCGGGTGTTCATGCATCCGGAACTCGACGATCCCTTCAAGTCGGCAGAAGCGATCCTGGCTGCCTGTCCGCTCGGCGAAAACGCCGATGCGGTCGTGTTCGACTTCCATGCGGAGGCCACCAGCGAAAAGCAGTGCTTCGGCCATTTCGTCGATGGTCGCGCAAGCCTCGTCGTCGGGACGCATACGCATGTGCCGACCGCCGACCACCAGATCCTCAATGGCGGCACGGCCTATATGTCGGATGCCGGCATGTGCGGCGACTACGACTCCTCGCTTGGCATGGACAAGGAAGAGCCTCTGAACCGCTTCATCTCGAAAATGCCGAAAGGCCGTTTCGAGGCGGCTTCCGGGCCGCCGACGATCTGCGGCCTGGGCGTCGAGATCTCCGACAGAACCGGCCTGGCGGAAAAGATCGCGCCTTTGCGGCTCGGGGCCCGGCTTGCCGAGACGATCCCCGAATTCTGGACGTAAGTCCTGACCGGGTGCCGGCGATAGGTCCGGCTCTCCGGCCGCCGCTTGTCGGCGTCACGCGAAAGTGACGCTGCCCGCCCACGCCGCGGACTTTACCTTCGGCTGATCGTGTCGCATCCTGCCGTTCTTGACACGTCAGACGGTTGACACGGAGAGCGGCATGAAGCGCCTTCGGCTTGCGATGATCGCGGTAATGGCGGGGCTGTCTTTGTCGGGCAAGGCCCTCGCTGCCAATGATCGTCCACCGGCCAGCCAGTGCCAGTTGGTCGCCGAGGGACTGCCCCACGCGCAATTTGCCCGTTTCGACGACAATTCTCTGCCGATCCAGCTAGCCGGGATGCGCGACGAGGTGGTCATCACCTTTGTCGGCCATTCGACGTTCCGCATCGTCACACCGCAGGGGCTGACCATCGAGACCGACTATAGCGGCTCGTTGCGGTCTGCCGACGTGCCCGACGTGGTGACGATGAACAAGGCGCATTCCAGCCACTACACGCTCTATCCGGATCCGGCCATCACCCATGTGCTGCATGGCTGGAGCGACGTGCCGGGCGAGAAGGCGGACTGGCATGAGGTCGTCGCCGACGCCTATATCCGCAACGTCACCACCGATATCCGCTCGTTCGGCGGGGTCGAGACCGACGCCAACTCGATCTTCATCTTCGAAGTCGCGGGGCTTTGTATCGGCCATCTCGGTCACCTGCATTACGAACTGACGGAGACGCATTACGCGGAGATCGGTCGGCTGGACGTGGTGATGGTGCCCGTCGACGGGGGCCTGACCATGGGCGCGATCAGCATGAGCAAAGTCATCGACCGACTGCGCTCGGCGCTGATCCTGCCGATGCATCGCCGCGGACCGCCGCTGGACGGATTTCTCGCCATGTTCGATGCGCGTTTTGACGTCTCGGTATCCGATACCGACAGCGTTGCCGTGTCGATGCGCCATCTGCCAAAAAAGCCCCTGATACTGGTGCTCAGGGGCTTTTGATCGGGCTCGGCGGACGGACGGCCGCCGGCGTGTGGCTCAGGCGAAGTTGAGGTGACGATGCACGCCGACATCGGGCGTCTCGTTGTCGTTCATGTTGGCCTTGGCGATTTCCCAGCCAAACTTGATCGGGTTGCTGGTCGAGGCCCAGATCTCGCCGTCGTCCAGATGCAGGGCGAGCATGGTGAGCGTCGGGTCGGACTTGCCGCCCTCGTACCAGGCTTCCACCACCGAATTCCAGTATTCCTCGATCTTGGCCGGTTCCTTGCGAACCGAGATCACCCCGCTGAGGCTCGCATGGTAGTCGTGATCCTTGCCGATCACACAGAACTGGGCGCGCTGGCCGGGACGGATATGCTTGACCAGATCGGAATCCGTCTTGGTGTAGAACCAGATCGTGTTGGTCTTGGCGTCGACAAACGGGGCCATCGGCTGCATATGCGTGGTGGAGCCTTCCAGGCCCAGCATGCCGGCATGGATGTCGCCGATTTCTTCCCAGAGCTGCTTTACCGGTGTGTCGCGGGCTTCACTGAAGCTAACCATCGCTTGATCTCCTTGGCGGTTGTATTTGCCAGCATCAACGAGCGGAGGAGTGTCGCGGTTCCGCTGGAAAACGAGCGATGCCCACAATCGGCGAGGCAGGCCAATCGGCCTGCTGATGCCACTTGCCCTTGAACGGCGCGGCTTTGGCGCTTATAAGGCGCCCATCTCAAAAATCAGACCTGATCAGGGGTGCCATGGCTGGCCATTCACAGTTCAAAAACATCATGCACCGCAAGGGCAAGCAGGACGGCATTCGCTCGAAGATGTTCTCCAAGCTTGCGCGCGAAATCACCGTAGCTGCCAAGACCGGCCTGCCGGACCCGTCGATGAACGCCGCTCTGCGCCTGGCCGTGCAGAATGCCAAGGCGCAGTCGATGCCCAAGGACAATATCGACCGGGCGATCAAGAAGGCGTCTGGCGCCGACGCCGAGACCTATGACGCGATCCGCTACGAAGGCTATGGGCCGGGCGGCGTTGCCGTTATCGTCGAGGCGCTGACCGACAATCGCAACCGTACCGCCTCCAGCGTGCGCTCGACCTTTTCCAAGGCCGGCGGCGCCTTGGGCGAAACCGGGTCGGTCTCCTTCTCCTTCGACCACGTCGGCGAAATCACCTACAAGCTCGAGGTGGGAGACGCAGACGCCGTGATGGAAGCGGCGATCATGGCCGGTGCCGAGGACGTGACGACCGACGAGAACGGCCACAGCATCTATTGCGGCTTCGAGGATATCAACGAGGTATCCAAGGCGCTCGAAGAGGCGCTAGGCGAAGCCGATACCGTCAAGGCCATCTGGCGTCCGCAGAACACCATTCCGGTCGACGAGGAAAAGGCTGTCTCGCTGATGAAGCTGATCGACACGCTGGAGGACGACGACGACGTGCAGAACGTCTATTCGAATTTCGAGGTCGACGATGAAGTGATGGCCAAGCTGTCGGCCTGATCTTCTGGCAAAAGCCTCCAATAGAGAAGCCCGGTGTCATGGGTCGCCGGGCTTTTTGCTTGCGTGGCGTGGCGGCCGTTCAAGATCGATGCGGCCATGCCAGCTCTTGTGTGCCAAGATCAGGCGCCGAACGCCCCATCGATGGTATGCATGGCTCCGGTGACGAAGCCGGCTTCCGGGCCTGCGAGCCATGCCACCATTCCCGCAACTTCTTCCGGACGTCCGTGACGCTTGATGGCCATGAAACTGTGCATCAGGTCCTTCATCGGTCCGTCTTGAGGGTTCGCGTCGGTATCGATGGGGCCAGGCTGGACGACATTGATGGTGATCCCGCGAGGCCCGAAGTCGCGCGCCAATCCACGGGCCAGTCCCTGCAGCGCGGATTTGCTCACCGCATAGGAGGCCATGCCGGGAATGGGCATCCGGTCGCCATTGACCGAACCGATGACGATGATCCGACCACCGTCCGGCATCTGCCGTGCTGCTTCAACCGCGGCGTGGTAGGGTGTCTGGACATTGATCTGGAACAGTCGATCGATCGCATCGGCATCCTGTTCAAGGGCATCCCCGAAAATGGCGATCCCCGAATTGATCACCAGAATGTCCAAGGGGCCGCTGTCGCGCACCCGGGCGATCACCGCGTCGCGGTCGGCGCTATCCGTGCGCACGGCCGTGCTGCCCGTTTCGGCCGCCACCTGTTCTGCCGCCTCCCTGGACCCGGCATAGGTGAAGGTAACCTTGGCGCCATCGGCTGCGAGGCGCCGCACGATCGATGCGCCGATCCCCCGGCTGCCGCCGAGGACCAGAGCCGTCTTGCCATGAAAGTCTGTCATCTTGTGATCCTTGAGAATTTACGTAATGGATGCTACATAAATACTCGCCGGAAATCGTCAAGGCATTTTGTAATGAGCGCTACAGAAAAGTCACGTCCCCGCGGTCGTCCGCGCCGGTTCGACCCGGACCAGGCGGTGGCCGCGGCACAGCAATTGTTTCATGCGCGCGGCTATGATGCCCTGGGCGTGGCGGAGATCACGGCGGCACTCGGGATAAATCCGCCCAGCTTTTACGCCGCCTTCGGCAGCAAGGCCGGTCTCTATGCCAAGGTTCTCGAGCGTTATGCGGATACCAGGGCAATACCCCTCCGCAAAATTCTGCGGCCTGACCGTCCGGTTGCGGAATGTCTCGCGGCGGTCCTGGAAGAGGCGGCCCGGCGATATGCCGCGGATACCGATGCCACCGGCTGTCTGGTGCTCGAGAATGTGCGCTGCGACGATGCGGCGGCGCGTGCGGCGGCTTGCGTCTTTCATACGGCGGCGCAGGAGATGATCCGCGGCTATATCGCCGAGCGTCATCCAGAGGTGGCGGACAATGTTGCCGATTTCGTCTGTGCGACCATGGCCGGGCTCTCGGCCCGCGCCCGCGACGGGCTCGGCCTAGACCGGCTTCTCGCCACCGCACGCCTGGCCGGCCGAAGCCTGGCCGCCGAGCTGCCGGCCTGAATGCCTGGATCCCCTTCGGTTTGGCTGTGTCGGGGACGGGGATGGCCGAAAGGGACCGCGAGGCCAGTGTTGACCACACAGACACCGCTCGACGGTGAATGACGGCGCGGCGTCACCGTGCTGGGATCAGGACGATCTTGCCGGTATGGCGCTTTTCGAGAAAGGCCTGCTGGGCCTCGGCGATCCGGTCGAGCGGATAGGTCCGGTCCAGCAGCGGGCGGATTTCACCGCGCTCGATATAGGAGACCAGGTTCGGGAAGACCGGCTCGTCCCAGGCGGTGCAGCCGAGCAGTGTCAGGTTCTTGAGGTAGAAGACGCGCATGTCGAGTTCGACCAGCGGCCCGGCAATCGCCCCGGACGAGACATAGATGCCGCCGCGCTTTAACAGTTTTAGCATGGTGGCAAAGCCCGGGCCGGCGACATTGTCGATGACGACATCGATGCTTTCCGCGCCCAGTTGCTGGAGCAGGTCATCGCCCCGGTCGAGCATCCGGTCGGCGCCGATCGTGCGGACAAGGTCATGCTTGGCCGTGCCGGATATGCCGATCACCTCCGCGCCCCGGCGCCTGGCCAGTTGCACGGTGGCCGAGCCGACGCCGCCGGAGGCGCCCGGCACCAGAACCCGCATGCCCTCAGCGATGCCGGCGCGATGCACCATGTTTTCCGCGGTGCCATAGGCGCAGGGGATGGTTGCGAGTTCGGCATCGCTCCAGCCGCAATCGACCGGAAACACCTCGCCCGCGGGCACCTTGACGAACTGGGCGAAGGCGCCGTCGAAGTCCGATCCCATCCAGACATTGTCCATCGAGCCGAACCCGTTGGGGCGCATGCAGGCGCGAACCAGGACACGCCGACCGATCAGGGTCGGGTCCGCACCCTCGCCGACCTCAACCACTTCGCCGCAGCAGTCGGTGCCCTGGATCAGCGGGAAGGGGGTAGCGGCATTCCAGCCGCCGTTTTCCGGTGCGGTCGATGTAGGGTCCGCGGCGGCATCCGTACCGGTCTTCACCGATGCGGAATACCAGCCGAGGCGCGTGTTGAGCTCGGTATTGTTGACGCCGGCGGCGAGAACCCGCAGCAACACCTCGCCGCGCGACGGCCGCGGGATCGCAACGGTCTTGTAGACGAGCTTGTCGTAGCCGCCGGTGCCGGTGGTGACCACGGCCTGCATCCGGCCGCCGTCCGGCGGGACCGGGTCTTGTTTCGGCGCGTCGCCGCCCACAGGGGCTTACGCCGCTTCGCTGCGAACGCTGCCGATAATGCCGACGAGATCGTTGACGATGCGCTCGATCTGGCTGCGATCGTCGCCTTCGGCCATCACCCGGATCAGCGGCTCTGTGCCGGACGGGCGGATGACCAGACGGCCCTTCTTGGCCAGTTCCGATTCGGCGTCGGCGATCGCCTGCTTGACGCTGTCGTTTTCGAGCGGCTTGCCGCCGGCATAGCGCACATTGCGCAGCAGCTGGGGCACCGGCTCGAAGCGGTGGCAGATCTCGCTCACCGTCTTGCCGGTACGCTTGACGGCCGACAGCACCTGCAGCGCGGCGACAAGGCCGTCACCGGTGGTGCCGAAATCCGACAGCACGATATGGCCGGATTGCTCGCCGCCGACATTGAAATTGTTCTGGCGCATGTGTTCGACCACATAGCGGTCGCCAACCTTGGTGCGGGCAAGCGACAGGCCCTTGCCCGACAGGAAGCGCTCGAGGCCCAGATTGGACATCACGGTCGCGACGATGCCCGAACCGGTCAGCAACTCGTCATTGGCCCAGGTCTCGGCAATTACCGCCATCAGCTGGTCGCCATCGACGATGGTGCCGTGTTCGTCGACGATGATCACACGGTCGGCGTCGCCGTCGAGCGCGATGCCGATATCGGCGCGCACTTCATGCACCTTCTTCTGCAGGGCGGACGGATGGGTGGAGCCACAATCGAGATTGATGTTCGTGCCGTTCGGCTCGTTGCCGATGGTGACGACCTCGGCGCCGAGTTCCCAGAGCGCCAATGGCGCCACCTTGTAGGCCGCGCCATTGGCGCAGTCGATGGCGACGCGCAGCCCATGCAGGGTGACGTCGCGGGGCAGGGTGCGCTTGACGAATTCGATATAGCGATAGATGTCGCCCTCGACGCGCTTGGCACGGCCGATCTGGGTCGGCGGCGCCAGCTGGCCGGTGATGTCCTGCTCGAGCAGGTCCTCGATCTTGCCCTCGATCTCGTCGGACAGCTTGTAGCCGTCCGGGCCGAAGAGCTTGATGCCATTGTCGGCGAAGGGATTGTGCGAGGCGGAGATCATTACGCCGATATCGGCGCGCAGCGATCGGGTCAGCATGGCCACTGCCGGCGTCGGGATCGGGCCGAGGAGGAAGACGTCGAGGCCGGCCGCTGTGAAGCCGGCCACCAGCGCGTTTTCCAGCATGTAGCCGGAAAGACGGGTGTCCTTGCCGATCACCACCCGGTGCCGGTGCTCGCCGCGACGAAACAGCTTGCCGCAGGCAATGCCGACGCGCATGGCGATGTCCGGGGTCATCGGATGGATGTTGGACTGGCCACGAATGCCGTCGGTTCCGAAATAGCGACGTGTCATAAATTCTCCCGCAATATCTTGCGCCTGCAGATGCTGGTCGCTCCACTTCCTCCAAAGGGCGAGTGGGCGGACGCGTAATCAGGCTCGCTCATGCCACATAATGCGCGGTACATCACGTAAATTAAGGCAAAGAGCCCTTACATAGCGTTACCAATGAAAAAGGCCGTCCGGAACGTTCCGGACGGCCTTGATCGTTCAGACACCCTCGATCAGTGAGGCTGCGGTTCCAGGCCGCCTTCGGCCTCGCCACCCTTCGGTGTCTCTTTCTTGGCGCCGGCCGAGGGGACAGCAGAGCTGCGGCCGGTCGGCGTGTCGTCGGTGTCGCGGGTCGGACGCTGGCCCTTGATCAGGGCCTTGATCTCTTCGCCCGACAGCGTTTCGTATTCCAAAAGACCCTCGGCGATGGCGACGAACTCGTCGTTCTTCTCGCTGATGATGCGGTGGGCTTCCTTGTAGGCCTCGTCGATCAGGCGGCGCACTTCGTTGTCGATCTTCTGCGCGGTCGATTCGGAGATGTTCTTCGACTGCGACACGGAATGTCCGAGGAAGACTTCCTGCTGGTTCTCGCCATAGGCGACCTGGCCGAGTTCGTCGGAAAAGCCCCACTGGGTGACCATGGCGCGGGCAAGCTTGGTGGCCTGCTCGATATCGGAGGATGCACCGGAGGTGATGTTTTCCTTGCCGAAGGTCAGTTCCTCGGCAACGCGGCCGCCCATCATGATGACAAGCCGCGAGACCATCCACTTGTAGCTCATCGAATAGCGGTCGCCCTCGGGAAGCTGCATGACCATGCCGAGTGCACGGCCACGCGGAATGATGGTGGCCTTGTGCAGCGGGTCGGCGACCGGCACATGCAGTGCCGTGATCGCGTGGCCGGCCTCGTGATAGGCGGTCAGCTTCTTTTCGGCTTCGGTCATGGCGGACGAACGACGTTCGGCGCCCATCATGATCTTGTCCTTGGCGTCCTCGAACTCGGCCATGGTGACGATGCGCTTGTTGCGGCGCGCTGCCATCAGGGCGGCTTCGTTGACGAGGTTCATCAGGTCGGCACCGGAGAAACCGGGGGTACCGCGGGCCAGCACCTTCAGATCGACATTCGGTGCCAGCGGCACGTTGCGGGCGTGAACCTTGAGGATCCGCTCGCGGCCGATGATATCCGGGTTGGGCACGACGACCTGGCGGTCGAAACGGCCGGGACGCAGCAGGGCAGGGTCGAGAACGTCGGGACGGTTGGTGGCGGCGATCAGGATCACGCCCTCATTGGCCTCGAAGCCGTCCATTTCGACCAGCAGCTGGTTCAGCGTCTGCTCGCGTTCGTCATTGCCGCCGCCGAGACCGGCGCCGCGGTGACGACCGACCGCATCGATTTCGTCGATGAAGATGATGCATGGGCTGTTCTTCTTGGCCTGTTCGAACATGTCGCGCACACGGCTCGCACCGACGCCGACGAACATTTCGACGAAGTCCGAACCCGAGATCGTGAAGAACGGCACATTGGCTTCGCCGGCAACGGAGCGGGCGAGAAGCGTCTTGCCGGTGCCCGGAGGGCCGACCAGCAACACGCCGCGCGGGATGCGGCCGCCCAGGCGCTGGAACTTCTGCGGATCCCGCAGGAACTCGACGATTTCCTCCAGATCCTGCTTGGCTTCGTCGACGCCGGCGACATCCTCGAAGGTGACGCGGCCATGCGCTTCGGTCAGAAGCTTGGCCTTCGACTTGCCGAAGCCCATGGCGCCGCGTGAGCCCCCCTGCATCTGGCGCATGAAGAACAGCCAGACACCAAGGATCAGCAGCATCGGCAACAGGGTGCCGAGATAGCTGAGGAAGCCGGAGGAGCCGTCGGTTTCCGGCCGGGCGACGATCATCACGTTCTTCTGCTGGAGCTTGTCCACCAGGGTGTCGTCGATGACCGGCGAGTAGGTCTGGAACGAGGTCCCGTTCTCGGAATAGGTGCCGAGCACGCGGTTTCCGACGATGGTGACGTCACGCACGCGACCGCTATCCACTTCCTTGAGGAACTGCGAATAGGGAATCTCGCGCGAGCTTGTCGACGACGGTGACGTCTGGAACATGCTGAACAGGGCAATCAGCAAAAGTGCGATGATCGCCCACAGCGCGAAGTTTCTAAAATTTGGGTTCATGGAACTCCCCGGAGAATCCGTCAGCCGCTATCGACTGCTTAGTTAGCTCGTAACATAGGAGCGCTTGACGGCATTGCCAAGGCAAACGCAGTGATACGATGTGTTTTCCGTCAACAGGACCTAAACGGGCGGCCTTGAAAAGCCGTCGCGGCCGAAAAGTGCGGCAAGGGCGTTGGCAAGTTCCAGATCGAAGCCCGACAGGAAGCGATCGTAACCGCCCAGTTCCGGTTTACATGCCAGGGATAGCAGGTCTGGCTGGCGCGATGCTTGCGGTTGCGCAAGAAGGCTGAATCGCGGGGCGACGGCGTCGGCATGGCGGCGCATGAAGGGCGGCAGGAGGTCCTCCGTCTCGGCCTTGCGGTATTCCGCCGCGTCATCGGCATTCCTGCCGGCATGCACCAGCACGGGTTCATCTGAATGGCTGGTGATTCGAAACCGCCCGTCCCAGATGGCCGTGTCGCCCGGTTCAAGGCGCAGGCTGGGTAGGCCGCGGCACTCGCGGGCGATAAACAGGCCACCGGCGCTGCGCACGATCAGGCAGCGGCCGGCGGTCGTGCGGTCGGGATGGCGATCCTTGTAGGGACCGGTAACGAGGGCCATCACCTTGTCCATCTGCTCCCGGCCGGGGAGATGCCGTCGTCCGCCGAGCACCATGATCAGGGCCGAGATGGCATGGGCGAGCGGGGCTGGCGCCGCATCGGCGATATCCGGCGCAAGGACCGCGACCGTCCGGTCGATCATGCGCGCGCGGCTGTCCAGTAATGCTGCCGCCGCGTCGGACAGCTGTCGTCGACCTTCTGCCGCGGCCTTGATCGTCTTCAACGCGGCCTCATAGCCGTGATCGACGCCGAGAGTGCGGCGCGTGCGCACGCGTTCCGACCGCAGATCCTGATTGCTCGGATCGTCGACCCAGGGGATATCGCGCCGGGTCAATTCGTCGCGGATGTCCTGTCGGCGGCAGGCAAGCCACGGCCGCAGGATGAAAATGCGGCAGTCATAGAGGGTGAGGGCCGCCATGCCGGAAAGACCCGGCGCCTGGTCGCCGGTCTCGGTGCGGCTGGCGCGCATGGCAATCGTCTCGCGCTGGTCGTCGAGCGTGTGGGCGGTGACAATCCGTCGGGTGCCGAAATCCTCGGCAAGGTCGGCCAGCAGTCGGTAACGGGCCTCGCGGGCGCTTGCGGCGAGACCGGTTGTCGGCTTCTCGCCCTGCCAGCGGGCGATCCGGTGGGGAATGTCGCGTTGCCGGCAGAAGCTCCCCACCTGTTCCGCCTCTTCGGCAGCGCCTGCGCGAAGACCGTGGTCGATGGTGGCGGCGCAAAGCGTCACGCCGGGGCGGGGGGCTGCGGCCAAGGCCTCGTGCAGGAGCGTCAGCAGGCCGAGCGAATCACTGCCGCCGGAGACGGCGACCAGCAGCCGACCGGGTGAGAGGCGGTTCAGAAAGGTATCGATGGCAGATCGGGGATCTTCGATCGGGCACACGGCTTGCGCGCCCCGTGTCAGCAATGCTGCTGCTTCAGCTCCGAGGTCGCCTTCTGCAGGACGGCGCGCGATGCGCTCGGATAGCGTTTTCCGACCTCGCGATAGATCGCGCATGCCGTATCCTGATTGTCGAGCTTGGCCATGGACATGCCGAGCTTCAGCAGCATTTCCGGCGCCTTGGGCGACGAGCCGTAATTCTGGTGGGCGTTGAGGAAGGTCTTGGCCGCCTCGTTGTAATCGCCCTGCGAATAAAGGGCTTCGCCGAGCCAGAAATTGGCGTCGGCCGCGCGCTTGCTGTCGGGGAAGCGCTCGATGAAATCCTGGAATTCCGTCTTCGCCACGCCGTAGTCGCCTGACAGAACATGGCCATAGGCTGCCTGGTAGACATCGTTCTCGTTGCTGAGCGCCGCGGTCTGCTGGCTGTCGTCCTGCTTCTTCACCGGTGCCTGGCCGCCGTCTACGCCGGGCAGGGCACTCTCCTCGACCGAGGACGTGTTCTGGCTGGTGCCGACGGGCATGCCATTGGCGTCGAGCTCGATGGTTCCGAGCGTGCGCTCCGGAGCGCCCGTCTGATTGGCAGATGCCGTGTCCTGCGGGGTGGACGGGCCGGACGACGAGCCGCCGGCGTCAGCCGGCGGATCGGTGAAAATGCGGGCGATGGATTTGCTTTCCTGCTCGGTCTTGTCGACAGGCGCAGCCTCGCTCTTCTTGGTTCCGCCGCCTGCACCCTTTTCCAGGTCCTGGAAGCGGAATTCGTTGTCTTCCTGGTATTTGCGGATCTGCTCCTGCATCTGCAGAAGCTGATAGCTCATCTCCTCGATGCGGCCGTTGAGATCGCGAATCTCCTGCTCGAGATCCATCACCTTGGCGGCCTCGGAGCTTTGCTGGGCCAGCTGGACGGTTGCCTGCGGCGCCTGCTGCGGCGCAGGAGCACCCTGTGCACTATGGCTGCCGGTCAGCCAGTTCGGCGGAAACAGTCGCATGGACTGCGCCGTCTCAGCCTGGCTGACAAGGGCAGCAGTCGCCAGGAGTGCGGCGACGACAAATCGTTTCATGTTGCTAGTATCCTGTTGGTCGGCGAACGCACGCAAACGCGCGCACAGGAGTGTTTTTCCAATCGCGCGTAAAAAGCAACCTGAGTTCGGCCAAAGTGTGGAGAAAACAAAAAGGGCGGCCCAAAAAAGGCCGCCCGGAGTGCTGCTGGACCTTGAAGGTCCGGCTTACTGGCCACCGCCCAGGACGGTGACGGCGCGTCGGTTCTGCGACCAGCAGGAAATGTCGTCGCAGACCGCGACCGGACGTTCCTTGCCGTAGGAGATCGTCTTCATCCGGTTGGCCGGAACGCCGCGCGAGGCGAGATAGGCCTTGGTGGCGGCGGCACGGCGGGCGCCGAGTGCCAGGTTGTATTCGCGGGTGCCGCGTTCGTCGGCATGGCCTTCGACCGTGATCGGATACTGCGGGTAGCGCATCAGCCACTGGGCCTGGCGGTCGAGCGTCTGCTGGGCATCGGCGCGAACCGACGAGGAGTCGGTGTCGAAGAAGATGCGGTCGCCGACATTGACGGTGAAGTCCTGCGTGGAGCCGGGCGTTGCCGCACCTGCGCCGCTGCCGAGGCCGAGTTCGCCCGCATTGTTGGGCAGGTTCTTCTTCGAGGCGCAGCCCGCCAGTGCCAGGGTCAGGGCCAGTGCGACGATGGCGGGGTTGCTCGCAAGTTGCTGCATGCGGCTCTTTGCCGGGGTATTGATGCGGCTCATCGCCGGTCTCCTTGCATCAGTTCGAGTTTCGAAATTAGGGTTTCCGGAGGGTAACCGCACTCGGTTAACCGCGGCCGAAGGAACATGGTTAACAAGCCACTAACTTCCGCCGAAAACCACGCAATACAAAGGGTTTTGCGGCGAAAAAGCGGCCAAGTTGCGGCTATTCGAGGAGCGGCGACCAAGCCGGGTCGGAGCCGAAGGACGGTGTGGGGATCTTCTGCTCGTTATAGCCGGTCAGGTCGATGGAGAACAGCTGCGGCCCTGCCGCACCGGCAGCTTCGCGGAAGAACATGATCACGCGGCCATTCGGTGCCCAGGTCGGCCCCTCGTTGTGGAAGCCGGTGGTCAGGATGCGTTCGCCCGAGCCGTCCGGCTTCATCACGCCGATCGAGAACTTGCCGCCCGACTGCTTGGTAAAGGCAATCAGATCACCGCGCGGCGACCAGACCGGGGTCGAATAGGAGCCGTCGCCGAACGAGATGCGCTTCTGGCCGGAGCCGTCGGCATTCATCACATAGAGCTGCTGGCGCCCGCCGCGGTCGCTCTCGAACACGATCGAGTTGTTGTCGGGCGAATAGGAGGGCGATGTATCGATCGCCGCCGTCGAGGTCAGGCGGGTCGTCGTGCGCGAGCGCAGGTCCATCGTGTAGATGTTGGCATTGCCTTCCTGCTGAAGGCTCATGATCACCCGCTGGCCATCCGGCGAGAAGCGCGGCGCAAAGGTCATGCCGGGGAAGTTGCCGACCACCTCGCGCTGTCCGGTTTCCAGCTGCAGCAGGTAGACGCGCGGCTGGTCGTTTTCGAACGACATATAGGTGACTTCCTGCCGGTTGGGCGAGAAGCGCGGTGTCAGCACCAGGTTCTTGGCGTCGGTCAGCATGCGTACATTGGCGCCGTCCTGGTCCATGATGGCGAGCTGGCGCTGGCGTGCGGTCTTCGGTCCGGTTTCCGAGACGAAGACGATGCGGGTGTCGAAATAGCCCTTTTCGCCGGTGACGCGCTCATAGATCGCATCGGCGATGATATGGGCGACGCGGCGCCAGTTTTCCGGCTGGGTGAAGAACTGCTGGCCGGTCATCTGCTGGCCGGCATAGGTGTCCCACAGGCGGAACTCGGCGCGCAGGCGACCGTCGCCTTCCTTGCTCACACGGCCGACGACCAGCGCCTGGGCGTTGATCACCTTCCAGTCTTCAAGCCGCGGCTTCTGGTCGGGATTGGAAATCTGCTCGATGAAGGCGTTGTGCGCGACGGGGGCGAAGAGGCCCGACCGCTTCAGGTCGGCCTCGACCACCTGGGAGATTTTCGCGCCGATGCCGTCGGTTGAGCTGAAATCGGTGACCGCGATCGGCAGAGGTTCGACATTGCCCTTGTTGATGTTGATCTCGACAAGTGCGAATGCCGGCTGGACGAAGATGCCTGCCAGGCCCACTGCGAGCGCCAACGCCCGGACGAGGGTAAATTTCATCATGTTGCCAAGCCTTTCAGCATATTAAAGTGCTAGATCGCTGGGATCGAAATTGACGACAACTTCCGACCATGCGTCGTACTTGTCGCGAGGAAGGTTCTTGAACGGCTGCGCCTTCAGGATGGCGCGCCTTGCGCCGCCCATCAGCACCTGCTGGGTCTGGGAGGAGCCACCGGTGGCGCTCACCTGCGGACTGCCGATGACATTGCCCGATTCGTCGAGCTGGAACTGGACGCGGATCCGCACATCTGCGGCGTCCGCCAGGCCCGGGATGATCGACCAGTTCTGCGCGATCTGGCCGCGCAGCGCGTCCATCTCGGTCTGGCTCAGCGTCGATCCGCCCGTCGTCTTCTTGCCGCCGAGGGCTGCCTTGTCCTTGCTCGACTTGGCGCCGCCGGCGGTCGGATCGGTGTTGTTGAGCAAGGCGGCGACCTCGTCGTCGAGCGACTTGCTTTCCTTGCTCGACTTCGACTTGGCGGTCTCCTGCGTCTTCACATCCTTCTTCCGGTCCGGCGCCTTCGGCGGCTCGGGCGGCGTAGGCTTCTTCTCTTCGGCCGTCTTCTCCACCGGTTTCGGTGTTTCAGGCGGCGTCGGACGCTGTGCCGGCACGGGCACGCTGTCGGGCAGGGGGCTCTCTTCGGGCTTTGCCTCGGCCTCGGGTTCCGGCGTCGGCTCGGCCGGCTTTTCCGGGATCGGTTCCGGTTTCACCTCGGGCTTGGGTTCTTCGAGCTTGGCGATCTCCTTTTCCGGCTCGGCGACCGTATCTTCCTTGATGATATCCTTGATGTCGTTGGTTTCCTGGTCCTTGTTCGGCTGGACCTTTTCGGCGGCTTCGGGCGCCTTGGCCGATTCGGTGTTCGACGGCTTGGCATCCGGCGTCGGCACCGACTTCATGTCGATCTTGTTCTCGCCGACGTTTTCAGCGTCGGGTACGTCGTTCGGACGCTTGGTGGGAACCGGAGCGGAGGTCTCGGCCTTCGGCGCCTTCTTGTCGCCCTGCTGAATCTGGGTCAATTCGGAAATCGGGACCAGATCGACAGGCAGGGCCTCGACATCGGCGACGTCGAAGGACGCAGGCGCGCCAAGCGTCAGCAACGCCCAGGCCAGCGCTGCGCCGTGCAATACCGCCGATGTGACGAGGCTGACCTTCATGTGAGCGGATCACTTGTCCTGTTCTTGCTGGGTGACGAGACCGATATTCTTGAAGCCGGCGGCGGAAATCCGCGCCATGACCTGCATCACGGTGCCGTAGGCGGCAGCCGTGTCACCGCGCACATAGATACGTTCATTGTACCCGGTGGTGGCGATCGCCTCGAGCTTCGGCACGACGTCTTCCAGCGCGATCTTGGTTTCCTGCAGATAGACCTCGCCGTCGGGATTGACCGAGATCGTGATCGGCTGCGTATCGCTGTTCATCGCCTTGGCCTGGGTCTGCGGCAGGTCGATCGGCACGCCGACGGTCAGCATCGGGGCTGCGACCATGAAGATGATCAGCAGCACCAGCATCACGTCGACCAGCGGTGTGACGTTGATTTCGCTGACAGGCGCGCGCCTGCCACCGCGGCGGCGTCCGCGTCTTCCGCCTCTGCCGCCATTTCCACCTACGGACATTGCCATGTGCGTGCTCCCTTCGGGGGCTCGTTATTGTGCCGCCTGGCGCGGCTGCAGCTTCTCATCGATCTGACGCGAGAGAATGGCCGAGAATTCGTCGGCAAAGCCTTCCATGCGTGACGTCAGCTTGCCGGATTCGCCGGTAAACCGGTTATAGGCGATGACCGCCGGGATAGCAGCCACCAGGCCGATGGCCGTCGCCAGAAGCGCCTCGGCGATACCCGGAGCAACGACGGCAAGATTGGTCGACTTCGATCCGGCGATCGCCTGGAACGAGGTCATGATGCCGACCACGGTGCCGAACAGGCCGATGAACGGTGCGGACGAGCCGATCGTCGCCAACGAACCGAGCCTGGCCTCGAGGCTTTCGGCCTCGCGTGCAAGCGTCACGTCCATGGCGCGGTCGATACGCATCTGCAGACCGATCGGCGAACGGGCGCCGCGCTCGAAGCTCTTTTTCCATTCGCGCATGGCGGCGACGAACATCGCGGCAAGGCCGGTATTGTTGCGCTCGGCGAGGGTGCGATAAAGCTCTTCCAGCGACTGGCCAGACCAGAAAACCTGCTCGAACTGGTCGAACTGGCGCCGGGCCTTGCCGTAGTTGACGGCCTTGTCGATCACGATCGCCCAAGTCCATATCGAGGCGGCCAAAAGGCCCAGCATGACGAGTTTGACCACCCAGCCCGCTTCCATGAAGAGGGCCCACAGGGTCACGTCCTGCGTTGCTGCTGCCAATCCTGCTGTTTCCATCGGTTCTTTGCCCCCGAAATCCAAACGCCCGGCACAGGACCGGGCGGTTCACGGCTGTGCGGCGTAAGGCTCGTGTTGTGAGTTCGGCCTGTTATTCCGCTTTTCTAGTCCTGTGCCTTCTTGCCTTCAATTTTGGTCAAACGAAGGCGTTTACTGCACAAAACCAGTGGCTTTCAGTAGGACCCTATTATGGTTAAGGATTCGTTATTCAATCAAGGCCGTTTTGGGCAGTTTTCAGGCCAAAAACGCGGCGGCAAGACCTTCGGGCAGGCGCCGGGCGCGGCCGGCACGATTGACGGCGGCAATAACGACTTTGGCTTGTATTAGAGTTGTGTCGTCACGGGACACTATCTGCGTATAGACAATCTTCGCCCCGCTGGCCTTTTCCGTAACAGTATGAATTGTCAGGATATCATCCATTCGGGCCGAGGCCTTGAAGTCGATTTCCATGCGGTGGACGACGAAGGCCAGCCCCTGTTGATCCAGGTTGAAGAGCTTCGCCTGCTCGACGCCGAGACAGCGCAGATAATCCGTGCGGGCGCGCTCCATGAAGTGAAGATACCGGGCATGATAAACCGCACCGGAGAAATCGGTATCTTCATAATAGACCCGCTGGACGAGCCTGTGGCCATCCGCCGCAAGCGCGCCTGTAAGCGAAATGTTCTGGTGCGTCATATGCTTGCCCTTATTGAAATTGAACGTCGAGATTGCATCTGATCAATCAGGCGGCCGGTGTGATCCGTCTGTCATCTGCGGGCAGTACCAGATTTCGACATTCCAAGGCAAAGGAGAGCTTCATGAAGATTGCCGTGATGGGTGGTGACGGTTTCGTCGGCTGGCCGACCGCGCTGCATTTGTCGTCAAAGGGCCACGAGGTCCATATCCTCGACAATCTCTCCCGGCGCTGGATCGACACCGAACTCGGGGTGCAGTCGCTGACGCCGATGGATTCGATCCAGGAGCGCACCCGCATCTGGCATGCGCAGACCGGCCGGCGCATCCATTTTCACCTGATCGATCTGGCCAGGGACTACGAACTGCTGAAGGGATGGCTTGCGGAAAGTCGCCCCGACGCGGTCGTGCATTTCGCCGAGCAGCGCGCCGCGCCCTATTCGATGAAAAGCGACCGGCACAAGAACTACACCGTCAACAACAACGTCAATGCCAGCCACAATCTGCTGAACGCGCTGGTGGAGATCGGCCTTGACGCGCATGTCGTGCATCTCGGCACCATGGGAGTCTATGGCTACTCGACTGTGGGGGCCGCGATCCCCGAGGGCTACCTGCCGGTCGGCATCGAGACGATGGACGGCGAGACGGCCCGCCAGGAGATCCTCTATCCGGCCAATCCCGGCTCGATCTACCATATGACGAAGTGCCTCGATCAGCTGCTGTTCCAGTTCTACGCCCGGAATGACGGCGTGCGGATTACCGATCTGCATCAGGGCATCGTCTGGGGCACCCATACCGATCAGACGCGGCTGCATCCGCAACTGGTCAACCGCTTCGATTATGACGGCGACTACGGCACGGTGCTGAACCGCTTCCTGATTCAGGCGGCGATCGGCTATCCGCTGACCGTGCACGGCACCGGCGGCCAGACGCGGGCCTTCATCCATATCCAGGATTCGGTTCGCTGCATCGAGATCGCGCTTGGCAATCCGCCCGAGCGCGGCAGCCGGGTGGAGATCTTCAACCAGATGACCGAAACCCATCGGGTGCGGGATCTGGCGGCGCTGGTGTCGAAGCTGACGGGCGCCGAGATCGCCTGGCTTCCCAATCCGCGCAAGGAGGCGCCGGAAAACGATCTGGTGGTCAGGAACGACAAGTTCCTGTCGCTCGGTCTGGAACCGACGACGCTCGGCGAGGGACTGCTGGAGGAAATCGTCGATGTCGCAAAGAAATTCGCCTATCGCGTCGATCGATCGCGGGTGCCGGCCGTCTCGGCCTGGACGAAAGATATCGGGCGGACGATCAACCGTGATCCGGAAGGCAAGCAGCTGAAATCGGTGTCATGAGCATGGCAGCGGGCAAGGGGAGCGGCCTTGTCGCCGACCGTCCGGCGGGGGCAGGGCATGCCTTCGTGACGCTGGTCACCAATGCTGACTATGCCATGGGGGCAACGGCGCTTGTCCATTCGCTGCGGCGGACGGGGACTGATGCCGACATCGTCGTCCTGCACACCGGCGGGGTGGAGGCGGAAGCACTATTGCCCCTTTCGGCAGCGGGCTGTCGCCTCGTGGCTGTAGACCTGCTGCCGCTGTCGGATGCGTTTCGGGAGCGGCACGCCCGCGGCCGGCTGCATGCGGACGCACCCTTTACCAAGGGCCGCAAGCCGCAGTTTCATTCGCCGCTAGACAATTTTTGCAAGCTCCGGCTCTGGCAATTGGTCGAGTACAGCGCATGCGTCTTCATCGATGCCGATGCAATCGTCCTGCGCAACATCGACAGGCTCTTTGACTATCCCGAATTTTCCGCAGCGCCGAATGTCTATGAGAGCCTTGCCGATTTTCACCGGATGAATTCCGGCGTCTTCGTCGCCCGGCCCTCGATGGACACCTTCGACAAGATGCTCGGTCGGCTCGACCAGCCGGACGCCTTCTGGCGGCGCACCGACCAGACGTTTCTGCAAACCTTCTTTCCCGACTGGCACGGCCTGCCGGTGACGATGAACATGTTGCAATATGTCTGGTTCAACCTGCCGGAACTCTGGGACTGGAGAAGTATCGGCGTGCTGCACTACCAGTATGAGAAACCCTGGGAGAGGGATCATCCGAAGGCCCGGAAATTGCGGCCTCTGATCGATCTCTGGCAGGCTTACTACAAGGATTCCGGGATCCCCGACATCGACGGTCTGGCGAACCCGCGGAAAGGCGATGCGCCGTGAAGATCCTGGTCTCCGGCGGCACCGGCCTTGTCGGGCGCCATCTCGTCCCGGGCCTGCAGGATGCCGGCCATGCCGTGACCGTTGGCGGACGTCGGCCGCCGGCGACAGGCCTGTTCGACAGCAAGGTGGACGTCGTGCCGCTTTTGCTCGACGCCGATCGCGACCAGTCGATAAGTTTCGAGGGCATGGAGGCCTTCGTGCATCTGGCCTTCGATCACCAGCCCGGCCGCTACAGGGGCGGCGAAGGTGATGACGCGGATGGCTTCAGCCGACGCAATCTCGACGGCAGCGTCAGGCTTTTCGACGATGCCAAGCGGGCGGGGGTGCGCCACTGCATCTTTCTGTCCAGCCGGGCCGTTTATGACGGCCTGCCGGTCGGGAGCGTGTCGGATGAGAATTGCGGTCTTGCGCCCACCAGCCTCTACGGCAAGGTCAAGCTGGGGGCCGAGCAGGCGCTTAGACGCATGAGCGGTCCAACCTTTGGCGGCATCAGCCTGCGCGCCACCGGCATTTACGGTCCGCTGCAACCCAACAAATGGGACGTGCTTGCCGCCGACTACCTGGCCGGCCAGCCGGTTGCGACGCGGGCGGGCACGGAAGTGCATGCCGCCGATATCCTGCAGGCTGTCCTGCTGCTGCTGGCCTGTGATCCGGGTGCGGTTGCCGGGAGGCGCTTCAATCTCTCCGACATCGTGGTGGACCGCCGCGACATTCTGGAGCCACTGAAAATTGCAGCAGGCTGCACACATCCGCTGCCGCAACGGGCGGATACATCCAGGCTCGCGGTGATGGACACCGCAGCGATACGGGCACTTGGCTGGCGGCCGGGCGGACGGGATCGTCTGACCGAGACGCTGGCGCAACTGGTGCCATGCTGGATCGGCTGAACGGCGGCACGGTTCTCCGGGGCTACCGGGACCCCGCTTTCGTCACCTCCGACCGGCTTTTCAGCACCCGGTCGCCATCGTCCTGCACGATCAGATAGGCCGGATTGCTGCTCGTCGCGTGGCGCGTCACATCGGTGCCCTTGATCGTGCGCGTCACGTCATCGGTGAAACGCTCGGCGACCTTGCCGCTGGCGGTGTGGGAACCCCAGGTCCATTCGACCTTGCTGCCCTTCCTGATGCGTTGCATGCGTGCCTCCCTGGTCTTTCGAAAAAGACGCAATCGGGCGCGGATGGTTCCGGGCAAAATCCGGTTATTTGTCGTCCAGGTCGCCGTCATGCCAGACGAGATGGCGCGGCGTTTCCGGCAGATGCTCGATTTCGGCTGCGATGAAATAGGGCGGGATGTCGAGCGCCACCAGCGCATCCGTCGTCGCCTCGACCCATCGGAATTCGAGATCGTTCTTGCCGTCACGATTGCGGTGGATGATGTCGCTCGGGTGGAAGGGGAAGCGCTCCGGCACCTCCATCCGGTAATAGAAGCCAAGCTCCTGCAGCTTCTTCTTCTCGTATTCGTAGAAATTTTCAACGACCCAGAGCAGCGGTCCGACGCTGACCTCGACGCCGAGTTCCTCCACCATTTCCCGCTTCAGCGTTTCGACCGATGTCTCGCCGATTTCCGCCCGCCCGCCGGGGAAGCTCCAGAACTTTTCATGGGTGGCGCGATGCACGAGGACATGGTCATTCAGGAAGGCGAGGCCGGCGACCCGCATCTGGAACACCTTGCGCGGCTTTTCCTTGATGCGGATACGGGTGCGCTTGGTCATGGGTCAGCCCAGTTCGATCACGAGGATTTCAGGACGGCATCCTATGCGGATCGGTACCTCGGAACAACCGAGTCCCTGGGAGACGATCAGGTCGCGGCCATCTTCGTGGAAATGGCCGACCGGATAGCGCCTGGATCCGCGCGATGCCGCACGCGGTCGCCAGCCGAAAAGGTTGACCTGTCCGCCATGCGTATGGCCGCTCAGCGTGACGGCGATATGCCGGCCGACCCTCTGAAAGATGTCCGGTTCGTGCGCCATCAGGATCACCGGCGCGTCGTCGTCGACCTGCGACAGCGTGGCGTCGAGATCGTCGATGCCGATATTGTCCCAGCGGCGGATCGACCGATCGGCGCGGATCGCGGCCTGATCGGCGAGACCGGCCAGCCAGAACGGCCGTCCGTCCTTCACCAGCCGGACGGACCGGTTGACATAGACGGGAATGCCAACGGCCTCCAGGGCCTGCTGCGCCCGGCACGTGCCGATCGTCGGGTCTGCCTGGAACGCCGCGTCCTGCCAGTAGTCGTGGTTGCCGAGCACGGCGTGCAGACCGAGCGGTGCGCGAAGTCTGCCAAGTTCCGCCGCCCAGTCCCTGGACGGCACGTGGCCGCTCACCTCCGGCATGCCCGTCACATAGTCGCCCAGCAGCAGAATGATGTCCGCGGACTGCGCATTGACCTGGTCGCAGATCGTCCTGATCCGCGCGATCGACATGAAGGGATCGCAGCTGTGGATGTCGGACAACATGCAGATCTTCAGCCTAAAGTCGTCGGGCCAGCCTGCAGGCTTGAGCGCATAGCGCGACACGCGAGGCCTTGCCATGACCTGCACCAGCGGTGCGGTGGCGGCTGCAACTAAAGCGACGAGACCGGCCGGCAGCAGTTTCAGGAAGCGCCTGCGGCTCAGCACTCACTCATCCTCGAGGGTCAGCCGAAACTGCGCGGCCTCCAGGTCCTTCGGCGGCGTCAGCCCCAGATGCTTCCAGGCGGTGGCCGTCAGCACGCGGCCGCGCGGGGTGCGCTGAATGAAGCCCTGCTGGATCATGTAGGGCTCGATGATGTCCTCGATCGCGTCGCGCGGTTCCGACAGGCCCGCCGCGATCGTCTCGATACCGACGGGGCCGCCGGCGAAGTTCACCGCGATCATCTGCAGATAGCGTTTGTCGAGCTGGTCCAGGCCCATATTGTCGACGTTCAGCCGATTGAGCGCCTGGTCGGCGATCTCTTTCGTCACCGATTCGGCGCGGGCCACCTCGGCGAAATCGCGCACGCGGCGCAGCAGGCGACCGGCGATGCGGGGTGTGCCGCGGGCGCGACGGGCCACTTCGCGTGCGCCGTCATCGGTCATCGGCAGCCCCATCAGCCTGGCGCCGCGCCGCACGATGCTCTCCAGTTCCTCCACCGTGTAGAAGTTCAACCGCACCGGAATGCCGAAGCGATCGCGCAGCGGCGTCGTCAAAAGCCCGATACGGGTGGTGGCCGCGACCAGCGTGAATTTCGACAGGTCGATCTTGACCGATCGTGCGGCCGGGCCTTCGCCGATGATCAGGTCGAGCTGGAAGTCCTCCATGGCCGGATAGAGGATTTCCTCGACGGCGGGGTTCAGGCGGTGGATCTCGTCGATGAACAGCACGTCGCGCTCTTCGAGATTGGTGAGAAGTGCGGCAAGGTCGCCCGCCTTGGCGATCACCGGGCCGGAGGTCGAGCGGAAATTGACGCCGAGTTCCTTGGCCATGATCTGCGCCAGCGTGGTCTTGCCGAGGCCGGGCGGACCGACGAAGATCACGTGGTCGAGCGCTTCGCCGCGGTTTTTCGCCGCCTCGATGAAGACCTTCAGATTGGCGCGCGCCTCGGCCTGTCCGGTGAAGTCGTCGAGGGTCTGCGGGCGCAGCGCCGCATCAAGGTCCTCGCCCTTCTTTTCCGGCGACAGGATGGGATTGGGTGTGTTCATGCGAGCAATTCCATGCCGGGAACCCGTGCCGCGGCTTATGTGTCAATGGTTTTGACCGAGTGGCAGTCATGCTGCAATCGGCGGCGCATCAGATCCTCATTTTGACCGGACGATAGTCGAAACTCGTCCCGGATACAAAACCGCAGGCGCCCTAGCGGGCCAATTCCTTGAGACCGAGCCGGATCAGCTGCGCACTGTCGGCCTCTTCGCCGGCGCTGCGCAGGGCGGCTGCCACCGCGTTCGCCGCCTGGTCGCGCGAATAACCGAGATTGGACAGCGCCGAGACCGCGTCGGTGACGGCCGAGGAGGCGACGCCCTCGCCGAGTTCCTGCTTCAGGCCGATCGAGCCTGAAGCCTCGCCGGCAAACGCGGGCGCCTTGTTCTTCAGCTCGGTGACGATTCTGACGGCAACCTTGGGTCCGACGCCCGGTGCACGCGACACCGCCGTCTTGTCCTGCAGCGCAATCGCATTGGCGAGTTCCGATGGCGTCAGCGTCGAGAGGACCGCCAGCGCCACGCGGGCACCCACACCCTGCACGCCCTGCAGGATGATGAACCATTCCCGCTCCAGCGCCGTCATGAAGCCGAACAGCTTCAGCTGGTCCTCACGCACATAGGTCTCGATGAACAGCACGATGGCCTCGCCGGCAGAACCGATCCGCGACAGGGTGCGGGCCGAGCAGAAGGCGACATAACAAACGCCGTGCACGTCGACCAGCACATGGTCTTCGCCGATTTCTTCGATGGTGCCTTTGAGCTTGCCGATCATGGGATGTCCGTCAGGGATGGGTTTCGGGGGAGACGAGGGGAACCGTCGGGAAATAGGCGCGATAGCCTTTCGGATCGCGGGTCAGGATTGAGTATCCCCGAATGGCTGCATGGGCACCAATCAGGAAATCGGGCAATACGCGCTCCCGGCTACCGCCATTCTGGCGGTAGCGCCGAAACGCGACGCCGGCCGCAAAGGCTGCCGCCCATGGAAGTCCTTCGCGAAGAAACGCGTCTTGCGGCAGCAGGGTGTCGACCAGGTCGATGTCGTCGTATCGCACCGAAAATTCGGCGTAGATCACCGGATTGATAACCAGCGGCTCGGCTGCAGCGCGCCGGATAAGGGCCTTGCGCGACCATTGCATCCAGACCGGATCGCGCACAGCCACATCCACCAGAACGTCGGTGTCGACAAGCGTGGACATCGCTCAGCGGTCCCGCGTCATGCCCATCAGGGCTTCGGCGTCGACAGACTGGTCCCCGGACCCCTCCAGCGCATCGAGCGTCTGCAGAAAGGCATCGAGCCGGTGACGATCTTCAGATGCCGCTGCAGCGGATTTCGGGCTGAGGGTCAGCTTGCCGTTCTCGATGGCAAAAATGACTTCGCTGTTGGGTTCGATGCCGACGAGCTCGCGAAAATCCCGCGGTATGGTCACCTGGCCCTTCGATGTAACGCGCATGACGGCCTCCTTTAAAGTAAGAAATATTCTTACCAAGAGAACAAGTCAAGAACAAATCAGGCGCTTGCCATGATCTGCCGCATGCGGTTGCCGCCGCGATTGTGGGCGTGGCAGATGGCGATCGCCAGGGCATCGGCGGCGTCGTTGCCCTTGAATTCGGCCTTAGGCATCAGGATCTTCAGCATCATGTGGATCTGCTTCTTGTCGCCGTGGCCGACGCCGATGACGGCTTTCTTCACCGCGTTCGGGGCATATTCGGCGACGGCCAGGCCGGCGCGCGCGGGCACCAGCATGGCAATGCCGCGGGCCTGGCCGAGCTTCAGGGTCGCCACCGCGTCCTTGTTGACGAAGGTCTGCTCGACTGCCGCCTCCTGCGGCTGGTAGGAGTGGACGACTTCGGCCAGGCCGTCATGCAGTTGGCAAAGGCGCGATGCAAGGTCCATGTCGCCGTCCGAGGTGACGGTGCCGGAGGCGATGAAGCGCAGCGAATTGCCGAGCGTCTCGATCACGCCCCAGCCGCAGCGGCGCAGGCCCGGATCGATGCCGATGATGCGAATCGTGTCTTGCATGTCAGTTCCCAGAAGTTTCGCCGATCCTAACGGTATCGGGTGGCAAACTGCCAGCGGAATGTGAACAAAACAAAAACAGATTGCCCGCAATCGACTTTCGGGCGGAAGCATGGCGTCGCGAAAATCCGTTCCTATATAGAGCCCGGGAGGCAAGTCCATGTTGCCCGCGGAGTCACGATGATACCCTTTTCCATTCTCGATCTGTCGCCGATCTGCGAGGGGGAAACCCCCTCCCAGGCCCTTGAAGCATCCCGCCGGATGGCACAGCAGGCCGAGCGCCTGGGCTATACGCGCTTCTGGCTTGCCGAGCATCACGGCATGCCGGGCATTGCCAGTGCCGCGACTTCGGTGGTGATCGGCCATGTCGGCGCGGCGACGAGCAGGATCCGCATCGGCTCCGGTGGCGTCATGTTGCCCAATCATTCGCCGCTTGTCATCGCCGAGCAGTTCGGCACGCTGGCAGCCCTGTTCCCGGGCCGCGTCGATCTCGGCCTCGGCCGGGCGCCCGGCACCGACATGAAGACGGCGCGGGCGCTGCGCCGCAATCTCGAGGCCGGGGCGGAAAGCTTTCCGCACGACATTCTCGAATTGCAGCGACTGCTCGGCGAGGCGGACGAGGACGAGAGGGCGATCCTCGCTTATCCCGGCACCGGCAGCCATGTGCCGCTCTGGCTGCTCGGGTCCAGCCTTTACAGCGCCCATCTGGCGGCAGCCCTCGGTCTGCCCTATGCCTTTGCCTCGCATTTCGCGCCCGACGCCCTGTTCGAGGCGCTGCATATCTACCGCGAGCGTTTTCAGCCGTCGGCGCAGCTCGACAAGCCCTATGCCATTGTCGGCGTGATGGGCGCGCTTGCCGACGAGGATCGCGCGGCGCAGCGTCTGTTCACATCGGCCCAGCAGCAATTCGTCAATCTGCGGCGCAATGTCCGCCAGGCTTTTCCCAGGCCGGTCGACAGCATGGAAGGCTTCTGGCACGACATGGAAAAGATGACCGTCGAGCATACGCTGCGCTATGCCGTGGTCGGGTCGCCCGAGACGGCAGCCCCCAAGCTCGATCGCTTTCTCGAGGACACCAAGGCCGACGAGCTGATCATCTCGATGCCGATCCACGACGTCGAGGCCCGGCTGCATTCGGTCGAACTGTTCGCCGGGCTCGATGCGATGCAGCGCGTGGCGTGAAGGCGACGCGGTGGATCCCCGTTTGTCTCCGTTAGAGGACGATAAGGCCTGCCGGTAATCGGTGGGCCCTTTTTCAAGGCTTTGAAATGGCTTTGTTCTGACGCATCGACGAGCATGCTGCGCGTTATTCGCGGCGGTCCGATGAGGCTTGTCGGTATGCTTTAACGCCAAGTATTTTCACGCTCTGATTGTATTATTCTATGTAAACAAGCGTGGTTAATTCTAACTTAACCTTTCATCTCCATTATCCCTAATGAATTGCACGGAGCGGCCCGGGGTGGGCTGAAAAGCGGGACAATGGAGTTCTAGAGATGAAAATGCACCTTCTGGGTGTCGCGGCGGCCTTGCTCGTCGGCACCGCCGTACATGCGGCAGATCTTTATCAGCCGGAACCCTTGCCTCCGCTCGCCGCGGCGCCGGAGGTTCAGGTGGCTGAGGCCTCGGGCTGGTACCTGCGCGGTGATCTTGGCTACGACTTCAACCACATGCGTGGCGCGAAGTTCTTCCAGGGCAGCAACGACACGCAGGCCGATTTCGATTCCACCAAGCTTGACGACAGCTTCAATGTCGGCGTCGGCGTCGGTTATCAGATGAACCGCTATCTGCGTGGCGATCTGACCTTCGACTACATGACCGATGCCGACTTCAAGGGCAGCACGTCGTCCGCCGGCGGCGCCGGCGCGGGCGCCTGTGTGGGCGCCTGTACCTCGACCGATATTTCCAGCATGCATGCCTATGCGCTGATGGCCAATACCTATGTCGACCTCGGCACCTACGGCATCGTCACGCCCTATGTCGGCGGCGGTATCGGTGGCGCTTACGTCAAGTGGGACGACCTGAAGAACACCAGCTGCGCCGACGACGGCAGCGGTTGCGATGATACCTATCGCCACCGCGGCAAGGGAAGCTGGCGCTTCGCATACCAGCTGATGGCCGGCGTCGCGGTCGATGTCTCTTGCAACGTCAAGGCCGATGTCGGCTATCGCTACCGCCATATCTCCGGCGGCGACATGTTCGGCTTTGCCGAAGGCGGCGGCCCGGGCTACGACAAGGGCTTCGACAGCCACGAAATCCGCGCCGGCGCCCGCTATACCTTCGGCGGCTGCACCCAGCCCGTTACCTACGAGCCGCCGGCCGAGCCGCTGGTCTACAAGTAAGCGGCACTGCGCCACCTGCAGCCATCAAGGCGGTCCCCCGGGGCCGCCTTTTTCGTTGCGCGACGTCAGTGTTCTGATCCGACCGCGCCAAAATATTTGCTCTATGCGACGCAAGCCGTCTTGACGGTAAATCAGCAGAAGCGTATCAGCGACGGCGGGACACCTCTCCCCAACGAGAGGCTAACTATCTGGAAGGATAGATCATGACTGACCGCGCCAAGCCCGCATTGCGTCCGGGCAACACTCATTTTTCTTCTGGCCCTTGCTCGAAGCGTCCCGGTTGGTCGCTCGAAGCGCTTTCCGATGCGGCTCTTGGCCGTTCGCACCGTGCGAAGATCGGCAAGACCAAGCTGGCCGACGCCATCGACCTTACCCGTGAAATCCTGAACGTGCCGGCCGATTACCGCATCGGCATCGTGCCGGCGTCCGACACCGGCGCCGTCGAAATGGCGCTCTGGTCGCTGCTGGGCGAACGCGGCGTCGACATGGTTGCCTGGGAAAGCTTCGGTTCGGGCTGGGTCACCGATGTCGTCAAGCAGCTGAAGCTGGCCGACGCCCGCAAGTTCGAAGCGCCCTATGGCGAACTGCCCGATCTTTCCGCCGTCGATTTCGACCGCGACGTGGTCTTCACCTGGAACGGCACGACCTCGGGTGTGCGCGTTCCCAATGCCGACTTCATCCCGGCCGACCGCAAGGGCCTGACGATCTGCGACGCAACGTCCGCGGCGTTTGCCCAGGATCTCGATTTCGCCAAGCTCGACGTCGTCACCTTCTCCTGGCAGAAGGTTCTGGGCGGCGAGGGCGGTCACGGCATCCTGATCCTCAGCCCCCGCGCCGTGGAACGGCTGGAAAACTACGCACCGGCCTGGCCGCTGCCGAAGATCTTCCGCATGACCAAGGGCGGCAAACTGATCGAGGGCATCTTCAAGGGCGAGACGATCAATACGCCGTCGATGCTCTGCGTCGAGGACTATCTTGATGCGCTGAACTGGGCCAAGTCGCTCGGTGGCCTGGATGCGCTGAAGGCGCGGGCGGATGCCAATGCCAAGGTGATCTTCGATTTCGTCGAGAAGACCGACTGGATCGGCAATCTCGCCAAGGTGCCGGAGACCCGCTCCAACACTTCCGTCTGCCTGACGATCACCGACAAGGATGTCGCGGCACTCGACGCGGATGCCCAGGCGGCCTTCGCCAAGGGCATGGTCACCCTGCTCGACAAGGAAGGTGTGGCCTATGACATCGGTGCCTATCGCGATGCGCCGTCCGGCTTTCGCATCTGGGCCGGTGCCACCATCGAGACGGCCGACATGGAAGCGCTGATGCCGTGGCTCGACTGGGCATTCGCCACGCAGAAGGCGAGCTTGGCCAAGGCTGCGGCCTGATCGATCCGTTGCCCGCAAGGGCGGTCCTTCGGGCGGAGCATTCCTGTCATGGCACTTTCCACGCGACTGCTCA
The DNA here is from genome assembly GCF_017873095.1 of Heterorhizobium halophytocola. Taxonomy (GTDB): domain Bacteria; phylum Pseudomonadota; class Alphaproteobacteria; order Rhizobiales; family Rhizobiaceae; genus Allorhizobium; species Allorhizobium halophytocola. The sequence goes on along the minus strand of NZ_JAGGJU010000001.1, from coordinate 265,951 downwards.
ATTTCATCGCCGACACGCTGGCGCTGGTGATCTTCTTCACCATCGTCAGCGGTCTCAACGAGCGGTTCGTTGCGGGCATGGCCTGGAGCGAGGTTCTGGTGTCGCGCTCCATCGGTGCCGTGCTGATGGTGTTGACGGCCCGGCCTTACGGGCTCTGGCGTGACTGGGTTTTCGCCAGGCTGACGCCAAGGGGCCGCGCGCCGGAACTGCTGACCGATTGCGCCGCACTGCTGTCCTTTCAGGTTCCGATCTATGTCGCCATCCTGGCGATGGGCGGGGCGGAGGGACTGGCCATCGCCAAGGGGGCACTCGGCTTTGCCGTTCTCATGCTGGTGGTCGGGCGGCCCTACGGGATGTTTCTCGATTTCGTCCGGCGGCAATTCGGTCTGACCGGCTCCGGCCAGAAACCGATGTCGCTCGGCGGCTGAATATAGACACACGATACCGGGGCGTGCGCGGCCCGGGTTTAACGATCCGATATCTCATTCAGCCCGGCACGCGCCCGGCGACCAACCTCAGGAGGCCACGTCATGGCACCTCGCGTTCTCGTATCCGACGCCCTGTCGGAAACCGCCGTCCAGATCTTTCGCGATCGCGGCGTCGAAGTCGATTTCCAGCCGAAGCTCGGCAAGGACAAGGAAAAGCTCGCCGAGATCATCGGCAATTATGATGGTCTCGCGATCCGCTCGGCCACCAAGGCGACCGAGAAGCTGATCGCGGCGGCAACCAACCTCAAGGTTATCGGCCGCGCCGGCATCGGCGTCGACAATGTCGATATACCCGCCGCTTCCAAGCGCGGCATCATCGTGATGAACACGCCGTTCGGCAACTCGATCACCACCGCCGAGCACGCCATTGCGCTGATGTTTGCCGTCGCCCGCCAGCTTCCCGCCGCCGACGCCTCGACCCAGGCCGGCAAGTGGGAAAAGTCCAAGTTCATGGGCGTCGAGATCACCGGCAAGACGCTCGGCGTCATCGGTGCCGGCAATATCGGCTCGATCGTCTGCTCGCGCGCCATCGGCCTTCGCATGCGCGTCGTCGCCTACGACCCCTTCCTGTCGAAGGAACGGGCCGAGGAAATGGGCGTGACCAAGGTCGAACTCGACGAGCTTCTGGCCCAGGCCGACTTCATCACCCTGCATGTGCCGATGACGGACAAGACCCGCGGCATCCTCAACAAGGAGGCGCTGGCCAAGACGAAGAAGGGCGTGCGCATCATCAACTGCGCCCGCGGTGGCCTGGTCGACGAGGCAGCACTTGCCGAAGCGATCAAGTCGGGCCATGTCGCCGGCGCCGGCTTCGACGTGTTCGAGGTCGAGCCCGCGACCGAGAGCCCCCTCTTCGGCCTGGAAAATGTCGTCTGCACGCCGCATCTCGGTGCCTCGACCACGGAAGCCCAGGAAAACGTCGCCCTGCAGGTGGCCGAGCAGATGTCGGACTATCTGGTCAAGGGCGCCGTCTCGAACGCGATCAACATGCCCTCGATCACCGCCGAGGAAGCGCCGATCCTGAAACCCTTCATCCGGCTTGCCGACGTACTTGGTTCGTTTGCCGGCCAGGTCACGGAAAGCCCGATCAAGGAAATCGAGATCCTCTATGACGGCTCGACGGCCGGGATGAACACCCGGGCACTGACCTCGGCGCTGCTGGCGGGCCTGATCCGCAACCAGGTGGCCGACGTCAACATGGTGTCGGCGCCGATCATGGTGAAGGAAAAGGGCATCGTGCTCTCCGAGGTCAAGCGCGACAAGACCGGTGTCTATGACGGCTACATCAAGCTGACGATCACCACCGACAAGCAGACCCGCTCGGTTGCCGGCACCGTCTTTTCCGACGGCAAGCCGCGCTTCATCCAGATCAAGGGTATCAACATGGATGCCGATGTCGGGACCAACATGGTCTATATCGCCAATACCGACGTGCCCGGCATGATCGGCTTCATGGGCACGACGCTCGGTGCGGCCGGCGTCAACATCGCCAATTTCCAGCTCGGCCGCGACAAGAACGGGGGCGACGCCATTGCGCTGCTCTATGTCGACGAACCGCTGCAGCAGGACGTGCTCGACAAGTTGACCGCCAACGAGGCGATCCGCCAGGCCAAGACGCTGGTGTTCAACGTCGACTGATCGGCCAGATCCCCGGCATGAAAGCGCCCGCCGTGCAATCTGCCCGGCGGGCGTTTCCGTCGTGGCCTGTCTCCCGCAGCCGCGTGGGGCTGCTTGCTGGTGCAGGCCGTCGACGCACCGACCGCTCAGCTGGGGTGAATGGTGAGCAGTACGGCATTGGCCTTGCTGGACAGGCGCACCTTGGCCGCGCCTTCGCATTTGTGCGTCAGCGGAACGACGATCGTTGCCGTTGCCGAGCGAAGATCGCCGACCTCGTAGATGACCGGCTTGCCGGCGGCCACCGGATGGTCCTCGCCGTCGGTCACCTCGATGTGCAGTGAGGCCGGGTCGAGCGGGGCCAGGCCGACCTTGCGGCCCACGACGATATGAACCTCCGGCTCCTTGGTTTCCAGATTGATGGTCTGGTAGGTCCGCAGCACATAGTCGTCTTCGCCCAGAGGCAGAGGCGACAGGCCATTGTCCGCCATGGTTTCCTTCTCCGAGCTATGCGCGACCGTCTGGCCGGACACGGTCCATTCCTTGCTGACGAGAACTGCCTTCTTCGACGTGTCGATCAGGTCGGCCTTGAAAGTCAGGTCGATCTTGTAGGTTATATCCTTCTTGAGATGGTTGAAACCGGGGGCGTCGAACATGGCATAGGTGCAGCCGTCCGACTGGGACGGCGCGTAACGATCATAGCCGTCGCCAAGGCGGCTGCGATAGCCGTAGGCCCTGACGCCGGGTGCATTCCCGGGCGGGCAGCCATCTTCCTGATAGCTGCCCTTCTGGAGGTAGAAATTTCCGCAAAGCCTGTGCGACACCACCGAGCCGTTCGCCACGAACTCGCCCTTGACGAATTGGCGGTATTCGCCCTCGGCGCATTTCGGGGTGAATGTGGCCGTGTTGATGAAGTCGCCGAAATACCGGCCGCCGTTGATTACCGGAACGACATTGCCCTGCGGTGTGACGAAGCTGCTATAGCCTACCATGATCCTGTCCTTTCGATGAGGTGCTTTGAAGACGGATGCGGCGCGTCCACGGGCGGCCGCGCCGCTGCTCTGACGCTCGTGTTCAGTAGTATTCGGCCGAGAAATCGCCGTTTTCACCATGGGTTACGACCACCGAGGTCTGGGACCTGCCGGTGAAATCGACCACCTGCGCCTTCGTCGACACCTGCCCGTAGTCGATGATGGCACCCGGCACGAAGAGCCCGTCCGAGACGAAAAACTTGATGACGGGTGTGACGTTGTAGGTTTCGTTGGGCTGGGCGACGAAGGTTGCGACGGGCGAGGGAATGCCCGGAATGCTGCCGGGGCGGGCAAGGCCGAACAGATAACCGTTCGAGCGGTTGAAATCACAGGTCGTGATGATGCTGTAGGAGCCGGTGGACGCGCCGCCATGGGTGACCGGTCCGAAGCCCACTCCGCCGGTGGCCACCGAGCCGAAGAACGACAACGTGTCCTGCAGGGAAGTGTCGACCGGGGCATCGCCGGCCTCGCCCATCGTGGTGCCCGGCGCAACCTGGATCGGCGTCTTCGACCAGTAGGCGAAGGTCTCGTCGGTATAGATCACCGTGTCGTTGCTGCCGCTGGTCACGGCATTGAAGGTGACCCAGGCATTGGTGAACACCGGCGTCGAGCCGCCTTTCGACGTAACGATGGGCGGTTCCATGAACCAGACATAGCTCTTGGCAAACTCGGAGAGGTTGCGCACTTTCAGCGTATAGGTCGTCATCCTGCTTCTCCCTGTAAGGGGGGGTGCCCCCTGTTGACTGCTGATCATCATTCAGCATTCGAAGGATACTATTCTGGGTAGAAGCGAAGGAGTCTTGCCTATTCCCCTGCGTGCAATTTCGGCGATCGGTCATTGCACGCAGAGAAAAGGAAAAGACCGATCATGCACTTAAGGATTGCATGAAGGAATCCAGCAATTCGCGTGATTTGGGCGGAAGCGCCTTGTAGAGCCGGGCGAAGGTAACGATGCTGGGGGCTTCGGGGATGACCCGCTTCGCGGCCTCGGGAAGAGGACGCATTTCGCCGCGTCCGAGGACCAGCCAATCCAGCGAGATATTGAAGGTCAGGCAAATATCGGCCGCGCTGTCGAGCGACATCGGGCCGTTGGCAAGCCACCGGGTCACGGTGCTTTCGCTGACATCGAGCGCCACCGCGAAAGCGTGCTGCTTGGCGTAACCTTTCTCGCTCATCGCTTTGCGCAGCCTGCTGCCCCTGCTCAGATCCGCACGGTCCGATCCGGAGTGGTCCATCATAGGCAACGAACTCCACGCTTCTCGATTACGGAGATGTTCGCAGCAGGCAATGAACCTATGGAAGCGAGGCGGGGGTGCACGCTCAACTATTTTTCTTGAGGGACTGCTGTTGCGACCTCCCAGTCGTATCCGTCATTCCCAATGCGAAATCCCTGCGGCTGAGAATTGCAAAATTATTTGCTAAATCAACCGATCATTGATTTCTTGCTTAAGGTCGGATTCGATCCGCTATTAGGATAGGATGTGTGCACAGCTGTCGCATGGCGAGATGTCGCATTGCGATATGCGGGTTGGGGACTATTGTTCCGGCCATCCGCTCAGTCGTCGGCAGAAAAGGGATCGGACATCATGTTCTCAGGCAACGAAGCCGAACTTCTGGCCCGTGCACAATTTGCTTTCACGGTGATGTTTCACATCATCTTTCCGGCATTCTCGATCGGCCTTGCCAGCTATCTCTTCGTGCTCGAAGGCCTGTATCTCTGGAAGAAGGACCGGGTCTATCTCGAGCTCTTCAACTTCTGGAAGACGATCTTTGCCGTCGCCTTCGGCATGGGGGTCGTCTCGGGCATCGTGATGTCCTACCAGTTCGGCACCAACTGGTCGGTCTTCTCCGACAAGGCCGGTCCGGTGATCGGCCCGATGATGGGCTATGAGGTGCTGACGGCCTTCTTCCTCGAGGCCGGCTTTCTCGGTGTCATGCTGTTCGGCCGCGAACGCGTGGGTCCGGGCCTGCATTTTCTTGCAACCTCGATGGTGGCGCTCGGCACCCTGATTTCGGCGACCTGGATCCTTGCGGTGAATTCCTGGATGCAGACGCCGGCCGGCTACGCGATCAACGATGTCGGCCAGTTCGTGCCGGTCGACTGGTGGAAGATCGTCTTCAACCCGTCCTTTCCGTATCGCCTCGTGCACATGGTGCTTGCCGCCTATCTGACCACGGCCTTCGTCGTCGGTGCGGTCGGCGCCTGGCATCTATTGCGGGGCACCGCGCCGCGCCGGTCGGCGACGATGTTCTCGATGGCCATGTGGATGGCCTCGATCGTCACGCCGATCCAGATCTTTGCCGGCGACGAGCATGGACTGAACACGCTGGAACACCAGCCGGTGAAAATCTCCGCCATGGAGGGCCATTTCGAAAGCCATCCGAATGGCGCACCGCTGATCCTGTTCGGCATACCGAACCAGGACGAACAGCGCGTCGATTATGCAATCGAGATACCGAAACTGTCCTCGCTCATTCTCACCCACGATCTCAACGGGCCGCTGAAGGGGCTTGATGTCGTGCCGCGCGACAAGCAACCGCCGGTGGCGATCGTCTTCTGGTCGTTCCGTATCATGGTCGGCCTCGGCTTCCTGATGCTGGGTGTCGGTCTCTGGAGCCTGTGGAGCCGCTGGCGCGGCACGCTGGCGACCAACGACATGCTGCACCGGGTGGCGGTCGCCATGGGGCCGGCCGGTTTCGTCGCCGTGCTGGCAGGCTGGGTGACGACCGAGGTCGGACGCCAGCCCTATACCGTCTATGGCGAGCTCTTGACGTCGGATTCCATGTCGCCGCTCGCGACACCGGCGATCGCCACCTCGCTGGTCGCCTTCATCATCGTCTATTTCGCCGTGTTCGGGGCCGGGACCTTCTATATCCTGCGGCTGATGGCGCGCCTGCCGCGCGATTCCGATCTCGAACTGAAGGAAGGTCCGATGCGGTCATCCGGTGTGATGTCCGGAGCGCAACAGAAACCCCAGGGAGCATCCCATGGCCATTGACCTGCCTTTCATTTGGGCGGCGATCATCGCCTTTGCCGTCATCGCCTATGTGATTCTCGACGGTTTCGATCTCGGCGTCGGCATCCTGTTTCCGCTGTTTCCCGACAAGCCGGAACGCGACCAGATGATGAACTCGGTCGCCCCCGTCTGGGACGGCAACGAGACCTGGCTGGTGCTCGGCGGCGGCGGCCTGATGGCGGTCTTCCCGCTTGCCTATGCCACCATCCTGCCGGCGCTCTACATGCCGTTGATCGCCATGCTGCTCGGCCTGATCTTCCGCGGCGTCGCCTTCGAATATCGCTGGCGCACGGAACGCGGCGAATTCCTGTGGAACTGGGCCTTTGCCGGCGGCTCGACCGTCGCCGCCTTCAGCCAGGGCATTGCGCTCGGCGCCCTGGTGCAGGGCATCCCGGTGGAAGATCGCGCCTATTCCGGGGGATGGTGGGATTGGCTCACACCGTTTTCCATCGCCACCGGCATTGCGCTGGTCGTCGGCTATGCGCTGCTCGGCGCCACCTGGCTGGTGATGAAGACGGAGGGGCGGCTGGCGGTGCGCGCGCGGATGCTGGCCAAGCGGCTGACCTTCGCGACGGTCGCCGCCATGGTGATCTTCAGCCTCTGGACGCCCTGGCTGAAGCCGCAATATCTGGAGCGCTGGTTCGGCACCCCGACCTTCCTGTTCTCGATCATCGTGCCGCTGCTGGTGATCGGCTGCGTCATCCTGCTGGTGAAGGGACTTGCCGATGGGTACGACCGGCAGCCTTTCGTTGCCGCGCTCGGCCTTTTCGTCCTCGGCTATGCCGGCATCGGCATCAGCTTCTACCCCTATATCGTGCCGAATTCCGTGACGATCTGGGATGCGGCGGCGCCGGATTCGAGCCTCGCCTTTCTGCTGACCGGTGCGGTGGTCCTGGTGCCGATCATTCTTGCCTATACCGCCTATGCCTATTGGGTGTTCCGCGGCAAGATCCGCGAAGGCGAGGGGTATCACTGATGGCAGGGGAGGTGTCCGGCCCGCAGCGCTCGCCGGCCCGCCACTGGGGCCTGCGCTTGCTCTGGTTCGTCGGCCTGTGGGCGGCCGGCGTCCTGACCGTCGGCGCGGTCGCCATCGCCATCAGAATGGCGATCGGCGCCTGACCGATTTCCTTTGAATTTGTTGCACGTCACGCCCATATGAGAGGCATCACAGGCAAGATTGCCTCGAAGGGAGTGACACACATTATGAAATTGCTCGGTAAGTACCTGTCGATTGCGATGATCGCCCTGATTGGCGCGGCCAGCATCGTCGATACAGCGGACGCCCGTCGGGCCGGAGGCTTTTCCAGCTTCGGCAGCCGCGGCACGCGCACCTGGAGCGCACCCGCCACCACAAAGACGGCCCCCGGCACGGCCACCGGTATTGAGCGCTCGATGAGCCCGCGCACATTCGGCACGAGTGCTGCTTCCAGTGCCGCGGTCAATCGCACGCGCGGCTTCTTCGGCGGCGGCATGTTCGGCGGCCTGATGGGCGGCCTTCTGCTCGGCGGCCTGTTCGGCTCGCTGCTCGGCACCGGCTTCGGCGGCGGCTTCGGCTTCCTCGGCATGCTGCTGCAGTTCGGTATCCTCTTCTTCGTCGCCCGCTGGGCGATGCGTGCCTTCGGCAATCGTCAGGCCGGTTATGCCGGCTCGAATTCGATGAGCCGCGACAGCTATGAGGGCGGCAACAGTCAGCCGGGCTTCAAGATCCCGTCCATCGGCGGCGGTCTGGGGGGCGCGCTTGGCGGCGGGCTCGGCAGCGCGGCTGGTGCCAAGGCCGGCGGTGACGAACTCGGCATCGGGCAGGGCGATCTGGAACGTTTCGAGAGCTTGCTCAAGGAAATGCAGGCGGCCTATGCGACCGAGGACTATTCGGCGCTTCGCCGCATCACCACGCCGGAGGCAATGTCCTATCTCGCCGAGGAACTGGGCGAAAACGCCACCAAGGGCGTGAAGAACGAAGTCAAGGATGTCGAACTGCTGCAGGGCGACGTGGCGGAATCCTGGAACGAGAACGGCCAGGACTACGCGACCGTGGCGATGCGTTACCAGAGCGTCGACTTCATGGTCGACCGGTCCACCCACCGGGTGGTCAGCGGTGACCCGGACCATGCCGGGGAATCGGTCGAAGTCTGGACCTTCGTGCGCCGGCCCGGCACCGAGTGGCAGATCTCGGCAATCCAGGCCGCCGCCTGACAGATCCACGGCTCGGCTCCCTGATCGGGAGCCGAGCCTGCGATACGAAGAAAAAGGCTCCAGTCGCTGCCGCGGCTGGAGCCTTTCGTTTTACCTGGTCTGGTGGTCGCTGGAGACCTGTCCTCAGTTCGGGCAGTTCTGCAGCTGGCGCGCATAGGTATAGGTGATCTCGGTGAACCGCTTGGCGCCCTGGAGCGCTTCCGGACGGTTGCGATAGGCCCCGCGAGCATAGCCGATCTGGCCGGAATGATAGGCCAGATACAGGTTATAGGGATCGTTGTAGTCGATATTGTTCTTGATGTGGCTCTGCTGGTGGTACCAGCCGATGAACTGGATCGCATCGGCGAAGTTGGTCCGGCGCGCGCCGTAACGGCCGGTCTGGCGCTGATAGGAACCCCAGGTGCCGTCAAGGGCCTGCGAATAGCCGTAGGCGGTCGAGGCGCGTTTCCAGGGAATGAAGCCGAGCAGCTTGCCCCGCGGCGGACGCGCATCGTGGCGGAAGCTCGATTCCGTGTAGATCGTCGCCATCAGGATCGGGACGGGAATGCCGTATTCGCGCGACGTCTTCTCCGCCGCCCGGCGCCAGTTGTTGAACAACCCGTCGCGCTGTTCGAAAATGGCGCAGGCATTACGCGTCTGGCTCGGCGGCGTGGCGCAGCTTGCGACAGTCAGCATAAGGGCGATGGCCAGGAGAATACGCATGCACAAAACCTCATCGTTCAAAGAGAGGCTATTGATTAAAATTTAACGCAAGGTTCGAAGGATTGGTTAACAAAGGATAACGCCGCGGCGCGCGGCATTAATGTCACGGTTTTGCCGGATTGCTGCCCCTGCCGCGCCCTGATCTGTCGGGGTTTCTCAGAGAGACGCCGCGGCCCGCGAGGCCTGATCGTAGTGGCCCGAGAGCGCGCGGATACGGGCTGCCACCTGTGACAGCGTATCGCCGGAGACCTCGGTCGACAGCACCGAACGGACCAGCAGTTCTTCGCGGATCTCGGCATAGCTGGCGCAGATCTCGCGACCCTTGTCGGTCACCAGCACCAGCTTTTCCTTGCCCCGCCGGCCGCTCTCGATCAGCTTTTCCCGCTCCAGCTTCTTCAGCGCGTAGGACACCGTATGGGTATCCTCGATATTGAGCACGAGGCAGATGTCGGCGAGCGTCTTCGGCTTGTTGCGATGGTTGATGTTGTGCAGCACCAGGATGTCGAGCGGCGAAAGGTCCGGCACGCCGGCGGCGGCCATGCAACGCACCATCCAGCGGTTGAAGGCGTGGCTCAGCATGATCATGCCGAATTCCACTTCCGACAGCGCCGGCAGGGCGCCGCTTGCCAGATGGCCCGAGGAGACGATCGGGCCGATGTGTTTCAGGGCGTCCTTCGTGTCTTTGCTCATCCACTCTGTCCTAGCATCTGTGCCGGCAGCCACATTACCACATCGGGTGCGAGCGTGATCAGCACGATCAGGACCAGCAGGCCGAGGAAGAAGGGCAGGGCTGCGAGCGCAATATAGCCGATGCTGCGATTTGCCAAGGATTGCAGGACATAGAGATTGAAGCCGACCGGCGGGGTGATCTGGGCGATTTCCACCAGCAGCACGACGAAGATGCCGAACCACAGGAGGTCGAGGCCTGCCGACTGCACCGCCGGCAGCAGGACCGAGGTGGTGAGCACGATCATCGAGATGCCGTCGATGAAGCAGCCCATGACGAGGAAGATGCAGACAAGGGCTGCCAGCAGCGCCGGCTGCGGCAGGTTCATCGCGATGATCCAGGTGGCGAACTGCTCCGGCAGGCCGGTAAAGCCCATGGCGGTCGACAGGAAGGCGGCGCCGGACAGAATGAGGCCGATCATCGCGCTGGTGCGGGTGGCGGCCATGACGCTGCCCCAGAAGGTCGAAAGGTCGAGCCCGCCGCTCAGCAGCGCCAGCGCCAGCGAGCCGGCAACCCCGATGGAGGCCGCCTCCGTCGGCGTCGCGATGCCGCCATAGATGCAGCCGAGCACGAGGATGATCAGCACGCTGACCGGGATCAGACGCCGCGATTCCCAGAGCTTCGCCTTCAGGCTGAGACGCGGCTCGCGCGCCGGGATATGATCGGGCTTCATCAGGGCATAGCCGGCGACGATCGCCGAGAAGATCAGCATCAGCAGCAGGCCGGGAATAATGCCGGCGATGAACAGGCGGCCGATCGAGACCTGGGCTGCGACGCCGTAGACGATCATCATGATCGAGGGCGGGATCAGAAGGCCGAGCGTGCCGGAACCTGCCAGCGAGCCGACGATCATGAAGTCGCCATAGCCGCGCGAACGCAGCTCCGGCACCGTCATCTTGCCGATCGTCGCGGCAGTGGCGGCCGACGAGCCGGAGATCGCGGCGAAGATCGCGCAACCGATGACATTCGTGTGCAGCAGGCGGCCGGGGATGCGCTGGACCCAGGGGGAGAGCCCCCGGAACATGTCCTCGGCGAGCCGGGTGCGAAACAGGATCTCGCCCATCCAGATGAACAGCGGCAATGCCGTCAGCGCCCAGGAATTGTTCGATCCCCAGAGCGTCGAGCCGAAGATCAGGCCGGGCGGGCGCGAGGTGAAGAAGGCCATGGCGACATAACCGGCGGCGGCCAGCGCCATGCCGATCCACAGCCCGCTGGCCAGAATGACGACGAGAAAGACGGTAATGACGATACCTGCGGTCATCGGATCCATGTCAGGTCTTCCTCAGCGCTCGAAATGAATGTCTTCGCCGCCGGCATCCGCCGCGGCGATATAGCTTGCCGGCTGGCGCCGGGCGAAGCGGACGAGATCTTCCACAAGGGCAACCAGCAGGACGGCGGTGCCGATCACCATGGTCAGCTGCGGTAGCCAGAGCGGGATGGCGATCAGCCCCTGCGCCACGTCGTGGAAGCGATGGCTGTCATAGACCATGCGTCCCAGCCACCACGTGGCCCAGGCGGTGGCGATGGTGGCCAGCACGGTCAGCACGATTTCGAGCGGCGCCTTGGCACGGGGTGCCAGCCGCTCGATGATCAGGCCGACACGGATGTGCTCGTTGCGACGATAGGTGGGGCCGAGGGCCAGAAAGAACACGGCCACGAGGCCATAGGCGGCGAAGTCGTCGCTGCCGGCAAGCTGCATGCCCAGCATGCGCAGCAGAACGCCGCCGCCGACAAGCACGAATATCAGGATCAGCGACAATCCCGCCAGCACTTCGGCCAGCCGGTAAAGCGGGGTGAGGGGCGAGGACTGGATCGGCGAGGGGGGCAAGGTCATGCGAGCTGCTCCGAACGGAGGGCGCCAAGAGGTGAACGAAAAAGAGCCGGAATGACGGGCATTCCGGCTCTTTCCGCGGGTTACTTGCGATAGGCGTCGATGATCGCCTGGCCATCGGGCCCGGCCTTCTTGACCCATTCGTCGGCCATGGTCTTGCCGATGTCGCCGAGTTCCGACGTCATCTTGTCGGTCGGCTGCTCGACATGGATGCCGTGCTCGGCCATGGTTTTCTTGTAGCCCTCGTTGAGGTCGGCGGACTGCTTCCAGCCGCGCTCTTCGGCGTCCGCGGCAGCCTTGGTGAGAGCCGCCCTGTTCTCTTCACTCAGGCCGTCGAACACGTCCTTGGAGATGAACACCATGTTCTGCGGCAGGAAGGCCTGCAGGTCGTAGTAGTAGGAGAGATAATCCCAGGCCTGGCTGTCGACGCCGGTGGCGCCCGAGGTGATCATCGCATCGACCACGCCGGTCTTGAAAGCCTGCGGCACTTCTGCTGCCTGAACCGTAACAGGGCTTGCGCCCGTCAGCTCGGCAAAGCGGGCGGTGGCGGGGTTGTAGCTGCGGAATTTCAGGCCCTTCAGGTCGGATAGCGCCGTGAACGGCTTTTTCGCATAGAGGCCCTGGGGCGGCCACGGCACGGAATAGAGCAGAACGAGCCCTTGGTCTTCCAGATGCTTCTTCACCGTGTCTTCGGCGGCATGCCAGAGCTTGGCGGCGGCCTCGTAATTGCTGGCAAGGCCCGGAACGCTGTCGAAGGCGAAGATCGGATCTTCGTTGCCGAGCGACGAGATCAGCACTTCGCCCATCTGCACCTGGCCGGTCTGGACGCCGCGCTTGATTTCGGTCGCCTTCATCAGGGCGCCGTTGGAATGGACGTTGATGTCGATCGCGCCCTTGGTGGCGGTCTTCACCTCCTCGACGAACTTGCGGACGTTCTGGGTGTGGAAATTGCCGTCCGGATAGGGCGTCGGCATGTCCCAGCTTTCGGCGAAAGCGGTGGAGGCAAAGGTCATCGTCGCTGCAAAGGCAGCCGTCATAATGGTCTTCATCTTGGTTCCCCTGTGTTGGCAGTCTTTGTCTGCTGCAATCTATTGATCACGGCTTGACGACAAATTGTCAATAAATTATCGATGAAGGAGCTCAATTATTTATCTTGCCCGTTTGGTGGGCAGAAAACGGGGACGTGAAAATGGACATGCAGTGGGATTTCTGGATCGACCGTGGCGGCACATTTACCGATGTCATCGGCCGCGCCCCCGACGGGACCTTGCATGCCCGCAAGATGCTTTCGGAAAACCCTGAAGCCTATCGCGACGCCGCCGTTGCGGGCATTCGCGCACTGCTCGGGCTGAAGAACGCAGATGCGATCCCCGCCGGCCTCGTCGGCGAGGTGCGCATGGGCACCACGGTCGCGACCAATGCGCTGCTGGAGCGCAAGGGCGTCAAGGTGGCGCTGGTCACGACGAAGGGGTTCCGCGATGGCCTGGCGATCGGCTATCAGGGCCGCGCCGACATCTTCGCCCGCAATATCGAGAAGCCCGAACTGCTCTACGACCGGGTCGAAGAGATCGAGGAGCGGGTGCTGGCCGACGGCACCGTCGAGATCAAGCCCGACGCAAAAGCCGTCCGTGCGGCACTCACCGCGCTGAAGGACGAGGGCTATGAAGCCCTGTCGATCGTCTTCATGCACGCCTACCGCTATCCCGAGCATGAGCAGGCGGTCGCGGCGATCGCCCGCGAACTCGGCTTCGACCAGGTTTCCGTCAGCCACGAGATCTCGCCGCTGATCAAGTTCGTCGGGCGCGGGGATACCACGGTCGTCGATGCCTATCTGTCGCCGGTGCTGCGCCGCTATGTGGCGCAGGTGGCCGACGAACTCGATCTGGAGCGCACCGGCACGCGCCTGCTGTTCATGATGTCATCCGGCGGCCTGACCTCGGCGAACCTGTTCCAGGGCAAGGACGCGATTCTCTCCGGCCCGGCCGGCGGCGTCGTAGCGCTGGCTCAGACCGGCCTTGCGGCCGGTTTTCCCGATGTGATCGGCTTCGACATGGGCGGTACCTCCACGGACGTTGCGCATTTCGCCGGCGAATACGAGCGCGCCTTCGAGACCGAGGTGGCGGGCGTGCGCATCCGCGCGCCGATGATGCAGATCCATACGGTGGCTGCCGGCGGCGGCTCGATCCTGCATTTCGACGGTTCGCGCTTCACCGTCGGCCCCGATTCGGCCGGCGCCAATCCCGGTCCGAAATGCTATCGCCGCGGCGGCCCGCTGACCGTCACCGACGCCAACGTGATGACCGGCAAGCTGAACCCGGACCTGTTTCCGGCGATCTTCGGACCCAGCCAGGACCAGCCGCTCGATCTGGAGGCGGTTCGCGCGGGCTTTGCCGACATGGCGGACATGATCGGCGACGGCCGCACGCCCGAAGCGGTGGCCGAGGGCTTCCTGACGATCGCCGTTGCCAATATGGCCGAGGCGGTGAAGAAGATCTCCGTTGCCCGCGGCTATGACGTGACCCGCTATGCGCTCAACGCCTTCGGCGGCGCCTCGGGCCAGCATGCCTGCCTGGTGGCCGACGCGCTCGGCATGAAGAAGGTTCTCGTCCATCCGTTCTCCGGTCTGCTGTCGGCCTATGGCATGGGGCTTGCGGATGTGCGGGCGCTGCGCCAGGGCGCGGTCGAGATTTCGCTCGGCGATGCCATCGACGCCATCGCCTCGATCTCCCAGCCGCTCTGCGTCGAGGCCGTCGACGAATTGAAGACGCAAGGGATTGCCGGCCGCCAGATCGAGATCAAGCTTGCCGCGCTCGTGCGCTATGCCGGGACCGACACCACGCTGGAAGTGCCGGTCGCAACGCTTTCGGCCGGGGACGACTACAAGGCGTTGATCGCCGGGGCGGACCCGGCACCGATGAAGACGGCCTTCGAGGCCGCCCACAAGGCGCGCTTCGGCTTCATCGACGACAGCAAGGATCTGGTCGTCGAGGCCGTCTCGGTGGAAGCCGTCGGTGGTGCGACCGCACCGGATGCCATCGAGACGTCCGGGGAAGCGGAAGGCAAGGCCGTGTCGAGTGGCCAAACGCGGTTCTTCTCCGAGGGCAAGTGGCAGGATGCGGCGATCTACCGACGCGAGGACATCGCGGCCGGCGGGGTGATCGACGGTCCGGCCCTGCTGATCGAACCGAACCAGACGCTGATCATCGAGCCCGGCTGGCAGGCGAAGCTGACGGCAAGGGACGATATCGTGCTCGAGCGCGTCGTCGCGCTGCCGGATCGCAAGGCCGCCGGCACGACCGCCGATCCCGTCATGCTGGAGATCTTCAACAATCTCTTCATGTCGATTGCCGAGCAGATGGGCCTGACGCTGCAGAACACCGCCTATTCGGTCAATATCAAGGAACGGCTCGACTTTTCCTGCGCGGTCTTCGATGCCGACGGCACGCTGGTGGCCAATGCGCCGCACATGCCGGTGCATCTGGGGTCGATGGACCGTTCGGTGCAGTCGATCATCCGCAACAACGACACGTTCCATCCGGGTGACGTCTTTGCCATCAATGCCCCCTATAACGGCGGCACCCATCTGCCTGATATCACGGTCTGCACGCCGGTCTTCGACGACGCGGGCGCATCGGTGCTGTTCTGGATCGCCTCGCGCGGCCACCACGCCGATGTCGGCGGCATCGCGCCGGGCTCCATGTCACCGGATGCCCGCACGATCGAGGAAGAGGGCGTCTATATCGACAATTTCAAGCTCGTCGATCGCGGCCGGTTCCGGGAAAAGGAGCTCCGGGAATTGCTGCTCGGCGCCCGCTATCCCGTTCGCAACGTGATCCAGAACGTTGCCGACCTGAAGGCGCAGATCGCCGCCAACAATCGCGGCGTGTCGGAAATGCAAAAGGCGATCGGCGATTTCGGCCTCGATGTCGTGCAGGCCTATATGGGCCATGTCCAGGACAATGCCGAGGAGAGCGTGCGCCGTGCCATCGAGACCTTGGAGGACTGCGAATTCTCCTATCCGATGGACCAGGGCTGCGAGATCAGGGTGAAGATCACCGTTGATCGCAAGACCCGGTCGGCCAAGGTGGATTTCACCGGCACGTCGGGTCAGCGCGACGACAACTTCAATGCGCCGGAGCCGGTCACAAGGGCCGCGGTGCTCTACGTGTTCCGCATGATCGTCGACGGCAAGATCCCGATGAATGCCGGTTGCCTGCGTCCGATCGAGATCGTCGTGCCGGAACAGAGCATGCTGTCGCCGGCCTATCCGGCCGCCGTCGTCGCCGGCAATGTCGAGGTCAGCCAGGCTGTTACCAACTGCCTGTTCGGCGCGCTCGAGGCGCTGTCCTCGGCCCAGGGCACGATGAACAACCTGACCTTCGGCAATGACGTCTACCAGTATTACGAGACGATCTGCTCGGGCGCGCCGGCCGGACCCGGCTTCAACGGTGCCGATGCCGTCCACACCCACATGACCAATTCGCGGCTGACCGACCCGGAGATCCTCGAGCTGCGCTACCCGGTGGTGCTCGAAGACTTCCACATCCGGCCGGATTCGGGCGGCCGGGGCAAGTGGCATGCCGGCAATGGCACCAGTCGCACCATCCGCTTTCGCGAGACGATGGACTGCTCCGTGCTTTCGGGGCATCGCAAGGTTGCCCCCTTCGGCATCAAGGGCGGCGAGCCCGGCCAGTGCGGGCGCAATCTGGTGCGGCGCATGGACGGTTCGGTCGAGAGCCTGGCCGGCTGCGCCCATACCGAGCTTGCCGCCGGCGAAGCGATTACCATCATCACCCCGACGGGTGGCGGCTACGGCCGGGCGTGACGGCGCGGGCGCCTTCCCTCCAGGCGGGGAGGGCGCCTTTTCCGGCTGTCCATTGCCAAGGCGGCCGGGCTTTGGCCGCCGCATGCGGGAGCTTCCTAAAATAGTACGATTTCGTCGCTACAGCCGCCGGGTCCTCTCCTCGATCCGGCAGGCTTCATGTTCCGCTTGAGTTCCCAGACAGTTCGCCTTGTACGTTTTCCATCCCCGCGTCTGACTGTCATGACTGTCGTCACGCTTGCGGTGCTGTCGCTCGGCTGGCTGTGGCAGTCGGCGCTGCCGAGTGTGGCCTATTACTGGCTGCTGACCCGCCCCGAGGCCGGAGATGCCAACCGGCCGAGCCTCGACTTGCCAGGCTATGTCGCCGACATCCAGCACAGGCCGATCGCCGGTCTGAAGGACAATGTCTCGGGCGTGGCCTATTCGCCGGAGACCGGCACCCTGTTTGCGGTGATCAACCGCCGTCCCGAAGTGGCCGAGCTGTCGCTCGACGGCAAGCTCCTGCGACGCATCCCGATCGACGGCGGCAACGATCCGGAAGACATCACCCATGTCGCAGGAAACCAGTTCATCATCGTTGAGGAGGGCGACCAGAGCCTGCACTGGGTGCGCATTGGCCCGGATACGGAAACGATCGCGCTCGGCATGGGCCCGCGGCTGCGGCTCAATTACGGCGCCTTCGACAATTTCGGCTTCGAGGGCGTCTCCTGGGATGCGAAGAACGAGCGGCTGTTCGTCGTCCAGGAAATGCTGCCGTTGCGGGTACTGACAATCGACGGGCTCGAGCAGTCGATGGCTTTGAACACGCTCGACCTCGACGTGCAGCAATGGAAGTCGGACGAGTTCTCCAGCTTCTTCACCCAGGATCTTTCGGCCGTCAGCCTGCACCAGCCGACCGGTAATCTGCTGCTGCTCAGCCAGATGTCGGCGATGCTGGTCGAATATGCGCCCGACGGCGAGGCCATCGGCATGATGGCGTTGCAGGCAGGGATGAGCGGGCTCACGCACACGGTGCCGCAGGCCGAGGGCGTGGCCGTCGCACCGGACGGCACGATCTTCATCGTCTCCGAGCCCAATCTCTTTTACCGGTTCAGGCCGCCGCCGCGGACGTGACCGGGATCGCGCCCGGTCGCCTGCAGCATGCCTATCGCGGTTCCACCTGCAGGCTGAGATAGGTCGGGTCGAATTCGGCGATTTCCGACAAGCGGTCCCATTCCAGAATGGTCACCCGTTCGCTCTCGAAGGCGAGCACGCCGTCGCGGCGCAGGGTCTGCAGCGTCTTGTTCAGGTGGACGATGGACAGGCCGAGAACGTCGGAAAGTTCCTGCTGGGTCAGCGGCAGGCTGAAGGAGTAGCCTTCGGTGAGATTGACCACCTTCAGCCGCATGAACAATTCGCAGAACAGATGCGCCAGATGGCTTTTCGCCGATTTGCGGCCCATCGCCACGATCCGCTCGCGCTGCATGGCGCCATCGATCAGGGTCTGCAGCCAGAACAGCCGGGTCAGATGCGGCATGCCCTCGGTGATCGCGGTCAGGTACCCGTGATCGACCAGCGCCACGCGGCAGGGCGACATTGCCATGATGCCGTGGTCCATCAGCCGCAGCGGGAAGGCATGCAGGTCGACGAAGTCGCCCGGCAGATGCAGGGCGGTGATCTGGCGGGTGCCGCTTTGGGTCAGCTTGTAGCGGGCCGAAAAGCCTTCCAGCATCAATGTCGAATATCGGGGCCGTGACCGCTCCTGGACGATGTCCTCGCCCCGGGCGAAATGGCGTTCCAATGTTATCAGCTTGCGAAGATGAGCCTTTTCGTCATCGGTCAGGAGGTCCCGATGTTCCAGGTTCAAAATCAGACTGTCGATCATTCCTTACCCCAAATGCACGGTTTTCCCGGCTGCTTGCACGAGGAACCTTTTGCCACGCTTTTCTGTTAGCACAAAAACGAGTGGCGATGCCTATGACGCGCTATTATTTTGATCTTGCAACGGATCACTGGGAATGGGGGGACGACGAAGGCGTCGATCTGCCGGATCGAGCGAGGGTCGACGAGGAACTGGTCAAGCTGATGCGCGACCTGTTCAGGGAGGCCGTCATGCAACATCAGTCACTCAATCTGCAGATCAGCGTGCGAGACCCTGGTGGCAGCCGGGTGGCACAGGCCTGCGTCTGCTGGCGGGTCAGTTCGGACTGTTAGGCGGGCACGTGAACAAAAGTCAGGGCACACCCGCCTCCGGCTAGGCCGAAAGACGGGTGGCCCTGGGAGGAAGGGGAGGTCATGAGGGCACAGCCTCCCGGCTTCCGTTTCGAAAATGTCAGGCCGCGAGCTTGCCGTTCTGGCGCGCCACATGGGTCGCGATCGCGTCCATCAATGCCGGCGACAGCGCGTCATAGGGCGGAAGACCGAGCTCGTTCAGCCGGTCGCGGATTTCGCCCATCTTGTCGGGGCTGACCCCGCCCTCGATGACCGATGAGACGAAGGCGGCGAATTCGGGCTCGGACCAGCCCTGTTCGTCGCTGAGTTCGGTGTGGACGAAATCCAGTCCGTAGAAGGGATGATCCCGGTTCTCGATACGGCCATACATGTGCACGCCGCAGGCCTTGCAGGCATGACGCTGGATGGTGGCACTGGGATCCACGACTTCCAGCTTGTTTTCGCCTTCCAGCACCCGGACCTTGTCGCGGGATACGACGGCGATCTGGGCGAAGATCGCGCCTTCCGGCTTCCAGCATTTCGTGCAGCCGCAGGCATGATTGTGCGCGGTCTGACTGCCGATCTCGACGACCACCGGATCGCCCTTGCAGTGGCACACGATCGTCCCCCCGGTGAAACCCGGTTTTGCCGGTTGCCAGCCATTGTCGATTGCGGGATGCAGCTTAATCATAGGTCTCTCCTCCTTCAGCGGCGTGGAGCTGTCATGGCTCCATCCTCTGGCAGAATCCTGGCAAAACCCGGCTGCATCAAGATAGCGAAAGGTGGCGGTTTTGGTGTAGCGCCCCTGTCTTGAAAGGGGCTTTGACAATCATCTGCGCTGACGCGACAGTGCACGGGCCGGATCGTAGCCCCAGAGGGCGGCTGCCATGAACAGCACGAAGCAGAGGGCGACCACGCCGAGCGCCACCGTATCGAGCTTGCCATAGAGCGCAAAGCGGATCAGTTCGACCGCATGGGTAAACGGATTGAAGGCGCAGATCCTGAAGAGCAGCAGGGAGCTCTCCTTCATCTTCCACAGCGGATAGAGCGCCGAGGAGAGGAAGAACATCGGGAAGATGACGAAGTTCATCACCCCGGCGAAGTTTTCCAGCTGCCTGACGGTCGAGGAGATCAGCAGTCCCAGCGCGCCCAGCATCATGCCGCTCAGCACGAGGGCCGGCAGCACCGCCAGATAGCCGAGCGGCGCCATGCGGATGCCGTAGATCCAGGCAATGCCAAGGAAGACGGCGACCTGCACGATCGACACGATCACCCCGGCGAGCAGCTTGGAAAACAGGAGCCACCAGCGCGGCAGCGGTGAGGTCAGAAGCAGCCGCATCGATCCCATTTCCTGGTCATAGACGAGCGACAGCGACGACTGCATGCCGTTGAACAGCTGGATCATGCCGATCAGGCCGGGCACGATATAGACCTCGTAGGTGATATAGGTCTGGTAGGGCGGGATGATCGAGATGCCGAGTGCGGCGCGAAAGCCGGCGGCAAACACCAGCAGCCAGACGAGCGGGCGCACGAGGGCTGCGAGGAAGCGTCCGCGCTGCTTGACGAAGCGCAGGTTTTCCCGGGCAATCACCGCAAGCAGGGCCGTCAGCCAGAGCCTCATGCCGGCACCGCGGATGTGTCGGCGGTCATCGAAAGGAAGGTAGGGCCGAGCCCCTTGTCGCCTGCCAGCGTGGCCGCATTGCCATCGAACAGGACGTGTCCCTTGTGTAGCACCACGACCTGGTCGGTCGGGCTGATCTCGTCGACCAGATGGGTTGCCCAGAGCACCGCCATGCCGGCCTCGGCCAGGGCGTGCACATGGTCGGTGATCGCGGCCCGCGCGGCGGCGTCGAGCCCGACGGTCGGCTCGTCCAGCAGCAGGACCTGCGGCGCGTGCACAAGGGCACGGGCGATCTCCATGCGGCGGCGATGTCCGCCGTTCAGGGCCCGCACCTGCTCATCGCCGCGTTCGGCCATGCCGAGCCGGGCAAGGGCCGCGTCGATCGCCGCTGCCGCGCGCCGGCCGGACAGTCCGTGCAGACCGGAGAAATAGCGCAGGTTCTGCCGCACCGTCATGTCGAGATCGAGGGTCGGTTGCTGGAACACCACGCCGATCCGGGCAAGGGCTGCCCTCGGATGGCGTGCAAGATCGTGGCCGGCGACCGTGATCTGCCCCTCGCGGGTGACGATCAGCCGCGTCAGCAAGGAAAACAATGTCGATTTGCCCGCGCCATTGGGGCCGAGCAGCGCGCAGAAGCGCCCGGGTTCGACCGCAAGGCTGATGCCGTCGAGCGCCCGTTTCGATCCGTAGCTGTAGCCGATGGCGCGTACGTCGAGACCGTTCATCGCATGCGCCTTTTCAATTCCGGATCGACCGGTCGGTGATCCGGCAGCAGCGTCGTGTCCTTCAGCACGAAACTGCGCCCGGCCAGTCGTTCGGCCTCGCGGCGCGCATGGGTGACGAGAAGCACCGCCGGGCGGCTGTCGCGAATGAGCTTTTCGGTGAGAGAGATCATGTCGTCTGCGGTTTCCGGGTCGAGCGAGACATAGGGTTCGTCCATGATCAGCAGTTCCGGCCGTCCGGCAAAGGCGCGCGCCAGGGCCAGCCGCCGCTGCTGGCCGAGGGAGAGCTGGCCGGGAAAGAGGTCTGCCTTGTCGGCGATGCCGGTGCGGGCCAGCATGGCAATCGCCTCGTCGCGGCGCAGGTCGGAATGGACAAGGGTCAGGTTCTTCAGCACGCTGCGCCAGGGCAGCAGCACCGGCTCCTGGAACACCATGGCCAGGCGCTTGGGACGGACGATGCGGCCCTCGAACCGCTCGTCTATCCCGGCTGCGATGCGCAGCAGGGTCGACTTGCCCGCGCCCGACGGTCCGAGAATGGCGACCGTTTCCCCGGCGTCGAGCTGCAGATGCACATCGCGCAGCACCACCTTGTTCCCATAGGCCTTTTTTACAATGTCGATGCGGATCATGCCGTCCTCCAGGCGCGGACATGGCGCTCGACCGGCTGCAGGAAGGCAAGCTCGACGATCAGCATCACGACGATGAAGGCGATGGCATAGACCAGCACATTGGCGACGTCGAAAAGCTGGAAATAGAAGTGGATCTTGAAGCCGATGCCGCTGGAGCGACCGAGGAATTCGACGACCAGCACGATCTTCCAGATCACCGCGATGCCGGAACGGGCGGCGCCGGCGATATAGGGCGCCAGCTGCGGCAGGATGACGTCGGCAAGCCGCCGCCGGAGCGGCATGCGATAGACTTTCGCCATGGCATCGAGATCGGGCGACAAGGCCCTGGCACCCTCGCGCACCAGCGTTGCGACATTGGGGATCTTGTTCAGCACCACGGCGGTAATCGCCGCGGTCTCGTTGAGCCCGATCCAGAGATAGCAGAGCACGATCAGCACCAGTGCCGGCAGGTTCAGAAACACCACCAGCCAGGGATCGAGCCAGCGATCGACGGTCGGATTGCGACCCATCAGATAGCCGAGGACGCCGCCGATCGCCATGGCCGGCATGAAGGCGGCAATGACGCGGCTAAGGGTGACGGTGAGGTGATGGGCAAGGTCGCCGGAAGTCAGCGCCTGGCGCAGCGGTTCGGCCAGCGTCCAGGGCTGCGGCAGCACGGACGGATCGCCGCTCAGCGCCGCCGCAACGATCCAGGTCAGTAGGATGAGGGTGAGCGACAGGACGCGGACGACCGCGGAACTGCCGATTGCATCATTCAAGATCGAGGAACACTCCCTTCGGCAATGTGGTCGCCTT
Organism: Heterorhizobium halophytocola; assembly: GCF_017873095.1. GTDB lineage: Bacteria > Pseudomonadota > Alphaproteobacteria > Rhizobiales > Rhizobiaceae > Allorhizobium > Allorhizobium halophytocola. Next base: position 243,569 of record NZ_JAGGJU010000001.1, on the reverse strand, counting down.
GCCGACGAGATCGGCGCCACCGAGTTTCGCCATCAGGCGCAGGAAGCGATCGGCGGAGGCCTCGTCGACAGGCTTGTCGGCCGGAATGCCCTCGCGGTAGCCGTCGCGAAGGGCGGCGAATTCGAGGTCATCGGCCGCATTCATCTGCTCGCGCAGGCCCTCCCAGGCGCTGTCGTCGGTTCTCAGCAGCGCCTTGGCATCACGGGAGGCGGCCTGGAGGCCCCTGGCCAGATCCGGATGCGCCTTGACCCACTCCCCCTTCAGCACATAGCCGAGCAGCGGGGTATCAGGGTCGAGACCGAGCGCCTTTGCCGCGTCGCCGACCGTCACCAGGTCATGCATGCCCTTGGCCTTCATCTTGGCGAGAAAGTGCCAGAAATTGATGGCGCCGGCCGTCTCCCCCGAAAGCGCCGACTTGAAGATCAGCGGCGGTGCGCCGAACACCTGCTCGGTCTCGGCGGCGAGATCCATCTGATAGGCCTGCTGGGCATAGGCGCGCAGGATCAGCCAGCTCTTGTCGAGCGGCCCGCCGGCAATGCCGATCGTCTTGCCTTTCAGGTCCGGCAGGGACATCACCGGACTGTCGTCCTTGACCACCAGGCTGCCGACCGCGCGGGAATAGGGGAAGAAGACATAGTCCTTGCCCGCGGCCCGCTGGTAGGCGACCCAGATCCAGTCGGCGACCATGGTGTCGGCCGCACCGCCCTCGAAGGCGATGCGGGTCGCGGCATTGTCGGCATAGGCCGTGACCTCGAGATCGAAGCCATGGCTCCTGTCGAAGCCCTGCGTCTTGATCGTGGTGACCTCCCAGTTGACGGTGCCGGAAGCAAGCATCGCGGCGCGCACCGTCGGCAGGTCCGCCGCCGATGCCAGGGGAACGGCGAGGGCCAGGAGGCCACCGACAAGTGCCGCAATCAGGCTGACCGGATATTTCATCGTTTCCTCCCCCATCTGTTTGTATCGTCGCTCCACCTGCCGGACTCGCAATGGCAACCGAACGCTGCAAGCCTTTGATCCGGTACGAGATAATCTGCATCAACCAGGCGCAGCGAACGCTTCCGGCGCATCTGCCGTCTCGCACGCCGGCTCCTCTCCGGCGGCAAGACCGGTCCCGTCATTCGATGGTGATCGTCACCTTCTGCGCATCGCCGGTGGAGCCCGGTATCTGCACCGTGTAACTGCCCGGCTTGATGGCGATGAAGGACAGTTTCGCTTCGCCGGCATCATCGAACTCGATGGAATCGACGGCCATCGGCCGGACTTCGATGTCGTTGATGACGATCTCGTTCATCCAGATCGCGCGAAAGAAGCCAGCTCCGTTGATCCCCAGTTCGTCGGAGCCGTCGGAGGTCACCATCATCTCGTAATAGGCGCCGGACTGCAGCTTCACATCGCCTTGCGAGAGCGGCTTGCCGGAGGCGAGCGTCAGCTGGATCGGCTCGCCGCGATTGCATTTGGCCAGCAGCCCGGCAAAGCCGAAATCGTCGCAGAGCGGCTTGGCATGGGCCGAAGCCGCGAGCCAGGCCGTCGCCAGAAACACGGATGCGAAAATGATCTTCTGCATGAAATCCTCCCTCAAATGTCTTGTTTTCTTCAGTCGGGTGCGATCACCACCCCCCAGGGCTGCTCGCCGACAGGCACCGACTTGATCACCTTCTCCGCCTTGACGTCGATCACGCTGACATCGTTGGAATTGCCGTTGGTGGTGACGAGAAACTTCTGGTCGGGGGTAAAGGCCATCTGCCAGACCCTCTGGCCGACGAGCAGGTAGTCGAGCACCTCGTCGGTCGCAGCATCGATCACCGCGACCCGGTTGGCGGGGCCGAGCGCCACGAAGATGCGGCTGCCGTCCTTCGTCGCCTTGATGCCGACCGGCTGCAGCCATTCCGGCAGCACGCCGGACACTGCAAACGAGATCTTCTTCTCGATCTCCGGCTCCGGCTTCGTCAGGTCGATCACCGACACGGTGCCGCCGATCTCGGAGCTGACATAGAGCTTGGTTCCGTCACTGGTGAACTCGGCATAGCGCGGCCGCTGGTCGACCAGGACGTTGTGGGTGATCTTGTAGGTGGCGGTGTCGATGAAATGCGCCATGTTGGTCGTTTCCGACGTGTTGATCAGCGTCTTCTGGTCCGGACTGATCGCCACGCCCTCGGGCTCGACGCCCACCGGTATCTCGGCGAGCACCTGCCGGGTGTGAACATCGACCACGGTCACCAGATTGTCGTCCTCGTTGGCCACATAGAGCGGATTGCCGGTCGGGTTAAGCGCGAAGAGTTCGGGATCGGGACCGGAGGGCAGGGTGTGCAACTCTTCGTAGGTCCCGGTATCGAAGACGCGCACGGTGTCGTCGTCGGAGGCGCAGACATAGAGCTCCCTGCCGTCGGGGCTGATGGTGATGCCGCGCGGGCGGTTGCCGGCCGGGAATTCGGCGATCTTCTCCCAGGTGTCGCTGTCGATCACGGTCACGCTGTTGCCGCGCTCGTTGGAGACGAAGACCTTGTTGGCGAGGGCCGGCAAAGCCGTCGCCAGGACCAGCGACAGGGACAGCGATCCCGCCTTCAGCATTCTAGTTTCCAAAGGCATGGCACTGGCTTTCCGGTTGATCGATGCCGAGCGTGTCGAGCGGCGAGACCTGATGCAGGAAGCCCTCCTGCGGCGAGACGGAGACGGTGATGCGGCCATCGGCGAGCAGGACCGGCTGGCGCAGCTGTCCGTCCCATGGCCTGAATGTCAGCTTCTGGCCCTTGAAGGCGGCGAGGTCGAATTTGGGCGAGAGCAGATAGGTGCGAAGGCTTGCGGCATCCGCCTTGCCGGTGCGGGTCACGGCCTCGCCGATCACCCGCATGGCAAGCCAAGCCTGATAGTCTTCCTCGCGCATCGGCCGCCCGGCGAGCTTTTCGAACCGGTTCTGGAACTGGGTCGCACCCCATGCCTCGTGCGCCGGATGCCAGGAGACGGGCCGCAGGCCGGCCGAGCCGGCGACGGGACGCGGGTCCCAGGAATGATAGGGCAGGTAGGCGGCAAAGACGTCCGCCTCGTCGGCGGCGACGGTCACGTCGTGCTCTTCCGCATCCTGCATGAAGACCGGGATCTGCCGCTGGACGAGCACCTGGCCCGTGTCGGTGCGCCGCGCGCCGCCGGTGTCCTTGAATTCGCGCTCTTCGACAATGCTGGCACCGAATTTCATAACCGACTTGCGGTAGGCGTCGGCCAGAAGCTTGTCCTCGGGATGCGAGCCGGTCACCAGCAGGATCTTCGTCCACTTCTTCCAGACCAGAAACTGGATGACCGCGTCGGTCAGCATCGCCCGGCTCGGTGACACGGAAAGTACATTGGCGCGGCAATCGGCATCGCGCAGGGAATCGTCACGGGCACCGGCATTGAGAAACAGTACATCCTCGCCGCCCTGGTCGGCCAGCATCGCCAGCGTGCGGGCGTCGGAAATCACCGTGATCAGCGATATCCCGTCGGCCCGCAACGCATCGAAGGCCGCCAGTGCCTTGTCCGGGGACACGGCCCTCGTGACGAGCTGGTAGTCCACGCCGGTGAAGCTGCCGGTGGTCTGGTTGTCCTGATTGCCGAGTTCGGCGCCGGCGAAGCCGAGGTCTTCCGGCTTGAGGTCAAGCCGCGAGATCGGCGGGCCTTCGACCGCATCGACGCGCAGCACCGCCTGCTTGACGGTCAGCGCCAGGCCGTCCAGGGGTGCACTGGTCATCGAAACAAAAAGGGCAAATAAAAACAATAAACTAGGCATGCGTGGAATGACCTCCCAATCCCTCCAGCAGCGCGCTGACATGGACACTAGCAGCGCCTATCGCGGCGTAGAACCGAGACTTATGGATAGTGGTACTCAGGTTTTGCGGGCGCTAGAGTTTCGCATGCGCATCTTCCTGACAGCCTGCGCGCTCGCGCTTCTCGCCATGCCCGCAGCTCCGGTTCTGGCCGCGGCGGACCTCAACGCGCCACTTGCCTGGGACGCCAAAGTCGCCTTTTTCGGATTCCACTTTATCGATACCTCGACCGAAGGCGCCTATAACGGTGCGCGCGCGGATGAGGAGGGCCGGCGGCAACTGCTGGAAGCGAGACTTCGCAAAGCCCTGGCGGACCGCGGCTTCGACCTCGTACCGCTCGCCCCCGTCCAGACCACGCTCAACGCCATTACCAATCCGGCCAAGTGCAATGGCTGCGACGTCGACATGGCCAGAGAACTCGATGCCGACTATGCTCTCGTCGGCGAGATCCAGAAGGTCTCGAACCTGATCCTGTCGATGAACCTGGTGATGCGCGACGCGGAGACGGGCAGGGCGGTCCGCGCGCTTGCCGTCGATATTCGCGGCAATACCGACGAAAGCTGGACCCGCGGGCTCGACTACCTGCTGAAGCACGGGGTGTTCAAGGAGTAGCAACTTTCTCCTGCTCCGGCTCCACAGCCACCGTCTCAAATCCCGCCGCCGCCCAGCCGTCGCTGCCGTCGGGCATCCAGTAAACATGCGAATAGCCGTTTTCCAGCGCCCGCTTGGCCGCATTCCACGACATCCAGCAGTCGGTAAGGCAGAAGAACAGCACCGGCCTGGTCGGGTCTCCGCCGGTCGCCTTTTCCAGCCCGGCGCGAAAATAGGTGAGCGTCTCGTCGGCGATATCGCCGTAGCCGGTGTTGGGAAGCCAGATGGCGCCGGGAATGGAGAGGCGCGGCTTTTCGTGCCAGACGGTGCCGTCCGGCAGGTTTTTCGGCTTCGGCGGGCGCGGCAGAACGTCGATGAAGGCGGCGGTGCGCGCCTCCCACAGGGCGTGCGCCGCTTCGATATCGACCACCGTGGCGCCACCGAGCGTCGTCGGCACCGGGGCCTTGTAGCTGTCCATCCGGTATCCGTCCGGCTCCGGCACCCGCGCCTCCTTGGCAAGTGCCGGCTCCTCCGCCTCGACCCCGGTTGCCGGCACTTCCGACTGCGCCATAACGGGTCCCGTCAGGGCAAACGGCAGGGCGACGGCGAACAATGCGGCAAGACGCGCCGCACGCCGATGCCCGCCCCGCCGCGTCATTGGCCCGGCTCCAGCGGTCCCGTGCCCATGTCGTTCAACAGCGGCACCCCGGCATCGGTCAGGATCGCGTTGATCTTGTCCTGGTTGCGCCGGATCAGCGAATTGAGCTTGCGCTCCCAGACCTTGTCGCCCGGCCTGACACCCATGGTGATGCGGTAGAAGAGCTTCGGCTTCATCGGCTCGCCGTTGAGCGGCGTGACCTTGAAATCGTCGGCATAGCCTTGGCGGACCAGCGGGCCGCCGATCGGTCCCCAGAGAATGGCGGCGTCGATCTCGCCCGCCTTCAGATCCTTCAGCATGTCACCGGGGGGATCCTCGTAGCGGCGGTCGACCATCAGGTGATAGCCCTTGGCCTTCTTCATCAGGCCGTTGCGCGCCATTTGCGTGCCGGGCGGCGTTCCGGCGATGACGCCCACCCGGGCCTGCTTCAGCGCCGGATCGCTGATCGTCGCCACGTCCTTCAACGGGCTATCCTTCGGCACGATCAGCACATAGGCGGAGGTGTAGTAGTGATTGGTGTTGAGCACCATCTCGTCGCCCTGCGCATAGCCGATCACCACGTCGCAGACATTGGCCGCGAGCGTCTTGCGGATGAAGCCGGTCGCCATCGGGAACCAGGTATATTCGAGCGGCAGGTCGAGTTCGGTGGCGAACAGTGCGGCGATCCTGTTTTCAAAGCCCGAGCCGTCCTTGGCCGACATCGGCACATTGGCCGGATCGGCACAGACCCGGAAGGCGGTCTTCGACACCAGATCCGTCGTCTGCTGGGCAAGGGCGGCGCTGCCGCCGCCCGCCAGTCCGATCGCCAGCGCCGCTGCCGCGACAAACCCTGCCTTACCCGCCAAGGCAGTCGTTCTCCGTCTGTTTGATCGCATCGGATTTCGCCTCCTTCTTCGGTGGCCGGCCGCGCGGCAGTTCGCCCGAACCGCGGGCCTTCAGATAGGTGTAGATGTCGTCGAGATAGCACATCACATTGGCATTGGCGCCGAAGGAGGGCATCACCGAATTCTGCGCGGCGTTGACCTTCTTGCGGCCATTGGTCACCACGTTGACGAAGTCGTAATAGTCGAGATTGATGGCCGAATTCTTCAGCGCCGGCGCATAGGAGGAGCCCTCGCCATCCGGGCCGTGACAGACATGGCATTCGGCGTGATAGCGGCGGAAGCCGGAATAGGTGGGCCAGTCGACGGTGCCGTCCTCGCCGATGTGGAAGGTCGGGATGCCGTCGGCGGTCAGATATTTTCCGTTCTCGTTTTCGGCGGCGGTGATGTTGTCGGGCTTGGCATCGTCGCCATGGGCGGCCGTCGCGGCGCCAAACGCAAGCAGCACGACGGGCAGATATTTCACGAAACTGTTCATGACGCATTCCTTGGGGGAAGGGTGGACCGGTGCCGGAGTTCGTCCGGCACCGGAAACAGGCACTCGATCAGGAGTTGGGCAGAGTGAACACCGTCAGCGTGCCGCCAAGGGCGGTGTAGTCGCTGAGCGCTGCATAGCCGCCGACCGCACCAAGGCCTTCGTTCGGGTTGGTCAACCCGGCTGCCAGACCGATACCGGCCCAGCCGCCGACGCCCGAAAGCACGGCCACATATTGCTTGTCGCCATGGCTGTAGGTCATCACGTTGCCGATCACGCCGGACGGGGTCTTGAACCTGTAGAGTTCCTTGCCCGTCTTGGCGTCGACGGCCTTCAGATAGCCTTCCAGCGTGCCGTAGAAGACCACGTTGCCGGCCGTTGCGAGTGCGCCCGACCAGACGGAGAACTTCTCCGGCAGCGACCAGACGATCTCACCCTTGCCGGCATCCCAGGCAATGAAGTTGCCCATGCCGCCATGGCTTTCCGGTGCCGGATACATCGACAGCGTCGCCCCGACATAGGCCTGGCCCGCCGTGTAGCTTACCCGATAGGGCTCGTAGTCCATGCAGACATGGTTTGTCGGGATGTAGAACAGCTTGGTCTCCGGCGAATAGGCCGAAGGCTGCTGATCCTTGGTGCCGAGTGCCGCCGGGCAGACATTGGTCGAGTTGACGTCCTCGCCGTTCTGCTCGGTGGAGTACTGGGCAACCACCTGCGGGCGGCCATACTGGTCGGATTCCTTGTCCATCACGACTTCGGTCGCCCAATTGACGGCCGGGTCGTATTTCTTGGCGACCAGAAGTTCACCGGTCTCGCGGTCCAGCGTATAGGCAAAGCCGTTGCGGTCGGGGTGGACCAGGACCTTGCGATCCGTGCCATCGACCGGAATGTCGGCCAGCACCATTTCGTTGACGCCGTCATAGTCCCATTCGTCATGGGGCGTCATCTGGTAGACCCATTTCGCCATCCCCGTGTCCGCGTCGCGGGCGAAGATGGTCATCGACCATTTGTTGTCGCCGGGCCGCTGGGACGGGTTCCAGGTCGAGGGGTTGCCGGTGCCGTAATAGATCAGGTTCAGCTCCGGATCGTAGGAGTACCAGCCCCAGGTGGTGCCGCCGCCGATCTTCCACTGATCGCCTTCCCAGCTCTTCAGCGAGGAGTCCTTGCCGACAGGCTTGCCGAGCTCCATGGTCTTTTCCGGGTCCATCAGCATTTCGTCGTCGGGACCGGTGGAATAGGCCCGCCAGGCCATCTTGCCGTCGGCAAGATTATAGGCGGTCAGCGAGCCGCGCACGCCGAATTCGCCGCCGGAGATGCCGATCAGCACCTTGTCCTTGACGACAAGCGGTGCGGAGGTGCCGGTCTCGCCCTTGGAGGCGTCGCCGTTCTTCACCGTCCAGGCGACCTTGCCGGTCTTGGCGTCGAGCGCCACGACGGTCGTGTCGGCCTGATGCAGGATGATCTTGCCGTCGCCATAGGCAACGCCGCGGTTGACGGTATCGCAGCACATCACCGGAATGACGTCCGGATCCTGCTTCGGCTCATAGCGCCAGACGATGCGGCCATCGTCGTTGAGATCGAGCGCGAAGACGGTGTTGGGGAAGGGCGCATGCACATACATCATGTCGCCGATCACCAATGGTCCGCCCTCGTGACCGCGCAGCACGCCGGTGGAAAAGCTCCAGGCAACCTGCAGCTTGTTGACGTTATCCTGGTTGATCTGGTCGAGCGTGGAATAGCGGGTATTGGCGTAATTGCCGCTCTGCATGACCCACTGGTTGGCGTTGTCCGCCTCCTTCATAAGGTCGTCATTGGCCAGAGCGATCTGGCCGCTGCCAAGGCAAAAGGCAGCCAGAATCGAGATAAGACGCTTCATTGTAACCTCCCATTCGGTAAGGCCGATCTGGGTGCAACCCCGCCGGGAAACCTTGCGAACAAAGCTCCTCCATCCCGGTATCGGCGTGTGTAAGAATGATTGTCGACCGGCAGCGCCGTTTTCACATCAGGCACGCGGCCGGTGGGTTCTTCAGTCTCTCCTGGTATGTCCTCCCCCTCAGGGGCGGCCGATGCATCGGTCATCGGCCGCCTTCTCTTCACAAAACCGCCTGTCGTCCCCGACGTGCTGTCGTCAGGCGGCCTTCAGTCGTTCGGCATGCCAGGCCACGTGGTCTTCGCCGAAACTGGCAACGAAGAAGTAGCTGTGGTCGTAGCCGGGCTGCATGCGAAACACGCCGGGCTGGCGCTTCTCGGCCATCAGCCTGGCCATGGCCTCCGGCTTCAGCAGGTCGAGAAACTGGTCCGACGATCCCTGGTCGATCAGGATGTCGCGCTCCCAGCCCAGTTCGGCCAGCAGCAGGCAGGCGTCATGGCGGGCCCAGAGCGCCTCGTCATTGCCGAGATAGGCCGACAGCTGCTTGCGGCCCCAGTCCGACCGGGTCGGATTGACGATCGGCGCGAAAGCCGAGACCGAGCGGAACTTCTGCGGGTTGCGAAAGGCGATCGTGAGTGCGCCGTGCCCGCCCATCGAATGACCGGTGATGCCGTTGACACCGTTCAGCGGCAGCTCCGCCTCGAGCAGCGCCGGCAGCTCCTCGACGATGTAGTCATACATCCGGTAATGCGGCGCCCAGGGCTTCTGCGTCGCGTTGACATAGAAGCCCGCGCCCTGGCCCAGATCATAGGCATCGTCATCGGCCACCCCCTCGCCCCGCGGGGAGGTGTCGGGGAAGACCAGAGCGAGCCCATGCTTGGCGGCATGGGCCTGGAGCCCGGCCTTGACCATGGCGTTTTCATGCGTGCAGGTCAGGCCCGAAAGATACCACAAGAGCGGTACCTTCCGCTCCGCCGCCTGGGGCGGCAGATAGACCCCGAGCGTCATGTCGACACCGCAGCTGGATGCGCGATGACGATAGACGAACTGGGTGCCACCGAAGCACTGGTTTTTCGAAACGACTTCCATCATCACTCTCAGTAGACCACGACCGAGCGGATGCTTTCGCCCGAATGCATCATCTCGAAGCCCTTGTTGATGTCGTCGAGCTTCAGCAGATGGGTAATCATCGGGTCGATCTGGATCTTGCCATCCATGTACCAGTCGACGATCTTCGGAACGTCGGTGCGCCCGCGCGCGCCGCCGAAGGCGGTGCCCATCCAGGACCGGCCGGTGACCAGCTGGAACGGACGGGTGGAGATTTCCTGGCCGGCGCCGGCAACGCCGATGACGACGGACTTGCCCCAGCCGCGATGCGAGGCTTCGAGCGCCTGGCGCATGACCTTGGTGTTGCCGGTGCAGTCGAAGGTGTAATCGGCCCCGCCGATCTGGTCTGCGCCGCGTTTCGTCATGTTGACGAGGAACGGCACGATGTCGTCGCCCGCATCGCGCGGATTGACGAAATGGGTCATGCCGAATTTCTCGCCCCATTCCTTCTTGTCGTCGTTGAGATCGACACCGATGATCATGTCGGCACCGGCAAGCTTCAGGCCCTGGATGACATTGAGGCCGATGCCGCCCAGACCGAAGACGATCGCGGTGGCGCCGATTTCGACCTTGGCGGTGTTGATCACCGCGCCGATGCCGGTGGTGACGCCGCAGCCGATATAGCAGATCTTGTCGAAGGGGGCGTCAGGGTTGACCTTGGCGACTGCGATCTCCGGCAGCACGGTGAAATTCGAGAAGGTCGAGCAGCCCATATAGTGATGGATCTTCTCGCCATTGACCGAGAAACGCGAGGTGCCGTCGGGCATCATGCCCTGGCCCTGGGTGGAGCGGATCGCGGTGCAGAGATTGGTCTTGCGGGAGAGGCAGGAGGGGCATTCACGGCATTCCGGGGTATAGAGCGGGATCACGTGGTCCCCCTTCTTCACCGAGGTGACGCCGGGGCCGACATCGACCACGACGCCGGCGCCTTCATGGCCGAGAATGGCCGGGAACAGGCCTTCGGGATCGGCGCCCGAAAGCGTGAAGTCGTCGGTGTGGCAGATGCCGGTCGCCTTGACTTCAATCAGGACTTCGCCGGCTTTCGGACCTTCAAGGTCGACTTCCGTCACGACGAGGGGCTTTCCGGCTTCGAGGGCCAGAGCGGCGCGTGTGCGCATGGATCAGTCTCCGCATGCTTAAGTGTGAACACCTGCCTCCCGCAGGTTGGGAGGCACATTACAAAGCGGGAAAGCGCCGTGACAATTGCGACCTTAGTGTGTGCGCAACCGCCTTTGGACTCACCCCCTTCGGGCCTATACTTGACCATGGAGGCCGGAGAGGGAACCATCTTGATGCGAAAAAACTTGTCGTGGCACCGACTTAGGCCAAAATGGCTACCTCTTGCGGCCATCATGGCGCCCCTTCTTCTGGGCTCTGAGCCGGCCTATTCCGATGGTTTTTCGGACCCGGACTGGCCGTGCATACAGCGCCGCGTCGACCAGCTTTCGCCAGCCCTGATGTGGCCGCAGCCGGTCAGCAAGATCAGTCTGCCTCAGGCGGCGCAGGATCTGGCGGCGCAGCTCTCCTTGCGCCGGGTCGGGCTCGACCAGGCCGCGACCTTGGTGGCGGACTTCGCCACGGCAAACCCGAAAGCGGATCCCGATCTTTTCGGCACGATCTTCTACACGGTGTTCGACCAGATCTCGGAGCGTCGCCAGAGGGTGATACGGGGCATCGTGCGCTATGCGCAGAACCAGACGGCCATGGCGGAGCGGATCAAGGTGAACCAGGACAAGATGGAGGCCATGACCGCCGCCAAGAGCAAGGACTTCGACGGCATGGACAAGCTTGAGCAACAGATCGACTGGGACGAGCGGATCTACCACGATCGGTCCAAGGCGCTGACCTATGTCTGCGAGACGCCGGTGATCCTGGAAAAGCGTGCCTATGCGATTGCCAAACTGCTGCAGCAGCGGGTGACAAACTAGGCCTCTACGTCCTCGCAGGCCTCACGTCTGCCAATACCCTGCAGTGCCCTTCGTGGGGTAGGGGAGGGCGCAAAGCTCACATATCACTTTAAGAAGTATGCGTAATATGAAATCTCATCTATCGATGTGCAAACATATGGTTAGCTTGCTTTCTTATTGTGATATGTCGACGAAGATTGTCGATCACTCCCATTCAAGCTCCGTATAGGCGGTCGTCGCATTGCGCGGGTTGTAGAGGTCGAAAAGGCGCCAGTTCTCGCGCTCGCCAGCGGCGATCCCCTTTGTTGCCGCGGAAAGCGGACTGCCGGCCGCAATGGCCGCCCGCGTGTCCCGCGCCAGGGTGTCGAGATAGCGCTTCTCCGGCTCGAGGGCGTCCGGAAAGGGCAGCAGCGGCCGTCCATGGCCCGGAACCACCCGGCGGGCGTCAAGCGTCTTCATGTCGTCGAGCACGGCAAGCCATCCGATCAGCGAGCCGTCGAGGGAGGGGGTATGCCGGTCAAACAGCAGGTCGCCGGCAAACAGCATTCCGGTGTCTGCGTCGAGCACCGTCAGGTCATTGGTCGTATGCGCTGTCGGCCAGGTCTGAAGCACAAGCCGGCGCCGGCCGAGATCGATCTGCATGCCGCCCTCGACCAGCCTGTCGGGCATCACGATCGTGGTGCCGAGGAATGCCCTGTCGCCCATGTCGCGACGGGTATTTTCGTTATAGGTCTCGGCCCGGTCGGCCAGCGCGCGCGGCAGCGTCGCGGCGCCGACGATCGTGGCACCCGCCTCGCGAAACACCGCCGCCCCCATCACGTGATCGGGATGCATGTGGGTCAGCACCAGGTGGGAGATCGGCTTTTCCGTGACCGTCCGGATCGCGGCATAGAGGACCTCGGCAATTTGCCGCGAACTGCCCGCATCGATCACCGCCACCGATGTGTCGCCGATGACGAAGCCGAGATTGGCGATGTCGCCGGCATTATCCGGCGAGACCTCCTCGACCTTGCCTTCATGGACAAACACGCCGGGCGCGACCTCGGACACGGAAAGGGGGCGCGGTATCTGGTCGGAGCAGAACGGGATGCTCGGCCGGATGGCAGGCTGTCGGGTCCAGTCGGGCAATGGCCCGCCGAGAAATGCCATGCAGGCCGCCTCGCTGCTTGCCCTGTGCCCGGGCAGGAGCGCGGAGCGACAGGCATTGCCGGGCCCGTCCGAAGCCGGTGTCGCGCCGGTCGTGAGTGCGCAAAGGACGATGAAGGCTTCGAACATGGCGGTCTTTCTGTCGCAAGCGAAGACCCGAGGCTCCGATGGCAACACCCATGGCGCAATACATCCGAAAGGCGCGGTTCAGGCCATCCGGCATCGGCCGTATAATCCCGTAAACGCGAAAGACCGGCCGGCAATGCGCCGCCGGGCGATCCCGACGATCGGAGGAGCCACGCCATGCGGTCCATCCTTGTCATGCTGACGGCGCTTGTCGCAACGACCGCGCAGGCCGAGGACGCGCGACAGTCGCCGGCCGCCATCAGCCAGTCCGCCAATCCGATGACCACCAGCGACACCTGGAACGAGATCAAGGCGGATCTGATCGGCACGGCCGAGCCGAAAAGCGCCGAGAGCTTTTTGACGATTGGTCTGCCGTACCGCGCCGAGGATGCGGCGACCGTGCCGCTGACGCTGAACGAGGCCCCGGGCCATGCGGACGCGATCCGCGCGGTCAAGCTGATCATCGACGAGAACCCGTCGCCGCTTGCCGCCGACATCCGCTTCGGGGCGGCGATGCTGCCGTTGAAATTCGAAACGCGGATCCGGGTGAACCAGTATTCCAATGTTCGCGCCGTGGTCAGCACGACCGCCGGCGAATACATGACCGGCCGCTTCGTCAAGGCCTCCGGCGGCTGTTCGGCGCCAGCGACCAAGGATCCGGAAACGGCAAAGGCCGGCATGGGCGAGATGAAGCTGCGCGTGTTCGATAGCGCAGGGCCACGCCGCGACGTGCAGTTGATGATCCGCCACCCCAATTATTCAGGCCTCCAGCGCGACCAGATCACCCATCTGTTCATCGGCGCGCAGTTCATCCACACGCTGGAAGTCCGTCAGGGTAAGGACCTGCTGTTTGCCATCGACGGCGGCATCTCGATCAGCGAGAACCCCGCCTTCCGCTTCTCCTTCCACGACAACGGCGCCCCGAGCCTTTCGGTGCACGCGGTCGATACCGACGGCAATGTCTTCGACCGCGACCTGCCGCTCGGCACACCGGCGTGATGGCTCTGCATCAGCGATGATATTTCGCGACTGCGTCATTCGAGACGGCGGGCGGATTCACGGTACTTGGAACCGGCGCCGGCCGAGCTTGCTCAAAAGCACAGCATCTCGGCTTCCGCCTGGGCGCGGCGAAGGTCGGCGACCATGTCGCGGGCAAAGACGGCGGATTTGAACAGCGAGAGGTTCTCGCCGCTGCCCTGCTGCAGGGAGAGCACCGTCTCGGCCTCGACATATTGGTCATAGGGCAGGATCGAGGCGATGGTGTCGATCGAGCAGGCGCATTTCCTCAGGATATCCTGCCCCTGGCCGTTGGCCGCCATGCAGCCGAAGACATAGTCGGCGCGCACATCCGTCGGGTAGTCGTTGAGACTGGCCGGCATGTCCTGGGCAAGGCCGGAGGCGGCGCCGGTCAGAAGGGGAAGGCAGACAAGGGCGCCGATCAGAGGACGAGCGGTCATCGCACCACCGCCCCGGCGTCCGGTGACGGCTGCAGCGTGATGCTTGCCTCGTAGGCGGCGCCCCCTTGCCGTTCCCCCTTGGGTGCCCTGGCGACGAAACTCAGATAGCCGCCCGGCACCTCGTTTGAGGTGATCACGGTGACCTCCAGCCCGGCGAAGCGGCCAAGCTTGCGGCGCTCGCCGGCGTCGATGAGCGGCGTCATCGTTACCTTGCGGGTTGCGATCTCGCGGCCTTCAAAGCGTGCCGAGCCCGCAGCGGCATCGACGGTCTTGCCGAGCGCTTCCTTCAACCGGTTGCGCAGGTAGAACGGGCTGCCCCCGGTCTCGTCGGAGATGTCCTTCAGCACGCCCTCGAGAAAATACATCACCATCGGGTTGCCGACCCGTGCGGGAAACCGGCCAAGCGAGCGGTGCCTGGCGCCGCGTTCCAGACGCAGATCCGCCTCGGTCGGCGTCAGCAAGGTCAGCGTCACCTTCTCCGTCAGGGCGGCCTCTGTCGGCGTCTGCGAGTGGCGGCTGTCATAGACGATCATGTCGCCGGGCCTCAGCGTCACACCGGCCTGCGTCGCGCCCTCCATGGAGGACAGCGTTCCCGGCCGGAACAACAGCTGATAGGCCGTCTGCGCCTTCGCGCCGGCCGGCGGCAGACAGGCGGCAATCGTAAGGATCAGGACGGGCAGGCGCATGACAACTCCTCTTCTCCAGAAGGATGCTAATCCCCGCATCGCGCATGTCACCGCCGACATTGGTCTTATTGCGCGCAACGATGACACGCGCCTAGGCGACCCGCGCACGGGTCATCCAGTCGATCAGGGCGCGCAGCCGCACGAGTTGCACGGGCTTGGTCATTACCGTGATCGACTGGGCGTCCTCCTCGCGGGCGAAGGGATGCTGGCGGTTGGCGGTGATCAGGATGGCCGGGATCTCGCGCCGCGCGCCGCGGCGCAGGGCGCGGATCGCAACCAGCCCGGTGTCCCCGTCGTCGAGGTGATAGTCGGCAAGAATGATGTCGGGCGGCGTACCGATCGCCTCGGTCAGCTCTTCGGCTTCCTTGGTCGAGCCTGCCGCCAGCACGCTGGCGCCCCAGCTTTCCAGCTTCTGGGTCATCGCGTGGCGCTCGTCCTCGTCGTTCTCGATCACCATGACGATCAGGTCCAGACTGGCCTCGGGCATGGCGACCAGCCGCGGTGGCCTGTGCTCGATCCGGCAGGAGGGGGCGGCAATCGGCACGTCGATCGAGAACATCGAGCCGTGGCCAAGCCGGGAGGTGAGGCCGATCCGGTGGTTCAGGTGGCGGCAGGCCCGTTCGACGATCGACAGGCCGAGCCCCATGCCGCCGCCGCCGCTGCCCATGCCGCGGGCGAATTCGCCGAAAATCCGTTCCTGATCCTCCAGCGAAATGCCCGACCCCGTGTCCAATACCTGGATCGAAAGCGTCGTCCCGCGTCTGCGGCAGCCGACAAGTATGCGGCCCCTGGCGGTATACTGGATGGCATTGACGATCAGGTTTTGCAGGCAGCGCGAAAGATAGCGCCGGTCGCTGGTAACGGTAAGCGAGGAGGGAACGATGACGAGGTCCAGCCCCTTCTCGCTGGCAAGCGGCGCGAGATCTTCGCCAAGCGTTTCCAGCACCGCGCCGATCTCGAAGCCGGTGACGTTGAATTCCGCGCCGGCGCTGTCGAGCCTGGAAATGTCGAGCAGCGCCTGCAGCAGGCTTTCGATCGAGGCGAAGGAGCGGTTGAGCCTGTCGACGACATCCCGCGGCTCGCGTTCATGCACCGTGTCGGCGAGCGTCGAGAGATAGAGCTTGGCAGCGTTGATCGGCTGCAGCAGATCATGGCTGGCGGCGGCGAGAAACCGGGTCTTGGAAGTGTGGGCGGTCTCGGCCGCCTCCTTGGCAAGGCGCAGGTCCGCCTCGATCTTCGCCTGCCGGGCGGCGTGGATCTTGAGACTGCGATTGGCCTCCGTCAGTTCGGCGGTCCGTTCGCGCACCCGGGCTTCCAACAGGGCCGCCGCCTCGGTTTCGGCCGTCACATCCATGATCGAGACGATGCAGCCGTCGTCGGGCAGCGAATGCAGGTTCATGTCGAGCACGATGCCGTCGAGGCGCCGCAGCCGCTGGCGCACATTGCCGCCACGCAGCACGGTGCGGATCCAGGCGGCGAGATCGATGCCCTCGGTCTTCTCCAGGATGCCGTGCCGCTCGATATGCTCGATCAGCCGCTGGAACCGGGCCCCCTTTCTCAGCAGCGGCCGGCCGAGCCCCAGCAGATGGCCGAAGCGCTCATTGCACACCAGCAGCTCGCCGCGCGACGAGAAGGTGCCGACGCCGAGCGACATGTGCTCGAAGGCGGCCTGCAGCAGATGCGCCTGCTGGTCGATCAGCCTTTCCTTCTCGCGCAGGTTCTCGCGCACGAGATCGGTGATTTCCGTCTGCAGCACGGCGATGCTGCCGGAACTCGTCTGGCGATGCGAGATCTGGTACCAGCGGTCGGTCCTCAGGGCCACGACGAAGGACGAGAAGCGTTTGCCGCCCGCGGGGCCGGAGATCGCCGCATGAGCATCCGGCTGCGGCGCCGATTTCGATCGTTCGGGATCGAGATAGCGGCTTTCGTTGAAGGCGGCGAGATAGCTGTTGAAGTCGAGGCCCGGCTTGATCAGCGGTTCGACATCCGGCAGCAGCGTGCGGAACTGGGTGTTGCAGACCTGCAGGCGCTCCTCGGTAAACAGGGCAAAGCCGTTGTCCATCGCCACCATGGCATCGGCCAGATTGTGCTGCATCCGCTCCTGGGTGCGGTAGGCGACCTCCAGCTCGCTCGATGCCTTGCCGAGCGTGTCGAGCGCGCGCTCCAGGTCCTTCGTCTTCTCCCAGACCTTGGCCTGCAGGCTGATGGCCGACTGGAACAGCGAATAGGCGCTGACGCCCACTTCATGACCGCGTTCGGCTCTGGCGATCAGCGCCTCGATGATCTTCGACTGCTTGGCGACCTGAACCTCGCAAGGGTCGTTCGGATCGACGATCACAACGGCAGCCTCCGGTCCGGGCGGAAGAAGGCGACGCCGACGAAGGTCTGGTTCACGTGGACGCCGAGATGCTGCTCGCCATAGGTATTGAAGCCGATGACACGATGCGTGCGGAAGACATCCGACGCCTGTCCCGCCAGTTCCTTGCGCTCGATCTCGAGCTTGCGCAGATAGCAGTCGAAGCCGAGAATGAAGTCCGGCTCGCCGCCGCTCTCGTCGCGGATGCTGAGGCCGCTCTCCAGCGTGCGGATGATCTCCTTGCCGCGCCCGAGCGTCAGCAGCAGGCCATTGTCGATCGCGGACAGGAAGGTGAGGCCGTGACCGTCATGGTTCTGCTGGATGGCGCGCACATGGTAAAGATCGCCATTGCGCACCAGAACGGGGTTTTCGGCAAAGATCGTCGGCGACAGCGCGTCGACCGAAACGCCGACCAGTCGGGCATATTCGACCGCCGCCGGCGCGCCGTTGAGTTCCAGCACCAGGCGTTCCTCTGCCACCGCCTCCGTCACCACCATGCGCCGATCGGTCGGCTGGAAGTGATCGAAGCCGAGCCCGCGGAACTCCAGGTCGGTCTCGACCAGCAGCAGGAGCGCGGCATTGGAGACGAGTTCGCCATTGCGCAGCACGCGGGTGCGCTGAAACCGCATGCCGTCACCGGCCGAGCCGCCGAACACCGGGATGTCGGTGAGCCCCGCCTCGAGCGCGGCCACCAGCACATCCTCCTGCTTCGACAGGCCGTCGGCAAAGATCAGCGCCAGCCGTTTCCAGCCCGGCGTGGTCCCGAACTGGTCGAGCAGCTTGTCGGTGCGGGCGACCACGTCGGCGATGGACAGCGGGGCGAGCGGCGAAAACAGGGCCGAGGCGACGCGGAAATGCCGCCTGTCGAAGGCGATCGCCACCAGCGCGTCGTTCTCGTAACCCTTCGGCGTAATCTGCCCGGCCGTCGAGCAGCCGAACACCAGCGTGTCGGGCAGGGCAAGCGGCAGAGCGGTCTGCAGGCCGTCCGGGTCGAGCCGGTCGGGGATGAGCAGATTGACGAAGCTCGGACGCATGCCCTTCAGCCCGGCTGCGATCTCGTCGAGGGCTGCACGCGGCGTTGCCGCTCGCGAGACGGCAATGCGAATTGTCTCGGGCGGATGGTCGGTAAACCCCTGCCGCTCGCGCTCGGCGGATTCGCGCGCCCCGGCAGGGGCAGGGGAAACGCATGCATCCATGCCACCGGAGTGGCCGTCCGGTCGAAGCCGCACCGTCATGCCGCTGCCTCCGTCAGTGCAGGCTGTGGCGGATGAAGACTTCACGCACCAGCATGGCGGCCTGCGTCCGGTTGTGCACGCCCAGACGTCGCAGAAGGGCTGTGATATGCGCCTTCACCGTCGCTTCGGCGAGCTGCATTTCGTAGGCAATCAGCTTGTTGGGCAGGCCCTCGCAGATCAGCGCAAGGATGCGCGTTTGCTGCTGCGACAGATGGGCGATCCGGCGCGACACATCCTCGACGGTGCTGTCGCCGGCCCCCTGTTTGGGCGGCGCGTGATAGCCCGGCGGCACGTAGATCTTGCCGTTCCAGATGTCGATCATCGCATCGTGGAAGGTCTGGCGTCCTGCGTCCTTGGGGATGAATCCGGCTGCCCCGGCCGAAATCGCCGAGTGGATGACGGTTTCGCTGGCAAGCGCCGAGATCACGACCACCGGGACGTCCGGCATCCGTTCCTTCAGCTTCAGGAAGCCACTGAGGCCCGAACTGTCGGGCAGATTGAGGTCGAGTATGATGAGATCTGGCTGGAAGCGTTGACGCAATTGCTGCATCGCTTCCCCGATGGTGGCTGCTGTTCGAACCTGCCGCGCATTGAAAACATGCTCCATGGTCGTCACAAGGGCGTCGCAATAGAGCGGGTGATCATCGATCACCAATGCGGATCGGATCGAAAGCGGCTCCACGGACATTTGCATCCGTTGCATGGCTTTGTCCTCCCAAGACGTGTCGTCGTATCCTCCCGTGACAGCGGCCCTTTGATTGGACCGTCTCCTCCGCCACCGGATAGCATGCCTGCATTCCCGTACAGTCAGCGCTCCCCAGCCGACCGCACGTATCAGTTGTTGCATGAAAGCGTATACGGCGCAATTGGATAACGCTTCGCGCATATGTTGCATCTGCGAAGGTGGATAGGGCGGTGGCGAGAAGGCTGGGTCGGAAATGCGGCAGGTACGGGACGAGCCGGTGCCGCACGGGGCGGCACCGAAATTTCGTCAGCCGGCCATGGCCTGCTTGGCCGCGATGCGGGCGCGGATGGATGCGACGTCGGCGCGGGGCGTCGCGGCAAACAGGGTCTTGGTGTAGTCGTGCTTCGGATCGGCAAATACCGCTTCGCGGCTGCCATATTCCACCGCTTCGCCGAAATACATCACCATCACTTCATCGGCGATATATTTGACCACCGAGAGATCGTGGCTGATGAAGACATAGGTCAGGCCGAACTCTTCCTGCAGGTCGGCGAGCAGGTTCAGCACCTGGGCCTGGACCGAGAGGTCGAGGGCCGAGACCGGTTCATCGAGCACCAGCAGTGTCGGGTTCAGCATCAGCGCGCGGGCAATGGCGATGCGCTGGCGCTGGCCGCCCGAAAACATGTGCGGATAGCGGTTGTAGTGCTCCGGACCGAGCCCGACCTTGACCAGCATCTCGATCGCCCGGTCGCGACGCTCGGCCGTGGAGATCTTGGTATTGATCGCCAGCGGTTCGCCGAGCACGTCGCCGATCTTCTGGCGCGGGTTGAGCGAGCCATAGGGGTTCTGGAAGATGATCTGCACCTTCTGGCGCATCTCCTGCGTCAGGTGGCCGGGACGCGTGTCGACCTTGTGCCCGTCGATCAGGATCTCGCCCGAGGTCGGCTCGTCGATGAAGGTCAGGATGCGGGCAAGCGTCGACTTGCCGCAACCGCTCTCGCCGACGATGGCCAGCGTCTTGCCGGTCTCCAGCTTGAACGAGACGCCCTTGACGGCATGCACGGTCTTGTCCGCCTTGAACAGGCCGCCGCCGACATGGTAGTCGCGCTTGACGTCGCGGATCTCCAGCATCGGCGTGGCGGAAGTCTGGGATACGGGGTTCATTGAACGCCTCCGGCGCTTTCCTGGGCCATGAAGTCGGACACCGTGCTCAGACGGTTTCCGGTCGCGTTTTCCGGCAGTGCCGAGAGAAGCGCCTTGGTGTAGGCGTTCTTCGGGGCTTCGAACAGCGACAGCACGTCGGCCTCTTCCATCTTGCGGCCCTTGTACTGGACGATGACGCGGTCGGCGGTTTCCGCCACCACGCCCATGTCGTGGGTGATCATGATCAGCCCCATGCCGGTCTCGGCCTGCAGCGTCATCAGCAGATCGAGGATCTGCTTCTGGATCGTCACGTCGAGGGCGGTCGTCGGCTCGTCGGCGATCAGCAGCTTTGGATCGCAGGCGATGGCAATCGCGATCATCACGCGCTGACACTGGCCACCCGACATCTGGTGCGGGAAATGGCCGAGGCGCTCTGCCGGATCGGGCAGGCCGACCAGTTCGAACAGCTCGATGGCGCGCTGGCGGCGCTCCTTGCGGCCAAGGCCCATGTGGATGCGCAGCACTTCCTCGATCTGGAAGCCGACGGTGAAGCACGGGTTAAGGCTGGCGACCGGCTCCTGGAAGATCATCGCCATGTCCTTGCCGATCAGCTTGCGCCGTTCGGCGGCCGACATCTGCTGGATGTCGGTGCCCTGGAACAGCATCGTGTCGGCGGTGATCTTCGCCGTATCCGGCAGCAGGCCCATGACGGCCAGCATCGAGACGGATTTGCCCGAGCCGCTTTCGCCGACGATCGCCAGCACTTCGCGGGGCTCGACCGACAGCGATACGCCGTCGACGGCCTTGAACCAGCCGGTGGCGGTCTCGAATTCGACCGTCAGGTTTTCGATTTCAAGCAGCGCCATGATCAGGACCTCTTCATCTTGGGATCGAGCGCATCGCGCAGGCCGTCGCCCATCAGGTTGATGGCAAGAACGGTGATCAGGATCGCGAGACCCGGGAAGGTGATCACCCACCAGGCGCGCAGGATGAATTCGCGCGCTTCGGCGAGCATCGTGCCCCATTCCGGTGCCGGCGGCTGGGCGCCCATGCCGAGAAAGCCCAGCGCCGCCGCGTCGAGGATGGCGTTGGAGAAGGAGAGCGTCGCCTGGACGATCAGCGGCGCGGTACAGTTGGGCAGGATCGTGCGGAACATCAGACGCAGCGGACCGGCACCGGCAAGCCTGGAGGCCGTCACGTAGTCACGGTTCTTTTCCGACATCACGGCCGCACGGGTGAGGCGGACGAAATGCGGCTGCATGACGAGCGCGATGGCGATCATGCCATTGGTGAGGCCGGGGCCCAGGATCGCCACCAGCACGAGGGCCAGAAGCAGCGAGGGAAAGGCCAGCACGATGTCCATCAGCCGCATGATGATGGTGTCCACCCAGCCGCGATAATAGCCGGCGATCAGGCCGACGATGATGCCGGTCGACAGCGCGATGGTGGTGACGAAGACGCCGATGAACAGCGAATATTGCGCGCCGAAGATCAGGCGCGAAAGGATGTCGCGGCCGACGGCATCGGTGCCGAGCAGGAAGGTCGCCTTGCCGCCCTCGGACCAGGCCGGCGGCATCAGGATGGAATCGCGGTACTGCTCGAAGGGCGAATGCGGGGCGACGAAATGGGCGAAGACGGCGATGAAGATCAGCGCCAGAAAGATCACCAGTCCGAGGACGGCGCCACGGTTCTCGGAAAAATAGAACCAGAATTCCTTGAGCATCTGCCGGCGCATGGCGGCCGATGTGGTCGGAGCGACCTCGTTGTCGATTTGTGACAGATCTGCCATGGGGATTTTATCCTTCTTCTTCTAGTGGCGGATGCGGGGGTTGATCAGGCCGTACAGCACATCGACGATCAGGTTGACGATCATGATGATGCCGGCGATCAGCAGAAGGCCGCCCTGGATGACCGGATAGTCGCGCCGGAACACGCTGTCGACCATCCACTTGCCGATGCCCGGCCAGGAAAAGATGGTCTCGGTCAGGATCGCACCTGCCAGCATCACGCCGATCTGCAGGCCGATGGTGGTGATCACCGGGATCATCGCATTGCGCAATGCATGCAGGCCGACGACACGCAGAGGTGCCAGGCCCTTGGCGCGGGCGGTGCGGATGTAGTCCTCCGACAGCACTTCCAGCATGGCCGAGCGGGTCTGGCGCGCGATGACTGCGAGCGGAATGGTGGCGAGCACCACGGAGGGCAGGATCAGGTGGCTTGCGGCCGAGGCGAAGGCGCCCTTCTGGCCGGAGAGCAGGCTGTCGATCAGCATGAAGCCGGTGACCGGCGGGAAGAAATACATCAGCGAGATGCGGCCCGATACCGGTGTCCATTGCAGGATGCCGGAAAACAGGATGATCAGCAGCGGGCCCCACCAGAAGATCGGCATGGAATAGCCGACAAGGGCCGCCCCCATCATCGACTGGTCGACCACCGTGCCACGCTTGATCGCGGCGATGATGCCGGCCGGAATGCCGATCACGATGGCCAGGATGATGGCACAGAGCGACAGTTCGACGGTTGCCGGAAACAGTGTCAGGAACTGTTGCAGGATCGGCTTCTTGGTGACGATCGAGGTTCCGAAGTCACCGGTCAGCACGCCCTTCAGATAGTCGAAATACTGGAACACCAGGGCGCGGTCGAGGCCGAGCTCGTGGCTGATCGCCGCATGGCGCTCGGGCGACATGACGCGCTCGCCGGACAGCAGCGCCACCGGATCGCCGGGCAACAGGCGGATGAACAGGAAGGCAATGACGGATACCCCGATAAAGGTCGGGATCAGGACTGCGAGGCGTCGCAGAAGAAAGCCAAACATAAGGTGGACCTGCTTTATCTTCTTCTTGGATGTCTGGCTGTTCGACGATGTCTCATCGTCAGGAACGCCATCTCATGACCGGGCCATGTCTTCTTGTGTGCCCTGGTCTTTGTGCGAAGGCCGCGGAATTGGCAAATCCCGCGGCCCTCTGTCAAGCTAAAAAGCCTTGATCACTCGGAGATGTCGACCTTGTCGAACTTGAAGTCGCCGAGCGGGCTCTGGGTGAAGCCGGTGACTTCCTTGCGCATCGGAACGATCGACAGCGAGTGGTCGATGGTGGCCCAGGGTGCCTGTTCCTTGAAGATGACCTGCGCCTGCTCGTAGAGCTTGGTGCGTTCCGCCTTGTCGGAGGTCGCCTTGGCCTTCTTCACCAGCTTGTCGAAGTCTTCGTTGCACCACTGCGCACGGTTGTTGCCGCCGACGGCATCGCAGCCGAGCAGGGTGTCGAGGAAGTTGTCCGGGTCGCCATTGTCGCCGGTCCAGCCGAGCATGGCCGCACCGTCGCGATCCTTCTCCTTCGAGCGCTGCAGATATTCAGCCCACTCGTAGGATACGATCTCGACCTTGACGCCGATCTTGGCGAAGTCGTCCTGCATGATTTCGGCCGCACGGCGGGCGTTCAGCATGTAGGGACGCGAAACGGGCATGGCCCAGATCTTCATCGACAGATCCTTGACGCCGGCATCGGCCAGCATCTTCTTGGCTTCGTCGAGGTTGTAGGCGTCGTCCTTGATGTCCTTGTTGTAGGACCACATGGTCGGCGGGATCGGGTTGGTGGCGGGCTTGGCCATGCCCTGGAACACGGCGTCGACGATGGCGTCCTTGTTGATCGCCATGTTGAGCGCCTTGCGCACTTCCGGCTTGTCGAACGGCGCCTGGGTGGTGTTGTAGGCCATGTAGGCGACGTTCAGGCCTTCCTGCTCCAGAACCTTCAGGTTCGGATCGGCCTTCATCGATTCGACGTCGGCAGCGTTCGGATACGGCATCAGCTGGCATTCGCCGGCCTTCAGCTTCTGGTAGCGAACGGCGGCATCCGTGGTGATGGCGAAGACCAGATCGTCGATCTTCGGCGCCCCGTCCCAGTAGTCCGGGTTGGCCTTGTAGCGGATGACGGCATCCTGCTGGTAGGCGACGAAGGCAAACGGACCGGTGCCGAGCGGCTGCTGGTTCATCTGCTCCATCTTGCCGTCAGCTTCGAGCTTGTCGGCATATTCCTTCGACAGGATGTAGGAGAAGGGCATTGCCAGGTCGGCGAGGAAGGGTGCTTCCGGACGGTTCAGCGTCACCTTGACGGTAAGATCATCGACCTTTTCGATCGACTTGATCAGGCCGGGGAAACCCATGCCTTCGGCATATTCCCAGGAGGCGCCGGCAACATACTGGTTCCACTTGTTGTCCTTGTTGATCTGGCGATCGATCGAGAAGACAACGTCGTCGGCGGTGAGGTCACGCGAGGGCGTGAAATACTCGGTCGTCTGGAACTTCACGCCCTTGCGCAGGTGGAAGGTGTAGACGGTGCCGTCCTCGGAAATGTCCCAGCTCTCGGCCAGGCCCGGAACCGGGTTGGTCGTGCCCGGCTCGAATTCGAGCAGGCCGTTGTAAACGGTGTGGGCTGCGGCATCGAAGGTCGTGCCGGCGGTGTAGAGGCCCGGGTCGAAGCCTTCCGGCGAACCTTCCGAGCAATAGACGAAGGTCTTTGCGCTGGCGGCGCTGGAAAGGAACGATGCCGCGAGCAGGGCAGCTGCAGCAAAGGCGAGTTTCGTTTTCATTCTTGTCTCCCATGGCATGGACGTCCGTAGACACGTGCCAGCCGGTTGTTGTCGATCGAAATGACGACGGCTCTTTTTATCAGGGGCGGCTGCTCCCTTTTTCGTCCGCGCGTCAAATACCCCTTCATGGCTCGAGCGGCGAGGTCGGATCCTTCTCGAATGCCAACCCAGCGCTCGGGCGCCCCCCTCTTATCGGGGAAAACTGCGCGGTGAAAGATGGCGCCTGCCTAAATTATGCCCAATCGCGGAAGGAGAGCCTAAATTGTTCAATAACGAAATTATGATGCACAATCTTGAAATATAATTGCTTGGCTTTCCGAGCATATGAGAATGTTCGATGCGCCGAACCCGCGTGTTGAAGCATCGTATTGCGTCTATATTCGCTATCGCGGATGCATATGCTTTGGAGCATCTCCTTCGCCTTCACGCCGATCCTTGGCGCCGATGCTTGGAGGCGCCCGCGTCGAGCGCTTGCGGCAGGTCACTGTATATGAGGAGTTGTGAAGCGACGCTTTGTGTTATCTGATGCGGCCAGTGTCTGGCGGCAAAGGGTAATGGTCGGGGGACCGAGGAGGGGAGAAACCGTGTCGGTTTCAAGGGGGAAAATCACCGGTGTTCCGCGGCGACAAAAGAGCGGCCTCGACCGATTGAAGACCGTGCTAGTCGGGCTCGAGCCGCGCACGTTGCGCGTCAAGCTGCTGCTGCTGATCTGCCTTGTGACATTGTTCGGCACCGTCACCATCGGGGCTGCCGGTTATCTGCGCCTGCGCCAGGTGATCGTCGAAAGCGCGATCGAGGCGCTGGCGGGCGAGACCCGGCTCGTCGCGCTGAAATTCACCGCCGCCTATGAGGGCCTGCAGGCCGATGTGCGGCTGCTGGCCCATACGCCGCCGGTCCCCGGCATGATCCGGGCAAGCCGTTTCGGCGGCGTGGACCGGGACTCCGGCTCGACGGAGCAGCAATGGCGCCAGCGGCTGGAAACGATCTTCACCGGCCTGCTGGAACTGCGGCCCGCCTATACGCAAGCGCGCTATATTGGTCTGGCCGATGGTGGGCGGGAACTGGTGCGGGTCAACAAGACCGCAAAGGGCATCGAGGTCGTTTCGCGGGACGACTATCAACGCAAGGCTGGCGAACCTTATTTCTCCGCTGCCGTGGCGCTGCCGCCGGGCCGGGTCTATTACTCCGATGTGACCTATAATCGCGAGCAGGGCCAGATCGTGCTGCCGAAGGTCCCGACCATTAGAGTTGCCCTTGCGGTCTACGATGAGCAGGGACGGGAATTCGGTCTTATCGTCATCAATGCCGACTATGCCTCGCTGCTGGAGGAGACTTTCGATCAGGTACCGTCGAACCGCGAGGTGACGGTGATCAATTCGGCCGGCGACTATATGCGGCGGAAGCCCGGCGCGGGGCTCGAGCCGCTCGAATTCCACGAGAACTACAGCCGCCCGCCGCCGGTCTTCCAGAACTATTTCGGGCCGGGCGAGCAGGCCGAACAGGAATATCACACCGACGACGACCTCTACTATTTCGTCAGGCTCGGTATTTCGCCGTCCGAAACGGCGCACGAGATCGGCACGGCGATCCGCGTGCCCCTGGCCGCGCTTCTGGCGCCGGCCTATGTCGGCCTGCGCGAGACGGTGGTGATTGGCACGGTCCTTGTCGCCATCTCGCTCCTGGCCGCCTTCGCCTTCGGCACGCTACTGACCCGCCGCCTGGCGCAGATGACCGAGACGATCCGCGGTGCGGATGGGGCGAGCGGGAGGCTCGAACTGCCGGAGGGAGAGAACGACGAGATCGGTGAACTCTCGCGTGCCTTCAACCGGTTGCTGTCGGAGCGCGAGAAACTGATCGACAAGTTGGTCCGCTCCAATGGCGAACTGGAGGAATTCGCCCATGTCGCGGCCCACGATCTGAAGGCGCCGCTGCGGGTCATCGACAATGCCTCCAAATGGATCGAGGAGGATCTGGGCGACGACCTGACGGAAGAGATTACAGAAAACATGGGCCTTCTGCGGGGCAGGGTGCAGCGCATGGAGCGGCTGCTCGACGATCTTCTCGACTATGCCCGGATCAACCGGCTGGATGACGAGCGCTACCACGAAAAGATCAGCGGCGAGACGCTGATGCGCGACGTGACCGCGCTGCTCAATCTGCCGGAGGCGTTTCGCATCGAAGTTTCCCCGGCCTTCGACCACCTGCAACTGCACCGCATGCCGCTGCAGCAGATCTTCCTGAACCTCGTCTCCAATGCGGTGAAGCATCACGACAAGCAACAGGGTACGGTCTCGATCGGCGCGGAGGAAACCGCGAGCTTCTTCGTCTTCACCGTCAGCGACGACGGGCCGGGCATTGCGCCCGCCTATCACGAGACGGTGTTCAAGATGTTCCAGACCCTGCGGCCGCGCGACCAGGTGGAAGGCAGCGGCATGGGGCTCGCCGTGGTCAAGAAGCACATCGAACTCTTCGGCGGCACGATCCGCGTGCATTCGGAGGAAGGCGCCGGCACGACATTCCGCTTCACCTGGCCGAAGCGGCAAGAGCGCCATTGAGGCATGTTCCGGACGTGCGGACTCGCTTCCGCAAGTGAGTGCTCGGTTGTTGCGCCTGCCCCTTTGCCGAGATCGGCGCA
Source organism: Heterorhizobium halophytocola (assembly GCF_017873095.1). Classification (GTDB taxonomy): domain Bacteria; phylum Pseudomonadota; class Alphaproteobacteria; order Rhizobiales; family Rhizobiaceae; genus Allorhizobium; species Allorhizobium halophytocola. The sequence continues at coordinate 216,233 of NZ_JAGGJU010000001.1, read as the reverse complement.
CCGGGCGGAGACAGGCGTCCATGGCGTTGCAAAACGGCAATCGGTCGGGGACGACGAACGAGAAATATCGGTCTGCCCCTTTCACCGGCAGGCTCAGTCCCTACACTGTATAAGGACTTCTAATTTTTTTCTGGGGGAGACATGACGCGCCTGCCGATCGACACCGACTACCTGCTGGAGACCCTGGGCAAACTGCTCTCGATCCCCAGTCCGACGGGCTATACCGACACGGTTGTCCGCTTCGTCACGCGCGAGCTCGAGAAGATGGGGCTCGAAGCGGAACTGACGCGGCGCGGGGCGATCCGCGTGGTGCGCCAGGGGTCCCGTCGGGAGGGAGCCCGCGCCATCGTCACCCATCTCGATACCCTGGGGGCGCAGGTCAAGGCGCTGAAGGACAATGGCCGTCTGGCCCTCGTGCCGGTCGGTCACTGGTCTGCCCGTTTCGCCGAGGGGGCGCGGGCGACGATCTTTGCCGAGAAGGGGGCCTATCGTGGCACCATCCTGCCGCTGAAGGCGTCCGGCCATACGTTCAACGACGAGGTCGACACGCTGCCGGTCGGCTGGGACTATGTCGAACTCAGGGTCGATGCCATGGCTCGCGACGCGGCTGATCTCGAACGGCTGCAGATCGATATCGGCGATATCGTCGCCATCGACCCGCAGCCGGAATTCATCGATAACGGATTCATCGTCTCACGCCATCTCGACGACAAGGCGGGCGTCGCGGTCGCCCTGACAGCGCTCAAGGCGCTGCAGCAGGAACATGCGGTGACGCCGGTCGACATCCACTTCCTGTTCACCATCGCAGAAGAGGTCGGGGTCGGCGCGGCCTCGATCCTGACGCCGAACGTCGCCTCGATGGTGGCGATCGACAACGGTACGTCGGCGCCGGGGCAGAATTCCTCCGAATTCGGCGTGACGATCGCCATGGCCGACCAGACCGGGCCGTTCGACTATCACCTGACGAAGCGGCTGGTCGAACTCTGCCGGGATAACGATATCCGCTACCAGAAGGACGTGTTTCGCTATTACCGGTCGGATTCGGCAAGCGCGCTGGAGGCCGGCGCCGATGTGCGCACGGCGCTGATCACCTTCGGTGTCGACGCCTCGCATGGCTATGAGCGCATCCATATGCATGCGCTGCGCTCGCTCTCCGAACTGGTGACCGCCTATGTCTCGAGCCCGGTGACGATCAAGCGCGACTTCGAGGCAACGGCCGAGGGCATCAAGGGCTTTACCCGGCAGAAGACGGTGGAGGCCGAGCAGGCGCTGACGCCGGATATCGAGAACGAGGAACTCGGACCGCAGTCCTGAAGACCGCGGTCGGCCGGCGGACTTGAAGGTTTATTCGAAGACGCAACGCGGAAAATAGAAGGACACCACCCAGTTCGGCGCGTCGACGATCTCGCTGATCCTGAGGTCGCCGCAGGTGGAGACCAGCATGTAGGCATCGACCGGCGACAACTTGTAGCGCGCCGAGAGAAGATCGATCATGCCGGAGACGGCATCGCGCGCGCCCGCCATCAGATCCGGACCGATACCGGTCGTCACCTCGTAGCCCTTGGCGTCGAGGTGGTTGGTAACGGGGCCGGGCGTGGTGAAGCGCGGCATTTTCAGATTGGCGTTCTTGACCAGATCGAGCGTCAGCACGACCTCCATCGGACTTTCGATCGCCGTGCCGCAGACCTCGCCGTCGCCTTGGGCTGCATGGGTGTCGCCGACCGAAAACAGCGCGCCTGCAACCTCCACCGGCAGATAGAGTTCGGCACCGGCCGAGAGATCGCGGATGTCGAGATTGCCGCCGACGCGGCGCGGCGGGATGACGGAGTGCTGGCCGGGTTCGGCGGGCGCCAGGCCGATCGTGCCTGTAAACGGCTTCAGCGGTACGCGCGCATGGTCGCCGAACAGGGCAGGGGTGAGCCCTGTCGCGTCATAGCTCCAGAGCGTCAGCGCGGGGTCCTCGAACTGGTCGGCCAGAAGCCCGAAGCCGGGAATATTGGCGGTCCAGCCGAAACCGGAGGGCTTGAAGCTTTCCAGCGTCACCTTGATCGCATCGCCGGGTTCGGCACCCTCGATATAGATCGGACCGGAGACCGGGTTGGTCTTGGAAAAATCAAGCGCGATCAGGTCGTCCAGCGTGCTGTGCGCGGTGAGATAGCCGCCCGAGGCGTCGAGGCATTCGAACCGGATGGTCGAGCCGGGCGTGACGCGTTCGGCGGGGCTGAGCGCATTGTCCCAGCCGAAATGGTGCTGTGCCGAGTGGATGGTGTAGCCGCATTGCTTGCACATCAGGTCTCTTGTCCTTCAGAGGCTTCGATCCGCAGCACCTGTCAGCCGGCAGATCGTGTTCAACATCAGTTCGGCGCCCTTTTCGATATGGGGCCAGTCGGTCCATTCCTCGGGCGCGTGGCTGATGCCGCCGCGGCTCGGCACGAAGATCAGGCCGGCCGGGCAAAAGGCCTGCATGGTCTGGGCATCGTGTCCGGCGCCCGACGGCATGATCCGGTGGGGAAGGTTCAGGCGGGTTGCCGTCGCAACGATAGCATCGCGCACGCCGGCATCAAGGGCCATCGGCGGCAGATGGCTGCGTTCCTCGATATCGAAGGCCAGGCCATGGCTCATCGCCGCCTGCCGGATGGCCGTTTCGATTTCGCCGCGCAGGTCCGCCATGACCTTCGCCGACGTATCGCGGATGATCATGGTGAACTCGGCTTCCCCGGCAATCGTGTGCGGAAAATTCGGTTTCAGATCGACCTTGCCGATGGTGACGCGCGACTGGTCAGAGCCGACCCTGTCGATCACGCCGCGAATGGCGCTGCCGGTTTCGGCAAGGCCGAGAAAGGCGTCGGCGCGTAGATGCATCGGCGTCGTGCCGGAATGGTTGGCAGTTCCCCGGAATGTGACGCCGAGCACCAGCACGCCGGACACCGCGTCGACGATGCCGATCGGCAGTCCCTCGCTCTCCAGCACCGGACCCTGCTCGATATGCAGTTCGAGGAAGGCCTTGATGCTGCCGGCCGGCCAGGCCGCTTCGCCAAGGCGTGAAGGATCAAGGTCCTGTGCCCGCACGGCGTCGGCGAGCCGGACGCCGTCGGCGTCTTCGGCCGTCCTGATCCAGTCCGGCGTGACGCGACCGCTGATCGTCTGGGATCCGAGCATGCCGCCGAACCGGCCCTCTTCCTCCGATGTGGCGACGACGACGAGAGGGGTTTCAAGCGCAAGCCCGGCGTCGCGGATGGCGCGCGCGCATTCGAGCGCGACTGCGACCCCCAGCGCCCCGTCGAAGGCGCCGCCCTCCGGCACCGTGTCGAGATGGGAGCCCGCCATCACGCACGCGCCCTCTGCCGGGCCGAGTCTGCCGAAGAGATTGCCGGCCTGGTCGCGGCTGACGGCCAGCCCGTCCGTCTCCATCTGCCCGGCCAACCAGTCGCGTACCGCCATGTCCGCATCCGAGAAACCGGGGCGGTTGAAGCCGCCGGTCGCAGGATTGGCGCCGAAGGCGTTCACCCCGTCGAGCAGGGCCTTCAGCCGCGCGGAATTGATCTCTGCCGTTTTGCTGGTCATTGAGTGCCCCTTCGATATCTCAGTCAATTCGATGTGCATAAATTATGAGCGAATTCGCTGGAGAGGCAAATTTATCATGATAAATACTTGTCATCCGGGATTTTTGCATAGTTAATTGAGGCAAGCGCCATTATGAGGGGAACACGACATGAAGACGCTTCTCGCTGCGGCCCTGACCGCGGCTTCTCTGCTCTTTGCAGCGCCGGCCTTCAGCCAGACGCCGCCCAATGTTTTGATCGTCGGGCAGATCGCCGAACCCAAATCGCTCGATCCGGCCGCCGACACGGCGGTCAACGACTTCCGCATCCTGGTCAATCTCTATGACGGCCTGGTCCGCTACAAGGACGGCACTCTGGAGGTCGAGCCATCGCTCGCCAAGAGCTGGGACATCTCCGATGACGGCAAGACCTATACCTTCAAGCTGCGGGAAGGCGTGACCTTCCATGACGGCACGCCGTTCAATGCCGAAGCGGTGAAGTTCAATTTCGATCGCATGCTGAAGGAAGACCATCCGCAGCACGATACGGGACCGTTTCCGCTCGCCTTCTTCTTCTCCACCGTGAAGGAGGTGAAGGTGATCGACGACCTGACCGTCGAATTCGATCTCTCCGACCCTTACGCACCCTTCCTGTCCAACCTTGCCTACCCGACCGGCCTGATCGTCTCGCCGGAGGCGGTGAAGCAGTACGGCAAGGATTTCGGTCGCCATCCGAGCGGCACCGGTGCGTTCAAGTTCGCCGAGTGGGAATCCAATTCCAAGGTGGTGATCACCCGCAACGAGGACTACTGGGACGGCGCACCGCCGCTGGAAGCCGTGGTGTTCCGGCCGATCACCGACGCCAATACGCGGGTCGCCGAAATGATGGCAGGCGGGCTCGATGTCATGGTCGAGGTGCCGCCGGACAATCTGGCGCAGTTTCGCGACGATGGAAATTTCAAGGTCTACGAGCAGGCCGGGCCGCATCTCTGGTTCCTGATCCTCAACACCAAGGAAGGTCCCTTCGCCGACAAGAAGATCCGGCAGGCCGCCAATTACGCGATCAACAAGAAGGCGCTCGTCGACAATATCCTGCAGGGTACGGCCGATGTCGCGGCCGGCCCGACGCCGCCGGCCTTTGCCTGGGCCTATGACGAGAAGCTGCAGCCCTATCCCTACGATCCGGACAAGGCCAAGGCGCTGCTGAAAGACGCCGGCTATGACGGCAAGGAACTGACCTTCTACGTCACCGAAGGCGGCTCCGGCATGCTCGACCCGATGGCCATGGGAACCGCCATCCAGGCCGATCTCGAAGCCGTCGGCATGAAGGTCAAGATCGAGACCTATGAGTGGAACACCTTCCTCGGCAAGGTGAACCCCGGCCTCGAGGACAAGGCCGACATGGCCGAGATGGCCTGGATGACCAACGACCCGGATACCCTGCCGTTCCTGGCGCTGCGGTCGGAAGCGCTACCCGACAAGGGCGGCTTCAACTCGGGCTATTATTCGAACCCGAAGGTCGACGACCTCCTGGAAAAGGCCCGCCAGTCGACCGACCAGGCCGAGCGTGCCAAGCTCTACAAGGAAATGCAGCAGATCGTGAAGGACGACGCGCCCTGGGTCTTCGTCGCCAACTGGAAGCAGAATGCAGTAACCGGCGCCGGCGTCGCCGACTTCAAGCTGCAGCCGTCCTTCTTCCTGATGCTGCAGAAGGTCTCCAAGCCCTGAGCTGCTGACTATTGAGGGGCTTCCCGGTTCGTCGGGGAGCCCTGAGCCTCGCCAACAAGGACCGGGAGCATGGCCGCCTATATCGCAAAACGGCTCGTCGCCGCCATACCCGTCATCTTCGGACTGTCGATCATCGTCTTCGTCATCATGGCGATGATCCCCGGCGATCCGGCACTCGCCATTCTCGGCTCCTATGCCACCCCTGACAATGTCGCCAAGCTCAACCAGCAGCTCGGCCTCGACAAGCCGCTCGTCAGCCAATATTTCATCTGGCTCGGCAATATGCTGCAGGGCGATTTTGGCCGGTCCTATACGCTCAACCGACCGGTGATCGACGAGGTGCTGGAGCGCTTCGCCGCAACGCTCATTCTCGCCGGCCCCGCACTGGTCCTCTGTTCGGTCTTCGGCCTGCTTGCCGGCATCGTCTCTGCCGTGCGCCAGTATGGCTTCGCCGACAAGGCGATCACTTTCGTCGTGCTGATCGGCATTTCCATGCCGTCTTTCTGGCTCGGCCTTCTGCTCATTCTGGTCTTTGCCGTGAAGGTGCGGCTGTTTCCGCCAAGCGGCATGTACGCCATCTATGGCGGCGGCGATCTCTTAGACCTGCTCCATCATCTGGCGCTGCCGGCTTTCACCCTCGCGGTCGTGGCAACCGGGGTGATCGCCAGGCTGACGCGCACCTCGATGCTGGAGGTGCTGCGGCAGGATTATATCCGCACCGCGCGCGCCAAGGGGCTCACCGAGCGCAAGGTCATTTACAAACACGCCTTCAAGGCGGCGCTCGTCAGCGTCATCCCGGTGATCGGCATCCAGGCCGGCTTCGTGCTCGGCGGCGCCGTCTATATCGAGACGGTGTTCCAGTGGCCGGGCATCGGCTCGATGCTGGTGAAGGCGATCTCGACGCGCGATCTCCTGCTGGTGCAGGGCGGCGTGCTGGTGGTGGCGACCGCCTATGTGCTGTTCAACCTGCTGGTCGACGTGATCCAGACCATTCTTGATCCGAGGTTACGCTGATGGCCGATACGATGGCGGAGACGAAGCCGCAGGTGGCCCGCCCGAAAAACCGGCCCGGCGCCTGGCGGCTGCTGGCCAACAACACGCTCGCATCGGCAGGCCTTGCCGTGCTGGCGATCGCGATCCTGCTGGCGATTGCCGCGCCGATCCTGCCGCTCGCCGACCCCAACGCCACCGCGCCGGCCGACCGTTTGCTGCCGGTGCTGGCCGACGGCCATCTGCTCGGTACGGATGCGCTCGGTCGTGACATTCTGTCCCGCCTTATCTGGGGCACGCGCGTCAGCCTGGCGGTCGGCATATCGGCAACCCTGATCGCCGCCTTTTTCGGTTCGCTGATCGGGCTTGTCGCCGGCTATGCCGGCGGGCGGGTGGACAGCGCGCTGATGCGCGGCATCGACATGGTGATGGCCTTTCCCTACATCCTGCTGGCGCTTGCCATCGTCGCGGCGCTCGGGCCGGGGCTGCTCAACGCGCTCTACGCGATCGCGGTCGTCAACATTCCGTTCTTCGCCCGCAATATCCGCGGCATCACGGTTGGCCTGTCGCGGCGCGAATTCGTCGATGCCGCGCGGCTCTCGGGCAAGTCGCACACGCAGATCCTGTTTCTCGAAATCCTGCCCAATGTGCTGCCGATCATCATCATCACCATGTCGACGACGATCGGCTGGATGATCCTGGAAACCGCGGGCCTCTCCTTTCTCGGCCTCGGCGCCCAGCCGCCGCAGGCCGATCTCGGTTCGATGCTGGGGGAGGGGCGCAAGATCCTGTTCACCGCGCCGCATGTCTCGATCGTGCCCGGCCTGATGATCTTCGTGCTGGTGATGAGCATCAACCTGCTCGGCGACGGCGTGCGCGACGTGCTGGACCCGCGGCTGAAATCCGGCGCCCTGACCCGGCCGGTCGCCCGCACCGCCGTGATGCGCGAGACGGTGCCGCAGATTGCCGCAACGCCCGACATGACGCTCGACATGCGCGACATGCGCACCGAATTTCACATCGGCGGCGATATCTACAAGGCGGTCGGCGGCGTCGACCTGCAGCTGAAGCAGGGGGAATGTCTGGGCATCGTCGGGGAATCCGGATCGGGCAAGTCGGTGACCGCGATGTCGATCATGGGGCTGGTGCCGACGCCACCCGGGAAAATCGTCGGCGGCGCGGCGCTGCTGCAAGGGGACGATCTGTTCTCGATGTCGGACGAGGAGATCCGCCGGCTGCGCGGCTCGACCGTGTCGCATGTTTTCCAGGACCCGCTCTCGACATTGCACCCGCTGTTTACCGTCGGTGACCAGCTGATCGAGGCGATCCAGGCGCATCAGCCGGTGTCCCGGAAGGAGGCCGAGGACAGGGCGGTGGACCTGCTGGCCATGGTCCGTATCCCCAATCCGCGCGAGCGGCTGAAGGCCTTTCCGCATGAACTGTCCGGCGGCATGCGCCAGCGCGTCTGCATCGCCATGGCGCTGTCGAACGACGCGAAGATGATCATCGCCGACGAACCGACAACCGCGCTCGATGTGACGGTGCAGGCGCAGGTGCTGTCATTGCTCGCCACCCTGCGCCGCGAGCACAATGTCGCGATCCTGTTCATCACCCACGATTTCGGCGTCGTCTCGGCGATCTGCGACCGGGTGGCGGTGATGTATGCCGGCAAGATCGTCGAGACCGGAACCACCGAGGAGATCTTGGCAGCACCCGCCCATCCCTATACCGCAAAGCTGATCGCCTGCGTGCCGGCGCTGGGCGAACCGGGCCGCAGGCTTGATGCAATTGCCGGCCGTCCGCCGGTGGTCAACCGGCTGCCGCCCGGTTGCGCCTTTGCCGATCGCTGTCCGCGGGTAGAACCGGACTGCCGCAAGGGCGAAATCCCGATGGCGCCGCTTGGCACGGGACGGAGCGTGCGCTGCCTGCATCCCGTCAACCGGGAGACTGCCGATGTCTAGGACGCTGCTCGAAATCACCTCGGTGGAGCGCCGTTTCGGCGGCGGCAAGACCCTGTTCGGCAAGGTGAAGCCCGCGGTACACGCCGTCCAGGGCGTGGACCTCTCGGTCGCCAAGGGCGAAACGCTGGGCGTGGTCGGCGAAAGCGGTTGCGGCAAGTCGACATTGGCGCGCCTGATCGTCGGTCTCGACCGGCCGACCGGCGGCACTATCGCGCTTGCCGGCGAGGATCTGGTGGCGCGTGCCAGGACCGATCACCGGGCGCTTGCCCGCAAGGTGCAATATGTCTTCCAGGACCCCGTCGCCTCGCTCAATCCGCGCAAGACCATCCGCACCATTCTCGAAGCGCCGCTGATCCATCTGCTGAAGCTTGATGCGCCGGCGCGGCAAAGGCGGCTGGCCGAGATCATGGAGGCGGTCAATCTTGCGCCTGAGTTCCTCGATCGCTACCCGCACGAATTTTCCGGCGGGCAGGCGCAGCGCATCGGCATTGCAAGGGCGCTGGCCGCCGATCCAGAGCTGATCATTCTCGACGAGCCGGTCTCGGCGCTGGACGTTTCCGTGCAGGCGCAGGTCCTCAACATCCTCGACGGCCTGAAGCGGGATTTCGACCTTACCTATGTGTTCATCAGCCACGACCTTTCCGTGGTCGAAAGCATCAGCGACCGGGTGGCGGTGATGTATTTCGGCCGGATCGTCGAGATCGGACCGGCAGCGGAAGTGTTCTCCAACCCGCGGCATCCCTATACCCATCTGCTCTTGAGCTCGGCGCCGGTTCCCGGGCGCAAGTCGCTGATCCCGGAAGACACCAATACCGAATTGCCGGATCCCTATCATCCGCCGCCGGGATGCGCCTTTTATGCCCGCTGCCCGCGCGCCACGGATATGTGCAAAACCCGGGTGCCCGGCCTTGACGAGGGGCAGGCCTCTGCCGATCATCTGGCCGCGTGCTATCATCCGCATGAAGAGACCCGTTAAATCCATGAAGCAAGAGCGCGAGGCCGAGATCCTCGATGCGCCGCCGGCCGTTCTGGCCAGGCGTCGCAAGCGGCCCGATATCCTCGCCGACCAGATCCGCGAAGCGATCGTTACCACCGGCCTGAAGACCGGCGACCGGGTGCCGGCCGACTGGATCTCGCCGGAAAAGCTCGGCGTCTCGCGCGGCACCTGTCGGGAAGCGCTGAAGGTGCTGGAGTTCCAGGGATTGGTGAGCTCCAAGACCGGACCGGGCGGCGGCATCTTCGTGTCCCAGGTCTCGGCTGACGACGCGATCCGCCTGCTCGACAATTTCTTCCTCTCGGATGCCCCTTCGATTTCCGACATCTATGCCCTGCGCAAACTGCTGGAGCCCGAGATCGTCGCCGATCTGGCGGGAGAGCTGACGCCGGCACAGCTGGTGCAGCTGCAGGCACAGATCCATCTCTACGAGGACGAACCGACATCGGCGGCCGACGAATATCGCCAGCGGCTGGCCGAACTCGACTTCCACACCGGTCTGGCGCGGATGAGCCGCAACCGCCTGCTCGGCTTCGTCTGTACTTTCCTGCTCAGCCTGTTGCGCGACAAGACCGAATGCCGGGCGATCTATCTGGAGCCGACGCCCTGGTGGATGCGGGAAAGCGGTATCAACTACCAGGTTCGGCTGTTGAAGGCGCTGAAGGCCGGCGACAAGGAGCGCGCCCGGCAATTGATGCGCGAGCATATGGGCGAGGCGGAACGCTTCATGCTGGAGCGTGCGGTGCTGGTGGAGAAGAACGGCAAGCCGGAGGCTGGATAGGCCCCACCAGCCGGTGGAACTGTTACAGCACAGTCCGCCGCTCAGCTGCCCCCGCTGGAACCCCCGCCGCGGCCATCGCACCAGATGTTACCTTTGTTCGGCCAGGGCTGGGCCAGTCCTTCCCTGATCAGCACCTCACCGGCGTCGCGTCGGTCCGCCAGTATCACGCTGACCAGTTCGCGGTGATAGTAGCCCTTCTTGCCCTCGTCCTTCAGCGTATAGCCACGGCTCATCAAAACCTGCAGCCGCTTCGTCGCGGCCATGCCGATCTGCTTTTCCCGGGGGCATTCGGGATGAAAGGTCTCAGGTGTGTCGATGCCCGTCATCCGCCACTTCTTTCCCTTTTCCCAGCCTGTATCGCCATCGACGAGGCAGGTGACCTTGCGCGCCGCCCGGTCTCCGCCATCGCAAAGGTCGATGGCCTGCGCGGGACTGGCGGCGATGGCGAAGAGCAGAGCAGCGAATAGTCCGGGGAGGGGCAGGTTCAGCATGAGGGATGGCGTCGTCCGGTTGCAGGGCAGGCCGGCCATCAGTCTGATTCGTCTGGCGAAAAGGAGGCGAGGCGCCAAGACCGAAGCAACCGCACATCACAAGACCGAGCCCTTGCGGGGTCTGGCGCGTTTCTTGCTTCGGAATAGTCATGAACTTTCAAAGGATCATGGCGCCGCGTGCGCATCCCGATATCGTCTGGCAACGGCTGTTTGCCGAACTCGATCGCGACGGCCAGGGGCTGAGCATCCAGATCCGTCGTACCATCGTGTACGGGATCGAAACCGGGACGCTGACGGAACGCACCCGCCTGCCGCCGAGCCGGCAACTGGCGAGCCTGTTGGGGGTTGCCCGCAACACGGTCACGGCCGCCTATCAGCTGCTGATCGACGAGGGGTTTCTGGTGTCGCGCGAACGCAGCGGCATTTTCGTCGCGAGCGGGCGGCCGCACAGCTTGCCGAGCCTGGAAACGGTGAAAACCAGTGCCGACGAATGGACGCCTGCCTTTGCCGTCCGCCCCTCGGCGTTGCGCCAGATCGACAAGCCGCGCGACTGGTTCGACTATCCCTATCCCTTCCTGTTCGGCCAGTTCGATCCCGGCATTTTCCCGACCAACAACTGGCGCGAGGCGATCCGGGCAACCTCGAGCGTCAAGGAGATCAATGGCTGGGCCGGCGACCAGATCGACGATGACGATCCGGATCTTGTCGAGCAATTGCGCGTGCAGGTGCTGCCCAAGCGCGGCATATTTGCAGATCCTGGCGAGGTGATCGTCACCATCGGTTCGCAGCAGGCGCTTTCCATGCTGGTGCAGCTTTTCGTCGGCCGGCAGACGGCCGTCGGCATCGAGAATCCGGGCTATCCCGACATGCGCAACATGGTGCGGCTTGCGACGGACGATACCCGGCTTCTGTCCATGGACAGGCACGGGGTCTTGCCGGACCCGGTGTTTTCCCGCTGCGATATCGCCTTCCTGACCGTCGGCCACCAATGCCCGACCACCGCCGTCATGCCGCTCGACCGACGCAGGGCACTGCTTGCGGCAGCGGACCGCGACAAGGTCATCCTGGTCGAGGACGACTACGAGGCCGATCTGATGCTGGATGGCGAGCCCGAGACGCCGTGTCTGAAGAGCCTCGATGAAACCGGCCGGGTGATCTATGTCGGCAGTTTTTCCAAGGCACTCGCGCCCGGCCTGCGCATCGGCTACATCGTGGCCCCCCGGCCGGTGATCGACGAATTGCGGGTGCTCAGGCGCATGCTGCTGCGCCATCCGCCGACCAACAACCAGCGGGTGCTCGCGACCTTCATCGCGCTCGGCCATTACCGTCTTCATCTGCAGCAGACCGGCGCGATCCTCAGAAGGCGCGCCCAGATGATTGTCGATCGGCTGCCCTTGCTGCTGCCGACATGTCGATGGCGCCGCGATCCGGGCGGCAAGAGCTTCTGGATCGAGGGGCCGGCCGGTCTCGACAGCCGCCAGCTTGTGCACTCTGCCCGCGAAAGAGGCGTGCTGATCGAGGCCGGCGACATCTTTTTCGACGATCCCGAAGCCGGCCTTCGCACCTTCAGGCTCGGCTTCACCGCAATTGCGGACCGCAGGATCGAGCAGGGACTGACGCTGCTGGGCGAACTCATCCCCGGCCATGGATAGGGCGTGCGGGCAGGGAGGCTGGCGCATGGATTGCCCATGCTTTGGGCTGAGGGTGCCAGATCGGGGACTGGCACCATAGAAAGCCGGCCTTGGCTCTATGCCGCCGGATGTTCCTGTCCTTTATTTTGCAGTGCGGGATAGATCGGGGCGGCATTGAAAGCTTCTCCTCCAGTCCCGCTAAAGAATTGAAAAGGCCGTAAAAGCCAAAAGGGGAACTTCCATGACCGATACCATCGTAAAGGCTGGCATCAGCCGGCGTCAGGTGCTGAAGGGCGGCGCCCTGGCGGCTACCGCACTCGCCATGCCGGCCGTCATCAGCTCCAGGGCGCTCGCCTCCTCGGGCGAGATCAACATTCTCATGTGGTCCGACTATCTGCCGGAAAGCTTCCTGAAGACCTTTCAGGACGGCACCGGCATCAAGGTGAACTACACCGGCATCGGCTCCAACGAGGAAATCATCAACAAGATGAAGGCGACCAAGGGTCGCGGCTTCGACATCGTCTCGCCGACCAATAACCGCTCGCTGCAGTGGAAGCCGCTCGAAATCCTCCAGCCCTTCGACATGTCGAAGGTCGATATCGACAAGCTCAACCCGGCGATGGCGAAGATCGGCTCGACCGACTGGGCCTTTACCGATGGCGACATCTACTGGGTGCCGCATATCTGGGGCACCGAGGGCATCGGCTGGCGGACCGACAAGTTCAAGCCTGAGGGCGCACAGCCGAGCTATGGCGATGTCTGGAAGGATGAGAACGCCGGCAAGACCATGGGCCGCGGCCATTCCATGTTGCTCGGCGCCGGCCTCTACATGGAAACGTTCGGCGAGCTGGAGCCGGGCTCGGTCTGGAAGGCCTACGAGTCCCCCGAAGCCATGCAGCCGATCTGGACCAAGATCACCGACTGGTGCATTGCCCGCAAGAAGAACATCAAGCTGATCTGGAACGACGCCGACAGCCAGAAGAACGGGTTGATGAACGAGGGCGTCATCGTCGGCCAGACCTGGGACGGGCCGCCGCTGGCGCTGAAGACCGCCGGCGAGCCGGTAACCTATGCCGCACCCGTGGAAGGCGCTCTCGCCTGGGTCGACGGCATGGCCTTGCCGACCGGTGCGGAAAACACCGACCAGATCTACGAATTCCTGAAATACGCGTTCAATCCGGAATATGCCGGCGAAGCCATCGATCACCACGGCTACAATTCGCCGGTCATCGGGGCCGAAAAATTCGCCGGTGAGGCCTATTCCAAGAACTTCGCCGAAGCCTATCCGGGCGATGCGCTGGCCAAGCTCAACCCCTGGCCGGCGGAGCCGCAATGGTATGCCGACGCCCGCACCGAGTTCACCAACAAGTTCGTCTCGGCCTGATGCTTCATGCTTCCCCGGCGGCCGCATGACGGTGCCGGGGAAGTCCGAGGCAGCCTCCGGCCGGACGATGTCCGCGCCCGATCACGACCGCTTTCGGTTTCCTGGAGTGTTGGATGACCAAAGACATCACGCTTGACCATGTCTCGGTGAGTTTCGGTGACTATACCGCCGTCGATGACGCCCATCTGACCATTCATGGGGGCGAGTTCTTCTCGTTTCTTGGGCCCTCGGGCTGCGGCAAGACCACGCTGCTGCGCTGCATCTCCGGCTTTCAGGAACCCAGCTGGGGCGAGATCCGCATCGGCGGCAAGAACATGCGGGGAATCGGGCCGAACAAGCGCCCGACCGCGCTGATCTTCCAGAATCTGGCACTCTTCCCGCTGATGTCGGTCGCCGACAACATCGCCTTTCCGCTCGAGGTTCGCGGCATCGACCGCAAGACGCGGCGCAAGCGCGCCGACGAATTGCTCGAACTCATTGCGCTGCCGGGGCAGGGCGACAAGAAGGTGAGTGCGCTCTCCGGCGGCCAGCGTCAGCGCGTGGCGATCGCCCGCGCGCTGGCCGTCGAACCCGACATCCTGCTGCTCGACGAACCGCTTTCGGCGCTCGATCTGAAGCTTCGCCAGCATATGCGCCGCGAACTGCGTGCCATCCAGCAGCAGGTCGGCCTCACCTTCATCTACATCACCCACGACCAGGGCGAGGCGCTGACCATGTCGGACCGGGTCGCGGTGATGAGCCGCGGGCGGATCGAACAGGTGGCCGAATCCAGAACCGTCTACGACCATCCGGCCACCGGTTTCGTCGCCAGTTTCGTCGGCGAAAACAACGCGCTCTCCGGCACGGTGCTGGAAAATGACGGCACACGCCTGACCGTCGATCTCGGTCTCGGCACGCCTGCCGTCGTGGCGGCGGTTGGCCGCGGGGCGAAGCTGAAGGTCGGCGAGGCATGTCACGTCTTCGTCCGTCCCGAAAGCATTGCTCTCGGGCCCGGCGACAGCGTCAACCGCTTCGACGCCGCCGTGGTGCGCGAGGAGTTCGAGGGGCAGGTGCGCCATCTGATCGTCCGCTGCGGCGAGCGGGACCTGCGGGTGACGCAGGTCGGGCAGGGGCAGGGCAACGGCGGCGGACAGCCCTCCGTTCCGGGCGGCGCGGTGTCGATCGCGTTCGCGCCGGAGCTGGCGACGGCGCTTCCCGTCGGCCATCTGGCCAGCGTCTGAGGAGGCCGGGATGGGCAAGATCACCGGTTTCTTCTCGGGCTTTGCCAGCCGCAACGGCCTGCCGGTCGCCATCTACCTGCTGACCGCGGTAACGATCTGGATCTTCGTGCTGGTGGTGCTGCCGCAGCTCACCATGTTCGACTTTTCCTTCCGCCATAACCTTCCACCGCCGAAGATCGGCGGTCCGGAGGATGTCTACACGCTGGAACAGTACCGGTATTTCGCGCTCGGCAACGAGATGGGCGGCAGCAGCTACAATGTGCTCGATATCGCCGTCCTGCTCAAGACGCTGGTTGCTGCGGTGTTCGTCACCATCCTCGATCTGCTGATCTGC
Source organism: Heterorhizobium halophytocola (assembly GCF_017873095.1). Taxonomy (GTDB): domain Bacteria; phylum Pseudomonadota; class Alphaproteobacteria; order Rhizobiales; family Rhizobiaceae; genus Allorhizobium; species Allorhizobium halophytocola. Next base: position 201,178 of record NZ_JAGGJU010000001.1, on the reverse strand, counting down.
TATCCCGTCGCCTTCCTGCTGGCGCAGTCGGCCGATGGCGGCACCAAGCGGCTGCTGATCCTGGCCCTCATCGTGCCCTATTGGGTGAACGAGATCCTGCGCGCCTTCGCCTTCCGCATCCTGTTCGGCGCCACCGGCGTGATCAACAGCCTCGGCATGGGGATCGGCATCTGGGATACGCCGATCGATTTCATCGGGGAGAATGTCGCGCTCTATGCGGGGCTTGCCTATGCCTACATCCTGCTGATGATCTTCCCGCTCTACAACGCGATCGAGAGCCTCGACCGCAACCAGATCGAGGCCGCCCGCGACATGGGGGCCAGCTGGTGGCAGGTGCATCGCCGCGTCGTCATTCCCTATGCCAAGCCGGGCATCGCCTCGGGCGCGACCATGGTCTTCATGCTGACGGCCGGCGCGCTGGCAGCCCCGCAGATCCTCGGCGGTCCTTCGAGCCTCTGGTTCACCCAGATCGTCTACCAGTGGTTCAACAGCGGCGGCAACTGGCCGCGCGGTTCGGCCTATGCGGTGATCCTGCTGATCCTCTGCATCAGCTTCGTGCTGCTGGTCATGCGCGTCTTCAAGGTCTCGATCGCGGAGATCGGTCGATGAGCGCACAACGATCCTTCGGGCCGACCGGCGCCTTCTACCTCACACTATTCTTCCTCTATCTGTTTGGCCCGCTGCTGGTGATGATCGTCACAGCCTTCAACTCCTCCGGCTTTCCCCGCATCTCGCCCTGGGACTGCCTGACGGCCGACTGGTTCCACAAGCTGGCATCCGACGAAAAGCTTTTGACCGGCCTCGGCACCTCCTTCATCATCGGTCTTGGCGTCATGGTCGTCGCCGTGCCGATCGGGCTTGCGGCGGCCATGGTGTTGAGCCAGGTCGGACCGCATCTGCGCTCCATCCTGTATGCGATCTTCATCGCGCCGATCTTGATGCCGGGTGTCGTCATCGGCCTGTCGACGCTGATCTTCTGGGACCGGCTCGGCACCTTTTTTAATGCCGGCTACAATTCGCTGTTCTATGACGGCATGTTCCTGACGATCATCGGACAGGTCACCTTCATCTCCGCCTATTCCATGCTGATCTTCCTGTCGCGGCTGCAGCGCTTCGATCCGACGCTAACGGAGGCCGCCCTCGACATGGGCGCCACCCAGACCCAGGCCTTCGTCAAGGTGCTGCTGCCCTTCATGACGCCGGCAATCCTGTCGGCGGCCGTGCTTGCCTTCCTTGCTTCGATGGAAAACTACAACACCACGGTCTTCACCATCGTTGCCGATGCCACCTTCACCACTGTGCTCTCGCAGAAGGTGCGCTACGGCCTCGACCCGTCGATCTCGGCGGTCGCCGTCATCATCGTCGGCTTCACGCTGGTCGGCGCCATCCTGTTCGAGACCTGGAAGCGAAGCCAGGCACGGGCGGCAAGGCCGGCCGTGATAGGGACGACCGAACGTGCCTTCGTCCGCCTCGTCCGGCACCCGGCCACGATCACCGCGCTGGTGCTCGGCTGCTGCGCCGCCGCCTTCATCTGGGTGAAGACCTATGATTCCAGCGCTTGCATCGCCCATGTCGAAGAGATGAAGCGCGCCTACCAGCAGGAGCTGCAGGACGAGCAGCGCCCCGCAACCCCGTCCGCACCTGCCGAAAAACCTCCAGCCGCCAACGCCCCCGCCGCCAACACCGGCGCCTTCGCCCCCGGCAATCTCGCGCCGGCAACCCTGGCGCCCGCCGCGCCCGCAAAGCCGGCCTCGCCCTTCGGCAGCGCGTTTTCGCCGGATAATTTGAAGGGCGGGGACTGAGAGGGGGCGGGTAGGAGGGGCGGCGGCGCGTCTTCTTCGGCACGCCGGATGGTCGTGTCAGTGTGACAAAGTGGGCCCGCATTCTCGCGACAACCTCACCGCCTTAGGCTTGTAGTCGCGGCTGAACTTGCTTCGCCGCCTTCTGTCGCTCCATTTTCATTCAAAACACACTAATTCACTGTCTCCGAAGCCGGGATCAGGCCAACAAGCCAATATTTCTATCCAGAGCAAGCAAAACTATCAGCCTTCAATATGTGCGAGGTCTCTTCATTATAAAACCTGTTGATCCTCTATTTCTTTAAATAAAAATGTGTGGTTTGGTTGCGTGAGTGTGATCGGCCGTCGCATCATTGATTGCGATGGGCGCAAGTAAGTCTATAAAGATTCGAGAGTAATTTCGCAGATTTACTGCGCTGCAAAAGCGATATGTCATATGCAGGACCCGAACGAACAACCCTTAGTGCGTAAAATAAATGGTATCTCAAACCAAATTTTAGAACTCGTAGATGTTTTGAACGAGGCAAGCTACGGATCAATTTCGAGCCCTGTAACGCCTGAAAATCTAGCCGAGCTTACGCGAGAAATGATTGGTGACCTCTTTGAAATGGGAGGCCGCATTGGTCAGGTAGAAGCTAAGCTATTGGCCAATGAGATAGGAGACGCCGCAGCGCTGTTTCGTATGAAGACGTTCAGGGTGGAGGTTGGATCGCTGCGTTTGGCAAGGCGGTATCAGCCGTTACGTGAATCGACAACACATCAGACGAAGCGGACTATCGGCGACGCGCTCGAGCGGATTGAGAGGCGTATCGTTGATCTCATCTGGGACATTGACGGGCAGTTCGATAAATCGAATTCGCCGATGTCGCTTTTCATCCTAATGTCACTCAGCGTGAAGGATCGTGAGCGTTTAGAAGCAGTACATGAGCTCTTTATTTCGGAGGGGTTTCCTGTCTGGTGGTGCTTCGATCTCCCGCCGGGCGCAGACTGGAGATCTGTTCTTGATGAGCAACTGCAAAAAGCTGCTGCAGTCGTAACGTTTTGGACAGAGGAAAGCGTGCGTTCGACAGCAGTGACAGAGGAGGCTGCAGTTGGTCAAAAAGGCGGAAAGCTCCTGCACGTTCTTATGGATGACGTAACTCTTCCTTACGGCTTCTCAGAAACTCAATATGCTGACTTGCGGAACTGGGATGGATCCGCGCTTCATCCAGAATATCGCAAGCTATCACAGGCCATCCGAGACAAGTTAAATCCGCCGACCCCTGAAGAGATCAATCAGCGAATCGTGGCTGCTGCGCCGATTGCTGCCACCATTGAGGATGGGCGCATTACCGCTCGGGATGCACCTCCAACTGCCAAGCCACTTCTAACTGACGAGTTTGATCTTGAGCAACGTCTGGAGGCGCAGGCCACTCTGGCAGAGAAGGCGAATCGCGCCATCACCAGTCTCGATAACAATCTTGGCGATGCCATTAGGCTGGACATCGACCATTTTTTGAACCAAGCGAGGCGGCGGCCCGCATCGTGGTATACGCTAACTGATAGCATATCAGACCTCCGCTTCTATCTTAGAATGGGGGACGAGCTAAGCTGGCCTGGTAGCTCGCGCAACATGATCGAAAATCTATGTGACAGGCACGAAGCTCTTCGTCCCTATTTGCAGCCTGTTCAACCATCGGCGGTTTCTTCACCATCGTTACCAGTCCCAATGTTTGGCCAAGATAGCTATAACGCTGACCTTTTAGGGATGATCACATCGAAGGCTATAGCAGCTTTCGAGAGCGTCGAAGCAGCACATGTTTTAGCAGAGCCAGCGCGAAAGACTGCTGAGTACTTCACTGGATCAATCGAGCAAGCCCTCTCTTCCCAGCCAAGCAGCGAGCCGTCAGATAATAAAAGGCTAGCGAAAATACGTAGGGGATTGCTCGATCTTGCAGGTTTCATAGGAAGTGTAATTGTATCGATTGGCGCGGGTGTCGCAGGGAATTTGTTAACATCCGTTACTGCAGCGAAAACGCTGAAGCAAACGTTAGAAAAAATAATGAATTTACTCACCGATCTATTTTGAGGGTGCGAGATCTTAACGACTATCTCACCGTCTGAACGCTGTCTCGTCAGGCTATCAGCGTGCCGCCTGCGGCGCAAATATTCTGATGGAGCAGATCCCGCGAACAACTGCGAAATCGCGAGCCTCTACCGCGGATTTCAGGATGCCAAGGCAATGCGAAACAACATAGGCAACGATTTGTAAAATTGAAAATTCGAACTTTCTACCAAAAGTCAGAAAACTCAATTCAGAATAGAGTGTTCTGATATCTCTTCTTGAAGACAGCGATTTATGAATTTTTGGTAGCGGGAGAGGGACTCGAACCCCCGACACGCGGATTATGATTCCGCTGCTCTAACCACCTGAGCTACCCCGCCACACGCGCCGGATTGCAGGTCTTTGGAACCGCCCGGCGTCAGGATGAGCGGCTTATAGGGCGGGGTGGCGTTGTGTGTCAAGCGCGGGCGCAGCAAAAATCCGGCTTTGTGGGCAGGGATTTGTCATTGACGCCGAACGGCTCGCAAGCGGCCGGGCTTTCCTGTCTTTGGCGCCCCGTTCAGCCGGGACAAGACGGCGCCGGTACTCCAGCTGCGACAGGCATTGTCGCCGCGTTCGGCACCCGGAAATGTCCGCGTGACAGCAGTGCCGGCAATGGGTTAGCCTTCCTGCCGACCACTGCCATTCGGACCGGGAGACACTGTAGATGCGGATTGCCTGTCTCGGCTGGGGATCGCTGATCTGGGATCCGCGAGATCTGCCGATCGTGCCTGCCTGGCATGACGACGGTCCCCTGATCGGGATCGAGTTTACCCGGATGTCGCATGACGGGCGCATCACGCTGGTCATCCAGGAGGGGGCTGCGCCGATCCGGGTCTACTGGGCACTGATGCAGAAAATGGAGCTTGCCGCCGCCCGCGAGGCCCTGCGGCGCCGCGAAGGCAATGCCGCTGACCGGCATATCGGTTCCTGGAGCGTCGGCGCGCCCGTGCCGCCGGGGATCTCCGACCTGGCGGAATTTGCCGCAAGGCACAAACTCGACCACGTCATCTGGACGGCGCTTCCGGCGCAGTTTCACGGTGTGGTGGGCGACGTACCTTCGGTCGAACGGGTGATCGCCTATCTGCAGGGGCTCAAAGGCGAGCTGGCGTTTCTGACGGAACGCTATATCCGCCGCGCACCGGCGCAGACCGATACGCTCTATCGCCGGCGGATCGCGGACGCACTCGGCTGGAGGATAAGCGACACCTGGCCGGATTGAGCAGGCGACCATGCGGCGTGCCTGCAATGTTCCTCTGCCTGCCGGCGCGAGGACAATGGAGGGCACGCCGATGAGGCGCCGCGATGAACGCCGGTTTACGCGGCGGCGGTCGCCAGCAGGCTCTTCAGCGCTTCTTCCGCGTCGGCTGCCCGTTCCGAGCGGTCGATGAAGCCGCCGCCATAGACGCGGGCGTCGGGGCCGGGAGCCGAATAGAGCACGCAGGCCTGGCCCGACGCGATGCCGGCCTCGCCATCGGCGAGATCGACATAGATGCCGCTGTCGTCGGCATGAAGCGTCGCAGGCGTCGGGGGGCGGGTGGAGCGCACCTTGGCAAAGCAGGCAAAGCCGCCCCGCGCCTCGTCCTCGATCGTGGCATCGCCGATCCAGTTGATGTCGCGCAGATAGACGCGGTGGGTTTCGAGCGCCTCGCGCGGACCGACGATCACCCGGCGCGAGCGGGCGTCGAGATAAATCACGTAGAGCGGTTCGCCGGTGGCAACGCCCAGACCCTTTCGCTGGCCGATCGTGTAATGCAGGATGCCGTCATGACGCCCGAGCACCCGGCCATCCAGATGCACGATCTCGCCGGCCAGCGCCGCATTCGGCTTCAGCTTGGTGATCACGTCGGCATATTTGCCCTGCGGCACGAAGCAGATGTCCTGGCTGTCGGGCTTGGCGGCGACGACGAGGCCCATGTCCTCGGCCAGCTTGCGGGTCTCGGCCTTCGACATTTCTCCAAGCGGAAAGCGCAGATAGTCGATCTGCTCCTGCGTGGTGGCAAACAGGAAATAGGACTGGTCGCGTTCGCTGTCGATCGGGCGATAAAGCGCGCGGTGGCCGGGATCGTCGGGCAGCGGCGTCGCCTTGGAGCGGATGTAGTGGCCGGTCGCCAGCGCATCGGCACCGAGCTCGCGCGCGGTCGCCAGCAGGTCGGCGAATTTGACCGTCTGGTTGCAGGCAACGCAGGGGATCGGCGTCTCGCCGGCGATATAGCTTTCCATGAACGGGTTGATCACCGTGTCGCGGAAGCGCTGCTCGTAGTCGAGCACGTAATGGGGAATGCCGAGCGTTTCGCAGACGCGGCGCGCATCGTCGATATCCTGGCCGGCACAGCAGGAGCCGGCGCGGTGGACGGCGGCGCCATGGTCGTAGAGCTGCAGGGTGATGCCGAGCACGTCATAGCCCTCGGCCTTCAGCAGGCCGGCAACGACGGAGGAGTCGACGCCGCCGGACATGGCGACGACTACGCGGGTATCTTCGGGTCTCTTGTCAAAGTCCAGCGTGTTCATCGGGCAGATCGTCTCGTCGGGTGCGGGTCGGGCTTCTCAAGGGTCGGGCATGTCGGAAGCCGGGCCCTGCACATGGCCGGCGGCCTTGTGCCGCCGCGTTCCTGTCCCGCACGATATAGAAAGGATCGTCCGTTCATGCAAGGCATTCGCCGTGGCAGCGGAGAGAAGCGCGATGCGGCAAAGGCGGGGGAGTGTCTGCCGGCCCCCCGTGATTTCGCCGCCAAGCCATGCCAGTATGCGCGCGACCGAACCGGAATTTCAAACCAGAGCGGTGGCTTGCGCCCGATATTGCGCGGGGTGGCACCGTCCAAGGAGCGGCAGATGATCGAACGTCCCTATCTTCTCTTTCTCGGCGATGCGCCGGACAAGCTGGCGGCCAAGGTGGCGCAGGGCATTCGCGACTGGCGGCCCGACAATGCCGTCGGCCAGCTGCGTTTGCCGGGCTGCAAGGCCGATCTGGGGCTGCCGGACCTGTCGATCGGCGAAGCCGTCGAGGCGGGCGTGAAGACGCTGGTGATCGGGGTTGCCAACCGCGGCGGCGTCATCTCGCCCGCATGGAAGACGGTGCTGATCGAAGCGCTGGAGGCGGGGCTCGATATCGCCTCCGGCCTGCACAACCTGCTGCGCGACGAGCCGGAACTGGCCGAGCGGGCGCGTGAGCGCGGGCGCCAGTTGCACGACGTGCGCGTGCCGAGCGTCGCCTATCCGATCGCCAATGGCCGGCCGCGCACCGGCAAGCGGGTGCTCGCCGTCGGTACCGACTGCTCGGTCGGCAAGATGTATACCGCGCTCTGCCTGGAAAAGGCGCTGACGGAAAAGGGCGTCAAGGCGACGTTTCGCGCCACCGGCCAGACCGGTATCCTGATCACCGGCGAGGGCGTGCCGCTCGATGCGGTCATCGCCGATTTCATGGCAGGCTCGATCGAGTATCTGACGCCGGACAACGAGCCGGATCACTGGGATCTGATCGAAGGGCAGGGAAGCCTGTTCCATGCCTCCTATTCCGGGGTGACGCTGGCACTGATCCATGGCGGCCACCCGGATGCGCTGGTGCTTTGCGACGAGCCGGGGCGGCCGCATATGCGGGGCCTGCCGGATTACCGTCTGCCGTCGCTGGAGGCGCTTCGGGACCTGGCGCTGTCGATGGCGCGGATCGTCAATCCCGATTGCAAGGTGGTCGGCATATCGCTGAACACCTCGGCGCTGGACGACGAGGCGGCACTGAAGCTCTGCGAGGAGACCGAGGCCCGCATGGGACTGCCGACGGTCGATCCCTTCCGTCACGGCGCCAAGCGGTTGGCCGACGCGCTGGACGGGCTCTGAAAGGCCCTCTCTCATCTGATCTCAAACCGGATACTGCCACATGCCTTCGATCTCTCTCGATATCGCCGACGAACGTTTCCCGGTCGCCGGCGCCTTCACCATCTCGCGCGGTTCGCGCACCGAAATCCGAGTGGTCCGGGTCACGCTGGCCGCAGGCGGGGTGAAGGGCGAGGGGGAATGCGTGCCCTATGCGCGTTACGACGAGACGGTGGAGAGCGTGACGGCGGCAATCGCGGCGCTGCGGGACGATCTTTCCAACGGCATCAGCCGGGCGGAGCTGCAAGGCCTGCTGCCGGCCGGTGCCGCGCGCAATGCACTCGACTGCGCCTTCTGGGACCTGGAGGCCAAGCAAACCGGCCAGTCGATCCCGATGCTGGCCGGATTGTCACCGCCCGCGCCGCTGGAAACCGCCTTCACCCTGTCGCTCGGAACGCCTGAGAGCATGAAGGCGGCGGCGACAAAAAATGCCCATCGTCCGCTGTTGAAGGTGAAGCTCGGCAACGAGGGTGATCTGGAGCGGATCGAGGCCGTCCGGGCCGGCGCCCCGGCATCGCGCATCATCGTCGATGCGAACGAGGGCTGGACGGTCGAACAATACCAGGCGCTGGCGCCGAACCTGGTGCGGCTCGGCGTGGCGCTGGTCGAACAGCCGCTGCCGGCGGGCAAGGACGCAGCCCTTGCCGAGATCGACCGGCCGCTGCCGGTCTGCGCCGACGAGAGCTGTCACGACCGGGCCTCGCTTGCCGATCTCAAGGGCAAATACGACGTGATCAACGTCAAGCTCGACAAGACCGGCGGGCTGACCGAAGCCCTGCTTCTGGTCTCCGAGGCGCGTCAGCAGGGCTTCCAGATCATGGTCGGCTGCATGCTCGGAACCTCGCTTGCCATGGCGCCCGGCTTCTATCTGGGGCAGGGTGCCGAATTCGTCGATCTCGACGCACCGCTGCTGCTGGCCGGCGACCGGGACGAGCCGGTGCCCTATGAAGGCTCGCTCATGCACCAGCCGCCACCCCTGCTCTGGGGCTAGGTTTGGAGCCGGAAACGAATGTATTATTTTAGAAATATGTAGATTTGCGATCCCTCGCATGCTCTCCTCACCACGGGTTGCGAGGGGATAGACTATGAAAATTCGCATGGGGATAATCGCGATGCTGTGCTGTGCGGCTGTTTCGTCCTCCTGGGCGCATGGGGGCGGCTGCCGGAAAAATTCTCCGCCCGGCCAATGCTGCCACATGGATCGCAAGGCCGGCACCAGTCATTGTCATTGAAGTCATTGCCATTGACGTTCCAGCTACTTGCAAGGCATCAGCAGCGGCCCGCGCGGAACCGGCGGCCCGGTGGGCTGCAGGCAATGATCAGAAGGCCACCTGTTCCGTCGCGAGTTCAGACGGCGGGAACATGTCTTCAGCAGAATTCCTGCCGTTCAGCCGCGCATAGCGGGCAGGCGGCATGCCGGTGTGACGGGAAAAGGCGGTCGTGAAAGTGCTGGCCGAACCGTAGCCGACCCGCTCGGCGATTTCCTGGACCGTCGAGCCGTCGTCCCGCAGAAGCCGTTTGGCGAGTGCCATCCGCCAGGCCAGCAGATATTCCATTGGCGCGATACCGACAATGCGGCTGAAGCGGGCGAAGAAAGCCGAGCGTGACAGGGCGGCTTCGCCTGCCAGTTCGGTGACCGTCCAGGCATGGTCCGGCCGCGCGTGCAGCGCGTGTAGCGCCGGGGCGAGCCTTTCGTCGGCAAGGCCGCGGGTAAGACCGGGTGCACCGGACCCAGCCGCACCGGAGCGCAGCGCCTCGATCAGCAGCACCTCCAGCAGCCGCTCCAGGACGAGTTCCCGCGCCTGCCTGCCTGCGCGCGTCTCGTCATTGACCAGCTCCATCAGCGTGGCAAGCCGCGGCTCTGCGCGCACCACCACGATATCGGGCAGCAGCGAGACCAGCAGGGCGGCATCCGGTGAACCGAACTGGCAGTGCCCGATCTGCGCGCGCATGTCCGGCAGGCCGTCCTGCCGGCCGATCCGGAAATGCCCCTCCGCGAGACGGGTCGGAGCGGTCGCCTCGAGGTCGTCGGGGGCCTCAAGGCTTTCGTTGACGAGATCCTGCATGGCCGGGACCAGAACGAAGTCGCCGGCCTCCAGAACAAGGGTCTGCTTGCCGCCGAAGATCATGCGGCAGCGGCCTTCCAGCACCGCGCAATAGAAGGGTTCACCCAGTGCCGGGCGGTGGACCCTCCAGTGCCCTGCGCCCTCCACAAACTTGGAAAAGCGTGCTCGGGGCTGAAGCAGCGTGACGATCTCGGTCAATGGGTCAATGGTCATGATCAGGACTTTGGCAAAAGAAACGTGGATCCTGAACTATAGGAAGTCTTCACCTCCGCCGCTAGCCTTGGTGCATAACGAAACAAGGAGATAGTCATGCCTAACATATTGATCACCGGTTGCTCGTCGGGTTTCGGTCTCGAGACGGCAAAGCTCTTTCTCGATCGGGGCTGGTCGGTCATCGCTACCATGCGCAGGCCCGACGCATCGCAGCTGCCCGTCCACGAGCGCCTGCGCATTCTCGCACTCGACGTTACCGACACGGCCAGCATTGCGTTTGCGGTCGAGGAGGCTGGCACTATCGATGTGCTGGTCAACAATGCCGGCTTCGGCGCGCCAGCGCCGATCGAGCTGACCGCGCCGGAAACCATAAAAGCTCTGTTCGAGACCAACACGATCGGCACCCTTGCCGTCACGCAGGCGGTTCTGCCGCAAATGCGCAAGCGGCGGTCAGGCGTCGTGGTCAACGTCACATCCTCCGTGACCCTCAAACCCCTGCCGGTGATCGGCGTCTATCGCGCGAGCAAGGCTGCGGTCAATGCGCTGACGGAGTCGCTCGCAATCGAGATGCAGCCGTTCGGTGTTCGGGTCCATATCGTGCTGCCGGGGCGCTCGCCCGAGACCCAATTCGGCGCGAATGCGCGGCCGCACCTGCGGGGAATGGACGATCCCGACTATGCACCACTACTCCAGTCCTTCGTGGAGACGGTGCAGAGCGACAGTGGACCGATCACGCATGCGCCTGACGTGGCGGAAGCCGTCTGGAAGGCCGCGACCGATCCGACCGCATCCCTGCGCATCCCGGGGGGCGCCGATGCCGAACTCTGGATGGCCGAGGCCGGGCAGTAAGTGCCGCATTTGAAGGGCTGGCGGCGCTCCGCCGCCCTCGACGGGGGAGCGCGAAGACTGCGAGGTTCTCCCCCCGGTGAGCCGGACTACATCGCGTCCAGTTCGGCGCGGTGCCGCTGCATCGCCTTGAAGCGGGCATAGTCCCGGTCATAGCGCGGGCGTGTCGCGGGGTCGGGTTTGCGGATGGCAGGCTCGGGGATCATCGCCGCACCGGCTTCGGCAAGGCTGCCATATAGTCCGCCTGCCATGGCCGCGTTGATCGCATTGCCGATCAGCACGGCGTCATCGGTCTTCGGCAGCATGAGGTCGCAGCCGGTCACGTCGCCATAGAGTTCGACGAGCAGCGGGTTCTTCACATGGCCACCGGTCAGGTGCAGCCGCTCGGGCGTAAAGCCGCGCTCGCGCATGTGGTCGAGGATCTGGCGCAGGCCAAGCGCGATCGCCACGCAGGCGCGCCAGTAGATCCGGCAGAGCCCGTCGAACGAGGGGTCGAGCGTGAGGCCGGAGATCACGCCATACATCGAGGGATCGGCAAAAGGCGAGCGATTGCCGTGGAAATCCGGCAGGACATTCAGCCGCGCGGCAAAGGCCGCTCCTTCGATGGCACGCAGGTCCCGGATCCTCGCGATGATCGTCTGGTGCTTGTCGGTGGTCGGTTCGCCGCCGGCGGAATGGATGCGGATCAGATGGTTCAGCAGCCCGCCGGTGGCCGACTGTCCCGCCTCCACCAGCCATTGATCTGGAATGACGGCATCCTTGAACGGGCCCCAGAGGCTGCGCCCGAAATGCGGTTCCGGCGCAAAGCTGATCAGGCAGCTCGACGTGCCGCCGATCAGCGCCGCCTGACGTGCCAGCTGGTCGGGATCGCTGGCCGCAGGTCCCAGAACGCCAAGCGCGCCGGCATAGGCATCGACCATCCCGGCTGCGACGGGAATGCCGGGATCGAGCCCGAGTTCGGCCGCAGCCCGGATCGTCAGATGGCCGACGGCATGGCCGACCGCGACCGCCGTTTGCGGCAGTCCGCCCTTCTCGATCAGGTCTTCAAGCCCTGTGGCCGCCAGGAAATCCGTCGCCCAGCCGGTCTTCTCGTGCGAGCGAAACGTCCATTTCGAGCTGAGCGTGTTGAGCGACCGGGCGGTGCTGCCGCTTGCCTTCCACGTCAGGAAGTCTGCGAGGTCGAAGAAATGGCCGGCTCGGGTCCACAGATCCGGCCGATGCCGCTTCAGCCACATCAGCTTGGGGATCTGCATTTCCGGCGAGATCAGTTCGCCGGAATGGGACAGCACGGGGTGGCGGGTGGCGCTCACCTCATCCGCCTCGCCGATGGCGCGGTGGTCGAGCCAGGCGATGGTGTCGAAGGCATGGGCGCCCTCGGGGTTGAGGACCAGCGGCGCACCCTCGGTGTCGCGCAGGACGAGCGAGCAGGTGGCGTCGAAGGCAATCGCGGCAATCCGGTCCGGCGTGATGCCGGCTGCCGTCAGCGTGGTGCGCACGGCAATGGCCGTGGCGCTCCAGATCTCCTCGGAGGAATATTCGGCAATATCGTCACCCTCGACGCGCATCTCGATCGGGTGCTCGCGGCGTGCCAGAAGCTGGCCGTCGCGCGTCACCACACCGGCGCGCGCGCTGCCGGTTCCGACATCGACGGCAATAAGATGATCGCGCATTACGGGTGTTGTCCGTCCCTTTGGTCGTTTTGGCGGACAAGGTGGAGCAAATCCCCCATCGCGTCAAACGAGAGATCGGCATTAAGCTTACCAACCGCTTCCCGCAGGGCAGGGGCCTGGGCATGGCCGCCACCGGTAAAGGCGAAAACCCGCATGCCGGCGGCACGGGCCGCCGTGATCCCGGCCGGGCTGTCCTCGATGACGGTACAGCGGGCGGGATCGTGGTGCATTTCGCGCGCGGCATGCAGAAACAGATCGGGCGCCGGCTTGCCATGCTCGACCATGGTGGCGGAAAAGATCTGCGGCGCAAAGCGCGGCAGGATGCCGGTGATCGTCAACGACAGGCGGATGCGCTCCGGCTGCGACGAGGAGGCGACGCACCAGTCGATATCGTTGTCCTCAAGTGCCTGCAAGGCGTCGGCAATACCGTCGATCGGCTTCAGTTCCTCGTGGAACCGGCTGTAGAGCTTGGTGCGCATCTGATGCAGGAAGCCGTCGTCGATATGCACGCCGAACTGTTCCCGCGCGATCGCGATCGTCGAGGAAAGGCTGCGGCCGAGGAAAAGCTCGGCCGCGCGCTGTTCGTCCATGGCGAGACCTGCAGCGGTCAGCATCTCGACCAGTACGGTGAGCGAAATCGGCTCACTGTCGACGAGAACGCCGTCGCAATCGAAGATGATGAGCGGTCGCTCATCGACCGCTGCAGGTGCGCCCTGGAATGTCAGCCGAGTTTCCCTTCGAGGTAGAGCGTCAGGGTCTTCGCCGTGCCGACCGAACGCAGGCTTGTCAGCGCCTCGACGAAGCGCTTGGTGAAGGCCGGGTTGGTGCCGACGCTGCCGAAGATGTCCTTCAGTTCCAGGAAGGCCAGCGGATCGGACTGCGACTTCACGGCCGCCGCATGGATGCGGTCGGCATTCGGATCGTTGAAGACGATGTCCTTGCCGCTGTCCGACTTGCCTTCGAAATAGCGGCACCAGAGCGCCGAGACCAGTGCCAGACCCTGGACGTCGAGGCCCTTGGCCAGACGGTCGGCGGTCGACGGCAGGATGAATTTCGGCTGGCGGTTGGACCCGTCCTGGGCCAGCCGCGGGATCGTGTCGCCGATCTTCGGGTTGAGGAAGCGGCGCTCGATCAGGTCGAAATACTCGTCCAGGCTGGTGTTCGGCACCGGCGGCACGATCGGGATGATCTCTTCCTTCTCCAGCTTGGCGAGGAAGGCGCGGATCAGATCGTTTTCCATGGACTCATGGACGAAGTGGATGTCCATCAGCGCTGCCGGATAGGCGATCGCCGCATGGCCGCCGTTGAGGATACGCAGCTTCATCAGCTCGTAGGGCGCAACGTCATCGACGAAGGTGACGCCGACTTCTTCCAGCGCCGGACGGCCGAGCGTGAACTTGTCTTCCAGCACCCACTGCTTGAACTCCTCGCAGAACACCGGCCAGTTGTCGTCGATGCCGTAGGTGTCGCGGGTGATCGTCAGTTCGCGCTCGCCGGTTGCCGGCGTGATGCGGTCGACCATGGCGTTGGGGAAGGAGACGTTTTCGTGGATCCAGTGGGCGAAGCCGGCATCCGACATTTCGGCCAGGCCAACCACGGTTGCTTCCGTCACTTCGCCGTTGCCGGGAATGTTGTCGCAGCACATGACGGTGAACGGCGCAAGCCCCGCCTCGCGGCGCTTCTTCAGGCCGGCGATGATCAGGCCGAAGACGCTTTTCGGCTGGTCGGGCGTTGCGGCATCCGCTGCCATGGCCGGATGGGTCGGGTCGAACTTGCCGGTTGCCGGGTCGATGAAGTAGCCACCCTCGGTGATCGTAAGCGAGACAATTCGGATCGCCGGGTCCGCAAGGGTGGCAATGATCTGGTCGAAGTCAGGTGCCGCAATCATGTCGATCATCGGGCCGGTGACGGTGGCCGAAGAGCGATTGTTGTCCTGTTCGACCACGGTGGTGAGGTAATCCTGGGCGGCCAGCTTTTCCTTCATCTTGCCGTCGCTCGGCATGACGCCGGCGCCGACGATCGCCCAGTCGTGGTCGCGACCGGCGTTGAAGAGTTCGTGCAGGTAGATCGCCTGATGGGCGCGGTGAAAATTGCCGACGCCGAAATGAAGGATGCCGGGCGACAGGTCGTCGCGCTTGTAGGTTGGCACCGACGCCGTCTTGGCCGCTTCATCCAGGGTTGCGAGCGAAAGCTTGCAGGTCATGTTGGTCTTCCTCGATTGATGAGGTTGGGGGTCCGGGACGGCCGCTCAGCTCATCCAGTTGCCGCCGTCGACATTGTAAGTCTGGGCGACGATGTAGTCCGCGTCGGCGCTGGCAAGAAAAACGGCCATGCCGGTCAGATCCTCGGCCGTTCCCATCCGGCCGAAGGGGACCGCCTCGCCGACGAGCTTCTTCTTCTCGCCGATAGGACGGTTTTCATATTTGGCAAACAGCGCGTCGACGCCTTCCCAGTGCTCGCCGTCGACGACGCCGGGGGCGATGGCGTTGACGTTGATGCCATGCTCGATCAGGTTCAGACCCGCCGACTGGGTGAGCGAGATCACGGCGGCCTTGGTGGCGCAGTAGATCGCGACGAGCGCCTCGCCGCGGCGGCCGGCCTGGCTTGCCATGTTGATGATCTTGCCGCCCTTGCCGCGGGCGATCATCGATTTCGCCGCAGCCTGCATCATGAACAGCGTGCCCGAGACATTGATCGAGAACAGCCGCTCATAGCTCTCGCGGCTGATCTCGGTGATCGGCGCCAGATCGAAGAGGGCGGCGTTGTTGATCAGGATATCGAGGCCGCCTGTGCGCTCCTCGACCACCTTGATCGCCGCATCGATCGAGGCCTGTTCGCGCACGTCAAGCAGCACCGGATAGGCCGCGTCACCGATTTCGGCCGCCGTCTGGCTGGCACGCTCGAAATTGATGTCGGCGATGGCAACGGTGGCGCCTTGCGCGACATAGGCCTGGGCGAAAGCCCGCCCGATCCCGCGGGCGGCACCTGTAATAAGCGCCGATTTCCCGTCGAGGCGCCCGCTCATTTCGCCATGCCCTTGTCGTCGAAGCGGTGGAGGCGCTCTTCGTCCGGGGTGACATAGACGGTATCGCCGTGACGGACCGGAATTTCGCCGCTGGCGCGGGCCGTGATCTGACCGATGCCGTCGATATCGATATGCAGGAAGGTGTCGGAGCCCAGATGTTCGGCGACGACGACCTTGCCCTTCCAGGCGCCTTCGGTGGTCGACAGCGTCACGTGCTCGGGGCGGATGCCGACGGTGGGGGCGCCGAATTTCTGCGCCGTCTCACCCGACAGCAGGTTCATCTTCGGCGAGCCGATAAAGCCGGCGACGAAGAGGTTGCGCGGGCTGTGATAGAGCTCCAGCGGCGAGCCGACCTGCTCGATATTGCCCTTGTTGAGCACGACGATCTTGTCGGCCATGGTCATGGCTTCGACCTGGTCGTGGGTCACGTAGATCGAGGTGGCGCCGAGCTTGTGGTGCAGTTCGGTGATTTCGAGACGCATGTTGACGCGCAGCGCCGCATCCAGGTTCGACAGCGGTTCGTCGAACAGGAAGCATTCCGGCGAGCGCACGATTGCCCGGCCGATGGCGACGCGCTGGCGCTGGCCGCCCGACAGCTGGCGCGGCTTGCGCTCCAGGTAGTCGGTGAGATTGAGGATCTTGGCTGCGTCTTCGACCTTGCGATCGATTTCGGCCTTCTCCACGCCAGCCATCTTCAGCGGGAAGCCGATATTGGAGCGGACGCTCATATGCGGATAAAGGGCGTAGGACTGGAACACCATGGCCAGGCCGCGCTGCGACGGCTGGAGGTCTGTGGCGTCCTTGCCGTCGATCAGGATCCGGCCGCCAGAGACGTCTTCCAGACCGGCGATCAGGCGCAGAAGGGTGGACTTGCCGCAACCCGACGGGCCGACAAAGACGCAGAACTCGCCATTGTTGATCTCGAGGTCGAGCGAGGGGATGACGACGGCCTCGCCGAAGGACTTGGAAACTTTTTCAAGCTTGATGCTGCCCATTGTCGTTTTCCTTACTTAACAGCGCCGAATGTGAGGCCGCGTACGAGTTGCTTTTGGCTGAACCAGCCGAGAATGACGATCGGGGCAATTGCCATGGTCGATGCCGCCGAGAGCTTGGCATAGAACAGGCCTTCGGGGCTGGAGTAGGAGGCAATGAACGCCGTCAGCGGAGCCGCTTTCGAGGTCGTCAGGTTGAGCGTCCAGAAGGCTTCGTTCCAGGCCAGGATGACGTTCAGCAGAAGCGTCGAGGCAATGCCGGGAACGGCCATCGGGGTAAGGACGTAGATGATTTCCTTCATCAGCGATGCACCGTCCATGCGGGCCGCCTCGAGGATCTCGCCGGGGATTTCCTTGAAGTAGGTGTAGAGCATCCAGACGATGATCGGCAGGTTGATCAGGGTGAGCACGATCACCAGTCCGATCCGGCTGTCGAGCAGGCCGAGGTCCCGGAAGATGATGTAGAGCGGCACCAGAACGCCGACCGGCGGCAGCATCTTGGTCGACAGCATCCACATCAGCACGTCCTTGGTGTGCTTGGTCGGCGAAAACGCCATGGCCCAGGCTGCCGGAATCGCGATGATCAGGCCGCAGACGGTCGAGCCGACCGAGATGATGACCGAGTTCATGAAGTAATGAAAATAGGTCTCGCCACGGGTGCTGGTCAGGATGTCGTGATAGTTTTCCAGCGTCCAGCGGAAGAACAGGAAGGAGGGGGGAGAGGCAATCGCCTCGCCCTCGGTCTTGAAGCTGGTCAGGAACGTCCAGAGGATCGGGAAGAAGATCAGGAAACCGATGAGCCAGGCGAGACCGGTCCATACGACCTTTCTGCGGGTTGAGATTGCGCGTGCCATGGTTCAGCTCTCCAGATTCTTGCCGATCAGGCGGATGAGGAAGAAGGCGACGATGTTGGCGAGAATGACGGCGACGATACCGCCTGCCGATGCGCCACCCACGTCGAACTGCAACAGGGCCTGGGCGTAGATCAGATAGGTTAGATTGGTGCTCTGCGTGCCGGGACCGCCATTGGTGGTGACGAGGATTTCGGCAAAGACGGAGAGCAGGAAGATGGTCTCGATCAGCACGACCACGGTCATCGCACGCGAAAGATGCGGCAGGATGATGTAGACCAGCTTGGAGATCGGCCCGGCGCCATCCATTTCGGAGGCTTCCTTCTGCTCCTCATCGAGCGACTGCAGCGCGGTGAAGATGATCAGCGTGGCAAATGGCAGCCACTGCCAGGCAACGATGATGATGATCGAGGTCAGCGGCGCCGTGGCGAGCCAGTCGATCGGCTGCATGCCCAGCGATTTGGCGATCCAGGCAAACAGCCCGTTGACCGGGTTCATCAGCATGTTCTTCCACACCAGCGCCGACACGGTCGGCATGATGAAGAAGGGCGCTATGACGAGAATACGCACAATACCCTGGCCGAACATCGGCTGGTCGAGCAGCAGGGCGAGGGCAATGCCGCCGATCACGGTGATGGCGAGCACGGAGCCCACCAGGATCAGCGTGTTCTTCAGAGCGGCGAAGAAGGCCGGATCGGTCAGGAAGTACTTGTAGTTCGTGAAGCCGGCAAATTCTTCCATGCCGGGCATCAGCAGATTGTATCGCAGGAACGAGAAATAGATCGTCATCGCCAGGGGCACGATCATCCATGCCAGTAGCAGAAGCACGGACGGTGCCATCATCAGACGTGCCGCAGAATGTGTGTGGGTGGTCGCCATAGGGACTGCGCCTTTCGCCATCAGCTGTTGATGAGGCCGCGGTTTGCGCGAGGTCGCGGACAAAACAGGCGACCCTTGCACCTTCCCGGCACCGCAGCCGATCCGGCCTTTTGAATACTGCAAAAAAGAAAATGGGGCGGTCGTCGGCTGTTCGCGTTCGGGCGGGCCGGCGTCCGCCCCAGTTGGGACAGGGAAGGGTTTAAGCTTCCCTGTGCCTTATCTGAGGAGGATTATTACTTGATGTAACCGCCCTTGGTCATCTCACGCGTGGTGAGCGACTGTGCGTTCTGGAGAGCCTGGTCGACCGAAACCTGGCCGGCAAGCGCTGCGGAGAACTGCTGGCCCACGGCCGTACCGATGCCCTGGAATTCCGGGATCGCGACGAACTGGACGCCCGTATAGGGGACCGGCTTGACCGTCGGGTTCTTCGGATCCGCCGAGTTGATGCTGTCGAGCGTCATCTTGGCGAAGGGAGCGGCTTCCTGGTATTTCGGGTTTTCGTACAGCGAAGTACGGGTGCCCGGAGGTACGTTGGCCCAGCCATCCTTCTCGGCAACCAGTTCGCTGTAGTGCTTCGAGGTTGCCCAGGAGATGAACTTCTCGGCAGCATCGACCTTCTTGGAGCCTGCCGGGATGGCGAGGTTCCAGGCCCAGAGCCAGTTGCCGTTCTTCTCTACGCCGTCCTTGTGGGGAGCGAGCGCAAAGCCGACCTTGTCGGCGACCTTGGAATCGGCCGGGTTGGTCACGAAGGACGCAGCCACGGTCGCGTCGATCCACATGCCGCATTTGCCGGTCTGGAACAGAGCGAGGTTTTCGTTGAAACCGTTGGACGAAGCGCCGGGAGGACCCGATTCCTTCATCATGTTGACATAGGTTTCGAGCGTGTCCTTCCACTCCGGCTGATCGAACTGGGGCTTCCAGTTTTCGTCGAACCAGCGTGCGCCCATCGAGTTGGACATGGCGGTGAGGAATGCCATGTTCTCGCCCCAGCCGGCCTTGCCGCGCAGGCAGATGCCGTAGACTTCATTGTCCTTGTCCGTCATCTTCTTGGCGGCATCGGCAATGAAGGACCAGGTCGGCTTGTCGGGCATGGTCAGCCCCGCCTTTTCCATCAGGTCCTTGCGGTACATGATCATCGAGCTTTCGCCGTAGAACGGTGCCGCATAGAGCTTGTCGTCCTGGGTCAGACCCGAACGGATGGCCGGCAGAAGGTCGTCGACATCATAGTCGTCGCCGAGCTTGTCGAGCGGCACGAGCCAGCCCTGCTTGGCCCAGATCGGAACTTCATAGGTGCCGATGGTCAGAACGTCATACTGTCCACCCTTGGTGGCGATGTCGGTCGTGACCTTCTGGCGCAGGACGTTTTCTTCCAGCGTGACCCATTCGAGATCGATGTCGGGGTTGGATTTCTTGAAGTCATCCGTCAGCTTCTGCATCCGGATCATGTCGCCATTGTTGACGGTGGCGATGGTGAGTGTTTCAGCCGAGGCTACACCAGCCAGGGCCAATACCGAGCACGCGCCCAGCAGAATTGTCTTGAAAGTCATAACTTCCTCCCAGAAGAGAAATGAGCAATCGCTTTGCTCATGGGCAATTACTCACTTTTGTAGATCGCAAAGTCAATGCGGATTCCGTGTTGCAGTGCCGAAAGGCGACCGCAAGCCCATGAAAGTTATCAATAAAAAATCTATTTTAGGGTCAGTTTTCGAGCAGAAAACGCGCCGCATCCTCGTCGGTGATCAGCGCATTGATCTGCTGACCCCGTACCGCCGCGCGGATTGCCGCGTGCTTGCGCCGGCCCCTGGCCAGGCCGAAGACGCAGGACGTCTCGCGCGAGGGAAGCGGCAGACTGGCGATCCGCTCCTTGACCGGGCTTTCGACCAGATTGCCGTCCTCGTCGAACATCCAGCCGCAGATTTCGCCGACGACGCCGGCCTCGCTCAGGATCTCGATTTCCTCGGGTTTCAGGAAGCCGTCGAGCATCAGCGGCGCGCGGGCGTTGAACTCGCCGATGCCGACAAAGGTGACATCGGCCTTGGCGCCGAGGGCGATGGTCGGGCGCACCAGCGCCTGCTGGTGCAGCAGGTCGCGCTCGGCCCTGGACGAGACGATGACCGGCATCGGCATCGGAAAATGCTGCGCCTTGATCGCATCGGCCATCGAGAAGATGACGTTATAATAGGCGGCGGAACCGTCGGGGCTGATATTGCCGGTGAGCGAGACGATCCGGTGCTGGGGACATTCCATCGGCGAGAGCTGGTCGATGATGGCGCGCAGCGTTCGCCCCGTGCCGATCGCGACGATCATCGGGTCGGTCTTCTTCAGCCAGCGCTCCAGTTCGACGGCGCCGGCTTCTGCTATGCCGGCATTGCCGGTTTCCGATCCCGGGTCGCTCGGCACCACTTCGACCTGACGCAGATCGTATTTCTGCTTCACCGCCTGGGCCAGTTCCATGCATTCGGCAATCGGATGGTCGAGGCGCACCTTGACCAGCTTTTCGGCGACGGCAAGCGACACCAGGCGCTGCGCACTCTGGCGGGAAATGCCCATGGCGGCTGCGATTTCGTCCTGGGTCCGGCCCGCAACATAGTATAGCCAGCCGGCGCGTGCCGCGTCGTCCAAGCGTCCGCTACTGCCAACCCGTCGTGCCATGATCACCTCTTCGTCCAACGAGTAGCCAGCACACTCACAGGTGTCAATGCGCGCAAGACGCGCGTGCCGTCAAAGGATGCTGACGATATCGGCATGGGTTTTGGCCAGCCTCGAGCGGACGCTGCGGATGGTATCCTCGGTGAAATGCGACGTCGGGCCATAGACCGACATCCCGGCAATCATGCGTCCGTCGGCGGTCAGGATGGGGATGGCGATCGCCGCCACACTGTCTTCCCGCTCGGCCCGGTTGAAGGCGATGCCCTGCACGCGGATCTCGTCCAGCTCCTCCTGCAGGCGGACCGGATCGACGATCGTATTCTGTGAAAACGGCGACAGGTCGGTTGCCGCAAGATAGCTCTTCCAGGCCGAGGGATCGCTGAACGCCAGCCAGAGCTTGCCGTTGGCCGTCGCATAGGCCTCCATGCGCGCGCCGACGCGGGCGTTATAGAGGAAGGTCTTGTCCGAATGGGCGGCCGCGATGCAGGTGATCATCGTTCCGTCGAAGGTGGTCGCCATCGCGCTCTCGCCGGTCTCGTCGGCTAGGCGATTGAGGAAGGGCTGGATCTCGACGGCGAGCTTGCGGAAGCTCTTGGCCCGTTCGCCGTAATCCACAAGCTTGTTGCCCAGCCGGAAAACCCCTTTTTTCGGCGAGACGAGCACGCCTGTAGCCGTCAGCGTCTTCAGGAAACGGTGGGCGGTAACGGCATTCAGACCCACGAGGTCTGCGACGTCCCGGGCGCTGATCTGCTGGCGGCTGTCGTCGAGCAGATCGAGGATGGCAAAGGCCTTCATCACCGAGTTGTTCAACGGGGTTACCATGATTTCGCGCCACGGTTGCGGAGGTGTCGCCGACCGACAGGCGGCGCTTGACGCTCCATACAGACAATGTAATATTATTTGAGATTAAGATATCACTATGTGAAATGTCAAGGTGTCGGGGAAGAGGAGCCCCATTCACGGTCCCGTCGGTTCAGCCTATTGGAGGAGGTGAAGCCGGCCTGGGATCTGTATCGGCAAGTGCTTATATTTTCGTGAGATTGTGCCGGATACGCTGACTTTTGCGGTAAACACCTTAAGGTGGCTCCGGCAACTATTCCAAAGGGAGGGAACAACATGAAACTGGTCAAGACCGCTATACTGGCAGGCGCCATCGCAACACTGATGTCGGGTGTGGCTGCCGCACAGGAATTCACCTTCAAGCTGCACCATTTTCTCGGGCCCAAGGCGCCGGCCCAGACCCAGATGCTGGAGCCCTGGGCCAAGGCCGTGGAGGAAAACAGCGGCGGCAAGGTGAAGATCGAGATCTATCCGTCGATGTCGCTCGGCGGCGCGCCGCCGGAGCTCGTCGCCCAGGCGCGCGACGGCGTCGTCGACCTGATCTGGACGGTCAACGGCTATACGCCGGGCCTGTTTCCGCGCACCGAAGTGTTCGAACTGCCGTTCATCCACACCAATGACATCACCGCCACCGATCTCGCCATGCGCGACATGTTCGACGAGTATCTGGCCGACGACTACAAGGGCCTGAAGGTCCTCTTCCTGCATGTCCATGCCGGTCAGGCGATCCAGATGGCTTCGGCCGAGGTACGCAAGCCGGAGGATCTCGCCGGCAAGAAGATGCGCATTCCGACCCGCACCGGCGCCTGGGTGATCGAGGCGCTCGGCGCCTCGCCGGCCGCCATGCCGGTGCCGGACCTGCCGCAGGCGCTGTCCAAGGGCGTGGTCGACGGTGCGTTGATCCCCTGGGAGATCATCCCGGCGCTCAGCCTGCAGGACCAGACGAAATACCAGATCGAGGGCGCCGACATGACGCGCTTCGGCAACACGACCTTCCAGGTGTCGATGAATCTCGACCGCTGGAATGGACTGCCGGAAGACGTGCAGAAGGCGTTCACCGATGCCTCGAACGAGGACTGGGTGAAGAAGGTCGGCGAGATCTGGCGCAATATCGACAATAACGGCATCAAGGTCGCGACCGACGCCGGCAACACGCATATCGAGCTGACCCCGGAAGAGACCGATGCCTTCAAGGCCAAGCTCGATCCGGTTGTCGACCGCTGGGTTGCCGACGTGAAGGGCAAGGGCATCGATGGCGACATGCTCGTCAAGAAGGCCCGCGAACTGATCGCGTCCCACGCGTCGAAGTGAGAGCGGATGGCTGAGGAAACGACAATGTCGAAGCGGACGGGGCTGGAAGGCCTCGTCCGTGCCGTGATCGTCGGCTGGGCGCTGTGCGGCGGCGTGGTGCTTCTGGCCGTGGTCGCCATGCAGACGGCAAGCGTCGTGATGGGCGCCTTCGGGGCGCCGTTGCCGGGTGATTTCGAGCTGACCGAACTCGGCATCGCCGTCGCCGTCTTTGCCTTCCTGCCCTATTGCCAGATGACCGACGCCAATGTGACGGCCGACATCTTCACCAGCGGCCTTGGCTCCCGGGCGCTTGGCATACTCGGACTCATCGCCTCGTTGCTGGCGCTGGTCTTTGCCGTCGTCATGGTCTGGCGCACCTGGGCGGGGATGGAAAACCAGTTCGACTACGGCTACCAGACGGCGATTCTCTCGATCAAGATCGGTTATGCCTTCATCCCGATCATCGTTTCGCTGGTGCTGCTGGCAATCGCCTCGGTGCTGTCACTGATCGACAATGTCCGACAGACCGCATCCCCTTCCAAGCATGTGACGACGTAATGGACCACAGCCTCTTTCTCGGCCTGATAGGCCTTGTCGCCCTCATCGTGCTGATCGGGCTGCGCGTCCCGATCGCCTATGCGATGATCCTGATCGGCGCGGTCGGCACGATCTCGCTCAATGGTCCGGCCATCTTCCTCAACCAGTTGAAGACGCTGGGCTACAGCCAGTTTTCCAAATACGATCTCTCGGTCATCCCGATGTTCGTGCTGATGGGCTATCTGGCCACCAGGGCAGGGCTGTCGCAGGACCTGTTCCGCGCCGCCAATGCCTGGTTCGGGCGGATGCGCGGCGGGGTGGCGATGTCGGCGATTGCCGCCTGCGCCGGCTTCGGCGCGGTCTGCGGCTCGTCGCTGGCGACCGCGACGACCATGGGGCAGGTCGCCCTGCCGGAGCTCAAACGCTACAATTATTCCGGTTCGCTCGCCACCGGCTCGCTGGCCGCCGGCGGGCTGCTCGGCATCCTCATTCCGCCGTCCGTCGTACTGGTCATCTACGCGATCATCGTCGAGGCCAATATCGTCTCGATGTTTGCCGCAGCCCTGATCCCGGGTCTGATCGCCGTCCTCCTGTTCATCCTGACGATCGCCGTCTTCGTGCGGATCAACCCGCAGGCCGGCCCCGCGGCGGAAAAGCTGCCCGAGGGCGAGTTTCTGGCGGCGACGCTTTCGGTCATCCCGGTGCTGGCGATCTTCGTGCTGGTGATCGGCGGCATCTATGCCGGCTTTTATAATCCGACACCGGCCGCCGCCATCGGCGTCGCGCTGGTGGCGATCTACGGCACGCTGCGCCGCGGCGTGAAGCTCTCCGACTATCGCTGGGCGATCCTGGAGACCGCCAAGACCTCCGGCATGATCTACCTAATCCTGTTCGGTGCCGAACTGCTGAAGATCTTCATGTCGCGCGGCGGCGTGCCGCAGGCGGCCGCCAGCTGGATGGTCAATTCCGGTCTGCCGCCGATGGGCATCGTCATCGTGCTGCTGATCGCGCTGATCTTCCTCGGCTGTTTGATGGATTCGATGTCGATGATCCTGCTGGTCATGCCGTTCTTCTGGCCGGTGGTGGCCGAACTCGATCTCGGCATGGATCCGGGCGACGTGAAGATCTGGTTCGGCGTGCTTGCCCTGATCGTCGTCGAACTCGGGCTGATCACCCCGCCGGTCGGGATGAACGTCTTCGTCATCTCGGCGCTTGCCAAGGATGTGCCGATGCGCGAGACCTTCCGCGGCGTCATGCCCTTCTTCCTGGTCGAGATCCTGCGCCTTGCGATCCTGATTGCCTTTCCGGCCCTGTCTCTCTGGCTGCCGCATCTGGTCACCGGCTGAGCCTCGGGAGTAGGGGCTCTGGGAGTGGTCGTATTCGTCACGGCCGCATTGCGTCGGGCCGGCAAATGGCTATCGTCACGCTGCATGCGCGAGATTGCGAGGAGGAGACCCGCCGATGCCTGCACCCGAAAACCGCTTCAAGTCCGCACTCGGCAAGGGCAGGCCGCTCTATGGCCTGTGGGTGGCGCTCGCCTCGCCGCATGTCGCCGAGCTCTGTGCCGGCACCGGCTATGACTGGCTGCTGATCGACGGCGAACACGGCCCCAACGATATCCCGCTCCTGGCCTCGCAGGTGCAGGCGATGGCCGCCGGTCCGGCGCAGCCGATCGTCCGGCTGCCGGCCGCCGATCCGCGGCTTGTCCGCCAGGCCCTCGATTTCGGCTGCCAGACACTGATGATCCCGATGGTCGAGACGGCTGCGGTCGCGGAAGATCTCGCCCGCGCCAGCCGCTATCCGCCGCGGGGCGTGCGCGGCATCGGCGCCTCTTTGACGCGGGCGACCGGCTTCGGGGCGATTGCCGACTATGTCGACACGGCCGATGACCAGATCTGCCTGATCCTGCAGATCGAAAGCCTGGCGGCGATTGCCAGTCTTGAGGAGATCGCCAGCGTGCCCGATGTCGATGTGCTGTTCATCGGGCCGGCGGATCTGGCGGCCGACATGGGCCTCAAAAGCACACCCGGTGCCCCCGAGGTGGTCGAGGCCGCCATCGACGCGATCCGGCGGATAAAGGCACTCGGCAAGCCGGCCGGCATCATGACCGTCGATCCCGCGATGATCGCGGCGGCGGTCGATGCCGGGGTCGACATGATCGGCATCGGCAGCGATGTCGGCGCGCTGATGAAGGGCGCCCGTGACCTTCTGGCAAGCACGAAGGGTTGATGTATGGCGTGCGGCGCTTTCGCGGACGAGGCGCGGCCAACTGAAAAGGCGTCTGGCGCATGTCTCCCGAGGGGGCGCGGTAAAGAGAAGCGCAAAACAGGCCTTCAAAGCGGTTGGGCTGATCGGGAAGAGCGCGACCTTGCGTCAGGACGCCAGGCTCTCGGGCTGGCGGGCTGCAGCAGCGGTCGCCGACAGCGGTGCGTTGGCCGGTTCCCTGACCGTCATCCGGTTGCCGCGCCATTCGAACCCGTTGCCGAACCATGCGGATATCCAGAGCGCGGGCAGCGCCAGGTCGCGCAGGATCAAGGCCGCCGGCGTGCGCCAGGACAAGGGCCAGCCATAACTGGCAATCAGCACGAGTTCAGCCCCATACCAGAGGCCGGCATAACCGACCGCCGAAAGGGGGGGCCATGATCCGGTCATGGCCAGCAGAAATGCGGCGATCAGCGGCAGCGCGCCGCCGACAAACAGTTCCGGCAGGAAGAACAGCGGGAAGGAGGCGCGCCTTAGTCGCGCCCAGCGCAATTGGCGGCGCCACACGCTCAGCCATTCGCGGGCGCCGAGCGGCTGGGCGAAGGGGCGGGTGACAAGCCGGACACTGAGCCCGTCGCCGCGCACGATCTTCGTCGCCGCCGCATCTTCGGCCACCTCGTCGGCCAGTCGCGCGATCCCGCCATGGCGGTCGAGCAGCGCGCGTGGCAGCATCATCGTCTTGCCCTGGGCAAAGCCGAGGCCGATCTCGTCGGCGACCAGCTGCCAGCGGGCCTGGTAGCTGTTGAGCCAGGCGCATTCGATCTCGGCAGCAAAACCGTCCGGCGCGCTGCCGACCGGCGGTGAGCAGACCATGCCGGTACGATCTTCCTGCCATCGGGCAAACAGCTGGCGCAGATAGTCGGCGGGCATCAGCACATTGCTGTCGGCCATGACGACGAAGCCGTGGCGGGCGGCGTGCCAGCCTTTGACCAGATTGTTGAGCTTGGGATTGATGCTGACCGGATCCTGTCCGACCAGCAACTGGGCAGGCTGCTGCGGATAGCGCTCGATCAGCCGGCGCGCGACGGCCGCCGCCGGGTCCATGTCGCTCTCGACGCAGAACAGGATCTCGTATCCGCTCGGCCAATCCAGCAGAAAGGTGGAGCGCAGAGTCTGCTCCAGATGGTTTTCCAGTCCGCAGAGCGGCCTGAGAATGCTCACCGGGGGAAGGGGCATGGTCGGCTCGATCTCGGCCGTTTTTTCGGCCCGGAGCGCCCTGCGGATGGCGATCGCGATGCCGGCCAGTTGTGCGCCGCCTGCAAGGAGAAGAATGGTCGTCAGTGTGCCGATCATTTTCGAGACTCGGATTTCAGCATGATCCGGATATGACGCCAGAACCAAAACAGTTTTGTGACAAGGGCAGCAGGGCGACCTTGCGCACGCGTCCTTGCTGTCCGTCCTGCCGGCGAAAGGGTGCAAAACGGAAGGCCTCGGGTTGACTCTGCCGGCCCCTGGTTTTCAATCGCCATGGGGTCCATGGACAACAAGGGCGCCACCACAAGGAGTGCCGGCAGGGATGACGACAACAGACGTGAAACTGGAGGAGAGCTGGAAAAAGGCGCTGTCCGGCGAATTCGACAGCCCCTATATGCAGGCGCTGAAGACCTTTCTGAAGGACGAGAAGGCGCAGGGAAAACAGATCTTCCCCAGGGGGGCGGAATATTTTCGCGCACTCGATCTGACGCCGCTCGACCAGGTCAAGGTCGTCATTCTCGGTCAGGATCCCTATCACGGTCCGGGACAGGCGCATGGCCTGTGCTTTTCCGTGCGTCCGGGCGTGCGCGTGCCGCCCTCGCTGGTCAATATCTACAAGGAATTGAAGAGCGATCTTAACCTTGCACCGCCGCCGCACGGATTTCTGGAGGATTGGGCGAAACAGGGCGTCCTGCTGCTGAACAGCGTGCTGACCGTCGAACAGGCCCGTGCCGCCTCGCATCAGGGGCGCGGCTGGGAGCGGTTTACCGATGCCGTTATCCGTCACGTCAACGACGAGCGGCCGCATGTCGTCTTCATCCTCTGGGGCGCCTATGCGCAGAAGAAGGCGGCTTTCGTCGATCAAACCAAGCATCTTGTGTTGAAATCCGTCCACCCGTCGCCGCTATCAGCCCATAACGGCTTTTTCGGCAGTCGGCCGTTCTCGAAGGCCAATGCCT
Source organism: Heterorhizobium halophytocola (assembly GCF_017873095.1). Taxonomy (GTDB): domain Bacteria; phylum Pseudomonadota; class Alphaproteobacteria; order Rhizobiales; family Rhizobiaceae; genus Allorhizobium; species Allorhizobium halophytocola. The sequence goes on along the minus strand of NZ_JAGGJU010000001.1, from coordinate 173,153 downwards.
TTCTTAAGGCGCACGGGATGGCGCCGATCGACTGGAGCCTGCCTGCAAACGCCGACAGCGCGTGAAACGCTCTTGCCGCCGCGACCCGTCTCTGCCTGACTAGATTGACTGCTGTTTTTGACCTGATTTCCGGGAGCCCCGATGTCCTCCATCTTCAATCCACCGAGCGTGCGCAAACCCTTTGGCCAATACAATCACGGCCTGCTGGTGCCGCCGGGTGCCAGCCTGCTGGTGACCTCCGGCCAGCTCGGCATCAAGCCCGACGACACGATACCGGCCGATCTCGAAGGACAGGCCGAACTCTGTTTCCAGGCGGTCGAGGCAATCCTCACGGAGGCCGGAATGGGGTTCGAGGACGTCATCCGCATTTCCGGCTTCGTCACCCGCAGGGAAGATTTCCAAACTTACATGGCGGTGCGGGATCGTTACACGAAAGAGCCGCGGCCAGTCTCGACTTTGCTCGTCATAGGTGGCTTTACCCGCCCGGAATTTCTCGTGGAGGTGGAAGTAACGGCGGCGAAAGTCTTTTGAGGGCGTCCGTTCCTGATGGGCGACCATACTTTTTCTTGAAAAATTCCCCAGTGGTTTTAACGGGTTGCGCAGTATTTCCCCCGGGGGATGGCGAATAGTTGCCGGGCGGCTCAGGAACAAAAAATCAAGCCGGATGTTTTCTTGCCATGGTAACTGAGGAGAAAGGATCCCCGCCATGAACACGAAGCTGATTGCTATTACCGCCGTATTCGCAACTGCCCTTTCGGGTGCAGCTCTGGCCCAGGAAGGCACCGTAACCGGCGCTGCCGGCGGCGCTGTCACCGGTGCCGTCGTTGGCGGTCCCGTGGGTGCTGCCGTGGGTGGTGTGGTCGGCGCGATTGCCGGTACCGCTGTTGCCCCGCCGCCGCAGAAGGTCGTCACCTATGTTCAGGAACAGCCGGTTCCGGCGCAGCCCATCGTCGTCCAGCAGCAGGTTGCTGTCGGCCAGCCGCTGCCGCAGACCGTCGCTCTGACCCCGATCCCGCAGGATCCGACCTATTCCTACGCCGTGGTCAACAACCAGCGCGTTATCGTCGACCCGCAGACCTATGTGGTCGTCGGCGTCTACTAAGACCCGTATCAGGAGAGAAGGCCGGTCCACGGCCTTCTCCTCTCACGATTTTCTAAGGCTAAGTCCCGCGCCGGGGCCAAGCTTGCCGACCATTTGCAAATTGTCAGTTATCGCCGGGGCACATGGTCTTGGCACCACAGCGCTTAATAGTTATATTGTATAATGGCCAAGAGGCCCCGTTATCCCGCCATTCCAGCACCTTCACTGGTGCCGGATGCCAATTCGAGGTCATCAGATGCAGAGCGACAACGCCGAATTCGACGACAAGAGTAGCCGCAGCGGCTATGCCGGCTGGATGGTGATCATCCTGATCGCCGCCATCCTGGGCATCTCCGCCTATTTCATGTTCGGGACGTCCAGCGGCGTCAGCCAGGAAAAGATCGCGGTCGATCTCAAGGATGCCAAGCAGAGCGTCAAAACCGACAGCCCGCCCGCGCAGAATTAAGACCGAGCTCGCCGCTGCCGGGTTCCGCGAGATTACTTCGCGCGGAGCGAACCCTTTTCCTGTGAGAGAAACCAGGCATAGGTTTGCCTGATCCCGTCTTCCAGTTGAATCGTTGCCTGCCAGCCCAGCCGGGTGAGCCGGCTCACATCCATCAGCTTGCGCGGCGTGCCGTCCGGCTTTGAGGGGTCGAAGGCGAGCGTGCCGCCGAAACCCACGACCGCTGCCACGGTCTCCGCCAGTTCGCGGATGGTAACATCGGTACCGCAACCGACATTGATATGGCTGAGCATCGGCGCGGTCTCGCGCTCGTAGGTGGCTTTTTCGAGATCCATGACGAAGAGCGAGGCGGCCGCCATGTCGTCGACATGCAGGAATTCGCGCCGCGGCGTGCCCGTGCCCCAGATCATAACCTCGTCGCGGCCCTCCAGCTTCGCCTCGTGCAGGCGTCGGATCAGCGCCGGGAGCACATGGGAATTCTGCGGGTGGAAATTGTCGCCGGGGCCATAGAGATTGGTCGGCATGACCGATCGATAATCCGTGCCATATTGCCGGTTATAGCTCTCGCACAGCTTGATGCCGGCGATCTTGGCAATGGCATAGGGTTCGTTGGTCGGCTCCAGCGTTCCCGTCAGCAGAGCATCCTCGCGCATCGGCTGTTCCGCCCGTTGCGGGTAGATGCAGGAGGAGCCGAGTTGCAGAAGCCGCTCGACGCCGGCCGCATAGGCCTGATGGATCACATTGGCTTCGATCATCAGGTTTTCATAGATGAAATCGGCCGGATAGATATTGTTGGCCAGAATGCCGCCGACCTTGGCGGCGGCCAGGATCACGGCATCGGGCTTTTCCTGCTGAAAGAATTCCCGGACCGCCGACTGCTCGCGCAGATCGAGTTGCGCCGAGGTGCGGGTTACGAGTTCGTCGGTGCCGCGGGCCTCCAGTGCCTTGACGATCGCCCCGCCGACCATGCCGCGATGTCCGGCCACGAAGATTTTCATATGTCTTTTCCTTACCCGAAAGGATAGTGCCTAGGGCCTTGCCAGCGAAAGGGGGAGCCTGCGTCTGTCCCGATTGCGCTTTCCTCAACCCCTGTCGTTCGGTCAGTTTTCTGCGCTGACCGGCACCTGAAGTCCGTGGGCCTTCAACAGAGCATGGCGCTTGGCGGTCTTCAGATCGTCCGAAACCATCTCTGCGCACATGTCCTGAACGGTGATCTTCGGTACCCAGCCGAGTTTCTCCCTGGCCTTGCCCGGATCGCCGAGCAAGGTGTCGACTTCCGCGGGGCGGAAATAGCGCGGATCGATCCGCAGCACCACGTCGCCCGGCGCGACGAAAGGCGCATGTTCGCCCTCGACCGCCGTTACCGTGGCGATTTCGTCGACGCCCCTGCCGGAAAATTCGAGCGTGATGCCGAGATGGGCGGCGGACCAGGTGATGAACTCGCGCACGGAATATTGTACCCCCGTGGCAATGACGAAATCTTCGGCGGCGTCCTGCTGCAGCATCATCCACTGCATCCGGACATAGTCCTTGGCATGGCCCCAGTCGCGCAGGCTGTCGATATTGCCCATATAGAGGCAGGTCTCGAGACCCATCGCGATATTGGCAAGGCCACGGGTGATCTTGCGGGTGACGAAAGTCTCGCCGCGGCGCGGGCTCTCGTGGTTGAAGAGAATGCCGTTGCAGGCATACATGCCATAGGCTTCGCGGTAGTTCACCGTGATCCAGTAGGCATAGAGCTTGGCGGCCGCATAGGGCGAGCGCGGATAGAAGGGTGTCGTCTCGCGCTGCGGCACTTCCTGCACCTGGCCATAGAGCTCTGAGGTCGAGGCCTGGTAGAAGCGCGTCCTCTTTTCCAGCCCGAGAAAGCGGATCGCCTCCAGCAGGCGCAGCGTGCCGATGCCATCGACATCGGCGGTATATTCCGGCGCCTCGAAGGAGACGGCGACATGGCTCTGCGCCCCGAGATTGTAGATCTCGTCCGGTTCGACCTCGGAGATGATCCGGTTCAGGTTGGAGGTGTCCGAAAGATCGCCATAATGCAGCTTCAGCTGCGCCCGGTTCGTATGCGGATCTTCGTAAATATGATCGATGCGCTGCGTATTGAAGAGAGAGGCCCGGCGCTTGATGCCATGGACTTCATAGCCCTTTTCCAGCAGAAATTCGGCAAGATACGAGCCGTCCTGGCCCGTAACACCGGTGATCAGGGCTTTCTTCATCTGAAATCCTTTAGAGTATTGTTTATTTCTAAATTCGTATAAATATAGTTTCTGTGGAGTATTACTTGCAGACCGCGCGCGCTTGTACAAGCCCAAAGCTTGCAAGGGAATTGTGTTCCTGCCGTTTATATGAACGGGCGGAACAACAACTGGAAAATAAAGGGGGCGGCGGGACCGGGTGAGGGGCTTGCGCCCGTCAGAACCGCGTCATCTCGGCCCTGACCCTCTCCATGAACGCGGCCCTCGTCTCAGGCGTGCAGTTGTTCATGTCGTAATGGGCAAGATATCGGACCGGCGCGCCGAGCTTCACCTGGCCGCGGATGACGCGGTTGATGGTCTTTTTCGGCGGATTGCCGACGAGAAAGGCCCGCCAGCGGGTGCCGCCATAGCTGACGACGGCGGCGACCTTGGTGATGTGGCGCAGCGTCGGAGTCAGCTTGCCGTCCTTCAGGTCGAAGGATACGCCCGGCAGCCAGACGCGATCGAAATAGCCCTTCAGCATGGCGGGAAAGCCGAAGTTCCAGACCGGCGAAACAATGACAAGCGCTTGCGCCGCCCTGAGGCGTTCGACATGGGTTTCCACCGGCGCGGTATTGGCCGGATAGTCGTGATAGGTCCGCCGGTCATGCGCCGACATCACGGGGTCGAAGCCCTCGGCATAGAGGTCGCAGGCATCGACCTGGTGGCCTGCCTGTTCCAGGCTTTCGCAGACGAGCCGGAACAGGGCCTTGTTGAAACTCTCCTCGACGGGATGGGCATGGATCACGAGAACGCGCATGGGACGAAAATCTCCAAACGTCGCCGACAGCGCAGTTCCTGCCTGTCGGACGGCGGGTTGAAATTTTCCGCGACGTTTTCCCTGCAGGCAGGGGTACCTTCGGATCTTTATGTGTGCCGGCGCGCCATGCCTAAGGCTCGACGCGCATGGCGGTTGAAGCCTCAGTCCTGGCCGAGAGCCTGCAGGCCCGGAAACAGATAGTTCCTGCCGGACTTGAAGTCGAAGTCGGGATTGTCCCAGGCGATCATCTTGCCGGGATTGAGAAGCCCCTTCGGGTCGGTCTCCTTCTTGAAGGCGAGCTGCACCTGGTCGGTCTGCTTCATGCCCCCTTCCTCCAGCGTATAGCGATGCGGGTTGAAGATCGGGCAGCCGTTTTCCTCGTGCAGGCGGATGATCTCCTCCAGCCGCTCCTTCGTCGTATAGCGCACCAGCGGCAGGCCGGAGCACTGGATGCGGCCGTCGAACTTGATGAATTCGAGATGGCCGATCACCTCGTCCGCAAACATCCTCGTCATCTTCTCGACCTTGGCGACATGGTCGGGGCCGGGATACTGCACCTGCAGATAGGTGATGTTGCTGTCGAGCTTCAGAGCCCGCAGCGTCGTGTGGTTCCAGCCGAGCTCATAGGCATGCGGAATCCCCTTCATGCTCTCGACCGTATCGGACCGGAAGCGGATATCGCCCTTCATCTGCTCGGTGTAGGCGAGGAACGGGGCCATCGAATGTGGCGCCACCATCAGCACGACGACCGATTGACCTTCCTTCAGCCAGGGCTTGTGCCGGGTGAAATAGTCGAAGGGGATGGGGGCCGCGATCGGCGCGACTTCCTTCAGCAGGATGCCGTTCTTGTGCGTCAGCGCATCGGCGAAACGCACGGCATCCATGAAGTCGTCATAGCCGACGATCACGTCGACCCAGTCATAGGCGGGTGCCAGCGGCATTTCCACTTCGGTGATGATGCCGTTGGTGCCATAGGCATGGGAGACCTTCTGCAGGTCCCAGGTCGACAGGTCGAGCACCCGCGGCTCGGCCTCCATGGTGACGACCCGCAGCCTCAGGATATTGCCGAGGTCGCGCAGGCCGCCCCAGGTGATCGAGCCGACCCCGCCCGAACCGCCGGCAATGAAGCCGCCGATCGAGGCCGTCTGCGCGGTCGAGGGATGGAAACGCACCTCCTGGCCGGAATGCGCCTTTGTCTGCCGGTCGAGTTCGGCGATGATGATGCCCGGTTCGCAGATGACGCGCCCCGGATGGATTTCCCTCACCCTGTTCATGTTGATCAGGTTGAGCACGATGCCGCCCGACAGCGGCATGGCCTGGCCGTAGTTGCCGGTGCCGCCGCCGCGCGGGGTCACCGGCACGCCGTGGGCAAAGGCGACCTTCAGCGTGCGGATCACCTCTTCTTCCGACTTCGGCGAGACGACCAGATCGGCCGTCACGTGGTCGAGCTGCTCCTTCAGGATCGGCGAATACCAGTAGAAGTCGCGGCTCTTCTGCTTGACGAGGGCCGGGTGGTCCTCGACATCGATGCCGGCAAGCTCTTCCTTGATCAGCGCGTAATCGGGCATGGTTCAGTCTCTCATGATCGGGTCGAGTTCGCGATAGTCCGGCAGGCTGCGGTCGATGCCCATGCCATTCCGCATGACGATGCGGTCGGCCTGCGGACGGGAGAGGAATTCGCTCCAGTTGCGAGCGGAGAAAAGTACAAGATCGGCCGGCGATCCGACCTTGATGCGGCCGATGTCAGGACGCTTCAGGATGTCTGCCGGTGTCGTGGTGACGATCCGCGCGGCAGTGTCGAGCGGGTGGTCGAGATGGAGGATCCGGACCGCCTCGCGAAACACCTCGACGCAATCGAGATCGCCATAGGCATAGAAGGGATCGCGGGTGTTGTCGGAGGAAACCGCGGTGGCTACGCCGGCGGCGGCCAGTTCCTTGAACAGGGTGACGCCGCGGGAGCGCGGCGTGCGATCTCCTGGCTGGCGGTCCTGCAGGTAGAGATTGCACATCGGCAGCGAGACGACGGAAAGTCCGGCCTCGGCCACCCTGTCGATCACCCGGGTGGCAAAGTCGTCGTCCTGACGGGCGAGCGAGCAGCAATGACCGACGGTGACGGCACCGTCGAAGCCGTTGCGCAACTTGGCCTCGGCCACGGCCAACAGTGCGTGGACGCCCGGATCCTGCGTCTCGTCGACATGCAGGTCGATGTCGAGGCCGTTTTCTGCGGCCGCCTTGAAGAGGATGTCGAGTCGCTGGTCGAGATCGGGCCACATCTGCGGCACGCCGCCGAGCAGGCCGCCGTGGCGGGCAACGGTTGCGACCAGATCGGCGAAATAGCCATCGTCGTCGATGCGGTCGAGGGGAAAGAGGGCGACCGCCTGCAATTCGACCCGTCCCGCCCATGCCTCGCGCTTCTCGGCAAAGACCTCGAAAGAGATGGCGTGTTGCGGGGCGACGCTGTCGAGATGGGTGCGCAGCAGTTTCGTGCCATGCGCGTAAGCCGATTTCAGCGAGAATTCCATGCGGGCGGCGAGGTCGTCCGCTGACCACCTGGCCTGCCTGTCCTCGCCGACAGCTGCCAGCGCGCCTGGAAAATCACCGGTCGGATTGGGCTTGCGCGGCCAGATATGGCCCTTGTCGATATGGGTGTGCATGTCGACGAAGCAGGGCCAGACCATGCCCTGATCGATATCGGCCATGGCGAGGTCTGCGGGAGCCGAACCGGCCGGCAGGATCGCTTCGATCCGGCCTGACGCAATCACGATGTCGGCGCTGACCAGCCCCTCGCGGGCAGAAGTGTCGAAACCTTCGACGCAGACGGCGGGCAGCGTGGCATTGCGCAGCGCATAGCGGTCGGTCCGGGGTAGGGTGATCGAAAAGGGCGCCATCAGTTCTCCCGCTTCAGGCTGCTTTCGTGCCAGCGGTGCAGCGCCAGCCACGAGATGAAGGAGGTAATGGCGAAGATCACCACGCCGAGGCAGGAGAGCAGGAAGAGGGCTGCAAAGAGCCGCGGGATGTTGAGCCTGTACTGGCTTTCCAGCAGGCGGAAGGCAAGACCGGAACCTGCGCCGGCCGAACCGGCGGCAAATTCGGCGACCACGGCGGCAATCAGCGCCAGTCCGCCGCCGATCCTCAGCCCCGTCATGAAATAGGGGAGCGAAGCCGGCAGCTTCAGATAGAGCAGCGTCTGCCAGCGCGAGGCGCCGTAGAGGTCGAAGAGGTTGAGCAGATTGTGATCGACGCTCTTCAACCCCTGTACCATGTTCGACAGGATCGGGAAGAAGGCGACGAGGAAGGCACAGATCAGCAGCGCCACCTGCGTCGACGGCGCGTAGATCAGGATCAGCGGCGCGATCGCCACCACCGGCGTCACCTGCAATATGACGGTGATCGGCGCAAACGCCATCTCGATCCAGCGCGACTGGACGAGGAAGATGGCGATCGCCACGCCGCCGATCAGCGCCAGTGCCAGCGAGGCCATGGTGATCTTGGTGGTGACCCAGAGGGCAGGGGCAAGCGTGCCCCAGTCCTTGTAGAGTGAGCCTGCGACCGCGAGCGGGCTCGGCAGGATATAGGGCGGGACGCCGCTGATGATCACGCCGACATGCCAGATCAGGATCAGCGCCGCCACGACGCCCATCGGGATGACGATCGGCAGCAGCTTTTGACCGCGGTTCGATGCATGCGGCATTTGCGGGGCGGGGCGGCGAGATGTGTCGGCCATCAGTGCTCCTCCGATCCGATCGCTTCGAGCAGCGCGTTGGACACCGTCTCGCAGGCCTGGCGATAGTCCTCGGACGTGCGGTAATGTGCGTCGCGCGACAGGCTGGTGACCAGCGGCATATCCGCATGCACGCGGCCGGGCCGCGCCTTCATCACCACGATGCGGTTCGACAGATAGGCGCTTTCATAGACCGAATGGGTGACGAAGATCACCGTGATGCCGGTCTCGTGCCAGAGCCTCAGCACATCGTCGTTGAGCTTCTGCCGGGTGATCTCGTCCAGCGCTGCGAAGGGCTCGTCCATCAACAGCAGCTTGGGCTTGGTTACCAGCGCCCGGGCGATGGAGACGCGCATTTTCATGCCGCCCGACAGTTCGCGCGGATAGGCGTCGGCGAAATCCTGCAGGCCGACGGTCGCAAGGGTTGCCAGGATGTCGGAGCGCGCGGCCGATTTGGAGATGCCGCGCAGTTTCAGCGGCAGATGGACATTGCCGAACACCGTCTGCCAGGGCATCAGCGTCGGTTCCTGGAAGACGAAGGAGATGTCGCCTTCCGGCAGGCCCCTGGCATTGATCCGGCTTGCCGGCCAGTCGATCGCGCCCGAGCTCGCATCGCCAAGCCCGGCGATGATCCTGAGTGCCGTCGACTTGCCGCAGCCCGAGGGACCGAGAAGGCTGACGAATTCGCCAGCATTGACGGTCAGCGACATGTCGGACAGCGCAAGGGTGCCGCTGGAAAACTGCTTGGAGACATTCTCCATCACCACCAGCGGGCGGCGGGGTCTGGCCGAGGGGGAGGAAGGTGTCGCCATGCCTACTGTTTCTTCATGCCTTGCAGGGCCGGAAACGATGCCGATTGGATGTCGGGCGCCATCCATGCCTTATTTCTTCAGGTCCATGCCGACCTTCTTGCAGACGAACTGCGTCGTATAGGCTTTCTTGTAGTCGAGATCGGCCGGCTCGACGCCAATCTGCACCATTTCGTCGAAGAAGGTCTTGTAGCGCGCATCGGTCATGCATCCGATACCCTTGTCCTCGGCATCGCCTGATACAACGATGCCGTATTCCTTCAACTTGGCGATCGTGTATGCGATCTGACCATCCGTCATCTCCGGATTGTCCTTCTTGATCAGCGCGTTCGCCTTGGTGTTGTCGCCGTAGAGATAGTTGTACCAGCCCTCGATCGAGGCATCGACGAAGCGCTGGACGACATCCGGCTTCTCGTCGATCGTCTTCTGCATCGCGGTGATTTCGGTCGAATAGGGGCTGTAGCCGTTGTCGGCGAGCAGGAAGACCTTCGGCGCCCAGCCGGCCTGCTTCTCGATCTCGTAGGGCTCGGAGGTCAGGTAGCCCTGCTGCGCCGATTTCGGATCGGCGATGAAGGGGGCGGGATTGAAGGTATAGGGCTTGTACTGCTCGTCCTTGAAGCCTTCGTAATTCTTTTTCATCCACTCGAAATAGGTGGTGTAGCCTTCATTGCCCATGAAGATGGTGTCGGCCTTGGCGAGATCCGCGAAGCTGTCGATGCCCTGATCGGGATGGGCCATCAGCACCTGCGGATCCTTCTGGAAGATCGAGGCGACGCCGACCATCGGAATGCCCGACTTGACGCCATCCATGTCACCCAGCTGGCCGCCCATGTAGAAATCGACCTTGCCGGCGATCAGCAATGCCCGGTTGGCGGCGTTCGGCCCGCCCTGCACGATGGTGACCTTCAGGCCGTATTTCTCGTAGGTGCCGTCGGCGACCGCCTGGTAGAAGCCGCCATGCTCGGCCTGGGCCAGCCAGTTGGTGCCGTAGGAAACATCGTCCAGCGCATAGGCCGGTGCCGCTGCCGCGAAGGTCGCGGTAATCGCGGCCGCAGCCATCAGGGTCGTCATGGAAAAGGTTTTGGTCATGGCTGGCAAATCCCCTGTTAAACCGCAGGCATCGTGGGAGCCTTCAATCGTCAGGGGTATTTGAGCGGTTGCCATGCGCGTTGAAAAGCATCAAAATTCGCGCGCATTGATGCCTTTGCGGCATCAGCTACTCAGCTGTTGCGTAATTAAGCGATGTGATCAAAACTTGGGCAGAAGAGTCCGCCATGCTGCATTCCCGCAAACTACAATATATCGATGAAATCGCTCGCTGTGGTTCGATCCGCAAGGCGGCCGCACGCCTCAACGTGGCCTCTTCCGCGGTCAACCGGCAGATCCTGGCGCTGGAGGAGGAGTTCGGTGCGCCGATCTTCGAGCGCTTGCCGCGCGGCCTGAGGCTGACGGCCGCCGGCGAGCTCTGTGTCGAACATATTCGCGAGGTGCTGAAGGATTTCGAGCGGCTGGAAAGCCGGATCCGCGCGCTGAAGATGCCGCAGGCCGGCAAGGTCTCGATCGTCGCGACCGTCGGTCTGGCGGCCGGTCCCCTGCCGGAGATCATCGCCCGCTTCATCGAGGCGCATCCGCGAGTGCGCCTGCATCTGAGAAATGATGCGGGCTCGACCACCGTAAACCCGGTGCTGACCGGCGAGGTGGATATCGGCCTCGGCTTCAACATTCCGGCAACCCCCGGCATCCGAACGCTTGCCAATTTCGACATCCCGATCGGTGCCGTGCTGCCCCCGGGCCATCCGCTGGCCGCGGAGGAGGGGCCGATCGATCTCGTCGACCTGGTGCAGGAGCGTCTGGTGCTGGCCCAGCCGGGCACCAGCCTGCGCAATGTCATCAACCTGATGCTGTCGCCGGTGCCGCTACCGGTCGAGCCGGTGCTGGAGAGCAATTCGTCCGAACTCTTGAAACAGCTCGTCCGCTCCGGCACGGGCCTCAGCCTGCTCAACCCGCTCGACGTGATTGCCGAGTGCCGCCGCGGCGAGCTGGTCTTCCGGCCGCTGGCCGATGCGCATGTGCGACACCAGCCGATGAAGCTCTTCGCACGATCACGGGCAACCCTTGATGCCGCCACCAGCCTGTTCGTCGAATATCTGCTGCAGGAGATCCTGCTGCTGGTGCGCGAACTGCAGGACAAGGGGCATGTGCCGGCGCCGGAGCGCGGCGCATCGGCCCTTGCGGTTCCGCCCGATGCCGATCAGGGCTTGTAGAGGTTTGCCAGCGGATAGTCGCGCAGGTCGCGCAACAGCTCGATGAAGCCGGCGACCTGATGCTCGCAGATCGCCTTGCCCTTCTCGGCCGTGCCCTTGGAGGCATCGCCGACGACGCCGTTCGGATTGAGATCGTGCGCGATCCAGGCCAGCGAATGCGGCGGCAGCGGCGTCAGGTATTTCGAGTTCGCCTGCATGTCCTCGGCCCTCGAGACGAAGTTCTGGGCCTTGTCCATCCGCACCAGGTCGGGGCGGAAGGCGAGCATCAGCGAGGTCTCGACCTCGCCGCCATGGATGCCGTATTTGCGCTCGTGCTCGGAAATCATGCCGTCCGGATTGCCGAACCGGCCCCACTGGGTCGAGACGACGGCCATCTGGCAACGGACTCTGAGCTCGCGCGCGACAATGCTCATGATGTCGACATTGCCGCCGTGGGAATTGACGATGACGAGCTTGCGCACCCCGGCCTCGGCCACCTTGGCGCCGATCGCGGTCCAGGCGGGGATCAGGATCTCCGGGCCGAACGAGAGCGTGCCGGGACCGAAGACATGTTCGTTGGCCTTTCCGATCTCCTGCGTCGGCAGCACCAGGAAGTCGAGGTCGTCAGGCCGCTGGCGCTTCAGTTCGGCCAGCATGCCCTGCGCAATCGCCACGTCGGTGGCAACAGGCAGATGCGGCCCGTGCTGCTCGGTCGAGGCGATCGGCAGGATGGCAACGGTGGTGTCCGGCGAGAGTGCGGCAAAATCGCCGGTATTCAGCTCGTTCCAGTAGAAGGGCTTGGCGGCCATATCCGGTGTGCTCCCGTTCTGTGATCTCCCGGCATAGGCAATACGGTGAGGTGCGAAAAGCATCAATTTGCGGTCGGCCCGCTGCCAAAAAGGGGGCATGGGCTTCCGGCGGTCCATCATCGTCCGGCCGCGCGCGCGCGGTAATCCGGCGTAACGCGATCCTTGCCAATCCATGGCCGATTGTGTCACTCCAATGGCCATGAAACAGCTGCTTTCGCGCCTTCTCAAATCCGATGTCCCGCCCCCTTCAGACAGGGCGCGTCCGCGCCTGACGCGTGACCCGGCGGACTATGCCGCGGTCTATGCGATCGGGGACGTGCATGGCTGTTTTCAGGCCCTGCGCGCCCTTGAACAGCGCATTGTCGAGGATGCGGCCGCGCCGCCCGGCGCCAAGCTGATCGTCATGCTTGGCGACTATGTCGACCGGGGACCGCAGTCGCGCCAGGTGCTGGACCATGTGACGGGCCCGCCGCCGGAAGGGTTCGAACGGCTGATCCTTGCCGGGAATCACGAAGAAGTGTTTCTCGATTTCCTCGCCGATCCGCAGGCCCATATGCGCTGGCTCGATCTCGGCGGGGTCCAGACCCTGCTGTCCTATGGTATCGACGTCGAGCCCGTGCTGGTGCGCGGCGGCATCAAGGAACTGGGCGACCTGGCACGGGATGCCGTGCCCGAGCGCCATGTGGAGGCCTTGTTGTCAGCGGCGGTCAGCGTCACGCTCGGCGATATCGTCTTCGTGCATGCCGGCGTGCGGCCGGGCGTTGCCATGGACGAGCAGACCGACGAGGACATGATGTGGATTCGCCAGCCGTTCCTGACCACCGGACCGGAGCTGCCGATCGTCGTGGTGCACGGCCATACCCCCAACCCGCAGCCGAGCCGGGCGCCGGGGCGGCTGGGCATAGACACCGGCTGCTATGCCACCGGCGTGTTGACCGCGGTGCGGATCATTGGCGGCGAGATCGAGATCTTCTGACGGCGAAGGCTGCACGTCGTCCATCCAGCCATTCGGGCCCCGAAGAGGCTATGGCGCATCCGGCCGCAGGTCCGGATCGAGGCCGGCGGCAAACAGGCCGTCGCGCCGATCGCGCGGGATCAACCGCAGGCTTGCGCGAATGAAGGGTTTCAGCGATGTCCCGCTGTCGGCCAGCGTCGCGGCGATCTGCTTGGCGCTGGCATAGGTGAGCAGGGTCAGGAGGTCGGCCTCCACCGCATCCTGTGCTGCGGCGAGCGAGGCAGCGCTTGCCTTGCGCCAGACGACGAAGCGGGGGACCAGCACAGCATATTCGGCCGGCGCATATTCGATCGACCGCTGCATCAGCCAGGCCAGTTCGTCGGGGTTTTCGGCGATCGCAAGACGGATCATCGCAAGGCGTGCCCACAGGTCACCATCAGTCGGCGTGCAGCCGATTGCATGTACCACATAGGCATCGCCATCCGTCATGGCCGCGGCCCAGGCCTCGTAGCGGTGAAACGAATTCTGTCGGTCGAGATTGGCAAGCATGACGGTCAGCCCGGCGCGCAGGATGTCGGCCCGGCATTCGTCGTCCTCGATGAGGGCCATTGCCTGACGCTCGGCGCTGGCCAGGGCTGTAGCGCTGATATCGGCGCCGGCAGACAGGCTTCGGGCGGTCGAGATCAACTGGCTGTGGCGGGCGGAGCGGGCGAGCTCATCGATACCAAGCCAGAGCGCCGCCGCTGCCGCCAGCAGGGTGGCGCCGACCAGCCAGCGCGGCCGCGCCGACGGGCCATGCGCCTTACGCCTCCTGGTAATAGGAGGCGTAGCGCGAGGAGTAATATTCGTTCGATCCATAGGCACGGTAAAGCTTCATCTTGTCCTCATCGACCTTGTTGAGGATCGCGCCGGCGCATTTGCCGTAGATCGTCTCATCCAGATGCAGGGCGCTCTTGGCCGCCTTGCGCGAGGTGCGGCCCCATTCGACGACATAGAGGAAGCTGTCGAGCTTGGGGGCGATTGCGCGTGCGTCGACGACCGGCAGCAGCGGCGGCAGATCGAGGATGACGTAATCGAAAAGGGCGCGGGCGTTCTGCAGGATGCCGTTCATCGCCGGAGAGGCCAGGAGTTCGGACGAATGCAGCACCCGGCGGGTGACCACGGCCGGCAGGAAGGCCAGTTTGGTCTTCGGGTCCATCAGGGCAAGATCGCGCACGCTGCGGCCGTCGAGCAGGGCCTCGAGCAGGCCTTCCTCGGCATGTCGCCCGAGTGCCCTTGTCGCGCCGGGATTGCGCAGATCCGCGTCGATCAACAGCACGCGCGCGCCCTGCATGGCCAGCAGCGAGGCGAAGTTGACGGCGATCGTCGACTTGCCCTCCGACGGCAGCGAGGAGACGATGCCGACCAGCTTGCAGCCGGTGGTCCGGCTCGACAGGTCGACGCCGATCTTGGCGCTGCGCAGGGTCTCGGCAAACATCGACATCGGGTGGTCGATGGCATAGCTGGAAATGCTGTCGCTCTTGTGGATCTGCTGGGTATGGTCGCGGTCATCGCTCTGCTCGATCCGCTTGCGGCTGGTGACGATCGGCGCCATGCCGAGGAACTCGACGCCAAGCGTCTGGCGCACCTGCTCGTTTGTGCGGAAATAGCGGTCGCGGAATTCACGGAAGGCGGCGCCGGCACTGCCGACCAGACCGCCGAGCAGGACGGACAGGACCAGCACCAGCGGCTTGCTCGGTGCGCTCGGGCGCGACGGCGCCGACGCCTTGCCGATCACCCGGGCATCGGTAATCGGGAAGGACTGCTGCTGGGTCGCCTCCTGATAGCGCTGCAGGAAGGTCTGGTAGAGGTTCTTGTAGGTGTCGGCGGTGCGCTCCAGTTCGCGCATCTGCACCTGGGTTTCCGAAGCGGTCACGGTGACGCCCTGGGCTGCCGCGACGCTGGTGTCCAGCGCCTGCTCGCGCGATTCCGCCACCTTGACGTCGCTCTGGTAGCTTTCGGCAATGCGTCCGAGTTCCTCGAACATCAGCCGCTCGTATTCCTTCATCTCGCGGCGAAGACGCACGGCCTGAATATGGTTGGAGCCGAGTCGGCCGGAAATGTCGGCTTCCAGCTTCGAGGCTTCCAGATATTTGCGCCTGAGGTCGTTGGAGATCGAACTCTGCAGCACGTCGTCGACGATCGCATCGGTGCGGTGGCTGTCGATGATCGACTTGATCCGCTCATAACGCGCCTTGGCCTTGGCGGTGTCGGCACGCGCCAGGATCAGCTGACTGTTGAGCTCGGACAATTGCTGGTCGGACATCAGCTGGCCGCCGGCGGCCACCAGGCCGTTGTCGGCGCGGAACCGCTGGACCGCGAGGTCGGATTCCAACGCCTTTTCCTTCAACTCGTCGATGCGTTCCAGCAGCCAGTCGCTGGCCCTGCGGGTGGCGTCGTATTTCGAGTTGAGCTTGTCGAGCAGATAGGTGCTGGCGATGGTGTTGGCGATGCGGGCGGACAGGGCGGGATCCGGCGAGGTGTAGTCGATCCGCAGCACATAGCTGCGATCGACGCGGTCGACCGCCATATTGCTCTGCAGCGTCTCGATCGCGGCCAGGCGATCGCGCTCGGCCTTGTCCGCATCCGACAGGTCGGGCGTGCTGGAAAACCAGTCGGCGGCATTCACGAATGTGCGGACAAAGCCCTTCACCATGGCAAGCGGGCTTGCCGGCTGATGGGTGAATTCCGGCGCCTCGGTCAGCTTCAGCTTGTCGACCACGGCGCCGGCGATCGTCTCCGAACGCATGATCTGCACCTGGCTCAACACCGAGGCCTCGTCATCGGCCAGCGACCCGATCGCCGACAGCTGGTTGACGATATCGCTCTTGCTGCGGTCGATCAGCACGGCGGTGGAGGCGGTGAAATACGGCACCGCCGTCAGCAGGTAGATCAGGCCGAGGACAATCGCGACGAGGACGCAGAGCATCACCAGCCGCCACTGGCGCCGCACCACGGCAAGGACCCGCTCGACATCGATCGCCAAGGCTCCGTCGTCGTCGGGCATATCATGCCCGACGTCGGAACCCACCTTATCTGGAGAGAGCACGTCCTAACCTCGCAAATGTCGACGCAATACTGGTATCTGAGACGTCGCGATCAGTTCGTCGGGCTGATGATGAACCGCGTTCCGCCGCCGCCGCCGGCGGAATAGCTGCCGCCACCGCCGGTGGAGAAGCCGCCGCCGCTCTGGCCGATGGAGGAGCTGCCGCCGACACCACCCGAACCGCCGCCGCCGGTACCGCCGGCTCCAGCCCCGCCAATGGCGCCGCCACCACCGCCGCCACCACCGATCGCTCCACCGCCGTCACCACCACCAAGGGCAGCCGTCTGGACTTCGTTGGAGGCCGACAGGAAGGCGGCCGTCACTTCGGGCGCGTTGAGTTCGGCGATCTTCTGCTGGATCAGCGCCGCATATTCCGGCTGCGTCGGAGCGCAGGCCCGTGCCGCGCGGGCAAGGCCCGAGCCGATTGCCGATTTCTGCGCGCTGTTGGCTCCGCCGACCTGGGCGATGATCGCATCGAGCGACTGCGAACTCGACCCCGCAAGGGCGCGGACCCGTGTCGACAGTGCAAGTCCGCCGGCCGGGTTCTGGCTCAGAAGATCTGCCGGATTGGCCAGGAAGGATTCAATGTTCTCGTCGCTGAGCCTGGCAGGTGTCTGGAAGCAGGCGGCCGCGCCCTGCGCATTAGCTGAATTTAAATCAGCGTTGCTAAATGTATAGGCAAGCGCGAGGCCCAAGCTGTATTGAATAATAGTTATATGCAAAGTCATGTCAGCGACCTTTCGTGCGGCCTTTAAAATAAAAGTAACCCTATTATACTTGGCCGGAATTTGCAACGCGGCATTGCACCTGGGCTCTATAGCGGAAAATGCCGCGTTGTTATTCCGTTACGCTAATGTGTCAGGTCTTCCGCTCCGTCGCGGACAGTCAGCGCATCGCTGGTGACACCCGAGGCTGTCGAGGTGACCGAGTTGACGATGCTCAGGAATTTGACCAGTTCGATCGACTTGGCGTTCGAGACGTAGATCAGGTCCTTGTCCTGCATGGCAAACTGCTTGACCGCGAAGAAGGTGCCGGGGTCGCGCAGATTGGCCCGGAAGATGACCGGGATCTCGTCGCCCGCGAGTCCCGAGGTGTCGATTGCCAGCTTGTCGAGCGTGTGGCGGTCGACCATGCGGTAGAGCACCACCTCCGCCGGATCGCCCCGATCGTCGAGCACGCCGCCGACCTTGGCCAGCGCTTCGGCCAGCGTCAGGTTGGATTCCTCGAAATCGAAGCGGCCATTGGTGCCGGCTGCGCCGAAGGCAAGATAGGTGCGCCGCTCGCGATCGATATTCACGATGTCCCCCGGAGCGACATAGATGTTCTCGGCCGGGGTCTTGACCAGCTTGTCATAGGGAACGGTGGCCGTGCGGCCGCGCCGCTGCAGCGTCACCGTCGTCTCGATGCTCGGCGAGGAAATGCCGCCGGCCGTCGAGATCACGTCGAGTACCCGCTCGCCGGCCGCCGTCACGCTGACCTTTTGCGGCGCATTGACGTCGCCGAGCACCGCAACCTGGCTCGACCGGCTGTCGGTGACCGTGATCACCACCTGGGGCTCGATGGCGCGGTTGGCCAGAAGATCCTCGATCTGCTGTTCCACGGCTTCCTTGGATCGCCCGCCGGCACGGACATTGCCGGCATAGGGCACGCTGATCATGCCCGAGCTGTCGATCTGCTGCGAGGGCAGGGTGATATAGTTGCCGGGACGGCTGCCGGCTTCGGCCGGAATGAACAGGCCGCCCGCCTGTGCTTCGAAGATCGACACCTGAACCGTGTCGCCGATCCCGAGCGGAATGGCCGGGGCCGCGCCGCGCCCGCCGCCGAAGCCGCCGCTCAGCGACGAGGAGATCTCCGACTTGAAATAGGGGAGAATGCTCTTGCTGATGTCGATCAGCACATAATCGATCCCGGTCTTCTTCTGGTCGTTCGAGACGGTGATCGAAGCCTGCTTGACGATTGCGTCCGAGGAGGGGCCGGATGTCGGCAAAGATGTGCAACTGCTTAAGGTGGCGACGGCAGCAAGTGTGATAAACTTCTTGTCGAGCAACATTCAGGAGCCTATTATTTTAAAGTAATATATCGCAAATTTTTGCATATTTATATTGAGTGAGACAATGTTTAAGGCAGATTATTTGTTTTGCAGTGCATCCGTTAATGTTTTTGTGTTGCCGCATTGCAACTAAAAACAGATTAATTCGTTGATTACTCAAAAAGAACTAATGTATAATTAGATTTTTGTATTTTAAGTTTGTGCTTAAAATGAAAATTCTAAATCATTGATGGCTGTTTCAGCGAGAATTAACTGTCTGCGGCTCATCGCCTCGTCTCGCGACTTGATAGAGGCGGGCGAACGCCGGCTGCAGATGCTGTGCGGTGGTGAGACAGGTCTGGATGAAGCGGACTTTTATCCGCGCCGATTGCGCATCAGGCTGAGGGCGCAGAGTGGTGCGAGGAGGGCCGCCAGATAGCCGGCCATGCCCGGAAGCTGCACCGAGAAGTCGACCGCGGAATGGACCAGGACCAGCGCGAGCACGGCAAAGCCGAGAGCTGCGTAGTGGCGTGCCGAGCGGCGCTGGCGCCATCCGATGAAGAAGGTGGCCGCCAGGCGGTAGAACCCATAGCCGGCAGCCAGCGCAAAGCTCAGGCCGAAGCCCATCAATCCCTCGAGATAGACATTGTGGCCACGCTGGAATATCCCGTCGATCCCGCAGGCTCCGTCGCGAAAGGCGGGGAAGGCCTGGGCGAAGGTGCCGAACCCGTATCCGGCAAGCAACTGTGCGGCAAAGGCCCTGACCTCCAGCGGGTAGATGCAGAAGCGCTGGTCTCCAAGCCCCTGTATCTCCGCCCTCAACTGGACCCGGCCGGAGATGGACCACATAATCAAGACTGTCGCCAGGATCGCGATCGTCATGCCGGCGAGCCGCATCCGGCGTCCGGTTGCCCGGCTGAACCTGTAGCGACCCAGATGCCAGGCGCCGGTGAGCAGGGGGACCAGGGCCAGCGCCGCCACGGCACTCGCAGCTATGCCGCCGCGCGATCTCGTCAGCATCAGGCCGGTGAGGCAGAGGAGCGCCAGCAGCCCGCCTAGAACGAGCCTGCGCCGGCACCGGTCATGCTGGCGCTTCGGCACCATCCCCTGTGCCAGCCCGCCATCGCGGGCGTCGCGCCAGGCCAGTGTCGCAAGCGCCAAGGCGGTGACCCCGAGAAAAGTGGCGGCGGAATTGCGGTTGACGAAGCTTGCGGTGAAGTCGCCGATATAATGCACCTTGTCGGTGAGCATCAGTCGGTCCGGATAGACGAGGAAGCCGATCAGGGTCACGACCGCCAGTCCTCCGGCGCCGATCACAATGCCGCGCAACAGCCGTTCGGCATCGGCGTCGGTGCGCGACAGGGCAAGGCCGGAGACAAAGATCAGGAAGGGATAGGCGATCTGCAGCAGGGCGCTGCGTGTTTCGGCCGGCGCCACCGAGAGGTGGGACCCGCCAATGGCCGTCAGCCTGTCGGCTTCGTCCCAGGCCGGGTTGCTGACGCCGATGGCGGAAAGGTCGATGGTCTGGAGCAGCGCAAGGGCTGCCAGGAAACCGGCAATGGCGAAGGCTGCCGCGGCAAGAGGCCGGCTCGTCGCCGGGATGCCGTAAAGGCAAACCGTGACTGCGCCAAGGATTGCGGAGCATATGGTCAGCAGTGCCTGGACTTCCAGCCGCGCGGCACCGAAGGCCATGAGGCCGAACAGCACGGTCACGGTGAACAGCCCGATGATGGCCCGCTCCGCCGGAATGTGCAGCGCCGGGCCGGCGGCCAAGCCCGTCTGTGTCCTCACGCGTGTCCCCCTGGCGGCTCGGTCGGATGCGCTCCCTGGTTGCGCAGCGCCATTCTATCCGGGCAAATGGCGGGGATTGCAAGCCTTCGCTCTTCACGGTCCTGCAGGCCGGGACCGCAGCGCGGACCGGCACAACTGGCCCGTTTTGACCCAAAAAGATGCAGATCGATAAAATTGGAGATATCCGTTTAAGTGTCTCGCAAATGGATATGCGTAGGGTTCTTCACACGGAGACGTAGTGGCCTGCCGATAACCAGACACGCACTGCTCCCGTCCCAGGCGCAAAGCCGGGCATAGTCAGCGACAGGCGCCGCAAACGGCGTGACCGCAAACGCGAACGGGGAATGCTCATGTGGAAGAAGATGCTCATCGCGGCCGTCTCGGCGGTGGCAGGACTGGCTTTTGCATTTTCTGCGGAAGCGGCAGGACCGGGTGGTCTCGCCCGCAATCTCGCCAGCGCGCCGGGCGTCAGCTTCATCAGGGTTGACCGGCCGACACTTGCGCCCTTTGCCTATGTGAAATTCTGCATGACCTATCCGGGTGAATGCAACAGCCGCGGCGGCACCTCTCTGGTCCATCTCAACCGCGCCAAGCGTGGTCAGCTGTTTGCCGTCAACCGGCGCATCAACCAGCAGATCCGGCCGGTTCACGATGCCGCAGGGCTCGGTGGCGATGTCTGGCAGGTCAATGTCACCTCCGGCGACTGCGAGGAATTCGCGCTTGCCAAGCGCCAGCGGCTGATCGCGCTCGGCTGGCCGTCGAGCGCTCTCAGGATTGCCGTTGCGCGGACCTATTCGGGCGAGGGCCATGCCGTGCTGGTGGTCAAGACCAGCGCCGGCGACCTGGTGCTCGACAACCGCACCACGCTCGTCAAGCCCTGGCAGACCGTTGCGCTGCACTGGGAGAAGATCCAGTCCTCGGACAATCCGCGCCTCTGGTACACGATGTAATTCGAAACGATACCGCCGGTCCTTGCGGCAATGCCCATGCCCGGCGGCCCGACGGCCTGAAAGATTTGCGGACGAGCGCTGTTCGTCCCCCCGCTCTGCCTCCTGTCCGCCATGATCCTCCAAAGGGACTGGCGGACTTTTTTCATTGGATGGTTTCGACCGGCCTCGGCTTGCCCCATTCGGAAATGGCGATGCCGCCGATCACCAGGACCAGGGCCAGAAAGTGGAATGGCTCCAGCCGCTCGCCGTTCAGCAGCACCGAAAGGCCGGTGCCGAAGACCGGAACCAGGTTGATGAACAGCCCGGCCCGGTTGGCGCCGATGCCTTCGACACCCTTGATGTAGAGGATCTGCGAGACCAGCGAGGGGAAGATCGCCGTATAGAGAATGACCCCGATGCCGATATGGTCGGGCCAGATCGCCTTCGCCTGGGCGATCTCGTAGAGAAGCGGGGGCACCGCGGCGATGGCCGCCCCCAGTGAGGCCGCCGCCATCATGCTCTTCCAGTGGATGGCCGGCTTCCAGCGCAGGCCAACCGTGTAGAGGGCATAGGCCAGCACCGCCACCAGCAGCAGCGCGTCGCCGTAATTGAGGTTGAGCTGGGCGAGGGTCGCAAGGTCGCCGTGGCTTGCCGTCAAAACCACGCCGAAAAAGCTGATGGCGAAGCCTGCGATCTGGACGGCGGTCACGGGCACGCGGAACAACACGAAGTTCAGCACGAAGATCAGCACCGGAATGCCGCCCTGTTCGATCGCGCCGTTGACGCCGGTGGTGTATTGCAGGGCGGAATAGAGGAAGCCGTTGAAGGCGGTATAGCCGACGGCACCGAGACCGAGAAGGATATGGAGGTTTCGGCGAATCAGTGGCCAGTCGCGGCGCAATTGCGGCCCCGCGATCGCCGAGATGATCGCCAGCGCCAGGATCCATCGCGACAGCGTCAGCACCATCGGGCTGACATGGCCGACGGCCATCTTGCCGAAGGCTGCATTGCCACCCCAAAGCAGGGTTGTCACGATGAGGAACAGGTAGGATCTGCCGGACACTTCATACCATCAGCGTTTACTAGGGCGACGGTGGGCGTCCGTCGACAACAAGGTTGTGGGCAATAGGCGAGGCATGCTTGTTTGTCACGTAAAAAGCCAAATTGCTGGGCACAAACCGGTCGCTTTCCTGAGAACAACACATTATAGATGCGCGGGTTTGCTCAGGGCCGTACAGTCGCTCTGATTGCATGGCAAGGGTGTAGAAAGACAGGATCTTTAGAAATGACCAATGTGGTGGTGATCGGTTCCCAATGGGGTGACGAAGGCAAAGGCAAGATCGTCGACTGGCTGTCGGAACGGGCCGATGTCGTCGTGCGCTTCCAGGGCGGTCACAATGCCGGACATACGCTGGTCATCGACGGTGTCTCCTACAAGCTCTCGCTTCTGCCCTCGGGCGTGGTGCGTCCCGGCAAGAAGGCCGTCATCGGCAATGGCGTTGTGGTCGATCCGCATGCGCTGCTGGCCGAAATCGACCGGCTCGGCGCGCAGGGCGTCACGGTCACGGCCGATAGCCTGCGCGTTGCCGACAACGCCACCCTGATTCTGTCGCTGCACCGCGAACTCGACGGCATGCGCGAGGATGCCGCCTCCAACAGCGGCACCAAGATCGGCACGACGCGCCGGGGCATCGGCCCTGCCTATGAAGACAAGGTCGGCCGCCGCGCGATCCGCGTGATGGATCTCGCCGACCTCGATGCGCTGGGCGCCAAGGTCGAACGCATTCTCACCCACCACAACGCGCTGCGTCGCGGCTTCAATGTCGCCGAAGTCGAGCACCAGACGATCATGGACGAGCTGACGGCCGTTGCCGACCGCATCCTGCCGTTCATGGAAACCGTCTGGGCGATGCTCGACAAGGAGCGTCGCAAGGGTTCGCGCATCCTGTTCGAGGGCGCCCAGGGATCGCTGCTCGACATCGACCACGGCACCTATCCCTTCGTCACCTCCTCGAACACCGTCGCCGGCCAGGCCGCGGCCGGTTCGGGCATGGGACCCGGCGCGCTCGGCTATATTCTCGGCATCACCAAGGCCTATACGACCCGTGTGGGCGAAGGCCCGTTCCCGACCGAGCTCAACGACGAGATCGGCCAGTTCCTCGGCGAGAAGGGGCATGAATTCGGCACCGTCACGGGCCGCAAGCGCCGTTGCGGCTGGTTCGACGCAGCCCTGGTGCGCCAGTCGGTCGCCACCAACGGCATCACCGGGATCGCGCTGACCAAGCTCGATGTCCTCGACGGCCTGGACGAGCTGAAGATCTGCGTCGGCTATATGCTGGACGGTCAGCAGATCGACCATCTGCCGGCTGCCCAGGCCGCCCAGGCACGGGTCGAGCCGATCTACGTCACACTCGAAGGCTGGAAGCAGTCGACGGTCGGCGCCCGCAAATGGGCCGACCTGCCGGCGCAGGCGATCAAATATGTGCGTCAGGTCGAGGAGTTGATCGGGGCGCCGGTTGCACTACTTTCAACCAGTCCCGAGCGGGACGACACAATACTTGTGACTGATCCGTTTGAGGATTAATGTCTTACCTCTTTATGTTTTTTGTAACGTTGCCCGGGCAGCGTTCAAGAGAAAGTTCTGATGGCTGACTTCATCGCAGTAATTCGTCGCGCGGTTTCGGGCCTTTCCAGCAACACGCCTGAAATGCGTGAGAAGGTCTACGACAAGGCACGCACGGCCGTCCGGCGGCAATTGGAAAGCATGAATCCGCGTCCGTCGGACGAACTGCTTGCCCGCCAGCTCGACAAGCTCGAAGCGGCAATCGTCGAAGTCGACGCCGAATATGCCGAGGCACTGCCGGCGGATGAAGCTCCCGTGGTGGCAGAGCCGCCTCCGGTCATCCCTGCCGCAGCGCCTGTGCCAGCACCAGAGCCAGAACCAGAACCAGAACCAGAAACAGAGCCCCGGATCGCCGCAAGCCAGCCGCTGCCGCCGGTCGTGGAGCCGACGCCGGTCGAGCCGGTCACGGAGCCCGAGCCGGTCGAGCCGGAGCCGCCGCGCGACAGCGTCGTCGAGGCGCCCTCGGTCGATGCACGGGACACCGGCCCGGTCGATTGGGCCTATGAGGGCCCGTCCGAACCGATTTCGCCGCCTGCCGTGACCCCCGAGACATCGGAAAAGCGGGTGGCAGCGCTCGACTGGCCCGCCGAGCGGGCAGCCTCCGATATCGACTATGCGACGGAAGCGGAAGAGCAGGTCGATGGCTTCGTGCCGGTCTCCGAACTGCCCGGCGGGGTTGCCGAGTTTTCCGCCCATGGCGAGGAGCAGGAGGCGGCCGAGGGCGCCCCGAGCGAGGACACGGTCGCAGCCTGGGAGCTCTATGAGGCCAGCCGGGAGCGGGAAACGCTGGCGTCGAACGCAACGATGCCCGCCAGCGGCCATTTCGAACCGGAGCTGGAGGCGCCCGCCGTCTTCGAAGCACCGGCGGGCGAGCCGGAACCGACTTTGTCGCCTGAAACCGCTCTGCGCGGTGAGCCGAGCGTCGACATTCCGCATGGCGGCGGGCTGGACAGCCGCGAGACGGAAGCCGCGCGCGACGAATTCGATCTGCTGGCGCACACCCATGCGCCGGCCGATGCGGCTGCCCGCTCGAACCAGCCTTCGCTCGACCTGCTGCAGTGGGAACCGGAAGCGGCCGCCGCACCGGCGCCTGCCGAAAACCACGATGCCTTTGCCCAGTGGTTTGCCGAGAACGCCGCTGCGAACCAGTCGGAGATCGACGAGCATCTGGAGGCGACAGACAACGATCCGATGATCGATGATGGCGGCGTCACCTTCCCCGAGTCCGCAGAGCCCGCCACCGACGAGGCATTGCTCGCCGGGGCGGCAAGCAATGCCGCCTATGGGCAGAAGCGGACCAAGCCGCGTCCGCGCCGCAGCGTCATGCCGCTGGTGCTTTCGGTCGCAGTCCTCGTGGTGATTGCCGGCGGCGGTTACGCTGCCTGGTCCAACCGCGATGCCATCCAGGTGATGATCGCCGACATGACCGGCGCGTCCACGGCGGACGACACGGCGCAGACCCCGGTCGCGGATACGACGACCGACCTTGCGCCGGAGGCGACGACGCCCGCCGAGACCGACAGCGGGGCTGGCACCGACACGGCCTCCAACGACCAGCCGGCAGAGACGGCGCCGCCGGCGCTTGCTGATGGCGAGACGTCCGGCAAGTTCACCCAGCGGCTGCAGACCGATGGAACCGAGGTCGACGAGGGCGAGGCACCGGCCTCGAGCGCCGGCGAGGGACGCTCCGTCGCCCAGCAGACATCGGCCCCGAGCAACGAGACCGCGGCCGCCGGCAGTGGCGCCGCTGCCGATGGTGCCGGTGCCAATCAGGGGGCCGGACCGACGACCGAAAATGCCGCAGCCCTTGAAGGGGGCCAGAAGGCCCTGCTTTACGAGGAACGCATCGGGCAGGCGACCCCGACCGCCCATACCGGCCGGGTCGAGTGGAGCCTGGTCAGCGAGACCGGCGAGAATGGCCGTGCGGAACCGGAAGTGCAGGGCAAGCTTGTGATCCCGGATTCGGGTCTCAGCGCGCTGATCACCTTCAAGCGCAATGCTGACAATTCGCTGCCGGCCAGCCATCTGATCGAGATCGTCTTCTCCGTTCCGCCAAACTTCGAGGGCGGCGCAATCCAGGACGTCCAGCGTGTGGCGATGAAGAAGACCGAGCAGGACCGCGGCGATCCGCTGGTCGCCGTTCCGGCCCGGATCACCGACGACACCTTCCTGATCGCGCTCAACGATTTCAAGGATGTCGTGCAGCGCAATATCGAGCTGATGCGCGATCGGGACTGGATCGACATCCCCGTCACCTACCGCAATGGTCGCCGCGCGCTGATCACGCTCGACAAGGGCGCCGCCGGTAAGGCCGATTTCGACAAGGCGATCAAGGAATGGGCGGCCCTCGGCACCAGCGGCGGCTGATACGGCAAGCCTCGCCGGTGATCGTACCGTAAAGTTCAAGAAGGGCCGCGAGATGATCGCGGCCCTTTTGCCTTTCCGGCAGATCCTGCGCGGATCGCGTCAGGGCACCCGCCCGAACGCAAAACGGCGGCCCGAGGGCCGCCGTCGTTTTCAATTCAGTGGCTGAGTTCTCATTCCGCCTTGTGGGCAGATCCTCAGGCTTCGACGACGTTCAGCGCCTGGGCCCTCTCGCGGGCTTCCTTCTGTACGGCGAGCTGCACCTTTTCAAAGGCGCGGACCTCGATCTGGCGGACACGTTCGCGCGAGATGTCGAATTCGCTCGACAGTTCCTCCAGCGTGATCGGATCTTCCGAAAGGCGACGTGCCTCGAAGATGCGGCGTTCGCGCTCGTTCAGGACGCTGAGGGCCTTCGACAGCATGCTGCGGCGGGTTTCTAGCTCGTCCTGCTCGATCAGCGTGTCTTCCTGGCTGTCGTGCTCGTCGACCAGCCAGTCCTGCCATTGGCCGGATTCGCCTTCGGTGGCGCGGATCGGAGCGTTCAGCGATGCGTCGCCGCTCAGGCGACGGTTCATCGAGATCACTTCCTCCTCGCTGACCTTCAGCTTGGTGGCGATTTCCGACACCTGATGCGGCTTCAGATCGCCTTCGTCGATGGCCTGGATCCGGCTTTTCATACGGCGCAGGTTGAAGAACAGACGCTTCTGGTTGGCGGTGGTGCCCATTTTGACGAGCGACCAGGAGCGCAGGATATATTCCTGGATCGCGGCCTTGATCCACCACATCGCATAGGTGGCAAGGCGGAAGCCGCGCTCGGGATCGAACTTCTTCACCGCCTGCATCAGGCCGACATTGCCTTCCGACACGACCTCGCCGATCGGCAGGCCGTAGCCGCGATAGCCCATGGCGATCTTGGCAACGAGACGAAGGTGACTGGTGACGAGCTGGTGGGCCGCGTCACGGTCTTCATGTTCCTGATAACGCTTCGCCAGCATGTATTCCTGCTGCGGTTCCAGCATCGGGAACTTGCGAATTTCATCGAGATACCGGCTGAGACCGCCTTCGCCGGCGGCAATGCTCGGTAATGTACTGCGGGCCATCTAGCACCCTCCTTTAAAGTTGGGCTCCTCTGAAGAACGCATGTTCGAGCAAGCCCGTTCCGGCGGATTTTCAGAAAAACTCCACACGGATCCAGCTAACAGATAATTATGGCCGAACACGGATTCAAGACTTCGCAAGCATCGCCACCAGAGGTGACGCATTGTCGCGCCGGCGTTGACAGCGCGACATTGCTTTCTGCCGGCTGGATGGCCGGGCCTGTCAGTAGGTTCGGAAGGCCTGAAGCAGCGCTTCCATGTCGTCCGGCACCGGCGCCTCGAAATGCATGGTCTTGCCGGTCGAGGGATGCTCGAACTGCAGCAGAAAGGCATGCAGCGCCTGTCGGTGAAAGCCTTTTACCACGGACCTCGCCGGTTCGTCGAGCAGATTGGCCTTGGTCTTGAACGCCGCGCCATATTCCTGGTCACCCACCAGCGGGTGGCCGATATGGGCCATGTGGACACGGATCTGGTGGGTGCGCCCGGTTTCCAGCCGGCACTCGACCAGCGCGGCAAGCGCACTGGCGTCAGGCTTTTCGACGAACCGCTCCAGCACCTGGTAATGGGTGATCGCCTCGCGCGCGTCATCGCTCTCGGCGCGCTTGACCGCCCGCTTGGTGCGGTCGCCGGCACGCCCCAGCGGCGCGTCGATCGTGCCGTGCAGACCGCGTGGCCGGCCCCAGACAAGGGCCTTGTAGGCGCGTTCCAGCGGCCCGGTGCGCCCATGGTCGGCAAACTGGTCGGCCAGATGCCGGTGGGCGAGATCATTCTTCGCCACCACCATGACGCCGGACGTGTCCTTGTCCAGCCGGTGGACGATGCCCGGGCGCTTGACGCCCCCGATCCCCGACAGGGTGTCGCCGCAATGGTGGATCAGCGCATTGACCAGCGTGCCGGTCCAGTTGCCGGCGCCCGGATGGACGACCAGACCCGGCGGCTTCGACACGACGATCAGGTCGGCGTCCTCGTAGAGAATGACGAGCGGAATGTCCTCGCCTTTCGGCTCGGGATCTTCCGGCTCGGGCAGATCGATGTCGATCCGGTCGCCGGGCATGATCTTGCGCTTCGGCTCGGTCACCGGTTTGCCGTTGATGCTGACGGCCGACTGCTCGATCAGCGCCTTGATCCGGTTGCGCGAAAACTCGCCGGCCAGCGCCTGCGTCAGCCAGGCGTCGAGCCGGCCTGCCGCATCCTCGTCGGCAATCAGGGCTTTCCTTGCCGTTCCAGCTTCGGTAAAGGGGTCCGTCATTTCGTCATCCCGCGTGAATTCCACCGGCAGCGCGGCGAAGGGCTGGCGAGCCATTGGCACAGACCGCGGCTCACGACAATCCTGAATGGCCATCGGATATGGCTGTTTTTCCCCGAACCCCGGTTCGCATCGGGGAAAAGCCCCTTTTTGAGCGGACGGTCAAGTGCGGAGACCCGTGATCATGTCAAACGTCGATATCGACGACCAGGAAGAAAAGCCGCTCGATCCGGCGATGGAATCGGTGCGCCGCAAGATGATCAAGCTGCAGCTGGTCTCCGGCGGCGTCATGCTGGTGATGTTCATGGCCGTGCTTGCAGCGATCGTCTACAAGGTGACGCGGCCGGAGCCCGGTGCTGCGGCCGTCGCCTCGGGGCAGGGGCTCGTTGTTCCTTCCGACCAGCCGATCCAGGCGACCGCCAATCTTCCCGCCGGCTTCACCGTCACCTCGACCGCGCTGTCCGGCGGACAGATCCTGTTCTATGGCACCGCCGGCGACGGCGCGGCCCATGCGCTGGTCTTCGACGTGAAGGCCGGGCGGATGGTCGCCGACGTCACGGTTCGCGAACAGTAGGCGGCGCGATGGCCGGGCCCCTGATCAGGATCGAGGATGCCGCAGATCCGCGCATCGCGGAGTTTCGCGACATCCGCGAGCGAGACCTGACGGGACGCCAGGGCCGGTTCATTGCAGAAGGCACGGTGGTCCTGCGGGTGCTGTCGCAGGTGCATGCGGCCTCCACCAACGCCAATCCGCAGACGCCATCCGCCCGCTTCGTCGCGGAAAAGCTGCTGCTGCTGGAAAACCGGGTCGATGGCCTCGAAGACCTACTCGCCGCCTTTCCCGAGGAGGTGCCGGTCTATGTGGCGCGTTCGGCCTTGCTCGACGCCATTGCCGGCTTTCCCCTGCATCGCGGCGTTCTGGCCCTTGGCCGTCGCGAGGCGCAACCCGAGAACCACACGTTTCTCGGCTGCTTGCCTGAAACCGCGCT
Organism: Heterorhizobium halophytocola; assembly: GCF_017873095.1. Classification (GTDB taxonomy): domain Bacteria; phylum Pseudomonadota; class Alphaproteobacteria; order Rhizobiales; family Rhizobiaceae; genus Allorhizobium; species Allorhizobium halophytocola. Next base: position 143,922 of record NZ_JAGGJU010000001.1, on the reverse strand, counting down.
GGTGGTCGCTGCCTGCGGCATTTCCAACCACGACAATATCGGCGGCATCTTCCGCAATGCGGCCGCCCTCGGCGCCGACGCCGTCCTGCTCGACGAGACCTGCTGCGATCCGCTATATCGCAAGGCACTCAGGGTCTCGGTCGGCGGGGTGATGAAGGTGCCCTATCGGCGCGGCAACGCGATCGAAGCCAATCTGGCGGCGCTGGCCGAGGCGGGCTTCTCGATTCTGGCACTGTCGCCTGCCGGCCGAAGCGAGATTGGCGATGTCGCGGCAAGTGGCCGGGTGGCGCTGGTGCTCGGAACGGAAGGCGAGGGGCTCTCGCCATCCGTGCTGCAGCGTTTCGACACGGCCCGGATTGCCCAGTCGCCGTCGATGGACAGCCTCAATGTCGGCGTTGCCGGCGGCATCGCGCTCTACACGCTCGCGCGCAAACTCGGCCGCATCTGATCTTGCCCGACCCTGACCGGTCGGGCGCTCAGGCGCTGCCGCCCGATCCCTGCGCCCTGTCCATGTCGATCTTGCGCTTGCGGGCACGCTCCGCCAGCGTGATGCGCTTGCCGTTGTCGCGTCTTGTGGTCTTGGTCGACAGGATGTCGTCGACGGCCGAGCCGCGGCCGTCCTGCATGGCGCTGAGCACGATCATGCCGGCTGCGATATCCGCGACCTCGTTGCGCAGCGCGTCGTCATTGGAAGCCGTCGTCGCCTTCAACAGCAGTTCCGTGAGAGCCGTCTGGCGGTGGTGCAGTTCGTCGGCGAGCTTCTGCCGGTCGGCAGCGGTGCTTGCGGGCGTGCTGGGGCCCAGGCGGTCCTCGGCCTCGGCGGCCTTTTGCGGCGGCGGCAAGGCGATCGGCTCCTGCTCGCCACGCGCATCGGCCTGGAGGTCGGGTACCGGAAGGTTCGCCTCCTGCAGGGCACGGTGGGCGGCGCGGGCGTCGGTTGTCGCGCGGCGCAGGCGCTCCTTCAGCTGGGCGATCTCGCGCATGCGGCGCTCGAGCAGCTGCTCCTTGTCGGCGCTTTCGGCCATCTGCCGGCCCAGCCGGTCGTCGAGGCGAAGCCGGGTGTGCTCTTCCTGGATCAGCCGCTGCTCGGCGTCCTTGGCCCGCTGGGTCGTCAACCTGTTCTCGCGGCGAAGCTCTTCCCGTTCGTCGCGCAGGCTCTGGATGCGGCTCTTCAGGTGCTCGACCTCGGTGCCGAGCGTGCTGTTGCCGATCTTCAGTTCGTCGATCGTCGAGGCGAGCGTGCGCACCTGCTGGCCCAGGTCCTCGATCTCGACATCCTTGCCGGCGGAAAGCTCTTCCTGGCGGCGCACGGCCTCGGCGAAGGTCACCACCTCGTTCTGGTGGCGCAGCGCCTCGGCGCGCAGCCGGCTGGCGTCGACTTCCATCTCCTCCAGGCGCCCCTTCATCACCTCGCCGTCACCGGCAAGCCGGCCGGCCTCGCGCGACAGCGCATCGGTCTGCATCTGCAGATCGACGGATTTCTCCCGCTCGCGGATCAGGTCCTGCATGGTTCTGGCATTTTCGGCAGCGTAGGCCGCGCGCGCCAGATCCTTCTGGGCGCGGATTTCCTGCGGGCTGAGCGGCATGGTCGCCTTCAGCCGGGTCTCGGTGAAATGCACGATGCGCTGATGGATCGCCGGTGCGAGCAGCATCGCCACGAGGGCGGCGGACAGGAAACCCAGTCCATAAAGCAGGGCGAATTGGATCACAGTGGCGCTTATCCGTTGGGGGCCGTTCGAAACGCGCCCATTATCCACGGGCGCGTTTTCAGAACAAGAGAGCGCGGCATCCTTCCCCCAACAGGCTTAATATCGGCCGTGCCGGAGCGGGGGGATCAGGCGGGGATCAGAAGGGGTTCCAGGTCGGCTGGTGGGTGAGCTTCAGATATCCGACATTGACGCCGAGGCGGGCGCCCACGCCGGTGCGGATCGGAACGAGCAGCATGTTGCCGTTCTTCAGCGCGGTCATGCCGAGCCCGGCAATCACATAGGCCGAGCCGCTGACACCGCCGAAGCGGCTGTAGAGCGCCTCGACCGTCGGCAGGTCATAGACCAGCATCATCACCCGCGTGCCATTGCCGCCATAGTCGATACCGAGCGACGGCCCCTGCCAGAAGGTCGGGTGCTCGCCGGCATTCTTGGTATAGAGCGTGCCTTCGCCGTAGGTCAGGCCGGCGATAAAGGCGCCGGAGCCTTCCTGGCCGAGCACATAGCCGTTCGGCAGGCCATATTGCTGGAAGGCGCGCTCCAGAACCTTGGCCAGCGCACCGCTGGCCTCGCCGAAGAAGCCGTGGCCCGCATCTACCACTTCCTGCATGGTGTATTCGCCGGCCGCCCGGGCGGGCATGGCGATGACCAGAGCCGACACCAGGGATGCGAAAAGGGTAACGATCACCCGCTTTGTCGCGCTGTTGCGAAAGCTGAAAAGGCGCATCGCATTCTCCGTCATATTTGCTGTAAGATCGGCCATGTACCGGCCCTTTGCTGCATTTTGAGGTTAGGGTGTTAACAATCGGTTTACCAAATATGGTGTCATTATGGCCTCAATGAAAACGGAATATGCGACAGGCGCGTCGTGCGCTAAGACAGCGCTTCAGGCTTAGCCAGACGACGCTTCAGGAGAGATGATGCCGAAGAACCCCAATATCACGCTTGCAGGTCCGGACCTTGCCGCACTTCTGTGCAGCCGTGTCTGCCATGACGTGATTTCGCCGGTCGGCGCGATCAACAACGGTCTGGAACTGCTCGACGAGGGCGGTGCGGACGCCGACGCGATGGAACTGATTCGCGCCAGCGCGCTCAACGCATCCGTGCGCCTGAAATTCGCCCGCCTCGCCTTCGGCGCGTCCGGCTCGGTCGGCGCGTCGATCGACACCGGCGAAGCCGAAAAGGCCGCCCGCGACTTCATCGAGGCCGAGAAGAAGGCGACTTTCGCCTGGAACGGTCCGCGGGCGATCATCGCCAAGAACCGCGTCAAGCTGCTGCTCAACATGTTTCTCGTCGCCTATGGCGGCATCCCGCGCGGCGGCGACATGGTCGTGACGCTGGAAAACCCGGAATACGATGCCCGCTTCACCATCGCGGTCAAGGGACGCCTGATGCGCGTTCCGGCCAAGTTCGCCGAGCTGCTGGCCGGTCCGGTCGAAGAGGCGGTCGACGCCCATTCGATCCAGCCTTACTACACCGTGCTGTTGGCCGAGGAATGCGGCATGGAGCTGTCCTATACCCAGAGCGAGGAAGAGATCGTCTTCATCGCCGAGATGCGCAAGGACTGATGCGCTTTTGATGCCGGCCTGCCCGGCAGCACCGAAAGATCGAGAGCCTCGCCGCCGGCGGGGCTTTTTCCTTTTGAAAACAGCTTGTTTTGGTAACGCTTCTTTAGCGGGCCCGGCCTACATTGCTGGCAGGGGCAGCGACCCCGAGGGTGGCCATGAGGGGACCGCAGCAATGCAGAGATTGATTATCGCCGATGGTTCGGACATCGTCCGCAAGGTCGGAAAACGGATCCTGTCCGAATTGAATTTCGATGTCTTGGAAGCGCCGAGCGCGCGCGATGCGCTGCGCGCCTGCCAGACCGAATTGCCCCAGGTGATGATCATCGATGCCGGCCTGGAAGGCGCGATCGACCTGATCACCAATGTCCGCGCCATGCCCGAGGGCAAAGAGGTCAAGATCTACTACTGCGTCGTCGAAGCCGACCTGAAGACGATGATGGCCGGCAAGCGCGCCGGTGCCAGCGACTTCCTGCAAAAGCCGTTCGACCGCAAGATCCTGACCAAGATCTTCTCCGACAATCCGATCGCCGCCTGAGCCCCGCTCATCATTTGCCGCATATCGAGGGAACGGGAACCGCTCGTTGCCCTCGTGGTGCCGTGGCCTGCCGGCGCGGGGCTCCTCTTGCTGCCGACCGGCGCGTCGCTTTATGGCCTTCTTCTCAACAATCCCTTCGACAGGGCACAAAAAAACCCGCCTTTCGGCAGGTTTTTCTGTCATTTCGGAAGATGGACGGCCGCTGATCAGGCGGTTTCGGCCAGCTCTCCACCATCGGGTTCGCGCAGCACGTAGCCACGACCCCAGACGGTCTCGATATAGTTGGCACCGCCGGCGGCATTCGCGAGCTTCTTGCGCAGCTTGCAGATGAACACGTCGATGATCTTCAGTTCCGGTTCGTCCATACCGCCATAAAGATGGTTGAGGAACATTTCCTTGGTCAGCGTCGTGCCCTTGCGCAGCGAGAGCAGTTCCAGCATCTGGTATTCCTTGCCGGTCAGATGGACGCGCTGGCCGCCGACTTCGACGGTTTTTGCATCCAGGTTGACCACCAGTTCACCGGTGATGATGATCGACTGGGCATGACCCTTGGAACGACGGACGATCGCGTGGATGCGAGCAACCAGTTCGTCCTTGTGGAACGGCTTGGTCATGTAGTCGTCGGCGCCAAAGCCCAGGCCGCGAACCTTATCCTCGATGCCGGCCATGCCGGACAGGATGAGGATCGGTGTCTTGACCTTGGAGAGCCGCAGCGTGCGCAGCACCTCATAACCCGACATGTCGGGCAAGTTCAGATCCAGAAGGATGATGTCGTAGTCATAGAGTTTTCCAAGGTCCACGCCCTCCTCGCCGAGATCGGTCGTGTAGACGTTGAAACTCTCAGATTTGAGCATCAGTTCGATGCTCTGCGCCGTGGCGCTATCGTCTTCGATTAGAAGAACCCGCATAATTATCCCCTTTACCGCCGCCGAAAGGTCAGTTTAGCCCCCTTACGCGAAACGGATCCAGTCGTTGCCTGATTGGAAGGCTGCCACCAAATGGTTAACAAATTCTAATTCGCTTTGGCAAGCCGCTAGAATTTATTAAGTAAGATTGACAGACTCCTGATTTTCCGAGCTTTTCCGACATCGCCACAGATGAATCTTTACGCGAGTTTTTCCCGCTAAGTGATTCTTTTGACTCTTCATTGTCAGGTTACCCAAATTGAGGGCGCGGCATTTACTGACCCTTAAGTGATCGTCCTTATCATTAACGATGCCCGTAAACGAAAGGTTACCAGCGGTAGCTTTTTATTAACGCCGTGAACTTTTTTTGGGACGTGATTCGCGTTTCGACGGAAAATTGCGGGCAGTGAGTTCTTGTTGCGGGGTCTCGCATCAACGGAGTATTGCGTATGAAGTCGCGTGAGAGCCTAGTGCGCCTGAAAGAATTTCAGGTTACCGAGAAGCGCCGCCAGCTGCAGCAGTTGCAGATGATGATGGCGGAATTTGAAAGGATGTCGAAGGAGCTCGAAAGCCAGATCGCTATCGAGGAAAAGAAATCGGGCATCAGCGATGTCAGCCATTTCGCCTATCCGACCTTTGCCAAGGCAGCCCGTCAGCGCTCCGACAATTTGCAGACCTCAATTCGTGAATTGAAGGTCCAGCAGGATGCGGCCGAGCTGGCCCTGGAAGAGGCCGAGGCGGAGTTTTCCAAGGCCGCCGCGCTCGAAGAGCGTGACGGACAGCGCGCACGGGCCTGAAGACGGGCCTTTGCGCACTGGAACATTGTCTTTCCGCACGTCCTGAGGCGAAACGCTTTTCCCCTCGCTGGACCTGCTTGAGACCGACGGAGAGCCACGTCCTGCCCGGACGGGGCCTTTCTGTTTTATAAGGCATCATAGTCGTTGGCCGCGGCTGGACAGCCGTTGCCGGACATCATCGACAGGCGCTCAGGGCGCCTCCTGTTCGGTCGATCCGGCAAGCCGCCCCGACAAAGCCGCGTCCAGTTGCCGGGGCAGGGGACTCAGCCTTGCTGGATGTCGCGCCACTCCGGATGGCGATCGAGCTGGCTTTTGAAAAACGGGCAGAGCGGAATGATTTTCCAACCGCCGCGCCGGGCCTCTTCAACCGCATGCTCGGCGAGCATCTGTCCGACACCCTGGCCGCGGAACGCATCGGGGACTTCCGTATGGTCGATGATGATCAGCTTCGGCGAGGCGCGCGAATAGGTCATCAACGCCTGCGTCTCGCCCTCGCCGGCAAGATAACGGCCGCCACTCGGCGTTTCCTCGTTCACAATTTTCATCCGCGATCCGATCTGTTAAGCCATCTCCCCGAAAGCGGGGCGGTCGGGGTTCAGACATATGTCAAAACCCGGCGCCAAGGCAAAGCAAGCTTTTGCGGATGGCCGCCGTGCAAGTGGACCTTGACCGGCTGCCGCCGGTTCGTCCGAACGGAAGCAAAAAAGATCACGATGCCATCGAGCAGGAGGCGGAATTTGACGGTCTGGGTGTTGCGTCTGCTGGTTTTCGCCTGCGCCGTGCTGTTTGGCCTCGGTATCACGCTGCCCTTCGTCGAATTCGAACGGCTCTTCGTGTTTTCCAGGGCTGTCTCGCTGAGCGGTCTGGTGGAAAGCCTCTGGACGGGCGGCGATGCCGGGCTGGCCGTCGTCGTCGGCCTGTTCTCGATCGCATTGCCGAGCGTGAAACTTGCCATTCTGTGTGCCGAGGTGGCGGGATTGGCGCCAGCGGCCGGTGCCCGGTGGCACTGGTTGCTGGCGCATATGTCGCGGTGGTCGTTGATGGATGTGATGCTGGTCGCGCTCGCGATTTTTGCCGTCAAGACCAGCGGTCTTGGCGACGCGATAACGCAACCGGGATTATGGTGCTACGCGGCTTCGGCGCTGCTTGCAGGCCTTTTGCCGGTATTGTCGGAAAGGTATTTTGCAGAAAAATAGACATCCCCCGCAAACGGGAGACAAAATCAATGGCGATATTGCTGGATGCGCGTGGTGCGCAGGCCCTGCAGACCATGGTCATTGATGGACGACTGCCAGGACAGAAACTCCTCGACAGTCAGCGTATATCGGTCACAGGCTTCCTCAAGGCTCAGCAAGCCACCTCTCACAGCAGCCACGACTTCAGCCTTGCGGCGGATGACCCAACGGCGCGTATTGGCCGGCGGCAGGTCAGCAATCGTCAGTGGGCTGCCATCGGGGCCGATGACATACTTCACTCTTGGGCGGATCATTTCGGTCATGGAACACTCTACTAAAACTCAAGACCACTGCCGGGCATCCTAGTCAGGCAGATTTAAAAATTGACTAAGCTCCGTGTAAGGATTTGATAAGAATCGTAAAAAGATTGCGCCAGCCCACGGATTCCTCGGGTTTTTCTCAAAAAAAAACGGGTGTGGATAAAATCTATTCGCGTCATTTCGGGAACAGCGCGTGCGTCGCGCCGGCCGGGAAGGGCCGTCAGAAGCCGCGTCCGCCCTTCAATTCGGCATAGAGCGTGCCGAAAATGATGCGGAAATCCAACCAGATCGAAAAATTTTCGATGTAGTGCAGATCGCTGGCAATACGGGCCCTTGCCTTGCTCGGCCGGTCGGTCGGGCCGCGCAGACCGCGCATCTGGGCCAGGCCGGTGATCCCCGGACGCATGGCATGCCGCTCATGGTAGCGCGGCACGAGGGTTTCGTAGGGAAGGCCGCTGGCCAGCATGCCGATCGCATGGCAGCGCGGGCCGACAAGCGACATGTCGCCGCGCAGCACATTCAGCAATTGCGGCAGTTCGTCGATATTGGTGCGCCGCAGGAAGGCGCCCATCCGGGTGATGCGTGGATCGTCCCGCACCGTCTGGGCGACGCCCGACATGTCGCACAGATCGGTGCGCATGGAGCGGAACTTGTAGATCCTGATCTTCCGGTTGTTCATCCCCCAGCGATACTGGGAGAAGATCGCAGCCCCCGGGCTGTCCAGCCTAATCAGCGCCCAGATCGTGCCGAGGAACGGCAAGAGGACCAGCAGTGCGGTCAGCGAGACCGTGACGTCGAGGACACGCTTGGCCGCGTGATGCGGCGAGAACGGGCCACGTGTAGCTGGCAATCGCAGGAACGACCGTCGCAAGACGAAGCTTGAGGCATCATCCGGAAGTCTATTGGGCACGCTCTGATCTTGAAATTGCGGGATACTCACGCTTCCGCCCCGTAAATTTGAGATCGCAACAACTCACCACAGTTCATGAGTATATTGTTCAGTAGGAAAATGTATTTATCGAATTAAGCATTGATTAACCCTGGTGATCGGCTTTTGCAAGCCTCATTTATGTAAATATGGAAGTTATTGAGTATAATGTTGCCATCCTGCATGTATTCAATTCCATTCTTGTATGCTTTCATTCTGATTTTATTGGATTTGTGAAATGCAATTCAGGCCTGCATCAGCTTATCCTTATTGATGTATCCTCTCATATGTAGTATGCGCTGAGCTCCGTCCGCCCGTAGGAGAAGTCGATGGAAGCGGCGCCGGCATGTCCGACGGTCAGTCCGTCGCCCCCGTTGAGCCAGCAGATGGTCGACAAGGACCGCAGGCCCGGATTGCTGTCCGCAGTGCCCGAAACCGTGCCGAGCGTCTCGGTTCCGTTGCGCAAAAGTCGGGCCGAGAATGCACCGGAGCCGCTGGCCGTCAGTAGCAGAACGACACAGTAATAACCGGAGCGGGCCACGTTAAGCGGCTTGCCGAGACCGGAGGACAACGCCGCGCCCAGAGTAAAGCCGCGGGCGAGGTAGAGTGTGTCGAAGCCGCTCTGTAAATTGGCGGCCGGTTGCTGCGCGCCGATCGTCAGGCCGGCACGCACCAGCGGACGCTGACCGGTTTCGACCACCCCGTCGCTCCCGATCGCCAGCGCCGTCAGCCAGTCGGCGCCGTCGCTGATCTTGAGCGAAAAGCCGTCGGACCCGGCAAGGCCGAGTTCCGCCCGTCCGCTCCAGCCCGACTGGAAGAGCAGGGTGGCGGTATCGCCCGTGGCATTCTTGTTGATCACCATGCGATGGCTGTCGCCGCCATGGGTAAAGAGGCTGGCCGGGGCTGCGACCGCCAGCCGATTGGTCTGGTCCGGCGCGGCATTGATGCCGAGCTGTTCGAAGCGGCCGGTCGCCGGCAGGGGGAGGGGTGCCCAGGCCGCGCCATCGAAGACCGCAATCGCGCCGGCGTCCAGCCTGTAGGCGCGCCAGCCGACGCGGGGGCTCAGATACAGCCAGGCACCGTCCTGGCGAATGGCAAGGCGGCCGGCCTTGCCCGACCACGCGCCGGAGGCGGCCGGCCCGATCGCGTAGCAATCACCCTCCTGCGGGGCGTCCGGTTCGGCGTCGAGGGTCGCGGTGATCACCAGTTGCACGGCGCCGTCCAGCCGTTGCAGCGCCTCGTTGTGGGTCACGTGCTTCTGCGCCTGGGCCGGCATGATATAGGGCAGCCCGATGGTGTTCGTCGTCTCGCTCATCTCGTTCATTCTCCCTTTCATCCGTCACAGACCGCCTGGGGGTCTGGTCCCTGATTGTCGTAAGGCGCAGGCGCGCGTGGAAAACCCGCAACCGGCGCCGGGCGTCCTTTGCTTGATTCAGCTGGTCTATTTTTCAGCCGGGGGCGGCAATACCGCGCGAATTTTCCACCGGCTGCATGGAGCGTGAGCGCCACGGCCTGGATTTTACGCCGTCTCTCCAAAGCGACATTCTGCTTCGCAAGTCGGACTTTTGGGTCCCCGGGATTGCCGCTAGGCTCGGCGGCAAATCATCGGTTTTCGCCCGCCATGCGCGGGCTTTTTGGCGGTCGTTCCGCAGCAGGAGTTTGCAATGAAGAGCCATGCGCGTGTTGTGGTCATTGGCGGCGGTGTCGTCGGCTGCTCGATCCTCTATCATCTCACCAAGTTCGGCTGGACCGACGTGGTGCTTCTGGAGCGCTCCGAGCTGACCTCCGGCTCGACCTGGCATGCGGCCGGCGGCATGCACACGATCAATGGCGACCCGAATGTCGCCAAGCTGCAGAAATACACGGTCGAGCTCTACAAGGAGATCGAGACCTATTCCGGCCAGGATATCGGCCTGCACATGACCTCCGGCCTGATGCTGGCGGCGACGAACGAGCGGTTCGACTGGTTCAAGTCGCTGCTCGCCAAGGGCAAATATGCCGGCGGCGAGGCGCGTCTCGTCTCGGTGGAGGAAGCACACGCGATGATGCCGCTGCTCGATCCCTCGCAGTTCGTCGGCGCGGTCTTCGATCCGCATGAGGGCCATCTCGACCCCTATGGCACCACCCATGCCTACGCGAAGTCGGCCAAGAAGAACGGCGCCGAGATCTATCTGCACACCAAGGTCGAGGATCTGGTGCAGCTGGAAGACGGCACCTGGCGGGTGATCACCGACAAGGGCGAGATTCGCGCCGAGCACGTGGTCAATGCCGCCGGTCTCTGGGCGCGGGAAGTCGGCCGCATGGTCGGGCTGGAACTGCCGGTGCTGGCCATGGAGCACATGTACCTGATCACCGAGGACATGCCCGAGGTCATCGACTTCAATCGGACATCCGGCCGCGAGCTGATGCACTGCGTCGATTTCGACGGCGAGATCTATATCCGCCAGGAGCGAAACGGCATGCTGATGGGCACATACGAAAAGGACTGCCGTCCCTGGTCGCCGATCGAGACGCCGTGGAGCTTCGGCCACGAACTGCTGGTGGAAGACCTCGACCGCATCTCCGGCGAGCTGGAGGTCGGCTTCCGCCATTTCCCGGCTTTCAACAAGGCCGGTATCAAGACCATCATCAACGGCCCCTTCACCTTCTCGCCCGACGGCAATCCGCTGGTCGGGCCGGTGCGCGGCATGACCAATTTCTGGTCGGCCTGCGCCGTCATGGCCGGTTTCAGCCAGGGCGGCGGCGTGGGACTTGCGCTCGCCCAGTGGATCATCGAGGGCGATCCCGGCTTCGACGTCTTCGCCATGGATGTCTGCCGCTACGGCGACTATGCGACGCTCGGCTTTACCAATGCCAGGGTTCGGGAAAACTATTCCCGCCGCTTCTCGATCCGCTATCCGAACGAGGAGCTGCCGGCCGCCCGGCCGCTGCTGACGACGCCGATTTACGACCGGCTGAAGGAGAAGGGCGCCGTCTTTGGTGCGTCCTCAGGGCTGGAAACGCCGCTCTGGTTCGCGCCGGATGGCGTCGAGGACCGGTTTTCCTGGCGCCGCTCGACCGATTTCGACCATGTCGGCCGCGAGGCGAGGGCCGTGCGCAACGGCGTCGGCCTGATGGAAAGCTCCGGCTTTGCCAAATACACGGTGTCGGGCGAGGGGGCCGCCGACTGGCTGGACCACATGCTGGCCGGCCGCATCCCGTCGGAAGGGCGCATGTCGCTCACCCCGATGCTGAACGAGGCCGGCAAGCTGATCGGCGACTTCACGCTTGCCAATCTCGGCTCAGGCGAAGGCCATGGTGAATTCCTGCTGATCGGCTCCGGCGTTGCCGAGGACTATCACATGCGCTGGTTCGAGAGCCATCTGCCGCAGGACGGCTCGGTGGAACTGGCGGCACTCAATCTGGGCATGGTCGGCCTGGCAATCGCCGGGCCGCGGTCACGCGATGTGTTGCAGGCGCTCACCCACCTCGACATGTCGAACGCGGCCTTCCCCTTCATGGCGATCCGTGAAATGGATCTCGGCATGGCCCCGGCGATTGTCGGCCGGGTCAGCTATACCGGTGATCTCGGCTACGAAATCTGGATGAAGCCCGAATACCAGCGCTATCTGTTCGAGGCGCTGATGGAGGCGGGCAAGCCGCACGGGATCAGCCTGTTCGGGCTCAGGGCGCTCAATGCGCTGCGCCTCGAAAAGGGCTTTGGCAGCTGGTCGCGCGAATACCGTCCGCTCTACGGCCCGCAGGAGGCGGCGCTCGGCCGCTTCGTCTCGCTGAACAAGCCGGCCGATTTCATCGGCAAGCAGGCGGCAAACGCCGAAAAGGCCTCGGGCGGGGCGATGCGGCTCGTCACCTTTATCGTCGAGGCGCAGGATGCCGACGTGATCGGCGACGAACCGATCTTCCGCGACGGCGAGGCCTGCGGCTGGGTCACCTCGGGCGGTTACGCCCATGCGAGCGCATGCTCGGTCGCCATGGGGTATGTGCCGGCGGCAAAGGCCACTCATGCGGATGGCTGGCAGATCGAAGTGCTGGGCCATATGCTGCCGGCGCGCCTGCAGGCAGTGCCGCTTTTCGATCCCGACGCCACGCGCATGCGCGGTTGAGGCGCGCCATGTCGGGGGATGCCAGGCGGCGCTCAACTTCTAAGCAGCGATTGGCGCGAAAGTGATTTTTGCCGGGGTCAATCGACTAATTTGTGGGCAATTGACACGAAAATGAACGTTAACCGCCTTTTACACTTCACATTCTCCGGTGAAACGCTATTCAATCCTCCGTATTGAAGGCCCGAAGAGGCCCGGCACACAAATGAGATGCGGCGAAGCTTGCGACTGCATCCAGGGGATGAAAATAAATGGAGTATTTCGTCCAGCAGCTCATTAACGGGCTGACTCTCGGATCCATCTATGGCCTTATCGCGATCGGCTATACGATGGTTTATGGCATCATCGGCATGATCAACTTCGCCCATGGCGACATCTTCATGCTCGGCGCCTTTGCCGCCCTTATCGTCTTTTTGATCCTCACCACATTCTTCGCCGGCATCCCGGTGGCGCTGGCACTTCTGATCATGCTGGTCGTCTCGATGCTGATGACGGGGCTGTGGAACTGGGTGATCGAGCGCATCGCCTACAGGCCGCTGCGCGGTTCCTTCCGCCTGGCGCCGCTGATCACCGCGATCGGCATGTCGATCGTGCTGTCGAACTTCATCCAGGTGACTCAGGGCCCGCGCAACAAGCCGATCCCGCCGATGGTGACCGACGTCTATCATCTCGGCAACATCACGGTGTCGCTGAAGCAGATCATCATCGTGCTGCTGACCAGCGTGCTGCTTGCGGCCTTCTGGTACATCGTCAACAAGACGCCGCTCGGGCGCGCCCAGCGCGCCACCGAACAGGACCGCAAGATGGCGGCGCTGCTCGGCATCGACGTCGACCGCACCATCTCGATCACCTTCGTCATGGGGGCGGCGCTGGCGGCCGTCGCCGGTACCATGTACCTGATGTATTACGGTGTCGCGACCTTCACCGACGGTTTCATTCCCGGCGTCAAGGCGTTCACCGCAGCCGTTCTCGGCGGCATCGGCTCGCTGCCGGGTGCCGTGATCGGCGGCCTGCTGATCGGCCTCATCGAGAGCCTCTGGTCGGCCTATTTCACCATCGCCTACAAGGACGTCGCCACCTTCGCCATCCTGGCGTTCGTGCTGATCTTCAAGCCGACCGGTATTCTGGGTCGACCCGAAGTCGAGAAGGTTTGATCCCATGACCGTATCTGTGAATTCCGCTGCTGCGACCGAGCCTTCGAGGTTCGGGCGGGCGGTGAAGGAAGGCCTGTTTGCCGGTCTCTTCGCCCTTGGCATGTTCATCCTCTATGTCGGCATCCGCACCGACCAGGACATCAACAACGAACTGGTCTGGTACACACGCTGGGGCCTGCTGTCGGTCTTCGTGGCGATTGCCGCCGTCGGCCGCTTTCTGATCGTCGCCTTCGTCCAGCCATGGAATGTCGAGCGCAAGAACCGGCGGGCCAAGGTGCCGGTGCACGAGATCGAGGCCGAGCCGTCCTTCTTCCACAAGCATTTCCTGAAGATCGCGGTCGTTGCCGTGCTGATCTATCCGTTCGCCGCCCTCGGCCTGTTCGGTGTCCAGGGGTCACTGAAATATGTCGACAATTTCGGCATCCAGATCCTGATCTACGTCATGCTTGCCTGGGGCCTCAACATCGTCGTCGGTCTCGCCGGCCTGCTGGATCTCGGCTATGTCGCCTTCTACGCGGTCGGCGCCTATTCCTACGCGCTGCTGTCGCAGTATTACGGCCTGTCGTTCTGGACGCTGCTGCCGCTTTCGGGCATCCTGGCAGCCCTGTGGGGCATCATTCTCGGCTTCCCGGTGCTGCGCCTGCGCGGTGACTATCTGGCGATCGTGACGCTCGCCTTCGGAGAAATCATCCGTCTGGTGCTGATCAACTGGCAGGATGTCACGCGCGGCACCTTCGGCGTCTCGGGCATTCCCAAGGCCACCTTCTTCGGCATCGAGTTCAATGCCTCGAAGACCGGCTTTGCCAAGATTTTCGACCTGCCGATGTCGTCGGCCTATTACAAGATCTACCTGTTCTATGTGATCGTCGCGCTTTGCGCGCTGACCGCCTATGTGACGATCCGGTTGCGCCGCATGCCGATCGGTCGCGCCTGGGAGGCCCTGCGCGAGGACGAGATCGCCTGCCGCTCGCTCGGCATCAACACGGTGACCACCAAGCTGACCGCCTTTGCCATCGGCGCGATGTTCGGCGGCTTTGCCGGCTCGTTCTTCGCCGCCCGCCAGGGCTTCGTCTCGCCGGAAAGCTTCGTCTTCCTGGAATCGGCCGTGATCCTGGCGATCGTCGTGCTCGGCGGCATGGGCTCGCTCAGCGGCATTGCGATCGCTGCGATCGTGATGATCGGCGGCACCGAACTGTTGCGCGAGATGAGCTTCCTCAAGCAGATCTTCGGCCCGGAATTCACCCCGGAACTCTACCGCATGCTGATCTTCGGCCTGGCCATGATCATCGTCATGGTGTTCAAGCCGCGCGGCTTCGTCGGTTCCCGTTCCCCGACCGCCTTCCTCAAGGAAAGGAAGGCCGTGTCCGGAAGCTTTACCACGGAAGGTCACGGCTGATGACAAGCAAAGCGAACGCCATGACCGATACGATCCTGAAGGTCGAACACCTGTCGATGAAGTTCGGCGGCCTGATGGCCATCAACGACTTCTCCTTCGAGGCCAAGCGCGGCAACATCACCGCGCTGATCGGGCCCAACGGGGCGGGCAAGACCACGGTGTTCAACTGCATTACCGGCTTCTACAAGCCGACGATGGGGATGATCACGCTCAACCAGAAGAACGGCCATTCCTTCCTGCTGGAGCGGTTGCCCGACTTCGAGATCCCGAAAAAGGCGAAGGTGGCGCGTACCTTCCAGAACATCCGGCTGTTTTCCGGCCTGACGGTTCTGGAAAACCTGCTGGTCGCCCAGCACAATGCGTTGATGCGGGCGTCGGGCTACACCATTCTGGGGCTTCTCGGACTGCCGTCCTACAAGCGCAAGGAGAAGGAAGCGATCGAGCTTGCCCGCTTCTGGCTCGACCGGGCCAATCTGATGGACCGTGCCGACGATCCGGCCGGCGATCTGCCCTATGGTGCCCAGCGGCGCCTGGAAATTGCCCGCGCCATGTGCACCGGTCCGGAGCTTCTGTGCCTCGACGAACCGGCCGCCGGCCTCAACCCGCGCGAATCCGCTGTGCTCAACGAATTGCTGCAGGGCATCCGGGCGGAAACCGGCACCTCCGTTCTTCTGATCGAGCACGACATGTCGGTGGTGATGGAAATCTCCGACCATGTCGTCGTGCTGGAATACGGCCAGAAGATTTCCGACGGCACCCCCGATCACGTGAAGAACGACCCGAAGGTGATCGCAGCCTATCTCGGCGTCGAGGATGAAGAAGTTGATGAAATCGAAGACCAGTTGGACGAGGGGACGATCTGATGTCTGAAGAGCCCCTTCTGAAGGTCCAGGCCGTCGAGACCTATTACGGCAATATCCGTGCGCTGGCCGGTGTCGATGTCGAAGTGCATCGCGGCGAGATCGTCAGTCTGATCGGTGCCAACGGCGCCGGCAAGTCGACGCTGATGATGACCATCTGCGGCAGCCCGCAGGCGCGGCGCGGACAGATCATCTTCGACGGCACCGACATCACCCAGATGCCGACCCATCTGATCGCCCGCAGGCGCATCGCCCAGTCCCCCGAGGGACGGCGGATCTTTCCGCGCATGACGGTGATGGAAAACCTGCAGATGGGGGCGAGCCTCGACAACCTGAAATATTTCGATACCGACGTGGAGAAGATCTTCACGCTATTCCCGCGCCTGAAGGAGCGCCAGCACCAGCGCGGCGGCACCCTGTCGGGTGGCGAGCAACAGATGCTGTCGATCGGCCGGGCGCTGATGGCAAGGCCCAAGCTGCTGCTGCTCGACGAGCCGTCGCTCGGCCTGGCGCCCCTGATCATCAAGGGGATTTTCGAAGCCATCAAGGTGCTGAACAAGGAAGAGGGGCTGACCGTCTTCCTCGTCGAACAGAATGCGTTTGCCGCCCTCAGGCTCTCCGACCGGGCCTATGTCATGGTCAACGGCCAGGTGACGATGAGCGGCTCCGGCAAGGAATTGCTGGCCGATCCGTCGGTCCGCGCGGCCTATCTCGAAGGCGGACGCCACTAGGCGAGAAGAAGGATTATCCACATGCAAGGTTTGTTCTTCGAAACGGATAGCGGCGTGCGCTATATCCTGCGCGCGCTCGTCGTGCTGCTCGGCTTCTGGACCGCCTGGCGCTCCGGCAAGGCGGTCGCCACCAACTGGCAGCACTATCCGACCGTCGTCGTCTATACGCTGATCCTCGGGCTCGCCATGCGCTTCCTGCACTACGCGCTGTTTGCCGGACCCTTCGTCAGTCCGTTCTTCTACGTCATCGACGTGGTGCTGCTTCTGATCTTTTCGACCGCCGGATATCGCCTCCAGCGCACCCAGCAAATGGTTGAAAACTATTATTGGCTTTATCAGAAGACTTCGCCGTTTTCCTGGACGAAGAAACAGGCCTAGCTCGATTGACAGGCCGGTATTTTCTGTCTCACATGCTGCGTGAGTGGAACAGGTTTCTCGGACAGTGAAGGTGGGTATTGTGCCGGGACCGCTTAAACCAACCCGCCAAAATAATTGGGAGTAACAAAATGAAAAAGTCGCTTCTCTCCGCTGTTGCCGTCACGGCAATGGTTGCCTTCGCCGGTAGCGCCTATGCCGACATTCTTGTCGGTGTTGCAGGTCCGCTGACCGGCCCGAACGCTGCGTTCGGTGCACAGCTGCAGAAGGGTGCAGAGCAGGCTGCCGCCGACATCAACGCGGCTGGCGGCATCAATGGGGAACAGATCAAGCTCGAGTTCGGCGACGACGTCTCCGATCCGAAGCAGGGCATTTCGGTCGCCAACAAGTTCGTTGCCGACGGCGTCAAGTTTGTTATCGGTCACTTCAACTCGGGCGTTTCGATCCCGGCTTCGGACGTTTACGCCGAAAACGGTATCC
This sequence comes from Heterorhizobium halophytocola, assembly GCF_017873095.1. Taxonomy (GTDB): domain Bacteria; phylum Pseudomonadota; class Alphaproteobacteria; order Rhizobiales; family Rhizobiaceae; genus Allorhizobium; species Allorhizobium halophytocola. The sequence continues at coordinate 126,892 of NZ_JAGGJU010000001.1, read as the reverse complement.
TGCAGATCACCCCGGCTTCGACCAACCCGCAGTTTACCGAACGGGGCCTGTGGAACACCTTCCGTACCTGCGGCCGTGACGACCAGCAGGGCGCCGTTGCCGGCAAGTACATCGCCGACAACTTCAAGGACGGCAAGGTTGCCGTCATTCACGACAAGACGCCTTACGGTCAGGGCCTTGCCGATGAAACCAAGAAGTCGATGAACGGCGCCGGCATCACCGAAGTCATGTATGAAGGCATCACGCCCGGCGACAAGGACTTCTCCGCCCTGATCGCCAAGATGAAGGAAGCCGGCGTCACCGTCGTCTACTTCGGCGGTCTGCACACCGAGTTCGGCCTGATCGAACGCCAGGCAGCCGACCAGGGCCTGAAGGCCACCTTCATCTCGGGCGACGGTATCGTTTCCAACGAACTGGCTTCGATCGCCGGCGACGCCGTTCTCGGCACGCTCAACACCTTTGCTCCGGATCCGCGCAAGAACCCGGCTGCCCAGGACGTTGTGAAGAAGTTCCGCGATGCCGGCTTCGAGCCGGAAGCCTACACGCTCTACTCCTACGCCGCTCTCCAGGTCATCGCCGAAGCCGCCAAGGCCGGTGAATCGACCGATCCGGAAGCCGTCGGCGAAGCAATGAAGGCAAAGGGTCCGTTCAAGACTGTCATCGGCGACCTCGGCTTTGACGACAAGGGCGACATCACCCGCCCGGACTACGTCATGTACGAGTGGAAGAAGGGCGACGACGGCAAGATCTCCTACTTCGAAATGGAAGACGGCAAGTAAGATTTGCCTCATTTCTGATCCGACGGAAAACCCGGCCTCGCGCCGGGTTTTCTGCGTTTTCGCAACACCGCGAATGCGGGCCTTACCAGACAATCGGTCCTTCGGCTTCTCGCACCCGGCGGACGGCGGGGCGGGCCTCGATCCGTGTCATGTAGGCCTGGATGTTGGGATAGGCTTCTAGTGACAGCGCAGCCGGTTCGGCCCAGTTCAGCACGACCAGCGCATAGCCGTCGATCACCGAAAAGCGGTCGCCGAGAATGAAGGGCTTGTCTGTCAGCCACGCCTCGAGCACCTTCAGCCGGCGCGCGACCCGTTTCTCGTACAGCGCCCGCGCAACCTCTCTGCCCTCTTTCGTCTTTGCAGTGCGGGGATAGATATACTCAATCAGGGTGGGATGCAGATCTGAGGCCACGAAGGCGAGCCAACTCTCTGCACGCGCGCGTTCGATCGTGCCTCTGCGTGGCATCAATTCCCGCTCCGGCGCCATGTCGGCGATATAGGAGAGGGTGGCTGCATTCTGCGTGAGGATGCCTCCATCTTCCAGCAACAGAACCGGTGTCATGGCCATGGGGTTCAGCGACCGGAGCTTGACCGTCAGGGGATCGTCGAGGCGATCGAGATGAACCTCGATTGCCTGATAAGGAAGGCCGGCTTCCTCCAGGGCGAAATGGTTGGAGGTGGAGCAGGCGCCGCGATGGTAATAGAGAGTAGTCATGATTTGCCCTTTCACGAGTTCATGGTATTAAGTGGATCGCTGAACCGTATATATGGATCAGTGATCCATTTTTCCAGGGGAAATGCATGCGCGCCGATGCGGAAAAGAATTACGGCCATCTGCTGGCGGTTGCGGGAGAGGTCCTGCGCGAGGACGGCATCGATGGTGCCTCGATGCGCGACATCGCGCGCAAGGCCAAGGTCGGCCTGGCCACGATGTTGCGGCACTTTCCGACACGGGAGGCGCTGCTCGACGCGCTGCTGCGCACGGCGCTCGATGAGCTCACGGCAAGGGCCGCCAGTCTCGCGGCGTCGGCCCATGCAGGTGACGCGCTCGTGACCTGGCTGCGCGATGCGGTCGCTTTCGTGCATGTTTACAGCGGCGCCGTTGACATGATGGCAGCTGCGTTGGCCGATCAGGAGTCTGACCTGCACGCGTCCTGCGTGGCCGTGCGCAGTGCCGGCAGCGAACTGCTGGCGACAGCGCAGGCCCAAGGTGACGCCCGATCGGACATTGACGGCGAGGATCTGTTCGCCCTGACCGCCTCGCTTGGCTGGCTTCATGATCAGCCGGCCCTCTCCGCGCGCGCTGACCGGATCTTCGACATGGTTGCGCAGGCGGTTCTGGCGAAGGGAACGTAAGTATGGACGGCCCGCGGTTTCAGGTCTGCAGGTGCACCTGCAGGCAGCGAAGGATCTCCGCCACGCGCACCTCCACGCTCGCCTCTGGTAGCATCATCGTTTCGTATCCGAGCCGCGGATAGACATCGAGCAGCCGTTCGTATTCCGCCTCGGCGGCTGCCAGATCATGCTGCCGCTCGGTGTCTTTGCGGTAGATTTCCGGCCAGGGCGGCGTCAGGAAAACGAGCCTGTGGTACCGGTGTTCGGCAGCCAGCCGGGCAAGCCACCCGGCTTCCCCGGTCGCATGGTGGAGAGCGGTTGCGGCATCGATCAGACTGCGGTCGAAGAAGACAGGACCGTCGAGGCGCATTGCGTCCGCGCGATCCTGCAGAGCCATTTTCAGGGCCGCGTGGGCAAACTTGCCAGGATCGATCCCCGGCAATTCGTCGCGTCTACCGCCTTCGGCGAGTGCCCTTTCGACGATCCGCCGGCCGGGTTCCTCGACCGTTGCATAGCCGCGTTCGGCCAGTGCCGACAGGAGCGTCGACTTGCCGCCGCCCGAGCAGCCGGACAGGATGACGAAGCGATCCATGTCGGTCTCCTGGTTCTCCTGGAATGCTGCCTCAGGCCTCGTGCATCACATGCGCCGCCTTGACGGCAGCCGAGGCGCGGTTCTCGACCCCGAGCTTCACGTAGATCTGTTCCAGATGCTTGTTCACCGTGCGTGCGGACAGCCCGAGGATCTCGCCGATATCGCGGTTGGATTTACCCCGCGCGATCCACACCAGCACCTCGGATTCGCGCTGGGTCAGGCCGAAGCTATGGCGCAGTACCTCGTCATGCCCCTGCGCGGCGCTCGATGTCAGGCGGAACAGATATTCGTCGGCGCCGATGGCGCCGAGAAAGCTGATCTGCAGGCTCGGTGCCTTCCGGAACGGGTAGGGCGCCTCGCGCTGGACGCCGGGTTCGTCGCGCCGTTCGAGCCAGCCTGCGATTTCGGGGCCCAGGGCCTCCACGCCGTCGTCGCGGCCGACGGCGGCATTGACCAGGCGGGTTGCCTGCGGCGTCGACCAGTTGAGGCTGCCGTCGGCCCGCACGGCCAGCAGATGCCGCCCGGCGGCATCCAGCGCCACGCGGGCGCTCTGCGCGGAACGGGCGTTGGACAGATGCACCCGGATGCGGGCGCGCAACTCGTCGACATTGATCGGCTTGGTCAGGTAATCGACACCGCCCGAATTCAGCGCGTGGACGACGTGTTCGGTCTCGGTCAGTCCGGTCATGAAGATTACCGGCACCTGCGACACCGAAGCGATGGATTTCAGCCGCACGCAGGTCTCGAACCCGTCCATCACCGGCATGACGGCGTCGAGCAGGATGATGTCGGGGCTGATCTTGTCGGCGATCGACAGGGCTGCCGAGCCCGAGGTGGCGATCAACACGGAAAAGCCGTTGGCCTCCAGCGTCTCGGTCAAGAAGCCGAGCGCATCGGGGCTGTCGTCCACCAGAAGGACGATGTCGCGCGGTCTCTTCGGTTCAGCCACCGGTTTCTGCCCTCTCCGTTTCGAAGGTTCGGAGATAGCGCATGGCGCCATCCATGTCGAATGCCTGGACGAAGCGCCCGACGGCATCGGAAAACGGCTGGTGGGCCTCGTCCTTGGCAAGGTCGGCGAGCTTGGCTTCCATGCCCCTGACATAGCCGATCTCGGCAAACCGGATGAGGTCGTCGACATGCGCCCGACCGGGGCTCTGGATCACGACGGCCGGCGTCTTCGCCAGGGTCCCGGCCAGCAGCACGGCCTCGTCGGCATAGACCCATTCGAGGCCCATATGCAGCGCCAGCTTGTCGCGCAGCCGCTTCAGGTTGACCGGCTTGGCGATCGCATCCGTATGGCCGTCGGTGCCGACCGCGCCGCCGGCATCGCCGATATTGGCCGACAGCATGACGATCGGCGCCGTCTGGCCCGTCTGGCGCAGCTTTTCCACCAACTGCCAGCCATTCATGCCGGGCATCGAGACATCGACAAGGAAGAGGTCCGGCCGGATGCCCTCGATCAGCGTCAGGCAGTCGGGGCCGGAATTGGCGGTCAGCACGACGAAATCGAGGGGGGCCAGCACTTCCCGCATCAGGTCGCGGTGATCCTCGTTGTCGTCGACAACGACGATCGTGCGGCGCGGGCCGGTATAGCTGGCGATCGTGCGTTCCGGCGCCGGCGCCGTGCTCGGGCGGTTGACGCTGGACAGCATCAGCCGCACCCGAAATGTCGTGCCCTTGTCCGCCTCGCTCTCGACCGCGATTTCGCCGCCCAGCGTATTGGTCAGAAGCTTTGTGATCGTCAGCCCGAGGCCCAGGCCCGGCATCGGCTTGATGCTGTCGGCATCGCCGCGCTGGAAGGGTTCGTAGATGCGGGTGAGGTCGCGCGGCGAAATGCCGCGTCCGGTGTCGGCCACGGTAAAGCTTGCCACCTGGCTGCGATAGGTGACGGCAAAGCGCACGGTGCCCCGGTCGGTGAACTTGATCGCGTTGGACAGCAGGTTGACAAGGATCTGGCGCAATCGCTTCTCGTCGGTGCGGACATATTGCGGCAGGTTACGCGGCCGCTCGTGTTCGAAGGTGAGGCCCTTGGCCTCGGCCTGGGGGGCGAACATGTCGATGATCTGGTCGAGGAAATCTGGAAAGATCACCTCGTTGGAATAGACCTGGAGCCGGCCGGCCTCGATCTTGGAAATGTCGAGCAGCCCGTCGATCAGGCCGGACAGATGGTCGGCGGAGCGGCGGATCACCCGGATCGCCGACTGGCGCGGCGCCGGGATCATCTCGTCACGCTCGAGGATCTGCGCATAGCCGAGCACGGCATTCAAAGGTGTCCGCAGCTCGTGGGACAGGCCGACGACATAGCGGCTCTTGGCGCGGTTGGCGGCCTCGGCCTGTTCCTTGGCCGCCTGCAGGGCAGCGTCGGTCTTCTGGTGGGCGGCGATTTCCTTCAAAAGCAGGGTGTTCTGGCGGGAGGATTCCTCCTCCGCCACCACCCGGCTGTCATGGGCAAGCACATAGAACCAGGCGGCGATGCCGGCCAGCACGGCAAAGACGAAGAAGACGATCAGCACCGCTCCGTAGACGACGTCTGCGGTCTGCGGATCGCGCGTCGCCACCTGCTTGGCGATCATCGCCAGAATCGCACCGATCACCGACACTGCGGCAAAGGCGGTCATGCCGTAGCGCCCGAGCCTCGTCGTCAGCTTGGCCACCACGGCGTCCGGCAGGATTTTCCGCGCCACGGTGCCGGTCTGGGCATTCAGCTTCGCATGCGGCTTGCACATGTCGTGGCAGCGGCTGTCGAGCGAGCAGCAGAGCGAGCAGATCGGCGCGGCATAGGCCGGACACCAGGCCATGTCCTCCGGCTCGAAGGGATGTTCGCAGATCGAGCAGGTGATCGAGGACAGGGTCTTCCAGCTGTGGCGCGGCTTGCGCGCCAGATAATATCTGCCCCGGGTGGCAAAGGCGATCACCGGCGAGACGAGAAAGGCAACAAGCGTCAGATAGGTCGACAGCGAGGCAGCCGTCGGCCCGAACAGCCCGAAATGCGCCACCAGCGCGATGCCGGCGGCAATCGACAGCGTGCCGAGCCCGACCGGGTTGATGTCGTAGAGATGGGCGCGCTTGAACTCGATGCCGGGCGGCGCGAGACCGAGCGGCTTGTTGATGAACAGATCGGCCGAGATCGTGCAGAGCCAGCTCATGGCGATGATCGAGAAGATGCCGAGCGTCTCTTCCAGCAGCCGGTAGATGCCGAGCTCCATCAACAGCAGCGCGATCGCCACGTTGAATACCAGCCAGACGACGCGGCCCGGATGGCTGTGGGTGAGGCGCGAGAAGAAGTTCGACCAGGCGAGCGAGCCCGCATAGGCGTTCATCACGTTGATCTTCAGCTGCGAGACGACGACGAAGGCGACCATCAGCAGCATCGCCGCCGTGTGGTTGGGGATCATGTAGCCGAAGGCGGTCAGATACATGTGGGCCGGGTCGGCGGCGGTGCCGGCCGGCATGCCGGTCGACAGCGTCAACACCGCGAGGAAGGATCCCGCCAGCAGTTTCGGCACGCCGACCACGACCCAGCCGGAGCCGGCCAGGAACACCGCGAGGCGGTGGCGCAGCTTGCGCTGGCCCTCGGGCGGCAGGAAGCGCAGGAAGTCGACCTGCTCGCCGATCTGCGGCATCAGCGCCAGGATGACGGCCGAGGCCGCGCCGAATTCCAGGAGGTCGAAGGGCGCGGCACCGCCAAGATCGGCATTGGAGTGGCCGATGCCGGCAAAGGCGCGCCAGAGGTCGATCTTCTGCCAGTCCATCAGCGCGATGAAGATGAACGGCAGGATGTTGAGCACGATCCAGAAGGGCTGGGTGAGCAGCTGGAAGCGCGAGATCAGCTGCACGCCGTAGGTCACCAGCGGGATCACCACCATGGCCGAAACGATATAGCCGATCCACAGGGGAATGCCGAAGGCAAGATCCAGCGCGCCGGTCATGATCGAGGCCTCGATCGCAAACAGCATGAAGGTGAAGCTCGCATAGATCAGCGAGGTGATCGTCGAGCCGATATAGCCGAAGCCGGCGCCGCGGGTCAGAAGGTCGATGTCGACGCCGTGGCGGATCGCATAGCGGCTGATCGGCAGGCCGACCACCAGCATGACGACGGCTGCCGCCAGAATGGCGAAGAAGGCATTGGTGGTGCCGTAGGACAGCGTGATCGTGCCGCCGATCGCTTCCAGCGCCAGGAACGAGATCGCCCCGATCGCCGTCTGCGAGATCCGGCTGGACGAGAACCGCCGCGCGCTCTTGGCGGTAAAGCGCAGCGCATAGTCCTCCAGCGTCTGGTTGGCGACCCAGCGATTGTAGTCGCGACGAACGGGGATGATGCGTTGGCGTGCGGCCATGCGGGAAAACGGGCGCCTTTCGGGGATGAAACCGGATCCCCGGCATTTTCACGCGATTGGCGGCAATGGCAAGGGGCGCAGCGTCCGGCTGCGTCCGATTATCGTCCGGTCGCGTCGGCAGACGGATAAAAAAGGGGACCGGATGCAAAAGCAGCCGATCCCCTCTGAACTATCTGAAACGCCTTGGCCCGGCCTGTTCGTCACGTCTCCGCAAGCCGCCGACCCAGCGCCTGGATCAGCTCTGCCGCGTCATAGGGCTTGCGCACCACCGGGATGGAGAGCAGTTCCTCGGGCAGGGCGGTGCGGTCGTCATAGCCGGTGGCGAAGATGAAAGGCACATTGCGCCGTACCAGTTCCTGCGCCACAGGCACCGAGGTCCCGGTGCCCAGATTGATGTCCAGCAGCGCGACATCGGGGGTGAAGCGCTTCAGGTGATCCAGCGCGTTGGCGCTGGAATTTGCGACGGTAATCTCGTTGATGCCGTTGTCCGACAGCATCATTTCGACGTCCATCGCGATCAGGACCTGGTCCTCCACCAGCAAGACAGAAGCCTCGTCCAGTTTGCGGGCTTCGGTAAGTGCTGTTTGCGTACCGTTGATCATTTTTTCCTCCGGACGTTGCTCCAACACCGTGATGAAGCGTGCAGGTATTGTCATGGTGGCCCGCAGGCCACCGGGATCGAAATCGACCTTGCTGCTTCCTCCGAGATCGAAGGGAATGCTGCGTTCGATCAATGCTGTTCCAAATCCTCGGCGGGACGGTCTGTCGACCGGTGGACCGCCCATTTCCTGCCAGATGATCTCGATCTCCCCTTCGGGGCGCACCGACCAGCTGACCTCCAGAGACCCTCCCGGTCTCGACAGGGATCCATACTTAGCCGCATTTGTGCACATTTCATGGAAGACAAGCGCTGCAACTGCATAAGCACGGCCATCGAGCTGGATTCCGGGGCCGAGAATGGTGATTTTGTTGTTTTCGCTCTTGTAGGGAGACAGTTCCGCCTCGAGCAGACCCTTCACTTCTCCGCCGCCGCTGCCGCGAATCACCTGGTCATGGGCAAGCGACAGGGCCTGGATGCGACCTCTGAGAGATGTGACATACTCGCTGAGCGTCACCGCTTCGCGGGCCGGCGTTGCCACCAGGGACTTGATCACGGCAAGGATGTTCTTGACGCGGTGATTGAGTTCCTCGTTCAGCAATCGCTGGCGAATCTCGGCCTTCAGCCGCTCCTCCTGCATCATTTCGCTGTGGCGCAGGACCACTTCGACGGCGGCCGAATGGATGGCCGAGGCGATCTCGCGGTCGGCGTCGTTCCAGGGCTCGGAATTGCGCTCGACCGTTTCTTTCCAGATGGCGAAGCTCTTGCGCGGCGTCAGCCGGTCGCCCATCGGACCGGTCGCATAGGACTTGTCCGGATTGCCCGCCCAGTTGAGCGTCTGCAGCCTCTCCTTGCGGAAGAACAGCAGGCAGTCGCTCGACACCTGTGACAAGGGCACCGCGAGCACGCCGGATGCATCCTGGTAATAGTCTTCCGCCTTGGGATAGGTCAGGGACAGGTTGTGGGTGGCAAATATGCGGCTTTCGCTTGTCGAAGACATGAAATCGGCAAGACCGGGAATGGCCGCTGCCGGCGGCGTGGTGCCGATGCCGTGCCAGCGCTCGTTGAGATACAGACCTATGCCGTCGCAGGGCAGCATGTCCTTGAAGTCGGCCATCGCCTCGCGCATCAGGTCGAAGACGTCGCCCTCGTCGCCGGCGCGCTGCAGGAAGCGGTCGAGGGCATTACGGGCCGTGGTGACGGCCGTCAGCCGCTGCTTCTGCAACAGGCCGATCAGGTGCATGGAGAGATATTCACCGAACATTTCCGCCGAGATGCGCTGCGGCATCGACAGGAATTTCGGCGAGTAATGGTGGCAGGCGATCAGCCCCCAGAGCGCCCCGTCAATGATGATCGAGATCGACATCGAGGCTGCCACGCCCATATTGCGCAGATATTCCAGATGGATCGGCGAGACGCTGCGCAGATGCGCGTGCGACAGGTCGAGTGGCTGGCCGGAGGGGTCGAGTGTCGGTTCGATGGCGATGCTGTGGCCGGCGGAATCCGAAATGATGCGGATCGGGTTCTTCAGGTAAAGCGCGCGCGCCTGCTGGGGAATGTCGCTTGCCGGGAAATACTGGCCGAGAAAGCTTTCCAGATCCGGGCGCTTGGCCTCGGCCTCGACCTTGCCGGCACCGTCATGTTCGAAACGGTAGACCATCACCCGGTCATAACCGAGCACGGCCTTCAAAAGCACGGTCGTCTGGCGCAGCAACTGGGTGCTGTTGATCGTCGCATGGATGCGGCCGATCAGTTCGCGCGTCAACTGCAGGGCCATGACCTTGCCGTCGCTCGCCTCGAATTCGAGAATGGCGTGGCCGGCATGGCGGTGGATGCTTACGTCGAACACCCGGCCGGGCGCGATCTCGAGCTGCGGTATCAGCGCCGGACGCGATGCCTCGGGTGCTGCGGCGAGCGCGTTGCGGATATCATGGGTGGCGCCATGGCCGATCAGGTCGGCAAGATTGCGGCCGTTCAGCTCCGTCTCGAGGCCGAGCATCGCGGCTGCGTTACCGGAGTGCCGCAGAACGGTGCCAGCACCCGCGTCACAGGCGATAAGACAACCGTGAGGCTGAATACTGCCTGGAATATGGATGGGTTCGCGGTCGCAATTGGTGAGGTTTACAGGGTCGTTCGGTGACATCTAGGCTTTCTCGAAGGCATGCAAGGCGCGGTTAAAGGTTACCACAGCCGCCTCGACCATCGCTTCCTCATCGACGTTATCCGCCAGATCCAAGAACGCACAGAAGGCGTTCCAGTTCCCGAGACTTGCAGATTGTTTTTTCAGGTGTGCCGCGCCGGTCGTCTCGCCGAGCCCCAGGCGTTCCGCCCGCTTGACCAGAATGCGGGCACCGAGGGCCGAACCTTCCAGCACGTAGAGCATGCCGAGCATCGCGTCGCGCGACAGCGGCCGTCGAGGTTCTTCCGCCTGCGGCGTCGGCGGGACGCTGGTCGCGCCGCCGGTCGCAGCCAGGTCATGCTGCAGCTCCTCGACGATCAGGCTCGGCTGGTAGTCTCCCAGATGCCGCGCCATCGGCGTCACCGCCAGGTCAGCCTCGACGTCGCGACGGAAGGCGAGCATGCCGCGCAGATAGCGCGAATAGTCCGAAAGGTCGGAGAAATCCCCGACGAATTCGTCGAGCTGGCGATGGATGGGTGCGGTGCGAGTGCGCAACACCTGGCGTCGGTCTGACACTGGCATGGAAGTGAGAGGGTCCCGTTCTCAGCGGTTGAATAAGCTGGTGCATATATCATGCGAGCCAGGCGGCGGGTCAACCGTCTCGCCGGTCCGATCGTTAAGGGTAAGCATACGGAGAAAGAAGCGGTGCTGCCGCGTTTCCCCCACGACCTACGTCAATTGACGTATACGGTTTCGCACTGCAGCGTTCGATAGTCCCTTCCAGCAACGGTCGCCGAACAAGCCAAGACCGTTCGCATAATCAAGGAGAGGGGTCTAAAATCATGAAGCTCAAGGCCAAATTCGGCGGCGCGCTGTTTGGCGCCATGCTGGCGACAACTGCCTTCAACGGCGCATTCGCAGCCGACGACACCATCAAGATCGGCATCCTGCATTCGCTGTCGGGCACCATGGCGATTTCGGAAACCACGCTGAAAGACGCCATGCTGATGCTCATCGACGAGCAGAACAAGAAGGGCGGCGTTCTCGGCAAGAAACTGGAAGCCGTCGTCGTCGACCCGGCCTCCGACTGGCCGCTGTTTGCCGAAAAGGCCCGCGAGCTGATTGAAAAGGACAAGGTCGCGGCCGTCTTCGGTTGCTGGACCTCGGTGTCGCGCAAATCGGTTCTGCCGGTGTTCAAGGAACTCGACAACATCCTGTTCTATCCGGTCCAGTACGAGGGTGAAGAATCCGAGCGCAACGTGTTCTACACGGGTGCGGCTCCGAACCAGCAGGCGATCCCGGCCGTCGACTACCTGATGAAGGAAGAAGGCGTGCAGCGCTGGGTGCTGGAAGGGACCGACTATGTCTATCCGCGCACGACCAACAAGATCCTCGAGGCCTATCTGAAGGCCAAGGGCGTTCCGGCCGAAGATATCATGATCAACTACACGCCGTTCGGCTTCTCCGACTGGCAGACCGAAGTCTCGGCGATCAAGAAGTTCGGCGCCGAAGGCAAGAAGACCGCCGTGGTCTCGACCGTCAACGGTGACGCCAACGTGCCGTTTTACAAGGAACTCGGCAACCAGGGCGTCAAGGCCGAGGACATTCCGGTCGTCGCCTTCTCGGTCGGCGAAGAAGAGCTTGCCGGTATCGACACCAAGCCGCTTGTCGGCCACCTGGCCGCCTGGAACTACTTCGAATCCGTCGATTCCGATGTGAATGCCGAATTCATCGACCAGTGGCACGCCTATACCAAGAACGACAAGCGCGTCACCAACGACCCGATGGAAGCGCATTATATCGGCTTCAACATGTGGGTGAAGGCGGTCGAAAAGGCCGGCACCACCGATCCGGACGCCGTCATCGACGCCATGGTCGGCGTGTCCGTCCCCAACCTGTCGGGCGGCTATTCGGCCATGATGCCGAACCACCACATCACCAAGCCGGTGCTGATCGGCGAAATCCAGGACGATGGCCAGTTCGACATCGTCTACCAGACGCCGGGTCTCGTGCCGGGCGACGCCTGGTCCGACTACCTGCCGGACTCGAAGGACCTGATCTCCGATTGGCGCAAGCCGATGGAGTGCGGCAACTTCAACACCGCCACCGGCAAGTGCGGCGGCAAGGGATCCTGAGGACCAACCTCCTCCCAGGGCTGGGGGGCCTAAGGAGCGGAACGTGTTTGTAGTGTTCCGTGCTCTGACCCTCCCTTCACACGGTTGAAGGGAGGGAATTTTGCCCGGCAGGGCAGATCCTGCCCGCAGAGCCGGGGCAAGGGAGCAGGGGCGTCGATCCGATGCATCGGCGCCACCATGCCGATCCCGGCGAATCCGGCGGCGACGGCAGAAGACATGAGGGGCGAGATGACCATCGCGACACGATTTTTCCAGGCGCTGACAGTCTGCCTGCTGCTGCTGGCCTCCCTCGGGAGTGCGCGCGCCGCGGACGATCCGGCCGCCCTGATCAAGGCGCTGGGAGAGGCGAATTTTTCCCAGGCCGAGGAGATCATCGACAAGCTCGGCCACAGCGGAGAGCCCAAGGTGGTGCCGGCGCTGAAGGCGCTTTACAGTGGCGATCTTTACCTTCGCAAGGCCGATGGCGGCGTGTTCATCACCAGGAAGGGCTCCGGACGCAACCTCCTGCTGATCGACCCGCTGAGCGGTGAAGAGATCGGCGAAGAGGCCAAGCGCGGGCTTTCCAAGATCAAGGTCAACAACAGTCTGCGCCGCGCGATCAGCGGCGCCGAGGGCAGCCTTACACTGATGAGCCCGGACCGCCGGGTCCGGCTGCAGGCGGCCGAGGCCATTCTGAAGGCACCGTCCGACGACAATCTTGAACTTCTGGATGAAGCGCTGAAAAACGAAAAGGACAGCGAAGTCAGATTGTTGCTGACCCAGGCTCATGCGGTCTCGGTGATCAACTCGTCGCGTCCGCCCGAACAGAAGCAGGCCGCCGTCGCCGAAATCGAGGGGATCGGCGGACGCGAGGCGATCGGCATCCTGATGGCGGCGCAGGGCTCGGTGACCGACGATGCGGTGAAGACCGAGATCGCCACCGCGATCCAGCATATCGAGGATCGGCTGGCGCTCTGGGACGCCGCGCAGAACGTCACCTACGGCATTTCGCTCGGATCGGTGCTGCTGCTGGCGGCCATCGGCCTTGCCATTACCTTCGGCGTGATGGGTATCATCAACATGGCGCATGGCGAGATGGTCATGCTCGGCGCCTATTCCACCTTCTTCGTGCAGGACATCATCCGCTCGTCCTACCCGGCGCTGTTCGACTGGTCGCTGGCGATCGCCCTGCCGTTTGCCTTTCTCGTCACCGGCGCCGTCGGTCTGGTCATCGAACGCGGCGTCATCCGCTTTCTCTACGGCCGGCCGCTGGAAACGCTGCTCGCCACCTGGGGGATCTCGCTGATCCTGCAGCAGCTGGTGCGCACCATTTTCGGCCCGACCAACCAGGAGGTCGGCAATCCCTCCTGGATGTCCGGCTCCTTTGCGCTGGGTGGCCTGTCGATCACCTGGAACCGTCTCTGGATCCTGGTCTTCTCGCTTTCGGTGTTCTTCACCCTGCTGATCTTCATGAAGCGCTCGGCCTTCGGCCTGCAGATGCGCGCCGTCACCCAGAATCGCCGCATGGCCTCGTCGATGGGCATCCGTACGCCCTGGGTCGACGCCTTTACCTTCGCGCTCGGCTCCGGCATTGCCGGCATGGCCGGCGTGGCGCTCAGCCAGATCGACAATGTCTCGCCCAATCTCGGCCAGAGCTACATCATTGACAGCTTCATGGTCGTGGTCTTCGGCGGGGTCGGCAATCTCTGGGGCACGCTGGTCGGTGCCTTCTCGCTCGGCATCGCCAACAAGTTCCTCGAGCCCTATGCCGGCGCCGTGCTCGGCAAGATCCTGGTGCTGGTACTGATCATCCTGTTCATCCAGAAGCGGCCGCGCGGTCTCTTCGCACTCAAGGGAAGGGCCGTCGAAGCATGATCACCTCGTTCCTTCTTCGCTCGCTCGACCGGACGATCCTGACGGCGGTTGCCGTGCTGATCGCGGTTGCCCTTCTGGTGCCGGCCTCCAACCTGCTGCTGCCGGCCGACAGCGCCCTGCATATCCCGACCTATCTGGTCGCCCTGTTCGGCAAATACCTGACCTATGCGCTGCTGGCGCTCGCGCTCGATCTCGTCTGGGGCTTCTGCGGCATCCTTTCGCTCGGCCACGCCGCCTTCTTCTCGCTCGGCGGCTATGCGATGGGCATGTATCTGATGCGCCAGATCGGTGCGCGCGGGGTCTACGGCAATCCGCTGCTGCCGGACTTCATGGTCTTCCTCAACTGGAAGGAACTGCCGTGGTTCTGGTACGGCTTCGACATGTTCTGGTTCGCCGCCATCATGGTGCTCGCCGTGCCGGGCCTGCTGGCCTTCGTGTTCGGCTGGTTCGCCTTCCGCAGCCGCGTCAACGGCGTCTACCTGTCGATCATCACCCAGGCGATGACCTATGCCCTTCTGCTTGCCTTCTTCCGCAACGACATGGGCTTCGGCGGCAATAACGGCCTCACCGACTTCAAGGACATTCTCGGCTTCAACATCCAGGCCGACGGCACGCGCGCCGTGCTCTTTGCCCTCTCGGCGATCTTCCTGGCGCTGGCGCTGATCCTGTCGGCGGCGATCGTGAGGTCCAAATACGGCAAGGTTCTCGTCGGCGTGCGCGACGCGGAAAGCCGCACCCGCTTCCTCGGCTACCGCGTGGAACATATGAAGCTCTTCGTCTTCGTTGTCTCTGCGATGATGGCGGGCGTTGCCGGTGCGCTCTACGTGCCGCAGGTCGGCATCATCAATCCCGGCGAATTCGCACCCGCCAATTCGATCGAGGTGGTGATCTGGACCGCCGTCGGTGGCCGCTCGACCCTGATCGGCCCGATCATCGGCGCGGTGCTGGTCAATGGCGGCAAGACGGTGCTGACCGGCATTGCCCCGGACAGCTGGCTGTTTGCGCTCGGCGCGCTCTTCGTCGCCGTCACGCTGTTTCTGCCGAAGGGCATCGTCGGCACGATCCGCCAGGGCTTGCACCGCCGCCGCGCCTTCCGCCGAGCACGCCTTGCCGAAGCCGGCGTCGATGCCGAACCCCTTGCCGCGGAGTGACACCATGAACCAGGTCAAGCCTGCCAGCGATCTCAAGCCGAAGAGCCTGCTCTATCTCGACGGCGTCTCGGTCTCCTTCGACGGCTTCAAGGCGCTGAATTCCCTGTCGCTGGTCGTCGAACCCGGCGAGCTGCGCGCGATCATCGGGCCGAACGGTGCCGGCAAGACGACGATGATGGACATCATTACCGGCAAGACCCGGCCGGACGAGGGGGAGGTCTTCTTCAACGGCAATGTCGATCTCACCAAGCTCGACGAGGCCGATATCGCCCAGCTCGGCATCGGCCGGAAGTTCCAGAAGCCGACGGTGTTCGAAAGCCACACGGTCTGGGACAATCTGGAACTGGCACTGAACCGCGAGCGCGGCGTCTTCGCCACGCTGTTCTACACTCTGAGCGCCGAAGACCGGATCCGCATCGACGAGATCCTCGACACCGTGCGCCTGACCGGGCGCCGTAACGATCTCGCAGCCGACCTGTCGCACGGCCAGAAGCAATGGCTGGAGATCGGCATGCTGCTCGCCCAGGAGCCGCAGCTGCTTCTGGTCGACGAGCCGGTGGCCGGCATGACCGATGCGGAGACCGCCGAGACCGCGCTGCTGCTGCGCCAGATCGCCAGGACCCGCTCCGTCGTCGTGGTCGAGCATGACATGGGCTTCATCCGCGATCTCGGCGTCAAGGTGACCTGCCTGGCGGAAGGCTCCGTGCTGGCCGAGGGATCGATCGACTTCGTGTCGAACGACCCGAAGGTGATCGAGAACTATCTGGGGCGATGAGGATGCATGTTTTGACGCTGGAATTACCCCCCTCTGGCCTGCCGGCCATCTCCCCCTCAAGGGGGGAGATCAGCTGGGCGCTGCCGATCGGTTCTGTCCTGTCCAATGTCTCAACCGTGTTCTGGTCGCTTGACGTAGACGTGGAGGGCCGCCGCTTGCCGATCTCCCCCCTTGAGGGGGAGATGCCCGGCAGCGCAGAGGGGGGTAGCCCCGTGCATACACGGAGGACAGACACATGCTGACGGTCGACAAGGTCAATCTCCATTATGGTGCGGCGCAGGCCCTGCGCGGCGTCAGCGTCACGGCGCCGATGGGCAAGATCACCTGCGTGCTCGGCCGCAACGGTGTGGGCAAATCCTCGCTGCTGAGGGCCGTGACCGGCCAGCATGCGGTCTCTGGCGGAGCGATTGCCTTCGACGGCAAGACACTGAACGGCCTTGCGCCGTTCAAACGCGCCCGGCTGGGTGTGGGGTATGTGCCGCAGGGCCGCGAAATTTTTCCGCTGCTGACGGTGAAGGAAAACCTCGAAACCGGCTATGCGCCGCTGCCGCGCGCAGAGCGTCATATTCCTGACGACATCTTCAGTCTGTTCCCGGTGCTGCAGTCCATGCTCTCCAGACGGGGCGGCGATCTCTCAGGCGGGCAGCAGCAGCAGCTCGCCATCGGTCGCGCTATGGTTACAAGGCCGAAGATCCTGGTGCTCGACGAGCCGACCGAGGGTATCCAGCCGTCGATCATCAAGGATATCGGCCGCGCCATCCGATATCTGAGGGATTCCACCGGCATGGCCATCCTTCTGGTCGAGCAGTATCTTGATTTCTGCCGCGAGCTGGCGGACTATGTGTACATCATGGACCGTGGCGAGATCGTCCATGAAGGCGTGGCCGAGACGCTCGATACCGTCGAGGCCCGGCGCCACCTGACAGTCTGACTACCCAGAGTTTAATTCGAAATTCCTTGCATGCGGTCCCCGACATTGTGGCGCAATTGCGTGACGAGGTCGGCGGGCAAACCGGAAAGCTGGCTCAACGGGGCCCCGCACGCCGGTTGTCGGGCATTTCAGCCTTGCGTTTTCTGCAAGGCGGACTTGATCCTTTGTTAACCAACTCGGCTTGATGCTTACCGTGGACGTGGTATTTACGCCGCTTCTGCGAACACAAGGGATTTCCATGATAGCCAAGGCGATTTTCAATCGTCCAAGGGCAGGGTCTTTGTGCGGCATTGTCGCAGCGGCTCTCGCTCTTATCGGACTCTCGACGGTCACGGCCCAGGCGGCCGGATGCGGACTGAAACTGGAACCGGGTCGTCACGACCTGACGATCGAAAGCCATGGCGTCGAGCGCCATGCTGTATACTTCGTGCCATCCTCCTATGACGGCAAGCGCAAGGTGCCGCTGGTCTTCGATTTCCACGGCTCCAACAGCTATCCGGCCGGACAGTTGAACCGCAGCCACTGGGACAAGGTCGGCGAGCGCGAGGGCGCCATGGTGATCGCGCTGCAGGGCAGCCTGACCGGCAGCCTCAAGGGCATGCATGCCTGGAACGTGCCCGGCGTGAAGCCGATCAAGGGCATCAAGGCCGAGGGCCTCGACGACATTGCCTTCATCAGCGATGCCGTCCGCTATGCCAAGGACAATTTCTGCGTCGATCCGAACCGCATCTTCGCCTCGGGCTATTCCGGCGGCGGGCGCATGCTGTCGCAGTATATCTGCAGCGGCAACGACGCCTTTGCTGCGGCCGGCTTCGTCGTCAGCCTGCGCGCCGGCATGCCGGAAAAGGAAGAAGACGGCCATTGGCGGCCGCGCAAGGCAAGCTGCCACCCGGTCAAGGCGATCTCGATCATCGCGTTTTCCGGCCTCAAGGACAATGTCAATCCGTTTGCCGGCGGCGGCGGCAGTTACTGGCAATATGGCGGCGAGGTTGCGGTCAAGCGCTGGGCCGAGATCGACAGCTGCAAGTCGAAACCCGTGGTCGAAGCCGGCGAACAGGTCAGCGTCACCAGCTATGCCGGTTGCGTCGACGGTGCGCGCGTCACCTCCTACACGATCGCCGATTCCGGCCATGCCTGGCCGAGCCAGCGCGTCCGCTTCCAGCTGGCCGCCGATGGCGACCAGCCGATCCGCGAGGTCGATGCGACCAGCCGGATGTGGAATTTCTTCCGCAATTCCGGCACCGGCGGCCTGATGGCCGGCAATACGGTCGATCCGTCCTGCCCGGACGGCGCCGTTGCAGGGCAGGGCAAGGCCTGCGGCAAGCAGCCGTCCGCCATTGCCACGCCGGTTGCGATCGGTCCGGACGATCTCTGATCCGCCGGGCGCCGGAGCGGTCCGGCCGTCCAGGGTCCAGCATCAAGGCCGGCGGCTTCGTGTCGCCGGCCTTTTTCTTGACCTGCGCTCTGCCGCAGGATTGGGCAGGCTGCCCAAGCCGTCGCCGTTCTGTCTCTGTTTGCCTGCGCCGCCTGCCCGGTCTGCTTTCGTTCTGGCTGCGGGCATGAAACTTGCATGCTAGGCCAAGGGCTGAAATTGATGACGGTGCAAAGCCGTCCGCTTACGCATGATGCAAGGAACCAGACGCGTTGACCATTCAGGCGCAAATGCCGCATCCGTCCTACCAGCGCAGCCGCGGCCGCGGCCGGCTCGTTGCCAAGGCCTCTGGCGGCAGAAGCCGGATTGCCGACCTCTTCCAGGAAGGGGCCGCCAAGATCCGCCTGCCACAGACCTTCTCGCCTGAAATGGAAGCGGTGCTGATCAACACGTCGGGCGGCATGACCGGCGGCGACCGGTTCGACTGGTCGCTGGAGGCGGGCGAGGGCACGTTTCTGACCGCCACGACGCAGGCCTGCGAAAAGATCTACAAGGCCGCCCATGATACCGCCGCCATCGACCTGCACCTGAAAGCCGGCCCCGGCGCGCGTCTGCACTGGCTGCCGCAGGAATCGATCCTGTTCGACCGGGCCTCGCTGACCCGCAGACTGGAGGTCGATCTGGCAACCGATGCCGAATTCATCGGCGTCGAGGCTGTGCTTCTCGGCCGCAAGGCCATGGGGGAGAGCGTCACGACCGGCCTTCTGCGCGACCGCTGGCGGGTGCGACGCGAAGGGCGGCTGATCCATGCCGAGGAACTGCGCCTCGACGGCGAGATCGCGACACTAGGTGCGACCATGCCGGTGCTTGGCGGAGCGCTCGCCTTCGCCACGGTGCTCTATGCCGGCGATCGCAGCGAGGCGCTGCTCGGGCCGGTGCGGGCAGCGCTCGGCGATGCCCATGGCGGCGCCAGCGAGTGGGATGGCAAGCTTCTGGTGCGGCTGGTGGCCGCCGACGGCTTCGGCTTGAGAAAAAAGCTGATCCCGGTGATTTCCGCCTTGCGCGGCGGCGCGTCTGTGCCGAAAGTTTGGAATCTGTAAGACATTGGAAAAGCGAGTGGAGCGGTCATGAACCTGACGCCGAGGGAAAAGGACAAATTGTTGATCTCGATGGCGGCGATGGTGGCGCGGCGTCGGCTGGAACGGGGCGTCAAGCTCAACCATCCCGAGGCCATAGCGCTGATCACCGATTTCGTCGTCGAAGGCGCCCGGGACGGCCGCGCCGTGGCCGACCTGATGGAGGCCGGAGCGCGCGTCATCACCCGCGACCAGGTGATGGAGGGCATCGCCGAGATGATCCATGACGTGCAGGTCGAGGCCACCTTCCCGGACGGCACCAAGCTGGTGACCGTCCATGAACCCATCCGCTAAGGAGAACGCGCATGATCCCCGGGGAAATCATCGCCGCCGAAGGCGACATCGAACTGAACAGCGGGCTTGAAACCGTCACGCTCGAGGTTGCCAATACCGGCGACCGGCCGGTGCAGGTCGGCAGCCACTACCATTTCTTCGAGAGCAATGGCGGCCTCGATTTCGACCGGGCGAAGGCGCGCGGCATGCGGCTCGACATCCCCGCCGGCACTGCCGTGCGCTTCGAGCCCGGCCAGACGCGCCAGGTGACGCTGATCCCGCTGTCGGGTAAGCGCGAAGTCTACGGCTTCCGCCAGCAGGTGATGGGAGCGCTCTGAAAATGGCCGTTCAGCATTATCATGGCGGATGCCAGTGCGGTGCCGTCGCCTACGAGGTCGATGTCGATCTCGACCGGACGGTCGCCTGCAACTGCTCGCGCTGCCGTCGGCTGGGCGCGGTGCTCGCCTTTGCGCCGGTCGACGATTTCACGCTGCTGTCGGGCGCGGACAATCTCAGCGAATATCTGTTCAACACCGGCAAGATCAGCCACCGCTTCTGCAAGACCTGCGGCATCCAGAGCTTTTCCTATGGCGTGGCACCGGATGGGGCGACGATGGCGGCGATCAATGTCAACTGCATCGACGGTGTCGACACGCGTGCGCTGACGCCGCACCTGCATGACGGCGCGTCGCGCTGACATGATACGATTGGCCCATTGCATGCCGGGGAGGGCATCATGATGAAATTGCTGGCTCTGTTTGTCGTCTGCGGCTGCGTGGTGCTGGCCGACGGTCCCGCCTATAGCGACGACACCCCCGAGGTCGACTGCGACAACGCCAATACCCAGATGGAGATGAATATCTGCGCCGGTGAGGACTACGACGCGGCCGATGCCGATCTGAATGCCCAGTGGAAGATCACCCGCAAGGCGATGGCCGACATCGATGCCGATATCGACGAGCCTGATGACCAGGGGGCGGAAAAGGCACTGCTGGCCGCCCAGCGGGCCTGGATCCAGTACCGCGACGGCCAGTGCGAAGCCGTGGCCTTCGGCTATTACGGCGGCAGCATGCGCCCCATGGTCGAGCAGAGCTGCCTCGCCGACCTGACGCGCAAGCGCACCGAGGAACTCAAAGCCATGATCGAGGAGCCCTGATGCCGATCGTCTCTTGCGGCAGCGCCCGGCTGCCGGGCGACGCCATGCCCATGACTTGCCCGATCCCACCTCTTCTCTCCCAAGGAGCCTGATCCATGCCCCACAAGATGTCCCGCGCGGCCTATGCCTCGATGTTCGGTCCGACCACCGGCGACAAGGTGCGGCTGGCCGATACTGAACTCTTTATCGAGGTGGAGAAGGATTTCACCACCTATGGCGAAGAGGTGAAGTTCGGCGGCGGCAAGGTGATCCGCGACGGCATGGGCCAGAGCCAGGCGACCCGGGCGCAAGGCGCGGTCGATACGGTCATCACCAATGCGCTGATCGTCGATCACTCCGGCATCTACAAGGCCGATGTCGGCCTGAAGGACGGCCGCATC
Source organism: Heterorhizobium halophytocola (assembly GCF_017873095.1). Taxonomy (GTDB): domain Bacteria; phylum Pseudomonadota; class Alphaproteobacteria; order Rhizobiales; family Rhizobiaceae; genus Allorhizobium; species Allorhizobium halophytocola. The sequence continues at coordinate 105,969 of NZ_JAGGJU010000001.1, read as the reverse complement.
CACGCGATCGGCAAGGCGGGCAATCCGGACACGCAGCCGGGCGTCACCATCATCGTCGGTCCTTCGACAGAGGCGATCGCCGGCGAAGGCAAGATCCTGACGGCCGGCGGCATGGACGCCCATATCCACTATATCTGCCCGCAGCAGATCGAGGAGGCGCTGATGAGCGGCGTCACCTGCATGCTGGGCGGCGGCACGGGGCCGGCGCATGGTACGCTTGCCACCACCTGCACCGGCGCCTGGCATATCGAACGGATGATCGAGAGCTTCGACGGCTTTCCGATGAATCTTGCGCTTGCCGGCAAGGGCAATGCCTCGCTGCCGGCACCGTTGAAGGAGATGATCCTGGCCGGCGCCTCCTCGCTGAAGCTGCATGAGGACTGGGGCACGACGCCGGCGGCCATCGACAACTGCCTGTCGGTCGCCGACGAGTTCGACGTCCAGGTGATGATCCACACCGACACGCTGAACGAAAGCGGCTTCGTCGAGGATACCGTCGGCGCGATCAAGGGCCGCACCATCCACGCCTTCCACACCGAAGGCGCGGGTGGCGGTCATGCGCCCGACATCATCAAGGTCTGCGGGCTGCCCAACGTCATTCCCTCGTCGACCAATCCGACCCGGCCCTATACCGTCAACACGATCGCCGAGCATCTCGACATGCTGATGGTCTGCCATCATTTGTCGTCGTCGATCCCGGAAGACATCGCCTTTGCCGAAAGCCGGATCCGCAAGGAAACGATCGCGGCCGAGGACATCCTGCACGACATGGGCGCCTTTTCGATCATCTCGTCGGACAGCCAGGCCATGGGCCGCGTCGGCGAGGTGGCGATCCGCACCTGGCAGACCGCCGACAAGATGAAGCGCCAGCGGGGCCCCCTGAAGGAGGAGACCGGCGACAACGACAATATGCGCGTGCGCCGCTACATCGCCAAATACACGATCAACCCGGCGATCGCCCAGGGGCTCAGCCACGAGATCGGCTCGGTCGAAGTCGGCAAGCGCGCCGATCTGGTGCTGTGGAACCCGGCCTTTTTCGGCGTGAAGCCGGAAATGGTGCTGCTCGGCGGTTCGATCGCGGCAGCCCCGATGGGCGATCCGAACGCCTCGATCCCGACGCCGCAGCCGATGCACTACCGTCCGATGTTTGCTGCCTATGGCAAGCTCCGGACGACATCGTCGGTGACCTTCGTGTCCCAGGCTTCGCTCGATGCCGGACTTGCCGGCCGTCTCGGCGTTGCCAAGCAGCTGGTGGCGGTGAAGAACACCCGCGGCGGCATTTCCAAGGCCTCGATGATCCACAACAGCCTGACGCCGGAGATCGAGGTCGATCCGGAAACCTATGAAGTCCGGGCCAACGGCGAGCTGCTGACCTGCGAACCGGCAACCGTTCTGCCGATGGCGCAGCGGTATTTCCTGTTCTGACGCACGGTTCCGCCATGCCGCGGGCGCGCTTCTTGCGGCGTGCGGGGCGGGGGCTTCTGGCTCTCGTTGTCCTTGTCGTGCTCGCTTTGCTGCTCGGCACCTTCGTGCCGCGACCGCTGTTTTCGCCGGGCGCGATTGCCGAAAACGATGAGGATGGCGATGGTGCTGCGCGAACCATCCTCGTGCTTGCCAACCCGATCCACACCGATATCGCGCTGCCGCTGGATGCGCGGACGAAGGCGGAATTCGGTTTCCTGCGCCAGGCGGGCATTGCCATCGACCATCCGGCGGCGCGCTACCTGATCATCGGCTGGGGCGGGCGGGAATTTTATCTCAATACCCCGCAATGGGCCGATCTGAAGCCCTATCCGGTGTTTCGTGCCCTGACCTTCGACCGCTCGGTCATGCATGTCGACCTGGCGGGCGATATTCCGGCCGATGGCGGAGGTGTCACGCCGCTGGCGCTCGAGGCGCCGGCCTATCGGCGGATGATCGCGGCCATGCGCCGGTCGTTCGAGGACAGCCGGACCGGGGGCATGCCGATGGCAGGCTACGGCGATTACGATCTCTTCTTTCCGGCAAACGGCTGGTTCAACGCGGTTGCCGGCTGCAATACCTGGACGGCCGCCATGCTGCGACAGGCCGGCATCACGACCGGCTGGTGGAATCCGCTACCGCAGACGCTCGCCTGGTCGCTGAAACTCTACAACTGACGCGGCCAGTCATGCCCCTCCTGCATGCCTGCCATGCAGGACGGTCGAGATGTCTTTTTGATGCTGCACCGCAATGCGATCTGCGTTAGGTCTTTGACCTGAAGACGCTGGCGGTTTTTCCCCAAGACTTATCCGCCGCGCACCGACGAAGACAATCAGGAGAGAGCCATGATCCCCGGCCGCAAAGTACCCGCCGTCACCTTCCGTACCCGCGTTCGCGATGAGAGCATCGAAGGCCCGAACCCGTTCCGCTGGCAGGATGTCACCTCCGACGACTACTTCAAGGGCAAGCGCGTCGTGCTGTTCTCGCTGCCGGGCGCCTTCACCCCGACCTGCTCGACCTATCAGCTGCCCGATTTCGAAAAGCTGTTCGGCGATTTCCAGGCCGAAGGCATCGACGCCATCTACTGCGTCTCGGTTAACGACGCCTTCGTCATGAACGCCTGGGGCAAGTCGCAGAACCTCGAAAACGTTAAGCTTATCCCGGACGGTTCGGGCGAGTTCACCCGCAAGATGGGCATGCTCGTCCACAAGGACAATCTGGGCTTCGGCATGCGCTCCTGGCGCTATGCGGCGATCGTCAACGACGGCGTCGTCGAGCAGTGGTTCGAGGAAGAAGGCTATTCCGACAACTGCGACACCGACCCCTACGGCGTCTCGGCTCCGCAGAACATCCTGGAAGCGCTGAAGAGCGTAAAGGCTGCCTGATCGGGCGCAAGTCGTCCTGATATTTCAAGAGGGTCCGGCGTTGCCGGGCCCTTATTCCGTTTGGCATGCACCTTGATCGCCGGCGCCACCGGCTTTCCGGATTTCCGGCTCATCCACTGAATTTTTAGGGGAATTATTTGTCCGAATTCAGGGTTGCGTCCGCCACATTTCCGAAGGTCTCCCAACCCCTCGTTACGCGAGGGCGAATGCATGCGAGTCAACAAAATTAGCATGTTAGCATGATGTTGAGGCAGGGGCCCGTCTCGCCTCTCGCGGGTGTCGCCCCAACCATGGCGAAACTGTGCCGCGAACCTTTCCAGGTTTATTCAAATGCCGGCTATTTCGTTAGCAGTTCGCCAACAGAAGTAATCGTATCGATTGTCCTGTCCCAAGGAGAATCCTGCGTGAACCGACTGCGACCATCGCGATATCTGCGTATCGACCCGGAAGTCTTCCGGTCCCGTCGCAATGTTCATGTCTTTGCGCTGAAGGCGGCGGTTATTGCCGTGATGGTCGGCGGCGCGGTCGATTGCCTTGCCTTGCCGGTCGGCGCCTGGTTCGGGCTGATGCCGCCATCATCCGCGCCCTCGATGCTGCTGACGATCTTCAGCGCGGCGCTGAATGCCGGGCTCGGCGCCGGTATCCTTGCCTGGCTTCTCGGCTTCGTCATCCGTGATCTCGCCCGCTCCAAGGCACGGTTCCGGCATCTGAGCCGTGTCGACGGACTATCGGGCCTGCTCAACCGGCGCGGCCTCAACGAGGAGCTCGAACTCGACCATGTCGGCGCCTCGCTGGCCATCTTCGACCTCGACCGGTTCAAGGTGATCAACGACACCCATGGCCATGTCGCCGGAGACCAGGTGATCCGCGAGATCGCCGGCATCATCCGCAAGTTGTTTCCAGCCCCCAATGTCACGGCGCGGCTGGGCGGCGAGGAATTCGCCGTGATCATTGTCGGCGGGTCGCCGCGCAAAAGGCTCGAGCGGGTGGAGCGAATCCGTGCGCAGATCGGCAGCCACCTGGTCCGTCACGACAAGGTCGATATCGCCGTCAGCGTCTCCGTCGGCGTGGCGGATTTCGATGGCCGCGACGGCAATGCCGTGTATTCGGCGGCCGATCGGGCGCTTTATCTCGCCAAGGCGGCCGGCCGCGACCGGGTCGTGCACGAGGCGGAACTTTCACGGCCGCTGGCCTCGTATCAGGGGCCGGCACCGGCCCAATTGCCGGTGTTGCTTCTTCCTGAAGAATTGCGCGCAACGGCTTGAACGAACCGCCATTTCGCAGTTGCGGGATGGTCGGGAATTTTGCATGCTGCCGGCATACAACAAGAGGCCGTTCATGCGTCGCGTTACCTCCATTTCGCCTGTCGATCACTTTGGCCGGCCCCGCGCCGGCGAGGTCGTTCTTGCCCATGACGAGCGGCATCTGCGCCGCAAGCTGCTGCATCTGACCGACGGCTCGATGGTCATGCTCGACCTGAAATCCTCCGTGATGCTGGCCGATGGCGATCTGCTCGAAGTCGATGACGAGACCCTTGTGACGGTGATTGCCGCGCCGGAGCGACTGATCGAGATCCGCGTATCGGGCCCGCGCGAACTGGCTGAACTCGCCTGGCATATCGGCAACCGGCATCTGCCGGCGCAGATCGAGGAAAGCCGCATCCTGATCCTCTACGATCACGTGATTCTCGACATGCTGAAGGGACTGGGCGCCGAGGTTCGCGAGATCGAGGAGCGGTTCCAGCCGATGCGCGGCGCCTATCACGGCCATGGTCACAACCATCACCCGCATGGCTGAGGCGCTGGACATGGGGCGGCAGGCGCCGGTAGCGCTGCTGCGGCTGATGGCCTGGCTGTCGCCGGCCTTTCCGGTCGGCGCATTTGCCTATTCGGCCGGGCTGGAACAGGCAGCCAGCGACGGACTGGTCTGCCACCAGGCCGATCTGGAGGCCTGGATTGCCGCCTCGATAGACCATGGCGCCTTGCGATCCGATGCAATCTTTCTGGCCGAGGCGCATCGCTCCGCGGGCGAGGCCGCGCGACTGGACGAGTTGTCGCTTCTGGCGCTCTCGCTTGCCGGCTCGAAGGAGCGACATGCCGAATTGCGCAATCTCGGCGGCGCCTTCCTGACGGCCGCGCGCGCCTGGGGCGATCAGGCCCTCGATGCGTCGGCGCAGGAGACGCCCTATCCCGTGGCGATCGGCGCCGTCGCCGGGCGCCACGGCGTGTCCGCCGAATGGGCGATCCTTGCCTTTTTGCAGGCCTATGTGTCGCACATCGGATCGGTGGCGATCCGTCTCGGCCTGATCGGCCAGTCGGCGGCGCTTGTGTTGCAGGCGGGCTTCGAGCGCCGGATCGCGGATGCCGCGGCAAGGCTTGCCTGCAGCAGTCTCGATGATCTCGGCACTGCGACGGTGATCGCCGAGATCGCCTCGCTCAGACATGAAACGCATGAACCGCGCCTCTTCCGCTCCTGAGGAGCTGCGCGACGGACAGGAAGGATCAGCGCGATGAGATCGGAAAACGGACCCTTGAGGGTCGGCATCGGCGGGCCGGTCGGCTCCGGCAAGACGGCGCTGACGGAAAAGCTGTGCAAAGCGATGCGCGACCGCTATTCGGTCGCCGTCGTCACCAACGACATCTATACCCGCGAGGATGCCGAGGCCCTGGTCAGGATGCAGGCGCTGACCTCAGACCGGATCGTCGGGGTGGAAACCGGCGGCTGCCCGCATACGGCCATCCGCGAGGACGCCTCGATCAATCTGCAGGCGATCGCCGACCTGACCCGGCGTATTCCCGATCTCGACGTGGTGTTCATCGAATCGGGGGGCGACAATCTGGCGGCCACCTTCTCGCCCGATCTGGCGGATCTCAGCCTCTACGTGATCTCGGTGTGCCAGGGAGAGGAAATCCCGCGCAAGGGCGGGCCGGGCATCACCCGCTCCGACATGCTGGTGATCAACAAGAAGGATCTGGCGCCCTATGTCGAGGTCGATCTCGAGGTGATGGACCGGGATGCCGGCCGCATGCGCGCCGAGCGCCCCTTCGTCTTCACCGACCTGAAGCGCGGGGAAGGGGTCGACGAGATCGTCGCCTTCCTCGAGGCGCATGGCGGTCTCTGAAGCCGGATGGTCCGGCCCCGGCGCTGCCTCCCGCAACGGCGCCGAAGCCGGACCTTGGTGCCGGATGAGCCTTGTCACCCAGCGTTCCCCCCACGGGTCCTCTGAAGCGAGGCGTCAGATCTGCCGCAGGGCACTGACGTCGCTGATCTGGATCAGGCGTCCGCGCACGGTGACGCCGGCCTGGCGAAGCGAGGAAAATGCGCGCGACAGAGCTTCCGGTGCCAGGCCGAGCTTGCCCGCCAGCAGTGTCTTCTGGAACGGCAGGCGGATCGACGCCGATGTGCAGTCGGCCGGGCAATGGCCCAGCAGATAGGTGGCGACCCGTTGCGGGGCCGTCTGCAGCCGGTCGTTGGCCACCACCTCCAGCGTGCTGCGGACACAGGTCGAGAGACAATGGATGACCGCTCTTGCCACGTCTCTCTCCTCCTCGGCCAGCGCGCGAACCTTGGCGAGATCGAAGCGTGCGACCGTGACCGGCTCGGCGGCCTGCGCATTGCAGGGATAGGTGTCGCCGGCTGTCAGCAGCCATTCGTTGAAGGTGTCTCCCGGGCCGCAGATGCGCACATCCGCCTCGCGCCCCTCCCGGTTCAGCCGGTAGAGCCGTACATAGCCGTTCAGCACGCAGTAGAAATGGCGTGCCGCCTCACCCTCGCGAAACAGCACGTCGCGGGTCTCGTGGTGATTGACGACAACGCTCTCCATCATCCGCGCCAGGGCTTGCGGGCCCAAGGCCGCCATGAAGGGCATGCTGGTGAGAATGGCGCGTTCCCGCATGTTCAGCATCAACCTCTTGTTCACCCCTGGCTCCTCTGACAGCAGTCTCGACGGATCCGGCCTTTCCTGCACCCAGAAGGCGCCACGCGCCGGTCCCATGCTCGAACGATAGCCGCAGAGGTGCAGCCCCCAGTTGATTTCGATCAAACGTCGGGCAGGCGGGCGAAAGTTTCGTGAGGAATTGCTGAAGTAGGCGGCGGGCGGCCCCGCCGGGCTGCCGTCACCGGGAGACCCGCCGGCGGCGCAATCCCGCTGGAGCACGTCCGGCAGCCACCCGTTCACCGGACGTGCTCCAGCTTCTTGTTTTTACCCATTCCGGACGAAAACCGCGATGGCCCTGTTCCGGCAAATGCTTCAGACGGCCTGCGGGATGCGGGCGATCACCTTGATCTCGAAGTCGAAACCGGCAAGCCAGTTGACGCCGACCGCGGTCCAGTTCGGGTAGGGGCGCCCCGCCAGTACGGCATCGCGCACGGCCATGATGTCTTCGATCTGGGCCTCCGGATCGGTATGAAAGGTGGTGACGTCGATGACGTCGTCGAGCGAGCAGCCGCCGGCCGCCAGAACCGCCCGGAGATTGTCGTAGGCCCGCTCAACCTGGCGCCTGAAGTCGGGCTCCGGTGTCCCGTCCTCCCGGCTGCCGACCTGGCCCGACACGAACAGAAGATCGCCGGAGCGGATTGCGGCGGAATAGCGGTGGGCCTCATAGAGGGCGTGCCGCTTTGCAGGGAAGATCGCTTCGCGTGTGGTCATGATGGATATCCTTTCTGGCAGGCCGACAGGCGCCAGCCGTCCGTCACGCAGCGCGGCAGGCGGTCCGCGCGTCATCCGGTCGGGCCCTGGGGTTCACAGCGGCTTCGCAATTTTGTATACGAAGCGTATGTCAATCAAACATACATACGAGGCGTATGTCAATGCGCATACGCGAGGTATGCGAATGGAGAGGCAACAGCGTGGCCACAAAGCGCCGTAGCGAGATGATGGAGGAAACCCGCGCCAAGCTGATCGGCGCGGCCCGCAAGGCCTTTGCCGAGACAGGCTATGCGGCCGCCTCGATGGACGACCTGACAGCGGCGGTCGGGCTGACGCGCGGCGCGCTCTACCACAATTTCGGCGACAAGCGCGGACTGCTGGCCGCCGTGGTCAACCAGATCGATGCGGAAATGGCGGCACGGGCCCATGCCATGGCCGGCGAAGCCGCCGATACGTGGGGCGCGCTGCTGGCCGAAGGCGTCGCCTATATCGGAATGGCTCTGGATCCGGAGGTCCAGCGGATCGTGCTGCGGGACGGTCCGGCTGTGCTCGGCGATCCGTCGCAATGGCCAAGCCAGAATGCCTGCCTGCAGACGACGATCGAAGCCCTTAGCGCTCTGGTCGAGGAGGGGGTGCTGAAGCCTGTGGATGTCGAGGCGGCGGCGCGGCTGCTGAACGGGGCGGCCCTCAACGCCGCCCTCTGGGTCGCAGCGAGCGAGGAGCCGCAGGTCGTCCTGGACAAGGCGGTGGCGGCATTCCGGGCCCTGGCCGAGGGACTGCGCCACACCGCGTCCTGAAAAAAACCGCCCCGTCTCGGCGGCACGCGCCGATGCCCTTGCCGCAGCGCCAATGAAAAACGGCAAATGCCGCATAGGCACCTGCCGTTTTTCTTCAATGCGTCCAGTGCAGGCATGCCTGACGGCTTGCGCCCACCGGGGTGGCTGTCTTACTCCGCCGCCAGGGGCGGCAGGGTGACGACATTGCTGCTGCCGTCCTTGGAGCCGCGATGCGGGCGGCGCTGGTCCTCGACGGCGGCCAGGCGTTCCTCGATGCGGCTGATCTCCTGCCGGTTGGTGCGGGCGAGGTTCGACAGCGCTTCCGGTTCCAGCGGCAGGTCCTCGTCTTCCTTCCTGCCGACCAGGCGGCTGAAGATCTTGCCGAGCAGCCAGGACAGATCGTCCATGATCAGGAAGAAGGACGGCACGACCAGCAGACTGAGCGCGGTCGAGACGATGATGCCGCCCATCACGGCAATCGCCATCGGCGCGCGGAACGAGCCGCCTTCGCCGACGCCGAGCGCCGACGGCAGCATGCCGGCCGACATGGCGATCGAGGTCATGATGATCGGGCGGGCACGCTTGCGGCCGGCCTCGACCATGGCATGCACCCGTTCCATGCCCTGGGCGCGCATCTCGATGGCAAAGTCGACCAGCAGGATGGCGTTCTTCGTCACGATCCCCATCAGCATCAGCATGCCGATCATCACCGGCATCGACAGCGGGTTCTGCGTCACGATCAACGCCACCGCCACGCCGCCGAAGGCCAGCGGCAGCGACAGCAGGATGGTGAAGGGCTGGATGACGTCCTTGAACAGCAGGATCAGCACCACGAGCACCAGGACCAGGCCCTGGATCATTGCATTGCCGAAGCTCTGCACCATCTCGGCCTGAATTTTGGCGTCCCCGCTCTCGGCCAGCCGGACGGTCGGCGGCAGCTTGGTTTCGTCGACGATCCGCTTGAACTCGGCGGATGCCGTGTCAAGCGCGGTGCCCTGCGGCACGTCGGAGCCGATCGCCACGACGCGGTTGCGGTCGTTACGCTTGATCGAGCTCGGGCCCTCCGAGTAATCGACGTCGGCCACCGAGAACAGCGGCACGGTGCTGCCGGTCGCGGTCGTCAGTTTCAGGTTGCGGATCGAGTCCAGATTGCGCCGCGCATCGAGCGACAGCTGCACGCGGATCGGGATCTGCCGGTCGTCGAGCGAGATCTTCGCCAATTGCGCGTCGATATCGCCGATCGTGGCAACGCGAACGGTCTGCGAGATCTGCTGCGGCGTGATGCCGAGCCGGGCGATCTCGTCCTTGTGCGGCCGGATCTGCAGTTCGGGCCGGGGCAGGGCGCCTTCCGAGCTGACATTGGCGAGGATCGAGGAGGCCCGCAGATTGGATTCCAGCGTGCGCACGGCCTGGTTCAGGTCGTTCTCGTTGCTGGACAGGAAGTTATAGGTGAGTTCGCGCTCGCCCCGGTCATTGAGCTTAGAAATTCTGACGTCCGGAATGTCGCGCAGGGCGGCGAAGACATCCTTCTCCACATCCCATTGCGGCCGCGTGCGGCCGTGATCCGGCACCTTCGGAATGTAGCTGCCGATCACCGGCAGACCACCCAGCCCCTTGTTGACCAGGGTCTTGAGCAGCGAATGGTCGATATTTTCGAGGATCAGCCGCACGGTCGCGCGGCGCAGCTCCAGGTCGCCCTTGGGCGAGGCGCCGCCGAGCACGAAGACACTTTCGACGCCGTCGATGTCCTTGACCTTGTTGTAGATCTGCGTCGTCGTCACCTCGGTGTCGTCGAGCGTGGCATTCGGCGGCAATTCGACCGACAGCACGACGCGCGAACTGTCGTCCGGCGGCAGGAAGCTGCCGGGCACCTGCGAGAGCAGGGCAATGGACGCGATCAGGAAGCCGATCGCGCCGACCAGCGTGGCATACCGCCAGTACCATTTGCGCGTCGTGCCGGTGACGATGCGGGTATAGAGCCGCATCAGCCGGCCGTCATTGTCCTGGTGATCCTCCATGCCGTCTTCGGCCCGCATCAGATAGGCGGCCATCAGCGGCGTGATCAGGCGCGCGACCGCCAGCGAGAAGAAGACCGAGAAGGCGACGGTCAGGCCGAACTGGATGAAGTACTGGCCGGGAATGCCGGGCATGAACGACACCGGCACGAAGACGGCGATGATGGTGAACGAGGTGGCGATCACCGCAAGGCCGATTTCGTCGGCCGCCTCGATGGCGGCACGGTAAGGCGTCTTGCCCATCTTGATGTGCCGGGCAATGTTCTCGATCTCGACGATCGCGTCGTCGACCAGGATGCCGGTCGCGAGCGTCAGGGCGAGGAAGCTGACGAGGTTCAGCGAGAACCCGATCATGTCCATGACCCAGAAGGTCGGGATCGCCGACAGCGGCAGGGCGACGGCGGCAATCAGCGTCGCGCGCCAGTTGTGCAGGAAAAGGAAGACCACGATGACGGCGAGCAGCGCGCCTTCCATCAGCGTGTGCAGGGCCGCTTCATAATTGCCGTAGGTGAAGTAGACGCTGTCGTCCACCATCTCGATCTTGACGTTCGGATTGTTCTTGCGCACCTCGGCAAGGCTGTTCGCCACGGTTTCCGACACTGAGACTTCGCTGGCACCCTTGGCGCGGAACACGGCGAAGGTGACGGTCGGATTGCCGTTGAACCGCGAGAAGGATTTCTGCTCCTCGTAGGTGTCCTTGATCGTGCCGAGGTCGGACAGCTTGACGAAGCGGCCATTCGACAGCGAAATCGTGGTGTTGGCGAGATCGCCGACATCGCGGGCATCGCCCAGCGTGCGGATCGCCTGTTCATTGCCGGCCACCTGGCCACGGCCCGAACCGAGATCGACATTGACGCCGCGCAACTGGCTGTTCACGTCGGCTGCGGTGATCCCGTAGGCGTTCAGCCGGTCGGGGTTGAGCGAGACGCGGACCTCGCGGTCGGCCCCGCCATAGCGATCGATCCGGCCGATGCCGGGTTCGCCCTGCAGCGCGCGCTTGACGGTGTCGTCGACGAACCAGGAGAGTTCCTCGAGATTCATGTTGGGCGAGGAGACGGCGAAGGTCTGGATCGCCTGGCCCTCGACATCGACCTTGGAGACGATCGGCTCATCGACATCGGCAGGCAGCGAGCCACGGATCTTGTCGATCGCGTCCTTGGTGTCCTGCACCGCTTCATTGGTGGGCTTTTCGATGCGGAAGACGACGGAGGTCTGGGACTGGCCGTCGGTGATCGTCGAGTTGACCTCGTCGACGCCGCTGATCGAGGCGACCGCGTCTTCGACTTCCTTGGTCACCTGCATTTCCAGCTCGGCCGGCGAGGCGCCGCTCTGGGTGACGGTGATGGCAACGACCGGCACGTCGATATTCGGAAATTTGGTGATCGGCAGGGCGTAGAACGCCTGGATGCCGAGCATCAGCAGCACGAAGAATGCGAGCAATGGGGCGACCGGATTGCGGATCGACCAGGCGGAAAAGTTCATGGACTACCCTCTCGCTTCAGTTCGACGCTGCGGTTTGCTGCTGGTCTACGGGTCTGATGTGGTCGCCTTCGCCGACAAAGGCGCCGGCCTTGGCCACGACCTCGTCGCCTTCGGCAAGTCCCGATTTTACCTCGACAAAGCCGTCGTCAATGATGCCGGTCTCGATCTTGGCAACGTGCACGACGCCATCCTCGACCCTGCGCACGACGGAGCCGTCGACGCCAGTGTTGACAGCCGAAAGCGGCAGCGCCACGGCATCGGCCTCGCTGATGACGATTTCGGCCCTGGCATACATGCCGGCACGGGCGCGGTCGTCGTCATCGATATTGATATGGATCGCACCCAGCCTGGTCGTCGCATCGACCGTCGGCGAGACGATCCGCACCGAGCCCGTCAGGTTTTCCGCGCCGCCCGCCACCGAAATCGTGACCTTCTGTCCGACCTTGACCTTCAGGATATCGGTTTCCGGCACGTCGGCCACCAGCTCGATCTGACCGTCGCGGATGACGGTGAACATCGGCGTGCCCGAGCCGGAGGCGATCGCGCCGACCTTGGCGTCGCGGGCCGAGACGGTGCCGGCAAACGGCGTGCGCACATCGGTGCGCGCCAGTTGCAGGTCGATATCCGCGACCTGTGCGTCGATTACCTTGATGTCGGCCTTGGAAACGGCAATCGCCTTTTCGGCGCTGTTGAGCTGGGCCTTGGCGCTGGCGGCGCTGGTCTCGGCCTGCTCGACCTGCGAGGTCGACATGGTGCCGTTCTTGCCGAGCCGCTGGGCGCGGTCATACTGCCGGTCGGCCTCGTTGGCGGCGGCCTTGGCGTCGGCCATCTGCGCTTCCGACTGGGCGAGTGCTGCCTCTGCCTTGGCACGGTTGGCGGCATACTGGCTCTTCTGCAGGGTCAGGCTGTCATCGTTGAGGCGGGCGAGCACCTGATTGGCCTCGACCACATCGCCGGTATCGGCGTTGAGCGACTTGATCGACATGCCCTCGACCAGCGGCTGGATATAGACCTCCTGCACCGGCTTGATCGAGCCGGTGGCGACCACGCGGTCGACCAGGTGGCGCTGCGCCGCCTTGGTGACGACGATCGCCGGCAGATTGTCGGATGCCTTGGACTGTCCGGCGGTGTCAGGCGTGCTTTCCGCCAGGGCGCCAGCGGGTGCGGCAAGCGCCGTGCAGGCGAGGAGAAGGGCAATATGGGTCGTCTTGCGAAACATAATCCAGGTCATCCGATCCGATTTCAACAATCAGCAATAGCAAATTCGGCCCCGTCATTGAGCCGTCAAATTCCGGGGTAAACCTCCCGGCAGCCATCCCTGTGCTCGGATCGTTCCTCAAGCGGGCGTCTTCGCATCGGGCGCCCGTCAACGTGGGAAGGATTTTGCGCCGTACAAGTCTGATCGGGGCAAAAAAATCCCGCCACGGCTGTTATAGTTGCAGCCGTGTAATTCTACAACAGTCGATGCCCCATTCTGGCCGCATCTGCACTGTGCCTGCCCAACAAAATACACGGGCCTGAGCCCGTGTATAGGATCAATCTAATTATAGTATATAACGTTACTTGAGTGCTTCGTCGGTGACGTCGTGGGTCCAGGCGCCTTCCGGCTGCTTCTCGATGATCTTCTGGTCGAGCAGGGCCTTGGCGGTCCGCTCATAGACATCTTCCTTGAGCACGCCGGAGCCGTCGCCGATCAGCTTGGCGACTTCGCCCATCATCCGCTTCTGGTGGTTCTCGTCCTGGCCGCCATTGTCCATGACGATCTCGGCGGCTTCATCCGGGTTCTCCATGGCATATTTCCAGCCCTTCATCGAGGCGCGGACGAACTTGACCATGTCCTCCTTGAACTTCGGATCCTTCAGCTTGTCTTCCAGCGCGTAGAGGCCGTCTTCCAGCAGGTCGTTGCCCATGTCGGAATAGTTGAACACGGTCAGGTCTTCCGGCTTGTAGCCGGCATCGATCAGCTGCCAGTATTCGTTATAGGTCATCACCGAGATGCAGTCGGCCTGCTTCTGGATCAGCGGCTGCACGTCGAAGGACTGTTTCAGCACGGTCACGCCATCGGCGCCGCCTTCGGTCGACAGCCCGAGCTTGTTCATCCAGGCGAAGAACGGATATTCGTTGCCGTAGAACCAGACGCCGAGCGTATGGCCCTTGAAGTCGGCTTCGGTCTTGATCGGACCATCGGCCGGGCAGACCATTTCCATGCCCGCCTTCTGGTAGGGCTGGGCGATGTTGACCAGCGGAACGCCCTTTTCGCGGGCAACCAGCGCGCCGCCCATCCAGTCGACGATCACGTCGGCGCCGCCGCCGGCGATCACCTGTTCCGGGGCGATGTCGGGGCCGCCGGGCTTGATCGTGACGTCGAGGCCCTCGTCGTCGTAAAAGCCCTTGTCCTTGGCGACAAAATAGCCGGCGAACTGGCTCTGCGCGACCCATTTCAGCTGCAGCGTCAGCGCGTCGGCCGCCATCGCCTGCGCAGCCGCCAGGCTGAAAGCACCGGCCATCAGTGAAAGCATGAGTTTCTTCATGTCGTTGGTTCCCTTTTCCCTCTGAGGTTCGACCCGGCCCGGTCGTTGCCGGCCCGGATTTTTATGCGCCTATCCACCACGGACAGACGGATGCCAGAATGTCACCGTCCGCTCGGCGAGCGCGATGAGCCCATAAAAGACCGAACCGCAGAGCGCCGCAACGGCGATTTCGGCCCAGACCATGTCGACGTTCAGCCGGCCGATCTCGGTGGAGATGCGAAAGCCCATGCCGACGATCGGCGTGCCGAAGAATTCCGCGACGATGGCACCGATCAGCGCCAGGGTCGAGTTGATCTTCAGCGCATTGAAGATGAAGGGCATGGCGGCGGGCAGCCGCAGCTTGACCAGCGTCTGGCGATAGTCCGAGGCATAGGTATGCATCAGGTCGCGCTCCATGTGGCCGGCGGCGCCAAGGCCCGCCACCGTGTTCACCAGCATCGGAAAGAAGGTCATGATGATGACGACGGCGGCCTTCGACTGCCAGTCGAAGCCGAACCACATCACCATGATCGGCGCGACCCCGATGATCGGCAAGGCCGAGACCAGATTGCCGATCGGCAGCAGGCCGCGGCGCAGGAAGTCGATCCGGTCGGCGAGGATCGCGACGACAAAACCGGCGCCGCAGCCGACGATGTAGCCTGCCAGCACCGCCTTGAAGACGGTCTGGCGAACGTCCGCGCCAAGGATCGGCAGCGAATGGATAAAGCGTGCGCCGATTGCCGAGGGCGGCGGCAGAAGGATGAAGGGCACGCCGAAACCGCGGGTCAACGCCTCCCAGAGGATCAGGATCCAGGCGCCGAAAATGGCCGGGATCAGCAGGCGCAGGCCCGCCCTCGCATGACGGTCGGCAGGCGTCAGGCCGGAGAGCACGCTGACGCAGGCCCAGCCGCAGAGCCAGGCAGCGGCGATCAGCAGGAAGAAGGCCTGGCGCATCTGGCCTTCATTGCCGGAAAGGCTCTCCAGCAGCAGCCAGGCGGCCAGATGCGCGCCGAGGAAAAGCACGGTCGCGCTCAGCCGATGCGCGGCCCGCTTGCGGGTGATGACGGCGCCGAGGCCGGTCAGGATCAAGAGAGCCGACACCAGCAGCGAGACGCCGCTGCCATTCGCGGCGGTGGAGGTGAGCGGGCGGGCGGCGGCCGCCAGCACCAGCAGCAGGGCGGCGATGACCTGCCAGTTGTCCCTGATGCGGGTGATGGTCGAGGATGTCGTCATGCCGGTCTCCCGCCCATGGCGCGGGTGGTGATCCTCGCGGCAATGTCGACCAGGGTGACCAGCAGGGCGGCAAGGATCGAGCCGGCGATCAGCGCTGCCCAGATGTCGATCGTCTGCGAATAGTAGGCGCCGGCCAGCAGCTTGGCGCCGATCCCGGCGACCGCCCCGGTCGGAAGCTCGGCAACGATGGCACCAACAAGGCTTGCGGCAATCGCCACCTTCATCGAGGTGAAGAGATAGGGGATGGAGGCCGGCACCCTCAGCTTCCAGAAGGTCTGCGCGGTCGAGGCGTTATAGGTGCGCATCAGGTCGAGATGCATGGCGTCCGGTGAGCGCAGACCTTTCACCATGCCGACGGTGACGGGGAAGAAGGACAGATAGGTCGAGATCAGCGCCTTCGGGATCAGCCCGGTCACGCCGATCGAGCCGAGCACGACGATGACCATCGGCGCGATTGCCAGCACCGGCACGGTCTGCGAGGCGATGATCCACGGCATCAGGCTGCGCTCCAGCGAGATCACGTGGACGATGCCGACCGCGATCAGGATGCCGAGCACGGTGCCGAGCGCAAAGCCCGCCATGGTCGAGGAGAGCGTCACCCAGCCATTGTAGACGAGCGAGCGCGAGGAAGTGATCTTGCGCAGGAAGGTGTTCTCGATAAAGGCGACGGCCACTTGATGCGGCGCCGGCAGCGTCGGCTTGGCCTGCGCCATGGTCCGCTCGACAAAGGCGATGCTCCAGCCGGAGTCGACCTTGCCGCGCTTGTCCATATCCCGCTGCACCGGCGCATTCATCACCACCGCTGCGACATACCAGAAAACGATGATGCCGGCGATGATGGCAAGGACGGGGACGATCCTGTCGCGCAAGGAGAGGGCGCTCATCGGCGGACCTCCGGGGAGGTGGGGAGGAATCCCGTTGGTGGAATAGGCGCCTGGCTCTCACCTCCCTCTGCCCTGCCGGGCATCTCCCCCTCAAGGGGGGAGATCGGCAAGGTGTGAGATGGCCGATCCAGTTCGGCGCCGGGTTCTGGGATGCCGACGTCGAATTGCCGCCAGGTTTGCTCCGGGAGATAGGTCGGTGTTTCGACCCGGGCGAGTTCAGCGCGGTTCGATCTCCCCCCTTGAGGGGGAGATGTCACGAAGTGACAGAGGGGGGTAATACTCCGGGCACCCCGCAACATGGATGACCGCATCTCTTTCGTCTTATTAGTCGCAATCCTACTCATCATAACTGTGCCCCGCCTTCAGCCCCTCGCGGACGCGGTGGGCGATTTCGAGGAATTCGGGGGTCTCGCGGATTTCCAGCGGCCGGTCCCGCGGCAGCGGGCTCTCGATCACGTCGGTGACCCGCCCGGGGCGGGGGCTCATCACCACGATCCGGGTCGACAGATAGACCGCCTCGGGGATCGAATGGGTGACGAAGCAGATCGTCTTGTTGGTCGCCGCCCAGAGCTTCAGCAGCTGTTCATTGAGGTGGTCGCGGACGATCTCGTCGAGCGCGCCGAAGGGTTCGTCCATCAGAAGCAGGTCGGCGTCGAAGGCGAGCGCCCGGGCGATCGAGGCGCGCTGCTGCATGCCGCCCGACAGCTGCCAGGGATATTTCTTGCCGAAGCCGGCAAGGTTGACGAGGTCGAGCGTGCGGTCGATGCGCTGCCGCTGTTCGGCCTTCGAATACCCCATGATCTCCAGCGGCAGGGCGATGTTCTTCTCGATCGTGCGCCAGGGATAGAGGGCGGCGGCCTGGAAGACATAGCCATAGGACCGGTCCTGCCTGGCCTTGTCCGGCGTCGTGCCGTTGACGGCGATCTCGCCGCTCGTGTGCTTTTCAAGATCGGCGATGACCCGCAGAAAGGTGGTCTTGCCGCAGCCGGAGGGGCCGATGAAGGAGATGAAGTCGCCCTTCTTGACCTCCAGATCGACATTCGACAGGGCGTGCACCGGACCGTCATTGGTGTCGAAGGTGAGGCTGAGGTTCTTCGCCGAGACGACGGAAAAGGGAGCTGCTGTCATGGCGTCGGACCGATCGGTTTTCTCTGGCGACTGGGTGCCGCATTTGCTGGTAGACTGGTGGCACCGGCCAGAGCCGGCGCGTCAAGGAATGCACGGATCCGTCCCTTTTTAAAGGAGTGCTCGCATGACCCTGGCATCAATCCCCACCTGCCGCATCGTCAAGCCCGGCCACAGCTATGCCGGCAAGCAGGGGCTCAACTATTTCGAAGGCATTTCGGCCGAAAGCGTCGGGGCCACGGATATCTGCCTGCATGTGCTGACCATGCCGCCGGGCATCCGGGCACGGGCGCACCTTCACGAGACCCACGAGACCGCGATCTACATGCTCTCGGGATCCGCCCATACCTGGTACGGCGACCGGCTGGAGCATCACGTCGTCCTGCATGCCGGCGAGATGATGTATATCCCGGCCGGCGTGCCGCATCTGCCGGCCAACCTGTCTGCAACGCCCGCCACCGCGATCATCGCCCGCACCGATCCGAACGAGCAGGAAAGCGTCGTGCTGCTGCCGGAGCTCGACGGACTGGTAGAGATGGTGGCGGAGTAGGGGACGGCGGCCGTCGGCGCATCCATCGCCGGACCTGCGGGCAGCGACCCTCAATGGAAGCGGCTTACCCCCCTCTGTCCTGCCGGACATCTCCCCCTCAAGGGGGGAGATCAGCGGGCTGCACCCGATCGCATATCGCTGACCATGGTATGCGCTGCGTCTTGCACGGACATGCTGACGGAGCTGGATGGACACGGGATTCCGCGCGCTCCCCCTCACGGCGGGAGAATGGAAGAGGCCGTATGATGCGGTACTCTCGGAAACACTGCTGCCGCTCGCCCCTTGCTCACTGGCCGGCGGTGCGCGATCGCGTGCCGCCCGCTGATCTCCCCCCTTGAGGGGGAGATGTCCGGCAGGACAGAGGGGGGTGTTGCCGGATGCCAGAGCTGTCCGTTGGTCGCCTTGCCCAGTCAATCCGAGATGTGAACAGCTCATCGTTCGCCCCCGCATCAGCCGCTCACACCCCGGTTGCCGGAATGCCCGTGCGTTCGACCTTGCGCGGCGAGACCAGTTCCTTCCAGGTCGACAGCGCCTTGTTGACGGCGGTGAAGGGCTCGCGGGCGACGAACTGGCCGTGGCCTTCCTTCGTCTTCATGGTGCCGTCCTCGACCGCCACCATGCCGCGGGTCAGGGTGTAGCGCGGCAGGCCCTTGACGGTCTTGCCCTCGAAGACGTTGTAGTCGATCGCCGACTGCTGGCTCTTCGCCGTGATGGTCTTTTCCTTCTGCGGATCCCAGACGACGATATCGGCGTCGGCACCGACCAGGATCGCCCCCTTTTTCGGATAGACGTTGAGGATCTTGGCGATATTGGTCGAGGTCACCGCGACGAATTCGTTCATCGTCAGCCGGCCGGTCGACACGCCGTAGGTCCAGAGCATCGGCAACCGGTCTTCCAAGCCGCCGGTGCCGTTCGGGATCTTGGTGAAATCGCCGACGCCATAGCGCTTCTGGTCGGTGGTGAAGGCGCAGTGGTCGGTGGCAACGACCGAGAGCGAGCCTGCCTGCAGGCCGGCCCAGAGGCTGTCCTGATGCGCCTTGTTGCGGAAGGGCGGCGACATCACCCGGCGGGCGGAATGGTCCCAGTCCTTGTCGAAATATTCGCTTTCGTCGAGCGTCAGGTGCTGGATCAGCGGCTCGCCATAGACGCGCATACCCTTCTGCCGGGCGCGGCGGATCGCCTCGTGGCTCTGTTCGCAGGAGGTATGGACGACATAGAGCGGCACGCCGGCCATGTCGGCGATCATGATGGCCCGGTTGGTCGCCTCGCCCTCGACCTCGGCCGGCCGCGAATAGGCGTGCGCCTCCGGACCGTTATTGCCCTCGGCCAGAAGCTTTGCCGACATCGAGGCGACGACGTCGCCGTTTTCGGCATGAACGAGCGGCAGGGCACCCAGTTCTGCGCAGCGCTGGAACGATGCGAACATCTCGTCGTCGTTCACCATCAGCGCACCCTTGTAGGCCATGAAGTGCTTGAAGGTGTTGATGCCCTTGTCCTGCACGACGGTCTTCATCTCGTCGAACACCTGCTCGTTCCAGGAGGTGATCGCCATATGGAAGGAATAGTCGCAATTGGCGCGGGTGGACTTGTTGTCCCAGCGCGTCAGCGCCTCCAGCAGCGACTGGCCGGGATTGGGCAGGCAGAAGTCGACGACCATGGTGGTGCCGCCGGCAAGCGCCGCGCGGGTGCCGCTTTCGAAATCATCGGCGGAATAGGTGCCCATGAACGGCATTTCCAGATGCACATGCGGATCGATGCCGCCCGGCATGACATAGCAGCCGGTCGCATCCAGGGTTTCGTCGCCGGAAAGGTTCGGGCCGATCTCGACGATCTTTCCGCCCTCGACCTTGACGTCCGCCTTGTAGGTCAGGTCCGCCGTAACGACCGTTCCGCCCTTGATCACCGTGCTCATGCCGTTCTCCCTTATCGTCTTTGTGTGTTTGCTGCTGCGCCATCATGGTCGCGCATGCATGGGGTCAGTCGATCCTCGTGATCTCGATCGCGTCCGCCGTCCGCGTCACCGGGCCATGATACACCGCCTCGATATTGTTGCCGTCGGGATCGAGCAGGAAAGCGCCAAAATAGCGGTCATGATAGGGGCGCAGGCCCGGCGCGCCGTTGTCGCGTCCGCCGGCTGCAAGCCCCGCTTCGTAAAAGGCCCGCACCATCGTCTCGTCGGCGGCCTGGAAGCAGAGATGCAGGCAGGAGACGGGACTGTTGCGCTTCGGCGAGACATAGAACTCGTCGCACCAGAAGTCCTCGCCGTTTTCCTCGATGGAAAGGCCGAGCGCCCCGAGCACGGCGACATAGAAGCGGCGGCTTGCCGCGATGTCGGTGACGAAGATGCCGACGTGATCGATCAAGCGTCCGACAGTGCTCATGGGAAAACCCTCCGGAAGTATGGAAAGAGATCAGGCCTCGACGAGACCGAGCCACTTTTCGATGCGCAGAACCCGCTCGTCCATCCGGTCGAGCCGTTTGGAGATGATCGCATATTGATGTCCGAGGATGCCGTGGTGGCCCTTGATCTCAAGAAGCTCCTCGGGTTGACGGTCGAGCAAGCCCCGGATGGCGAACCAATGCTCCAGAGCGAGGTTTTCAGTGGCAGGAGACAAAGCGCTCGCTCCCAAGATCTGACATTCGCAGAACAATGGCTCAATTCCTGACGGTCGCAATCTGGCGCCGACTTACGGGCTATCAACGCGTAGCGCGCCACAGCCGTGTCACACGTCGACCAGATCCAGTCGCCTTTCGATCCGGGCAAGACGCTCGTCGACGCGATCGAGGCGGTTGGACAGGCTGGCATATTGCGCAGTGATGCCGCCAACCTGATATTCGAGCAAGCCAAGCCGCTCCTTGGTTTCAAGGTGATACTGCGAATGAAGGGCGAGTACGTCCTGCATGCGCTTGAGCGTCTCGTAGAGGAGTTCGTTCGTAACCGTCTCGGCCATCGCGCTACCCTTTCACGAGGGGAATATACCGAAAGCGCGCTCACCCGACAATCTCCGCCGTCTCCAGCACCGCGTGGAACAGCACGTCGGCGCCGGCGGTCGCCCATTCCTTGGAGATGTCCTCGGCCTCGTTGTGCGACAGGCCGCCGACGCAAGGACACATGACCATGGTCGACGGCGCCACCTTGGCGGCCCAGCAGGCATCGTGGCCGGCGCCGGAAATCAGGTTCATGTGGGAATAGCCGAGCCTTTCCGCCGCCTCGCGCACCCGGGTCACCAGCGTCTCGTCGAAGGTCACGGGATCGAAATGGCCGACCGCCTCGACCGAACAGCCGACGCCGAGCGCCTCGCAGATCTTTGCCGCCTCCGCCTCGATCTTCGCCCGCATGCGGTCCAGTTTGTCCTGCGACGGTGTGCGGATATCGACCGTGAAGGTCACCTTGCCGGGCAGCACATTGCGCGAATTGGGCGAGAAGAACATCTGTCCGACACCGCCGACGGCGCCCGGCTGCTCGCTCATCGCGACGTCCTGGACCATTTCCAGAATCCGGCTCATCGCAAGGCCGGCATTGACGCGCATGGCCATCGGGGTAGAGCCGGTATGGGCCTCCTTACCGGTCAGGGTGAATTCCAGCCACCAGAGACCCTGGCAGTGGGTCACGACGCCGATCTGCTTGTCTTCGGCCTCGAGGATCGGGCCCTGTTCGATGTGGTATTCGAAATAGGCGTGCATCTTGCGCTCGCCGACCGCTTCCTCGCCGCGCCAGCCAATGCGTTTCAGCTCGTCGCCATAGGTCTTCCCCTCGGGATCCTTGCGATTATAGGCGTAGTCGAGCGAATGGACGCCGGCAAAGACGCCGGAGGCGAGCATGGCGGGGGCAAAGCGCGCGCCTTCCTCGTTGGCCCAGTTGGTGACGACGATCGGGTGCTTGGTCTTGATGCCGAGATCGTTCATCGAGCGCACGGCCTCGAGTGCTGCCAGAACGCCGAGCACGCCGTCATATTTGCCGCCGGTCGGCTGCGTGTCGAGATGGCTGCCGACATAGACGGGCAGGGCGTCCGGGTCGGTCCCGGGGCGGGTCATGAACATGGTGCCCATCTGGTCAACGCCCATGGTCAGGCCCGCCTCGTCGCACCATGTCTTGAACAGGTGGCGGCCTTCGCCGTCGGCATCGGTCAGCGTCTGGCGATTGTTGCCGCCGGCAATGCCGGGGCCGATCTTCGCCATCTCCATCAGCATGTCCCAGAGACGGTCGCCGTTGACGCGCAGGTTCTCACCCGGTGCTGCCACCATGATCTTCTACCTCACCTTTTGTCGGTCGGGCGCGCCCGTGTCGGTGCTGCCCGTCATTCCCCTTGTGCCGGCCCTGAACAGGCCCCGCGCCTTGTCGGTCTTGTCGAGGTCGAATATCGATGATTGCGTTTCGCAAGCTTCTCATCGATAATTTGACCGGCTGGTAAACTTTACAGTTTCCATCGCCGCACTCAAGATGAAACTTGAGAAAAATTGCGAGACTTAAACGGGCAATTGCATTAAATATATGCAGCCATTAAGTCATGCGGCTCAATAGCTTAGCGGTTGCTGCCGAAGAAGGGCGACGAGGAATGGCAATACCCAGGGCGGCGCAGACCCAGCGCCGGACACGCATCCAGGAGGCCAAGGAGGAAATCATCCTCGAGGCGGCGCTGGAGGTGTTTTCGCTGCGCGGCTTTCACGGATCGACCGTGGACAGGATCGCCGAGGTCGCGGGCATGTCGAAGCCCAACACGCTCTATTATTTCCGTACCAAGGAGGCCATGCATCGGGCTTTGATCGACCGGGTGCTGGAGAACTGGCTGGAACCGCTGAAGGCCTTCGACGCCGATGGCGATCCGGAAGACGAGATCCGCTGCTATATCCGGCGCAAACTCGACATGGCACGCGCCTATCCGCGCGAAAGCCGGCTGTTCGCCAACGAGGTGCTGCAGGGCGCGCCGCATGTGCTCGACGTGCTGAAAGGACCGCTGAAGGACCTCGTCGACGAGAAGGCCGAGGTGATCCGCAGCTGGACGCG
Source organism: Heterorhizobium halophytocola (assembly GCF_017873095.1). Lineage (GTDB taxonomy): Bacteria > Pseudomonadota > Alphaproteobacteria > Rhizobiales > Rhizobiaceae > Allorhizobium > Allorhizobium halophytocola. Next base: position 82,895 of record NZ_JAGGJU010000001.1, on the reverse strand, counting down.
GGCCGGCAAGCTGGTCGAATGCGACCCGCATCACCTGATCTTCTCGATCTGGTCGACCACCCAGCATTATGCGGATTTCGATGTGCAGGTGCAGGCAGTGCTGGGCGAGGGGCCGGCCCTCGAGGCGCGTTTCGAGGCGGCGGCGGTGTTTCTGGAAGACATGTTCATTCGCGGACTGGGTGCGCGTCAGGTGCAACCGGCCTGATGCGCCTTGGAAGGCGCGTGGTTCAGTCGGGCAGGGTTGCCATCAGCACCAGGCCCCCGGCGGTGACAAGCGCGCCGGCAAACACCGAGGCCCCCGCCCAGCCATGGCCCAGCAATCCCTCGAGAATGATGATGAAGGTCGGGGTCAGATAGCCATAGGCCAGGACCTTCGGCGCCGGCAGCCTCAGCGAGGCATATTGCAGCAGGAAGAAGGTGATGACGGTCGTGGCGATCGCCAGATAGACGGCCGCCGCCCAGACGAGCCAGGGCACGGCGGCGACATCGATCGCGGCCAGCGCCGGCACAGCCGAAAGGGCGATGAAGCCGAGCGTTGCCAGCACCGCCCACAGCATGAAGACCAGCGGCGGCTCGCCGCGATTGAACAGCCGGAGAAGCGGCACATAGATCGCGTGGCAGGTGACGCCGACGAAATAGATCAGCTCCCCGCGCCCGACATTGAAGCTTAAAAGGGCATGCAGGTCGCCGCGAAAGATCACCCAGACGGCGCCGACCGCGGCGAGGATCAGCGAGATCAGGACGTCGAAACGGGTGCGCTGGCGCATCAGCAGCCAGGCAAAGCCAGCGCTCAAAAGCGGCATCAGGGTAAAGACCGCACCGGTCGCCACCGGCTTGGTGAAGCGCAGGGCGACGAACATCGTCACCATGTAGACGGCCATCAGCAGACCGAGCACGATGAACCGGTGGGGCTCCTTCGGCAGCCGAACCGGCTGGCGCGCGGCCAGCATGCTGACGGGCACCAGGACGAGAACCGCGATCGCATAGCGGATCGCCTGCAGGGCGGTCGGCGCGACATAGCGGGTGGCAAGTCCGCCGATCGAAAACGACGAGGCGATCATCAGCGCGAAGACCAGCATGGCGGCATGGGCGCGCAGTTTTTCCGATCCGCGGGCATGGCTGTTGTGGCGGTCGGTCGGATCAAGGTCTGCTTGTGCTGTCATCGGTCGCGGTCGCTCTCGGGCCGAAGCGGCCCCTTTGAGCGACAAGCTCTATCAGAGCCGGCCGCGGCAGGGAAAGGGGCCATGGAGCCCGGCATCTATCCGGCGAAACTCTCCTCGCCGGTCGGAAACCATTGACGGCGCTTGGCAAAGCCGATGAAATCGTTGGCCGCCATCGGGCGGGCCAGCGCATAGCCCTGCAGCACCTGGCAACCGAGATCGGACAGGATGTGGGCGTGCTGCATGGTTTCCACCCCCTCGGCGACGATCTCGATCGACAGCGAGCGGCCGATATCGATGATCGAGCTGATCAGCCGGCGCTGCGACGGCGAATGGACGACGGGCCTTATCAGCTGACGGTCGATCTTCAGCCGGCGCGGCGCCAGTTTCAGCAGGCTGAGGATCGAGGCATAGCCCGTGCCGAAATCGTCGATCTCGATGTCGATGCCGTGGTCCTTCAATCTTGCGATAATACTGGCGGTCACCTCGTCGCGATCGTCGAAGGAGATCGATTCCAGCAGTTCGAACGAGACCTTGCCCTTTGGCAGTTTCAGGCTGCCGATGCGCTCCAGCAGGGTCTCGTCGAACAGTCGCTGGGTCGAGATGTTGACCGAGACCCGCGGAATTTCCAGCCCCTGCGCTTCCCAGCGGGTCGCCTGGAACAGCGCCTGGTCGAGGATCGCCGCATCGATCTGCGCCATCACGTTCAGGTCTTCGGCGATCTTCATGAAGGCGGAGGGGTTTTCCAGGCCGCGCTCGGGATGGTCCCAGCGCGCCAGCGCCTCGACGCCACAGATTTCCAGCGTGCGGGCATCGAATTGCGGCTGGTAATAGGCGACGAAGTCGTTGCATTCCAGCGAGCGCAGAATGGCGTCTCCGGTCTGCTTGGTGGCCAGCGCCTCGGACTTAATCGAGTCGGTATAATGCTCGACGCGATTGCGGCCCTGTCGCTTGGCTTCATAGAGCGCAATGTCGGCATTGATCAGCAGGTATTCGGCAGTCTCCTCGTCACTGCGGCGGGTGGCGATGCCGATCGAGGCACCGACGCGACAGTCCTGTCCGTCGTAGACGATCGAGCTGTTGAGCGCCTCGATCAGCCGGCGGGCGAGTTCCCTGTGTTCGATATCGGTCACGGTGGTGTTGCAGACGACGACGAACTCGTCGCCGCCGATCCGGGCGACGAAATCGCCGCGGCGGATGTTGTCGCGAAGCTTGGCGGCGGTATGACGCAGGATCGCGTCGCCGGCACCGTGGCCGAGCGTGTCGTTGATCTCCTTGAACCGGTCGAGATCGATATGCAGCAGGGCATAGCCGTTGCGGCGCAGCGGCTGGGCGTCGAGCTGCTTCAGATACTGGTCGAGATAGCGGCGGTTCGGCAGGTCGGTCAGCGCGTCATGCAGCGAATTGTATTCCATGTGCTGACGGGCGCGTTCCAGCTCCTGGTTATGCACTTCGGCCTGGCGCTTGGCCTCGCGCAGTTCTTCCTGCAGGCGCACGTCCTCGGTGACGTTCCAGTTGACGCCGACGATCTTCTTGCGGAAGCGGGAATCGCGGTAGACGGTGCCGAAGGCGCGGATATGGCGCACTTCGCCATTGGCGCAGACGATGCGGAAGTCGGTGGAATAGTCGCGATTGTTGCGGATCGCCTCGGCGAAGTTGCGCTCGGCGACCTGCAGGTCGTCGGGGTGCAGGCAGCTGCGCCAGATGTCGTAGCAGGCCTCGCCGCTATTCTTGCCGATCCCGTAGAGGGTCTTCATCCGGCCGTCCCAGAACAGCGAACCGGAGCTTACATCCATTTCCCAGACGCCGATCTTGGACGCCTCCAGCGCGATCTCGAGTCGGTGCGACAGCGCCCGCAACTCCTCTTCGCGCTGGCGCAGCACGCCGATATTGGCCTGGCGCTCACGCAGCAGGCTGGCGACCCAGAGGACGGGCGCCATGATCAGCGCGCCGACCGCCGTCATCAGGCAACGGAAGAACCAGATATCCGAAGGCGTCTGCGTCCAGCCGCTCTGCGGCACGGCATAGAGCATCCAGTTCTGGTCGGCGATGGTGGCGAGCATCCGCACGGCGTCGCGCTGCGGCACATCAGCCTTGCCGAAGAAAGGCTGATCGAAGGCGCCGTCCTTTCCGCGCGCGGCGATGGCGACGTCGATGGCGCTGCCCGGTGGTGACAGCCGGCCGCCGTCATATAACCGGTCGAGGTCGATGGTGGCGGTGACGATGCCCCAGAAATTGCCGCCTGGACGCCCGGCCTCGTTAAACACCGGATACTGGACGATGATGCCGCGACTGCCGTCATTGAGTTTCTGCGGGCCGGTGACGACGATCTGGCCGGTGTCGCGCGCCTGCTCGGCGGCGCTACGCAAGGGGGAGCCGGGGGACAGGTAGCCGTTGGCGATGGCACTTTCGGCCGCGGTCGGGGGAAAGGCATGGATCGGGTTCAGAAGGCGGGCTGCGGCGACCCCGCGCAGCGACGGTGCGCCTTCGAGAATGTTGCGGGTCAGGGCGTTGAAAGCCGCATTGCCGATATCCGGCTCGGTCTTCAGCGTGGCCACGATCCCCTTGACCAGCTGGATGTCGGCATTGATGTCGTTTTCCAGGCGCGAGCGGATCAGTCCCAGTCGCGTCGCGACGTCGGCCCGCGCGGTCTCCTGGTGGACGACCCGTTTCTGGGTGTCTGCATAAACGATCGAGACGAAAACCGCGGCGACGACAATGAGCGCCGGTAAATAATAGGCGAGCGCCGACCTGAATTGTTTTCCGTATAACATTTATCCTGCCGTTTTCTGCCGATTGGCATCCGCTATTCATTAACTTGAACGGTCGAAGAGACGCAGAGATATACTTTTCGCGTCATTGTTGCGGAAAGTATGGGCGGCAGTTGTTAAAGATTTGCTGAAATTCGTATGCGAAGAATATCGCTCGTTGCTTTGACAATGCAAATATAAGTTGTTTCTAATTTACAGTTACACTACACGTCCAACAACCTGAAAACCCTACGGTTTCTTGTGGGTGATAAATCCCAGTCCGGTGTCCCGACCGGCCAAAATGGCGCCGCCACGCCCGATTTCACCGGGGTTGGACGACCTGAGGTCCCAGAATTGGACAGGGGCGAGGGTGAAAAAGATGGATCTGACCGATTCGTCGGGTGGTTTTTCCACAGCCGCGTGGTCAACAGGCCCTTGCCGGAGCCCTTTGGGGCCCGCCTCGGCCGAACACAGAAGGGGTGGTCGCCGGCGAGACCTGTTGGCCGCCGGCGACAGCGGCCCCTATTCGGCGGCCTGGCGCGCCATCGGGTTGTTCGGATGGGTCGTCCAGTTGGCGTATTGCGGGTCGACCGGCTTGCCGGTGCGCTCGTCCAGGACGCCGGCGGCCAGCGCCTCCATCGAGATGCAGTTCTCGACCGGACAGACATTGACGCAGAGATTGCAGCCGACGCACTCGTCTTCCATCACCTCGAACTTGCGCACGCCATCGACCATGCTGGTGATCGCCTGGTGCGAGGTATCCTCGCAAGCGATGTGACAGCGACCGCACTTGATGCAGAGATCCTGGTCGATCTTCGCCTTGGCGATATAGTTGAGGTTCAGATACTGCCAGTCGGTGACGTTCGGCACGGCGCGGCCGCAGATATCATCGAGGCTCTGATGGCCCTTGGAATCCATCCAGTCCGACAGGCCGGTGATCATGTCCTCGACGATTTTGAAGCCATAGGTCATCGCCGCCGTGCAGACCTGAACATTGCCGGAGCCGAGCGCCAGGAATTCGGCGGCATCCCGCCAGGTGGTGACGCCGCCGATGCCCGAGATCGGCAGGCCGTGGGTTTCCGGATCGCGGGCGATCTCCGCCACCATGTTGAGGGCGATCGGCTTGACCGCCGGGCCGCAATAGCCGCCATGGCTGCCGCGTCCGTTGATCGAGGGCACCGGCGAGAAGCTGTCGAGATCGACCGAGACGATCGAGGAGATCGTGTTGATCAGCGACACGGCATCGGTGCCGCCGCGCTTGGCCGCACGGGCCGGCTGGCGGATATCGGTGATGTTCGGCGTCAGCTTGGTGATGACGGGCATGCGGGTATACTGCTTGCACCAGCGCACGACCATTTCGATATATTCCGGCACCTGGCCGACGGCGGCGCCCATGCCGCGTTCGGACATGCCGTGCGGACAGCCGAAATTGAGCTCGATGCCGTCGGCGCCGGTCTCTTCCACCAGCGGCAGGATCGCCTTCCAGCTTTCCTCCTCGCAGGGCACCATGATCGAGGCGATCAGCGCCCGGTCCGGCCAGTTCATCTTCACCTGCTTCATCTCCTGCAGGTTGACCTGCAGCGGACGGTCGGTGATCAGCTCGATATTGTTGAGGCCGAGCAGCCTCCGGTCGGCGCCCCAGATCGCGCCGTAGCGCGGGCCGTTGACGTTGACAACAGGCGGGCCTTCCTCGCCCAGCGTCTTCCACACGACGCCGCCCCAGCCGGCCTTGAAGGCACGCTCGACATTATACGCCTTGTCCGTCGGCGGCGCAGACGCCAGCCAGAACGGGTTGGGGGACTTGATGCCGACGAAATTGTTGCGCAGATCAGCCATGCTTGTTCTCCCTTCCGCCGGTCACGCGACAGCGCTTTGCGCGGCCGTGCGGCTGGCGAGCGCGCGGTTGATGCTCTCGGCCGCATCGCGACCCATGGCGACGGCCGAGACCGTCAGGTCCTGTCCGCCGTAGGCGCAGTCGCCGCCGGCCCAGACGCCCGGCACGGAGGTGCGGCCTTCCGCGTCGACGGCGATCTTGCCCTTTTCCAGTGCCAGCGTGTCGATGCCGTAGGCGTCGAGCTTCTGGCCGATGGCCACCAGAACCTGGTCGGCCTTGACGTCGGTCATGATGCCGGTGCCGCGCATCAGACCCTGGTCGAGTTCCGTATATTCGAAGGTCAGCCCGGCGATGTGGCCATCGGCGGACCGGCCTTCCTTCGGCTGCAGCCAGTGGCGGATGGTGACGCCCTTGGACGCTGCCAGATCCTGCTCGAATTCGGAGGCGTTCATGTGCTCCTTGCCGCGGCGATAACAGATCGTCACGGTTTCGGCCCCGAGCAGCTTGGACTGGATCGCCGCGTCGATCGCCGTCATGCCGCCGCCGATGACGACGACGTCGCGCCCGACCGGCACGGCGCTCTTGTCGTCGGCGCCGCGCAGGTCGGCGATGAATTCCACGGCATCGCGGATGCCGCCGGTATCGCAGCCGGGAAGGTTGAGCAGGTTGACGCTGCCGAGCCCGACGCCGAGGAAAACGGCGTCGAATTTCGCCTGCAGGTCGGCAAGCGTGATGTCGCGCCCGAGCATCTGGCCGTTGACGACCTCGATATTGCCGATCGACAGGATGTAGTCGACCTCGCGCTGGGCAAAGGCGTTGGGGGTCTTGTAGGCGGCGATGCCGTATTCGTTGAGCCCGCCGGCCTTTTCCCTGTGGTCATAGACGGTGACCGCATGGCCTTCCCGGGCAAGCCGGTGGGCGCAGGCGAGACCGGCCGGCCCGGCGCCGACGACGGCCACGGTCTTGCCGGTCGCGGCTGCGCGCTCGTAGAAATGCCGGTCATTGTCGATCGCGACATCGGTGGCATAGCGCTGCAGGCGTCCGATCTCGACCGGCCGTTCCTCGGCCGTGTTGCGCACACAGGCCTCCTCGCAGAGCTCTTCGGTGGGACAGACCCGCGCGCACATGCCGCCCAGAATGTTCTGGTCGAAGATCGTGCGGGCGGCGCCCAGCGGATTGTGGGTCGATATCTGCCGGATGAACAGCGGAATATCGATGGCGGTGGGACAGGCCGTCATGCACGGCGCATCATAGCAGAAATAGCAGCGGTCCGATGCCACCAGCGCCTCGTGCTCGGTAAGCCGCGGATGCAGGTCGGAGAAGTTCTTCGCATAGTCGGCAGCATCCAGCCGCCCGGCCTTCAGGCCCGGTTCCAGTCTTCGCATCGCAGTTCCCTCTGTCGTTTTTTGTGGTGCGATTGCGAACAGGCTAACTCAGGAATAAAAATTTATCAAACGGTAAAAATTCTTCCGCAAAGCCATGCGGGACAGGCCCGGCAGCCTGTCCGGACCAACCCGTGGCCTTCAGGTTTCCAGGCCGTCAGAAGGGCTTGAGGACGACCAGTGCGACAATCAGCAGCAGCGCTGCAAGCGATAGGACGAAGGAGTGACGCGCCGGTGCCGAAATCGCTGCTGCCGGATCCTGGGACAGCCGCTTGATCGCCGCCGTCTGCATGCCGTGCAGGGCCGACAGGGCGAGGACGATCGCCATCTTGGCCAGAAGCCAGCCGTCCGGCCACCAGTTGCCGGAAAAGACCAGCGCCAGGCCGAACACCCATACGCCGAACAGGGCAGGACTGGTCATGCGCATGTTGAGCCGACGGGCGAGCGAAAGCTGGACCGGCCCCATGCCCTGGGGCCTGGCCATCAGGCAGGCGCCGTTGATCAGCACACCGGCGACGAACAGGAAGTCCGACAGGAGATGCAGGGTTTTCAGCAGCAGATAGATCATCAAAGGGCTCCCTTGCTGTCCGTCGATTCGCTCGTCATCTTTCGTCTCAGCCAGCGCTCGTTGACGAAGCCGGCCAGCGGAATGAAGGCGCCGGCGATCAGGCGTATCACGGTGGAGGCGGACCATGCCCGTTCCGAGGCATGGCTGGTCACCAGCCATATATAGATCAGGAAGGCCATGCCATGCACGGGGCCCATGATCGCCGTTGCCATCGGCAAACCGAATAGGTGCTTGGCCGGCACGGCGACCGCCACCAGCAAAAGCAGCGTCGTTGCTTCCAGCATGGCGCCGTAGCGCAGCCACCGAAGGGGATCCGCCGGCGGATTTGCGGCGGCGGGGAGCGATGAAACGGCGGGTTCGAACTCAGCCGACATCGCGCAGGATCCTATCGATGGAGCCGAGCTTGTCTTCGGTGCTGGTCAGGCTCTGGCGGATGGCGGCCAGCGCCTCGGCGGCGTGGCGCTGGCCGGTGCGCATCTCCTCGCGAAGTGCCTGAAGTTCCTCCCGCAATGCCGTCTCGTCACGGCGGGCGCGGCTGGCCGACCAGTATTTCATCGCCGCGATCACCACGATCGTCAGCAGGATGAGAATGGTCAGCAATACGAATATGTGGCCATTGGCGTGCATGGCATGTCCTTTCAGCGTTTCGCAGGCTTGGTGTCGCTCAGGCTCGCGGCGGCCCCGGCGATGGTTTCGGGTGTGAGGGTCAGGGTGAAGGGCGCAAGTTCGTAATAGCTGAGCGCTTTACCGTCGGAGGAGAGTTCGAGTGCGCTCCTGACCAGTCCGGCTTCCTCCAGCTTCTGCAGATGCAGGTAGAGAAGCGGACGGCTGATGCCGGCCTCGCGCGCCATCTGGCTCACATAGTTGCGGCCCTGTTTGTGCAGCGCGGCGATGATCCGCAGGCGGTGCGGGTTGGCGAGCGCCTGCAAAATGCCCAGCAATGTGTCGCCGTCTTGCATCCGGAATTCCTTTTAGGTGTCAGAAAAATATTTCATATGAAATGCCGACCGTCAACAGGTGCCGCAGTACCGGTTTGTCGCAGGGGCGGGTGGTGCCGCAATGTCAGCCGGCCGGGCGTGCAGCTCTGTCGCGGTAGGCCCGGGGCGAAAGGCCGGCCTTGCTTGAAAAGAAGCGGGAGAAATAGGCCTGGTCGTCGAAGCCGAGGCTGTCGGCGATCTCGCCGATCGGGCGCATGGTCATGGCGAGCTCGCGCTTGGCTTCGGTAACGATCCGCTCGGCGATCAGCCGGCTCACCGGCTTTCCGGTCTGTATGGTGGTGATCCGGTTGAGATGGGTCGCCGAGACGCCGAGCCGGCGCGCATAATCGGTGACCGGCAGATGCGCGCGGAAATCTTCCGCGATCATCCGCTCCAGCAGCGCCAGTCGCGCCCGGTCGCGGTCGAGCCCGCCTTCCGGCGCCTCGCCGCTGATCCGCAGCATCAGGCCAAGCGCGCTGGCCAGCAGGCTTTCCACCAAAGCGATGGCGCTTGCCGTGCCGGTCAGGATCTCCCGCTCGATCTGCGCAAGGGTCAGGACGAGGAAGTCCCGGTCCGGCTGCTCGGCCTCGAGAGGGACCACCCGCGGCTGCGACAGCCAATCCGCCATCGCGGCGGGCTCGGCATCCATCGGCGGCCGGCAGGCGGGAAACCGGGCCGCCACGAAGGTCAGCACGGATCCGTCGATATCGGGCGAGAAGCGGAAGCCGTGGTCGTGGCGCGGTGGGGTGACCACGACCGCAGGCCCTTCGAGGGTGACTGTCCGCTGGCCGAGCGACAACGTGCAGCGTCCTCTTCGCATGTGCAGTATCTGAAAAAGATGCTCATGGCGGTGCGGCCGGATCTCCCAGTCATACCGGCTCGAGCGGCTGGGGATCGATTCCGCGTGGACCCAGAATTCTGCCGATTCCCGGTCGTTCTCGCCGTAGAGGCTGTAGGTCGGCACAGACGACATGGGCTGGACCCTTGCAATTCTATGTTCGAATTGTCCAAGAAAATGACGAAATCCTCCATTGATTGCAAGCCCGCCCGGTCTGACAATCGTCAGCAGATGGAGGAAAATTTCAGATCATGCGCACGCAAGTCGTCATCATCGGCTCGGGGCCGTCGGGGCTCATTCTGGGCGAACTGCTCCACAAGGCCGGCATCGATGCCGTGATCCTCGATCGCGTCAACCGCGACTATATTCTCGGGCGCATCCGCGCCGGCGTGCTGGAAACCGGAACGGTCGGGCTGATGGATGAGATCGGCTGCGGCGCGCGCATGCATCGCAAGGGCCTGATCCACGAAGGCGTCGAACTCTCCTTTTCCGGTCGCCGCTGCCGCATCGATCTGGCGGGCCTGACCTCCTCGACCGTCATGGTCTACGGCCAGACCGAGCTGACACGTGACCTGATGGATCACCGCGAGAGCCATGGCGCGACGACCATCTACAATGCCGCCGATGTGACGCCGCACGACTTCGACGGCGACCGGCCCTATGTCACCTATGAGAAGGATGGCACGACTCACCGGATCGATTGCGATTTCATCGCCGGCTGCGACGGTTACCACGGTCCGAGCCGCGCCGCGGTTGAGGGCAGGGGGCTCGAGACCCATGAAATGGTCTATCCCTTCGGCTGGCTCGGGGTTCTTGCCGATGTGCCGCCGGCCCATGAAGAACTGATCTATGCCAATCACCCGCGCGGCTTCGCGCTCTGTTCGCAGCGTTCGCTGACCCGTAGCCGCTACTACGTGCAGGTGCCGCTCGACGACAGGGTCGAGGCTTGGTCGGACGATGCTTTCTGGGACGAGTTGCGCCGCCGGGTGCCTGCCGATATCGCCGAGGCTGTCGTCACCGGCCCGTCGATCGAGAAGTCGATCGCGCCGCTGCGCTCCTTCGTCGCCGAGCCGCTCACCTTCGGGCGGCTGTTCCTGGTCGGCGACGCCGGCCACATCGTACCGCCGACCGGCGCCAAGGGGCTCAACCTTGCAGCCTCCGACGTGCATTACCTGTTCGAGGGCCTGCGCGATTTCTATCTCGACACCTCCCGTGCCGGGATCGACGCCTATTCTGCCCGGGCGCTGTCGCGGATCTGGAAGGCCGAGCGCTTCTCCTGGTGGATGACCAAGCTGATGCACCGCTTTCCCGAAGACGGCGATTTCGGCCAGAAGATCCAAGAGGCCGAACTCGATTATCTCGCCGGCTCGATCGCCGCGCAGACCGCCCTGGCCGAAAACTATGTCGGCCTGCCTTACTGACGGCGGCGCGCCGGGCAATGGCTGCAGCATCACGGCGAGCCGAAAAACGGACGCCGCGACACGGCGCCTAAAAAGGTGAGTTTTTTCGTCACCTTTAATCTTTACTCCAAAACTCAACTTTACTAAGGTCTGACTCGTTGAGCCATCAGCGCCGTCGGCGCGCGGCAGATCAGTTGAGGAGTGGACATGGGCAAGAAGGGCAAGAAGCCGCGGCACGCGCCGCCGCCGCCGTCGCAGGCAACTGCCGCGGAGGACCAGAACCGGCAGACGACCGCGATCCGCAGCTTTCTCTATGTGGGCGGGCGCGATTGCCAGGTCGCGCATCTGCGGCAGATTGCCACCAATCATGGCGCGGAGCTCATTCACCACGATGGCGGCCTGCGTGAAGCGGTCTCACGCATTGACACTGTGTTGCCATCTGTAGACTGCGTCTTCTGCCCGATCGACTGTATCAGCCATGATGCCTGTCTGCGGGTGAAGACCGGATGCAAGAAGTTCGGCAAGACTTTCGTACCCTTGCGAAATGGCAGTAAATCCAGTCTGGACAGGGCCTTGCAGACTCTTTCGGAAAGGAGCAATACATGACCGATGGTGTTGTGAATTCCATGGGCTTGCTCGCGGATCATCACGTTGTGGAGAGCATGCTACCCGTTAAGCCTGCCGCCACATTTCTGCAACAGTCTGCCGCGATCCTGCGCCTGCCGGGGTTGCATGAAAGACCCAAAAGGCACATACATCAGACGTTGCTGAACAGCGACGCCAAAATCATCAACTTTCCGGTTTCCGGTTGGCAGAAAAAAGCCGCAAGATAGCGGTAACGGGAGTTTCTGCTGCGGGTTGCCGCCTTGAAGGAAACGCGCATGAACGCGATGCTCCCTGCCGATGTCGACATGATCGACGTAATGCCTATTCTGCCGTCGCTGAATTTCGAACAGACCCAGAAATATTACACGGAATCGCTTGGCTTCACCGCCATTGCCTGCTGCAACGCGGATTGTCTGGTGCTGACCCGCGGTCGCATCGAACTGCATTTCTGGCGCTGTGCGGACCCCTATCTCGTCACCAACAGCTCGGTCTTCCTGCGCTCCGACAATGTCGAGCGTCTCTATGAAGACTTCCTCGGCCGCGGCGCCGACGGTCTGGTCAAGGTGCGTGAGGACGAGGATCGTCTGGTCAGCTTCCACATCCGCGACCCGCACGGCAATCTTTTGTTTTTCGGCCGCACCCGCGTCGCCGATCTGCCGGCCTGATCCCACCCTGTCGGCGCTGCGCATCCGCGCGACGTCGACCTTTGCTCTGGCGTTTTCGTCCCGAAACCCGAAACGGTGTCTGGACGGAGATTTCCAGGGCTGCCTGCCGTCTGGACCCGGTGGTCCGGATGATCGCGCCCGCCTCGGGTGATCGATGACCGGAGGATGCCGGACAGACCGGTGATGCCCCTGATGATGCCGGTGCAGCCTAGGTGCGCGGCGGCAGAAAGACGCCGACGGCCGCGACCAGCCATCCGATGATCACCATCATGCCGCCCGTCGGTGCGGCCATCGGAAACAGGCTTTCACCGTAAAACTGCTTGAACGTCAGATCTCCGGAAAACAGCAGCGTGCCGATGCCGAGCAGGAGCGCCGACGGTATGGCCGTGCGCAGCCGGGCCGACGAAAGCGCGGCCAGCGCCAGCATGGCCGGCGCATGGGCAAGGCACATGGTCGAGGCCGGGCCGATCAGCGCGCCGCCCAGATGCGCGCCGGCGGCTGCAAGCGCCACGCCCGCCGCGCCGACAAGGCCGGCCACGAAGATCACCGGCAGGGTGAAGCGGTCGAATGCGGTCATCCGTTCAATCCTGTTCTTTGTTCTGCATGTGATGGCCGAGCCGCTCGACCGGCTCCCAGATGATCGCCCGCAGCTTCTCGTTGGGGATGGTCTCTTCCATCGCCCGGCGGAAGCATAGGAACCAGCCGTCACGCTCGGCCGGTCCGATGGCCGCGCCGAAATGCCGTCGGCGCAGCATCGGGTGACCGTATTTCTCGATATAGAGTTGCGGCCCGCCCAGATAACCCGACAGATATTCGTAGAGCTTCTCCTCGCTGCGTGACAGGTCGTCCGGATGGACCGCCCGGCAGGCGGCTGCCTCCGGCAACGTGTCCATCAGCTCGTAGAAGCGATGCGTCAAAGCCCTGATCGTCGGATCTCCGCCGATGGCCTCGTAAAGGGTGATCGTCTCGTCGCTCAAAGCCTTCGGCCTTTTCCCGTTCGGTCCGTTTGTCCATCCCGGTCTATCCGGCTGCGGCCGGTCGGGGCAAGACGAAACGGGTGCGGCAAAGCGGCATAGCAGGGGATCGTCGACCGATCGGATCAGATCAGGCCGACGCCGGGATTTCCGCCTCGATCCGTTCGGCTACCTCGTCCCATGTGAGGATGCCGTCGCGCCAGCCTTCGGGATGCGCGCTTGCAAGCACGCGGTCGAGCAGCAATGTCCAGTCCTGGGTCTCAGGGCGGTCATAGCCGACGAGATTGCCGCGGCTGCCTTCCAGCAGCCGCGGCACCAGGATCGGCAACAGGCAGTAGCTGTATTGCTGCAGCTTCAGGCTCGACTGCGCCAGATAGAGTTCGCGTTCACCGAGCCTGTAGGGCGCAATGCCGAAATCGGCAAACCTGATGAAGGGCACGATGTCGGGGAATGGTCGCTCGCCATAGACCCTCACATTGCCGGCGAAATCGTCCGGAATGCCGGCGCCGAACAGATGATAGGTGATATCCGGACGCGCCGCCGCCATGGCCTCGATGGCCGCGCGGTCGAAGAGCATGTTTCCGACGGAGACGGCGTTCAGGGTGCCGGGCGGGTAGGGCGAGACGGTCGCCGCATCGAAGACCTGCTTGTCGATCCCCTGCGGAATGAAGCGGACCCTGGCGGTCTTCGGCAGGTGGTCGGCCATGCGCGGCGAAGGCACGATGACGCGATCGCAGAGGGGCGCAATCCGCTGTTCGGTTGCCTGCAGCCAGGCCGAGGCGCCGACCGTATCCAGCCGGTCGCGGCAGAAATAGATCACGGCTGCCTTGGGATTGAGACGCTGGACCGCGTCGAAAAAGGCGATCGCCGTGCCGGATTCGATGACCACCACGTCCGCGTCCGTTATGGCTTGGCGCAGGAAGCCCGGCAGCAGATTGCCGTAGAGCGGAAAGGTAAGCGCGGTCAGCCGGTTGACCCAGGCATGCGAGGTGCTGAACGGGTGCAGTGGCGGCAGGTAGGCGGCCGAACGATAACCCGGTGCCGTGTCTGCGAACCGGTTCTTCTGTCCGGCAGCGATCGCGCCCTCGACGAGCTGCGGTTTCTTCCAGGCGGTCAGCCGGCTCATGCCGACGCTGACCGTGTCGACCTTGTGGCGGCGCGCGACCAGGGCTTCCGCGACGAAATGCACGCTGGTCTTGCGTGTCGCCGGCAGGAAGGCATGGGTCGAGAGAAAGAGGAATTTCATGTCGGCCCCCTTGGAAATGTTCGCCAGTGCAGGGTGCGTGAACGGATGAGAACCCTCTTGAAAACAAGGCCTTGAAGGCTAGTCCGGACTCTGATTGCCAGAACCGGTCCGCCGCGGTCACCCGCGCATTCAGCCACTTTTCGCGTAGAGTTGCTGTTGCCAGCGCTCGCCCAGAACCGCGTCATATTCATCGGCGACGCAGCCGTGAAAGCCGCCGCCCGGATAAAGCGTCATCTCGCCCACATGGAGGCGCCCGGGGGTGACATAGAAATCGACCCGCATGAAGTCGAGATCGGCCGCCAGCCTGCGCGCCACATCGAGCATTTCGTCCAGTTGCGCCGGCCGTTCCACCGCCTGCGGATAGAGCGGGTAATAGTCGGCGCAATAGGCCATCTTCTCCCAGTCCGGCGTGTAGTTGCATTCGTAGCCGATGCCGTCGCGGCGCAGGCGCACCTCGATATGCGAGACCACGCCGGAAAAGATGAACACCCGGTAGTCATCCGGCGCGCCGTCGCCCTCGACCAGCATGCGCTCGATGATCACCTGCGGCGCGACGGCGCCGTAGGCCCATTCGCGATTGATGCGGTGATGCTTGATCGCTAGCCAGTGCGGCGTCGGGTCCTCTGCGATGAAGCGTGCGACATCGGTCGTCGTGCGCAGGAAGCAACCCTGGCCGCTGCCATTGGTCGGCTTGGCGACCGCCGGCAGGCTGATCGTCGACCAGTCGATCGTCTTGATGTCAGTGCCGACCCAATAGGTCTCGATTACGTATTGCGGGCCGGCCCGCTCTGCAATCACCGCCTTGGCGGCGGCCTTGTCGACCAGACCCGGATAGATCGGATTGCGGTCGTAGAGCTTGCGCACCTGCACCTTCTCGGTGAACAGGCGCGGCTTGGCGAGATCCGGAAACCGGCCGGAGAGGGAGAAATATTTCCAGCGGATATAGGGCGCGTCCGGCAGGCTGGAAATCGCCCGCCAGAACAGATGGCGCATCTTTTGCGTCAGCGACCCCTTTTGGTGCGCTGAAAGGGAAATGTCAGTCATTGATCATGCTACCCTTGAGCTTTCGCGGACCGTATTCGTGTTTCCTTAAATCCGCGTTAAATGAGCGCTCGCACGCCCTGATCTTGCCCCGTCGCACATCGTGTTTCGCTCCGCCGGGCAACCGAATCTTAAGTCCGCTTGATTAGGATGCGCTCGATCTTCGGCCAGAGAGCCCGCTTGCATGCGGGTGGCCGGGAAACGGAGACGGCCGCCGTCATGCAATCCATGCTCAGTTCATCGCTGCTCAATACGGCCGCGGGATTGCTGTCGCTGTTTGCCGGCCTTGCCTCCAGCATCGTCGTCGCACGGCTGCTCGGCGTCGAGGGCTCCGGCATCGTCGCCTATGCGCTGTGGCTGATGACGATTGGCGTCCAGGTGTCCGGGCTCGGCCTCACCCAGGCGCTGTTGCGCTTCATCGGCCGGGGGGACGACGAGGGTGGCGGAGCAGCACTCGTCAATGCCGTGTCGCGACCGTTCGCCCTGTCCACCGGCCTGCTGTCGCTGATCGGCCTTGCCTATGCGGTCCTGCTCTGGCAGCGCGGGCGCATCGACGACAGCGTCATCTGGATCGGCAATATCGTCCTGTTCGCCGCCTATGGCTTCTCCACCATGTCGCTGGCTGCCGCCGAAGGGCTCGGCCGGTTTCGCGAAAGCACCGCCTTTGCCGCCGTCGGCTGCCTGATCCAGCCTTTTGCCGTGCTGGCCGGCGGTCTTATCCTCGGTCCGGCCGGCGCGATCTTCGGCCATGTGGCGCGGCATCTGCCGCAGGCGCTGGCGCTTTACCGCTACCGGGCGCCCAGATCCGTTCCAAGTGCGCCGATCACGCCCGAGATGCGCGTCTATGCCCGCGACAACTGGGTGTCTTCCGCGCTTTCGGCCATCCTCACATCGCGCGTCGAACTGGCGATCATCGGCTTCTACCTGACGCTGCTCGATGTCGGCTACTACGCCGTCGGTGCCACCATGTCGGGGATGGTGCTGCAGGTCGGGCTCTATCTGGCAGCAACGCTGGTGCCGTATCTGGGCTACCACCATGATCGCGGCGATCACGTCACGCTCGTGCGCGTCTTCAACCGGAGCCTGCTTGGCCTTACCGTGCTGATCGCGCCGATCGCCTTCGGCGGGGCGGCCATCGCACCGGTGCTGATCCCGACGCTGTTCGGTGCCAGCTTCACCCCGGCGGTCCATGTGGCCGTCGTGCTGCTGATCGCCTCGCTGCCGCTGGCAATCAACATCGCGCCGGCGCGGCTTCTGCTGGCCACGCGGCGCAGCGGGGTCACGCTTCGGGTGACGATCGTCAGCGGCCTGTTCACGGTCGCCGCCATCTTCTCCATCGTGCCCGTCTTCGGTGGCGAGGGGGCCGCCTGGATCAAGGGCGGAATGTCCTTCGTCACGCTGATCTTCTATCTCTGGTATTGCCGGCGCCGGCTCGATATCGCCGTCGATGTCGCGAGCCTGCTCAAGGTCTGTGTCGCGGCCGGCCTTTGCGCCGCCGCCGCCTTCGGCACCATGCGTCTTGTCGACGGATTGCCGGGCATGATCCTCGGCATCCTGATCGGCGGCGTGATCTATCCGATGGCGCTGATCGCGCTTGGTGCCCTGCCGCGCGACCTGCGCGACAGTCTGGGACAATGGGCAGGCGGACGCCTGCCGCCGGGGATTGCGGGGGCCCTTCGCTGGGTGCTGCTGGTCGGCCCTGGAAAGCCGGCAAGGGAGGAAGGCTGATGGCCCATGCGGACCGTTTCGAGATCGAGGAGGCCCGCGACGCGTCCCCTGACGCAACGGGGCGCGCGTCTCTTCATCCGCTGACCTTTGCCGGCACTGTCGGTCATTATCATCCCGGCGCCGGCGATGTCGGCATCGTGGTCTGCAACCCTTGGGGCTATGACGAACTCTGCGTGCGCAAGTTCCACCGCCTGCTCGGCGACCGGCTGTCCGGCCAGGGCTTTCCGGTGCTGCGTTATGATCATCCGGGCGAGGGCGACGCGCTGCCGGTCGAGGGTGGGGCGGGGCTCGTCCGGTTGACCGAAGGCGCGCTTGCCGCAGCCGACGTCTTGCGGGCGGCCAGCGGCTGCGAGCGGGTGATCTTTTACGGCATCGGGCTCGGCGCCACCGTGGCACTGATCGCCGCGCGCTCCTATTTTGCCACCGGCGGGCTGGTCATTGCCGCCCCCGTGCTGTCGGGCCGGCGCTATCTGCGCGAGATCGACATGCGCGAGCGAATCATCCGCGAGACGCTGGGGCTCGATCTCGGCACGCCGCCGGACGCCGTGACGCTGGCCGGTTTCCGGATGACGGAGCGGCTGGCAGCCGAGCTGAAACCCCTGAAGATCGGCTTCGAGGGCCTCGATGCGAAGCTGCCGGTACTGGTGCTGGAGCGTCCGGACTACGCGGCCGATGCCGAGCTGCTTGCAGCACTTGCGGCGGCCGGCGTCAAAGGCGAGGCCGTGCGCTTCGACGGCTATGGCGCCCTGATGGAAAGCCCGACGACCTCGGTCATTCCGCTTTCGCCGATCGCGGCAATCGCCGGCTGGGTCAAGGCGCGTTTCGCCGGCAAAGTCGCCGATGCCGTGCCCCGCTTCCAGCCGATGCATGCCAGCCAGCACTTTGCCGAGGAGGTGCTGACCTTCGGGCCGGAACCCGGTCTGTTCGGCGTGCTGACATGCCCGGTTGCGACCGCGCCGAAGGCGACCGTCATCTATCTCAATACCGGCTATGGTCATCGTATCGGCTGGGGCGGCATCTGGGTTCGGGCTGCCCGGGACCTGGCCGGCGAGGGTATCGCGTCGTTCCGGCTCGATCTTTCCGGCATCGGCGACAGTCCGGCGCAGCCCGGCGCGCCCGAACAGGTAATCTATTCCAGCCAGCAGCTTACCGATATCGGCCATGCCGTGCGGATGCTGAAACAGCGTTCGGGCGGACCGATCATCCTGGTCGGGCGATGCTCCGGCGCCTGGTCGGCCTTGCATTTCGCCGCCATCAGCGCGGATGTCGCCGCCGTCGTCTCGGTCAACCAGTTGCGGCTGATCTTCGATCCGGCGGAAAATCTCGAAAACGCCTTGCGGGTCGGTGCCCGCTCGCTCAACGACTACCGTCGCCGCGCCTTCGACATCCGTATCCTCGGCCGCATCCTGAAAGGTGAGGTCAACCTGCCGCGTGCCGCGATCAACGTACTGGGCCAACTGCGCACCAAGGCGATGACGCGCCTGGCGCCGCATCTCGGCCCGCTTACCAGGATCGGCCGTTTCCGCCGGCGGTTGTCGACGATTCTGCGCGATCTGGAGATCCGCGCCGTGCCGGTCTCGTTTGCCAATGTGCGCGATGACGGGAGCCTCGACCAGATGGCGCTGTATTTCGGCCCGGATCTCTCCGGCCTCGAGGCCTTCTCCAACCTGTCGCTCGAAATCATCGAGAATGCCGATCACAACCTGACGCCGCGCGCGGCGCAGGATCAGCTGATCGACATCGTCAGACGGGCGGTCGACGCCCGCGTCTGAGGGCGCTTGTCGACTATCTCTTCAGGGCAATGCCGGCTGCTGCTGGTAACGCTGTCAGTGATGCCAGCTGGAGGTCGCTGTCACCGGCCGCTGTCCGACTTCGCTCGGCGCGGCGGTATCGACCTGCGTGACGCTCAGCACATCGGCCAGCGGAAAGCTGAGCGCGCGGTCGCAGATCTGAGCGGTCATGCTGGTGCTTTCAAATTCAATATCGGAGGCGAGCAGGCTGCGCTCGTGACCCTTGTAGCGAACGGATAGGACAAACATGATGAACCAAATCTAAAAAAACGATGTAGGCTCATCTTTCTCCTGCAGCGTTAAAGCATGGTTAAGTTCGCTGATTGCACGGCCTGGATGCCAAATAAAGTTTGTTCCGCGCATTGCGTGCACGGCAGCCGCCGCACGCTGACGCAAGACCCTAGCAAAGTCAGAGGGTAAGCTCATCGACCTTGTGGGTCAGGTCGGCGATATAGGCCTCCGTCGAAAGCTCCGATCCGGTGGCGGCAAGCAGCAATTCGCTGGGGCTGCGCGACCGGCCATGCCGATGGACCTGGTCGTTCAGCCAGGTCTTGAGCGGCTGGTAGTCGCCAATTTCGAGGCCCGTCTCGACCGCCTGGTCCTTGCGGGCCGCGGCGAAGAACTGCGACGACATGATGTTGCCGATCGTATAGGTCGGGAAGGAGCCGATCATGCCCGACGACCAGTGGACGTCCTGCAGCACGCCGAGCGTGTCGCTCGGAACCGTAAGCCCGAGATAGGAGCGCATCTTGGCCGCCCAGATCTCCGGCAATTCGCCGACCGAAACCTCGCCTGCCATCAGCCCGGCCTCGATTTCCGAGCGCAGCATGATGTGGAAGTCATAGGTGAGTTCGTCCGCCTCGACGCGGATATGGCCGGGGCGGGGGGCGTTGACGGCACGCCAGAACTCATCCGCGCTGACGTCGGAAAGCTGGTCGGGGAAGGCCTGCCGCAGCTCTTCGAAATGCAGTTCCCAGAACCGCCTGGAGCGCCCGACCCGGTTTTCCAGCAGCCGCGACTGGGATTCATGGGTGCCGAAGCTGGCACCGCCCACGGCGTAGAGATTGACGAAATCGGCGGTGAAGGCGCTGCGCGTCAGGTCGGGCGAGACACCCTGCTCGTAAAGCCCATGGCCCGCCTCGTGCCAGACGGCGAACAGGCCGCCCGGCAGCCAGGTGTCGCGAAACCGCCCGGTGATGCGCACGTCCTCGCGGGTAAACGAGATCTCGAAGGGATGTACCGTATTGTCGAGGCGGCCGCGGTCGAAGTCGTAGCCCATGCGCTGCGCCATCCGCACGGAAAAGGCGCGCTGGCTTTCGACCGGATAGCTGCGTTCGAGAATGTCGGAGCGTATCCGGACCTCTCTGGCGCGATCGAGCAGCGGCAGCAGCGCGGTCTGCAATTCGCCGTAGAGGCCGCGCAGCCGCTTCCAGCGCATGCCGGGTTCATAGGTGGAGACCAGCGCGTCATAGGGGTGCTCGTCATAGCCGATGGCACCGGCGATCTGG
The DNA here is from genome assembly GCF_017873095.1 of Heterorhizobium halophytocola. Classification (GTDB taxonomy): domain Bacteria; phylum Pseudomonadota; class Alphaproteobacteria; order Rhizobiales; family Rhizobiaceae; genus Allorhizobium; species Allorhizobium halophytocola. The sequence continues at coordinate 62,428 of NZ_JAGGJU010000001.1, read as the reverse complement.
CGCTGCATCTCCATGGTGCGTTCCAGCATCGGCGCGAAGCCGGCAAAATCATCGGCGGCTCTTGCCCTTGCCCAGGCAGACTGTGCCAGCGTCTTCAATTCCGCTGCCTCGGAGACGAGACTTGCCGGTATGCGTGCAAGTGTTGCCGTCTGGGTGGCCGCGGTCTCGATCGCCCGAAGCCGAAGATCGTCTGCGGGCACGCCTGTAAGCTCCGACCTTGCGCCCTCGATGGCCTTCTGCAGGGCGTCGCCGGTCGCCAGATCGCGGGCAATCCCGGTCAGCGTCGCGATCTGCTTGCCGCGGCTCTCGACACCGCCGGCCGGCATCATCGTGCGCGAATCCCAGGTCAGCAGGTTGATGCTGCAAAGGACGTCGTTGAGGCGGGCGATCTCGCGGGTGAAGGTCTCGTAGGTCATGGGCATCAGGTCTCGGTGGAAGCTGGGACGGGTGGCTCGGCGGCGCCGAAATCGGTCAGGTGGCAGGCGGCATACTGGCCGGTGCCGCGTGGTGTGAGCAAGGGGCGTTCTGTCCGGCACCGGTCGAAGACATAGGGGCAGCGGCTGGCAAAGGGGCAGCCGGGCGGCACGTTCATCGGGCTCGGGATCTCGCCGGTGGCGGCGACGGCGCGGCTGCGGTTCTCCGGATCGAGATCCGGTGCCGCGTCGAGCAGGGCCTTGGAATAGGGATGGCGCGGGGCGGTAAACAGCGCCTCGGCGGTCGCGATCTCCATCACCTGGCCGAGATACATGACGGCCACCCGGTGCGAGATATGGCGCACGAGACGCAGGTCGTGGGCGACGAAGACGACGGTGAGCTTCAGCTTCTCCTGCAGCTGCAGAAGAAGATTGACCACCTGCGCCTGCACCGAGACGTCGAGCGCCGAGACCAGTTCGTCGGCGACGATCACTTCCGGCTCGACGGCGAGCGCCCGGGCGATGCCGATCCGCTGGCGCTGGCCGCCGGAGAATTCGTGCGGCCGCCGATGGGCAGCATCTTCCGGCAGGCGGACCAGTTCGATCAGTTCGGCGATGCGCGCCGGGATTTCCGTCTTGGGCCGCATCCTGTGCACCGACAGGGCCTCGCCGAGGATCTGCGCCACCGTCATGCGCGGATTGAGCGAGCCGTAGGGATCCTGGAAGATCATCTGGACGCGGCGGTTGAAGGCGCGCCGCTCAGGGCCTTTCAAGGTCGAGATGTCCTTGCCCTCGAAGCGGACGGCGCCGCCGTCGGGCTCGTAGAGCCTGACCATGCAGCGCGCGAGCGTCGACTTGCCGCAACCGCTTTCGCCGACAATGCCGAGCGTCTCGCCGCGCTTCACGTCGAGCGTCACGTGGTTGAGGGCCTTCACCGAGATGGGTGGCAATCCCTTCAGCCGGCGGCTGAGGGAGAAGGGGCCGGAAAATTCCTTGGAAAGACCATCGATGGAGAGCAGCGGCACATTCGTGTTCATACCAGCGCCTCCGCCCTGGCGACCTGCTGATGATGGAAGCAGGCAGCGGCGCGGCCCGGACCGAAGGTTTCGAGGGGCGGCCGCTCGCGCCGACAGAGATCGGTCGCAAAGGCGCAGCGCGGATGGAAGGCGCAGCCCGCCGGAAGATCGGTGAGGTTCGGCGGCGTGCCGTCGATCGAGCGCAGCAGGGTGCGCGGCGCGTCGGCATTCGGCACCGAGCCCAGAAGGCCGCGGGTATAGGGATGGTGCGGGGTGGCGAAGACTTCGGGCACCGTGCCGGTCTCGACGATGCGGCCCGCATACATCACCGCCATCCGGTCGCAGGTCTGGGCCACCACGCCGAGATCGTGGGTGACCAGCACGACGCTCATCTGCAGCCGGTCGCGCAGGTCGAGCAGCAGTTTCAGGATCTGGTCCTGGATGGTCACGTCGAGCGCGGTCGTCGGCTCGTCCGCAAGCAGCAGTTTCGGCGAGCAGGCAAGCGCGATCGCGATCATTGCCCGCTGCCGCATGCCGCCGGAAAACTGGTGCGGATATTCCTTCAGCCGGGTCTCTGGCGAGGGGATGCCGACGATGGTCATCAGCTCGATGGCGCGGGCCTGGCGCGCCTTGCGGCCGAGATCGGTATGGGCCTTCAGGTTTTCGTCGATCTGCAGGCCGACCGGCAGCACCGGATTGAGCGCCGTCATCGGCTCCTGGAAGATCATCGCGATCTCGCTCCCGCGCAGCCGGCGCAGGTCTTCCGCCGGCATGCCGATCAGGTCGCGGCCATTCCATTCGACCCGGCCTCGCACCTTGCCCGGCTCGCGCACCAGCCGCATGATCGAGCGCAGCGTCACGCTCTTGCCGGAGCCGCTTTCGCCGACCAGGCCGACCACCTCGCCGGGGGCGACGTCCAGATCGATATCGGCAGCAGCGATCGCCGTGCCGCGCGCGGTGTCGAAGGTGGTGGTCAGCCCGCGCACCAGAAGCCCGCTCTGTTCCGCTGCCGTCGTCATCGCTTCACCCTCAGCAGTTCGGCCACCCCGTCGCCGGCCAGGCTGAAGCCGAGCCCGGTCAGCACGATGGCGACGCCTGGAAAGACCGAGATCCACCAGGCGGTGTTCATGAAATTCTTGCCGTCGGCGATCTGCACGCCCCATTCGGAGATCGGTGGCTGGGCGCCGAGGCCGAGATAGCCGAGCGAAGAGCCGAGCAGGATCGCCAGCGCCATGTCGGTCATCCAGTAGACGATCGCCGGGGTGATGGCGTTGGGCAGCAGGTGGCGGAAAATGATCCGCATCGCGGTATAGCCCATGACCCGGCCGGCATCGGCATAGTCGAGCCGCTTCTGCACCTTCACCTCTGCGGCGACCAGCCTTGCATAGAACACCCAGCCGACGATGCTGACGGCGACATACATGTTGCCGAGGCCAGGGCCGAGCACCGAGACGATGGCGATCACCAGAACGAGGAAGGGGAAGGTGATGACGGCATCGACGACACGCCCGAAGATCGCTTCGGTCAGGCCACCGTAATAGCCGACAAAGGCGCCGACCAGCGTGCCGAAGACGAAGGGGAATATGGTGGCGAAAATGGCGATCTGCATGTCGATCGTATAGGCGTGGATCACCCGCGACAGCACGTCGCGGCCGAAGCTGTCGGTGCCGAACAGATGGGCCGCAGAGGGCGGTGCCAGCAGCGCATTGTAGTCGAAGGCGTTCGGGTCGTAGGGCGCAAACAGCTGCGGCACGACCGCGAGCACCACGCTTGCGAGCAGCAGAAGTCCGCCGAAGACGAGGCTGAGCGGCTGCTTCGGCAATCTCGACAATGCCAGGCGGCGGGTGGCCGCCGGTTTGGTATCCTGCAGGGTCATCGCGCCACCCTCGGATCGAGCCAGGCCTGGAAGATGTCGGTCAGCAGGAAGGTGATCGAGACCAGCACGGCGAGCGTGATCGTCAGTCCCTGCAGCACCGGATAGTCGCGGCCGAAGATGCTGTCGATCAGCAGGCGCCCGGCGCCCGGCACGGCAAACACGGTTTCCGTCACCACGGCGCCGCCGAGCATGGTGCCGATCTGCAGGCCGAACAGCGTGACGGTCGAGATCAGCGCGTTGCGCAGGATATGGCGGTAGAGGATGACGGTGGAGCGAAGCCCCTTGGCGGCGGCGAAGTCGACATATTCGGCATTCATCACCGCGATCACCGAGGCCCGCAGATTGCGCATCAGGATCGCCGAGAGGCTGAGCGCCAGCGTCAGCGACGGCAGGAAGAGATGGTAGAGATGTTCCGTGACGGTCTCGCCATAGCCGCCGACCGGAAAGATCTTGAACTGTGCGGCAAAGACGGTGAGCAGGATGATGCCGACATAGAAGACCGGCATGGACAGGCCCACCTGGAAGGCGCCGCGAATGGCGTTGTCGGCAATGCTGTCGCGCCGCAGCGCCGCGACGAAGGCCAGCGGAACGGCGAGCACGAGAGCGATCACGGCTGCCATCGCCGTCATCAACAAGGTAACGGGCAGGCGCTGCGCGATCAGCGTCGTGACCGGCAGCTTCAGCGCGATGGAATCGCCAAGGTCACCGGTAACGATGCGCTCGACATAATAGAGGAACTGGACGGGCAGCGGCTTGTCGAGCCCGAGCTGGTGATTGATCCGGGTCACGTCGGCATCAAGCGCCCTGTCGCCGATCATGGCGCTTGCCGGATCGCCCGGCAAAAGCCGGACCAGCACGAAGGTCACCACGAAGATGAAGATGATCGTGGGGATCATCTGCAGCAGGCGGCGGAGGATGAAACTCAATAGGTGCAAGAAGGCTCTCCGGCATCCCGAGGCAAAAAGGTCGCGCGGACGACCTGACAGATATCCGCGCGACAGGTGGTTGAGAGCAGCTTACTTGTCTTTCCAGGCGCCGGAAAAGATGTTGTTGCCGAGCGGGATCTGCAGGAAGCCGTGCACCTTCTTCGATAGCGCCACCGGATAGGGCGTCTCGTAGAGCGGCAGGGTCGGGCCGGTGGTGTTGAATATCTCCTGGATCCTGGCGTATTCCTCGGCCCGCTTGGCGCCATCCATTTCCTTCTGCGAGGCTTCGAAGAGTGTGTCGGCCTCCTCGCTATTCCAGCCGGTATGCAGGGCGTCGATATTCGGCGAATAGGCGAAATAGGAGGTGATCTCGTTCGGATCGGCGATGTCGTCCGTCCAGGCGGCATTGCGCATGACGAACTTGCCCTCGCGGTACTGCTGGGTCAGCGTCGCATTGTCGACCTGCTGCAGGTCGAGCTTGACGCCGATCTGGCCGAGCATCTGCTGCAGGGCGGTCGAGATGCTGATCTGGTCCTGGTTGCCGGCAAGCACGAGAATGCTGGTCGAGAAGCCGTCCGGATAGCCGCTCTCCTTCATCAGCGACTTGGCCTTTTCCAGGTCGTAGGGGTAGAGCGGCTGGTCGCCGGCATGCAGCGGCGTGGCGGTCGACATGTAGGAGGTCTGCGGCGTGCCCACGCCATGCGTGACGATCTGGATGATCGCCTGCTTGTTGATGGCGTAGTTCATCGCCTGGCGCACCTTGACGTCGGACAGCGGGTTCTTCTTGCCGTCGATCTCGGGGCGGACGTTCATCGTCACGTATTGCACGCGGGTCGACGGGAAGAGCTCCATGTCGACGGCGGCGGAGCCCTTGAGTTCCGCCACGCGCGAATAGGGGATGAATTCCGCGCCATCCAGTTCGCCGGAACCGAGCTTCAGGATGCGGGTCGCATCATCCGGAATGACCGGGAAGTCGACCTCGTCGAGATAGGGCAGCGGCTGGCCGTCCTCGCCCTTGGCCCAGTAATAGGGGTTCTTCACCAGCTTCATCACCGAGCCGCGATCCCAGGATTTCAGCATGAAGGCGCCGGAGCCGACCGGATGGGTGCCGAAATCCTTGGCCTTCTCCTCGTCGGTCGTGCCCTTGGCGGCCTCGAAGGCCTTCTGCGGCATGATCGCGGTGTTGAACACCGTGAGGGCTGCAAGGATCGCGGGATCGGGATGCTTCAGCTTGATCGTCACCTTGGTGTCGCCGTCGGCCACGATGTCGTCGATCGAGTCGACCATGAAGCCCCAGATGCCGTTGTCCTTCTTCGTCGCCCGCTTCAGCGACCAGACGACGTCGGAGGCCGTGATCGGCGAGCCGTCGGAAAACTTGATGCCGTCGCGCAGGGTGAGCGCGATGCTCATGCCGTCGTCGGCCATCTTGTATTCGCTGGCAAGACCGGGCTTGACGTCCTTGCCGTCGTCGGTCGGTAAAAGCAGGGTGTCGTAGAGGTTGGACAGGATCCAGATGTCGACATTGGCATCGTTCAGCACCGGATCGAGGAACAGGCTGTCGGCATAGCGACCATAGGTCAGCGTGCCGCCGCGTTCGATGGCATGGGCCGAGACGCCGGCACTGAGGACAAGGGCGGCCGTCAACGCCGCGCGAGCGAAGGTTTTCATCACATTCCCCTTATGAGTTCTATCGTGAACTGTTCTTGTTGGCTGTAACGATTTCACGCGATCCCGGACCTGTCAACTGCCGGAATCTTACATTTGCGGGGTGTCTTGCAGGCGCTTGACAGGCGCCCCAGCGAAAAGCAGGATTGCTGTCCTAGAGAAGTAGAACACTAACCCGCTGCGGAGCCCCATGGAATTCTTCGTCGATCGCGATCTGCCGGTGCCGCTGAAAACCCAGCTGCTCGGGCTCATCGAATACGGCATCGCCGGCGGCGATCTGGTCGCCGGGGAAATGCTGCCGTCGGTGCGCGAGCTGGCCGAGACGATCGGGGTGGCGCCGATGACGGTGAGCCAGGTCTATGCCGAGCTGAAGGCGGCCGGCCTGATCGAGACGCGGCCGGGGGCGGGCACCTTCGTCGCCGATAGCCGGACGGCACGCCTTGCCGGACGGCCGGACGCCAGCGGCCTGCATCGCCAGATCGATGCGATGATCGACGAGAGCCGGGCGCTCGGCATTCGTCCCGGCGAACTGATCTCGCTGATCAGCGCCCGCGTCTACTACCGTGAAAGCGTGGGGCCGCGGCTGAGGATCGTGATGATCGGCCTGTTCCAGCAGGCGACGGCCAGCTATGCGCGGGTGATTGCCGCCAGGCTCGGCCGCGACGTGACGGTGGAGCCGGTGACGGTGGCCGCCCTCCAGCGCGATGCGGAGGTGCGCGCGCTCACCAATTCCGCCGACCTTGCCGTCACCTTCGCCAACCGGCAGCGGGAGGTGACGGCGCTGGTGCCCAATACCCGGGTGGTGACGATCGCCTTCACCCCGTCGGAAGAGACGCGCCGGGCGCTTGCCTCGCTGGATTCGCTGTCGCGGATCGCCATCGTCTCGCGCTTTCCGGAATTTCTGCCGATCATGAAGAGCGGCGTGCAGCGCTTCGCCCCGCATGTCAGCGACCTCGTCGGCACGACCGTCGATGCGGCGGATCTGGCCGAGGTGGTGAAGGCGGCGACCGTCGTCATCTATGCCTCAGGCGCCGAAAGCGTGCTCGGCAGCCTTTCGCCGGCGGTCACCTCGATCGAATACCGGCATGCCCCCGATGTCGCCGACATCGAGCGGGTCATCGTGCCGATCGTGCGCGCGACCGGCGTCGGCATGGCGCAGGACCCATCGAAATCCGCAGCGGCGGATGCGACGACCGCATCGCCGGACGAAAAAGTCTGAAAGACGAGAAAGGCTTGGAGACCATGAAAGTATCGGAGCGTAACTGGCAGCAGATCGAGGCCTTTCTGAAGACCGACGACCGCGCCATCCTGCCGCTCGGCTGCACCGAGCAGCATGCGGGACTGTCGCTGTCGACGGATTCGATCCTGGCGGAAAAGATCGCGCTCGATGCGGCCGAGCCGCTCGGCATCCCGGTCTTCCCGGTCGTGCCCTACGGCATCACGCCCTATTTTTCCGCCTATCCGGGCACGATCAGCCTGCGCCAGGACACCTATATCCGGATCATCCGCGACATCCTCGACGGCCTGCGCGCCCAGGGTTTTCGCCGCATCCTGATCGTCAATGGCCATGGCGGCAACCAGCCGGCCGGCAGCTTTGCCGGCGAGTGGATGGTCGACAATCCCGACTGCGCGGTCAAATTCCACAACTGGTGGAACGCGCCGAAGACCTTTGCCAAGGTGCAGGCGATCGATCCCGTCGCGAGCCACGCCTCGTGGATGGAGAATTTCCCCTGGACCCGGCTTGAGGGCGTCGTCCAGCCCAGCCAGCAGAAGCCGATGATCGACCTTGCCCGGATGCGCTATCTCGCGCCGAAGGCCATCAAGGACTATCTCGGCGACGGCAATTTCGGCGGCTACTACGAGCGGCCGGACGAGGACATGCTGGCGATCTGGGATATCGCGATCGAGGAGACGCGCGCGCTGCTGGAAGGGGACTGGGCCTGATGTCACCGATCCTGATCTGGGGCGCCGGCGCCATCGGCGGCACGCTTGGCGCGGCCTTCGTTCGCGCCGGCCATGAGGTCGTCTTCGTCGACAATGTGCAGGCGCATGTCGACGCGATCAACGCGAAGGGGCTGACGATCACGGGGCCGATCTTCGAGGACACGGTCAAGGCTCCGGCCTTCCTGCCCGAGGATCTGGAAGGCGTATTCGAGCGCAGCTTCCTCTGCGTCAAGGCGCATCACACGGAAGCAGCGGCGAAGGCCATGGTCGACCACATCGCCTCCGACGGTTACATCGTCTCGGCCCAGAACGGGCTCAACGAGCGCGACATCGCCCGCATCGCCGGCGATCACCGGGTAATTGGCTGCTTCGTCAATTTCGGCGCGGACTATCTGGAGCCCGGCAAGGTCACCTATAGCGGCCACGGTGCCGTCGTCGTCGGCGAACTCGACGGCAGCGCCACCGACCGGATCGCCGAGATCTACACGCTGATGCTGGCATTCGAGCCGAAGGCGATACTGACCGACAATATCTGGGGCTATCTCTGGGGCAAGCTGATCTATGGCGCGCTGCTCTTCGGCACGGCGCTCACCGATGACAGCATTGCTGACGTGCTCGACAATCCCGCAGCCAGGCCGGTGCTGCGCAAGCTCGCGCTGGAAGTGGCGACCGTTGCGGCACTCGGCAATATCCGCCCGGAAGCCTTTGACGGTTTCGATCCCGCGGCCTTCGGGCCGACGGCGCCGCCCGAACAGACCGACAAGTCCTTCGACGACATGGTGGCGCATAACCGGAAGTCGGCGAAATCCCATTCCGGCATCTGGCGCGATCTCGCGGTGCGCAAGCGCAAGACCGAAGTCGATGCGCAGGTCGGCCCGGTGGTCGAGATCGGCCGCGAGGTGAAGCTCGAGACGCCGCTCGCTGCCCGCCTGATTGCGATGATCCACGAGATCGAGGAGGGCAAGCGGCCTCTCGCACTGGAAAACATCGCCGAACTGGGAGGAAGCGCCCGATGAATATCGGCTTTGACGGAAAGACCGTCGTCGTCACGGGTGCCGCGCACGGTTTCGGCCGGTCGATCGCCATGGCCTTTGCCAGCCGTGGCGCGCATGTCCATGTGCTCGATATCAATGCCGCCGGACTGGACGAGACGGTGAAGCTCTGCGGACATGACAAGGCGACCGGATATCATCTCGACATTGCCAATCGCGAGGCGGTTCACCAGACGATCGCCCGTATCGAGAAAGGCGCGCCTGAGGGCGCCGTCGACATCCTCATAAACAATGCCGGTGGCGTGCGCGGCCAGGTCGGACGGCCGATCGAGGAGGTTTCCGAGGACGACTGGCGGGCGATCTTCGATGTCAATCTGACCGGCGCCTTCTACATGGCGCAAGCCGTGGCACCTGGCATGAAGCGCCGGCGTTCCGGCCGGATCGTCAACATCTCGAGCGGTGCCGGGCTCGGTGTGTCGCTGACCGGCATCCAGGCCTATGCTAGCGCCAAGGCCGGCCAGATCGGCTTGACGCGCCAACTCGCCCATGAACTCGGCGCTTGGAACATCACCGTCAACAATGTCGCGCCGGGCTTCGTCCGCTCCAATCCGACGACCGAGCGGCAATGGGAAGCGATGGGGCCGGAGGGCCAGCAGCGGTTGCTCGACAATATCGCGCTCAAACGTCTCGGCGCGCCAAGCGACATCGCCGCCATGGTGATGTTCTTTGCCTCCGATCACGCCGGCTGGATATCGGGCCAGGTGATCAGCGTGGATGGTGGCAAATGAGCGTCGAAACCTATCTCGAAGCGCATTTCGATGCCGCGCTCGACGACCTGAAGGCCTATGCGGCGATCCCCAGCGTCTCCACCGACCCGGCCTTTATCGACGGTATAGACAAGGCCTCGCTTTTTCTGGCCGAGCGGCTGACGCGGGCGGGTTTTGACAATGTCGAGCGGCTGGAGACCGGTGGTCATCCGGCCGTCTATGGCGAGATCCTCTCCGATCCGGCCCTGCCGACCATTCTCGTCTATGGCCATTACGACGTGCAGCCGCCGGATCCGCTGGAGAAATGGCTGACGCCACCTTTCGAGCCGACATTGCGCGACGACCGGCTCTATGCCCGCGGCGCCTCCGACGACAAGGGCCCGCTGCTGATCCCGGTGCTGGTCGCCGAGGCCTATCTGAAGACCGAGGGCCGGCTGCCGGTCAATCTGAAGCTGCTTGTCGAGGGCGAGGAGGAAAGCGGCAGCCCGCATTTCGAGGCGACGCTCGAGGCCTACCGCGCAAAGTTCGACTGCGATCTCGTGGTGTCGGCCGACGGTGCGATGTGGCGGGCCGACAGACCGTCGATGACGGTTGCAAGCCGTGGCAATGTCGCGCTCGAAGTGACCGTCACCGGGGCCTCGAAGGACCTCCATTCCGGTCGCCATGGCGGTTCTGCGCCGAACCCGATTGCTGCCCTTGCCGCCCTCATCGCCTCGCTGCACGGCCCGGACGGCCGCGTCACCGTCGACGGCTTCCATGACGGCACGCTGCCGCCCGATCCGAAGATCTTGGCGGCAATCGGCGCCGCCCGCTTCGATGCGGCGGCCTATTACCGCGATATCGGCATCGCGGACGCCCCGATCGTGGACGGCGACAGCCTGCTTGTCCGGCAATGGCTGGAGCCGACGCTCGAATTCAACGGCATCTCAGGCGGTTATCAGGGCCGGGGTACCAAGACGGTCATTCCGGCGAGCGCCAGCGTCAAGATCACCTGCCGGTTGGTCGCGGGGCAAAAGCCGCGTGCCGTCATCGATGCGATCGAGCGTCACCTGACCGCCCGCCTGCCGACAGGCTTCTCCATCGCCTTCGACAGCGATGGCCCGGGCTCGGAGGCTTTCGCCATCGATCCCGACCTGCCGGCGCTTGGGATCGCCGAGGATATTCTGGGCGAGCTGCTCGGGGAAAAGCCGCTGCGGGTCGCCATGGGCGCAACGGTGCCGATCGGCAGCGCCTTTTCCCGCGTGCTTGGCAGGCCTGCGATCTTCTTCTCGTTCGCCACCTCCGACGAGGACTATCACGCACCCAACGAGTTCTTCCGCCTGTCGAGCTTCCGCACCGGCATGAAGGCCTGGGCACGGCTGTTGAAACGGCTGGGTGCGTGAACGGCTGAACGCCCGGCGAGATCAGACGAGCGCGTCCGTCAGCCGATCTTCAGGATCGGCTTGCCGACATTGCGCCGATGCTCGAGATCGCTATGCGCCGCCTCGACGTCGTCCAGGCTGAACCGGCCGCCGATGTCGATCGACAGCGATCCGTCGAGCAGGCCGCAGAAAATGTCTGCGGCGCGGCGACGGATGGTTTCGACGTCATCCAGATGGTCTGCCAGGCGCGGACGGGTCAGGAACAATGACCCGGCCTCGCCAAGCTCGATCGGGTCGAGATCCGACACATTGCCGCCGACGCTGCCATAGGCGACGACCAGCCCCTTCTTGGCGGTGGCACGGAAACTGTCGCGCAGGGTCGGTTTGCCGATCGCATCGAACACGACGTCGACACCGCGCCCGCCGGTCACGTCCCGCATCCGGTCGGCAAACCCGCCATTGTCATAGGTGACGACCTCGGCAGCACCCCGGCCTCTGGCAATCGCGGCCTTTTCCGGCGTGCTCGTCGTGGCATAGACGGTGGCGCCCAGCCGCACGCCCATCTGCACCAGGATCTGGCCGATGCCGCCGGAGGCGGCGTGGACGAGGCAGGTCACGCCGGGACCGAGTTTGCCGACATCGTTTGCCAGGTAATGGGCGGTCAGGCCGTGAAACATCGCGGCGACGGCCCGGTCGAAGGGCAGGTCCGGGGGCAGGGGGATGAGGCGCCAGGCCGGGACAGTGGCGAAGTCGGCATAGCTGCCCCAGCAGAGGCAATAGCCGACCCGGTCGCCGGGCCGGAAGTCCGCGACCTCTGCGCCCACCGCCTCGACCGTGCCGACACCTTCGATGCCGAGCGTCGTCGGCAGCGTCTGCGGATAGGTCGTCGAGCGCGCATATTTGCCCTGCCGGGTGTGGACGTCCATGAAATTGATGCCGGAATAGGCAAGCCTGACGAGCACTTCGTCCGGCTTCGGGACGGGGACGGGGAGCTCCCGGCGGACAAGAACCTCCGGTCCGCCATAGCGATCGATCTGGATCGCCCGCATCAGCTCTGCTCCGAGGCGTATGTCTCATCCATCGCATCGAATTGCGGCTTTGCCACCATCCGCTGCCGTTCCTTGAAACTGGCGAGCAGGCCCGAAGCCTCGTCGATGGAGCCGTTGTCACGCAGACTGGCGAGCGCGGCCTGCGTCCCCTGCAGCGCGCCCTGCAGGGCGGCATTGGCATAGAGCAGCAGGCTGAAGCCGAGGTCCTTTGCCTGGGCGGTGCTGACGGTCGGGGTCTTGCCGCCGACCACGATGTTGAGCAGCAGCGGCGCCTTGATCGTCTTCGGGATGGCGGCGATCTCCTCCATCGACTGTGGCGCCTCGAAGAAGATGATGTCGGCGCCGGCCTCCTCGTAGAGCGCCGCGCGGTCGAGTGCTGCCTGAAAACCCTCGCCGGCGCGCGCATCCGTGCGGGCCATGATCAGCATGCCCTCGCGCCGCGCATCGGTCGCCGCCCGGATCTTGGCCGCCATCTCCTGTGCCCCGATCAGCTGCTTGCCGTCGAAATGGCCGCAGCGCTTCGGCGAGGCCTGGTCTTCCAGCTGGATGGCGCTGGCGCCGGCCATCTCCAGCATCTTCACCGAACGATGCACATTGACCGCATTGCCGAAGCCCGTGTCGGCATCGACGATCACGGGCAGGTCGGTGACGCCGCGAATCATCATCGTGTGGTCGACCAGCTGGCTGAGATCCATGAAGCCGAGATCGGGCACGCCGAGATACATGTTGGTGAGCCCGGCGCCGGTCAGGTAGAGCGCCTCGAAGCCGAGATCCTCGACAACGCGCGCGGTCAGCGCATTGGCGGCGCCGGGCAAGATGGTGCCGGCACGCCTTTCGATGATGTCTCGCAGAGCTTCGATATGCTGTTTTGTCATGGGTTTTGTCATCCTGCGGCAGGATGCCTTTCTCGTGAGGCCCAAGGCATACCGGCCGGCATCGGCGATCGTCCAATATATTCGATTCCGATATTCGATAAGCAGAGCATATCAATTATGCGCTGTCCCTGCCGGTGCGAGGCCGGGCGTATCCAATTGCGAATTTCACGCCTGCACGATATCGTCTGGGGGAGACTGATAACTCTGGATTATCGATGGAACTGCGTCATCTCCGGTATTTCCGGATCGCCGCCGAGCAGCTGCATTTCAACAGGGCGGCGACGATATTGCGCATTGCCCAGCCGGCCCTGTCGATTCAGATCAAGGCGCTGGAGGCCGAACTCGGCGTGGCGCTGTTCGACCGAGTCGGGCGCGGCGTCGTGCTGACCGAGCCGGGCAAGCTTTTCCTCGAGGAAGCGGTCGCCATCCTCGACCGGGTCGATCGCGCCACGGAGAAGGTGCGCGCGGTGGCCAGCGGTGTCGAGGGCCGCGTGCGGGTCGGCTTCACCGAAACCGCCTCCTTCAGCCCGCTGGTGACGCAGGTGCTGGCGCAGTTCCGTTCCGCCTGGCCGCAGGTTCAGCTCGTGCTGGAGCAGGCCCATACGGAGGCGCTGCTGAGAGCGATGTCGGACGATGTCATCGATGTTGCCTTCGTCCGGCCCCCGGTCCGGGCCGAGTTTCCCCATGGCTATCTGACGCTGGCCGACGAGGCCATGGTCGTTGCGGTGCATGTGGCGCACCCGCTGGCGGACAGGGCGCAGCTTCGCCTTGCCGACCTGCGACAGGAAAAATTCATCGTCTACCCGCGGCGCCACGGGGCCGGGCTGTCGGACAGCGTGCTGGCCGAATGTCGCAGCGCAGGCTTTGTGCCCGAGATCATCCAGCAGACGCCGCAACTGTCGGCGACGATCAATCTCGTGGCGTCGGGCATCGGCGTCGCCATCGTGCCGGGCTGCATGCGCGAGGTGCGCAACCGCGAGGTCCGCTTCCTCGGCCTCGAAGATCTCAAGGTGAAGGCCGAGCTCGCCGTGCTCTGGCGCTCGGGCCCCGGCCAGACCGCCGTCGACAACTTCGTCGCAACCGCCGCCGCGATCCGCCAGGACCGGCCGGCTTGAGGCCCGGACGTGCTCTAGGAGGCGCTCGAAAGAGTGATCTGAAAATTTTGGCGCACCCGACAGGATTCGAACCTGTGACCTTTGGAATCGGAATCCAACACTCTATCCAGCTGAGCTACGGGTGCGTAGGGCCGGGAGATTCTCTCGGCCGGCCCGGTTCATAGCGCAGACTTCCTCCGGCATCAATCGCAAAAACAGGCCGCCCCGCTTTCCGCATGTCTGGCAGTGGAAAATCATGGAATTTTGCGAAAACGGTCGCGTCGAAAGTCGTTACTGCCTATAAAGGTTGCATGGCCATGCAGGGCCTCGGGGAATTGCGCTTGTACTGGCGCGCCAGTCCTGTACGGTCGCACCGTCGAGACGCTGCTGCAGGCCAATGGCTGGCGCGCGTCCGGCTGGGGGCAACATAATAAACTATGGGATCAGATGGGACACGATCAGACACTGGAACGACGGGATTCCGACATAGACGTTTCGACCATGTCGGAGGCTCTGGGCTTTCGCCTGCGGCGCGCGCAACTTGCCGTCTATCAGGACTTCAACGAAGCCTTTTCGGCAAAGGGCCTGCGGCCCGCCGATTTCGCGGTCCTGACGGTGCTGAATAAAAATCCGGGTCTCAAGCAGAGCGAAGTCGCCGAAGCACTCGGCATCCAGCGCGCCAATTTCGTCGCGATCGTCGACGGGCTCGAGCAGAAGGGCCTGGCCGAGCGGCGCAAGTCCGATACCGACCGCCGCGTCCAGTCGCTGTTCATCACCGAGGACGGGCTTGCCTATCTGAAGGAAATCCGCCCGATCGTGCAGGAGCACGACGACCGCATCAGCGAACGCCTGGGCGGCCGTGAGGCCCGCAATCTGCTGAGCGACCTGTTGCTGAAACTCTACGAAAGCCGCGACGAGGAATAGCGTTCCGCCGCGCCGGCAGTAAAGGGGGAGCGTTCCGCGATGCGTCCGGCACCGCTTCCAGCGCTTTACCCGATAGGTCGGCCAGGGAGGCGGAACCGGTTCAGCGGCGCTCCGTGCGCGCCTTCAGCGCAGCGTCTGCCAGCATGTTTGCCACCGTCATGCGCCGTGTCGCGTTATCGCGGGCGATTTCCAGCACCCGGTCGGGGTGGTTGAGGCGGGCAAAGGCGCGCCGGCGGGCTGCGATCATCTGCGGGCTGTCGTCGGGGCGCAGGCCCAGATCCTCGGCAATCTCGCCGACCGTCAGCCGGTCCAGATGCGGCGGACGGGCGGGCTTTGCAGGCTCGGTTGCCGGCGCCTCGCTCGCAGGCTCGTCCAGCCTGGCGATCTCGTCCGACAAAGGGGGCCAGGGCGTTGCCGCGTCGGCAGCATCGAAACTCTCCTGCGCCTGCGCATAGGGATCGGCCGCCGGTTCGCCCTGCGGCGCCTCGGCCGTCTGCGCCTCGCCGGCACCGACAAAGCCGGTCGACAGGCCATGCACCCGAAAGGCACCGGCCGCCTCGTCCTCCTCGACGATCTCGGCACCTTCCTCGGCAAGCCGCGTCAGCACGGATTGAAACAGCGACTGGCCGAACAGCATGACACCTCCCTTTGCTATCGAAGCTTAAGCAGACAAAGGTGGAGCCGGGCTTGCCCCCGGACATCTGGTCCGGGATGCGCTTTTTCAAGGTGTATGGCAAAGGGTGGAGACTAGGTGATCAGTCGCACCGGCCCCACCGTGCGGCCGGCTTCGAGATCGCGATGCGCCTTGGCGGCATCGCCGAGCGGATAGCTGTGGCCCTCTGTCAGCGTCAATCCATCGGCCAGCATGGCGAACCAGGCTGCCGCAGCCTCGCGGTAAAAGCCGGTATCGTTGGCGGCAGCCAGGATCGACGGCCGCGTCAGAGCCTTGTTGGCCAGCATGTCGAGGCTGAGCGGGGGAAGGGCGCCACCCGCCGTGCCGACACTGACGACGGTGCCGAACGGCTTGACGCAGGTCAGGCTGCGGGAAAATGTCTCGCCGCCGATGCCGTCGATCACCGCATCCACGCCCGTCCCGCCGGTCAGGTCGCGGGTGGCCTCTGCGACGTCCTGCTCGCGGTAGAGGATCGTGTGGTCGAAACCATGGGCGCGCGCCACCTCCGCCTTCTGCGCCGTGCTCACCGTGCCGATCGTCGCAAGTCCCCGGCGCCTGGCCCATTGGCCGAGCACCAGACCGAGCCCGCCGGCCGCTGCTTGGATCAGCACGGACTGGCCCGGCGCAAGCCGGCAGACGCGTTCGAGCAGCATATAGGCGGTGAGGCCGCGCAGGAACGAACCGGCACCGGTCGCGTCGTCGATGCCGTCCGGCAGCGCCAGCACCCTCGTCGCCGGCATGTTGCGCGCCGCGGCATAGGCCCCCGCCGGGGCACCGGCATAGATGACCCGGTCGCCGGCGGCAAAGCCGGTGACATCGGGGCCCACCGCCTCGATCACGCCGACCGCCTCGACCCCCGGGATTTGCGCCTCCGGCAACGGGTAGAGCCCGGTGCGGTGGTAGACGTCGACATAGTTGACGCCGATCATCGTCTGGCGGATGCGCACCTCGCCGGCCGCCGGATCCGGCAGGGTCGCCTCCTGCATTGTCAGCATGTCCGCGCCGCCGGGCGCTGTGACGGTTACCTGTCTGGTCATCGGCTTGTCTCCATTGACGATGATCGGAGTCTAGGCCAGTGTGGCATCCTTCGAAATTGCAGAAATTTGCAGGCCATATGGGTGAAAATGCACATATAGACTGGGAGAACTACCGCTGCTTTCTGGCGCTGGCCCGCACCGGTTCCCTGTCGGCCGCAGCACGGGATCTGGCCATCGATCACACGACGATCGGCCGGCGGGTGGCAGCCCTCGAGGCCTCGCTCGGGCTGAAGCTGGTCGAGCGCATGCCGCGCGCCGTGCGGTTGACGATCGAGGGGCGACGGATTGCAGAGCTCGGCCAGCCGGCGCAAGAGGCGATGTTCGCCGTCCAGCGGGTGGCGCGCGGCGCCGCGCGGAGCCTTGCGGGACCGGTGACGATCACGGCGCCGCCGGCCTTTGCCACCGCCGTCCTGGTGCAGCTGATGCCGCAGCTGGTCGCCCGGCATCCCGGGCTGGTGCCGGCGGTGAGCGGCGAGATTGCCGCCGCCGATCTCAACCGCCGCGAGGCCGATATCGCGCTGCGGCTATCGCGACCGGACCTGCCGGGCCTCGTCATCCGCAAGCTGCGCGACGTGCCGTTTCATTTCTATGCCGCGTCCGGATTTGCGCTGCCCGAAGCCGAGTGGCCGCTGATTGCCGGCGACGGCGAAATGGCGGCCATGCCGCAGCAGCGCTGGCTTGCGGACAATCTGGCCGGGCGCAGGGTGGTGATGACCACCAATGACGTGACCAGCCAGGCCGCGGCCGCCGAGACCGGCATCGGCGTTGCGCTTCTGCCGGATTTCGCCGGTTCGAGCCGGCCCGGCCTGCAAAGGCTCGATTCGTGCCTCGATACCCCGGTGCGCGAGCTCTGGCTCGTCATCCACCCGGACCTCACGCGGGCGCCGCGCATTCGCGCCGTTGCCGATTTCCTCGTCGAGGCGCTGGCCGGTCCGGGCTGAAGCAGGTCCGGTAAACACGAGTGCACCGGACCTGCTCCAGCTTTTTTGTTTTTACGCCTTCCCGGCCGGAAAGCCGCGACGACGCTTTTCCCCCGCAAACGCGCTAGAACGTGCGTGCGACGATGGCGTCGTGCACGGCGGCAAGCCAGGGCGCGAATGGCCCGATGTCGCCCGTCACCTGCATGTCGCCGTTGCCGAGGCTCGCCTCGACGGCTTCGGCATAGGCAGGATCTGCGCTTTCGAGCCCGTTCAGCCGATAGGCGGCGCCAGCGGTGATCTCGATCGTCACATCCCCCCGTTCCTCGGCCGTGACGCCGACCCGGAACGACGGTTCGCCGCCGGCAATGGCAAGGCTAAGCCCCTGGATCAGACCATCCGGCCATGTCGCGCCATCGGTATAGCGTTCGACCAGCGACAGGGTGAGGGGAGGCGGCAGATCGGCCCGCTGCGCAGCCTCGCAAAGCAGCGCGCCGACCATGGCAAACCAGTCCTGCGTGCCGTGCCGGATCCGGCCCTGCCGCTCGTGCGGCTCGGCGCCGGTCACGCTTTTGGCATCAGGCGACATCGAGCACGATCTTTCCCTGGATATGGCCCTTGGCGGCGCGCGCATGCGCCAGGCGGGCGTCGGACAGCGGGTAGTTGCTGTCGAGCACGACGCGGATCGATCCGTCAGCCATGAGCCGTCCGACCTCGGCGAGCTGGGCGCCGCTGGAGCGCACCTGCGTGGCGGACACCGTGACGCCGCGTGCCTCGGCCTCCTCGGCGCCGGCAAAGCCGAGCGGGAAGACCGGAAACAGCGCGCCGCCGCGCTTCAGCGTGCGCAGGAAGCGCGCGCTGCTCGGTCCGCCCAGGGCATCGACAACAAGGTCGAGGTCGCCGGCCACGTCTTCCGGCGGCGTGCGGGTATAGTCGATCACCGCATCGGCGCCGAGATCGCGCAGCAGCGCGGCATGCCGGCCGGAGGCGACGGCGGTCACATGGGCGCCTTTCCGCTTGGCCACCTGCAGGGCGAAATGCCCGACGCCGCCGGCCGCCCCGTTGACGAGCACGCTGCGGCCTTCAAGCGGCACCGGCCGGTGCTGGTCGGGCTGCAGCGGGTTCGGCGCGTCGTGGCCGAGGTCGACGAGGAACTGCCAGGCCGTCAGCAGCGACATCGGTGCCGCCGCCGCCTGCCGGTGGTCGATCCCGGCCGGCTTCAGCGACAGCTGCTCCGCCGGCACCGTGACATATTGCGCATAGGCGCGGCTCTCCCCGGCCATGCCTTCGGGAAAGCGCACCATGGCATAGACGGCGTCGCCGGCGGCAAACCCGGCGACATCGGGGCCGAGCGTCTCGACCACGCCCGAGATATCCGTGCCGGGAATGATCGGAAAGGCCACTTTCGGCTGCCACTCGGGCGGCAGCATGCTGTAGCCGTCGCGCAGATACCAGTCGGGGGGATTGAGGCCGACCGCATGGACGCGGACCAGCACCTCGCCGGCGGCCGGCACCGGCTTCAGTGCGTCTTCATAGCGCAGCACCTCGGGGCCGCCGAAGGCATGCAGGCGGACAGCTTTCATCATCTCGCTCATCGAAATTCTCCTGGAAAATGCAATCACTCTGGTTCGGCCATCATCTAGTTGTGCCGTTGAGGGTTGATAATGAGGGGCCGTTTCGCTTTACTCATGCCATGAAGGAACAGATGGCCCTCGAGCGACTGACCGGACTGATCGCGTTTGCCCGCGCGGGCTCGCTCGGCAGCTACACGGCTGCCGCACGGTCCCTGTCGATCTCGCCTTCGGCCGTCAGCAAGAGCGTACAGCGGCTGGAAAAGCATCTCGGCGTGCCGCTTTTTACCCGCACCACCCGCGCCCTGACCCTGACCCCCGAGGGCCTTGACCTGCACGAGCGGGCATTGCGGCTGCTGCGCGATGCCGAGGCGATCGAGCAGGCGGCGATGGCGGCGCGGCTTCAACCCTCCGGCACGCTCCGGGTTGCCGCATCGCTGCCCGTCGGCCTGCATGTGATCGCGCCGGCGCTACCGGCCTTTCGCCGGCATTATCCGCAGGTGACGGTCGATCTGCGGCTATCCGACCGGTATGTCGATATCATCGAGGAGGGGATCGATGTCGCGGTGCGCATCGGCGAGCTCGCGGACACACGGCTGCTGTCGCGCAAGCTCGCGCCGCACAGGCTCTGCTGCTATGCCGCGCCCGCCTATCTCGCCGCGCGCGGCACGCCCGCCCATCCGGATGCGCTCGAGAGCCATGACACGGTCACCCTGCGCTATCAGAGCACCGGGCAGTCGATGCGCTGGCCGTTCCGCATCGGCCAAAGGGTAATCGAGATCGTGCCGCCATCCGGAATTCTCGTCGATGCCAGCGAGGCTTTGGTCGCCACCCTGGTCGCCGGCGGCGGCATCGGCATCGCCGCCGGCTTCATCGCCGCGCCTTACGCGGCACGCGGCGAACTGGTGCCGGTCCTGTCGGAATTCGCCGTCAAACGGCATAATATCACGGCGCTGTGGCCTGAGAGCCGCCGGGCCAACCCGGCGGTGCGCGCCTTTCTCGATGTGCTTCAGGCGGCGTTTCGCGCGCGGATGAGCGGTAACGCGGAGACGGCCTGATCAGGCGCCGGACAGTTTCATGACGCGCAGCCGCACGGGGCCGTCCCATATGTCATTTTCGGCTGTCTTGCCCGGCTCTTGCCACGCCGCCGGTCCCGCGCCGGCCCGTGACACTGCGGCCGGCGCGCGCCTCAGCTCTGGCTTTGCGACTGGCTCTGGTTTTCCACCACGACGCTGACGGTCATGACTTCCTCGCTGTCGCCGGTCGCGATCCGCATGCCGGAGATCGGGGCGGCGTCGCTGTAGCAAAGGCCGCTCGCCAGCCGCACATAGCGCTCGTCCGGGCAGACGTCGTTGGCGGCATCGAAGCCGACCCAGCCGAGGCCCGGAAGATGGATTTCCGCCCAGGCATGGCTTGCCGCCTGCTGTGTCTGCTCGTCCATCATCAGATAGCCGGAGACATAGCGGGCCGGAAGGCCCATCACCCGTGCCGCCGAAATCAGGATATGGGCATGGTCCTGGCACACGCCTTTGCGGGCCTCCAGCGCCTCTTCCGCCGTCGTCTCGGTGCTGGTGGCGCCCGGCACATAGGCAACGGTCGCATGCACGGCTTCCATCAGCGCGTGACAGCGCGACAGCTCGTTTTCCGCCGGCAGCGAGCGCACCAGTTCGCGCACCAGTCTGCCCGCCTTGGTGCTCGGCTTGTCGCGCAGGAAAAGCCACAGCGGCACCATGCCGCTATGCGGGCCATAGACGCCGGAACCGTCCCTGGTCTCGACTTCCCCGGTCGCGATGAACTGCACCCCGTGACTCTCGCCCTCATAGGAGACGAGCTGCACATGGTTGCCGAAATGGTCGTCATAGCCGGCCTCGACGGTGGCGCCGTCGACCTCGACCTTCCAGTCGAGCACGGTTTGCTGCGGTCCGGCGGCCGGCGTCAGTCGCAGCCGCTGCAGGCTGTAGTCGACCGGCGTCTCGTAGCTGTATTTCGAGGTGTGCGTGATCTTCAGGCGCATGATCCGTCCTTCACCTACTTGCTGTAGAACCGGTAGCCATCGGAAATTTCCTGGCTCAGGCGATTGGTGCGTGAGACGAAATCCTCGAGGAATTCGTGCAGGCCCTGGTCCATGATGGCGCCGATATCGGTTGATTGAAGGGATTTGCGGATCTCGTCGGCGGTGTCGTGGGCGGCGAGCCGCTCGCCGTGATCGACTGCGAGATAATCGAGATTGGAACAGATCTTCTCGTAGCTATAGGCGAGCGAGCGCGGCATCTGGCCGTTCAGGATGAGAAAATCGGCGATGTTGGCGGGCTTGACCTCGCCATCATAGACCCAGCGATACGAGCGATGGGCCGAGACCGAGCGCAGGATCGATTCCCACTGGACATTGTCGAGCGACGAGCCGACCTGGCTGATGGCCGGCAGGAGCACGTAATATTTCACGTCGAGGATGCGGCTCGTATTGTCGGCCCGCTCGATGAAGGTGCCGATCCGGGCGAAATTGTAGATCGCGTTCCGCAGCATCGAGCCGTGAAAGGCCCCGCGCATCAGGCCGGCCCGCCGCTTGATCGTGTCGATCACCTCGGGCAGGTCGTCCGGCTTCAGCCGGCGGGCAAGCAGTTGCTTGAGCTCGATCCAGCACTCGTTCGTCGCTTCCCAGGTCTCGCGTGTCAGCGCCGTGCGGACCATGCGGGCATTGTTGCGGGCATGGTCGATGCACGACATCACGCTCGAATGGTTCTCGATGTCGCGCAGCAGATAGTCGATGGCTTCGGCCGATCCGATCCGCCCTTCGGAAAATTCGTCGCGGACGCCGGCGCTTTGCAGCACGCCGTCCCAGTCGACATCCTCCCGCGTCGCGCGGGTCAGCGACATCCTCACGCCGGCGTCGACCAGACGGGCGATATTCTCGGCGCGCTCGATATAGCGGAACATCCAGTAGAGGCCGTTGGCTGTGCGTCCTAGCATCATGGTCAGTCCTCCAGCACCCAGGTATCCTTGGTGCCGCCCCCCTGGCTGGAATTGACCACCAGCGAGCCCTGCTTGAGGGCCACGCGCGTCAGTCCGCCCGGAATGATCCGGACCTTGTCGGACACCAGCACGTAAGGCCTGAGATCGACATGGCGCGGTGCTATCCCCTTCTTCACCAGGATCGGCACCGTCGACAGCGACAGGGTCGGCTGGGCGATGTAATTGGTCGGCCGGCTCTTCAGCTTGGCGGCGAAGGCTGCGCGTTCCTTCTTCGTCGCCGTCGGGCCGACCAGCATGCCGTAGCCGCCGGAACCATGCACTTCCTTGACCACCAGGTCTTCCAGATGCTCCAGCACATAGCGCAGGCTGTCGGGCTCGGAGCAGCGCCAGGTCGGCACATTCTGCAGGATGGCCTTCTGCCCGGTGTAGAACTCGACGATCTCCGGCATGTAGGAATAGATCGCCTTGTCGTCGCAGATGCCGGTGCCCGGCGCATTGGCAATGGTGATATTGCCGGCGCGGTAGACATCCATGATGCCGGGAATGCCGAGCGCCGAATCCGGACGGAAGGTCAGGGGGTCGAGATAGTCGTCATCGACGCGGCGATAGAGCACGTCGATCGTCTCGTAACCATGCGTCGTGCGCATCTTCACCCGGCCGTCGACGACGCGCAGATCCGAGCCCTCGACCAGTTCGACACCCATCATGTCGGCCAGGAAGGAATGCTCGTAATAGGCGGAATTGTAGATCCCAGGCGTCAGTACAGCCACCCGCGGCTTGCCTTCGCAGCCCTGCGGCGCGAGGGTTGCCAGCGATTTTCTGAGAAGGTCCGGATAGTCCTCGACCCGGCGCACCTTGTTGGCCTGGAACAGTTCCGGGAACATCTGCATCATCGTCTCCCGGTTTTCCAGCATGTAGCTGACTCCGGACGGTGTGCGGGCATTGTCTTCGAGCACGTAGAACTGGCCTTCGCCGGTGCGCACGATATCGGTGCCGACGATATGGGTATAGACGCCGCCGGGCGGGCGAAAGCCGATCATCTCCGGCAGGAAGGCGTCATTGCGCTCGATCAGCGCGCGCGGAATGCGGCCGGCCTTGATGATCTCCTGCTTGTGATAGATGTCGTCGAGAAAGGCGTTGAGGGCCAGCACCCGCTGTTCGATGCCCTGGGCGAGCTTGCGCCATTCGTTGCCGGAAATGATCCGCGGGATGATGTCGAACGGAATCAGCTTCTCCGAGCTGTCGGCATGACCGTAGACGGCAAAGGTGATGCCGGTCTTGCGAAAGATGCTTTCCGCCTGGCGGGATTTGGCGAGCAGGTGGAGGGGATCCTGACTCGAATACCAATCGTTATAATTCTGGTAGGGCTCTCGCGGTGTGCCGTCCGCGCTGATCATTTCATCGAATGCCAATGGCGCTGTCCCCCTTTTTCTTTTCATTTGAGTACAACACCAATCCCAATGCAAGAACAGAGGGAATGTTCCGTCGCCCATCTGGTTCATGCGATCTGCTTAAAATTCAAGCGTCGGGACTATTTTCGCAGCAAGTTCATGCCCGCCTCTTGGCGATGTTCCGCAGAGCCTGTGGCCGGACTTCGCCATGCCGAACCGGTTGCTCAATCCTTCGGCAGTTGCGAGCAAAAAAATATTTTGTCGGCCCGTCGGCGGATCGTTCAGCAAAACTGCATCCAGGCTTCAAGCGAAGTCCTTTGACCGGGCGATGCGCGGCAGGCTAAGTCGGCGGGCTTTCGGGGGCGGGCCGGTCTCACCCTGTACCATCGGCAGCGTCTTTGCCCCTGCCTTGCCTTTCCGGGATATTGCCATGTCGATCGACCGCCTCGCGCCCGCGCTGTTCGTTTTCCTGTGGTCGACCGGCTGGATCGCGGCCAAGTTCGCCGACCAGTATGCCGATCCGCTGACCTTCCTGGCGCTGCGTTACGGCACGGCTGCCATCCTGTTTGCCGCCGTGGCGCTTGCGGCGGGCGTCGCCTTTCCGAAAGGCGGGATAGACAGGGTGCACGCGCTGGTGTCCGGCATGCTGCTGCACGGCTTCTATCTCGGCTGCGTCTGGTGGGCGATCGGGCAGGGGGTGCCGGCGGCAATCTCCGGCATCATCGCCGGCCTGCAGCCGCTGATGACCGCGGTCGCCGCCCATCTGATGATCGACGAGCGCCTGACCGCGGGCCAGCGCGCCGGCCTCGGCCTCGGTTTCTGCGGCATCGCGATTGCGGTGCTGCCCAATGTGCTGGCAGGCGGTGCCGGTTCGATCCCCGCCTTCCCGGCCGCCGTCAACGTGATCGGCATGGTCTTCGTTTCGGTTGCCACCGTCTACCAGAAGAAATACCTGAAGACCGGCGACCTGCGCGCCGTCGCCGCCCTGCAATATGTCGGCGCCTTTGCCGTCACCCTGCCGGCCGCCTGGCTGCTGGAGCCCATGCATGTCAGCTTCGGGCTCGGCTTCTTTGCCGTGCTTGCCTGGTCGGTGGTCGGCATTTCCATGGGCGCCGTCGCCGTCCTCCTTTATCTCATCCGCCGCGGCCAGGTCTCCCGCGCGGCATCGCTGATCTATCTGGTGCCGCCGCTTGCCGCCCTCGAAGCCCTGATCGCCTTCGGCGAACCGCTGACGCCCGCGATGATCGCCGGCATGGTGGTGACGGCCTTGGGCGTATGGCTGGTCAACCGCAAAGGTCGGGCGGAGCCGAAGGAAACCGCGCCGGCGTGACTGCGCTGCCGAAAGGGGGACGGGTCCCCAATGGACGGCACGACCGGCCCCTCTCGTGGCCGGCTGGATTCCGGGTCATCTGAACCGGCTGGCTCGTATCTTTCAGGTTTCCTTTTTGCTGTCGGGTGCAAGCGTCGCGTCGGCACTGATATCGTCGGCGAATTTGCGCATTAGGCGCACCAGATCCGCCACGTCCTTGTCATCCCAGCGGGAAAAGATCGCTCCACCCATCCGCGTACGGGCCGCATCGACCATGTCAGTCATCGCCTTGCCCTTCGGGGTGATGGTCGCCTCCCGCACCCGCTTGTCGGCTGCACTGCCCCGGCGCTCGACGAGGCCTAGGCTCTCCAGCTTCGCCACCTGCCGGCTGACGGTGGTGTAATCGCGACCGACGCGGTCGGCCATTTCGACGACGCCGATCGGTCCCAGCCGCTCGATGCCGACCAGCAACGGAAACAGCGCCCGGTCCAGCGATATCCCAGCCTCGCGCACCATGGCCTCATCGCGCTGCGGCCGGTTCATCACGCTGACAATGTCGAGCAGCGCCCCGTGCAGCGCGCGCAGCTGAATGTCTATATGTGTATTTTGCACATTTTTTGTTGACGGCATTGCGAGTCTCCTGTTATGTGCAAAATACACACATGGAGATGAAAATGACAGAGCAATCTTCGGCAGAAGTGCTGATTTGCGGTGCGGGAGCGGCTGGCCTGACATTGGCCGTCGAGCTCGCCCGCCGCAGTGTTTCCTTCCGCCTGATCGAGAAACTCGACGATCCTTTCCGCGGTTCGCGCGGAAAGGGCATCCAGCCGCGCACGCAGGAGATCTTCGAGGATCTCGGCGTCCTCGACCGGATGTTTGCCGTCGGCGGTCTCTATCCGCCGCAGCGCGTCTATGCCGGAGACGGCACCCATGCCGATACGGAAATGGAAATGCAGGCGGCGACGCCGGCCGAACCCTACCAGCGTCCGCTGATGGTGCCGCAATTCCTGACCGAAGCGGTGCTGCGCGAGCGCCTTCTCGAGCTCGGGCACCGGCCGGACTTCGGCTGCGAACTGACCGGTTTCGAACAGGACGACGACGGTGTTACCGCGCAGCTCAGCGGCCGAAACGGCACGGGCGAGAGCGTGCGGGTACATTGGCTCGTTGGCGCCGACGGCGGGCGCAGCTTCGTCCGTCACGCCCTCGATATCGGTTTTCCCGGCAAGACGCTCGGTGTCCGCGCCATGGTCGCCGACGTGACGCTCACCGGGCTGAGGCGGGATGTCTGGCACCGCTTCGGCGAAGGCGACATGGCAAGGCAGATCTCGATCTGCCCGCTGGCCGGAACGCAGATGTTCCAGCTCCAGGCGCCGGTGCCGTTGGAGGGCGATGTGGATCTCTCCGTCAACGGGCTGAACGCACTGGTCGCCGAGCGCACCGAAAGGTCCGATATCCGCATCGATACGGCCTTATGGACATCGGCCTTTAACATGAATGCGCGGCTCGCCGACCGCTACCGCGATGGTCGTGTCTTTCTCGTTGGCGACGCCGCCCACACGCATCCGCCGACCGGTGGGCAGGGCCTCAACACCAGCGTTCAGGATGCCTATAATCTCGGCTGGAAGCTGGCGGCGGTAGCAGGTGGTGCGCCCCGCGCCCTGCTCGACAGTTACGAGGAAGAGCGCCGTCCGGTTGCCGCTACCATGCTCGGTCTGGCCGTGCGGCTGCTCGACGCCGCCAGGGACGGCAACATCAAGCGCGGGCGCGAGGTGAAACAGCTCGATATCGGCTATCCCTGGTCTTCCTTGGCGCCGAGGGTCTCGCACCGTGACCGCGGTGTTATGGCAGGCGACCGTGCGCCGGACGCCCCGTTATGCGGCGCTGCCGGCCAGACGCGCAGGTTGTTCGAATTGCTGAACGGGACACACTGGACACTGATCGGCTACGAGGTCGGCCAGGCTGCGGTGGCGCCACGGGCGGGCCTTCGCATGCACCATGTCGGGCCGGATGCGGAACTGACGGATGCGGCGGGCCATTTTCGTACCGCATATGGCATGGTGGCGGGAGACTGGGTGCTGGTGCGCCCTGACGGCTATGTCGGCGCGATCGCTGCCGCAGCCGATCTCGACGCACTCGAAGCCTTTCTCCTGAGTGTCGGGCTGGGGAGCGCAGATCATGAATAAAAAAGTCGTTTCGCTTCGCGGCTGGTCGACGCCGCTCACCATCGGCGCCTTCCTGTTGCTGGCCATCACCGGCGTGTTGATGTTCTTCGAATGGGATGTCGGTCTGGTCACGGTGGTCCACCAATGGTTCTCGTGGGCCTTCCTGATCGGTGCCGTCGGCCATGTCGTCGCCAATATCCGGCCCTTCCGCAACCATCTGGCATCTCCTGTGGGCAAGGCTAGTGTCACGGCGTTTTCTCTGGTCGTCGCAGCCTCGCTGTTTTCCTGGGGACTGATTACCGGTCCACAGCTGGAGCGGCCGATCGAGGAGGCGCTCGTCGACGCCCCTCTTTCTGCCCTGGCCAACACCATCCGCGTGGCGCCCGACGATCTTCTGTTGAGGCTGGAGGGGCAGGGTGTGTTTGCAACCGCAGGACAATCCATCCGCCAGCTCGCCGCAAGCTCCGGCGTCGACGAAAATCGCCTGTTGGCCCTGATCTTCCTGCGCTTCTGAGAGTAGCCGGACGGTACACGCGCAAAACGGCCGCCCCTCTTGCGAAAGGCGGCCGCTGTCATGTCGAACTGGGGGTAAAGCGCTTATGCGCCCTGGCGCTGGCGCTGCGGGCGGGAATTGCCGCGGCGCTTCGGCTGGCCGGCCTTGGCGGCGGCCGGACGGCCTTCGCCTTCGCGGCGCGGGCCACGACCTTCGCCACCGGCCGGCTTGCGATCGCCGTTCGGACGGCTCTTCGCCTGGCCACCATTGCCGCTGCGGCCACGGCCGGCGCCGTTGCCGCCGCCGCCATTGCGCCGTCCGCCGGCGCCATTGCCGCGCACGGGACGCTCGAGCTTGGCATGGGGTTCGCCGCCGGCCACCGTGATCTCGATGCCGATCAGGCGCTCGATGTCACGCAGCAGCATGCCTTCGTCGGGACCGCAGAACGCGACCGCGATGCCGTCACGACCGGCACGCGCGGTGCGGCCGATACGGTGGACATAGGCGTCCGGGACTTCCGGCAGATCGAAATTGTAGACATGGCTGACGGCCGGGATGTCGATGCCGCGGGCGGCAACGTCGGTCGCGATCAGCGTCATGATCTCGCCGTCGCGGAACCCCTTGAGGGCCCGTTCGCGCTGGTTCTGGCTCTTGTTGCCGTGGATCGAGGCGACCGAATGGCCCGTCAGGTCCAGATGCTTCATCAGCTTCTCGGCGCCGTGCTTGGTGCGCAGGAAGACGATCGAGCGGCCGTCGGGGTTGGCTGCCAGCTGTTCCTTCAGGAGTTCGGTCTTCTGCTGCTGGCCACGGGTGAAGTGGACATACTGCTCGACCTTGTCGGCGGTGCGACCGGGCGGCGTGACCTCGACCTTGACCGGATTGGTCAGGAAGGAGCCGGCCAGATCCGAGATCGCCTTCGGCATGGTGGCCGAAAACAGCAGGGTCTGGCGCTTCGGCGGGACCATCTTGGAAATCTTGCGCAGCGCATGGACGAAGCCGAGGTCGAGCATCTGGTCGGCTTCATCGAGCACCAGGTGCGTGACATGCTTCAGCGTCACGGCATTGCGCTCGATCAGGTCGAGCAGGCGGCCGGGGGTGGCGACCAGGATGTCGGTGCCCGACAGAAGCTGCTGCTGCTGCTTGCCGATCGAGGCGCCGCCGACCACCTGGGTGATCTTCAGCGGCAGCTTCTTGCCGAAGCCGCGCAGGTTGTCGCCGATCTGGTTGACCAGTTCGCGGGTGGGCGCCAGGATCAGCACGCGGGTCGAACGCGACTGCGGACGGTCCTCGTTCTTCATCAGGGCTTCGACGATCGGCAGGCCGAACGCGGCGGTCTTGCCGGTGCCGGTCTGGGCGAGGCCGATCAGGTCACGGCCTTCCATGACGAGCGGGATGGCCTTGGCCTGGATCGGGGTCGGTGTGGTAATTCCGAGCTGTGTCAGGGCCTTCACAACCTTGGTGGAGAGGCCCAGTTCGGTAAAATCGGTCAAATGCATTGCCTTTCGGGGGCGCCACGAAACATCGGGCATGATCGCGCCTTGCGACCTGCCTGCTCGTGGCGTCAAGAACCCCGCGTGATTTGGGAACTTGGATTGTTGGAAAAATGCTTCCCAGCGCTCTCAGTCGCAGTGTGCGACCGTTCTCTATCTGCGCTTTTTCCTTCTTCGAGACGAAGTTTTCGTCTGCAGGGCGCGCTCACGCGGCGGCCGGAAGGTGAAAGCAGACCTGCAAATGGGTGATTTGGCCGCGAAAGTCAAGTCAATTGCGTCGGGCACCGCGTAATTCGTGGTTGCGTCACCGGCGGCACCGCACCAGCAAAAAAGCGCCCCCCGTTGTCCGGGTGGCGCTTTTGGCGTGTCGGATCATGCCGCTCAGCGGTAGGCGCATTTGCGGATGACGATGCGCTGGTGATGGCGCCAATGACGTTCGTTCCAGCAATGGCGATGGCGGCGATTGTCCCAGTGCCGGTCATGGTGACGCTCGACGACGGCGCCGGCGGCGGCCCCTGCCACGACACCCGCGGCAAAGCTGCCGGCGTCATTGGCTTCGGCGGTGGCCGCAGTGCCGACCAGCGTGGCGGCGATGGTCAGGGCGGCAATGCCGGCGGCGGTAAATTTGCGAATTCCAGACATGGTATTTCCTTCCTTTTCAGGTGCTTGGCTCCGTCCTCTCCTGCCGGGACGGTTTTCGGTCCTCACCCCGATAAAATGCTCGGACGTCTCGTTTGTTCGCGAAACAATCCGAAAATGGCCTTCCGCAGCGGCATGGCGATGGCTGCGGTGCGCAAGCGGGCCGGCCAGAGGTGCGGACCGGCGCACGGCGGTTCTGATCGTCCCGGTCCGCGGCGTGTGCGGCTGGACCGGGGCGGGTCATCCGTCGCGGATCAGTAATAGACGGTCTTGCAGACGCGCTTCGACACGCGGTGACCCGACCGGTCATGGCTCCAGACGGTGCGACATTTCTTGTGCGCGACCTGGTGATGATGAACCGGCTTCTTCACCACGACGGTCGCCGGCCTGGTCTGAACCACGATCGCGGCTGCATTGGCAACGCCGAGCGACGTGCCGGCAAGGGCGAAGGCGATGACGCCGGCAGCGGCGATCTTACCACAGATAGACATGAATATTCTCCTCGGACGGATGTCTCGAATAATCGGAAACGAGGGCCAGCGGCACCCGCTGCTGCCAGGAAAGCTCGGCGGCACAGATTAATTCGTTTGCAAAGTATTTGTTCCCGAACGACGCCAGATGCAGCGCAGGCCGTGGCCGCTGGAGAGGCGGGCCGGCCCGCGGGTCGGGCGGGGTGCCCTGGCGATGTGCTGCCGTCTCAGAAGTCGGTTTCGACGCCGCCTTCTTCCTTGCGTCTGGCGACGAAGGCGGCGAGTTCCTCCTCGACTGCCGGATCGATCGGCGGGCGCTCATAGCGGGCCAGGGTTTCCTTGTAGATCCGGTTGGCATGGTCGAAGCTCGTCGGCCGTCCTGCTTCCGTCCAGGTCTCGTGATTGCGCCAGTCGGAGACGAGCGGCGCATAAAAGGCGCTCTCGTAGCGGGCCAAGGTGTGGGGCGTGCCGAAGAAATGTCCGCCCGGACCGACATCGCGGATCGCGTCCAGCGCCAGGGCGTCGGTCGAAACATCGAGCGGCTTCAGGAACTGCGCCACCATCTGCAGCATGTCGACATCGAGGATGAACTTTTCGAACGAGGCCGTCAGGCCGCCCTCCGTCCAGCCGGCCGCATGCATGATGAAATTGCCGCCGCCCTGGGTCAGCGCCCAGAGCGAGAAGGCGCTCTCATAGGCGGCCTGCGCATCGAGGGTATTGGCGGCATTGGTGTTGGAGGTGCGGTAGGGGAGGCCGTAGCGGCGGGCGAGCTGCCCGCCGACGATGACGGCTTGCATGTATTCCGGCGTGCCGAAGGCCGGCGCGCCGCTCTTCATGTCGACATTCGAGGTAAAGCCGCCATAGATCACCGGGGCGCCCTTGCGCACCATCTGGGCAAAGGCGATGCCGGCCAGGGCCTCGGCATTCTGCTGCACCAGCGAGCCGGCAATCGTCACCGGGGCCATGGCGCCGGCCAGCGTGAACGGGGTGATGATCACCACCTGGTTGCGGCTGGCCATCTCGATGATCCCCTGCAGCATCGGTGCGTCGAGCCTCAGCGGCGAAGAGGAGTTGATCACCGAAAACAGCGAGGGCTCCCGGTCCAGCTGTTCGTTCGAAATGCCGCGGGCGATCCTTGCGATCTCGATGCCGTCGAGATTGCGCCTCTGGCCGAGCGAATAGCAGTGAAACACCTTGTCGGTCAGCAGCGCCAGGTCCGACAGGCAGTCGAGATGGCGCACCGACGGATGCAGGTCGACCGGTTCGACCGGATAGCCGCCGGTCAGGTGGACCACGTCGAAGCTCTGGGCGAGCTTGACGAGATTGCGGAAATCCTCGCGATTGCCGGGCCGCCTGCCGCCGTCCCGGTCGCTGACAAAGGGGGCCGAGGCGATCTGGGCGAAGACCAGATTGTTGCCGCCGATCGCCACGTTCCGATCCGGGTTGCGCGCATGCAGGGTAAAGCCGGACGGCGCATGGCCGATCATCTCGGCAATCAGCCCGCGGTCGAAGCGAACCCGCTCGGAATCGGGTGCGACGTCGCAGCCGGCCGCCTTCATCCGGCTGCGTGCCTCGGGCAGCAATATGTCCATGCCGATCTCTTCAAGCACCGTCAGCGAGGCCTGATGGATCGCCTCTATGCCCTCGGGCGCAACCAGTTCTGTCGGGGTCAAGCAATTGACGAGATTGAGATAATTTCCGGTTGACGTGGAGCGCTGTCGCGGATTGGAGCGTCCGCCGGCGCGGGGCCGCCGGTCGCGCACCGGCAGTTGCAGGACAGTCCCGTGCAAGTCAGTCGCACTAGTATCGGTCATCCTTCACCTCGGCAATTCGTGGGTGAAGGACAGATTGACAGAATTCGGGCCGCATCCACGCCTTCAAAAGCGACAGCGCAAGCCATCCGGATGTCGCGAAGGTCTGTCTCGAAAATGCGCGTTCGCGGTCGACGCTTAGAGATTAATTAATGTTAGATCTATCTGATTGTACGTATGGATTTAAGATTCGACCCGGAGTGAATTCTTGACCGCCGACGGCAGATTGCTTGACCTGGTCCGCACCAAGATCGCAGATCTCCAGGTGCCGGCCTGCATCAAGGATTGCGAACTGCGCTATGTCGCGGTCAACGCCGCCTATGCGCGCCTGTTCGGCCGCGCCATCACCAGCTTTACCGGGCTGCCGAGCGAGATGATCCGTCCGGGCCAGGCCGGACGGCAGGATTGCGAGCGCCGTGCGCTGGTGTTCAACGAGGAGTGCCTGTTTGCCCTTCCCGGACGGGAGGCGGATGGCGAGCCCGGCATGTCGGTCGAGCGCTTCATCACCGAGGACGACGGTCTCTATCTGTTCGAGCGCGTGATGCCGGGCGCGGAAGACGCCGGTTCGGCACCGCTCGGGCGTTCGGTCCTCGACACCGTGGCAAAAGCGGCGGGCCGCGTCGGCGACGCCATGTTCGCCGAAGTGCTGGAAGAGGTGCCGGCGCCGATCTATGTGCGCGACGATGCGCATGGCATGGTCTTTGCCAACCGCGCCTTTCGCGAGCTTTCCGGCCTGTCGATCGAACGGCTGCTGGCCTGCACCGAGCAGCAGGCCTTCGGCGCCTCCGGCGAGGGGCCGCATCAGCGCAATGCCGAGGTGCTGCGCACCGGTCGAACGACCGAGAGCGAGGAAATCTTTCCGGCCCCCGGCGGCCGTTCGGTGCCGGTCATCTCGCGCCGCAGCCGCATCGTCGGGCCGGACGGACGCAATTACGTGCTGGGCACGCTCACCGACATTTCCGCCCTCAAGAGCCGCGAGGCGCGGCTGATCGAGGCAAAGCGGCAGGCGCGCGAGCTCCAGACCCGGCTTGAAAGCCTTTTGCAGTCGCTGCCCGTCGGCATTCTCATTCTCGATCGCGGCCTGCGCATCGAATATGCCAATGGCGCGCTGTTCGAAATGGCCGGTCTCGACGCCGGCCTGGAGGTCCTCGGCTGGTCCTTCCGCGATTTCATCGCCTACAACCATCGTCGCAGCGTCAACGACCGCACGACCGAGGATGTCGAGCAGCTGTTCACCGAGCGCCTGCGGCAGCTTTCCGAACAGAGCGAGCCGCAATCCTGGTACTGGAAGGGTGCCAGCGGCACGGTGCTCGCAGCCTCGGCCTGCAAGCTCGATACCGGTCAGTATCTCGTCGCCTATTCCGATGTCTCGGCGCTGCGCCAGCGCGAGGAGGAGAGCGAGCTGTTCCGCTCGACGATCGAGCAGATCCCGGTGCCGGTGTTCATCCGCGACGCCCACCATGAACTGGTCTTCGTCAACAAGGCCTATGAGGACCTGCTTGGCGGCAGCCGCGAGCGCCTGCTCGGACAGACCCAGAAGGAGATGTTTCCGGAGCGCAGCGAAAAATTCGTTGAAGAGACGAGCGAGGTGCTGGCCGGCGGCGTCGCCCTGGAAAAGACCGAAAATTTCCAGGTTGCCGGCAAATCGCTCTCGGTCATCACCCGGCTCGGCCGGGTACTCACTTCCAATGATCGCCGCTACATGGTCGGCTCGATCACCGATGTCTCGGCGCTGAAGGAGCGCCAGCGCGAACTGGTCGCCACCCAGCAGCAGCTCGAGGCGCTCTATTCCGATCTCTACATGGCCTTCAGCGCGCTGCCGGTCGGGGTGATGGTCGTCAACCGGCAGCTGGTGATCGAATTCGCCAACGAGAAATGCGCCGAAATCTGGTCGTTCGCCTCGAAGCAGGTGCTGGAGGGCATGCCCTTCCGACAGTTCTGGGAGGACAACACCACGCGCGGCTGGGGCCCGTGGGACGACTTCGAGACCGCCTGGAAGCGGCGCTGCGACACGCTGGCCGCGCTTGAAGGCACGATCACCGACGAGATGCTGTTCAACGACGGCAAATATCTGCTGCGCAGTTCCAGCCGGCTGAATGACGACAAGGTGCTGCTGACCTATGCGGACCTCACCGACATGCGCGCGAAGGACCAGGAGATCAGCGAGGCCCGCGTCCAGCTGGAGCGCATCGGCCGGATTCTGCAGGATTCCGTCCAGGCCATGGCGCAGGGCCTGCTGGTTGTCGACGACGGGCGTATCGTCCAGAGCAACGACATGGCCGGGCGCATTCTGGGCGTGCCCGCCGACGTGCTGCAACCCGGCAGCAGCTGGCAGCAGGCCTATGCGCTGTGCTCGGCACGTGGCGATTTCGGCGACGATCCCCAGGCCGTGCTGGCCGACTGGCGCGCCCGGCTCAGCCAGAGCCGGGGCATTGCGGTTACCTTCCTGACGGCGAACGGCACCTGGGTGCAGATGGAGCTGACGGCATCCGGCGCAAACGTCTGGATGGTGCTGCTCACCGATATCACCGAGCAGAAGAAGCGCGAGGAGGAACTCGAGCGCCTGCTGCATCTGGCCAAGGCCGCCGACCGCACCAAGTCGGATTTCATCGCCAATATGAGCCATGAATTCCGCACCCCGATGAACGGCGTGCTCGGCATGGCCGAACTGCTGTCGCGCTCGGATCTGGACACGCGGCAAAAGACCTTCGTCGACATCATCGTCAAATCCGGCAATGCGCTGCTGACGATCATCAACGACATCCTGGATTTCTCTCGCATTGACGCCGGCGAGATGACGCTCCGGCGGACGAATTTCGACCCGGTCGAGGCGATCGAGGATGTGGCGTCGCTGCTCTCGGCCTCCGCTGCCGAGAAGAATATCGAGCTCATCCTCTCGACCCCGGTGGGCGGACGCCGGCTGATGTCGGGCGATGCCGGCCGTTTCCGCCAGATCGCCACCAATCTGATCGGCAATGCCATCAAGTTCACTGATCGCGGCCATGTGCGGGTCGTCCTCGAATCCATGCCGCTTGGCCCGGACGAGGACGAGCTGACGCTGATCGTGGAAGACACCGGGTTTGGCATTCCGGCGGAAAATATCGACGCCATCTTCGACAAGTTCTCCAAGATCGGCATTACCGCTTCCAATTGTGACGGCCCCGGGCTGGGGCTTGCGATCACCGCCGGGCTCGTCACCCTGTTCGACGGCAAGATCAGCGTCGACAGTGCGCCCGGCCGCGGGTCCTGCTTCACCGTGCGGCTGCGCCTCCAGGCCGCGCAGGACAGGCGCGAGCAGGCGCCGCTGCCGATGATGGTCGCCGGCGCCCGGGTGATGATCGTCGACGACAATCCGGCCAGCGGCAGCGCCATTGCCGCGCAGCTGAGTGGTTTCGGCTTCGAGGCCGTGACCGTCGAGGACGGCGAAAGCGCGCTGGCGCTGCTCGCCATGGCCGCCGAGGAAGGCGTGCAGATCGACGCGGTCGTCATCGACGACGACATGCCGGATCTCGCCGGTATCGATCTCGTGCGGCTGATGCGCGGCGATCCGAAGAATGACGGCATCGGCGTCATCATGCTGACCGCCATGACCGTCGATGGCGACGAGCTGCCCTTTGACGGGCTGAATGTTCAGGCGCATCTGATGAAACCTGCCCGCGCCGTGTCGCTGCGGGCACGGCTGATCGACGTCATCCGCGGATTGCGGCGGAACGCCGACAGGGCGAGCAAGGTCGCCGAGCTGCCGGCCATTCCGTTGCCATGCGAACCCGAGGCCGGGGAGGTGGCGGCCGATACGCCGTCGCATCTGGTCGACGTGCTGGTGGCCGACGACAATGCGATCAACCGCATCGTCTTCACCCAGATCCTCGAGGCGCTCGGCTATTCCTTCGAGATCGTCGAAAACGGCGAGCTGGCCGTGGCCGCCTGGCAGAGCTTCAATCCCGGCATGATCCTGATGGATATCGATATGCCGGTGATGAACGGGCTGGACGCCACCGCGGCGATCCGCGGCATCGAAGCCGCCGAGGGCCGCCCGCGCGTCGCCATCGTCGCCGTCACGGCCCATGCCGAGGAGAGCGACCGGCAGGCCTGCCTTGCCGCCGGCATGGACGACCACCTGGCCAAACCCGTCAGTCCCGACATGGTCCAGCGCAAGATCGACATGTGGCTGCATGACCAGAACAATTGCGAG
The DNA here is from genome assembly GCF_017873095.1 of Heterorhizobium halophytocola. Taxonomy (GTDB): domain Bacteria; phylum Pseudomonadota; class Alphaproteobacteria; order Rhizobiales; family Rhizobiaceae; genus Allorhizobium; species Allorhizobium halophytocola. The sequence goes on along the minus strand of NZ_JAGGJU010000001.1, from coordinate 26,401 downwards.
CCCCGGCAAGCCGGCGGCTGACGCTGGCGACTTTACCGCCTTATCTTACGAACGGGGTCTGGAGCCGGCCAGCATTTCGCGCTTTCCGGCAAAGCCCGGACGGCGCTCGACATCGAAGCCCGCCGCCTGCAGATTGCGCCGGACGAAGCCGGCAGCGGCATAGGTGGCGAAGCGGCCGCCCGGCACGGTGTGGGCATGAAGCGCCTGCATCAGTTCCGGCGACCACATGGCGCCGTTCCTGGACGGGGCGAAGCCGTCGAGATACCAGGCATCGAATTCGAGCGTGCTTTTCAGGACGCTCTCCAGCGCCTCGCCGCAGACCACGGTCAGGCGCGTGCGGCCGTCTAGATCCAGCTCGATCGTGCCGCCGGGACTGTCCGGCCAGAGGGCAGTCAGGGCCAGCCTCTGCGCCGCAATCTCCGGCCAGCGGCCGAGAGCCCGGTCGATCTCCTCGCGCTGCATCGGATAGAGTTCGAAGGAGACGAAATGCAGATGACCGGACGCCGGTCGCGTGGCGGCCCATTGCCGCCAGGTCTCGCAGAGGTTCAGGCCGGTGCCGAAGCCCAGTTCGCCGATGCGCACATCATCGCCCGCCTGCCAGCGTTCCGGCAGGCCGTTGCCGGCCAGAAACACATAGGCGCATTCCAGCCGCCCGTCGGCCTGCGAGTAAAAATGGTCGCCAAAGGCCGTCGAATAGGGCATATCGCCCTCGTGCCAGACGAGGGACTTTTCGGTCTCCTGGTCGGCGGCGTGTGAATGGTGCGTGGTCATGACAAAAGCCGATAGAGCCAAGCCGACCATTGGTCAATCACCGGGCCAGGCTGCTGCGTCTTTGCCGGCCGTGACCGGGTCTGGCCGCGATCTGCTGGTCGTCGGTGCCGGCATCATGGGGCTCTGGGCGGCGCTGAAGGCGGCGCGCCGCGGGCTCACCGTCACCCTGATCGACGCCGGCCAGATCGGTTTGGGCACCAGCGGCGGCCTGCTTGGCGCGCTGATGGCGCATATGCCGGACAACTGGAACCCGAAAAAGCAGTTCCAATTCGACGCGCTGGTGTCGCTCGAAACCGAGATCGCGGCGCTGGAGGCCGAAACCGGCCTGTCTGCCGGCTACCGCCGCTGCGGCCGGCTGATCCCGCTCTACAAGGACCATGCCCATGCCGCGGCGCTTCGCCATCAGTCGCAGGCGAGCACCCATTGGCAGTCCGGTGACCGTCACTTTGCCTGGAACGTCGTGGCGCAAGCGCCTGTCTCAGGCTATCCGGTGGCCGAGGCCGGCAGCCATGGATTCGTCCTCGACACCCTGGCCGGGCGCGTGGCACCCCGCCGCCTGATCGCCGCGCTCGCCGCCAGACTGCATAGCCTCGAATCCGTCACCATCCGCACGCATTGCCGGCTTGAAAGCCTGGACCCGCAGGCCGGGCACGCGGTGGTGGACAATGGCGAACGGATCGCCTTCGGCCACGCGATCGTCGCTGCCGGCTGTGGCGCCTTTCCGCTGCTCGATCCGTTCAGCGGCGCGCAGCAATCGCTGGGCAAGGGCGTCAAGGGACAGGCGGCACTGCTGCAGGCCGAGATCGATCCTACCCTGCCGCTGATCTTTTCCAACGGTCTTTATGTCGTGCCGCACGAGGGCGGTCATGTCGCGATCGGTTCGACGAGCGAGGCCGTCTTCGATGCGCCGTTGTCGACCGATGACCGGCTCGATGCCTTGATCGCCGACGCCCGCGCGCTGGTACCGGCGCTTGGCCGGGCCGCGGTGGTCGAGCGCTGGGCGGGCCTGCGTCCCAAGCCTGCCGGACGCGATCCGATGGTCGGTCGCCATCCCGATCACCCGCGTCTGGTGGCGCTTGCCGGCGGCTTCAAGGTCTCCTTCGGCATCGCCCACCGGCTGGCCGATGCGGCCCTGGCCGACATTCTCGGCGAGCCCATGGACCTGCCCGACAGCTTCCGCTTTGCGCGACACCTGGAGGCGATTTCGCGCAAAGCGTGAAATCCATCAGGGGCACGCGTCGTTAAACTGTCACGCAAATCACCTAATTCCCGGGCTATGTCATCGATTGCTAAATCGGACAATCGGACCAGCGACGGGGTCATGACGTGCGATATGCGATTTTCTTCACGCCGCCTGCCGGCGATCCCCTGACCCTTGCGGCTGCCAGTTGGCTGGGGCGCAGCGTCTATTCGGGCGATGCCGTCAGCCATCCGATGCTGCGTGGCCTCGGCCTCGACGAGATCGCCTATCACACGGCGATCCCGCGGCGTCTCGGCTTCCATGCGGTGCTGCGTTCGCCCTTCCGGCTCGACCCGGAGGCCAATGAACAGGGCCTTCTGCGGGCACTGATGCATTTCGCCAGCGGGCTCGAACCGTTCGAGCTGCCGCCGCTGCAGATCGGTCGCACCGGCGGCTGTCTCGGTCTTTTTCCGCAGCGCGCCTGCGCGCCGATCGACCTCCTGGCGCAGGCCGTGGTGCAGGCGGTCGAGCCCTTCCGCTCGCCGCTTACCGAGGCGGAGATCGAGCGGCGCGATCCGTACAGCCTGACCGCAGCCCAGCTTGCCAATCTGCACCGCTGGGGCGATCCCGACGTGATGGACGACTTCCGCTTCCACATGCCGCTGACCGACAGTCTGAGGGGCGCCGACACGGCGCGGTTCGAGCGGGTGATGACCCATCATTTCGCTCCCGTTCTCGGGGGGGCGGTTGCCGTGCGCAATCTGGCGCTGTTTATCGAACGTGAGGCCGGAGCGCCCTTCGTCGTGCATTCGCTGCATCCGATGGGGCGGATCGCTGCGCGGCAGATCGCCTGACCGATTGTCCCGCCGAAACCTTGCCGAATTCCATCTCGACAACGCCCTGAGCCTTGCTTACCGTCTGGCCCATTCAGCACAGGGTGATTTGATGAAGACCGATATCTATCCGCGTGATCTCGTCGGCTATGGCCGGAAAACACCCGATCCGCAATGGCCCGGTGGCGCGCATATCGCCGTCCAGTTCGTGATCAATTACGAGGAGGGCGGCGAGAGCTCCATTCTCGACGGCGACCCGGCCTCCGAAAACCTGCTGTCGGAAATCGTCGGCGCCGCAGCCTGGCCCGGCCAGCGCAATCTCAATATGGAGAGCATCTACGAATACGGCGCGCGTGCCGGCTTCTGGCGGCTGCACCGGATCTTTACCGAACGCGACGTCACCGCCACCGTCTACGGCGTGACGCTGGCCATGGCCCGCAATCCCGACGCCGTCGCGGCGATGAAGGAGGCCGGCTGGGAGATTGCCAGCCATGGCTATCGCTGGCTCGAATACAAGGATTTCTCGAAGGAGGAGGAGCGCCGTCACATCCTCGAGGCCGTGCGGCTGCACAAGGAATTGACCGGATCCCATCCGCTCGGCATGTATCAGGGCAAGCCGTCGGACAACACGCTGCAGCTGGTCATGGAGGAGGGCGGTTTCCTCTATTCCTCCGACAGCTACGCCGACGACTTGCCCTATTGGGTTCCGGGTCCCGACGGAAAGCCCTTCCTGATCATCCCCTATACGCTGGAGACCAACGACATGCGGTTTGCCACACCGCAGGGTTTCAATTCCGGCGACCAGTTCTTCGCCTATCTGAAGGACGCCTTCGATGTGCTCTATGAGGAGGGGCGGAACGGCGCGCCGAAAATGCTGAATGTCGGGCTGCACTGCCGTCTCGTCGGCCGGCCCGGCCGGGCCGCGGCCTTGGCACGGTTCCTCGATTACGTGACGTCGAAGGACAAGGTGTGGATCCCCCGTCGCATCGAGATCGCACGGCACTGGCACGCGCATCACCAGCCGGCCTGGTAAGGGGCGGGGCGGCAAAGGCGCTTTTGGCGGCGGCTGCCGTGTTCGCCGGTCTCCCGTCCCGAGGGACGGGAGACCGTGGAGCGGGCCGTAAAGTCCGCTCGTCGGGACCTGCTGTTAGAGACCCATTGCCTTCTTCATTCGGCCGACGAAAGTCTTGGCCGCCTCGTCGCTCTTGGCCTGTTTCAGCACGGCTTCGGAATATTTCTTCATGTCCCGGTCACTGCCCATATTGGCGGCGACCATCAGGTTCTTCAGGTTGTCGTCGTCCTTGACCCCCAGCAGCTTGGCGACCTTGCTCGTCGAGCCGATGTCGGTTTCCACCTGCGTTGCGTGATGTGTCTTGAACTCCGCGCTGGTCCAGAACTTCGGCACGAAGCGCTGGTCGAGGTCCTTTGTGAACTTCGCCTTCAGCTTTGCGACAAGCGCCTTCCAGGCCTTGTGCTTCCAGTCTTCGTCTTCGGCGATTTTGTGGAAGGCGTCCATCTGGGCATTGGAAAGCCCGGTATGCACGGTGTGCGCCGCGCCGACCTTGAGGAAATGCTCGTACACGCGGTCGATGTTCATATTGGTCTGGATGAACATCATCATGTTCTCAGCGAGTGGTTGGCGCGCATGCGCCCATTTTTCGAATGCCTCCAGCAAGTCCTTGTCCTTGAGGATGTCACTGATCTTGTCCGGATATGATTTGCCGCCGATTTTGGGCATGACGTTTTTCCTTTGATGTGTCGCGATTGGTTGTTGCCGGACATAAGTGCGCGCTGCGGCCGCCAAGGTTCACTCATGGCCGATTTTTCGCCGGGCACGCGACCGCAACGCCAGAGCCGACCCGGCGGCGGGCCGGGCCGCCTCGACAAGCCGGGAGCGGTCGGCTAGTCATCGTCCTCAGTCAGGATCAATTTCAGCCCGGTTGTGAACCCATGGACAAAGCTGACTTCGTCGCCCTTTACGGCGGCGTCTTCGAACATTCTCCGTTTCTGGCCGACCGTGCCTTCGATGCCGGTCTGGTCGAGGCACCGCTGACTGCCGGCGGCGTTCATGCCGCCCTGACCCGTATGTTTCGCGCCGCCAGCCATGACGAACGGCTCGGTGTGCTGAATGCGCACCCGGATCTTGCCGGCAGGCTGGCGGTGGCCGGCGGGCTGACCGAAGACAGCCGCCGCGAGCAGGCCGGTGCGGGCCTCGATCGGCTGAGCGATGCGGAATTCTCCCGCTTCACCGCGCTCAATGCCGCCTATGTGGAAAAATTCGGCTTTCCCTTCATCATCGCGGTGAAGGGGCTGACCAAGACCGATATTCTTGCCGCCTTCGAACATCGCATCGACAATGCGGCGGAGGCCGAATTCGACACCGCCTGCGCCGAAGTCGAGAAGATCGCCTCCCTGCGCCTGGGAGACCTGTTGCCGGACATGGCCTGACGGGGCTGAAAAGCTGCGGTTGCGCGTTCCGACGTCTCCGTCGGACGAGCGCACGTCCGGTAAACACGCGTTCACTGGACGTGCTCCATTTTCCTGTTTTTACGCATGTCCGGACGGAAACCGCGACTGCCCTTTTCCTGGAGACGCTCTGGGGCGAGGTGCGCACCGACCTTGCCGATCATGCGCGTTTGGTCCGAGACGTGTAGCGAAACGCACTTCGCCGCGCGGCGATCTCGGGAACGGGGTTTGAGCGTTCCTCCGATGGCGGCGCGGCGAAGAGCCTGGATCTTCTCCGGAATGTCAGGCCGGCATGGCTCTCGCCATGCCGGCTGCGGATATCAGACCACCTGATAGGCGGCGATGACGGCTTCGACCTGCGGGTCCTTCATGGCCTGCAGCTGGCTGGAGCTGAAGGCTTCGATCTGGGTATGGTCCAGACCGGCAAGGTCGTCGGTCGTCAGGCCGGCGATGGACTTGACGCTGATGGCCGCGATGTCGTCGGTGCTGAACTTCTTGATATCGTCGACCGAGAAGGCCTCGATCTGGGTTGCCGAAAGGCCCTTGATCTGGGTGGCGGTCAATGCCGTTACCTGGTCGTCGCTCAGGGCATCGATCTGCCCCGTCGTCAGGCCGGCTGCAGCGGCACTGGTAAGGTTCTCGACGGTCAGCGCGGACAGCGCATCCGTGGTGAGGCCCGGCAGTTGCTTGGCCGTCAGACCCTTGACCTGATCGGAGGTCAGGGCGCCGACCTGGGTCGAAGTCAGAGCGCCGACCTGGGTCGAGGTCAGCGAAGTGATCTGGGCGGAGCTCAGGGCGCCGACGCTCGCCGACGACAGATTGGCGATGACGTCGGTCGACAGCCCGGAGATCGCCTTGGTGCTGATCGCTGCAATTTCGTCGGTTTCGAAGCTGTTGACGTCTTCCGAGGTGAAGGCGCCGAGCTGGGCAACCGAGAGTGCCTTGATCTGCGTCGATGTCAGGGCCGTGACCTGGTCCGAGCCGAGCGTATCGATCTGGGTGGTGGTCAGACCGGTGACCGCTGCGCTGCTGAGGTTCTCGACACTGAGGACCGCGATTGCATCGGTGGTGAAGGCCGAGACCTGCTTGGAGGACAGGCCCATGACCTGGTCGGAGGAGAGGCCTGCGACCTGCGTGGAGGTCAGCGACGCGATCTGCGTCGAGGACAGAGCGCCGACCTGGGCGGAGGTCAGGGCTGCGATATTGGTTGCCGAGAGATTGGCGATGGCATCGGTCGTCAGGCCGGCGATGGACTTGCTGCTGATCGCGGCGATTTCATCGGTTTCGAAGCTGTTGATGTCATCCGAGCTGAAGGCGCCGAGCTGGGTCGCAGACAGAGCCTTGATCTGGGTCGATGTCAGGGCGGTCACCTGGTCCGAGGTCAGCGTATCGAGCTGTGTCGTGGTGAGGCCGACGACCGCTGCACTGCTGAGATCCTCGACGCCAAGCGCTGCGATGGCGTCCGTGGTGATGGCAGCGACCTGTTTGGCGGTCAGGCCCTTGACCTGATCGGAGCTCAGGGCGCCGGTCTGAGCCGATGTCAGCGAGGCGATCTGGGTTGTCGACAGGGAGCCGATCTGCTTGGCGCCGAGTGCGGCAACGCTGTCCGTGGACAGGTTGGCGATCACGTCGGTCGAAAGGCCCGAAATCGCCTTCGTGCTGATGGCGGCAATTTCGTCGGTGGTGAAGAGATTGATGTCTTCCGAGGTGAAGGCGGAGACCTGCGTTGCCGTCAGGCCCTTGACCTGGTCGCTGGTCAGCGCTGTGACCTGGTCGGAATCCAGTCCGTCGAGCTGGGCGGTGGAGAAGCCGGCCACCTGGGCGGAGGAGAAATCGACAATCTTGGTGGCATCGAGAACGCCGAGTTGATCCAGCGTCAGGCCGGAGATCGACTTCACGGAAATGGACTTCAGCTGATCGTCGCTGAGGACAGCCACGTCATCCGTGTCCAGGGCCGAAATCTGTGTCGAGCTGAGGGCCTTGACCTGATTGACCGTCAGGGCCTGCATGTCTTCCGTGGTCAGAGACGCGATCGTGGTGGTCGAGAGCTTCGAAATCTGGGCAGTGCTGAAGTTTGCGATGATCGAGGTCATGTTGAATCCCGTGACGTTGATAAATCTTCGCCGTCCTCTGCGCACACGGGATCGCCGACAGCCTGCATCACCGGATCCGTCTATGGACGATCCGGCGGCAATGCCTGAAGCGTATTTGTCCCCCCTTGTCGGGCAGAGTGATGGCATGAGACATGGCTCGCGGGAGCCCGCGCCTGGGATATGCGTCATGCAGCGGGGTGCAATGGCCCCGTATCCCCAGCGTTCCGACCCGAAATGGATCGTTGATGCGATGTCCAGAGCCCCGTTTGGCCTTTTAATTGGCGTCCGGAGGCAGGCAGATGGCCCCAGCCGGCATATGGCGCGGTTAGGTAGATTGCTAATGCAACTAAAAAATAGAAGCGGTGTGTTAATTTTGGCTTAAAGCGCGTGACCAAAATTGGGTCTGTTCTTGTTACGACTGTTTCGAATTCAAGCTTTTCCTTGTGGATTCACCGATTTCAAGTGCTCCTTGAAGTCTAAATTCAGATGCAGAAGACCCGTCAGGATTGTTATTTCGGGTGGCGAGTGAAATTCAGGGTGGTGTCGCAGGGATCTGGCGGGCCGGGCTTCCGAGAAAGTATAGACCCCATGTCGACTTGTGTTTACATCCGCAGGCAATGTCAGTTTTATCGCGCTAAGTACGGTATCGCATTAAATTGGTAGTAAATAACCTGGACGAACGTATAGTCTTGGTATTTACGCCTTGTTCTGCTTTCCGTCGATATGTCATGCGGAGGGGGGCCATCATACGATTGGGGGGCTAGCAGATGTGGCGTAGGGGTAGCAGTGGCGTTGAGGTGTCGCCCGCTGCGGGACGCTATGCTGCGGGGCGCCGTCCGGTCGCGCCTGGCCAGCTGCGGGGGCGGCAACTTGGGGTGCTGTCGAGGGGGTGCCTTCGAGCGCAGGGCGATCGCGGTTATAAGGTGCCGTTCTGTTTCGAAGGACTGTCGCGGCGTGGACGCTTGGCCCGCCGCGACAGTCAGAGGCTCTGCCGAATTACTGCTTGCGGGTCTTGTCCGCCTCGCGGATGGCATCTTCGTGATACCAGCTGCCGGCGCAGCTTTCATAGATCACCGGACGTCCCGCTATTTCGCGGGTGCGCATGTCGTCCAGGCGCCGTTGGCTCCTGATCGGAAATTCGTAGATCTTTGCCGTTTCTCGAACCGTTTCCGTGGTCATGTGCTCAACCTCCCGAGTTCAATCCACTGTCGATGACGCACCATAGCCGAGATTTAAAGAGAATGCACACAGAAAGTGCAGAATGCCTAATTTATGTGCATTCGCTGGCGCGTGTTTTTCCGTGCCGCGTTTTTGTCCAGCGCGCGACAGGCAGCGGCGACCGGCCAAAATCTTTGCGGCCCACCGGGTCCCTGTCCCATTTGATGACAAGCTGATTAAAAAAATGCTGCAAATTCGGGCGTCTGATGATTTTTATGCCGGTTGGCGGCCGAACGGACCGAACTTGGCACGGGACCTGCTTGCTTACCCAACGACTCTTCCGCCTCGGCGGAGAATCGGCAACTCTGAAGCGCCGTCAAAGGGCGCGTGACCAAAGAGAGAGAACATGACCAAGTACAAGCTCGAGTATATCTGGCTCGACGGCTACAAGCCGGTAGCAAATCTGCGCGGCAAGACGCAGGTCAAGGAATTCGACACGTTCCCGGGCCTCGACGAGCTCCCGCTGTGGGGCTTTGACGGCTCCTCGACGATGCAGGCCGAAGGCTCCAGCTCCGACTGCGTGCTGAAGCCCGTCGCCGTTTATCCGGATCCGGCCCGCGTCAACGGCGTGCTCGTCATGTGCGAAGTCATGATGCCGGATGGCGTCACCCCGCATCCGTCCAACACCCGCGCCGAGATCCTCGACGACGACGGTGCCTGGTTCGGCTTCGAGCAGGAATACTTCTTCTACGAGAACGGCCGTCCGATGGGCTTCCCCGAGCAGGGCTATCCGGCTCCGCAGGGCGAATACTACACCGGCGTCGGCTACAAGAATGTCGGCTCGATCGCCCGCGAAATCGTCGAAGAGCATCTCGACCAGTGCCTGGCAGCCGGCATCAACCACGAAGGCATCAACGCCGAAGTGGCCAAGGGCCAGTGGGAATTCCAGGTCTTCGGCAAGGGCTCCAAGAAGGCCGCCGACCAGATCTGGATGGCCCGCTATCTGCTGCTTCGCCTTTGCGAAAAGTATGGCGTCGACATCGAATGGCACTGCAAGCCGCTCGGTGACACCGACTGGAACGGCTCGGGCATGCATTGCAACTTCTCGACGCAGTACATGCGCGAAGTGGGCGGCAAGGACTATTTCGAAAAGCTCATGGCGCAGTTCGAAGCCAATCTCGAAGACCACATCTCGGTCTACGGTCCGGACAACCATCTGCGCCTGACCGGCAAGCACGAAACGGCGCCGTGGAACAAGTTCTCCTACGGCATCGCCGACCGTGGCGCCTCGATCCGCGTTCCGCATTCCTTCGTCAACAACGGCTACAAGGGCTACCTGGAAGATCGCCGTCCGAACTCGCAGGGCGACCCCTATGCCATCGCCTCGCAGGTTCTGAAGACGATCTCGGAAGTCCCGACGGCTGCCTCTGCCGCAGCCTGATCCAAAGGGCTTACCTCCAGGGGAACCACAAGGTCCGCAAGGACTGGAATAGCAAGGGGCGCCGGCAGTCAGCCGGCGCCTTTTTTCGTGGCAAGCCGCCGGCGTTCGTGGTCTGATGCGAATGCGCGCCGCCATCGTTTTTGAGCATCGGCACGCCTCAGTCCCCACATCCCGTCCAAGCTCTCCGGCATGTACCCATGACCTCCTTTTACCTGCGCCCCGCCACGCTTTCCGACGCCGAAACCATCGCCGCGCTCCATGTGGCGGTGTGGCGCCAGACCTATCGTCACCTGGCGCCGCCGCACGCGGTCGCAACGCTGACCGAGGCCTATCGCCTGCCGCTCTGGCAGGCGCGCATTCGCGAGGCCCTGGCCGACAGCCCGGTGATTGTCGCCGAACAGGCGGGCCGGATCGCCGGCTTCGGTGCCGGCATGCTGCAGGCGCCGCCGGTCTATGAAGGGCGGGCCGAGATCGGTTCGCTCTATGTCGCGCCGGACGTCAAGCGGCAGGGGCTCGGTCGGCTGCTGCTCGAGCACGTCAAGGCGCTGCTTCTGGCGCAAGGTGCGCGCGGCGTCGGCCTCGGCGTGGTGCGCGGCAATGATCCGGCGATCGCCTTCTATCAGGCCATGGGCGGGCGCATTGCCGGCGCCTATGTCGATCCCGGCAAACACTGGCGCTCCGACAATCTGCTGATGGTCTTCGACGCCTGATGCCGCTTTACGGATCGGCCCGCTCGCCTATACTGCAGACAGGAGATCGAGGTGATGAAACCGTCGGAAGTGCTTGAGAAGAATCGCGCAGCGATCCGCGCCGTGACCCTGCGTCACAAGGCGGTAAACCCGCGTGTCTTCGGCTCGGTTGCCCGCGGCGAGGACGGCGAGCACAGCGATCTCGACATTCTCGTCGATGCCCTGCCTGAGGCCACGCTGCTCGATCTCGGTGGCTTGCTCGATGATTTGGAACAGTTGCTCAAGCCGACACCCGTGCAGGTGATGACCGTGCGCGAGGTCCCACAGGAGTTGCGCGGCCGGATCCTGTCGGAAGCCGTCGCCATATGATCGCGGCCGAGCGGATCGTTTTCCTGTTGAGGAGAATGCGCACCACGGCACAGGAGGCGTGCGACATGGTCGCCGATATCGGCCGGGACGACTTTCTTTCCGATGTACTGGTACAGCGGGCGGTCGGAATGACCCTGCTGATGACGCTGGAAACGGCCATCGAGCTTCTCAACACAGCGCCCGATTTCGTTGCCGATCACCCGGAGATAGCCTGGTCGATGATGCGGGGCATGCGCAACCGCATGGCGCATGGCTATTTCGAGATAGATCTGGAGCGCGTCTACGATGCTGCCAAAAACCAGACGCGTGATCTGTCACCCAGATCGACGCCATGCTCGACATTCATATCCAGGGAGAATGACCGTGCCCGACCTCCTGTCCATCGCGCCGCTCTCGGCCGCGACCTTCGCCCCGTTCGGCGCGGTGATCGAGGCCGATCCGGCGACCGTCCGGCTGATCAATGGCGGCACGACCGAGCGGTTTCACGGGCTGGCGCAGGCGGATGTCACGGGCGAGGGCGCCCGCGTGATCCTCAACATCTTTCGTGGTCAGCCGCGCAGCTTTCCCTATGCGGTCACCATGATGGAGCGTCATCCGCTCGGCAGCCAGAGCTTTTCGCCGCTGTCGGCCCGGCCGTTCCTGGTCGCGGTGTCGGCCGATGACGAGGGCCGGCCCGGCCGGCCGCAGGTTTTCCTTGCCAGACCGGGGCAGGGCGTCAATTATCACCGCAATGTCTGGCACCATCCGCTGATGGCGATCGGCGGGGTCTGCGACTTTCTCGTCGTCGACCGTGACGGGCCGGGCAACAATCTGGAGGAGTTCTTCTTCGAGGAGCCTTTCACCATTCTGGAGCCGCATCTATGACCGGTCTCACCACCCATGTGCTCGACACCGCGCTCGGCCGGCCGGCGAGGGGCATGAAGATCCAGCTGGTGCGCATGCGCGGCGAGGAGCCGGAGCTGATCCGCACCGTGGTCACCAATGACGACGGCCGGATCGACGACGGCGCCATCCTGGTGGGCGACGAATTCCAGGTCGGCACCTACGAGCTGATCTTTCATGCCGGCGACTATCTGAAGCGCGTCGGCATCACGCTCGCCGATCCGCCCTTTCTCGACGTTATTCCGATCCGCTTCGGCATTTCCGACACGACGGCACATTACCATGTGCCGCTGCTGATTTCGCCCTATGGCTATTCGACCTATCGGGGCAGCTGAGATGCGGTTTGCCGCCATCGCCGACATTCATGGCAATGATCTGGCGCTGCGGGCGGTCCTCGACCATATCGCCGGCCAGGGCATCGACCGGATCGTCAATCTCGGCGACTGTTTCTCCGGGCCGCTCAGGGCCGACCGCACCTTCGCGATCCTGAAGGATCTCGATATCCCGACCGTGCGCGGCAATCACGACCGCTATCTCGTCGAGAACCCGGTCGACACACTTGGACCGTCGGATGCGCATGCCCATGGCCAGCTGGACGCGGCGGCCTTTGCCTGGCTGCGGGCGCTGCCTTTCGACAGGGTGTTCCTGGACGAGGTCTATCTCTGTCACGCGACGCCGCAGGACGACGATGTCTATTTTCTCGAAACCGTCGACAGCGACGGCAATATTCGCCCGCAGGTGATGGAAGAGGTGGAGCGGCTGGCGCGCGGCATCGGCGAAAGCCTGATCCTCTGCGCCCACAGCCATATCGCGCGTTCGGCCCGTCTTTCCGATGGGCGTCTGGTGGTCAATCCGGGCAGCGTCGGCTGCCCGGCCTATGACGACGACATGCCGGTGCCGCACAAGGTCGAGGTCGGCCACCCGCGCGCCTGCTACGTCATCTGCGACAAGATCGACAACCACTGGCACATCGCCTTCCAGCAGGTCGAATACGACAATATGGCCATGTCCGATCTTGCCCGCGACAATGGTCGCCCGGAATGGGCGAGCGGGCTGAAGGACGGGTTCATCCGCTAGAGTTGTCCGGTAACACGCGTTCACCGGACGTGCCCCAGCTTTTTGCGTATACGCATTTCCGGACGGAAAACCGCGACTGCACTTTTTCTGGAAATGCGAGGGAGGACTGCCATGCGGTTCGCAGCGATCGCCGACATCCACGGCAACCACCTGGCGCTTCAGGCGGTGCTGGCCGATATCGAAGGTCTGGGCATCCGCCACATCGTCAATCTCGGCGACGTCTTTTCCGGACCTGTCGATGCGGGAAAGACTGCCGATATCTTGCGTCCGCTCGACCTTCCGACCGTCCGGGGCAACCACGACCGCGCCCTGCTCGAGGACGCGACGGGCGACTGGGAACGCCCGGCCCATCCGCTGCTTTCAAAGACGGACATCGACTGGCTGCACCAGCTTCCGCTGACGCTTTCGATGTTTCGCGAGGAGGTATTGCTGTGCCACGCGACGCCATCGGATGATGTCACAGGCTGGCTGGAGACGCTGTCGCCGAACGGGCATTTTCACATGGCGTCGCGGGAATTCATCGAGCAGCAGGCGGTTGGCGTCGATTATCCGCTGATCCTGTGCGGCCATACCCACATCCAGCGGGCGGTCTTGCTGAGCGGCAGCCGGCTGGTGGTCAATCCCGGCAGTGTCGGTTGTCCGGGCTTTGCCTATCACAAGCCCGTCGATCACCTCATGCAGCAGGGAACGCCCTTCGCCTGCTATGCGATCGTGGAAAAGACGCCGCGCGGTTTCCAGCCGACCTTCCGCCAGGTGCCCTACGACAATCTGGCGGCCGCCAAGATTGCCCGCTCCCGGGGCTTCGAAGACTGGGCGGCGGTCTTGTCCACCGGTTGGGTCGGCTGAGGCCTCACGCCCCCATCAGCATGCTGCCGTCGATATCGGCAATCGCAGGGCGGCTGCACAGGCCCATGGTCACGTCCATTTCCCTGCGGATGATGTCGAGCGCCAGCGTCACGCCCGGCTGGCCCCGGGCGGCAAGCCCCCAGAGGAAGGCACGGCCGATGAAGGTGCCCTTTGCGCCGAGCGCCAAGGCCCGTAGCACGTCCTGGCCGGAGCGGATACCGCTGTCGATGAAGACCTGTGTCCTGTCGCCGACGGCCGAGACGATGGCGGGCAAAGCGGAGATGGTCGAGGGCGCGCCGTCGAGCTGGCGTCCGCCATGGTTGGAGACGATCACCCCGTCGGCGCCGGCATCGACCGCGGCCAGCGCGTCGTCGGGGTCGAGCACGCCCTTGACGATCAAGGGGCCGCCCCACTGTTCCTTGATCCAGGCGACATCGGCCCAGGTCAGGCTGTCGTCGTGCTGGCGCATCGTCCAGTCGTTCAGGGTGGCGAGATCGGTCACCTCCTTCACATGGCCGTAGATATTGCCGAAGGTCCAGCGCCTCGTGGTCGCCATGTTGAGGCACCAGCCCGGCCGCATGGCCATCTGCATCAGGTGGCGGGGGATCAGCCGCGGCGGGGCGCTCAGGCCATTGCGCCTGTCCTTGTGCCGCTGGCCCATCATCGCCAGGTCGACGGTCAGCACCAGCACCGAGCATTTCGCCTTGCGCGCCCGCTCGATCAGCGCGCGGACGAAATCGCGGTCGCGCATCACGTAGAGCTGGAACCAGAAGGGCTTCGTCGTGTGCGCCGCGACGTCCTCGATCGAGCAGATGCTCATCGTCGAGAGGATATAGGGCACACCATAGGCTTCCGCGGCCTTTGCGGCGAGGATCTCGCCGTCGGCACGCTGCATGCCGCAAAGCCCGGTGGGCGCCAGACCGACCGGCATGCTGACGGGCTCGCTCATCATGGTCGAGGCCTGCGAGCGGCTGGAGACATCGACCATCACCCGCTGGCGAAACTGGATCGCCCGAAAGTCCTCCTCATTCGCCCGGTAGGTGGATTCGGTATAGGAGCCGGAATCGACATAGTCGAAGAACAGCTTCGGCACGCGCCTGCGCGCCTGTTGCTTGAGGTCGGCGATTTCAAGGACGGGGGGCATGGGCAGGGGATCCGGACAGGGGAGGGAGAGGGTCAGAAATGCTCGCCGGACCGGAACGGCCCGACGCGGATGCCGGCGGTGACGAGATAGGCGGTGGACCAGCCGATCAGCAGGAAGCCGTTGATGCCTTCCAGTGCGGCCAGCATCCGCCATTCCTCCGGCGGCACGATGTCGCCATAGCCGACGGTGGAAAAGGTGATGGTGGCGAAATAGAGCGCGTCGGCGAAGCTGCCGGTGAAGCCGATCAGGTGGTAGCACATCGCCCAGAACCAGATTTCCGCCGTCAGCACGCCGAAGACGCCGAGAACCACCGTGTTCATCGCCAGGATGCGGCTGCGATGCTGGCGGTTGCGAAACAGCGCGGTGATCCGGCCCATGGCATAGGTGATGCCAATCAGGCCGAAGGTGTGGATTACCACCGTTACCGAGATCATCAGCGTGCCGAGGCTCAGATTGACCAGCATCAGTCCGTCCCGCCGGCCACGCTCTTCATCGGCCGGCCCGCCACATAGGTTTCGGCGATCGCCCGGTCGTCCCCGAGCGCCTGCAGCAGGAACAGTTCCTCGCCGATCGATCGCACGGTCTCCATTCGCAGCTTCATCGCCGGGGTGGCGGCGGAATCGACGACGATGAAATCGGCGTCGGTGCCGGGCTCCAGCGTGCCGATGCGGTCTTCCAGCGACAGCGCCTCGGCATTGCCGCGGGTCATCATGTAGGCGCTTTCCAGCGGGTTCAGGCGCTCGCCCAGCAACTGCTGGATCTTGTAGGCTTCATCCAGCGTCTTCAGCATGGAATAGCTGGTGCCGCCGCCGATATCGGTGGCGACCGCGATCCTGAGTGGCTTGTCGCGGCGCTGATATGTGCGCATCGGAAACAGGCCGGAGCCGAGGAAAAGGTTCGAGGTCGGGCAGTGGACCAGCACCGAGCCGCTGTCCGACAGCGCATCCGCCTCGCGTTCCGACAGGTGGATCGCATGGCCGAACAGGCTCTTCTGCCCGAGCAGACCGTAGCGATCGTAGATATCGGTATAGTCGGCCGCGTCCGGGTAGAGCGAACAGGTATAGGCGATCTCGTCGCGGTTTTCCGACAGATGCGTCTGGATGTAGAGATCGGGGAATTCGCGCGCCAGGGTCTGCGCGGCGCCCATCTGCTCCGGCGTCGAGGTAATGGCAAAGCGGGGCGTGATGGCGACATGGTTGCGGCCGCGGCCATGCCAGTCGGCGATCACCTGGCGCGTCTCGTCATAGCCGATCTGTGCGGTGTCCAGCAGGCCCTGCGGTGCGCCGCGGTCCATCATCACCTTGCCGGCGATCATCAGGCTGCCACGCTTCAGGCTCTCGGCGAAGAAGGCGTCGGCCGAGGCCTTGTGCACCGAGCAATAGGCGACCGCCGTCGTCGTCCCCTGACGGAAGAACTCGTCGAAGAACTGCGTGGCGATCCGGGTCGCATGCGCGGTCTCGACGAAACGGCATTCCTCCGGGAAAGTATAGGTGTCCAGCCATTCCAGCAGGTTGGCGGCGTAGGAGCCGATCACCTGCATCTGCGGGAAATGCACATGGGTGTCGATCAGGCCGGGCAGGATCAGGTGCGGACGGTGGTCGATGACCTCGACGTCGTCTGCCGCGTCGGCCCGCACTGCCTGGAAATCCCCCATGGCGACGATCATCCCGTTCTCGACCAGCAGGCCGCCATCTTCCTCGAAGAGATAGCTGTCGTGATCATGCGCATCGCGGGGCGCGCGGCGAAAGGAGAGCAGCCGGCCACGGTAGAGGGTCGATGTCATTGCGTGGTCTCGTCCTGCATTGCGCTTTCATACCAGGCGGTCAGCACGGCCCTTTCCCTGAGTGTGACCTCGGTCACATTGCCGGGCGGCATGGCGTGGCTGCGGCCGGCCTGCAGATAGATCTCGCGCGCATGGGCGGCGATCTCGTCGTCGGTCTCGAACATCACGTTTTTCGGCGCCCGGGCGACCCCGTCCCAGACCGGTTCGGCCGCATGGCACATCGAACAGCGCGACTGGATGACGTCGCGGGCCGCATCGAAATGGGCGTCGGCCAGAAACCGCTGCTGCGTCGGCGACAGCGCGGACACCGCGTCTTCCGGCACGTCCGTCTTCACCGTCGACAGCCAGGCAATCACGATGAACAGCAGCAGCGTGACGATCCAGGTCCAGGTCGGGCGTCCCTTGCGGGCGTGGGTGGTGTTGAACCAGTGGCGGATGGTGACGCCCATCAGGAAGACCAGCGCCGCGATGATCCAGTTATAGGCCGTGCCGAAGGCCAGCGGATAATGGTTGGACAGCATGAAGAAGATCACCGGCAGGGTCAGGTAGTTGTTGTGCAGCGAGCGCTGCTTGGCGATGCGGCCATATTCCGGGTCCGGCTTGCGCCCGGCGATCAGGTCGGCAACGACGATCTTCTGGTTGGGGATGATGATGAAGAAGACGTTGGCCGACATTATCGTCGCGGTAAAGGCGCCCAGATGCAGGAAGGCGGCGCGGCCGGTGAAGACATGCACATAGCCCCAGGCCATGGCGACCAGCACCAGATAGAGCACCGCCATCAGCCCCCAGGTGCTGTGGCCGAGCGGCGACTTGCAGAGCAGGTCGTAGATTACCCAGCCGAGCGCCAGGGACGCCATGGAAAGGCCGATCGCCTGCCAGGGCGCGAGATCGAGCACATGATGGTCAATGAGGAAGAGATCGGCGCCGCCATAGTAGACGACGCAGAGCATGGCAAAGCCCGAGATCCAGGTGATCCAGCTCTCCCATTTGAACCAGGTCAGATGTTCCGGCATCGAGGCCGGCGCCACCAGATATTTCTGCACATGGTAGAAGCCGCCGCCATGCACCTGCCACTCCTCGCCGGAGACGCCGTCGGGCATGCCGTCGCGCTTGGTCAGGCCGAGATCGAGCGCAATGAAGTAGAAGGAGGAACCGATCCAGGCGACGGCGGTGATGACGTGCAGCCAGCGCACGGCAAAGGCCAGCCATTCCCAGGCGATGGCGAATTCATACATCGGGCACCTCTTTTCCTGCCGTCCACCGGCTAACCTTGTCCAAGAATGCCGGCCAAGGAAAGAGGGGAGTGCCGCATTTCACCGTTTCGCCGCCGTCGTCAGGGATATTCATTGTGCATTGCGATATCCCGGGGATTTGCAAGCGGCCATTATTGTTTTAGCCTATTCTGATTGTGCAGTTCCGCCAGAAGGTGGTTGCGTTGATGGCGGAGGTTTCCAAGGGAGACACCGCCATGCGTGTGCTTTTGACTGCCGTCCTCTCGCTCTGCGCATCCAGCGTTCCGGCCCATGAGGCGCGGACCGGCTGGCGCTACGATTCCTATTGCTGCAACGGCGACGGCCATAGCGGCGACTGCCAGCAGATCCCCTCCAAGTCCGTCAGCATCATCCAGGGTGGCTACAAGGTGACGCTGGCGCCCGGCGATCACCGTCTCGCCACCCATGCCCACATCTTCCACGGGCCGCAGGATCGTGCCCGCAAGTCGCATGACAGCGAATACCATCTCTGCCTGTTTCCCGACGAGAATACCCCGCGCTGCTTCTATGCGCCGGATATGGGGTTTTGAGCAGCAGCAGCCTCTTGCCGCAGGCCTCTAGCCGAAACGCTGAGGATCGATGCCGACCTTGCGCAAGCTGTCTTCGAGCGGTTTCAGGTGGGAGCGGAAGGTTACCGAGCGCTTGTCCGGTCGGCGGTCCAGCGGCTGGCGCACCTGGGTGGCCGACAGGGTCTTGACGCTGCGCTCGGTCTGTTCGAACGACAGGCAGGCCTCGTTCCAGTCGAGCCCGCAGAAGGCGAGCAGCCGGCGGGTCTCGCCTTCCTGGTCGGCGCGCAGGCAATCGAGGTCGAAACGCAGGATATGGGCCTCGCCGAGCACGGCGTCCCAATGGCGCATCAGCTCGACATAATTGCCATAATATTCGCCCAGATCGTTCAGATCATTGGCAAAACGGTTTCCGTCCGAGCCGAACATGCTGGCATAGATCGACATGCAGGTTTCGATCGGCTTGCGGGTGCAGTGAATGATCCTCGCTGCCGGAAACAGAGTCTTGATGATGCCGATGAAGCGAAAATTGAGCGGCATCTTGTCGGTGACATGGGGCGCGCCGCCGCGCTGCGCCGCGATCGTGTGCAGATAGTCCTGCGCCATCGCCCGGGCTTTTGGAGAACCGGGCACAAAGCCCTCGAGCGAAAGTGCCCCGTCGCCCGATGACGTCAGATACCGGCCGACAAGCCGCACCATGTCCGGCCGCTCGCCGGCGCCGTGGACGTCCGGATGGCTTGCCAGGATCTGTTCGGCCAGCGAGGTGCCGGAGCGCGGCATGCCGACGATGAAGATCGGATCGCCGGCGGCTGTCGCCGGCAGCCCGTCGAAAAAGCCCGCGTGGAAATGGGTCTTCAGGGCCGCGAATGCCTGGCGCTCGGGCTCGGGGTGATAGGGTTGGCGCGCGCGCATCAGCGCGTTGCCGCGTTGCAGCCAAGCAAAGGCCCTTTCGATCGCGCCGCGCTTCTCATGGGCGCGAAACAGCGCGAAGGCCAGCATGGTCCGCTCGTTCGGATCGTGGGCAATGTCGGCATAGCTCTCCATCAGCTCGACATGCATGTCGCTCGGCCGATAATGGGGGGCGTGGACGAGATTGTAATTGGCCTCGCCGTCGCCGGGCCGCAGCGCCAGCAGCCGCTGCCAGAGATCGTCTGCCCTTTGCGTGCAGCCGCGGTCGCGCTTCAGCACGGCCAGCGCGCGGATGGCGGCGGTCTCGTCGGGCGCATGCGTGAGCGCGCGTTCCAGCACGCTCTCCGCCTCGGCATCCTCGCCGAGATCGACGAGGATGCGGCCGAGATTGGCAAGCACCGAAGGATTGTCGGGCGACATCGCCAGGGTCTGGCGCATGACCGGCAAGGCAAGCTCGGTCAGCCCCTGCTCGTAGAGCGCCACACCCTGCAGGAACAGCAGCTCCGGCTCCGTCGGCGCGGCGGCGACCGCCTGGCTCAGAAGGTTTGCTGCCCGCGCATGATCGCCCCTGGCGCGCGCCCCCAACGCCTGCCGCTTCAGCGGTTCGGTCGTCGTCGCGAAGGCTTTCTGCGGACTGTCCGCCATCTGCGATCTGGCGGGGCTCAGCTGCTTCAGCAGGTCGAGGGCGGCCGTCGGGCGGGAGGGATGCATGGGGACAATCAACGCCTTTGCGGATGGACAGGGATGATAACACGACTAGCGCGCGGGCCTTGATCCAGGCTGTCGTGGCCCACGGCAAAACAGGTCGGCACGAGGCCCCGAGAGAATCCGATGGCCACGGGCGGCCGGGATGCCGTCCGGCCAGTGCCGCCGCCGGTTTGCGCACCTTCGCCGCGCGTCAGCGCCTGTCTCCCCCACCGATCGATGTGCTCACCACGGTCGCAGGGGGCTAGTCCGCGATTTCCGGCAGCAGGCCGAGCAGCCAGTCGCGGAATGCCCGGATCTTCGGCGCATTGTGCCGGCTTTCGGGATAGACGAGCCAGTAGTCGCGGCCGTCATTGCAGGTGAGTGCGAAGGGTTGGTAGAGCCGGTTGGCGGCGACATCCTCGGCAAAATGCTGCGGATTGAGGATCGCGACCCCCTGGCCGGCCACGGCCACGCCGGCGTCGATCAGCTGCGTGCCGAACTGGTTGTGCGGCAGGTGGTCAAGCGCGCTGGCATCGGCGCCGGCCGTCTCGAACCACTGTTTCCACCAAAGATCGCCGGCGCTCACGACCGGCAGGGCCAGGAGATCGGCAGGTGCCGCAAGACTGCCGGGTGGTGCGAGCGCCGGGCTCAGCATCGGGGTGAAATCGAGCCGCATGATCCGGTGGCGGCGCATTGCGGGCCAATCGCCCTTGCCCCAGCGGATCGCCACGTCGCCGGTCTCGCGGCTGAAATCGACGGTATTGGAAGAACTCTCGATCCGCACCGCGATCTTCGGGTGCTGTAGCTGGAAGGCGCCGATATGGCGCGACAGCCATTGCTGGGCGAAGGTGGCGGTCGAATGGATGGTCAGCGTCTCGCTCGCCCGGGCGCCGACCGCCGATATCGCCTCGAACATGGCGTCGAAGGCGATCCGGATGCGCGGTGCCAGTTCGGCGCCCGCTTCGGTCAGCATCACCTGGCGCGGCCGCCTCAGGAAAAGCGGCACGCCGAGCGCCTGCTCCAGCATCTTGATCTGATAGCTGACGGCGGTCTGGGTGAGCCCCAGTTCCTCTCCGGCCCGCGTGAAGCTCAGGTGGCGGGCAGCCGCCTCAAAGGCGCGCAGGGCGTTCAGCGGCAAGTTCGGCAAGGCGCTCATGAATGAAATTCACTGATCCATACAGACGAATGTTTCGTTGGAAACATAGCGTAATCCCGGGCAATACACTTTTCCAGTCATCAAATCATTGCCGGCTCCAGCCGGGAGAGGAGCATGCCGTGATCCATGGCCTGCAGGGGTTTCTATTGTCGTTTTTCCGTCCGGCCGGCACAGCCGCTTGCGATCGCCACTCGCGCCAGGCGCGCACCCGACTTGCCGAACTGGACGCGCATGTCCGGCGCGATATCGGGCTGGAGGAGGGCCGCGCGCGCCGCGCGCACGGTGGCGGGGCGACGGAGGAGCCCTGGTACCCGATCGAGGGACCGCCACCTTGGCTCTGATCAGGCTCCTTGGTGCGCCCCTGCCATCTTCTGGTCCGCCATCCAGTCGCGGAACAGGCGGATCTTGGCGGCGTTGCGGCGCGCCTCGGGATAGCCCCAGCAATAGTGGTGGCCATCGCGGCAGACGAGATCGAAGGGCTGGTACAGGCGGTTCAGGGCCATGTCGTCGGGATAGAGTTCCGGCGTCAGGATCGCCACGCCGCTGCCGTTGACGGCAGCCTTTGCCTCGAAGGCCTGGACGCCCATCTGGCTGCGTGGCCGCCCGCTCAGGTCCACGTCCGGCAGGCCGGCCGCGGTGAACCAGGTCTTCCACCAGGGATCGCCGGGATCGATGATCCTGAGCTTCAGCAGGTCTGCCGGCGTGTGGATGCCGCCGACGCTGTCTGCCAGTGCCGGCGAGAGCATCGGCGTGAAGGTCACCGGCAGGATGCGGTGACTGACGATGCCCGCCCGGTCGCCCCGCCCAGGGTAGAAGACGACGTCGATATTGTTCTTTGCCGGATCCGTGGTCTTGTTCTCGACGCTGAGCCGCACGGTGATGTCGGGATGCCTGACCTGAAAGACGCCGATGCGATGGGCGAGCCACTGCGAGGCGAAAGTGGGGTTGGCGTGGATGTGCAGCACGGTCTGGCGCTCCGTGGCAAAGGCGGCGAGCGCCTCTTCCAGCGTGTCGAAAGCCTCGGTCACCTTCGGCGCGAGGGCCGCTCCGGCTTCGGTCAGCACCACCTGCCTGGGACGGCGCAGGAACAGCGCTTCGCCGAGCCGCTCCTCCAGCAGCCTGATCTGGTGACTGACGGCCGTCTGGGTCATGCCGAGTTCCGCGCCGGCTTTGGTGAAGGACAGCTGCCGGGCCGCGGCCTCGAATACCTTCAGCGCATTCAGCGGCAGTTGCCGGGTCAGCTTCATGCATAAGTCCTACTCATCCATGCAGGCGAATGTTTCATTGGCAAGCTATCGCAGCAGCGACCATTTTGTCCCAGCAAACATGAATTCAAGTCAACGTAATAGAGGATGGGAGCGTGTCATGACCCATGATCTGCATGGATTTCTGTCGGCTTTTTTCGGCCACGCGCCGGCAAGCGACGGGGAGAGCCGGCGCGTCTCCGGCCGGCGCGTCGTGCTGGAGGAGCTGAGCCTGCATCAGCGGCGCGATATCGGGCTTGCCGAGGGGCGACCGCTGCGGGGACGGGGCCGGGAGGCGGAGGCAAGTGACGCCGCGACGCCGTTCGCGGGTGGCCGTTCTCCGCTGCGCTCCGGGCTCTGAGGCTCGCAAAGGCCCGGTTCTGCCGCCTTCACAGCGGGGTCGATGCGCCTGCCTTGACCTGTCGCGATGATGAAAGTGTCTCATTCTGATGCGTCGCGCGCCTTCTGATGCATCGCGCGCCGGTTTATGCGCAAGTAGTCTTGATTGATGCATCCAAATCGCTGCGCCTCATCGCAATCCGATTGAATAGCCCCAGCCTGAACGCATCTTGTCGAAGATCGGATGTGCGGCATGGACGATGCCATACGTGCCTTTCTGCCGGAATTGTTCCGTCCCTTGGCACGGGGCTGGGTGCCTGGAAGGGCAGTTTTATCGGCTGGCGCCGGTAGAAAATCGAGCTGGACGTGCTGCCACTGCAGCGACGACGCGAACCGGGGATTGCCGAGGGTCGTCCGCGCCGCGGCCGACCGGAAAGCGACCGGCGGCCTGTCCGCGCCGTGGATTTTCCCGAACAGGGTCCTTTCCTGGGACCGCTTCAGGCCGGGCGGTTCCTTATATCCTCGGCAATCCTTCTGCTGATCCAGTCGACAAAGGCACGGATCTTCGGTGCATTGCGCTGGCGCGTGCGATAGGCGAGCCTGATCGGGTGGGGCGCCTGGAGCGTCAGTTCGAAGGGCTGGACGAGACGGCCGGTGGCCAGTTCGTCGGGCACGAAGAAGGGACAGATGATCGCCACGCCCTGGCCGGCAAGGGCTGCGCTCGCCTCCAGGTCCTGCGAGGTAAAGACATTGCGGTCGCTGGTCGCCGGCACAGGCAGCGTGACGCCGGCCGCCTCGAACCAGGTCCGCCACCATGCATCATGGGGGCTGATCAGCGGCAGCCGCAGCAGATCGGCCGGTTCGCGGATCCCGCCGACGCTGGCGGCGAGGGCCGGGCTGAGCAGCGGCGTATAATAGGGATTGATCAGGTCGACATAGGAGATGTCGGGCTCGTCGCCCGGCTCCCAGTAGATCGCCACATCCGCCTCGAGGCTGCGAAAGTCGGGGTTCCGTCCGCCGAGACGCATCAGCGAGACCTCGATGTCGGGATGCTTCAGCTGGAAATCGCGCAGGTGCCGGGCAAGCCAGTGCGAGACGAAGGTCGGGATCGCCTTGATCTCCAGCGTCCCGTCGATCGTCTTACGGGCGCGGCCCATCGCCTCGCCGAGGAGATTGAAGGCGTCCGCCACCTTGGGCAGCAGGTCCTCGCCGATCTCGGTCAGCGCGATTTGGCGTGGCTTGCGCACGAAGACCGGTGCGCCGAGATAATCCTCGAGCAGCCGGATCTGGTAGCTCACCGCCGTCTGGGTCATGCCCAGTTCCTGGCCGGCGCGGGTGAAATTCTGCAGCCGCGCGACGGCCTCGAAGACCCTGAGGGCATTCAGCGGGAAGGTGCGGGACAGTTTCATCGATAAGTTCTCTTGATCGATGACGACTGTAGTTGAATTGGAATTTCCCTGCAATCCAATGCTTTGTAGGACGCATGTGACATCGATGTTCAACCGTGATGTGGAGGCGACCATGCCCGCCGCAAATGCTGATGCCATGTCTTTCGTCATGTCCCTTGGCCGGGCGGTCTCGGCGTTCTTGACGCCGCTTTGCAAGGGGCGCCTGCGCGCCATGTCGACCGGCAGGTTGCGGCTGTTGCGCGGTCGGCCCGCCATGGTCGGCCGCCGCGACAGGATCGCCGACCTGCCGGACGCGCTGCGCCGCGATGTCGGCCTTTGCGCGCGCCTGCCGCGCAACCGGCGGGACGCCTTCTGGCAGACGGCATCCCGCCGCCCGGCCGGCCGCTATCACCGCTGAGCGGTACGGGCGAGGAGTTGCGCCGACGTCCTGGTTTTTCGCCGCGGGTGGCACATTGTGTTGCCCGGCATGGGCTCTGCGGCTCTTGCCCCCGCTGCTTCGCCGTTCCCTTGATCGTAGGCTACAGGACTGCGGCGCGGTAATCGGGCTTTCCACGCCCTGTCGCTTAACCGCCGGGGCGTCGTCCGGCAGGTGGCGTCGCGTCGTATGTTGGGCGCGATCGCAACGGAGCGGTGAGCGCGCCGCTGGCCGGATCGGTTCTCGACGGGCCGTCGCGGCTGCGACATGTGCCGCATGACCGGCGGCTGCCGCGAGAGGGCTTTCGGCCCGCGCGCGTTCGAAGGAGCATCAGGAACTGTCTGTCAGGAGCGTTGCGATCAGTTCGGCTGCCACCAGGGCCGCAATCACCGCCGGGCGCTTGTCGCGCACGGCGCTGCCGCCGATCGGCAGGACCAGACGGTCGATCAGGCCGGGCGCTGCCGCCTCGCGGGCGAGCCAGGACCGGAAGGTGGCGCGCTTGGTCGCCGAGCCGATCATCCCGACATAGGGGAGATCCGGACGTTCCAGCGCCGCCCGCCCGATCAGGAAATCGAGGGCATGGTCATGCGTGAGGATCACCGCGGCGCCGCCCGGCCGGATGCCGGCGACTTCGGCCTCGGGCATGGCCACGGTCCGCAGCGGCATGCCTTTAGGCAGGTCCGCCGGATCGATGCGCCGGGTCTCGACCACGGTGACGGCAAAGGGCAGGGGGCGGAGGGCAGCTGCCAGCGCCAGCCCGACATGGCCGGCCCCGAACAGCCACACGTCCCGCCGGAGCGCACGCTCGGCCTGCTGCCGTGATGCGACCTCCGCCGCCACGGCTGCATCGACCGGCCGGAAGCCGAGCACGGTGCGCCCGCCGCAGCACTGGCCGATCTCGGGGCCGAGCGGAATGTCGAGCGTTCCGCTCACTGCCTCGCCCGCCAGCATCCGGCGCGCATGGTCGATCGCCATGAATTCCAGCTGCCCGCCGCCGATCGTGCCCGAGATGCCGCTGTCTGAGACCAGCATGAACGCCCCGGCTTCGCGCGGCGTGGAGCCCAGCGCGGTGAGGATCTCGACCAGAATGGCGGGGCTTTCCGCCCGGGCGGTCTCGGATTGGCTCAACGGTCCCCCCATCGTCGCGCGGGCGTCCTGGACATCTCGGCCAGACACCCCCCTCTGTCGCTCCGCGACATCTCCCCCTCAAGGGTAGAGATCAGTGGAGCTTGCTGCGGCTGCTGTGTCTTTCGGCGGGGCGGGTGCTGGCTGCTGCCCCAGCTTTCATCGCGCTTTTCAACAGAGGTTATTTCGACGCCTCCTCCGTCCGCACCGCTCATCCGCCTGCCGAGCCGCTGCCGCCAGCCGATCTCCCCCCTTGAGGGGGAGATGCCCGGCAGGGCAGAGGGGGGTAGCGGGGCACGCTGACGGTTCCCGCTTCGCGCTCCCTTTGCTTCTGGTCGCCAATCCGAAGCGGCAGTCTTTGTGGCGAGGCACCCCCCTCTGTCCCTTCGGGACATCTCCCCCTCAAGGGGGGAGATCAGTGGAGTCCGCGGCGACCACTGCGTCTTTCGGCGGGTGGGGTGCTGGCTGCTGCCCCATTCACAGCTCCAGGGTTCGCCATCGCAATTGGCAATGGAGGTTATTTCGACGCCTACACCGTCCGCATCGCTCATCCGCGTGCCGAGCGGCTGCCGCCAGCCGATCTCCCCCCTTGAGGGGGAGATGCCCGG